>CAWIQU010000012.1:0-129916 GCA_963838345.1 uncultured Acidobacteriaceae bacterium | reverse complement strand
GCAATGTATTCCTCGGAGAAATCCTCGCTGCGGAACATGTTCGCGACCTGATTCCAGTTCTTAAAACTTCCTATGATTTCGCCAAAGTTGTCCGCCACCTCGAAGCCATGTCCGGTCTTGGTGATGATTGCGGTTTCGAGTTCATTCATGTTGATACTCCCTCGTGACATAGCCGATGACATCTTACCCTTTTAGCTTTCGGTACTGCTCCTGTGTGAGATTGAGCCAGGTGCTACCGCGCCCACTTGAAATGCCCGTATTCGATGGCCTGAATATCTTCAAGCTTCATCTCGGCGCCACCACGGCGCGCGAGTTCCAAAATCTTCTCGGGTGACGACAAAACGAGTGGCTTGCCCACAGACGTTTTGAGTTCCTGTTTAAGGAATTGGCAATACCAGCCATTGGTCAGCATGAAATGCATATAGACCTTGCACTTCGGTGCACAGCGGCCGCATCGGGTTTCTCGACCACTGTGCGGAGCGGGAAGAAAGACCTTGCAATTGCAGCAAATTTGCGAGGCGTCGCTCTTCCTCTCGGTGTCACGGGATCGGACATCTAGCTGTCTTTGTCGTGTAGCGTCAGGAACGCCTTTAGGAGGACGCGCGGATCGTGATTTCCTTTGTAGACCGGCGGGGTGTGCGCTTCAGCCCGAGCAACGAGTACACTGCGGTTTGCGCGGAACGGATCGAAATTCCACTGTGAACACCACATCGTCTGGAATTTCGCAGAATTGTCCGATGAAGGCAAGGTTCTTTGAGCGTTCCGGACGACCTGCGGGCGATCGCCCCTGGACCGACATAGGAACGAAAAAGGCGGCAGCCGCGAGCGAAGCTATTCAACCTCCAATCAAATAAATTGCCGCGTTATCGTCAACGGGTCTCTCAGACATACAATCGCACTTCTTTCTGTTGTTGTCCGGCGTTTATCGAACAGGCGATACTTATTCAATCGTTGGGTTTAGTCCCCTTACTTCATACGATCATCGCGAGGATCACAATGCCCTACAGAAGTCAGTGAAGTTGATCGAGGTAGGCCGCGAGGGCTTCCAGATCATCCGGCTTCAAAGCAACTGGCGTCATACCGCCGTTGGTCATAGTGCTATTGGGTGACTGAAGCAGGGCAATCAACTGAGCGTCGGTAAATTTCTTTCCAATGCTTGTCAGGACCTGCAGCTGCCGTGCCTACACCTGCCTCTCCGTGGCAGGAGTTGCAAGACTGAGCCTCAAATAGCGCCTGTCCTTTTAGGACTTTGGGGTCAGCAGATGCCAGAGCAGCCGATACGCTTCCTGCAGCCACTTCCGGCACGAAGGGTGCCTGCATGAAGGCTTTTGCATCTGCATCCTGCTGGCGCATCTGCGCGGCCATCCCAGGATCGCGATAGTCGTCGCGGTAGCTGGCGATGCCGAGAGACGTGTAGGCGATCAAGAAGAGAAAAAATGCGCCCACTGAGATTGGACGGCGCCAGGGGCGGCGCTCGAGTCTTCGGTCCAGAAATGGCGCTCCGGCAAAGATCAGAGCGAGCACCGCTGGCAGAAAAATGCCCCCGATCAGAGACCAGTGACCACTGAGATATTTGAGCCATTGAAAAGCCGGCCGGTAGTACCATTCCGGACGCGGGAGAAAATGTGTGTCCGCCGGGTTGGCGGCTGGTCCCAGGCTCATCGGAATGGTCTTCGCGATTATTGCCAGGATCCCTATCAACACGATGGCGAACACGGCATCCATAAACACCTGACGCGGGTAAAACGGAACTGCCGGCAACTTGGGGTGGACCGGATCCTCTTTGATCGGACCAGCTGCGCCAGCTTTGCGGAAGAAAAACACATGCGCAGCGATGAAACCGATAAGCATAGCGGGCAGCACGAAGACGTGCAGCACAAAGAAACGGGAGAGCGTAAGAGTTCCCATTTGATCGCCGCCCCGTACCAGCTTCTGTAAGATCGGGCCGATGAAGGGCACTTCTGCAACTAGGTTTGTTCCAACAGCAGTAGCGAAATACGCCTTCTCATCCCAAGGGAGCAGATATCCGGTGAAGGCCATTCCGAGCATTAACGCCAACAGGATGCAGCCAGAGAGCCACAGTAGTTCACGTCGTCCCTTATAGGAGCCATAGAGGATGGTTTGTCCGATGTGGAGCAAAAGCAGGATGATAATGCCACTCGATCCATAGGCATGGATGCTGCGGATGAATGATCCCGAACTTACCTCTTTCACGATGTAGGACACAACGGTGTGCGCGTGGTCGGCCGACGGCACGTAGTAAAGGGCGAGGAATACGCCGGTGATGACTTGCGATACAAACAGGAAGAGGAGCCCGGAGCCGAAGACATAGGCCCAACTGGCGCCTCCCGGAATCGGCTCGTCCAGCGTCTCGTGCAAAATGGAGTCAATGCCCGTCCGTTGATCCAACCAATTGTCCAGCGTGGTTGCAATGTTAGAGCTATCGGTCGACTTAGGTGATGATCGGTTCGTCATAGACGCATGTGCCTCAGGCCATTACTTCTTTCGTTGAAACAATTTGGCGAAAATATTGGTAGCGTACTTTCAATATGCCGTCCTCCACTTTGGATTCGAGTGCGTCCATAGAGCGAGGCGGTGGCCCAGCAATGCGCTCTCCATCTGCGGTAAACGATCCGGAATGGCATGGGCAGATGAATTTGTCCTGATCGCCTACCCAGCGGACCGAGCAACCCAGATGTGGACAGATGGGCGATAAGATACGGAACTGCCCATCTTTGGATGGCAACACGTAAATCGCGGTCTGCGATGAAGTGGTCTGCCAGGCATCTCGCCGTTCCATAGTGATGGTTTTTGCAGTTGGCTCGGTGAGTGAGGCCAATTCCTGCACCTGCCCTACGTCCGACCAGTCGGTCTCTGTTGCTCCCCGACGCAGCGGATACGTGGAAAAACGAACGAGTGGAATTGCCAACAGCGTACTTACTCCTGCTGCACTCATTGCAAACAACGCGCCCAAAAAGGAACGCCGCCCTGAGGGTTCGACCTTAAGTCCATCATCAGTTTGGGGTGTCAGTTCCATCACCTACTCCTTAGCTCTGTGAAATTTGCGTTGACGTAATCCAGCGAGCACGGCTTCTTGTCCGTCACATCCTTCATTTCGGCAATGTGTGAATGAACGCCAAGACGTCATCGATTTGCGCGTCACTGAGTTTGCCAGCAAAAGCAGGCATCTTGTTTTTCCCTTTTTAATGACGGTGATCAGATCGGCGTCCGACTCCTTCAAAACGTCGGGCGAATTGAATGGGCGCGCTTTCATGGTTTTGCCGGCGGGTGTGTCGCCAAGACCGGTGACACCATGACACATCTGGCATTTGGCCTTGTATGTATCAGCTCCAGTTTGAGCGAGACTCGTGAGACTCGGAAAGAATGCAATTAAGCCAATTGCGGCGGCGTGAGTAATGTACTTCATCATGGGTGCTGCTCCTCTGGTGGTTGTGGTTGACGGGATGATCACCGCCTGTGAGAGTTAGAAAGCATAGCGAATCGCGAGAGTGAAGATATTCCCGTGGAAACTGCGAGGAAGAGTAGGTCCGATCGGCGTTCCTTCGCCGTAGCCGTAGTAGTTGTAGTCTCCCTTCCAAGTCCAGTTCGGAGTGAAATCGTAAGCGAGTCTGCCGTAGGGGGTTTCATATTGCGACTGCAGAGACCCCGGCACTTGACGAATGTTGATGGGCGGGGCTTGGCCGTTGACCGCAGACACGCGATAGCCGGCCGCTGCGTGAAGCTTCTTCATGGGAGACAACAGGAACCCGATAGAACCATACTGTGTCGGTTGGTTATAGAATCCGTTGCTTTGCCAAGGCAGGCTTGCTTGCTGGCACACCGCGGGACTCGTTTGCGCACCTGCGACGGGCGCCGAAGAGGCGTAACACTCGTCCGTCCGCGAATAGACGCTGTCGTACGCATAGTTCAGGTCGATGCCCCACTTTTCGCTGGGGTTGATGACCGTCGCGAAGGAAAAGTCCTGGTTGTGTGCGAAGTGGTTGACGGTCTGGACATTGTCGCTGCTTTCCAGAATGTTGATGGTTCCGGCGAAGCTGAGCCAAGGATGAGGATTGTATGAAGTTCGCATCCGGTAGTGCTGCAGCTTGCGCGGGCTGATGCGGGTAAAGGCATTGTCGGCAGACAGGGCTTCGGCGTTGAAATTGACGCGCCATAGTGCCGTGGGCCTGAGGACGAGGCCGAAGAGCGCCGAGTCCGCGTGGATGGGGATAAAGTCGCCGCCGGCATCAGTGATGATGCGGCTGCTATAGCGGTAACCCACCGAGAGTCGCGCACGCGGGGCGAGGTCCCAGATGGCGATAAAAGTGTTGACCTTGGTCTTCTGGTTGAGGGCTTGGTAATCGGATGTTGTGGTTGTTGTTGCCGCGCCTGGCGGATTAAGCATTGAGGTTCCGGCGTAGTTTATCTGGGTAAATACGTTGGTCGCGGGTTGACGAAAATACCAGAAGTCAAAGGTGTCGGAGACGCCGATGGTGGGAGTAATCTGCCAAGTGATACCGTAGTCGGCGTTGACGTTGATGCGACGTGCGCTGGCAGATCCGGTCTCCAGCTCCACCCGATTTCCAGGGCGGGAGTCCAGGCCATTGAAGTTCTCGTAGAAGTTGTTGAGATGGCTTGTCGTGCCCATGTACATGACGCGTCCGTTCATGGCGACGTGCCGGATGAATCCGCTCTGAAAGCGCAACTGCTCGCTGGGGAACAGGGTGCGCGTGGGCGCAGAGCGGATGTAAGAGAGAAAACCGTTGCAAGTTGGGTTGACGGTTCCATCCGGATTGAATGGCTTAGCGCACGGGGTAGCCCAGACGGACGAGATATCAATTCCGAGGCTGACCGGTGCGCCGTTGGAGAGATTGTAGGTAGCTCCAGCAAGATCCCAGGTGGTGTTGCCCTTGTATTGCGTGATGAACTCGTCGTAGCTGACGCTGGTCCGTGCCAGCGGTTTCCAGTCGACCCCGGCATTCCAGACATACGTAGAGATGCGCACGTTTTGAATGAGCAGCCCCTCGGCGCCGACGTGTATCGTACTACCGGACGGCCCTTGGTTGATGTTCTGGAAGTAGCCAAAATGCGGGCTGATCACCGAGAGTGGCGCCAGCGTGAGGTTTACGTCCGTCATGCGGCGCAGGGTGTTATAGAGGTGGGGCGAGTCGAGTATAGGGACGAAGGGCGTAGACGAAGGTGGAATCAGCGGATTGGCAAGCAGGTTGTAATCAAAATACTGTCGGTCGCGGCGGAAGTTTCCCTGGAAGTTGTAGATTCGACCCTTGGAAACATTCATAAAAGTGCCGTCAATGGGATCTCCGCCGTAGCCGAAGCTGTTTGACGAGAGATGATCGAACAGAAGCGCATGGCCTGGATTCACGGCCACCATCTGGAAGGAACTATCGAGGAGGCGCGGCCCGGATTGGATGTTAACCAGCGTGTCGTACATCGCGCCACTGCCTGACTGAGTCACGATGTGTCCGCCGAAATCGACTGACTGATGGATAACGTATCCGAAGCGAATGTTGTCCCCGGGCGCGGGTGGTGGCGCGGTATCCTGTGCAGCGGCTGGAGGACGCACTGGTGGCGTAGTGTCCTGTGCAATGGCCGGAGGACCGGCAACAATACCCGCGGTGAACACGATGGCTGAAATCACCAGGGAGGTGCCCCGGAGATTCAGCAGGAGCGATATCGAAGAAATTACGCTCATCATGCGTGGCCATTCCTTACTTGAAGAAAACACTGCTGGCGTTTGAGCCGTGAATCTGCACATGGCAGATAGTGCAGCCCTGGTACTGGTTCGCCTGGTTATGAAACGAGGGTGTGCCAGGCGCAGTGAAATTCATTGACGGTGAGTGGCACTGTAGGCAGAGGCTGTTCACATTACTGCGTATGAGTAAGCGGGAATTCGCCGATCCATGCGGAAAGTGGCACGAGGTGCAGCCCTCTGTTTTGATGGGCGGGTGCTCGTAAACAAATGGTCCGAGGGTCTCGACGTGGCACTTAGTGCAAATGGCATCCTGGGTCGCACTGGTCCGAAGGAGGTCCGGCTGGAAGGTGCCGTGCGGGTCGTGGCAATCAGTGCACTTCAGTAACCCTTCGTTGACCTTGTGGTGGAATGGCTGCATAAAAGCGGCCTTCGCATCCGTATGGCACTGATAGCAGAGTGTCGGCTCCTTCGCTTTAAGCATCTTCGTCTGAGGTTCAAACTTGTGGGAGCTGTGACAGCTCGTGCAACTGATGAGAGCCTGGCCGTGGGCGGTCCGCTCGAAGTTGGGGTGTTCACCAACATGGCAAGCCAGGCACTTCTTCTCCACCTCTTTCGGCGTTGCCTTCGTGAATTGAAAGATATCGCTCGCGACCCCGCCGCTCTCAACATGGGCCTTACCGGGTCCGTGGCAGCCTTCGCATGTCACGCCTTTTCCGCCGTGTTCGAGGGCCAGTTTGGCATGCGGATTGTTGTCGAAGCCCTTCACCTCGGGCTCATGGCACAGGGCGCAGGCTTCGGCTCCGACGTAGTCTGCCGGATTCACTGCCGTTTTTCGAGAAGACATTGCAGCCTGCGGCTGTGGCGCGCCAGCTGCCTGCGCGAACGCGGTTCCGCTGAACCCGCTCAGCCATACTAGAATCGCCAGCGTATAGAGCCGATGCCGCATGTGCAATTTACCTCAAGAGGTAAGCGACAGTACCTACTTGCAAATGTTTCTCTGACCTGCTTTTCTTCTCGACCGCCGAAAAGAGAATACGTCGCAAGGTAGATCATCTACTGTGACGCGCATCACAAGACTGGGTAAGATGTGGATGATAGTCTGCGGAGGAATAACCCATCCAGATCAAGCATGTTGGAGGTAGCATCGCAGTGGCCGACTCTCAACAAGGCGCTTGCCGAAATCATAGGACGGAGTAGATGGGGAAACTGTGCAATAGCGCACACAAATGCTCGACCGATCAAAAATCTAGACGTTCTTGTCGTGTAGCGTCAGGAAGGCCCTGAGCAGAATGCGCGGATTGTACTGGCCCTTGTACACAGGCGGCGGAATGCGGTCTAGTCCAAGCAAGGAGTACACCGCGGTTTGTGCGGAGCGGATTGAATATTCCACTGTGAACACCACGTCATCTGGGAGTTCGCAGAACTGTCCAATGTAAGCGAGGTTCTTCGACCGCTTTGGCACTACCTGGGGGCGATCGCCTTTGTTCCTGGGCAGAAATTGGCTGGTTATAAAGGGCATCATGCACGGGATGCAGATGCAACGTTCAAGGACTTTGCTCGCATCGGCTTCGATGTGAAGGTGGCCCATGATTTCGGTCATAATCTCTCGACCAGTGCACGCCGACATAGGCTTCTTCACGAAGTCGCCCGGTTTGTCGACGAAAAGTCCATAGCCCCATAAGACGTTCACATCCTCGGGTTGTCCGATGAAATGGGGCTGGTAAGGCAATACGATTGACGCTAACCAACTGGACTCGGGGAAGGTAAGCAGGCCCCCCTCTCCTGGGGCATTTCCTGTGAGATCCCTGATTCGGTTGAAGAAGGTGGGGTTGTAGAGAGTTGTGGTGAAAGAGACCCACTTCGATTCTTCTATGTGATCGGCGAAGTTAGCTGGATGGCCGCAGTCAGGCTCTTGGGCCGCGATCTTCTCCCATAAAGCCCAAGAACCTCCGTCCAGTTTACCCTTGAGGACCGGAGCCGAGTCCATCGAGCCGAGACTGGACGATTCAGTCATGGATCCTAGTGTCACAATTACAAGATCCCTCTTAGCGACTCTGATCTCTCCCATTTGTCGGTTCTGTTCAAACTGAATTCGCTGCACTGCATAGCCTTCAGCGTCATGACAGAGATCGACATCACTGACGCGGATATCGAACGTAAACTGCACGCCGCGCTCTTCCAGCCATCTTCGGAGCGGCCGAACCAGCGAGTCGAACTGGTTGTAGACCGTTCGCATAATCCCGCTGAGCGTATTGAAGCCTGAGACCATGTGGGTGAAGCGGACAAGGTAACGCTTGAACTCCACCGCGCTGTGCCACGGTTGGAAAGCGAAGGTCGTACACCACATGTACCAGAAGTCCGTCTCAAAGAAGGATCGGTCAAACTGGTCCGAGATGCTGCTCCGCCCGAGTATCCTCTCCGGCTCCAGTTCCAGCCGTTCGATGGTCAAGATGTGCCTTTCACTTAAGCCAAACTTGGGAGCGTTGATACTCTTTCCGCCTCGAAAAAGACGCGCTCTGGATAAGGTCTTCATCGTCGCATTCCACTCGAATATCTCCTGCGTCACAGTCTGCCGCCCATCGAGGGTAGGGATCGACGAAAACAGATCGTAGGTACACAGATATTTGCTCTCAAGCATTCGGCCGCCTCGCATGACATAGCCATCCTGAGGACTTCCAGCGGCATCGAGACTACCTCCAAGTCGGGCGGACTCTTCAAGGATCTTGATGTTGTGGCCCGGGATGTTTCCATCGCGAATGAGGAAGGCGGCTGCAGCAAGCGAAGCAATGCCACCACCCACTAAATAAACTACTGTGCCATCCTGCGCGTGTCTTTTATACATGGCCTTCCTACTTCTTTCTGTCGAATGCAGCTGGCTGATTACCCTTTGGCTTGTGGGCGACGCCTTATCGCAGACCGATGTGTCGGCAAAACCTATCACTGCCTCTTCGCCCGATGTGAGACGGCAGACGGTAGACGGATTGAAGACCTAGGCGATCTCAACGGTAGAGGAAAGGCGAAGAGCAACGCCACCATAGCATTAGATGCAGCTTTCACGGAGGTGGTGGAGAAATTGGCAACGAGCGGAATCTCCTTCACAGAAACCGAGACCCGCTGTCCAATAACCAACATAGTCACCTCCATCGGTCACTGTGAGTGTGCTTTCGGTGCTCGATACCAGCAATGACGCCTGGCTTGTCTCCATTGAAGGCGATGAAGTCCGCCCACGTCTGTGACGACCGTCACAGCTTTAAAGAGATGGTTGAACGAAGATGATAGAGCGATCATCTGAGGAAGTTATGAAGATCAGCGACAAGGTTCAGACGGATATTGTGGTGGCGATGAAAGCTCGCGATGAGCATAGGTTGACGACACTGCAGATGGTGAAGGCGGCACTTAAGAACAAAGCGATCGACAAGCACGAGACTCTGACGAATGCTGAGGAGACACAGATTCTGACGACGCTGATCAAGCAACGGACAGAGGCGGTGGAGTCGTTTACGAAAGGCGGGAGGCCGGATCTGGCGGAGAAGGCGCAGTTGGAAATCGGAATGATTGAGGGTTATCTGCCTCAGACTTCGGGTGAGGAGGATATCCGGAAGTTGGTGCGCGGAGTGATTGCGCACTTGCAGAAGGATGCTGGTGGTGTGAGGCCGGGGCCGAAGGATCTGGGCGCCGCGATGCAGGTGGCTCAGCAGTGGATTCGGGCTGCTGGCTTGCGGGACGATGGTAAGCTCGTGAGTGAGATTGTGAAGGCGGAACTGATGAAGTAGCGGGGCGATCGCTTTGAAGTTCAGGAAGCGCTATGGGGTTCATCGCGAAGATCCCGCCCGAGGAGAGATCCACCTTATCACTTCAAGGACTCTCTCTTTTGAACACCACCAAGGCAGGATAGGGTGGCGACTCGGTCAACTCTACTCTATGGCGCTCCAGAGCGCGTTATATCGGAGCGCGCGCAGGAAGTGAATGCTCGCCACATCATGTTCGGCGAACCTGAACTTGAAGACAACGTCTTCGCGAGCGTCACCAGTCAGGTCCAGGCGGAAGGCATACAAACCCTCAATGTGAAGAGTATCCGGTGAAGGGGACAACATCAGGATTGACGGTCATCGCCATCACCGTTGTGTCGGGAGCGCCCTGAAACAAATAGAAATCAGACACGTTCAGGCTTGGATCCTCTTTCGCAAGTTTGGTATCGAAATGATGGGACATAGGTTCCTCTCTGCCAATGCGTTATTGATGCTTATCCGTGTCATCACCGTTCCGCCCGCCCGAACGAAGGGAGGTACCGGCCGAAGTTCAATTCGAAGTCGCTCCCGAACACCGTAACCGATATTACGAACCTTCGCGCGGCGCGCCTGCGCATCGGGCAAGGCCAGCAGTGGGAAGAATAGGTCGTTGCTCGACTGGAGCTCGGTAGCTGTCGGCACCCCGAACCTATTGACCTGGGCCTTCGCCGCGGCCAGCGTTTCACGGTCGAATGAGGCCAGACGCCGGACTAGAGCATCGACAAACGAGTCGAGGTCGTTATCGTCTAGCGTGCGGTTCACCCAGCCATAGCGCTCGGCGATATCAGCATCGAAATCGTCGCCGCTGAGCACGATCTCAAGTGCGCGCGAGCGACCGACCAGGCGCGGCAACCATTCCAGAGCTCCGCCGCCCGGGACAAGTCCGACGCCGACCTCGGGGTTGCCGAATAGGGCACTTTGCCGGCTGGCGAAGCGCATGTCGCAGGCCAGCACGAACTCGTTACCGATGCCGCGCGTGCGGCCGCGAATCTTGGCGATGCTCACGACTGGCGTGGACAAGAGGCGCAGCACAAATTCGCGCCAAAGGCCCAGCGCCTCTGGCCGTTCAGCTGCCTTGGCTACGTCGAGATGGGAGATGAAAAAATCGGGATTCACCGACTGGAACACAATGACCTTCACGGACGAATCCGACTCAAGGTCGGTCATTAGCGCTCCCAATTCGACGATCGTTGCGGGAACGAACATGTTGATCGGCGGGTTGTTGAAGGTGATCGTCCACCGCCCCGGAGAGGTGCGGTCGATGTTGAACTGCGAAGCCTGGACTTCATACGTCGAATTTGCCATGTGCTTTTCTCCTTTGCGTTCAACTGAATTGAAAGCCATGATCATTGAATGCGATGGTCAACCAACAGGTCACTTGCCCCCGAAGGCGCGTGCCGCTCGAAATCCCGTGCGGTGGGAATCATCTCCTGCCGGTTGTGAACCTCTAAAGGAGTTCACAGGCGTCCTGAAGGAGTTCCCACGGAACCTGCTGTTTTGCGGAAAAATCCATTCGTTTCTCCTCAACGGAGACACGGATTACGTTTGTCGATGATGTTCTCGACGGCACGTCCTGTATCGTGCCTGTCTTTGCGCGGCGCGTCGGCGTGGAAACGTCTCGGACGGAAGGGAATCTCAGGGAAATCGCGTTCGCCGATCTCTTTGCTTGAGGCCCTGCGGTTTATGAGTGGCCTCAATTCGACGTGCAAGGGAAGCCGAACACGCCCGAGTATATATCTGTGGTGCAGTGGAAATCCGCAAAGTCACGATTAATTAGACGAAGGTATTGGTCGACACCTTTATATTGGCGCACCGTGGAATTAGAGATAGAGGACTGTCTGAACCCGGTATTGATTGTGACGCGAGACGCTATTCGTCAACAGGGGCTCGTCACACTCCGCGAAGCCTAAATAATTCTCGGTTCGTGGTAACAGGCGTGGGTGTTGAAAAAGTCGGCGCCGTTTTCCTGAGTTTTGGGGATTGAACCCTGTAGTTGAGTCAGTTGGTATCGCCCTTACCGGTGCCCTATGCAGTCGCAGTGACCTGTGGCGTCGTTGGCTGGCTCAGGAACCGGACTAGTCGCTTGATGTTCTGGGCGGTGGCCGCCAGGAAGAACTGCTCTGGGACGAACTTCAACCTGCGTAGGCGCAGGCGACGAAGACCGATGTGGCTTTTGAGTTCCGCGAACAGTGCTTCGACCTTCTTCCGCTCTCGTTGTGCCTGTTCGAACTCCGGTGTTGTCCACAGATCTCGCGCTCGTTGCCGAGCTGCTTCGTTCATGTGGATGGCAAGATACCGGAACGGTCCGGTCGTGCACTGGGATCTCTGTTGGCACGGACCGCACTTCTTGCGCGTTCCGATATAGCCGAACGTACGATTCCTCTCGTTGCGACCGCCATAGTTCAGTTGCTGGCCTGCCGGGCAGATGTAGCTGTTGCTATCCGGCAAGTAGGTAAAGCACTCCGGACCCTAGAAGGGGCTCCTCGTTCGCCCCACAGCATCCCTGGTAGGCATGTACGGCGTGATCTCCCGGTCCATCAACCACTGCAAAAACTCACCATTGCCATAGCTCGCATCGGCAGCGATGGACTGCGGTTTCCGGCCTTGCCTTTGGGCGAAGCGAGCGATCATATTCTCTGCGGCTCGAGATTCCTCGCTCAGGCGAGCGCCTGTCGCGTGCACGCCCACAACGATGCAGCTGTGGTTATCAACCAGGTAGTTGTTGTAGTACCCCATGCGCGCCGGCGTGCCGCCTTTTGTTGCATACATGGAGTCCGGATCGGTGGTGGACACCTTGTCTTGGCTATGCGTCGGTTCCTCTACTGGATTCTGCATTTCAAGCTCAGCCAAGTACTCGCGCACCGTTCGATTGACCTGCGCGGCTTCCGTCAGCTGCTCTCGCGGAATGCGGCTCTCCCTGGAAGCGTTCGCTTCAACGAAAGTTCCATCGACCGATAACTTGTCTCCGCGCACCAGTCCTACGGCCAGGCATCGGGCCACAACTTCCTCGAACAACTGCTCGAACAGCTTCGATTCGTGGAAGCGCCCATGGCGATTCTTCGAAAACGTGGAGTGATGCGGAACCTCCTCCTCAAAACCGAGACTTGTGAACTACCGCCACGCCAGATGCATGCGCAGTTCCTCGACAAGCTTGCGCTCGCTGTCGATGCCGTACAGATAGCCAATCAGCAGAATCCGGAGCAACAGTTCCGGATCGATAGAAGGACGACCAGTATCGCTATAGCTTTCCTTCAGCCGCTCGCGCACGAAGCCGAAGTCGATGTGCTTATCAATCAACCGCAACAGATGGTTCTCTGGAACCTGATCTTCCAGTCGGAAGTAGTAGAACAACGATTCAGAGCGCACGTGCTGACCCATCATGAGCGTTAGTCCTCCGACAATGGCCATCCACAACAGCATGGTCAAACTATGCTGCTAAACACCTCGCATTGCCATACGGATTTCATGGAAATCAGCTAATTCGTACCGACTTTTTCAACACCCACGCCTGTTATCGCCAACGACCTTCGCGACGGAAGAGTCAGCGAACACGATGCAACAATCATTGTCGATCTGAGGTGGCCCTAATGATCACTGCTACGGGATCGTAGACGCGCGTCGGATGGATCTAGTTCTTGCTGCCTTCCGCCCGCTCCATGAGGGAACGAAGCCACTCTTCGTGTGACACCAGAAGCCGGTCGCGAGTGCGCGCACGCAGAAAGAAAAGAAGCAACCCGCTCTGTGCCTCCTCCGTAGTGACGCGACAACCCGCAGTTCTCGGTTCTACATACCACGCGTGGGAGCCGCTCGTTCCCGCGGGCCCTTCGGCCGACCAAACAAGCGTTCGATTCGGTACGAACGTCACGACTTCAGGCTCGAAGTAAAAGCCCAATGTCTTGAATCGAAATTGTGAGTGAGCACCCAAGCACGGTCCGCCACGAAGTATGGACACATCCGAACAGTGCTTGTACCAGCGCGGCCAGGCGACGCAATCAATGAGTTGCGACCAAACAGCTTGGGGCGAGGCGGCAACATCAACGATATTTTGTGCAAAGACTCTCGCCGTTGCGGGTGCGTGCTCCGCGGGCCAAGGGATATGCGGATCTGGAATCTGGTTACTGCCTTTAGCCGCCTCTGCACTTCCGAGCTTGAATTTGGACCCGATCATGAATCATTTCCCTCTCTGGTTGATGAATCGTTGCGAGGAAGAGACGCGACGAGCTAGCCATGCGCGATTTCGGAATCTCCTGCTAGGCGAATTGCAGCATCGTCGGCCAGGGGCCGTACGCTACGCAGTTGTGTATCTTTTTCAGCCACGTGCCTATCCAGAGCAACGCGAGAAGAACCGCAGGGGGCTCCGGAGGCAGACCATGTCCAAGCTGCGCCGCAATGGCTCCGCCGAGATATGCGGAAACTAGAAGTAATCCAAAAAGGCGGGTTTTGGGAACTAGGAAAAGCGCAGAGCTCGCGAACTCAAGAACGGCGACAATCATGAGTCTTGGTCCACTAAAGCCCACCGCCGTCATTTGCGCCACGATCGCAGGAACATGCGCGAACTTCGTGAATGAGCTTGCAAAGAGTGCAATGCTCGGTAGAAAGATCAGAATGTTGCTCACAATATTGCGAACTTTCGAAACTCTCGTAGCTGTCGTCATCGTCTTTCCTTTTTCTTGAGTGGTTGACCAGCTTCAAATCGCGCCTCCTGGGTTGGGGCATGCCCCAACCCAGGCGAGCGCAGAATTTCCACCACAAGCGTGGACGTTAACCCAGAGATTTAACGCCCGAGCGTGTCTCAATTACGAAGCGCCTCAGCGTCATGCCAATTTCGTCGGGGGAGTCCTCCTGCACGAAGTGCCGGCCTTTGACGGTCACTTCCTGCTGGTTTTTCAAGGTCTCGCAGAACTGCCGGTTTGCGCTGCCCGCCGTGATAACTGCCCCGGGTTCGGCGGCAATGAACAGTTTCGGAATCTGACTTTGGCTGAGCCATTCCGAATATGCCCGAACGATCGTAGTCACGTCCTCGGGTTCGCCGGCGACAGAGGCCTGTCGCGGCCAAATCAACGTCGGCAGCCGTGCTTCGCGCTCGGCGTAGGGAGCACGACAGGTGGCCATCTCCTCCTCGCTAAGAGACCGAATAACCCCCCGGCAATACCTTTTCGACAAAGGCGTTCTGGTCCAGAACGATGTGTTCGCCTGCGATCGATCGAAGAGCGCGAAATATTTCGCCTGCTGGGCCGAAATCCTCCCACGTGAACGGCCTGACTACTGCTTCCATGTAAGCAATCGCCGCGATTTTATCCTGATGGCGGAAAGCGCGGTGAAAGCCGAGCGCGGAGCCCCAGTCATGGATGACCAGGATGACCTTGCTCAAGTTCATGGCGTCGAACCAGGCATCGAGGTAGCTCGCATGATCGACGAAGCGGTAAGAGTAGTACGGCGACTTGCCCGGTTGCCCCATGCCGATCATGTCTGGAGCAAGGCACCGCCCAATGTCGCTGACGTGCGGAATAACGTTCCGCCAAAGGTACGAGGACGTCGGATTGCCGTGCAGGAAAACGATGGGATCGCCTTCGCCCACGTCTACATAGCTCATTTCGGAGTCGAGGACTTTTACACGTTTTCTTGGATGGGGATCGGATGCTGTCATTGTTAACTCCTGTCAAAAGGTTTGGTGATCTGCAAGTTCTTAAGGCCCCGGAGCGTATTCGCCCCAAGTCCCGCTGTTTGGCGTCTACGCTAAGTCCGCCGACTTCACGACAGGGAAGTCGATGGATGTTTGGGCCATGAGGTTGAAATAAACGCGGAACACGGAAAATGAAATATACGCCACGATGGCAACGAGCTCGGCGTCGGTGTAACCAGCTTCGCGGACTGCCGCAAGATCGCTTTCAGAAACGCGCCCATGGTCGGGGGCAGCTTTAGCAGCAAATCGCAGCACGGCGGCCGTCTTTACATCGGAAGACTCGCCACGACGGGCCGCGTTCGTTTGTTCATCGCTCAGGCCTTCGCGTTTGGCGAGAACATGGGCAAATGACAGAAGATAATCGCCGCCCGTGATCTGCGCCACGGTGATGGTGATCAAGTCCCGCAACCGCTCAGACAACTGGCTGTTGAATGCGTCAGTGAGGTCGAGATAGGAACCAAGGACTTTTGGCGAATGTCCCAGTATCCCCAGCATGTTCGGCACCCGTGGCAGTCGCTGCTGTATGGCGTCAAGCAGTACTTTGGCCTCGCCGGTCGCCTTGCTTGGTTCGATGGGTTGTAGTGTCATTGTGTTTCTCCTTTGGGATTAAACGTCGTCTTCCTGGTTCAAGCAGTAGTGACCGGGTGGGGCTCGGCTGCCGCCCTTTCAACAAGCCCCCTCGCAGAAGCCAAGGATGGGCCACCCTGCTCCGACCGCATTTGAAAATCGGCATGGATGAATGTCACATCGGTCAGACCAATAAAGCCGAGGATGCGGCGGAGATATGCTTCCTCGAAGTCGAAGTTGGGAGCTGCGAAGTCCAGTGTGTAAGATCCGCCTCGGGCCGTGACAACTACTGTCTTCTTCCCACCCAACAGCCCTTTGGGGCCGGTCGGTCCATAGGCAAAGGTTTTTCCAACCCGTACTACTTGGTCAATCCAGGCCTTCAGAGGCGCGCTGACCGTCAGGTTATACATCGGTGCGCCAATGATGATCGTGTTCGCGTCAGACAGCTCCGCCACGGGAGAATCGGAAACGGAAAGATATTTACGCTGGGCGACGGTCAGCGTGGCGGGATCGCTGTACGTTGCCGACCATTCGTCGGTCATTAAAGGCAATGGAAATGAGCAAGTATCTCGCTCGATAACGCTTCCGGCTGGATGTTGTGTTTTACATGCGTCAGTAAACGCGGCAGTGAGTTTGCGGGTGACGGAAGTACCCCGAGCGCTTGAATCAATTCGAAGTAACTTCATAAGACCTCTTCCTTGCCTGCAGATTGTGCTTGCTGTCGGCCAACTTTTGCTTCCCGGGATTCATGTTGTTCGCGGAATCCGATAAGGTTGAGGTTGGGCCGCCTCAATGTCGTCCCAACGGTTTGCTCCTCTAACCACTGCCACACTTTATTTACATTACGGTATGTAAATCATATCAATCTGATGCACCATGGCCCTGTTGGTTTCAAATGAATCAAGAGATTTTGAAGAAAATGATTTCCGCCCCTAAAACTCGCCCTCGCGGTCGTCCACGTTCCGAAGCTTCCGAAAAGGCAGTGATGGACGCGGTCTATGCCTTTCTGCAGGAGCGGTCAGTGCGAGAGTTAACCATGGAAGGCATCGCTGAGAGGGCCAATGTGGGCAAACCTACCCTTTACAAGTGGTGGCCGTCGAAGGCAGCTCTCGTGATGGCAGTCCTCCATGAACGTCTGGTTCCCAAGCAAGAACCCATCTCAGCCAAGACAGCGGAGGAGGCGATTCGGGCGGGGATGCACCGCCTGGTGCGTGCCTTCAATGGCATGTTTGGTAAGGTTTTCGCTGATCTGATCGCAGAGGGGCAGAATGACCCAGGTCTCCTCTCCGACCTATACGAGAAACACCTCGGACAAAGGCGGGATGCTCTGGTGGCTGAGATAGAACGTGGCAAACAAGCTGGCGAGTTCTATGCGGAGGTCGATTCTGAGCTGCTCGTCGACTCCCTGATCGGTCCCATTTATTACCGGCTCCTGATGAAAACGGCTCCACTGACCGAAGCATACGTCGATCAACTGCTTGCGCAGCTCATGCTAGGGAAGCGAAGAGTTGCACAGAAGCGGTCAAAATAGCGTTCTTCCTCCTGTAATCAGAGGGCTTCAACTCCGTCTCAAAACGGCAATGGAAGTCCTGGTGAGTTCTTTTTGCAGCAGATTGAGAAGGAGAGCGGAGATGGTTCAGCAGCCGGCAATGGGAGCGCAAAAGCAAAACGAGACTCGCCCAAGGAAACGGACAAGCTCCTCCGGACGAATCCCGTTCTTAGACTGCGAATTCAGTTCGCCCTTTTCTGTCCATTGAGCGTCCTTATCAAGCTGCAGCAAAGTGTTTCGTGTTTCGCCAGCACCGAATCCCCACCGCCGACTTTTGCCGTCTCCAAGCAGTTGAACTTCGCTCTCCATAAAGCGTCCGTTATTCCAGGTACGAAGACCGTACGTTCCTGTTGCGTCGTCAAAGGAGACGATTCCGAGAGCTTGAAGAAAAGGCGGCTGTTCTGTTCCGATTCGTCCAGTGCCCTCAATCACCAAGATGAGGCCGTCGAGCTTGTAGTAGGCTTCTTCCGTTTGCGCCAGGGTGACGAGATCACCCCCCGCTGCACGTGTGCCTCGCCAGACCAAGTTCCAATGAGGAAACTAAGCCTTCGCAATCGCGACGCGCTGCTTTTCGGGATCTGGCTGATGAATCGGCAGCTGTGCCATGCCGGTTGCCGCCAATCCGAGCGAGAATGAGCGCTGTGGTTTTTATCTTGAGGACGGGTTGTGGTATCTCCATTGTGTTTCTCCTTTGGGGATGAAACGTCGTCTTCCTGGTTCAAGCAGTCGTGACCGCGTGGGGCTCACATCTCGCGCTTACGCTTCCACTCTGAAGCGGCTTGCGTTGCGAAGTCCTCATAGCTGCGAGGGGCGTGCCCCAGTAGCTTCGTCACGCGAGCGACCTCAACCTCCGTAGCCTTGTAACCGTATGCGAAGAAACCATCGAACATAGTCCGGATGTCAAAGATTGTCCATGAAGGCATCTGCCCGCGTACCTGTCGTTCCCAATGCTCCAAGTCGTGCCCGGCATACTTGATTGGTTTGCCCATGAGCTTGCTTCAGAGGGCTGCACTTGAGCGACCGCTGATAATGGTCGGTCCAACCAAATCGTAAGTCTGACTCACATGGCCTTTTTCGGTCAGTGAAATCGCAGCGGCTGCCAGCTTGTCAATTCCCTCCATTGCGCGAGCGACCGATTCTCGATCGAGAAGATCGCCAAAGGCTACCTCAACCTCGTTCGAACAGCTTTCGGGTTTGGTTCGTTGCGAGTGAAAATGCGCACATCTGCTCCGCGCTCGATCAGTTCCGTGACGAGCAAAGATCCGACCTTACCTGTTGCGCCTGTGACGAGAACCTTCATCTCGTATTTCTCCTGCCGCCTGCATGTAGGCGGAGACATAGTGGCTTAGCTTCATCGGATCACCGGAAAGCCCAACGACGGCAATGGTTTTAACCGTGAGCGTGCCCTGGCTTAAACCGGGTTCGTTCACGCGTGCCCCTTCTTAGGCTTCCACTCACCCATGAGGCGTCGCGTCACGATAAGTTCGCCTGTGTGGTAGCTTGCGTGGCTGGCGATCAGCAGGGCTTCGCGCAGAAGATTCTGGCCGTCACCCCACGGGAAAGCCTCGGTCAGGTCGCGGTCTTTGAGCAACTTCTCGAAGGCTGCGCGATCTTTTTTCAGCTTTGCGATGGACTCATCCCACGCATTTTCGTCGGACGGGGCCGCGTCTTTCGGCCAGTAATTGTCGGGCCATTTCATTGGCTTATAGGAGCCGTCGGCATTGTCGCTGAATTCCAGAATGTCTTTCTGGGCGAGGCGGAGGTGTTCGAGCAACTGCCAGGCGGAGTACGGCAGGCCATCCGGCACGATGCCCTGCTTCTCGAAGGGTATATCGTTCACTGCATCATCGAGCTTCGCGTGTGCCAGCCCACCATCCAGCAGCGCCTTTAGCTGCGTCTTTAGTTCAGTTTCAAGATCGATCTTGGGACTGGTCGGGACCATGCTTTAGTAGTCGCTCCATATATCTAGATTTACGCTACGTAACGAAGTTAGATGTGTGAGCAGGCCGTCGGATTCAACTGAATCAAAAGATTTGAAGAAAATGATGTCCACTCCTAAAGCTCGCCCTCGTGGTCGTCCACGTTCGAAGCTGAGGAGAAGGCAGTGATGGACGCAGTCTTATGCCTTTCTGCAGCAGTGGTCAGTGCGAGAGCTGACGATGGAAGGCAAACCAATCCTCTACAAGTGGTGGTCGTCGAAAGCTGCTCTGGTTATGGCGGTCTCGCTGTCTGACACCAAACGGGCCTACAGTGGTTCAGTTCACTCGTTCTGAAAGCTCTCGAGTACTGCCTCGGCGGGCGAGAGAAGCGGAATCTCCTTCGAAGTCCCGTAGAGCATTCGCGTGGAGAGGGCGCCATCGATGACGCTAAGTATCGCCGCCGCCGCCGCCCTTCTGTCGATTGAGAAGGGCTTTAGCAGATCGGTTAGATAGTCAAGAATCTTATCTTGGTGTTCGATCGCCCGGCGATGAAACGGATGGGCGGTATCCGGGTATTCGGATGCGATACGAAGGAACGGGCAGCCGATCACTTCGGGCCAGTTCGCATATTGTTCGAACTTGATCAGAGCCTCACGCAGATCCTTTGGGGGAGTGGGATGAGAGAGATAGTTCCAAAGAGCTCGATCGCGATTTTCGAGGTATGCAAGCACGAGGGCATCTTTGCTTTCGAAATGCCGATAAAACGTCGCCTTTGCGACTTCGGCGATGGACATGATCTTCTCGGTGCCGGTCGCGCGGACCCCCTCTGCGTAGAACAGACGGTCGGCAACCGCTAGAATCCTCGCTCGCGGATCGGATTGTTTTTTTGCTTTCATCGAATTATCTTGACAGAAGACAGACTGGTCTGTCTATACTATCAATAAAGCAGACAGACATGTCTGTCCCCAAATCCGCCTCATGAAAGGGAGCCGAATATTGAGCACAGTTAGCGGTTTTTGCGGAGATTACTTCGCGCATGGAACTCGCGATGAATAACGTCTCTATTTTTTGGCTGCAGCTTTTTTCGAGTGCTGTCGTCTGCGCGGTAGTCGTGGCGTGGTACGTTTGGCCGTCCCTAACCAAACTTCCTCGTAATTCTGCGCTAATTCCGCTGCTCTTTGTGCATGTGTTCCGCTATGTGGGGATGACTTTATTGGTTACAGGTATGGTCGATCCGAGACTGCCCAGAGACTTCCTTAACAAGGCTGCTTACGGTGATCTCATCGCAGCGGCGCTGGCCCTCGCTTCCATCTTTGCTCTGCGGAGCAACTGGCGTGTTGCCGTTCCTCTGGTGTGGATGTTCAACACGTGGGGATTCGTGGATCTGCTAAACGGAGTGCGTGGCGTCTTGCAGTTGAACGTCCCGAGCTTCAACCTAGCTACCTTTTGGTATATCTATACATTTTACCTTCCCGTGGTAGTTGCTTCACATTTGATGATCTTTTGGATTTTGTTCAAGTCTAGGTCTTGGAAGAAATAAGGTTTCTGGCTGCGTAGGAGATAGCTACATCGGCCCTCGCGTTTCGGTCCGAGAGTTAAACCCTGGATCAGCGCCAATTCCCCGAAAGATGCCCGTGAGCTGGCGCTGCGGAGGTCGAAAAATCCGAAAGTGAGAAAGAAATTGTCTAGCCGCCTAAGCAAGGTTTTATCGCTGATCCTGGGAGTTCTGATGTTCATGTTCGGATTCCTCAAATTCTTCCGGCCGTTCCGTGGATGGTTTGTTATCCAGATTCAACAGAGTCATCTACCCCACGAGTCGATTCTCGCGGGCAAACTGACGGAAATGCTGACCGGGTGCCTGTTCTTACTGCCATGGCTTTGGAGATCGTTGACCGCAAAAAGCAGAGATCAAGTCCTCCTGATCGCGTCTTTTATCCTCGTTGTTCAGATGTGCGTGGCAATCTATGTCCACCTGCAGCCCGGGGTGCCTGCCAGCGTTCTTCCTCTCGGTATCAAGCCGCCTGTGATTCCCTTTGCGGTTCTCCTGCTTGGATTGCTCACTGCTTTTGCTGTTTGGAAGGAGCGGCGAGCAGAGAAGGCTGGCGATATGCCGACTCAATAACGGAGTTCGAACCCTGCCATATTCGGTCAGAGTGCCCAGCAGGCGTGTCGAACCTGACATGAGTTCTTCACCGCCGGCTTATCACCAGCAGCCCACCACGTCGTTGAACAACAGGAGTACAGATATGGCGAATCTCTTCGAATCTGTTCAGCTTGGATCATTGGTCCTGGCAAATCGCGTCTTCATGGCACCGCTTACGCGCAACCGCGCAGACGCAGATGGCGTGCCGGGCGAACTCGCGGCAACTTATTACTCGCAGCGCGCTTCAGCTGGACTTATCGTGACCGAGGCGACGCAGATCTCGCCCATGGGCAAAGGGTACATCAATACTCCAGGGATTCATTCCCCCGAACAAGTGCGAGGGTGGAGCCGTGTTGTGGAAGCCGCTCATCAGAGTGGAGGCCGAATCTTTCTTCAGTTGTGGCATGTTGGCCGAATCTCTCATACGTCCTTGTTGCCGAACAATGCACAGCCAGTAGCTCCCTCAGCGATCCGTGCCAATAGCCAGACGTTGATTGCCACGGGTCTGGCACCGGTGTCGGAGCCCGTTGCCTTAACGGCTAGCGGGATCAAAGAGACCTTGGAAGATTATCGGCGAGCAGCCGGCAACGCAAGACAAGCCGGATTTGACGGGGTCGAGCTTCATGCGGCGAATGGATATTTGGTCGATCAATTTCTCCGAACAGGATCGAATCAGCGAACCGATGACTATGGAGGTATTGCGGCGAATCGCGTCCGTTTTCTCACGGAAGCGGTCGAACGCGTACTGGAGGTCTGGGATAGCGGACAGGTGGGTGTGCGAATCTCTCCGACGGGCGGCTTTAATGACATGTCGGACGACAACCCACTCGAGACCTTCTCCGTCGCCGTCGCAAAACTCAACAGCTATGGGCTCGGGTACCTTCATGTCGTTGAAACGGCGCAGAACAGCAAAGGAAGCAGCGAGGAGGATATGGCCGTGTCGGCTCAGCTGAGAACAATTTGGAAAGGTCTCTACGTCGTTAATGGCGGATATGACGGGCCCAGGGGAGAGGAGACATTGCGGACCGGGCATGCCGACGCTATCGCGTACGGCCGCGCCTTTCTGGCCAACCCGGATCTACCAAGGCGGCTGCAACTCGGAGCCGCTCTGAATGAACCGGATCCGACGACTTTCTACGGAGGAGACGCTGCTGGCTACACGAGCTATCCCGCGCTCACCTGAACCGTACAGCATCACGGGTATGCTTTTCAAAATGGGTTGAGTCACGCAAAGACTTGGCACGTTGGTTCATATGCGCGTGCGGCTGCGCCGAAACGGGGGAAAGTGCAGAAGGGGGAACGTCTTCTGCCGCGTAGCCGGCGAGCGGGGGGCCGGCCAAGAAGCGGGATGAGAGTCCGGGAGAAACCGAAGATTGTTTCAAACGCGTGATCGTTGGGATACGGCAAACGGCTGATATAGGCTTCCTAACCAGCACCGCTGGGGCGCACGATGTCGTGTATCCCGCGCCTTGGGCACGCGACGTCGCAACCAGGTTCCTGCTCAGCGAGGGCTGTATGTGCAAGTCTCTTGAAGTAGCCGGGCTTAAGGTGGTTCTCTGACGTGACGACACACAGATTGCGCTTGACTGGGTCACGACGGCCATGGCTCGACCACCGAGCGGACCGAGCCTCGGCATTGTGATGGGTCCGGATTTCCCGACCATAGCTGCCAATCTGGCTCGAAAACATCCGTGAGAACCGCCTCGGAGCACTATCCGCAGTCTTGACCCGCGACTGAAGCGTTCTCTCATTCATCGTTCATGCGCAGCACGTAGGCCGAAATGAAGCTCTTCGACTTCTGTGTCAGGGAGCGGGACGGCGCCTTCGAGGCGGTATTCGCGCGCGTTTCAGTGGGACCTGGTCCTGCGCTTCCTGAAACCGGACTCTGGTGGTGTTGTGCAGATCGACCCTACTCCAAGCTCTCCGAGTGGAGATCCGCTACTCAGATTATGGATGCTCGAGACTGTGGATGGCATAGCGGCGCCTGGAAGCCTTCGCTCCAGTTCCACGAATCAATCGCAGGTCGTTTATTCATCTTCTTTGATGGGCTTTACCGGACTCGTGAACCGGGTCCATTCCCTTTTTGCCTTCACGCTTGGCTGCCTCGAAACCGACTCGCCACGATGCGCTCCTGAAACATGAAACTCCATAGCACACCCAGGACGAATCCTGATAAACGCACATCTCGTCATTTGGACGAATAGTCGGCATCTCGGACAAGTGGCGTCCCGTAGTTCCCTGAAAACGGGGTTTTGGGAAACTACGGCTTCCCGAACCGCGATGCTCGATGAACCTTGCCGAAAAGCCGACTTTCAAGGAAGCTCGCTCGGGGATAAGAGACAGAGGGCGCGCCGCCGGTTCAATTTCTAAGAATTCTCGCGGTAACGGATTATCTGTCGCGCGGAGTACGCATCTTATGTTTGCATGGAAACTCACGCGGCGGAAGTGAACCCGGGTGGCGGGGTCGCCAGGATGGCCGACGGCGGGCGTTTTGCGCCATATGTCGCTGAGCTGCGTGAGTTTTTTGCAAGCTGGGAGATGCGGTTCGGGGCACCGGAGAACCTGGCGGCGTTTGCACAGGCGCTGAGGGAGCCAGGGACGTTTCGTGAGGAGCTGGCTTCGCTGACGCGGTCGGTGGTGTACCGCGAACAAGGGACGATTGCGATTACGGAGCTACTGGAACTGATGACGGTGGCGATGGGCGGCGCGAGGATTGCCGAGGCTGGTGAGGCGGTGCGGGAGCCGGTACGGGAGTTGCTGGGGTTTCTGGGTAAGGCTAGGCGAGGGGGACGGGCTGAGGCTTTGGACGATGTTGCAGCGGGGGATGTCGCGAGAGATGCGGGGCCAGTGGATGTGGCGGGGGTGGCAGCTGTCGCTGGGGTGGTCGACCTAGCGGCTCGGGCCGGCGAGGCTGTCGGCGGGTTTCATCCGCATGCTGCGACCGAGTTTTATTCGCGGGCGTGGTCAATCTCGATGGGCGCTGAGGACGGGGAGTTGGCGTCTGAGAGTCCGGGACCGGAGGTTATGTCAGAGGGAGACTCCGACGCCGAGACGAGCGTAGTGCAACGGGCTGCGCCGCCCGCGTTGAGACCGGCAGTGAGTGACGATGCGAAGCGCAGAAGTTCGCGCGTGCGGTCCGGAGGGCTTGCGATGTCCGCGGTTGCAGGGCTGGCGGTGGCGGCCGTGGTGACTATGCATCCCTGGGCGCGGCCTGCGGCGGGACCAGTTGGAGAGCCGACGGTCTCTACGGTGAGGCCTGCTGAAGGAGCGGCGGGAAGGGCTTCGGACTCGGGGGCCAGGATTCCGACGGGACAGACTGATCGCGGTGGCGTAGCGGGGACTGCTGCTGTGAGTGGTGCTGGGGCGGGTTCTGCCGTGGATGCGATGGCGGTCCGGCAGGACGCGAGTGGCCCTGTTGTCAGAGCGAAACCGGCAGCGGGTGAGCCGATGCCTCCGGCTGCGGCGAGTGGGACGAGTGGGGGGGCGGCGCCCATATTGCCTTCGATGGGGAACTTGCCGTCGAAACGGATGGGAGTCTACACGGTTTCGTCGGGCGTTATGGCGGCGAATGTGATCTCGGCTCCAGAGCCTGCGTATCCGAAGCTGGCGAGACTGATCCACATGAAGGGACAGGTGATTATGCAGGCGGTGGTGTCGCGGGACGGGAAGGTGGTGGCGACGCGTGTGCTGCGAGGACATCGACTGCTGCGGGGAACGGCGTCGAATGCGGTGCGGCAGTGGCGGTATCAACCTTATCTGGTGAATGGACAGCCTGCGGATGTGGCGACGATTGTTACGGTGAACTTTCGGCCGCGGTAAGAGGGTCGCGGCGAACGGCCGGTTTTTGGAGAAACACGGGTGGAGAGCAACATGCGTTGCAACCAATCCAACAACAAATACAAAAGCCCTATGAAGAAAAACAAAAGCTTGACGGCAGTGACCTGCTCATAGAAGGTCGGCTTATCGGAAGTGATCTTCGTTGCCCCTGAAAAGTCCTGCCGGCTCAGACGGTCGACGCAACACTTGCTTGCAGTCTAGCTGCAGGAGTTTGGAAACCCAAGGTCTTTCTGGGACGTTGATTCAATCGCAGCGCGACCTGGTCGAGCTGCGCTTGCGAGATTGGGGCAAGGTCGGTCCCTCGGGGGAAGTATTGTCGCAAGAGTAGATTGGTGTTTTCATTGGTGCCGCGCTGCCAGGGACTCTGCGGATCGCAGAAGTACACCTTCACCTTGGTGGCCACTGTAAACTCGTTGTGCCTGGCCATCTCCAACCCGCGATCCCAGGTCAGCGAACGCCGCAGGGTCGCCGGGAGTTTACGAACCTGCCGGCTCAAGGCTTGAACGACCGCTTCAGTGTCTTTGCCCGGCACCTTGACCAGCATGGCAAAGCGTGACTGACGCTCCACTAAAGTCGCGATGTAACTGTTCTTTGCGCCGCTGAGCAGATCACCTTCCCAATGTCCAGGAACCGCTCGGTCTTCCACTTCCGCGGGCCTTTCACGGATCGAGACGGCATCGACGATCTGGCCGCGGGACTGTCCGCTGACCGTTGCATGGAGCGAGCGGCGCATGCGCCGCTTGCTCCGCAGGTGCTCCATCAGCTCTTGTTTCAGCACGCCCCGCGCCTGGATGAACAGGCTTCGGTAAATGGTCTCGTGGGACACGCGCATGCTCTCGTCGTCGGGATACTGTGTCTTCAGCCATCCGGAAATCTGCTCCGGCGACCAGTCCAACACCAGCTTACTCGCGACCATGTTTCGCAACTTGCGGTTGCTGGCAAGAAGACACCTCTTCGGTCGCAAAGCGGATTTCCAGGCTTGCCGATCCGCATCGTGAGCGCGATAGGCCGCACAGCCGCCATGACGCGTGACCTCCCGGCTCACGGTCGACGCCGCCCGACCGAGGCCGCTGGCTATCGTGCGGATCGATGAGCCGGAAGCGATTCCTCGCGAAATGTCCTCTCGCTCAGCCAGGGTGAGCGCTATGCGAGAGCGCTGGCGAGCGGCTGGAGCAATCCCTCCGCGCGGCAACAACACACAGCGAATGCAGTTATGGGGCTTGCCGTAGGCACGCCCAATCTCATGCAACGACTCCCCCGCCTTCCATCGCCCCCAGACATCAGCCTTCTGCGCGGGAGATAGTCTCGACTGCTTTCCTTCACTCATAGACACCATCCTCAATAGAAGAACTTCTACTAGATGGTGTTGCAGCGACCTATCGAATGCACCCCGCTTTTCGGCAAGTTCGCCTCGTAGTTGCCGCAAACCCCGTTGATGAGATGGTCCGCCGCTTGATCTTCGAGTGAGTTGTGGAGATCGTGTTTGGCAGGTTAAGGAGGATCATCGACCTGCAGATTCGTTCGGTTGGTATCGATCTTGGCAAGACGACCTTTCACCTTGTAGCTCTCAGAGCACGCAAAACGGTGTTTTCGACGTGTTCAACCGTAGTTTCCGAAAACCCGACTTTCGAGGAAGTTCGCGTTTAGCTAGACTTGCGGAAATGCGGGATTCGATGAGAGAGAATCAACGGCGTCGCAGAATCAACTCGATCTTGGAGGTTTGCACATCCGTGCTTTTGACGTGTGGTTCTTTTCAGATCGCAGCTCACGGCGTTAACGTACGTCTTGACGCTGGGCCACAAGGAACGCTTCCAGAGAAGTCGTGACGTCGGGTGCTATCTAGGTCTGCGACCGAGACGGAGTCAGTCCGGGGATCGCGAACCTCAGCTCGGTATCAGCAAAGCTGGCAACACCTATCTGCGTTCTCTACTGGTCGAGTGCGCCAACCACGTCCCCGGCCCGCGCGGAAAAGACTCGACCTTACGACAGTGGGGCCTCCATCTGGCATCGCGCGGAGGCAAACAGTCTCGGAACCGGGCCATCGTTGCTGTTGCACGCAAGCTTGCTGTACTGCTGCATCGCATCTGGGTCACGCAAAAACCATACCTATCGTTCTATGCGGTAGCAGCCTGAGCAAGTTCACTGTTGCGAACCCCGCGTCCCGATGACTGCGTGTCGGGTTGGGCCTTGATAAGGCCGTCCGATAACTGGCAGCATCGACTTCTCCTTCTGACCCCAACCGGCACAGAGCCCGAACGGCTCATTCAAAGTGCGAATAGAAACACGGTGGAGAACAACAATGCGGTCCAATCACAACAAAAACGACACCAGAGACAAAACCGCCATGAAAGAAAAATCAAAAACCCTTGACGTTAGCAGCCTGCTCATAGAAATTCGACTTTGCAGGAAATACGGAGAGCCTGTGCATAAATCAAAGAGCAATCAACATCTTGAATCAAAGGCGTCAAACAAGCGGAAAATGAGGTATCTGGACAGGGCGGTTCAATCCGGAATTACGCTTGGCTAATAAGTGGTATTTCAATACGCCCTGAGCGATGGTGATCTAATTACCTGTTCCCAGGAGCAAACGCAGAGTACATATCGATTCCAGGAATCTCAGAATGGCTGACGAAGTCAAACAAGAAGTTTCAGTCCGGGCAAGAGTGCTAATAAATGGAATTCCTATTGCGCAATCGGAACTGGCAAGCGCTGTCTTGCTCAAGATCATTCCAAATGGTACAGACCTCAACGGAACCCCCATCGTCAGAGATTCGATAGGGATGCGTTACCACAAATCCGCCAGTCGTATAGTCCATCGATGCAACCGTATTGCCTCTTCCGTGGGACTAGCCGTGGCTATCTGCGCTACTTGTGTTGGAATCTCCAGCCATGCGCAGGAGCCGCAGAAGCTTTCCACTCAGGATCGCGCTCTGGCAAGAACCATGCTGTCCGACGTCGCAGAGAGTGTGCGGAAACATTACTACGACGCAACGCTGCGAGGACTCGATTGGGCCGCCTTGGTAAATCAGACCAAGGCGCAGATTGATGATGCTCCTGATCTGGCGACGGCGAATGCAGAGATCGAAGCACTTCTGGAAAAGCTACACGACTCTCATACGTTCTTTGTGCCCCCCCGGAGCGTTGCTTCAGTCGACTACGGCTGGACCTTCCAGGTCATAGGAAATCGCTGTTATGTCACGCGGGTAAAAGCGGGCAGCGACGCAGCACGGCAGGGCATGAAGCCCGGTGATGAGGTTTTGACCATCAACGGTTTTACCGTCGAACGCGCCAGCGGGATACGGCTGCAATACGCCCTCTACACAATTATTCCAAGACCAGTGCTGCACCTGTACACACGAGACTTGGCTGGAAAGGTTCATAAGCTGGATGTGACATCTATTGTCAAACCGCTCACTTATACCCCTTACGCTCCAGAAATTGAGAGATGGAGAGAGAGACTGAGTTACGAAGAGTCCATGGATCAGCTGGGTCCTGAGATAAAAGATCTAGGCCCACAACTCCTTGTGATCAAGCTTCCTTCGTTCACCCAGCTCGGTGGCGATGTGGATAGCCTCATCAAAAAAGCGCGCCGGCACGACGCGCTGATTGTCGATCTTCGCGGGAACGAGGGCGGGTGGGAGGATTCGGCCATGCGATATCTGGATGACGTGATGCCCAGCCAAGCAAAGGTGGCCGATGTTATCTCCCGCGAAAAGCCGCACGCTCTGACGGCGAAGCCGAACACCCGGGACGGCTATACAGGAAAGTTGATCGTATTGGTCGACAGTCGGTCTGCCTCAGCCGCCGAGATATTTGCTCGAACAGTGCAATTACAAGGTCGAGCAAAGATACTCGGTGACGTCAGCTCCGGCAACACCATGGAGGCGCAGCATGACGTATTTTTAGATCAGGGGCCGCTGCGGGCTGTGTATTTTATGTCGGTGACCGTAGGCGACTTGATAATGCCTGACGGTCACAGCCTGGAGGGCGTCGGAGTCACTCCGGACGAGATACTGCTGCCGACCGCTGCTGATCTGGCGAACGGTCGCGATCCTGTGATGGCGCAGGCTGCCGCATGGGCCGGAGTAACGCTTACTCCCGAGATGGCTGGCAAACTATTTCCCGAGAATGCGGAGCTGCACTAGCTTTTGCCTGATCCCACAGCTCGCCTTGGATGGTTCGGAGAACGCCTCCAGGTCGCTCCTCAGCCCAATAGGAATCGTGGCGAGCGCACATTCCATGAGACATCGGCTGCACCTCAAAGATTATGTTATCGGCGTTTCGAGTGTATCGTGACAGATCCCGAAGCTATCCCGTCAACGCAACCAACCGCTTAATCGTAGTGCACAAGAAACGGGGATTTCGGAAACTAGGCCGTTCTTAGCAACTGACAACTCGAACTTGCCGAAAAGATGACTTCACAGGCTGTTCGGCGAATCGGAACCGAAAATGGATCAGCGGCGCAGTTCGGTTGCAGGGGTTCACGGTGCGCCGGATGCGTCTTCGGGCGGTACATTATTTGGGAGGCATCCATTATGGACCTGCGCGAAGGACCCGATGCCAACTTCTACGAAATAACCGTCCTTGCCGATATGCTACTTGCCATCGGCATCAGCCTGGTTTCCATCTTCGGGATTTTCTTCGATTGGACGCGCCACGGAGCCGTGCCGGAAACACCTGTCCTTGTCGGAGTTCCGCTGGCCTTGCTCTCCACCACTGGACTTATCATCGGATTCGCGAGGAATAGGTCCCATAGCAAGAGGATCGCGGTCTTGACGCTGGCGTGCTCTCTGATGATTCCGTGTTGGACCATCCTCTCTGTAGGAAAAGGGAAATGGAACATTATTCTGGCGATGCTGATTGGTCCAGGTATTCTTCTCGCCGCACTTTCCAGCATCAAGCTCATGCAACTGCGCGATGCGCCGAGGTAGGTCATGGCTGCTACCTCACCATGAGGAGTACACATGCGTGCGGCGGCAGCCTTTCATTGAATTCGCGTTGAGTGGTCCGCGTACCACCAGTCCGCACATTACGCACATTCCTAAGCAGGGCCGCCACGGGAATGGGGGACTAAGTCCTGCTGTTTGTTCTCAAAAGTTATGCACTTGACATTCTGTAATTTCAGGAGAAATCTACGGGATAGTCTCGATGTTCAACTGTTCTGATTTAACATTCCTGCCAACTCACATCTTTGCGGAAGTGCGTTATGGCCAAGGGCACCGTTGCTCCCCATCTTCGTAAACACAAGACGCCTGAGTCCCATGAATGCGTGATCTACTATGATTCGGCATTCTTGGCGGATCGAGGCTGCTTCACCACTTTTGTGCACACGAAGCGAAAGCCAAAGAATGTGCGTCCAGACCAACGCAAACGAGCTTGAATCTGGGTGAGTGATTTCCTTATCGAGTTCGGCAAGTGCAGCCTGCCTCTCCGACACCAGAACGGACCAAGAAACTCAAGCTATCTTCGCTTCCTTCGCATCCGCCTCCACCGCAGCTTTGCCGACAAGCTTCTTCTTGGCGCCGTTGGCCATACCCTGCGATACGGCCTTCTCGACCGCGGCCTCGGTTACGCCCTTCTTCACGGCTTTCCTGACCGCTTTTTCCACTTTATTTGTTGCCTTCTTTTTGGCCTTGTCATTCGCCATCGTGGAAACCCTCGGACGAGATCTTGTCTCGCAAGTTGGAATTGTACATGGGCTCCCTTTCGTTGTTCTCCCCGAGAACGCTGGTATTGCACGTTTCTCGAAGAGTACCTACAGACCACCCGCAAGATGGGCCGAAGCAACCTCTCCGCCGGCGGAAATCTTCTCCTACAGGTCGAGTTTCATACCAAAGCGCCTTGCATGCAATGTGCTCATCGTTTCTCGGGGACGAACTTGCCGAAAACCCGGGTGCATTCGATAGGTCGCTGCAACACCATCTAGTAGAAGTTCTTCTATTGAGGATGGTGTCTATGAGTGAAGGAAAGCAGTCGAGACTATCTCCCGCGCAGAAGGCTGATGTCTGGGGGCGATGGAAGGCGGGGGAGTCGTTGCATGAGATTGGGCGTGCCTACGGCAAGCCCCATAACTGCATTCGCTGTGTGTTGTTGCCGCGCGGAGGGATTGCTCCAGCCGCTCGCCAGCGCTCTCGCATAGCGCTCACCTTGGCTGAGCGAGAGGACATTTCGCGAGGAATCGCTTCCGGCTCATCGATCCGCACGATAGCCAGCGGCCTCGGTCGGGCGGCGTCGACCGTGAGCCGGGAGGTCACGCGTCATGGCGGCTGTGCGGCCTATCGCGCCCACGATGCGGATCGGCAAGCCTGGAAATCCGCTTTGCGACCGAAGAGGTGTCTTCTTGCCAGCAACCGCAAGTTGCGGAAGATGGTCGCGAGTAAGCTGGTGTTGGACTGGTCGCCGGAGCAGATTTCCGGATGGCTGAAGACACAGTATCCCGACGACGAGAGCATGCGCGTGTCCCACGAGACCATTTACCGAAGCCTGTTCATCCAGGCGCGGGGCGTGCTGAAACAAGAGCTGATGGAGCACCTGCGGAGCAAGCGGCGCATGCGCCGCTCGCTCCATGCAACGGTCAGCGGACAGTCCCGCGGCCAGATCGTCGATGCCGTCTCGATCCGTGAAAGGCCCGCGGAAGTGGAAGACCGAGCCGTTCCTGGACATTGGGAAGGCGATCTGCTCAGCGGCGCAAAGAACAGTTACATCGCGACTTTAGTGGAGCGTCAGTCACGCTTTGCCATGCTGGTCAAGGTGCCGGGCAAAGACACTGAAGCGGTCGTTCAAGCCTTGAGCCGGCAGGTTCGTAAACTCCCGGCGACCCTGCGGCGTTCGCTGACCTGGGATCGCGGGTTGGAGATGGCCAGGCACAACGAGTTTACAGTGGCCACCAAGGTGAAGGTGTACTTCTGCGATCCGCAGAGTCCCTGGCAGCGCGGCACCAATGAAAACACCAATCTACTCTTGCGACAATACTTCCCCCGAGGGACCGACCTTGCCCCAATCTCGCAAGCGCAGCTCGACCAGGTCGCGCTGCGATTGAATCAACGTCCCAGAAAGACCTTGGGTTTCCAAACTCCTGCAGCTAGACTGCAAGCAAGTGTTGCGTCGACCGTCTGAGCCGGCACGACTTTACAGGCACTACGAAGATCGCTTCCGCCAAGCCGACATATCAGGACTAATCGGTTCTCGATGATTGACTCGGCGATTTGGCGTCATTCCAGAAGTGCGCCCGGAGCCTATTGCGCTTGCCGGCAGAGATCCTGAAATCGTGCTTGGCCGGGACTGAAGGTCTTGTGCCATTCACGCCCTAGGCTTCTCTCGCTAAAAGTAGATGAGGCACCCGGATTACATTGCCTAAAGCTCGCGGATCGCCGTCACCGGATTCACCCGCATCGCTCGTTGTGCCGGAAGATAGGACGCCAGCAAAGACATCGCCGCGAGCAGAATCAGCACGGCAAAGATCGTCACTGGGTCATTGGCGCCGATGCCGTACAGCAGACCGGCAATGACGCGGGTCAGCCCGAACGAAAGAGCCAGTCCCAGCGCCAGCCCAATTGCCGTCAGCCGCATTCCCTGTAGCAGCACCAGCCTCATCACATCCGTTCGCGAAGCCCCCAAAGCCACGCGGATGCCGATCTCGTGCCTCCTGAGCTCGGTGCGGTATGCCATCACGCCATAAATGCCCGTGGCCGCCAGAACCAGCGCGATGACCGCGAATATCCCCGCGAACGTGCTCTGCATGACGACGAAGGTACTCGCCAACGCGGTGTTCTCCCTCATCGTGCGCAGGTCATAAACCGGGAGCCGGCCGTCAACCTCCTGGATTGCGCGCTCGGCCGCCTGCAACTGATCCGCAGGATTGCCTGTGGTCTTCATTTGTACGATGAGTTCGGGACCCGGTAGCTGATAATAGCTCATATAGATCATGGGCCCGGGCCGCTCACTCACCATCAGGTGCTTCGAGTTCTTCACCACGCCAACCACCGTGAACAGTTTGCTCGACATACTCGGTATGCTCAGCCTTTTCCCTATCGGATCCTGCCCCGGCCAGTAGCGGTTCGCCGCTGTCTGGTCCACGATCAGTACGGGCGGCGCATCCTCATTGTCGTCCTGCGTAAAGCTGCGCCCATCTAGAATGGGTATCCCCATGGTCTCGAAGTATCGCGGCGATACATCCGCTCTCCCTACTTCCAGCGACTCATGCGGCCGTGGCGCATATCCTTCCGGATACGCGTCCTCCGTCTTTCGTGACAGCGTTAGCGGTATCCAGTCGGTAAGCGAAGCCACGGTCACGCCGGGCAATGCCTCCACGCGCTGGAGAATTTTGTCGCGGATCAACCGCCTTTGGTCATTCGGATAGCCGGAGATGTTCAATCCCACGGACGCGGTCAAAACATGATCTTGCTCAAATCCCGGATCGGCGTGGGCAATGTTCCGGAGCGTCCGCAAAAACAGTCCGGAGCTAACCAGCAGAGCGAGCGAGAGCGCCACCTGCGCAACCACCAGGCCGCTAAGCAGCCGCCGATTGTGCTTACTGCCCGATACGCTCGCCGATTCCTCCTTGAGCACCTCCGCCGCCGGCACCTGCGACGACCGCCAAGCCGGAAATGCCGCGCACAGCAGGCTCGCCAGAACTGCCAGCGCCACAATTGCGATCACAACGCCGGGATCGACCATGCCGTTTATCGCGATTGGGATCGCGTTCGACGGGAGGAACAGTGCGAGTGTCTTCGCCGTCCACAGGGTCAATAAAAACGCCGCCGCTCCCGCGCAGAGGGCAAGAATCACGCCTTCGAGCACCATCTGCCGCACAACTCGCAAGCGACTTGCACCCAGCGACTGTCGGATAGCGATTTCGCGCCGCCGCGACACAAACCGCACCAGTGTCAGCGTGGCCACATTGGCGCACGTCAGCAGCAGCACGATCCCCGCAATGGACAGCAGGATTGGGAGGGTAATCGCCATATATCCGTTCGCGCCGAACGGAGACCGCCACATCGGATCCAGAGTGATCGTGTTCGTGCCCAGGTGATCGTCAGGATACGCCGCCACAATCCGCCGCATGATGGTCTCAAGATCCTGGTTTGCCTGCTCGCGGCTCACGCCCGGCCGCAGCCTTCCCACCACGTTCAGCCAATTCCCACTGCGGTCGGTCATCCGCCAACCGCCCGTTCCGAGCGGATCGAGCGTGACCCACATATCATGCCGCAGCCCCGGCGCCGCACCGACGAAACCCTTCGGCGTGACGCCGATCACTGTCACCGGGTGGCGAGCAATCTCCAGCGGCTTGCCCACAATCCCGGGGTCACCCGCAAAATGCGTCTTCCAGAACGAGTAGCTGATAATAGCGTACGGAATGCTTCGCCCTGCAGCCTCTTCTTCCGGCCGGAAAAAACGCCCGTAGAGGGGCTTCACGCCGAGCACGTCGAAGTAATTCGCAGTCACGTTGGCAACATAAATCCGTTCTGGCCTGGCTCCGCCGGTCAACGCAATCCAATCGTGGTGATACCCGATGATTCCGTCGAAGCTCTGATTCTGGTCGCGCAGATCGCGGTAATCGAGATAGGAGAATGGCGGAGTCGGCGAGATATTCCACTGCCCGCGCATCACGCTTACCAGCGAGCTCATATCTCGCGCTCCCGGTATCGGGTGCAGCATCGTCCCGTCAATCCAGCTGAACACCGTGCCGTTGGCGCAAATGGCCACTGCCAACATCACCGTAGCCGCGACCGTGTATGCCGGATTCTTTCGAAGTTGCCGCAAGGCAAAACGAACATCCTGAAGCAGTCCTCTCACGCCTACCTCCCTCTAAGGAACTTTGCTCTTGGGGAACCTGAGCGTTTCTTCACTGGTATCGCATTGCAACCGGCAGCGCGAACGGCTACCAGAGAAGGGCAGACATCCTCTCCGAGTAAAATGCGACATTAGAACAAGTGACCATAGTCTATTAGTTGGGGGATCAAATCCCTGCGGGCAAACGTTAACCGTTGTGGTTATGCTCTAAGCCCCTTTTCACACGAGCAAGGCCCAAATCTTAATCCTTCTGTAAATGTCGTTATCACTAATTTCACAGTTCTTGACATCCAACCTCGATGACGTACTACGCGTCTCACTAGACGCGTCCACTGAAGGACGCCAACGTGACAAGTGTCTCCGGTCTATGCAGGGTCATGAAATAAAAGAAGATCCTGAAGTGACGCGATTCGTAATCTGCATCAAATGATGACTCCCGCCTCCGCCTTGAAATGCTAAGAAGATAATTGTCCGGATATTTCGCGTTCCGGGCCTGTCATGTTCTTTTCTATTCACACGTCATCTTTATAGCAGCAAAGTGGAGGGCGTATGACAGATACGGTGACAAATAAGTCTTTACGCTCTTTCACTATCTTGGCAGCTCTTTGTGCGGTAACCTTCCTGTTTGGAATGATTCGAGGCGCATCCATCCCCTTCTGGGCCGATGAACTTGCGACAACTCACATTGCGGACTCCTCCAGTTGGGCGCAGATGATGCAGCGCAGTCAAACACTGGATCTCCAGCCGCCCCTCGAAGACGCGCTGGTACGGATGAGCTTTCACGTATTCGGCACGCACGAATTTGCCGGACGGCTGCCGTCGGTGATTAGCTTCACCGTCGTCGTCGCCTGCATGTTCCTCTATCTCCGGCGACGATCGACAGTCTGGTTCGCCGCATTTGGCGCTTTGCTCCTCCTCTATAACCAGGAGATCAGCTACTATGCAACCGAGGCTCGTCCCTATGCGTTGCTTATGGCGACTCTGGGCGTGGCCTTGTTGGCGTATGACTCGATTCTGGAGTCGTTGGGCAACGTATGGGTCGCGCGGTACATTCTCCTGGCAGCCACAACCGCCATGCTCATGAGTCATGTGTTTGGGTTATTTGCACTCGGAGCATTTCTGCTGGCTGAATTTGTACGGAGCCTCCGGCGGCGTACGCTCGATATCCCCACCTGGCTTGCGCTGCTGCTTCCCCTCATAAGCTGCGTTCTCTATGCACCATTGCTTCGTGGACAGAGCAACTTGGTCTATCCGCCGGAGATGCGCCCAACTCTCGTAGGCGGTCTTCTGATCTATCACTCCTTCTTGTATAAGCCGATTACCCCCGTCATCGGACTCGGGGTTTTACTGCTCATCCTCTTGCGGTACTATCCAGAGCGCACATTCGCACAATTCCTTCGTCTTCGTGCTGAATCCTGGACGTTACTTTTAATGTTGTTGGCAACACCGCTGACGATCGCGATTATCATGCATCTCCGTTCCCCGCAGGGCAGTTTCTTTTTCAGGTACACCTTGGCCGTCGTCTATCCGGCCACATTCTTTATCGCGATGTTCTTTGCATGGAGAGCGAAGGAAACCGAAAAAGCGGGTATGGCCTTGGCGTCCTTTGCACTCGTGGCTACACTATTTAGCTTCAACCAAATTCCTCACCAGGCAGTGCACTTGGTCCATCGAGGATTACTCGCACCACCTAATGAGGTGGCTTCCGCAGGCGGAGTTAATGCCATCGCTCCCGATCTTCCACTTGTCGACAATAGTGCTCAGAGATTTATAGAGGCGGACAATCGTCTCAGCGCGGCCGACCTGAAGAGATTTGTCTACGTGACCGATGAAACCGAGGCAATGCGGGTTACGCATTCCAATGCAGGTGAGGGTGTCGCCGCAATGGCCCCCGCGCTTCACCTTCATTCCCGCGTGGTGCCGTACGCGGACTTCATTGCAGCTCACAAGCAGTTCCTGGTTCTCGGTGAGGTGAATCATTTGGACGACTGGTTCTTGAAAGCGGTCATCGACCAGGGCGCGAGGGTGCGGTTGCTGGGAAAGTACGATTTCGCGGGAAGAGATCAGTCTCTTTGGATGGTGTCCTTGAGTGCGGCCCCGACACCGCCTTACCTTGTTTATGAGATCTCTACCCCCCCGGTTGCGCCGTAAACTTCGCCTGTGACAGAGCTTGATTCTTGTGATGCTAAGAGCACATAGAGCGGGGCCATCTCAACCGGTTGGCCGGGACGTTTCATCGGTGTCTCCGAGCCGAAGCTAGGAATCTTTTGTCAGGCTGGCCACCACTGGCCTGAAGTGGAGTCCAAACGGGTCCCGGTGCGACACAATTCACCCGAGTTAACCTATCGTCACCCCAACGAGGGTCATCGCTTAATAGATGCAGTGACGCGAATTTCCCGTTCGATTCTGTGCAGGATCACCCTGACTCTTTCCGTGCTCACGCCCAACGTCGAGCAAGTTCCGTCGGCCTCGAGGTCCTCGCCAGTTTATCGGTGAGTTGTCGTAGATCCGCAGCCCGCAGCAGGTGCCGTAGAGACGAAGCCAGCAGCCAAACGAGCAACTAGAACGCCGCTTTACTCAATTTGAAAAGCCAGCCCGCCGCTAGAGACGAACGGGCCAGCAATGCAGAGGCTCGTGTATTACTCCGCTCCCCTCACGTCGGTACACCGCAACATTCTTAGGCGCTATGGCCATTGCCCCGTAAGGTTGTTACAACGTCAATCCTGAGACTTCAATGTGCGCGTCATCGCCGCCTCACTGCAGAGGACCTTGCCCCATCGGTCGTTTCAAGAGAGCAGAGTCAGGCTCGAACGACTCTGCTCAGGAAATCACGGGTGACACCGTCCGATGCAACTCAGGCAGCCGCAGAATCCAGTCTTTCTACAGCGGCCTGATTGTGCTCGGGCGCGAGATGGGCATACCGGACGGTCATAGAGATCGTCTTGTGACCAGCCAATTCCTGTACCGTCCGAAGATCTACGCCTTTCATCACTAGACGACTGATGAACGTATGGCGAAGACAATGCCACGTGAAGTCAATTATTCCCGCATCTTCGACACAGCGATCAAACCATGATCTTGAGTCGTTCAGATCCTGGCCGAATTTCGATTGGTGCACACGCCCATTGTGGGGGCGTCTTTTGTGCAGCTTTTGATAGGCGCTGAGGCAAGTTTTGTTCATCGGGATTTCCCGATTGCTGCCATTCTTCGTACCGTCGAGTTTTACCCGCTTCCTCTTGAAGAAGATCTGGGGCCACTCGGTCGTGTACTGCTCACTCTTACGCATTCCGGTATTGAGAGCGATATCAAACTCCTCCATATGATCTGGGCAACGCTTCTTGATCGCTCTTCGCAATACGGTCTCTTCCTGATCGAAAAGAAATCGAATTCGGACATTATTTTCAGCTCGCTGTTCAATCAACCGAGCGGGGTTCCCGGCCACTTTACCATCGGCAAGCGCGATCTTAAACGTCTTCCCGAAGACATTTTTATATCGGTTCTTGGTCGCTGGCGACCACTTATTTTGGTGCCCGGAGGGGGACTTGAACCCCCACGACCTGATAAGGGTCTGCGGATTTTAAGCCGGGGATGTCCATCCGATATCGTCAAGTGCTGAGCTATGCCACGCTATTCAGCGGGAATTCAGTGGCGTGCCCGCCGCCCCTGCCTAGAGGCATACCAAGCTATATGGCGCTATTCACGGCGCTACCGCGCAAACAGCCCCCGTGTAAGCCCCTGAACCCTTACGATCGGCGGATTTTTGAGTTTCCTGCGAAGACTGTAAATCTTTGAAAATAAAGCAAATAATACCGTAATCAAGCGTAGCCCTAAGTAGCTGAATGCCCGTAATTTAAGGCAATTTGGCCCAAGCATTCTGAGCTGACGTGTGTACCGCTACTGTACCGAAGATCTATCATTATGCCTCTTGTTTTCTGCTGTTTGCGTGGTTGCCGGATGCTATTTCTGAAAAGACCCGAAAATGCGGAAGATGTTCGAAGCTTTTGCGCGCGATTCCATGTGAGCGCCGAAATCTAAGAGCTGCTCGAAATGATGTGCTCGATAGTCTTATAACTCAAGTCTGCTGGTCTTTCTGGCAATCTGAGGAGCCTTTTCCGCAGACAAGCCTCTCCGATTACCTAGTCAGAATTCGGGAAAGTTTGGGCGAGAGATGAGTTTAGGGGCCAATATCAAGGCCCCTGGATAGGTTTGCTGTATCTAAAAACGTATCCGCTTCCAATTTGGCAATCCAGTTCCTGGATGTATGCGGTGGTGTTACGGTCGGTTTGTTCGTCGGCAATGCAAAATTCCTTCGCAAGCGGAATTGACTTAAAAACCTAAGCCGTCGTTGTATCCTACCCCTGCTTGTGAAGGGACGAACGCACGATTGCGTCTGCTTTGCCTGTTGATATCAATGATCTTCACCCAAGGACGACCTGATGAGAATGCTCTCTGCATCGATGGCGGTAGCGTTGATATGGCTATGCGCACAAATCCTTTTGGCGCAAGAGGATGTTGACGCCTATTATGCGTCGCAAACGGCTCTCTACAATCAAGCTTTGAATGATCCGAATCTGCAACACAAAGTACGTCTCATCTGGTATGACCTCCACGACTACTCCCATGAGCAGTACGCTGTAGTGCCGACCCAGAACTACCATTTGGGGCAAGCCCTTCCTGGTGGCGTCATACTTCTGGATCTTTCGGTTGCTGAGGATCACAATGACAACATTACCCGTTTTTTTCTTGCTCATGAATGGGGACATCAGCACAACAAAGACCCCTATGTGTCACTCACCCCACTTGGTCAATTCCAAATGGCAATGGCTGGCACGCAAGCAGAAGACCGAGCGGATGAGTACGCTGCTGATTTTATGAAAAGCCGCGGCTACAACATTGATGGACCAGTAAAGTTCTTCTGTTCGCTTCCTCCATCCCCGCCGGGAGATTTCCATAGTGACGGGAGAACACGCGCTGTAAACGTGAGTAAGTGGTATTGGGGTGATCAAGCGCCCTCTGATCCCTGCAATCCCTCACCTGATCCAGCCGACTTCAAGCCCGGATGACCGCGGAGCAGCTCCGCGCCCGGGCACGGAAGGGTGGCCTGGCCCGCGCGCAAGCCAGGAAGGGGGCTGTCCGTGCCTAAGGAAGCAAAAACAAAAAAGCGCAGTCGTCGCGGTTCGGGCAGCGTCTTCCAGAAGGCCGGGAGCCCGCACTGGGTCATTCAGTATTATCGATTCGATCCGGACAAGGGAAAGAGTGTTCGAATCCGCGAATACACAAAGCTATCGACTCGAACAGCAGCCCAGAAGCTGCTGACCGACCGGCTCAGCAAGATTGGTCGGGGGGAACAATTCGAAATAGGGCGCCCCGTCACCGTCGCGGAGCTTTACAACGCCCTCCGCACTTTCACGGAAAACAACGGGGCCGGTGGGCGAGCCGTAGTAGGCCTTGGCTGGCGCTGGAAGCATCTTGCTCAGTTCTTCGGCGGTATGCGAGCGGCAAACGTGACTACGGACGCCGTTGAGAGATACAAACGCCAACGGCGATCGGAAGGCGCAGCTCCTGCCACCGTCAACCGCGAATTGGCTACGTTGCGTCGCGCGTTCAACTACGGCAAACGGAGCACGCCTCCGAAGGTGTACTCAGTTCCCTACATCCAAATGTTCAAGGAGAACAACGCGCGGCAGGGTTTCGTAGAGCAGGACGAGTTTTCGCGCATGGCTGCACAAGCACACTTGGATGGGTTGTGGATGCGTGCCCTTCTCGAGGTGGCTTACACCTATGGCTGGCGGCGCGGAGAAATGCTCGGCCTGCAAGTGTGACAAGTAGACCTGCACGTACGCACGATTCGGCTCAACCCCGGAACAACGAAGAACGGCGAAGGCCGCGAAGTCGTAATGACACCAGAAGTGGAAGAACTGTTGCGGGCTGCGGTCGAAAAGAAGAAGTCGACGGATGCCGTATTCACGCGCGAAGATGGAAAGCCGATAAAGGACTTTCGGGGTGCGTGGAGGAACCTCTGCGTGCGTGCAGGCACGGGCCGCTGGGAGTGCAGGAAGTGTGGTGCTGCCCTAGCTGGGGTGAAGTGCGAATGCGGCGGCGTCCGCAAGTACGTTGGTCTAATCCCCCACGACTTTCGACGGTCGGCGGCCAAGGCCGCACGCCGCGCTGGAGTGCCAGAGTCGGTTATTATGGCGATGGGCGGGTGGAAGACGCCTTCGATGTTCCGCAGGTACGCTATCGTGAGCAGCGCTGACCAGCGCACAGCGATTGAGATGATAGCTCGAGAACGCGCAGAAAAAACGCTAAGCCCCCCGTTCGGCCCCCCTAACCCAAAAGACGACCGTTACAGCGAAAAACAGAAGACGCCAACAGTGCAATAAAGTTGAACAACGACGATGGTTTTTATGGTGCCCGGAGGGGGACTTGAACCCCCACGCTCTGGTTAAGGGTCTGCGGATTTTAAGTCCGCTGTGTCTGCCGATTTCACCATCCGGGCGCGGGCGAGCCGGTCCGGCTCGCCCGCTCTATCTTAACCTATCCAGCACATACAACTTTTGTTAAGGAACCTCTGCGCGGTTTTTTGCGTACTCTAGGCAAGTAGCCTTTACCCCGGGGTAGTTCCACCATGCCGTTCCACGAGATCCTCAAGCAAACGCTCTCTGCGCTCTGGGAAACGAAGCTTCGCAGTTTTCTGACGATGTTCGGCATCGTGTGGGGCATCACCTCGGTAATTCTGTTGGTCGGCCTCGGCATCGGCTTCAATATCGATCAAAAGGAGCGTCTTCGCAGCATCGGAACCGATATCGCCATCTTCTTCGGAGGAAAAACAGGAGCGCAGGCCGGAGGATACGCCGCAGGTCGTAACATCAATCTCACCATCGACGACGCAATCGCAATCCAGCAGCAGGCCTCGCTGGTCAAAACCGTCAGCCCGGAGCTGCGTCGCACCGTCTCCGAGGTAAGCCAGTGGAACTCCGCAAGCCGGGCCGTACGCGGCGTCTGGCCCCAGTACCAGCGATTCCGCTCCCTCGCCGTCGAGCAGGGACGCCTAATGACCGAGCAGGACGAAACCGACGGCGCGCGCGTAATTATTCTCGGCGCCGAGGCGAACCGGCAACTCTTTCCCGGCAAAGAGGTCATCGGCCAGCCCCTGATGGTCAACGGCTATCAATACACCGTCATCGGTGTGCTCGAAAAGAAGAAGCAGAACGGCAGCTACGGAAGCGGCCCGGACAACACGCAGCTGTTTACAACCTACTCGGCAATGGCGCGTGACTTCCCTCCCCCGGAGCGCCCAGGCGTCGTGCGCGGCTACGTCAACAACATCGTCATCGAACCGGTATCGCCCGACCTGCACGAAAAAGCGGTGAACCAGGTCAAGCGAATCATCGCCGAGCGTCACCACTACGACCCCAACGACACCGAAGCCCTCTGGATATGGGACACCCTCCAGGGGTCGAAGTTTACCGAGCGCATCTTCAGCGTGATGACCCTCTTCTTCGGAGCCGTCGCGCTCCTGACGCTCGCCTTGGGCGGCATCGGCGTCATGAACATCATGCTGGTCGCCGTCACCGAGCGCACGCGTGAGATCGGAGTCCGCAAAGCACTCGGCGCGACTGCCATCGACATTAAACGCCAGTTCCTCGTTGAGTCGGCCATCATCACCCTGGTCAGCGGAATCGCCGGCCTCACACTGGGCGTAGGCGTATGTGTCTTACTCAAGCTTGCTCCACTACCCGACTTCATCCCTCATCCCGTAATCTCACCCCTGGCCATCGCGGCTTCGCTAACCACCCTCACCGCCATTACCTTATTCGCAGGCATGTACCCCGCACTGCGAGCCGCCAACCTTAGCCCCATGGAATGTTTGAGGGCGGAGTAGCCATGAACCTGCTTGAGATCGTTCGCCAAAGCATCGATTCGCTCCTCCGCAACCGCCTGCGCTCCGGACTCACCATGCTCGGAATCGTCTGGGGTCTGGTCACGGTCGTACTGCTGCTCAGCTACGGCAAGAGCCTTGGCGAAGGCGTTCTCAACGGTTTCCTCGGCCTCGGCGACAACGTCATCATGGTCTGGGGCGGACAGACCAGCATGCAGGCCGGCGGCGAGCGATCCGGAAGACGCGTGAAATTTGTAGACGGCGACACCGAAGCCGTCCGCGACGAAGTGCCTTTCCTGAAAGCCGTCAGCTCCGAGGTCGATGACGGCTTCAGCTTCAAGTACGGAGCGAAGGTCGTCAACATCCAGAGTAAAGCGATCGAGCTTCCCTACGGCGGCATGCGAAGGCTGGACATCGCGGAGGGCCGCTACTTCGAACCTGCCGACTTCACCGAACACCGGCAGGTCGTCATCTTCGGTCCTCACGCCGCGCAGAAGCTTTTCAATGGCTACCCTCCCGTCGGCGAATCGGTAGAGATCGAAGGTCATGTCTTCCAGGTAATCGGCGTATTGAGAAACAAGATTCAGGACTCTTCGAATAACGGCCCGGACAATGAAAATGCCTTCGTGCCGTTCGACATGCTGCGACTGCTCCGCAACGAGCGCGATCCCGACAGCATCGTCTTCCAACCCAGCGCACCTGAGCTTCACCTCAAGGCATTACAAGCGGTGCGGGCCGTCCTGGCCGAGCGGCACCACTTCGACCCCAAGGACGACAAGGCCGTTCCCGTATGGGATACCGTCGCCGATTCCGCCGATATCATGCAATTCAGCACCGCACTCGATCTCTTACTCGGAATCATCGGCGCGATGACGCTCGGCGTCGGTGGCGTTGGCGTCATGAACATCATGCTCGTCTCCGTCACCGAGCGGACGAAAGAGATCGGCCTGCTCAAAGCGCTCGGCGCGCGTCGCCGCGACATCCTCAAGCAATTCCTACTTGAAAGCCTCACCCTCACCTTTCTCGCCGGCATAGTAGGAATGATCGTCGCCGTCCTCGTCGCCTATCTCATCCCACCCATGCCCCTCTACTCCGAGATCTACAAGACGGCGAACCACGAGGGCGACATCCTCCTCCGCGCCTCACCCACCATCATGCTGGTCTCCTTCGCAATTCTCGCCTTCGTAGGTGTCGTCTCCGGACTCCTACCCGCCGTCCGCGCCTCCCGCATGGACCCGGTCGAAGCCCTCCGTCACGAATGACCTTCCGCTGAGTCAGTCGCAGCCGAAGAGCTTTCTCGATCCTTCAGGGGAAAGCGCTTTACGCGATTGGCCCAGTCGTCTAAAGCCCTGTGATTCTGCCAAATCGCAACCCAACCACCACAGACCCTCAGCTTGCCAGTCGATAACGAATCGTCTGTTCCTCAAGGAAGTACTCTGCCGAGCACTCCGATGAGCCGCAGATCATCGCCTCCAGCCCCGCGCATTGCTGCCTTGTAATCAGCCCCAGCGAGCCACACGAAGGACAAGCAAGCACAGCCCAATAAGGGTTGTCCGCCTTGCCCAACTCGCCTGCCTGTTCCAGTAGAAACAACGTGCCCGGCTGCATCTGCTCCGGGATCCACACTTCAAGAAGATTCAACTCCGCTACCATGCTTGCCTCTTCATCCCCAACGGTTGTCTTCGTTCGTGACTCACGTTCTTGCGCCAACACAAACTTCAGGCTGCAGAAGAGACCTCCCCAAATGGTTTCGTGCTTCTTACAAATGCACTGCTTCTGGTGCAAAGAATAACGGATATTCTCTTCCTGTCAATCCCACATTTTGGCAATAATGATGCTTTAGTGGTTCGCTCTACGGAGTCCCATACAAGGCGCGGTAGATCTCCCGGTTACGCAGAATTGCCTGAACATACTCCCGAGTCTCCGTATACGGAATCGACTCAACGAACTCGGCAATATCCTTATAGCTACCCGCCGACATCCACTGCCGTACCGGCACATCCCCCGCGTTATACGCCGCCAGCGCATACTCCGGTTGTCCGCCGAACCTGTCCAGCACCAGCCGAAGATTCGTCGTGCCCAACTCCAGGTTCACCGTCGGGTTCAACAGCTCATTCGTGTTGAACCCCTTGACTCCATCCTTCTTCGCCATCGACTTCCCCACCGACGGCAACAACTGCATCAACCCCCATGCATTCGCATGGCTCACCACCCCGGCGTTGAACTCCGACTCCTGCCGAATCAGCGACGCCACCAGATAAGGGTCCAGCCCATTCTTCTGCGAGTTCGTCACCAGGTCGCTCCAATAGGGTTGCGGGAACAACACCTTCCAGTACACGGTCGGAACTTGGTCCAGTGGTAGCGCAAAGAACGAAATTCCACTGTGCTTCATCGCCTGCAGCGCCCGCGTCGTCTCGCCATACGAGGTAAATATCTCCGCCTGCGCCAACGCTCCCCACTCGTTCGAAGTAGGACTGGCCTGAATCTCAGGTGCGATGTATTCATTCAGCGCAGCATTGGCCAGCAGTCTCGCCTTAATAAGGTGAGGCTCATTCTCCGGCAGCTCGCCCGTCAAAAACGGAACAACCGGCTTCGGCACCGAACTCAAAACCGCCGCAGGAGCAGTCGTCGCCGTCTGCCCTTTCAGCACATTCAGCCGCTGCCGCGCCAGCATCGCATAATAGAAATTGATATACGACGCCGTCAGAGCGCGATAGTAGTTCGCAGCCTGCGCAAAGTTCTGTTCCTGCTCCTCGTAGATCCGTCCCCGCCAATACAGTGCACTCGGCACCTCAATCCCCGCTGGATAACCTTGTATCTGCTCGTCCATCAGCCGCGCAGCTTCGGAGTAGTTGTGCAGCCGGTAGTTCATCCACGCCGCACGCCAATGTGCCGAGGCAGCATACGTGCTATTCGGAAACATCTTCACCAGCAGCGAGTAGTGGTACGTCGCCTGCTTCGCATCGTGCTTCAACAGGTACATGTTGCCGCCCGAGTACAGCGCCTCCTCCAGCCACCTGCTGGTAGGAAACCGCTGCACCATCTGCGCGATGATCCCGTCATGCGTCGCTTCATCGTGCTCGTTGCGCGAAACCTCAGCCAACAGATAGAGTTTCAGAGCGGCGCTGTCGTCCGTTGTATTGGGCAGCTTCTCAACCTCTCTTCGGCTGATGTGCTTCATCCTCATGTCGCAGGCTGCCGCGTAGATCAGCAGCGCATCATGATCGGCCACACTCAAACCCGAGCCATCCCGTTCGATCCCGTGGTACTCTACCCCCGCCTCCGCGTAGCGTTTCGCGTTGAACAACTGATCGGCATGAACCTTGCGTTCGACCGCGGTCAGCGGCATATTCATCGCCTGCATCTGCACGCGCGCCTCTGCCGCCTCCATACTCAAAGGCAGATTGACGTACAAACTCCTGAAGACCGCAGCAGCATGCGACGTGTCGCCTGACGTCTGGTAAGCCCGTCCCAGTGCATAACGGAAGTCCGCGTGCGTTGCCTCTGGCCTATCCATCAGCGGCACCAGAACCCGCAGTGCCCCCTGCGGATCGTTCTGCTGCAGATAAGCATTTGCCAGCAACACCGGCGCGGTCGCCTTGAAGATGCTCTCCGGATGCCTCTCCGCGAAGCGATCGAGCAGCGCGTACGCATCCGCTCCGTGTCCTCCCTGCACCGACGTCTCCGCCCCAAGATAATCCGCATAATCATCCAGGGCAGTCCCGCTCGCATTGGCCCGGCGAAACGCTGCTGCCGCATCGGCATACCGGTGATCCAGCGTGTAAGCGTGACCCATAGCAAGATAGGCCGCAGCCGCCCCTTCGCCCGGATGCGTCCGCGCATAGTTCTCCACCCCGCTATAGGCCGCCGCTGAACGTGTCACCGCCAACTGCTGCGCCATCGGACGCAACTGCTCCGACGCCTTGAACGCACTGGTCAGCCGAATCGTCTGCGCAGTTGGTCTCCGCGAGTGAACAGTCGAAGCATGCGTCTTGCTGGTTGCAGAACTCGTGCCCTTCGTCGTGCTCTTCTTCGTGCTTGCGGCCTTGGTTTCGCTGCTGGTGGTCTTGGTCCCACTGCTGGCTGTCTTCCCGGAAGTGGCGGATTTGCTCTTGCTAGGCGGCTTCTTTGCCTGCTCGGGAGTCGTCGTCGGGGCCGTCGAGGTCTGTGGCCGTCCGGTGACGCCAGCCCCGGCAAACAAGGCAGTCGCGCCGGCCAACAACGCAACCGCCACCGCACCCGGAAACCTGCCCCGGACGTTCATCACGCCTTCATTGGTCTTCCAACCCACATATCCACTCTAAGCTGCCTTCGCGAACCTCGTCAGCCGCATTCCGCTGCGAACCACCGCAGGTACACTCAGAACCACCGTCGAATCAGTAGTTTTTACCCAATTTACCCTCATCAGCTCCCAAAAACGGCTCCAAGAGGGAAAAGAAGTGGCAATCGGCTTCGCTTTGTGTGCAAATATTTTCACTTTTAACTCGAAAATCGCCTAAAAATCGGTAATATGTATGAAAACACGCGTTTTTCTTTTTGGCGGCCCGATTGCTTTACCAATAGCAAGAATCACAAGAATCATCAGATCGGCCCTTTAGGAGTTCCAATGCGTCTCTCTCTGCTAACCCTTGCTTCTCTCCTCGCTGCCGGCACAACAGCCCTGCATGCTAGTTCCTTTACCCCCTACTCTTCGGTTGGAACTCCAATTACTTCTTCCACCAACGTCACCTTCACTGGCGCTAATGGCACCGGCATCGACGCGTATTTCTACTCCGTCAGCGCCGCGGACACCGACACCATCTCCGTCTTCGACCTGACCACTGGCACCTTCCTGTCCCCCCAAGGTGTCTTTAACAACCAGTCGCCCAGCACCCCTGGCTCTATGGTCACCTTCTCCAGCCCCACGCTGAAGAACGGCGACACACTGGTCTTCGACCTCTACAACACCTCATTCTCAGGCGACACCTTCTCGTCCAATACCGCGACCAGCCCAGACGGCGACAGCCACGCCTACGTTACGGCCTTTGACGGCACAATCGGTTCCTACGGCACAATCGTCGGCACCTACGTCGGCATGGAAGATCTGCCGGCCCGCGTATCCGACTTCGACTACAACGACGACACCTTCGTCTTCACTGATGTGGCCCCAGCCGCAACCCCCGAACCCAGCACCTTCGCTCTGTTTGGTACTGGCCTTCTGGGCGCAGCCGGTGCTCTTCGCCGCAAGCTTGCTCGCTAACGATGTTTGCCAGATACACCGGAGAACGTTGCCGTCCAGTCGGCGTTCTCCGGTTATCGAGGCTTTTTTTCGTAGCACTTCCCTTCCGCTCCACATCTCCCCTATCTCACATCTTTGCTCTTCACCCCAGCGGCATTTACACTGGATGAGACACTGATTTCGCCGCAGCTTTCCCGCGGAAGCAGTTTCAGTGTGCGTTTTTCGCACCTTTTGCTCATGCCTGCCATCCAATCTCCAGCGACGGAAGAGATTCACCCCGACGTAGCGCTCGTAGAACGCGCAAAGGCGGGTGATACAGCTGCTTTTGAGCAGCTCGTCCGGCAGTACGAGCGCCAGATCTTCCGGGTAGCACAGCACATTACTCAAAACCGTGAAGACGCTGAAGACATTACGCAGGACGCATTCCTCAAGGCTTACGAGAAGCTGGACCAGTTCCAGGGAAACTCAAAGTTTTCCACTTGGCTCGTCCGCATCGCCGTCAATGAGAGCCTCATGCGCCTTCGCAAGCGCAAGACCAGCAAGACCGTCTCCATGGACGAAGACGTCCAGACTGATGAAGGATCCATCCCTCGTGACTTTGCCGAATGGCGCCCCAACCCTGAGCAGCAATACAACCAGGCCGAGCTCGCCGACATCCTTCGCAAGACCATTCAAGGTCTCCCTCCCGGTTTCCGCAGCGTCTTCACTCTACGCGACGTTGAAAATCTCTCCACGGAAGAGACTGCGGAGGCACTCGGCTTGAGCGTCCCTGCGGTGAAATCCAGACTTTTGCGAGCGCGCCTTCAACTGCGCGAACGACTCAGCCGGTACTTCCGGAAGAAGCAGGAGGGCCAGCCTGCATGAACTGCACGGATCTGTTAAGCCATCTTTCCGACTACTTCGACGAGCGACTCAGCCCACGTCTGCTCGAAGAAATTCGCACCCACACCGCTGGCTGCGAACACTGCCGTGTCGTCCTCAACACCACGGAGCAGACCATCCAGGTCTACAAGGGCAAAGAGATCTACGAGGTCTCCGACGAGCTGCGCGAACGCCTGCACGCCGCCATCATGACGAAGTGCTTCGCCGCAAAAAAATAATCTAGCCCCCGAAAACATTATTTTGTTTTTTGGGAGGGAGCGCAGGGCTTCAGCCCTGCGAAAAAAAACCAGCAAATACAGGAGCTTTAGCCCCGGGCTCTCCCCAGCGATCAGATCCGCCCTGCCGACCGCAGCGCTCCAATCTCCTCATCCGTGAACACCCTCGACCGGATCAGAAACCGCACACCCTCTCCATTCTCCAGCGAAAACATCCCCCCGCGCCCCGGCACCACATCCAGGATCAACTGCGTGTGCTTCCAGTACTCAAACTGGCTCTTGCTCATATAAAACGGCGTCCCACCCAGCGTCGCCATCAGCACATCGCTATCCCCCACAAAAAACTCCCCCCGCGGATAACACATAGGGGAGCTGCCGTCGCAGCAGCCTCCCGACTGATGAAACATCAGCTCCCCATGCTTCTCCTCGAGCCTGCCCATCAACTCCACAGCAGCGGGCGTCGTAATGACTTGTTCCGGCACAACCACCATCTCGTCCTCGCCTGAAAATATAGCCTAGAAAAACCCAAGCGCACTCGGGCTGTAGCTCACCAGCTGATTCTTCGTCTGCTGATAATGCTCCAGCATCATCTTATGGTTCTCGCGCCCAACGCCCGACTGCTTATACCCGCCAAACGCCGCATGCGCCGGATACAGGTGATAGCAGTTCGTCCAAACCCTGCCCGCCTGAATCGCCCGACCGAAGTGATACGCGCGATTCAAATCCCGCGTCCAAATCCCAGCGCCCAACCCATACAGCGTGTCGTTCGCCAGCTCCAGCGCCTCGTCCTCATCATGGAAGGTCGTCACAGAAACCACCGGCCCGAAGATCTCCTCCTGGAAGATCCTCATCTTGTTGTGGCCCTTGAACACGGTCGGCTCAATATAGAAGCCCTCCGCCAAATCGCCCGGCTGCATCGACCGCCTGCCACCGGCCAAAACCTGCGCTCCCTCCTGCTTGCCAATGTCGAAGTACGACAAAATCTTCTCCATCTGCTCCGTCGAGGCCTGCGCTCCGATCATCGTCGTCTTGTCCAGCGGATTCCCCTGCTTGATCGCCTTCACGCGCCCCAGCGCCTTCTCCATGAACCGGTCATAGATCGTGTCCTGAATCAGCGCGCGTGACGGACACGTACACACCTCGCCCTGATTCAGCGCAAACATCGTGAACCCCTCGAGCGCCTTGTCGAAGAACGCATCATCCGCAGCCATCACATCCTGGAAGAAGATATTCGGCGATTTGCCGCCCAACTCCAGCGTCACCGGAATCAGATTCTGCGAGGCGTACTGCATAATCAGCCGTCCCGTCGTCGTCTCGCCCGTAAACGCAACTTTGTTCACACGCGCACTCGACGCCAGCGGCTTCCCTGCCTCCAGCCCGAATCCATTGACGATGTTCACTACACCCGGCGGCAGAATGTCCTGAATCAACTCCATCAGCACCAGGATCGACAGCGGCGTCTGCTCAGCCGGCTTCAGCACCACACAGTTCCCCGCAGCCAGTGCCGGCGCCAGCTTCCACGTCGCCATCAGGATCGGGAAGTTCCACGGAATGATCAACCCGATCACGCCTAGCGGCTCATGGTAGTGATACGCAATCGTATTGGCATCGATCTCCGAGATCGAGCCCTCCTGCGCCCGGATCACGCCTGCAAAATAACGGAAGTGGTCGATCGCCAGCGGCATATCGGCCGCCATCGTCTCGCGAATCGGCTTGCCGTTGTCCCACGTCTCCACCGTCGCCAGCATCTCCAGATTGTCCTCAATCCGCTGCGCAATCTTCTCGAGCATCCTGCCACGCTCAGTCGTCGAGGTCTTCCCCCACATCTTCTTCGCCGCATGCGCCGCATCCAGCGCCCGGTCCACATCGGCCGCATTCGACCGCGCAATCTCGCACAGCACCTGCCCCGTCACCGGCGTCACGTTCTCGAAGTACTGCCCAGACAGCGGTGCCACCCACTCCCCGCCAATATAGTTGTCATACCGTTTACGAATGGTTACGGGAAACCCGTAGCTTCCTGGTTGAATCGCGCTCATCGTCGCCATAAACTTCGCTCCTTCAAAATCGATACCTTCACAGCGCTCGAAATTGTAGTCCTCTCGAGTGAAATCTGTCACAGCCTCTAGTCTCGTGGACAGCCTCTCGTGAAAAGACCAACGTAAACTAGGTAACGCCCAAGGAGGCCGCTGTGAAACCCTTTGTCCTTGCTGTTACGCTCTGCATGGCCATGCCATTTGCCTTGTTCGCCCAAGGCTCCGCCGTACCTGAGATTCCCTTCGACTCCGTTCCCGATTTTCTAAAACTTCCACCGGACATCTACCTCGGCGAGACCGCCGGTGTTGCGGTGAACTCCAAGGGACACGTCTTCGTCTTCACGCGCGGCAACTCCACCGGTCCGGCGTATGGCGCGAGCGCTGCCCAACTCCTGGAGTTCGCCCCCGACGGCACCTACCTTCGCGAGATCGGACACAATCTCTACGCATGGTCGTACGCACACGCCGTCAGAATCGACAAAGAAGACAACATCTGGGTCACCGACAAAGGGTCGGACATGGTGATCAAGTTCAATCCCGCAGGACGCGTCGTCATGGTCTTCGGGCGCAAACAGGAGGCCTCCGACGAAAGCACCGGCCCGCTCAAACACGTCCACCCGCCGCTGCCTCCAGTCGACGGAATGTTCCGCCAGGTCACCGACATCGCGTGGGACGCGGCCGGCAACACCTACATCAGTGACGGCTACATCAACTCGCGCGTCGCCAAGGTCGACAAAAACGGCAAATGGCTCATGTCGTTCGGCGAACCCGGCGACCAGCCCGGCCAGTTCAACACGCCGCACAGCATCGCCGCCGACGCTCAGGGAAACATCTACGTGGCCGACCGCGGCAACCGTCGCATCCAGGTCTTCAACGGCGACGGCAAGTTCCTCCGCCAGATCACCATCGACGTACCCTTTGACTATGCGAGCGCATCCCCGGCGATCGGCAAAAAACCCGCTCCGAATGCCACCGGCACGCAGGCACCAGGATCCCCCTGGGCTCTCTGCATCACGCCCGGACCCAACCAGGTAATGTACGCCGCGGACGCGTTTCCGGGGCGGGTCTACAAACTGAGCCTCGACGGCAAGGTTCTGGGCGTGCTGGGCGAGTCCGGCAAACAGCTTAAACAATTTGGCTGGATTCACGAGATCGCCTGCCCGTCCGAGAATGTGCTCTTTGTCGCAGAACTGCTGAACTGGCGCGTGCAGAAACTTATCCTGCACCCAGGTAAATAACTATTGAGGCTCTTGCCCTTCTTGTTGTCATCACCGAAGAGCCTGCCCCGAGCGAAGTCGAATGGAGTATCTGCCGTTGTTTCTTACTCTTGTGTTGTCACCGAAACACACGAACAACGAGCCCCTCTCAGCAGATGGCGTCTAGGTGTTTTCCTAGTTGTTTTGACCCCGTAGGGAGAAGAAACTGCCTGCAGCAAGTGCGCATTCAACGCACCAGAAAGAGAGAAGGCAATGTACTTCACGGACGACTCCCTCCTCCCCGAAAATAAAGCCCCTCTCATAATGACCTACAAATTCACTGAAGGAATCCTCGCCAACCTGGGCCCGCCGCCGAACCACAAAACCAGGCAACGTGGGCTTTATGGTCCGCGAGACCGATGGAAGATTCCACCCCGTCCCGTAGGGACGATGCGGACATATCCACCCCGGCAAGTGGGAAGAGATGCTGGAGACCATCAACGTCGTTTCGATGAGCAGCTAACCCGTAGTAGCTAAAACACGGGAGTAGCTAAACACAAATAGCTAAAAACGGGTCGCCCTGAAGGGTCTCCATCAGGGCCGACTAGTCAGGCCACAGGAGGGTGAGACAGTGGGAGAATCCCTCGCTAATCTTTGGCAAAACCTCATTGGCCGCACCACCGGGCCCATGAATCTCCGGCTGCTTCTTCAGCCTGCGATAGCCATCTTCTTCGGCATACGCGCTGGATTGAGAGATGCCAGGGAAGGCCGCAAGCCATATCTGTGGAAACTCGTCTCCATGTCCGGAAGCCGCCAGGGTCTGCTGAAGGAAGCGTGGGACCATGTCGGCAAGGTATTCGTCATCGCGTCGATTCTCGATGGAATCTATCAGTACATTGTCTTTCATCGTGTTTATGTCACCGGTGTCATCATCATGGCTGTCATGCTCGCCCTCATTCCTTATCTGATCTTCCGTGGATTCGTCAACCGGAGCGCTTTCCTGCGAGCCGGCAGCAAGGACCGGACCCCAGCCTGGAAGGGAAATGACGACTAAAAATACGCGTCCGGACCCGCCCGCACATTCAGACAGCGCTCAAGGCAGAGACGATGTTCTGCCAGAAATCCCAGCAAAATCACATGTCAAGCTTTCGAACCACCCAAACTCGAAGATCAAAACCCCAAACCCAAACAAACTAAATCCCTTACAAACAAAAAATAATTCCACCAAACTTGGCATTTTAGTTTCGCTCAATCCGTTAAAATAGAAACAGTAAGAAAAGAAAATGCCCGGACACGCCGGGCTTTCGCTTTTTAACCAAGACCTGCGCACCGGCCTAGTCCGGACGCAGGTCTTTTCTTTCGAAGACTTTGCACACTTTTTCACCCAGTGGGGGGACACATGCAAGACACCATCATCGACTCCGGAACCAACGCACCAAAACAATACCAATGCCGTCACATCTTCACCGACGGCCACCGCTGCGGCAGCCCTTGCCTGCGCGGAGAAGACCTCTGCTACTACCACCACACCACCCGCCGCCCGGTCGCCAACCCGCGCCAGCGTCGCAGCCGCCACTCCACCTTCGAAATCCCACTCCCCGATTTCAACGATCGCTCCGGCATTCAGCTTGTCATCGGCGAAGTCCTTCGCCGCATCGCCTCCAACGACATCGATCCCCGCCGCGCCGGCCTGCTCCTCTACGGCCTCCAGATTGCCAGCCTCAACCTCCCCAAACCCGCCACGCACCGCGACGCCAAACCCGAACCCGTCGAAATCGTTGAAGAGATCACCACCCACCCCGAACTAGGCGTCCTCGCCCCGTGCGCCGAAATAGCCAAAGCCCCCGAACACAAAAGCAGCGTCGCCCGCCTGATCGAGCGCATGATGCAAGACCAAAACGACGACGCCCTACTCGAACCCAAGCCAAAGCCCAAACCAGAATCCAGGCCGGAATCCAGGCCAGAATCCACGCCCAAACCCGCCAACATCCTCACCATTCAGGCAGTCGAGGCCCCCACAGCACCCACAATCAAATCTTGCAGAGCGCGTGCTACACCTGCTGCTCAACAACGACCCGGAAGTCCTCAGGCTCATCTGCCTTGGGAACGTCCCATCCGCAAGGCGGGCGAAGCTGCGGATCAGTCTGCACCGGCCCCCACGTATGCGGCGCATACGGATACACCGGAGTCCCAGCCTTCAGCATCGGATCGACGATCCGCCAGGCCTCCTCAACATAGTCCTGCCGGGCAAACAGCGTCGCATCCCCGGCCATGGCGTCAGTCAGCACCCGTTCATACGCCTCCATCTCTTCCGGCCGCGGATGCCGGCACGCCACCAGCTCCACCTCTTCGCGCTTGCCAACCTCGGCTCCCCGTGACGCGACCGAAACTGCCAGCGCGATCGTCATCTCCGGACTGATGCGGAAGCGCATATAGTTCTGCGTAGTACCAGGCTCGGTCATGTTGGTGGTGGGCGGCTTGCGCATTCGCGCCATCACCTCCGTGCACGTCACAGGAAGATTTTTTCCCGCTCGAATGTAGAACGGAACTCCATCCCACCGCCACGTTTTAATCTCCAGTTCAAGCGCCGCAAAGGTCTCCACCTGCGAGTTTGGAGCAACACCCTTCTCATCGAGGTACCCGACAAACTGCCCGCGAATGACCTTCTTCGGATCGATCGAAGGAATGGCCTTCAACACCTTCACCTTCTCGTCCCGCATCGACTCGCTGTCCCGCCGCGCTGGACACTCCATCGCCAGATTGCACATCACCTGGAAGATATGGTTCTGGATCACGTCGCGAATAGCGCCCGTCTGGTCGTAGAAGGCCCCACGGCCCTGCACGCCAAAGTCCTCCGCCATCGTGATCTGGACACTCTCGATGTAATTACGGTTCCAAAGCGGTTCATGAAAGGAGTTCGAAAAGCGAAAGGACACCATGTTATGAACCGGGCCTTTGGCCAGATAATGATCGATGCGAAAGATCGACGACTCGGGAAACGCTGAGAGCAGAATCCGGTTCAGCTCCTGTGCCGACGCCAGATCATGACCAAACGGTTTCTCCACAATGATCCGGGCGCCCTTCGCCGAACCCGACTTCACCAGTTGCTCCACGACAGTCTCGAACATCGAAGGCGGAATCGCCAGATAATGCGCCGGACTCGCCGCCGAACCAAGCGCCTCACGCACCGCAACGAACGTAGCTGGATCGGAATAATCGCCGTCGACATACCCCAGCAGCGAACTCAGCTTCGCCCACGCCCCTGCATCGAGACCGCCATGTTGCTCAAGACTGTCCTTCGCCCTCGCCTTCAACTGGTCGAGATTCCATCCAGCCTTCGCGACCCCGATCACAGGAACATCGAGGGTGCCACGCTTGATCATCGCCTGTAACGCCGGAAAAATCTTCTTATAGGCCAGATCGCCGGTCGCACCAAAGAACACCAACGCATCGGAATGTGGTTGACTCACGAATTTTCTCCTTCAAACGCAATATCACTTGGAAACTGGTTTCTCTAGATGGCCGCCAAACTCATAACGCATCGCCGACAGAAGCTTATTGGAGAAGTCGCCATCTCCGCGCGAACTGAACCGCTCATAAAGCGCCGTCGTCAGCACCGGAGTCGGAACACCTTCATCAATACCGGCCTTGATCGTCCAGCGCCCTTCGCCCGAGTCCGAAACCCTGCCGCCAAACTTCGACATCTCCGGATCCTCCATCAACGCAGACGCAGTAAGGTCCAGCAGCCAGGACGCGATCACGCTGCCACGTCGCCAAACTTCGGTCACGTCCGGCAGGTCGAAGTCGTACTGATAATGCTCAGGATCGCGCAGCGGTGTCGTCTCAGCATCGATCTCACCTTTCTGCTTGCCGACATTAGCCGCCTTCAACACACCCAGGCCCTCAGCATAAGCCGCCATAATCCCGTACTCGATCCCGTTATGCACCATCTTGACGAAGTGCCCGCCGCCGCTGGCCCCGCAATGCAGATACCCCTCCTCCGCCGTACCCCCAACCTTCTCGCGCCCCGGAGTCCGTGCAATATCTCCAATACCCGGAGCAATCGTCTTGAAGATAGGATCGAGATGCTGAACGGCAGCGTCCGGCCCACCGATCATCATGCAATAACCCCGCTCCAGCCCCCATACACCCCCGCTGGTGCCCACATCAACATAATGAATTCCTTTTGCAGCAAGGTCCTTCGCACGCCGAATATCGTCGATGTAGTAGGAATTTCCACCATCGATCAGGATGTCCCCAGCTTCGAGATGCGGAGCAATCGCCTGAATCGTCTTCTCCACAACTCCAGCCGGAATCATCAACCAGATCGCCCGCGGCTTCGCCAACTTAGTCACCATATCCTGCAACGAAGAAGAACCGGCGATTCCCTTCTCCTTCGCCATGTCCGCAACCACCGTCGCCGACATGTCGAAGACGACACATTCGTGGCCATGCGCCACCAGCCGCCGCACCATGTTAGCTCCCATCCTACCCAGGCCTACCATTCCAAGTTGCATAATTTGCTCCCTTTTCAAAGATAGTTTGCTTGGTTCTCTGGACATCAAAAGCGGCGCTGATCCATCTCGCACCGAACAGGCCCTTTGCTTACTTGTTCTTTCTATATCTCCGAATCAAACTCGTCGTCGAAGTATCGTGTACCAGCACAGGCTCGGTAGCGCTCTCCAACTCGCCAATGATGCGCTGCGCCAGCACCTTACCCAGCTCAACGCCCCACTGATCGAACGAATCAATACTCCAGATTGTTCCCTGCGTGAACACCGAATGCTCGTACAGAGCAATCAGTTTGCCCAACGCCTCGGGAGTAAGCTTCTCCGTGAGAATAGTATTCGACGGCCGATTGCCCTCAAACACGCGATGCGGAACCAACCAGTCCGGTGTGCCCTCTGCCTTCACCTGCTCCGGAGTCTTGCCAAACGCCAATGCCTCAGCTTGAGCGAAAACATTCGCCATAAGCATGTCATGGTGTCGCCCGAGTGGGTTGAGCGTCTTGTAGAACCCGATAAAGTCACACGGAATCAACCGTGTCCCCTGGTGAATCAGTTGATAGAAAGAGTGCTGTCCGTTGGTCCCCGGCTCACCCCAGTAGATCGGTCCCGTCTCAGTGGCCACACGTGTTCCATCCAGTGTGACGTGCTTGCCGTTGCTCTCCATCGTCAACTGCTGCAGATACGCCGGGAAGCGCTTCAAATATTGTTCATACGGCAGGACCGCCATCGTCTGCGCATCAAAGAAATCCGTATACCAGACGGTCAGCAGCCCCATCAGCACCGGCAGATTGCTCGCGAAGGGAGCAGTGCGGAAGTGTTCATCCATTTGGTGAAAACCATCCAGCATCGCGCGAAAGTTGTCTGGCCCAATCGCCAGCATCGTCGACAGACCGATCGCCGAATCCATCGAATAGCGGCCACCAACCCAGTCCCAGAACTCAAACATATTCGCTGTATCAATGCCAAACTTCGTCACCTCCTTGGCGTTGGTCGAAATCGCTACGAAGTGCTTAGCAACCGCCCTCTCATCACCTCCCAGTCCAGCAAGCGACCAGTCCCGTGCCGAGTGCGCATTCGTCATCGTCTCCAGCGTGGTAAAAGTCTTCGACGCAACCAGAAAGAGCGTCTCATCCGCGTTGAGATCCCGCACTGCCTCAGCGAAGTCCGTTCCATCGACGTTAGAGACGAAGCGAAAGGTCATATCGCGCTGGCTGTAGTACTTCAATGCCTCATAGGCCATCACCGGTCCGAGATCAGAGCCGCCAATTCCAATGTTGATGACATTGCGAATCCGCTTGCCGGTATGTCCTTTCCATGCACCATTCCGTACTCGATCGGCAAACGAGCCCATCTTGTCCAACACAGCATGCACCGCAGGCACAACATCCTCGCCGTCGACAAAGATTGACTCACCCTTTGGCGCGCGCAATGCAACATGCAGAACGGCGCGGTTCTCCGTGATGTTGATCTTTTCCCCGCGGAACATCGCATCGATCCGTGCCCGCAGGCCTGACTCCTCCGCCAGCTGAATTAGAAGCTTCAGCGTCTCGTCCGTGATGCGATTCTTCGAATAGTCGAGGAATATGCCACCGGCCTCCACAGTGAATCGTTCGCCGCGAGAAGGGTCATCCACAAATAACTGTTTCAGCTCCTTCTGCTGAATCTGCTGGTAGTGAGCTTTCAGGGCCTTCCATGCCGGGCGCTCGCTAAGAGGCGCTAAGTTCGTCGTCATCTGCATGCTCCTTGTTTCTCTTTGTTCCGCCAAACCAGACTACTATTCATTCAACTACAACTCGCGGGCACAGCGTTACAAACACCGGGCCTGTTGAAATCGCCTAGGTGAATTCACCACGAATTCATGAACGGGGTATCTGTTTCCCCGTCCATTCCGCTACTTGCTGAAATTTAGATGCCGAGTTCGCTACGAATGGCGGCAGCAATTGTATCGGCATGATGCCGCATAAGCGGTTCGGACTCCGCTTCGATCATGACCCGCGCCAACGCTTCGGTGCCGCTGTAGCGGATAACAACCCGGCCAGAATCGGCCAACTCCTCCTCTGCCGCACGAATAGCAGCCGCTACCGCGGGAATACCTTCGAGCGGCTTCTTCTCCCGTACCTTGACGTTGACGATCACCTGAGGAAAGACTTTGAGGTCGGAGACTAGTTCAGCCAAAGATTTACCGCTACGGTGAACAATATCGAGCAGTAACAACGCGGTCAGAAGACCATCGCCAGTAGTGCTCCGCCCCGTAAAGATGATGTGCCCGGATTGCTCTCCACCTAGTGCCGCACCTGTAGCGATCATTTGCTCGAGCACGTACTTGTCGCCGACGGCAGCACGAAGCATCAGGATGCCGCTCCGCTTCAGCGCCGCTTCGAGCCCCATGTTCGACATCGTTGTAGCAACAATGGTCGAGTTGGTGAGAAGCCCTCGCGCCTGCAGGTCGCGGCCAGCCAGCAGCAAAACGGCATCGCCGTTGACCACACACCCATCCTCATCGGCAAACAGGGCGCGATCAGCATCTCCGTCAAACGTGATGCCCATTGAGGCGCGATGATACTTCACCTGGGTCGCGACGATATCCGGGTGCAACGCTCCGCAGGCTTCGTTGATATTGCGGCCATCGGGACTAGCGTTTGTGATGATAGCCTCGCCGCCAAGATCCGCGAAGAGCTGCGGAGCGACGGCAGATGCAGCTCCATTGGCGCAGTCGAGGACAATTCGGCGGCCGTCGAGCGACAGGCCGGGAACCGCGGCAAGCAAGAAGCGAACATACTCAGCACGGTCGGCTTCGTTGACCTCCGGCGGGACGGTCTGTTGCGGGGGCGTCGTCAAACTCGCGAGTTGGCGAAATATTTCTGCTTCAATGGCAAGTTCGACGGCGTCAGGAAGCTTATAGCCGTCGGGTCCAAACAGCTTGATGCCATTGTCTTGCCAGGGATTGTGTGAGGCCGAGATGACGACGCCCGCGGCGAATCGGTGCGTGTGCGTCAAAAAGGCGATGGCCGGCGTAGTGATGACACCGGCGCTCTCTACCAAGGCTCCCCCGGCAGTGAGGCCGGCGGTGAGCGTAGCGGCAATCCAGTCGCTGGACTCGCGGGTATCCATGCCCAACAGAACCCGCGGAAGAGGTGTTTTGGTGGCAAGAGTATGTGCGAGTGCAAGGCCGATTGCGTAAACAGTAGGCGCATCCAGCGGCGGCTGGCCCGCTATCGCGCGGATGCCGTCGGTTCCAAAGAGCTTCTTCATAACTTGTTGATCTCCATTGTGTCTACTTCGTCGATTCCTGTCTGCGTCACTTCAGCTTCGAGAGTACCGCGTGCGAGTCGGGCACGGATCGTTTGGCCTGCGGATGTCTCCGCCGCGGAGCGTAGAAGCGTACCGTCAGCGGTATAGACGAGGGCATAGCCGCGAGACAGCACAGCAAGAGGGGAGAGCGCTTCAAGACGTGCCGAGGCCCGGTCCAGGCGAGTCTGGCGCGTATTAATGATCTGGTTTGTAGTTCGGTGCAGTCGCTGGGCGTCACTTTGCAATCGTCGATGGGTGGCGGCAATCCGAACGCCGATGTCACGATGACGAAGCCGATTAGTGAACTGCGTGAGGCGCTCCAGAGCGCTCCAAAGGCGACGCTGCATCGAGCCATCCAGGCGCAGATGCAGTTCATCGAGGTGCTGGTCGCGCCGATTGATCGAATCGCGCAGGCGAGTTAGAACAGACTCCGCAGAGAGACGGGCATAATCCTGGCGAGCAGACATCAGATGAAAGTGTCCCGCGCGTTGCACACGGGTAGCGAGGGCAGCTAGGCGTTCTTCGATGCGGTGCTGCGGTGCGGTAACCAACTCAGAGGCAGCCGACGGTGTGGGGGCGCGCAGGTCAGCGACGAAGTCCGCAATGGTGAAGTCAGTCTCATGACCAATGGCAGACACAACTGGAAGCTCAGAGGCCGCAATGACGCGCGCGAGCACCTCGTCGTTGAACCCTGCGAGGTCTTCCAATGACCCACCACCGCGGGCAAGTATGATGACATCCACCAGCGGACGATTTTCGTTGAACCAACGTATACCCGCAGCGACCGAACCCGGACTGGACACCCCCTGCATGCTCGCCGGATACACAAGCAGGTTCAGCCGTGCATGCCGCCGCCGCACAACGGTGACGATATCGCGAATCACCGCGCCTGTGGGAGAAGTGATGATGCCGATACGCTTCGGGAAGGCAGGCAGTGGACGTTTGCGCGCAGCGTCGAAGAGTCCTTCGGCTAGTAAGCGAGCCTTAAGCTGTTCAAAAGCAAGCTGAAGCGCCCCGGTGCCGCGAGGTTCGAGGGTCTCGGCAATGAGTTGAAGCTGGCCCCGGCTGTCATAGACGGAAACGCGTCCACGAACTAATACCGCCAGGCCGTCTGCGGGACGGAAGCGCAACAGGCTGGCCTGGCGTCGGAACAGGACGACGGGCAGTTGAGCCTCCCCATCCTTTAGGGTGAAATAGATGTGTCCGGAGGGAGCCGGCCGGCAATTCGATATCTCTCCCTCAACCCAAAGATCGGTGTAGGCGGTCTCGATGTGTTGCCGAATATCGGTGACCAGCGCCCGGACGCTCCAGATCCGACGCTCCGTTGTGACAGAGGCGGCCAACGCTGCCTTGCGCTTGGATTCTTCTGACGAAGACGCTGGATCTTTGCGGACTGGGGAAAGTTCTGCTGGTTGGCGATTATGCGTCGGAGGGGCTTCAGTGAGAGCAGAAAAGAGCCCGCTCTGGTTGAGCGAATCACGGCCCTGAGCTGGCGAGGAGGCCCGTTTCGCGGGGCGCGTTTTTCCACGTCGGGCGCGCAGGCTGGCCAGGGTCGGCGGTTTGTCTTCACTCTCTGACATACCGCCTGAGTCTAGCATCGCGACGCGGGATTTCAGAGCTAACGGCGGAGGCGGCCGATGGCCCAGAGGAGCAGGCTCAACACAACGCTGACGACGATTGATGTTGCCAAAGGAAAGGAGACTGACCATCCCCGGCCGCGCCAGTTGAAGTCACCGGGAAGGCGCCCGAGAGGCAGATGAAGACGGCTAAATCCAAGGATCACAATACCGGCTGCGGCCAGGAGGAGACCAAGAAAGATAAGGATGCGTCCAAGATCATGCATTGCTGCCCGATCCTGCTAAGCCGTGGCCAGCAAAGCGGCTGCTTCACGTAGAAGCTCTGAAGGCTGGCATGGTTTGGTCAGGATGCTTAACGGGCGGGAGAGCTTGTTTGCCTGTTCGCGAACACTCTTCAGGTTGGAGTAGAAGCCAGTGAGCATCAAAATGCGGCACGAAGGCAGTTCGCGCGTCATGTCCTCGACTAGTGAGAGACCGTCGCGGCCTGGCATGGTGACATCGCAAAGAAGAAGATTGGGCTCAAAATCGCGAGAACTCTTGAGCGCTTCATCCGCAGAGTAAGCCGCCTTCGCTGCAAAACCGTTCCTCTCGAAGATGAGGGTTAGCGTGTCGGCAACTAGACGATCATCATCAACTACCAGAACTCGCTGCATGATTCCCCCTCTCTCGAATTTGATCGGTTCTAAACGTGAATGTCCACCTGGTAGATCTAGCTTAGGCCGGAAAAAGTATTCTTGTCGATTGAAATAAAAGCATTCTTTTGATACAGGTATTGACTCTGTCATTGCAGTAATGTCGCGATTAATTTTTCTGGTGTTGTTGAACATTGAGTAAGTGGTCATACCTCGTTGTTGCGATAGACGCGGCAAACTCGTGAATGTCAGTGCTCTGGTAAGGTTGAAAAAGATCGTTCATCTCGAGCGGAGGAAGGACCACACGTGCACGTCGCTGCATTCATTGGCGGATTGTTCTGTTGCCTCGGCGTGGCCCTGGACGCGTTTCAGACCATCATTCTTCCGCGGCGTCCGACCGGCCGGTTTCAGCTCACGCGTATCTTCTTTATCTCGACGTGGGCGCCCTGGGTTTTGATGGCCGAGCGCGCTCGCAACGCAAAAGTGCGAGAGCAGATCTACAGCGTGTATGGTCCGCTTTCGCTGCTACTGCTGCTCTTGCTGTGGGCGCTGCTCCTTATCAGCGGCTTTGCGATGTTCTACTTCTCGATGCGTTCTCCGTTTGGCGACGTAATGATGGGACATAGCACCAGCGCGTGGGCGCAGTTTGGCACCGATTTCTATGTCAGCGGCACGACGTTGTTTACGCTCGGCCTCGGCGATGTGGTGCCGCATAACCTGTTTGCCCGTGCAGTGATCATCTTCGAGTCTGGCGTCGGCCTCGGGTTCGTGGCACTCGTGATCGGCTATCTTCCCGTTCTGTATCAGGCGTTTTCGCGGCGCGAGGTCAGCGTGGCGCTGCTGGACTCGCGCGCCGGCTCACCGCCGAACGCCGCCGAACTGTTTCGCCGGCACGCATTTGAGGGCGGACATGAAGCTTTAACCGCGCTGCTCGCGGAGTGGGAGCGCTGGGCTGCCGAGATCCTCGAATCACACGTCTCCTACCCCATTCTCTGCTTCTACCGGTCGCAACATGACACCCAGAGCTGGCTCTCGGCGCTGGTCTCGATTCTGGACACCTGCTCTCTGCTGATCTCGGTTGTCCAAGGCACATCCTCCCGGCAGGCGCAACTCACCTTCGTAATGGCGCGGCATGCGGTGGTCGACCTTGGAGGGGTCTTCCGCGTCCAGGAACGTAAAGCGTGGCAACATCAAGCCGAAGTCGACCGCCTGCCCGCGAAGGATTTCTATCACTTGTGCGAGGCCCTGGGTGACAACCACCTCCTGTTGTGCGGCGACCCCGCCGCCGCGAAGCGGCTGAACACCATCCGAGCGCTTTACGAGCCTCATGCCCGGGCGCTCTCCGAGTATCTGAGGATGCCTTTGCCGGTCTGGGTGGCGCCTCCTAAGGTAAACGATCAATGGAGTGTCCTGACGAAGCTGCGAACCGACGCGGAGTCTGCCCTGAAGATACGTGGTGATCACTCTGTCCCGTTTCTCGACGAGTAGTGTAACGTCACCCTCCTGTTGAGCTCTCCCACCCCCCCTCATTACCAGCGCGTAAAATCTAATGTATTCAGTGATTTACGGCATGTCATCCTCCGCAAAAATGTCATAACAAAGGAGTTACAGCTAAATATGTCCAAACAAACGAGTTAACCCCGGAGAGTGCCCGGGGAGTGCTTGTTTTTTGACTTATATATCCAGTATAGCGGTCTGGGAATAACTAAAATGCCACTTGGATGTTGTTGGATGGTAACGGTTTAGACGGCTTTGGGGCTTGACATGCGATTTTTGGGCCGAAAATGAGAAAAATAAACTCAAGGCATGACAAAGGTAATAAAATCAGTCGTTTCGGCCGCGACTTTAGTTTCGATCGCCGGCATGAGCGATGACGAAAGCCTATTTGCAACGATTTGTCGTTGGGCTAAGCCTGACGGCCGAAACCTACAACGACAACTGCAATGGCAACCGCAAATTCAAAAAACAAATGCGGGGGTTCTTCGCTGCGCTCAGAATGACAAGAGGGAGAACTTAGGTGAAAGATGTTGGCTGGTTGAGGACTTGCGATCCCACCCGACTGCTGCTCACGATGAGACCGTGAGCAGCCTCGGTCGAAATGACGTTTCCCTGGATGGCGGGATTACGAAAAAATCCGCTCAATGGGAGCGATCGCTACTGGCCGGCGGGACCAGTCGGCACTGGATTTAGCTTCTGTGCAGCCATCATCCCGGCAGGCCCTTTAGGATCCTTGTCCTTCAGCTGCGCGTAGATCTTCTTGGCCAGCTCAGGTTTACCCTCGGACTCATAAAGCTCTGCAAGCTGCAGTTGCGCCAGGCCAGAAGGCACCGTACTGGTCGGCTTGGCAGTAAGTTCGTTGTAGAGATCAATAGCCTGGGGATCGCGTCCAGTCTGGCGATAGAGCTGTGCGAGCGACAGCTTAGCCAGTGCGGCGAGATCGCTGTTCCAACCGCCTGCCACCTGTTTGAGTGTGCTTTCAGCGGGGCCGTTCTGCCCCCCTTCCATGTAGGTCAGCCCGCCAAAGTAGCGTGCCACCTTGCCGTCCGGCGTCATGCTGTACTTGTCGGCAACGCCCATGAAGAGATCGTTGGCCGCCTTGGCACGATCATTGACTGACGGATACGTCTTGACACCCGGAGGCACCGGCTGGCCTGGCGTCGCGAGTGGCGTCTGGTAGGCCTGCATGGCCGCCCCAAAGGCGACCGAAGCCTGCGAGGCACGGCTGTTATAGAAGAGCACGCCGCCGACCACGATCAGAATCGCCGCAAGCACAATGCTGCTGGTGACGATAACCGAGCGGCGGTTTTCGCTTGCCCATTCGAGGCCGTGGGTGGTGGTGTCGACGAACTGATCATGCTTAAGGGCTTTCCTGGTCTGCTGATCCACTGGTTTCTATTTCCTTTGTATGCTCGCCGCGGTCGGGCCGCTTTGAGAGAGCTTGTCGCGCGTAGTCACAAGCGCAGAACTTTAAGTTTACCAGTGCGACAAACCCTGTTGTAGCTTTTTACGACTGCCGGCTATCAAAAAGAAGGCTTAACCCAAGGCACGTCCGAAATAAAGGAGATGCACCGCGCCCAGGCTTACTGAGCAGCCACGGCCTTTGGCTTACCGGCTCCCCGATAACGTCCGGGCCCAACTCGACCTGCGTCCGAACCAGCGTGTCCGCGACCATCCGCCCAAACAGAGCCTGCCCCTCCGCGTTCAGATGCGTCCGGTCCACGACACTCTTCTTATTCTCTGCCCGTTCATCCTCGTGACCCGTCGCATCGAATTCGTCTGCCTGAGCCTGAGTCATTCCCTCCAGGAGCTTCACCGACATCGCATTAAGATCGATCACCGTTACATTCTCTTCCATGCCGACCCTCCTGGCCGCCGCGGAATAGTCCTTGAGGTCCTGCACGAGGACGCCGTCCTTGTAGTTTCTTCGCGACAGCGACGTCACGACTACTGGTATTGCGCCAATCGCTCGTGCGTCACGGATGTATCGCCGGATATTCGCAGCAAACGTTGTCTCGGGGTCCGTCTCCCGCTCCGGCCCCTTACCCTTCATATCATTGTGTCCAAACTGGATCAGGTAGTAGTCTCCATGGTCGTCGAGAGCCTTTTTCCACGCTCCTTCGTCGATGAAGCTCTTCGAACTCCGCCCATTGAGCGCCTCATTCACGCACGTCACGTTGGGCGTCATGATTGCGCAGAAACCTTTCCCCCAGCCACCACCGGCGTTCACGGTCGAGTCTCCAACGAGGACGATCTTTACTGGGCCGCCGTCGATGATCTTCATCGCTTTTACGCCCTCTGGCGGCAACAGTGCCGCCTCCGGTCTGACATACGTTGCCAGTTCGGGCACGGCCTTCCCCATGTCGACCGCGACGATCCGCCCGAAGACATACGATCCCTTCCAGCTCAAATGCGTCTTGTCGAAGATCGTCTTCCCGTCATCCTCCTTCTTCGTAATCGCCAGCGTGTTGCCGGCTTTCTCACCGATGCCGTCCAGATAAGAGATGCTGTCCTTCTGTAGATCGATGAGGGGCACCTTCATCTCCGCCGCGACCTTCTTCATCGTCTCCGAATGCGCCAGCAAATCGGAGTGAATCTTCCCATCGGCCTCAAAGTATCTCCGCGTGAGTGGGGTCACGAGCACAGGCTTGATTCCGGCCGCCCGCGCCTCGTCCACATATCTCCGCAAATTCGCCTCATATTCCGCCATCGTCGTCTGCCGCGGATTATGGTCCTTGCTCTCCATGTCGTTATGCCCGAACTGGATCAGCATGTAGTCGGGCTTGGTTTGAAGACCTCTCTCCCACAGGCCCTGCTCGCGAAATGTCTTGGTACTCGCGCCGCCCTTCGCCATATTCACGCAGTCGACCTTTGCGGTTAGGTTCGCGCAGAACCCTCGACCATATCCTGCGTTGTTGGTCTGGGTCGAATCGCCAATCAGATCGATCCGGACCGTCGTCCCAGCAGCCCGAGCCGCTGCCGTCGCTGCGTCGAAGGCTCTTGGCGGATCACCCTGCGCCAGAGCCAGAGTCGCGCCCGATGCCACTACCACCAATGCAACTCGTCTCATCCAGGCCCGCTCTATCATCCCGACTTCCTCGCAAAAAATCTTACTGCAATTTGCTCATAACCTGGCCTGACCACTCTAAAGTTGACAGTCCCGCTGTGGAGGGGAAGACTTGAAAGGGAAGGATTTTTCGTATCTCTTTATGAAGACAGTTATTGCCGAGACAGCCGTTGAAGCGCCGCCTACTACAAACAAACACCTTATTCGCTGGGTTGAGAAGATGGCCGATCTGACCCAGCCTGATCGCATCCACTGGATCGACGGCTCTCAGGAGGAGTACGACTTTCTTTGCGACCAGCTCGTCAAGGCGGGCACATTCACAAGACTCAATGAGAAGCTCTGGCCCGGTTGCTTTCTGGCCCGCTCTGCTCCTAACGACGTTGCTCGTGTTGAAGACCGGACGTTCATCTGCTCGCTCTCGAAGGACAATGCCGGGCCGACGAATAATTGGGAGGACCCGTACGTCATGCGGAAGAAGCTTAAACAGCTCTTCCGTGGCAGCATGCGTGGCCGCACCATGTACGTGCTGCCCTACTCGATGGGTCCCATTGGCGGCCCTATGTCGCAGATCGGTGTCCAACTTACCGACTCGGCTTACGCAGTCGTTAACATGCGGATTATGGCTCGCATCGGGGCGCCGGTGTTTGCTGAGATCGACAAGGATGAGAAGCGGGTCGTCCCTTGCATGCACACCGTCGGCGCACCGCTGGCGCCCGGGGAGCAGGATGTTCCGTGGCCGTGTAACGACGAGAAGTACATCGTTCATTTCCCGGAGACTCGCGAGATCTGGTCGTACGGCAGCGGCTACGGCGGGAATGCGCTTCTTGGTAAGAAGTGCTTTGCGCTTCGCATTGCCTCGAACATTGCTCGCGATGAAGGCTGGATGGCCGAGCATATGTTGATCGTCGGCGTCGAGTCACCTAAGAACCCGGACGGGACTAGTGAAAAGACTTACGTTGCTGCTGCTTTCCCCTCGGCGTGCGGCAAGACTAACTTCGCGATGATGATTCCGCCCGCCGGGTTCGAGGGCTGGAAGGTCTGGACCGTCGGAGACGACATTGCCTGGATCAAGCCGGATGCCGAAGGCCAGCTTCGCGCTATTAATCCTGAGGCCGGTTTTTTTGGCGTGGCTCCGGGCACCAGCGCGAAGACTAACCCAAATGCGATGGCGACGCTGGCCAAGAACACGATCTTCACTAATGTTGCGCTTACGCCTGAGGGCGGCGTCTGGTGGGAGGGTATGACGGATGCGCCTCCTGCAGAGTTGATTGATTGGCGGGGAAATAAGTGGACGCCTGCAAGTACGACTCCCGCGGCCCACCCCAACGGGCGGTTTACTGCTCCTGCTCGCCAGTGTCCCACGATGGATCCTGATTGGGAGAATCCTAACGGGGTGCCGATTTCGGCCTTCATCTTTGGTGGGCGGCGGCCTACGACAATGCCGCTTGTTTATCAGGCGTTCAACTGGTCTTCTGGTGTCTATGTTGGTGCAACGATGGGCTCTGAGACTACGGCGGCTGCGGGAGCGCCGGTTGGAAAGGTGCGGCGCGATCCGATGGCGATGCTGCCGTTTTGCGGATACAACATGGGCGACTACTTCCGGCATTGGTTGAAGATGCAGCGGAACTTGTCGGCTACGCCGCGGGTGTTTCATGTGAACTGGTTCCGGAAGGGACCGGACGGGAAGTTTCTGTGGCCGGGATATGGCGAGAACATGCGTGTTCTCAAGTGGATCGTCGATCGGGTTCGCGGGCGGGCGCTGGGTAAGGAGACGCCGATCGGATGGACGCCACACTTTGAGGACATCAATTGGAAGGGTTTGGCCTTTCCTCGCGCTACCTTCGATGTTTTGCAGGCGGTTGATCGCGCGCAGTGGAAGCAAGAGGTGATGGGGCATGAAGAGCTCTTCCTGCTGCTCCATGATCACCTGCCGCCCGAGATGGTCTACGAGCGGGAACTGCTTATTTGCAGACTTTAAAAATTTCGGGCCTCAGATTTTTTTCTGCGGAGCGATTCCCTTGTTTTTCAAGGGGGTTTTGAGTTTTTGTGCGTGCACAACGTGGTTTTTTGCGTGGTAATTGTTGACAAAATCATGGTGAAAACGTGGTAGAAAACGCATGCTAATTTGCTACGAAAAACGTGCCACATTTTGAAGATTTATTTTTGGCCTGACCTGTCAGGTAGACCTAACGGCTCTTGAACCGGACGACCCGGTTGCCGACGTCCGTCATGGGTTGTCCGTTGCCGGCGTCTTCGACGGAGTGGAGACCTGCCTTTTCGGTGACCGTCACGTAGCCCAGGACCTTGCCAGTTCTGCGATCCAGCTTAACGACCCAGCCGGGAGATCCGGTCGGCTCGTTGAGCGGTTGCATTCCTGCCCATAACGTCCCGTTCGGGCCAAGCTTGAGGGAGTATGTTCTTCCGAGGTTGGGGATCTCGCCGAGATATTTTCCGTCGAGGTCGAACTTCTCGATGCGCCCGTTCTCGCGGTCTGCGATGTAGAGGACGTTGTTCTCATCGACGACGATGGAGTGCGGCAAGTGGAACTGTCCCGGCCCTGTGCCCGCACTTCCCCACTCGCGGACCTTTCTGCCGTCGGTGGTGTACTCGAGGACGCGTGCGTTGGCGTAGCCGTCGGTGATAAAGATTCGGCCCTTTGGCGCGAAGGCGATGTCGGTCGTTCCGTTGAATGGGCTGCGCGATGCTTCGGGCTGGCCACCGACGTCGATCTGCAGCAGCTTTTCGCCCCCGGGCTGAACTTGATTACGGTTGAGCTGCCAGCGTCGACTGTCCAGACATTGCCCTCGGGGTCGAGCCGGATTGAATGCGGAATTTTGTACAGGCCCTTACCGAAGGAGTGCAGGATGCGGCCTTCTTTGTCGACCGCAATGACAGGATCGGCTTTGTCGCCGCGCTGAATGAGCCACGTGGCCCCAGTCTTCGGGTCGCGGGCGATCCATGAAACCATGCCGAGTTCCTGCCCCTCGGGCAGCTTGATGATGAGATCAGTCTGCACAAGCGGCAGCTTCGGCGCGGCCTCGATCATCGCTCGAAGCTTGGCGGCGGCCTGAGCTTTCGCTTCGACCTCAGCGGGAGTAAGGGTTGGGCCGCTTTGAGCGAAAAGGGGTGTGCTGATCAGCCCGATGAGCAACGACTTCCGAAGGAACATGGTTCCTACGATATCAGCGCTCGGCCTTCGGTTAGACCGCGCAACTACTCGGTTGCCGCTGTGGCGCTCGGCTGCTCCGATTGATTGACTGATATGAAGTACTTCGCGAGGGTGTCGTGGGCGAACAGATATCCTCCGCCTTCGGCCAGCTTGAGGAGAAAGAGCCTGTCGACGGCAAAGTCCAGAAACGATGCATACGCTAGCGGGGTCTCCTGATGCAGCCATGCCGAAATACGCGTGACAAAATGCCTGATTGCAAATGCTCCGCCAGAGATCATCCCGCCAAACAATCCGAGAACCATGCCGAAGCGTAGCCCGTGCAGACTACCGAGTTGAAGCCCAGCGAGCAGCAGACCTCTTAGGCCCCCAACCTTCTCAATGAACTGCTCACCGTTCAGGCCCAGAACAATTGGCTCATGGATGGCGGGGAGAAGTTTCCAAGCCAGGATGGAACCGAAGATTCCAAACAGACCGCCAACAACTGTGACACAGAACGCGACGACCGCCAGGACAGTGCACGCTCGCCTAATAGAGCTATGGGTCCCTTGATTGGGCCGCCTGCGAAGATCGACCCTCTCAGCTGTAACCAGATTCGCGATTCCGACGGCGACCCCGACGAGCAGCCCAAGAATCAGGCCGACGGTCACCATTCCGCGCAACTCGCTGCGCGGCTCGTTAAGAAGTCCAATCGCTATGATTCCGCCAAGTATCGCCAGGCCGACGAAGAGCAGGGAAAAAGCTAACCCGAAGATAGCGCTTGATCGAATCGCCCGGCGGATTCGAAGCCGGTCACCAGCAAATCGAAGACTGAATGCTTCCACTGGTCGGAGGTCAGTAAAGGAACTGACTATTCCAAAGAAGAGGCCGCACAATCCTCCGGTCCAGAGGCCGTCGCTTAAGCCGAATTTGAGCGCATATTGCCAGTTGTGCTCCAGTATCCCGAACAATCCGCCGAAGATACTGCCTGAGAGACCAATGACAAGAGCGCATGACAGAGCGTAGGCAAAGGCGGTTTCAAACCGGACGATGAAAGGCCGATTTATTTTTCCCAGCCATTGCGGGTTTAGATCTTCTAAGTAAAATATCTTTCGATTATTTCTTTCCAGAGTTGCTGCTAACCATGAGAGCCATCGGAGCGTATCGGTTCGACTGAAGCGTATGTCGACGGCTCCTCTGTTGAGCTGCGTGTGGACAAAGGTTGAGAACAGTCTCTGCTGAGTTTGTTCGATGCCTTCCTCTTTGACGATGATTACTGACTTATCCCGATAGGCCAGGCTCGCCACCCACAGCATCAAGGGAGTCTCCAGCAACTTCGCAAGCGACGCATCTTCTCTTTTGGCACGCAGAAGCGGAGCTAGATCTGGACTTCGAGCAAGTTGTTCCTCGATTTGAGAGTTTGTGAGAGGACGAACTGTTACGGCGCCTCGCAAGCGCAGCTTTTGTCCGAGGGCCAAATCGGCGGTACGGCTGCACAGAGCAATTGGGCACAGACCCCATCTGTCGCGGAACTCATTGATCGCGTTCAGACAGTCCGTTCGGTAAGTTGCCGCGACCTCATCCAATCCATCAAGAAGGGGAAGGACTTCTCCGGCGTCTATCCATTTCTGTGCAAGGTCGTTGCGTACGCCAAGGCGCTTTAGCTCTGAGACAATCCACGACGCGAGAGGTTTGCGTTTCAAAGCCCAAGTCGACAGGTGAAAGACGACTGGAATGGGATGACGCTCGTCTTCGAGCGCACGGTCAATGAGGATGTTGCATAGTTCAAGAAGAAGTGTGGTTTTTCCTGTCCCGGAGGCTCCCGAGATGAGAAGGGCATGGCCGAAGCGGTCAAAGATTTCGGCAATTCCCGCGCCGGGTCGGATGGCGACGGGTTCCCAGTCGGGGACTTGAACGATAAGCTGCGAGCGATAGGCTACCGCATCCGATCTTGCTTCGAGGTTGAGATTGATTCGCGCTGCCTTGTAGAGCGACTGATTGAGAACGCCCTGAATCCAGTCTTCCCTAACTCGCTGAAGCAGCAACAGGCGGACACGCTGATCTGCGGTCAATGGAGACTGGATTTCGACGTGTATATCGCCGTGCAGGCTGCCGACGACAACAGCCTTGCCGCCCGATTGAACATTCAGGTTTTCAACCAGGGGATTTTTGTCGTTGGCTTCGGCCATTTGTGGGCGGAGTCTTACATTTGAAACTTTTCGGTTATCAATGTGTTCGCGACAACGACTTTGCCACCCTTCATTTCGATGTTCCCTACAAGTGCTGTCGCAGTTCCGGCATCTCTGGACTGCAATAACGTGAGTAGTTGTTCGACGATATCGGGTGATGATGTCAATGAATCTGCGACCTTCTGCGGTATCTCGGCGGAGTCTGGATCTGAGGTCCACCCGAATAGAGACTTGATTCCCGCCCAGGCACTTTTTCCTGCATCAGTTGCCAGCCCCGCCATGCAGTCTTTTCCTAAAAGACTTACAGCAGCTGTAATCGATGCCAGTGCGGCGGGATCGATTGCCATTACGATTCCTCTCACGCTACAAAGCGGGCATGAACATCGTACGCCTCGACTATAGCGTATTTTCTGGTCAGGCTGATCGACGGCGTCACCCTAACGCGCTTCGCAATTGGCACAATAGAAACCGTCAGAGTCGCAGAGTTCTTTTTAGTGTTCACCTTACTTAGTGTCGTCCGGGGTCTTCGCGTCGCCTGGCTTCGCGTCCGGCTTGCCCTCGACGATCGGCGGTACCGCAGTATCGGGCGTCAGTGGCGGCTGCCGCTTGTGCCAATCGGTTGCCTGCTGGTAGGCGTACGCGAGAGCGAGCACCTTGCCTTCGGTAAAGTGCGGCCCAGCGATCATGAGTCCGATCGGCATTCCCGCCGCTGTAAATCCGCACGGCAGCGAGATCGCAGGAATTCCATATGCGTCGAAGGGCTGGGTATTGAAGCATCCACCGCCCGACGAAAACCAGTCGTAGATTTTGTCGGGTCCGGCATTCCCTGGCCGCGATGCGTTCTTCATCTCATTCGCGAGAGACTCGTTGATCTTCGGTGCCTGTAGCCGCGTTGTTGGCACGACGACGAGGTCGAAGTTGGTAAAGGACGCATCGATCATCCGCCGGGTGAGCGCCAGCTTCTGGTGAGCCTTGGCACTGTCGGCTGCGGTTGCCACCTTCGTGCCTGGTGGAGGGTTCTCCATGCGTTCGTAGCGGGGCCGGGTGGGAGGCATGTAGTTGAGCCCGTACTTTTCGATCAGCTCATGATGATAGGACTCCGCATCGCCCATGCCGCTGCCGGGCAGGCCGTCCCAAAGGGGGGCGCTCGACGTTACGCCTGCTGTCAGACTCGTGAGCACCTCGAGCGCTGCTTTCACCGCCTTATCGATCTCGGGCTCTACGTGGTCGTAGAAGCTCGCCGGGGTGCCGAGACGGAAGCTCTTTACCGGCTGATGCATCTCTTTTACATAATCGACCGGTGTACTTGGCACGCTAAAGATATCGAGCTCATCATAGCCCGCCATCTGGCCAAGCATGAGAGCACAATCCTCGACCGTGCGCGCCATCGGCCCGCAATGATCGAGCGAAGCGCTGCACGGAATGATGCCGCGGATCGAGACGAGTCCGACTGTTGGTTTCAGCCCTACTGTTCCGCACCATGCCGAGGGACAACGAATGCTCCCGCCTGTGTCGGTTCCCAATGCACCGTAGACAAGGTCCGCGGACAGCGCTGCCGCCGAGCCTGCGGAGGATCCACCAGTCACATGATCGAGGGCCCAGGGGTTTCGCGTTGGCCCGAAGTAAGAGATGTCTCCCGTGCATCCGAGCGCGAACTCGTGCAGGTTGAGCTTGCCCATGATGATCGCGCCGCTCTTCTTCATACGCACGACGATCTCTGCGTCCTCGGTCGGTACACGGTCCTTGAACATCGGGCTTGCTGCCGTTGTCCGCGTGCCTGCGGTGTCGATGTTGTCCTTCAGGCCGATTGGAATGCCGTGCAGTGGCCCGCGAAATTTTCCCGCCTTCTGCTCCGCGTCGAGCACCTCGGCCTGGGCCAGAGCATCCTTGCCCATCACTGTGATGTAGCAGTTCACCTTCGGGTTATAGACGTTGATCCGGTCGAGCAACGCCTTGACCAATTGCGTCGAAGTGACTGTCCGGGCATGGATCATCCCGGAGACCTCGGTGAGGCTCAAAGAAGCCAGCCGGTCGCTCTCGGCAGGAATGGCTGGCGCGGCGCCGAATGCCGCTCTGCTCAGGGCCGGCCACGCCGCCGCAAATGTCTCCGCCAACAAAGCTGTCCCAATCATTCCGTTGAACCCGCGCCGCGTTAGTTTGATCATCGATCCCTCGTATTTCAAAATTTCAAAGTTTTCAGCAACAGCATTGCCAGAGGCGTCCAAGGTGTCCGTCGGCACCGGTGAAGAGGCCGGTCCTGCGGCTTCCTTCCGTTCAAAAAAAAATAAAGGATTTTGCCGGATCATATCATCCATTCCGGAGATGCAGCGCAGGATTGCTGCTGAGCCAACGAAACGACACTCGAAAATTATTGTCGAGCGAAAGCGAACCTCACCCGTCTGTCTGGTTAGAAGGGGCTTATGGCGTCGGTCGAGGGCTGTAGCTTGGCGTTGTCTTCCATGGAGGGTTCGCGGTCCGAGGCTGATCTCGCGGCTCTGGTGGAGACGTACTCGGCGCTCTTGTTCCGTGTGGCTCACTCGGTTCTGCGGGGTCGAGCAGAGGCCGAGGACGTGGTGCAGGACGTCTTTGTTCGCGTTCTCGAGCATCGCCGGTCGTTGCCGGAGGTGCAGGACATGCGGGTCTGGCTGATTCGGATTGCATGGAATCTCGCGATTGACCGCAGACGGCGCATACGGCCAGAGCAGATGGACGAGAGTTTTGCGCGGAGTCTGGTGGCGAGCAGTGTGCCGGCTGACCAGGCGCTGGGCGAGGCGCAACGCATGAACGCTGTTCTGTGCGAGATGGAGAGATTGCCGAAGGGAGAGCGTCATGTATTGCTTCTTTCTGCAATTGAGGAGCTGGGAACGGCGGAGATGGCGAAGGTTCTGGGAAGAAGCGAGTCGGCTGTTCGAGCATTGCTGTTTCGCGCGCGGACGCGGCTGCGGGAGCGGTTGCAAGAACATGTGGGGGGAGGAGAGAGTAAGCGATGAAGAACTCCGAGGAACCGATTGACAAGGTGCTGGCTGGTTTACGAGACGCGGATGCTCCGGTTGGGATGGAGCGGCGCATTTTGGAAGCGCTCGAGGATCAGGCTTCGGTGGGGTCTCGATCGAGCTGGCGTTGGTTGCGACCGATGTGGCTGGTAACGGCGACGCACCGGGTCGCCATCAGGTCTCTGGTGTGCGGCGTTGCCTTAGCGGGTCTGTTCGCCGCCGTCTCTTTGGAGATCCCTGCCATCCTTCGGCTTGGGCATGCTCCGGCGCAGTCGAAGATGAACCAGGTTCCTGCGGGGGCAGTGCCTTCGGCGACTCCAGAGGCAGTGGCGAAGAGAGTAGAACTTCCGCTGTCCGGGTCGAGTGCGCGCTCGGTGAGAAAGATGAATCTACGGTCAGCGAGGGAGATTCCCGACAGCGATCGCGATGGTGATTCTGTGGCTCTGAGCGAGATGCGCGCTCCCAGTCATCCGGCGCCGCCGTTGCCTTTGACAGAGCAGGAGAGACTGCTGTTGCGGATTGCGCATAGGGGCGATCGGGTGGAGTTGGCGATGCTTGATCCGATGCGGCGGGCCGAGCGAGACGCGGAAGAAGGGGCGGAGTTTCAGAGGTTTTTTGGACCGACGACTGTCCGACAGCAATCGACCGAACAACCGACAACAGAACGGCCAACGACGGAGCAGCCAAAGACAGAACAACCGGCGAAGGATGCGCCGACAACAGAACAATCGAAAACGGGAGATAAGGAATGAAAGCGAATTGCACTGGAAGAAGGAGATGGAGCATGAGACTTGCAGGTGAGATCTTTGGTGTGGCTCTAACAGTGTCTTTGGTATTGAGTGGAGCTGGCGCTGGTGCGCAGACGGGAGATACTGGCCCTTCGGATAAGACGGCTGCTGCTTCCAAGCAGGAGAATCACTCCCCAAGTGTGGACACGCGCCCTTACCAGGCTTTCTATCTCGCCACCAGCAGTCAACAGAATGACGCCAATGAGGTGGTTGTCGCGATCCGCAACATGCTCCCACCGGATGTCAAGGTGATCCTCGCTCAGAGCCAGAACGCCATCCTCGTGCGGGCCACTCCCGACCAGCTAGTGCTGGTGCAAAAAATTATCAACGATCTTGACCGGCCCAGGAAGGCCTACCGGCTGACTTACACAATTACCGAGTTGGACGGGGACAAGCGCATCGGCACTCAGCACTATGCCATGATCGTGGCGGCAGGACAGAGAACGGTGCTCAAGCAAGGCAGCAAGGTTCCGATTGCGACGGGATCCTTCGGTACCGGGAGTAGCTCGGGGGCGCAGACGCAGTTCACCTATGTCGATGTGGGGATGAACTTCGATGCGACCCTCGATGAGTTCGCCAATGGGGTAAGGTTACGCTCGAAGGTGGAGCAGTTGGGCGTCGCGGAACAGACGTCAGGTGTGGGGGCACAGGATCCGGTCATCCGGCAGAGCTCGCTGGAGGGTACATCGTTCCTGGCCCTGGGCAAACCGCTGGTGCTGGGATCGATGGATATCCCGGGCAGCACGCGGCATCTGGACGTCGAGGTGGAGATGGACGCGGTTCGCTAAGTGTGAGGTGGCTGGGGGTTTGTTCACCAAATTCGATCCACAAATGCCCCCTTGACGCCAGTTCGCTTTGCCGTTACCTTTAAGGAGTGGCAAGACTCCCTTCGGGTTGAGTCAGTCATAACGAAGTCCACCCACTTCGTTGCTTTAACGGAATACCCACGCAACAGCCCCCACCGCGCTGCGTGGGTTTCCTCTTTAAACGGCCTTTTTGCTTAGCTTTGCAGGTCGAGGACCTTGCGAGCGGTCGCGGCGCCGTGGGCCGGCAGGTTGTCTCCCGGGAGGAGACCGATCTGTTTGAGGACCGAGGCCTGGTCCCAGTAGATGTTCTCGTGCGCGAGCTTGCCGTCGCGAAAGCGGACGATCGCTACGAGCGGAACCTGGACGTAACGATCCGTCGGCGCGATGTTGGGAAGCATCCACGGCATCTCGATGGTGTGGGTGAAGGAGATAACCATCTCGTCCACGAGTTGGTTCTCTCCCACCGTTCGCGAGACGTCCGTCATTTTGAAGTCGGGCGGCATGCACGGAATAAAGTCTGTGCCGTAGAACACACGCAGTGCGCTCTTGCCTTTGCCGCCCGTCATCACGGGGACGTGGTTGACGTAAGCGTCTTCGACCATGGTTGCGAGCGTGGCCTCGACGTTGGGAGTTGCAAACTCATACTTCGTGTGCTCGTCCCACAGCGCTTCCAAGTCGTACTTTTTCATGCGGCGATTTTACGCCGGGCGGAGTTTGGAGGCGCTGAGCGACGCCTTTACTTCGTCCAGATTACGAAGGCGCATGCGGCTCTCGGTCATCTTGCGTTTCAGCGGAGGCACCGCATTGACGAAGCGTATTCCGGCTCGTGCAATGGCGAGTTGAATTCGGCCAAGAACCGGTTTGTGGATCATGCTGCCTGCATCCATCTGCTTGCGCGAGTCCAGCACGGCTTCCTTGCTATACTCCAGCATCTCCACCTCGTACTCCTGTAACGCGGTTATCAGAGATTTCGCTCCGTCGCGGACCTCAGCGAGTCTTGTGCAGAGCAGAGCGGCATCGCGCAGGGCGGTGTTCGCGCCTACACCGCGGCCTGGCGTCATCGTGTGGATGGCGTCGCCCAACAGCGTAACGTTCGAGCTCTCCCATGGCTCCAGCGGGACGGACGTGCGGATGTTGACGGAGAAGACGGTGGAAGGATCGGTGAGGTCGATCAGGCGACGCATGTTCGGGTGCCAACCTTGGACCATCTCCTTCGCGAGACGAAGCTGCGCGTCGATGGGAATCTTCAAGGGATCAGCAGAGAGGTTCTGACGCGCTCCCCAGAGACCCCACATGATGTAGTCCCTGGTGTTGTCGAACAGAAATCCAGGCCACTGCGAGATGAGATCGGCGTCGTTGCCGCCAACGCCCTCTTTCACGCCGTTGTGGCCCCACTTGAACTCCATCACGTGAAGGATGGCGCCATATCCCTTCGGAGCCATTACCAGCGAGATGCCGTTGAAGACCTTGTCGGATAGCAGAGCTTTGCTCTCCGGGGTGATCGGGACCTTGCCGCCGAGCGAAAGGATGCCGGTCTCCTCCATTTGCGCATGCGGCAGCCGCTGCTTTCGCAGCCGCGAGCCGGCGCCGTCGGCACCGACGAGGACATCGCCGATGGCCTGGGTGCCGTCTTCGAAGTTAACAATGACTCTGCCGTCGAGGCAGTGTTCGTAGTGCGAGAATTTCTTGTCGAAGACAACGACGTCTTCGAGGCCGGTGAGCAGGACCTGACGGAGGGTCATCCGGCTTACGGACTTCTCGCTGTTGACCGGATCGTCGCCTGCAATGTTGTCCACTGAGATCAGCTCCGACATCTGCTCGGTGAGCATGTTGAAGTAGCGTGGAGGCCTCGCGCAGGTTGCCACGAAGAGATCGTAGAGTTCGGGCGGCAGACACTGCTTCAATGCGTAGCTGCCAGCCGGGCTGATGCCGACGCGATACCCCTGCAGCCCGTCCTTTCGGGTCCTGTCCCGCTCATAGACGGTGACGCTGATACCGGCTCGTTTCAGGCCATGCGCAAGGCAGAGCCCTCCGGTGCCTGCGCCGATGATCATTACATGCAATGCTTTCCTCTTCTCCATTTTTGTAACCTCATTTTGGTTATTGGTTAGTCGTTGTGCGGCTCGGCAAACTCTTTCGCCATCTTTCGCAGCCACTTTTCGTTCCACGTCAATTTGCCCGATCGCAGGTCTTCGACGACCGAGCGAACCCATTTCAACTCCGTCGCGCAGGTCGCACGGAGAAGCTCCAACTCCAGGAGAAATAATCTCGGAAGGAAACTTGATTGCGTCTGTAGGCCATCGAGCCGTTTCAGTTCGGCTTCGAGCAACGGGACTCGCCGTTCGAGTTGTTGCCGCGCGTCTTTCGCGGTGAGGACGGCGAGCACCGAGAGGGCGGCGGGAAACTCGGGGAACTCGGGTGAAGGCGTGGAGAGAATCTCGCGCATCCAATCGACCATCGTCTGGCGACCTGCATCGGTGAGCTCGTAGACGGTACGCTCTGGACGGTTCTCGTCGCGTGAGACGCTCTGCGCGACGATGAGCCCTTCGCGCTGCAGGCGATTGATTGTCTGATAGAGGCTCGCACGCTGAGTAACGTTGATGACCTCGTCCTTACCGCGATCCTTGATGAGCTGCTGCATGCGGTACGGGTGCATCGGTTCCTCGTACAACATCGTCAATGTGGCGAGGGCGATAGCGGATCGTTTCACGGGTTTCTTCATAGTCATTAAAATACTAGTTATAAACTAACTATGTCAAGAATAAAATACCGCTTTTCCCGCTTTTGAGGGCTGAGGTGTGTTGAGCCTTATATTTCAGGGGTTTTGGTTCAGAAGGTCGAGTTCAATTCCGTTCCCACGTCTGACCGGCAGAATCGGCTCTCGCCAAATGGTAGTTTTTGGCCATGTAGTCTCTGAGCGGGCCGAGGTTGTCCGCTGCGTGGACCGAACTGTATAGCCCAGGATAGAGATAGATGTAGTGCGTCTGGTGGGCGGTCATCGACTTCAGCAACGCGTCCACTTGTTCCGGGCGGGTGAACTGGCTTGGAAGCACGTAGTCGATGGGGCCTGGACTGTTCAGTGACAATGCGAAGGCAACGAAGGGTTCGTTGAAGAACGATTCGCCCGGATGCGTGCGCGCCGCAAACCACTGCGCCTTGTCATACTGCCTGGCGTTGGTGAATGCTGTTCTTCCGGTTGGCAGATCGAGGTAGGCTCGCTCGTGCAGCTGGCGGCTGATCGGAAGATAGAGCAGAAAGATAAGCCCGGCCGTCCAAAGGCCGCCGCGGATCCACCGATCCGGCGTCGCGGGTCCGCTGAAGTACCAGACGCACAGAATCAGAGCCGGCGGTGTGACGACACACAGCCGCAGATATGTTGGAGCGTTCATGACGGAAATGAAAGTCGCGATGCCAATGACTGTGACCAGAAATACATTTCCCCAGAGATGGGACTCCATTTTTGATTTCATACGACGCAACCGCACAAGGGAGAGGATGTAACCAAGTGGAGCCACCAGGTGGATGATGAGGTAGGGGAGGGTAAAAAATAGATCGGCGGGCCGGTGGAAACCTGGCATCTGCAGGAAGTACGCGCGCGGTGTGTGCGCTGGGATCGTCGAGAAATACGTAAGGGGAAAGTAGATGGTCCAGTAGACGATTGTGCGCAGGCCAATCTGGCTGGCAAAGTATCCGATGACGACGCCTACGATGATGACGAACGATATGACCAGCAGCGCTATCTCGCGAAGCACAGATGATTCGCGGTCGTCCTTGCGACGCGTTACCACGAGGTACAACACGATTGCGATCAGGCTCAGGCTGCCCTGCGTCTGCGTAAATAAAGTGGCAACTCCGCACAGCACGCCGGTGATGCAATGAGCCTGCGGCGATCTCTTCCGTCGAGCAGAACACCTGTAGCGGCGAGCACGGACAACGTGCTCCACCAATGATGTGTGGCGTCGAGCGCGCTGGAGAAGTCGAAGACCAGAAACAAAAGTGCAGGCAGCAGCACGAGCGGTCCACGCAGGATGTTCCTGGAGACCCACGTCACGGCACAGGTCTGCAGAAGGCCAAGCACCAGAATCAGTCCCTGCGCGACCCATTGATGGACGCCGAGGATTCGGAAGACTCCGGCGTAGAGAAGGTCGGTTCCCGGAAAGACGAAGGTGAAGAAATCTCGATAGGGCAGCTCGCCGTGCAACATGCGGACGGCATGGAGGAAGTAATGGATCTCGTCACCGAAGGCATTGAACGGGGTGGCGGGCAGAAGGAAGGTTCGCAGATAAAGGAATATTGCAGATGAGAGCAGGAAAATCAGGAACAGAGGTCTGCCGTTGCGTCCTGAAGCGGTTTCTCTCATGCTTATCGGTCCACCCGTTCCCAAACCTCGTCTCCGGTTGAGAATATTTTCGTCCGCTGATAGTGCTGGTAGAGGTAATCCTGAAACGGCTGCAGGTGATCGGCCTTGTAGCCTAGCAGGTGAGGAACGTACAACGCCGGCCGCAGCAGCAGGAGCGGCGGCTCTCTGCGTTTCAGGCTCTCGACCACCGCGGCGATCTGCTCCGGGCGGCTGAACTCGCTCGGCGCGGGGGCTTCGATCGGCGTGGGATTGCGCAGCCCCAGGGGCAGCGTGAATGGCGGCATTCCGAAGTACCACTGCCCCGGATGCGTATGCTCCGCCATCCAGCGATACACCTCGTTGTTTGCCGCCTCCGGCACTACGACTCTTCCGATCGGAAGATCGAGGACTCTATGCGAATGAGTTTGAATTGCCGCGACCTGAGCCAGCGCAACCGCGATCGACATTGCGCCCAGTGCACCGGCAACTGTGGCCCGCATCCTTCCTCCGCGACTCAGCAACCATGCCAGCAAGACCATCGCGGGGGGGCTGACGCAGGAGATTCTTCGGATCGATAATGCCGGCAACATCGCCACCAACATCGCAACTCCCACAATCGCGATCAGCATCAACTGGTCCCAAGGCTCGTCGCGCTCCGCCTTGCTACGCCGCCACAGTGTGACGAGAAAGCCGACATAGGACACCGGCACTGCGACATACATCAATGGAAAACAGATCCACTTCAACACCCCGCTGCGCGACCGGAATTCATTCCAGAATCCGTTCCACTGATTGCTGGAAACAGAGCCGAAGTATCGTGCGGGAAAGATAATCACATCGTTCACCCACTGTTCCACTCCAGCCGTCATCACAAACGGGCCATTGATTACGGCAAACACAATCACCGCTGCGCTGAACAGCACCAAACACCTGTGCCAGCATTCTCCAGTCCCCGATCTCTCGCGCACCGATCTCCAGAGTATGTAGACGACGAGCGCAATGACGACTGCGGCGCCCTTTGTCTGAGTGAAGCACGCGGCCAGGCCGCAGAAGGCACCTGCGATGGCGAATCGCGGTAGTGAGGTGTTGTTGAACAGTGCCCAGACTGCGCCCATCGCCGCTACTGTACTGAACCAGTGATGGGTCGCGTCCATCGATCCTGAGAGCACAAACCCGATCATCAAGACTGCCGGCAATAGGACGAACGCTCCGCGCACCAGCTTTCTGGCACACCACGTCACCCACAGCGTCGCCGTTGCGGCAAGCAGGGCCATTAACGAGATTTGGCACCCACAGCGATACTCCGAACAAGCGAAACAGCAACGCATACACCAGTTCCGTTCCCGGCGTAACAAACTCGAAGAAGTCGCGATAGGGCAGCTCACCGGCGAGGATTCTCGTGCCTTTGGTCGCGAATCCAAGCTGGTCCCCCCATAGCAGAAGCGGCGTATGCGGAAGCACAAACGATCGCAGGAAGCATACGGCAAAGGTGATGACGGCGAGGAGAATCATCGTCCATCGCGATTGCATCGCGGTCTCGAGGCGGTGCTCGTTCGTTAGGCTTACGGGCGGTTCCGTCGCATTCTCTTTGGCCAAGGGCATAGCGTTTCCGTGCAGAGTCTACACGTGTTGCAAGACGCATCGTGCTCATGACCCGATAACTGACGGAACCGTGACAAACAAATGACGCGGCGCCGACAACTCCGCGCTGCCACGCGGCAGAAGTAAACTAGATCCAGCGATGCCCCTCGAAACTCCAAACTCCGGCCCCCTCGTTGTGGTCGCTCCCAATCCCAGCGGCTTCGCCCCACTCAAAATCCCGCTCTTTCGCGACCGCTGGATCGCGAGCACGGTGTCGTCGGTCGGCACCTGGATGCAGGACACAGCGGGCACGTGGCTGATGACCTCGCTTACTGCGTCGCCATTGCTCATTGCGCTGATGCAGACTGCAGCAAGCCTGCCTGTGTTGCTGCTCGGGTTGCTTGCCGGGGCGACGGCGGATATCTTCGACCGCCGCAAGTTGCTGATCTTCTGGCAGGCGTGGATGCTGGGGTCGGTGGGGATTCTGGCGATCCTCACCTTCATCGGGTACGTCTCGCCGTGGGCGTTGCTTGCCTTCACCTTCCTGCTCAATATCGGCTCTGCGATGAATAATCCGGCGTGGCAGGCGATTGTGCCCGAGCTGGTCCCGCGTGAACTGATCCCTGATACCGTCAGCCTCAACGCCGCGAGCAACAACCTCGCGCGTGCCGTTGGCCCGGCGCTCGGCGGACTTGATGGTCGCGGGCTTCCAGCGTGTCCACACCGGTGCTGGATCTGTCTTCTTCCTCAACGCCCTGTCCTTCGCCGGTGTGATCTGGGTCCTGATCAACTGGAAGCGCATCCCTCTCTTCAAGTCCACGCTGCCCTCGGAGCGTATCGTCGGGTCTATTCGCTCGGGCCTCCGCTATGTTCGCTATGCGCCTGACCTGCAGGCATCGCTCGTGCGTGCCTTCGTCTTTACGTTTTTCATCTCAGCTATCTGGTCGCTGCTTGCGGTTGTCGCTCGCCGCGACCTCAAACAAGGTCCGCTCGGCTACGGCATTCTCAATGGCTCGCTCGGCCTTGGGGCAGTCATTGGCGCGACCCTCCTCCATCGTGTTCGTCGGCGCTTCTCTGCGGACCAGATCCTCGCTACTGCCAGCCTCTACAACGTAGCGGTCCTGCTGATCCTCGCGTTCGTGCGCAGCCCGTCGCTTATCATCCCGACGCTGATCCTCTCCGGCTTTGCGTGGACAAGCACCATGTCGACCATCAACGTCTCCGTCCAACTCGCGGTGCCTGCCTGGGTCCAGGCGCGTGCGCTGGGCACGTACATGATGACCTTCCAGGGCGGCATGGCGCTCGGCTCGATCCTCTGGGGATCTATTGCCGAACATACCTCCACACCGGTTGCGCTCGCCTCTGCTGCCTGCGGACTGCTCGTCACCTTACCCTTCGCCTACCGCTTTCACATCCTGCAAGGCCCGCTCCCTGACCACACGCCCCACCCGTCCAAGCGACCCGCTCCTCAGCTAGCCCTAGACACCGAACCTACGGATGGTCCGGTGCGCATCTCGATTGAGTACCGCATTCCTGCTGGAGAACTACGCCGAGTTCACCCATGCTATTCATCAGCTTCGCGGCGTCCGGCTGCGCGATGGCGCGATGCGCTGGGGCATCTACCGGGACGCCATCGACCCGGAGCATCTGAACGAGACTTTTGTCATGGAGTCGTGGCTCGACTATCTCCGTTCACGCGAGCGCATCACCGCAGCCGACGAGTTCATCCGCGCGCAAGTCCGAGCCCTGCACCAGCACGACGACCCACCTAAAACTACCTACCAGATCTATGCGAGAGAGATCGCCAACCCGGTTGCTGCGCCACGGTCAGAACCGACGGAAACCTAGACGGAAGAGCCAAAGGCGAGATCGATCAGAGTCTTCTCTTCGATCTCATGGGCCTTGGCCGACCCGGTCGCCGGTGATGCGCCCGCGCTACGCTTGACGCTTAATACCGCGCGGTCGCCGGCCATGCGGCGCAACTCGGGCATGACGTAGGTGAAGGCTCCCATGTTGGCGGGTTCTTCCTGGACCCAGACGATGTCTTGAGCGTTCGGGTGCTGATCCAGCGCGGCCTGGAGTTCGGCTTCAGGCCACGGGTAGAGCTGCTCGATGAAGATGATGCCAACGGACATGTCTTTGCGTTTGGCGCGCTCGACGCGGAGATTGTGGCCGATTTTTCCAGTGCAGACGAGGAGGCGGCGCGGGTCTTTGACGTCGTTGTCGGGCAGGACGTTTTCAAAGGCGGGCTTGCCGAACTCGGCTACGGGAGAAGAAGCGTCAGGATGGCGGAGCATGCTCTTGGGAGTGAAGATGACGAGCGGCTTGCGCCAGGAACGGAGTGCCTGACGGCGGAGAAGGTGGAAGTATTGCGCGGCGTTCGAGGGCTGGGCAATGACCATGTTGTCGCTGGCGGCGAGTTGGAGGAAGCGCTCCACGCGGGCGGAGGAGTGCTCTGGACCCTGGCCGTCGTAGCCGTGCGGGAGAAGCATGACGACACCGGAGAGCAGGCCCCACTTGGCTTCGCCGGCAGCGATGAACTGGTCGATGATGGACTGCGCGCCATTGACGAAGTCGCCGAACTGAGCTTCCCAGAGAACGAGGGCTTCGGGGTAGTCGCGGGCGTAGCCGTATTCGAAGCCGAGGGCAGCGGCTTCGGAGAGGAGCGAGTTGTGGACCTCGAAGCGGGCTTGCGTGCCGGTCATGTGAGCGAGCGGGGCGTAGTGGACATCGGTCTGCATGTCGACGAGGACGGAGTGGCGCTGGTTGAAGGTGCCGCGCTGCGAGTCCTGTCCGGCAAGGCGGACGGGAGTGCCTTTGGTGAGGAGCGAGGCGTAGGCGACGAGTTCTGCGGCGCCGTAGTCGAAGAGACGCTTGCCTTCGGCCATCTCGACGCGCTGCTCATAGAGCTTCTGGACTTTGGGATGAATGTGGAAGCCGGCGGGGTAGCTATTTGAGAGACGTGAGAGCTCGAGGACACGCTCAGCGGAAAGGCCTGTGGTGAGTTTCAAGTCAGCTTCGGTGAGTTCGCCGCCGTGGTAGGGCTTCCAGTAGTCGGGGAGCTTGGAGAGCTTAGGCCGCCGTGCTTTGGTGGCCGCAGTTTGGTCGGCGAGCAATTTTTCCTGGATTGCTTTAGCTTCGGGGGCTGGGTCGACGCCGATGGATTTTGCGTAGATCTGGTAGAGGAAGGGATGCTCTTTGATGGCAGCGTAGCGGCGCGGCTGAGTGACGGTGGCATCGTCGGTCTCGTTGTGGCCGTAACGGCGGTAGCCGATAAGATCGACGACGACGTCTGAGTGGAAGCGCTGGCGGTACTCGGTGGCGATGGCGGCGATGCGCATGGCGGTGTCGGGGTCTTCGCCGTTGACGTGGAAGATGGGGATGGTCAGGCGCTTGGCGAGGTCGGTGGAGAAGCGGGTGGAGTTGGACTCCTCGGGGTTGGCGGTGAAGCCGAGGAGGTTGTTGGTGATGACGTGCATGGTGCCACCGATGGTGTAGCCGGCGAGTGAGGCGAAGTTGAGGGATTCGGCGGTGATGCCTTGTCCGGCGAAGGCTGCGTCGCCGTGGAGAATGATGGGAAGGACTTGCTGCCTGCCTTCTTCGCCAATGCGAATCTGCCAGGCGCGGGCGCGGCCCATGACTACGGGGTTGACAGCCTCGAGGTGGCTGGGGTTGGAGGCGAGGTGGAGTGCGACGGTTTTGCCGTCGGGTGAAGTGTACTCGCCGGTAGCTCCCATGTGGTACTTGACGTCTCCGCCGCCGAGGACACTGCGGGGGTCGACGTCTTCAAACTTGGCGAAGATCTCGGCTGGAGAACGGCCGATGGTGTTTGTCATGACGTTGAGTCGGCCGCGATGCGCCATGGCGAGGATGGAGCGGGTTACGCCTGCGGCTGAGGCAGTAGAGAAGACATGATCGAGGAAGGGGATGAGGACGGTGAGGCCTTCGAGGGAGAAGCGCTTGGTGCCGAGGTAGCGCTGCTGGATGACCTGCTCGAAGAGGTCAGCGCGGATGAGTTGCGTGAGGACGCGTGTTTGATCGGGCTTGGGTGCGGGACGCTCGATTTGGTCTTGCAGCCACTGGCGCTGCTCGAGGTTGGGGATGTGCATGAACTCGATGCCGAAGTTGCCGCAGTAGAAGCTGCGTGCTTCGGCAGCGATTTCGCCTTCGGGAGTGGTGGTGATGGGGAAGGGTTCGGGCGGGAGATATTGGCCTAGCGGGTCGAGGGATGCCTGGAGGTATCCCCAGCGGCGAAAGATGTCGAAGATTTGTTCACGTTCCTGCTGCACTCCCGCGGTGGCTGGTGCGGTGAGTGTCTCTGCCTTGCTGGCCATTGCTTCCTCGCTTCAGGTCTTGGTATCGGTGCGCGAAAGATGGATTTTTCGCGGCTACTTCTATGCTAGACCTTTTTGAGGGATGGCGCATGTGGAGGCACGGGGTTAGTGAAACGACGTTATTTGCGATCAGTTTTCAGTTGACCAGTTGTTCGGTTTTTCAGTTTGGATGAATGTCGCTAGCTTAGAGGGTTGCGCCCTGGAGCCAAGGTTGAAATTCCTCTTCGCCGAAGCCGTGGATCTCGCTCCGCGTGGGTTTGCCGGAGGCCATGGCGAGAATCTCGTCGAAGATTCTTGCTCCAGCCTGCTCTACGTTTTCTTCGCCGTCGATGATCGTTCCGCAGTTGATGTCCATGTCGTCGGACATGCGGTTGTAGAGGGCTGTGTTCGAGGCGATTTTGAGCGATGGGGTGGGCTTGCAGCCAAAGACCGAGCCCCGTCCCGTGGTGAAGCAGATTACGTTGGCGCCGCTGGCTACCTGGCCGGTTGCGGAGACAGGATCGAAGCCGGGAGAGTCCATGAAGACCAAGCCGGGCGTGTGAATGGGTTGGGCGTAGAGGAAGACGCCATTCAGGTTGGTGGTGCCGGCTTTGGAGACGGCGCCGAGCGATTTTTCGAGGATGGTGGTGAGGCCGCCGGTCTTGTTGCCGGGCTGGGGGTTGTTGTCGATGGAGCCCTTGTGACGGGCGGTGTACTCCTCCCACCAGTGGATGCGTTCGATGAGGCGCTCGGCGACCTGGGGACGTGAAGAGCGGCGAGTGAGGAGGTGTTCGGCGCCATAGATCTCGGGGGTCTCAGAGAGGATGGCGGTGCCGCCGTTGCGGACGAGGATGTCGACAGCCGCGCCCAGGGCGGGGTTGGCGCTGATGCCGGAGTAGGCGTCAGAGCCACCGCATTGGAGGCCCAATACGAGATTGGAGGCAGAGACCGTGGTGCGGGTAACCTGGTTGGCCTGCTCGAGCATCTCGTAGACGGTGGCGATGCCCTTCTGGATCGAGATGGCGGTGCCGCCCTCTTCCTGGATGGTGCTGGTGCGCAGGGTGCTGGCGGGGCCGGTGAGGGTGATCAGGGGTTCGATCTGATTGGTCTCGCAGCCGAGGCCGAGGAGAAGCACAGCGGCGAAGTTGGGATGTGTGGCGTAGCCGACGAAGACGCGGCGGAGGAGGTCGGCGGGTTCGCCGTGTTCGGCCATGCCGCAGCCGGTGCCGTGGGTGATGGCAACGACGCCGTCGACGTTGGGATAAGCGCTGAGGACTTCTGGTGTGAAGTGGGCGGCGATGCGGCGGGCGACCGTGGCGGAACAGTTGACAGTGGTGAGGATACCGACGTAGTTGCGAGTGGCGACGCGGCCGTTGGGGCGGATGATGCCCTGGAAGGTTGCAGGCCGATCGAGGAGCGCGGTGGGGTGCGATTCGGAGCCGATGGCGTAGTCGCGCACGAAGTCTCCGGTGACGAGGTTGTGGGAGTGGACGAGTTCGCCGACGGCGATCGGCCGCGTGGCAAAACCGATGATCTGGTTGAACTTACGAACGGGCTCTCCGGTGGCGATGGCGCGTATGGCTAACTTGTGTCCGGCAGAGATGTCGGAGAGCGCAGTCAGGTGCAAGCCGTTGAGGGATTGACCTGCGGCGACTGACTTAAGGGCGACCACAACGTCGTCCGAGCTTCCGAGCTTGAGAGTCTGGTGGCTCAAACTGTTTTATTATCTCCGGTAGATCGTTGCGCAAACTGCATCGGCGCGACTATTGGTACGACCACACTCTACTCCAACTGCATAGCAAAAGGATAGTACTTCCCCTCCGCTGGGGGTATTTCGCGCAAAGTCTTCTATCTTATGGAGATAAGCGGGTACTCGTCGCGCAAAGTCTTCCTGATAAAGGGTTTGTCTGCAAAGTATTCGATTCAGGCGACTTACGGCCTAGCCAGGATGATAATGACTTCCTGAAGGGATGGCTTCTGTTCGGACAATTGTCAAGTGAGAGGATTTGATGGAATGGGAACGGGCTTTTGTTGCGAAATATCAGATATCTTGCGTGGTGATATTTCCACGTTCTGAACGAGAGTCTGGTTGGCAACTATAGTTGAGGTATGGTGGCTGGGTTTCGCAGATCTCTGGTTTTTGTGATCGCGCTGGGCTGGGTGGAAGTGTCCGGAGGGAGTGGGTTTGCGCCGGCGCAGACGCCTTCGGCGCCGGTGACAGTTCAGGCACCAGCGGAGACGAAGGCTGATGATGTGGAACGGCCGCTGCCGGATATTCCGGAGTTGCTGCGGGCGGTACAAACGAATGAAAAGGCCTCTGAGGCGGTAGCGAAGGATTATTTGTACCGGTCGGTGTGGACGGAAGAGGCATCGGACGGGCGTGGGGGTGTCAAGAAGACGGAGACGGAGGAGTATGACGTCTTCTGGGTGGAGGGTGTTCCGGTTCGGCGAATGACGAAGAAGAATGGCAAGGACTTGAGCGCGGAGGAGCAGAAGAAGGAGAGCGAACGGATCGACAAGGAGGTGGCTAAGGCCAAAGAGAGCCGCGCAAAGGCCGATGAGAAGGGCAAAGAGACGGGTCCGCGTGGGGAAGAGCTGGTGACCGTGTCACGTTTGATGGAGTTGGGAAGTTTTACGAATGCGCGACGAGAACAGTTGAACGGACGAGATGTGGTCGTGGTGGATTTTGCGGGTGATCCGAAGGCGAAGACGAAGAGCAAGTTCGAAGAAGTGATTCGCGACATGGCGGGGACCGCGTGGATGGATGAGCAGGACAAGGTGCTGGTGAAGGCGCAGGGACACTTCATCAACACCTTCAAAGTGGGTGGTGGGCTGGTGGTGAATATTCAAAAAGGAACAAACTTTTTGATGGAGCAAAGGAAGATCAATGACGAGGTGTGGCTGCCGGAGACGATCGAGGGACAGGGATCGTTTCGCTTTCTGCTGTTTGCCGGGTTCAATGGAACAGTGAGAGTTGCCGATTCGGACTATCGGAAGTTCAAGGCGACGTCGACGATTCTGCCGGGAGTGAGCACGGTGAAGACAGAGCCTGATCCGCAGTAGCTTCGGTGGTTTTTAATTTCACAACAAGGGTTGATCGGCGATTTTTTTGCAGGAGTAACTGCCGCCCCACAGGATGAAGTCGACGTTGCCTTGAGCGTCGTGATGAAACGTCATGGGAACGTACATCTGTTTGAAGAAGAATGTGCCAGGGCCATTGGCTTCGAGTGGAAGATAGTCGCCGCCGGGGCCGCGGAGGAAGAGATGATCGCCGACTAGCTTGATGTCCATGATGGAGTTCGGAGCGACTTCGTAGCGGCCTTGATATTGCTTCAGATTCCTGGCGTCTTCATGGACGGTTGTGCGCGGAGTGTGAGGCGTGGGATCGCTGCCAAAGGCGATCGCTTCGAGTCCTTTGGCGATGGGGTCGTCGGCGCCGACTTCCACATTGCTCAACACGATCACTACAACATCCTGATCAAGGAAGGCTGCGATGCGAGCAACGTAGCCGGGGTCACGGCCGCTCTGCTCGATGAATTTCTTTCCCTCGAATTCGCGTTTGCCCCATCCATAGGGATAGTTCAATGCTTGAATGTCGAAGAGACGTTTGTTCTTGAGGCCCTGATAGAAGAGGTACAAATCGTCGATGGTGGAGTAGAGCGAGCCGGAGCCGGTGATGATGGTCTTGTCGTAGAAGGGTGTGATTCGCAACTTTTGATCACCGCCGGTTTCGGCGATCCAGGGCTGGTATCCGGTTGCGCGTTCGGGGATCAGCGCGGTGTCGGAGAACGTGCCGGAATTTTTCATGCCCAGGGGCGCGAAGATCTCATCGGCGATGAATTGGCCGTAGGGTTTTCCTGAGACCTTTTCGATGATGTAGGCAAGAAACGCGTAGCCTGTGTCGCTGTAGTCGCTCTTTGATCCGGGCTCGAACTCGAGAGGCTTCGTGCGCATGATGGAGATGAGGTCATCGAAGTGGACTGGTTTTAATTTCAGGGAGTCGTACTCGGGAATGGAGTAGTAGCTGGGAATTCCGGAGGTGTGCTCGAGCAGTTCGAGGATGGTGATCTTGTCACCGTTAGGAAAATCTGGAATGTAGCGACTGAGTTTGTCGTTGAACTGCAGTTGCCCTCGCTTCTGCAGAATGACGATTGCTGCCGCGGTGAACGATTTGGTTATGGAAGCGATGTGGAATCTTGACGTCGGAGTATTTGCGACGTTGAGTTCGTAGTTGGCGTTTCCGTAGCAACTACGGGTGAGGACTGTTGCCTGTTTCGCGATGAGGACACAGCCGCTGAAGTCCTGGTTCTGGAGGAAGGGCTGGAGGTAATGATCAACTTTTTGGGTGATGGATTGGCCGGGGCAAAGGGCAGAGTTAAGGGCGAGCGAGGCGCCCATGAGAACTATCAGTCGTCGCACTGCTCCTCCGCACATTCGTGGTCGCGCACCTGAACTGAGATTCGAGAACAGGCGTTAGACAAGCTGGAGAGAGGAGTGGTTAGGTGGGGCGAAAAAGTTAAACGCGCAAAGGGATAGCCTGAGCCATCCCTCCCGCAAAACTTGGTTGTCGCTGCAGTCGAAGTGCTAAAGACTAGAGAGGCTGGACGTCAGACGCCTGCCAACCCTTGGGTCCCTTTACCACGTTGAACTGTACAGCCTGGCCCTCTTGAAGGCTCTTGAAACCGTTCGAATTGATCGCCGAGTAGTGAACGAACACGTCCTCGCCGTTCTGACGGCTGATAAAGCCAAACCCCTTGGCATCGTTAAACCACTTCACTGTTCCCTGTTCCATGTTCGCTATTTCCTTAGTGCTATTGAATTTGCCGCTAGATCCAAATCGGGGTTCGTACAGTACGAGCTTTGCAGAAATCCAATCTGTTTCAAACGATGTGAGAAGGTTAGCACAGTTGGCAAGTTTTTTTTATGAAATCGCCTAAATAGTTAGAATTGCACCATTTATAGTGCAAAAAATGTGGGAAATTTGATCAGAATGAGGAATTTCGTGGTTTGTGGATTCGACAAACGTATGTCGAGGATGTTAGATATCACGAGACTTCACGTGGCAGATGCGAGCGAACGATCTCTTCGGCGCGAGTGAGAACCTCGTCCAAAGTCATGGAAGTTGAGTCGAGGATGACGGCGTCGGTGGCGGGCTGGAGGGGGGATTCGGCGCGGTGGCGGTCGCGGTAGTCGCGCTCTTTCAACTCGCGGATGACAGCTTCTTCGGCCAGACGTTGCTGCTCGGCGGTGAGGGTGTCCGGTCTCTGGCGGCCTGCGTTTTCTTCCTTGTTCGAGTTGGCGATTGCAATTGATTGCGGGGTGGCCTGACGGTAGCGGCGGTTGCCGCGGACCTCGGGGGCAGCGTCGAGGAAGATCTTGACCTCAGCATCGGGGAAGACAGCGGTGCCGATGTCGCGGCCTTCCATGACGACGCCGCCGGCCTCGCCGAGCGCGCGCTGCTGCTGAACCATCCAGGCACGGAGGCGCGGGTGAACGGAGATCTGGGAGGCGGCTGAGGTGACGTCAGCCTCGCGGATGCGACGGGAGACGTCCATCGCGTCAAGCAGAACGCGGTTGCCTTCGCTCTGCGGCTCAAGCGTGATGCGTGTGTGAGCGGCGAGGTCGAGGAGCGGAGCCTCTTCGTCGAAGGCAAAATCGTTCTCGATGGCCTTGAGGGCGAGAGCGCGGTACATCGCTCCGGTTTCGAGGTTGAGGAAGCCAAAGCGGCGGGCGAGATGTGCAGCGAGGGTGCTCTTGCCGGCGCCGGCGGGGCCGTCGATTGCGATGACGGGGCGCTGACGCTTTTCTTGCTCAGGCTGCGAAAGAGTTGCTGGGTTGTCGTGCGACTGCGCCATCCGGCCTATTCGCCTTCCTCAGGTTTGAACTTGCGCGTGGGGGTACGTTTGCCAAAGGGTTTTTTGTTGCCTTTGAATTTATCGAAGGTGCTTGCGGGTTTGCCAGCGGCGGCTGTAGCGGATTTGCCGTAAGGCTTCTTGCCGGCGAAGCTACCGGATTTCTTGGGGAAGCTGCTGCCGGATTTTGCGGCGTAGCCTCCGCTCGGTTTGGCGGATTTGCCGTAGGGCTTTTTGGCTCCGAAGCCGCTGGCTGGTTTGCTGTAGGGTTTCTTCTCGCCGAAGCTGCCGCTGGGCTTGCTGTCGAAGTCTCCTTTGGTACGGGAGGGGCGGGGGCCTCGCGGGGCGTCGAATTTGCGGAATGGCGGACCGTCGGGGCGTCCCGCGCGGCCTTCACTGCGAGGGTCGCGACCTTCGCCACGGCTGTCACGGGAGAAGGATTTGCGGGGCGCGAAGCCGCTGGTGCGGTCGCCGCTATCGAAGCTGTGTTGCGGGCGAGCGGAGAAGCTGCCTGGTTTGCGAGGTCCGCTGAAGGAAGGTTTGCCTGGCCTGTCCCCAAAGGTGCGGCGGGGAGGGCGGCTGTCGCTGGAGTCCCGGTCGGGACGGGAGGTGAACTCGCGGCGTGGGGGGCGGGAGTCGCCATAGTCGCGGCGCGGTGGGCGGGTGTCGCTGCTGTCACCGCTGAAGCTGGGTTTGCCGGCGAAGCCTTCGCGCTTGCGTCCGAAAGTGCCGGGTTTGCTGAAGGTCTTGCGTGGGCGGTCGGTGGTGGAGTCGCCGGCGGCTCTGTCGTTGTATGGGCGCGGGGTGAATTCGCGGCGGGGAGGACGGCTGTCGCGTGAGCCTTCGTTGCGGCGGAAGGTTGGGCGATCACTCTTGAATGGCGGGCGTTCGCCGCTGAAGCGGGGCTTGCTGCCAAAGCTGGGTTTGTTGCCGAAGGATGGCTTGGAGCCGAAGGGCGGACGCTTCCCTGCCCTGTCGGAGGAGGGTTTGCGGTCGTAGGTGCGTGGGGTTTTGGGGCGCGTGCCTGCCTCACCGTCTTCCTGCACGTTGGAGGGCGATTGCGCGGCGGCCAGGCGGTCGGCTTTTTCTTCTTCCCAGGGTTTGGTGAAGGAGGGACGATCGGGTCGGTTTGATTCCCGGGTGAAGGGGCGGCGTTCGCGCGGGGTGGGGACGTCTTCTGTATTGCGACCTGGTTTGGTTACAAATCCAGTACCGACCTTACGAGGCTTGGGGATGAATTTTGTGATGCGCGCGGGAGCTTCGGCGGTCTCGACAGCGTCACTTTCGCTGGTGACAACCAGGGAGTCGATGTCGTCCCGTGCTGGGGTCACGACGGCGAGGAAGGCGGGGAGTTCGCCGGTGACGTGGAGGACGGTGCGGCCTTCAACGGCTACGGTTTCTAGTTGGCGGGCGGAGAGAAGTGCGTGGATGACATCGCGGATGCGCGAGCGTGCGGCGATTGGGGAGAGAAAGGTTTCGATCTCTTCTTCTGATGCGACGATGGCCTGGCCGAGGTAGAGCGAGATGAGAGCAGAGAGTGCGGTGGGCTGGCCGGCGTTGGCTCCGGCCTTGATTTGTTTGGTGAAACGGGTGGTGGTGAGCTCCCAAAGGGTTGCGGCGCCGTCGGGTTGGGGGACAGGAAGAACGCGGAGGTGCTGCCAGAGTTCGGTGAGAGCGCGGAGGACGGCGGTCTCGGTGACCTCTTTGCCGAGTTGGGTGGCAAGGTCGTAGGCGGAGAGGCCTGAATCTTTTGCTCGCTCGCTGAGGAGCGTGTATGCGTTGAGAGCGAGGGGAGAGACTTTGGTTGCGCCGCTGGTGGTGGGTGGCTGCTTCCAGGCCTTGTCGCCGCGGAGGGTGAAGATGTAGGGAAAGGCGAGAGGGGAGACGATGAAGTCGGGGGTCTCGGTGCCGATGCCGGTGGGGTTGCCGAGGAGGTTGAGAGGGATGGCACCGCCGTCGAGGATGAGACGCGAGAGGAGGCTGCGGGATTGCTCGGTGGCGGCTAACGTGGGGGCGGCGTTTGCTGCGCCCAGGGTCGCTTCGATGAACGAGGGCGCCGGGGCGGGAAGCTGCGCGGCGCGCGGGGTGTAGAGGACCAGACCGGAGGTATTGAGCCAGTCGCGGAGCATGTTGATGGTGAGGATGGGGTCAGCGTTGTGACGCCAATGGGCGAGGCGGGCGGCGGCGAGTTGCTGGGCCGTGGGGGTGCTTAAGGTACTCAAGGTGTTGCCTTCCTGCTGAGCGGTGCTACACACGACAGCAAATCCTCAGCCTGGGCTGATGGATGACGATCTTCGATTCTATGGGAGCGGTGCCACTCTGTTCGCGTCAGAGGCACGTTGCACGTCTCTACAAGGATACCAAGAATACCGCAAATTTGGGCGGCGGATTAGACTTTCAAGCCAGAACGAAGATCGGAGGGCGTTGTGTACAAGCGGATGATTGTTGCTTATGACGAGTCGGCGGAGGCGAAGCGCGCTCTGACGCATGCCATCGAACTGGCGAAGCTGATGGGCGCGGCATTGCGGCTGGTTACCGTGTTTGAGCCTTTGCCTGGTTATGTTTCGTATGCGGACGCGGCGTTTCCCGGGTCGATGCAGGTCCTCGTGGAGGAACGGGAAAACTTCTACAACAAATTGCAGGAGGAGGCCAAAGCGCTCGCTGCCGAGAGCGGTGTGGTGGCAGATAGCGTGATCGTGGAAGGGGATGAGGTACAGGGCATTGTTGATAGCGTCACTTCGTGGAACGCGGATCTTTTGGTGATCGGACGGCGTCACCATTCGTCGCCGTTCACGCGAATGTGGGGCGGAACGGTGCATGAGATTGCGGAGAGGACGAAGTGCAATATTCTCGGGGTCTAACCGCCGGGCAGATTGAAGGCCAACGTCTAAATGCGCTGGAAGGCGCGCTGGATGTCTTTGTGGGAGTAGCGGAGTGCGATGGGGCGACCGTGCGGGCAGGCTGTGGGGTGTTCGGTCTTTGCGAGTTCGGTGAGTAGCCAGTCGATTTTTTCGGGGTCGAGGGGCTGGTTGATCTTGATGGCGGCGTGACATGCCATGCTGGCGGCGATGCGGCGGCGGCGAGCCTCGGAGTTTTCAGTTTGCCGGTTGCGGTCAGGGACGGCGAGGACCTCTTCGAGCATGCGTTCGAGCTCGACACCTTCCAGGCCAACAGGGGCGGCTTTGACGGCGAGTGTGCGAGGGCCGAAGGGTTCGGCTTCGAAGCCGTTGCGGTCGAGTTCGTCGGCGATCTCGGCGAAGGTGATCATCTGAGCGGGGAGGAGGTCGATGAGCAATGGCATGAGGAGACGCTGACGTTGGACTTGCTCGGTGTTGCGTTCGCGCAGGATCTTTTCGAAGAGGATGCGCTCGTGCGCGACGTGTTGGTCGATGATCCAGAGACCTTCTTCGTTGGTGGCGAGGATGAAGGAGTCGCGGAGCTGGCCGAGGGGCTTGAGGGTGGAGAGAGCGGTGAGGGTATCGGCTTGTTGCGGCGCGGCGGGTTCGTAGTGTGTGGATTCGGCGTTGTCGTAGCCCACGGGAATGGAGTGGCCGGAGAAGGCGAAGCGGCCTGGGGACGGTGGGACGATCGGCGCGGCGAGGTCGAAGGTAGGAGATTTGATCGGAGGCGCGTGGAAGGTTTCGGTGTCGGACGCGTTGTAGGGTTCGGATTGGGGGAAGGTTGTGGGCTGGCCGGGGCGGAAGAAGGGCTGGCCGTATGAATTTGTGGCGCTGCCGGAGGAATGCGGGGGTTCTTCCCCTTCGACAGGCTCAGGGTCAGAATGACAAGCATTATCGCTTGCGTCTTGCAAAGCGTCAGGAGGGCCGGGCAGTGGGCTCACGTCGAGGAGTAAAGAGCTGGAGGCTCCGTGAGGGCCGCTGGTGAGGGCGGTGGCGAAGCTGGCGGCGGGACGGGCCTGCATGAGCGTGGTGCGGACGGTGTCGCGGATGAAGTCGTGGACGAAGCTGGGCTGGCGGAAACGGACCTCAGTCTTTGCGGGATGGACGTTGACGTCGACCTCTTGTGGCGGCATCTCGAGGAACAGCAGGACGACGGGATACGAGGTAGGTGGGAGGATGTTGCGATAGGCCTCATTGAGGGCGTGGAGGATGAGTTTGTCGCGGATGAGACGCTGGTTGACGAAGACGTAGATGGAGTTTCGATTGAGTTTCTGCAGCTCGGGTTTGGAGACGAAGCCGCTGACGCGGAGGTATCCCGGTTCGGGCGGGGTGTAGTCTTGTTCGCGCTTCCAGGGTGGTGGCTCAGGAAGGCCGGCGCGTGTGAAATCCATTTCTGCGGTGATTGGGAGCATATAGCTGCTGGTGTCTTTGCCGAAGATCTGGAAGAGCCGGTCGGCGGCGTTGGGTACGGCCGGGGCGATGAGGAGCGCTTGCGTCGCGGAGTGGAGTTCGAGGTGTTTGGTTGGGTGGACAAGGGCGTAGTGCGTGACTAAGGCTGCGATGTGTGAGAGTTCGGTCTGCTCGGACTTGAGGAATTTGCGGCGCGCTGGGGTGTTGAAGAAGAGATCGCGAATGGTGATGGTGGTGCCGATGGGAAGGCCGGCGTCTTCGACGCGGAGGATGTTGCCGCCGGCGATCTCGACGAGCGTGCCAGAGGGTTCTTCGGCGACGCGCGTCTCGAGTTGCAGACGGGAGACGCTGGCGATGGATGGGAGAGCTTCGCCGCGGAAGCCTAGAGTGGCGATGGCGAGGAGGTCGTCGGAGGTGCGGAGCTTCGAGGTGGCGTGGCGCTCGAAGGCGAGGAGCGCATCGTCCTTAACCATGCCGTGGCCGTTGTCGGCGATACGGATGAGCTTGCGGCCGCCGGCTTCGACCTCAATGCGGATGCGGGTGGCGCCGGCGTCGAGCGAGTTTTCGAGGAGCTCTTTGACGACAGAGGCAGGACGTTCGACGACTTCGCCGGCAGCGATCTGGTTCGCCACGAGGTCGGAGAGGATGCGGATGCGGCCCATGGATCGATTGTACGAGGCCACATGGCCCCGGCACGCGGCGGCCGCTAGGGGGTAGGAGAGGCAGTTGGGCCTGAGCCGGCGGGGAGGCTAAGATTCAGGCGACCGATGTGATGAGAGCCCTGATCGATGAATCCCAAGCTGATGTAGTTGCTGCCGGGCTTGAAGGGGATTTCGATGTTGAAGGGAACGCCATTTTGCACTACTGCTTCGTACTGCTTCGGGTCGAAGTCCAGCTTGAGCAGGCCTCCCGTCTGCGCTCCGATGACGGACTCCTCCGGGCCTTCGAACCTGACTAGAAGCATGAGGAGTTGCGCGCGATGATGGCCGTCGGGGTCGGCTGAGAAGGCGATGTCTTCCGTATTCAAGAGGCAGTTCAGACGGGGCTGCCTGGGCGCGCCGGGGGATGCGTTGGAAGGTCGCACCAGGCGCGCATGCATGCGAAGCGAGGTTGACTCCGGACTGCCTGGCTGCATGGCGTAACTCAGCTCACGGGTGATGGTCTGCTGCGAAGACTGTGTGTCGGCTGCGACGGCGAAGTACCCGCGGCGGTAGTCGAGGGAGTAGCCTTTGCGCGCGAGCTCGACGTGGATCTTGTGATAGGTTCCATCCCACTTCTGGTCTGGGCTGCGATCGGCGGGATCGTAGGCGAGAGAGTAGTAGCTGGCGCCATCGACCAGACTCTCTTCGAGCGCACGCGCGAGGTCGTTGGTGCCGTAGAAGGCCTTGCCTCCGGTCTCGTACGCGATGTCTTCCATCCCGGATCGCAGCTGCTGGCGCGCGATGAACTGGTCGTGCAGAGTCTTGCCCATATCGGTAGGCTTGGTTGTTCCGTTGGACTCGGCGCCGATGCCATCAGTCTCGAGCGTCGTCAGGCTGATGGGGTAAACCGCGATGTGGGCGGCCGCAATGAGATCGGCGGTCTGACGGAGCATCTGCGTGTCGATGTGATCGAACTGCGTCGTAGTTAGAACTGCTCCGATGGTTAGGGGGAAGCTCTCGGAGAGCCACAGCAGATTTTTGCGGCCTGGGTAGCCGCTGGTCGCGCGCGCCAGAGCGGCAAAGGCATCGAGCGTTTTGCGGGCGCGTATATCCTGGCCGGTGGCATCCTCGCGTTTCTGGTCCGCCGCCAGACGTTCGGTGACACCAGCGGGATCGCGGCCGATCGCCGCGGCGAACTTGTTCAGCCAATCGGCGTCCTGCATCTGCTGGGTGGAGGAACGGATGAGGTGGAAGTCTTTCGGGTCGATCTGGTTGGCGGCGAGCACCAGCTCATCGGAGCTCGACGTGAATCCCTGGAGCATATGCAGCTTGTCGGAGAGAAGAAAGAGTGCAACCTGCTGGCTGGGAGGGAGAGCCTTGAGGAACTTCAGCATCTGACGGCGCGCGTAGCTCTGTTCGAGCGACGGGGTGTTGAGCAGATCGAAGAGAACGATGTTGACGCAACCGGGTTGATTTCCCCCGGACGGTACATTCGAGAACTCGTCCTCGGAGAGCTTCTCCTGTGCGGCCTGTGTCGTGGAGGCCGGACTGAGACCATTGTGTTCGAGGAAGAACCTGATCTGCTGCGGGTGGCCGTCCTGGAAGACTTTGAAGTCCTGCTGGGTCAGCCCGTGGGTGAGCTTGCCTTGAGAATCCCGGACCACCACATCGACGTAGACGGTGTGGGTGCCGGCGTGGAGGGTGGGGATGGGAGTGGTATTCGTGGGAACGGATTGCGCGAAGCTGAGGCCCGCAATCCCGATGAAAAATAGAAAGCTGAACGTTCTAGGCATCCCCGTTCCACCTTGGCTACTGCAGCAACCTCGCTCGATCAAGGCCCGGGCGCGGCGCATGCATCATGCTACATGACGCAGACTGGAGGAAGACATCGACAGCGCGCTGGCCCCCGTGATCGGGACGCGTGTGGCTGCGGGACGGCTATTTCTTCTTTGCAGCTTTCTTGGGCTTGGCGGGTTTGCCCGATTCTGAGTCGCGATCGCCGACCATGTGAAGGCGCATGAAGTTCGTGGCGCCCGATTTGGTGCGGGTTCCGGCGACGATGCCGACGATCTGACGCTCATGGACGTGGCCCTGGGCCTCGAGGATGTCCTCTGCCATCTCGACGAGCTTGTCGGTGTCGCGGAAGCGCTCGCAGAGGATGGGGTACGTACCCCAGAGGAGCATGCAGCGGTTGATGACCTTCTCGAAGGGAGAGAGAGCGAAGATGGGTGGCTCGGGGTGGTACTTGGAGAGCAGGCGTACGGTGGCGCCTGACTCGGAGAAGATGGCGATAGCGGCGACGTCGAGGTCATCGGCCGCGTGGGACATGCACTCGCAGATGGTTTCGGCGACGGAGAGACGGACGCTGGGATGATGACCGAGGGCAGGTGGGGGATCGATGCGGATCTGATGCTCAGTTTCGGTGACGATCTTGGCCATCATGGCGACGGCTTCAACGGGGTACTTGCCGGCGGCGCTTTCGCCAGAGAGCATGACGGAGTCGGTACCGTCGTAGATGGCGTTGGCCACGTCTGAGGCTTCGGCGCGGGTGGGGCGCGGGTTATCGATCATCGACTCGAGCATCTGAGTGGCGGTGATGACGGGTTTGCGGAACTCGGCGGCGCGGCGAATGATGTGCTTCTGAAGAGCGGGAACTTTTTCCGGGGGGACTTCGACGCCGAGATCGCCGCGAGCGACCATGATGGCGTCGGTTACCTCGAGGATCGAGTCGAGGTGCTCGATGGCCTGTGGCTTTTCGAGCTTGGCGACGACCCATGCGTCGGACTTGAGGGCGGCGAGGCGGTTCTTGACATGGCGGATGTCGGCGGCGGTGCGGACGAAGGAGACAGCGACGATGTCAACGCCCTGCCCAATGGCGAAGATGAGGTCTTCTTCGTCTTTTTCTGTCAGCGAAGGAACGTTGACGGCGATGCCAGGAAGGTTGATTCCCTTGTTCTCGCCAAGCATGCCACCATTGATGATCTCGCAGACGACGTCGACGCCTTTGACGGATTCGACGCGCAGCTCGATGAGGCCGTCGGAGAGGAGGATGCGTGAGCCTTTTTCGAGGTTCTCGGCGAGGGTTTTGAAGACAGTGCCGACGAGGGCGGCGGTGCCTTCAATCTCGCGCGGAGTGATGGTGAGGCGATTGCCGGCGACGAGTTGGACGGGCTTGTGGCCTTTGAGCTTGCCGGTACGGATCTTGGGGCCCTGGAGGTCGGCGAGGATGCAGATGGGCTTGCGCTCCTCTTTCGCGATGGAGCGGACCATGCGGATGAGTTCGGCCTTTTGCTCGTGGGTGCCATGAGAGAAGTTGAGACGGGCGACGTCGAGGCCGGCGCGGACGAGCTGACGGAAGATTTCAGGAGTGTTTGAGGCGGGGCCGAGGGTGGCAACGATCTTGGCGCGACGGGTGCGTTCCATGCCGGCAAAGGGGACTATGTTCGGAGTTGGGTTTAAAGATGTTTTCATGAGTCGCTTTGCGGGAACTTTCTCACCATCGCGATTTGCGGATGGTATGACCATTGGGTTTTAACTGCTCGTGGCAATTCTAACTGGCTGGGAGGTTGTTTGGGGGCGAAGGCTTGGAATGAATGATGTGATGGCGGGCGACGCGGGCGTGAAATTCAGCATTGAACTCTGCACCGTAGAGGACGCAGAGCGAGATGATGTAGAGCCAGAAGAGGAGCGCGATACCGGCGCCGAGGGAGCCGTAGACCTGGGAGTAGTTGGCAAAGCGAGTGACGTACCAGCCGAAGGCAACGGTAGCGATGAACCACATGAGGGTAGAGAGGATGGCGCCGGGCAGCACGCGCTTCCAGGACTGCTGCATGGGTGTTCCCAGGTGATAGATAAGACCAACGATGCCGATGCTACCGGTAAGGGCGACGACCCAGCGGATGAGGAGAGCGAAGACGAAGACGGGGGTGCGGGCGGAGGGCATGATGTGCAGGGCGAGCCATTCGGTGGTGAAGTGTCCGAAGACAAGGAGGACGGTCGCAAGGGAGAAAGGGATCAACGAGAGCGGGACGAGCAGGAAGGCGCGAAGACGACGCTGCACGAAGGTCCAGCAGTCGACGGGAAGTTCGTTGGCGCGGCGGACGCCTTCCATAAGGGTAGCGAGGACGCTGGAGGCCCCAATGAGGCTGAGTACGAAGGCGACGATAAGCGCGCGGAACGACTTGGGGCTGTGAGTTGAGTCGACGAAGTAACTTTGCAAGAGAGGGCTGACGTCGGGAGGAAGGATCCGGTCGAAGAAGGCTGAGAATTGGAAGCGGAGCGGGGCGGTGTCGGGCAGGTTACTGACGACCGCTGCGGCGACGATCAGCGCGGGGAAGAGCGACACCATGCCAGAGTAGGCCGTGGATTGGGCGAGATTGAGGCAGTCGTGCCGGCCCGCGCGAAGTAGAGCGCCGTGAAGAACGCGGGGAAGGCGCAGGAATGTTCTCATGGGGATCTGCCCGCGGATTGGACGAGACGAAGCTAAGCCTTCCACTGGTTGAGGAAGTCGGTGACTGAGTTGGCGTACATGTAGCGCATGTCTCCAAACTCGGCGGCTTGCTGCGAGTAGAGAAGCTTGCCGTCGGCGTCGAGGACAGCGAGAGCGGGAACTCCCTTCTTGAGCGGGATGTTGTATTTTTCGGCGATGTCAAGATTCTTGTCGAATCTGCCAATATCGACGTGGACCATGAGGAAGTTCTTGTCGAATAGCTCGGCGTTCGGACTTTGGTGGAGGTAGATGTCGAGTACCTGGCAGTCGCCGCACCAGTCGCCGCCGAAGTCGAGGATGACACGCTTGTGTTCGAGGCTGGCCTGTTTCAATGTGGCTGCGATGTCGGCTTTGGGATCAGCCTCTGCCGAGTAGAGGTGCTTCTTGACTGCCGGCGGAGGGGTGACTGGTTGGCGTTCGGTGGTGGCCGTTGCCGGCTTGCTGCTCTTGCAGCCGAGGATGGCTCCAGTGGCGGCCATGGCGATGAGAGCGAGAACGGATAGGATTGCCGTGCGGCGGTTCGAGTTCACGATCATGAAGTAAAGCCTTCCCTGGTATTTCGTGAAGCAGGTTGCCGTCAGGCCTTCCAGCGCTTGAGGAACGCGGTGATGGCCTCGGGAGTGGTGTGTTCGAACTCCTTCTCGCGTTCAGAGTAGAGGAGATTGCCGTGCGCGTCGATCACGGCCAGGGCGGGTACGCCTTTGGTGATGGGGACGTTGTACTTCTTCGCGACATCGACGTTTTTGTCCATGTGGCCGATGTTGACGTGGACGACGATGAAGTTCTTTGCGAGGAGTTCGGCGTTCGGGCTCTGGTGATAGTAGATGTCGAGAAGCTGGCAGTCTCCGCACCAGTTGCCGCCGAAGTCGAGGATAACGCGCTTGTGTTCGCGGCGGGCCTGGACGAGGGCGGCGGCGATGTCGGCGTGGGCGTCGGAGGTTTCAGAGTAGAGGTTCTTGTTGACCTGCGCGATGATCTGCGCTGTGGCACGCGGCTGCGGCGCCAGTGTCAACGCGAAGAAGGTGAAGGCCAAAGACGGGAGAAGCGGGGTACGGGATTTCAGAATCATTTGTAGACCTTATTCGAGTTCGTCGAGACGAGAGCTGTGCGGTAACTCCCGCTGTGGCAGGGAGTCACTACAGATGATGCATGAAGGACGCACCATGACGCAAAACTATAACTATGTTATTGAAGGCGGAGCTACTTTCCGGTGTAGTAGCCGTCCCGGGTCTGGATGAGGAGCCCTTTCTGGTGGAGGGTTAGATCGATCTGGTGGTAGCCGGCGGCAGCAGCATCCTGGGTGGGGGTGTAGCCGAGACGGTATTGAGCACGCAGCTCTTCGGCGATCTGGTTGTAGATCTGGGCTACATTCTGGCTTTTTTTGACTTCGAAGAGACGGCCGCCGGTCTCCTGGGCCATGCGCTCGAGGACTTTTTTGCCGTCGACGTGGCTTGAACTGCCGGGATAGTTGCCTCCATTACTGCCACCACCGTTGCCGCCGCCGGGGTAGCCTCCGCCGCCGGGATAGCCGCCTCCGCGGCCACCCGGGTAGCCACCTCCTCCGCCCGGATAACCGCCTCCGCGGCCACCGTGTTGCGGGTAGCTTTGATGGGGCTCTTCGCCTTTGAAGTAGATGGCATAGACGATCGTGTCGGCGCGCTGGGCGGCTTCGATGGACTTGACGAGAGTCTCTCTGCTGCCGCGGTCACCACCGTCGGAGAGGATAATGACGGCTTTGCGGCCGGTTTGTTTGCTCATAAGCTCGTCGGAGGCGAGGAAGAGGGCGTCGTAGAGGACAGTTCCTCCGCCGCCGCGGGGACGGTGGCTGCCGCTGCTGTCGTCGGAGGAGTTCCCTGAGTCTTTGCCTGGGGTGTCGATCTCTTTGAGTGCCGCCTGAAGCAGGGGACGGGACGAGGTGAGGTCCTGCAGGAGCTCGGTCTCGGCGGCGAACTGCATGATGAATGCCTTGTCCTTCGGCGTGGTGAGCATCTGGTCGAGGAAGGTGCTGCTGGCGGTGCGCTCCTCGTCGATGACTTCGCGCTGGGAGAGGCTGGTGTCGACTAGGAGGCCGAGGACCAGCGGGAGGTTGGTGTCTTTGTCGAAGTAGCGGATGGTCTGAGGCTTGCCGTCGACCTGAAGGATGAAGTCGTCCTTGGTGAGGTTCTGGATCAGAGCTCCCTTTTTGTCTCGGACGACGACGGGGAGATTGACGAGGCGGGCGTCGACCGCGATAGTGGGGGCGGTGGAGGTGGGAGCTGCTGCGGTGGGAGCGGCGGGGGTGGGAGTTTGGTCTGGCGTGGAAGGTTTCTGTTGTGCCGGGAGGCTCGGCGCGAGAAAGAGGCTGGCCAGAAAAAGAGGCCGGAGCGGGCGGAGGTCGATCATGTGAATTTAGACGACGTTGGATTGGCGGGGTTTCAGTTTGGGCTGATTTGGAGCGATGTGCTCAATCCGGGTCGTTGATTCAATGGCCGCGGTCCTGAACGTAGAGGGAAAGGAGAAAGTTGTCCTGCTGTCGAGCCGGATACGGACGGTCGACTGGGGGCATATGAAGTCAATATCCGGGCTAAGCTGTATGTAGTAGCATTCGTGCGTCGTAGATAAGCCCCAAGCTCAATCCGAGAATCCCAGAAGACGTAGCGTCTCCTTTAGAAACTTCGTTGGCAGGTTGCGTCTGTTGCAATATGCTGCACCGTCGGAAAAATATCAGGACAAGGGCAATGGACAACAACGGAAGCAGCGGCGCGATGTCCCCGGATCGACTGCAGGCTGAGTGCGCCGTCATGCGCCCGGAACCGCTCCGCTGGTTGCATCTGGCTGCTACATTTTTCATTCTGCTGCTCTTCTCCTGGCTTGGAATCGTTCTCTCACGACAGTCTGATGGGGTCGCGACGATCTGGTTTACGAACGGATTGCTATTTGCCGTGGTGGTGACGCGGCCGCGAAACGTGTGGGTGCCCTATTTTCTCGCGGGCTTCGCGGCGGATACGTTGGCCGATGTCCTCTACGGCGACCCGTTTAAGCTCGCCGTGGGGGTTTCGCTTGCCAATTCGGTGGAGGTAATCACGTCGTGCGTGCTGCTGACGCGGTGGTTCGGCAGTCCGTTTCCGTTGACCAAGCGTCGTCCACTGCTGGGCTTTCTGGGTGTCGCGGTATTGGGAGCGACTGCAGTGACAAGTGCTCTAGGGGCGTCGTGGACGCTGTTGTTTGTGAATGCGGGGCCGTGGTGGATGCTGTTTCGTACCTGGTATCTGGGTGATGTGCTCGGCATGGCGATCATCGCGCCATTGGTTTTCATCCTGCAGCGGCCTGGGTTTTTCGTTGTTCTGGCGCGCCGGCAGCTAATGAACACGCTGATCCTGCTGACCGTGCCAGCGCTTGCCACAGCGCTGGTGTTCAGCGACAACAAGGACCCGCTTATCTTCTTCATCTTTCCTGCTCTACTGCTGGTGGTGTTTCGGTTGGGCTTCCCTGGGACAGTGCTCTCTGTCTTCGTCATCGCCCTCATTTCGATCTGCTTCACGGTCTCCGGACACGGGCCGCTGATGTTGATCACTGGTTCGAATTTGCTGCATCGAATCGTGATCGAGCAGATATTTCTTGCTGTCGCCCTGTTCACTTGTTTTCCTGTCGCTGCACTGCTGGAAGAGCGTAAGGAACTGCAGGTTTCGCTGCAGAAGAGCGAGCGGCGGTATCGCGAACTGGCCAACGCTGATGCGTTGACGGGCCTGGCAAACCGGCGGGGGTTCGATGAGCGGCTGGAGGAGGAGTGGAGTCGCGCGGAGCGGAGGGGGGAGTCGCTGGCTCTGCTGTTGATCGACGTGGATCTGTTCAAGTCGTACAACGATATTTATGGACACATTGGCGGGGATGCATGCCTGCGCTGCATCGCGGGGGTGATCGCCAGCACTCTGCAACGCCACTCCGACGTTGCGGCGCGGTTTGGGGGCGAGGAGTTCGCCGTTATCCTGCCGGATACGGAGCTGGAGGCGGCAATTAGGGTCGCGGAGAGCATCCGCCAGGCAGTTGCCTCGATGAACCTGCCGCATTCCGGCAATCCGGATGGGGTTCAAACGATCAGCGTGGGAGTGGCTGCCGGGGTTCCCCAAGGCAATGGGTCGGTGACCGCGCTGCTAACTGCCTCAGATCACGCGCTGTATCGCGCCAAGTATCTGGGCCGCAATCGGGTTGAAGGCGCGGTGGCGGCGATGCCCAGGGTGGAGCTGTCGACGCAGGATTGAATAGGAAACCTGGTTGCGGCTATGGCGCGGCAGAATTGATTTTTTGCTGGTTGTGTTGCGCCGGGACGCGTATGCTGAACGGCACGATGAGACAATTTCTTTTCCTGGCGGCCGCGTGCCTCTGTGCGTGCTCTTGTGTAGGGTGCGCGCCGGTTGCCGCGACTGCCTCGACTCAAGCGACTCCTGTGCCGGCCACCGTGACGAAGCCTCCGGCGGGATTTACGAAGACGATTGTGCTGTGGCCCAACGGGGCTCCGGGTGCGCTGGGAACAGGCGATGGGGACGTGCCGAAGCTGTATGAGTATCCGGCTCCGGGTGCGGAGGCTCATACCGCGGTGATCGTGATGCCGGGCGGCGGATATACGCATCTTGCAATTGAAAAGGAAGGCGGCGCAGAGGCGCGATGGCTGAACGAGCATGGCGTGACAGCGTTTGTATTGGAGTACCGGCTAGGGCCGCGGTATCACTTCCCTTCTCCGATGCTGGACGGCGCGCGAGCGGTACGGTATCTCCGGAGCCACGCGACGGAGCTGAACGTGGCGAAGGACAAGATTGGCCTGTGGGGGTTTTCGGCGGGCGGGCACCTTGCGGGCTATCTGGCAGCGGTGCATGACAGCGGCGCGGCTGGCGCATCGGACCCGATCGAACGGGTGAGCGATCGGCCGGACTTCGCGATTGTGTCGTACGGGCGATTCAGCATGGACGAGACGATTCCGCGCACGACAAACATGGAAGGACTGCTGGGAGATCATCCGACGCAGGCGATGCTGGATACAATCTCCGTGGTGAAGCTGGTGACGAAGAACACTTCGCCCTGCTTTATTTTTTCAACCACAGGGGACCAGACGGTGAACTCGATGAATGCGACGGCGTTCTACGATGCCCTGAAGGTGGCCGGCGTTCCGGCGGAGCTGCATATCTTCGAGCGCGGAGGACACGGAGTGGGCATGGCGCAAGGGATGAAGGACCTGCCCGAACTGGCGATCTATCCGACGCTGCTGGCGAACTGGATGGAGATGCATGGATGGATGACACGGGATTAGTCTCCTCTGGATCGCTTTCTTTTCAACGCGAGACGGACTCGAAGATCAGTAGCTTTGATTGCGGAGCTAATCGTTCCAATTTTTGTTCGCTATCTGGAATAAAAAGCCTCAACCCCAGTTCAACAAGAGGTACGGTCCTAAAGCGTTTTTCGCTACGAGAAAAGCGCGTTGTTCAGTTACGCTAGCAAATGGAACAGATCACGTTAGGGACACTCTCCCAGGATGTAGTTCGAGGTATTTCTTGAAGGCTTCAGCGCTTGATTTTCCGCGACCATTGGTTTGGAAGACGGTGTTATCGGCGTTCCTGGTTTGTCTTGCATTCGGACAGTTCTGGCGGGTGATCCATGGGTCTCATTTGGGAGCGTTGACTGCCGTCTTTATCGCGCTGGCGGGGACGTCGGCCGCAGTGTGGGCATTGTGGCGTGAATATGGCCGCGAGGCTAGGTTACGAGGCGCTCAAGAGGCCCATTCACAGTTTCTAGCGGCGGCGGAGACGAGCCTGGATGCGTTCGGCCTTTTGGAAGCGGTGCGCAACGATGCGGGCGAGATCGTCGACTTCCGCATTCTCTATGTGAACGCAAATGGCGAGCGGTTAGTGGGACGGTCTCGATCCGAACTGGTGGGGAAGATGCTGTGCTCGGCGACACCGGCTCGGCCAACCAGCCCGATGTTTGGCAGGTTCTGCAAGGTGGTCAATTCCGGCGAGTCACTGCATGAAGAGTTTCCGATAAGTTTTCCGAGCATCAAGGCGTCCTGGTTGCGGAGTCAGGTGGTCAAGCTGGGTGATGGGTTGGCCCTCACGTTCAGCGATATCAGTGAGGCCAAGGAGACTCAGGAACGGTATGCGCATCTGGCGGAGTTTACCGACTCCGTCTTTCAGAACGCGCCGTTCAGCATCGTGGCCACCGATACGAATGGGCTGATTACCGCGATGAATGTGGCGGCGGAAAAGTTGACCGGCTACAGCCGTGAGGAGTTGGTGGGGAAGGCCCCACTCACCGTGTTGCACGATGAGCGGGAGCTACTGGGGAAGGCGCTCAGCACCGATCCTGCGGCAACGATGGAGGAATTCGGGTTTCATGTGCTGACGGCTGGAGTGGCCGTAGGCGAGATGGAGGAGCAGGAGTGGACGCTGATCCGGCGCGACGGGGCGCGCACGCCGATCAACCTGGCCATGCGAGCGGTGACGGCCGACACGGGAGAGGTGAGCGGGTATGTCAGCATCGCGTTCGACATCACGGAACGCAGGCAGATGCTGGACTATGTAACTCATCTGGCGACCCACGATCAACTGACGGGGCTTGTCGGGCGCGCGCTGTTACAGGATAAGACGGTGCAGGCGGTGGAGTTGGCGCGGCGCTACGGCACGAAGGTTGCCGTGTTTGTGATTGACCTCGACCACTTCAAGCGACTCAACGACTCGCTGGGACATGCATCCGGGGATCAGCTTCTGATCGAGACGGCAAGGAGGCTGAGCCGCTCGGTGCGCAGCACAGATGTAGTGGCGCGGGTGGGAGGAGACGAGTTTGTCGTGGTGATGCCGGACATCACCAGTGTCGACGATGTGGAGCAGTGCGCGGCTAACCTCGTCGCGAGGCTGGCGCCGGAGATCTCGATTGAAGAACATCTGGTGCAGCTGACGGCGAGTGTAGGGGTCTGCATCTATCCTGACTTCGCAGCCGACGCAAAGCATCTGCTGAAGCGAGCGGATTCGGCGATGTACGCGGCAAAGGAAAATGGGCGAAACCAGCACCAGATCTTTAGTGAGAGCATGCTGCAGGAGACGACAGAGCGCCTGACTATGGAGCATGCGCTGCGCCATGCGTTGGCGAATGGGGAGCTCAACATGCACTACCAGCCGCAGATCTCACTGACCACAGGAGTGGTAACCGGGATGGAGGCGCTGCTGCGGTGGACCCATCCCAGGTTGGGATGCATCTCGCCGGCACAGTTTATTCCGCTGGCCGAAGAGACGGGGTTGATTGTGCCGATCGGAGAATGGGCCTTCATGACGGCGTGCTGCGAGGGAAAGGCGCTGCAGGATGAGCTGGGAATGGACCTGACTTTGTCGGTGAACCTGTCGCCGCGGCAGTTTCAGCAGAAGAATCTGGTGCATGTCGTCGAGAATTCACTGGTAAAGAGCGGCCTGGCGGCAGAGCGGCTGCAGATCGAGATCACGGAGAACATGTTGATGTCCAACTCCGAGGATGTTCTGGATAAGCTGCAGAAGATGCGGGAACTAGGAGTCAGAATCTCAATCGACGACTTTGGCACGGGATTTTGCAGCTTCTCATACCTGCTGCAGTATCAGGTCGACCGGTTGAAGATCGATCAGAGCTTCGTGAAAAAGGCCGGAACCGATGCGAACGCGGCTGCAGTGGTGCGCACGATCATCGCGATGTCCCATGGGCTGAACATCAAGGTCGTCGCGGAGGGTGTCGAAACCGATGAGCAGTTGCGGTTTCTGCTGCGAAGGAAGTGCGATGAGGCGCAGGGAAACTTTATTGGGCGGCCAGTGGCGCAAGAGGAGTTTTGTGAGGCTGTACGGGCCTACAGCAACCAGCTCCCCCTTCGTTCGATTGAGCCAGTGAGTGGCTGGGTGCGGTAGGAACGACGATGTGTATCTCTTGAGCCTAAACGCCAGTTCGCCCCATGCCGGCGGCTCATGGGGCGTCAGGTTAAGAAGTTCTTACGCTGCGAATCAGGTCCTTTGACCAGCGCGCTTGATCAGGTGATAGATGCCGAGCAGGATGAGAGCGCCAACGAGCGACATGAGGAAGCCAGCGGACTGGTCGGGCTCATAGTGGCCTATTGCGCGGCCAAGGAAGGTCCCAAGAAAGGAACCGGCTATGCCGATGAGCATGGTGATAAAGATGCCGCCGGGCTCTTTGCCGGGAATGATGAACTTGGCGAGTGCGCCGACGATAAGACCGATAAGAGCCGTCCAAAGCAGATGCAGCATGGCTGTTCCTCCGTGTTGGTTTCCCGGGGTCGCCGGGTACGTCTCGCTTGTTGGGGAAAGAATACTCCTACTGCAGGTTGATGCAAGGGTTTGATTCGGCGTGAGCCGCGAATTTATTGCGCCATCAACAGGATGGAGGCTGGATTTGCGGGACTGTTGGAGGCTGCGAGTGCGAGGGTTCAGGCGCTCCGGACGATCAGGTCGTTCTTCCATAAGGCCAGGACAACGTCCATCTGACTGTTATGGGCGATGGGTTCGCCGTCGGTGACCTCCGCCCAGAGCGTGGTGACGGTCTTGTGGGTGCCTGCGTTGAGTAAGGCAACAGCGCGAAGGGCATAGGCCTTGGCTTTGTTCGATGGAGCATATTGGCCGGCGGGAATTCCCTTGACCAGACCGGCTTCGCAGAGGCTGAGGAAGGCGAACCGTGGGCCACCTTTGCGCTGGGCCGATGGGCTGGTGGGATAGAGCTTCGCTGTTGCCTGTTCCCAGCGTGCTGCCGGGGTGATCGCCTTGCCGTAGGTCTCCATGCGGGCCGCGATGAGAGCAGCTTCGCCATATTTGTTCGCCATGTGGTCTCCTGTGAGGATTGTTTCAGATTTCACGGAGCACGGTGCGATGAGAGCGATCAGGCAATCTCGAGGCGGGGCTGCAGGGGTGGAACGCTTATGTGGGCTTCGCCGCTGACTTTGTGATCTTCGCTGGCGGAGTGCTGGTTGTTGTTGGATCGGACACATCCTGCCAGAGCTTGATGCCGCCATCGATGGCGTTGCTGTTCGCTCCAAGGATGACATGGCTGGGTAGATCCTTCATCAGCTTGGCGTTGCCGCCACCAAGAAGAACGGATTCGCAGACCAGCGCAGCTCTAAGGCGTTCGACGACGTCGATGACTGATTTTCTCCAGCGTTCTTCGCCGCGACGTTGAAGGCCCGCCAGACCGACGTACTCCTCGTAGGTTCGTCCCTTTTTGTAGGGGAGATGAGCGAGTTCGAGCGGGATGACCAAGCCATCGAAGATCATTGCGGAGCCAAGGCCGGTGCCTATGCCGAGGAAGAGCATTCGGCCGCCTTTGTAGCCGCCGAGAGCCTGCATGGCAGCGTCGTTGATGAAGCGAAGGGGCTTGCCGAAGGCCTTGTGATAAGGGAAATCGATCCATCCGGCGGCAAGATTGTGGGGTTCGGCGAGCGGACGATCGTGGACTACGGGGCCAGGGTAGCCAATGGAGATGCAGTCGTAGGCCCAGTCCTTGGTAGCGGCGAGGACATCTTTGGTCATCAGCTCGGCGGTCATGGTGGGACCGGAGGGGATCTTGATGGGGACACGGGTGTCGGTCGAAGCAACCTTGATGTTGGTACCGCCGATATCAATCACGAGGATTTTCATGTTGAGTTGGATGTTAGCAGCGATCGATGGGGCACCATCGCCGGCTAGTTTGATTTCACGATGGTAGCGCGGATGAGCTTATCAAGTTTTGGATATTCGCGATCGAGATAGGCGTTGCCGCCTGCGAACATCTCGTCCTGATGGCCAGCGCGCATGCCGCCGCCAGAGTGTTCGGCATAGCCGCCGTAGAGTTTTTCGACGACATCCATTCCTTCGACGACCTGACCGAAGGGGGCGAAGCCAGCTTCGATGTCGTTGCGGGCAGTGTTGTCGCCGAGGTTGATGTAGACCTGGGTCGAACGGGTGTTCGGGCCGGTGTTGGAGAAGGCCACATAGCCGAGGGTGTTGTGCTGTTTGAGTGTGTCGTCGGGGATGGTGACGTGGCGTTGCTGTTGGGCGATCTTAGGGTCGCCGTTGATGCCGAATTGTACCCAGCGGCCGGGGACGACTCGGAAGAAGCGGGAGTCGTCGTAGTACTTCGATCGGACTAAGTCATAGAAGCGGTCGGCACCGTGGGGCGACCAGTCGCGATGGGCTTCGATGATGAAGCTGCCGGCGGTGGTCTCGAACTTTACGCGGAAGACGGCGGGAGCGGTGTGGCGGCCGAAGGGTAGGGCCAATAGGAGGCAGAGCAGGTAAACCATGCCATCCAGAGTATCGTCTCTCGTTTTTCGGGCTGTGCGATTTTCGGGCGCAAATTTCTAATTTGCGCCGCTGCTCGGGTTAAGCCACTGATTAAACTATTGGAAATAAATGATTAATATTTTTGAGAATAATTTTATTGACAATCGTACATCAGTCGGATTATTGTGGTGATGGGCACTTCTGCCCTGGAGATTCGATATTATGCGTCAAGTAATTGTGGCCGTCCTCGCCCTGACCCCGATGCTGCTTCACGCCCAGGCAAATTCGCCTGCACAAACCCAGACCTCCGGTACCTCCACCACTCTGCAGTCCAAACTCGTCCAGCCGAAGGAGCTCAATGCTTCCGAGGCGGATCACAGCGTCGCCCACGTTGCTCCGGTCCGCATCTCGACCGGAGTTGTTGCTCCAAAGTTAATCAGCACCGTCCAGATTGAGTCGGACGCCGTTGCAAGCCCCAGTGGCTTCACAATTGATAGAAAGACCGTTGTCGCAATGACGGTCGATGCAACAGGCAAGCCGTCGGACCTGAAGATCGTCCGGTCGCTTGGCCCCGTAATGGACCATAACGTTCTGGCAGCAGTAGGTCAGTATCGCTTCACACCCGGCACGCTGGATGGCGAGCCAACCGCTGTTCCAGTAAATCTGGAGGTTGTGCTGCGCAGTTCGGGACGGTAGACGGTAGATCGCTGCTGTTGTAGCGCCCTCCCCGCAATACGAGTTGTTTGAATCGAAGAACCAAGAGGCGGACTCTCACGAGTCCGCCTCTTTTCGTTTAGTTCGGGAAGCAGGGGTTCTGCGAGTGCCAAGGCCGCTCTAGCCGGGGTGGAAGATTAGAAACATCGCGATGGCAGCGACAATAATGCCGGCGATGACGAAGACCAGCGCGCCGCTGGGAAAACTGGGTCGCTTTTCCGGTGGCAGAATTGGCGATTCCATGGGTCGTTGGATGCAGATCGGAGCTTAGGCGGCGATCTTGGCGAGGGCTTGGGCGAAGAATTGTCGCATGGCGATGGCGATCTCTTCGACGTGAGTCTCGAGGGCGAAGTGGCCGGTGTCGAGGAATTGGACAGTAGCGTTGGGGTTGTCGCGCGGGTAGGCCTTTGCACCGGGAGGGATGAAGAACGGATCGTTCTTACCCCAAATGGCGAGGAGGGGCGGCTTCGATTTGCGGAAGTACTCCTGGAAGGCTGGGTAGAGTTTTACGTTGTTGGCGTAGTCGAGGAAGAGGTCCAACTGAATGTCCATGTTGCCGGGCCGCTCGATCATGGCGGCGTCGAGGGTGTAGCCCTCGGGCGCGATCATGTCCGGGTTAGGTACGCCGTCGGTGTACTGCGAGCGCAACCCGGCGGGGCTCAGGGCCTGGCGAAGGGTTTCGCGGTTTTCGGGCGTAGGGTTTCGCCAGTACTGCTGGATAGGGGCCCATGCGTCACCGAGACCCTCTTCGTAGGCGTTGCCGTTCTGCGAGACGATGGCGGTGATGCGCTCGGGGCGAGCCATTGCCAGACGAAAGCCGGTGGGAGCGCCGTAGTCGAAGACGTAGAGGGCATAACGTTTCAGGTGCAGCGCGTCGGTGAAGGCGAGGATGGTGTTTGCCAGCGCGTCGAAGGTGTATTTGTAGTGGCGTTCCGCGGGGATTTCGGTGAAGCCGAAGCCGGGGAGATCGGGCGCGATGACGCGGTAGCGGTCGGCGAGGCGCGGAATCAGCTCGCGATACTGAAACGACGATGTGGGGAAGCCGTGCAGCAGAAGGACAACGGGCGCATCGGCTGGGCCGGCTTCGCGGTAGAAGACGATGACGCCGTCGGCCTGGATACGGTGGATGGAGGTAAGTGGGATTTGGGTCTTTTCGGGCATGAGTCTGCCTTTCTCGGGGTGCTTTGTCGCGGGCTGTGCATGTGATGCGGGAACCGCGCCGGCGAATGCAAGAAGGCTGCCCTGGGTGATGAATTTTCGACGATCCATGTCCTTCCGATGCTCGGGGCGGCGGTTCAGCGGCTGATTTTTTTTTGAGAAGGGGGTGAATGGTATTTTTAGAGGAGTTTTTGCAAAAACGTGGTGCAACCTGGTGGTTTTTTGATGGTGGAATCATGGTGGAATGCTGGTAAAAAGATGGTCGGAAAAGACCCTTAAATCACTCGCGAGAATTTGCCACATTTTTTAGATTTATTTTTGCGCTTTCCCGTTTTGGGAAAAGAGACTGCCCGACCGCTATTATTCAGGAAAGCCTATTTTGAAAGGATCCCCCTTTGCGCCGATTCCGCTCGTTCGCTGCCGTCTCCCTTTTTGCTGCTGTTGTACTTCCGGTTACGGCACAGACGCCGCGTACCAAGCCTGTTACCGACGCAGAGGTGGCGAGCATCACACGTGAGGCCATCCTGATCGACACGCATGACGACGTCACGTCGAAGACGGTCGATGGCTATGACATCGCCACGCCTAACAAACGCGGCCAGACCGATCTTGCGCGGATGAAGGGGTTTCTTGGGGCTGAGTTCTTCGCGGTTTATGTCGGTGCAGAGTATGTCGAGGGGAACCACTCCGCGAATCGGGCGCTGCAGATGATCGATACGACGCGCACTGACATTATTGCGGCGCATCCGAATGACTTCGTGTTTGCGACGACCGCGGACGAGATTGTCGCGGCGCACAATCAGCATAAGATCGCTGCGTTGATGGGGATCGAAGGTGGCCATGCCATAGAAGACTCGCTGCGCCTGCTGCGCGATTACTATGCTCTCGGCGTTCGGTATATGACGCTGACTCACTTCAACACCAACAACTGGGCCGACTCGCAGGGCGACTTTGAAGACACCAAGGTTAAGCATCACAATGGTCTTACTCCATTCGGCAAAGACGTCGTTCGTGAGATGAACCGCCTGGGCATGATGGTCGACATCTCGCATACCGCGGATAAGACTTTTTATGACGCGCTTGAGGTCTCGACTGCACCGATTATTGCGTCGCACTCGAGCTGCCGCGCTGTCTCCGACCATACGCGCAATATGACCGACGACATGATCCGCGCGCTTGCGGCGAAGGGTGGCACGATCCAGATTAACTTCGACTGCGCGTATCTCTCACAGCGCTACTCGGATGCGTCGAAACCGATCATGGCTGAGTTGCGACCACGCTTCCAGGAAGCTATGAAGATCGAAGACCCGGTCGCACGTGCGGCTGCGATCGATAAGCTAGAAGAGGAGTCAACTGCGAAGCTGCCGCCGGCGACGCTGGCCGACGTTGTGGTTCAGATCGACCACGCGGTGAAAATTGGCGGCATCGACCATGTAGGTATTGGCACCGACTTTGATGGGGTGGGCTGTGTGCCTGCGGAGCTAACCTCTTACGATAAATTCCCTACCCTTACACGGGCTCTGCTGGAGAAGGGTTATTCGGCTGCTGATATCAAGAAGATCTATGGCGGCAATATTCTTCGGGTGATGCGGGCTGTGGAGCAGCGGGCGCGGGAGTTGAAGTCTACTCCGCCGATCGAGACCAAGATCGGCAAGTAGGCTCGATATCGCGAATACCCCACCCTATCGCGATGAAACCGCGAAAGGATGGGGCACCCAGTTGGTGGGAGCTCGAAATGTGACTTGGAGAGTAGAATCGCGAAGCGTGAGGTGTTATGGTCCGAGCGATTGCGGTTGTTGTTCTTGCTGTTTCGGTTTCCGGGATGTTTGCGCAGTCGGCCGCGCCTCGGCCTAAGTTTGACGCGTTTGACGTGGCAACGATCAAACCGGTCGATCCCGATGCCAAGGCCGGCCGGTACATCATCATGCAGGGCAACAATCGCTTTGTTGAGAAGGCTTATACGCTGAAACTGCTGATTGCGGCGGCTTATGATCTGAATCCGCGGACGATCTCGGGTGGGCCGGGGTGGATTGAGTCTGACCACTACGACATTGTTGCGGTGACGCCCGGAGAGGTGAGGCCGACTCATGATGAACAGATGTCGATGCTGCGTAATCTTTTGACTGATCGATTCAAACTCACGTTTCATCGTGAGCAGAAGGTGTTCTCGATCTACGAGCTGGAGGTTGCGAAGAGTGGGCCGAAGCTGAAGGCAAGTACAGCGGCTCCGGATGATCCTCCTGCGCTGATCAGTACGGTGTATCCGCAGCGCATTGTGATGCCGGCACGCAATGCGACGATGAGTGATCTGGCGCGTTTGATGCAGCGGGCTATCCTCGACCGACCGGTGGTGGATAAGACTGGTTTGTCGGGTCGGTATGATTTTGATCTGGAGTGGGCTCCGGATGAGACTCAGTTTGGTGGCGAGGTGCCGGTGGCGCCGGCGGATGCTCCGAGTCCGCCGCTGTTTTCGGCGATTCAGCAACAGCTTGGGTTGAAGCTGGAGGCGACCAGAGGGCCGGTTGCGGCGCTTGTTGTCGATAAGGCGGAACGGCCTTCAGCGAATTGATCCGGCGATGTGGCTTTGCCCCGAGATTGTCGTGGGTTTGAGAAGATGGTTCGCCCTTACCGATGCGAATACTCCACCCTATCGCGATGAGACTCATCGTAGGATCGTGCCACTTCGGAGGCCCACGTCCGAGAATCCGGACGTGGGGCACCCAGTTTGGTGGAGGATTGAGATTCGGCTAAGTGCGCCGATTTCACTTGATTAGCGGCGGTGCGGATGGGATACTTCGTGACAATCCTATGAATTGACCGCGCGCGACCTGGGCTTGAGAGGACTCGAGCGCTCCCGGAGGACTGCATGGCGAGTGTGGCTGGAGCGGGTTTTGATGAGGGGATGGTTGCGCCTGGAGTTGCTGAAGAACTTGCCGGACCGGCGCATGTTGAGGTGAATCCGTTGCAGCCAGTGGCCAGGGCAGAGCGGATCAGCAGCATGGATGTGCTGCGCGGCTTTTCGCTGATGGGAATTCTAGTGATGAACATTTGCGATTTTGCCTATGGAATAACGAACTACAAGTATCCGCTCAGTACAGTGAAGCCAGTGTTCAGTGGCCCCCACTGGAAGATCAATACTGCCGCGTGGTTCCTGAGGTGGATTTTTGCGGAGGGCAAGATGCGCGCGCTGTTTTCGATGTTGTTTGGGGCGGGCGTGATCCTGCTGACAGAGCGGGCGCTGGCTAGAGGCGCGGGGATACGCACGGCGGATATTTTTACTCGGCGGAATATGTGGCTGGTGCTGTTTGGAATGTTGCACGGATTCCTGATCTGGAGCGGCGACATTCTGTTCTATTACGGTTTGGCAGCGTTGCTGTTTCTGTTTCCGTTTCGCAATGTTCGCGTGAAACGGCTGATGTGGGTGGCGGGAACCATTCTGCTGATCAACTCTGTGTTGATGTTCGGCGGACAGTACGGTAGCTCGTATAGCGCGCAGAAGGCTGCGGCAAAGGCCAATGCCAAACTGACGCAACACCAGACACTGACCGAAGATGAGGTGGCCGCTCTGAAGAAGTGGAGTGATGTGCAGGAACAGTGGAGGATGAGTCCGAACAAGAGGGATACGGACATCGCCGCTATGCAGAAAGGGTACTGGAAGGCGCTGGGGCATACAGCGCCAGATGTGCTAACGAACGAACTGAAGGGCGCCTACTTCGCGTTCGGTGATTGGGCAGGTATGATGCTGCTCGGCATGGCGCTGTACAAGAACGGATTTCTGGCCGGCCGGTTGAGTATGAAGACGTATGCGTGGACTGCGGTCATTGGGCTTGGGTTGGCGTGGGGCGTGACCGGCTTTGGAGCTTATAAGTCGTGGGCCGGACACTTTGACATGTTCAAGACGCTGATTTGGATGCAGGCTCCGTATGACGTGGGGCGGATTGCGGGCGCGCTGGGAAATGCTGCGCTGCTCCTGATTCTGGTGAAGGCGGGGATTGGGAAGTGGCTGCTGGGACGGGTCGCGGCGGTGGGGCAGATGGCGCTGTCGAATTATCTGCTGACGAGCATTACGATGATGACGATCTACGTCTGGGGACCGTGGCACTGGTATGGGTACGTGGAGTACTACAAGATTTACTATGCCGTGGCCGGGATGTGGATTTTCAATATGACGTTCAGCACGATCTGGCTGCGGTACTTCGAGTTTGGGCCGGTGGAGTGGGTGTGGCGGTCGCTGACGTATTGGAAGCGGCAGCCGATGCGGATTCGGGCAGCGGCTCCCGTGTTGACATAGAAAATCGAATGGTTTGAGAGTCGGAGATTCGGGGTCTGATTTTTTACTTCTTCGGGTTGTAGATGTAGTTCACAAACATGTATCCCCACGGTACGGCGACGATGGGCAAGATCACCCATAAGAACGCCGAGGTGGTACCTTCTGCCGGTGAACCTGCCAAGGTGCCCTTTGACCAGAGTGGGTACGCCACAAGGAAGAGCCATAGGAGTTTGTAGAAGATCTCGAGCAGGACGATTGGCAGCATCTTCAAAGGACGAATGATTCCTAGGACGGCCAAGGTTGCAAAGGCTGTCCAGACGCACCAGGCCACGGCATCCATTGGTTCCCATGGTCCCTGGTGGGTGAGGATGTGGGTCCACGTCTCCTTGCCCAGTACGAAGAACATCAGGATGTAGAGCAGACGCAAGAGGTAGATGTTGATCGGGCGGACGCCGTCGTATTTGTCGGCTCGCTGAAAGATGGCTTTGGGGCTGAAGGTCATGGAATGTCCTTGACCCATGGTAGCCTGTGCTTCCTGAGAGCGACTGACGCCTCCTTGGCGCAAAAAAAGCCGAAGGTGGCTTCGGCTCAATTTCGATCTTCTTATTGCGGTGCATAGGTGATGGGGATGTTTGCGCTGAATGGCACTGGCACCCGTCCAGTTGCAGAGACGTTGCTCACGGGGCCTGAGGCCCAGATCTGTGTTCCATTCTGATCACTCCTTTGCACAACCTTTAAATGCTTCAGAACCAGATTGGAGACGTCATTCAGATTAGCGATGGGGATGAAGTGTGCGTTCCCCGAACGTGGTTGATGTGAGACGTCAAAGGTCACATTGTTTAGCAGTAAGCCATCGAAGGAGTGAAAGAATGGAGTTTGATCGGTGACGGTAAAGGTTGAGTTGTTGAACGTAATGGACTCAAGTTTTTTGACAGGCTGTGGCGCCGTCGGATAAGTGAGCTCCTGCGTGAATAGATAACCGATGTCGCCTCCATTGATCGTGATTGATTGCGATCCCTCGAGACGAAGAGCGGAACAAACGCCGTCGATATTAATGGTCGCGTCTGTCACTCCTTTGACGTAGACCCTTGTTCCTTGTTTTGTCGTGATCGAAATACCTTTTACTGGCGCGAAGAAGGGATTCGCTGTAATGAAAAGATCGGATGGTGCTGTTCCTACACTTGTGACAGTCCCGCTAAGATTTTGGCTTGGCACGTCGGTGAATCCAGTAGGATTTTCTGCGTAATTTGTATCGATCATGACGCCGTGCGTCAGAGTGGGATTGCCGCTACCGCTAACTTTGGTATCCCCGATAGACACATTGAGGGTTACATCCGAGGCCTGGTTGACTTTGACAATTCCGTTATCTGCGTTGGCGTTAAAGTTTTTATAGGTTCCCGATATATCAAGAAAGCGGCTCGATTCATAGATGTCAACTCTCGACTCTGTTCCTTGAGCATCGAAATTCGCATAATTAATGTGGCAGCGATAACAGGTGGCAGCTACAAACGAACTGGCGACAGCTGTGACATTGCCGATGACCAAGTCAGCTGCGTAGGTACTTTGGACATTCACGTTATGCAGAGTCAGGTCTCTCAATGAAATAGAGCTTGCTGCGGTAATCTTCTTGATGACTGTGCCAGGATTCGCAGGATATGCAAATAAAGTGGCGTGAACGAGACTGATCGATTGGGGCGTTGCCGATGCGACCTCATTGATCTCTTTCCTACGGAAAGATCTTTGACTTCGAGCTGTGTTGGCGGCGTAATAGCGGGGACAGTTCAGAGTGCATCCGTTAGGAACGGTGTATGAATCGGATTGATCCGAAGGAAAGCTTGAGATTTCAATGAGGTCCCCTTTCTTCAACGAGTTTGCAATGGGGATCGTGCTGGTACCTAAAGTGATCGCATGAGAGACATTTGTCGGATTCTCAGCGTGTCCGTCGATCAAAATGCTTGCGATGCCGGGCCGAATGGCCTCAATCGTTCCGGGACCCTGCAAGGTCGTGCGAGAGCCGATGATGAGATTTTTGGAGATCAAATACGTTCCTGGTGGAAGATATATAGTTCCACCTAGATTTAGAGCAGACTGTAGCTGTGCAGTGTCGTCAGCACGACCATCTCCGATGGCACCATTGTCTTTTACGCTGTGGGAGGGGGTTTGCGCTACAAGAACGGATGAAGAGAGCAAGCAAAGGACGGCACACCAACGGATTGCTTCTTCTGGCTTCATTGAAATTCACCTCGCCCTCTTAGATGCGGGTACAAAGGGAACCTGCCAACGTTGCCGGCTCGTTAAAAAATGGGCCGAATGTCATGCCAAGTAATTCGCTGTGACACGAAAGTAGGAATTGGTGCATCTAAGAACTGCTTGGCCCCGGTCATGCCAGTCTCAACCCTGAGAGAGGTGCATCCATGCAAACACTACAGAAGGTTTTACAGCAGGCGCATCAAAGCGGAGTGGCGATCGGTCATTTCAACATCTCCGATCTGGTTCTATTGAAGGCAGTCTTCGCCGCGGCGCAGGAGCTAAAGCTTCCCGTGATCGTTGGCGCGTCCGAGGGCGAGCGCGCCTTTATGGGGGTTCGCCAGATCGTGGCTCTGGTCAAGAGCCTGCGCGACGAATTTGATTTCCCAATCTTTCTGAACGCGGATCATACGCACTCCCTTGCTCACGCGGAGGAGGTGGCAAAGGCGGGGTTCGATTCAATCGTCTTCGACCTCTCCGCATTGCCCTGGGAAGAGAATGTGCGCCAAACCCGGGAGGCTGTCGTCGTCCTCAAAGGAATCAATCCTTCGATCCTTATCGAAGGGGAGATCGGCGATATCGGTACGGGGTCTGAGATCCACGAATCGATGCCCGACCTGTCCAAGGGGCTGACAAGCCCGGAACAGGCAAAACAATTCGTCGAAGAGACACGCGTCGATATTTTGGCCCCCGCCGTTGGCAATATGCACGGCATGATAAGCAGCATGGTTCGAGGAGACGTGAAGAAACGGCTGGATATTGAGAGAATTGCTGCGATCAAAAAAGCGACCCAGATGCCGTTGACCCTGCACGGTGGCTCGGGAACGAATGATGACGATTTTCGCAAGGCCATTGTCGCCGGGATCAACATCATCCATATCAACACGGAGTTGCGCGTTGCATGGAGACGGAGCCTTGAGGCCAGCTTGGCGAAACAACCGGGCGAGGTCGTTCCCTACAAGATCCTTCCATCGGCAATTGAAGCGGTGAAGGAAGTGGCTAGCTCTCGGATGGCGCTGTTCAATAGCGCGGTCCCAGTTGGTCAAAGGGTGTAGCTCGCGCGAATGCCCATATCTCAAGGTTGGGATACGGGCACCCGGCAGGTCTTTTTCGCCTTGGACTCAAGGCTGGTTTTGTCCTTCACGCGTGGTTTCGCGGAGCTGCGCATTTAGATCATTGCTTCGAAGCGAACGTAACTCGCTTCCATCCCGCGCTCCATGCCTGTCGCAAGCATCATTGCTCGCGTTTTCTCATCGGGCAGTGTCACCCGCCTCAGTGCACCAGCATGGGGATTTCTCGCTCAATCAGCTCCATCATCGTCGTGTAACGAAGTCGCTTTTCGGGACTGTCCACCTTCTCAGCCTGCGCGGCTAGCTCAGCCAGTGAGGGCTTTATACGCAAAGGCAAATTGCGCCAATAGTATTTCAAATCATCATGTTTCCAGTCCGCATAGGTGGCTTCCCAAGTCCGCCCGCCTTTAGCCTGGTTGGGAAACACGATCTCGAGTGGGGAGACGGCTTCGTCATAGCTTTGAAACCGGCAATCCACTGAAAAACGGAGCTGGCTGGAAGTACTGAGTGTCGAGCTATGCACCGTCAGACTATGAAAGAAGACGGCATCTCCCGCATTGATCCGCCCGCCTACCCAATCGCCTCCCGGAGCTGTTTCCGGCCTGATATATCCCTCTGTGGTTAGAAGCCCTGAAAGATGCGACGCTTCCTTGATCTCGAGCGTCCCCTGTCCCTGCAGGCAATCATGGAGCGGCATCCATACTGTGTAGCTCTCAGAGCTTCCCGCAATCCCCGAGTTGTCCTGATGCGCATGCAAAAGGGCGCCCTCACAGTTGGGAAAGATCATCCGTGCTATGGGCTTAGGATGAACGAAAAGACGCGGCCCCACCAGCCGCTTCATCACATCGGTCAATACCGGATGATGTGTCAACGCGTGGAGCCGCTCCAAGCGGAACGCGCGATTTGCGGCCTGCTTATATTTCGGTTCTGGATCGAAGCACGCCATGGCGGGATTCGCGATGCGGTCCGATGGTGCGGACCCCTCGATCGTCCAGCCCTCGTCCGATGCAATGCCGATCATATCGCTGAGGAGCTGCTCCAGGTCCCCTTTCGGCATCAGGTCTCGGATGACGACGTATCCGTAAGTCTCCATCTCACTCTTGAGAGATACAGAGTCCAGATCTCTGGCGAAGATCGTGCGTAATGATTTCATCGTAGCTCCAGGGAACAACATTTTTTGGATGCCGCTTAGCTTACTATCCCAGAGGCTCGATATTTGTCATTGCTTTGTCACCAGATTGTCTCATCGTGTTGACGATCAGCCGGCTCCATCGTTAGCTTTTATGGACGACCTCGAATGAATACCCGTCAGGGTCGAATACATCAGCGGCGTAGTAGCCCGGATAGTATTCCAGTCGTGCGCGGGGCGAGATGTTGTCTCTGGCGCCAGCTGAGATTGCGGCCTTGTAGAATTCATCGACCTTGTCCTTATCTTCCGCCATAAAGCCCCAGTGAATGGCGGCTGGATCAGGTTTCCCTTGCTTTATCCAGAAGAACGCCCGTTTGCCATCACCAAATCCCCACAGATCAGGATGACCGTCTTTGCCTTTATACGGCATGAAGAATTTGATGTTAAGTGGCTTCAGCGCCGCCTCGTAGAAGGCTAGCGAACGTTCGACATCGCTGACAGTCAGAATAATGTGGTCGAGCATAGTTCCCCTTCTCAAATTATGAGTGCTTCAGCGGCGTTCTCGCCATTGGGCGCCCAAGTTTTCAGCCCGGTTTAGACATGGGCCGCCCGCCCTAGAGCAACCAGGAAGGAAAACGGTTCGCGCGGAGCGCGAATACCCACCTTAGGCGCAAAAAACGCGCCGAAGATGGGGCACCCAGATTTCCTTATTGTCTAGATCTGGGCCACCCGCCCAAGTAGGGACGGTGGCACCCGCCAGTGCCACCATCTCAGCCCAATGGTGTGTCGTCGGTCTTCCAGGAAGAAGTCGGTCAGCGAGTACAACCTGGAGGGAGGATTCCGGCTGGGTAGCGCCCCGCATCGAACTCTTTGACGTTGACTTTTTGTTGTTCCAGATTCGGCACACAGAAGTCCAATCGTAGAGAGTCAGGCTAAGGGTCCGATCAAAAGGTTCCTGGGTTGTTCCTTGCTGTGTTGTGGGAAGTGTGACACCTGACGGAATTGGTTGGGTCCTGGTGTATTGCGTGCCGAATACCTGTCCGCGACCAATCGCGTGAAGGTACCTATCAAGCGATGCTGCCGAGATCCACTTAGAGGTCGCATCACCTTTCACAACAGCTTCCACAGCCAGGATATGCGCGAGCAAGTAGTCATCGGCAACCTGGCCATGTTGAAAGATATAAGCTGCATCGTGAAAATCTTGCGCTGTTTGGATCTTCCCCGCCGCCAACAACGCTTTCACTTGAGTCCGCCTCACCGTGTCGCGAGCATTCACATCGGCTCCGTTGTAGGCGGGGGAAGACTGCCGCCTCTATCGTTTCCATCCTCAAGAAACAGCTGATGCACATTATCGGGGACGGGCACATTTGGACTGGAGACGGTTTGGCCGCCGGCTTTGGACCCTGACAACAAAGGGAAAGCAAAGTAAAGAAGGAAGAAAGAGCTTCAGGACACTCATACGGTCATCATAATGAACTCAATCGCAAATATGCACAACAAAGGGCGGACTCTTTCGAGTCCGCCCTTTGGTTTGTTAGTAGGAAGCGATTTGCGGCACGGCTGAAGCCGTGCCCTTAACACGACGCTTATTCGGCGGCTAGTTCTTCTTGTTCGCCTTCCATGCGCATCTGTTCGAGTTCGCGCTCTTCGGCTTCGATGGCTGCTGTCACTTCCTGCTGGACCTGGGCTGCCGCTTCTTCGAGCTCTGGGGAGAGCTGGACGTTGCGGTAGTACTCCATGCCGGTGCCGGCGGGGATGAGGCGGCCTACGATGACGTTCTCCTTGAGGCCACGGAGCGTGTCGATGGAGCCGTTGATGCTGGCTTCAGTGAGTACGCGGGTGGTCTCCTGGAAGCTGGCGGCCGAGATGAAGCTGTCGGTCGAGAGCGACGCCTTGGTGATGCCGAGGAGGAGCGAACGGCCGATGGCAGGCTTGCCGCCGGACATCAACACGCGCTGGTTCTCGGCGTTGAAGCGGAAGCGGTCGGTCTGCTGATCGACGAGGAAGCTGGTGTCGCCAACTTCTTCGATCTTGACCCAGCGAAGCATCTGACGAACGATGGTTTCGATGTGCTTGTCGGAGATGGTGACGCCCTGGAGCCGGTAGACTTCCTGGATTTCGTTGACGAGGTACTGCTGCAGAGCGCGCTCGCCGAGAACTTCCAGAGATGTCGTGCGGGTTGCGGGGACCGTCGATGAGTGCGTCACCGGCACGGAGGCGTTCGCCTTCCTGCACGTTGACGTACGTACCGCGGGGAACGCTGTACTCCTCTTCCTGACCGTTGTCGGCGGTGACGTAGACCTTGCGCTGGCCCTTGGAGACTTCGCCGAAGCGAACGACACCATCGATCTTGCTGATGATTGCCGGGTCGCGGGGCTTGCGGGCCTCGAAGAGTTCGACGACGCGTGGGAGACCGCCGGTGATGTCCTTGGTACGCGTTGTTTCGCGTGGGATCTTGGCAAGGATGTCGCCGGGGAAGATCTCGTCGCCGTCAGCGACCATCAAGTGAGCGCGTGAAGGCATGAGGTAACGCTTGTTGCCCTGAGCGGACTTGATGATGATGGCGGGCTGACGCTTCTCGTCGGAGGAGTCGGCGACGACGAGACGGCTGAGGCCGGTGACTTCGTCGACTTCTTCGTTGAGGGTGACGCCTTCCTGGAGGTCCTTGAACTGGACGGTACCGGAGATCTCGGTGAGGAGAGAGAAGGTGTAGGGGTCCCACTCGCCGAGGCGGCTGCCCTGTGTGACCTTGGTTCCCTCTTCGACCTTGAGCTTGGCGCCGTAGACGATGGCGTAACGCTCTTTTTCGCGGCCCTTGTCATCGATGATGGCGATGGAGCCGTTGCGGTTCATTGCGACCAGGCCGCCGTCCTTGGAGCGAACGGTGACGAGGTTGATGAAGCGCACGGTGCCGGCGTTCTTGGCTTCGAGGTGCGAAGCGTCAGAGACGCGCGATGCCGTTCCGCCGATGTGGAAGGTACGCATGGTGAGCTGGGTGCCGGGCTCGCCGATGGACTGCGCCGCGATGACGCCGACGGCTTCGCCCATCTCGACCATCTTGCCGGAGCCGAGGTTACGGCCGTAGCAGAGGATGCAGACGCCGCGCTTGGACTCGCAGGTGAGCACTGAGCGAATCTTGACGCGCTCGATACCTGCGGCCTGAACGGCGTTGGCGAGGTCTTCGTCGATCTCCTGGTTGACGTCGACGATGGTCTTGCCCTCGAAGTCCTTGAGCTTCTCGAGCGAGACGCGGCCGATGATGCGGTCGCGCAGGGGCTCGATGGTCTCGCCGGCTTCGATGATGGGGGTGACGTAGATGCCTTCGACGGTGCCGCAGTCGTTGTGCGAGATGATGACATCCTGCGCAACGTCGACCAGACGGCGGGTGAGATAACCCGAGTCGGCGGTCTTGAGTGCGGTGTCGGCGAGGCCCTTACGTGCGCCGTGGGTCGAGATGAAGTACTGCAGCACGGTGAGGCCTTCGCGGAAGTTCGCCGTGATGGGGGTCTCGATGATTTCGCCGGAGGGCTTGGCCATGAGACCGCGCATGCCGGAGAGCTGGCGGATCTGCTGTTTGGATCCGCGGGCGCCGGAGTCGGCCATGATGTAGATCGGGTTCATGGCTCCTTCCTTGTCGGCACGCTTCATGTTGTTGAACATCTCGTCGGCGACGCGCTCGGTGACGCCGGACCACATCTGGATGACCTTGTTGGAGCGCTCACCGTTGGTGATGGCGCCGTCGAGGTACTGCTGCTGCATGGAGAGGACGGACTTTTCGGCGTCGCCCACGAGGGTGTACTTGGAGTCGGGGATGACCATGTCGTCGAGCCCGACCGAGAGGCCGGAGCGGGTGGCATAGGTGAATCCGAGGTCCTTGACGCGGTCGAGGGTCTTGACGGTGACTTCGAGGCCGAGGTTCAGGTAGCAGTAGTTGATGAGCTGGCCGATGCCCTTCTTCTTGAGCAGGCCGTTGACGTAAGGCATGCCTTCGGGGAGCGCATCGTTGAGGATGGCGCGGCCGACGGTCGTGTTGATGTACTGACGGTTGAACTCGACCGGCTCGGTGTGGGTGAGGTCCTGATCGTCGTACGCGGTGGTCATGTCGAGGACAGGGCCGGTGTAGCGCAGACGGATCGGGGTGAGGGTCTCGACCTGCTTGGCTTCGAGGGCCATGAAGACCTCTTCGATGTTGGCGAAGACGCGGCCTTCACCCTTGGCGTTGACCTTCGCCTTGGTGAGGTAGTAGAGGCCGAGGACGAGGTCCTGCGTCGGCACAGTGATGGGCTGGCCGCTGGCGGGCGAGAGGATGTTGTGCGAAGCAAGCATGAGAACGCTGGCTTCGATCTGAGCCTCGGGCGAGAGCGGGATGTGAACGGCCATCTGGTCGCCGTCGAAGTCCGCGTTGAAGGCGGTGCAGACGAGCGGATGGATCTTGATGGCTTTACCTTCGACGAGCACGGGCTCGAAGGCCTGAATGCCGAGACGGTGAAGCGTCGGGGCGCGGTTCAGAAGGACGGGATGGTCCTTGATGACCTCTTCGAGGATGTCCCAGACGATGGGCTCCTGCATCTCGACCATCTCTTTGGCTTGCTTGATGGTGGTGCAGTGGCCGGTCTGCTCGAGGCGGTGATAGATGAAGGGCTTGAAGAGCTCGAGCGCCATCTTCTTGGGAAGACCGCACTGGTGCAGCTTCAGCTCGGGGCCGACGACGATGACCGAACGGCCGGAGTAGTCGACGCGCTTGCCGAGGAGGTTCTGACGGAAGCGGCCCTGCTTGCCCTTGAGGGTGTCGGAGAGCGACTTCAGCGGACGGTTGTTCGCGCCACGGAGGACGCGGCCACGGCGGCCGTTGTCGAAGAGAGCGTCGACGGCCTCCTGCAGCATGCGCTTTTCGTTGCGGACGATGACCTCAGGTGCGTGGAGGTCCATCAGCTTCTTGAGGCGGTTGTTGCGGTTGATCACGCGGCGATAGAGGTCGTTGAGGTCGGAGGTGGCGAAGCGGCCGCCGTCCAACGGCACGAGGGGGCGAAGCTCTGGCGGGATCACGGGGATCACGTCGAGGATCATCCACTGCGGCAGGTTGTCGGACTTGCGGAAGGCCTCGACGATCTTGAGACGCTTGGAGTACTTGAGCTTCTTCTGGAGCGAGGTCTCGTTCTTCATGCGGTCGCGCAGCTCGATGGAGAGCTCGGCGACGTCGACGCGCTTGAGGAGTTCCTTGATGGCTTCGGCGCCCATCATGGCCTTGAAGCCGGAGGGGCGGAACTGGGCATCGAGTTCGCGGAACTTGGTCTCGTCCTTGATGACCTCGCGCTCTTTGACGGGCGCGTCGCCTGGATCGACGACTACGTAGGACTCGAAGTAGAGGACGGCTTCGAGCTCACGGAGCGAGATGTCGAGCAGGTGGCCGATGCGCGACGGCAGGCCCTTGAAGAACCAGACGTGCGAGCAGGGGCTGGCGAGCTCGATGTGGCCGAGGCGCTCGCGGCGGACTTTGCTGAGGGTAACTTCGACGCCGCACTTGTCGCAGATGACGCCGCGGTGCTTCATGCGCTTGTACTTGCCGCAGAGGCACTCCCAGTCGGTGATGGGTCCGAAGATGCGGGCGCAGAAGAGGCCGTCGCGCTCGGGCTTGAAGGTGCGGTAGTTGATGGTCTCGGGCTTGGTGACTTCGCCATGCGACCAGCTGCGGATCTTCTCAGGGCTGGCGAGCTGGATCTTGATGGCGTCGAAGTCGGCGATGGGACCGGTTAGTTCGAAGGGGCTGGAGCGGAACATATTTTGCGTCTCCCTTGTGTCCTGCGTTTGCAGGTGCAGCGATTGGCTGCGGTTCAAGAAATCTTTTTGCGATGGCTTTCGGTGCATCGCGTTACCGGTGGTTCTGGTGCAGTTGCTTTTTTTCGATTGTCTTGCCACCTGAGTGGCGGCCCGAGGAGTGTACGCAGTAACCTCCTCGGGTCTTGGTGCGTTAGTCGGCTGCAGCGATGGCTGGCAGAGGCTGCTTTTTCTGGTCGGCCTGTTTGATCAGTTCGACGTCGAGGCAGAGGGACTGCAGTTCGCGGATGAGAACGTTGAACGACTCGGGAACACCGGGCTCGATGGCAGCTTCGCCCTTGACGATGGCCTCGTAGATCTTGGTACGGCCGAAGACGTCGTCGGACTTGGCGGTGAGCAGCTCCTGCAGGATGTAGGCGGCGCCGTAAGCTTCAAGGGCCCAGACCTCCATCTCACCGAAGCGCTGTCCGCCGAACTGCGCCTTACCGCCCAGCGGCTGCTGGGTGATGAGCGAGTACGGCCCGATGGAACGAGCGTGGATCTTGTCGTCGACAAGGTGCGACAGCTTGAGCATATAGATGTAGCCGACGGTGGCGGGCTGTTCGAAGGGTTCTCCGATCATGCCATCGTAGAGCTGCGTCTTGCCTGAGCTGGGGAGACCAGCGGCCTTGAGAAGCGCCTTGATCTCGGTCTCGCGTGCGCCGTCGAAGACCGCGGTGCCGAACCAGATGCCGCGCTTCATACCGGCGGCGACGCGCATAGTCTGCTCGTCGTCGAGGTCAAGAAGGTGGCTGAGAGCGGCCGTACCGGCGAAGCGCGCCTTGAAGAGCTCGCGGACCTCGCTTGCCTTCTCGTAGGTTGCGGCGATCTC
>CAWIQU010000011.1:0-85515 GCA_963838345.1 uncultured Acidobacteriaceae bacterium | reverse complement strand
CTTGCTCTGTGCCCGATTATTCAGGCACAGAACGTCACGGTTACGGCTAATGCTGGCCCTGACGAAAGCAGGTCACAGGCCTGTGCCGCTTACTGAATTTGATATTAGGTAAGCATCCGCCTTCACGGCTTCAATGGACTTCGGCTAGGATACGTCATGGCTTTTTGGAGGGACCCGTGGGCCTCCGCATTGAGAACGAACGAGCCGTTTGGACTACGGCGACAGAAATTTATCCCATTCCCACCGCAGTCCTGGCGCTCTCGGTAGCTGTCGTCTCCTACCTCGCGGCCTGGCTGGGCAGCGAACTCGCCGTTCCCCCACAGAAGCTTTCGGCGCTTTGGCCGGGATGCGCACTGCTGGTGTCGGTGCTGTTGCTGGTACCACGCAGGACCTGGCCCGTACTTATCCCGGCGGGCCTTGCAGGATTCGTTCTTCACGACTTGTCGGTTGGTTTCCCGCCTTCGACGTCTGCCCTGTATATCCTGGCGGACGCGGTTGAGATCATCATCATTACCGTGGGTCTCGGATACTCCTTCGACGGAGTTCCGCGCCTCAACACTCTGAAAGCACTGTCGAGGTATTCACTCTTCGCGATCTTGATCGGGCCGTTTATTGGTACGTTCGTCGGTGCGTTCGCCATTCCGGGCTCTTTCTTGACCAATTGGCGAATATTTTTTTTCTCGGAGGCGATCGCGTTTCTTACTTTGACTCCAGCCGTCTTGAGTTGGGCGAGCCCCCGCTCTGTGCATGCGCGCAGATCCGTCGAGTCGCGCCTGGAAGCGGCTGCCCTGATGATCGCGCTGACTTTCTTGGGATATGTCATTTTCTTTACCGATTGGAGAACAATCCCTCAGGCGCTGCTGTATTCGCTAGTACCGTTCCTACTCTGGGCAGCCCTGCGATTTGGCCCCCGAGGTGTCAGCACTTCGATTGTTGCGATCGCGTTTTGTTCGATCTGGGGCGCCGTCCACGGTCGCGGCCTTTCACAGGGCCAGAACCTATGCGCAATGTCCTGTCGCTGCAGGTGTTCTTGATATTCGCTGCGGCTCCCTTCACGTTGCTAGCCGTCGTTGTGGAAGAGCGCGAGCAAGCCCGACTGGTCGAGAGAGAGTTGAGCAAGCGGCTTATCTCCGAGCAGGAAAAGGAGCGGAGCCGAATCTCCAGCGAACTGCATGATGACATTTGCCAAAGACTTGCTATGCTGTCGATGGAACTTCAAAAGGCGAGTAGCAATGAGAACCATCTAGCCAGCGCTACGAAGCAGCGCTTGGAGGAAATCCGCCGACATTGCTCGGAGATTACGAGCGACGTTCAACTGCTGTCGCATGAACTCCATTCTGCGAAGATTGATTACTTGGGCATCTCAGCGGCGATCCGAGGTTTTTGCAGAGAGTTTGGCGAACACCAAAAAGTGAGCGTTGAGTTTACGGTGCGGAATGTGCCGAAATCCGTATCCCGCGATGAATCCCTCTGCTTGTTTCGAGTTACTCAGGAAGCGTTGCACAATGCAGTGAAACACAGCGGAGCCGATCGATTCTGGGTGGAACTTAGCGGCGCAGGTAACGAGGTTCGGCTTGAAGTGAAAGATACCGGGATCGGGTTCGACGTAAAAGAGGCGAACCGGATCGGTGGTCTGGGACTTGTAAGCATGCAGGAAAGAGTACGCGCGGTCAACGGTCGGTTCTACATTGAATCGAAACCTGGAGCGGGCACCAAAATCATCGTTTCCGTGCCCGCGGGGACCTCTTGAGAAAATGCTGCAAGCGAAAATGCTGCAAAACTATTGGGGGCAGCGTGAGCCACAGCAACCACGTCGCCGTTGTATCCACCTCATGGGGGAGATGTTAGCTTGCCTGTCCGGAGGCGTATTGTCGGCTTATCGGACAAGTGACGTTCCGTAGTTCCCCAAAAAGGGTGCCGGCTCAGACGGTCGACGCAACACTTGCTTGCAGTCTAGCTGCAGGAGTTTGGAAACCCAAGGTCTTTCTGGGACGTTGATTCAATCGCAGCGCGACCTGGTCGAGCTGCGCTTGCGAGATAGGGGCAAGGTCGGTCCCTCGGGGGAAGTATTGTCGCAAGAGTAGATTGGTGTTTTCATTGGTGCCGCGCTGCCAGGGACTCTGCGGATCGCAGAAGTACACCTTCACCTTGGTGGCCACTGTAAACTCGTTGTGCCTGGCCATCTCCAACCCGCGATCCCACGTCAGCGAACGCCGCAGGGTCGCCGGGAGTTTACGAACCTGCCGGCTCAAGGCTTGAACGACCGCTTCAGTGTCTTTGCCCGGCCATCAGCTCTTGTTTCAGCACGCCCCGCGCCTGGATGAACAGGCTTCGGTAAATGGTCTCGTGGGACACGCGCATGCTCTCGTCGTCGGGATACTGTGTCTCCAGCCATCCGGAAATCTGCTTCGGCGACCAGTCCAACACCAGCTTACTCGCGACCATGTTTCGCAACTTGCGGTTGCTGGCAAGAAGACATCTCTTCGGTCGCAAAGCGGATTTCCAGGCTTGCCGATACGCATCGTGAGCGCGATAGGCCGCACAGCCGCCATGACGCGTGACCTCCCGGCTCACGGTCGACGCCGCCCGACCGAGGCCGCTGGCTATCGTGCGGATCGATGAGCCGGAAGCGATTCCTCGCGAAATGTCCTCTCGCTCAGCCAAGGTGAGCGCTATGCGAGAGCGCTGGCGAGCGGCTGGAGCAATCCCTCCGCGCGGCAACAACACACAGCGAATGCAGTTATGGGGCTTGCCGTAGGCACGCCCAATCTCATGCAACGACTCCCCCGCCTTCCATCGCCTCCAGACATCAGCCTTCTGCGCGGGAGATAGTCTCGACTGCTTTCCTTCACTCATAGACACCATCCTCAATAGAAGAACTTCTACTAGATGGTGTTGCAGCGACCGGGGTTATCGGCAACTACGCCCTCGAAGGGCAGCCAACAGCTCGAAGTTGGCGCAAAACCGACTTTGCGGGCAGTTGGGAATTGCGAGAGAACGCATCTCAGCCTGTACAGAGCCTCCATGGCAGACTTCGCCCGGGTTCTGTCCGGCACGATTCGCCGCCCAGTCCTGGACCACACGGGCCTCACCGGCAGCTACGACCTCGTCCTCAACTGGGTGCAGGACCCCGACTACAAGTTGCCCGAAGGTCTTGTTGGCCCCAATGATCCCGACCCGCTCTCCCACTGGAACATCGACGCTCTCGGCCTCCGCGCTACCCCCATCAACATCCCCGCGCAAGCCCTCGTCATCGACCACATTGAGCGCCCGTCAGAGAACTAGCCATTGTCGTACTTCCCGAAAATACGGGGTTTTCGGAAACTACGAGGCGAACTTGCCGAAAACCTGACTTTGCGGGATGACGGGATTACATCACGTTTGCCTGTCCTCCTGCCCCGAAATCTGGGTACTTTGCAAAGGCTGGTGCGGCCTACTGAGCTACTCGCCAGGGTGACGTCGTTGACCAGTTCTTCAACTTGTTCGTAGCCCATTTGGTGGTCTTGTCAGTGTGACATGAAGTGCACGGGTTCGGGATTCCTAACTGCTCCGTTTCCGTGGGAGTAATGAATCGAAAGGTATGAGCACTGACGAAGTTGTCCTTTATCGTCATTTCAATTTTCGGCATGTGGCAGGATACGCACTGACTGCCTTTGCTGCCCTCCGCATGGTGAGTATGTTCGCTCACGGTGCCCCTCAGTCCAGCCGGATTGTCTTTCGTATGGCAGCCCAGGCAGAGTGCATTTCCTGGCATCCGCAGATTGGACGGTTCGTTGGTGTGAACCTGATGGCTGTCGAAGCAACGTAGTTGTCGGTGATACATATTGCTCTGAGTGAAGTCATTCCCCTGCATTCGATTCTTGTGCGCCGTCAAATCCGCGAACTGATAGAAGTTGGTCACCCCGGTTCAATTCTTCCAGCTTCCAGTAATCCGCAAGGCGGTCTCCGGGCATGAAACCGACAGGCCAGTCGCAGTATTTTCCGGCGATTGGATTGTCGAGCGGTTGCCCCTGACTGTGGCACTGGATACATGTATCGTTGCCGCGCACATAGTCCAACGTGTCAGGATTGACGATGTTCGTCTTTGTGGGATTAGCGACGTGGGTTCGTAAGACCAAACAAAGGCCACCTAACCTGGTGGCCTTTTTCATGCGGTGAATAACGAAACTCGTAGCTCCTATTTCCCACCCGAGCCGCAGAAGTAATTGCCTTACGTTTTCCTTATGTCATTTCACGTCTCCCAATTTGATTTGGTAATGGGCGATCGATCAAAACATGGATCGAAGGACGCAATAGACTTTCATTGTCTGTTTGCGTACCGAAGGGAGGGGCGGATTCTCAGTGCTGCCTTTCAATGTGTTGTTTAGGCAGGTCGATCGGAAGTCTCCTTCATGGAGACGACGCACACATAGGCTCGTGGACTAGACGTTTCTAAGGCTGTCTCGATGCGCGATTCGTCCGGGCCTAATCGCAGGCGTGACAATCGCCCTTGGTGCTCGCGCGTAGGTGAAAAAAGTTTTGTGCTACTATCCATTCATGGCTCTGACCTTCCACCATTCAGCCCTTGGCTGTTGTTGTGAAGCGGGTCTGCGCTCTCTAGCCCCCTCACGGTTAGTCCTCCTTTCTAGACAAGCTTGAACCCATCAACCAGCCGTTTGCCACCCTTCATTGTTGGGGTAATCGAATGTATTTGATGATTTCAATGCAACTCCTTCGTCGCTGCATCAAAGCTTCCTCCCCGGAAGCCATGTCCTGTTGTTGTCGATAATCTCTTCCTCTCTCACAAAAAAACCGTAAGAACAATTCTCCTCCGCATAGATTTGCGACGAGCCGCTGCACCCATTTGGAGGTCTATTCGATGTTTCGCCGATCTGCTGTTTTTGTTCTCTCTCTACTTATCGCAACCGCTTCAAACGCCCAAATCGTTGGTGGAACGATCAGCGGCACTATTCTGGATCCAGCTGGGGCAGTCGTCCCAGGCGCCGGGGTCACCGTCCGCAATCAGGAGACCGGCGGCGAGCGCCACCTCATCACGGACGCGGGCGGAGCCTATGCTGCACCCTCCATCCCAGTTGGCATCTACAACATCTCTGTTACGCGTGACGGCTTCGCTCCACAATCTCGCACCGGCATTTCGATCACCATCGGTGAGGCGATGCACATCGACCTAACGTTGCAGCCCGGCGGGGTCAACGAGCAGGTCACCGTCACCGACGCGCCGAGCCCCATCAACATCTCCACACAACAGACCTCAGGCCTCGTCAGCGAGCGTCAAGTCAAAGACCTTCCGCTGAACGGCCGCTCCTATGATCAACTCATTACGCTTAATCCTGCGGCAGTGAACTATACGGCCCAGCGCAGTGGATCAGTTGGGACCTCCAACTCATCAGTCGGCAACATGTTCGCGATCTCCGGCCGCCGCCCACAAGACAATCTCTACCTTTTGAACGGCATCGAGTACACCGGAGCCTCCCTTATCAACGTCACTCCTGGCGGCACCAGTGGTCAGCTTCTCGGCGTCGATGCTGTTCGCGAGTTCAACGTAGTCACCGACACATACTCGGCCAACTACGGTAAGCGTCAAGGAGCGCAGATTTCTATCGTAACGGCGTCGGGCACGAACAACCTCCACGGGTCTGCGTACGAGTTTCTTCGCAACTCCTTCTTCGATTCGCGCAACTACTTCGATCAGGCCCGAATCCCAAACTTTCAGCGCAATAACTACGGCGCATCTCTGGGCGGCCCGCTACGCACCGACCGCCTATTCCTCTTTGGCAACTACGAAGGCTATCGCCAGAACCTCGGCATCACCGACGTGACGCTGGTTCCCGATACGCAAGCGCGTCAGGGATTTCTCCCCAACCCCAGCAACCCCAGCGGCCCGCGCAAGAACTATGGTGTCGCGAACGGCGTCGCACCTCTGCTCAATCTGTGGCCTGCGCAAAACGGCCCCGAACTCCTCGACGCCAACGGCAATCCCACCGGAATAGGAGAGGCCTTCTCCAGTCCTACTCAGCACATCCGTGAGGACTTCGGCACCGCGCGATTTGACGCTAACCTGACGTCGAAAGATCTGCTCTTCGCCGTCTACACCGTGGATGACTCCACAGCTAACACGCCGACACAAAACCCGCTCTCTCTGATCAACGAATCGCTGCGCGAGCAGGTCATCAGTGTCCAGGAACAGCACGTCTTCTCCGCGCACCTACTCAACACCGCGCGGATCGGCTACTCTCGAGCTAGCTTCTATTTCCTCGGAAGCATCCCTTCATCAATCCAGGCCGAAACTCCCGGCTTCCTCGCTGGTAAACCGACCGGAGCGATCGTCATCGCCGGCTCCACCGCCTCCAATGGGTCGTCACAGATCACCGGCGCCGGCGCCAATGTTGGATCCAACAACGCGACGGCGCGAAATCTTTACACATTGGACGACCACGTCTTTTACTCTCACTCGCACCACCAGATTCAAGCAGGCGTGTGGCTCCAGGCGCTCCAGTCCAACGACAACCTTGCCCAGAACCAGTTTGGCCAAGCTTCGTTCGCCTCGCTCACAACCTTCCTGCAAGGGACCGTCAAGACTTTTACTGTCGTTCCCAATCCCACACCTCTCAACTGGCATAGCTTTATGGGCGCGGGCTATCTTGAAGACACGTGGCAGCTCACCGCGACGTTTGAACTTCGCGGCGGCATCCGGTTCGAATCTACGAACGGCTGGAACGAAGCCCACGGTCGCGCCTCGCAATACGGCTTTACCGATGGTGTCATCAACACCGCACCAACTACAGGCAACTCGGCGCTCTCTGACAACCGTGCAAGGTTCCTGCCCCAACCCCGCGTCGGCATTGCGTGGGACGTCTTCGGAAACGGCAAGACCTCGCTTCGGTCCGGCATTGGCTTGCACCACTCGCTACTCGACAACCTCGACTACCGGCTCGATCAGGCCGCGCCTTACAACACAACTCTCTCTTACGCCAACGTGCCTATAGCAAGTCCGGTTAGCGGAGCTCCTGGCCTCATCTCTCCTTCTAATATCCAGACTGATATCGCGACTCCCGCCGTTGTCTCCTATGCGTTTAGCATCGAGCAGCAGCTCGATCGAGCGATCTCTATAACCATTGGTTATGTTGGATCTCACGGTTATCAACAGATCCTCTCCGAAGATCAGAATGAGCCAGCTTCCATCATTTGCTCAGCCGCATCAACATGCCCTGCTGGCACGCCCATCGGCACTATCTTTTACCCCACGACCGTCAAGGCTAATCCTCTGGTCGCAAATACTACTTCGTGGATCTCAGGAGGCTTCAGCAACTACAACGCTCTCGAGCTCGACCTCCGTCGCAACTTTGTGCACGGCTTGCAATTCCGGGCCAACTACACCTACGCCAAGAACCTCGACAATGGCTCTGCCTGGAATACAAGTGTCTCGGCCAACACTCCAGCATTTGTCTCTTATCCGGCGAATCCGTCACTCGACTATGGCCCCGCGGCGACTGATGTTCGCCACCTTGCCGCCTTCAACGCCACCTACGAGCTGCCGATCGGCCATGGTCGAACCTTCCTGTCATCTGCTTCGCCGCTGGTCAGCCATGCTGTCTCCGGCTGGAGTCTCAGCACTATCGCAACCCTTCAGACTGGTTTCCCCTTCAGCCCGCAACTGGGTTACAACCCAACCGGCTCCGGAGACACTCGCAACCCTGTACGCCCCAATCTCGCTCCCAACTTCGCGGGGAGTCTCTACACTCGCGGAAGTACGGCGACCCGCGTCGCGCAATTCTTCTCGCCCGCCGCATTCAGTGCACCTATCTACGGCACTGTAGGAAATCTCAGTCGCGATACCCTCACAGGCCCCGGCTACACCGACTGGGATCTCTCACTCGTTAAGTCCACGTCGCTGACCGAGCGAACCCGCCTCCAATTCCGCGCTGAGTTCTTCAATGTTCTCAATCACACCAATCTGCAAACGCCGAACGAAGTCGTCTTCTCGAGCGGCCCGACCCAAGGTAACGCTGCCATCCAAACCGCACCCGCGGTTCTGAGCCCAACTGCCGGCGTCATCACCGCTGCCTCCACCAGCCGTCAGATCCAACTTGCCATCAAGTTTAACTTTCTAACGATTTGTGGAGGACGCTGCCTATCTGTAGCTGTTCTTCCTCGAAAACTCAGTTTATTCCGCTTCAGGGGCGCGACCATCTAGGTCTTCAAATATTTGTTTGTTGAGGGAGCATGGCTCTTAAGGATGACTCTTGCGAAACTTGTACCAACAGCACTGTGGGACCCGAGATATAGATATAGGAAAATCAAAACTGGATTTTCGGTGTTGCTTATAAGTCATCGAGGATTTATGACAAATTAATTTCTGAGTTCCTGACCTGAATTGGCGATCAGTGTCATTAGAAAACGAATCGGGTGTACTCGCTCACTCAAGCGTTTGGCGAAAGCTCGAACGTGCAGGAAATTCGAGCCAAAGATCCGCAAGGCCTCCTTCCTCTAGAGATTTGCCGGGCGAGATGTAGCCAGAATCAAATGTTGTGGATCGGGCGCAGTAATTCGCTTTCAGGTTACCGAGGGTAAGCGTGGTCTTAGCCGGCCGCTCCAATACATCGGTTGCCCCCCGCTATCAAGTAGCGGATCCCGATGAAAGGTTTGCCTGATCGCCTCTGCCCATCGGAGGCGTCGCGGACGCTTACGCTGGGCACAGCGCCGCAATAACCCATCAGTTGCCGAGCACTGCCAAGCGGGATACCTGGCCCAATTCGGCCGCAATGGTCACAGACGAGATATCTGCGATGCCGCGCAGTGCCTGTAGATCGTTGATGACTTGTTTCAACGCAGGAGAGGCCAGTTTGACTGCCTCCGTAATGGCCTGGTCCAAGCCGGCTACCCGTTCCCGCATAGGCTCGACCTCGTGCAGATAATCCTGGCGTGGCTTCCCGAGCGATCTGTGTGAAACGTAGCTGCGCGACCCAGATGCGGTAAGGACGCGTCCATGGTCTCACTCCGGACGGCGGACGCTGGCCTGAGCGCAAACAGAAATTTGCTCAACCGATGTCGTGCCCGCATCTGATCCTGCTTGGCTGCTTCGCGAGCACGCACCAGATCCCGCGACGCCTCGGAACCCTCATCCGGAACCCACCCCGCGGGCCACAGGAGATCTGAGTTAATGGTCGGTGTCAGGATCAGTTCTAAAAGAGCCTTCACGGTACATTCGCAAAAGGGCTTAGGAAGACCACCTGAGTGTCGTAGAGGATGGACTGTTTGAAACGGCGGCTTGAATTCCCTAGCCAGACAGGCTATTAAGAGGGTCTCAACTGACGCCAAGAGCTTGAGGTGATGGAATGGCTTCGGTGTCGTTCACTTTTTGGCTTCGGATTCGACGGAAGCGACGCAGATAGAGATAGATCACCGGGGTCACATAAAGGGTTACCGTCTGTGAAAGTAGAAGGCCACCGACGACGGCGATACCGAGCGGGCGGCGCGCCTCACCCCCAATGCCGTGGCCCAGTGCGATGGGGACCGCGCCCAACAGCGCTGCCATCGTCGTCATCATGATAGGGCGGAAACGCTGGACGCAACCTAGGTAAATAGCCTGTTCGGGCTTCATTGCTTGGCTGCGCTCGGCGTCGATAGCGAAATCGACGATCATGATGGCGTTCTTTTTGACAATGCCGATGAGCAGGATGATGCCCAGGAACGAGTAGAGATTGAGATCCTGGCCGAAGAATAGCAATGTGAGAAGTGCACCGATAGCGGCGGCGGGAAGACCGGAGAGGATCGTGATGGGGTGGATCAAGCTCTCGTAAAGAACGCCGAGGACGAGATAGATGACCATCACCGCGATTACGAGCAACAGGCCGAGACCTTTGAGGGAGCTCTGAAACTGCGCGGCGGTCCCCTGAAAAGTGAAGTTCATACTGGCAGGGATGCCGAGTTCGGAGGCAGCTCGGCGCACGGCGAGTGTGGCCTTATCGAGCGAGATGCCTGGTTTGAGATCGAAGTGAAAGGTAACAGCAGGAAACTGTCCGAAGATGGTTGACGGAGAGAGGAGCGACTGTCTGGCTGAGCGTGGTGACGGCCGAGAGGGGAACGAGCCTACCGGCATTGGATGCGAGATAGATGCCGCCAATGGCTTCAGGATCGCGCTGATATTGTGGAGCAACCTCGAGGATGACATCGTACTGCTGCGATGCGACGGTGATGGTGTTGGCGCGGCGGTTCCCAAAGGCGTCGTAGAGGGTGTTGGCGATCTTCTCGGGATCGACATTGAGGGACGTTGCAAGGTCTCGGCGGATGTCGACGTTTACGCGCGGCGCGCTCATCTGAAGGTCGGTCGAAACATTGGCGAGTTCGGGAAGAGAGTCGAGCTTGCTCTTGAGACGAGGGGCCCAGCGGTAAAGCTGGTCGGCGTCAGGGCCTTGAAGCGCAGCGGAGTACTGAGAGCGGGATTCACTTTGTCCGAGGTCGATGAAGTCCGGCTGGCGGAGATAGACCTTGAGTCCGGGGATGCGATCGAGTTCTTTCTGGAGGTTGGCGATAATGCTTTTAACGTTCGGCCGATGGCGATCCTGGCGGAGGTTGATCCAGAGCCAGCCTTGATTTTGTGAGAAGACACCCGACAGATTGCTTTGCATCCAGGGAATTGCGGCGAGTACTTTGTTGACCTGTTCATCGTCATCGCGATGGTGACTACGATCATCGAGCGCGGATGACGCAGGACGAGATCGAGCGAACGCCGATAGCCGCTTTCTAGCGCGGCGTGGATGCGCTCGGTGCGGCGATGGAACCAATTGTCCGCGTGGACGCGCTCGCCAAGAAACCGGCTGCAGAGCATTGGAGTGAGAGTTAGTGCAGAGAAGCCGGATAGCAGGATGGAGACGGCGATGGTGACGGCGAACTCGCGAAGCACTCGCCCAAGGACACCGTTGAGGAAGAGGATTGGAAGAAAGACAGCGACGAGCGAGAGCGTCATGGAGATGATTGTGAAGCCGACCTCGGCGGCGCCAGCAAGCGCTGCGTCGAGACGGGACTTGCCCATCTCACGATGTCGGACGATGTTTTCGAGCATTACAATGGCGTCATCGACGACGAAGCCTACCGAGAGCGTGATGGCCATCATGGAGAACATGTCTACGGTGTAGTTGAGAAGGTGCATGACGATGAAGGAGCCCAGGATCGATACGGGAATGGTCGCGCTGGCGATCAGTGTCGAGGAGACCGTGCCAAGAAACGCAAAGATGACAAGCACAACGAGCACGATGGTGATGACGAGGGTCCGGTTGACGTCAGCGATGGAGCCGCGAACGATGTCGGCGTTGTCGGCGACGTTGCCGAAGGCTACGCCGGGAGGTAGGACGTCGCGCAGGGCCTTTACAGCAGTCTTGACTCGATCGGCGACCTCGATGGTGTTTGCGCCGGGTTGCTTGCGTACGGCAAGGATGACGCTGCGCTGTCCGTTGATCCAGAAGGTGCGTTTGTCATTGCTGGAGCTGTTCAGGACGTTGGCGATCTGGCTGAGGCGCAGGGGGAGCTGATTGCGATAGGCGACGACGAGGTCGGAAAACTGATCGGCGGTGGTAAGCTGGCTGTCCGCCTGCAGGGAGTAGTCTCTTGCGTTACCGTAAAGTGTGCCGGTGGGAAGGTTTGCGCTGTTCGTCGTGAGGGCGCTGCGGATCTGCTCGAGATCGAGGCTGTAGGCGGCGAGCCGTGCGGGATCGACCTGGACGCGAATCGCCGGGCGCTCGGGTCCATAGACCTCGACCTGCGAGACTCCGTTGACCATGGAGACCTGTTTCGAGACAATCTGTGTCGCGTAACGTGAAAAATCCTCAAACGACATCGTCTGCGAGTGCATCTCGAGCCAGATAATGGGATCGTCAGCGGGATTCACCTTGGAGTAGGAGGGCGGGTCCGGCATGCCCGGCGGGAGGCTGCCGGCGGCGCGGGAGATGGCGGCCTGGACGTCCTGAGCGGCAGCATCAACGCTACGGCTGAGCGCGAATTGAAGCGTGATCTGGGTGTCTCCGACGGAACTGCTGGATGTCATGTTTTCGATGCCGGGGATGCGTGAGAACTCGCTCTCAAGCGGCGTCGCCACAGTAGCAGCCATGGCGTCGGGATTGGCGCCAGGCAGCGCGGCTGACACGTGGATCGTGGGGTACTCGACCTCGGGCAGGTTGCTGACCGGAAGCGAGAGATAGCTGAGCAAGCCGAATCCCGCGATGGCGGAGATCAGAAGCGTGGTGGTGATCGCGCGACGGATGAAGAATTCGGTAAAGCGCAAGATGAACACCTCACTCAATACTGTGGTGCAGAATCTGCCGTTAGACGTGCCGTTTACTATCGCGTGACTTGTGCGACTAGGGGCCGGGCGGTGGATCGAGAGGTGAGACTCGCGCGCCGGGAGTGAGGCGCAGCTGGCCTTCGGTTACGATCATGTCTCCGGGGTTGAGGCCGCTGCCAAGAACGGCGATCTCACTGGCTGCCTGCGAAGAGGAGGTTGGGGGCCGATAGGTACGGAGCACGGTGACCGCCACCATCGTGGCCACATTCGATTGGACCCGCCACGCGTACCTTCCGTCGAGACCCTCCTGAACGGCAGACTGTGGAATAACTATCTGATGAGGATCTACCCTGAGGCGGAGGCGAACATTGACGAACTCGCCGGGCCAGAGTGCGTTATCCACGTTGGAAAACGTGGCCTTCAGCCGAACGGTGCCGGTTGTGGGATCGACGGAGTTATCAATGAAATCGAGACGGCCTTTGGCCGGCGAACCATCGCCGTTCCCGGCCTCCACTTCCAGGGGGCCGGCAGCGCTGAGCCGTTGCACCTCGGCGAGCGCTTGTTCTGGGACGCTAAATGTGACCCGGATGGGTGCGAGCTGAAGCAGGGTAACGAGCGTTGTATCGTTCTGAAGAACCACGTTGCCAGCCTTGACCGCGATGGCTCCGGCACGGCCTGAGATGGGAGCAATGACGTCGGCGAAGTTGAGTTGAAGCTGTGTCTGCGCCAGGCGAGCACGATCGGCCTTGACGGCGCTGGCTGCGGCGGCGATGGCGGCCTGATCAGCGTGAAGGCTGGAGCGGGTGGTGTCGCTGGCCGTGACGGCCTGATTGACCGTCTGGCTGGAGAGAACACCGAGTTGACCCAGCTTGACCGCAACGTCGGCGTCAGACTGGCTCTGTTTCTGTAAGGCCGCATCTCGCGCGACAACCGCGACGGCCTGTTGCTCCATTGCGATGTCGCGGTCGAGCTCGGCCTGCTGCTGCGTCTGCTGGCGACTCATGGTGTCGCGATCGATGGTGAAGAGAAGCTGGCCTTTGGTGACGTTCTGTCCTTCGGCGAAGGCAACGGTTCTAATCTGCCCGCCGATGCGTGGCTTGACGTCGACACGCTCGACGGCCTCAGCGTTCCCGACGGCCGCGATCTCAAGGGGCACATCCTGCAATACAGCGCGGGTGGCGTGAACGGGGACACCCTCCGGCGGGGATGTATCGGCGTGGGCCACGACCCGTGAGCACGACGCAAGGGGGATGCAGATCAAGATGCACAGAAGCGTGAGGGGTCCATTTGCCTTCATGCCTGTCTACCTCCGAGTCCAGATTGGCCCCTTATCTTGCGTGTGAAAACCGATATGCAGCCGGATGCGCAAAAGTTGCAGGGAGGGATGCCGAACGCGCGGCGGAAGATGTCACTCCCCTACCAGCTTTGCTACGGGTCAAGGAGGGCTTCTTGCCTGTGCTCGCGATGCCAGAGAGGAGGACGGAGCACGTTGCCTGCAGAAAGAGCGGCGTTGGCTGCAAAAGTCTTGGTGACATTGAGTAGGACGGTGGATCCTGACTCTTAAATGTGCTGGTCGACGAATCGCGGAACGAGGTAGATTCTACCTAGAGAAGAAGCAGCCGTTGCAGGGAGAAAGGACGCCATGAACGCTTTCACGACCTCTTCGGAATACCATCATCCCCCAGCGATCTTTCAAGAGAAAACTGCTGAGGAAGCTGCTACGCCCGTGAGCAGGCATCTCAACGGTTACCTGATGATCGTGTCGCTGTCGGCGGTATTGGCAGTTGCTACCGCAGGCGAGTGCGGGTCCGTGATGCATCCGGCCTCGCTGATCTACGGTGCAGTCCTGTGGGGATGGTGGGGCACAATTGCGTGTGTTCTCTGGAAGTTGGCGCCTAGGTTACCGATTGTGTCGAGCCTTTCAGTGAAGACGATCCTTTTGCACGCAGTTGCTGGATCGGTACTCGCGCTGGTCCATCTGCTGATGCTCTGGGGTGTTGGCTTTCCGCTTGGGTGGGGCCCGGTGGGGGAACACATGATGTGGACGATCCTGTTCAACGTCAACCGTTTCGGCATCGAGCTCCTGATCTACGGATTCATTATTGGGATCACCGGAATCGTTCAGTACAAGCAGCGTGCGCAGCAAGATGCGATGCGGTCCCTGGAGCTTCAGAAGCAGCTCTCTTCCGCCCACCTGCGTGCGCTGCAGATGCAGCTGGAACCTCACTTTCTTTTCAACACGCTCAACGCTATTACTACGCTGGTGGAACTCGGGCGACAGAGCGAGGCGATCGAGATGCTGTCTCATCTAAACCTGATACTGAAGAGCACGTTGAAACGGACAACTCCGGAGAAGGTCCCGCTCTCTCAAGAGTTGGAGATGATTGATAACTACCTCGCGATCGAGCAGATCCGATTTGCGGACCGGTTGCAGGTGCAGATCAAAGTCGACCCCGGAGCACTGGATGGGATGGTGCCGTGTTTCCTCTTGCAGCCGATCGTCGAGAATGCGATACGACATGGGATCGCGCATTGTGTGAGCGAAGGAAAGGTGGAGGCCTCTGCGAGGCGCGATGGCACGAGCCTGCACCTAAAAGTGCGGGATACTGGAGCGGAATCCGGCATGCCGGCACAGGACGGACACGGGATAGGGCTAAAGAATACGCGGGAACGACTGATGCACTTCTACCATGATGAGTTCGCGATGAGGGCACAGCCGCTCGACGAGGGGGGCTTTGAGGTTGCAATCACCATACCGTACGAGCCTCAGAGAAGATGAGAGTGAGAACGCTGATTGCCGATGACGAACCGCTGGCGCGCGAGCGGCTGCGCTTTCTTCTCGCCGGGGACGACGAGGTAGAACTGGTTGGCGAGTGCAGGAACGGCGGCGAGGTATTGGCGTCGCTGAAGGCGCGACAGGTCGATATTCTGTTTCTCGATATTGAGATGCCAGGCAAGGGAGGCTTCGAGGTGATCGAGCAGATGGGTGCAACCCAGATGCCGGTGACGGTCTTTGTGACCGCCCACAACCAACATGCGCTCCATGCGTTTGAGGTGCATGCGCTCGACTACCTGACCAAGCCTGTAGAGCCGGAACGGCTAAAGGCCACGCTGGCACACGCCAAGGAAAGAATTGCTTCGAATGCTGCCTTAGTGAACCAAGAACGTCTGAAGCAGGTGCTGACCGAAGTGGGGACGCGCGGGGTCGGCGGGAAGGAGTATCTGAAGCGGCTGCTCGTACCGAACGGCACGAAGGATATGGTGGTCAATATTCAAGAGATCGAGTGGATCGAGGCGGCGGACTACTACTCGTGTCTGCACGTTGGGGCGAAGAGCTTCATGTTGCGGGAGACAGTCAAGCAGTTGGCTAACACTCTTGATCCAGATCGGTTTGTGCGGATTCACCGTTCGACGATTGTGAACATGGACTATGTCTGCGAGGTGGCGCGGGAGGGCCGCAGCGAGGGATCGGTGGTCCTAACACGTGGACAACGGCTGAAGATGAGCAAGAGCGGATGGCAGAATTTAGTCGCAGCCAGCAGGTCGTTTTGAAACCAGCCTCACTCGTGCATATCTCAAATAAGATGAACTGAGTTCTCCCTAATGAGCCGGGATGAACGACTGGCCCCGGCCTGCTTAAACTTTTCGATCTAGGGAACTCTGATGACAAATCGTACTAAACATCTGGAGCCGCGATGGCCCGCAATGCTGGCTCTCCTTGCCGTCGGCGGGTTGCGCCTGGCTCTTCCTGAGTCTCTATCGGTGGGACCAGACTGGCTGCTGATCCTCGTCGTCGGAGCACTTATCATCCCCACAGTACTAGCACGACGACATGGAAATGACCGTCTTAACCAGATATTAGGGTACTTGTTGGCTTCGATCGTGACCCTGGACACGGTTTGGTCGCTCGGCCTTCTCCTGCAAGCTCTTCCATCGCATAAGGAGAAGCCGAAAGACCTTCTGATATCGGCTGCTGCCTTGTGGATCACGAATATCCTCGTCTTCGCATCGTGGTACTGGCGTCTGGATGCGGGAGGGCCTCGCGCTCGTGAGTTACGCGGAGTTCATACCGACGGAGCTTTTCTGTTTCCGCAGATGACTCTTGATCAGCAATCGAAACGAGACATGGGCGAACAATGCTGGAGTCCGGGTTTCATCGATTACCTGTTTCTGGCGTTCAATACCAGTACGGCTTTTTCGCCCACCAAAGTCTCTTTTCGCAGACGTGTCGGGCTGATATCCCAGTACGCGACAGAAGTGAAGGTGCGCTCCGCTGTCCTGGGGCAAGCGACAGCCGAAATCGGAGACGGTCAGTGCGCTAAAGGGCTAATGATGTCGCGCACGCCAGACAGCACCTGCGACGGGATCGACCACTCCTGCAAGGGTTCGAACATGCCCAAACTCGCGGTGAACTGCAGCGATCAAAGCCTTTCGGAGCGGCAAAACCTTTTCCATAATGCTGCCTGCAAATGCGATAGGAGGCACCCATTCGTCATCGCCAGCCATATTCTGCAGTCGTCGCATAACGAGCCGCGCGAGATATGCCAATGCTTCTCCCTCCTTGTGCAGTACCTCAGCCGCAACCTCGTCTCCCAACTCAGCGGCCCGCAGTACGAGTTCCGTCAACTTGGAAAAATCAGGTGGCGGAATACTGTTCGCATGTTCAATAAGCAGTTCCAGGGTTGTCAGTTGCCAAAAATCCATTACGTCCTGCAGCAAACGCGTGAACCGTCCTTCGTCTTTGGCTAAGAAGGCAGCTCTGAGACATTCAAGCCCGATCCTCTGTCCAGATCCCTGATCCGCCAGTGCCGGCCCCCACCCTCCCGCCGAGATCAGCGCTCCGGCATTCATGCGGCCCGCAACATTCGATCCTGTGCCCGCCAGCACCAATACGCCAGGCTCCTCGGGAAACGCCGCATCGAGTGCGATCTCCACATCGCCAAGTAGTAGAAGTTCGCCGCTAACCCTGGATGTAATTGCGTCGCGCAACCAATCCGCAACTAGCGGAACACTCTCCCCAGCCGTTCCGACGCAGGTTCGCGTTATTGCGTGCATGGACACGCCGCTGAGTGCAGTGAGCTGACGCAGAGCGGAATCGAGATTATGTGCCGCGGTCCCCGCATCCGTACGCATCCTCTTGATTGTCCCGGTGCGCACCCGTGCCAGTTCGCGTGTCTCATCGACGACAACATAGTCCGTTTTTGTCCCGCCAGCATCCAGTGCCAGAAAAAAACTCATACTTGCCTCACTCTGATGGGAGGGGTCAGGACGTTCTATGTACATTTAACTTGGTCTCCTGTATTTAGCATGGCCGATTTCTAAAGCTGCAATCATCATGCGAACGTTCTCCGGTCTCGTAACAGTACGCCCAGTGGCGCGATGTTCTGGAACCATCTCTCGAGGAGATCCCCAATGCCGCACGGAGCCGTGAAACTGCAACGCCCCGGTTACTCGCGCAACCTCTGCCGCGGTCTCGAGTCGCAGGCCGCCGCCTACCGCGATCGCAATCCGCCCATCAGCTTGTTCCCCTAGACGCCGAAGCCTTTCCGCTCCCGTGTAGACATCTGCTGCTCCACCTGAGGTCAGTAACCGACGACAGCCCGTTGCGATCACATCTTCGAGTGCATGCTCCAGATTTGTCGCTACATCGAACGCCCGATGAAAGGTCATTTCGAGAGGTGCCGCCTGTTCGACCAATCGGCGCATGCGATTACCGTCTACGCTTCCATCAGGCCGAAGGACGCCTGCAACAAACCCGCTCGCACCAAGCGATCGGGCGTGTTCGAGATCCTCCTGTATGAGTGCGAACTCAGCATCTGAATAGGCGAAATCTCCTCCACGTGGGCGCAGAATTGTGTATATCGGCAGGCCACTCTGCGCGATGGCCGCAGTGATCAGGGCATGGCTAGGCGTCAGACCACCTTCGATCTGGGCGCAGCACAATTCAATACGATCCGCTCCTCCTTCTCGAGCGGCCACACATGACTCCAAGTCTTCCGCGCATACTTCGAACACAATCTCGCGACTCAATCTCGACCTCCAACGATCTGGATCGTCATCCCGATAGTGAGAGCTTCTGAACATGTTGCGAATCTTTAGACTCAACCGCGGCAGAACTAGGTCGGCGCCCGCGCAGAAACGATCGCTCGTGGTGTGTAGTTGAGATCTTCGACGAAAGGATAGGTCGGTTTGCGGAGCCTGTTCTTCGGCAGATGGATGATGTCCTGATTAATTGAGCCGTCGGAGAGAGCCATCAGGCTGGGATTTGCGAGCGGAGCGAGCTCTGGAGAGAGATACCCCGACTTCACCACAATAATCTTGTATGACGATGGCTGGAGGCCTAGCCGCGTGAAGTCGACGATGTCATGGTAAGGGCGCCTCTGGGCGGAAAGAACAAGAGTGACACCTTCGATCTGGACAACGGCTTCACGCAGGCGAGGTGCGGCCGCTGGAATCAGAAAGATTACCTTCGCCGTAGCTTTGACAGGCCTGCTTCCAAGCGGGTCGAGCGTCGCACCGATGGAGAGAGGTAGCGTGGCGCCTACGCCGGCCTTGTAGCATGCATCGGTAGCTGGAAGGTCGGTAATTCCGGCGAAGACGGTGTTCTGCACTTTGTAACGCAGTAACTCTTCAAGAACTTCGGCGCGGTCGCCGGTGCCGCCGCCGGTTGGATTGTCGCCAGAGTCGGCCAGGATGGCGGGATGCGTCGTTGCCTTCATGGCCCTCTCGATACAGTCATCGACGTTTCCGGTCTCTGTGCCGAACTGAAACTCCTTACGCGCATCCCAGTACTGTTGCGCAAGATCGACGGCAATCTTCTTCTCGGTGACTGGAGCCGTCCCAGTAACGACGGCACATGCTGTCGAGCGCGGCTCATCGGCCCACACGTAGCCGACGAGCATGGACACATCCAGAACTCCCGGCTCTTCATTCAGCTTCGGAAGCTGGGCCCAAAGCCTCTTGGCCGGTTGCCACTCGGTACCACTGCGTTCGCCCGGCATTAGCACAGGGATGGGGGCCCACACGAGTGTAGGACGAATATGTTGATCCAGACAATGCAGAAGCATACTACAGGACCGCTCCATGGTTTCCTCTTTGTCGATGTGCGGTGCGGTGCGGAAGGCGGAGAACATGTCAAGGTTGTCGATCACACGCTGGCTCACATTGCCATGCAGATCGTAGGAAGCCGACATAAGACAGTTGGGGCCGACCACCTTGCGTGTGGCTTCCATCCAGTCGCCCTCTGCGTCCTGCATCCCATCCACGAACATGGCTCCATGCATAGGAAGAAACAGACCCTCGAGTGGAAGCAATGCCTGTAGTCTCTCCAGGAAGTTTGCTTTGATGGAGTTGTAGGTGGCCATTTCGACCGGTCCTCCGGGCACAGCCTGCGCCACGACAGTCGGAATGAATTGTACGGGATACTTTTTCAAAAACGCGAATCGCTGCGAGCTCGCAAGCGCTTCACCTTTCAGGATTTCGAAGTCTTCGATATGCGTCCGGATACGGCTATACGTGCTACATTCAATCCCAATGCCACCAAAGGCTATACGTGGCCGCCTCACACCGGCGTAAGCACCGGCGAGTCTATAACGGGAGAGTATCGTAACGAGAGTCGCTGCAGATGCGCTCTTCAGGAAGTGCCTTCTTCGCATGGAATGAACTCCGGTTAGGACTTAGTAGCGAAACGACAGACCCGAAATCCGGATCTCCCGCTGAACGGTGGAGCTGCGCTGAGACCCCGAACCATACAGACGAACCTGCTTTGGGGGTTAGTGCAGGAAGAGTGCTACTGAGGCCGCACCCAGCCAGACGGTGATCGCCTTCGCTCCTGGATCAGGATAGCCGAGCACCCGACCTCCAAGATAACTAGACCGCCCCACACGAGGTTTCATTTGGGCCGTGGCTTCGACGCCGCGTTGCAAGCCCGAGACTTGCATAGACACGGGGAGGATCGTCATCATGGATGCATGCAAACTATCTTCGAGGCGGCGGGTGGCACAATCTGCCAAGCAGAGGCCGAAAGCGGTCTGTGAGCCAGCCGCAGGCCATGGGTTTGCCGCCTTCGATCAGAAACCTCTTAAGCCGAAGGCATTTCTACGGCTTCTGAGTTCCGTAGAACCTGATCAATTCATTTCTCTTGTCTCACTTATCTCGAGCGATCGCGGAACGGAGCGTGATCTATAGCGCGTAGCCGATCGCAAGTCGGCTGCGGCTCGCGTGTGGTTCCACACAGGTGGCAAGTGCAACACCACACGGTCTTTCGTGTAGCGTCCGCTATATCTTCGATCGACCATATTTCTTATTCTCTGTTTCAAGAGATGCGGCGATGAGTTCTCGGCTCGCTTGTTCAACTTCTCAAGGGTCCAGATGGGGATTCGGGAAGCAAGCTTGAAACCCGGTCATACCAGAAAATCTACAGGAACGACGGAGAGAGATGATTTCCAAGACAATGCAACATGCTTCTTCGGTGCTCATGTGCATCACCTTGTTTGCGGCAGGAGCACAGGCACAACAGACCGACAGTTCTCAGGCTCAGACCTCTACCCAGAGCTCGCAGGCCATGCCCTCGTATTCCGCACTCACCGCTGCGCCGATGACTGCGGACCAACTGGATGCATTGGTGGCGCCGATTGCGCTCTATCCTGACGCACTGGTGGCGCAGGTGCTGGGTGCGGCGGCCGCTCCTGATCAGGTTTCTGCGGCTGCGCTTTGGCTTGCGCAAAATAACAGTCTCACCGGCACTGCGCTGGCGCAAGCTGTCGATCAGCAGACGTGGGATCCTAGCATCAAGGCGCTAACCCAGTTTCCCGATGTCCTCAACAATCTCGCGGGTAACCTGGGGTGGACATCCGAACTTGGCCAAGCGTTCCAGAACCAGCAGAGTGATGTAATGGCCGCGGTGCAGGTGATGCGCGCCAAGGCACAGGCGGCGGGAACTCTGCAATCCACGCCACAGATCAAGGTAGTCCAGCAATCTCCGCAGACGATCGTCATTCAGCCGGCTGACCCGGACGTCGTCTATGTGCCGCAATATAACCCGACAGTTGTCTACGGCACGCCTTACGTCGTGCCGCTTTACACTCCCAGTGTAGTAGTCGCGGCTCCCGTTGTTTCCTATGCTCCGGCGATCAGGATCGGCGTTGCATTCGGTGGCGGTGGCTTTGTCGGTGGGGGCGGCTCTGTCGGCGGCGGTTTCGCATGGGGTTGGCGCTCGTGGAACTGCAACTGGGGCGGCGGCGGTGGCGGCGGCGGCAGTGTTGTCTATCAGCACAACACTTACATTCACAACACGACTTACATCAACAATCACACGACATACAACAACTATCACCCCTGGGGGCCTGGTCCCCACGGACCAGCGCCATATGGACCGCACCCCTACAGCCCGAACGGATTTCAGCCTAACGGTGGAGGATATCGACCGGACGGGGGTAACGAGCCTAACGGTGGAGGGTACAGACCAAACGGCAACGGCAACAACGCCAACGGCGGTGGGTACAGACCGAATGGCGGGGGCTATGGCCCGAACAACGGACCCAACGGCGATCGGCATGTGCCTGGTGATGTGCCGAACGGAGGCCGCAACGGCGACCACGGTTTGATCGGCGGAAACGGGGGCGTTCAGCGTCAGCCCAATGGAGATGACAGACGCCCCGGCTCCTTCGGAGGAAATCAGGCACGTAACCATATGAGCGGCGACGGGCCGGCGAGCCGGGCGGAGAGCAATCGCGGCCATGCGAGCATGAATCGGGCCGCCAGTCATCCCGTCGCCCATCATCCGCCTGCAATGCATGCCCAGGCCCCGCATTCGCCAGCTCCGCGCGGTGGCGGAAGGGGTCGGGGTTAAACGGCTGCATTGAATGCAGAAAAAATTGTGAAGGGAATACAGAGAGAGATGAAATCGCAAAGAGTCAATTCGACGAACTCAAGTCTTTACATTAGAGCCGTAGTGTTTCTGCTGGCGTCGGTTTGTGTGCTGGGATGCTCTGCACATAATGTCAAGGCGGCAGATAGTACAGCGCAGGCGACTTTTGTAAACCCGTCAGCAGCTGGACAAACGCTGCAGGCAGCGTCACGGGCGCAGGATAAAGACGCGCTGGGACACATCTTTGGGTCACAATCGGGCGCGATTGTTAATTCGGGGGATCCGGCCGAAGACAAGGCCACACTCCAATCTTTCGTCGCCAAGTATGACCGGATGAACCGCTGGGTGACGATGACGGATGGCAGCCGGGTTCTCTACATCGGGAGCGACAACTATGCCTTCCCGATACCTCTGGTGCAGGATTCGGAGTCCAGGTGGTACTTCGACACCACCGCCGGCGAAAGAGAGATCCTCGCGCGGCGGATTGGGAGAAATGAACTCCTCGCAATTGATGCAAGCACCTCAATAGCAAATGCAGAGGAGCTCTATCGTCGAAAATTCAAGGAGTACACCCAGACTATCCTCGGTAGTCCGGAAAAACAGGACGGCTTGCACTGGGAAGTTCCGCAGGACCATCCCCCGAGCCCTCTCGGCAGATTGGGTAATTTTGCAGAGATTGCTGCCTCCTCCGCAGTCAACGGAGCGCCGGTGTTCGACGGATATTCTTTCCGCATCCTCTCAGCGCAGGGCGATAAGGCAAAAGGTGGCGCAAAGAGCTACATGATAGGTGGAAAGATGACGGCTGGGTTTGCGGTCATAGCCACTCCCGTCAAATATCAAGACTCTGGAATTATGACGTTCATCGTGAGTCGGGACGGCGTTGTTTACCAGAAAGATTTAGGACCGAACACGGCCAGTGCAGCCGCCTCCATCACCAGCTATAACCCCACAGAAGGGTGGGTGCCGGCCGAATAAATTTATTTCACTGTCACTCCTATTCCGTCGTTCGCGGACTATGGCGATCGAAAAAACTCTCAACGAACTATTTACAGAATTCTTACCTATAAGGAGAAGTGCCATGATGTCCAAAAAGTTTCTTATTACCTCTGCTGCCTCCGTTCTGCTTTGTGGTGGAGTGGTATTCGCCCAAAATCAGGTTGTGGAATACGTACAGCAGCCCAACGTCGTTTATGTGCAGGCCCCAGTAGTGAACATAAGCAACAGGCACGGCAATCTGCGTGCCGCCCAACAGGATATAGTCAACGCCTACCAGAAGATCCAGAACGCCCAGGCTGCCAACGACGGACAGCTTGGCGGCCACGCACAGCGCGCCAAGGATCTTCTCGCCCAAGCCGATGCGGAGTTGAGACAGGCTGCGAATGTCGCAAACGCGGAAGGTCGCTAAATCCAACTGGCGAGCGCAGACCGGACTTCCAACAATCCAAGCAGGTGTGACGTCTCGCACCTGCTTTTACGTTTTAGTCGCACAACCGTTATCGGAAATTACCCTTATGCTGCACAGCGAACCGGAGCAGAGCGTTTGCTCCCTCGATTCCAAGCTTGCGGCAGATGTTTGTTCGATGATTTTCCACCGTGCGGTAGTGGATCGAGAGTTCAGAGCCTATCTCTTTACTCGACAAGCCATCAGCGATCAAGAGCAGGATACGGTGTTCCGAAGGAGTGAGATCGCGGATAAGAGAATCATCCTTAGTCTGGCTGGCTGCGCTGTTACCCTGAAGCAATTGCAGGGTGATCGCTGAACTCATAAAGACCTGTCCGCCAGCAACTGTATGGACAGCCGTCACTATCTCCTCGGTCGCACTGTCTTTGAGCAGGTAGCCCCTGCCGCCCGTTTCCATGGCGTCGCGAAAGAAGTCTTCGTCGCGATGAAAGGAGAGGAAGATGATCCTTGTCGCTAGCCCTAGTTTGCCGACTTGCCGGGCGACATCGAGGCCGCTCAACTTTGGCATATCTATATCAAGGATCGCGAGCTCTGGATTCAGCTCCTTTATGAGGGCCAAGGCTGCTTCGCCGTCGCCTGCCTCGGCGACGACCTTTAGCCCAGAGTCTTCCTCGATGCTGATCCTCAAGCCCTTTCGCACTACAGGATGATCGTCGGCTAGCACAATGCTGATCTCATTCGGCATGATCTGCTCCCACGAGGGGGATCTCTACGGTCATCATCGTGCCACTCCCTGGCTCAGATCGCACTTTGAGCCTACCACCTAGTAAAGTCGCACGCTCCGCTATACCGGTCAGACCGAAGCCGCCAGGGGTGGCCTCACCGGCGCGGGCTGCCGGAGTAAATCCTCGACCGTTGTCTTGAATGCTGAGGACAACTTCGGTATCCGTTCGCAGAATGTGAACATTCACCTCCGTCGCCTGGGCATGCTTCATGATGTTACTCAAGGCTTCCTGTACGATCCGGTAGAAGTTGATCCGCAACTCTTCCGGGAACAGCTCATCCACATTGGCAAGATTGCTGGCTACGTGAATCCCGGACGACTTGGAAACAGTACGAATGAGTGCCTCGATCGATTTGGTCAACCCCAAACGGTCCAACTGGAAAGGGCGCAGGTTGTACGCGATGCTCCGCGTCTCTTCAATTGCTGAACTTGCTTCCGCACTGATCTCCTTGATGGCCTCGGCTTGTTTGTCGTCCATAGAGTGCTGACCGTGCGAGCGAAGAAAGAATAGTGCGAGATTGTTGATTACTACTAACCGCTGTCCGAGGCTGTCATGCAGCTCTGCCGCAATGCGCTTCCGTTCCCCTTCCTGAGAGGCAATTAATTGTTGTGAAAAACGGTGTTGAGCAATTTGAGCACGCTGAAGCCGCCTAATACGGAAGTCTGCTACAACCCATATCAGAGCTGCACCGAGCAGTAGAAGAAAGGTTAAGAATGTCCCGGTTTTGTAGAACGGCGCTAGCACTACGACTGGAAGACTTTGCCCAATGTTGTTCCAAACTCCGTCGCTATTGCGGGCGATTACTCGAAAAACGTACTTACCCGAGGGCATATGCGAGTAGTAGGCTGTTCGCCTCGATCCGACGTCGATCCAGTCAGCATCGAGGCCATCCATTTTGTACCTGAACTGAATCAGATCCGACTTGATAAAACTTAAAGCGTTGTACTGAATTTCCAGATTCTGTTTACCCGGTGCGATCTGTAGCGGACCTGTTACAGGAAGCTCAACGCGATCGAGCTGGGAGGATTCGATGACAACGGGAGGAGGCTGCTCATTGTATGGCACGGTTTCCGGGTCGATCACTGCGACCCCGTTCTGGGTTGGAAACCACATCTTTCCATCGCGCGTTTTTATGCCAGCAGGTCCAAAGCCGCCATTGCACTCGGCGTTGAGCATGCCATCAATCGTCCCGTAAGCAACAGACATGATCGCATTGACCTTCTTCGCGGCGTATTCATTCAGATCTTGCTTGCGCACACGATAGATGCCCCAATTGCTACTCATCCAGAGATTACCGTGGTTATCTTCGAGGGTCTGGAAGACCCCATTGCTAAATAGCCCGTCACGGACGCCGTAACGTGTCAATTGACCATCTTTCAGACGGCCGAGTCCGTTATCGTAGGTCCCGATCCAGAGAACACCATCGTGATCTTCATAAAGTGAACGAATGCTATCGCTCGGCGAACCATAGTGCTCTGTCGGATTCGTGAACTCTCCGCCGCGAATCCTTGTCAGTCCCCCGTAGCCTCCAATCCAAAGATCACCTGACTGACTTTCAACAATCGCATGAACATCATTGGTCGCAAGCCCCTCGCGGGTGGTGAAGATTTGGGTGATCCCATTGCTGTACTTTACAAGGCCTTCGGGCGTTCCAAACCAAAGGGTCCCTCTCTTGTCCTGATGAATGACTTGTACAACGGCTTGCTCTGGCAGCGCAGGACCAGATGGCTTTCGTAGTTTTCCGTTCACTACAATACAAAGGCCTTTGTAAGTGGCGACCCAGAGCTGACCATCGCGATCCTCATAGAGAGAGGTTACAAGCGGGTTTGGCAACCCATTTGCGACGGTGTAGTTGGTAAATTTCCCTGCTTCAAAACGGCTGAGCCCCCCGCGCCAGGCGCCAATCCACACCACGCCGGAGTGGTCCTGATAGATCGGGTAAACGTTCGAATCTATTAGACCTTCCTCCTTGGAGTACACGTGAACAAACTGTGGATGCAATCGATAGAGTCCATGGCCCTCGGTAGCAAGCCAGAGGCTGCCTTCGTGGTCTTCGATGACCTGAGTAAAAGATCCCGGAGGATTAGCCCCAAAGGTCGTGCCTTCCATCGAGCGATCCAGTTGGTGTCCGATACGCATTTTCCAAACGTGCCCTTGGCGATCGACATAATCAACTGTGGCGCCTGCCTTCTGGATGACAGCCTTTCCGGCCGTGATGCTGACGTGTTTACCGTTTAACGTCTCTAGCCAGAGCGTCCTTTTCTGATCAACTGCAACCTCCCAGATGGAGGAGGCCGGAAGCCAGGTTGGAAGTGGGACGTCGATCCACTCCCCTTTGATAAAGCAATGCAGGCCTTTGTCATTCCAACCCCAAAAGCCAAGATGTCCCCATCGAAGAGATTTGAAGTTCTGAACTTGCGGAAGCTTCACGGTAATATCGCTGAACCGACCGGCTGCCTCATCCCATTGAGAGATTGTGTTGGTAAATAATATCCACACGTGACCGAAATCATCTGACGTTATGCCGTGGACGGGATTGTCCTCTCGCAGGCCTTGTTTCTCACCGTAACTTTGGAAAGAACCGTTGTGATATCTCGTGATACGACCGTTTTCGGTAACCATCCATAGGTCGCCGTCTTGGCCTCCTACCATGGAATCAATCCGGTTTGAAATAATTCCGGACGTATTGCTCTTGTTGAAAGATTTGAAATGGCTGCCGCCGAATCGAGCTACGCCATCGAGCGTTGCGATCCAAAGATATCCATCCGGAGTCTGATGTAAGCCCCGAACTGAGTTCAAAGGTAAGCCATTCTCCGCCGTCCATAAGTTAAATCGGTATTGTGCGGCGGCCGAAGCACTGATGAGGAGAACAGCCATCAACCGCACGAATCCATAGGCAGCTTGGGAGATCGCATCCGGCCGCTCACGCACCTTAACAAGGCTGAGGGCTACCTCTTCTACTCTCAGCCGCCCATGCTCAAGGATGCTTTGCCTTTCCTGGGAAATCACGATGGACGCCCTTTAACTGCATCCGTAGATGTATCACATGTGGAACCACACAGCTGAGTGTGTAGTTACACACGATGGTTCGTGTAACGACCTCTATTCTCTTCTCCGCGGAACCCTTTTATCGTAAATCCAGGCCCACTTTGGAAGAGTTTTCGAGCCGCCATGCCTGATTTCTCAAGGAGCACAATGACGGTTCTCATCGTGGAAGATAACGCAAGTGTACGCCGTCTGCTAAGACGCGCGGTCCAGCAGATCGCGACTCAGATATGGGAGTGCGGAGACGGCGCGGAGGCGTTAGCGGTCTATAGCGAGCAGCTGCCAGATGTCGTGTTGATGGATGTCCGAATGCCAACCATGGACGGACTGGCCGCGACCAGACAAATACGAAAGGCCGATCCACAGGCCCGCATTATTATCGTGACCGATTGCGACGACGAGGAGACCCGAGCAGCTGCCAGCGAAGCAGGTGCCTGGGGCTATGCTCTCAAGCAGGATCTGACCACATTAGAAGCATTGATTCGCCGACCGCTGGAAAGCACCGATTAGTCCTCGAATTCAGCATGTTCCACTGCTCCGAATCGCCGCACCGCAAGTATTTTCGGGCAACGCTTGAAAACTCAGTCAAGGTCGATTCTCGGTTGATGAAAAACAGGCAATGCGCACGCCGGAATTTTGGAGTCGGATGCAGCAGGATTGGCAAACGGAGGAAATCCACTTAGAACACAGTCTCAAGAGACTGAATTAGCCTTTGGAGCCTCAACGATTGATCGACGCAGAGTGGGCTCTAGAACTCGCAAATAAGGGCCCATTTGCTGTATGAAATGCAAAATTGTGCGGATCAGGAGAAACTGCTGAAGATGGTACTTTCGAACTGCTCCACAAACGGCATAACCCTCTGGCCTGTCTATAAAAAGCGCCATTAGACATGATCTTCAACACAGCAAAAACTGAGGAATGGTGCGCCCGAGAAGATTCGAACTTCTGACCTACAGCTTCGGAGGCTGCCGCTCTATCCAGCTGAGCTACGGGCGCGTTCCTTAAGCCTAGCATGATCGCCCCAGGTTGACAGTCCCCACCGCTCCAGTTGAGCATCATGACGGACGTTAAATCCATCACCGCAGTACGTCCCTCACCATCGAACGTTCAACGGACTCGCACTCAGAAAGAGAGACTCGCCCATGTTCCTCCGCTCCCTGGCAACCGCAGCCTGTTGTACCCTCCTCGCCACCGTAAGCCTCGCCCAGCAGCCTCCGGCCAGCCCCCCGGCCACGGCCAATGTCACCCTCAACGGCAAAGCCGTCACTATCAACTACAACTCTCCCCGCCTCAAGGGCCGCACTATAGGCTCCGACATCGTCCCCTATGGTGAGGTCTGGCGCACCGGGGCAAACCCCGCTACCACCCTCATCACCGCAGCTAACCTCAAAATCGGCACCCTCGATGTCCCCGCCGGCACCTACACCCTCTTCACCCTGCCCAGCAAGGAACAGTGGCTCTTCATCGTCAGCAAGAAGACCCGCGAGTGGGGTATCCCCTACCCCGAGGGCAATGACCTCGGCCGCACACCGATGACTGCCAAAACGCTGCCCGCCTCACAGGAGGGCATGTCCATCTCCTTCGAGAACACAAAAGGCAGCAGCACCGAACTCCACGTCAAATGGGGCACAACGGACCAATTTGTAACTGTCAAAGCCCAGTAGTTTTACTCTGCGGCTTCCTTCTCAACTCGCAGCCGTTCCATCACCGAAGCTACTAGCTCCTTCGCTCCGGTAATATTCGCCAGCACAGCCTGCAAATCGAGCGCCGGAACCTTCGGGTTCCGCGTGCTCGTGCAGTACACGCCATGCTGCCCCACCAGGATCAGTGCATCCGTCAGCGCATCCAGCGTCACCGCCAGTCGTCCTCGCGCCTCACCCATCATAAACTCGTACTTCTCGAGTTCTTCCTGCCGGTCATAAAAGATCGACAAGGCTCACCATTCCTTCGCGGCTGAATCGACCACCAACGGAGTCGATGCCGCCGAGGCCTTCCACCGCAACACCGGCTTCCGTGCCGCGGTCGTCTCATCCAGTCGCTGCACCCGCGTCGTATGCGGAGCAGTCTGCACCAGCTCCGGATTCTCCTCTGCCTCGCGAGCAATCTGTTTCAGCGCATCGATCAGCAGATCAAGCTCCTCGCGGCTCTCGCTCTCTGTTGGCTCAATCATCATCGCGCCCTGCACCACGAGCGGAAACGAAACCGTATAAGCGTGGAAGCCATAATCGATCAGGCGCTTTCCCATATCGCCTGTCTTCACGCCATTCTTCGCCTGCAGCTTGTCCGAGAACACAACCTCATGCAGCGACTGCGTCTTATACGGCAGCTCAAACGTGCCCTCCAGTTTGGCTCGAATGTAGTTCGCGTTCAGCACCGCATCCTCTGTCGTCTGCCGTAGTCCATCCGGTCCGTTCGCTAGGATGTAGGCCAGCGCGCGCACAAACATGCCGAAGTTGCCATAGAACATTCGCACACGCCCCACAGTCTGCGGCCGATCGTAATCCAAAATAAGCGTCCCGTCAGCCTTCCTCTCCACTATTGGCGTCGGCAAAAAAGGCTCGAGCATCTTCTTGCAGGCAACTGGCCCCGACCCCGGGCCACCGCCGCCATGCGGCGTCGAGAACGTCTTGTGCAGATTCAAATGCATTACGTCGACGCCGAAGTCACCTGGCCGCGCCTTGCCCACCAACGCATTCATATTCGCGCCGTCCATATAGAGCAGCGCGCCCTTTGCATGCAGAATATCTGCAATCTTCCTGATATCAGACTCGAACACTCCAATGGTCGATGGGTTCGTCAGCATCAGCGCCGCCGTATCTTCATCCACCATCTTCTCGAGTTCTTCAAGGTCCACCATGCCCCGGGAGTTGCTCTTCAGATTCGCCACCTGATAGCCGCAAACCGCAGCAGTAGCAGGATTTGTTCCGTGCGCCGAGTCGGGGATCAGGATCTTCTTCCGTGCGTTGCCCTTGGACTCGTGATACGCGCGAATCATCAGGATGCCGGTGAACTCGCCATGCGCGCCCGCTGAGGGTTGCAGCGTGATCGTGTCCATGCCGGTGATCTCAATCAACGCGTCCTTGAGCGTTCGAATGATCTCGAGGCAACCCTGCGAAAGCGACTCCGGCTGATAAGGATGTGCCTCTGCAATTCCTTCCAGTCGAGCCACAGCCTCGTTCACACGCGGGTTGTACTTCATCGTGCAACTACCCAACGGATACATCCCCAGGTCGATCGCGTAGTTCCACGTCGACAGCCGCGTGAAGTGCCGAATGATCTCAATCTCACTCAACTCCGGCATCACGCCGAGATCCGTGCGTACGGCATCGCCCAGCAGGGAAGCGGCATCCACCGCCGGCACATCCAGTTCAGCAAGCCGATAGGCCTTCTTCCCAGGCGAAGACTTCTCAAAGATCAGGTCTTCATTCTGATTGACATGCGTCGTAGCCTTCTTCGGCGTCCCTACAAACTTCATTTCAGTCATTGCTAACCTCAAATCACTAACAGCGGGTCGTTTGGATTGCCCGTAGAAAAATTGATGGCTTCTGGACCCACATAATCTTCGTCACGAAGCGAGGTTCGAAAAATCACTCCGTTTTCAAATTCAATTTCAAGGGCGACATCTTCTAAGGAAGTCATACTTACAATTTCAGTGATCTGCTCACAAAGTACATCGCGATAACCTGGCTCACCGAAAGCATACGAACCCTCAGGTCGAAAAACCTCGGGCCAAATGTATAGCGTGAGCCAGGCGCTATTGAAACTAAGCTGTAAATAATCCATGACAAAGGTGACAGAACTCAGTTGCTCGCCTTCGATCGCCGAGATACTCATCTTCTAGACCCTCACCAACTTCGCGGGCGAGTAAGTAGCTGCAAGCGACGCCGCAGCAGCATCAATCTGCTTCCGCGTCGTCAGCTCCGTTGCACACCACAGGCTCGCATTCGGCCCAAGCTCCGGATACCACTTCTGCAATGCCAGTCCGCCGATGATCTTGTCGTTAAGCAGAGCCGCGTTCGTCTCCGCCACACTTTTTGGCAACTGCAGCACAAACTCATGGAATCGCGGAGCCCCTTCAAACAACACCTTAGCCCCAGCGCCCAAAGTCGTACGCGCGTAGTGAGCCTTGGCCAGATTCTGCTCCGCCAACTCCTTCATGCCCTGCTTGCCATAGACCGTTAGGAATATCGTCGTCATCAAAGCAACCAATGCCTGGTTCGTGCAGATATTCGAAGTAGCCTTCTCTCGCCGGATGTGCTGCTCACGCGTTGACAGCGTCAACACAAACCCGCGCTTGCCATCCTTATCTTTCGTCTCGCCGATCAGGCGTCCCGGCATCTGCCGCAGGAACTTCTCCTTACACGCAATCACCCCGCAGTACGGTCCGCCATAACCGATAGCGACCCCATACGACTGTGCCTCCAGCGAAACAATATCGGCCTCAGCCGGCGGCTTAACGATCCCAAGCGATACAGCCTCCGCGATCGAAACAATCAGCAGCGCGCCTTTGGCATGAGCGAGCTCAGCAACAGTGGCAACATCCTCAATCGTCCCAAAGAAGTTCGGCGACTGAATCAACACGCAAGCGGTGTTGTCCGTAATCGCCGCATCAAGCGCTGCAAGGTCAACCCGTCCATTCGCCCCGTAACCCACCTCGGTTAGCGGTATCTCCTGATGCTGCGCATACGTCGCGATCACCTGGCGATACTCCGGATGAACCGTCCGCGCGATCACCGCGCCGTCGCGTCCCGTTACCCGTACCGCCATCATGATCGCCTCGGCCGCACCGGATGATCCGTCATACATCGACGCGTTGGCGATCTCCATGCCCGTCAGCTCGCAGATCATCGTCTGGAACTCGAACATCGCCTGCAGCGTTCCCTGTGAGATCTCCGGCTGATACGGCGTATAGCTCGTCAAGAACTCCCCGCGCTGCACCAGCGAATCAATAATCACCGGCCTGTAGTGCCGGTACACGCCGGCACCCAGAAAGCTCGCATACCCCAAAGCGTTCTTCTCGGAGTAAGCGCGAAAGCGGTCCAGAATCTCCGACTCCGCATGCTGCCGCGGGACCTTCAAGTCGCGCTTCAGCTGAAATTCAGCAGGGATGGTAGAAAACAGGTCGTCGATCGACGCCACGCCAATCTCGGCAAGCATCTCTTCGCGATCCACGGGGGACTTCGGCAAATAGCGCATCTTCTTAGTGTCCGGTCTCTTCGCTGGTAAATTTTTCGTAGTCCGCAGCGGTCAACAATCCATCAACCTGCTTCGCGTCCGACAGTTCAACCTTCAACATCCAGGTCGTATTCGCGTCCGAATTAATCTTCTCCGGCGCATCCTTCAACTCATCGTTCACCGCAGTCACCTTGCCGGAGACCGGTGCAAACAAATCCGACACGGCCTTCACCGACTCCACCGAACCGAAGCTCTTGCCCGCCTCAATCTTCTCTCCCACCTTCGGAAGGTCGACAAACACAATATCGCCCAGCGAGTTCTGCGCATAGTCCGTAATCCCGACGGTCCCAATTGTGCCGTCGACCTGAATCCATTCGTGTTCCTTGGTATAGCGATAGTTCGCCGGATAGGCCATTCGTTTGTTCTCCGTGTCAAAGTCCAGAACTTCTATTGTAGATGTTTTGCGGTTGTCGTATGGGCGAGCAGCTTAAGTGGATTTCTTTGCCCTTTTATAGAACGGCAAAGCCACAATCCGCGCCTTCACCATCTGGCCGCGAATCTCGACCGCAACCTCCGCATCCAGGGCGCCATACGCAACCGGAACGTAAGCCAGGGCAATATTTTTCTTCAAAAACGGCGAAGGAGACCCGCTGGTAATTTCGCCGATCCGCTTGCCGTCGAGTGCGAATACAGGATAACCATCCCGTCCAATCCCGCGCTCAACCATCTCCAACCCAACCAGCTTCCGCTTCGGGCCGCCTTCTTCCTGAATTTTCACCAAAGCATCCCGTCCAACAAAATCGCCTTTATCGAGCTTGGCATACCGCCCCAGCCCGGCCTCAAACACATTGATCGTGTCCGAAATCTCATGCCCATACAGCGCCATCGCCGCCTCCAGCCGCAGCGTATTCCGCGCCCCCAGCCCGCAAGCCAGAATCCCAAACTCCGCACCCGCATCCAGCACCTCTTGCCACACACGAGCGCTCGTTGGCTCATCGGACGGAATATAAATCTCGAACCCATCCTCACCGGTATAGCCCGTGCGAGCGATCATCACGTTGTACAACCCGCACACCTGCCCCCACGTAAACCAGTAGTTCTTGATCGTGCTCAGATCGGTCGAGGTCAGCTTCTGCAGCGTCTCCGCCGCCCGCGGCCCCTGAATCGCCAACTGCGTGTAGTAGTCGCTGAAGTCGTTCACGTGCACGCCAGGCATATGCCCAATCGTCTTCCTTACCCACTGCACGTCCTTTTCGCGAGTCCCCGCATTGATCACGATCAGATAGTCATTGTCCGAAAGCTTATGCACGACCACATCATCGACAAATGTGCCATTCGGATACAGCATCGCCGAATAATGCGCCTGTCCCATCGCCAGCTTCGACGCATCGTTCATACAAAGGTGCTGGACCGCCGCCAGCGACCCCGGCCCGCGCAGTTGAATATCACCCATGTGCGACACATCAAAAACCCCCACCGCAGTCCGCACCGCCATATGTTCCGCGATCAAACCGCAGCAGTCGACCGGCATATCCCACCCGCCGAAATCGACCATCTTGGACTTAGCCGCCCGGTGTACCGCGTTCAGTGCTGTCTTGCGAAGTGGTGCGATTGTCTCTGCCATAGCGGTGTTTCCTTCTATCGGTCTCGTCGTTGCCGACCCCTAAAACGATAGCACCCGGACCCCGCATCCAACCACTCCGCAGGAAACGCGCTTTCACCGAATCAATGCATCCCATTCGGCAAAGACTTCGTCAGCCTTCCCGCATCAAGCACCAAGGTTGCCAGTGCCTCGTCGAAGTTGTGGTCGTGCGTCTTCTGCAGCGCCGCCGGTTCAATCGACTCGGTTAGCGCCCACAGAACGTAGTGTGTCGGGCGGTCATAGATCACCAGGCGAAACATCGGCAGCGGATCGGACGCGCCGTTCTGCTTATTTGCGTTCGATGGCCCGTTTGGAGCCGTAAGCTGCAGTTCGAAGACAAGGTCAGCCTCCGCCGGAGTAGCCACAAGCTGATACCGGCCCCAGCTTTCGACATTCGCATAAAACTCGTTGTACGCACGGTCCGGATCGCCAGTAAACGGATGAGGAAACAGCCCACTGTCCGCCCCTGCATTCGAGATAAACACCTTCTTCGCGTTCAGCAACAGCGAGGGAACCGGAGCAATCGCAACTGGCGCAGCCTGTTGAGCAACCAACGCAATTTCCGACAGCAAAGCGATAGCACCAAAGCAGGCAATCAAGCGAAGCCGCAAAATCTTCATGTCATCTCCTATTGATACAGATGAGGGGGAATCATCCTCTCATCGTTCGCTCTTCCAGACGGATCACGCTGGACAAATGTTTCGGGCTCCACGCGCAACAGACACGCTAGACAGTAACCGTCTCCCGATACTCTCCAAACACCGTCCGCATCACGTTCGCAATCTCCCCCACCGTCGCATAACTCTCCACCGCATGCAGTATCTGCGGCATCAGGTTTCCTCCACCCCGAGCCGCATCCTCCACGCGCCGCAGTGCCGCAGCATGAACCCCCGCATCCCTCCGCAGCCTCATCGCCCGCACCCGCTCCACCTGTCGCCCCTCCAGCGCCTCGTCGATCCGCTGAATCGGCACCGCGACCTCCTGCTCACTGGCAAACTCGTTCACCCCAACGACGATCGCCTCCTTTGCGTCCACAGCAGTCTGGTACCCATACGCAGCGTTCTGGATCTCGCGCTGCACATACCCGCGTTCTATCGCCCGCAGCATCCCATACTTGCCGCCCCCGTCTTTTGAATCGACGCCAAACGCAGCAATTGTCGCCATATACTCATCCGCTCGCCGCTCAATCTCATTAGTCAGCGATTCAACATAAAACGACCCTGCCAGCGGATCAACGGTCTGCGCCACGCCACTTTCATGCGCTAGAATCTGCTGCGTCCTCAGTGCAATCCGCGCAGCGTTCTCCGTCGGCAGCGACAACGCCTCATCGAACCCATTCGTGTGCAGACTCTGCGTCCCGCCGAGCACGGCAGCGAGCGCTTGCAGCGTTGTCCGCACGATATTGTTCTCCGGCTGCTGCGCCGTCAGCGTCGACCCTGCCGTCTGCGTATGAAATCGCAGCATCCAGCTCCGTGGGTTTTTCGCGCCGAAGTGATCCCGCATAATCCGCGCCCACATCCTTCGTGCCGCGCGAAACTTCGCCACCTCTTCCAGCAGATTGTTATGCGAGTTGAAGAAAAAACTCAGCCGTGGCGCAAACGCATCTACGTCCAGCCCTGCGTCAGTCGCCGCCTGCACATACGTCATGCCATTGGCCAGCGTAAACGCCACCTCCTGCACTGCCGTACATCCGGCCTCGCGCATGTGGTAGCCGGAGATTGAGATCGTATTCCACTCCGGCACCTCATCTGCCGCCCACGCAAAGATGTCCGTCACCAGCCGCATCGCATGGTTCACCGGATAGATATACGTCCCGCGCGCGATGTACTCCTTCAAAATATCGTTCTGAATCGTCCCACTCAGCTTGCCCACTTTCGCACCCGTCCTCCGAGCCACAGCAACATACAGCGCCAGCAAAATCGACGCCGTTGCATTGATCGTCATTGACGTCGAGATCGTATCCAACGCAATCCCATCAAACAGTCGCTGCATATCCTCGAGCGAATCGATCGCGACTCCAACCTTCCCCACCTCACCCAGCGCCAGCGGCGAATCCGAGTCATATCCAATCTGCGTCGGCAGATCGAACGCCACGCTCAACCCTTTCGTGCCGTGTGCAAGCAGAAACTTATACCGCTTGTTCGACTCCTCAGCATCTCCCATGCCCGCATACTGACGCATCGTCCAAAGCCGCCCGCGGTACATCGTTGGCTGAATTCCCCGCGTAAACGGATACTGTCCCGGCTGGCCCACCGTCGCCGCGGCATCGGAACCGGCAAGATCCTCGCTCCGGTAAACAACCTCCACCGGAATTCCAGAACTGGTTTTTACTGACCCTGAACTTGTTTTTGTCGTCTCTGACATGACGCTCAAGTGTACCCGCTCTGCCGAACGGCTAGCGCCCTCGGCTCCTGCGGTTCGCCTTCACAAAGCTGCTGACGCAGAAGTAGCCAAAGACCGCAGCCATTACCGCTGAGGTCAGAAGGCGCACATGCGCGTCATGATTCGCTGCTGTCTCATAGAGCGCCGCTCGCGCCTTCCATGCGCCCCCCGCAGCAAACACAGCGAATATCCCAAAGAAAGCCCCGGTCAACTCCAGCCATAGCGCACCCGACAGTCTTGCCAACGGCCCGCCCACCGCCTCGCCAAAACGTTTACTACCCTGTTTCAGTCCTTGCCCCGTCTGTCGCACCTGTGCCGTCGTCCGCGCGGCCTGTTGCCGAACTGCGGAAGCCGGCGCCGGATCGGAAGCAGCAGTTGGTGCTGTACCAGTATCCTGTTTCGCCTGTGCACTCGCTGAAGGATTCGGCGACCTGGCCGCATCCACCGCCGTCACCAGCGTCTTAGCTGCCGCACGTGCCCCGACACCAAGCGCCCGACCAAATCGAACCGAATCCATATTCGAAAGTGTAGCCGTTCCCCGTGCCCCGCAAAAGTCTCCGCCTCTAAACCAGCAACGGAGCAAAACTTCGCCGCACCCAACCCGCAAGACGCATCAAATTCCGCACAGCCGGCATCATAGAAAGAGAGGGAACAGTCAATGAGAAATGTTCTATGGATGGCGGGCGAGTTCTGCGCCGCCGCCGTCGGCTTTCTGGTCTGGAGTGCGGGCCGAACGCAGCCCGTCCAACTGCTCTCGCGCCGCCTCGAAGTGGCATGGGCCGACCACTCCACGATCGTCGAAACTATCTAAGTCCCATTATTTTATGGAGTTTCATCTGCAACAGAAATGTCATTGCAGCCTCCGCAGCCTTCGGCGTATTGTTTTAACAGTAACTAGGTACGACTGATGTACCCGCAATGCCGTTCCCGCCGGTCCACTGCCGGGAATACCCGATGCGTGGTGAGGATTCGAACCATAGGGCAGCCCGGAGGTGGCATTGAATCAGAAGGTCAAAAACCTTATCCAAAAACTTGGCGAAGCGATCCACGAGTCCGTCTCGGAGTCGGAGGATATAGCTGGCGTCGTCAAAAACATCCGCGAACAGGGTTTTGATGTTCTCCTCATGCTTGAGGCCACAATCGGCCTCAACGAGGTTGAGACAGAAGCCGAAGAGTCCACCGAAACCGCTGACGCAGAGGCAGACGGGCCGTTCACCCAACACGACCTGACTTTCCTGAAATCCCTGCGCATCAGCCTTACCGAAGACGCAAGCCCAGCAGCGCAGCCTCCCATCCCACACCAGCGGCGGTTAGAGCCGGGCACTCCAGACCCCCCCGAAGCCTAACCAAATCGCAGCTTCCTATGAGGCCCACGCAGTACTCTGCGGGGCCTCATTTCTTTGTGTCTTTCCGTCAAGGATTACTAAACTCCATCTCGCGTGGTAGACTCGCGTTTCTCTGCAAACGTGCAATCTGGTTTGCGCATCTGACTCACGTGGTTCGTTGTTCTGCCTAACGCAGTGCAGGAGTTTTAGATATGAGAGATACGCTTGGCGTTTTGCTTGCCGGTGGTGCCGGCGAACGGCTCTTCCCACTAACCCGCGATCGCGCCAAGCCGGCCGTCCCCTTCGCCGGCCAGTACCGCATCATCGACATCACTCTCTCCAACTGCATCAACTCCGATCTCCGCCACGTCTACATCCTCACCCAGTACAAGGCACTGTCGCTCAACCGCCACATCCGCGAGGGCTGGGGGCCGGTAGTCGCCAACGAACTCGGCGAATTCATCGAGATCCTCCCGCCTATGCAGCGAGTCTCCAAGTCCTGGTACCAGGGCACCGCCGACGCCGTCTACCAGAACATCTACTCCATCGGCTCCGAGGAGCCCAAGCACGTCATCATTCTCTCCGGCGATCACATCTACAAGATGAACTACTCCCTCATGTTGGAGCAGCACACCGACTCCGGCGCCGAGGTCACCCTCGCTACTCTTCCCATCGCTCCATCCGAGGTCTCCGCCTTCGGTGTTGTCGAAGTGGCCCGCAACGGCGAGGTCACCGGCTTTGAAGAAAAACCCAAAGAGACAAAAATCCGCTCCCCTTTCAACCCAGACATGGTCGACGTCTCAATGGGCATCTACATCTTCAACACCGATGTCCTTCTACCCGAGCTGATCAAGGACGCCGAAGACCCCAACTCCAAGCACGACTTCGGCCACGACATCCTGCCCAACATCCTCGGCCGTTTCAAGATGCGCGCCTACAACTTCGTCGACGAGAACAAGCAGAAGGCCCTCTACTGGCGCGATGTCGGCACCCTCGAGGCCTACTACGAGGCCAACATGGACGTCGCCGGCGTCACCCCCATCTTCAACCTCTACGACAAGTCCTGGCCTATGCGCACCCGCCCCTACCAGTACCCGCCCGCCAAGTTCGTCTTCGGGGAACCCGGCCGCACTGGCATGGCCATCAACTCCATCGTCTGCGCCGGCTCCATCGTCTCCGGCGCCGTCGTTCGCAACTCCGTCCTCTCGCAGGACGTCCGCGTCAACTCCTACGCCGACGTCGACTCCAGCATTGTCTTCTCCCACGTCAACATTGGCCGCCACTGCCGTATCCGCCACGCCATCATCGACCGCGACGTCCACATTCCCGACGGCACCGTCATCGGCTACGACCCCAACGAAGACAAGAAAAACTACTTCGTCTCCTCCAACGGCCTCACCGTCGTCACCCGCGACTACAGCGTCTACGAAAACCCCGTCTCTCCCGAGTTCATGCAGGGCAACTCCTGGTAGACGATCAAACGAAATTCGATCACGCCGTACCCGCAATCATTTCGCTGGAGCAATCGCGAACTGTGCTATAACTACGTCATGCGTAGTACGCGAAACGTAGCAGAAGCCGAAATCGACCCGGGAGCAGGGCACTACTCAGACCCGCCGCTGCTCGTGCTTGCCAGCCTCGCTAATGGACCCAAGCACGGACACGCAATGATCGAAGACATCGTGTACCTTTGCGGAGCCCGGCTGGGTCCGGGAACCCTCTATGGCGCGATCGCCCGTCTAGAGCAGCAAGGCTGGATCGAGCCTCTCCCACCTGAGGAGCGCCGCCGGCCCTATCGCATAACCGGTGAGGGCCTGCGCGTTCTGCGCGCAAAACTAACCACTCTGCAACAATTCGCCAAAGCCGGGCTGGGCAGGCTGGAGGCGTTATGAATTCCCATCTCGCTCGACTGCTTGTGCGCTTGTATCCGCGTGCCTGGAGAGAACGCTATGGAGAGGAGTTTGAGGCGCTTCTTCAAGATGGCCGTGGCGGCCTCCGTTCGTCAGCAAACGTCATTTGGTCGGCGCTCTATGAGCACATCGTCCCAACCCAGGGAGGCAACATGGATCCAGATCCCAATTCCTTTCGCACCATCCTGAAACACCCCAGCGCCTTTCTTCCTCTCGCAATGTCGCTCACAGCCCTGGCCATGCTCGGTCTTGCTGCAATCGACGGCATCCTCCATGGAGCGCACGGCATCGTTCGCGAGCCGGACGAAGGAACCGTCGCCCATCTCTGGCAACTCCTGATGACTGTTCAGATGCCGATTGTGGCATTCTTCGCAATCAAGTGGCTGCGACGGGCTCCACGACCGACGCTGGGAGTCCTGGCACTGCAAGCCTGTGCGTGGCTCGCATCCTGTGCGCCCGTTTATCTTCTCAATCTGTAAATGAGATTTGACAATCGACTTAAAAACAAAATGTCGCGGATTGAAGGCACTCGGCCTTTCAATCCGTGACATTCGAGTAAATCCGTGGTCGGTCTTACTTCTGCTTTCCAATCCGGTAGAGCACTCCGCCCGACACCCCGACGAACTCCCGAGTCTCTGTCCCGAAGTGTTCCAGGATCAGGTCCGGCGAAAACCGGATCGCCCAGTTCTTCTTCACGTTGAAGTCGACGCTGCCTCCCAGCGCGGCAATCGGCTTGATACGATTCGTATACAACCCGACCTGCGATGCGTCTCCCGCAAACACGTGGTTCAAGCTGTAGTCGAAAATGCCAGCCGACACGCCAAAATACCCGTGGAAATTGAGCGCCGCATATTGATTCTTCGGGCCACGGTACTGCGCTCCCAGCATACCTGTGTACAGGGACACCAAGGGCCGGTTGTTGACGCCGGTACCGTACTGGGACGGCGGCGTAATTCCTCCGTTGGCAAACACCGGCGTCGTACCCGCATCGTAACGAAAGTCCGGACCCACCCCCAGGTTCTTCGCCCAGTTCTTCGCAGGCAACCAGTAGGTGAGCGACAACTCCGCGCCACCCATGTTCATCCGCTTCGGCAGGTTTTGCCCGGCCATGAAGTTCATGAAGTTGAACGCGCCGTAAAACTCATACTTATTGTCGTAGGTCACCGGAGCCGCCAGAGCAATCTTCGATCCCGCAATCGGCACCGTCGTCTGCGTTGTCTGCGGCGCCACCGTACCCTGCGCCTGTATCTGCGCCGCACCTGCCACCAGTAACCCTACCGCCAGAACTCCCGTCACTGCGCGATTACCTGTCCTCCGCGCCCCCGTCGTTCTCACTTCACCATTCGTCTTCAATCGCAACATCCGTCTCCACGTTTCTTCAAACATCCGGCCTCTACCAGCATTCGGTCTGTCCAGCATCCAGCGGCGGCTCAACATTTCCTTCACTTACCAAGATATAACGTTCAGACCACATCTGCCTCGCCTCTCCACGCGTATCTATCAGGAGAGCCCGATTGTGCGACAATAATGGGTGGGCAGCCGCGTAGAATACGGCTGCAGGGAGAAACAGTATGGGCGAACTATTTACACCAGGGCATCTACTCTTAGTTGCGATCGTCGTCGTCGTCTTGTTTGGCGGCAGGAAGCTGCCGGAACTCGGCAAAGGTCTGGGTGAGGGGCTCAGGGGCTTCAAAGACGGTTTGAAGGGCGTCACCGACGAGGTCAACAAGCCTGCCGAAACCTCACACACCGTCACCCCTAAGCCGGAAGAAACAGTCAAGTAAGCCAAGCGGACGATCCATCGTCCCGCCATAACCCTAGCCTCGACTCGGCGGCCATCGCCTCATGAAGATCAAGTCGCCTTATCTCATCAAGCCGCACACCAAGGTACGTCTCGACAAAATATCGTCCTCCGATACGGGCGACTGCAAATCCGAGGAAGCCACCAAACCAATCCTCGCAAAGCATCGCGCCCAGCTGGCCGACCTGCAGGATGTCTTCTACGCCAACCAGTCCAAAGCCCTGCTCATTGTCCTCCAGGGCATGGACTCCGCCGGCAAAGACGGTACCATCAGCCACATCTTCTCCGGCGTCAACCCACAAGGCTGTGACGTCGCCGCCTTCAAGGTCCCCACTCCACTCGAGGCCCGTCACGACTTCCTCTGGCGCGTTCACGCACAGGTCCCGCCGCGCGGCATGATCGGCATCTTCAACCGATCCCACTACGAAGACGTTCTCTCCCCGCGCGTCCACAAGCTCATCTCCCGAGAAGTCGCGCAACGTCGTCTCGACGACATCAACGAGTTCGAGAGCTTCCTCGCCGACAACGACGTACTCATCCTCAAGTTCTATCTTCACATCTCGCGCGACGAGCAGACCCGCCGCCTGCAGTCCCGCATCGACGACAAGCAAAAACACTGGAAGCTCTCCGACGCCGACATTCACGAGCGCCAGTTCTGGCCCCGCTACATGGACGCCTATAATGACGTCCTCTCTGCCACCAGCTGCAAGCACGCTCCCTGGTTCGTCATCCCCTCCGACAACAAGTGGTATCGCAACATCGCCATCTCCACAATCATCGTCGACCTCATGCAGAGCCTCAAGCTCAAGTACCCCCAGCCCACCGTCGACGCGTCCACCATCAAGCTCTAGGCAAGTTGGCTGCAACCGGTATTTCTTTTCACTTTCAACCTTACAAAAAGCTATTGTCATTCTGAGCGGAGCGAAGAACCCCCGCATTTGTTTTTGCTGTTGCCGTTGTCGTTCTCTCTCACCCAAATCATTGACTCGAACAGCGCCGAAGGCGCGCCCTATACCAGCCTCGGGCGACGCCCCAGGGAATCGGCCAAACAAATAGCCAACGGCCAAAGGCCCGGCCTATTTCGTCTCAAATCGTAATCATCACCACAGCCGCCACAGCAACCGCCATCCCCAGCCCCTGCCGCCGAGTAGGCCGCTCCCTTAGCATCCACGCCGCCAGCAGAATCGTCGACGCCGGATAAAGCGAAGCCAGCACGGCCGCCACATCCAGCCGCCCCGCCCGCGTCGCCGCAATAAACAGCAAATTCCCCGAAGTATCCAGCAGAACCGCCCCCATCGCCCACACCACCATCCCCTGAGTCAGCCGGATCTTCGCCTCACCAGCCTTCGCCTGCAAAGACATCCCACCCACCAGCAGAGAACAGATCGCAAGGCTCCCCATCCTGGCCGTAGCCAGCGGCCAAATCACCCCTGCGCTCCCGGCAAACTTCAGCGCAACAAAATAGACCCCAAACCCCACACCCCCGGCTACCGCCAGCCACACCGTCCCTCGGTCAGCCGGCGTCGCCTCGGGGTTCGGCCCTGCCGCGATCAACCAGATCGCCATCCCCGCCACCACAAATCCCACCAGCCGCATCAGCCCCGGCGACCCCTCCGCGCTGGCCGACACCGCCGCCGGAATAGCCGCCGCCAGCAGCCCGCTCAACGCCGCCGAAGCCCCCATCGCCCCCCGCGACAGCGCCACATAAAAGCAAGCCAGCGCAATCCCCGCCATCGCCCCGGCCACTAGTCCCCACACCCGTGGAGCCCCATGCGGAAACGCGTCTCCTCGCCACCACGCTACCGCAAGCAGCACCCCAAGACTCACCGTATGGCTCAGCAGAATCACGCGCAGCGCAGCACTCATCGTGCCGCCAGCCCGCTTCACGCTCATGCCGCCCGAAAAGTCACCACCGCCCCACAACACTGCGGCCGCCAGCGCCAGCAGCGCATTTCCGTGCAACAGCATCTCCATTGAATTCCGATCCGGCCTTCAGGCTGCCAGCGCAGGTCTACTTGGCCATCGGGGTAATCGCCGTCGACTTCGCATCCTCTGCCGTCGGCCAGTAACCCTTCTTCGCAATCACGGTCAGATTGGGCCGCAGCACCTTCACCTCGACCGAACGGTACTTGCCATCGACAAACGGCTCATGCGTGTAGTAGCCCACCAGGTATTGCGTTCGTACCTCTTCGGTGACCCTCGCGAAGCTCGACTGGATGCCCTTCTCCCTGAACTCCCCGTCGAGATTTCCGCCCGTCGCCGACGTATAGGCATACAGAACATTATCCCGCATCATCAGCGGCAGGTGCATTCGGTCCAGAAAGCCCACCACAGGCAGAGAAGAATCTCCCACCAGCGTCCCGAACACCGAAATCTTGTTCGTGTTCAGATACTTGATGACTTCATTCAACTTCGCGACGCTCCCATACTCCTTCCCATCGCTGATGACATAGACAACTCGCCGCCGGTCTGGCCCCACCTTCGATAACGCGGTCGCCGCCGCCAGAATCGCATCGTTCAGCGTATGCGGCTCTCTGGGAAGATTTTGCATAGTGACTTGACTCGTGCCGTGCGTCGGGTTGACGTTCGGCATGAGATAGTTATCAGCTCCATTGTTGTAGTCGATGTTCTGCGATAGTCCACCACCGGGAATGTACGCCATCTCCCGTCCGCCAGTCTTTGAGCGCTCCAGAGCCTGCGTCAGCCGCGCACTCGGTCCTGCCGTAAGCGCTGTCACCATCTTGGGGCCATTGTTGTAGGTAAACAACGCCACGTCGTCATACGCCGTAAAAGCCCCTTGCAGCGCCACCAGCGAGTTATTGACCTGCTCCATTACCTGAAAGCCCAGGCTCTGATCGATCACCAGCGCCACCGACAGCGGAAACGCATCGGCGGTATACAGGCTCAGCTGCTGGCGCAGGTTGTTCTCATACACCCGAACTTCACGCGCCGTAATCCCCGCCACCTGACGGCCTTTGTTGTCCTTCACGGTAAACGGAATCTCCACAAAGTTGGTATGAACGACGAGCTTAAACGCCTCCGGTCCTTGTCCTGTCGCTGGCACATCAGGCTGCTTCTCATCGTCAGCCTTCTGCGCCGCCTTATCCGACAGCTTGCTAGGTACCGCATCGTCGTCCGAAGTCGAACTTCCCTCCGTCGCGTCCGGTGTCACTCCCTTGCCCGGAGTCACCGGGCCGACCGGCAGCGTCTGTGGCTTCGGCGCATCGGGAATCGCCTGCGGCTTCGGCCCATCCGGCAGCGACTGCTGCGTCGGCGCACTCTGCTGCGCCAGCTCTCGCGCCGGCTGTCCCAGCATCATGCACACCAAAGCTCCCGCCAATACGCTCTTACTTACCACGCGAATCCCCCATACCTTCCAGCCAGGCTCCCAGAGCCTAAAACCATACCAGCTACCAGACTACCAGCGCCTCATTCCCGCCGCCATCCCCTCATCCGGCAACGGACAAACTGTATCCCATTCCCCTTGGACGCGCCCCTACCTCCCCCCGTTGCGCCGAATCTCTCCCTTTCGGCCAACATTTTTCCGCAAACTCAGCTCCAACTTCGTCGTCTAATGCAGTATGCGCTCTCTTTGCCTCGCCGTCATCGCCATTCTTGCCCTCGCCCCCGCCCTCCACGCGCAGGAGGCACCCTCACCCGGCGGCCCGCCCCCCGCCAGCAAAGCCGAGCCCCAGCCCGTCGACATCGGCGACATCCAGACCCTCAAAGTCAACGTCAACCTCGTCAACGTCTACTTCTCCGTCCGCGACAAGAACGGCTTCATTACCAATCTCCACAAAGATGACTGCAGCATCTTCGAGGACAAGAACCTCCAAAAGACCAAGAACTTCACCCAGGAAAAAAATCTTCCCCTCACCATCGGCATCCTCCTCGACACCAGCGGCAGCCAAATGAACGTTCTCCCCCTCGAACAGACCTCCGGCGCCGAGTTCCTCAAGGACGTCCTCACTCCCAAGGACGAGGCCTTCCTCATCTCCTTCGACATTAACGTCACCCTCCTCTCCGACTACACCAACAGCCCCCGCGAAATAAGACGTGCCATGGACAGCGCCCAGATCAACACCGGCGCAGGCACCGGCTCCATCACGGGCAACGGCACTCCTCGTGGCACCCTGCTCTACGACGCCGTCTACCTCGCCGCCCACGACAAGCTCCGCCAGGAGGCCGGCCGCAAGATCCTCGTCCTGCTCACCGACGGCGGCGACCAGGGCTCGCAGGAGAACCTTAAGACCGCCACCGAAGCCGCCCAGAAGGCCAACGCCATCATCTACGTCATCCTCATCGCCGACCGTGGCTTCTACGGAGGGTACGGCATCAACCTCGCCGACACCGGCGCCGCCGCCATGGACCGTCTCGCCCGCGACACCGGCGGCCGCCTCATCAACGTCGGCAACAACGGCAAGAAGCTCCAGGAGGCCTTCGACCAGATCCAGGACGAACTCCGCACCCAATACCTAGCCAGCTACACCTCCACCAACCCCAAGGTCAACGACGGCACCTTCCGCACCCTCAACATCACCTGCGAGGCCGGCCAGAAGGTCCAGGCCCGCAAGGGCTACTACGCCATGGCCGACTCCAACGGCCCCGACAACTAGGCCCATCTTGCCGGGAAGCCGTGAGCGGCACTTTCCCGCATATCATCTGAGCGCTCCTTTTCCGCGTGTCATTCTGAGCGGAGCGAAGAACCCCCGCATTCGCTTTTGTCTTTGCCGTTGTCTTTCCTCTCGTTGTCATCCCGCAGGGATGTGCTGTTGCTTTTCTCACGAGACCGCAAACCAAGCCGGTACCGAATCGTCCCCAGCTCCTCGCCCTCACCATCAAAGACCATCCCACACTTCTCCATTACCCGAATCGAAGCCGGTATCGACGGAAAAGTATGCGCGATGACACTATCCAGCCGTTCGTCGCCACGAAGATAGTCGATCAGCGCTCTCGCCCCCTCGGTAGCAAAGCCGCGCCCCTCATAAGGCGCCAGAATCGAGTACCCAATCTCGCATACTGACGGAGTCGCGGCCTTAGTAAACCCGCCAAGCGTACCAATCAACGTTCGCCGCTCACCCGGAGGAACGAAGCTCACATACCGCGGCCAACCCAGCTGCTCCGGGTGCTCCGCAAGCTGGTTCAGCAGAAAATCGAAGACATGTGGCTCCCAATCCTTCTGAGGCCAGTTCGCCGGAATGACACATTGAATAAGTTCGCCAAGACGCCCATCGCCGTTCTTCTCCGACAGCAGCGTCTCAGGCGTAATAGCAATCAGGGTAAGACGAGACGTAACAATATCGTCACGCATTAAAAGTGACATGATGAGAGATCTCCTGAATAGGTGGTTGAAGCAGAAAAGGCACAGCCCGGCCAAGCAACTCCGGAGCACAACCGCAACACGCACATCAAATTCAGGCAGTCATAGGCAGACCAGAAGTCTAGCAGAAGGATTGCCTAGTGGATCGGCGCACCTCGAGAAACGCCACTCGTGGAATACCCCATTTGTGGTACTGCGGATGCTTGTGGGTCCGTCATAATAATTTGAGAGGATCCCCCCATGGATCACGCGCTGGTAGATGTGTTTGAGCAGGCTCGCAAAGTAGTAGCGGACGCTGACCGTAAGATCGCGGAAGAAGAGGAACGTCGCAGAGAGAGCGAGCGAGAAAATCTGCTGCGGCAGCTCGGCGCGCGCATCGAAGACGCCTTCGACTTCACCAGCAAGGAAAAGCTGGAGTTGCAACCGCGTCTCGATGTTCAGGACGGCGTTGGAGTCGTCGAGTTCGTCGTCAGAAGCCTCCGAGCCATCTTTCTGCTTTTACCAGGTGAAGGCAATACCTGGACACTTCAGGTCGTCGAAGACGGCCATAAACCGCAGCTGCTCAGCGAATTTCAGGGTGGGACGAAGACCGAACATGCTTCCCGCCGTCTGGCAGCCGCACGCATCGTGACGGCCGTCGGCAACTGGGTTCAAAACATCAAGGGACCGCAGGTTGTTTCGAACACGAAACAATCATCGAGATGGAACGACCGTGACGAGCCAAGGCGGGAAGAGCCGAGGCCCGAGCCCACCTACGGAACCATGGGCAAATTCCTCGGCGTCTAGACCACAATCTCCACGACGCACACAAACGACAGCCACTCCCTACGAATAAATCTCAGCGGAACCTTTCGTCAGTGGGCTTCGTAAAGATTTCCCATGAGCGACGCAACGGTAGCGGGAGCAGTAGATCAATCCGTAGCGAATAAGAATTGGGCGACATGGCTCGGTCTGGGTCTCTCCTTGTTCTCGCCAATAATCATTCGTGAGGCCGTCCGTGCGATCGCGCCTGTACCTGGCACAGCTCTGACCCTCACCCGGGAGGCGTGCATGTTCGCCAGTGCGGGCGTGCTGCTTTGGCTAGTCAGTCGAAAAGAAAGACTGCCTTTGAGCTCCATTGGGATTGGCACATCTCCTCTCTGGAAATCGCTCGCTTGGGGTGTTGTGATTGCAGTTTCCTGTGTCCTGCCCGCTGCTTTGATTGCAACCCTCACTGGATACGGACATGGCCCCGGATCTCAAATTTTCATCAAGTTGCCGCTCTGGGTCGTCTTTATCGTGACGGTGCGAGCTGGAGTAGTGGAAGAACTGTTCTATCGCGGGTATCCGATCGAACGCCTGAAGGCGCTGGGCTTCGGACAGATTGCCTCATGTGCGATCCCTCTCGTGATCTTTAGCGCCGCACACTGGACTGGAGGCGCGGCGAATATCCTGATGGCACTCGTAATGGGCGCGATTATGACTGCCTTTTATCTTTGGCGTCGCGATCTGGTGTCCAATATGTTCGGACACTTTCTTATGGATTTTGCGACGAACGTACTGCCCGCAATGTTTTCATGATCGGCATCTTCAGAAACTGACTACCCCAGCAAAAATGAGGGGCGGGACCAAAAAATACCTATCCGCCACAAAACTCGTGTCTTTCCCTGTCCTCTTCTCCCTACCCCAAACGCCTGTCATTCTGAGCGCAGCGAAGAACCCCCGCATTTTGCCTTTGCTTTTGTCGTTGTCGTTGTCGTTGCCTTTGCTGTTGCCCTGAAACTCCTCACAACCTCGAAACGTCCAAGAATCGAGCTAAGATCGTACCGTGCGAACATTCGCCGCTGCTCGAGATGCAAAGGAGTTCCTTGTCAGTAGGATCATCACAGAAGCGCAGCGTGAGGGTGTTCCGGTGTCGGAGACAGAACGGAAGATGTTGTACTTCTCCGAAACCGCATGGACTCTACCAGACATCGCGGAAGTAAGTGACGCCTTCGACCGCGACTACGACCAAGCGAGATATGAAGAGAAGATCGGATCGCTCATTCGTAATCTCCGGGCCGATTCTCGCAAAAATAATCGAAGCGACTACGACGCATGGACTGAAGCAGTTCGCACGATTCAGCGAGAGGACCACTATTTGCTTGCGCTGATCTCTGCCTCGCGATCAAAAAACAACCCTCCGGTTGGCTTCCTAAAGCTTGTGACAATCGGGTTCGGGCTCGCCGGCTTCATCTGTGCCGTGGCATATCTATTTCTCAGAATGTAGGGCGCCTGCCAATGTGTGCTCGCCCACGCGATACACTCAATCCAGCGATGATCGGCACTCCAAAAATCCGCGGGTGGAAGGCATTCGCCCTCTTCGCAGCCGTCCTCGCTCTCCTGCTTCTTCTACTCCCCCACGCCGCCGATCATCCCGCCGCCCTCTTCCTCCTCGTCCCAATCTTTCTCTTCGTCGCCCTGGTCGAAGAGCCGTGCACTTATCAGCCACGAACTGACCACGTTTTTGCACCGAACCACCACGTTAGGTCCACTCTCTTCCAGCGTCCCCCTCCCGCGCAAGCCTGATCGCCCCGCAATCAGAATCATCGCCGCGGCCTTTATTGGCGCGCCGATCCCCGCCTGCGCTCCACAGCCACAAAGGGACGTCCATGGACATCGACCTCATCATCAACGGGGCCTTTCTCACCTTTTTCGTGCTCTTCACCGCCGTATTTCTCGTCCAGCGCCTCCGATGGTGTCGAAAAAGTGATGCAGACAAGAAGCGCCATAGCTTCTATCCCACCACAGCCGCCCTCGGCCTCGTCCTGCTCTCTCTCCAAACCCTCGCCCAGCCCGACCTCAACCACGCCCTCGAGCAGCGCCAAACCGAAGGCGCCGACGAAGACGAAAATGGCGATCCCGACGACCCGGCCGCCCAACTCAACCGCCAACTCAAACGCATCCGCAACGGAGAAGACGCAGAAGGGATAGGCACCCTTAAAGTCCCCCTCCCCACAGGAAACTAGAGTGCGTTTCCTCGTCTCCCAACCCAAAACGCCGCCATTCTGAGCGCAGCGAAGAATCCCAGTATTTTGCCTTTGTCGTTGTCGTTGGCTAAAAATGCTCAAGCAAAAGAAGGGCATGCCTTCAGGCGTGCCAAAAAAAGCCGGGGCCGAAGGCCCTACTGCTCTGCCGAAGGCTGGAGCGTAGCCCGAAGGTCGAAGCGACTGATTCTATTGCCTTTGCTTTTGCATTTGTTTTTCCCTTATGCAAATTCCGCCCAAAAATCACATGTCAAGCCCCAAACCCACCTAACCTATGACAAAGCAACAACATCCGAGTGGCATTTTAGTTGGCCCCCAACCGCTATACTGGATATAGAGATAAAGAAAGAGAAAAGGGGGAACCACGCCTCCGGCGTAACTCATTGATAAGGAGTATTTTAGCCGTAAGTCCTTTATAATAAATATTTTGCAGACATCAACCCTCTACAAAATGCTGAATTGAAACACTTTACGCCCAAAATACCCCATGGAGGGAAGGGGTACCCCCCAGCCAAAGGAACCGCAATGGACTACGTCAATCTCGGAAAGACCGGCCTCAAAGTTTCCCGCATCTGTCTCGGCTGCATGACCTACGGCGTCCCGCCCACTGGCCCGGGGCCTCTACGCCCCGGCACCCACGCCTGGGCCCTCAACGAGGAGCAGAGCCAGCCCTTCTTCCGCCAGGCCCTCGACCTCGGCATCAACTTCTTCGACACCGCTAACGTCTACTGCAGCGGCACCAGCGAGGAGTTCCTCGGCCGCTTCCTCAAAGCCAACACCAAGCGCGAAAACACCGTCATCGCCACCAAGCTCAATGGCGTCATGCGCGACGACCCCAACGGCAAGGGCCTCTCCCGCAAAGAGATCTTCTTCGAGCTTGACCAGAGCCTCCGCCGCCTCGACACTGACTACGTCGACCTCTACCAGATCCACCGCTGGGACTACGAAACCCCCATCGAAGAGACCATGGAGGCCCTCCACGACGTCGTCAAGGCAGGCAAAGTCCGCTACATCGGCGCCTCATCCATGTACGCCTGGCAGTTCGCCAAAGCCCTCTACATCGCCGACCTCCACAACTGGACTCGCTTCATCTCCATGCAGAACCACTACAACCTCCTCTACCGCGAAGAAGAGCGCGAGATGATGGGACTCTGCAAAGCCGAAGGCATCGGCGTTATCCCCTGGAGCCCGCTAGCCCGCGGCCGCCTCACCCGCCCTTGGCAATCCGAAACAACCAAGCGCTCGGAAACCGACCAGTTCAGTAAAGCCATCTACACCAAAACCGCAGAGGCCGACAAAAAGGTGGTGGATCGCCTTGGTGAACTAGCCGAAAAGCGCGCCGTACCCATGGCGACTTTGGCGCTTGCATGGATGCTGAACAAACCCGTCATCACCTCACCCATCGTTGGCGCGACCAAACCCAACCACCTGACTGATGCAGTTGCGGCCCTCTCAATCAAGCTCACACCCGAGGAGATCGCCTCACTCGAAGAACCCTACATCCCCCACTCAGTCGTAGGCTTCAGCTAACGTGAATACCCACCCGGACTGCGATCATTCTGACCCTGAGCTTGTCGAAGGGGAAGAATCCCCGCATTTCGTTAGTAGCGCCACACTGAGTAAGGAAAGAACAAATGTTAATCCCCTCAATCGATCTCATGGGCGGCCGAATCGTCCAACTAGTCCAAGGCGAAAAACTAAAGCTAGCCTTCGACGACTTCGAATACTGGATCGAAAGATTCTCAAAATACCCCCTCGTCCAGTTAATCGACCTCGACGCGGCCATGCGCCTTGGAAACAACCGCACCCTCATCGAGATGATCTGCAAACGACTCCCCTGTCAGGTGGGCGGCGGTCTTAAAACCGCCGAAGACGGCAAGGCCCTCCTTGAAGCCGGCGCAAAGCGAGTCATCTACGGCTCCAACCTCTTCCGCGTGGCCGAACCCGACCACATCCGACGTCACAAACTCATCTATCTCGAGTTCGCCGAAGGACTCAAGAACTCCCTCGGCGAAGAGGCTCTGGTCTTCAGCGTCGACACCAAAGCCGGCAAAGTCGCCGTCAAAGGCTGGAAGGACTCCGTCGACCTCACACCCGAAGAAGCAATCACCTGGCTCGAGGACTACTGCGCCGCCTTCCTCTACACCCACGTTGACACCGAAGGAACCATGCAGGGCTTCCCACTCGACGTAGCAGCAATCCTCCGCGCCTGCACCGCCAAACAATTAATCGTCGCGGGAGGAATCAAAGAACGCAGCGAGATCGACGCCCTCGACGCCATGGGAGTCGACGCCGTAGCCGGCATGGCCGTCTACTCCGGAGCCATGGACGCCTGACTCAAACCGTCGCGGATGCAAAAAGTTGGGTGCGGAGCACAACCAAACCAGTAGTTGTCTGTTCTTAATCCGCGTCTTCCGTGCAAATCTGCGGTCGAGCTTTCAGCAGGGAAGCCGCACGGACACACCAGCCCGCTGCAACTCCGCCTTCAACTCCCGTGAATCCGTCACGCCAAAGTGAAAGATACTAGCCGCCAACGCCGCATCGGCACGGCCCTCGCGAAAAACCTCAACAAAGTGCTCCGCAGTCCCCGCTCCCCCGCTCGCAATCACAGGAATCTGCACCGCCGCACTCACCATTGCGGTCAACTCACAATCAAACCCGCCGCGCATTCCATCGGTATCCATAGAAGTCAGCAAAATCTCCCCGGCCCCTCGCTCCTCCGCCTCACGAGCCCAGTCCAGAACCCGTCGCCCAGTGGGCTTCCGTCCCCCACTGACAAAGACCTCCGCATCCTCGACCCCCAAGTCACCACGCCGGGCATCGATCGCCACAATCACCGCCTGCGCCCCAAAGCTCCCGCCAATCTCCCCAATCAACTCTGGCCGAGAGATAGCGGAGGAATTGATACTCACCTTATCCGCCCCAGCATCAAACACCGCCGCAGCATCCTCCGCCGACCGAATCCCGCCACCAACCGTAAACGGGACAAACAACTCCGCCGCCGTCCGCTTCACCGTATCGAGTAATGTCCCGCGCCCCTCATGGGTCGCTGTAATATCCAGCAGCACAATCTCATCAGCCCCCGCCGCAGCATGTCGATGCGCCAACTCCGCCGGGTCCCCCGCATCGACGATGTCCACAAACTGCACACCCTTCACCACCCGCCCACCTCTCACATCGAGACAAGCAATCACCCTCTTCGTCAGCATCTATCCCAACCTCATCGGTACAACCGCCGGCACCTCAACCTCAGTCCCTTCGCAAACAATCCGCGCCAGCGAATCTCCATTCTCGATTACCGCCCCATGCTCCGCGAACCACTCCACCAGCAAGCCTTGCTTCGGCGCGGGTACATGAAACTCCATCGCACCATCGGTTAGCGTACAAACCGCCTGCCCCGTCCCAACGAGCGACCCCGCCGGCACCAACTGCTGCACAAAGGTGTACGAAGGCTCTTCGGCTGCGATCTTTAACTCATACATAAAAGGCATCGTTATAACTCCAGGAAGTTCTTCAAAATCTGCAGTCCAACCGCACTCGACTTCTCCGGATGAAACTGCACTCCCATCACATTCTCCCGCTCCACGACCGCGGTAAACGCTCCTCCATACTCGGTAACCGCAGCCGTCGCTTCTCCAACCGGAGCACGCCAGGAATGCGTGTAATACACAAACCCGCCATCCTTCACTCCACGTAACAACCGCGAATCCGCCCTCACCGCTTCCAGCGAATTCCACCCCACATGCGGCGACTTCAACTCCGCTCCCTCAAACAGAGCGGGGAACCGTTCACACCTCCCGGCAAAGTGCCCCAGCCCCGCAACTCCCGGCGCCTCCGTAGACCCCTCAAACAGCCACTGCAACCCCACACAAATCCCCAGGAACCAAGCCCCCTTCGCCACACTCTCCAGCACCGCCTCGGTCAGCCCCAACTCCTGCAGCAACGAAGTAGCCTGAAAATGCCCCACCCCCGGCAGCACAACCTTCCCCGCGGCCCGCACCACATCCGGATCCTGCGTCACCAGACGTCTCCGCACCCAGAAAATTCAGTGCCTTCACCACACTGGTGAGATTTCCCGCCTTGTAATCAATAACGGCAATCATTAGTAGAGTGACACTCCTATCAGACACCAAAACACCAATAACAACGATGCAGCGATAACAGTGCCTACTCTCCACCACCTCTTGCCAAAAAAACAAAACGAGCACCCAAACAGCGAAGAACCTAGTCCCCAAGTGACCCATCGAACGCCTTCATCTGCTTGCTTCAGATAATCTTGGGTATCTACTGGCCGAAGATAGCTGCCGACTACCAGCGTTACAGACAGCAGGACAGACACAACTCCGCAGATAAAGAGTGCTCGACGGATTTGTGCCAGCGTTACTCACAACAAACCCTTCGTACTAGGCAACATCTCCCGCATCCGTTCATCACGCGAGCAAGCCCCGCGAAGCGCCCGCGCAAACGCCTTGAAAATAGCCTCAATCTTGTGATGATTACTGCGTCCATACATCGTCTTCACATGCACATTCGCCTTCGCTCCCCGAGCAAACCCATCAAAGAAGTCCGCCAGCAACTCACTCTGAAAGTCCCCAACCAACCGCACCTTCACCTTGTCATCAACAACATAAGCGACGCGCCCGCTCAAATCCACCGCAGCCACGGCGAGTGTCTCATCCATCGGCATCACAAAGTATCCGGCGCGCATAATGCCCTTCTTGTCGCCCAGCGCCTTGCCAAACGCCTCTCCCAGTGCAATCCCAACGTCCTCGACCGTGTGGTGCTGGTCGACATCCAGGTCACCAGTGCACTTCAGCGTCAGATCGAACCCGCCATGCCGTGTAAACAACTCCAGCATGTGATCGAAGAACCGAATGCCGGTCGACACCTTATAGACACCCTGCCCATCGACAACGAGCCTCAACGCAATCTGCGTCTCGGTCGTATCTCGCTTGATCGTCGCAGTCCGCACGCTCTTAGCCATTATTCAAACTCCCGCACATCGTCGCTCGTTCCAGGACCCGCCGAAGACCTGACCGGCTCCCATCCGATGTCGTCGAGCGAAGCACGTAGCGCCTCCAATCCGCGCTCCACATGCTCTTCCAACCCAATCGTGATCCGCACGAACCCATCACAACCCGGATCAGTCGACCGGTCCCGTAACAGCACGCCATGCGCACGCATCGCCGCCACCAGTTCCTTATGCTTCGGCCCAATCTTCATCAACACAAAGTTCGCCGCACTAGGGAAGTAAGGCACGCCCAACTCGGCCAACCCGCCCATCATCCGCTCACGCCCAGTGCGCACCTGTTCAACGTACCAGGCCAGATAAGCCTCATCTTCAATCGCAACCGAAAGACAATCCAGTGCCACGCCATTCACGTTATAAGGCGAACTCACCTTCTTCACATACTTCAAAAGCTCTGCGTTCCCAGCCAGCATGCCAATCCGCAGATTGGCCAGTCCATAAGCCTTGGAGAACGTCCGCGCAACAATCAGGTTTGACACGGTCGCTAAGTCGCTCATCACGGACGCGCCGTCAAAATGGTAGTAAGCCTCGTCTACCATCAGCACCGCGTGCGGGGCCGCCGCGGCGATTGCAAGTAAATGCTCTCTGCTCACCACCGCCCCTGTAGGGTTATTCGGTGAAGCAACAATAATCAGTTTCGTACGGTCCGTAATCGCGGCCATAAATCGCTCAAACGGAAACCCCAGCGATGCATCCGACTGCACCTTCCGCAGATTCGACGTCATCATCTGCACGCTCACGTCATACATAAAGAACGAAGGCGTCGCGATCAGCGCCTCGTCCCCCGCCTCCAGAAACGCGCAGCACATCAGGTGAATCGCTTCGTCCACACCATTGGTCAGCAGCACCTGCTCCGCCTCTAATCCAAAGTGCTTCGCGACAATTCGCTCCACCGGCTCCCGCTCCGGATACTTCGTCAACCCCTCCGCAGTCACCGCTCGCAGTCTCTCCATCACTCGCGGCGAAGGTCCAAAGGTGTTCTCGTTGAAGTCCAGTCGCAACGCGGTACGCCCCGCCAGTGGCGGATGATACTCCGGCATCTCCAACACCGCTTTACGCGGCCTCACAGTTCTCACATTTGCACCAGTATCAGTCACAATCATTTCATCCTCACTCGCACACTTTCTGCGTGTCCAGTCAAACCTTCAGCCTCAGCCAGCGCAATCGCATGCGGACCCATCTGCCTCAGCCCCTTGCGCGTGTACTGCTGCACCGTGATCACCTTCACAAAATCCATTACGCTCAACCCACCACGAACCCGTCCAACCCGTCCCGTAGGCAGCACATGGTTCGGCCCGGAGACGTAGTCCCCCATCGACTGCGGCGAATGGTTGCCAACAAACACCGATCCTGCATTGCGAACCCACTTCAAATCCGCCGCTCCGTCGACGGTCAAATGTTCCGGAGCAAGCCGGTTCGTCAGCTCCTGCGCCTCGCGAACCGTAGCAGTTACAAATATGCAGCCTTGTGCAGCCAGCGACTGCTTCGCAATTCCGTTTCCCCTCGCCTGAAGCTTGACCTCAGCCGCAACCTCTCGTGCCAGTTCCTCGTTGCTTGTAATCAGCACGGCCAGTGTCTCCGGATCATGCTCCGCCTGCGCGACCAGGTCAGCAGCGATACCCACCGCACTTCCAGCCTCGCTGGTGACCACAATCTCCGTCGGTCCGGCCGGCATATCGATCCCGCACTCACTCGAAACCAGCATCTTGGCGGCCGTCACATACAGATTCCCCGGCCCCACAATCTTATCGACGCGTCCAACTATAGCCGTTCCATACGCCATCGCGGCAATCGCCTGCGCGCCACCTACCCGATAAAATTCCGTCACCCCGGCAAGCCACGCCGCAGCCAGCGTCTCCTTTGCCGGCTTCGGCGAACAGACCGCAATCCGTTCGACCCCAGCCACCTGCGCTGGCGTTACCGTCATCAACAACGTCGAAGGCAGCGGATATCGCCCCCCCGGCACATAGCAGCCAACACTACCCAGCGGACGAACAATTTGCCCCGTGGTCACCCCGGCCACAGGAGAGATCATCCACTCCTGCGGCAACTGCGCCTCTGCGAATGCAAGAATATTTCCTCGCGCCACCATCATTGCAGCTTGCAACTTCGGTGTCGTCCCCTCCCATGCGGCCTTCATCTCCTCACGAGAAACCCGCAGCTCCTGCCCTTTCGCCAGTCCATCGAACTCGGTCGCATACTTCAGCAGCGCTCGATCTCCGTTCTTTCGGACCGCCGCAAGAATGCGTCGCACCACCGGCTCGACGCGCGCCGTACTCACGGCACCACGCTGCTCCAGCGCCTCGATCAGCGCTGTCGCCGTTGCCCGGCTACGACCAAACGTCTTCACCAGCTTCATCACAGCACAACCTTACTCAGCGGATACTCCACAATTCCCGTAGCTCCCGCAGCCTTCAGCTTCGGAATCACCTCACGCACCAGCGCCTCATCCAGGATCGTATTCAACGCCACCCAGTCCGCATCGCTCAACTGGGACACCGTCGGCGAGTTCAGCGCCGGCAGCACGCTCGACCACCTTTTGCAGGTCGGCCTTCCGTGCATTCAACATCAAGCCCACACGCCCCTGCGCTGCAATCGCCGCATTCAGCATCAACGAAATGTTGTCGATCTTCTTCCGCTTCCACGTGTCTTGGTAGGCGGTCTTATTCGCAATCAACTGCGTCTCGCTCTCCATCAGCGTCTCGATAATCCGCAGTCGATTTGCCCGCAGCGAAGACCCTGTCTCCGTGACCTCAACAATCGCATCGGCCAGCGTAGGCGGTTTCACCTCAGTCGCGCCCCAGCTGAACTCCACCGTCACCGGAATCTTCTTTCCAGCAAAATACCGCTTCGTAAACTCGACCAGCTCGGTCGCAATAATCTTTCCCGCCAGATCCTCCGGCTTCTGAAACGGCGAATCCTCGGGCACTGCGAGCACCCACTTCACCTTCTGCCGGCTTTGTTTGGAGTAGGTAAGACTCGTCACATACTCCACGTCAGTCTCGTTCTCCAGAACCCAGTCATTCCCAGTCAGTCCTGCGTCCAGCGCGCCATGCTCGACATACCGCGCCATCTCCTGCGCACGCACCAGCATGCATTCAATCTCAGGATCGTCAACAGAGGGGAAGTAGCTCCGCCCATTCGCAAAGATCCGCCAACCCGCGCGTTCGAACAACGCAATCGTCGCGTCCTGCAGACTGCCCTTCGGAATCCCCAGCTTTAATTTATTCGTCTCGCTCACTTTGCCTCCATAGCAATGTTTTTCGTAAAGCAACTCACCGTACCTTCGTGGCACACCAGGCCATCGCCCTCAACCTCGACTCTAAACAGCAGCGCATCGTTGTCGCAGTCAGTCGAAGCTTCGATTACCCTCAGCCGGTTGCCGCTCGTCTCGCCTTTCATCCACAGCTTCTGCCGCGTCCGGCTCCAGAACGTAACGAACCCAGTCTCGAGCGTCTTCGCGTAACTTACTTCATTGAGGAAGCCAAGCATTAACATCTCGCCCGTCTTCGCGTCCTGGACGATACCCGGAACCAGGCCATCCATCTTTGCAAAATCAATCTTTACGCCATCAATCATTGTCACCTCTCCCGATTTGTTTCTCACGCAAGAAAAAGGCCCGCTCGCGGTATTCGCGTTAGCGGGCCTTTCGAAATCCTGAGTAAGCGTTCGTTACTTCGCCACACCGGACAAGGCCGCCAACACGCTCTTCGCGTGATGATGGTGATGTCCGTGATGAAGGTGCAGCATGCTCATCTCTTTTAGGTTAGCGTTCGAACTTTGAGAAGTCAACTCGCCTCTACCCCAGCGCAAGATTTTTCACACAATTGCAAAGCGCGAACTTGCTCATTGACGCGCGGCAATTGCTCTCGTACCCTTCCGCAGTACAGCATCCAGCCCATACAAGGAGACATCTCCAATGATCAATCTTCGCAGCAAGCTCTTCGCAGCTGCCCTCTTGTTCGCCGTCGTTCCTGTCGTTAACATCGCCCAGACTCCCAAACCGGCCGCAGCCACCGCCGCAGCAACTGCTGCCCCGCTCGACATTAACACCGCGACAGCCGATCAACTCAAGGCCTTTCCCGGCATAGGCGATGCCTACTCCAAGCGCATTATCGACGGCCGGCCCTACACCGCCAAGAACCAGCTCGTCACCCGCGGCATCCTTCCGCAGGCTACATACGACAAGATCAAGGACAAGATCATCGCCAGCCATCCCAAGAAGTAGCAACCAACAAATTCGCCTCAAAACCCAGGACTGGCTGCTAATATGCAGCCAGTCTTTCTTATGCTGCCGCGATCCGCCCACCTCCAGTACGCTCTTCTCGCGCTCGTGACCTTCTTCGCGCTCACTCACTTCTATCTGGGTGCGGTAAACAGCCTCGACAATCTCGCGCACGGAGACAGCCGCGCCCGCATCCCTTTCTTTCAGGGGACACTCGGCCATGCGGTTCGACTCACCACGCCGGAGGCTGTGGAGGCAGGTCGTCGGCCCGGCGATACCGCAGTCACCGTCACGCTCGCCATGCCCGAGGCAGAGACAGCTGGTCTCCACATCGGCGACGCCGTGGTCGACGTCAACCATCACCCCTACACCGGAAGTGACGTTCTTCTCGGCGAACTGCGGCGCAGCACGCCCGGTCAGCCCATGTCCCTTACCATCGTGCGGCCTGATCAATCCGAGACGACCGCCACCTTCCCGCTCGCTCCGGAGCGTCCATCTGCCTCTCCGGCCTGGGCCTGGGTCATTCAGTGCACCTTTGTCTTCCTGCCCTTCATTTGCATGCTCGTGGGCCTGTACACCGTCTTCGCCCGGCCCCGCAGCTTCCATGCATGGCTCATTCTCGGGGTACTCGCATTTCTTCCCACAATTTTCTTCCCGCAGAATCAATTCCACGGGCCATTCACTTCCATCGCTCTGATATGGAACATCGTTGCCCAGACCGCGATGCCGATCTGTCTCATGCTATTTGGCATCTACTTTCCGCAACGGGCCACTTTGGATACCCGTGCGCCCTGGATCAAATGGGTTCTCATCACCCCAATTCTGGTGCTCGTTCCTACCGATTTTTTAGCCAGCTTCGGACATACCTACAACTTCAATCTCGACGCTATTCTCGATCCGTGGGAGCTGAAGATCAACATGGTCGAGAACATCTTCAGCATCCTTGCCATCTGTTACTTCTTTGTCACCATCTCTACCAAGATGGACGGAGCCACAGGAGACGCCCGTCGTCGGTTGAAGATCCTGTACTATGGCGCCGCCGCCGGGCTTACCCCTTTGTTCATTCTTGTCCTGATCTCCCTCATCCGAAGTAAAGACGTGGGCCAGGACATCCCGCGATGGATCATTGTGGCCACGTTTGTTACCCTTCTGCTCTTTCCCCTGTCCCTCGCCTACGTCGTCATCGTCCACCGCGCCGTCGACGTTCGCATCCTCATCCGCCAGGGCACTCGCTACGCCCTCGCCCGCCAGTCCATCAACATAATTCGAGTCTTGCTCGCAATCTGGCTTTCACTCTCCATGATTGATTTCGTTCGGCATCCAGGTCACCAACGCAACGTCGATGTCGTCCGCATCTTCGGCATCATCGCTATCTTCTTCGCCTTCCGATTTAGACTCTCCAGACGCCTCCAGCAAAGTATTGACCAGCGCTTCTTCCGCGAAGCCTACTCCACCGAGCAGATCCTCTCTGAACTCTCCGAAGAAGCCCGCAACTTCACCGAAGTCGCCCCTCTCATCAACACCATCACCCAGCGCCTCGGCGACACCCTCCACATCGACCGTATCGCAGTCTTTCTCCGCGCCGGCGACACCTTCCGCCTGCAACTAGCCACCGGCGCGCCACTCCTGCCCAGCACCGCAGAGATATTCTCTCTCCCATCTGCTTCTACAACCATCACAACCCTCAGCCGCGCCAAGGCCCCCGCCAGCGTCTACCGCGACGACCCCTCCAGCTGGCTGGTCGACGCCACCGACGCCGAGCGCACCGCCCTCGCCGATCTCTCCACCGAACTCCTCGTCCCGCTCCCCGGACGCAACCGCCTCGCCGGCGTCATCGCTCTCGGCCCCAAGCGCTCGGAGGAGCCCTACACAAAAACTGACCGCCAGCTCCTTCAGACCATAGCCTCCCAGACCGGTCTCGCTCTGGAAAACGCCGAACTCTTCGAAAACCTCACCACAGAAATCACCCAACGCGAACGCATCTCCCGCGAGATCGAGATCGCTCGTGAGGTTCAGGAGCGCCTCTTCCCTCAGAGCTACCCCAAAGTCGCGGGCGTCGATCTCGCAGGCTACTGCCGCCCCGCCCAGGCCGTCGGCGGCGACTACTACGACTTCTTCGTGCTGGACGACGGACGCCTTGCCCTTGCGCTCGGTGACATCTCCGGCAAGGGCATCTCCGCAGCGCTCCTCATGGCGAGCCTGCGCGCCAGCCTTCGCAGCATCGCTGGACTCCAGCAGAGCGACCTCGCCACTCTCATCCGCCACGTCAACAACCTCGTCTACGAATCCTCCACAACCAACCGCTACGCCACCTTCTTCTACGCCGAGTACGACCCCTTCACCCGCCTCCTCACTTTCGTCAACGCCGGACACAATCCCCCCTACATCCTCCGGCGCGGTCAGGCCATCCCGCTCGAAGCCACCGGAATGGTAGTCGGCCTCCTTCCCGACGCTGAATACGCCCAGGCCACCATCCCCATGCACTCCGGAGATGTCCTTCTCGCCTTTACCGACGGCATCTCCGAAGCCATGACCCATGACGAACAGGAGTGGGGCGAAGACCGCATGGTAGCCACCGCCCAGCAATTCCTCAATCAACCCGACTGCACCCACAGTGCCCGTCAGCTTCTGGACTGCATCATCCATGCCGCCGACAAATTCACCTCCGGCGCCCCCCAGCATGACGACATGACGCTCCTCGTCTGCACCATCGGCAATCCCGCCGGTCCTCACTAAGAAACTGTTTGATCGTCGCCTGACAAGGGTCTATCGTCTCTATGATGTTCAAGTCTGCCTTTGCAGTCGCCACTGGCTAAAACTTCGACCATCGGAAACACCTGAGAACATCGAACCTGGAATCCAAACTGAAAGCGGGTCAATTCGGCATGAAGGCATCACACCGGCTCTGTATCGTTCTCCTTGGCATCTCGATTCCACTCTTAGCCCAACAAACCCCTCCACCGCCGACGGACCCCGCCTCTTCAGCAACCGGCAATTCGGCGCATCAGGACTCCGGCAGCGCAAATCCTCTCATCACTCTCGACGCTACAGTCACGAATAAATCCGGTAAGCCGCAGTCAGGATTGCAACAACAGGACTTCACTCTTCTCGACAACAAAGCCCCGCAGAAGATCGTGTCGTTTCAGGCCGTGGAAGAACCGGCCACCCCCGCCGTCCCTCCGGTCGAGGTCGTTCTCGTCATCGACACCGTGAACACGTCCCCCCAGACCCTCGGGAATGAAACGTTGCAGATTCAGAAATATCTCCGACAGAACGGCGGCAAGCTCGCACATCCCACCTCCGTCATCGTCTTCTCCGATTCAGGTCTGAAGAACCTGGGCGATCCTACCCTCGACGGCAGCGCGCTCAGCGCAGCCATGGATGGAAAAGACGTAATCGGATTGCATTCAATGCATCAGGCCGCCGGTGAAAACGGCGATTTTGAGCGCCTCATGTCGTCTGTCAGTAAGCTTTATTCGCTCGCCGGGTTCGAAGCGAAGAAGCCAGGCAGAAAGATGGTGATTTGGATTAGTCCTGGCTGGCCCTTGATGGCCAGCACTGGTAACGAGATGTACTTAAAAGGGAAGGAACAGCTCTTCTCAACCCTTATCACAGTCTCGACAGCACTCCGACAGGCACGAATCACTCTCTATAGCATCGATCCTCAGGGCGCCACTGGAGGTGGGTTCGGCAGACCTCAGACTAGGGACGAGGCCTTCGGCAGGTTCTCGTATGAGAGTTATTTGAAGGGAGTTTCGAGCGCAAAGGAGATGATGCCTCCCAACCTGTCACTCCAGGTTCTCGTCACGCGAAGCGGTGGCCGGGTCCTCACGACAGGCAATGACATCCCAAGCCAGATCGACGACTGCGTCTCAGATACAAAGGCATTTTACGTCCTCTCCTTCGAAAGCGCCTCCTCCGAAAAGCCAAATGACTATCACAACCTTGAGCTGAAGGTCGATAAACCCGGTCTGACCGTGCACACCAGCGCCGGATACTATTCCCAACCGCAGCAGCGCCCGGGAGCCCCCGAGGCAACGAAAAAATAACGGGATCGCAACGAAAAGTAACTACGATCCACTGTGAGACCATCAGGCTACTGAGGCCAGGCTGAAAGCGAGTCACTCCAACATGAAAGCATCACACGGGCTCTCTCTCTTCCTCCTGGGTAATTCGATCTTGCTCTCAGCCCAGCAAGCCGCCGCTCAGAATTCCGCCAGCTCAAATCCTCTTATCACTCTCGATGTCGTCGTCACCAACAAGTCAGGCATCCCGCAAGCTGGATTGCAACAACAGGATTTCACGCTTCTGGACAACAAGACTCCACAGAAGATTGTGTCGTTTCAAGCTGTGGATGATTCAGCCGCAGCCACTTCCCCTGTCGAGATCATCCTGTTCATGGACACCGTGAACGCCACCGTCCAGACCGTCTCCGACGAAAGACTGCAGATCCAGAAGTATCTTCGCCAGAACGACGGCAAACTTAACCACCTTACATCCGTTGTAGTCTTCGCTGATTCGGGGCTGAAGAACCTTGGCGAACCCACCCGCGATGGCAATGCTCTCAGTGCCAATCTGGATCAAAGTAACGTGATCGGCCTGCGCACAATTCACCGCGCAGCAGGCGCCTATGGTGGGGCCGAGCGCCTTACATCCTCTCTCCGTAATCTTTATTCGATCGCCGCGTTTGAGGCGAACAAGTCAGGCCGAAAAATCCTGATATGGATAAGCCCTGGCTGGCCCGTCTCCGGCACAAGCATGTATTCAGAGATCAATGACCAGCTCTTCTCAAGCCTTGTTCTGGTTTCAACTGCACTCCAGCAGGCTCGCATCACTCTGTACAGCATCGACCCCGAAGGAGCAGGCGGAAGTGTTCGGGGCAAGTTCTCCTACGAGAGTTATTTGAAGGGGGTCCCTGCGGCCAAGGACGTCGTCTCCGCCAACCTGTCGCTTCAGGTTCTCGCGACGCGAAGCGGCGGCAAGGTCCTCACCACAGGTAACAATATCGGCGACCAGATCGACGACTGCATCGCCGACACAAAAGCCTTCTACGTCCTCTCCTTCGAAAGCATTCCCACCGAACGCCAGGATGAGTATCACAACCTCGATCTCAAGGTCGACAAGCCAGGTCTGACGGTACGCACCAGCGCAGGCTACTACGCCCATGCGACGGAACGCCCAAAATAAACCGAGTCACCCTCCTCGTCCCCGCACCCGCACCCAGACCCAGACAACTCCAATCCCATCAATCTCACCCGCTGGGCGCCACGTAGTCTAATCCCCCAATTTAGCCATTGGCGCACTCGATTCCATCTGCACTCAGCCCAGCGAAATCGTTTAGAGTTGAGACATGTTGACGCCTCCCCTCAACATGCCCCACACGGGCCGGCGATCCAGGCGATCCATGTTTGCCAAACCTCTTCATCTCGACCGCCTCTCCGGCCTCCTCGCCGCGGCCCTCGCGTCACTTGCGCTCACCGGCTGCCAGGCCATCGTCAGCACCGAGCCGCAGGCCCAGGTCCGCATTATCCACGCCACTCCCGACGCCCCCGGCCTCGACATCTACCAGGGCCCCAACGCTCTAGCCTTCAATCTCGGCTTCGGCACCGTCACCTCGTACATCTCGCTCACCCCCGGCACCTACACCATCAACGCCGACACCGCCGGCAGCAGGCAGACACTCTCCTCTGCCAAAACAACCTTCGTTGCCTCCACCCAGTACACCATCCTGATTGGCAACTCCATTACCAACCCGCAGCAACTCACCCTCACTGACCAAAACCAGCCTGCGCCATCCGGCCAGATCGCTCTCCGTTTCATCCACCAGGCCACGCGCACCGGAGCCGTCGACATCTATCTCGTCCCAGCTGGCCAGCGGGTGGCCGCTGTGTCACCCGTGGTTACCAACGTCGCGTTCGGCGCGAATACCAACTACGTCAACGTCCCCCCCGGCACCTACAGCCTCATCATGGTGCCCACTGGAACCGTTCCCGCCAGCGGTACGAGCGCCGCATACACTGGCCCCCAGGTCACCTACTACGCCGGCGCTGCCCGCACCATCGTCCTCATCGACCACCAGCTCGCCACAACTCCTGGCCTCCGGGTCATCACCGCCAGCGACTTCGATTCCCCCGGCACCACCGACTGATTTCCATCTGTGGTATGCCACTAGCCTCCCATCGAAACATCGCGCGTACCCAAAAACGCCTTGAAAGTCGCGGCTTTTCGAAAAAATATACCTCGCCAGATCACCACAACACTCCCAAAGCCCCTGTGTCTATTCCCACCGTATGCGGTAGCAGCAACACTCAAGCTACCGGGAGAAATCACAGGAGCCTCATCATGAAACTCGCCAAACTTGCCCTCATCGCCTCTCTCACGCTGGCCCCCGCTGCAATCTTTGCCCAGACTCCCACTCCCGGCCGGCACGACTACGACATCAACCAGCGCAAGGTCGACCAGCAGGACCGCATCGCCCAGGGCGTCAAGAGCGGCCAGCTCACCGCCGGCGAAACCGGACGTCTAGAACATCAGGAGGCAGGCATCAACAAAGAAGAGCGCGGCATGCGTGCCCAGGACAACGGCCATCTCACCAAGTCCGACCGCCAGACAATTCATCAGCAGCAGAACCAGGAGTCTCGCCGCATCTACCGCGACAAGCACAACGGCAAAGTCCGCTAAGCCAACTCTTAGCGCAACTGCAAAACTGAAAACTCGACGAACCCTGTCTTGTTCTCTCGATGCAACAAAGAAAAAGGGCCGCGAGGAATATCCTCAGCGGCCATTTCTTTTCTTCGCTAAAAACTAGTACCGGTAGTGATCCGCCTTGTAAGGCCCCTCCACTGGAACGTTCAGGTAATCCGCCTGCTTCTTCGAGAGCGTCGTCAACTTCACGCCGATCTTCTCCAGGTGCAGCCGTGCAACCTCTTCGTCCAGCTTCTTCGGCAGAATGTAGATCCCGACCTTGTACGCATCCTTGTTCTTCCACAGGTCAAGTTGCGCCAGCGTCTGGTTCGCAAAGCTGTTCGACATCACGAAGCTAGGATGCCCAGTCGCGCAACCTAGGTTCACCAGACGGCCCTCAGCCAGGACGAAGATGCTGTTGCCGCTCTCGAACGTGTACTTGTCCACTTGCGGCTTGATGTTCAGCTTCTTCACGCCCTTCAGCGCATTCAGCGGCTCCATCTGGATCTCGTTATCGAAGTGGCCGATGTTGCACACAATCGCCTGATCCTTCATCAGCTTCATGTGCTCGACGGTGATGATGTCCACATTACCCGTGCAGGTCACATAGATATCGCCCCGTCCCAGCGTCTCTTCGAGAGTCGTAACCTCGTATCCTTCCATCGCAGCCTGCAATGCATTGATCGGATCGATCTCTGTCACAAGCACCCGCGCACCCATCCCACGCAGCGAAGCCGCCGAGCCCTTGCCCACATCGCCATAACCGCAGACAACAGCCACCTTGCCCGCGATCATCACATCGGTCGCGCGCTTGATGCCGTCGACCAGCGACTCACGGCAGCCATACAGGTTATCGAACTTCGACTTCGTCACCGAGTCATTCACATTGATCGCCGGCACCAGCAGCTGACCCTTCTCGAGCATCTGGTACAGACGGTGCACGCCGGTCGTCGTCTCTTCACTCACGCCACGCCACTCTTTGGCCACATCCTGCCAGCGAGTCGGAGTCGCAGCATGCACGCTCTTCAGCAGCGACTTGATGACCTCCTCTTCGTGCGAGCCCGAAGCCGAATCGACCCACTTATCGCCCTTCTCCAGCTCAACACCCTTGTGGATCAGCAGCGTCACGTCGCCGCCATCATCGATCACCAGCTGCGGCCCCTTACCGCCGGGGAAGCTCAACGCCTGGTTCGTGCACCACCAGTACTCCTCCAGCGTCTCGCCCTTCCACGCAAACACCGGCACGCCGGCCGCAGCAATCGCCGCCGCCGCATGGTCCTGCGTCGAGAAGATATTGCAGCTCGCCCAGCGCACGTTCGCGCCCAGCGCAACCATGGTCTCGATCAGCACCGCAGTCTGGATCGTCATATGCAGCGATCCGGTCACGCGAACGCCAGCCAGCGGCTTACCCGCGGCATACTTGTTGCGGATCGCCATCAACCCCGGCATCTCCTGCTCGGCAATATCAATCTCTTTGCGCCCAAAATCCGCCAGAGAAATATCCGCGACCTTATAGTCTGCCGCCTTTTGCTGCACTGCTGCCTTATCGACTGTTGCTGTCGCCATTCCTGCACCTCATCTCAAAGTCTGATTTGTTAGAGATCCCCTTCAGAATAACAGTTTGGGCAGCACTTTCGGCCCTTCATGTGTCAGTTGATCTAACTAAAGGCAATATTTTCAGCCACATCAAAGCCGCAGGTATTTTCCCGAGCAACGCATTTTCACGAGGCATTCAAACGCTCCGGCCTTCGCGCGGCAAGATTCAGCATAGCCGCAATCAGCGCCAGCCCGCCGATCAGATACAGCCCACCCGCATAGCTATGCGTTGCATCCCGCAACCGCCCCGTCACATAAGGCCCCAGAAATCCCCCGAGCGCGCCCACCATCGTAATAATCGCCACCCCGCCAGCCGCAGCCGCACCTCCGATCATGCGCGTAGTCAGCGCCCAGAACGGCCCCATCGTGCTCCACAGCCCAATTGCCACCAGCGACATCGCACAAAGTGCCACAGAAATATTCTGTGCCCGTGCCGCCCACGCAAACCCAACACGCAGCCAGCGCCATACAGCCAGCGAGATGCCCTCGCCTCTCATTCGTTCGGTCCGAACTCCACCCAATCACCACGGTGCATATCGCTGCGAGTAGATAAGGCACCGTAGCGTACCGCGCAATCAAACTCGCGTCCCCACTCCCTTCACCATGCGCCAGTCCGCTCAGGATCAGCGGCATCCAAAGATTCACGATATACACCCCAATCTGAATGATGATGTACACCCCAGCCAGCACCCACACCGCTGGCAGCCTGAACGCATCGAGCAGATTGTGATGCAGCGTCGCACCGTAAAGCTCCTGGTCCCGCTGCAACTCACCCTTCAGCCAAGTCCTCTCCTCCGTCGTCAACCACTCAGCCGTCCCCGGCCCATCCCTCAGCACAAACAACACCGAGAATCCCAGCAACACCGTCGGCACACCCTCAAACAGAAACAGCCACTGCCATCCACTCAGGCCGTACAAACCATCCATCTTCAGGAGCGCGCTCGAAAGCGGCCCACCCACAACTCCAGCCAGCGAAGTCGCCGTCATAAACTTCGCCACCGCCCGCGCCCGTTCGTGAGAAGGGAACCAGAACGTCAAATAAAGAAGCATCCCCGGAACAAACCCCGCCTCAGCCACACCCAGCAGAAACCGCAAAAGATAAAACGACCCAGGCGACGACACCCACACCATGCACGCTGAAACCACGCCCCACGAGATCATGATGCGCGCGATCCATACCCGCGTCCCAACTCGCCGCAGGATCAGGCTGCTCGGCAGATCGCACAGCGCATACCCAAGAAAAAATATTCCCGCCCCCGTCCCATACACGGTGTTGCTGAACTGCAGGTCCCGTTGCATATCCATGGCCGCAAACCCCACGTTCACGCGATCCATATACGCCACGATATAAAGCAGAAACATATAAGGAATCAGCCGCCACGTGATCTTCGCGTACAACGCGCGACCATCCACGATCGTTCCCATTCCGCTGACCGTCTCTGCCATCGCCTTACTCTACCCGCTCGGCCGCAGAACGCATCAGTTTTTCTCCGCCTCCAACAGCCTCCGCTTCCGCTCCACCCCCCACCGATACCCGGTCAGCGAGCCATCCTTCCCAATCACCCGATGACATGGCACAACCATCGCCACCGGATTCGACCCAATCGCCGCGCCCACCGCGCGCGAAGCATTCGGCACACCAACTGCAGCGCCAGCTCCGAATAACTCCGCGTCTCGCCTCGCGGAATTGCCTGCAGCGCCTTCCACACCCGCTGTTGAAACGCCGTCGCCCGCACGTCGATCGGAAACGTCGCTGCCAGCGGATGCTCCCCCAACTGACTCGCCACAAACGCAACCGCATCCGCGAGCCAGCCCGTATTCCCCTTAGCCGGCACCAACTGCGCCTTCGAAAACTTCTCCCGCAACCCCGCAACCAACTCCTTATCATCCCGCCCAAACGCAATCGAGCAGATCCCGACATCTGTTGTCGCCACCAGCATTCGCCCCAGCGGACTAGCCGCCGTCGTATACCGAATCAGCAACCCGGCCCCACCCTCCCGCATCACGCGAGGCTTCATTCCCAGCGCAGCCGAACTCTTCTCATACAGTCTGCTGCTCGACCCATACCCCGCCTCATAAATCGCGTCCGTAACCGGAGCCTTCCCCTTCTTCGGCTCCCGCACCTTGTTCTTGAATCTCTCCAGCCGGGCCTCCTTGGCATATTGCGCTGGACTCACTCCCAGCACGCGCTTGAACCCACGCAGAATCGTCAGCTTTCCCACGCCAGTCGCCTTCGCCACATCGGCCAGCCGCGTCCGTTCGTCCGCATGCTCCTTCAGATACTCAGTCACCGCGGCAATCGCGCCTGCCTGCGGATCAGCCTTCGCCGCCGTCCTCTCCGGCTCACACCGCTTGCACGCCCGATATCCCGCCGCCTCAGCCTGCGCCGGGGTAGGGAAGAAGCTCACCTGCTTCCGCGTCGGTCGCCGGCTCGCGCAACTCGGCTTGCAGTAAATCTTCGTCGACTTCACCGCATACACAAACTGCCCATCCGCCTTCGCGTCCCGCTCCAGCACCTGTTGCCACTGCTTCCCGGGAAAATAACTCGGGACAACAATCGCGCCTTCATTCGTCTTTACTGCACTAGTCATCGTCATTCCAGTATCCTCCCACTGGCTGCAAGTCGGCACACTCCGTTTCGTTCACTCAAACTCGTAAAGCCCAAGCGTAAAATGCGGCCCATGACGCAACGAAACCATCTCCCCCTGGTCCTCGCCGCGACTCTCTCCATCACGGCAATCGCAGCCGCGCAAAATCCCGCGCAAAATTCCACTGCCCCGCCACCCTCGCAGCACCCGATCCTCACCGTCACCGGCAAAGGAGTGCAGATCTACGCCTGTCAGCAAACCGTCACCGGCCAGCAGTGGGTCTTCCGAGCCCCGGAAGCCACCCTCACCGACGCCTCAGGCAACAGCGTAGGCACCCACGGCGCCGGCCCCACCTGGACCTCCAAAGACGGCAGCGTCGTCAGAGGCGAGCTCCTCCAAAAAAGCGCCTCTCCCGAACCGACCGCGATCCCCTGGCTTCTTCTCAAAGCCGTCGGCCCCTCAGGCCCCGGCATCATGACGAAAGTTGAATTCATCCGCCGCTCCGACACCGTCGGAGGCATCGCTCCTGCCATGGGTTGCGATGCCCAGCACCTCAACGCCACCGCCCGCGTCCCCTACACCGCCACCTATACGTTCTACTCCGCCAAACCCTGAGCCGTCAGAACCGCCATCCCATTCACCGCCGTCACCACGTGCTCTTGCTTCGCGATCCCCGGCAGTGGCGGCACCTTCGTCCCATCCTCCAGCACCTCATAGCTGTCGACATAAAAGTTCGCCAGAATCGCATTTCCAAACGATGTCGTAATCGCCACATCCGCAGCATCCCTACCCGTGGCCATCAACACCCGCCCAATACGCGGCTCATTAAACCGCGCATCCATCGTCATCCATCGGCCGTCAAGAAAAACCTCATACCACGCACTAAAATCGCCCGCCCCGCTGTAGGGCGCACGAATGTCTCCGAGATACCCCGTCGCATACCGTGCCGGGATGTTCTGGCACCTTGACAGCGCGATCGCCAGATGCTGGTAGTCCCGGCACACCCCCACTCGTTCCACAAAAACATCCATCGCCGTCTTCGTAGGCCGTGCCGACTGATAGTTGAACGCCACCTTCTCATGCACCCAATCGCGAATCGCCGAAGCCCGCGTCCACCCCGGTGTCATCCACCCAAACAAGTCCTGCGCGATCGGCCCAAGCTGGTCCACCTCGCAATACCGGCTGGGCAGCAAAAACTGCAGCACCTCCGACGGCAGCTCCTCCACCGGAACCTGCCGCGCATAGGCATTGATCGGATCCGCCAGTCCCTCCATCGCAACCACACTCGACCCGCTCAGCCGTATCGCTCCAACCGGCGCCATAACCCGCGTGCAGCGGTTCCCAAACACATCATGAAACTCCGAGGCCGCAATGTCGGTCTTAGTCTCACGATCAATATGTTCAATCTTCAATTCGTTACCTGCCCTCACCTGCGGCTCCAGCGACGGATGCAGATGGAGCATCGCCACCATCGGTGTCGGCATCGGAAGATGAAATTGAATATCGTACTCTGTCTTAATAAGCATCAAAACCCTCGTCGTTACAGGGGCTACTGTTCCATAAGATGCAATTAAGCGATAGACAGCAGCCTACTCCCATCTCCAGTGAAGCCGCCAACATCCTAAAATCGGCCGTGGCCCATCATCACTTTGGAGTTGGGTGGGTCTGTCCGTAGTCCCTCAAATACCCGTACAAACCGTAATACCCTGAGCGCGCAGGAAAAATATCCACCGCAGGCAACGTCCAGCAAGTTGCATAGATTGCAAGCGCGCCCACAGCCGCCCAACGTCTGGCCCCGCGCAGCGAAATCGGGGGATGTGCCGCAGTCCGCTCACCTCGACTCACCATCATCACCAGCAGCATCAGGCACACCGCATGGATATGAATCCATCGCCCCCAATCGCGTCCGCTGTAGAAGACCACAAGCGATCCAGCCAATGCCGTCGCCGAACATGCGGCGATAATCTTCACCTCTCGCCGCACCGCATCTCTCCGGTACAGCATCACGAGAGCCGCAGCCGCCGGAGACAGCGCCAGTACCGCCAACAGACCATACAAAGAAAAGGAATGGTGCACCCGTGCCGCCACCATCACATTGGCATGTGCCTGCGCAAGTGACTCCTGCAGCCACGCAATCGACCCGCCACAGACGCTGTCATCAGGGCCGCCAAAAGTGCCCAGCGTTCCTCCGACGGATGAGCAGATCTTCTCCGCCATTGCCCGGTCTCCCGGGTGCCGCAACACCGCGATCGCTGCAATCCCACAAAGGATCACCGGCCACGCGACCATACCCATCGCCCGTCGCATGCTGCCCGTATGAATCGCGACAGCAGCAAAAATATACGGCAGATAAAACAGCAGCGGCTCATGCGACAGCACAAGAAGCACGCCGATCGCCGACAACAGGACCGTCGATCTGCCAATCCCGCAGCCTGGCATACAACAACAAACAAATCACCGCCGCCAACGCAGCGAACAGCAGGATCTCCTTCTTGAATCCATTTGGAGGATCAAGCACGATGAATCCAAGCGTGGCAGGCGAGAGGAGCAGAGCAGCGACCATCCACCCCCACTGCAACTCCTCAGTCAGCCGGTACACGCACCACAAAAAAATCAGATAAACCGCGACCTGGATCCCAAATACAATCCACACCAGTTGTATCCCGGACGCGCGCCCCAGCAGCAACACCACCTCGCCCACCAGGCCCCGACGAATAAACCCCGCGCTATAGTTCGTCAGCCACTCGCCAATCGCCCACCCGCTGCCTCGTCGCGCGTTCAGAAATCCGTACACCGTCGAGACCGTCGCAACGAAGACCAGATACAAGCCGAACCATCGCCGATAGCGTACGGAAATCGACCCTGCGGTCATCCTTCGTTCACCTAAAGTATGCGGTTTATCCAGCAAGCGCTCCCAGTGTCTCACGCGCAAATCCAGCGCCAAAAAATCAAAAGCGTTGTGGCCGTTCCCTCCGGAGAACAACCACAACGCATTTTGCTTATTCCGTTTTCGACTTCTTATGTTTTGAAGCGTCTACTTCGCAGCGCCCTGTTTGACACCAGCCTGCTCCGCCAGCGCCGCAGCCTTGTCGGTCTTCTCCCACGTAAAGCCGTCGCCCTTACGCCCGAAGTGGCCATAAGCCGCCGTCGCCTTGAAGATCGGCTTCCGCAGATCGAGTCCCTCGATGATGCCCTTCGGCGTCAGCGAGAAGTTCTTCCGCACCAGCTCTTCCAGCTTCGTCTCATCGACCTTGCCCGTGCCAAACGTATCCACCAGCACGCTCACCGGCTCAGCCACGCCAATCGCGTAGGCAAGCTGCACCTCGCAACGATCCGCCAGCCCAGCCGCAACGATGTTCTTCGCCACATACCGCGCCATATAAGCCGCCGAACGGTCGACCTTCGTCGCGTCCTTACCGCTGAACGCGCCGCCGCCATGCCGTCCCATGCCGCCATACGTATCGACGATGATCTTGCGTCCCGTCAACCCCGTATCGCCCATCGGTCCACCGACCACAAACCGCCCCGTCGGATTGATGTGATACTTCGTGTCCTCATCCAGCAGATTCGCCGGAATCACGGCCTGAATCACGTTCTTCAGAATGTCCGCGCGCAGCTCTTCGTTCCCAACCGTCTCCGCATGCTGCGTCGAGATCACGACCGCATCCACGCGCACCGGCTTGTGGTTGGAGTCATACTCCACCGTCACCTGGCTCTTGCCATCCGGCCGCAGGTACGACATCAGCCCGTTCTTGCGGACCTCGCTCAGCTTCTGCGCCAGCTTATGCGCCAGCGAGATCGGCGTCGGCATCAGCTCCGGCGTCTCGTTCGTCGCATACCCGAACATCATTCCCTGGTCGCCTGCGCCGCCCGTATCCACGCCCATCGCGATGTCGCCCGACTGCTTGTTGATCGTCGAGATCACCGCGCACGTATTCGAGTCGAACCCATACAGCGCATTGTCATAGCCGATCGCCGCGACCGTTCCGCGCACCAGGCTCTGGAAGTCCACATAGGCCTTCGTCGTGATCTCGCCCGCAATCACCACCAGTCCGGTGCAGGTCAGCGTCTCGCACGCCACACGGCTGTAGGGGTCCTGCGCCAGGCAGGCATCGAGAATCGCATCGGAGATCTGGTCGGCAATCTTATCCGGATGCCCTTCGGTCACAGACTCACTCGTAAACAAAAAACGGTCGCGTTTAGCCAAAACAAATCCTCCAGAGAGTACCTGCCGGACACTTAGCCCGAGCAGCATGTAACTCTGTTATTTTACCTGCGTATCATCGGCACCGGCAAAGCATCGCACCCATCCGTCTCACAAGACCCTGAACGGCGATATCTCGCATCGAGCGGCACACGAAGAACAGGGCCCCAAGAATATCTCTTACAGTTTTGAAATTATCGATGCCTTTGGAATTCGCGATGAGCGTCTCTGCAAAAAATTGCAGCGACTTCTACGGAATCAAATGCCCGTGCAAGGCGAACTTCCACACGCTCCAACCCAGCGCCGCCAGCGACGCCACCATCATCCCCACACCCACCCAACGCATTCCGTTCCTGGACTGGGTCCCCACCCTGTTTCGCCGTACATTCTCCGCGAACTCAGCCCAGTCAGTGCGCTCAGCGCTGTCCGCTCCGCTCTCTCGCAGACTGGCCTCAAATCTCTCAATCCAAGGGACCTCGTCCAGCCCCAGTGCCGCCAGATAGCTGCGAACAATACCCTTCCGGAACACCCCACCCGGTAACTCGCTGTACTCTCCAGCCTCCAGCGCGTGAAGATGCCGCGACGAGACCTTCGTCTCCTCGGAGATCTTCTCAATCGAGACCTTGCGCCGCTCCCGCTCCCATCGCAGCTCGTCGCAGAATCGTTCCATTCGCTCCGTTCAGCCTATGCAAAACAGGCCAACTGCCCGTCGGAGGTGCCGACGGTTCCTCGAAGAATAGAACGGTGCATTCGTCAAAGTCAAAGCCACTTTTGGGTCATACGCATTGGTGGTACCACCTTGGAACCAGACTAGTTAGGCCCTTCGCGCTCGGTCTCGTCGAACCCGATCCGAGCCCGGGCGCCGCGTCTTGCCCTGCCACCGTCTAGCCGCGGAACTGATAGTTTCCATTACAGATACAGGACAAAGTACTCGCCACTTCCCAGTCGTTGCCATTCCTTGGGTGGTGTCACATCGGGTCCAAAGTTAGCCACGACAGCCTTCGCTCCAGTGGAGCGCAGTGCCGCCAATGCGGTTGCCCTGTCTGCACTCTCCCAAACCTGCAACGGCGGATCCGTATCGGCAAAGATCTCCGTCCGAATCTTCACCTGCGCCAATCGCGCCCAGTACGAATCATCCCGGCAGGCCGCCTCACCCAGGCAGGCCACCGTATCGCCCGGGTGAATCCCCTCAGCATTCGCCAGGCTCTCGCCGGCACTAAAAGTGGCGCGGTCATAAGCCCCCGTGGCCCGGCCCTCTGTCCTCTTCTCAGCTTTCATATTTTGCAACGATTCAACGAAAGAGGTGCACAGCAGCATACTCAGAAACAACACGCCGCACATTGCCACAGCGTTCTGCTCAAACCCCGTCTTAGGTATGCGTACAAAGGCCAGGATCAAGATGAAAGCCACGATGATTGCGCTGGCGATATAACGTGGTTCCGTATAAACAACCAGGTACATCCCAATCTGTGCCAGCAACAGGAACAAAATAGGACCCGCACCTCTGCGGCCAAAGTCACTCTTCTTCCAACGCCCGCCCAGCATCAACATCACTCCCACCAGGAGCACATACTGCGGACGCAAAACGAAATACTGCAAAATGATCGTCAGGCCGACCACGATCTCCCGCATCTGCGCCTTCACGTTGAACCGCGGCTTCAGACCATCGTTCCAGTACGAGGGATCCAGCCACTGCGGCTCTGTCCCCGGCATCACCGTTCCATAGAAGTAGATGGGCGGACTCTTCAGCAACTGCACCGAAGTATGCTTCAGCTCGCCCCGGGCCAAACCATACCGCGAAGGATCGTCCTTCTGCTGCTCAAACCGGTCCGCTCCATCCACAAACCACGCATAGTTCAATCCACCCGAATCACCCGCAGAAAATCGCCCCTTCTGCCTGGAAAGTGCGCCAATATACGGACCAGCCAGCGCCGCAAAGATCAACCCTGCAACCACGATCCCCTTCGCTGCCTTCTTGAGCGAACCGGCGACCACCGGAAGCAACAAAATCGTCACCAGGAATACCGGGAGCGCCACACTCTTCACCAGAAATCCCAGCCCGAAGCAAACGCCCAACCCAGCAAACGCAGCAAGATTTCTCCGCACTCCAACCCGCATCAGAAACCCTGCGCCCGCGATCAGCAGCGCCGCCAGCAGAACATCCGGCCGCACCCCTCGCAGGCTCAGCTCTCGCATCAGGCTGATCAACGTCACCGCAGCCGCCAGAAGACCAGCCGTCTCGCGCCGAAGCGGCTCCATTCCGACGCGTTCGTCCCCGGAATCGAGACTCTCTCTCAACTCCATTGCCGAGTTGAGCGCAAACCTCACCGCGACGAACAGCAATCCGACGATCACCAGGTTCAGCAGCCGCGCCGCCAGCAACTCATGCTGAAGCGACGCTCCCAGCACCAACCGCGACAGCAAAAGAAGCGCAGGATACCCCGGATGCCAGTACGCATTCACCACCCAGTGCCATTGATGCGCGTGAATCAGATCGGCAAGATCCAGGTAAGAAACCGAATCCGCATTCATATCATAAGGAGCGAACAGCGCCTCCAAGCCGACGCAAAGAGCCAGCATGGCAAACAAAGATCTCCGTACCACCGGCGATGAGAAGATTTGCATCGTTCGTGTCACCCTCGAAGCTTCTCCACCTGCAAATCGGTAAGCTCTTGCCGCTTTCTCAAACGCTCCACGGCACGTTTGCCTAGCCGCAGAGAGGGTTCTTCAACAGACAGGCAAAAGACGTGCGCCACAACTAAACTGCCGGCGCCATAAGCCACGGCCGTCAGCACAAGAGGAATCCTCCCATACAAGAGATTCAAAACAACAAACAAAACCGTGCCATGCACGAGATACCAACTATAGGAGATGCGGCCCAGATACTCCCCCACCCGGCTCTTCAGGCCAAGACCGACCCTGTCATCCTGAACCAGAATGATCAGGGAGCACGTCGCAATCAGAACCAGAATCTCCCCCTGAGCCCCTGCCAACCGATCGTTATAGAAATACAGAACGAGCGTGACAAGCAGTACAAGCCACAAGACTGGCTTGCTCGCATGGCTGACGATCCTCTTCAGAGTCTTCTGTTCGCGCGACACTGCGCTTCCGGCGACAAAATACACACCGTAGTGCAAAGCCTGGGAGAGGAGACCTTCGCCGAACCGGCTATGGATCAAAAGGGACGAGACAATCTTCAGCGCCACCACCAACGCGATTCCAGAAAACCGTCCGCTGCGTAGCATCAACAGGCAAACAAACGGGATGACAAACGACATCTCCATCTCATACCGCAGGGACCAGAAGGCGGTATTGAGCACTGGACTAGGATCCATCAATATCTGCTGAAGAATCATCGGTACGCTCAATGGCGTCTGCCACGTGCGGTCGAACCATGGAGTGAGCGGAATCCGCGAACCGAAAAAGAAGTAACATCCAACCGCAGCCAGCACCAACGCAGCAAGGTAGGGAAGATAGATTCTGCTCACTCGCCGCAAAAGATACTCTGGATATCTCAGCTGTTTATTCGTCCACACCGGCAGCGACAGAACATACCCGCTGAGAACGAAAAAGAGAACGACCGCTTCATGTCCGGCGAAGAGAGGAACCAGAAACCACCGTGGGGCGTCTGTCTGAAATGCCAGAAACCAATGGTGACAAACGACCGTGGCGGCGGCAAATCCACGTAGAGAGTCGAGTTGCTGTACCCTCCGTAAGGACAGGTGCCCTCGCGCGGCTACTTCGGTCTGTGAGCTCCCCATTCGTCAAAGATACCCTACTGCATCCACGTGATTGACACTCTTCTCTGCGCCGAATCTCTTTGACTGGCTTTGACCGCATTCGCTATCATCAGCCTTAGATATCGCGGCGGAAAACTCAGGTCAACACTCAAGTATGGGTCTTAATCGCCCGCACAGTCAGTTGTGAACCTCCCAAAGTTCAACTAGCCACGAGTGGAGAAACAAACGAGTGCGCATCCCTTTTCCCGACCGCATTCCGCTCCCACCCGCTTTCTACTTTGCCGGCATGCTCTGTGTAGTGCAGTTGTTGGAAGGAACGAACGGGCTCTTTTCGCTCGGCTGCCTGTTCTTTGTTATCGTGTCTGTCCTGGCCTTCAACTTTGCGGGCGGCTTTACGAAGCCCTCCGGTTCCTATATCTTCTTTTTCTCAACCCTCACCCTCATCATCGGCCTATGCTGGAAGGCGATCCTCGGAGAGCCTGCAGACTCAAACCTCGATAACCCGATTCTCGGTATAGGTGTCTATCTCGGCTCCATCTGCTCCATGTTTGTCGCAGTCGTCATCGCCCGTCGAATAACGACGAAAAAAGCGATCCTGAAAGATCTCGTAACCGAAGCGAACATGCAGACAGCAACCGTGGGTTGCATGGTCACCGGGGTTCTGATCTTTGTTGCAGGCTGGCTCGTGCCTGGGGGCAACGGTTCGGTGCTCAGCGCAGTCAATCAGATCAACCAGTTCTTCCCTCTGGCCATTGTCCTGGGCACAATCCACACAATCCGGCGCTCCGGTGGTACACGAAGCGTCAATCTTCCGGTCATGTTATCCAGCACTTTGTTGTTCTCCATCGGTCTCTTCGGCTTCTCGAAGCAGGGCATTATCACTCCGTTCATCTGCTGGCTCTTGGCCGCAGCCTCTCAGCGCTATAGGGTCAGCAGAATCCAGATTGGCATCGGCATTCTTACGGCGTTCTTCATCTTCCACTACCTGGTTCCTTATGCGCAGTATGGCCGATCCATCCGTGGAGACTCTGCGGAAGAAAACTTCACCGTCGTCGTCTCGTTGCTCTCCGACCTTGGCGGCGTCCGTGAACAATATCTGGAATCGTCTAGCGACGCGGACGCGGATATTGTCCACGGCTACTTCAATACCCCGCAAGGTTTCTTTGACCGGTTGACGGCATTCGCATTGGACGACGCAATCATTGAGTACAAGCGGCAAACTGGATTCGATGGGCTCTTTCCAATCATCTTCGATTTTGAAAATCTCGTTCCGCATGTCATATGGAAAGATAAGCCCATATATAACACCGGCAATGTATTTGCCCATGAAGTTGGTATTCTCTCCGACGAAGACACAACGACCGGTGTCTCTTTCTCGCCGGCTGCGGAGGCGTACGCTTTTCTGGGGTGGCGCGGCGTCTTCTTGCTCGCGCCAATTTTGTGGATTGGTCTGTTCGTTCTCTTTGACTCGCTCTGCGGCGATTTACGTGATGCTCCATGGGGTCTTCTGGTGGCTGTCTTTTTTGCTCACATCGCACCCGAAGGTGGCTTGGACGGGGTCATCTACATGTACTTCTATATCGCCTTCGGCATTGTCTTCTCTGCCGTCGTGGGTGCCTACGTCATGCCCGTTGTTGGAACTTTAGTCATCGGTCCCGAAGGCATTTCCATCCGCCGTGGCGCACCCATTCGCAGTCTTCCCAATCGGCTGCGCCCCCAAGCCCCTCCTGAACCCGTTTCTTCTGAAGGCTGACCTTACGCATATTTAGTCATCGTCTTGTGCCCTAAAATTGTAAGGTGAGCTCTCTGTAGTCAATAGACTTTATCGTTTTTGCATTCCAGTCTTCCTGATATGGCTTGTCTACTGGATAACCCTTTCATGGCCAGGAGTCCAGGACGACGCCTTCATCCATCTTCGATACGCAGACAACTTACTGCGAACTCATCAGATCACCTACGATGGGGTGCACTCAAACTATGGAGCCTCCAGTCTGCTCTACGTCTATCTGCTTTCCTTCCTTCGCATTTTTCTTCATTCACCGAATCTGGCGCGCCTCGTCTCGAGCGTTGTCCACGTCCTGCTCCTCCTTGGCATGGCCTTTCTATTTCTTCGATTTGTTCCCACTAAATCGTCGCTTGCACGTTTGCTGGGCCTGGTAATGCTTTTTATCTTCGTCTCACCCACTGCCGTTCGCTGGCTGGACGACGGCATGGAGACCGGACTCGCTATTTCCTTCGTCGCCTTGATCTGTCTGATCACGTTCACCCAATCCTCAAGAAAGTCCATTACGCTCGTGCAGTATCTTGGATTCACGGTAGTAGGATTTCTAGCCGTCCTCCTGCGCATCGAATTGATACTGGTATGCGGTCTGGCCTTCGCCATGCTGATCGGGGAGAAACTCTTGGATCGAGGTAAGACCTTCAGCGCCGATCAAATCTCCAAGGTTGTACTGAGCAACAGTCATCTTCTTTTGGGCGGTCTTCTCGCTCTTGTTCTCGTTCGCGTCAAAATGCATTTCTTGCTGCCCGATACCGCATTGGCAAAAGCGACCGGCATTCCGAACCTGCATGACGCCGTAACCTCAACTTCACTGGTCTTTGCTGGTGCAATAACCTTTGGTGCCGGAATGTTCTTCTTCTGGATTCTCACCTTCGCCCTGCTGGTCCGCGCTGGCTCGTTTTCCCCGACAACTCTTCTTGCCAACTCAGTCTTTCCGATCGTGTTTGCATTAGCTGCTCTGCGGGGACAGCTGATTCAGGGAGATCGCTACTTCGCATGGACCTTTGTCTTTTCCATTATTTGGAACATCCTCGCAATCAGTCGGGCAGTACCGGATCAACAACTGAGCAATCGGACAAGGGTGAGCGTCTACGGCTTTATCGCGATGCTCCTCCTTGCGCTGCCGTTTGAAGCGAAAGCGATGTATCCCGTCCTTCGGGGTCGTGCCGATCTCGTGAAGAAATTCGAGAGCCATCACCTCGAAATCTTCGAGAACAAGCGCGGGATTGCATTAGACATTGGCTACATCGGATATTTTTCCCGGGCCAATATCTGCGATCTGGGCAATCTGGTCAACGGAAGAGATAAAGCAGGCCGCACCTTAGACACACGCATTGAAGATTGCGTTGCAGAGAAGCCCGACTTCCTGTTCCTGAGCTCTGGCGTCATCAATCAGATGAGCAACCATGCCTCGCTCAAGAACTGGAAGACCTGCGATAGCTACGACTTCAGAAACATAAATTCAGTCGATCCCCACTATCTCCTTGTCCCATCGACAGCTCTCGAAGAGTGCAAAAACGACTCTGGCGCGATCTATGCCGGAGACTTCCAGGCTCGTTAATCAGTAACGGCGAACGAATGGCTACGCGGACGCCTCATCGGATGTCGACCACTGGCCGTCCCATTCCCATACACTGTTAACAGCATGAATAAACTTGTTGTCGGCAACCTCGTCCATCGTCCCCTCCGCTCCCTCATCAGCTGCCTCGCCATCGCGATTGAGGTCATCATGATCCTCTCCATCGCCGCCATCCTGATGGGCAAGCTCAACGGCTTCAAGACCCGTCAGAACGGCATCGGCATGGACATGTTCGTGCGCCCCAACACCGCCAGCAACCTCATCGGCATGAGCCCCGCCGGAGCCTCCATCAAAGTCGCCGACATCCTCGCCAAAATCCCCCACGTCGCCGTCTCCGCCCCAGTCAACGTCCAGATCACCGGCTCCCTCGACACCATCTACGGCATCGACTTCAAAAGCTTCAACGACCTCCTGCCCTTCACCTTTATCTCCGGCACTCCTTTCCAGGGACCCAACGACGTCATCATCGACGACTACGTCGCAGACGGCAAAAAGATCGGCGACACAATCAGCATTCTCAATCACGACTTCCGCATCTGCGGCATCGTCGAGCACGGCAAAGGCGGCCGCAAGTTCGTTCCCATCGAGACCATGGGCATCCCTCACCGGTACCGAGGGCAAGGCCACCATGTTCTACCTCCGCACCGAAGACCCGCCGAAGTACCAGGACGATATCCGCAAAGCCGTCCTCGCCACTCCCGGCATGAGCACCTACGAAGTGAAGACCGCAGATGAATATCTCTCCTCCATCTCACCCGATCGCGCTTCCCGGCTTCAACATCGGCCTCGAGGTCGTCATCGGTATCGCCGTCGTCATCGGCTTCCTCGTCATCTTCCAGTCCATGTACACCGCAGTCATGGAGCGCACCCGCGAGATCGGCATCCTCAAATCCATGGGCGCCTCGCGCTCCTACATCGTCGGTATCGTCCTGCGCGAGACTGGCCGTCCTGGCCACTAGTCGGCATCGTCCTCGGCATCATCGCCAGCTTCGCCCTCAGCGCCGCCCTCGAAGCCAGTTTTCCCACTCTCGACTTCGTCATCGACCTTCCCTACGTCTGGAAAGCCGTCCTCATCGCCTTCATCGGAGCAATCCTCGGCGCACTCTACCCGGCCCTCAAAGCCGCCAGCAAAGACCCCATCGACGCACTCTCCTACGAGTAGTCGCTCGACGCAGAAATAAAGTTGAAAACGTGGCATGTTTTTCCGTGCCCGAAGTGGTAGCTAATTGACCACGTTTTACCACGCGATCCACCACAAACTCACCACGGAATTAACACTACGTTTCAGCCCAAAATCGGGAAAACCCCTGCAAAATAAGCACTCCAGCCACGTTATAAAAAAATCCGCAGTCACACTTCTGTAATACTCTGGAACTCTCTGCCACAACTCTGCGTTTAATCCTTCGAGTCCATGGACCAGTCGCACTCCATCTCGTCCCGCATCCTCAAAGCCATCGAGGCCGTTCTCCTCCTCGTCGCCGCTATCTTCCTCCCCTGCACGCCTTCCATCTCAGCGCCGACTTCCCCAACCACTCCCCCTGGATGGACTGGGCCAAATACACCGACGAAGGCTGGTACGGCGACGGCGCCATCCGCCACTTCCAGCGCGGCCACTGGTACGTCCCCGGAGACTTCAACCCCGCCGCCGCCCTCCCCGTCTGGCCTCTCCTCGAAGCCGCTCTCTTCCGCTTCACCGGCGTCAATCTCACCGCCGCCCGCGCCCTCACCGTAGCCATCTTCGCCCTCATCCTCCTCGCCTCCTACTTCCTGCTCCGCCGCTGGCAGCTTCTCTCCTCCGGCAAAAAAACCGAAACCACCCTCGCCCCCGCAATCGCCGTCCTTCTTCTCGCCGTCAGCCCTTTCTGTTACGTCTTCACCCGCATGGCCATCCTTGAGCCGCTCCTCATCCTCCTCACCCTCCTCGCCCTCCTCGCCGCCTCCTACGCCACACCGCCGGAGCAGGGAACTGCCACGCTCCCCTCCGAACCCGCATCCTCCAGACCCTGCCGCTCCTCGCCCTCGGCCTCCTTCTTCCCCTCATGGTCCTCACCAAGACCACCGCCATCTTTCTCCTCCCCGCGATCGCCTGGCTCCTCTGGGCCCGCGCCGGATACCGCCTCCGTCCCTTCCTTCGCCTCAGCCTTCCCGCCGCGGCCCTCGCCGCCGTTATCTGGCTCAGCTACTACCTCTTCATCGTCCGCCCCCACTTCCTCCCTGACTACCACTACCTCTTCGAGCGCCAACGGCTACACCGGCATCACCCCATCCAACGCTCCTCTCGGTCCTCGCCGACACCATCGCCGACGGCCTCTGGATCGGCAACATCCTCTATCCTCTGGCCCTCCTCGCCGCCGCCTCGGCCTCTCTCCTCCGTCCCCGCCTCCTGCGCAACCCGCTCATCCCGTCCCTTATCCTCTGGGCCGCCGGTTACGCCGCCTTCCTCGCCTACCACAACAACCTCCAGCCCCGGTACTACCTGGTCATCGCGGTCCCCCTCACTCTGCTGGTCCCCGTCGTCTTCTCCAGCCTCTGGAGCTCAAATCCCCAAAACCGCACCACGCACGCAACCTCGCTGCACCGCCTCGCCGTCGCCTCCGTCGCCGCTGTCCTCGCCGTCATCACCATCACCGACGCCCGCCAGACCCTCCACTACGTCCGCACCCCCGACTACACCTTCACCAGCGCCGCCGCCCAGATCCACCAGATCGTCTCCGCCGACCCCACCCACAACCCGCTCATCCTCTCCATCAGCGGCTCCCAGCTCTCTCTCATGACCGGCCTCCCCTCCATCTGCGACGACTTCGGCACCATGGATCTCCCCGTCCGCGTCCAGGCCTACCACCCCGGCTGGTACGTCACCTGGAACCAGGTTGACGACGACAAGATGGACGCCCTCGCCCCCATGTACCATCTCCAGCGCGTCGCCGCCTTCCCCGCCTTGGACGACCCCGAGCGCAACCTCCTCATCCTCTACCGCCTCGACCCCGCCACCCCCGGCACACCCCCGCGCCGCCACCGCAAACCCGTCATCCCCCGCCTGCTCCAGACCAGCTTCGGCCAGCAGCCCAGCACCACCCAGCTCGAACACTAACGCGGTGCATTCGTCAGTGAAAACTGCTGCTCCACCACCATCCCCGTCGCCACCGCACTCCCATCTTTCATCCCTGGCACAAACCGCCACTTCATCATTGCCTCCACCGCAATCGCGTCCAGCCCATAGCCCAGCGGCCGGGATACGGCAATCCGCAGAGGAACTCCGTCCGCATTCACCACCAACCGAAGCTGCAACGTTCCCTGCACCTTATCCCTGATCGCGAACTCACTATACTTCGCATCCACCCGATGCTCCGCCCTTGGCGCAGTCACATCTTTGATCTGATCTGCCGATCCATTCATCGCATAAATCGTCTGCCCACTCAAAGCATCCTGCGGCCAAGCCAGCGAAGGATCAAAATAGTGTCGCCAATAGTCCGGCATCGCCCTCTGCAGTCCCGGATCGATCCCCACCGCAAACATCGCCGCAAACGCCCCCTCCAACTGCTTCGCATCACCCGAGTCCTTCACCACCAGCCGTATCTTCTCGTCATTCAGCGCGTGCCGCTGAAACTCATGAGCATCTGCGTTATACCGGATCGCCACCCTAACCCCATCCAGCTCGATCTCACCCGTCCCTCGCCGCTCGACCTTCAGCACATTTATTGCCGCCAGGGTCCAGTCGCCCACCTTCGGCGACCCCAGGACCTTTCCTGCGGCGTCGTAATTCAAGTCGTTCGCCAGGTAAAACCCACGCAGAAACAATGCTTTACCCACCAGCGCCTCGGCCGCCTCCATCTCTTTACCGGCAACCGCCGTCGGTGACGCGGGAGCCTGCGCCGAAGCCACCCCGACCAACAGCCCAAACAATCCGGCCCTAAGCATCCCCGCCCACCCCGCCCGCGCGCCCGAGCCCCATCGCTTCATGCGACTGAGACTACCAAAAGTCCACAAGCGAACCGCGATCATCGTTGACTTCCGGCCTAAAGGTCGTCTATCCTTGAGTCTCGCGCAGTCTCGCGTCTGTACGTCTGTGTCCGCACTGTTCCCAGGCAAAGTTCAGGCATCCGAGGCGTCCGTGATGGATCCACCTGGGGAGCAGCTTTATCGTAGCCGCCCC
>CAWIQU010000010.1:0-165826 GCA_963838345.1 uncultured Acidobacteriaceae bacterium | reverse complement strand
CTTCGGAGTTCTAGCACTGGAAAGTGAACCAATTGACCCTAGACTCTAAGATTTGCCTTCCTTGAAGGAAACGCTTTTACCTTCGACTTCATGACCCTTGAGGCCAACCGCGCGGCAGCTACTTGATCGTGTAGCGTGCCCCGCGCCCCTGCCCGACCTGACGCAGATATTGTTGCTCCGCCAGCTTCTTGACATGCACCTTGATGGTGTTGCGGTTTGCGCCGGTCGAGTCCTCGATTTCCTTGACGGTGACTTCGCCGCGCGTTTTCGCCAGCTCCAGAATCTGACGGGAAAGGGCGGCCAAAGATGAGCGAACCGCCTGCTCTTCCTTCACCTTCGCGGCGAGATTATCTTTCTGCTTAGCCATCGTCTTCAGGAAGAAGACCAACCAAGCCTCCCAGTTCTGTTCTTCCTTGCGGATCGTTTGTTGAGTCCTTCGGAGGGCCAGGTAATAGCTGTCCTTGTTCTGCTCAACCACGCCTTCCATAGAGCTGTAGGGGACATAGCTGTACCCGGCCCGCAGCAGCAGCAGGGTGGTGAGCACACGCGATAGCCTGCCATTGCCGTCCTTGAACGGATGGATCGCGAGGAACACCACAATGAAGATCCCAATGAGGATCAGAGGGTGATGGCTCTCCTCTTCCACGGCACGGTTGAACCAATCGACAAGGTCCTTCATCCATCCCGGCGTTTCAAACGGGGTCGCCGTCTCGAAGACAACGCCCAGACTCTTGCCGTCAGGTCCGAACGCCTCGACATGGTTCGTGACGGTCTTGTACTGGCCGCGATGATCCTGATCCTTGGAACTGTATTTGAGGAGGACGCCGTGGAGCTGCTTGATGTGATTCTCGGTCGAAGCGATAGCCTCGTATCCCTCGAAAATCATGTCCATCGCGTCGGCATAGCCCGCGACTTCCTCCTCGTCGCGGCTTGCAAATGATTTGGTATGCAGCCCGGAGAGCAGCTTCTCCACCTCCGCATCGCTGAGCTTTGACCCCTCGATACGGGTGGACGACCCCACGCTCTCAATCGTGGCGATACGCCGAAGCGTGGTCAGTTTTTCAGGGGCGAGGGTTTCAATGACCGTCCAGCGCCCCTTGAACTCGTCGATCTCGGCGATGAGCTTGAGGATTTCCGGGGTGATCGTGATGTTGGTGATGCGGTGCATGGCTGATATCCATTTTCACCCATTTATAGCCATTTTGCACCCAATCGCGGTAAATACCCGTTTTTACCCATTCTTACCCATTCTGAGCAGGCGCGGCGTTGGTTGCGGCCTCGTCGGCTTTCGCTGCCCTGGCCAGCTCGCTATGGCTCTCCCGCTGTCGCTTGTTTCATGTGTCTTTGGACACATGAGAAGAAGACATTCTTCTCATGACAGCGCCTCACCCGAGCGCAAGCGTCGGTCAAGGCCGCGCGATCTTTGCGCGCCGCGTAGCGGGCGAAGCGCCTTGACGGACGCTGGAGCGGAGGGTACTTCGCCACGGGTGCCGAGGGGTCTCCCTACGTCTGTGCATAGCCTTCGCGATAGGAACTCGCGTCACGGACCATAAAGCTTTGCTTGTCGAGAATCGACAGGAACATCAGGTGATATTCGATAACCATGTTCCTCAGCATCCGGGCAAACTCCCGCTCAGAGGTAAGAGAGTGGACGCCCTCACTGCTCAGCAGAGTGTACAGGCCCCTGGCAAACCGTTCCTGTTGCCACGTCAGAGTGCCGTCGTTCCTTAGCAATGTCACGGATGGATCGAACTCATCTTTCACCGATTCCTGTTTCTGAGCCGCAAATGTCGCGGCAGCTTGGATGTGAACGTGCTCGTAAAAACTGCGAAGGTGACCGATGCAGCTTTTTAGATCAAAGGCGTCCGCTGTGTTTCGATAAAGGTCTTCGGCCTTCTGGAGAGATGCGGTAAGCACAGGATCGAAACCGAGGCTTTCGATGAAGCCGATGACCTTTCGCCTGTCATCGTCGATTTCAAGACTTGGAATATCCTGTAAGGCACCTTTCAAGTAGAAGAACAACGCCTGACTGATCTCCGCGAGAAGGTGGTGTATCTGTATGACAATCATCCCCGCTTCCCGCTCACGGCCCGGTTTGTAATGCGGGTTCTGAACCATCGCGCCGCTGGCCCGCACTCCGCGCGCGGAGTGGGTTTGCAGATCGGCCATTTCTAGTAGGGGCTTGAGCCAGGAGCCCATCATCTCCAAATCTGTCTCAGGGAAAATGGTGAAGTTGAACGAGAGGGTATCCGCTAGCTGCATCATCAAAAGCGCAAGTCCGGGCGTCGGGTTCTTCGCCTGCGACATCACTTCGAACAACTCCTTTAGGTGTCCCGTCCGGATGGCGAACTCTGCGACTAAAGGCAGTTCCGAGACTTTCCCGTCCAGCTCCGGGTAATGATGTTCATTGCGGTCATAAACGTAATCGCCATGGGTTAGCGTCCGCGCGATAAGTGCTGAGACAAACGCAGGAAGGTCAGACTTGTCAACCTGATTCATGAGCTTCAGCAAAAAACCGTAGTTCGCGCCCACGAACTCGTATTGTTCCGGGGTTTCTGACACCGTGCGCGGGTTCTGCGCTCTCATTCCCGTGATGTTTAGCCGCCGCGATCCGTCTGCCGCGACAGCAAGTGCTTCCTGCTTCAGCACTTCTCCGGCCTTGAGTTGTGCTACGAGGCGCTGCATCTCAGCCGCCCAGTTAACGCCCTTATCAACGTACATGCAGGTTGGTCGCAACCGCTCTTCATTGAGAATTTGTTCCGCTTTGTAGAGGGCGAGCTTCAGTTCCATGAACCGAAGAATACAGCCAGCGGCGCATGACTGCAGCCATTTCCGTCGATTCGAAACCGCTTAGGCTCCCCGTCGGCGAGCCCGAAAAGACCGCGAGTCGACGGGTCAATTCCGTTTCTAGGTAGCCGCTCAGTCATTTTCGGATTTTGTTTGGCGATAGCAAGCCGGTTACTCTTTGATTCCGAGTTTGTTCGGAGAATACGGGGTTTCCACCAAATTCGATTGCGTCAACTCACTGGAGCGTCAACTCGATCAAAACCCGGCTTCGCGGGAACCACTCAGGTTCAGGGTGCGGGAACGACTTCGGAGCGGGAAGGTCTGCGAAGATTGCAATGAGGACAGTGACGACCAAACGGGTCCGCACGAATGTCGAATGGAAGAAAGACTCCCGGCAGCGTGGGCAAGTCCAGCCTCCGAGTGTCCAAACGAAACGGAACCACTGGAAGGCAGTAGCCAACAAGAAAAGCGCCCCCACCGCGCCCACTACATCAATGGTCGTCACATGCTGCGACTGAAATATATCTGGGACGACCACGATGATCGACATCGATACAACGGCTCCGGCGGCGCAACAAGCCAAGGCCTGGAAGATGCTCCGGCGCTGAGCGTAATACAAGCGCCAGTCTTCTACGTAGGATGAGTTGTTGGAGGTCGCGTTGTTAGATTTTCTCCGGGTGACCACGGGTTGAGCATATCCGACCGGCGCACGCCTTTTAAAGCCTCTTTCGGAAACTACGACGCGGAAGTTGCCGGTAAGCCGGGGGGGGTCTCAACCGGTCGATCTTTCGGGAGCCTGCCTTAGATAGGTAATAAGCTAGTGTGCATGAGCAAAGCACCACCACCGATGTCACACCTCGATCCCGTCTTGATTGCTTCACGCTGGACTTGTGGGGACCTTCTTCCGGAGAACATGGCGCAAACCGCTGTCGAGCTCATTGAGGCCGGGCATGAAGAGCAATCGGTGTATCGCGTTGCAGCTGAGGACAAGGTGTACAGCCGAGATCAGGTCGAGATGCTTGTGCAACAAATGTTCTCTGCACTCAGAGTTCCGTACCCAATGTCACAAGAAAGCGCTCGACAGACCGTTGCCCGGCAGATCGCAAGAGAAGTTGCGGCGAGACTGAAAGATCCGTGGAAGGCCGCAAGCCAACTAGACAGGGTAGTTCCGCATTGGGAGACAAAGGACGAGAATATCTGGGCCATCTACGCAATTACGGATGAAGCTGAATGGGATCCTGGCGAAGGACGCATCGTCAAAACTCTCGAGCCGGAATTGATAAAAGCTTTTGAGCAGCTCGCTCGCTTATAGGCATCACCTATATGCGGACACGCTGTTATTGCGTCGCCCGCACTTGTAACTTTGGAAGATCTGCTGTCAGCACGAGCCGCCCTGCTGCGACGCCTACGGATGTAGTCTCTTCCCCATAAAGTTTCAACAGACCCCACTCCGGGTCACCCTCCGCAGTCATGAAAGAGACGACATGAAGCCCATTATCCAAGGCGATGTCGATTTCAGGAAGCCTGCCCGTGAGTGAAACGGCGGCAACTCGTGCGTTCTGTAGTTTTGGGAACATCCGGCCCCATCGTTCCTCGTCAATCCAGCTCCCACACCAGATCCGGCGCTTCCCTTCGATACGCCAACTCCATTCGATCATCAACGTAAACTCTCCGGTTGGGTTGCCATGTGAACCATCACGCCTGCGTCTGAAACTTGGGTTCAAGAGGCCAAATTCAAAAAAAATCGCCGATCCATACCCGTTCCAGATGTGGCTTATAGGGAGTCCGAGAAGTGGTCTTGTGAAGGTCTCGAACTCTGCCAAGCTGATAACAACTCGATTCATATAAAGCACGATAACAGCGCGGTCGTGCTGATCGCCTGTCGCCCAAAGAACCTTGTACAGCCAAGGGGCGCGAAAAACGGGGTTTTGAGCGACTCCGGGCACGGTGCGGATGGTTCGACGGGATGCTCTTGCCGCAAACCCGACTTTCCGGACGCCTGCCTGGCTATTGGCGGTGATCTCCTTAGAGGGGACAAGCTGATACGCTGACGTTCATGGATACGATGACCATCTATGTCCCAATGCTGAACGAGGGAACAGACGTTTGGAGACCCGTCATCGCGCAGCCCTTGAGTCGCGCGACGTACCGCATCGAAAGCGGCCCGCTCGATCCAGACGACGAGAATTTGGCCTACGGAGCAGGCCAAGAAGTGACTGTCGAAGAGCACATCTTTCAGGACGGAAATCGCGGTCTTGTGGCTGTTGGTAGAGCGGCACACGCTCGATTAGACCTCACGCCGGAAGAGACCAACATTGTCCAGAACGCACTGAATGAGATTTGCAACGGAATAAACCTTGGAGATGAATTCGAGATGCGAATAGGTGCGACTGTCGGCGAGGCTCGCGCTCTGCTTGAGCGTGTTGCAGGGTTGAGACGGCAGTAACGTCGAGGCGGCGTTCCGGTAGGCTGGCACTGGCTTCGCGCACGCAAAACGGGAATGTCGGCAAGTTCGACCGCTCGGCCGACCTGCGACGGCGTGATTGCCCAAAACAACGACTTCCCGGGAGTTGGTCGGTGCCCGAGTCAGCAAGAACTCATTGGCTGCTTCTTTTTGCGGTCAAGGCTCGTTGGACTGAAGGCGGAAGGTCCCAAAACGTGTAGGTCAGGAACATCTCAGGTTCTCCTCCCCAGGCGTTATCGTCTCGCGGTCCTTTTCCAGGCGGCAACCTGAATTTGAATGGAATATGCATCTCCCAGTCTTTGCTGAAGTGTGCGCTCGGGACACTGAACAGGGCACTCTCGCCCGGCAGTACCGTAACAGATGATCCGACCTCGGACATCGTATCTGGCGGCGGTGTCACTCGTTTCGCCTCGGGATGAGGCCCGTCTTCTGTAACCAAGATTCCTCGCATCGTGGGCCGGATCAACTCGTACATGACCGTCATGTCATCGCCGGGTGCGTCGGTCGGAGCACCGTTCGCGTGCAAATCGATTGGTAGCCGACAGTTGTTCTTGAATCGGAGCCAAACCCGCTCTTTCCGGACTCCTCCTTCAGCCGCACCATACCCCACATGATCCACGCTCAGATAAGCAATGGGACGATTTGGCTCAATCAGAAAAGACTCGGGTTGAACGGATTGACAGTGTGCAGCAGGAATCAACAAAGGCAAAGAAAACACGATGGAGGCGTAGATCCGTTTGACCATGAGAGATTATCTCCCTGCCGGGGGCATCAATGTCTAAGCTCGTGAAAAACGGCGTTTCATGCAAGTTCGACCAACTTGGATCAGCCGTAGTTGCTCAAAATGCGACTTTCACGGAACTCGGCAAGCGGCGTCCAAAGTAGACTCTAAGCTGCGAGGGGCGACGGTGAACGTAGCTATTGAAATGCATGATTCCGAACTCATCTCTGTCGGGTTTGACGAGGCTGGATCCGGGTCGGTTCTCCTCAGGGCGTATGTTCATCGCACGCCCGGGGAACCAGGAGTCTCGTCCGGCGAGGGCGGTGTGCAGCTAGTTCGGATCATCGTGGAACAGATGGAGATCGACGGGAACGTAGGCGAGCTTCCCTCATACATCTACGAAGGGTCTCTGCTGGCCGGAGACATCCTCGAAGACAATATGGTTCCGTTTCCAGCAGAATACGGATCGTCCGTTCGTCTGAAAATGATGCTTTCCGAAGACGCTAGAGTCGTCACCGTCTCTGGGAACGGGGCCACAATCAAGCCAGAGGGTGGATTTGAATATGTCGAGGAGTTCGACGGCGCGGATGGACCAACCTCAGGTTCTCCGTAAACGGCGTGTCAGCCAAATCTAATGCACCGTGCTGGCTGGCCGGTGAACTTGCAGAAAACCCGACTTAAGGGAAATACGACGCTCTTAAGGTTGTCCGTTGTCCCCTGTGACTGAGCGTGCGGACGCACCTTGCAAGATCATCGACAACTCATTGTCCAAGCGAGTGTCTCTAAGGAAGCGCTTCCTCCTAAACATCAAGGTTGCGCCACTGAGACGAATGGTCTCTTGCTGGATTGGCCCGGGTAAGGCTTCGCCTTCTTGTGACACCGTTCTACTAACAAGCCGGAATTTCGCTCCCAGCTTGCCGCCATCCATCTGCCAAGTGCCAAGGAACACGACTTGCCCGTCTCCGTGGCTGATGGTTTCAGCCTTCGGGCTTTGAATGACGCTGGCGTAGAGCAGCATAAATCTGTGATCGGATGCAAAGTAGAGAGTACTGGCCTCGCCTTGTCGCTCATTCAAGTGAAGTTCTGCGGGAGGCTTGATCCATTTCACGCGAGCTTGGCGCCAAGCTCCTGACAAGCTCGGACCTTGAGCTAAGCATGGAGTAATCCCCACCGACAGGACTACCGCCCAAACGATGAAGCTGAACCTGTGGCCGATACCGTGCATACGGAATCGTAGTTCAAGTCTCGGACGAGAATCCCGGAAAACGGCGTTTGCGGCAACTTCGACCGGTTTGGACGGTCCAGCCCGGCCTAGTAGGCGATAAGCAGACTCTGCAGACGCTCTATCAACAATGAGGTGGGCCGGGGCATCCGCAACGTGACTTTGGCTGCAACCAAAGAGTAGGGATTGCGATCGGGCTGCGCGTACATGCTCAGCTTGGCGTGGAGCGGCGGGCGGGAGACAGCCACAAGAATTTCCTCAACAGCCACCAAAACAGCCACCCTGCCAAAACGAACAAAGCCACCTCTCGGGTGGTCTCTGCAAATTACTCATTTGTATGGTGTGTATGGCTCCTGAGGTAGGACTCGAACCTACAACCCTTCGGTTAACAGCCGAATGCTCTGCCATTGAGCTACTCAGGAGTGTTCTGAAACGCGATATATTCACGCGCCGCGCTTCTACAGTTATAACAAAATACAGATAGGGGGGTCAAAGACGACTCCAGCGTCATGATGCGGAGAGCGATCTTGAAGGGAGCCTTTAGCCGATGCTGCGTATCACATGACTAGAGCGCACTAGGTTTCGCAAGGCACGTTGTCCCTTCTGCTGTTTCGATACTTTACGGGTAGAGAAGAACCGCGATGTTGTAGGCGGTGAAGGGTGTTTTGCGCGTAGTGGGGCACGCTCCGACTACGGCTTGATGGTATTTGCCGGAGTTGAGGCGGCTCTTGAGTTGGGTGGGGATTTCGTTGAGGCTTGCTGCGGTGTAGCGCATGACAAACCATGGTTGACGCGAGCCTGCGTATCCAGTGCTCATCATGCAGGTTTGACGCGCGTCATCGGTGGTTTCGGCGACCTGCATTCCGGATTGTGCGATAACGCTGGCGACGGTGCGTTCCTGTTGGTTGAGTGTGAGGGTTTGGACGGTGCTGGCGAAGTCTTCGACGGCATAGAGCTGGTTGTTGCGAGTGACGATGGCTATACCGATGCTATCTACGTTTGGATCCAGTAGGTTCGCGCGATGACCGGGGGAGTGCATCCAGAGATCATGGATGATGACGGAGGTGGGGGCTTCGCCTACGTTTTCTGAGATGAGGCTAAAGTGTGCGCCAACATTGGCTCCGCGCGTTGCCAGCTCGGGTTCGCCGTCGAATTGGTGGGAGATGGCGGCGTGGTTGGCCATCTCGCGGGCGTGGAAGGCTGAGGCCTCGGTGAGGACGGGGTCGAGGCGAACGGGCGGAAGTCCTTGATTGGCGCGGGCTTCGTTAGCGGCGGCGAGAAGATATTGCTCGGCGACAGTAAGGTTGTTCTCGGGTCCGAAGGTGCTCTGAGCGCGGAGAGCGGGGACCATCAGCAGAAGCGCGAGGGGAAAGATTGCGAGTGATTTCTGCAATGAAATGAAAGGTTTCTGGCCGGGCGTGGGGGAGGGCCGCATGAACGTGATTTTAGGTTTGAGGTGCATGGGAGGTAATACAACTTTCAGGGCAGGGGATGACTTCCTGCTTTTCTTATCGGCCTTGATGCAGGAAACCGCCAGGAGGTTTTCGGGCTTTTTGAAGAAAAAAATGTTTTGAGGGGAAAAGGAGGGTTTTGCAGGGGGTTTTTGCGATTTTGGGTGTTTTTTGATGGTAAATACGTGGTGAGTTTGTGGTGGATTCGTGGTGAAATATGGTGTTTTGGGTGGTGCTTTTTGACTGCCAAAAATTGGCCAACTTTTTTGGATTTATTTTTGGGCGTTCCCGTTTTGGGAAGACTAAGTTTTCATTACCTGATTTTGCAACACCCAGAAGAAAGCTTACCCCAAGGGCTAAAGCCCCCAATCCTATGGATCCAATATAGAAACCCAAGGCTGAAGCCTTGGGGTACCTAGAAGCAAAGGCTGACAGTTCCCGGGATGACCGAAAAAGACACCGGCAACAGCAAAGGCGAAAAGCAGGTCCTCCCGCTTCGCGGAAGGATGACAGCTGAAATAGCACCGGCAAAAACAACAGCAAAGCAAGGATGACAACTGAAAAGCAAGTGCAACGACAACAGCAGATCCCTCCGGGGATGACAACCAAAAAACAACAGCGAAAGCAAGTGAAAAGGCAACAGCGAATCCTCCCGCTTCGCGGAAGGATGACAACCAAAAAGCAAATGCATCGACAGCAATGACAGCGACAACAGCAACGAAGACAGCGACAACAGCAACGAACAGCGACAACAGTTACGGCAGGGACAACAGCGGCGCAGCTATGCAGCGGCTATGCAGTTATGACTTGAGGTCGGGGAGACGGTCGCGGTAGCGGAGCATGAGAGGGAGGAGTTTGATGGCGTCAAGGTACCGGGGGATGTAGCGCTTCGGTTCGGAGAGGGAGCGGAAGAGCCAGCCGAGGTAGAACCTGTCGGCCCAGACGGGGATGTGGACCTGGTCGCCCGACAGGAAGGCGATGGCGGCACCGATGCAGTGGATCGCGGGGCGGTAGGCGAGCGAGCGTTTGAGGTAGAGGCCGAGACGCTCCTGTGTGCCGCCACCGATGGTGACGATGACGTGCGGCGGGTGCAGGCGGTTGAGACGATCAAGGAGGGCGGGATCGTCGATGGGGCCGTTGCCGTACATGGGAGCCATGTAGATGTGGTCTTCGGGGACGGTGATTCCCTGCCCTGCGAGCCAGACCAGATTGCGTTGCGCGCTGCTGGGGCTCGCCATGATCCAGAGAGTGTTGCCGGGTTGGCGGAGATCGGGTTCGAGGATGAGCTCGCGGAGGTATTCGAGGCCGGAGAGACGCTTGATGGGGGTTGATTGGAGACGTTTCCAGATGAGGACCATGAAGGCGGAGTCGGTGAGGACGAGGTCGGCGTTGAGGAGGGACTCGCGGTAGGCGGGATTGCGGTCGAGGTCTTTGAGGGCGGGAGCGGCGGGGACGACGAGAAGGCCGCCTTTGCGCATGATGTCGATGGCGGCTGCGGCGGAGCGGTCGAAGAAATCGATTCCGAGGATGCGGTGGGTAGTGAGTGGGGGTTCCTGGATCATGCTTCAACTATTTTTTCATATTCCCTATGAAAAGGAGGCACCTGACTCTGTATGAATGCGACCACAACTGCCATGACCCCCGATGGACCTTTCGATGAGTGACTCGGCGATAATGCGTAAACCGATAATCGCTTTGGTGCCATGTCGTTTCCCAGGACTCATCTGAGGAGTTGGTAAAGCATACAAATCGTGTGGTTCAGCCTGGGACCGCCAGCTGGACACTCACGGAAGAACTGGCCATTCATCCGGAAGGATTGGCTCCCACCAAGTGCATCGGCCAAATTATCTCCTATAGATATAGTTGACAAAAACAGTATTCGCGAAATAATCTCCTATGCGTATAGGAGAACTCGCCGATGCCTAAATCTGCTAAGGTCCTGACTCCTCTCGAGCGAAGAATCATGCACGTGCTCTGGGATGATGGCGCGGGGAATGTTCAGAAGGTTCTGCAGGGGCTGAAGGGCGAGCCTCAACTTGCCTACACGACCGTACAGACCACGTTGAATGTCCTGCACCGTAAAGGAAGAGTGAAGAGGAAGCTCGTTGGGCGTGCTTTTGAGTACAGTGCCACGGTCTCTCAAGAGGCAGCCGACTCCCACGCTATCAAGGATGTCTTACACAAGGTGTTTCAGGGGTCAGTAGATGACCTCCTCGTCTCTCTGGTACGGAGCAAGCACCTCAACGCGCAAAAACTTGCTGAATTGCAGGCCAAACTGGAAGCCGCCAGCGATGCCGAGGAGGAAGCGAAATGAGCACGATTCGAGAGCTCGTATTCGATTGGCTGTTCAATGCGTCGGTGCAGATTGGACTCTTTGCTATTTTGGCGGCCGGACTTTCGCCATTGATCGCGAAAGCCAAAGCGAAGTATCAACATTGCTTTTATCTCGCGATATTCGCTTTCTGCCTGGCTGCGCCTGTCTTCAACACCCTGTGGCAAAGCGGCCCGAGTGTGGTCGCAAAGGGATCTCAGCAGCAGCCGATTTCTGGGACCGAACACCCTGACCATCAATTCTGGATCTTGAACGGACACTCCAAGGCGCACGAGTCGATCATCCTGGCGCCCGGTGCGAAAAGTGCGCTCTTTGTTATCTGGCAGGTGCTTTTTCTTTATCAGCTGATCCGCTTTAGCCGTGGCATCTATCGAGTTCATCACCTGCGCAGAGACGCTTTGTTGATCTCTCTCAGCGAGATTGGGATGACTGGGACAGGAATGATTGGCTCAGGGATCGAGCCTCCGCATCGTGTTGTCCTTCTAGAATCGACAGCCATCGACGATCCGGTCACGGTTGGTGTGTTTCATCCGGCGATCATTTTGCCTAGCAAAGTGATCCCAGCTCTTGCCGAGGCGGATCTCACGGCGATCCTTGCGCATGAATACGGTCACATTCGCAGGAAGGATTTTCTGGTGCACTTTTTGTGTCAGTTGACTGCACTGTCTGTGGCCTGGCACCCCGGCATTCGGTACCTGATGTCGAAGATTTCGCAGACACGTGAGCTTGCCTGCGATGATTACGCCGCTGTTCGCCTTGGAAAGCGAATCGTGTATGCCCGCACACTCTTACGGCTGGCGTCATTGTGCTTGCACGTACCTCGCAGCAACGCAATGGGGCTGGGTATTTTCGATGGTGACAACCTGGAGGTTCGTATCATGATGCTGACTGAGAAGAGAACTTCGCTATCCCGCGCCGGTCTGATTGGGCTGGCTTTGGCGACAAGCTTTTTATTTGGCTCGAGCACGGTGCTCGCGCGCGCAGTGAGCCTGCAGGAAGCTTCTGCATCCACCAACACCGCGCAGAAGTTCGCCGGAACCTGGAACTGGATGTTCCAAGGAAAAAGTTTCGCCACGATGATTCTGGTTCAGAACAGCTCAGGGATCACCGGATCTGTTACTGAATCGAAGATTGCGCTGGATGATGATGGAGAACTGAGCCAGGCGGACCCCTCCGACAACAGCGCTCCGTCACCGATCACCAAGACGAAGCTGGAGGGCAATGCGCTACGTATCACCGTTGGGGATGGAGACCATCCCTTCGAGTTCCTTGTGACCCTGAAGGACGCTACCCATGCGGAGATACATCCGATAGGCGCCCCACCAAATATGAAGCCAATACAGGCTGAAAGGGCTAAATAGGAGCTCCTTGTCGAGATGAAGTGGATCACGATCAGGATCTTTGATCCTTTGGAATGTCGAATGACGCGTTCAGGCCAAGTCACAAATTGAGCCTTGGGCCGATTTTGTGTAACCGACTCAAGATCAGATAGTTTCCGGTTCCGAAGCCAAGCCAGCCGCAAAGTGAAATATCTCTTCATATTGTCTTTATTACAAATTAAATAATTCATTTTCCGCATCTATTTGGATGGCGGACGGAAAAGTGCAAAGAAGTATTGACAGCCGTGAGGTTGATGTCTTAGCTTCTCAGCGCCGTATTAATTGATGATTTTTCAGCACCGGGGCACACGATCGGTGCAGAAGAGCACCATTCGTTCCAGTCAGATTAAGGGAGATTTATTATGTTAGGTACAACTATTAAATACGTTGAGAGTGCCTTACGAAGCCGGAGCGCGTGGCTTTTCTGCTCGATCTCTCTTCTCACTGTTCTTTTTGCCGGCCGCCTGAATGCTCAAGTTGTAGCGACTTATGGATTTGAAGACGGGACCGCGGATGGGTGGAGTTCGTTTAATGGCGCGAGTACACCTGTGGCTACGAATGCCGCTGCGCATGGCGGATCGTTCAGCCTGCTGACGACAACGGGTTCCAGTGGCGCGGGTGGGCCGTCGATCAATGTGAGCACCATCCTTTTGCCGGGTGCGAAGTATACGATCACCGGCTTCGTTCAACTTACGCCGGGAGAAAGTGCGACCGATGCCAACTTGACGATCAAGCGCAGCGATCCGAGTTGTTCGGGTGGGACGTGCTACGACACGATCGGCAATTACCAGGTGCCTGTGTCGAGCTCAGGGTGGGCGCAGATCGGCGGAAGCTATACGGCGAGCGCCACAGAGACGGGTTTGACGCTTTATGCGCAACTCGTCGGTCCGACGACGGCACAATCGTTTTATCTGGACGATGTCGTGATTACAGAGACGGCGCCGCCTCCCGGTGGAACTCCGGTTGCGACTTATACGTTTGCGGATGGCGGATTGGATGGGTGGATTCCGTTTGGATCAGCGACGTTGACCAACACCACGCCTCCTGTGCTCGATCCGAATGGCGATCAACAGGCGCTTCTGACGACGAACCGGACGGCCACGTATATGGGGCCGAGCCTGAATCTGCTGAGCGTCCCGAACGTTGTTGCCGGGGCGGTTTACCAGGTGAGCGCGTATGTGTTGCTTGCAGCTCCGGACAGCAGTAATCCGACAGTGACGATGTCGACGAAGACGACGGACTGCGCCACCTCAGGGGCTTTCGGCAATATTGCGACTTCGGGACCGCTGTCGAGCGCGGTCTGGACGAAGGTGCAGGGGACGTTCAGCTTCAGCGATCTGCCGGGGCCGCCTACGGGGCTTACGCTCTACTTCCAGTCGAGCAGCGCGACGGACTCGTTCTATATCAGCGATGTTGTTATCGGTGAACTTGCGCCGCCGCCGCCGAATCCGAGTCAGCAGGACAATACGGGGATTACGTCGACCTTCGAGGATGGTGGTCTGGATGGGTGGAGTTCGCGTACGGGCAGTTCCACGCTGACCAACACGACTGCGGAGGCACACAGCGGGACGCACAGTCTGCTGGTTACAGGAAGGGTTGCGAACTACGATGGACCGCAGATTAATGTCAGCAACAAGATGTACAACGGTTCGACGTACAACCTTAGCGCATGGGTGATGCTGGTTCCGACGGATGGCTCGAATCACGTGATCAATATGAGTCTGCAGACCACGCTCGATGGCAATACGAGCTTCCCGAGCATAACTCCTTATCCGGGAATCACTGTGCCTGCGGATGGGAACTGGCACCAGATCAGCGTCATCGGCTACAACATGGCGAGCAGTTACGATGCGGGGACAGCGTTTTTGTATCTGCAGACGGTTCCGTCATCAGGGACGGATCTTGTGTCGTTCTACGTTGACGACTTCCAGTTGAGTTACGTTGCGCCGCCGACGATTCAGACGAATATTCCTTCGATCTATAAGTCTTTGTCTGAGTTCTTCCCGGTCGGTGCAGAGATTGATACGACCGACCTGTCAGGTCCGCATGCCCAGTTGCTCACGATGCACTTCAATAGTCTCGTTTCGGGCAACGATATGAAGTGGAGTTCCGTAGAGAATGCAAAGGGCACGTATACCTACGGTAATGCAGACAGCGAGGTTGGACTTGCGGTGTGCCACGGCATGCTGATACGAGGGCATAATCTCGTGTGGGCGACCGGGGCGCAAACTCCTGCGTACGCCACGGGCGATGGGACGAACTCGCCTGCGAATCAGGCTGTAGTGACGGCAAATATTCAGGAGCACATTCAGAGCGAGGTGCAGCACTTCGGCACCAATGTGTATGTGTGGGACGTGGTGAATGAACCGCTCGATCCTACGCAACCGGATTGCCTGGCTCATGGGCCGTTCTATCAAGTGCTCGGGAAGAGCTATATCGATGTCGCGCTACAGGCAGCGAGACAGTATGCACCCGCGGGGACGAAGTTGTTTATCAACGACTACAGCACGACCGATCCGAATAAGCTGGCGTGTCTGGTGCAAGTGGTCAGCGACCTGCGCAGCCGGGGCATTCCTCTCGACGGCGTTGGGCATGAGATGCATAACGCAATCAACTATCCGTCGACGGAGGCAATGGTAGACACTATCGAAACTGTGGCGAGGAAGTTCCCGGGGATCGAGCAGCAGATCACCGAGATGGATATGAGCGTCTACAACGCCGGCGATACAACTTCGAACTATGGCATGAATATTCCGGCGTCTGTTCTGGCGGAGCAGGGCTGGCTCTACGCGCATTATTTTGAAGCGCTGCGGCGGTTGAGAGGAAAGCTGACCGCCGTTACGTTCTGGGGCATGGCTGACGACGATACGTGGCTCGATGGCTTCCCTGTCGCTCGGACCGACTATCCGTTGCCCTTCAACATGGAGTTGCAAGCCAAGCCGGCTTACTGGGGAATTGTGGACCCGAAGGAGTTGCCCGGTTTCGGACTGAGGCTCTCCGCCTCCACGACGGATGATGGGCGGGACTCACGGACGGTGACGATCACCGCGACCAACGGCAATGTTGGGCCAGCTTATACGACACAGCTCAGTGGCTTCACGCTTAAACAGATCTTTGGGCCGCGGTGCAGCCCGCAGATTACGGCGTCAGGCAGTTTCCCGATTGCGCTCGGCGATATCGCGACGAGTGGCAGTGCGAGCACGACGTTTAACGTCAGCTTCGCCGGCTGCACTTCGGATTCGTTCTTCATTTTGAGTGTGCCTTGGAGCTCGGCTGTCTACCATACTGGTACGTTCGAGACGATTCTGGATTTCAAGAGAGAAAGGGAACGGTAACAAGCGCGATGTGACGGAATCGCCTTAGAGCTTGCTGAGTTTGGCTTCGAGGTCGGGGATGTAGCTGACCTGGGCGTCGGGTTCGAGGTGTCGTGCGGAGGCGATGGCGGCTTGCCACGCGTGACGGGCTTCGTCTTTTTGGCCAAGTGCAGAGGCGATGTCGCCGAGTGTGGTCTGGCTGATGATCTCGGCGGGGTCGATGGCTACGGCTTCGCGGGCCAGGGGCAGGGCTTGATCGGGCTTGCCCGAGGCCAGCAGTTGCATGGCTTGCTGGGCACGGCTAAGCGCGGCGACCTGGTTGACGGAGAAGTCGCCGCGGTAGACGAGCACGCCGTAGTCGATGGATTCATCCGGTTTGACGGATTGGAAGCTGCGGTAGGGATTCATGGCAGCACTGGGCCACTCGCATCCGCTGAGGTCTCCGGCACTGATGAGTACAGTGCCGTGAATATCGGGCGGTACGATGTCAGAGCCGCCAAGCCAGAAGGTATCGATGGTGGGCAGGGCGTGGCAGCGAATGCCATACGTGGCGGGTTCGACTTCGGGACGCGCGAAGTATGCGAACCAGCACTCCTCGTTGGGATGTTTGTCCTGCCATCGCTTGACCTGAAGGAGTTGTTGGCCCCAGTCGACGTTGGCATCGCTGAGCAGGTTGTGGACGTTGCGCTGTCCGCCCCAGGCCTCATTGGCGTAAGGGATGAAGTTTGGAAAAGCGGCGAGCGACGAGACGATGTGGGCGACGATGAGCGCGGCTCCAACCCAGACCCAGCGCCGGTTTGCTGAAGAGAGCGCAACCAGACCTGCGCCAGCCAGAATGGCTCCCAAGGCGTAGAGCGGCAGGATGTGGCGAGATCCTATGTTCATTCCCGCGAGGATGGCGACCGCCAAGTAGACCACGCCGGGCACCAGGACGAAGGCCAGCTCGCGGCGCTTGCGGAGACTGCCGGTGAGGATGGCGAAGAGCGCTAGCGCGACGAGCGCCAAGAGGCCCAGGGTGGTTTTGATGAGAATGACGATGGGAAAGTACCACCATTGGCCGTGCGCATAGACCTTGCCGAAGATGTACGTGGGATAGAACTCGGCCATGCGTTTCACGTCGACGAGGCCCATCAGATAGGACTCGGGCAAGAGGTGGAGGCGGGCGACGGTGAGAACGACCGTGGAGCTGATGTGGCTGAGTGGCGCTGCGTAGTCGGCCAACGAGGTGCTTAGCTTGAGACCGTCGGGGCGGGCGGCGTAGCGAAAGCCGTAGAAGCTCCACAACACGACAACCGCGACGACGACGATTGCAGCGAAGGCGCCTGTGAGACGGAGGGCGAGTTTGCTGCGTGTGCCTTTCGGGGCGCAAAGGATCTCCCAGCCGATGAGCAGCAGGAGCATCGGTGCGAGGAGGATTCCGGAGTGCTTAGTGGCCAAGAGAAGGCCGGCGGCGATGCCCGCCAAGAGCAGGCGGATGGCGGTGGGCCTGGTTACATAGCGGTAGAAGGCGTAGACGCCGAGTAGAAAGAAGAGCGAGACGCCGATGTCGGTGGTGACGAGGGCTGAGTTAGCCAATATGTTGGGGTCGAAGACAAGGAGGACGAGCGCGATCAGTGCAGCTTCGGTGCCGAACCACTCGCGCGCGGCGACGAAGACGACGAGGGAGAGAGCCAAGGCGAGGAGGCCGGCGGCGAGTCGCATGCGGAAGAGCAGATGCTGGCCGGGGCCGTCGTTGTGGGCAAGAAAATCGCGTCCGTCGAGATAGGCTTCGGTTTTGAAGTTGCGGTTTTGGAGGGGTGGCGTCCACAGGTTACGGCCAAGAAGCGGGAGCGCGGCAAGGAGTTTGACCAGAGGCGGATGCTCGGGGTTGAGGCCGAAATCGCCGGTCTTCTCCATCATGTATCCGGCGAAGATGTGATTGTCTTCGTCGAAGGTGAGCGACTCGCGATGGACGACGAGCGCCGTCTGCGCGGCCTGGACGACAAGAAGGGCGAAGACTACGGCCCATGCCCATCTCTTGGAAAGAGTCACTGCGGTTGAGGCTCCTTGCGAAGCGAACTGTCAGAACACGAGCTTAGAAAATTGCCTTATTTTGCTGCTCCAACGAGCGTGTTGCTTGTAACCATCTCGTTTTCGATCCAGGCGTAGGTTTTGGCGAGGCCTTCGCGAAGACGAATGGAGGGCGCCCAACCAAGTTTCTGTTGAATTTTAGTGTTGTCGCTGTTGCGGCCGTTGACGCCCTTGGGCGCGGTCAGGTTGTAGATGCGCCGGAGACGGACGCCCGCGATCTCTTCGGCGATATCGACGAGCTGGTTGATCGTGACGAGCTCGTTGGAGCCGAGGTTGAGGGGTTCGCGGATGTCGCTTTCGGCGATCATCTGAGTACCCTTGGTGCAGTCGTCGATGTACATGAAGGAGCGGGTCTGCTTGCCGTCGCCCCAGATCTCGATCTGGTTGGAGCCGGAGTGCTTAGCCTCGATGACTTTGCGGCAGATGGCGGCGGGAGCTTTCTCGCGGCCTCCGGTCCAGGTGCCGAGGGGGCCGTAGACGTTGTGATAGCGAGCGACGCGGGTCTGGATGCCGTAGTCCTCTTCGAAGTGGCGGCACATGCGTTCGGAGAAGAGTTTTTCCCAGCCGTAGCCGTCTTCGGGGAGCGCGGGGTAGGCGTCCTCTTCCTTGAGGGCGATGACGTCGGGGCTGGTCTGTTTTTCGCCGTTGTAGACGCAAGCGGAGGAGGAGTAGAAGAAGCGCTCGACGCCTTTGTCGCGGGCGGCCATGAGCATGTGGGTGTTGGTGAGGACGCTCAACATGCAGAGGGCTTTGTTGTTTTCGATGAAGCCCATGCCGCCCATGTCGGCAGCGAGCTGGAAGATAACGCTGGCGCCGGCGGCGGCTTTGAGACAGTTGCTCTTGTCCTGAAGATCGAGGGAGAGGCTTTCAACGTCTTTGGAGACCTGGTACCACTCGTCGAGGGGTTTAATGTCGACGGCACGGATGACGTCGACGCCGTTGGCGAGCAGGCTCTGGACGAGGTGGCCACCGATGAAACCACCACCACCGCAGACTACTGCTTTTTCTCCTTTGAGCTTCATTCGGGGGGAGGACTCCTTTTCACGTCTTTACAGGTTTGAAGCTGTTGAACTAATGCAGGTTATCCGGACATATGGGTCCGGCAGTGCTTTACGACTCTCTCCAGTATAGCTGGGGGAGGGGTGGTTTTCCGAGTGACTCTTTTGGGGGATCAAGGCTGGTTAGTTACGGGCTTCCGATTGCTGGAGTTCTGAGGTACGCCTGAAACGAAAGACGAATTGATCGGTTGTCAGTTGCCCGTTGTCAGTTGTCAGTCGTCAGTTTTTCGTTGACAGCTGGGCTGCGGTGTCTGCTCGCGCGAGGAGTCTGTCGTCTCGTTGCTGCCTATTTAACTTTGTGGTCGCGCTTATTTGGGTTGCTCGTCTAGCAGTTGTGCTAGTTGTGTGGGCTCTTCCAAGAGGCGATGATTGTCTCGGTCTCGTGCACCTCTATGCACGCCAGGAGGGTATGTGAAGATTCGAATCTTAGGTTTCGCTCTAGCTTGCGCAGCGATGTTAGGAGTGAGCGGCTGTAACAGCACTCCGAAGCAGGAGTCGAGCACTGGCACGCCGGGGCTTGAAGAGGCCGTCAGCACGGCGACCGATGCTTATATCTATGGCTATCCGCTGGTCACGATGGACATGACGCGCAAGCGATTTACCAACGTTGCCAGTCCCGATGCTGCCCACGCACCCATGGGTCAACTGCTCAAATTGCGCACCTATCCGGCGGTCGATAATCATGCGGTGACCGCCCCCAACGCTGACACGTTATACACGACGACGTGGCTCGATCTCTCAAAGGAGCCGTGGGTCTTTGGCATTCCCGACATGGGCGATCGATACTACCTGATGCCGATGCTCGACGGTTGGACTGACGTCTTTCAGGTTCCAGGCAAGCGCACGACGGGCGGCAAAGCCCAGAAGTATGCCATTACCGGACCGGGGTGGTCGGGCACTCTCCCCGCCGGAGTGACCGAATACAAGTCGCCAACCAACATGGTCTGGATACTGGGACGAATCTACTGCACCGGCACCCCTCAGGATTACGCTGCGGTCCACGCGCTTCAGGACAAGTTCACGCTGGAGCCGTTGAGCTCCTATGGCAAGCCTTACACTCCGGCTCCAGGTGTTGTCGACCCGGCTGGCACGGATGAAAGCAAATCGGTCCGCGACTTAGTTGATGCGATGGATATCACGACGTACTTCAACTACCTGGCCCAGTTGATGAAGACAAACCCTCCTGCGGCCGATGATGCGCCGCTGGTGGCAAGGATGGCGAAGATCGGGCTCGTCCCCGGGCAGGACTTTGATCCCAGCAAGCTTGGCGTCTTCGACAAAGAAGCCATAAGGGCTGTGCCCAAAACGGCCCAGCTCAAAATAATGGATCACTTCAAAGAGGGCGGCAGAGAAGTCAATGGGTGGCTCGTAGCCACTAAGGCCGGTCTCTATGGAACGGACTATATCCAGAGAGCACTCATTACGGCCATCGGGTTGGGAGCGAACCGGCCACAGGATGCGATCTACCCGACCTCACAAAAGGACGCGGCGGGCAAGGAGTATGACGGCGCGAGCAACAAGTACGTGATGCACTTCGACAAAGGACAGTTCCCGCCGGTCAACGGTTTCTGGTCGATAACAATGTACGATGCGAGCTACTTCTTCGTCCCCAACCCAATCAACCGTTATACGGTGAGTTCGCGCAATAAATTCGTCGCCAATGCGGACGGGTCCGTCGACTTGTACCTCCAGGCTGACTCTCCGGGAAGGGCGAAGGAAGCCAACTGGCTGCCTGCGCCAAAGGCGAAGTTTATTCCAATGATGCGGCTGTACTGGCCGAAGGAAACTCCTCCGTCAATCATTGATGGATCTTGGAATCCGCCCGCTATCAAGCCAGTCCAGTAAGAAAAACACGCTCGACCACTTCAGACTATGTGAGCGATTTCACAACGGCCAAGGTAAAGCCGTCGTAGCCTTTACTGCCAACGGTCTGCAGCGTGGTCGCTTCGATACGAGAATCGGCAGCGATCATTTCAAAGAAGCGGCGAACGCCCTGGACGCGCGGATCGGGATCTTGCGAATCGATCACAGCACCCTCGCGGACTACGTTGTCGGTAATGATGACGGTTCCTGGACGAGAGAAGCGGAGCGACCACTCCAGATATCCGGGGATGTTCTGCTTGTCGGCGTCGATGAAGATGAAGTCGAAGGGAGGCGCTCCCTCTGCGTGCAGTTGCGCGAGCGACTCTAAGGCAGGGCCGAGCCGAAGCTCAACGATCGAGGAGAGCCCCGCGTGCTCGATGTTCGTTCGGGCGACCTTGGCGTGTTTGGCTTCAGCTTCGAGCGTCACAAGTTTTCCATTAGGGGGAAGCGCCCGCGCGAGCCAGATGGTGCTGTAGCCGCCGAGCGTTCCGATTTCGAGGATTCTTTTTGCGCCCTGAATTCGCGCTAAGAGGTGGAGCAGCTTTCCTTGATTGGGCGCCACGTCGATTGTGGGAAGACCGCCGGCGGCGTTTGCTTGAAGCGTCTCGTCTAGCACGGGGTCGCGTGGGATAAGGCTCTCAACTATGTATCGATCGACTGCTGTCCAGAGTTCCTGAGTCATAACGACAGAGTAGTAATCGCTGATACTTTATGCAACTCGATTGGTCGTCAGTTGTTAGTTTTTTGTTGATGGCTGGGCTGCGGTGTCTGCTTCCGGCTGCTTGTGCAGCAGGTCGATGACGGATTGGTAGAGGCGGTTGCGCGTCTCGAAGCGGTCGCCGGCACGGATGACGTAGCGGACGACGATGTCGACACCGGAGGCGGCGGGGCGCATGTCGACCGACGGCGTGGCCTTGAACTGGCTGAGGCCGTATTGATGGGTGGTGCTCTGCCACTCGCGCTCGGCGAGGCTCGCGTCCTTTTCGGTTTCCTTAATTACGGCGGTGTGGATGGCTTCGATGGTCTTGTTGGAGTCGACGCCTGGCGGGATGTTGACGGTGATCTCGTCCCACATCCATTGGCCGGTAGTGGAGAAGTTGAAGTACTGGCCGGTGATGGCGAAGTTGTTGATGAAGGTGACGCGGCGGCCGGTGGGATGGCCCTTGTCGGTCCAGTTGCCGGTTTCGAGGAGGGCTGTGCGGAAGAGGCCGATCTCGACGACCTCGCCGCCGACGCCGTTGATTTCGACCCAGTCGCCGACGCGGATGCCGTTTTTGCCCATGAGGATGAACCAGCCGAAGAAGGCGAGGATGAAGTCCTGGAAGACGACGGTGAGGCCCGCGGCTCCGAGGCCGAGGATAGTGGGAACCTGGCTGGGCGCGCCGAAGATGATGAGCAACACGAGGCCGAGCGTGACGATCTGGATGGCGAGGGTGGTGATGGTACGGAGGGTGTGGAGGCGGCGGCGGTCCATGCTGGAGCGATCGAGGATAGCGCGGGCGGCGGTTGCGAGGAGGACGGAGCAGAGGATGAGGAAGGCGATCCAGGCGAAAGATTGCAGCGCGAGGTGAGTGACGATGCTGTGCTGGAGCTGGACCTGCGCAAGCCACTTGGCGTAGACGGCGGAGAGTTGCTGCTGGGTCTGGAGCTGGTCCTCGACGATGTTGTGCATCTGGGCGATGGCGTGGGCGTGAGCCATGCGGGCTACGCGGGATTTGACGGCGTCGGGAGCGGCGGTGGTGTCGGACTGGTCGGCTACTGCGGCGTCTGCGGCGGCAGCTTGCTTTTCGATGTCGGCGTGTTTTGCGGTGAGTGTGGCGACGTCGGCGTCGGTGTCGGCTTTGGCCTGCTGGATTAGGGCCATGCGGCTGCGCTGATCGAACCAGGAGGAGATGCGGCCGTAGAGGGTGCCGTGGCTCCTGGAGGAGATGATGGCGATCTGGCCGCCGGTGGCCTGGGAGTCGTACTTCTTCATGGCGGCCTGGCGGGCGGTGAGCTCCTGCTGGATCTGGGGGCGCTTGTCGCCGCTGACGCGGGCGAGGTCTTCGTTGGCGTCGGCGAGTTCGTCGCTGTCGAGCTGGAGCTGGGCTTTGGCGACGTCGAGGTCGTCGGAGTCGGCGATGGCGCCGTTGGGTTGTTTTAGTTTTGCGGTGAGAGTGTCGACCTTGGCTTGATCTTCCTTGACGAGAGCCTGGAGCTGCGCGACCTTTTGCTGGATCGCGAGAGCGTCGCCGGTGAGCGTGCGGGTTTGAAGAGCGGCCTGGCGAAGAGCGAGGGCGAAGGACTGATCGACTTCATGGTCGGCGAGGCGCTCGGCTTCGTGGGCGAGGGATTGCTCTTCGGCGGAGACGGCGAGGGGGGCAAGGGACTCGATGGTCTGCCAGGGACGCTGGTCGACGAGGGTGTTCTGGGCTGCGCCGCCTTTGCCCTGACGGAAGGGCATGTGTGTCATGGCGCTGCGAGTCCACCAGGTTCCGGCGAGACAAAGGATGAGGAGGGCTGCAGGTATTGCGATGGCGAGACGGCGGAAAAACTTCATAGTTCAACCCTACATGGTTGGATGCGTGGCTTCAAAGCTGCGAAAGTGGTACGTGGATGTAGGATTTAGGCGTGGAGAGAGTGGTGGGAGATGCGGGGCTTATTGGAACAGTGAGGCGACAGCCGCTGGCGGCAGTGGGTGCGGCGCTGCTGGTGGTGTTTGTAGTGTGTGCGGTGTTTGCGCCTTGGTTGGCTCCGCAGGATCCGGCGCAGTTGGATTTGACGGGAAGGCTGATGGGACCTTCGGCGGGGCATTGGTTTGGGACCGATGAGCTGGGGCGGGATATTCTTTCGCGAACGCTGTTTGGGGCGAGGATTTCGCTGATTGTCGCGGTGAGTGTGGTGGGGCTTTCGCTGGTGGTGGGGTTAGTGGCTGGTGGGCTGGCGGGGTTTTATGGCGGGTGGACGGATACGGTCGTGAATGTTTATGTGACGAATGCGTTTATGGCGCTGCCGGGGATTTTGCTGGCGATTGCGTTTGTCGCGTTCATGGGTCCGGGGCTGGGGAATGTGATTCTGGCGCTGGCGATCTCGGGGTGGGTTGGGTATGCGCGGCTGGTAAGGGCGCAGGTGATGGCGGTGAAGGAGCGGGAGTTTGTGGAGGCGGCGCGGGCGCTGGGGGCGAGCGATCTGCGAGTGATGGGGCGGCATATTCTGCCCAATATTCTGCAGCCGCTGATTGTGCAGGCCGCGATTGGAATGGCGGGCGCGGTGCTGGCCGAGGCGACGCTGAGTTTTCTGGGGCTAGGGGTTCCGCCGCCGGCAGCTAGCTGGGGATCGATGTTGAATGATGCGCGATCTCATCTTTTTGACTCGCCGCATCTGGTGTTTTTTCCGGCAATGGCGGTGATGGTTTGTGTGCTTTCGTTCAATTTTATTGGGGATGCGTTGCGCGATTGGATGGACCCGCGGACTAGGATGAGCGCAGGGCTGTAGCGGCTGGTGTCGTAATCCACCGTGTGCAGACGGGAAAGACCTAGCTGGATTTTGGAAGGTTGAAGCGGAGAGCCGTCAGCTCGGTTGAGACGGAGGCAACCTTCGTGTCCATGAGGCCGCGGGCGCGGAGAGTCGTTCGGATTGCGGATTCGTTGAGCGGATGTCCGGGGCCTTTGCGGTAGACGAGCCAGATGGGAATGGATCGGGCGAGCTGTGCCTTTGCTTCTCGCAGCGTGGTGGCAAGGGATTCGGGAGTATCAACGTAAGAGAGGATGAGATCAGGATTGCGCGCGGAGAGTCGCGCAGCTGAGATGAGCGCAGAATCGAGCGCGCGGTCGGATATCGGGCCGATGGTGTGCACGGTCTTGCCGGTGATTCCGAGTTTGTCGGCGAGCGAGGGAGGCTGCGCCTTGATTTTTTTTGCCCAGCTCTTCGCTGCAGCGGCCCCGAGATCCAGCCGAACGGGACCCGCGTCGAGATTGAAGCAGAGAGACTCCGACTCGACCCTGACATGATGAAGCGCGTGGAGCGGAGCGCGCAGATGGATGTCGCCGCGAAGGATGAGTTCCTCGGATTCGAGGAGCACCTTCACTTTCGTGGTGGTGCCGGCAAAGGTGCATTCGCAGATTGCCTCGCGTCCCATCAGCGGCCTCCAGATTCTTCGGCTGCGGCCTTCAGGTTGGCGAGACCGGTTTCGAAGTGCTTGCCCATAAAGCGATCCATGTCCGTGAAGACGCTCATTAGTTTCATCATGTAAACATTCGTTCCCTGCATGGTCCAGGCGACCGTGGTTGTTGCGCCCTGCGGTTCGAGTGTGAACTCGTTGAGGTTGTGGGTTTGAAACGGTTTTACCCAATCCACCATGACGGAGACGTTGGTCGATGGCACGGATTTCGTGATCGACATGCGTCCTCTGCCTGTGCTCCCGGAGCCGGTCCAGTCCGAGACGGCGCCCTCTCCGCTGGCGGAGCCGCTGTATGTCCTCTTGACGGTGGGGTCTTCTTTGTCCTGGGGTGCCCAACGGCTCCAGTTGTGAAAGTCATTGATGAGCGGGAAGATTTTCTCGGGACCAGCATTGATCGTGGTTGAGCGCTGGATGCGGATGGTGTTGGGCTTGGTCGCGGCAAAGAGGAGAACACCGGTGATCAGGGCGGAGATGACGACGAGGAGTCTGAATAACATAAGTCGCTCCCGTGCTGGCGATTCTCCGTATTGTTTCTGATCGCGCGTTCGCTGGCAACAGATTGACTATGGAAGGCCAAGCGGGGCGGTGGGTTATCGGATATGCTTGGCGTTGGATACGAGAGGCAGATTAAATGCGTAAGAGTATCGTTTCGCCTTCGACTGTGGCAGCAACTCCGATTAGTGATCTGTGGCGTGATCTGGAGCGGATTGCGCGGGTGGAGATCAGCTCCGAGGATGAGCAGTTTCCGATTGAACATGCGTTGGGCAAGAAGGAGACGACGGGATGGCGGGCTGCGGGGACTGGGCCGCAGCTGATCCGGTTGCATTTTGATGAGCCGCTGAACATCAAGCGGCTGCAATTGCATTTTGTCGATCGGGCGGCAGAGCGGTCGCAGGAGTTCGCGGTGTATGCCGGGGCGGGCTCCGAGTTGAAAGAGGTAGTGCGGCAACAGTGGAGCTTCAGTCCCTATGGTTCGACCGAGGAGATCGAAGATTACACGGTGAACCTGAGCGGGATTACGACGCTGGAGCTAAGGATCGATCCGGATAGGAGCCATGATCCGAAGCAGAGCCAGAACTATGCTTCGCTGCAGAGTTTGAAGCTGGCGTAGACGCTATGTTGATCGGGGTGATTTCGGATACGCATGGGTTGATGCGGCCGGAGGCTTTGACTGCGCTGCGTGGAGTCGAGCATATTCTGCATGCGGGAGATGTGGGAAATATTGCCGTGCTGGAACGGTTGCGGGAGATTGCGCCGGTGACGGCGATTCGAGGGAATGTGGATGTGTCGGGGGCTTGTGCGGAGCTGCCTGCGACTGATGTGGTGGAGTTGGGCGACAAGCTGTTTTATCTGGTGCACTCGGTGCACGATCTGGATATCAACCCGGTGGCGGCTGGAGTGGCGATGGTGGTGAGTGGGCACTCGCATAAAGCTTCGGTTGAGGTGCGGGGTGGGGTGGTGTTTTTTAATCCCGGGAGTGCGGGGCCGAGGCGGTTTTCGCTGCCGGTGACGGTGGGGTTTGTGACGGTGGAGGATGGGGTGGAGGCTAGTGTGAGGGAGTTGGTGGTGGGGTAGAAGGCCTGAACTGAAGCCCCCCGCTAAGCCCAAGAGCACAAACAAGCAACATCCAAAAAGCAGAAACAGACAACTGCAAAGACAAAAGCGAAATGCGGGGGTCCTTCGCTTCGCTCAAGATGACAAGCGGTTTTGGCGGTTTGTTCAGCCACCGCCGACGTTAGTTAGTTGTCGAAGCGGACGGTGTTGAGGATGGATTGCATGCGCTTGCGGACGTCGTCGAGTTCGCGGTCGGTGATGTCCTGGACGCCGCTGACGTCGCCGCCGCAGAAGTTGTTGATGACGGCGTCGAAGCGGTAGCAGACGTCGTTGTGGGCGGTGGTGTAGATCTCGTCGCGGGATTCGGTGCAGATGCCGCCGTGTTCGTCGTAGCCGTGGGTGAACGTGACGCCGGCGACCTGCGTTGTTGTGACGGTGTGGTTGGCGCGGGCGATGGCCTGTGCGGCGCACTGGTTGGCGGTGACGTTCGGGGCAACGCTGAAGTAGAAGAGGGCTCCAGCGAAGGTGGAGTATGGGTGGGGATTGAAGCTGATGGTGGCAACGGCGCGCATCTGGGCGTTGTGGGCAGCGTTGCGAGCATCAAGGCGGAATGTGCTGACGTCGCCGTCCTTACGGTCGATGTTCCAGGCAGGGGGAATGGTGAACGAGACGCCGTAGCGGGAGTCGTGGAAGGGACGGGCGGGCGGCGTGGTCGGCTCCGGGGCTGGGGGTTTGCCCTGAAGGAAGGGAGGGACGGGTTCGGGTTTGCCGGGGACGGGCTTTGACGGACCCTGGGCGTACGCGGGTGAGATCGCGGAGAGAACCGTCAGCAGGGCGACTGTGGTACAGGACAGGATGGTGATGAGTCTCATGCTTCCCTTTTCCGTTGGTTGGCTATTCGCCGCGCATGCGGGGGTTAGCTACAGTGTAAGCGACGTCGGTGAGGAGATTCACTCCCACATAAGTTAGACCGACGGCGAGGATACACCCTTGCACTAAGGCATAGTCGCGGTTGGAGATGGCGGATAGGGTAAGACGACCGATACCAGGCCAGCTGAAGATTGTTTCAGTTACGATGGCGCCAGCAAGAAGGCTGCCAAACTGGAGGCCGATGACAGTCAGGACGGGGATGAGGGCGTTGCGCAGAGCGTGGCGGTACACAACTAGGTTCTCCGTCAGTCCTTTAGCGCGAGCCGTGCGAATGTAGTCCTGGTTGAGCTCTTCGAGCATGGCGGTCCGGACCATGCGGGTGAGGATGGCCGCGAGGCCCAGGCCTAGGGTGATCGCCGGAAGGATGAGGTGGAGGAGGAAGCTGGCTACTCCCTGAACCCCTTGGCGGCCGGTGCCTGCTCCGGAGACGGGGAGCCACCCTAGCTGGATGGAGAAGATGAGGATGAGGATGGGGCCGAGGGCGAAGTTGGGAAAGGAGAGCCCGACGAGGGAGACGACGCCGAGGGTGCGGTCTTGCCAGCGGTTGCGGTAGAGGGCGGACCAGATGCCGGCGGGAATGGAGATCGCAACGCCGATGAGAAGAGCTGCGAGGGTGAGGGCAAGAGTGTAGGGGTAGCGTTGCAGGACCAGGTGGGTGACGGAGTCGTGGAGGCGGAGGGATTGGCCGAGGTCCGCATGGAGGAGACCGTGCCAGTAGTGGGTGTACTGCTGGCTGAGCGGGGCGTCGAGGCCGTAGGAGTGGCGGAGGGCTGAGATGTCGGAGGCTGTCGCGCCTTCGCCGAGCATCTGGACGATGGGGTCGCCGGGGACCAGGTGGATTAACAGGAATACTACGGAGACGACGACCCAGAGGACCGGGAGGGTGAGGAGGATGCGACGGAGCGGCTTCCAGAGTTGGAGCCGTTGACGGCGAGGCGAAACGGGGAGCTGTGGCGCTCCCGGCAAGATGCGGGGGTTCTTCGCTCCGCTCAGAATGACACCTTCTTACTCACTAGGCTGAAGCTTTTCATTGGGTCGCTTCCGTGTTATTGGATTTGTTGACGGGAACTTCCGGCGGCGCGGCTATGTCTTCGACGATGACGCGGCTGATGCGATGGCCGGTCATTTCGGCGACCAGGAAGCGGCGGCCTTCGTAGTCCATGCTCTCGCCTGCGACGGGGATGTGGCCGAGATGCGCGAGGAGGAAGCCGGCGAGGGTTTCGACGCCTGCTTCGCGCGGGAACTTCCAGTGGAGTTGATTGCCGAGGTCGCGGAGAGTGGTGCTGCCGTCGAGAGACATGGCTCCGGTGGTGCTGAGGAGGGGGGACTTGCTGATGTCGAACTCGTCTTCGAGCTCACCGACGACTTGCTCGAGGACGTCTTCGGCGGTGACGAGGCCGACGGTGGAACCGAACTCGTCGACGACGATGGCGATGTGGCGGCGGCGTTCCTGAAACTCCTGGAGGAGCTCGATGGCGAGCTTGGTTTCGGGGACGACGGTGATCTCGCGCATGATTTCGCGGATGGTGATGCCGGACTCGCCCTGGCCGCCCATGGAGAGAGCGACCGTGCGGAAGTGCATGAGGCGGGAGACGTCTTTGGAGTAGACGATGCCGATGATGTACTCGGGGCCAGTGGAGGGGTCGTAGACGGGGACGCGAGAGTGCTGCTCTTCGACGATGCGGGCGGATGCTTGTTGGAGGGGCATGTCTGCGGGGAGGGAAAAGATCTTGCCGCGGGGGGTCATGATCTCGCGGACGGTGACGTGATTGAGCTCGATGGCTCGATGGATGATCTCTTCTTGAAAGACTGGCAATAGGCCCATGCGGCGGGTGGCGGTGGCGATGAGCTTTAGTTCTTCGGGCGAGTGGACTGCGCCTTCGCCGCGCAGAGGAGCGCGGAAGAGGCGAAGGACGATGGAAGCGGAAGTGTTCAGGAGTCGCACGATGGGGCGCGTGATGCGGATGAAGACGTCCATGGGGCCGGCGACGGCGAGGGCGATGCGCTCGGCTCGCTGGAGAGCGAGGGATTTGGGGACGAGTTCGCCGAGGAGAACTTCAAAGTACGTGATGAGCGAAAAGGAAAGGATGACCGCGATGGTGTGGGCGTAGATGACGGCGTGTTGCGGAAGCGCGCGGAGCCAAGTGGCCTCGAAGTTGAGGATGATGTCCGCGACGGCTGGCTCACCGATCCAGCCGAGGGCGAGGCCGGCGACGGTGACGCCGAGTTGGACGGCGGGGAGGAACTCGTCAATGGAGTGCTTGAGCTTGAGCGCGGTGCGGGCACCGGGACGGCCAAGGGCGATGAGCTGCTGGATGCGGGTCTCGCGGACGCTGACCAGGGCGAACTCCGCAGCCACGAAGAAGCTGCTGGCCAGGATGAAGAAGGCCACCATGATCACGCGGAAGAGCATCCATTCGAGCATTCATGCCAGTGTAATGGCTGGGTCGCTGGAGGAGGTCAAGTTCAGATCTTCCTTCGCTCAAACTTCTGCCAATACCCAAACCGGAACGCGCAATAATACCGATATGGACAGCCCTTGTGAACGAGACGGTTTACTGCTTTCTATCCGCAGGCTCACAGTGGACGATGCAGAAGCCGCTGCCGAACTCTGCGCTCAACTCGGATATCCCAGTTCGGCGGACGATCTTCGCGAGCGCATTAAGGAGATGTCGCGCACTACCGACAGGGTCGCCTTCGCCGCTGTTGTCGATGATCAGATTGTGGGCTGGATCGACGTGGCGATGGAACGCCATCTGCAATCACCTGCGAGCGCGGTGATCGGCGGGCTCGTGGTTCGGGAGGGCACGCGGGGTCTGGGCGTCGGGAAGCGTCTTTGCCTTGAAGTGGAAGCGTGGGCGCGCAGTAAGTCCGTCCCGCTCGTTCGCGTTCGCTCCCAGATCAAGCGTGAAGACGCTCATCGTTTCTATCTTCGCGACGGTTATCGCAAGGTGAAGACCTCGTTTGTCTTTGAAAAACCGGTGCTGTGAATTGCTTGTCAGCCGGGGAGTCGCTTCAGCATCGCATTGGCGCTACGGAACCATGGCCGCTCGCGGCGCCGTTGGTAGCCTGGCATCGTTGGTTTTTTATCAAGCACTTTCTGGACCCACTCACGTGCTTCGGCGTTGCGGCCTTCGGACGCGAGCAGGCTCGCAAAGTTTAAGTACGTCTCCGACAAGGTCGACGACGACGTTGCGCGACGGAAGAGCGCCTCGGCTTTTTCTTTTTGTCCAGTCTGCGCGTAGGCATGGGCGAGCAGTCCGGCTGCGCGGTAAAAATCGTGATCGGGATCTTCGTTGACCACTCGTTCCAGGTCGGGTAACGCGGCAGCAGCATCGCCTAGCTGAATGGCACAGACACCGCGCCGGTAAAACGGGTCGAGTGTGTTGGCGCGGGCGGCAATGGCTTTGTCGTACGCATCGCGTGCCGGCTGGAGTTTGCCTTCCTCGAGATAGAGGTCGCCCAGCTCTTCGTAGTTTCCTGTTGATGGATTATCTCGAATCGCAGTTATGAGTTCGCTGATGCGCTTGCGACGCGAAAATCCTTTGAACGAGTGGCGTGCGAGGCCGATATCGGGAAGCGCCTCGGCAAATAGATAGATCGTTGCTCCGATGGGACCGAGAAAGAGGATGACGTAAAGCCACCAGGTGTCTGGCCGCCGCCGGATGAAATGGACGATCGCCAATCCCTGGAGTATCAGGCCCCACGGGTAAAAAAGGTGACTCAGAAGTCCCATGAATGGTCGTCCCTATCGGCGGTAAAGATAGAAACATAGCATACAGAGACTTACGAATATGTTTTTAAAGCTTATGTCCTGCCGGACGGGCCCACTGCGCGTGGAGCGGGCGTTCGCACGCCTTTTTAGCTTGTTTGGGTAAGAGTGGAAAGTATCGGTCCGGCCGTTGGCCGAGACCATTTATTCCCGACCAGCGGTCGGGCCAAGATCATCTACCATGACCGCTATACACGCCACGAAGTGGCCGCCCCACGCGCAGTGGGCCGGCAGGGTAAGTTTTAAGCAAAGAAAACGGCCCAGCGACTTGTTTGTCGCCGGGCCGCGTCGATAGCGTTTTGTTTACGCCAAAACTTTGATGACAGACTTGTCGATGGTGTCCTTGGGGACGAATCCGACGATCTGGTCCGCAACCTTGCCGTCCTTGAAAAGCAGAAGGGCTGGGATGCCGCGGATGCCGTAGCGCATTGGCGTGGCGGTGTTCGAGTCGACATCCATCTTCATGACCTTGAGTTTGCCATGATATTGGTTGGCCACCTCATCGACAACAGGCGCAAGAGCGCGACAGGGACCGCACCATGCGGCCCAGAAATCAACCAGTACCGGCTCCGCCGACTGGAGTACATCTTTTTCAAAGTTGGAATCGTTTACTTCGGTGACGTGCAGACCTGCCATTTAACTTCCTCCAGATTGCTCTACACCTTGTACACCCATTCGGTATAGCGCAGTCTACACAATAATAGATGCTGGAGCAGGGCGGAGGGTTCAGAGACGAAAGTTGTAGGATTTTGTGGGCTTAAAGAGCAAACGCCCGGACCTCTGTTGAAGAGGTCAACGGGCGGCGTAGCAGCCCTCCCCAGAACTGCCCACGAGGGATAAAGTACGGTGAATTATTCATGGCGTAAAGCAATCTTAGGTAATCCGCCGAAATGTTACTGGGTTACTACTTGTGCAACAAGCCCTTATGATGTTGCAGTGTAAGGCTTTAGGCCTGAAGTATCCCTGTCAGAGATGGTGGTATGGAGGATTTCCAGGGAGGGGTCGTTGGCGGCTTGACGGATGACGTCGTCAAGTGTGGGAGGGGCTGGGTTTCCGGCGATCAGCAGGACAGAAGGACCTGCTCCGCTGAGGGCAACTCCAAGAATCGCGGGGTTTTGAGTCAGGGGCAGGAGTAACGGCAGCAGAGGGCAGGCTTTTGTGCGGTGGGGCTGATGCAGGCGGTCCTGCATGGCGGTGCGGAGGAGTTCGCCGCGTCCCTGTGCAAAAGCGGCGACAAGGAGTGCCGTTGCCTGGATGTTGGCGACAGCTTCTTCGCGGGAGTAGTGAGCGGGAAGGAGAGCGCGGGCCTTCTTTGTGGAAAAGCTGGCGGATGGCAGGGCCAAGAGCAAGTTCCAGGTGAGGTCCTGGCCACAAGTAGCTGTAACTAATCCGTCTTTTGTCATGGCGGACGCGGTCATCCCGCCGAGGTAACACGCGGCTACGTTGTCGGGATGTCCCTCGCGACGGCACGCCTCTTCGAGGATCTGCTGATTGGTCCAGTTGAGGTTGCCAAAGTGGTTGGCCAGAAGGACTCCGGCGACGAGAGCGGCGGCGGAGGAGCCGCAGCCCATGCCAATGGGGATCTCGTTGTGAAGCTGCAGGTGGAGGCAGGGAGCGAGGACACCGACGCAGGCCAGGACGTCCATATACGTGGTGAGGATCAGATTGTTGTCGAGGCGGGAGCAGACAGCGGCGTCGCGGCCGGTGGCGTCGATGTGAAAGGCTTCGGCGACGGTGGCGTCGATGGTGAGGTAGAGGGCCATGGCGAGGCCGAGGGTGTCGAAGCCGGGGCCGAGATTGGCGGAGGTTGCGGGGAGGCGCAAGTGGAGGGGCTTGCTTTGGGTGGAGGCGGTCATGCGGGTTGGGGTTGGTTCATATGAGATTCGAGGGTGCGCAGGACGACGTCCGGATTGGCCTCAAGGACGATAGGGGGCTTGCGCAGGGCGGCGTGGCGGGCCTGATCGGCCGGGGTGAGTTGGGCCTTCTCGGCGGCGGTGAAGAGCTCATTGCGGTGGTAGTCGATGGTGTACTGCGAGTCCTTGAGGGTGTGGCCGGTGAGGATGAGGACGGCGCGCTCCTCGGGTGTGATCTTGCCGAGGGTGACGAGTTTTTTGAGGCCGGCGAGAGTGACGGCGGAGGCGGGTTCGCAGCCGACGCCCTCGGCGCCGATCTCGGCCTTGGCGAGGGCGATCTCCTGCTCGGAGACCTGCTCGCACCAGCCGCCAAGCTCGTCGATGACGGCAGCGGCCTTGCGCCAGGAGGCAGGATTGCCGATTCGGATGGCGGTGGCACGGGTGTCGGCGGTGACGGGCTTCATGACGCGGTTGGCGTCGGTGAACCAGCGGTAGAGTGGGTTGGCTCCCTCGGCCTGAATGATGCTGATCTTGGGGCGGCGGGGGATGAGGCCGAGCTGGAACATCTCGGAGAAGCCTTTGCCGAGAGCGGCAGAGTTAGCGAGGTTGCCGCCAGGGACGACGATGTGCTCGGGAACCTGCCAGTCCATCTGCTCGACCATCTCGAAGGCGGGAGTCTTCTGGCCTTCGAGGCGGTAGGGGTTGACGGAGTTGAGTAGATAGATGGGGAAGCGCTTGACGAGGTCGCCGAGGATTTTCACGCAGCCATCGAAGTCAGTCTTGAGTTGGATGGTGAGAGCGCCGTAGTCCATTGACTGTGAGAGCTTGCCCCAGGCGATCTTGCCTTCGGGGATGAAGACGATGCTGCGAAGGCCGGCGCGGGCTGCATAGGCTGCCATTGCAGCTGAAGTATTTCCTGTCGAGGCGCAGGCGACCCACTCGAATTTCCGCTCGGCGGCGACCGAGAGTGCGGCGGTCATGCCGGTGTCTTTGAAGGAGCCGGTGGGGTTCATGCCCTGGTGCTTGGCGAGGAGCCAGTCGATGCCGGCAGCTTTGGCACAGCGGGGAAGGTCGTAGAGCGGAGTGTTGCCCTCGCGGAGGGTGACGACTTTTTCGAGGTCATCGACGATGGGGAGCAGGTCGCGGAAGCGCCAGACGCCGGATTGGTCCACCGCCATGCTGGAGGAGCGACGCTCCTGCCAGAGCCAGCGGAGGGCGCTGGGGTTGGGGAGAAGGCTGTTGGGGTCGGTAGGCGTGCCGGGGGTGACGGCAGGCTTGGCGTCGGACCAGGCGTAGACAACTTCGTAGAGGCCGTCGCACTGCGGGCAGCGGAAGTTGCTGCTGACCTCGTCATTTACGATGACGGTAGCGCATTCGGTGCATCTAAGGTGATGTGTTGCCACTTTCATGGTTTTCTCTAGCCTATCGCAAAGGGCGAAGTGCGTGTGCCGCTGTTGCTTGCATGGGACTGATGCTCGCGGGGCCGTATGCGTGGGGCCAGAAGGAGCTGCGGGTGGCCGCGGCGGCAGACTTGCAGCCGGTGATGCCGGTTCTGTCGCAGGCTTATGAACATGCGACTGGAGTGAAGCTGGTTGTCAGCTTCGGATCGTCTTCAACGCTGGCGACGCAGATTCTGGGTGGAGCGCCGATGGATATCTTTCTGGGTGCGGATTTTACTTATCCGGAGAAGATTGTGGCGGCGGGGTTGGCTGACGGGAGCGCTCCGACGGCTTATGCGAAGGGGACGCTGGTGTTATGGGCGCGGAAGGATTCGGGGCTGCTGCCGTTGAGCATTGAGACACTGACGGATCCGCGGGTGAAGACGGTTGCGATTGCGAATGAGCTGCATGCGCCCTATGGGCGGGCTGCAGCGGACGCGTTAAGGAAGATGAAGATGTATGACGCAGTGTCTCCGCACTTTGTGGTTGGCGAGAATATCGCGCAGACGGCGCAGTTTGTGGAGTCGGGGAATGCGCAGCTGGGGCTGATCTCGCTGACGGCGGCGAGTACGGAGCATTTCAAAGAGATCGGAACGTATGTTCTGGTGCCGGCGTCGCAGTATCCGGAGATTCGGCAGTGCGCGGTGATCATGAAGAATTCGGATCGTAAGGCAGATGCGCATGCTTTTCTGGATTGGCTGCTGTCGCCGGCGGTGCAGGCGAATTGGTCGAATGTGGGATTGGCTGCGGTGAAGTAGCGCTCGCGATGCAGCGCCGGTGTCATAGACTGGCGCTGTATGGATTTTGAGGCGCTGTGGTTGACGTTGCGGCTGGCGGTGGGGACGACGGCGATCCTGCTGGCAGTGGCTTTGCCGCTGGCGTGGTGGATCGCTGCGGGGCGTGGAGTTGGACGCACGCTGGTGCAGGCAGTGGTGGCTTTGCCGCTGGTGTTGCCGCCTACAGTGTTGGGATTTTATCTGCTGGTTGCGCTGGGGCCGTTGAGCGCGCCGGGGCGGATGCTGATACGGGTGTTGGGACATCCGCTGGCGTTCAGCTTTGCGGGATTGCTGGTAGGGTCGGTGATTTATAGCTTGCCGTTTGCGGTGCAGCCGCTGGTGTCGGGATTCGCGGCAGTGGATGGGGCTTATGTGGAGGCGGCGGCGGGGCTGGGGGCTTCGCCGTGGCGAACGTTCTGGAGTGTGGTGCTGCCGTTGACGCGCGGCTCGCTGCTGACGAGCGCGGTGCTTACGTTTACCCATACGGTGGGTGAGTTTGGCGTGGTACTGATGCTGGGAGGAAATATTCCGGGGGCGACGCAGACGCTTTCGATTTCGCTGTATGACAAGGTGCAGGAGTTCAACTATGCGGCGGCGAACCGGACGGCGCTTGTGCTGGTAGCGGTGTCGCTAGCAGCGTTGCTGCTGATCTATTCGCGGCGTGGTGGACTGAGGCGAGGTGAGCTTGTCTGACAACTTGTCTGCGAGTGCGCCTCACCTTAGTGTGCGAACCCGGCATCGCGTGGGAGTGCTAGAGTTGAATGTCGCGTTCGATTTGACGCAGCCGTGGACAGTGCTGTTTGGGCCTTCTGGGAGCGGGAAGACTACGGTACTGCGGACGATTGGCGGATTCGTGCGGCCAGATGAGGGCAGGATTGTTGCCGGAGCGAATCAGATGACGTTGGTCGATACTGATGCTCGTGTCTTTGTTCCGCCGCATGAAAGGCCTGTGCGAACGGCGGGACAAACTGGCCGACTTTTCCCTCATATGACGATTCGGCAGAATGTCAGTTATGGGGTCGGCGAGGATTTGAAGGCGGGAGGTGAAGGTAAACTCGTCGACGAGGTGCTGGAGCTTTTCTGCCTGAGCGCGTTCGCTGAGAGGATGCCGCATGATCTGAGTGGTGGAGAGAGGCAGAAGGTGCTGGTCGCTCGAGCGGCGGCCTCCGCGGTTACGAGGGGCAAAAAGTCTGTTGCTGCTCGATGAGCCCTTTATTGGACTCGATCTGCAGGTGCGGGATGAGTTGCTGGACGAGCTGCATCAATGGCTAAGCCGATGGAAGACGCCGGTGCTTTCGGTGACGCACGATGTTGGCGAGGCGTTTCAGCTTGGGGCTGAGGTGATCAAGATTGCGGATGGCAGAATGGTGGAGCAGGGGCCAGTCGCGCCGTGCTTGATGAGGAGCGGCGGCGGCTGATGGAGCAACTGCGAATGGCTGAGAATCTTAGGCGCCCAGTTGAACAGGCTCCTGTTCGAGCAGGATGCCGAAGCGGGATTGGACTTCGCGCTGGATGGCGTCGCGCAGAGCGGTGATGTCGGCGAAGGTGGCGTGGTCGCGGTTGATGAGGGCGAGGGTGTGGCGGGAAGAGATTCCGGCCTCGCCCATGATGAAGCCCTTGTGAAAGCCCGCGCGATCGAGGAGCCAGGCGGCGGCTAGCTTGATTTCGCGGGGCCTGCGGGCCAATGGGGGATGGTCGCAGGGTCGATCGCAAGGTTCTTGGCGATTTGATCGATTGTGGCGGCGGGGACGACGGGGTTTTTGAAGAAGGAGCCCGCGCTGCGTGAGTCAGCTTCGCCTTCGACGATCAACATGCCCTTGCTGTGACGGATCTCGCGGACGGCGTGGTAGACGTCGATGGGTTTGGGCGCAGAATCTCGTCCGGCGAAGTGGCGTTGCAGGTCGGCGTAGGTGAGGCTGGGGGTTGCGGTGCGATCAAAGCGAAAGGTAACCTGGGTGACGATGTAACGGTTGCGATGCGTTGTGTTGAAGATGCTGCGGCGGTAGGCGAAGCCGCATTGTTGATGGGTGAGGGTGGTGAAGGTGGAGGCTTCGAGGGCTTGAAGATCCAAGGCGCGGACTTGGGTGATAGTGTTGGCAGACCTCCTGGCCGTAGGCGCCGACGTTCTGGATGGGTGTGCCGCCGACGCTGCCGGGAATGCCGGCGAGGCACTCGACTCCGCTGATTCCCTGCTCGCAGAGGGCGAGGACAAAGGTGTTCCAGTCGGTACCGGCTGCGGCGGTAACGTTCAGGTGGTTGGCTTCAGTGGTTGATTGCGTTGGGGTGGTGATGGCGATGTGGAGGATGAGGCCGTCGAAGCCGCTGTCGCTGACGAGGAGATTGCTGCCACCGCCCAGGACGAAGATTCTGAGGTTGCGTTGGCGGGCAAAGTGGACGGCTTCCAGGAGTTCGGCTTCTGTAGTGACCTCGCAGAAGAACCGTGCGGGGCCGCCGATACGAAAGGTGGTGTAAGGGGCAAGCGGAACCTGCTCCTGAATGTGGATGGTGGGCACGGGTTAGAGAGTACAACACGGGGCGGCTGTGGGTGGCGCGGTGGGAGACGAAACCGTACAATCGGTAGAGGCGCGGCTTTCACCCGCGACCAAGGGGAGATTTTATGTATCCAGAGATTATGGTGATTCCGATGCGCGAGGAGCTGACGCGCGCTGGTATTGCGGAGGCCCGCACTGCGGCCGATGTGGATGCGGCGTTGGCGCAGCCGGGAACAACGATGGTGGTGGTGAACTCCATCTGCGGTTGTGCGGCGGGCAAGATGCGTCCTGGGGTTCGCCTGGCGATGCAACATGCGGCTAAGCCGGATCATTCGGTGACGGTGTTCGCGGGACAGGACCGTGATGCGACCGAGAAGGCACGGAGCTACTTTGGCGGGCATCCGCCGACCTCGCCGGCGATTGCGATCCTGCGGGATGGGCAGCTGGTCTACCTGATGCAGCGTTCGGCGATCGAGACTTCGACGGCGCCGGCGATTGCGCAGGAGTTGACTCGGGCGTTCGATACTTATTGCGCTCCGACGACTGCTTAAGCTGAAAAAGCTACTTTTTGGATCGGAAAGCCGGAGACTTGCCCCTAGGTTGCGGGTCTCCGGCTTTTTCGCGTTTTGAGAGGCTCATTTGGCGGCAGATTTTGCCGATGTAGGAGAGAAGCTATGTCACTCTCCCGATCAGCTTCTTCTTGCCTCGGCTTTCCTCCGCCTGACGCAGTCAGGGCTGCGGCTGCTGAGCGCGGGTTCGAGATTGTGGGGAGCAGCGCGGTGATGAGGCGGCTGCGCCTGCAGGTCCGACGGATTGGGCCGCACTTCCGCTCGGTGCTGGTAAGTGGGGAGGCGGGGACGGGGAAAGAGCTGGTGGCTCGGGCGCTGCATAAGATGAGCCCGGGGGGCGATGGGCCTTTTGTGGTGTGCCCTGCAGCCGGGCTTGAGGAGGCTCTAGCTGAGTGCGAGGCAGGTGCGGAGTCTGCCGATGTGTTTAGACCCTTAGTGAAGACATCACGGAGCGGGACCCTGTTTCTCGATGGGATCAGTGAGGCACCTCTGGAGACGCAAGGACGGTTGCTTCGCATGCTGGAGAAGCATGAGTCGGCGCAATGCCGACTGGAGGCGTCGAAGAGGATGGATCTGCGATTGATCGCGTCGACCTGCGAGGATTTGAGAGTATCGGTGTCCACCGGGCGCTTTCGACAGGATCTCTATCGGCGGATTGCTACGGTTGAGATAACTCTGCCGCCGCTGCGCGATCGGATGGAAGATCTTCCGGAGTTGGCGAAGTGCTTTCTGAGGCGGTTTGCGTTGCTTTATGGGAAGTGTGTCAATGAGATCGCGAATGAGGCGATGGAACGGATGCGAGCAGTATCGTTGGCCGGGGAATGTGCTCGAGATGGAGACTGTGGTGTTGAATGGCGTGCTGCAAAGCGAGGGCGCGACGCTTGAAGCACATCATCTGCCGGTCTTGGCGATGGCGAGCAGGCTGGGACAGTCCACGATGGAGGGTGGTAGTGTACTGCTGCAGGATGTGGTGGAGCGGCATGTGCTGCGGGTGTTGAAGGACTGCGGAGGAAATAAGCTGCGTGCGGCGGAGGTGTTGGGGATCAGCCGCTCGACCCTTTACCGGATGCTGGATGCCGGTGCTTCCGCGGTTGGTTTGCGGTAGGACGCGAAGATTTGCTGATGCTGCGTGGCAATCTCGACCGCGTGAGTTCCGACCGATGTCGCGGTAGACTGACATGTGGGATCGAGGATGGATATGACAGGATTTTCGCTGGTCGGTTGAGTGGTTTTGTATTAGTTGGCTGCTTGAGCCTATGCGCGTTGGAGATGCAGGGTCAAACAGGGGGTTCGACGCAGGCGGCTGCTTCGATTGCATCGCGCAGTCAGGCCCTGTCTACCTTGCTGGCTGATATTTGGCAGGACAACCTGAAGCACTCGCCCGAGTTTGCGTCCTCGATTGGAGATAAGCGGTACAACGACCAGCTGACGGACTATTCGGTGAAGGAAGTAAACGCTGCACTGTCGCGCGGGCGTGATTATATTCAGCGGCTCTCTGAGATTGATACGACCGGGCTGCCGGAGCAGGAGCGGCTGTCCGCGGATCTGATGCTGCGCTCGCTGATCGAGGCTCAGGAGGGCGCGAAGTTCAAGGCGTGGGAGATGCCGGTGAATCAGTTCTACGGCATTCATACTGATCTTGCGCAGTTGCCGACCAGATTGCAGTTTGATTCCGTCAAGGACTACGACGACTACATTGCGCGGCTGAAGAAGGTTCCGACGGCCTTCTCGCAGATCATGACGAACATGCAGCTGGGCGTGGACGAGGGACGGACGCCACCGCAGTATCTGATGGAGAAGGCGCTGGTGCAGACGCAGACGCTGGCCAATCAGAAGGCGGAGGAGAGCCCGTTCGCACTGCCGTTGAAGACGTTCCCAAAGTCGGTGAGTGCGGCGGAGCGAAAGCGAATCTCGGGTGAGATGCTCGAGGCTATCTCGACCGATGTGCTGCCGTCGTACAAACGGTTCGCGGGATTCCTGAAGGCCGAATATATTCCGAAAGCGCGGAAGGAACTGGGTATCTGGGCAATTCCCGGTGGGGACGCATACTACGCATTTCGAGTCCGGCAGCGCACGACGATGAACAAGTCAGCTGCGGAGATTCACCAGATCGGGGTTGATGCGGTGAAGAGCGATGAAGCCGAGATGCTTGCAATCGTGAAGAGTCTTGGGTTCGCGGATATCAAGAGCTTTAGTGCCGCGCTGAAGGCGAATCCGAAGGAGCATCCCGCATCTGCGGAGGCTTTGATTGATACGTACAAGGGACATATCGCTGACATGAAGCCGAAGCTGCCGGAGTTGTTCGGGCGCTTGCCGAAGGCCCCGTTGGAGGTGGTGCCGGTACCCGCATACATGGAAAAGGATCAGGCTGCAGCCTATTACGACAATGGGACACCGGATGGGAGCAGGCCGGGGAGGGTGTACGTCAACACGTACAACTTTGCGGAGCGCTCGCTTGCGCCAGCAGAGGCGATTTCCTACCACGAAGGGTTGCCCGGGCACCACCTGCAGATATCGATTGCGCAAGAGCTGACAGGGCTGCCGGAGTTTCGTAAGTATCAGGACTACACGGCGTTCACCGAAGGGTGGGGGATGTACAGCGAGCGGCTGGGCAAGGATGTTGGGTTTTACACGGACCCCTATAGCGACTACGGGCGGCTAGAGGACGATATATGGCGAGCGATTCGGCTGGTGGTGGATACAGGCGTGCACTCGCAGCACTGGACACGGCAGCAGATGGTGGACTACTTCCATGACCATTCGACAATCGATGAGACCAGCGTACAGGCGGAGGTGGATCGTTATATCGCGTGGCCGGCGCAGGCTTTGGGATACAAGATGGGACAGCTGAAGATACTGGAGCTGCGGGACCGGGCGAAGACGGCGCTGGGAGTGAAGTTCGATATCAAGGCGTTTCATGATGAGGTGCTCGATTCGGGCGCGCTGCCGATGGATGTGCTAGAGCAGCGGGTGGACGCGTGGATTGCGGCGCAGAAGCAGTAACGTCTGATAGCCTTTGGAAATGAGCGAGAGTTTTGAGATTCCGGTTGCGGCGGCAACTCCAGTGATGCCGGGGCTGCGGGTGGCGGTGCTGGGTGCAGGCAAGATGGGCGGCATTCTGCTGCAGGCTTTCCTGAAGAACAACCTGTTGTCGGCCGAGCAAATCTTCGCCACGGTGCAGCATGCGGAGCGGGCGAAGGCCTTGTCGGCGCAGTTTGGGGTCGAGGTTACGACGGATAATCTGGCGGCGGCGCGACAGGCTGACGTGATTCTGCTCGGCGTGAAGCCGACGCAGGTGCCGGCGCTGATCGAAGAGATCAAGAGTGCACTTACCCCGAAGAAGATGGTGCTTTCGTTTGCGGCTTCAGTGAAGACGCGGAGTATCGAGGATGGGGCTGGTTGTGAGTTGGCGGTAGTTCGGGCGATGCCAAATACTCCGGCGATGCTGGCTGCTGGAATTACGGCGCTTTGCGGCGGACGTTTCGTCTCGGCAGAGCAGATGGCTGTGGCACAGAAGATCTTTCAGACGGTCGGCAAGACGGTTGTCGTCGATGAGAAGCATATGGATGCGGTGACGGGGCTGTCGGGATCGGGGCCGGCGTTTCTGTACATCATCATCGAGGCTCTGGCGGAGGCGGGCGTGAACGTGGGGCTGCCGCGCGATGTGGCTACGCTGCTGGCGGCGCAGACGACGCTCGGTTCGGCGCGGATGGTGCTGGAGACGGGATATCATCCCGCACTGCTGAAGGATGCGGTGACGACTCCGGCAGGGTGTACGGTCGACGGCATCCTGGAGCTCGAAGAGGGAGGGTTGCGGGTGACTCTGATCAAGGCTGTGAAGCGGGCTACGCAGCGGGCGAAAGAGCTGGCAAGCGGTTAGGGCTCTAACGAAGGAACGTGATAGTGCCCGTCGAGAACATCGTCACCAAAGCCGCGTAGAATAACGGTATGGCGATGGCTGCTGCAGTGACGGTGAGGAAGATTTCGCAGGCACTGGTGCGCTTTGCGTGGGGGGTGGTGGGGTATAACGTGCTGGTGATCCTGTGGGGAGCGCTGGTGCGGGCCACGGGGTCGGGTGCCGGGTGCGGCAACCATTGGCCGTTGTGCAATGGGCAGGTGATTCCGCTGTCTCCAGGGCTTCATACAGTGATCGAGTTTACGCACCGATGCATGACTGGCGGGTCGATCTTTGTCGTGTTTGGACTGCTGGTGTGGACGTTCCGGGCCACGGTGAAAGGACAGGCGGCGCGAGTGTTTGCGGTGGCGTCTACCGTTCTGCTCATCAATGAAGCGTTTCTTGGAGCGCTGCTGGTGAAGTTGGGGTATGTGACGGGCAATCAGTCGATGGGGCGGGTCGTCGTACTGTCAATTCATCTGAGCAACACGTTGCTGTTGCTGGCGGCCTTGACGCTGACTGCGAGGCTGCTGGGAACGGGACAGTTGTGGCGTGAACTTGGAGTTGGTGGAGCGAAAAAAGTCTGGGCCTTTGTCGGATTGGCGGCGACATTGGTGGTCGGAGTGAGCGGATCGCTGGCGGCGTTGGGGGACACGTTGTTCCCTGCTTCTTCACTGCGGGCGGCGTTCGCGCAGGACTTCGCTGAAGGGTCGCCATGGCTGCTGCGGTTGCGGGGAGTGCATCCGGTGAGCGCTGTGGTTGCAGCGGTATTCGTGTTTTGGCTGGTTGCGCAGGCGCGCCGGACTGGCATTGGACGGTTGGCCGGGCTGGTTCTGGCGTTGCTTGGTTTTCAGTTTGCTCTAGGGCTGGCGGATGTCTTGCTGCTCGCGCCGGTGTGGATGCAGATTCTTCATCTGCTGGGGGCGGATTTGTATTGGGTTGCCCTGGTGACGATGGCTGCAGCGGTCGTTTGGTCGAAGAATGATCCTACGGTGCTGAGGACAACCTGGAGCTAAAGGCGACAGCTTCCTCAACCCATTGTTGCCCGCGATCTTGTCGTCTACCTTTACAGCACCAGGGAGAGGGTTAGTTCGGGAGACACCGGAATTGCGGCCTGAATTTGTAATTGTCCTGTGAGAAATTCATTGTTGTATAGTTGCAACGTTCGGGAATCGGCAGATCTGACGTTCAGAGCGTTGATCTGGAATACCTAATTCGAAGGTATTCTTTTGGTATCGAACATAGATCTCGATGGAGAGGGGTAGACGCGTTTTTGTCCACGATATAAGTCGGATAACGTTTACTTGGGTTAACGGATGCAGGTTTTTACGGCGCTTCTACTGATGAATCAACAGCTGACCAAACTGGCACCGGTGGATGTTCTCATCCTGGTGCTTTACTTCGCACTTGTGGTGTTTATCGGGTTTTATGCGAAGGGGAAGGCGAACACTAGCGAGGATTTTTTTCTGGCCGGGCGGGAGATGACGGCGTGGATCGCGGGGCTGAGTTTTGTCTCGGCCAACCTGGGATCGCTGGAGTTGATGGGATGGGCGGGCGCAGCGTATCAGTACGGAATTCTGGCGGCGCACTGGTACTGGATTGGGGCGATACCGGCGATGCTGTTTCTGGGCATCGTGATGATGCCGTTCTACTACATCTCGAAGACGCATTCGGTGCCGGGGTATCTGCAGCTGCGATTTGGCGAGGGCGCGCGGGCGGTTTCGGCGGTTTCGTTTGCGTTGATGACGATCTTGATGAGCGGCGTGAATATGTACGCCATGGCTCTTGTGATGAAGACAGTGCTGGGGTGGAACATCAGCTTCAGCATCTGGGTAGGCGCGGCGACAGTGGCGCTGTATGTGATGCTGGGTGGACTGCGATCAGCGATCATTAACGAAGTGCTGCAGTTTGTGTTGATCTGGGCAGGCGCGGCGATGATTCCGATTCTTGGATTGATCGAAGCCGGTGGATGGACGAAGCTGAAGGCGCAGATGGCAGTGAATCTCGGCACGACCGACTACGGGCATCTGTGGAGCACGCTCGGCAGCTTCAAAGACAACCCGATGGGCGTTCATTGGACGGGAATCGTCTTCGGGCTTGGGTTTGTGATCAGCTTCGGATATTGGACCACCGACTTCCTTGTGGTGCAGCGGGTGTTGAGCGCGAATAATCTGCGAGCGGCAAAGATGGCCCCCGTGATTGGTGCGGCGTTCAAGATGGCGGTGCCGTTGATCGTCATCGTGCCGGGTCTGCTGGCGCTGGCGGTGTTGAGAAATCCCGACGGCAGCCTGATGCATCTGGTGCCGGAGAGCATCGCGGCGACGACGGGGCAGCACAGCTACAATGAGGTGCTGCCGCTGATGCTGATTCGGTACTGCGGGCCAGGCCTGCTGGGACTCGGGATTACGGCCCTGGTCGCGGGCTTTATGAGCGGCATGGCGGGCAATGTCAGCGCATTTTCGACGGTGTGGACGTACGACCTGTATGGCGCATTCATCAACAAGAAAGCGAGCGACAAACACTACGTTGCAATGGGCCGGTGGTCGACGGTCATTGGCATGCTGGTGTCGATCGCGACAGCATATCTCGTGATGAACGCGGCCAGCATCATGGACTACGTGCAGGCGCTGTTCAGCTTCTTTATCGCGCCGCTGTTCGGTACGGTGATTCTTGGCATGCTCTGGAAGCGGGCCACACATTGGGGCGGATTTTTGGGGCTTCTTGCGGGAACGTTATCGTCGATCGGAATGTTTATTTGGGTGCAGCGGGATACAGGAGCGCTCCACTACATCGCGATGAGCCCGAATGCAAAGCCGATGGCGGAAAACCTCTATCGTGCTTTGTGGAGCTGGATCATCTGCGTGCTGGTCACGATCGTTGTTAGTCTGGTGACGAAGCCTGTTCCGGCTGAAAAACTCTCCGGGCTGGTCTACGGCGTGACGCCGATTCCGCATGATGGATCGACGACCATCTGGCAGAAGCCGATCTTCTGGGCGATTGTGGTGATCGTTGTCTTCTTTATTTTGAATCTGATCTTCTGGTAGGGGGCGGGCTGTAATGGATAAACGACGAAATTGAATCTGCGGAGCTGTCGATCTGGTTTTTCTGCGGCATCCTGATGCTGGCTTATGGCGTCGTGCTGGTAATCACTGGGATCGCGGAGTTGCATAACCCGCCGCCAAACGAGGTGCTGCTGCCCTGGCTTGAGGCATTGCATCCGACGTTGTGGTGGGGTGTGGTGCTGACAGTGTTTGGAGGATTTTATTCGATCCGGTTTCGTCCGGGGAGAGCTTAAGTATTGTGATCGCGTCGCGGCCTGAGACTACAAGGACGCGGCGATGTGGGGATGAATTCTACGACCAAGACCCGGAGCGGGCAGGAAATCAGGAGCATTATGGCAAAGCAGATGACGATGGGTGTGATTGTAGGCAACCGTGGATTTTTTCCCAGCCACCTGGCCACCAGTGGGCGACTGGAGATGATTGCCGCGCTTGAGGCAGCGGGGATCAAGCCGATTGTGTTGACGCCGGAAGAGACGGCTCACGGCGCCGTCGAGACGTATGAAGACGCGAAGAAATGTGCGGCCCTGTTCAAAAAACACGCGAAAGAGATCGACGGCATCATTATCACGCTGCCGAACTTCGGCGAAGAGCGCGGGCTGGCGGATGCGCTGCGGCTGGCGAATCTGCAGGTTCCGGTGCTGATTCAGGCGACGCCCGATCATGCGGGGAAGATGACGATTGCGTTTCGGCGCGACAGCTTCTGCGGCAAGATGTCGATCTGCAACAACCTGAAGCAGTATGGGATTCCCTATTCGCTCACGAGAATGCATACGGAGGCGCCCGACTCGTTGGAGTTCAAGGCTGACCTGGAGTGGTTCTCTGGTACTTGCCGCGTCGTGCGAGGCTTGAAGAACGTGCGTTTTGGGGCGATTGGCGCAAGGCCGACGGCGTTCAACACGGTTCGCTACTCGGAGAAGCTGCTGGAGCGATCGGGCATCACGGTCGAGACTCTGGATCTGAGCGAAGTGATGGGACGCATCGGGCGAATGAAGGACAACGACGATGCAGCGCAGGCGAAGCTCGCGGCGATCAAGAAATATATTCCGGTCGGCGACACGCCGGAGGCCGCACTGATGAAGATGGCCAAGCTCGGCGCAGTGATCGATCATTGGATGACGGCAAGTGAGCTGACCGTGAGCGCTGTGCAGTGCTGGACGTCAATTGAGGAGTTCCTCGGAATCGTTCCCTGCACCGTAATGAGCATGATGAGCGAGAGCCTGATTCCCTCCGCATGCGAGGTCGACGTTCTTGGCACGCTGAGTATGTATGCGCTGACGCTGGCCAGCGAGTCGCCGAGCGCTCTGCTGGATTGGAACAACAACTATGGCGACAACCCGGATAAGGCGGTCTGCTTCCATTGCTCGAACCTGCCGAAGCACTTCTTCAACGAGGGTGTGAAGATGGACTTCCAGCAGATCATCGCAGGGACAGTCGGCAAAGAGAACACGCACGGCACGCTGGACGGAACGGTGAAGGCTGGAGCGATGAGCTTCGCGCGCTTTTCTACCGATGACTTTGCCGGCCAGATCGCCGGCTATGTCGGCGAGGGTGCTTTTACCAACGATCCGCTGCATACGTTTGGCGGGGCTGGAGTGGTTGAGATTCCAAAGATGCAGGAGCTGCTGCGCTATATCTGTGAAAACGGCTTCGAGCACCATGTCGCCGCTAACTTTTCAACCACTGCCGCGCCTGTTTACGAAGCTGCCACGAAATACCTCGGCTGGAAGATGCACTGGCATCGATAGAGCCGATCGCGGCGCTCAGTCTGGCTTGCGGAGTTGCTGGTTTTTGATCAGAAGCTCGGCGACCAATCGATGGAGGCGAGAGTTTTCGATCTCGAGCTCCGCAAGACGGTCGTTGTCGGATAGTTGATAGTGAATCGAAGACGACCTTTCTTTGTAGGTGCCAGGCCCAGCGTCTTCTCCAGTGTTTGTAGCGTTTGTATCGAACTTGTTCATACCTGAGGCTCCACGGTTGAGGCGAAGGGAGCGCGGCCGCAACGCATTCCTTTGCGAAACTTCTCGCGCTCCTCGGGTGTCATCTGCTCCCAGCGCTCTTTCATGCGGTGCTTCCAGCGGCCGCGGTCTCCGCCGCCATGACGATGGAAGCCGCCAAAGAGAATCTTGCTTAGCAGAAGCAGGCCAAGTGCCTGCCAGAAGGTGATCGTGTGCCATCCCATGATCGGCGGCATAAGGGCATTCCATAGGCTCTCGACGATGAAACCAAATACGATGCAGCCGATGATGACGAGGAGAGCGATTCTTATAACTTTGACTATTCCATGACGACCCATGTTTAACTCCTTACTTCTTTGCATAACTTTCGTAAATCGATTGCAGACTTTGACGTAGATGCAGCACCGCGTAATGTTTTCGCGAGAGCAGCGTGTTCACGCTGAGACCAGTCTCAGCGGAGATTTCTTTGAAACTCTGGCCCATCAACTCATGGGCGATAAAGACCTCGCGCTGGGCCGCAGGCAGCTCCTCGAGAGCTTCGTCCAGCGCATCGAGGAGCAGATTCCTTGCGTAGGTTGCATCAGGACCGGCGTCCTCTGAGGGGAGGAGATCTTCGAGCGTGTCGCCGCCTTCTTCGGCAGACGCTGGATTGTTGAGCGAACTGGGCTTCTTTCTCCTGAAGAGATCGACCATCCGATTTCGCGCTACGCGAAAGAGCCATGCGGTTACATGCTCTACGGGCTTCATAAGCCGGTAGGTTTCAAGCAATTCGTAGAAGACGTCCTGAAGGATGTCCTCGGCTTCGCTGGTGTCGGTGACGTGCTTGCGAATGAAATTGCGAAGTCGGGGCTGGTCTCTCTCCAATGCCTCAGAGATGAGCTGGTCCTGTTCGGTAATCGTCCAACTGCCCGGGATTTCGTTCATCTACAGGTGTAGACGGGTGACGGACGAGAATATTTTATGCCCCGGGATTATTTGTTTGGCACGGAAACGGCGCCCACGGGCAGGCTGTCTGGAGAAACAATTTGCTTAGGCGGCGTGAAATCGTGGTGGTAGGATGCCAGAAAGCCTTCATCCAAAGGAGTTCTGCCACTATGCGAAGGGCCATCGCCTGTCTTACGCTGCTTGCAAGCAGTGCTTACGCTGTCAACACGGGAGAGGTTTCTCTACGCGGCTACACGTCGGAACACGCAGCTGCCGAAGTGCAGTGGGAGCAGAAGTTTCGCGAGATACCTGACCCGGCAAAGGTCCGCGAGAATATGCGGCGGATGTCGGCGCGGCCGCATCATGTGGGTTCGCCTTACGACAAGGACAATGCAGAGTGGCTTCTGGCGCAGTTGAAGTCGTATGGGCTCGACGCGAAGATTGAGCAGTTCGAGGCGCTGTTCCCTACCCCGAAGTCGCGCAAGCTCGAGCTACTGGGGCCGGAGAAGTTCGAGGCAACACTCGACGAGCCGGTAATTAAGGTTGATCCGACGTCGGATCAAAAGAAGGAGCAGCTGCCAACGTACAACGCCTACTCTCGCGATGGAGACGTCACGGCCCCGCTGGTCTATGTGAACTATGGCGCGCCAGCCGATTACGAAGAGCTCGCGGCGATGGGCGTTTCGGTGAAGGGCGCCATCGTGATCGCGCGGTATGGGCAGACATGGCGCGGAATCAAGCCAAAGGTCGCGGCAGAGCATGGAGCGGTTGGCTGCATCATCTACTCTGACCCGCGTGATGATGGCTACTTTCGCGGCGATACCTACCCGGATGGGCCGATGCGGCCTGCGGAGGGTGCGCAGCGTGGCAGCGTAATGGATATGCCGGTGTATCCGGGCGATCCGCAGACGCCGGGTGTCGGCGCTGTGGCCGGCGTGAAGCTGATTCCACTCGATCAAGTGCAGACAATTACGAAGATTCCTGTGCTGCCGATCTCCTACGCGGATGCAACGCCGTTTCTGAAGGCGCTACGCGGCAACCTGGTGCCGGAGAGCTGGAGGGGAGGGCTGCCGTTCGCGTATAAGGTTGGTCCGAGTGTGGCGATGGCCCACCTTGCCGTCAGCTTCAACTGGGACCGGAAGCCGCTCTACGACGTGATCGCGACGATTCCTGGCTCAACGTTGCCGGATCAGTGGGTCATTCGCGGCAACCATCACGATGCGTGGGTGAACGGTGCCGGCGATCCTCTCTCTGGCGCAAGCGCCGAATTGGAAGAGGCGCGGGGGCTGGGTGCGCTGCTGAAGCAGGGCTGGCATCCGCAGCGCACGATTATCTATTGCTTCTGGGACGGCGAGGAGCCAGCGCTGCTGGGCTCGACTGAGTGGGTGGAGGCACATGCGTCTGAGCTGACTCAGCACGCGGTCGCATACTTCAACTCCGATGGCAACGGCCGAGGATACTTCCGCGCGGAGGGATCGAGCGAGCTGGAGAGCTTCGTCAACAGCGTAACCAAGGATATCGACGACCCTGAGACGAAGATGCCGGTGTGGAAGCGTCAGCGTCTGGTTGCGATCTCGCGCGCGACAGGAGAGGTTCGTACCGAGCTTCGTAACCGCGCAGACATCCGCATGGAGGCTCTTGGATCGGGCTCGGACTATACGGCGTTCATTCATCATCTCGGAATCGCCAGCGTGAATTTAGGTTATGGTGGCGAAGACCAGGGCGGTGGTCAGTATCACTCGGTCTACGATGATTTCTACTGGTATACGCACTTCCAGGACACAGACTTTGTGTATGGCCGTGCGCTCGCCCAGACGGCCGGCACGATGCTGATGCGCATGGCGGATGCGGATGTGATTCCGTTCCAGTTCGGCGACCTTGCCGATACGGTCCGGACCTACGTGACCGGCGTGAAGAGACTGACCGACACGATGCGTGCCGAGATCAAGGAACGCAATACAGAGATCGCCGATGGAGTGTACAAGGCGCTCGAGGACCCGAAGAAGAAGCGGGTCGCTCCTGAGGTAGAAGCTCTTCCGCCTTATCTGAACTTCGCTCCGCTCGATCAGGCGATGGATGATTTGACCACCGCCGCGACAGACTTTGACAAGGCGTTCACGGCGAATGCTCTAAAGGCGCCAGCCGCGCTGAACCTGCAACTCATCCAGAGCGAGCGTGTGTTTCTCGACCCTGCGGGGCTGCCGAATCGCCCGTGGTTTCAGAACATGATGTACGCTCCAGGATTCTATACAGGTTACGGAGTGAAGACGCTTCCGGCAGCTCGCGAAACGATTGAACAGAAGCAATGGAAGGACGCGGATAACCAGATTGCGCGGACTGCCGCTGCGGTAGAACGAGAGGCCGCACTACTGAAAAGTGCAACTCAGACACTCACCGGAAAGTAATACATCTGAAGCTCTTCGGAAGCGCGAAATTTGATTTTCGCGGGCTGTTCACACATGCGGTTCATAGGAGTGCGGTAAGCTTTTAGACCTCTATGACTGCTACGAAGCGAACTACCGGGAGGTCCGCAGGAGCGAAGAAGGCTCCGGCGAAGGCTGTTGTAAATTTGTTCTTTAGCCGGGATGAATCGTGGATGCGTTTCAACCAGCGAGTGCTGGAGGAGGCGCAGGACGAGACGAATCCGTTGCTGGAGCGGGTGAAGTTTCTGGCGATCACCGCGAGCAATCTGGACGAGTTCGTGGAGATCCGGGTGGCCGGCTTCCTGCAACGGATCGAGGATGGTTACAATCTCGCGCAACCGCCGGACGAGGGTGGACTGACGCCGCAGGAGCGGCTGGATGGCTTGATGGAGCGGATCCATCGCTTCGTGAAGGCGCAGTACCAATGCTTGAATGAACAGTTGCTACCGGCGTTGCACGCGGAGAAGATCCGCATATTGCGGTGGAACGAGCTGAGTGATGAGGCGCGGGCACACGCACTGGAGTTCTACGACACTGAGGTCGATCCGCTGCTGACGCCGGTGACGATCGATCCTTCGCATCCTTTCCCACGTGTGCTGAACAAGGCGCTTTGTATCGGACTGCTGTTGCGGCATAAGCGACGTGGCCTGAAGACGGCGACCTCGCTAGGTGTGGTCACCGTGCCCCGTGCACTGCCGCGTCTGGTTCCACTTGTAGGTGCTGAAGGTTATTGCAACTTCATTCTGCTCCATGAGCTAGTTGAGTCGCAGGTAGAGCGGATGTTTCGCGGCTATGAGGTGCTGTCACGGTCGGCGTTTCGGGTCACACGCAACAGCAATCTCTACATGCAGGAAGAGGAATCGCGCTCAGTGCTGGAGAGCGTGCGCGCGGAGTTGCATAACCGGCGCAAGGGCGATGCAGTTCGAATGGAGATCGAGACCTCAGCTACTGAAGAGATGATCGAACGGCTGCGGACCAACTTCGAGTTGGAGCCCTCGCAGGTGTTTCGGACGGATGGACCGGTGAATCTTTCGAGGCTGATGAATCTGTATTCGGAGGTGAAGCGGCCCGCGCTGAAGTATGCAGCGTTTGTCGCCAAAGAGTTCAAGCTGAGCGCAAAATCGACCGATATCTTCGACGAACTGCGGAAGAGAGACATTATGCTGCACCACCCCTTCGACTCCTACGAGGCAGTGGAACAGTTTGTCGCGGCTGGGGCGCAGGATGCGTGCGTGATCTCGATGAAGCAGACCCTCTATCGCACGAGCAAGGACTCATCGATCTTCACGGCCTTGACCGAGGCAGGACAGAGCAAGGAGGTCACCGTCGTGGTGGAGTTGATGGCGCGCTTCGACGAGGACTCGAACATCCGTTGGGCGAGGGAGCTCGAGGACGCGGGTGTCGGAGTATTTCACGGCATCTTCGGCTTCAAGACGCACTGCAAGCTGTCGTTGCTGGTGCGGCGCGATCCGGATGGCGTGGTCAGGCGATATGCGCATCTGGGAACCGGAAACTACAACCCGGTCACGGCGCGGTTTTACACGGATATCAGTCTGCTGTCGTCGAATGTGGAGCTCACCGGCGCGGTGCAGAAGGTGTTCAACTACCTGACTGCGGAGACAGAATCCGAGTCGTATGCTCCCCTAATGGTGGCGCCATTAACGCTGGCCGATCAGTTGGTGGCGCTGATCGAACGTGAGGCAGCCCATGCGAAAGCGGGCAAGCAGGCGTCGATCATTGCGAAGATGAACGGGCTGCTGGATCGCCGAACGGTGGAGGCGTTGTATGCGGCGTCTCAGGCTGGCGTAGAGATCGATTTGATCATTCGGGGAATGTGTTCGCTGAGACCAGGAGTAAAGGCTTGGAGCGAGCGGATCCGCGTTAGAAGCATCGTCGGACGGTTTCTCGAGCATAGCCGCATCTTCTGCTTTGCCAACGGTGGCAAGGAAGAGGTCTACTGCGGAAGCGCCGACTGGATGCCACGCAATCTTGCGGAACGATGCGAGGTGGTGTTTCCTGTCACTCAGCCCGATCTGCACAAGCGGCTCCGCGACGATATCCTTGCGGCTTATCTGGCGGACAACACGAAGGCCCGGCTCCTGCAGCCGGACGGAGAGTATGTGCGGGCGCCGCGGGTGGGTGCGCCATTCAGCGTGCAGGACTACCTCATGCGGGTGGCAGAGGGTGCAGAGGAAAAAATACCTGAGGCCGCGAAACACTAGGCAGCTATCTAGTGGATGGTGAGATTGATGGTTGCGGTCTGGATGGTGGAGCCTCCGCTTGCGGTCACCGTGACCGCATAGGAGCCAGAAGATAGAGTGGCTGCATTGGGGGCGCTGGGGTCGACTCCGCCACTGCCGCAGCCGCTGAGGACGCCCGCACTGGAGAGCGCCAGGATCAGGACCAGGACGCTCCAACGGCGAGTGCGGCGAGGAAGGAAGAAGAGGAGCAGACCAGCCATGGTGACGCCGAGGCGCTGAGACAAATTGCGGGGGACAGAGTTGTTTGACGATTTGGCGGCCTGGAGGAGATTCGCGCCCGATGAGATGGTGAGCGTGGTCGTCTCTGGTGTAGCGCCCGTGACTGCGATAGTGGACGGTGTGAAAAGGCAGACCGCGCCTGTGGGCAGACCACCGGTGCAGGCGAAGGTGATAGTGGAGTGGAAGCCTCCGGTGGGGGTCGCAGCGAGCGTGACGGGATTGGAGGTTCCGCCCAGAGACGCGGTAGTAGTGGCCGTTGAGGGCGAAAGAGTGAAAGCGCCGACAGGATCGAGGATCGTGAAGGTGGTCGCCGTCGAGGTGCTCGCCTGATGATTGCTGTCGCCGGAGTAGAAGACCCGGAGAACGTGCTGACCAGCCTGTAGGGTGTTCGTGAGAAGAGATAGGTTAGTGGTAGCACCGGTGAGGGCGACGGGTAAACCGTAAAGATTTCCGTCGAGCATCAGCTGCGCCGTACCGGTTGGCACGGGAGTGGCTGGCGAGATAGCCGTAGCAACGGTCAGCGTTGTTCCCTGCACTACCGTAGCTGACGTGAGTGTGATTGCGGTGACGCTGGGAACAGTCGCGACACCGATGGTGAAGGATGCGGGCGCCGAAACAGAGGATTGGTAGTTCGTGTCGCCAGAGTAGATGGCCGTAATGAGATGAGTGCCGGATGTAATCGAGAGATAGATGCTGGATACACTGGCCATGCTGGCGGAGAGCGTTACCGCCGAGCCTGCGGGTGCACCGTCGCTGAAGAAGCTGATGGTGCCGGTGGGTAGCGGGCTGTGTGGCGAGACGGTGGCGGTGAAGGTGAAGGGAGCTCCCGGCGCGACGCTAGCGGCCGAGAGACTGAGGGTAGTGATGCTGGCGGTCTGCGTGGAGCCGGTGACCGTAACAGTCGTGGATGTAGAGGTAGAAGGCGCGTAGTTGGTATCGCCCGCGTAGCTAACCGTGATAACGTTGCTGCCGATCGCCAGTTGGCTGGCGGGAAGCGTGAGAGCGGCTATACCGGAGTCCGTTGAGAACGCCGGGTAGACTTGCTGGTTGAGAGTTGCAGTACCGAGCACAGTGCTGCCAGAGCTGAAGGTGACGACGCCGCTTGGAGCGGATGCGCCAAAGCCCTGCTGTCCGCCGGAACCAAAGCCGCGCGCATTGACCTGGGCAGTAAGCGTGAGGGTTCCGGCAGCGGAGAGGACGGGGGTGTTGACCTGGAGTGCGCTGATGGTCTGGCCCTTGGTGATATTGATCGTAACTGGGGACGAAGTGCTCGGGTTGAAACTGGCATCGCCTGAGTAGACTGCCGTGATGACGTGAGCGCCGGGGGCGAGGCTGCGGGACTGGTCCTCAGTGTTCGAAGTGGAGTTGAGGCGGAAGGTTCCCCCATCGAGAGGAAGACCGGAGTCCGTGAGGGTAATGTTGCCGGTGGCGCTTCCCTGCCCGGAGGCGCCGGCGACGACGGCGCGGACGAGAAAGAAGCCGCCATAGGAATACGTGGCGCCGTTGGCAAGGGTCGTGGTAGTGCCGGAAGAGGGATTGTAGAGCAGAGACTGGAGCGTGGTGGTACTTGCTTCAGGACTGACGGTCAGGGTGAGGGAGTTGGAGTCGCTGGGGGCATAAGTACCGTCGCCCGCATAGTGCGCCTGCACCGAGTAGGAGCCGCCGGGAAAGTTGCCGAGCGAGCCAGTGTAGCTGCCGTTCTGGAGCGTACCGTTCTGGACCGAGCCGTTGGCCGCGAGAGCGTTGATGGAGACGTTGCCGGTGGGCGTGCCGCTCGTAGCCGTCACTTTGACCGTAGCCGAGACCTGGCTGCCGTGAGTGATGGTGGCGGGCGAGAGCGTAAGAGCAGTTGAGCTCGCGACGAAGCTGGCGTTGGACCAGTTGTTGACGAGGTTCGCGGCGTTGACGCTGCCCAGGCCGCTGGCGAGATCATAGCCGGCGGTGCTGCTGTAGCCGGAGAGGACACCGTAACGGTCGCCCGAAGAGGTCACGGTGCAGTTAGGCGTGCCCTTCAGGCAGGGCATGGCGATGGTGTCGGTGGTGAGGTCGTTGAAGACGCAGCCGGCGGCAGGAATCCCAGTGATCGCGTTGCAGGCAGTGCCGGCTTTGTTCTGCTGGTTGGCCAGGTTGTAGAGGACGTAGTTTGCGTTGCCAAGACGGCTGCCGGTCTTCTGATTCACAAGCGAAAGGATCCCGGCAAAGGCTGGCGATGAGACCGAGGTTCCACCATAGCCGGCGAAGTTGCTAAGACTGCAAGGCTGCCCGTTGATGTTGTTACTCTGCTGGCAGACGATGTAGAAGGCGCTGAAGAAGCCCGCGCTGGCGAAGAGCGAAACGTCGGGGATGTCGCGAACGCCATCGGCAGGAACACCAGTGCCGGTCTGCCAGGAAGGCTTGGCGTAGCCTCCTTTGCAACTGGAAGAGGAAGAGCCGTTGGATTGAATGCAGGCGCTGGGGCCGCCTCCGCTGCCGACGACCGAGAGAAGGCCGTAGCCGGCTGCGGTGCCGCTGTTACACACCTGCTCGGGGGTTTGGCCGGCGAAGCTTCCTGTGGTATTGAAGACGGAGTTGGTGCAGCTCTCGTTCCAGGGGACCTCGGGGATGTAGCCTTTGGCCGAAGCCTGAGTGGTGGAGTTGTTGGCGGAGCTCCAGTATGCGGTGCCGCCATTGGGCATGTAGAAGTCTGTGCCGCCAACGGCGATGTTGTAGGGTGTGCTGCTGAGGCCGTTAATGGCGAGGCCGTCGCTGGCGCCCTGCATGCCGGCGTTATCGCAACCGGCGGAGCCGGAGTCTCCCGCCGCGAGAAGGACGGTGATGCCTTGGGCGGCTGCCTGCTGCCAGAGGGTCTTGTAGAAGGAGTTGCCGGAGGTGCCGAGGAAGAGCTCGCACTGGCCGTAGCTGTAGCTCATGATCGGCGCGAGATTGTTGTCCACAACATAGATGGCGGAGAGGTCGGTGCCCTGCGTGACCTCGGTTCCCTCCGACACAACGTAGTCGATGGTGGCGTCCCGGGCGACCGCGCCGGACCATTGGGTGTCGATGTCGGCCTCGCCTTCGTCTCCCGTGACGCCAGGGTTAGGGCCGTTGTAGATGATGTTGAGGTACTGCGTGCCGGTTGGGGTAGCGGTATTGCCGAGCGGGAGGCCAAAGATCTTGCGGAAGTTGACGAAGTCGGCGGGGTTGATGTCGGTCTGACCGACGATGGCGATAGTCTGACCGGTCCCGTCAATGGGCGTCGTGGCGTTCCAGAGCGGAAGAACGTTGTAGATGGTGGCGAAGTCGTAAGGTGTGACACCGTACGAGACTCCGCCGCCCTCGTTGATAGTGAAGGTGGGTTGGGCGGCCGATTGAGCTTCGTTGGGTAGCCGCACGGTGCGGTTGGTGGACGCATCGCGGCTGAAGTTGCCGACCTTATGACTGGCGGCGCGGCGGGGGAAGTTGTTGAGCGAGGCGATTCCAGAGATAACGGGCGCAAGTGCCGTGGGGATGGAGGGGTCCGAGGCATTCGCGAAGTGCTGCTGCCCCTGAACGGCGTAGCGGTGCATGGAGGTTCGGAAGGCAGCCTGGACCGCGCCGGCGGAGCCGTCGAACTGGATGAAGGTGCGGGCGGCGTTGACCTGGACGCCGCTGAAGCCATGGCTTGAGAGCCAGGTGGTAACGGCGGAGAGATCGCGATCGGTGGGGCCGAAGGCTGCGCCGAAGGCCTCTGGCGTGAGCCACTGGTGATAGGTCGACGAAGTCTTGTCCTGCTGCTGGTCGATGAGCTGCTGCAGAGCGGACTCCTGCTCCGGGCTGCGCTGGAGGATCAGAACCATGCGGCGAAGGGGCGTCGCATCGGCAAGGGTGCCCTGGTCAAACTCGGGCCGGGCAAGAGGATGGGTGTTACCCGACAAGGTGGTGATGCGAGCGTCGTCGACGGCCTGGGTGACACGGGACCGCGGCGCAGGTGCCGTGGACTGCGAGAACGCCGGAGCGGAGGCAGCGAGGAGGAGCGCGATAGTCGTCGGCGCGAGCTGCAGAGCAACTCTAGAGTTCCAAGGCATTCGGTCATTCCTGCTGCTGAGAGGGCTCAGGCTTCTTAGCAGGCAAAATTGAAACAATCAGAACGTGTGCAGCTTGACTACCAAATAAAATCCTTGCGTTCTAATCACTTACGGCTCGAAAGTGACCAAAACATGCAAAACTTTGCGCATGGATCGACTGATTGTTTCTTGATAGGGCGTGCGCGTCAAGGAAACTTAGGTAAGTACCGACCCGGGTACCTTAGGAATTGTCCCAAAAAGAAAAAGGCCGCGCCGAGGGGGCGCGGCCTGACTATACCGTTTGATTATGGGACGGTTACGGTAACCTGCGTGCTGTGAACCAGGGTGCCGGACACAGCAGTGATCGTGAAGGTGTAGGTGCCTGGTGTGGCATCGGTGATCGTGGTACCGCCGCCTCCACCTCCGCCGCCTCCACCGCCGCCCGTCGTCGAGGTGTTTCCGCCACAACCTACAACCGTAAGAGCTGCGACTGAGAGGACCACGGCCAGCAGCGTCCCCCAGCGGCGACGCCGTGGGAACATCAGCAGAAACACGCAGGCAAGTGTGGCCCCAGAGCCGGCGGCATACCAGGGAACCTTGCCAGAAGGGTGCTGGTGGGCTGGGTTGAGTCTGGGCTTGATGAGCTGTGCGACGGTCGTTTGCGAGGCCTGTACGACGAAGGAAGTGGTAACCCCCGTAGACGATGTGATCGGAACCGGCGACGTCGTGAAAGAGGTGGTCACGGTCATTCCGTCGTTGTTGGTAGCGGTCATATTGACCGAGCCGGTGAATCCGTTGGCCGCAGTGAGAGTGAACACCAGGCCAGGCGCAGTGGCGCCAGGCTGTACCGTTATCGTCCCGTTGCATGCGGTAAGGGCGAAGTCTTTCTGGGTCGTGGAGACGAAGTCAACCGAAGCCAGCGAACCGTTCGGATAGAACGCCGTATTGGCGGCCGGTCCGAGCAGCGTGCCCTTGGAGCCGGCGTAGTTGCCGTCGCCAGAGTAGACCGCGCTGATCATGTGTCCACCGGAGAGCGCGGATGTGTTGAGGGGATAGGTTGCGGTGCCGCCGGATAAGGTGGCGGTGGCGCCTGTAACGGCTACGTTGTCGATATAGAACTGAACCGTGCCTGTGGGCGTCGTGCCTGAGATCGAACCGGTAACCGTTACGCTGAGCGCAAGGGTAGCTGATGAAACCGCGCAGAGCGTGGCGCTGCTGGTGAGCGAAGTAGTGGTAACGCCAGCCCCGATCGCGCTGCCTGTGCCGGTCGGCGTCACACCACTCCAACCGTTGACCAGCTTACTTATGTCGAAGCTGCCTATGCCTGTGGCCTGATCGTAACCCGTACCCGCGTTGTAGCCGATGGAGCCGCCATTGGGGCAGTTGGCTGTTCCCTGCGAGCAGGCAACGGAGTTATTTCCGGTGATGATGTCGTGAAAGACGCTGGTGTAGGTTGGACCATTCAGGAAGCCGTACAGCGTGGGTCCAACATTGCCCAGGCCTGTGCTCGCCGAGGTGCCGAGGTGCTGTTCCACAAGCGCAAGAACGCCGGCGAAGGTGGGTGCAACGAACGAGGTGCCACCAAAGACATTCGCCAGATTGCCACTGCCAAGGAATCCGCTGGTGCAGGCCGGTTCGTTTTCGCCGTCGTCCTGACTGCAAACAAGGTATCCATCATGCATGGCCGCGGCATTGAGCGCGATGTCGGGAGTGTCGCGAGATCCGTCGTTAGGAACGCCGGTGCCTACCTGCCACGCGGGCTTGGAGTAGAAGGCGCTGGCACCGCCGCCACCTGCACCACCAGAGGTGAGCCCGCCTGAAGCCGTGGTCTCGTTCCAAGGCTGCTCGGGAATATAAGAGAGGGCCGAGCCGCCGTTGGATGCGTTAGTACTGTTCCAGTAGGTGGATGGTGAATTCACGTCACCGCTGAACTGGGTTCCACCTGCGGCCGTGACGTAGGGGGAGCTGGCAGGGTAATCGACGTTGAGCCCCTCGGTTGAAAGGCCGATTGAGTCGCAGTCAGTAGCACCAGCGTCGCCGGCTGCGCTCATTACCGTCTGTCCCTGAGCGTTAGCCTGCGCCAACATCAGATTGTAGCTAGCAAGCGTAGAGAGCCCGAAGCCGGTCTCGCAGTCGCCGTAGCTGATAGTGATAATCGGTGCCACTTTACTGTCAATGGCATACGCCAGAGAGCCCTTGAAGGCATCCGTGCTGTAGACATACTTGATAGTCGCGCCTTGAGCGGCTGCACCGGACCATTCGACGTCGATGCTCGCTTCGTCGATATCTCCCTCACTAATGCCGGGATCGGCGCTGGTCGGCACAAGTTGGAGGACGGGGGGGTTCGCAGGTAGACCAGCGGCAGCCCGAAAGGCAGCTATTTGCGCAGGGAGAATATCAGTCTGCCCCATGACCGCCACCGTGACGCCAGTACCGGTGATGCCTGCTGTCGTCAGCGGGGTAACGTCGTAGATGGTGTACCAGTCGGCCGGTGCGAGGTAGTGACAGGGAACAGTGCTAGGCGGGCAAGATGTCTGGGTGAAGAGCGGCTGCGACGGGTCGATGCTGACAGGGCGGGCGCGCGAACGCGGCTTCATCTTGAAGTCGTCGAGACCGATGACGGCCCCGACAACGCCGGCTATCCCTGACGGAAGCGTTGGATCAGTGAGATTGGTGATGTGCTGCTCGCCGTTGAGCGACACGTTGTGAATGGCGGTGCCGAAGGCCTGCTCCGCCTGCGCGACCGTCCCGTTGAAAGTGATGAAGGTAGAGCTGCGCGCGACGCTTGTAACGGTAAAGCCCTGGCTGGCCAGCCAGGCGGAGACCTTCGCCAGATCGCTGCTGCTGAGGCCAAAGCGGGCACCAAACTGCTCAGGCGTAAGCCATTGGTGATAGCTGGGCGAGCTGGGGTTCAGCTGGGCGGCCAGGAGCTGGGTTAGGTCGGCCTGCTGGGCGGCCGTCATGCTGAAACGCAAGGAGAGCGAATCGAGCTTGCGATCGGCAGGGGCGAGGCCAAGGTCAACGGAACGCTTCGCGTGGCCGCTGGTGCTATTCGGCAACGCCACCCGGCTGCTGTTGTTGACGGCACCGGCGATGCGGTTCTGCACGGCCGCCTGAGCCATTGGGGTGAATCCGGTGACGAGGAAGGCGATGGGAAGAAGGAGCGAAGAGACAAGGCGGCTGCGCATGGATAATTTCTACCTTACTACCTGAAGTACGGCTACTTACTTACGGGCGGCTACTGCCACCGACACAACGAATGGCCGGTCCAAACGACCCAGAGAGACCGAGGTACATGCTTAGACAGACGATAAACGGAAATGTTGCGTCTACACATGTAAAGAGATTGTTTCTCGATTTCCGGCAGTTCATTTTGGAAAATGACACCCTCGCGTAGTGCAACAAAATGCAAAGTAAGAACCGAAATGAAGATTCTACAGGCATTTGTCTCGGAGCCTACCCGACCGCATCGTCCTTAGAGGACGAGACGCAGAGGAAATCCAGCGATTTCTCGCGAAAGCCTTGATCAGCTCCGTTGCGCCGAGGTGGCGGGACGATTACAGACTGTATTTTCCCGCCTGGATAACGTGCCGGGCCACCTGACGGCGCAGGCTGATCGTATCGGCCGAATCGTGTTTGGACAGGCGGCGGAGAATCGTAAGCTGCGTTCGCAACGTATCCCCTTCAGCCACCGCCGCGATAATCTTACGGGCCGATAGTTCAATCGTGGACATGGCCTTGTCGGCGTAGATGCGAGCCATGGCGACAGGAATCGCCGAGGCTTCGCTGGACTGCCCTGCCGCAATCTTCTCCGCACGCAGGATGCCTGACTCCATCGCAAAGACCTCGATGATCATGTCGGCGATCGCTCCCATCACCTCCTGCTCATCGGCGATCTGCTGCATATACTTCTGCGTGGCCGCACCGGCGACGAACAACGTCAGCTTCTTCGCGTTGGCCAGCAGATTGAGTTCATCCGCCAGCGGACCTTCGCGATCGATCTTCTCGCTGGGCCCGGACATCACCTCGTCCATCAGCTTTTTGATTGCAGGCATCAGCGCCAGCTTGCCGCTCATCGCGGACTTCATCAGCCAGCCGGTGATGATGAGTCGGTTGATCTCGTTCGTGCCCTCGAAGATGCGGTTGATGCGGGCATCGCGGTAGGCGCGCTCGGCCGGATACTCCTCGACATAGCCGTAACCAGCAAAGATCTGCAGCACCTCGTCAACAACCATGTCGAGCATCTCGCTCGCCCACACTTTGACGATGCTGCACTCGACGGCGTACTCCTCGATGCGTTTCTGAATCTCTTTGGTATTGTGCTTGTCTTCAGCCGGTATGCCGGCGAGTGCCTTATCGATCAGCCCGACGGTGCGATAGCAAACCGCTCCGCCAACGAAGATGCCCGTAGCGCAGTTCGCGATCTTCTCCTGAATCAGCCCGAACTCCGAGATGGATTTGCCGAAGGCCTTGCGGTCGATGGCGTACCGAATCCCATTGTTGAGCGCCATGCGCCCGCCGCCAACCGCTGCATTACCCAGCTTGTACCGGCCAACGTTCAGGATGTTGAACGCAATATGATGTCCCTTGCCGACCTCGCCGAGCAGATTCTCCGCAGGAATGACGCAATCCGTCAGAATCAGTGGACACGTCGAGCTGCCGCGAATGCCGAGCTTATGCTCTTCCTTCCCCTGGGTGAATCCGGGAGTGCCGCGCTCGATCAGGAACGCTGTCAGCTTCTCCTTCCCGGCGTCGGGGCCATCAGGAATCGCGCACTTCGCAAAGACCGTGAAGAGGTCTGCGAAGCCGGCGTTCGAGATCCACATCTTCTCGCCGTTCAGCGTGTAGGTCTTGCCATCTGCCGAAAGCACTGCACGCGTGCGCGCATTCACCGCATCCGATCCGCTCGTCGACTCCGACAATGCATAGGCCGAGACAATCTCTCCCGACGCAATCTTAGGCAGATACTTCTTCTTCTGTTCAGGAGTGCCGTACCACACCAGCGGCAACGTACCAATGCCGGTATGCGCAGAAAAAGCCACAGAAAAACTAGCCTGTTTGGAGATATTCTCCGCAACCAAAGCGGAGGAGACCTTGTCCATCTCCAGACCACCGTACTCCTCGGGAATGTCGATCGCGGTAAGGCCAAGGTCGGCAGCCTCCTTCAGCAGACGGCGCGTAACAGAGAAGTCCTTCGCCTCAATCTTGTCGGAGGCCGGCATGATCTCGTTGATGGCGAAGTTCGCGGTGGTCTCAGCGATCTGTTTGTGCTCGTCGGTGAAATCTTCAGGGAAGAAGCAGTCAGCAGCCGTGGGATCGGTGATGAGAAAGCTGCCACCGGCGATGTGCTTCGTGTCGGCGGGAGTTGGGGTGGTCATTGTGGCCATGGTGTTACCTCAATAATCTAAGCTGGATTAGCTTGTAGGTTGAGAGAATTGCACTTAATAATTGGAGCAACAATGGAATTAGAAGGAAGTAGGTGACCTGCAAAGGAGCTAGCTTTTGAGCGTGAGGGGCATGATGTTCTTCGTTCAAGACGCCGACAGTAAATAGAAGAACTAGAATTGCCACAAATACCGTGGCGAGCCCTACAACATAATTCCGGGACCATGCGAAAAAAGCGCTCACAATCAAACAAATGCTGAGAATTGGTAAGAAGAGACCCACGAACGCAAACAAATTCCCACCAATAACAAACATCTCGGCAATCAACACTGGACCAGCGCCCAACGCTGCAAGGCAATTTACGAGGAATAGTGCTGCACCAAACAGCTTCGGATACCGCGTCTTTACTGGATTACCAGCGAAGTCCGAGTCCGTTTCAAGAGTGGGTTCCATTAGATCGCCTCGTAAATTCCAGCCGCACCCATCCCTCCACCAACACACATCGTCACAATCCCATACTTCGCTTTCCGTCGAGGCATCTCGCGCAGAAGAGTCGCCGTCAACTTGGCTCCAGTACACCCGAGCGGATGCCCAAGCGCAATAGCACCTCCGTTGACGTTGACCTTAGCCGGATCGATACCGAGAACCTTCAACACAGCAAGCGACTGCGCCGCAAACGCCTCGTTCAACTCGAAAAGATCGATATCCTCGAGCGACAGCCCAGCCATCTTCAACACCTTGGGGATCGCGTGAATGGGGCCGATGCCCATCTCCTCAGGATCGCAACCGGCATAAGCAAAAGCCACAAACTTCGCCATCGCAGGAATTCCCAGTTGCGCGGCACGCTCGGCAGACATGACAACTGCAGCAGCAGCTCCATCCGAGGTCTGGCTGGAGTTCCCCGCCGTCACGGTTCCCTTCGCGTGAAAGACCGGCTTCAGCTTTGCCAGCGCATCAAGCGAAGTGTCGGCACGAGGGCCTTCATCCTGCTTGAAGGTCGCTTCAACCGGTTTGGCCTTCCCTTTTCCATTGGGCGTCGTTGTTGTAACCGTGACAGGAACGATCTCATCCACAAATTTTCCAGCCGAGATAGCCGCAAGCGCCTTCTGATGGCTCTCAAACGAGAACTGGTCCATCTGCTCGCGCGTGATGCCGTAGTGCGTCGCGACGCGCTCCGCGGTGAGCCCCATCGACATGTACGAACCAGGATAGTTGTCGACCAGCCACGGATTCACCGAGATCTTGTTCCCGCCAAAAGGCACATACGACATGCTCTCCGTGCCACCCGCAACGATGGCGTCAGCGCCACCGCCGCGAATACGCTCAGCGGCAAGCGCAATCGACTGCAAACCCGAGGCACAGTACCGATTGATCGTCATACCGGAGACCGTAATCGGCAGACCAGCACGAAAGCTGGCAACACGCGCGACGTTCATTCCCTGCTCAGCCTCGGGCATGGCACAACCCAGAATCACGTCCTCAATCTCCGACTTATCGAGCTGCGGTACACGCTCCAGCGCACCATTGATGGCAAACGCCGCGAGATCGTCCGGACGTGTCGTGCGAAGCGTGCCGCGCGGGGCCTTGCCAACGGCGGTGCGAACGGCAGATGCAATGATGACTTCCTTCATACTGACTCCTAGTTCCTCAACGGCTTTCCCGTCTTCAACGTAAAAGCGATTCGCTCCTGCGTCTTCTTCTCGCCGCACAGGCTGAGGAAGGCCTCGCGCTCGAGATCGAGCAGATATTGCTCCGTAACCAGCGTCCCGGGCGTCACGTTGCCCCCACAAAGAGCGTACGCCACCCAGTTCGCGATCTTCACATCGTGATCCGAGATGTACTGGCCTTCGCGCATCGTCCACACTGCAAGCTTCAACGTCGCCAGCACACTCTCTCCGGGAGCAGCAATGTCGGTCCGCGGCGCAGGTGCGCTATAACCAGCATGCGCGATGGCGCGCGCCTTCGTCTTCGCATCGGTCAGCAGACGCTCGCGGTTCAATGTGATGCTGTCGGACGCTCTGAAGAAGCCCATCGCCCGGGCCTCTGCAGCAGAGGTCGAAACCTTGGCCATCGCAATCGTCTCAAAGTTCTTCTTCAACGCCTCAAATATCTCCACTCCCTCACCGCGAGCATCAGGACGAATGCTCGACCCAGCCTCAACGCTGCGAATCGTCATCTCCTTGCAACCGCCGCCCCCCGGAATCAAGCCGACCCCAGCCTCAACGAGCCCCATATAAAGTTCCGCGTGAGGCTGACGCGCCACAGCGTGAAGCGATATCTCCACTCCCCCGCCCAGGCACATGCCGTAGGGAGCAACAACCACCGGCCGAGGACAGAACTTGATCGCCTGCGTCATATTCTGAAACGCGCGGACAGCCATCTCGACCTCGTCCCACTCCTCTTCCTGAATCCCAAGCAGCAGCTGCAGCAAATTCGCACCGACCGAAAAGTTGGCAGAGTCGCCTGTGATAACAAATGCCTCGAAGTTGTTCACAATGTCGCTCGAAGGCTTGAGCGTCTGCGCAATCAGGCTAACAATGTCTTCGCCAAGCGCATTCATCTTCGAATGTAGTTCGATCGCAGCTACTCCATCGCCAAGATCGATGACCGACGCGCCCGGGTTCTTCTTGATGACGCCGTTTGCCTTCTTAATGACAGCCAGCGAAGTAACGCCGTCCGCTGTAACGACAGGCTGATAAGCACCGGCGACGGGATCGAAGTACATTCGGCCGGAGGGAACAGACGCATCGTCCTTATACCAGGTGGGGTTTGACTCGCCGTGCTTGTCCGCATACGCAAGAAGTTTTTGCACGTTCGCCGAAACAGGCGCTCCAGCCGCACGCATTTTGTCCGTAGTAGTGCGAACACCGGCGGCATCAAACATCTCAAACGGGCCAAGCTCCCAGTTGTACCCGGCCTTCATCGCCTGGTCGATCTCAACAATATTGTCGGCGATCTCGGGAACGCGGTTTGCGCTATAGGTGAATAGCTCAGTTAGAAACGGCCAGTAGAAAGCCGCGGCCTTGTCCTTGCCTGCATCGCCGTGGAGAAGCTGCGCGATGCGGGCATGCGTGGACTCCACGTTCTTCGCCATCTCGATCGCGGGAATCTTCGGTCGCATGCTGGGCTTGTAGTCGAGCGTCTGCCAATCGAGCACATGCCGCAGATCGCGCCCCTCGGCGTCTTTGCCCTCCTTCTTATAAAAACCCTGTTTGGTCTTGTCACCCAGCCACTTCTTCTCCAGCATCTTCTCGATGAACGGCGCCAGGGCCACCTCGGCGCGCTCATCACCGATCCGTGCAGCCTGCGCGGAAAAGTTTTTCGCCACATGCGCCAACACATCGACCCCGACCATATCGCCGAGCCGAAACGTTCCGGTCTTCGGCCAGCCAAGCGCGGAGCCCGTCAGCGTATCGATCTCTTCAATCGACAACCCCTGCAACTGCATCAGGCGAATCCCGTTGCCCATCGAGAACGTTCCAATGCGGTTCGCAATGAAGTTAGGCGTGTCATGCGCATGAACGATCGCCTTGCCCAGCCGCAAATCGCAGAAGTGCTCGACCGCAGCCATATCGGCCGGGTCGGAGTCCGGAGTCGCGATGATCTCGAGCAGCCGCATATAGCGAGGGGGATTGAAAAAGTGCGTGCCGAACCAGTGCCGCCGAAGCTGCATCGGCATGCCATCGACGATCTCGTGGATCGGCAGGCCGCTGGTGTTGCTGGTAATGATCGAGTCGGCGCGGCGATGCTGCTCCACCTTGTTGAGCAGCGCTCGCTTGATCTCCATGTTCTCGGCGACGACTTCAATGATCCAATCGCAATCAGCGACCAGTGCAAGATCGTCGTCGAAGTTCCCAATCGTGATCAGGCGCGCACTGTCAGGCGAATAAAAAGCCGCAGGCTTCGACTTCTTTAAGCCGTCAAGCGCAGCAAGAACAATCTTGTTCCGCTCCTGCTTCGGCGCACTCGCCTCCGTGCCCGGCGGAACGATATCCAGCAGCACAACCGGAAGGCCGGCGTTGGTAATATGAGCGGCAATACGCGAGCCCATCGTGCCGGCTCCGAGGACAGCTACCTTATTGATCTGCCTGTGCTTGGGCGAGGTTGCGGCGGTGGTGCTGGGGGGCATGTTGCAGGCTCCGCGGGCGATTTACCCGAACGATGCGAAGCATACTGAATGACCATTCAGTTCGTCAAGTGAACGCTTCGCTGATCTTTCAAGTGCCTCATTCTAAAGCCGCAACAATAGATCGCTCCTGGGATTGCGTATCATGGCCGAAGCGAAATTTGTGCGAAAAAAAGAGGGGTCATACGGGATGGGGATGACGACGCGGCGCGAGTTCTTTGCATTGGCTGTTGGGACAACCGGCTACTTTACTCTGCGGCCTGCCTGGGCGTCAGATGCCGCAACCCCTTATGATCTGGTCGCAACGACGGACCGCACACGAATTCTCGCCGCCGCGAACCGCTACCTCTCCGAACAGCCAGTCACCGTCACCGCCTCGCATAGCGAAAGAAGCAAAGGCGGACCGCACGACTACTTCTCCGAGGGCGACTACTGGTGGCCCGACGAGAAGGACCCGAACGGGCCTTATATTCGTCGTGACGGCTTCACCAATCCCGCCAACTTCGATGACCACCGAAAGGCGATGGTTCGTCTCAGCCTCATTGTGCCCGCCCTCGCCGCAGCATGGGAGCTGACCGGCGACAAGAAATACGCCGAGCATGCGGGGCAGCATCTGCGCGCGTGGTTCGTCGATCCTGCGACGAAGATGAACGCGAACCTCGAGTACGCACAGGCAATCTTCAATCTAAATATAGGACGCGGTACCGGCATCATCGACACCCTGCATCTGGTCGAACCAGCTCGTGCAGCGACCGTCCTCGCGAACAGCGGCGCACTCGAAGGCGCGACAGCAATCAAGGACTGGTTCTCTCAATACCTCGACTGGATGAGCACCTCTAAGAACGGCATCGAGGAGCGCGACGCCAAGAATAACCATGGCAGCTGCTGGGTCATGCAGGCAGCTGAGTTTGCACGCTTCACAGGCAACACCGAAGTGATGAAGTGGTGCCGCGAGCGCTTCAAATCAACCCTGGTCCTAGACCAGGTGGCCCCAGACGGCAGCCTGCCCCTCGAACTCGCCCGCACCAAGCCCTACAGCTACTGCCTCTTCGACCTCGATGTGATGAGCACGATCTGCCAGACACTATCGAGCACGACGGACAACCTGTGGACCTTCACCACTCCTGACGGACGCGGCATGCACAAGGTCGTAGCCTTCATGTATCCCTTCATCAAAGACAAGAGCGCGTGGCCGTACAAGCATGATGTCGAGCACTTCGACGACTTCCCCAATCGCCAGCCGAGTCTGCTCTTCGCCGGCGTTGCCTACGGGCAAAACGAGTACATCGCGCTATGGAAGAAGCTGAACCCGGACCCCGCCGTCCCCGAGGTCATCCGAAACTTCCCCGTGCGCCAGCCGTTGCTCTGGATGGCGAAACCGGAGGCTCGCAAAAAAAGTTAGTGCTTCCCTTCTGCGAGCCGATGCATCTCCGAACCCGCCAGAAGAAAGCCGCCAACGCCGTAAACGTAGCTGGCCGATGGCTTGAACTTGCCCGGCTGACCGTCGATGGGCTGAATCGAACCCAGACGTCCGTCGGCATAGATATGCGCAAGCATTCCCTTCCACGACTTCTCAACCACCGGCAGATAAGTCTTGCGGTCAAGAATCTTCTCGTTGATCCCATACGCAATCCCGAAGGTAAAAAACGCCGACCCCGAAACCTCGGGCAGATCATACGCATCGGGATCGAGCAAGCCAGAGCGCCACAGTCCATCCGGATCTTGAATCGCAGCAATCTCCGCGGCCATCTCGCGAAACTGCGCGACATACTTCGGCCGCGAGGGATAATCGGCGGGCATGATGCGCAGCACATTCACCAGCGCACCCATCACCCAACCGTTGCCGCGCGACCAGAAGATCGGCTTGCCGTTCGCCTGCTTCTGCGTGAAGTAGCGGCTGTCCCGGAAGTAAAGATGGTTCTCGTGGTTGTAGAGACTGGCGGAAGTCAGCCACCACTCGTGATCCATGTAGTCCAGATACTTGCGGTCATGCGTGATCTCGTACATACGCAGCAGCACAGGCGGCGACATAAACAGCGCATCGCACCACCACCACAGAAGCTTGTCCGGGTCATCCGGACGAACGACCAGGCGATCCATAGTGGCCTTGGTGTCCGCCATCCGCACAGGCTTCGGATCCTCGAGATAGAGATCGAGGTAAGCCTGACCGAACGCCTGGTCATCCGCGTGAGGAAAGCGATCGTTGAGCAGCGTCCAGTTGGAGCGCTCCGCAAAATGCAGCACAGCATCGTGATACTTAGAATCACCGGTGGTCTTAGAAGCCGCCAGAAGCCCGTCATAGAGCGCAGCAAAGGTCCATTGCTCATTGAAGTGCGGTTCGGCCACTAGCACCTGCCAGTCGGCAACCTTTTTCATCGCAGCGTCGATGGCCTTCGCCTTCAACTCAGCGGAGAGCCCTGTCGCAAGCGGGCCGGGATTATCCGGCGCATCGCCTACGTGCTCTCGCTCGACCGGAGAAGGCGCAGCAGCCGGAGCGGCCTGCGCAAAGCAGACTCCGCACGCAGCCCCTAAAAAACCGCTCAGAGCAACTCTGAAAAAAAGCGCTCGGACATCCCGAAAAGAACAAGGGAACATTTTCATTTTTGTTAGTTCCTTTTAGACCAGACTTCCGTTCATCACCAGTGCAACAGCGCTACGCAGCCGTGCAGTATTCCCCTCAAAAGAAGGCCGTAGCCTCGGCTCCTTCGAGAGAGCATTCTGTTTGAGTTCAGCCTCGACGATCGGCCCGAACATATACCAGGCGCTGGTGATATCGCCAACGATCACGATCTCGCTCGGCGCCAGCGCAGAGGCGATCATGTGCAGCCCCCGGCCAAGGAACGAAGACATCTTCTCCAGCGCCTTGATGGCATGAGCGTCGTCTGCCTGTGCCATCTTGACTAGCGCAGCGAAGCTTGGTGGAGCTGCAGCTCCGCTAAGCTCTTCGTAGTAACGAAGACCGGCGCGATTTGAGCTGAGCGTTTCCCAGCAGCCGCGTCCACCGCAGCCGCATTGCGGGCCATTGGTCTCCATCTGGACATGGCCGAACTCCCCAGCCATCCCATTCGCCCCGCGAAGCAGTTGTCCATTGGCGAAGATCCCCGTCCCAATCCCCTCCGACACATTGACGACCACCAGATCATGCAGGCCATCGCTATCGCCGAACCAGACCTCGGAGAGCGCGCAGGCGTTGGCGACGTTGTCCATCTCGACGTGCAGACCGGTAGCGCGTTGAATTCGAGACTTGATGCTCGAAACCGGCCATTTCAGGTTCGGAGCGAAGATCAGCTTTTCAAGGCGCGGATCGGCGCGGCCGGGAAGACTGATACCGATCCCATCGAACGATTTATCGCTGTGCGCCTCAATCAACTTGCGAATCGCCGCAATAATGGTGTGGATTGCCTTGTTCGGATCGGCTGGCAGCGCAACAACATTCTGCGCGACGATCTTGCCACCAAGATCGGTGACAGCAACCGTAGTCTGCGATGGATGGATATCGAGCGCAATCACAGCCCGTTGATGGTTCAACTCGAGAAAGGTCGGCCTTCGTCCGCGTGGCGGTCTTCCCGTCGAGCCCTCGAGTATCCACTTCTCTTTGATCAGGTCTTCGACGATCAGCGAAACCGTGCTGCGCTGCAGGCCGGAGATGCGAGCCAGGTCGGCGCGCGATAACGGCTGCCGCGTCCGCACGAGGTTGAAGACAAGGTTCCGGTTTATCTGGCGCGGCGTCTTGTTCGATGCGCTCTGCCGGCGAGTAAACGTAAACCGGGACGATTGTGGTGTAGGCATGGTTTAGTCTTCCGGTCTCATAAAAATGAATACAGCGCGTGGACTCTCAAAATGGTGCTTCGATTCAAATTGCTTTTGAACAAACGTTTGCTTGACATCTTTAACAACGAGTCTTTATATCACTGGAGTCCGGGATTTTGTAGATACTTTGAATTATTGTTTTTTAAATTGGCTCTGGCCAATGAAATTGCCTGCTCGCCCCAACGAAATAAGGAGTGGTACTAAATGTATTCCCGACGAAGCTTTCTGAAGACCGGCGCCTCTGTAGCCGCTGCATCTCTTTTCCCTTCTGCTAGGGTCGACACAGCAGGAATTGAACCGGTCTTGTGCACGATCGCTTAGCACATTAGTGTCCTGACCGTGATCATGCTACGCTCGCTATCGTGGCGACTTATCTAGAGCAATCGCTCGCAAAATTGAAAGAGTTTGAAGGTTGCGTGCCGTGGATGTATCGCGACACCGTAGGCAAAGTAACCGTGGGCGTAGGCCTGATGTTGCCCGACGCAAAAGCGGCTCAGGCACTTCCCTTTGTCCTGGGAGCTCGTGCCGCCACTCCAGAAGAAATCGCCGCGGAATACATTCGCGTCGACGCCTTGCCTCTCGGCCGTGCCTCCGCGTTCTACAAAACTCCCAACTCCCTCCAACTAACCTCGCAGGCCATCGACGCAAAGCTCGGCTCCGTACTCGAAGGCTTCGAAGCCGACCTTCGCACCAAGTTCCCCCACTACGACACTCTGCCCGACGGCGTAAAGATGGCGCTCCTCGACATGATCTACAACCTAGGCCCCGCAGGGCTCTTTAAGGGATTCCCTCACCTCATCTCAGCCGTCCAATCCGGCAACTGGTCGCAGGCAGCCGAGCACTGCACCCGTCGTGGTCCGGGCGCGGCGCGCAACAACTGGACCCAGCAGCAGTTTCTTAGCGCAGTCGTCGGCACAATTAAAGCGGAAGCGGAAGGCTGGCTCACACGAATCTGGAGCAACATACGTCAAACATGGAACAGCATATTCGGCCCCAGCCGCTAGAGACCGGCATCCCGCTTCGGTATAGTGGGTTTCTTGACTAAAAAGTCTGTGGAGGACAGTTTGACGCGAGTGAAACATAGAATTGCAGCGGTCGCTCTCTGCGCAATCGCATTTGTCTGGGCAGCGAAAGCGCAGGATCTGGCGAGCTTCGAGAAGCGCACCACCGTAAAGGTTCTTCCCAACGGCCTCACCCTCATCGTCTGCGAGCGTCCCGAAGCCCCCGTCTTCAGTTTCTACACACTCGTCGACGCCGGTTCAGCCGACGACCCGCAAGGCGCCAGCGGCATCGCCCACATGTTCGAGCACATGGCCTTCAAGGGCTCCACCGAGATCGGCACCACAAACTACCCTGCCGAAAAGATCGCCCTCGCCAAAGTCGAAGTTGCCTACGCGGCCTACGACGCCGAATACCGCAAACGTGTCGGACAAAGCCCGGAAAAACTCGCCCAACTCCTCAAAGTCTTTCAGGACGCGCAGGCCGAAGCCCAGAAGTACGTCATCCCGAATCAGTTCACCGCAATCGCAGAAGAGAACGGTGCAGTCGGCATCAACGCATCGACCGCCGAAGACTCGACACAATATTTCTGGAGCATGCCCTCGAATCGCCTCGAACTCTGGGCCTATCTTGAAAGCCAGCGCATCGGTCATCCCGTCGAGCGCGAGTTCTACAAAGAGCGCAACGTCGTCCAGGAAGAGCGCCGCATGCGAGTCGACTCCGACCCCGTCGGCCGCATGATCGAGCAGTTCCTCGCCACCGCCTACGTCTCGCATCCCTACCGGCGCCCCGGTGTCGGCTGGGAGAGCGAGATCAGCCAGGTCTCCGCCACCGAAGCCACCGACTTCCACGCAAAATACTACGTGCCGTCGAACATCGTCATTGCCGTCGTCGGCGACGTAAAAGCATCCGAGACGATGCCCATCCTCGAACGCTACTTCGCTCCAATCCCCGCCGGCCCGCGGCCAGAACCGATGACGACCGTAGAACCCACACAGGTCGCGGAAAAATTCGTGACTATCCGCGAAGCCACGCAGCCCTTCTACATCGAGGGCTACCACCGCCCTGACTACCGCGACCCCGACGACTCCGTCTACGACGCCATCGCCGACATCTTCTCCAACGGCCGCACCGCCCGCCTCTACCGCAGCCTCGTGCGCGACCAGGCCATCGCTGCCGAAGCCCAGGGCTTCAGCGGATTTCCCGGATACAAATACCCTGGCCTCTTCGCCGTTTACGCCGTTCCTCTGCCCGGCCACACGCCCGACGAGATGCGCGCCTCCATCCACAAAGAGCTTGACCGCCTCAAAAACGAAGATGTCTCCGACGAAGAACTCGAACGCTTCAAGACCCGCGCCCGCGCCGACCTGCTGCGCGGCCTCGGCAACAACGAAGGCCTTGCCCATCAGCTAGCCGAATACCAGACCCGCTTCGACGACTGGCGGCAACTCTTCCGCCAACTCGAAAAGATCGATGCCGTCACCAAAGCAGATGTCCGCCGCGTAGCCAACAAGATCTTCATCGACAGCAACCGCACCAGCGCACGAATCGAGTTCGTCGCACCCCAACGATCAGCTCCAGGGAGCGCCATGCTGACTGCACCTGCAACGCAGAACGAAGGAGGTGCGAAATGAAGAGCCTTTTGACGATGTGTTTAGCATCCATCGCACTACTCGCTCCCCTTGTAACAATCGGGGCGACCGCCCAAACCACTCCCGCCGCGTCGCAGCCAGCCGCATCCGCGCAGCCATGGAAGCAAATCCCCATCCCTCCACTGCACGCATTCAAACCCGTCCAGCCCAAGCGAATTGAACTCGCGAACGGCCTCGTCATCTTCCTCCAGGAAGACCACGAACTGCCCTTCATCAACGGCACCATCTTGATTCGTGGCGGCAACCGCGACGAGCTCGACGCGAAGGTCGGCATCGTCTCCCTCTACGGCGAAACCTGGCGAACCAGCGGCACCGCAACCATCGACGGCGACAAGCTCGACGACAAGCTCGAGGCAAAAGCCGCGTCCATCGAAACCGGCGGCGGCACCGCCTCCACATCGGTCTCCTGGTCGAGCCTGAAGGGCGACTTCGACACCGTCTTCGCCAACACCCTCGACCTCCTCCTCCACCCCACCTTCAAAGCTGACAAACTCCAGCTAGCCAAAGGTCAGTTGGAGACCGGAATCGCCCGCCGCAACGACGACGCAAACGGCATCGCGGCACGCGAAGCCATCAAAATCGCCTACGGCCCACACAACCCCTATGCGCGCCAGCCCGAATACGCCACGGTCGAGTCCATTACCCTCGACGATCTCAAGGCATGGCACGACAAAACCGTCGTCCCCAACAACATCATCGTCGCCGTCTCCGGCGACTTCGACAGCACAACCATGGAAGCAAAGCTGCGCGCAGCGTTCGAACCGCTTCCCCGCGGCCAAAAGTTCGAGTCAGCCAAAATCACCTTCACCGACCCCAAGGCGAGCGTCAACTTCGTCGAAAAGTCCGACGTCAATCAGTCGAACGTCTTCATCGTCGGCCTCGGTACCGAACGCAGCAATCCCGACTACTACGCACTCAGCGTGATGAACGAAATCTTTTCCGGCGGCTTCGGCTCGCGCGTCTTCCAGAACGTCCGCACCAAACTGGGCCTCGCCTACAGCGTTGGAGGCAGCTTCGGCGCCGCGTACGACCACCCCGGAATCTTCTTGGTCGAAGCTGCGACAAAGAGCCCCTCCACCGTCGCCGCAACTCAGGCCATGCTCGCCGAGATCAACCGCCTCAAAACCGACCCACCCACCGCAGCCGAACTCAGCAAGGCCAAGGACCAGGTCCTCAACTCGTTCATCTTCCACTACGACTCACCCGATAAAACCCTGAACGAGCAGGTAACCCTCGCCTTCTACGGCTATCCCGCCGACACTCTCGAGAAATACAAAGCCGGCATCGAAAAGGTGACAGCGGCCGACGTAACGCGCGTGGCGAACAAATACATCGACACATCTAAGCTCGCCATCGTCGTGGTCGGCAACGAGTCGCAGATATCACCAAAGCTCGACGCGCTAGGCAAAGTCACGAACATCGACATCACGATCCCACCACCACCAGCCGGCAAACCCGCCGAATAGCGCGGATCAACAACTCCTGCAGCACAGCCCGCTATCGATGCGGTGGATGTGGTGGTGCAGGACCCCTGACGATCACCGCCGTACGTTCGCGCGTCATACGAATCCGGCATCCCACAGGGTCCGGACCAAGCCCGCAGGTGTTGGTCCGAACCTGGAGCCACGCAACCTGATCCGGACTATTGATCATCCATGCCGTCGCATTCGTCGCATGATGCACCTGTTCCAGGTATTGGGCAGCATCCATATCAAGGTCGGCGGCGTCAGCCTCCATCAGAACGCAGCTGCTGTCGGGGGTCGCATTCTGGTTCTCCAGCTTGCAAAAATCCTCATCGTGTTCCAGCAGAATCTTCTTGTTGGAGCCGGTGATGAAATAGCGCGTAGTGACTGGCGGAATGCGGGATTCCTGGGACCACTGGACCAGGTCATCCGCAAACGCCGGCGGCAACTGGGTCAGCTTGAGGTAGTCCTCCTTCAACACCTGCCTCGAAAAAATATTTACTGATGGCGTAGGCTCGCCATTCGTCGGATGAAAGTAGAACGCCCCTAGTCCGACGCCCTCCTGCAGATCGATCCACAGAAATCCCTTGCCCGCGAGGTAAGGCCCATTCAAGCCCGACATCGACAGATACCGCCCATCGCGGATCAGAACCTGCAGCGACGAATCTTTGAACACGATGTCCAGCGCGTCCATAAGCGGCATGTCCTTGCCATAATGAAACATGCAATCAGGGACAAAGCTCTTCATCAATTTGCGGAACTGTTTGTCGCGAAGAACATCCTTTGCCGCCACCCCGGAAAACTGATTCAGAAAAGAAAGCTGATCGCTTGGAATGATCTTCTGAAAGATCGCCTTATCGTAGCTCGATTCCGGCGCCTGTGTCGCTTGAGGCTGTGACGCTTGAGGCTGGGCCGCTTCCGGTTGCGGCTGCTGAGGACGCGACCCCGGGGTCCGCGGTGGTGGTGGCCCATCCTGCGCCCTCGCCAATCCGTACCCACCAGCATTGGGCAAAATCAACCCTGTAAGCAGTAAGAACATCGCAGTGAATCCGAGAACATTGGCAGCTTCAAATTTGCGCAGGAAGGCGCGGAAGCACAGCATATTGGCCCGATCTCCTTTGTCAGCACAGGTTCGCTCGAATTGTACCGCCCGTCTGCAAAATGACAAGAACAACTCCATCGTCTCCGACTATCTACGAATGACCGTCTCCTAGAGTCTCAACCTTGGAACATGCGCGGTAAACTACCACCAATGTTGCTCAATCCTGCCGTCGAAGCCGAATACTCTGAGATCATCGACCTGGTAAACCTGGCCTTTCGAGGCACGGGTCCCACAGCCAGTTGGAACATCGAGCACTTCATCGAAGGACAGCGCCTGAATGACTCTCTCCTCCGGGAAGACCTCGCCGCAAAACCCGAAGCACATCTTCTGACCTATCGCGACGACCCCGACGGTCCGCTGCTGGGCACCGTCTTGCTCGATCCGAAGAAAGACGGCGTCTGGTACCTCGGACTTCTCTCCGTCCGCCCCGATCTGCAAAAAAGAAAATTAGGCCGCACTCTTTTAGCCGCCGCAGAAGACTACGCAAAGCAACGCGGCGCACGCCGCATTCAAATGACGGTAGTGAACGTGCGCGACACCCTGATCGCATGGTACGAACGCCGAGGCTACACCCTCACCAGCGAAACCCGCCCCTTTCCCTACGGCGACGATCGCTTCGGCAGGCCGCTCCGCGACGACCTCTACTTCGTAGTCCTTCAAAAAGACATCTGAGCACCACCGTCAATCAACCAGATAGAATCGGGAGCCATGAAGATCATTCGCTGCTTACGTTTAGTTTTGTTTGTGGCCGGCGCAACAGCCGCCGGTCTCCTCACCGCTTCGTTGCACGCAGCAACACCCGAAGAGCAGGCGGTCCTTGCTCCTGTAAAGGCGATGTTTGACGGCATGGCGAAGCGCGACGCCGCAGCCATCAAGGAGCCTCTGCTGCCCGGTGGCACGATGGTGCTCATGCGCGACGGCAAGCCGACTCAAATGACCTTCGACGCCTTTGCGGAGCGAGTCGGAAGGCCGGGAACAACCCACATCGAGGAGCGAATTCACGATCCCCTGGTGCGCATCGACAACGACCTCGCTGTTGTCTGGGCCCCATTCGAATTCCTCGTAGATGGCAAGGTCGACCACTGCGGCACCGATCTATTCAATCTGGTTCGCCAGGATGGGAAATGGTTAATCGCAAGCGTCGCGGACACCGGGCGCAAGGACTGTGCCGCAAAGTAGCCGCTGAATTAGCCATTGTTGACAAGGCCCGTTCAAGGCAACTGAGGCTGAACAGGCTCTCCCTCGCTGACGATCTTCGAGCTGACGTAGGTCTTCTCAAAGTCGCTGTTCTGCGCATCGATAATGACCTCGCGGCTAAAAAAGAACAGCACGTGAATCTTGAACTCCGTCCCGAAGCTGACCGGAAACCATACCCCCTCCGGCTGCGGCGCATAGACGACGGTAAAACCCAGGCCCGGAAGGCTTGTACCCAAAAGCGTGCGAACCGCAAAGGGTATATTGCGCGCCATCGCCGTCTTCACAACCACCGGTTGATAGGCAACGGCATCAATGTACGCATCACCCTTCCACCCAAAATCGTCTTTGTCCTTCGGGTGGAAGTCGACATGGAAGACGTCGCGGCCGTTCACATGCTCGCGCCCGGCCAGGTGAAACACGTAGTCGCTCTGACTCTTCGACGTCAAAGGAAACAGGCGCGCGGCAATACCATCTTTGGATTTGTCGTTGGTGAGATTGGAGCGCATGCTCTCGACCAGATCGCGATCCGTGTCATCGCCGATCGTGACGGAAAGTGAGTCGTCATCGGACTCAACCTTGCTGTCGTGGCTAGCCATAGGCGAGGTATAGGTCACATATTTTTGGTTCTGCAGCGCCCGTCCATCGAGCTTGATCAAATCCACATCCGAGCCACTCGCCGAGGGAGCGACGCGAGAGTCGGTGACCTCTTCGCACATCACGGTCTTGCCCTTGCGCGACACAACGCGCGCATGCTGCATATAGACATAGCGGATGCGATCAGCTTCGGCCAGGTCCTGGTTCGTTGCCACGCGCGCCATAATCGATTCCGCAGTCGGCATCGCAGCAGTCTCAACCGGTTGCTGGGCACACGCGTTCGAACACACAAACGCAGCACCGAGCGCGATCCAGCGAAGAGCGATCATCTCACTGCAGTACGCGCAATAAATAAAGAAGTTCCGAGATTGGCCTACGCACACCGCGTGCTTCACATCAGTCAAACCTGTCGACTTCCACCCGCATGGACTCACCATCGCAGACGAAGTCCATTACCCGCTCCGATTTCGAACTCCTCATCCACTTCAAAAACACACTTCAAACGTGCGCTTCAAACGCGAACCCAGCCCTGACCCACTCACTCGCACCATCTTTCGTGCAACTTATTAACACAAATGGGAAATGCGATCGCCTCTATCCTTTGCAGCGCCGTCACGTAGGTCGCATTTCCACAAAAAACGCCCAATTTCCACAAAAATATTGGGTTTAAACCCCATTGCATTCAGCGCGATCAAGAGTATCTTTCAATTCAACGGAGGAGCGATCCTCCAGTAGGAGAGAGTGACAAGAGCCATCGGAGAGCCGGAAGCGGAACTCGCAAGAGCGCCGGAAAAGGATCTCCAACGGAACCGGAAGCGGAACCCGCAAGGGAACCGGGGAAGGACCTCCGGAATGAGAATCGGGAACGATGTTCGGAAGAGAACCGGCAACGGAACTCGGAAGAGCATCGGAGACGAGACCCGCAAGGGAATCGGTGAGGAGGCCCGCAAGGGAATCCGAAACGAGACTCACGCAGCATTCGGGAAACCGGATGATGCGCATGGAACAAGAAGCTCTTACAGCGAAATGTGATGACGGGGTACGGGGAACGGCGGGCTCTGTTCGCAAGTCCCGAATAACTCTGGAGTGACGAGTAGTTGTGATCTGGGTACCGAACCGGATCTTCGAAAAATCGGAAAGTAAGGGGCGAAATCTCGAAAGAGAAATCGCCCCTTCGCTTTTGTGCGATACGTCGTTGTCGCACGCATCGCAATCCCCGAGTCTCTTCGGACCCTCCTTCCAGCCTAAGTAGGAACTAGTAGCTACCCAAAAACACCGTTATGCGGCAAGTACGGCAACAACTTAGCGCGTACCCAGGTGGATGCTGCGCCAAATTAGCCATTGTCACACCGAAGAGGCACAGGATAACAATAGGCATATTGATGCAAGCGACCTTGGGCGGGGGTACGGATATGTCATCGACTCACTATTTTGAGGACCTGTATGGCGTCACGGAAGAGCGAGTTCTCAACTTCTGGGCTTCAAATCTCCACGAAGCGATAGGAACCAAGCAGTGGTCCCAGATTCGCGACTCGACCGGCGTCTATCTTGCAAGCGTGCTTGGTCATTTTTGCCTGCAGTCGGTAGATCGCGTGGAGGTCCTTTCTCCGGATTACAGCCCGAGCGATCTGGAGTTCCGTCAGTTCGCGGATCTGACCCAGATCGCCGAACTCATGATGCAGCAGCTCACCAGCGCGAAGAACCCTCTCTGGATGGAGTCGGCCGGTGCGCACATTCTCCTCTACGCCGGTTTCTTCCAAAACCAGAACAAAGGCCGTCACAACATTGAGTTCTATTCAAACCTCGGCAGAGAATGCTACCTCATGGCAGCAGTAGGAAAGAGGGAAAAGATCATGAAGCTGATGGCAGCAGGCTTCAGTCAATACCTTTTCCACTTGTCCATCCTCCATCGCCATCTGTGGGAAAGCCGATATCTGATAAAGACTCAGAACTAGATCCACTTTGAACGCGCGTGGCAACACTCTCCGTTAGCTCGTAAGAATCTGTTCAAGCTTTTGTAAGCTCGACCGCTCACCCATCACGATAAGGAAATCACCAGCTGAGATCTCGACTTCAGCCGGTGGATTGAAGATCGTTTTGCCCCCTTGTGTACGGATTGCAAGCACGATCACTCCGGATTTCCGCAACTCCGACAGTTGTCCGAGAGACTGCTTCGTGAGTTCACCCTTTGCGGAGACACAGACCTGTTCCATCGTGATCCCGGAACCTATGTTGCTTCTGGCGAAGTCCAGGAACTCGACGACATGTGGTCTCAGCAACGCGTCCGCAAGTTGGCGTCCCGCCATCGTAAACGGAGTGAAGACGGTGTCGGCTCCTGCGCGGCGCAACTTTTCTCCGGCCTCTTCCTCTGAGACTCGAGTCACAACGGTCAACCTTGGATTCAGCGTCTTCGCGGACAGAATGATGAAGAGATTTTCCGCGTCCGAGGGCAAAGCAGCAATCAGACCTTTTGCTCTCAGGACGCCTGCCTGGCGAAGACTGACGTCCTGTGTGGCATCCGCGGCAATGGCAAGCATTCCAGCGGTCGACGCCTTGGCCACACGCTGCTCGTCGCGGTCAACCACCAGGAAGGGAGCGTTTGCACGTTGAAATTCATAACAAGCGTTTCGGCCTACGCGGCCAAAACCGCAGACGATGAAATGGTCGTGTAGGTTTTCGATCATGCGCCTTTTCCTGCGTTTGCCGTAGCGATCCTGCAACTCAAGCTCAATGATAGTTTGGGTCATCGCGCCCACCGCTAAGAACATGGCGCTCACTCCAAACATAATCAAAAAAGAATTAAATACCCGTCCTGCGTGGCTGAGAGGCCGCATCTCCTGATAACCGACCGTCGTAATGGTCGTGAGGGTCATATAAAACCCATCGAACCACGAATAGCCGTCGATCACTTCAAAGCCAACGGTACCCACAACCAGGGTGAAGCACAGCAGTCCAGCGATAAGAACGAAGCGGCGAACCAGACGGCTTTGCATCGTAAGATCCCCGTAGAGATGTTCACGCCATTATTGGCCTCCTGTCTACGTTTCGCCAACCGACAAATCCATGAGGGCTGAATGTGAAGCTAATTACTGACTCTCGACTCCGCGATATCTTGGCTTACACCTGATTTCAGAGCACAATGTCCCCAGTTTCATCTACGGTATATTCCTATTCGGCCCTGGACTGAGAGGCATCTATGCAACATCGTGCTTCACTCCTTGCCTTCTGCTTCCTTGCCGCGACGCTCCACGCACAAGTTCAGACTGTGGGTGACGTCTCTTTTGCAGTACCCGATGGCTGGAACTATCAGAAAGGTGCGGATTTCGGTGGCATGGTCATGAAGTCAGGCCGGAATTTCTGGCTTATTGCCGTGTACACGCCGATGGCTGCCAGCGGCGATGCGACCACCGACTTGGGACCCGCCTGGAAACGCATCGTCCTGGCCGGCCCTGACTACCAGGGGTACCCGTTGCTCCCGTTCTACGACATCACGCACACGGTTGGCTATCCAGGCAAACGAGCCGATGCCTCCAGTCTCACCCGCGCCACCTACACCCGGCTTTACGTCCTCGAGGCTGGCAAGACCTTCATCCCGGTAGTGGCAGTCAGCAACGACGGCATGGTGCTCAACAGTCTGGAATACTTGGCCAACGCGGTGCTTGGCAGCGTTCGTCTGGCTCCGATGAAGGCCGCACCGATAAAGACAAGTCTCACCCTTGCCGACCTCGCAGGCGACTGGCAATGCGGGCTAGCCAACAGCATCAGCTTGTATAACGGCTCGACTGGAGCCTATCAAGGCACATCAAACAGCTTTACCGGCGCGGGCTACCACATCGTTGCAAGCGGGGCTTTCACCTACAGGATGTCCGGCGTGATCAACAACCAGTCTGCCAGCGACGCGGACGTTGGCGTGGTGGAGCTAGCCGGCGAGTTCGTGACCTTCCGCGGCCGCAATCACGTGGTTCGTTACCGCTTTCTGATGCCGTAAATAGCAAGAAGGGTGTGAGATTGATCAAGCTCGCTCCTTTCTCGTTTAGCTCTTAAAGGTTGCGCGTCCGCCATTCATCAGAGATATCGCACGGGTACGCCTGGGTGCCCCATCTTCGCGACGGTCTCCTCGTCGCTAAGATTCTCTCTCGCATTGCAAGCATTTTTTCGCTTTAGGGGTTTCCCGAGACGATGTTTCTCTTTTACCCGGGTAGCAGATTGGGGAAGAGTTTCTCCCAGCATGCGAAAGGTCCTTCTACCAGACAGTCGAGAGGGCTAACTGCCGGTGAGAGCTCCGTAGAAGGACGGCCTTCCGCCACTGCCGTTGCGCACCTTGCAAGACTTGAAGTGCGCCGATACGATTAGAGAAACAAATATCAAGGAGCAAGTCAATTCGTGAGAGAGCCGGAAGTACTGATACCTGCCATCTTCAGCGTGTCGCCATCGATCCGATATGTAGCTGTGTTGCGCCACGGCAAACTGGACAGTTCCCAGCGACCAGACCTTAGTGGAGCCTCCGCCTCCGAGTCCGATCGATACGAGGAACTCTTCGTGAATCCGACTCTTCTCACGCTTGTTCACCAGCGCGGGGATCTGGACTGCGGAGGTGCGAAATATGTCCTTGTTCGATACGGCAACTTCTATCAGTTCGTGCATGGAACCGGCACCGATCATGTTTCGGTGTGCTTTGAGCTGAGTGCTAATCCACTTGAGTTCGCCGAGCGTATCGAACAATTGTGCCAAGGGGAGTAAGGACGCCCCTTTCGATTTACGACAGCCCAAATTCAGCCTTTCCAAGCGATCAAATGGTGCTGAACTCAACCGCGTGTCGCGGCTCAGGGACGGGAGGCTGAAGGCGCTCCGAGACAATTGGTGTTGTGCTACCGGAATGGGAGCATGATGGTGCATCGGTAAGACCTCAGATTCGGTTCTGGAATGCCGGGCAATGTCATCGACCATGTTCACATGATGATCTCGATACCACCAATGTACGCCGCGAGGAGATCGGCGTCGGCCAGGCGCTCCTGCTGGCGAAGCTCAAGCCCGACCAGCAGGAAAGGGCGCTTGCCGCTTGCTTCAAACAGGTTTGGAGCGCGGGAGGCGAGAGGCCGAAACGCATTCTGCTTCCCGTCCGTAGTCTCCAATTCTGGATTGAGTCGAACATCCTTCTCTTCCTGAACCCGCGCCGTTCGACAAGCGGGATGGGCAGCTTGTGCCAACGGCGGCCTTCGTTTCTCGGTTTACGCTGCAACTTCGGTCTTGGATTGCGCGTGCGGCGATCTATTGAAAACATTCGAGAGCTCCGCAATCCAGATGCCAGGTTGGTTTGCGGACAGCAAAGCAGCTAGCGGAAAAGTCGATTTTTAAGAAGCCCTAACATCTGGCTCTACGCGGCCTCGAGTCTGGAGTTTCGCGCGATATTCCAGAGAATGACAGGGTAACGCAGCCATGTACGCCTTGCGGGAGGGGCGCGCCACAACCCCTATGGCCGCAATGACTATGTTGGGGTTGGACAGTGGAGCCGCACCATCGAACGCGACCACTACGTATACCTCTCCAGCTTGCTTGCACGACCAGCGAGCGATTCGCCAGCAGCGGGACAACAGCCTGCGCTTACAGGGCCTCGCCGAAGCCTTCGCACAGCAGCAGAACCCACACGCCCAAACTGTTTTCCTTCCACGGAGCGGACACAAGGCAACGCGACCGCTCCACTCAACCATGCAGTGCAACCGCTCGAAAGGAGCTTGTCATTATGAACAACGCTATCACCAACAACGTACCACGTGAGGATTGTCAGAGGCCCAGTCCGCGCAGAAGCGTCTCTATCTGTCGCTCGACCTGGTACGTCCTAGAGAACGCGAATGACCTGAAAGAGGCCTGGAGATGCGCCACAAACAACTGCGCCACTACCTCCGGATCGATATTGGCTGGCAACTCTCCGTTTTCCCTGACGGATTCCAGTCGCTCGCGGAAACAATCCGAGAACGCCGTTCATATCGCTTTAATTCGCGTTCTCCCAGCACGTCGCCTGAAAGGCTCTTCTCAAAGAGACAGATACGCGGAGACAGATACGCGGTGTCCTCGGATCGTCCAGTTCGTCGAGCACAGTCTTAAAGAAGAGGCGGTAGGCCTGGCTCTCCTGTACAGTCCGTGCTTAAGCGCTGTCTTCCTGCATGTCCCGATTGAATGTCGCGCGAATCACGCTGCTGCGCGGTCTTCGGTTCGATTTTCACCTTGCTCACCGGCCAATCGTTTAAGAGCTATCGCGCAAGTCTAGTCAAGTTGCTCTCGATTACGTCAAAGGTAATTGCGGACAATTCCAAGATAGCCGATATTAGGAAAGCTATAACTCAAAATAACGAAAACACGGTGTCAGGATATGCAGAAATTTAGCGTTCACACAATCGAGTCGGCGCCAGAGGAGTCCAAACAGGCACTGCTGGGGCTGAAGCAAAATTTTGGGTTTATACCAAACGTCTTGGCAGCGGTTTAAGTCAGGGAAGTAAGGTTCGCCTTTGCGATGATCACTTCATGATTTTTGTTGTAGCGCCAGTTGAAAAAGTCTGTATTCCGGGCACTATATGAGGTCTGCGTTGATGAGTTTCGGTGAGATTTCAAGATATTTTTGGTGGAGTTCGCGAAGAAGGCCCGCAACCGACAATTTATGCGCGTCATCTCATAAGCGGCTTCGCTTCGGTCGCACTGCAATAACGGCTGTGCTCACCGTCGGTGGGTACGCTTCATCTCCCGAAAATGGTACGTCATGCGTAGAGAAGTTATTCTTGAAGGATATAAGTGCAAACGGAGCCGGGTTCCTCAGTTCGCGACATTATTGGTGGCGATCGAGAACGCTCAGTTGTTCGCGAAGACGCTTCATGCCGCTCCGGGTTCTCGACTTGATGGTACCGAGTGGAAGAGCCGTTTGACTAGCGATTTCACTCTGGGTGAGGCCGTCAAAGAACGCCATCTTGATAACTCGCCGCTGATCTGGGGGGAGCCGGAAAAGAAGTCGGCGGACAATGCGGGCTCGCTCAGATTCCGAACAGTTGTGCTCGGGACCGGGAACTGGACTGCTATGAGTATCCAAATCCTCGTTATTGTCATGGCTGAGGATGACCTTGGAAGAGCGCAGCTTGTCCAGAGCCCGGCTTCGAGAGATGGTGACGATCCAACCCAATGCGCTTCCCCGTGTCGGGTCAAAAGCATCTGCCTTACGCCAAATTTGCATGTATATCTCCTGCGTTGTGTCCTCCGCAGCGGATCGCTCTCGGAGCATTCGCAGGACCAGCCTATACACGAGGAGGCGCGTATGGTCGTGAAGCTCGGTCATTGCCCTCTGGTTCTTAAGAGCGACCTGGCCGAGCAACCCGTCCAGGATTTCGCCGCTTCTCCACAACTCCTTCGCAATTACCGTGGCGCCCATAATCGCCACTATGGCAAAGGAGCAATCGGTGCTCAATGGACTGTGGCTTGAATCGATCTCAACTCTGGCTTAACAAACAGATAACTTTTCTGTGGGCAATCACTTTCATGCACAGAGTATCCACTGCCCACGCTAAGCTGGATTTTTCCCTATAGCGAGACGTTTGAGCAGGAACACTTTGCAGGGAAAGGGGCTCGCCCCAAGACTTCAGAATTTTGAGGATTCCCGATGGCAACGTGGCAAGATCCCGATGAAACGATCCGCTTTGGCCCTTATGAAGTGGATCTTCGAACCGGGGAATTACGCAAAAATGGTTTCAAGATCCCTCTGCAGAATAAGCCATTTCAAATCCTTGCGGCACTGCTGGAGTTCCCCGGAGAACTTGTGACGCGAGACGCGTTGCACCGGCGACTCTGGCCCGGCGATACGTTTGTGGATTTTGACAACGGGCTCAACACTGCTTTGAATAAACTTCGGGAATCTCTTGGCGATTCGGCCGATGAGCCACGATACATCGAGACGCTTCCGCGGCGTGGATATCGGTTTATCGTGGCTATAAGCAAGCCCGCCATGAGCCGCATAACCATGATGGCGGTGTTGCCCTTCGAGAACCTGACCGGAGATCAGGGGCAAGATTACTTCAGCGATGGCCTGACCGAAGAGATGATTACACAATTGGCCTGCTTGAATCCTGAGCGTCTCAGCGTAATCGCACGCACCTCTTCGCTACGCTATAAGAAGACTACGAAGGGAATCAGTGAGATTGCCCGCGAACTCCGAGCGGATTGGATTCTCGAAGGGAGTGTCCGCCGCGCTGCTGAGCGTGTACGAATCACCGCACAACTCGTGCGCATGAAGGATGAGAGCCACGTTTGGGCCCAATACTATGACCGCGAATTGCACGACATTCTTGTCGTTCAGAGCGAGGTGGCGCTGGCCATCGCCTGTGAGATCAATCTGAAACTGAAGTCCGATGGTCAGGCGAGATCGAGAGAAGTACGACAGGTAAGTCCCGAAGCCTACCGGGCCTGCTTGATGGGTCGCTATCATCTTGCCAAATTCAACCGCGAAGGCATCAACAAGGGGATAGGATACCTGCTTAAGTCAGTCGAAATCGACCCAAACTACGCGTCGCCCTACGATGATCTTGCCTTCGCATACTTTATCTCCAGCGGGTGGATATTGCCTCCCCGCGAGGCAATGATTAAGGCCAAAGAAGCGGCAATGCAAGGCCTGAAGATAGACGAGGGTTCAGCGGAAGCTCATGCCTCGCTGGGGATCATTCATCTTCGATACGACTGGGACTGGGCTGCTGGAGAAAAGAGATGTAAACGAGCTGTAGAAATCAACCCGGGCTCGGCTCGAGCGCAAGAATTTTATGGGTGGTATCTGGCGGCCATGGGAAGGTTCGATGAGGCGATCGAGAGAGAGGAGCGAGCCTTGGAGCTTGATCCTATATCGCCCGAAGTGAGTACTCTGCTTGGGCATGTTCTCTATCTGGCACGCCGCTACGATCGGGCGGTTGAGCAACTTCATAGAGCTCTGGAACTGGACGAGAATTACTGGTTTGCGCATCTGGTGCTCGGGCTTGCCTTGCAGCAGCAAGGCAACCTGCCGGCTGCAATTGCTCAATTCCAAAGGTCGATGCGAGAGGAACCCGTCAGCCCTGAGACGATGGGAGCATTGGGACAGGCGTATGCGGCGGCGGGGGAATGTGGCAAAGCCGTGGAGGTCCTCGAAGAATTGGAGAAGTGGTCGAAGTATTACTACATTTCACCCTTCCATAGGGGAAGGATCTATGCGGCCCTTGGCCAAAGAGATCAAGCGTTTGCGTGGTTTGAAACAGCCTACGAAGAACGCTCTTTTTACCTGAGTTGGTTTAAGGTTGAGCCGGAACTCGATCCTCTTCGCTCGGACCCGCGCTTCAAGAGTCTGCTTCAACGCCTTTCCTTCCCGGCATAGTTGTCAACAGCCAATGTCGCGCGAGAGAATAGCGATCACCTTCAACGCAAGAAGGGGGGAATTTTGTCCAACGCTCGAGAAACAATTCAGAGGAGAAGGCGATGGTCTGAATCGGTCTTCTTTCAGATCCGTCCTGTGGCCTGCCCGAAGTCTTGTACCAGTGAAGAGTTAGTCGTCTGCTCACTGATCCCGGCCTTCCGGATCACCTCCGCAACAGGCATTCGCACCTGTGCCTGCTTCAGCAATCCGATGATCTGCTCCACGCTAAATCGCTCCTTCTTTATCAGCGAAGCCCCATTCTCAGGTCAAGTTTTGCCGAAAGACTCACACTTCAATTGGCTCAGAAATACCGCGGCCGATGATACTCCATATGGATGATAGAACCTCGTCTCTAGGTGAGCGGAGTAAGGCTGGACTGTCAGACCCGTCGCGCTCACGACAACAAATCCGAGGACATTAACGCAATCAAAATGAAGTGTTGCGGCCTGCTATGCCTGCAAGGATTGCCATAACATGTTGGCCGCTCACGCAATCAAAGTGTAGCCGCGCAGCGAATGGGATTCACCGGTATGGAGTACTACCGCAACGTCCAGCTCTCTTCAGGGGTAGAGGAAGCGGCAGCCCAGGTCCAGAAGGAAGTGACAGCAGCCACCGAAGCCGAAAAGCACAAACTCGAGCAGGTGCGCATGGAAGGCGAACAGGAAGAAATGGCCGCCCGAGTAGGTACTGCCCGTACGACGAAAAGCGCTTCGCGCAAAACAAACACAACGGCAGAGCTTCGGCTCTGCCGTTGTGTTTGCTCTTCTCATCTGAAAGAGACGCTAGCTGTTGGGCAGTTATAGGCTCGCCGCGTGCGCTCAAAGAGCCGCAGTCATCCTTTTCATGCTGCAGCCCAGGTGTGCGCCTTGAACAGGTCTTCAACCGGCGTATTCGTCATGTTTCCCGTGGTGGCAGCCATCGTAGAAACACCGATGCCCGTGATCACCTCGAGAATCTGAGCGCGAGAATATCCAGCTGAAGTGAATCTCTCGAGATCGGCTTCCGTCACATTCCCTCTTTTTTCGATCAGCGCTTTCGCCATTCCCGAGAGCGCCGCATACTTCGGCTCGTTGGGCAGCTTGCCGTCGCGGATGGCCTTGACGTCGCTCTCCGGCACTCTCTCCTGCATTGCCATGGTGGAGTGGAACGCAACCGTCCACGGGCACTTGAGCGTAACCGCGTTTGTGAGCAGCAATACCTGCTTTTCACTCTCGTTGAAGCTCGCGTCGAGGAAATTTGCGAAACTGCCGACGAACGCATTGATGAGGACAGGGCTTTCGGCCATCGTCGCCGTGACGTTTGGAATAACTCCAAATGTCAGTTCTATATTCTGCAGCGCCTGCTTGGATTTTTCCGGCGCCGACTCGATGGTGTGAACAGTAAAAAACTGATGCATTTCCTGACTCCTTATGTTGGTTATGTTGAAAATTGAAACAACTCGCGCCGTTCGACAAGCAGGATGGGCAGCTTGTGCCAACGGCGGGCTTCGTTTCTCTGTTTACGCTGCAACTTCGGCCTTGGATCACGCGTGCGGCGATTTATTGAAATATTCGAGAGCTCCGCAACCCAGATGCCCAGGTTGTCCCGTACCTACACTCCGAATCGGTTCATTGGTGATGTTTCGTGGCAGCCAATTGGAGCTTGAACGCTTAGCAATGTGGCGCGTGAGAAGGTCTTGCCCGAAGGTCTCGGGGTGTGGAGTGTCGAAGGATTGCAAGGCAGAAGCGCTGTCGCGGATTTTACGAAGCATTGCTCTTTGGATCACGCAGCTAATGCGGAGTCCATTGAGGGTGACTTGTGAACAGTCCACCCACAAAACCTAGTTGATAGACGAGAAATGATCCGAAACAAAGACTGACCATACCGGAAGCCACTCCAAGATAACGACTGAGCATGGAAAAGTGATCTCCTGCATAGGCCAGGGGTAAAGCAATGGCTGCAGTCATGCACATCATCCCAACCATTGTTCCGGCGCCGAAGATGAGCAGATATACCGTCGCCCAGACAGGGTTGTGAATCGTAGACAAGACCAGTAGAGCTACGGCTGCGGATCCCGCGAGCCCATGCACCAAGCCGATTGCCAGCGGCCGGACACATTGATACAAACCGAAACGGCCAATTGAGTTCTGGTACAGCCCTTTTGTCGCGATGATGACACCCCGACTCGCGACACTCTCTCCTAGATTTGCACTCGCTATGCTGGCTGGGCTGAAGTAAGCAGTCACCTTCTGCGTGACGCCAGTGAGGTTCAGAACGCCGAGCAGAATCAGCATGACGGCAACGCCGAATTCCATGGATAACCCTACACGGGGTGGAATCTCGACTCCGAAGAGAATGATCAGCGAGCCGACAATGAAGATCGTAATCGTGTGACCCATTCCCCAGACGGAACCAATGAACGCAGCATTGCGGATGCTCCGTTGCTTGCTGACGATGGTTGAAATGGCAACCACGTGATCCGCATCAGTAGAATGCCGCATCCCGAGGATCAGGCCCAAACCTGTGACGAACAAGATGGGTCCAAGTCTCTCTTTGGAAAACAGGTGCACGCCGAGGTGCACGGCTGAAAGGGCCTGTATTGTCAATAACAGGCCGAGGACAGTGATAAATGCAGAGGACACGACCGGAAGCCAGCGCCTGGTCAGCGGACCATCGATCTGAAGGTGCGTCATGAAGCGGCGCGCGTAGACCATCAACATGCCAAACCCAATCAGTACGGCGGCAAGTCCGATGCTGAAGGCCACAATCAGGAAGAAACCCAGGCCGATCCTATGCAGTGCAAATGCACTCAACAGAACGATCAGCGCAGCCGGGCACGGGATGATTCCGCCGGTGATACCCAAGGTAAAGAGTTGGGTAATACTTACAGATTTGACCGAACCATTTTCGATTCGGACCGGATTCCCATCTGCACCTTCGTCCACCGTGCGTTTCGAAAAAAACCAGCGGCTGTGAGAGCCACCCGGGGCATGAGAATGATCCGTGGCCGTGCCTGTCAAGCGGCGCAAGAGCATATAGCACCCGAGTCCCGCAATCGTGATCCCAGAGAAAGCGCCGAGCCATGGGTAGAGTTGCTCGGGCACGATATACCGTGAAGCGTACAAAGTGATCGCTCCAAGCAAGAATACGCCGGCAGTATGCGATGCGGTAACGATCATGCCCAGCAGAACAGCGTGCCGCGCGGTTCCCTTGGCGCCCACCAGATAGGCGGCGACGATGGTTTTACCGTGGCCAGGTTCCAACGCGTGCAGTCCGCCGAGACCGATGGCAATGATTGCAGCGGTAAACAGAAACCAGGCGCTCAGATGCTGGGCCGTGATTAGTTCGGTAAATCTGCTGCGCGGCGTCTGCTGTCGATTGGCCTGGAGATGCATGGAAACCGAAGACGCTGATGCGGGCTGAGACGGTTCAAGTGACGCCGCGACGGGTACAGTTGCGGTGCGCTTAGGTGCAGGCATAGCCTTCACGGCCGTGTTGGAACGATTCTGCGAAAGCGTCACACCGGTTGCAGGAGCCACCGCACGCCGCGATAGCGTCTGGGAGCTTACATGAGACTGCGCATCAGCGACTATGGTCGGTAAAGGCGGCAATGTGGCTACCACTGAAGCTTCGAGGTCCTGAGGCGGGCTGGTCAGCAGATCGGTTGGATAGTTGCTCAGCTCGCCGCTGCGATCGGTTGCGGGAACCGAGCTACGGAGCAAAGAGCCGGCTGCGGCTAGGGCAACGATCTCTTTCCATCCGGTATGTCCTGGGTAGTTGTTGTCCGCATAATGCAGGTTTACATGCCGCCGGTCCACGGTCGATGGGTAAGCCGCTTCGTAAACGAAGCCCATCTTCATCGTGGGAAGACCACCCGCGCCGGGAGGGAAGATGACTCCGCTCGAGACCAGGCGTAGAGGAATCTGTTTGCCATCCATATCGAGAATGAGACCGTGTCCCAGCTCCGCGCCACGGGAAGCCACGTAGCGGATCACTGTCGGGGAATTCGGATCAATTGGGGTTGCCGCAATATTCCCTTGCTGTAGTTCCTGATAGGTGGGAATTTCTGCCAGATCGATAAAATAACGGACGACGATTCGATTGCCTTGCACGTCAATTTTGGAGTAGTGATTTACGCTGAAATTGCCCATAGGATGAGCCAAAGCCAATCGACAGAGGCCAAACAACAAAAGCAGCGTCACGAGCCTGCCAAATCTCTTAGCGAGCATATTATTCAGAGCCTTCCTTTGATTTGGATTGCGTTTCCAACGCGGCAAGTCTCTGTTGCGCCGCATCTGCATAGATCAGATGGAAGTGCGGGTTGATCTGGAGCGCTTCCTTTAGTTCACGGCGAGCCTGCTCTCGTTGTCCCAGCCGCTCGGCAATCATTCCGGCGTGAAAGAGAAGAAGCGAGTCCCGTGTTCCGAACTGCATGGCTTTCTCGCTTGCTTTGGCCGCCTCTGTCAGCTTGCCATTTTTGTAGAGAGCCCAGGCCAGCGCATCCCAGGTGTAAACGTCATGCCGGACTTCTAGCTCTTTCTGCGCGAGATCGAGAGCCTCGGTGAGCTTCATATCATGATCGGCATAGAAGAGTGCCAGATCGCGATTGTGCAGCACCTGATTAATGTGACCAAGCAATCCAATATACTCGACCAGCGCATACTGCTTCTTAGCCTCTGCTTGATTCCCAGACTTTGCGTAGAGATCCCCGAGCTCCGCGACAAAAATAGGCATGGGAACGACGGCAATGGCCTTTTGGTAGAGCACGATTGCTTCCGCATATCTGCCGTTGTTCGCTCTGAGCTTACCCAGAGCGGCCAAAGCGCGATAGTCTCCAGGATGGATGGTGAGTGCGGCAAGATAGGCCGCATCGGCGGAAGCGGAGTCACCGGCCTGCGTATCGTACTCTCCCAACTCGTAATACAACCATGCGAGGTTTTCACTCGGAAGTTGAGCTTCGACTCCCTCCGTGACTGCTGTCTTCATCAGGTTGATCGCCCCGGCCGTGTCCCCGGCGATGAACTTGAGATAGGAGAGCCGACTGTCTCGCGCATACGCGGCACGCGGCGAAAGCGTCATGTCGCGAGGCGCCAATCGACTATAAGCGACACCAGCTTTGTCGTACTCACCCATATCCGCGTATGCGTCGCCGACGATGGCGAAAGGCGAAATGTCACCGGTTCCGAGTGACAGCGCTTTCTGCGAATAGTTGAGCGCATCCGCAAACCGATGCTCGCCCATACAAACCTCAGCCATCGTTCCCAAGGCTTCATCTGCTGAAAAGTCCGCTGAAACAAGATCGAGCGACTTGGTGAGAGATTGCTCGGCGAGCTGATAGTCGCTTACGTCGCCCGTTTCTCTGGCGCGCTGGAAATACGAGGCGCCCAATCTCGCATATCCTGCGGCGTCATTCGGATTGCGAGCCACAGTAGCCTGAGCGCTATGGATGATGTGGTCGGTGCCAGTCGGTTGAGGCGTCAGCAGAGCCTCGGGTACGGGAGCAAAGACGAGAGCATCGGCCCTCATTCCAACTCCGGCAGGCGCTGCATTCTGATCCGGCTGGTCTGAAGCGGTCAGAAACTCATGCGCTTGAGCGGCCTGCGGCAACGCCGGCGCAGGTACCATCTGAGAAGCCTTCTTCTCGTGTTCATCCGCTCCCACCGCGAGACCTGCAGACTTGAGAGCGTCCGCAGCGTACTCCGATGCAGGATTGGATTGAATCGAAAGCCTGAAGTACCTGGTGGCGTCTGCACTGTGGTTCAGCTTCTGCGCGATGTGGCCGGCGTGATCGAAGATCTGAGCGCTTTGGATTCCAACCGCGATTGCCTTCTGCACCGCGGCATCCGCATCCTGGTACTTCGCATTGGCATAGAGCGCCCAGGCATATGCATCCAGCGTCCAAACATCCTGCCGTGCAGCAATCTCCTGCTGCGCAAATTTCAGCGCATTGGGCGCGTTGGCGGGATTCCAGGCATACATCAGAATCAGGTCGAGTCTTGACTCATCAGTTGCCTTTCCCGGCTCGCTTGCCGACTTCTCGAATTCCGCATACGTGGCGTGAGCTTCCTTAGTCTGTCCCGCGGCCTCCTGCGCTTTTGCCAATTCATAGAGAATGTGGGGATCGTTATCGATCGACGAAGCCTGTATCAAAAGCTGGACTGCATCGCTCGCTCGATTCTGCGCCATGCGGACGCGGGCCAAATTCTCCATGGTGTAGGGATAACGAGGGAAGACCTGCTCGGCCCCCTCCAGCGTCTGCGCTGCCGCGTCACTCTGGCCCGATTCGATCTGAATCGACGCGATCTGGTTGGCAATCCACGCTAAGTCCTCCACCTCAGTCGGGGACGTCTGCGAATATGCCCGGTTCAGGAAATCGATCGCGCCGTGCGAGTCGCCGTACAACGTCCGCAGTCTGGCCCCAACCAGGAGTGCCGGAGTGTTGTTGGGCCGCAGATTCATCATCCACTGCGCATTTGTCTCTGCTTCTGGATAGTTGCCGAGCGCGATGTCTGCTTCGGCGATATATCCATAGGTCATCACATCGTCGGGTGTGCGGTGATTGAGAACTGTCGCCCGATCCCTTGCCTGAGCGAACTCATGGCGGCTCAACATGAGGGCTACCTGAGTTCTCTGCAACTGAAAGTCTTCTGGATCCAGTTTCAAACCCTGAGCAAGAGCGGCGTCTGCATCCTTCAAGTACTTGGGATCGGCAGTCTCGCGGGCTCGCCGAAGAAAGGCGATCGCCAGCTCGTTGTAAGCCTGCACCTTTTTCGGATCCGTCCTGATCTGCAGCTGTGCCCCTGCGATGCGCTGCTGCGCGGGAGTGTCTTGCTGAACAGTCGCTTGGCCGGACGGGCTACGCTGGTCCGCTGCAGAGAAGGCTGCTTGTTGGGCAAGTCCCGACCCGGAGAGGAAGACACTAAGAATGAACAGAGATGCGTATGGGGACTTCATAAAGGACCTATTCTCAGAGGCCATAGCAAGTGGTTCTCTGCGCGGGAATAGATTCCGCGCAGAGAACCGGGTTATGTTCAGGCAACCCAACTTGCCTTACGGGACCGGCCACTGGACGTTAGTTGACGGGGCAGGGTTGATGGCCACCCTGGTTTGCCGGCGGAGCATCCGAGTCGCGAGGCTGAAGGGATTCGGCTGTTGGCCGCAGCCCGTTAGATCGCCGGGACTGATGTGACGGCTGTCACGTCCGCTGTACGCAAAGTGCAGATACGGGAACGTCTCCTGCGGGGGAACATCGGGCGCGTTGACGCCATCGCCAAGCAAGTTGTTCGGCGCGACATCGAACGTAGAGCCGGCCAGAACGCCACCAACGACCACCCGCTCAACAATATCTACCACGTCATCGGTGAGACGGCGGCCATTGGGGAAGCCGGCAGCGTCGCCAGCAAGCAGTCCCAGACGGCTCCGTTGCTCAATCGGCGTAGGAGGTACACCCGTGTTGAGCCGCAGAATGTCGGCGATTGGCCCGGTTGGAGTGCCTGCAGGGGCAATCGGCGGCGCATACGTAAAGACCGGCAACAGATCTGTCCGTGGAGAAGCAGGTATGTTGAACCCATATACGGTATGGAACACTCTTGCAATAAGTGGATCGAATTGGAAGCCGGGAGATGCGGAGTGCCAAAATTACTGTCATTCACCGGTTCTGTCATGCTCCAGAAGTCCTTGGTGCCAGTCCCGATGACCAGTTCGTTGATCAGCGGGTTGCCCATGCGCTGTACCTGAGCCAGGGCTGGGTTTGTGGCACTGACTCGGGCTTTGAGCTAATCGCGGCCTGTACCCTGGAAGTTGTCGCCCAGACGCCGATGGTTCCATTCGGGTCCTTGGCGGAGTGGATGGCGTCGTCGGAGGTCAAGAGCGTAATCGGAACCTCGATCGCAATGGTGTTGACGTTGAATCCGGCAACTGAATCCGGAGCCAGTTGAGATAATTGTCCTTGTCTTGGCCAAGAGTAAGAGCTTCGACACCGGGACCGGCGCGGTAGTTGAGGCTATCAAAGGTCGCGCCCAGATCGATGAAGAAGGGATCTGCGGCCGTGCCGGCGAAGACCCGAATGTTGGAGGCGCCGTTGCCTTGCAGACTATAGACGCCCTGCTCGGCCAGAGCGTTGTAGTTAGGCATGGTGCGCGGACCTACGTTGCTGGGAACAGCGATCAGCGGGCCGCCGGTCGTATTCGTCAGAGGGATAGTCTGGCCACCTGTGATCATGTTCACGGTGAACGTCTGCTGCAAGCTCAAGCCTGCGGCCCCTGGACCAGTCAGAGAAGTGATCGCGGGAGGCACGATCGCGTCCGCCGATCGGGGCCATTGCCGGCTTCCTGCGAAACCGACAGGGAGCGCCTTATCGAGGATGTTGGTTGTAAATTGGATCTGGAAGGTCACGTCTGCCAGCGCATCGTGATTGTTGTCGATCTTGATTTGATACACGACCGATGGGTCAAACGGGAAGTAGTTCGGTCCATTGCTCGGCTGCAGGAATGGATCGACGTTCATAATGAGGGTGACGCGGTCTGGATGATCGTAGCTGACAAATGCATAGACATCGGTAATGTCAGCGGTGTGATCCAGGGCGGTGATGGGCGCTTCCCGGTGGCTGGATGCAAACGCACCGGGTGGCACAGCGATGAGCAGACTCAATGCGAGTCCGACTGCAGACTTTAGTCTTGACATACGACCCTCCAATTTCACTTCACTGCGGTTAAGAGCGGGAGTGCCTGAACCAGACGGGAGCAGGAAGTAAATTGATGGCGGTCCGGGGACTCATGCTTCGTTTCTCTGTTTACGCTGCAACTTCGGCATTGGATTGCGCGTGCGGCGATCTATCGAAAATATTCGACAGCTCCGCAATCCAGATGCCCCCGTTGTCCCGTACTGATTGAAACGAAGTCCGAACGCGCAAACGGTATCACGATTCCGCAAATCGTAATGCTGTGGTCCTGCGGGAAATCCAGAGGAAACCTGGTAGCGCTCCCACGGAAAGGATCTCTATCGCGTCAAGGGTGGCACGGTTTTCAAGACGGTATCATCCTCGCTCGCCGGGAAAGTTCTCCGGGGAACGAACAATTGGATGACACCTTGCGCCGCGAGCTCTTGGGGTCGTCACTCCGGTCACCGAGGTACAAATGCTCGCTTCGAAGTCGATCTCCCCATTTACCAGCATCAGAGCGCGCCTATCTACTTTGGCCATCGCATTCCTTCTAATTGCCGCGTTGCCGCTGCGGGCAGCCACCGGAGGCAGCATCTCCGGGACACTTGCAGACGCTAGCGGAGCGGTGATCCCGGGAGCCATCCTCAGCTTGGTCAACATCACCCAGCGGACGACTTATCAAGCTGTTTCCGACAGGCAGGGTTTCTACTTCTTCCCAAACCTTCCGGTGGGTCACTACGAACTGACCATTTCGGCCACTAGGTTCGCAACACAACGAAAGACGAACCTGACAGTCGACACGGATTCGGCCCTGCGAGTGGATGCAAAACTTGCGGTCGCCACACAGTCGGACGTTGTGACGGTTACCAGCGATACAGGCGTGCAGGTTGAGACCGTCGCGACACATCTTGGCGAGGTCGTATCTGGCGCACAGATGACCGCGTTGCCGTTGAATGGAAGGAGCTATACGGACCTCCTGGCAATTCAACCGGGAGTGGCCCCTATCTCGACCTTGTTGCCCAGCTCTGTCATCATGGCAGGCGTCACCGGGAGTCTCGACCCTTCCGGTGATTTGAATCCCGGCAACCTGTCCATCAATGGGCAACGCGAATCGTCCAACGGCTTCCTGGTCAATGGAATCGATGTGCAGGAGCACATGAATGGGGGCACCTCCATCATTCCAGACCTCGATTCGATCGAAGAGTTCCGGGTACTTACCAATAATTTCGATCCCGAGTATGGGAACTATAACGGAGGCATGATCACCGTCGTCAGCAAGTCGGGAAGCAACAGGTTTCACGGCGATGCCTTTGAGTTCTTCCGCAATACGGCGCTCGATGCAAGGGGATACTTCGATCCGACCCGGTCGGCGTTCAACCAGAACCAGTTTGGCGGTATGATCGGCGGCCCCGTGAAGCGCGACAAGGTCTTCTTCTTCGTCGACTACCAGGGAACTCGCACAAACCAGGGTATTTCAACTGGCTATATCTCTGTACCGACTGTCGCTGAGCGGAATGGCGACTTCAACGACCTTACCGGTTCAGTCAGCGGCCCTTACCTCGCGTCGCTGCTCACGCAGAAGCTGGGTTACGCTGTCGCATCAGGAGAGGCCTACTCCAGCGTCTTCCCCGGCGGAATCATTCCGCAAAGCGTTTGGTCGGCACCCGGCAAGAATCTGCTGCAGTACATTCCATCTCCCAACGTCAGCACCAGTCAGTATTCGACCTCAACATTTGCGCAGACTGTTCGAGACGACAAGGGTTCGGTACGCATCGATGGGAACAGCCGGCTGGGCCAGATCTCAGCGTATTACTTCGTCGATGACTATCGTCTCGAAAACCCCTATCCAGGCTCCGTTGCGGGAGCGAGCATTCCCGGCTTCGATGCGCTGTTTTTCGGGCGTGCTCAACTGCTGTCTCTGGGCGACAACAAAGTGATCGGCTCCAAAACCGTTAACGAATTTCATGTTGGCTATTTGCGTAACGCCAACATTATCGGGCAACCGAAAGGCGGCGTGGGCGTGAGTCTGGCATCGCAGGGCTTCACTACGGGGGCCGGGACACCGGGGATTTTTGTGCAGGCGCCGCAGTTTGAAGGGATCGAGAACATTACGTTTCCCACGTTCGTCATGGGCGTTCCGATCACCAATGAAACGCAGATCAACAATACATACTACCTGAGCGACGGGCTCTCGAGAGTCATCGGCGCGCACACTCTGAAGATCGGTGGCCAGTTCCATATCGACCAGGTGAATGAGCATCCTAACGCCACGTTCAACGGGACCTTCAATATCGATGGGACGGAGACCGGCGACCCGTATGCCGATCTCTTGATCGGCACCCCGAGCAACTACACGCAGTCTTCTGGTCAACCGTTCTATCTGCGGAACCGCTATCTCGGCCTTTATGGGCAGGACAGCTGGCGCGCGCGAGATGATCTCACGATCAACATCGGACTGCGCTGGGACGTGATCATACCCTTTTGGGAAAAGTACAAGCAGATACAGACCTGGGTTCCAGGAGCGGAATCTACGCTCTACCCGGGAGCGCTCCCTGGACTGCTGGTGGCAGGCGATCCCGGAATTCCAAAGACGATTGCACCCACGAGCTACGGTAACTTCGCGCCAAGAATCGGGCTCGCCTATTCACCGAGGTTCGATAAGGGATTTTGGAGAATGATCTTTGGAGCAGGTGGCAAGAGCAGTCTTCGAGCAAGCTACGGCCTCTTTTACAACGAGTTCCCAGGCTTGCTGGCCGGCATTATGTACTCCGTGCCACCATTTGGGTACAACTACCTGAGTCCTGGACCACCATTGCTGACAACGCCGTTCATCACAGCCGCTACCGGAGCCAATAACGGGCAGCGGTTTCCGTTTGCCTTTCCGCCACACAACGTCTCCACGTCGCACCCGGACACTTCGATTGATTGGGCCAACTTTGTGCCGCTCGCGGCAGACCCGTTTTTCTACTACCGCAATCGCGTGCCCTACATCAATAACTACATGTTCTCGATCCAACGACAAATCACGTCAAGCACGTTACTGACCGTCAGCTATGTGGGCAACCAAGGGCACCACATTCTCGCGGTCGCTTCGGTGAATCTCGGCAACCCGGCATTATGTCTTAGCCTCCCCGGTTGCGGTCCTTTCGGCGAGGACACAACGTACACCAACAGTGTCGGGCAAACCATTCAAGGCACCCGCGTCGGACAGGGACCGGCTTTCGGCGAAAATACAGCCGACAAATCGATGGCCAACTCCAACTATAATGCGCTTGAAACTACACTTCGTTACCATCGCGACGGCTCACAGTTCCTGCTGAGCTACACCTACGCGAAATCAATCGATCAGGGCTCCAACATCGGCGAACAGCTCAATCCAATCGACCCAAGACTAAGCCGGACGATCTCTGCATGGGACCAGAAGCACTCGTTTGTCGCTAGTTATACTTGGGTGTTGCCCGTCGAGAAGGTCTTCCGAAGGTCCAATCGCCTGACCACGGAATGGAGTGTCTCTGGAACCACCCGCTTCGCCACCGGCTTTCCCGTAACGCTGTACGATAATTCCGACAACTCGCTCCTTGGCACCTTGGGCAATGGAGTGAATAACTTCCTGCTCGATACTCCGCAATACCTTTCCGGTCCACTCAAAATTAATACGAATGGACGCAATGGTCAGCGAGCGTTCAATACTGACTTGTTCCCCGAAGAGAATATCGGTCAATTAGGCAATGCCAAGCGCCGCATTTTCTATGGGCCCGGCATCAATGGTTTCGACCTAACGCTCCAAAAGAACGTACGTTTGGCCGAGGCGAGATCCCTTGAATTCCGGGCGGAGGCATTCAACGCCTTCAACCATGCACAGTTCTACGGTCCGGCATCGGTGGACGGGCAAGTAGACGATACCGAAAACTTCGGCCACATCGTCAGCGCTGCAGCGCCTCGCCTGGTGCAGCTCGCCGCAAAATTCAACTTCTAGGAACTCTCTCCATCTCGTGGCCGACTCGCCGTATTGTCTTCACCTAATCCTGAGCAAGCGCTCGAAACGAGTGGTTGAGTGGCGCTCTCCTCAGTCAGGTTCGCTGGAATCGCTATAGCCTCGCGGGCCAGGTATTACGGCCGAATTTTCGCGCGAGAGAATCCGGCGACGTCAGTTGACGCGAAATCGCCATGGCGCTCGATGAGAGGGCTTTCTGGCGAGAAGCAGACTTATCGGGACTAACCCTAGCATGCGAAATAGCTTCCGAGCTGGGACAATAGGGGATGCTCTCCGCCGAATCCCTGGTCCATGCGGCTTTCTACCTCGCGGCGCGCACATGCACAACAATGCCGGAAGCTTCCTGCCGGCTGTGATATACGCGCTCGTTGGCTTTCATAAAATCTCTGGGCCGAGCGGTCGCGATGTCTTCAAAGCGCTGCGGATTCAGGTCGGTGAGCGGAAACCACGAGCTGGCCACCTGCACCATGATCCGGTGGCCACGCAGAAACGTATGGTTCACGTCCGGCATGTCGAAGTTCAAGGGCGTAACCTGGTCAGGCACCATCGCTTCCGGCTGTGACAACGAGTTACGAAACTTCGCCCGCATGGGCTCTCCGCGAACCAGCAACTGATAGCCGGGCGTTGGTCCGGCATCGGGATAAACGTCAATAAGCTTTACATCAAAATCGGAATCGGTACCACTGGTCGACACCTGCAGGCGCGGAGAGACGGGGCCAACCAAGGTAAGGTCCTCTATCAACGGATCGCCCACGAAGGTCAGCACATCGGATCGCCTGGAGGCGAAGCGCTGATCGCCGAACATGAACTCCTCCGCCAGCTCCGTTGGCACTTTCTCCATGTGGGGGACGGGATGCCGTGGATCGCTGATGTACTGATCGAATGCCGGCTCACCCTCGGCGGGGGTTGCGAACGACAGCTTGCCCCCGGCGTGCAGGTACAGCGTCTTCTCGGCTGAGTCCGGAGGGGGCCATGCGGCATAGCGCATCCACCGGTTGCTGCCGGTCTCGTAGACGAACGCCGTGGGCAAGTCGGGGGCCGGCTTGTCCTTCAAGTAGTGCTCGAAAAAGGGAAACGCGACCTGATCGCGAAAGAACGCTGAGGTGTTCTCATGCAAGCTCAACGGACCCAAACTTGTCGTGTTTGCCCTGACCCATGCGCCGTGCATCCACGGACCCATAACCAGCACGTTTTGCAAGCCTGGATTCTGCTCCGCGATTGCCTTGTAGGTACGGAGCGTGCCCGCAAGATCCTCGGCGTCAAACCATCCGCCTACGTTCAGTACCGCGCAATGAATTCCGTTGAGGTGCGGGGAGATGTCCCGAGCCTGCCAGAAGTCGTCGTAGGTGCTGTGCTGCACCTTTTCATCGAACGAAGGATTATGAATGAGAGCTGCAATGCTCTTCAGATCTGGCCCATGTTGCAGAAAGAAGGAATAACCGTCGCTTGTCCCGTAGTCGAACTGGCCGAGGTGCGCTACTGGGAACTCCGGTCCGTCGGGGCGGGGTCTGAAGTAGTTCGAGTACAGTTGGAACTGGGCGGCCAGCATGAAGGCACCGTTGTGGTATGCGTCGTCTCCTTCGAACAGATTCGTGACCGGAGCCTCTGGAGAGGCCGCCTTGATCGCTGGATGCGAATTGATGATTGAAGCGGATGTGTAGAAGCCAGGGTACGAGATGCCCCAGATTCCGACCCTGCCATTATTTCCAGGCACGTTCTTCAAGAGCCAATCTACGGTGTCTGCCATGTCCTGGCTTTCGTCCGCTTCGGCGTCGGCATGTTGCTCACGATGCGGGCGCATGTCGACGAATTGTCCCTCGGACTGGAAGCGACCGCGAACATCCTGGAAGACGAAGATGTATCCCGCTTTGTCGAATGACTCCGAGGGACCCAGCAGACGGCGATACGCTTCGTCCCCGTATGGCCCTACGCCGAACGGGGTGCGCATGACCAGGAAAGGATGAGGTTGCGAGCTGTCCTTCGGGGCGTACACCTGCATGAACAGGTTCACTCCGTCGCGCATCGGAATGCGATACTCGCGCTTGGTATAGTTCGCCTTCACAAAGGCGCTGCTAGTGCCGCTCACAACAAAGCGCCAACCGATAAGAGCAATCAAGAGAGCCAATGAGGCCAGAAGAATGGGGGGCGTAAGGAGGCGCACTTTCACAGGTTTCAAAACTCCGTTCTAATGTCACATCGACGAGGCATCAGTATAGCTACACGGGTATGCCCACAGACAACCCCAAATCCACTCTGTCAGAGGCCGAGTCCGCGCAGGAGCGTCTCTATCTGTCGCTCGACCTGGGTACGGTCCTGAAGAACGCGAATGACCTGAAAGAGGCCCTGGAGATACGCCACGAGCACCTGCGCCACTACCTCCGGATCGATATTGGCTGGCAACTCTCCGTTTTCCCTAGCGGATTCCAGTCGCTCGCGGAAACAGTCCGAGAACGCCGTCATGCCTTCCAGGACATATCGCTTTAATTCGCGCTCAGCCAACACTTCGCCGGAAAGGCTTTTCTCAAAGAGACAGATACGCGGTGTCTTCGGATCGTCCAGTTCGTCGAGCACGGTCTTAAAGAAGGCGCGGACACCTTCTTTCGCTGACGCTCCCAAAAGCAGCGCTGCCAAACGCCTCTGCAGTACGGTCTCGTTGTAATGTTTCAGGCATTCCAGGTACAGGTGTTTCTTGCTCTTAAGGGTGTTGTAGAAAGAGCCCTCCCCAATTCCCATTGCACTTAAGAGATCGCGCAGGGACGCATTGGAGTAACCCTTTTTCCAAAAAACCTGCGTTGCCCGGTGAATCGCGCGGTCATAGTCGAATTCGATCTTACGTGCCATCAAGTTCAACATAACATATTTGTAGTGCTCGCGACAAATATCCGAATCCTTCGTCCCGTGGCTACGTCTTATGCGTATCAGTCGTTACAGAACCAAGCACAAGGAGAATGAAATTGAAAGCAATCGTCATCCATGAATACGGCTCAACCACGCGGAAACGTATATGCGAAAGGGCCTTTGGGGCGAAGTCGCAAGAGTTTCCGGCATCGAGTGCGTGGGAATCGTCAAAGCCGATCCCGACGGCAAGTTCGCCAAGGGTCAGACCGTCGCGGCCATAATGGGCGGGATGGGGCGCACAATCAATGGAAGCTATGCGCAGTTCACGAGCGTGCCTTCGCCCAATGTCGTGGCATTTCAGTCGCGACTTCCATGGGAAGAGCTGGCCGCGATTCCGGAAGTTTACGCAACGGCATGGCCCGCTCTGTTTGGCAACCTGGACCTGAAGTCCGGTCAGACCCTCCTTGTGAGAGGGGCTACGTCAGCGTTGGGGCAAGCAGCGGTGAACATCGCGGCTCATGCCGGAGCACGCACACTAGCGACCACTCGCAACAAGACACGTCTCTTTTCACTAGATGCCTTAGGGGTTGAACAGGCTCTCATTGATGCTCCTGATCTTTCGCGCCGTGTTCGCCAGTTGTATCCGAGCGGCATTGATGCGGTATTGGACCTTGTCGGCAACACGACCATCCTGGACTCGCTTGCCATGGTGCGCAGAGGTGGGCGAGTCTGCGAAGCCGGATTCCTCGGAGGTCTGGAATCCCATTGAATGCTTCAACCCGGTAGCGCAGATGCCCAGCGGAGTTCACTTCAGCTTCTTCGGCAGCTTTATGTTTGGCTCGCCGGCATTTCCTCTATCGGACATTCCGTTCCAGACCATCTTTGATCGTGTCGCGGATGGTGCTTACCACGCGAAACCAGCGAGGACATTCCGTTTCGAGGAGATTCAGGATGCGCATCGGTTCATGGAACCGAATCAGGCGAACGGCAAAATCGTGGTAACTCTTTAAGGCAGCCCTGTCGAAAACGAAATCAACTGGGGAGCGTCTGCACGTGACGCTCCGCCCAACACGCCGGACGTGGCAACGTTTTACGTACCCGCCCGAAGGGTTACACCGACTATCCAGGTCTCGCGGTCTGATCCGCATTGCCTGGCTGCGATGTGCCGAACCAACAAAACACCCAACACCGAAAAGGAAATTCAATGACCGCTTATCGTCGTGCAAAGGTTGATGGCCTGGAGATTTTCTACCGCGAAGCCGGTCCGAAAGCGGCACCCACAGTTCTTTTGCTCCATGGCTTTCCCACGTCGTCGCACATGTTTCGTAACCTCATTCCGGCGTTGGCGGGCAGTTATCATGTGGTTGCCCCCGATCTGCCCGGTTTCGGGTTCTCCGATTCCCCCGGCCGTGATGAATTTCGCTACACGTTCGATAACCTGGCCGATAGTATCGACAAATTCACTCAGGCGCTCGGTCTTGACCATTACGCCATTTACGTCTTCGACTACGGCGCCCCGGTTAGATTTCGACTGGCTTTGAAACATCCGGAGCGAGTGACGGCTGTCATTTCGCAAAACGGCAACGCGTACGAGGAAGGTCTAAGCCAGGTTTGGGATCCACTCCGGAAATATTGGAAGGAACCAACTGCGGAAAATCGATCCAAAATCCGCAGTTTTCTGACACCGGAGGCCACAAAGAAGAATTATTTTGTCGGCGCTAAGGATGAGAGCCTTATTGCGCCGGAAGTATACGAGCTAGACTCTGCCTTGTTAGCACGGCCAGGAAACGTCGAAATCCAACTCGATCTCTTTCTGGACTATGGCAGCAATATCGCGCTCTATCCCAAGTTTCAGGAATACTTCCGTACCAAGCGGCCCCCGTTGCTTGCGTCTGGGGCGGGAACGATCCGGACTTTCTCCCCAAAGGTGCGGAGGCATTCAAGCGCGACAACCCGGCTGCGGAAGTGAAGTTCGTTGACGCGGGCCATTTCGCGTTGGAGACGCATCACGAAGAAATTGCAGATGCAATTCTGGAGTTCCTGAGCCGAATGCCGGCAGCCGCCTGAACTCGTGACAACGCAACAATCAGTTCCACGTTCCCAACAGCTCAAAGACCGGGGTGCGGCATGATGAGACTGTTACGAAACTCTATGCTCGGACGAAGCTCATCGGTGGGGCTACTTCCGAATTGCATCAATTTGCGGTTGTAAAAAGTAGATCTATATGGAAGTCTTCTCTGTCGAACGGTACCTTACGCGCAAGCAATGGAACGGCAAGCCGAAAAGGTATCAAGCCCTGCTGGCGGCCATGATCGTGGCTCCCGGTCATAACATGTATTAGGATCCCATTTCTTTATCCAGCCGAAATGATAGATTTGGAATTGCATAGAGGACGGACGCTTTTGAGAAGGCGGGCTTACTCTTCGCGCTCATCCCTTGTCTCCGCCAGGAGACCGTTCAAGGAGATCCGACCTTCATGGTTCGAGTTTTAGACACCGAAAATGCGTGCGCCATTGCTCAAACAATTCCCACCGGCAGGCACGGAACAATCCGGCCGGCGTTGGGAGCGCTTGTCATTGTTGTTTGCCTTCTATCGAATACCGCGCTGGCCGCTCAAGACGACCCGATCACTGCACTCATCCGGCGGCAGACTGACATCAGTTCCGAGGCAGGGCAGCGCGGCGATCAGGCGACGGTAGGCAAGTACCTCGACGATGCTGTGCTCTTTTCAGCCGGAGACGGAAATGTCCAGCGCGATACCAATCTCGACCAGAACGACGCGCTCTCCACTCTGCTGAAGCAACAAACGCAAGCGTTCCGCGATGCCAGCCAGCGCGGCGATCTGGCGACAATGCGCGGCTACCTCGACGATCAGCTTCTGTTCATCAACGAAGACGGCGTAGCCTTCGACCGGCATGACTTTGCCGGTGGCGCGCCCGCTGCTGCACCGAAAGGCGTTCCCTCTACGGTGACCATCACCGATTGGGTTCTCCACTCCTCGGGAAACGTCGCCGTCTCAGGCTTTGTCAACGACCAAGTCACGCATTACAACGGAAAGACGCTAAACGAGAAGTATCTCTCCGTCGAAACCTGGATCAAGCGCGGCGCGCAGTGGAAGCTCATAGCGAGCGAAACCACTCCACTCCATCAGGATCTGCCTGTGCTGACTCTCCCAGCCGACGCGTGGAACGACTATCTTGGCACCTACTCCGCCGGCCCCGGCTCTGCGGTCACCATCACTCGCGATGGAAACTTGCTGGGAGTCAACATTAATGGCACAAAGGCTCCTTCACTGGCCGCCGAAGTGCCCGATATCTTCTACACTCCTAACCTGCCGCCCGGTTATGAGCGTCCGCGTATCGTCTTTCAACGCGATGCCGCCGGACGGGTCACCGGATATGTGAGCCGAGGACTGGTCTTCACAAAGAGTGCCGCGGCTGCTCAGAGCGGCGCGACTCCCACGCCTCCGCCCGGCCCGCTTGTGCTGCGCGATTTCATCGTCCACCACACCGACAATGTCGCCGTCGCCATCTTCTTCCACGACCGCGACACTCCTTCTTACGGCCAGACGATGCATCAAATCTATCGCTCGACTGAGACCTGGATCAAGCGCGGCACAGAATGGAAACTAATTGCCAGCCAGGGACGCCAGCTGATGCCGGACCCACCCACGATGACCCTCTCCGCAGCGGCGTTGGACGACTACGCCGGCACTTATACGGTTGGTTCTGAACTCACCGTCCGCATCACACATGCCGGCAATGCACTGGCCGCTTCCTTTAATGGCGAAAAGTCCGTTCCACTCTACGCGACTGTGCGGGATGTCTTCTTCACCCCTGGTGCACCGCGGATTCGTTTGATCTTTCAGCGCGATGCAAACGGCCGAATCACGGGATATTTGAGACGTCGCGAAGAGCGCGACCTTATCTTTCGCAAGATTGCCTAGATTCGCTCATCAGCTCTCGCTGGTCCCAGCCCTCTCGGCCTTTGCGGCTGCCTTCGGAATGAAGCTGGAATAGAACAAAAGACGGCCCAAACAGTGACGCAGCAACACGAGAAGATCGCAATCGTCGGCGCCACTCTGATCGATGTGAGCAACTACGGGCATTCCATCAATGACATCGCAGATTCCGTAGTGCTCATCGATGAAGTTTGAGTTTTGTTAGTTGGGTCATTCTTCCTTCTTCGCAGCGCTCTCGTGGGCACCAGATGATTCTGCCTGCGTGGTCTTGCTTGACCTGCTGAGCAAATAGGTGTCCATGATCCACCCGTTCTTCTGTCGCCTTTCGCGGCGAACTTCTTCAATCCTGCTCGCGATCTCACTCAGCTTTCCAGACAGGAGGATCTCCTCTCCCATTCCCAGATAAGCGCCCCAGAAAATATCAAGCTCTTCATCGAGTACATTGTTGAAAGAGCATTGCCCATCCAACATCACAACCGTTCTTTCCGCAGCGCCACTCAAGCCAGCAGAGAGTTGACGACCTGTCGTAATGACGATTGATTCACCTATCCCATTCAGAGTGATCTTGTGGCGGGCGGCCAAAGCTTGAATGCTAGTTATACCTGGGATGACCTCGAACTCAAAACAAAGCCTTCCACGAGCCGTTATATGTTCGATGATTCTGAGGGTACTGTCGTACAGCGATGGGTCTCCCCACACCAAGAAGGCACCGCACTGATCCTCTTCAAGTTCCTTTGCGACCATCTCTTCATAGACAAAGGCTCGCTGCCGATGCCAAAATTCAACTCGAGTTGTGTAATCCGATATGGTTGGGTCGCGGACAGGATCGTGCGCCTCAACCACCCGATAGGATCGATTCTCGATATATCTTTCGCAGATATCTTTTCTAAGTGCCACGAGGTCCCGTTTCGCTTCGCCTTTGTCCATGAAAAAAAACACGTCAACCATATTCAGTGCTTTGATCGCCTGCACAGTGATGTACTCCGGATTGCCGGCGCCAATGCCGATCAGATAGAGCTTTCTCATAGGTACCATTTCTTCATAGGACAAATATCGCAGTTGAAGTTCGCTTTACAAGAGCCGTTCAAGCTCCCTCAGCACGTCATCCACATGGGCCACAGTCGGTATGTTGTGCTTCCGTTGACGATCAATCATGACAATTGGGATCCGGAGTGCTCGCGCAGCGTCAATCTTTGAATAGGTTGCCGTGCCACCGCTATTCTTGGAAACGATTAGGTTGATAGACTCATTGCGAAATATCTGCAGTTCATCTTCGAGATGAAAGGGGCCACGTTTCAGAATAAGTTTCGAGTTTGTCGGCAGCTTTTCATTCGGCTGATCGATGGCACGCACCAGAAACCATGCGTCTTCGCAGTTGGAAAATGCACCGAGCTCCTGCCGCCCGATGGAGAGAAACACCCGATTGCATTTATAGTTCGCCATTGATGCCGCGGCTTGCGCATCGGGCACAGCCCACCAGCAATCCTGTTCCTTTGGCTCCCATGGTGGGCGCTCCAACGCGATGAGCGGAATATCTAAGGCCTTGCAAGCCGACTCGGCGTTGCCACTTATCTTCGAAGCGAAGGGATGCGTCGCATCGATCACTACCTTGATCTCTTCTTCGACCAAATAAGAGATCAATCCGGTAACCCCACCGAATCCTCCAACTCGAACAATCCCCGCGGGCAGCCTGGGCTGGCTGACTCGGCCGGCGAAGGACGAGATCACCGTAAAATCCGCTCTGGCTGCCATTCTCGTGGCAAGTTCCGATGCCTCGCTTGTCCCACCCAGAATCAGAACTCGTGGCGACTGACTTCGAGTTGGTTTTGTAACAGATTGCATCTCGATGACCTTGCCTGCCTCCATAGAGTTATTCCTCGGAAGTATCCGTACGATCCCTCGCCGTCGAATAGAGGTAGCTCTCATCGAAGTGCGACTGGCCGAGAGATCTTCCAACCAGAATGAGGGCATTGCGATCTATACCCGATGTCTTGACCATCCCATGGATGGTCGACAGCGTGCCCCGCAGGATGCGTTCGTCGGGCCAACTGGCCCGGAAGACGACGATGACGGGACAGTCTTCGCCGTAGAGGGGTAACAACTGTGAGGACACCTGGTCGAGGTTCATGATGGAGAGGTGAATGGCGAGCGTCGCGCCGGTGCGGCCTAGGGTTGCGAGGTCTTCTCCGGTAGGCACTGGTGTGGATCTTGTCGAGGTGCGAGTGAGGATTAGGGACTGAGCCACGTTCGGTAGCGTGAGTTCCTGGGAGAGAGCTGCGGCGGCGGCGGCGAATGCAGGAACACCGGGAGTGACATCGTAAGGAATACCAAGCAGTTTCAGGCGACGAATCTGTTCTGCCATCGTACTCCAGATGGAGAGATCGCCGGAGTGGATGCGGGCGACATCAAGTCCCTTTGCGTGCGCCTCGGCGATCTCCGCGATGATCTCATCAAGGTTCATCTCAGCCGTATCGACAATGCGTGCGCCGGGCGGTGCATGGGCAAGGATTTCCTTGGGCACGAGCGATCCGGCATAAAGGCAAACCGGTGAGTTGTGGATGTGATCCTGGCCCCGCAGAGTAATGAGATCGGCAGCTCCTGGGCCTGCGCCGATGAAGTGGACGATCATGGACGCACCGTTATGTGAAGCGCCGCGACAGCACAGGTACAGAAGCGCCCTTTCGTTTGAGGCACGATGAGACGCGCAGAGGGGCCAAGCGACGCCAACGCGGACGCTTCCGCAACATTGGCGGTTCGTGTTGTCGAGAGAGCCAATGACGAGTGTGTGGTGAGTCCCGCGACGCTTGCAAGGATGCTTGCCGGGAAGAGCATAAGACGAAGCCCCAGCATCGAGGCTACGATCTCGCCTATCGAAGCGCGACGGTCGAGCGTCGCGATCATGGTGTCGGAAGGTATCTGATCGACGGATGTTTCGATCAGTCGGATGACATCGTCGCTGCAGGCGCGTGAGGAGCAGCCGATTCCGATGGAGAGACGCTCGTGCAGGATCATATCGGTCATGGCTTCGTCACCGTCCACTGAGTAATCGGCATCATCGGTCGCCATCCATACGAGCCGCCGATCAGATCGGCTCGGGAAACCGTCATGCGTATCAGATCGCCTCCATAAAGCGTATGGCGCGCGACAAGGCTCGCTTCGCTCTGGAGCGTGACTGCATTTGCAACTAGACGACCACCAGGGGAAAGCTTCGTCCAGCAAGCGTCGAAGAGGTCATTGTTGCCGACGCCACCTCCTATGAAGATCGCATCCGGCGAGCGCAGGCTTGCAAAGGTGGCGGGCGCAGTCCCTTGGATGACTTTCAAGTTTGGTACACAGAGCCGCACGGCATTCTCCCGGATTCGAACTGCCCGGTCCTCTCGCGCTTCGAAGGCAATGCAGGAGCACGAGGGATGAACACGCATCCACTCGATACCGATCGATCCGGTGCCGGCTCCGACATCCCAGAGGGTTTGGTTTGGTAGCGGGGCGAGCCGGGCGAGCGTTACCGCGCGAACCTCCCGCTTGGTCAACTGCCCATCTCTATCAAAGGTATCGTCGGGTAAACCCGGAGCGAGCGACAGCGGCCGGGCCGTCGTGTCGGGAGCGCAGAGTACCGCCACGAGATTCAGCTTACCGCACTGCTTGTTCAACCAGTATGCCGCCTGTTCCCTGATGTTGCGCTCTGAAGAACCACCCAGATTTTCGAAGACATCAATCTTGCTTGATCCGTATCCAGATTCCGTCAGAAGCCGAGCGACGGTCGCCGGCGTGCTGCCGTCTTCGGAGAAGATTACAAGCCGTTGATCAGGATAGAGATGGCGAAGCAACTGCTCTACCGGTCGGTCGACAAGCGTAATCAGGGTCGTCTCCGCCATCGGCCAACCAAGTCGCGCACAGGCAAGAGAGAATGCGGAGACCTGCGGAATAATACGAAACTCGGTTGCGACAAGGTCGCGGGTGAGAGGTACTCCCACACCGTGGAGCATCGGGTCGCCACTGGCGAGCACGGTCACTCTCTTCTTCCCGCGATAGTCCGCGAGGATTTGCTGCACGGCTGGAATCATCGGAGAAGGCCAAGGAATACGGGTTCCAGAAGAGCCAGCAGTTGGCACGAGGGCAAGGTGACGAGCTCCTCCATAGACCAAGTCAGCGGACTCGACTGCTCGTTTGGCCTCATCGTTCAGTCCCTCCCAGCCATCTTCGCCGATGCCTACGATCGACAACCAATGCTCAGCGGCAGTCATGCGCCATAACTCCTGTCGCCATAGCTCCGGGGAGTGTAGATGAGCTTTCTGGCGTTCGACAATGCAATCGCCCGAGTTGTTGAGGAGCCGATGAGGACGATGGTTTGCATATCGGCCAGCGAAGGATCGAAGTGCTCAAGATCGGTAATAATAGTTCGTTCGTCGGACCTGCCGGTACTGCGCGCAAGGACAACAGGTGTCTGAGGGCCTCGGTGTTTAGCGATGATCGTCCGCGCCTCGGCGAGCTGCCATAGCCGTTCCGATGAGATCGGGTTGTAGATTGCGATCGCGAAGTCGGCGGATGCCGCCGCCTCCAGCCGCTTCACCACGATCTCCCAGGGTTTGAGCCGGTCGGAGAGCGAGATGACGCAGAAGTCGTGCCCTAGAGGAGCTCCCACTCTCGAAGCAGCCGCCTGCATAGCCGACAATCCGGGAAGGATGCGAATGTCCAGGGAGTGCCAGGCTGGCGGTCCCTGGTCCACACATTCCAGAACAGCCGACGCCATGGCGAAGATGCCCGGGTCTCCAGATGAGACGACGCAAACGCGGCGGCCTGATTCGGCAAGCGAAAGAGCATGCCGTGCGCGGTCCGCCTCAACCTTGTTGTCGGAGCCGAAGCGGCGCTGACCGGATCTCACGGGGACTCGATCGAGATAGGTGTGATAGCCCACTAGGTCTGTCGCCTCGGTCAGCGCTTGCTGAGCTTCGGGTGTGATCCAGCCAGCAGCACCCGGGCCCAGACCAACGACGGAGATCCAGCCGCCACTCCGAATGGTTTCGTCCCGCTGGGACTGACTTGCATCGGGAATCAGGATGAGCGAAAAGTAGGGGACATGGAGCGGGTCGACTTCGCTGAGCGGGATGATGCGTTCGGCAGCCATCGTCGCTCGTTCGATGAAGAGTGCTTTGTCGGCGAGGCCAGCCGTATCGATGGCCTGCTTTACCTTTGCGAAGTTTCGGCCGAGCTTCATAATGGCAAAGGCGCCCCGCTGGCTTAGCTTTGCGATCAGTACGTCTTCGGAGAGAGTTCCGGGTAGCACCGTGAACTCGGCGTCCCTGCGGACGAGCGGCGTTCCAAGTTGTGCGGCTGCGCCCATGATTGAGGCAACTCCAGGAATGACCTGCGTGGAAAAGCGATGAGCGAGACGGTCATGAAGATACATGTACGAACCGTAAAAGAAAGGGTCGCCTTCGCACAAGATGGCCACATCCCGGCCATCTGCGAGGTGGCCCTTGATCTGTTCTGCCATCTCGTCATAGAACTGCGACAGCGCCACCTCGTATCCTCCGGGATGGTCAGTCTGCTCTGTCGTAACTGGGTACATCATCGGGAGCTCAATCTGGCCATGAATCAGTTCTGAGCAAATGATCGAACGAGCGTTGCTCTGTCCATGTCTGGCACACGGATAGGCAATGACCTGCGCCTGCCTGAGCACACGCTGCGCTTTGACTGTAATCAGTTCCGGATCTCCGGGACCGACACCGACTCCGAAGAGACGTCCGCTCCGTGCGTCTGCGCTCATTCCTCTTCACTCGCGAGCGCATTGACTGCTGCCGCGGCAATGGCGCTCCCGCCGCGGCGTCCTCGAACCGTCAGGAAGGGTATTCCAAGCCGATTGGCGGCAAGTGCCACCTTGGATTCGGCCGCACCTACAAATCCGACAGGCATCCCGATGATGAGCGCAGGGTTGAGCGCATGGTCTGGAGTTTCTGCCTCAAGCATATCGAGGAGGTGAAACAACGCTGTCGGAGCGTTCCCGATCACAACAACCGAGCCAGCGAGTCTATCCCGCCATAACTCGACCGCTGCGGCACTTCGGGTTGTGTGGAGTTTCGCCGCGAGTTCCGGGGTTCGCGCATCGCTCAATGTGCAGATGACCTCGTTATTCCGAGGGAGCCTGGAACGTGTGATTCCATTCGCCACCATCGCCGCATCGCAAAACAACAGCGCACCCGCGAGCAGTGCATCGACGCCCGCCGAGGCGGCATCCGGCGACGCCTGGACATCCTGTGGCAGGTCCGTCATGCCGCACGCATGGATCATGCGGACGACGACGCGAGCAAGATCGGTCTGAAAAACAGATAGATCGGCCTCTCTTCGGATGATGGAAAAAGACTCGCGATAGATGGCCGCGGCATCCTTGACGTAATTCATCGGGCAGCGACCTCGGACAGCAAATTTTCATGCAGGGCAGCGACCGCATCGAGTGCGAATTCACGCGAACAGTCGGACGCCACACGATGTCCCTCGATATTGAGGGTGTAGCCCAACGGGCCGGCGACAAGTTCGGCGGTCGCGCTGTGCCGTCGGGCGCATTGCTTCTCGCATCCGGAAAGGTTCACCGTCCATCCGGAAGGCGCAGAGTGACCTGAAAGACGCTGCGCGAGCGACGCTGCGTCGCCGCGCACATCGGCTAGCGACGCCTCGCACCCATTGTTGCCGGCGCATGCCGCGATCCCACGAAAGCCGTCTCGTCCGTCACAGGACAAACCCATTGAATGGAGCCGGCCAACGATATTGTCTACTGCACTCTTCGGAATAGAACCAAGGACAACACCACGCCATGGAGCAAGTCGAAGATCACCCTCCCATTCGTTCGCGGAGGCGGCAAGATAATGTGCCTGTTCTGCGGTAAGCCGCCCGAGAGGAACAGATGGAATGATGCTCACTCGGTCATTTTGAGTCGTGGGATAGATGCCAATAAGCGCCTCGTTGACTAAACATGAGGAAGGCGAAACAGGGGGCGGCGTTAACAAGTGCGAGAGGGCATCAACAATACGTTTCATTGCTCCCGGGATTGTCACTACTGTTTTCCCACGAACGGGCAGGCTCGACTCCTTCGCCAGTCCAATACATATCTTTGCCGCGGCCAACATACAGTCGACGGCATCACTGGGTTTTACGACAACTCCCAAACAGGTTCCGCTGATTGAAAATTGGATATAAGGTGTTGCGTTGAAACCAACTGCCTCAAGAGAGATATCGTCGTCATCGCGGCTGAACCGTCTGGGTCCGCCGTGAATCGCGAAGCTGAACTTGGGGTGGAGATTCACAAATACCGTATCCGCCCGCAATCGCCGATCCAGTTCGTGGATCAACGGTCGCGGATCGATGATCTCGTCGACGTCCAGCCCCGCAATGGGGCTGGTGACGATGTTACGTACTCGATCATGCCACTGCGAGGGCAGGAGGCCGGCCGAAGAAATGCTTTCAACTATGTGGTCGAGGTCTTGATTCCGAATCGCTCGCAACTGCAGGTTCGCCCGTGAGGTGATTTCGATGGTTCCATCGGCAAAGCCACTAGACAGATCGGCGACGGTACTGAGTTGATTCGCCTCGATCAAACCTCCGGGAACCCTGATTCGAATGAGTAAACCGTCTTTTGCAGGAACTGCATGAAGAACACCTGGACAGAAGTCTTCGCCAACTCTCATGGAGCGCCTGCTTCCTGAGCGATAGCGGGAGAGATCGACCTCGGTCTGAACAATTACGCCTCACCAACTGCGAGAAAAGAGGCACAAAGCTCAAAGACCTATGAGCAATTGCTTCCCGTTTCCACGCGGAGAAGAATCAAGACTATATCTGAGGTAGGTCTCCTGATTGACAGGCTGAGCGCTTTTCTTGACGCTCTGGAGTCTTCGCCTTCCTCGGTGTTATCGAGTGGCTTACGAAGAGTCCGTCTCCTGAACACAGTGGCGGGACCATGCCGGATTCACACCGGCTTCCCTGTTATGCCCTCGCGAGCACCCCAGAATCTGTACCTAATTTACCAGACTGATATCGTCTGGCTCTAATTTTCGTATCTAGAGAACGGGCAACCGCTGCTTCGCAGGTTCCAAAATCCGCCGTTCCATCGAAGGTCCGTGATCGTCACAGGCGGGATATCGATACGCCAGAACGATTGTGCGGGAGCCTGCAACGTTAGAACTACAGCGGCGCGAATCACTGCTGGATGCGTGACAGCGAGGGTGTGACCGGAGCCGTCCTGCCCAGCCAGCCAGCGCTTGATGCGGACAAGCAAGCTCGCAATAGACTCGCCGCCGTGAGGTGCGGCATCAATATCGGTAAGCCATCGCCCGATGCCGTCCGGGTCCGTGGAATGGACCTCGTCCAAGGACCTTCCTTGCCACGAATTGCAGTCCAAATCCTTCAGTTCCGCTGAGAGGATTGGGTCGAACCCCAAGGTCTTAGCCGTCTGGCTTGTTCTTTGCTCGGGTCCAGCATAGATCCGATGAACTCGCGGCGGAATCCAGCTAATCAAACTAAGTTTTTCAACTTCGCGTGGCTCAATGGGTTCATCGAGAGGAAAAGCTGATCGCCGCACAGCCGCGGTCGGCGCGTGACTGATAAACGTGATCCGTCCCGGCAGATCCGATGCTTTCAAGGCGTCACCTCAAGAAAGCCTACCATTGGTCCGGTGTGGCGGCCTTGACACCCCTTGGGCGGTTCACTACGCTCGGAGTCAGCAAACTTAGGAGACGCTTAATGACTCAGCCCCTTGCTGGCTCGATTCCCCAGACTGTATCGATACCGGTCATTCCGCTGCACGAATTTTTACCCTGGGCTTTATTCGGCGGTTTGCTGATGCTGCTTTTGATCTACTTCGTCGGCGCGGAACAGGGAGCCACTTCCCTGCTGCATGGCCGTATGGTTCACGAGTTTGTTCACGACGGGCGCCATCTTCTTGGCTTCCCCTGCCACTAACCGGCCGCTCTTGACTCGCACGCTGCTTCTTCGAGGAATGTTGGTCGGTCTTGTGGCCGGCCTTCTCGTATTTGCGTTCGCACGGTGGACCGGTGAGCCACAAGTCGATAGGGCAATCGCATTTGAAACCAGCATGGATCAGGCGAAGGGTGAAAGCCCCGAGCCTGAGATGGTCAGTCGCAAGATTCAGCGAGGAATCGGACTGCTGACCGGTGCCGTGGTCTACAGTTCAGCTCTTGGGGGCATCTTCGGGCTTGTCTTCGCCTTTTCGCTGGGCCGCTTCAGCGTCTCCAGTCCCCGTGCGCTAGCGTTTTGGATTGCGGGGCTGGGATTTGTCTCGGTGGCATTCATCCCTTCTCTCAAATATCCGGCGAGTCCACCGTCTGTCGGCAATCCAGAGACAATAGGAATGCGGACCGCGGCGTACTTTCTTGCGATCGCACTATCTCTGGCATCAATGATTTTTTCGCTGCAACTGGCCGCTCGCCTGACTCGGCGATTCGGAGTCTGGAATGGCTTCTTGCTGGCAGCGTGCCTGTTCGTCATACTGGCGATTGCGTTTTCGAGCTTTCTGCCAGCCATCGATGAAGTACCGCCGACCTTTCCCGCGAGTTTGCTCTGGAAGTTCCGGATCGCGTCCTGGGAGATGCGGTTGCTGCTTTGGAGTACGCTCGGGGTCCTGTTCGGCTGGTTGACCGAACGCGACCGGCGCGTGCACACTCTGGTCCGTTAAAGCAGTCTGCGGCTGAGTAACCAGCAGCGTGTTACAACTGTATAAGACCCAAGGTGCCCGCAAGGGCTGAAAAGGGAAGTCCGGTGCAATCCCGGTGCGGTCCCGCCACTGTAAACGAAGATGAGTCGCCAAATATCCACTCGGCCTACAGGCTGGGGAAGGAGGAGACTCGGCACAAGGAAAAAGGTGCCACTTCGAAGCCAGGAGACCTGCCCGGGGTACATAGCAATTTTCTGCGGAGAACAGAAACCATGCGTCTGGCCCCGGCACCCTCAACCCGTCCTATTCCCTACACCAGAACCGATCACGCGCCAGAGAACAAGGTGTAGCCGTGGCCGATTCTTTTCGACAACGTGTAATCCGCGCCGACGGCCGGGCTTTCAACATCATCCAGCACCGGGCGCATTTGACCTATTGCTACACCGGTTGTTGCTGTGGCATCACAGAGCGGGGATACGCCGCCGTCCCGGTTGACGTTTATACGCAGGAGTGGCTCGGGCGCAAAATTCGCAATCACGTCCATCTAACCAAGGGCGGTTGCCTTGGCCCCTGCGCGCTCGCTAATGTGGTGAGCCTCGTCTTCGATGGCAGATCGATCTGGTTCCACTCGGTGAATAGTCCCTGGCAGGTCCGTCAGATCTTTGACTACATCGACGCAATGCTGGCTGCCGACCGCTTTCTCCAGCCGCCGGCAGAATTGAGTGAGTTCGTCTTCAACTACTATGACTGGGACGTCCGCAAGTCGAGTGCGATCGTGGCTGCGTCCACGCTTGCAAAGACTGCTCCAGATGCAACTGGCGCTATCATGCTCCTCTCGCATGCCGACACCGATCTGCTCACCCTCATCAAGGCTTCGGAACTGCTCCCCGCAGAGCTTCGTGTCAGTGCATTCTCGCTGAATGCATTGCGCAATGAAGACCAGTTGGACGTCCTGATCAACGGTGAGATGGGCAAAGCTCGGGTCATTGTTGTGCGCTGTCACGGGCCACTGAATTGCATTCCAGGTTTTGAGCGGCTCCGCGCAGCCTGCATCGAGCGTGGACAATCCTTGGTGCTCGTCAGCGGTTGCGGAGAGAACACTTCGGAGTTTTTGGAGACTATCAATGTACCTGCCGACGTTATGCAGAGTGCCGATGGTTATCTCACGCTCGGCGGGGTACAGAACTTCGCCGAATTGTTCCGCTTCCTTTCCGATCGCCTGATGCTGACGGGCTATGGCTATGCGCCGCCTGTCCCGATGCCGGAGCACGGCATTTATCTGCCGAGTCCTTCCGGAGAAAGCGGCGACTCTGCCACGACTGAGGAGTGGGAGCGGCAGGCCGACCCTCTGCGTCCGACCGCGGCCGTGCTGTTCTACCGCGCCCACCGAATGAGCGGCAATACAGCTTTCATTGACGCGATTGCACAGGCGCTGGAAGCTAAGGGAGTAAATCCGCTCTGTATTTTTACCTCAAGCCTGAAGGCTAAGGAGGATGGACGTCCGGCGGTCTTCAAACTGATTGAAGGCCGCGCCAACGTGCTGATTACGACGCTGTCGTTTGCGCTAGGCGAGGTCAATACGGGCTCGGTCACTCAGCCCGGAGAAGTGATATTGTCGTTCGAAAGGCTTGGCATTCCGGTTGTACAGGCAATTGCGTGCCAGATGCCGCAAGCCGCCTGGGAGGGCTCGCGCCGCGGCCTGAATGCGGTCGACACCGCGGTCAACGTCGCGATTCCGGAGTTCGATGGACGCATCATTTCTGTGCCGGTATCGTTCAAGGAACGCAGCAAGGATGGCGCGGAGAGTTTATATGTTGTGAACGAAGACCGAGCTGTTCGCGTCGCCGGCATAGCGAGCCATCTTGCCGGACTTCGCGGTAAGGCAAACTGCGACCGCCGCATTGCGTTTGTCCTGACGAACTCCGCCGCCAAAGCATCGCAAATCGGCGGAGCGGTTGGCCTGGATACTCCCGCAAGCCTGCTTACGGTGTTACATGCGATGAAGGCGCGCCGCTATGCGATCGCCGAGCTACCTGAAACCTCCGATGAACTGATGCAGGATTTGCTTGGGCGCGGAACCTACGATAGCAACTATCCGCTCGATCCGGCGCGGGCTATGCGGTTCTCGCGAGCGGCCTATCGGAAGATATATTCAGCCTTCCCCGCCCGTCCGGCGCGTCGGATGCAGGATTTCTGGGGCCAGCCGCAGGACCGCGGCCCCAGCGTAAAGCCTGCCCAAAAAACCGATAAGAAACTCCTCCCGACCATTGCAGGAAAGGTCGTTTCGATTGAAGAGAACGAGCCATGGGGCGATGAGCGCGATTATCTGTTTGCCGCGATGGATCTTGGCAATGCAATGATCGCATTGCAGCCGCCACGCGGCTACGGCATCGACCCCGATGCGATCTACCACACCCCCGACTTGCCCCCGACGCACCACTACACCGCCTTCTATCGCTGGCTTGGAACGCCGCAAGCGGAAGGCGGCTGGGGCGCAGATGCGATCGTCCACATGGGCAAGCATGGCACGCTCGAATGGCTGCCCGGCAAGGGCGTTGGGCTCTCCGGCGAGTGTTTCCCGGACCTACTTCTTGGCGACATTCCACTGGTCTATCCGTTCATCATCAACGACCCTGGCGAGGGAAGCCAATCGAAGCGGCGCGCGCACGCTGTGCTTGTCGACCACCTGACGCCGCCGATGACCTCTGCGGAGACCTATGGCCCGCTGGCCGAGTTGAACCAGCTGGTCAACGAATACTATGCCGTCGAAAAGCTTGACCCGGTAAAGCTGCCCTACCTGCAGCAGCAGATATGGCAGTTGGTTGAGAGCACGAACCTGAAGGCCGATCTGGACCTGAAGACGATGATGACCCGCGAGCGTGGCGATCATAGCCACGAGTGGGACGACACGCTAACGCCCGAAGGCATTCCGACGCAACTCGCCTCCATGAATGGCAACGAGGTGGCCCACCTGATTGAAGATCTTGACGGCTATCTCTGCGAGTTAGGCATGGCACAGATTCGCGATGGTCTGCACCTCCTCGGGCAGATGCCTCCGCTGCCAGAGATGCTGCGCTCCCTTACGCGGCTGCCAAACTCCGGTGCCCCAAGTCTGCAGGCGAGCCTTGCCACGGCGTTTGGCTTCGACTTGACGGAATTGCTGGACAGGCCGGGCGAGCGCTTTGAGAGTTCGCTCGAACTGCTGGGCCAGCCGTGCCATACCCGCGCCGATGCTCTGGAGATTCTCGACCGCGCTGCGCTCGACCTTTACACCATGCTCGAAACGCTCGGCTTTCGCGGCGCAGTCATCGGCGAAGTACAGCGCGCCGTGCTCCAACTTGAATCGAGAGAGATCGCGGCTGCACTCTCTTTTGCCTGTGACGAACTGGTGCCGAAGCTTGAACAGTCCGGCGATGAGATCGAGCACCTGCTTGATGCGCTTGAAGGCAAGTATGTTCCCGCAGGTCCTGCCGGCGCACCGACCCGCGGTATGGCGCACATTCTGCCGACCGGTCGCAACTTCTATGCGGTCGATCCACGTGCGCTGCCCTCGCAAGCGGCGTGGCGAGTGGGCCAGCAGCTTGCCCGTGAAGCTGTCGCTCGCTTTTACAAGGAAGAGGGCAGGTATCCCGAGATGATGGGTCTAAGTGTCTGGGGAACTTCACAAATGCGGACCCACGGCGACGATATCGCTCAGGCGTTCGCGCTACTCGGCGTCAAGCCCGTGTGGAACGCGCAGTCGCGTCGGCTCGAAGGTGTCGAAGTGATTCCTTTGGAGCAACTCGGCCGGCCCCGGGTGGACGTGACGCTGCGCATCAGCGGCTTCTTCCGCGATGCGTTTCCTCACCTGATCGATACCTACGACCAGGCCATCTCGATGTTGGTCGAACTGGATGAACCGCTCGATCAGAACTTCCCGCGCAAACACTATCTCGCGGATCTTGAGGAAAAAGAGATCTGCCGGAGCACGAGGCCGAGGCTCAGGCGCGCTATCGCATCTTCGGTTCAAAGCCAGGTTCTTACGGCGCGGGCATTCTGCCACTCATCGAGACCGGAAACTGGCAAAGAGATGGTGACTTTGCCCGCGCGTTCCTTGCATGGGGAGGCTACGCGTACGGCAAGGGGGCCGATGGAGTCGACGCACCCTCCATCTTCGCCGAGCGGCTCAAATCGATCGAGGTTGCGCTGCACAACCAAGATAACCGCGAGCACGATATTTTCGATTCAGATGACTACTTCCAGTTTCACGGAGGCATGATTGCCTCCATTCGAGCGCTTACGGGCACCCAGCCGAAAGCCTATTTCGGCGATAGCTCCCGTCCGGAATCGGCGCAGGTTCGGGATCTGCGCGAAGAAGCCCTGCGGGTCTATCGCTCGCGCGTGGTGAACCCAAAGTGGATCGAATCGATCAAACGCCACGGCTACAAAGGTGGTTTGGAGCTTGCCGCAACGGTCGACTACATCTTCGGTTTCGATGCCACGGCACAGATCGCTCCGGACTTCATCTACGAGGGCCTCGCGAAGCACTATGCATTGGACCAAAACATGCGTGATTTCCTCGGTGCTTCAAACCCATGGGCAATGAATGCAATTGCGGAACGATTGCTAGAGGCGGCAAAACGGGAGCTCTGGGAGAATCCTGCGCCAGAGACGCTCAACGCACTGCGCGGCGTTCTGCTTGAGGCCGAAATGCTGCTGGAAGCGCATGGCGAGCAGAAGCGGGGGGCCGTTTCGTGAGATCGGTCGCTTATCCCTTCTCCGCAATCGTAGGCCAGAGTGAGATGAAGCTCGCGCTGCTGTTGGCTGCTGTCGATTGGCGGCTTGGAGTCTTACTGCGCGGCGACAAGGGCTCGGGGAAGACAACCACCGCGCGCGGCCTGGCTGCCCTGTTGCCGGCACCCGCCCGGTTTATCAATCTGCCGCTCGGCGCCACCGAAGACCGTCTGCTTGGGGGGCTTCATCTGGAGCGCACGCTGAAGGGCGATCCCGTCCTCAAGCCGGGACTGCTCGCCGAGGCACATGGAGGCGTGCTCTACGTGGATGAGGTGAATCTTCTTCCGGCACACCTGGGCGACGCCTTGTTAGACGCGGCTGCCAGCGGGGTTCATGTGCTGGAACGTGAAGGACTAAGTGCCACCCATCCAGCCGAGTTTGTTCTGCTCGGCAGTATGAATCCGGAGGAGGGTTCGCTGCGCCCGCAATTGCTGGATCGTTTTGCATTGTCAGTGACGATCTGCGCTCCACTCGACCCAGCCGAACGCCAACTCGTGATCGAGCGAAGGATGGCGTTCGAACACGACACTGCGCGGTTTACCAGCGAGTGGTCACAAGCTCAACAGGCGTTGCAGACGCAGATTGGTTCCGCGAGAGCGTCTCTCCGCGGCATCACATGTTCCAGCGACATGATGGCACACATTAGTTTCGCCATCTGCGAAAACGACGTTCGATCCTTGCGAGCTGATCTGGCAGTCGTTCGGGCTGCAATCGCATATGCAGCTCTCACCGGCGATGCGTGCGTCGACGTACACCATGTTGATGCTGTCTTACCCCTTGTCCTTGCCCACCGGACGCGAGAGGGCAGACGTTCCTCACTCCCTCCACCTCCACCTCCGCCGCAACCGACGAAGCCAGAATTACAATCTGAGGCTGGCCGACATCAAGCTCCGGAGCGTGTCCACGAACGTATCTTCATTCCCTCAGAAGCCAAGGCGCCTGCCCTCGACGTCAGGTTCAGTGCAGCAGCGACACGAGGGGGCAGCGCGCAGGCAGATCGATGTGATTGCGGTCCAATCGTAGGCAATCGTCAGGCGGATTTCCCCGTCGAGCTTGATTTGCGTGCCACGCTCAGCCATGCCCTGCGTGAAACCGGCGCTGTGCAACCACGGGTCGAGGATTTGCACGAACGAATCCGCAAGCCGAGGACCGGAGCGCGCTATCTCTTCGTCGTTGATTCCAGCGGCTCGCACGCTGTCCAGCAGAGAATGCGTAAAGTCAAAGGCGCTATTGCAAGCTTGCTGACCCGCTCTTTCAAACGAGAGGACGAAGTGGCCATGATCGTCTTCCGCGGAACTTCCGCTCAGGTCGTTCTAGAGCCAACTCAAGTGCTTCCCGACGCCCTGGCCGCGCTCGAATATCTTCCCACGGGCGGTCGAACCCCGTTGGCCGCCGCTCTTGATCAGGCGCGCAATTACCTGACGCCTGCGACCCTTCTCATCCTAGTCACGGACGGCAGGGCCAATATCCCCCTGCATGGAGGAGACCCCTGGCAAGAGGCACTCGATGCGGCACAGTTGATGAGTTGCAATGCAATCGTCGTCGATACGGAGACCGCCGGACAGCGACTAGGCCAATGCGAGGAATTGGCGCAGGCCCTCGGCACGCGTTCCCTCTCGCTCGAGGAGCTTGCGCAGAATGAAAATCTTTCGATAGTGGTCGAACCGTTGAAGCCACGAAGGCAAGGGGCGTAGCGTGCAGAAGAATCAAGGCAAATTGGTGATCCTCGTCCTGGGAGGCGCCCGAAAACCGGAACGAGTCGCTACGCGCAGCGGTTAGCCGGGCACTCCAGCCGGGTCACGTTCGTTGCGAAAGCCGAACGTCGAGATGATGAGGAGATGCACGGCAAAATCGAACGCCATCGAGCAGGCCGGCCCGTTACGCTGTTGGGTGTGGCCTGCGGCTTCTTCTTTCAGCATGCGTTCAGTCACGCCAGCCCCAGGTTCATTTCTGGAAATAAATGATCGTTGACCGCCATACCGTGTTGCGCGATTGCTCCAATTATGAAGCTCTACAACTTGGGCACTTTCGCGCTGCAGTGCGTAAAGATGGGAACAATCAAAATCTCTTCAAAGCAATTGCGAAGGTTCTACCGAAGTGGCAGCCTGATCCGGCGAAAAGCCAGTGCGCGAAAACGAAGAGGAGAATATGAGACGGGCAGAGAAAGGCAGGGCCGGGTGACCCGGAACTGTTGACGATGCGCGCGGTGCGATTGCTTGAAACCGCAGCATTACTTGGCATTCTTGAGAACTGCCTTTAACACTGCCGCGGCGATCTCTTCGCTAAGTGCCTCGTCCTCAACCGCACGCGCCAGGCTAACCCCGCCTGACAGTAGCGCCAGTACCACCCAAGCTCGATCGCGTCGGCTGACGGATTTGTCCGAAGGTAGACCTTTTGCGAGCGTTTCGAGGACCTCGGCTAATTTAGCCTGATAAGCCACTTGTGCCTCAGTGCCTGCCCGCTCCACTTCGGGGGTGAGCACAGGCAAGCTGCAGCCCTCCGTTAGGTCGCACGTCCGTTTGAAGCCTAAATAGTATCTGGCGAACACCGACAGCCACGCATTTCCATTTTTCTCCTGAAACTGCGCGATTGCATTGCGCAAATCGTCGAGGCTCTGTTCTAGCGAGGCGATAAACACTTCCATCTTCGATTTGAAGTGGAAGTAGAACGCACCGGAGGTCAGCTCGGCCCGTTCTGCCAGCCGATCTACGCCGGTTCCACTGAGGCCGCCTTTTCGAAAAGCCTGCCCCGCTGCTTCAAGGATGCGCCGCCGGCTCGCTTCACGTTTCTCTGTCTGAAGGCTCATATTTAGACCTCACTTCACAATATTATCACGATCGTTATCTTTTCCATTTGACAAGATAACGATCGTTATGTAATTCTCAAATTGCGGCTGAACATAACGGTCATGATGTTTTATCCCTCTCCCGTCACCGTATCGAATCGGGAACCCGCTATTCATGCACCTCAACCGGAGCGAGCGCTCCAGAAAAGCAAGGAAACGATCATGAGCAGTCTTCAAGGAAAGGTCGCGCTGGTTACCGGCGCATCAAAGGGCATAGGCGCGGCCATTGCCCGTGAGTTGGCGTCGCGCGGTGCTTCTGTCGCGGTCAACTACTCAAGCAACAAGCAAGCTGCTGAAAAAGTGGTTGCTGAAATCAAGGCAGCGGGTGGCAAAGCTATCGCCGTGCAAGCTAACGTAGCAGATCCTGACAGCGCCAAAGCACTTGCCGGGACAGTAGCCGCTCAGCTTGGTCCCATCGACATCCTGGTCAACAACGCTGGAGTCTACGAATTCTGGCCACTCGAACAAGTCACGCCTGAGCACTTTCACCGGCAATTCGATGTCAACGTTCTAGGTCTTCTCTTGGTTACAAAAGCTGCGGTACCGCTTTTCAACCCCCACGGCGGCAGCATCGTCAACATTGGCTCGCTGGCGGGCAGAATGTCCCCAGCCGACTCTTCGGCGTCAGTTTATAGCGCCAGCAAAAGTGCGATAGACGCTATCACCATCACGCTTTCCAAGGAACTGGGCCCTAAGAAGATTCGCATCAATGCAATCAACCCAGGTTTGGTCGAAACCGAAGGGCTTCATACCGTGGGCGTTATGGGGAGCGACTTTCAGAAGAGCCACGAAGATGCGACTCCGCTCGGTCGTATCGCTCAGCCTAATGATATCGCCACAGTGGCTGCGTTCCTTGCCTCTGCCGATGCGGGTTGGATTAACGGTCAACTGATTTACGCGGCCGGAGGCCTCACTCGCTGATCTCTCATTTATGTGGGCCGCATCTTTGGCTGCTGCGGCCCACTTTCACGCTTGGCTAACCGTCCTGACAGCTCAAGCTATGACCTGATGCAGAAACTCAGTGGTCGGGTTTGAGTTGGACGATCTCGCCGACTTTGCAGAGTTCGTTTTCTTCACAACGGGGATACCCGCACTGCCCTACAGCGATTCCAACCTGTTAGCACGCCACCTGAAACCGGTGGGCAAGCAGATCGGAGCGCCCTGGCTCAGTTGCCATACCCTCCGGCGGACCCACGCAACCCTGCTCTCACAGTCGGGAGCGTCCCCCAAGGACGCCCAGGCCCAGTTAGGGCACGCACATCTACACCCAACCCACGCAGATTCATCAGCGAGAGGCAGTTGGAAAGATGGCTCAATTGGTGACGAGTTGACCATCAGGGAAAAGATGACAGACCCGCAAACTACGTAAATTCAGTGATTTTATGGTGCACAGCGGGATTCTAACTGAGCCGTAAGTAGATGTAGATATAGATCAGTATGGTTAGCGATAATGATATCCAAAGCACCCCCCAAAATACCCCCGGTCGTCGGGGGCTAATCAAAAAGGTATTCGTGTCTGGTGCCCGGAGACGAACTTGAACCCCACATGTTTGGTCGAGTGCGTTGCTGATGGCGATCAGCAAGCTGTAAAGGAGGGGTCAGGGCTGTTTGTTGTTTCCATTCGGAGTGCGCCAATGGGAGAACGCGAAGCTGGCTCCGACAATGCCGCGACCTCATGAAAAGCGTAGTCGTTAACCACAATCCCTATGAATGGGAAGGTGACGTGCCGTTGATTCTCGCACATGGCACAAGGTTACGGCTGCCAGCCTCCACCCAGCGCCTGGTACAACTGGACGTAGTTTTGCATCTCCGCATCCCAGGCTAGTGCCAACACCTGCTCTGAAGTGAAATATTGCTGCTGGGTGACCAATACTTCGAGAAAGCTCGTTACTCCTCCTCTAAAACGGACGTTCGCCAGGTCTGCGGTCTCCCGGTACGTGTTCGTCTGCTCTTGGATCTTCATCCGATACAGTCTCGCTTGGTTGTATCCGACCAGGCTGTTGGCGACATCGCCGAAGGCGTTCAATACCGTTTGCTTATAGACCAACTCCGCCTCATTGCGCTGCGCCCAGGCGAGGTTATAGGCGCTCGTGATCGCGCCGCCCGCATAAAGCGGTTGCAGAACCTGTCCACCCAGCGACCAGACTGTCGCGGGCCCTTGGAGAAAGCTGGTCAAGGCAGTGCTCTGCGCTCCGAACAGGCCCGTCAACGATATCTGCGGGAAGAATGCCGCCTTGGCTACCCCGACATTGGCATTTGCCGCAATCAATGTAGCTTCAGTCTGCCGGACATCAGGACGACGCTCGAGCAGGGCCGAGGGAAGCCCGGTCGGCACAACGGCTAGATGTGGTTGATCAACCAGACCGAGACCACGGGCGATTGGCCCTGGGTTTCGCCCAAGCAAAATGCTGATCTGGTTCTCGGCCTGCGCGATTTGTTGCTCACTGAGGATGGCCTGTGCTTGGGCTTGCTGCAGCAACAGGTCGGCCTGGTACACGTCAGTAATTGCACTATCGCCACCTTTAAATTTGATGGTATTAAGCTGCACAGCCTCTTTGTCGGTAACAACGTTCTTCTGTGCGAAGTCCAGTTGATAGTCGAACTGCCGCAGCTGAAAGTATGCAGTCGCGACGTCGGAGATTAGAGTCGTCTGGACGACATCTCGAGCATAAGTGGTCGCGAGCAGCTGCGCACGTGCGGCCTCGGTGGCGCGGCGATACTTCCCCCAGAAGTCCACGATGTAGTTCAGCTGAATGCTAAGCGAATCTATGGTCGGGCCGTTCGGGACGATCGCGTTCCGCTGATAGTTGATGCCACCTGAGCCAGAGACGCTGGGCAACTGGTTGGCCCGCGTCACCCCCACCACGGCCTCGGCCTGCACGATGCGGGAGGCCGCGATCTGCATGTCGTAGTTGTTGGTCAAGGCTTCCTTGATGAGCGCTCTCAGGGTCTCGTCCTGGAACACGGTCTCCCACTGCATCTCCGCAAATGGCTGTGCGCCAGCTTGGTTGGACAGGGCTGGAGCAAAGCCGCGGTATTGGTCCGGGGTCACCACCGCCGGGCGCTTGTAGTTCGGCCCCACCTTGCAGCCGCCCACCACGAGCGTCAGGACCGACACAGTAGCGGCGAACTTCCTCGCGCCGATCATGGTGTAGTCCCCTTCGAAGCAGATTCAGGCGTTGCCTCCGGTGTCTTCGCTTTTCCGAAAAGTTGCCCGAAGCGCTCAATCACGTCGAAGGAGACCGGGATAAAGAAGACGGCAAGCAACGATGCCGCCAGCATGCCGCCAATCACTACGGTTCCCAGCACCTGTCTCGAAATAGCGCCCGCACCGGAAGCCCGCCATAGGGGAACGCAGCCAAGGATGAAAGCAAACGCAGTCATTAGAATCGGCCGCAGTCTCAGCTTTGCGCCGGAGAGCGCAGCATCGATCAACGTCTTCCCGCCCTCATACTCAGCCTTGGCAAACTCAACGATTAGAATGGCATTCTTGGCGGATAGGCCGATCAGCATCACCAGGCCGATCTGAGCATAGACGTTATTGTCGAGCCGCCGCAGATAGAGCGCCGCGAATGCCCCAAAGACAGCAATCGGAACGCCCAGCAACACACTGAGCGGCAGCGTCCAGCTCTCGTATTGCGCGGCCATGATCAGAAACACGATAAAGAACGAAAGCCCGAAGACAACGACCGGACTGACTCCTTGAGCGGCCTTGACCTCCTGATAAGACATACCCAGATAGTCGAAGCCCATCTCGTTAGGCATTGTCTTCTTGAACACATCTTGCAGCGCCGCAATTGCCTCCCCTGAACTGTAGCCAGGGGTCGCGGAGCCGTTAATTTGAACGCATTGAAACTGGTTGTACTTCATGACGAACTCCGGGCCGCTGCGAGGAACATTTCCGGTCAGCGTACTCAACGGCACCATCTGCCCTGTGCTGTTGGTGACATAAAACTTGCCCAGGTTGTCTGCCGATGTTCGGTAATTGCTCTCTGCCTGGACGTAGACCTGCCACTGGCGGCCGAAACGGTTGAAGTAGTTGACCAGCGATCCGCCCATAAACGTCTGCAGGGTCTGGTAGACGTTTGTCAGGTTGACCTGTTGCGTGAGCACCTTCTCCTGGTCCACCGTAATACCCACTTGCGGCACTCCAAACAGTGCGGTAGTCATCACCCCGTTCAGTTCCGGGCGTTTGCGGGCCTCCGCCATGAATACTTCAGCGTTCTTCGCAAGGAACTCAATGGGGCTGCCAGAGCGGTCTTCAAGCACAAAGGTGAATCCGCCCGATGTTCCAACACCCGGGATCGCCGGCGGCGGGAACGCAAAGGCGATTCCCGATGTAACTCTGGACAGCGCACCCATCAAATGTCGCTTGATGCCGTTGTAGCTCTCCTCGATAGTCTTACGCTCGTCCCAATTCTTGAAGGAGACGAAGAAGAAGGAGCTGTAGGTAGTATTCACGCCGCTCAGCATGCTGTAGCCAATTACCGTGCTGACATTCTGCACGCCCGGCGTGTCCATCATGATCTTCTCGACCACCTTCGACGCATCGGATGTTCGCTCCAGAGACGACGCGTTCGGCAGCTGCAGCCCACCATACATATAACCCTGATCTTCGTCCGGAAGAAAGCCGCCCGGTGTCTTATGCCCGAAAAGGCCCGCGCCCACCACGAACAACAACAACAACAGGAAAGAGAAGCCCGCTTTGTGGATGAGATGTCTGCAAGTGTCGACATACCCGTCAGTGACCCTGCCAAACACCCTATTGAACCAGCGAAAGAAAGCTCCCAGCGGCCCACGGGACTCTTTCTTCGGTCGCAATAACATCGCTGACAGGGCGGGGCTCAGCGTCAACGCGTTGAAGGCCGAGAAGGCAACGGACACGGCGATCGTGACCGCAAACTGCTGATACAGTCTCCCGGTAATTCCGGGAATGAACGCGGTCGGTATAAACACGGCACCCAAGATCAACGCGATCGCAATCACCGGGCCGCCGACCTCTTCCATTGCCCTGACCGTCGCATCATGCGGCGTCATGCCGTGTTCTATGTGGTGTTCAACCGCCTCGACGACCACAATGGCATCATCCACCACCAGCCCGATCGCCAGCACCAGCCCAAACAGTGACAGCGTGTTGATCGAAAATCCCAGCAGCGGAAAGATCATGAACGTCCCGATCAACGAAACCGGGACTGCAAGCAATGGGATCAGTGTGGCTCTCCATCCCTGGAGAAAGATGTAGACCACAAGGATGACGAGGACGAGCGCCTCAATCAGCGTATGCTCGATCTCCTTGATCCCCGCGGTGACGGAGAGCGTCGTATCGAGCGCCACAATATAGTCGAGATCTTGGGGAAACCGGGTCTTCGACTCCAGCATCAGCGCGCGAACTCCGGCAGCAGTCGCGACTGCGTTAGCGCCAGGAGCTTGGTAGATCGCTATGAGCGCTGCGGGCTTGCCATTCAAGCGACCGATCATATTGTAGTTTTGCGCTCCCAGCTCCACGCGGGCAACGTCTTTCAAACGCAGAATGCCTTCGCCGGTCCTGGCCCGAACGATGATTTCGCCAAACTCCTGCGCGGAAGGAAGTCGCCCGGGAGCACGCACCGTATAGGTGAACTGCTGCCCCGCGGGGGCAGGATTGCCGCCGATCTGGCCCGCCGGGTTCACATTGTTCTGGGCCTGGATCGCGTTGATGATCTCCGGAACCGTGATCTGGAGATTCGCTAGTTTGTCCGGATTGACCCAGCACCTCATCGCGTACTGCCCAGCGCCGAAGACAGACACAGAAGCGACGCCCGGCACCCGAGTTAGCGCGTCGTTCAAATTGATCGTGGCATAGTTCGCCAGAAATATATTGTCGTAGGTGCCTTGAGGAGAAGTAAGGTCAATCAGCATCAACGGCGCCGCCGTTGATTTCTGCACCGTAACGCCTTGGTTGAGCACCGCACTCGGCAGCTGCGAATTGGCCTGCGAGACACGCATCTGGGTCAGAATCTGGTCGGTGCTGGCCACTGTATCGATGTTGAAGTCCACCGTCAGCGTCATCTGGCCGTTACTGGCGTTCAGCGAATACATGTAATTCATGTTGTCAACGCCCGACATCTGCTGTTCGATCGGGGTCGCAACGGATTGCGCGACGGTTTGAGCGTCCGCGCCGGTGAAGTTGGCGATAACCTGGATCTGCGGGTCCGCAATATTCGGGAACTGCGAAGTCGGCAGTCCTAACATCGCCACTATGCCCGCGATGACCATCAGGATCGAGATAACAATCGCGACGATTGGCCGGTTGATAAAAAACTTTGACATAGTCAGTTGCCCTCAGTCGTGGACACAGCGCCATATGGCTTGGGGCTGACCGGCGTACCTTCCCTCACCTTCATGAAGCCCTGGACAATGATCTTCTCTCCGGGTTTGAGCCCCTCGGTGATAATCCAATTCGGCCCGACCCGGTCTCCCACCTTGACCGGACGAAACATCGCTTTGTTCTCCGGAGTGACAACGACCACCTGATACATTGACTGGACTTCAATGACCGCCGCCTGCGGAACCAGCAGTGCATGTTCGAGTGTTCCAGTTTCGATACGAACGTTGCCAAAGCCGCCAGGACGCAGTATGCCGTCCTTGTTCGGAAACTCTGCAGCAAGCTGGATCGTACCCGTCTGCGATGTGACCTCCCGGTTTACCAGAACGATCTTGCCCTTCGCCGGAAACATAACCCCGTTCGTCTGGACAAACTCAATTTGAGTAGGCCGGCTCTGGGCTCTGTCCCCTCGAACCAGCCGCGCGATCATCTGTGCCCTACCGAGATAGTCGCTCTCGCTGATGTTGAAGTAGGCCCGGATCGGATTGACCTCAGAGACTGTGGTCATCTTGGTGGTCGTACCCACCAGGTCGCCCACATTCGAATTCGAAATGCCTGCCAAACCGTCGATCGGCGACAGTACCTTGGTCCAGGAAAGGTTCAATTCGGCCTGAACCATGCTCGCCTTCGCAGCACTGACCTGTGCCGTTGTGGCCGCTAGGGTGGAGATGTCGGTATCCAGCTGCTTTTGCGGTATTGCATTCTGCGCGGCAAGTGGACGGTCCCGTGTTACATTGTTCTCCGCTTCGGTTCGTTGAGCTACTGCGACTGCTACTTGCGCCTTCGCCTGGTCTAGGCTGGCTTCAAAAGGACGAGGGTCGATCTCGTAAAGCAGTTGACCTTTGCGGACGAAGAACCCCTCAGAATAGTCCCGCTTGATCACGTACCCCTGCACTTTGGGGGTGATATCTGCGTTGACTTGCCCATTGAGTTGAGCCACCCATTCTTGGTAGATTGGAACGTCCCGCTGAACCACGTCTGTGACTTCAACTTCAGGGGGCGACGGCGGCGGAGCCTTCTCTTTCTCCTCACAACCAGTGCTGGCGAGAAGTAAGAACATCCCCACAACTATCGCGACGACGTCAAAGCCGCCGTTTTGCGGACCCGGCTGAAAGAACATCCCAGGCTTGCCCGTTCGTAAGGGAAAGCTCCGAACTCTAGGTCGCGCTCCCATTGGTTTCTCCTCGCCGAATAAAGGGTTCACCCGCCTTATATCTCATCTCACTTGAAGTCGCGACTAGCAATAATGCCAGTTCCCGACCCCCTCATTGTCCTTTACCTCGCTTTTACAAATGCTGGATGAAATCTGTCTGAAACGTTTCGGCGAGGAATAACCCGCCAAGGCGGAGGAAGCACGGGAGACATCACTGCGGAATTTTAGAGAGAGCTGAGCGCAGTACAGTCTTCGAGAAAGGTTACGAGACCATGAAGGTGAGAGTGCTTCAAGCGAGCCCCCGGTTCGGGAGTATTCGCGGTTTCGTGGCGCTGCTTGTGCGTTGCTTCTGTTGCCCGGCGATCTGACTACATATGCCCAATCGTCGCCTCCGCAAGATGCGCCGCCGGAGCAGGCCGCGCCGAAGATCCCGAATGATCAATTGGATTCTCTGGTGGCACCCATCGCACTCTATCCTGATCCGCTGCTGGCCCAGGTGCTCGCTGCGTCCACCTATCCTCTCGAGATCATTCAGCTCCAGCAGTGGTTGGCGCAGCACAAAGACCTGAAAGATAAAGCACTCGTGGACGCTGTCCAGAAGGAAGACTGGGACCCCAGCGTCCAGGCCATGGCACCGCTGCCCGACGCGGTTAAGCAGCTTGCAGAAAACATCAAGTGGACTACTGACCTGGGTAATGCCTTTCTTGCGCAGGAGAATGACGTGATGGACGCGGTCCAGCGCATGCGTATGAAAGCCCAGGGTGCGGGAAACCTTAAAACCACCGAGCAACAAAAGGTGGAGACGAAGACCGTAGAGAACAAAACCGTCGTTGTAATTGAACAGGCTCAACCTCAGGTTATTTACGTTCCCAGCTATAACCCCGTAGTGGGTCTACGGCCCGCCAGTTTATCCGTATCCGCCGATCGTCTACCCTCCGGCAGGAGCTTACGTCGCGGGAATGGCCATTTCGTTTGGCATTGGAATGGCAATGGGGGCTGCCTGGGGTGGAGGTTGGGGTTACAACTGTGGATGGGGCCACAGCAGTAACATCAACATCAACGTCAACAACAACTTCGTCGACCATTACAACAGAACGAATGTCAACCGTCCGTCGCAGATGCCCTCTGGCGGTGGAAATAGATGGCAGCACAATGCAGCCCATCGCGGCGGCGCTCCCTACTCAAACAGGGCCACCGCAACCCAATATGGTGGTACTGCCCGGGGCGATTCGAGGCGGGAGGCAAGCACACGTCCGAGCCAAGGGCAATTGGGCGGCGGCCGGCAACAGGCAGGCACCATGGATCGCGGCGGCGGGTCTAACCGGCCACAGGCTGGCACGATGAATCGCGGCGGCGGTGCGGATCGCATCGGTAACCGAAGCGTTCCCAGCGGCGGCTCTTCGCGCGGAACCGGAGCTTTCGGCGGTGGATCGGGTGACTACAGCGGGAGCAATGCACGAGCCAGTGGTTCACGGGGAGCCTCCAGCATGGGTTCTCGAGGCGGCGGGTCCAGAGGCGGCGGACGGCGGAAGTAGATAAGCCATGATCAAGGAAAAACACATGTGATCAAAGACGTTCAGTTTCTTACAATCGAGATCCTTTGTCGCCGCCCAGGCGGTCGCCCTGTTGTGCGCCCTTACAGCCTACGGAGCGCCACAATCGAGCCAAACCGCTACGGCGACATCACACCCAGTACAGACGTCGTTTGCTACGCCGAAGCAGGCCGCCGACGCTCTTATCCTGGCGGCCGCGAACTATGACGTGCCCGCTCTCATGGGGATGTTCGGACCGGATGGCAAGGACATCGTTTCGTCAGCGGACGAGGTTCGGGATAAAAACTCTGCCGCCTCATTTGCGGCGGAAGCTCACGAAAAGACTGAGGTGGTCGTTGACCCAAAGAACCCCAATCGCGCCATCCTTTCCGTCGGCAACGAAGAGTGGCCGCTTCCAATACCCATCGTTAAGAAAGATGTGAAATGGTATTTCAATACCAAGGCAGGCCTCAAGGAGATTCTGTTCCGGCGCATCGGAACCAACGAACTGGTCGCCATCACAATCTGCCGCGGCTATGTGGAGGCTCAGATGGACTATGCGGAGGAGATCGACGACGACTCCGGGGTAAATCAATATGCACAACGAAATATCAGTACGCCTGGGAAACAGGATGGGTTGGCATGGAAAAACGCGGATGGCAGTTGGGGAGGTCCGATAGGAGAGGGCGTAGCTAAAGCCCTCGATGAAGGATACGAAGACAAAGGCAAGCCCTACCACGGCTATTATTTTAAGGTGTTGAAAGGTCCGGGTCCGATGCGCGCTTAGGGAAGCTCGACTACATGATCGAGGGAGCCATGATCGGCGGATTTGCACTCGTAGCCGTACTTGCCGAATATCGCGTCATTGGCGTAAAGACTTTCATGGTTGACTACGACGGAGTTGTCTACCAGAAGGACTTGGGGAGCGACTCCCTCAACATCGTCAAGAATATGGAACTTTACAATCCGGACAAGACCTGGCTCCCCACATATGACAATTGGTGATATTAGACCTGTATTGGCACTTTGACCTGGACCAGACGAGAACTCAGGCACCAGGCAATGCGGCCGATTCGCCGGTATAGTAAGAAGTCTCGATCGGAGGAAAGGGTGGGAGCCGAAGCGGTCAGACTTCAGCAAGCTCGCACAGGCAGGATTCCCTGGAAGAAGTGGGGCCCTTATCTGAGCGAGCGGCAGTGGGGTACGGTCCGCGAGGATTACAGCCAGGACGGTAATGCCTGGAACTACTTCACTCACGACCAGGCTCGATCCCGTGCCTATCATTGGGGCGAAGATGGTCTCGCGGGTATCAGCGACGACCAGCAGTTGTTATGTTTCAGCGTCACCCTGTGGAACGGCAAAGACCCCATTCTCAAAGAACGTCTGTTCGGTCTGACCAACAGCGAAGGCAACCACGGTGAAGACGTTAAGGAGTACTACTTTTACCTCGACAGCACGCCGACACATTCGTATATGAAATACCTGTACAAGTATCCACAGGCGGAATACCCCTACGTCGATTTGATCGAGACGAACAAGCGTCGCGGCCATCGCGAGATGGAGTACGAACTGCTGGAGACGGGGGTGTTCGACGAAGACCGCTACTTCGATGTCTTCGTAGAATATGCCAAGCGCGCAGCAGAAGATTTAATCGTTAAGATCAGCGTGGTCAATCGCGGGCCTGAACCGGCCACAATCCGTCTCCTGCCTAGCCTGTGGTTTCGCAACACCTGGACCTGGTGGCCAGGTACTCCCAGGCCTTCGCTAAAGCAGCTCCCCGGCAAAGACGGCTGGAAGTTGGTTCAAGCGTCCCATCCCGAGCTGGGTGAACGGTATTTGTACTGTGAAGGAGACGTTCCGCTGCTGTTCACGGAAAATGAAACGAACAACGAGCGGATCTTCGGCACACCTAACCTGTCGCCTTATGTCAAAGACGGCATCAACAATTATGTACTCGGTGGAAATCACAGTGCAGTAAACCCCGAGAAAGCGGGAACGAAGTCTGCCGCGGATTATCAGTTGAATGTGGCGGCAGGAATGACGACCACCATCCGTCTGCGGTTAACCGACCTGGCGCCGGATGCCATCGGCGATCCCTTCAAGACCTTCGACGCGACTCTCCAGACCCGTCTGGGGGAGGCGGATGCCTTCTATAAGTCCATAACTCCGGAGCGCGTGGGAGAGGACGAGGCCCTGGTTATGCGGCAGGCGCTGTCCGGAATGTTGTGGACCAAACAGTATTTCTTTTTCGATGTCGACAAATGGCTCGAAGAACACGGTATCGATCCAATAAAGCATGACGGACGGTCGTTGCGAAATCGCGAATGGTTCCACATGTTGAATCGACACGTCATTTCGATGCCTGACAAGTGGGAGTACCCGTGGTATGCGGCATGGGATTTGGCGTTTCACACCATCGCGCTATCCGCAGTTGACACAGACTTTGCCAAAGAACAGCTCAGTCTGATGCTGAATGAGTATTTCCTGCATCCGACTGGGCAAATACCTGCCTATGAGTGGAATTTCAGCGACGTTAATCCGCCGGTACATGCCTGGGCCTCGATTTTCCTGTACCGCACTGAACAGGCACTGCATGGCAAAGGCGACATTGAGTTTCTCAAACGCTCATTTCCGAAGCTGATGCTGAACTTCAGTTGGTGGGTGAATCGCAAAGATCGCTTCGGTCACAACCTTTTTGAAGGCGGCTTCCTCGGGCTGGATAACATCGGTGTCTTCGACCGCAGCTCGCCGCTGCCGACGGGTGGAAGTCTCCAGCAAGCTGACGGCACTGCGTGGGTTTGCATGTTCGCCCAGAATATGTTGGAGATCGCCGTGGTGTTAACGGCCCATGACCCCCATTACGAAGATATGGCCGTGAAGTTTGCGGAGCACTTCGTTTGGATCGCGGTCGCTATGAACCAAATGGGAGATGAGGGGATGTGGGACGAGGAGGATGGTTTCTACTACGATGTGCTGCGCTTGCCGAACGGTAGTTCAAAACGATTGAAAGTGCGCTCCATGGTGGGACTTCTGCCTTTGTGTGCCACCACCGTAAACGAGCAGTGGCAGCGCGAACAGGCGCCACGAGTGATGGAGGTCCTGCGAGAAAGGGCGCAGCGTATGCCCGAAATGCGCAACAGCGTACATCCAACCGGGCCGGGTCATTGGGGAGTTGCGGAGCGCGGTATCTTTGCACTCGTGAACGAGGACCGATTGCGCCGTATCCTGATGCGCACGCTCGACGAGAAGGAATTCCTGAGCCCCTACGGCGTAAGGGCCCTCTCCCGCTACCATGAAGACCACCCCTATATTGTTCGCGTCGATGGCCAGGAATATCGAGTGAAGTACGTTCCGGCAGAGTCCGACAGCGGCATGTTCGGCGGGAATTCCAACTGGCGGGGGCCGGTATGGATGCCAATGAACGCGCTGTTGATTCGCGCCTTGCTGCAGTTCTATTTGTATTATGGCGACGGCTTCAAGATAGAGTGTCCCACCGGCTCGGGCAATCTGATGAACCTGTTCGAAGTAGCGCGGGAGATTTCCAACCGCCTGACCCGCATCTTCCTGCGTGATAAGTCAGAGCGGCGTCCGGTGTTCGGAGACACGGAGAAATTTCAGAGCGATCCCCACTGGAAGGACTACATGCTGTTCTATGAGTACTTCAATGGCGATAACGGCGCCGGCCTGGGAGCTAGCCACCAGACCGGTTGGACTGGCCTGGTCGCGAAGCTGATCGAGATTTTCGGTAGTGTGGATCCTCAACAGCTTCTGAACCCTGTTAAACCAGAGTTCAAGAGCGGCAAACCAAAGACTTAGCGTAACCGCGCAAGCTGCGCACAGATCAGCGGAACGAATCAAACCGGCCCGGGTGTACTATTTCTCTTGCTTGCCGGCACCGTTCCAGTCGATGATGTTGACTAGGTTCCACGGATTCTTCCGCAGCTCAAACTGAAGCTCGCCCTTTTTGTTGATGATCAGCTGCGCAGCAGGATATAGAACGCCGCTGCTCTTGCTCTTATCGGAGTCGTTCAAGTCAATTTCGCCTGCCGTCAAGTCGTAGGCTGTGCTCTGTGTGTTGTAGTACGCTTCGGCAAATTGAATCACGCGGTTAGTGGCGAACCGAATCTTGCGGCCCGTTGGCGTGGGGATCAGCGCAATGTAGCTGAGATCGTAGCCAAGTGTGCCGGGGATGGCAATGCGGCCAACCGACTTCATATCCGTGAGCGCTTTAACCAGACCCTGGTGTTGGCCCTTGTTGAACGCCTCGACGAGGACCTGCCTGTCCTCGGGTGCCGAGTATTGGTAGATGGTTATCTTAACACTGACAGTGTGACCCAGTTGAGTGCTGGTACCCCTCGCGATGGCGTCAATCGTCTCTATCTTCCTGTCATCCTGAGAAGAAGCAGGCATAACTGCTGCCAGGAACAGTGCGAGTAGAAGACTGCCGTAGCCGAATTTCCGAGCGGCGGAGCGTTGGATCTTGCTGTCTATCATCGTATTTATCCTTTCAAAATAATCTGAATCGAAACCGCACCTGATTGAATTCGTAAGAATTATCCCCGAAACTTGTTCATCCGGTGCCTACCAACACGGCCGATGTGAGCAGACCCGCTGAGGTCATATTTCTTCCATAGACTCACCATCCGAGGCGGCCAGGCCCTGATCGGATATGAGAGCCAGAGGTTACGCAAATCAACCAATCTAAATCCTCAATCAGAAAACTGGGGGAACTAGGTAACGATATAGAAATAGCCTCGCCCCAGGCAACTAGCAAAAGTACCAAACGGGCCGGAAATCGTTTGGTGCTCGTTCAAGTCGGAGGCAGGAGCAGTGCTGTTCAAGACCGATTATGCTGAAGGTGATGATCTGAAGCGTGTAAATTACTCCACACTGCAATTCGGGCCAGCGCCTCACGACGGTCGTTGTCCAACCTTCCGTCGTCTTGAAGAATTCCAACATGGCTATAGGCACTTCTGCGGCAACCTGTGAAATGTGCGGCAAGGAAAAAGAGGTGAGTGATGAAAATGAGACCCGATAGCAAATCTGCGACTCAGATTTCGACCGGGGATTCTGCCAAGCGAGTTTTTGTCGGCGATCGGACGAAATGCTCCGTTGGGCGCATCTGTGGGGCAAGGGGGCGTCAATTTCAGCCTGTATTCACGGGATGCGACGCGAATCGATCTACTGCTTTTCGACAGCGAAGATGCGCCGCCATCGCGAGCCATTCGTCTCGATCCATCGGCCAACCGTACGTACCACTACTGGCATGTATTCGTAGAAGGATTGCAGCCCGGACAACTCTATGGATATCGTGCTCATGGGCCCTTCGACCCATCCCAAGGGTTGCGGTTCGATGCGTCCAAAGCGCTGTTGGATCCGTATAGTCGCGGGGTGGTTGTTCCCATCGGTTACAGCCGAGACGCCGCCGCCCGCAATGGATTTGACAATGCCGCGACCTCAATGAAAAGCGTAGTCGTTGACCATAATGCCTATGAATGGGAAGGCGACGTACCGTTGCACCGGCCATGTTCACAAACAATAATTTACGAACTGCACGTGGGGGATTTACCCGTCATCCAAACTCCGGGTTACCGGAACTGGGAACACGTTGAATGAGAATCATCCAATTGTGCGACGCATGATCGTCGATAGTCTTCGCTACTGGGGCGAAGAGAAACACCTCTTTAATCGTGCTTTGCAGGACTCTGCAAGATCATGTGTCAATAAATGGACAGATGTAAGATCGCCCGACAAGGGCCGCTCGTATTGCTGGAATCAGGTGGGTCTTCATGTGGGCCTTGAGGACATATCCCAGTGCGCCCTCTGCCATGCATGCTTCCAAAAACTGTTGGTCTGAGTGGACTGTCAGGAATACGATCTTGGCTAACGGGACGGAATCGCGCAGTCGATGAACGGCATCTATTCCACTCAAAATCGGCATGGTAATGTCAGCCACAATTACGTCGGGATAAAGGCGAAGGACCTCCGACACTAAGGTTGCTCCGTCTATTGCGCTTCCCACTATGTCGAACTGAGGTTTCAAAAGCGCAGTTGTGGCTTTAAGTACGGCCGGATGGTCGTCGGCTAGGAATATCCGTGGACGCACGGCATCGCCTCGGTTCAGGGTTAAAAGGACATCGTCTGCATCATGATGATGACGAAGGCAGATGGTTCGATCCCTACAAGCTATTCCTAGAGCAATGTCTGGCTTTCCGCTACTGGGGAAATCCCCAGGGTTTAGGCTGACTCAGAAAACGTCTTCTCTAGCTAGACATACAAAGCCTCAGCGACGGCCCGTGGTCATCAGGGATAAGGATGCGTGGGCGAGACGCTTTCGTCTGAAAAGTGTCCATTACGGCACCCCCTTTCCCTAATAGTGCATCAGACTGGCCCACACCGGAAAAGGGCCGTCTCGAAATCGAGAACAGCAAGTGTCTCCTGATCTGTGAGTGCGACGACAGGAGAAGAAAAGTTCTGGGTCCAAGGAGCAGACCCCGCCTCGGTGGGTCTTCTATCCCACTCTTCGCAAGAGACGCGAGGGATGGTGTAACCGAATATTCATGACCTAGGATGCCCAGTTGAATTTCGTTCTTGATGGTGTCGACTAGTTGCATTCCGCCTAGGCCGGTTGCAATCAATTGCCCGCTGCCGAACATCATTCCCATCGTCCCGGGTTTCTTGAGAGACAAGTACTAAATACCCGCTATCTGTTGCCAAAGGTCCAACTGAGTCCTGAACTGGTACCGTAATCGCTCTTCGAGAATGTTGCCGGAGGGCGAGTGTCCCAGCTTCCGTAGAACGAAAAGTTCCAGGAGAGATCGCTGACGAGCTTGATGTAGTAAACCGCATTCGCATTGAAATGGACGCGTCCGGGGCCGGTGATTGCCGGTATGAGAGAGGCCGAGACGTCCAAATTTGTCTTTTTGAATCGGAATGCTTTGATTTGAGTGGCGACGAGACCGACTGCCGTGTTCTGGCTTCCCTGATCGACGATATTCGGCCCGTAGCTGGCGTTTTGCCAACCTAATCCACCAAACACAGATATGCTTGCGCGATTTGTGTTCTTTAGGTACCGTCCAACCCCCGCTGCAAGTGTTGTTTGCAGATCGATCTGTTGGACCGAGCTTTGCAGAAAGGAGGTAGTACCGGCAAAAAACCAGTGGTTCCAGCGCAGAAGCCTCGTAGCTTCTATGTCGGCCTGATTTCGGGTTGTCACGTTCGAACCACTATTTGATGCTAAGGAGGAGTTGAAGTCAATCTGACTGGACCAGCGTTCTCTCGTATACACCACCTGAGAGCTCAGGTTGAACTGCGTCGATTCATTGCCTTTTGAATATAGAAGCCCAGTATTGACAGCGCCATCGAATCGATGCCAAAAGCTGTTAGAGATTGGGTTCAATTTGATGATCTGACGTTGGGCGACAACCACTTCCTTCGCAGGAGGTTCTACAACTTCAATTTTGATAGGAGGATCATTGGAGACTCCTGTTGTTGCTATCTTCCCGGTGTATACCACTCCGCTTTCAGTTTTGACCACAAACAGCCGACCGCTCTCGAGATGGGCCACCTCCGACCACTGCACAGCGATATTGCCGTCCACATAACTCAAACTGACTAAAAGAGTGCCGCCGCTGAGTCCTTTGATTTCACCCGTGAAACGATCCCCATTCTTCATCACGATCAAGTCCCTCTTTTCCTGCGCAAGCAGGGGCGAAGAGCAAAGAAAGATGCAACCGAGAATGAGAGCTCGAATTACCATAACGGGTTCCTGTCTCGATGGAGTCTTCCCCCACCAGCACTCCAGGCGACATCCTGTGTGAGCCAGTACATTCCTATGCGCCGGCGATTCCCTCATTCAGAAGTAACCCCCTGACCGCCACATGTCGGTTCTGTTCCTGGCCCTCAGCCCTCATGTCACTGCCTACCTGTCTGCCTCGCCCATCCCCGGACGCGCCAAGCTGCCGGCCAATGACGTGAGGCTCTTTGCGCAGCTAGACATATCTTTATGCGGAATGATTGGTGAAAAACAATGAGGGAAATCCCTAAGCATGAAGGGCCCCGACACTACTAGTAATTCAAACAGGGCACAGCTACTAAGGCATCGTGGGCGCGACCTCGGGGTTGCCGCCGACCAGTGTGGAGACCTGATCCATCACAGGGATGACCGGAGAATTCTTCGCCAGATCGAAGCGACCGCTTGTCAAATAGGTAACCGCGATCCCCACCATGACATAAGGTTGAAGGACCGCAATGGGAACCACGTACCCCTTTGTCTTCACAAGCGACTCGAGCACGCCTCGGGGCATATGACTTCGCGGCGTGTCGCCCGGCACCTGCGGAATCACGAACTTCCTGAATTCAAGCGATTCATGATGATGCGCGTAACTCGTGAATGCCTTGGCAATTTGTTTGGGCGTCGTAATTGCCACATCTGCCGTGATACTCCGGTGTACTGCTCTCGGAAAATAGAAATTGAGTACACTACGCGAAAAGTCGGCGCAGTTCTTCGTAAAAAGATTGAAGTGGCTATCGTTCCCACGGTTGTTGAATTCGGCAATCAGATTGTCATCTTGCTCTTCGCCCGTCTCTACCTCGAAACTGTAAATCTTCCGCGTGTACGCCACTCCCAACAGTTGAGGCCACACCCTCTTCCTATCATCCCCCTGCGTGGTAGAAGTTAGGTCTCTCAGATGAGCTTCGGCATATTCGTCCCGCATCCTCGCGACGTCTGCCTTTGCGGCCCACTCGGGCACATCCTCCACTCGTTCCACAGCGTAGAGATACGGCAGCAACGGTATGGCAATCCAATCAAGTCTTCGAATACCTGAATAGCGGCTGATCACCACTCCCGTCTCGTCGGGCCCACACCGGCGCAACACAATCGGCGATTCAGCACACACGCGATTAAGATAAATTGCCGAATGACCCGTTGGATTGACACTGCCGAACAATCCGAACGGCTCCTCAACCAGAAGCGCGACGTTGCCATGCGCGTTTCTCGTAGCGGCCAGCGCCACCACAACCCACATCGCAAAACCCAGATTGCAACGCTTCATATCGGTCACCCCGCTGTAACAGCCGGACCTTACGAGGGACAATTCGGCATCATAGAGGCCGTTAGCGTTTCAACGATCACTATTAAAATCTCTTGTTTTCCTTTGCAAGCAGGTGCGAAGAGTAGAGAAAGACGCAACCGAGAATGAGAGCTCGAATTACCATAATGGGTTCCTGGGTCGCAGGAAGTGATTTTCTGTCGCTCTACTTGGTAGGTCAGGGCAGAATGACTAATTCCGGCTTACTGCCGCTGCTCATTCCATAAATTGTCCCGGAACGGAATGCGCCCACATCGTACTTGTAGCAACCCGGAGTATGTGCTTTCGTGGTCACCGGCTTCTTTCCGCCTCCCATGATCGGGTCATCGGGGTCAAACGGCGAGTCAGTACCGAACGAGACGGTAAATCCGTGGTTTGTGTTCGAACTCATCCACACCACCGTAGTCCCGGCCTTGATACAGAAAAATTGGTTGTTCTTCGCGTTCGGGATGCCAGGTTTTACGTTGGCGGAGCTGGCCGATCTCCCGATGTTAATCGTACATGGAGACGAAGCAGAACCGCAGGTGTTCGCCGCATTGCACATGGTCTCGGGCTGCGGCTCATCACATACATATTTGGTCTTCGCCTGTGCGAGTTCCCCGGTCAGGAGAACGATGCAAGTCGATAAGACCAACGCACTCCAAGTGTTGAACCGTTGTTGAGCTTCGATAATCATAACTATTTCCCTTGCCCCGCGACAATCTTCGTCACTCCTTGAACCAATCCCTTGCGTGCTTTCCATCGACAAGCGTGTTCAGTTTCCGCAGCTCTGTCTTCGCGCACCGGCAACCTTCACCAAACGACTAACACTGCTGCGCGATTTCACTTCCACTCGATGATATTAGTCAGCCTCCAGGCATTCTGGTTAAGCTCGAACTGCAACTCGCCTTCGTTATTGACGATGAGCTGCGCGGCAGGGAAAAGAACACCGCTACTCTTGCTCTTGTCGTTATCATTCAAGATGATTTCACCGGCAGTCAGATTGAAGCTCTTCGTTTGGGTATCCCAATAGGCTTCACCAAAAGCGATCTTGCGGTTGGTGACAAAGCGGATGGTCCTGCCAGTGGGCGTTATGATCTCCCGAATGTAGCTAAGATCGTACCCGACTGTTCCGGGGATCGTTATTCGACCCACGCTTTTCATCTTTTCGAGAGCATTCTTCAGTCCGTCGTTCTGCCCTTTCTGAAATGCCTGTACGAGGACGTCTCTGTCCTCAGGGCTCGAGAACTCGTAAATAATGATTTTGACGCCGAAGTTTCTTCCGAGCTGTGTGCTTGTGCCAAAGGCTGTTGCGTCGATGGTTTCGCTGGTCCCCCGCTGTCCAAAGCAGTAGACGCTGGTGATCATAAACAGCCCAAGCAAAAAGGAAAATCTACTCGCAAAGTGTCGAATTCTTAGGTTAGCAAGCATGTAGTTTTCTCCTGCCCACGCAATTTCTGCCCATCATATAAACCGCCATCTCAGATTCCCGTTTAACGCCTCAATGCTAAGTAGCACGTCCAGTGTCAGCAACTGGGGGAATCCCTAGTCGAGTGGGCCCGCCGACGCTTCCCTCAAGTGCCAATTGGAATACCAGCCGGAGTATTGCAGTCCTTCAGATAGGCACAGAGACTCTTTCTCAATGCCAAAGAGTCACGATCGTTAGAGCTGCGAATCCCAATCAACTTCAACAGCACCTATCCTTCATTACGAAGGCTCGCCCTACTTCAAAAGTCGTGAAGGGCAATTAAAGTAAGTTGTTGTAACTAGTCAGGCGAATCAATCCGTGACTTGGATACGTAGCCGATACGTAGCCTTCGATTATTTAGGCCAGTTGGGGCAATATTCTAGAATACGACCCTAATGAGGCGAAGGATGAGTTCTTCGGGAGACCAAACCGTAAGCAGCAGAGGCAAAAAAGCAGCTGCGGTGGCTGCTGCCAAACGCGTAATGTCGTCCAGTCCAAACGGCACCGTGCGCATCGAACTCACTATGCTATAGCTGTTCGCAAGATCCGCCAACGACTGAATGTCGTCAGCTCCAAGCAGGTCTTCCTTGAGAGGTGGATCGTGGACAATCCATTTCCGTTCAAAGCCCTCAACGTAGTCCTGCGCAAGCTGCCCATAGCGTGCCAAACCCCTTCTTTTCGCGATCGCCAGGCGCGGGGTAAACATAAAGAGCGGACCGAGAATGGCCAGAACAAAAAAAGCTATAAAGCCGCCGATCCTTAGCTCGAAAGACGGTAAGCTCTCCCCCCTGTAAAGCACGCGACTCGCCACTACACCGGCAAGCATCGCACCCTGCGCGAACAGGATTGGCGCGAAGGCATACGCGCTCTTGCCCAGAAAACCCAGGCCTGCGCAGCGATCGGGATGGGTTGTTACCAGATTCAGGTTGATCCTCGAAACCTGCCAAAGAAAGCGATACCAGATGAACAACCTGAGGTACCAGCGCAGAAGCACGAAATGGACGATCGGGATGCTGAGAAACACGTACCAGTAGCCCGCAGGAGTCAGGTGCCAGCGTCCGCCGGGCATCGCATACCACGTTGGAGTCACGATCGGGATTCGACTGCTCCAAAGCCACAGCCCAAACGTGTAGACAAGAACGATCAGTATCAGTTCGACGACGTAGGAGTTGCGCAATCGGATTGCCGATTTAATCGCCCTGTCAAAGCGAGGCAGGTCATCGGGCATCACAATGCGTCGATCCACAAAGACACGCTCCGCAGGACGTATCCGCGAATGGACAACTGTCTCCGCAGCGATAAGGATCGGCAGTGCAATCAGTAAACGGACGTGCACTTCCACATCGTGGAGGAAGAAAAAAAAGCCCGCCCCCCTGAGACTGGCGAGAAGCACCAGTGGCAACCAAGCAATCATAGGGATGACGACCAATCTCCGCTGCAAGAGCTCCATGGCGTCTCCGGTGAGAGACGTTCGGCGCAGGAGTTGAAAAAACGGGCCGCCTCGAACGGGAGAAAATTCGTGCGGTTCTTCGGGGAATTCCTTACCAGTCAACCAACGTGAATGCGGCTTCGCAGACCCTTCCATCGGTGCCATCTCGAGGCCTCCTGTCCGACTATTCCGGGGCCTTTGGCGGCGAGACTAAGACAAGTCTTCGCCATCACAGACAAACGTTTTCCTTCTAGTGGAATTCTTTGCCTCAATCGCATCTCCACCCAACTGGGAAAATCCCTAGTGCGTGCGTATACGCGTGAACTTAGTCATGATTCAAGCAGGTGTTGAAGCATTCAAGAGCTAGTCCAGGTTGCTCATTGAGTGATGGGCGATTTGCCAAGAGGTCAGAATGACACAACCGTTCCACCAGCTTCCAACCTCAAAACGAAACAACCCCCGAAATCTGCACTGAGTAGCCCTGAAACGTGGCCTTGTTTGAGAATTCGTGAAAATACTTGAACCCTAAGCTCACCTTGCGATCCGGCAGAGACATGTTGGAAGCGAAACCAAGAGAATTGACCCGGTAATGTGCGGCTTCCTGTGCCGGCGTAATCGTTGGACCGGTCTTGTTGGTCGTCTGCCATTGTTCGTATCCAATCAGGCCGATTTGCAACCGCAAATCCTTGTTGAGTGGAACTATCTGCGTCACTGAATAGTCCAGGCTAAGGGTCTCACCTGGATGGATATCTGTCCCCTTCTGCACAGTGTGGAATTCATACATCTCGAAGGCGGAAACAGCAGTCGCTTTGTTGCCGGTGAGGTAGATGGTTTGGCCGGAGGAGATGGCATTAGTCCAGTAGCCTGAGCCCACATTGTTGTTCGAGGTGGAATCAAATCTCCCAGTGGGTGCAAGAAATCCGTAATGCACGCGAAAGTCTGCCCGTTCCGTCTTCCAACCCAAGATGACGGGTTGGTAGTATGAGTCTGCAAATCCGCCTCCGCCGCTGATTGGCCCATCCGCATCGGAACTCAATGAATTGTTGGCAATCGGAAGGGTAGCGACGCAAGAGTAGATTGCCCCTCCAAGCGCTTGAATCTTGTTGTTGCTGACCCAAATGAAACTGTTCATGTCCATGATCACCGAGTTCTGCCCGGTAGCAGTGACCTCGCCATTGGCGTCCTTCAACTGGCTGCGCGAATAAAAGAGAAAAAGGTTCGAATAGGTGAACCCTGCCTCAGGAGTGACGCCTGGGTTGGTGGCGCTCATCCCAAGGGGATAGACACCTCTAACCTGCGCCCCACCTGGCCGAATCATCACGAAAACCTGGATAACTAAGCCAACCAGAATCATGCGAATCCACGAGAATATGAGCACGGTGTTCTCTCGAAGTTCATAGCCCACTTCGCATTCGACAGGCTGACGGTTTGTCCTTCGCATTACAGCTCAATTCGGCTTCGAGATTTTGATCGCTAAGCATGGGCTACCATCGCGAGCGGAGTCGTCGCAAGATTCCGCCAGAAGTTTTCCAGCGACTCGACACCGCCGAAGAGAGTCGTGAATATCGTTGAGTCGGCAATAAGAATGTCTCCGGCACGCTTTCCGTTTGGCGGCATCCACAGAAAGTTATTGAACTCTGTGTTCCCTGCCTCCGTGAAAGGATGCGGCCGAGACATATCAATAGACTGCTTCGACAAAACACGAATCGACTTCGTGTCGTCCCTAGTCAAGGCGTAGTGGGGAAGATGAGGATGAAAGTTGAAAGTCGTAACTCCGGAAAGCCACCCGCGGGAGTCGAGGTCTCGAAAGGCGGTCAATGGAGCAATCTGATTCGTACCTTTGACAGTCGCCGGGCGCAGACCATACTGATTCTGAACAGGCACGTCTAAGCCCTTCATCATCGAAAGCGTATACCGACCGAAGCGCTGTTGCCGCGGCACCAAGGGATCGCCATGGTGGGCATACTCCATCGCCCGTTCTTTTAGGTCAGAGGAAACACCAACATCGTGATGTGGGCCAAGAATCAGACACGTTCCTTCGCGTGTGAGAAATCGTCGAACCGCGTCGATCTCATTCGGAGACGCTTCCTGCTCCGTAACCATGTGATCCAGGCCAAAGACCATCAGAGTGTCGGTGTCTTCAAGGATGCGCTCGTCGATGGGCAATCGCTGGCCCGCCTGATCGATCCTCTGGTAGATAGCGACCGGCTGCTCGGTCGCCTCGCCGACAAGCCGCTGAAACTTCAGCGTGGACAAGTGAAAGAGCTCAAGAGTTCCCGCAATTCCCTGAAGGAACATCTTTGCAGAGAACTCTGGAGTCTCGTAATTCGGCCATCCCACCCGGCGAACTTCAGTGATGGTTGAGAATCGATTGTCCATCTCCGTAACGTCGCGATTCGCTTCCCACGGATAGCTCCAGGTCCAGTAGATGCTGAACCGCCGTTTGCCCTGAGCATACTTTCTCGGGATATGCGTCTGGTTATAGGTTCGTGGTCCCGCTGCTGATTCGCTCATCTCAGTTTCCTTTCTTCCGCGCTCGTCATGACAGCGTCGTCAGATATCGCAATGCCTTGATGCCGGGCAGGAAAAAGTAGGCGCCTCCGCGAATGGTGGTGAACGCCGGCAGTCCCACAATCTTCTTTCGAATGGGCCGTTTCGGAATGGTCATATCGAAGGTGCCGTCCTGCGTGCCGACAAACGGGTCGCGCTCGTTGCCTAGCTCATGAAAATTGGGATCGTTCGCCCAGACGTTCATCGCGAACTCAAATTGGCGAACGAGGCTCGCGCAACCGACGAACGCCGCGATGCCTCGTTCGATTCCGTCGTCGGGTTTGTCCTCGGGCAACGGCGGGCCGTAAGTCCCCCCACGCCGAATCATCTTTCTCCGTTGCATGTTGGCCGCGGTATCTCGCGGGTTCATACGGCGAATATGCGCCCCAAGTGGACAGCCATAACCGTAGGGGTCCATCTTCCCGAAGTTGAAATCGTTGGTGCGTTGCATGTCCCCACCAAGCTCCGGGTCATCTTTGTCGGGAGACAGAACCAACGGTGCACCACTACGCCAGCGCCCCATCAGCTTGGCGGCAACCCATTCCTGTTGTTCCGGTGTGTCGCCTTGTTGGCGCAGAAAATCGCGAAATGCGCCGACGTGCTCCTCGATCCGGAGATAAGCAACATAACTGCCGTTCCGGGCGAGAACCGCCGGCTGCGGCAATCCCGCAGGCGGCCCATCTTCATCCGGATAGCCCAGAAAAAACTCACCGGGTTTAATTGCAGGACCGGAGCCGGGAGTTGGCTCCTCGCCCATTCCTTCGATCACCGGCTGCGAGAGCCGGTCTCTATACCCAAAGTGTTCGTGGGCGTAGGTGTATGGAGGAATCGCTTCCATATCCAGCGAAGAGAGGACCTTCACCCCATCGCACTGCAGGAGATACTCCCGATGCTCCTGCCTGCATCGCTCGCGTTCTGCAACATCGCGTGCGAAGAGAATCACGATGGCATGAAGCTCCTCACTCGCCAGCCCCCCAACCCAGTTCTCCGGGTGGTTGGCTCCGGTCGTGCCGAGAATCTCCGCGCGGGCAGCCATGCCTTGGCGGAACTCTTCGGGGAAGGTAGCGAGCGCAGCGTGATTGACGCCGAGCGCTCGCAGGCCATTCCAAGTGAACCCTATCGTCACCCATCTCGTTCCCGGGTTCCCTGAAGCGAGCGCCTTTGCCGTTCCAACTTTATCCAGAATTCCCTTCAGCCATTCACGCCCAGCACCCGGCCGGCGAAACGTGAGGAACTCGTATCTCGCAGCCAGCGCAGAAGGCCGCGAAATCAAAAAATGTTGAATATCCTCAAGTTCGAGCATTGCGGATCCTCAAGTACTTTCTCAAGGGCTTTCATGGTGGAAAAGAGACGCCTCGGCTACTGCATCAGATCGAGCATGCTGGAAAACGCTGCCTTGAGCTTCAGTGCCTTCTTGATCTCGTCTGCGGAGACATAGGGATACTCTCCGTATTCAAGAAAACTCGGGCGCTGGTGTTCGCGAACGAATTGAACGAATGCGGGGGCATTTGTTTTCCAATCCTCGGGAAACCCCTCGAGATTCTCAAAGGTAGTGTTGAGACCGTACTTGGAGAACAGCGATACTGCATCCTCCGTGTACTTATCGAAATCCGTGTCAAATATTCCCTGGTACATGAAATAAGTATCTTTTCCGATGTCGAACAGAACCCATCGCAGATAGTGAAGCTTAAGCACCTCAAGAGCGTCCGGCAACCCCGCGATAGTCTTCTCGAGGGTCTTGCCGTATTCGCGGATGACTTCCTCGCGTCCTGGCTTGATCTTCGCGATGATCGTAAAGCCATAGCAGGCAGGTGATTTTGGATAGACCGGTCCGTACCTGCCATTCTGTAATTTGAAATATCCCTCTTTAGGGATCGCCATCGCTGCGGGTTTGGTCCAGTCTGGCTCTTTTGCGGATGCGGTTGCCTGCGTCGCCATTTTCTTCTCCTCCAAGGAGCACGGAGCTCGATTGAGGAGAACCTACACTAGTGCCGATTCCGATGAAACTAGGGAAATCCCCATATCAACTTATTGGAGCCAAGTAAGGGATTTCCATAGTTGTGCCTCGGCGGGAGGAAAAATTGCTGTTGCGCTTCAGTCACACTTAATTGGGGGAAACAGGCGTTTCCCTGGTAGCTGAAGGGCTTGTATTCCTTTCGTCGAAGAAACCGAAAGCTCTTCAAGTATTAGGGGTTTTCCTAGTTTCTTCTCACGCCGGTCGTGAGGTACTTTCCATCACGATGTCAGAATTCTCCCTCACGTGGGATGAAATGAAGCATCGGCGCAAATCATTTTCTTTGTGGAGAGAATGTCTGGGAGCCTCAAGGAATTCCGGCACGCCCTGAATAACGAAGGAAGGAAGCCAGCGATGAATCCGAAGCCAGAAACATTTCGTGGAATTCTTCAAGCGTCTGCTGAGCGTGATCTGCGTGATCCTTCTTATTCCAGGAGACACCTTGGCGAGCGCTACCTATACAGGCGGAAGCCAAACAACCGCTCCTCAGAGTTCTCCAGCACAAGGACCAGACTACCAAAATTCCCGCCGACGAACTCGACTCTCTCGTCGCACCAATCGCGCTCTATCCGGACCCCATGCTCGCCCAGACCCTTGCTGCGTCCACTTATCCGCTGGAACTTATCCAACTTCAACAGTGGCTTGTAAAACACCCTACGTTGAAGGACAAAGCACTCGCTGATGCCGTGGCCAAGCAGCCCTGGGACCCAAGCATCCAGGCTATGGCTGCTTTACCCGATTTGGTGAAGCGCCTTGCAGATGACATTCAATGGACGACCGATCTTGGCAATGCGTTCCTGGCACAGCAAAAGGACGTTATGGACGCCGTGCAGCGGATGCGCAAGAAGGCTCAGGACAAGGGCAATTTAAAAACGACCGAGCAGCAGAAGGTCGAAACTCAGGTGATCGAAAGCAAGAGCACAATCGTTATTGAACAGGCGAATCCACAAGTCGTATACGTGCCTTCTTACGATCCTGTCGTGGTATATGGGCCACCGGTATACCCTTACCCGCCCATTTACTATCCGCCGCCTGGATACTACGCAGCCGGCTTGGCGATCTCTTTTGGCATCGGCATCGCGATGGGTGCGTTTTGGGGCGGCGGCTGGGGTTGGGGTTGCGGCTGGGGTGGTGGCAGCGTCAATGTCAACATCAACAATAACTTCAATCGCAACACCAATATTGGCGGCGGAATAGGCCCTCCCAACTGCCCGCTCGTGGCGGTGCTGGCGGGGTCGGAGGCGTAGGAGGTGTCGGTGGTGTCGGGGGCGTAGGCGGAGTGGGTGGTGCGGGTGGTGTTGGTAGTCCGGTGGAGTGGGCGGTGCAGGTGGCGTTGGTAGTCCGGGCGGAGTGGGAGGCGTGGGTGGTGCCGGGAAGCCGGGTGGAGTGGGTGGCGCAGGTGGCGTTGGTAGTCCCGGTGGGGTAGGCGGCGCAGGTGGTGCCAACCGTCCGTCACAACTACCTGCTGGCGGAGCTGGAGGCAACTGGCAGCACAATCCGGCACATCGTGGCGGCGCACCCTACGGAGACCGCGCAACGGCCGATCGATTCGGCGGCGCAGCTCGCGGCGACTCCCTCGCCAACCGGCAGGCCGGCGCAAGAAACCAGATCGGACGCCAGGGAGGAAGTCTTCCAAGTAATCGCGGCGGCGCCAGCGCCAGCAACCGCATGAACTCAGGCGGCGGCTTCGGCGGCAGCAATCGTGGCGGCGGCGGCTTCGGCGGAGGTCCCGACCGCGTCGGAAGCCGCGATGTCTCCCGTCCCTCCGGCGGCGACCGCAGCGCCTTCGGATCAGGTTCCCGGGGAGGCTACAACGGTTCCTCGGCACGATCCGCCAGTAGCCGCGGATCCTCCAGCTTCGGCGGCGGTGGCCGTGGCGGCGGCGGTCGTAGCGGCGGCGGACGGCGTCGTTAAGGAAAAACCATGAGGAGCACAAAATGAACTCACGATCCGCGAGAAAAAATCTCTTCGAGCTTCTTTGGATTGCGATCATCGTCGCCTGGGCATGTCTCTCAACCCAGGTTCTCTTCGGCGCGCATCAAGCCTCCACCGGCACGCAAGCTCCTCCTGCACAAACTCCCGCCGCCACCGCGGCTCCTCACCCCGTTGAAGGCGAAACCTTCGCTACCCCACAGCAAGCCGCCGATGCCCTCATCGCTGCTGCCGGCACATTCGACGAGGCCGCGCTCGCGAAGATCTTCGGCCCCAACGGCAAAAAAGTCGTCTTCACGGGAGAAACCGCCCAGGACCGCCAAAGAGCCTTAGGTTTCGCCGCTGAGGCCAAAGAAAAAACACAAGTCGTCGTGGATCCAAAAACTGGCACGCGAGCCTTCATCATCGTCGGCGATGAGAACTGGCCCTTCCCGGTACCCATCGTCAAGGATCAACGGCAAATGGTCTTTCGACGCCAAGGCCGGCGAGCAGGAACTCCTTTACCGCCGCATCGGTTCCAATGAACTAGACGCCATTCAGATCTGCCACGGCTTCGTCGAATCCCAGGACGAATATGCGCTTCGAAGCCGCCAGCTCTACAACGTCAACCAATACGCACAGCGCATCATCAGCACGCCCGGCAAACAGGACGGACTCACATGGCAAACCGCCAACGGCACCTGGGAGGGCCCAATTGGCGAACAGATCGCTAAGGCCATCGCACAGGGTTACACCCCCGGAGAAATGCCCTATCACGGGTACTTCTACAAAGTTCTCAAGGGACAAGGTCCCGCCGCACCCCTTGGACAACTCGATTACGTAATCGAAGGCGTAATGATCGGAGGCTTCGCTCTCGTCGCCGCGCCCGCCCAATACCGCGTCACCGGAGTAAAAACCTTCATGGTCAGTTACGACGGCGTTGTCTACGAAAAGGATCTCGGGCCTGACACCATCGAGCAATTCAAAAAGATGGAGCGCTTCAACCCGGACCTATCCTGGCATCCCGTTAACGATCAGTGAGGACGAGTTAGGCAGAGTACTTCTCCTATTTGGCAAATTGAGACTAGCTGGCAATCTCTGGTGGCTTATGTTGAGAGATACGAATTGTAAGCCGGAATTAGCAGACATCGAAGACGCAAATACGTGTCCCCAATGCAATCCGGACACCTACATCGGCACTGCACATTCCACTCGCGAATCACCAGCGCGCGGTGGAATTGATTCAGAGTCCTTCGACCGTGAGACTCACCCCTCCCACCAGGGCTACGACACCGAAGAATTTTAATTCCGTATCGTTGGAGGATCGAATGAACAACTACACGACGAATGCCTTTACTGCTTGGCACTCTTTTGATATCGGTGCCAATTCCCGGATACTCACAGGCGCAATCGGATAACGCTCCGCGCGGTGCGCCATGGTCCACGTCGTCATCACGGACATGGCCGTACAGGATAATAACGAACTACCTCAGCTCATGAAGGACGACGTCAAAGTAAAGCAAGGGAAAACCATGTACACGGTGACACAACTCACGCCCTCGCAACTTGGTCCAAGACTTGGAGCAAGAGGAACGAACGGACCAACCGTCTATCACAGTATGCCCACCATCAGTGTTGACGCCGACTCCGCGAGCGAAACCAGCCAACGCTACAATGTTATCGTCAGCAGCATCTACTCGCCAGGAGTTGGTAGAGCAGCAAGAAGTTCATGGGATCTCGACCTCGGCCTCGGAGGTCTTTCCATGATCGCGGACGAAACCGGAGGCGAATGCTACTCCCCGGCACCGCGAACGCGGTCAGCTTCAAACCCTAGGAACCTCAACAACCAGTACTACCTAGTCTTTTTGGGGGAGCCAAAGAAAAATGACACCCTACAGCGCATCAAAGTCTGGACAGAAAAATCCAACTCCGAAATTGCAGCGCCCGATAAACGTCTGGTTCCTGGTCCTCTGGACAAGGATAAAGGACAACGACACTTGGCTGTCCGACGCGCAGAGACCTCTGACCAAGAGCCTTGCCATCATCGCGGCTCCGTGCCGCTGCGCCCGATGGCAGGCCCCTAAAACCATCTCCTTCGATCGGTCACTCTTGCTCGACGCTAATGTGCGCCCCGCTCTCGGAGGTAGTCTGAGACGGTGTTTTGTGAGCCGCCTCCCACGCTCTCACTTTCGGCCGAGCCTCATCGAAAAGACGCGCGAAGTTTCCTTTGCGCACCTTCTCGCTGGCCTCTGGGGTAAGCAGATTCCACAAGGGCTCATACTGGTAGAAGACCTTCAAATAGCTCTGCTGGCTAGTAGGTGCGACTTCGTCAGTACCGAACAGAAAGCGATCCGGGAAGCGATTGATTAAATCCGCAGTGATCTTTGTCGCTTCAGGGCTCGCGACAACGTACTTGGCTACCTCGTCCCACGAGATGTCAAAATAGACATTCTTGAACGTGGGATCGCTGAGAATGACCGCAAGATTGGCTGCATGATCTTTTATCGGTCGAACGACACGTCCCACGCCTGTGTGCGCCCAGATGATTGTCGTGTTAGGGTGCCGCTTCAAAAGAGCTTTCATCTGTTCCAGGTACGCCGGCGGCGCGCCTTGCTTCGGGAACGGAACATCCATGTCATTGTGGATGATAACGACCAGCCCAACCTCTGCAGCGAAGTCGAGAACCTTATCCAGCGCACGGTTCTGAAGATCCGCTGTCTCTCCTGCAATCTTGGCGGAGACAAACTCCTTATGAATCGAGAACTCCCCGATGCCTGAGAACACGCCCGGAAATGTCTGAAGCACCCGCCGTATGTGATCCGCGGCGTACATATCGGTCGGGTTGAAGCCCGTGATCATCGGTTCAAAACGTGCCTGCTCTTCCTTGGAGAGCGATCGGTACGCCATGGCGATGTACGCATCTGTGAAGGAGTAATAGTAGAGCGGGGAATCAGTCTGTAAGTAATACGTAGGAGCGGAGTCACCCGAGTTCTCATAGGACCATTGCTGTTGTAACGGAATCCCGAACAGCGCAACCCGCCCCACCTTGTTTCCCATGATCTTCACAAAGTCGTGGATATCCGTGCCTTCTTGAATATAGTTCGTTAGATGGAAATGAGAGTCGTTCACAACAGGCTCTTCCATCGCCGCCGCAGCCTGCCCTATCGCCAACCCGCATGAACTCCACAACAGAGCCGCGACGAGTAACGCCACAGCATCTTTTCGACCGAAGCAACGACCTCGAAACACTTTTCATGGCCACCTCATTTCTCCGGGCCAATCGTCGGCTCAGGCGCACTCACAATCAGCGGCCACCGCGTATGAAAGAAACCCGCATCACTGCTGATGCAACACATCATCACCGCGAAAAAGTACACGAGCCCTCTCGCCCCCGCTCGCGCCGTCTCGCGTATCAGTTGCTCGTTCATCCTAGAAAGCCAGCTCTACCGTCGTATCGAACACCCAGCCTTTACCGCCCAGCGGAAAGGGTACCGATGTATAACCCACAGGGGAGCGGAACAGATAGAGCGCCTCCGTATTCCAGCGCAGCACGCGATTCTTATACGGGAACCAGTTCGTCCCGATACGCGCGTCATACGGACTGCCATACTGACCGAAGATGTGCGACCCGCCCGAATACAAGTTGCAGCTTCTTCTGGATCGCCATCATCGAAAGCTGGAACTGGTAGCCAGTGTCATAGCGTGTATGGAATCGCCGACGTTCCCGGGCCTGTGAAATCGTTAAGCCACCGCCAGTAACCTTCACCCTCGAACGCCCACCCGTGATATTTGAAACCACCATCGACATCAACCATCTGGTAACGCAGTGTATTCACTGTGATCCCCGGCCCAAAGAGGTTCGGCGTAAAGATCACGCTGCCGTCAGATAGCCGGATCTGCGTATTCTCGAACGTGTCCTGTCCCGGCTGCTCCTGCGCGGTCTCCGTGCTCGTCGTATAGTGGCCTGCAAGCCGCGTCGCCAGCTTCTGATGATCTTCAAAATCACCGAAGCCCGCTCCGAACTCACCCGTAGTCGGATCCCACTCCAGCATTGAGGAGACGGTATTAAACGCGTTGTCGATTTGTGCAGCGCTTACGCCAAGCGTGCTCAGGTTGTTGCCTATCATCGCAAAATAGCGAAGCGTCTCTGTCAAATCGCCCCGCGCCCAGATCCCCGAAGTATACGAAGGCCGGAAGAACTCGTCTGTGATAAGCCGCGTATCCACGCCCTAGCCAGAACGGAAAGTTGTCCTTCAGTGCTGCGCATGCCCGGCAGCGCATGTGATTCCGCCAGACAAGGTGAAATATTTGTTGAATCTATAGCTCAAATTGCCGGCCAGAACTACTTGCGCCGCCTGCCCCTGTGACGCATTCGAAGACCAGGCATAGAGGAAGTACCGCAACTTCGGATTCAGCACCCAGCCCAGAAACTTTATCTGCACCTTGTTAATCTGCACATCCTGGCGCTGCTGCAACGTGCTCGTCACCCCGAAGTAGTTCGTATAGGTTGGTGCCAGATTTTTCTGGTTCAGGTAACGAACGTAGCTGTAGATGCTGATACTCATATCCCCCAGCTCGGTGTTAGCCACTTTGTAACCAAAGTTAGGGGTGTAAGCTCCCCACGTCTTTGGCGCATCCTGGCCGCCATCCTCGTCAAACCGATTCTGTGCGCCGTTCGACTGCCCGCACTGAAACGTCGGCACCGCAAGGCTCGCCCCGCCATCAGCTCGCGGCAGCGAAACAATCGATGCTTCCAGCAACCTCGCCTGCGAATTCCTCTGATAATCTCCTTCAGCCGCGGGCTGCACATCGCCCGCACCAGATCCTCCCCGGGCCTCCAGATGCGCTACACGTTCCTGGAGGCCCTTGATGAGTCGCAACATCTCCTCTTCGCGTGGAGTGAGGGGAGGTCCGCTGGTAAGAGGAACTAGCGCATCGTCGCCTGCGCTAGGTCGCGACTCATTCTTTGAGGTTGTTGTTTCCTGTCCATGGCTCTGAACGGCCGGAAGCAGGCTTATTGCAAGGCCAACTCCGAAACAAAATCTGCGGCACTTCCGTACCCGTTGAAGAATTGAGTGTGCAGAGCTCATAGTGTCCCGACCTGATGGAACCCGAGATTTTCTATCGCCGCGAAGGCACGATTTACCGCTACTTCCATCCCACTGACAACGGCGAATAAAGGTTGTAGTTCAACTTTTGAGACACGTAGTCGATTACCTCTTGCGCTTTGACACTGTTCCCAGCCTCATCCAGTGGAGGCGCAAAAACAGCAATCGCGCCCTTCCCAGGGACGATCGCTACGATCCCTCCGCCAACGCCGCTCTTCGCCGGCAAACCCACATTCCATGCCCAGGTGCCCGACCCGTCATACAGCCCGGCCTCCATCATCGTGCTCAGAATGTGCGGAATGTCTTCCGCCTTGATCACTCGCTCGCCAGTCGCCGGATTAACTCCGTTGTTCGCCAGCGTCGCTCCCATCCTTGCCAACTGCGTCGCATTCACGCCTACCGAGCACTGTTTCGTGTACACATCCACTGACTCAAACGGATCCGCATAAATTCGGTCATACTTCGCCAGCAGATACGACAGCGCTTTATTTCCGGTATTCGTCGCAGCCTCGGACTTGTACACCTCGTCAATCAGAACCAGCTTCTCTCCCGCAGCCTTGCTGTAGAAATTGAGAATCTTGTTCCACTTCTCATCTGCCGTACTGCCGGAGATCAAACTCACCGTCGCAATTGCGCCAGCATTAACAAACGGATTTCCGCTATGCGTCGGCATATCGACTACAGCAATTGGAGAATTGAAAGGACGTCCGGTAGGCTCAGATCCGATCTTTGCAAGCACCTTCTCCGGGCCCTGCTCTTCCATCGCCAGTGCCAGCGAATAAACCTTCGAGATCGACTGGATAGAGAACGAATAGGTCACATCCCCCATCGTTATAACCTGGTTGTCCGTAGTAACGATGGCAATTCCAAACAGCTTCGAATCGACCTTTGCGAGATACGGAATGTAATCCGCATTCTTTCCGTTCGTGTCGTTCTTGAATTTCTCGTATGCTTCTTTGACAACCGCCTCAACCTGCGCCTTTCGCGGAGCAACCGGGCTAACGTTGGTGCTACTTTGAGCTACGACAGGAGTCGGGCAAAAGTACTCAGGAACAAGCGCAGCTGCCATCAACACCAGAATCGAGATTCGACGTGCGTTCATAGTAGATCTCCTTCCCCTCTCAGTTACCCGTATCTTGCGGACCGGACTCCGAGCCGTGGCAGTTCCGCCCTCAGAAAGCAAACGTTTTGCCGTAGTTGTATTTGAAGGAAAACTGCACTCGATAGTCGTTGTAGTTATAGCCGTTGCGGAAATTCACTCGCCGGCCAAACTGAAATTCGCCGCCCGCCATCACGTTTTTGATTGGGTAGTACAGCAGGTTCGTAAGCGCGTAATATCCCTGGTGAAAATCGCTCGCCGACTCAGCATCGGAGTTCCAGATATTCACCATCGATCCTCCAAATGTGCTGGTGAACTTTGGGTTCCAGGTGTGATCAACAAACGCAACCGCGCCAAGAACCGGCAGTGGAACCCCCTTGACCGGGCGTGACCGGATTTGAAAAGTTATTCTGGACGCCAATGTCGATCGGAGCGTCGTTCATGTAGTTCTGAATGCCGTGGCCATAGACCAGACTGAGCTTTGCCGTCGTGTTCTCCCCGAACTTGAGGTTCGAACTCGTATTAATGCCCCAGCCAAACGCTGAACCGCTGAAATTGAGGTTGGGATTCGCATTGTTGTCCACCCAAGCAATCCTTCGGAAGATGCTCGCAACCTGAATGTATCCCCACTTTCGATCGAAGTGCCCCTGCATGGAGAGATCAGGAAGAATGAACTGAGGTGTGATGTTCGAGAGCTCAATGCGGCCGCTGTAAACTCCCTGGTCCGCGCTGGCTCCGGGACGCTCGGCTGCAATCATGAACGTGTTCCTGTCCGTTTTGATAGGCGTCCACCGAACCTGCAGATTCCGGAAGAACACCATTCCGTTCGGGCCCCAATATTCAATCGAGTTCGGGAAGACACCGATATCCATGAACGGGCTCCATGTCTGCCCCGCACCAAAGTGGCCCATTTCGCCCCACGCTTGACGCAGCCGGAAAGTAGTCTGCCCTGCATCCACGCCAGTACCGAAAAGTTCAAACTCGAACCACGTCTTCAGATCGCCCAGTGATGTCGGCGTCGAGGTCTTCACGCCGAACCTGGTCTGCCGAACACTGAAGAAAGTCTGTCCGTTTGGCCCAAACTCGTTCGCGAACGCCGGCAACTTCGTCGGCCGCACCACGTCAAACCAATTCGGATCTATCGTCCCGAAGTTATAGCCCGAATCCGTCATGACATACCCATAGATGTCCATCGTGCTCTCTGACCCCGGCTTCTTCTGGTCAGCCTGCTTGCCTAGCGGAGTAGCACCTGCCGCTGCTCCATAGGAATGTGTCGTGGGATAAGCGTCAAAAGAGGTAACCGCACTCACAAGCGCATTGTTCGGCCCACCCTCGCTTGCGTGATTGAAAGCTGGCTGACCTTCAAGTTCATTCAGCTTCCCCTTCACCTCATCCATCATCTGTTCCAGTTGCTGGAGCTTCGCTTTGAGCTGTTGAACATCCTGAGCCTGCTGATCTGGGGATGGAGGTTCTTGCAACTGAGCAGTGACAGGCTTACTCCAAACGACCGAAAGAGTAAGTATCGCGAGGAAAGCAACGGCTTTTCGAGTGACTCGAAGATCGCATCTCATAAGACTCCAGCCTCCGTTGAAACCGTCTCGCAAAGATGTCACTACCAACTGCTAGAGGTTGAGAGTCTTGTATGCCTCGGAACCCAATCACCACAACTAGGAGATTCCCTAACTAGGGAAATCCCTAGGTCGCTGACAACCACGGGTCAATCTAGGAAATTCCCCAGTTGTTTATGCGAGCGATATTGTTCTAGTTTTCGCGTTTGGGAACCTATCTGTGTGGACCTAACTTTAGGATCTATTAGCTATGAAACCTAGAATTCTATTGGCCGACGATCATCCTCCGCTTCTCGAAGCCGCGTCCATCCTCTTGAAACCCCATTTCGACCTGGTTGGAATTGCGACTGACGGCGCCATGCTGGTGTCTGAGGCACTCCGGCTTCGGCCAGACGTGATCGTGACCGATATCACTATGCCCTGTTGTGAATGGAATCGATGCTGTTATTCAATTGCGCAAGTCATGGTCTTTCGTGAAGGTAGTCTTCTTGACTGTTCATTCAGAAGAGGAGTTCCTTAGAGGCGTGTATGGCCGAAGGCGCATCGGGATACGTCCTCAAGTCATGCATGAAAACGCATCTGATCCCTGCCATAGACGCCGCTCTTGAAGGGCGGACCTACATCTCTCCGTTTGTGCCCACGTGAATATTTATGAAGAATTAATTTCCTGCCGCAATTCCCGACTTCCGCTAGAAGGCAAACTTCAGCGCGAGTTGAATCACGCGAGAACTAACTGACGTACTTCGAATGACACCAAATGTCGGAGAAGCGAAGTCATTGTCTGGATTCGCAAACTGCGGATGATTGAGCGCGTTATAGAATTCCGTACGGAACTCCAGGCCGCCCCCTTCGACGGGCCGCCTGCATTTTAGTATCTTCGAAAAGGCGACATCGACGTTCGCCTGTCCGGGGCCAGTTGCTGCCCCCGTGCGGCTATTCCCAAAAGCGGTCCCTGTTCCATCGGTGCCGATCACCGGGGGTGTCGTAAAGCACGAGTTGTCGAAATAGTTTCCCAGTTTCGAATTGATCGGTCCTCCGGTCACAAATTGAGAATTCTTACAACGGCCCGTCAGTTCCACCCTGTCTTCACTGATTCCAAAAACGTTTTGCGGATTAGTGTAAGCGATCGTCAGAGCATTGCCCGATTGCACAGTCACTATGGATGCAAGGGTCCAGCCCCCAAAGATTGCGCGTTGAATCTCGTTGCCTGCGCTGGGTAGCGCCCAAGTCCCGCTTATAACAAACCGGTGTGTGCGATCAAAGCTCGCTCGGCCCCACCGTTGGTTGGGAGAGTTCTGATCTCCCAGGGTGACCTGATTCCCTGATGACGTCGAATTGATATCCGCGCCATCAGTATCCAACGTCTTCGAGAAGGTGTAAGACGCGAGAAACTGAAAGCCACGTCCTAGCAATTTTGTCAGGCTCACCTCAAGGCCGTTGTACCAGGAACTTCCCTCCGACTCCATTTCTATACCGGAATCTGATGGTATCCCCAGTATCGGGAGCCGCGAGGGAATATTCGCGATCGTGTTCGTAGTCACTCCTCTTACCGGGCTGGATACGGAAGCGGATTGCGCCTGATTGAAAGAGCGTTGACGCACCAAGTGCAGGCCTCGCGTCCCCACATATCCCACTTCGAGTAACCACGCATTCCGGGGTTCAACCTGAACATTCAAGGAGTACTGATGAATGATCGCCGGCCGAAAATCAGGGGACACGGCGTATACGGTCGCTGTGGAAGCAGGGGAGTAAGACGAAAACTCAGGAAAGGACTCAGGAGTGGGAAACGGCTGCAGAAATGGTGATTGGAAAGTCGCATTCGCGTTGGACGGTCCTGAACTAATACGGAACTCCGAGAACGGGGCCCCGAATATATTTTGATAGAAGGCTTGGCCTGTCGGCCGTGAGTAATAGATACCGTACCCCCCTCGTAAAACCAAAGGAATCAAATGCGGCAGAAGTTGCTGCGAAAACCCGATTCTTGGTGCAATCGTGTCTTGTCCGACTCCGTAGTTACCATACGTATTGTCCACTCGCGTCACACCTTGCGGAAGAGCACCCGAAAAATTGGAAGCCACAAGATAGCCTGCAAGACTCCCGTTAGGCGGAGGACTTGGATCAGCTTTGCTGAAGTCGAAGGATGCGTTCCTACCTAAGTTGTCTCCGAATTCGCCGAGCCTTTCGTATCGCACGCCCAGGTTGAGAGCCAGGGAACTGTTAACACGATAGTTGTCCTGGGCAAATGCCACACCTTCCCACGCCCTATATTCTCGAGTAGTCAGTCCAAACGCATCGATTGACGAATAGACATTGCTGAAGGCGGATCCATTACCCTGCGCGCTAAGGCCCAGCAAAAAATCTGGCCAGCTAAGAAAGTCCGCAAAGGACGCAAGTCCTACCAGATCAACGTTGTCCTGAACCCTTGTCACGGATCCGCCTAGACGTCCGGTGTGGGCTCCGTGAATAAAACTGAGGCTATCGCTGAAAACAAAACTGTTCTGAGTCATCGTGCGAGGAAATCCGGAAGCGAGACTTATCGAGCCAAGGATTCGCAAACTCGGAAGCTCATTGTTGTCATTCATCTCTCCCTCAGCAACTCCAACGTCTGACCATTTGAACGGAGCCTCGGCCTGTGTACTGGTCTTTGTGCGCACATACCCGAACTGCGCTTCGTTCTGCCAACCGTTGTGAAAACCATCGATCCGAGCGATAGAAAGCACCTGAAAGTCCGACTCGCTCGGGCTTGGGAATCCAGGTACGTTGCCCGCCGGATCGACACCATTACCCGGGAAAGTAACGGTTTCGCTCCCTGGAGCAAACAGATATCGGACCGTAAATCTGCTATTAGAAGTGGTCAAGTAATCGACATTCGCCAGAAATTGGTCTTCGCTGAAGTGGCACGGCCTTGAGAGGAATGACAGACCTTGTTGGGCGAACGGCATCGTTGGGTCTACAGTTTGCGGCGTTGGAATCAGGAAAGATCCGTCCGAGAGCTTGAAGTTCAACAGGTTCAAAGCAACAGGATTGACATTTGAGCCGTCTGCTTTCACGGCCTCGCCCCCCAAAGCGCCGGCCATTCCACCAAACAACCTTCCAAGTGCTGGCGGAGATCTGTCGTCCGTTAGCGGCGGTTCGTTAAGACCTGCGGAGCAGGCAACCCGCGACTGACCAGAAGCTGCGCCATTTGACTGGCGCGTCCCCTGATAGGAACTGAAGAAGAGCAGCTTCTCTTTCTTAATCGGTCCGCCGAAGGCAAACCCAAACTGATTCTCTTTCAGCACCGGGGCTCGATTCAGAAAATAGTCGCTTGCGTTGAGAGCTTCATTCCGAAAGAACTCAAAGACCGTTCCGTGAAACGCATTTCCACCGGACTTGGTAATCACACTGACGTTGGCGCCGGCATAGCGCCCGTAACCGGCATCGTAGAGACCAGTCTGAACCTTAAACTCCTGCAGACTATCGGGATTTGGTAGAGGTATGCCGCCGCTCCCGCTTGCACTTCCTTGAACGTCGCTGACACTTATTCCATCTAGAATGAAGTTGTTATCGTACGATCGCGCTCCATGCACAAAGATCCCGTCATTGGACGCTGCTATCTGAGACAACGCCGTTCCTCCGAGACCTAACTCTCCAGCGTTATAAACTCCAACTATTACTCCCGGGGAGAGCCCCGCGATCTGAGTAAAGTTCCTGGTGACCATCGGCAACTCGCTCAAAGTAGCCTCGTTCACCACTCGACCCAGGGCAGACGTGTCCGTCTGAATCATTAACGTCGGCTGTGACTGGACGTCTGTGCTCTGCAGCTGCGTCGCGAGCCGTAAGCGCGGGTCAACTCTGAGTGTTTCAGTGACGGAGATCACCAGACCAGAGAGTGTCAAAGCCCGAAAATCTGTCTTGCTTACATCCAATTGATAATTGCCAGGAGCTAGAAGCAGAAAACTGAACCGTCCAAGATCATCGGACGTTGCGGAGAAGACGGTATTCGTTTCCTCGCTGGTTAGGCGAAGAGCCGCCTCCGGGATTACTGCACCCGACAGATCCACTACCTCCCCAGTCAACGCTCCTGTCGCGGTTGTCTGGCTGACAAGAGGTACTTGTCCTAATACCCAAACACTAACCGCTAACAACAGAGGTCGCAAGACACCGCACTTGCGGAGCGTTTGTCGCGGACGGTAGCTCATAGCGGCCTCCAGGAAACAACTCAACGAGCCCTGGGCTAACCTGCCTCTTATGCCATCAATGCAAAGTTCATTTCCACCATACTTCTAGAATGGTTACTTAAAGGGTAACGGCAATCTCAGACCTATAAACAACCTTTAGACCTACAAACTTATCTCACAAATTATAAAATCATTTCCGTCAACCAGAAATCAGGGGCTAGGAATTTATAATTGGTCTGACCGCGCGTTTATTAGTTAGTTCGTTCACAGAAGCTGCTCGCAGCTGAGCGCTTTTGGAGGATTCTGTGATAACGACCCACAGAACTATCCGCGGGCCCACATCCGGTCAGCCTCACTCCGGAACCTTATGGCAGCGCCTGCTCCTATTTGCGGTAATCATCTTCCTTCTAACGCAAACCATCGCTTCCCACGCACAAAAGTCTGTACGTCGAGTCCTTATTATCAATGACTTTGACTCTACCTCGTCGCCCGGCATTGCGCTGCTCGATCATGCCATTGTTACTGGTTTAGAAACTTCTCCCTATCAAATCGAGCTGTATCACGAAACTATAGAATCAACATTGTTTCCAGACGAAGCTTCTCAGCGCAGCATCCGTGATTGGTACGCTCAAAAATATTCAAGCCGCATACCGGCTGTGATCATTACGGTTGGGCCTGCTTCGCTCAGGTACATGCTTGAGTCGCATGAGAGCTCATTCCCAAACACGCCGATTGTTTTTTGCGGAACGACACGGGAAATGCTGCAAGGTCTCAAGCTCGACCTCCACGTTACGGGCGTATTTGGAGTAGCTCAACCTGAGAACACACTTCTCGCAGCGCTGAAATTGCAACCACACACTAGGCATGTGTTCGTGACCGGTGGAGTGGGCAGCTTTGACCGGGACTGGGAAGCCATCGCCAAAGAATCCTTTCGTAACTACGAATCAAAGCTTGAGTTTACGTATCTTACAGAACTCGAGATGCCATCACTACTCGAACGCCTAAAACACCTGCCTGCTGACAGCATTGTGTATCACACTGCAATAACACAGGACGCCGCAGGATCTCATTTTATTGACTCTGCTCAATCAGTTCCACTAATAGTGAGCGCAGCGAACGCACCAATTTACGTCATGGATGATGTGGACCTCGGCCGGGGAACTGTCGGAGGGTATCTGATTAGCTGGGAAGCAGACGGTCGCGCTGCCGCCACAATAGCTGCTAAAATTCTCAACGGCGAGAAGCCACAAAGCATCCCAATCGCAATCAACAAGAACGTCTACATGTTCGATTGGCGCGCAATGCGCCGCTGGGGGCTGAAGGAAGAGGACCTCCCGCCAGGGAGCACGATTCTTTTCCGGGAGTTATCGGTATGGGAGCGCACAAAGTGGTATTGGATCAGTGCGCTGTTTATCATTCTCAGCGTCTCCGCTTTTGCAATCTACCTGCAATTTGGTCAAAAACAACTAAGAATCGCAAGAGATGCCCAAGTGCAACTTAGTGGCTTATTGATTAACTCCCAGGAGAAAGAACGAAGCCGGCTGGCTGCCGAACTCCACGACGACTTCAGTCAACGCCTGGCGCTCCTGGCACTCGGCTTGGAAAGCGCGGAGGAGGCATTACCAAATTTTCCACGAAGTGCCAAACAACAACTCCACGAACTTCTCAATTCTGCAAGCGAGCTTGGAGCAGACATTCACACTGTCTCCCATAGGTTGCATTCCGCGACGCTTGAAAATTTGGGACTAGTCTCTGGAATTAGCGCCTTGTGTAAAGAATTCAGCAACCGGCATGGTATCGAGATCGATTTTTCGACCGACGACATTCCAAAGGGCGTTCATTCAGATGTTGCTCTGTGTTTGTTCCGTATTGTTCAGGAAGCGCTTCAGAATCTGAAAAAGCACAGTGGTGCTGCAAAGGCTGAGGTTAGGTTGCGCAGAACAGGAGATAGAATACTCGTCTCCATTCGCGACGAAGGCAAAGGATTCGATGCGAGGGTAAACGGTAAGCCAGGTCTAGGTATAAGAAGCATGGGGGAACGTGCACGCCTGGTCGGCGGACATCTCAAGATTTATTCCGAACTAGGAAAGGGAACAAGGATTGAAGCAACGGTTCCTCTCCAATTGGCGGCTGATCTATCTCAGTAGCCAGGGCTTGCCTACTTTATTCTTTTAACCTACCGTCTGTTACTTTTGCCAGTTGTCAATAGTCCAATCACAAGTCCACAATTATTTGTACTGGATAGATTGCATACGTTTCGCTCCATCAGTTGCTCTCTGCGACAATCTGTTTGCTGGGTGACGGAAATCGAAACAAACACCAGTCGACAATCCCTTTCAGGTCAATCTTGATGCGCAGGGAAGGTCGCATATTATGGACACAGTTCGTACAGACCAACGTCGCCCGCGTCTATTATTAGCAGACGATCATGCTATCTTTTCCGATGCTTTGCGGTCCTATTTGGAAAAGAGCTTCGAAGTAATCGGACAAGTCTCGGACGGCCGCGCCCTCCTGGATGAAGCTGCAAAACTTAAACCCGATCTTGTCATCGTCGATGTGGGAATGCCTCTGCTCAATGGGCTTGACGCAGCTCGGAGGATCAAGGAAAGCAACCCAAAGGTAAAGTTCATTTTCTTGACCATGCAGGACGATCCACACCTTGCAGCTGCGGCTCTGGAACTAGGTCACGTGGCGTTTGTCCTTAAGCATTCGGCTGGGACAGAGTTGCTCAAAGCAATCGACGAAGTGATGCGCGGCCACTCCTATATAGTGCCTGGGATGAGGTCTGAAGATTGGGCGGAAGCAAAGGCAAGAGCAAGGCAGTTCTCAAAAGACCTTACACCAAGACAAAGGGACATCGTCCAATTGTTCGGCGAGGGTCGGCTGATGAAAGAGATCGCCGCGCTCCTGAATCTCAGTGAAAAAACCGTGGAGTTTCACAAGCACCACATCATGGTATCGTTCAATCTAAAAACCAACGCTG
>CAWIQU010000009.1:0-12807 GCA_963838345.1 uncultured Acidobacteriaceae bacterium | reverse complement strand
TTCGTTCCGAGGGTAGGGAACCCTCCTATTGCACTTGCCGCCTCCGCTGGCTTGGGCCAGGGCCAAGGCGTGCCTGTGTGAACAGCCACAGCCTAACCACTGCAAAGCGAGGACGAGAACCCATGAGTAACACGACTGCAAATCCCTACCGCATCAGCTTGACTGAAATGCTGAAACAAGAAGGACGCACCTTTGAGGCTATGGCCGAAGAGGTGATGTTTGGCGACGCGAACGCCCTTGCGCTTTGTACCGAGCATTGCGAGGTGGAACCAGACGGCACATGCCCCCACGGTTGCCCCTCCTTCATGCGAGCCGCAGGCCTCATCTAGCACCGACCCTACCACCGCACCATACGACCCGAAGGAGAGAAAACCCGATGAGCTACACCGCTACCTATTCCCCCGAAGACAACAAACTCCGTCTCTACTCCACAACCCGCCTCGACAGCGAGACGTATGCTCGCGTGAAAGCTGCCGGTTTCATTTGGGCACCGAAGCAAGACCTATTCGTCGCGCCGATGTGGACACCCAGCCGCGAGGATTTGCTTATTGAGCTGGCCGGGGAGATCGAAGACGAAGACAGGAGCCTAGTAGACCGCGCCGAGGAACGCGCCGACCGTTTCAGCGACTACAAAGACAGCCGCATCGAAGACGCGCAGCGCGCACATGTTGCCGTCCACCGTATCGCCGACAATATCCCGTTTGGTCAGCCTATTCTCGTCGGCCACCACAGCGAACGCCACGCCCGGAAGGACGCCGAGCGCATCGAGAACGGCATGAGGAAGACGGTCCAGATGTGGCAGACCGCCCGTTACTGGGAACAACGCGCAGCAGGAGCACTCCACCACGCGAAGTATAAGGCGCTTCCCGGCGTACGCCATCGCCGCATCAAGGGATTGGAAGCCGACAAGCGCAAGCAGGAGCGCAACAAACAAGAGGCCGAGATGTGGCTAAAACTCTGGACTGAATGCGCCAACGAACAAGACAAGGAACTCCAGGCTAAGGTTGCTCTTCGCATCGCTGGGATGTGCCATCTACACATGCCACGCAAGGAAGGCGACCGCGAAGACTTCCAGCACACCCCGAGCGCATACGACGCGCTACAGGGCAGTTTCCCCACACTCTACGCACCCCGCACCTTGGACGAGGTTCTAGCGGTTGCTCTGGAAACTTACCCTCGTGTCATTCCCACTTATGACCGCTGGATCGACCACTATACGAACCGTATCGCTTACGAGAAGGCAATGCTTGGGGAGACTGGAGGCCTCGCCGCCGACCGCTTCAATTTTGAAGTTGGGGGCAAGGTTTTTATTGGCGATGAGTGGCTTGTAATTCTGAAGATCAACAAGACCGGCGACGCCATCAGCAGCCTAACCACTACACCGCGCCGTTACTTCTACGGGAGCAAATACAAAGCCGATATCGAGAGCGTCAAGGATTATCAGGCACCGAAGCCCGAGGAGACCGCAGCAGTCAAGGCAGCAAGCAAGCTCCCCCCGATGTGCAACTATCCCGGCGACGGCTTCAAACACATGACGACGGACGAATGGAAGCGAAAGAAGATGTCCGACGTTCCACAGTCTACGACTCACGCCGCGACCGATACCCACGGAGCGCACCGCACCCGCTCGACATGGGGCGGAAACTGGAAGACCGTTTCTGTCTATCTCACCGACGCCAAGCGCATCGACCCACCCACGAAACAAGCTCCGTTGACCCCAGCGGAGCCCACCGCCGCCGAGACGCTTGCAACGATGGCGCAAGACCTGAAGGCACAAAATCCAGTCCCGACGCCGCGCACACCGCCCCAGCATGACGAGCGCATCCCCTCGCACGATGAACTCCACGAAATGAAGAAGACCGCCGCTCAGGGCGTGGTGATCGTAGCCGTTCCGCAACTCTTCCCCACACCGCCCGAGTTGGCAGACCGTATGGTCGCGCTTGCGGACATTCGCCCAGGGCAACAGGTTTTAGAACCCTCCGCAGGAACAGGCCGAATCATTGATGCGATCCGCCGCAATGCTCACGGCTACGCGATCACAGCGGTTGAGCTGAATTGCAATATGGCTCACCGGCTCCGCACGGTTGATTGTGTCGATGACACTCGGCAGGCCGATTTCTTGGAGTGCAACGGCGATCTAGGAACATTCGACCGCATTGTTATGAATCCTCCGTTTGCGAATGCAGACGATATCAAGCACATTATGCACGCCTTGAAGATGTTGAAGCCCGGAGGCCGACTCGTAGCCATCTGTGCCAACGGCCCGAGGCAGAACGACAAGCTACGGCCCCTCGTTGAAGCGCGCGGCGGTATCTGGGAAGAATTGCCTTCAGATACTTTCATCGGAGCAGGTACAGGCGTTCGCACCGTCCTCCTCATGCTGGACGCATAACCAGGTGCCGCCCGCTTCAGGGTGAACGCCGCAATGCGGCCCCTGAAGCGGGCGCAAGGGGACAAACCCCTTCGGTTTTTCCCCTTGACCTCTTTTCCCGCAAAATCATTCGAACGAGAAGGAACTTCTCTCGACGGAGGTTGCTAACTTAAGCAGGACGAGCTAGAAGGTGACCCCTCCCGGCCAGTTTTTGGGCGGACGTCCAACTGCGTAGCGTCCCAATCCTTACTATGATGGACGGTATGGGATGGACACCGCCGGAAGCGCATGAGCTGTTCAATTTAGTGGTCCGTCACCAGGCGGACGAGCGGCGTAAGCAGCGCGAGCGGCTTTCCGAGGCACTGAATACGCTTCCAACCACGGAGGACGCTCTCGATCAACTTTGCGCGCTGTCGCCGCAGGACTTTGAGCGTGTGATGCGCGCCCATCCTGCTTACAAGACACAGCGCAAGATTGAGTCAGTTCAGACGATGCTTAAGGTGTTCCATCGGGCGATGACCGATTTGGAGGCTGCAGTAGCATCCTTTCCAGCTCTCGGATCGCCCGACGCTAGGACCGAGCGCGAAGCCTTGGAAATGGAACTTTCGATTTGTGTCAACAAAGAACTGCTCGCAGCGGTCGATGCATCCCAAGCCTTGGTGGCCTACAGCCGTCGGGTGAAGGATCAACTTCCCACAGACAGCTTCGACAAAAAGCGTAAAGAGATATTTGACGAAAATGAGCACGAGCTCGTCAAGGATTTGCGAAACCTGCTTGGCCATCGATTACACACTGCCGCCAACTGGCAAACTGTCTACTCGAAGGATGGACGCTACACTCATTTCAAGATCGATGCGGAAGATCTCTTGGCGGAGGCGGAACTAACTGCCCCTGCGAAACAACATCTTGCGACCCTTGGCGAAACCGTGGACGTCAGCGAGCTCCTTTCTAGCTACGCCAAACGGGTGGATCGGTTCTATGGGTGGCTCCTTCCGGAACTCGAACAGCATCTCCCTGACCCAGTTAAAGACTTTCGTCATTGTCGGGACACCGTAAAGCGTCATCACGGACGCCTAAGCTACAAGCTGATGCTCGAACTTTGGATACAAGCAAAGGCCGATCCTTACATCCATCTGCCCAAACACCTCACCTCAGAACAGCTCGCCATTGCATCAAGCTTGCCGCATCGATCCGCAACCCAGGTGGACTACATCATCTCGTGTGTCGACCGCACAAGTCTCTGCGACGAGGAATTGCGGGCGCGGGTCTACCAATTGTTCAAGGTCGCGAGCCCGAACGGCAACACACATCCCGGATCACAACCAGACCGGAACTAATTATTAAGTTAGCGCTTAAGGGAGGAGGCCTCCTCCCTATCTTCAGCCGCTCCGCGTCTTCCGCCACCCTTCTCAGCGGGCCTGTTCCTGCCCGCAACGACCACCCTAAAAGCAACCGCCAAACCCTCTAAGTCTGTATGTCTTTTCTAGAGCCGCAGGATCGGTTCTCCTGTCCACAGGAGGAAAGGCATGAAGCAGGTCAGATCATTCGTTGGCATGGACGTTCACAAGGCGACCATTTCCATCAGCGTTGCAGAAGACGGTCGGAGCGGGCCGGTGCGGTTTCTCGGTGTGATCCCGAACACGCCGGAAGCCGTGCACAAGATGGCGAAGCAGCTCGCGAGATATGGTGAGCTCGACTTCTGCTATGAAGCAAGCGGCTGTGGATACGGCATCCATCGCCAGCTGACGGGACTTGGCCACAAGTGTACCGTTGCGGCGCCCTCGATGATTCCGCGCAAGCCAGGACAGCGGATCAAGACCGACCGGCGTGACTCCGAAAAGCTGGCGATTCTCCACCGGTCCGGGGATCTGACGCCGGTGTGGGTTCCAGACACCACACACGAAGCCCTTCGCGATTTGGTCAGGGCAAGAGTCGATGCATCCATGCACCTGATGCGGGCCCGCCAGCAATTGCTCGCCTTCCTGTTGCGTCATGGCCGCAGCTATCCGACGGGCAAGCACTGGACGCAACGCCATCGTAGCTGGCTCGCGGGTCAGAAATTTCAAGAGCATGCTCATGGAATCGTCTTCCAGGACTACCTGGAGACGGTGTGGACCGCACAGGAGAGAAGAGACGCGCTGATAGAGAGGATTTCTGCGATGGTTGCGAGCTGGTCCTTGGGACCGCTTGTAGAAGCACTGCGAGGATTGCGCGGGGTCGACCTCGTCTCCGCAGCAACCTTCATCGCATCCACCGGTGATCTGAGCCGCTTTGAGTCACCGCGCCTGTTGATGGGCTATCTCGGCCTCGTTCCTTCCGAACACTCCAGCGGCGGGACGATCCGCCGCGGTGGCATCACGAAGACTGGCAACCGCGAAGCCAGACGCATGCTCATCGAAGCAGCCTGGAGCTATCAGTATCCGGCACGCATTGCGAAGGAGAAGGCGGAGATCCTCGTCCGCCTGCCCAAGAAGATTCGCGATATCGCCTGGAAAGCACAAACCAGGCTATGTACTCGTTATCGCTCGATGATCGCCAGAGGCAAGAAGCCAACGGTTGTCGTCGCAGCGATCGCAAGAGAGCTTGCCGGCTTCATCTGGGCCATCGGCCAGGAAATGAGGGCCAACATGGCCACCTAAAGTAGAACGACGTTCGTCCCTATTGGGCCGGGAACCGGGCAACTGGTCATGGTGATCCTCGTGAGCTCCATGGGCCGGAACTACTCCGACGCCCGCGCTAAGTCCGAGGCAAGCCTGCGACGACACACGTTCTTGCGGTAGCCAATCCGCGTATGGAAGTTTGAGCGACTGTCGCTGAACGTTGCCCGGTTCCCGGCCCAATGGAATTTACTGTTCCAAACAAATCCAGGCCATCGAGGCAAGGACAAGAACCTCCCTGCGCATAAAGCTTGCAAAAAGACATGGAAGGGGAGCTCCGCCCCTCGCGCCCGCAAGCCGTGTCCCCAATCTTCCGCGCTGCGCTTGTGCAGACCTCCGCTCCGCTCCGCCCTTTCCACTCCGCCCGCTCCGTTACAAGGGTGGGGATACCCCTCAGCTTGCAGTTGCTACCCCCCGCCTTCGCCAGGTTGGCGTTCGGCATGTATGTCACATGCCACGAACCAACACAAAAGGAGCAACATCCATGACGACCACCAAGAAGAGCAACGTCGGATTCCAGACCATTCGCCCTAGCCGCATCCACGAGTCCACCACCAACCCCCGCCGCACCTTCGATGACTTCAAGCTGGCCGAGCTTGCCGAAAGCCTTCGCACCCAAGGACTCATCCAGCCCATTACCGTTCGACCCGACAGTGAAGGCTATGAGATCGTCGCAGGAGCGCGGCGCTTCCGTGCCGCCCACCTTGCCGAAATGGACGAAGTGCCCGTCCGCATCGTGCAACTTTCCGACGAGCAAGCCCTTGAATGGCAGTTAGTCGAAAACTCGCAGCGCGTCGACGTGCATCCTTACGTTATCTATAGTTGGCAAGATTTTTCTTTGTCTTTATGCGACCCGTACGTTGCTTATATGTAAACGACGTGCAGGGTCGCGGATTGGGCGCTTGACCGGGTGGCCTTGCCGCAAGCGCCGCTTTCCGGGAACTCCGGCGAAACGGGTCCATCGATGGAAGTTCACCCCTTGACATTCGACAGGTCAGTCATGCATTCTCTTGTTGAATGTCGAGGGGAACAATGCCAACTACAGATCTTCTGCAGGGAACGCTGGATTTACTGATATTGAGGACACTTGCCCTCGAATCAATGCATGGGTGGGGTATCGCGCAACGAATTCAGCAGGTGTCGAAGGACGCACTTCAGATTGGACAGGGGTCGCTGTACCCCGCTCTTCACCGGCTGGAGTACAAGGGGTGGATAAAGGCCGAGTGGGGAGCCTCGGAAAACAACCGCAAGGCGAAATACTATTCGCTGACCAAGACTGGGCAGAAGCAACTGCAAGCTGAGCTCGAAGACTGGGGCCGCATCTCAACAGCAATCGCCTTAGTGCTGAAGTAGGAGGATACGATGCTCAAAGAATGGTTGACGCGCCTTCGTTTTTTGATGTCTCCAAAACCCAATCGTGAAATAGACGACGAGTTGCAGTTCCACATCGAACGGCAGGCCCAGGAATACATCGCGACCGGAATGACGCCACAGGAGGCACGCCGAAAAGCGGTCGTAGCGTTCGGGGGAATTGAGAGCGCGCGAGCACAATCCCACGAACAACGTCCGAGCTTCTTCCTCGGAACTCTTCTTCAAGACGTCAGCTATGCCCTCCGGCAGCTCCGAAAGAGCCGCGGCTTCACCGTGACTGCCGTTCTGACCCTCGCCCTCGGCATAGGAGCCAACGCTGCTATTTTCACCCTGGTCAACGCCATCCTGCTCAAAAATCTCCCCGTCGTTGACCCCTCCACCCTCATCCGTATAGGCAACACCAACGAGTGCTGCGTCAACTGGGGAACGGCGGAAGCTCCGGAGCGGGACGACGGCAGCTACTCCTTGTTCGCCACCGACAACTGGCACCAGCTACAGAAGAACGCGCCGGAGTTTGAAGAATTAGCCGCCATGCAGTCTGGCATCGGTCAAATCATCGCTCGACGCGACAAGACCCAGGAGAGCGCCCGCTCCGTCACGGGCGAATTCGTCTCCGGCAACTACTTCCGCACCTTCGGCCTTCAGCCGCAGATCGGACGTCTCTTCACGGACGCGGACAACGTGGATGGCGCACCGTTCGTCGCCATCATGAGCTATGACATGTGGCAGAACAACTACGCCGGCGACCCGTCCGTCGTCGGCAGCACATTCTGGATCAACACCAAGGCCGTCACCATCGCAGGCATCGCTCCCAAAGGCTTCTACGGCGATCGCCTCTCCAGCACCCCGCCCGACTTTTATCTCCCCATCGAATCCATGCCGGTCCTGGCCAACTCTACTTTCGTGCACGAGCCCGACATGCGTTGGCTTTACATCATCGGTCGCGTAAAACCCGGCGTAGCCATGGCCCCGCTCCAGGCCAAAATCACCGAATTGGTCCGGCAATCATTCGCACCCACTACAACCTTCTCAGACGAAGAAGGCAAGCGTGCTCTGGCCAAAGCTCACGTAGTTCTGTCGCCCGGCGGCGCCGGCATCCAGGACATGCAGGACAGCTACGCCTCCAAACTTAAGCTTCTGATGTGGATCTCCGGCCTCGTACTCCTCATCGCCTGCGCCAACATCGCCAACCTTCTGCTCGTCCGCGGAATGAACCGCCGCGAAGAGATGTCCGTCCGAACAGCACTTGGCGCGATGCGAACAAGAATCGTCCGCCAGCTCCTCACCGAAAGCATCGTCCTCTCGATCATCAGCGGCATGGCCGGCCTCATCGTCGCCTACGCCGGCACTCGCATGCTTCTCGCCATGGCCTTCCCCGGCGCGCAGAACGTCCCCATCGACGCCAGCCCCTCCGGAGTGGTGCTCGCCTTTGCCTTCGGAATCTCGCTCCTCACCGGCATCCTCTTTGGCGTAGCCCCTGCATGGATCACATCCAACGCAAACCCAGCCGACGCCCTCCGCAGCGGGACCCGCACCACCACCTCCGGAGCCTCACTCCTGCAGCGCAGCCTCATCGTGCTGCAGTCGGCTCTCGCCCTGGTGCTGCTGGTCGGAGCAGGCATGTTTATCCAAAGCCTGAATAAGCTCAGGAACATCGATCTCAAGCTCAACCCGACGAACCGATACATCGTCCATTTCAACCCGCAGGCAGCGGGCTACTCCCCCGCCCAGGTGGAAGCCCTCTATCGAACCATCGAAGAACGGTTCCACGCCATCCCCGGCGTCCAAAAGGTTGGCATCTCCACCAACACCCCAATGGAGGCCAACAACACGGGCGATGGCGTCCAAATCCAGGGCCAGCCCTTCCACAACGACGGAGCCTCCTGGGTCAGGGGCAACGCCGAATACTTCGACTCCGTAGGCACCCACGTCCTCATGGGACGAGGCTTCACCACCCAGGACACCTCAACCTCTCCAGCCGTCGCCGTCGTCAATCAGTCCTTCGTCAAAAGATTCTTCAAGCCCGGCGAGAACCCGATCGGTCGCCGCTTCGGCTCACCCGGGCCGCAATCCTCAGGAGACTTTGAGATCGTCGGCGTCGTCGAGGACACCGCATACACCTCCGCGACCTGGAAGAACCACCCCATGTACTTCATCCCCATGACCCAACGCATACCAGAGTCCGCACGCCAACGCCCAATCGAGCAGGATACCGGCCTCTACGCCGGCGCCATCGTCATCCAGACCGATCGCCCCATGGACAACATGCAATCCATCGCCCGCCAGACACTCGCCGCCATCAATCCAAACCTCTCCGTCGTGAAATTCCAGACCTTCGACGAGCAGATCGCCGACCGCTTCACTCAGGACCGCATGATCACGCGCCTCATGACTCTCTTCAGCATCCTGGCTCTTCTGCTCGCAACCCTCGGCCTCTACGGTGTCACCGCCTACACCGTAGCCCGCCGCACCTCCGAGATCGGTATCCGCATGGCCCTCGGCGCAAACCGCAGCTCCGTTGTCGGCATGATCATGCGCGGAGCCATGCTCCAGACCGCGATCGGCCTCGCAGCCATCGGCATCCCCGTAGCCTGGTTTTGCGTCCGCTACATCGAATCCCAGCTCTACGAATCCAAGGGCATGAGCCTCACCGTCCTCGCCATCGCCACCCTGACACTGACCGCAGCAGCCGCAGCTGCTGGACTCATCCCAGCTCAACGCGCAGCCTCAACCAATCCATCGCAAGCTTTGAGGACCGAATAGCAGTCTTCCCCGCTCAGAGCGTTGAACCGATGTCTATGAGCGGCAAGAAAACCGAATCTCTGTCAGTTCCTGAAAGTCGGGTTTGCGGCAACTACGTACCCCGGAATGCCTCGGAGCATCGATCGCAAGTAATTAACTCATCATTTTGACGTTCGGTGCAAGAACCCGAGCTTCGGTCTGCACCACCGCAAGTCTGCCGTAGGCGGCTTCGAGTTGCTCTTTCAGCTCGCGATTGATTTCCTCCAACGTCCGAATGCGGAGTCGGAGAGTCGCCACGACTCGTTCGTGCGAGAGCCGCTGACGATGCTGCAGATCCTCGCCGGCAACAACCGGCGAGGTGGTTCGCATCTTCATGATTTTGTCCCGCAAGGACTTCGTTCGGTACAACCATGCCGTCGAGACGCTTCGGCATGTGCGGCGACGCTGCGGAAGTTGATCTCCGACTTCTTCCGACTGCATCTGTAGGATCGCTGCGGTGGCGCGCGACATCGCTCCGTCGCTGCGCGATCGAGCACTGCGCTTCAGACCTGCCGGTTCCTAACCATGATGTGCCTCCAGTGTTGTGACGATGTTGATGAGGCTTGTTCGTTTTCGCTGCGTTCATCTCACTTTGTCGCACCCATCCGTTCGCGTCCGCCTTGGCGATGACTCGCTCGGTCTCGTGCAGTTCGGCGCGATGCACTTCGAGGAACGTGGCATCCGTCCGGAAGTGAGCACAGTTGAGGCAGGCGTTCGGATGTGGACATGGCCCAGCCACGATTGGGATCGCACAGTAGCCATTCGTCAGAGCTTGAGCCAGGACGCTGCGAGTGAACCACTGCAGATCGGCCGTGTCGTTGACCCCATCCTCTGCAACCACTTTGCCGGAGACATCGATCAGCGTGCCTTTCAGATACTCCGACAGTTTGTCCTTCATGGTGGCGTCGTGGATATGGGCGTAGCGGCTGGTCATCTCCGGACCCTTGTGGCCGAGATAACGCTGGATGATGTGGTGAGGAACTCCGAGATTGACCATACGGGTTCCAACGGTGTGACGGAACTGATGCGCCTGGAAGCGGAACAGCTTGCCGTCCGCTCCGCGTATGTCGTGATCGTAGGCAAGGCGATTGATCCTGTGAGCGAAGCTGGCCTGCTTGAGAACCCCTCCTTTTGAGTTTGGGAAGAGGAGCGCCGACTCTATCCTTCCGGCGCGCACTGTGGCCTGCTGTTCTTGCACCAGGCTTGCGATTACGGTCGACACCGGGATCGCGTTCTCCCGTCGAACTTTTCCTTGCAGGTAACGCAGATAGTGAACGCCGCGCGCATCCTGCGTGAGACAGTCAACAGGAAGCTCCAGGAGTTCGCTGATTCTCATGCCGCACTCCTGAAGGATCAGGATCATTCGCCGCCACGGAGCCCTGAGATCGTCAAGATGGCGATTGAGTTGATCCAGAACCGCCGAGGGCAGATAGCGTGGCTGAGGCTTGGGAGGCTGAGGCACCTCCTCGTCATAGATCAGTCGTTCGGGTCCGACTGGGAGCCAAGCCTCACGGTGCGACATCTCCAGGAAGTTTCTCAGATTGAGCACGTTGTTCTTGGCGCATCCCGGGCGCACTCTTTTCTGCAGATAGTTGAGGTAGTCGAGCAGCAGTCTGCGTGTGATGTGCTTTTGCCGTGGCTTGAGGCTTCACCTCTGCAAGGAAGTCAGAGAAGCATGCAAGCGACTGCACCCGTGTCCGGCAGGTGCTCGCCGAGTAGAGTGGCAGACAGTACTTCAGGTAGAGTTTCGCCGCGTCACGCAGCCACTCCTGCCGGACGATAAGGAAGCCTAGCCGGACGTTGGTTCGCGACAGGTTTGTCGTTGCGCCCATCAGCTTCAGATCCCAGATATCTTTCTCGTGCGCCGGCCGCAGATCGTAAGCCTGGGCGAGCATGATCGAAGCCTGCCGCAACAAGCTGATGTAGCCGCTATCGCGAGCGGTGATGCTTGGCTGTTGGTTTCCGTTCATCCTATTGGTGGTGCCCGGTTTATACATCCCCAGGCCCATCAGATATTTGCGATAGAGTGCCTGCCACTCCGGGAAGCTGAGGCACATCAGAGACGCTGGCAAGTCATTCAGACTGTTCAGCCAGCGGATCATCAGATGAACCTTCGTCAGTTCCTGTGTGCCCCGCCACTCGCCCCCGGAGAACTTCTTCCAGCACACATACTTCAGCTCACCATTGATTGCCGCCGATTTGCAGTCGAACCTCAGCCGGCGCTGACTGGCATTCGGGGAGAGCGTTCCAGCGGGACTGTGATGCATATCCCACAAGTCTTCGGCCCAGAAGCCCTGCAACTCAGCGATGAGCTTGACCTGCGTCGTCCGCTTCCAGCCAGGATGGGTGCTCATCGCCCACGCTCCTTTTGATAGCGCTCGAACATATCGCCCATGTCTTCAGGCGACAGATGGGCATAGGTGCCGACGGTCGTCTGGATGTGCGCGTGACCCAGCCGCCGCTGCACATAAGCCGCATCCCATCCCGCTCGGAGAAGGTCGGTCGCATGCGTGTGACGGAACATGTGTGGCGTCGCCTTCAGCCCGGTTCTCTTCGAGAGCTGACGGAACAGATCGATCACAGTCGCATACCGCATCGGAGCCCCGACTTCGCCGCCCCACCAGTTCGCGAAGACATAGTCGTGCGCAGCCTCGCCGTACTCATGGACCAGGTAGTCTGCGTACAGCGCCATCGCCTGTTTCGAGACATGGACCACATAGGGCGAACGCGACTTCGCAAGAGCGCCGTTGCTGTTCGCGCGAGGCACGATGTCGATTGCGCCGTCGTAAGATCGGATGTCGGCGTGGCGAAGGCCCAGAGCCTGCCCGATCCGCATCCCGCTCTCATGCAGCAGGCACAAGAGAAGTCGATCCCTGAGACGTGTACACGCATCGAGCAGGGATTGAACCTCTGAGGGAGAGAACACACGCGGGAGACGCTTGATTGATTTCACCCGCACGACCGCATGTCGCAACGATTGAGTCCGGCTGATGTGGTGCAGGAACGGCTTGTAGGGGCTCTTCGCCCCGAAGCGTCTGGATCGGCTGATCGCCGTCTCCACCCCAAGCCTGTCCTGATACTCATAGAACGAACCGATGGCCGCCAGGATCAGATTGATCGTGGCATCGGAACGATGTTGTCCACCGGCTCGCGTCGCATATCGCACCCAGCTCACGAACTCCGCCAGTTGAGTCAGCTTCAAGCTTTGCCAGTCATGGTCCTGCTCGGCCAGGAACGCCCAGAACGATTGCAGATGATGTGCATATGCCCTTACCGTGTTGGGCGATCTCCCCAGCCGATGAAGGTAGAGAAGATACTCATTCAACACTGCGACCGGGAGATGCTCCCCGTCGACGACGATCCAACTCAGATGTCCCGTGTCCGGAACCCTGATCCTCTGTACTTTCACCACGCTCTGCCTCCAGAGCCGGGCACGAGCCGGCATGGGCGCAGTTCGCTACGCTCACAGCGCCCATGCCGGCTGATCTACTTCATAGAACACTACAGATAAAGATTCCACGACGTTCGATAACCCATCGTCGTGTACGTCATAGACAGCTTCTGAAGGACTAAAGATAAATCGAGAATAGTCAGCGCGTCGACGTGCATCCTTACGAGGAGGCGCAG
>CAWIQU010000008.1:0-549188 GCA_963838345.1 uncultured Acidobacteriaceae bacterium | reverse complement strand
TGCTTGCCGAGTTCGTGCGCAGCCCAGCCGAGGTGCGTCTCGAGGATCTGACCGACGTTCATACGCGAAGGCACGCCGAGCGGGTTGAGGACGATCTCGACCGGAGTTCCATCGGGAAGGTACGGCATATCTTCCTCGGGAAGGATCCGGGCGATAACGCCCTTGTTACCGTGGCGTCCGGCCATCTTGTCACCGACAGAGAGCTTGCGCTTCATGGCGATGTAGACCTTGACCATCTTGATGACGCCGGGAGCGAGTTCGTCGCCCTTCTGCATCTTGCCGATCTTCTCGTTCGTGATCTTGCGGAGAACGTCGATCTGGCGCGAGGTCATCTCCTCGATCTCGTCGATCTGCTCGTTGACGCGGGGGTCCTTGTCAGCGTAGCGGATGCGCTTGAGGTTACGAGTGCTGATGAGCTCGATGGTGTCGCGGTCGAGGATGTCGCCCTTGTTGAGCAGCTTCTTGTTGGTGCGCTCGTCGTGCAGGTCGGCGAGAACTTCCTTCGCGCCGAGAATTGCTTCGAGACGCTTGAGGCGCTCGTCGGTGAGAATACGGATCTCGTCGGCGAGGTTGCGCTCGAGCTTCTCGATCATCTCCTGCTCGATCTGCTTGGCGCGCTCGTCCTTCTCCTGACCCTTGCGGGAGAAGATGCGGACGTCGACGACGGTGCCTTCGATGCCCGGAGGGCACGTGAGCGAAGCGTCGCGAACATCGCCGGCCTTTTCGCCGAAGATGGCGCGGAGGAGCTTCTCTTCCGGCGTCAACTGGGTTTCACCCTTCGGCGTTACCTTGCCGACGAGGATGTCGTTGTGGCCGATCTTCGCGCCGATGCGGATGATGCCCGAGTCGTCGAGATCGCGCAGGGCGTGCTCGCTGACGTTGGGGATATCGCGCGTGATCTCTTCCGGCCCAAGCTTCGTGTCGCGGGCTTCGATCTCGAACTCCTCGATGTGGATCGAGGTGTAGTAGTCCTCGCGGACCAGCTTCTCCGAGATGAGGATCGCGTCCTCGAAGTTGTAACCGCGCCACGGCATGAAGGCGACCAGAACGTTACGGCCGAGGCCGAGTTCGCCCTGCTCGGTGCATGGACCGTCGGCGATGACCTGGCCCTTGACCACGCGGTCGCCCTTGCGGACGATCGGCTTCTGGTTGATGCAGGTGTTCTGGTTGGAGCGCTTGAACTTCGTGAGCTGGTAGATGTCCGAGCCGACCTCACGCGAGAGCTGCGTGGGGTGGTGCTCGCCTTCGACGCGCACGATGATGCGCTCGGAGTCGACCGAGTCGATGATGCCGTTGCGCTTGGCCAGGATGACGGCGCCGGAGTCGCGGGCGGTGACGCCCTCCATACCGGTACCGACGAACGGGGCTTCGGCGACGAGCAGAGGAACGGACTGCCGCTGCATGTTCGCGCCCATCAGAGCGCGGTTGGCGTCGTCGTGCTCGAGGAACGGAACGAGCGAGGCGGCGACCGAGACGAGCTGCTTCGGCGAGACGTCAACGTAGTCCACTTCGGACTTGTTGACGAGGACGAAGTTGCCCTGGCGGCGGGCATCGACGACGTCCTGAACGATGTTCAGCTTGGCGTCGAGCTCGATGTTGGCCTGCGCGATGGTGTGGCGGTCTTCCTCCCACGCGGAGAGGTAGAAGCTGAAGGGGGCAAGATCCATGGTGCGCTTCTTGTCCTTCTTCAACTGCTCGTTCATCTTGCGGGCCTCGGTGATCTCGAGGTAGTCGCCCTGGCGCAGACCGGACTCGCCGGCGTTGACGACGGAGACGTAGTCGAGCGCACGGCCGTCCTTGACGCGACGGTAGGGCGACTCGATGAAGCCGTACTCGTTGATGCGCGCGAAGCACGAGAGCGAGATGATGAGGCCGATGTTCGGGCCTTCCGGCGTCTCAATCGGGCAGATGCGGCCGTAGTGGGTGGGGTGCACGTCGCGGACTTCGAAGCCGGCGCGCTCACGGGAGAGACCACCGGGCCCAAGGGCGGAGAGGCGGCGCTTGTGCGTGATCTCCGAGAGCGGGTTGGTCTGGTCCATGAACTGCGAGAGCTGCGAGGAGCCGAAGAACTCACGAATCGCGGCCATGACTGGCTTGGCGTTGATGAGGTCGTGCGGCATGGCGGTCGACATCTCCTGATAGACCGACATCTTTTCCTTGATGGCGCGCTCCATGCGGACGAGGCCGATGCGGAACTGGTTCTCCATCAGCTCGCCGACGGCGCGGACGCGGCGGTTGCCAAGGTGGTCGATGTCATCGACGGTGCCGATGTTCTTGCGCAGCTTGAGCAGGTAGCGGATCGTGCCGTAGAAGTCCTCGGGGGTCAACGTGCGCTTGTCGAGGCCGGAGGGGTCCTGGTTCTCGTAGAGCTTGATGTTGAACTTGAGGCGGCCGACGCGCGAGAAGTCGTACTTGCGCGGATCGAAGAACATGCCTTCGAAGAGCGCAGTCGCGGTGTCGAGCGTCGGTGGGTCGCCGGGACGCAGCTTGCGGTAGATCTCGATGAGCGCTTCCTCGGGCTTGCGCACGGAGTCGCGGCGAAGGGTGTTGGTGATGATGTTGCCCACGTCGTCGCGCTCGGGGAAGAAGACCTCGAAGCTGGTGACGCCGGACTGGACGATCTTGTGCAGCTTGTCGGCGGTGAGCTCCTGGTTGGCCTCGTAGAGCAGCTCGCCGGTGGTGAGATCGACGACGTCGGCGGCGGTCATGGCGCCGTCGAACTCGCTGGTCTCAACCTCGACTGCTTCGATCTTGTGGCTGCGCAGACCCTTCAGCGAGTGGGCCGAGATCTTGCGGGTCGCAGGCGCGAGCTCCTCACCCTTGACCGTGATGGCGTGGGCGGGGCGGGTGCCCTGCAGGTTGGTGAGCTGGCCTTCGGGAACGACCTTCCAGCTGAGCTTGCCGTCCTTCACGTTGATGGTGTCGACGGTGTAGAAGGTCTTGAGGATCTCCTCGTCGGTGCGCAGGCCGAGGGCGCGCAGGAAGATGGTGCCGAGGAACTTGCGCTTGCGGTCGATGCGGACGTAGAGGGTGTTCTTCTGGTCGTACTCGAACTCGACCCAGCTGCCGCGGTAGGGGATGATCTTGCCGAGGAAGTAGGTGCGGTTGTTCGCGGTCTCGAAGAAGACGCCGGGCGAACGGTGGAGCTGCGAGACGATGACGCGCTCGGTGCCGTTGACGATGAAGGTGCCGTTCTGCGCTCATCAGAGGAATGTCGCCGAAGAAGACTTCCTGCTCCTTCATGTCGCGGAGGCTCTTGACGCCGGTCTCGGGGTCCTTGTCGTAGATCTTCAGGCGGATGGTGACCTTGAGCGGAGCGGAGTAGGTCATGCCGCGCTCTTCGCACTCGGCCTGGTCGTACTTCAGCTGCAGGCCGACGGGGTCGCCGCACTTGGTGCAGAAGTCAGGGGTGTTCTTGTTGTAGGTTCCGCAGAAGTTGCAGAGCACGTCGCCCGGGTGGAAGGGGTCGGTGATGACCATGTGGCCGCAGTGGGTGCAGGCCGTGCGCAGGTGGTTGAGACCCTTGAGGTAGCCGCACTTGCACTCCCAGTTGCCGATCGAGAAGTCGACGAACTCGAGTTCGGAGACGTTGCGGAAGTCGGTGATGGGGAAGACCGAGGTGAAGACGGACTGCAGGCCGTTGTCTTCACGCTCCTGCGGGAGCTTGTCCATCTGCAGGAAGCGCTCATAGCTGCGGCGCTGGACTTCGATGAGGTTGGGAATCTGAATGGATGTGGGGATCTTTGAAAAATCAAGACGGCTACGGATCGCGCGCATTTCGCTGTTGTTGGACTCGCCAGACATGCTCTCTCCTGAAAACTGACCTTCGAGGCCTCCCGGGTGCGATTGCCAGCATCACATTGGCTGGCTGCACTCGTGAGGGGAGGGCTTTGGTCATGCCCTCCGGGTTTGGTCCTGATTGCGCAGTTGCTAAGGTCTTCGGTCCCTGCTGTCCTCGACGGCAGCAGGCTCCGTGCGCAGAATGTCTTGCCGTGTCGTGTTTCCCGGCACTGAATAAATCTCGAAACTTTTACTGACTGCGAGCGCCCGAAGCTGCTATAAAGAACGCGTGCAGGGTACTGCCGTTATGCCTGTAAACACGGCAAAGCGCTCGAAGGGACAGCGTGTCCCATGAGCGCAAAGGTCGACTTGTGCACTGTTTCTGTATAGATGGTGTTAATGCCTGCCGCCATTTTGAGGTTCGCCTTACCCCAAAGTTTGCTGCCGCTCGCTGATGCCTATTTCACTATGCGCGTCCGCCGCTCGAAGCGATAGTGGCCGGTTCCTTAACCTGTTATGACAGGATGATCCGGGTACAACCCAGAGTTTGCCAAAAGTAGTGTCCGCCAATGGACACGCCAAGGCGGAACGAATTTTCTCTAACCTCAAGAATATCGCGTTCCGCCCCAGCTTGCAAGCTGGCAGGTAACTACTTGATTTCTACGGTGGCGACGCCTTCGAACTTCTTGGCGATAGCGGCCGCGTCATCCTTCGAAATGTTCTCCTTCAAGGGCTTGGGAGCGGCGTCGACCAGGTCCTTGGCTTCCTTCAGCCCAAGAGCGGTGACTTCGCGTACAGCCTTGATGGTGTTGATCTTATTCGCGCCGGCATCCTTCAGGATGACGGTGAACTCGGTCTTCTCTTCAGCCGGAGCTGCCGCTGCCGCGCCGCCGCCTGCTGCCGGGGCCGCTGCAACTGCTGCCGCTGCCGAAACGCCAAGACGCTCTTCGAGCTTCTTGACCAGAGCCGAGGCCTCGAGGAGGCTGAGGCTAACGATTGATTCTTCCAACTGCTGGATGTCTGCCATGTTATTTCTCCATTAGAACTGAACTTTTAGTGAAACTGAACTTTTATGCTGCCGTTGCTGATTGCTTTCCGGGGCCCGACTGCGCCTCGGTTGCCTATGCCTTCCAGGGTTTCCGTTGCGCCCAGACCAGCGCACCCGGGGAGACCAGGCGAAACTTGATTGCTTATCCCTCGACCGGATCCGTGGTCGCGGCTTCCCCACCCTGCGATGCGGTGGAGTTCTCAGGCTGTGCCGCGCCTGAATGCCGCTGCGCGGAGCTTCGATCGTGTGGGCCTCGGCGATGAGCTGCCGCCTCGGCTGCCGGCGCTTCTACTGCCGGAACCTCCGCTGCGCGGTTGCTACTGCGGCCACTGGAGCCGCTGTCACTGGAGCGGCGGCCGCAGCAAACTTGCCCTTCTCGACGCCCTGATTGATAACGACGGCGAGATCGCGGCCGGTAGCGTTGATGACCGTAGCCAGACGCTGCGCTGGGGAGTTGATGAGGAAGAGGAGCTTCGAGAAGAGCTCTTCCTTGCCCGGCATGGTGGCCAGTTCGCCGATCTCGCGAACGTCGATCACCTTGCCGTCGATGATGCCCAGCTTGAAGGTGAACTCGGCGTTCTCCTTGACCCAGGTGGAAAGGGCCTTGGCGAGCGCGACGGGGTCGCCGGAGGTGTAAGCCACCGACGAGACGCCCTTGAGACCCTTGAGCGCTTCCTCAATCTTGGTTCCTTCGGCGGCGCGTGCGGCCAGCTTATTCTTGACGACGTGGTAGCTTCCGCCGGCGCCGCGAACGGTCTTGCGCAACTCGAAGTCCTTCGAGGCGGTGAGGCCCTTGAAGGTGCCGATGATCGCGGAGGTCGAGTGCTCGAGCTCGGCTGCGAGCTTCTTCACCTTCTCCGTCTTTGATGCTCTGGTCAATGCCATGACTGAATCCTCTTCGCTTTCGCTTCCCCGCTCCTCGCTTACGCGGCCAGAGAGGGCTTGATGCTGACTAAAAAAGTTTTGTAGCTAAAGCTGCGGTCTTGCCTGGCCGCCTCGACCGCGGAATAGTCGAGCTGAATGCCGGGGCCCATCGTCGAGCTGAGCGTGACGCCCTTGATGTACTTGCCCTTGGCGGCCGACGGCTTCGCCTTGACGACGCTGGTAATGACGGTCGTCGCGTTGTCGACCAGCTTCTGCGGATCGAACGAGAGCTTGCCGACGGGAACGTGAACGAGCGCGGTCTTGTCGGTGCGGAACTCAACCTTACCGGCCTTGATCTCCTTGACCGCACCAGCGACGTCGGTGGTGACGGTGCCGGTCTTCGGGTTGGGCATCAGGCCCTTGGGTCCGAGGACCTTACCGAGACGGCCGACAGACTTCATCATGTCGGGGGTGGCGATCAGGGCATCGAAGGCGGTCCAGTTTTCCTTCTGGATCTTTTCGACCAACTCTTCGCCGCCGAAGAACTCAGCGCCGGCAGCCTGTGCGTCCTTCACCTTATCGCCCGAGGCGATGACGGCGACGATCTTGGACTTGCCCAGGCCGTGCGGCAGGACGACCGTGCCGCGGACCATCTGGTCGGCGTGCTTGGGGTCGACCCCGAGGCGCATGGTGAGATCGACGGTCTCGTCGAACTTCGCATACTTTGCTTTTTGCAGGAGTGGAACTGCGTCCACCAACAGGTACGGACGGGGCTCAACGAGCGCACGCGCCTTCACCAGATTCTTAGAGAGTTTCCTTGCCATTTTCCCTCGTCTCCCACCCCTCTGGAGTTGTTCTCTCCGGGCGTGGTTCTCGACTGGCCTCAACTGGGTGTTGAGACACTCTTATAAGTATGCCGAAAGAAAGTGAACAAATGCAACGGCGTGATTACCAGACAGTACAAACTTCCCGGGATGCCAAAGATATGGCAGTCTTACCTGATATGGAACCACTCTGGTGCTGGCGATGTCGGGAAGTAGTACCAATGCTGAATGAAGCCGAATATGCCGAAATTTTGGGTCTTTTCGGCCACGCTATGAAGTCGACCAAAGAATTTCGCGAGCGATGGAACCTACCCCTTGAAAGTATCTCCACTCACCAGCGTTTCCAACCTGTTAGGGAGCGTTATGAGCGTCTAACCGGGATGAAAGATTGCCATCAGAATGCAATTCTTCACCACAGACTGGCTCTATATGGTCCCCTCTGCAAAGTCTGCAAAAAACCTCTCCGTACCGCCAGGGCGAAGCTTTGTGGAAGCTGCATGGCTGCGGTGGATGCAAACGAGACATAAGTCTTATAAAGAGCCTTATTCCCAAACCCTAGCCATCACAAGTTCAAAACCAGCCACCACGCTGTTACCCTGAACCGAAGTGGGTCGAGTAAGAATCTCCGGTTGCTCGCCTGGGCGATAGATGGAGACGGTCTTGTTCTCGGGATCAATAAGCCATCCGACTTGAACTCCGTTCGCAATCCACTGTTCCATCTTCTGTTTGAGTTCGACGAGACTGTCGTTCGGGGAGCGCAGTTCGATGATGAAGTCCGGGCATATGGGAGCGAAGCGGGCCTGGTCTGCATCGCTCAGCGCATCCCAGCGGCTGCGCGCAACCCAGGCGGCATCGGCGGCGCGCACAGAACCGTCGGGAAGGGTGAAGCCTCCATTTGAATCGACGGAAATGCCGCGGCCGTCTCGTTCGGCCCATTCATCGAGCAGTCTGGTGATACGGCTGTTCATACGGCTGGTCTTGATTCCTGCGGGCGTCATTACGAGAATCTCTCCATTGGCATCGCGTTCGACACGCAGAAAATCGTTCGCCGCGCAGAAGCGCATCAACTCCTCGTCGCTCATCGGCGTCTGGGGCCGGAAACGAAGCGGAAGCGGCATCTTTGCTAAGGCGAAGTTCATAGCCACAGTGTACTCAATCTCTTCACGACAGCCCCTGCTTTTCCGGATCGGCCCTGCGCTCGTATGGGTCCGTGCTATCCTCGCGCCATGTCCCAGGGGCTGTACGTCGAACTGCCGATGCGAGTTGAGATGGAGCGGCTCTGGTAGTTGACGCAGGATCCGGCGCTCCACCAGCGCTGGGATCTTCGCTTTTCGACCATCCGCTATCTTCCAAAGCCTGAAGAGGGAGCGCCGCAGCAGTTTCTTTACGAAACACGTATTGGCTTTGGGCTGGCGATCGCCGGAGGGGGCGAATCCACTGGAACACGCTCTGGACTGACGGGGGAGCGCACCTCCGCCTTGCGCTTCTGGTCCGACGATGCCAAGTCCCTCATCCACACGGGAGCGGGCTACTGGAAGTACATTCCAGATGGTGACGGCAGGATTCAGTTTCTAACCTGGTACGACTATCAGACACGCTTCGGTGTGATGGGCCATTTTGTGGACGCTGTCGTCTTTCGACCGATCATGGGATGGGCGACCGCGTGGAGCTTTGACCGCCTGCGATTGTGGGTCGAGGCGGACATTGCGCCGGAGGCCGTACTCCGCTCATCGATCATCTATGGCATCTGCCGGGGAGTGGTTGCGTTCGTCTGGATATGGCATGGGCTGGTTCCGAAGCTGCTGTTTCATGCGATGTTGTCGGACGCGGGTATTGCCGCACATTGGTTATCGCTAATTGGTGGGGCTGAAGTTGTCTTTGGAGTGCTCGGTTTGATCGCATGGCGATGGCGCGGTTACTTTGCGCTGACCGGCGTTGCAATGATCGGTGCGCTGGCAGGTGTTGCGCTGCGTTCGCCGGCTCAACTGACGGCGGCGTTCAATCCGGTCACACTAAATCTGAGTGTGCTTGGACTATGCGTGTGCGGATGGCTCGCGCACTCCAGCTCTGCCTTCGCGGGCCGTTGCCTGCGGAAGCCTAAAACAACAAAACGGGAAGAGGCGAACGATGCCGTCCATCTATGAACTTGCTCTTGGTGAGGATTTCAAACGGCTGCACCCGATGATTCAGCGGCGGTTCTCGCTTTCGAGCGAGTCTGGAACCGCTGCCATCGGCAGAGGCGTGATGGATGAGGTCTGGCATGGGGCTATCTACACGCTTCCGTTTCTTTATCTCGGGTCCTGGCGCAGCATTATGTTTCCCGAACAAGGCCGCGACATACCGTTTTCGATTCGTAACTTTGCTTATCGCGATGCGTTAGGGCGGGAGACTGTGACCTGGATTCGCACCTTCGACACTGCCAATCGTGCCGTACGGCAGAGGCGTTTCGACGCTTACATGATCTATAGCGAACAGCGCGGGCGGATTGTGGACTACCTGGGCACGCATCAGCATCTCGCCGTCGATATCGATATCTCTGTTGCGGCCAATGGCGGGATTGCGCTTCGCTCTGGGGAGCAGCGGTTTTATGAAGGTCCTGCCGGGTTTCGATTTCCGCTGGCGTTTTCAGGGATTGCCGATGTCTGCGAATGGTTCGATGAGTCGTCCGGGCGGTTTCGCATTGAGGTCAACGTCAAAAACCGGATGTGGGGGCCGCTGTTTGGGTATCGCGGAAGCTTCGATGTGGAGTGGTTCCCGGTTAGTGCGTTGCCACCAGACCTGCTGCCAAAACGAGTCGAGTCGCGCGAGTAGATTGACCTCCTGGCCGGAGGTGATCGCGGTTGAAAAATGTGGCTTGACGGCAAGGGAAGGGCGGCCTATAGTCGTCGGTAGGCGAACAAATGGCGAAAATAAATAGCGCGTAACTCTTCCCGATTCTTCCTCAGCAGCCGACGGGAATCGCCCGGATGGCCGCTGCAGCCGAGCACGCCGACGATGGCCACCTGATCGAGTTCAAGGCTTTGAAGGTGCGGAGCATTCTGAACAAGTCGGAGTCGAAACGGCGGCTTTCGCTGGCCTACAGCATCAATCCGTATCGAGGGTGCGAGTTTGGCTGCAAGTACTGCTATGCGAGATATACGCATGAGTTCATGGCGCCGAAGGCTGCTGCTTCGGATGGCGAAGAGTTGACTGCTGGTTCGGGTTCTACTGCGATGAACTTTCGCGATCCGATTTCCTTTGAGCGGATGATCTTTCTGAAGCAGAATGCGGCGTGGCTGCTGGAGCAGGAGCTGAAAAAGATCGATCCAGCGTTGGAGATTGCGCTGGGAACGGCGACGGACCCGTACCAGCCGATCGAGCGGCGGGCTCGGATTACTCGCAGTCTGCTTGAGGTGTTTGCGCGGAAGGCAGGATACAGACTGGGGATTGTGACCAAGTCGCGGTTGATTGAGCGGGACATCGATCTGCTGGCAGAGATTTCTCGGCACAACACGCTGGTGGTGCATGTGACGATTACGACGCCAGATGCAAAGCTGGCGCGACTGCTGGAGCCGCGTGCACCACGCCCTGATCTGCGTTTTCAGGCGGTGAAGCGGCTGCGGGAGGCGGGGATCGTTGCGGGAATCTTCGGCTCGCCGCTGCTGCCGGGAATTACAGATACCCAGGAGGCGCTGGATGGCCTGGCCCGGCGCGCCTCGGCGGTGGGTGCGAGTTTTTTTGCGGCGCATCCGCTGTTCCTCAAGCCGTGCTCACGTCCTACTTATCTGAGCTTCGTTCGTGAGCACTTCCCTTCTCTTCAGGCCGACTACGTTAAACGTTTTGCTCACGCTGACTTTGCCAGCAGGAGTTACAGCGCGCGGCTGGCCGAGATGGTGGGTGTTGCGTGCAGGCGGCATGGTCTGCGGCAACGCTGGAGCGATGATGCCCTGCTAACAGAAAACCAAGTAGGCAGACGAACACCGCCGCAGAGGGTCGGCGCTCCGATGCAGCAAAGGCTCTTTGCTTAGAGTTCGAGAGGGGTGAAGGATGCGAACATATTGGACGCTTCGGGTAGTGAGGCTAATGGCACGTAGTCGCAGGCGGCGGAGTAGCGCTCCCACAACTTCAAGACTTCGGGGTTGGTGTGGGCGCGCTCGGTGCCGCCGGCAACCCACTCGAAGACCTCCACAATCGTGCCGTCCTTGGCCTGACAGGCTGTGACGGGGTGTTCGGTCGCGAGGCCCTCGGCGCGCAACAGAGGAACGTGTTCGCGGGTGAGTTGGAGCAGGTCGGCTTCCTTGCCGGGCTTGGGCTTGTACGCAACAATGACGATGGTTTTGCCTGACTGAGTCTGCATGGTCATCCTTCCGGTCCGGCGTGGGAGCCGGGCGTCGCGGCGGTCGATACCTTTGCCGCAAAGTTGCCGTCGATCACCTCAAACTGGCCGGTGCGAGTGTAGGTGTGAGTGCCGAGATTTCCTTTTATCCAATTGGGGTCGAGCCGCGCGATGGGCCGTTCTTCGTATTCTGTCTCGCTGAGAGTGATCACTTGGGAGAATACTATCGCGTAACCATAGGCCTTGGCGCAGTCCTGCGATGGCCGAATCAGGCGTCCTTGATCGCGGAAGAGAGCTCCGGCAGGACGCGCGCGTCGAACGTCGGATACAACGGGATTTGCCGGGTGTGGAGTCCACGGTCCCTTGAGCGCATCGGAGAAGAAGATGCCGAGTTCGTCGCAGTTGGAGTAACGGCCGTTCGAGATGCCAGCGAACATCCAGTATTTGCCGTCGATCTGCTGGATGGTGGCGTCGACCGCGTAGATGTTGTCGAGGAGGACGGATTCGAGGGCCCAATCCTTGGGAAAGTTCGTCGCACGATAGAGTTCGATGGTTCGATTTTCCTTGGTTTCGGGAATCATGTAGATCTCACCACCCTCCTGAAAGAGGAATGGATAGGAGAGGTGGTAGGGACGACGCAGAACCTCGACGACTGGGCCTGGTTTGCCGTTGGGGTTGAGTTCGCAACAGGAGATCAGAGCGCGGCCTTCGCTGTAACGCAGATCCTCGAGGAAGAGATAGGTTTTGCCGTCCTTTTCGAAGAGGAACGGGTCGGCGTAGAAGCGATCATTTGGCGGAAGCATGAGCTGGTAGCCGGAGGCGTCGTTGAAGCTGTGCTCCGGAGATCGGCGGCGAATGGCGAGAAACCATTGGGGCTGCGATCCACGAAGGCGAGACGACAGCCGCGCAACAAACGATCGGTAGAAGAGTCGGGTCAGGAATTTCGCCATCTGCAGAGCGTCTGGCGTGCGGTAGATGCCTCGAGTGTAGGGTTCCTGTTCGCGATAGGTTGGGAGGGACTCGATGTACTCGATGCCTCGACTGCTGAGATCGCGTAGGCGGCGCAGAGCATATTCGGCTGTCTTCCAATAGATGGGATTACGATTGCGATAGAGCGAGGACTTGTCCGTGGAAGAGTGGCCGCGATAGATGACGTGGCCACCGTCGAGCGAGTCGGTAAGGATTTGAAGAATCGTTCCGGAGACGGGGTTCTGTTCGTAGAGCTCCCAGAAGAGCGGTGGGCCACCGCGGTACTCGAGGTTGTCATCGTGGTGGAACGACCATACGCCATAGCGGGCAGCGCCTAGAATGCCGCCGCGGATGATACGAAATCCAAAGCGGAAGAGAACGTCGAGATTGTAGCTTCGGATCGATTCGAGCTCGTCTTCGGGAACTCGGTCGGTGAAGCCTTTGCGAAGGGGATGTACGGTGATCGAGGGGACATCGTGCAGAAGGGGCGAGAGGTCGGTGGTGGCCTTGGCGTCGGGCTCTATCTTGTTACGCTTGTAGTCCCACTGCTCGTAGCGATGGTACAGCGTCAACTTCCAGTGATTGCGCAGGCGCTTGTTGAAAGAGGGTCTTTCTTGAATAGGAGGCGTGTTGAGAACGACAAGTTCAATGCTTGCGAATCCGGATGCCTGGATGTCTTCTATTGTTTTTGCTACCCATGCGCTTGAAACGTATGAGTCCAGCATGATCCCGATACGGAGCATATGTCTCCAAGTAAATGATTGATTGGCTTCAACCTATCATAGGGGCCGCGACATCGGTCCGTGAGGCGATCTCTTGACGTTGCGAGACAAAGAGAAAGAGCCGCCGGCGAGTGCCTGCGGCTCTTTGAAGTTGCTTGAGTGAGAGTACTAAATTAAGCGACGACTTCGATGCCCATGGAACGGGCGGTGCCACGAATGGTCTTCGCTGCCGCTTCCACGGTGGTCGCGTTCATGTCCGGCATCTTCTGGGTCGCGATGGCGATGATCTGCTTCTCGGTGACCTTGCCCTTCTTCTCCTTGTTCGGAGTGCCGGAGCCCTTCTCAATGCCTGCGGCTTTCAGGAGCAGCACTGGCGCCGGAGGCGTCTTGGTGATGAAGCTGAAGGTGCGGTCGGCATAGACGCTGATGACGACGGGAATAGTGAGTCCAGCCAGGTCAGGCCCCTTGGTGCGGTCGTTGAACTGCTTGCAGAACTCCATGATGTTGACCTGGGCCTGGCCGAGCGCGGGGCCGACCGGCGGTGCAGGGGTGGCCTTGCCGGCCATGATCTGAAGCTTGACGTATCCAGTGATCTTCTTCGGTGCCATTGCGGTAATTCCTCTTTATTCTTCCAGCGGCGGGCTTGATGTGATGCTGAAGGCCTGCTGCTTAATATTTGTTTCTAAACTCTTCTCTCCTGTTGAGGAGCGTTACTCGGTGACTTTGTCCACCTTCGAAAACTCGATCTCGACCGGGGTGGAACGGCCGAAGATGCTGACCATGACCTTCAGGGTCTGCTTGTCTTCGTTGATATCGTCGACTGCGCCGGTGAAGTTGGCGAATGGGCCCTCGTTGATGCGGACCTGCTCGCCCTTGTCGAACTTGACCTTCATCGAAGGCTTGTCCTTGGCTGCATCGGAGCGGAAGAGGATGGAGCTGACTTCCTGCTCAGAGAGAGCGACCGGATTGTCGCCGGTTCCAAGGAAGCCGGTGACGCGGGGCGTGTTCTTGATGACGTGCCAGAGGTCGTTGTCGAGATCCATCTCGACGAGGACGTAGCCGGGCAGGAAGACGCGGTCAATGGTGTACTTCTTGCCGTTGCGCAGCTCAGTGACCGGCTCGGTCGGGATCATGATGCGGCCGATCTTGTTCTGCAAACCGAAGGCCGTGATGCGGCTCTCGAGGGACTCACGCACCTTACGCTCGAAGCCAGAGTAAGCGTGGATGATGTACCACTTGAAGTTTTCGTTGACCGGCGGGGCGAGCTGTTCCGTGGGCTCTCCCTGAGGGTTCTGCTCTTCCGGATTGTGCTCTTCTGTCGCCATCGTTGTGCCTTTTGCGCGCATTCGTCCGCTTCTCTCTACTGGCCTTACTGGTAATGCCAAATGCTGCTGTTTTAGTGGTGCTGGGTCAGACGGTGCAACAGAGCTTCGATTGCACGACCGATGATGTTGTCTACCAGCCAGAAGTACGCAGCGAAGATGAAGACCGTAACGAGAACGACGATCGTGGTCGACTGGACTTCGGGGCGCGACGGAGAGATCACCTTGCGCATCTCGGCGCGCACGTCCTTGAGGAACTCCATGAGACGAGCTGGCTGCGCCTTCAGGTTCTGGAGTCCGGTGCTGGGCTGTTCGGTTACTGCTATTGTCTTGGCCATAGTAACTGCCTCAATCTTCGTCTTACTTCGGTGGGTCTGTTCCCGGACTCGGGGGACCGGGCAAACTGGCGGGGGAGCTCGGATTCGAACCGAGAAGTTCGGTTTTGGAGACCGACAGTTTAACCGTTGAGCTTACTCCCCCAGTGGTGCGGAATGAAGCTTGAAGCGCCTCACTCCTGAATCCGGCTGGAGATTACTTCGTTTCCTTGTGGTCCGTGTGCTTACGGCAGGTATTGCAGAACTTCGAGAACTCGAGGCGGCCGGTGGTCGTCTTCTTATTCTTTGTGGTGGAGTAGTTCCGGTTCTTGCACTCCGGGCACTGCAGTGTGATGATCTCGCGCATTGGTAAAATCTCCTTCTAACGTGGCCAGCCACTTCGGCTGGCAAGCAGCGTGTGACACGCCGCAACACAGGGTAATGGCCCCTGCTACCAAATCCTGATTTTCTAACGGAGAGAGGAGCAGTCAGGCCACGCTCGTCCTCGGTTATTATCCTTAAAACGGCATTTCAGGAAAGCCGAAATCCCAATTATTGAGAGCAGTGACAGTTCCATGCGTTCGAGGCATCCAAATGAACAGCGGCGAGCCGAAGCCCGCCGCTATTCGCTGAAGCACTTTCCTTACTTGATGATGTCGGAGATGGTTCCGGCGCCGACGGTGCGTCCGCCTTCGCGGATGGCGAAGCGCAAGCCCTTCTCCATGGCAACCGGGGTGTGCAGCGTGATCTCCAGTTGGATGTTGTCGCCAGGCATGCACATCTCTGTGCCCGCAGGAAGCTTCGCCGAACCCGTAACGTCGGTCGTGCGGAAGTAGAACTGCGGACGGTAGCCGTTGAAGAACGGTGTGTGGCGGCCGCCCTCTTCCTTCGAGAGCACGTAGACCTCGCCTTTGAAGTCGGTGTGTGGCTTGATCGAAGCGGGCTTGGCCAATACCATTCCGCGTTCCACATCTTCCTTCGCGATACCGCGCAGAAGAAGACCGGCATTGTCGCCTGCCAGACCTTCGTCCAGCTGCTTCTTGAACATCTCGACGCCGGTGACAACCGTCTTGCGGGTCTCGCGGAAGCCGACGATCTCGGACTCCTCGCCAACCTTCACCTTGCCGCGCTCGATACGGCCCGTAACCACGGTGCCGCGGCCCGAGATCGAGAAGATGTCTTCGATCGGCATCAGGAACGGCTGGTCGACGGCGCGCTCAGGCTGCGGAATGTACTTGTCCACCGCCGCCATCAGCTCGTCGATCTTGGCCTCCCACTTGGCTTCGCCGTTCAGCGCACCAAGCGCAGAGCCGCGAATGATCGGGGTGTCGTCGCCGGGGTAGTCGTACTTCGACAACAGCTCGCGAACCTCCATCTCGACCAGCTCGATCAGCTCTTCGTCCTCGACCGCATCGCACTTGTTGAGGAACACCACGATGTACGGCACGCCAACCTGGCGGGCGAGCAGCACGTGCTCCTTGGTCTGAGGCATCGGGCCATCGGTGGCAGCAACCACCAGAATCGCGCCATCCATCTGCGCGGCGCCGGTGATCATGTTCTTGATGTAATCGGCGTGGCCGGGACAGTCGACGTGCGCGTAGTGCCGGTTCGGCGTCTCGTACTCAACGTGCGAGGTCGCAATCGTGATGCCGCGCTCACGCTCTTCCGGAGCGTTGTCGATCGTGTCGAACGAACGGAACGTGTTCTTCGGGTTGTGCTTCGACAGAACCTTCGTGATCGCTGCCGTCAGTGTCGTCTTGCCGTGGTCAATATGCCCAATCGTCCCGATGTTTACGTGCGGCTTTGACCGGTCAAACTTTTCCTTGCCCATGACTCTCTCCGTCTCTTTGTGTTGGCCGGCGCATCGCACCGGGTTCAGGTGAATACATCAAACAAACTGAAGTTACGAATCTAAACTCGTGGACCCAGCAGACGCTCAGTAGTACGCGTATAGCTTGAAGAACTTCTCTCGCAGCTCCGGTGCGACGTGCTCCAGGCTGGCGAGATAGAGTTCGCGAATCTGGCCCTGATCGGCGTTGCCCAGCCGACTGTACTCCGCGGCAGTGTTGGCTCCGAGATTGCCTTTGCCGAGGACGTCTTCGAAGTCGCGGATGCGCAGCTTCGAGCGCTCCAATGACCTCAGAAACTCTGCTACACGGCCGGCAGAGAAGGAGGAATCAATTGCGCTCTTCACCGCGTTAAAGGTCTGCGGATCGGAGATGGGAAGTACAGGCTGCTGATACATACTGCTCAACACACTCTCCTGCGATCTGGCGTTATCGGATCGCGTTGAAATCTTTGGAGCGGGAGACGGGAATCGGACCCGCGACCAACAGCTTGGAAGGCTGTGACTCTACCACTGAGTTACTCCCGCTTGCCTCAGGGGCTAAAGCCCCATTTGCTTCACTCTACTTGGCACGGCTAAAGCCATGCCCTTCCAAATCTGGAGCTGACGGAGAGGCTTGAACTCTCGACCTCTCCCTTACCAAGGGAGTGCTCTACCACTGAGCTACGCCAGCACTTTCATACAAAAAACCTTAAACCACTCTGCTAAAACTTTTACTCTTCAATCCTACCGCGAACGCAGCCGTCCGAGTATGACACGAAAGGCAAAAAACCCTAACAGTATCCAAGTCAGCGACCTCAGTTTGTCCGGCTGCATCGTCTGCCAGACTAAAACCGCTAACAAACCAAGCACGAACAGCGCGATCCACATTCTTCCGCTGCCGGCAGGGCTCAGATCCACAACGCTCACCGCTCACTACCTCAAAACTAATGGTGCACAGGGGAGGATTCGAACCTCCGTAGCGCATAACGCGGCAGATTTACAGTCTGCTGCCATTAACCACTCGGCCACCTGTGCACATTCTGCCTGACATTTCCGAACGCGCAGCACTCATCTCAGCCCATCAAGCCCGTCGTCGATTCAGATTGCGAATCGAGCGGGACACAACCCTTGAAGGAATGACCGGAGGTCTGCAGAGCCAGAACGGTCGAGCAGTACAACCAAATCCGTCTTTCTTTTTCCCTGCTGCGGAGGACTGGAGCTGGCGAAGGGACTTGAACCCCCGACCCTCTGATTACAAATCAGATGCTCTACCAGCTGAGCTACGCCAGCCCACACAGCAATTTGCTCTCTGTAAGCCCCACCGCATGACGCGCAGCAGTGCCCGCGCAGAGTGCGCCGCAGAGCTAACTTTAGCATAGCGGTTCCTCCCAAGCAATGACCCTAGCCATGGCTTACGACGGCTTCGCAGGAACCGTCCAAAATCGCAGCTATGCTAGCCTATGCACGACCCGGATCAGCCTGCCCTATGCCTCTCTGGAAGATACTTCTGCGCCGTGTGCTGTTTGCCCTCAGCATCTCCCTCTTTCCCGTAGTCGCGGTCGCCCAGCAGACGACGGAGCCACCTCAAGCAGTCGACGGCCCGCTGACGGTAACCAAAACATCGTCAATGAGCAATGACTCCGTTATGAAGATGGCGAAAGCGGGGCTAGGCGACGATCTCATCATCGAGACCATCAACACGCAACCCGGCCACTACACCACCGACGCTGACGCGCTCGTTGCGCTCAAAGGCGCGGGTGTCTCCGACCGGGTCATTACGGCGATGATCAACAAGGGTCGACGGCAACTCACCAACGTTTCCGAGAAGCCGATCGAGCTCTCAGACGTTAACGAGATCGGCGTTTACTACAAAGACCGCACGGGAAAATGGATTGCCATCGATCCTGAGATCGTCCACATCAAGTCCGGCGGATTCATCAAGTCGACCGTCACCCACGGAATCATCAAGACAGACACGAACGGTCATCTCAACGGCCGCGAATCGAAGCTCGCGCTCCAGGCCCCCATCGAAATTCTGATCTATGTGCCGGAGGGCGTCTCGGTGAATGAGTACGACTTTATTCGTTTCCGCATCAACTCCGACAATCGCGAGTTCCGCGTCCTGACAGGCGGAGTTTTTCACTCCACCGGTGGCGCTGACCGCGACGAGGTGAAGTTCAACCCTGTCAAAACTGCCCCACACACCTACCAGTTCACGGTCGACCAGAGCACTGGCGGAGGAGAATACGGCATTCTGCCGCCGGGCACCGGCAACGTCACCAATGGCGGCAAAATCTATACGTTTGCCATCGTTGAGTAGGGCCGCAGACCAAGCCGCCACTCGAAGGTCTGTGCCAGAAGCTTTATGGCCAATCCAGAAGATGGTCTATGCTTAACGTCGAAGGCGCGGAATTCACTCGACTTCGCAACAACTATGTTGACACCTTGCCTGACCGGCCATATCCCTGATGCGTAAGCGCACACGCTACTCGCTGCTGCTGATGCTGGCGCTGATGGTCGCGCTGGTGGTTGTGCTGATGCTGCGAAAGGCCGCTCCTCCAGAGGCCGCACGGCTGCTGCCGGAGTCGGACGCGATTGTCTATGCCAACCTGAAGCCACTGCGCGCGGTGACCCACTTCGACCGCACGTCAGTAAAGCGCAGCCCCGACTACCAGAACTTTGTCGACGCTACCGGGATTGTGCCGGAGCGCGATCTCGACGCCGTCGCCTTCGCGCTGCACCGCATGGACGATCCCAACGGCCCGAACGGACCCGTGGGTTATTCCGAGGTGTTCGAAGGACGTTTCGATGGAGAACGCCTCGCGCACTACCTTGCGACGATCGCCACGACAAAGGAGAGCTACGCCGGTCACGACATCTACACCGTCACAGTCGGCGATGGAAAGGTGACGCGGCCGCTGCGGATTGCTCAGCTCGGCTATGACACCATCGCTGCGTCCAACATGCCGACGACGGAGCAGATTCACTCCATCCTTGACCGGCACCGGGCTGCGGCGTCGCCATTCTCAGGCTCGTCGCTGCTGTCGGAGCGATACCGCGATGTCCCCGCGTTCTCGAGCGCATGGGCGATTGGCCACATCGGTCTGCCCTTCTCTGACCGCGGCTTCGTCAGCATCTTCGGCCTGCAGCTTCCTATGACCGAGGACACGACCTTCGTCGCGAGCCTGCGCTATCTCGGCACGCTGCATCTGCGCATCGAACAGATCGCTCCGACCGAGCCCGATGCTGCGCATGCGACCGAGACGTTGACGGGGCTCCTGGCGCTTGTAAAGTCTGTGGAAAGGACGCAGATGCAGATGCAGCCACAAACCTCCTCCAACGCGGCGTTTCGCGAGTTGACCGATTCGGCGAAGATTGAGCAGCATAAAGACAGGGCGGTCCTTACAGCGAATATTCCGCTCGAACTCGTCAAGCAACTTACTTCCTCGACCGGCGGCACGCAGCCATGATGAATTTTGATCTCTCATTAACCCGCACAGAGGCGGGTTAGAAACTTCAGTCAAACTTTTGCGCCCTTCCGTTCGTCAACCTCATGAAGCCCCTCATCGCCTTTCTATCTACGCTGCCAACGACCGGTTCCAAAGGTCAAGACGATATCTAACCGTTTTTACGCTTCCTCTTACTTCAAGGAGAACCGTCTCATGCATAGCCCCAACGCTTCAATTGTTCGAGCTCTGACCCTGGCGTTCGTGGTGTCAGCGCTGCCGGTCTTGCTCTTTGCGCAATCGGGCACCGTCATCACGGGGCAGGCCGCCTTCACCGATTACACGCAGGAGCATCCGGGCGTACGCCGCAAGCTCACGCTGGCCGACCTGCCGGAGCCGAAGCCGGACGAATCCGTCGACAATGGGCCGAGCCTGGTTCCGCGGCCTGACGGCGCGTGGCCTGTAGCGCCCAAAGGGTTCAAGGTGGAGATGTACGCGCAGGGCTTCACTGAGCCTCGGCTGATTCGCACCGCGCCGAACGGTGATCTCTTCCTGGCGGACAGCCGCGCCGGAAAGGTTATGGTGCTGCGCGGAGTTAACGCCGACGGCAAAGTATCCACGACCGAGACCTTCGCGACAGGGCTCGACCATCCCTTCGGCATCGCCTTCTATCCACTCGGCGACAATCCGAAGTGGGTTTATGTTGCAAATACGACGAGCGTGGTTCGCTTCCCGTACAAGAACGGCGACCTGAAGGCCAGCGGCGCGGCGGAGACGATCGTGCCGGTGCTGCCCGGCTACGCCCAGCTGCGCGGCGGTGGCCACTGGACGCGTGACGTCGCCTTCTCCCAGGATGGCAAGCGGATGTTCATCTCCGTCGGCTCGGCCTCGAATGTGGATGATCCCGACACCCATCCCGGCGAGTTCCACCGCGCCGATGTGCTCGAATATTCGCCTGAAGGTAAGTTCGTCAAAATCTTCGCCTATGGTCTGCGCAACTGTGTCGGCGAGGCGATCAACCCAACGACTGGCCAGCTCTGGTGCTCAACCAACGAGCGTGACCGCCTCGGCGACAACCTGGTCCCCGACTACATCACCAGCGTCAAAGAAGGTGGCTTCTACGGCTGGCCCTGGTATTACATGGGCGGCCATCAGGATCCGCGCCTGGTCGGCACACACCCCGAGCTGAAGGACAAGGTCATCACTCCGGACGTTATCCTGCAGCCGCACTTCGCGTCCCTCGAGATGACGTTCTACACCGGCAAGCAGTTCCCCTCTGACTACACGGGCGACGGCTTCGCAGCCGAGCACGGCTCGTGGAACCGCGCCCACCGCTCCGGCTACGAGGTCATCCGCATCCCCATGCATGATGGCCGCGCCACCGGAGAGTACGAAGATTTCCTTACCGGCTTCGTTACCGCCGATGGGAAGGTCTGGGGCCGGCCTGTCGGGGTCACCGTGGCCAAGGACGGATCGCTGTTTGTTACGGATGACGGCACCAAGACGGTCTGGCACGTCAGCTACACGGGGAACTAGAACAATCCCAAGAAAAGAGCGGCCGATATCCTCGGCCGCTTTTTTTCTCGCAAGCTTTTCGAGTTGATTGCGTCAGATGACAGGTTCCAGAGCATATCCCAGCGAGGAGGCCGGGACGTGCAGCGATGTAGAAAGTCTCACGTCGCTCTCACTCGAAACCCAGGAGACCAACGCATCAAAACAGTCCGCGTCGAGCTGGCGCGGAACGAACTTCTTCATGATCGAGAGCACATTCTCAAGTTTGAGGCCAGGGCGGTAAGGGCGATCCTCCGATAGCGCTCCAAAGATATCGGCAACCGCGATGATGCGGGACTCGAGAGAGAGATCGCGCGCCGTAAGCCGATCGGGGTATCCCGAACCATCCAGCTTTTCGTGATGTTCGCTTGCAATGACCGCTATCTCCCGGAAGGAGCGAACGCGTTCGAGGATCAGGCGTGTGATCCTGGGGTGCTGGTGAACGGCCTTCCATTCGCTTTCGGTCAAGGGGGTACTTTTATCGAGGATGGTGTTGGAGATGCTGAGCTTTCCGATGTCATGCAGGAGCGCGGCGCGGCGAACGAGTTGTACACGATCAGCAGGGAGGCCCATCGTCTCGGCGATTCCTAACGCTGCGTCCGCGACGCCGACCGAGTGACGGAAGGTGAAGTGGGACTTGGCGTCGACAACGTCAGCGAAGGCTTCGCAGATCTGATCGATCTGGTCTGGCTCCAGCTTTTGTTGTGTGTCCGTATCGAGATCGAGAACCGCCTGTCGCGTGCCCTCTTCGTGATCGCCGGGAGAGCAACTTGTCCACAGCGTGCCACGACGATGCAGCGAAAGGGCGATGCGTACGAGCTGAGGGTCGAACCACGTGCCACTGCGCTCCTTGAGTGTGTCGATTGCGTTCTGCGTACCGCGTCCGGCGGAGAAGATATCGAGATGCTGCGCGATGGCGCATATGCGGGCCAGCAGCGGGATCTGCTCGCCTTTGACGCTGTCCGGATAACCGCTGCCGTCCCAGTGCTCGTCCAGGCTGCGGACAGCCTCTGCGGCAAGGTCGCCCATACCGAGTTTGGCGACGATGCTGGCGCCGCGGTCGCAGCGCAGGCTGATCATCTCCTGGTTATTCCTGTGCTGCGTGAGGCCGATATGAAGAATCCTGGCAACCTTTGCTGTTGTGCTGGAGTTCGGAAGCACATTCTTCCAAAGCAGTTTGAGCGTCTTAAGATTCGGCTTGTGCGGCTTGGTCCAATCTTCGAATTTGACCCCGGCCTTAATGGCGCGGTCGTCTCCGCCGACGATCTCGCATAGGCGGCCGGCGTTGCTGCTACAGCCGACGTCCTTGAGCAGGAGCGCAAAGTAGAGGCCGCTGGTTTGATCGGCTGGAAGCCTTGCCTCCTCAGCGATTCGCATGCCCAGCAGGCAGCTGCGCAGAGCGTGCCCGTGCACGGCCCCTTCGGTCAGGTCCAACGCGTAGGAGAGCGCCGAGATGATCTCCGACAGCGAGATGGAACCGTCGACATCCAGTGCATCCCGTCGAAAAGAGGCTGAAGTCTGAACCATGCAAAATCTCCTCCCCTTTCGATACCAGGAGGGGTAACCTGGTGGCTGCGAGGCGACTACGTTCCCGCGTTACTCACGGTGACTATATCGGCCAGACTCTGGATGGGATATGACCTGAAAGGTGCACGAAAGTAATGGAAAATGGTTTATTTTCAGTGCGATCGGAGAGATCTTCGGGCACTCAGTTGCCTTGATGAACCGAACGGGTGGCTCATCACTATTGGAATAGTGACCTTCACCGCAAGAAGGCTGGGATCGTTGTTAGTTCATGGAGTTGCGAAGGGCGATGAGCGTCTTGTCAGTGTCGCTAAGGCGGATGAGTCCCTGGCGGGGATATTCGATCTCGAGCGTCGCATAGATCGTCAGCGTAACGGCGAGAGAGAGGGCAAACATATGGAACCAGCTTCGACCACGGGCGTTCATGCTGTAACCGGCAAGAAAGGCCGCACCGCCGCTGAAGGCAAAGAGCAACAGAAAAACGACGGCAGGCGGATGCATGTTGAAGGCGTTCTGCCGCGTACCCGTAATGTCGATCATCGTGTTGATGGCTGGAAGAAGCAGCTTCGTGGCATCCACGTTCGCTCCCGGGGCGGCGGCAGCGGCGACCGACTGCTGCCAGATCTCACGTTGTAGATGCTCGGTGACTGGGGAGATCTCGTCGGAGACGGCGTCATAGAGGTGGAGGCGCGAGGTAATGTAGTCGCGAAAGAGCTGGCGAAGTGCCGGTTGAGCGGCGGGAGGCAGAAGATCGAGTCGGAGGTAGGCAACGCCGATCGCGTTGGTCTCTTCGACAAGAAGCTCACGATGGGTGTCGAAGCGCGCGGCCGCGCCCGAGAAGGTAAAAGCCAATAGCAACCCAAAGAGTGCAAAGATTGCATTTTCGATTGAGGGAGTCTCCACGGGGGCCTTGTGTCGAGCGTGGAAGCGCCTCCCCAACTCGAGCATAAGGAGCATCAGCGGAAGCGCCAGGAATGCGCTGATCGGAGTGAAGTTCATAAGGTAGAGCCACGATAGCAAAGTCAGGAGGCCAAGAGACACTATCGAGGCAAAAAAGATGGCAGGGTCGACTTGCTGCGTCGACCCTGCCATCTTTCTTGTCTTGCTTTCTTGTCTTGAAAACTATTGGCCCTTCGATACCTCGCTGCCCAGATCCGCCAGTGTCGTCTGCAGATACTTGTGCGGGTTGACCGGCGTGTTGCGAATGCGAACCTCGTAGTGCAGGTGGGAGCCGGTACTGCGGCCACTGTGGCCGACGTAGCCGATCACCTGGCCGCGAACCACCGTCTGGCCAGCAATGACTGCAAAGCCTGACATGTGCCCGTAGACGGTCTCAACCCCGTGGCCATGGTCGAGGACAACCTCGCGGCCGTAGCCATTGGACATCTCGGCCAGTTTTACGAAGCCATCGCCGGTAGCGCGGATAGGCACTCCGGTGGGCGCGGAGATGTCGATGCCGGTGTGGAACTCGCCTTCACCGTTACCCAGAATCGGATCCTCACGCTGACCAAAGCTGCTGGTGATGGGCCCCATGATGGGCCACAGCGTCGGAATATACGCCCGAGCGTCACCGATGCTGAAACCAGTTCCGAGGAGATCGGCCGAGGAGTAACCTGGTGACCCGAGATTCGCGAGGGGACGTATTACGGTGCCGCTCATCGCAGTGTTGCGCAGAGCATTGAAGGCATCGATCGACTTGTAATAGGCCTCGTCCGAGTTGTCGGGCGAGCCCGCCAGTGGCGTAGTGGCGATAGAGTCAGCCACACCCGCGGACTTGGGGGCGTGCCTGTCGGTTAGATTGCCCATAGGTGTCGCGAGCTTGCTCGTCGTCAGACCGTATAGCGCGGAGACCTCGCTCGCCAGAGAGCCCAGCGAAGCCGCCTGAATGTCCTTCTCGTGCGCGGCTTTCTCGAGGTGCGCGTAGTCCTTCTGGAGCGAGTTGTGGTCTTGGCGGAGTTGGTTGAAACGGGCGGTCTTGATCAGCATGCGGGAGTACGATCCAGCGAGTCCGGTGATCGTAAACATGCCGATGGCCGCTGCCGCTACAAAAAGATAGGCATAGTGAAGGGGGACCGGAACCTTATTCAGGTTGCCGTCTTCGTCACGGCTGACAAGCATGATGTAATAGCGCTTTTTTAGCTTCAAGCAGAAACCCTGGCCCAGAATTTGTCCGCGAAGCGAAGCCGCGGCTCGGAGAGGATTGCAATTGCTGAAATGAATCAAGGCAAATGAAGTTCACCAATCGTCATTTCAGTATTGCAATACTCTCATGAGCGTCCTTTGTGAGGGTAACAAACTGGGTACCCTCGCGCAACCAGAGTGTCACCGTCGGGTGAGGCCGTAACTCCCACGAAAGTGTCACACGGCTCCCACCATTTATGCTGCGTTCAGGATGAAAAAGCCGTTCAAGCCGATGGGAGAGCTGGGCCTGATCGAACAGATTCGTCGCAATTTCACCGCCGACAGCAAGGCGATAACGCTTGGCATCGGCGATGACTGCGCGATTCTGCGCCCACCTGCCGGCAGCGAGGTGCTTGTCACAACCGACTTAACCTTGGAGTGCCGGCACTTCCGCCGTGAGCTGCATCCTCCTGAGTCGGTCGGACACCGCTGCCTCGCTCGGGGATTGAGCGACCTTGCGGCAATGGGCGCGACGCCACTGGCCGCTTTTCTCTCATTGGCGCTGCCGGGTTCGATGCTCGCAGAATCGGCAGGCCGCTCCTGGATAGAACGCTTCTTCACCGGGCTACGCGCATTAGGCGAGATGCACCGTGTGCCCCTCGCGGGAGGGGACACCTCCGAATCGCCGGGTGGAAAAAATGGCCTGATTCTCGCAGATATTGTGTTGATCGGCTCCGCTCCCAAAGGCGAGGCGCTGCGACGCGCGGGAGGGATGCCGGGAGATGCGCTGTATGTGACGGGACAGCTTGGCGGTGCTGCGGCGGAGCTTGCGAGCATGCTGCGGCGACACAAACGCATCCTCAACGTGGCTACGACGGAGGGCCACCCGCAGATGTTTCCTGAGCCCCGCCTGGACGTCGGCGAGGCTCTCCTGCGGCGGAAGTTGGCGACAGCGTGCATCGACCTGAGCGATGGTCTGTCGACCGATCTCGCTCACCTTTGCCGCGCTTCCGGTGTGAGCGCGGAGATTGAGCAGGCGGCGCTGCCGATCCATCCGCTCACTCGCAAACTTGGCGCGCACGATGCACTGCAGGCTGCGTTGAATGGCGGAGAGGACTACGAGTTGCTGTTTGCCGCCCCAGCATCCATCCTGATGCCAACGTCGCTGGCGGGAGTGCCAGTCACGCGGATTGGAAGCCTCAAAAAGCGGCGTTCCGGGCGGCCAATGATGACGATGCTGACTCAGGACGGCGGCCTTGAGGAGTTGAAGCAGGGTGGGTGGGAACACTTCTCGGGCGCCGCGGCGCGACCCGAGAAGAGATCGCGTTGACCCTGCTACCATCAATCGGTTCGACTCTTAAGTTTTGACATCTATGCGCGACGCCACAAAGATCATTCGTTCTACTATGAGCCGGTCGATTCCCGGCGAACCGCTGCACTCCGGGCCTGTCTTCGCAGCGCCGTACCATACACCGGGCGATCCAGCGGACACTCCATACACCTACGCACGTTCGCATAACCCCACCTGGACCTCGCTTGAAAAAGCCATCGGGCAGATGGAGTCAGGGGAAGGTTATCGAGCAAGTGCGCTGGTGTTTGCGTCCGGCATGGCGGCGTGCACTGCGGTATTTGGAGCGGTGCTGCGGCCCGGCGACGTCGTCGTTCTGCCGTCCAATGCCTATTACACGGCGCGCCTCCTGATGCAGGAGTACTTCACCAAAATGGGCGTCGTGCTGCGCATGGCTCCCACTGCAGGAAACGCGCAGGCGGAGCTGCTGGAGGGCGCACGGCTGTTGTGGCTTGAGTCGCCGAGCAATCCCGGCATGGAGATCTGCGACATCGCGATGCTCAGTGACGCAGCGCATCGCGCAGGCGCGCTGGTCGCAGTCGACAACACGACCCCGACGCCGATGGGGCAGCTCCCTCTGGCGCTGGGTGCGGATTTCTCTATCGCGTCGGATACAAAAGCGATGACCGGACATAGCGACCTTCTGCTTGGCCATGTCGCCGTTCGCGACCTGGAGTTGCGGGCGCAGATCGACCAATGGCGGACACTAACCGGCGCGGCATTGGGACCGATGGAAGCATGGCTAGCGCTGCGTTCGATTGCAACGCTGCCGTTGCGGCTCGAACGCTCCTGCGAGAATGCGCAGCGGATCGCAGAGTTTCTTACGACACGCGATGAGGTGGTGAGTGTTCTATATCCCGGTTTACCGACGCATCCGGGACATGCGATTGCGGCGAAGCAAATGCGCTACTTTGGTCCGGTGTTGAGCTTCGTGCTGCGCGACAAACTGGCGGCCGACACCTTCCTTGAAAAATCAAAGCTGCTGACCGAGGCGACGAGCTTCGGCGGCGTGACAACAACTGCGGAACGGCGCGCGCGATGGGGCGGCGATGCGATCGCCGATGGGTTCATCCGCATGAGCGCGGGTTGCGAGGCGGTGGAGGACCTGATCGAAGATATGACCCAGGCGCTGGACGCTGCTCGATGATGGTGCGCGCAGCAGGAGATGCGCAGGAGTTCTCGCAGAACTGGAGTGTCGAGATTCTAGAGAAACCTCCGCTGATCGCGCCCGCACGGCAATTTATCTACCCGCAGCAGATTGCCGGAGAAGAGGATGCGCTCGCCCGGGGTGCGCTGCAGTTGATGGTGCGACCGGCGAGCGGAGGGACGTTTCTGGCGACGTGCGCCCTGGGCTTTACCGATCCGGCGATGCCCACGGGTGTACTTGCCTGCCCCAATCCCCGCGAGATGTGCGCGGTGGCGGGTGGCTACGCCTATGTAATCGATACCGAGCAGCCGGAGCGTTGCGCGCATATCGCGTTGAAGCCGGTGGTCGAGGTGCGGTCGTCCGTGACGCACGGGTTGCTGCTATTCGTTGGCTTTCATTCGATGGTTGCGTGGGGGCGGGAGGGCATAGCCTGGGAGTCGGCGCGGCTGAGCTGGGAGGGAGTGCGCGTCACCAGCATCGACGGCGATGTGTTGCATGGCATCGGTTGGAATCTGATGACGGATCAAGAGGTAGCCTTCGCGCTCGACCTGCTTACTGGGCAGCATCAGGGTGGTGGCTTTACTCCGCCGCAGGGGCAAAAAAGCTGAGGGCGGCATCGCCCTGTTTTACCAGCCGAGTGTGTTCGAGCGCACCGTAGCGCGTTTCGAGTTTGGTCTTGCTGCTGTGTTCTGCGATGACAAGCGCATGCGGAGCAAGAATCGCACGGCCACGAACACTGCCGAAGAAATTGAGTGTACCGGAGTACTCGTCCTCGGCCTCATAGGGCGGATCGAGATAGACAAGGTCGATTGGCTGCTGCAACTTGCTGAGCCGTTGCAGCATAGCTCCGACGCCACGGTCCTCTAACGTAACGTCTCGGCTGATCTTCAGCGCCGTGAGGTTTTGCCGGAGGGCGACCAGTGCCGGTTCCACGTTTTCCGCAAACCAGACATGAGATGCACCACGGCTTAGCGCTTCGATTCCAACGGCCCCTGTACCAGCGTAGAGATCAACGAAACGGCTGCCATCCATGCGCGGCGCAAGAATATTGAAGAGAGTTTCGCGCAGGCGATCGCTGGTGGGGCGGGTCTTCATGCCGCGCGGAGCGGAGAGCTGACGGGAGCGATAGATTCCGGCGATGACGCGCATCTTTAAGCATGGTATGCCGCCAACGCTCCGAACGGCAGACGGCAGCGCATACAATGGTAGATATGCGTGGGTGGTCTTTTCCGATCGGCAGATTCCTCGGCGTGGATGTTCGCATCCACACTTTCTTCCTGCTTCTCCTTGGGTTGTCGATCAGCTACGCCTCAATGACTGGAACATCGGGCGCACGCGGGTTTGCGCTGTGGTTGCTCCTGTTGCTCGCTGTCTTCGTGCGGGAGGTTGCACGTGCTGTCGGCGCAGCCTGGTTTGGGCTGGAGCTGCGAAGCGTGCTGCTGCTGCCCACAGGTGGCCTGATGAGTTACGCGACACCCGAGGCGACGGAGTTGGCAGGGACCCCCGAGATGCAGAAGCGCATGGCTGTGATCGGCCCAATTGCGAATATCGGATTTGGTCTGCTGTTGGGTGCGATCGCATTGACGTTTTCGCCCGAGGTGAGTTTTTACGAACGTCCCTGGCTGTCGCCGACTCACCTGCTGCGGGCCGCGGTGTGGGTGAATCTACTGTTGGGTGTGGTGAATCTGCTGCCTGCTTCGCCGCTTGATGGTGGCCGCGTGTTTCGCGGCGAGTTTGCGAAGGCGAAGGGCGGGATCAAGGGCTCGCGCGCTGCCGCAGGCCTGGGGCAAGCTGTGGCGTATGGGCTGATCATCGCCGGGATGGGCTTGATGATCTCTGGCCAGACGATGGGGGTGTGGCTGCTGTTCTTTGGCGGCTTTGTGTTGATCGGCGCACATATGGAGGATCAAGGTCTGCTACTACAGACCGATGTTGACGCCGTGCGGATGCGCGACGTAATGCTGACGCAGTTCAGCATGCTCTCCGCCTCGGACACGCTCGAAGATGCGTTGCAGCGGTCGGTGCACACCCTGCAGGATGTCTTTCCGGTAGTCCGCGGGGCGAATCTAGTAGGAGCGGTGTCGCGGCAGAGTATCGTGGAAGCGCTTCACACTGACGGTAACGGCTACGTGCAGGGCGTGATGACGCGCTCGTTCCAGACAGCGCAGCCGGACGATTCGTTGGTGAAGACGCTGCGCCGCATAATGGCTGGCCAGGGCGCGCAGATGGTTCCGGTGCTTGAAGGTGACCGCATCGTCGGCATTATCACGCCGCAGAACCTTGCCCACTCGATGGGTCTCTTGAATCAGCGCCGCAAGATGCGGCCGCAGGAATAATGTCTGCCGATTACGAAACGAGTTCAGACAAGCCGCTTGCACCGGGGCTTTATCTCGTAGCTACTCCCATCGGGAATCTTGAGGACATCACGCTGCGGGCACTCCGCGTTTTGCGTAGTGTCGACCGCATTGCCTGCGAGGACACCCGCCAAACGCAGAAGCTGCTGAACCACTTTGAGATCCACACGCCGACCGTAAGCTACCACATGCACAATGAGGGGCCGCGCACGGAGGAGCTCATAGCAGAGTTGAAGGATGGGGCCAGGATCGCCGTCGTCAGCGATGCGGGGACGCCGGGAATCGCCGATCCAGGTGGACAGATCGCCGCCGCAGCTATCGCCACCGGTATCGATGTCTTCCCTATTCCCGGCGCGAATGCTGCAATCAGCGGGTTGATTGCGAGTGGTCTCCCGACCGACCGATTTATCTTCCACGGCTTTCTTCCAGCGAAGGCAGGGCAGCGGAAGACCGCGCTCGAGGAGTTAGCTCGGGGCGAGGTGACACACATCTTTTACGAAGCGCCGCATCGCATTCTCGACACGCTCGAGGATGTCGAAGCGGTCTTCGGGGTTTCGCAACATGTCGTCATCGCGCGCGAGCTGACGAAGCTGCATGAAGAGTTCTTGCGGGGCCCGGCCGGTGAGCTGCGGTCACAACTTGCGGCGCGGGCAACCGTTCGCGGCGAGATCGTGCTGATGCTCGCGCCGTCTCCAGCTGAAAGTTCCTCTGAAAAAAAGAAAGTGGGCCTTGCGGTCGAGATAGCTGCGCTGATGAAGTCAGAAAGAATCAGCGAGAGGGATGCTCTGAAGCGGGTCGCCCGAGAGCGCGGCATGGGCAAGAGCGAGGCCTATCGCGAGTTGCAGCGCGAACAGAACCGTCTGCGCTGAGCAGCTTTCAAGCTCTTTCCCGGCCTATTTTATTCCCGGCCTTTGACGCGATCGTAGTGGTAGACGTTACTGGTCGTTCCCAACGCCTGGTTGTACAGGCTCGTGGCGCCGATCGCTTCATTGAGTTCTTCGTTGAACTCGTGGATGGCGCGCAGATGATCGGCAGTGGCCGGAATCTCCAACTTGCTGGTCTTGATGAACTTCTGGTAGCCGCGATCCAGCAGACGCGCAATTTCGCCGTTCAGCAGCCAGCCGGGACGGGCCAAGATTTCGACCGTGCCGTCTGGGGCAGCGGCAATCTCTGCTGCGCAGCCGTATTTCCTTACCTGAACAGCATTTGGAGTACGTTTTGCACCGTCATGCGCCGGGGCAACATCGAATCTCTGGCCGCCGAGCAGGGCGAGAACGTCGTTGAAGGTGCGTAGTGGGGTCTTCTTTGCCATATGTGCAATACGTTAGACTTGATTAACTGTCGCACATTCGCTGATGTCGATCAATCTGAGTGGCCGCGAACGATACCAAAGAAGACGGAAGCTGAATGATCACTACTGTCAAAACGCTTGGAACCAACATCCTCGAACGTATCGGGCACACGCCGCTGGTGCGTCTCGAGGCGTTGACTGCACATCTGCCGGGAGTCCAGATTCTGGGCAAGGCGGAGTGGACGAACCCTGGTGGGTCGGTGAAAGACCGCGCAGCGGCGTCTATTGTGACCGACGCACAGCGCCGTGGACTGCTCAAAAAGAGCCGTGGTCTTCTGGATGCAACCAGCGGCAATACCGGTATCGCTTATGCGATGCTGGGCGCGGCAATAGGCTTTCCCGTGACGTTGTGCATGCCGTCGAACGTCTCCGACGCGCGAAAGCGATATCTCAAGGCGTACGGCGCGGAGATTGTATGGACGAACCCGGCCGATGGGTCGGATGGGGCAATCCGGAAGGCGCGGGAGATGATCGCAGCGGAGCCAGAGCGGTACTATTACGCCGACCAGTATTCGAACGACGAAAACTGGCGCGCGCACTACCGCACAACTGGCAACGAGATCTGGGAGCAAACCGAGGGGCAAGTGACGCACTTTGTCGCCGCTCTAGGAACAACTGGGACCTTTATGGGGACCACGCGCCGGTTGAAGGAGTTGAACCCGAAGATCCAATGCATCTCCATGCAGCCGGACTCGCCGTTCAATGGACTTGAGGGGTTGAAGCACATGGCCACGGCGATCGTGCCAAAGATCTACGACCCTAACCTCGCAGACCGAAATATCGAGATGGCGACTGAGCGTGCCTATGACATGGCGAAATATCTGGGACGCAACCTGGGCGTGCTGGTAGGCGTCTCTGCCGCAGCCGCGACCGCAGCCGCGTTGCAGGTGGCCGAGGAAGAGGCAGCGAAGGGACGCGAGGCCGTGATCGTCACGATCCTGTGCGATGGCGCTGACAAGTACATGAACGAGCGGTTCTGGACGGAGGGGTAGCAAATGCTTCGCATCGAATATGCCGATTATGAAGCGTTGCGCGCGCACGGCGAAGAGACCTACCCGAACGAATGCTGCGGCGTACTGCTCGGCAAGAACATCACTGGGGAAGGCAATAGCGCCGAGGCCATGAATTACGTCCAGCAGATCGTCCGTGCAGGCAATACGCGTACCGACTCCGCGCACAACCGCTATCACATTGCCCCGCAGGAGTTAGTGAAGATCCAAAGGCAGGCGCGAGGTCTGGGATTGGATATCGTCGGCTTCTACCACTCGCACCCGGACCATCCTGCGCAGTGGTCGAAGACCGACTTTGCCGAGGCCCACTGGCTAGGCTGCTCCTACATCATCACCAGCGTCGAACAGGGCAAAGCTGCGATCACAAACTCCTTTCTGCTGAGCGGAACAGCAGAGGACAACAAGAAATTTGAGGACGAACCCATCCAGCTCGATATTGCCCACGGCCTCGCCGAGACAATGGCGCACAACCAGAAAGGTCAGGTATGAATATTCACATTCCCACGCCGTTGCGCAGCTACACTGGCGGACTTGAGACCGTTAGTATCGCCGGCGCGACCGTCGATGCAGTGTTTCAACAACTCACAACCACGTATCCCGAGCTAAAGCAGCATTTGTTTACACCAGAAGGCAAGCTGCGGTCGTTCGTCAATGTTTACCTGAACGACGACGACATCCGATACCTGGAAGGCAAGCAGGAGACAGCCGTCAAGGACACGGACGAACTGACGATCATTCCGTCCATCGCGGGTGGAGTGAATTCGTAATCGACATAATTTTGTACAGCACAAGATGATTTGATCGACGAAGGACAACGAAAATGCCAACAGCAATAGAAGAGACCGTACTGCCGAAGCTTTCCAATGATGAGATTGCACGCTACTCCCGGCACCTGATTCTGCCCGAGGTTGGGATGGAGGGCCAGCAAAAACTCAAAGCCGCGCGCGTCCTCTGCGTAGGCACCGGTGGCCTTGGCGCTCCGCTTGCGATGTATCTGGCAGCCGCTGGAGTCGGCACAATTGGCCTCGTCGATTTCGACACCGTCGACGCCAGCAATCTGCAGCGCCAGATCATCCACTCCACCGCGACGGTCGGCAAGCTCAAGGTCGACTCCGCCGAGATCATGCTCAAAGGCCTGAATCCCTCACCTGAACGTCGTGAAGCATAACACCATGCTCACCAGTGCGAACGCGCTTGAGATACTCAAGGACTACGACATCATCGCCGACGGCACGGACAACTTCCAGACGCGTTACCTCGTCAACGACGCCTGCGTCCTGCTAGGCAAGCCAAACGTATACGCCTCCATCTACCGTTTCGAGGGTCAGGCGAGCATCTTTGGCACCGAGGATGGCCCATGCTATCGCTGCCTGTACCCCGAACCGCCACCGCCGGGACTGGTTCCCTCCTGCGCCGAAGGTGGTGTGCTTGGCATTCTTCCGGGCCTGCTCGGAGTCGTCCAGGCGACCGAGACGATCAAGCTGATTCTCGGCATCGGCGAGCCGCTGATCGGCCGGCTGCTGTTGGTCGATGCACTTGGCATGAGTTTCCGCACACTGAAGCTGCGTAAGAATCCAGAGTGCCCGGTCTGCGGCCCAAACCCGACGGTGACCGAGCTGATCGACTACAACCAGTTCTGCGGCATCGCGCCACCGACCGAGGTCGGCCCGCTCGAGATTGCACGCGACAAAGTAGTTGGTAATCATCCTGTCGTCGACGGCATTCCACAAATCACCGTAGAAGAGTTGAAGCGCAAACTGGACGCGAAGGAAGACATCTTCGTGCTTGATGTGCGCGAGGCGCACGAATACCTGATTGCGAATCTGGGAGCACCCCAGATTCCGGTAGGAGAGGTCGAGCGGCGCGTTGGCGAGCTTGCCGCGCAGAAAAACCGCGAGGTCATCGTCCATTGCCGCTCTGGCGCTCGCAGCCAGAAGGCCGCGCTTGTGCTGAAACAGGCAGGGTTCACGAATGTGTCGAATCTTGCGGGTGGCATTCTGGCTTGGGCCGACAAGATCGACCCTTCGATGCCAAAGTACTAGGTTCCAAGAGGAAAAGAGAACGGCGAGCCAATCGGTTCGCCGTTTTTTGTTTTAATATCCCGGAGTTATGGCTTGCTGGGTTGCACCTTCAACGCTGGACGCAGGATGTCGAGCGTTCCATCAACGACGGGTGCGTTGAGCCCGAGTATCTCGGCGATGAAAGGATAGATATTTACATTCTCAAACGGCTTCAACTGGACACCGGAGCGAATGTCTGGTCCGACCGCGAAGAAGATCGCTTTCATCTCCGGCATTGTGCGCGGATTGAAGCCGTGCCCTCCGTGGAGCTTGTTCGAAGAAGCATCTTCCGAGGCAGATGGATGTGCACGAAACGTGAACGGACCGGTCGGGACAATGACCGGGTCGCCCTCGCGCGGGTTCGCGTCGAAATGAAGTGAAGCCGGCGTTTCCGTCCGACGATAGACTTTGAACCGAGGGTCGGGATGAGCCAGGAACTCTTCATAAACCTCCTGCACATCAGCATCCGGCTTCGGATAGAGCAGTGAACCCTCGGTGTGAAAGTCGCTGAGGTCGGCAAAATCAGAGAGCGTTACGGGGCTGCCTTGCAGCGCGACCATCCCGTGGTCTGCGACGACGATGATATCGACGGGAAGGTGCAGCGCAGCAATCTTCGATTGCAAATCTCCAATCATTGTGTCCACATGATGAACGGCGGCTCGCACCTCATCGGAGTCCGGGCCGTAGGTGTGTCCCGCGTGATCTACGTTCGCATAGTAGAGCGTGATGAAGTGCGGACGAAGCTCTGGGGGCAGCTTCAACCACGCAACCACCTGATCGACGCGCTTCTCATCGTCGAGCTTGTCGTCAAAGTGCAGGTAATACGAAGGACGTTTGCCTTGGATCTCGGCCTCGGAGCCGGGCCAGAAGAGACACGCCGACCGCATACCCTGCTGCTCCGCGAGCACCCATAGAGGAGTGCCGCTATACCAACTGCCATCACTGTTGGACTGCGTCTGCGTGTAGACATAGGTCTGGTCGCGCGCGGGGTCCCAGAAGCTATTCGCGACGATGCCGTGGTGCTCTGGATAGAGACCGGTGACGATGCTGATGTGGTTAGGGAAGGTAAGCGATGGATAAGCCGGCAACATCCCCTCGGGAGCGCTCGCACCTTTAATTCCAATTTGCAGAAGATGGGGTGCGCCATATCTTCGCGGATAGTCATAGCGAAAGCCGTCGAGCGAGACCAGGACGACGTAGTGTTTCGCCTGCTGGGCCGTGGCGTTCGGCGGATTCGGCACCGTAATGACAGGCGCTGGATCCTGCGCAGCGCCAAAACCTGCGGACAGAACACCGGCCAACAGGCAATATCGAACAACAGCAAGGGCCCGCCGCATCTGCATTCTGGTTTATTCCGCCTTATCTTCTATTTCGAGCATCTGCAGACATAACGGCCTCTCCAGCATGCAGTCCATCCGCGCAATCGACACCAACGCTCGCTCGATTGTCGAGGTTAAACATGGCTCCGTCGTTATCACGAACGGCAGCCGATGCTTCGGATACCCGCGACGCTGGAGCAGAGAATCGATATTGACGCCAACCTTTGACAACACCCCGGAGATGGCAAAGACAATTCCCGGCTTGTCGTCAACGACAAAGCGAAGATAGTGCGGCGCCAGAAAATCGCCCGTCACTTCACGCCTCCGCATTGGCAGCTCCACTGTCTTGCAGCCCTGAGCGACGGCCAGCAGATCCGATACGACCGCGACCGCCGTAGGTTCGCCGCCAGCTCCATGACCGGAGAAGACCACGTCGCCACCAAATCGCCCGCTGACAACCACCATATTCTGCGTGCCATGCGACCACGCCATGGGCGACGCGAGCGGGACAAGCATCGGTGCAACCCGCGCATGCATCAGCCTGCCGTCAAGCTCCGCACGAGAGACCTGGCGGATGGTGCAGTTGAGCTCCTTCGCATAGGAAAAATCGATCGCCTCAATCGTCGAGATGGTCTGCGTCGCGACGGTATCTGGATCAAGCTCAGCATGCATCGCAATGCGCGACAGAATGCAGAGCTTCGCGCGTGCATCGAAGCCGTCGACGTCGGCCGAAGGGTCGGATTCGGCATAGCCAAGCTGCTGCGCGTCGGCGAGGACCGTCGCATAATCGGCACCGGCCTCCATACGGCTGAGGATGTAGTTACACGTGCCATTGACGATGCCACTGAGCCGGGTCACCTGATCGCCGCAAAGTCCCTGGAGCATACCCGGAATCACGGGAACGCCGCCCGCAACCGCGGCTCCATGCACCAGATGAACCTTCTGCTGTGCCGCGAGCCTGGCGAGAGTTCTGCCACGATAAGCAATGAGTTGCTTATTCGCCGTCACGACTGATTTTCCTGCAGTCAGCGCCTTGCGGATCCAGCCTTCGACTGGGTTCAGGCCGCCCATCAGCTCGACCACAATATCCACATCCGAACGCAGAATAACGTCGATGTTGTCGGTCCATACGGCAGACGCCGGAACCGCCTTGGCTGCGGCGGAATTGCGCTTCCCCTCAACATTTCGGTTGAAGATATGTGTCAGTTCGACGCCGGGAAATTTGGATTCGGCGAGCACGCGGGCAACCGAACTGCCTACCGTTCCAAATCCCAGCAACGCCACTTTTACAACCGGACTTGTTTTTGTCTTCTTGATTGGGGCCTGTTTCTTCGCCATATTTTAGTAATCAATTCTGCCGGCCTGAGCGCGCCATGCAACAAAACTTGAGATTGCCTTCTCCGGCAGTAAGTTCATTGTGGGAATTTTTCGCTGATTGACGGGCCGCTTTATCTCTTCATAGAGGAAAGCGTCGTCGAAGCCAGCGGCAGCTGCATCGGCGGCACTACTCCCATAGAAAATTGCATCGCATCGCGCCCAGTAGATTGCGGCCAGACACATCGGGCACGGCTCACAACTCGTGTAAATATGGCAGCCGGTAAGCTGGAACCTTCCGAGAGCAGTGCACGCGTTGCGAATTGCTACAATCTCGCCATGCGCCGTCGGATCGTTTGTTGCAGTGACGAGATTGGCGCCGGTTGCAATAATCGCCCCGTCGCGCACGATGACGGCCCCAAACGGCCCTCCGCGTCCGGACGTGACATTCTCCGTCGCCAGCGCGATCGCTTTTTCCATAAAAATTGGATTACCCTGCATTCGGCTCGGTATCCTTATTGCACGCGTCGCGCGGCAAGAGTCACGGAATAATCAAATTATGGCACACGCGTTCCTCTCAAAACGGATTGTCACACCACAAGGCACCCAATCAGGTGCGCTGTTGGTGGAAGACGGGAAGATACGCGCCATCTGCCGGCCTTCAGAGATTCCTGCCGACGCGGTTGTTCACGACTGCGGCGACGACGCGCTGCTTCCTGGGCTAGTGGACACACACGTCCACATCAACCAGCCCGGTCGCACTGAGTGGGAAGGCTTCCGAACAGGCACCCGAGCAGCCGCAGCCGGTGGCTACACAACATTAGTTGACATGCCGCTGAACTGCCTGCCTGAAACCACCACCGTTGCCGCACTGGAGGAGAAACGCACCTCAGCGCAGGGAGAGTGCTTCGTCGACTGGGCGGCCTGGGGCGGAGCGGTCGCGGACAATCAGCAACACATTCTGCCGCTCGCGCGAGCCGGAGTTCTCGGCTTCAAGTGTTTCCTCATCTATCCCGGCTGCGACGGCTTCACCATGATCGACCAGCGGCAGTTGGAGGCCGCGCTTCCCTTTATCTCAGAGTCGCGCCTGCCGCTTCTCGTGCACGCGGAGCTGGCGGGGCCAATCGATGCTGCGACGGAAGGACTGCGCGAAGCTGATTGGCGAAGCTACGCAACCTATCTTGCATCGCGCCCGGATCAGGCAGAGCTCGAAGCTATCCGGCTGATGATCCGGCTCTGCCGCCGATATGGTTTTCGTCTGCATATTGTCCATCTCTCCACCGCGCTCGCCCTGGAGGAACTGAAGATTGCACGCGCCGAAGGCCTGCCGGTCACGGTCGAAACCTGTCCGCACTATTTACACTTCGCAGCAGAAGAGATCGCGGACGGTAAGACCTTGTTGAAGTGCGCCCCGCCAATTCGCAGCAAGGAAAACCAACAGCGACTATGGCGTGGGCTGCGCGACGGAACGATTGACATGATCGTCACTGACCACTCGCCCTGTCCCCCCGCGATGAAGCGTGAGGATTCAGGCCGCTTTGACCTCGCCTGGGGCGGCATCGCCAGCCTTTCTCTTGCGTTTTCGGTCATCCACACGGAGTGTCTTGATCGTGGCTTTACGCTCGACGATATCGTGCGCTGGATGAGCAGCGCACCTGCAGCACTTGCCGGAATCAGTGATCGTGCAGGAGCGCTCAAAGCTGGCCGCGACGCAAACTTTATCGTCTTCGACCCAGAAGCAGAGTTCCTCGTCACCGCTGACAGGCTGCACTACCGCCATCTAATTTCGCCTTATCTCAACGAGACGTTGCGGGGAGTGGTAAAAGCTACCTACCTCCGCGGAGAGACGGTGTACCGTGAAGGCAACTTCGCTCCGAGGCCGTCGGGACGCGAGGTCACGCTATAGTAAGCAGACGAAGATGAACAAAGTTTTGGCCCGATGGAACTCGCTCGATCCCGCAGCCGCCGCACGCGAGGCGCTTCCCTGCTGCGGTTCGCAAGCGTGGGCTGTTGCGCTTGCCTCCAGGCGACCCATCATGAACGAATCATCCTTGATCGAAGCAGCATCTTCCATCTGGCTGGCTCTACCCAGGGAGGCGTGGCAAGAGGCCTTCGACAGCCATCCGCGCATCGGACAGCGCCATGCCCAAACTCACGCGACCGAAGAATCGCTGCGGTGGTCAGCACTGGAACAGCGCACCGCCCTCCGCGAAGACGATCCAGCCAAGCTTGCTCTCGAAGAGAGCAACGCGCGCTACGAGCAGAAGTTCGGGCGAATCTTCATCGTGTGTGCAATGGGAAAGACCTCCTCTGAGATGCTTGCAATCCTCGAAGCAAGAATGAAAAATGACGCCGCAACAGAGTTACTCGAGGCGGTCGAACAACAACGTCAGATCACGCAACTTCGCCTTCACCGCTGGCTGGAGTCAAACTAATCATGGGCATCTCAACACATATTCTGGACACCGCGCTCGGTCGCCCGGCGGCGGGAGTTCCCATCACGCTCGCCTTCATGACGAAAGGCGTTTGGTCTCTCATCAACGATGCCGTTACCGATGCAGATGGTCGTTGCAAACAATTGCTGCCTCCAACACAAACCCTGCAATCGGGTATCTATCGTATCCACTTCGAGACAGCCGCCTATTACAATCAGAACCGCATTGAAGGACTCTACCCCTATGTTGAGATCGTCTTTACCGTGTCACCTGGAGAGCAGCATTACCATATTCCTTTGCTTCTGACCGCCAACGGCTACACCACCTACCGGGGAAGTTGAAACGATGATTGAACTCGCCGAAAATCGCTACGGAAAATCCCGCGTTCGCCTGATGAAGGTGACGCGCCACGATCACGGCCACGACCTGCATGAGTGGGCGGTACAGCTGCTGCTGAAGGGCGACTTCGACACCGCGCATCTCCACGGCGACAACAGCAAAATTCTGCCGACGGACACGATGAAGAACACCGTCTACTCCATCGCGCGAAGCTCGTCCGCAACAACGATGGAGGACTACGCCAAAGAACTCGCCGACTTCCTCCTCGGACGCAATCCGCAGGTTGAATCGGCCTCGATTCGCGTCGAAAACACCCTATGGAAGCGTCTTACCGTCGATGGCAAACCGCACCCCAGCGCCTTTATGCGTGGGAGTGGCGAACTTCAGATCACAACGGTAGAACGCGCTCAGGACGGGGCGTTTCACATCGTTTCGGGTCTCGACAATCTTGTTCTGCTCAAGACAGCGAACTCCGGGTTCGAAGGTTACATCAAGGACTCGCTCACAACACTACCCGAGACGAAAGACCGGCTCTTCGGTACGGCTATGAGCGCGGAGTGGCGCTATACCTCGACCAATCTGGATTTTGATGTTGTGCGCAAGAAGTTACGCGAGACGATGCTCCACGCCTTTGCCAATCACGATAGCAAGTCCGTGCAGCAGACGCTCTACGCAATGGCTGAGAGTGCGCTCGAAAAAGTGCCTGAAATCGATGAGATCGAAATCATCATGCCGAATAAGCACTGTCTGCTGGTTGATCTTTCACGATTCGGGCAGAACAACCCCAACGAAATCTTCGTCCCCACCGATGAGCCACACGGGTATATTGAAGCACGCGTTCGGCGTACCCCTTGATCCGACAGGTGACTATGACAGGCACATACACAGATCGCGCTGTCTGCGTCATCGCCCGCTGCCGCGAGGTCGCGGCTTGCACTGAGGTTCCGGGAGAGATCACGCGCCTCTTCCTGACGCCCCCCATGCATGCCGTTCACGCCCTGCTGCGTGGCTGGATGGAGGCCGCTGGCATGACGGTGCGTGTCGATGCTATCGGCAATTTGCGCGGACTCTGGCCCGGTTCGCGCAAGGATCACCGCGCCTCCTCATCGGCTCGCACCTCGACACGGTCCCCAATCGCCGGGGCCTTCGACGGCGTCCTTGGAGTTGTTCTCGGGATCGCTGTTGTTGAAGAACTACGCGGCCGACATCTTCCTTTCGCTATCGAAGTCATCGGCTTCTCAGAAGAAGAAGGGGTGCGCTTCAGCAAGCCATTTCTCGGAAGTCTGGCTCTTGTGGGCAAACTTGATGCAGAGACACTAGCGCGTACCGATCGAACTGGCATCAGTGTCCGAGACGCGATTCAAGCCTACGGCCTCGATCCAGCGCAGCTTCCCGCCGGGAGCTTTAGCCGACGATACCTTCGCCTATCTTGAATTCCATATCGAACAAGGCCCCGTGCTCGAGAGCGAAGATGCCCCTCTAGGAGTCGTCGAGGGCTTGGTCGGACAGACCCGCATGCAACTTATCTTCACTGGGCAAGCCAACCATGCAGGAACAACGCCGATGCATCTGCGGCACGACGCAATGGCCGCCGCCGCCGATTGGATCGTCGCGGTCGAAGACTATGCCATCTCACATGATGGCCTTGTCGCGACCGTCGGCAAGGTGGAGACCTCGCCAGGTGCGGGAAACGTCATCGCCGGACAGGTAACAGCTTCGCTCGATGTACGTCATGCCGATGATACCGTTCGCGAAGCAGCTGTCGTCGCGATCATTGAGCGTGCAAAGGTTGCCGCTGCGAAGCGTGGAGTGCAGATCACAGCGCATGAACAGCTTACGCAACCTGCTGTCCCTTAGATCCACGACTAACAACTATGCTCCACAACGCCGCCGCCCAAGCAGGCTTCTCCAGCAGAAGGATGACAAGTGGGGCCGGTCACGACGCGATGATTCTCGCCCCATTCGTCCCTTCAACCATGCTCTTTCTTCGCAGCCCGGGGGGCCTGAGCCATCATCCGGACGAAACCGTATTGCCACAGGACGTGGAGGCGGCGCTTGCGACAGCGATGGAGTTCCTTACGCAATTGCGCGATGATAGAAGCCAGCCTAAGGACCGCCATGCATAAGCTCGGACACACTCGCAGCACCAATCAGCGCGATCACCTGCTGCACACACCGGACACTTTCGTCCGCACCGCGCTGCCAGGCATGGAGCGCGCCACCGCCATCGTGCACATCTCGCCTGCAGCCGGCGCAGCCTTTACCCAATACACGGCGGAGCTCGAAACCGGCGGCAACCTCGGCCAAACGACCAATCAGCGCTTCCTCTATCTCCTCGAAGGCGTAGCCGATCTCGCGACGGACACAACCTTCCACACCCTGACCGCTGGCAGCTATGCCTATCTCCCCGAAGACACGGCGCACACGTTGACCGCACAGCAGACAACGCGACTCGTCGTCATCGAGAAACCCTACGACCAGCTCGCTTCCGTACCCGCACCGGAGATACTCGTGGGCCGCGAAGAGAAAACTCTCTCCGTTCCACTGAATGACGACCCGGACCTCCACGTCCGCAGCCTGCTGCCCGGCTCCCTGTCGTTCGACTTCGCCGTCAACACGATGACCTATCAGCCCGGCGCCGCTCTCAGCATGGTCGAAGTACACATCATGGAGCACGGCCTGCTGATGCTTGAAGGTGGCGGCATCTATCGGCTAGGCGATCACTGGTACCCCGTCACCGCGGGCGATTTCATCTGGATGGGTCCCTTCTGCCCGCAGTGGTTTGGTGCTATCGGGAAGAGTCCCGCGAAGTACCTCATTTACAAAGATTGGAACCGGCACCCATTGGTCTAGAATTTTCATCCGGTTCGAACCGAACAAAGGCAAACGATTTGACCATGCAGATCCAGATCGACCAAGCGCGGTTGTTAAACCGAACTCCAGACTCTCGCGACGTTGACCAGCGTTGAGCCCGCGAGCAATGGCACCGCCGTCACCCGCATTGTCTTCTCCCCCGACGACCTCCGCGCGCGCACATGGCTCAAAGAACTTGCTGCGGCTGAAGGGTTCGACGTTCGTGATGACGCCGTCGGCGACATCTTCATTCGCTGGGCTGGTTCCGAGCCGGATCTTCCCGCCGTCGCCACCGGCTCTCACACTGACGCCATCCCTCATGCCGGCATGTACGACGGCACGGTTGGCGTCCTGGGTGGACTGGAGGCGATGCGCGCGCTTAAACGCAATGACTTCCGGCCTCGCCGCTCCATCGAACTCGTCATGTTCACCTCAGAGGAGCCTACTCGCTTCGGCATCGGCTGCATCGGTAGTCGGCTCATGTCCGGCACCGTCGACCCCAAACGCGCTGACACCCTCCGCGAGGCGAACGAACCCGCCGACACAGCCAGAACCCTCGCGCAGGTTCGCACCGCAGCTGGCTTTTCCGGCAACCTCGATAGCGTCAAGCTTCTACCGAACCATTACCATGCCTGGATCGAGCTTCACATTGAACAAGGCCCGCTGCTTGAGCGCGAGGGTATCCCACTCGGCATCGTCACTGATATCGCCGCCCCCGCGGGCTATCGCTTCACCATCACCGGTCTCGGCGGCCACGCCGGAGCGCTCTTGATGCCGGACCGCAAAGACGCGCTGTGCGCCGCCGCCGAACTCATTCTATCCATCGAAAAGCACGCTCTCGCCACTGGAGCGATCGACACCGTCGCCACCGTGGGTACCTGCGACGTCCATCCCGGCGCAGTCAACAGCGTTCCCAGCCGCGTTATCTTGCAACTCGATATTCGCGACACCGATCCGGCGCGACGCGAGTCCGTTATGCAGGCCGTGCGCCGTGACTGCGAGGAGCTACGCCAACGCCGTAGGGTTACGATCGCAGAAGAGCTGGTCAACGCCGATGCACCGGCGCAATCGTCTCCGCACACCATCGAGCTTCTGGAGGAGATCTGCGTAGAAAAAGGAATCGCATACAAAAAAATGGTCAGCCGCGCCTACCACGACTCGCTCTTCATGGCGCGGATTGCTCCCATCGCAATGATCTTCATCCCCTGCCGCAACGGCGTCAGTCACCGGCCAGACGAATATGCTACGCCAGCCGATATTGCCCGAGGAGTAAACGTACTGGCCACTGTTCTTGCTAAGCTAGCATCAGAGTAAGCCACATACGCCGAGCAATGGCAATCGAATCGATCAATCCCGCGACCAACAAGCTGCTACGCCGCTTCGAGCCCCTCAGCGACGAGGCCGCCCGTCAAAAAATAGCCCTTGCCGCCGCTGCGTTCCGCGCCTACGCAGCCGTCCCGCTGGAGCACCGCTCTCTGTGGATGCGCAAGCTCGCCGCCATTCTCGAGCAGGAGACAGAAGATCTTGCCACACTGATCACACTCGAAATGGGCAAGCCACTCGAAGCCGCTCGCTACGAGATTCTGAAGTGTGCCGACGCTTGCCGCTACTTCGCCGACCACGCTGCCACTATGCTCGCGGCGGAATCCATTCCTACCGGCGATAACCAAAGCTACGTGCGCTGGGATCCGCTAGGCATTGTTCTTGCCGTGATGCCGTGGAACTTCCCTTTCTGGCAGGTCTTCCGTTTTCTTGCACCTGCGCTGATGGCAGGCAACGTCGCCTTGCTAAAACACGCCTCGAACGTCCCGCAATGCGCTCTCACAATCGAGGCCCTGGTCCGTCGCGCTGGCTTTCCACGTGGCACCTTTCAGACGTTGTTGCTCGAACTCAACCAGGTCGAAACTGTACTTGGCGACGAGCGGATTGCGGCTGTCACTCTAACTGGCAGCGAGACCGCTGGCCGCGCTATCGGCGCCCAGGCGGGCTGGCTCATCAAAAAATCCGTCCTTGAGCTCGGCGGCAGCGACCCTTTCATCGTGATGCCGTCTGCCGACCTCGACCTTGCCGCCGAAACTGCTGTGCGGGCGCGATGCGTCAACAGCGGTCAGTCCTGTATCGCAGCCAAACGCTTCATCATCGCGGACGAGATCTACGACGCCTTCGAATCGCGCTTCGTCGCGGGCATGGAGGCCATGCGCGTCGGCGATCCGATGAAGGAAGGCACTGACATCGGACCACTCGCAACGATTCGCGCCGTTGAGCAGCTTGAGGCCCAGGTCAAGGCAGCGACTCGCGTAGGTGCGCGCATCCTCACCGGCGGCGAGCGCATGGTGGGCGAGGGCAACTACTTCGAACCCACGGTCCTCACCGGTGTGCCACGCACCTCCGCAGTCTACCGCGAGGAGCTCTTCGGCCCCGTCGCTATGCTCTTCCGCGTGCAAGACCTCAACGAGGCCCTCGAGATCGCAAACGACACGCCCTTTGGCCTGGCGGCGTCCGGCTGGACACGCGATTCCGTCGAACAACAGCGCCTGATCGCTGAGCTGCAGTGCGGCGGTGTCTTCCTGAACGCCACGGTTGCCAGCGACCCGCGGCTTCCATTCGGAGGCATCAAACATTCTGGCTACGGCCGCGAGCTCTCAGCCGCCGGCATGCGCGAGTTCCTCAATGCAAAGACAGTCGTGATCGCCTCGGCTCGTTCCGCGAGCGACACACCCAGCAAGCCATATCTGCTATCCATAGCAGAAACTCCTGCTACGCGCTAATCGTCCACAAGCACGAGACACGTCTTTTCGGTTAAGCTACGGTGTTCCTGCGAAGTGCCGTTCACTCGTATGGAAGCCGTCAACACAGACGTATCTTCACCAGAGAGGACCATAATGCCCGATCTCAAGTACTTCACCGGCTTCGGCAACGAGTTTGCCACCGAGGCCCATCCAGGCGGCCTTCCCGTGGGCCAGAATGCCCCCCAGAAGGCCCCGCTCGGCCTCTATACCGAGCAGTTGAGCGGCAGCCCCTTCACCGCGCCGCGCCTGCTCAACCGGCGCACCTGGACCTACCGCATCCGCCCCTCGGTCATGCACAAACCTTACGAACGCATCCCGAACGGCATGGTGCGCTCGTCTCCCTTCAACGAAGTCGAGACAACACCCAGCCAACTCCGCTGGGACCCGCTCCCGCTGCCAGCCAAACCAACCGACTTCGTTGATGGCCTGACCACCCTGGCCGGCAACGGCGACCTCACCATGCACTCCGGCGTTGCGATCCATATCTACGCTGCCACTAAAAGCATGGCCGACCGCTTCTTCTACTCCGCCGACGGCGAACTTCTCTTTGTTCCTCAGCTCGGCCGCGTCATGCTCCACACCGAACTCGGCATCCTTTACCTCTCCCCTGGCGAAATCGCCCTCGTCCCCCGCGGCATTAAGTTCCGTGTCGAGCTGCTCGAACCGCAGGCTCGCGGCTATCTCCTCGAGAACTACGGCGCCAGCTTCCGCCTGCCTGAACTGGGCGCAATCGGTGCGAACGGCCTGGCCAACAGCCGCGACTTCCTCACCCCGCACGCCGCCTACGACGACCGCGACAACGCCAGCTTCCAGGTCGTTGCTAAGTTTCAAGGCAATCTTTGGGCGACCGACTTCGACCACTCCCCGCTCGACGTCGTTGCATGGCACGGCAACTACGCGCCGTGCAAATACGATCTCGCACGCTTCAACTGCATCAACTCCGTCAGCTTCGATCACCCGGACCCGTCGATCTACACGGTTCTCACCTCGCCTAGCGAGATTCCCGGCACGGCCAACGTGGACTTCGCGATCTTCCCGCCGCGCTGGATCGTCGCAGAACATACCTTCCGTCCACCCTGGTTTCACCGCAACTTCATGAACGAGTTTATGGGCCTCATCCAGGGCGAATACGACGCCAAGGCCGAGGGCTTTACTCCGGGCGGAGCCAGTCTGCACAACTGTATGAGCGGGCACGGCCCCGACGCCGAGACCTTCGCGCGCGCAAGCACCGCCGAACTGAAGCCAGTGAAACTCGACGGCACGCTCGCCTTTATGTTCGAGACTCGCTTCGTCTGCCGTCCCACGAAATTCGCCATGGACACCGCCGCCCGCCAGCACGAGTACTACACCTGCTGGCAGACGTTAAAGAAGAACTTCAAGCCAGCGAGTTGATGACGGTTTGGGCCGGTTCGTCAAACAGAAAGGGGGCAATCGAATCGCTGATTGCACCCCTTTTGTCTGTCTACTGTTCGTTAGAAGTTGAAGGCCATCTGCAGGGAGATACGCCGCGGAGCAGAGTTGCTGGTAAACGGATTGCCAGCCAGCTGCGTCGATCTGCCGAACTGCTGCGATGTCAGAACCCCGTTCGGCGTTGAAACATCAACGTTGTTGAACAGGTTTTGGATCTGGGCGCCGAACGCGAGGTTGTATCGCTTGCCCGTGCCGCCGCCACCACCACCAAAGCCGCCGCCACCTCCGCCGCCACGTCCACCACCACCGCCGCCGGGACCACCTCGTCCGCCGCCAGGGCCACCAGGACCGCCCGGTCCGCCGGGTCCACCCGGACCGCCTTGACCTTGACCTCGTCCCTGAGCCGCAGCTCCAGTCGCGGGCCCAAAACCAAACGTCTTGGTAATACGCAGATTTGTTACGAACTGGCTCGGCCCTGTGCAGTAGTTGATTGGAATAGGAGTGTAGGACGTATAGGGAGGCGGCGAAACGAAGCTGCCGCAACCCGCGATCGTGTTCGTTCCAGACGTGCCGGGCGCGATGCCGTTGGCTGGCCCAAACATCGGCCGGTCGTTGTATTGACCGTCGCCGTTCAAGTCGCTGCCGGTCGTGATGTTATACGGTGTACCTGCCGAAAAAATCATCAGGGGGCTCACACTGATCGCGTGAGGAAGCGACAGGTTGCCAAACAGGAAGAACCTATAGCGAACATCGAAGACCGCCCGCCCGTAGTCCTTCCCGATATCGTAGGGATCGACGGACGGAAATGTGTTTATCGTGCCGGTATCGGCCTTGGCAGTATTAAACACACCATAGCCCGAGACAGACCAGATCCGGCTTGGGCGAATGTTCACATTGGCGATCAGCTGCTGCTGGTGATACACGCCTCCTGACTCGTACGTATCCTGAATTAGGGGGTGTTGACCCGGCGCAGGCGGTATTGGATACACAGGTTGGCCATTGACGAAGCCCGTCGGCGAGTTCAGGTTCGCGGTATAAAACTGGTGCACGCCGTTCGCAAGGATATAGTTCAGCGACAACGTTGCTCCGCGAAAGAGCTGCTGGTCCACGCCGAACGCGTAATGCAACGTGTAGGGACTTCGAAGGTTCGGGGACGCCTGTACCGTCTTGTTGCCTGCGGATGCGGTGCCTCCCGTGCAGGCAGCGATGTTTTCCGGCGTGCAAGTGGCGCTCGGATTCACAATCTGCGTCTGTATCTGGTTCGTGCCGTTTGATTGGAGCGTGGTAATCACGTTGCCCAGCTGATAACGGTCATAGAAGATTCCGAAGCCAGCGTTAAGGACAGTCTTCGGCGTACTGTTCGCCCTGCCCAGTCCATAGCGAATTGACACGCGCGGCGCAAAGTCGTGATGGTCCGTAAGATGGTTCTGCGTCTCGTACCGGACGCCGTAGCTGATGGACAGGTTCGGACGCGCCTTCCAATCGTCCTCGGCATACAGACCAAGATCGACGAGCGTCGCGCTGACCGGATGAAGAATCTGAGTAATGCTGAACTGGCTGGCCTGGTTCGCCTCGTACGACGGTATCAAACCGGTAGGTCCCGCCGTGCAACCCGCAGTCAACAGACAGTTGTAGTTGAACTGTCCATTCGCTCCCGCAGTTGTGGTGTTTGTTTCACTCGTCGACCGCAGCCGCCCTCCCAACCGAATGAAGTTCTTCGCCAGCTGAATCGAGGTGTAATTTTGCGCTTCGAAATGGTTCTCGGGCGTTGACGAGTTGCCAGAATTTGATCCGCCGCCCGTGAAGTCGCCCGACACCTGGATCGTCGGCGTCGTGTTGAGAGCGGTCTGGGTTGCAGACTCGTGCTGATACTCAAATCGTGTCTCGTTGATGATGCGTTGGCTCAGAATCTGGGTATCGACTACTTGGATCGTGGTCTCGGAAGCGCTTGAATAGTAGCCTGCGTCAGGCAGTACCAAACCGCCGACACCAACATTGGTCTGATCGTTCTGTTCGTATTGGAAGCGGGTTACCAGGGTATTCTTTTCACCCAGCGCAAGATCGATTCGCGGAGTGATGTCGGTTCTGGATTGCGGTGCAGGATTCGCGACGGAATAGTTGCACGATATCAGGCCAGGGGGGCACGTAAGGGTCGTGTCACCCAAAATCGTCGGGTTATAAATCGTTGCGCTCACCAGGTTATTGTCCTGAATCGCGCGATGAGACCCGGATAAGGTGAAGGACGCATTCTTCGCAAGAGGGCCCGTAATATTTCCAAGTACAAAGATCGTGTGATACGGCGGCTGCGTCTGAGTCGGCTGCCCCGGGCTGTTGAACTCATTCAATAAAGGGTTGCTTGTGTTCAAGGCCGAGGTAATGCCCTGCAGATTGAACTGCCCGTGAAACTTGTCCGTACCCGGCTTGGTGAAGACCTCCACTCGTCCATAACCCAGGCGATCGTACTGCGCGGAAAACGGATTCTGATTGATACGGATCTCGCGAATCGACGACTTGGGAGGAAGCTGCCCGCCGGTAAATCCATCCACATAAATCTGGCCGCCGTTCGGCCCTGCTGCAGGCCCGGCCAGCGCGGTCAACTCTGACGAGAGTTCATCGGGATCATCCGAAAGGGCATCGAGATCCTTGCCTTTGAGCACTGTTGCACTGGCATTATTGTCGGCATCGACGCTCACCTGTGCCGCTGTCGTCGTCACATTTACCTCTTGCTTCTGCTCCTGAATTGTCATCTGCACATCGAGGGTGAGGTTCTGCCCTGCGGTAATCTTCACGCCCGCTTTCACGAAGGACGCAAAACCCTGCATCGTCACCGTCACCGCATAAGTCCCCGGCGGAACACCGCGCAGCACGTACGTTCCGTCGTTCTGCGACTGCGTGATCAATGCCTTGCCCGAAGCCGGCGTGAACGTCACCGTCGCTCCAGGAATCACCGCATTCTCAGGATCGGCAACCAGCCCATGCACCGTAGCTCCAGTCTGCTGGGCAGTCGCAACCATAGGCGTCAAAGCCATAAAAAAAAGTAAAGCAATCTTCAACGTTGCGCGAAATGACATTACTACTCCTCAAAAAGTATTCATCGTTGCCGTTCGTGAACCTGCAAAGAATTACTGCCCGCCGCCACCTTCAGGGGCCCCTTCGCCACCTAGAGACCAGGGAGACAGCGTCATCGAGGGTGCGCCTGGCGTCGCCGCTAGAATCGGTTCAACTCCAGACAGCAAAGTTACAGCTGTTACAGTCGCGCTGCCCGGGTCGGGCTGCGACGCCACAATCATCACCGCATCGCCCACCTTGAGATCTGCGAGCGTCTTATTCGGTAGTCGGCTCACCAGTTGAGAGAGGTCTCCTCCGGCCGACCGCCCCGAACCACCGGGCCGTCCTCCTCCCGATGCATCGGCCTGACCTGCTCCCTGCGGAGCCGCCCCGCCGGACCCACCTGCACCGGTAGCTCCGCCCTTCGCGCGAGCCGCAAACATCGCAGCAGCCTGGGGCGGCAGTGTCTTCACATTCGAGTTCGCCGTGATCGACACCGTGACCGTCTTCTTTGTCGCCAGATCCTTCAATGTCAGGGTTCCCTTTGCGGCGTCGATCGTTGCGATCAGCCCAGCAAAATTCTTGAACGATCCGCTGACGATTTCTTCCGCCTGAATGGATGACCCATCGTCCGACTTCGCCCCACGGACACGAAGCTGATCGCCTACTTGTATCTGTGCCAGCGTCCCAGGCTTCGCATCCTCAAACTTCACGGAGTCTCCGGCGTAGCGACGGAACTGGGTTGTGTTGGAAGTGTTTACAGCGATCTTCTTGGCGCCGACTGAGACAGTCAGCGTGCCGGTGGCCGCGTCAACCGCGCTAACAATGCCGCCGGTCCCACGCTTCTGCCAGTCCGCCTGCTCCATCTCGTGCTTCTGTGCAATGTCGGTTGACTTCATCAGGATCACGCGCGATGCCGAGAAGGCGCTCGCGGTGTCGCCGGCTTTGCCGCTCACCAGCACGCGATCGCCAACCGCAATATTTGCTAAGGTGATCGTCTGTGCCGTCTTCAGATCGGTGCTGCCGGGCGCCAGTTGCAGGATGCGCGCTCCATCGGCCACACTGACAGTGACCTCCTGGCCTGCATCCGTCTTCAGGGTAAGGCTGTTTCCGGCAACCGCCGTGACGGTGCCGAGCTGACGCGCCGCAGCCGCCGGCGCCGCGGTCGGTGCCTGCGCCATCAGCACCGTGCCAGTAGACAATACCGTCATTGGCACTATCAGGCTGGCTCTTAGCGCAACGGTACGGAATCCACCGATTTTGTAAAACATCTTCTTACCCCTCAGCTTTGATGCAGTTTGCAGTGGTCGCTTCAGATTGAGTTACTGAAGTCGCCGGTTCTCTAAAGAAGACGGGCCAGCGACACAAAAGTTTCCGCTGGAAAACAATACTTGGTATTGAACCGGACGAAACTAAGGCGAACAGATCTAAGTGGCACACCAACGCCAACTCCTATGATACCCGCCCGGCGTGATCCGTTCGTTTTTATTGCGTAGCCAGCAACTCCTTCACGGCACGCTCCAACTGAGCATCCGAGCCCGCCTCGGTCTCGCCCAGCGGACGCGCCACCTCGACATCCACGGGCCGCGGATGCATCTCCATCGTCTGTCCACGCATGTCCTGTATCCGATCACCCGGCACACGAACCGTCGACCCATCGATTAGCGGCTGCGCTCCGGTAAAGATGATCCAGCCCGCCGTCGGCTCTCCGACGACCTTGCCCAGCTTCAGCGACCGATACCCCTCGGTAAAGTCCTCCGCGTCCGACAACGACGACTCGTTCGTCACCAGCACCGTCGGCAAACCGAGAGCCCGCTGCCCAAGGTTCTGTCGCGAAGGCACCGGCGACAGTCCGCGCGGCGTCATCATCAGGTAGTTCTGCCGCGTAAACACATCCAGCGCATATCCGTTGATGTAGCCGCCGTTGTTATTCCTTACATCGACCACTACGCCTTTCTTTGCCTCATTCTGCGCATCGAGATCGATATACAACTGTTGCAGTGAAGCATCGCTCATATCGGCGATGTGAACGTAGCCGATCTTGCCGCCGCTCACACGTTCCACAAGCGCACGGCGGCTCTCAACCCACTGCCGGTATAGCAGGCCGATCGCCGCAACCGACGACACCGGTCGCACAACTGCATCGCGAGTCTTGCCATCCGTTTCGATGCCAAGCACAACACGCTTGCCCACAGTGTCTTCCAGCATGCTGTCAAGATTCTTCGCTGCGACAGCATCGCCGTTAATGCTCACCAGCCGATCGCCCGGCTTGATCGAACCCTCAATCGCGGCAGGCCCCAGCGCAATCACCTCGCGTACCACCAGGCCCTTCCCTGCTTCATACGCCTCACGGTCGAACCTTAGCCCAAGATTGCCAACCTGCACCGGCTGCGGCGCGGAGCCAGGCCCTATCGGCCGGTTGATGCCCGAGTGCGATGAGTTCAACTCGCCGATCAGCAGATTGATGTCGCGACGCAGCTCATCCGATGTCCTCACGCCCGCAATATACGGTGCCCACTCATCATGCAGCTTCAGCCAGTTCTTACCGTTGAAGTTGGCATCGTAGAAACGCCGGTTTAGCGTCTCCCAAGCCTCTTCAAACACCACCTTCTTCTCCACATCGAAGTCGATCTGCATAGGCGCGGTCACTGCGATCGTCTTCGGCGTGCGTGACTCCACAGTAATCGTCTTCACCGTGCCGTTTTCGAGATAAAACACATCCTTGTTGTCCGGCGCGAAGACATAGTCGCTCTTGCGTCCCGGTGTCGAAGTCAACTGACGCGCCACCGGCGGCTCCTTCGAGAGCTCGTCGAGGCTGTACGTATAGAGGCTCTGCTGATTCGCCGTGCGTGCTGCAAAGAGCAGAGTCTTGCCATCGGGACTGATCACTGGCTCCTCTGCGTTCAACCCAAGCGGCAACAGTGTCAACCGGTCGCGGATGCCCTCGAAGACGATCTTTACCGGCTCGGGCTTCTTCTTTGCATCAACCGTAGCAGGCGGAGTTGCTGGCTTCTCCTCTTCCGTCGACGTCGACGGCGTCGCGCCAGGCGTAGTCGGTGTTCCCGGCGTCTTCGAAGGCCGGAACAGCTCCCGGAACTCGTCCTCATGATACTTCGGCACATGCGGCAAAAGATCGATGCGTGCAATCTGTGCCTGCTCACTGCGCTGCGCCGTATCGAACAAAATGTACTTTCCATCCGGCGACCAGACCACGCCGCTAGTCTCTCCATTCGCCAGAAAACTCACTGGATGCGAGTCTCCACCAGTGGCCGGCACCACATGCACGTTGCGGAAGGAGCGGCTGTCGTCCGCCGTATACGCGACCCATTGGCTGTCAGGCGACCACGCCATGGATGCCCTCGGCATCTCTCCGCTCGCTACTACGCGATCCGCAACCGCGGCCCCAGCCTGCGTCGGCACTGTCAATACATGGAGCTCCTTGTCATTTCGCAGATACGCCACGCTCTTGCCATCCGGAGACCACTTCGGATTCTGGTCGTCACTCCCCGCCTGCGTCAGCACGCTCTCCTTCCCGGTAGCGAAGTCATACATCACCAGATTGTGACCGCTCCCCTCACCCGTCCCCGACTCAGACCGGTACACCAGCTTCATCGAATCCGCCGACCACACCGGATCGCTCTCGGCAGTCGGCGTATGCGTCAGCCGCTGCGCCTCACCGCCGTCCTTGCCCGACGCCGCGAAGACCTCGCCATGCGCGATCAGCGCAATTTTCTTTCCGTCCGGCGACAGCGCCATCGTGTTGAAGTTTGTCTCCGTCACATGCGTCACACCCGGCGAAGCCGGAACCCCGCGCAGAGTAATTGGCACACGCTCCGCCTTGCCCGTAGCAGTCTCCATCTTCCAGATCGTGAAGTTGCGCTCAAACACAATCGTCTTTCCACCGTCACCGATGCTCGGCCACAACACGCGCCCTTCCTTGAAGTGGGTCAGCTCCTTCGCCGACGCCGGTGCAGCCACCGGCACCGCCCAGATGTTCTCCGCACCCGAAGCATCGCTCATGTAAAACAGCGTCTTGCCATCCGCCGACCACATCGGCCAGGCATGCTTCGCATCCGCCTTCAGCAGCATCTGGTACTTGCCACTCTCGGCTACCGGCTTCAGCCACACTTCGGTCTCATCGATGTGCGCGTGCCCATTCCGCCACCACTGCGTGCTGCTCAAACCCTTCGCCATCAGCGCAATCATCTGTCCGTCCGGCGATGGCGCGCTCTCAAACTCATTCAGATAGCGTTCATGGCTCACCTCGAGCGGCGTACCACCAGCCGAACTCACGCGAAAGATATCACCCTGCCCCGCAACGTCATTCACCGCCGAAGTGAAGTAGATCCACTTGCCGTCATGCGACCATCCATCGAGAGCATCCGGCCGGTCGGAATACGTCAGCCGCATCAGCTCTCCCGTCGCCAGCGTCAGGACATAGATATTTCCTGCACCAGTCCGCGTCGAAACAAACGCCAGTTTCGTTCCATCCGGCGAATACAGTGGCCGCGACTCAGTCGCCGGATGCGTCACCAACAGATGCGCTTCACCACCTGCCGACGCCACAGTCCAAATATCGCCACCCGACACAAACGCAATCTCATGTCCATCAGGCGAAATCGCCGGGTCGCTCAACGAAGGCAACGCCATCTGCGCTATCGCACCCCTTCCAGCAAGCAAAACCCAGAGAATAAGTGCACACAGGGGCGAACGGCGAAGAACGAGTAACATGGCAGACACTTCCTTCAATTGAAGAATTAGATTAGGAAATTCTACACACTCTGCTGGCTCTTCTCACCCGAAAGAACAGCCAGCGTGTTCGGCGGCAGCACGATCCTACCCTCCATCACCGCAACATCTGCGCGCGACGCGAGCGCCAGTGCAAGCCGCTGGGGATTGTCCAACTCCACCGGCTCCATCCCGAGATTGGACATCACCGTCACCGCTCCACGCTCCATCACAAGCCATTTCTTGTCCTCATCAAACGACACCTTCGTCTGTCCCGGATCCCCATCGTTCAACGAAGGCGAGCCACGCCGAAGCGCGATCAGTCTGCGATACCACTCCAGCATCTCCTCATGTCGCCCCTCATGCACCTCGTCCCACTTCAGCTTCGATCGCTGAAACGTCTCCACGTTCTCCGGATCGGGGATATCCTCCGGCCTCCACCCAAACGCAGCGAACTCGCCGCGTCGGCCCATCTTCACCGCCCTCGCCATCTCCGGATCCTCATGATCAGCGAAGTACTGAAACGGCGCCGAAGCCGCGAACTCCTCCCCTTGAAAAAGCATCGGAACGAACGGCGCCGTCAGCACTATCCCCGCCGCAACCTTCGCCCGGTCCATCCCGACGATCTGCTCCACACGGTCTCCAATCGCTCGGTTTCCCACCTGATCGTGAGTCTGGATATACCCGAGAAACTGATGCGATGAAAGATCATCGACCGGCCTTCCATGGTTGCGTCCGCGGTACTTCGAGTAAGTCCCATCCTGCACAAACGTCTTCGCCAGCGCCTTGGCCAGCTTCGCCACCGACCCGAAATCGACATAGTACCCCTTCTCTCCGCCACCGCTATGGAGAACAGCAAACAGCGCATGATGAAAATCGTCACTCCACTGCGCATCCATTCCATAGCCACCGGCCTTGCGGGGTGTTACCACTCGAGGATCGTTCAAGTCGCTCTCGGCAATCAGGACCAGCCGACGCTTCAGCCCCGCGGACAACTCCCTCACCTCATCCGCTAACTGCTCCATGAGATGGACCGCCGACCGGTCGACAAACTCATGCACCGCATCCAGCCGCAGCCCGTCGATATGGTAGTCCCGCATCCACATCAACGCGTTGTCGCAGAAGAACCGCCGCACCTCATCGCTTCCCCAATCCTCAAAGTTCACCGCCCCACCCCACGGCGTGCGATGCCTGTCCGTGATGTAAGGCCCAAACTTCCCGCTGTAGTTCCCCACTGGCCCGAAGTGGTTGTAGACCACATCCAGCAACACTGCGAGCCCACGCGCATGACAAGCGCCCACCAGTCGCTTCAATCCGTCCGGCCCGCCATACTGCTCCGTCACGGCAAACAACGAAGCCCCGTCATACCCCCACCCATACCCGCCAGGAAACGCAGCCACCGGCATCAACTCGACATGTGTAATCCCAAGCTCAACCAGATAGTCCAGCCGCTCAATCGCCGAATCAAACGTCCCCCGCGGCGTAAACGTCCCAATATGCAACTCATAGATCACCGCTCGCGCAAGCGGCGGAGCATCCCAACCCTGATCGCTCCACGTAAATGCCGCCTGGTCGTAAATCCGCGACGGTCCGTGCACTCCATGCGGCTGCCATAGCGAACGAGGATCGGGCCATGCCTGCCCATCCCCGTCCTTGCATCCCCGTCCAGCAAAAATTTATAGTCAGTCCCCGGCCCGGCATGCTCCACCGAAACACTCCACCACCCGCGATCGCTGGGCCCGCGCATCGGATACGTCGCCTCACCAATCTTCACCGCAACCTTACGTGCATTCGGCGCCCAAACCGTAAACTCATGCATCGCTCTCGCCAGCCCCCGTACCCTCGCGCACCAGAAGCACTACCGGAAAATCCTTCATCAACAATCTCATCGTAATCACACCACCCTCAACACTTCCCCCCGTCAGACGATTTCGCCACTTGCCCTTAGGAAGCACCACAATCGTGTCCTTCCACGCACCACCCAACTTCAGCGTCAGTCGCGGCACCACCGTCACAACGTCCTCGCCCCGCAGATACGCAATCACATGGTCGTGCTTATCCCCATCCACCTCGAGCGGCGTATATTCCGCCTCTGCGCCAAAACACTCCGGCCGCTCCCGCCGCAGTTCGAGCGCCTTATGGATCGTCCACATCTTCGGCAATCCTTCATCCGCCCGCAACATCACCTGCGCCACGACATCCTCCCCTTTCATCCGCTTCAGCTCACACAACAAACGCTTCCGCAGCGCATAATCAACCGGACGCCGATTATCCGGATCGACAAGGCTCAGGTCCCACAACTCGCCTCCCTGATAAAGATCCGGCACACCGGGAGCCGTATACTTCAGCAGCGTCTGCGTCAGCGAGTTCACCCGTCCCGCGTCCTGCACCCGCGTCACAAACTGTTGCAGCTCCCGCAAGAACGGCGCATAGTTCAACGTCAACTCAATAAACATGCGCAGCGCATCTTCAAACTCCTTGTTGTTCGCCACCCAGCTCGTCTGCTGCTTCGCCTCGCGCACCGCCTTCAACATATAAGCCTGCGCCCGGTCTATCGGCAGCGGCCACGCGCCAATCAGCGTCTGGTAGTACAGATACTCCGTGTTCCGGTCCGGCATCGCAGGTGTCCCACGCCTACCTGTACGAAACGCGCTATTCATCCGCGACCACCGCTGCACCGCTGCATTAAATTTCCCCGGGATCTCCGACAACACCGCCAGCCGCGCCCTCACATCGTCACTGCGCTTCGTATCGTGTGTCGACAGCGTCGTCATCGTCGAAGGATGCGTCGCCTGCATCTTCTGGCAGTACGCATGAAACTCAGCGACGCTCAAACCGTTGCGCCCCGGATCGCTCCCCACCTCGTTCATCCCGGTCAGCCGGTCATAGCAGTAAAAGGCCGTGTCTTCCACACCCTTCGCCATCACCGGCCCGGTGAACTGCTGGAACCGCAGCACAAACTCACTCTCCTGCTTTCCTTTCACTTCCATCGTCAGCACATCGCGAAGAAAGTCGAAGAGCCCGCCATCGATGTCTTGCCGATGTTGCTTCGCGCACTCCGCCGCCTGGGCAATGTGTTCTCGGTCCTCGTCGGTAATCTCCTCCCGCTCCGGTACCACATACGTCCGATAGATCGCAAAGCACGCCGCCACCTCACGAATCGCCCGCCTCACCTCAGTCTGCGTATAGTCCCGCCGGTCACGATTCGCCTCACATATCTCCACAAACAACGACGTCAGCCGATTGACGTCACTTCCTAACCCCTCCTGCGTCACACTGATTTTTTTCTCGTGCGCGATGGAATGGAAGTCCGTGATCTGGTCCGTAAAATCGCCATAGATCGACGTCAACTCCGCCATTCCCTCAGGAGCGACCAGCACGCCCGCTGCAACATTGAGGAAGTCATACCCGGTCGTCCCTTGGATCGGCCAGCTCTCACGCAAAAACTCGCCCGGCTCCAGGATCTTTTCGCCGACGATATAAGCATCTGGCGCATTCTCTCGCAAACGCTTCAGATACTCCAGCGGATCGCGCAGCCCGTCCGGATGATCCACCCGCACCCCGTCTATAACTCCGCGCCTCAGCCAGTCCAGAACCAATGCATGTGTCTCTTCGAACACATACTCCCGCTCCACACGCAGGCCGATCAGCGTATTCACATCGAAAAACCGCCGGTAACTCAACTGCTGGTCCGCCGTCTTCCAGTACGCCAGCCGATAATTTTGCTGGTTCAGAAAATCATCCAACGCATCCAGATTCGCATTCAAGTCAGATACTGAGTGGTCCATCCCGTCAAAGATTTCCGGCTCCTCCGCGCAGAGCCGCTCCAGCAGCGTGAACAGCACAACCTTATCGCGATGCCGTGCCAGAATCGTCCCGCGGTCAACATACTCAGGCGCAGGCAATCGGCCGAACGAAGCCGCAAGAAAACTCAGCGTATCCGACTTCGCATACTCCGCGGCCCGCGCAAGAATCGCCGGAAGCGACGGTGGCGACACGGGAAGAGTCTGTCCCGCGCACTCCACCTGAAACTTGATTCCTCGCCGCACCACCTTGATGCCACCCGTCTGCAACACCCGCCCATACTGATCGCCGAGTATTGGGACCAGTACCTTGTCCCGCAGGCGCTCCTCCTGCGGCTGCCAGTCGATATCGAAGAACGAAGCATACCGGCTCGACGTTCCATTCTCGAGCACGTCCCACCAGTACTTGTTCTCCTTGCCGAGCGACATATGGTTCGGCACAATGTCCAGAACCTGCCCCAGATCCGCCTCGCCCAGCTTCGCGCAGAAGCGATCGTGCGCCTCGGCGCCGCCCAGTTCTTTATTTACTCCTTGGTGATCGACAACATCGTATCCATGCAGGCTTCCCGGTGCAGCCTGCAGATAAGGAGAGCTGTAGACATGCGAAATCCCAAGCTCACGCAGATAGCCCGCGATCCCCGCCGCATTATCGAATGTAAAGTCTTTATGGAGTTGCAGCCTGTAGGTCGAGCATGGAATCCGTAGCATTGTCATCAGCCGATCAGAAAAACTCGTTCAGGAAAACAAGGCAGCAGAAGAGTTATGCAGATAGTTGATTAGAGGCTCTAAGCGCCCTGTTGGTTGCATCACTGTTGGTTCATCGCATCACTGCTGGTTGCATTCACAGTTGCTTGCATTCACTGTTGCACTGCAATGGCCACATATCTAGATTGCTTTTTTCGCCGGACCCTTTGTCACGGCCGATGGCTCCGGCCGCCACAGCCCAGAAATTGCAAACGCAGATTGAATCAGCGCAATATGCGAAAACGCCTGCGGAAAATTTCCCACCATGCGCTTCGCCACCGGATCGTACTCCTCCGACAGTAGCCCCACATCGTTCCTCAACGCAAGCAGCCGCTCGAACATCGCCGTCGCATCCGCCTTGCGTCCAATCAGCCAGAGGTTCGTCACCATCCAGAAGCTGCACGCCAGAAACACTCCCTCCCCAGCCGGCAGGCCGTCGTCTGTTGTCCTCGTGTCATACCGCAGCACAAAGCCACCCTTCAGCAGCCGCTTTTCAATCGCCTCGACCGTTCCAACAATTCGCGGATCATCTGCGGGCAGAAATCCAGTAAGCGAAATGAGCAGACACGATGCATCCAGCTCCTTCGACCCATACGACTGCACAAAGCTGTTCAGCTTTTTATTGAAGCCTTTCTCGCAGACCTCCTTGTGGACCATGTCGCGGTTCTTGCGCCACCGCCTAACATCACCGCCGCCATCACAACGCTCGTGGTGTTTGATCGCCCGGTCGAGCGCGACCCACGCCATTACCTTCGAGTACGTAAAGTGTCTCGCCCCGCCGCGGGTCTCCCATATCCCTTCATCTGGCTCCTGCCACACCTTGCACAGATGGTCGATGAACGCCGCCTGCACCGCCGTCGAGGACACCCGGATGTCCTCCTCCTCCTGCGGCGTCTGGTGCAGCGCGGCAGCTACTTCGCCAAACACATCCAGCTGAAACTGATCCACCGCTGCATTACCGATGCGCACTGGCCGCGAGCCCTCATACCCAGGCAGCCAATCAGCCTCCCACTCAAGGAGCTGCCGCTCACCGCAGATGCCGTAAATCGTCTGCACCTGATCCGGCGCTCCGGCGATAGCCCGCAACAACCACTTTCGCCAAGCCACAGCCTCCTCGACGTAACCGGCCTCCATCAACACCAGCAGCGTGAACGCAGTGTCCCGCAGCCAGCAGTACCGGTAATCCCAGTTGCGCGACCCGCCGATCTTCTCCGGCAACGAAGTCGTCACCGCCGCAACAATTCCACCCGAAGGTCGGTACGTCATCGCCTTCAAAGTCATCAACGACCTTTCCACCGCATCGGCATAAGGGCCCCGGTATTTGTTCCTCCTGTTCCACGCCGTCCAGAAATCCCGCGTCTCCTTAAGCGCCGTCTCGGCAGGCTGCGCCGGCGAGACCTTTTCCAACGACGACAAACTCGTCATGGTAAAACTCACCGTCTGTCCCTTCCGCACCGTAAATTCACTACGCGTCGACATCCCCTCGCCACGCAGGGGCGTATCCGCCCGCAGCACCACCATGTCCGATCCGGCTATCGCATGCAGTTCGTGGTCGGTGCTCGTCACCCACGGAATCGTCCTGCCATAGTCAAACCGGATCGTTAAATCCATCTGCATCGCCACCTTGCCGCGCACCCCGCGTACCATCCGCACCACATGCGAGTGCTTTCCCCGCGGCGGCATAAAGTCCACAAGGCACACCTCTCCGTCGCTTGTCTCGAAGGTCGTCTCCACCACTAAGGCATGCGCCTCGTACTGTCGCCTCACCGCCTTCACTTTGCCGGCAGGCGAAATCTTCCAATATCCGTGGTCGCGTGTACCCAGCAAAGCTGCGAAACACGCCGCCGAAGAGAAGTTCGGCCAGCACAGCCAGTCGATCGAGCCTTCCCGAGAGACCAACGCTGCCGTCTCGCAGTCCCCAATCATGCAATAATCTTCAATCAGCGAGCCATGTAATGGGCTCGCGCCCTTTTTCTTTTGTTTTGCCACTGGTCTTCGCCTTTCGCGACTGCATTCCTCCTGCCAGCAACCGCATACACAAGAACACGCATCTGCTTAAGCAGATTCAAATACGTAAGATGCACATCACAGTCATTTTGTGCGTGCTAAAAACGGCATGGGCTTTGAATACGACGCATGAAAATCTCGAACACATGACACCCACAAAACAAAAGAGCCGTCCACTTACGAAGATTTGAACTACCGCTAACCGAACAGAGAAAGTCCAGATCGCCTGATGGCCTCCACGCAAACAAATGTCGACCTCACCTCCGCCCCCTCGACCGGTACGAGCGGCCTTCTCGTCAGCCTCGTTCCCCTGCCGCAGGAGGCCTTCGACGCTACGCTCAGTAACCTCGCCCTAGCCTTCCCGGGCGAAACCGTTCTCGTCGCCACACCAGACGCTGCCCCGCAATCCTCCTCCGGAAGCCCCCTCCGCCTTATCTCCTACACCCTGACTTCCGTCTCAGCCACCCCCTGGATGCTCACTGCGGCCGACTACCTCAACACCTACAAGCTCGCACAGGAAAACCACGCCACCGCCTGCGTCCTCCTCGGTCCCGAAGCCCAATCCCTCCATCCCGAGGCGATCCGCGCGCTCGCAAAATCCGCACTCCTCAGCGACCTCACCCTGGCTCACTACGACCTCGGCCCCCACGAAGGCCTGGTCAACTCCGCGATCCTCTACCCCGTCACTCGCGCCCTCTTCAGTACCCGCCCCCGCTACCCGCTCGCCATTGATCTCGGCTTCTCTCTCCGCATGGCGGAGCGTCTAGCGAACACTGCACAACGTTTCACCGCCGCCGGCCAAAATGACGGGCTCCTCTGGCCCCTTAGCGAAGCAGCCTCCGCTAACTGCAGCATCTCCGAGGTCGAGGTCGGCCCCCGCACCTTCCCTCAGCCAGTCTCAGCTGACATCAACGGGCTCCTGGCCCACATCGCCGGCTCGCTCTTCGCCGACGTCGACGCTAAAGCTGCCTTCTGGCAGCGCGCCCGCGGCACCCAAACCGCCCAGTCCATCACCCAAACCACCCCAGTCGCCGAACCGCCATCCGACATCGCCTCAATGCTCGACGCCTTCCGTCTCGCCTACACCAACCTCCACGAGATCTGGTCTCTCGTCCTTCCGCCCAACTCGCTCCTCGGCCTCAAGAAACTCTCCCTGATGCAGCCCGAAAACTTCCGCATGCCCGACAATCTCTGGGCGCGCATCGTCTACGACTTCATCCTCGCCTTCCGCCTCCGCACCATCAATCGCGGACACCTTCTTGGCGCACTCACGCCGCTCTATCTCGCCTGGGTCGCCTCGCACCTCACGCTCATCAGCAACGGGACCGCTCCCGAAAAGCACATCCAGGACGTCGCTGTCGCCTTCGAAACCGACAAACCGTACCTCGTATCCCGCTGGCGATGGCCAGACCGCTTCAACCCATGAAAGACACTTCAGGATTTACAACCCGCAACTCATAACCGGAACTGAGAACTGACAACTGGGAACTGACAACTGAGGTAACAACCATGTGGCAACAAGTCGAACTCGCCCTTAGCCAATCCGCTCACCGAGTGCTCGTCAAACTCGCCAGCTTCCTCCCTGGCCTCGTCGCCCTTCTGCTCGCCGTCATCGTCCTCACCGCCATCGGAGCAGGCCTGGCCGCTCTTCTGCGCCGCACCCTCACCGCCGCCAAGTTTGACGAGCGCCTCGCCCGCAACGCCACCGCGCCCATCTCCGACTGGTCCCCCGCCAACAGCCCCACGGCGCTCATCGCCCGCGTAGTCTTCTGGGCTTGCGTCCTCATCGGCTGCTTCATCGGCATCTCCGCCTTCGACGGCGCCTACCCCGGCGACGCGCAGATCTCGACCTTCATCATCCCCTACCTCACCCACTCCATCGGAGCCGTCCTCCTTCTCATCGCTGGCACCGTCATCGCCCGCTTCCTCGAACGCTCCGTCCTCATCGGCGCCGTCAACGCCAAGCTCCAGTACGCGCGCTTCCTCTCCCTTGGCATCAAGTGGCTCGTCCTCGTCCTCACCGCTGCCATGGTGCTCGATCACCTCCAGATCGGTGGCGCCGTCGTCGAACTCGCCTTTGGCATTCTGTTCGGCGGCATCGTCCTGACGCTAGCCCTCGCCGTCGGCCTCGGCTCCCGCGACATCGTCAGCCGCTCCCTTGAGCGCAGCACCACCTTTGACCCCATTCCCGGCGACCCCGACTACAAGCCCCCAACCCACACCGAGACCCTGCGTCACTTTTAGGAGTCAGGAGAAGCTGCTCAGTATTCAGGCCCCGAGAGCAAAGACCGCTGCGTAGCCTGATAAAACCCGAACACCGCCACCCCGACAAACCCAACCGTGGGTACCAGGTATCCCAGCGCCAGACTCCCCGTATGCTTGGCAATCAACCCAAGCACCGGCGGAAAGATCGCACCGCCAACAATCGCCATCACCAGCAGCGAACCGCCGATCTTCGTATTCCGCCCCAGTCCCTTCAAGCCCAGCGCAAAGATGGTCGGAAACATGATCGAGATGAAGAACCCGCTCGCCACCACAGCCCACGCACCAACAATTCCGGGCCTGCTCACTGTCACCAGCATCAGCAGCGCGTTCACCACGCCGTAGGCCCCAAGCATCAAACTCGGCCGTACGAAACGCATCAGAGGAGTCGAAACAAACCGCCCGATGCCCATCGCAATCAGCACACCGGTCAGATAATGAGCCGCTGTCCGTTCGCTCACCATCGTGTACTGCTTCATATAAGGGATCAAACTGCTCCACGAAGATATCTGTGCCCCCACGTTGCAGAAGTTCGCCGCCACAGCAATCCATATCGCCGGAATCCGCAGCAGCTCCGCAAAGCTTCCATGGTTCTCGCCGGCGCCCTCATGCTCCGACTGCATCACCGGAAACTTCGTCCGTGAAAGGACAACAGCACACAGCAGCACTACCGCACCGAACGTGAGATAAGTCGGAACAACCCGCATGATCTCGGTATGCAGATAAGCCTGGTAGGTCCCCGCCGCCTTCATAGCGGCCACCTCGACCTGGTTCTTCTCCACGCCCGAAAAGATGAAGTACGTACCGATCAACACTCCGGTAATCGTCCCCGGAGGATTGAACGACTGCGAAAAATTCAGCCTCTGCTCCGACGTCGCTGGATCGCCAAACTGCGCAATGAAGGGGTTAGCCGCCGTCTCGAGAATCGAAGCGCCGCAGCCTACTGTAAACAGCGCCATCAAGAACAGGCCGTATTGCCCGCTTACGGCCGCTGGCCAGAAAAGCACCATCCCTGCCCCAAACATCACTAGTCCGGTCACCATTCCGGCCTTGTATCCCCATCTGCGCATGAGCAGGGCTGCAGGAATCGCCATGCAGAAGTAGCCAAAAAAATTCGCGGTCTGCACCAATTGCGCGCCAAACTGCGATAGCTCGAACGACTTCCTGAACTGCTGCACCAGAATGTCCGTCAGATTGTTCGACATTCCCCAAAGAAAAAACAGCACCGTCACGAACACAAACGGCAACAGATGACCCTCAGGAAATACGGAATGCTTTTTGCCATCGTGTGAAGTAACACCCGAACCAACCGACGTTGAAACCTGCATGCATCGTCCTCTCGTATCCAGCTTCGGGTCGCAAGCGAAGATTTAGCTCACGACCTGCACCCCACAAAAAAGTGATGCCAGTCTATCCCAGTGATCCCTTACCTCACGTCTCAGAAATATTTGAGACGAATTCGCCTCCTTCTTCACTATTGGCATAGTATGGTCTCTCGCAAGTCGCGCTCCGCGCGCAAGGCCCTCTTCAAAATTCATCCCCAAATTTGGAGGACTCCTCATGGCTGCAAAAAAGAAATCCGCAAAGAAATCCGCTCCGCACCTCATCGCTTCACCCCGCACCGTTCTGCCGGGCAGCGAAAAAGCTCCCTTCGTTCAGACCGCCGCCGAAAAGCCCGCGCCATCGGGCACGAAGATCACCGTCTCAGTCGTCGTCCGTCGCAAGAGCCCACTCAAGGTCGCCAACCGCACCGGCAAAGAGCGTCTCACCCACGCCCAGTACCGCCAGAGCCACGGAGCGGACCCTGACGCCGTCAAGCTCGTCCGCGCCTTCGCCAAAGAGTTCGGCCTCACCGTCGCGCCCGACACTCCCGGCCCCGAACGCCGCACCATCAAGCTCACCGGCACCATCGCTGCCATGCAGAAGGCCTTCGGCGTTACGCTCGTTCACAAAACCCACGACAACACAACGTACCGCGTCCGCGAAGGCAGCATCACTTTGCCCAGCGAACTCGTTGGCCCTGTCCAGGCCGTCCTCGGTCTCGACAACCGCCCGCAGGCACACCCCCACTTTCGTGTCTTCGGCGAGTCCGGAGACATCAGCGCCAAACTCGCCCAGGGCAGCGGCTTCGCCGAACCCCACGCCGGCAGCGCAAACGCCTCTTATACTCCACCGCAGGTTGCAGCGCTCTACCAGTTCCCCGCCAACGCGTCGGCAGCAGGACAGACCATAGGCATCATCGAACTCGGCGGCGGATACAAGACCGCAGATCTCACCGCCTACTTCAAGACCCTCGGCCGGAAGGCGCCCAACATCTCCGCAGTCCTCGTCGACGGCGGCAAGAACGCCCCTACCAATGCCAACAGCGCCGACGGTGAAGTCATGCTCGACATCGAAGTCGCCTCATCCGTCGCACCCGGTGCCAACATCGTCGTCTACTTCACCCCCAACACCGACCAGGGCTTCATCGATGCAATCGCCACCGCAGTCCACGACACTAAAAACAAACCCAGCGTCATCTCCATCAGCTGGGGAGGCCCTGAAGCCAACTGGACCGCGCAGTCCACGACGGCTCTCGACGCCGCTTGCCAATCCGCTGCAGCTCTCGGCATCACTATCACCGTCGCCGCCGGCGACGACGGTTCTACCGACGGCCTCACAGGCGGTCAAAATCACGTCGACTTCCCCGCCTCCAGTCCTCACGTCCTCGCCTGCGGTGGAACCAAACTCGTCGGCAGCGGCTCTACAATCACCTCCGAGGTCGTCTGGAACGAACTCGCCAACAACGAAGGCGCAACCGGCGGCGGCGTTAGCAACGTCTTCCCTCTGCCCTCCTGGCAGTCCAGCGCCGGCGTGCCCAAGCCCACCACTGCAGGCGGCGGCCGCGGCGTTCCCGACGTATGCGGCGATGCCGACCCCACCACCGGCTATGCCGTCCGCGTCGACGGCAAAAACATGGTCATCGGCGGAACCAGCGCAGTCGCGCCCTTATGGGCAGGCCTCATCGCCGTCGCCAACGCGCAGAACGGCAAGTCCGCCGGCTTCATCCAACCCGCCATCTATGCCGCCAAAGGCAAAGCCGCCTTCAACGACATCACATCCGGCACCAACTACGTCGGCACTCCCGTAGGCTTCAAAGCCGGCCCCGGCTGGGACGCCTGCACCGGCCTCGGCTCACCCATCGGCACAAAGCTGATTGCCGTGGTCAACCCAGGCAGTTCCGCCAGCACGAAGAGGAAAAGTTCGCACCAACGCCGTCCGCGAAAGAGCCGCACACCGGTAAAACGGTCAAGATGATGATGGACCGCAGGTGTGGAAGGGGAATGTGCCCTTCCACCTTGCACTTGCCCTTATTTGTCGCGCAACAAACAATGCGGGCGCCCCATCCATTGCGTACTCTGCGATGGTGGTAATGAGCGCATGCGACGGGTGGAATGAGCGATTGCGCGACCATCCAAAACGCCCCTGCCCTCTCTCTTTGCCTCTTCTTCTTTCTTGCCTGTCATTCTGACTGAGCGACTTTTTTGCTTGTCATTCTGAGCGAAGCGAAGAACCCCCGCATTTTGCTTTTGTTCTTGTTCTTGTTCTTGTTCTTGATTACTTACCCTTGGGATTAGAGCGGGGGCTTCAGCCCCGCGCCAAAGCTAAGCCGAGCAGCGGCCACCGATCTGCCGAAGGCTGGAGCGAAGCCCAAAGGCCGAAGCGACTCATTCTATTGCTGTTGCAGTTGCAGTTATTTTTCTTTTGTCATTTTGCGCCCAAAAATCGCATGTCAAGCCCCTAAACCACCTAACCCATTACTCAACAGCAACATCCGCGTGGCATTTTAGTTCCGCTCCGACCGCTATACTGAATATATAGATCGAAAACAAGCGAGCCCCGGATACCCTCCGGGGCTAACTTATTGATAATAGATATTTTGCGAACAAACCGTTTGTTATGAATATTTTACAGACGCAATCCCCCTGCAACCCATTGAATCCAAATATCTTACATGCAAAATACCCCCGCGGGGGAAGGGGGGACCCCCTCTAACGACATGCCTAAAAGGAGGATCGAGAAGATGATGAACGGAAAGCAAGCCACGGAAGAGCCCAGCCCGAAGACAACCGCACGCGAAAACCCTTCAGCGAACGTCAACTACATCAATACTTCGCGCCGAGCGGCTTTTCGTTCTATTCTTTACCCTACCCCATGGCCAAAACCGCCCAAATCGTCGGCCAATCGCCCCTCCGCAAAGAGGGAAAAGCCAAGGTGCTCGGCCGCGCCCAGTACGTCGACGACATCTCCCTCCCCGGCATGTGGTTCGGCGCGACCGTCCGCAGCACCATCCCACGCGGTCGCATCACCTCCATCACCTTCGACCCTGCCATCCCCTGGCACGAGTTCACCATCGTCACCGCCGCCGACATCCCGGGTGAGAACACCATCGTCCACCTCACCAAGGACCACCCCTGCCTGGCCTCCAGCCACGTCAACCACGCCGAAGAGCCCATCCTCCTCCTCGCCCACCCAGACCGCGCCGTGCTCCCCGCTGCCGTCGCCGCCGTCCACATCACCTACGAGGAACTCCCCGCCATCTACACCATCGAGGAGTCCGAGAAAAAAGAACAAATAATCTGGGGCGAAGGCGACCATGCCAACACCTTCAAGACCTACCTGATGCAAAAGAACCAGACGCCAATTCCCGACGAGCTCTGGCAAACCGCCGACTTCATCGTCGAAGGCGAATACCGCACCGGAGCCCAGGAGCAGCTCTACATCGAAAACAACGGAGTAATCGCCGAATATGATCCCGAATCCGGCGTAACCGTCCGCGGCTCGATGCAATGTCCCTTCTACTTGGTCCACGCCCTCGAACTCGTCTTCAACTTCCCCGCCGAAAAGTGCCGCGTCATCCAGACCGAAACCGGCGGAGCCTTCGGCGGCAAGGAAGACTTCCCCAGCGTCATCGGCAGCCACGCAGCATTGCTCGCCATGAAGTCTGGCCACCCCGTAAAGATCTGCTACGACCGCGCAGAAGACATGGCTGCCACCACCAAGCGCCATCCCAGCCGCACTCGCCATCGCACTGCAGTGTCAAAGGACGGCAAACTCCTCGCCGGCGAGATCGATTTCGCCATCGACGGCGGAGCCTACGCCACCCTCTCGCCGGTAGTCCTCTCCCGCGGCACCATCCACGCCCCGGGCCCCTATCACTGGCCCTACATAACAGTCCGCGCAAAAGCGATGGCAACAAATATTCCGCCCCACGGAGCCTTCCGTGGATTCGGCGCACCGCAAAGCATCTTCGCCCTCGAACGCCACATGGATAAGATCGCGAAAGTCGTCGGTCTAACCCCTGACGAGTTCCGCCGCCGCAACTTCCTCACCACCGGCGACCGCACCGCCACCGGCCAGCTCCTCAGCGACCCCGTGGACATGCAGCATCTGCTCACTCGCGCGCTCGAAGAGTCCAACTACCACGCCAAGCGCGAGCAGTTCGATCGCGAAAACACGACCAGCACCATCAAGTGCGGTATCGGCTTCGCCACCTTCTTCCACGGCGCAGGCTTCACCGGCTCTGGCGAACGTCGCCTTAACTCAGAAGTCGCAATCGATGTAGACCTACAAACGGGCCGCCCTCGTATTCTCGTCTCGTCAACCGAGTTCGGCCAAGGCACCAACACCATTCTTTGCCAAGTCGCCGCACAAACCCTCGGCTTACCTTATGAAGGCATCAGCATCGCCCAGCCCGATACCCATCTCGTCCCCAACTCGGGACCAACCGTAGCCAGCCGCACAGCTATGGTTGTTGGCAAGTTGGTCGAACGTGCCTCTATACAAATACTCGAGAAGTTGCGCGATAACGCGAACCTTCCGACTCCGCATACTCCGGCTGACTTCAAGAAAGCCGCCATTCGCTACGGTGAAGAGGTCGGCAACCTGGAAGCCTGCGTCCGCTACGAGTCCCCCGGCAACATCTTCTGGGACGACGAAACCTACAGCGGCGAAGCCTATCCCGCCTACGCCTGGGCCGTCTACGTCGCCGAAGTCGCCGTCGATACCACCACCTACTCCGCCAGCGTCACCAACTTCCACGCCCTGCAGGAGGTCGGCAAGGTCCTCCACCCCATCCTCGCCGCTGGCCAGATCGAAGGCGGCGTCGCGCAAGGCATCGGCTACGCCCTCTACGAGAAGTGCCTCTGGCGTAACGGCCACCTGGCGAACAACCAGATGACCAACTACATCATGCCCACCAGCGCCGACCTCCCGCCCATCCACGTGACCTTCGAAGAGGTGCCATCGCCCCAGGGTGCCTTCGGAGCCAAGGGCATTGGCGAACTCCCCATGGACGGCCCCGCCCCCGCTATTCTCAACGCCATCGAACACGCCATCGGCATCGCCTTCACCGAGATCCCCCTCCTGCCCGAAGACATCTTCGAGCGCATGGCGAGCTTTCCCAACGCGGGCACCGAGTCTCTCAACCCCGCCCTCGCTGGCCCGATTTTCAGCGAGGCCACCGCATGACTAACATCCGGTTCACCATCAACGGCCAGGAAAAAACCATCGAAGCGCCGCCGATGAAGCGCCTCCTCGACGTCCTCCGCGAAGATCTGCACCTAACTGGAGCCAAGGAGGGCTGCGGCGAAGGCGAGTGCGGAGCCTGCGCCGTCCTGATCGACGGCGACCTGGTTAACTCCTGCCTGGTTCCCATCCTGCAGACAGAAGGTGCCAGCATCACCACCATCGAGGGCCTCGCCATCGACGAAAAACTTCACCCGATTCAGCAATGCTTCCTCGAAGAAGGCGGAGCCCAGTGCGGTATCTGCACTCCCGGCATGATCCTCGCCACGCACCACCTGCTCGAAAAGTATCCGCAACCAACGCTGTTACAAATCCAGGAAGGCCTCAACGGCAACCTGTGCCGTTGCACTGGCTACATGCGCATCTTCAACGCGGTTCATCAATCCGCTCTCGCCGGAGCCATAAAATAATGCGCTCCAACGTCACCAACTATGAACTGATCGCACCAACCTCTCTAGAAGCGGTCCTGCAGATCCTTGCCGATTCGCCCGATCGCTACACTCCCATTGCTGGGGGGACTGAACTCATGGTCGGCCTTGGCGCCGGTCGCCTGCAATCGAAGAAACTCATCTCCCTCTGGAACCTGGAAGAGCTCCGCTTCATTGAGGTCACGCCCGACGCTATCATCATCGGAGCCGGCACGACCTTCACCGACATCCGCAAACACCCCGTTATCGCAGACGAATTCTCCATCCTGAACCAGGCTGCAAGCTGGACCGGGAGTATTGCCAATCAGAACCGCGGCACACTCGGTGGCAACATCGTCAACGCTTCGCCCGCCGCTGACTCGCCTCCGGCTCTCCTCGCCTACGACGCCCAACTCACTCTCATTTCTACCCGAGGACCGCGCACGCTCCCCTACCGCGACTTCCACCTCGCCTACAAAGAAACCGCACTTGAACCAGACGAACTCCTCCATAGCATCACAATCTCACGTAACTTAAAGGGTTACAAAAGCTACATCAAGAAAGTTGGCCCGCGTAACGCTCAGGCCATCTCCAAGGTCGCGATAGCGGCCCTCGCCCGCACAAACAACGGCCATATCGAAGATATTCGCATTGGCGCCGCCAGCCTGCGCGAATATCCTACCCGACTTACCGCCACCGAACGGTCCCTCATCGGCAAAACAGTTACGTCGGAAACCATCGCCGCCGCCCGCGCTGCCATCCTTACCGAAGCCCGCCCGATTGACGACATCCGCAGCACCGCCAAATACCGCGCAACCGTGGCCGCTAATCTCGTCGAAGATTTCCTCCACACCCTTTAGCTATTGCCCAACCTGCCAAATAACTGGCGCGCCCGTTCGAGATCCTCCATCGTATCTATATCCAACTCCCCGCCGCTCAACTCAACGCAGCGCGCTGACTGCAACAGATCTCTCGCGCCGACGTCCCCGTGCAATTCCATCAACGATGGAAACGTGCCAACCGGAAAATAAGCCGGAACTCCGCGCCGTCCAGCGTAGGAAGAAGCCGTCAACTCTCCAGCAGCCATCAACAACCGAAGATGCGAGGCTGTCACCGCCGGCATATCGCAGGTCATAACCAAACACGCATCCACATATCGCAAGGTTCCCAGGCCAGACCGCACTGAACTTCCCATTCCTTCAGCCCAATCGTCATTCACTACAATGATGACATTCCCCAACTCAGACGCTACCTGAATCGACGCAGCCGAGGCCCCCAGCACAACTACCACGGGCGAACATCCAGCCTCGCGGGCCACTCGCACTGCTCGCTCCAGCAAAGTCTCCGACCCTAATCGAACTAACTGCTTCGGTTCACCCAACCGCTTCGACGCACCCGCCGCCAAGACGATCGCCGCCACTCGCATCAGGCAACGTCCAGAGCACACTGCACCTGAAGATACCGCGATCGTCCGCCTTCTCTCACATGTCGCTCAACATCCTCCGCCGACAACCTCAGCGAAGTCCCCAGCTTCCCTGTGCAGCAGGCCTGCACCTCCGCAATCACTGCCAGCGCAATCGCCTCCGGCCCATCTCCACCGAGGTCTAGCCCCACCGGAGCGTAGATCTGCTCGCAGCACGCAGCGACAGTTCGTCCCAACTTCACCGCGACCTCGCTCACCAGCAACGAACTCCGGTGCCGCGCTCCCAGCAGCCCCAGATACCGTGGCCGCAAGGGTAACAACGCTGCCAGCAGTTCCCTGTCCTGCTCGTAACTATGGGTCATCAGCACTACAGCATCCTCCGGCCGAATCCCAAGCAGATCAGAGGAGTTGGAGGAAACCACGGCAACCCGCTCGGCCTCCGGAAACCTCTCCGGGCGAGCCAGCTGTGCACGCCCATCCATAACGGTCACGCTCCATCCCAACAGTGCGCCCATGCTAACCAGCGGCTTCGCATCGTCTCCAGCACCCAGAATAAACAGCCGTTGCGGCGGGGCAATCCGTTCTACAAACATCTCCTCAGGCATCCTGTCGACCCAACCCTGTCGCAAGACTCCAAGCCGTGCCTCCACCAGTTCAGATTCGGTCAACCCCTCACTCGCGAAGATGAAGTCGCCACTAGCTGCAAGCACCGCGCGTGCCAACGGCCGGCCCTTATGCGGCAACCACGTCAGCACGGTCGCCTCTTCTCCAGCAAACGTCCCCTCCATAGCCGCCATCAGCGCCCGACACTCGGCAGTGTCCCCTGGCTCAAGCAATAGATCAACGACACCGCCGCACCCCAGTCCAAACGGCACGTCCGCCGTATCATCGAACATCGTCGAGTAGCGCTCCACCACGGCGCCCTCGCGCACTAGCCAGGTCGCCTTGCGCAGGACCTCCGTCTCCAGGCAGCCTCCACTGATCGTTCCTGCATACTCTCCCCGCGCACCGAGCAGCAGTCGGGCTCCCGGCCGCCTGTAGCTCGACCCCTCGGCCCGCACTAGCGTTACCAGCACAGCAGTCCCGCCCTGCTGCCATAGCCGAACGATCTGCCGACGTTCCATCATGGCGAGAACCTCGTCCTTTTCATAAAGCTTAGTCCATTTCACCGGTTCAAGAGTGAATGCTTCGGCGAACACGCCCTCACATGTGAGGGAAAAGCTTTTCCCACGTTTTGCCTTCTACACCACTGTCAGACGACTAAAAAGGAAAAAGTTTTCTCTTTTTTTGCAATCAAGTGCATGACTTACTGGAAAGACAGTAACCAATAACGCATCAAGGCCCTGTAATTTCATCATTTTAGGGTTCTATTGCGGTACGTTTCCCCTTTTATTGCTGTCACTTTGCAGATAATCCGCAAAATATGTGCCGTTTGCACCACTTTGGCACTCCCTGTGCACAAGGGGAGTCACCCAAGTCTGCGGACGACGTCCAAAGAAATCTCCCTGTTCCACCAACTCAGTCAGCACGTTCGACCTGAACCACTTTGCGGGACACATACCTAGGAGTTTCACCATGCGCATTAACCGTCTCTCTGGAGTCCGAGTCCTCTTCAATCTCGTCTCTTTTGTTGCATCCACCCTCGCTCCAACTTTCGCATACTCCCAGGCCTTGACCCCCGTACAGAGCGGAACACGCTACGCGGGCACCATCACGCCTGGGTTCAACGGAGACTTTGGATCCGCAACGACGGTCAGCCTCAACACCCCCTCCTATATTGTCTTCGACTCGCACGGCAATCAATACATCTCGGACACGCTGAATAACTGCGTCCGCAAGATTGATACCTCGGGTTCGATGAGCACTCTGGTGGGATTTGCCGTGTCGGGCCAGGGGGACACTTGCTCTACTGCCTCGAACCCTACCCCGACCCCCTCCCAGGGTCTGTATCAACCAACCGGTCTCGCCGTCGACAGCTCCAATAACCTTTACATCGCTGACAGCAAACACAATTGCGTCCGCATGCTCGCGAACGGGTCTGCCGGCGTCACCACCCTCTCTACAGTCGCCGGCACCTGCGGCTCCACGGCATCGACAACACCAAACCCCAACGGCCTCATCCTCGACGCCAGCAACAATCTATACATCTCTGTCCAGGACACCGAGGTTCTCCCTGCGGTCAGTACCTATCAGGTCCTTCGCCAGGTGCCAAAAGCTACACCTTGCGTCATGGCGGGAGCCCCTTCCACCCTTGTACCCAATGCATGCGCGGGTATCACAGGCAGCGTCGTGCTCAACGCACCCTCCGGCCTGGCGATCAACGGCATGGGCGATCTCTTTATTGCCGACACCGGCAACAACTGTGTTCGCCAGATGCCGAATCTTGCCTCTTACAAGACCGCTGTCGGTCAATGCTCCAACGATAACTCCGGCAATTCTGCAACTACGCTGAACAAGCCCTACGGCCTAACCTTTTCGCCCGCGCAATCGCTCTTCATCACCGAAACCACTCCGGACAACGTGGTGAGCTACGTTCTTGGATCTTCGGCTCTGACCATCGCCGCGGGCCTGCCCAACGGTGCGTCCGGTCCATATAGCCCCACCCAGGATGGCACCTCAGCTCTTAGCACTCCGCTCAACGCGCCCCGCGGCATCACCGTCGACAGCTTCGGCAACTTCTCACTTGCCGACTCCGGCAACAGCATCGCACGCAAACTAAGCAGCAATGTCATCTTTCCCTCGACCCCAGTTGGTAGTGCCAGCGCGACGATGCCCCTCACCTTCGTCATCAATCAGAGCGTCAATCTGTCGGCCGCCTCCGGACCCGACTTCAGCATTACCAGCAACTCCTGCATCGGAGCACTCAGCCCCGCAGCGATGGGCGCAGTGCCTAACACCTGCCAGGTCTTCGTCCGCTTCACGCCCACACGCCCCGGACTACGAAGCGCCCCAGTCAAACTAACCGACTCTATCTCCGGCACGACCACCTTGCAAGGACTTGAGGCCGTCGCTACTGGCGCGCTCAGTGTCTTTACGCCCGGCATTGTCAACACGATCGCCAGCTCACTGGCCGCTCCTACCGCCGTCGCGGTTGACTCCGCAGGCAACGCCTATGTCCTCGAAGCTGGAACCACTTCTGGCACTGCCGATCTTCTGCTTCTTCCCGTTGGTGGTGGCCCACCGCAGATCGTGATTCCCCAGGGAGCTGGTCTGCTCACTCCCTCCGCCCTCGCAATCGACTCGGCCGGCAATTTCTTCATCGCGGACTCCACCCACGGCACCATCGCCCGCTTCGGCGCTGATGGCACAATCAACACCAGCTACATCACTGGACTCGACACCCCAACTGAGATCTACGTCGACGGCTTTGACAATCTCCTCATCGCCCAGGCCGGCGGGACCCACAATGTGATCGAAGCCTACGCTGGCGGATCCCGCCGCACCATTTCTTCCAGCTTCGTCTCACCCAGCGGCCTCGCCGTCGACCTCAACGGGATCATCTACATCGCCGACGCCGGCGGCCATTTCGTCTATGCTGTCGACAAGTCCGGCACCCTCCACCAGGTCGCCGGCAACGGCACTACAACCACTACCGTTCCCGGCCAGGCCACAGGCACTGCGCTGATTGCACCATCCTCACTCTCTGTCGATGCAGCAGGCGACCTCTACATCACGGACGCCGCGGCAAATCGCGTCTATACCGTCTACGCCTCCACAACCAGCAACGGCAGCAACATTGCTACTGTCTTTGGCACTGGCACTCCGGGCAATGCGGGAGACGGCGGCTTTGCCAATCTCGCCCAGGTCAATAACCCTCTTAGCGTCGCAGTCGACGGCAGCAGCAACCTCTTCGTCGTCGACAACGGCAACAGCTCCGTCCGCGAAATCACCTACCCAAGTCCCACCATTGCCTTTGGCACCGTTACGGTCGGCCAAAGCTCTCCGGTCATGCAGCAGGGCATCAGCAACTTCGGTACCGACAACCTCAATCTCACGGGTCCCTACACCACCTCTGACCCGCACTTCACCATCGACTTCAGCTCCACCACCTGCGGCACTACCATCATCGCTGGCTCAACCTGCAACGTTGGCTTTATCTTTACCCCCACTGCCAACGGTCCTTTGACCGCAACTGCCACTCTCGTTTCCAACTCCTACAACAGCCCACAGCCCATCCAATTGACCGGCACCGGAAGACTCATCGCACCGCTCCAGTTCACGCTTCCGCCCCAAACCGAGATCTATGGTCAGCCGTTCCCCGAGACGGTCCTCGTCTCTAACGGCAACCCGGCTCCCACTGGCACCATCACCTTCAGCCTCGGTAAGCAGATCCTCTGCACTCTCACCACGACACTCGGGCCCACTACAACGTGTAACGCACCAAACAGCGGCCTTCCCGTCGGCACCTACACGGTCACCTTCAGCTACACCGGAGACAGCAACTACGCACCGGCAAACAGCACCGTCACGTTGACAGTCACTCCAGCGCCGCTCACCGTCACTGTCAATAATGCCTCCCGGGCATACGGGACACCCAACCCAACCTTCACCGGCACTATCACCGGCGTAGTTCCAGGCGACACAATTCTTGTCTCCTATTCCACTGTTGCGACGATCCTCAGTCCAGCCGGCAACTACCCCATTATCGCGACCCTTACCCCGGTCGGCAGCACCAGCCTGGCCAACTACGTCATCACCAACAACCCGGGCACCCTCACTATCACTCAGGCTGCACTTACTGTCACCGTCCTCAACGCCAGCCGCCAGTATGGTCAGCCAAATCCGACCTTCAGTAGCACTACCTCCGGCGCGCTCAACGGCGACACCTTCACTATCACCTACTCCACTCCTGCGACCGTCACCTCACCGGTCGGAACCTATCCCATCAACGCGACCGTCTCGGGACCGTCGTCAGGAAACTACCTCATCACAGTGGTCCCTGGGACTCTCACCGTCACGCAAGCACCCCTCACAGTCACAGTCGGCAACGCGACCAGGCCCTACGGCGTACCTAATCCGCCCTTTACCAGCACTGTAACCGGCGCACTCAATGGCGATACCTTCACCAATACCTATTCCACCCCCGCCACGATCACCTCGCCCGTCGGAACCTATCCGATCAACGACGTAGTCGGCGGCCCTGCCGCGGCGAACTACACCATCCACGTGACGCCTGGGACCCTTACCATCACCACGGCAACAATGGTTCTGAACGTCGCCGCAAATAACGCGAGCCGCGCCTATGGCGCACCGAACCCGACATTCACCAGCACCATCACCGGCGCACTAAACGGTGACACCTTCACCATCACTTACTCCACGACTGCTACTGTGACGTCGCCGGTCGGCACCTATCCCATCATCCCCACCGTCTCCGGCCCTGCCACCGGCAACTACACCATCACAACCACCAACGGTGTCCTCACCGTCACCCCGGCAATACTTACGGTCACTGCGAACAACGCCACCCGCAGTTATGGTGCGGCCAACCCGCCCTTCAGCGGCACCACCACAGGCCTGGCCAACGGTGACACCGTCACCACCACCTTCAGTACGACCGCCGTCGCCAACTCCCCAGTCGGCACCTACCCCATCACCCCCGCTGTCTCGGGTGTCTCTTCGAACTACACCGTCGTTCTCGTCAACGGCACGCTGACCATCACGCAAAATCTTTCTTCTCTCGTCATCAACGTTGACAGCAAAACCCGCCTCTACGGCCAACCGAACCCCAACTTCACCGGCACTGTCACCGGCGTCCTTCCTGGGGACAACGTGATCGTCACTTATACCACCACCGCCACGCAGACCTCACCGGCGGGCAACTATCCCATCGGAGCCAACGTCTCAGGAACCTCTGCGGCCAACTACATTGCGACCATCCACCCTGGCACGCTGGCCGTCACTCCTGCGTCCACCGTCACGACCATCACGACCTCAGGCTCGCCTGCAACGGTTGGGGCCAACGTAACCTTCACCGCCACAGTCACCAGCGCCGCAAGCGTCGTAGCTGGCACCGTCACCTTCTCTGACGGGACTACCCTGCTCGGGAATGGAACCCTGAACAGCAGTGGCGTCGCCACCTTCTCCACAACGAGCCTGGCACAGGGCAGTCACAGCATCACCGCGGCTTTCCAGGCCAACCTCAACTTCACCGCCAGTTCCGCCACCCTCACTCAGGTCATGACCGCCCCGACCGGCACCTTCACCATCTCCGCCTCGCCCGCCACGCAGTACATCAAGGGCGCCGGTGCAACGGTCTATCAAGTCACACTTACTTCGATGGGGGCCTTCGCCGGCCAGATCAATCTGGCCTGCTCCGGACTTCCATCTGACGCCAGTTGCTCCTTCGCCAACAACCCAACCCTTACCGCAGGTGGAACCGCTACCATCGCGATGACGGTCAACACTACCGCTGCCGATGCCGAGCTTCGCCAACCAGGACTTCGCGACTTCGGCCCTGCGGACTTTGCGCCGATCACTGCTGCCGCCGTCTTCCCCGTCGAACTGACCGGTCTTGGAGTCTTCTTCGCTGGCCTTCGCCGTCGTAAGAAACTAAGTACTCAGAAGATGCGGTTGCTGGCCGTCATCCTCTTCTCCCTTGGTATTCTGGGCCTGACAGGGTGCGGTTGCCCAAGCACCGCGTTCCAGACCTACACCATCAACATAACTGCCACCAGCGTCAGCTTCACGGCGCCCGCTCAATCCACCTCGGTCATCCTGTCCGTCGGTAACCAGTAGTCCCTGACTGCCGCTCGCTTCTTTGGCGTTCGGCAGTCTTCCTAAATCAGGAAGAAGCACCGTAGTTGGAGGATTCATAGTTATGCATTCCAGCCCCGTGAGCTCCGGTCATTTGAACAGCAGCCCCTCGCGCTCCAGCCGCCGCATCACAGCCCAGGCCACGCTTCTCGTCGCCCTCACCGTCGCCTTCATGACAGCCTCAACTCTGTCCGCTGCTGCCCAGGCCATCAAGACCGCCTCCACTCCGCCGCCCGAGCCCTCGCGCTTCGACCTCTATGGCGGATACGGCTATCTCCACCCCGTCAACAGCGATATCTTCAACGTCCAATACCAGCCCATCAACGTTGGCGCTGTCGTCAGTGCTACCGGCTACTTCAACCGCTATCTCGGAGTTCAGGCCGAAGGCAGCTTCTTCCCCTCCGGCCCCAACGACTGCGTCTTCACAGCTCAGGCTGGGCCAATCTTCCGCTACCAGAAGAATCGTTGGGTCCCCTTCGCGCACGCTCTTGCCGGCGGAGCCAAGGTCGGAGGTCCCATCTTCCAGCCCTGCACCTGGGGTTGGGGCGTGACCAGCGGCCTCGGCCTCGATTACATCCTCCCCGCCTTCAACAATCGGATTGCTATCCGTCCCATTCAGGCTGACTTTCATTTCTCCCACGTCGACTATGGTCCGCCCGACGTCGGTCGAGTGAGCGGCGGCGTTGGTGATATCTACGCCTACCGCCTCTCCGCGGGCATTGTTCTCCGCCTCGGTCAGGTCACGCCTCCCCCGCCGGTGCAGCTCGGTTGCACGGTACAACCTGCGAACGTATTTCCCGGCGACCCAATCACTGTCACTGCCACGAGCAGCAATCTTGACCTGAAGAAGAAGGCCACCTACACGTGGACGACTACCGGCGGCAAGATCACCGGAACTGACACCACCGCTACCGTGGTCACCACGGGTGTCCCCGCGGGCGATTACACGATCACCGGTCACGTCTCCGAGGGCGTCCGGCCTGGCCAACAGGCGAGCTGCAGCGTCGGCTTCCGCGTCCACGCCTACGAGCCACCGACCATCACCTGCTCGGCCAATCCCAGCACCGTAATGCCGGGCGATCCCTCCACCATCACGTCGATCGCTAATAGTCCGCAGAACCGTCCGCTCACCTACTCTTACTCTGCATCTGCGGGCCAGATCGCAAGCAACACGGCAACTGCCACACTCGTCACCACTGGCGCACTCCCGGGAACCGTCAACGTCACTTGCAACGTCGTCGACGACCTGGGCAAGCAGGCAACTGCCAACACGTCGGTGACCATTACGGCTCCGCCGCCTCCGGTCGCTCCGCAACCGAGCAATCTCTGCAGCGTCTCCTTCGAGCGCGACAGAAAGCGCCCAGTCCGCGTCGATAACGAAGCTAAGGGCTGCCTCGACGAGATCGCGCTCACACTTAATCGCGAATCCTCGTCCAAACTAGTGATCGTCGGCAGGCATTCTGCCGATGAAACACCTGATGCCGCCGCACAGCGCACTCTCAACGTCGAGCAATACCTCACTGACGAAAAGGGTATCGATCCTTCTCGCATTGAGCTGCGCACGAGCGGTGAACCTGGCCGCACGGTTGACAACATCCTGGTTCCCGCGGGAGCGACGTTCACTCCCGGCGATACCAACACGTTCGATTCGAACTCGGTGAAGCGGCAGGGGCAGCCTTATGGGAAGCCCAAAACCGCCACCAGAGGTCACAAACCAGCCAACTAGGCTGATCGACTTTGCACCACTCATGGGGAGGAGTCACTAGGGCTCCTCCCCATCTTTTTGTTCTCAACTCATTCCATACACAGCGCCCGCGACGTTACTGGCTGCGCGTTGTACTGCCGGCAGGAGAGGATCTGGGGCTTCAGCCAGCCTCCACCACCCAACGTCCATAATCTGCTAAACTAGCCAAGTCGGTACAGCGATCCAGCAAGCCCACCCGCATGCTTGAGCCTCACGGAAAGCACCCTCATCGACATCTCATCGCAGCATCTGTTCGGGGCGTAGCGCAGTCTGGTAGCGCACCTGGTTCGGGACCAGGGGGTCGGAGGTTCGAATCCTCTCGCCCCGACCATTCTTCCAAAAGCAACACTTTTGAAGACTATGTCGAAGGGCTTTCTGCGTATTTCGTCAGTGATTTTTTTCTTGCGGAAGGGTTCGTGTGTTTTTGCGGGGGTTTTGGCAAAAATGGGTGGCAGAACGTGGTTTTTTCATGGTGAATTCGTGGTGGAATGCTGGTGAAAGCTGGTGGATTGCCGGACACTTTGGGGTCCGAAAAATATGCCACGATTTTGGATTTATTTTGGTGATTCCCGTTTTGGGAATGACTAACTAAACGACAGGAGCTCTGACTGGCTAGCAAAGGGAGCTTTGGGAGCTTCCCGTTTCGCTGTCCTCTACTCCGTCTCTCCGGACAAGCTGCCCATCAGCGAAGTATCTGACCTGGACAGGAACTATGGCGAACCCCATGGATGTCTAAACCGGATCGCTGGTCAGGGGCGCACTAATTTCCGGGATTAGTCGCCAGCGCTGCGTTGCAAGTTGCCGGGGCGTTGACCGGATTGCATCGCGCAACGGCTTTTCCGGGTAGCGTGACGACGAAGTTGCCGGGCCAACGGGCGGGTTCGTTGATGGGGTAGTCGGTGCTGAGGATCTGGGCGCCGCTCGCGATCATTGAGTCACGCACGGTGGTGTCGTTGGTTCGCGCTTCTTTGGTGTCTGAATCGGTGCGGGCGCGGATGAGATAGCCCTTGCGTACGAGCGAAGTAATATCCGCGGCGGGGCCATCGTTACGCTCGATGAAGGCGGCGTCAGGTTCGCCGGGCGTCGAGTTCGTGAAGAGGACGCGGCCGCGCAGCGAAGGGTGCCCAGCGAGATATACCGGGCCGACCGGGTGCTGGTCCATGAGGAAGACGACCTTGCCGCGAGCACTGGCGAGGCTGGGCCAGTTGCCGGCGAGAACGGCCTCGTTGAGTGTGTCGTAGTGGCCACGCACATCGTCGGGGGTGACCATCTCATTGGGCTGGAAGACGGAACGAATCTCAGCGTCGAGGGCGTCGAAGGTACTCGAGGTGAAGGGCTCCGGTTCCGTGAGGTGAAGTTCGCCGCGAGGTTTGCCTTGCTTGGTCTCGACGAGGATGAAGATGGGGACATGACCGGGATGGGTGTGGGACCACTGGCGTACCTGCTCCAGACAAGCGATGAAAGGCTGACAAGTGCTGCGGTAGTCGACGTCCTGAACGTGCATGACTTTGAAGCCGGGTTTGTTCATGACACCGTTGGGGTCGAAGTCCGGATCGGGCGGAAGCTTTGCTGCGTCGACCATGGATGGGCCGGAGGGGTGGGCGTAGAGACCGCCTTTGGTGTCGGCGTAGATGTCGAGTTCGATCTGGCGGACACCGCTATCGAACTGTTGCGGAAGGGACTGGTGCTGGTAGTCCAGACCTTTGTACGCGTCGGCGTACTTTTCCTGCCAGATCTTGCTTTCGTTTGGCGCGATGCCGGCGTGGTAGCTGTTGTGCGTGCCGATGACCTGGATCTGGTTGAGCTTTAGAGTACTGTCGGTTGCCTGGGCGTGAAGGTTAGTGCTGAGAGCTGTAGTCAGAGCAACTACGGAGAGCATGCGGAAGTCGATGGTGAGCAATCTGTGTCCTTTGGATTGACAGCGCTTTGAGTTCACTTGTTGAGCGCGAATTTCTTGCCGATTACGAGGCGACGTAGGGCTTACTGTAGTGCGTGGACCATTCGACGAGGCTCTCGTTCATGAAGCGCCAGGCTGCATGTTTCGTGTCGACCTCCATGAGCATGTAGGCGTTGGGGTCGTAGCGGGTGGCGGCCATGATGTAGTGTTGCGGGCCGTAGTTGTGGGCGTAGTCAACCCACTTGTGCTGGTGACCGGAGACGACGAGCTGGATGGTGTCCTGATATTTGCGCAGGAGCGGATGCAGCCCGTAGTCGGCAAACTCGGTTGCCTTGTCCTGGATGAGCGGGTAGTGGATGAAGACGAACGTGGGCTTGTGCTGCTGAAGTTGAGCTTCGAACCAGTGGAGTTGGTCTTCGCCGAGGGAGCCGATGCTGGGATTGAAGTCGGGCGAGGTGTGGTCCTGCGTGGTGCCGAGGAAATTATTGAGGTGGATGAATTTGTAACCTTTGTAGTCCAGAACGGAATACGGCTGGGTTTTAAACTTGGCTTCGAAGAGTCGGTGGCTCATCTCGCGAGAGACTCGTTTGACGTCGTAGTCGTGATTGCCGAAGCCCAGGTGGACGGGCATCTTGAAGCCGTCGGTGATGACCTTGGCGTTGTCCAGGCGTGTAGTGTTCTTGAAGTAGAAGTCGTAGTCGGTGGAAGGGTAGTTGTGGAAGTAGTCGCCGATGAGGAAAACCTGTTCGATGGCGGGATGGAGCGAGTTGATGAGATCTCGGGCGGAGATGAGCCGCGGAGTCGTGAGCAGGATGCTCTCGTTGTCTTCGACTCCGTTCTCGCTGCCCTTGACGTAGAAGTCGTCGATGATATGCGTGTCGGCGACGAGGGCGAAGTAGAACTTGTCGGGTGAGGCCGTCGCGCGAGCCTGCTCGGCCCAGAGTCTACGGGTGAGCAGGCTGCCGAGGGATGCACCGGCAAGAGTGGCAAATTGTCTGCGATCCATCATGGGAGGCCTCCTGGCTAAGGTCAGAAGATAATTTTACCGGCGAACTGCAGGATACGCGCCGGGAAGGTGGATGCTGCAGCGACGACGCCGAAGCTGCTGGAGGTGGGGCTGTAGCCGCTCTGAGGGAAGGCGTAGTTGGTCTGATTGAAGATGTTGAAGGCCTCGGCGCGGAAGTCGAATGAGGAACCCTCGAGACGGAGCGGAAAGTTTTTGTGCAGACCGAGGTCGAGTTGGTAGAAAGGATCGAAGCGTACCGAGTTGCGACCCGCGCTTCCGTAAGGATGATTGACGTCCGGCAGACTCAGGACAGCATTGCCTGTGAGTCCGAAGACCGGATTTTGTAAGGCAACGAGGTCCTGATTACCCGCAATTTTGATGCGCTTGTTTTTGGGGATGACAGGGTTGCCGGTGAGGTTGGGACGCTGAACGAGCAGCGGGCTGACCTGCTGGAAGCTGTTGGGAGAGTAAGTGATGTTGACGGGAAGACCGCTGCTGGCGCTATTGATCGCTGTGACCTGCCAGCCTCCGAGCACCTCCTGCATCATGAAAGGAGCGCTGCTGCCGAACATGCGGCCCTTGCCGTAGGGCAGATCGTAGACGATGGAGAGGATGTCGTTCAGCGGCTGGTTGTAGGCGGAGGGACCGCGTTCGCCGAGTGGATTGGCCAGGTTGATGCGGGAGTTGTCGCCGTCGGGAGTGTCGAGGTGCCCGGAGGCGTTGTCGATTGCGCGCGACCATGTAAAGGAGTTCAACAGATAGAGGCCGTGACCGGCTCGATGCTCAAGCTTGGTCTGGAGACCGTTGTAGCTGAGGAAGCCTTGCGAGAGGCTCTCTTCGATGGTGGTGAAGGTGGGGATGGGGCGGCGCGCTGCAAGGCTAAGGCAGCCTGAGTTGACCGTTGGGTTGCAAGTGGCCGTGACGGCGTTGGCTGCGGACTGATTGAGGTCAGCGAGAACCTGAAGCTTGACGCCATGACTACCGACATAGGATGCCTCAAAGGTCGTCGTGTTGGTGAGCTCACGCTGAACGGTCAGATGATAGCTCTGAACGTATCCGGTGGGTGTGTTCTTGGGGATGTAGCGTGCCTCTGTACTAAGGTTGCTCGCCGTAGTGACATTGGCCGGGCTGGTGAAACCTGTCGGATAGCCCTGGCTGGTGGTGCGGAAACAGGGGTTCGGGTTCGTGGAGCTGAATGGTGCTCCGGCTTGCGCGGCGGTGCAGATGGGCAGCGCTTTTTGTGAGCCGAGAACGCCGGGATTGGCGAACTGTGGACCCTGAACGATGTTGGTGTTGACGATGGCCGGCAGGTTGTAGACGAGCAGGTTCTCGCCGCCCTCACGATTGAACTGAGCGTAGCCGAGGCCGTAGCCAGCGCGAACGACTGTCTTCGGAGTGAGCGAGTATGCAACGCCGAAGCGGGGAGCGAAGTCGAGCTTCGGCATGTTGACCAGAGCGCGGTTGTAGAGCGAGCCGGGAGTGGCTTGAATGAGGGACTGGGTGCCGGGATCATAGTTGGAGAGCTTGTTGCTGGACTCCCACTGTGGAGTTACGAGTTCGTAGCGCAGGCCGGCGTTGACGGTGAGGCGAGAGTTCACGCGGATGTCGTCCTGAAAGTAGAAGTAATTCATCCGCTGGTTGAGATGGACGTTGACGAAGTTGTTGAGCTGATAAGTGTCGCGCGCGCCGAAGAGGAAGTCAGCGAGAGCGACGGCCTCCTTGGTGCCGGTGTTGGACCCGCTGAGAGCACTGGCGGTGGCTCCGCTGAAGCTATAGCCGCCGTTGTAGGTGTCCTGACCATAGACGGGGTTGAAGTCGTCGATGGTGGTAAAGATCGCTTGATACTCGTAGCCAACTTTGTACGTGCTGCGCCCTCGGATTTGTGTGTAGTTGATCTTCGGGTTGTAGATGTAGGGATTCTGGTACTGAGGGTTGCTGCCCTGATTGCCGAACTGGGAGTAGCCGTTGACGCTTTGGACGTTGAGGCTGCGGACGACTGCGGGATCGGTTGGGAGACCGGGGATGCCGGTCATCAGGCTGGGTAGATTTGCTCCGTAGGGGCTCTTACCGCCGTCGGTGCGGGTGAAGGCGAAGCGGGCGTCGAGGATCGAGTTTTGATTGAAGATGTGCGTGACGCCACCGGCTATTTGCTGATTGAAGATGTTGACGGTGCCGTTGCTGTTGCCGCCGGCCGGCCCTTGAATGTTAGGCGGAGATGCAATCTTTCCTTGATGTTGGCTGTAGCGGACGAAGGCTGTGTTGCGCTGGTTGAAGGTCTGGTCGACGCGAATGTCGCCCTTGTCGTCGTTGATCGTGTCGGCGGGCAGAGAGGCGTAGTTATTGCTGTAGGGATTGCCGGGAACGTTCGGAGCGGGGAGAGCAGCGAGGACACCCTTGGCGAAGGAGGAGACGGAGGGATCGCTGAAGGGGATAACACCGTTGGGATAAGCCTGGCCGGTGATGGGATTGAGGAGGGAGACGGGCGCGCCGTTCTCGGTGCTGCTGCCCGAGAGGAAGGTGTAGCCGCCGTTGGCGATGGCGAGGGCGCTGGTTCCGTTCTGGTTGGCCGTGGGGACGGTCGCCTGATTGACGGCGTGGACGACCTGGCGAGTGCCTTCATAGTCGGCGAAGAAGAAGGTGTGGTCTTTCCAGATGGGGCCACCGAAGGTTCCGCCAAACTGATTGCGGATGAGGACGGGCTTCTGTGCTGCTCCGGTGAGCGGATTGGTGGGCGGCGTGAAGGGGCCGATGGCGTTGAAGATGGTGTTGCGCAGATAGTCGTAGGCCTTGCCGTGAAACCGGTTGGTGCCGCTGCGGATGCTGACGTTGATGACGGCGCCTGCGGAACGGCCGTACTCTGCGCTATAGTTGTCGGTTTCGACGCGGAACTCGGAGATCGCATCGGGCGAGGGAGGAATTGCCTGATTGGAGAAGCCCTGGTTTGAGGTTCCGTAGGCGTTGTTGTCGAGGCCGTCGAGAAGGAAGTTGTTGAACTCGCTGCGCTGTCCGTTGACGTTGAAGGAGGCGTCGCGGCTTGAGTCGGTTGAGTTCTCTAGGATGTTGCGGCGCACGCCGGGCACGAGAGCGGCAAGGTCGGCGTAGGCGCGACCATTGAGCGGGAGGTTCTCGACCTCGCGGGTGCCGATGACCTGACCGCGTTCGCTGTTGTCGGTCTCCAACAAGGAGGCGGCAGCGGCGTCGACAGTGACTGTCTCGGTGTTGGAACCGATCTTCAACGCGACGTCGACACGTTGACGGGCGTTGACGGTGACGGTGAACGGCTGCGTGGTGCTGGGACCAAACCCGTTTGCCTGCGCGGTGACCTGATACTGCCCGATCTTTACGTCAGTGAACTCGTAGGCGCCTTGAGCGTTGGTCTCGGCTGTCACCTGTGCCTTGGTCTCCTGATTGACGAGCGAGACGGTTGCACCAGAGACGACGGCGCCAGAGGAATCGCGCACATAACCGAGGACAGACGCAGTCTCGAACTGTGCATAGAGTGAAATCGATCGCGCTGCGAGAAAACCTACTGCCAGAAGGACAAAAAGAATGCGTTTCACGTGATCTCCCAAAGAGTGCCGAATGAAGCCCAAAAGTTATCGGTGACTAAGTGCACTTTATGGGTGATTTGTTTATATCTGATATATCAAGTGTTACGGTTCTAAGAAAAAAGGCTCCATTTTTTTCTTCGGCGTGATCGTGCAGGTTACAGTCCAGCTCAAGCTCGAGCTCCCGAATATGTCGCGCGTGGACGAGAATAATGCGCGGTGGAGTTATTCCAATTTCAATAGGCGCGGTGATTCATCAACTCGTATTGTTGGTGTTTTATCTTCCGTTGGTCACTGCTATGCGCCGTTCATCCCCGCAGGGTGAATTTCCGTCCCCCATATAGATAACCGAAGAAGGAAAGTGCGAGTTGTTCGAATAAACGGAGATCGCTGGCGCATTTTCTTTGTCTTCTGTGTCGCAATTCAGCGCTCCCGCCCCTCTCCTATCCGGTAGAGTGCATTCCGTCACACTCAACCGCTTCTCGTCACATACATCGCTCCGGCATTGCGTTTCGGATATCCAGTTGCACGATACCTCATCGAGGCCAGTGAAACTAATGCAGCAAATGCATGCGAGGACGCCGGTGAATACAACTCAGTCCCTTGGTGGAAGGGATGAGAGTTGAAGCGTGATTGCAGAGATGCAGTCACCGCCGGCCCCGCCATGCATGCAATCAAACGAGTTCTCTGCCTAAATCCAAGGAGAAACAAAAAATGAACTTGAAGCGCACATTTGTGACTGCGGTCGCTTTGTTTCTGGTTATTGCAACCAGTCTTCCTGCCAACTCACAGACCAGCAAAGGAATTATCGCGGGGATTGTGCGCGATAAGACCGGCGCTGTCATTCCCGGAGCCAAGGTTACTGTGACTTCGCAGGAGACAAGCGAGGCGCGCAGTGCGGTGGCCGATGAGCGTGGGGCCTACCGCATCGATGCTATGAACTCCGGCCATTACACGGTGAACGTGCAGGCCGGCGGCTTTGAGACGGCGAATACGCGTGACGTCAATGTGGTCTCCTCAGTTGTGACAACCTTCGATCCGGTGCTCACCGTTGGTGAGGTTTCGCAAGCCGTTACCGTTGAAGCGAACTCGAACACTATCAACACGGAAAACGGCCAGTTATCGAGTACAGTCGGCACCGCAGAGCTCTCGAAGATTCCCGTCTTCACCTTAAATCCGATCGAGTTGCTGCAGACGGTGCCCGGCGTTCAGATCGTGGATTCGAACCTTGGGCTCGGCGGCATCGGCGGTAACTTTGAGCAGATTGAAGTGAATGGAGCGCGCCCGCGCAGCAATAACTTCATGATGGATGGCCAGGATATCAACGACATCGGCATAGGAGGCCAGGCATTTAACATCCAGATTCCTGATGCTTATCAGAGCATTACCGCCCTGACGAATTCGGCATCGGCGGAGTACGGCCGTTCGGGCGGTGCCGTGGTCAACCTCATCACCAAATCCGGGACGAGCCAGTATCACGGGGATCTGTGGGAGCTCTACACCGGATCCGGCCTTGACTCACTGGACGGTATCACGCGTCAAGGGAAGCCTTACGCTACCAATCCAAAGGCGCGCTATGACCAGCACCAGTTTGGCTTTACTGTCGGCGGTCCAATCTGGAAGGACAAACTCTATGGCTTCGGCGCGTTGCAGTTTGCGCGCTTCTATGGCAATTCACAGCCCGGCTCAGTCGAACTACCAGACGCTACGGGCTACGCGCAGTTGACGGCGATTGGCGGACCGCAGGTCGCTCTGCTGCAAAGCTATCTCTCTGGAGGGGCCTATCTTACCGAGTACACCAACGTTGGTGCGGCAAACGCATACAAGATCAGTCCGCGCAGCGGCTGCACTGCGGGCTGTTCCATTACGACCGCTTTGTTTGAGCGCCCCCCGGTACCGCAACAGGAACCCGAAACCCAATGGATCTATCGCATCGATTTCATTCCGCGCGCAAAGGATACGTTCACCGTTCGTTATCTGCATGATCGCGCCAACTTTGATCCGGATCTGGCATTGAACACCTCAGGCCTGCCCGGTTTCGATGGTGAGGTCGGCGGCCCTGCTGAAGTCGGCCTGGGCACATGGACCCATGTCTTCACGCCGCGTATGCTCAACGAGTTTCGAGCTTCAGAGACCCGAGTAAACTTCCTCTTTCAGCCAACTCCGGAGACGGTCGCCAACCCCCTGTCGAAGAACTACAACATTACGTTTAGTGGACAGGGCTTCGGTGGTTCAGCGTCCCCACTCGGCATCTCGCAGAACATACCGCAGGGAGACAACGAGGAACTCTATCAATTTCAAGACACTATAAGCTGGGCACTCAATCGTCATACGATCCGCTTCGGTGCGGACGTAGGGCGTCAGATTGAAACGGACGTCGTAGCACAGAACGCTCTCGGTGGTCTTGTCTTTGCCAAGGGAGGCGCTCTTTCTGCCCTGGATAATTTCCTCGATAACTATCTGGGTTCATCCGGTTCAGCCGGCAAGACCTTCGGTCCAACGCGCATCGATCCGCACTCATGGAAGAGCGGCTTTTTCGTGCAGGACGATATCAAACTGACACCGGACCTGACGATCAACGTAGGCATGCGGTATGACTATTTCACGCCGCCGGAAAACTCGCTTCAGTATCCCGCGATTGATTTGAACAATCCCTTCGCGCCGATCAATACCGTCGTCAAGGTGAAGAACGATACGAACAATTTCGCCCCGCGTTTCGGCTTTGCGTGGAACCCGCACGGGAGCATTTTCAGCGATGGTAAGACGGTCTTCCACGGTGGCTTGGGCCTCTTTTACGACACTGACTTCACCAATATCGCTACCAATGGCGCGCAGTCTTCGCCGAATGCTCCCACGGGCCTGCTCACCTCCACCACTGGTCGCGGACTGGCCAACGCCACTTCGCTTCTCAGCACCATTACTCCCACGCTAAGTCCTATGTCTTCCGTTCAGAGTGTGGCAAGTAACTTGAGAAATCCTCTTACCTGGCAGTGGAACTTCGGCCTGGAGCGGCAATTGCCAGCTCAGATCAAGCTGACGGTTAACTACGTAGGTAACCACGGCGGGCAACTCTATGCCAACCAGCAACTGAACTACTTCATCAACGGATCACGCATCAACCCGACTCGCAATGCCATCAACATACGCGCCAACCGCGCTGATTCGGAGTACAACAGCCTGCAGACGGAGGTCACCCGCCAGTTCTCCCACGGTCTGTTCTTCCGCGTGGCTTACACGTACGGAAAAGACCTGGACGATGCATCCGATGTATTTGCTACGTTTGCGGCGCCTACGTCCTACTCGGCCAATCTCTCACGGCAATGGCCTGGGGCAGGACTGGGGGCCCTCGGTCTGGGACCACCGTAACTACGTGTCGTTTAGTTATGCGTGGTCACCGGCCGGATTCCATTCCAATAACCGGGCCGCGGATGTGCTGGCCAGCGCCTTTACGCGTCACATCACGATCTCCGGAACCACTCAGTTGCAGTCCGGTTATCACAGCACGTTCAACGTCAGTGGCCTGGATACGAATGGTGATGGCAGCACAGCCAACGACCGTCCACTTGTGGGCAATCCGCATCAGCCAATCGATACGGCCGGCTTTGATGGAACTTACTTCGGTCTCACTCCCGGTGTTTATTACGACGCTGTGACTGGCAACCCCACCACAGCGGACAAAGTGCACTGGCTTGTGCCCAACGGACCACAATTTACAACCCAGGAAGTGGGACGCAACAGCTTCACGAATCCGAACGCACAGTATTGGAACATCGCTGTGGAGAAGGACGTTCCGTCAACGTGGCTGCACTTCGATCGAGGTATGTTCGTCTTCCGTGTCGAGGCGCAGAACTTTACGAATGACAACAACATCGGTCCGCTGGACATCAACCTGTTGGATATCGGGACCAGCAGCTACCTGAATAAGCAGAATGCAGTAGAACCAACGTTCCGCCACTTGTTGCTTTGGGCAAAGTTCAGGTTCTAGCAAAGTTTTCAGTCCTCCCCAGAGGGCCGGAAGTTCTGCTTTCGGCCCTCTTCATTTATTTAATTGCGAGATTTGTGACGAATGAACCGTTTGTCTCTGCCAGAGGTATGGGGGTGGGTTCAACAGGCTATTTCACGCGGTAAATAGCCTGAAATCGCGGAACTACTTCGATCACCGTTGCGTAGCGGCTCACGTCTAGGTGACACCTAGAGACGTTCCGGTCGGCCCAACAAATTTCAAGTGAGTGCTAAGTCGCAATTGGGATATGGAGGGAACCATGATTCCTACCGCGTGGAAATTCATCAACCGCTTTGGGGCTGCTGTTCTCCTGGTTGCATGCGGTCCCTGCACTGTCCTGCATGCCTACGTTGACACGGGAGGGACAGAAGATCTGAAACATGTTCGTATGCTTGCGGAACAAGGATCAATTCGCGATGAGATTACCCTAGCGGGAGATTACTTCATCGGAAAGGGCGTGAAGCAAGACCCGAAGATGGCAGCTTACTGGTACGAGAAGGCGGCCGGACATGGAGACCCGCAAGCGCAGAACCAGATCGGCTACTTCTACCAGGCTGGAATCGGAGTGTCCCAGGATTCCAAACGCGCGGTCCATTGGTATCAACTCTCTGCGTCTTCGGGCTTTGCCAAGGCTAAGGTCAATTTGGCAGTCGTCTACCTGCATGGAGCGGGAACTCAGAAGAACGGTGATCTTGCCGTCCAGTTGCTGAACGAGGCCTTTCAGGAAGGCAATGGCACCGCTGCTACCTATCTCGGACTTCTTTCATTCTTCGGCATCGCTGTGAAAGAGGACAAGATTGCCGCGGAGAAATGGTTCGAATCAGGGTTGAAACTGCATGAACCCTTGGCTGCTTACAACCTTGGATTGCTCTATTCGGCGTATGCGGACCATCCGCAAGACTTGCCTAAGGCTGCGGAGCTGCTACGTCAGGCAGCCGACGCAGGATACGTACCGGCGATGCATTCGCTTGGGCTTCTGCTGGTCAACCACCCTGAACTCAAGCAGGATCCTCAACAAAGTCTTGCTCTTCTGGAGACGGCCGCGAATGCGGGGAGCTGGAAATCTTCCATCGTGCTTGGCGTTTTGGCACGCGATGGGCGCGGTATGCCAATCGACAACAAGGCCGCATATTTTCACTTCCGCGTCGCTGTTCTGCAGGGTGGGGCGGAAGCTAACCATCTCATGAAGCGGGACATCGATACCCTCGCGGCGAAGATTGGAGCTGACGAGCGACGAACGGCAGATTTCGCGGCGAATACATGGTTTGAGCATCACTCTCTTGCACTTGCTTTCGTCTATAAAGAAGGGACAAAGAGCGATTTCCCGGCGGCGGCGATAGCGTCGGCCCCCGATGGATCGTCTGCGGGTCAATTGCTTCCTCTTTCCAGTTCTTGAATAAACTTAGCCGTGCAATTTGCACAGAAAGCGTAGGGTCCACCACTGAACTTGTTCCCGAAAGTAAAAGATCGTACAGCACTTCCATTCCTGAATCCGATCATCTTCGTGGGAGCATTCACGTTGTTGGGGATGTTGTTTGCATTGCAGGAGTGGGCCAGTATGCACTCGTGGAATCACTCCATCCCCGCCACGCTCACACTTAGGCTTGTGATGGCAGCGTGGTGCGTGCACTATTTTCTGTGGGGGACCATCAGCTGGCTGTTGTGGTGGCAGCTGAGACCGCTTATTCAAACGGCAACCTTTTTGACCATGATGACGCGCGTTCTGCCGTTGAGCGTGGCCGTGAGTGTGCTTGAAGAGATGATCTGGGTTGCATTCTTCCCACAGTTGCCCGTTGGCCTGCCCCGTATGACCTACTGGCATCGTGTTGTATTCCACCTGGATGCAGAACTGGTCGACAACATGGTCATCTTCTGGTCGGTCTTCTTCTTGCTTCGCGGCATCGGGTACTACCAGCTCTACCGCGAGACCGAACATGCGGCTGTCCAGTTGGAGGCGCAGTTTGCCAACGCTCAGCTCCGCGCCCTGCGCATGCAGTTGAATCCGCACTTTCTTTTCAACACGATGAACAGCATCTCCAGCCTGATGCAGACCGACATTGCTGCCGCCGACAAAATGTTGGAACAACTTAGCAGCCTCTTGCGTATCACGCTAGAACGCGGCGAGGTGCAGCTAATCCCGCTCAGCGACGAAATGGAATTTATAGAGATGTATCTGGCGATGCAGGACCGCAGATTCACCGGCCGTGTGCAACAGGAGATCTCCGTCGAATCCGATCTGCACGATGCACTGATACCCGCCATGCTTCTACAGCCGGTTATCGAAAATGCTTATACTCACGGCCTTTCGAAGCTGGACAGGGATGGCGTGATCAGCGTGGACGTGCGCCGCCAGAACGCAACACTGATGATCAGCGTGATTAACAGTGGGTTAGGTTTACATCCACTGTCCACGAACGGAAACGGACGGCGGGGTGTGGGACTCACCAATGTAAGAGATCGTTTGCGTTTGCACTACGGCAGCGACCAGGCTTTCAACATAGAGGAGATGGCACACGGTAAAGTCCGGGTGACCTTAGCGCTCCCCTTGCAATTCTCAGAACTTCCAACCGGAAAGCTCACAGGATATGGTGTGTGATGATTCATACTGTTTTGGCAGATGATGAGGTGCTCGCTCGACAAAAGCTGCGCCAGCTTCTACGGGATGAGCCAGAGATAGACGTCGTCGGTGAGGGGATGACGGCGAGCGAGACGATCGACCTGGTGCGTGCCACCAAACCGGACCTGCTTTTTCTCGATATCCAGATGCCCGGCATGGATGGCTTCGATATCGCCACAGAGCTTTGTTCCTGCAAGAACGTGCCAACACCGCACATCATCTTTACGACTGCGCATGATCAGTACGCGCTGCGTGCCTTTGAAATTCACGCGGTGGACTATCTGCTGAAGCCGTTCACTCGCGAGCGACTCTCTTCAGCTGTGGAGCGCGCTCGCAAAGAGATACTTCTCGCCAATCAGCAGCCGGCAGCTAACGGTGCGACCGCTCAGAACGGAAGCCGTTATACGACCCGTATCGTCTTCAAGTCCCGCGGCAGGATTGTCTTCCTTCCGGTGTCAGACATTCGCTGGATCAGCGCAGAGGAAAATTACGTGCGCATAAGCACGCAGACCGAGACGCATCTGCTGCGCGAGACCATGGCTCGTCTGGAAGAAAAGCTGGACCCGGATATGTTTTTGCGCGTGCATCGCTCCTCCATCGTCAATCTGCAACACGTGAAGGAAGTGCGCACTGAAGCTGACGGCGACTATGCGGTTGTTTTGGTAAATGGCGAAAAGCTTACGATGAGTCGCGGCTATCGGTCCCGTATCAACGGATGGCTGACCCACAGCTGATCCCATACTGATTTCTGCATTTGAAGGGCCGTGCCTTGCAGAACACTCGCGCCGACTATGGAAGACGTGGCGCATTTCACGCCGTTCATCCCTGTCTGCTGCGTTTCACCACATAATCTCAGAATGTGGAAGTGCGCTATACCCAATTTCGCAAATTCATAGCAATCAGCTACAGGATGCTGAGGGTATCGATTTGCGAGCTAGTTGCCACTACCAGGCGACCTCTCGCACAGATCGGTTCATCCCTGACAACGCATTCTCGTCACATTGTTGCCTACGATTCGTCCTTCGGAGGCTGAAATGCTTCCTCCGTGTGCAGACGAGGTGATACGTGAACACTCTTGAGCGAAATACTCTAAAAGATTCTGGAATGATAGCAACGATTCCGAACCGGCATGTGAGGGACGTCTCTCTTTCGGTCAAAATTGAGGCCGATAGCAGCCGTGTGTTGTATGCGCTCAGCATCCCGGAATATATCGAAGCATGGCTGCAGACCCCGGATGCAGAGGAGCTGCAGTTTGTCTTCAATCTCGTAGCAGCGGAGTCCTTCCGTATTGACCTCTATCGCGCCGGAGCGCTTCAGGCCAGCATTCATGGTTCTTGCTGTGTCATGAACGCGAATCAGGTGCGATATACCTGGAAGAGAATGTCTCCCTTTGGCACCACGGAAACCCTGGTTGACATGCAGCTCCTGCGTAGTCCACGGGGTTGTATTCTCGGTTTGAAACACAGCGGGTTCAAAGATGCGGCAGAAAGTGCCTGGTGCAGGAAGATGTGGCATCGATCGCTTGAAAGTCTATGTAGACTAATGGAAAAGCGTCAGGACAACACGCACAAGTTCGAATCGAAAGACAACTTACGATTAGATGCCATCGAACACAATAGAAATACGCTTGCCTGAATCGACAAACTGCCCAGTCATCGACGCCCATCACCACCTCTGGCGCTACTCCCCCGCCGAGTACGACTGGATCAACGCTAGTATGGCGGCGATACGCCGCGATTTCCTGACACCTGATCTGGTCGCCGAGCTTGCGAATGCAGGTGTAGATGGCGCCGTCACCGTGCAGGCACGGCAGACGCTCGAAGAGACGCGATGGCTACTTGAAGCTGCGCGAAGCTGCGAAGCAATTCGGGGTGTCGTGGGATGGGCTCCCCTTGCTGCTTCTGATTTTGAGGCCTCGCTGATTGCATTCGCGGATGAACCGAAGCTGGTGGGGTTACGTCATGTCGTCCAGGCTGAACCGCAAGGTTTCCTGGATGGTGCAGACTTCAATCGCGGTATCCGGGCCATGCGGACAACCGGGCTTATCTATGATCTGCTCATTGTCGAGAGTCAACTCGAGGAAGCGATTCGCTTCGTCGATCGGCATCCACAACAGCCGTTTGTCCTCGACCACATTGCAAAGCCAAAAATCGCAGCCGGAGAGAGCGAACCCTGGCGAACCCTGATGCGCGAGTTGAGCCAGCGCGAAAATGTATCCTGCAAAATCTCAGGCATGGTGACCGAGGACGCATGGTCTAGCTGGTCAATGGAGTCGCTGCGGCCTTATCTGGATGTTGTGGTCGAAGCATTCGGAGCGGATCGACTGATGGCCGGCTCTGATTGGCCTGTCTGTCTGGTTGCAACCGGATATGCTCGATGGTGGCAGGTGCTCCGGAGTTATTTTGCCGCCTTCAGCGAGACCGAGCGCGCTGAGATCTTTGGCGCAACCGCGATCAGAATCTATGATCTGAAATAGAGGAGACAGATGAAAGCAGTAGTCGTGCAGGAGCCGGGCAAGGCGGTGCTGGCCGATATTCCTGAACCGTACCGAGGTACGGGCGAAACCTTGCTGCAGGTCAGAATGATCGGGCTATGCGGAACAGATCTGAATACCTTCCGCGGGAAGAATCCACTTGTGACTTTTCCACGCGTTCTGGGACACGAAGTAGCCGCAACGATTCTCCACGCCGATAACGGCTTGCAGGCGGGGACGGGAGTCACGCTCGCGCCCTACACCTCCTGCGGCGAATGCGCCAGTTGTCTTCGTGGCCGGCCAAACGCATGCCGCTCTAACCAGACACTAGGCGTACAGCGCGATGGAGCACTGACTGAGCGCATCGCGATTCCGGCTGAGAAACTTTACGGAGCGCAACTCTCGCTTAAAGAACTTTGTCTGGTGGAGCCACTAACGGTGGGGTTCCACGCGGCAAAACGAGGGCGTGTGACGGAACGCGATACGGTTGCTGTCTTCGGCTGCGGTGGCGTGGGGTTAGGTGCAATTTCTGCAGCCGCATTTCACGGAGCCCGCGTCATCGCAATCGACATGGACGACGCGAAGCTCGAGATCGCTCGCAAGGCCGGTGCCTACGAGCTCGTCCATTCGAGCAATGAAGATCTGCACCTCCGGTTGAGTGAACTCACAGATGGACGCGGACCGGACTGCATCATTGAAGCTATCGGCTTGGCGCAGACCTTTCGTGCCAGCGTCGAGGAGGTCGCCTTCACTGGTCGCGTCGTTTATATCGGCTATGCCAAGGAGCCGGTGGCGTATGAGACCAGCCTCTTCGTACAGAAGGAACTGGACATCCTGGGCTCACGCAATGCGTTGCCCGAGGACTTCCGCGAGGTGATCCGCATGCTCGAAGAGGGACGCTTTCCAGTCGACGATATTGTCTCGGCGGTTGTTCCCATCGAAGAGGCACCTGAGATGCTGCGGCAGTGGAGCGCGAACCCCGCGGCGTTTACAAAAATCATGGTGCAGGTCAGTTAGCCACTGATCAACTGCGCAGGTTGTTGAAGCCTCCATCCAGTGGATAGTCGACGCCGGTCAGGAAGCTGGCCTCGTCCGAGCAGAGATAGAGCGCAAGATTGGCGACCTCGTCGGGCTCCGCCATGCGGCCTATGGGTTGGGCTGCCGAAAGCTTTTCGAACATCTCAGCCTCTTTTCCCGGATAGTTTTTCGCAAGGAACCCGTCGACGAAGCCCGTGTGCACCCGCGCGGGCGAGATGGCGTTGCAACGAATGTTCTTCTTCAAAAAATCTCGCGCAATCGAATAGGTCATCGCGAGCACGGCGCCCTTGCTCATCGAGTAAGTAAAGCGGTCGTCGAGGCCGCTGGTGGCGGCGATTGACGCCATGTTGAGGATGACTCCGCCACCCGCTTCAACCATCGATCCGATGCAGGCACGCGTGCAGTGGTACACACTCTTGACGTTGACCTGGAAGACGCGATCGAAGTCGGCCGCGGTGGTGGTGTCGACACGGCCGATGCCCGCGATGCCCGCGTTGTTGACGAGGATGTGGATGCGCTGACTTTCCAGAAGCTCGCCGAAGACGCGGTCGACCTCGGCTTGATCAGCTACGTTGCAACCGTGGCCCTTGGCCGTGCCGCCAGCTTCGACGATCTTTTGTGCCGCTTCGTTCGCGCCATCAAGATTCAGATCCACAATATGAACGGATGCTCCTGCCATCGCAAATGCGGAAGCGATGGCGAAGCCGATTCCATTGGCGCCCCCCGTCACGATTGCGGAGCGGCCGTCGAGTCGAAACTTGCCCAATTTTGCTGCTACAGAATGCATGGTGTCCTCACGTAATATGGTCACTTAGATATTTAGATTGTAGAGGCTAGGACCATGCAGCAATCAAGCGAGGCGGGGATGGAGAGCAACGACGAGCGATATCGGCGCGCAGCAGAGGCATCTGGACCGCCTCTCCCGAAGAGCCCTCGACCAATCGTGATCCTTGGCGCTGGCGGCATCATTCGCGCAGCTCATCTGCCAGCGTATGCAAAAGCCGGCTTTCCTGTTATTGCTGTGGCAGACAGTGCCAGCGGCAAGGCAGCCGAGTTAGCTTCGGAGAAAGGCATTCCCCACAGCTTCGACTCGATCGCAGAAGCCGCTCGTTTCGCACCGCCCGATGCCATCTTCGATGTCGCAGTGCCAGCCTCGCAGATCATGACCATCCTGCCTCATCTTCCCTCCGGCGCCGCCGTTCTGCTGCAGAAGCCGATGGGAGAGACGCTCGAGGAGGCCCGGGCGATACGCGATCTTTGCCGCGCGCGCGGTCTGGTCGCCGCAGTTAACTTCCAATTGCGCTATTCGCCAAATAACCTCGCCGCCGTTGCGCTCGGAAAGGCTGGGCTGCTCGGTGAGTTGCACGACATGGAAGTTCAGGTTCGAACCTACACACCATGGAAGTTGTGGACCTTTCTTGCGACCGCGCCGCGGCTGGAGATTCTTTATCACAGCATCCACTATCTCGATCTCATTCGCTCGTGGTTCGGTAACCCTGTCGGTGTCTACGCAAAGACCGTGAGAAACCCGCAATCTGCGTCGCTGGCTGCCACCAAATCCTCGATCCTGTTGGACTACGGCGAGTGGAAGCGCGTGTTTGTCGTCACAAATCATGGCCACGATTTCGCGGCGGAGACTCACCGCAGTTTTGTGCAAACGGAAGGAACTGGAGGCGCAATCCGGATGGACATGGGCGTTAATCTCGACTATCCGAAGGGTGTGCCGGATACGCTGTCCTATGCCGAACGCGACAGCGCGGGCAGACAATGGAAGAGCTTGCCGGTGAAAGGCAACTGGTTTCCAGACGCATTCGTGGGCAGTATGGGCGCGCTGCAGTCCTATGTCGAGGGATCGACCGTGGATCTTCCGATCGGATTCGAGTCGGCTTACGAAACGATGGCTCTGGTCGAGGCGGCGTATCGCTCAAGCGCACGCCAGACTGAACCGCTGCCTCTCTAGGTCAGCCAGTAACGACCGTAGCCTTCTTCACAAAGTCGGGATCGATATCGACGCCGAAGCCAGGACCGGACGGCACCTGAATCACGCCATTGCTATCGCTCCGCAGGCTTGAGGTCTCGCAGTGATACGGAAGCTCGTTGTTGAACTCCTTGAACTCGTGATACGGCCCAGAGTTCGGTATCGCGGAGACGAAGTGCATCATGTACACATAGCCCAGGCCGGTCGATGAGATGTGCGGTATGCACTGTTTGCCGAAGGCGTTGGCCATACGCGCCACTTGCATGCAGCGAATCATGCCGCCGAAATAAAACATGTCCTGCTGCACGATCGACAGTCCGCCGTTGGCGATGAGCCAGCGGAAGTTGTGCGTGCTCGGCTCCTGCTCCCCGCCGGCAATCGGAATCTCGAGCGCGTCCGCCACTGCTCTCGTCTCCTCGTACCAGTCGAACGGCACCGGCTCCTCGTAGAACGCGTATTTGTACTCCTGCATCAGCTTGCCAATCGGGATCGCTTCGGCCACCGTATAAGAACCATTGGAGTCGGCTGAAATAACCATCTGGTCTCCGAAGGTCTTGCGCACGAGAGGAATGAGTTTCTCGCTGCGACCAAGCGGTGTCTCCGGATGCGACATGCGGCCCCCGAGCTTGAACTTGATCGCCTTCGCATTCGAGATAGCCACATCGCGCTTGAGGTGCTCAATCGTCTCTTCGGCGGTGATGTCACGTTCACCGTTCGCCTGATATACGGAAATTTTGGTGTTGTAGATCTTGTCGCTGATCAACAGCCCAATCGGTCGTTTCGACATCTTGCCGAACATATCCAGAATCGCGAACTCGATCGTCGCGATCGGCACCCAGATGGCAAGTCCCTGCGCCTTGTAGTTGTTTTCGTAGACCGTCGAGGCAGGAACCAGCTCTTCGATGTCGCGTGCATCCTTCCCGATAAAGAAAGGAGCGATGTGCTTCACGAACATCGGGTACAGGACCTCCATCTGCTGTGCGTTGGAGACGGACAATCCCTCATGCCCATCCTTCGATCGCACGCGACACAGATATTGCTTCTTGTTACGCAGAAGTTCGACGGACTCGATGATGACTGGATCAGGAAAGAGATCGCGCTTGAATACTGGCTCCTTCAGAATGGCGTCAAGCTTCGCATAGCGTTCTTTCAAGGTCCCGGGCAGGCCGTGACGCGGGGCGTTGAGAAACTGAGCTCCCGCCGTTGCAGGAACGGTCGCAGCGACTGCGCCGCTTGAAAGAGCCGTCGTAATGAAGTGGCGGCGAGTCGTGTTCATGGTGAAATCTCTCCTGAAGAAAATGATTCAGCGTGCGATGCCAGTCTAACGGAGCGTCGCGTCACGGAGCAGGTGGGGCGACCTCAAGGCGAACAACGTCATAGCAGATGCCATTCGCGACACCACCAGCAGGGACAGTAAGGACGATCGTATTCGCTCCCGGCTTCAGCAGTGACGCATCGAAGTTGAAGTCCTTCTCGATCCAGGTCCCTTCGATCCCGTCGCGGATCATGGACGCGCCCGCTCCAAACAAGTCGGTCATCGACCCCGCGTCTTTGCCGTTGACAGTGATGCCAAGTGTCCGCGTAGAAACACCGTCAAGCCCGAAACGCAACGTGGCTTTGCCTGCGGGCTGTCGGCCTGCAGGCATCTCGAAGTGGATCGTCCACGGCGTGGCGCGGCCCTGATCACGGCCATCGGGCTTGAAATCGGTATCGTGCGGCACCTGATAGATGAACCAGTCCTTCGCCGGGTCGGACTTGCCGACGGTAAAGTCGACATCGTTGGGGAAGAGTTTGGCGTATTCGATGTACATTCCCCAATGCCAGTGATCGTCGCCCTTGAGAAACTCCTTGGCCGAGCGATTGGGTGTACCGATCTGCCATATCTGTCGGCCGTAGTGCGTCGGATGCCATTCAATTGTGCCAAGATCAAGCTTCTGTCCCGGCGCAATCGTCACGCTGGCCGTAGCATCATACGCGCCGAGCACACCGTCCGAAATCGCGTGCAACTGATACGTCCCGGGACGCACATTAGGGATCGTGAAACTGCCATCATCCGCGCCATGCGCCCAGAACTCGTAGTGCTTCGCGTCGCTCTGCCACGTAATCGGCTGCGGCGGAAAGTTGAAAGCCAACGCTCCGGGGGGACGCGGGGGAACATAGGTGCCGCGATTGACGCGCTGCCCCTGAGCGTTAACCTGCGCAGGATGATCCGGATCAGCGGCCACAGCAGGCGTGCCCGGTGTGGCATCGACCTTAGGCGCGATAGTCCCTGCAGCCTGAGGCGTAGCAGAAGGTTCCGTACTGGGTGTAGGACTGGCCTCGGGCCGCGGTGGCCGTGGCGCACGCGGCACCGCCGGCTGATCTGGGAATGAAAGTCCCACCAGTAGATTCGAAAACTTCGTTGTCGGTGCCTGTGGATCGATCAACTTCAGACGACCCTTGACCGTGGCGCGCTGATCGGCAGGCGTATAGTCGACGCCTTTCACCCAAGGATAGGGCCAGCGCGCAGCCTCAACGGCCGCCTGACGTTTCGCATCGGTGAACAACACGTTCGGCGAACCACCAGTCGGAACATAGATAAAGATGGGCCCGACGACCTTGGTCCAGGGCTCGTTGTCCGCGAAGTTCAACACACTGCCGCCATAGTGCGTACCACGCCAGTAGTCGAGCAGCGTCGGATCACCGCCGTCGCCGTCGTCGATATGGCCGGTCAGTTCAAAGTGCAGCGGCCCGCTCGATAGATATTCGAACGATGGATTGATCAGATAGAGTCCGACATGCTCCGTGGTGGAAGACCACCCGAAGGCAGGAATCTTCGACTGATCCGCGGAGTAATCGTACTTGTGTTCCGCACGCCCCTTGTAGGTGCCTGTGGTCAGCCGGCGAGACTCCTTCATATTGAGATCGGTGGCGGCGTCCCAGTCTGCTCCGGTAGGCATCAACGCATTTCGCTGGTCATCGATCGAGAGCCAGTCGAAGACCTTGCTATTCAACTTGAACCCAAAGCGGCTCTCGCCGACCGATCCCGCAGGATAGGTAGCTTCATGAGTGAAGATGGCGTAGGTATACAGGCCGTGATCTCCGCGCGCCAACGCATACCGTATCTCGAGATCCGCAATAAGGCCGCCCTCTTGTCCGGCTGCAGTGGGATGCGCACCAAGAATCGATTTGCCGTCAGACCAGCCCTTAACCGAAACCTCGGCGCGGTCACCGCTCACGCTGGCAGGATCGATGGTGATCTTCGCCTCCCTGCGGGCAGCGAGTGCTGGGCTCTGCTCCCAATATCCAGCATGGTGTCCGGAGACGAAGCCCATCAACTCAATGTCGGGCGTGACGGTCTTCGGCGTCTTCACCGAGACAAGATCGCCAGTGACCTTATCCACCTTCACGGTCAGGTAGCCGTTGGCCATCGTGTAGGTCGGCCCATCGTCAGTGACCGTCACCGGCGGAGCCACAGGTTTTGCAGGAGCAGCGAGAACAGGCAGCGCAGTCGCACAGGAAAAGAGCAACCCAGCGAAGCGGCGAACAAACGGCATCGTACAGCCTCCAGATCAGGCGCTATCGATCAGGGTACGAGCGAAGCAAGATGAAAGACGCACAATTTTTTGCAAATGAGGAATTGTTTCTAAATGATTTCTCCCAAAAAAAATGGCCGCTGCTAATCCATCACGCAGCGGCCCAAAGGGATTCAGCTTATTCGCCGTTCTGATTGCCACCGTCCGTGTGCACAACGCGGTAGCTCGCATTTCCCTGCGACCAAACCAGCAGCAGCAGATCCTTCCCTGCCGGGTTGGCGTGCGCCTCGTTGACGAACTGCTCAGCGGAAGTAACCGGCTTGCGATCGACCTCAAGGATCACGTCTCCAGGAGTAAGGCCGGCATCCTCAGCAGGGCTCGCAGGACGAACGCTCTCGACCGCGACACCGTTCACCTGAGACGGAATATGCAGCTGCTGCCGCACATCCGGAGTCAGCTCAGCAACTGCCAACCCGAGCTTGCCCTTCTGTGGACCCGCCGAATCGCCATCGCTCGCGACGTCGGTGCTCTTGTGGAATTCGCCAACCTTCACATCGAGAGTCTGTGGGCTTCCGTTGCGCAGAACACCAAGCTTGATCGTCGTTCCCGGAGCAATCTCGCTAACAGCAACCTGCAATGCACTGCCGTTCTCGATCTTCTCTCCATTCAACGTGTCAATCACGTCGCCGTTCTTCAACCCAGCGCTGCTGGCCGGAGAGTCAGGCGTCACCTGCGCGACGATCGCTCCCGTAGCCGTCTTGAGATTGAAGAAGCTGGCATTCGCCGGCGTCACGTCGTTCAAGCTGATGCCGAGATAGCCATGATGCACAACTCCACTCTTGATCAGCTGCTCCGCCGTCGCGCGTACAAGCTGCGACGGAATGGCAAACCCAGCACCCGCGAACGATCCGCTGTTCGAGATGATGAAGGTATTGATGCCAACCAATTCGCCATGCGCATTCACGAGCGCGCCACCGGAGTTGCCCGGATTGATCGCTGCATCGGTCTGGATGTAGCCACCGGGTTTGCGCGCATCATCACGGTAAGGATTTTCCCGGTTCACGGCGCTCACGATGCCGCGCGTCACCGAATTCTGGAAGTATCCAAACGGGCTACCGAACGCCAGCACCGTCTGGCCTGGCTTCAGCTTCGTGGAGTCGCCCCAGGCGATACTTGGCAGATCATGCGCATCCACCTTGATCACGGCGAGGTCGGTCAGCTTATCCACGCCAACCAGCTTCGCATTGAGCACGCGCCGGTCGCTCAACGTCACGCGCATGTCCATCGATCCATCGACGACGTGATTGTTGGTCACGATATAGCCATCGGGAGAGATGATCACGCCGCTGCCAATTCCATGCTCAATCTGCGGTTGCTGCGGCCGTTGCATCTGACCGCCAAAGGGACCGCCCGGTCCAAAGAACTGGGCAAAACCCGGAGGCACTCCTTGAGGTGCCTCCTGCTGGCTCTGATCCTGCTCCCCGCCAGTCTCATGTTCGGATGACCCACGCGAGGTCACCTGAATATTCACCACTGCAGGCGAGACCCGCGAGGCAACCGCTTCCACCGCGCTATCCAGCGAGACCAGCGCAGACACACTGTTGTCGTCCATCGGCGCAGGCGACGAGATCATCGCCGCATGAACGCCGCTGTAATGAAAGAACATCGAACCTGCCAGCACCAGTGCCGCGGCAGCACCTGCGGGAGCGGCAATCCGTCCCGCCTTACCTACTAATTTATTAGTTTCAAGAGACATATTCGTACCTCAGCAAAGGGTTGAACAGCTTGGTTAAAAGTTGAAGAATCAGCCAGCCGCCCGCAGTTGGCACGGCTGCATACGAAGTAGAAATCACACGCTCTTCGGTCACGGCAAGCACCATTCTCGGCCGTTCCATTCCATCCCACGAGGTCAGTACCATCCAGCGCTCCGCTCGCCGCATCTGCGGCATCGCAACCCGGCTCTGCTGGACCGGAGTCGCAGTGTGGCGTTTGGTTGTGGCCTTCTTCACGGGGACAGCCGGCCGCTTGACCGTATCCGTCAAGCCAACCTCACGATTCACCGGCATCGAAGCCTTCAGCAAAGTCTCGTGGGCGGCACCCATTACGTTTCCCGATGAGTGAAACGCCGCTGCCTGATACCCCGCCGTGGGCAGGCTCTGCACCTCAGCCGACACCGGCAATGCGGTCCGTGAAAATGAAACGAACTGCGGGCATCGCGCCAGCTCGACTGAGCCGCCCAACAGGGCCACGACAGCCAAACCCATCAAGACTCGAGCCTGCGTCCGGCCCATCCCCTCGCCGCTCCGCAAAATACTGTGCACCCGCCGCGCCAGCTCCGACTGCTTCTCCCACGCGCCCAGCGACAGTGCCGCCGCCCGGCGGCCCAGCCTCTGCTCGGCCAGACTTGTCAGGCAGGTCGCATACGCCTTCGGAGCCTTGGTCAACCGCAGCACATCATCATCGCAAGCGAGTTCGCGCTCCAGGCATAGCCGCCGCTCGATCCACATCAACACCGGGTTCAGCGGAACCACCACCAGGCTCAGCTTCTGCAGCAAATTGACCCAATCATCAGCTCGCCGCAGATGCCCAACCTCATGCAACACAATCTGCCCGAACTCCGCCGTCGTCAGCCGTGCAAAGAGCTCCTCTGGAATAAGAATCCGCGGCGAGAAGAAACCAATCACACTGGGTCGGTCCACATCCTTCGAAGTGCAGAGCTCGACTCCGCGAAAACCCGCTGCCAACAGCACGGCATCGCAACCCTCCACTGGCACCGCTCTCTTCCAAATCCCACGCAAGCGCACTGCGCTCATCACGAGCTTGATGCCGCGTACTAGTGAAACCGTCAACCAGAGTGCGGCAATCACAAAACTCCAGCGCATATCCACGTGCACCAGAGCACTACGTCCCGGCATATCGCCACCGGAGTTCAAAGAATAGGCATGCACCAACGGCAGCGCAGCCACGACGGCGAACACTGCTGTCCAAATAGCAAAACGCACCGCGGCGGTCGTCCTCGGCACCAGCCGCAGACAGAGCCCCACACCGGCGGCCAGCACAATTCCCTGCCAAAGCCCCGAAACAAACGAGCTTGCCACCAACCGCGACACACTCTCAATACTCTGCAACAGGTTCAGATCCATCACCGTTATCGATCCTCCCCCACACGGTCGTCCGCGGCGGCAGCGATCGCTTCTTTCAGACGTTGCAACTCCTCCGGAGTCACCTCATCGTCACCCAGCAGCGAAAGCAGCAGCCTCTCCCGCGAGTTGCCGAAGAACCGCTGCATCATATGACGGACCTCCGACCGGCTAGCCTCCTGCTCAGCCACGCAGGGAACATACAGAAACGCCCTACCCTCCTGCCGGTGCTGCACATAGCCCTTCTGCTCCAGAATCCGGATCGTCGTCAGAACCGAGTTATAGGCCAGAGCCGCCCCATCCGGCATCGCCGCCACCAAGTCGCCTACAGCCGACTCGCCACGCGCCCATAAGAGCTTCATGAGCCGTAACTCCGCTTCCGTCAATGTGATGGACTTCCTAGGTGGCATCGAATCTCTCGTTGGCCACCCTCAAAACGACCGGAGGGAAAGCCGAACTGATCGTGAGACGGACCAACTAATCCTTTAGTTAGCAGCCATCCGGAAAATAATTTGCCCCCACTGGCCCCTCTCTACTTCACCAACTCCCGATAGTCCTCGCGCACCGGGGTAAACACGTCCAGCACCTCCGACGGCTCCAGCGCCGAAGCCTGGTGTTCGACCCCTCCATCGACCACAAAACTATCGCCTGCACGGACGTCGAAGACCCGCCCATCCACATCGACACGGATCGCGCCGCTGACCACATACACCAGTTGGTGGTGCGGATGGCTATGCCGCGCACCCACCCAGTCTTTTTCAAAGTAGTGCCGCACCAGCATCAGCTGGTCGCTGTGCGCCAGGACCTGCCGCTTCATCCCAGGCTCCGGCGTAAAACTCCTGGCATCGCCCGTCTTCACAAAACTCATCTCACTCACACTCATCGACTCATCCTCACAGAAGAACTCTTCCAACAATAAATCCAACCCTCACATTTACTCTTACACAAGAGGAAGCCCGCTCGCGATGATCTGCCTGGAGGAAATCACTGTCATCGACGCACCCATCGACCGATGCTTCGATCTCTCCCGCAGTGTTGAGGTCCATCTGGTCGCAAACATCCACTCCGGCGAACAGGCTTTAGCCATCGGCGGTATCACCTCCGGCCTTCCCGAACTCTCTCAGCAAGTCACGTGGCGCGCCAAACACTTTGGCGTCTGGCAGAACCTCACCAGCAAGTTCACCGCGATGCAACCACCAACCTACTTCCAGGCCACGATGGTCAAGGGAATCTTCCGCTCCATGCAGGCTGACCACTACTTTCGCACCCTTCCTTCCGGTGCAACCGAGATGAAGGACCTCTTCCGCGTCGCCGCTCCTCTTCCCGTCCTTGGCCCGCTTGCCGAAGCCGTCTTCCTTCGCCGCTACATGCTGGCTCTTCTCCGCGAGCGCAACACCGTCATCAAGCAGATCGCCGAGTCAAACGATTGGCAACGCTATCTTCCAGCCCACCACGCTGACCTCCAAAAAAGCGAAAGACCTGCCTCATGAAGATCGTCATCCCCGGTGGCGCCGGACAAGTAGGTCAACTCCTCGCCCGGCATTTTCACTCTGGCGGCCACTCCGTCACCGTTCTCAGCCGTACTCCACACCCAGCGCCTTGGCGCGTCGTCACCTGGGACGGTGTCACCATAGGCCAGTGGGTTGCCGAGCTTGAAAACAGCGATGTCTGCATCAACCTCGCTGGCCGCAGCGTCAACTGCCGCTACAACCAAGCCAACCGTCGCGCCATCTTCGACTCCCGCGTCCAATCCACAAAAGTCCTCAACGAGGTCATCTCTTCGCTCGATCACCCTCCCGCCATCTGGCTCAACGCCAGCACTGCCACGATCTATCGCCACTCCCTTGACCGCCCCATGGACGAAGCCACCGGCGAACTCGGCGGCAACGAACCCGGCGCGCCCGACACCTGGAACTTCTCCATCCAGGTCGCCAAGGCCTGGGAAGAAGCCTTCTTCTCGACACCAACTCCGCGCACCCGCAAGGTTGCGCTACGCAGCGCGATGACCTTCAGCCCCGACTCCGGCGGTGTCTTCGATGTCTTCCTCAACCTCGTCCGACACGGTCTCGGTGGCACCAACGGCCCGGGGAATCAATTCGTTTCGTGGATCCACGAAGACGATTTCATTCGCGCCACTGAGTTCCTCATTGCGGCGCAAGACTTTACCGGCGTGGTCAACCTCGCCTCCCCGCATCCGCTTCCCAATCGCGACTTCCTCTGCGCTATCCGCGAGGCCTGGGGCACTCGCCTCGGCCCCCCTACCACATCGTGGATGATCGAGATCGGCACCTTCCTCATGCGCACGGAATCGGAACTTATCCTCAAGAGCCGTCAGGTTATCCCCGGCCGTCTCCTTGCTGCCGGCTTCGAATTCAGCTTTCCGTATTGGCCGGCAGCGGCTAGCGACCTCGTTGCTCGTTGGCGCGCGCGAAATTTTACTGGGTAACTTGGAGGGGCCGTAGTATCGTCTCTTACCATGGCTGGTGACGATGCAACCGATCTCCGCAGAGGGCTCGAAAATAACGAGATCGTTCCGTATTTTCAGCCTCTTGTCGAGCTTCGCACCGGCCTTCTCCGCGGCTTTGAGGCTCTCGCCCGCTGGCAACATCCGCAACGCGGCCTTATCCCGCCAAACGAGTTCATTCCTCTGGCCGAAAATTCCGGACTTCACGGCCTGCTCACCGGCAAGCTCCTGAGCGCAGTCTTCGTCGCCGCCAAGGACATCCCTGACCATCTCACTCTCTCCGTCAACATCTCGCTAACCCAGCTCACTGACCTCACGCTCCCAAAACACATCTGCTCCGCCGCCCAGCATGCAAACTTCCCGCTGCAACGTCTCGTCCTCGAGATCACCGAGAGCGCCCTCGTCGGCAACACCGAACACGCGGCCCGCATCGCGAACGAGTTGAAGGATAACGGTTCACGTCTTGCGCTCGACGACTTCGGAACCGGCTACTCCAGCCTGCGCCACCTCCAGCTACTCCCCTTCGACGAACTCAAGATCGACGCCAGCTTCGTCCGCTCCATGACACATACACGTGAGAGCAGAAAGATCGCAGCCGCCATCGTCGGCCTCGGCAACAGCCTTGGCCTGATCACCGTCGCCGAAGGCGTAGAAAGCCAGACGATCGCCGATATGCTGCTCTGGCTGGGCTGCGACATCGGCCAGGGTTGGCTCTACGGCCGCCCCGTCCCACCTGAGCAGCTTCCTGAAGCCCTTGCGGAACGACTCAACCCGCCTCCGCCGATCCCCGAGCCGCGCCACGGAACCGCCGACGCCAGCCTGCCTCTGCGCCTCGAAGCTCTACCCACTCAGCGCCTCGCTCAGCTCAACGCAATCTACGATGGTGCCCCTGTTGGTCTCTCCTTCCTCGATCGCAACCTGCGCTTCGTCAGCCTGAACAAACGTCTCGCCGAGATCCACAACCTCCCAGTCGCCTCTCACCTGGGTCGCCCCATCGCCGAAATCATCCCCGACAAATTCCCCCAGATCGAACCGTATCTCCTGCGAGCACTCAACGGCGAACCCTACACCGGCCTTGAGGTTCTCGTTCCCGACCCTCACCAGCGCGGCGCAACCCGCACCCTACTCATCTCCTATCAACCCGCGCGCGATGAGGTGGACGAGGTCATTGGAGTCTCCATGTCGGTCGTCGACATCACCCGCCGCAAGAAGGCCGAAGAGGCACTCGCTGAAAGCGAAGACCACTACCGCCACGCTGTCGAACTCAACCCCCAGATCCCGTGGACCGCCGAACCCGACGGCATGATCGCCGCCGCCAGCCTCCGCTGGGAAGCCCTCACCGGTCTAACCGTCGAAGAGTCGCTCGGAACCAACTGGACACGGGCGCTTCATCCCGACGACATCCCGGAGACGCTCAAATCCTGGCAGCACTCCGTTCTCACCGGAGATCACTTCGACATGCAGTACCGCGTCCGCCGTTACGACGGCGTCTATCGCTGGATGAGAGCGCGCGCTGCCCCACGCCGAAACGACGAGGGCAAAATCATCCGCTGGTACGGAACCCTCGAAGATATCGACGACCACAAAAAAGCCGAAGACGCCCTGCTCCGCAGCGAAGCCCGACTTCAGGCCATCTTCGACGCCGTCCCCGTCGGCATCGTCATCGCCGAAGCACCGGACGGTCGCGTCGTCATGAGCAATCCCCGCGCCGAGGACATCCTCCGCGCTCCGGTAACGCCTGAAATCCGGATCGACGACTACTGCCGCGCCTCAGAATCCTTCGCTCCCGGCAATACGGAATATCCGTCTGATGAAAATCCGCTCGCCAACGCCATCATGGATGGCAAAAACATCGGTCCACGCGAGTATCTTCGCCACTACAGCGACGGCTCCAGCGCCTGGGTCAGTCTCAGTGCCGCTCCTGTCGTCGAACCCGACGGTACGATCTCCGGCGGCGTCGTCGCTATCCAGGACATCGACGAAGAAAAGCGCGAGATGCAACGTCTCGCAGAGTTGGCCGCCAGCCTCAAAAACAAGCTGGGGACACACCGCTAGCCTACTTCGCCCGACCCTTCTCCAAACCCCTGTACTTCAACATTGGTTCAATATTAGGCGCGCTCCCTAGCCACGCTTCATACATCGTCGCCAAATCCTCCGTGTTCCCTCGCGACAACACCATCGCGCGCAAGCGGTCTCCATTCGCCCGCGTCAACCCGCCGTGGTCCTGAAACCACTCGAACGCATCATCGTCCAGCATCTCGCTCCACAGATACGCGTAGTACCCCGCCGCATACCCACCGCCCCATATATGCGAGAAGTAGCTGGACCGGTAGCGTGGCGGAACATAACTCAGCATCAACCCCTTCTTCTCAAGCGCGGCCTTCTCAAACTCATCCGGCTTCTGCAAAGGCGCGTTCACCGGCAGCGAATGCCACTGCATATCCAGCTGCGCCGCTGCCAACAGCTCCGTCAGCTCATACCCCTGATTGAAGTCGGCCGCCTTCTTGATCTTCGCTGCCAACTCCGCCGGCATCGGCGCACCTGTCTTATGGTCCTTCGCGTAGTGATCGAAGATCGCCGGATACGTGGCCCAGTGCTCATTGAACTGCGACGGAAACTCCACAAAATCCCTCGCTACCGCGGTCCCCGAAAGACTCGGATACTCACTTGCCGCGAACATCCCATGCAGTGCATGCCCAAACTCATGGAACATCGTAATCACATCGCTAAAGCTGATCAGCGCCGGCTCACCCTCTGCCGGCTTGGGCAGATTCGCAACGTTATAAACCACGGGCAGTGTCCCCAGCAGCTTTGACTGCCGCACATAGCCGCCCATCCACGCGCCGCCGTTCTTGTTATCGCGCTTGTAGTAATCGCAGTACCACAGTGCCAACGGCTTCCCATCCGCATCGATTACCTCAAACGCGCGCACATCCGGATGCCAGACCGGAATGTCCTTCAGCTCCTTGAACGTCAGTCCATATAACTGATTCGCCGCATAAAACACACCGTTCCGCAGCACATTGTTCATCTCGAAGTAAGGCCGCACCTGAGCTTCATCGATGTCATACTTCGCTTTGCGCACCTGCTCGGAGTAAAACTCCCAATCCCAGGGCTCGACCGCAAACTCGCCTTTCTGCGCATCGATCACCGCCTGAATATCCTTCGCTTCATTCGCCGCATTCGCCGTAGACGCCGGCACCAGCGCATCCATGAACTTCAACGCGTTCTCCGGCGTCTTCGCCATCTGGTCTTCCAGCTTCCATGCCGCATAGCTGTCATGCCCCAGCAGCTTACCCTTCTCCGCGCGCAGCTGGGCCAACCGCGCAATGGTCTCGCGAGTGTCGTTCGCATCTCCGCGTTCCGCCCTCGTCCACGATTTCTCAAACACCGCTTGCCGCGTCGCCCGCACACTCAGCGACGAAAGATAAGGCTGCTGCGTTGTGTTCTGCAGCGGAAGCACCCACCCCTCCGTCTTTCTCTGCTTTGCCGCCCGCTCCGCCCCACCGATCTGCGCGTCCGTCAGCCCGGCAAGAGCGGTTTTATCTGTGGTGACGTAAGCCGCGTCCTTCGTCGCCGCCAGCACCTTGCTCCGGAAGGCGTTCGATAGCGTGGACTCCTCCTCATTGATCTTCTTCAGCCTCTCTTTGTCCGCATCCGACAGATTCGCCCCGCTATGCACAAACCGTTGGTAGTAGATCTCCACCAGCCGTAGCCCCTCGGGACCCAGCTTTAGCGACGCCCGCTTCTCGTACACTGCCGCCACTCGGTGAAACAGCTTCGCATCCAGATAGATCGCATCGCTATGCGCGGCCAGCTTTGGAGCTTCCTCCTGCTGCACCTTCTCGAGCACCGGATTGGTATTCGCACCCGTCACCCCGTTGAACGTCGCGTAGACGCGTTGAAACAGTGCCCCCGTCTTCTCCATCGCGACGATCGTGTTTTCGAACGTAGGCGCCGCCGGGTTATCCGCAATCGCCCGCATCTCCTTCAACTGCTCAGCCATCCCCGCCTCAATCGCCGGCTGATAGTCACTGTCTTTAATCTTGTCGAACGGCGGAGCATGAAACGGCAGCGCACTCGGCGCATAGAAGGGGTTCGCCGGACCAAATCTTGCATCCGCAGTCTGCGCTGGTAAAACACTTGAGCTCGTCATGATCACACCGGCAACAAGAACCATCCGCACCTCTGGAAGCAAAGTCCTCTTCCAGCAGATTTGGATCGTATTCTTCATCGCCCTTATCTCCTCTAAAACGTCGATTGTAGAGTATGCAGCGCGCCCCACACAGCAACCCCATTTGCCCGTCGCTGTGCACTATTGAAATACCCCGCTGAAAATGTACTGGTCACAGACGCAAGACAAAGTACAATCGCCACCAACCATGCAGAACGCATCCCAGCCGACCCGTACTCCTCTGCCCATGGTTCTCCCGACTCTCACGGGCCTCGATCTTCACGCGCGCTACTACTCCTCCCGCACCGGTGGTGACTTCTTTGACGCCGCCGCCGCAGGACCGCACGTCGTCTTCCTCCTCACCGACATCGCCGGCACCCGCGCCGGCGCGCACACCATCGCAGCCGCCGCGCAGGATACCTTTCGTCTCCTGGTTCCCGAGCTCTTTACCACCGAAGTCATCAACATGATGGACACGCTCGGCATCCTGGCGCACGAGATCAACCAGACCATCTACACTGCCGCGGGCGGATCCCGTCTGGCCCCGACCTTCCTCGGCTGCTTCAACCTCCATCTTGGCCTCCTCGCCTACATCAACTCCGGCGGCCAGCCTGCCATCTTTCGCGACAACGACGGCACCCGCATCCTGGGACACGTCACGATGCCGCTCGGCCTCTTCACCCACCTCACCTTTGAGCCCGCCATCCAGGCCTTCGTACCCGGCTCACGTCTTCTCCTCGTCACCAAGGGCATCCTGGAAGCCCGCCGCGGCCGGGATGAGTTCGGCGTCGAGCGTGCAACCAGCCTTCTCGCAAACCTTCCCCCCGGCTCGGCCTTCGACGTGTGCGGCGCCACGCTCAAGCAGGCGCACGACTTCAGGAAGCCACCCTGGTACAGCCTCGAAAGACTGCCCTTCGCCAAGCCCGGCCGCGCCGAAGATCTGACCGCAGTCGCCCTCGTGCGTCCCCTGTAAAACCACCGCAGCCGTAGCATCGACGAGCGCCCATGCCCAATCTGCAACAGCAATTCGGCCTCATCGACATCTACCTCTTCGACCAGCTTCTTCGCGGCAACATCGTCCCGGGCATGCGTGTCCTCGACGCCGGCTGTGGCTCCGGCCGCAACCTCATCTATCTCCTCCGCGAAAGCTACGAGATCTTCGCCATCGACCATAACCCGGCCGCCGTCGAGCAAACCCGCGCCCTCGCCGCAACTCTTGCGCCAGCACTCCCCGCAGACAACATCCGCGTCGAACCCCTCGAGACCGCGTCCTTCCCCAACGCTTTCTTCGACGTCGTCCTCTGCAACGCGGTCCTCCACTTCAGCCGCGACGACGCCCACTTCGACGCGATGCTCGAAAACCTCTGGCGGGTCCTCAAGCCCGGCGGCCTGCTCTTCTGCCGCCTCGCCTCTACCATCGGCATGCCTCACCAACACATCGAAGGCCGCCGCTACCTCGCTCCCGACGGCGTTGAGCGCTACTGCGTCGACGAAGCTCTCCTCCTGGACCTCACCGCCAAGCTCAACGCCGACCTGGTCGATCCCATAAAAACCACCGTCGTCCAAAACCAGCGCTGCATGACCACCTGGATCATCCGCAAGCGCCCGCAATAGCCCGTCAAGTCTGCGAACCAGTGCTTAAAGAAGAGATGTCATTCTGAGCGCAGCGAAGAACCCCGCATTTCGTTCGAAGCGCCACAAACCTGCACCATCGCTCAAACCGTTTAGCCTTACAATCCCTCCATGAACTCAACGGACAAGCCCGCCGAGCAGGACCCCCGAGTCTACTTCGCCGCCGAACGAACCTTCCTCGCCTGGATTCGTACCGGCCTTGGCCTGATGGGCATTGGCTTCGCCGTCAGTCGCTTCGGCCTCTTCCTCCGCACGATCAGCGCCGTCGAGTCCCATTCCCCGACCCATACCACCGGCCTCTCCCTCTGGTCAGGAGTAGCTCTGGTCACCCTCGGCGTCATCGTCACCCTTGGCTCCGTCCTCCGTCACATCCAACTCATCCACCAACTCAGCGCGGGCACCTGGCAACCAGGCCGAGTCTCTCGCGACGCCGTCATCCTCGGCCTCATCCTCACCGCTATCGGAGTCGGCATGGCGATCTATCTCATTCTCGTCCGCTGAAAAAACTTGTCCGCTGAAAAAATGCCCATCGCCAAACTCACCATCGAACTCGAAATCCCGCACGCGCAATCCCTCAAAGACCGCCGTCAGGTTCTCCGTTCCATGAAAGACAAGCTCCGCCACGGCTTCAATCTCTCCATCGCCGAACTCGACGACGGGATCGTCTGGAACCGAGCCACCCTGGGCATAGCCGCCATCTCGTCCTCCACCAGCTACCTCACCGGCCAGCTTCACCAGATCGACCAGGCCGTACACCGCATCGCGGCGGCCTTAAGCGCGGAAGTTCTTGATTCTTACGCCGAAATTCTGTCCGAATAGCCAAAAAATCACCGAACGGCAACCCAATTGGCAAATTTTTCCGCTAAAATTTCGCGTTCGCGTTAGGCGGAACGCCCCAACTTTGATATCCTCAACCGTTCGCCCTAGTCCAAACCCTATGCCCGAGCACCGCGCCAGAACGTACCACCGCAACCGAGTCGCCAACACCTTCTCCGAAGAGATTGGTGCGATGCTCGAAGGCGAACTCTCCGACCCACGCATCGCACCCAGCTACGTAACTGACGTCGTTCTTGCACCTGGCGGCAAATCCGCCCGTATCTTCGTCGCCGTCCATGGCAACGAAGAAGAGGAAGCTTCCACGCTCGAAGGCCTCATGGCGGCCCGCGCCTACATTCGCTCCCAACTCCGCGACCGCATGGGCGTCCGCCACGTTCCCGATCTCACCTTCGCCATCGACCGCTCCGAAAGGATGACCGGTCGTATGGAGGAGCTCCTCGATCGCACCCGCAAACGGAATCTGAAGCGCACCGCAGCCGAATCCGCTCAACCGGTAACAGCCAAATCATGACTCCAGAGACCGGGCTCTACGAACTTCAGCAGCCATCCCAGCCAAACGAAGCCCATTCTCATGAGGCTCAGATCGCTGCTCTCCTCGCGACCTTCCGCGCTCATCCGCGCTTTCTGCTTACCTCCCACTCCCGTCCCGACGGCGACGCAGTCGGCTCCGTCCTAGCCCTTGCCGAGATACTCGACCAGCTCGGCCGCAAAGTCGACATCATCCTTGCAGATCCCGTCCCCTCGACCTACAGCACCTTGCCGAACCTGGACCGCATCCACCACACCCCCTCCGCGAACGACATCGACCCCGACCAAAGCACCCCCGCCATCCTCCTCGAATGCGACGGCATCGCGCGCACCGGCCTCCTTGGCCTCGAAGGCCGCACCCTCATCAACATCGACCACCATGCCAGCGGACGCCCCTTCGCCTCCGTCAACTGGATCGACGAGCACGCTTGTGCCGTCGCCGCCATGGTCTACCGTATCGCCGTCGCCGCCAAGGTAAAGATCACGCCCTCCATGGCCACCAGCCTCTACGCCGCCATCCTCTCCGACACCGGCTCCTTCACCTACTCCAGCACCACCGCCGACACCTTCGCCCTCGTCCACGATCTCGCAGCCCACGGCGCCAACCCCAGCCAGATCGCCCGTGACATCTACCTCTCCAACCCTGCCAGCAAGATTCGCCTGCTTGGCATTGCTCTGTCCAATCTTCAGACCGAGGCAGACCTCGCCTGGACTTGGGTCACCAGCGAAGATATGGATCGCATCGGTGCCATAGCCGAGGACTGTGAAGGCGTCGTGAACTACCTCATCAGCATCGCCGGCGTTGAGGCCGCTGTCTTTCTTCGCGAGGTTACCGACGCCAGCCAGGTTCGCCTCAGCATCCGCAGCAAAGGAAAGATCGATGTCGCCCAGATCGCCGAGTACTTCGGCGGCGGCGGCCATCGCAGCGCCAGCGGCTGCACCCTCGACGGCCCTCTGGGTGTGGCCACCGAGCGCATTCTCACCCAGCTACGGACAGGACTCTGTTAGCCTTGTCTCGCTCCGCATAGAAAAATGAACGATAGTCAACAAGCCACCGCGTCCGGCGCAAGGAACGAACACGCAGCCATTCTTTGGCTTCGTCAACAGCTGCCAACGACGACCACGGTGCGCGAATTCCTTATCCTGTTCGCTGTAACCACCTTCCTGCTGCTCTACGGGCTCGTTCCTGTCTTCGGAGGCGACCAGCTCGGCCTGGTAGGCGCGGACGAGCCAAGATATGCCCAGATTGCCCGCGAGATGCTCACCGCGCACTCGAACGCCTGCCATCAGGTCAACGCCAAGATGGTCCCCCGCAGCCTTCGCGTCGAAGACATCCGCAACTCCTTCCATTGCATCGCAGGCGGCACTGTTACCCCCATCCTCAACGGCAAACCCTGGCTCGAGAAGCCCGCCCTCTACTACTGGCGCGCTATGAGCTTTTTCAAGGAGTTCGGCGTCTCCGACTGGACCGCCCGCCTTCCCTCCTCCTCTGCCACTCTTGCCCTTGTCGTCCTCGTCTTCCTCCACATGCGGCGGTTCCGCCCTGGAGGCCATCTCGACGCAGCCCTCATCACCGTCTCCTGCGTGGCTATCGTCAGCTTCGCTCGCGGGGCTTCAACCGACATGCAGCTCGCCGCTCCCTTCTGCATCGGCATGCTCGGCTGGTACGCATGGTACGAAACCGGCAAAAAATTCTGGCTCTTCGACCTCTACTTCTTCGGCGCCGCCGCCACACTTGCCAAAGGCCCGGTGGCCCCCTTCCTCGCGCTCTGCATCATCCTGCTCTTCGCCGGCCTGCGCCGCGAGTGGTCCCTCCTCCGCCGCACCATCTGGCTACCCGGAGTCCTGCTCTACCTCATCATGGTGCTGCCCTGGTACATCGCCGTCCAGAAGCGCAATCCAACCTTCTACCGTCTCTTCTTCCTCGAGCACAATCTAGAGCGCTTCGCCACCAACCGCTACCAACACCATCAACCCTTCTTCTTCTACATCGCCGTCCTGCTCATCGGCCTCATGCCCTGGACGATCATCGCCATTCGCGCCCTTGTCGACTCCATTGAAGTCTCAATCGCCGAATGGAAGGTGCGCCACAACCCGAGCCGCTATCTCGGCCACACCCGCGCGGGCGACGCCTTCCCTGAGTTCCTCGTACTTTGGGCTCTCTTTCCCATCGTCTTCTTCTCCTTCTCCGGATCGAAGCTTCCCGGCTACATCCTGCCTTCCATCCCTCCCCTCACCATCCTCACAGCCGACTACCTCAACCGCATCCGTCGCGAAGGCATGCCAAAATGGCTGCTCTGGTCCCACGCCGGCCTCTGCGCGTTGATGGTCTTCGTTCTCGCCCTCGCTCCACAGCACATGAAGTACGAAACCCTGGTTCCCTCCGCACAATGGTTGACGGCCGCCGCCGCTGCTGCGCTCGTCTTCGGTGCCATCGTCTTCCTCATCGTCCGCCGTTGGGGCATCTCCCAGTTATGCAACGCAACCCTGATTCCCGTTCTCGCGACTCTCGTCTTTCTACTCGGCTTCTACGGCAAAGAACTTGACGTGAACTACTCCGCCCGGCCACTCGCTCGCGATATCCAGCGCGAAGCTCCCAACGTCAAGCTCGTCGCCACCGCCCAGCTTCCCGGCAGCTCATACTCCGCCATCAAGCGCGACATGGACTACGGCCTCGCCTTCTACCGCGACCAGCCGATGATCCACTACGAAACGGACGGCGTTCCCGACGCCGAGCATCTCCTCGTCGTCCGCGCAAACGACACCGCCGACCTCGACCACTGGCTTGCCGGTCGCGTCTATGAGCCGCTCTTTCTCTACGAATCGCAGGGCCTCGAAGTCTATCGGGTCTACGCCAAGCCCTGAGGGACAGTGAGCGTCCCGATACTCCCCCAGCACCATCACTTACCCATACTCATCGAATTCCTATAAGCTCAAACGAATACTCCCAGAGAGCATGACAGTCGCGACCCAACTCGAGATACTGGACCTTCGCCATTTTTCCGCACGCCAGTTGCGCCCGCTGCTCGAAACCGAGTCGCGCCTCTGGGAGAAGCGCCTGCGCTGGAACTATCAGGGCTCCACAGAACTTCTCCTGCAATACCTCGACTCCCGCATCCTGCCCGGCTTTGTCGCGCTCGAACGCGGACGCATCTGCGGCTTCACCTTCTGCGTCTATGAGGGCCAGAAAGCGGTCGTCGGCGATGCCTTCGCCGTCGCAAACGATCCTGCGCAGATGCTGCAGATCACGCAGCTCCTCCTGCATCAGCTGCTCCAGCTCCTGCTGCATTCGCCCGGCATCCAGCGGGTCGAGTCGCAACTTCTCCTCTACGACGCGGGATCGATCGATGAAGCCTTCCTCGCCGCCGGCTTCACCATGTACCCCCGCCTCTTTCTCGAGTACGACCTCCCGCCGTCGCCCGGCCCAGCCGTTACTTCGAAAGAGAGCACACCGGCATCGAAACTCCCACCTCACATCGAACTGATTAACTGGTCATCGGACCACTATCAGGCATCGGCGGAGCTGATCCACGAGTCCTACCTCGGACACATCGACGCTCGCATCAACGATCAATACTGTTCCCTGCACGGCTCTCTGCGATTCCTTCACAACATCGTCCGCTTCCCGGGTTGCGGCGTCTTCGATCCCGACGCCTCATGGGTACTTCGCGACAAACGCAATGGGGCACTCATTGGAATGTTGTTATGCTCTCGCGTCGCCAATGACGTAGCCCACATCACCCAGCTCTGCGTCGCCGCCTCTCATCGCAGACAAGGCCTTGGCCTCGCGCTCCTCGAACACTGCATCCAGCACCTCACCCGCACCCGCTTCGCCGCAATCACTCTGACGGTAACCGAGGCCAACCACCAGGCCGTCAAGCTCTACCATGACTCAGGCTTCTTCACCCGCCATCGCTTCGACGCCATGGTCCTCGTCAAATCCTGAGAGTTCCTTCGTAGTCATCCTTCAGAGTTTTTTGGTTGTCATCCTTCGCCGCAGGCGGAGGATCTGCTTTTCGCCTTCTCTCGGATTAGCCCAATTTTGCCTATAATTCCACCATGTGCCGAAACATCAAAAACCTTTTCAACTTCGATCCGCCCGTGACCGACCAGGAGGTCCGCAACGCCTCACTGCAGTTTGTCCGGAAGATCAGCGGCTTCAACAAGCCCTCCAAGGCCAACGAAGCCTCGTTCAACGCCGCAATCGACGAGATCGCCGCCGTCTCCGCCCGTCTTCTCCACTCGCTTGAAACTACCGCGCAGCCCAAGAGCCGCGAAGAAGAAGCAGCCAAAGCCAAGGCCCGCTCAGCCGAACGCTTCGGCACTGCCTGATCCGCCTACTCGACGTGGTAGTTCGGAGCCTCACGCGTGATGATCACGTCATGCACATGGCTCTCGCGCAGCCCGGCATTCGAGATCCGGATGAACCGCGCATTCGCCTGCAACTCGGCAATCGTCGAGCACCCCAGATATCCCATCCCCGAACGCAACCCGCCGACCAGCTGATAGACCATCCCCTCCAGCGGCCCGCGATGCGGCACCCGCCCTTCAATCCCCTCCGGCACAAACTTCGCCAGCCGGTTTGAGCCGCCATTCTCCCGCGCCGTTAGCGACGTCCGCTCCGTGCTCGCAGCATCCTCCATATCGGCCTTGCCCTGGAAATATCGCTCCCCCGACCCCTGCGCCATCGCCGACAGCGAACCCATCCCGCGATACGCCTTGAACGACCGCCCCTGATACAGAATCGTCTCGCCCGGGCTCTCATCCACCCCGGCAAACAGCGACCCCATCATCACCACGCTCGCGCCCGCCGCAATCGCCTTTGTAACATCGCCTGAATACTTAATTCCGCCATCCGCAACCACCGGGATCCCCCGCTCTTTACCCGCACGATACGCCTCTGAGATCGCCGTAATCTGCGGCATGCCCGCACCGGTCACCATACGCGTCGTGCAGATCGAACCCGGCCCAATCCCCACCTTGATGGCATCTGCACCCGCATCCATCAACGCAATTGCGCCCTCATACGTCGCAATATTCCCGGCCATCAGATCGATCTCCGGAAACCGCTTCTTCACTAGAGCAACCGCCTCCAGCACTCGCGACGAGTGCCCATGCGCCGAATCAATCGCCAACGCATCCACTCGCGCCGCCACCAGCGCCTCAGCGCGCTCCAGAAAATCCCCCGTCGCCCCAATTGCCCCCGCCACCCGCAACCGCCCCTGGCTGTCCTTTGAAGCATTTGGATACTTCAGTTTCTTCTGAATGTCCTTGACCGTAATCAAGCCCTTCAACTCATACTCGTCATTCACCACCAGCAGCTTCTCCACGCGATGCTGGTGAAGAATCTGTTCCGCCTGCTCCAGTGTCGTCCCTACCGGCACTGTAATCAGGTTCGCCTTCGTCATCACCGAATCGATCGTCAGGTCGGTCCGCGAGACAAACCGCAGGTCGCGATTCGTCAAAATCCCCACCAGCTTTTTGTTCTTCGTCACCGGCACGCCGGAGATCTTGTACCGCCGCATCACCTCCAGCGCATCGGCGATCGACTGCTCCGGCGCAATCGTCACCGGATCGACAATCATCCCGCTCTCCGACCGCTTCACCTTATCGATCTCCCCCGCCTGCTGTTCGATCGTCAGGTTGCGGTGCACCACGCCCAGTCCACCCTGCTGCGCCATCGCAATCGCCAGCCGCGCCTCGGTCACGGTATCCATCGCCGCCGACATCAGCGGCGTACTCAGTGTGATATTGCGCGTCAACTGCGTCTGTGTGCTCACCTGCGTCGGCACAACTTCGCTATAAGCAGGAACGAGAAGAACATCATCAAAAGTAAGGGCTTCGGGTACGGGGGAGCTAATCATAATTTTTATAGGTTCCAGTTGTCATGGTTAAAAGGGATGGGATAAAAGGCAGCAAGCCCAAATTCCGCAGGATTTGATTGATTGTAGAGTCGCGAACAACCCATAGCAACTTGGATGGCCTAATTTCCGCAAAGTTTCACACGCGAAGATGCTCTTCTCCCGCCATTCGACGCACTGAGTCAGTTCGAACCTTGTTGCTAACAGGGGGACATTACCGAATTAGCGATCTATCCACTCCCTCAAAATGCCTTCAGCTTGAAGATGCTCGAGAAAGCTGGGAGACAATGCCGGCCCGAAAAATATCGCCTTTGGTTGAAAGTTGTCGTAAAGACCGAGTTCTAGGCGGCCATTCTTTTCAATCTGGATGTGGAGAATTGATTTAGGTATCGTTCCGCCAATTGCGGAATTGATCGCTCCGATGAGGTCAGTCTCAAGTGGAAGAACAATAAAGTCTTGTTTTGGCCTTGAAGTGTTCCGTTTGAGAACAAGGCTCTCCGCGTCAGATGCATTGGAAAGTTCAGAAATCTTAGTCGCACGCAAATCGCCTTCAAACGAAACGTGTGCAGCTGCTGCAAGTTCCTTCATTGCAGCTATCAAAAATCGACGCTTATCGAGAATTTTCCAGAATTGATGCTTTGTCGCCATTCAGATGTTGCTATCACTGATAAGTCGCACGCTAGCGTCCTTCATATCGAGAGACTTAGTGCACGAGAAATGGTGTTTTCGGCCGCTGCCCTCAAACTGCCCTCTGACCAACGACCACCCCCATTGAACTCCCTCAAAAACCGTAGTATCATCAGATTTGCAGACGATTTTGTTCCGTCGTAAGAGTGTGCCGTGACCGCACCGGTGATTTGACGGAAGAGATGAGTGGGCCAAAGCCCACTTTTTATTTGCTCTAAAAAGCATCCTGTTTATGACAGCAAGATGAACCGGAAGCACAGCGTATGGCAGTCCAGTTAGACGAAATTCGAGCAACCGCGCAACGCGTCGCCGCCTCACACAACCTGGAGCTGGTCGATCTTGAATTTCAGGGCGGCGTGAAGTTTCGCACGTTGCGAGTTTTTATCGAGAAGAACGCAGCAGAACGAGCCAAACTGGCTGAGTTAGCCGCAGCCGGAACATCAGAACTACCGAAGGGCGTCCCAGTCGAGATGCTCTCCGGTGTAACCCACGAGGATTGCGCGCAGTTCGCGCAGGATTTCGGCACGGTACTCGACGTGGAAGACCTGATCCCAGGGGCGGAGTACACCTTGGAGGTCTCCTCGCCGGGCTTGGAGCGCAAGCTCCTCCGCCCCGAAGACTACACCCGGTTTCAAGGCAGTCTGATCAAGCTTCAGACCTTTACTCCGGTCAACAAGAACAGGCAGTGGCAAGGCCGTCTGACAAAGTTCTCTGACGGTGTCCTAACGATCGACCTCTCTGCCGTCAAACAGAAAGGCAAAGCAAAGAAGGCCGTGACCGAATCGACCGTCGACATCGCCCTTGCGAACGTCGAAAAGGCCAATCTGGTCGCGGAGATTTAGCAAAGAGATTGAGCAACATAAGGCAACAGCATCAGAAATGATGGATAACCCGGAACAAACCCGGATCAACTCCGGGGAAACATAGAAGGACGAGTGAACAATGGCAAGTGTTCTGTATCAATCAATTGAGACGTTAAGCCGCGATAAGGGAATCGAACCGGCCGTTGTAGTGGGCGCCGTTGAGGATGCCATTGCCCTCGCCACGCGCAAATACTACAAGACCCAGGAGAACATGCGCGCCGAGATGGACCGCGAGACCGGCGAGATCCGCGCGTATGTCTTCAAGACCGTCGTCGAGAGTCCCGAACAGGTCGAGGACGATATCAATCAAATGACCCTCGAGCAGGCACGCGAACTCGCGCCCGAGGTCGAGGTCGGCGGCGAACTCCGCTTCTACAAGGACACCAGCCCGCTCGGCCGCATCGCCGCCCAGATGGCCAAGCAGGTCATCTTCCAAAAGGTCCGCGAGGCCGAGCGCGACACCGTCTTCAACGAGTACAACCACCGCGCCGGCGAGGTCCTCAACGCGACCGTCAAGCGCCTCGAACCCATGGACGTCATCTTCGACCTCGGCAAAGCCGAAGCTCGCATGCCCAAACGCGAGCAGTCGCGCCTTGAGCAGTTCGCCGTTGGTGAGCGCGTCCGCGTCGTTCTTCTTCGCGTTGACCGTGCGGCCAAGGGTCCGCAGGTCATCGTCTCCCGCGCAGCGCCGGGCCTCGTACAAAACCTCTTTCAGTCCGAGGTCCCCGAGATCTACGACGGCACCGTCACTATTAAAGCCATCGCCCGCGAGGCCGGCGAGCGCACCAAGATCGCCGTCATGTCCCGCGACAAGGACGTCGACCCTGTCGGCGCCTGCGTCGGCATGAAGGGCATGCGCGTCCAGTCCATCATCCGCGAGCTGCGCGGCGAAAAGATCGACATCATCGAGTTCTCTGAAGAGATCACCACCTTCGCCGAAAAAGCGTTGCAGCCCGCCAAGGTCAGCCGCGTCTCCATCACCGACCTCGCCGACAAGCAGATCGAGGTCATCGTCGACGACACCCAGCTCTCGCTCGCCATCGGCAAGAAGGGCCAGAACGTCCGCCTCGCTGCCAAGCTTCTGCAGTGGAAGATCGACATCAAGAGCGAAGAGGAGAAGCGTCAGGAGGTCGAGCAGCAGATGCAGGCCATGTCCGGCGGCCCCACCACGCCGATCGAACAGGTCACCGAGCTCGGCGACGCCGTACTCGAAAAACTCATCGCCGCCGGCATCACTACAGTCGAAGCCCTGGCCGACATGACCCCCGAGCAGCTCGAAGAGGTCCCCGGCATCGGCGAAAAGACGGTCGAAAAGATCTCCGTTGCCGTCCGCCACTACTTCGGCGAGTACGAAGAGGGCGAAGAGCGTCCCGAGCCCGCTGCCACTGTGGCAGCCGAACCCGCAGAGGTGAGCTCCATGGAGAAAACACCCGAAGCCATTCTGGCGGAAGAGGCCGGCATCGGTACGCTTAAGGAAGTCAACGATATCTCCACCGAAGACATCGCTGAATTCGAAGACGCAACCTCAGGCATCGATGCCTTCAGCGACGCCGATGCACGCGAAGAACGAATTGAACTCGATAACGACACCGTAGACACCCTGGTCAACGACAGCCAGGAGGTCTCCGATGAAGGCATCGACGACGGAAACGACCGTGGCTAGCCGCTTCAGCCACACAGAACAGCGTTCCCTGGGTTGCGAAGTCCGCAACTTCAGGGGTAACACTTACAATAAAGATTCAACCCTCCATGAGGCTGATATGAACAGCTAAGCGCGCAGGGCAGCAAAACGAAAAGGGACGGATGAGCAAAGTTCGAATCAACGATCTGGCACGAGAACTGGAAGTCAAGAGCAGGCCAATTCTGGACGCGCTCGAAGCAATCGGCGTGACCGGAAAGACCCATTCCAGCTCCATCGAAGCCGACCAGGCCGAAAGGGTCCGGGAGTACTTCAAGAACGGCGGCAAGAGCAGCACCGCGACCAAACAGCCGGTCGACACCAGGCCGAAGTTCGATCTCTCCAAGGTCTCCAAGCCCGGCGACGCGCTCAAGGCCATCCTCGAGCGCAAGCAGGCCGAAGCAGCTGCCAAAGCCGCGCCACCGCGCCCCACAGCTGTTGTAGCTCCTCCGCATTCCGTCGCCACGGCACCACCGAAGGTTGCCGCAGCGCCAGCACCCGCTGCAACGGCAGCGCCTGCCCCGCCAGCCCCCCCGCAGCCCCGTCGCATCGTTCCTCAGCCACGCCCACAGGCGCCCATCGTCGTTCCCGCATCGGCCCCCGCAATCGCGAGTAAGCCCCCAGTCGGCCCCGTAATCGCACGCCCGCCCGTGGCAGTTGCACCTCCGGCAGCCCCACCTGTTGTCGCCACTCCCCCTGTTGCCAAGCCGGCGCCGCCCGCAGCACCCGTAGAAGCACCAGCAGCGACGGCAGCTCCTCCAGTCGCAGCACCTGAGACCAAAGCCCACGCCCCAGCTGCTCCGCTCCCTGCAGCCGAGACTCCCGTCCCAGCCGAGCAGGCCGAAACACCGGCAGAGTCCGCCGCCGCAGCCCCACCCGTCCGCCGCGTCATCATGCCTCAGACCGGCCCACGACCCATCTACACCGCTCCACCCGCTGCCCCGGGAGTACCGCAGCGCGGCCGTCCTATCTTCGAGCGCCCACGTCCGCAGTCCGCCGGCGCACCCGGCTCACGTCCGCCAGCTTCGACCGCCCCCGGCGCACGCCGCCCGATGCACCCCACCCGCACCTTCCCCGGCGGCCCATCCGGCCCTGGCGGAGCCCCCGGACGCCCCGGCTTCACCCCCGGCGGCGCTCGTCCAGCCTTCGGTGCACGACCCGGCTTCGGCGCCCGTCCCGGCGGAGCACCCGGAGGCCTGCCCGGCCCCGGCGAAGCCCCGCCGACCGGCATGCGCCCGGCAGCGCGTCCCGGCCAGCGCCGTGGCGGACAGCGCTACGAGAAGACCAAAGAAGGCCCGATGAAGGGGTTCCAGCCGCCCCCACGTTTCGGCGGCCCAACCATCTCGCGTGAGCCCCTGCCCATCACCAAGACCATCACGGTCACCGAAGGCATCAGCGTCAAGGACCTCGCCGAAAAGCTCGACGTTCGCGGCAAGGACCTCATCGCCACCCTCCTCATGAAGGGCGTCTTCGTCACCGTCAATCAGTCCCTCGAAGGTGAACTGGTCAAAGACGTCGCCCGGCAGTTCGGCGCCGACGCCACCGTCATCTCCGTCGAAGAGCAGCTCGAGAACGAAGCCATCGAAGGCTTCCTCGAAGACACCACCGGTATGGTCGAGATCGTCCGTTCGCCCGTCGTCACCGTCATGGGCCACGTCGATCACGGCAAAACCTCACTTCTCGACGCCATCCGCTCCACTGACGTCGCCGGTGGCGAAGCCGGAGGCATCACCCAGCACATCGGCGCCTACAAGGTTAAAATCACCAAGCCCGACTCCCCCGCCTTCGGCCGTGAGATCGTCTTCCTCGACACCCCGGGTCACGAAGCCTTCACCCGCATGCGTGCCCGCGGAGCCAAGGTCACCGACATCGTTGTCATCGTCGTCGCAGCCGACGACGGCGTCATGCCCCAGACCCTCGAGGCCATCGACCACGCCCGCGCCGCCAACGTGCCGATCATCGTCGCGGTCAACAAGATCGACAAACCTGAGGCCAACCCCGCAAAGGTCATCAGCCAGCTCGCGACGCGCGGCCTCCAGCCCTCCAACCAGGGTGGCGACACTGAGTTCGTCGAAGTCTCCGCGAAGAAGCACATCAACCTCGACAAGCTCGAAGAGATGATCTGCCTCGTCGCCGACGTCAACGAGCAAAAGGCCCAGCCCGACCGTCCCGCCGTCGGCACCGTCATCGAAGCCAAGCTCGATCGAGGCCGCGGCGCCGTCGCCAGCATCCTCGTCCAGAACGGTACCCTTCGCACCGGCGACAGCTACATCGTTGGCAACACCTTCGGCAAGATTCGCGCCATGTTCGACGACCGTGGCCGCGCTATCACCGAAGCCGGACCCTCCACCCCGGTCGAGATCCTCGGCCTCGAAGGCATGCCCGATGCGGGCGACACCTTCCTCGTCATGGCCGACCGCGACAAGGCCAAGGGCATCGCTCAGTACCGCAAGATGAAGGAGCGCGAGGCCCAACTCGCCAAGAGCTCCCGCGTCTCGCTCGAAGGCCTCGCCGAGCAGATCAAGCAGGCCGGCATGAAGGACCTCAACCTCATCCTCAAGGGCGACGTGCAGGGCTCGGTCGAGGTTCTCGCCGACTCGCTCCAGCGCATGTCCACTGAAAAGGTCCGCGTCCGCGTCCTGCACTCCGGTGTCGGCGCCATCACCGAGTCCGACGTTCTCCTGGCCTCTGCTTCGAACGCGGTCGTCATCGGCTTCAACGTCCGGCCCGACCGCAAGGCCGCAGAAGTCGCCGAGCGCGAAAACGTCGAGATTCGCCTGCACTCCATCATCTACGAGTTGCAGGACGAGATCACCAAGGCGATGTACGGCCTCCTCGAGCCCGTCTTCAAGGAGAACTACGCTGGCCGCGCCGAGGTCCTCAACGTCTTCAAGATCACGAAGGTCGGCCAGATCGCCGGCTGCCGTGTCACCGACGGCCTCATCCGCCGCGACCAGCAGGTACGCCTGCTTCGCGAGGGTGAAGAGCTCTGGAAGGGCAAGATCGCCTCCCTCAAGCGCTTCAAGGACGACGTCAGCGAAGTCCGTCAGGGCGTCGAGTGCGGCATCGACCTCGCCGGCTACAAGGACATCCGCGTCGGCGACATCATCGAGTCCTTCACCACGGAAACGTTGGCCGCAGAACTCGGTCAAAACTCCGCCGCAGCAAGAAAAGCAGAGAAGGCCGAGAAGGAACGCGAAGCCGCAGCAGCCGCCGCTGCAGCAACCACCGAAAACTCAGTCAACGCCTAATCGAAAATCCATCAACCAACGCAAAGGCCGGGAGCAATCCCGGCCTTTTGCTTTTGTCACGCATAAGGCGAGCTTCGCAGTCAGCGAAAAAGTCCGTGCTTTGCTTTTAGGAGGGAGCGCAGGGCTTTAGCCCTGCGAAGAATCTAGCAACCAAAAGGGTCTTTAGCCCCGGGCCTTCGCTGTTCTTCACGCCTTCATCGTCACCGTACTGATTGAATCTGGCAACAACTTCACCGTCGCCATCTTCCCACCCGCACGCACATCCACGAACTTCTCATGCTGCGCCGGGTTCCGCAACAGAACCACCAGCGCACCATCCGGATTCACAAACCCCAGAGCATCGTCACAAGTCCCCGTCGTCTCCACTCGCTTCGCTCCCACCTCCACAAAGTGGCTCAGGTGCTTCATCAGGTAGTAGTCATGGTTATAACGGAAGCTCTTCGTAGCATCATCCACGCTAACCAGCGCGTTCTGCGCCCATCCCCACGTACTCAACCCTCCCTGGTCAACAGAGATATTCCAGTACATATAGGCGCTAGCTCCAGACCGCAGATAGTGCTTCATCAGCTGCCAGCAGTATGCTCGTGTACTCCCAGCTATTCGACCCATCGCCGCACTCCTGCTCCGACTGATACACCGTCAGCTTCGGAAACTCCTGATGTAGCGCTGGCAGCGCATTCTTCCCTGCCCACTGCGCTCCCAGACCGCTGATGTAGCGCCCCGCCTCCGGATCCGCCATCACCACTTCAAGCATCTTCGGATCTCCGCGCTCCAGCGTGCCAAAGAAAACCGCCACCTTCCGTTCCGACATCTCCGGCCCAAGATATCGAATAAACTTCGCCAGGCCCGCAGGCGTCCACGTGCAGCTCGGAAAATTCTGTGCCGAGTTGAACTCATTCTGCGGCATCACCATCCCAACGCGAATCCCCTCCCCGGCATACGCGTCGATGAATCGCCCAAAGTACTTCGCATAAGCCCGCAGATATCGTTCCTCGAGGATGAACATGTCCTCACCCTCATGTCCTATCTGGTCCGGCCGTATCCCATTGTCTTTCTGACCTTCCCGCGCCGCAGCCTCCGCATAAAATCCATTCTTCTTCATCCAGCTCGGAGGCGACCACGGCGACGCCCACAGCCACAGCTTTGGCTGATACCGTTGCGCCGCATGAATAAATGGAATCAGCGTCGCTCGATCGTTCTCAATGCTGAAGTGCTTCAGCTCGAAGTCGTCCTTCGTCTCGTCATACGAGTACGCCTTCAGCGCAAAATCATTCGCGCCAATCGGCATCCTGCAAAGCGAGAATCGCGCACCCGCAACCGGATCGAACAACTCCCGCATAACACTCTCGCGGTCCGCATCACTCAATTTGCTAAGCGAAGTCCATCCTCGCTCATTGAAACACCCGCCAAATCCCTCCATCGTCTGGGCCGTCGCCGACAGATCGACATTCAGATTCAACGCATCCCACCGCCAGCCCGGAGGGGCCAGCGCCAGCGCCTGCCAAGGCGCCTGTGCTGTCGTCGTAATGCAACTGGCCTCATTACCTCCTGCGGAGACCTGGAGACGACTGCGCATTCACAATCCTCGTCGTTCCCGCAGCCGCAAAAGCCGCTCCCGCTCCCAGTAAAAACTGCCGCCGGTTCCACGCGATTTTCATATTGGTTGGAAAGCATACACTGCCGAGTACCCATTCATGCAGTCTCATCGCATGAGTGGATAATCGCGCCAACGGATTCCGTTATTTCATCCATGCCGCTGCCAGAACGCAGACGGCGTGTTGATCGGGTACTTCTCTGCAAGAGCCAGCAAATCCTTGTCCCCGGTAATGAGATAGTCTGCCTTCGACGCGAGCAACGTCCCGAGCACCTTCTGGTCCGCTGCATCGCGTAGATTTGCGTCCCGGCCGTTATCAGGTTCCACGATGTCTGCGAGGAACATGAAACTATCCACCAGATCACGGATCTCATCCGCGCTCAGTTTTATTCGTTTCAACCGCGGCAACACGCGGCTCATCTCGTCAAGAATGTACCGCGATAAAACGACATCAAGTCCACCCTGACGCCACACTCCTACGATCCGCCCGGGCGTACTGTCCGGATATGCCAACCCGGACACCAGAACATTGGTGTCCAGCACCACCCGTAAACCTGGCATCAGCTCTTCCGTTCCCTCGCCACCGCAGCGTCGATCTCAGCCAGTCCCTCGTCGACAGGCACTTCAACATAAGCCTCCGCAATTCGCTGGCTCAACGCATCAAACCGTTCCTGCATTCGTCGAATCCGCGCAAACAGCTCCGCATCCACCAATGCAGCTACCGGCTTGCCATCCTTATTGATCACGATGCTGTCATTGCGGTACTGGACCTGGTTCAACATCTCCCCAAGATTCTGTCGAAAATTGACTGCATTTACCTCAATGATCATAATGACCTCCATAACCAGTATGATCGATCATTATAGCCAATCACTCCGGTAGAGCAACAAGGGTTTTCACAGCCAAATTCTTGACACGCCTGATAACCTTAATTTAGCGAAACAAGCCCGGCAACGCGCCGGGCCTTCGCATTTAAACCCGGAAGACTTGACCAACAAGTCCAGACTCATGTCTTCTGGTTTGAAGACTTTGCGCACTTTTCACCAGGAGGGGGAGGGACCATGCCAACCACCATCACCGAGACCGCGAGCAACACCAAATTCGAGCTCTCCGCCATCCAGCACGCCCTTCGCGAAAATAAAATCGACGGCTGGCTCTTCTACGACCACCATCACCGCGACCCCCTCGCCTACTCAATCCTCGGCCTCGACCCCAACGCCCATGTCACCCGCCGCTGGTACTACTTCATACCCGCTCAAGGCGAGCCGAAAAAACTAGTCCACCGCATCGAATCCTTTAAGCTCGACACCCTCCCCGGCACAAAGACCGTCTACTCGTCCTGGCAAGAGCTCGAATCCCAGATCGCCGCACTCCTCACCGGTGCAACGAAGATTGCGATGCAGTACTCCCCCCGCAACGCCATCATGTATGTCTCCATGGTCGACGCCGGCACCATCGAACTCCTCCGCGATCTCGGCAAACAAATCGTCAGCTCGGCCGACCTCGTCAGTCACTTCGAAGCCGTCCTCACCGACGAGCAACTCGCCACTCACTATGTCGCGCAAAAGGCCGTCGACCAAATCCTCGATGCAGGGTGGAAAGAGATCGGCACCCGCGCCCGCAACGGGGGCACCACCGAATTCGCCATGGTGCAATACCTTCAGGAAGGCTTGCACCGCGCCAATCTAGTCTGGGAGCACGGCCCCAACGTCTCCGCCGGCCCCAACTCCGCTGACTCCCACTACGAACCCACGGCCGCCAACTCCCGCTCCATCCGCTCCGGCGACTTCGTCCTCATCGACATCTGGGGCAAACTCGCCAACGACCCTACCGCCGTCTGGTACGACATCACCTGGACCGGCGTCGTCAACCGCGAGCCCACAGAGCGCGAGCAACTCATCTTCACCACCGTCCGCGACGCGCGTAACGCCTCCATCAAGGCTGTCCGGGACGCCTTCGCCGCCAACCAGCCCATCGCCGGCTGGCAAGCCGACGACGCCTCCCGCAACCTGATCCGCAAAGCTGGCCTCGGCGACTGGTTCACCCACCGCACCGGTCACAACATCGGCCCTGAGCTCCACGGCAACGGCGCGCATCTCGACAATCTCGAAACCCACGACGAGCGGCTCATTCTTCCCAACACCTGCTTCTCCGTCGAACCTGGCCTCTACTTCCCCGGCGAATTCGGCATTCGCAGCGAGGTCGACATGATCGCCCGCAAAGGCAAGGCCGAGGTCACCGGCCGCATCCAGACCGAACTCGTTCGCGCCTAGCCTCCCTATGAGAGTCCAACGAGCAATGGTAAGGGCTTGCTCAATCTTTTCCGCGATTGGTAGTTCAGCCTTAGCGATAATCGCGAGCGCCACCGGCCTCTCACCTCGCACGACTCAACTCAACATCACGCTCCCGACCTCTTCTGTATTCTTTGGCCTCACAGTTCTCGATTACAAAAACACGAACCCTCTACTGACCTTCGGAACGACAAGAACTTGGGACGCCCATCCAGCCCTGGATTGGGCTGAAGCAAACCCTGCAGCAGGTCAGTACAACTTCGCTCCCCTGGATTCATACATCGCCACAAACACAAGCCGGGGAGCGCAGATCCTCTACACCTTTGGCAGAACGCCACGTTGGGCCTCCACCGCACCGGATGCAGCAGGACCATATGGCCCCGGACAATGCGCCCCGCCAGTCATCTCAGCATGGGACCAATACGTTGCTGCAGTAGTCACCAATGCTGCAGGGCGCATCAAGTATTGGGAACTCTGGAACGAACCGGACCAGGCCACTTCATACTGCGGCGATCTTGCCACGATGGTCACTATGGCTCAGCACGCCTATCGAATCATCAAGAGCATCGATCCATCTGCTCTGGTCCTCTCTCCCTCGGCCACCGGAAGATCAGGGGCCACGTGGCTGGACTCCTTTGTCAAGGCGGGTGGGATCCACACCTTCGACATCGTCGCGTTCCACGGCTACGAAGGAGCCCAGGCAGAACGCATTACCGCGATCGTTGACGCCTATCGGTTAGTCCTGAGTCGCCACCATCTAAGCGCGATGCCGTTGTGGGACACCGAATGTAGCTGGGGAGAAAGTAATATTGGCGACGACACTCATCGCGCGGCCTTTCTATCCAAGTACTTCCTCCTGCAGTGGTCCAAGGGGGTAGATCGCGTGCTGTGGTACGCCTACGATGGTGACCGGAAATGGGGACGTCTCATCGACACTGCGGGCAATCTTCTGCCGGATGGAGTGGCTTATGGAGAGACGTACCAATGGATCGTCGGCGCGACCCTGACACAGCTCTGTGCACAAGACCAGATTGGAACGTGGACATGCTCTCTCACAAGACCAGGAGGTTACAAGGCACAGGTCGTCTGGAATTCAATTGCAGCCAGCAGTCTCAGCTTTAGTGCACCGTCCCAGATGACCGAGTATCGCGATCTGAGTGGCGGCATACATCCTATCGTCGGCGGAACGGTGCAGGTGCAGAACCTTCCGATTCTGCTGGAGACTGGACCTATACCTCATTAACAAACTTGGAATAGTCCAAATCATTGCAGTGAGCAGGATTTCGCTTAAGGCTGAGACTTTTACCAGTTCCTTATCCCATCTTTGTCGCCTAGTCTCATAGCCAAGGCTGGGCAGGTATTTCGAGCTTCACCATCATCGGCAACTCTGTCGAAGCTCGAAGCCTTTCCTGGATGGTGAGAAGAAAATGATTAGGACCTTCATGAAACAGCTTTTAGCAGCGGCTTTGTCCTTCCTGCTGGTGATCCTTCCTGCTGTGCCAATTGAAGCTGTAGGCCAGCAACCGGCACCAACGGGCTATTCGGGACAAGGTGTGCCCTTGTCTGCGGATGACTTGCAACAACTGGTCGCACCTATCGCGTTGTACCCTGACGCCCTGGTCGCGCAGATTCTGGGAGCCGCGACCTTTCCGGACCAGGTTGCCGCCGCCGCAGGTTGGCTTCAGCAGAACCAGAGTCTCACGGGCACAGCATTGACGCAGGCAATTGATGGACAGCCGTGGGATCCGAGTGTGAAGGCGCTTACACAGTTTCCTTCAGTGCTCGACAACCTGGCGAAGAACCTCAGTTGGACCTCTTCGTTAGGCGAGGCGTACCACACGCAGGCCGCTGATGTGATGACGGCGGTGCAGGTGTTGCGCGCCAAAGCACAAGCTGCCGGCAATCTGAAATCAGGCTCTCAGATCACGGTGGTACAACAGTCGCCGCAGGTGATCGTAATTCAGCCTACGAATCCGCAGGTGGTCTACGTCCCGACGTACAACCCCACGGTCGTTTACGGCACTCCGTATGTGACGCCGGGGTACAGTACTGCGGCCGTCGTAACAACCGCTGTGCTTGCCTTCGGAATTGGTATCGCGGTGGGTGCCGCGATGAGCAATAGTTGGGGTTACAGCTACTGGAACTGCAACTGGCACGGCGGGACGGTGGTTTACCACAGCAGCGGCTACTACGGTAACGCAGCATGGCACGGCGGCTACTATGGCAGCACTGCATCCGCCTATGGACCCTACGGCAGCGCGCACGCCTCCACCGGCTATAACCCGTCTACGGGGACTTATGCGCGCGGCGCGTCGACCCAGACGGCCTATGGTTCGCAGGCGGTGGGCCAGGCTTACAACCCGAATACGGGAGCCTACGCGGCGACGCATCAAACCTCGAACGCCTATGGGAGCTCCGGTAGCTCGGTGTACTCCAAGAACGGCAATACCGCTTACACGCAGCACGCAACTAACGCGAATGGGACGGTTGCATCGGCACAGACTTCGGCGGGTGGCTCGGCTGTCGCCGCGTCGGGCAAGTATGGCAACAGTGCATCCGCGGCCCAAACCGCAAACGGCAACAAGTATGCAACCGCAAATGGGAATGTCTACAAGAACACCGGCAGCGGTTGGAGCCAGACCCAGGGTGCCCCTAAATCCACCTCAAGCTACTCCTCTGCCCCTAAATCCACCTCAAGCTACTCGGGTTCGTCGGCTAGCAGTTCTGCTGCTGCCAAAGGCTACGGAGGGCAGGAAAAGAGTGGCGGGTCATCGGCCTTTGGCGGAGGCGCAAGCAGCGGTTGGCAATCCAGGGCAGATAGTGCCCGTGGTTCGGCAAGCAGGGGCGGCGGTGGTGGCTGGGGCGGTCGCAGATAATCCTACGGGGGCTCCGTAAACCAGGGCAACTTTCGGGAACGGCATTGGCAGAGAGTTTTACAGCTAAAGTTTTGGAGGATGAAATGTCGCTCAAGCACCGCAGAACTACTTTGACAATCCGTTTATTGTTTCTGGCGTTCATGATTCCCCTTGCCGGCTGCAAGAAGTCCGACACACCCGAGAAGCCTTCGATCAGCGTCTTTGCCACTCCCGACGACGCGGCCAGTGCGCTGCTGGCAGCGGCAAAATCAGGCGACCAAAATGCGCTGATGGCAATCTTTGGTCCGGATTCGAAGGAACTCATCGACTCTGGCGATGCCGTGCAGGACAAGAACACCGCCAATGCGTTCGTAGCAGGCTATGCCGAGATGCATCGCTGGCGCAAGATGCCTGATGATGCTCAGATGCTGCTGGTCGGAGCGGACAATTTTGCCTTCCCAATCCCATTGAAGAAGAACGCCGACGGAAAGTGGTTCTTCGATACGGCTGCGGGAAAGGATGAGGTTCTGAACCGCCGTATTGGCAGGAATGAACTGGCAATCATCGATGTGTGTAATGCCGCGGTGGACGCGCAGGGGGAGTACTACTCGCAGCCTCATGATGGCCAACCCGCGAAACTATTCGCTGCGAAGTTCATTAGTGACCCGGGCAAGCAGAACGGCTTGTACTGGCAGTCGGCTAACGGACAGCCGCCGAGCCCGCTGGGGCCTCTGGCGGCGTTCGCAACCGCCGAAGGATATACGGCAAAGCCCGAGGGACACACGGCGTTCCACGGCTACTACTTCCGTATGCTGAAGGGGCAAAGCGATAAAGCGCCGGGCGGAGCGAAGGACTATGTGGTGAACGGGAGGATGACTGGCGGATTCGCCTTCGTCGCCTATCCGGCGGAGTACCGCAACTCCGGAGTAATGACCTTCATCATCAATCAGGATGGCGTGCTGCTCCAAAAGGACCTGGGGAAGAACACAACCGAAATCGCAACCGCGATGAATGCGTTCGATCCCGATGCCAGCTGGACGATCGTAGAGCAGTGATCGGCTTCCTGATCCGGTCAGCGAGACCTCAGTACCAATTCCTGCCTGAACAGGGACTTTCACTAGATTTCTGGGCGCGAAAAAGTGGCGCTGTCTTCTCGGCCTTGTCTGCAGCTTCCGGTCTCATCCGGCATCCATCCTGTTATCATCAAACCAGCGATGGCCACTGACGTCTCAGCACAAACGCGCACCGCGCAATCCTCTTCCTTACCGGTGATGGTCCTGATCGCCGGATGGCTCGTCCCCGGCGCAGGCCACCTCATGCTGCGCAAATGGATCCGCGGCGGCCTCCTCATGGTCTCGATTCTGGCGATGTTCACCATAGGCCTTACCCTCAAGGGCAAGATCTACTCTCCCAACACCGGCGACCTGCTCGATGTCCTCAACTTTGCCGGCGACCTCGGCAACGGCCTGCTTTACGTCCTCGCCCGCGCCTTCGACCTCGGCCAGGCCGCAGTGCAGGTGGCCACCGCCGACTATGGCACCAAGTTCATCGTTGTGGCCGGACTGCTGAACATCATCTCCGCCGTCGACGCGCACTCGCTGGCAACCGGGAGGAAGCGCTCGTGACCATCTCACACTTCGGAGCAGTCATCCTCTTCTCGCTCTTCACCTCCATCGTCTTCGGCATCACTCAGCGCTCCGATCCGCGCATGATGATCCGTTTCGGCGCCTTCTGCTTTGCCCTCTTCGTCGGCGGCACTATCGCGGCGAGCTGGGTGATGTGGCTTATCAAGCACTAGACTCCAGTCAAAGCCTGGCACAGCAGTGGCATTGCAATCGACATCTCTTTGCCATAGGCTAGTCGTGGCAGGTGGCTCTTCTCAACAACATCGCCCTGTTGATGCAAGGAATGCGGGAGTGGCGAAATGGCAGACGCACTTGGTTTAGGTCCAAGCGGAGAAATCCGTGGGGGTTCGAGTCCCTTCTCCCGCACCAAAAGATCCATCTAACCCGGAAAGAGATTCAATGAGCCCGCAGAACCCAAACCCGCCCGCCACCCAGTCCGCAGACCAGCCCACACTCAAACTCACCAACACGCAGGACTACCGCGACGGCTACGCCAACAGCGTCCAGGTTCGCATGAGCGTCTGGGACTTCTTCCTCGTCTTCGGCACTATGACCCAGCAGAGCCAGGAGGAACTGACCGTCAAAAACTTCCAGGGTATCTATCTCAGCCCCCAGCAGGCCAAGGCCCTCTGGAATGTGCTCGGCCACAATCTGGCCCAGTACGAGCAGACCTTCGGCTCTATCACCCTCGAGCAACTCCCCCACAGCGGCGGCCCCGTCAACTAAAGCGTGACCCTCCTAGGCAGAGCCGGAAAAGACGGCCAGCAGTCCCCCAGCGACATCCCTCTCTGGATGCTCTACCCGCTCTTCTTTGTCGCGATCTATCTCTCGCACTATCGCCTGCTTCGCCTTCCGTACTTCTGGGACGAAGCCGGCTATTATATCCCCGCCGCGTGGGATTTCTTCCGCACGGGCACTCTCATCCCGCAGACCACTGTTACCAACGCGCATCCGCCGCTGCCGTCTATTCTCCTCGCGGCCTGGTGGCACCTCTCCGGATACGTCGTCAGCGGCACCCGCACGCTGGTCTGCATGGTCTCCGCGGGGGCGCTACTCGGCGTGTTCAAACTCGCAAGAGAACTCACCACAACTGCAGTCGCCGCAGTCACCGTCATCCTGACGGCGATCTATCCCATCTGGTTCGCGCAAAGCACACTCGCTCACGCTGACATCTTCGCCGCCGCCTTCACGCTCTGGGGACTCGCCTTCTACTTCGACCGCGACGAATCAGTACGCAGAAACGCGTTCCTGGCCGCACTCATGTTCTCGCTTGCCGCTCTCTCTAAAGAGACGGCCATCGTCACACCAGCGGCTCTCGCCCTCTGGGAGGCAATTCTCATCATCCGCAATCGTCGCGAACCAATCCTGCGCCGACTTCACTTGAACTGGCTGTTTGCTCTACTCGCGCCAATCGTCCCACTGGCAGCGTGGTACGCCTATCACTATCATCAAACCGGCTTCGTCTTCGGCAACCCCGAGTTCCTCCGCTACAACGCAACGGCAAACTTCGACGCCTACCGTATCGCCCTCTGTCTCTGGCACCGCCTCCTTCATCTGACGACTCACATGAACATGTTCGTCCCGGTCGTCTGCACTGTCGCCGCGATGTTCATTCCAGTCGCCGTCACCAACACCCGCAAACCAATTGCCCGCCCCGCCCTCGAAGCACTAGGCGTTGTACTGCTTGCGAATTGGATCGCCTTCTCGGTCCTCGGCGGCGCTCTGCTGACGCGCTATCTTCTCCCGTTGTACCCCCTGATTCTCGTTATCTGTGTCAACACCTGGCGCCGCCGCATCCCTGGGCGCTGGCCTCTCATCGCCGCCTTCAGCGCTGCGGCCTTTCTCGCCGGCATCTGGATCAATCCACCCTACGCCTTCGCGCCTGAAGACAACCTCACCTACCGCGACATGATCGTTCTCCACCAGCATGCTGTCCACTTCATCGACCAGACCTACCCCCAAGCCACAGTGCTAACAGCGTGGCCAGCTACATCGGAACTCAACCGCCCGGAGCTTGGCTACACTAACCACCCAGTTAAGACCGTAGCCATTCAGAACTTTGCGATGGACCAGATCCAGAAGGCCGCCGCCGACCCCGGGAGCTACGACGTGGCCCTCATCTTCTCCACCAAATGGGAGCCGCCCTCGGATCGTACCACCCTCGGCCGCCGAAACGAATCTGCCGACACAAAGTACTTCGACTTCCATCGCGATCTCCCACCATCCGAGGTCGCGGCTCTCCTGCACGGAGACGTCGTCTGGCAAGCCCACCGCAAAGGCGAGTGGGCCGCCGTGATCCATTTCCCCCGTATCGTCGAAGCTGCGCTGACACAGCCGGTCAAACACTGACGCTCTATACTTATATCTGTGACGAGGCCCTCTCAAGTTCGCCGGCTCTTCCAAAGACGCTGGCCGGCTCTTCTGCTGCTCCTGTGCGCTCTTCCGGGATTCTCGAAATTCAGCTTCTCGCAATCCACATCGGATATTGAAACGCTTGAGACCGGTGGTCGCGTCGTGCTTGTGCTCCCGTTCGACAACCGCACCGGCCAGACCAATCTTGCCTGGATCGGCGACTCTTTTCCTGACACGCTCAACCAGCGCCTGGCCTCTGTAGGGTTCCTGACCATCACACGCGATGACCGGCAGTACGCTCTCGATCATCTTGGCCTTCCCATCGACTTCAAGCCCTCGCGCGCGACCACCATCCGTATCGCGCAGACCCTTGACGCCGACTTTGTCATCGTGGGCAGCTACACCGTCAATGGCGCTCGCATCGCTGTCCAGGCGCAGGTTCTCGAGGTCAATAAGCTGCGCATGTCCCAGCCACTCGAGGACTCGAGCGAGCTCACTCGCCTCTACGACGTGGAGAACGCCATCGCTTGGAAGGTCGCACGTCAGATCGATCCGCACTTCAACATAGCCCAGCAGACTTTTCTCGCAGCCTCATCCGGCGTCCGGCTCAGTGCCTTCGAGAACTACATCCGGGGAACCGATGCAACTACATCGCAGGAGCGAATCAAGCGACTGCAGATGGCAATTCAAGACACACCCGACTATCCAGCCGCACTGCTCGCCCTGGGAAAAGCCCAGTTCACACAGCGCGATTACGACCAGGCCGCGGCGACCTTTGCCAAAATCCCTCCGACTGACCGGCGCGCCCTCGAAGCCAGCTTCTACATCGGACTCGCCAGGTTCAACACCGCAAAATACGCTGAAGCCGAGTCCGCCTTCGCCTTCGTCGCCAGCAGACTTCCCCTTCCCGAGGTCGTCAACAACCAGGCAGTGGCCTCCAGCCGCCAGGGCCACGACGCCGTTCCCCTCTTCCAACGCGCCTCCAATGCTGACCCCAACGATCCGGACTACCACTACAACCTCGCCGTTGCCTTGCTTCGCCGAGGCGACTTTGCCGGAGCTCAGACAGAGGTCGATCAGACCTTGAAGTTGCGCCCAGCCGACACAGAGGCTGTCGAGCTTAGAGCCGCAATCAACGCGGGCAAGCACATCGCACCTGTCGCCAAACCAGGCACAACGGCCGCTCCCTCCTCTGACTTCTCCCCGGTCGAACGCATCCGCCGAACCTACTCCGAAGCCTCTTTCCGTCAGGCAGCCTTCCAGCTCGACCAGATGCGCGCCGCCCGCATGGCCACCCTTCCCCCCGCCGAACAGGCAATGCAATATACCCAACTCGGCCGCGACTACCTCGCCCAGGGCCTGATCCCCGAGGCGGAACAGGAGTTCCAAGCCGCCATCACAGCCGACCCCTCCAGTGCCGATGCCCATGCCGGTCTCGCCCAGGTGCGCGAACGCAGCGGCGGCGCAGCCGAAGCCCGCGCTGAGGCCCAGGCCTCGCTCAACCTGCACCCCAATGTTCCTGCCTATCTCGTGCTCGCGCGCCTCGACCTCCAGGCGAACCAGACCGACTCCTCCGCCTCCAATGTCAGCAAAGCGCTCCAGCTTGACCCAAAAGATACAGCCGCTCAGGGTATGAAGCAGGCCCTGCAAGCGCGTGGACAGAGTCTCCCATGAGGCGCACCCTCAAAACCTTCCCCGCACTGCTGATGGCGCTCTCCTGTCTCTTCCCTGCAACCCTGTCCGCCGACACCGGAACCACGGTCGTCGTCAAACTCACTCTCCACGACACCATCCAGCCCGTCACCGCGGACTACCTCCAGCGCGGCCTTCAGGAAGCCGCTCGCCTGCACGCCCAACTGGTCCTCATCTCCATGGGTACGCCCGGCGGCCTTCTCGAATCGACCCGCGTCATGGTCCAGGCCATCGAAAACTCCTCCGTCCCGGTCGTCATCTTCATCTCGCCGACCGGCAGCCGAGCGGGTTCTGCGGGCTTCTTCCTCCTTGAAGCCGCCGACATAGCCGCCATGGCTCCCGGAACCAACGCCGGCGCCGCCCACCCCATCGTCGAGGGCGGCTCGATTGATCCCGTCCTCAAGCAGAAGATCGAGAACGACGCCGCGGCGTTCCTCCGCTCCTACGCCGGCCGCCGAGGACGCAACGTTGAAGCCGCCGAGGACGCTGTCCGCAACTCCAAGTCCTACAGCGACGAAGAGGCTCTCAAGCTGAAGCTGATCGACCTCGATTCAGCCGATGACGCTTCCCTGCTCACCGCGCTCGATGGCCGCGAGATCCACCGCTTCGATGGCACCACTCAAACCCTGCACCTGCAAGGAGCGGAGATCGTTACCATCGCCCCTTCCATGCGTGAGCGCCTGCTCAGCAAGCTGACGAATCCTGATATCGCTGTTCTGCTGCTGGTCCTCGGCGGCCTTCTTATCTATCTCGAGTTCAACGTCCCCGGCACCGTCGTACCCGGCTCGATCGGCACGCTCTTCGTTCTACTCAGCCTCTTCGGCCTGAACCTTCTTCCCATCCGGCATACGGCGATCGTTTTGCTGCTTGCGGCAGTTATGTTGATTGTGCTCGAGGCAAAGTTCGGCGGCCACGGCGTGCTTGCGCTGGCGGGCGTTGCTTCACTCGTCTTCGGCCTCGCCACCCTCGTCGACGGCCCTATCCCCGAGCTGCGGGTCCATACTGCGACGGCAGTGGGCGCGGGCCTTGGCTTTGGTGCCATCTCCTTCGGGCTCGCCTGGATCGCTGTCCGTGCGCGCCGCAGCAAGGTCCTCACCGGTCCTCAGGCGATGATCGGCGGCACCGCCATCGTGCGTACCCCGTTAAACCCCACCGGACAGGTCGAAATCCGCGGCGAACTCTGGCAGGCCGCGACACGGGAACACGTATCGCTCGCCGTCGGGTCCTCGGTCTCCGTACTGAGCGTGGAGGGTCTCGTCTTAATCGTAGAGCCAGTGCGGGATAGCGTTTGATGAGCCTGCGCAACCCCACCAGCGTCCGCGCCAGAGTAGACTAAAAGGACGGTAGTTTTCGAAAAGGGAGTTTCGTCTTGATGTTGAATGTGCCTCGCCAGTCGTGTGTCCGAAGTGTTTTACTTTGCCTACTGCTAACAGCGATAGGATCAACCGCCAAAGCGCAGGCGACCTCCCCGGAAACGCCCCTTGACCGTCAGCTCGCTCGCACCGATCTCGCCATCGTTGGTATCGGTGTTTTTAACCAGGCCTCCAACGGCGTTGCAAATGTCAGCACCTCCACCAGTCAGCAGCCCACCCCGGTCAACCTCAGCCCCGGCAACACAGCGGGAGCTTTGGTCACCCTGCGTTACATCGTGTCCCCGTTCGTAGGTTTGGAGGCGAACTACAGCTACGCTCGATACACCGACACGTTTACCCCCTTCGGGTCACAAGCTAATGGCGGTGTGCAACAGAACGCCAGCGAGTACTCGCTTGGCTACGTCATCCACTCCAGGAAGCAGTACTTCGGGCTGACCCCCTTTGCGTCGGGAGGGGCAGGCACCACGGTCTTTCGGCCGACTCCCGGCGGTGGACTCGCCCTGCCAGAGCAGGCCCGCGCAACGTACTACGGCTCGGTCGGCGTGGAGACCACCGTTCTGTCTCCCCACTTTGGCATTCGCGCGGAGTACCGCCAGGTTTTTTTCAAAGCGCCTGACTTTGAGACGAACTACCTGAGAATCGAACAGCACACCACGACCTTTGAGCCTGGGTTCGGCTTCTTCCTGCGTTTCTAAACCAGCAACGGTCACCCCTGCGGCTGCCGTACAATCGCAGCGGTGCCCGCAGTTGGTCCACCAGAGGGTCCTACCCATGATGTCTCTCCCGCTCCTCTTCGCCATCGTCATCGTCGTCCTCTACCTGATCAACGCCCTCAATATCCTCAAAGAGTATGAGCGCGGCGTCATCTTTCGTCTGGGACGTGTCAAGGAGGCGGCAAAGGGCCCCGGCGTCATCTGGGTCTTCCGTCCTCTCGACCAGATCGTTCGTGTCAGCCTGCGGCAGGAGGCGATGGAGGTTCCCCCGCAGGACGTCATCACCCGCGATAACGTCACTCTCAAGGTCAACGCAGTCATCACCCTCCGCGTCGTCGATCCCACCAAAGCTGTCATCGAGGTCGCTAACTACATCTACCAGACCTCTCAATTTGCACAAACGACTCTGCGCTCTGTGCTGGGCGAAGTCGACCTCGACGGTCTGCTTGCCCATCGCGAGGCCTTGAATCTGCGCATCCAGACCATCATCGACGGCCACACTTCTCCCTTCGGCGTCAAGGTCGTCTCGGTCGAGGTCAAGCAGGTCGACATGCCCGAGTCCATGCTGCGCGCCATGGCCAAACAAGCCGAGGCCGAGCGCGAACGCCGCGCCAAGATCATTCATGCCGAGGGCGAGTTCAACGCCGCAGCCAAACTCGTAGAAGCGGCACAGCTTATGGCCACCCAGCCCATGACCCTCCAGCTCCGCTATCTCCAGACCCTGACCGAGATAGGTGTCGAGAAAAATACCACCATCGTCTTCCCTCTTCCCATGGAGCTGATGAACCTGTTCAATAAGACATTCACTCCCGACGCAGCTCTGGAGAAGAAGGTCTGACCGTGCACACCCGATACGAAACCGATCACGATCTGCAGGATCTTCACGAAGCGGCCGGACAGGACCGTGAAATCTCCCTGGGAGCAACAACGATCCTGGGCATCTTCTTGGCTCTGGCGTTGCTCTGCGCTGTCTTCTTCGGCTTTGGCTACTCGTTGGGCAGGCGGTCGGTACTGTCTACAGGGAGCCAGTCGGAGGCGACTACAAACTCCGAGAGCAACAGCTCCAAACCGGCGCCCGGAAGCCCTGCAAATCAAACGGCAAGCAAACAATCCGCTGGTGCAACTCAATCTGCGATCGTGCCAATCGATCCGCCGAATGCTGCTGCGCAGGACAGCCAGGAGATTGCCCCAGCCGACACTGTCAAGGCAGCCGTCTCAGCCCCCCGTCCCGACGTGCATGCCGAACCTGCAGCAAACGCGGCCAAGCCGGCTGCAATCGTACCTGTTTCAGCTACAGCGCCCTCGCCGGGGTCTCCCGTCGTGCAGGTCGCCGCCATGTCGCATCAGGAAGATGCTGATGTTGTCGCCGTTGACCTCAAGCGCAGGGGCTACACCGTAGCCATCCGGCGCGAGCCACAGGACAAACTCTTCCACGTACAGATCGGTCCATTTTCAACTCGAAAAGAGGCCGACACCATGCGCCAGCGCCTTCAAACCGACGGCTACAACAACGCAATCGTCAAATAGCCGGCTTCATCTCCGGCGGCAACGCTTCGGCGATGGAACTCCTCACCGCAAGCATTAGTTCTTCACGAGTTGCATACTCAGACGGCTCGACGGCCGGAAGCATTTGAATCCGTGCCAGTCCGGGTGTTATCGCGCTGCTTCCCTTGCGCATCATGGTCTGCGTGCCCGAGATGGCGATTGGAACAATTGGCGCCTGAGTCTCCTGCGCGAGGAAGAACGGCCCTTTCTTGAAGGCCGATAGTCTTCCATCCAGAGAACGGGTGCCCTCGGGGTAAACGAGAATATGCAGCCCGGAGCGCAAAGCATCGGCAGCAGCCTCCACGCTCGCCTGCGCTGCATCGCGACGACTGCCTCGCTCTACCGGCACAAACTTCGCCAGGCGCATCGCCTTGCCCAGGATCGGGATGCTCATCAGCTCCTTTTTGAGGAGCACCGAGCTGCGGCCCGGCAGCAATGGAAGCACAACCGGAGGATCGAGGTTCGAGACGTGGTTGCTCATGAAGATACAGCTGCGGCCAGCCGGAATATTCTCGAGTCCGCTCATCTCGATCTTGATGCCGGCGGCGCGAACGCCAGCATTCGTGATCCACATCGCGACGCGATACAAAAGGCTGATATCTCCAACCAGCAGCGTATAGGGGATGCCGATAATTCCGGTGATTGGACCGAGTGTGAGATAAACAAACGCCAGCTTGAAAGTTGCAAACATACCACTTTGAAGCTTACCGCAGTCGTGAGAAGGCTGGCAGGATCACACGCTTCAGCTCGTTGAATTTCGCGCAGCGATAGCGGATGGCAGTTTCTGATAGATATTGCCGAAACCCCCGTTGGAAAGGATCGCAACAACATCACCGGTCCTGAGCTGTGGCGCGATTGCTGCGACAATTTCGTCTGCGTCCGCAAAGAGGGACGCGGACGTGCCGCGCGCCGTAAGCGCAGAGACGACACGTTCCGGATGCAGACGCTCCGCTGCAGGAATGCTCTCAGATTTGAAAACTGCGGCCAGCACAACGCAGTCGGCAAGTGCGAGGCTCTCCACCAGGTCGACCTCGAAAACATTTCGCCGCAGCGTATTCGAGCGCGGCTCAAGAACCGCCCAAAGACGCCGCCCCGGATAGGACTCGCGCAGAGCGCGCAGAGTCTCTCGAATCGCCGTGGGGTGATGCGCAAAGTCGTCAATAATGGTGACCCCTTCGACGACGGCGCGAACCTCAAGCCTGCGTTTGACGCTCTTGAAGGTAGCCAGCGCTTCGATGATGGCCTCCGTCGGCACACCCTGCCCAGTGGCAAGAGCAGCGGCGGCAGTGGCGTTCAGCGCGTTATGCTCACCTGCCATTGGCAACGAGAGTTCGGCAAAAAAAGAACCGCCCCGAGTCAACGTCCAGTGCGTCAGAGCGCCTTCGTGGAGCAGATTGGAGATGCGCCATTGCGAATCGGAGCTAAAACCATACCGTTCAACCGCGCAAAAAGCCTTCGCAACACATTCGCTAACATTTTCGCTGCTGTCGAAGGCGACAATACGCCCCCGTCGCGGAACAAGATTAACAAGCCGCTTGAAAGCCGTCTTGACCGCAGGAAGATCGACATAAATATCAGCGTGATCGAACTCAACATGGGTCAGGATGAGGGCATCGGGAAAGTAATGCAGGAACTTAGGCCCCTTATCGAAAAACGCCGTATCGTACTCGTCGCCCTCAAGAAGAAACGGCCGAGTGGGCCGCACCATAAAACTGGTGCCGAAATTCTCCGCCACGCCCCCAATGAGAAACGACGGCGCCAGAGCTGGATTCCGCCGCGAGGCAACTTCATAGATCCACGCAAGCATGCTGGTCGTCGTCGTCTTCCCGTGCGTACCCGCGACGACCAGCGATTCGCGGCCAGGAAGAAACTCGTCATGCAGGATCGAAGCCATCGAGCAAAAAGGAATGCGCCTATCGAGCACGTACTCAAGTTCCACATTCCCGCGCGAAATAGCGTTTCCAACGACGACGAGATCAGGACGCGGATCGAGATTGCTCACAGAATAAGGCTCGTGGATCGGAATCTTCAGGCTGGCTAGCAGATCGCTCATCGGCGGATACGCAGCAGTGTCCGAACCGCTGATGCGATGTCCCTGAAGCTGCAACATTCCCGCGAGTGAAGCCATCGCTGTACCGCAGATGCCGATGAGATGAATATGCTTGGAATTTTGCATGATCGAAGGTCTTGGCCGAAGAATACAAGCCTAAACCGTAACCGCTGCTTCGAGAAGGTGCATCCGCGGATTCCCCGCCTCGGTAAGGTCAAGCGAAGCCTGAACCCCCAGTGGGAGCGTAACGTTGCCGCAGCCCACATGCCCGCTGCGTAAGCCGATGGCAATTGGACCTTCGAAGTCGCGAAGAGCGTGAAGAATAGCGCGGTCGAGATACTCCTCCTCCTCGGGAGAGACGCATTGGCGCATATCCCCAAAGACGATGCCGGTCACCTTCTCCAACAACCCGGAATAACGGAGATGCAGCAGCATGCGATCCCACTGGTACGGCTTCGTCCCGATGTCTTCAAGGAAAAGAATGCTACTGCCATCGATACGGGGGGTATACGGTGTACCGAGCGCCTCCGCAAAAATAGAGATACACCCACCATTCAGCAGACCTTGGGCAAGTCCCGGCCGAAGAACGCGAAGGCCGTCCGCGATACCAAGCGACCAGGAACCGTCACCCTGAAGGCTGTGTTGCCAACTTGCCGAATCGACGCCGTCATCACGCGAAAAGTCCGCAGCAACCATCGGACCATAGAAGGTGACAAGATTCGCTTCGTTATGAAGCCAGCAATGAAGCGTAGTGTGATCGCTGTAACCAACGAAAACCTTGGGGTTTGAGCGAATCAGTGCCGCATCAAGGTACGGGAGCAACTCAGCCGAACCCCACCCGCCGCGGGCACATACAATACCGTCGATCGCCGGATCTGCAAATGCAGAGTGCAAATCATTGAGTCGGTCTTCAATCGTCCCTGCATAATAAAGCGGCCCGCTATCAAGAGCATGTGTACCAAGAGTTGTCTTGTAACCGAGTGAATGCAGATGAGCGATCCCACGATGCACCAGGTCAGGCTTCGGCGTACTCGCCGGCGAAAGGACCGCAAGAGTTGCACCCGGAAGCAAGGCACGGGGCTTTACCGCGGCAATCGATGGGGTCGTCACAGAGCAAATACCTCCCCGTGGCAAATAATTTCAGCTGGCCCGGTCAGCCGCATTACAGCATCATTTGCGGGCCAAACCGTGCGCTGCGCCCCACCTTCAGCCACCGCAATCAGCTCGCGATCAACATTACGCAACGCCATCGCAGCAGCAGAAGAAGCACATGTACCAGTACCCGAGGATGTAGTTGGGCCGCAACCACGCTCATAAATCCGGAAAGCTATCTCCGAAGAGGACAGGACACGAACAAACTCAACGTTGGTGCCGTGGGGAAAGAGCGGACTGACACTGATCTGTGCGCCGAGTTGCTGCCAGCTATGGCCATGCGCGCTGAAGTCGTCGGTGTCGACGAAGAGAACGAAGTGCGGATTCCCTACATTGACCATAGCCCCAGCCACATTGCCGACACCAGGCAGCGCGATCGTACGCGGCATGACACGCGGAACACCCATCTCGCTTTCGATCAAGTACGTCGGATCGGCTGCCTCGACGACATGGCAAGTACGCAAGCCGCCGTGGGTACCCAGGGCAACGTTCTGCCTGCCCTCACTGCTCGCAAGCCACGCGGCAACGCATCGTGTCCCATTTCCAGAAAGCTCAGCCTCGCTGCCGTCCTCATTGAAAAGACGCAGGAAGAGATCGCCGTTGGGCTTCCGCTCGAGGAACTCAATGCCATCGGCCCCGACGCTGGTGTTCCGTGCGCAAAGCTTACGCGCGAGTTCGGTGTGGCGGCGCTGTGCCAGCGGCTCTTCAATAATCAGGAAATCATTGCCGCAGGCGTGTGCTTTGACGAAGGGAATCATGCTGTTCTTATTGTGCCTCAGCGTTCTGTTCAATGACGGACATCTATGACTTCGGTGGAGCGAGATACTCGGTTGGATTGGTAGATTCGGGCGCACGGCTGTCCGCTGGTACACAAAATGGTGAGTTCCGTGAGGCCTTCGGGATGCGCTGCAACAGCAGCGGATACCTGATCTCCCGCGATGGCGACGACATAAGCTGCGTGTTCGGCCGGTGCAGCCAGCGCGGCCTGGAAGCTGTCGTAATCCCCCTCATTGATGGTCTGGCGCAGAGGAATCGCCGCTACCTGTAACGCACCAACGTGGTCCGAGGTGTACATCAGTATGGTTGATCCGGAGGGAAAAAGACGCAGCTGACGGGCAAGCGTAGTCTCAAAAGCAACGCGCGTCGTCGAATTGGCAAGAGCCTCCTTGAGTACCAGCGGAGTTACGTACATCATGCCAACCGTGTTCAGAGCGATCAGCAGTAGGGTGATCGGCTGCATAAGCCTCTTCACGAGCGGCTGCGACCAGCTCCACCGGCCCTCAAGCCACTGCACAGCGAGCAATCCAAAGAGAGCAAGCGCCGGAAGCATCTCCATGCCGTAACGAGAGTTGTAATAGGAGTGCGGCCACAGTTGCGGGATAAAGATCGGAACTGAACCGTAGGCCACCGAGTAGACATAAAACGGCAGCGGCATCCACAGAAGAATTGCAGCCAACGCGAGCCTGCGACGAATAGCAATCATCAGACCACCAATCGCCGCAGTCATAACGAGAAAGCCGGTCTCCCAAAAAGCTGCATCCACTTGCGACGCACGAGTGTAGTACACCAGTGCCCAGAAAGAGCTGTGCCAACCGTGATAATGCTCCGAACCCGACGCCGCAGTCTTCGTCTCGATAGCAGACGCCGAATAGGGACCACGAATAAAGTCCAACGGATCGTGAGAGAAGTGCTGGTTATATGCCAGCCAGCCTATCGGGCCTGCAACCACAATGAGCGTGAAGAGCGTGAAGGTGGGAGCGACGCTGCGCAAGACATCGCGTCGACGTGCCAGCGCAAAGGTAATGACGCACCAGACTGCCGCGCCAAGAACCCAGCCATCGTAGCGAGTGTAGACGGCCGCCAGGACAAACACCGCAATAAGAACCAGGCGTCGAGCAACGACGCCTTGACGAGCAGCATGGATGGCCGCAATGCACTCCACCGTAAGGAGCGTCGTCCAGATGAGCAGCGCCAGAAAAAGCGGCTCGGTCATCGCCGTGGTTGCGAGGTACAGCAGATTGGGATTCAGCGCATAGAATGCTGTCGATGCAATGGCCCAACGCGGCACAAGCAGGTGGCGCGCAAGCCGGTAGAATCCGGCCACGCTGGCAATGTAACAAATCAGGGAAGGCCACGCGCCGGCGAGTCCGTTCTGCCACCACTCTATTTTTTGCACAAACGGAAGCATCAGCAGATGAGGCAACGGCAGCCAGACGCCGCCGAGCTGAACCAGTCCGGGGTTGTGAGAGTCGAGAATGCGGCGGGCGATCCCGAGGTGGGCGACCGCGTCTCCATACAGCAGCAGGTAGCCGCGTGAAAAACAAACGAGCAGCGCGATGAAGGAGAGCAGGACTGCGGCAAGCGCGATTGGGAAGGTCTCCTCGCGTGTCGCAGGTCGCACCTCATCGGAGCTTGTGCCCACAGCGCCTGCAGCGGCGGCACCAGCCACATTGGCCGATGCCGCACGACTGAAAGCTCTGGATGATCTAGACGCCCGGATGCTCAAGGTGCGAAATCTCCCGGAATAGGTTGAAGCGCTCGTCGATCTCCTGCCGAGTCACGTTCTGCAGGCGCTCGGTACCGAAGCGTTCGACGGCGAATGAGCCCATCACGCCTCCATAGAACATGGCCGTGCGAAAGACCGCAGGTGTCAACTCTGGCTGCGATGCAAGGTACCCGTAGAAGCCGCCGGCGAAGGAGTCGCCCGCGCCAGTCGGGTCGACAACCTTGGCCAGTGGGAGCGCCGGTGCTCGAAAGGGCCGCGAGAATTTGGCGCCCGAGAAAGAGCGGTTGCTGAAGAACGCCGTAGCGCCGTATTCGCCGTGCTTTACCACGAGCGTCTTCGGCCCCATGGTGAGCACTCTTTCTGCAGCGACCACTATGTTGCTCTCGCCTGCCAGCATCCGCGCTTCACCGTCGTTGATCAACAGCACGTCGAGCTCGCGCAACACCTTAGCGAGATTTGCAGCGTGGTCGGCGATCCAGTAATTCATCGTGTCGCCACAGACCATACGCACCTTCGGCATCTCGCTGCGCACGCGAGCCTGCAGCACCGGATCGATGTTCGCGAGAAAAAGATATTCGCTGTCTTTGTAGGCGCTGGGAATCTTCGGTTCGAATGTCTCGAAAACATTCAGGTCCGTGCCCAGCGTTTTGGCCACATCCATGTGACCCGAGTACGAGCCGGTCCAGTGAAAGGTGAGCCCGTTTGAGCGTTCGATACCCCGGGTATCGATGCCCCGCCGCGTCAACACTGCTTCGTGCTCGGCGGTAAAGTCCTTTCCAACGACCGCAATGACCCGCACTGGAGTAAAGTAACTCGCTGCAAGCGCGAAGTGCGTCGCCGCACCCCCCAGACAATGGTCAACTTTACCGTGCGGTGTCTCAATGCTATCGAACGCTACCGATCCTACGACGAGAATTGCCATAAACTCCTTTTGGCACAACAAAGATTTATGATATGTAACAAATAAAGATACAAACTAAAGATTGAGTAAAACGAGGGCCCCGCACTAAAAGTACTTATCCAGCAGAACCGCAAGCTTCTTCCGCGTCTCCGCAGGAATTACCTTGCGATCGGTAAGAATGGCATATTTGAGCGCGTCGCCACAGGCACAGTTTTTTTCGATGGGCATAGCCGCAATGGCAGCGCGCACAACCTTGGCCGCATTGTCTGCATTCTGATGAAGCACCGCAACAACCTGATCGATGGTGACGTCGTCATGGCCTTCCCGCCAGCAGTCATAGTCGGTGACCATCGCCATCGTGGCGTAACAGATCTCCGCCTCGCGGGCCAGCTTCGCCTCCTGCAAGTTGGTCATGCCGATCACATCGGCGCCCCAGCTCCGGTAAAGATTCGATTCCGCACGCGTCGAAAACTGGGGTCCCTCCATGCACACATAGGTCCCGCCGGTCTTCCCCACCACGCCCACAGCGTCGCAAGCTTTCTGGAAGACTGAAGCCACCGTTGCACAGACAGGATCGCCGAAACCAACATGCGCCACGATGCCGTCGCCAAAGAAAGTGGAGACACGGGCGTACGTGCGGTCAATGAACTGATCGGGAATGACGAAGTCAGTCGGCTTGTGTTCTTCTTTAAGTGAGCCCACTGCGGACACTGAGAGGATGCGCTCAACACCCAGCATCTTCATAGCGAGGATATTGGCCCGAAAGTTCAACTCACTGGGCAGAATGCGATGCCCGCGTCCGTGCCGCGCGAGAAAGGCAACGTTCCGCCCCTCTAGCTCGCCTAAAATAATGGCGTCGGAAGGATCACCGAATGGTGTCGTAACGCGCTCTTCACGCATGTTGGTAAGTCCGGGCATGGCGTACAGGCCACTGCCTCCGATGATGCCTATCTCTGCCTTCTTCAAACCCTGTGCTCCCTTAGCGGACGCTGTCCGAACTTATCGTTGACCCTCTAGAAGTATATCGTTGCAACGCGTTTGCATTGACAGCGCCATAGGAAGCGAGAACGCGCGCCATGGAGAGCGCAGGTTCCTGCATTGGTGCACTTGCCTGCCGCAACGGCCCCTGCGGCTGCGCGCTGACGATTGTGTCGCGCAGCTTACGAGCAAGCGCGAGGTCGAAGCCTTCGCCGACAAAAACACCGGTTCCGGAAAGAGAGATCAGCACATCGCCCTCGCGAGTCGAATAGACCTGCTCCCGATCGTCGGCCTCGTCCCGTGTCCGCTCTACAACACCGGAGTACTTTCTGGAAATCTCATCAGCATAGATACGCATGAACGATCGGGCCGAATCACGATTCTTCCAGCTCGAGTAGTAGAGCAGCCCAAGCGACGCCGTTGACTCCTTCTCCGCGGCAGTGACCGCCGATTTGCGCTGGGCGGCAAAGTACGCACCCCCGTTCCACGCCGGTGCAAGCGCGTCCGCCATCTCGCGGCCGCCGAAGAGTTCAATCAGAATGCGCACATCAAGTTCGCCCATCACGCCGATATCGTAGGGAGTGTACTCCGGATCAAGCAGAGGATGAATGTCCGGTAACCGGACCACCGGCACCGGAGCGTGCGTCATATAAGCCTCCGGGTGCATGATCTCGAAGCTTGAAGAGGGCGGGTTGGCCAGCACACCCGCGAAGGCCGCTTCCTTGCCCGCCTTCACCAGAATCGCCTGTTCGAAGTTCAGCCCGTCGCTGTAAGGAAACAACAACGACTCCTGCAGAAGCAATGGCGCGCGCGCCATTACCGGCGAGCCGGAAGTATCGGCCACTTGGTCCTTCAACTTGTCCATCATCTCCGGCGCATCGGCGAGCGTCTTTCCGGTCGGCAGCAGTGTGTAGTCGACGAACACAGCCATCGCCTGGCCCTCCGCAACAGCACTGCGCGCAGTGTCGGCTTCATCCACCTGCAAATGACGGTTGTCCTCCTGCACGTTATGCGACGGCCCGTTGAGACTCACCGAAGACCACTTCGTAAGCCCGACCTTCTGGTCCTGCAGGGCGTGGGTCAGCTCGTGCGCCAGCACCGGCTTCTGCTCATCGGGCTGAATCCAGTCCAGCAGATTCACGGTCTTCGTCTTGTTGTCATAAAACCCCGCAATCTGCTCCGTCAGCAAAGAGAGGAGAAAGGGGCCCAGATGAAAATCGCGGTCGAGCAGGCCGAACTTCTTCAACACAATCTCCGAGCGCTCCATACGCTTCGCGCCTTCATCCTCGTCGAACTTCTCCCGAAGGTAGTGATTCACCTCGTCGCGAGAGATCAGCTTCCGTTTCACCGTGTGTTCGATCGGCAGTTTGGTATCGCTGCTGGCAAAGCTGAGAATCTCATCCACCGACCGAAAAAGCTCCTTCGCCTGCTCCTTCGTCATGGGGGCCTGCGTGTCAGATTGCGGTGGCGCCTGACCGGCATTGGCCGCTCCGGTCTGAGCTGCACAACTGGCCGCCAAAAATGCGAAGACGACAACCCACCGCATAGAACTTCTATCTCTACCGCAAAGCCTGCGCTGCAACATAACCCTCTCGATCCACCGCTATAATCAAGTGTACGAGAGTTTTCTGTACCGCCGCTATGACCTCACCCGCACAATCCGATATCGCTGCCACATCAACATCCAGCTCCGCTTCGCAGCTTGCCGCTTTGCTCCAGGGAACTGGAGTATCGCAGCTCGATCAAATGGGGTGGATTCGTGTAACCGGCGAAGACCGCGTCCGCTGGCTCAATGGTATGGTCACCAACTCCATCCAGCAGTTGAAGGATGGCGAGGGCAACTACAACTTCCTGCTAAGCGTGCAGGGCCGCATCCAGGGCGACGCCACGATCTTTGCCCAGCCTGACGCTGTCCTGATGGAGACGGCGTCGTCCCAGGTGCCCGCCCTTATGGCACTACTCGACCGCTTCATCATCATGGACGACGTGGAGATAGCCGACGTCACAGGTACGCAGTCAGGCATACTGGTCGTCGGACCACAGGCGACCTCTCTGCTCACTCAAATCGGCCTCAACCCCGAAAATCTCGAACCACTCGCAATGCGGACCGTGTCGTGGAACGCAGCCAACGTCATCATCATCCATGCTTACAGCCCTCTAGTACCGAAATTTGAGTTGTGGACCAATTCGGAGAACACGCAAAAGCTAATCGATGCTCTCCAAAGCGGCGGTGCAGCACCCTGCGAAACCCAAAGCATGGAATGGCTGCGGATCCTCGAGGGAACACCGCTCTACGGCACCGATATCCGTGACCGCGAACTCCCGCAGGAGACGGGCCAGACCCGCGCCCTGCACTTCGCCAAGGGCTGCTACCTTGGTCAGGAGATCGTGGAACGCATCCGTTCGCGCGGCAACGTCCATCGCACATTCAGCGCATTCCGGCTCGAAGGTGATCTACCCACCGCCGGCTCACTGTTGGAGGCAAACGCAAAACAGGTCGGAGAGTTGACGAGTGTTGCCGCAATTCCACTATCCGAAAACACCGGTGGTAAGGTACAGCTTGGCCTGGGCTATGTGCGTCGCGAAGCTCTGGACCGCAGCCTTCCGCTTCTCTATGCCGGCGGAGCCGCTGTTCCGGTATCCCTTCCCTTTTCGGCCGCTGCACCGTCAACCCAGCGCCCTGCATCTGAATCTTCTGAAAGAGTGTAACCATGCCAGAACAAAGCAAGCCCTTCGTCATTACCGATCGTCGCAAGTTCACCAAGGACGGCGAGCTGCGCCCCGACGCCGACCCATCGCCAGAAAAAGAAGAGCGCCACGCGCCTCCACCTGAACCCATAGCTGCAGCTCCGCAACCCGCAGCCGCCTCGACTCCTGAAACCAGAACCGAGCCGGAGCTGCCGCCCGCACCGACCGCCGAAGAAAACGACCAGGCAAAGCGCGCCTACGAAATGACCGCGGACCGCCTCGACACCGCCATTCGCTCAGCTAATCCGGGCATGGATCACCCGCCCGCGATGAGCTTCGAACAGCTCGTCCAGTCCGTCTACATGTCGGCAATGCTGCAGCTCGGTGCCGCAACCCACGAGGGACAGCAGCCTCAGGTCGATATCCTCGGCGCGCGTCAAAGCATCGACATGCTCGGGGTCCTCGCGGAAAAGACCGAGGGCAATCTGACCCCGGAAGAGAACCGTCTGCTCGACAGCGCACTCTTCGAACTGCGCATGGCGTTCCTCGAGATCACGCAGGCCCTTGCCCGCTCCGCCGCAGCCAAAGCACCCGCTGGCGTTCGCCCAGGCCCCGCCGGCCCGAGCATCGTTCGCTAAACGGCCCGCTAAACGATGGAAGCCACCCTCACCTTCCTTGGCACCGGCACCTCAATGGGTGTGCCGACACTCGGTTGCGACTGCGCCGTCTGCACCTCGCCCGACCCGCACAACCGGCGCACACGCCCATCGATCCGGCTCGCCTACAACGGCCGCACGGTTCTGATCGATACAGGCCCCGACTTTCACGCCCAGGCCCTGCGCGAAGGGATTCGCCGCGTCGATGCCGTCTTCTACACCCACGGCCACGCTGATCACGTCATGGGCTTCGACGACCTGCGCCCGCTTAGCTTTCATGGGAAGAACGATCTGCCTGTCTATGCCGATGAGGAGACCGCAGACAATATCGAGCGAATCTTCGAGTACAACTTTCGCAAGGAAAACCGCTATCCCACCAGCGCACGCGTGCAGATCCATCGCATCGATCCCACCCCGGGCGCAGGAATCGAGCTGTTCGGTGCATGCTTCCAGCGAATTCCTGTCACCCATGGGCGACAAGAGATCACCGGCTATCGCTTCGGCGGTGCGGCCTACCTTACCGACATGAGCGACCTTCCGGATGTCAGCATCCCCCTCCTGCAGGATCTCGATGTATTGATCGTCGATGCTCTCCGCCACGATCCGCACCCCAGTCACTCGCACCTCGAAAACTCGGTTGCCATCGTGGAGCGTCTGAAGCCGCGCCGCGCCCTTTTCACCCACATGGGCCACGACCTCGACCACGACACAACCAACGCCAACCTTCCCCCGCATATGCGACTGGCCTACGACGGCCAGCAGATAAACTTCGAGATCGCATGATGCAGATATTCCGCCAACTCGCAGAGATCCCCCAGGACTTCGGTCCCTCGGTTGCTACGATCGGCAACTTCGATGGCGTACATCGCGGGCATAAGTGGGTCATCGCCGAGGTCGTAGCACGGGCTCGCGCACTTGGCGTCAAGTCGGTGGCGATCACCTTCGACCCACATCCCGCGCGGGTCATTCGCCCCGAGTCGAGCCAGCCCCTCATCACCCCTCTCACCGAAAAGCTCGCGCTGCTCGCAGCCACGGGCATCGACGCAGTGCTGATCCTGCCCTTCACCGATGAGCTCTCGCGCATGTCGGCCCGCACCTTCGCAACCAACGTGCTGCAGCAGGCGTTGCACGTCACCGAACTGCACGAGGGGGAAAACTTCCGCTTCGGCTACCAGGCCCAGGCAGGCATCGACAGCCTCGAGACACTGGGCCGCGAACTCGGCTTCAGCGTCCGAGTCTACGCGCCGCAAACCGTCCGGGGGCAGGCAATCTCTTCCAGCACCATACGGCAGCTCATCGCCAAGGGCGACGTGAGCCACGTACGCGCTCTGCTCGGTCAGCCCTTCGCAATCGCCGGCACGCCAGCATCAGGACGCGGCTACGGTACCCGCTACACCGTACCGACCATCAATCTCGCTCCGTATGCCGAACTGCTTCCCGCGAACGGCGTCTACATCACGACCCTGACCATCGGCGCGGGCGAGTCAAGCGAATCATTCGATGCCGTCACCAACGTCGGAAACCGCCCCACCTTCGGTGCCGACTCCTTCTCGGTCGAATCCCACCTGCTCAACTTCCATCCCATCGCGCTCGACGAACACACCCCATTGACTCTCACATTCCTGCGACGAATACGTGCTGAGATCCGCTGGCCAAACCCCGAGGCACTGCGAGAACAGATCGGCCGCGATGTCGCCACGGCGAAACGCTTCTTCAGTTTGTGTCGGGTGGTGGCTTCGAAACGCCACTCCGGCCGTCCTCAGCCGACTTCGCTGGTTCAGTAGGCGCCTTCACCGGAGTGCCAGGCGCGGGTTTCGCAGGCGCCGTTGCGCGAGGAACGGCAGGCGCTGGCTTATCTGTTGCAGGGACTGGCGTCGCCGTGGGAACACTCGAAGGAGCAGCAACCGCAGGCGCAGAATTTTTTGGCTCCGCCCCGTTAGTCTCCGGCGCGTCAGGATCAGCCTCATCCGGCTTCGGTTTAGCAATATCCGCCGGATTGCTCAAAGGAACATCCAGCTTCTTCTGCGGCGCACCCGCCGTCGCGAACGCCTCATTCGGCTTATTCGCAATAGCAGCGCGCATAAAGTCCATCCACATCGGCAGCGCAGCGTGAGCGCCGGTCTCCTTCTCGCCCAGCGACTGACGATCGTCGTAGCCGATCCACGTACCGCACGTTACCGATGGCGAAAACCCGATAAACCACGCATCCGTGAAATCGTTCGTCGTGCCGGTCTTGCCGCCCAGCGGATGCTTCAACTGCGACGCCGCCGCGCCCGTGCCATGTTGAACCACGGCCTGCAGCAGCTGCATCATCGTGCGCGCGGTCTCGACCGAGATAACCTCTGACACCTCACTCGGCGTCTCATCGAACGGCAACCCATCAGCCTGTGTCACTTTGCGAATGTACCGCGGTTCAATCCGTATCCCATCATTCGGAAACACGCTGTAAGCCCCCACCTGCTCAGCCAGCGTGATGTCCGCAGCCCCAATTGCCACAGGCAGGGCCATCGGCAGATTGCTCGTGATCCCAAAACGGTGCGCCGTCTCAATCACGTGGCCAATGCCATATCGCGCCGCCAGCTTCAGCGCCGGAATATTTCTCGATTCAGCAAACGCCTCCAGCAGCGTCATCGCCCCTTTCCAGTTCGGCTCGTAGTTGTGTGGTGTATAGGGACCGCTGGCTGACGAAAACGTAACCGGCCCGTCGACGACAATGTCGGTAGGCTTCGCCCCCGCCTCGATCGCCGTCGTGTAGACATACGGTTTGAACGACGATCCAACCTGACGTTGTGCCTGCGTGGCGCGATTGAACTGCGACAGCGCAAAATCGCGCCCCCCGACCATGGCCAGCACTTCGCCGCTCGAATTATCGACAGCCATCATCGAAGCCTGGGCACCCGAGTCCTGCTGCAACGATGCATGCAATGCACCATCGGGCGAACTACCTTCAATCCTGACGTAAACAACATCGCCTGCACGCAAAAAACTGTCGCCATCCTGGTTCTGCGTCCACTTCCAGTCATCGGGCGTCAGTACAGCCTGCTGCTGAGCACCAACCTTGACCACAACCTTCTTCGCGTCCACCGTCGTAACCACCCCATGAACATAACTTCCTTTATCCAGCGGCTGCGCCCAGTCGGGATGCTCATAGCTCGCAATATCGAATCCCTGCAGCCCGACATTCTGCAGCCTTCCCTTCCACCCATGTCGCCGCTCATAAGCAGCCGTGCCATCAAGAACAGCCTTGTTCGCCACAACCTGCAAGTCCAGGTCAAGCGTCGTATAAACGCGAAGCCCAGCACCATGCACCTGCTCGGCGCCGTACTGCTTCTCCAACTGCCGCCGCACCTCCTCAACGAAGTAAGGCGCAACGCTATTGGCAGGAGGTTCGAGATGCAGCCCAAGCGGCGCCGCCTTCGCCGCGTCCGCCTGCTGTTGCGTAATCTTGCGATCGTCCAGCATCTCGCTGAGAACCAGATTCCGCCGCCTCAGCGCACGATCTGGATACTTCAGCGGCGAATAAGCCTCCGGCCCCTTGGGCAGCGCCGCCAGCAAAGCCGCCTCCGGCAAAGTCAAGTCACGCACATGCTTGTTGAAGTAAAACTCCGACCCCGCCTCGAATCCATACGTTCCATGCCCCAGATAGATCTGGTTCGCATAAAGTTCGAAGATCTGCTGCTTCGTAAATCGCCGCTCAATCTGTACGGAGAGAAACACCTCCTGAAACTTGCGCCCATAGGTCTTCTCTGAAGAGAGAAACAGATTCCGCGCCAGCTGCATGGTCAACGTGGAGGCGCCCTGCGCCCGCCCGCTCGAATGCACATCCCGGTAAGCCGCACCTACGGCACGCACCAGGTTCACTCCCCAATTGCTCTCGAAGCTCTTGTCTTCGATCGAAATGATCGCCTGCCGCAGTACCGGCGGAAACTCCGCATACGGCAATACCACGCGGCGCTCCAGCGCAAACGATCCAAACGCCTTGCCATGGATATCAAACAGTTCAGTTGTTGTGTTGGGGTGATACCGCGCAAGGTCGTCCATCTGCGGCAGATCGATGGAGTAAACCAGCATCAAACCACACAACGCGCCAAAGACAGCCGACAACCCCAGTAACGCGAAGAACGTCACTCGCCGCGCGATACGACGGCTGGGATAGGCCGGACCGCTGAGGGTGGCGCGACGAAGGATTCGCCTCCACCGCGGCAAATCTTCAACCTCAGGCGTCCGGTTTTCGCGGCTGTATAGGCTCTGCACGCCCTTTCACGATAGCACGGACAGCCCACCATCTCAGTCCCGCATGCAACAGCAGCAATCGAGAGGAATATCTCTAAGCAGCCTTGTTCTTCAGCAGAGTGAGAGCCTTTGAAAGCTGCTCATCCACACTCACACTCGGCTTCGCTGTGGACGTCGTATCCGTCGAAGCTCCATCGTCATCCACGACAGCAGCCTGGTCGTTGTTCGACGCAACCAGCACGCCCGGCGTAACACCCTCATCCTGCAGCTTCTTCCCCGACGGCGACTCGTACTTCGCAACCGAAAGAATCAGCGCCGCGCCATCAGGCAGCTCGAACGTCTTCTGCTGAGCCCCTTCGCCAAACGTCTTCTCGCCCACCAGATCAGCCCGCTTGTTATCCAGCAGCGCAGCCGCCACCAGCTCCGCCGGGCCAGCCGTTCCGCGATTCACCAGAACCACCACGGGTGCCGTAGCATTGATCGCCTTCGACGCATCGGCCGTAAAGGTTTGTTTCTGTACCTTCTGCCCTTCCAGTATCGCGATCGTGCCATCCTTCAAAAAGAAGTTCGCCAAACGGGTCGCCTCTGCCATGTCCCCCGCGGCCACATCACGCAGGTCGAGCAGAATCTTCTTATTCCCCACCTTTGGCATGGCCTTAAGCTTCACTTCGATCTGCTGCACGTGATCATGGTCCAGAACACTCGGCTTCAGATAAAGAATCGATGCATTCTCATATTGGGTCTCCGTAACCGGTGGCAGCGAAGGCGTGACGCGCGTCAGCACAATCTTGTCCGGAGCCGATTTGCGAGGCCGCACCACCGACACTGTCAGCTCCGTTCCCGGCTGCCCCTCCAGCAACAACTGAATCATGGCCAGCGACAGATCGCGTGTGTCTGCCGGCCCAATGGCCTCGATAATGTCGCCATCGCTGATGCCCGCCTTATCCGCCGGGCTCCCTGGAACCACCGAAACCACCGAAGCGTACCCATATCGCTTCGAAACATTGATCCCCACCTGAGCCTTGCCACCCTTGTCTGCCTTGTACGCCTTGTAGTCCTCAGGCGTCAGGTAGCTCGAGTCCGCATCCAGCGATTCCAACAGTCCCCGCAACGCGCCGTTGGTCACGGCTGTAATATTCGGCTGCTCGACATAGTCCGTCTGAATGTGCCGCAGCACCTCGCTGTAGACGTTGATCTGGCGATAAGCGCCATCCTGCGGCTCAGACGCCGCGCTGACGCCGGTGGAGTTCACACCGAGGAAGACCGTAACGACCAGAACCACCGACACGGCAAGCAACAGAATCTTCGAAATCTTGGGCATAGTTAGAGCGACTCCACGGGGTTATCCCGGCACAACACAGGGGTTAGACGCTTCCCACCCCCAAACGACATAGCCTAAATGATACTCTCGAACCGTAAGAGTGCGCTGGCTGGCACGGTAACACTTTGGTGGCGGTGGACAGAATCGAACTGTCGACCTACGGGTTATGAGTCCGTCGCTCTAACCATCTGAGCTACACCGCCAATGTGTGTAAGGGGTTACGCCGGCACAAAATTCTCTTTCGGAGAGAGCGATCGCCACGGCACAGCCAGCTTCCATCATACTTGATTCCGCACCCGGCGAAAAGCAGCCCGCGACCGTCCTCGGTGTCATCCCCGCGCGCCTCGCCTCCACTCGTCTCGCCCGTAAAGTCCTTCGCACCATCGCCGGAAGGCCCATGCTCGCCTGGGTTTACGAAGCCGCAGCCGCCTGCCCGCAACTCGACCGCATTATCATCGCCACCGACTCCGACGAAGTAGCCGAGCTCTGCCGCCAGAATAACTGGCCCGTCCAACTCACCTCCGCAGATCTACCCAGCGGCACAGACCGCATCCACGCCGTCGCCCAGCACGTTCACGCCGACATCTACGTCAACATCCAGGGCGACGAACCCCTCCTCAAACCCGAACACCTTACGGCCCTGCTCCGTCCCTTCGCGCAGCCGCACGTCGAAGTCACGACCCTCAAAGTCCTCTGCACCCCCGAAAACATCACCAACCCAAACGCCGTCAAAGTCGTCACCGCCACCGACGGCCGCGCCCTCTATTTCTCACGCGCTACGATCCCATACAACCGAGACCCGGAGCACAACCCAACCCTGCAATACTGGAAGCACATCGGCCTCTACGCCTACCGCAAGGCCACGCTCCAGCGCTTCCCCACCTTACCCCCCAGCACTCTCGAACAGACCGAGCGCCTCGAGCAACTCCGCTTCCTCGAAAACGGCATCGACATCCACGTCGAACCCACCGACTTCGACGCTATCGGCGTCGACACCGAGGAAGACCTCCATCGCGTCGAAACCCTCCTCCTCAACCGCTAGCTCCTCGTGCCTTTGTCTTTGCCTCTGAGTTGTGCCTTTGTCGCCTTTTAGTTGTCATCCTTCGCCGCAGGCGGAGGACCTGCTTCTGCCGTTGCCTGTTCTTTTGTTTTGTCATTCCACAGCGAAGGTTCTGAATCCCAACTAAACTCATCCACATCAAACCCAAAAAAATCGGCACCGGGCCACGAATTCATCCCAGCGGGGTGCTCAAATGTAACCGGCCGTGCCCCTGCGAATCGCCTTCCATCCTCGCCCTCTGCCTCGCACTGGCGTTCCTGGCTGTCTAGCAGCTCACAGAGAGTCCCCGCATAAGGCAAAAAAAATCCTCAAATTCTGCCCAAAAATCGCATGTCAAGCCCCAAGACCCCGTAAGCCGCACAAACAACAAGAGATCGAGTTGGCACGTTAGTTCCGCTCAATCCGCTATACTGGATATATAGATCAAGAAAAGAGCCCCAGCATCGGCTGGGGCTCTTGCATTTAAGCCAGTAAGTCCTTTACTGGCACGAATTTGGACGTAACCCCAATGGTTGCACGAATTTAGCGGCATCAACCTCCGCTATCTTGCTGAAAATAAAGAATTTTAGCGCAGACAATAGGAGGGGGGTACCCCCATAGGAGGCATCATGGCAAGCCATAGCGAGAACAAGGATCCTCAAGCCACGGGCAAAAAACGAAGCTCCAGCCCTTCCGCACTCGCCCTCACCGCCAGCCCCTCCAACGACCCCACCACCCAATCCGCGTCCCGAAGCTCCTCCACCGCCTCGGTACCCAGCACCGCAAGCACCCGGCACCCGGCCGCCTTGCCCGCCCCCACCCCCGAAGGCGCATCCTCCACCACCACACACTCCTCCGGCCGAAACCCGAGCAGCTCCGCCCCCCGCCGGTACGGCTCCGGGTCAGGCTTGCCGCGCTCCACCATCTCCCCGCTGATAATCCGCTCAGGAACCGGCAGCCCCGCCGCCGTCAGTCGCGCCAACAACAGCCTCCGCGTCGCCGAGGTCACAATCGCCCATCGCTCTAGAGGCAACGCCGCAAGCAGAGCCTTCACCCCCGGCAGCACCCGCAGATCGGCTACATCCGCGACCTCCATGTCCTCGATCACCTTCAGTCCCGCATGCGGGTCGATATCCGGCCGCAGCATCCTGACGAGGTCGATCGCGCGCATTCCATGCGGTACCTCAAAGCTCTCCGCGTTCGGCAAATCGTACAGCTTCGCCCAGCGCTTCCAGGAGCGCTCAGCGGTCCCGATTGAGCTGACCAGAACCCCGTCCATATCGAACAAAATGCCTTTGGCAGTCACGACGACCGGCCCGCTCAACCAGCGCTCCCTTCGAGCACAAACGCCTGCGCCGCCGCCAGCACCTTCGCAACCGACTCCACCGAACAGCTCTCGCAATAAACCCGCAGCAGCGGCTCCGTACCAGAAGCACGCAGCAGCAGCCAAGTCTCCGCAGCATTCTTCTTGCCCGCGCAGCCGGGATTGTCGAGGAAGAATTTAATGCCGTCCAGCGTCTCCACCCGCAGCACCTTCATCCCGGCAAAGTCAGCCACACCAAGCGCCAGCCCGCGCAATCGCCGACCGCTTCACCGCCTCATCGATATGCATATCGACGCGCCCATACTGGTGCTCCCCAAACTCTTCCTGCAGCGCCGCAACCAGCTGGCCCAGCGTCTTCTTCTCATCCGCCATCACATTCGCCAGCAACAGCGAGTTCAGCAAACCATCTCGCTCCGGCAGGTGCTTGCTGATCCCAATTCCGCCCGACTCCTCGCCACCAATCAAAATCTCCTGCGCCAGCATCAGGTCCACCACATACTTGAATCCGATCCCATGCTCATGCAGCGGCCGCCCATATTTTGCGGCAATGCGGTCCAGCATCTTCGTCGTGTTGAACGCACGCGTCAAGTCCCCCGGCCACTTCTTTCGCTCCAGCAGCCACTTCGCCAGAATCGCCAGAATCTTATGCGCATCGACCACGTTGCCATGCTCATCCACCGCGCCAATGCGGTCCGCATCTCCATCCGTGATCAGTCCCGCATCGCACTTCTCCGCCACAACAGCAACCTGCGTCGCCTTGATGTGCGGCAGAATCGGCTCAGGATTGATCCCCGGAAACGCTGGATTCAGCTCGCTCCGAATCTCAACGAAAGGAATATGAGCCTCGGTAAAGATGCCCGCAATCACGCCTCGCCCCGCACCATACATGCAGTCGATCAGAAACCTGTATCCGGAAGCACGTATCGCATCGAGATCAACAAACCGCGCAATCGCAGCGTTGTAGTCGGGATTAAAATCGACCGTCTCAATCGCAGCCGGCTTCGCGGCCTTCGCCAGCGGCTTGCCCAGATAACTCTCAATCGCAGTCATGATGGAAGGCTTACCCGATCCTCCATAACTCGCCTTGTACTTCACGCCGTTCCACTCTGCAGGATTGTGGCTCGACGTGATCATCACCCCACCCGCTGCCTTCCGCTCGCGAACCGCATAGGAAAGCGCAGGCGTCGGCGTAATATCAGCCGCCATCGCCACCGGAATACCCGCTGAAGCCAGCACCTCAGCGACAACCTTCGCAAAGGAATGCGAGCCAAACCGCGTGTCGTAAGCAATACAAACACCGGCAGACGCATCCTCGTCAGCCAGAACATAATTCGCAATCGCAGCGGCAGCAACGCGCACATTCGCATACGTGAAATCGTCCGCGATAATGCCGCGCCAGCCATCGGTGCCAAACTTTACTACTGTCGTCTCAGCCATATCTTCGTTTTCAACCGCTAGATCAAGTCGTCCCGTCCCGCGCTCTTAAGCTCCGCAACGACCTTCCCCACATCCTGCGATCGTTCGCGAGTCGTAATCAGCAAAGCATCCTTGGTCTGCACCACAACAAGGTTGCTGACTCCAACCAACGCAATCACCTTGCCAGGAGCATGAACATAGTTGCCGGTCGAATCAATCGAGATGCAAAGCGGATCTTCACCATCGAATACATTCGCAACTGAAACCTTCTCCGGAGGACAGTCAGCCACATGCTCATGCAACGCAGACCAGCAACCCAGATCGTTCCAATCAAAATCACCGGGCAAGCAATAGATCTCCGCACCCGCCTCGCCTTTCGCGGAACGCGGCTCGAGCACAGCGTAGTCGATGCTGATGTTGTCGCACTGCGGATAGACCTCTGCGAACACGCGATCAAACTCCGCCTTGGAAGTCCGATGCGCTTCCGCGATCCTCTCCAGCAACGGCACCATTGTCGGACGGTGCTCGCGAATGGCGTTCGCCAGCGTTCGTGCACTCCACAGAAAGATTCCACCGTTCCACGCGTAGTTGCCGGACGCGACAAACTGCTCCGCACGCTCAGCATCCGGCTTCTCGGTAAACCGCCTCACCCGCCGCACTGCGATCTCGCCATGCGAAACCTGTGAAGGCTCGACCTTCGCGCCCAGCTCGATGTAACCGTAACCGGTCTCCGCTCGCGTGGGAGGAACGCCAACCACAACGATCTTGTCTCCACTCGCCGCAAGAGCAATGCCCGCACGAACGACCTCAACAAAGCGCGCCCGATTCTTCACCACATGATCGGACGGAAAGATACCAATAACCGTCTCGGGTTCGGTCTTCTCCAGTAAAAATGCGGCAAGCGCGCACGCCGGAGCAGTGTTCCGCGCCGCAGGCTCACTCAGAATATGTTCCCGGGAAATCTCGGGAAGTTGCTCTGCAATCAGAGCATCGAGCAGATCGTTGGTAATAATCCAAACATCAGCCGGATCAACCAGCGGAGTCAGCCGATCCACCGTCTGCTGAATCATGGTGCGTTCGCCATCCAGAGCCAGCACCTGCTTCGCCCGCGCCTTCCGGCTCCGAGGCCAGAACCGTGTTCCACTTCCACCCGCAAGAATCACAGGGGCAAACTTCACTCCGCCCATATTCACATCTTTCATCGTAGAGGAAAGCATGCTCCTCTACACCCAAAAATGAATCTGTTGCTTGCAACAAGGATCGCACTTCTATTCTCGCAAAAATTCTCGTAGCGGATGCCCTAGTCCTGCGAAGGCCGGTCAACATGGCTCACGACCACAATCTCCACCGGAACCTTCGCCGCGACAAGTCGCAACCCTAGCTGCTCCCGAATCGCCGTCGCCAACTCCGGCCACTCCGTTGCATCTTCTGTATCAGGCGTCCACCGCAGCGTAAACCTGTACCTTCCCGGCATCCCTGTACGGTCCAACACCTGTCGGCCGGCCGACTCCGCCAGCACCTGCGCCAGCCCGGCCATCGATATTCGCTCCGCTTCCATAAAACCTGGCCGCATCTTCGTAATCAAGGCAAGCTGTTTCTTTTCCGCCTCAGTCTCTACCAGCATTCCGCCCATCTTGGACCCCTTATCGACCTCCAGCAGATAAACGTCGCGTTCTCGCATCCCCTGCGTCGATGACAGGTTGAAACGTTCTCGCAACAGTCGCTGCAGTATCAATCGTCGGGCATCCGTATTCAGCGCCGCATAAGCCGACTCATCGTCGGCATCCATTCGCGCCTCAATATCGAAAAGGAATCCACTCCAGCCTGGTGGAACCCCCAGCACGCGCCCGCTATTCCAATCCAGCCCATAGGCCTCTTCAATCAGAAGCGACAACTTCACCCCGTGCGCCGAAAACCCCGTCGGTGTGAAACGCATCCACCAACTCCCATCGGCAATCTTCGACGGCTTCACAGAAGACACATCAAACGCCGGAACAACAGCGACATTGTCCTGCCCTGCCTCCGCCGACGCAGTAAAGACTCCTATCCCAACGAGTAGCAGCGCAAATGTCCACCAACTGGTGGACGTGAGCAAACTATCCCAGCGTTGCAAAGTACTCCCGCATCCGCTTCACGCCCTCATCTACAACATCGTGCGAAACCGCATAGGACAACCGAATATGTTCCGCAGTTCCAAACGCCTCGCCCGGAACGACAACAACATGCGCCTCGCTCAGCAGCTTTGCCGCCAGATCGGACGCCGACTTGATGCCGCCTTTGCCAATGAACCGGCTCACATTCGGGTACACATAGAAGGCTCCCTGCGGCACCGTGCAGGTAAGTCCAGGAATCGTCTTGAAGCCCGCCAGCGCTTGATCGCGTAGCTTCACATAGTCAGCGCGAAACTCCGCGACGCACTCCTGCGAACCCGAGAGCGCCGCAACGGATGCACGTTGCACCATGCTCGCCGTATTCGACGTGCTCTGCGACTGCAGCTTGCTCATGGCCGCGATAATCGGCTTGGGCCCCAGCGCAAAACCCGCTCTCCAGCCTGTCATCGCGTAGGTCTTCGACAGCGAACCAAGCACAATAATGTGCTCCTTACAATCCGTGAACGAACCCCCGCTGACGATCTCGCCGGTAAAGTTGAGGTACACGTAGCACTCATCGAGCAGCACATAGATGCCGTTCTTATGGGCAAGCCGAACGATCGCTTCCAGGTCCTCCGGAGATACAACTGCACCCGACGGATTCGACGGCGTATTCAGGATGATGGCCTTGGTCTTCGGCGTAATCGCCGCTTCAATCATCTTCGCAGTGATGCGAAAGTTCTCTTCCTCTTTGCTTTCGACGAGCACGACCTTTCCTCCGGCGTACTGAATGATGTCCTTGAACGACACCCAGTAAGGCACAGGCAAAATAACCTCGTCTCCATGATCAACCAGAACCTGAATGGCGTTGAACAGCGCCAGCTTGCCACCGGTAGCAAAGACACACTCATCGGGAGTGTAGTTCGAACCGAAGTCGCAGGCATGGCGATCTACGACCGCCTTACGCACCTCAGGAATACCGGCCACGTTGGTGTAGCGGGTAAAGTTCTTTTCGATCGCCTCGATGGCCGCATCCTTGATGTGCCGCGGAGTCGAAAAGTGTGGCTCTCCCGCGCCGAAGTCCGCAAGGTTCACGCCCTCGGACTTCAACTTCAGCGCCGCCGCCGTGATCGCCATGGTTGCCGAAACTTCGATGCGGCCGATGCGGTCCGCAAATATCTTCGTCGCAGTTGCTGTTGTCATATCTCTAGTTTGTCAGATTTAGCGAGCGAGATAAAGCCGCGTCGGCTAGTAGGCCGCCTTAGCGTCGGTTTGGCACCTTGACCTTCAAACGCTCGACGACCAGTGGAGGAACCAGAGCCGTGACGTCACCGCCGAGTTGAAAAACCCCTTTAATTAGCCGCGAACTGACATAGGTGTACTCTTCGGCCGGCATCATAAACAGGGTTTCGAGCTCGGGATCGAGCTTTCGGTTCATCATGGCCATCTGAAACTCGTACTCGTAATCGCTAATCGCCCGAATGCCTCGAAAGACAGCCTTTGCCCCTTGTTCCCGGGCAAAATCCACCAAAAGGCCATTAAAAGTAGTGACCGAGACGTTCCCAAAACCTCGGGTCGCCTCAAAGATCATCTCTTCCCGCTCAGGTACCGTAAACAACGGCGTCCCCTTCTCCGAGTTCCGAAGGATCGCGACTACCAGTTCATCCACAATCTTCGACCCCCGCGCAATCAGGTCAAGATGCCCATTGGTCAGTGGGTCGAAGGTCCCGGGATAGATCGCTTTAACGGTATGCATGCCACCAAAAGCATACCCTCCTTTGCCCGTTGATGAAATAAATCTATGGATTCCTGTAGTCTAGCTGGCAATTCCTCGCGTCTCTCTTGGTAAGTCGAGGAATCTCGACCGGGAGCTTAGGCCACATTCGACCCATGTCATCACGTGCCATCACCTCCGACAGCCATTCCATGACCGAACAGGCGTCAGCGACGCCGCTCGACGACATGGCTTCGATCGTCGCGACGTATGAGCAGAGGATCTTCCGGTTCCATCTGATCTCCATCCGCGATCGCGACGTCGCCCAGTCCTTGACCCAGGACACCTTTGTCCGAGCCTGGGCAGCCCGCCACACCTTTCGCGGAGACTGCTCCATCTCGACCTGGCTCATGCGAATTGCTCTGAACCTCATTCGCGATCACACCCGCACCGACCGTTTTCGCTTCTGGAAACGAGTCTCCGAGACAGCCATCGATGTTTCCGACATCTCTGCTCATGTTCCGCACCGCGACAGTTCGCTGGAGTCGCGCCTCATCGCCAGTGAACAAATGGCGCTGGTATGGGAGAGCGTAGCGCAGCTCTCCGAGCGCCAACGGAGCGTCTTTCTTCTCCGCTTCCTGGAGGAGCTGGAACTATCTGAGATCGCCACCATCACCGGTTTGCCGATCAGCACCGTCAAAACTCATCTTTACCGAGCCCTCGCTACCATTCGAGCTCGCCATAATAATGCTACGCATAAGGACGCCCTATGACTCTCCACCTCACTCACGAGCAACTCTGCGACCTCATCCTCGCCGACTCGTCACTCCCACTGGAAACCGAATCCCAGACTGAATCCCAGACCGGACTCAAGAGCGACCTGATGACCGACTCCGACGTTGTGCAGTCGCATCTTCAAGCCTGCCTGGTCTGCTCCGCGGAGCTAAGAAGCCTGCGCGATTCTCTCTCCCACTTTCGCGAGGCATCGACCTCATACGCCCGGCAGGAGTTTGCCCAGAGCTTCGCCCAGCGGTCGTCCATCGCGCCTCCGCACAGCTATCTCTCGCAGCCTCTTTACTGGACGGCAGCGGCTCTGGTCTTCGTCGCGGCACTGTTCCCACTCAGCATGCATCGGCAACGCCCGGTCTCTCCCGTAACTGCGACAGCCATCTCGGCGTCTCCGCAGATGACCGAGTCCGACGAGGCCCTGCTCGCCGACATCGACCAGAAGGTCTCTGCCGACGTGCCTTCGCCCATGGAGCCGCTTGCCGACCCAACCGCCGAGGCGACGTCGACGACGTCAACTCCAGAACAGAGGAGCAACTAAATATGCGCTTGCAACCTCTACATTCGCTCGTTTTGTTCGCAACTCTCACCGGAGCCTATGTCGTCGCCCAGCAGCCCGACAGCGCCCCGCCCGCGAGTCCGGGCCAGCACGCACCACGGACCGACCAGAGTCATGGCGGATGGGGAGAGGGCATGCATCCCGGCTTCCATATCGGGCCGCCCGGCATGTGGTGGCACAATCCCGACATGATCGAGAAACTCACTCTTACCGCCGATCAACAAAAGCGCATGGATGACATCTTTCAGCAGAATCGCTCCCAGCTGGCTGATCTGAGAACGAATGTCGAAAAGCAGGAGCAATTGATGGGACCAATGCTGGCTGCCGATCAGCCGGACACCAACAAGATTCTCGCTCAGATTGACCTTACCGCTCAGGCTCGCGCAGAGCTGGAAAAGGCGAGCGCCAAGATGCTCCTCGGCATCCGCAACGTCCTCACACCCGACCAGTGGTCGAAACTTCAGGCCGCCGAGCGGGAGAACCGCCGCATGTACATGAGACGTGGTGGGACGCCCGGCGGACCGGGCTCCGGACATCCGCCAGCTCCTGGTGGACCGGGTGGAGAGTAGTAAATTTTCGCCTGTTTAGAGAAATAGGGCGAGAACAAGGACGTAACCCCTATGGGCTCCGGACTCCCATCTGGAGCCCTTCTTATTTCCTCCTTACGGTTTTCTCTGTTCCGCCGTCTTGCCGGCTGTTTTTTTCATATCGATTCCGAGGATCGGTCAGTAAGATGGGTGCGCAGCAAACGCGCAAAACCAGGAGCAACCAAGCACGATGGAAAACGAGATCGCTCTTCCCCTCGTGCCGAAAGCCGCTAACCCAGGTCCCTTGGGCTTGGCCGGCTTCGGCCTGACCACGGTAGTTCTTAGCTGCGTCAACGCCGGACTTCTCCCGCCAGAGGCCGTCGCCGCCGTCGTTCCCCTGGCCTTCGCGTATGGCGGAGTCGCCCAACTCATCGCCGGCGTGTTGGAGTTCAAGACCGGCAACACCTTCGGCATGGTCGCCTTTACTTCGTACGGCCTCTTCTGGTGGTGGTTCGCATTCATGAAGTGGACCGTCGGCGCTGGCTGGCTCAAAGCTCCACCCGCCTCCGCCGTAGCTTTCACGCTTGTGATGTGGGGCGTGTTCACCTTCCTGCTGTGGATCGTGACCTTCCGCCTGAGCAAGGGCGTCTGGAGCATTTTTTTCCTGCTCTGGATCACCTTCTTCTTCCTCGCTGGAGGAGACTTCGGCTATCTGATCGGCAGTTGGAGCTGCACCAAAATCGGCGGATACCTCGGCCTCTTAACCGGGATCGATGCTCTCCTCGTTGCCTTCGTCGAGATCTTCAACGCAACCGCCGGCCGCGCCGTCATCTCACTCGGTGCGCCATTCATGCGCAGCTAAAAAGCGAAGCGCCAACAGCAAAAAGCCGTCGGCGCTCTTCGAAATATCTCGCCGCTTTCGCTACTTCTTGCCGCGCACAACTTCCTTAGCCTGAGTAGGACCATCCGCCGGAACCGGCGGAACATCGGCAGATGCCACGCCCGCAATACCCAGCTTCTTACGCAGTTCTCCATCCACGCGGGCAAAGACGTCCTTGTTCTCCTTCAGGAAGGCGCGCACGTTCTCGCGACCCTGGCCGATGCGTTCGCCCTGGTAGCTGTACCACGCGCCGCTCTTATCCACGATGTTATGCAGCACCGCGAGATCGAGAACGTCACCCTCACGCGAGATGCCTTCGCCATAGAGAATGTCGAACTCGGCGTCGCGGAACGGAGCGGCCACCTTGTTTTTGACGATCTTGACCTTGGTCCGCGAACCCACCACGGAGTCGCCATCCTTCACCGCGCCAATACGGCGAATATCGATTCGAACCGAAGAGTAAAACTTCAGCGCTTTTCCGCCGGTGGTCGTCTCCGGGTTCCCAAACATGACGCCAATCTTCTCGCGGATCTGGTTGATGAAAATCAGGCATGTACGCGACTTCGAAACCGTTCCCGTCAGCTTCCGCAGCGCCTGGCTCATCAGCCGCGCCTGCAGCCCCATGTGGGAGTCGCCCATCTCGCCATCGAGTTCAGCCTTCGGCACCAGTGCCGCCACCGAGTCCACCACCAGCACGTCAATGGCGTTCGACCGAACCAGCGCTTCAACGATCTCCAGCGCCTGCTCGCCGTAGTCGGGTTGGCTTACCAGCAGATTGTCGATGTCCACTCCAAGCTTGGCCGCATAGGCCGGATCGAGAGCATGCTCCGCGTCCACAAACGCCGCCAGCCCGCCTGCCTTCTGGGCCTCTGCAATAATTTGCAACGTAATCGTCGTCTTACCCGAAGACTCAGGGCCGAAAATCTCAATCACACGCCCCCGCGGAACTCCACCCACACCCAGCGCTGCGTCAAACGAGATCGAACCCGTAGAAATGACCGAAATCGGCACGACATCCTTCGAGCCGAGCCGCATGATGGAACCCTTGCCAAACTGCTTTTCCAGCCCGGAAAGAGCCAGCTCTATTGCTTTGCTACGGTCATCTGCCACTTTGTATCTCTCCTATGTGGGTAAAAAATGATGGGTTGAACTTCAATGCGGATTCTAGCACCCAAAACGGAAAAAGCAAATAAAAGGCGAATAAACTACCGACGCAGCAGGTCCACAGGCTGGTTCACATCCTCAATCCTGAAGTAGCCCGCAAGCGACGGATGCTTCTTCGCGACAGCCAGGTACATCTCCCAAGCGACACGTCGATAGCTGAAGTGCCCGGCAACCCCCGAACGAAGTTCCGACGATATAAAGCGCTTCCGCAAAGTCCATCTTGAACATCCCGCGACAGCGTGTAGCCAAGGGCAAGCAATACTGAGCAGATTCGGCCGCCTCAGGCACACCACTCTCACGAAGCTGACGATAAGTAGCATAAGCGGAGCTCATAGCAGCCGCGAACGGAGCCTCCAAACCAGCCTCAGCCAGAGTAGGCTGCCCTGGGCAAACCGGCTCCTCGTAGCCGTGAACATCGATATATGGCTGCAGAAGCTGCACACACCGGCGGTGACGATGCATATCCCTGAAACCGCCAATGTCCATCAGAATGTCGAACCGCAAACTGTGGCCAGCACTGAAGGCCCGTAGTAATTCATCATGCCGACCGCGATGCTTCGCACCCAACCCGATAAGCTCAGCAAGCCGATCCGCACTCAAGGCCGCAACATGACCCCGCAGCTGTCGATACGAGTAGTGACAATTCGGATACAGCAGCGACGTAGCCAGCTCCACCTCAAGCGACTCAACATCGTCGATCAAATCAACGACCGGCGACGGTTCAATCGGCTGCCCACCCATCAGCTCAGCCGCAGCCACAGCCAACTCAGTGCGGCTCTGGCGCAGATAATCATTCGGCGTAGCGTATTTCACCAGCGTCGGAGCCGTCTTTACCGGACGCAGCAGAGCCTCAGCCGCACGCTCACCGCATCCCCCGTCCACCGAGGCAATCTCATCGCAAAGAACCTGCGCCGCACCGTGCTGCACGTTCCACGCCGGCTCAGTCGCTGCAACGCGCAGCTTCTCTCCAAGCTGCCGCACCTCAGCAAACGTGCTCGTAAGCAACCGCGAAACCTGCGTCTCCAGCGTGCGCGCGTTCACAATCTGCCCAAGTGAAGTATTGGTCGCCAGCGGCAGCAGATAACGCGCCACGTCAAACGCGCGCGCCTTCAACGTTCGCTCGTAGGCCTCGGGCTTCATCGACTCCGGCTGCGGAATCGCAGCCTTCAGTGCCGTCAGCATCTCGGCGCCCACATGGTCATACGCGGTAAAGAGCGCCTCAACCGCAGCCGTAAATGTCGGCGTCTGTGCGCCCAGATCAGGCGTGTACCAACCCGATCGCCGGAAGTTCTGGTAGCGCGTCGAGCGCTCCTGACCGTCCCAGCGCTGTTCGTCCACCAGCTCAATCGCAGCCAGCAGACTAAGCCGCTCAATCGCAAAGGGGATGTGCGCAAGGTCGGCAATCGAGCGATGACCATACTGGAAGTAAAAGGTATTAAGGAACTGTTCCGCGCGCTGAGCACTGATCTCCGCCAGCGACTCCTTCATAGTGAGCGACGAACGGGAGTATTTGGCCATCGCGTACGCCAGCACTTCAGGGTCTGCTCCGTGAATCGCGTAGACGTCGGTCTCGGTCGGTTTTCTCTGGTTCTCTGACATGGAACTTCAGGATACGTTATGCGCTTGAGGATGTTTCCGCCCGAGCCTCCGTATAATTCGAGTGCATCGTTATCACGGAGGTCCATGAGCACCCTCGCAGGTCGTATCGCATTGGTTACAGGAGCGTCCCAGGGAATCGGGCGCGCTTGTGCGCTGGAACTGGCTCGCCGCGGAGCGTCCATCGCCCTCGCCGCGCGCAATCTGGACAAACTCGCCGAGGTTGCCACAGAGATTGCCGCTACGGGCGGAACCGCCCACGCGTTCGCCCTGGACGTAGCCACCGAAGAGTCCATCAAAGACTGCGCCAAAGCAGTAATCGCTCACTTCGGCGCGGTAAATATCCTCGTCAACAACGCCGGAATCACCCGCGACATTCTAGCTATGCGCATGAAGCGCAAAGATTGGGACGACGTCCTCACAACCAACCTCACCGGCGCATTTCTGATGACGCAAGCCGTCATGTCACAGATGGTCAAGAACCGCTGGGGCCGCATCATCAACATCACCTCGGTCGTCGGCGAGACGGGGCAGGCAGGCCAGGCAAACTACGCCGCCTCCAAAGCCGGCTTGATCGGCCTCACAAAATCGCTCGCACGAGAGCTGGCCAGCCGCTCAATCACCGTAAACGCGGTAGCTCCCGGATATATCGAGACAGCGATGACCGCCGTCTTGACCGACGACCAAAAGACCGCCATGACGCAACACATTCCGCTCGGACGAGTCGGAACCGACACCGATATCGCCCACGCCGTAGCGTTTCTAGCCTCAGAGGAGGCCAGCTACATCACCGGCCACACGCTCGACGTCAACGGCGGGATGTTCATGGGGTGACGATGCGCTCCGCGTCGAGATGGCCTTGGCTGCGCTGGCGAAGTGCAGCATCGGTTGAGGTAAAACCGCAGCTGCACCCATTCGACGAGCGCTACGGCGTAGACACCAGTGGACTAATCGGTGCCGCAGAGCTGCGCTCCGGGCACAGCAACGACGTGTTCAATACCGCGTACTACGGAATGGCTCCGTCGCGGTTTCGATGGGTAATGGAGTCCTGGCTCGCCGACGAGACCCATGATGCAATCGAAAATTACAGCTTTATCGACCTCGGATGCGGGAAGGGGCGAGCGGTCCTGATGGCCTCCGAGTTTGGATTTCGCGAGGTAGTCGGAGTGGAGTTGCACGCCGCACTAGCGAAGACTGCCGAGGCCAATATTGCCATGTGGACGGCGGCGGGGCGTGCGGTTTGTCCAGTCCGAATTGTCTGCCAGGACGCAACCGAGTTCGTCTTTCCTCAAGGGGCGTCCCTCGTGTATCTGTTCCACCCCTTTACCGCACCGGTGTTCAAGCGGTTGATCGAGCGTCTAGAAGTTGACTTTGCCCAGCGGCCCGGCATGCTCGACCTGATCTACTTCAACCCCGAGGCTGGAGAATTGCTGGAAGCACATGGCGGCTTCAAACTCCTGTGGACGGGTACCGTGGCCCTGTCCGAGGAAGATGCGGCGGTCGATCGGGTAGCCTCGGCGGAGGATATTTGCAGCGTCTATCGATGGGCGGGGTGAGAGACCGGTTCCGCCCTCCATATCCCCCATTAGTAACTGGTTTAGTAATGACCCGGTCGGTTCCGAATCGACCATAGGTTCAAGTAAGGGTTCAGGTTTTGGCGGGTAACTGGCTCTGGATGAACCTGGGCTGGTACAGGAATCGTCCTATCCCCTAAGATAGTCATTGACCAACCAGTTTTGGATGTTTACTTTGTGGCTAATGGCTGACATGCAAACTATCCCTGTTGATGTGGTGGGCGGCGCGGTCGATACCGTCTCGATTTCAATGAATATCGGTACGACGATCCGCGGATACCGGCTGCAAAAGGGAATGTCGCAAGGCGATATCGAAAAGCGCACAGGCCTGCTGCGGTGTTATCTTTCGCGCGTCGAGAACGGGCATACGGTGCCGTCGCTCGAAACTCTGCAGAAGATCGCGCGAGCGCTCGACCTGCAGCTCTCGGAGTTCTTCGCCGAGGAGGCTGTCGGCAAAGAGATGTCAGGGCTCAACCTGAACGAGGAGGAGATCCGTTTCCTGACCCAAGTACAGCGCTATTCAGCTCACCTGTCCGAAAGCGATCGGCGGCTCTTACTGGCGATGGTGCGCAAGTTCGCCCAGACCACCCTGAGTTAAGAAACTCGCACCGTAAATCAAATTATTACCTCGAGATAGCGAAATGCCTCCCCGGCATCAATCCCGGTGAGACGCCGCCAGAGCCGGAGGCCGAGTGTCTCCGAGTTGGGCCAGAATCAGCTCCGGAGACGCTCCGCTCAAGCCTTGAAAATCCCGAATCATGTGCATCTGGTCGTGGTAGCCGAAATCATGAGCAATCGCCAGCCAGCTTCGGTGCGGTGAATGTAGTTTGGCATCGAGCGCCGTTTGAAACCGCGTGATACGTGCAAAGAGTTTTGGCGTCATTCCCAGATCACTCGAAATCTTCGCTCAAAGTGCCGGACACTCAGTCCGCTGTGATTCGCCAACTCATCGATGCGGCACATCCCTCGGCACTGAAAGAGATGAACCGCCGCCTTCATAATCGTTGTGCGGCCTGAGGCTCTCGCCGCCCGTTCCAGCAGATACCGTTCCACCGTGGCGACCCTGGCCTCGAAGGACGCGCACTCGGCCATCTGCAACCATAGCTCTTCGATCGCCTTTCCCAGCAGTTCGCCACCCCGATAGGCCCGATCCGGAAGCTCGCTCACAGGAATGCGAAACAGCTGCCACAGTCCTAGCGGCTGGAAGAAGATCGCGAATGACTCAATGTGGCCACTCAGGCGGAGATTGATGCCCGGCTGAGTATGAGGGCCTACGATAGCCACACGATACGCAGGTTCTTTCACTCCATCGCGATATTCGATCTCCGGCGGTTTGGCAAACTCGAACTCGAGAACATGCTCCAGCGAGGCGGGGACGGGTTGCACCAGATCCGAACCGGACCATGTAACCTCACGCTGCGCGTAGGCGCGCACAAAGTCCCTGAGTCCAGGCACAACCGGTGCTGATTGGAGAATATGCACTGCGCGCCCTCTTCAACAGGGCCCACGAAACCATCCGGGCGCCGGAACACCCAAACGCTCCAGCAATCCAGCATCACCTACGATATTTGAGTTGAAGTTGTGTCGCAAATCTACTAGGCGATCTCTTCCGTCCGGCTCTACTGTTTGGCCAACATTCATCGGCGATATGCGCTGTATGTTGGAGGCAATCCATGGCAAATAATGAGTTCCAGATCCCCGGCAGGTTCATCGCCGCGATCTTCGCAAAGCTGCATCCTGCCATCTACGACGTACCACCGCATGGCATTGATCCGTTCCGCGCGATCTTGAAAGAGTTCGCCGGCACCGCAGCCGCCTACAGCGGGGCGAGCGCAGTAGAGCTCAACCCCCAGCCGCTGCCTCCGCGATGGGCCTACGCCCTCAAGCTCGCGGATGCCTACATCCAGGAGTTTGTCACCCTGGATCGCGTGGGCAACCTCCTGGGCGGCGACGTTGCCAAGCGCGCTCTCGATCAATCGCTGAGCCTCATTTCGGACATCGATGACATCTGTCCGCGCTGGCCCCGCTGGCCCTGGCCGTGGCCGCCGATTCCGTGGCCGTGGACACAGGAGGAGGAGATGAACCCTGTCGAGCTCTTCGTCTTTGGAATGCGGTTTCTAGGTGCATCCCAGGTGGTTCAACAGGAAAAACTGAGCGGCGCGCTCACCGCACTCGGCGAGAAGGTGACATCGCATAGCATGCAAACCAGCTAGTCGCGATTGCGACCCTGCGATTGATAGCACTACGGTATGCGGAGCTTCGTAATAAAGTAGGCGAACAGGAAAAGTAGGAAGGCAGCACCGGCGAAGGTGATCTTCTGGCGCTGGAGATAACGAGTACGCCCCGAGGTCATCCGTGGGACAAGCGGCACGCCCAGCGCCATCCCACTCAGGAATCCGCCGATATGGGCATGGTTGTCGATGCGCACGATGCTCGTGAAATTTGCGCCTACGCCGATGATCAGGTTCAGCACAGCAAACTGGATGACCGAGCGGCGAAGACGATTGAGCTCAAAGGCGGGTATAGGCAGCTTCTTGTTCGAGAGCAGAACGATGAGGATACCGGCGATCCCAAAGACCGCACCTGAAGCACCTGCGCCAACAGAGACATAGTCGCGCGGCGGGACCACGTTCGCGCAGAGGCTGAGCAGGTTGCCGGCAATTCCTGTAATCAGGTAGACAGCGACCAGACCGGCTGGGCCGAGCAGCGGCTCCCCAAGCAAACCTAGGTTCCACAGGCACCACATGTTGGTGGCAATGTGGAGCAGGCCGACATGTACGAAGGTCGCCGTGAGCAACCGCCACCACTGATGGCCCAGGAGAATGTAACCGGCGTTAGTCGCCCCATAGTGAAGCAACTGGGCAGTTGTGGGGTCCTTGGCCGAGACGCCGTTGAACACCATCCAACCGAAGACCGCAACGTTGACCGCAAGCAGAATGTAGGTGCCGGGTGTAGCGAGGATGTTCCAACCGCGCTCACGGGAGTTGGGTCGCGAAACCTCGCGCTCGAAGTCCGGCATCGGCGCGGTTCTGGAGGCAGAGTGCGGCGGGAGAATATCACCTTCAGGTTGAGGAGAGGGGGTCATGGCAGAATGCGCAACAAGGGTCTAAAGCCTACAGGCAGGGGATAGAAAAGTAGCCCCCGTTTGCCTACGATACAGGTTCAATGTGAATTTGTCTGCTAGACCACGCCTTAAGCTGCGTCTTTGCTGAAGCGCTCGCGAAGATCTGCGGGGATGCGCTCCTGCACGATGCCACCGAGAAAGCCAGGTAGAGGCGTGGCAATCGCAACCAGAATCCAAAGAAGGGTCGAGAAGATCAGGCCTGCAACCGCCACCGCCTCAAGCGAGATGGCGATCCCATGAGTCTGGCTGAGACGAAGATGCATGGTGAAGATGTGGGTGACGAGTTCTACCCGATGAATAACGAATGCAGCGAGCAAAAAAGCGGCGATCGAAAGCGTGCTGACGCTGATGAGCAGAACGTCGATGGTGCGGGCGATGCGCTGTCGCCGGCGGCAGTGGCTGCAGTCGGAGAGATGCTGCTCATAGTCTGTGCGCATGGCTGGCGAAAGACCCGATATGTCGTAACGCCATCCTGAAAGGATGTCCCCGACCACCTGATCGGTGCAGGAGGTGTGGTCGGTCCTGCGGTTCGCGGGAAATGCTAACGCGGGTTTTTTCATAGTCTTATAGGCACCATCTTACTATCTTTGATACCCGGAGGGAAAGAAAGGATTCACCGAATAGTAACCTGCCAGACCGGTTGTCAACGAGATTTCTTGACAAAAAATATTTCCGGTCGGCCGCAAGGCGGTAAGGGCTTGAGTTACAGGGTGATGGGGTCGAGCGGGGTAGCTTGATGCGCCAGCAGGATCCGGTTACCGAGGAGGGTCGGCTGGCCACCGAGAGCCTGCTCGGCTGAGAGCAGGGCGAGTTCGGGAGCGTTGTTGGACTCGGAGAGGTGGCCGAGGATAATCCACGATGCGCCACCGTCATAGTCCTTCTGGAGAAACTCGGCAGTAGCGTCGTTCGACAAGTGGCCGACGCGGGAGAGAACGCGCTGCTTCACCGACCACGGATACGGGCCGTCGCGGAGCATCTCGAGGTCGTGATTGGATTCGAGCAGAAGAACATCAATACGCTTAAGCGCCGCCTTGACGTTCGGAGGCATGTAGCCCAGGTCAGTAGCGAGCGCCATACGTATTCCCTCCGACTCGAAGACGAAGCCGCAGGGATCGGCCGCATCGTGCGGAATCGTGAAGGGCGTAATGTCGATATCGCCAATCGAGAACTGCGTACCGGAGTGGAAGTACTCGACCGCGGGAAGCTGCGTAGGATCGGGCTTTTGCGCCGCGGCCGGCTGAGAAACGGGGTCCTGAGATTCAGGTCCGCACAGCTCCTCTTCATCGGGGTCCACCGGCAGTTCGAGTGTAGTGTTTGCGTCGTCGGAGCGATTGAGAGCCGCCTCAGCCGCAATACTCGCGATCACCTCAGACTCCTCCGCCAACTGTGCAGCAAGTGCGCTTCCCGGTGCGCTTGCTGCAACCGCGGCAGCCCGCGCTTCCTTTTCGCGCTGCACATGATCGAGCCATTTGGCATAAGTCATCGTCGTACGCGGCGTAAGCATGCGGACCCACGCACGGTGGGTGGGCTCGGTAAAAAAAACAGGAATATTCAACCGCCGAGCGAGCACTGAGAGGCCCGCAATGTGATCCTGATGCTCGTGAGTGACGAGGATAGCGTCAAGCCGCGACGGATCTTCGCCGGCGATCGACATCCGCTTGAGCAATTCACGGCAGGAGAGGCCAGCGTCGACCAGAACACGAGTCCGGGAGCTGGAGATGACGGTGCTGTTGCCTTTGGAGCCGGAGGCGAGCACTGTCATGCGCATCATTTGGTAAGAATACGCCCATTGGTTGTGGGTATGTTGGCGGAGTAACTAAGTTGGTTCAGCTACGCTTGGTATCGGTAAACCGCGGCAATGTCGGAGAGAAGTACAGAATAGCCGCTGCCTCCCTCCGGTACAAATCTCCCGTCCGGCGTGGGCGAGACCTTGAGGTAGAAGACGTCAGGAGTATCGCCCTCGTCGAAGACGAAGAGTATCTGGGCAAGGTGACGGTCACCTTCCCTGGTCTCGATCGTAACGACCTGATCGATGCTGGACTTGAGGAGGGTGAGGTGCTCGTCGTTCACTCGTCTTCTCGCTGAACCGCTAGGCAGTCGGTCTGACAGGCGCGAGGAAGTTGACCGTCGATCGCATCACCACCTCGTTGCGCTGGTTGAAGGCCAGGCTGCGCGTCCGCACCACGCCATAATCCTTGCGCGAGTTGGAGTGGCGGACGCCAACAACCTCGATCTCGCTCCGGATAGAGTCGCCTGGGCGAACCGGCAGCGTCCAGCGCATCTCCTCCACGCCCGCGCCAATCATGCCGCCGGCAACCGTAATCGACTGCACGCGAAGCCGCATCACGATCGCGGCAGTCAACCAGCCAGAGGCCGCGAGTCCCTTGAAGAAAGAGTTTTCGCCGGCCGCTTCGTCCAGATGGAAGGGCTGCGGATCGTACTTCTGTCCGAACTCCTTGATCTCTTCTGCAGTCACCTTGGCCTGGCCCAGCGAGTGGAACCGCTGGCCAACATAAAAGTCTTCGAAGTAAAGCTCCTGTGACATTTTGTCTCCTGTTCTCTTCGATGCTACTCGCGTGCCGTCTGCTGCGTTCAACTCTTGGGGTAGGTGTAGAAGCCGCGGCCCGATTTGCGTCCGAGCCATCCGGCGTCGACCATACGGACCAGCAGCGGGCACGGGTTGTACTTCGGGTTGCCCAGTCCATCCGCGAGCACCCGCATAATATCGGCGCAGACATCGAGGCCGATAAAGTCCGCCAGCGTCAGCGGTCCCATAGGATGCGCCATGCCAAGCACAAAAACCTGATCGACCGCCTCAGCCGTCGCCACGCCCTCCATCACCGAATAAATCGCCTCATTGATCAGCGGCATCAGCACCCGATTCGAGACGAAACCCGCGGCGTCGTTAACCTCAACTGGCGTCTTGCCAAGCTGCAGCGAAAGCGCATGCACCGCATCGAACGTCGCCTGCGAGGTCTGCAGCCCGCGAATCACCTCGACCAGCTTCATCACCGGAACAGGATTGAAGAAGTGCATTCCAATCACCTGCTCCGGGCGTTTCGTCTGCGCAGCAATTCGTGTGATCGAGATGGAACTGGTGTTCGTAGCGAGAATAGCGTCGTCAGCCAGAATGCGATCGAGGTCACGAAACACCTCAGCCTTGATCTCAAAGCGCTCAGTAGCCGCCTCGATGGCAAGCGACACCGGCGCGAGGTCCTTGAGACTCGTGGTCAGCGTAATACGCGAGCGAGCCTCGTCGGCCTCCTGTTGCGTAAGCTTTTGCTTCGCCACTTCGCGCGCAATGTTAGTACGAATCGTATTGAGGCCGCGGTAGAGCGCGCTCTGATCGATATCGTAGAGCAGCACATTGAAGCCAGACCGCGCGCAGACGTGCGCGATGCCGTTACCCATCGTGCCGGAACCCAGAACTGCAATCGTTTTCGTATCAGACATAAGAATGTTTCAGACGACTTTGCAGTGTAGCAGTTTGTCGGGGAGAAGCGGATCAGCGGAGCCGTTTATTGGCGAGATCCGTGAGACGAGGCGGGCACAAGGTCGGGCGTCACCGCGATCAGCAGAACCGTAATGTTGTCGTTGCCGCCGTTACGATTTGCCGCAGTGATCAGTGCCTCGCACGCAGCAGTAAGAGACGCCTTGGTCGGCGGCTTGGGAATGGTCGCGAGTATCTTCGAAATCTCTTCATCGTTGACCTCGTGGGTCAAGCCATCGGAGGCGAGCAGGTAGATATCGTTGGGTTGCGGGCGATGGCTCTGGATATCGGCATCGACGGTCGCCTGTGAGCCGATCGCGCGTGTGATGAGATTGCGCATCGGCGATCGCGCAGCCTGGGCAGCGGTAATCTGACCGGCGCGCAGCTGCTCTTCAACCAGAGAGTGATCGTGTGTAAGCTGCTCCAGCTTGCCGCGGCGACGGCGATAGCATCGGCTGTCCCCTACATGCCCCAGCCAAAGCGTCGGCGGGTCGGTCACGCGGGAGTTGGTATGATCGGCCGCGGTGCGCCTCTTACCGCCTCCATTGACGATGGGCGCATGCAGCAGCGCGACCAGCGTCGTGCCCATACCGGCAAACTTGTAAGACTGCCTTGACTGCTGGTAAACCGCGGTGTTCGCAGCCTGAATCGCGGCGTTCAGGCGCACCTGAGGCTTCACCGCCGCCCGTGACCCATTCGGCAGCGGGATAACGTTGGCAAGGAAGGTGTCCGCAGCAAGGTTGCTGGCGATCTCGCCTGCCGCAGCCCCGCCCATGCCGTCGCAGACAACAAAGGCGCCAGCCTCGGGTGCAGCCGCGCACGTGTCCTCGTTCCCCTGGCGGACGCGGCCGCGGTGGGTGAGCATAGCGTAGATAAGGTGGTTCGCAGACATTCCTGGAGCGTTCAACAGTCCGAAGAAAACAATACACGCTGAAGCCGCTGAGTCCAAGGGTACGTTAGTGTTAGGTGCGGAGAGATCGGAATGAACCGGATTGTGCTCGGAGATAACTTGTACGTGTTGCAACAGATGAAGGCGGGATCGGTCCAGCTGATCTACGTCGATCCCCCCTTCAATACGGGCAAGCGTCAGAACAGAAAACAGATGAAGACGGTCCGTGACGAAGCGGGCGACCGTGTCGGGTTCGGCGGACGTCGATACCGTACAGAAGTCCTTGCCCATCAGGCCGGCGGCTCAGGCTATGGCGACCGCTTCGACGACTTCCTCGGCTTTCTCGAGCCTCGCTTGGTCGAGGCGTACCGCGTACTCTCGCCAACCGGGTCGCTCTTCTTTCACATCGACTACCGCGAGGTCCACTACTGTAAGGTGATGCTCGATACGATCTTCGGACGCGAATGCTTTCAGAACGAGATCATCTGGGCCTACGACTATGGCGCGCGCGCAACCAAACGCTGGCCCGCCAAGCACGACAACATCCTCTGGTACACGAAGCACCCGTCACACTACACCTTCAATCTGAACGAGAGCGACCGCATTCCGTACATGGCTCCAGGCCTCGTGGGCGCAGAAAAAGCGGCGCGCGGCAAAACACCAACCGATGTGTGGTGGCACACCATCGTCTCGCCCACCGGCAAGGAAAAGACCGGCTACGCCACGCAAAAGCCGCTCGGCATCCTGGAGCGAATCGTGCGAGTTCACTCGAACCCTGGCGAGACCGTGCTGGATTTTTTTGCCGGAAGCGGCACCACAGGCGAGGCCGCAGCCAAGCACGGACGCAGCTTCGTCATAGTGGATGAGAGCGCAGCAGCGGTGGCCGTAATGGAGAAGAGACTGAAACAGTACCGCCCCCGGAGAGAAGATTGCCCTCTCACCGGAGGCGCCGAGACTTAGCTGTTAGCTTGCTTCATGGCGAAGTCGCCGATGATCGGCAGCTTGTACCACTCACCCTTGCTGGCTTTGATGATCGCGATCAGCCACAGAATGAAGATGCCGATACCAACCACCATGTCGACAAAGAAGAAGAGAATGCCGATCAGCGGAATAAAGTGCAGCGCGATATGCATCACGGTGATGACGATCCAAATCGCAAACCATGCGACGCACAGTCCGATCGACTGGAACGAATGGAACTTGATGAACGGCTTCCTGTTGTAAGGCTCCATCACCAGAAAGATGATGGCCGGAATGATCGTGACATAGGCAAGCGCCGCAGCCGCCGTATCAGATAGGCCGGAGCTGGCGGCTGCAGCGGGCTGGACCGCATACGTCGGTGCAGGAGCTCCCGCAGCGGCGGCTCCGGGCGTCGCCGACAAGGGCGCACCGCAGTGGTTACAGAAAGCAGTCTGAGACGAAACTTCGTTGTGGCAAACAGGACACTGCATTGGCATGGCTCCTGGATCAGATTTTGGGTCCCCGGATGCGGCAGCTGCAGCGAGCGTAGCTCAGCGGGTTCGGCCTCGCTCAAATTGGTTCCAAGCATACCTGAGAGCTGGCGCAGGTCAACCCAAATCTTCAAACGCAGATGCTATTTCGTTGCACGAAGCCGGCCCTAGCAATAGCCCACAAGCTCCAGCATTCGACTGGCGCCTGCAAGAGGGAGTGCAACGCTATCCAGACATCGTGCGCAGATTGCGTTCACCTCCGTCGAGTAATTCGGACTGATCAGGAGCTCCGATCGAGTCGAAATAAGCCTGCGAATCTCATTCGCCGCGTCAGAAAAACGTTCTGGACTACCGGGTTTTCTGTGCTCCTGCCAGACCGGCTCAACCTGGCTCATCGTCACGAGATCCAAAAGCCTCAGGAAGTCTCTCGCATATTTAGGCGCCACCGGAACATTGACCGCCAAGTCCCAACTTAGCCTCGCGGCCCGCGCCGTCAGGTCCTCCAGCGAGATGATTCGGAACGGTCCAGCAGGCAGGTCGATCGCCGATACCCGGTTCATCACGCCGCCATACGCACGAAAGACATCGACTCGCACTGCCGTCTCCGGATCGACGCATTGCAGGAGCGTCTTGCCGGGCGGATCGTTCGGATGAACGTGCCGCAATAGAAAATCCTCCGCAAGACTCTCAGGAATGCAATCGAAGGAAGAGACGATGAAGTCAATGTCATGCAGAGGACGAATCGCGCCTCCGCCTCCGCATCGCTTGATATGAGATTCGATCGCAAACCCGCCTGTCAGCGCCCAGCGCGACAGGTCGTGACGGAAGAGCTTGCGAAACGTCCGCTCTGCACGCTCACGATCAAACTCGGAGAGAACATCATCGTAGGTCATCCATATCCCCAATCGTTAGCCCGGCCACCAGAGTGCCCATCTATCGACGCTCCTTCAAATGATGACTGTCGGACGCGCGAAGCGTCAGGCCGTAGATATTTTTGAACTGCTCGATCTCCTTCAATGTTTGAGAAGAGAACGCGGACTTCCCTTCGAAGGCATGAAGCACAATACCCTCCAGCAAGTCCCCCAAACTCATATCTTTCAATTCGGCAACAGCCTTGAGCACCTTGAGCAGACGTTTTTCCATCCGGACACCCGTCTGAATGCGCTCGATTTCAACCACGTTCTTCGGATCTTTCATGTGTACCAATGTACCACGGTACCAAATTCAAGACCATACTCCCGCTTTGAAAAACTGGCATGAAACCTTTGCCGTGGGAGTCAGCTAGGTGTTCTGTGGCGCGACGGACTTGAAGCCGTAAGTCTCATACCGCGTGGTCAGCTTGTTATTCGCGACCGTAACGATAGTGAAACCTTCCGGCGTGCCTAGGTGCGTCCCATGCCACCAGTTGCCGCAGACAGCGCCGCTGGTGATGTAAGGAACACCCTTCCAGATCACCGTCTCGTTGACGTGAGTATGCCCCTGAAGCACCCCGAGAACGTTGTACCCTGCAAACACGTCAAGGACCTGATTGGCATTGGCAACACTGAGGCTTTGATGCGGCGGAGGCAGCGGCGGCTCAGGCATATAAGCGAGGTACGCCGTCACCAGAGGGATGTGCACACTCACAATGATCGGTGTCCCAACAGGCAGCGCAGCAAGATCGGCCGCAAGCCACCGGAGTTGTGCCGCGTCAATCCGCCCCTCATACGCTCGGTCAGCAGTAATGCCGATCGTGTCCAGCACGACGAAGTGGTGGCCCTTGTGGTCAAACGAGTAGTACGTTTTCCCGAATCGCTGCTCGAAGAGCTTCTTCCCATACAGAGGATCGTCCTCGGAGACCCCACTGGCTGGATACACACCACAGACATCGTGATTGCCGATCGTGTGGTACAGCTTCAGGCCAAGGTCCTGCTCGGTCTTGTCGTAGAGGTCAAAGAGAGTGACGGCGCGCTTGGTAGGAACGGCTAGCGAGTCAAAGACGTGATCACCGCCGTTGATAGCGAAGTCGGCCTTGATCGTCCGGCACTTCTTGAACGCCATATCGGTGCCGATAACGCCATTAAGCTCAGGCTGAAGATGCGCGTCAGTGAGAAACAAAAAGGTGAAGGGCTCTTGCTGCGGCGCAAGCGCAGCAAAGACAGAAGAAGGCGTAGCCGCGGAAACACCGGCGGCTCCAAGCAGCGTGAGGAATTGTCTGCGGCTGGTTGAGTTCACCATCCCATAATAAATCCGCAGAGCAACGTCCCGTTGATCTTTAACCCCTTTAGCTCTTTAGCCGTCGAATGATCGCCTGGCCGCAATACCTCGAGCCCGACGAGTTGATAGTAGTATCACTGGATAACAAGGTAGGGACGACGCGTGCAAAACGACACTAGATCACGTCCGGACGCCTCAACCAACTCCGCTCAACCTCAGGGTCTGCATTCATGGAGAGTCCTAGACCTCTTTCGTGACGCCACGTCCCCCATGCTTATCCGCGCCGCAATTGCCGTAGCGATTGCGTGGGTTCCACCAGCGGTCCTTTCGGCATTCCGCGGGCAGGAAGCGTTGCTGTCGTTCCTTACCGACTTCGCCTCGCAATCGCGTTTTCTGATCATCATTCCGGTGTTGATCCTGGGGGAGCGGCCCCTCCACGCCCGTTACGCTCTGGTAGCTCATCATTTCGAGATGTCTCTCGTTGCCGACAACGAGCAGTCCAGATTTCAGTCGCAGTGGAGATCCTACGAAACTCTCAAGGACTCCCCCACCGTCCGAGTGATATTGGCGTTGTTGACCATCGCGATAGCGGCGTGGCTGAGCGAGTACCTGCATCCCGAGGGGTCCGAATTCCTTTACTGGTGGAAGGGCGGCGGTGGCTTCAGCTTTTTCTCCCTGGCAGGCACGTGGACGATCTTTGTCAGCTATCCGATTCTCGTCTACCTCACGTTCGTATGGATCTGGAGACAAATAATCTGGTCGCGGTTCCTGCGGTCGACGACCCTGCTGAACCTTCGTCTCATCGCCGTTCATCCCGACCACCTGGGAGGAATGGGCTTCCTCGAAGCCTCGCTTCTTGGGCAACTTCCTTTCAGTTTCTGCCTGGGCGTTGGCCTGGCTGGCGCGATCGCGAATCGGGTGTTTCTCGAAGGACAAAAGGTGCTTGCCTATCGCTTCCTGGCGCCCATTCTCATCGCAGCCGCGCTACTGATATCCGTCGCACCGTATTTCTTTTTCACCCCGACTCTCATGCAGATGAGACGCCGCGGCATGCTGAAGTACGGTGCCCTCGCACGTGCCGTAGGAGAGAAGTTTGAACAGAAGTGGCTGGACCGCGAAGAGAGCCTGACCGAAGATGTTCTGGCCGTTCCGGACTTCACCGCCACCGGTAATCTCTATGGGGTGGTGCGGAACATCGAGGAGATCCGCATCGTGCCCGTAGCCAAAATCAACGTCTATCTCTTCGTGATCGCCGCACTCATCCCATTTATACCGGTAGTTATCGGCGCCATACCATTCGACATTCTCCTGAAGGCTGTCATGAAGCTGCTGGTCTAGAGTTCTAGACCAACTCCAGAGGTGTGGCATACTTCTACTGAATTCCTGGAGGATGTCGATGAAGACATCTGTTTCTCTGCTGTTGGCTTCTCTCTGCTTCGCTCTTGGTTCCCCACTTAGTAGTCAAACCGCAGTCGATGTGACGCATGCTCCGGACGGGGGAATCTCCCAGCACGTCGACGGCATCTTCATCCCAGGCGTGTCGGGCGCGCCGTTCAGCGCGAAGGTTGTAGTCGACATCACGAGTCACCTGCCGGATGGCGCTACGGTCGCCCGGAGGTACTACACGCAGGTGGCGCGGGACAGTTGGGGACGCCTGTACCGTGAGGATCGCGGCATTCTCCCTGCAGACAGTAACCGCGAGCCGCCGTTGCTGCGAAGCTATGTCAGTGACCCGCGGACAGGAATGAGGACGATGTGCAGCCCGGCTCAGCGTACCTGTTGGATTACGACTTACCATCCCATACTTCGTATGACGGAAGCGCCTGTGGGGCCCTCCAGAGACGGCAAGTCGTTCCTGGTACGCGACCGCCTGGGCGATTCGACAATCGACGATCTCGAGGTTCAGGGTACTCGCGAAACCCTTACGTTCAACGCGAACACCTTCGGAAATGACCGGCCCGTCGCAATCAAGAAGGAGTTTTGGTATTCGCCACGATTGCAGATCAACCTGGTCGTGACGCGAAATGATCCCCGAACCAGCGATCAAGCGATTCACGTCACGGAATTAAACCTGTCGGATCCAGATCCTGCACGGTTTGCGATCGCGCAGAGTTACAAGATGATTGACGAACGGCCTGCTACGAGCACGGGCAATAGGCAGTAGCGTATCCGGTTTTTTGAAAGTCTTTAGTTCTTGCGGCGTCCACTCAGCAGCTGCAGCACAGCGAGAAAGATGTTGATCGCGTCGAGATAGATCGAGAGCGAAAGCGAAACCGCGGACTGACCGTCTCCACCAGCACGGATGCGTGCGAAGTCGCCGACGGTAAGCAGCGTAAAAATCCCCAGCGTCAGCCACGAATAGGTGTCCGGGCGTCATGAAGTGGAAAAACATACTGGCGATGCCGGCAATGATGAGCAGGAGCAGCGCCGCAAAGCCGATGCCCGCGATACGACGATAGTTGATTTGGAACAGATACGCGACACAACCCATGGCCGCCATGCCCAGTCCGGTCGTTGCCGCCGCCTGAAAGACAACCGCCGAGCCGACGGTTTGAATATAGCGGTGAATCAGCGGGCCAATCTGCCAGCCCATGAAGTAGGTAAGGGCAAGAAAAAGCCCAAGCGCAAGCGCCGGATTCGCCTTCCGCGCGAAGCTGATGCCAAAGACAAGAGCGAACACCGCAATCAGCCCCGGAAGCGTGCCCCAGGGAGGCGCCGTCGCAACGCCGAACGCCGTAATCAGGAAACCAAGCGAAGTAATGCCGAGCACCTTGGCAAGCAGCGACGCAGTCCGCTCGCGAGGTACATCGATGATGGTAGGAAAAGAGTTCAGATCGAGACGGTTCTCAGCCATACATAACTCCGTGCAGGCCTAAGGCCCTCATCCTCATGATACGCGCCTTGAGAGAGTGCCAAAAAGCCGCTGTCTTTTGAAAGCATAAGAAGGCAGAAAAGTTCTTGCCTTCGTGCTTCGGGAGGGAGCGGAGGGCGGCGAAAAACGTTCTTGCCCTGTTTTTGGGAGGGAGCGTAGGGCTTTAGCCCTACGAAAAACGGCGCAAAGATACAGGGGCTTTAGCCCCGGCCATCTCTTCATCGCCTCCCACCGCAAACGCCCAACGTAAAATGAGAACCATGAAGTATCTCATTGCTTTACTGGCAGTAGTGGGAATTATTGTGTCAACCATGGCCCTCCGCGTTCACTACATGGATCCGGGGCTGGCCCCGCCATGTGCGGTAACGGAGAAATTCGATTGCGGCGCAGTCAACCACAGCCGTTTCGCGGTCTTTCCTCCGCACACCTTCGACGAAGACCCCAAGGCCGGCTGGCATATTCCGGTAGCGATATTTGGCATCATCGGCTATGCCGCCATCGGCGTGGTCGCCCTGATGGGCCGCTGGTGGCTCACCTTCGAATTCGCACAAATCGGATTCCTCTTCGCTGCCTTCCTGAGCTACCTGGAAGCCTACGTCCTGCAGAAATGGTGCATCTACTGTCTCTGGTCGCAAGGAATCGTTACGGCGATTCTCCTCCTGACGATCGGCGTCCTGATTGTGCGATGGCGGCAGGGACTTGCCGTCCTGAAGGCGTAGGATGATGAGCATATGTGGCCAAAAGTAATCGCACAGTTATTCGAGCTGCTCCCGCACATAACCCGCCTCGTCCCAATGGCGGACAAATACTTCTCGTCGAAGACCGCCAACGAGAAGGCCACGGAAGCCGCAATGATCGCTATGGCCGACGGCGTTCGCGGCGACCTGGGACAGGTGACCAAAGCCCACGCGGGCCTCTACCGCCAGTTGCAGGACCAAAGCGCACAGATCGCCGAGATCGGTGAAGAAATCAAGCGGGCGCGCCTCTCCGTCGAACAGCACGAAAACAGGATGCTCGCTCTCGAGTCGAACGTCGCATCGCTCGAATGGTGGATCAAAGGAGGAGTCTCCCTCCTGGTCATCCTCGCCGCCGTGATCATCGGCCTGCTCGTTCACCTGATCCATGGCCGCTAACCGCACAGGCCAAAAATAAAGTCTGAAAAAGTGGAAAATTTTGGCCGCCGAATAACGTGATGCAAATCACCACAATGTCACCACCAATCACCACAAATTCACCACGTTATTTCCATCAAAAAACACGGTGGAAATCGCAAAACCCCCTGCAAAAACGCCCATCCCGCCACACAGAAATTTTTTCCCGCAAAAACCGTAGAATCTAGCCATGGGAATCAGCCGGCAAGAGGCTCTGGACTGCTTTCAGAGCGATGATTTGATTGGAATTGGAATGGAGGCCGACGCAGTGCGCCGCCGCCTTCATCCCGAAGGCGTCGTAAGCTACACCATCGACGGCAGAATCGACTACACAAAATCCGCCAATGGCGCGGGGTTCGAGCCTCATCTACGAGAGCATCTCAGCAATCGTCGCCAGGGGCGGTACCGGCGTGATGCTGCAGGGCGAAGTCACCCCCGCCCACACAATCGCCTGGTTTGACGGGCTCTTTCGCAGCATCAAGCAGCGCTTCCCTGACCTGTGTCTGCACAGCCTCTCCGCTGGCGAAATTCTCGCAATCGCAAAGCAATCAGGATCGGCCACGCAAGACACCATCGCACGCTTGCGCGACGCAGGACTCGACTCAATCCCCGGTAATGACGCGGGTATTCTCGACGACGCCGTGCAGCGGCAAGGCAGCATCGATGACTGGATTAGCGTCCACCGTACCGCGCATGCTCTCGGAATGCAGACGACCGCAATGATGACATTCGGCAGCGGTGAAAGCTTTGAGCATCGTGTGAATCACCTCGATGCCGTGCGTCGTTTGCAGGAAGAAAGGGGCGGCTTTACCTCGTTCACGCCGCTGAGCTTTGCGCCACGAAGCGCGACGGCAAACGGATTCGAAGAGGCGACCGCAGTGGAGTACCTGAAGACGCTGGCGATCTCGCGAATGTATCTGGACAACATCGAGAACGTGCAGTCGAATCTGGAGACGCAGGGCCTCAAGGTCCTGCAAGTGGGACTACGCTTCGGCGGCAACGACGTCGGCAGCGTCCTGCTCGCCGAAGGCGCGAATGCAGCGAACGAAGAGCAGGTGCGGCAGGTGATTCGAGATGCGGGTTTCAAGCCAGTGCAACGGGACACGCTCTACAGAACGATGTTTTTGAACTAGGTTTTAGCTGGCGCGCTGAACAAACAACCATAGACCCCGAGGACGGATTCTGCCGGTCGTATCGCGTAGAATCGATTGGTACGGAACCTCTTGCTGGAGCATCGACCTGTCCCCTTTCTTTCACACATCGACGGTTTTATTCGCGTTGCTGCTCGCCCCCAAGGGCTTTCGCCACTATTTGAAGTCGCATTATCTCGATCAGACATTCAAGGGACTCTACCATTGGAACGCGTTCGATACGGCGATGTTGATTCCCTATTTCATCGTCATGATCATCCTGGCGTTCTATGGGATCCATCGATATCAGCTGGTGTGGCTGTACTTCAGAAACAAGAAGAACGCTGCGAAATGGAATGAGCCGCCGATGCGGTTTGCCGAAGGCCAACTGCCGTTTGTGACGATCCAGCTGCCGATCTTCAACGAGCAGTTTGTCATCGATCGGTTGATCGATGCGGTTTGTAAGCTCGACTACCCGCGCGACCGGTTTGAGATTCAGGTGCTCGATGACTCGACCGATGAGACGACCGAAGTGGCCCGAGAGATCGTCGAGCGATATGCACGGGGGTTTGCGGGCATGGCGCCGCAGCCGATTGCGTATCTGCATCGCAGCAACCGGCATGGGTATAAGGCGGGAGCGCTCGATAAAGGGCTCGATGTGGCGCGGGGCGAGTTTGTGGCTATCTTCGATGCGGACTTTGTGCCGCCACGGCAGTGGGTAATGCAGGTGATCCATCACTTTGCGCAGCCAGAGATCGGGATGGTGCAGACGCGCTGGACGCATTTGAACCGGAACTACAGCTTCCTCACACAGGTTGAGGCCATCCTGCTCGATGGGCACTTTGTGCTGGAGCATGGCGGACGAAGCAGAGCCGGTGTGTTCTTCAACTTCAATGGGACTGCGGGGATGTGGCGGCGGGAGACGATCTCGACTGCGGGCGGATGGCAGCATGACACCCTGACTGAGGATACGGACCTTAGTTATCGGGCGCAGCTGGTGGGCTGGCAGTTCAAGTATCTGCAGGATGTGGAGTGTCCGGCGGAGCTGCCGATCGAGATGACGGCGTTCAAGACACAGCAGGCGCGGTGGGCAAAGGGCTTGATCCAGACGGGGAAGAAGATCCTGCCGCAGGTGCTGAAGAGCGATGCGCCATGGCATACAAAGCTTGAGGCGTGGTATCACCTGACGGCGAATATCAGCTATCCGCTGATGATCATACTGAGTGTGCTGCTGATGCCGGCGATGATTATTCGCAGCTGGCAAGGGTTGCTGCAGATGCTCCTGATCGACTTTCCTCTGTTCATCGCGAGCACGATGTCAGTCTCGACGTTTTACCTGGTAAGCCAGAAGGAGCTGTATCCGAAGAGCTGGTACATGTCGATCCTTTATATTCCGTTCGTGATGGCGCTGGGCGGAGTGGGGTTGACGATTACCAATACCAAGGCCGTGCTCGAGGCGCTGTTCGGCGTGAAGAGCGCATTTGCGCGCACACCGAAGTACAAGGTGAAGAAAAAGGGCGAGAAGACGCAGGCGAAAGTCTATCGCAAGCGACTCGGGATTGTGCCGTGGATCGAGCTTGCGATCGGATGCTACTTTGCGTGGACCGTCTACTATGCGATCACGACCGAGAACTTTTTTACCGTGCCGTTTCTAGTGCTGTTTGTGTTCGGGTACTGGTATACAGGGCTGTTGAGTCTGCTGCAGGGGCGATTTGAACGGAGCGGGGATCCCGGCCAGCAGATGCATGAGAAACCGTATCCGGTGGGCATTTAGGTTTTAGCGATGGGCTATGAGGCTGCTGGTAGACTAGGGAGCTTGATGGAGCTTGTCACTGTAGGTTTGTTCTGAACTATGCCGATCATTACCGCTTACTATATTGCGCTCGCCCTTTTTCTTGGATACCTGGTGGCAGTCTGCCTGTGGATGGCTGCGACCTTTGGCATTACGGCGGTTTCGCGCAGCTTTGTCTCGAAGGACGACCGGATTAGAACGCGGTACAAGTACGCGCAGGAGGCGGTGTGGCTGGTCTGCGCAACAGCCGGCGGTTATGTGGCGGCTATCGTCAATGGACAAGCTCATCCATGGGTGGTTGGTGGCGGATTAGTGGCGATTCTGATCGGCGTGCTTTGGATGAATGCGTGGGAGATGCGGCAGCGCGGCCTTGGGCACCAGATATCGATGAGCATCGTGTCGGCTGGTGGTGTAGCGATGGGATTTCTGCTTCGCCTGGGATAGGGTACCCCCTCCCCTCTTGCCTGCTCCTCGATCTCCTGTATTCAATGGTTTACGGGAGAGCGCTGCCTGTAAGAATCTCATAATAAATGAGTTACACCCTAAATTCGTCCAAATAAAGGAGTTAGCTGCAGGCCCATTCGCGGTCTTGTTTATTTTCAATAGTTTACCGGTGGCGCTGTCCGCCAAAATCGTCATAACAAATGGTTTATAGGCAAAATCTTCTTTCTAAACGAGTTAGCCCCGGTCTTTTGGCCGGGGCTAACTCGTTTTTCTCTATTGTTTTAAGTATAGCGGACTGAGGCGAACTAAAATGCCAACTCTATCTCGTTTGGTTTGTTGGGATTATGTGGTTTTAGGACTTGACATACGTTTTTGCTGAGGTTTTTTGAAGAAAAAAGTGAGGGGAGAGGCAAAGGCAATTGAATCAATGACTTCTACCTTCGGGGCAGAGGCAAAAACAACGGCGTACAGTTGTTATCCCACCCATCGCAAAGTGTGGATGGGCACCCGGGCAGATAGGAGCAAGGGCAGCTGGCTTCGGAAACGGTTCCGTTAAAAGAAGAGAAGAGAGGCGAACCTCTCTTCTCTTCTTAAACCAGGCAGATTGGAAAGACTTTTGCTAGAAACGGATGCCGAAGGTGACCGGAATGAAGGTCGTCTTCGCGCTGTTCTGGGGGAAGACATTGAAGCCGTTGCCGTTCGCATCGCCATAGGAGAAGGCGCGCGGTGAGTTGGCCGTGTAGATGTAACGTGCTTCGACGTAGAACTTTTCCCCTGCAAAGCGGGAGAACTTATACGTCATACCAATGCCACCATTTACGCCGAAGGCGTTGCTGGTGTACTTGTCGACGGTCTGGTTAGCCTGGTAGGTGTAGCAGCCATAGATATAGCAGACCTGACCGATGGCTGGAATCGTGAAGTTGGCGGTCTTGTGATAGAACCCGACACCACCGGTGACGTAAGCGCCGAGGGTATCCGACGAGTAGAAGTTCATGATCGGGTCGAGGGTAAAGGACCAGACGTGGCTGGTGCCCCCAAGCTGGTTGAAGTCTGCGTAGAGTGGAGGACCGTTGTAGATGGCCAGCAGGTTATTCAAGGTCGCGGTCTGGAAGCCGAAGTTGTCCCAGTCGAACTCGACGTTTACTCCGAAGGTCTTGTTGAAGTTGCGACCGACGCCGGCCTGGAAGTCATAGCTGGTGGCCAGGTAATTGTGGGTGCCGCCGACAGGCAGGGTAAAACCTCCACCGACATAGAAGGTGTACTTGGCCGAGCCGTCGGAGTTGGTGCGGCTGTCGTTGTAGTTGGGACGGCCGTAGCGGCGGCGTGGTGGAGGCTGGTCGTCGCTGCCAAGGTTGAATGTCTCTGCGTTTGCCATCTCGTCGCTGCCGGTGCTGCTCGAGTATTTGAGGTCGTCGGGTGTAGAGAGATCAAGTGGTGCTGCGAGGCTTGCCTTGAGGTTGATGGACGGCAAGGATGACGCTGTGCCAGCCGACTGCTGAGCGTGCAGCGCAAGTGTGCCTGCGGCGGCGAAAAGGGTGACTGCCGCAGTGCGGCCAAGGATAGAGGAACGGCGGCTACGGATCATTTTGTGCATCTTTGTGTGGCTCCCTTGGTGCTGCGAGGTTCTTCAACGGTTGAACCCAAATGAAATGCGCTTGTTGTGTATGACGCAGGAAATTGAGTTAGGGATGACAGGGATACGGGGGTTTTGTTAGTTCTGTCGTTTACAAATTATAGACAATTGGAGGGATACGGGCGTCCTGGCGTGCGGATCGATCGCGGGCGGTAGCTAAAATAAAGGGCGATTAGCGGCTGGGAAAAGAAGTGGGTGGAGCAGCGGATTTCTCCCGCTGCGCGGCTCACGATGAGACTGTGAGCGGCTTCGGTCGAGATGACGGTTTTTGGGTGGGGTGCAGGAGAACAGGCAACAGCAAATGCAAATGCGAGGGTTCTTCGCTCCGTTCAGAATGACAAGAGTTATGGGGGAGTAGGAGAACAGACTACAGCAAAAGCGAAATGCGGGGATCTCTCCACTGCGCCGTTCACGATAAAACCGTGAACAGCTTCGGTCGAGATGACGGTTCTTGGGTGGGGTGCAGGAGAACAGACAACAGCAAGTGCAAATGCGGGGGTTCTTCGCTGCGCTCAGAATGACAAGGGTTTCAGATTAGTGGAGAGAGGGACGCAACACCAAGAGTAGAAAGCAACGCCAGGTGAGCTGTGGGCGCAGTGAGAAGCGTTTCGCTCTCACTGCGCCGGAAAGCCTTAGTGGATGTCGAACTGCTCGGGGTGCAGACTGGGGTCGGACTTGACGAGGATGGTTTTGCCCACCATCTCCTCCATCTCCTGGAGCCACTTGGTGCCGGGTGCCTTGAGCTGTTTGACGACCTCGGGGTTGACGCGGAGCATGACGTCGCCGCGCTCGAGATGACGCTGCATCTTGCGCATCTCGATGTAGATGTCGTTGCAGACGGTGACGGGAGATTTGACCATGCCGGTCCCGGTGCAGATGTTGCAGGTTGTGGATAGTGTGCGCTCGAGAGACTGCTTGACGCGCTTGCGGGTTATGGCGACGAGACCAAAGTCGTTGAACTGAAGAACCTTCGACGGAGCGCGGTCGTTCTTCAACTCCTCCTCGAGGGCGGCCATCACGCGGTTGCGGTTTTTGCGTTCGTCCATATCGATGAAGTCGATGATGATGATGCCGCCGAGGTCGCGCAGGCGGATCTGGCGGACGATCTCGGGGATGGCATCGAGATTGGTCTTGACTATGGTGTCTTCGAGGCGAGCTGTCTTGCCGACGAACTTGCCGGTGTTGATGTCGATCGCGACGAGGGCTTCGGTTTGGTTGATGACGATGGAGCCGCCGGATTTGAGCCACACCTTGGAACGGAGGGCCTTGTTGATCTCTTCGGTAATGCCGAACTGTTCGAAGAGCGGGGTCTCCTTGGTGTAGAGCTTGACGCGGCGGATGAGCGAGGGCTGGAAGCGCTGCAGGAACCGCAGGATTCGCTCGTAGTCGGTCTCGGTATCGACCCAGATGGCGGAGAAGTTGTCTGTGACCTGGTCGCGGAGTATGCGCTCGACGAGGTTGAGGTCGTGGTAGATGAGGGCCGGGGATTTGCTGGACTCGGAACGGCTCTTGATGTCGGCCCAAAGGTTGAGCAGGAAGCGGAGGTCGGAGCGGAGCTCTTCTTCGCTGGCTCCTTCGGCGGCGGTGCGGACGATGAAACCGCCAGCGGCGTCACCTTTTTCGCTGAGCAGGATTTCTTTTAAGCGGCGGCGTTCACCATCGGACTCGATCTTGCGAGAGACGCCGGTGTGGTTGACCGTCGGCATGAAGACCAGGAAGCGTCCGGGGAGCGCGATGTGCGAGGTGATGCGGGCGCCCTTCTTGGCGATGGGCTCCTTGGCGATCTGGACGAGGATTTCCTGGCCGGGCTTGAGGAGCTCGCTAATGGCGGGGAGGTTGGTGGACTGCATGGAGCTGCGGCCACCACGGCGGTCGCGGCCACCACCGGAGCGCTCACGGTCGCCTGCACCGCCAGTGTGGCGGGGGCGGTCGCTCCGATCGCTGCGGCCGAAACGGTCGCGGCGTCCATCACGACGGCCATCACGGCGGCCACGGCTACGATCGTTGCTACGGTCGCGGTTTGGCGCAGGAGCGGCTGTGCCAGCCTCTGCGTGGTCGAATCCGTTGGAGGGTGCTTCGCTGCCTTCGGCGAACTCTTCGTGAATGACGTCTTCTTCAGTGTCGGACTCGTCGAGATCTTCCTCGTCGTCTTCTTCATCGGAGTCGAGATCGTCTTGAATGGTGGGGTCGTGAATGGCGTCCTCTTCTTCGAGGTCGTCCTCTTCCTCCTCTTCGTCGACGTTGCCAGAGCGGGTGATCTGGTCGATGGACATCTCGCGAAGCATGGTGCCGAGATCGGCGGCTCCTTCGAGGGTCTCCTCTTCGTCGAAGTCTTCCATCTCTTCGATGGCGCTGGCGTGAAGGGTGGTGTTGTAGTCTTCCTCTTCGAGGGTCTCCTCTACGAGCGCGCCGGCGCTGGGGATGAAGGTGGTGACCGGCGCTTCGGAGGTGATGTCGCCGGTGGCGTGGAGGGTGGTGAGCTCGTGCGGAGTGGGGACTGGCTCATCGACAATCGCGGGGGTTGGGTTAGTCTCGGTCTGCCAGTCAAACTTTTCATGCGTGGCGATGGGATCGTTGTGGAGCTGCGATACGAGCTCGTCGGGGTTTGGGGTAATGCTGTGAGATGAGGTGGGGGCGTGGACTTCTTCTGGAGCTTCCAGCGTTTCGCGGACTTCTTCGAGGGCTTCTTCAGGGGCTTCGAGGACAGGTGCGCTCTGGCGGAACTCGCTGGGTGCTACGGGGTCGACGCGGTAGGAGGCGGATGCGTCGGTGGGCTCGTATTCGACTGGAGCCGCGGGGGTGGCAGGTTCGTACTGGTGGTCTGCCGGGAAGATAGGTTCGGAGTGCGTCGCTAGAAGGACTTCGCGATGTTCGTGGACAATTTCCGGGATGGTCTCGGCTACGCTGACGCTGTTGGGGTTCTGAATGACCTGGGTGCGGGGTTCGGGATTGTTGCGGTAGTCTTCGCGGGTGTCCTGACGTTGCCCGGTGCGATTTTCTTGGCGGCGGTGGCGCGAGAGCGACTCCCCGGGGAGAGTGGCGCCGCCGTCCCAGCCAGAGGGAATGGTGAACTCTGGAGCTGCAGGAATGATGATGTTGGCTTCAGCTGGCTTGGGAGTTGAGGCTGATGGGTTTTCGCTGTCCTTACGATATTTGGAGAGAGACTCGCCGGGGAGAATGATGGGTTCTACGACGCCGGCACCGAGTTCGGCAGATTCGTTGTAGGCGGGGGCGTCGTCTACGCCGTAAAGCGAGGTCTTGGGGGCGAAGCCGCGAGGGACACGGGAGTCGCGGCCACCACGGTCGCCTCGGTTGCCACGATTGCGGTCGTTGCGATCGCGGCCTCCACGGTTGTTGCGATCGCCACGGTCGTTCCGGCTGATGTTTCCCTGAGGGACTCCGGTTGCTTCGGAGGGGTAGGCGGAGGCGATCGGGGCTGTGTCGGTGCGTGGTGGAGCAGCAGCGCCGTCGATGTCGATGGCTTCGTCGAAGGATTCGTCGCTGGGGGCCTCGTAGGATGGTTCGATGGAGGACTCGGTTGGGGCTCCCGCGATCTGGGGTGATTCGTCGCGCTGGCCGGGGCCACGGCCACGGCGGCGGCCACGACGGCCACGCCAGCGACGGCTGCCATCGGCTCCGGGTGCGCCTTCGCCGAGGTCGGCTTCGTCGGTTCGGGCGGCGGGGAGGTTGCCTGAGGTGAGTTCGGCGGGGGTGTTGAAATCCGCAGGGTCCTGGGAGTCCACGGGTGTGGTTGCGTCGGAGGGCTGGCGATCGCGATTGCCGGTGCGGTCACGACGGCTACGGCCTCGGCCACGGTCGCCACGGCCATTGCGGTCGTTGCGATTGCCGGAGTCGGTGGACTGGTCGGGGCTGGCGACGGCGCCTTCGAGGGTTGGGGCGCTGCCGTTACGGCGGCGGCTGGAGTCGCCGTTGCCGTTGGTGTCGAAGTCGGCGGAGTCGCCGGCCTCTTCCATGAAGTCGGTGATATAGAGGAAGGCGTCGCGCTCGAGGCCGATGTCCACGAAGGAAGACTGCATGCCGGGGAGGACGCGGGTGACTCTGCCGTTATAAATGGAGCCGGCGAGGGTGTATTCGTTCTCGCGCTCGTAATAGATTTCCGTGAGGGCGTCGTTTTCGACGATGGCGAGACGGGTCTCGTGGGGGGTACTGCTGATGTAAATTTCTTTCGACATTCTGTGCTCTTTCTGCCCGACCTTGAGGTGCGAGCGGCAGACCGAGACAGAGAACAATCGCGAGTTGACCTGGCTTCAGGGCCAGGCTTGGCTCACCGTGGAGCGGACAGGGTGCGGGGTGCGGAAGCGCGTGAACAGAACTCGATAGCCGGTGCGAGGTGTTGGAACAGCTCAGCCGTGAGCGCAGCCCTGGAGGATGCGGATGGGGCGGTACCGGGTAGATCGGGGACACGAGGGGATGCTTCGAGCGACAGCTGACATGCGGAGTTTGTGGCCAGAACAACCTCAAAATCAAAAACTTGAGGCGGGGCCGTTCGCCATCCGGATGCAATCATTTCCCTGAAACCTGTCCGGCCAACGGATCGATGTCTCTCGCCTGGCCGGCCTTTTCTTCTAAAGTCATTTGTTGCCGCTGACTGGCGACCGTGCGCCGGGAGTAGCGGGATAGTACGCTGAGCGGCATCTACAGCCGAACAGGTGTTAATACAGTATTGCACTAAACGTGCTACAGAAGCCAGTGCCCGTGATAATTCGGTAGTGGGGGAGTTGGTTCCATGAGAATAGGTTGACCAAGATGCTTTTCCTATCGATCGGATCAGGGACGGGTGCCGATTGTGTGATTTTTGAGGGCTTGAACGATTGGAGTGACCGTGGGTGCGGCGAGGCCGATCATCTGGGTAATGCTGCCGTTCTCGCTTTCACCGGTGACAAAGCCGTCCCAGTCGGCGAGCCAGACGTTGCCGGAGGCATCGACGGTGACGTGGCCGGATTGTCCGTCGCTGAGGCCGTCGAAGAAGCCGAGTGTAGGCGAAAGCGCCGCACCGGTGGAGGAGAATTCGCTGACGCTGCTTCGACCGAAGTTGGAGATCCAGAGATTTCCGTCGCCGTCGATGGCGATGTCGGAGGGATAGGTGAGACCTCCGCCGGAGTAGGGGCTGCCAGCGCTGGGCGTGCCTGAGCTGGAGAGTTGCGTGAGCGTGCTGGTGGAGGTGTTGGTGACCCAGGCGTTGCCGGAGGCGTCGATAGCGATGCCGGCGCAACCGTTCAGACCACCACCGGAGAAACCGGTTGTGCCTGCGAGCGAGACTCCGGCGCTCGAGAACTTGCTGACGGTGCCGGGATTGGCGAAGGCACTGTCGGAGTTGGTGAGCCAGATGTTGCCGGAGTAGTCGATGGCGAGGCCGATGGGATTGACCAGACCTCCGCCGGGGAAGTTGCCGTTGACGTTGTAACCGCTGGCGACGTTGAAGGTGACGAGCGACGAGGAGTTGTTGGCTGCGCTGCCGGCCCAGTAGTTGTTCGAAGCGTCGACGACGACACCGCCGAAGCCGTAGATGTTGAGCGGTCCACCGAAAGGTGGCGGCGGATCGGCAAGCGTGGTGTTATGCCCCGAAGAGTCGACGAGCGAGACCCAGTAGGAGTTATCGTCGATGAGCGCGCGATCGTTGAGATCGATGGCGAGCGTCTGGTTGTAGTTGTTGGCCCCGATCTGGCCGCCGGTGACGGTTTCAAGTTGGTTTCCGAGCGGGTCGAGTTCGGCGACGGTTGTGCCGGACACCAACCAGATGTTGCCCTGAGAATCGGCGGCGACGCCTTCCGGATTACTCCATGCACTGCTTGCGTAGACGATGGCGATGGACCAGTCGTTGGGGGATCCGTCGGGGGCGCCGCTGAAGGGGTTCGTGGTGGCTGGGAGTATGGGTTGGAACGGAGGAGATGGCGGCTGCATGAGATAGAGCGTGTGGACGTTCGAGGCAGGATTTCGGACGATATTGAGGACTGACTGCAACGTGTTTGTAGGAGCAGTCCCTCCAGTTGGCGTGGTGGCGGCAAAGAGGCTGGCGCACTCGCCGGTTGAGCCGTTGGAGTTGACGCAGACAGAGAGGATGTTAGCGAGGGAGTCGATCTCAGGCTGCGGGATGTGGCCCAGGCCACTCAGCGTCGTAGTACGTGCCGTCCCGAGTGATAAGTTGACGAGGTTAGAGACGGTTTCGAAGGCGTGGGTCAGGCCCAATACGTTCGTAGAGCTTGTGGCGATGCCGCCCGTTGAGAAGGTGGCGAACGGTGACAGAGCATAGCCCGAGACGACGGTAGTGATCTCGTTGATGTTGAACGTAAGAGAGGGAGTCAGGGCACCGCAGGGACCCAGCGCGGCTAACAACTCCAAAGCGGAGTTGTTGGTGCCGGACGCGAGGCCTGGATTTCCGCCAAGGGCAACGAGGTAGACGAGGCTGTTTGCCGAGGGGCAGGTGTAGTCACCTGTGATGGACCAGTTGCCGCTTCCATCAGTGCTGACGTAGCCATTGCCGCTGCCATCGGTGGAGACGCCCGCGGTGCTGGTGCTCAGGAGGGACGTGGGAGCAGAACCATATCCGGTGGTTCCCGCGGCAAAGAGATAGACGTGGGAGCCGGTTACGGGCTGCTGTCCTCCGTGAACGGCACCGTGCAGAGCGGCACCGGAGACGGAGCTTGAGGGTGCCATTAGGGCATTGAAGCTGCTGCAGCCGACGAGGACGAGCGGCAGAACAAGCAGCGCCAACGCAGGGATGAACGAGACAAATGGGCGCGAGTTTCCGCGTGAGTGCATGAGACCTCCTAAAAGTTTGGGGCCCAATGCACTTTTTCCACGGAGAATCCTGATGCCATTGGTGATGTTAATCCCGCGGATGGTAATCGGGAGTTCTCACCTGGCACCAGATCATACTAGGTTCGGAATCGGCAGCAAGAGATTTTCTTCAGGGGGGCTTGCTACTTTCGTGTCTCCGGAGACGGCCTCAGTTGACGAAGCGGCGCATGCGGACGTTCATGACGATGCCGAGGGCCATGAAGGTGAAGAGGACCGAAGAGCCGCCGTAGCTGAGCAGAGGCAGAGGTATCCCGGTGACTGGCATGAGTCCGACGACCATGCCGACGTTGACCGCGATCTGAAAGACGATGACCGCGACCACCCCCATGATGATGAAGCTCCCCGGCAGGTCGGAGGCGGTCTGGGCGTTCTGGATTAAACGCATGAGGATGAGGAAGTAGAGGAGCAGGACTCCGACCGCGCCGACGAAGCCGTGCTCCTCGCAGAAGGCGGCGAAGATGAAGTCGGTATAGGGAATGGGGAGGAAGTCGCCCTGGGTCTGAGTGCCTTTGTTCGCACCCTTGCCCCAGATGCCGCCGGCACCGACGGCGATAAGGGATTGACGGATCTGATAGCCAGAACCACGGGGGTCGGAGTCGGGGTTGATGAATGCGTTGATGCGCGCCTGCTGGTAGGGCTTGAGGTGCTTGCCACTCTTCCAGGCGATGCCGCCGACGAGGATGAGGGCGAGCAGGATGAGGGCGACCTGTTTGAAACGAATGCCGCCGAGGAAGAGACCGCAACACAGGATGGGCAGGTAGGTGAGCGAGGTGCCAAGGTCAGGCTGCTTGAGTACGAGCACAAGAGGGACGAAGACCATGGCAGAGACTTTGCCAATTTCGGCCCATGTGAGTTCCCTGCCGGCGAGCCCCCAGAAGTAGCGGGCTACGGCGACGATCAGGATGAGCTTGATCCACTCGGAGGGTTGGAAGTGGACGCCGTGGAAGCTGATCCAACGCTTTCCGCCGAGGACCTTGGTGCCGAAGAGCGCGACGGCGATGAGAGAGAGGATGCCGATGCCGTAGGCCCAGTGGACGGTATCGATGAGGCGGTGGTAGTCGATCAACGAGATGAGGAACATCAGGACGATGCCGATCGCGAGGAAGCCAATCTGCTTGTGGTCGAAGCCGTGGAACTTGGTGTGGAGGGTGGCGGACTTGATCTCGAGGACGGAGATGAGCGAGAGGAGAAGGACGAAGCCGAGAAGGACCCAGTCAAAGTCGCGATAGGAGGAGAGGCGGGTCATCGATATGGATCTCTCCTATTCGGCGGTCGGGGTAGTGGGCTTTGTCGTGGTGGACGTGGCTGGAGTGCTTTCGGGCTTGGGAGTGTCTGCGATGCGGATGTTGTTGTCACGCTTGCGCTGCTTGGTGACGAAGGCGTTGATGACCTTTGCGGCGACCGGGGCGGAAGCTTCGGCGCCCCAGCCGCCATGCTCGCATAGCACGGCAACGACGATATCTGGATTGCGGCGCGGTGCCATGCCTACGAACCAAGCGTTGGCGCGGGCGTTACCGGTGCCTAGGCTGGTGGTGCCGGCGCTGTGGTTCACGACCTCCGCGGTGCCGGTCTTGCCGGCGAAGTCGATACCTTCCAGGTGGACGGCCGCGGCAGTGCCGGTAGTTGTGGTCGCGGCCATGGCGTCGGTGATGGTCTCCCAGTTGGCGGGCGTGATCGGGATGACGCGATCGCCGGAGCCGGGGTAGTTCGTAAGGATGTTCTCGGCGAACTCCTTGGGGACCTCGTCGGGAAAGACGACGTGCGGACGCTTGAGGGCTCCGCCAGAGCCGATTCCGCCGAGCGCGCGTGCGAGCTGCAGGGGCGTGACGGTGACGGCGCCCTGGCCAATACCGACCGAGATGACCTCGCCGGCATACCACTTTTCATGCTGGGTCTTCAGCTTCCAGGCGGTAGAGGGCATGGTGCCGGAGACCTCGTCCGGCAGATCGATGCCGGTCTTCTGGGAGAGGCCGACCTCGGTGGCGTACTTGGCGATGGTGTCGATGCCGAGCTTTTCGGCGAGGGTGTAGTAGAAGGTGTCGCAGGACCACGGGATTGCATGGTCGATATCGACCATGCCGTGATGCTTGTCACAGGCGAAGAAGTGACCGTAGAAGGTGCCTCCGCCGTTGCACACGACGTGCATGTCCTGCCCGACGCCCTCTTCCAGGCCCGCGAGCGACATGATGATCTTGAACGTCGAGCCAGGTGCGAGCTGCGCCTGGATGGTCTTGTTCAGCAGGGGATGGTTCGGGTCGGTGATGATTTCGTTCCAGTAGGCGCGGGTGAGGCGGACGGCGAACTGGTTGGGATCGAAGGTAGGGCGCGAGACCATGGCGAGGATCTCACCGGTGTGCGGATCCATAGCGACTAGCGCGCCGTTCTTGCCCTCCATGGCCTTTTCAGCGGCCATCTGGATGTCAAGATCGATGGTTAGCCTCAGGTCTTTACCGGGGATGGCGAGGGTTTGGCCGAGATGGCCGAGTTCTTTGCCGTGGCTGTTAACGATGACGTCGCGGCTGCCGTCAACGCCGCGAAGGAGAGCATCGTAAGTCGCTTCTACACCGGAACGACCTACGACGTCGCCGGGAGAGTAGAGGGAGTAGCGGTCGTCGTTGGCGAGCATCTGCTCGGAGACCTCGCCGACATAGCCGATCAGGTGAGCGGCGAAGCCGTCGCTGGGGTAGAGGCGGCGCTGCTCGTCGAGGGTTTCGAGCTCGGGGAGCTCGTCGCGGTGGGCAGCGATGAAGGCCTGTTCGTCGGGTGTGATGTCCTGCTTGAGCGGAATGGGCTGGTAGTTGGGAGCGATCTGGTAGCGACGAAGGGTGGCGTGGATCTGCTCGATGGAGATGTGGAGGCCCTGGGCGATGAGAGGCAGGTCGGCGTCGAGGTCTTTGACCTGCTCCCGGAGGAGATAGCAGGTGACGGAGGGGTAATTGTCGACGAGGAGGCGGCCTTCTCGGTCGAAGAGTTTGCCGCGAGGTGCGAGGATGGGGACCTTGCGGACGCGGTTGGCTTCTGCGAGCGAACGGAAGCTCTCGGCGTTGAGCACCTGGAGGCGCCAAAGGCCGACAAGGAGCACAGCGAGGATCGCCGCGACGAGGTATTGGACAGAATGAAGCTTGCCGATCGGCAGCTTTTCGGCTTTGCCGTTGGGGCCGATGTTCTGGGCTTCGGAATGATGAGCTGGTTCCATGCTTTATCTCAGTCTACGACTGGGGTTGCTGACTGGCGCTACCACTGTTGTGTATCAAGGTTGTTCGTTAGACGGTTGAATTAGCGGTTTTACTCGCGGCTCTTGGTGTTATCGAGGAGGAAGAAGATAGGGAGCGCCACGGCGGTGTTGATGGCGGCGCGAAGGAGCTCGTGGAGCCAGAGGATGTGGAAGTCGGCGTGGCCGAGGAGCCGGCGGTTGATGAGAAAAATCAGCAAGCTGTTGATGAGGAAGAAGCCGAAGTTGATGAAGATGCGGGTGGTTAGGTTTTCTACGTCAATCTGAATACCAATGCTGGCGGCGATATAGCCGATGACCGACTTAGCCATGCCGTTGACGCCGATGGGCGTGGCCGTAAGGGCATCCTGGAGCAGGCCGATGGCAGCCCCGGTGAGGGTGCCGGCGACGGGGTTGCGACGAGAGACGGCGAAGAAGACGGTCACGATAAGAGGGAGATCGAGGATCGCAAGGCGAGGGAAGGGCCTGGGGAGAAGGGCTTGCAGCAGGATCGCGCCCAGCGGCACAAGCAGCGCGACGGCCGGGGGGAAGCTGTGCTGCTCGAGTTCTCGGCGGGATGTATAACTGCGTGTGGCCATAGGGCAGGGTTTGGGTTTTCAGTTATCGGTTGTCAGTTCTCAGTTGTCAGTTTTCGGTGGTTAGCGGTCGGTCTCTTGAACCGGCGTGATTGCTACAGTTGAGGGTTTGCGGGCTGGGTTGCTTCGGGTTGGGGTTGCGGTTTGGAGGGCTTGGTGGCGGCCGGTTGTGGGGTGGTCGGTTGCACGGTCGAGGGCGGCGGATTTGTGACGGTTGTTGGAGTGTTCCCCTCGGGGGCGCCAGGTTTCAGGTCGACCGCTGGGGGCGTTGTGCCGGGGGTGTAGCGGTCGGGGTGGATGGTTGGGAGAGGCTTTGGAACGACTCTGCCGGGAGTAGCGAAAGATGTGTTGGGGGCTGTCGCGTCGGCCTCAGGGTGATCGGGGTCGTGGAGGCTGGGGAGACGGTCGGCAACGATCTGGGCTGCAGATTTGGCGGCGGCTTCGGCGGCTTGCTGGTCGGCGAGTTGCTTGGCGGCAGCGGCGCGGGCTTCGGCGGTGGCAGCCCCTACCGCGAGGTCGTGTTGGGCTTCGACGGGTAGAGTGGATTGAGTACCGGTGATGACGAGAACCTCTTCGAGCTGACTGAGGTTGGCCGCGGGGCGGAGTTGGATGAGGGTGTAGGGTTGATGTTCGGGGTCGGGCGCGATGGACTCGATGGTGCCGACGGGAAGTCCGCGCGGATAGACCTGGTCGCCACCGGAGGTGAGGACCTGCTCGCCGGGTTTGATGCGGGAGTCGGGGGTGAGATTGTTGATCAGGATCTGGCCGCTTGTACTGCCGCGAAGAATGGCGCGAAGGCGCGTGGAGGCAAGAACGACGCCGGCGCCGGAGGTCTGGTCGTTGATGAGCAGGACCTGGGCGGTATGGGGGAAGACGTCGCGGAGCTTGCCGATGATGCCGTCGGGCGTGATGACGGCCTGATCGGGCTTGAGGCCATCTTTCGCGCCCTTGTCGATGTAGAGGACGCGGGAGAGGTCGCTGCCACTGGTGCCGACGACCTGAGCGGCAACGGTAGTGGCAACGTAGCGCTGCTGGAAATCGAGAAGAGCCTGAAGACGATGGCCTTGAATGGCGTCTTCAGAGAGCGCGGCCTGCTCGAGCCGAAGGCGGGCGATCTGCTCCTGCAGGTCGTGGTTCTGCTGGCGGGTGTGGCGGAGATCGATGTAGTTGGACCAGCCGTGACGAAGGTTGTAGCCGAAGCCGTGAAGGAGCCGTTCGAACGGAGTGACGGCGGAGACAGCCCAGTAGCGGAGGAGGGTGACACTGCTGCCGTCGGGGACGCCGGGTTCGACGGGGCGACGGACTTGCACGGCGAGGCCAATGGTTTGGGCGAGCAGGATCGCAACCAGGACCAGAACATTCTTGAAGCGTGTAACAAAGGATTCCATGCGCTAGGAATGATTATCTGCGAATTGACGCGTGGGCGGAGGTGGCGGGGTGGATGCGGAGGCAAACTTTTTTCGTAGTATCTGTTCCGGAACGAATTTTGGATAGCAACGTACTGACTCGAAACCCGTAACCTGATCTGTGTGAGGTATGCGATGTTGCGTTCAGCGCTTCTCTTGTTTTTTATGGTGGTGGCAGTTCCTCAACAAAATCCAGTGCGGTCATCGCAGGTCCGTAGCGGGGTAAGTCTCGGAGGAGACGGGCCAAACTATACGACGAATAGCGAGTTGAAGATGCCGGAGCGATACCGGGAGTGGATCTTTCTTACCTCCGGGGTGGATATGAGCTACAGCCCAAACGCAGCGATGGCGGGACATTCGGTGTTCGACAACGTGTTCGTCAATCCGTCGGCCTACAAGGCCTTTCAGGAGACGGGGACGTGGCCGGACAAGACGACGCTGGTGCTGGAGGTTCGCGGGGCTGAGGGGCCAAGCTCGATCAATAAACGCGGACATACGCAGTCACAGGAGGTGATGGGCATGGAGGTGCACGTAAAAGACGCCAAACTGGAAGGAGGCTGGGGCTTCTACGAGTTTGACGGGCCGGGAAGTGCGAAGTTGGTGAAGCGACCGGCAGGTTGCTACGAATGCCACGAGAGTCATGCTGCGGTAGACACGACGTTTGTTCAGTTTTATCCGACGCTGCTGGGACTGGCGAAAACGAAGGGAACTTTGAGTGCGGTTTACCTGAAAGAGATGGCTGCAGCGGCCGGGAGTAATAAGTAAAGGAAGAACATCGGAGCCGCTGTGAAAGCCGGCTCGCAAAAATCAGAGACTATTTCTGCTGGAAGAGCAGCGGCGTGAAGTGGATCAGATTGTCGCGCCAGACCTGCCAGGTGTGCAGGCCGGGGGTTTCGATCTGCGTGACTGGCATCTCCTTTGTCTTGAGGAATGTGACCAATTTGCGATTGGGCTCAATGAGCGAGTCTTCGGTCCCGCACGCGATCCAGAGAAGACGAAGGTTGGCAGTCTTGGGATCGAGCGACATTAGCTTCTGGGTGTAGTTGAGGTTGTGGACAGCGGAGCTGAAGCCGCCAATCCAGGCGAATTGGCCGGTGTGGGTAAGGCCGATCTCAAGGCTCTCAAGGCCACCCATCGAAAGACCAGCGATCGCGCGGTCGTTGCGGTCTTTGGAGACGTGATACTCGGACTCGATCATGGGGAGCACCTCTGTGAGCAGTGCTTTGGCGAAGAGGTCGGTGTTGTGGTCGATGGTGGCAGGGTCGTTCCAGCCGTAATTGTGGACAAACGACATGTCGCCGTAGCCAAGAGGCATGACAACGACCATCGGCTTGATCTGGCCTGCTGCAAGGAGGTTATCGAAGATGAGATTAGCGCGGCCAACTGCGCTCCAGCCGGCGTCCGAGTCGCTCCAACCGTGAAGGAGATAAAGAACCGGGTAAGGCTTCTTCGCCTTGTCGTCGTAGCCGGGTGGCGTGTAAACGAAGTAGCCGCTCTGATTATCGGGAAGACCGAGAACAGTGCCAGTGGCATAGATGTGATGATGCAGTGTGCCGTGAGGAACGTTTGTGTCGTCCCAGGGCTGCGGTGTATCGCCCGGTACGGTGACCAGATTGGAGACGTTAACGAGATTGAGGGTGAAGCGGGCATTGACGGGATCGAACCGGCGATCTCCATCGGCTTCGAAATGGTAGCCATAGACTTCGGGCGCGAGGGGTTGAGTGGTGACAGTCCAGACACCGGCTGAGTCTTTTTCCATGGGAATGGGTTTGGCGACACCATCGAGGGCAAGAGAGACCTTGGCGGCCGCAGCGTCTTTATAGGAGAAGGTGACGGTGTGGTCGGGGTGGACGTCAGTCGAGTGAAGACGCGAAGGAGTTTGGGCAACTAGAAACAGCGGCGAGAAAAATCCCAGGAGCAGGGCGAGGCTTCGAGTGAGTTTGCGCGAGGTGCCGGGCGTGAGGAGATTCATATGCGCCAGTTTAGCTGAGAGATTGCGATCCCAACGTGGCTGACAGCGCATAATAAAGGGAATGGCCTTTCGCTCCGGTTTCGTCTCCATCGTCGGTCGCCCGAATGCGGGCAAGTCTACTTTGCTGAATGCGCTGCTGGGACAGAAGCTCGCCATCGTCACACATAAACCACAGACTACGCGGACACGAATCCACGGTGTGCTTGAAGTCCCGCTGAAGAAGAAGGATAAAGGCGAGCCTGGACATCCTGCGGCGCAGGTGGTGCTGGTGGATACGCCGGGGATTCATAAGCCGGATACGCAGCTGGACCGGCGCATGATGCAGGAGGTGCATGATGCGCTGGAGTCGCGCGATGCGGTGCTGTTTATCGTGGATGTAACGCATCGCTTGCCTAGGGGTGAAGAAGGGAAAAAGTTCACTGCTTCGCGGCGGGCGATGTCTGCCGCAGAGGATGACTTTGCGCTTTCGCTGATCAGGAAGCTGGAGTGTCCGGTGATTCTGGTGCTGAATAAGATGGACGCTATTCCCAAGAAAGATCTGCTGCCGTTGATCGCACACTGGTCCGGATTGCATTCGTTTGCGGATGTGATCCCGATTTCGGCTCGGAAGAAAGAGGGGCTGGAACTGCTGCTGGATAAGATCGTCGGACAGTTGAAGGAAGGGCAGCGCTATTTCCCGAAACATCAGCTGACCGATCAGCCGGAGCGGTTTCTGGTGGCGGAGCTGATTCGCGAAAAAATTTTGCTGCTGACCGGAGAAGAGGTTCCTTATGCTACGGCGGTGGTGATTGAGAGATACGAAGAGCCGGCTTCGATGAAGAAGATGAAGGATGGCAGGTTGCCGGTGACGAAGATCTCTGCAGCAATTTTTTGCGAGCGGACGGGACAGAAGGCCATCCTGATCGGCAAGCAGGGCGAGATGCTGAAGCGGATTGGCACGGCGGCGCGTAAGGACATTGAATCGTTGTTGGGGACGCGGGTGTTCCTTGAGCTGTTTGTGAAGGTCCAGGAGGAGTGGCGATCGAGCCGCGGCTTTGTCGAGGACCTCGACTGGCGGCGGCAGTTGGAACAGATCGCGGAGAAGCAGGCGGCGGAAGAGTAGAGAGACGCTGGGGATGGAAGCAGGTTTCTCTCTTTTGGTGAAATTAACAACAGTAGGAAGATGATCTCGAACGAGCGGATATTCATGCAGACTCATGATGAGGTAGATCAGTTCGTGACAACGGGTGTTGCGCAACCGATGCAGAGGAACAAGCGATCAGCGCGATGGATGGCCGCGCTGCTGGCAACGTTGACGCTCCTGGCAGTTTGGATGTTTGCCAGCAAGTATCCCTACGTCGATGTCGATGCGTTTCACTACAGGGCGATGGCAGATGGAAAAACCGTGATGAAGCCATTCGCGTTCCGGGTGCTGGAGCCGACCATGGCGCGCGTGTTTGCAGACGTGACAGGTAAGCCAACGGCGGAGGGATTTCTGGTTGTGGGGCTGCTGAGTGGATGGGTGCTTCTCTACGGCGTGCTCTTCCCGGTGTTGGAATCGCGACGAGACACGTGGCTTGCCCTTGTGCTGATCTTTTTACCTTTTTGGCTGCGCAATTTTACTGATTACTTCTTACCGGACTTACTCCATGCCGCGCTGTGCATGGTGTACTTGAGTTTGTTGCGGAGGCAATGGTGGGGTTGGGCGGCTGCAATGCTGCCAGTGATGTTTCTGGCGCGTGAATCGACGTTGCTGATCGCTGTGATTGCGGTGCCGGTGCTGTGGTGGCTTGTGGGGAGACGAGCCGGCTTGTTGCAACTCGCAGGGACGCTGGCGGGGATGGCAGCGTCGAAGTTTGCGGCGCGGCACGCCCTGGCGAACCAGCACAATATCAACGACACGCTTTACATGATCGGTAAGATTCCATGGAACGCATCGAGAAATCTCTTTGGCATCACACTGTGGACCAATACTCTGCCGGTGCTGCCCCCTGTTCGGGTCTGGAATGTGCCGCATTGGCTGCCGCTGGGCGGCATTCATCAGGTGGGATACAGTGGATTTTCCTGGGAATATCCAACGCTCACCTTAGTCTGGCTTCTAACATCGTTCGGGCTGGGGAGCTTAGTCGCGATCTGCCTGGTGTCGCGGACACAGTTTTGCCAATTGCTCCCACGTCAGGAACCTTATCTCTGCGTCGCTGCTATTTATGGCGCGATCACGTTTCTAATGTCGCCGATGCTGGGAGCTGCACTGCCAAGACTCTTCGATTACGGGTGGCCGTTATTCCTGGTTTACCTGCCGGCAATGATGCCCCGCATCTGGCGCAACTGGCCGGTTTTGACTGTCTCCGTTCTGGTGGGTTTACAACTGATCGCTGCCTGGGTGGAGATACTTAGATTGACGTTCTTCCGAGGCAATCTCAGCCTCAGTCACGAATTTGAAGTTTTGCTTGGATGCAACATCGTGGCCCTGTGGCTGCTATGGAAAACGAGTTCGGCGTCAGGAAAGCAATCTCTCAGCGAGTGACGTTCAGTTGCGAGGGCTCGAGGGATGTTACTCCTTGACGCTGACGCCGAGAGCTTTCATCTTGCGGTAGAGGTGGCTACGTTCGAGGCCGAGGCCTTCGGCGGCGCGGCTGACGTTGCCGTGGAACTCGTCCAGTTTTTTCAGAATGTAGTCGCGTTCGTATGCTTCTCGGGCCTGCTGCAAGGTGGCACCCTCTTCGCTGCGTCCGTTGGCTTTGCCGGCGTCGCGGGTTGAGTCGCGATAGACGAGCATGGGCAGGTGCTTGCGCTCGATGCGCTGCGTCTTCGGGTTGAGGATCAGGACGCGCTCCACCAGATTACGCAGCTCGCGAACGTTGCCAGGCCAGTGGTACTGCTTCAGCGCAGCGAGAGCGTCTTCGGTCATCTCGACGTGGGGGCGACCATACTCGGCGCCGAACTGTTGCAGGAATTCCTTGACGAGGAGAGGAATGTCTTCCTTCCGGTCGCGCAGGGGAGGTACGAAGAATGGGATGACGTTGAGACGGTAGAAGAGGTCTTCGCGGAAGTTGCCGCGGGCAATCTCTTCTTCGAGGTCTTTGTTTGTGGCGGCGATGACGCGGACATCGACGTGGACCGGGTGCGAGGCGCCGACGGGAAGGAAGCGTTGTTCATCGAGGGCGCGAAGAACTTTGGCCTGCGTCTTGAGGCTCATGTCACCGACCTCGTCAAGGAAAAGGGTACCGCCGTCGGCGCGCTCAAAGGTGCCGCGTTTTTCTGTCGGGCCCCCAGGGACAGCGCCGTGGCGGTAGCCGAAGAGTTCGGATTCGATGTAATCCTCGGGGATGGCGGCGCAGTTGAGTTCAACGAACGGGCGGTCTTTGCGCAGGCTTTCGGCATGCATAGCGCGACCCACCAGCTCTTTGCCAGCGCCGGATTCGCCGTAGATCAGAACGCGGCCGTTAGTGGGAGCCATCAGCTTAATCTGCTGGCGCAGGGCTTTCATGGGAACGGAGTTTCCCGTCACCGTTCCCTTCGCAAGCTGGCGAGAGAACTCCTGGTTATCCTCGCGCATCTGGCGGGCCTTCATCGCGTTCTTTAGAACGATGAGGGTACGATCGAGCGAGAGAGGCTTTTCGAGGAAGTCGTAGGCACCCAGTTTAGTGGCGCGTACCGCAGCTTCGATTGTGCCGTGGCCGCTGATGATGATGACTTCGGGAACATTGGTGCTCTCCATCTGGCGAATCTCGGTCAGGGTGTCGAGGCCGTCGCGGTCAGGGAGCCAGATGTCGAGCAGGACGACATCATAGGCAGCGTCACGGAGGAGTTCGACGGCTTCCCCAGCGGTAGCAGCCGTGGTGACGAGGTAGTCCTCTTCGCGAAGGATGCTTTCTAATGATTCGCGGATCTCGGCTTCATCGTCGACGATGAGTACGTGGTTCATTTCGGCCCTCGAACAATGGTGGAGGCAAGATCGGCCTCCGCTTCCGAAGAGTTAGGGGCAGGAGTTTCCGAGGCTTGCGCTTCGGCCGGTTTGGATCCAGGGTAACTGCCGTTTTGCGTTGTCGCGAAGGGACTGGCGGCGGAAGGAGCATCCGGGTCGCCGTCGAGAGAGGAGGCGGGACGGAGTTCGACGATGAACTTCGCGCCAGCGGGCTCGTTCTTTTCGGCGCGGATAGTGCCTTGATGTTCCTGGATGATCTTGGCAGCGATTGCGAGGCCGAGGCCAGTACCGCGTTGCTTGGTGGAGAAGTAGGGCAGGAAGAGGCGCTCTCGCATCTCGTCGGTGAGGCCGGAGCCGGAGTCGGCGATGGTGAGTTCGACCATGCCGCTTTCGAGGAGATTGGTGCAGATGCGAAGTTCGCGGAAGAGGCTCTGCTGCATGGCCTCTGCGGCGTTGTCGATTAGGTTGCCGAGAGCCCGTTTGAGAGCCTCGGGGTCGGCCATGACGAGCGGAAGGTCGGGGCTCATCTTACGGACAATGCGGATGGTTTGCATGCGTCCAGCAAAGAGGGCAAGCGAGTTTTCGACGATGGTGTTGAGGTCTGCCGGCTTGGGGCTGGCCGTGGGAAACTCGGCGAGGGATGCGAACTGGTCGACGAGGGAGCGCATGCTCTCGACCGAAGAGGTGATGACCTCGGAGCAGCGACGGATGACCGCGACGGAAGGTGGTTCGGCGGGGCTATCGGTGCCGCGATCGGCCAGGTACTTGGCTAAGCGGTCAATGTGGCGGCGAATCTGTTCGGCACTCAGGCTGATTGGAGTAAGCGGGTTCTTGATCTCATGGGCGACACGGCGGGCGACTTCTTTCCAGGCGGACTGCTTCTGCGCACGGAGCAACTCGGTGGCGTTTTCGAGGACCAGGACGTAGCCTTGATGCTCGCGGCGCAAGCGCTCGGTGGCAACGGGCATTTCGAGTAGAGCGACTGTGACGAGAAGATTCATCGTGCTGCCGAAGCGGTCGCTCGAAGTGTGAATGGGTGTAGTGATTTCGATCTCGCTGGAGGCTGAGCCCATGCGGTGGCTGCGTTTGATGAGGCGATCGAGCACCTCGGCGACTTCTGCCGGAAAAACTTCTTCCAGGACGCGGCCGAAGAAGGGGCGCTGACCGCCTGGGTCGATCATCTCGCTGAGAGCACGGTTGGCGAGCACGATGCGACGGTCGGCGTCGAGGGTGGCTACTCCGTTGGGGATAGTTTCCAGCATCGTTTCGAGCTCACTGCGACGTGCTTCGAGAGCCGTGTTCGCTGCGCTCAGTTGGACGGTGGAGTGGTCGACCGCGCGACGGCTGTCTTCAAGGTCTCCGGCCATGTGATTGAAGCTGCGGACCAGCTCCCCGAGCTCCTCGGTCGCACTTTCCTTCACTCGGTGGGCATAGTCTCCGGAGGCGATGGCCTCCATGGCGTCGGCGAGCGCTTCGACCGGTTTGGTGACCTGCTTGGAGAGATGGAGTGCAAGCCAGCAGGAAGCGAACAGAGCGAGGCTGGTCATCATCAAGAGCAGAAGCATGTAGAGATCTCTGATCTGCTTACGTTCGCTGTAGAGAGTCGCATAAGCTTCCGCTCGTTTCTGCAATCGGGTCATGGTGGCAGCCATGCCGAAGGGCATCGGAAGGCCAACGACGACTGTGTTGCCCTGTTTGAGGGTCGCAGTTCCGAGCGCGTAATCTGTCGCGCCGAGCGAAAAGACCGGCTGGTCATTACGTTGGGCAGTGGCCAAGATTGCAGCATCGGTGGGATCGGTTGGCGCCTGTTTGGCGGACTCATCGGAGTCTGCTTCTGCAACCTGATCAGGAAGCCAGGTCTTGATCTGCGCGGTGGCTCCGGCACGCTGCGGCAACTGGAACGATGCGACGACGCGACCCTCGTGATACACGATGGCGAATCCGTTCTGCAGAGTGATCTCGTGCTGGTGCAGAACCTGGTAGACCGCTTCGCGGTGCAGGCGGGAGGCGGAGGAGAGCGCGGCAGCGTGAGCGGGGCCACGCGCAGAGGCGTGGATCGGCCGATGAGGCTGCTGCTTTGAAGCAGCAACTGGTGCGGGGGCTGGAGCTCCGACAGGCGAAGTCGCCGGTGAAGCCTCAGGCAAGCCCGAGGCGATCGAGTCGGCCTCCGCACGGGCGTTGGAGGTGGTGTAGCGGGCCAGTTCGAGCGCCATGTTGTTGCTGTCGTCGCGCATCTCGGTGACAGGCTGTGAGAACCAGCGGTCGACTGCGCGGTTGAGCAGCAGATAGCTGAAGGCGTACATGGACGCGATCGGGACCAGACTGACCAGTAACGCGCCCCAGAGCATGCGGGTGCGGAGCCGTGTGCCCATTACACGGCTGCGCTGATCAGCGTAGAGCTTGAGCACATTGCGAACCAGAAGGATCAGGACCGCAACGAAGAGCAGGAAGGCCACGATGGACAGGCCGGTGAAGATGACGATTTGCTGGGTGGTCGCGGGCGTGGGGAGCTGCGTATTGAAGGCGTTGAGGGTTGCGAGGGCGACGAAGAGGACGAGTAGAAACGCGCCGAGAACGGCGATCCGCATCTTTCGCCGATCTGCAGGTGCCACCATGGCCGTGCCCTCCTCAGTCACCTGATTATAGGCGTTGACGTCTCCATTCTTCGCTCGGACACCGCGCTATACGAGCTTTGCTACTGCCTGCCACTCGCGCTTCTGAGCCGCAGCTACAGCTCCGTAAGTCAGAGTGCCGTTGAAGGTGTTAACACCCTCGGCGATGCCCTTGTCTTCGCTGATGGCGGCGTTGGCTCCCAGACGAGCCAGCTTCAGCACGTAGGGGAAGGTCGCGTTGGTCAACGCCAAGGTCGAGGTGTTTGGGACTGCGGCGGGCATGTTGGTGACGCAGTAGTGGACGACACCGTCGACTTCGTACGAGGGGTTCGAGTGTGTGGTCGGGTGCGCGGTTTCGATGCAACCGCCCTGGTCGATGGCTACGTCGACGATGACGGCGCCTTTCTTCATTTTGCTGACCATTGCCTTGGTGACGATCTTGGGAGCAGCGGCGCCGGGGATCAGAACTCCACCGATAACCAGGTCGGCTTCGCGAACGGCGCGTTCGATGTTATAGCTGTTGGAGGCGACGGTGTGGAGACGGCCGCCGAAGATGTCGTCAAGTTCGCGGAGGCGATTGAGGTTAAGGTCGATCAAGGTGACCTTCGCGCCCATGCCGAGAGCGATCTTTGCCGCATTGGTGCCGACGATTCCGCCGCCGATGATGCATACATTGCCAGGTGCGACGCCGGGAACACCGCCGAGCAAAACGCCACGGCCGCCATGCTCCTTCTCAAGATAGGCTGCGCCAACCTGGACGCTCATGCGGCCGGCGACCTCGCTCATCGGGGTCAGAAGCGGGAGGGCGCCGGCGCGGTCACGAACGGTCTCGTAGGCGATCCCAGTGACCTTGGAGGCGAGCAAGGCATCGGTAAGTTCGACGAGGGGCGCGAGGTGGAGATAGGTGAAGAGGACGAGGCCTTCGCGGAAGTGCTTGTACTCCTTCTCGACGGGCTCCTTGACCTTGACGACCATCTCGGCGAGGCGCCAGACGTCGTGGGCGGAGCCGACGATCTCGGCTCCAGCGGACTGGTACTCGTCGTCAGGCATGGCAGAGAGCGCGCCGGCGTTGTGCTCGACGAGGACCTTGTGTCCTGCTTCGACCAGGGCTTTAGCGCCAGCCGGAGTTATGCCTACGCGGCTCTCGTGATCCTTCACTTCCTTGGGTACGCCGATAATCATTCTCTATCTCCACATAACAAAGCTGATTCCGATTGTATCTATTCGCAAGGCAGAAGGTGTCAGCTGGACGAAGAGCGGCTCCGATGGTTGTTGCGCCGTCTGCTGCTCCGCGCTGTGCCAGCTGTACCACGAACGAGTGATGACTGGTTAGGTGAGGGCATGAAATAGCACTTGCGAAAGAGATACACTAATGTGAGTCTCTTTTCAGGAAACGACTGCAAATACCTATGTCTTCGAACACTTTTCAGATGCGTTACTCCCGCATTCACAATATGCGGTCACTCTTCAGCCTCTTTTCAAGCGACCTGGCCATCGACCTGGGCACGGCGAATACGCTCGTCTTCGCGCATGGCAAGGGAATCATCGTCAACGAACCTTCGATTATCGCGGTGAACAAGATCACCAACGAGGTGGAGGCCGTGGGCAAAGAGGCCAAGGACATGCTTGGCCGCACTCCGGGCAACATCGTCGCCATCAAACCGATGAAGGACGGCGTGATCGCCGACTTCCGGCACACCGAGAAGATGCTGAACTACTTCATCCAGAAGGCGCATAACCGGAAGATGATGGTGCATCCGCGGATCGTCATCGGCGTTCCTTCTGAGATCACTCAGGTTGAAAAGCGCGCGGTTATGGACTCGGCCTACCGGGCCAAGGCCAGTGAAGTGCACCTTGTCGAACAGGCCATGGTGGCCGCGATCGGCGCGGGTTTGCCGATTACCGAGCCGGGCGGAAACATGGTCGTCGATATCGGCGGTGGAACGACCGATATTGCGGTGATCTCGCTGGCCGGCATCGTCTATTCGCGCTCCGTGCGCATGGCCGGGAACCAGATGGACGAGGCCGTGATGACCTACCTGAAGCGGAAGTACAACCTGCTGGTGGGCGAGCGGACGGCGGAGCAGATCAAAATCTCTCTTGGCTCGGCGTACCCGCTGGAGAAGCCGCTCACGATGGAGGTCAAGGGCCGCAACCTGATCGAGGGCGTGCCGAAGACGATCACGATTGAAGACTCCGAGATCCGTGAGGCTCTCTCTGAGTGCATTGCGACGATCATCAATGCGATTCGCGTTGCGCTGGAACGGACCCCACCGGAGTTGTCGGCCGATATCTCGGATCGGGGCATTGTGCTGACCGGCGGCGGCGCGCTGATCAAGAATCTCGACAAGCGGATTCGCGAGGAGACCGGGTTGCCGGTGTCGATTGCGGACGATCCGTTGGCCTCGGTGGTGCTGGGTACGGGCGCGATGCTCTCGGACTTCAAGCTGCTGCGTAAGATCTCTATCGACTAACTTGATTTACTCTGGTTGAAGCAAAGGCTCCGAGCGATCGGAGCTTTTGCTTTTTATGCCCCCCTCCCTCCACGTCGGGTATTTTGGACGTAAGATATTTGGATTCAATGATTTGCACGGTACTTGTGTCTGCGAAGGCAACAACAAAGGCAGAAGCAGATCCTCCGCTTCGCGAAGGATGACAACTTAAAAACAAAGGCAACCGCATGTTCCTTGTGATCAGACGGCTGGGGGGATGGGGACTTCCTGTTTTTTGAGGCGTGCCTGGTTGGATTGGACGACGGCTAGGGCCGAGCCAAAGCCTACGTGCTCGTCGGCGATGGGTCTTGTGCCTGTGCGAACGCAGTAGACGAAGGCCCGTGTGGATGCTGTGGTGGGGTCTTCGGCCGTGGTGACCTGGACGGGCTTGCCGGGGCCGCGGTAGGGCATCTCTCCGTGCGGGTTGTAAGAGGCGCTAGTAATGACGGCTTTGCCGTCCTTTGATTGAACAGGGGTCTTCGTGATGCGGCGGGGCTCGTAGAAGAAGGTTGCGTCTTGGAGGGTAAGGTTGAGCGAGCCTTTGGTTCCGTAGAGCCAGAGCTGGTCGCCCATCTTGGAGTTGTCTGTCATGGAGGTGAAGATGAAGCGCCGTCCAGCGGAGTAGGAGAGGATGGCCTGAACGTTGTCGTCGGTCTCACGGCCATCGTGGTACATGCAGATGGAGCCGGAGGCGATGGCTGCGGTGGGAGTGGAGCCGAAGACCCAGTTGGCGATGTCCATATGGTGGGAGCCCAGTTCGGCGAGTAGACCGAGCGACCACTCGTTATAGAGGCGCCAATTGATGAGGCGTTCCAGCGAGGGGTCGGGGACTGCGCGACGCCAGTTGTTGTTGCGGTTCCAGTAGGCCATGATGTGTGTGACGTCGCCGATCTCGCCCTGCTGGACACGGGCGACTGCGGCGCGAATCCAGGGCGAATAGCGGTACTGGTGGCCGACCTGAAAGATGCGTTTGTGTGTGGTGGTAGCGTTCACGATCTTTGCGGCGTCCTCGATGGTGTAGGCCATGGTCTTTTCGCCGTAGACGTGGTGGACGGCTTCGAGCGCAGGCAGAACGTGCTCGGCATGGAGTCCGAGTGGCGTGGCCACGATGACGGCATCGAGGTCTTTGCGATCAAGGAGGGCGCGATAGTCGGCGTGGGAGGGGACCTGGTATCCGCAGATTGCGTTCAGTTCGGCGAAGCGCGGTTTGTAGACATCGGCCGCTGCGACGACCTTTACCCCCGGGACACGAAGGAAGCTGCGAACGAGTTCCTGGCCGCGGCTGCCGGGGCCGATGATGCCTAGGCGAAAGGGTGAACTATCGGTGGTGCGGGCTATCTGCTTTGCCGCTTCAGCGTCGGCCTTTGATGATTGCTGGGATGTCTGCGACGACTGGGCGAGCACCGAGTCAGTGACGAGGGTGGATGCGGCAACGGCGGCGGAGAGGCCACGGACGAACAGGCGACGATCAATCATGAGGGTGGGTTCCTTTTGCAGCGAGGGAAGATGTTCCGCAGGGCTCGCCTGTCCAGTTTATTGCGATACAGGACGAGGCAGAGAGTTGGGAGGGTTGTTGGCGGAAGATAAGCGCCTGCGTGCTGGGCATCGAGGCGAGAAGCTGGCGTGAGGCGGTGGGACTGAGGACGAAGACTACGGTAGAGAGCGCATCGCTGTCTGTGGCGCTTGGGTCGATGACGGTGGTCTGCAACATGCCTTCGACGGGACGCATGGTGCGCGGATCGAAGATGTGGCAGTAGCGATGGCCGTTTTTGATGAAGAACTTTTCGGTGCAGGCGCCGGTGGAGAGCGAGGTGTCTTTGAGCAGGATATGGGTGGCGATTTTGCCTGGGGACCGCGGATCGGGAATGTCTACAGGCCAGCCTTCGGTTCCGGGAACAGCGCCGATCGCGTAGAGTGTGCTTCCGCCCGCGGAGATGAAGGCTGACGTGACGCCTTGCTCGCGAAGAAGCTTGACGACCGCGTCGACGGCGAAGCCTTTGCCGATGCTGCCGGGGTCGAGTTCCATCGCCTGATGATTGGTGAAGGAGACGGTACGGGTTTGCGCATCCAGAGCGACATTTCTCCAGCCGACTTTGTCGCGCAATGCGTTGAGTTCGGCTTGCGACGGGACGCGTCCCTGATGGAAGAAGAAGCCCCAGGCGCGAAGGAGCGGGCCGACGGTGATGTCGAAGGCACCGTCGGAGACGCGGCTCCAGTAGAAGGAACGCTCGAGGAAGTGAAAGGTTTCGGGATCAGTGACAACGGGTGCGGAGCCGGCTTCGCGGCTGATGCGTGAGAGTTCACTGGAGGGACGATAGTTGCTGAGAAGGGCCTCGAGGCGATCGACCTCATCGAAGGCTAGATCCATGTCCTGCTCAGCTGTGGCCTGGTCGGTCGCGTTGATATCGATGGTGAAGATTGTGCCCATGGCCGCGTGCGTCTGATGGAAGCGCTGAAGCGTGGGCTGCGCGCTCGACGAGAGACTGCACGCTGCTGCGAGCGAAAGAATTTTTGCGGATTTACGAACGAACTGATTCCAGAGCTTTACCAAATCTCTGCACTTTCGATTTGACTTCCCTGCATACATGAATGCGCAGCGGAAGTTGAAACACTGGCAATGATACGGATTTGTCGGGAGAGGAGCCACCGTTATGGATTGGTGGGAGGGTTGGTCAGGCTGACGCGGATGCGGTCGATGCGGCGGTCGGTGCTGGCGAGAACTTCGAGGCGGAGACCGTCCTCTTCGACGACTTCGCCGGGGAGGGGGATGTGGCCGGCGATCTCGGAGACGAGGCCGCCGAGGGTGGTGGATTCGTAGTGCTCGGGCAGACGGAGGGCGGTGGGGTCGTCTCTTGTGTCGCGCATGTCGTACTCTTCGGGGGAGTCAGCGGGATGGGGTTCGCTGGATTCGACGGCTTCGACATCGCCGGCTGGGCGGCGGGTGACGGGTTCGAACTGGTCGGCGAAGAGGTCGCGGAGGCGAGAGAGTTCGAAGGAGCCGGAGACAGTATAGGCGCCGTTTGGCTCGCGGATGGGGGCGTCGTCGGCTTCGGGCTCATCGTGCTCGTCGGCGATGTTGCCAACGATGGCTTCGAGGAGATCTTCAATGGTGACAAGACCGGCGACCGAGCCGTACTCGTCGATGACCATGCGCATGTGCTGTTTTTCGCGCTGCATCTCGCGGAGAAGCTCGGCAACTTTTTTGGTCTCGGGAACGAAGGCGGCGGGGCGTTGGATTTGGGAGACGCTGCGATTGGCGGCATCGGCGTCGAGGACCTTGAGGAGGTCATGGGCGAAGGCGATGCCGGTGACGTTGTCGAGTGTGCCGGAGTAGACGGGGACGCGGGAGAAGGCGTGCTCGTTGATCTCGGCGGTGAACTTGCGGAGGTTGAGGCTGCCGGGGACGGCGAAGATCTCGGGGCGCGGAGTCATGACCTCAAGGACGATCTTGTCGCCGAACTCAACGGCGGAACGGACGAGTTCGCGGTCTGATTCTTCGAGGATGCCCTCTTCTTCGCCGGCTTCGAGGAGCGCATCCATGGCCTCGGATGGGTGGTCCTCTTCGGTCTTGTCTTCGGGTTCGGCGAGGGCGGCGATGGAGAGGAGGAGTTGCAGGAGCATCGTTACCGGGAGGATGAGATAGAAGAGGGCCTGGAGGACGGGAAGGATACGTGCGATCCAGAGGCCGCGCGTGCGGGAGAACAAGAGTTGGGGGAGGAGGCGGTCGAAGATGAGGATGAGGAGGATGAGTTCGCAGGCGGCGCGGATGACCTCGCCTGTGCTGGGCGTGCGGGCGAGTGATGGAACCAGGGTGGAGTGGGTGTAGAGGCGCAGGCCTGCGAGGAGAGCGAGGGTTGCTAGGGTGAGCTGGCGGAGGACGGAGGCGGAAAGTGCGATGGATTCACGGCCGAGGCGGAGGCGGGGCTCGATGACTTTTTCCCAGGCGTCGATGTTGTCCTGGTACTCGCGGGCAAGGAATTTGCCCATCTCGAAGTAGATGCGGTCGACGTAGGCGGAGAGGGCGAGGATAGCCAGGAGAATAAAGAGAGCGATGGCGTAGACGTAGGTGGCGATCATTTTCCACCTCGCTTAATCTTCGCGCTACGTGGTCGAGATGGCGCAGCTTTTTTTTGTGGTGAAATTTTTTTTGGCTGAGATGAGTACTTATGGACTTTTTGTGGTGATTTTGTGGTGCGCTCGATGAGAGTGGCGGGGAGATGGAGTTCGTGGCGGAGGGTGGCTTCGCGGGTGGCCATTTCGCCGTGGTCAGTCTCGTGGTCTTCGCCGGCTAGGTGGAGGAGGCCGTGGAGGATGAGGATTTTGATTTCGTCAGGGACGGAGTGGCCGTAGGTTTTTGCCTGGCGGGCGGCGGTTTCGATTGAGATGGCGAGGTCGCCTGCGTGTTTGGTTGCGAATGCAGACGGCGCGGGGAAGCTGAGGACGTCGGTGGGTTTGTTCTTGCCACGGAAGGTCCTGTTGAGCTGGCGGAGGGTTGAGTCGCCGGTGAGGAGGACGTCGACTGCGCCGCGGAGGCCGACGGCGAGGCGGGCGCGGTTGAGGAAACGCGTCAGGGTCGACGTGGAGAGGTCGTGCGCGGCTGAGCGAGGCGCCAGGTCGATGGTGATCATGGCTGGCCCTGCCTGGATGCGGTTGCGGGAGGTACCGATTTTCTCGAGTAGACGCGGACGTAGTCGATCAGCATGTGCTGCGGGAAGGTTGTGGTGTCGTCGGGATAGCCGGGCCAGTAGCCGCCTACGGCGAGGTTGAGGAGGATGTAGAAGGGGTGGTTGTAGACCCACTTGGTGCCGGAAGGAATGTCGGCGGGGGTCCGTTCGGCGATGAGGTGGTCGTCGAAGAAGAATTTGATGTCGTTGGGGGACCATTCGACGGCGTAGAGGTGGAAGGCGTTGTCGACTTGCTGGCCTGCGGGTAGAACATATTTTGTTGTGGGGCCTTTGCGGCCACTGTAGCCCGGTCCGTGGATGGTGCTGTAGATGGTGTCGGAGGCACCGATGGCTTCGAGGATGTCGATCTCGCCGCAGTCGGGCCAGGGGTTTGTTTCGTGATTGTCGCCGAGGAGCCAGAAGGCCGGCCAGATGCCTTTGCCGGTGGGAAGCTGGATGCGGGCTTCGAAACGGCCGTACGTTTGCGTGAAGTGGTTTTGCGTGTTGATGCGGGCGGAGGTGTAGTGACGCGGGATGCCGTCGGGGCCGGTGAGGTCCTCTTTTTGCGCGGTGATGACGAGGTTGCCGTCTTGCTGCTGGATGTTGGCTGGGTGGCTGGTGTAAGTTTCGAGTTCGTTGTTGCCGAAGCCGTCGCCACTGGTGACGATGTTCCACTTGGTGGGGTCGGGTGGGGAGCCGTTGGGGGCTTTGAACTCGTCGCTCCAGATTAGGTGCCAGTTGGCGGATTGGGCGTGGACGGTGGTAGCGAAGACGAGGGTGAGGCAGGCAAGCAGTGTGCGTTTGCGGCGGGTGAAAGACGGTCGTTCTTCGGAGGATGCACCCATCTCAGAATAGAGATATGGGGCACCCGGTTTCTGGGTTGGTGCGGCGATGGTACTTGGGGGCTCGATGGTCATCGTTGGGCGATGCGGGATCCGTTTCAGGATACCTTGGCTTTGTTTCGACCGATAAGAGAGCATACCCCAAGGGCTAGAGCCCGCTTCTTCTGCTGGGCTGCGAGGCCCAAGGCTAAAGCCTTGGGTTACCTGGAAGCGCAGCGCGTTTTGATTGGCAGGGCGCTTTGCTTAATCGTTGTCGCGGTAGTTGATGAGCGGCTTCTGGGCTTCGGGGATAGCGGACTCGTAGGTTTTGCCCTGAAGCTGTTTGTGGAAGTCCTGCTGCGCGGCGGCGACGAGGGTTGGAGTCATGAAGAGATCAATGGCGGTGAGGGCGAGGGCTTTGGAGGCGATGACCATTCCGTCCTGGCCGATGCTCATGCCCGCAGAAGCTGCGGCCTGCCAGGTGTGGGCGGCGACGCCGGGGACGAAGGTGGCGGCGCCGAAGCCGATGGTGGGGACGTTCCAACTGACGTCGCCGACATCGGTGGAAGCGGAGGGGGCGTTGGGATCGAAGGGGCGCAGGGGCAGGATGACGTCTGTCTGGTCGAGGCTGGGTGCGGCTCCCTGGGAGAGGGTTTTCTGGAGATTGAGGGCGAATTCGGTTTGAGCGGTGTCGAGCTTGTAGCCGCCAACCAGCTCGAGGTTCTTTTGGGCGACGGGAGCGAGGGCGTCGTTGGGGATGATGTTGGCGTCGCTGCCGACGTTGCGGATCTCGACGGTGGTCTCGGTCATCATGGCGGCACCGTTGGCGATCTTGACGATGCGGGCCCAGATGCCGTCGAGGGTTTCGTTATAGGGACTGCGGGCCATGAGGTCCATCTCGGCGAGATCGGGTACGACGTTGGGGGCGACCCCGCCTTTGGTGATGATGTAGTGGATCCGAGTGCTGGCGGGGACGTGTTCGCGGAGGAACTCGATGCCGTTCCCCATAAGCATGACGGCGTCGAGTGCGGAGCGACCGCGGTCGGGCGCCATGGCGGCGTGGGCGGCGACTCCGTGGAAGGTGAAGCGTGCGGATGTGACGGCTAGCGCCCCGCCGTTGTTGACGGCGTTGCGGTCGGCGGGGTGCCAGTGGAGGACGACGTCGACGTCCTTGAAGAGGCCGGCGCGAACCATGTAGACCTTGCCGGAGCCGCCTTCTTCGGCGGGTGTGCCGTAGTAGCGGAGGGTGCCGGTGATGTGGTGCTCGGTCATGAAGTCCTTGACGGCAACTGCGGCGAGGGCGGCGCCGGAGCCGAGGAGATTGTGTCCGCATCCATGGCCGGGGGCTCCGCTGACGACGGCCTCGCGGGTGGCGATGGCTTGCTGGGAGAGGCCGGGGAGCGCGTCGAACTCGCCGAGGATGGCGATGACGGGCTTGCCGGAGCCGTAGGAGGCAATAAAGGCAGTGGGTTCGTCGGCGACGCCGGACTGGATGGAGAAGCCGGCTTTTTTGAGTTGATCCTGGAGAAGGGTGGAGCTTTTGTTCTCGTGGTAGCCGAGTTCGGCGAAGCCCCAGATGTCTTTAGACACCTGTTTGTACTCGGCGGCGTTCGCGTCGACGAGTTTGATGATTTGGGTGCGGTCGGCAGGGGTGGGCTGGGCGATTGCGGGGACGGCGAGAAGGAAGACGAGGGCGGTGCGGAGGGACATGGAGGGCTCCGTGGGCGGTGTGGGTTTGGGTTTTCTCTAATGTACCTTGGGTGGGCCTGGATTCTGGAAAAAGAAGAGCATGCAATAGTGGGTCAGTTTGAAAGTTCCTGAGGATGAGACAAATCAGGTAAGTTTGGAAGAGTTAACGGATAAGTAGCGATGGCACGAATCTCAAAAGAACCGGTGAAGAGACTGGATGGTAAGGCTAGCCTGACTCCGCGCCACGTCATAGTGGTTCGCGTCGCATCTTTCACGTTCAGATTTTGGACCACAGAGCAATTGCGGAAGTGCCTTGAGTATTACCAGCAGAAGACGCATCCCAGCAGCCGAATCACCGCCGAAGCGCTAGCTGCAGATCTCGGAGAAGACTGGAGATCGCAGAGGGGATGGGAGGTCGAGCGGTGGTTTGAACGGCTACCAATGTACCTTCTGGAAGAACCCAAGCGTCAGAAAGTGGTCAAGGCTCTCTCAAATGCCTTGACACTTGTAGAAAAGGGGAAGCTCTGAGGAGCATACCCAAGGGGTTGGAGTGGTCGGCAGTCGGACAAAAACCCTACCTCTCCGGCTGAATCCGCGTTGATTACTTGTTGCGACACGGCTGAGGCCGTGCGCTTAAAGCGAAATACAGGATTCTTCGCTTCGCTCAGGATGACGACCAAAACAACAGCGGATTCCTCCGCTGCGCTTCGGAATGACAAGCGAAAAGACCGCTTCCTATTGCGTCTTTTGAATTGGTTGCAGGGGCGTGGGCAAAGCTGGGTCTGAGACGGCTTCGCCGAGGGCGAGGGGGAGTTGCTGCTGGGCCTTGCCGTAGCTGTCGTAGGCACGGACGATGCGCTGGACGAGGTGGTGGCGGACGACGTCGACGTCTTCGAAGTGGCAGAAACGGATGCCTTCTACGCCGTCGAGGACGTGGAGAGCTTCGAGAAGACCGGATTTTTTCGGGTTGGGCAGGTCGGTCTGGGTGAGGTCGCCGGTGATGACGGCCTTGGAGTTTGCGCCGAGGCGGGTGACGAACATCTTCATTTGTTCTGTTGTCGTGTTCTGGGCCTCGTCCATGATGATGAAGGCGTCGTTGAGCGTACGGCCGCGCATGAAGGCGAGAGGGGCGACCTCGATGACGTTGGATTCGAGCATCTTGTCGACCTTGACGGGATCGACGAGGTCGTAGAGAGCGTCGTAGAGCGGGCGAAGATAGGGGTCGACCTTTTCCTGAAGCGAGCCGGGGAGGAAGCCGAGGCGTTCACCGGCTTCGACGGCGGGGCGGACGAGAATGATGCGGGAGACTTTTTTCGCCATAAGAGCGGAGACGGCCATGGCTACGGCTAGGTAGGTTTTGCCGGTGCCGGCGGGGCCGAGACCGAAGGTCATATCGGACTGTTCGATGGACTCGACGTACTTGCGCTGGTTGGGGGAGCGGGGCTGGACCATGCGCTTGACGCCGGCGGAGCGCTGCTTGCCGGAGTCGACGAGAGATTTCAGGGTGATGGCGGGGTCGGCGACGACGAGCTTGAGCATGCCGTTGAGTTCGCCGTTGTGGAGGTTGATGCCTGACTTGCGGAGGGAGTCGAAGTCGGTGAAGACCTGTTCGACGCGGAGGATCGATTCATGTTCGCCGGTGACGTGGATGCCGTCGGAGCGGAGATCGATGGTGACGTTGAGTTTGTCCTCGAGGAGGCGGAGATTTTCGTCGTGGGTCCCGTAGAGGGGTTCGATGCCGGGGGTGATTTCGAGGGCTTTTTTGATCAAGTAGTGTGCTGACCTCCGTCAGGGGAAGCTGGGTTAAGTACTGGGCCGGAAGACTTGTGAAGTTTTGATGAGTTGGCGCGGATGATAGTTGCAGCGCAGATGGTGCGCTTTATGAATGCGACCGGGTTGGCGGGAGGTGCCAGTAAGTCGAATATGGGCAAAGAGTAGAACGAAGGTCGAGTCGCGTCAAGAGGCAAATGATGAATTGTGACCGGAGGAAACCTGCGGCGGTACACTCGATGCCCATGGCATTGTCGGAATTCTGAAACAGAGTTTGAATTTCCTTGGTTTTGTGAGATTTCAGATTTCGATGTGCAACTTTCCGTCTCGCTCCACAGTCAACTCATTCAGCTGAGGTTATCCCCAACAAACCTGGGATGGAAGATCATATGTCATCTGTTGTCAACGTCGCACTGCTAGCAACTTGAGGACTCATATGAAACGTACTGTGTCTCTTTTTACTATCTCCTGCCTGGCAATCTTCATTGGCGGTTCAGCGGCTGCTCATGCTGACACCTTCGCCTTCACCTCAACAAGCATCGAAACCGGCAACGCTAGTGGAATTCTGACCGCTGTCGCGGATCCAACCATTGCAAACGCTTTCGACGTAACCGGCATCTCCGGCACCGTTGACGGGACCGCCATCACCGGGCTCTTACCCTGCGCCACTTACAATCCGAGCGACCCTTGCCAGAGCAGTGGCAACAGTTTCTTCTACGACAATCTGCTTTACCCCAGCGGCGTCCCTTCACCCGGCGTCACGGTTCTGGATTTTAGCGGCATCGGCTTTGCGATAGGAGATAGCGGGTTAGAGGGCGATTTCGCCGCCGGCAGCACCCACACCTACGTTTTTATTACGAATACTCAACATCCCGACGATCAGACCATCGCCTTTTCCATCGCCCCTATCCCCGAACCCGGCAGTTTCATTCTGCTCGGCACTGGTCTCGTCGGTATAGCTGGCTCCGTTCGCCGCCGCATCTGGAGCAAGGCAGCAGTAGCTACTCTTCCGGGATGACAACCAGAAAGGCCACAACCAAGGCAGTATGGGCAGGTTGACCTTGGAGCGGGAGTTCCGTAGACTTAGGTATTGCAGGGATTGTGCGGGCCGTGACTGGAATTTTGGGTCGGCTGGCTAGGCCTGCATCCCATTTTCCCCTACAAAATGTATGGGTTGAGAGAAGAGAGTTTATGGCAAATCATGTTTCTTCGTTGAAGCGCGCACGTCAGACGGTTGGCAAGACGGCGGTGAACCGCTCGAATAAGAGCAAGCTGCGCGGGACACTGCGCCTGTTGCGCGAGTCGATCGCGAATGGCGACCACGCCGCGGCGACGACCCAGTACCGCGAGACCGCGTCGATTCTGGACAAGAGCGTGCAGAAGGGTGTTCTGCATAAGAACACGGCGAACCGCTACAAGAGCCGCTTGAATGCGCGCGTGAAATCTGTTGCACCAGCGACGAAGGCGAAGAAGTCCGCTTAGTTCTTGCGCGGTTCAATGCACTGAAGTTTGAAGAATGAGCTTGTGAGACAGGGCTGGCTACGGGAGACCGTGGCTGGCCCGTTTCTATTTCTACTGAGATGTGTCGGGCTTTTCCTGCGTACTTTCTGACCGGAGAAACTGCTCGACGATTGGGCCACAGCGCCAGAACAAACCCGCAACGAAGAATAGGCCTATTGCGCGCACGAGAATGAGGAGGATCACCATCCACTCTTCAGGAACGATGTAACTTTGCGGGCCCCCGTGCAAGCTTCGAAGATGGATTTGTCGAGCAATGATGAACGCCTGATAAGGCAGATTCGACAGATGAATCAACGCCTCTACGCCAATAAGGATTGCGACTGCCCGGCTCACAAGGAGCACGATCTCTCTTCTTGACATGGGTTCGCCTCGCTCTGGGCGACTATAGAGGATAGCTTTCCGGATAGGAACAAATATTTAGATTATGAGGCGTCTCGTCTTGCTGCCGTTTATTGCGGCGTGTCCTTCGGGTTTGCGGGGGGCTTGTCGCCGGGCAGGGTGTAGAGGGTGGGTCGGGCGCGGTGCTGCTCAGGCGCGGGGTCGCCCGTGGATTGGCTGACCGGAGTTGAGTGGGCGGCTGGAGGCGGCGGGGTGGGTCCGGCGCTGGGGTCGTCGGGTTGGCTGAACAACGGGGTTTGGTTCGCGTCTGACGGAGCGTTGGCGTTTGTGGTTGCAGTGTTGGCGGCAGTCGTTGGAGCAGCGGGTTGGGTCGCCTCCGACGGGGGGTTGGCGTTGGTGGTAGCAGTGTTGGCGGCTGCAGCTGGAGCTTCGGGTTGGGGACCTGGCCGCTCGGCGGAGTCAGCGTCGGTGGAGGGTGGTGGGGGCTGGTCGGTGAAGTGGATGGGAAGATTGTTCTCTGGAGGGGCGGAGGCTTCGGCGAGCTTGAGGGCCGCCTGGTCTTTGTCGGTGAGCGGTGGGAGGTTGTAGATCTCGATGGCGTCGGCGTGAACGACGGCCAGGGCAAGACCGTTGGGGGATAAGGCGAAGTTCTGCCCGGCGCGCTCGACGGGAGAACAATCGGCGCGGAGGAGCTGTTTGCCGCTGTCGGTCTGGTAGACGACCACGGCCTGGGCAATGATCTCGTCCGCGCTAATCGGTTGATCGGCGATGACCGAGCCGTGGAGGAGAACGCGGCTGAGGGCGAAGCGGCCACGGGTGGGGGCGAAATCCAGGGACGGCGCGATGAAGTCGCTGAAGAGGCCCTGTTCCCACATCTCTTCGCCGCGCATGTTGAAGCCGCCGAGCTGCTGTCTGGTCTGGCCGTTGCGGCAGCCGAAGGCTATGAATTCGCTGTGGCTGACGAAGACGGGGGCTGGAGAACAGGTGGAGTCGAAGGGGGAGAGCTCGGCCTTCTTGCCGGCGTACGAGTGGAAGTCGAAGGCCCAGTGCTGATGGCCCTGGTCAACGATGGCGAGAAAACCGGCGGTGGTAGCGGGGATGTCCCCGGTGTTTCTGGTTTCGACGACACCGGCGAAGCTGCGTTGGACCGGACCACCATCATCTCTTGCGTGGAGGCGATAGAAGTTGATTTGAACTCGATTTCTCTCGGTCAACTGAGGTTCCGGGGAGGGGGCGGGACCAAAGAGAGGAGTCGTCGGTCTCTTAGCCGGTGGTTTGCGCTTGATCGTCTCGATGATAAGCAGGTCGGCGTCGGGAGAGACGATCAAAGCGGCGAATTGGCGGTCGGGTGAGGTGAGAAACGGTTGCTGGGCGAAAGGCTGGCTGGTGGAGAGGTTGGCCAGTGGAGCGATGGTCGTGAGGGTGTTACGGACGCGGAGGAGGAAGTGGCCGTGGCCAAGGCTCCAAAGGTACTGGGCGTGGTCGTGCAGGTGCCAAGAGGTGCGGGCCAGGATGCGGGCGGTGGGGAGTTCAAGGAGAACGGCGTCGACAACGCGGTCCTGGTCGTCTTCGGGTTCGTCCGGCAGGCGGGGGATGAGGCGGTGGACGACGAAGGTGAGGAGGAGATGTTTGTCGTCAACGTAGTGCAGCGTGAGCATGGAGCTGCCGTTGAGCAGGAATTGAGGGGAGAGGGGTTGAAAGCCGAATTTGTCGAGCGGGAGGCGAAGCGCTGGCTCGGGTCCGCGGGCAAAGATTGGGAGGGCCAGGAGAAGGACAAGGCCAGCCAGTCCGTAACGGAGGTGACGGTGCAGTGTCGGAATGGAGTTGGGAACCGGCATGGCACGGAGCGCGTATCTCTAACACTACCGATAGCGCGTAGAAGTAATGTTTCACAGACGCAGGAGCATCGGCAACGTGTGCAGAAAAGTGACGGGCGGCATGGTGACTATGACTGTGCCGGTGATACAAAGACTAGGTAACTTTGAACCATGTCAGGAGGCGTAATGTTGAACGGACGGAAGTTAGCGATATCAGATAAGTTTGGACGCAGGGCTCGGTTGGTTGCGGCGGTTGCTCTGGTTGGGACTGGGACTTGGACCGTCGGGGTTGCGCAGCAGATGAAAGTTGCGCCCGACAACAGCAAGCCCGCCGAGGTGTATGTGCCGATTCCGGGGTTCGATACGACTTCGCTCGATACGACGGTCGATCCGTGCAACGACTTTTACAAGTTTGCCTGCGGGAAGTTCGCGGCGAACCACCCGATTCCTGCGGACCAAGCTGGAGTGGATCAGTTCTATGCGCTAGAGAACGTCAATACGCAGGCGCTGAATGGAATTTTGAACAAGGCTGCGGCGGGTGGGGCGGGACGGTCATCGGATGAGCAGAAGATCGGCGACTACTACAAGGCGTGCATGGATACGGATGCGATCAATGCAAAGGGGCTGGCGCCGCTGGAGCCGCTGCTGAAGGAGATCGACGCGGTGACGAGCAGGGACCAGCTTCCGGCCCTGATTGGGAAGCTGCAGCGGATTGGAGTTAATGTGTTCTTCGGGTATGGGGAGCAGCAGGACTTCAAGGATGCGAGCAAGCAGATTGCTGTGGTGGGCCAAGGCGGCCTTGGGCTACCGGAGAAGGACTACTATCTGCGAACGGGCGCCAAGGACGTGACACTGCGGGAGCAGTATGTTGCGCACGTGGCGAAGATGCTGGAGCTGGCCGGCAGCACTCCCGAGCAGGCGGCAAAGGATGCCAAGAACATTATGGCGTTCGAGACTGACCTGGCCAAGGCTTCGATGGGCGTAGTTGACCTGAGAGAACCGGAGAAGACCTACCACCTGCAGCCGATCGAAACATTCGAGGCGACGATTCCCGGCGTGGATTTCGGGGCGTTTCAGGATGCGGTTCATTCGCCCCGAGTGAAGGAGTTGAACAACGCGACACCGAATTTTCTGCCTGCAATGATCAAGGCTTCGCATGCGGCCGACATGGAGACGCTAAAGGCTTACATGCGGTATCAATTGCTGACAACGTCGGCAGGGCGTCTGCCGAAGCCCTTCGACGCGGAGAACTTCGACTTCTACGGGCGCAAGCTGAATGGACAGCCGGAGCAGGCAGCGCGATGGAAGCGTTGTTCGAACGCGGTGAACGGCGCGCTGGGTGAGGCGCTGGGCAAGGTGTACGTGGAGCAGTACTTCGCTGGAGACAGCAAGGCGAAGATGGTGCAGATGGTGGCCGATATCGAGGCGGCGATGGAGAGCGATATCGATCAGCTTGCGTGGATGTCGCCGGCCACAAAGGTCCGGGCCAAAGAGAAGCTACACGCAGTCGCGAACAAGATCGGGTATCCGGATAAGTTCCGGGATTACTCGAAGCTTGAGGTCAAGCCGGATGATGCGCTGGGCAATCAGCAACGTGCGGATGCGTTTGAGAATGACCGCCAGTTGAACAAGATCGGCAAGCCGGTCGACCACACTGAGTGGGGAATGACACCGCCGACGGTGAACGCGTACTACGATCCGAGCATGAACGACATCAACTTCCCTGCCGGGATTCTGCAGCCATCGTTCTATGACTCGAAGCAGGATGACGCGGTGAACTATGGTCACATCGGCGCGGTGATTGGACATGAGCTGACGCACGGGTTCGACGACGAAGGCAAGAAGTTCGACGCCAAGGGCAACCTGAGCGACTGGTGGACGGCTGACGACACGAAGCAGTTCGTGGAGCGGACGGACTGCATCGTGAATGAGTACGGCAACTTTGTTGCGGTCGATGATGTGAAAGTAAACGGCAAGCTAACCCTGGGAGAGAACACCGCTGATAACGGCGGCCTGCTGCTGGCTTACATGGCCTACCTGGACCGGGCGAAGAAGAACGGCGTCGATTTGATGGCGAAGAAGGATGGATACACAGCGCCGCAGCGGTTCTACATCGGGTTTGCGCAGAACTACTGCGAGAACTCGCGGCCGGAGCAGATACGGAACCAGGTGCTGACGAATGAGCATTCTCCTGACCACTTCCGCGCGAATGGCGCGATTGTGAATCAGCCGGGATTTGCGGCGGCGTTCGGTTGTAAGAAGGGCTCGCCAATGGTGCCGGTAAATAGCTGCCGGGTCTGGTAGACACAAACGCAGAGCGACCGCGGATTGCGCGGAGCAATGCGATTGAGAACTTAGAGGTGTTGATCGTGCCTTGTTCTTAATCCGTTCTTAGCCTGCTCCGTGAGATCCGCGGTCGCGTTTTTTGGGTGCGATCGAGTGTGCGAGAGTGGAGGTATGGCGGTTTTGGAGAAGAGACGAGCGCTGGGGTTTGCGGCGTGTGCGGTAGCGAGTTGTTTCTGGGGGTGCGGATTTTTCTTCGGCAAGATTGCGCTGGAAGAGATGAACTTCGCGCATATGGTGCTGTACCGGTTTTTGTTTGCGATTGTGGTGCTGCTTCCGCTCCTAGTGACGCATCGTCCGGGGTTGAATCGGAGGGAGTGGGGGTTGTTGGCGGTGGCGTCTTTTCTTGGCGTGCCGCTGCAGTTTTTGATTCAGTTTTATGCGCTGTCGATTACGACGGTGAGCCATGCTGCGCTGATGGTGGGGACGATGCCGGTAATTCTCGCGGTCGGTGCGGCGTTGTTTGCGCATGAGCGGATGGATCGCGTTGGTTGGATGGCGTTGGTCGGGTCGACGGGCGGAGCGGGGCTGATTGCGCTGGGTGGGGGCTCGCATGCGAAGGGCGGGGCGACGCTGACGGGAGATTTGCTGGTGGTGGTGTCGCTGCTGATTGCTCTGTTCTGGATTTTGATCAATAAGGAGATGATGGGGCGGCACTCGCATGTCGTGGTAACGGCGTATGGGTTGCTGATCGGGACGGCAATGCTGATGGTGTGGGTTCCGGTGCAGTATGGGATGCCGCCAGTGGCGGGGGTGTCGGTGAAGGCGTGGCTGGCGCTGGCAGGGAGTGGTGTGCTGTGCACAGCGACGACGACGCTGCTGTGGAACTGGGGGATGACACAGGTTCCGGCTTCGCAGGCCGGGGTGTTGTTGAATATGGAGCCGCTGATTGGGAGTTTGCTGGGTGTGCTTGTGCTGGGTGAGAGGCTAGGGCCGAGTGCGTGGGTTGGGGGAGGGTTGATTCTGGGTTCGGCGATTACGTTGACGACTCGGTCGAAGACGCGGGTGCGCGAGCAGATGCCGCTGACTTAGTTGTCAGTTCTCATTTGCCAGGTTGTCAGTGTGATATTCTCCGCGCATATGAACAAGACAGGGTTTGTGGGCGTGCTGGTTGTGGCGGCGGTGTGTTCGATGGGGATGGCGCAGAATCCGCCGTCTACGGTGGAGAGTGCGATGGTGAAGGCCGTCGATGCGGAGACGCCTGCGGCGATTGCGTTGCTTGAAAACATTGTGAACATCAACAGCGGAACGATGAATCTTGCGGGGGTGGTTGCGGTAAAAGACGTGATCGCGCCTCGGATTGAGGCTCTCGGCTTCAAGGTGCAGTGGATGCCGATGCAGAACCTTGATGGACGAGCGGGGGATTTGGTGGCGGAGCATCCTTGTCCTGCGGGAACCGGCAAGTGCGGGAAGCGGATTCTGCTGATCGGACATATGGACACGGTGTTTGAGCCAAGCAGCAGCTTTCAGAAGTATTCGATTGTGCCCGGGACGAACGGCAATGTTGCTACGGGGCCAGGTGTGAATGATATGAAGGGCGGCCTGGTGGTGATGTTGACTGCGCTTGAGGCGATGAAGAGCGCCGGAGTGCTGGACAAGGCTGAGATCACGATTGTGCTGAGCGGCGATGAGGAGCGACATGGGTCTCCGGTCAGTGTCTCGCGGAAGGACATGATCGACGCGGCGAAGAAGAGCGATGTGGCACTGGAGTTTGAGTCGGGTGGGATTGTCGACGGCAAGGAGGTGCAGAGCATCAGCCGACGGAGCGCGGAAAGCTGGCGGATCGAGGCGACGGGCAAGACGGGGCACTCGTCACAGGTGTTCGGTGAGCGGTTGGGAGATGGTGCGGTGTACGAGCTGGTGCGGATTCTCGATGAGTTTCGTAAGGAGTTAAGGGAGCCGGGGCTGACGTACAACGTTGGGCTGGTGCTGGGCGGCGCGACTGCGACGATGAATGCAAATGGAACCGGCGGCGAGGCTATGGGGAAGACGAATGTTATTCCACCTGTGGCTTTGGCGCTTGGCGATATGCGCACGCTGGACAATGAGCAGACGACGCGGGTGCAGGCGAAGATGCGCGCGATTGTGGCAGACCATCTTCCGAGGACCGGGGCAACGATTACGTTTGAAGAGGGATATCCCGCGATGGCGACCACGGAGGCGGGACATGCGCTGGTCAAACAATTGAATGAGGTGAACGCCACGCTGGGGCTGCCGGTGATGGAAGAGATGGATCCGATGCTTCGCGGGGCTGGGGATATTGCTTTCGTGGCGCCCTATGTTCCGGGGTTGGTGGGAACGGGCGCGATGGGGGAAGGCGCGCATGCTGAGGGCGAGACGGTATATCTGGACTCGATTCCGAAGCAGGCTAAGCGTATGGCGTTGTTGATGTATCGATTGTCGAGAAACTAGTTGGAAACTAACTCGGAACTGGTCTTCAGATTTTTTGTCGTGTGGCGCCAGATGGTCGTGAGCGCGGTGCCGGCGACGATGAGGCCAGCGCAGAGGCCGAGCCAGAGGCCAACTGCTCCGCGATGATAGCGGAAGGCGAAGAGGTAGCCGATGGGAAGACCGATGATCCAATAGCCGACGATCTGGACGATGAGGCCGGCGTGGGTGTTGCCGGCGCCGCGAAGGGCTCCGGTAGCGGTGATCTGAAGGCCGTCGAAGAATTGGAAGATGGCGGCGACGAAGAGTAAAGGGATCGTAGCGGCGATGACGGCGGGGTCTTCGGTGAAGGAGTTCGCGATTGCGTGTGGTAACAGGAGAAGGACCGCGGAGCAGCATGCCATGGCTCCTGCGCCGAGGGCGATGGCGGCCCATCCGGCGGAGGCTGCTTCAGCGGGGGCTTTGCGACCGATGGCCTGACCGACACGAACCGCGGCTGCAGCAGAGATAGCGAAAGGCACCATGAAGGTGAGGCTGGCGCAGTTGAGGGCGATCTCATGGCCGGCGAGGGGAAGGCGTCCCATGGTGCCGATGAGGAAGGTGACGAGACCGAAGATGGCGATCTCGACGAGGATCTGGCCACCGGCTGGGGCTCCGAGGAGCGCGAGGCGGCGGATGCGGGTGGGTTCGAAGTGGTGAACCATACTGCTGAGTCCGTAGCGGTGGCGGCGCTCGATGCGCCACAGAGAGATGACCATGAAGAGGGCTAAGTAGCAGCGGGAGACGGAGGTTGCAAAGCCAGCGCCGGTGACTCCGAGTGCGGGGATGTGGATTGGGCCCCAGGAATGGCCGAAGATGAGGAGCCAGTCGCCAACGATGTTGATGAGGTTTGCTGTGACGAGCGCCCAGGCGATGGGGCGGACGTGGTTGAAGGCCTGAAGGTAGCGGCGGAGGGTGAAGTAGAGGAAGAGCGCTGGCGTGCCGTAGTTGAGTGCGCCGAGAAAGCCGACAGAGCCGGTGAGAACGTCGTGGTCGATGGGGAGGCGGAGCATGATGGCCGGGGCGCCGACAATGATGAGGATGAGCGTGAGCGCGAGGCCGGCGGCTAGAAGGAGGCCGTGTAGAAGCCAGCGGTTGGCTTCGTCGAAGCGGCCCGCGCCGTGAGACTGGGCGAGGAAGGTGTCGAGGCCGAGGAGGACCCCGGCGATGCCGAAGGCGATGGTGTTGTAGAGGACCTGGCCGAGTGCGGCGGCGGAGATCGCGAGCGCAGGGTTGGCCATGTGTCCGACCATGATGGTGTCGACGATGCCCATCACCATCCAGCCGACCTCGGCGAGGATGAGCGGAAGGGCAAGCGTGAGCACGGGCCGGATTTGGTTGCGAATGGACATGGTTTGCGGCTGAGGATCTCTGACAGAAAAGCGAAGACCCCGGTTCGGGCCGGGGTCTTGATTTCTGGTTTCAGTATAGCTGGTTGGGCGAAATGGATTATTCACGCGGCGATGCTAATTCTCCGAGGGCTGTTCGATCCGATCGGCATCATGACCTGTCCTTTCTCTCAAGCTTGCGCAGCGCCTTTTCTGCTTCCTTCACGTCCTCGAGCGTCAACTTGCCGGATTCAACCAGGTGGGCCATAACGGGTTGTGCGCGGCCGCCAAAGAGAGCCAGCAGATCGTCAATCAATCGCGATTGTGCGGCACTGCGCGAGACCGAAGCCGCGAAGATGTGGAAGTTGCCGACCTTCCTGACCCGGCGAACGATGTTCTTCACTTCCATGCGGTAGATGGTGGTCTGGATGGTGGTGTATGCCGGCCTGTTCTTTGCGGGAAAGGCCTCCTGTATCTCGCGGATGGAGGCTTCGCCTCGGGTCCAGAGCGCCTCCATGATCTCGAACTCGAGCTTCGATAGTTTGGGGTCGGCCACTTCGCTCTCCTACAAGCGTTCTATCTTCTACTAATTTGTGTGTTGGTCAAAAACGAGAACGCTTGAGGACTGAATGCCCCGTGGTCCCGAGGCTCTAGCTCCTGTTGTTTGCGGCCTGCATGTAGAGGACGGCGTAGGTGGCGAGCCAGTGCTGGCCAAGGTAGCCGGCGTCGCCGATCTTACGGAAGCCGTTCTGCGCGTTGATGCTGGCGAGGCGCTGGTAGACCGGGACGCGGGGGTCGTTGGGCGGAAGCGCGGAGGCGATGCGAAGGAGCGCCGCGGCGCGCTGGAAGGCGAGGCCAATGAGGTGGGCCTTGGAGCCGAGGAGGCCGTCCTTGTCTTCGGCGTCAGCGTTCGAGCCGGTGGCAGCGGTGCGGGTGGTGTCGATGTCGGAGGCGTAGACCTGGAACTCGGGTGAGTAGACGGGTGGAAGGAATGTATCGAGCCAGGTTACAAATGTCTTCTGATCCATGACGCGGGACATAAGCATGGCTTCGGTGAGGCAGGGCGAGAGGAAGTCGCCGTTGCCGGGCTCGTAGGCGGTGGCGCAGTTCTTGTCCTTGGAGAAGAAGCGGAGGGCGGCCTCGTCTATCGCCGATTTGAGAGCGGGGTTTGGAGCGAGGTCGGTCCCATCGAGCGCGAAGTTCATGGTGAGGACTGTGCTGGGGTGAGTGCCGACGCGGACGGGATAGGGAAGGTTTTTGAGGTAGACGGTGTATTTGTCGGTGAGCTGTTTGACGAGAGGTTCCATGTTGGCGGCGAGTTTTTTCGCGTCGGGATCGTCCCAGGACGCAAGCTCACCATAGGTTTTGAAGACCCAGGTGTAGCCGTAGGGGCGCTCGAAGTTTTTGCCTTCGGTGTCCTTGGCGTCGGCGAAGAAAGCTACCTCGCCGGCAATGTTGGTCTTATTAAGGTGTTCGGTGAGGCGCTGGCGGATGATGGGGGCAAGGGCCATTTTGGGGTTTTGCTTGAGCAGGTAGATGAGGGTCCAGGTGGAGTTGACGGCGGAGTGCCAGTCGAAGCAGCCGTAGAAGGCGCGGGTCTTGTCGTAGTCGTCGACGGTGCGGCGCTTGGAGTCGTGGACCCAGAGGTAGTCGTGGGGATGGTCGGGGGCGTCCTGGGGGTGGTCGATGCAGGAGAGCGGAAGCGCGGCGAGGGTGACAACCTCGGCTTGATCGATGACGGGAGGCGGAGTGTTGGGCAGGGTCTTCAGGTATGCCGTGTCGCGGGCGGTGTCGGGCTGGGCTAGGGCCGGGATAGTGGCAAGAGAGAACGCAAGAAAGGCGCAGAGAGTTCGCATGGTGGTCCTTGGTTTAGGGAAGTCGGGACAGGTTTGATAGTACAGAAGTTTTCCGTCCGCATTCATGCTGCTGTAATCTTCGGTCGGCTCTGATTCCCTACACTGTCATGCATGCGTGATGAACCTTTGACTTACAGCTATACCCCAGGCCAGCACGATGGGACGATGGTCTTGAAGCTGGTTGGACCGTTGACCCTTTCGACGATATTTGGATTTCAGGATAAGTTCCGGTCGATGACCCCGCAGGTGCTGATTCTTGACTTCAGCGAGACTCCGTATATGGATTCGGCTGGACTGGGATTGATCATGAACTACTATGTTTCGGCGCAGGACCATGGAAGAAAGCTGCTGCTCGCAGGAGTGAATGAGCGAGTTAACGAGCTTTTAAGATGACACGGGTGGAAGGTGTTCTTACGAGCTACCCTACCGTCGAAGCGGCAGAAGAGAGCCTGTAAGACTTTCAACGTGCCATAAACAACCAACGGCATCGCCTCGGACGCCGATGCTGTAAATCGTGCCATTGAAGAACTGCGCTAACCGAAATTCGTCGGTCACTGAATCAAACACAAGCAGGTATCCGTCGTTTGCATCTGCTACAACTGCGCAATGGCGAATTTCGTGAATGCGTGGCCCTGTGAAAGGCTGTTCCATCATCACTTCGATGATGTACGGTTCAACTAGAGACCGCCGCATGAGCGCAAGGCTTTCCTCAACTCTCGACGAAGACCAAGGATTGCCTATAGCGCCCGGTGGGACGCCGTAGACGTACGTGTTGAGTTCTTCCTCAACCCTTTTCTTCAGCGATGACAAATCATGAGAGCTGTTCATTGCGGGGTGATGATGCCGCCAACGGGCATGCTGGTGGGCAGAGCGGCTCGCTTCTCCTGGGGGCGCTTGAGGTGCATGGCTTCGGCGGTCATATCGGTGTACTTGAGTCCGGAGCCGGTGTTGAAGAGGACGACCTTGTCGGTGAGTTGGAGGTCGCCCGAGGCGATGAGCGCGTCGTAGGCGGCTGTAGCGGCAGCGCCTTCGGGTGAGAGGAAGATGCCTTCGTGTTTGGCCCAGTCGAGGATGCTGGTGAGGATCTGTTCGTCGGGATAGGCGAGGGCCTGGCCACCGGATTCGCGGACGATGTCGAGGATGATGGTGTCGGCGTAGGGCTTGGGGACGCGGAGGCCGGCGGCGAAGGTGTTGGCGTTCTGGAAGAACTCACTCGCTGGCTTGTGCTCGGCGTAGGCACGGGCGATGGGCGCGCAGCCAGTGGATTGCAGGGCGTACATCTTCGGGCGTTTGCCGGAGACCCAGCCGAGGGCCTCCATCTCTTCGAAGGCCTTCCACATACCGATAAGACCAACACCGCCGCCAGTGGGATAGAAGACCGCGTCGGGGTACTTCCAGCCGAGTTGCTCTACGAGCTCGTAGCCCATGGTTTTTTTGCCTTCGACGCGGAAGGGTTCCTTGAGGCTGGAGATGTCGAACCAGGCCTGGCTTGCGGGAGTGTTGGCTTCCTTCTGGGCCTTCATGTTTTCGGCGACCATACGGGCACAGTCCGAGATAAGACCGTCGACCATGGTGACGTCAGCTCCGTAGACGATGCCTTCGAGGTAGTTGGCAAGGGGAACGTCCTGGGGCATGAAGATGTGGGCGGTGATGCCCGCGGCAGCGGAGTAGGCGGCGAGCGCGCCGGCGGCGTTGCCTGCACTGGGGACCGCAAGGTGCTGGAGGCCGTAGTGTTTGGCCATCGTGACGGCGAGGCCGAGGCCGCGAGCCTTGAAGGTGCCGGTGGGATTCGCGCCTTCCTCCTTGATGAAGAGGCTGGGGTAACGCTTGCTGTGGAGCAGCGGGGTCCAGCCTTCGCCAAGAGTGACGGGGGTTACGTCAGGGAGGACGCTCGAATAACGCCACATGCCGAGGCTGGCCGGAGAGGCGGCGGCAAGGGCAGCGATTTCATCACGTTTCGCAGTCTTTTTGAGTTTCTCCATGTCGTAACGGACATAGAGAGAGCCGGCGCAGAGAGGGCAGACAGTTTGGGGAGTGTCGGCAGAGATGTGATGGTTACATCGAGAACATTCAAGGAAAGCAATAGCGGCCATATATTAGATGCTACCGGATGTGGGGCGGGGCAGGATAGCCCCTCATCGACAAATTTAGGATGAACAAAACGTTGGGTATTGCACAGTAAGTTATGGGGGATCGCGTTTTACAGCAGACCAGACTAATGCGCGATGAGGTTAGCTTCTAGCGACGCTTGAGCCAGCGGCGGGAAGAGAATTCCGTGAGAACGCTGGCGGCGAGCAGGGTCAGGCTGATGGTGAAAGCGCTGACAACCCAGTTCAACTCCATGCGGCCCTTGAGCATGAATCTGTCCAGCAGGGCGAGCACAAGAACGAGGACGGCCGCTTCGGCAAAGAACGAGGAGCAACGATGGGCTGCGATGGCGACCAGATCGAAGAGTGGAGACGGACTCTTTTTTGAGATGACCCCGCCGCCTGGGGGAACGAGCGCAAGGCGAGTGGGTGATGTGGGGCTCTGGGGTGATTCCGGGATTTGCTGGGGTGAGACGCTCCCGAGGGAGTTCAATACATTTTTGTAAAACATAAAACAAGCCTTTGTGATGCCTGTATCCAGTTTGCCGACGTGCGTTGTTGCCGTCCAGTTAATTTCAAGTAAATATCACATTTTGCACGACTTATGAATATTTATGCAGGGGCGGCGAGAGATAGGCAAGGGATGCGTAAGGTTCTAGCGAGTTCCCTTCTGGTGAGAATATGACAGGGCCTTCGACATAGAGGTTGGGCAATTCAGCAGGTGTTGTTTGCTGTTCTTGCAGGTCTGTGGCGAGAGAAAAGAGTCGGCTTCGCATTGAGTTCAATGAGCCGGTGAAGAAAGATTTGCCAATCGTACTTCAATAGGCATACTATCCCTCTCGGTTCGGTGAAGTTCACTGATTATGGTGCATTTCACATAACAAGACCTATTGCATGAAGAGCTTCCCAACAACCTACGTTTCGGTTTGAGTTTCATAACCAACTTCCTGATGGGGCGGTTAGACCCCTCAGCGCGCTTTGGAAGGACAAAGACATGGCATGGTACGCCTATTGCATTGCAGAACGACAGGCCTTTCCGGAACTTTGCCGGCACCGCCGCCCAATGCCCCTGAACGGGGTTTCGGGTATGTTCGGTAACCAGACATTCCTCTTTCCCGCCAGCGATCTGGCCGTCATCGTCTCCGAGCACAGCGCGGAAGACAATGCGCGGATGGATCAGCAGGCCGCCAAAGATCACGCCCGCGTTGTCGCAGACTGCTTCAAACTTTCGACCGTACTTCCCTTCCGTTTTGGTACCACCTTCCAGGACGACGACGCGCTGCGCCGCTCCGTCCGCTCCAATCAGCGTCACTTTCAGGCCAACGTAGAACGTCTGCGCGGCAAGGCCGAGATGCACCTGAAGGTCCTCGTAGACGACATCTGCCCAGGAAACTCAACCCGCGACATGACCGTAGGCCAGCAGTATCTGACCAGCCTGCGGGAGAGCGCGAGCCGTCAGCGGGAGCGCCAGTCGAAGGCTCGCGCACTTTCCATCCAGATGCATCGCATGTTCCTTCCGCTCGCCGAAGAGATCACGTGCAAGCGGATGGACACGGGCAAGATGCTGCTGGACATCGCACACCTGATCGATAACAAGACGGTGGAGCGCTACCAGAACAAGTACACCTCGGCTACGTTGGAGTTGAAGGACTGCCACATGCAACTCTCCGGGCCGTGGCCTCCTTATCACTTTGTGCACCGCACTACGCCACAGCATCAGCACAGCGCTTAAAACAAAACAGATCCGAAACTCCCCTCCACACGAACAGGTGGAGGGGAGTTTTTTTGTGCGTACCCTCTAAGATATTTCTTTTCTTGGAATTATTTTCATGATTCTGCAGGACATTCTCGTGGCGAACCTCCATCGGTTCGTACAGCCTTTACCCCCTCCTGCGCATCGCACACAATAGCTGCAGGCATGGCAGAATCAATTATGTTCGCGACGAATACTCGGGAGTTTTGCAAGGGAGAACGTGGAATGGATCGTCATACGAAGCTTTTTAGGGCCATGGTGCTGACAGCTGGGCTTTCTGGGATGTACGGGACTGGGGTTGCCACGCTTTACGGACAGGAACCAAACCCTACCGCGCAGATGGCTCCCAAGCAGGAGGTTGAGAAGCAGGACAACGGGATCTATCTCTATCGTGTGAAGGTCGTGCAACGCGATCTCGACGCCGTGAACTATCTGCACCGCAACGGTTCGACCATGATCGGCTTCAAAGGCACGACGCTGCTTCCGCTGGCAAAGGGTGAGGCCAAGGTGACCAGCGAGCGTGGCGGGATACATATCGAAGCCAGGTTTCAAGGGCTTACGCCGGCGAACGGATTTGGTCCTGAGTATCTGACCTATGTGCTATGGGCCATAACTCCTGACGGACGGCCGAACAATCTTGGCGAGGTGCTGCCAGCCGGAACGAAGAACAATATCGACGTGACGACTGCGCTGCAGTCCTTTGGCATGATCGTTACCGCGGAGCCTTACTTCTCCGTTACGCAACCGAGCGACGTTGTGGTGCTGCAAAATGTGATCCTGAATGATAAGACCAGCGGCGTTCTTGAGAAGGTAAACGCACACTATCTGCTGCTGCCGCGCGGCACCTACGCCCAGACTGAAGGGGCGAAGTCGAACCCGAATCCTATTACGCGCAACGAAAAGTCTCCGCTGGAGCTCTATCAGGCCAACAACGCCATCCGCATCGCGCAGGCTGCTGAGGCGGATAAATATGCCCCGGAGATCATGAAGGAGGCGATGCAGGACCTCCAGAATGCGACCGCTCTCGACCAGAACAAGAAGGGTAATCGCATGTTAGAGATCACCTTTGCGCGTCAGGCGGTGCAACGTGCTGAGGATGCACGTCTGGTGACCCTGCGGAGGCAGGCGGCGGAACGGCAGCTGAACGCCGACAATGCCAAGCGGGACGCGGAGGCACAAGCGCAGCAGTCTCAGCTGGAGTCGCAGCAGGCCCAGCTCGCCGCGGAACGGGCCAGAGCGGCGCAGGCAGAGGCTGATGCTGACCGCGCACGGGCGGAAGCAGCAGCAGCCGAAGCCCAAGCCAGGGCCGCTGCCGCCAACAAGAGCGCTTCGGATGCCAATGCGGTTAGGGAGAAGCTGCGCGCGCAGCTCAATAGCGTCCTTGCCACCAGCGAATCGGCACGCGGGCTGATCGTCAATATGTCCGATGTGTTGTTCGACACAGGCAAGTACACGCTGAAGACGGATACGCAGATTAGCCTGGCGAAGGTCTCTGGAATTCTGCAGGCTTACCCGGGGCTGAAGCTCCAGGTTGAGGGCTATACGGACAGCGTTGGTAGCGACGATTTCAACCAGAAGCTATCGGAAAACCGGGCTGACGCGGTTCGGGACTTTCTGGTCACCCAGGGAGTCCAGCCGGACAATATTTCCGCTACAGGCTATGGCAAGGCAAAACCGGTAGCGGATAATGCCACAGCCCAGGGCCGCGCACAGAACCGGCGCGTACAGCTGGTTGTTTCGGGCGATGCGATCGGTATTGAACAGAGCAGTCCGGACGCGACGCCCGCGCCTACAACTCCCCAGTAACTTTTATTTCAAAAAAAAATGAAGGGCTGCACTGGTGCGGCCTTTCATTTTTTTGGATATAAGAGGTTATGGGATCTCTTCAGGGAAAGATCGTACTCATCACCGGGGCAAGCTCCGGAATTGGCAGATCAACGGCAATCGCCTTCGCGCGGGAGGGTGCACGTTTGCTTGTGTGTGCCCGCCGTCTCGAGCCGCTGGAGGAGCTTGGGCCGACCCTCGCGACCGTCGGCGCTCCCGCAGTGCATGGGTTCCAGCTCGATGTGCAGAAGCGGGCGGATGTGGAGGCGGCGATAGCCCGCCTTCCCGCGGATTGGAGAGACATCGATGTTCTGGTGAATAACGCCGGGCTGAGTCGCGGCCTAGCCAAGGTCTACGAAGATGACCCGCAGAACTGGGAGGAGATGATCGACACCAACATCAAGGGGCTGCTGTATGTCACGCGGTCCATTGTCCCTGGCATGGTGGCGCGCGGCCGTGGACACGTCATCAACCTCGGCTCTACCGCTGCCTATATCACGTACGCGAATGGTGCGGTCTACTGCGCCAGCAAGGCAGCTGAGAAGTCGATCAGCGAAGGGCTCAAAATCGACCTGATGGGAACGCCCGTTCGCGTGACCTCAGTCGACGCCGGTATGGTCGAAACTAATTTCAGCAATATTCGTTTTCGCGGAGACGAGGAGAAAGCGGCGAAGGTGTATCAGAACATTACGCCGCTGCAGCCGGAAGACGTGGCCGACGCAATTGTATGGGCTGCAAGCCGACCGGCGCACGTCAACATCCATACGGTCGTGATGACTACGATCGATCAGGCTAACTCGGTCGTCTTTCACCGTCACGGCTGATCCAGCGAACAGAGAAAGACCCGGCCTAGAGGTGAATCGACCAGCCAAGCTCCGACAGCTTCTCTTCGATATCAGCAAGCGCAATGGTGAGCGCAGACCGCCGGTGCGGACTCGAGGTCCGCTCGGACAGAATGCGTTCCCGCTGCAGTTCGAGCGCCTGCCGCTTGCGTTTGCGTTCTGCTACCTCAGCATGATTCTCTGCAGCGACAGGTTTTGGAGCAGCAGCCTGATTTTGCTGTTCTTCCACGGATTTACTCTCCCATCCTCGCGACATATGCCCATTCTACGCTGTGTGAAATCAATAAATGAAATAGTTTCTCGTTACAGCAGTGCGATGGCATGCTTTCTTATCGAGAAACATCCAATCTGAGAGGATAAATATGCGGGCCTATCCAATAACGCAATTCGGCGTCGACCATCTGCAGCAGGCGGATCTGCCGATGTTACAAATAGCGCGCGGTATGGTGCTGATCAGGATTCATGCGGTCTCGCTCAACTACCGCGACCTGATGATGGTCAAGGGGCTTTATAACCCGAAGATGGCGCTACCGCGTATTCCCTGTTCGGACGGTGCCGGAGAGATCGTAGCGATCGGCGAGGGCGTCAGCCGAGTGCAAGTGGGCGATAGGGTCTGCGGAATTTTCATGCAGCGATGGCTCGACGGGCCGCTGACAGCGGAGAGATCGAAAGCGGCGCTCGGCGGAGACGTCGACGGGATGCTAGCCGAGTATGTCCTGCTTGATCAGGACGGAGTGGTTCGTTTTCCGGAGCATCTGAGCTATGAGGAGGCGGCTACGCTTCCCTGTGCAGGTGTGACGGCATGGAACGCGCTCCACTATGCTGGAGAGCCTCCACATCCGGCTTTGCCCGGCGAAACCGTCGTTATTCAAGGCACTGGCGGCGTGTCCATCTTCGCGCTGCAGTTCGCAAAGTTGCTGGGAGCGAAGGTGATTGGGACCTCATCAAGCGACGAGAAGCTGACACGCGCCTATGGCCTTGGGCTCGACGCTGGATGTAATTACAAGGAGCGGCCTGAATGGTCAAAGTGGGTCACTGAGGAGACGCAGGGGCTTGGGGCTGACCGCATCATCGAGGTTGGGGGCGCCGGCACCTTTGGTCAATCTCTGCGTGCGGCGGGCGTTGGCGGCATGATCGCGCAGATCGGCGTTCTGTCGGGTTCGACGACATCGGAGCCACTGGCGCTCACGCCGATTCTTCATAAACAACTTCGCGTGCAAGGGATCTACGTTGGCTCGCGGGCAATGTTTGAACAGATGAACGCAGCTATCACGATGGCCAAGCTGCACCCGGTGATCGATCGCGTCTTCGCTTTTGATCAAGTGCGAGAGGCTTTCCTGCATATGCAATCGGGATCTCACTTCGGCAAGATCGTGATTCGTGTAGCCCCGCGGGCGTAAGGAAACGGATTTCCCGTTGATGGCACAAAGAGTTTGAGCCGGCCACGGCGATTGAGCCTGCGCCGCTGTTGCATATAATCAAAGAAGCGCCGGGGGATGAATCCGCTGTGATCGTAGAGATTGAAGGCCTGCAAAAGATCTATGACGGCAAGCAGCGCGTGGTCGCTGTTGACGGCATCGATCTCAGCGTTCGCGAGGGCGAACTCTTCGGCCTGCTGGGACCTAACGGCGCCGGTAAAACCACTACGATCAGCATCTGCACGACTCGAGCTTTGCCGACCGCGGGCAAGGTGCGGATTGCCGGAATTGATGTTGTCAAGACGCCCGCGATTGCACGGCGATCGATCGGCGTCGTGCCGCAGTACAACACGCTCGACCGTGCGTGCACCATCTTCGAGAACATCAACTTTCATTGTCTCTACTTTGGTTTTTCGCGAGCCGAGGCAAGGCAGAGGACGAAACAGTTGCTCTCCCAGTTCCTTCTCGCAGAACGAGCCGATGCCTATCCATCGCAGCTCTCGGGGGGCCTCGCGCAACGCGTGCAGATCGCGCGCGCCATCGCACACTATCCCAAGGTTCTTTTCCTCGACGAACCCAGCGCGGGCCTCGATCCACAGAGCCGCATTGCTATGTGGGAGGCCGTGCGCGGCCTGCGCGAAGAAGGGATTACCGTCGTCCTTACCACCCACTACATGGAGGAGGCCGATGAACTCTGCGACCGCGTCGCGATCATCGACCACGGCAAGATCCTCGTGCAGGACACGCCGACTGCACTGAAGGGTTCGGTAGGAGCGCAAAAGGTCTACGAACTCGACTTGCGCAGCCAGGAGAACATCCCTGCGCTGGTTCAACAGCTCCAGCAGCTCTCTGGTGTCGCCAGCGTCGAATCGATCAACAAAGGAGTTCGAATCTTTGCGCATGGAGCCGATGGCCTGCTGTCCGATGTTGTTCGTGAGGCGAACCCTTACGGCCTGCGCGACCTGACGATCACCGAAACCAGCCTCGAAACCGTCTTCATCCGGCTCACCGGTCGAGATCTTCGCGAGTAAGTCCACAGCACGACCCCGAGACCACTTATGTCCGAACTGGCCAAACTCGAAACCGCCCAGCCCCAGATTCACAGCCGTGCCGAGACCACGAGGTTCATGCAATATGCGCGTGCCTTTGCCGGGCTTTTTTTACGGGATCTGTATGTCCTCCGCCGCGAGCTCCGTCCTTTCATCATCCGCGTCTGCATGAATCCGCTGATGTTCCTCTTCGTCTTCACCTACGTCATCCCACACATGAACGCCGGCGCAGCTATGAATCCCACTGGCGCGATGGCTGGCGGCGCATTCAGTACTGTTCTCCTGCCGGGGCTGATGGCGGTTTCGATTATGTTCAGCGGCATCGCTGCGGTCGCTCTGCCGCTTGCGCAAGAGTTCGGGATTACGCGCGAGATCGATGACCGGGTGATGTGTCCGCTGCCGGTTCCGGCCGTAGCGTTTGAGAAGATCTGCTTCAGCGCGGTACAGAGCGTGATAGCGGCTTGCGTCGTCTTTCCGCTTGCCTACTACGTTCCTGCAACACGCCCGGCCGCGCACGTCAGCAGCTGGTTTTTCCTCATCGTGGTTGTAGCGCTTGCCAGCCTGACCGCCGGAGCACTCGGCCTGACAATTGGGACCAGCGTCAAGCCGCAGCAGATCGGATTGATCTTCGGCGTTGTCGTGATTCCAATTACATTCTTGGGTTGCGTTTACTACCCGTGGGCCGCACTCACCCATATTCGCTGGCTTCAGGTGGGAGTACTGATCAACCCTATCGTTTACATGAGTGAAGGACTTCGCGCCGCGCTTACGCCCAGCCTGCCGCACATGAATCCCATTCTCATCCTGAGCATGCTGTTCGCCTCACTCTGTCTGCTTACGTGGATGGGAGTTAAGGGCTTTCTGCGCCGTGTCATCGGTTAGCTACGCTCTACCTGGGTTGCAGCGTAGGGTCAAACCGCCACCAGCTTTCCTCGCAGATTCTCTGCAATCACCTGTCCGTGGAAGCGTCCGTTCTCGATAAAAATCTCGTTAGTACGCTCGCCGGCGACGATCACACCAGCGAGGTAGATCCCCGGGACATTACTCTCGAGCGTCGCCGGATCGCATACCGGGCAGCGGTCGTTCGCTTCGTCGAGCGCCACTCCCAGGCGCTCGATGAAGCTGAAGTCCGGATGGTAGCCGGTGAGCGCGAACACAAACTGATTCTCGACAGTTATCGCACCATCGGGCGTGGAAAGAGTTACATCGTCCTCACTGATGTTGGTCACATTGCTGTTGAAGTAGGCCGTGATCTCCCCATTTTTGATTCGGTTGTTAATGTCAGGGAGGATCCAGTACTTCACGTGGCGATGCATCTCCGCACCGCGATGCACCAGCGTCACCCTGGCCCCGTGCCGCCACAGATCAAGCGCAGCGATGGCTGCGGAGTTTTTGCCGCCGATCACCAGTACATCGAGGTCGTAAAAAGGGTGTGGCTCATGGTAGTAGTGCTTCACCTTGCTGAGACCTTCGCCGGGGATTCCTAGGTAGTTCGGCAGATCATAGTAGCCGGTGGCAACGACCAGCTTGCGCGCTCGATGCTGCAACATGCGTCCGAACCGATCTACCGTGTGTACGGTAAAGTTGCCGTCTCTGCCGTCGACCCGCTCAACGTTTTCGTACTGTCGAACATCGAGCGCGTAGTGCTCCGCTACTTTGCGGTAATACTCCAGTGCTTCGTTGCGATTGGGCTTTTGGTTTGGGCTGGAGAACGGCATATTGCCGATCTCAAGCAGCTCCGGCGTAGTGAAAAACGTCATGTTGGCCGGGTAGTGAAACAAGGAGTTGCAGAGGCAGCCTTTGTCTACAAGAAGAGCCGTAAGACCTGCTCGCTGTGCCTCAATCGCGCAGGCCATTCCCGTCGGTCCCGCACCGATGACAAGTAAATCGACGATCTCTGAAGCCGCAACGTCTCCCATTCCCTCATTCTACTGAAGGCGGTTGAATGTCACGTAGAGGATTGCTAGCTATCGAGCGTCACCAGCTTATGGGCGATCGCAAATAGCGCAAGCTCCAGACGGGTCGAGACACCCGTCTTGTCGAAGATGTTCGACAGATGCCGCTTCACCGTCTCTTCGCTGATGGCGAACTGTTTGGCGACGTCCTTGTTGCTGCAGCCTTCGACGATGCAGGTGACCACCTCAAGCTCGCGCGGCGTCAGGCCGTAGGTCTTGCGCTCCGGCACGGCGGCGGCTTCCTTCATCAAGGCATTCAGCGCCGTCACCAGGTTTGCGACCCGTTCACCGCCGATCCAGTAATCGCCCGAGAGCACGGCGCGCAGTGACCGCGACAGGTCGCCGGCGACCGCGTCCTTCAGGACGATGCCGCGAGCTCCAATCTGCAACGCTTCGATAATCTGCTGGGTCGAGATGGTGCTGGTCAGCATGATGATCTTGACCCGCGGCGACTTGTTCATGATCGCGCGCAAGGCCTCCAGTCCGGGCAGACGCGGCATCGCCAGATCGAGCAGAAGAATATCCGGCTCCAGCTCGAGCGTCTGGGTGATCGCAACATCGCCGTCCTCGGCTTCGCCGACGACCTCAAAGCCGGGCTCATTCTCCAGCATGTTCTTGACGCCGAAACGCACCACGGGATGATCATCGGCAACAACAATACGAATTGGCGTTGCTACACCTGCATCGTCAGACTTTTTCATTCCATCCTTCATCACGCATCTTCTCCTGACACTCCGCTGGCCCGATTATGAATGATTTCGCGTGCGACCAGCATACCCCGCAGCCGTTCGCACGCCACGATGAATTCCTTGAGCGAAGCTACATGGTCATCACTCAAACCTCGCTTTTCCATTGATGTTGCAAGTGTTTGCAACTCAAGGGCTCCCACCATACCACACCCGCCTTTGATCGCGTGCGCCTCCCTTTTATACAGGTCATCATCCCCATTGGATGCCGCCAGCTGCATCGATGCAAGACGCGCCTTGGCATCCGTGAGGCTGAGCGTGTAGAGCTGCTCCAGCTGGGAGGGCCGCATCGACCCAGCGAGCTTCCTATATACGGCATCATCCAGGACGGCGATATTTGCACCATCCGATTTCCCTGCAGAACCGCGCGTCGTGCCCGCAATTGTTTCCGCGAGCGTCTCCATTGAGAATGGCTTCAGCAGAAATCCGTCGAACTCAAGGTCAGACCCATCATCCGGCTCGCTTGCGCTTATCGCGAGCAGCATCGCCGCCGGGCCACACAGGTCACGCAGTTGCCGCGCCAATTCGTTGCCGGACGTTCCGGGCATCTGCAGATCGGTCAGGATTACCTCGGGTAGCGGACGCGCCGTCTGCAGATGCAGCAACGCCGAATCTCCTGAATCCACTGCCTCCACAGCATAGCCCGCGCCATCAAGCAACAAGGCAAGCACCTCCCGGCTTAGATCATCGTCATCGACAACCAGGACCCGCACCGGCATAGTAACTTTCGTCCTCAGCGCAAAGAGTATCAATAGAAAGACTTCAGTACCACTCCTTCGCAGGATAGCGGTAAAGTAGTTGCCATGGCCCCGGACGAGCAGCAGGAGCAGCGAAAGCAACCCAACCAGGAAGCTCAAGTCGCCGCGGACCTCGCCGCCCTGTCAGTGCGCGTCGAATCGCTGGAACGGCAACTGGCTGAACTGCGCGGCCAGCCCTCTCCGAGACTCCGGCAACCCGCACCTCCACCGCCCCACGATCTCGCTACCACTCCCGACGCAGAAAGCCAGTTGGCTCCTGACTTCGCCAAGCACCTTCCCCAAGCGAAGGGGTCGCTTGAAGACCGCATCGGCTCGCAGCTCTTCAGCCGAATCGGCATTGTGGCTCTGCTGGTCGCAACCACCCTGTTTCTCAAGTGGGCGATCGATAACCACTGGATCGGCCCGCTTGGACGTATCCTCGCCGGGCTTATCGCAGGGGCGGCGATCGTCCTATGGTCGGAGCGGTTCCGCCGTCATGGGTTCAACGCGTTTTCGTACTCGCTGAAGGCCGTCGGCAGCGGAGTCCTTTACCTCTCGCTGTGGGCTGCGTTTCAGCTCTATCATCTGCTGCCTGCCAGCGCGGCTCTCGGCGCCATGATCCTGGTGACTGCCTGGAACGCCTACATGGCGTGGTCGCAGAACAGCGAAGTCCTGGCCGCCTATGCCGTGGCTGGAGGCTTCGCGACTCCCCTATTGCTCTCCACCGGCGGCAATCATGAGATCTTCCTCTTCACCTACATTCTCGCCATCGATATCGCGACGGTGGCGCTAGTCCGTCTCAAATCCTGGCCGCGCCTGTTGCTTGGAGCGTTTCCTGCCACAGTCGCCTTTTTCATTGGCTGGTATGTCGAGTATTTTGGCGCCTCGGATGGTGAGCCCGTAGCTACTACGACGCTGTTCATCGTTCTCTTCTTTGTCGTCTTCGTTTTCCCGACGATCCACCGGGTACAAGACGGGGAGCAGCCCAGGAAAGCGATCACTGAAGTTCTTCTTCCGCTGGCTAACGCCACGTTCGCTGCCCTTGCGCTCTACTCCGTCCTGCAGGACTCACACCATCACGAACTGCTACCGTGGGTCGCGGTTCTCTTTGGTGCGGTCTATCTGGGCCTGATGCGCCTGCCGCAGGCTCGCGTCGCCTCGGCTGTTCATCTTTCGCTGGCGGTCGTCTTCCTCACTGTCGCGATACCGCTGAAAGCCAGTGGACACTGGATCACCGTCGGCTGGCTGGCGGAGGGCGTTGCTCTCCTGTGGGTCTCGGCGCGCCTCTCCAGCCCCGCGTCAGAGCCTACGGCAGCAGGCGTCCACCGCATCCTGCGCCGGCTCGCCATCGCTGCCCTCGCGTCTGGGCTTTTGCGGGCTCCTGATCCAACCTTTCTGGCTCTACTCCGGGATCGACACCGCCTTCCTCAATAGCCGCTTCGCCACTTCCCTGTTTGGCGTCGCCGCGTTGGCTGCATCTGCCGGGATTGCCCTTCATGCCCGGCAACACGACGACTCGGCCTCACCGAGTTGGCTGCAGATTGCCGGGGCCTCCATCATCGCGCTCAACCTGATCGCAGTTCTGGCCTGTGTGCGAGAGCTCGATACCACATGGCGGCACACCGCGGGCAACCCCGAAGCTGATCTTCAGAAGTCCCTCGCTGTCTCCGCGTTTCTCATGCTGTATGGCGGGGGTCTGTTAGCCATCGGATTCTGGAAGCGTTCGGCTTTCATCCGCTGGCAGGCGCTGGTCATGCTGGTCTTCACCATCGGCAAGACCTTCCTTTATGACACTCGCAACCTGGGCCCGGTCTACCACGGCCTAAGCTTCCTATGCCTGGGAGCGCTGCTGATGGCCATCAGCTTTGCCTATCAGAAGGACTGGCTGGCGCTCCGCGATCCTCAGTCCAACACAGACATCGACATGCACAACGTCCGGCGAGAAGGAGCAGACCAGTGAAGTCCGCCATCCTGCTCGCGCTGCTTCTCTGGCAGGCCACGCCCGGGGCTGAACCTGTGGCCGCAGATCCACACTACATGCGTTATCAGCGGACGATCACCGTGCCTGGTGGCGCGGGTCAAAGCTGTGCCATCGTTGATCCGCAGATATTTCCTCATGCCGCTCCTTCGCTGAAGGATCTGCGCCTCTACCAGGATGGTCAAGAGGTCCCCTATGCCATCACGTTGAGCGAGCCGCAGCAGCCCGACAGCGACACTGCCCGCGTCCGCAATCTCGGCCTGCGCGGCCGAAACATCGTCTTCGATGTGGAGATGCCCAACCGTCCCTACACCGAAATCACGCTCGACCTTGCCGGCCAGAACTTTCTTGCCACCGCCACGGTTTCAGGCACGCGCGATCCCAACTATTCAAACCAGACCCGCCTCGGCGAGTTCACCCTCTTCGATCTCACGTCGCAACACCTCTCGCGCAACACAACGCTTCACCTGCAGGAGACTAGTCTTCCCTATCTCCACATCGAACTGGCTGTGTCACCCGCGACCGGCAACCGAGGCTTCACCGCCACGCCTCAGATGGTGCAGGGCGTCACCGTTCCGCCAAGCCGCGAAGCACAGTCGTTTTACACAAATGTGGCTACCGCCAAGACCATTACACAACGTGGACGTGAGAGCGTTGCCACCTTCGCGCTTCCTGAACGCATTCCTGTCGAACGCGTCTCGTTCGACGTCGCTCCGAACTATAAGGCCAACTTCAGCCGCGATGTTCGCATCACCGACCGCCCCGGCGGCAGCTCCAACACGGCAAGCGAGACCGTCGCGGGCACCATCCTCCGCGTACACCTTACCCAGGCAGGCCGCGAGATTCGTCAGGAGCAGCTCAGTGTTCCGGCGATTCTCGGCTCAAATATGCAAAGCGCAGCAACCGTCGAAACCGCAATCGAAAATGGCGATGACACACCGCTACCGATTACCGCTGTTCGCCTTGAGATGCGCCAGCGCAAGATTTGTTTCGACACGACCAGCGGGCAATCACTGACCCTCTTCTACGGAGACTCTGCGCTCACAGCCCCCCAGTACGACTATGCGCGTCTCTTTTACCCCGTCAGACGCAATGCACTCGGCGCAACTAGGCCCTGAACAATCGAACCCTACGTATCGAGATCGCCCGGATTCACGGCCTCTCACCGACCGCCATCCTCATTTGCTCTGGATTGCGCTTCTCGCGGTGGTGTGCATTCTCGCGATCGTTGCGATCCGGTCGTCGAAGACGTGTACACCACTAGTCCTCATTCTTATCGGAGAGCAGCGTCGACTTCGCTGATCCAGTTGGGAGATTTCAGCAATTCGCGCGGCTTCGATCCGTCCGCAGGCCCAACCAGACCGTCGTTGTACATCATGTCGATAAGGTGGGCAGCGCGGCCATAACCAATCCGCAGACGGCGCTGCAGAAGCGAGGTGCTCGCCTTGCCGAACTCAAACACCAGGCGCACCGCGTCGTCATACATCGGATCGTTGTTGTCGCCCTCGACTCCGCCGCCATCATTTTCTTTGCCGGCATCTTCCTTCGGCCCTTCGAGGAAGCCGTGCACATACTCGGCCTCGCCCTGCGCCTTCCAGAACTTCACGACCTCTGAGATCTCCTTCTCGGTGACGAAGGGGGCGTGTACGCGCTGCACACGACTGGTTCCTGGCGGCAGATACAGCATGTCGCCGCGCCCGAGCAGGCTCTCAGCACCGTTCGAGTCGATGATCGTTCGCGAGTCAACTTTCGTTGCGAGCCGGAAGCTCATACGGGTCGGCACATTCGCCTTGATCAGGCCGGTGATGACATCCACCGAGGGCCGCTGTGTCGCGAGTACGAGATGAATTCCTACAGCGCGTGCCATCTGAGCCAGACGTGTAATGGATTCTTCCACATTGGCGCGGTCGAGCATCATCAGATCGGCCAGCTCATCGATGATGATGATGATGTAGGGCAGAGGCTCCTGGTTCACATCCTCGAAGAGGTACTCACTGCCATGGTCGAACAGCTTGTTGAACTGATCGATGTTGCGCACATGATTTGCGGCCAGCAGCTTCAACCGCCGCTCCATCTCGCGCACAGCGTTGCGCAGCGCATTCGCCGCCAGCTTCGCCTCGGTGATGATCGGCGTGAACAGATGCGGAATCCCCTCATACATCCCAAGCTCAACGCGCTTCGGGTCGACGAGGATCATGCGCACCTGCTCGGGTGTGCTCTTGAACAGTACGCTCATGATCATCGCGTTGATCGCGACCGATTTACCTGATCCGGTCGAACCGGCAATCAGCACGTGCGGCATGCTGGCTAAATCGGCAGTCACGATGCGTCCGTTGATGTCCTTGCCCAGCGCAATCGCCAGCCTGCTCTTCGACTGAGCGAAGCTTTCGCATTCGACCACATCGCGCAGCCAGATCGTCTCCCGCTCATGGTTTGGCACCTGAATGCCGACCGTGCTTTTACCCGGCATTCGTTCGATCAGGATCGACTCCGCCGCCATCGCAAGGCAAAGGTCATCGGCCAGGCCGGTGATACGAGCGACCTTCACGCCAGCCTCCGGCTTGAACTCAAACGTCGTCACCACAGGTCCCGGATTGATCTGCGTCACCTGGCCGTCCACTCCAAACTCAGCAGATTTCTCCACCAGCACTCGCGCCTCTTCGCGCAGCGCCTCTTCCCGAACGACCGTGTGCTCCTCGCTGCGATACAGCAGCGATGAAGGTGGCAATTTGTACCCGCGCACGCTCTTCGGCACGATTGTCACAGGCTTGATATCGGCATCGGCGCGTCTGCCGAACGAGATGCCATCCGGCAAGGACGCTGGCACCGGGGTAAACGAAGCTCTGGGCTCTTCAACCAGCTTCTTCGCCACTCGTGCGGGGGGTGGAGGCTTCAGCGGCAACAGGTCGTCTCGGCCGTCATCGCCATCAAAGCGCAATCCGCGCTCGCTAAAGTTCGACTCGTCATCGAGCGCATGTTTCGGCGCAGCAGCCTTCGCCAGCACGTCAGCATAGGGCGCGACAGCAGCCGCAGCCGTACTGTACGCCGTCACAGGAGGAGCGTCCACCAGTGTTCGCGGCATCGCCTGGAAGATGGAAGGCGGCTGCCCCGCAGACGCAACCTCCGGCGCAACGCGAGATCGGCTCAACCCGCTTCTTTCTGCTCAACCAGCCGAACAGTCCGCCCAGCAGCGTTGTGCTCTCGGGCTCCAATCTCTTCCGTTCCGCTTCTTCGGCAAGCTCACGTGCACGTCGCGCCTTCGCTTCGGCCTGTTCGCGTTTGCTTCCATAGGCCTCTTCGACCGCGGCCTCTGCTCCTGCACGCCTGCTGCGCCGCTGCACCCACCAGTCCCACAGCCGTTGCACAAAGCCAAACCGGATCGTCGCCCATTCCCGCGCAGTGTTGAACGTAAATGTGGTCGCCAAATAGAGCGAGACTGCGACCATCAGAGTCAGCACGATAGCGGCGCCCGGCAGGTTCAGGTAGTGCACCATAAAGTCTGCCAGCAGACGCCCAGCCGTTCCTTCCACAGGCAGCGCGTGCCGCCACAACATCGATCCCGGCAGCAGTGCTATCGCCGCCGGCGCAAACACCACCCACATGCCGAGCCCGATCGTCTTCGCCAGCGGAGAGCCCGCCGGTCTCGACCGCATCCAGCAGACCCCCAGCCGTCCCAGTACCAGCGGCAGAAAAAATGCAGCCACCCCGATCAACTGAAGCATTGCGTCAGCAAGATAGGCCCCCACCATGCCGGTCCAGTTGTGTGCGGGCCGCCCCGTGACATAGTGCCCCACGGTGTTGAACGATGGGTCCGTCGGCGTATAACTGGCCAGCGCGAGCAACAGCAAAGCAGCGCCAACCAGCACAACCATTCCGATAATCTCGTTCAGGCGGCGGTTGCGCGTCGGGGTCGAAACAAGACGTATGGTTTTCATTGGGGAGCCTTCATTGAGGGGTACGCGCGGCAGCTCTCGTCCCGGCGCGCAGAGCCGCTGCACACCGGATGATGCAAACAGAGTCCGCGAACCTCCAGAGCATCTCCGATTATCCCAGAGCACCCCCCGGCCAAGAGGGGTAAAGTAGGAAAACCTGCTTCGGGGTATCCGAATGCAAACCCACGGGCAATCCAGGCATCTATCTTTCTATAATCGCCGCCGGGTGAGTTCTGCCCGGCGGCCCCTTAGAACCGGTTGGCAGGGGCGCGGGGTTTTCGCGATTTCTCCTGCTTGCCGCCGGCGGAGGAGAATCGCGCACAGCCGGCGGACCCTGCACCAACCGTATCCAATTCACTCAAAGATTGAGGTTTCCATGTCGACAGATGCAGGCAGACAGCACGAAATGCAACTCGCTCTCAACGAACTCATCAGCACCCTCCTCGATAGCCAGAAGGGGCTTGCCGACATCGGCGAACACCTGAAGGATGAGACCTTAAAGCGCTACTTTCTGGCTGAGTCGCTGAAACGAGCCAGCTTCCGTGGTGATCTGGAAGAGGTTCTTCACCAGAACGGCGTCCATGACATCAAGGAATCCGGTACAACCGTTGGCACTCTTCAACGCGTCTGGGGAGACGTGAAAGCCAAGCTGGGCGGAGGGGACCATACTCTGCTGGAAACCGCCGAACATGGCGAAGATGAAGTCAAACAGGCTTATGCCGACGTGCTTGACCAGGACCTCCCGCTGCCTGTTCGCCAACTGCTTGCCGAACAACAGGCCCACGTTCTGATGTCACACGACTTTGTCCGCGACCACAGAGACGCGCTCGCAGCGAAGTAACGCACCGACCATCAATGAAGCCTGACTAGACAGAGGGTGTGTCTGCGTCCCTCTGGAGCTTCAACTACCCTCATTCGCTTCGCGGGCGCTGCTCAATACCCTGCGCGATACAAACCGAACACCACTACCGAAGCCACCAGGCAATAGATCCCGAAGAGGTACCAGCGGCCTTCCTCGAGCCAGCTGCTGAGCCACTTGAGCGCCACCAGCCCCGCCAGGAACGCAAAGAACGCACCAAGCACTCCGGTCACCATGCTTCCATGCAGGTCAATCGGCGTGCCTGCTGCGGCGGCCTCATGCGATGCCTTCACCAGCCGCAGCACCTCACGTCCGACTGCCGGTGGCGTTAGCACAACAGCCAGCGCAAAGCTGAAGCGCTCGGCCCGCTCTTTGCTCGCTCCCGTCAGCATGCCGGTAGAGATGGTCGCTCCCGAACGCGAAAAGCCACGGAACGGCAGGCAGAAGCCCTGAATCGCGCCTATCCAACCAGCCTGCCGCATGGTCACACTATCGCCGTAGACCTTCGGATGCGCGCCCATACGCCGCTTCTCCATCAGCCCGGCCAGCAGAATCAGCAAACCACCCGCCGCCAGTGCCGGAGCGATCAGATCCAACCGCCCGAACAGCAGCTCAATCTCGCCCTTCCCGGCTCCTTTGAACGCCGTCTTCTCGATCGCCTTGATAAGGACTTCGCCGATAACGGCCGTCAGCACCGAAGCCCAGATCAAACGAACCAGAAACCGCTTGAACGCATCGCCACTGGAAAAATACGTCTTCTTCCACTGATTCCAGAAGTAGACGATCACCGCGAACATCGTACCTGTGTGCAGCATCACCAGCAGCAGTGTCATCTGTGGCGAAGAGGCGTCGAGCCCCAGCAGCTTCTCGGCAACGACCACGTGCGCGGAACTGGAGACAGGCAGCAACTCTGCAAGTCCCTGCACAATGGCAAGGATGATTACTTTAAAAATCGACATACTTTCATCCTAAAGCGTCAACATGTGTAAACCGTGAATCGAAATCGGCCCACGACCCGCAGAAGATACCCTTATCTCGCTCAGTCCCGGTCGCTGCCATAGATCGGAATCCCCTGGGCCACTCGAAACGCAATGCTCGTCCCCCGCGCCGCGTAGTCCGTCTTGGGATACCGCTCCTTCAGGTCCTGCGCCAGCGCCTGCGTCCTCTGCGCGGCAGCCTGAGACCGCTTCTTGTCCTCCTGAACGATATACATCGTCACCGCAACGCCCTGCCGGTAGACTGCGTTGTACAAAGCCTCAGCCGCCTTGGGCCCGTCAGGATATTGCTGCGCATACTTTACGTAGAGGCCCGTCTCCATCTCCGGACACTTCGGCAGCCCCTGCCAGTCCCCACACAGCTTGTTGTCCAGCAGATCGTACGCCGCCAGCGCCGCAAACTTGCTGCCCGGATACATCTTCATCACCTTTCTCATCTCGCCCTCATAGAGCTGCGGGCGCAGGTACGCATCCTGTTCCTTCGCACTGGGCAGCGTACTGATATCAAGCTTCTCCAACTGCCAACGAATGTCCGCAGACCGCCACGCCGCCTCCGCCGCCAGGTCCGAGTCCGGGAAGTACTCCGCTACCCGCTTGTACAGCAGATGCGCTGCACCGGCCGCTCCCTTCGGCGCGTGGGGTTGCGCCGCCGCGTCTTCGAAGTTCGCTGCCGAGCCATACAGAATCGCGCCGCCCCCTGCCGTAGTCGGTCCCACGATTCCCTTGTCGCGAATCCAACCCGAAGCCGGCGTCACATTCGCATCCTCGCTAAACTCCGGCTTGTTCCGGTCATCTTCGTTCGCGTCGTCGCCCACGTCGGTGTTGGCAAACACCTTCACCCACGGCCCATTTCTCTCGACGATAACCACCTCGTGGCCCGGCGTCACCAGCGATACCTTCTGCGAATCCGCATCCGCTGCGACATAGACATTCGCGTCGTGCAGCACCGTGGCCCGCGCCGCCTTGTCGTAGTTCTCAGCCTGTCTCTGGGCCTTTGTCTGCCCCACAGCCGCACCGGTCACGAGCAGCATCGCCGCCGCGACACCCATCGCCGAAGATCGCCAAAGATTAGAAAGCCGCATAGACCCTCAATTAGACGCGAAAACCAACTCACTGGAAAGCCGGACCGGCCAGTCTAGCGCTTACTCGCAGAGTTCAATTTGCATCCTGCAAAAGAACAGTCCCCGTGTTGGTTTCAGCCGAAACAGCGCGGGAACCTGCGCTTGTATTCGGCAGTGGGTTAATTTGAAACTACAGGGGCGACAACGCCGTGCAAGATTGATCCAGGCTCGAAGTTTCCGAAAACCCGACTAACGTATCTAAGGAATTGCTCCCGGGGCGTCCGTCGTGCAGGAGGGATCCGCCAGCGAGCCGAAGTTCGATGCGGTGCGGCTGACGCCGTATGCATCCAACACATCCCGCAGCATCACGATGCCCTTCAACTCATGTACATTAGCACGGCCTACCACCGGCAATAGTTCGATCTGATTCATGCCCATGCGCTCGAGCGCCAAATCAAGTCCCTGGTCGGAGTGGACGTGGGGAAAAGTTAGCGGATCAACCATTTCACCAAGCTTCTTATCCCCACCTTCGGCCAGCTCACCCTCCAGCTGGGAAAGGCTGATCACGCCAACAACCCCTAGCTGATCTGTTACTACCCAAGTTCCAAACTTACTCGATCGAACCCGTTCTCGCGCTTCCCGCACAGTGATTTCAGCAGGCAGCAACTGGCTCGTCATCCGCATCACGCTAGCTACCTGGCGTTGACCATATCGTTGGCGCGCCTTCGACCCAGGTAAATGTATGCCGTCCTGCACCGCCAAAGCTTCATAGATTGGTTCGTGCTGCAATTGTGAAGCAATGAAGAGGCTTACCAGGTTGGCAATCATGAGTGGGACGATCACTGCGTAGTCCTGCGTCATTTCGAAGATCATCACTACTGAGGTCATCGGTGCGCGCACAATGCCTGCAAAGACCGCACCCATACCTACGAGTGCATAGGCGCCCGGCGTCGCGGTGAAAGCAGGAAACAAATGATGCGCAATGGTCCCTACAGTACCTCCTACCATGGCGCCGATAAACAAGGCCGGCCCGAAGATGCCGCCTGCATTGCCCGAAGCATAACTGGTGGTGACAGCGAAAAGCTTCAAAACCAGCAGCAGAACCATCAAATGGAACACCATCCTTCCATTCAACGCATCTCCGACATACTCGTAACCTACGCCCATAACCTGCGGCACAAACCAACCCATAAGACCGACGAGCAATCCGCCCGCTAAGGGTTGAAACCATACTGTGTTTCTGGGGAACCGCAGGAAGCGCGCCCGCATTCCCAGCAAAAGCCTCGTGAAAGCCACCGAAACTAAACCGCCAGCCACTCCCAGCACCGCATAGGCCGCAAACTCCCAGGGGCTCACCAATTGATATTGTGGAACTTTGAAGAGGGGATTGTTGCCGAGGAGTAGACGCAGGACCATCCACGAAGTCGCAGAGGCCAATACGACAGCGCCCATTACCGGGGCGTTGAGATCACCCATGATCTCCTCGAGCGCAAACAACACCGCTGCCAGTGGGGTATTAAACGCAGCTGCAATGGCCGCTGCCGCTCCCACCGGAATCAGATTCTTTACTTGCTCATTACTCAGGCCAAGAAGGCGGCCAAGCACCGAAGCAATGCCCGAGCCAACCTGCACCGAAGGACCTTCACGGCCCAATGGGATTCCACTGGCGAGCGTGGCCGAAGTACATACAAATTTGCCAACTACGGTGCGAAGTGTGATGCGCCCTTCACGTGCGAACAGCGCAGCCTTCGTCTGCGGCACGCCGCTGCCTCGCGCATTGGGAAAATAACGATACAGCAGGTAACCGACGCCGAGCGAGCCTCCAACCGGAAACAGCAGACGGCGCCACGGCGCGCCACCTGCCGGATACAGGCGCATCCCCAATCGTCCGGTAAGCAGGATGAATGCTACGACTGCTGCCCCAGTCAACGCGCCGATGACCAGGGCCAAAACCAAAATGACCTGATGCTCACGTCGCCGCAGTTCTGCCAGGCGATTCGACATCCAAATTCTCCACCAACCGTCCGCCGGGGCCTGGACACCCTCACTCATCTCTGCGAATCTCCTGCATATAGGATATCGCACCGAATTGGTATGAAGGGTGACGCGTAAGCGATGGCATTGGTGCAATGAAAGTATTTCTGTTTCTCCTCCTCGCCACTGTTTTGAAAGCAAATGGCGATGCTTCCCACTATGCCTTCGCGGCAGCCAATTCGCCTTCCAACTGTTCTCGCAGCGCAGGCTCCAGATTCCCGCCACTCAACACCACCGCCACCTTCCTCGCCTTGGGCAGCTCATCGGCGTGGAACAGAGCCGCTGCGAGCGTCACAGCTCCACTCGGCTCCGGCACCAGCTTCGTCACGCTCAGCATCACGCGCATCGCCGCGAGAATCTCCTCCTCGCTCACCGTTACGATCCCATCCACAAATCGAAGCACATGCTCGAAGTTCAACACGCCGAGACTCTGTGTGCGCAGCCCATCGCCGATCGTCCGCGTCGTCTTCGCTGCAGGCCACTCAACCAGCGTCTTCGTGTAGAAGCTCTCCTTCGCATCAGCCGCCAGTTCAGGCTCCGCTCCCCACACCTTCACGTTCGCGTCTGCGAGACCAGCCTGCGCCGCCAACTTCACTGCCGTCGCAATTCCGCTCAGCAACCCGCCGCCGCTCACCGGCGAGATCACCAACTCCACTCCTGGCAGCTGCTCCACAATCTCCAGCCCGCACGTGGCTTGCCCCGCTATGATCTGCGGCGCATCGTAAGGCGGAATCATCGCATACCCATGCTTTGCGACAAGCTCCTCCGCCTTCAACCGTCTCTCCGAAGAAGCCGGCCCCACCTCCACAATCTCCGCTCCCAGCGCCCGTGTCGCGGCCTTCTTTACCTCAGGAGCATTGTTCGGCATCACGATCACAGCCTTCGCTCCCAGCGCCCGCGCCGCATAAGCGACACCCTGCGCATGATTGCCGCTGGAGTAGGTAATCACCCCGCGCCGCAGCGCCTCCGGTGAAAGCTGCGACACCATGTTGTAAGCCCCGCGCAGCTTGAAGCTTCCAATCGGCTGCTCACTCTCCGCCTTGATGTAAAGATCGAACTCCGGCTCAGGAAAGCCGCCCATCTGCAGCCGCGCCCGCTCCACGCGATAGAGCGGTGTCCTCACCGCGACCCCGGTAATCCGTTCCTTCGCTGCCCGTATCTCCTCTAACGTCACAAACTCGCTCATCGATCTCCTCTACTTTCTCTCTGCAGCATGCGCACCAAGCACCGGAGCTCACCGTCCACAGCGTCTCCGCCGCTGGACAATATTATCCGCCCGCCATACACCGGCATCGGCAGCGTCGTGAAAACGCCGCAGCCCATCATAGCCGGAGCGCGAACACCCCTAGAAAATCCGTCCCAACCCGAAGAACCACTTACGATGATCGCTGTCCCCGATGCTTGCCCCACCAAAGATCGGCCCGATCAGCGTCTTAATAATCAGTGCCCCCGCGATGTCGTTCGGCAGATTCGGCGTCCCCGGAGCCCCACCCCACACCTTGCCAATCTCATAAAATCCCGCGGCATAGATCGAATCCCCGATCACCGGATTCAACTTCAGCAATCGATACATAAATCCCGGCTGTGCCAGAAAATAATCATTTCCCAACAGCTCCCCGCGGTTGTACGCGCTCAGCCGCAGCGGGCCGCCAAGCGAAAACCCAGCCAACCCCAGGTTAGTCGCTCCGAAGCTCGTCCCTCCAGAGCCGATCCCAAAGATGACTCCGCGACTCTTTACCGGAATGAAGTGCGACAACCTCGAATCCCACTGCGCATAGTCGCCTGTACTATTCGGCTTTTGCGTGAAATAGCTATACAGGGTCTGGAACTCCGTGCCTCGTGTCGGGACCTGCACACTATCCTGCCCCAGATATTGAAACGACACATGGCTCACAAACGGCGTTATCTGAAACGCCTGTTCGATCGGGGACCCGACCTTCAGCGTCTCACCGTACCACTGGTAGTCCTCGCCTATGCGCAGTTCAGCCTTCGAACCGAACTGATATCCAAGGTCGAGTCCAAACCCATTTTTCTGTTCCGTATACTGTGCCAACTGCTGGCTGCCCGAATAATAGGACGACAGCGTGTGCCCGTAGTAGGCCCGCGGAGCGACAAACAACCCTTTCCCGGTAAACAGAGGTTTATAAAGCTCCCCGTTAACGCCCGCAATCTGCCCTATCGACGCGTCCACCCGCAGCTCCGACCCAGGACCGGCCATACCGAAGAACGTCGCCCTTCCGCCCAGCCCGAGCTCGACGACGTTCGCATCATTCGACGAGACAAAAACTCCGACATTCAGAAACGGCGGCCCGTAGCTCTTCAGCCTCGGTCGCACCAGCAAACCCGTACTCCCGTCCTTGTCGATCAGGTTGTAGCTGATGCTCGAGTAAAGCCCTCTCCCCTGCAGGTCGGTGATCGTATTCTCAATCTTCTGCGTATCGATGGGCTTATTCACATATTGCGTGAACTCATTCGCGATCTCGGTCTGCTGCACTCCGTGCATTCCGTAGATATCCACAAACTTCGGTTCTGGAAGATGTGTTCTGCGCCGTGAGTTTCGCTCCGTTATATACGCCTGCCAGTCGGCATCGTTCACGGAATATTTTTCCAGCTCCGCCGCATGCTCCTGCGCCACCTCTACGCCCTTCGGAATGATCTCCGCACTCTTTTCGAAGTCGCCTGAGGTAAATTTGCTCACATCCGCCTTCAGCAGAATATTTGCATCCTTCATGCTGTTCAGCTCGTTAGCGGCAACCATGATCTCAACGTTCCTGCCTGCCACGCCCACCAGCGAACTCAGGCTCGCCTTGTTGAACGGGCCCGTATCGAGATAGACCGCAATCACAATATCCGCGCCCATCGCCCGCGCTACACTCACCGGCAGATTATTCACCGCACCGCCATCCGAGTAGACCTGTGTGCCATGCTCCACCGGGGCAAAGACTCCGGGAATCGACATCGTTGAACGCATCGCCTGTGCCAGCGATCCATCTGTGAACACATGCTCTTTGCCCGTCGTCATGTCGGTCGCAACGCAGCGGAAAGGAATCGGCAGATCGTCGAAGTTCTTCAGGTCGTAGTACGGCAGCATCTTCTCATCCAGCAGCAAACCTACTGCCGAGCCGGAGTTCAACCCGTTCGGCAAACTGAACCCATGCTTCAAACCGAATTCCAAACGATTCGGATACGCCAGCTTGTCTTCTTTCCTTCTGTAGCTCAGGGCCGGAAACGGCACTTGCCCACTCAACACCGCCGACCAGTTGATACCGCCGACGAAGTTCGCAATCTCCTGCGGACTCATGCCCGAAGCGTACAGCCCACCCACCAGGCCTCCCATGCTGGTTCCGGCCACGTAGTCCACGGGAACATGGTGCGCCTCGAACCACTCGATCACGCCAATATGTGCGAACCCCAGCGCCCCGCCGCCCTCGAGCACTAGCGCAACCTTGGGCCGCGATGCTGGTTTCACCTCCGGCTGCTGCGCTTCAGCCGACGCCAAGGTCAGGGAGACTGCAAGCAACGCAGCAATCGAACGAGTTCCGAACCCTATTCGAAAGGTGATGGCCGTGCAAGAAAATTTCATTGTGAAGGCCTCGCCCGAAATTTTGGCTCTTCATTCCCACGGCCGCCAGAGCCCGAGGCGATCACGATCGGCCTGCCGTATCTCAACCCTAATCAATCCCATGCACGCCGTCACCTGCCCTGAACCAACACGTATACCTCATCGCCGGGTCTAGAATCCGCGCGGTAGACAGCTTACGCAACGCAACAAAAAAGGCGCCCGCGAAGGGCGCCCTCTCAATTTCCAAACGAACAGCGTCAGATCTCCAGAATCACCGGCATAATCAAAGGCCGCCGGCTCGTGCTCTTCTGGATGTACCGCTTCAGATCGTTGCGAATCTTCTCTTTGATCACGCCATAATCTGCCTTCTCTTCGGTGGAAGAGCCATCCAGCGTCCGTTGCACGACCTGCCGCGCCTCCACAATCAGGCTCTCTTCGGCAATCGCCGTCCCCCGCATCACAATCTCGGGAGGATTTTCGAGCTTGCCCGTCCGCTTATTGATCTGAATAATCGGCAGCACAATCCCGTCCTCGCTCAAGTGCTTGCGGTCGCGAATCACGATATCTTCGACGACGTCCGTCGACGTCCCGCCCGAGTCGATGCACACGCGGCCAACAGTAATCTTGCCCGTCTTCGTCGCTGAACCCTTATCCAGTTCCAGAACGTCGCCGTCTTCCAACAGAATGGCCCTCTCGACCACGCCCATCGAACCGGCCAACTCCGCATGACGTTTCAGATGGCGATAGTCGCCGTGAATCGGAATGAAAAACTTCGGACGAACGAGGTTGATCATCAACCGCAGCTCCTCCTGGCTTCCGTGCCCGCTCACATGGATCAGGCCCGAGTGCCCGTCATCGTAGATCACGTCGGCATCACGCCGTTCCAGGTGATCGATCATCCGGTAGATCGACTTCTCATTGCCCGGAATCACTCGCGAACTCAACAGCACCGTATCACCGGCCTCAATCTTCGCGAACTTGTGGTTGTTCACCGCAGCCCGGCTCAACGCGCTCATCGGCTCGCCCTGCGTTCCACTGATCAGCACCAGCAGCTTGTTCGCCGGCGTATCCCGAATCTGCCCCGGATTGATGACCAGCCCCGGTGGCGGATCGAGATACCCAAGGTCCTGCGCAATCTCAGTCGAATTATCCAGCGACCGCCCGATAATCGCGACCTTGCGCCCATGCTCATGCGCCAGCTCCATCGCCAGCCGAATCCGGTGAATAGACGAAGAAAAGCAGCTGAAGAACAGCTTCTTCTTCGTCTGCGCAAAGATCTCATCTAGCTTCGGCCGCACCGCGCGCTCGCTTGGCGTATACCCGCTCCGGTCGACGTTGGTCGAATCCTGCAACAGCACCAGGACGCCCTGCTTGCCCAGCTCAGCAAACGCATGCAGATCAAACGGCTTGTTGTCCGGCGGCGAAAGGTCGACCTTGAAGTCGCCCGTATGAAGAACGACGCCAACCGGTGTATGAATCGCCAGCGCCACACAGTCCACCAGCGAGTGCGTCACCCGGATCGGCATCACCGAAAATGGTCCTAGCGTAAGCCGCCTGCCCGGAACCATCTCGTTCAGATCCGCATCCTCGAGCAGATTATGTTCTTCGAGCTTGCCCTCAACCAGCGCCAGCGTGAACTCAGTCCCATACACCGGAACATTCAGCTCAGAGAGAATCCACGGCAGCCCACCAATGTGGTCTTCATGCCCGTGGGTCAAAAGAATCGCGCGAACCTTGTCGCGGTTTTCAGTCAAATAGCTGATATCGGGAACAACAATGTCCACACCCAGCAGCTCTTCTTCAGGAAACATCAGACCGGCATCGATGACAATAATGTCATCCTGCCAGCGGATCGCCATGCAGTTCATACCGAACTCGCCAAGGCCACCCAGCGGAACTATCTTCAATTTATCTTGTGCCATCAAGCCTTAAGCTTACCATCGCGAGCGTGAATCACTCGTGAAGCAGCAATTGCAGCCAGATCACCGAAGATCGATTACCGTGCCGCTTCAAGAACTTGAATCCCCTCCGGCCCGCCGATCACCACACGATTCGCCATCCCCAGAAACAGCCCATGCTCAACCACCCCTACCGTCGCCTTCAGTCGCTCCGCCGCCTGCTCTGGCGTCAGCCCCGACTGCGCCAGCTCACAATGCACAATGTAGTGCTGACCGTCCGTGATGTAAGGCTGCCCATCATCCTTCATGCGCCGCTCAGGCGCGAACCCCAACTCGCGCAGCCGAGTCACCGTCGTCTCCCAGCCGAAAGGCACAATCTCGACCGGCACGGCGAACACCGACCCCAGTGTCGTCACCAGCTTTCTCGGGTCCACTGCAATGAGCAACCGCCTGCTCGCCATCGCAACAATCTTCTCCCGCAGCAACGCCCCGCCATGCCCTTTGATCAGATCGAGCGTGCCCTGCTGCACCTCATCGGCGCCATCGATCGTCAGATCAAGCTTTGGCAGATGCGCAAAGTCACTCATCGGAATCCGCAGCTCCAGCGCCTGCCGCTGCGACTGCTCCGATGTGGCAATCGCGGTGATGCGTAGTCCAGCCGCCACCCGGCGCCCCACCTCTTCAATCACCAGCGCTGAAGTAGTGCCGGAACCAAGCCCTACCGCCATTCCATCTTCGATCTGCGACGCGGCCCACACTGCAGCCCTGCGCTTATCGGCATCGGTCGAATTGGGTTGCCCAAGAGTAGTCATGCCATCTTTGATATCACGTCATGGGCACAGTCTGCACCCCGGGCAGGTCTTACCCCCGAGGCTCCGGCTCACCTCCAGCAGAGACTTTCTCGTAAACCAATTCGTCTCAAAGAAATCCCGTGACGTAATACATAGTTTGGATACAAGTAAGCACACGAAAAAAACATATTCCGGCACGCCGGAACATCAGTAGGGGATCAGCATGATTTTCAAGAGGTCATCCGTCAGTCTTCGTCATTTGGCCGCTGTGGCTTTTTGCTCCATCTCCATAGGATCGGCCGTCGGTCAGGGAACGCTTGCCGACTACCAGCGTGCGCACGACTTACAAGCGAAGGCACGTCCGCTCGTAGTCGACACGCCAGGACCGGCGACTTGGATCGGCGACACTGACAATTTCTGGTATCCGAAGACAGTGAAGGGCGGTACCGAGTTCATCCTCGTCAACGCAGACGAAAACAAGAAGGGCCTCGCGTTCGATCATGAGAAGCTTGCTGTCGCCATCTCCAAGGCTACAGGCCACACCTATACGGCACTCAATCTTCCGTTTGCGCCAGTGCAAGGAAGACCGCCAGCGCGTCCCGCTCCCGGCGCCCCACCGAAAACCGCTCCGCTGACCTTTCTCGACGGGAATCAAGCGATTCAGTTTGGAACCGATGGCTCTCTTTATAAATGTCTACTCAGCGATTACACCTGCACCAAGGTAGGCCCGATCCCGCTTCCTGCGGAAGGACGTCCCGGCGCTCCCTACGACGAAGCGCAACTGAATCCCGAAGGCCCCGGGGGCGATCCAGTCGACGGATTGGAATTCCAGCCGCCGGCCCCGCAGGACGGAGACGAAGGCCGTTTCGAACACAGCCAGCGTCCCTGCGCGCAGCGTCCTCCATCACCACCGCACGGACAGGGACGAGTTCAGCGCCTTGGAGTCGGCTCGCAACTCCTCGGTCAACTTCCGCCGGAACCCCCAGAGGTATGCGCTTCCTTCGATGGCAAGTGGGAAGCTTTCATCCAAAACTACAACGTGTTCCTGAAAGCAGTTGGTAGCAAGGACCCCGCAATACCATTGAGCCTTGATGGCTCTGAGGGAAACTACTACACATTGCGGAGTGTGGCGTGGTCACCGGATTCGAAGAAAATCGCGGCCTATCACACGCGCCCTGGCTACGACCGCGAAGTAATGTACATCGAGTCATCGCCCACCAATCAGATTCAGCCGGAACACATCAGCATTCACTACCAAAAACCGGGTGACGCTCTCGACATTGCCTACCCTGTCCTCTTCGACGTGGACACGAAGCAGGAGATCGCGATCGACAATGCTTTATTCCCCAATCCGTATTCTCTCAGCACGCCAGTCTGGTGGAAGGACGGTCGAGCCTTCACCTTCGAGTACAACCAACGCGGTCATCAGGCCTACACGGTCATCGAAGTTGACGCGAAGACCGGCCGCACGCGCCCGCTGATCGCGGAGACCTCGGAGACTTTCTTTTATTACAACAATCTTGGACCGGGGCTCTCTGCAGGCCGCAAATACCGCCACGATGGGAACGACGGCAAAGAGATCATCTGGGCATCCGAGCGTGATGGATGGGAGCACCTCTACCTCTATGACGGAACCACCGGAAAGGTAAAGAACCAGATCACCAAAGGCAATTGGTTGGTAAGAAATGTAGAGTACGTCGACGATGCCAAACGAGAGATTTATTTTGACGCCGGCGGTTCCGTTCCAGGCCAGGACCCTTACTTTACGCAGGGCTATCGCATCAACTTCGACGGCACGGGTCTCACGAAACTCACCGATGCCGACGGGATGCACACCATCACGTTTTCCCACGACCACAAGTATTACGTCGACATGTGGCAACGTGTGGATCTCGCGCCTGTAGCGCAATTGCGCAGCACGTCCGATCAGAAACTCATCATGGATCTGGATAAAGGGGATGTCTCCGCGCTTGTGGCAGCGGGTTTCAAGTTCCCTGAGGTCTTCGTGGCCAAGGGACGCGATGGGCAAACCGACATCTGGGGCACAATTACGCGTCCACTCAACTTCGATCCATCAAAGAAGTACCCGGTCATCGAGAATATCTATGCCGGGCCGCAGGGTTCGTTTGTTCCAAAGACATTCAGCGCGCCCGCTCCCGATCAGGCGCTTGCAGAGCTCGGTTTCATCGTCGTTCATATCGACGGCATGGGAACGAGCAACCGCTCAAAGGCGTTCCACGATGTTGCCTTCAAGGATCTTGGCGATGCCGGATTTCCAGATCGCATCTTGTGGCACAAAGCAGTCGCAGCTAAATATCCCTACTACGATATCTCCCGCGTAGGTATCTTCGGAACCTCCGCAGGAGGCCAGAGCTCGCTGGGCGGCGTTCTATTCCATCCGGAGTTCTATAAGGTTGTCGTAACCAATAGTGGCTGTCATGACAATCGCATGGATAAGCTCTGGTGGAACGAGCAGTGGATGGGCTGGCCGCTAGGCCCGCAATATGCGGCTTCCTCCAACGTAGACAACGCCTACCGGTTGCAGGGCAAAGCACTGATCATCGTCGGCGAGATGGACACCAATGTTGATCCCGCATCGTCACTTCAGGTGGTGAATGCTCTGGTCAAGGCACACAAACACTTCGACATGATGTACATTCCAGGCCAAAACCACGGAGTCGCCATCCTGGCGAATGAGCACTACCGTGACGACTACTTTGTGCACAACCTGCTCGGAGTAGAACCACCCGCTGGAACCAGATAAAACCGTTTGAAGAGGAAAAAGAAGCGGAGAACTGAGTACACCACAGTTTGTCGAAACCTCTGCGCCGCGGCCCAAACCTTAGCCCTGCGCTTACCAGCGCCCGCCGAATTGGGCTGCTCACGAGAAGTAAAGCGAGGCGTAAAAAAATCGCCAAAAAATAATACCTCCGGCCAACTTTGGATATCTAAGCTCTTGTCTTGATATTGTGGGAACTTATGAAGAAAGTCGCCGAGCATATCCACGGCTACACCTACGGAACGACCGATGTTGCGACCTCGCCCGTCACGCTCCAACAACTGGAAGATCTGAAGGTCAGTGTCGGGTTCACGGACCAGGACCAGCGCTACCTCCAACAAGCAGGCGAAGTCCTGGCAGATCAAACTAAGCAGATCGTCGAACACTGGCGCAACGGTATCATCGCCGGTATTCCGAACCTCGCCCGCCATTCTCGCTCTCTGCAAAACGAGCCGTTGCCCGACTATCGCGACAAAAGCAACCTCCGCTTTCAGCAGTGGATCCTCGACACCTGTTTTCGTCCCTACGACCAGGACTGGCTCAACTACCAACACGAGATTGCACTGCGGCACACCACTCTCAAGAAGAACCAGACCGACGGTGTCAGCTCCACACCCTATGTCCCCCTGCGCGATATCGTCGGGTTCATCGTAGTCATCAACGAAACCATGAAACCCTACCTCGCCGCGAAGGGCCACTCCGCAGAAGAGGTAGACCGGATGCATCAGGCATGGTGCAAATCAATCCAGCTCCAGCTCGCACTTTGGGCCAAACCATACACGGACGCGCACGAAGCACCGAACGAATGGTGAGCAGAGCGCATCGGCTCGTGCCGAATGACCACTCCAATAAGGAGGTTTCTATGTCCACCCCGGAACAATGTGACGCAATCATCATCGGCAGTGGTGAAGCAGGCAAATGGATGGCCTGGCACCTCGGCTCACAGGGACAGCACATCATCAACATCGAAGACAAGCGCATCGGCGGAGCCTGCCCCAACGTCGCCTGCCTCCCCAGCAAGAACGTCATCCACAGCCGTCGCCATCTTCATCACCGACGCGCACGCTGATCAGGCCACCTGCGAGGCAGTGATTGCCCGCATTGCCCAAGCCATCTATGGCAGCGCCATCGCAAAAGCACACTGAAAGCCGGAACCGACTCTGCGCGCGCTTACTCTAGCTTCAGCCGCGCGACCTCTTCGACAATCGTTCGTCCTGCCACCCCATGCGCCGTGCGCTACAAGCAGCGCAACTTCATAACAGCCTCTGGCTCGGGAGTTGGCCAGTTTCCGAATCGCCGACCATCCTGGAGAGTCTGCCGCTCAGACGAGCGGCCTACTCCGTTCGCAGCGCCTCCATGGGTTCTACGGAAGCAGCGCGGCGCGCGGGAATGACGGAGGCCGCGAGTGCGAGCAGGAGAATGGAGACGGTTGCAAGCACAAGGACCATCGGATCCAGCGAATCGACCTGGAAGAGGAGCGAGCGCAGCAGACGAGTGGCAAAGACGGCAGCGATGGCGCCGATCCCGCAGCCGGCCACGCCAAGTTTGGCACCGGAAACGAGAATCAACCGGATGACGCTGGAGCGCTGCGAACCGAGCGCCAGGCGGATGGCCATCTCCTGGGTGCGCAACGCGGTGGAAAAGGCGATGACGCTGTAGATACCGAGCAGAGCAAGCAGAACTGCTGCACCGGCAAATGCGGAGATGAGTGCTGTATTGAATCTGCGCGGCGCCTGACCTTCTGCAACGACCCGATCCATTGATTCGACCTGAGTCAGGGGAAGTTGGGGGTCGATGGAGCGGACAACGGTGCGCAAGGACTCAGCCATCTGCTCGGGCTGCAGCTGACCGCGAAGCACAATAGAACCAACATTGCCGGTGAGCATGTCAGGAGACGCAAATGATCCGGCCTCGTCTTTAAGTTGGCTGGCGGGGATGTAGAACTGCTCTTCTGTGGGTACATCGGCTGCGAGCTGTTTGACCTCGCCGATCTCTCCCACAACGGTCAACCAAGGTAGAGCCGCCTCTGCAGGGCCGCGATGCAGGCGTTTGCCGATGGGATCCTGTCCAGGCCAATAGTGCTCTGCGAGGGTTCGGTTGACGATGACGACCAGCGGAGCGCCTTCGCGATCGGCCGGAGTGAAGTCGCGACCTCGAATGATGGCAATACTCTGAGCCTGGAAGTAGTTGCCTATCACCTGGGGTATCCATGCCAGATTCAACCCTGCCCCCTTCGGAGGCACATAGCCCTCGGGAGTGAAGGTGCCCCGGAACTCCACGCCAGCTGCCGGCAGCATGGAGGTTATTCCGACAGCCTGCACTCCTGGCAACTGCTCCAACCTGGTTCGCATAGTTAGATTGAAGGCGTCAATGGCAGCCTGGTTAGAGTATTGCTCGCGAGGGAGGCTATATGCGGCAGTCAGCGTGTGATCGGTGTGGAAGCCGAGGTCGACAGATCGCATCTTCTCAAAGCTCCGCAGCAACAGTCCGGAGGCAGTAAGCATAACGAGGGCAACTGCAAGTTCCGCGACCACAAGGGCTGAGCGCAGGCGTGCATGACCACCGCCGGCGGAGCCGGTGCGTCCACCTTCTTTCAATGCTTCATTGACGTCGGTGCGTGCTGCGGCAAATGCAGGGATCAGTCCGCAGAACAGGCCGGTGAGCACTGCCAATCCGAGCGAGAAGGCCACCACTTTCCAGTCAAGTCCAATGGAGCTGACGCGAGGCAGAGTCTCAGGCAGGAAGCTGACGCCAATGCGAAGAGCAAAGGATGCCAACACCAGTCCCAGAACTCCACCGAAGATGCTGAGCAGCAGAGCCTCGATGAGGGACTGGCGCAGAATGGCCGCTCCGCTGGCTCCCAACGCGAGGCGCACGGAGATCTCGCGCCGGCGGCGGATGACGCGAACCAGTAATAGTCCTGCGAGATTGGCACAGGCGATAAAAAGAACCACAGTGACAGCAAGCAAGAGCGTGCGGACCAGCGGCCGAGCCTGAGCTACGGTGCTCTCATCGAGCCGCTGAACAGCAGGATGAACATGACGGCTGCGGAGCGCTGGCGGAAAGTCGCGCATGATCTCCTGCGCCGCGCCGGCAGCATCCTGCTCGGCCTGCGCCGGGGTGATACCGGGCTTCAGTAGTCCGACCATGTTGTAGGCCCAATCGCCCGCAGAGCCTGGGAGTCTTTCAGCCTGCGTGAAGCTCATGGGGACCCAAAGCTCGCAGCGGTTCAACTGACCAGGAACCAGAGGAAACTCGAACTCGCGCGGCATCACGCCGATGATCTCGTAGGGCTTGCGGTCGAGAAGAATCTTACGGCCCAGTATGTTGGTATCGCCATCGAAGCGACTCCGCCAGGTCTGGTAGCTGAGCAGCGCCACCTGCTGACTGCCATCGTCCTCCTGCTGGGTAAAAGCGCGGCCCATCAATGGTGAAACGCCGAGCACGGGAAACATGCTTGCTGTAAGCCGCGCGGCATCGATCTGTGCCGGTGTACCAAGGCCTGAAAGTTCATAGGTAGAGGTCTGGTAGCCGCCCAGATTGGAGAAGGCACGAGTGTCTCGCATATAGATGGGAATGCCATGCGGTGTGACACCAGGTGAATCGGCGCCATACTCTACGCCCTCAAGCCGGTCGCCGAGCGTGGCCAGTCTGGCCTGATTGGGAAACGGCAACGGCCGCAGCAGCACACCCTCAACAATGGAAAAGATAGCGGTGGTGGAGCCGATGCCAAAGGCCAATGTGAGGATCGCTGTAAGGGCGAATCCTGGGGACTTGCGCAGTTGACGCAATGCATAACGAATATCTAGAACAAGGGATCCCAATAGAGTCTCCGAACGCGCTACAGCGCACTCTTTGAGGCGTGCACGTTCGTTGCCAAGTTGTCGCACGGCGAAATCGTCTGTTTTCAGAGAGATGCCCGCTTGACGCGGGACCGCCCGGCGTCGAACTGTACGGAATCGCAAATCGTTGTCCGAAACCGAACAGTACGACGCAGAGGCGACAATGTATTGGTGGCTCTTGGACTCCCAGCTTGCACTCTGGACCAAACCATACACGGATGCGCACGCGGCACCTAACGAGTGGTGAGTAGGATGGACAATGCAGACTAATCTCTTCGCCAACCAGGACCCGGTGCGGGTGAATCCTCACAGCCCGGAAGGTCAATGTCGCCTTTCTAACTAGCGTCTAACTAACGGCGCTCAGCCCAAATCCAACTAACTCGCATCTTAATCTGCGCCCGTAGATTCTATGGCCACCGCATTGACGCACCCGGTTCCACTGTTCTCGCATCCGATAGCAAAGATCAACAGTTTTCTGTCATCAACAATACGGAGGATTCCCCATGCCCACCCCGGAACAGTACGACGCAATCATCATCGGCAGTGGTGAAGCCGGCAAATGGATGGCCTGGACCCTGGCGGGTCAAGGGCAGCGCGTCATCAACATCGAAGACAAGCGCATCGGCGGAGCCTGCCCCAACGTCGCCTGCCTTCCCAGCAAGAACGTCATCCATAGCGCCAAGGTCGCTCAGTACTTCCAGCGTGGCGCCGAGTTCGGAATGATCCACAGCGACTGGCGCGTCGATATGGCTGGCGTTAATGCGCACCGTCAGAAGTTGGTCGATGGCAACCTGCAGGTTCATCTCGCCAACTACGCCAAAAGCCATGCCGAGATCGTCATGGGCTTCGGTCGCTTCATCGCGGAGAAGACCGTTGAAGTCGCCCTCAACGCCGGTGGTACCCGCACCCTCCGTTCCGACCGCATCTTTATCGACACCGGCTCTCGCGCCACCATCGAACCTATTCCCGGCCTTGCCGAATCGTCCCCGCTCACCCACATCGAAGCTCTCGAACTCACCCTCCTTCCCGAACATCTCCTCGTCCTCGGCGGCGGCTTCATTGGCCTTGAGTTGGCCCAGGCTATACGCCGCTTCGGTGCACGGGTCACCATCATCGAACGCAACCCCAGCGTCGCCCACCACGAAGATCCCGACGTCATCGAAGGCCTCCAGCAACTCCTCCACGACGAAGGCATCGAGATCGTCACCAACGCCAATCTCGCACGCGTCGAAGGCACCTCCGGCAAAGCCGTAACCCTGCACCTTTCCCAGCCGAGCGGCCAATTCACTCTCCAGGGCTCCCACGTCCTCGTCGCCGCCGGTCGCACCCCCAATACAAAGAACATGGGTCTTGAGATAGTCGGAATCAAAACCACCTCCGCTGGCCACATCCAGGTCAACGACCGCCTTGAGACCACCGCACCCGGAGTCTGGGCGATGGGCGACTGCGCCGGCTCTCCCCACTTCACTCACATCGCCTTCGACGACTTCCGCATCGTCCGCGACAATCTCGCCGGAGCCCACCGCACCACCACTGGCCGCCAGGTCCCATCCTGTACCTTCACTGACCCCGAGCTCGCACAAATCGGCCTTAGCGAGAACGATGCGAAGAAACAGGGAATCACCTATCGCCTCGCCAAAATCCCCATGCTCGCCAATCTTCGCGCCCTTACCCTCTCCGAGACCCGAGGCTTCATAAAAGTCCTGATCTCCGAATCCGATCGCATCCTTGGTTTCACCGCCTTTGGTGTCGGCGCCGGCGAACTTCTCCCCGTCGTCCAACTGGCGATGTCCGCCAACCTGCCCTACACGGCGATCCGATCCCTTATCGTCACCCATCCAACGATCTCAGAGGGACTCGTCAGCCTACTCTCGGCCGTCCCGCCTCTTGCTCAAGGCAGTTCTCCACCCGCGGGTCATTGACCGCGAAAGATTTCCACACAGAAATATTTTAAGAAAATGGCATGTTTTTAGCGGCCGAAAAAGTGGCGTTTAATTCACCACAATTACCACCCAATTCACCACAACTTCACCACGAATTACCACCACGATTTAGCGCAAAATGTCCTCTAACACCAAGGAAAGCTCGGTTTTCTCATCCCGATATTTAACGATCACTGGAGCCGCTAAACTCAACCCCCACTCCGCCCCCTTACCCTTGGAGACCGCTCGTGACCCCGGCACCACCACCGCGCCCTCCGGAATAATCAACGGCATATCCTCTGTAGCCTTGTAGATCTCGCCTTTCACCAGATCATAGACCGGCGTTCCCCGCGTCAACACCGTTCCAGCCGCTAAAACCGCACGTTTCCGCACAACAGTTCCCTCATAAACCCCGGTATTTCCTCCCACCAGCACATCATCCTCAATAATGACGGGGCTCGCATTCACGGGCTCCAGCACTCCGCCAATCTGCGCCGCCGCACTCAGATGAACCCGCTTACCAATCTGCGCGCAACTCCCCACCAGCGCATGCGAATCCACCATCGTCCCTTCATCCACATACGCCCCCACATTCACATACGACGGCGGAATCACCGCAACCCCTTTAGCAACATACGCTCCCGTCCGCACACTAACGCCCCCCGGCACCACACGTACTCCGTCCGCCACAACAAACCGACGCACCGGATAGGTGTGCTTATCGATGAAACGAAGCGCATCGTCCCCCATCTCGATCATTGTGCCGATGCGAAACCCCAGCAAAATCCCGCGTTTCACCCACCCATTCACCCGCCACCCTAAAAGAGAAGAGTCGGGCTCCGCAGCGCGAAGCTGACCTGCCTCAAGCGCTCCGCGCAGCTCAAAGAACACAGCCTCCGCCTCAGCATTTCCAATCGCTGCTGCACCTTGTGCAAACCAGTAGTCAATCCGCTCCTCCAATGTCCCGTTCAAAATCCAATCCTCACCTTTCAGGTTTCGTAGTAAGCAGCAGCTTGCAGAATCGCGGGTCTGGAACATCCCTAGAACATCCTTAGATCTTCCCCTGTTGCTGGAACTCCCGCCAGCATTCCCAGCTCGCCGACCATCCGCTCCAGCTTCCGCCGCGTCGCGGTAGAGACGGGAACCATCGGCAGCCGCAGAACGTCTTCGCAGCGCCCCAGCATCTGCAGCACAGCCTTCACCGGAGCAGGGCTGGCCTCCCAGAAGTGTGCCTGCATAAGGCGGTAGAACTGCCGGTTGATGCGCCGCGCGTCCACCCAGTCGTTCTCCAGCGCAGCCCGAACCATCCGCGCCATTTGTCCGGGAACCACATTCGATGCCACCGAGACTAACCCGGCGCCTCCCAGGGCCAGTATCGGCAAAGCCAATCCATCATCCCCTGCAAACACCTTAAAGCTTCGTGGCGCGGTCGTGAGTAGCTCTGTAATCTGAGCCAGATTTCCACTGGATTCTTTAATGCCAATCACATTTCTCAGCTCCGCCAGACGCAGGACGGTAGGAGGCTCCAGGTTTGCACCGGTTCGCGAAGGAATGTTGTACAGCAGCACTGGTAGCTCGGTCGCTTCGGCAATCGCACGGAAGTGCTGGTACTGGCCCTCTTGCCCAGGCCGGTTGTAGTAAGGATTTGCCGTTAGGATTCCCGTCAATCCATGTATTCGTGACAGCTTCCGGGCGCGCGCAACAGCTTCGTGCGTCGCATTGTTCGTGCAACCGGCAAACACTGGGCAGCGTCCAGACGCCGTCGAAACCACAACTTCGACGACGCGCAGCCACTCCGCCTCGGTAAGGGTCGAGGCCTCACCAGTCGTCCCGCAAGGAACAAGGAAATCGATTCCACTCTCAATCTGCCAGTTGACCAGCGCGTGTAGCGCAGGCTCATCCACGCCGCCGTCCCGTCGAAAGGGAGTTACCAGCGCCGTTCCACAACCCGTCAATTCCATAATGAATTTAAGTTTACCGCGTCAGGATTGTTGATTACCCGGCATGTCGGCCTACAAGCTCAAAGAGCCACAAAAAAAGGCCCCAGCGATCTCTCGCCAGGGCCTTTGATTTTTTCGGCGTCACTAGCCTCGATACAGCTCCGACGGCACATGAAACTCCGGAAGATGCAACGCAGCCGCACCGTTTGCCGCTCCCGGTGGCATATCCATACACTTCACAAATGCCGTCTGAAACTTCTCCATCTCGGCCTTCGTGCCAACCGTGACGCGAACGTAGTTGGGCATTGCTGACCAGGTACGCCCGATAGCAACGTTTTCCTTTAGCATCGCCATCTGAAACTCTCTCCCGGGGCGCTTCACATCTACCATGAACATATTGCCCTGCGAGCCGGGAACTATCTTGTAGCCATGCTTGGTGAGAAACTCAAGCGTCTCTGACCGGATGTCCGAGTTGATCTTCTTCCGCAACGGCACCAAGTCCTTGTCCTGCAGGCTGGCGCGTGCCCCAGCGGCGCTCGTAATTGAGATACTGGCCAGGCTCCGGCTTGGCCCTGGAACGTTGTCGAACCGCTCGATCAGGTCTGGCCTTGCGATCGCAAAGCCCGCCCGCAGCCCAGCCATCCCGTAGATCTTCGAGAAGGTCCGCATTACGATTACGTCCTTGTCCTGAGCGACTAGATCGATGCAGGACTCGTCGTTTGAGAAGTGGTGATAGGCTTCGTCTATTATCACGACAGAGCCCTTCGGCTTGTTATTTACCAGCCACACGATGTCTGACTTGGGCGTCATCGTGCCAGTCGGGTTATTCGGGTTCACGATGTAGTAGGCGCCGGGCGATGGATGCGCCTTCAGCATCGCCTTCACATCATGCGCATAGGTCGCCGTCAGCGGTACGGGATACTTTGGAGCTTTCATTGCTTCGGCGGCGCGCGGGCCCTGCTCGTAGCTCGGATCTCCGTAGACCAGCGGCCTATCCGGGCCAATGTTCGACATCAGCGCCAGATCCAGCGGGCCGCTCGAACCAGGAAACAGCGCAGAGTAATCCTTCTTCAGACCAAACTGCTCGTTGAATACGGTGATGGTCTTGACGTATTCGTCGAAGTGATAGCGACCACCCTGCGTTGCCGTGACGCCGATCGCGCCCAGAGCGGACTGTGCCGGCCCAAGAGGGTTTTCGTTTGAGCTGATGATGACAGTGTCCGGCGAAAGCTGCTGCATACCCCGCATACCGCCACGTTTGGCGGGTTGTGGTGCAGCCGCTGGCGCTCCCGGTTGCTGTATCGCAGCAAGGGCTGGAAGAGAAGTGGCCGCTGCCGAGGCAGCACCAAGGATTCGCATAAACGACCTGCGCGAAACACCTTGCGTCATGTTCGAATTCATAGAAAGTTCTCCTCTAAAGCCAAATTTGTAGAAATGCAGTGCCGCTGCGACAGATGGAAATCACCAACTGAGGATCGGAGCATCGGCTAAATACTTCTGCAACACCGATTCACCTTGCAATCACTATTCTTTGAGAACTTATGGATGAAACGGACCGTGGCCCGATTGAGATTCAATTTACCGCGAATTCCCTGCAAATACCAGAAGAATTCTGTCATTGGTGAAGGAAAAGCCGCTAAAAAACCGCTCAGGAGGCTTTGCAATGCGAACCGCGACCCTATTGGCTGTTCGATCAGCCAGCGTCGTCCACCACTAAACCCACTCGCCTTTGCGCATCAGTGGCTCAGCGATCCCATCCGCGGCCACACCATCCACGTCCATCTCACCAGACCCAATCATCCAGTCAACGTGGATCAGGCTCGCATTCGCACCTATCGCCGCCAGCTGCTCGGCATCCATCTTGTCCCCGCCGATGAGGCACGTTGAATAAGCCTGTCCCAAGGCAATATGGCTAGCTGCGTTCTCATCGAACAACGTGTTCCAGAAGAGGACGCCACTCTGTGCGATCGGGGAAGAGTGCGGTACGAGCGCTACCTCGCCGAGCCGCCGGGCGCCATCATCCGTGCTGATTAAACGGTTTAGCACGTCCTCGCCTGCGGTAGCCGTGGCTTCAACAATCCTGCCATCCTCGAAGCGCACTGCAATATTTTCGATCAGAGTGCCTTGGTGTGACAGTGGCTTCGAGGCCCGCACTGTCCCGCTGACACGGTCTTTGTGTGGAGTCGTAAAACACTCCTCGGTGGGAATATTCGGCTGGCAATAAACTCCATTACCAGCTGTAGTTCCACCACCAGCCCACAGATGGTCATCCGCCAGACCTACGGTTAAATCCGTTCCTGGTCCCCTAAAGTGCAGCGCGGAGAATCGCTTCGCATTCAACATCTCCATTCGCCGCTTGAGCCTAGCTCCGTGCTCCCGCCACTCCTGCACCGGGTCATCGACGGCAACACGCGAGGCAACAAAGATCGCCTCCCACAGCTTCGCAACGGCCACATTCTCCGGCTCACCGGGAAAGACGAGCTTCGCCCACTCCGGCGTCGCGCACGCCACGATCGTCCAGTTAATCTCGTGGCGCGTAATCAATTCCATCGCGGGCTTGCCTGCCTTCGACGCCGCTACATTGGCCCGCGCTACCTTCGCCGGATCCTGCTTTGCCAGCAGTGCGGGGTTCGCTCCTGCTATCGCAAGCCGGGCAGCTCCACTGCGGAAGCCTGTCGCGATCCCATCGTGCAACCACGTCGGGGCGTAGTCGAAGCTCGCATCCTGTGCGTGCTGGAACCGCGCCAACACACTTGGATCGTCTGAGTAAAACGTAGTCACCAGCAGCGCCCCTGCTTTATAGGCATGCTCCGTAATCCGGCGTGCCAACGGCAGCGCCTCCAATGGCGCAGACATGATCAACTCCTGTCCAGCGCGTAGCCCGAGTCCTATCTTCACAGCAACTTCGGCCAAACGGTCCAATTTTTCTTCAAAGGTCAAGTCCGCAAACTTCGTCGTCACTGTAGCTTCCATCACGCTCATAAAAGTCCTTTTTGTTCCAACTACATCTCGGTGTAAACGTCCTGAAAGTTGTAGCATCCTGTCCGCGGCGACAACCACTCCGCCGCCCGCACTGCACCTTCAGCAAATCCTCGGCGCGAAAACGCCTCATGCGTCAGAACCAGGCGGTCCGAAGCGCTACGCGCCTCCAGCGTGTGCACTCCCATCACGTCGCCCTCGCGTTTCGCCTCGATAGGCACACTGGAAAGGCCGGAAGCAGCCTCGACGACTTTGGCCAGACTGATCGCTGTACCTGACGGCGAGTCAAGCTTGCTGACATGGTGTGTCTCTTCGATCGAAAATTTGCAGTCCGCATTCTTCAACGCCTTGCCCATCGTTGCCGCGATCTGCAGCATTACCTGTACGCCGACAGAGAAATTGGTCCCATACAGCAGCCCGGCCTGCTTCCGCTCAGCCAGTCCACGCATATCGGGCAGCTTGTCATACCAGCCGGTCGTTCCGATTACCATCTTCGCGCCCGTCGCCAGACAAGCGCGCATATTTTGAATCGTGGCCTCAGGAGTTGTGAAGTCGATCACTACATCGAACCCCGCGACGAACGGCGGCGTCAGAGCAGAGGCGTCGGCATTCTCCTTCGCGTCCAGCACATTCACACTGTGTCCGCGTTCCGCTGCAACCTGAGCAACCAGCTTGCCCGTCTTGCCCATTCCCAAAACCAATACGCGCATCGTTTGCCTTCCTAAGCTAACTCTCCAATTGAACGCGGTTCGCAACATCGAAGACCGTCTCATCGGGGTCTGCAAAGAAGTGCCCGTGCAGACTCCGCACTGCCTCCTCTACATCCTCTTCGTCGATCATGAAGCTCATGTTGATTTCGCTCGCTCCCTGCGAGATCATCCTCACATTCACATGGCTAATGGCGCTGAAGACCTGGCCGGCGATGCCGTTGTGGCCGCGAATGTCCTCACCCACCAGGCAGACGAGGGCCTTATGGCCCTCCATCTTCACGTCCGCGATCTTTGCCAGCTCCGCGCAGATCTCCGGCAACTGCTGGTTGCTATCGACTGTCAGGGAAATGCTCACTTCGCTGGTCGACACCATGTCGATCGCGCACTTGTACTTGTCGAAGACGTCGAAGACTGCCTTGAGGTATCCGTGCGACATCAGCATCCGGCTTGCGACCACATCGATGATCGTCAGCTTCTTCTTGGCTGCAATGCTCTTGAACGGACTCGCGCACTTTGCCGACATCGCAGTAATCTTTGTGCCTTCGTTCTCGGGATTGCGCGAGTTCAATACCCACACAGGAATGCTCTTCTGCACGGCGGGCAAGATGGTAGCTGGGTGCAGAACCTTCGCTCCAAAGTAGGCCAGTTCCGCAGCCTCCTCGAAACTAATTGTCTTGACCCTTAGAGCATCGGGGCAGATTCGAGGATCGGTCGTCATGATGCCGTTCACGTCCGTCCATATCTCGATTGCGCCAGCGTGCATTCCTCCGCCTACCAGAGCGGCGGTGAAGTCGCTGCCACCACGGCCCAGCGTCGTCGTAATGCCATCCACCGTCGCTCCGATAAACCCACCTATCACGGGGGTCTTTCCAGATTCAACGAGCGGCAGAACGATCGAAGCAAGCTTCTCCTCAATCGCGCTCTCCTGCGGAACAGCCTTGCCATAGCTGGCGTCCGTCACAATGCAGGTTCGCGCATCGACATGGGCGCCGTTCAATCCATGTTCTTCGAAGGCCTCGGCGATCATTTTGCTCGATAGCCTCTCGCCAAAGCTCACCACCAGATCGTTTGTGCGCGGAGTCAATTCACCTACTGCAGCGATTCCGCGCAACAGATCGTCCAGAGCGTCAAAGTCTTGATGCAGCGTCGTCTGCAGGCGCGCGAACCGCTCGGCTTCCAGCAGCGCCGTCGCAGTGTCGATGTGACGATGCCGCAGCCGGGCTCCAATGGCGAGAGCTCCTGCCTTATCCCCCCGACCCGCAGCAGACGCCGCAGAGAGCAGGAGGTCCGTTACCTTCGCCATCGCCGATACCACGACGACAGCCTCCAACCCGCGCTGACGCCGCCCGCGAACGATGTTAGCGGTTCGCTTCATCGCCTCGGCATCCTCAACCGACGTTCCGCCAAACTTCATTACGACTAATTTTTCTCGCGCCATGCTCAAGCCGTCACCGCCACGGCCTTTGCCGAAAACGCCTTCGCTGACACACCAAGTTTATCCAGCTTACCTAGCAACGCCAAAACTTCGGCGTTGAGTACCGCCGCGCCTGCTGCCCCGCGGATCGTATTGTGTGACAGCACCACGAACTTCCAGTCCAGCAGATTGCACGCGCGCAGCCGGCCAACCGTGGCCGCCATTCCATTTCCACGCATCCTGTCTAATCGCGGCTGTGGTCGATCGATGCCTGAGTCGTACTCGACCGGCTGATCAGGAGCCGTCGGCAGATGCAGACCCTGCAGCGGCAAAAACTCGCTCCACGCCCTGATGATCTCTTCCTTCGTTGCCTTCTTCCTGAATTTGATGCTCACGCATTCCATGTGCCCGTCCTCGACGGCTACACGGTTGCAGTGTGCGCTCACCTTCGCGTCAAGCATCTCGACCTTTTTGCCATCCAGTCGACCCAGCAACTTGCCGACCTCTTCTTGCAACTTCTCTTCTTCGTTTTTGATGAACGGCACTACATTTCCCAGAATGTCGAGTGAAGCCACGCCCGGATACCCCGCGCCGCTGACCGCCTGCATTGTGCTCACAAACAGGCTCTCAATTCCAAAACGTTCCTCGAGCGGCTTCAGCGCCAGCACCAGTCCAATAGCGCTGCAGTTTGGGTTGGTCACGATATAGCCGCCGCTCTCCTTGCGCCAGCTCTGTGTCTCAATCAACGGAAGATGATCGGCGTTCACCTCGGGCACCACCAGAGGTACATCAGCCACCATGCGGAACGCGGACGAGTTCGAGATCACCGCGCAGCCGGCAGCGGCAAATTTGGGTTCCAGCTCTCGCGCAATGTCCGCGTCGAGCGCCGCGAAGATAATCTTCGGCAGTTCGACCGCAGAGCCCTCAGGAACATTCGGCTGGAGCGTCATCGCCGCGATGCGCGCTGGCAGCGGAGAATCCAGTTTCCACCGGCACGCCTCGGCGTACGTTTTGCCGGCGCTGCGATCGCTCGCCGCCAGCCACGTAATCTCAAACCACGGATGATTGCTCAACAACTGAATAAATCGCTGCCCGACCATTCCAGTCGCGCCAAGAATGCCAACCCTGCGTCGTTCCATATCTTCTAAGGATAACGCGCCATTACCCCACCGTCATTAGTAGTCTGTGGCGCTAGTACTCGGGGCGTCGTCTGCGTCGCATCTGATGGCCGCCACCACCCCATACCAGGATCGCCGCTACCAGGTGGACGGCAAACCATAAGGTGAGCCCCTGATCCACATAGATCAGATACAAGACCAGAATTCTTGGCAAAAACAGCCAGAAGAGCGGCGGAATGATCCCGTAGAGATGGAACGGCGCGAGCACGCCCTGGAACCAGGCCACAACCATGGCCAGCCGCGGCAGAAACAGCGCAAACACCAGAAACCACAACGGCAGCCGGTTCACCACAAAGGCTAGATTGAAGTTGAACTGCGTCGTATGCTGCATGGACTCTGCTAGCACTGCCAACCCTGCACTCATCGCGCCTCCGCGGTTTCATCGATATCACTTTTCACTGAAGCTGAAGTCCGCCTTCGCCGTTCCTTTCGGCTCAATCGTCACGGCCATTGTCTGTTCACCCATCTTTTCATGCACTACCGCCAACGTGTATGTTCCAGGCGGCAATCCGGTGATGCTGAAGTGTCCATTCACGTCGGTAACGGCGAAAAAGGGAGTTGCCGACACGTTGATAAACGCGTTCATCCAGGGATGGTTATTGCACCGCACAGGAATCATCACCTCCGGCTGGTTGAACTGCTTTGTCTGGGGAGCACCCTTCGCTCCCTGCGATATGTCGATCGGCTGGCTGCCCCCTGCCGTCGGCAGCGTGTGAATGTTGTGCATCGTGCTATCAGAGTTGCGAAACTCCACCGAACCGCCGCGCATCACCGCAATCACATGCGGCACATATTTGCAGCCAATCTGGTCCAGTACCACCGGAGCTGGGGTCGGCGCGGTAGCCGACATAGCCGCCGGGGGGCCGCTCTTGATATACACATACACATTCGCCAGCTTGCCGTCTTTCACCGCATACTGCTCGGCAAAGTTGTCGCCGCCCGTGATCGAACAGACGGGATCCATGGTCATATCGATCTTCACTCGTGCCGGCGGTTTTCCGGAAAAACGAACCGTCCCACTCACCGTACCCAAAGTTGCCGGGTCAAGTGGTGCAGTCAGCTGCTGCTGCGCCGCAGGCTGGATTACCGCGCCACTCTCGTTGCTTTGCTTTCCTGCATCGCTCGCCTTGCATCCTGCGAGTCCTGTTAGCAAGCCCACGACTCCGCCTGCAACCACCGCCCTCATCAGCCAACCGCAAATCTGCCTCATTCAACCTCTCGCTCTATCTCTCTAGGACGACGTCGCCGGTGCTTCCATGGCCTTGAGCACCGCATCGGCAAAGGCCTTCGTTCCGCTTGTGCCACCAACGTCTCTGGTCAGCGTCTTGCCTTCCCGGTAGACCTGCTCCAGCCCTGCCTGCACTCGCTCCGCGGTCGCGCCTTCATTGATGTGGTGCAACATCAGTACAGCACTTTGCAACAGCGCGGTCGGATTGGCCATATCTTTCCCGGCGATATCCGGTGCCGATCCGTGGACTGCTTCGAAGATCGCGCAATCGGTCCCAAGATTCGCGCCCGGGACCAGTCCAAGCCCACCCACAAACGCACTGCAAAGGTCGCTTAGGATGTCCCCATACAAGTTTTCGGTCAGCAGAATATCGTACTGATAAGGGTTCATCACCAACTGCATGCAGGTGTTGTCCACAATATGCTCGTGGTACTCCACCTCAGGAAAACCCTCCGCTACTGTCCGGCAGCACCGCAAAAACAAGCCGTCCGAAAGCTTCATGATGTTTGCTTTATGGATTGCATGGACCTTCTTGCGCGAGTGTTTGCGTGCATAGTCAAACGCAAACTTAGCGATGCGGGTCGAGCCTTTCTCCGTAATGATCTTCAGGGCCTGCACTACCCCAGGCACCACTACATGCTCCAGACCTGCGTACAGGTCCTCCATGTTCTCGCGCACGATGATCAGATCCAGACCCGGATACCTGGTCTTCAATCCTGGCAGGTTCTTAACCGGCCTGAAGTTCGCGAACAGCTCAAATTTTTGCCTCAGTGTGACGTTGATCGAAGCAAATCCTTCGCCGATCGGCGTCGTCACCGGCCCCTTGAGCGCCACCCGGTTCTCTTCGATCGAGTCATACAGCACCTTCGGTATGTACTCTCCGGTCTTCGCGAACGCGTCTGCGCCGGCATCGTATCGATTCCACTCAAAAGCGACTCCCGTCGCTGCACCCGCTGCCTCCAGGACGCTTACTACAGCACCAGAGACCTCGGGCCCAATCCCATCTCCAGGGATGAGAGTGATCCTGTGCGTCTTTTTCGCTGCCATGCACTACCGCCTTTTCCTGGGGTCTTTTCCGCTCAACAGCTCTTCCAACTCTGCTTTGAACTCGCGGACATCTTTGAAGTCCCGGTATACGCTGGCGAATCGGATGTAGGCTACGGTATCGATGGCCTTCAGCCGGTTCATAATCAACTCGCCGACCTCGCTCGTCGACCGCTCTCGCTCGGGCGAATCGACAACATAGGCTTCGGTCTCATCCACAATCTGTTCCAGCTTCGCCGCTGCAACCGGCCTCTTCTCGCAGGCGTGCAGAAGTCCACTTAGCACCTTCTGCCGGTCGAACTTCTCCCTCCGGCCGTCCTTTTTGACCACCATGTAGGGAATCTCATCGATCCGCTCGTATGTCGTGAATCGCTTATTGCAGCCTTCACACTCGCGTCGCCGGCGAATCGAATCGGCGTCTTTACTTTCGCGTGAATCAACAACTCGATCCTGGCTAAAACCACAGTAGGGACACTTCATCGGATATATACCGATTCTAGCAGCGCTCTCCAGGCACCGTTCCGTTCCCTTCAGCTCGCGCGACGCTTCCAATGCAGGCGATCGCGGCTGCGCTAGCGGGCGTCTGCCACCTCGGCTGTCGCCCCAGCGGCTTCGCTCTCCTGCGCGACTCTCTTCAGGCTTACATGCTCCACCTGCGAGTAGACAAATCCGGTGGGGATGATGCACAGAAAAGTCACCACTAACAACATCGCTCCGCAGGCCGTTGCTGCCTCAATGGGTGCTGCATAAAACGTATGCATCGCCGTCGCCGTTACGGCGATCTGCGTAAACCATCCGATGATTGGAAGCTGAAGAAGAGAACCACCGATGCTTGCCGCCATCAAAAGCATCGTCCGCGAAAATGTCAGGCCGCTTAACTCCGGAGTATTTACAAACGCGTGCGCCGTCTCGAGATAGGCGACCCCGATCATTCCCCACATCGCGAGCGACAACAGCACCACCACACCGAAGTCACGCATTGACGACAGTGCGTTCAATCCATCGCGAAACCCGACGATCTTGGCCGCAATGCTCTCGCCGGCGGACTTCGAGAGTAACCCAACCGTGGCTCGCGCGAAACCCGCGACTGCGCCACCTGCTACCCGGACTGCACCCGCAAAGACAGCGATCGCCAGGGTCGCACCCATGCTCAGCACGCCAGCTCGAACAAAGACTTCATGGTGCGGAAGGCCCTTCGGCGTGAACGCCAGAGCGCACGAAAAGATAACCGCGGCCGCGCCCAGATCGAACATGCGCTCGATTGTGTAGACGGCCACCTGCGAGCTCAACGACAGCCCCACGCGCCGCGCTACCAGGTACGGTCGTGTCAAATCCGCCAACCGTCCGAACAACGCTACCGCCGTAAATCCAATGAACTGCGATCCCAGCAGGGAGACGGCCGAAACCTTCTTCGTCGGCGACACAAACACTGCCCACCGCACCGCCCGTAGCCAGTACGTCGCATAGATCAGTGCTATTCCGGCCAAGATATGTCCAACACTCACATACCGTAGTTGCTGCCAGAACATCGCCCAGTCGAAATGCACCTTATTCCGGAATAAAAACACGAGCACGGCCAGCGCAACTGCAACAACCGCCCACAGAACTCCATTACGCTTCGTCATCGCTCTCTTTTCATTGGTGTGCGCCGGCGCAGTGCTACTTGGTCTGCGCGATCAAGGCCATCTGTTTTCGCCGGTTGAACTCACGGATCACCCGCGCCACGTACTCCTGCGTCTCACGATAAGGGGGCACGCCGTGATATTTATCAACGGCGCCTGGCCCCGCGTTGTAGGCTGCCAGTGCCAGGGCCACGTTGTCGTGGTATCGAGTCAGAAGTGCATCGAGATAGGCTGTTCCGCCTGCAATGTTTTGTTCCGGCTTGAATGCATCGTCGACACCCATCGCGGTCGCCGTTCCCGGCATCAACTGCATCAGTCCCCTGGCTCCAGTCCGTGAAACCGCTCGTACCTGCCCGCCGCTTTCCGCGCGCACTACGCTGGCCAGCAGATCCTCGTCGATGTGATGTGCTGCGCCCGCATGAGCCAGCATTTCGTGCATCTCTTCCTTCGTCGGAGCAGTCAGGATCGTCACTGGGTTCGGCATCTTCGCCGTCGCTACTGGCTCCGGCAAATCCGCAACCGTCTCCACCCGAATGACCGAGTCCGCCGCGACCTCGAGATAGTTTGAGTCTCCCGCAGAAGTCGTGCCGTTACCGGCAAGGTAAAGCCGAACCTTATCCCCGACAGCTTCTCGCCGTATGCAGTCCAGTTCGAAACCGTTCTTCAGTGTGACGTGCTCCAACGCACGAGCGCTGGGACACACTGCCACCATCGCCGCCAAGCCGACCCACACGAGTAATCGAAGCGGGCCAAACTGAAACGCATTACGCAACATTGCCACCCATAAAGCCTACCATTTCAGTCGCTCGATACGACACCAATAACACTGCGACTATTGCGCCATTCCAGCCTGTAGCCCAAGCAGAATCAGCGGTCGCTCTTTCTTTCCGTCCTCATTGTGTCGCCAAGCCGTCTCCCGAATCTTCGGCTTGGCTGGGGACGGACTCAGCTTGCGCCATGAGGGTGGATCTGAAGCAGTCATGGGCTTTAGAAGAAGTCTTCCGGACTGGAAAGCCCACCAGACGCAACACTTTTCCAATGACACGAACAACCGGTCGCATATTTATCCTCGGCCCAGTTGAAGCTACGCTATTTTTAATGGATGAGCGCCAACCATAAATCCATTCCCATCCATGGGCTAGGTAAGTTGAACAGCCTGCTCGTTTTGAGCCTGATTTCAGGCGCGCTGTTGCAACTGACTGTCACAGGATGGGCTCAGGGGAGTGCCGCTAAACCGGCTCCCGACGTAATTGTGTTTACCAATGGCGATCAGCTGACCGGGACCCTGGAGCGGGCGACCGGGGATTCGTTTGTCTTTAAGAGCGACGTGGTCGGCGAGGTTACTGTCTCCGCGGACAAGATCAAGGAGCTGCATGCCGGCGGTAAATTCGTCGCACTCAAGAAGGGCGAGAAGATCACCCGCACCTCCAAACAGCCAGGCACAGTCACTTACTCGGACAACGCCCTCACGATGGCGGCGACAACCTCCAGCGCTGTTGAGGTCGTTCCGGTCAAAGACCTTGCCTTCCTGATCGACAGCGTGGCCTACGACAAGGAGGTAACCAGCAATCCAGGGATTTGGTACGGATGGCATGGATCGTTAGCGGGCGGGATCACGCTGGTCGAGTCCACGCAGAACGGCCAAACCTACAACGCGGCAGTCAATCTGGTGCGATTAATCCCTTCAGTGTCCTTTCTGCCGCCGCGAACGCGATCTACGATCAATGTGCTCGAAACGTACGGCAAGATAACTCAGCCAGTGATTCCGCAGACGGTCCCGCCGTCGCCCGACACGGTAGCGAAGACGAATATCTTCCACGCGGACGCGGAGCACGACAAGTACTTCACCGCACGCGTGTACGGTCTGGTTGGCCTGTCATTCGACCACAACTACGCGCAGGGCCTGAACCTGCAGCAGATCTATGGTGCTGGTCTCGGCTGGACGGTGGTACAGACTCCAGTGCAAGAGTTCGATGTGAAAGCAGATGTGCACTATGAACGGCAGAACTTCCAGCCGCCTACGCTGAGTACAAATCTGGTTGGTTCGAGCTTCACCGAGCTGTATCGCCGCAATCTGCCGGCAAAGATCATCTTCACGGAGAGCGGAACGTTTATTCCGGCGTGGAATGACTTCAGTGCTTATTCAGCAATCTTTGCGGCGGGATTGCAACTTCCGACGTACAAGCGGTTTAGCCTGAACATCAATGTGCTGGATAACTATCTGAACCAACCTGCGGTTGGGTATAAGAGCAACAGCCTTCAATTTGTAACTGGTGTTCTCTATACGCTGAAATAGTGCGTACCGATGTGCCGAGCGGTCTCGATGCCATGGTCGAGACCGCCCTTTTGTTTCCACACACGATGTGTGATTACTTGATCTTGCCGAAGCGATAGACAATTCCAGCGTTGACCCCAAAGTTGTTTTGGATCGTGCCTGGCGGCCCATGCTGTGTGTCGGTCGGATCCAGCCGGAAGAACGTCCCAACGTAGGTTGGGGACACCCGGAACGCGAGGTTCGGATAGAAGTTGTAATCGATGTTGGCGCCGAGGCTGAAGGCAGGCTTCGTCAGGGACTGCCAGACACCAAGCTCGGCTGACGTAAACCCTTTGGCGCCGCCATCGAATTTGCCCAGCGCGACTCCGCCTTCGCCCGTGGCGGTCACAGCAAACTTTTCCTTCGCGAGTAACCGGTAGGCCACGCCGCCCAGAAACGGATACTCCGATATCTGCGGATTGAACGACAGATAGACGGGTGGGCAGGACGGGGTAGTGCAGTTGTTATTACCGATCTTCGCGTTTCCGTAGGCTCCGCGAATATCTCCGATGATGCCGAGCTTCGGGTTCAGGAAGTACGTTCCAGTCATAAAGAACGTTACTTCGTTGTTCTTCTGGAGGATCGATCCTGACTGGAACCGCAGATACCCGCCACCGCCGGCGACCTCGTAGCGATGGCCATAGGTTTCCGCGATCGTCCTTTCAATACGGGACTTACGGTTGGCGCTCGATTCGCGGCGCGTACGACGCGCTGTCTGCGCCTGTAGGGCAACTGCTCCACTGACCATCGACCCGGCCAGTATCACTCCTGCAACACACTTCACACTCAATCTGAAACCGAACATCAACGATTACTCCTGCACAAGCTGCGCTTTGCTATGGTGGAACTCGAGGGCTGCCGGCGTGAAACCAGCTGGGCCATCCCTTATTAGAACATCCGCCGCGCTTTACAGCGGCCTAACCCACCAAGGAGTGACTCCAGATGGCGAAAAAAAGCAGCAGCGGCGGCTTCGGCAAGGTCTTTCTCGGTTTCCTTCTCGGTATTGCTGCGGTTGCGGCAGGACTCTTCGTCTATCTCAAGTTTGGCGCACTGCCAGTCGCAGTTGCGGACAAGGCGTTTCCGTTTGAGAAGCAGATCGTCTATCTTCCTTTGGATTCCCGCATCGAGCGCGAGATGAAGACTCCTCCGTTCGGCATCAGCGAAGACGTCTTCGAGTCGGGCGCTCATGTTTATCGCGCGCAGTGTGCGAGTTGTCACGGCACCCCTGGGCATGACGTTCCGTTCGCAAAACATATGTTTCCGTCCGCTCCGCAGCTTTGGAGAGGCCACGGCAGCCACGGGGTCGTTGGGGTCAGCGACGATGAGCCGGGCGAGACCTACTGGAAGGTGGCGAACGGAATTCGCCTCTCCGGCATGCCTTCTTACGCTCATGTCTTGTCCGAAACAGAGATGTGGCAGGTCAGTCTGTTGTTGAAGAACGCTGATAAAGAGCTGCCTGCTCCGGTCAGCGCAATCCTCAACTCGCCCGCACCCTGACTATTGCAGGATAGGGATGCCTGCGATGCGGCGTGACCACTCTTCGGGGCCAGTGGTGTGGACGCTGGTCCCTTTGCTGTCGACAGCTACGGTGACAGGCATGTCCTTCACGTCGAACTCGTAGATAGCCTCCATGCCGAGGTCCGCGAAGGCGAGGACTTTGCTGCTCTTGATGGCCTTCGAGACGAGGTAGGCGGCTCCTCCGACGGCCATAAGGTACACGGCCTGGTGGTCGCGGATGGCGGCGATGGCGGCGTCACCACGCTCGGCCTTACCAACCATGCCGTAGAGGCCAGTCTCGGAGAGCATCTGGCGGGTGAACTTGTCCATGCGGGTCGCCGTTGTCGGACCTGCCGGACCAACGGCTTCGTCGCGAACCGCATCGACCGGGCCGACATAGTAGATGAAGCGCCCCTTGAGGTCGACAGGGAGCTTTTCGCCCCGGTTGAGCATATCGGTCATGCGCTTGTGCGCAGCGTCGCGGCCGGTGAGAAGCTTGCCCGAGAGCAGAAGCACCTCGCCGGGCTGCCACGAGCGGACCTCATCGTGGGTGATGCCGTCGAGGTTGACCCGCTTCGCTTTGGAGACGTCGTAGGTGAGGCTGGGCCAGGACTCGAGCGACGGCGGATCGAGCGCAACGGGTCCGCTCCCATCGAGGTGGATATGCGCGTGGCGGGTGGCGGCACAGTTGGGGATCATGGCCACGGGCAGGTTCGCGGCGTGGGTGGGGTAGTCGAGGATCTTGATGTCGAGGACGGTGGTAAGGCCGCCGAGGCCCTGCGCGCCGATGCCTAGCCTGTTGATCTTGTCGTAGAGCTCGATGCGCATCTCCTCAATCTTGCTTAGCTTTTGACCCTCCGCCGCGCGGACTTTGAGCTCCTGCATGTCGATCGGATCCATCAACGATTCTTTGGCCATGACCATGGCCTTTTCGGCAGTGCCGCCGATACCGATGCCGAGCATGCCCGGAGGGCACCAGCCGGCGCCCATTGTGGGAACGGTCTTGAGAACCCAGTCAACGATAGAGTCCGACGGGTTGAGCATGGCGAACTTGGATTTGGCCTCGGAGCCGCCGCCCTTGGCTGCGACCGTGACATCGACCTCGCCGCCGGGCACCATCTCGACGGAGACAACAGAAGGGGTGTTATCGCCGGTGTTCTTCCGCGAGAACGCAGGGTCGGCCAATATACTCGCGCGGAGCTTGTTGTCAGGATGGTTGTAGGCGCGGCGTACGCCCTCGTCGACCATCTCCTGGACGGTCTGGAGTGGCTTGCCGTCGTTGTCCCAGCGCGTCTCCATACCGAGCTTGATGAAGGCGGTGACGATGCCGGTGTCCTGGCAGACGGGGCGGTGCCCCTCGGCGCACATGCGCGAGTTGATGAGGATCTGCGCCATGGCGTCTTTGGCCGCAGGAGACTCTTCAAGCTCGTAGGCTCGTGTGAGGTTGATGATGAAGTCCTCAGGGTGGTAGTAGCTGATGTACTGAAGGGCGTCGGCGACGGACTGGATGAAGTCGGATTGCTTGATGGTTGCCATTAAAGAACTTTCGTCTCGAGTTAACGTATAGATTTTATCAATGTGTTGAGCTGGAACTCATAAGAGGCAGATTATGCGCACTCGTCACAAGATATCCCTTGGAATTGCTCTTGGGCTTTTGATTTTGGGCCTGATCGGAGTCACGGAGCCAGCTCAAGTGCTGCTTCGGGGTATAGCACCACCGAATGAAACGCCTTTTCAGGCTGATGATCGTTATATGGGAGCAGGCCTGCTTCCGTTCATTACCTGCTTCTTTCCGTCGCTTCTTCTTTACCTGTATGTCGTCTCGAGTTTGCTCTGGATGAAGTTCCGAGGACGGCTTTCGTCATCTAAAGCTATGGAGAGATAGCCAATGTCGAGGATACGAACTGAAACAGATTCGCTTGGTGCTATAGATGTTCCTGCCGAGGCGCTCTACGGCGCGCAGACTTCCAGGGCTATTGGGAATTTTCCGATCAGTGGCCTGAAGGCTAGCCCGTTTCTGATTCGGGCGCTGGCTATGGTGAAGCTGGCGGCAGCGGAGGCAAATCGGGAGCTGGGGCTGATCTCGAGGGAGCAGGGCGATGCGATCGTAAAGGCGGCTGAGGAGGTGCTCGGCGGCAAACATCATGAGCACTTCGTGGTGGATGTGTTCCAAGCGGGCGCGGGGGTGAGCCTCCACATGAATGCGAATGAGGTGCTGGCGAACCGGGCGAACCAGATCCTGGGGGAGGAGCTAGGAAGCTATAAGAAGGTGCATCCGAACGACCATGTGAACTATGGGCAGTCGACGAATGATGTGTTTCCGACCGCAATGCGGCTGGCGGCTTTACTTGCCTTAGAAGAGCTGTATCCGGTGCTGGATGCGCTGGCGGGGAGCTTTGCGGCAAAAGCAGAGGAGTTTCGCGATGTGTTGAAGGCGGGGCGCACGCATATGCAGGACGCCGTGCCGATTACGCTGGGGCAGGAGTTCGCGGCATACGCAGTGGCAGTGCGGGAGTGCGAGGCGGCGATTCGACGCGGGTCGGTAGGGCTGCGGGCTCTCGGACTCGGAGGCTCGGCGGTGGGAACAGGGCTGAATACGCATCCGGCTTACCGGGAGAAGGCGGTGTTGAACCTGGCGAAGATAGCGGGGGTGGAGGTGCATCCGGCGTATGACCTGCGATGGGCCATGCAGTCGTGTGCGCCGATGGCGGAGGTTTCGGGAGGGCTGCGGGGATTGGCGCTCGAGATGATACGGATTTCAAACGACTTACGGCTGTTGTCGTCGGGGCCGAACACGGGGTTCAACGAGATTCATCTGCCGAGCCTGCAGCCAGGCTCGAGCATTATGCCGGGGAAGGTGAATCCGGTGCTCGCGGAGCTGACCGCGATGGTGGGGTTCCAGGTAGTGGGGAACGACGTGACGGTGGCGATGGCGGTGCAGGCGGGACAACTCGAGCTGAATGTGATGATGCCTGCGATGGCGCATGCTGTGCTCGAGTCGATCACGATTCTGACGAATACGCTGCGCGAACTGGATGTGCACTGCGTGCGCGGAATTACGGTAAATCGTGAGCGTACAGCCTTTTATGCGACCAGCACGATCGCGCTGGCTACGGCGCTGAATCCATATATCGGCTACCGGAAGGCGGCGGAGCTGGTGAAAGAGTCGGTGGCGACGGGGCGGTCGATTGTAGAGCTGGCTCGTGAGAAGAAGCTGCTGAGTGAGGAGCAGATCGCGGAGATTCTCGATCCGAAGAAGATGACGGAGCCACGGGAGAAGCTTTAGCGAGTCAGGCCTCTTCGGGTCCAGGTTTGCTTTGTTGTTTCGCTCAAAAATAAATCTCAAAACAGAGGAAAATTTTCAGCGCTCAAAAAGGTGCACTTAACAACCAGCGAAAGACCACGAATTTGCACGTATCACCACGCTAAAAACCACGTTTTCACCCTGTGGAAAACGCAGAATCCCCTGAAATAACGCCACTCCCACCACGCCAGAAAAAAAATCTCCTCAAACCAGGCTCAGGGGTGTCAGGAAAATCAGGAGATGCGGGAGGGATGTTCGGCTGGGGGTGCAGGCTTGGGCTTGCGGCTGAGGATAAAGCTGCGACGCTTGCGGCGCTTGTCCGAGGCGTGGTCGATCTTCTTCCAGAAGGCGATGAAGTAGTCGACAGCGGAGATGATGGAGACGATGGTCATCCAATAGATGGCGGTGACGGCGATGAAATGGACCCCAACGATATAGCCGCCCCAGTTCCAGTAGTCCCAGCGGTGGGCAAGGATGGCTGCGACGACGGAGACGATCTGGATGACGGTTTTGAGCTTGCCGATCTCGCTGGCTTCAATGGTGAAGCCTTCGGTGGCTGCGATGCTGCGAAGGCCAGAGACGAGGAACTCGCGGCCGATGACAAGGATGGCGATCCATGGCTTGACGATGCCGGGGTTGTAGTTGACGAGGATGATGTAAGCGGCGGTGACCATGAGCTTGTCGGCGAGGGGATCGAGGAGGATGCCCATGGTCGTGATCTGGTGGCGTCGGCGCGCGAGATAGCCGTCGAGTCCGTCGGTAATGCTGGCGAGGATGAAGACGATGCTGGCGATGATCTCCTGCTCGCCGCCGCGGAGGCCGGTGGTGCCGTGGCCGCCGGTGAAGGGGAAGGCAGGCGAGAGGATCCAGATGAGCAGAGGAATGCAGGCAATGCGGCTCATCGTGATGGAGTTGGGCAGGTTCATTTACGGGTTTTAGCTGGCGGCGCGTCGTGATGGATGTGCGCGGTACCGACACTAGCATTCTGCCATAGTGACGTGGGTGGAGTTGTAAAAGGACGGTCGCGGGTGAGGCGTGTCCGTCGTCAGTTGTCCCCTATCTGCTATAGGACGCTGCGCGTTGTGGGCGAGTGGGTGAATCGGCTGCTTCCGTCGAGGGAATTTAATTCCTTCGAAGAGAGCCGAGTCCCATAACGGGACCGATGAAGTCTGAGTGGGTCTTTTGGGTGGGCGTGTAACCCCTTCGGGGAATGCCGTCTTTCGTTGGTGGAAGTTAGCTTTGGTGTACGACGTGCTTCCGGGCCTCGAAGTCCACTGCAAGCCTTTTCGTTTCAATGGTTCCTCTCCCGTTTTGCCAGGCACGCCGATAGACGGAGAGATGTCCGCGACGGACTTCAGAGCGTTCGACACCATGCTGATTCGAAGCTTTATCAAGACGGTTCTTTTCTGCTCGCTGAGCCTGATTTCGATGGCTGCGGCGGCCCAGCAGTTTAGGCAGCCGCTGGTGATTCCGACGGGGAGCTGGCCAGCGGGAATTGTAGCCGCAGATTTAAATGGTGATGGCAAGGCTGACCTGATCTATACGGACTATGGCGCGACGCCGACTGCTTCTACGACGCATGTTCTGCTGAATAACGGCGATGGGACGTTTAGTCCAGGGCAGACGATTGCGACGGCGGGCGCGGCGATTGTTGCGGCGGACTTCGATCATGATGGGCATGTGGATCTGGCCTGGGTGTGGGGGGCAGTGGGGCTGGGAAAGGTTTTTCTCGCGCGGGGGAACGGCGATGGAACTTTTGCGGCGGCGCAGGAGCTGGGGACGTTCGCGATCGTAGGGACGAATGCGCCGTTGTTCAGCTATGTGATCGGGGCGCAGTTGCACGACACGGGATATCTGGATTTGCTGGTCGAGGATGTGGCGAATCCTTCGCTGATTACTCTGACGACCGACAGTAGCGGCACGCTGATACGGATTGTCGGGACGAAGCTTGAGAGCGGCACGGGGCCGATGATTGCGGCGGATTTGAATGGAGATGGGCATACGGATTTGGTGATTCAGTCGGTGTTGGGTGGGGCTGCAGATGTTTTTCTTGGTTCGGCGGATGGTTTGCTGGTCGCTGCGGGAGCGTATGCGGGATCGAGCGCCGTGCAGAGCATGCTGCTGCATGATGTGGACGGCGATGGGCATCTGGATTTGGTGCTCGAAGGAGCGAACGGCCAGATTGAGATTCTGCACGGAAATACGGATGGGAGTTTTGCTGCGACATCGGAAGGGGGGAGTGGGAGCGCGGATGCGACGACAGGGATGGGTGGACATCTTGTCGGCATAACCGATGCTGCAGGGCAGCACAATTTCTATACGGCGACTCCGGCCGGCATGAGTGTGCTGCAGGAACAGAGCAATCTGAGCTTGAGCTTGCTGGGAATCTACAACGCAGGGCCGGGACGTACGAGCTTTGCAGTGGCTGACTTCAACGGCGATGGAGTGCCGGACGTTGCGGTGGACTCACCTGAGGGTGTTGCGGTTCTTCTTGGAAGTGCTGGTGGGAGTCTCGGTAATTCGCGGGCGTTTGCCGCGGGCATGCCGGCGTTGAACGGGGCGTTGGGAGATTTCAGCGGGTCGGGGAATCTGGACGAGGTAGTGAATGTGGCGGCAACGCAAGCGCTGTTGCTGCATGGGAACGGGGATGGGACGTTTGCAGCGTTGGTGACGCCGACGACGATGCTGGCGGGTGCCTCGTCGGAAGCTATGCCGGTGAGGAATTTACCGGGAGTACCGCTGGCTTCAGGGATGGTGCAGGCGGCGGTTGTGACGGTGGACCTCGATGGGGACGGCAATACGGATGTAATCATCGCGTACGACAACACGAGCGCGGATCATGCTCATCCCACAGCGTCCGCGGCGAACGTGATCTACATCTGGTATGGCAAGAGCGATGGGACGTATGCGGCGCCGGTGATGATGACGCCTTCGCGGAATTATTACCAGCTGGCCGCGGTCGATTTGAACAATGATGGACGACCAGATCTGGTAATGAGCGATGGGTATGTGGTGAGCGTGCAAGACAACCTGGGTGGGCGGGCGTTTGGGGCCGAAGAGCACTCTCTGGCGGGGATGGGGATCAATTCCATTTCGGCTGGGGATGTGAACAAGGACGGATTTACGGACCTGGTGATTGCAAATGGCGGAGCGGTGCTTTCGAACCCTCTGATTTACCAGAAGACGACTACGACACCCCCGGATGTGAATACGGGTGGCGTTACGGTGTTGCTGAATACCGGTCTGAAGGCAACCATTCCAACGACGACGGTGCTAACGATTTCTTCGCCGTTGACGATCACGTTCGGACAGGTTGTGAACGGGACCGCGCAGGTGACGGCGAGCGATGGCAGCGTGCCAACGGGGACGATTACTTTCTACGACGGGACTACGAATATCTGCATGATTCCGGGTGCGCCGTCGGCTAGCTGTCCGTCGAGTGCAGAAGCTGGATTTGCTGTGGGGACGCATTTGCTGACGGCGGCTTATTCGGGAGATACAACGCATTTACCATCGACGTCGGCGACAGTCACGGTGGTTGTGCTGGCGATGGCAAAGGCTAAGACGGTGACGATGCTTACTGCGAGCGTCGATCCGGCGACGAGTGGGCAGGAGGTTGTTTTTACTGCGAATGTGTTGGCGGCGGGAGCTGTTGCAGGCCCGACCGGAGCGGTAACGTTTCTGGACGGAAGCACGGTGCTGGGGTCAAAGACTCTGGTGGGCTCGGGCGTTGCGAGTCTGAGTGTGTCTTCGCTGGGTGTGGGGAGTCATTCTGTAACGGCGAGTTATGCGGGAGACGCTAACTCAGTGGGAAGTGTTTCGCCGGTAATGACGGAGACGGTGACTGGCACTGGATCAGTGCCTAGCGGGTTCAGCGTCTCGGTGAGTGGACGATCGACGGTTGGAGTGGGTGGAACGGCGAAGCTGGAGGTTGCAGTGGCTGCGCAGGCCGGATATCTGCAGCCGGTGCAGTTGTCGTGCGCTGATCTGCCATCGGAATCGGCGTGCACATTTGCGTCACGTACGATACCGGCAGGTGGCGGATCGACGACGCTGCAGGTAAGCACGATGGCTCCGCATTCGTGCGAGGTGGCTGACTCTGGGTCGACGACGGCTAGTGTGCCATTTGCGGGGACGGTTGTTGCAGCGATGATTGTGCTGTCTATTCCGGGCAAACGGCGGCGGTCGATCAAGAGTGTGCTGGTGGCGCTGATCGCGTTCTGCGGAATGGCTACGTTGAGTGGTTGCGGGAATTGTACGGATCTTGGGACTGAACCGGGGACCTATACGATTCGGGTGATTGGGACTTCAGGTGTGAATGTGGTGACGACGAAGGTCCAAGTGACGGTGACGGTGGAGTAGGTAATGTGAAGGAAACTCGGGGCCAAGCCCACTAGTGGGACGATTTGCCGTAGGGCTAAAGCCCTACGCTAAATCCAAGAACGGCAACGCTGCAACCGCAAGAACAAAGACAAAATGCGGGGATCTCTCCACTACGTGATAGACGATGAGACCGTCCGTCGCTTCGGTCGAGATGACGATTCTTTTGATGAAAGGAAGACGGGCCGAGGCAAATACTCAAACTAAAGAGGCAGCCTCAATGGGCTGCCTCTTTGCTTTGGTGTGGGTGGTGTCAGGCGTAGATGCCGCGCTGTTTGGTGGTGTAGGCTACGCGGTCGATCGCGAGCATATAGGCTGCGATGCGGTTGTTGACGTTGTGCGTGCCGGCGTAGTTGACGACATCGTTGAAGCTTTCGGTCATGATGTTGTCAAGGCGCTGGTTAACCTCAGCCTCGGTCCAGAAGTAGCCCATACGGTCCTGCACCCACTCAAAGTAGCTGGTGGTGACGCCGCCGGCGTTGGCGAGGATGTCGGGGATGATGAAGACGCGCTTGTCGGCGAGGATCTCGTCGGCGACCGTGGTTGTTGGGCCGTTGGCTCCTTCGCAGAGGATCTTGCAGCGAATGCGGTCTGCGTTGCGGCTGGTGATGACGTTTTCGGTTGCGGCGGGGATGAGGATCTCGCAGTTATAAGTGAGAAGTTCGTGCTTATCGGCGGCCTCGGCCCCGGTAAAACCGTTGATGGTGCCGGCGCGCTTGCGGTGCTCGATGAGAGAGGGAATATCGATCCCGTTCTTGTTGTAGAGACCGCCGTCATACTCGGCGATGCCGGTGATGGTGTAGCCCTTCTGGGCGAGGAGCTTGGCGGAGTTGGAACCGACGTTGCCAAAGCCCTGAACGATAACGCGGCAGCCGTCGATGGACATGCCGAGGTGTTTCATCGCCTCGTCGCACACTACAGAGACGCCGCGGCCTGTGGCTTCTTTGCGGCCGCGCGATCCGCCGAGGTTGATGGGCTTGCCGGTGACGACAGCGTTGACGGTCTGGCGCATGTGCATGGAGTAGGTGTCCATGATCCAGGCCATAGTCTGCTCGTCGGTGCCCATGTCGGGGGCGGGGACGTCTTTTTCGGGGCCGAGGAACTCCATGAGCTCCGCGGTGTAGCGGCGGGTCATGCGTTCGAGTTCGCCCTGGGACATTTTCTTGGGGTCGCAGATGACGCCGCCCTTGGCTCCGCCGAAGGGGATGTTGACGACGGCGCACTTCCAGGTCATCCAGGAAGCCAGGGCGCGGACTTCGTCGAGAGAGACATCAGGGGAGTAGCGGATACCGCCTTTGGCGGGGCCACGAGCGACCGAGTGCTGGACGCGGTAGCCGGTGAAGACTTCGATGGAGCCGTCATCCATGCCGACAGGGATGTGAACGATGAGCTCGCGCGTGGGGTAACGGAGGACCTTCCAGATGCCAGGGTCGAGGTTGAGTTTTGTGGCGGCAAAGTCGAATCGAGCAGCCTGGGCTTCCCAGGGATTTGTCTCCTGCTCGAGGGTGAGAGTCTGCATTTTGTGTTCCCTTTTTTCTAGTGCTGGTATCAGCGATTCTCCGGCCATCGTTTGCCTCCACTGGAAGCAAGGATACGCTTGAGCCAGACCGGTCTGTGGCCAAACTCGAGGAGTATAGGCTGGCAGACAGACGATGCGCAATCGAACGAATGGGGTAGGTTAACCCCTTTTTCTGACCGCCGGGTCAAGGACGAAGGCGTTCCATTAGAGAGAGTTATGATGGATATAGCCATGCCCTCCTTTGACTCCAATTCCCTTCCCTCTGCCCGTGAATTTTTGAAATTAAGTCGCAAACATTCGCTGGTGCCCGTTTATCGGACGGTGACGGCAGATCTAGAGACTCCGGTCTCGGCGTTTCTGCGGATCGCGGCGGAGGAGCCGGAGGCTTTTCTGCTGGAGTCGGTCGAGGGTGGCGAGCATGTGGGGCGGTATACCTTTATCGGCGTACAACCGTACAAAAAGATGGTGGCTCGGGGAACGCGGATTACGGTTCGCGAGGGGCGGCATGAATCTGCGTTTGATGGGGACATTTTTGAGGAGTTGAAGAAGGCGCTGGGCGGGCATACTCCGGCACGGTTGCCGGGTCTGCCTCCGTTTACGGCGGGGGCGGTGGGTTTTTTTGCGTATGACGTGGTGCGGCAGATTGAGCGGCTGCCTTCGATGGCGAAAGATGAGCTTGGGGTGCCGGATGCTTGCTTGATGTTTTTCGATCAGGTGTTGGCGTTCGACCATGTGAAGAAAGAGATTCACTTGATTGTGACAGCGGATTTGAAGCGGGAGGCGCGGGAGGGTGCGTATGAGCGTGCGGTGCGGCGGCTGAACAAGATGGAAAAACGGCTCTCAAGTGCGCTACCAGGGCGGAGGAAGAAGAGGCTAGAGGGCAAGCTGAAGGTGACGTCGCGAACCTCGAAGGCGGCGTTTTTGAAGGCGGTGGAGAAGACGAAGGAGTACATCGCGTCCGGCGATGTGTTTCAGTGTGTGTTGTCGCAGCGGTTTGATTGTTTGCCGGGAGTGGATGCGTTTGAGGTTTATCGGGCGCTGCGGATTGTGAACCCTTCGCCGTATATGTACTTTCTGCGGTTTGGGCAGGAGGCTGAGGGGAAGAAGAGAGCGACTGTGGGGCATATTGTGGGGTCTTCGCCGGAGCTGCTGGTGCGGGTGCATGGGCGGGCGGTAGAATATCGGCCGATTGCGGGAACTCGGCCGCGGAGTTCAGATGAGGCTGAAGATCGGGCGATCGAGGCGGATCTTCGGGAGGATGAGAAAGAGATCGCCGAGCACATCATGCTGGTCGACCTGGGGCGGAATGATGTGGGGCGGGTGAGTGAGTTTGGGTCGGTGCGGGTGAAGGACCTGATGTTCGTAGAGCGGTATAGCCATGTGATGCATCTGGTGAGTTCACTTGAAGGCAAGTTAAAGGCTGGACTGGAGCCGATAGATGCGTTTCGCGCTTGCTTTCCTGCGGGGACGCTGAGTGGTGCGCCGAAGATACGGGCGATGGAGATTATTGAAGAGTTGGAGCCCGCGCGGCGGGGGGTGTATGGCGGGAGTGTGCTGTATGCGGATTTCAGCGGGAATGTTGACTCTTGTATTGCGATTCGGACGCTCTATATGAATGGAGAGCAGGGACACTTTCAGGCAGGGGCTGGGATTGTGGCGGACTCGGTTCCGGAGAAGGAGTTTGAGGAGTCGGTGAATAAGGCGAGAGCGGTGGTGAGGGCGATTGAGCGGGCGCGACAGGTTTGACGAACGGCTTAACAGGGACGAGGCGGGCCTTGAATCGACTGGGGCTTTGGATAATAGGCACCTTCAGTTGCTTGGCGTTATGTATATGGCTGGCATCTTTGCTCCTGGATCGAAGCGCACGCCGCGCTGCGACGGACAATGGCACAATTAGGGATTTTCATGATGTAACAGCAGAGAAACTAGACCGAGATGTCCGCGGGAACCTCCCACTGGGGAGTACCCGCGCCTTCGTTGAAGAGTTTCTCGCAAAAGAAGGAATGCGATTCAGCTTCGACGCCTCGTCGCGAACAATTCAAACGAGTGCTCCATACCTTAAAGGGAGTAATTTTGTAGTGTATGAATCACTTGGGTTCACATTGCGATTTGACGATGCTTCGAAGCTCAAATCAATTGATTCGAAGGTGCATCTAACTGGACCGTAGAGTAGAGGAACTAAGAGCAGCGTAGAATTTAAGTTGTTATGGTCTTTGTTCTCGACAACTACGATTCGTTTACTTACAACCTTGTGCAGTACATGGGTGAGCTAGGCGCAGAGATGGTAGTTCGGCGCAATGATGAGCTGACGCCGGCTGAGGTCGAGGCGCTGCGTCCGGAGCGGATTGTGATATCGCCGGGGCCTTGTACGCCGCAGGATGCGGGGATTTCGATTGAGTTGATTAAGCATTTCGCGACGGCGAAGCGGCGGGTGCCGATTCTGGGGGTCTGCCTGGGGCATCAGGCGATTGGCGCGGCGTTTGGCGGGAATGTGGTGCGCGCGGCGAAGTTGATGCATGGCAAAACGAGCGAGGTGGAGCATGATGGCAAGACCATCTTCAAGGGTTTGCCGTCGGCGATGACTTGTACGCGGTATCACTCGCTGATTGTGTCGGATGATGGGTTGCCGGAGGAGCTGGAGGTTTCGGCGCGGACCGCGGATGGCGAGACGATTATGGCTTTACGGCATCGCGAGCTGCCGATTGAGGGCGTGCAATTCCATCCGGAGAGCGTGCTGACGACGAATGGGAAGAAGCTGATTGAGAATTTTCTAAAGATGTAGAGGAAAGAGCGTTCCATCCATGTGTGATCGCTGCGCTTCGAACAAAATGCGGGGGTTCTTCGCTCCGCTCAAAATGACAAATTTCGATTGTGAGGAAAGACCTGGCGGAATTGTTTAGGCGGGGCGCTTGCAGTCGACGCCGAGACAGTCCTTCCAGCGGTACTCGAACTCGACGTCCTTGAAGTGCGGGTCAGGTGAGTCGCCCATTTGAGCGCGACGGATGTCGGTGAAGCCGGCTTCAGCGAGCTGTTCTGCCATGCCTTTGTAGTCCCACATCCAGAGATGACGGGCGCGTCCGAAGACGGCGGTGGGGATGGATCGCAGTCCGCGCGGGGCGGTGGTTTCGCCTAGCCAGCTCTCCTGCATGAAGCGAGAGCAGGCTGTGGGGGTCGGGTCATTGTTGTAGAGGCCGATGAGTTGTTCGAGGTCAGGGAGAACGAGGCGAAAGGTGCCGCCTGGACGGAGATAGGAGAAGACGTTTCTGATGGCGATGCGGAATTCGTCGAGGGTCATGTGCTCGAGGACGTGGGAACAGTAGACGGCCTCCGCTGACTGCGGAGGCATGGGAAGGCCCTTAATGACGTCGCCGTACTGGATGTTTTTGGGATAGGGAGGAAAACCTTTTTTTACCAGGAGCGGCTTGAGAAAGGGGAGGCGGCTTTGCAACCAGAAGGCGGGACCAGCGTCGAAGTTTTGCCAGGTTTCAGGAGCACACATGCCACAACCAAACTGCACATACCGGTGATCCATAGGCCGTATTATACATAGCGTAAGAGATGGTTCCGGCTTGGGATACGGGCGGTCTGGATTGTGTTTCCTAGGCTTTTGACGTGACGCGTGGCGTAGAGAAGAGGGTGAGATGAAGCTTCGGTTGTTTAGCGCGTGCCAGCTCTTCTTTCTCTTCGCTGGAATGGCGGTGGCGCAGTCGCAACAACCAATCGGAACGGTTGGGATGCAGGATGCCACGGTCGCGGGGGCGCTGGAGGTGAGCAACGGACGGGCAATTCTAGTGGGGAGTTCGACGGTAACGGCGAGGGACCGCGTGGCCGAGGTGGCGTTGAACCGAGGTGGCGTGGTGCGCGTTTGCGCAACCAGTGGCTTACATGTGACGGCGGGAAAGAGTGCGGATGGAGCCGCTCCGCTGATACTGGCGCTCGATCGCGGGGCGATTGAGGTGCAGATGGCCGCGACCGGTCGCGATGTGGTGACAACGCCGGATCTTCGGTTCACGATGCGCGGCGATGGTCTGCTCGATCTGCAGCTTCGCGTGACACGCAATGGTGATACGTGCGTTGAAAACCGCGGGGCGAAGGCGCCAGTGCTGAATGTTGCCGATCAGTTTGGCGAAGCGACGTATGAGTTGAAGGCTGGGCAACATGTGCTGTTTGAACATGGCAGCCTGAAAGAGGTGGTGGACCATGAGAGCTCATCGTGCGGGTGTCCGCCTGATCCTACGATGTCTGTGGCGGATGCGTTGCTGAACCCCGCCGCGCCGGGAGCTAGCGCAGGAGCGAAGACGGCAGCGGAGCAGCATCCATTCCCTGCTGCAGTTAGTGCGGGGCTGGCACCGGCGACGGTCCCGCCGGCTCCCGCAGGCACTGTACATACGCAGGTTACGACTACGCTGAGCTCGAATGAAGATGCTCATGGTTCGGCTGCGGCTGCGGGTGACGGCAAGAGTGCGGCGGGAGCCACAGCAGCACAGGCAACGCCGCCACCGGTTCCCCCGAAGCCCTCAAAAAATCCCTTCCGCGCGGTGGGGCGGTTCTTCAAGCACATCTTTGGTGGCGGCTGAAAGCATGGTTGCGAGTCGCGAGCAAACGAGCGGAAGACCGCTTCGCTGCGATACAATTAAAGAGTTGCGAGCTGATTGGCAGGGATGCCTGTGCGCTCGCTGACAAATTCTCAGACACAGCTGAATTCAGCACAGATTAGGGGTTTTTATGTCGATTCCCGCAACGCAGATGCGCCCGGGCATGGTTATCAAGTTCAAGGACGATCTTCACCTTGTCTTCTCAGTGGAGCACCGTACGCCTGGCAATCTTCGCGCCTTTATTCAGGCCAAGCTCCGCAATATTCGCACGGGAGCGATGTTTGTCGAGCGCTTTCGCTCGCCCGACCCAATTGACCGGGTGATCGTCGACGAGGTGAAGATGGAGTTCCTGTACAGTGACGGGGATGAGTACTACTTCATGGACGACAAGTTCGAGCAGACGATGCTGAAGCGTGACACGCTGGGCGATGCAGTGGAGTACTTGATGCCGAATTTGTCGATCAGCGTCAGCTTCCACGATGGCAAGGCGGTAGGCATTGAACTACCCACTGTGGTGGAGATGACCGTGGTGGAGACGGAACCCGGAATTAAGTCGGCGACGGCGTCTTCCGTGACCAAACCAGCGAAGCTCGAGACGGGGCTGGTGGTACAGGTGCCGCCGTTTATTAATGAGGGCGAGAAGATCCGCGTGGATACAGCGGAAGGCGCTTACATGAGCCGCGCGTAATGTCCGACCCGTCAAAAGACGGTTCCGTAATAGCCGCAGTGGCTGCGTTGATTACTTCAATCGCGTGGCCGCTGGTCGTCTCAGTCTTCTTATTCGCGCAGCGTAAACATGTGACAAAGATTCTGTCGGTCCTCGTTCAAAAAGTAGAGAAGGCGAAGACGATCAAAGCAGGTGGGTTTGAGATCGCGGACGAGATTATCGAAGGCGCTGTTGAGAACGTTCCCGTCGAGCGGGACAGAGATAGTACTTCGGTGCCTGAAGCGCAGGTTGAAGGTGCACGTACGTTGAAACGCAACCTTCAGTCTGCCGGAGTGGATATCGAAGCGGCGTCGCGATCGGCGAGAGATCAAGTGCATAGTCTGGCTCTCGAATACGAGAACGTTCGAAGTTCAATGCCGTCAGGTCCGGACCGGACATTCGAGATGAATATGATCCTGGCAAAGATGCGAACCCTCGCGTTACTGATTAAGCCTCTTATCGCGAGCCTGAGCAGCTCGAATATGGCAGGCGAGAGATTGGCGGCGATTGCTGCCCTGCAAGTCGAGCCTGACATCAAATATGCTGGCTGGCTCGCAGAGCGAGTTGCTGTCGAACTACCGTTCGTTTTCTTTTGTGCGACCGTCGCACTGAGGCAAATAGTGATTGAGCGGGTTTACTCAGACAAGAGGCAGCTGAAGGCGTACGTTGAGAATGCTTTGCGAATTCTCAAAGGCTTTACTCGCGGCGTACCTGATGCAAATTCCATCGAAACTTTGGAAGACGCTTTGCGGCTGCTCGAAAAGGCCACTTAACCTAGATGGCGAGCTAAGTTGCTTTGATTTGTGTGCTCTGCGAGACTGAGAAATCTAATGGTTTGTCATTATCTTGTAAAAGGCCGTGTGCAGGGCGTCGGGTTTCGCTGGTTCGTGCAGCGGGAGGCGGCGGAGATTGGACTGCGCGGGTGGGTTCGGAATACGGAGGATGGGCACGTGGAGGTTGTTGCTGCGGGTACTCCGGAGGAATTGGCCGAGTTAAAGGATGCGCTGCGGAAGGGTTCGCGCGGCAGCCGCGTCGATGCTGTGCTGGAAGATGAACTGGCCGAGAGCGAAGGCGCAAAGCTTGGGCCGTTTGAGATTGAAGGAGCCTGGTAAGGATCGATGACACTGCCGATTAATTGTGAGCCGCTGAAAGAACTTGTCCGTACCGTGCCGGATTTCCCGAAGCCTGGGATATTGTTCTATGACATTACGACGGTGCTGAAAGACAAGGCAGGATTTGCCACCCTGATCGACGCGTTTGCGCAGTACTACATCGGAAAGGAGATCGACCTGGTGCTGGGGATTGAGGCGCGTGGGTTCATCTTCGGGCCGGCGTTGGCGTATCGGCTGAATGCCGGGTTTGTGCCGGTGCGAAAGCCCAAGAAGCTGCCGGCGACGGTGGCTCGGGTGAACTATGACCTTGAGTATGGAACGGACTCGCTGGAGATTCATCTGGATGCGATCCAGCCTGGGCAGAGAGTGGTGATTGTCGACGATCTGCTGGCGACGGGTGGAACCATGGAGGCTACGGTGCAGCTTGTGCGGCAACTGGGCGGGGAGATCGCAGGGTTGGGGTTTGCGATCGAGCTTGATTTTCTGAAGGGGCGGGAAAAGTTTCAGGGGTATGACGTGCTGAGCTTGCTGCACTATGACGAATAGATAAAGCTCTCCCATGGATTTTCATTAAGTCTCTCGCCTCGGTCGTGAGCGAGCATCATATTATTCGAATAACAAATAAGGGAGCTGCAGATGAAGTCGTTTGGATATGCTGCACACGATAAGAGGTCGGCGCTGGTGCCGTTTCGTTTTGAGCGGAGAGATCCGGGGCCGAACGATGTGGTTGTTGAGATTGCTTATTGCGGGATATGCCACTCGGATATTCATCAGGTGAGGGATGAGTGGGGGAATGCGATCTATCCGATGGTGCCGGGGCATGAGATTGTCGGGCGCGCGGCGAAGGTCGGCTCGGCTGTAAAGAAGTTCAAAGAGGGTGACCTGGCGGGTGTGGGTGTGATGGTCGACTCGTGCAGGGTATGCGCGAACTGTAAAGCGAACGAGGAGGCCTACTGCGTGAAGGGGATGGTGGGGACTTACAACGCGCGGGACTACAAGGGCGATCTGACGTTTGGCGGTTACTCGAACAACATTGTGGTGGATGAGCGCTATGTTCATACGATCTCGCCGAAGTTGAATCTGGCGGCAGTGGCTCCACTGCTGTGTGCGGGGATTACGACCTACTCGCCGCTGCGGCACTGGAAGGTGGGTAAGGGCAGTAAGGTTGGGGTGGTCGGGCTGGGTGGACTGGGGCACATGGGGTTGAAGTTTGCACACTCGTTCGGCGCGCATGTGGTGCAGTTCACGACCTCAGCGAACAAGATTGCGGATGCACAGAGACTGGGGGCCGATGAGGTTGTCGTCACCAAGGATGCGAGCGAGTTAGCGAAGCATGTTGGCAGCTTCGACTTCATTCTGGATTGCGTTTCTGCTCCGCACGATGTGAACCAGTACCTCGATCTGTTGCGGCTGAACGGCACGATGTGCCTGGTGGGTCTGCCGGAGTCGCCGGTGTCGATCTCTCCGTTCTCGATCATCACGAACCGGCGGTCGTTTTCGGGGTCGATGATAGGCGGGATGCCGGAGACGCAGGGGATGCTGGACTACTGCGCAGAACATAATATCGTGTCCGATATTGAGCTGGCGTCGGTCGATAAGCTGGGTGAGGCGTACGATCGCGTGGTGAAGGGCGATGTGAAGTATCGGTTCGTGATCGATATGGCTACGTTGCCGAAGAGCTAAGTTAATAGTTTCTGCTGTCAGTTCTCAGTTGTCAGTGAATCCGCTGGCTGAGAACTGAGAACGGATAACTGAGAACTAAACGAAGAGGGTGTACATGGGAGAGTCCAGCGGAACGGTTTGGGTAGGGCCGTTGAGTTTTCCGGTCGCAGGGTCGCGCTTGAAGATGGTGACGGTTGCCGAGTCCTGATTGCCGCAAAGAAGCCACTCGGCCGTGGGGTCAAGAGTGAAGTGGCGAGGGGTCTTGCCACCACAAGAGATGCGCTGGAGGAAGGTAAGTACGCCCTTTGGGCCGATTGAATAGACAACCAATGAGTCTTCGCCGCGGTTGCTGGCGTAGAGAAAATTGCCGTCGGGAGAGATGGCGAGTTCGGCGGCAGTGTTTTTGTCGGCGGGAAAGTCAGGCGCTATGGTTTTGACCGGAGTGTTGGTGTTGACCAGGAGGCCCTGAGGTGTGTCGGCGAAGCGCGTGGCAGTCCAGAGATAGTGGTCGATGGTGGAGTCGATCTCGTTAATGCCGTAGATCCAGCGGCCGTTAGGGTGGAAGACGACGTGCCGCGGGCCGCAGCCAGTGCGGTCATTGGTGAAGAGATGTGGATCGGAGAGCTCTCCGGTCTCAGGGTGAATAGTAAAGACGGAGATGTGGTCGGTGCCGAGGTCGCAGACGAGGAGGAAGCGGTTGTCGGGCGAGATGGTGGTGCAGTGAGGGTGGGAGGAGTTCTGACGGGCAGAGTTGGGGCCAAGTGCTCCAAACTTTTGGTGGTTGTTGAAGTCGATGCGATCGACCGGCTGACTGAGAGTGCCGTCGGGCTGGATGCGGTAGGAGGCGATGGTTCCGCCGAAGTAGTTGGCGACGAAGGCGGAGTGGCCGGTGTCGTCGACTGAGATGTAAGCGGGGCCTGCTCCGCCGGAGGGAACTTGGCTTGTCTGTTTGAGAGCGCCGGTCTTTGGATCGATCGAGAAGGTACTGGCAGTGGCGGCGGGATCGTTGATGGCGTTGACGGCGTAGAGGGTGCGCTGGCCCAGGCCCATGGGAGTGACGGCGAGGAAGGAGGGCCGGGCAGTAGCAGCGGCGAGGGTGGGCGGAGTCAGCTGGCCACGGGTGGTGTCAAAGTGCGATTGATAGATCCCTTTGCTGACGCCCTTGGCGGTATCGGTGCCGAAGTAGACGGTGAGGGGCGGTGGTGGTGGGACCGGTTTCTTTTTCCTGAAGGGCCATGAGACTGCGGCGTGGGCCGATGCCGCGTAGGCAGGAAGGATGACGAGGAATCTGCGGCGCGTGAACATGGGCAATCCCCTGGGAGACTACGCTGGTTCGCCTGGAAGGTGGATCCCCATCTCGTCTTCGGGCCGTATGTCTGGATTGATGACGGGGAGGCTGGGAAGATAGTCCGTGCGGCCTGCCTCTTTCACGACGGCGTTGGCGTGTTCAAGGACGTCGTCAACAGTCATGGTGTACATCTCGCGGCCGTTGTCGTAGCCGGACTGGATGGCGTGCTGGAGGTAGCGTCCGGCGGTCTGTGCAGCCAGGTAGTCGGTGATGACGTAGCCGGTGCGGCGTTTCTGCTCGACCCAAGCCAGGTTTGGCATGGCTATCCATACGGGACGGCCATTGACGGCAAAGCGGATATCGGTGGCGTCTGCGTGGCGGGTGGCGATGGCAACGACTGTACCCTTCCATTCGCAGCGGAGGTCTTCGCCGGTCCAGCGGTCGGTCACTTTGAAGTCTTCATACATGATTGGTTCTAGCTTAGAGCAGGCTAAAGGTATGAGCAAGGCTAGGTTACCTTCGCTTTTTCCACTAAATCCCCCAAAGATGCAGTCCCATAACAGGTTAGGGGAATATCCCACGTTAGAGATGAACGTGTAGGTTACCTTCGTAAGCTATTGAAAATCCTTCTAGCTTATGAAAGTTCCCCCGGCTATTCTAGGTTTTGACACTACGGTGAATGATGAACGTGCGTCGAACAGAAGCTGAAGCTGCTAGCTTAAGGGCGATTTGGACACGTGATTTACTGGACTCCCAGCCAGAGCTTGAATGCGAAGAACTGGTGCAGCTTGCCGCTGCGATCTGTGGAACTCCAATCGGCCTGGTGACGCTGCTGGATGAGCGGCACCAATGGTACCGTGCGTCCGAACATCTGCAGTTGGGGGAGACGCCGCGCGAGGTAGCATTTTGCGCCCATGCGATCCGACAGACAGAGCTGTTTCTGGTGAAGGACGCGCTGATGGATGCGCGGTTTGCAAATAACCCACTGGTGACGAGTGATCCGGCGGTTCGGTTTTTTGCCGGTGTGGGGCTGTTCACTTCAGATGGGGAGCCGCTAGGGACGTTGTGCGTAGTGGACATGTCGCCCCGGATACTGGGGGCGGAGCAGGCCAATGCGCTCGAGGTGTTAGGGCGGCAGGTAAGTGTCCGGCTGGAGGCGATGGTTCAACGCAAGGCCTTGGCCGAAATGCTGGCGGAAAAAGAGAAGGCCACCGCAAACCTGCGGGCAAGCGAAGAGTTGTTTCGCGCGTTTATGAATGCGAGTCCGTTCCTGAGTTACATCAAGGACGCGGCTGGCCGGCTGCTGTTTTATAACCGCAGCTTCGCGCAGCGGTTTGGGGTGAGCGAGTATGCCTGGCTGGGACGGACGGACGAACAACTCTGGTCCAGGAAGCTGACTAAGTCGGTAAGAACACATGATCTGGAGGTGATGGCTGGCGGAAAGATGGTGGAAACGGAGGAACATATCCGGAACTCGGATGGGTCGGTGAGTTCGCTGCGGTCGTTCAAGTTTCCGTGTCATGACTCTGCTGGTAACGTATTGCTTGCCGGAGTGGCGGTCGATGTCTCCGAAGAGGTGGCGCACCAGGTTGAGTTAGAACGCTATCATCGCGAGTTGGAAGAGGCGAACGACCAGCTGCGGAAGTTGGCTGTGACCGATGAACTGACAGGCTTGAGAAACCGGAGGTCGTTTGAAGAGCGGCTGGTGATGGAGTTCTCCATGGCGCGGCGGAGGAAGCGGGAGCTTTCGGTACTGCTGATCGACGTGGACAACTTCAAGACGATCAATGACCGGTTTGGCCATGCGGCCGGCGATGAAGTGCTGCGACGGCTCGGGATGATTTTGCGCACGACGGTGCGGCTACCAGATCTTCCGGCCAGGTATGGGGGCGAGGAGTTTGTCGTCCTGCTGCCGGAGAGCGGTGAAGACAGCGCCATGGGGCTGGCGAGGCGCCTGATGCAAAGGGTGGCGGCAGAAGAGTGGGAGAATGAGCCGCTGACGATCAGCGTAGGGATGGCAGCGATGAACGAGTCGCTGGAGAGTGGATTTCAGCTGGTGGAGCTAGCCGATGAGGCTTTGTATGCAGCCAAACGGGCAGGAAAGAATCGCGTGATGGTGCATAGCGGATAGGTTTGATCTGTGAGGTCAGATGCAAAAGAGGCGCACCTTCTCGGTGCGCCTCTTTTGTTGATGTATATGCTGAAGTTTAGGCTTCGGCGTTGGGGTCGCCAGCTTCGCCTTCGCCGCGCTCTTCCATCTGCTTGGCGAGCTCTTCGCGCTTCTTGGTGCGGGCTTCGGCGCGCTTCTGAGCCTTCTCGTTGAGCTCGTGTTCGGCACCAAGTAGTTCGATGTAGGCCATTTCGGCGGCGTCACCCTTGCGGGCTCCGAGGCGCGTGATGCGGAGGTAGCCACCCTGTCGTGCTGCGTACCGTGGGGCTACGGTGGCGAAGAGACGATCGACCGACTCAGGAGTCATGAGGTAGGCGGCAGCCTGACGGCGGGCGTGCACGGTGCCCTGCTTGCCGAGGGTGATCATCTTCTCGATGAGAGGGCGGGTGGCCTTGCACTTGGTGATGGTGGTCTCGACACGGTCCATCAGGATGACGGAGGTGACGAGGTTGCGCAACATGGCGCGGCGATGGCTGGTATTGCGGCCTAGTTTATATCCTGCATTGCGGTGACGCATTGTGAAATCTCCTTCGATCCGGCTTTCCTGCCGTTGATCGGCCTACGGTGTTGCGGATGAATCGAGGAGCAGGGATGTATGTGTTCCCTGCCCCTCATGGTTGCTGGTTAGAAGTTCTCGGGTTCGTTGGCGAGCTCGAGGTCTTCGTCTTCGTCCTCGTCTTCGTCGTCGTCGAAGTTGCCGAAGCTGGCGGCGAGGGTGGCTGCGGGCAGGACGGAGGTAGGTCCGGGCTGCGGGTTGCCGTTCTCATCGATCTTCATGCCGAGAGACAAGCCCATCTGAGCGAGGATCTCTTTGATCTCGTTCAGGGACTTGCGGCCGAAGTTCTTGGTCTTAAGCATCTCGGCTTCGGTCTTCTGAATGAGCTCGCCGATGGTGGCGATGTTCGCGTTCTTGAGGCAGTTGTAGCTGCGGACCGAGAGCTCGAGCTCTTCGACCGAGCGGTTGAGGTTCTCGTTGCGCAGGGCCGGGCCGTCGTGGCTGCCGTCGTGGCCGGCTTCCATCTCCTCTTCAAAGTTGATGAAGATGGTCATGTGGTCCTTAAGCAGCTTGGCGGAGAGACCGAGGGCGTCGGCGGGAAGCACGGTGCCGTTGGTCCAGATCTCGATCGTGAGCTTGTCGTAGTCAGTGATCTGACCGAGACGGGCTGCCTCGACGAGGTAGTTGACCTTGCGGACGGGCGAGTGAACGGAGTCGACGGGGATAAAGCCGAGGCCGAGGTCGCCGTCGAAGTTCTTGTCGGCCGAGATGTACCCACGGCCGCGCTTGAGGCGCATCTCCATGTCGATCTTGCCGCCTTCGGAGACGGTGCAGATGTAGACGTTCTTGTCGAGGATCTCGACGTCGCCGTCGGCTTCGATCATGCCGGAGGTGATGACGCCGGCCTGGTCTGCGCGGAGGTAAAGGGCTTTGGGGCCTTCGCCTGCGAGCTTGAAGGGGATTTGCTTGAGGTTCAGGATGATGTCGGTCGCGTCTTCGACGATACCGGTGATGGACTGGAACTCGTGCAGGACGCCTTCGATGCGAACGGCGGTGACGGCGGCGCCTTCGATGGACGAAAGCAGGGTGCGGCGAAGGGCGTTGCCGATGGTCGTACCGAAGCCGCGCTCAAAGGGCTGCGCGGAAAACTTGCCGTACTTGTCGGTGAGTGTTTCGGTGTCGACTGCGAGACGCTTGGGCTTTTGAAAACCTCTCCAAAGCATTGTGTTTCTCCTTTTCCGGCTCACTCGCGATGCATTCTGCGAGATGGCGGTGTGTTTCGGTTGCGGGTTAAGTTGTGGCTACAAGCGCCGGGAGTGAGGGTTGACCCCCACCCCGGCAAAAACGTGTCAAAGTCTTCGAAAGAAGCCACTTAAGTCCGGACGTTGGTCCAAGACCGAGGTTAAGGGTGACTTTATTTCGAGTAGAGTTCGACGATCAGCTGCTCGTTGACAGGCAGGTTGACGTCCTCACGCTTCGGCAGAGCGATGATCTTGCCGGAGAGATTGTCGCGGTTGATGTCGATCCACTGGACCTGGTTCTGACCGGCGGCAAAATTCTTGGCCTCTTCGAACTGGGGCAGAGTCTTCGAACCTTCGCGGATGGCGATCTCGTCGCCAACCTTGACCTGGAAGGACGGGATGTTGACCTTGCGGCCGTTGACCTGGAGGTGACCGTGACGGACAACCTGACGGGCCTGGCGGCGACTCATGGCGAAGCCGAGGCGGTAGGCGACGTTGTCGAGGCGGGTCTCAAGCTGCTGGAGCAGGAGTTCGCCGGTGACACCGGTCTTGTTCGAGGCTTTCTGATAGTAGGCGCGGAACTGGGTCTCGAGGGTGAAGTAGATGCGCTTGGCCTTCTGCTTCTCGCGGAGCTGGAGACCGTAGCCGACAACCTTCTTGACCTTGCGGGACTGGCCGTGCTGGCCAGGGGGGAAGTTGCGCTTCTCGACAGGGCATTTCTCGGAGAAGCACTTGGCTCCCTTGAGGAAGAGTTTGGTTCCGTCGCGGCGGCAGAGGCGGCAGACGGGTCCTGTGTAACGTGCCATTTTTATTACTCCTGACTTCGGGTGACGATCGCTTTACGCGCGGGCAGCGCTTCTTCACGATCCAGTTACTTGTTTTGTCCTACTTGCGGCGGGGTCTGGGAACCAGTTCCCCGCCACAGTTGGGACAGATGGAATGCATGGCTTGAGCGCACGGAGCGCAGAAGGTGCATTCGTAGGTGCAGATGAAGGCCACTCCGTTGACTGCGAGCGCGGTGTTGCAACGTTCGCAGGAGGGCTTCATCGAGAGCGCCATAGCGTCAGACGCGGCGGCGCTTGGGCGGACGGCAGCCGTTGTGCGGCATCGGCGTAACGTCGCGGATGCTGCGGACCTCGATGCCGGTGGTGGCGAGTGCGCGGATCGCGGACTCACGGCCGGAGCCGGGACCGGAGACGCGCACATCGACCGAGCGGACACCGTGGTCGCGGGCCGCGTTAGCAGCACCGACGGCGGCCTGCTGCGCGGCGAACGGAGTGCCCTTGCGGGAGCCGCGGAAGCCGAGCGAACCGGACGATTTCCAGCTAAGCGTGTTGCCCACCTGGTCGGTGATGGTGACGATGGTGTTGTTGAACGAGGCCTGAATGAAGACGAGACCAAATGGAACGTTCTTGCGTTCGCGCTTCTTGAACTTCTTGTTCTTGCCGGGCTTTGCTGCTGCGCCCTTCGTATTCTGTGTCTTCGCCATGTCTTATTTCGTCGCTTTCTTCTTACCGGCAACGGTTCCCTTACGTGGGCCTTTGCGGGTGCGAGCGTTGGTGTGGGTGCGCTGTCCACGAACGGGGAGCGAACGGCGGTGGCGGAGGCCACGGTAGGACTGAATTTCGATGAGGCGCTTGATGTTGAGGGAGATGTCCTTGCGCAGATCGCCTTCGATCTGGCCCTCAGCTTCAATGACCTGACGGATGCGGTTCAGCGCGTCCTCGTCGAGCGTGCCGAGCTTCGCGAAGGGATCGACTTCCGCCTTCGCGAGAATCTTGGCGGCGCGAGAGTTGCCGATTCCGAAGATGTAGGTGAGTCCGATGCGCGCCTGTTTGTTGCTAGGGACATCGACTCCAGCAATACGTGCCATGGGGTTCCTTTTCGGTTGGGCTCAAGTGGCTTCGCCACAGAGCGGGGTGATTGGTTTGCGGCTGGTTCCGACGGGTTCAACGCAAGCCTTAACTTCGGCTAACTAGCCCGGCGGGGCCGGTGGAACTCAGGTCAGAAAGACAAAGACTTCTTCTCTTTGTTTTTCTTTAGCCCTGGCGCTGCTTATGCTTGGCGCTCGCACTGCAGATGACGCGAACGACGCCACGGCGGTGAATGATTTTGCATTTCTCGCAGATCTTCTTTACTGAAGCACGGACCTTCATTGTGATTCCCTTCTTCTTAGAACTTAGAGCCGGTGGAACAGAGGACATGCCTATTCATGCATGACCTTGAATGCCCAGGCAAAAGCCCAGGCCTACCTAGAAGCCAAAATGAAGACCTGGCGATCCGGGAGGTGGAACAGCGTTTCTTGTCTACTTGTAGCGGTAGACAATGCGGCCGCGGTTGAGGTCATACGGACTGAGCTCAATCGCGACGCGGTCGCCGGGGAGGATACGGATGAAGTTTTTGCGCATACGTCCGGAGACGTGAGCAAGGGCCTGATGCTTGTTCTCAAGCTCAACCTTGAACATCGCATTTGGCAGCGTCTCGACGACTACTGCCATCACTTCAATTGCATCTTCCTTCGACAAACGATCTCCTTTGGAAAGCTGGGAGGCTAACCTCTTTGTTTCCATAACTTCTGTTTAGGCTGAAGCTTGTTGGCTGCAACCGGATGTGCTGTGTTGTGCACTTGCACACACAGCATCTTCTATAGTAACCCAGATTGGGTCTTTTTTCCTAGCGAGTCAGTACCTGGGGGCCATCTTTTGTTATGGCTACGGTGTGCTCGAAGTGGGCGCTATAGCTGCCGTCGATGGTAATAGCGGTCCAGCCGTCCTTCAGGACGCGGACTTCCGGGCCGCCGGCGTTGATCATGGGCTCGATGGCCAGAACCATACCTGCCTTGAGACGGGGGCCTTTACCGGGGTCGCCGAAGTTGGGCACCTGGGGGTCTTCATGCATGGCGCGGCCGATTCCGTGGCCGACAAACTCACGGACTACGCCGAAGCCTTCGGCCTCGCAGAGCTCCTGGACGGCGGCGGAGATGTCGCCGAGGCGGCCTCCGACCTGACACTGCTGGATGGCCTTTTCAAGGGAGGCCTGGGTTACTTCGAGGAGCTTGCAGGTCTGGGGGCTGACCTTGCCGATCGGGTAGGTGACGGCGGCGTCTGCGTAGAAGCCGTCGATGATGACTCCGCAGTCGATCGAGAGAATGTCGCCCTCTTTGAGGATGCGTTTGGCATCGGGGATGCCATGGACGACCTCGTCATTGACTGAGGTGCAGAGGGCAGCGGGATAGCCATGGTAGCCCTTGAAGGCCGGGATGGCGCCAAGTTCCGCGATCTTTTTGATGGCGATCTCTTCGAGGTCCATCGTCGAAGCGCCGGGGAGGACGTGAGGCGCGATCGCGTTGTGTACCTGGCGGAGGGCTTTGCCAGAGATCCGCATCTTCTCGATCTCTTGCGGCGTTTTGATCATGATGGCCATGGACGCGATCTCTAATTGGAAGATCGGAGGCGCTTGAGAGCGGCTTCGATCGCTTCGGTTACCTGTTCGACGGGCTGGTCGCCGTTGATCTCTTCGAAGCGGCCAAGGTTGCGATAGTGTTCGACGACAGGGGCTGTCTGGGTCTCAAATGTCTTCATGCGATCCGCAAAGACCGCTTCGGAGTCGTCGGGGCGCTGCGCGAGAGTAGAACCGTCAATGTTACAGATGCCGGGGACCTTGGGCGGGTTTGAGTAAATGTTGTAGATGCGCCCAGCGGGGGAGATGCGGCGTCCGGTGATGCGGTGCTTGAGATGCTCGTAGTCGACCACGATGCTGATGGCGACGACGGGGAGAACGTTGCTATTGGATGCGAGTTTTGCGTCCAGCCAGAGCGCCTGATTGAGGGTGCGGGGGAAGCCATCGAGGATGAAGCCGCGGGCGGTGTCGGGCTGTGAGAGGCGGTCGGCGACCATCTGGTTGACTAGATCATCGGAGACGAGCGTGCCTTGGTCGACGAGGGCCCTGGCTGCCTTTCCGAGAGGCGTACCACTCGATATGTTGGCGCGGAGAATATCACCGGTGGAGATTTGAGGAATGCCATAGGAGGCCATTATTGCTTTGGCCTGCGTGCCTTTGCCTACTCCTGGGGCGCCCAGAAGAAGCACCGGCCCAGGCAGAAAACTCCCTGCCGAGGCCGGCTGCTTTGTTACGGAATCAATAGTCAACGTTGACACGCCTACCAACTCTTGCGGCCACGAATGCGGCCACTCTTGGGAGTGAAGCCGTCGTAGTGGCGCATGATGAGCTGCGATTCGATCTGCTGAACGGTGTCCATAGCGACGCCGACGACGATGAGAAGCGAGGTGCCACCGAAGTAGAAGTTGACGCCGAGACCGTTGGTCATCCAGCTGGGCAGGTGGTCAAAGACGGGACCGACAAGCCAGAGGTGGTTGAAGTGAATTCCGCTGATGAGGAAGGTCGGAATGATGGTGATGATGATGAGGTAGATCGCGCCGACAAGGGTGATACGCGTGAGCACGTCGTTGATGAAGTCGGCGGTGCGCTTGCCGGGGCGGATGCCGGGAATGAAGCCGCCGTACTTGCGCATGTTGTCGGCGATGTCATCGGGGCGGAAGACGATGGAGATGTAGAAGTAGGCGAAGAAGATGATCGCCGCCATCTGGAGGACCTCATACCAGGGCTCACCGGGCGCGATGGCGCGGAAGATAGGGCCGAAGAAAGAGGAGTCCTGCAGGGAGTATCCGAAGATGTGAGCGTTGGCGAAGAGCAGAGGCGCCGAGAGAATGGAACTGGCGAAGATGACCGGCATGACGCCGCCGGAGTTGACCTTGAGAGGAAGATGTGTGGACTGGCCACCCATCATCTTGCGGCCAACGATACGCTTGGCGTACTGGACGGGAATGCGGCGCTCGGAGCGTTCGACAAAGACGATGAAGGCGACGACGGCGATCATGCCGGCGACCAGGGCGATGATAGCGATGGGGGTAAGTGCTCCCCAGGCGCTGTCGCGAGCCTTCTCATAGAGATTTTCTACGCCTTTGGGCAAGCCGACGACTATACCGGTGAAGATGAGCAGGCTCATGCCGTTGCCGATGCCGCGCTCAGTGATCTGCTCACCTAGCCACATGATGAAAGCAGTGCCAGCGGTGAGGGTGATGACGCAGAGCGGGATGAAGGCGCTGCGCGAGATGGTGACCATCGACTGGCCGGTGCTTGTGTTGGTCAGCGTGAGGGCGATAGCGAAGGACTGGATGATACCGAGCAGGACGGTGACGTAGCGCGTCCACTGGGTGATCTTGCGGCGGCCGAGTTCGCCTTCCTTCTGGAGTTTCGCCAGCGGCTCATAGATGACGGTGAGCAGCTGGAAGATGATCGACGCCGTGATGTAGGGCATGATGCCGAGGGCGAAGACGGTGAGCTTGCGGAGGTTGCCGCCAGAGAAAAGGTCAACCAGACCGAGCGCTGAACCGGAGTTCTGATTGAAGAACTGGGCGAGCATGTCGGCGTTGATGCCCGGGGTGGGGATGTGCGAGCCGAGACGATAGACGGCCAACATGGCAAGCGTAAAGAGGACGCGCTTGCGGAGGTCGGGGATTTTGAAGATGTTTGCGATTTTCTCGAACATCGGGTGCTGGAACCTCGGGGTGAAACTGTACTTCTGGTAAAACGGCGATGCGAGGGCGTGTGCCCTCGCCTGCCAATCTATTCTAAATGCTGCCTAGCCAATAAGGATGGCCTTGCCGCCGGCCTTCTCGATCGCTTCCTGGGCGGTCTTGGAAAACTTGTGTGCGTGGATGGTGACCGCGGTCTTGATCTCTCCGTTGTTGAGGACCTTGATGAGGCCATTCTTCTTGCGGAGGAGGCCAAGGGCGACGATCTTGTCGAGAGTGAACTCGGAGACGTTTTCGGCGGCGGCGATCTCGGCGACGCGGTCGAGGCCGAGGACCTGGTACTCGACGCGGAAGATGTTGGTGAAGCCACGCTTAGGCAGACGGCGGTGAAGGGGCATCTGGCCGCCTTCGAAGCCGCGCATGAGGGAGGAGCCGGAGCGGGAGCCCTGACCCTTGTGTCCGCGGGTTGAGGTCTTACCCATACCGGAACCCATACCGCGGCCGATACGTTTCTTGTTTTCGTTTGCCTTCTTGGGGGCGCGGAGATTAGAGAGATTACGAATTGCCATTGTTTCCTCGCTTAACGCCGGTGGACTCGTTGGTCCAGCGACTCGCATGATTTGGTGATGCCTGATAAGAGACGGGGCTAAAGCCCCACGCTTAATCCCGAACTACTCTACTACGCGGACGAGATGGGGGACCTTAGCGACCATGCCACGAATGGATGGGGTGTCCTCACGCTCGACGATCTGGTTGAGACGGGTGAAGCCGAGGCCCTTGATGACGAGCTTGTGCTTAACCGGGGTACAGATCTTCGAACGGAAGTACTGCAGCTTAATTTTGGCGGTTGCGTTCTTGGTTGCCATACGAGAGCTCCTGGGAATCTTGTTGGAGCAGAGTCGAGCTTAGAGCTCGTCCTCTGACTTGCCGCGCAGGGCGGCGACTTCGGCCTTGTTGCGAAGCTGGATGAGAGCGTCGAAGGTGGCCTTGATGACGTTGTGCGGGTTCGCCGAGCCGAGGCTCTTGGTGAGCACGTTCTGCACGCCAGCGGCGGTCATGACGGCGCGAACCGTCTTGCCGGCGATGACGCCAGTACCTTCGGGGGCGGGCTTGAGCATAACCTGGCCAGCGCCGTAGTGGCCGAGGACCTGGTGAGGAATCGTGCTCGCGGTGAGGTTGACCTTGTGCAGGTTCTTCTTGGCGGACTCGATCCCTTTGCGGATCGCCTGGGGGACCTCCTTCGCCTTGCCGGAGCCGTAGCCGACTACGCCTTCGCCGGGATCACCGATGACGACGAGTGCGGCGAAGGACATGTTTTTACCGCCCTTCACTACCTTGGTGACGCGGTTGATCGAAACGACCTCGTCCTTGAGGTTGAGGCGGTTCGCATCGATTTTTTTCTTCATTGCCATAATGTCTTATCCAGCTTTCTGGCGGCCAATGTGGGCGCCTTGGGAAACCTTAGAAATCGAGACCCGCTTCGCGGGCTGCGTCGGCGAGGGCTTTTACACGGCCGTGGTAGAGATAGCCGCCACGATCGAAGACCACCTTTTTGATGCCCTTCTCTTTCGCGCGCTCGGCGATGAGTTTGCCAACCTCAGCAGCGGCAGCAACGTTGCCACCGTACTTCTTGTCTTCGGACTTCTTGCCGAAAGAGGAGGCGGAAGCGATGGTGACTCCGTTGAGATCATCGATGAGCTGGGTGTAGATGTGGTTGAGCGAGCGGTAAACGTTGAGGCGTGGGCGCTCTGCAGTACCGGACATCTTCTCGCGGATGCGCGTGTGGACGCGCTGGCGAATGACGTTGCGTTGACGAGGATTGATCATAGTGGCTTTCCTTCCTAGGGGCGTACCCAGAGTGCTGGGGACGTTCGGTTGTTCAAACTGTGTTGAGTGAGGAGTGGTTCACTTGACGTTAACCACTCCTCACCGAATTGTTTCGCTCCGGTCTCGACGAGTACCGCTCGACCGGTCAATACGCTCTACACGTTACTTCGCGCCGGTCTTACCAACCTTCTTCTTCAGCTTCTCACCGGTGTAACGGACGCCCTTGTTTTTGTATGGATCGGGCTTGCGGAGGGAACGCATGTCAGCGGCGATCTGGCCTACCTTCTGCCGGTCGATACCGGAGATGGTGAGGTGTGTCTGCTTGGGGTCGATCTCAACTGAGATGCCGGTGGGCAAGGGAAACTCGATGGGGTGAGAGTAGCCGAGGGTGAAGACGACCATATTCTTGCCCTTCATCTCGGCGCGGTACCCGATGCCTACGATGTCGATATCCTTGGTCCAGCCGGTGGTGACGCCGGTGACAGCGTTGTAGACCAGTGCGCGGGCGAGACCATGGAAGGCCGCCTGCTTGTCGTTCTGACGCTCGGTGACGAGATGGCCGTCCTTCTGGACGAGGGTGATGCCGCCGGGGAGCAGGGCGCTAACCTTGCCCTTGGGGCCTTCGACCAGGACTGTGTTGCCGTTCTCGCTGACCGTGTACTTGACGCCTGCGGGTAGAGCGATCGGCTTCCTACCAATACGTGACATGATGATTCCTTTTATGGCTTGCGAGTCGCGAGCAGCTTTTGCTGGTCGTTCCACTGCAGCCGGTAAATCTTTTCTTCACATTCGTCATCTTGCGCAGATAACGGAAAATCAAAGTGTGAAAACTACCAGACTTCGCAGAGGATCTCGCCGCCGACACCTTCGCGGCGGGCCTGACGTCCGGTCATGACGCCCTTTGGGGTAGTCATAATGGAGATGCCAAGGCCACCCTGGACGCGGCGGATCTCGTCGCGGCCGAGGTAGACACGGCAACCTGGACGGGAGACGCGCTGCAGGTCGCGGATGACGGCTTCGTTGTTCGGGCCGTACTTGAGATAGACGCGAAGGACCTTCTGCCCATTCTCTTCGGTGGGCTTGTAGTTGGCGATGTAGCCCTCTTCCTTGAGGATGCGGGCGATCTCGGCCTTGAGCTTGGATGCGGGGACGTCGAGCTTCTGGTGACGGGCACGGATGGAGTTGCGGATGCGGGTCAGGAAGTCGGCTACTGGATCAGTGAGGTTCATTCATTCTCCTTCATCCCCCGTTCGCTCACGAGTGTCTCTCACGAGAACCTGCGGGGATGTTTGTTTCGGGTAGTACGTCCAGACTTCTGCACCATAAGCTGACGCCCTGATGAGGTCTCTGGAGTAAGTGCGCGACAGAGCCGCACACGGATTCTTTTATTCTACCAGCTCGACTTGACGACGCCCGGAATTTCTCCCTTGAGGGCGAGCGAACGGAAGCAGAGGCGGCATACACCGAACTTGCGAAGGAACGCGCGAGGACGGCCGCAGAGCTGGCAGCGGTTGTGCTGGCGGGACTTGAACTTCGGTTTCCTTGCGTCTTTGACGCGTTTTGCTGTAGTTGCCATGTTTTTTACTCTCTATCTTTGGTTCAAAGTCCAAAAGAAGACTTGGTTATCTTTCTTTATGCTCCAACGCGGAAGGGCATTCCAAAACCCTTGAGCAGAGCGCGGGCACCGTTGTCATCCTTCGCCGTGGTGACGATGGTGACGTTCATGCCCTTGAGCTTGTCGACCTTGGCGTAATCGATCTCAGCGAAGATCAGCTGATCGCGGAGGCCAAGGGTGTAGTTGCCGCGGCCATCAAAGCTCTTCGAGGAGACGCCGCGAAAGTCGCGGACTCGGGGAAGTGCGATGGAGATGAGGCGGTCGAGGAACTCGTACATCGTGTCGCCGCGCAGGGTGACCATAGCGCCGATGGGCATGCCTTCGCGCACCTTGAAGGCGGCGATGGACTTCTTGGCCTTGGTGGTCACAGGCTTCTGGCCGGCGATGGCGGCAAGATCGGCCACCAGGGGGTCCATGATCTTGACGTTCTGGGTGGCTTCGCCGAGTCCCATGTTGATGACGATCTTCTCGAGCTTGGGGATCGCCATGGCGTTGGTGATGTTGAGCTCTTTGCCCAGCGCCTGTTTGATCTCGGTCTCGTACTTCTGCTTGAGTCGTGCTGCCATGATTATTCTTCGCTTTCTCCACGGTTGCCGGATTGGGTTTGAAGTCCCGTATACCGATGCGTGGGGTGAACCGTTGTTACAAGATTTGAACTGCTATTACTTAAAAACTGATTTCGTTTCTTTCTCTTTACTTCTTCTTCTCAGCGATCGTGTTGCCACTCGCCTTCGAGAAGCGAACTTTGGTGTCTCCCTCGAAACGCGAACCAACACGGGTCTTGTTGCCTTCGCCGTCGATCAGCATGACATTCGAGACATGGATGGTAGACTCCTGCTCGGCAATGCCTCCCTTGATGTTGCGCTGGGGGTTGGGCTTGACGTGCTTTTTGACCATCATGACGCCCTCGACGAGGACGCGATTCTTTTCTGCGATGACGCGAAGGACGCGGCCTTGCTTGCCTTTGTCTTTGCCTGCGATTACTTCGACCTTGTCATTGCGCTTGATCTTAATCCCTGCCATAACTCTCTCTTTTCCTCGACGAACCTGTTACCACGGAGTCGGACTCCGGCTTTATATTTGCGCATCCCCCAAACGGAATGCGTGAAACTAAATGACCTCAGGAGCGAGCGAGACGATTTTGAGGAACTTCTTCTCGCGGAGTTCGCGGGCCACGGGTCCGAATACACGGGTACCGACTGGCTCGTTGACGTCGTTGATGACAACTGCAGCGTTCTGGTCGAAGCGAATGTACGTGCCATCGCGGCGGCGGTACTCTTTGCGCGTGCGAACGATCACGGCCTTGACCACTTTACCCTTCTTGACGGTGCCATCGGGTGAGGCTTCTTTGACGGCTGCGGTGACGACATCGCCGAGGCCGGCCTTCTTGCCAAGACCGCCACCGAGGGGCAGGATCACCTGCAGCTTGCGCGCGCCGGAGTTGTCGGCCACATCAAGGATTGTTCTCATTTGTACTGACATCGTTCTTCTCCTGGCTATCTAAGGCGGTGATACGGCCTGGGCATATGCCCCAGGCTTCTAATTACTTGGCTTCGGCGGCGGCGGCCTTCTTGTCATCGGCGAGTGCGAGCGAAGAGCGGCGAACGATCTCCTCGAGCGACCAGCGCTTGAGCTTGGACAAGGGACGAGCCTCGCGGATGCGGACGACATCGCCGACGCGAGCGGAGTTCTGTTCGTCGTGCGCGTAAAACTTCTTGTTCGACTTCATGACGCGCTTGTACTTGGGATGAGCCTTGCGCATCTCGATCTCGACGACAATGGTCTTCTGCATCTTGGTCGAAACTACGAGGCCGACCTTCTCGTTGCGGCGTGAGGTCTGAGCTTCTGAAGTCGTAGCTGCGGTGGTGTTCGTTGTGTCTGCCATGATTAGTCCTTCTTCGCTTTCTTGCGGGCGGTGCGAGTGCTCTTGGCCGGCGCAGCGTTGGCGACGACTGGGTTGGCGGCTTTCTCGGCCGCAAGAGTGCGCTGGCGCTCGACGGTTTTGATGCGGGCGATGTCCAGCTTGAGCGTCCGCAGCTTCTTGATCCCGTCGACGTTGCCGAGGCTCTTCTGGAAGCGGATGCGGAAGAGCTGCTCGCCGGCTTTGGCCTGCTCGCTCTTGAGCTCTTCATCACTGAGGTTGCGAATCTTTTCGAATTCCATTGTCTTTTTCCTAACTACTAAAAGAGTTGCTAAAAGCTACTTGGCCGGTCTTATTTGGTAACGACCGTCGCCTTGACATCGTGGCGTTGGACAAAGCTGGTCTTGAGCGGAAGCTTATGGGCCGCAAGACGCATCGCCTCTTTGGCAAGCTCCGGAGTGACGCCTTCCATCTCAAACAGGATACGACCGGGGCGAACGACGCAGACCCAATGATCTGGAGCGCCCTTGCCCTTACCCATACGGGTTTCGGCAGGTTTCTTGGTGATGGGCTTGTCCGGGAACAGACGGAGCCAGACCTTGCCACCGCGCTTGATGAAACGCGTCATCGCGATACGGCTGGCTTCGATCTGGCGGTCGGTGATGTAGCCGCACTCCATGACCTTGAGGCCGTAGTCGCCGAACGAAAGATCGGAGCCGCGCCACGCTTTGCCGGTCATGCGGCCGCGCTGCTGCTTGCGAAACTTGACCTTCTTTGGCATCAACATAAGAAAACCCTCTTCACTCTTTCGGGGATACGCTCCCCTGAAACTCCGGCTGTGCCGGGAAAATCGTTAGGACGCGAACGCACCAGCCGTGAGGCCCTGGTCGCGGCGCTTCTTCTGCTCGTAGATGTCGCCACGGTAGACCCAGGTCTTGACGCCGATGATGCCGTAGGTGGTGTGTGCCTCGGCGAAACCGTAGTCGATGTCGGCGCGCAGGGTGTGCAGCGGCAGACGGCCCTGGAGATACCACTCGGAACGGGCGATCTCGTTTCCGTTGAGGCGACCGGAGACGCGGACCTTAATACCCTTACAGCCGAAGCGAAGCGCGGAGTCAACCGACTTGCGCATGGCGCGACGGAAGCTGACGCGCTTCTCGAGCTGTAGCGCGATGTTCTCAGCGACCAGCTGAGCGTCGAGCTCCGGCTTGTTCACCTCGAGGATGTCGATAAAGACTTCGCGGCTGGTGCGCTTCTGGATGTCGGCCTTGAGCTTGTCGATCTCGGCGCCCTTGCGGCCGATGATGATGCCCGGGCGCGCGGTACGAATGATCAGGCGCAGCTTGTTGCCTGGACGCTCGACTTCGACCGAACTGACGCCGGCAGCCTTCAGCTTCTCGCGCAGCTCAGCCTTGAGCTTGACGTCCTCGACCAGCAGCTTGTCATAGCCGCGCTCGACGAACCAGCGTGATTTCCACGGCTTGTTAATGCCGAGGCGTAACCCATACGGATGGACTTTCTGTCCCATAGCTTCCCTTTACTCCGTGCCCTCTCCGGTTGAGCCGGTGGGCGTAGTGCAAAACTTTAAGTTTACAAGAAACTGCTTACTTCGCGGCCTTTTTGGCTGCGGGCTTCTTGGCGGTCGTCTTCTTTGCGGTAGCCTTCTTGGCTGCGGGCTTTGCCGCGGTCTTGGTCGCTGCCTTCTTCGTGGTCTTCTTCGCTGCCGGGGCTGGGGTTGACTCGGCACCTGCGCTGATGGCGGTGACCGGCTTCTTCTCAGCTACGGTGACGACGATGTGTGCAAGCCTGCGCTGGTAGCGGAAGGCACGGCCCATTGGGGCGGGGCGAATACGCTTCATACGAGGCCCTTCGTTCGCAACGGCGGTGCGAACGTAGAGGTTGTCCACGTCAACGTCGAGGCCCTGCTCTTGCGAGACGTAGGTAGCGTTCTGGATCGCCGAACGGAGAACCTTTTCAACGACCGGCGCCATCCGCTTGGTGCTGAAGTGAACGGTGTTGAGCGCCTGCTCGACGCGAAGGCCCTTGATGAGATCCAGAATCAACTTCACCTTCTGCGGGCTGGTGCGCTGAAACTTCGCCTCAGCGCGGAACTCTCTGATTTTTTCTACTGCGTTAGCCATAATCTTCGTCCTTCAAAACTTCTTCGCTAAACGGTGATGCGTAATTGCAAACGCTGCCAGGCCTATTTGGGCTTGGCGGTGGTCTCAGCGGCACGCGCGGAGTGGCCCTTGAAGGTGCGGGTCGCCGCGAATTCTCCGAGCTTATGACCAACCATGTTCTCCGTCACGTACACCGGGATGAACTTGCGGCCGTTGTGCACGGCGATTGTGTGGCCGACGAAGTCCGGGTGAATGGTGGACCGGCGGGACCAGGTGCGCACTACCTTCTTGTCGTTGACCTGATTCATCGCATCGATCTTTTTTGTGAGGTGGTCGTCGATGAAAGGACCTTTTTTCGCTGAACGTGACATTGTGCTGAGCTCTGACTTTCTTTGTTGCGATGCTGGATACGACGAATCTCTTGCTTGCGAGACTTGGTGGTGCCTTTACTGCGAAAACGAAAATCTAAAAACTAAAACTTTCTACGGAAATACCTTTTCTTACTTGCTCCGACGCTTGACGATGAATACATCGGTTCGCTTGTTGTTACGAGTCTTGTATCCGCGAGTCGGCTGGCCCCATGGAGTTACAGGGTGACGGCCGCCCGAGGTCTTACCTTCACCACCGCCGTGCGGGTGATCAACAGGGTTCATCGAGACACCGCGGTTGGAGGGGCGAATACCCTTCCAGCGATTGCGTCCCGCCTTGCCGACGGTGGTGTTCTCGTGGTCAGTGTTGCCAACCTGGCCAATGGTCGCCATGCACTCGACGAGGACCTTACGGGTCTCGCCCGAGGGCAGCTTGAGGAGAGCATAGTCGCCTTCCTTGGCGATGAGCTGAACCTGAGCGCCGGCGGATCGGGCCATCTGCGCGCCCTTGCCAGGACGGAGTTCGATGTTGTGGACGGTGGTACCGGCCGGAATGTTTTTGAGCGGCAGAGCGTTGCCAACGAGAATATCGGCGTCCGGCCCGCTCATGATCGACTGACCGACGGTGAGGCCGATGGGCTGGATGATGTAGCGCTTCTCACCGTCTGCGTAGTGGATCAGCGCGATGCGGGAGCTCCGGTTCGGATCGTACTCGACGGTCGCGACGGTGCCGGGTATACCGTACTTATCACGTTTGAAGTCGATAATACGCAGCTTCTGTTTGTGACCGCCGCCGTGATGGCGCATGGTGAGCGCGCCGGTACTGTTGCGGCCGCCAGTGCGCTGTTTGACTCCGAGCAACGGCTTATGCGGCTTGTCCGTCGTGATGTCGTCGTTGACGAGACTCGTCGTAAAACGGAGTGATGGAGTAATCGGTCGAAATGATTTGATCGGCATCGTCTTTATTCCCTTGCCTGCGCCGCTGATTGCTCAGCCGCGCTTCGGTTCCTGAATTCTGTTGCGGCGAAAAAATCTCGCTTAGAGGCTGTTGAGGTATTCCGGCATCTTCTCACCATCTTTGAGGCGAACGTAAGCCTTCTTCCAGTCGGGGCGGTAGCCGGCGAACTTGCCACGGCGGCGCTCCTTACCCTCGACTGTCGCGGTGCGAACTCCAGTGACCTTGACCTTGAAGAGAGCTTCCACAGCTTGTTTCACTTCTGTTTTAGTTGCTTTGTGATCGACCTCGAACACTAACGTGTTCTGCGTCTCCTTCACGGTCATGCCCTTTTCGGTAATGAGGGGGCGGCGAATGACGGTATAGAGGGTTGGCATTACGCAACCTCCTTCTGCGCAGTGGTCTTGCGCTTCGATACAAACTTCTTGAGGGTCTCCTGCAGAGCCTCGATGGCATCCCTCGAGAAGATGGCATGCTCGTAGCGAAGCAGGTCGTAGGGGTGAACCTCGGAGCTGAGAACGAGTTCGACACCGGCCAGGTTGCGCGAGCCGAGGTAGAGCTTTTCGTCGAGCTTGCGGCTGCTCTCAACCAGGAGGGTGGTCTTGCCGGCCTCGAGCTTGTTGAGCGCGGTGCGGAAGAGCTTCGTCTTGGCCTCAGCGACCTCGAAGGAGTCTACGACGGTGAACTTGCCGTCTGCGATCTTCGCTGCGATTGCCGAGCGGAGTGCGCCCATCAACTTCTTTTGCGGGAAGGCGTACTCGTAGCTGCGGGGCTTGGGTCCGTGAACCGTGCCGCCTCCTCTCCAGAGAGGCGTACGAATCGACCCGACGCGAGCGCGGCCGGTTCCCTTCTGTTTCCAGAGCTTCTTGCCGGCGCCCGAGACCTGATTGCGGCTCTTGGTTGCCGCGGTTCCCTGACGGAGAGCGGCGCGGTAGTGCTTGACCGACTCCCAGAGCAGCGCGTCGTTGATCTCGCCTGCGAAGACCTCATCGGCGAGTTCGAACTCACCAACCTTCTTTCCGCCGAGATTGACTACATTGATGTTTGCCATCGTTCTTCTCTCTTCGTGCTCGCCATCGATGCGGCGAACCTTGACTTTGTTAGGCTGCGATATCCGGTGTGTTCTCCGCGCAGCTTGTGAAACTAAACGCAAGCAAATACAAAAACTCTGCTTATTTATTTCTTTACTTCTTCTTCGGTGCTGCCTTCTTCGAAGCCTTCAACGGATCAAGTGTGCCTGCACCGGCAAATCCACGACGCTCGCGTGGTGGCGCCTTGGCCTTGGAGATCAGGACAAACCCATCACGTGGCCCGGGTACCGCGCCTTCGACCATGAGGAGGTTATCCTCGAGGTCGATGCCGCGAATGCGGAGGTTGCGGACGGTGACCTGTTCGTGGCCCATGTGACCGGGCATACGCTGACCGGGGAATACGCGGGACGGGAAGGACGAGGCTCCGATGGACCCCTGAACCTGGAACATGTGACCGTGCGACTTGGGACCGCCGCCGAAGCCGTGGCGGCGAATGACGCCAGCGAAGCCGCGGCCCTTGGAAGTCCCAATGACGTCGACGAACTTTTCGTCGTTGAAGATGTCGACCAGGATGCGATCGCCAGCTTTGACGGTGACTGCTTCTTCACCTTCAACCGGCTTGACCGCCTCGAGAGCGACTTCCTTGATCATCCTTACGGGAGGGACATTCGACTTGGCAAAGTGGCCCGTCATAGCCTTGTTGACTTTGGAGGCCTTGACGAAGTCGACGTAGCCGATCTGGGCGGCGTCGTAGCCGTCCTTGGCAAGCGTCTTGAGCTGCGTAATGACGCATGGGCCAGCCTTGAGCACGGTGACCGGGTGAATGTCGCCGCGGTCATCGAAGAGCTGAGTCATGCCGATCTTTTTTCCGAGAATTCCGACTACTGACATTGGAGCTTCCTTTCCTCATCATGCTGGCTGAATGGCTCAGCACTGCCGGTTGAACATCTAAAATCCAAAAACTAGACTCTCTCTGCTTAAATCTTCTTTATTTCTGCACAGTCTTGATCTCTACGTCGACGCCAGCGGGGAGATCGAGCTTCATCAGCGCGTCAACCGTCTGCTGGGTCGGCTCGAGGATGTCGATGAGACGCTTGTGGGTACGAATCTCGAAAGCCTCGCGCGACTTCTTGTCGACATGGGGCGAGCGAAGGACGCAGTACTTGTTCTTCATGGTTGGCAGCGGAATGGGACCCGCAACCTGGGCTCCAGTGCGCTTGGCCGTCTCGACGATTTCTCCAGTGGAGGTGTCGAGTACGCGGTAGTCATATGCCTTCAACCGAATTCTGATTCTCTGTCCAGCCATTGTTTTTCTCTTTCCTGCTTCAAAGAACTGTTGGAGTGGCTGCCGGTCATTTCTTTCTCACTTCTCAATGGGCCGGCAGCCCTCGTTAATCTTGAACAACTAAAAACTAAAGACTTCTGTGTGAAGCACTTTCCTTACTTGATGATGTCGGAGATGGTTCCGGCGCCGACGGTGCGTCCGCCTTCGCGGATGGCGAAGCGCAAGCCCTTCTCCATGGCAACCGGGGTGTGCAACGTGATCTCCAGTTGGATGTTGTCGCCAGGCATGCACATCTCTGTGCCCGCAGGAAGCTTCGCCGAACCCGTAACGTCGGTCGTGCGGAAGTAGAACTGCGGACGATAACCGTTGAAGAACGGTGTGTGGCGGCCGCCCTCTTCCTTCGAGAGCACGTAGACCTCGCCTTTGAAGTCGGTGTGTGGCTTGATCGAAGCGGGCTTGGCCAATACCATGCCGCGTTCCACATCTTCCTTCGCGATACCGCGCAGAAGAAGACCGGCGTTGTCGCCTGCCAGACCTTCGTCCAGCTGCTTCTTGAACATCTCGACGCCGGTGACAACCGTCTTGCGGGTCTCGCGGAAGCCGACGATCTCGGACTCCTCGCCAACCTTCACCTTGCCGCGCTCGATACGGCCCGTAACCACAGTGCCGCGGCCCGAGATCGAGAAGATGTCTTCGATCGGCATCAGGAACGGCTGGTCGACCGCACGCTCAGGCTGCGGAATGTACTTGTCCACCGCCGCCATCAGCTCGTCGATCTTGGCCTCCCACTTGGCTTCGCCGTTGAGCGCGCCAAGCGCAGAGCCGCGAATGATCGGGGTGTCGTCGCCGGGGTAGTCGTACTTCGACAACAGCTCGCGGACCTCCATCTCGACCAGCTCGATCAGCTCTTCGTCCTCAACCGCATCGCACTTGTTGAGGAACACCACGATGTACGGCACGCCAACCTGGCGGGCGAGCAGCACGTGCTCCTTGGTCTGAGGCATCGGGCCATCGGTGGCAGCAACCACCAGAATCGCGCCATCCATCTGCGCGGCGCCGGTGATCATGTTCTTGATGTAATCGGCGTGGCCGGGGCAGTCGACGTGCGCGTAGTGCCGGTTCGGCGTCTCGTACTCAACGTGCGAGGTCGCAATCGTGATGCCGCGCTCACGCTCTTCCGGAGCGTTGTCGATCGTGTCGAACGAACGGAACGTGTTCTTCGGGTTGTGCTTCGACAGAACCTTCGTGATCGCTGCCGTCAGTGTCGTCTTGCCGTGGTCAATATGCCCAATCGTTCCGATGTTTACGTGCGGCTTTGACCGGTCAAACTTTTCCTTGCCCATGACTCTCTCCGTGTTTCCTATTGCTAAAATTCAACTTCCAAAAGGTGACGTGCCTTGCGGCACCGGCTTACTTGTCTTTACCGTCTTTGCCCTGCACCTTGGCAATGATCTCTTCCGAGACCGACCGCGGCGCCTCTTCGTACTGCTTGAACTGCATGGAATAGTTAGCGCGGCCCTGCGTCGACGACCGCATGTGGGTGGCGTAACCGAACATCGTACTCAGCGGAACTGTGGCCCGGATGGCCTGCGTGGTGCCAACCATCTCCATGCCTTCGATTCTTCCTCGGCGCGAGTTCAAGTCGCCAATGATCGTTCCCATGTACTCCTCGGGGACGGTGACCTCGACCGACATCACCGGCTCAAGCAGAACTGGCTTGGCTTTCTTGGCCGCTTCCTTGAAGGCCATCGAACCGGCGATCTTGAACGCCATTTCGTTCGAGTCGACGTCGTGGTAGCTGCCGTCGTAGAGCGAAACTTTGATGTCGACCATCTCGTAGCCAGCGAGAACGCCGCGCTGCATTGCGTCCTGAATCCCCTGGTCGATCGGCTTGATGTACTCCTTGGGGATGGTGCCGCCTTTGATGTCGTTCGAGAACTCGTACCCCTTGCCCGGCTCGTTGGGACTGATGCGAATCTTGGCATGGCCGTAGTTACCCGAGCCACCGGTCTGGCGGATGTACTTGCCTTCCGCCTCCGAGTTCGAGCGGATGGTCTCGCGGTAGGCAACCTGCGGCTTACCGACGTTGGCTTCGACCTTGTACTCGCGCATCATGCGGTCGACGATGATCTCAAGGTGCAGCTCACCCATACCGGAGATGATCGTCTGTCCGGAGTCTGGATCGGTGTGGACGCGGAAGGTTGGATCCTCCTGCGCGAGCTTGGCCAGCGCCATGCCCATCTTCTCCTGGTCAGCCTTGGTCTTTGGCTCGACGGCAACCGCGATAACAGGCTTGGGGAAGTCAATGGACTCGAGCACGATGGGATGCTTATCGGTACAGATCGTGTCACCGGTGACGAGATTCTTGAGACCAACGGCAGCGCAGATATCGCCAGCAAGGATCTCTGTGATCTCTTCGCGCTTGTTGGCGTGCATCTTGAGCAGACGGCCGATACGCTCGGTCTTGCCTGTGCGTGGGTTCAGAACCGAGTCGCCGGTCTTGAGCTGGCCCGAGTAGACGCGGATGAAGATAAGCTGACCGACGAACGGGTCAGTCATGATCTTGAAACCAAGAGCAGAGAACGGCTCGTTGTCGTCCGCCTTGCGAATGATCTTCTCCTCCATGTTCTCCGGGTTAGAGCCAACCATGGGAGGAATATCGAGCGGGCTGGGAAGATAGTCGACCACAGCATCGAGCAACGTCTGCACACCCTTGTTCTTGAAAGACGAACCGCAGAGCACCGGGAAGATGTTCATCGCGATGGTGGCCTTGCGGATGCCAGCCTTGAGCTGCGCTTCGGTGGGCTCCTGCCCTTCGAGGAAGAGATGAAGGATCTCGTCGTCAGAGTCGGCGACCGCCTCGATCAGAGCGTGGCGGGCCTCTTTGGCTTTGTCGAGCAGGTCGGCAGGGATATCTTCAACCGAATACTCGGCGCCCATCGTTTCGTCATGCCAGTAGATCGCCTTCATCGTGACGAGGTCGACGACACCAGCGAACTTCGCTTCAGCACCAATCTGAATATTGATTGGAACAGCGCGCGCACCGAGACGGTCGACGATGGTCGAGGTCGCATAGACAGCGTCCGCGCCAGCCTTGTCCATCTTATTGATGAAGCAGATGCGGGGAACCTTGTACTTGTCAGCCTGACGCCAAACGGTCTCAGACTGTGGCTGCACACCAGCGACCGCATCGAAGCAGGCGACGGCGCCGTCGAGGACACGGAGCGAACGCTCGACCTCAGCAGTGAAGTCGACGTGGCCTGGGGTGTCGATGATGTTGATACGGATGTTTTTCCAGGTGCAAGTCGTCGCGGCGGAGGTGATGGTAATGCCGCGCTCCTGCTCCTGCTCCATCCAGTCCATGGTCGCAGTGCCCTCGTGCACCTCGCCGATACGGTGCGTGATGCCCGTATAGAAGAGGATGCGCTCGGTCGTCGTCGTCTTGCCGGCGTCAATGTGCGCCATGATTCCGATGTTCCGGCAACGATTCAGAGGTGTAGTGCGTGCCACGATCTATCTCTCATCTGCGAGCATCCGCTCGCGGTAATAACAACGTTGAACCTGAAACCTCAGGACGTCTGCTGAAAAGCTCTGGCTTTACCAGCGGTAATGAGCGAAGGCCTTGTTGGCCTCGGCCATACGGTGGACGTCTTCCTTCTTCTTCATCGCAGCGCCACGGCCATTAGCGGCATCGAGGAGCTCGGCGGTCAACTTCTCCACCATGCCCTTTTCGCCACGAGCGCGGCCATAGGTCACGAGCCAGCGAATGGCGAGTGAGGTGCGACGTTCGGGGAGAACTTCGATAGGAACCTGGTAATTTGCTCCGCCAACTCGGCGGCTCTTGACCTCGAGAAGCGGCTTACAGTTCTCAATCGCCTTCTTGAAGAGCTTGAGAGCCTCGTCGCCACCCTTCTGCTCAAGATTGGTCATGGCGGTGTAGAAGATACCCTGAGCGGTCGACTTCTTGCCGCCCCACATCATGGAGTTAACGAACTTCGTGACCAGGGTGGAGTTATAGACCGGGTCTGGAGCAACTTCACGCTTCGCGATATAGCCTTTTCTTGGCATTGCTTTCTCTTCTCGTCTTCCTTCAGGACCGTCGACTTCTCAAGGCCTGAACTTGAAAATCTAAATTTGCGCTGTCCGCCTACACGGACCAGCAGGGTTTACTTGGCTGCGGCCTTCGGACGCTTTGCGCCGTACTTGGAGCGGCTCTGCTTGCGGTTGGCAACGCCGACTGAGTCGAGCGTGCCACGAACAACGTGGTAACGAACTCCTGGGAGATCCTTCACGCGGCCGCCGCGAATGAGCACAATCGAGTGCTCCTGCAGGTTGTGGCCAATGCCCGGGATGTAGGTCGTAACCTCAATCCCGTTGGTGAGGCGAACACGGGCGACCTTACGGAGCGCCGAGTTCGGCTTCTTGGGGGTCTGGGTGTAGACGCGGGTGCAAACGCCACGGCGCTGGGGCGAACCCTGGAGCGCGGGGCTGGCAGTTTTATAACGGGTGGGCGTGCGGCCCTGCTTGACGAGCTGATGGAACGTAGGCACTAGAACTCCTTAGTTAATGCGCGCAAAACCTTACAACCAAACCTGTGAGAGACGCGCAGGAGAGTGAGGGCTTCGTTTTGCCGTACACGCAAAAAGAATGAGAACGCTGGCGCGTCTCTTCACGAAGATCTTCCCTGCTGTTGCGTCTGTAAATCGGTACAACAAACCAGACATAACAGTCGACGGTGGCCGAGCGTCTTTCCTAACTGCAAAGGATGAGCCGACTCCGTTTCGCTGTTCCGGCCCGCATAGCCCATCCAAGGTGGAGGGTGTCGCAGGCGCGATTGCGATGGGCCACAGACTTGCGACATTCAGATCGAATGCATCATCGATCGGGAATGTCCTGCGGTGAATCTCTTGTATCCAGTATAGCGCAAACGGCCACTTCCTGACTTGCGTCAGACGATGAGGGTAGATTGCGTGGGCTTTTCTCGACCCTTCCGCTCGTTGAATCTTCCCAACGGCACGGTCCGGATACTCGCGGAACCTTCTAACAATAGCAATCTCCGGGCTGTACGTCAACTTTTTGGCCCATTTTTGCTGGTGTCTGACCAAATTGCACTGACCGAGGTGCTGGTTCCGTGGTCACGGGCCAAAGACAAGTTAGCCATGCTAGGCTTTTCGCATGACTGTTGCCGATCTTCGCAAGTGTTCTCTGTCCTGTTTCCTCTCCTTTATTACTGTTCTATTCGCCCTTGGTATTGCTCCTGAAGGCCGCGCCGAAACTAACTCGACGACGACCAAGGATGCCCGGATCGGCGAGTTGATTGAGACACTTAGCAAGACCAGGACACCAACTTCGGCAGCGATTTCGCCGGACGGAAGCACGGTGGCATGGGCCATCCGGACGCGGGAAGGATCGCAGATCCATTTGACCGACGTGGCGGATCCGACTAAGGAGAAGATCGTCGGAACCGGGTTCGGTACGACAAGTTGCGCGAGTTCGGAGCCAAAGTGGTCGCCTGACGGGCAATGGTTGGCGTTTGTGTCCGACTGCACAGCAAAAACGGAGACACCCGGCCAAGATCAGGTATTTGTGTGGTCGAAGAAGACGGACGAGTCGAAGCAGTTAACACATCTGGTGGGAGGAATCGATTCGCTGGCCTGGTCGCCGGATGGAAAGACCATCGGGTTCCTGTTTGTGGAGAATGCGACGCGAAGTGCCGGAGCACTGGCAGCGATGAAGCCGTGGGCCGGCGTAATCGGCGAGGACGGCGTCGAAGTGCAGCGAGTCTACGGTGTCAGTGTTGAATACGCGATTGGAGCTTGGCTGACACCTGCCAACTTGCACGTATATGAATTTTCCTGGGCTCCGTTCTCCGGGGAGATCGCCTTCATTGCTGCAGCGCCCCCAGGTGAAAATAACTGGTGGGTCGCCAATCTGTACACCAAGGCGCTGGGTCCCTTGACAAATTGGTGTAATCCTAACGCTGCTTGTTCCTACAACGGACCACTTGAGGGGTTACCTGTATCGGTGGTTGACCCAACCAGCCTTTCCGGCTCCCTGCACGGCCTTCAAATCGCGGTACCGCGATGGTCTCCGGACGGAAAACGGATCGCCTTTATCGGCGGTTTGATGAGCGATCAGGGTTCGACAGGCGGAGATGTCTATCTTGTTCCGTCGACAGGAGGCGAGCCGCAGAATATGACATCAGGCCGGGCTGCATCGATTGCATACATTGGCTGGATTGGGCCGAATGTCATCGGTATCGCTGAGCATGTGGGCGGGAGCAGCCATCTTACTGCGCTGGATTTGAGCACGGGCAGGGATCTGCCTCAGGTCGACACTACATTTCCAGAGACGGTTGGCGCAGGCGGGTTGACGATGAGTGTTTCGGTCTCAAAGGAGCGCGCGATTACGTTGATCCGGAGCTCGTTCGAGAAGGCTCCCGAGGTTTGGGCGGGGCCGGTCAACATGATGAAGCAGATTACGCATCTGAATGATGACTTGAAGCCGGCGTGGGGGAAGACGGAGAGCATCGAGTGGACCAACGACGGATTCAAAGTGCAGGGATGGCTCTTGTATCCGGCCAACTATGACCCGGCAAAGAAGTATCCGCTATTGGTGAGTGTGCATGGTGGCCCTTCGAGCGCCGTGACGCCGCGCTGGCCAGGTGTGGGATATGGCGGCGTGCCGTTCTCGGCGCTTGGCTACTTTGTGTTCATGCCAAATCCGCGCGGCAGCTACGGACAGGGAGAGAAGTTTACTCAAGCCAACATCAAGGATTTTGGATATGGCGACCTGCGGGATATTCTCGCGGGGGTGGATGTGCTGGAGAAGCGCTTCCCCATCGATAAGGAGCGTGAAGGACTGACGGGCTGGAGCTACGGTGGGTTTATGACGATGTTCGGCGTGACACAAACGACGCGATTCAAAGCGGCCGTGGCTGGCGCTGGCATCAGCGACTGGCAGAGCTACTATGGGGAAAACTCGATCGACCAGTGGATGGTGCCATTCTTCGGTAAGACGGTGTACGACGATGCGAAGGTGTACGCGAAGAGTTCAGCGATCGAGTACATCAAGAATGTGAAGACGCCGACATTGGTGGTCGTGGGAGATCGCGACGGCGAATGCCCCGCACCGCAGAGCTTCGAGTTCTGGCATGCGCTGCGCGCCGAGGGCGTGAAGACGCAGCTGGTGGTGTACCCGAATGAAGGACATGGGTTCCGAGATCCGGCGCATCGAAGGGATGTGCTGGAGCGGGCATTGAATTGGTTCGAGACGGAGATGCCTGCGAAGTAGAAGACGATCTGCTCTCTCTGAGCGAAATCGTTCGACTAGAGAGTGATCTTGAGGGATGCGAAATCGCAGGTTCGATCGTCCAATGAATATACGGACGATTTGCTTCCGGTGTGCGCAGCTTTTACACTAGTGTTTCGGCTATTCAGCGGTTGCGGTGTGACCGTTCAGCTTGAGTTCCGGTTGGACGGGGAGGTTCAATGCGTCGGTTTGTCACGTTAGCAGTTCTGTTACTTTTCACGATCCCTTTTGGCGTCTCGGTTTCAGGCTGTTCGAAGAAACAACCAATCATCTACTGCAATGGTGGTGACTCCGGTATCCCCGTGGGTCAGGTGACAACCATCACTCTGAGCCCGCAGATCACGGGTGTCTCGCTGAACTTTGCGCAAATAGGCCAGGTGAGTACTCCAGTAGCGACGGACTGCAAAGGTACGACCGAGTCGGTTACGAAGTACACCTATGCGACGTTTCTCGCCGACGGGACACCGGATATGACCATTGCCGATGTAGAGCCGACGAATGGCCGGTTGTGCGCGGGCACGTGGAACAGAAATACAGGTGGCGGCATTCCAGACTATACAACCTGCAATCCGACGAACAAGAGCGGAACTGTCTATGTGGTAGCGAGCGGTTCGGGCGCAAGCAGCAATGCATTGCCTATCTATGTGCATCCTGTGGTGACGAGCGTGGTGCTGGGGCCGTTGTCGACTGACTGTGTCAATGATCCAGCGACTAACTGCAGCGCTGCAGCGTTTGGTAACCAGCAGGTGAGCTGCACAATCAATCCGGCGAATGGCTGCTGCACGGCGCCGGTGACTACCGCAGCTGCTTTTGCCTCGATCAACAGCTGCCAATCTCAGGCAACGACGGGACAACTGGCCGCGCGCGTTTATGAGAATGCATCGACGACGTTGGCCAACAATATCAGCTGTCGGGTCGGCCATCTTTCCTATGTGGCACAGACCCCTTCGGTGGTCTCGATCGACCAGAACGGTGTGGCGACGGCGCAGCAGCCGGGATCGACGGTGATCACGGCGAATATCTCGAATGCCGGAAGTTCGGCAGGTTTCTTTTCGACTTGCCCGCCAACGTCGATTACGTTGAGCGTTCCCGGCATCACAGGTTCCAGTTCAGTCACAAGCGTCGTGGTGAATCCCAACAACACCCAGCCGATCACGTCGCTGGTGATGGACAAGAATGGGACAATTCTGACGGGCCTATCTCTTGAGTTTGAGTCGACGACGCCGACCACGATTCCGGCGGTGACGGCAGGAACGGTAACTCCCACGTTTCCGGGCGCGGCAGCCATTACAGCAGTCTGCCAGCCACCCAGCTGCAACCCCTCTCCGTTCAACCAGGTTGGGCTGTACGGCAATGGAAAGCCGGTGACCTCCAATCCCATCACCGTGATTGCACCAGGCGTCAACAGCACCAACCTTTACATTGGGAGCACGAACTCGCTGTACATCGTGCCGGTAGACTTTACTCAGCCTCAGCCAGGAGCGCCGGTTCGGTTGCCATACCAGCCGAACTCGATGGTCATCAGTAACGACGGCAGCTCAATCTACATGGGCAGCTCGTTTGAGATCATGACGTTCAGCGCTCTCACAAACAGCCTGACTAACCAGGATCCAACTGTGACCGGAACGGTGCTCGCGGTATCGCCCGATGGCTCGACACTGGTGATCACCGATCCGATACGGCAGTTCGTGTATCTGTACAACTCATCCGGCGGGATTCAGACACAGTTTGGCGGCGTTGCGACCCGTGCGGCGTTCTCACCGGACAGCCAGACGGTATACATCACCCTGGGCGATTACAACGCTTCGACGGGCGCGATCACGCCGAACAATCAGCTGCTGGTGCACTCGACATTCACCGGGTGGTATTCGACGACATCTTCGCAGCCGACGACGGACGTGGCGATCGGCGTTCCGTCGGTTGGAGCGTTCTTCGGCGGCAATCCGATGACGGCGCGCTCCTACTGTCCAGTAACGACGACCACGACTGCGAACGGAGAGTCGACGACGACCAACGTCTTTTATCCTGACGCCGGCGTGATTGCGCCAGCAACGAGCCGGATTGCGACGACCAACGACGGTCTACACGTTCTGGGCGCTACAACTACGACGTTTACTGACCTGGCCATTCCGTCGGGCCTGCCGATCGGCAACTGTCCCCTGCCCGATGCGACTCCGCAAGACTTTACGACAAATCCAGTATTCAGCGGAGCGCTGCCGGGGGTTACGGCGACGGCGATTACTGGCGTCTTTCCGACTTCGGACTCAAAGACTGCGTTTGTAACGTATACGGGTACCGGCGGTGTGGTGCCGACCTACACGCCACAGGCCACCGGGTCAGGGACGCTGGGGAGCATTCCGTTGTCGACGGCGCTTGGGACACCAGTTGCGCCGGTTGCCGGTGTGGTGAGCGCGGACAACCAGACGTTCTTCGCGGGGACATCGGGAGACAACGCGGTGCACCTTATCACAAGCCAGACGAACGGCTCCTACCAGGACGTAACCACGCCGATCGCACCAAAGCTGCCGGACTTGAACGGGAACATCGTTGCGCCGAATCTGCTGGTACAAAAACCGCGAAAGTCTACCAACTAGTTCAGTGAAGGTTAGGGCAAAGCCCTCTCTTCGGAGAGGGCTTTTTTGCGTCTCTCGCGATTCCTTCTTGTGTCAGTATCTTTCCCGCATCTTCGCGGGAGTCCCCACTGTCTGCGCGTAAATCCAATTTATTCAAACAACTTACGCGTGGTCATGACTCGCAAAAATGGTGATGGCGAAACAGATGGATAACGAGATTGAACGGCTCAAGAGAGCAGCCCCCTTGTGCCGAGATTGCACGGGCAATGCGGTGGCACTGTCGTTGAACGCGCGTTAGTTCCGGACTTCGAAAAAAATACTCTTCCCATAGACAGTCGAGTGGTGTATCGTTTTCTCCCATAGACGTTCGAGTGGGGCGGAGACGACATGGCTGAATCGAAGAAACAGACCAATGGCGAGATGTTGCAGGGGACTTTGGACATGCTGATTCTGCGAACCCTGGTCATGGGCAAAGCGCATGGCCACACGATCGCGCATGTGATTGAGAACACGTCAGAGGATGTGCTGCAGGTGGAGCAGGGATCGCTGTATCCGGCGCTGCACCGCCTTAAGGACCGGGGTTGGGTGAGGTCGTCGTGGGGCGTGAGCGAGAACAACCGCAAGGCGAAGTTCTATGAGCTGACGGCGGCGGGAAGGAAGCAGCTCTCGGCGGAGCGTGAACGCTGGCAGCAGGTGGTCGTGGCGATCGGCCGAATTCTAGGTGAGGCTGCGGAGTAGATCTGCTTGTGAGGGAGACGGCGATGAATCTTAGGCGATTTTTCAGCAGATCGGTCGAGGACGCAGAGCTGGCGGATGAGTTGGAGACGCACCTGCAGCATGAGGTGGACTACAACCTGGCGCGCGGCATGAGCGAAGAGGAGGCGCGGCGGCGGGCGCGAGTGAAGCTGGGAAGCGTGCGTCGCGTGCGCGAGACGGTGTGGGAGAGGAACTCGCTGGAGTGGCTTGAGACGATCCTGCGCGATCTGCGTTATGCCATTCGCACGCTGATGCGAACGCCGGGGTTTACGGTGACGGCGGTGCTGGTGATAGCGCTGGGGATTGGAGCGAATGTCGCCTTGTTTACGGTTGTGCGCTCCGTTCTGCTGAAGCCGTTGCCGTTCCGTGAGCCGGACCGCCTGATTCAGTTGTATGAGAAGAGTCCGAATGGACAGCGGGAGTTCAGCTACATCGCGGGTGGGATGTATGCGGCGTGGAAGAAAGCTGCGTCGAGTGTGGAGCAGATGGCGATCTATGGGACCGACAGCTTCAATCTGTCGGGCACGGGCGGCCAGTTGCCGGAGAAGATTCGATCTGCGGAGTGCTCGTGGAACCTGTTCCCGATGCTGGGTGTTGTGCCGGAGATTGGGCGGTTGTTTGTAGAGGCCGACGACCAGCGAAAGGCACCTGCGACGGTGGTGCTGACCCATAGCCTGTGGGTGCGGCGGTACGCAAGCGATCGTGAGATTGTTGGCAAGACGATTCTGCTGGATGCGAAGCCGTATACCGTAGTGGGCGTGCTGCCGGCGTGGTTTGTGTATCCGGATACGCAGACCCAGTTGTGGGCACCGATCTATCACGAGCAGAACCCGGAGATGATGCAGGCGGTGGATGTGCATAACTTCTTCGTCGTCGCGAGGCTGAGGCCCGGAGCCACACTGGCGCAGGCGCTGAGCCAGGTGGACACGGCGGAGAAGCAGGTGCATGCCGCGCATCCTTCGCCCTGGACTGCCAACGGTGCAAGCGCGCGAACGCTGCTAGATGGCGTGGTGCATGATGCGAAGGCAGCGCTGTACACGCTAATGGGAGCGACGAGTTGCGTGCTGTTGATTGCCTGCCTGAACGTGGCGAACCTGCTGGTGGCGCGGTCGGCTTCGCGAAGGAAGGAGACCGCCGTGCGGGCTGCGTTGGGAGGCAGCCGCTGGAGACTGGGGCGAGAACAGGTGACCGAGAGCACGGTGCTGGCCGCGGCCGGAGGTTCGCTGGGAATGTTGGTTGCGTGGCTGGGAACGCGATGGCTGGTGCAGACGCGTCCGGAGATGGCGCGGGCGAATGCGATCCACATGGACGGCGTGGTGGTGTTGTTCGGGCTGGTAGTTCTGCTGGGATGCGGCGTTCTGGCGGGACTGATTCCTTCGCTGTCGTTTCTGGGCGGGCCTTTGCTGGAGTCGCTGCAGGACTCGTCGCGTGCTGCCAGTGCGGGGCATGGACGGGTGCGGCTGCGCCGGGCTCTGCTCGCAGTCGAGGTCGGGCTTACGGTTGTGCTGCTGACTTGCGCCGGGCTGCTGCTGAAGAGCTACAACCATCTGCGGTCGACCGATCTGGGATGTGCGACGCAGAACGTGATGACGATGCGGCTCGCACTGCCGGATGCACGATACGACAGCGGAGCGAAAACCGCGGCTTTTTTCGAGCAGCTGCTGCCGCGGCTGCGCGCTCTGCCTGGAGTAAAGGCTGCGGGTGTGGTGACGGCACTCCCGGGGCAGGGGTATGGCGGCGATTCGCGATTTACGCTTCCTGAGCATCCTGACTTTGCCGGCGGCGCTGTGCAGGATGCGGTCATTCGCGGCGCGGATCCGGGATACTTCAGCGCGTTGCAGATTCCGCTGCTGAGCGGACGGTTTTTCGAAGATCGCGAACGATTGTCGGACGCACGATCGGTAATCGTGAGCAAGAGCTTTGCGCGGCAGTATTTTGGAGGCGAAGATCCGCTGGGCAAGCACATTCTGATCAAGGATTTTCGTGGCGTTCCGCCGGACGGGTTCGAGGTGGTCGGGGTGGTTGGCGACACACGCTGGGCGTTGACGGAGCAGGACACGGCGATGATGTACTTTCCGCTGTATTCCGGCGGATGGCCGAATGCGTCGATCGGCGTGCGATCGGACGGCGATGTGACGAGCCTGGCGCTGCCAATCCAGAAGGTGCTCGGAGAGATTGATCCTGATCTGCCAGTTTCGGATGTGCTGACGATGGATCAATCGATCGGAAAGTCGACGGTCGATGCTAGTTTCACTTCATCGCTTGTGATGGCGTTCGCAGTGATCGCGCTCCTGTTGGCCGCGGTTGGACTCTATGGTGTGTTGTCGTACATCGTCACACAGCGAACGAGCGAGATTGGGATACGAATTGCGCTGGGCGCGCAGCGCGGCACGGTGCTGCGGCTGATCCTGTCGGATGGGCTGCGGCCGGCTTGGATCGGCGTGTTGATGGGGTTAGCGGGTAGCGGCTTCGCGGTGCAGTTGATTCGAACGATGCTGTATGGGACTCGAGCGCTGGATTGGGTGCTGTTTGCCGAGGTAGGTGTGTTGCTGGTGATCGTGGCTGGGGTTGCGTGCGCGATACCGGCGTGGAGGGCATCGCAGTTGGACCCTATGCAGGCGTTGCGGATTGAGTAGCGTTGGCGTGTCGCTGGTCAGATCAGTGGCTTGAGGTCGCCGAAGACGGTGGGGATGAGTTCGGAGACAGTGGGGTGGATGTGCACGGCGCGCTGGATGTTGGTGTAGGGGGCGCGAGCGTACATGGTGTCGATGATGCAGTGGACGGCTTCGTCGCCGCCGGTACCGAGGATGGAGGCGCCGAGAATCTGTTTTGTGGTCGCGTCGACGAGGACTTTCATGAAGCCCTCGGTTTCGCCCTTCTCGATGGCGCGACCGACCCTCGTCATGGGGCGGGTTCCGATGAGGGCGGGCTTGCCGGATTTGCGGACTTCGGTTTCAGTGAGGCCGACGCGGCCTAGGGGAGGGTCTGTGTAGAGCCCGTAACAGAGGATGCGATCGCTGACGCGGCGGTGGTCGTTGTCGAGCAGGTTGGCGGCGACGATCTCGAAGTCGTTGTAGGCAGTGTGGGTGAAGGCGCCGCGGCCGTTGCAGTCGCCGATTGCCCATATGCCGGGAACGTTGGTGCGGAGCTGGTCATCGACGGTGATGTAGCCGTGCTCGTCGTGGACTATGCCAGCTTTTTCGAGGCCGAGGTCGTCGGTGTTGGAACGACGACCCACGGCGAGGAGGACGTGGGAGCCCATGCTGTCTGATCCATCGTCAGGGCAGTTCACTCCTGCAGCGATGTCGTTGCCGTTCGGCTCGAAGTGGATGCACTCGGCGTTCAATCGAACTGTGATGCCCTCTTTTTCGAGAAAGCTCTTGATTGCCGCGGAGACGTCCTCGTCTTCGCGCGAGACGAGGCGGGAGTTTTTTTCGATGATGGTGACCTCACTGCCGAAGCGGCGAAAGATCTGACCGAATTCGAGGCCGACGTAGCTCCCCCCTACGATGACGAGGTGACGCGGAAGCGTGTCGAGTTCGAGGATGCCAACGTTGGTCATCCAGGGAACCTGATCGACGCCGGGAAAGTTCGGCACGACTGCGCGGCCGCCGACATTGATGAAGATCTCGCCTGCGGAGAGAAGGTTGTCGCCTACTCGAATCTCCTTGGGTGATTCAAAGCGCGCGTGGTCCTTAAAGACCGTGCAGTTCTTCATGCCTCGCAGCCAACTCTCCAGGCCATCGCGGGAGTTGGCGACGATCTGGTCTTTACGGGCCTTCACGGCCTTCATGTCGACCGCGACTTCGCCCTGGAGGGTCACTCCATAGGCGGCGGCGGTACGGGCTTTTTGAGCTACATATGCGCTGGCAACGAGGGCCTTGGTGGGCGTGCAGCCCGTGTTGACGCAGGTACCGCCGAAGAGCTTGCGTTCAATGAACGCGACGTTACGACCGGCCTGAGTGAGGCGTCCGGCGAGTGTGGGGCCGGCCTGACCGGCCCCGATGATGATGGAGTCGAAGTGAGTTGGCATCAAACTCTTGAGACGATGAAAAGAGCACCGAGGATGGCCACGACATCTTCAAGAAGAGCGACGGGAAGGTCTTTGCCGGCCAGCTTGGCCAGTGCCCCTCGCACTGCGGCTCCGCCAAGAGTGCCGGCGACCGCGCCTATTGCACCAGCGACGAGTCCGCCAATCAGGGAATCGCGCGAAGCTCCGAGGACTGCCCCAGAGAAGGCTCCGGTAACGACGCGGGTGATGAACTGCGGCGGGACCTTGCGGCTTGGCGTCTTCGCCAGCTTGTCGTTGACGAGTTCTCCGAACGCCAAAAAGCTCAGGATGTAGCGGGTGACTGGATAGCTCATGAAGTTGAGAGAGCTGCCGGCAAGACTGAACCAGCCCAGACCGGCGCCCCAACTTACGATTGTGGGGGCCATCAGGGCGCGAAGCCCGGCAATGACGCCGATGAGAAAGGCGTAGACAAGGATGGACAATGGAGCCTCCTGGTAACGTCGGATTTCTGACTGTCAGCCTAAACTACTCTGTCCGATAGCGCGAGGCAACCTCCCTTCGTGGGAGATTTGCACCCTCTTTTGGGTTGCTCCAGTCTGTATTTGGGACGACAAGGTTGCGGCATGGAGTTAGAGTGCTGAATATGAAATTCTTCTCGACAGCAAAGCTTCTGTGTTTGACATTGATGCTCGGAACAGGCGGAGCTTCTTTCAATACCTTTGCCGCTCCGCCCCATCCGCTTCAGATTTATTTCGTCGATGTGGAAGGGGGACAAGCTACGCTTTTCGTGACTCCGTCGCAACATTCGTTGTTGATCGATACGGGCTGGCCCGACCACGAAGGGCGGGATGCGGATCGAATCGCTGCTGCGGCCAAGGCAGCCGGCATAGGCCACATCGACTATGTCCTGCTCACGCACTATCACACGGACCATACCGGGGGAGTGCCGCAATTGATTGCAAAGATTCCAGTAGGAACCTTCATCGATCATGGACCGAACCGCGAGACAAAGAGCGCATCGGCAGTTCAGGCCTACGATGCCTATCAAAAGGTGCTGGCGGATGGCCACTATGGGCACATCGTGGCGAAACCCGGAGACTTGCTGCCCATTCCCGATCTTAAGGTGACGGTGGTGAGCGCCGACGGGAGTCTACTTGCGCAACCACTACCGGGCGCTGGAGCTGCAAACTCTTTCTGTGGTCCGTCGACTGATCTTCAAGCCGACCAGACAGAGAATGCACGTTCGCTCGGAATCATCCTGTCTTTCGGGAGGCTGAAGATCCTCGACCTGGGCGATCTTACACGGGACAAAGAGAGGGAGTTGATGTGCCCGGTGAATAAGGTGGGACATGTCGATCTGCTCGTCGTCTCGCATCACGGATTGGCTCAGAGCAGTAGTGTGGCGCTTGTGGATGGGGTTAGTCCGCGGGTGGCGATCATGGACAATGGCGCGACGAAGGGTGGTTCTCCAGCTGTCTGGGAGGTTCTCACTAAGGCACCGGGGCTCGAAGACCTCTGGCAGCTGCACTACTCGGAGGAGGGAGGGCCGACACACAATGTAGCTGATGGTCGGATCGCGAACCTGCGGGGACCTGACGCGGGGCACTACGTGAAGGTGACTGCGCTTCAGAACGGGCAATTCGAGATCTTCAATTCACGAGATGGCGCGACGAAGGTTTATCCGGCGAAGTAGAAATTCTGGTGATGCGTTCTGAGGGATTCGAGCATTCTCATCCATTGTTTGTATGCGGCGCTTCAAGCAAAAACGCGGGGGTTCTTCGCTCCGCTCAGAATGACAACTCTTATTTATGTTCGAGACGTTGAGGATGCTCTAGGCGAGGCGCTTTTTGAGGAGTTCGCGGGCGATAGCGTCGAGAACGCCGTTGAGGAAGTGGATAGACTCGGGGGCGGCGTAGCGGCGGCCGATCTCGAGGGACTCGTTGATGATGATGGCGGCGGGGGTGTTGGGGTAGCCGATCATCTCGGCAACGGCGGCGCGGATGAGGTTGCGATCGACAACGGCCATGCGCTCGATGCGCCAGTTCTGGGAGTGGGCTTCGATGAGGGCGTCGATCTCCTCCTGGCGCGTGGTTGCGACGCGGTAGAGATCTTCGGTGAAGCCGCGGGTGTCCGCGTCGACGTCGGCGACGGATGCCCAGAAGAGTTTGCGGACTTCGTCGGGTGTCTGTTTGCCGAGGTCGCCCTGGAAGAGCATCTGCATAGCGAGTTCGCGGGACTTGCGGCGGGTACCCATTATTTCTTTACCTTGTTGTTGCCCACTGCGAGTTTGCGCTGGATGGAGACCATCTCGATAGCGGCGATGGCGGCCTCGTAGCCCTTGTTGCCGGCTTTGAGGCCGGCGCGGTCGAGGGCTTGCTCAAGCGTCTCACAGGTGAGGACACCGAAGGCATGGGGTACGCCGGTCTCTTGCTGGGACTGACCGATGCCGCGGGCAACTTCGTTGTAGATGGCTTCGTAGTGCGCGGTTTCTCCGCGGAGGAGACAGCCGAGGGTGATGATGGCGTCGAACTTTTTGGTTTCGGCGAGGGTGCGGGCGGCTGAGGGGACCTCCCATGCGCCGGGAACCCGGACGATCTCGATGTCTTTCTTGGCGGCTCCGCTGCGGTGGAGGGCGTCCAGGGAGCCTTGCAGGAGTCGGTCGGTGATGACGGTGTTCCAGCGTGTGGTGACGACGGCAAAGCGCATGTTGGCGGCGCTCAGGTCGCCTTCGATGGCGGTGGGCTGGTTGTGGAGCGGGTTTTCGGACTGCCAGAAGCCTAGTTTTAGTTCCGGCGTGAGCTGCACGGTGAAGAGACGGCTGTTCCAGTGGGTTGGCTCGACCGCACCGAGGAGAGTGGCGATCTCCTCGGTGCGGTGGTCGGCCAGAAGCCACTTTTCGACCAGGGTGTGGATGTGGTCGAGCTGCGTGACTTCTATGAGGAGGGGGGGGACTCCTGGAGGACGGCCGGTCACCAACTCGAGTTCGCCGACAGGAGCGATCAGCGCAGCACCGCGGCCTTGAGCGTCATTCCAACCTTTGCCGGTCTCAAAACCGAGCGAGGCGAGGAGGCTTTTGAGCTTGTCAAACGTGTCGGGCGAGGCGACAGCGCTGATAAAGGTAATTCCCTTAATCATAGATTCGATTGTATCGTCTGGGAGTGTAAGGATTGCTGTTGCGGCTTGCTGGACTGGATTGGACTGCCGAGGGGAGATACCTGTGACCTACGAGACGCTGCTGTGTGAGGTGAAAGACCAGATCGCCACTGTGACACTAAACAGGCCTGAGGTGCTACATGCACTGAATGCCAAGGTGTTCAACGAACTGGAACAAGTGTTCATGACGCTGGCGGGGGACCCGGGCGTGCGGGTGATTCTGCTGACGGGCGCGGGGAATAAGGCGTTTGCGGCGGGGGCGGACATCAACGAGATTGCACGCCTGGATGTTGCCATGGGAGAGGCGAAGGCTCGGCGAGGGCAGGAAATCTTTCGGACGATCGAGACCTGCGGGAAGCCGGTGATCGCTTGTATCAACGGGTTTGCGCTGGGTGGAGGGTGCGAGTTGGCGATGGCCTGCACGATTCGGTTGGCGAGTGAAACTGCTCGGATGGGACAGCCGGAGGTGAAGCTGGGGTTGATACCGGGGTATGGTGGGACGCAGCGGCTGCCTCGGCTGGTGGGGCAGTCGAGGGCTCTGAAGCTGTTGATGACAGGCGCGATGATTGGGGCCGCTGAGGCGCTTCGGATCGGTCTGGTGGATGAGGTGGTTCCGGCGGATCGGCTGATGGAGCGCGCGGGGGAGCTGGCGCGGACGATCGTGGGAATGGCTCCGCTGGCGATTGCAGCATGTCTGGAGGCGGTGCGATGGGGGAACGGACTGGGACTGGAAGCCGCAACGGACGTGGAGGCGGAGATCTTTGGGCGGCTGTGCGGGACGGAGGATAAGGACGAAGGAGCGAAGGCGTTTCTGGAAAAGCGGGCGGCAGTGTGGGTGGGGCGGTAACGAAAGTGGTATTTCTCAGGATTTTTAGGCTTCTGAAGGGCTGAAGGGCTTGGTATGCTGGTGTTCGTGCGTAGATATTTACTCCTTCTCCCTGCTCTTCTCCTTCCCATCGGTCTCACCGGGTGTACGCGAACGGCTGCGTCCAGCATGGCCGAGACGAAGGCGATTGCGGCCGAGGAGCAGCAGGAGATCAATCTGGCACGGCAGCAGATGGAGTTGATTCCACCGCCATCGAAGACACGCTATATGGCTGTGAAGAGCCTGAACCTTTGGGAGAACCCTTACCTGACAGTGCAGGGTGCGATGGTGACGCTGCATGTGGTGCAGGCGGACGCGAATACGAGCGACTTGGGAGTCGGCGGGATGCTGCGGCCGATGGGTGCGCGGCGGCAGGAGCTGAATGTGCGCGTGAGCGATCTGCCAACTGCCCTGAATGCGGTTCCGCAGAACTATTGGCCGTATGGGCGCGTGGTGGCGGTGGAAGAGGCGCACGAAGTTCCGGTGAGTGCGCGGCCTGAGGTTCGGCGGAATGTGGAGAAGGTGATCAAGACGCTGAACGATCTGGGTGTAGTGGTGTATGAGTGGAGCGATAGCGGGCGGAGCTGATCCGCTCTCCTGAATCGGAACTGCGTTGCGCTAAGATGCTCGTACTTCTGCGTGCGGCAAATCTCTGAACATTGGTGAACAATTGCAATTGCATACGACGGCATTGGTGGTCTTTTGTTTTTTCTTTGCGCTGGTGACGCTGGCCGGGTTCTGGGCGGCGCGTTGGCGACGGCCTAAGACAGGGATGGGATCGCTCGAGGAGTGGGGGCTGGCTGGGCGCAGCTTTGGGACGTGGGTGACCTGGTTCCTGATAGGCGGGGATCTGTATACGGCCTATACCGTGATTGCGGTTCCGGCGGCGTTGTATGGTGCGGGGGCGATGGGGTTCTTCGCGCTGCCATATGCGGTCATCGCGTATCCGTACATGATGCTGGTGCTGCCCCGGCTGTGGACGGTTTGCCACCGGCACGGTTACATAACTTTTGCGGACTTTGTGAGCGGGCGATATGGAAATCGCTGGTTGACGATCGCCATTGCACTAACGGGCGTACTGGCGCTGATGCCGTATATCGCACTGCAGCTGGTGGGGATCAGAGTCGTGATCAGCGCGATGGGGATCAGTGGAGAGTGGCCGCTCGCCGCGGCATTTGTGATTTTGGCAGCGTATACGTACTCGAGCGGGCTGCGCGCGCCGGCGGTAATTGCGATTGTGAAGGATGTGATGTTGTATGTGATGGTGCTGGCGGCGCTGATCTATATTCCGGCCAAGCTGGGTGGGTATGCTCGGGTGTTTGAGTTGGCAAATCAGGCGCTCGCGCATCACGCCAACAGCACCGTCTACTTAAGGCAGGGACAATTTCTCGGGTATTCGACGCTCGCAATTGGCTCGGCGATTGCGTTGATGCTGTATCCACATACAGCGACGGCGGTGTTGAGCGCGCAGAGCGCGAACGTAGTGAGAAGGAATGCGGCAATGCTGCCGGCTTACAGTTTTCTGCTGGGGCTGATTGCACTGCTGGGATATGTGGCACTAGCTGCGGGCGTGGTAACGAAAGACCCAAACATGGCCGTGCCTCTGCTCTTTCTGAAGATGTTTCCGGAGTGGTTTGCGGGGTTCTGCCTGGCGGCAGTCGCGATCGGAGCGCTTGTGCCTGCGGCGATCATGTCAATCGCGGCTTCGAATTTGTTTACGCGGAACTTATATGGAGCGGTGCTGCGACGGAAGATGCTGCCCGAGGAAGAATCACAAATGGCGAAGGTGGTTTCACTTGTGGTGAAGTTTGGCGCACTGGTGTTTGTACTGAAGCTGCCGGTAACGTATGCGATCGAGATGCAGTTGCTGGGTGGGATATGGATGGGGCAGTTGTTTCCTTCTGTGGTTGTCGGCGCGTTTACGCGGTGGTTCCATCCATGGGCGCTGTTTGCCGGGTGGTTGGCGGGGATGGCCAGCGGGACGGCGATGGCTGTGGCAATGGGGCTGAAGACCTCGGTCTATCCACTGCATCTGCCCTCGTTTCTCGGCGGAGGGACGTATGCGATGTATGCTGCAGTACCTGCTCTGCTGTTGAACCTGGCAGTTTCTGTAGTGCTGACCGTCGTGTTCCGTGCGGCTAAAGTGAATGGTGGAAGCGACGTCACCGACGCATCGGCCTATGTTGGTTAGAGTTTGATGGAGCGACGAAACAGGGCCGCGGCGCATCTCACCGCTAGATTACTTTTGTTAAGGCGGGTCGATGAGTAAGAAGCATAAGTTGACGAAGACAACGGGTGGGCGATCGCTGGCGAAGGGTCTGCTTGCAGGGCTGATCGGTGGATTAGTGGCAACGGCGGCGAAGACGTGGGCGGAGAGAATCTATCCGCCGCGAACGCATGGGGAGCCGGAGCCTCAAGAGCTGCTGGCGGAGACGGTAGCCGGACATGAGTTGGTGGTGCCCCAAAGAGAGGGTGCAGCAGAGGCGATCAACTGGGGCTTTGGCGCGCTGACCGGGGCAGCGTATGGTGCTCTGGTGGAGTATTATCCCGCAGCCACGGCGAAGGACGGTGCAACTTTTGGGATGGCGCTGAGTTCGCTGACGCATGGGACAGTGCTGCCAGCGATGGGGCTCGCGGCTAAGCCTGAAGAGCAGACGGCGCGAGAGCGTACCAGTGAGATGGCCACACATATGGTCTATGGGGTGGTGACCGAGACGGTGCGGCGGGTGGTGCGGCGGATACTCAGATAAATGAAGATGGATTAGAGTGTTTTCACTGTTTGGACAGAGCAAACAGCAATGCTTTGCAAGCTTCTGTCTGTCGTCGTAACTATACAAGCGCAATAGAGTTTCACGGGCCTGCCAGAACGAATCCTTCGGGGGTCTCGATGGAGAGTGCAGTTCAACAAACCGAGCCAGGCGCGAAGAAGCCGTGTGTCGCCTGCGGAGAGATGATCCCGGTCAATGCGACGGTGTGCTCTCACTGTCTTCAACACCAGACGCCGGAGAAGGCCAGCCCGACGAAAGTGATCCTAAGCTGGATTGGCGCGGCAACGGCGGTTCTTGGTCTGATCGGGAGCCTCTCCGGATGGTTTCATACGTTTGATAGTCATCGGACGCAGCATAGCGAGTTGAAGGCGCAGATGGCGGTCGCGGAGACACAGACAAAACAAGGAGAGTATGAGGCAGCGGTCCGGAGTTACCGAGACGTTCTGAAGACTGACCCGTTGTATGGGCCAGCGCTGGAAGCACAGTTAGATGCTGCCATGTTGTGGGTGGAGAATTTTCAAGTGTTGGGAAAGGACAGCGACAAGACGTCAGAGGCTGCGGGCCCTCTGCTCGATGAGATCATGCCGATTCTCGATGCAGGACTGGCACGTTCGACTGGGTCGCGGGCGGCAGATGTGCAAGCTCATTTGGGATGGGCGCATTGGCTCAACTGGCACATTGCGGAGAGAGAGTTCAGCCATGCCGCGGAACAAAATCTCCGTGCTGCGTTGAACAAGGACAAGGACAATGTCTACGCAAATGCAATGTTGGGCAACTGGATGTTGCAGAACGATCAAGGTTTGACGGAGGCGGTCGAACATTTAAATACTGCTGTGGCTACGGGAAAGGCGCGAACCCTTGTCAGGCAGATGCAAATCGGCGGCCTGCTGGGTTTGGATGCGCCACAGGCGCGAACAGAGCTGGTGAAGGCAGTCAACGACATGAGGAAGAACGGCGAGGCTCTGGACAACGAAGAACGCTATCGTGTCCGCAGTTTCTGTTACAGCACCTTGGACATGGAACAAGACAATCTGATCAGCTCGTTGGGTGCAGTGCCTATGGATGATGATTGGAAGACCTACCTGTGGCTCGATGACAACCATCAGGACCCAACGGATCCCTTAGCACGGGATTTTATCTATGCCAATCTGCTTGAGGTTTCGGGTCATCGCACCGAAGCACTGGAAAAATTTCGCGCGCTGCAACAGAATCCCAAGTCTAAGCGGTTTTCTTTCATCGACCGGATCAATGACTCCGTGAAACGATTGTCCAAGGGCTAGAGTGTTTGTTGATTCGTAGCGAAGGCGTCGAGCCAGGACTGGTTGGCCCAGAGACGCTCACCGCCGCCGTAGCGCGAGGCGAAGTCGCTGATGCGCATGCCGGCCTCATCGTCGATCTGTGAGGCGTAGCCGAGGACAAGACGACGCTTATATTCGACGGCCGATTCGATTTGGTAGACGAGAGGGCTGAGAGGCTCTTTCAGACTTGCGGCTCGATCGCGCAGAGCATCGAGGTCCGTAGCGGCGCTGGGGTGGGTAGTGGCGTAGGGGAGGTCCTCGTAGAACGCACTGGGAAGAACAGTGGTGAGGGGCATCGCGGCTTCGCGAACGGTGAGATGGTCGATGTGATTTCCCAGCGCAGCGGGAAGGACAAGAGCTTCCATCGCGCCGCCTTCGGTTTGCTTGCTGATGGCTTTGCGAACCTTCTCGATGGCGGGGTCGGTTGGATTGACTGGCGTGTCGCTTAGATCTTCGAGGGGGATACGGAGACGGATTGGGGCGTCCTTCATGTTGAGGTCGACTATGTGCAGGTTGCCTTTGAGGCCCTTCGGAAGATTTTGCGTGATGCGGCGGAAGAAGTGTTCGTCTTCGCGTAAGCGCATAGCGGAGACGTAGGACAGTTCGTCGTTTTCATGGACGAAGGCGGCGTCGGAGTACGGAGCGTATCGGCTGCGTGTGAAGATGTTGAGCACGGTGACGGTGTGGCGCGCGGTGAGCCAGTTGGTGATCGCGATCGAAAGCGAAAAGGCCGCGTCGTCGCGGTGCGGGGAGAGGATGAGGATATTCAGAGCGTGACTCCGGCTGCTGCAACAACTATTTTACGGGGAGGTAGTCGCGGGTTTGGGCCCAGTTGGCAACCAGGTTGTCGACGACGACGTGTCCGACGCGGTAGGCCGAGTCCAGCGCGGGCAGATAGGCACTGTATTGGCGGACCTTCGTCTCTGAGAGACTTTCGGCGGCCGTGACGCCGATGCGCTGCTGGTCAAAGTTCGACGCGGTACGGAGGACGAGGACGCGGTTGATATCGAGCTTATTCGCTTTCGCCAGCCAGGTGAGGGACTGAAGAGTGCCGGTGTCCTCCATGCCGCAGATGGCGTAGGTTCCATGGCCGTCGGTCTGGTATTTGACCCAGTCGCGGGCCCATTGGTTGAGCAGCTTGCCGTGCCAGAAGGTTGCGGCGGAGAGGTTGTCGCCGCGGAGCACGAAAGGTGGACGATGTGCATTGGCTTCCGCATACTGCATGCGGCGCTCTTTCATCTGGGGAGTGTCGGGGAGTTCAGTGTCTTTGGTGAGGCTGAAGGCCCAATCGACGAGCGCAGGGTTGAGACGGTAGACGTTCCCGTCGTCGCCGAAGCGGGCGGCGCGAGGTTGTTCGTAGGGCGTGGACTTGCCGAGGGGAACGTAGCCGGTCTTCCAGTCTTTGGGAATTTCGCGAGCGTCGATCTCGTGGGCGAGGTCACCATCGACGATGTAGTCGGACCAGACGGCGGAGCCGAGGGAGCCGATCAGCGGATCGATGCCGCCGATCCCCGCCACGAGGAAGTAGGCGTGGGTGAGATCGAAGCGTGGGTCGAGGCCGAGAGCCATGATGGTCGCGGTGGCGCGGGCTGTACCGACGCCAGTGAGGACGCCGAGGACTCCGGTACTTTGATTGAGGCGGAGGTCGTGGTAGCCCCCTGGAAAGGGGAGGACAGTGTCTAGGTGCTCGCGCTCGACCCAGTACTGGTACTCCCCGGGGGCGTCGCCGGTGTCTTCACCAACCTCGAACATGTTGATGACGACTACTTTGATTTCAGTTGGCCTCGGTTGCGGCTGCGCAAGTGCGCACGGGAGCGTTGCGAGCAGAAGCAAGGTGAAAAGTGAGCGCATATTCAATGGTAGCCCATGGTGGCTCTTAGCATGACGGCTAGACGCCGTCACAGATAGCCGAGCCACGGGTTCTGACTGCGCTGCTTCAGGGCAGCGAACCAGCGGCAGAGGGGGTAGAGCACGACAACAACGAAGGCCCAGATGAGATACACGAGCGGAAGACTGAGTCCCCATCCGGGAGGCTGGGTAATGGGAAAGTTGGCGACGTCGGGTGACTCAAACATCCAGTGTATGTGTCCGTAGCGCGCGTAACAGATGATGACGGCAAGCCAATGGATAAGCACAAAATGCAGCAGATAGTAGAACAACGGCACTTTACCGATGATGAGCGCGGGGCGTAGGAGTGGCGGTGTGTGAGCATCAACCGCCCAGAGAAAGATCAAAGCAGGGCCGAGTGTCATGAGGAGGAAGAGCAACGATGGTGGGTATTTGACGGTGTTTAGGAAGGAGAGTGCGGTGTACACAGTTGTGCGCTGCATGGCCCAACGAAATGGATCGCCGTAGACATTGATTGCGCGGAGAACGACGAAGCCAACGCTGAGACAAATGCCGAGACGTAGAAGAAAAGCCCGTCGTCGAGTGGGATCCCACGCATAGATCTGGCCGAGGCCGTAGCCTGCCGCAGTAACTCCCACCCAGGGGATCAGTGGGTAGGAGATGCGGACGACGTGGTTCGGAGTCTCGAGAATGACATTGGGAGAATGCAGGATGGACCAGATCGGGTTGGTAGAACTGATGGAGTCAAGCAGGTTGTGCGTGGCGATCATAACGGCGCCAAATGCAGCGACGACGGAAGGAGGCAGGTAGACCAGCACGGAAAGCACGATCATTGCCCAGCCCAGCGCCCATAGAACGGTAATGATCGTGACGTGATAGTCGAAGTTGAACTGAAGGGCGAGACACCGGAAAAGGACAAGATCCAGGAAGATGAGCCATAGGCCGCGTGTGAAGAGGAATCGCGACAGCTCGGCCTTCGATCGTTTGCAGAGCGAGAGCCATGCGCCAGTGCCGGTAAGCAGAAAGAAGACGGGAGCGCAGATGTTGGTGATCCAACGGGTGAAGAAGAGTGCGACGGAGGCTGTAGCAAGATTCGTTGGTGAACCGGGCTGGCCGAAGAAGTCGCGCGTGTGATCGAGCGCCATGATAATCATGATGACGCCGCGAACGACGTCGACCGATTCCAGGCGGGCGCGTTTGACGGTAACGGCTTCGGCCAAGGTAGCCATGTGGCGCGTAGTTTATCAAGACAAACGCTCGGCGAGCATCCTGAAAACAAGCAGCTAGACGCCCTTTTTCATCGGTTCCCAAATGAACTTGTGGATCTGGAGGGACAGGCGTGCGGGGAGGCCGTCGGTGAGCATCCACTCGACCAACTTGCGGGGATCAAGCGCCATGTTGTCGGCGGTGCGTTGCGGGCTTGGGGTCTGGACGAACGCGGGGCTGAGGAGGATCTGTCCGGCTTTTTTATCGAGCGTGTGAGCGCGGATGAAGTCGCGGGCGAAATCGTAGTCTTCGCGATTGGTAATGACGAACTTTATTTCATCGTTTTTAGTGAGAGCTTCGAGGTTTTCAAGGCGAAATGTGTTGGCCGCAGAGCCCGCGCCTGGACATTTGACGTCGACGATCTTGTGGACAGCTTTTGGGACGTCGGCCAGAGGGCGCTCGCCGCTGGTCTCGATCATCAGTGTGTAGTTTTGCCTTAGTAGACGGTCCATCATGGGCAAGAGCTCTTTGGCTTGCAGCATGGGCTCGCCGCCGGTGAACTCGATAAGGGTGCACGGGGCGAGAACCTTGATCTGCTGTTCGATCTCGTCGAGGGTGAAGGGCTTGCCGCCGGTGAAGGTGTACTCAGAGTCGCACCAGGCGCAGCGGAGGTTGCAGCCTGCGAGGCGGACGAAGATGCATGGAAGGCCGGCGAAAGAGGATTCGCCCTGAACGGATTTGTAGAGTTCGATGAGGTGCATTGCGGGGCGGTTACTCGTAGTAGCGAGCGAAGCTGGTGTCGGTTTCGTAAAGGGTACAGTCCTTCACGGTGACGCGACCATCGGTCATCTCGTGGAGTTGGAGCTTCGTCTTGTCGTAGAAGTAACGGGCCAGATTTTCGGCAGAGGGGTTGAGGGTGGTGAAGGGCTCGAGGTCGTTGATCATCTGGTGGTCGAGGTATTCAACGACGGGGCGCATAACCTGCTTGAGAAGCTTGAAGTCGAGCAAAAGGCCGGCCTCGTCAAGGTCTTTACCCTGGAGAGTAATGAAGACCTTGTAGTTGTGGCCGTGCGGGTTTTCGCACTTGCCGCGGTAGTTGCGGAGGTAGTGGCCGGAGGAAAAGCCGGCTTCTACGGTTACTTCAAACATGACTCTGGGGTCCCTTCGGTTGCCGCGCCCGCATTTTAGATGGAAGCTGAGGGGACGCGGCTTCAACTTATCCCGTACTTTGATTGTACTGTTTTGTACGGATTTTTAGCGTTTGCGCCTGGCTCTGCGGGCTTCGTCGGCGCGGCGCTCGGCCTGCTCGAATAAAGAGGAAAGGATGCCGGCGAGCGCGACAAGGAGACCGACAACCAGAAGGCCAAGTCCCATCGTGCGCCAGAGGGAGACGTCTCCGGGCGAGCCAGGCTGACGGGCGATATTGGTGTAGGCGATGCCGCAGGAGATCAATGCAAAGAGGATGAGGCTGCCAGCGAGGATGTAGAGGTTACGTCCCATGAGGATTCTTCTATTTTATTGGATAGTGGCTTGCATCTCCTTCCTTTCCAGTTAGAATGGCTCAAATTGTATCCCCGATAGTTGAACGAAAGAGAGCACTGTGCGCAGCGACTGCGAACGTGTACGACGGAGCGCTGTGTCATGACATCCGCTCAAACGGTGGTGCAAGAGGCTACGCGCACTGAGACGAGTCGATCTCGCGTGAGTCGCTGCGGGGCGGTGTTGGCCGGGGCGTTCCTGATGACATGGCCGGCATTCTATAACGGTTTTCCACTGCTCTATCCGGATTCAATGACTTATCTGGGCGCTGGCCCTGTCGTCGCACGAAAGATTTTCCTGCATCAGTCGTCGGATTACTACGGGATGCGGTCGTTCTTCTATAGCTTGGGCATCCTGCCGTTGCACTGGAACATCACAGCATGGCCGATCGTCGCCATGCAGGCCATTTTGATGGCATATGTACTTTGGCTGGTCGTGCGGTCGATCCTGCCGCGACGGACCTTGGTCTGTTACCTCACATTGATTACCGTGCTCAGTCTTCTGACGAGCTTGAGCTGGTACGTCAGCATCATCATGCCGGACATACTGGGTCCGGCACTCTATCTCATCTTCTATCTGCTGGTATTTGCGCGGCAGACGTTCTCGCGTGGCGAACATCTGGCAGTTGATGCTATCGCCTGCTGGGCCATAACTTCTCATGCGACACACATAATGGTGGGGGTTGGGCTTTGCGCCGTTCTTGCTCTGGTGATGTTTCTTCAACACCAGCCGAGGCAGCGTATTGTCCGGGCTGTCTCTGAGATGGCGATCATTCTTGCGGTTGCGGCTGTCGCCCAACTCGCGCTGCACGGATACCTTTACGGCAAACCCTCTTTGAACGGCGAACGGGCACCCCATCTGATGGCGCGCATTGTTGCCGATGGCACAGGACGGAAGTATCTAGAGCAACACTGCGGACAGGAGAAGTGGGTTCTCTGCGATCGCGTCCAGAATCTGGCCGGAGATGCAGACCATTTTCTATGGGATGCGGATGGTGGTTGGGGCGGCGCTTCGCTGAGTGAGCAGAAGGAACTCCGGCAGGAAGAGGTAGCCTTCGTGCTGGCGACGATTCGTGCCTACCCACGCGAACAGTTCTCCAAATCAATGGCGGCTTTCTGGCAACAGTTTCAGACCTTCGGCATCGAAGACCTCGACCCCAGCACGTGGGTCGCAGAACAGTTCGATAAGGTGCTGCCAGGGGCGCGGTCACACTATCTTGCGAGCAGGCAGGCACGAAACGTTTTACACATTGAAGAGTTCACCGCGTTCCAGATTTGGGTGATTCGTGCGTTTCTCGTCGTCATGATCGTGCTCCTCCCGCTGGTCTGGCGGCGCGCTTCTCCCCGGCTCGTCGGACTCAGTATCGTTATCGTCTCTATCGTGGTCGCGAACGCGTTTGTCACCGGTACGGTGTCAATGGTGGATGAACGGTATGGGAGCCGAGTGATCTGGCTGCTGCCATTGCTAGTGGGATTGTTTGTAATGGATTGGTTTTCGGGCGAGGAGCCGTTGCTCAAATTTAGGATATCGCCTGAAAGAACTTTTCAACGTCAGTAATGTTCTGAGTAAGACGGTACGGCGGCAGCGATTCCAGGAAGATGCGGCCGTAGCGCTGGCGCTGAATACGCGGGTCGAGGAGCATGAGGACGCCGCGGTCGTTCAGGCTGCGAATGAGACGACCGAAGCCCTGCTTGAGCGTGATGACGGCGTTGGGAACCTGGTAGTCGAAGAAAGGCTTGCCCCCCAAAGCTTCGATAGCCTCCATGCGAGCCTCGACGACAGGGTCCGAAGGAACGGCGAAGGGTAGGCGGTCGATGATGACGCAGCTTAATTGCTCGCCTTGCACGTCGACTCCCTGCCAAAAAGACGAGGTACCGAAGAGGACCGCGTTGGGCGTGTCGCGAAACTGTTGTAGCAACACGTGGCGAGGAGCGGTTCCGTGCAGGAGCAGAGGGTACGGAAGTTCGGCAAGGAGGCGCTCGTGCGTGTTGCGCATCTGCGTGTAGCTGGTGAAGAGACAGAAGGCGCGGCCTTTGGTGATCTCGAGGACACGACGGATGCGCTCAGCTGCCTTTTCAGGAAAGTCGGGCTCGCGCGGGTCGGGCATGTTGGGCGGAAGGTAAAGAAGCGCTTGCTTTTCGTAGTTGAAGTGCGAGGGGACGACGAGTTCGCGAGTAGAAGTGAGGCCGAGGCGCCGACGAATGTGGTCGAAGCCGCCGGAGACCGTGAGCGTGGCGGAGGTTAGAACGACGGAGTTGTAGTTGTCGAAGAGCGTGGAAGTCAGGAGTTCGGAGACGTCGATGGGGGTGGCTTGCAGGTGGGTGTGGAAGGCTGCGTGGGCTGCGCCTCGGGCCAGGTTGCGGACGCCTCCAGCGATGCGGCGCTCGATCCAGAAGACGGTGTTGCGGTCGGGAGATTCGAGGAGAAAGGCGAGATGGGCGCGGATGTCGGCGGCGCGTTTACGCAGGCCGGGAGACTCTTCCACGTTCTTGAGGTGGTCGAGTTCCCCTTCGAGACGGGTGAGCGCGTTGAGGACCCCTGTGTAGTAGTCGCCACTCTCTTCGAGGAAGGCTTCGCGGTTGTGGAAGGGCATGCGGCCTGCACCGCCGGGCAGCCCCGATGTCTCCATCGGCAGGATCGCGAAGAACATGCGCGAGCGGTCTTTGAGGATGGCGCAGGCGCTTTCGATTGCGGAAGTACTGGCTTTTTTTGCCTTCAACATCAGGTCGACGTCGCGAATGAGTTCGTCGATGCGCTGGTTGCTGAGACCGATGCCGAAGTAGTTGGAGGCGATCTCTTCGAGCTCGTGAGCCTCGTCGAAGATGACGGCGGCCGCCTCGGGAAGGATGCCCGCATCCGGAGCGTTCGCGGCCTGCTGCTTGATGCTGAGATCGGCGAAGAAGAGGTGGTGGTTAACGATGACGATGTCCGACTCAAGCGCTTTGCGGCGCATGTTGGTGACGAAGCAACGTTCCCAGTCGGGGCAGGTCTGGCCGAGGCAGGCCTCGGTGCGGGCGTCGAGCTTCTGCCAGAGCGGGGAGGATTCGGGGAGGGTGTCGATCTCGGCACGGTCACCGGTCTCGGTGGTCTTCTCCCAGGAGGAGATGTGGTGGAACTGGTCAATCTCTTCTAGACCGTGGAGGAGCGGATTGTCGCGCAGAGCATAGAGCTTGTAGCGGCAGAGATAGTTGCTGCGGCCCTTCATGTAGCAGACCTTCAATGGGCCGAGAAGTGATTCGAGGAAGGGGACATCTTTGAAAAAGAGCTGCTCCTGCAGATTCTTCGTGCCGGTGGAGATGATGATGCGCTGCTGGCGCTCACGAGCTAGGCGCAGGGCGGGTAGGAGGTAGGCTAGGGTCTTGCCGGTGCCGGTGCCGGCTTCGACGATTAGGTGCCGCTTCTCTTTGAAAGCAGATTCGATGGCTCGGGCCATCTCGTACTGGCCGCGGCGGTGCTCGAAGGCGAGAGTAGATCGGGAGAGAATGCCTCCGGGCGCGAAGAAATCGTGCAGATTCGGCAGATTCTCCGGGGAAGCGGGTGTGATCGAGATGGGAGCGGTGGTGGACAATGTTGGGATTGCCTGTAGTTCTCGCGGCACAGAAGCGATGCAATTTCTATAATAGAGAAGATAGCGAAGAATTAGCGTAAGAACCTGGCCGCCTCGAAGGTGCGCGAGAGAAAGTTGGACAATCCGTGGCCAAACGAGATGACAAGAAACGGTTAGGGAAGAAACACAGGCAGGCGAGCACGCGGCCGAAGAAGGGGCGTGCGCCGAAGTCGACGCCGACAACGGGTGCCGTCGATCCGCGGAAAAGGAAGATCCTTTCGACCAAGCGCGCGGCCGCGGACAAGGCTTCTCGGGTAACGAAGCAGTCTCCGGAGAAAGAGAAACGGAAGACGATTCGTCCGGGCGCTGTGCCGAGGAAGCCTGCTGCAGCGGATCGGCCAAAGTTTGCCAGGCCGGCGGATGGGATTGTCGGGCGTCAGACGCCGCGGTCGGAGAATGTTGCCGGACGCGAGCGAATCGACGAGGACGACTGGCGCGATATCGAGTTGCTGGCTTCGCAGATGGTCACTGAGACCGAGAGCGTCGATGCGCGCGAACTGCCGCTGATCGCGGTATGCGGGCGTCCGAATGTGGGCAAGAGTACGCTGTTCAACCGGCTGACCGGATCGCGGCGATCGATCGTTGGTGATGAGCCGGGCATTACGCGCGACCGCATCTATGGCGAGATCGAGTGGATGGGGCGGGAGGCTCGGATCGTAGACACCGGGGGCGTGGTGCCGGATGATGAGGCGCTGATCCCGGCGGAGATCTTTCGGCAAGCGAAGGTCGGGCTGGAAGAGGCCGACGCGATCGTCATGGTGGTGGACGGACGAACGGAGTTGGCTTCGCCGGACCTGGAGCTTGCCCGGCTATTGCTTCGCGGTGGCAAGCCGGTGTTTCTTGCGGTCAACAAGATGGACACCGAGGCCATGCAGGTGCAGGCGGAGAACTTCCGGCGGTTGGGATTCAGGAATGTGCTGCCGATCTCAGCTGAGCATGGAAGCGGCATCGGAGACCTGCTCGACGCAGTGTTCGAAGTGCTGCCGGAGCCGCAGGAGGTGATCGAAGAGCCCGTAGTGATGCTGACTGAGAATGACGAGGCCGAAGAAGATGCAAGCGGACCTGACTTCTCCATCGATCCGGCGGCGAAGCGGGTGCGCAAGCTGAGGTCACATGGCGAATACGAGAGCCGGGAGACGAAGATTGCCATCATCGGGCGTCCAAATGTCGGCAAGAGCACGCTGCTGAACGCACTGACCGGAACGCAGCGGGCGATCGTGTCGCCGATCGCGGGAACGACGCGCGATGCGGTTGACGAGGTGGTCGAGCGGGATGGACATGCATTCCGCTTTGTCGATACGGCGGGCATTCGCAGGAAAGGCAAGACGAAGCTGATGGCGGAGAAGCTGTCGGTGATTATGGCGCGGAAACATCTGGAGGCAGCGGACGTTTCGCTGCTGATCATCGATGCGACCGAAGGTGTGACGGCGCTGGATGCGAACATTGGCGGGTATGCGCATGAGAGCGGTCGCAGCGTCATCATCGTCGTGAACAAGTGGGACCTCATGACGAGGACCGGCCGCGATGGCATGCGGTTGTTTGATGGTAAGCCTCCCGCTGACCAGAAACTCTATGAGCAGGACGTTCGGGACAAGTTGAAGTATCTCGACTATGCGCCGCTACTTTTTATCTCAGCTGCCGACGGGAAGAATATTGAGCAGGTATTCAAGAAGGTCGAACTGGTGGCGCGGGAGCGACGGAAACGCGTGACTACAGGGCAGATGAACCGCTTTCTGGAGAAGGTGGACTTTCAGAAGGCCAGCGTCCCGATGAATAAGCGCGTCCGCATTTATTATATGACGCAAGCCGCTGTTGCTCCGCCTACGTTTGTGCTGTTCACGGATAAGGACGTGAAGATGCACTTCAGCTTTGAACGATTTTTGGCAAATCAGATTCGGGAGAACTTCGGGTTTATCGGGAGTCCGATCTGGTTCAAGATCAAGGCGCGGAACAAGAAAAAGGATGTGTAGATGATCTCCGCTTGATGGGAAGAACGGCCTAGATGGGGGAAGGGTTCATGGGTAAGGATGGGCCGCCTTCGTCCGGTGCAAACGGCGGTGGTAGAGGAGTGGAGTGCTGGAACTGGGGTGGTTCGAGGACATTACCGAGGAGAGAGTAGCGTCCGCCGAGAAAATAAAGCGCGTAGGACTGGGTAAAGACGAACACGGTGCCAATGAGGCCGACAATCACGCAGGCCATCCAGACCAGAAGCACAAGACCGCCGACAACTGCCAAGCCGATAAGCGCGGCGGTTGCAACAGTGCCGGCATGACGTAGTGCGAACCACAGTACTCCACCGATAACCCCAAACGGAATCATCGAAGCGATAAAGATAAACAGGATGAGAAGCTCTGCGCCAATGCCTGCTACCAAACTAAGCAGGAAGCGAAGCAGAAGGTAGAGGGCGATTTCGCCGGGGGCCGCAGCAACTAAGGAGCGAAGACGTCTGAGTGTATCGGTATTTGAGAGATCTTCAATCTCAAGGAATGGAAGTGCAAAATCGCGCAGGAGAAAATATGCCGCCAGCACAATCATGACCCCGATGAATATCGCGCTAACGAAGAGCAGGATGTGCGAGAAGAAGGCAGCGGAAGGGGGCTGGGCTCCGGACGGCATATTTTTGAACATGCTGATGATGACGGGCGACAGTACTGCAAGAAAAACAAGTCCAAAGACGAGAAAGAACAGAACCTTGAACCCGATCCAGCGCCATGTAAGCCGGCCATATCTCCGCCAGATGGGGGCGATGGTAGTTTGACGGGTGGCGACGACTTCGAGGAGGACAAGCTGCAGCCGGGAACCGAGGTAAAGCAGGACGAGTCCAATGACCAACCCGACGAGGAGGACAACGAAGAGGATCGCGAAGATCAGCCCCTGTGCCGCGGGAGAAACTCCGGGTATGTTGCCGTTGCGCGCGGGTGAGCTGAAGCTGAAACTGCCGCTGCCAACCTCCGCGAAGAAGGCTACAGCCGTGAGCTTGAGAAACGCTCTCCATTGAAATGGGCTGAACAGGAGCGATTTGGTTCGCTCGATGGCCGGCGTAATGCATTCGCTTGCGCTGAGTGGTCTCATGGAGGTGTGAGAGCGAGGGTACCGCACGTTCGCTTCCCGGCAAAGAGATTTATTTTGGGGCTACTCAACCAACTCGCCCATGCGGCGAGAGCCCGTTCGCACTGGATGCGATGGCGCTCTTTTTTGTCGCGGATCTTTTTGCGGAGGTCTTCTTCGAGCGGCGGGAGGAGGTCGAAGGTGATGTTCGCGGGTTGGAATTTTTTTGTTTCCGAGTGGGTGATGTAGTGGGTCAGCGAGCCGTTGGCGCTCAGGCGGGGTGCGGATGTCGGGGCTTGGTCCTTTGCGATAGCAGAGGCGTAGATGCCGGCGAGCATGCCCGATGCGATCGATTCTGTGTAGCCTTCGACGCCGGAGAGTTGGCCGGCAATCATGATGCCCGGGTGGGCCTTGAGCTGGAGGGTTTCAGTGAGCAGCGACGGCGCGTGGATGTAAGTGTTGCGGTGAATCTGACCGTAGCGCAGGAAGGTCGCGCTCTCAAGGCCAGGGATGAGTTTCAGTACGCGGTTTTGCTCGCCGTACTTTAAGTGATTCTGGAAGCCAACGAGGTTGTAGCTGTCGGCGCGGAGGTTTTCCTGGCGGAGCTGGACGGCGGCGTAGGGCCAGCGTCCGGTCTTGGGATCGGTGAGGCCAACGGGCTTCATGGGGCCGAAGCGAAGGGTGTCGCGTCCGCGGCGCGCGGTCTCTTCGATTGGCAGGCAGCCTTCAAAGTATTGCAGCTTTTCGGCGGTGCCAGTGGCGGGGAATTTCTCCCAGTCCTTGGCTTCGACGGCCTCGGCGGTGATGAGTGCGTCCATGAAACGGTCGTACTCTTCTTTGGTGAAGGGGCAATTGATGTAGTCGGCACTGCCTTTGTCGTAACGGGCGGCGAAGTAGACCTTGTTCATGTCGATGGTCGAGGCATCGACGATGGGCGAGATGGAGTCGTAGAAGGCGAGGTGCTCGGAGCCGGTGAGGCGCTGAAGTTCGGCGGCTAGCGCGGCGGAGGTGAGTGGGCCGCTCGCAAGAATGGTGAGAGTGTCGGGGTCGCTCTCGTCGAGGCGCGTGACCTCTTCGCGGTGGACGGTGACGCGTGGCTCGGCGGTGATGCGCGCCGCTACGCGTTTTGAGAATTCGACGCGGTCTACAGCCAGAGCGTGGCCGGCGGGGACTGCAGTAGCGTCGGCTTCGGCGAGGAGGATACTGCCGGCTCGGCGCATCTCTTGTTTGAGGAGCCAGGGGGCTGTGTTCTCGGACTCGGACTTGAGCGAGTTGGAGCAGACGAGTTCGGCAAAGTCGGAGGTCTGGTGGGCCTCAGTGGAGCGCGTGGGGCGCATCTCGTAGAGGTCGACGTCGCAGCCTCTTTTTGCGGCTTGCAGCGCCGCTTCGGGACCGGCGAGGCCGCCGCCGATGATCCTGATTCGCTTGGTTGCCATGCCTCCCCCTCCTCCCCTGTTTTGTGTCAAAGTCTTCAAAACAACAAGCTTATGTCCGGACTTGGACCGCAAGTTATTGATTCCAGAGGCATACACGACGCAAAGTCTTCCATCCATGGGACTTATCTGCAAAATTGCAGGGTGAAATGGATGAGTTTTCGGTCTTGCCCCCTTCATCAATTATAGGGGCAACGTCAAGCCTTGGGAGTGCGAAACCGAGTCAAGCATGCGAGATGATGCGAAGCTTTATAACCTGACTTTAGGAGTTCCGAGCCTCCTCCGCTGAAGGAGCCGATCACTTCCGAGAAGCTGACTGCACAGGACCTACTAGTCAATAGTACGTAGGTCTTGTGTTCGTTTTCCTCGCGCCTAGGCCTTCTTGCTTGCTGCAATCTCATCGATTGCACCCACAAATTTATCCAGGTCCGCGATGGTTGTGTAGACGTGCGGAGTGACGCGGATACAGCGAATGTTCTCATAGACGATTCCGACCGTGTGGATCTTGTAGCGGTCAAACAACGTCGTCATCAATGCGTTAGGAGCTATTCCGTCGATGCTCACACCGCAGATCGCGCAAGAGAATCTCGGATCAAGCGATGTGTGCAGTTTCACTCCTGGCGTATCGAGCACGCGGGTCGCCCAGTAGTTTTTCAGATAGAAGATGCGCTCTTGTTTGCGCCTGGAGCCAATGGCCTCATGAAAGTTGATCGCCTCTCCAATGCCTTGCTCGATTGGAAAACTGCGCGTTCCAAGCGCTTCAAACTTGCGAATATCGCTGCTGTGAGGATTTCCATAGCAGGTGAGCGGCCAGATCTTTTCGATCTTGTCCGCCTTGACCCACATCATCCCGGAGCCTATCGGCGCGGATAAGAACTTGTGCAGGCTCGTTCCGAAGTAGTCGCAGTGCAGTTCGGGAATCTTGAAGTCCAGCAGGCCGAAGGAGTGGGCGCCATCGACGATCACTTCACAGCCGTGCGCGTGCGCCATGTCGGCGATCTGCTGTACCGGCATGAGCTGGCCGACCCAGTTGACCATATGAGTGATATGAACCAGCTTCGTGCGCGGAGTGATGGCCTGTTCGTAGGCCTTCACAATCGCGTCATTGTCCTCGATGGGGAAATCGAAGCTGATTTGCTTGTACACGATGCCATCGCGTTCCGCCCTCTGGCGGTACGCGTTCATCATGTTGGGATAGTCTTGCTTCGACCCGACGACCTCGTCTCCTGCTTTGAATGGAATTCCGTAGATGATGGTATTCAAGGCTTCGGTCGAATTGCGATTGATCGCAATCTCTTCGGGTGATGTGCCCGCCAGGTGAGCGAGTTTCTGCCGTAGTGGCTCGCGACCCTCGTCAAGAATCTGCCACATGAAATACGAAGGGCCCTCGTTCGTCATCTGGTTGTAGCGTTCCACCGCCTGCTGCACAACAATCGGTGCCGGAGAGACTCCGCCGTTATTGAGATTGATGAGCTGAGGACTAACCGAGTAGGAGCGCTGAATCACGCTCCAGTAGTCTTCATTCTGAGCAACGGCTCCCGCATCGAGGTGGTCCACGGCGCGGGATGCAGCATGCCAATCGGCTGCGTAGGTCTGCTGAAAGAGGCTATTCGCCGAAAATGCGCCGGCGAGGGCCGTCATTTTGAGGAAGGAGCGACGATCATTGAGTGCCATACAAGCAATCTAGGCCATTGTGGAGTCTCCGGCAAAGATGTTGTGAAATTATTTTTAGAGAGGGAGAGCCTCTAATGGTTTCTGCGCGACGAACAGTTCGTCCGCGTGCTTCCGTTCGGATTCGAAGTTGGGTCCGTGGGATACGGCCGGTTGTGCCGTTTGAGGAGTTGACTGCAGGGATAAGGAGACGACCGCGATCAAGGTCAGAACAGAGCGCATCATGCTTACAAGAGACTCCTTAGCCGGGATCGCGCAACGCGGGGCCTATTATACCGACGTTCGGGACGGGGCAAGAGCCTACAATCTGCCCTGCGCGGCGAGGGCTGGAAGCGCTTCGCCTGAGACCTGCATGCCCTTCCACTCGGACTTCATCACCGCTCCTAGCTGGTGGTAGAAGTCGATGGAGGGTGTGTTCCAGTCAAGGACACTCCATTCAAGCCGAGGACACCCTTCGGCTACGGCGATAGCGGCGATGCGGGCGAGGAGGGCCTTGCCGATTCCCTTCCCGCGATGCTCGGGACTGACGTAGAGATCTTCGAGGTAGATGCCGGCGTGGCCGCGCCAGGTTGAATAGTTGTAGAAGTACAGCGCAAAGCCGGCAGGGATAGTCGCGCCGGAATGATTCAGCTCAGCGATGATGCAGTCGAAGCGCTTGGTGGTGCCGAAGCCGTCGCGAAGGAGGTCGGCCTCGGTGGCGTAGACGGCGTCGGGCTCGCGCTCGTAGGCGGCGAGGTCGCGGATGAATCCGAGGATCTGCGGAACATCGGCGGGCGTCGCTGGGCGGAGGTTGAGCTTATCGTTCTGGCTGGATGAAGGCTGGGTCATCGTTGTTCTTTCCGGGTGCTCAGGGTTTGGGTGCGGGGTCGGCTGGCTTGTCGGAAGCTTTGTCGGAGGGCTTCTGGCCGGATTGCGCGGCGAGCCATTTGTCGAAGGGAATATTGAAGTCGAAGAGCTGCTTCTTGTTACCTGCTTTATCCGGAAGCGTGTAGACCATCTTGACGAAGAGCTCGGCCCCCTTGAGAGGGTGATCGTCGAGCTGGCGGACATCGTAGAGAAGATAGCCGGCGAGGGTGCTGTGTGCGTTGACGGTAGTGCTTTTGAAGCCGAAGTCGTCGTCGTCCTGAGTGATCTGCTTATCGACGGGTTTGTCGTGCAGGTGGATGGGGGGAATGGGTGGGGGCATCGGTACCTCACGGCCCTTGACGCTCTTAGTGGAGAAGAGGCGGCGCTGGATGTCGTCGTCGGTGGCGGCGGGAATCTTGTCGTTGTTGACGGAGATGAACTGGATGCGGGCGTCGTCGAGCGAGATCGCAGTGTCGCTATCGTTGGTGAAGATGACGCGGACGGGAATGAAGCCGTGCTGGATATATGGGAGGCGGAAGAAGTCGCAGTCGCGAGGGTCGTCGCAGGGCTCGGCTGCGACGGTGACCTTCTCCTGGGGATGGGCATCGAAGGCGGCGTACTGGCTGGCGGGATCGGCCGGCGGGGCCTTCCTGGGCTTGTCTGCGGCAAGGGAGTTGACTGCAAAGAGGCAGGTTGTAGTTACTAGTAAGAGCGGAATCTGTGGGAATCGGTGGGACTTCATAGCCAAGTTGATTATCATCTTCGCTGGCGCACAAGGTAAAGCGAGGGGAAGCGATCGTGATGACGATTTACAGTTCGCTCCTTCTGGCGGCTCTGGTTCTGGGAGCGCCCTACTGGCTGGTGCGGATGGCGACCAGTGGACGGTACCGGGCGGGGTTGCTGGGCCGCTTGGGACGGGTGCAGGAGAATTTGCGCGCGGCGGTGGCAGGACGCGACGTGATTTGGGTCCATGCGGTTTCAGTGGGCGAGGTGCTGGCGGCGACTCAGCTGATTCGCGAGTTGAAAGCCGTTCTGCCGGGATGGGTGGTTGCCGTATCGACGACAACAGAGACAGGGCAAAAACTGGCTACGGAACGGTTGACGGGATCGCCGGTCTTTTATCTGCCGCTGGACTTTGCGTTTACTGTGCGGCGGTATCTGCGCGTGCTTCGGCCGAAGATGCTGGTGCTGATGGAGAGCGAGCTTTGGCCGCGTTTGATTGACGAGTGCGCAAAGAGTTGCGTGCCGGTGGTTGTGGCAAATGCCCGAATCTCCGACCGGTCGTTTCCTCGCTACATGCGGCTGCGGCGGCTGTGGAGGCCGTTTCTGGAGTTGACTTCGCTCTTTCTCGCGCAGAGTAAAGAGACGGCGGAACGGTTGGTCAAGATTGGCGCTCCACCGGAGCGGGTAAAGGTGACGGGGAATCTGAAGTACGACGTTCGCACGGGCGGCGAGAGTGGGCTCACGGAGATGTTGCAGGAGCATTTGCCAAAGGGGGCGAAGGTGCTCGTCTGCGGAAGTACTCTCGAAGGAGAGGAACAGGTTTTGCTGCAGGCGTGGTCTGCGGTGCTGGAGGCGGAGCCCAACGCGGTGATGGTGCTTGCGCCGCGGCATCCGGACCGATTCGCCACCGTCGCGGCCCTGGTTGCGGGAAGTGGATTTGGACTGGTGCTAGCGAGTGAGTTTCGGAACAGGCCCGAGGCAGTGGCGGCGGGGAGTATTTTTTTGCTCGACACGATTGGCGATCTTGCGGCAATATATGGGATCGCTGCGGTGGCGTTTGTGGGCGGAAGCCTGGTGGCGAAGGGCGGGCATAATCCGCTCGAGCCAGCACAGTTTGCGGTGCCGGTGGTGATGGGGCCTTCGTTTGAAAACTTCCGCGATGTGGTGGAGTCGATGCGGGAGAGGGATGCGATTCGAATTGTTGGGCCCGAAATATTGGCTGGGACCCTGACTGGGCTATTACTGGGCAAAGAAGATGCAAAAGAACTGGGTGAGCGTGGGCGGGCTGCCTTTGAAGCCCAGTCAGGCGCGACGGCGTCGACCGTACAAGCGCTGACAGCACTGCTGCAAGAGAGAGGCCGGTGACGGAACGATGAGCACACGAAGGCCGCTGCTGCTGCCACTGGCTCCGCTGTATGGCGCAGCTCTGGCGATAAAACGCCGGCTGTTCCGGTGGGGATGGTTGAAGCGGCGTCGACTGCAGAGCACTGTGATCAGCGTAGGCAGCGTCTCGGCGGGTGGCGCAGGAAAGACGCCGATGGTGCTGATGCTGGCGAGGGCTCTCCGACATCGTGGATATGCCGTAAGAATTTTGACGCGGGGGTATAAGCGAGGCTCCGATTACACGACGCGCGTGGAGCCGTTCGACGACGCGGCCTGGCATGGGGATGAGCCGGTGCTATTGGCGCAGCGTTCGGGCGTGCCCGTCTACGAGGGAGCGGACCGGTATGAGGCCGGTGTGATGGCTGAGCAGAACGAGCCCTCGGAGAAGCTGGTTGTGCATCTGCTCGACGATGGATTTCAGCATCGGAGGCTGGCTCGCGATGTCGACATTGTTCTGCTGACGCAAGCGGATGTGGAGGACACTCTGCTTCCGGCAGGCAACCTGCGCGAGCCGCTGGCAGCGCTGGCGGAGGCAGATGTAGTCGTGTTGCGCGAGGAGGAGGCAGATTCGCTGCGCAGCGTGGTCGCCGGGCTGAGTGCGCCACGCAAAGCGCCTTCAATCTGGGTGATTCGGCGAGCACTGAGCCTTGGCGAGGGCGGCAAGGTAGCCTTACCTACAAGGCCGTTTGCCTTCTGCGGCATCGCGCGTCCCGAAAGCTTTACCCAGATGCTCGCCGCCCATGGCTATGAGCCGATGGAGACCATGATCTTTCCCGATCATCACGCCTATGACGATGGTGACGTGCATCGTTTGCTGCAGCGTGCGCGGCTGGTGGAAGCGAACGGATTCGTGACGACAGAGAAGGACGCCGTGAAGCTGACGCCGATCATGCGCGACCACCTGGAGACGCTAGGGCCGGTCGTTGTGGCGCGGCTTAGCGTGGAGTTGCTGGATGAGCAGGAGTCCCTATCGCAGTTGATCGCGATGGTGGGACGGCTGGACCGGCGCAAGCACTGATTTACAGGCTGCCTGATCCCGGCTGCGTGAGAAAATTAAGACTTGGCCACGGAACACACCCTCTCGAATAAGACCGCACCTCAGGGAGATCGTCCACTCCGTGTGCTGATTGTGCGAATCGGCGCCATGGGGGACGTGCTGCACGCGATGCCGGCGGTCGCGGCGCTGCGGGAGCTGCATCCGGACTGGCGGATCGGATGGGCGATCGAACCGGTGTGGAGTGAACTGCTGCAAGCTGAGAGCGAGGTTCACGATGTTGCGTGGCGGTTTTCGGGACGCGATGCCCGCCGGCCAATGGTCGATCTGTGCCATCGGGTCCCCACACGCGAGTGGAAGCGGCAGCCGTTTTCGCTGAGCACGCTGCGTGACATCACCGGACTGCGGCGGGAGCTGCGTAGCGACCACTACGATCTCTGCGTCGATATGCAGGGGGCGATACGCTCGGCAATGGTAGGGAGGATGGCCGAGACCCGCCTATTTGCCGGTGCCGAGGAGCCGCGGGAGCGTCCCGCAGCCTGGTTTTATAAACAAAAGGTCCGGCTGCGTGCGACCCATGTGGTTGAACAGGGCTGCGAGCTGCTCGGAGCCGCGGTTGGTGAGACACTGCGGCCGGCGAAGGTGACGTTGCCGGTGGATTCTGCGGCGGAACGATGGTGTGATGCACTGCTGCCTGGGGTTGGAGAACGGTTTGCCTTGATTGCGCCCACGGCCGGATGGGGGGCAAAGCAGTGGCCGGCAGAACGGTACGGAGCAGTGGCGGCGGCGCTGGGGCGAGAGGGGTTTCGCACTCTGGTGAATGCTGCGTCATCGGAGGACTCGGTGGGCAGGCGCGTAGTGGAGTCAAGCGATGGAGCGGCGATGCTGGTTCCCTGCTCCGTCGGGCAGATGATCGCGCTGACACGCCGGGCAGCGGTTGTAATCGCTGGCGATACAGGTCCGCTGCATCTGGCGGCAGCGTTGGAGAGACCTGTTGTCGGACTCTTTGGGCCGACCGATCCTGCGCGGAATGGACCCTATGGCACGAACGCACGCGTGCTGCGGCATGGTTCGAGCCAGGTCGATCATTCACGGTATCCGGAGACAGAGAAAGGCTTGATGGAGATCACGACCTCCGAAGTCGTCGAATCGGCCTTGAAACTGTTGGGCGCCGGACAGGATAAGGTGAAGGTGTGAGTAAACGGGCATGAGCGAAAGAACGAGGTGGCAGAAGATCGCGCGACGCATCCGCGTGCCACTGGGATTTGTCTTTGCCGGTGTGTTTCTGTGGCTGGCGCAGCCGACCTGGAAGACGATGCTGCTAAGTCTCCTGCTGGTCGTGCCTGGAGTGTGGCTGCGGGCGTACGCAGCGGGGTATGTGCGCAAGAATGCCGAGCTGACCCGTACCGGGCCGTACGCGTATACGCGGAACCCGCTGTACCTGGGTTCGACCATGATCGCGTTCGGCTTTGCTGTTGCCGCGGCGAGCTGGATCATCCTCGTGGCGCTGGCCGTGTTGTTCGCGGTGATCTATCTGCCGACGATCCGCTCGGAGGAACTCTATCTACGCGAGCACTTTGCAGGCTTCGATGAGTACGCCGCAAAGGTGCCCCAGCTGCTGCCTCGGTTGACGGCGGCTGAGTTCCCGGCGAACGAGAACGCAAGCGGAGGCAGGTTTTCTGCGGGGCAGTGGCGTCATCACCGCGAGTACAATGCTTTAATGGGTGCCGGCGCGATCTATTTAGCGCTGGCGGTCCGGCTTTTTCTCAGTCACCATGGGGTGATGAGGGGTCTGCGCTGAAGGCGTGGAGGCTGGGGCGAAACCGCCCACACACTAACTCGTGCGAGTGCTGCCCTTTGCTGAAGCTTGATCGGTTCCCAGCGTTGATTCTTTTGATGTTGTGCGGTGCGGGTTCACTGACGGCAAAAGCGCAGCTGCTGGGCCTGGGGTTGAAACCACCGTCACCGCCAGTTGTAATTCCGACGTTGCAGCCGCCGTTGCCTGACTTCGTCTTTCCGGCAAAACAAACCCTTACATTCGCGGTGGATTGGCGGGTGTTTACGGCAGGGATGGCAGTGTTTCAGATTGAGCAAGAGGGGACGGTACAAAAGATCACGGCCACGGGAGGTTCAATTGGCGCGGTGACGATGCTGTTTCCGGTGATCGACAAATTTGAGGCAGGGTTCGACACCAAGACAGGCTGCTCGACCGGTTTTAGCAAGCAGTTGCAGGAGGGCCGCCGGAAGGTGTCGAGCGATCTGAGTTTCGACTACGCGCAGGGGAAGCAGAAACAGGTGGAGAAGAACCTGGTGAAAGGGACGTCGAAGGAGCAGGTTGCGTCGATTCCGGCCTGCGTGACGGACTCGCTCTCTGCAATCTTTTATGCAGCGTCGCAGCCGATGGTGGTGGGCCAGACCATCCGGTTTCCGCTGGCGGACTCGATGCGTACGGTGACCGTGACCATGAAGGTAGAGGCTAAAGAAGAGATCAAAACGCCGGCAGGAACCTTTCAGACGATTCGCGTGGAGCCGACCGCGGACGAGGGTGTCGTGAAGAATCGCGGCAACATCTGGGTCTGGTATACCGACGATGCACGGCATATACCGGTACAGATTCAGGCGCGTCTCTTCTGGGGAACTATCACGGCGCGTCTGCAATCGTTTGAGGATAAGTAGTTAGGGACAAGAGAGCTTTGATGACAGAAAAGACAGATTCAATCGTAGATCAGGATAAATTCGTGACCGTCGGCAAGTTCCTCGAACCCGCCAACGCCCAGATGGCGAAGGGTATGCTCGAGTCGGCGGGGATTGAGTGTTTTCTGCAGGGTGAGAATGCGAACAGCCTGCTGGCACTGGCCTTTCGCGCTCGGCTGCTGGTGCACAAGCACGATGAAGAGGCCGCGCGGGAGTTGCTCGGCGGCGCGGGAGACGAGACGGCAGAGGAGCGGAGGAAGTTGGAGATGGGCGATGACGAAGGCTGAATCGACCCGCCCGCGCGCTGTGATCTGCCTCTCCGGCGGAATGGACTCATGCGTCTGCACGGCGCTGGCGGCACGCGACTACGACGTGTACGCGGTTCACTTCAGCTACGGGCAGAGAACTGAGGCGCGCGAGCTACGGTCGGCTCAGGGGATCGCTCGACTCGTCGGCGTACGCGAGCTGCTGCATCTGAAGATCGACCTGTTCCGGCGCATCGGCGGATCGGCGCTGACCGACCATGCGATCGCGGTTCCGGAGGCATCGCCGAACGAGTCTGAGATCGGCAGCGAGATTCCGGTAACCTACGTTCCGTTCCGCAATGCGCATTTTCTTTCGGCGGCAGTAAGCTGGGCGGAGGTATTAGGGGCAAAGACAGTGTTTATCGGGGCAGTGGAGCAGGATAGCTCGGGGTATCCGGACTGCCGGCCGGCTTACTATGACGCCTTCAATCAACTCATCAAAATGGGTACGAAGGACGGGGAGATTCGCGTCGAAACACCCCTGATCGCGATGCGCAAAAGCGAGATCGTCCGCTTGGGAGTTGAACTAGGCGCACCGTTCCATGTAAGTTGGTCTTGCTATTCCGGTGAGACCGAGGCTTGCGGCGTCTGTGAGAGCTGTGTTTTGCGACTGCGAGCATTTCGCGAAGCCGGTGCGGTCGATCCCATACCGTATGCGGTCACGCAAGGACTGCATTACGCATCAAATTTCGGTAGCAAATAAGCTGTGCAATGAAGACTTATGCCCGCATGGTGGGCCAGGAGAAATAAGAACATGAAACGTATTGGATTGAAGGTAAGCAGCACTCTGGCAGCCGCTCTGCTGGCCGTCCTGGCCATGGCGCAGCCGAGCCGTTCCCTGGCACAGAAAGCGTCGGAGCAAGGACAGGGAGACGCCAGCGTTCACGGCCACGTCCTCAACCCCATTGGGCAACCAGTCATCAAGGGCGAGGTGAGGTTGTCGAGCGATTTATCGGCGCCCGCGGCGGAACGGAAGTATCAATATAAGGCTCCGTTGGATGCGAATGGAGACTATAAGATCACCAATATCAAGCCGGACAAGTACGTCGTCTTTGTCTTCCAGACCGGTAACGAGCCGAAGGACGACAAGAGCCTCGACTTCACCGACACACCTGTGATCTTCACCAGCGGCGCCGACAAGACGGTGGACTTCGATATGTCGCGCCCGGAGTACCTCGCTAAGATGTCGCCCGAGGACAAGAAGGCGCTCGAAGAATACAAGAAGAAGAATGCAGAAATTGTCGCCAGCAACGCCAAAGTTCAGAACCTGAACGCCATGCTGACGCAGGCGCGGGCGGACAACAAGGCGGGCAACTACGATGCGGCGATGACAACGATGCAACAGGCGACAGCCACCAAGCCAGATGAAGGAATTCTGTGGGTAACCCTGGGTGACGCACAGCTGGGCAGCGCGGATGCAGCGGCCAAGGCAGCCAAAGCCGCTGGGACTTCGCCGACCGATCCTGCAATTACGCAGAAGTATAACGATGCCGCCGCTTCATTCAAGAAGGCGGTTGACCTGAACGCAGCCTCAAAGAAGCCGAGCCCGGAGGTCGCAGCCGCGGCCTACAACCAGATGGGACAGGCCTACGGCAGGTTGGGCAACGCAAAGGATTCAGCCGATGCGTACGAGGCGGCCGCCAAAGCCCAGCCGGCCAGTGCCGGAATGTACTACTTCAACGAAGCGGCCACGTTGTACAACGCGGGCAAACTGCCTGAGGCCGAAGCTGCAGCCGACAAGGCGATCGCCGCCGATCCGAAGAAGGCAGACGCATACTTCATCAAGGGTCAGGCGCTGATTCCGCAGGCGACGGTCGACGAAAAGACGAAGAAGATTGTCGCCCCTCCCGGATGCGTAGAGGCTTACCAGACGTATCTTGAGCTGGCGCCCGATGGACCCCATGCCGCTGACGTGAAGGGTATCCTCGAAGGCATCGGCGCGACGGTCAAGTCGAGCTACAAAGCCCCGAAGAAGTAGCCGCTCGAAGAAGGAAACAAGGCCCCGGGCGAGGCTGCTCGGGGCCTTTCTGTTTGCTGAGTCTCAAGCAACGAAGGGAACGAGATGATGAAGACTACGGTTGGCGTTGCCGGCTTCGATGAGGCGGCGAAGATAGTGCTCGAGCACGCGGGTGGTTTGTCAGCGCCGGCGACGGAGCAGTTGCCGCTGCTGGCTTGCGCAAACCGTGTGCTCGCTGAGGCTGTGCTCGCGGACCGCGACCAGCCGCCCTTCGACCGCTCGACCCGAGACGGATTTGCTGTGCGCGCCTCTGAGTTCGGTGCAGGCGCCCTGAGGGTCGCAGGCCAGGTGCGAGCGGGCGAACGATGGCTAGGTGGCGCGCTGCCGAGCGGCGCAGCGATTGAGATCATGACCGGGGCGCCGATACCCGAAGGCGCTGATGCTGTCGTGATGGTCGAACATGTCGAGCATACCGGCGATGTAATCCGCGCCTTGGGTGGCAGGACGATTCGCAGCGGTGAAAATATCGTCGGTCGTGGCAGCGAAGCGCGAATGGGCGAGTCTGTGCTGGCGCTGGGGGCGGTGATCGAGGGCGCAGAGATCGCCCTCTCTGCGGCCTGCGGGCGTTCCGTGTTGACTGTGTTTCGTAAACCGCGGGTGGCGATTGTGGCGACCGGCGATGAGCTGGTTGAGATCGATGCAGCACCGGAACCGCAGCAGATTCGCAACTCGAACAGCTACGGGCTGGCTGCGCTGGTGGCACAGGCCGGCGGCGAGGCCGCGCGGCTGCCCATCGCTCTTGACCGGCGCCCGGAGTTGGAGGGGATCATCCGTTCGGCACGTTCCTGCGAGTTGATGTTGCTGTCAGGCGGCGTCTCGATGGGAAAGTATGACCTCGTCGAAGAGGTGCTGCAGGCTCTCGGCGCTGAATTCTTCTTTACAGGGGTGAAGATGCAGCCCGGCAAACCGGTGGTGTTTGGCCGTCTGCCTGCCACAAACGATCTCCCTGCTCGGTTCTTCTTCGGCTTGCCGGGAAATCCGGTCTCGACGCAGGTCACCTTTCATTGTTTCGTCGAGCCGCTACTGCGTGCCATGGCCGGTGCCGCAGTGCATGGCCCGCGATTTGCGCAAGCAACGCTTGCCGGAGACGCGACGGGAAAGCCTGGATTGATGCAGGTTTTACCTGCCCGGCTGACGATGGACCGCCAGCGGCCGGAGGTGCGGCTGGTGGGCTGGCAAGGGTCGGGCGACCTGGCTGCTAACGCCCGGGCGAACTGCTACGCTGTGCTTCCGCCGGAGAAAGAACGATTTGCGGCGGGCGACGTCATCACGATTCTGCTGCGGTAGTAGGCTTTAACCATGAAGAAAAAAGACTCAATCTATTCGGCTGAGTTAATCGTCGACGACGTGGCAGATGGTCTGCCTGAGGCAACGCCGACGCTCTCGCACTTCGATGAAACGGGCCAGGCGTGCATGGTCGATGTGAGTGCGAAGGCCACGACACGGCGCGAGGCGGTGGCAGCGGCATTCGTTGAACTGTCTGACGCTGTGCTGCTAGCGCTTCCGCAAAATCCCAAGGGAAATCCCCTCGAGGTCGCGCGCTTCGCCGGAATTCAGGCGGCAAAGCAGACCTCCAACCTGATTCCGATGTGCCATCCGCTTGCGTTAAGTTTTGTCGATGTCCAGGTGCAGGTCGTCGAAGGCGGTGTCGCGATTGAGGCCACAGCCGCGACCGTCGCAGGAACCGGCGTGGAGATGGAAGCAATGGTGGCGGCTTCCATCGCGGCGCTCACGGTCTACGACATGACGAAGGCGCTTGACAAGGGGATTCGCATCCGCGAGGTCATGTTGCTACGCAAGAGCGGCGGCAAGAGCGGAGAGTACCGGCGCGAGATTGTTTAGATTAGAGCGCGGTGGCCAGAGTCACGGCAAACAGATGCTGCGGATCCTGCCATGATCTCGTTGCCTTGAAACCAGCGGATGCCAGCAGCGCTTCGACAGCTCCTGGTGTGAATTTGTAACTGTTCTCGGTGTGAATGGTCTCGCCTGGGGCGAAGTCGATCGTGAGATCCCCATCATCGTACGCAGGAATCCGTACGCTCTGCGCGATCAAAGATTCGAGGTGCATCTCGATGCGCGACTCGGCGGGATTCCAGAGCACTTTGTGACGGAAGGTCTCGGTGTCGAAGTCAGCGCCGAGGTCACGATTCAGGCGGGTGAGAACGTTCAGGTTGAAGGCCGCGGTGGTTCCCGCGGCATCATCGTAGGCGGCCAGCAGCATGGCTTCTGTCTTGTGATTGCCTGGGCCGGCAGACGGAGCAAGGTCCGTGCCGAGAAGTAGCATGTCACCCGGCAGAAGTTGCGCACGGAGGATTCGCAAGACCTCCCGGGCATCTTCCGGCATGAAGTTGCCGATGCTGGAGCCGATGTAAAGCGCCAGCGTCCTTGTATTACGAAGCCGATCGAGGGGCAGTCCTTCACGGGTATAGTCAGTCACCTGACAACGCACTGTAACGCCGGGAATGTTCTTCAGGATGTTCTCGCTGGCCTCGGCGAGCGCCGTCTCCGACACATCGACGGGCTGGTAGACGATGCTTCCCTGCTGACGTACCGCCTCGGCGAGCAGAATGCCAGTCTTGGTCGCCGTGCCAGCGCCGAGTTCAATCAGCGTCAGCTTTCCCGGCGGGTGCGGACCGTGCGACGCGGCCGCTTCGCGCAATATCTCCTCCGCATTGGCGGTGAAGATACCGCGTTCGGTGCGGGTGAGGTAGTACTCGGGCAATTCGGTGATCTGCTCGAAGAGATGCGAGCCGGCCTCGTCGTAGAAGAGCCACGGGGAGAGTGTTTTGGGCCTTGCAGTAAGGCCGGCGCGGGCCTCGCTGGCAACGGCCTCGCTGGTGCTTATCGATATGGCTTCCGAAGCGACGGCGAATGTTGACACGTAGGGTCCCCTTGGGTCGTTGCAACCTTACAGGCGGCATAACTCGAGAGATCGTCTCCCCACCGCTTTTTGCATTGGATGCATCTCGAACGAGTTTTGTGACAGCTTATTCTTTACAGGTTTTGTGTCTTTCAGATTTTGACCTTGACTTCGGCCCAATTCGGTTGAGGAGCGACAATCATAACCGAAGTCCACCCCCCATCTGATGAGAACCAGATGGAAGAAGAGTGGCATAATGAGTATGCACTCAATTCAAAGGACACTCCGTGGCGAGGCTCAAAAGCGAAGACAAGCGTAACTCCATTCTCTCCGCCGCGACTGAGGTCTTCGCGGAGCGGGGGCTGGCTGCACCGACCGCCGCCATCACAGGCACCGCCGGAGTCGCCGAAGGCACGCTGTTTACTTACTTCAAGACCAAGGATGAGTTGGTTAACGCCTTGTATCGCGAGATCAAGCTGGAGCTGGCCGACGCGATGATGTCCGGATTCCCGCGCAAGGCGAGCATACGCCATCGGCTACAGCATGTATGGAACCGATATGTGGAGTGGGGTATCGCCAACGAAAGACAGCATAAGGTACTTAGGCAGATGATGGTCTGGGAGGGCCTGACAGACGCCTCCAAGGCCGCTGGCTCCGCGCCCTTTGCCGAGATCGAGACGATGGCAGAGGATGCGATAGCGCAGCGCCTGTTGAAGGACCTGCCCCATGCTTTCATCGGGGCGGCCATGAGCGCGCTGGCGGAGACGGCGATCGAATTCGCCCGCCAGGACCCGAAACGAGCCGGAGAATACCGGACTCATGGGTTCGAGATGCTGTGGGCGGGCATCGCCCGCAAATAATTCTTTTTCTAAATCAAAATGAGTGCATACACACTCATACAACAAGAAAATTAAGTAAAGAAGATCGGGAAATGGCACATTGGACAGAAGCGGAGATCCCATCACAGCGCGGCAAACTCGCGGTTGTAACCGGCGCAAACAGCGGAATCGGCTGGAACACCTCCCTGGAGCTAGCGCGGGCCGGAGCGGAAGTCATCCTGACCGCCCGGACCACAGCAAAAGGCCAGGACGCCGTCGGCCGGATCCACCGCCAGCTGCCGCAGGTCCGTGTCCGGTTCGAATTACTCGACCTTGCCAGCCAGCGATCGGTACGGGCCTCTGCCGCGAAGGTCGCCTATGACTTTCAGAACAACTGACAGCTGTGACTTGGCCACGCGACGCAACCCGCAAGACGAACGAAGATCTATCTCACTCCATCCTGCGCTAAACGCAGTCCCGAAAACTGCCAGCGTGTCGCGGGCGAAAAGAAGTTGCGATACGTCGCGCGAATATGCGTCGCCGGCGTAACGCACGAGCCTCCGCGCAGCACGACCTGGGAGGACATGAACTTGCCGTTGTACTCGCCAAGCGCTCCAGGTAGCGGCTTGTAGCCGGGGTAACCTGTGTAGCCGCTCGCAGTCCACTCCCAGACATCGCCGAACATCTGCTGCAGGCCGGAGAGCGCAGTAGCTGGCTTGGGATGCAGGTTCCCGGTCTCGAGCAGGTTCGCCATCGCGGCTGGCAAAACCGCAGGCTTCTTCACTCCGTCGAGCTTTGGATACGTCACCAGCGCGGGCTTCGAGTCAACCTCTTTGCGGAGTAGACCGAGCTGGCTGGCGGCGTGCTCCCACTCGAACTCCGTCGGCAACCGATGGCCCGCCCAGCGCGCATACGCATCCGCCTCGAAGAAGCTGAGATGGCACACGGGCGTCTCGCTCAAATCATCGAGCGAGCGGAAGCCGTGCATGGTGTAGATGGACCAACCCGAGTTCGTACTGTTGTCGCGCTGCCAGTAGAGCGGCGCCTGCCAGCCCTCGGCGCGCATCGTCGTCCAACCCTCGGAGAGCCACAGCTCGGGGCGGTTGTAGCCGTTCTGGTCGATGAAGGCAAGATACTCGGCGCAGGTGACGAGGCGCGTGGCAAGCCGGTACGGCGAGAGGTAGACCGGGTGCCGCGGCGTCTCGTTGTCGAACGCGAACGTATCCGTCGAAGCAGGATCAAGGGTAAGGCCGATCTCGGTCAGGCTTGGGGCGAAGTCGACCCAGTCCAGCGGCGGTGCGATGGTCTCGCTCCTCTGCTGTTTGGGCGCCTCAAGATACGCCGGGTGCAGCGGATTGGTGAAGAGCGCATGCTTAATATCAGTGGCGATCAGCTCCTGATGCTGCTGCTCGTGCTCCAGGCCGAGCGCAATGCGCCGCGCCGCCTCATCCTCCAGCGGATGCTGCATCAGGCCGACCATCGCGGCGTCCACACGGCTCCTGTAAGCAAGAATGGCGTCGAGCGGCGGCCGTGAGAACGACGCGCGAAGCTTCTTCTCCGGCATATCACCGAGCGAGTTGTAATAGCTATTGAAGAGCCAACGGAATTCGGGGTGGAAAGGTTGGTATCCGGCGGCGAACTCACGCAGAACGAACGTTTCAAAGAACCAGCTGGTATGGGCGAGGTGCCACTTCACCGGGCTCGCCTCGGGACACGACTGCACCATCATGTCCTCCGGTGACAAGGGACGACAAAGCTGCTGGCTGGCCTGACGAACTGCTTTGTAGCGTGCAAGAAGGGAGGTTGCGGCGGCGGTTACTGCGGTCAAGGGCATAGTCTTCTTCTCGCTTTGGGGAACAGATAGCGAACAAAACTTTGATGCTTTGTTAGAGAGTGAAGTTGCCGAAAAGTTACCAGCGTTGGGGACATCTTACGCTGAAATCTTTACGGTTTTGCAATAACGCCCAGATCCACCATGCCGTTCACAAAATACTGCACGGCCAATGCGACCAGCAGCAACCCCATGATGCGCACCAGAATCCTCACTCCGGTCTCGCCCATCGCTCGCGCCACGCGATCTGAGTTTCCCAGCACGAGATAGCAGATCGCCGCAGTGATAAGGATCGACGCAAGAATCGCCGCCATCTTCTTCCACTCTCCTTGCGCCTGCCCCACCAGCACCATCACGCTGGTGATCGCACCCGGGCCGGCAAGCATTGGAATCCCCAACGGCACGATCCCCGCGTCCTCCTTTGCCGCCGCCGCCGCCGCCTCTTCATGCGACTCCTGCGTCGGCGATCGCTTCGCTTCCAGCATGTCCAGCCCGATGAGCAGCAGAATCACACCACCGGCAATCTCGAACGCCGGCAGGGTAATTCCGAACATCTTGAAGATGTACTGTCCCGCCACAGCAAACGCGCTCAAAACTACCAGCGCCGTCACCGAGGCCTTCCAGGCCATCTTTCGCCGCCGCTGCGTATCCGCCCCCGCCGTCACCGCAAGAAATGTCGGCAACGCTGCAAACGGATCCACCAGAAAGAAGATGGAGCTCAACGCCAGCACGGAAAACCGCACATACGCCGAGCTCTTCAGCCCCGCAAGGCTGACGGAATGGGGATCGAAGATCACTCCCCATTCTCCCACGCCTTCGTCCCGCTATAATTAACCTGTCAGGCCTTAGGAGCGCACGAATGACCTTGCAGACCACCAACAACATCTGGCACAACGGAAAGCTCATCCCCTGGGACAAAGCGCAGATCCACGTCATGTCCCACGTCGTCCACTACGGCTCGTCGGTCTTCGAGGGCATCCGCTGCTACACGCAGCCGAACGGCGCCGGCGTCTTCCGCCTGCCCGAGCACATGGCTCGCCTCGTCGACTCCGCCAAGATCTATCGCATGCCCCTGCCCTACACCGCGGAGCAGCTCGCCGCCGCTGTCGTCGATGTGATTGAAGCCAACGGCGTCACACCCTGCTACATCCGCCCGATCGCCTTCCGCGGCTACGGCGAGATGGGCGTCAATCCGCTCAAGAGTCCCGTCGAGGTCTACATCGCCAACTTCCCCTGGGGCAAATACGTCCACGGCAACGAGGGCGCCGACGTCTGCGTCTCCAGCTGGAGCCGCCTCGCGCCGAACACCATGCCCTCGCTCGCCAAGGCCGGCGCCAACTACATGAACTCGCAGCTCATTCGCATGGAGGCCGAGATCAACGGCTACTCCGAGGGCATCGCGCTCGATACCAACGGCTATCTCTCCGAGGGTTCCGGCGAAAACCTCTTCCTCGTCCGCGGCGGCGTCCTCTACACCTCGCCACTGGCAAACTCCGTGCTCAACGGCATCACGCGCAGCTCCGTCCTTACGCTGGCCCGTCAGCTCGGCATCGACGTCGTCGAGCAGGCTCTCCCCCGCGAGATGCTCTACATCGCCGACGAAGCCTTCTTCACCGGCACCGCAGCCGAGGTCACGCACCTCCGCTCGGTCGACCGCATTCTGGTCGGCGACGGCACCATGGGTCCCTATCACCAAGGCGCTGCACGACGAGTTCTTCGGCATCGTCAACGGCACTCGGCCCGACCGTCACAACTGGCTCACCCCGGTCAACGTCAAGGTCGCCGAACCAGTCGGAGCCTGAAACAAAATCAGATGAAACTGAAAATGGCCGCCCACAGTATGGCGGCCATTTCAATTTAACCTGCAAAAGAATTGTGCAGGGCCTGAACGGCTCCCATCAAACCATATCCCGCAGCTGGACCTCCACGATCCGCCGCTTCCCTTCGTGTTCCACCAGTATTTTCACCGTGCTTCCTACCGCGCCCCGTCTCATCCTCTCGCGCACCTCAGGCAAAACCAGCTTCGACGTCGACACCCCATCGATCTCCAGCAACTGGTCGCCCTTCCGAATTCCCGCAACATCCGCCGGCCCGCCCGCCATCACATCCACTGCAAAGAAGCTCTGTCCATCCTGCCCCATCCACACACCGGCGCGGTCGTAGCTATCTACACGCGCAAAGTCCTTACTCTTTTCGAGCACCATCTGCCGCCTCGAATAGTCGAACGTCACCACGAATCGCATCAAAATATCCGGCCCAATCAAGCCGGCCATGGCGGAAGACGTCGTCGCGCCCGCCCCTTGCGTCGACAACCGCACCACCGACCCCTTCACATCGAACCCGCCAACAGAAAAGTCCTTCGACCGCACCAGCAGCGAACGAATCGGCCCACCGATCCCCCAGCCCGTCACTCCTTCTACATGCGCTCCGTATTTCTCCCGCAGTTTATGTTCCTCCGCAAACGGCCGGTACACCAGCAGTGACGACCGCGCTCCCGTATCCACACCAAATCTTCCGCGTACCCCGTCCAGCTCCGCATCGACCACCGGAATCTGCCGTGGCAGATCGAACCGCACCACCGTAGCCCCCGCCGGAACCACATACTGCGACGGCCGAGTAAACGTCAGCACCCGCCTCTGGTAGTCGATCCGAATCACATACCGCTCAAAGATCGGCTGGCCGATCACACCATCCGGCGACTTCGATCCGAACACATTCAGAAAATCATCCGACGCAGTCAGCAACATCGACTGGTCACGAAACACACCCTCGCCCAGCCGGAGCTCGCGCACCAGCGTTCGCCCCATCCGCACCGTCGCCGCGCCCGTACCTGAACCCTCTTCTTCACGAGTAACCGCCAGATGCAGTCGCTGCCCAACTTCATTCGTCAGAACTCCTTCATCTGCTCCCGTATCGAGTAGCAGTCGAATCGGCCCCACTCCATTCACCTGCGCCGACACGATGATCCGGTTATCCACCAGCTCGAACGGCACTTCGAACGACTGCACCGTCTCCTGCCGCGACTCATATTTCGAAGCCACAGAAGCAGCAGGGACCGCAATCGACCCTCCCAGCAACCCACCCGCGATGATCACTGCAATCGAGACACGCACCGCGCTAGCATAGCGCACCCCGACTTCAATCTGCGGCAGCCCCACAAAAGAGAAGAAAAACTACCGCCGCTCCCCTCCTCTGTGCGACCATACCCAGCACATGCTCTCAACTCCGCCTACCCCGGAGACCAATCTCCACCGCCGACTCCGTCTCCGCGACCTCGTCCTCACCCAGATCCTCTGCGTCGTCGGCAGTGCTTGGGTGGGTGTCGCCGCCGGGCTTGGCCGCGCCCAGGCCCTTACATGGATCGCCGCCATGGTCCTCTTCTATCTCCCCATGGCTGTCTCCGTCATCTATCTCAACCGCGAGATGCCCCTCGAAGGCGGTCTCTACGTCTGGGCCCACACCGCATTCGGCGACCTCGGCGGCTTCATGACCGCATGGAACCTCTGGTTCTATGGCGTCGCCGTCACCGCCACCATCCTCTACGCCATCCCCACCGAGCTCTCCTACTTCATCGGCCCCTCTGCCGCGTGGCTACCCGAAAACCATCTCGCCTCCTTCGCCATTACCGCCGCCCTCACCATCGCCATCACCGCCGCCGCAGTCCGCGGTCTCGAACTCGGCAAGTGGATCCACAACGTCGGCGGCTCCTCGATTCTCGTCGTTTACTCTGCGCTCATCCTGCTCCCTCTCTGGGCGCTTTCACAACACATGCACATCCACTATGAGCCGCTGCCCGTCCAACTCCCCAAACTCAACATGATCTCCCTCGCTCTCTTCGGCCAGATGCTCTTCGGTGCTCTCTGCGGTCTCGAATACATCGCCATCCTCGCCGGTGAAAGCAAGAACGCCCAGCGCTCCATCGGCCAATCCGTTGTCCTCTCCTCGCCCATCATTTGCGTGATGTTCATCCTCGGCACCAGCTCCGTCGTCGCATTCTCGCGCGGCCACATCGACTTCATCGCACCCATCCCCCAGACTCTCCGCTACGCTCTCGGCAACTACGGCCTCGGAAATCTCGTCGCAATGACTGCCATCCTGCTGCTGCAACTTCGCCTCATCGCCGCCGCCAGCTTCCTCTTCACCGGAGTCACTCGTCTCCCCATGGCCGCCGGCTGGGACCACCTCATCCCCGCCTGGTTCACTCGCCTCCACCCGCGCTACCGCACTCCGGTCAACTCCATCGTCTTCACCTGCGCGCTCGTCCTGCTCTTACTCGTCCTCGCAAACATCGGCGTACACGCGCAGGAGGCCTTTCAGGTCCTCACCAACGCCTCAATGACCCACTACGAGATCGCCTACCTCGCCATGTTCGCGATCCCGCTCGTTGGAGCCAAAGCTCTCCGCACTGCACTTCCCCGCTGGATTCGCTGGACCTCCCTCACCGGCTTCTGTGCCACCTTCTACAGTCTCCTCATCTCCGCTTACCCCTTCGTCGACGTCGTCGACGCTCGCGCCTACGCCGCCAAAATCCTCGGCACTACTCTGCTCAGCAACATCATCGGCTTCACCTTCTACCGCACCCGCAACCGTCGCGATCACTGACACAAGGTTCGTTTCTCTAAAAGGTCGCAGCCGCGCTCGACGCGATGCGGACCGACCCTTACCAGAGATCTACGGCCCTTTTTCCTTCCCATCAAGAGACAAACCACATCACTCATATCGCAAAGCGACCATGGGATCGATCTGGGAAGCCCGTCGTGCTGGCAGATATCCAGCCATCATCGCAACGGCAAGCATCGCCCCAACCGCAATCGCCATGCTCATCGGATCCATACCACGCAGGCCGAAGAGCATATTCGAAATCAGCCGATTGCCCACCCATGCGACCGGAATCCCAATACCCACGCCGATCGCAACCAGGACAAGCACCTCACGCATCACCAGCCATCGCACGGTCGAGCACTCCGCCCCCAGCGCCATGCGGATACCAATCTCGTTCGTACGCCGCGCCACCATATATGCCATCAGGCCGTAGATGCCGATGCAGCAGAGAAAGACCGCAAGCAGCCCGAAGAACGCAGACAACTGCGCGACGAGCCGCTGATCCGTGATCGAACGCGCGACCTGTTCGTCGAGCGTCGTCACGCGCGTGATCGGCAGCGTATGGCTGACGTCATGGACTGTTCTCTGGACCGCTGAGGAGATTGCATTGAAATCTCCCGTATAGCGAACCTCAAAGTCGGAGAGGTAATCCGTGCGCTGCGTGTACGGAATATAGTCCAACGTCTCCGGATCTTCCTGTAGGTCGCCGAACTTCACGTCCTTGACGATACCGATAACCTCGCGATCGTTCTTGTTCGCGGGATCACCAATCAGATAGTGATGCCCCATCGGGTTTCCCGGAGGAAACAGCGTCCGCGCCATGCGTTCACTGATGATCGCAACCTTCTCCGAGGTCGCTGTATCCTGCGGCCCGAAGTTGCGACCCGCAAGCAGTGGAATCTGCATCGTCGCGAAGTACCCGTTGCCGATGACGTTGTGTTTGACGTCGACCTCCGGATGCTCCTCGAAGCCCGGAACGTGAATACTGTTGTTCCAGCTTCCCTCATGAAACGTGAACGACGAAAAGCTGGCGGCATGAACACCTGGCAACGCGCTCACACGCTCTTCGATCTGCTGGTAGAGAGCTTTCAGTCTCGGCTCATCCGCCTTGTAACCGATGGAGCTGGCATCCACCTGTAAGCGCAGCACATTCTCCTTGTTGAAGCCCGTATCCACATTGTTCAGATTCACCAGGCTGCGGAGAAACAACCCCGCGCCAACCAGAAGCACTAGGGACAAGCGAAATCTGCGAGATGACGAGAGCCTTCGCAAGCGGATTCTTCGTTCCGGTACCGCGCGCTCCGCTCCCGTCCTTTAGGGCATGTGTCAGCTCGAGCCTCGTCGCGCGAAATGCCGGCAGTGTTCCGAAGAGCAACGCTGTCGCCACCGTCACCGCCAGCGTAAAAATCAGCAGCCGTGGATTGATCGACACATCCAACGGCACTGTCGTGAGCCCGCCCGAAACCATGCGTAACAAAATTCGGCTGCCCACACTCGCAAACAAAATGCCGAGAGCCCCGCCAGTAATCGCCAAAATCAAGCTCTCTGTCAGCAACTGCCGAATCAGCCGCGTCCGCCGCGCTCCCAGCGCCTGTCGCACCGCAAGCTCCCGCGCCCTTGCCGTCGAACGCGCCAGCAGAAGGTTCGCAATATTGGCGCAAGCAATCAGCAGCACAAGCGCGACCACCGCCATCAGGATCTGCAGCGGCTCCGAGAACTGACGGCGCAACGAAGACAGGCCTGTCGTCATCGACGTCAACGGAACATGTGCTTTATTCAACGCATCCAGATTTTTCTGGCTTAACTTGGAATCGGGAAAGCCGCGCAAAATCTGCTGATAAACCAGGTTCACATTCGTCGTTGTCTGATCCAGCGTGACCCCTGGTTTCAACCGGCCAACGATATAGAGCGCCTCCGCGAAATCATCTGTATATCCCTGCCAGTTCGGAGGCACCTGCTCCATCATCGAAAGCGGAATCCAGATATCGGGCGCAACGCCAACCTTCGTCCCAAAGAACTCCGGCGGAGCAACTCCTACGATGTCGTAGGTTGTCTCTCCAATCTTCAGCTTCTTGCTCAACACTGAGGGATCTTGCGCCAAGCCGCGTTTCCACCACGCATAACTGACCACAGCAACCGGATGATCGCCCTGGCTATTGTCGTCCTCGTCGCTCAGCATGCGACCCATCACCGGATTCACACCAAGCGTGGGGAAATACGTGCCCGAGACAAGCTGAACATTCATCGGCTCGCTCTCGTCGCGCCCCTCCACGAAACCGTGGACGTTGTTCTCCATACTGAAGATCGCCGCCACGTCCGAGAAGACCGCGTTGTTCTTCTGCATCTGGCGATAGAACGGATACGAATAAAGCTCGGTAATTGGAAATCCATCGCTGATTCCGTTCCAGTCCCCGGTACCAAGCAAAACCAGCTGCGACGGTTGCTTAACCGGAAGCGAGCGCAGCATCACCGCATCGAGCAGACTGAAGATCGCCGTGTTCGCGCCGATCCCAAGAGCCAGCGAAAGCAATGCAACTACAACCAAGGCAGGACTGCGCAGCATGGAACGAATGCCATAGACAACATCCTGAAGTAGAGTCTCCAGCCAGTTCCATCCCCACGACATATGACTCTTCTCCTTGATCGCGGCTTCGTTTCCGAATATGCGGCGTGCAGCGGAGCGAGCGGCATCCGGCGCGACGCCAGCTTCGATCTGCTGCTGCCGGCGCAACTCAACATGCAGCCGCATTTCGTCTTCCAGGTTGGCGTCGAACTGATCGCGCTGGAAAAACATCCTGATTCGTCGTGCAACTTCGCCTGGCCAACTCATCGATGCCTCCTCCCCGAAACCGCCTAACGCTATGCCTCAAGCCGTCCGAATCACCCGCGTAATCGCGCCAATCACCCGCTCAAACTGCGAGAGCTCCACGGCCAGCTGCTTGCGGCCCGCCGCGGTGAGCTTGTAATACCGTGCACGGCGATTGCCTGCGGTCGTCCCCCACTCCGCCGTGACCCACCCTTTAATCAGCATGCGTTGCAGCGCCGGGTAGAGCGATCCTTCTTCAACCTGTAAGACTTCGTCCGAGCTGCGCTGAATCGAATCGGCTATCTCATACCCATGCAGCTCACCCGATCGGGCAAGCGTCTTGAGAATCAAAAGATAGAGCGTTCCAGGCGGAATTTCGTCACGACTCAAAGGCACCTCCGGCTGCTTAGGCTTTACTTACATAGTTAAACTATGCCAGTGTGATGCCATTCCCCGTCCCTGTCAAGACGCCACTCTCTATCTTCTGCTGGGCGACTGGTTCGCATGGCTCACCCTCGCGACGCTCATCATCACGCTCACACAGCTCTATCGGTCCGAAGATCCATCCGGGAAATCACTCGCTGGATGACTGGCAAATTGGAAACTTACCCGCCACTAATTCGCTGGAAGTTCTCCTCATAACAAATGATTGACACTGGCGGGCCGCACGGGCACAATAAGGCGGGCCTCCAGAGAAAACAGAAATTTCTACCTGCAAAAGGAGAAATCGTTATGCGGAGATTAGGTTTATCCCTCCTTGCCATCGTTGCGGTCGTGTCTATCGTGACAGCTACCTCCCAGGCCCAATCTGTAATGACGCATCATGTGCGAGAAGCGACTCGCAACGGTGAAGCGCTGGCCATCGGGCAGCTCCCCGCAAACCAGATTATGACCCTGGACATTGTTTTGCCGCTGCGCGATCCGGCAGGCCTGAAGATCTTCCTGAGCGAGATCTACAATCCCGCTAGCCCCTCGTACCGGCATTTCCTAACCGTATCGGAGTTCACGGCAAGGTTTGGCCCCACCCAGGAAGACTATGACGCCGTGGTTCTCTTCGCGAAGATGAACGGCTTCACGATAGTTGGTGGTACCCGCGATGGGATGGACGTGCAGGTCAAGGGCCCCGTTTCGGCCGTCGAGTCTGCGTTCCATATAAGCATGGGCACGTATCAGCACCCCACCGAGGGCCGCACGTTTTACGCGCCAGACCGCGAGCCGACGACGTATCTGTCGTTCAACCTGTGGCACATCTCCGGCTTGGACAACTACTCCATCCCGCATCCCATGCTGGTTAAGAAGAGCGACTACGCAAAGGCCCACGGCATCGATGCCGAGAGCGTCGTGTCTCATGCCACCACGGGCTCCGGCCCTTCGGCTTCTTTCTTGGGCAGCGACATGCGCGCCGCCTACTACGGCGGAACGGCCCTCACCGGCGCCGGCCAGAACCTCGGATTACTCGAATATGTAGGCACCGATCTGGCCGACTTGAACACTTACTTCAAGAACGTTGGCCAAACCAACAATGTACCCATCACCCTCTTCTCCACCGACGGCACCAGCACCTCCTGCCTCGACACCAAAGCCGGCGGCGACTGTGATGACACCGAACAGACGCTCGACATGACCCAGGCAATCGGCATGGCTCCGGCACTGGCGAGTCTGGTTATGTACATCGGGTCCACCGATACCGCGATCATCAGCGCCATGACGACGCATAATCCGCTCCCCACCACAATTGGCTGCTCATGGGGCTGGACGCCCGCAGACCCAGGCACGCTCGACGTCTACTTCGAGCGGATGGCAGCCCAGGGTCAGAACTTCTTTGTTGCGTCGGGCGACAGTTCCACCTGGTCGAAGAGGAATGAAGCATGGCCGGCGGACGACGCGAATATCGTTTCAGTCGGCGGCACCGACCTGATCACCACCGGCGCAGCTGGCTCCTGGCAGTCTGAAACCGCCTGGACCGATAGTGGCGGCGGCATCTCGCCGGACAACATCGCGATCCCCTCGTGGCAGCAGCTCTCGGGTGTGATCAATTCGAGCAATAAGGGTTCGACAACTTTACGCAACGGCCCGGACGTATCGGCCAACGCGAACTTCACCTTCTACACCTGTGCCGACCAGACCGCCTGCCTCGCGAATGAGTACGGTGGAACCAGCTTCGCCGCTCCCATGTGGGCTGGCTACATTGCGCTGGTCAACCAGCAGTTGGCCGCCAACGGCGAGCCGACCATCGGCTTCCTCAACCCAACCATCTATGCGCAGAACGTGACCTCCAGTTATGGCTCGGACTTCCACGACATCACAAGCGGCACCTCCGGCAGCTATTCCGCAGTCACCGGATACGATCTGGTGACCGGGTGGGGCAGTCCGAACGCCGGCCTGATCAACGCGCTCACTGGATCCTCTACGCAAACTCCGGCCTTCACGATCTCCGCTTCGCCCACGGCGGTCTCCGTCGCAGCGGGCAGCAACGGAACCTCCACGATCACCACCGCAGTCTCCGGTGGATTTAACTCAGCCGTCGCTCTGACTGCGTCGGGTGCACCCGCTGGCGTAACGGTCAGCTTTAGCCCGGCATCGATCGCTGCGCCGGGCTCCGGCACTTCAACCGTAACGTTCGCCGTCGCCTCCACCACAACGGCGGGTACTTACAGCATCACGATCACCGGCACGGGCGGAGGGATAACACAAACGACCACGGTCTCACTCACCGTCACCTCAACCGCGCCTGCCGGCTTTACCATCTCTGCCTCGCCCGCCTCAATTACGGTGGCCAGAAGCTCATCCGGAACTGCCACAATCACCACAACCCTCTCCGGCAGCTTCGACTCGGCGATTACCTTGTCTGCCTCTGGACAGGGAAACAACCAAACCGTTACCTTCAGTCCCAGCTCCATAGCGGCGCCGGGATCAGGTAGTTCAACGATGACCGTAAGAGTCGGAAGGAACGCCTCGACTGGAAATCACACAATCACCATCACGGCAACGGGCGGAGGCATTTCACATACGACAACGGTCACTCTGGACGTCATCCGATAGCAACTTAAGCATTCCAGCGCGCAGCAAACAAAAAGAGACCCGGACTTCTGAGTCCGGGTCTCTTCACGTGATCGTCTCTCGAAAATTCAAGATAAATCACCTACTCCGGCACAATCACCGTCTCCTTTTTATTAATCTTCCGCAGGAAATCCTCACCGGTCCCAAGATGCTGGTCCACCAGCCGCGCAGGCGTATGCGCCAACCACTCTGCCAGCGAGATGTCCTCGTAGTGCGGCGTCGGGAACACCTCCAGGAACACCAAATCCGTGTCTCCCGTATTCTCGATATAGTGCGGCACCGACTTATCGATGTACCCTACATCGCCCTCTTCGAAGTCCATCGTCCGCGCCCGTCCACCCGCTGCAAACACCGTCATCCGGCCCTTCCCCCTCACGAAGTACTGCCACTCATCCTCATTCGGATGCCAGTGCAGCTCGCGCAGCCCTCCCGGCTTCAGCGTCACAATCGCCGCCGCAATATTCGTCGCCGGAAAATTCTTCTGGTCGACGATCTTCACCTCGCCGCCTGCCGAAACCTTCGACGGCTTCATCTTCCCCGTAAAGAACGCAAACGTATTCGGCACGACGCCCGTGCCTGCCTCGGCATCGCGTTGCTCCTCAGCCAACGGCCGCGGCAACTCGCGCTCGAAGATAAACAGCTCCTTCTTCGGCACGTTCTTGAACGTCTCCGCCGGCACATTGAAGTTCTTCGCCAGTACCTCCGGCGGCGTGTGCGTCAGCCAATCCGTCAGCAGAAACGTCTCAAACTCATTGAAGTTCCCATCGTCAAACACCAGCAGAAACATCGCCCCATCCGGTCCCAGCCCCTGAATCGAGTGCGGAATTCCCCCAGGAAACAGCCACAGATCGCCCTCAGTCACGTCGTCCACAAACGCGCGCCCCTGCTGATCCACCGCCGTAATCCGCGCCGAGCCGTAGATCATAAACGCCCACTCCGAGCCCACATGCCAGTGCAACTCGCGCACCCCGCCCTTGATCAGCCGCATCTGCACGCCGGCCATCTTCTTCGAGATCGGCAGATCGCGCACCGTCACCTGTCGCGTCCATCCGCCCTCCTCCAGCCGCTTATGTGAGAACGAAAATGGATACTTGAACGGTGGCTGCCCTCCCGAATCCGTTGCCGGCGCCCACACCGACGAAGGATTCTGCTGATCCAGCGCCGTATTCTTCGGCCCCGGCTCACTCTCATTCGGCAGATGATGGTCCGCCGACCGAATCGGCGCCTTCTCCTGCCCTTGCGCAACCTGCATCCCCGCCGCCGCAACCAACACCGCCGACCCGGCCTCCAGAAACCTCCGCCGGCTTACCTTCCCCTGATCTTTATCCTCTGACACGTCACGCCCTCTTTCCGCTCCAACTAACTTCTCTTGCCACAGGGAAGTTGATATATGAAATCTTACTCAATCCGTCTATGACCGGGCGATAGGCCGTCAGAATTCATAACCTAAGTTACCGGTTGCCTAACGAGTAGAACCCAGGTGAGCTTCTGTATTTAAGCTCTCAGAACCTAAAGAAATTTTGTTTTACGCTGACTGCCTCGGATGACATAATCACTCGAGCAGCAAACAGTCCCGGTTTTCTTTTTCGACAAACCGACCAATATTATTACCGACGGAGTATTTCCTGAAAATTGGAAGGCCGAACCCATCAACGTGAATGGGACTACAACCCATTCGGCCGAGCCTGACCAGAACCGACTATGTTGAGCACGCATCGTTTCCCGGTAGTTATCGGCTTTTCGTTCCTCCTTATCTTCATCGGTTGTAGCGGCGGCTCCAGCGGAGGCAGCAATCCGTCCAACGGGCTCGTTCTCACGTTACTAACGCCATCCAGCGCCATTATCGGCAGCTCTGCGCTGACATTAGACGTCTCTGGCTCAGACTTTACCTCCGGGTCCGAGATTGAGTGGGACGGGTCTCCACTTCCTACCACCTACATCAGCGCAACGCTACTTTCCACCCAGATCACGGCCGCGGTTCTCGCGGTCGGCGGTACTGCCCAGGTCACCGTCTTCACCCCGGGAGGAAATGGCGGAACCTCGAACGCCCTTGCGTTTAACGTGGGATATCCCACTCCTTCGCTTACATCCATCTCACCGCAGAGCGCTACCGCTGGGAGCCAGGCAATCACGCTGACGGCGACTGGTTCCGGCTTCGTCTCCGCCTCGCAAATCGCTTGGAACGGCACCGCCCTGACGACAACCTATGTCAGCGCGACTCAGCTCACCGCTCAGGTGCCCGCGAGCGACCTTCTGGCGACTGGCACTGCGGCGATTACAGTCGTCAGCCCGTCTCCGGGTGGCGGTCAAAGCAACAGCCAGAAGCTATCAATCATCTCTGGCGCAACCAGGGTAGCTGTTGTTGCCGCGGCTGCCAATGACCTCATTTGGGATGCCACTCATGCCCGGATCTACGCCAGCCTGCCCGGAGCCAACGGGACAGCGGGCAGCGTCGTGGCTATTGACCCGATCACCGGAAACCTGGGCACACCGCAGCCCGCCGGCATGGGGCCGAATATCCTGGCCCTCTCATCGGATGCGTCACACCTTTGGGTAGGAGTGGATGGCAGCGGTGCTGTGCAACGCTTTACCCTTCCCGACCTGACATCGGACATCAATTTCTCTCTTCCTAAAGGAAGCCTCAACGCAACCCAGGCTGCCCTTGCTTTGAAAACAGCTCCAAACAACCCTGACACTGTTGCCGTTCTCCTAGGACAACCCAATTCTCCTTCGAACGGCGTGATGATCTACGACGACGCCATGCCACGTCCGATGTCCACCGGCCGCTCCACCCAGGCCCTTGCCACGTTAGAGTGGGGCGCAGATGCCTTGACCCTTTATGGAAGTCAGGGAGACTATGGCACCTTCGGTCTCTCGATCATGGCCATTAGTTCCTCCGGGGCCAGCCTCCAGACGACATATCCGCTCGTCTTCGCGGTTCCCTTGGCGGAGGAACAGCGAATCCACTTCGACCAGTCCACCGGTTACATTTACGGCGACAACGGCCGGGTGGTAAATCCAGCCACCGGCGATATCGTCGGCACTTTCAATCTAGGAAATCTTTTCACGCAAGCTGGCCTGAGCACCCTGTGTGTCGTCGACTCTGCGCAAGGTATTGTGTTCTTTCTGGGGCAAACCTTCAGCCAATACCAGGCCAGCAGCGGATTCACCATTCAAGCCTTCGACAAGGCGACCTACCGGCTGCTGAGTTCACTCAATCTTCCCCAGCTTCCTGGACACCCGGTCGATTTTATCCGGTGGGGCAACGCCGGGCTAGCCTTCAACACCTCACCACCTCCCGCCAGCTCTCTTACCGGTTCCGTTTATCTGGTAGACGGGAGCTTTGTGAATGGCGCGTTACCCGCCGACACCGCAAACGGCGCAGGCGTGGCTCCGTTCCCTGGCCTTACTGCCATCAGTCCGCAACAGGCACCAGCTGGGTCGGCGCAAATGACGCTCACTCTAAGCGGCGCAAACTTTCAACCAGGAGCTGTCGCGTACTGGAACGGACAAGCCCTAAATACTGTGTATAACAACCCAGACCAGTTGCAGGCGACTATTCCGGCTGCCAATCTTGCCGCAGTAACCACCGCGAATATCAGCGTCTCCAACGGTAGTTCCGCGACCTCGTCGCTAAACCAGTTGGCCTTCACGGTCACCTCCGCGGCATCCACCCTCACTGCGATCAATCTTGCCACCTTCGATGTCGCCTGGGACAAGAATAGCTCGCTGCTCTACGCCGGCGTGTGGAGCGCTGATCCGCAGTATCCAAACTCAATCATCGCAATCGATCCCACCACCGGCCGCGTGACAAAGAGCCAATACGTAGGCTCAGACCCATACCTGGTGCGCACTACCGTAGACGGTGCTTACCTCTATACGGGATTTATGGTTAGGAACTCCATTACCCAGATGCAGCTTCCTTCACTCGGCTCGCCGCTTTCCTGGTCGCTGGGCGCGAACTCCGTGGACGGCCCTCTCGTCGCAGTCGACCTTCAACCAGCTCCTGGAGCTTCACAGACCACTGCTATCTCCTCAGGCAACGTGATAGCAGTCAACAATTCGATTCACAGTCTTGATCCCACGGCCTTTGGCAGTCTGACCATCTTTGATAACAACGTTGCGCGTCCGGTCGTCTCGCCAGTAACAAGTCCGTCCGTTAGAGGATACGGCAGCATCCAGTGGAGCCCAGATGACTCCACTTTATATGTCGCCGATAACGAAGACACTGATTACACTTTGTATAAGCTGAGCGTGAACTCCTCCGGGGTGACCGTGTCACAAATGGCCCCTGGCGCTGTAGCGAATCCGATCTTGAACGCCAATCCTGACTTGGCCGCCTACAACGCCGACGCAGACATTCACTATGACTCCGGAACCGGCTACCTCTACGACGACAACGGACTCGTCATCGATCCCGCGACCGCGAGCCAGGTGAGCATTTTGAACTCCTTTGGCCTAGCTGCTCCGGACTCCTCTCTGAATCGGGTCTTTATTCTCGGCCAGATTTAACCCGCAGCTTGGAGTGCCTGGTACCTACGCCATAGAATCCTTCGATCAGACACTCTTTACCCCCGTCAGCTCGGTTACGCTTCCACCTATCGTGGGTTTGCCCATTGCGCTGGTCCGCTGGGGGGCCTCTGGACTGGCATTCGTTACATATAGCGAGCCGCTCGGTGGTTCATCCGCACCAGTCGGAATGCTCTACATCCTGAATGATGCAAGCTTTGTCAGCGCCAGAAAAGCCAGTGGAAATCCTCAACTGCAACCAGTACAGCGAACTTGGAAGAAGCCGCTCCGGCCCACTGCATCTTCAGGCCTTCAGATAATTCAGGTTCCGGATTCCTCAATACAGGAAAACAAGCAAACATCGAAACCGCAGTAGCCGGACCTCAGAGGTAAAGACCGCCCGGCGCTGCGGCACCAGGAAATCCACAGAAATATTTTTCTAAAGTTGGCATGTTTTTAGTCGCTGAAAAGTGACCATCAACTCAGCACTATCTGCCACGCAATCACCACAAATTTAACCACAAAAATACCACCACAAAACACACGCGTCTCCCAAAACCACCCCTTAAAAACACGAGCAAAACCGCTGATTTTTAGCCGTGGCCAAGCCAAAAATTTTTTCTGAAAAATTATGCAGGATTCTTCGAAAAATTCCGCATCCCCAACACGTGGAAATCCTTCAATCCAGCCTTCAGCACATAGACCAGCCGGTTGTTCCCATTCGGGTCTGTCGGCCTCAGAAAGAAGCCCGTCTCCAGCACAAAATCCTTGGTATTGCTGATGATTCCTTCAATCATCTCGCCATCGTAGAAGTAAACCCGCACCCACAGCCCCGGCACGGTTGGCGCATGTTCATGAAAGTGAAGTGCCCGATGGCGAAGATCCCCATCGAAGGTCTTAACGAAGAAGACCGCCTTGGCGTCCTTCGTAGACACATCTTCCACAGCTCCGGAATCCAGCAGTTTCAACCGAATCGAATCCAGCGGATACATGGGGTCGTTGCGCAGCAACTGATCGATCGACCCCAATTCACTGGGCTCCACCAGCCCACGCACCGCATGCTTCTCGTACCGGATGATGATGCGATAACTCTCCGACAGCTCTTTGTCGGCCTTTTTCGACCCTATGACGCGTGGTTCCGCGGCGACAGATCGTACTGCTTGATCTTGTACAGGAGCGCCTTGTAGCTTATTTGCAGATCGTTTGCTGCGGCCTTCCTGTTCCATCCAACTCCCTCCAACACCTGTGCAATTGCCGTCGACTCCGCATCACCTTTGAGGTTGCGAACCATCGCCTTGAGCCCCGCGCCATTCGGCACTTCCTGGGGTACCGCTGCTGCCGCGCCCTGATATGCCGTGGAAGGAGAAAGCTCCTCAACGATCGACCTCTCTTCTCCCAGTACCAGATAACGGTTGATCACGTTCTCCAACTCGCGCAAATTACCCGGCCACGAGTGCTCGCTGAGAACGCGCAGCAGACTGTCCGAGAACGGAAGCGGCTCCCGGCCGTACCGCTTTGCGCCCTTGCGCATGAAGTATTCCGATAGTACCGGAATCTCCTCTCTGCGCTCGCGAAGCGGCGGAATGCTCAGGGTGAATCCGTTCAGGCGGTAGTATAGATCCTCACGGAAGGTTTTGTTGGCCATTGCCTCCTTCATGTTGATGTTGGTAGCGGCGATCACCCGCACATCGACCTTCATCGGCGACCGGCTGCCCAGGCGGGAGAACGTCCCATCCTGCAACACCTGCAGCAGCTTGGCCTGCAGCATGGCCGGCATCTCGCCAATTTCGTCGAGGAAGATCGTTCCCCCTGTACAAACCTCAAACTTGCCGGGTTTGGTCTTCACCGCGCCGGTAAACGCGCCCTGCTCATAGCCAAACAACTCGCTCTCGAGCAGATCGGCCGGTACCGCCGCGCAGTTGACTTTCAGGAAGATGTTCTGGCTGCGCGCGGACATCTTATGGGTGTAGAGCGCGAGGATCTCCTTACCCGTTCCGCTCTCGCCGAGAATCAGAAGAGGAATATCGGCGCGGGCCACCAGGGCGGCCTGAGCCTCCAGATCGCGCATCTTCTTGCTCGAACGCACAAAAGAGTGCGTCTCGTTGAGCGGAATCTCCTTCAAGGCATCCGATGCCGGCACATTTTTTTCGGCGGCAGAAAGATGCTCTTCAATGGCCTGTTCCACATCGCTGCCGACAAATGGCTTCATCACGATGCCGCGCACACCAAGACGAATCACCATCTCCAAATCCCGCAGTTCGGCTGAGCACGACAGGACGATCACCGGAAGATGTGGCTTTGTACAACGGATATGAGTCAAAAGTGGAAGTGGGTCCCGGCTGGTGTGCAGCGCCAGCAGGAGCAGATCGGGATGCTCGGATTTCTCCAGCCGATCAAGTAGGGCCTGTTCTTCTGAAAACAGGCTAAGGGAATATTGAGACCCAAGGGTCAACCGAAGATAATCGAGAACTGCAAGATCTGGCTCCAGAATCAGAATCTGGGCTCGCGACCTGGCAATCGACTTCAAGGCAGAGACTGGATAAGACAGCGCAGCTGACATACAAGTACCCCTATTGCGCCGGTTTGGATTCTAATGCCCAAACCTGGCGATGATTCTGAATCCAACTCGTTCTTGAGTCCCAACTAACTCATCACTCGAATCAGTTGCGAAGTGGGGAGCCTTCACAACTCGTACTCAGCGAATTCTAGATTGTCCCGAACAACTTTGAAACCAAATTGTTAACAATTTTGCCGACAAAAGAGATAAAGGTTTTCCACTCCTCATCCCAAGTAGGCATAGCTTACATGCTCTTCACCACATTGGAACGAAAAAATAGGAATATTTTTTCATAAGGTTACTTTAGTTGTAGAACGCCGGGTAACCTCGAAATTTCACACAAAATTGCAAATTCGATCCATTTCCGACTCTCGGCCCCGGGAATTTTACCTTCGTTCCCCCGAGGTGTCTTCTTATTTTTTCTGAGGGAGAAGATAATTGGTCATCAACGTGCAGTGGTGAGGCGTATTGCAAATTTTGCGGTTCTGCCTAACGCCGATAGGAAAAGATGACCTTGGTCTATAACGCCGAATCCGCCGCCTCTCTCAACCTGCCGCCCCTGGACATTATTTTTGGCAAGACTGCCGCAATGCAGGCCGTCCGAAATAAGCTGGAACGGGTAGCGGAGACAGATGTCCCTGTCCTGATCCAGGGCGAAAGTGGTACCGGCAAAGAGATCTGCGTGCGGTTGCTGCATGCCTTTTCGATGCGTGGCCGCGGCTCTCTGGTTAAAGTTAGCTGTCCTGCCATCCCCCATTCGCTGCTCGAAACCGAACTGTTTGGCTATGAAAAGGGGGCATTTACGGGCGCCATGTCGACCAAGCTTGGGCGGGTCGAGCAGTCGCACAACGGTACGCTCTTCCTGGACGAGGTCGGCAGCCTCGATCTAGCAGTCCAGTCCAAACTGCTCCAGGTGCTGCAGGATGGCACCTTTGTCCGGGTTGGCGGCCATGAAGCCCGATCCATTGCCACTCGGCTGGTTTCGGCCTCCAACAGCGATCTTCGCAATCAAGTCGAGGATGGAACCTTTCGCCTGGACTTCCTTTTTCGCATCAATGCGGTGACAATCAACCTCCCGCCCCTGCGTCAGCGGATCGCGGATCTGCCCATTTTGATCGACTATTTTATCGACCACTATGCAAAAGTTTTCCATAATACCCCAGAATTGCTCTCCAGAAGTGCCGTTCGCCTGATGCAGAACTATCACTGGCCGGGGAATATCCGCCAACTGGAAAACCTTATCCGCAGCTATGTCCTGATTGGCAGCGAGGAAGCTCTGGTCGCCGAACTCATGCCGGAGAGCCCCCGCGGCATCGTCACAGAGATCGACCTCAGCGAGCCGGTCTCCCTCAAGAACATTACCAAGAAGGCCACTCAGGACCTCGAACGCCAGATCATCCTGAAAGTACTCCAGGAAAACAGCTGGAACCGTCAAAAGACAGCAAAGTGGCTTCAGATCAGCTACCGGTCACTGCTCTATAAGCTGAGTGAGGTCGGTATGCCGGAGGTCCCGCCCAGGCCCCTTCGCATCCCTCACCTGGTCAAGAAAAATGACGAGCGGACGCTCAAACCGGCTCTCTCCTCGCGCACCCGGATCTACTGATTCTCTTTGGTGGGTCTGTCTCAGCGATTGATCGACTGCCGGCACTTCCTTGATTTTGCCTCGCGTGAATCGATCCCGTAACCGCACCGCAAGGCAACCTTTCAAGCCTTATTGCGCCCCTTGCCGCCGGATGATCGTCTTAATCGTCTCGAACATGATCAACAGATCGAGCCCCAGGGTCATGTGCTTGATGTAGTAGAGATCGAACTCAAGCTTTTCGCGAGCCTCGGCCAGCGTGGCTCCGTATCCGTAACGCACCTGGGCCCATCCCGTCAGTCCTGGGCGAATCATATGACGCAGGTTGAAGTACGGAATCTGCTCCGAGAGCCACGGCACAAACTCAGGCCGCTCCGGACGCGGACCGACAAACCCCATATCGCCACGCAGCACATTCCACAGCTGCGGCACCTCATCCAGTCGCGTCTTCCGCATGAACCGGCCGACGGTGGTCACCCGCGGATCGTTCTTGGTCGCCCACTTGGCACCAGCCGCCTCGGCGTCGGTGCGCATCGTACGAAACTTGTAAACGCTGAAGTTCTTGCCGCCAAGACCCACTCGTGTCTGCCGGAAAAAGATTGGCCCCGGAGAGGAAAGACGCACCAACAGCGCCACCAGTGGAAAAAAGGGAAGAAACAAGAGCAGACCTGTTGCTGCGGTCATCGTCGATACGATGCGCCGCGCGATCTGCTGCGATGGCTTTACTCGAAACCCTTCGCCATAGATAAAGCTGCTCGGATGGAGTCCATCCAGATACAGCTTGCCGGTTAAGCGCTCCAACAGATTTCCTGCTTCTTCAATCACGACTCCATTGAATCGCAGCTTGAGCAGTTCGTTCACGGGAAACTCGCCGCGACGATCTTCAAGCGCAATGATGACACGGTCGACTCCCGCCTTCGGTCTGGAAAACCCCTCCAGCGCAGCATTGAACGCCTCTTTGCGTTCATTTTTGTCTGCCAGCACACCGTCCCAACCAACAACGTGCATGCCCGCATCCTTGCGGGTCCGCAGCAACTCCACGATCGTCTGCGCTCGTTCTCCCGCACCTAGAACATAGACCCGTTCCCGGAACATCTCCCTTCCAATGATCCATTCGTAAGCGCTGCGCCACGCTACCAGGGCCCCGGTTAGAAATATGAGCCCCAGCAACAGGACATAGTGGGCGATATCAGCGTCAGGAAACAGATAGATGATTGCGGAGAGCAGAAAAGAGAGAAACCCTAGAACCAGCAGCAGGCGAAAATAGATCTCCCACCGTGCGGAGATGCGCTGCGGCTCATAGAGGTCGAAGTAATACGAACAGAGCAGCGTCAGAATCGTCAGACCGAGAATCTTGAGGCCACCATACTCATAGTTCAGAACGAGGTATGTATCCGGCCCCAACAGCAATACCGTCGCCAGCAGGAAGCAACCACTGACAATGAGCGCTTCACACAGAAGGAGAACGATGGTACGGGTCGGGTAATACACATTGAACAGCCGAATCATCGTTTCAATCGCTCCTCTTTATTGCTTGGTGCCGTCGTAGCCGTAATAGCTGCCGACCTCGGGCGCCTCCAGCACAGCGTTGAGCACAAAACCGAGAATATGCGACGCCTTCAACTCGCTCTGTGCTCGTTGCGCGACAGGAAACTTCGTCACTCCTCCGCGCGCGACCAGGAGAACGCCATCGCACGACCGGGCAAGGTTTACCGCATCGGAGACCGGCAGCACGGGCGAAGAATCCACAATAATCCAGTCGAAGTGCGGCGCTGCCAACCGGATCAGCTCACCAAAACGCGGGCTGCCGGAGAGATCAGCCGCCTTGTCTCCGCCGTTGCCGCCCGCAATAAAGGTCAAGTTAGGCAGCATCGGCGCCGCTCCCGGAGTTGTTGTCTGCAAAGGCTCCGGCCGCTGCATTACTTCCACTACACTTGCCTTTCCCGCAAGATAATCCGCCAACCCCGGATGCGACTCGCACCCCAGTACCTGGTGCAGCGAATATCGCCGCATATCGCCGTCGATCAACAGCACCTTGCTGTTCTTATGGCGTGCCAGGCTCAGTGCCAGATTCGTCGAGACGAAGCTCTTCCCCTCCTGCGGAAGACCGCTGCTCACCAGGATCGTCTTCAGCGGGCTGATGTCGCGAAGCTCAAATATCCGCGACCGAAGGCTGCGAAACTGCTCCACTGCGGGGCCACGTTCGAGCAGCGCAGGCAACTGCGCCAGAGACAGTGTCCAGGGCCGCAATACGATCTTGCTGAGGTCCAGCGACTCTCCACCCATGCGCCGCGTGGCCGGCTCCGCATAGGGTTCGGTGACGATTGGTGTCTCGGCGAAGATGGGCGAGGGAAGTACTGTTTCATAAGGCTCAGCCACCGCCGCAGCACTCATGCCTGCGGTAACCGGCTGCTCCGGTACCCCCGGCTCTGATTCGCGCCGCTCCAATTTCCGTTCGGATTCTGCCTTCTGGAGTGCTTCGTAAATTCGGCTCATCGATCTCGCCTTCCCGTAGTCTCTCTGTTAAAACCTGCCATAAAATTGTCTTCAGGTGCAGATCGCGGCGATGGCTGTCCTCCGCTGCCCAGCGCTGCTGAAGACAGCATGAACGGCTGCATCTCCAGCTCCAGATCAGCCGCCACGGTCTCCACAATGGCTGGAGTTACCTGCTGCACCTGCTCCACAAATGCCAGAATCAGCGAGTGCTCGCACAGCAGATTGATGATGCGCGGAATCCCCCTGCTGTAGCGATGGACCAGGTCGAGGGCTTCAAGAGAAAAAAGCTGCCAGCTCGCTCCGGCAATTCGCAAGCGCTCGGCGACATAAGCGTGGGTCTGACTCTCGGTCAACGCCTGCGTCCGGCACCATAGCGAAACCCGTTGCCGCAGCTGCCGCACACTTGGGTGGCGCAATTTTTCTTCGAGCTCCGGCTGTCCCGACAGCACAATCTGCAGTAGCTTCTCCGACGAGGTTTCAAGATTCGTCAGCAGCCGAATCTCTTCCAGCAGCTCCCACGAGAGATTCTGCGCCTCATCAACTACCACGACGCACGTCTCTTCCATGCGGAAACGCTCGATCAGCCAGCGATTCAACTGCAGGAGCATTCCCGATTTCGTCCGTGTCTGCGGCACCAGCCCAAAGTCGGTCAGCACAAACTCCAGGAAATCGAGCACATCCAGACGTGGATTGAAGACAAACGCTGTTGATACTCGGCGATTGCTGAATGAACTCAACGCCCGGCGCAACAACGTCGTCTTCCCTGTTCCCACCTCGCCCGTAAGTACAGTAAAGCCCTTCCGCGCCGAGATTCCATACTCCAGGCACGCCAGCGCCTCCCGCGTATGCGGCATCATATACAGAAACCGCGGGTCGGGACTGGTTCCGAACGGACTACTCTGCAGCTTGAAAAAGCTCTTATACATCTTAGCCACCCGCATTCAGCGGCTTGGAAGCCGTCGTTAGGTCTGGACTCCGACGCCCGAACAATCTTCGCTTCATGCTCACCGGTTCTGGCTCTCCATTGAATCCGATAATGCCCAAGGTCGGGAGCTTGGTAAACGCCCAGATATCGCGTTCGGTCCGTACAGCCGTATCCAAATACTCAAGCAAAGCCACAATCAGCAAGCCCAGCGCTAAACCCAGGGCAATGCCTCCGCCAACAAATACTGGCCGTTTTGGGAACGCGGGAGACTCGGGGAGATTTGGCTCGTCCATCACCCGGAACTGTTCGCCCTGCTGGCGCCTCTCGAGGTCCGTCGCCATCTTGGATTGATTCATTTTGTTAAGGAGGTCATCATAAAACGCCTGTGCGGTCTGATTGTCTCGCGTAATACTCTTGTACTCTTCTTCCACTTCGGGACTGGCGGCAACGCGATCCTGATACGTATGCAGCTGGGCCTGGATCGCAGCCTGATCGCGTTTCTTCTGCGCAATACCCTGTTCCATCGCATGAATCTGTGCGCGAAGCTGTTGTACCCCCAGAGAGTCGGTTGGTTTGGGAGTCGACGCGGATGCCGCGGCTGGGGTCGCTGGGGCTTCAGCCATCTTCTGCCGCAATTCTTTAATCTTTCTCCGGACCGTGACCACATCCGGATAGTCGTCAGTGTAGCGCGCGGTCAGGTCGGCCTCCTGTGCCAGAAGCTGTTGTAACTCGAGCTGCTGGGCCTGCGGTGCCAGCCCGCTATGATCCGGCGCCTGCGTCCCCTGGTTCTGTATCTGCATCGCTAAAATCGATTCCGCATAGCCCTTGTCCTGCTCCATCCGCGACAGCGCCTGCGTGGCCGCATCCAACTGCGTATTCAGCGTCGTCAGCATGTTGATGTTGGATGTCTCTGCGCCGGGCAATTTGCCCATATAGGTCTGCTGGAACTTGGCCAGTCTCGCGTCCTGCTCGTCCAGCTTAGCCTTGGCGTCAGCCAACTGCCCTTTCAGGAAGTCGGTCGTTCCCGCGGCGGCCGCCGTGCGGTCGCTGAGGTTCTCGCTAACAAAAAGCGATTGAATCTCTCCGCATACCAACTGGGCCGTGCGCGCATCGTTCGCCTTGAAGCGGATATAAAACCCCGGCAACCCATTTGTCCGGGCAATCTCCGATTGAATCGGCGCAATGCCAATATTTTTTCGCATCATATCAATGCGATCGTCCATCGACATCTTCCCGTTCGCAAACAGGTTGAAGCGCTCGATGATCGGCTGCAGCCGCGACCGGCTCAAGATCTGCTCCTTCATGGTGGCCAATCGCCCACTCAGGTCTTCCGTGACGACAGCCTTGACATAAGACTCCGGAACCTTCTGCTGCTCGACCAGGACGAGTGTCTCGGAAATATACTGCGGCTGCACCAGGAAGGTGATACCGAACCCAACGATGGGAAAAATGATCGCGGGAATAGCGATGATCCACCATCTTCGCTTCAAAATCGTAGTGTAGTCCTGCACCGTCAATGCACGATGACCAAGCATGATGACTCCTTAAAATTGCCCCAACCGAGTAGAACGCGGGGTAAAAGTAATCCCAATCCCAAACGTCTGGGAGGTACCGTTCAATGCGTTCTGGGAGGCCAGAGAATAGTTGCTCGTTTGGTTCTGGCCGCCGTAGCTGAGATAGCCAGAGAGATGTGTACCGATCCGGCGCGTGAGTTGAGCGCCGCCAAAAATTGTGTTGTAGACTTCGTTGGCCGGAACGAGGGAATCGCCGTTCGACAGCTCAGTCAGCCCGGAAGAATGGGTATAGGCTCCCGTGAGAGACACCACCCACTTGCGGCCATAGACATGTCCGACCGATCCATAGGCGCTGTCGGAGAGCGCACCCGGCAACACTCCTGAACCGGCGTTGACTCCATGCGAGTAACCCGCTGAGGCAAAAGTAAGTCCGCGTGAGTACGATACGGTCGCCGAAGCCGCGGCATTCAGACTCGATGGAATGTACGTGCTATTCGAACTGGAGACCCATTGCGGACCGGCAGAGACGCTGACGCTGAGCGTGCGGCTGAGAAGACGCTGATAGGACAGGTTGACACCCCGTGTCTCTATATCCGGCGTGGTTGGGCCGGCGCCCGGGCCGCTGTAATTGATCGTCGTATAAACGGCATTGACACTGACGGAGCTTCGCGCGTCCAGGCGGCGGTTGAGTGCCACCGTCCCTGTAACCTGACTATCGTCTAGGGCGCCGCTGTCCTCATTCTCATCCAGGAAGTGAAGAACCGACCACGAACCCGAACCACTGATCGATGTGTTCCTTGTGATTTGGCGCTCCGCGCTGCCGCCTACAGTGTTGGCGACTCGATTCCCGACGTCCGAGAAGATTCCCCCTGCAGGGCCTGCCCCCGGTCCAAGCACGGGTGTCCCCCCCAGATCGCCTACGCCGGCAATTCCCGATATGCCTGTCGTCGGCGATTGTGGCAGGAAGCTGAACGAATCCGAGATGTTGAACACCCAATCTCTCGTAACATACCCCTGCGAAGCCGCGACGCTCGAGTAGTAAGTCGTTCCCTGCCCCGACTGGTTTGCCAGAATAACGCCGCCTGCAACAAGCAAGTTGAAGGGGTGGATAGCGCTCTTCGCCGTATAAGCAACGTCCCCCGACAGGACCGTCGAATGGGTAACCTCGTCCGGCCCGTAGTACCCAAGCTGAATGACTTCGGATGCGCTCAGAGCATAATGGAGAATCCCATCGAGCGGCGGCGGATTGAGAGCACTACCTGAAGTCATGGCGGTGCCGCCTGCTGGAATAGCTTGACCATGGCAAATTGAACCCATGGTCAAGAGCAGAACCGACACCACTGTCCGGATTTTCATAACGTCCTTCATGGAACAACGATCGTATCCCCAGGTTGAAGCGAGACGCCCTGGTTATCGCCTTTCAGCGCCGTTTTATAGTTGAACGGTATCTTTTGCTGCTTGCCGCCTTCAGTTCGCAAGATGTAAATGTGTTTCGAATTGGCAAACTGCGTCAGACCGCCGGCAGCGATGATCGCCTGCAACGGCGTCATGCCGGGAGTCAGCATGACTGGGCCAACCTTGTTCACCTCGCCGACCGTGAAGATCCTCTGGCTATTGACTCCGAGCACTACGACCGTGACCACAGGGTCCTGAATATACTTTTTGAGCCGCTGACTGATGTCCGCAGAGAGCGCCATGGGCGTCAAACCCGCCGCCCGCAAATCCCCCACCAGGACGAGTGAGATCATTCCATCAGGCCTGACCGGGATCGTGCCCGAAAGCGTAGGTTCCTTCCAAACGGTGATCTGCAGCGAGTCCTCCGCCCCGATCACATACCGCTCCGGATCGAGCGGGCCGCCGGTTTTGCCCGGCGAAGCCGCAGCCGTAGCAGCAAGCTGCTGAGCGGCAGCCGGTGCAGGCGATGAACTCGCTGGTTGGGTAGATGGTGCCGCCGGCTGGGTAGTCGGTGTCGCCGGTTGGGTAGAGGGTGCCGCCACTACTGGGGGGGTGGGCGTCTGTGCGAAACCCGCCGCTGAAATCGCGACCAGTACCACAGACAACTTGAAAATCCGCTTCATGAATAACTCCCTGCCGTCATAACTTCCTTGGGCGACCCATTCCATCCCTATTGACCCGTTCTCTGAGCTCAGACGCTCCGGAACGCATGTGAAAGAATGTTCTCCTCCCCATTCCTGACGTTTTCCCTATCAGGAATAGTCTATCTATAAGGTCTTCATTGGCCGTAAATCTATGAACCTCGGTGGGTACGACCAGTTTCCCATCGGGGATTGTGCGATCTGCAAGCATATTGCAGTACCTTATTGAGCACTCAAAGTGCCAAAGTTTGCCCTCAGGTTGAACAATTTTGCGAATTCGGCAATTTTTTGACTCGAACCTCAGCCCTGTAGTCGATATACAAGCTCCGTCCGAAACAGTAGCACTTGGTTTGATCCGTCTCGTATGCAGATTAGCAGCCCAGCCGTCAAAAGATTGTCCCTATGTGGGCATTTTGCCTACCACTTTAGTTTAGTGGGATCGAACATAAATAAGGGCAAAACGGACCTCCAGAAGAGGTACGCTAATTGCTTACCCGTTATACGTGAAGTATAACGTCTTACGAACCTCTCCAGGGACACCCAACGCCATGCCCTACACACCGGACCTCGTCGCGAAGCAAGTGGATCTCGGGCTCCCCCGTGCCGATGAGTCCAGCGTCTCGTCGAGGGTCAACTGGCTTCCCTACGCCATCATCGCCACTCTGCTCTGTGTCCTCTATTACCGGGTCGGCATCAAACTAGTTTACGACTGGTATACCCTCACGGATTTTGGGCACGGCTTCCTTGTGCCTTTCTTCGCCGCCTTCCTCGTTTGGGACAAAAGAAAGGTCATCAGCACCACTCCCATCAAGCAGGCCTGGGCCGGAATCGCCCTGGTTGTACTTGCCATCGCGGTCTTGATTCTTGGCGTCTACGGTGTCGAACTGTTTACCGCACGCTTCTCCTTCGTTATGTTATTGACGGGTCTGGTCTGGACGTTCTTCGGCTGGCCCATGGTGCGCGAACTTCGATTCCCTCTCCTGGTACTCATCCTTGCCATACCCTTCCCAGCCATTGTCTTCAACCAGATAACCTTTCCGCTACAGCTCTTCGCCTCCCGCATCGCCAGCGAGATCCTGCCTATGCTGGGCGTTCCAGTCCTCCTCGATGGCAACGTGATCCAGCTCCCGGTTATGCCGCTTGAGGTCGCCGAGGCCTGCAGCGGTATCCGCTCACTGATGAGTTTATTCACTCTGGCTGTCTTCTACGGCTACTTCCTTGAGCGCACTACGAGCCGTCGTGTCATTCTTGCTCTCGCCAGCATTCCTATCGCGGTCACCGCGAATGTATTCCGCATCGTCGGCACTGGTCTCTGCGTGCAGTACTGGGACCCGGATAAAGCCCTTGGCTTCTTCCACGAGTTCTCAGGATGGGTCATGTTCGTCATTTCGCTTGGCTGTCTCTATCTGGTCCACCGCGTCATGCGCCTCATCTCCCCCGTAAAAGCGAAAACCTCATGAAATCACCTCGTTTCTGGATCATCATCGTCCTCCTCACCTCCACGATCTTCGTCCTCCAGAGCCGTGGAGACGTGGATCAGGTGCCCGCCAGCGAGCCCCTCAGCCTGATGTCCCGGAGCTTCGGTCCATGGACCGCACAAGACATTCCCCTTACCGACGACACCCTGGAGGTTCTTGGCAAAGGCGACTTTCTCAATCGCATCTACACCTTCACATCTCCGGACGGATCGGAGAGAGTGCCTCCAATCAGCCTCTTTATCGGCTATTTCGCCAGTCAAAGGACCGGACAGACGATGCACTCCCCGCAGAACTGCCTTCCCGGCGCAGGCTGGACCTTCGAATCGAAGAAGTACACAACCATCCAGGACATCGACGGCAAGAACTACAAAGTGGGCGAGTACGTCATCACTAACGGCGGCATCAAGCAGTTCGTCATCTACTGGTATCAGGCGCACGGCCGCAGCATCCCCAACGAGTATGTCGCCAAGGCGTATATGGTCACCGATGCCATTCGCTATAACCGGACAGACGGCGCTCTGGTCCGTGTCATTACCCAGGTCATGCCATCCGAGTCCTTGGAGACGGCGGAGGCTCGCGCCATTCACTTCACCCAGCAGATGGCCCCCAGCCTGCCACGGTTTATTCCCAACTAACGATTGAAGGGCCGGGCAGCGGTTCTACACAAGTTGTGTCAGTGCCGCGACAGGCAAAAAAGCAATAGCATTACAGTACAAAAAGACACGCGTACGTTCGAAAGACAATTGAGGGAATCGGCAATGAGAATTTCACTGGCTCCGGCGACACTTCGAGTCTCAGCAGTCCTGGCGGTATCGCTTGCACTTGGCCTCACAACAGGTTGTCATCGCGATCCCAACAAGCTGAAGCAACGTTATCTCGAAAGTGGCAAACGCTACGCCGACCAGGGCAAGCTCAAAGAGGCGACACTCCAGTTCGCCAACGCCCTCAAGGTCGACCGTAACTACGCCGAGGCTCACTATCAGCTCTCCAAGGTCTTTATGAAACAGGGATCGCTGATGCCCGCCTACGGGGAGCTGATGCGCACCATCGATCTTCAGCCCGGAAATATTCCGGCGCGCATCGACCTTGGCAATATGCTTGTCGCAGGCAAACAGCCGGCTCGAGCCACCGAACAGGCCAACGCTATCCTGGCCATCGACCCAAACAACGCCGACGCCCACGCGCTGCTCTCCGGCGTCGCCGCCTCGAACGGAGACCGCGCCGAGGCGCTCGTGCAAATCCAGAAAGCTCTGGCCATCGACCCGAACCGCGCCAGCTTCCATGCCACGCTCGGCTACATCCAGAGCAGCGATCCCAGCACGGCAGCCTCCGGCGAAGACCAGCTCCGCAAGGCAGTCGCACTCGACAACAAAAACATCACCGCACATCTCGTCCTCGCCCAACTCCTGCAGAGGAAAGGTGACACCCAGGGTGCTGAGGATCAGATGAAGGCCGCCATCGCAGCCGATCCGAAGAACGTGATGGCGCGCGCCAGCCTGGCCGAACTCTACCTTCGCCAGAATGACACGGCCAAGGGAGAGGCGACTCTTCGTCAGGCAGCGGAGGACCTGTCCGACTCCGAGAGTGGCGCCGGCCTGCTCGCCACTTATTACATTCGCACTAATCAACTCGTCCCGGGAGCAGCCGCCTACGCCGACCTCGTCGCCAAACATCCCAAGAGCACTCCGCTCAAGGTCGCCTATCTGCGTCTTTTGATCCTGAACAAAGACATTCCGAAGGCCAGAACCATTGCTGCGGACCTCGCCAAGACCGACAGTAGTGTTCCCGAAGTTGCCGTCCTCGACGGTATGATTCTGCTCAACGACGGCAAGATCAACGAAGCGTTCACTGAACTTCAGAAGGCTGCCAAGGCCAACCCTGACAACCTCGTGGTCAAGATCTGGCTCGGTCGCGCCGCACGCGCCAAGGGAGACATCACCGTCGCACTGCAGAGCTTCCGCGATGCGGTCAAGATCAACCCCAGAAGCCTCGAAGCGCAGTCAGGCCTCGCCGAAATCTCCCTCGACACGCATGATTTCACCGGCCTCGAACAGGTAGCCAACGCTGCCATCGCAATCAATCCGCAGTTCGCGAATGCCTACCTCTGGCGCGGTATGGCCGAGGGCAACCAGAAATCCTTCGATAAGGCGGATGCCGACTTCCGTCAGGCTATCAAGCTCGATCCCAAAAATTCTTCGGGTTATTTGGAACTCGCGCAACTGCGTGTAGTCCAGCAGAAGATCCCCGAGGCCAAGACTCTCCTGGAGCAGGCGCTTGACCTCAACCCGAACTCCTCCCGCGCCCTGCGCCTATTGGCGTCTGTTCTTGTCTTTGAGAAGCAGCCGGCCCAAGCCATCACGCGCGTACAGACACAGATCGCCAAGAGCCCGCAAAACGGCGAAATGTACGACCTGCTGGCAGAACTCCAGATGGCAACCGGCGATTCTAAGGACGCTCTCGCCTCCGCGGAGAAGGCGATGCAGCTGAACCCGACCGATGGTGCAGCGGTCGTTGATTACACTCGTGCAGAGGTTAGCGTCGGCGATCCCGCAAAAGCCGTGGCCAAGTGGCAGCAGTGGACCAAAGACCACCCCACGGACGTGCGTGGCTTCACCCTGCTTGGCTCCCTACAGGAGTCGCAGGGCGACCGCACTGGAGCCATGGAAAGCTACAAGAAAGCTCTTGCCATCCAGCCGGAACAACCCATCGCAGCTAATAACCTCGCCTACCTGATGGTCGATACCGGGCAGAACCTCGACGTCGCCCTGTCACTCGCTCAGGTCGCCCGCCGTGGAGCGCCCAACTCACCAAGCACTGCAGATACGCTGGCATGGATCTACTACCAGAAGGGAAACTACGACTCTGCGCGTGACTTGCTTGAGGACGCCATCAAGCTCGCCCCCAACAACGCTGCGATTCACTATCACCTGGGTATGACGTACGCCAAGCTATCTAATAGCACCGATGCGGTCACTCACCTTAAGAAAGCAGCCGCTCTGGCACCCAATACGCAGACGGCAAAAGACGCCGACAAAGAACTCGCGCTTTTGAGCTAGCGTTATCCGTTTTGGCAATGGTTGAAGTGCTCAACCTCGTTCGTGCTGCGGATGGCGGCGGAATCTCAGCCGCGTTCTGTGCGGTTCCACCGGGCGTGGCGTAAATTCAGCAGCGCGCTTAGGTGTTGGAATGAGATCCAGAATAAATAAACGCAAAGCCCGGCAATCATTCGTCCAAGACTGCTCTCTTTCCTATTTGTCGATAGGATCGCAATAACGTAGATGCCCTGTAGAAGCACAGCGGATCCAAACAGAATCCACCAGATTGAAGTCACGCTGTGACGCTCAATCACCAGGACAATCCCAGAAAAGACGGTCAGCAGAAACAGCGGTATCCGGCTTAGCGTAACAAGATAGAGACATAGCTCAAGGCTTCTCCAATCGCGCTTGCGGAAGGCTCCTAAGAAGAAGCCTGGCAGACTTTTGGCGATCAATGCATAAGTCCCACCGGCCCACCGCTGCCTCTGCCCACTGGCATGTTTCACCTGCCCTGTCATGACAGCAGCGACGCTCGCATCTTCGACAAAATGAACTGGCACTCCCTGCCTGGCCAGTTCCAAACCGTATTCCAAATCTTCACAGATTGAGTTCGCGCGCCAAGGCACCTTCATCAGGATTCGAGTGCTCAAGCAAAAGCCGGTTCCCTGTAATCCCTGGTACAAGCGGAGTCTCGAACGAGGAATCGTGACATAGAGGTCTTCCGCGTTTTTAGTCGCGCGGCTGATAAGACGAAGCCATGGAGGTGCGTCCGATGGGAACTGAAGGATGTCGTGCGATTGCATCGCATCGTTGCCGCAACAGGCATCGCGATCGAAGGCCCGCAACAGGTTGACGCTGGCTAAGGTATCAGCATCAACGACAACTACAGCGTCGAAGGGAAGAGCCGCCACTTGTTGAAAAGCCCAGGTAAGTGCATGCCCTTTTCCGCGCAAATCGGGAACGGTCCGCCTCCACACCTCGCATCCTTCCTGTTCGGCGATGGCCGCTGTGTCGTCCGTGCAGTTATCTGCGATGACAATGATCCGAAAATGATCAGGTGGATAATCCAGCTCACGAAGACTTCGCAGGGTGGGCCGCAGGTATTCGCCTTCGTCGTGCGCGGGAACAAAAACAAGAAATCGGGTCTTTGCTGTCTCCAGGGATTCCGCCGCATTTGTCACGGTGGAGGGGGAGGTGAGCACTCCCACAATCGCAAAGAATAAAACGTATGCAGAAAGAAACAGCACACTGGAGATAAGCAAGAAAACCATAATTACCTGAACTATACATCCACTTCAAAATTGACCGAAAAATAGATGGAATGTAATGACGCTTTTGAGTTTATTGTTGAAGCGCCTGCATAATGCTCATGCACCGACCTCAGATCTCGCGATCCGCCAGATCGCGGTCACCGCGAGATCGGGCTAGGCGACGTCCTTCCGTTGAGCAGGCTCGCATAAACATGCGTGATCCGATTCATCATGGCTTCGATTGTGAATCTTTCTGCTGCCAGATCTCTTCCTGCTATCCCCATCTCCTTCGCTTTCGACGGATCAGAGAGCAACTTGATGATGGCTTCGGAGAGAGCTGCAATATCGTCGGGGGGGACAATGAAGCCACTGACGCCGTCTTTCACGGCCTCCGCATTTCCGCCAACGTCTGTTGCCACAACCGGAAGCGATGCAGCCATCGCTTCGATAATGGCATTAGAGAACCCTTCGCTGCGTGAGGGAAGAACGAAGATATCTGCTGCGGACAGGTGCTCCTGCAGGTTTGTAACGCCGGAAATGAACCTAAAATGATCGGTAAGTTTCAGGTCGCGGACAAGGTCTTGCAACTCCTTAAAATAGGCGAGATCCAATACCTCACCAGCAACGCTGAACGTTACATCTGGGAACTGTTGTACGACGGACGCGGCAGCCTTGATGAAGACATCGTGCCCTTTTACCCTTCGGATATTGCCGACAGTTGAGACCAGAACTCTCCCCGCAACGTTAGCCCGTTGATTGGCTGTGTCCCAATCCGCAACGTCGAGACCGTTGTAGATGGTGAGAACACGGGCTGGGGCGATTCGATCTACGTTGATGCAATGCTGGCGGACCTGTTCTGAAACAGCGAAGACTTTATCCGGAATTCCGGACATGAGCCTGTAAGCAATGTGGTGCTTGCGCGCCCTGAGAATCCCCATGTCCCTGCGACTCCAGATGAGTTTGGCATCGGACATCTTCTTGGTCACAAATCCGGCCCAAAGATCGGAGCTCTCGAAAAATGTCTGGACGATCTGGATTTGTTGCTTCCTGAGAAACCGCTTTAGCTCAAAAGCACCCCGTAGTGCGTTGATATCGTAGACCCGTTGCAAGGGCAACAAATAGATGGGACAGGGCGGTGATTTGAGGCCGGCGCTCTCCGGGTGGACTGAAAAGGTTAGGATCGATGCGCGGTATCCATACTGCGGCAGAAGCGCAGCAATCTTGAGCGCGACACGTTCTCCACCGCCCAGTGTCTTCGAAAACTGGTCAAGCACAAGCAGCACGTGCGGGAGCGCAGTGTCCTTTGCGTCATTGTTTTCCGGTGCATCAAGCTGCAACGCGCGAATCATGCTCATCGATACGCTTTCAAACAGGCAGATAGGGTGAAGACTCGGAAATGCGGCGATCGGAGATGGGTTGTTACCTGTAAGCGATATACGGGTTTACATGCACCGGCGAGTCCGCCACTGTCAGTTCTGTTACTGGCTCAGATTCGGTGAGACTAACCGCACGAGCCGCGGTTCCGACGAGCACCCAGAGCAACCCGGTAATTTCAAGATAGGTCCATCGATCGCCGAAACAGTTGGCTACGGCGCAGGAGCAAAACGCGAGAAATAGCCCAAGCCCGAGACCTCGATAGAGCGGGTCATCGGCCTTTTTGAAGAGACCGTAAGCCATTGCAAACATCTGCTGAAACATGAAGGCCACGATAGCCAATCCGACAATACCGGTCTCCACCATGACCTTGATGTACCAGTTGTGTGTATCCTTCAGGCCGTCCACATGGCTTCCCAGTTGATAGGTCGCATAGCCAGCTCCGAAGATCGGGTTATTAATCATGGATTGTTCTGCCGCCTCCCACAGCTTGACGCGTTCGTCGGCAGAGGCTTCGAGTCGTCCGCTGGCTGTTTCTGTCATGGTGACCCGCTCGCGAACAGCGGTCGGCACAATGACTTGCCACGTCAGCAGGAAGATTCCAGCCACCAGCAGAAGTTTTCGGTCCTTCAATGCACCAAGGACCAAGACGCTGACGATTATCGCTCCGTAAGCCCCGCGGGAGAACGTGTACATGGTCGCAAAAATCGTTAGCGCTATTAGCCCGTAGCACAACAATTTATGCTTCTTCTTCTGGAGAAACTGTGCCAGGCCCCAGAAAAACATGCCAAATTGAGCGAGAAACGCAGCGGTTTGATTTGAGCCAGAACCCAATGGGCCACCACCGCGTTTGCTTTCATCAAAGCTTCCCCAGGTTCTCGACATACTTTCGAGGATGCAACTTCTATCGATGAACAAGAGGGATATGGCCGTCACAATGATCACCGTTCTGATGGCCTTCCGGTCCTCCACAACTAACCCCGCAGCTACGAACGTCAGCGGAATGAGCATGAAGTCTTTCCATGTCGCGAAGTTTTGGTCCGAAATCCAAAGCGGAAGCGGAGCGTTTCCAAGAGCCGCCCCGTACCACATCGAGATGTAAAGATAGATCCCGAAGATTAGCCATATTATGTAGAGCCTTGATTTGGGAAGGCGCTTCCCTTGCATCAGAGCACCTACGATGACTGCTATTACAAGAATGGTCAGCACGTTGCCGCCCAGCGGATAGTCGAGGAAGTAATCCCGCATCGTGCGGTACGGCAGAAATGGAAGCAGATAGTAGAGACCAAGGAGAGGCCGTCCGGTCAGCGAGAGGACACACATGATCCAAAAGCCGATGTAGGCGATCAGCGGAAGATAATGTACTAGTCCTAGTCCCAGTCCCAAGGTGAATCTCCATGGCATCAGCAAGCTATCAAAGCAGGCCGGCGCAGGCTGACAGACTCAAGCTTACTAAAGCCAGACCTTTTTTCGTCCTGCAGCAAAGTTGTAGAACGCAATTGCCGCGGCCGCGTTAAGCATGACAAACGTGCTGGCGATGCCGACCGGCTTAAACCGTTTGACGGATGGAATCAATGTTCCGAGGACGGCCGAAACGTAGAATATCACTTGCAGGCAGAAGATAGCCCGATAGAAGGGTCCTGCGGCCATTGCTGAAGCCAACAGCATCAGAACCAATAACATAGGCACTAGAAGCCGCAACAGCTTATGGCTTATGAAGCGAAAGAGAAGCGGATTCGCCGGCGAAAGCAGCCACGGCGCCAGTCGCAGTAACTGGTAATTTCCAGTCAGCGTGCGAACCTTGCGCGAGAACTCCTTTCCTTTCTCACTAAACAGCCGGTCACGCGCGACCGCTGAAGGCTGAAAAACAACCCGTTTTCCCATCCGTGCCACATTCATCGGCACGAAGACATCGTCGAGAATCGTCCCGGCAGGAATTTCAACGTAGAGTTCACGCCGAATTGCGTAAATTGCTCCAGTCACTCCCACCACCGAACCTGACGCAGATTCAAGCTTGCGTACAATCTTTTCGATCTTCCAGTAGATTCCGAGCGCCTCCTGCGATCGTCCTTCAGAGCTGTCGAGCAGGAGCTCTCCGCTTACCGCGCCCACGGCTGGATCGGTAAAACAGGAGGTTAGTTCGGAGACTGCGTCGGGTTCAACATATTGCCGGGCATCAAGAAAGACGAGGATTTCACCCGTAGCGTGTCTGACAGCCGCATTCAGCGCCGACGCCTTTCCATTCGACTCGTCGAGGATGATCGCCACAACAGGGGAGCCTTGCTCACGGATAATGCTGGCGGTTCGATCCGTCGATCCATCGGAGGCAATAACAATCTCAAGCAGATCCCGCGGATAGTCCAGCACGCGGAGGTTCTCCAGCTTGGCAGGTAAATTCGCCTCTTCGTTACGAGCAGCGATGATGATGGAGACGCTCGGAGTGTAGTGTCCTTTTTGGATGATCCGTCTGCGAAGGCGGACGCAGAGCCAGAGCCAGACAGCATACCCAAAGTAGGCATAGCTGACCAACGCAAGGCATAACCAGAAGAGTAGCTTCATTGCGCATTTCTTTCGGCACGCAGCCGAATCACACGGCAGGCCAGATTTTTACGATCACACGATAGTCGGTTGAGCTCACCCCGCCTGCGGTTCAAAACATCTCCATGCGGCATCTGTTCCCCCGCGGGATCCATCGTTATCTCCGCTTCAGTCGGTCATTCAAGCTCGGCAGCTTATTTCGCCCTCTATCGTCAATCACGAAACAATTTCCTTATTCCGATGATACTTGGCGTTCATTTTGCCGAACAGCCGAGAATGTCACACACAGGTTGTATTGGCGTGGCTTAGTTGGTGACCTTCCCGACTCGTACGCGCTGTTACCATTATCTTTTCTAGAACTTCAGGACCAATGGCCAACACGAAACGTTTTGCCCGGAACGTAATAATGAACTGGATTTCCATGGCTGTAGGCATGGTCGTTCCGTTCTTCCTGGCGCCGTTTGTCATACGACACCTTGGAACGACCGCATACGGAATTTGGATCCTCGCGGTCAGTACCGTGTCTTACCTGAACCTTCTGGATATGGGACTGCGAAGCGCCGTCGTCCGATTCGTTTCCAAGGCACAGGCGCAGGACAAGCTCGACGAAGCAACCAACGTTATTGGTGCTACCTTGTGGTTCCGTTCGCTGCTTGCGGGTGGAGTCGCCGTCCTAAGCGTTGCCCTGGCATTTGCGTTTCCACATCTCTTCAAAATTCCACCCGATCTGCAACGAGCCGGTCAAATCACCGTCCTGCTGTGCGCATTGGGAGTTGCCGTCTCCCTGGTTTCAGGCGTGTTCGGCGCCGTGCTTGCAGCAATTCATCGATTTGATGTGCTCAGCACGCTGACGATGGCGCAGACACTGGCCAGGGCAGGCGGCGTTGTCCTGATTCTCCGCAGTGGGCGAGGTTTGATCACGCTGGCCTATTGGGAACTGACCATCATCACAATTGCCGCGTTAGCCACTGTTGGGGTTGCTCTTAAACTGTTTCCCCCTTGCAGGGTTAAATTGGAAAAGCCCCAGATCGAAACGCTGAAGATGATCTGGAACTATAGCCTCGTAACATTCGTTTGGATTATTGCCGTCCAGATCATCATCAACACCGATAACCTCGTCGTAGGCGCGTTCTTGTCTGTCGGCCTCGTTGCCTATTATTCGATCGGTGGTAGCCTCACGGCGTATTCCGGCCAGGTTGTCTATGCAATGTCAACTACCTTCATCCCTTTGGCGAGCAATATGGAGGCAGAAGGCAAGTCCGAAGAACTGCAGAAGCTGTTGATTCGAGGAACGCAGGCGACACTGGCGCTGGCATTACCCATCAGCCTGACATTAATCTTCCGTGGAAAAACATTCATTGGCATCTGGATGGGACGGCAATATAGCGAAATGTCGGGCAATGTTCTGCAGATCTTGATGATTGCCCAGTTTTTCAGCGTCGCAACTGCTACGTCCGGCTCTGTGATGATGGCCATTGGGAAACACAAGCCGGCTGCTAAAGCGGCGGCGTTTGAGGCGCTTCTGAATCTTGGGCTCAGCCTGATCCTCGTGAAAACGGTTGGCATCTACGGAGTGGCCTGGGGAACGTCCATCTCGAACGCGCTCTTTTGTTCACTTTTCTGGCCCCGGTACGTGTGCAAGACATTGAGCATTCCCATCCGCAGGTTTCTATGGGAAGGCTGGGTGAAGATTGTTTTATGCTCCATTCCTTTTGCGGTTGTTTGCGCACTCGCCGACAGGTACTGGCACCCTCACTCCCTGGTTGTGTTCTTTAGCCAGGTCCTGGTTACATTACCCGTCTACGCTGCGGTCGTGTTCCTCATCTTCCGGGAAGAGGCTACATCCGCATTCCGCTCATGGCGCGAGTCAAAGCAGATACCCGCACAGGCAACGTCCTGACCCCTATAAACAACGGAAGGAACGAACGGCTAACTTCGTCTACGAGTTTTCGGCATAGTATTTGTCGATGCGAATGAAGTGCTTGCCGTGGATAAACCCGAGAAGATCCCATACAGCCAGTTCATCAGCGAACGCTTGGCCGGCCGTCTTCGACGATGCTAGATGCCGAGGGAGCGAGGCCAAACCCGCGACAGCTCGGCCTATTCTGTACCTCGGTACCCCAAGCATATACGCAACCGGTTCTTTCAAATCTTCGTCGGCTACTCCTTGAGACACGCCTCTCCAATAGCTCCAGCGCCGATGATATTTTCGAGTCAGGCGCTCCGCGGGGATGTAGTGGTGAATGATCAGGTCTGGCACATACATGCCGTGGAGATCTGCGCCGCGCAGCCGACGATAGAGTTCCGCATCTTCCTCCGACAGTAGACCTTTTCCACTACGACTAAGCTTCGTGGAGTAAAGGCCAACACGATCGAACGCGCTGCGGCGAATGACAGCGTTTCCCCCCATCAAATTGCCCTGAAAGTCCCCTCCAAAAGGCGAGCGGGGTTTTGGATCGACGACGCCGATAGCCGCGTGGTAGCCGGGTGGCAACCATAACGGGGCCGGGGCAGCCCAATTCGGCAGGTATGGGCCGCCGATAAACTGAACCGCGTCATCGCTGAACTCACGCGCAACGACTTCATACCAATGCTCGCCAATCTCTTCATCATCGTCGATGAATCCGATAATGTCTCCCGTCCCTGCGCCAATTCCTGCGTTGCGCGCATAGGAGCATGACTGGTGCATTTCTTTGACATAGACCAGATTCCGCGTCGCTTGCGATTGGATCTCGCGCACCATTGACTCGGTGTCGTCTTTGCTGTTGTTGTCGACAATGATGATCGTCACGTCCAGGCCCGGTGGAATCGGCGCCTTGAGCAAACTGAGGATTGTGCGCTTCAGCAGCTGACTGCGATTGTAGGTAGGCACAACAACATCAAGCTTCATCGAAAAATACGCCTTTCAACACATGACACTGCTGCTTACGTCTTTCGAAGCCTGCTATGAAGTTCAACCATCCGGCCCAAAATCCTCGGCATATGAACATCCTCATGATAGGCGCCCGTTCGATTGAGCCACCCATGCCACAGCCCGGCCAGAATAGCTTGCCGGGACTTGTCATCTGCGTTCAGATGCTGGAGATAACCCAGTTGCGTTCCATATTGCCACCATAGCGGTTTTAGCCGTGACTTGAGGCTCACATGCTTCTTCCAGAAACGTATTTCATTTCGAGCCATGTAGTACCAATAGTGCGGTTTTAGCTCATAGTACTTGCCGTCAATTGTCTTTTCCTTATGGTAGACGATCGATTCGAAATCAACTACGTTACGAAATCCTGCCTTAATGCTTCTGAGGGAGAGGTCGATGTCTTCCCAATAGGCAAACAGTTCGCGATCCAGCGGCCCTATCTGGCGAATCATGCCAACCCTGATTAAAAGAGCCGTCCCCATCAACGTGATTTTCTTGGGACAAGTGACCGCCCATTCCCGCGCCTTGTGAATATCTTTTGTAGATCGGAATTCGGGAATCTCCGGTTCGTAGCGTCCTCCCACATTCAACAGCTTCGACGGCTCCTGCAGAGAGGCAATCATCGGCGACACTAAGCCAATCGTTTTATCTGATTCAGCGACCCGAACGAGGGAAGTGAGTGTATTTGCGTCGGCAACCGCGTCGTTATTGAGCAGCCACACGTAGTCGTCCCCGTTTTGAAGAGCCAGATCGAGGCCAAAGTTGCATCCCCCGGTGAAGCCAAGGTTCTCGGGCAATTTTATTAACTTTGTGCGGCCATCGACGATCTTAGTCAGCTCTTCGACAGAATTGTCTTTGGACCCGTTATCGATGATCACGGTCTTGCAATTTGTGTAGTCCATTGCCGAGATGGACTCGACCGCTGCCAGTGTCTCCTGATACGAATTCCAATTCAAAACGACGATCAGAACGCTAGGACTCTTGGCAGGGTCGACCGGCGGAAGCTGAGTCAGCTGGGACGACAATTCTTGTCCTTTCCCGATCCAAGAAGATGGTTACAAAATAGCACGCGACTTTGATCGAGAGTATGGCCCGTTCGTTCGGCTTGGCCTCCAACTCTACTGTGGTAGAAAAGCGTTAGCGAGACCAGTCTGGGTACATCGAGGCTGCGGTTTGGCCATCGTAATTTTCTGTATGATTCAGCCAATGCAACCCAATCTGTTTGAAAGAAAAACATTGCTCGTTGAATCGAGATCAACCCGGTGACTCAGCTGCCAGGCAGACTCTACCTTCTCTACCATGAGCTGCGGCCGAGCAGGAGTGACTACTCCTACGTCCTCGAAACGCAAGAGTTTGAGAGGCAGATCGATCTTTTTCTCAAACTGCGAGAGAAGGGAGGGCCCGGGCTACAGCCCGAAGTAACCTTCGATGACGGACATATCTCGAACTTCGAGTTCGCGCTTCCTGCGCTTCAGTCGCGCGCCATCAAGGGCTGGTTCTTCATTACAGTGGGCTGGACGGGGCGAAGACCGGGCTACATGGGATGGCAGGAGTTGCGGGTACTCCATCAGGCAGGTCAGATCATCGGCGCACATGGATGGACCCACACTCTCCTCACCCACTCCAGCGCAAAAGAGCTACACCATGAACTGGTCGATGCAAGGCTCACCTTGGAGGACAAACTTGGAACGTCCGTTACTACGATGTCCCTGCCCGGCGGCCGCTACAACCGGCGCGTCCTCGCCGCGTGTCAGGAGGCAGGTTATACGCAGGTATTTACCTCAATTCCAAAAGCAGAACCAGACCCAACAGGACCGACGGTTGGACGGCTGAACATCCGCGGGGACATGTCGCTGGAATGGATCTCAAAACTTTTTCAACCCGGCAGTAATGTTCTCTCCGGCCTGGAACGGCAATATCAAATGAAGGCAGCTGCGAAATCGCTGTTAGGAGACCGGCTGTACGCAAAGCTTTGGGCGATTCTCAATCGAAAAGAACCAGATACCGAAGCGGGGGGAACTGCGGCAAGTGAAGATTCTGCACATCATCAGTAGCGGCGGGATGTATGGCGCAGAGGCCGTCATCCTGAACATGTCGCGCACTTTGAATGAGGGCCCGCATTCGAGCGCACTCGGCGTATTTTCGAACTCCGCCAACCCAAATCTGCAGCTTCATGAAGCAGCCGCCAAAGAAGGCATCGAGTCGCATCTGATTCCGTGCAACGGGCAGATTGACCGAACAGTGCCTGCAAGCATTCGAGAACTTGTATCTCGGACGCATGCCGATATCGTCCACGCTCACGGCTACAAAGCAGATATCTATGTCTACTATGCCTTGCGAGGATCGGGCACACCGTTTGTCTCAACCTGCCACAACTGGATCGACAATGATCTGGTGGTCTCTCTGTACGGAATGGCGGATCGTTTCGTTCTGCGGAACTATGCAGGAGTCGTAGCAGTCTCAGGTGAAGTGAAACAAAGGCTGTTGAAAGCCGGCGTTCGCGAAGATAAGATTCACCTTGTTCGAAATGGAATTGACCTGCGCGTTTTTGACAACGCATCTCCTTCGCTGGGAAATCACTCACTCTTGGATCGGCCCCCGCTTGTTGGCCTGGTCGGGAGGTTGGGACATGAGAAGGGAGTCGACATCTTTCTTCGCGCCGCAGCGCTTGTTTTGGTGGATTATCCATCTGCGAAATTTGTTGTGGCGGGGGACGGGCCCGACCTCGAAAAGCTGGAATTGTTGATCGATGAGCTGAAGCTTCGGGAGAGCGTATCGATGCTGGGGCGCCGGGACGATATGCCCTCCGTCTACGCCTCGCTCGATATCCTGGTTTCGTCATCGCGGTTGGAGGGACTTCCAATGACGATCCTCGAGGGCATGGCAAGCAGACTCCCACTGGTGGCGACGCCTGTGGGCGATGTGCCCACCGTAGTCATCGATGGCTGCACCGGAGTGTTGGTTCCTCCAGAAAACGCCGAGTTGCTGGCCTCCGGAATCCTAGATCTTTTGCGAAATCCCGAACAGCGAAAGCGTCTCGGAACTGCGGCAAGAAAGCTCATCGAAGACGAGTTTTCCGCCGGCCGAATGACAACCGATTATCTCCGCGTGTACGAGCGAGCAGCCGCGAGGTAGAGCGATCGATCACCGCTGTCGATCACAACCTGAACGAGAGATTGTTACACACACGTCCTCGCTCCGCTTGTGTGGTATAAAAAACAAGTTGGTTTCTGAAACGTTCGTCAGCTTCACGTCGTCGTTTGTTTTTCTGCCGGTTCTGATGATTAGGGAGATTCGCTCACACGAGCTATCTCGACTCAGGCAGGCAAGACTAATTCGACATCGAACCTACTCCCCGCATCTCCCCTCCAGCACACCCTGCGCAGGAACTCGCCAATGGCGGGAACAAGCTCCTGCAAGCCCGGTGCGCTCCCCTCGGATCAGCCGCAACCTGGCGTCCCACGGAAGTGGTATGTCCAAACTCCGGAGAAATTCCGATACTGCCAACATGGATTACTTTAGTAAGCGTATACTGGCCTAGTCCACACCCCTGATCACCTGCTTCACTTGCGCCTTTCAGCGTGCAGGCCCTTTGTGTGCCTGTAGTTGCAAGACTGTGCCTCGCTAACACGGAAGTGGAATACGCAGCTCCCCATATGGGTAACTGTAGTAACCCTTTTTTCCCTGTAACGTTCAACCCAGTAACCCGGCAGCCCTTCCTTTTATCCCGGCTGCAACGTTGTTGGGTTGGCAAGTTTGATTCACTTTGGGGTGTATTTTGGGCAAGTTGATAAAGACAATCGCGACAAGTGCAAGCTTGTCTCTTTTACTCTTTTGTTTCGGGTGTGCCTCCGATCAAACGCAACAGGCCCCATCAACGCAACAGTCGGTAGGGACCCCAAATATTACTCAGGTTCTTCCGCAGACCATCCCAGCGGGTTCTCAGACCATGACCGTAAAGGTTATGGGAACAAATTTTCCGACTCAGGCAGCCATTCTATGGAATGGCGCCGCTCTGAATACCACCGCCGTTAACGCCAACACGCTGTCCGCGACGGTTGGAAGCAGCAGCCTCGCCAGCCCCGGCACCGCTCAGCTGAAGGTGCAGAACACGCAGACGATGCAGGAGTCGCAGGCGGTACAGGTCACGATTGCAAGTGCGAACTCTGGCTCTCCCCTGACAATCGCTATATCTTCCTTGCCTCAAGGTGTTGTCAGCGTCCCCTATACCGGGACCTTCAGCGCCACTGGAGGAGTTGCGCCTTACACCTGGAGCATCACCTCTGGGCAGCTTCCCCCAGGACTGAATCTGGCGGCCAACACCGGAATCATATCCGGCACACCCACCTCCAGCGGCAACTACTCCTTCGCCATCACGGTGACCGATTCAGGCTCCTCGATGCAATCAGCGACCACGACGGTTTCCGTGCCAATCGTCGCAGCGCCGGTGACACCAACGCCCTTGACGATCAACTCGACGTCCATCCCCTCCGGAACTCTCGGCTCGGCATATTCGACTCTCCTGCAAGCCAGCGGAGGAACCGCACCTTACACCTGGTCCTTCACCTCCGGCAGCCTTCCTACAGGCCTGAGCCTTGCCGCAACCACCGGGGTCATCTCCGGCACTCCGACAGCAACCGGAACGTTCAACTTCACTGTCACGGTCGCCGACGCAGGCAACCCCGCACAAACCAAATCGCTCTCCTTCTCACTCGTGATCTCGCCCGTCGGCTTAGCGATCACCACATCGAGCCTCTCCTCCGGAACCGTCGGCTCAACCTATTCGAGCCTCCTTCAAGCCACCGGCGGCACTGCGCCCTATAGCTGGTCGATCACAGGAGGCAGCCTTCCGGGCGGCCTTAGCCTAACCGCAGCAACCGGAGTTATCACTGGTACACCAACCACAAGCGGGACCTTCAGCATCACCGCCACGGTCAATGACGCAGGAAACCCCGCGCAAACCAAATCGGCAACTCTTTCTCTTGCCATCGCACCTGTACCGTTGACGATCGCCACCTCAACCCTCCCCTCCGCAACCCAAAGCTCCGGTTATTCCAGTTCCCTCCAGGCCACTGGAGGCACCGCACCCTACACCTGGTCGATCACCTCCGGTGCCCTTCCCGCAGGACTCACTCTGTCCGCGAACAACGGAGTCATCTCCGGTACTCCCACAGCAAGCGGCAGCTTCACCATCGGCGCGACAGTCAAAGACGCAGGCTCGCCGTCCCAAACAACGACCGCCACCGTCACCCTCTCAGTCGTAGCGGCAGGAACACCACTCGCGATCGCCTCATCGACTTTGCCTGGAGGAACACCGAACCAGGGCTACAGCACCACGCTCAATGCGACCGGAGGTACCGCACCCTACACCTGGTCCATTACCAACGGCGCCCTTCCCTCAGGACTCAGCCTGGCTCCAGCCACCGGAGTCATCTCCGGAACACCGACAGCGAGCAGCACCTCCAGTTTGACCTTCAACGTCGTCGACTCGTCCAGTCCGGCACAGGCCAAGTCGGTCACTCTCTCGCTTGTCGTCGCACCCATTCCCCTGGTGTTCAGCACATCGACCGTGCCATCCGGTACAAACGGCACAGCGTATGCGAGCCTCCTGCAGGCAACTGGAGGCATCACTCCCTACACCTGGTCCATTTCAGTCGGCAGCCTCCCCGCAGGACTCACTCTCGCGCCAGCCACCGGTCTAATCTCCGGCACCCCGACCGCCGCTGGAACCTCCAACTTCAACGCCACGGTCACAGATTCTGGAAACCCCGCGCAGACCAAGTCTGTCGCCCTCTCGCTTGTCGTCGCCGCCGCACCACCTCCAACCCTGACGATCAACGCGGCCCTTGTCTCTGGAACCGTGAACACCGCGTATTCGAGCACCATGACGGCAACTGGCGGCACACCGGCTTACACCTGGTCGATCACCTCCGGCAGCTTGCCCGCAGGACTCACCCTGGCCGCAACCACCGGCATCATCTCCGGCACCCCCTCGACAAGCGGTACGTACAACTTCACCGCGACCGTCACCGACAACGGCTCACCGGCACAGACAAGCTCCGCCGCGACCTCAATCGTCGTGGCTCCCCCAGTGCCAACCGGACCAGGAACCACTTGGTACGTCCGATCTGACGGCGGCACGCCGTACACTGCTGGAACCCCTAGCGGACAATGCGATGGTCAAGGTAATGCGCCCTATCCCGGCACCGGCACAAACCAACATTGCGCCTTCAATGACATCCGCTATCTCTGGACAAACGGGGCATTTTGTAACGACGGAACCTCGACCTCTACCTGCTGGAAGTGGGTGATCGCAGGAGGCGATACGGCTATCGTTCGCGATTGCATTCAGTACTCCACCGTCAGTCCGTTCCCTGCTATCCCCGGATCCTCCGGCTCCTGTGACATAGGACAACAAGGGCCGGGAGCAAGTGATTGGGGTATTAGTTTAGCCGGCGATCCGAACAATTCAGGATGGCCAGTACCCCCCAACGGCGGACCGAATGCTCACACGAAAATCTTAGGCGCGAACTACGCCAGTTGCTCTGCGCAGTCAGCCCGGACGCTTATCAACGGCAGCTATGGCGTTGGAGAAGTATTCAAGATGGAAGGAGCGAGCTACGTCGACGTAGCATGCTTCGACATCACTGACTTCTCCTCATGCGGCCGCTCAGGGCAGCTCAACCAATGCAGCACTACCCCCGGTTCTCTGTCGAACTTCGCAGCAGAGGGCATAGGGTGGAGCAACACAGCCACCAACGATACCGTGACCGATGTGCGGATTCATGGCATGGCCTCACTTGGCATGTTCGGACCGACGGGAGACGGCGTGGTGATGACCCGAGTCGCTCTCATCGGAAACGCCGGCGCAGGATGGAATGCCGATAAGGGCGATGGACTAACCGGGACCGGTTCGTTGCTGGTACAGAATTTCACTATTTCGTGGAATGGATGCGCCGAAGAGTATCCCATTGTGGACGCGCTGCCCTATCAGGACTGCACGGATGACAACATCGGTGGCTATGGCGACGGCTTCGGAACAGCGACGGTTCCCAGTCCGGCTCCGGGATGGCAGGCGCACTTCGATCAGGGCGAGGTGAGCTACAACACACAGGATGGCCTCGATGCTCTGCATCTGGTTGGAGGCGGATCTTCGATGACCGTTACCCGCACCCTGGCCTACGGCAACATGGGGCAGCAGATCAAGGTTGGCGGCGCCTCAGGAGCAGCCATAAACAATGTCATCTTCACCAACTGCAACGCGCTGAGACAGGCGATTCCCGGTACGCCATCAGGCTACAACACGCGTCTCAGCGATTTCTGCCGAGCTGCGGATTCAGGCGTAGTTATGACGGTCGGTAAGGGAACGACGCTGAGCTTTGACTTCAATACAGTTTACTCAGCTTCTGCTACGGGAATTGAGGTTGACTGCGACACGAGTAGCGGACCCTGCGATTCCACTTCGTTGATCGACTTCCGTAACAATATCTTTGTCGGATTCCTCAACAACACAGCGGATGGCTACCCGAACGGCGGCACATCGGACTATTCCAATCCGATTTATGTCGGGGTGGCAACCACCAATCCGTTTACGAATGCCGGGAGCATCTACTCGAACAACGTCACCTACAACGCGAAGAGCGACTGGACATGCCCTGCGCAATGGTTGAACGAAGTGAACGCGCTCTGCACAAATCCTAACTTGATGGACCCAACCTGGCATCTCTACGGGTATGGCAACGTGGCCCCGAATCCGAGTGTCCAGGTGGTGCAGGGTGCAGGCGTGGCTATTCCGACGATACCGATCGATTACACTGGTCAGGTTCGGAGCAATCCTCCGAGCATTGGAGCGTATGAACAGTGAACCTATGTCGCAGGGCGTTGTGCCTGTCTCTCCTTGGACTGGCCTGCCTTCCGATCTTCGGTGAAACCTGGTACGTCCGTCCCCATGGCGGAACCCGATATTCGGCGAATGCCCGCAAAGGGCAGTGTGACGGCAAAGCCGATGCCGACTACCGCGGCTCCGGCGCCAACCAGCACTGTGCCTTCAACGATGTTCGTTACCTCTGGACCGACGGAAATTACTGCACGGACAACAGTCCGAACTCGACCTGCTGGAAATGGGTCGGCACTGGCGGGGACACTTACCTCATCCGCGGCTCGATCGGCACAGGAGTGTCGTACCGAATCGGCCAGAGCGGACCTAATCCAAACGATTATTTAGGCCTGGCCGGCAACCCTTACGGAGCAGGGGCGCCGCCGCCTCCATCAGGAACAGCGAGCGCCCATACCAAGATTCTCGGGGAAAACTACGGCAGTTGCTCAGCGCAGTCGGCGCGGACGCAGCTTCACGGAGGATACGGTGTCGGGACCGTGCTGGATATGCGCGGCACCTCCTATGTGGACGTGGCGTGCCTCGACATCACCGACTTCTCCTCGTGCGGTCGATCGGCTCAGCTGACCAACTGCAACACCAATTTTCCGCTCTCGGATTATGCAGGCTCCGGCATCCAGTGGAGCAATACATCCACTCACGACACCGTAACCAATGTTCGGATTCATGGCATGGCCTCACTTGGCATGCTGGGACCGACGGGCGACGGTGTGGTGATGACCGGTCTGGACATCATCGGGAACGCAGGAGCAGGGTGGAATGCCGATGTGGGCGATCACACCACAGGGGTGGGATCGCTGCTGGTTCAGAATTACAACATCTCGTGGAATGGCTGCGCAGAAGAATATCCAATCACCCACCCGCTTCCGTATGCCGACTGCACGGATGACAACGTGGGCGGCTATGGCGACGGCTTCGGAACGGCGACGGTCCCGAGCCCGGCTCCTGGATGGCAGGCGCACTTCGATCAGGGCGTGGTGAGCTACAACACGCAAGATGGGCTGGACGCGCTGCATCTGATAGGAACCGGATCTTCAATGACCGTTACCCACACTCTCGCATATGGAAACATGGGGCAACAGATCAAGATAGGCGGCGCTTCAGGAACGGCCACAAACAATATCATCTTCACCAACTGCAATGCGATGAGACAAGCAATTCCGGGTACGCCGCCAGGCTACAACAAGCGTCTCAGCGATTTCTGCCGGGCAGCGGATGCGGGCATAGTGTTTACCGTGAGCGACGGCAGTACGGCTGTCTTCTCCGACAACATAATCTACTCCGCCTCCGCTACAGCGATTGAAGTGGACGTAGGTCAAGCCTGCGAGACGGCTACCTGCCTTGTGCGTCAGGAGCGCAATATCCTCATCGGCTTCCGAAACAATGCGGCGAATGGATACCCTAACGGTGGGTCAGGAGACTATTCGAATCCGCTCTTCGTCGACACCCCTGCAGTGAGGGCGTACAGAAATCCTGGCAGCACCTTCGACCACAACACGACCTTTGTCCCCAAGGGCAACTGGCAGTGCCCCGCGACGCGGCTGCATGAAACGAACGCATACTGTGGCGATCCGCATCTCGCCGATGAAACCTGGCCACTGTACGGCTATGTAGACACAAAGGCCACCCGGCCATTGCCGCCGAAAGAATCCGGCTCAACTAAGAACCAGGCACGATCGACCGGAGCCATCTGGGCTTCGGTGGGCGTTGCGGTCGTCGCGACCGGCTGCGTGACGACATGGCTGAAATTAAGGTCGGCCCGGCTCACCTAGACAGTCGGCTATCGACGCGCGCACTAAGCGCTTTGCGGTGTCCTGTAGAGAGATCTGCGGCGAAGAAATCGAGACTCGAAGAACCGGAAGGAAATCCACGCAAACAGAACGCTAAGTGAACCTGCCACGATGAAGTTCAACCCGAAGATCATGTTCCGGCTTCCATTTGGCGCAATCGTTGCCACGATCCATGCAAACAACGGAGTGAACAGCACGTGGAAGACATAGAAGCCGTAACTGATCCCGCCCAGCCAGCGCAGCGGTTCTAAACGAAACACCTTGTTTACGAACCCGCTACCAAGTGCCAGCACAACTAAAGCGGCCAGACAAACAGTGATGCAAGGCAATCCAACCATAAAGCCGGCAGCGCTCTCATCCGTCAGGGTGTGCGCATAGGCCGCCGAGATCAGAAAACCTGCCAGCCCAGCCGTGAAGATATACGGAGCCATAGCCCTGAGCCGCGGCCATAAGACTGGGTCGCGGTAGCACATGGCCAGATACGCGCCCGCAGCGAGCTCGCCGGCCCGCGAGAGAGTGAATCCGTAGGCACCATGAAAAACTCGATGCACAGGAATCCCCATGGGGTCGATCGGCGCGGGAAGAAGATACCAGGCCATGATCCGGAACGCCGCCGAGAATACAAAAATGCCAATACAAAGCCGTTTGGCCTGATCGAGTGTCTTCATCCGTGTCAGCAGAAACGGCCAAAGGAGATAGAACTGCTCTTCGACCGCGAGACTCCAGAAGTGCGACAGCTCAAGCGGTGACCCGAGATTTCCCGCGCCGAAAGGAAGGGGAAGGTTCTGAATATACAAAGCGTAAACGTAAATATGTGTCAAAGAGAAAAGTGCTCTCCCCGTCACGGCCGCCGTGATAAACACAAGCAAAAGGCTCGCGTAGTAGAGAGGGAAGATGCGTAGTGTTCGCCGCATATAGAAGTTGCGCCAATAGTGCGGTTCATGGCGCACATCCCAGATAATCCCGCTGATCAGGAATCCGGAAAGGATAAAAAACAAAGTGACTCCACTCCAGCCCGCCTGAACGCTGACGCCAATCGTATGCAGAAGGAAGTTCGAAGACTTCGCCCCGCCGCCGTAGTGGACTAGAAACACCATCAGAACGGCAACGCCACGCACGCCATCCAGCGCTGGGAGGTGCTTGTGCTTATGCGATGTGCCAGTCGCGAGAGCGTCACTCGCTGTTTCGCGACGAAGTTCCAGCAGGTTTACTGCGTGTTCGCTCTTCACATTCCACCCAGATTAGCAATACCAAGTGTTGATGGCTGAGAATCCTGTCACATCTGCCCTAAGACTAAAGGACAAACTGAAAAAGCCAGTTACTTTTTGATCCCTGCGGACCGCAAAAGCAACGATCCCGCAATTCGGATATTTTCGAAATCAAATGGATAAAAAGCGAGAGATCGCAAGGAGCTACGAAAGCAACCCCACGAATCGCCGCGAGCTACCAATAACTCCGCTTGATGTTTGTAGATCTCGCCAAGCGCAATTCGCCGAGCCACTCTCCCGCAACCGGGAGCCCCGTAATGTTTTTCGACGAACTGTAATTGCGCTTTCAGCATTCGCCCGGAATCGGTTGACATCGATCCGGCCGACAACCTGTAGAGCGCCAGCACCTTGGGCACAAACGCTACCTCATACCGTAACGCGATCCGAAGCCACAGGTCCCGGTCTTCGGTAGCGCGCATGGTCTCATCGAACAATCCCACCTCATCGACGCAGCTCCTGCGAAAAGTGACGGTAGGGCAAGGCAGATGTACCTTTCGCGTATAGATGTTGGTTGCAATCCGTCCCTCGGCAGGATGTCGGTTGCCCGAAAACGTGTCAATAATCCTGCCGTCAGCGTCGATCCATGAAATGAGGCCGTACGCCAATCCCACCTGCGGCCGATCTTCGAAGCATTGCAACAACTCCGCAAGTCGGCAGGGCAGCCACACATCATCCGCATCGAGCAGAGCCAGAAATTCAGCAGAAGAGTTGCGGATCGCCGTATTCCGTGCCGCGGGCAACCCGCCATTTGGCTTGTAGATGTACTGCAGTCTTGGGCCAAGTCGTTCGATGAAAGGCGCGACAACTTCAGCAGTATTATCCGTACTGCCATCGTCTACCAGCAGTATCTTCCAATCCTCGAAGGTCTGTGCGATGACACTTTCAATTGCCGCAGCCAGGTATTTCGCGGCGTTGTACCCGGGTATGATGACATCGACCTTCGGCATTTCTGCAAATCCCCGTGAGCCCGGCTCCGCCATTTCTAGCAGCGAACGATCTTGTCCGACTTAATCCCCTTCGTCGCATTGCGCGTATCCACTACCAGCCTCGACTGGTTCACAATCGCCTTATAGTCGTAGTCCGAGTGGTCCGTCATGATCAGCACACAGTCGTACTGCTCAAGTTTTTCGAGCGGCGTGCAAGTCATATTCAGGTTGTAGTGGCGCCCCTTGCCTACAGTTGGGAAATAGGGATCGTTGTAAACAACCTCAGCGCCCTGCTCACGCAGCAGTTCGATGACCGTCAGTGAAGGCGACTCCCGCAGATCGTCGATGTCTTTCTTATAAGCCATCCCTAGCATCAGAATCCGGGAACCGTTCACAGCCTTCTTATTCTGATTGAGCGCCTTCGCCACATATTGCACGACATGGGCAGGCATCGCCTCATTGACCTCTCCAGCAAGTTCAATGAACCGCGTATTGAAGTCGTACTCCTTCGCCTTCCAGCTCAAATAGAACGGGTCGATCGGGATGCAGTGTCCACCCAGCCCAGGACCCGGATAAAACGGATGAAAACCGAACGGCTTCGTCGACGCCGCATCGATCACCTCCCAGATATCGACGCCCATGCGCAGCGAAAGAACCTTCAGCTCATTCACCAACGCGATATTCACGCAGCGATAGATGTTCTCCAGCAGCTTCGTCATCTCCGCTACGCGCGTCGACGACACACGGATCGACCGGGTAAAGATGCCCTCATACAGCACCGCCGCGAGCTCCGTCGCAATCTCTTCGTGGCCACCAACGACCTTGGGTATATTGTGGCGCGCCACCGTCGTATTGCCGGGGTCCTCGCGCTCCGGCGAGAAGGCGACATAAAACACCCCATGCTCCGCCGCTGCACCCGCGCCCTGAACCTTCAGCCCATGCTTGTTCCCCTTCTCGAGGATTGGGATCATCAACTCTTCCGTCGTCCCGGGATAGGTCGTGCTCTCCAGGACCACAAGCTGGCCCTCTTGCAGCCACGGGGCAGCAGCCTTAGCCGTGTTTGCGACATAGCTCAGGTCCGGCTCGCGATGTTCCGTCAGCGGAGTCGGCACGCACATAATGATGGCATCCTGCTCCGACAGGCCGGAGAAGTCAGCCGTAGCCGTAAAACCGTGCTTCCGCGCACTCTGGATCTCCGTCGCTGGAATCCTGAAGATATAAGACCGGCCGGCCTCCAGGTCGTTCACCTTTTTGGTATCTATATCGAATCCTGTCACCTTGAAACCTGCTTCGGAGAGAAGAAGAGAGAGTGGCAACCCAACATACCCGAGCCCGATTACACCGATCTTCGCGGTGCGGGTCTCCAGACGCTTCATGCGCTCCTGTGCAATCTTCGGCAGAACAACCTGATTTGTAGTCGACATAGCCTCGATTATCGCATTTGCCTTTCCTCCCCCCGGCTGCACGAAAGTCGCATTGACTCTCATCCATTACCCCACCACACTAACCTCTCAAGCTCCCCCTGTAGCTTTCGCCCTGCGAACCCTGATAATGGGGAGGACATACCGCACGACACACCTTGCAAAGACCCCGGTAATCTATCTCGGGGGGAGGACAGATGGCCCGTTATCTCATCACAGGAATCGCAGGTTTCATAGGCTCATCCTTAGCGCACGCTCTCGTGGATCAGGGACATGAAGTCCGCGGCATCGACAATCTCTCCACGGGAAACCTCGACAATCTCGCCGACATCCGTCACGCAATCACCTTTCAAGAGATGGACCTTCAGGACGTCGCCGGCATCAAAACGGCCTGTGAGGGGGTCGACTACATCCTCCACCAGGGCGCTCTCGCCTCGGTTCCTCGATCCGTGAAGGATCCCCTCACCTCGCACGAATCCAACATCAACGGCACGTTAAATCTGCTCATCGCGGCCCGCGATGCAAAGGTTCGCCGCATCGTCTATGCGGCCTCCTCCTCGGCCTATGGAGACCAGCCCACCCAGCCCAAACAGGAGGACATGCTTCCTCTCCCACTGTCGCCCTACGCCGTCCAGAAGCTGACCTGCGAGTACTACATCCAGTCCTTCTACCGCGCCTATGGCCTCGAGGGCGTTTGCCTTCGCTACTTCAATATCTTCGGCCCGCGCCAGGCCGCCGACTCGCCTTACTCCGGCGTCATCGCCCAGTTCACCTTCAAGATGATGGCCGGCCAGACCCCCACCATCTTCGGCGACGGCCTCACCAGCCGCGACTTCAACTATGTCGACAACGCCGTCAGCGCCAATCTCCTCGCCTGCCTCGCACCCAACGAGGTCGCCACTGGCCGAGTCTTCAACATCGGCACCGGAAAGAGCCATACTCTCAACGAGGTCTACGCTGCCATCGCCGGCCAGCTCGGCTTCACCGCCAAACCAATCTATGGCCCACCCAGAGAGGGCGACATCAAGCACTCACTGGCGGATATCACGCGTGCCAGCAAGGAACTCGGTTACGAGCCCAAAGCCCACTTCCACGAAGGCCTCAAAAAAACGGTGGCTTGGTATCTGGAAGAAAGGGAAAAAAGCCACGCGCCGGCCCTCAAAAGTTAGGCGGTAGCGGCTCCATCTCGTCACCTTTCAAGCAGGCCGCACAGAGCCCAACCAACTAGTTTCGTCTAAACTGTTCCGCGCAAAAAAAGTGAGTGAGAAGGATCTCTTCACACTCACCAAAAGATGAATTGTAGAAGCGGAGCATGAGGAGGAGCGCTTCCGGCGTTTCCTCATGCTCTGGTTATAGGTTATGCAGTGCGCATCTTGCGGAACAGGGCGCCAGCCGAGCCAAGCAGGCCGGTTCCCAACAGGAAGAGCGTGTTTGGTTCTGGGGTAGCCGTAATCGAACCGGAGAAATCCACCCCTTGATAGATCGAACCAGTTTGTGCAACGACGAAAACCAGCTGGTTCACGCCGTCACTGTTGAAGCCTGGTGTCGCGCTACCCAAAGAGAATGTAGCTTCGGTGCCCGTCCGGCAGCTCGGACTATTGTCAGAGCAGGTTGCGTCGGTTCCGAGCGCGCTGAAATTTTGCAGCAGTTCCATGCTGCTACCCAGGTTCAGGAAGACAGCGACCGTATCGTCCGCCAACACCGAAATGCTCCCGGAGTAAACTCCGCCGCCGGTGCCGTTCGTCGTAACGTTCGTGACGTAGTAATAGAAGCCGTTGGGGTCGTAGGTGCTGCTATTCTCCCCTCCGGTCGGACCGGAGTTCGGATCGTACGAAATCCAGGTCGAACTACCTATCGGAGCCGCCCAGACCGATCCCGGCGAGATTGTATAGACATTGGTGCTCGAACCGAGCGTTGGTGTTCCCGAAGGGATGACCGGAACTCCGGTGGTGGGTGTATATGGCCCGAGGTAGCCCTCATAGTAGACTCCGCCGGAGCCGCTATTAATGGTAACTGTGTCGGCCGAAGCGAAAGCGGTCGTAAGCACCAGCACCGCTCCCAAGGCAGAAAGTTTCGAGTAGAACTTCATTGATTCCTCCTGAATTTTCCGCATAGAGCGGGTGTTTCTAACTACATAGTGCAATGATGCAAACTGCCTTCGTGCATGAGAGCCTGCTCAATGTCCAGTACCGCGTCCGATATTCCGGACGATTAGTGGTCAAGCGTTCATGCCACCCTAATATGCAGCTTGGCGACCAAACGGAATGCCTTACGGCTCAGCGACTTAGCTATGCAAAAAATTGATGATGAGCAAAGATTTGCACATGGAAGGCCAAAATGTGAAGAAAGTTACCACTTCACTCCGTGCAATTGCACACAAATAGGTCATAATTTCCCACTCTCTGGCTACACCAGCAGCGGAAACACGAATTCTGCCCCAGCCGCCAGCGCCCTCCTGCCCAGGCTACCGGTACCACCACCCCGATTCGTATCTCAACAAAAATCGCACTCCCCACCTACCCCCGGGCGACGCCCCCACGGCCTATCCCCCTGCCCACGTTTCCTGTTCCTGCTTCTCCTGACCTCCCCGCTCTTTGCCTTCGACACCTACCTGACTGGCACGCCGCTCAACGACGCCTACTACGGCATGTACAACCTCAACTTCGACGGTGCCCACGTATTGATCCAGCAGTGGATGACCGCCCATCCTGAAGACCCCCTCGGCCCCGCCTCAGTTGCTGCCGCCTTCCTCTTCACCGAATTCGAGTCTCATCGACCCGAACCTCTACGACGCAAACCTCGCCCCGGGCATTGAGAGCTACATGCTCAGCCTGAAAGCGGCTCCTATCCGTTGGATTCTCGGCCTCGCCGGAGCCGGCAACGAACAAAGCCGAGGGCGGCCGCCTCATTACGCTCGCCCCCGAACGTGGCCACTACCTCGCCCACTTCGCCCGGCCTCATGCTCGCCGTCGGCGAACTCCCCAACGGCAGCGTCCAGCAAGGCAAAGCCTTCCTCATCGACCTCTCTAAGAGTTTCCCCAGAACACCCTCTACCAGTGCCAGATCGCCAGACTTTACCGACCCCACTTCACAAACATCGCAGCCTACCTCTGAAATCCAACACGCAACTCGCCGCACCGTGTACCTTTAACCCATTGGCAATGGTTCCGCGCTCTCTTGTGCCTCTTGTCAAGGCACAAGCTTGGCCAGTATCTTCCGTATCCGCAGGCATCTCAATTTCGAAGCACCATAAAGGGTTCTCATTAGCATGCGTATTGCATCAGTCGGCACGGCTTATCCACCTCATCGCTACTCTCAGGCGGCAATCTCAGAAGCACTCACGGCCCGCTGGCAGGACAGGATGGAAGAGCCCCGCCTCATCAACCGTCTCTTCGTCAACTGCGGCGTCGAGTTTCGCAACCTCGTCTTCCCCCTTGACGTCTACGAAAACCTCTCCGGCTTCGGCCCCACCAACGACGCCTGGATCAAGGGCGCCGTAGAACTGGGCGAAAAGGCCATCACCACCGCCCTCGATCGCATCGGCCTTACTCCAGCGGATATCTCTGCCTTCTTCTTCGCCTCCGTCACCGGCATCGCCAGCCCCACCATCGACGCCCGCCTTATCAACATCATGCCCTTCCCCACCTCGATCAAGCGCACCCCGATCTTCGGCCTCGGCTGCGTTGCTGGAGCGGCCGGCATCTCACGCGCAGCAGACTATGTCCGCGCCTTCCCCGACCAGTACGCGCTCCTGCTTTCCGTCGAGCTCTGCTCCCTCACCTGGCAGGACAACGACCAGTCCATCGCCAATCTGATCTCCTGCGGCCTCTTCGGCGACGGCGCCGCCGCTGTCATCATCGCCGGCAGCGAAACTCCGCTCGCCAAGCGCACCTGCCCCACCTGCATCTCCGGCCCACAGGTCCTTGACACACGCTCGACATTCTATAGAGACACCGAACACATCATGGGCTGGAGCATCGGCGACATGGGCTTCAAAATCATCCTCTCCCCCGAAGTGCCTAAGGTCGTCAACGAGCATCTCCGCGGCAACGTCGAATCCTTTCTCTCCGACAACGGTCTAACCCTCGATGACATTTCAAGTTATATCTTTCACTCCGGCGGCCCCAAAGTTCTTGAAGCGATGGAGACAACGCTGGACCTTCCTCCCAACGCGCTCGAACCATCCTGGCGCAGCCTCCGCGAGGTCGGCAATCTCTCCGCTGCTTCTGTCCTCGCCGTCCTCGAAGACGTCCTCGTCAACTCACGCGGCAAGCCCGGTACCTACAGCATTCTCGCAGCGATGGGCCCAGCCTTCTGTTCGGAGCTTGTTCTGCTCAAGTGGTAAGAACGGCAGGTGCCAATGAGCGTTGGCCCGATCGCTAGCCATACTGATGTTCTCGTAGTCGGCGCAGGACCGGCAGGCCTCTCCTGCGCAATCGCAGCAGCCCGTCAGGGCCTTCACGTTGAAGTCATCGACGCCATGAAGCCGCCGATCGACAAGGCCTGCGGCGAAGGACTTCTTCCCGCCGCACTCGCATCCCTCACCACCCTCGGCGTCGATCTCAGACACGACTTCGATCAAACCGAAAGCGCCCTCCTGTGCGGCGTCCGCTTCATCGGCGACTCATCCTCTTCGAAGCCCTACACCATCGTTCAGGCCGCGTTCCCCGCAAGCCCCGGGCGCGGCATCCGCCGCACCGCTCTGCACCAGCTCCTGCGCGACCGCGCCGCAAGCCTCGGCGTCCGCTTCCACTGGGAAAACGCCGTCCGCGGCATCGCATCCTCCGACAACATCGCCATCATCCACACCAGCTCCCCGACCAGTTCCCAGACCCTCCGCGCCCGCTTCCTCATCGGTGCCGACGGCCACCAGTCCCGCATCGCAACCTGGGCCGGACTCACCGCCGGAGTCATCCACTCCCGCCGCATCGGCCTCCGCCAGCACTACGCCATCGCCCCCTGGAGCCGCTTCGTCGAAATCTATTGGAGCAACCACGGCCAGGCCTACGTCACTCCCATCTCCTCGACTGAGGTCTGCGTCGCCTTCATCACCCGCGAAAAAATCGCCCACCCCGATCAAGCTCTCCGCCACTTCCCTGCTCTCCACCGTCATCTCGTCGCCACCCGACCCAGCGGCCCCGCGCGCGGCTCCATCACCCTCGGCCGCACCCTCCATCGCGTCGCCTCCGGCAACGTCGCCCTCATCGGCGACGCCTCCGGTTCCGTTGACGCCATCAGCGGGGAAGGCCTCGCCCTCGGCTTCCGTCAGGCCGCGGCCCTAGCTTCCGCGCTCAAGGCCAACGATCTCGCCGCCTACCAGCAGTCCCACCGCCGTATCCAGCGTCTTCCCACCCTCATCTCCCGGAGCCTGCTCCAGATGGATCGCTCCCCACGCCTCCGCGATCGGGCACTCAACCTCTTCCAGCGCAACCCCTGGCTCTTCGAACGCCTCGTCCAAATCCACATCGGCCACGCACCCCTGCCTCTCTTCGGACTTGACGGCCTCCTGCAACCCGACTACACCTGCTAAACGACTTAGGTTCTGCCGCCAACTAGACCCTTTACACCGGCACGCGCATCGCTGTAAGTTGAGTTAACTCAGAGGTAGTCGAACCGTCATGAACGAGATTGCCAGCCGCTGTATTGACATCATCGCCAAGTCGAAGAGCATCTCTCCCGACACCATCACGCTGGCCAGCACCTTCGACGAGCTCAACGTCGACTCTCTCGACAAGATCAATATCTCCTTTGAGGTCGAAGAGGCCTTCGACGTCGAAATTCCCGACGACGCGCTCGGCACCATCAAAACCGTAGGCGACATGGTCGACGGCGTCACCAAACTCCGCGCCGCCTCCTCGCCCGCCATCACCACCTCCTGACGACAATCGCGACCCGCCCCAAGTGATTTATAACTAGAAACAGAATCGCAAGGGGAGCTGCATTGAATCGTGTCGTCGTTACAGGCTTGGGCTGCATCACTCCCATCGGCAACACCGTCGAGGACTTTCGCATCTCCCTCTTCAACGGAACCACAGGCATCGCTCCCTTCCCGCCCTATCCTGAAGCTCCAGGCGAGACCCAGGGTCTCCGCTTCACTCAATCCGCCGCCGTCAAGAACTTCGACCCCCGCCAGCACCTCGACTCCGGCATCGTCACCGCCACTGACCGCACCACCCAGTTCGCCATCGTCGCCGCCCGCCAGGCCGTCGCAGAATCGCAACTCACCAGCCACCACGCCCCAGAAAAAATCGCCATCATCGTAGGCTGCGCCTGCGGTGGTCGCCAGGCCGAAGAGACCGAGACCATCAAGCTCTACGCTCGCGACGCCCGCGTCCATCCCCTCACCGTCGTCCGCACCATGGCCTCCGCCGGAGCCAGCAACATCTCTATCGACCAGCACATCACCGGCCCCACTCTCAACATCTCCACCGCCTGCTCCTCCGGAACCCACGCCATTGGCCTCGCCTTCCAGATGATCCGCAGCGGAATGGTCGATGCAGCCATCGCCGGTGGCCACGAAGCTCCGCTCACCTTCGGCTTCCTCCGCGCGTGGGACAGTATGCGTGTCGTCTCCCCCACACAATGCCGCCCCTTCTCTGCCGACCGCGACGGAATGACCATCGGTGAAGGCGCCGCCATGCTCACGCTCGAAACCCTCGCCTCCGCGCAGGCCCGTAACGCGACCATCTACGCCGAAATCGTCGGCTTCGGATTCTCCGCCGACGCCAGCCACATCACCCAACCCCTCGCCGACGGCGCCGCCAACGCCATGCGCCAGGCCATCGCCGACGCCAACGCTACAACCGACGGCGCCTACGGCTCTTTGGAAGACGTAGGCTACATCAGCGCCCACGGCACCGGCACCCAGGTCAACGACTCCACCGAAGCCGCCGCTATCCATCAGGTCTTCGGCAGCCACGGGTCACAAATCCCCATCAGCTCCACCAAATCCCTCCACGGCCACTCCATCGGAGCGAGCGGGGCCCTCGAAGCTCTCGCCACAGTCCTCGCCTTGCACGAAAATCTCCTCCCTGCCAATGCCGGCATCACCGAGATCGACCCCACCCTCAACCTCGACGTCATCCTCGGCCAACCGCGCAAAGCTACTCCAAAACTGGCTCTCTCAAACTCCCTCGCCTTCGGCGGCCTCAACGCCGTCCTCGCCCTCCGCCCTATCTAAATCTTCCATTTCGAGCCCGACGGTACACTGTTTGCCTCAGCGGGAGGAGATCTTGGATCGACGCAGATTTGTCTCTCTGTCGGCAGCGGCCGCAGCGAACATGGTCTTGCACAACGTAACCAGAGCGCAGTCCACCGCCACAGTGCACCTTGAAAATCCCATCGCTTCGCCAAAGCTGATGCCCGTCGACTTCACTGGCCTTAGCTACGAGACCGGGCAGCTCTACAACGCCGAATTCTTCTCTCCACAAAACACAGCACTCATTGCAGCCTTTCGCGGTCTCAGCAACCACGGCGTCCTGCGTCTCGGCGGCCATCTGAGCAACATCACTCCATGGGAGGGGGTCGGTCAGGACGATCCAAAACAAATTCGCGGCGTCCGTCACGGTATCGAAGACTACTGGGAGTGGCCCCTCGTCGACCCTGTTGTTCAGCACAACAAGAAAGGCATGATCACGCACCAGGCCATCAAAAACCTCCGAGGCTTTCTCGAAGCGGTGAACTGGCGACTCATCTACGGACTGAACTTCGCCTGTGGCAGCGCAGCACGCGCAGCCGACGAAGCCGCAACCGTCTCACAAATCATGGGCGACAGACTGATGGCATTCGTCGTCGGCAACGAAGCCGACGGCTTCGGCGAAGACCCCTTCTTTCGCGCAAAGGGATACAACTTCGATCAGTACATCACCGAATACGAAACCTGGGTAAGAGCAGTGCGCGCAAAGACTCCCCGCGCACCTTTCGCCGGCCCCGACACCGAAGGCCACGTCGATACATGGGTCAAGAAATTTGGCGAGCGCACCAAGGGCGACGCCGTCATGCTCACCAGCCACTTCTATGCGATGGGCCCCGCAAGCAATCCCACCATGACAGCGGAGCGTCTGCTCCAAAAAGTAAATCCCAGCCTCGAAAAGCAGATCGCTGAAGTCACATCAGCAGTCGCCGCGTCAGGCGGAACGCCATACCGCATGGACGAAGGCAACTCCTGCTTCGGCGGCGGCAAAGACGGCGTAAGCAACGCCTACGCCTCCGCACTCTGGGTCGCCGACTACATGCTGCACGTAGCCTGCGCCGGATTCATCGGCGTCAACCTGCACGGCGGTGGAACTGGATTCTATGCGCCGATTGAGAGCAGTGAAAAATCACCCGCAGCTCCCAGACCATGTACTACGGCATGCAATTCGCCCAGCAACTCGCAGGATACGAATTAGCCCCATGTGTCGTGAACAGCAACGAAAACGTCACAGCCTACCTCGCAACCAAAGGAAAAGAGATCCAGTTCGCCGTGTTCAACAAAGGCGCAGACCCCATTACGTCACGCTGCCGAAGGACCTGCGTAATAGACCGATGACACAACGCTCCGTGCTGAGAGGTGCCGGCCTGAATGCCAAAGACGGCGTGCGCTTCCTCAAAGAAACACCGAGTAACGAAGCAACTTCGACTCGGCGCGATATCCGGTTATTCTGCATTGCTTCTACGCACGCTATAAAAGTCGAACAACCTGCGTCCGTTACTTGCCCAGCGCCGTGACTTACAGCTACCCTTTAAGCATGGACCGCAGAATCCTCTGGACCCTCCCCCTCTCCTGCTTAGCCTCATGGCCGTACCCTCCACGCCCAGGCCAAACTCGCCATCTACGGCACCGGCGGCACCGAAAAAAGCGGCCTCCAACACTCCGGCTGGAACACAGCCGGCACCTTCGGCTTCTACTACGGCCTGCGCCACTTCGGCCCGCTCGATCTCTCCGCCGACGTCCGCGGCGACCTCTCCAGCAACATCTACAGCGGCATCCTCGGCCCTCGCCTCGCCGTAAAAATTCCCGTCTTCCCCATCATGCCCTACGGCGAATTCCTCTTCGGAGAATCCTCCTACAGCACCCTGAGCAACGGCCACAGAGACGCGAACGACTTCACCTACCGCGTCGTCACCGGCGTCGACCTCACGCTCATCCCCCACTTCGACTGGCGCGTCGTCGACTACAGCTACAGCAGCGGCATCACCCAATTCGGCGCGAACGTCCATCCCAAGACCGTCACCACCGGATTCGTCCTCCGCTTCTAGCCAAACCGGAGATCGTCTACCCCGCGTAATCCCAATAGTTCAACTATCAGTCGCGGGTCGGGCCTCGCCTCAATCAGCACCGCAGCACTTAGAGCGCTCACCGCAATTTCTCTCGCCGGGCAATCCTTTTGCCTCATCGCGATACCATAATCCCCAGATGATCTCCGTCCTCATCCTCACCCGCAACGAGCAGCGCGATCTCCCCGACTGCCTCGCCAGCGTCTCCTGGTCGGATGACATCCACGTCTTCGACTCCGAAAGCACCGACGCCACCATCGAGATCGCCAAAGCCGCCGGCGCCCACGTCCACACTCGCCCCTTCGACGACTACGCCACCCACCGCAACGCCGCCCTCACCACCATTCCCTTCAAGCATCCCTGGGTCTTCCTCCCCGACGCCGACGAGCGTCCCACACCCGAACTCTCCCGCGAGATGCAGCAGCTAGCCCTCGCCGCCCCCAACGAAATCGCTGCCTTTCGCGTTCGTCGCCGCGACTATCTCTTCGGCACCTGGCTCAAGCACGCCCAGCTCTCGCCCTATTACATCCGCCTCGTCCGCCCTCAGCGCGCCCACTACACCCGCGCCATCAACGAGGTCCTCGAGATCGACGGCACCATCGCCCAGCTCAGCTATCCGCTCGACCATTACCCCTTCTCCAAGGGCATCGCCAAGTGGGTCGAGAAGCACAACCTCTACTCCACCATGGAGGCCGAGCTGATCGTCCGCAACCAGGGCCTGCAAAATCCTTCCGTGATGACCGCTCTCCGCCACCCCGACTTCCACACTCGCCGCCTCCACCAGAAGGCCATCTTCTACCGTCTCCCCGGTCGCCCACTCCTCAAGTGGCTCTACATGGTCTTTCTTCGCGGTGCCATCCTCGACGGCGCAGCCGGCCTCACCTACGCCACACTGCAAGCCTTCTACGAATACCTCATCGTCCTCAAGACCAGAGAACTCCGCCGCGGCAGCGCCTGAATCGTCTCAATTTAATCGCTCAACAGATCGAAGTTGTAGTTCGCCTCCACTCCACTAAACCTTCGAGTGGGCCCCTCTAGCTCGCCGCGTGATATCTCAAAAAAATTCTTGCAATCTTCACGGAAGAGGGTTACGGTGGTTCCACCTCTTTCTTAAATTGACGTTTTCGCCACACTTCTATTAGCCATTAGGCCCTTGGAACACAGTGACGCACCCGCAGCACTCCCGCTGCGATAACGGCTTTTTGACTCATTTTTCCAACCGCAAAAATCGCCCTCGAGGCGACCAGGAAATCTTTGTCTTTTTTTCGGAGGTCATATGCGCCAACCGTCAAGTAAGCTCGTACGGGCTGCTCTCTACAGCCTAGCCGCCACGCTTCTAATCCTCATCAGCGCTCCCTTCCTTCAAGCCCAAACTTTCCGTGGCGGCATCACCGGCTCCGTCACTGACGCAACCGGCGCAACCATCGCCGGAGCAGTTGTGTCCGCGGTAGACACTTCAACCAATCAGTCGTACAAAACCGTCTCCTCCAGTGCTGGCGAGTTCAACTTTACGAATCTGCCTCTGGGCAGCTACACCGTAACCATTACCTTCGCCGGCTTCTCAACCGCCAAGTACGACAAAGTGCAGGTTGAAGCCAGCGCAAACTACACCATCGCCGCAAAGCTCGGCTCTCTCTTCGAGCTCGCAGACAGTTGAGGTAACGGCCGCTGCTGTGACACTCGATACTGACACCGATGTACAGTCAACGATTCTGCCGGAAACAGTCGTGCAAAATCTGCCCAATAGCGGCCGCGACTTTACGCAAATGCTTACTCAAACCACCGGATTCGCTGGACTCTCCACAGGGGGCGGCGCCGGCGTTGCCAGCGTCAACGGAATGAGGTCCAACTCGGTAAACTGGCAGATTGAAGGCACCGACAACAACGACCTCTGGTGGAATATTCCTGCCGTCAACCAGGGCGGAGTCTCCGCGATAGCCGGCGTCATCTTTCCCATCGACGCTATCGAGAACTTCTCCTTTGTCACCACAGGTGAGACATCGCTCGGGCGCAATCCCGGCGGCACCGCAAACCTCACCATCAAATCCGGCACGAACCAGCTTCATGGCACCGCCTACTACTACAATCACAACGAATTCTTTGAACGCCAAAACCCTTTCTCGACGAACAAGCCTGAATCCAGAAATCAAAACTACGGCTTCTCGGTCGGTGGGCCAATTCTCAGGGACAAGCTCTTTTTCTTCCTCGCCGGCGAACATCAGGGCTTCTTGATTGGTGCTGAAAATCACGCCACAGAACCATCAGCCGCATATCAGACCGCGGCCTACCAGGTTCTTGATTTTTACGGCGTACCCCATAGCACCGTGGCATCAAACCTGCTCAACGGAAACGGCTCTCTCCAGGCTCTCTGGCCGGCATCGGCACTCACCGGACCCGCACAGCCGGAAAACTATCAGGCCACCGGCAACCTCACTGGACATAGCTTCAACGGTCTAATCAAGCTCGATTGGAAGATCACCGACAAGGACCACCTATCAGCCCGATGGTTCGTCGGGCAAGGTACGCAGACTGCGCCCACGTCCTCGGACCTAACGCCATACTTTGAGAACGCACCCATCCACGTTCAGAATTACTCCCTCATCTACAACCGCATCATTACTCCAACCATGGCCAACCAACTGGCCGCTGGCGTCAGCTATTTCAACCAGGTCTTTAGCGATGCAGACACAGGCTTCAACCCAATCGGCCTCGGCTTGAACACCGGTGTTACCGATCCGGCTCTGCCGGGCGCTCCACACCTGATCATTGGTCCAAGCGGCAGCGGTTCTGGGCTGACAGGAAATAACACCGGATTCGATCCCCTCGGTGTTACCGCTCCCTCCGGAAGAAACGACATCACCGGACATCTTGACGATGACCTTACTTGGACCAAAGGCGCTCATCAGCTCCACTTCGGAGGTGAATTCCGCCAGGCACAGGTCGACGACTTTTATCAGACCGGCCAGCGCGGCACCATCTACTTCGATGGATCTCAAGGCCCCTGGGTCCCCGGCAACATCGTAGAGGGCGAAGCGCAGACACCTTGCGCCGCTTTAGCGACGAAAAATCTCAACAGCCCCTCGCCGACCACCGATTCCAACGTTCTCGAGTTGGCCGACTTCCTCGCAGGTTGCTTAAATCCAACGGCCTCCAGCATCGTCCAGGGCAATCCGAAGCGGCAGGTGTTCGTCAACACGTTTGCCCTCTATGCGCAGGATAGCTGGCAACTCACCAAGAAATTCAACTTCAACTACGGCTTGCGCTACGACTACGAAGGCCCTGTGCACTCCGACTATGCGAACCTCTCCGTCTTCAACCCCGCAAGCCCGACTGGTCTTTCAGTGGCAGGCCAGGGTGTCGCAAACATCTATCAACAATTCTGGGGAGGCGTAAGCCCACGAATCGGGTTTGCCTATCAGCTAGGCGACTCCGGCACTACCGTCCTTCGCGGTGGATACGGTTTTTACTACGACTCCATCTATATGAAGTCAGTCCTGCAGAACAATGGAGCGCAAAACATATCCGTCTTCGGGCCAGGCCAGAATCCCGCAGGCATCAACCAGGTCGTGAATGCCCAGGGACTCAACCAGGTGATTAAGCCGGGAGTCGATATCTATCCTGCCTTTTCTACCTCGAGCATCGCTAATGCCGCACCAGGCAGCGTCAGCATCTCCACCTTTGACAAGAACTTCAGACCCTCCGTTACGCAGATATGGGACCTGAACATTCAGCAAAGCCTGACCAACTCAGTCGTTTTGCAGATTGGCTACGTCGGCACACACGGCACACACCTGCTCGGCCTCTTTGACATCAATCCCGCTCAACCCAACGTCTCGGGGTCACCCGACACCACAACGCGTCCGTATTACAAACAGTTTCCCGCATTCGGTGTGATCGACGAAGCCCGAAGCAATCTCGGCTCCATCTACCACTCCCTTCAGACGACCCTGCGAACCCAGAGCTGGCACGGCCTGACCACGCAACTCGCATACACCTGGTCGCATGCACTCGATTATGAGACCGGTCTTCTGCCCTATGTTCCCCAGGATCCATATAACGAGAAGGCTGAGTACGGTAACTCCGACTTCGACGTTCGAAATACCTTCACCGGATACTTCGATTACCTGATTCCAGCCTTCCGTGGGCCAAAGCGCCTCACCCACGGCTGGGAGCTAAACTCTGGATTCTCCTTCCACGGTGGGACCGCATACACGGTCGATGCCAGTCAGAACGTCAGCGGCAACGGAGAGAATGCAGACCGTGCGGTACAAGTCATGGCTAACCCCTATGTTGGCGTCTCCCACGCCATCATCGACGGCTCGGTCCAGTGGTTCAATCCGAACGCATTCGTCGATCCCGCCCCCGGGACCTACTCCCCGACCCGCCGCGGACAGAACCATAACCCTGGCTATGAATCCTTCGACCTCTCTGCCATCAAAACGACGGCAATTACGGAACGGGTGAATATCCAGTTCAAAGCGAATATGTACAACCTCTTCAACCACACGAATCTCGCTCCGGTAGGTCTTCCGTCAACCGGAGAGGGCGGCACAATCGGCTCCACTATCGGACCGTATCTAGGCAACCCCGGCATCGGACCCGGCGAGCCCTTCAACACTGAGTTCGCATTGAAGGTCATCTTCTAACCAAACCGCACTCAAAAACAAAAACCCCATCCTCGAAGTCATTCGAGGATGGGGCTTTCTTCGTCGAAACTAAAGCAGTTTGACTGAAGTCACTTTGATCGTGTCGCCCTGAACGTCGCCGCTGACATTGACTCGCAGATGGTCCTTCTTGTCCGAAGCCTCCAGCTGCTTCAGCATCTTCGCATTGCCATCCGCGTCAAACTTCAGGAACTTCTTGTCTGCGGTAACGATCCCAAATCCGCTGTCCTTGCACATCAGTGCACAGTCGCGCGTATGCGAATCCGCCGTCGCAGCTGCTTTCTTCGAGCAAGCCACATCAAGGATCGAAACATCGTTAAACGTCTCTGTAGCGGCCAGCGCAGGCGTAGCCATCAGGCCAAGCGCCAGGAGGGAAGCAAGTATTTTCATTGTTATTCTCCGTTTCATTGGTAACAAGGTTGAACTTCTACCTCTGCGGGGTCGGGAATCAGTTACACGGAACCCCATCCAAAGAGATCCTTAGTAGATCGCAAAAAATCGTACTCCGTCCCTTGGTAGCCAGTCCAGCTCTCGGAGACGATTTCCGAGCTTCTTTCACTTAGCCGTCATCCCGCTAAACCGGCCACTTCCACTCCCGAATCTTCTTGCTATCGATACCATTCGCGTGGGCATAGTTCACGCTCTCGATAATCTGTCCCTTCAACCACTCCTTCGTATGCGCCGCCGTCCTCTGCAGCCGCGGCACACGATCGATCACATCGATCGCCAGGTTGAACCGGTCGATCTGATTCAAAATCGCCAGTTCCAGCGGAGTATTGATATTCCCCTTCTCCTTGTACCCACGCACATGGAAGTTGTCATGGTTCGTTCGCCGGTACGTCAGCTTATGAATCATCGAGGCATACGCGTGAAAATTGAAGATCACCGGCTTGTCCTTCGTGAACAAGCTATCGAACTCCCGTGACGAAAGCCCATGCGGATGCTCCTCCTCCGGCATTAGCCGGAACAGGTCCACCACATTCACAAACCGTATCTTCACGTCCCCGCATCGCTCCCGCAAAATCGCAACAGCCGCGAGCGCCTCCGCCGTCGGAATATCTCCCGCGCAAGCCATCACCGCATCCGGCTCCTCGCCGGCGTCATTGCTCGCCCAGTCCCAAATCCCAATCCCCTTCGTGCAATGTTTCACCGCCTCATCCATATCCAGGTACTGCAGATGCTCCGCCTTGTCCGCGACGATCACATTCACATAGTTCGTACTCCGCAGACAATGATCTCCCACACTCAACAGACAGTTCGCATCCGGCGGCAGATAAATCCGCGTCACATCCGGCGACTTATTCGTCACTATATCCAGAAATCCCGGGTCCTGATGCGTAAATCCGTTATGGTCCTGCCGCCAGACCAACGACGTAATCAGTAAATTGATCGACGAAACCGGCGCCCGCCACCGCAACTCCAGCTTGCTCTTCTCCAGCCACTTCGCATGCTGGTTGAACATCGAGTCGATGATATGCACAAACGACTCATACGTCGAAAAGAACCCATGCCGTCCCGTCAGCACATACCCTTCGAACCATCCTTCCAGGGTATGCTCGCTCAAAATCTCCATCACCCGCCCATCGCGCGACAGGTCGCCACCGTCCGCATCTTCCGGAAGCAGCTTCGCCATCCACGTCTTCTCGCTTGCCTCGTAGATCGCCTGCAATCTATTCGAAGCCGTCTCATCCGGGCCAAATACACGGAAGTTCGTCATATTCTGCTTCATCGCATCGCGCAAAAACGTTCCCAGCGTATAGGTCGGCGAAACCGAAATCTGCCCCGGCTTCTTCACCTTCACCGCATAGTCGCGAAAGTCTGGCAGCTCCAGCGGCCTCCGCAACAACCCGCCATTCGCATGCGGATTCGCAGTAATCCTTCGCTGCCCCACCGGAGCCATCGCCCTCAACTCAGCGATCAGTTTTCCCGACTCATCAAACAGCTCCTCCGGCTTATAACTCCGCATCCACTTCTCGACCATCTTCAAATGCGCCGGGTTCGTCTTCGGATCAAGAATCGGCATCTGGTGCGCTCGCCACGATCCCTCCAGCTTGTGCCCGTCAATCTCCTTCGGACACGTCCAGCCCTTCGGTGTCCGCAAAATAATCATCGGCCACCGCGGCCGCTCAACATTAGCACCCTTCGGTGCACTCCGCGCCTTCTTCTGGATCGCGCGAATCTCCAGCACGCAGCGCTCCGTTACCTCCGCCATCAACTGATGCATCTTCGCCGGATCGTCCCCTTCGACAACATACGGAGTCCACCCATACCCCTTGAACAACCACTCCAGCTCTTCAGAAGAAATCCGCGCCAGCACCGTCGGGTTCGCGATCTTATAACCGTTCAGGTGCAGTATCGGCAGCACCGCTCCGTCCCGCACCGGATTCAAAAACTTATTCGAGTGCCACGACGTAGCCAGCGGCCCCGTCTCCGCCTCACCATCCCCCACCACCACCGAAACGATCAAATCCGGATTGTCGAACGCCGCGCCAAACCCATGCGACAAGCTATATCCCAGCTCCCCTCCTTCATGGATCGACCCTGGCGTCTCCGGCGTGCAGTGGCTCCCAATCCCACCCGGAAACGAAAACTGCTTGAAGAACTTCTGCATCCCCGCAATATCTTCACTCTTGTCCGGATAAACCTCCGAATAAACCCCCTCCAGATAGCAATTCGACAGTGTCGCCGGCGCCCCATGTCCCGGCCCCGAGAGATAAATCAAATCCAGATCGTACTTCTTGATCAACCGGTTCAGATGCACCCACGTAAACGTCTGCCCCGGATCAGAACCCCAATGCCCCAGCAGCCGGTTCTTGATATGTTCCTCCTTCAGCGGCTCCCGCAACAGCGGATTCTCCAGCAAATAAAGCATCCCCACGCAAAGGTAGTTACACGCCCGCCAGTAGGCATCCATCTTCCGCAACTCATCCGCCGACAGCGGCTGAACACCCTGACTCTTCCCCTTGCTCGATTCCTTGGCCACGCTCATAAACATCTCCTTCGCGCAAAGTAAGCGAAACGAAAAAATCTCATCCAATATGTAACTAAACCTGAACTAATCGGCCGATCGTGCCATGCGTTCCACATGCACCGCGATCATCCAATCCTCTTTCGCCGGAACCACAAGCACCATCGATACTGAGTCAGATGCACTTATTCGCCGCACAGCGTCACCCTCAGCCCCATTCAACTCAGAATTAATCGAAATCCCAAAACTCTCCATCCCACCCAGGATCTCCGCCCGCGACCGGGCATCATGCTCCCCGATGCCCCCCGCAAACACCACCGCATCCACCCCACCCATCAATGCCACAAACCCGCCTACCGCCTTCTTCACACTCCGCGTAAATACCTCCGCCGCCAGCCCCGCTCGTGCATCCCCTTTGGCCTCTGCCTCCCGCACCGCCTTCATATCGTTTGGCATCCCCGACAGCGCCACCATCCCCGCATCATGATTCAGCATCTTTTCGAGCGCACTCACGCGGTCCCCCTCCATCTGCCGCAACAGATAAAGCACCAGCCCCGGATCAAGATCGCCCGGCCGAGTCCCCATCACGACTCCACCCGTCGGTGTCAGCCCCATCGTCGTATCCACTGACCGTCCATCGACCACCGCCGTCACACTGCACCCGCTCCCCAAATGCGCAATCACCATCCGCCGAGGAAATTCCATTCCCTTCTCCGCCCGCAACTGCCGCACAATCGACTCGCAGCTCAACCCATGAAACCCATACCGCCGCACTCCCCGCTCGCGATACTCCGCCGGCACCGGATAAGTCGTCGCCGCCTCGGGCATCGTCTGGTGAAACACCGTATCGAAACACGCATAGTGTCCCACGTCAGGAAACCTTTGCATTGTGTCCCTGATCACTTCAATTACCGCCGGATCGTGCAGCGGCGCAAACACCACCGCCTCCTCCAGATCCTTAATCACTGCATCATCAATCCGCACATGCCGGTCCAGCTTCGCCCCCGGATGCACCACGCGATACCCCACCGCATCCACCCTCGGCAAACCGGGCCCACTCACTGCCTCCACCACCAGGCCGATCGCCTCTACCGGCGTCTCCGCCTTCACCTCCTTACGCCCCCCACTTAAATCCCGCCCATCCGCATCACGAAACTTAAACCCCGCCTTCGCCGCACCAATCCCTGTCACCTCACCCTCAAACAACGAGCGAGGCTCTCCCTTCCCTGAATCGAACAGAGAAAATTTGATCGACGAAGATCCGCTATTGACAACGAGAATGTGCACAGCACCGCCCGATGATCCATGCCTTATCCCTACGTTACACCGCCCACATCTCCACCCGGTAACTTCCCGGGCAACCACGCTCTCGGCTTGCGTTAGCAAAACAAAATATGCCTGATATTTGAAACGACTGTTTGACAAACATTCGACAAACGCGAGACATAATTTCGCGATTGCCGACGTAGACTTGTGAAGTTTTACGTCCATTGTTGCAGGCAAACTTGAAAGGAACTGTGATGACTATACTTCGAGCATTTATCGCAACCTTCATGGGAGTTTTTATGGCTTGTACATGCCTTTCTCAGACCATTGTTGCTAATCCGACAGCTTCACAGACTATCGCCCAACCTGCAAATACGCGCTTAAACGTGAACAGATTTGAGGGAATCGTTTTTGCGGATCAATTCCCGGGAGCAGATATGGGAGCACAGATTACTAACGCAATTGCGAGTCTTGGGAGCCCGCCAAATGGAATCATCGACGCGAGAGGATTTGTGTCTGGTGCAACAATTTCCACATTCACGATCCCACGTGGTGTGGTTGTTAATCTGCCATGCGGGCTCTTCACAGTTACAGGAACGATCACAATGAACGAAGGTTCAAGTCTTTCTGGTTGTCAAACGGCAACAGATTTGCCTCCTATTGCTGGCAACAAAAACGGCACTGTGTTGCAGGCGGCAAGTTCATTGACTGGAGACGTCCTTAGATTGGAAGCGCAAGGCTCGACAGGCTGCAATAGCTCGTTTTGGTCGCATAACACAAAACTAGCTTATGTGGCTGTCTACGGGAGTGGTGCCTCCGGAAATGGAATCACTATTTGCCAGCAGGGAGAAAACTCTAGTATTCATGACGTATCGGCATTCAATTCAGCACAAGATGGATTCTCCTTCATAGGAAACAATGCAGGAGAACATCTTAACTACAACTTGGAGGCAAGTAGTAATAGTCGGTATGGATTTTCATTCATTAACCTGAGCAACTCCCAAACCATAGCAGGGGTTGGAGGGGACGACAATACGTCCTCGCTCGTATATTACAACGGAACCAACGGGTCTACATTGACACTGATCGGCCTAAAATCGGAAAGCTTTAATAACGTTAGTCACCAAGACCCCGTGATTTTTATGTCCCCTACAAGCACCAGCGCTTTCACCCCTTCCTCGCTCCACATCGTCGGGGGTTACGCAGATGGCACTTCGGGTCACTCGGATGCGATCCGAATCACCAACTCGAATGCTTCTATCGAAGTAGAGGGTTGGCCTGTGCCGTCAGCTCAATATGCAAATTTAGTCAACGACACTGTAAATTCACAGGTAGTCACGACTACAAATGCTAATCCATACTCACACATAATTTATGCGGGCGGTGGGCAAGCTCTTTTAATTGTCGGCGATGTCAATATCACTGGAGCGGTTACAAAGAGTAGCGGATCATTCAGGATTGACGATCCCATTGAACCCGCTCAAAAATACCTTTCACATTCATTTGTTGAGTCTCCCGACATGATGAACATTTACAACGGACTTGCAACGCTCGATAGCCACGGTGAGGGATGGGTGAGTCTCCCATCTTATTTTGAGGCTCTCAATCGGGATTTTCGCTATCAGCTGACTTCGATTGGAGCACCTGAACCCAATTTATACGTTGCGAAAACAGTTTTAGGAAACCGTTTCAAAATTGCAGGAGGTCGCCCTGGTGGCCATATATCATGGCAGGTCACTGGCGTGCGACACGATGCCTATGCTAATGCGCATCGAATTCCCGTGGAAGAAGAAAAAAACGGAGCTGATCGTGGTCACTATTTGCATCCAGAACTGTTTAAGAATGACGCTCCTACCGGTACGACACAAAATGCAAATTCAAAGTGAGGTAGTGCCCGCACACCTGAACGACGAACAAACTGGAATGCCCATCTTCGCGGCTTTGTCGCGCGAAGATGGGCATTCGAGCAAAACCTTCCATGCGCAACTCCGAGCGATTAGAACAATCAGTATGAATCGTTGCAAATCGTTGACAAGATATTGACAAAACAGCACAGTCGCAGACGTAGGGTAGGGTACATCGGAGGTTTTGGCATCATAGTCCTGACCAGACATGATGCTCGTCAATCGGATGGAACAGAGGATTTCATCATCAGATATCTTGAACTATGCCTCGCATTTAAGCCGTCCTTCGCTTACTTATAGAATCCTATTTTTCCTTCTTCTCTCAGGGCCGCCGAAGTTTAGGTTACGAGACCCCTCTGACTCCTTGGATTACACGCTTGACTGGGCCATCATGCTACAGGTGATCGTGTGGGGAATAGCAGGGTGCTGGTTATTCATGGACACTTCGTATGAAGCCAGAGCCAAAACAGCCGACCAGTCCCGTCTTTCAAGTCTGCAGACGCTAAGCGTGATCCTTATTGGCCTATTGGGATTGTCAGTATTCTTCTCCGAGTCACCGGGTTTTTCAGCGTTCAAAGTGTATCAACTCGGCGTAACGGTCGCATTCATAATGCGTTTTACCGCTAGGTTCGGGATCACGGAGACTCTGAACAATCTGTTCCTCGGATGCGGTATTTTGACGCTTGCGGACATAGCGGCGGCATTTCTAATGCCTGGGCTAGTCTTCGTCGAATCCGAACTTGGATCGACCCGTTTTCGAGGCGACCTGATTGCACAAACTGGTTCCGTATCCGTCATCGGCCTGATTCTATTGCTGACCATCAAGAGTGACTTGCCTCGAAAGAAATTCATCTTCTGGGCTGTGATCTTCGGCGGTGTTTTTGCCTTTTCTTTGATGCGCACAAGTTACTTAATCTTCTTAATATTTCTATTGCTTGCCTTAGTCAGGCGACCGGCAATACCCGTTCTTCGAAAGATAGCTACGATAACTTTGTTAGTTCTGCCTTTCGCGGCTGACAGCCTAATAACGGCTTTGAATGCTCAACGTAAGGTCGAGGACCTTTTGACGATTAGCGGACGCGTTGGGCTCTGGTCCTACTTGATCGAAACAACCGTCGACAAGGGACCATGGTTCGGATTGGGATACTTCGTGGCGTCGAGGATCTACGCGCCCGAGTTTAATCCGGATTTGGGTACCGCCCATTCAGCCTTCATGGAAATATACGTTGGCGGTGGACTTTTGAGTCTAGTTATATTCCTGTTGATCTGGGCAGTTCTAGGTTGGAAGGTACTGAAGTTATATCTCAGCCGTCCCGGCAAAACAGGCTTTGCCATCGTTGGGTTATTCTGTGCCGCGCTGTTTCTCAATGGAGTTGGTGGAGAGCTGCAGGCAGAGCCGGCAGGCTTCTGTTTTTGGTGCGTCGTGGCGGCAGTCATATCTTTCCCATTCGAAAGTTTATCTCCAACTGCTGCGCCTATCGGTTCTCCGCTTATTGCAATGAATGCTCACCAACCTCAAGAGTCGTAGATGCCGGCCCCTGGTCAAACCATTCCACCTCTTCCACCAACTCCGCAAAATGAAGCTCAACCATCATGAACTCATCCGTTAGAGAAACACTGCGCTCTCTCTCCGAAGCTGCCGGCTTGGAGGTCAGGCAAACCAGCATCTACAGCTCGAAAAAGCTTCGCAGGCGGCTGCTTTTTACTCTGTTCGAGATCGACCTCGTCCTCGACGTCGGCGCCAACTGCGGTCAATTCGCCCAGCAATGCCGCGCCAATAGCTATCGCGGCGAAATCATCTCTTTTGAGCCTGCCAGCTCCGCCCATGCCAGCCTGCTCCTCGCCGCAGCGGCCGATCCCCTCTGGACTATCGCCGACCGTGTCGCTCTCGGCGCTTCCAACGGAGAAGCCGAGATCAACATCGCCGCCAACTCCTTCTCCAGCTCCATCCTGCCCATGCTCGACACCCACCTCGCCGCCTCGCCCGACTCGAACTACCTCCACAAAGAAAAAGTCCCCCTACGCCGCCTCGATGACATCCTCCCCTCCATCGATCCCACTCGCCGCATCTTCCTCAAGCTCGACGTCCAGGGCTACGAATCCCACGTCCTCGCCGGAGCCGCTACACATTCTCGATCGCACCCTCGCCGTACAACTCGAAATGTCTCTCCTGCCTCTCTACGAGGGCGAAGTCCTCATGCCACAGATATACACCGGGATGTGCGCGAAAGGCTTCGACCTTTGGGACGTCGAACCCAACTTTCGCGACCCCGCCACCGGCAGACTCCTCGAGTTCGATGGCATCTTTACACGGCGATCCGTCGATCCATCAACCAACCCGACCCTCTAGATCAGCCGCAAATCCCTCCCATTGATACAGTAGTGGCGACGGGGACCGCTCCTTGCAACAAGCGCCTAAAACGCCATCCAGACGAATCGTCAGCATTCAAGTCTGTCGCGGACTCGCCGCTCTCCTTGTCGTCCTCGCTCATCTTCACGGCATCGAGACAAAATACTGCGCCACCGATCACCTCCGCCTCTTCGAACACGGCGCCCTTGGCGTCGATCTCTTCTTCGTCATCAGCGGCGTCGTCATCGCCTCAGTCACCGCAGGAAAATTCGGCCAGCCCAGCAACGCCGCTGTCTTCCTCTACCATCGCGTTGCCCGCATCTTCCCCATCTTCTGGATCTACACCACCCTCACCCTCATCGCTCTCCACCTCAGCGGAGACCACACACGGTCATTCAACCTCCTCGCCTCATATCTCCTCATCCCGACCCACCGATCGATGATTCTCCTGCAAGGCTGGACCCTCAGCTACGAGCTCTACTTCTACTTCATCTTCTTCCTCCTTCTTCTTCTCATCCCCGAACGCCTAGCCCCCTGGCTCCTCACTCTCTGGGGCATCGCAATAGTCGCGCTGAAGCTGCACTTCGGCCTCTCTCCGTTCCCAGTCGTCGAACTCCTCACCAACCCCGCTGTACTCGAGTTCCTCGCCGGCTGCGTCCTCTTCCACATCTACCGTCGCGGGCGCCTGCACCCCTCCATCGGCGTCCTCCTCCTCGTCATCTCCCTGCTGGCTCTCACCGCAATCATCGTCTACACCACCCAAACCCATCCCGGCCATCCCGAGTGGATCGCCGACGGCCCCTGGCGCCGCCCCCTTCTCTACGGCACCTTCGCCACTCTCTTCCTCCTCGGCGCCATGGAGCTCGAACGCACCAACCTCATCCGCTATCTCCCCATCCTCTCCTCCATCGGCGACTGGTCCTACTCCATCTATCTCTCCCACGCCCTCGTCCTCGGACTCATCGGCCACCTGATCACCCAACTCCTACCGCACCAAACCTCCATCCACCTCATCGCCCTCATAGGCCTTCCCGCGGTCGTTATCTTCGGTTGCCTCAGTTACATCTGCCTCGAGCGCCCCCTCCTCAACCTCCTCTACAAATCCACCCGAAGACCCCAAAGCCCCGCAAAACAACCTGCGTAACCCAAAAGTCACACACTACCCACCGCCCAAAATCCCTCACTTCCAACTAAACTCAATCCATGTGTGGAATTGTTGGCTACATCGGACCTCAGTCCGTCGTCCCCGTCATCATTGAAGGCCTTCGCCGCCTCGAATACCGCGGCTATGACTCCGCCGGCATCGCCGTCGCCGGTGGCCCCGAAGGCCTCGCCCTGCGCCGCGCCCCCGGCAAGCTCCGCAACCTCGAAACCGTCATCGCCGACTCCCCCATCGACGGCTCCTTCGGCATCGGCCACACCCGATGGGCCACCCACGGCCGCCCCACCGAAGAAAACGCCCACCCCCACCGCGACGGCAGCGGCACTCTCGTCGTCGTCCACAACGGCATCGTCGAAAACTACCTCACCCTCAAAAACGCGCTCATCGCCAAGGGCCACAAGTTCGTCTCCGAGACCGACACCGAGATCATCGCCCACCTCATCGAAGACGAGCTGAACCAAGCCGCCGCCGCCAAATCCAACGGAGCCGCAAAAGCGGGTGCCCGGGACTCTCGGACGTGGGCTTCCATCGAAGCCAACACCGCCGAAGCCGTCATAACCCTCCCCGAAGTCCGCAACGGCAACCACCCAGCAATCCCCCTCGAAGAAGCCGTCCGCCGCGCCGTCAAACGCATCACCGGAGCCTTCGCCATCGGCGTCCTCTCCGCGCACGAGCCCAACAAGCTCGTCGCCGCCCGCATGGGCCCGCCCGCCGTCATCGGCATCGGCGACGGCGAATTCTTCCTCGCCTCCGACGTCCCCGGCATCCTCCACCACACCCGCAACATCCACTTCCTCGCCGACGGCGAACTAGCCGTTCTCACCAAACAAGGCGTCACGCTCATGGACTTCCAGGGCGCGCCCATTCCCCTAAAAGTCCAGCGCATCACCTGGGACCCCATCCAGGCCGAAAAAGCCGGCTACAAGCACTTCATGCTCAAGGAGATTAACGAGCAGCCCCGCGCCATCCGCGACACCACCCTCGGCCGCGTCTCCCTCGACACCGGCCACGTCTTCCTCGAAGCCATGCAGGTCTCCGACGCCGACCTCCGCAACGCCTCCCAGATCACCATCGCCGCCTGCGGAACCTCCTGGCACGCTGGCCTCGCCGGCAAGTTCATGATCGAGCGTCTCGCCCGCCTCCCCGTCGAAGTCGACTACGCCTCCGAGTACCGCTACCGCGACCCCATCGCCGACCCCCGCGCCATCGGCCTCCTCATCACCCAGTCCGGCGAAACCGCCGACACCCTCGCCGCCCAGGCCGAGCTCATCGCCAAAGGCTCCAAAACCCTCGCCATCTGCAACGTCGTCGGCGCCGCCATCACCCGCAAAGCCCAGGGCACCCTCACCACCAACGCCGGCCCCGAGATCGGCGTCGCCTCCACCAAAGCCTTCACCGCCCAGCTCACTGCCCTCTTCGTCCTCGCCCTCCATCTCGCCCAGGTCCGCGGCACCATCACCGACGCCGAATCCCTCAAGCTAGTCGACGAACTCTCCAAGCTCCCCGGCAAAGTCGAAGACGTCCTCCGCTCCGTCGACGACCAATGCCAGCGCCTCGCAAAAATCTTCCACACCGCCAACGACTTCCTCTTCCTCGGCCGCGGCATCCACTACCCCATCGCCCTCGAAGGCGCCTTGAAGTTAAAGAGATCTCCTACATCCACGCCGAAGGCTACCCCGCCGGCGAGATGAAGCACGGCCCCAACGCCCTCATCGACGAAACCCTCCCCGTAGTCTGCATCGCCACCAAAGACCCCAACGACCCCTCAAGCGTCTTGAAGTACGAAAAAACCCTCTCCAACATTCAAGAGGTCACCGCACGCAGTGGCCGTGTCATCGCCATCGCCATCGAAGGCGACGAAGAGATCAAGCACCTCGTCGAGCACACCATCCAAATCCCCCAGGCCCCCGAACTCCTCCTACCGGTCCTGGAAGTAGTCCCCCTCCAACTCCTCGCCTACCACATAGCCGTCCGCCGAGGCTGCGACGTAGACCAACCCAGAAACCTGGCGAAATCCGTCACCGTCGAGTAGTTGCGAAATAGTTCTTGACAGCCTACGCATCAATCCATCAATTTTTGTGGCACGGCAGAACCCGCAGAGTATAACTGCCGACGGAATTCCGAACTTTCTCCTAGGGCTGGTTCATAGCATTTGCGCTATACGGCACACATAATATAGGAGAGGTTCAGTGAAAAAGCCCATCTCGAAATTCGCCCTCATTCCACTACTAACGTTGTTCTGTCTTCAAGGTTGCCACGTAAGTCAAGTCGCAATTAGTACACAAGTTTCATGTCCTACGGGTGGGTCAAGTGCTGGCAACTGCACAGTTACAGTTGGAGCGACTACGACAATCGTACCGAACGCTGTAGCAGATACCGTCGGCTCTGATGACCTGAGGTCTACAACTGACGGATCTTACATAGTATCAGCGAGCGTTCCCGGCTCTGCGTTTATAGCAGATCCGAATAGTACGCCAACCACTACTATCTCTGTCGTTACAGATACCGGCTATTCATCATCGATTACTCTGTCTCTAACGCAGGTGGCACCCGCTATTTCTCCAATAAATGGCGGCGACGTGGTCTATAGCTATAATTTGACCGATACGCCCGAATTGGATGCGTGGATTCAACAGGTGAGCGCAAACACAATCTCCACCATGACACTGACCAATAGTTCAGGTCTGCCGGTACAGTTCGTCGGTGATCCCGGGGATTACACATTTACGACGGTGCTTACCAGCAACTCAACTGGAACAACTGCCCCTTCAAGCGTCCAGGTAACCTACGAAACCCCTTCGGGTAGTGGCTGCGGGACTGGTCACCAAAAGTGCACTGACCCTGGGAACTAGTTACATCTATGTTTTCTACACATACTCTAGTGTTGGTTATTCTCGGCCTGTTCCCCAATATATTGGGGCAGGCCGAGGTTTGCACTGGCGTGTCAAGTAGCCATAGAGCACTAATGTTCGAGTCGGATGCATCGATGAGTAAACCAATAGTATCGGTGCCATTTACCTTTGATAAAGGCGTTCCAATAATAAAGGTGGATGTCAATGGAAATAAGGATGAATATTTCCTGATTGACTCAGGTTCAGCTAGAACGCTCTTGAACGCTGACGAGGCTTTGAGATTAAAAGTATCGTTGTCCAATCCGAATTTAGGACCTCTACCCGGATCCGGAGATAGCAAGGGACAAGCAATGTTGGCTGCAAAGTCAGTTGCTTTAAAACTCGATAACACTCTTATTTCGAAAGGAGATGTTCCAGCAGTAAGCCTTTCTCAACTGAGCAAGGATTTGGACTTAAGAATTACAGGAATCGTTGGTTACGATATCCTTCGCGCCCATCCTACAGCGATCGACTATGTCCATCGACGATTTTCAATTTATAGGGCTAAAGGATTTACTCTATCTTCGAGCGAACAAATTACTGAGTTCAGCGTCGAGAGCGATAGTACGCTCCCCATTATTTCTAGCGAAATTGGGGTTGCAGAGCAAAATTTGGGAGCAACTAGAGTTCTCATCGATACTGGTTTCCAGCGAGCAGTTATGATCTCGCCTGGGTTCGCTGCTAAATATCAACTTGAGAAACTGGATGGCTGGAAGCATGACCATGGATCAGGTATTGGAGGAGAGTTCGCATATATATACGGTCTGTCTGGTTGGATTACCTGTGGCGAACACAAACTAAGCGTTCCAAACATGTCTGTCAGCCAAGCTCAAGACGGAACGTTCACCAAAGGAAACTTCGACGCGATTATTGGAGGATCAATCCTTGGGGAGTACGAAATCATATTTGATCTTACCGGGGGGAAGGTAGTGTTTTTGAGAGCGGGTGGCCCAGCTCTAACCCAATAACAAAATTTGGGCAGGCGGGTGGTCCAGGTCTGACCAGCACAAATTTGGGTGGTGTGGCCCACATCTGAATCTGGGTGCCCCATCTTCGGCGCGAAGCGCCTAAGGTGGGCATTCGCGCGAAAGCGCGAACCCGGGATGTCTGACATTAGGAAATAACAGCCAGCGTACTGGAAGCCCTGGCAACGATCAGCCGCTCGCCATCGCGTTCGATCATCACCTCCCCTTCGGTAAAGATAAGTCTCTTCCCAGCCCTCAAAACCTCGCCTCGGCAGAAGATCACCGCTCCAACTGCCGGACGCAGGAAGGAAACCTTGTTCTCTACCGTAATCACATCCTGCCCTTCAGCCACCATCGTTGCTGCCGCAGCGCCGCACGCATGATCGGCGAACGTCATCAGCACACCAGCGTGGACAAATCCATGCTGCTGCTCCAGAGTTGGTGTGACAGCAACCCTCGTCTCAAACCATCCATCGCCAAACGATCGATGACGAGCATTTGCATCGTTTTTTTACCCGGTCGCCGCTTCACCAGACACAAATGTGTGCAATTTGACTCACTATGTCTTTGTCATACATTTGTCAGGTAACGGCTTAAATCTCCAGAAACGCATCCAACTACCTAAGTGCCAACCTACGGGAGCAATGAACCACACCGGAAACGCGCCCAGATCGATGAGGCAGCGTTATGCCAAATACCAGGATTTTGCTTGTGGATGACGATGACGTTGTGCGACTTAGCTTGAAGCAGATACTGCAGCAATATGGCTTCGCTGTGACCACCGCCTCCAATGTCTCTGAAGCACTGAGCCAGATCAGCTCGAAGAAATTCGATGTTCTGTTGAGTGATCTCCACATGCCGGGGGCAGGGGACGGATTGACGGTCGTTAGCGCAATGCGCCACTCCAACCCCAAAGCCATAACAATGTTATTGAGTGCTTTTCCTGAAATGGATGCAGCGGCCCGCGCCATTCTGAAGCAGACCGATCAGGTTCTGGTAAAGCCCATTGCAGTGACGACGCTCATTAAAGCGATTAAGCAAACTCTTGAGACTGGCGCTCCTCCTCCTCGCGTAGTTGAAACTGTAGCGAAGATCCTGGAACGCTCTGTGGACCTCACCATTCGGGCTTGGTTTGATCGCATCCGGACTGACAAGAAGGTGATGGAGGTTCCCATGAGCTACGAGGAACGCACCAGCCACCTACCCAGGGTTTTTGCTGATCTCGTGTCCCGTCTTGAGTCCGACAAACCAATTGGCGGTAACGAGTCGGTCTCGGTGGCCGCAATTGAACATGGGATCAATCGGCGACAGCAAGGGTATACCGCGGCTATGCTTGTCGAAGAGTCTCGAATGCTACAGGTCTGCATCTTTGATACGTTGCAGAAGAATTTGGCGACCATCGATTTCAGCAAGGTACTGATAGGCGTCATGACCATCGCTGACGAGATCGATTCTCAGTTGAGTCAGGCAATGGACAGTTACATTGGTCGGTTGGCCCATATCTGACCCGGAACAAATTTGGGTGCCCATCCCTGAATTCCCAATCATTTCTCCTGCCAGGCCTCCAGCTTGATGTCGTCGTAATAGACGGAGCCGCGGTAATAGTTATTGTGCGGATCGCCAAACATAAAGAAGTCCGGAACTCCCGCACCCGTCGCATACACAGAGCTCAAGGGTATAGTCCCAACATACGTCTGCTGTCCGCCCCACTTGAAGTCGCCGGAAACAGAAAGTACATAGGCACTTTCATTGCGCTCGATGCAAGCTGAATACCAGGTATTGTCCTTATACGCGTCCACGGCGCGAATCGCACCCGACGGCTGAAGCGCCCCATTCGACCATGACAGAAAAGGACGACCTGTGCTGTCATCGTCGTTACCATCCTTGTCTACACCAAACATCATGATCGGGTGCTGACCGTCAGCTACCCACTTCTTGCCCTCCCAGATATTTGTCCATGCTTCCTTGTTGTTGTCCGAATCGATCGTGACCTTGCGATGGTGATGGATCCAAAGATTGTTGTGGGGCCTTGGAGTCGCATCCAGAATGGTGAGCCAGTAGAACCCATTCTCGAACGTCGCATCTCCGTTGGACCAGGGCTCGTCAGTCTCGCCCCCGGCATACCCATTCAAACCGCCAGCCTTGCCGTCACCAAACGAAGCAAAACCCACCTTCAGACAAACCCGATACTTCTTCGGCAACGCGTTCGTCGGACGAACAACAAGTCCATCGGTGTGCTTGGGAGACGAAATCTTGAGCACATGATTATTCGGGTCGGCCGGGTCCGGAACCACCTCAAAAAGATCACTGAATTTTGTGAGATTAGAGCGACTGTAAGCTGCCACACTCAGCCAACCGCCTTTTCCAAAAGGTCCTTCAGCGCGAAACGCCACCGGCGGCTTTACTCCGAGTCGCTTGAAATATTCGCCACCATCGGAATACTCGTCCGTATTTTGATAAGTATCAGATACCCAAGGAGGTGAACCTGTTTTGAACAATGCTGCACGATCTTCGAAATTTTCTTCGTCGATGACCTTCCAGGAACCGTGATTCGAGACGCCGTGACCCTCACTGATCGTTGCACCCGACTGAGGAGTGGTCGTTTGCGAAAACAATTCAGAACCGAACAGGAAGAGCAATGCGCAATACAACAATCGGACAGCAAACGGCATAGGCTAACCCCCGGTGTATTCTAGCTGGCCACGTGCCCACACATAAAAACCTGCATCTCACATAGCAGGTGGAGCGATACGTCAAAAGAGGAACCAAAGCCCATCCACATTCCGCTCAAAAACGAGTTCCCAACATGTCCCAGAGCCACATCGAAGAGCACATCGACCTCATCGCGAAGCACGAAGAGGACTTCCTCACTCGTCGCACCCCATCCGAACGCCTCGGCGACACCATCGCCGGCTTCGCAGGCAGTCTTCGCTTCGTCTGCATCCACCTGGCAATCTTCGCCGGCTGGATGATCTTCAACGCAGCCTCGTTCACCCACCCTCACCACTTCGATCCGCCACCCTTCCCTCTTCTCGGCACCCTCGTAGCGCTCGAAGCCATCCTGCTGGCGAGCATCATCCTCATGCGCCAGTCGCGCATGAGCCGGCGCGCCGAGGAACGCGATCACCTCATGCTTCAAATCCTCCTCCTGACAGAAAAAGAGATCACCGCCGTACTCGGCATGGACCGCAAGATCGCCGGACAAGTCGGTCTGCAACGCGTCGCCAACGATAAGGAACTCGAGCAACTCAGCCAGCACACCTCCATCGACGACGTAGCACAAACCATCAAAGACAAACTGCCGTCCTAATAGGGGCCGGGTGACAGTAGAGTAAGCCTGCCTTTAGGGCGCGTGGTCCACATCTGAAGTGGGTGCCCCATATCTCGATTTTGAGATGTGGGCATTCGTGCGAAGCACGAACCACTTTCCTCCCCTAGCCGATTCCCATCCTGGGGCTCGTCACATGCGGAGTTGGTGGCAGCCTAGGCCGGGGCGGCATGCTACATTTCTCAAATACAAGAAGCTCTTTTTCCGGGCCCCGTGCGGTCGGAAGATTGGTTGGCTGCCGACGTGCCCTTTATGAAGAAAAGAACTCTCGCGGGAATCAAGTCGTCGATTTTGAACAGACTTCGCCCGTGGCCCTTTTCACTTGGAATAACCAGCATCTGGCCGGGCACGATTCTCGCATACCAGCCAGATCGATACTCCGAGAACCTACCGAAGTGTCTGACAATACCTGGGCTGAGGCCGACCCTCGATCCTCGCTCGTTTTGCGCAGGCAATCAGAAAAATAATTGTGGCGATTTAGTGCGACTCAACTTCCTTAGCCTTACATGCGACCAACTCATCAAAGAAGGAGTCCGCGGGTCGTTGGTTGAAGTCGGAGTTTACCGGGGCAACACAGCATTTCTACTGGCCCGCCTCGCGCGCTACTTCGATACCACAGCCTACCTTATCGATACGTACGAGGGATTCCCAAAGCAGGACATGGAGGGGATGGATAAGTTGTCACTCGACTTCTCGAACACCTCGGTCGAATCCGTCCGCTCGTTGGTCGGAGAAAAAAATGTGAACTTCATTAAGGGGCACTTTCCCGAAAGCGCAAGTGCGATACCGGCAGAGGAACGTTTCTCCTTAGTACACATCGATTGCGATCTCCACATCCCCTTTTTGGCTGCGCTCGAGTACTTCTATCCTCGCCTATTGCCAGGCGGTTTTCTCATCATGCACGACTATTCCAGCCTGTACTGGCCAAAGGTCGAGAAAGCCGTCGACGGATTCTTCGCTGACAAACCGGAGCGCGTAATCCTAATTCCCGATAAGTCCGGAACGGCCGTCGTTCGGCGAATGATCTAGACATAAATGATCCACACCTAAAAGCTCCACCACTAAGATCGGCCGGTGGCCCACGCATACCTCGGGCCGTCGACCTTGATGGCAACCTCATTCGCGGCTTCTATGATTTTCCGCACGACATATAAGAGAACCGCACATCGCGGCAGGCCCAAGTCAAACCCATAACAAATTTGGCGGCCCATCTTGGCGACGATCTCATCCTCGCTAATCCGGGTCCCCACCAGTTTGCTGGTGGAGTGAGCTTCGGTAGGCATTCCGCGGGTAACCCACACATAACAATCCAGCTCGACAAAACCGGCGCGGCTTGCCACGGAACATAAAACCAAGGTCCAATTGCCAACCATGGGACCTCCGGACTATTATTTCGCTCTGGTCATCGGCAAGAATCGGCCTGGTCCACACGACCGTGATTGACCAAATCCGGTAGACGGACAACTTCACGCTCCGCTATCAAGCAGGTTTGCCGCGCGACAAGTATCGCCGCTGCCACAGCCCTCGTGAAAGCGCCGTTCGTCCGTCAACTGCACTCCCCACAAACGGACTCAAACCACCGACGAACGTGTCTTGGGTCGGCCCCTCAACAATCAACCTGCAACAGGAGGGTCGCATGAACCTAACACCAGAGCAGCATGAGCAAGTCGTCGCGGAAGTAAAGAAATTTGCCGCCAACCTTCAACTCAGTGATGATCAAAAAGCAAAACTGGAAAACGCATTTACTGAAGCCCGCGCAAAGGTGGGCGACTATCTCAAAGACCACCCAGGAGTCACCAGGGCCGACATCGTCAAACAGGTCGCAAGTCATCGCGATCAGATACGCCAGCGCGTGGTGAACTTTCTAACCCCGGACCAACTGAAGAAGTGGGACGCTGAGATTGCCAAAGCCAAGGAATTCCTTGGTCAGCAATTGGCAGCATAAACGTTCCCTTGGATCCCCTCGGCGGCGACCGACAGACATCGGTCGTCGCTGGGTTTACCTCCCTCCAACTAGCTCTCGCCACTGCTCTTGAAGACGAGCCGCACTCACGCAGGAGCCGACCATTTTTCAGGAGGCGCAGCGGGAACGTACGGGAAGGTCTTCGACGGCTTCGAGCCGACCGATTCCTTGCCGATCCCAAGGCTTACAGGAGCATTTGCCGCAATCGAAAACATGACATTCGGCGCGTTATCGGTGAGCGAGCGACCGTTCCACTCGACAAATCCGAATACTGCTGGCGTGCCTACCTCGTAAGGAAGCATGTTGGGAAAGATCCGGTGCGCAAATTTCTCCGCATATCCTTGCGGGTCTTCCGCAGTCCCATTCGCCGCAACAGCGCCGGCGATCGCCTTAGTGATGGCCTCTCTAGAGTTACTAATCGCTCCAGGATCGAAATAGAGGAGGGCTGATGCCGAAGAAACCAACAACCAAACCCACTATCAGTAAGAAATCAATAGCTGCGAAACCGAAAGTGGTGCGTGGACCAAAAGGACTTCAGGCTGAATAAGGTGATTCGCAGCCGAGCGTCGACCTTTCCACTCTCAAACCAACCCCAAATGGCTCGGGTGCCCTCTTGTGCCAAATGGCCAGCGCCCGCACATTCTCCGGTCAAAACGATACACATATCATTTCTCACTCTCGCTTCCACGTGTGTCGGTTTCGGCATCAGACCCACCAGAGGGTATAGATCGATGGACACAAAAATGTTTCTCCCCATACTTTTTGCCGTGCTCGTCCTGTTCGCCGTTGCCGCGCTGCTCATCCTGCGCAAGCGCAAAAGCGATCAACTAAAACAACGTTTCGGTCCCGAATACGACCGCGTCGTCCAGCAACACGGAGGCACGCGCCCCGCAGAAGCCGTTCTGGCTGAGAGAGAGAAGCGAGTCGAGAAGTTTTCCATTCGCGCTTTGCCTGCAGGCGATCGCGAGAGATACGCGGACGAGTGGGCGGGCGTACAGAGGCGCTTCGTCGATGACCCGTCAATGGCGGTCACAGAAGCAGACAGGTTGGTGACCAAGGTCATGACGACGCGAGGCTACCCTATGGGTGACTTTGAGCAGAGGGCCGCGGACATCTCCGTCAGCTACCCGGGAGTCGTACAGAACTATCGCTCCGCCCGGGAGATCGTCGTAGGTCACGGCAATGGCCAATCGACCACCGAAGGATTGCGCCAAGCCATGGTCTACTTCCGTTCGCTCTTCGACGAACTGCTCGACTCACCGAAACTCGAAACCATAGGAGTCACCCAATGAACGAATTGCTTCTTAACGATGAAACTCTGACAACAGCTGATATTGCGCATCCTGAACCGATCAGGTTGGTTCCCACAGCCATAGTCGACGAATACAGTCTTCTGCCCGGGCAGACTATCCCTGTCCCCGCAAAAACAGCGGAAGTATCGGCCGGTCAGTTATTTCCTGACGATGAACTGCACAACTTTCGCGCCCGCTGGGACCAGGTCCAAACCTCGTTCGTCGATGAGCCCCGGCATTCAGTCGAACAGGCCGATAGTTTGGTGGCTAATGTAGTCAAGCGCATCGCCGAGCAATTCTCCACCGAACGCGCGCAACTGGAAAAGCAATGGGATAGTGGCGACAACGTTTCAACAGAAGATCTGCGACAGGCACTAAGACGCTATCGGTCCTTCTTCGACCGCCTGCTTACTTTCTGACCTAAGTCGAAAGACGCCCCTTGGGGCGGCGGGTCTAACCCGCAAAAATCGAGTGCCCATCGTCGCGACGGTTTTATCGTCGTGAAGGTGGGCATTCGTACTACATGTTAGACTTCGTGATCGAACCGCACAGAACCATCGGGCCCCGCGAAACCTCACGGAGGAAGCACGATGAAGAAGACCTGCCTCGCCGCCGTTCTCTTGTTGTCCTACGGCACCGTCCGCGCCGTCGACTATCCCTCCATGAAAGAGGGGCTCTGGTCCATCCATCAAGTCGACACCACGAATCCCGGAAACAAGGTAACCGAATCCAACAACACACTCTGCCGCAGCCACGCCTACGACCAGTCGGTGCAGGAGAAGGCGAAGAAAGTGAGGACCGACTGCACCGTCATCACCGACACCACCCAGGGCAACAAACATCGCACCGAGATGAAATGCCAGATCGCCGGCACTACCATCGAGACCAAAGGAACGGTCACCATCCTGGATGAAAACAACGTCCACTCGGAGACCCACGCCACCTACTCCCCGGCCTTGGGCGGCATCAGCGAAACCATAATGATTCAGGACCAGAAGTATCAAGGCAGTTGCCCAGCCGGCCAGGCTCCCGGCGACATGACCTTATCCAACGGAACCGTTCGCCACCTCTGGAAGCAGTAAGGATCGACGATCTCGAAGAACCCCGTAGGACAGGCACTCACACCCTCCCAAGTGGTAACCTTCCCCCATGCCCGGTCCCACGCTTGAACAAAAACTCGAGCACCTAACCGTTGCACTTGCCGAAGCGGAACAAGAGTATGCTGCCGGCAAGCCATACCAGGGCCCGGGCTCCTGGCCAGAGAAGATCGCCCGCATCAAGCAGCACATCGCCGACCTTCGCGAAATCATTGCGAACGAATAACAAGCACACAGACAGTCAGCTCCAGGAAACTGCTCTAGGAGAACGCCCCATGCAAATTCTCATCAACAGCGACAAAAACATCGCCATGCACGCTGCGCTCTCCACCTCGATCGAAGCCGAGCTCCACCGTCTCCTCGACCGATTCGATGACCAACTCACTCGCATCGAGGTCTTCCTCACCGACGAGAACGCCGCTAAATTTGGCACGCGGGACAAACGCTGCGTCATCGAAGCCCGGCCCAAAAACTACCAATCCCTCACCGTCACCGACGAGTCTTCAGAAGTAGAAACCGCCGTCTCCGGCGCCGCGAAAAAAATGCAACGTCTGCTCGAAACCACCTTCGGCCGTATCGCCGACAAACGCTGACTAGCCGACCGCCCGCCCACGCAGGACAAACTGCGCCATCCATTCCTCGGACCATTCCCAAAATGGGAACCAGCAAAAATAAATCCTGATTTCGTGGCAAATTTTTCGCACCCAAAATAGGACCATCAACGAACCACAATTCACCACGATTCGACCACAAATTCACCATCAAAAAACCACGTTCTGCCACCCGCTTTTCCCAAAAACCCCTGCAAAATCACGAAAACCTGCCTCCGAAAAAATACATCCACCAAAGCGCTACCCGCCGGGATTTTTGCAGGCCGAGACCCCAACGATTAAAATAAATGCGGAGTCGAAATGCCCTTCCCCATCAAAGTCTGCGCCATCTGCAAAGAAGAGTTCGAGCTGAAACCCGACAAACCCGGCTTCGCCAACCGCTGCCCCCAATGCAGCGAGGAATCCGAGTCAACCGACCCCACAACCAAGGGCCGCATGACCGCTGAAGAACGCAAGACCGCCAAGGAAGCGAACGAGGCTCGCCGCCAGGCAATGCGCAATCTCCTCTACCGCAAAGACAGCTAGCCGCTGTTTATGCAGGGCAACCCGCGTCCATCCACTTCTTGAAAAGTGAAACACGATCGGCCGACCACGGCTCATCCGGGGGCATCGAGCCATCGGAAACCGTGCGGTATACATCTTGCGCGTTCGCGGGAACACACATCCATGCAGGGTCATCCAGATCAATCCCCATCGGCTTCATGCATTCAATGTCTTCCTCCCGGAAGAGTGGGCGAATATCTGTCGCAAAACTGAGAGCCATCTAACCTCCTCTTGATAATTCGTCACAAACGATCTGATGCTTCTCCAACCACTCGCAGACCGCTCCGCACCTGCGAAAACAAAGATTCTACGCAATCCATCGAAGCTTCAGGCTATTGGTGTCTTCCTGCGGCGGCGCTGCTGAGGCTACGGTAGCGCGTCCGCCGAGAGCGAGGGTAGTGGCGTGGCTCCTTAAGCACGGCGCCCTTGAGGAAAGTACGAACACGACAACCTCAAAAAAGGTGATCGCGACATCCTCGTCGCCGCGCGGATCGCCGAGGCGCTCGCCGTTACCACGCCTTCCGCTTCGAACCCTTCAGCCCACTCTACCCAATCCGCTTGGAGCCTTCGTCTCCTTCAGCGGCTGCCAACACAAATCACCCCGCATAAGCACGTGCGATCAGAACAAGTGCAAGAAGATAAGCCCCAAACATCGCCGCTAGATACCCCTTGGCCCGCGCATTGGCTCCGCGAAACTCCTTCCACACAAATACCCCCCACAGACAAGCAACCATCGGCGACGCCTGGCCTATCGCATACGAGATCGCCACCCCCACCAGGCTCGCCGCCACAAAGTTGAATACGGTCCCAATCCCCCAGATCGCTCCGCCCAGCAGCCCCAGCGCATGGTACGACCCCGGCGCTCGAAAATAATCCGCCGCTGCCACAGGCGAACCAACGATAGGCCTCCGCATCAGAATCGTATTGAAGACGAAGCAACACAAAAACGCACCCAGCGTAAGAAAGACCGCAGTCGTATAGGGAGTCAGGGTATTGCCCCGAGTCATCGCACGCGTAACAAACGGCGCGAAGATCCCCATCAGCAATCCGGAGATCACACAAACCACAACGCCCCGCCGCGAAACCACACTCACCCGCAGCGCCCCGTAAGCCTTCCCAACCAGCACCACCGCCACCACCGCCATAACAACACCAGCGCCAAGCAGCATAGGATTACCGCGAGGTTGCAAAGCGTAGCTGAGAACAACGCCTTCGACCAGCGCAATCCCAATCGAAATAGGAAAGGCAATCGCGAGCCCAACAATCTCGATCCCCGCCACCAGCAGCACATTCGCGATATTGAAGATGAAACCACCCAAAGCCGCGTAGAACAAATTGAGATTGTCGGCCGAGTGCAAATTCGCGAGAAACGCAGTCGGCCCGCCGGCAAAACTGCCCATCGTAAACGCGAGCACCACCGAGATCAGAAAAATCCCCAGCCCGTAATCCCAGTAGTAGAGTTCGAACCGGTAGTTCCGCGTGCCTTTGAAAGTATTGGCGAACGAGCCCCAGCACACCGTACTGAGCACCGTCATCAGAAGCGCGACTGCAAACGTAGTTGGGACAAACATGAAGTTATGGCTCCGGCGAGACGTCGTGACGCCACGCACCGAAGCACGCAACGAACAGCCATTATGCCCAACTCACCGCGCGAAAGCACACCGAAATCACTCCCACTGCGATGTATGCCGACTCAGCCACCAGCAGGCCGGATTCCCCTGTTGCGGAAAGATTGACCGGCTGCACGTCGTCGGAACCGTCCCCATCAGGTCATACTCGACCTTGTTGCCCTTCAACGGCGTCGCCAGAAATTGATTGACCTGGACTACCCCATACGCGGTGCCATGCGAGATGCGGACCCGCAGCACCAACCAATCCCCCACATACAACAGACCAAGCAGGACGGCCAGCACCACCACCACTCGAACCAGCCGCCCTGCCCACGTCTTCATTACCCAAAGTATTGCACGTGCACGTAAGTCCCGAGCCGCACGTTATAGGCCAGGTACCAACCCGGATGGTCAGGATCTTCATAGATCACGATGTCGTCCCCGCCCCAGTTCCATCCATTGCAATAAACCAGATCATACGGAGCGACGCCAAAGTAGAAGCCGCCGAACCAGAAACGGCTCGGTCCGCCACCACCCAACCGCCAAACATGCCCGGGCCCAAAACCGCCTGCGAAATGCCCATGCTCCCAGGGATGGTCCAGATGATAGTGCGGATCGTTAGGACCCGAATCATGTCCGACCCAATGGCCATCGTCGTGGGCGTGCGGAGCATCCGGGTGACCGGGAGCATCGCTGTAATTTCGATTCGGCTCCGCATGTTGTGGTGTCTCCACATGTTGTGGTGGCGCCGCATGCGGAGCTGGACCGTGCGCCGGAGGGGGAGCAACATACCCGCCATGGCCTCCGCCACCGCCGGGGTGTTGCGCCCACACTGGAAGCGAAAGAATAAGCAATCCCGCAAATAAGCCGATAACTCTCTTCATAAGACACTCCTCGAAGACTACATTGTCGCTACGATGAACTTTCCTCTTCAAATAGTTGGTTTTACGGCAATTCCAGATCGATTGCACCAATGAACTTCTCGGCCATTCAGACAGCCAGAATCCCCCCGAAGCATCTCAGTCTAAGGTACGGTTAAACTTATATAGCAAAGAGAAGGTCAGAGGACGGAATGAAGGATATACAAACATTGGCAAGGTTGGCTCTTTTCGCCGCAATCCCCGCCCTCGCCCACACCGCATACTCACAAGCCATCCCCGCCGGCACTCAGAAGCTCCAGCTTTCGGCCTTCGCCGCTGGCACTGGCACCTTCACCGACTTCGAGGGCGGCAAAAACCTGGCCATCACCGCTGGAGCCGACCTCACGTTTCTCGCCTTCCGCACGTTCCGGCCGTCCTTTGAGGCTCGCGGGACTTATCCCATCGACGACGGCCATATCAGCAGCCAGAAGAACTTCCTTCTCGGCCCAAAAGTGGAATACCCGATAGGTCGGTTCCATCCCTACGTTGACTTCCTCATCGGCCGCGGCGAGATCGACTTCCACTCTCCCGGCTTCATCGTCGGCAACATCTTGTACATCAGCACCAATACGGTCGTGTACTCGCCGGGCGTGGGCCTGGACTACAACCTCACCCACAACCTCGCGGTCAAAGTCGACGCACAGTTTCAACACTGGGACACCCCGGCAGCTGCCTCTGGCGTCATTTACCCAGTCGCCTTGACGCTCGGTGCCGCCTATAACTTTGACTTCAACCCACGCCACCACCACGAACCCTAGCAACCAGCCCGGGAAAACTGTGAAACGAGAGAACAGTGAAAAATGCCGCTAACCTATGGCAACTACTGGACTCAGCCCTTGGTACGGCGTATCGTTTGGCCGAAAGCCAAAAATCTCAGCATACGGAGTGAATCATGATCCTTCTGTCTCCTCTGTCCCGCCTGACCCGCCGCACGTTGCCAATTCTCGCTGCCGCCCTCATCTTTAGCATTTCTGCTCCCGCTCTCATCGCCCAGGACGCCGCACCCGGCCCGACCTGGTCGCAGGAGGACACCGTCCGTATCTCCAAGGAGGTGCAGAAGAGACTCGGCAGCCTCACCAACTTCGGCGTCTTCGACTGGATCACCTGGGGTTTCCACGGCAAAACCATCGTCGTCAAAGGCTACGCCTCGCGTCCCATTCTCAAGAAAGACGTCGACAACGCCCTCAAGGGCATTCCGGGAGTCGATTCAGTCGACAACCAGATCGAAGTCCTCCCGCCCTCTCCCAATGACGACCGCATCCGCGCTGCCGTCTACAACCGCATCTTCAGCCAGCCCTCCTTGCGAAAATACAACGCCAACCAGGGCACTGTCAGACAAGCTACGGGACCTGGCCCTAACGTCGCCATGAGGGCCGGCGGGATCACCAACGATCCACCCCGCGGCTTCCACGCCATCCACATCATCGTAAAAAACGGTAACGTCACCCTCTACGGCGTCGTCAACAACGAGGGTGACAAGACTATTGCCGGCATGCAGGCCAACTCCACGCCTGGCACCTTCAGTGTCGACAACGACCTTATCGTCCAAGGCGCAGCTTCCAAACCGGCATCCAAATAGATCACTCGCCCTGGTGCTGGCCAAATCCAGGCCGGCACCGGGCGCAAATTTCCCACACAAAGAAACATCTCTCTGACATATCGGCTGACAAAGCTCGCTACAATACCACTGTGCGACGCGTTCTCAGCTTCGTTCTGCTTCTTCTCTTCAGCCTTCCGCTGATCTCGCCGCTGCTTGCCCTCACGGTCGGCTCCGACGCGAATCTGCCGGCCTGCTGCAGACGAAACGGCGCGCATCATTGCGTGAGGATGACGCGGCCAACAGCATCCTCCGGCGTTACCCTCTCCGCGGTCCCGCAGCACTGCCCCGCATTCCCAGCGGTGGTCACTCAAGTCCAGCACGGCAACGTACCCTTCAACGCTGCATCGCTGATCTTTGCAGGAATCGTCAGCCATCCCGTCGTCAAGCCACAGACACAGGCCCGCGCCCGCGTGGCCCTTGATCGTTCCTGCCAGAAGCGCGGTCCTCCCGCAGTCATTCTCTAGCGACCTGCCCGGCACATGACTTGCCTCTCGTTCCTGAGAGTGAAGGCAGTCCCGCTGCCATTTCTTCCCATTGAAGTTTGAGAATCGTCAGCTCTCTGACGGGAGTTTCTCGTGCGAAAGCTTGCTCTACTTTGTCTTCTGTCCCTGTTCGCCGGGGCAACCTCGGCCTACGCCACCATCTTCAGTCAGGTTCATGGCGTCGTCCACGATCCTCAGCACCGCCCCATCGCGGGTGTACACATCGAACTTCGCTCTGCCAACTCCGCCTTCACGCAAAGCACCCTGACGACCCAGGGAGGCGAGTTCACGTTATCCACCATCCCTCTCGGCGACTACATCATCACGGTCTCGAAGACCGGCTTCGCTACCACGAAACAGACCCTTACTCTGGCCTCCGATACCGCACCGGTCCTGCACTTCGAGCTGGAGCTCGCTACCGTGCAGCAGTCCGTTTCGGTTGAAAACCCCTCTTACACCGCGAACGTCAATACCGTCACCCCCACCACGCTGGTTGACCGCGAGACCATCGCCCTGACCCCCGGCGCCGACCGCACCAACTCCCTCAGCATGATCACCGACTTCACTCCCGGCGCCTACATCACCCACGACATGCTCCACATGCGCGGGGGCCATCAGGTCAGCTGGCTGCTCGACGGCGTCGAAGTCCCCAATACCAACATCGCCAGCAACCTTGCCGCGACGATCGACCCCAAAGACATCGACTACATCGAGGTCCAGCGCGGCAGCTACACCTCGGACATCGGCGACCGAACCTACGGTGTCTTCAACGTCGTGCCCCGCACCGGCTTCGAGCGCAACCGGGAGGCAGAGCTCACAGTCACCGCCGGCAACTTCTTCCAAACCGACGACCAGTTCAACTTCGGCGACCACTCCGAAAAGCTCGCCTACTACGTCAGCCTCAACGGGAACCGCAGCGACTACGGCCTCGCCCCACCGGTCGGTCAGGTTCTGCACGACGCAACCAACGGCTACGGCGGCTTCGCTTCCCTCATCTACAACCGCACCCCAAAGGACCAGTTCCGTTTCATCACACAACTCCGCAACGATTACTTCCAGATCCCCTACGATCCAGATCCCAACAGCTTCGGGAACCAGCAGTTCGACTCCAGCGGCCTTCGCGACGGCCAGCACGAGGGTGACGCCATCGTCTCCTTCTCATGGATTCGCACCATCGACCCTTCCACGATCCTTCAGGTCTCGCCCTTCTTCCACTACAACCAGGCCGACTACGACTCCAACCCCAATGACACTCCAGTAGCCACCACCGCTGACCGCTCCTCGACCTATGGAGGCGCACAAGCCACTATCACCACCGCGATCGCGCGCAATACCATCCAGGCCGGTCTCTACTCCTTCGGCCAACACGACAACTACCTCTTCGGCGCCATCTTCAACGACAACAGTGGCAACACCAACTTCTCCATACCCGACTCAGCCAACGGCGGAGTCATCGAAGAGTTCGTCTCAGACAACTTCAAAGCTACCCCCTGGCTGACCCTCATCGCTGGCCTGCGCCAAACGCACTTCCAGAGTCAGATCACGGAAAATGCGACCGCCCCGCGCTTCGGCATTGCCATCCGCATCCCCAAACTTAACTGGGTCTTCCGCGGCTTCTATGGCCGCTATTACCAGCCTCCACCGCTGCTGACCGCATCCGGCCCGATCGTGCAGTTCGCCAACGCAAGCAACACCGCGTTTGCCCCTCTCCACGGCGAACGCGACGAAGAACACCAGTTCGGCGTGCAGATCCCCCTCCGCGGCTGGATCCTTGACGCCGACACCTTCAAGACCCGCGTGAACAACTTCCTCGACCACTCCAACATCGGCAACTCCAGCATCTACTTCCCGGTCACCGTCGACGGAGCCCTCATTCGCGCCTGGGAACTCACCCTTCGCTCACCTCGTCTCTGGCACTTTGGGCAAGCCCACCTCGCCTACTCCAACCAGATCGCCGAGCAGCGCGGCAACATCACCGGCGGCCTCATCTGTATCCCCATCGGCGATCCAGCCTGCGACGCTGGCTTTAACTACACCCCCGTCGACCACGATCAGCGCAACACCCTCAACGTCGGCTTTGCCGCCTCACTGCCCTGGCGCACCTTTGCCTCCACCAACGTCTACTACGGCTCCGGCTTCGTCAACGGCAACCCCGACCCCACCACTCCATACCCCAATCCCTACCTGCCCCCGCACACCAGCGTCGATCTCTCCATCGGGAAGACCTTCAGCGAAAAACTCTCAGCCTCCGTCACCACAACCAACATAGCCAACTATCGCGTCCTGCTCGACAACAGCCTCACCTTCGGCGGCTTCCACTTCAACGACCCCCGCCAGATCTACGGCGAAATTCGCTATCGCTTCAAATACTGAGCAGGGGCTGGCCTTGGTCGGCCCCCGACCAAGCCTAGTTACGCAACAACGGTCGTCGTCGGAGGAATCTGGAACGAGGTAAGTGTCCCCGCAGCAAGCAGTGCCTGCCGACGCTGAACCTCCAGCGCCAGGAGCTGTATCTCCAGGCCGATCTTCTGCGCTTCGGCTTGCTCGCGTTCGAGTTTGATCATCCCAGCCTGCTCAAGCTCAGGATCCTGAGCGCAACAATGCGCAAGTTCGGGATCGTAGACCACACCATCCGTCGGAACATTCACAACCGTTGGCTGCTCGATCACCTCGCCGACAGTGGGCAAACCCTTAAGGATCGTCTCAACCGCCGCCCTGTATTGGGCCAGGACCTGCCCGATCTGGGCTGGCGTCAAGACACCTGACACGTAGTTGTCGGCCGTCACCTGGAACGTCACCGCAGTCACCTTCGTCGTGCTCACATACACGTCGAGCACCTTTCGTACGAAGTAAGTCACCGCGTAGCAAACGTTGTTGTTCACCAGGGTCCGCTGAGTCGTCGAAACCGTCTCGGAGTCCTCGTAACTGCTGATCGTAATTCCTCGTTGGACGTCCGTGTATTGCGCGGCCTGCTGGGCCAGCGACAGAAACTGGTTCGCACTCGTCTGCGTCGACAAATCCACACCAGTGCTGGAACTCGAACTGCTGCTGCTACTGCCACCGCCACCCAGGCTGAAGAGACCCAGGTTAATTCCACCGCCACCCGACACGCCCGAACTCTGTGTTTGGTTATTCAGCACTTGAATCAGCGCACTCGAATCGCTGGAGTTCTGCTGCTGGTAAAGCGCCGACACAAACTGCGAAAAAGTCGTTTGAACGGAATAGCGCTCCGTATCCGTCGTCGTACGACGATAGCGGTCACTCTGGTACAGAGTCATCTTTTCGCCCGGCAGAAGCGTCAGCGTGTACGCCAACCCGCCGTGTTGCTTGCCGACCAGACAGAGCGTGTGAGTATAGGTAACGTTGATAGTTACAAAACCACGGCCAAAATTGGCCGCCCCTGGTTCGCCTACCAGATTGACGACCGAGGTCTTGGTTTCAGTGAACGTGACGCAGCTTGGCCCGGTGCGCCACGGCGGATCGCACGGACTCTGACAGCATGCGTCCTGAGTTGGAAGAGTTACGGGTGTAGTCCCGTCTGTAGGATCTAAGACAGTCGTGGTCGCGTTAGGCATATGTCCCTCTTCGTAGGAGCTTGAGCCACCGGGCGCAGTCCCGTGCAGCGCCATCGGTCTAAATCGCTTTCAGATGTACCAGGGATAGGGAGGGCCGAAGTACAAACTTCGTTACGGAACCTTAATTCCGGTCAACTATTCCTGTCAAGGTCACAGCAAAACCGCTAGTGGCGCAGTTTCCCGTACCCACAGCTCGCACAGGACCTGAGGGATTAGAAGATCTTTCTTGAGTTATTGCAGCTTCGCGTATTCCGACTTAGCAGCAATGAGGATGGGGATATCCGGATCCGCATCTTTCCAGAGCGTGAGGAAATTCTGATAGGAGGCGCGCGCTTTGACATTGTCGCCCGACAGAACATACGCCCTGCCCAACTCAAGATGCGCCAGTGATCCGATCGGCTGATTGATGACAATCCCCGGATGATCGATCAACTTCTGAAACTCCGCGGCAGCGGCTACCCCATCATGTGCCGCCATATACGCGTGCCCCCTCACCCACACAGGGTAAAGGTAGGGAAACGACAGTGGCCCGCCCAGTTCATACGGCGCCGCCGGTTCCAGATCCAGGATTCCCTGCGAGGGGTTGTTCTTGCTGATTGAGATTGCACCATGAATCGTCGGCAGGCAGTAGAGTTTCAGCATCGTATCCGTCGCGGCAGTTCTTTCCAGCTCATCAGCAAGCCTCTTCGCTTTGGCCGTGTCTCCCGCGCGCGCCAGCGTTAGCGTCGCCAGCAGTCTGACATCGCGCCCCGAGTGCAATGACAGCGCTGCCTCTGCGTCTTGCTTAGCTGCGGCCGTGTTCCCGAACTCCGCTTCCCGCAGCCCCGCCGTCACCTGCCAAAGCGCTGCCGTCTCCTTCGAGCCGCCACGCACCGCAGACTCCAAGGCACGTCGCGAATAATCCCGCGCCTGCACGAGCCGCCCATAATAGGCGTCCGTGTCTGCCTGAGCGGAGAGCATTGCATCTTCGTCTCCCGCTCGGCCCGCCGCCCAGGCGAGCTGTTGTTCCATCCCCTTCTTGTCACCTCGCCGGAAGGCCAACAGGTAGAGACCTCCCCGAATGTAAAGTCCGCCAAACCCCTTCGCCTGGGCCTCTCGCAACACTTTCTCTGCATCGTCCAACCGGTTCAGCGCAATGTACTCAGAGGCAAGGTTGCCGTATGCCGTCGTCGTTGGCTCGAGTTGCAGCGCCTCTTGCGTCTCGGCCACTGCCTTGTCATATTGCCCCAGCTGTTGGTAGACGACACCGAGATTCAAGTACGGCGTGGGATCCCGGGGGTAGCTCTTCGACCACAGAACGTACTCTTTAATTGCTTTCTCCAGGTCTCCCGTCACGGCGTGATAGTAAGTCGTTGAGATTCGGTATCTCTCGCGCTCGCTCACATGGTCTCTCAGCTCATACGCCTTGGTCGCATTCTCCGCCGCCAGATCTACCTGACTGAGATTGAAATACGTCGCCCCCAGCGCCGCGTACGCCAACGCAAAATCTGGATCGAGCTCAGTTGCACGTTTATAGAAGGTGATCGCTTCCGTGTCGCCCGCCCTGCGTGCCGTTCTACCACCCTCGCTGAACGCCTTCAATGCCTCCAACGATGGCGTGGTCGCCTCCACCGGCACATCGAACTTTTCCACGGTGGCCAGCGATTCGCCGAGCTTTCCCCGTAACTTCCCTGCTGTCTTTCCCAGCGTCTTCAGCACGTCCCGCTTGCCCGCTGCTTCCCCTTGTTCGCTGGCCAGCGTGTCCCCGCTGCCACAACCGATCGCGTTAAGCCCGATCACGTACTGTCCGCCGAGATTGGAGATCGATCCGAGCACTGTCGCCTTGCTGCCCGTCCGAATGCAAACTTCCTGTGCAAGCTCCGGCGTGATGTGTTGCGCCGCTGGCTGGCCCATCAACCGTAGCGTCTCCTCGATCTTGCGGTCGGAGACAATATTCAGGAAAGGTGATTGATTCAGTTCAATCGTCAGAGCCTGCTTCAGCGCATCGTCGAAGACCGGATCGCCCGTCTTGTTGACGAAGTCCGCCAACAGCACGCTGTCTTTGTCAGTCAACGGTACCGCCTTCGCCGAATGAGTCGCCAGGCGCGAGCGCAAATAGAGTCCTCCGGCTACTAAGGCGACCAGCGCCAGAGTTGTCACAGCGAGAGGCTTCCAGATGGACACGATCCGCGCGCCCAGCCGTAGACCGGAACGCGATTCCGGTCCCGCCGCGTCCACCGGGCTCAGGCTTGCCGCTGCGAGGCGGTCCGCGTCCATGTCCCGCTTCAGCCGCTGCAGGTCCGCCCGCATCTCCGCCCCGCTCTGATAACGCAGGGCCCGATCCTTCTCGAGCGCCTTGTGGACGATCCTCTCCAACTCTGCGGGCAGATCAGGATTCAATCGGACCGGAGCCACTGGAGCGCGGTTGAGTATGGCATCGAAGACTTCCGCGGCACTGTCTCCACGAAATGGCACCTGTCCCGTGGCCATCTCATAGAGAACGCCTCCAAAGGAAAACAAATCGCTCCGTGTATCCAGCTCCCTGGCTCGTGCTTGTTCTGGCGACATGTAAGCGAGGGTTCCGACGACACCCCCGGGACTTGTTAAATCGTCGAGGTGCACATCTTTCGTTGTCGTGGGTTCCGCGCCATTGGTTGCTTTCAGCGTTGGGGCAAACTTAGCGAGACCGAAATCGAGAACCTTCGCGTGGCCTCGCTCCGTCACGAAGATGTTCGCAGGCTTGATGTCACGGTGAAGAATGCCTTTGCTGTGAGCTGCGTCCAGAGCATCGGCGATTTCTATAGCGAGAGACAGCACCACCTCCGTTTCCAGCGGCCGTCCCGTGATCAGTAATTCGAGGGTTGTTCCCTCCAGATACTCCATTGCAATGAAGGATTGGTCCCCATGTTGACCGACCTCATAGATCGTGCAGATGTTGGCATGGTTCAGCGCCGAGGCAGCACGGGCTTCAAGGTCGAGGCGGCCCAGTGCTTTCAGGTCGGAGGCGAACCCATCAGGAAGGAACTTCAAGGCCACGAAGCGGTGGAGCGTCGTGTCCTTCGCTTTGTAGACGACGCCCATACCCCCGCTGCCGAGTTTGTCAACGATGTAGTAGTGGGAGATGGTCTGGCCGATAAGGGAGTACGAGTCTGCCATCAGATTGTCATCTTAGGTTGGGCCAGAAGGCGCAGTCAACGAACCGAGAATTAGCGCCTATCAAACAGTAGCTGCAACTAGCTCACTGCGCGGCCAGGCCCTCGCATATGTTTGCCGAATGGCACAGATGGTACTCAAGACCTGCCGAGTGATGGGCGGTGCCGAAGGATTAAGTTACTAATTCTATTGACTTTATGGTTGTGGTTATTTTTCTTTTGCCATTTTCCGCCCAAAATCGCATGTCAAGCCCCAAAACCACCTAACCTACACAAACAAAACAAGATCGGCTTGGCATTTTAGTTACACTCAACCCGCTATACTGGATATATAGATCAAAAACAAAGTGGGCCCTGCAGGAGTCCAGACACCCCTCCGATGGCTAACTCGTTTATTTGGACGAATTTAGCTGTAACCCTTTTGTTATGACGTTTTTGCAGACCATCGCATCCCGTAAACTATTGAATCTAATGAATTTTAGGCGCAGGCAGGGGGAGGGGGGTACCCCTACAGATTGAACAACTCCCGCAACCGCTTGGTCTGCGCACGGCTCACCGGAATCTCCGTCTTCTGGGCGTCATCCATTCGTAGCTGGTAGCTCGACTTGAACCACGGCACCACTTCCCTTATGTGCTGAATGTTCACCACATACGATCGGTGCGCCCGCCAAAAGGTCTCCGGATCAAGCTGGTCCATCAGCTCCTCGAGCGTCCTGCAGTTCGAGTGCCCCTCCACCGTTCGGGTCACCACGCTGATCGTGCCTTCCTCGATCGACGCAAAACAAATCTCGCGCTGATCCACCAGCAGCAGCCGGCTCTGCGCCCGCACAATCACCTTGCCCGAGTTGGCCTTCTGCGGCTGCGCCTGCTCTTCGACCAACCGCAACAAAGCATCGAGCTTCGCCCCCGCCTCATGAGCCAGGCCGGCAGACTCCGCCGGAGCAGCCAGTCGCGCCTGCGCCTTCTCGATCGTCTGCATCACACGCTTTCGATCAAACGGCTTCAGTAGATAATCGACCGCGTTCACCTCGAACGCGCGCACAGCATACTGGTTGAACGCAGTCGCAAACACTACCTGAGGAATCGGCACCTTGCGGTCCAGCAGCTTCTTCAGCACCCCAAATCCGTCCAGTCCTGGCATCTGCACATCCAGAAACACCAGGTCCGGCTTATGCGTCCGGATCAGCTCAACCGCTTCGATTCCATTGGTTCCCTGCGCCAGAACATCGACCCCGCCCGCTCGCTCCAGCAGATACTGCAACTCCTGCCGGGCCAACGGTTCGTCATCGATGATGAGTGCTCTAAGTGACACAACTAGTCACTATATACGCGCAACCGCGCCGGAGCATGGTCTTCAGCGAGATCGTGCCCGCACTGCGTGCAGTACACATCCGTAATCTGAACCCCACGGAAGCACCGTCCGCAAACCGGAGCCAGTTGGAACTGACACTGCGGGCAGAAGTGCACACTCGACGTAAGCTCCGTACTGCAATGCGGACAGGGAGTCATTATCGGCTGCCGCAACAGGAAGTAAACCACGGCTCCGATTCCACCCGGCATCACCACCACAATCAGCATCCACAACCCGGCCGGCATCTTGCGCCGCCGGACGTCGCGACTGACATAACCCACCAGCAGAACATAGCTGGCAAACGCCGTGCCCCACGAATAACCCATCAACAACCGCATGGGCAGCAGCTCAGCCTTATGGTGAGGAAGAATACCGTGAAACAAATACTGGAAAGCGCCAAACACAATGATCGCCAGCACAATCGACCACGTCGGGATCATGCTCAGCTGATCCTCACCCCCGGACTCAGTGTCCTGCGATCGATCCGATCTCTGGTTCCAGAATCTGTTCATTGAGCAGCCTCGCGCTTACGGGCACGTTGAAACAATACCACTGCCAACAACACCATCGAAACCGGGAGAAACCATAAACACAAGACAAGGAACTGATTACTCGCATCCGGCACGCCAGTCGGTGTCACATCGTAAGCCTCCAAAGCGCTCCACACTGCGGTGGAGATGATGACCAGAAGAGAGGAACAGACAGCCAGCGGAACCCATAGGCTCCGAACCCGGCTACGCCGCGCCGCTATCGTCTTCGCCCGCTCCCGCACCACCCGATGCGTGCGATTGACGACCGACGCTCGCGCCGGCGCACTCGCACCGGTCAATGCCGCTCGCACAAGCGAGCTGGAGTCCTGCAAAACAGCCTTCTCGAAGGCGTCGCTCATGCCCCCGCCTCCGCAAAGGGACGTGACGCACGAAGCTGCTCCATCTGCGGCTTCAAGGCTGCCAATCCGCGATAAAGCCTCGACTTGACAGTCGATAGGGGGGCCTTGGTAACTGTTGCGATCTCCTCTAGTGAGAGCTCTTCATAGAAACGAAGCACCAAAACTTCTCTATAGGTGGGCTCCAGCTTGAGCAAAACCTCGCCTACTTCAGCGCAATCTTCACGGGATTGAAACTGCTCCAGTGGGGAAGGCCCGGACATGGCAATCTCAAAGGGGCGTTCATCCTCTCCCCCTTCGCTCATCTCGTCGAGGCTGGCCATTGTGCGCTTTCGTGAGAGGTCGATCACCAGATTGCGCGCGATAGTGAAGAGCCAGGTGTCAAAGCGTGCTTTACCGTTGTACTGCGCACCCCGTAGGAGAACTCGCATCCACGTCTCTTGAAAGAGATCTTCGGCAACTTCGCGCTTGCCCGTAAGGAAAAGCAGATATCGCAAGAGTCGGTGTTGATACAGCTCTATCAGATGATCCAGGAGTTCTGGATTCTGCTTCTTCAATCCATGGGCGATCGCCGCATTTTCACTGTGGGCTTGGTCAGCCAGCGCGGCTGTGAGCGAAATAGAACCAGTTTGCACAGTGTCAGAGACGTTCTTTCGACCGGAGAAGACTCGCTTTTTAACCGAATGATCCATAAAAGATGAAAGTTTTCGCTCCGAAGACGTTGATCACACGTCCGCCAGTCAATTTTCAACCCATAAACATTCTAAGGCCTCACGGCTATTTTGCCATTTAGAAAGTAAACTTGAAGGATGGAAGTTCTTTACGGTCTCCACCCTGTCGAGGAGGCCATCCGTTCGGGTTCGCGGCAGCTTGACCATGTCAGCGTGGCCCGGGAACGCCGGGACGAGCGGCTGGAACGGCTCATCGAGCTCTGCCGAACGGCCGGAATTCGCGTTTCACTTGAGCCCAAGGACCAACTCACCCGACTTGCCCGGACGGATGCGCATCAGGGCGTGTTAGCGGTCGTTCGGGAGCGGAGATTCCTGGGAATCGAGAATTTGCTGGTTCCGAAGGAGCCGGGTCAGTACCAATTCTTTCTTGCTCTTGATGGCGTCGAAGACCCGCACAATCTAGGTGCGTTACTGCGAACCGCCGACGGTGCAGGCGTTGATGGCGTCATTCTGCCGGAACGACGCTCGGCTCCGGTGACCGCGACGGTGGCAAAGACCTCGGCTGGAGCGTCTGAACACGTTCGGATCGCCCGGGTTACGAACCTGGTTCGAGCGCTTGAGCAGATGAAGCAAAAGCATGTCTGGGTGCTTGGGTTGGACGAGCGCGGAACCCCCGATTACACCGAGTATGACTTCAAGACCGATTGTGTTCTGGTGCTGGGACGCGAGGGTGCTGGCTTGCACGACTTGGTAAAGAAGACTTGCGACCATCTGCTTCGTATTCCGATGGCTGGGCAGGTCTCGTCGCTCAATGTGTCGGTCGCCGGAGCGGTCGTTATGTTTGAGGCTATGAGACAGCGTCGGCAGACGGCAACGGCTCCTGCTGCACGGAAGCCTGTGAAAGAGCGTAAGGGATTGGGATCTTGAAGAGAATGGCAGTCTTGTTTGTATGGCGTCGGTTGTCTCTGTTGACGGCTGTAGTTGCTGTGAGTTCGATCGCGATGGGGCAGGCGACACCGCCTCCAACTACGGATACTACCGTGCCACATGGGAAGGTTCTCTTCAACCGCGATCAGGATTCTCCGGCGTCCGAGAAGAAGGCGAAGACCCCGGAACAACGCGTTGTGGCTGTGACCGACGCGGAGCGCGCTTCCCTAACCTTCAGTGCTTATGATCTGGATGTTCATCTGACACCGGCGCAGTCGCACTTGGCGGTTCATGCTGGATTCACGGTAAAGAACTCCGGGAAGGAGCCGTTGCCGAGGCTCACCTTTCAGATATCGTCCTCTCTCCAGTGGGAGAGCTTCGCGATGCGGAGCGACGGTCGAGTGTCGCCGCTGACCTTCACCGTGCAGACTGTCGATACCGATGCGGATCACACGGGCAAGGCGACCGAGGCTGTTGTCTCTCTACCGCAGCCGTTGCAAGCTGGTGCGAGCCTGGAACTAACTGGCTTTTACTCCGGTGAGGTGACGCAGTCGGCTGAGCGGCTGGAGCGGATTGGCGCTCCTTTGGATCAGGCTGCGCGCGCGGACTGGGATCAGATCAACCCGGAGAGGACTGCGTTGCGTGGGTTCGGGAACGTTCTGTGGTATCCAACGGCAGCACCACCGGTGTTTCTGGGTGATGGCGCGAAGCTTTTCGAGAGCGTCGGGCAGACCAAGCTGCGACAGGCGGCTGCCACGGTTCATCTACAGCTGACGGTGGAATATACCGGCGATGCGCCAGATGCGGCCTTCTTCTGCGGACGGCGCGAACAGTTGAAACCGGTGAGTGAGAACCAAAATTTGCCGGTGGCTGAATCTCCGGGCGTGGCGACGGCGGAATTTTCCGAGCGGCCACTGGGGTTTCGGACGCCGAGTTTGTTCGTCACGGACCGGGCGGGCACTGTGACCGATAACAGCCTGATCTCGGCTGTAACGGACCACTACGATGCGCTACCTAGCTATGGGGCAGCGGCGGCGAAGGTGCAGCCTGTGCTGGCGGACTGGCTCGGTACCGGGCCTTTGAGCATGTTGACCATCCTCGACCATGAGGGTCAGCCGTTTGAGGATGATGCGTTCCTGGTTGCGTCGATGCGGGCCGCGGCGCCGGATGTGCTGGCTCCTCCACTGATCCACTCGCTGAGCCATGCCTGGTTCGGTTCCTCGCATGTGTGGCTGGATGAGGGTGTGGCGCAGTTCATGTCGCTGTTGTGGATGGCGCAGACGCAAGGACGCGAGGTTGCGATCAACCATTTGCAGCAGGAGGCGAAGACGCTTGCACTGGCAGAGCCGGTACCGGCTTTGCACGCCAGCACTGACTCGGAGGGGCAGAGCCTGATCCTGGCGAGCGATGAGGTCTATTACCGGACAAAGGCTGCGGCGGTGCTGTGGATGCTGCAGTCTCTAGTGGGCGAAGATGCGCTGAAGCATACGCTGCAGGCCTATCGGAATGACAAGCTGGACAGCGACCCGAAGGAGTTTCAACGGGTTTTGGAGCGAACTTCGAAGCAGGATTTAGGTTGGTTCTTTGACGACTGGGTGTACCAGGACAAAGGGCTGCCTGACTTGAGTATTGCAAGTGTTACTCCACGGCAGCTCGACAAGATTGGGGACAAAGGCGAGGGCTGGCTGGTGGCGGTGGAGGTGCGAAACGATGGCGGAGCAACGGCTGATGTGCCGGTAACGGTGCGGTCGGGGACGTTGACGACAACGCAGCGGTTGCGGATTCCGGGCCACTCCAGCGCGTCGACACGGATTGTGTTCGAGGGGACGCCGGACGAGGTGCTTGTTAACGACGGCGGTGTGCCGGAGGTAGCAGCTTCGATTCATGCCAAACAGCTGGTGGTTCGTTAGACCTTGCTCTGATGGCATCCCCTTCCCCTCCTATTTCGGGGGGTACCCCCCTCCCCCTTCCAGGAGCAAGATCGTTTAGATTCTTGCGTTTACGGACAGTAATGGTGTGCAAAATCGTCATAGCAAAAGGGTTATATCTAAAATCGTCTTTCTAAAAGAGTTAGCCCCGGAGGGTGTCCGGGGCTCGCGTGTTTTCCGATCTATATGTCCAGTATAGCGGGTTGAATATAACTAAAATGCCAACCGTAAGTTGATGTTTTGCAATGGGTTAAGTGGTTTTCGGACTTGACACGCGATTTTTGGGCAGAAAACGCGAAAGAAAAATAGCGGCTCAAATAACGGCAATAGAATGAGGTGCTTCGCTCTCTGAAAAATTCAACAACAAAGGCAAAATGCGGGGGTTCTTCGCTTCGCTCAGAATGACAAGCAAACGTTGAAGGCGCATAGGGTAGATACCAGGTTTTAGGGCTAGAACAAGCGAAGGCCGGCAGGTGCGGATGTAGGGAGAAGCGTGGGTGGGAGGTTGGCGGGTATTTTTTCTGCGGAGGTAAGGTCGGGTTCTGATTCGGAGTGGAGAGTTCCGTTGCGGTAGAAGACCTGTTTGCCGGGGACAGCGGGGATGCGGTCGCCAGGAATGACGATGCCTGCCAAGTTCATCGGGTCGGCGCCTGAGACGGGGATGATGATAGAGCAATCGCGGGTGCGGGCGGCGCGAAGGGATTCGACGGCTTCGGGCAGGGCGTATTGTTCGCCGCTGAAGCCGGAGAGGAAGCGTCCGCCGCGGATCTCGCCGCGGGCTTCGAGGCGGCGGAGGATGCTGAGGAGGTCGCGCCATTTGGGGGCGTTGGATTCACGGGTGAGGAGGTCGCGGAAGAGGACTCCATAGCGGGCGAGGAGTTGGCGGGCGAAGGACTCGTGGGCTGCGTCGGTGCGACGGGCCCGCTCGATGGCTTGCTGAGTGAGCTGGGACTTCTGGCTTTCGGTTGACGGCAGTGGAATGGAACCCATCCTTTGCGATGAAACCGCAAAGGATGAGCCACCCGGAACCACACCCGGATTGGTGGCTGCATCGGTTTCGTTGAGGAGAGACCAGCGACCGGCAGAGCTGCGGGTGGCGCGCTTACCGGGGGTTTCGGTGGTAGTGGATTTGCGGCGCGGGTCCATGCAGGCGCGGAGCTGGTCGAAGCCGTCGGCAGCGGCAAGGCCGGCGGTGGCAAGCTCCCAGAGAGCGTGCTGGGTTTGTTGGCGGGTGAGGTTGGCGATGCGCTGGAGGTCGTTAGCGAAGCAGGCTCCGCGCTGCTGGAGGAGGGTACGGAGCTGGAGAGCGTGGGGGCTGAGGGCGGCGGCGAGTTTTTCTTCTTCTACGCACTGCTGGGCGAGGGCGTGGGGGAGCCAGTCGGCGGTTTCGCGGATGTAGAACGTGATGGGGGCGGCGTTGGTGGGGATGACGCGGCAGGGTCGGGCGCTTTCGTCGGCGGATGACCAAGCAGGATGCGGGGAGATGCGACCCCAGCCCACTGCTCCGGAGAGGCATAGGGCATCGAGCCAGCGAGGGTCGTAGTTGGCGACGCGTGCCGGGAGCAGGGTGCGCTCCCATTCGATGGCGGGGGCCTCGAAGCCTTCGAGCTGGCGGAGGGCTTCGAAGACTCCCTCTTCGCCGGAGAGCTGGGTTTGCGGGGCGAGGTGCTGCCATTGCAAAAGCCAGCGCATGTAGACCGCGGGTGGAACGGGCTCGATCTGTTTGCGAAGAGTGGCCACGGTCCGGCGATGGATGCGCTGGAGGATGCGGCGCTCGCACCATTCGATCTCATGGGGTTCTTCGGTGGCAGGGTACTCGAAGGCGCCGCGCATTAGGAGGCCTTGCATCTCCATGGCCAGAAAGGCCTGGGAGATGGCGGCTGGATCTAGATTCAGGGTGTGGGCGAAGGCGTTGGCTGTGGTGGGACCAAGGATTTGTAACCACCCTTGAACACATTTCTGGACGGATTGTTCTTTTGTAACTGTTTCGGTTGCTTCTTCTATGGAGATTTGTGGGACTTCGAGCGAAATGCGGGGGTTCTTCGCTTCGCTCAGAATGACAAGATTTTGGGGCGACACGTTTTGGGGCGAGAGGCAAAGAGTGGCGACGTTGGGGAGGCGTTCGGTGGCTACCCAGCAGGGGGTCCCGTTGAGCTCGAGGGTTTGGGCGCGGCCTTTTTGCGTGAGGCGTTCGAAGAAGATGGGCCAGTCGCGTGTTTCGAGAGAAGACGGTCGCGCTTCCCCGCGATACCCCACCCTTTGCGATGAAGCCGCAAAGGATGGCGCACCCGCTGTATCGGTGGTCCCGGGTGTCTCGATGAAGTTGAGCGGGAGGGCGATGAGGGAGTGGAGGAGGTCGTGGAGTTCGTTTTCGTCGCGGAGATCGGGCCATATCTCCTTGCGGATTGCGGTGATGGCGGCGAGGTCGATTTTGCCTGGTTCGTCGGGCAAATTGCGGCCTAACGAGGTGGCGCGGGCGCGGCGTTCTTCGAGGCCGGCTTCGTCGAGGTATGCGTAGGGGTTGGCGTTGAGGAGCTCGTGGGCGAAGACGGACGGGGTTGGAGTGTCGACGGCGAGACAGCGGATGGTGCCGTCCTTTATGCCGCGGAGGAGTTCGATGAGGCCTTCGAGGTCCATCGCTTCCTGGAGGACGTCCTGCATGACTTCGTTGACGAGGGGGTGGTCGGGGATCTGAATGTCGCCGACGATGGTCTCGAAGCAGGCGGCGGCCTGGGGGAAGACAGAGGCCATGAGATCTTCGGAGCGGGTGCGCTGGATTTGCGGGGCGACGCGTTTTCCTTTTGAGAAACGGAGGAGTTGAAGGCTGCGTCCGGCGGCCCAGCGCCAGCGGTTTTTGAAGATGGGAGAGGCGATGGAGGCTTGTTCGAGGAGCTCTTTCGCGGTGTGTTCGGTGAGGAAGTGGAAGACGTCGGCGAGGGGGAAGCTGTGCTGCTCGGCGAGGGAGATGTTGATGCCATTGTCAGTGGCGGCGGCTTGAAGCTCGAAGTTGAAGCCGCGGCAGAAACGTTTGCGCAGGGCTAGGCCGAAGGCCTTGTTGATGCGGCCACCGAAGGGAGCGTGGAGAATGAGCTGCATACCGCCGCCGTCGTCGAAGAAACGTTCGGCGATGATGGTGGTTTTGGAGGGGACGGCCCCGAGGACGGCGCGGCCGGTGACGATGTAGGCGATGAGTTGCTTTGCGCCGCTTTCGCAGAGGCCGCACTCTTGCATGAGCCATGCGATGGCGGCGTCTACTTCGGGGTCCGCTTGAGAGACATGACCGGGGACCACGTTTGGGGTGCGGGCGGAGATCTGCTCGCGGAGTTCGCCGACGCCGTCGGAGAGGACGGAGGTGCGTTGCGGGGCTTCGCCGAACCAGAAAGGAAGCGTCGGCGGCGCGCCGTGGGCGTCTTCGACGAGGACGCGACCAGTGGCTTCAATACGCTGGATGCGCCAGCTGGAGGTGCCGAGGAGGATGACGTCACCGGGGCTGGAGTCGACGGCGAAGTGCTCGTCGAGCGTGGCTATTTGCACGCCTTCGGGCTGGAGGATGACGTTGAAGAGAGAGTTGTCGGGGATGGCGCCCCCGTTGGAGATGGCGATGCTGCGGGCACCGCGGCGTGGGTGGAGGTGGTGCTGAACGCCGTCCCGGAGGAGGTAGGCGCCGTAGCGGCCACGGGTGGATTCGATGCCTTCGGCGAGGAGGATCAGGAGGTCGTCGAACTGCTTTCGCGTGAGGTTGCGGTAGGGGTAGGCGCGTCGGAGGGTGTTGTAGAGTGCGTCTTCTTCCCAGGGCTCGGCTCCGCAGGCAGCGACGATCTGTTGCATGAGGACATCGGCGGGTTGCGGGGGAATTTGTAACTGATCGAGTTCGCCGGCGCGCATCTTTCTGACGAGTGCGGCCTGTTCGATGAGGTCATCGCGGGTGGTGGCGAAGAAGCGGCCTTTGGGGATGGCTCCGCGCCAGTGGCCGGCGCGGCCGACGCGCTGCATGGCTACGGCGACTGCGCGGGTGGTGCTGATCTGGCAGACGAGGTCGATGTCGCCGATGTCTATTCCTAGCTCCAGCGATGCTGTTGCTATGAGGATTTTTATCTGTCCACTTTTTAATCGCTGTTCCGCATCGAGGCGAAGAACACGGGAGAGCGAGCCGTGGTGAGCGGCTACGTGTTCAGGGCCGATGCGGTTGGCGAGTTCAAAGGCTATCTTTTCTACGAGGCGGCGGGTGTTGACGAAGACTAGTGTGGAGCGGTGGTTTTCGGCGTGGGCGGCGAGTTTGTCGAAGATTTCGTTCCACATGCCGGTGTTGGTGACGGAGCTGAGTTCGTCGCTGGGGACCTCGATGGCGATGTCGAGTTCGCGGCGCTGGCCAACCTGGATGATGGTGGCGGGCTTGCGTTCGGGATGGATGCCGGTGAGGAAGCTGGCGACGAGTTCGATGGGATTTTGTGTGGCGGAGAGGCCGATTCTCTGCGGTGGCGTGGTGAGGCCGGTTAGGAATTGACCTGGGCTGAGACGGTTTTCGCCGGTGACCAGGGCGTCGAGGCGTTCGAGCGAGAGGGCCAAGTGCGCACCGCGCTTGTCGTCGGCTACGGCGTGGATCTCGTCGACGATGACGGTGCGGACGCGGCGAAGATGTTCGCGGGACTTGCCGGCGGTGAGGAGGATGTAGAGGGACTCGGGCGTGGTGACGAGGATGTGGGGCGGGTTGCGGAGCATGGCGGCACGCTCTTTGGGGAGAGTGTCGCCGGTGCGGACGCCGGTGCGAATCTCGGGACAAAGATAGCCGCGTTGCATGGCTAGTTGCTGGATCTCTGCGAGTGGGGCGTCGAGGTTTTTCTGCACATCGTTGGAGAGAGCTTTGAGTGGGCTGACATAGACGACTTGAGTGCAAGGCGCGAGCTGGCCGGAGAGGGACGCGCGGAGGAGCTGGTCGATGCAGACCAGGAATGCGGCGAGAGTTTTTCCAGAGCCGGTGGGGGCGGAGATAAGGGTGGCGTCGCCAGTAAGGATGCTTGGCCAGCCATGGGTCTGCGGCTCGGTGGGGCTGCCGAATTTGGTGAGGAACCACTCGGCTGTGACAGGGTGCGCCCAGGCGAGGGATTCGGGAATTTCGAGCGGCATTCGCTGATTGTAGCGCGATTTTATTCGTTCTTTGTTCGCCGCCCTGTTATCTACATGTTGCCCTGGCCTACGTCGGAGGAAGCGGCCGCTTTGTTGGATTCGTCGAGATATTGCTCGATGACTTTTTCGAGGGTGCCCTGGGCGGTGAGGATGAAGTCGATGGCGTCGCGGCCGGCACCAAAGCCGCCGGGGTTGGGGGTGACGTAGTGGGCCATGGATTTCACCTCTTTGCGGGCGTTGGCGGTCGCGATGGCGAGGCCGCATTGACGCATGACGGGGAGGTCGATGATGTCGTCGCCGACGTAAGCGAGTTGGTCGATGGTGGCGCCGGTCCTGGCGAGGATGTCGCGGATCGCGTCCATCTTGTGGGACTGGCCCTGGTAGACGAACTCGAGTTTGAGGTCGTTGGCGCGGATGGCTACGGTCTGGGAGTTGCGCTTGGTGATGATGCCGATGCGCAGGCCGCCGAGACGGCCTAGGGAGATGCCAAGGCCGTCGTGTGCGGCGAAACCTTTGGCTTCGATGCCGTGACCGGCTGCGTTGGGTATGACGAATATCTGGCCGTCGGTGAGGACGCCGTCGACATCGAAGATTAGGATTTTTATGTTTTTTGCGCGGGATTCAGCGGTCATTCGATGATGATACCTTGGCGGGCCACTCCGCTGACCCGCCAAGGTGTCGAGGTATCGATGGGCTTAGCGCCAGTGGCCTTCGACCCAGACGTAGCCGCCGTTTCTGTTGGCCCAATGGCCGCGGACCCAGACGGCGTGTGGGTGTGGTGGCTCAACATAGTATCCGGGAACCCAGACGTAGCGGTTGCCGTCCCAGCGGTGGTAGCCGTCGTGCCAGGCCCAGCCGGGGTGCTCGTGCGGTGGTGGTGGAACAACCTCAACAGGACGCGGTGGGGGAGGGCCGATTCGGACGACGACCTGGGCTTGTGCGATGCCCGCAACAAGTAAAATCGCGCAGGCGGCAGTGGGGAGGAATTTCTTCATCGTGCTATCTCCTTATGGTGCTTGCTGGTACTGAGTGATACTGACATATAGGACACCCTTTTCGTCCAGCGAGTTGTTGTGGAGATCACCAAACTGGTTACCGTTTCTGGGCGTAGGGGAACTCGAAGACGAGGCCGGCGATAGGCAATACGACGTTGACGAGGTGGGCTTTCTTGTCGCGCTCGAAGTAGACCCGGCCGCGCATGACTTCGTTGGGACCGATCGAGGTTGCGGTCAGATTTTGCTCGGCGGCTGTTTTCTCAGCCTCTTCCTGCATAGCCTTCTCTTTTGCCTCGGCGGCGGCTGCGTCGACTTCGGAGGGTGCCGGGGGGTTAGCAGTATCGGGGCTAGCAGTATCGGTGGCGGCGGGCGCTGCAGATTGGGTTACAAAGGCGCTGCCGACTGGGGTGGCTTGGGGTGAGGGGGGGGCGGCGGTGGGTGGGGCCGGAGGAAGGGGTGGAGGGGGAAGAAGCAGGTTGGCTGGTGGGACGTAAAGGAGGACCTTGGGCTTGGGGGTTAGGACTTCGACACGGAAGTCGTCGGGGGACATTGCGAGGGGCGAATCGGTGTTGTTGGTGATGCTGACGTCGGCGCGGGTATAGATGCCCTCGCGCGAGACGGCGACCATGACGGTGAAGCGCGGCGTAGCAAGGACCTTGTAGTTGCGGCCGTAGAGGACCTTGGTAACGCAGGCGGGGTTGGGTTCACAGAGGATAACGTTGTCGGGGAGGATAGTCTTGCTGGGGACGCTGGCAGCGAAGGAGAAAGTTGCGGAGCCGATGGCAGCGACGAGGGAGAGTCTCTGAAGGAGCGTCATAATGTGCCTCCTGCGGTAACTGCAGTGACTGGTAACTTAGCAGTTACCGATGAGGTTCAGAATTACCCAATAGTTGTAGGGGGTTTAAACACAAAGGGTTGCAGCGGCGCATGGCGTCGCTTGCAACCCTTTGTTGGGGTGATTGTGTGGTGAAACGGAGCTTCGCTGCCTGGTGTTTTTTGCAGCGTACCGCAGGAGTTAGGCGGGCTGGATGTTTGCAGCCTGCTTGCCCTTGGGGCCAGTGGTGATGTCAAACGTTACGCGCTGGCCTTCCTGGAGGGACTTGAAGCCGCTTGAGTTGATTGCTGAGTAGTGCGCGAAGAGATCCTCTCCACCGTCTTCCGGGGTGATGAAGCCAAAGCCTTTTGCGTCGTTAAACCATTTCACTGTTCCTGTTGCCATAATGCATCCTGCTTTCATATAGGCGATATTTCGCCGTTACCTCTAGGGTAGCAGGATGTGAGCCAATTTCAATCAATAAGGTTATAGGTTTTCTTTATAAATGAGGGCGATCGACGTTTCAGGCAGTGCAGCGGCGGGTTTCGGAGTCGTGCGCGCAGCATTTTTTTCATTCCCTTCCGGCTCTCGTGTTGCGAGGTCGCGTCCGGATTTGGTGCGGGTGACGGCGCGAATGACGGAGGAGGCATAGGGCTCGACGATGATGGATTTCGCGTTGGTGGAGGCGAGTTGGAGGCCGTAGAGGAGGACGGCGGCGCGTTTGGGGTCGATGCGGTTGCGTGCGAGTGCGGCGATGAGAAGAGAGATGGAGACCTGAATGGATTCGGCGTCTTCGACGGGCGGCAGGTCGAGCTCGATGGGATTCTGGGTAGCGTCATTGGCGAGGGATTGGGGCGCGCCGGATGCAGATGTCGCGGGATTGGGGTTTGGTTCGACGAGAGCGGAGCTGTTTTCGACCAGATGCCTGTGGCGACGGTGAAGGCGTGAGTGAAAGTAACAGAAGGCGGAGAGGCCGAGAGATGGGGATTGGCAGCGTTTTCCGTTGGTTTTGATGTGACGGCAGGTTGTGGCTGGCATTTTTTGGCTCCGTGAAGTTCTGGTTAGGCCCCTCCCCCTTCGCAGGGGTATTTTGGAGGCAAGTGGAATGGATGCAATAGTTTAGCGGCAGGGTGCTCCACTAAAATATTGCATCCATGAGGGTTACGGCTAAAATACTTATTTTGTTTGGGTTAGCTGAAGGTTAGAGTGGGATCTCGGGAATACATTTCTGCTGGCTCTGCATGTGCTTTGCGTCACTTTCGTGGTGCTTTGGTGTTCAGTTAAGCGCGAAGGGCCGCCACAGCTTTCGCCGGAGGCAGCCCTCATTAACATCTTGTTTAATTATATCGGTTTGGAGATAACTATCATGCCACGCGGATGTTGCTGATGGGGAATGAGTTAAGCGGTTTGAGGGCTTGACATGCGTTTTTTGGGCAGAAAACAGCCAAAAATAATTTTTCTTGGATAAAAAGTCAGGTAAACGACAGACAAATCCAGTTTCAAAATGACAGCGTACCTCAAGGAAGAGGTTTTACCAATGGCACGGCAGGCTCATCTGGACGCAGCAAAACATCATATTGATGCGGCGTGTAAACATCTCGCCGCAGCGGGCAAGCACCACGACGGAGACCACGAGGAGGGGGAGAGATGCTCGCGAGAGGCCCAGATTCTGTCGAGGATTGCGGATGACAGATCGACGGAGGCATACTGCTGGTCGACGGCCGCTGCGAATAAGAAGCTGGCTTGAGTGGTGAACGACCGTCCGGGATTAGGCGGATAGAGCTTTTCAATTCTTTAACGTGTCACTTCACCAACTCGAACTCGCCGGGCTTCCATGTCTTGTCAAACCACGGCTGCAACGGGCCGTAAAGGCGCAGGAGGACGTTCCATCCTTTACCGGGTACCGTCTGCACCCAGTTCGATTCATGCCCCGCAGGCGCGGTCGGACCGAACCAGACATCTACTGAGGTGTCAGAGTTCGCGACAATACCCTTCGTCTGGCTGCCTATGCCGGGAAACTGCTCATCAGTCTGAAGCTCGGAGCGAGTTTGATTGTCATAGACGACGAACGACCAGAAGTTGTTCGCCGGGATGTTGGGCGGCAGGTGAATTTTGTAGGTCTTACTGCCATCCAGCGGTTTACCTTCGGAGTCCACGAACGCGGCGGCATATTGTGAGCCGACGCCCACCATCTTCAAAGCCATGGCCGGGGTTATACCGGTGGCATAGTAATGAAACATAGTTCGTGCATCGAGATTGCGCACGCCGGGTTGAGACAAGAACTCATAGCCTCCGGCAAAGGTTGTCACCCACGCGCTGTTGGGAAAGAAGTGGGCATCTTTCGACCGCGTGCGGAATAGGATGGCCCGGGAGGTGGCGTTCCCCACAGCCGCTGCCTCGGTCAGAATTTTCTTCATGCGCTCATCGGGCGCAAATGGCTTTCCCTTCTCGATGCCGATGGAGGCGAACAATCCCAGCCTTTCAGGGTCCAACGCTTCGCTGGGCTCCTCCTGTACCACCTCATTCAGCTCTTCAAAATAGCTAAAGTCGTTCGAGTGAACCGTATTAAGTTCGACGCCTGAGCCATTGATGAACTTCGTTTCGGGCGGATTCTTTGACTGGGCCAGCGGATAGATGCGCAGGTTCTTCTTTATGCCCTCCACAGCGGGTTTAAGGTCACCATTCACCGGGAATCCCCGGCCCATAAGCCAGAGGTTATAAGTACGCGAGGGAGCGACAAGGTAACCCTTCGGAACTTCGCCTTTGTAGCCCGGCGGTAGCACGAGATATTTGCCGCCCTTACCCTTGTCGCGACCCGCATTGCCGATATCGGTGACGTACTGGAACCAAGAGTCGTCGAGGAACGCCAGCACGTTGGGAGGCGATTCAATCACCAAGGGGCCGTCCTTCAAATTGAGCCACGTGCTGAAGTAGACGGAATCGGTGTTCCCGGTGAGAAAAAGCGACTTTGAGTCCAGACGATCCTCGTAGACCAAAATGGTTCCATTGACAACGCCCAGCTTTTGGAAACCTCTGCGCATCGCGGCCAGCGAAGCCCCCGGCATTCCGCTCATAAACGTCTGCACTCCGCGCGAGAAGTCGAGGTTGTCATAAACCTTTTGGACGGTGGCGTCGTCCGGGAAGCCGTCATTGAATTTAAGAGTGCCGATGCGCGTGTCCACAGAGTCAGGCGTGGTGATGGACGCCGGGATGGGCGTCGTCATCTTCATCTTCGGCGGGCCCTGTGTCTGACCCGTGGTGGCAGACGAAGGCGCAGACTTGTCGTTGCAGCCAGTTGCCGCTATGAGAGCGAAGGCAATGGCGCAGCCAAGTGAACGCAGCACGAATCGAAGATTTTGCATGTGAACCTCAAATATGTGATTGCGATGCACGCAAAGGACGCGCCAGCAAAGCCTATAAGTCCCGCGCTAGCTCTTCTACTAGCAAAACTTACAGGCGAGCGAAGAACTTTCTGAGCTGATGAATTACGCCTGAGTCACAGGCAAACCGTCTAGCTCGCCGGAGGGTTGTGGCACGGCTGAAGCCGTGCCCTTAAGCAAGACGGTTCGAGCTTCGCCCGAATGTCCACCTTAGCGCGATGAGACTGCGCGAAGATGGGTTACCCAAGATTCAGACCTGTGCCATCCGTCCCGACTCGGCTCGGTTGCGAGGCGGTTCTGCCCCGATTTTGGCCCCTGTTAGGAGACAATTCAGCATCCCTCACCTCGTTGCGACGCCCAGTGCGGGCCGCAGCGCTGGCCGAATTGAATGGGATGATCACAGATCTGGACAGTGGTCAGCACCCACCCCGTCTGACGCGTTCATAATTATTTATCCGCCAGAACCGAACTTTCAGCGACCGCAACACCTCTCTCAAGCATGCACACCCGAACTCAAGCGAAGGAGCCCGCGTCGCCCGACCAAACCCTGCTGGTCCTTCTCGCGCAAACCGGCGACCGGACCGCACTGGAACAACTTCTCCGTGACGCCTACGCGCCGTTGCGCCGCTACATCACCCGTCTCGTCGGCGCTGCCCTCGCCGACGACGTTCTCCAAGAGACTTCGCTCCAGATCTTCCGCAAGCTCCGGTTCCTGCGCGAGCCCTCCGTCTTCCGCCCCTGGACCTTCCGGATCGCTTCGCGTATTGCCTTCTCGCATCTCAAACACGCCCGCCGCTGGCAACCCCTCGACGACGCACCACCTGAACACCTCACTACTCTCGTACCCCTTTCTCGGCGAGCCACCCGGCGAGGCCTTCTTGACACTCCTCGACCACGTCTCGCCCGCCAGCCGAGCTGTCCTGCTGCTCCACTATCAGCACGACCTCACACTCGAAGAAAGTGCCGCCATCCTAGAGATTCCGATCGGCACCGCTAAGTCGCGCCTCCATTACGGAGTCACCACCCTTCGCAAATACCTAACCTCCGAAAGGAAACCAGCATGAGCCCCGAACACCAGCAGCCAAACTCCGAAAACACCAACGCGGAACTCGCCTTCGTCCAGCAAGCCCTCGCAGCCGCCGACAGGTCCGAACGCTCCTCCCGCATTATCGTTGGCGTGCTCGCCATCCTCGCCGTCGTCGCCTTTATCTGGATGCACCACCACATGTTCCCGCCAGAAACCCTGGGCGGACTTCTGCACTCAGTCCTTCGCGTCGACCTTTTCTTTCTGGTCCTCCTTTTCGCCATCACCATGTACCTTCGTCAGGTCATGAACAAGAACACTCGCACAATCCTTCGGGCGCTCGCCAACACCCGCCAGCGCTGACTTGATCGCAGACGAAACGCGGGCCGCCGAGGCCCGCCTTCTTTTTTCATGTTTTCCAGCTCATACACCACGGGCGAATGGTGTCGATGGATTGTCCGCGATTGGTAAATCGTCAATGCTCATGATCGGTAACCACAAGTCGGCTTAGCGGAAGTAATACCGCAGTGCCCGCAAAGTCAACTTTTCGGAAACTACGAGACTGATCCCGTCCGTGGTGCCTAAGTCTAGCTCGCCGTATGGACGGGAAAGAACCGGCAGTATGAGTAGAATGGGCAGGAATTGGCAGGTCCGATATTGGCGCCTTCTGCTGTTGAGGTGGGACTGGAAGATGAGAAGTAGATTCCCTTCGGGAATGACGACAAGAAGAGCAAGTGCGATGCCAACAAGAAAGGCCCATTCGCTGTTCTCTGACAAAGGAAAAATAATGATGCTGAAACGTTCTCTCTTCTTGACGGTGGTGTTTGCTTGTCTTGTTGTTGCTCCGATCGCGATGGTTGCGCAGACGAGTGATGATGCGGATGGGCGATGGAGCGCACAGCGGGCCAATGACTGGTATGCGAAGCAGCCCTGGCTGGTGGGAGCGAATTTTATTCCTTCGGACGCGATCAATGAACTGGAGATGTTTCAGGCGGCGACGTTCAACCCGGCGCTGATCGATAAAGAGCTGGGGATGGGAGAGAGCATCGAGATGAATACGATGCGGGTGTTTCTGCAGGACCAGCTCTGGCAGCAGGATGCGAAGGGTTTTACCGAGCGGCTGGATACGTTTCTTTCGATCGCGGCGAAGCACCATATACGGCCGCTGCTGGTGTTGTTCGATTCCTGCTGGGAGACGAATCCGCACCTGGGGCCGCAGCATCCGCCGATTCCGGGAATCCATAACTCGGGTTGGGTGCAGAGCCCGGGGAAGGAACGGCTGATGGACCGGAGCGTCGAGCCGCAGCTTGAGGCTTATGTGAAGGGCGTGGTGGGAGCGTTTGCGAAGGACGATCGCGTGCTGGGGTGGGATGTGTGGAATGAGCCGGAGAATCGCGGCGGCGATGCGACGCGAGGATGAGGCGGCAAAGGCTGCGACGCGTGAATGAACTGCTGCCGAAGGCGTTTGCGTGGGCGCGCTCGGTGCATCCGACGCAGCCGCTGACGAGCGGGGTTTGGGAGGGTCAACTGGAGCGATCCGGCGAAGGAGAATGCGACGACGAAGATTCAACTGGCGGAGTCGGATGTGATTACGTTTCATAACTATGATTGGCCGGAGAAATTTGAGGCGCGGATTCTAGAGCTGAAGCCGCTGGGACGACCGATTATCTGCACGGAATATATGGCGCGGGGAAATGGGAGTACGTTCGACGGGAGTTTGCCGGTTGCGAAGAAATATAACGTGGGGGCGATCAACTGGGGGCTGGTGGCGGGAAAGACGCAGACGTATTATCCGTGGGACTCGTGGGAGAGACCGTATGTGCGAGAGCAGCCGACGATCTGGTTTCATGAGGTGTTCAAGCAGGACGACACGCCGTATCGACAGCGCGAGGTGGATCTGATTCGAGAGCTTACGGGGCGTGGGAGGGCTGCTACTGCTTCGGTCGCTCCGTAAGCTCAGGTGCCGGAGACGCCTTTGTTCTGGAGTATCCGGACGACGACGCGGCGGTTCTCGGCCTGGCCTTCTGCGGTTTTGTCGGAGTCGACCTGTTGCGAGGTGCCCATGGCACCGGGGGCGAGCATGTTGGTGAGGGGAATTCCGCCTTGCTGCTCGAGGATCGCGGTGACGGCGTTGGCGCGTTCACTGCTGAGTTTCTGATTCAACGCGGCGCTGCCAACTGCGGAGGCATAGCCCTGCACCTGGAGGATGTAGGCGGTGATGCCTTTGGCTTGCTGGGCCAACTGTACTAGCGCGGTCTGATATTGAGGATCGACGGTGACTTTTCCGTTGCCGAAGTAGACGGTGGTTTCGCCGAGGATGTTGTACTCGCCGAGTTCGCCGAAGCGTTTATTGTCGGCGGCGATGGCGGCTTTGTTGGCGGCGATCTTCTGCTGCTCGGCGGTGAGTTGGGCTTGCTGGGCCGCCAGGGCGGCTTGTTGCGCTGCAACCTGCGCGTCGGTCTGCTGGATTTGCGCGGTGTTGGCGGCTATCTTCTGCTCGGTGGGCTGCAGACCGGCTTGCGCGTCCATGGCAGTCTTGAGGTCGGAGCCCTTGAATTTGACGCTGTCGGCGACGAGCTGGTTCTGGTCGTTAAGGGTGCCTTTGACCTGAACAGGAAGGCCGGGGATGAGGGCGGTCATGGGCATCTGCTTGGTGCGGCCATGGAAGACTCCTTCGACCTCGCCGACTTCGGTGGCGTCGGTGAGGAGGACGGTGGTGTCTGGAGAGCCGACGACCTGGAGGGACATGGTTGCGCCACTGCGGCCGTCGATGACTCCCTGGATCTGCGTTTGAGCGTTGGCGATTCGGGTGGTCAGGACGAAGGCTGCCATTGCCAGAGCAATGAGCGTTGTGATTTTGAGTGCGATGCGATTTTTCATGATCTTCCCTCGGATGAAGCTATTTCGGGGACCTTACATGAGTCTAGGCACCCGACCGGGGGAGTGGACACTAGCAAATGTCCTAGAAAACCAGCAAACTTTTGCTGCGGTCAGATGGGTTGGCTAGTCCTGCCTTTCTGATGTGGTGTTGCGCCAGGGGGTGAGTCGAGGTATCCAGCGAGGAACATGAGCGCAATAGGTTTTGTATTCAGCGCCGAAGGTTCTGCGCAGTGTGGGTTCTTCGTAGGTGAGGACGAACACGTGCGCGGCCAGCCAAGGAACTACTGCGTATGCGAGGAGGTGGGTGTTGCCCAGCAGTAAAGCCTGGCCAAGAACTAAGGATGTGACAGCGACGTACATGGGGTTGCGAACGTAGCGGTAGAAGCCCGTGACAACAAGGTGTCGCGTGGGAAAGACAGGCGCAGGTGTGCCGATGCCTTGCAGGGCGAAGCGCGCGAAGGATTCGAGCACAACGGCAACGCCGCCGATTATTAGCAGGACGCCGATTGCGCGGAAGGGAGTGAATCCGAAGAACGGTGGACGAAGATGCCAGTGAGAGATCCACCACGGGATGAGCCCGGCGACGGTTCCGGGGGCGAGGATGAGGAATGCGGCTGTTCCGAGGATGGCGAATATTCGCCTGGCTCGATCCTTTTGGCCTTCAGCTTTCTTCCGCTCCGCCATTGGGTTAGTTTAGTGCCAGCGGCTCTTTTGAAATGAGCTGACCGAGGAAGTCATGCTGCTAAGTTTGAAATCGCGTTTTGTGGGGAATGTCTACATTATTCAGTGCACTGGCCGCGTTATTCTGGGCGAAGAGGTGAAGGCGCTGGAGGCCGCGTTTGAGCTGGGCGAGCGTGACTTCACGCGATTTGTCGTGGACTTGAGTGAGGTCACTCGCCTGGACAGTATCGCGATGGGACTGCTGGTGCGATATGCCGAACGTATGAACAAACGCGGTGGCGGTGTCCGGCTGGCGACTCCTCCTGCGTTCGTGGTGAACCTGCTGAACATGACGAAGCTTAGCGGCTTGCTGCCGAGTTATCCGACGGAGGAAGAGGCGATCCTGTCTTTTCTGAAGCAGCGGCCGGCACAGGAGGCTCAGGAGCAGAGTGGGCCCAGGGTGCTGGTGCTCGATGAGTCGGCGGATCTGTGCGTGTTTGTAAGAACCGTTCTGACGCGGCATGGTTTCGATGTGCGATCGACGTGTTCTCTTCGCGATGCGAAGACTCTACTGAACGCGGATAGTGTAGATTACATCCTTGTGGGTCCGGGCACACCGCAGCTTCCGTCGGAGACGATGGTGGGAACGCTGACCGCGCTGGCCCCGACGGCGACTGCGCTGCGGCTCGCTGCGGACTTCAAGATTCGCGACGCGGAGGAGGCGACGGATGCGTTGCGTCAGATGTTCGGGATCAGCGGCGCTTCCTAAATTGCTTCCGGTGCAGCCTGATTCACGCCGGCAAAGGCGCCTAGAAGCTCCTGCAATAATTCGGGAGCGGTCCTGCGGGCGCAATCGTCATCGGCAGGATGCTCTGCCACCCATTCATCCAGCATGGTGAGAAGGATGAACTCGAAAGACCGGGCGTCTCCGCTCGGGCTCCATTTTTCGAGCACGTGCGAAAGCAGCACCGGCGGCTTGATGCTGATGATCTCTTTCGTCTCCGGATGCGCGCAGTGTTCAGCCGGCGAAACCACGAGATATTCGCGGCAACGAAGAGGGCGTATTTCATGAATCGTGCAGCGTTCCTCTTCGAGAAATGGGCACGGGATACCGAGCGCGAAGTACTTGAGCCCGAGCGTATGGATCTTTTCACTATCGAGAGGAAGCGAGGCTTCGCGGATGCTTTCTGCGATGCCGCTCTCCTCTAATCGCTCTGCGGTCTTGCGGAAGCGTGACCGAAGAATCGTCTTTCTCTCCTCGGGCTGCGCATCGATCCACTCGGAGAGCATACGCGCCTCCACTGGCGTGATCGGCACGGCGTGGCGACAACAGGCTCCGCAGCCCTCGTGGCAGCTCACATGTTGATTTACACGAGCGGCCTGCCGCTCGGCGATGTCGGAGATGGCATTGGACAGGTTCTGAATGATTGGGAGCAGGACGACCGGATGAATCGGCCCGTCGGGCAGTTGCGCGTTCACTTCAATCGCGCAATCCTGAACCTTCAGCACAAACTGGACTGTTTTGAGGCCGGGCGATTCTTCGTCTGGGCCGCGCATGGCGGCAGTTTAGCAGAAGGAAATGGAGTTGAAGCGACGCTTTTGCGACATCCGGGAGTTCATCACTTCTGCTGTTGAGCAACGGCTTGAATCTTTCGCTTGCTCGAAGGCGACGCCGCATCTCCGGGAGTACCTTCATTGATCTTTTCCCCACTTGGAACTTCGAGTAGAGCGGTTTCCGTCTCATGTGCCTGGAGGCCGAGCTTAAGGTATTTGAAGAAGGGCGATCTGGAGGGAGAAGGTGTTTGAGCTGTTGATGCCACGCCAGGCAGATTTGCATTGATCAGGGATGCAGCCTCGTCCCATATGCGCAGATCATTCTCGATTTCGTGATGAGGTTTGTTGAGGGTCCGGGCATACCAACTATAGTTATCGCAATTGATTGGACGGTCTTCATAGGTCATCCGAATGTTCCCAATGATCTCTGTGTGTTCGGGATCGGCCGCGACGATCTCCTGGCGTCCATGAAGCGGACCTCCGGTCTGATAGAAATTGATCGCGCTGGCTACGTTAGGAGAGATCGCGGTGGCCTTGTGACCCGGTTTTGTAATCGTGTCCACCTGGATCGTGAGTGCCACGGGGATACCCATCTTCCCTAACTCCCGGGCGAGTGCAACTCCCTCCGAAGCGCCCCAACTGTGCCCGTAGATGATAATTGTGGCTCGCTCTTTCTCGATGGAGGTAAGGGCACCGTCATGGTCGGTGTCGAGAAGGCGCACGACCTGATTAAGAGCTTTTCGTCCATGGTGATTCCCGAATACGTCCACATGGATGGAGGGGTAACGGTCGCGAAGATATGCGGCAAACTGCACTTCAGGGTGCTTCGTATCATCCGGACTAACGAAGCCTCCGACAAAGCCAATAATGATCACGTTCGGGACGGCGGACTCCGCCGTCGCAGAGTGCGTTTCCGGAAGTGTCGCTCTCTGTCCATGCGCTGTGTCCGGCAATACAACCGCCATCGCGGTCAAGGCAAAAGCAAGCGCGATGAACTGCCATTGCTGACGTGCTTTCATGCGGGCTCTCCCGGTTCACCATCGGCGCGTTGCCCCAACTCTGAGCGACTGCACTCTCTTATGATGTTCTTTACAGAGCTAAAGTTTCGCGTTTGATCGCGGCCGATTGCAAATCCGGATACGCCCGACTTACGCGAAATCAGGCAAGTGCAACTGCGATCTCATCCAACACTTTGCACGATTGCAACGAAGAACGCATCACGAGATGGAGTGCTTTTTTGCCACCACGCTAGGCAGACGCACAAATACCTCGATAGTGGTGAGGAATCCACCACTCGAGGGGCATCAATGGGGAGATGACGGTTGAATTTAAACGTCCCATCCTTCGCAAATACGCGAAGGATGGGACACCCGGACGTTTGCGGTTACCGAGCTGAGGAGCGACTGCCGCAATCAAAAAGCGCCGGGCGATGCGTCAGGGTTTGATGACGTCGGGGAACTTGAATACAGTGCCGGCGATGGGTAGGACGACGTTGACCTGCTGGTACGTGGCATTCGGATCGCGCTCGAAGTAGACGCGACCGTGGACCGCCTGGTTGGGCAGGACGGTGATTGCCTTCAGATGCGGGGTCGCTGCCGCGAGTTCTACTGCTTCCTGGATCGCTCTTTGCCGAGCGGCCTCCAGTTCGCTGAGCTGCGGATTTTGCGGGTTCGCCGGCGCGTCGGCGGCGCGCTGCGGTGGTCCGGGTTAGGGTCGGAACGTTCTCGAGTTGCGAGGGTGGGACGTAGAGGAAGACTTTGGATTTGGAGTTCAGGGCTTCGATGCGGAAGTCTTCGGGCGAGAGATTGATGGAGTTGGGGGTAAGGTTAGTGATGCTGATGTCGGCCCGGGTGTAAGGGCCTTCGTTGGAGAGGAAGACCATGACGGTAAAGCGGTCGGTGCTGATTATCTTGTAGTCGTGGCCGAAGATGGAATGGTGGATGCAGCCTGCGTTTGGCTGGCAGACGATAACGTTAACGTTGCGGGGAAGATTCGCTGCAAGTGAGAAGGTGGAGGAGGTGAAGATTGAAGCGATTACAACTATACGGAGAGGAGTCATGGGGGAGCCTCGCCTACTGATGTGACGAGAGTAATTATGGGTACCTCTCTAGCCAATAACACGGAAGTGGCAGATGGGGCGGTACCCCCTCCCCGTCAGAACTGCGCAAAGCCTTCGAAATAATAGGGTTAGCCCCGGGTGTTTGAGGTGATTCAATCAATCCGGAATTCTGAAGTCATAGACCCGTCCGGCGGCGGCGCCTCCCGATCTGGCTCCTCCGGTTTGGCCGCCGGCCATGGTTGCCTGCTGGCCGGTGCCCATGAAGAAGGCGTATTCTCCGGGCTTCATAGCTGCGTCCAGCTTGATTTTGTAGGTCCTGATTCCCGCGTGTTCGGCGGTGAAGGCGACCTCCTTATCCCGCTTGACGCCCGATTTGCCGCCGGTGATGCCTCCGAAGCTTCCTATCTGAAACTCCCTCCGGTTGCCTTTCTTCTCAAGGCTGATCAGAACGAAGTCGGATGCGCTGCCGCCATCGGGAACGTAGAGGTAGAAGATGGGCTGGCGGTCCTGGATGACGTTTTTCGATTCCGGACCGTTCAGATAAGCGTCCCAATGTTCGTTTCGCAGGCCGTAGGTGAACATGCTGCCGGCCTTGCCGCCGACCTTGGCCTGGCTGATTGCCTGTCCCTCGATGAGGACGAAGGCATTGGCGTTCTTCCAGTAGACGCCGACCTCCGGGGGTGGGAGGTTGGGGTCGTTCGTGATGGGTGTGGCGGCGACTACGACCGAGGCGGCAGGAGGGGCGGGGTTGATCATCACCTTGATGACTTCGTCGGAGACCTTGGCGGCCTTGAGTTCTTTCAGGCCGTCGACACTGGTGTCGAACTGGAGAGTCCCTCCTGCACCGGCGCTGCGAATCTTAGCGATGATGACATCGTCGGAGAGGCCGAGGGCCACCATGTCGATGACGTCTTTATTTGTGATTCTTTTGCCGAGCTGCTGGCTCCACGTTGTTGAGGCGAGTAAGAGGAAGAGAGCGGCAAGCAGAGAGGTGCGTCGTTTCATGAGACCTCCTAACCCAACTTCAGGTCATTACCCGGGTCCCTGTGTCGATGCTGCCCACTAGGCTAGAAATTTAGCACAGGCACGGGGTGTGGTGAAGATGCGGTCAGGCGGCATGGCGGAATTCGATGGGCATGAAAGGAAATGATTCTTGCTTGTATGCTTAGACACGCTATGTAGTCGATCTTTTCAGGAGCCTTCTTTGGTGCGTGCCTTTCGTATCGTTTCCTTTGCCCTCGTCTTCTGTGTTCCTCCTGCGTTCGGTCAGCCGAAGGTCGCGACTGCGCCGCCTATGGGGTGGAACAGCTGGAACCACTTCGCAGGGCATGTAACTGATGCCGACGTTCGATCTGCGGCTGACTCGCTGGTGAGCACGGGAATGCGCGATGCAGGTTATGTGTATGTGAACGTCGACGACACCTGGCAGGGGAAGCGGGATGCGGAGGGTGTGCTGCATCCGAATGAACGCTTTCCGGATATGAAGGCCCTGGGAGACTACATCCACTCGAAGGGGCTGAAATTTGGGATTTATTCTTCGCCGGGGGCAAAGACGTGCGCGGGATATGAGGGAAGTCTGGGGCATGAGGCGCAAGATGCGAAGTTGTATGCCGAGTGGGGCGTCGATTTTTTGAAGTACGATCTGTGCTCGTTTCAGGACAACATGCATCAGGTGGAAAAGGAGCATCCGGATGATCCGAGCGCGGCGAAGAACCTGATGATTGCGGCTTACCGGAAGATGGGAGATGCGCTGAAGGCCGCGGGACGGCCGATTGTGTATAGCCTTTGCCAGTATGGTGTCGATCAGCCGTGGAAGTGGGGGCCGGAGCTGGGCGCGAATATGTGGCGGACGACGGACGACATCGACGACTCATATGGGCGGATGATTGCGATCGGGTTCAGCCAGGCCGGGCTTGCGAAGTATGCAGGGCCGGGACACTGGAACGATCCGGACATGCTGGAGATCGGCAACGGCAAGATGACGACGGCCGAGTACAAGACACACATGAGTTTGTGGGTGCTGTTGGCTGCGCCGCTGCTGGCGGGGAACGATCTGACGAAGATGTCCGAGGCGGACAAAAATATTCTGATGAATAAAGAGGCCATCGCGATCGATCAGGATGAGTTGGGGAAACAGGGCGATCGACTTTATGAGAGTGGAGACCTGGATGTCTGGACCAAACCGCTGAGTGGTGGGCGTGTTGCTGTGGGTCTTTTCAATCGAAGCTGGAGCACGCGGGATGTGTCTGTTGATCTGAGCGAGATTGGGTTTAAGAGTGGAGCGAATGTGCGGGACGTTTGGACGCACGAGGATTTGGGGCATCGCTCGGGTATGTTTACGTCGAGGATCCCGAAGCATGGAGTGACTCTGATTGTGGTTAGTAAATAGTCGGGCCTTAAGGTCGAGCTTTACTCGATGCTTCGTGCGGGCCACTCGCCCTTGACACTGTTTAAGCGCCTGGCGTAGATTTGCCGCGTCTTTGGTATGCGAGGAGCAATCGATGGTGGACCCCTGAGTGACTGGTTGCGCCATTGTGCTGGAGTTCGTTCATCGCCGCCAAGCTTTCTAAACCCCAGAAGAATCTGACCGCCGCCGTGTTACGCCAGGTGACATTTGAGTACAACTAAAGCTGTTCCAGCAATGCGATCGATGCACGGGCTCGGTGTGTTTTGCGCGATCGCTGCCTCGACGTGGTTGGGTGGGGCGGAAGCTCCTACGAAGCTGGTCAACACCGGATTTTCTCCGGTCGTAATCTCGCTGTGCATGATTGTTGGAGTCTTCTTCGCGCGATGGACAGTACCTACGCTGCTCAAAGGCACATCGTTTGTGATGTACGACCTGAAGCAAAAGCCTCATCTGATGGTGTGGGCCGTGCTCGCGGGCGGCATCTGGGCTGTGGCGAATACGTTGACGATTGTTGCTGTACGCGATGTCGGATTGGCAATCGCTTTTCCTCTCTGGAACATTAACTCCCTGGTGGGACTCTTTTGGGGATGGCTGTTGTTTGGAGAGTTGCGTGGAGCAGGAGCCAAGACCTGGATAAGCGTTCTGGGCGGAGCGATCGCAATCATGATTGGGGCGGTTGCTTGTCCTTTGCTTCCGCGGGTTCTGGCGTTATCTCCGCGCATCGCGTCTACTCGGGTGTAGGCGCTGCGCTCGGTGCGGGACTGCTGTTGGGGACGATGTATATCCCTTATCGAAAGGCTTATCTTTCGGGGCTCAATCCGCTTTCCTTCGTTACGATTTTTACGCTTGGTGAGTTGGTGATTATTGGGACCCTGGCGTTTACACTGCACGACGGCGGCAGTTCGACGCTGGTTCAATTGAGGGAGATCAAGTCTTCCACGTTGTGGCTCTTCCTCGGTGGCTTCTGTTGGGTCATCGGCGATCTGTTCCAGCAGTACGGCACCAAATATGTAGGGATCAGCCGAGCCATCCCACTCTCAAACACCAATCAGTTGTGGGGGCTGATATGGGGTGCGCTCGTGTTCGGAGAGTTTGTTCACTTTAACCGAACCACTCAGGTGATTATCTTTTCCGCGTCAGCGCTGATGATTCTAGGTGCGCTTGCAATCAGTACGGCGGCGGCTCCTCCTGGCGAACGCGCCTCGTGTATTCAAACCATCACGCGGGAGTGCACTCGATACAGCATGGACCTGGATGAAACGATTGCAGCTCAGGACGGTAAGGAACCGGCCTCCAGCTATGGTCATCGGCGACGCTGGTGGGATTACGTGATTCTTGCCGGCGCCCTGGCAGTCTTTATCCGGTTTGCTGCTTACGCCAGGCGACCTCCACTGGCCATCAACTATGGCTACGGAGTCATGCTGATTGGAGTGATGCTGCTATTTTTAGTGGCTGGCGGGTGGGCTTTGTGGAAGTACACACGTTTTGCATAACGTGGCGAATGCATGATCACGGCTAGTTCGATTTGGACACCCGCCGACCGATGGAGGCGGCAAGGCTGATCATTCCTGTTCCCAGCAGAAGGAGAGTGGAAGGTTCAGGTACGGGACCTGTTTGAGGAGTAATGGTGAGGGTGTCGCCACCGACGTTGAAGATTCCGGTAAGGAATGTGGGGTCGGTCGTGGTTCCTGTGAAGAGCAGATCTCCGTGATCGATGATCTGAGTCGGACTACCTGGGTGGTAGATCATGACGTTGAGGCCCCCGCCGCCGAGTTCGGAATAGAAGAGGATCTGGCCGTCAAGGGTCTCATTGCCGAAGAAGGGGGGATTGAAGGACAGGACGATAGTAAAGGTTTCGAAAAGGTATGGATTGATGGGACCGAAGAGGGGTGGAGATGCGGGTAAAGAGAAGTTTATGGTGTCCCCAGAGATATCCGTAAGGGTGAAGTTATCGATGGAGTCGGCGTGGGCGGCGAGGGGCAGAGAGATGGCGGCGAGGACGAGGAGCTTGGGGAGCAGGTTACGCATGGTGTGTCTCTCCGGGTGTGACATGCGTGCTTTGGTGTGATCATGCCTTGGCGCAGGGGAGGAGTCAAGTGAATGTCTGGGTCGATTTAGCACTCGAGCCGCTTCAGTGGAGAACCGCAGCATAAGCCCCTTGCTCCTGGGAGAGTTGTGGCACGGCTGAAGCCGTGCCCTTAAGCAAGACGGTTCGTCCTATACGATTCAAGCATCCATGTACTCCAGAGGAGAGGAACGATATGAAGAAGGGTTATTGGTTGGTTGCGTACCGGAAGGTCGGTGACGAGGCGACGATGAAGAACTATGTGACGCTGGCTCGAGCGGCTCTGGGGCAGTTTGGGGCGCACTCGCTGGTGCCGCCGGGAAGCGCGGTTACGGCCCACGAAGCCGGGTTGAAGCAGACGACGGTCGTGGTCGAGTTCGATAGCTACGAGATCGCGCTGGCGGCGTATGAGAGTGCGGATTATAAGAAGGCGCTGGCTGCGCTTGGCCCTGAGGTGGAGAGGGACTTTCGGATTGCTGAGGGGGTTTAGCCGCTCGCTCTCAACTAGAGCGAAGACGGTTCGAGCTTCGCTCGAATGCCCGCCTTAGCATGATGAGACTGCGCGAAGAGGGGGGCACCCAAGTTTAGACCTGGGCCACCCGCCCATAGGAATCGAAAGTGGCCGTGGATTATTGTTTGTAGACGAGGCGGGGGCCGCTGGTCTGGTTTACTTTCAGGTCGACGTTGACTTCGACGCGGTCGGCGATCTTGATGAGCGGGATGCTGCCGTCGATACCATAGTCTTTGCGATCGAAGGCCATGGTCCCCTTGATCGTGCCCTTGCCGGTCCCCTTGCCTTCGACCGTCAATTTGAGGGTCTGGGGCTTGGAGATGCCGCGTATGGTGAAGTCGCCGACGACGTCGAAGGTGTCGGGGCCGGTCTCGACGACCTTGGTCGAGTGAAAGGTGATCAGAGGGTTCTGTTCGACGTCGAAGAAGTCTTTGCTCTTGAGTTTTTTGTCCTTGACGCCGCTTCCGGTGCTGACGGTCGCTGCCTGGATCTTGATGTCGAGGACTCCGGTAGTGACATCCGTAGAGGGGAAGGTGAGGGTGGCGTCCCACTTATCGAAGTTACCGGTGATGGCGACGGAGGCCTTGACGTAGAACCTGATGGCGCTGTCTACCGGGGCGGTCTCGAAGACCGGGACCTGGGCGCGGCCCGGTGTCGGAAGCAGGGCGAAGGCCAGTAGGGAAAGGACGGTGAGCCGCATGGGTTGAGTGTCGACTTTCCCTCAGGCAGTGTCAATCTGGTCGTTTATTTGATCCCGGGTTTCCTGAAAGGTTCGAGCTACGCTCGAAGGCCCACCTTAGCGCGATGAGACTGCGCGAAGATTGGGCACCCAAGTTTTAGATGTGGGCCACCCTCCCTTACTTGGGATTTAGATGGATTTTGAATCGACTCTAATACGTCCTTGGTGTTCGTGTTTTTGATGAAGAAATAAAAGGTTGAATCGACGACCTGGAGGAGTCTATTTTGCGAATCGTAGTCGATAATCGGGGGAGAAATGGATTTTACCGATTGCAAATTGGCAAGACCCCCCAATAAGTTACTCATATCGGAACCTCGTACATCGTCGCCGCGATGATGAATTGCACGTATCCGTTCGTGGATATCTGATTCGACGCATGCCATTCGCGATACCATCGAATCCACCTTCAAGCACTACTCGCACCAAATAGTATGGTAGAAATAGCGGCGGATCCCCCTTCGCTCCCCCGAGGGGTGTCCCGCAGCGATGGCTTCGAGTGCTCTTTGATGTCGCGCCGAATCGTTCGTCGGGCTCTATGGAAACGACGCCAATTCGTAAGAGATTGGTTCGGCGTTTCTAGCGTCATATACTCCACCGGGGAAACCTAGCATATAAATCTGGGTTCCTATCCTGACTGAAGCGTCTTTCATATCCGATTTCTGGATGAGAAGATCTGTCGTTATCGCATGATGATTTTGTGCGACTATTGCCAGAAATTCGGCGTTCACGTTTTGAATGATCTTTGCCTATGTCGATTGCTGCGACATCCACCAGCGGATTGGTATGCAACGCGATTGAGGTGAGATATTTTCCGTGCTCATCCAAGACATTAATTGGGATATCTTTTACGGTTGTTTCATTGCTTCGTCCTGGCAATTCGAGAATATCGCGAGACTCGACTTTTGAATACTTTCCGTACTGCGGCGGGAGTTCAAGTTATTGGAACCTCCTTATTTGTGATCTTTAAAACTTGATAGTTATATTCTTTCGCGGCCGCGATCAACGGAGGAATCATGCCGCATTTGCATTATAACCCAGATCCCCGTATCTCGTGGGTCCGGTCTTTCCGAAATCGAATAAATATCGTCGGTACTGTTCAAACGTGATTTCGGTGTAGTTCCTACCAGCAAATCATTTGTAAGAAACTACATGAAGGCTAACGTGTTTCCCTTGCTTCGACGAAATAAGATCACCGCTGTCTGTCAGACTTGATCGCTTCGTCTAAGTTATCGACGTCGGTCAGTTCCGTAGATTCGACTTGGAATTACTCCTTACATTCCTGTCCTGTGTTGTCATCGTCATCAGTGCTCGCTCTCTTAGCTCGCTCAGCTGCAGCCGCTTGTGCTTCCGCAACTCATGCATCGGTAGCAGGAGCCGCTGCGGGTCATGATGGCTCCGCAGGTGGCGCAGGAGGGTGAGTCGCCCATGTCGTACATGGACTTCATGGCGTCGGAGGCGTGGTAGAGGCCGCGGTCTTCCATGATGGGCGTGGAGGATTCGAGGCCGCTGCGGGCGCTTAGGTCGGGGGCGATTCCCTGCTGGGGTGGAGTGGTGAAGTACTCGCTCTGACTAAAAGCGGGTGCTCCCGCTTCGCGGAAGGATGACAAGTCAGAGGGAGTGGATGTCGCCGATGCGCTGAGTGACGGGACGATTGTGTTGCCTGGGCTGGTGACGGCGCCTTCGACGGGGATGGAGGCCTGCGGGCCGAGGCCGGCGAAGAGGTCGAGCTGGTGTCCGGAGAGGAAGCGGATCTGGATCCAGCGGAAGATGTAGTCCATGATCGACTTGGCGTAGCCGATCTGCTCGTTGCCGGTCCAGCCGGAGGGCTCGAAGCGGGTGTGGGCGAACTTCTCGCAGAGGACACGGAGTGGCACGCCGTGCTGGAGCGCAAGTGAGACGGCGGTCGCGAAGGAGTCCATTAATCCGGAGACGGTGGAGCCTTCTTTGGCCATGCGGATGAAGATCTCGCCGGGCTGGCCGTTGGGATAAAGCCCGACGGTGATGTAGCCCTCGTGCCCGGCGAGGCCGAACTTGTGGGTGACGCTGGCGCGCTCGGCAGGGAGACGGTGACGGACGGCGCGGGGTGGAGACTGCGCGTCGATGGAGTCAGAGTTCTGCATGGCGGCTTCGGTGATCTGGCGAAGCTGCAGTTCGAGAGCAGAGATTTTGGTGTGCGCGGCTTCGACGGCGGCTGCGGCTGCAGCCTTGGCGGCGATGACGGCTTCTTCGATCTCGACGTTGGCAGCGGCTGCCGGGGCTACAGCGTTCGTGCTGCGAGTTCCCTTCTTGTCCGCGTCCGTCTGCGCGGTGACGTTGAGGGGCTGGGTGCCCTTGGAGTTGTCGCGGTAGATGGCTACGGCCTTGAGGCCCTGGCGCCAGCTCTCCATGTAGGCCTCGGCGATGTCGTCGACGGAGCAGTCCTGCGGGAGGTTGACGGTCTTTGAAATCGCCCCCGAAAGAAACGGCTGAGTCGCCCCCATCATCTTGATGTGGCCAAGGTAGTGGATGCTGCGGGTTCCCTTGGAAGGCTTGAAGCTGCAGTCAAAAACCGCCAGGTGCTCGGGCTTGATGGCCGGGGCGCCTTCGATGGTGCCGGTCGCGTCGATGTAGCTGACGATGGCGTTGACCTCGGACTCGGAGTAGCCGAGCTTGATAAGGGCCGACGGAACGGTGTTGTTGACGATCTTGATCATGCCGCCGCCGACGAGCTTCTTGTACTTGACCAGGGCGAGGTCAGGCTCGATGCCGGTGGTGTCGCAGTCCATCATGAAGCCGATGGTGCCGGTGGGAGCGAGGACGGTGACCTGGGAGTTGCGGTAACCGTGCTTTTCCCCGAAGGCGAGCGCTCCGTCCCAGGCCTGGCGGCTGGCTTCGATGAGCTGGTCGAGCTGCGGGACGACGAAGGGCTCGGCGGAGTTCTTCGACTTGCCGATGTTGTTGACCTCGGCGCGATGCATGCGGACGACGTCGAGGAAGGGCTCGCGGTTGACGTAGAAGCCGGGGCAGGCTCCGCCGGCGATGTGCGCCTGCTGCGTGAGCGGAGTGGCTGCGCCGAGCGCGGGGCATGACTCGGCGATGCGGGACGACTGCCAATACGCATCACCGCAGAGGATTGAGGTGAGTGTAGCCGCGAAGTCGCGACCGGCGTCCGAGTCATACGGCAGACCGAAGGCCATGAGGAGCGCACCGAGATTTGCATAGCCGAGACCGAGCGGGCGATAGTCGTGCGAGTTCTTCGCGATCATCTCAGTCGGGTAGCCTGCGGCGTCGACGATGATCTCCATCGCGGTGGTGACGATGCCGATGGCGTGACGGTAGCTGGGAATGTCGAACTGGCCTCCCGGAGTGAGGAACTTCAGGAGATTGAAGGATGCAAGATTGCAGGCGGAGTCATCGAGGAACATGTACTCCGAGCAGGGATTGGACGCGTTGATGCGGCCGGTGTTTTTGCTGGTGTGCCAGCGATTAATGGTGGAGTCGAACTGCATGCCGGGATCGCCGCACTGCCATGTGGCTTCGGCGATCGAGTGCATGAGGTCACGTGCACGGAACTCCTCGACGGGCTTGCGCTCTTTAACAGTGCGGGTGACGAAGGTGCCGTCGGTCTCGACTGCGCGCATGAACTCGTCGGTGACGCGGACGGAGTTGTTGGCGTTCTGGAAGAAGATGGAGCTGTAGGCCTCGGAGTCGGGGCCGCTGCCGTCGTAGCCGGCCTGCATGAGGTGCCAGGCCTTCTGCTCTTCCTTCACCTTGCACTGGATGAAGTCGTTGATGTCGGGATGGTCGACGTTGAGGATGACCATCTTGGCGGCGCGGCGGGTCTTGCCACCGGACTTGATGACGCCGGCGAAGGCGTCGAAGCCGCGCATGAAGCTGAGCGGGCCGGATGCGGTGCCGCCGCCGCTGAGGGTCTCCATGGAGCCGCGGATGTTGGACAGGTTGCTTCCGGCGCCCGAGCCCCACTTGAAGAGCATGCCCTCGGTCTTCGCAAGGGTGAGGATGGAGTCGAGCGAGTCTTGCACCGAATTGATGAAGCAGGCGGAGCACTGAGGCTTGCGGTAGCCGGTGACGGAGAACTCGACCGCGCAGGAGTGCGCGTTCCAGTGCCAGTTCTGGGCGTCGGAGTTGGGCTCGAGGCGGTCGCAGCCAACGTTGAACCAGACGGGCGAGTTGAACGCGACCTTCTGGTTGAGGAGAAGGTGGGCGAGCTCGGCGTAGAAAGTGTCGGCGGCTTCGGGCGAGGCGAAGTAGCCGCCCTTGATGCCCCAGTCGCGGATGGACTCGGCGACGCGAGTGATGAGGGCGCGGACGCCGGACTCACGCTCGTCGCTGCCGTTGAGGCCGTGGAGGTACTTGGAGGCGACGATGTTGGTCGCGGTCATGGACCAGTCGGCCGGGACCTCGACGTTCTTCTGCTCGAAGATGGTCTTGCCCTTGAAGTCCTGAATGATGGCGTCGCGGAGCTCCCAGACGATCTCGTCGTAGGGCGAGATGCCCGGGCGGGTAAAGTGGCGATCAAAGGTGAGGCCGGGGGCGCGCGAGGTGAAGGGCGGAGCGGTCTGAAAGTCGGTAGTTTGGGGCTGGCCCTGAGTCTGGTTTGGGATGGTCGCCATCGGTGGAACTCCTTCTAATTTGATGAAAATCTATAACTTTTGGCTCACGGCGTTCAGTGAGTCTTGAGGCCCGATTTCTAAGGCAACTTCTCGACTAAAAGCGCTGGCAGGTTAGGCCGGGTCTGGGGAGGCGTCGGCGGCAAAGGAGCAAAAAACGATGAATGCGAACCGAATGTCTGGGGTGTTGCAGTCGTGAAAGTAACGCCCCCTATGGGGTCTGTCAAGTATAAAGCACAACATGTTGTGTTGCCTGCGCGAATACCCGTATTAACAGGAGGTAAATGGCCCGGAGATGCGAAAAATGGGGGTTTTTGCTGTGGATTTTCGCGGAAGGGTGCGAAATTGGTGGGTTTACTGGTCAGTAATAGGGCATCGTTTGAGGGTAGGCGCGGCGCTGGTGAAGGGCAAGGCGCAGGAGTGGTGCAGATTGGTGTGGATGGGAGTGGAAATGTGGGAAATCGGGCGAAGCGACAGATCACGTTTCGTTTTCGCCGATTCCCAGTTTTGTATAAACGAGTAGAAGCGTAACGACGAATTTGCATCTCGGTCAGCTGGAGATCATGAATCTAGCTTTTTGAAGCTTGAACCCCTACCGAGGCACTGTTAGTTGCCCACCAAGACCTCCAAAAATTTAGGAAGTAATCTGGTCGCTGCGCTATTGTTTCAACGCCCATCGCGAAGTGCGAGAGTGTATCCGTTGTTTTGTAAGAACCAGTTCCACCGAGCGTCAGACCATTGCCGGGAATTGAAGAATCGATTACGGGCACGGCGTTTGCAAAACATGAGAGTCCGCCTATCGCGTAGGCGCGAAGCTGACTATCTGCATCGTCAAGGAGAGGAGCTAAAAAAGATAAGGCGAGCGCAGTATGGATATTTTGAAGCGCTCGTGCACTGGCATACCTGATCAGCTTGGAGGATGTTGTCTGGAGTATCTTCCCGAGCGAACTGACGGCAGCAACGCTTTGCGACGTAATAAGGGCCACACTCTTAGCGATCTCCGCATCGCGAGTCTGTGCAGTCGAATTGATGTCGCTATAGGTGATAGGAATCTGAACATTATTTCTCACATAGAACTGTCTCGCCTTCATTTGTTCCAAGGCAGTGATGTTTGATGCGAGATTCTGAATCGCTGGTATATCACCTTGCCGGGCTAATCCTAAAATCCCTATTAACTGTAAGCTACTCGTGCCATCGAGTTCTAACTTGCGGTAGATATCGCCACCGCTTTCTTTGCTCACTCCTCTGAGGAGTTGCGGATTCAGAACGAGTGCATAAGGCCCGTTGCCATCGTGTGATTCGATGCTAGCAGCCAACTCATAGGCAAGTTTATCTTTCGCGCTCGCGCCGTCAGGATAGGTCCATTTGCTTGGTAACGGCCCAGAAGACGCTTCGTACTCGGTCTGGAAGGGATGACAAGATTGCGAACGGGGAGAATCAGCTAGAGCTAAACCTCCAGAGGGAAGTGCCTTCAGGAACCATATCGCGGTCACAGGCTGAGATGTCGCGCTAACTTTGCATTCAGCAGAAGCACTTGTAATATCGACCACAATATTATTTGCGGCTAAAAGTTTACGACCTTTGATTACCCGAACTACTTCAATGCTCAATTGGGATGAGCCGGGACTAACGGCAACCGGTGTGGCACTACCGACCACGATCACGTCAGCCATATGATCGAGGAAATTCACCGACGGTACCCCTTCCACCGAACAACTAGCTGTAGCAGTCACGAACGCGAGAACAAATGCCGTAGTTAGGATCTTTAGCGCTGCTACCTTCATAACACCCCTCGAAGAGGACGGTGAGGGCGAAACAAAAAGCACCCGATAAAGCAGTTTGTTCCGAAGTGACAGTAGTGTTTGGCGTCCTTAGGACGATCCATATCACTGACCAGCCAATAGTCCTCGACCGTTCGATGATTGTCAATTTGAAAGGTCGGATCACATTTTAAAAGGTCGGATCACATTCCCAAAATGGGAATCGCTCGAAAATAAATCCGCAAAAAGTGACATGTTTTTCGAGCCTGAAAAGTGACCGTCAACTTACCAGCTCTCACCAGCAATCCGCCACAAATTCACCATCAAAAAAACCACGTTCTGCACCTCGTTTTTTGGCAAACCCCCAGCAAAAACGGGGTAAACCAGCCCAAAGAAAAATTACTGCAAATCGTTCCCTCTTTGGGTGGATTTGTTGGGCAGAGAGGTTGGCGGTGCCTATCGGGTGGGTCAGAAGCTGGAGACTGACGGGAGAGACCGGTCCTCGACCCGGTAGCAGTGGCAACAGGGAGGAAACAGCACTTCAAGCTGAACCGACTTTAGAGGCCTCCGGCCAATCGCAAATTTCGGCCCCGCAGGTGGGTTGACGGATTGTTTGCGGCTTGCCTTGCGAGGTCGAGAATGGACTTTCTCCGAAGATGGCTTCCGCTTGAACACTGCCTGGGAGTGGGGCTTGTGGGCACGGTAAATCTCGAGACCAAGTGCCCGGCGGACTTCGGCGGATGCCCCCGAAGTTCTGTGGGGAGCGACCGGGTCGCGGGGCAAACCATGGCCCGGCATCGTGAGGGGCGGCGGCTTGGGGAGGGCGTAATTTGTGGCTGACATAGGAAACTCCGAGATGAGAGATGAAGGTGTGGTGCGGTCGATGAAGGCGAAGGCACAGGCCTCGCTGGTAACGATGGGCGTCAAGAAGGTTTTCCCTGGGTAGTGATGAATGCACAGTCAGCGGCCTGGGATGCGGCGTTTACGGCGATCACGATGAGCGGCGGGCAGGTGCTACAGGTGCCGTAGCCGGTACATGTGCCACTGCAGGGTTTGAGCGAATGGCATGGATACAGAGCGTGGGGTTCGAGTGACATCGGAGACCTCCAACCCTGATGGTGAGGTCTTAGGCTTGCCCGTGTATGTGACAGCGGTCACGTGGATCGTGCTTATTGTGGACCAGGTTGAATGACGGCCTGCGGTTGGCTGAGGTTGGCGGTGCCGGGGAGTGGGTCGATGAAGGTGACGCGGGAGCCGAGGGCTTGCACCAGGTCGGGAATGTCGTAGTGGAGGAGGACGCCGGGGAGGATGTCTTCGGGGGCGCCGATCGGCATGGGAGCTTCGAGCAGGCTTTTGTAACTTTCGAGGGTGTGATCGATGGTGATGTGTTTGAGGCGCGGGTCGAGGACAGCCGCATGGAGGAGGACGAGGCCGAGGTGGCCACTGGCTTCGGCGGTGATCTGGTTGGGATCGACGGTGGTGCCACCGGACGTGAAATTGACGGCGCTGAAGACGTCGTCGACACGCAGGCCGAGGAGAGTTCTGCCCACGAGTTCGGCGCGGAGCTCGGTGAGATAGAAGGGGCCGAGGATGGAGGCTTTGGTCTCTTCGGTGCCAGGGGGTGAAGGACGCGGGGCTATGACCAGGACTGCGGTGCCGGCATCGGCGAGGGCGCGGAATTTCTTGATCTCTTCAACGCGCGAGGGTTCGAGTGTGGGATCGAGGCTGTCCTTCAGGACGATGAGCACAGGATGCTTGCCGTCGGCGGGGCGGTAGAATTCGGCCTGGATGTTGATGCCGGGCGCGGTGGCGAGCGTAAAGCGATGGCGAACGTGGACTTCACCCTCGGGTGGGGACGCGAGTGGTGGTGATTGCGTGTTCATGGGAGCGGTGTCGCCCGGTTTTACGGTGGCGTGGGTGACTTCGCGGACGGTTTGCTGGAGTTGGGTTGGGGTTAGGGGCGCGGGTTTTGTCAGAGACGCGTAGCGCTTGAGGGTGAGGGTGTGGACGGTTTCGCTGCCGGGGTAGCTGGTGGAGACTTGGCCGGTGGGGGTGACTTGAAAGGCAGAGGCGGTGATGCCTGCGGGCAGAGCGAAGGGGTTGGCGCCAGGTTCAGGCGGCGGGGGCAAGAGGGGTGCGGCGTCCGAGCGGGCGAGGTGAACAAGGAAGAAGGATACGATCTGCCCAGTGAGCGGGCGGAGGTTGCCGTGGCGGCCGATGCCGGTGATCCACTGGAGCGCGGCGGTCGCGGGGATGGAGTTGGAGGTGTCGGGGTTGAGGGTGGGGCCGGTGGGGATAGAAGGAACAAAAGCAGGTCCTCCGCCTGCGGCGAAGGATGACAAATTTTTGCTTGTGCCGGACGATGCCGGGTCGAAGAGAGCGTAGAAGCGGCGGGATTCGGTGGCAGTGGCGAGTGCTCCGGCGTAGGGGAACATGTCTTGAGCGGTGGAGATGATGGCGTAGGGACGAGGGGCGGCGAGTTCGACCCAGTCGGGGAAGTCAAGACCGGAGGCAATGAAGTTGGGGGTGGATTGCTCGGAGTCCTGCGGGCCGATGGAGGGAAGAAGAGTGTCGAAGCTGGTGAGGTAGCAGGCGACGGCGACGGCGTGGACGCGAGTGTCGAGTGCGCCGAGGAGAGCGGTCATGGTGCCACCACCGGAGCAGCCGAAGGCACCGATGCGATTGGGGTCGATCTCGGGTCGGGAGATCAGATAGTCGACGGCGCGGATGCCGTCCCAGGCGAAGGTGCGGGCGAGGGCGTCGCCGATGAGGGTGGGCTGGAGGCCGGCTTCGCCATGTTCGCCGGTGGCGGCTTTGAGCAGGGTTTTGGAAGCGTCGGCAGGGTCGGGGTACTGGAGGCGTTCGCCCTGGCCGATGGGGTCGTAGGAGAGAACGGCGAAGCCGTTGCGGGCGAAGGTGCTGGCGAAGGCGTAGTCGGTGATCTTGCCGGTGAAGCCGTGGCCGGGGGCGATGACGATGGCGGGAAGTCTTGCTGGTTGTGCACTCGGGTCTGCGCCGGGTTTCGCCTCAGGGAGGTACAGGAGAGCTGTGACGGGGAAGTTGGGTTGGGATTCGTAGAGGATTTTTTCTATACGGAATCCGTCGGCTTGCGTGGTGCCGAGGGACTTTGCGTTGAGAGGAGTTTTTTCGGGGAGGCCACCGATAAGAGTGAGGATTTTTTTGTGGACTTCGCGCTGGCGGGCTTCGGCCTGGGCTCGGGTAGTGATGGCGGCGACGGCGGTGCGGCGTGCGGCGGTCTCTTTGGTGGCGATGTCGTCGAGGTAGTTAGTGAGTTGCGTGCGACCGATGTTGACGGGGCTGTTGGGATCGGGTGCGGCTTGTGGTGGACTGGCAGGACGAGCGGCGGTGGGAGATTGCGCGGAGAGGATGGCTGCGGCGAGGAGAGTGGTGGCGGGAAGGAGATGGAGGGTTCGCATCGTGCTGCCTTGATACACCGTGGCGGGTGGGAGGTCAAGAGGTGGTCATACCAGTTTGGAGGCGGAGGCGAGATGCGAAAGTGCTGATGATTCGTGGAGATGAGGGTAGAGGCGCGGAACTTGCGTGTAGTGTGATGCGTAGAGTCCCAAGACACTAAAAGACAGGTGGACACGCGATGGGAACGATCAACGCGGAGGAGCGTTCGGTGCGGCCAGAGACCGGCTCGCGGACCGATACGTTGACGCTGGTGGGGATTGCGCTGGTGGTAGCGGTGATCCACCTGCTTACGAACAATCGCTACGGGATTCATCGCGATGAGCTGCAGTTTTTGAGCGATGCGCGGCATCTGGATTGGGGGTTTGTGCCTTATCCGCCGTTTACGCCGTTCGTGGAGCGGATTGGGCTGGAGATTTTTGGAGTTTCGTTGGTGGGGTTGCGGTTGTTTTCGGTGATTGCGCAGGCACTGGCGATCGTGGTGACGGGATTGATGGCACGGGAGCTTGGCGGCGGGCGGTTGGCGCAGATTACGGCGGCGCTGGTGGTGGCGACTTCGGGGCTGCCGGTGTTTGAGGGAACGGAGTTTCAGTATTCGACGTTCGATTATTTGTGGTGGGTCTTGATTGCATATTTTTTGATTCTATTGTTGAAATCGGAAAATCCGCGGTGGTGGGTGGCGATTGGTGCGGCGATCGGCGCAGGGCTTCAGACCAAGTACACGGTTTGTTTTTTTATTGCTGGGATTTTTGTTGGAATGCTGCTGACGCGAGCGCGGCGATACTTTTTGAGCGGATGGTTCTGGGGCGGGGTTGGTGTAGCTCTGCTGATCTTTCTGCCTAATTTTTGGTGGCAGGTGCGGCATGGGTTTATCTCAGTGCAATTTTTGCAGCATATTCATGTGCGGGATGTGGGGGAGGGCCGGGCGAATGGATTTCTGCGGGATCAGTTCATCATCTGCACGAATTTGTTTGCCGCGCCGCTGTGGATTGCAGGGTTGGTGAGTTTTCTGCGGGACCGGCGTTATCGAATGCTGGGATGGATGTTCGTTGTACCGTTGGGGCTGTTTTATTTCGGCCAGGGACGAGGCTACTATCTGGCTGCGGCGTATCCGATGTTGTTCGCGATGGGTGCCATCGCGGGAGAGCGGTGGGTAGGTTCGCTGAAGCGAGGATGGCGGCTGGCGGTGGAGGGTGTGTTTTTTACTGGGCTCGCGGCGTGGGGGGTATTTGCGTATTGCCTGCTTGTGCCGATGGCGTCAAGTGGACCGCTGAAGGAGTTTGCGCTGAAGAACAATGGCGATCTGCGGGAGGAGATTGGGTGGGATGAGTTGGTGCGGACGGTGGCGGGGATTCGCGATTCCCTGCCACCGGAACAGCAACAGAGTTTGGGCGTGTTGGTTGGCAACTACGGCGAACAGGGGGCGGTGGAGATTCTGGGTGCGGCTTACCATCTGCCGGCGCCGATCAGCATGACGAACTCGGCGTGGCTGCGAGGGTATCCGTCGCCGGAGCCGGCGACGTTGATTGTGCTTGGGTTTTCGCAGAAAGAGGCGGATAGGACCTTTGCTTCATGCCGGCTTGCAGGCCATAACGGAAACTCAGAAGGTGTGAAGAACGAGGAGAGCAACGATCATCCAGACATCTTCGTTTGCGGTCCGCCGAGGATGCCCTGGCCTGAGTTCTGGATGACGCACCAGAGGTATGGGTGAGAGGTGCGTTACTACGATGCGCGGGTGAGGCGGAGACGAGTGCGGAGTTGGGCGGTGGCTTCGCGGTGACAGAGGAGACAGAGGGTGCGGAGGTTGTCGAGGTCGCATTGGCCACCGCCTTCGGCTACGGGGCGGATATGGTCCGCGTCCCAGAGGCTGCGGCGTGAGGCGATGGACCTCAAGCCGTAGAGACGGAGGCCAGCTTTGCGGGCTGGGCCTCGGGCTCGCTTGAGTGCGTTGTAGGCGGAGATGGTGTCGATGTGGCAGACGGCGCAGATGCCGCGGTCACGGGCAAAGACCTGGTCGCGGAGGTAGCCGGGGTCGGTGCGAAGACGCCACTGGTCGACGCAGTAGTCGCTGCAGAAGGTACGGCGGCGTTTGGCGAGGATTTCGAGATCGCACCAGCGGCAGAGCGGCAGGTTGTTGGGGCCGAGCGGTAAGGATGCGCGGGTGGCGTGGCCTCCGGGAAGTGTGCGGGCAGGGAGCATGCTTTTTCAGAATAGGGTGGGAGTGTTCTGTTGGGGATGACGAGGCGGGTTCGCATCTGTCCGATAAGCCGGTTTTCCTGCCACTTGCCGAGAACATTGATCGACTTGAATAGCTCAATGAGTACATTGCCCTGAAGTCGTCAACGGAGATCCAATCTCACGCGGTCTAGCCGGATCGAGTTGACGCGCGGAGCTTTAGTGGGGCGACGGCCACGCAACGCCAAGAGCGTTTCAACAGTACTATCCTCTATCTCTGCACGATGGCCAACGTCATTTCCGAGATGGTATCCTTCGACAGGATTGAACTTGAACAAGAAAGTTGTTTATGGGGAAAAGAAATCTCTGTGTAATCATTGCTTGCTTGGCGCTCGCAGCACCGGCGATCGCCTGCGGCGTCCCAGCGAGTGTCTCGGATACGCCAAAACGTCCCGAGAATACCGCTTCGCTCGCTGAAGTCCAGCAAGTGGTCGACACATTTCGGAGATCCATCATCGCCAAGGACAGGGCAACACTTGAGAACCTGTTCGTTCCCAATGGTAGTTCGTGGTTTGAAGTGCTAAGCGATCGCGTATATGCGCGGTTGAAGGGGAAGGATCCCAAGACAACGAAGCTGATGCCGGGTGGATACAAGGAGTTCGCAAGCTACATCGGAAGCGCGAAACAACGCATCGAGGAGAAATTCTCCAATGTCAGAATTGACACGGACGGATCGATCGCAACCGTATATTTCAATTATGTGTTCCTGATTGACAGCAAAGAGAGCAATCGCGGCAATGAGACCTGGCAACTGCTAAATACCGGCGATGGCTGGAGGATCAGCGCGCTCAGCTACTCGGTAGTTTCCGTCACACCGGAGTAGAAAACCATTGAAGACGCCCATGATTAGATTCTCATCTGCGCATATCCTGTTGGCATGCATCGCCGTCTCGATTTCTCTGGTCAGCCGTACCAGCAGCGCGGAGACCCCGAGAAGCAACAGCCTGGCTCGTCAACAGGTGATCAGATTGGAACGCGATTGGAGTGAGGCCGAAATTAAGCACGATTCGGCCGCTTTGGAGCGCATCCTGGACAGTCATTTCGTCTGCACTTTCGGAGCTGGCGATGTCGTTGGCAAGGCAGAATTCATCAAGTTGATACTTGGCGAAGAGATGCTATCCCAGGACCCGAGCGATGCGACCGTCGTTGTAGATCGCAACGTTGCGGTGATTGTCGATATCTTTACGGTTCGAGGAATGGACGACGGAAAATCTTACACTCGCATCTACCGCATCACTGCAACCTACATTCGACGTCATGGGCGCTGGGTAGCGCTCGCTGAGCAAGTAGCCTCTCGTGTTCCATAGAAAGACCGTACCCTCAAGGTTCGATGCAGGATAGTAGACGATCCAAAGATATGAATTGCTTTCCGTAGCGAATTCGCATCTTCGTGTTGGCGCCTATGCTTCGACTGTTACCAACAGACCAATGCATTTATTCAGGGTGCTTTATGGAGCGGCGTCCGGACCGGTCCTAAAACATGCCGATGTCGACTGGATCGTTTCTGGAACGACGGTAAATCGCCGAGTCACTCACCGACAAATGCGGGGAATTCACTTGTTTGTATAGTCGGCAAATCGGACAAATGGTGTCGGAGATCATGCATGAGTTTCCTCAAAAGTTCAAACTGATCCATTGCCCAATAATCGGGAGATCGGGCAACAAATTGTCCGGCAAATTATGATCGGAGAAGTGTTGGAGGTTTGTGATGTCGAAGACGCAGTCGACGATGGTGGCGCTGGGAAGTGTGGCCCCGGCGTTTGAGCTGCTGGATGTGATGAGTGGCAAGGCCGTGGGGCGGGATGATGTTTTTGCGACGGTCTCTGATGACGCTCGGGCTGACGGGACCAACTGCGCGGTGACCGGATGCCACGGGCTGCTGGTGATGTTTATCTGCGTGCATTGCCCTTACGTGAAGCATGTGGAGGAAGAGTTGGCGCGGATTGGGCGGGACTATGGGGGCAAGATTGGGATAGTGGCGATCTCGTCGAACGATGTGGAGACTTATCCGCAGGATTCGCCCGAGGAGATGAAGAAGCAGGCGGAGCGGCTGGGATTTCGCTTCCCTTATCTATATGACGAGACGCAGGAGGTGGCCCGGGCCTATGACGCAGCCTGTACGCCGGATATTTTTCTGTTCGATGGACAGATGGCGCTGGTGTATCGCGGGCAGTTAGATGACAGCAGGCCACGAAGAGGCGATTCGGGGAACGATATTCCCGTAACCGGGAAAGACCTGCGGGCGGCGATGGATGCGGTGATTGCGGGGAAACGGCCGGATCCAAATCAGAGGTTCGCTGTGGGCTGCAATATTAAGTGGAAAGAATAGCTAGGGAACGATGAGCCTGGGCTGAGCGTTCGGTACACTCGGAACGGCGAAGATGCGTGAGGAAACTACTGTGGATAATGTGCTGGCGGAGTTGAAGGCAGGAATTCGGCGATTTCGGACGGAGATCTATCCGGAGAACGAAGCGACTTATTTGAAGGCGGTAAGTGAGCCGCAGCGGCCGCATTCGCTGTTTATTACGTGCGCGGACTCGCGTATCGATCCGGAGTTGATTACGCAGTCGGGTCCGGGCGATTTATTTGTGACGCGCAATGTGGGCAACCTGGTGCCGGCGTACGGCGAGATGATGGGCGGCGTAAGCGCGGTGATCGAATACGCGGTTAGCGCTCTGAAAGTGCAGCATGTCGTGGTATGCGGGCATTCGGACTGTGGAGCGATGAAGGGATTGCTGCACCCAGAGGGCCTGGAGAAGATGCCGACGGTGAAGAGCTGGCTTAAGAATGCGCATGCTGCGTTGAGTGTGGCGAATTCGTTGGCGGAGCCGGATGAGAAGCCAAGCGACTTGATGCGGCGGCTCACGGAGGAGAATGTGTTGCTGCAGATGCAGCATCTGCGGACGCATCCTTCGGTAGCGGGGGCGATGGCTCGGGAGGAGCTGACGATCTCGGGGTGGGTGTATGACATCGGCAAGGGTGAGGTGCGGATCTCGGAGGATGGCGGGCGGGTATTTCGGCTGGTCGCGACCGAAGGTAAAGACGCATGATCCTTCCGCAGGGGCGGCTGGCGGCGACCAAGGCACTGACCTACGTGGGCAAGCCGCTGTTGGTGCTGTTTGCGTATGACCTTGCGGTGGTGGCAGGGTTCAAGGTGGAGCATTGGAATTGGGTGGCGCTCCCGCATATTCCACTGGCGCTGTTTGGGTCGGCAATCGGCGTGATTCTCGCGTTCCGGAACCAGTCGTCGTATGGACGCTGGTGGGAGGCAAGGACGCTGTGGGGCGCGTTGGTGAACAACTCGCGGAGCTGGGGGCGGCAGGTTACGACGGTGATGATGCCGTTGAGCGATGCGGAAGCCGGAGAGTTGACGGTGATGCAGCAGCGGCTGGTGTATCACCAGATCGCGTATGTGCATGCGCTGCGACAGCATCTGCGCGGACTGGAGCCGTGGGAGGAGCTAGTACCCCTGCTGAGTGAGCAGGAGTTGGGCGAATTGCGAGACCAGAAAAATGTTCCACTCGCGTTGCAACAACAGATGGGTGCTCTGCTGCGCGAGAGCCAGAACCGAGGATGGATCGATAGGGCGCACTGGCTGGCCTTAGACAAGAGCCTGGATGATCTGGTGGATTCGCAGGGCGGGGCTGAACGCATCAAGAACACACCGATGCCGAGACAGTACTACTACTATCCACGGCTATTCGTGCAGATCTATTGCATGCTGCTGCCGCTGGCGCTGGTGGCGAATATGGGATGGTATACACCGCTGGGATCGACGCTGGTGGGTTTTATCTTTCTGGCGCTGGACCAGATTGGGCAGGACCTGGAAGACCCGTTCGACAACACTATTTTTGATGTGCCGTTGACCGCGATTACGACGACGATTGAGATCAATCTGCGGCAGCTGCTGGGGGAGACAGCGGTTCCGCAGGGGGTAAAGCCGGTGCATGGGGTGCTCTGGTAGGAGTTGCAATGGACCTGATTTAGAGCCACTTCAGTTTGCGGAGGATGTACAGGAGGACAGCGGTGGCGACGACGGTAATGCCCCCGACCCATTCGGCTCCATGGGGGGATTCTTCAAAGGGGAGACCCTTGAGGTTCATGCCGTAGATCCCGGAGATGGCGAGCGCTGGCAAGGCAATGGTGCCAAGAACGGTGAGGACCTTCATGACTTCGTTGGTGCGGTTTGCGACTGAGGATAAGTAGATGTCGAGGGTGTTGTTGAGCAGGTCGCGCTGGGTTTCGACGGAGTCGAGGAGACGGGCGATGTGGTCGTAGGTGTCGCGGACGAAGGGCTGGTGGTCGGTGTCGATGATGGTGTTGGGGTCGCGCTGGAGATGGAGCGAGGCGTCACGGGTGTTGACGAGGACGCGGCGGAGATCGATGAGCTCGCGCTTAATGGCGAAGATGGATTGCAGGATTTCGGGTGACGGGTTGTCGAAGACCTGGTCTTCGAGCTGATCGATGCGGTCGTCGAAGTGATCGATAGCGGGAAAGTAGAGATCGACGATGGTGTCGAGGATGAGATAGAGGAGCTTGCCGGGGTGCTCGTCGTCACCATCGCGGCGGGCGCGGTCGAGAGCCTGTTGCGTGGTGGGGCAAGTGGGGTCGGAGATGGTGATGAGGAAGTTTTTTCCGGCGAAGATGTCGATAGGCGAGAACGCGGGAACGTCTTCACCAGGGTTGTCGGGATCAGGCTCGAGGCGGACGGGTTTGAAGACGGCGAAGGTGTAGTGGGGAGCGGTGTCGACCTTCACGCTCTCGTCTTCAGTGCGGGCGTCTTCGATGTGGAGGGGGTGGAGGTTGTATTGCTCGGCGAGTTCGTCGAGTTTAGGGTCTTTGGCGTCGTTGAGTTGATACCAGGGCATGCAGCGCTCCTGTAGTTTGCTCAAGGTTGCGAATCGCGGCCTTTGTTGTCGTTTGATCCGGTCTCGGCTGACTCGTCGTCCTCGATCCAGCGGAGGTTCGCCACGTTTGGCGATGGTAGCAGACGGGTCTCTAGCCTTTGCCGTCTTCGATGTGAGTGATCTCGCCGTCGCGCATGTGGAGGATGCGGTCGGCGATCTGGGCGGCCTCGGGGTTGTGGGTGATCATGAGGACGGTCTGGTTGAGCTCGCGGCTGGACTGGCGGAGCATCTTGAGGACGGCGTCGGAGTTCTTGGTGTCGAGATTGCCGGTGGGCTCGTCGGCGAGGACGATGGCGGGACGGTTGATGAGGGCGCGGGCGATGGCGACGCGCTGTTGCTCACCGCCGGAGAGTTCGTTGGGGCGATGTTCGAGACGGCCCTTGATGCCGAGCATGTCGGTGAGGTGATCGAGGAGCGGCTTGTCGAGTTCTCTCTTGGCGGCTCTGCCGAGGTTGGCGATGTCGTGGGAGATTTCGATGTTGCCCATCGCGGAGAGAGTGGGGAGAAGGTTGAAGCGCTGGAAGATGAAGCCGATTTTGGCGCGGCGCATTTTGGTGCGCTCGGCATCGGAGAGTTTGGCGAAGTCGATGCCATCGATGAGGACTGAGCCGGTGGTGGCGTTGGTGAGGCCGCCGAGGATGTAGAAGAGGGTGGATTTTCCGGAGCCGGATGGACCGACGATGGCGACGAACTCGCCCGGGGCGATGCTGAAGTTGACGTCGCGGAGTGCGGGGACCTCGAGTTTGCCAGAGCGGTAGGTCTTGCCGAGGTTCTCGCGCGAGGATGATGGGAGATGCGGCGGGGGCGGGAGTCGGCGCAGAGGGCAACGTGGAAGAATGAGGAAGCATTAGTTATATAAAGTCTATCGCGAATGGGGTGGGGATGAAGGCGACGGAGCTCTTGTTGCTGGGGTTGGTGGGGTGGACGGCGATCGGCGTGGTGGGGGTAGGAGTGTCGCTGTTGCGGGGGGAACGGCAACGGGTGCGGCGAGGGATCGCGTGGCTGGTAGGAGTGTGGGTGGTTTATTCGTGTGTGCTGGTAGGGGTTTCGCTGGGGCAGGGGCAGAGGGTAGTGGCGATAGGGGAGCCGCAGTGCTTTGATGAGATGTGCTTTACGGTGACTGGGGTGGAAGAGGTGCCGGGATTTTTGATTCGAGATGGGCGACGGCTGGTGCGGGTGTCGGTGCGGGTGACGAATCAAGGGAGGAAGCCGCAGAGTGAAGGTCTGATTTGGGCCTATCTGGTGGATGCGAAGGGGCGGTTGTGGGAGGAGTCGCAGGGGGTGAACGGGGTGGGTTTAACGGCCAGAGTGGCGGGAGGACAGTCCGTGGTGAGTGAGCCGGTCTTCAAGGTAGCGGGAGATGCTACAGGGTTGCAGCTGGTGTTCACGCATGGGAGACGGCAGCCGGGAGTGCTAGTGATTGGGGACTCGGATAGTTTGCTGCATAAAAAGACGGTGGTGGATTTGGGGCGGTAGGACACTGTATCGGGGGTCAGGCGAAGGGTTTGGCGAAGACAGATTGGAGGGTCGCGTCTTCGAGGAAGTTGATCTCGAGGCGGATTCCGACAATCTGGCCGAGGTCGGCGGAGGTGGAGAGATTTTTGCGGCAGGTGCAGAGATGGGTGAGGCCGAGATGGCCGGCGCGGGTGAGTTCGAGGCCGGAGGCGAGGATTGAGGAGTAAAGATCGACGACGGCGCGGAGTTGGATCTCGAGACGGAACTCCATTGTGGTGGGCGAGAGAGTCTTGCGGTCGAGGATCCAGCCGCCACAGTCGGCGAAAGCGGAAGTGAGGGTGGGAAGGAGACCATGACGCTCTTCGTAGCTGAAGCCCTGGATGTCGAGCGATTGCATAGGTGATGGGCCTCTGCGGCGGGAGGTGGCTGCCGTTAGGGTGTTCATCGGAGGATGCGAGCCAAGCGTGAGGGGTGGCAGTGGGTACGGTGGTCATCTGGTGGACGGGTAATGGTGTTGCAGCAACTTGATTTGTGGATATTGTGTGCGGTTTAGCGGCTAAGTGTAGGAGGATGGTGGTGCGAGGTTTGACATGGTGCTGGGGTTAGGGACGGATTTGATCGAGACCAGACGGATACAGGAGAGTATCGACCGGTTTGGCGAACGGTTTGTGGAGCGGATTTTTACGGCAGGAGAGATTGCATATTGCACGCGGAAGAAGAATGCAGCGGAGAGCTTTGCAGCGCGGTTTGCGGCGAAGGAGGCCGGGGCGAAGGCGCTGGGAACGGGAATCAGCCGCGGGGTGAACTGGAAGGAGTTTGAGGTGAAGCGGGAGGCTAGCGGTCGGCCATCGCTGCACCTGAGTGGACGGGCGCAGGAGCTGGCGGAGGCGATGGGGGTGAAGAGGATTCAACTGAGCCTGACCCATACCCGTGACCTCGCGATGGCCGTCGTGGTGGCGGAGGATTAGGGCTGGCGCACGGCTAGATTGAAACCATTGACGGGTTTCGCGCATCTCTTGAAGGCAAAGCACTTTTAGCGCAGGAAGATTCGTGACGGTTTTGTAGCAGAAGGGGTTGGGGGGTAATGTATCCTCTCAATTACTGGCACCCTGCTTGAGTCGAGGTTCGGGGCGGTGAGTGATACACCGCGTTGCCGTTTTGTGAAAACCAGGTCTTTAGAGGAGAGCTATGCCCAGCCAACACGAGGTTCGATGGTCGCAGTTGAAGGTGGGCGTGATCGTGTTGATTTCGACTGTGATCCTGGTGGCGCTGTTGTTCCTGATGACGAGCTCGTCGGGGTTGGGGATTCTAACGCATAAGCTGACGGTGGTGACCTACTTTGCGAACTCCGCGGGGCTGAAGACGGGCGCGGCGGTGAACCTGGAAGGGGTGACGATCGGCACGGTGAAGACGGTGACGATCGACGGCTCGCCCGAGCGCAAGCTGACGCCAGTGAAGGTCGTGATGAAGCTGGACGATAAGTATGGGGCCGAACTGAAGAAGGATTCGAAGGCTTCGCTGTCGACGGTTGGGGTGCTGGGCGATACGATTGTGGACATCAACAGCCAGTTTGCGGTGGGACCGCGGCTGCAGGATGGCGATGTGTTGAAGACGCTAGAGACGCCGAGCCTGACTGACGTCGTGAAGGCCAGTCAGGGAACGATTGAAAGTCTGAATGTGATTCTGGCGAAGATGAATGTGATCGTCGACAACATAGAGTCGGGCAAAGGGACGATCGGTCAGTTGATCAACAATCGTGATCTCTACGACAAAGCCAACAAGACGATCGATGAGTTGACGACGCTGGAAAGGAACATCAACGCGGGGAAGGGATCGATCGGCAAGCTGATGACCGACGATACGCTGTACAACCGGTTTAACGACACTGTGGACAAGCTTGAGAAGATCGCGGACTCTGTGAACTCCGGTAAGGGCACGGCGGGGATGCTTCTAAAGGACGATGCACTGTACAAGAATCTGAACTCGACGGTATCGCACGCGAACTCGATCCTGGCGGACGCGGACGCGGGCAAGGGCGGGTTAGGGCTGATGCTGAAGGATCCGAAGTTCCGGCAGGATCTGAGCAGTACGCTGGCGCAGATCAATTCTCTGGTCTCCAACATCAATGAGGGACATGGGACGCTGGGCAAGCTGGCGACCGATGACTCGGTATATACGAACGCCAACAAGCTGCTGATGGCGAGTACGGACCTGGTGACGGCGATTCGGAGCGATCCGAAGAAGTACCTGACGATCCATCTGAAGATTTTTTAGGAATCAGCAAGATTTGAGATTACAGCGGGTTTCGGGCTTCGGCCCTGGACGCGCTTTTTCGCATTGGCCGACACACGAAACTTTGTGATACGGTGTTTCGTCTTCGTAATATCTCAAATATTTTCGCATTTGGAGTGAGCGGTTAGCCGGCTCGCCTTTGCGAGAACATTATCCAAAGCTTTGGTTTCGAGGAGGACCGCAATGTTTAAATCTCTCGCTAGTTTTCTGGTGCTGTCCACGGGCATGTGCCTGGGGCAGTCGTTTGTTGGATCGGACATGGCACCGGGACCGACGACAGAGCCGAAGAAGCCGATTATCTTCGATCTTTCCGCGATCGATAAGACGGCAGACCCTTGTGTCGACTTCTATCAGTACGCTTGCGGGAACTGGGTCAAGAACAATCCTGTTCCTTCGGATCAATCGCGCTGGGGACGATTCAATGAGCTGGCTGAGCGGAACAATTATTTGCTTTACGTGGAGCTCAAGGCCGCGGCTGACGCACCGAAGACGCCTCTGCAGAAGAAGTATGGCGACTACTTTGCCGCTTGCATGAACGTAGATCTGGCCGACAAGCTAGGCGCGAAGCCGGTAGAACCGGTGATGAAGACAATCGCGTTGCTTGAGGACAAGAAGCAGTTGTCGGCGATGGTGGCGGAGCTACAGGCAAAATATGCCGTGGCAACGTTCTATCAGCTTGGCATCCAACAGGATCAGAAGGATTCGAGCCAGCAGATTGTGGATGCGGCGCAGGGTGGTCTCACGCTGCCTGACCGCTCGTACTACATCGATGACAGTCCACGAAGCCAGAAGCTGCGCGACCAGTATGTGGACCATGTGACGAAGATGTTTGTCCTGCTGGGCGATACACCGGACAAGGCAGCGGAAGAGGCCAAGAGCGTGATGTCGATCGAGACGGCGCTGGCCAAGGGAGCGATCGATCGCGTAGAGCTGCGGGACCCGGCGAAGCGGTATCACATTATGACCAAGGCGGAGTTGCAGGCTCTGTCTCCGGATTACGATTGGACGCCATACCTGAAGGGGATCAAGATCGGCGAGTTCACGACACTAAATGTGGCAACGCCGACCTACTTCACCGCGATGAATGCAGAGATCAATTCGGCGAGCCTGGACTCGATCAAGAGCTATCTGCGCTGGCATGCGCTGCGGGCTGCCGCACCTGCGCTGTCGAAGCCGTTCGTGGATGAGAACTTCAACTTCTTCCAAGCCACATTGCAGGGCCAGAAGGAGCAGACGCCACGATGGAAGCGCTGCACACGGGCGACCGATCAGGCGCTGGGCGAGGCCGTGGGTCAGGATTGGGTGAAGCAGAACTTCCCACCGGACGCGAAGGCGAACATGGACAAGCTGGTGGCAGCGTTGGAGAAGGCGCTCGGCCAGGACATACAGCAGCTACCGTGGATGAGCGAGGCAACCAAGGCTGAGGCAGAGAAAAAACTGGATGCGATCCGGAACAAGATCGGCTATCCGGACAACTGGCGTGACTACAGCAAACTGGAGGTGAAGCGTGACGATCCACTTGGCAACATCGAGCGGAACGCAGCGTTTGAACGCCGGCGCAACTACGACAAACTGGGCAAGCCGGTCAATGAGAAGGAGTGGGGGATGACGCCGCCAACGGTGAACGCGTACTACAACCCTCCAAATAACGACATCAACTTCCCTGCCGGGATTTTGCAGCCGCCGTTCTTCGATAACAGCATGGATCCAGCCGTGAACTTCGGCGGAATCGGCGTGGTGATCGGCCATGAGATGACGCACGGGTTCGACGACCAGGGATCGAAGTACGATCCGCAGGGCAACGTGAAGCAATGGTTCACGGCGGAGGATCTTGCGAAGTTCAAAGAACGGACCGACTGCGAAGTAAAGGAGTATGACGGCTTCAAGGTCGCCGAAGGACAGAACCTGAACGGCAAGCTCACGCTGGGTGAGAATACGGCTGATAACGGTGGTATCCGGATCGCGTTCCAGGCGCTGCAGGAGGTGCTTGCCAAGGGCGGACCCAATGCCGAGCCTGGTTATGTGAATGGAGAAAAGGACGGCTATACACCAGCCCAACGATTCTTCATCACATTCGGACAGGTGTGGTGTCAGAACCAGACGGAACAAAATGCGCGGGTGCTGGCGAAGACAGATCCGCATAGCACAGGCGAGTGGCGAACAAAGGGCACAGTGCAGAACTTCGACGAGTTCGGCAAGGCGTTTGGCTGCAAGGTGGGTCAACCGATGATGCCGGTGAATTCGTGCCGCGTGTGGTAGAAGGCAAGCTGACGAGAAGGTCCAGGCTTCGGCCTGGGCCTTTTTGTTTGTGCGGAGTGCGGCGGAGGCCGGTAACCATCGAATGGTAACCGTGTCTAAGTGATTAGATTGATCAGAATGCACGCGGCAAGTGGCACAAAGTCGCGACAGCTTCTACAATAAGCAGAGGAATCGTACCCTACAGAATTGCTCGCGGCAGAAGGTGGGCGTAAAACGTCCACTGGCGAGGATTAAGGAAACGCATGAAGTTGAGCAGGATTGGCCGGGTTTCAATGGCCTTGGTAGTGTCCGTAGCGATGGGTCTGGGCATGACGGCGTGCGGTGGAGGCACGATCGGGTTCATGTGGGTTCTGGGAACGCAATACAACCAGATCGCCGCCTTCAAGATCGATGACTTTACGGGAAACCTGACGTCACCCCCGGGTTCGCCTTTTACCTCGGGCGGATCAAACCCGGTTTCACTGGTGGTGAGGACCGGAGGCCGGTATCTCTATGTGATCAACAAGGGTGGCGGCGCGACAACAAGCGCATCCGGGGGTCTGCCATGCGGGACTACGGGCGGGCATCGCTGAGTTCGCAATTGGCGGACAGGGCGTATTGACCTTCCAGCAGTGCTTCCAGAGCCAGGGAGGAACCCCTGTGTGGGCGTCCCACGATAGTACGGGCAACTTTCTATATGTTCTGGACCAGGTGGCTCCGGCTCCGGCGAACTGTGATGCGACCCATGTCAACACTGCTTCCTGCTATGGCGACATCACGGTGTTCTCGTCGGACCCGACTACCGGCCGGCTGACACTAGTACAGAACCAGCAGATCAAGGATCCAACGACCGGGTTGCAGTTGACCTACTTCCCTGTCGGGCAGTTGCCGAAGATGATGGCTCTCTCGGGTTCATGCCTGTTTACGCTTAATCGATGACGCGAATCAGACGGTGTTCCCTTATGCCTCGAGTGGGAGTGGGCAGTTGACCCTGACGACAAACTCGACAATCAACTCGGGAGCGACGCGTGCGACATCGATCATTGCGGGCGGAACCGCGATCTATATCACCGATGCAGGTCCGGCGAACACGAACAGTCCAGGCCAGATACTGCCATTTACGGTAGGAGGGACCGCGTGCTCGTTGAATACGATCACGGGCGGCCCGACGCAGAATCTGTCGCCGGCAGCGAATCCGGTCTACACGCTGGTGGACAGCAAGAATCAGTATCTGTATGTGGCGAACCAGTCGTCGACGAATTCGACCACTCCGAACAGTTCGATTTCGGCGTTCAATATTCAGTCGAACGGAACGTTGCTGTTTATTCCAGATGCGCCGAACAATCCTTATCCTATTGGAGCGGGGACCGGTGTGCATGGTGGAGGACCCTTCGAACCAATACATCTATACCTCGAATGGCGATGGGACGGTAACAGGCAAGGTTCTCGATCATAATTCGGGCAAGCTCTCGAACTTGAGTCGAGGGTCGACCTTTACGGCGGTAGGACAAGCGACATGCCTTGCAGTAAGCGGAAACGTAGACTAGCTGGCAGAACGGCAGCTGGAGAACCAGGACAGGATGTCATTATGAATCCTGAGTATCGGGACAGCAGGAGCGGGCGGAAACGATTTGCCCCGGAGTTAGGCAAGCATGAAGTGGAATAAGTTGGGCCGCGGAACATTGGCCTCGATATTGTCTTTGGCGTTGGTGAGCGTAACGGCGTGCAGCCGCGACTATGTACTGGCGTATGTGTACGTGACGACGGCAAAACCGCTGACGACCTCGTCACCAGAACGGCGGCGTGAGCGCGTATGCGGTGGACTATCAGATCGGATCGCTGACGCCGCTGGCGGATTCACCGATCCAGGCGGGCCGGAATCCGGTAACGTTGGTGGCTTCGCCGAACGGGCTGAACCTGTATGTCGTGAACCATGACGATTCGTCCGTAGGTGAGTATGCGATCGGGACGGATGGGAAGATCTACCTGCAGAACACGTATAACGTGACGGGAAGCGAGGCGACGGCGATTGCGATCGATGCGGCGGGCGCGTTCCTTTATGTGACGTTCACGTACCAGCTCGGGCCGAATGGTCAGCAGCTCTACTCGCCGGCTTCGCCTGGGCCAGGCGGAGTGACGATCTTCCCGATCAAGTCGGATGGGTCTCTAGGTACTCCTTCCACGCTGAATGTCGGCAATAATCCGGTCGGGATTGTTGTGAGCCGTCCGCAGGACGGCGCTACCTTCGCGTACGTGCTCGACCAGGAGGTCGCGCCCAAGGCGACGGTGCTCGGGTTCTCGCAGAATCCGACGACCGGAGCACTAACACCAGTCCCGGGCACGGTGATTACAACTGATTCAACGGGCAAGACGGTGGCGACCGGCTTTGGCGCGGGAACGACTCCAAGTGCGATCGCTGAAGATCCTTCCTCGCGGTTTGTGTATATCACGGACGAGGCGACCAATCAGCTGTATGGCAATCTTGTCGCCAACAATGGCGCGCTGGTGCCGATGACCAACAGCCCGTTTGCTACGGGTATCTTCCCGGTCGGACTCACGATCGATCCGCGAGGCAAGTTCCTGTATGTTGCGAACTTCTCCTCCAGCACGGTCGGGGCGTATGCGATCGATACGAATACAGGGACGCCGGTTGGGTCCGTCGGATCTGCTTCGACGGCTGTGGATACATCGCCAACATGCGTTACGATCGAGCCCGCGCTGGGCATCTATTTGTACACGTCAAATAATCTGGCGAGCGATGTTTCGGCGCTGCAACTGGATCCGCACAATGGCGGATTGAAGCAGGTGCAGAATACTCCGTTCCCGTCTAGCGGATTGCCAACTTGTGCAGTGGCGGTGGCGAATGGATCGCACCCGACACAGATCATCGTTGAGTAGTTGCTAACGTTCCTGGTTGGACAAAAAGCCCCGCGATTGCGGGGCTTTTTGCTGCCTGATAGCGGTGCGGAAGTTTGAGAGCCCGTCGCGATCAAGAGGCAGAGAGGAGAGCGCGGGGCTTGCGGGAGAAACGGCTGAGGATGGCTTTGCGGGCCGGGATTTCGACGAAATGGAAGACGGCAAGGGCGAGCAGAATCAGGATGACGTAGGAGAGCCAGGGATCCAATGCGGCAAGATGAAGTCGTTCGGGCACATGGTAGGTGTGGAGGAGCTGGAAGACGTTGAAGTGGAGGAGGTAGAGACAGTAGCTGCTTTCGCCGATCAGGAGAAGCGGGCGCCAGGAGAAGAGGGCCGAGATGGGATGGGGACCACTGAGGCCGAGGACGAGAGCAGCGAAGACGGGGGTCATGAGGCCGCCGTGCATGAGGAGGTAGGGGGTGTGGCGGACGAGGGTGTAGAAGAAGAATCCGACGGCGACGAGGCTGACGGCGGAGAGGATGAGGCGCTGGCGTGGGGTGAGGACGAGGGCATGTTGCAGTTTGCCGAGGGTGACGCCGGAGAGGAAGGTGCAGACGTAGGGGAGTGGGGTGTACTTGAGGAAGCGGATGAGCTGGGAGGAGCTGTAGCGGTCGACGGGGCCGACGATGTGGTCCGGGTTCAGGTAGAGATAGAGGGAGTGGGGGATGAGGCCGATGACCCAGAGGGTGATGAGGAGAAGGACGAGCTGGAGGGGCTTTTTGGGCCAGGGTAAGCGGATGAGCCAGGGGAAGGCGGCGTAGAGGACGCATTCGCTGGTGAGGGTCCAGGCGACGGTGTTCCAGAAGGTGGCGACGGATGGGCTCCAACCCTGAAGGACGAGCGGGGTGAGGATAATTCCCTGCCAGAACTCGGCGTGGGAGCGCGCGTGCCACTCGTCCTGCACCATGCTGATGGAGATGAGGAGGACGAGAAGATAGACCGGATAGAGACGGGAGAAGCGGGCGAGCCAGAACTCGCGCTTGACGAGGGCTCTGCCGCGGTCGGCGTAGTTGTAGGTGAGGATGTAGCCGGAGATGAGGAAGAAGACGCCGACGAAGACGTAGCCGTTGTCGATGAAGGGGTAGAGAAGGCCGAGGTGCGGAGGCGTGAAGTGAAAGAGGATGATGAAGATCGCCAGCAGAGTGCGGATTCCGGTAAGCGCTGGGAGAGGCGGCTTGCGTGTGGCCGCAGTTGAACGAGCCGGAACCGTCTGAGGGCTCTCAGGTTGGCGCTCGAGTTTGGGCTCTAGTTCGAGGATGCTGGTGTTCACTGATCGATCCTGCTAATTAGATGCGGGTGCCACTCTATCTAACGCACCTTCAGGGAAGAAGACGTGCAGATTTCGGTGCAAGACGCAGATTTCTCCCTCATCCCCAGATGGTTGGAGGCTTTTACGGTCTTTTGTGGAAATTCAAGCGGTGACGAGGGAGCCGATCTTTTCGCCGCTGACGACGCGGACGATGTTGCCCGGTTCGCGCATGCTGAAGACCATCATGGGCATGTTGTTGTCTTTGCAGAGGGAGACGGCGGTGGTGTCCATGACGCGGAGGTTGAGGCGGAGGATGTCGTTGTAGGTGATCTGCTCGATTTTTGTGGCTTTTTCGTCGATTTTGGGGTCGGCGGTGTAGATGCCGTCGACTGAGGTGGCCTTGAGGAGGATGTCGGCCTTGATCTCCATGGCGCGGAGGCTGGCGGCGGTGTCGGTGGAGAAGAAGGGGTTGCCGGTGCCGGCGGCGAAGATGACGATGCGGCCCTTTTCGAGGTGGCGCATGGCGCGGCGGCGGATGTAGGGCTCGGCGACCTCGTGCATCTCGATGGCGGACATGACGCGGCAGTAGAGGCCGAGCTTCTCGATGGCGTCCTGAAGAGCGATGGCATTGATGACGGTGGAGAGCATGCCCATGTGATCTGCGGCGACGCGGTCCATGTCGATGGCCTGCTGGGCGACGCCGCGGAAGAAGTTGCCTCCGCCGACGACGATGCCGATCTCGCAGCCGAGGGCGTGAACGGCGGCGATTTCTGCGGCTACTTTGTGGATAAAGACGGCGTCGATGCCGAAGCCCTTGCCTGCGGCCAAGGCTTCTCCCGAGATCTTGAGGAGGATTCTTTTGTACATGTCAGAACTAAGTATCGCATGGGGACTGCGAGCTGCGGGGTTACGTTTGAGTGGGCGAAGTGGCCGATTCGCTTCTGCAACTTTGGAGTAAGAGATTGCGCACAACTTTGCGAGGTAAGGTGGGTATAGCCAGGATGTGGGCGCGACACCATGCAGCCCGAGGAGAAGACAAAAATGTTGATGAAGGCACGATGGATGGTTTTGGCTGCAGGAATTATTACGGCTGCAGCGCCGATGACAGTGCAGGCACAGGAGGTCCCGGGACCACACCCGCATTATCTGCATGCGCTGAGCGATCTGCGCGCGGCCCGGCACTATCTGAACGATGGATGGGCGTGGGAGCCGGTGCGGCACGACGACAACGAGGCGATTCGGCAGATCGATGCCGCAATCAATGAGATCAAACAGGCCTCGATCGACGACGGCAAGGGCTTGAATGATCCGTTCACGATCGACACTCACCTGAGCCCGCATGATCGTTTCCGGAAGGCGAACGAACTGCTGTGGGCGGCGCATAATGACCTGGCGAAGGCTGAGGATGTGCCGCAGTCTCGCGGATTACGTGACCGCGCAATCGGGCACGTCGACAAGGCGCACCAGATCGTCGATGCGGCCCAGCAGACGGCGCACTGGGAGTAACGCTTGGGTTTGCGAGGGGTGCAGCTTCGGCTGCACCCCTTTTACTTTAGCGACGTCCGTGGGTACCCCCCTCCCCCCTTGAGAGGTATTTTGGGCGCAAATTTCTTATTTTTCAATGGTTTACGGAACGTTGAGGTCGGCAAAATCGTCATAACAAAAGGGTTACAGCTAAAATCGTCTTTCTAAATGAGTTAGCCCCGGCGAGTGTCCGGGGCTTACTTGTTTTGATCTATATATTCAGTATAGCGGGTTGAGTGTAACTAAAATGCCACGCGGATGTCGTTGGATAGTAAGGCTTTAGTTGATTCAGGGGCTTGACATGCGTTTTTTGGGCGGAAAACAACAAAAATAAAATGACAGCAACAGTAACGGCAATGGAATGAGTCGTTACGAATTTTCAGGGCCGATGCAGCAAGTCAATCATCGGCTGTTGGCTGGTACCAATGAACCCCGTGCGCGGCCGGTCGAGATCGATGATTACGGCCAGAACCAGGGTGATGGCGAGGGCCAGGACACACGTGGAAAAGATATTCCGCCGTGCGTTCACGCCGAACGAGTATCCGACCAGCATAGTCGCCAGCAAAGCTGACGCGGCATTTACATAGATCACATTCTGCGGCACACGATTCTGGAATGCCGCCCAGCGTGCCGCTTCCAGATCAATAGCCTCGTTCAAAGACTGCAGCAGCAAACCCGCCTTCACTTGGTTTGGATCTTTTTGCGCATACGCAGCCGCCCGGGTCCAGAGTTCCGTCTGCAAGAGCTCTGCTTGGGTGTGCAGAGCGTCGAGCCGTGCGAGATCATCTCCGGAAGTGCCGTATTGCACCCGGACATTGATGTACTGCCCCAGAAGATTCGCGATCTCGGGGCCTTCCGGCGCCGGCAGGAGTTGCGCGCGAAGAAGAGACGTACCGATGGCGTTGGCCTCGTCCAGCACAAGTTGTCTGCGGACCTCGAAGCGGGACACGGCCATCGACATCGTGAATCCGAGCAGGAGACCGAGAATGCCAAGCAGGGCAGCTTCGACCGTAGCGATCGGCGAACTGGTCCCGGCAGCCGCGCCCGCTTCGGACTTGCGTCCCAGACGGAAGCCCACCTCGGTCGCGACCAGCATCAAGGCGAAAAAGGCGCATTGAATGATGACCTCATGCGTTCCGTAAAGGAAGCCCTCTTTCAAAATGTTCTCCTGGAAGGACTATACCTTTCGGGTTCCGCGAAGCTATAGCCCGCAGCAATTAGGTTGTAAGCGATGACAGAGTCAGTCTACGATTGCTGCCGCCTCTTCCTCGGCATCTTCTACAGCTTTCTTATCCGCCGCACTCAACCCGGATGGTTTCGTATTGATCGTGACCTTGAAGATCTTGCCGTTGAACTTGTTTTCTCCTTGCTTGTAGTCGTTCGATACCGCGGTTTCAGCGTCCATACCCGACGTCCGCGGCCTCTGGGGCGCTGCTGTTTACTGTCCTACGTCTGGGGAAGCGGAAAGGGAATTTTCTTTCTTTGGATAGGAGATCTTCGTCGTGATGACCTTTCCATTGAAGGCGAACGGTGCCTGGTCGAAATAGGCGAGCGAGACCGGCGAGCCCAGGTCGCTGCCGATGTCGAGGCAGTCGTTGGCGGTGAATGCCAGCGCCGCGGTGATGGGCACCCGGCCTTGCGCCACGACCTGACCGTTGACCTTCAGCGTAACGTCCAACGGAGAGCCGGGCTTCGGCGCGACGAGTTTCGACTCAACATCGATCTTCACGTTGCCAGTCGGGAGTTTGTCTTTCGCATCGATTTTCGTCCGGTCGATCTCGAAGAGGTTGTACTCGTAGTGGAGTACACCGTCCTTCACATATAACGAAAGGCCGCCGGAGAATCCGCCAAGCGCATACAGAACTCCGTTGGCGTTCGCGGGGACTTCCACTTCCATGCTGACGGTGTTGTCGAACTTTCCGAGCTTCGGAGCGGTGAACTCCGGCATTCCGGTGATGGGGCCGCTGAAGGTCCATTCGGTATAGGGTGTGGAGGGCGCGTCTTCCGGGTGGAACACCGGCGTCCACAGACCTCCGCCGATGGGCAGATTCTGGTTCTTGGCCGACTCGATCAAGAAGAGGTTCTTCATGTAGGCGACCCTCTCCGGCATCTTCGCCGCGAGGTCATTGGCCTGGCTCCAGTCTTCATTGAGGTTATACAGCTCCCACACATCATTCTCCGGGTTCCAGGTCGCGATCCCCTTGGGTAGTCCCGGCACCCACGGAATACGGGGGCCTGGGGTGTCGGCAAACCAGCCGTCCTGGTAGATGCCGCGGCTGCCCATGATGTCGAAGAACTGCGTCGTCTTGCGGCCCTTCGCTGCTGCGTCGGCAAATGTATAGACCATGCTGACGCCGTCGATTGACATCTGATCGACGCCGTTGACCACGCGCGGTGGTGTGATACCGACCGCCTCGTAGATCGTCGGCACGATGTCGATGACGTGATGGAACTGCGGACGTGGCGTGGCGTCGTGTTTGATCTTAGCCGGCCAGGAGACAGCCATCGGCTGGCGCGTGCCGCCGAAGTGCGCTGCGACGAGTTTGGTGGACTTGTACGGCTCACCGCCCGCCCAGGCCCAGCCGGCGTGGTACATGTTGTCGGTCTTCGCCGTGCCGATTACCTCAAGTCCTCCCAGTTCATTCACCGTCTTGATGTGTTGCTGAATCGTGGTGGGGATACCGTTCTGTGCGAGCAGCTCGGAGATGGTGCCGTTCTGACCTTCGGCAGAGGCGCCGTTATCGCCCCAGATGTAGAAGATGAGCGTGTTGTTCAGCTTCCCTTCCTTCTCAATCTCGTCGATCACGCGTCCTGCGTTATAGTCGGCGTGTTCGACAAATCCTGCGTAGACTTCCATCAGGCGCCGCTGGAAAGGTTTCTCGCTTTCCGGGATCGAATCCCACGAGGCCAGCGTCGGGGGGCGCGGGGTCAGTTGAGCATTCTGCGGGATCCAGCCCATCTCTTTGGCGCGCTTGAAGGTGCGCTCGCGATAGTTGTCCCAGCCGTCGTCAAACTTGCCCTTGTACTTGTCAGCCCACTCCTTGGGGACCTGGTGCGGGCCGTGCGCTGCGCCGGGGGCCCAGTACATGAGGAATGGCTTGTCAGGCGTGAAGGCCTGCTGCTCGCGCAGCCAATTAATCGCGTCCGAAGCGATGTCCTCGGAGAGGTGATACCCGGGATGCTCATACTCGTGTGGGTCCAGGACTGTGGTGTTGCGCACCAGTCGCGGCTCATATTGCGAGGCTTCGCCCGCGAGGAAGCCGTAGAAATACTCGAAACCATAGCCTGTCGGCCAATAGTCGAACGGGCCTTTCGAGGTTGTCTGGTCAGCCGGAGTGTTATGCCACTTGCCCCATGCCCCGGTGTTGTAACCGTAGTCCTTTAGCACCTCGGCTACAGTCGCCGCCGACTTCGGAATCTGGCCGCTGAAACCGTCAAAGTCGTTGGCCAGTTCGGCGATTTGCCCGTTACCGATGCGCGTGTGATTGCGCCCGGTGAGCAGCGCTCCGCGTGTCGGCGAGCACATCGCAGTGGAGTGAAAACGGTTGTACGAGATGCCCGCATTGGCGACGCGTGTTAGGGTCGGCGTGTTGATCTCGCCGCCATAGGTTGAGGCTTGGCCCGGACCGACATCGTCCATGAGGATGATGAGGATGTTCGGCGCATCGGCAGGCAGGTGCTTCGCGTCAACACGGTTCTTGTAGATGGAGTCCTTCATCGTCAGCCCCGCAGTTGAGGCAGAAGGCGTGGGCGGGAACGGCAGGACTTCCTGTGCACTTGCCGCTGACGCGATGGCCGCGCCGATTAAGAGGCCGTATATGGTGGATATGGTCTTCATTTATGGCTGCTCTTTCTTGTCTGGAATGAACCACAGTTCGAGCCGAGTCTTGCGCAGGTGAGACCAGCGAACGACACTCTGGGCCAGACCTATCGCACTCGAGGTACGAGCCTATAAGCACGGCAGTGAGTGGGTAACTAGCAAAACTGACAGTGCGCACTGAAACTTTCTGAACTGACGGGATTATCCGGAAACAACCTTTGCAAGATGCTGCTGTCCAGCAGATTCAGTGCTTAGATTTGGTTTTTCGCTAGATGGGTTTTGTGCCTGTTGCTCCTCGGCTCATGCACAATTCAACCTCTCTCGAGCGGCTATTGATTTCGAAGAGTGTTCATTGGATCGCTCTGAGCGGCGCGATATGCAGGCGCCATGCTCGCTGCCAGGGCAACTGTCAGCAGCAATACCGACACGCAGGTGAACGTCAGCGCATCGAGTGGGCGCACATCGTAGAGCAGGTTTGCGATGAACTGGGTGAGGCAGGCCGAGATGGCCAGACCGCTGCCACTCCGATTGCTGCCAACGCCATGCCACGTTTCAGGACAAGCTGAAGGACATCGCCGCGTTGCGCTCCCATCGCCAGACGTAGTGCGATCTCGAGGCTTCGCTGTTGCACGATGTAGGACAGCACTCCATAGAGACCGATCGCCGTGAGGAGCAATGCCATCGCGGCGAAGCTGGTGACCAAGAGAGTCTGGAACCGGGGCTGTGCCGCGGACTGCGAAACGTAGTAGTCCAAGGCATGAACCTTGTACATCGGTACGCTCAGGTCCATCTGCGAGATCGTCGAGTGCACGGCTTTCTCGAGGTTTGCCGGATTGCCGGTTGTGCGGATGCAGAGATAGGGCGCCGTAATCAGTGCCTGGGCCCATGGCAGGTAGTATTCAGGTTCGGATTCCGTCGTCAGACCCTGCCGCTTGATATCGCCGACGATACCAACAATCTCGCGGACGGGAGCGTCGAGCGTGCCGTCTCCCAGGTCCGAGCGCATGTGCTTGCCCACGGGATTGACGCCGGGGAAATACCTCTTTGCGAATGCCTGGTTGATGATGGCAACTGGCGGGCTCTTTGGGCCGTCCAGGGCAACAAAGGTGCGGCCGGCTATCAGGGGAATCCGCATGGTTTCAAAATAACCAGGGAGGGCCAGACCAACCGATTCGGTTGGGTGATCTGTCTTCGCCACTTGATGGCCTTCGACGGTGAAGCTTGCTCCTATATTGCTGCCGGACATTGGCAGCGGAAATCCTGCTGAGACTGAGGTAACTCCCGGGAGCGCGGTCAGGCGCGGAAGCAACTGCTCCATGAACTGAATCTTCTGGTCGTGTTTGTACCCGTTGCCCGCCAAGCTGATGCGAGCCGTAAAGACGCCGTGCGGATCGAAGCCTGGATCAACGTGGAGCAGGCCGACGAAGCTGCGAATCAGCAGTCCCGCGCCGACGAGCAGGACCAGGCCAAGCGCTGTCTCGCCAATTACGAGCCATGTTTGTAAACGATGTTGCCCACGGCTGCCCGCAACCGTCCTTGTCCCATCGCGCAGGGCCAGTGCTGGATCCAGCCGCGAGATCCGCAGGGCCGGCAAGATGCCGAATAACAGCCCGGTGAGAACGGAGAGGCCGACGGCGAAGGCGAGTACTGTGCCGTTGAGTGAGACCTCGTCAAGACGTGGGAGATTCTGGGGCAGGAACTGAACCAGTCCCTTCAAAAGCGCTTCGGCGAGCACTACCCCTGCCAGGCCGCCAATTAGAGACAGGAGCAGCGATTCGACCAGCATCTGCCGAACAATCTCCATCCGGCTCGCGCCCAGCGCTCCGCGCAACGCAACTTCACCGCTGCGTCGCGCGCTCCGGGCCAACAACAATCCGGCTACGTTCACGCACGCAATCAGCAACACCAATGCGACTGCCGCAAACAGCACTTGGAGCCCGCGCCGTGTGTCGCCCACCAGATGTTCAACTTCGGGCTTGATCGCTGCTGTCGTGTACCACTTGTTCGCTTCGGGATACTGGCTCGCGAGATTCCGCGCAATAGCGTTCAGCTCTGCCCTGGCCTGCTCGAGTGTCACACCCGGCTTCATGCGTCCGATTGCGTCCAGCATGTTAAGGCCCCGCTGGCCGGTTGCAGGTACTGCGCCCTCTGCGTCAGCGGCTATCGATGTCCACAGATCGACGGAGGACTCCGCGATGGGAAAGTTGAAGTCTTTGGGCATAACGCCGGCTACGGTGTATTGCCGGCCATCCAAAGTCACTGGCTGGCCTACTATGTGGCGATCCTCACCAAACCTCGATTGCCAGAGTGCATAGCTGAGCATCGCTGCACGATTGCCCGGTTTCTCGTCTTCCGGCCGGAGATCCCGCCCCAGCATCGGCGCCGCACCCAACACCTGGAAGAAATTGGACGAGATGGTCTCCGAGTTCAGGTGTAGTGCCTCACCTACTCCTGTCAGCGTGATGCTTGCATTTGCAAACGAAGCGATCCCTGCCAAGGTGTGACTTTGCGCGCGCAAATCGAAGTAATTGGGATAGCTCAGTGGATCTGGAATCGCTGCTCCGGAGGAGTGATCTTCGAGAGAGAGCCACACAAGCCTGTCCTGCTCGGGAAAAGGCAGCGGTTTCAGCATGACCGCGTATACCAAACTGAAGATCGCTGTCGTCGCTCCGATTCCCAATGCCAGGGTGAGAACCGTCGTCAAAGCGAACATCGGGCTCTTGCGTAGTTGGCGGAGACCAAACCGTGCGTAGCTGAGCAGCTGGTTCATTGGGAACCTCGCAGTCTGAAACGAGATCGGTAGGAAGATGGAGCAAGTTTACGACCGTTGTTTTTTCGGTGACCGCCATTCATTAACGCTTGAAATAAGCGAGTTGTCTTCGTTTGAGGGCCGCTTGCGTTTGCGTGGATGTCCGGATGTGGAATTTGGCGTCCGCAAGCGGACACTTAGAACACAGACTCCTTCGAGGCAGGTTGATGGATTTGCGGCGGGAAACGGCTATGATTAAGCTGGTTCTCGGCCCATTTCTTGTTGCCTTTTTTCGTTCCTCGTACTGTCCAGGAGGAAACACTATGCGCCGTTCCCGCTGGTCATCGAAATTGGAAAGCTTCGGATTGCTAGTGTGTTTTGTTGTTCTGTTTGCCGACGCCGGTGGTGCGGCGGCGCAGAATCCGGATTCACTTTCGGCTTTCTTTGAGGGGAAGCAGGTGGTGGTGAAGATGGATATGCCGGGAACGCAGAAGGGTGTGGAGATTTATCCGGACCGGCCGCAGCCGCTCGACGCAAAGAGCTATGGGGATCGGCTGAAGGAGTTTGGCGTGTCGCTCCAGAACGGCGATACGACGATGGTTACGAAGGTGAAGGTGAACAAGGACAACATCGAGTTCCAGCTTGGCGGCGGAGGGTTTGGAACGGCGGGGGACAACACGGATGTTTCGGTCCACTTTACGCCGGCTAACAAAAGCGACCGGGAGAAGGAGCTGGAGGCGCAACTGAGCAACGAGACCGATCCGGACAGGCGGCGATCGTTGCAGCGCGAGCTGGATTACGTGCGGGCGGAACGGGAGAGGCGGGATCGTATCGACCGTGCGCGGGCGGAGGACGATGCGGCGAGAAGGGCGCAGCAGGTCGCGATCAAGCGGCAGCAGGGTGGGTCTCGGTTCAACATCCACGTGGACGCGCGGAAGATGGGGGATTCGTTGACGCCGCAGGTGATTCAGGATGCGCTGGCGCAGTATGTGGGTTTTTCTGGTGGCAGCTATTCCTCTGCTGGTGGGCATCCTGCTGCTCCGGGTGGAACTCCGGCGCTGGTCGAGCGTACTCCGGACCCGGGGGCTGATCCGGCGCAGGGGTTGAAGAAGGGGATGAGCCGGGAGCAGGTGGAGGCTTTCTATGGCAAGGCGGTTGAGGCGCATGATCATACTGAGGGTGGGCTGACCGATCACGTCGTGTACGTTATCGAGGCAAGGAGGAGAAGGTGCAGGCCGATTTTGTGAATGGCGTGCTGGTGCAATATTCCATGTCTTCGCGTTGAAGACGACTGACGTCTTCGTCAGCCGGCACGGTCGCTGCAATTTTTGGCTGCAAGCTCGCTATGGTGAAGTGCATCTGCGTAGTTATTCCCGGGCGCTGCTGGAGTTCCGACACTGAGCCACATGCGTTTCGCACTGTATTTACTTTTTACTCTCTGGCCGTATCCGCGCCTGCACAGGAGGCCCTCAGGCAGCAGATTCGTGCCATTGCTATTGATGCCCGCGGCAAAGTGTCTGTGGCCTGCTCCCTACCTGGTTCAGCGCTGAATTGCGACCTCAATCCAAATGCCCACCCTCCCATGCAATCAGTCTTCAAGTTGCCGCTGGCCCTGACTGTTCTGCATCGGGTCGAGAAAGGCACACTGTCGTTGAATCAGCCGGTGCGGTTCCTCCCGGGGGACCGGATCTTACCGCACGTCTACAGTCCTCTGCAGGATAGCATCCTGATGCCGGGGTCGATGTGCCCTTGCAGGAGCTTCTGAGATTGGCCGTGTCGCTGAGCG
>CAWIQU010000007.1:0-465433 GCA_963838345.1 uncultured Acidobacteriaceae bacterium | reverse complement strand
GAAGTGCGAACGGCACCCACGCTAGAACCCGGAGCGAGAAGGACGCAGCGAAATCGAGGGTGGATGCTCCACTTGCTTCTCGCTCTTTGACCTGCATCAGGCGAGGCTATCGCTTGATGCCGCACATCGGGAGTTTTTGCGAAGAGCGACGCCGTGGTCTCACGTACGTCAGCCACGCAACAAGACAAACTCACAGAGGCAGAAAGATCCTCCGTTTGGAAGCCAACCTCTCTAATCCGAGGGGTTGCGTTTGCAACCCCACTCTTCGCAAAAAAATGCCCCCGATGGTGTCAAAAAGTGCCCCTCTCATCTCGCTTAGAGGGTAGATCATATGAAATTTCGCCCACGCAAGGCGGGCGGCGGGGCCTTTCCCTCCCCGCTCCCCTCCCGCGGTGAAACAAATCTCAAGGATGACGTCGATGGATAGAACAGAATCCACAGTTCGCAATATGCTCACGGCGATTGAGGCACCACTCTACGATGTCGGTGTCCTGAGTGACCGCGGGATGCTTCCTGGACTCGACAGCATTTCGGCCACGGCGGTCCTCGAAAGGCTTCCTCTGCTCAAGTACCGCAATGCCCACGGCTCGCACATCTACATTCGTCCATCCGGGCGAGCATCGTTTCACCACCCTCGACGATCTCCACGAGACCTCGCTTGCGAGGCTCTTGGCCGACGGCTTCAACCCATGTGCTGTTGTCGAGACCAGCGCCGGCAACTTTCAAGCCTGGCTCAAGCACCCCAGAATGTTTCCGAAGCTCCTCGGAACCTTCGCCGCGCAGACATTGGCCGAGCGGTACGACGCTGACCCCAGCGCGGCGGACTGGAGGAGGTTTGGACGGCTTCCCGGCTTCACGAACTGCAAACCTAAATACAGAAAGTCTGACGGCCTCTTCCCTTTCGTGCGCCTGCACAGCCACAGTGGACAACAGTACCCGATGGCGGAGGCCTTCGAGCAAGAGATAACGACGCTCTACGAGGCCCGCGAGCAGGAACACGAGGCGAGGCGTCTGCAAAGTTCTCTTTCTCCCCGAAGGGGACCGAGGTTATCGAACCTATCTCTTGAGCGATTCCGAAGCTCAACCAAGTACCAGGACCGTCCCGCCGCCGCCGACATCGCTTTCTGTGTCGCCGCTTTTGCCAATGGCATGACCGAGGACCGGATCGGATGTGCCCTTGAAGACGATTACCTCTCCCGCGATCCCAGCCCTTCCAAGCGAGCTGCCTACATCCGGAGAACCATGGAGAAGGCGAGGAGATGGGCCGAGCGATGAGCATCGATGTCGCGATTCTCCTTTATCATTCTTCCTCCTGCTGTGTCAGTGACGGCTCTTTGGACTCTGAGCTGGCTTTTGCTACTCGCGTCATGAGGGAAAGCCGTCGAACAGGGCGGCTCCCTTCCGGTTTGCCTTTCTATCTGCGTTCAGCGTGCCGCGCTCAAGACACCCCCGCCCTTCGGACGCACGCTCTCCTTCCCAGAATCCGCTGCGCGCCTCTCAAGAGGTGCGGACTCCTGCCCCAAAGCAAGTTTGGGTCCCCTTCCGCAGATTCTGTCCAGTCGCCGAGGGAGTGGGTCGCGACGGCACACCCGTTGGGCAAGCATGTACCGCAGACAGCGGACAAACCAAAAGAAACGGAGCCAAACACCATGTTCAACAAAGTCATCCTCATCGGCCGCCTCGGGCAGAACGCAGAAGCCAAAACCGCTCAGAACAACAAAGAGTACGTCGTCCTCAACATCGCAACCCAGGAAAGCTGGAAGAACGACAAAGGCGAATACGAAACCCGCACCGAATGGCATCGCGTCTTCGCCTGGAGGAATCTCTCGAAGTTCGCCAAGACTCTCCAGAAGGGGCAGCTCGTCACCCTGGAAGGCATTCTCCGGTATCGCGAGGTAGAGGATGAGGTCAAAGGCACCACCTTCAAACACCGGATCGCCGAAATCCACGCCATCAGCATGAAGCGGCTCTCGAAAATTGAGGCCGCTGATGATCCCTCGGACGGAGCCGACGACGAGTAGTCGTCGTCCGCTCAGGTGGATGAGCCCGAAGATCGGCTCATCCACTCAGGGGAGGGGAAGCTTACATTTTCCCCCCAAGAGCCGTTTGATGATGCAAAGATAGTAAAGTTCTAGAAAAACATCCGCCATTTCGGAGGACGTCCGTCTTTTCTGGGGGGCTGAGGGGTATTCTGTGTATTCGTGGTTGTTTCCGACAAGCTTGCAGGCGGTTTGGACAGCGCTCCCAATCAACCGACGCGAAGAGATAGCGACCCTATGCAGCAAGAAGGGCTTACGCCGTAATCTCCCCTTTACACTTCACTTCATCTCCAAACGGCTCCACTTCCGCGAGCACGTACTCGCCAACCTGCCGGCCGAGAAGCTCAGTCCCCAGATAATCGCGGTCGCGAGTATGGACCGACGTTTGGCTGATGAAGTCTTTCGCACTTACTTCCTGGGCAAGCACAAGAAGATGATGGCGCGATTCCTTGACCATCTAGGTATCGAACATACCGATAGCCGCATTGAGGCTCAGGATACAGTTCACTCTCGAGCGGAGCTAGAAGGGGCTGTCGCAGTGCTTCTCCTCGAATTCCCAAGCGAGGACGTTGCCCTCTATACCCAGGTGTTGAACTGTCAAAATGATCGCTTTTGGGCGGAGATGGTGTATATAGACTTCTCTGCAATCGATATAGCCTGTCATGCAGATGACATCGAGCGGTCTGTACCTCCTCCAATCATGCCAACCGGACCCATTGAAGTGGTTAGCCCCGCGTCACCTGAAGCAGCCATCACAGAGAAAGTCATGTCCGAGGAGGAAGGTCCCGTCCGATTTTTCTCGGCGAAATTTGAAGATCTGAAGTCTCTATTTGAGTGCACAGCCGACCAACTCAGAAGCGCCGCAGACGAAGTACTCAAAGGCGTTCCTCCCTCGCCATTTGTAAACGAATCGTTAGACAATACTCGACTGACCTTCCAAAACTTCTGCAGTGAGATCATCGACCGCTCAGGGGAGTTGGGAATCCAGCTGTTGCAGCATACGTTCGATTCCTTGGACCAAATGGTGCCGGTCGTGACCTCAATCGAAGCGGCCGAACGTGCCATAGCCGACTCGCGAAGTGCCACGCGTAGGGCCATGTGCCTGCTCGAAGAGGTGCAGAGTCTCAAGCACAGAGACAAGACTAACTTCGAGCCGCTGCAATCTTTCCAGCAAGCTGCCAATTCGCTCTTGATAACACTTGTCGAGGGTGGTGGCTCGGAGCCACTTGGTGCAGAGACACTTGCCAAAGTTCACGCCTTCGAAATAGTTCTCGAGATGGCTGTTGCCGGGCCGCAGTACGGAGAGGACGAGAAGGGCCAAGAAGTGGTTGCTGCAATGTTTCCGCGCCTACTCTTTGCTCTCGGCGCCAACAAAATCATCCACTCCAACCCGCCGCCCCCGCTTACTGATTCCTCTTTTTCCCAGCTGACACCCTTCGCGGCAAAACTTGATGACTCCGTAGTATCAGAAGTTATCTCTCTGACTCAGGTGAGCGTCGATCTCATGCCGAATGCGGAGCAGCAGGAGTCAGAAGGCATCGACCTCACCGCTCAAGTGGAGCTTCCGGAACGCGAGGCAGAATCCGAAGCCCCAGCCCAGGCTGAAGAGCCGAAAGGATCGAAACCACAATCCGGCTTCGACGAGAACCAGCACTTTCACACAGAAGAGAGCTTCGCGAGCGCGGAGTCAAAACTTTCAAGTTACGAACAAACATCTTTCATCATCGGGGATGAGACTGCGGCGACCTTTGCCTCCAGCATGCTGTCGACTCTGCCATCCTTTAGCCCCGCTGCTCTCGAAAAGATATCCTGGCTCGCACTCGCGGAGGGCAAACTCAGTAGCGCATATCATCTCGCTCTTGCGCTGGAACTGGAATGGCCCGACGACGCCTACAACCTCTCTACGCGATTCCGGGCACTAGCCCTAGGGCAGAATGTGCGTTCCGCAGGCGGCCCCCTAGCGGAACTACTGAAGGAAGATTTCAGCGTCCTTGCTCACGTCGATGAGCCTGAATCTGAAGACACCTCACTAGCGTCCCGCCTCCTGCTTGTCAGCTCCGCCTTGCAATCCGCACTCGTCGCCCCCGATACAAATGCAAAGGCGATTCTCGCCCTTGGGTGTCAGAAACTTCCTCGTCTCAACAAGCTCTACTGGCTGTGTAGTCAGGTTATAGAGTATTCAAATCTTCAGACACCGCTAGAGCCGCTTGCGCTCGAGTACGTCGAGACTTCGGAAAGTCTGCAGCAGTACATCTCACAGATACACGACGAAGCCACCAATTGGGGGTCGAACGCTACTCGCCTGCACTTCAAGTTCACACCCGCAGGTCGCGTTTGGAAGAAGTGGCTAGAGTCAGATGGGTTCATCTCCCGTCTAATCTCTCCAATCGTCAGTCAGAGCCGCAATGAAATGGAAGAACAAAAGCGATTGATCGAGCGGCTCTCTTCGGAGAGCAAAATCCGCGGAGAGGCGAACGTCACCGATCGGCAGTTGCGAGGGCGGACCTTCGGCGGCGATATGAACTCGACCACACTTTCCGTTTTCTGCCGCCATGTACGATATGCGGTTGAACTAACCGAGCGTTGGATAGCCCTTCAAGAGCACAGGCCCTCCAATCAGCTCGATTATCGGCGCAAGCGTCTACATGATCTGCGTACCCATGTCGCCTCCGCACGTGCCGAGCTGGAAGAGGAGCTTCGACAGGCCGAGGCGTCAGCCACTGATATTCGGGTCAGGATCGCCGCCTCATATTGCAGAAAGACGCTGGAAAACCTGTTCTCACTACTCCAGAGCGTACGCGGTAAGGTCGTATCTGAACCGGAACCGAAGTACATCCTTTCATCCGAGCTTCTCCTGATTCCTGAGCTTGAACTCTCCGAGGAGTGGGGCACCTCTAGCGAGAGCGGATTTTTGATTCAGGCGCTTCTGAAGCCATTGGCTGCGGAAACAAACGCGAACTGGAACATGGCTCTAACTTTTCTTAGCGAGGAGGAGAGGGATCATGAGAGGACCGACCGGATCATCGAGTACCTTAGCTGGACCGGTACCCACAATGACTTCCTTGACAAATTAACTTCGCTCCAGGAAGCACACATCAAACAGTGCCAGCAGGCTCTGGAACGTCAGATTGAGGATTGCGGTAAACGGATTGCGCAAGGAGTGGCGCTCGGCCTGGTGAGCGAGCTCGAACGCCTCGACTATCTTGATCGCTTGGAGCTTGTAACAAAGCGTCTCGGTACGCTGCGCAATTTTTCGGCTGAAGAAGCAGTGCTGTCGACGATCAGCGGCGGCATCGAGAGATCACGGCAGGTGCATGTGGAACGCGTCCGCAAGCGTCTGTCAAGCGAAGACATACCGACCTCCTCCCCGAACTACGGGAAAATCACCGATGCGCTAGAACGCGGGGATGTAGACACCGCAAACGACTATATCGAGTTGGCCGCCCGTGGAGAAAGCCTGCCAGACGACATGGAAACGCGTGATGTTCTTCGTGAATTCTTTCCGTCCGCTGCTTGGGATATCGAAGAGTTCCTCAAAGACCCGCGTTCATCCGGCTCCGCACTCCAAAAGCTTCAGTCGGGCAAGGGGATCCCTGGCGTCTCTATGAAGGATGTAGCCGAGCCACAGATTCAAGAAGCTGTTGAGATGTATGAGGCGTGGTCCACTCTCAAGAAAACCAAGCGCCCGAATAATGAGCAGTTGCGGACCCTGTTTTTCCGTTTAGGCTTTGGCCCGATCACACTGAGCGAGAGTACCGCATACCCTCGCGCCTATCTGCTAATGGAGACGACTCCATTGAATCATCACCGTGGCCACTCTCCCGTTCCTGCATTTGGCTCGATGGCTAACGGTAACTATCGCGTCATCTGCATCTGGGACAGTCCATCCGAGGAAGAAATCCTGAACATAGTGCGTCAGGGTATCCACGGAAGTCCAGCGATTGTGCTTTACTTCGGCCGCATCAATGAACAAAGCAGACGTTACATCGCGCAGCTCTGCCAGTCTGACAACCTTAGTTTTATTTTGGTGGACGAGCTTTTGCTTTTGTTCTTGTGCGGAGAAAGTGGCCACAGGCTCCAAGCGCTGTTCCAGTGCACACTGCCCTTTACCTACGTAAGTCCTTACACAACTACCTCTTCAAACGTGCCTCCCGAGATGTTCTATGGTCGAACTTACGAGCGCACACAAATCCTTGATCGACAGGGATCGTGTCTTGTGTACGGTGGCCGACAGCTTGGAAAGACCGCACTTTTGTTGTCGATTAAGGACGAGTTTCACAATCTCGCGGACGGACGAATTGCGTTGTGGATTGATCTCCGATCGGACGGGGATGATCTCTGGGGTTGCCTAATCCGCGCATTCAAGGAGATGCCCCATGATGAGCTGCAACTCGGGGACACTAGGACTGAGCAGACCCTCCTGGACCGGTTGCAGACTTGGATTGAGGCTAATTCCAAGCGACGTATCCTACTACTCCTTGATGAAGCGGACCATTTTCTGGAGATCGATTCTAAGGAGGATTTTCGCCGCACCGCAAGTCTTCAGGCCTGATGGAGCGGACAAAACGTCGCTTCAAGGTTGTGTTCGCCGGTCTTCACAACGTATGTCGCACGACGAAGCAACAGAATCACCCCCTCGCCCACTTCGGTGTGCCCATCTGCGTTGGACCATTGCTGGAGCGCGGTGAATGGAAGGAAGCGCGAGCACTAATCGAACGGCCCTTTCTAAGCATGGGATTCCGTTTTAAGTCGTCTGATCTGGTGACTAAGATACTTTCGCGTACTAACTACTATCCAAACCTTATTCAGCTCTATTGCCACCAACTATTTCTGTCTGTACTACGGACAAATACCAACAGTGTGGCGCGCCGCACCAGTCCGCCTTACTTGATCACCAAGAAACACATCGAGGATGCCTACTCTTCACCACAATTTGGTAACGCGATTAACGAGAAGTTTGAGCTTACCCTCAATCTCGATGCTAGATATCGCGTGCTATCGTTGATCATTGCGCTCCACGCACAAAGCGCCGAAAGCGGCGTTACCAACGCGATATCCGTGCGGGAAATCCGCAACGATGCAGTCACCTATTGGGGACCGGGCTTCCGTGACTGCCGCTCGGAGGAAGACTTTCGAGCTCTGTTGGAGGAGATGTCTGGCTTGGGGATTCTCCGCGAAGTGAATGGTGATTTCGCGCTGCGTACTCCCAACCTCCTGTATCACTTTGGAAGTCTTCGCGACATCGAGCATAAGCTGATCAGTAGTTCGGACGAGGCACCGCCTCCTCCGTATGAGGCACACTTTTTTCGCGCTAGCGATCGCGAGCATAGTTGGCGGCGCAGTCCTCTTTCTGTACTACAAGAAGGGGAGCTACGTACCGAGCGAAATGCTGTGGATTCATCTCCGGTACAAACGCTGCTGGACTAGAGGATCTCGGTCACTTTTTATTACAAATATTCGGCAAACCCTATTTCGTGACCTGTGAATTGGCGACCAGCGAGAGAAGTGGGTTCCGAAAATTCCTCAGCGAGACACAGGAAAAATCGAGGGCCGGCACGACCGTTGTGTTCGTCCAGCAGCCCTTGGACGTTAAGCTGGATTGAAGAGGCCGTTGAATGGTCGAAGTCGAAAAAGCGTTCTCACTTCATCCATATAGTCTTTGTTGCCAATCCTTTGGCTACTTGGAGCCTGCTACAGGACCGTGATCGAATTGAGGAGCTTATTTCTCAACATGCGATCAATTTCATGACAGTTCAGCCTTGGCATCGGTCAGTTCTGTGGAACTGGCTTGGGGATTGCGGAATTGGCACCAGCACGAGCGAAGAGCAACGCGAAATTATCGACAAGACTGGAAACTGGCCTTACATGCTGATGGAATTTCGCCGGCATGGTAGCCGCAGGTCGGACTTGGAAGGAGAGTCTAAATGCAACATTCTCACGGCTCAACGATCCCGAATGGAAAACCTCCTCTTTGGAGGCTTTCGGTTTGAATTTGCGTGAACCATGCAGCGTGCTCGCCGAGATGGCTTCTCTGGGCGGTAAGGCATCAGTGGATCTTCTGAGTGAACTTTCCCGTCATTCCGAACAACTATCTCCGATGTTATTTACTGGGCGGATCGCCTCAGTCTAGTAACCCGTGCTGCAGGTGGCGAGTGGATGCTAGATCCGATAGTGAAAGACCTTTTGGTTAGCGAGAGCCAATGAATTGGTGGTCACTACCAGGCCCGCAGAGTTTCGTGGATGCGATCATTCAGGATGTTCGCGACGGCAAATCGGTTTTCCTCTCGCTGCCCGGAACATTGCCCCGGTAGGCTCTCCAGTTCACTTTAAAAACGGCCTCAAGGACGATTTTCACTGGCTCTCGCTCACTGTGACTGCAGATGGCGATCCGCTCGAATTTCTCTATGAATACTGTGCTCCCGAGGCCGATTCCGGAGACTGCGCAGCATTCAAACGCTGGCCGAAGAGACGTTCGAAGGCCACGTGGTCTGGCTCGAGGACGTGGCCGACGCCGATTGGGATGCGTGGTCACGTTTTTTTTAACAGACTACGAGAGGGTGGTTGGGGCCGTCCCTGTCTCGCGTCGTACCTTCTTTCTCATTCCGATTAATGGCGAAAGTACTCTGCGGTCACTGCCCAGCGGCATCGGCATAAGTAATCGCAGGTGGGATGGCTGGCTAATGCGCTCAGACATGCTGCTCTATGGAGCAAGCCGAATCCCGGAGGGGGGATCAATGCTTGAGTTGGATCTCCGTTCGGCACTTGTTACGACGCTGGGTGCTTGGGATCCTGAATTATGCGAAGCACTGGCTCCATTATCCTTAGATCAACTCATCGAGCCTGGACCTTTCCTCAATGAGTTCGCCCTATTTCGAAAGTGGAAGATGCATGAGTCACCGCCCGTCGAACGAGCCTGGGGCCCTTGGCCTTTCGCAAACGTTTCACGGTCGTCGGACGCCTCATACCTGCGTCACAGCCGAGTTAATGGGCGCCGCCTACCTGCGAGAACTGATCTGGCGTGCGGAGATCGGTGTGCTCATGCCGTATATCGAGGAGCAGCGGCAGTTGATACTCCAGAAGCATACACACCTGCTAAAGACAGGATTTCGACTAGATTTGGCAACTGGATTGAGGACATCTACGATCTTGAGATCGGCCTCATCGCACATCAGTTGGCTGCGCGTGCCTCTATTCCCACAGACGAACTCAAGCGGATAACGGACTTGAAAGACGCACGCAATAATTTGTCACATCTGGAACCGGTAACCCCTAGAATTCTTCTCGATATCTGCGAGGGGGCACGTACGGCGGAAAGTACACTTGCTTCTCCTGACAAACCGACAGGCGCGTCCTAACCCTGTATGGATGATCTCGTGCTTGACCTGATTTATGGCTCAATCGAAGTGCAAGTCAATCAGGGGTGTGGCAACGATCTGATCTATGGTTCGCCCTGAAGCGCAATTTACCGGCGAGTAGTCGTTTGATCAGAGCGTAGTGTACCTGGGTAACACATCCACGAAGACGTTTCGGGCGAATGAGTGCGCTCATCACACTGGCGCAAAATTCCATCTGCACGGCAATTTCTGTGAGGGAGGAGGTCCGTTCTGGCGAAGCAAGAGACCGCTGGTCCGTTCCAGGAAAACTCTATGAAATTCATTGAGCAGAATCAAGCGCCTGCTCGAACTCCGCAATGTTCTGGATAACGACCGGGGTTTCTCTTAAGTTGTCGATCGCCTTCGCAACATCAAACCGTAAACGCTTTTGAAAGTAGTACAGGAAAGACTTCCGGATAGGATGGAGATTTTCCCATCATCCATGCAGTAGTCCTGCGCGATGATTGCCTGCTGGTTCGCACTGAGCTGAGGATTCGGGATGAGGATGACATTGAAAAACGTATTCCAACTCACATCATCGCTAGCGGTGGCCTCTGCAGCTTTGTCCCCTTCAACATCTAAGCAACGTGAGAGCAGAAAGTCCGTGAACTCACGATCGGTATGACAAAATGCCCTCACATGCCAGCGCAGTCCGTCATTCGCGAATGCGTGAGGCGATATCCATCGCCACATCGGCTCTAATCTCTGTGGGTTCATCGACTGGTACAAGACTCTCACCGAGTTCTTCGCACGTATCGCGTCCAGGAGGCGTCTTAGTACAGCGACGTCAACCCTCCGATGTGGAAGGGGCATCGATTCAGCCTCTGGCATCTCCGAAAGCCAGGTGTCTGCAAGGCAGACGGTGTGGTCCGCAATACTTCGCAGCTGGGCCAGATAACGATCCGCGTCTGGCCGTATGAACTTTGGTTCAAATTTCGAGGACGCCAGGTATCTCTTCGCACTCTTGTCATAGACCAGATTGCCAGGAGCCTTCTCCTCGTAAAGGCTGAGGTCCTTTGATGCCTGTGGCACCGAAAGGTTGAAACGCTCGGTGAGATGAGACCGGTTTATCCAGCCTTCCCAAAACAAGCGAAATTCAATGAATTCGAGCCGTTGCTCTACTCCCCATCGCATAAAGACAGATCTCCACAAACGCAGTGCGTCTAGTTTGTATACGCGATCTAGTCAGCTTTGTCATATTCACGAATATTTTTACGATCCATCGTGTTACTTGACACATATCGAAAGTATATGTATTTTCGAAGATGCGAAGAGAAATCCGCAAGAGAACTGCTGCCGCTGGTCGGCTGAGGAGACAAGCATCATGGCAACGAACGTAACCTTTTTTCCCGTCGGGAACGGCGATATGACGCTGATCTCCCTCGGAGATGCGTCCGGTACTAACATTCTGGTCGACTGCAACATCCGCGCTGCGGCCGATGATCCAGAGGACGACACGCGCGATGTCGCCGCCGATCTTCGCAGCCGTCTCAAGACCGACAAGAACGGGCGTCCCTATGTGGACGTCTTTCTGTCAACCCACCCAGACAAGGACCACACTGCCGGGCTGAAGAAGCACTTTTATCTCGGCGCCCCGGCGGACTACGGCGACGACAAGAAGCCGACCAATGAAAAGCGGATCGTGATCCGCGAGATGTGGTCTTCACCGATCGTATTTCGGCGCGCGAGCAAGGACCACAAGCTCTGCGACGATGCTATTGCCTTCAACGACGAAGCGAAGCGCCGCGTTAAGTTTGCCCGCGATCAGAAGTTTACGGGAATCGGCGATGGAAATCGCATCCTCATTCTGGGTGAAGATGAAGATGGCAAGACCGATGACCTGACGTCGATCCTGGTCAAGGTCGATGAGACCTTCAATAAGATCAACGGAGCACAGAATTCGCTCTTCAAGGGCCGCCTGCTGGCCCCGCTCCCCGCTGCTGACGAGGAGGAAGCGGAGGCCTTCGGCAAGAACCACTCCAGCGTGATTCTCAACATGGAACTTGCCGACGAGCCTGCCCGCAAGACCGTGAAGAACTACCTGACCGCCGGCGATGCGGAGGTCCTCATCTGGGAAAAGCTCTGGGAAAAGCACAAGAACAATCCCGGCGTGCTCGCCTACGATCTTCTGCTGTCGCCTCATCACTGCTCCTGGCACTCTCTGAGCTATGACAGCCGCTCGGAGAAGGGCGATGATGCGAAGGTCTGTGAGCCGGCCAAGTCGGCTCTTTCGCAGATCAGGGCAGGAGGCAAAATCATCGCCAGCAGTTGCGCGATCGAGAATGACGACTGCGACCCGCCGAGCCACGCGGCCAAGAAGGAATACGAGTCGATCGCGAAGAAGGAGAAGGGCGAGTTTCTTTGCGTGGGTGAACTGCCTACCGAGGAAAATCCGGCTCCGCTGGAGTTTGTCATTGGCGATGGCTCGCTCTCCCGCTCGGTGCAAGAAGGCTGCCTTGCCGCAGCGCAGTATCGTCACCAGCGGAATCATCGACTCCGCAAACTCGAACGCCGCCCGGAATGAGGCCGTTCAAAAGGGTGGCAACACACGCTATGCCTGAGACCGTTGGGCACCGTCGCTGCGATCCGAGAGCAGGCGCTTTTCGATGCCGACCTGTATCTCTCAAGCCGCTACGGTGCCCTTCGTCTCGCGGAGAAGGAATTCGCTCGGCCGGCGCGGGGGAAGATTCCGTGCCGGCTGGTCCCTCCTGATCCAACCATCCGCCCAGCAGAGAGAACTCCATCTGTACGCCGACTCGTCTTTTCCTTTTTCACGCCCAGACTTCTACCTCCTGGATCGCCCGGAGTTTTTGACCTGGCCGCATATTGAAGGAAGCGGAAAGCTTTGCGGGTTGGACGACGTACGCATCGAACGGCCGCAACTGGTAGGCGAAATTTGCGTTCCGAGTTGACCGACGCCTTCCGGCTCGTTCAGGAATCGGAGGCTGGCACGAATCAGGCCGACTTTCAGCGTGAGTTCCACTCATATTGGAGCCGCCAAGCAAGTCTCTCCGCCAAGCCGGTCTTTAGCCTGTTGGAAGCACGCGGACCTAGCCGCCTGATCCGCCTCTGGCACGGCAAGGACTGGTGTGTTGTCGGCGAAACCGAAGAGCAGATCGCGACCTGGCTGAAGCATCGGCATGGGAACAAGCCGAATACGAGCACAGTGACCTCGCTTGCCTGCTTTGGCTTCAGATCCTCTTCTACCCACGGAATATCCACGTTCCGGCGCGGACCTTTACGGCTCGGCTGGAGTACCAAGAAGGTCTTCGCGGCTCCGCAAGCTTGCGCTTCAGGACGGTACTCGTTTTCCCATAGTCCTTGGCGCCGATACGGACAATGGGCCGTGTTTCGCGACCGTACGCTCCTACCGTCCGAAGCACATCGATCCGCGTGGCAAGAAGACGCCGAAGTTCGGCCCGGATTCCGGCCGGGCAAGGTTCCTCCGGCTCTTCAGACGCAACATGTATTTTCAGGCCTATGCAGGGGTCGAACCGAGGAAGTGGATCGGGTGGATGCTGCCTGGGTTCATGGTCGTGGCATGATCCAAGGCAACAGAGCTTTAGCCGAGAAGCATGTTGTTATTGCCGGCTGCGGTTCCGTTGGCGCTCCGCTTGCACAGCAGTTGGCCATGGCGGGAGTGGGACGATTGACACTTGTAGACCCAGAACTCTTTCTTGGCCCAATATCGGCCGGCATCCGCTTGGCGCGAAATTCGATCGGTCGAAGTCGAAAGCCAAGGCCATGGCGGAATTCCTGCAGGAGAACCTACCTCACCTTCAGATCGACGGCTTTCGTCGGAACCCTCGACGAGTTTCTGCGAAAGCGAAGCTGGTCACCTGCAACGGACCTCTTGATCTCGGCTACGGCAGATTGGACTTCGGAACGGGTGCTCAATCTCGACCACATCGACGGTACCATCACCTGCCCGCTTCTTTTACCTGGACCGAACCGCATGCCTGCGCTGGTCATGCCGTTTACCTGCCCCTGGTCAGCCCTGCCTTCAGTGCGGCTTTACTCTCGGAGGCGACATGCTCAAGCCGGTGACGAAATGGCCGGAGAACATGCCGAATCATCTTTCGGAACCCGCATGCGGAGCACATTTCCAGCCTTACGGCCCTATCGAACTGATGGGAACCGTTTCTGCAGCGGCTCGCTTGACATTGGATGCATTGCTCGACAAGACTCGATTACTGCGACCCACCGCGTCTGGGCCGGGCCGTCCTCTCTGCTCGAGGAAGCAGGCGGCGCCTGGACCGATGCGTGGCTCGCCCAACATCCGGACCGCAACGAAGGTGCATTTCAGGAGACCATCATTTGGCAAGAAGATCTCAATTGCAGCGCTTGTGGACACCGCCACCGCCAAGCCTTAGTTTCGACATCGGCCAGTCCGGACAGAAACTCGTGATCCAGCCTGGAGTACTAGACGACTTTCGCGCGCAATCAACAGCTTCAGGCCAAGGGATAACGAAGCAGGAGGACAACTATTTGGGCGCGTCGTCGACAACCAGGCTTTCGGTGGAACTCGCGACTGGACCGCGACCAACCGACATTCGCACGCCGCTACTCCTATCAAGCCCGATCGTCGAGCGGAACAGGCCGAAATTGACCGTTACCATCGTGCAAGGACTTCTCTTTCTGGGCGATTGGCACACTCACCCCGAACCTTGCCGACTCCTTCATCGCAGGATCTCCAGAGCATCCGTGAGGCCTTCAAAGAATCGACGCATCATTTGAACGGCTTTCTTCTCGTGATCGCAGGAACACAGATCGTTACCTTCCGGCTTGTATGTCGCAGTCCATAACGATAGAGAGGCTGTTCGCCTTGCTTCCACGCGCAACGGGCCCTCTATACCGAAATCTTCACAGGAGACCGCCTCGTCATGGCAAAACAAGCTAAGAAGCTGGACTGAGAACGTCTTTCCCGACCGGTACGCGCGCAATGCACGGCTATATCCATCGCTGCTCGTCATCGCGCCTATTGTTATCGCTATCGTTGCCATCGCGAAGATCGAGCTCTCTGGGCTGAAGACGCTGTGGGTCGGCCTTGGCGCCGTTGGTGGTACATATTGGCTGAGTCAGCTTGCCCGCGATCCTGGGAAGAACTTGGAGAAGAAGCTGTGGGATTCATGGGGTGGCACTCCCTCCATTACGATCCTGCGTCACTGCGATCCGCGCATCGATGCAATTACTAAAGCACGCTACCACGGCCGGCTTGTCGAGCTGGTGGCGAATACGACAGCTCCCTCGGCCCGATGCTGAAAAGAACGATCCTGCGGTAGCAGACGTCTGTTATACCGCTTGGTCAACGCATCTTCGCATCAGTACGCGCGATCAGAAGCGCTTTCATCTTCTGTTTGATGAGCTCGTCAGCTACGGATATCGGCGTAATCTGCTTGGCCTACGGCCGTATGGCTTGGCCTCGTCCGTCCTCGCCTGCATCGGTTGCGCAGCATTCATTGGCGGGGCTGTCCATCACCAGCATGCCGTTCGGGATGGCCTATGGCTCGCATTGTGCGCGGGCGTTCTGCTGCTGGCCTTCTGGGCCTTCCGCGTGTCTCCACCCTGGGTACGCCTGACGGCCGACAACTACGCGACCCGTCTGGTGGAGGCAGTCGATGATCTTCACCATGATCATTCCAAAGCCAAGGCTAGGGCTGCCGAAAAAGTCAAGAAGCCTCGGGCTTCGCAGACAAAGACGTAACGAGCCTCAGCCAGCCGAATGCACTAGTGAAGCTCAGCTAAGCCAGAATTGCTGACGGATTCGAAATCTATTTCCTGCCCGAGAGAGACAAGACTGTTCCCGAGGGCCTCGTTGCCATAGCGGATGCAGATGACAACCGCTGCAAGACCCGCTGTTATGCTCTCCACAACCTTATGACTCAGCCAACGTACACGCTTTCATGGATTCTGTCCTTCGTGCGGCAGGCACTTAGCGGAACCAGCAATGTTAAATACGACAGGTTTGTAGACATACTGTGGAGCCGACTGGAGGAAGCCCAAGTACGCGGAGTGGAAAGATACGGGCCACTCCAGCAGGGAAACACGACGTTCGTGTGGAACCAAGCTCCCCATGCATTGCGGGTCGCGACGAACGAAGCGTTCTTTTATCTAATCAGAAATGGTTATATTGTCCGTCAGCCGCCGGATGGTAACTATCTCAACGCTCCGAACCCCTATTTATACGACGTTACACAGCGCGGTAAGGAGTGGTCCGAAGGCATCGATCCACTGCCAGAAGATATTGCCGGATACATGAAGTTTCTGCATGACAGTGTTCCCAATATGGACGCCGTTGTAGAGCTATACGTGAGGGAAGCCCTCACCGCCTTCGAGAGGCAAGCGTATTTCGCCGCCGCTGTGATGCTGGGGGCTGCTTCTGAGAAAGCTCTGTACCTTCTTGCTGATGCAATCCTTGGCGCTTTGAAGAATCCAACGAGCAAGCAGACGCTGCGAGACCTGCTACAAGGCCGCAGCGTCAATCAATTATTCAAGTTCATCCGGGATACCCTCGAAAATAATCGAAAGACGCCCAACATGCCATACGACGGTGCCATCACACACTTGCTGTCGTTGTTCGAAGCAGTGAGAACCCAAAGAAACGACGCCGTCCATCCTACTACTGGCAAGGTGTCTGCTGATTCCGTTCGACTCCTCACGGCATCGTTCCCGTATGCACTGAGTAAAAGCGAGGAGTTGCGTGGTTGGTTCTTAGTGAACCTCCAGAGTTTGAACTAAGCGCATGAGGATTTGGATATGAAAAAGAGGCTGGGCGACAAGAAAGAGATGCCGGATGTCCCAAAAATGGGCCTTGTGGATGCGTTGGCAGAGATATGGTCTCAGATCAACTATGCGGCTTACCACATGGCCTACGTGCGCGTGTATTCGCAATCGGAAGCCATGCGGAATAAACCGGGCGTATTGAGAGAGCAAGAGCAATCCGTGCGGGACTATGCACAAACGGATATCGTGATCTGCCGCGCTCATTTGGCCGCCTTCTTCTATCAACTTGAGCACGTCTTTGAGGCTTTGCGAACCGCGATCAAACACGGAAAAGAAGAACATCCTAAAGAAAAATACTTTTGGAGCTACGAAAAACGACTGGACGAAATCGAAGAATTTCCAATCCGTCAGGAGATCAAGGATTACAGAAATATGGGGCACCAGCATCCCGCGGTTATTGGCACTAGCTGGGATGACAAAGGAAACTTCCTTTGTCACTTTCTGCCGACTATTGGTGGTCACGAGCCGAAAGAGAGCATTGACTTGAACAACCTGCTCTCGCAGTATTAAGGTTTACCGCAGACGTATGTCTTGAGTTTGCGCCGGGAGAGTACAAAGAGAAGTTTCCCACGGAATTCAAGTTTCCTGTAACAGTTCCGAACTATTTTACGGGGGAGCTTCCGAACGAACTGAAAGGTCTCCCGCGGCTGGAGATACAAATAACCGCTACATAGGGCAGCGTATACCCGTCTGGGCGCACCTCTACCATGTCATAGGAACAGATGCGTCGCTGTGAGGCAGACTGGCTCATGGCAAAGACTAGATCTGTAGATGTTCATTATCTGTGAGGCGCGACGCTTCTGTAGCTATCGTCACAGTCCTAAATTATCGTTTACGGCAACAGCCAGGTCCTGCTCCGAACCAAGATATCGTTCTGTGGTTTGAATAGAGCTATGCCCAAGTAAGAACTTGATCTGTTCCAGATCGCCGCCATTCTTGCGACAGAGCTTCGCACATGTCCGGCGCAGATCGTGCGCGCCGAAGTGTTCGATTCCAATCTGCTTTGCACACTGCTCGACGACCGACCAAATCGCCCAGTCACCCAGCTCGTCGCCGATCAATTTTCCGCTCTTCGAGAGCGGTCGTAGCAAACGGCCTTCCTCGATCTTGGCAGCGATCATCCAGGCGTCGATTCCGTGCTTGACCCAAAGCGGTATCGCCACGGTGCGGACTCGGCCGCCCTTGCCACGCAGATCCGGCAGAACCCATCGGCCCTCCGCGCATCTCGATACCGTCAACGTCCAGACTGGCCAGCTCCTGCCGGCGCAGGGCGCAGCCTAGCAGCAAGGCCAAAATCGCGTAGTCCCGCTTGCCTTTGATTTTGGAGCGGTCCGGGACGGTGAGCAGCTCCTTGGCCTGCTCCCGCGTGAGCCAGTTCCCCACCCTGGTTCCCTTCTGTGAGAGGTTGGGCACACCGGCCAGGTTGGCGGCATCCTCCGCGCTGATGATTCTATTGCGCTGCGCCTCGCCGATCAGCTTGCGCACGGCCGACAAACGCACGTTCACCGTGGAGGCGCTCAGCTTCTTCTCCAGCATGGCGGCACGGTACTCCATCAAGAGGGCGCGCGATAACGGCTGCTGACGCGCCTCACATAAAGCAAAGATCTCGTCGAGCGCCTTGGCATAGTTGCGCTTGGAGTGTTCGGACGCGACGGAGTTCAGCACCATCTCCCGCAACTCCTGGAACGCCGCCGCGCGGTCGAGCGGAGACCCATCCGCCGCGTGCATGAGCGCAAGCGCGGCGCTCATACCAGCCCCCCGGCGCGGGTCCGAAGGGTTTCATCAGGACGATGAGTGTTCAAATCCCAATTTTGCAGCAGGCTGCTGCAAAATTGACCGGACCCAACGATCCCTCGTTTCCCCTTGATACGGAACGCTTTATTCCCCATCGCTCGGCTCCCTCCGCAACGTCTCTATTTCGGTGCGGAGTTTGTTGACGACCTCCTGGAGATCCTCGACCGTGGGCAGCTCATCTTGAATTGGCGCCGGCAACTCGCGGGTTACCCGATAGGTGGACACCCCGATCGGCTGATTAATGTTCTCGAGAGCAAACTCCACCATAGGACCGCTCCGGCTTTCGCACAGTAGAACCCCGATGCTCGGCCCCTCGACCGGAGTTCGCAACGTGCGGTTCACGGCAGCCAGGTAGAAGCTGAGCTTGCCGGCGTACTCGGGTTCGAAGTCACCGACCTTGAGCTCGAAGACAAAATAGCGGTGCAGACGGACGTGGTAGAAGAGCAGATCGATGTAGAAGGTTCGATCGTCCACGGTGAGCGGAACCTGGCTGCCGACAAAGGAGAACCCGCGGCCAAGTTCCAGGAGAAGATCCCGGAGATGGCTCAGGAGGCCATTTTCGATTTCGCGTTCCTTCGCCGCCGTCGTCACAGTTAGAAAATCGAAGTTGTAAGGGTCCTTGAGAATCTGCTCCGCCAGATCGGACTCTGGAGGGGGCAGCTCTCGCTGGAAGTTGGTCAGTGCCTTCCCTTCCCTCTCGTGAAGTTGGCCGGAGATCATGTGGACCAGGACATTACGGCTCCAGCCGTTCTGCAGGGCGGCGCGGAGATACCATTCCCGAACCTCGCCCTCCTTTACCCGGTCGAGGAGGACCATGTGGTGACCCCACGGCAATTTTGCAGCAAGCTGCTGCAAAATTGGCTCGTCCGGCCAAGCCTCCGCGAAGGTCCTCATATAACGGAGGCTACGGGGGCTGAAGCCCTCTACACCGGGAAACTCGGCCTGCAGGTCCTTGGATAGCCGGTCGACGATCTTGCCGCCCCAGTCTTCCCGGTCGAATCTCTGGCTGATCTCCCGGCCGATCGACCAGTACAGTAGAACCAGCTCCCGGGTAACGGCGAAGGCGGCCCGAACCTGGGCACCACGGATGCGGGTTTTGAGCTCCTGGAGGAGTTCTTGGTAGCCGGAGGGCAGCTGGAGGCTATTTTTGCCACCAATTCAGCCTAGCACAAAAATTTACAAAGACAATTGCCATTGTCGTAGGAAATAAATACTCATTACAAAAGGCTTATGCTATGACAATTCGTCTCGGGAATAATTGGAAATACGACCTATTCTTCTAATGCACTTGAACAATGAGCATGTTTAATTGATCGACCAAGACTCTTTTCAGGTTCCCCTTCCAGTCGCCGGTTCGACCGCTTTCTCAGGTACTTTTCCGAAGTCAATGGCCGAGCTTTTTGTCACATCCCGGCTAAGACGCTCTGCTAAGGCCCTCGAGTCGTTCGTGCAAATATGGGCTTCGTGCGAAGCTCGCGATACGAAACATACGCGAAACGGGTGTTTATCAACTGTGGGTGGGCTTCGGTATCGATATTTACCAATACGCGCTCCGCCAGTAAGCCCCTGGGAGCTGTGGACGTAACCGCGTAGCCGTGATCGAAGTGACGCATCACCGTTGGGTCGAAACTTACGGTCCTCTTACGCTCCCCATCCATGCGCACACTCATCTATCCAGTCTCTTCGATCTTCTGGACAGTGCCCAGGTCACGATTGGCGATACGCAACTCTCTATTCGGCGCAGTGAACTGAATACGGTCTCCGACGGCGAACTCCACCTCTATTTCCCGATAGGCAGAGATCCCTCGAAGCCGTGCAGGATCATAGGTTATCTGTCGCGATTCTGTACTTCGACCGTGACGAGGTTCTCCTTCGGATTTGTGGCGATGACCTGAGCATAGCTACCGCGCTCGATGCCAAGCTCCTTGCTTCCACGGATGTAGTGCAGAACATCGCCCGACTGGTAGTGAGCAGCCCACCGCGATCGGCTCCAGTCATATCCGAGCGCGTCGTCAGAACCCGCATGGAGGTGTACAACGGATCGACAATACCGCCCTGCAGCTCATGCCGCACAGCCTGGTTGATTTCCCGTCGTGAGGCATTGTCCGGCGAGACAACAAGGGTGTTTTCGGGATGCGCAGCGTAGCTCTTGGCGATGGCTGGATGCGCTGCTCGGGGTCGAGAATTCCGTCACGCGCCCTTGCTGCTGAAGCATCTAATTCCAACCTCCGTCTCATTCTTCGATAGACACTCGACGGCCCTTAGCAGCGCAGGATCTTTTTGGCGGACGATTTGGTCAAGCTGGGCCGTCTTCATTCCAGCCTGCTGCAGTTGCTCGAAGGGTTTGCCGGCATCGACACCCTGATGCTGGCGTATGTCGCCTACAAGCACGACTTTGTCAGCTGGGGCAACCTTCGCAAGGAAGTCTCGCATCTGCCGGGTAGAGGCGAGCGAAGATTCATCCACCATATATAGATGCCGTTGGGATGGATCGTTTCCAACCTGTGGCCCGCCTCGCGCAAGGAAGCCCTGCAAGGTGTCTGCGGAGATGCCAGCATCTCTAAGCTGTTGTGCAGCACCGGAGGTCGGGGCGAAGCCTTCGACTGAGTATCCGTTCTGTTCGGCACCCCGACGCATGACGGACAGGGTCGTGGTCTTTCCTGCTCCAGCTAGGCCTTGCAAACCTTGTATCTGGTCATGCGAGGTCAAAATCTGCTCAATTGCGGCGCGCTGCGCCCTGTTAAGTTGTGTCCACGCTTCAGTGAGCGGAATGGCCTGCTGAATTGTCATGATCTGCGTCACCCGGCCCTGACCGTCCTGCATCCTTTGGACGACCTCGCGCTCCGTTCGAACCATCTCAGCTGTGGTGAACTGACGGCCCGTGTCATGCTTTTCGCTGGCCACTGTGCGGAACTCCCCGGTTGCATGTCGCGCTTCGAAGTTTGCGCGAAGCTCAGGGTAGGTCGTCTCTCCCATTCCCCGCCGCAAGGCATTCACGAAAAGCGATCGTTCATCCGTTACAGCCTCGCGTTCGAAGCTGCGTTCACGGGCATAGGTAAGGAGCGTCTTGCGCCTTTTGCAGGCGTCCATCTGGTGCGGCTTCATGTGCTTTGCCGAGGCTGCGGGCTCGTGCCTCCGAGACGACCCGATCGGCCTGATTACCGAAGTCTGCGGCAATTTGTCGATGCGCTGCAAGAACCTCTGTGGGCGACAGAATCTGCTTTCGATCGCGGGTATTGTGGGCTGCGATCTGGGCGGCCTCGGGGCCGCTGAATCCACTCCTAGCGACGGCCTCTTCGATCTGCTGGCGGCGAGGACTTGAGGCGTCAAGATACGCACGGGTGAAACCCTTGATCTCGGGAGCGCCGCTCTTTCCGGCCTCGATTTCGTACCCGAGAACGCGGAGCTGGTAGGTAAGCTGCGACTGATACACAGCAGTTGCGTAGCTCTGGGAATCGAAAAGCCCCTGCGGCTGAAGAGCCCGGGTGCTTCCGTCCCCGCGCTCGGTCACGTTGAAGATCACCGCATGAGTATGGAGCTGCGGCGCAGCATAACCGTCAACCGGACGGGCCGTGTCATGCTCAAACTTGGCTGCCACAAATTTCCCGGTCATCTCTGCCGAATGATTGCCACCGATCCGTGCCTGCGTGTATCTCTCCAACTCATTCAAGGCGACGTTGACGGCTTCATGGTGAGACTCTCGCACGCGGTTGTCGCCACCTACAAGAGCAGCAAGCGAAACAGACTTTGGGGCAGAGAACGTCGCATCCCATCCGGCTCGATGCTCTATCGGAGGGACTGCCTTTCCTGTCTTCGACTGATACACCTGCACAGCACGGTGCCGGACCAACTGCTCTGCACGATGCGGGTGCTGCCCTTCCGAAAGCCTAGCAAAATCCTGCGCCGACACGGAACCGGAGAGGCCGAACCTTTCGGCAAGTTTGCCATGCCACTCGCCTTGGATTGACTCTCCCTGCTTCCAGTAGTTCTGCTCGTCGGCAATGAATTCCTTGACGTGATACGTCTGCGCCTGGGCTGCGGAGAGCGGTTTGGAGATGGTCAGCATGGTGTCCTCAGCCGCGCAGGATGAGATTCTGTTGTCCCGTACCGTCAACAGCAGTTGTTTCCTGCCGCTGGCCCTCCGGACTAAGCTGCGGTTCTTTGGGCCACTGCGGTGCAGCGACTCTTGGCTCGTGTTTGAGTTCAGCTGGCGAAGCGTCTACTGTGCCTGCGCCTACGTTCTCCGGGCTGTATGGGAGCTTGTCGTCGGGTCGATCCCGCAACTCGAAGTGTTTTGCTACCACTGGCAGATCGAGATAAGGAAATGAGAACCGCGTCACATAGTTCTGGTATTTCATGTAGGCGTGTAGATCTGCCAAGCCAGAGATCTCAGACTCCATGACCAACGGTTCGACCTGCCGGTCGAGCGAGAAGTTCCGTCCCGCACGGGAGCCGTCGAAGTGGGTCTCTTTTAGCCGCTCAATTTCGACCTTACCGATGAACTTGCTAACCCATTCACCGGCGTTCGGCTCCTTCGTTGTGAGCCAGATGCTCGTTGCCGGCTGCGACAACATAACCTCGGCCAGATGTCCGTACAGATATTCGAGTTGGGCTTTTCCCTGGAAGCCAAGAACAACCGGATTCTTGCTTTTCCGATTCTCGGTCATCGCAGTATGGAGCTGCGGGAGCTTCTGTAGACTCGCCAGTTCGTCCAGAACAAACCACACCCGTTTTTGCTCACTCGTCGGCTCATTCAGCAGACGCAAGACCAACCAGTCGATCCATAGACTCTGCAAGGGACGAAGCGCCTCGCGCTCGGATGGCAGCGACGTAATGAATACCCAACCTTGCCGCCTCTCTGCCCACTCCGTGGCCGTCCATGCACCATTCCCCTCAGGCTTTTTCGGCAACAAGCGGAGGCTGTCCGCAACCAATCCCAGGGAGCCGAGAACGCCAGCCCGCTGTTGGTGCGCTTTCGAATCAATAAGGTGCGCGTGTTCCGTCCCCTTGATCCTGCGGTCGATTTCATCCGGGTCGGACATCCACTTCACCAGTTCCTCCGGCGTCGGCCCGTAGGCCATCAGGAACGCGAAGATCTTCTGGGCGACTCGATGAAAAACTCGCCCTTCCTGTCCTGCGGCGACTGAAAGAGCGATACAGACAATGCCTTCGCCTCGGAGCGGCTGCGCAGCTCCTCCGCCGGCCCCCAGTAGGGGCAGCGCTTGTCCAATGGGTTGAGGATTACGTCCCCACGATTCGGGTCATAGAAGCGCTGCACGAACTCTCGCGCGGGGTCGTAGACGATCGCCGAGTCTCCGCGGCTGCGTATCTGCCGGAGAACCTGGAAAAGGATGGTAGTCTTACCCGCGCCTGTGTCTCCAATGATCTGCATATGCTGCGATTCGGCCCGCGCCGGTATGCGAATCATCTTCCGCATCTGGTCCGTCTTGATGCCAATTCCCTCCCCTTCGATAAGCTTGTTGAACTCCTTCGGCGTCAGCATCTCCGGGCCTTTCAACCGTCTTCCATATTTCATCTCTTTCCGCCGGCGAACGTCCTTCATGATGGAGAACGGAAGCTGGATGGTCAGGGACAGAAGTCCGAAGCATATCGGCATCTCATAAATGTCGCTGAGGCTGTTTCCGCCGAACACAGATTTCCTCAGATAAGCACTCAATGGAACGTCTATGTAGCTCAGCTCTGGTCCTCGAAAGAGGAAGACATAGCCAGACTGAAGGGTACGTGTTGAGAGGGCAAGAGTGATTTGTTTACCGCCCGGTTCAGGGGTGCTGCCCTCGATCACGTCGGCCTCTACCACCATCCGCGTCGGTAATCCTTGCCCGCCCACGAAGAGCATCCGATACTTGTCTCGGCGCGTCGGGCCGATCATGCCAGCAGCACTCGATCGCATGTAGGTCGGCGTGTAAAACTTCTGCAATGGTGTGTTGCCGAAGCTGAACCGGCAGTACAGAAAGAAGACCGTCAGGATCACGGCGAGGAACACCGCCCCATAGGTATAGATAGGACTATGCGGCGGCCAGATGATCGTCTCTTTGCGTCCCCATTGTGTCTTGGCCATGGTCTATTTCCTGTGTGCGGAAGACGCCAGCTTGCCTGCAAGCTGGTGCTTCGCCTCGCTGATTTCGTCGAGCAATTTGTCGAATGCTTCCGGTGTGAGCCTCTGGCCGGCGGCCAGAGGACGGAGCACGTTGACCAGGAGCAACCGGACGCCGAGAATCTCGGCCAGGGATGGGTCCCTCTCAGGAGTTGGACAAAGTTCACGGAGGAGCACATCTCGCATCCATTCGCCACGCGCGAGACCTTGGGATTTCGCGTAGTCGGTGATTCTCCTCCGTTCATCCATCGTCAGCTTGGCAGTCACGGGAAAGACGCGATGCAGGTCACTCTTTTCGCTCGAAAGGGCTATGTGTTGAGTTGTCAGAAGTGGCATCTTTGCCTCCCATTTCCTAAGTGCACCCAAGTGCACCTGTAATCACTATCTGTATGAGAAAGCTGCACGTGCACCGTGGTGCACTTGCATGACCCTACGAGGGGTGGAGTGTCAACTTTCTTCCGGTGCGAAGCACCGCTTACGTAGTGGCTCTGAATTTCATGGAGACTCATGCTTTCTGTACCCGCGCAGGTTCTGTAGCCTCCACCCCTGCAGATGGCTTCTTCGCAGGCTGCTCTACCGGCTCGTTATTAGGCCCCTTGCGGATTCGTAACGTGCATGGCACCTGCCTTGCCTGTGGCGTCTTCGAGAAGTCCTGGAAGTCCCGATCTTTCGAAAAGACATAGTTGAGAGCCTTGATGAAAGCGGCGTACTGATCGGTGAGGGTCGCGGTGCCCTCGTCCAACCGAACAGAGGCGCTGATCTGACGGCTTTGAGTGATTTCGAGTAGGGGCATTTGGATCTCCTAAATGGGTGAACTTGATTGAGTCATTGGCCTCGAAAACTTGCAGTATGATGTGTTTCGAAAACCGCATCAATGAGAAAGCGTTTGGCGTCCCGATCGTAACCACGAAGTGCTATCACTTCGCGAATGACACGGCGACCCGGTTGACGTTCGATATGGACAACGAAATCGACGGCGTCGGCGATCTCGGCCTCGGTGTCTATGAATGTGGTCTGCGCGTGATTTCGCATGACCAAATTGGCGAAGCGACGGAGAGCTTTTTCTGCTGAGTTCGAGTGAATTGTGGCGAGTGAACCGGCATGGCCGGTGTTGAAGGAATCAAGCAGCGTTCGCGCCTCCATTCCTCGCACTTCGCCAAGAATGATCCGGTCTGGTCTCCAACGAAGAGCCGATCTCAATAATTCATCGAACGAGATGTTGGCCTTGAAGGTATCTGTCTGGCATTCGACAGCCAGGATGTTCGGTTTCTGGATTTGAAGCTCGGACGTATCCTCGATCACGACGATGCGCTGTTCTTCGGGGATGGCGTCGGCAAGTATCCGGAGCAGGGTCGTTTTACCCGTCCCCGTTCCGCCGCTGATAAGCACCGTCTTTCCGCTGCCGATCTGTTCGGACAGGAAGTCAGCGAGCGGCTGAGTCAGCGTGCCACGAGCAATTAGATCGTCCGCGGTGTAATGGCGGCTGGTGAACTTCCGAATGGTCAGTGCGGGCGAAGGCCGCACGACGGGAGGAATGACGGCCGCAAGGCGGCTCCCGTCTGGGAGCTGAACGTGGAGAACCGGGTTATCTTCATCAAGCCGCTTGCCAAGATGATTGGCGATCACTTCGAGGCCGGTGCGGAGCTTGCCGGCGTCGAAGGAAATTGCCCTTTCGCGCTGCAGTACCCCGTCGCGTTCGTACCACCAGGACGCATCGGGATTGCCCATGATTTCACTGATGCTGTCATCCAGCAGGAGCGGTTCGATGGGGCGAAGGAATGGAAGGATCAACTCAAAGCTCATAGCGGGAACCTCACGCGATGGAAGCCCGGCGTCAGCCGAGCTTCCGAGGGTGAAAAGGAGTGGCCTAAGCGGCCACTCCCTCGTGATCTTCTTCGTCCGAAGCGGCCTTCTCGGCCCGATCCAGCTTAAGAATCGAGTCCACCCTTATCTCCCAGACGGTCTGCTTTGTCCCGGTCTTGCTGTCGTACTCCCGGCTGCGCAACTCGCCTTCGACCTGGAGATGAGCGCCCTTCCTGAGGGTGCCGGCAAACTGCGAAAGGTTCCCGAAGACAACGCAACGATGCCATTCGGTATGCGAGATGTACTTGCCGTCTTTCTTGTAGGAGGATTTTGTTGCGAGTGAGAGAGTTGTGAAGCTGCGATTGTCGGTGGTGCGAACTTCTGCGTCGCTGCCGAGGAAGCCGATGAGGGTGACTTTGTTCTGGTACATGATGATTTCTCCGTTTCGTTGAATTTCCCGATCTTGCTCGGGTCACACCGGGCGAAGCTTAGCGAGTGGGCCCGGCTCCCAAGTGCCAAGGAGTGCTTTCTTGGAGGGTGCCCTTCAGGGAGGAACCATGACTCGCAGGGCGGCAAAGCCGAAGCAGAACGACGCCGCGCCGCAGGGCGCCGGATAGGCCCCGAAGCTGTGACCGAGCAGAAGGCGGGATACGAAATGGTCGAAACTCTCTGGACCAAAGGCCCCGCCAGCGTTCTCGACTCGAAAGTTCAACTGACTCGCGGCTTTTCTCGAACTGACAAACACTCTGGAAAACGACGGCATATCGCTATCGAATTCATCCGTGTCTAGGCTCGCAGTTACCGCGTCGAGTGGTTTTGACGACAGAGAGGGCGAAGCAGCCGGATTGGCAGCATGTCGGGACATCGGAGAACCTCTGATATTGGTGTCGGTTCTCTAGCTGAAAGCCTGGTCCGCCCGGAATCGGACGATAGTCAATCCCAGAGGATTCACGGCTAGTTCGTTGTTCTTAACCACGTCTCGAAATACATAGGTGGCGCCGGCGGTCCATCGCTCCCGTTTGAGCTCGGTGTGATCTGCCGGATTCGTGTACACCTTCTCGAACTCAATCCGGGCAGAATATGGTGGCTGTCGAAGATCGTCGAGGACAATATTCTTCACTTCGACATCGACGTAAGGCAGCGTCCCGTCTCTGGTGTAATTTGGGATGACATTATTCTTGCGTTCCTGTTCGATGACGGCGTGCTGGACGTCGCCATTGAGAAAGTAAAGCGCACTAGTCTGATCGCGTTCAATCGTGAAGCGATTGCGACTGAAGTAGAGCTCAGCCCAGCGCGTCAAATAGTACTTATTTTCGGCCTCTTGTGGACGGTATTGAAAGTTCCTATAGTCGACCGCCTCGGCTCGTCCCACATCATTAATACGAACGATCATTGGGTGCATGGATGCGAGCGCCTTTTGGCTCTTGTACGTCAACGCCGCAAGCGTGAGACTAACGACCGACAGGCACAGGATCGTGATCTTAAGGTATGTGTTCATCACGAGCGGATCTCCATACTGTTCGAGGTAACGTTCTGCGGCCCGGGTAATCTCAGTCGAATGTGCGGCAGGAACGGACATAAAATTCTCCTATTTCATTAGCGCAATTGCGCTGGTTGCAAGCGAAACGCCACCATCGTGGCCCCCGGTATGGCCAGAAAACAGAGAGGCGGTCATTGCGGGTATTTTGAGCAGGATGAAGCCCGCAACGAAGCATAAAATGAGAAGCCCTGGCATGAGAGCAATCAGCCTCTGGGGATCCCCAACATTGTTTGCTCCACTTGTCATATATGTAATGACAAGGTGACTGATCACACTGAGTGTCGCAGCAGCCACGACTTTGTAAAATTCGAAACCAAGAAATGCCCGAAGCCAGCCCCAAAAGAGAAACTCAGTCTTATCGAAGACCATCCAAGGAATGAAGATAGGTCCAAGCAAGCCGATGATCGTCGCTCCAATGGCTCCATAGGCGATGATAACTCCAATCAAAGCGGTCAGAACGCTTAGAACGATCTGCACGGTATACGTACACAGCAGTGTGTAGGGTTCTGTTAAGGACGGAGAGAGAGAGCCCACCGCTCCGAGGGTAGTGCGTATTGAATCCTGCATTTCTTGAGTCGAGTCATGACCGATGTAGTCGACGATGCTACTCGTACCTCCAATGATGAAGCCTTTCAGCGAGTACCCAATACCAGGAATATTTCCGTCATAGAACTTTACGAAGCAGTAGGCGAACGTGATTATCAGAAAAAAGTTCAGGAACTTGGCAGTGCTAAAACCAGCGCCGCCCTCCGAAGAGGCGAGCGCTTCCTGAACCCCGAACCAGACGAGCATGATCGTTGCAAGGGAGAGCACCATATGCAGCCCGAGAGAGTCTACTGATGGAGCCACTGTCGCCGTCAGATTGTCACAGCCGTTTTTGATCAGGATGAGGAAGTCCATACCCGCCTCCTTACTTAATAGTGAAACGCCCACTGCGTTCCTGCAGTAGTCTGTTGGGGGGTCATGGAATTGAAATTTTGCTGATATCCATTGCCAGTTTGAAAAAGGGACTTCAGGTTGTCTTGTTGCACCTTTTGCCCCACCATCATTTGAAGTGCTTGTGCCTGTAGCATTTGGTTAGTTTCTTGCTGGGTTCGAAGTTCAATCAATAAAGCCTGATTAATCCGCTGAAGGGTCGCCATTTCGGTGTGTTGTGCCGGATCTGCAGAGTGGCTAGCCGCCTCCAAAGCGCTGATCTCGCTCTCGCGCTGTCCCGAGTCGGCACGAATGATGCCGACGGTTTGAATGTTGGTAGTATTCACGGCATCTGAGAGATCGACTGTCGCACCTTGAGCTGCAACGACTTGTTTGCCTAGCGTGCTGAGCGAATTGAAGCCAATCATCTGACTCATCCTCTGTACACTCGCCGTCAGGTTGGCTGCCCCAGCACCATAGCCGCTTCCCGCAGCGGTCATCCACGCGAGTGAGTTTCCGTACGTATTTGCGGGCTGAGACAGTGTCAGCCATTGTTGGCGACCCATGTTGCTGAAATTCATATATAGCGACTGCGGCAAATTCGCCATGCGCTGAGCGAGGTTATATGCCCCGACAACGTTTCGGGCGGTCTCGACGGTTGTTGTGTAGAGCTGACTAGACTGCAGGATCTGCTGGGCTGCATGAACCGATTGGGTTGGGTCGTACACGATTCCTGAACCGAATTGGGCGTGCGCAATCGGAATAGCCGTGAGTAGGAAGATTACTGCGGCATACAGTTGTTTCATCACTCTCCTCCTGGGATTGTGTTTAATGTTTTGCGCGTTCCGCCTGAAGCATATTCCAGGCCTCTTGAACTTTCTTGTTCTCCTCGTCACACTTCGCACTCAGTGTTGGGGGCACCTTGAGGTACTCCGCGTTACAGTCCTTCCTAAATTGCTGCCCCAGCTGGTCGTATTCCTTCTGAAGCGAATCAACCTTATCTTGATGGCTCTGGCATCCGGTGAGAAGGGCGGCGAGGATTGCTGACAAGACGATGCGGGCATTACAGCTCATGGAAGGCTCCTAGAACGAGGATGCGATCGTGTGGTTCTCGTATGCCGGCAGAAGCATATCCTGAATAAAGTAGACCTTCACACGATGTCCCTCACGAATGGTGATCGTCGGAGGGATCTGCATGAACCGGTCCAGAATGGTCGTGGCAGACTGCGAGACCGACGCAGCGGCTCCGTTCGTAAAGATCTGCGGACCGGAGCCTCCGTAAGCCCCACCACCTTGCGATATCTGGGCCGCTCCCGCGATGACTCCTAGAGCGATGGAAGTCCCGAATATCTGCACGTAGTGGTTGTTCACCTTATCTTTTAATCCTTCTTCCCGATTTGGTCGAGTCCCTGAAATTGGTCAAGGTCAACTGAGTAACCGTCGGGCATAATCATGCGGTGAAAGACAACGGCCAGGCGCCTCTGCTGGCCGAAACCGGGCGAACCGATCTTCCGCGCCTCGCCAAGCACGATGGTGCCTTCAGGAACCAGAATGTGCTGTCGATCATGTGAATAGACGGGATTAGAAACCAGAACTTTGACCGGCCCGACCGCGTCACCGTCCAAACGATTCATGAGCACCGTATCCAGCGTCGTGCCTTCGTAGATGACATACGGCTGTCCTGTCGCGGAATCGATATTCACCTCAGGGCCGCGCTTGACCAAAGCTTGGCCGACGGCCGGCTCTCCGGCAGCCCGGGGCGCGACCAGCGCCGAAGGTTGATGCGAGCCAGCGGCTGTTCCGGCTGCTTGCGAAGAATAGCTGAGTGGCATCTCAGACTGTGGCTGCGATGATAAATGCGGAGCATCCCCCGGGCTGACGTACGCCAGGTTGGAGGAGAACTGCGACTCATAGGCGCGTTCTCGGTCCTTGGCTGCTATCTGCTGGGAAGCCTGTTGCGCAGGCGAAGGCTGCCCCTGAGCTCCAGGCTGAGGTGCATAGCCATAAGTAGGCTGCTGGACACAGGGCTTTCCCGGGAGGCATGGCACAGGTTGCCCATTTGCGCTGTAGGTCGCGGCAGCCGTTCTTTGGGCGGCAGTTGCCAAAGACATCGCCGGATCGCCTTTCCGCCCGCTGGAGTTCGGCTTGTTCCGCTTCATGTTGCCGTTCTGTGGCAAGCTGAGTTTTCAGGTCCTGGATATTGTTGTCGGTATTGTCTTGTACCACCGGCTGCGGCGGCCGGTTTTTTGCGGCAGCCGCGTTGGTCGCCGTTGGCTTGGAACGAGAACTGAAGACCGCCGCAAGGGTGACGAGGAGAGCGACGCCCAGGTACATAACGGGCTTTGCATTCTTCTGGAGTACCCGCGCGATCCAAGGTGTTCTTTCTTAGCTCGGGCTCGGTTTGAAGTGGCTGGGTATCGCTCTGTTCCGTCATTTTCCGACCCTTCCTCGATATCGCTTATCCCTTCGGCTAAAGTCCATGCGCTTTTTCCCAAGCTCTACATACCCAGAGTCCATTACCTTGGGGATGATGTAGGTGCCGTCCTGAAGCTGGTATGAGATGAGGTTTGGTTGACCGTCCTTCATCTCGTAAACAGAGAACTTCTCGGGTGCGGTCGTCTTGATGTAGGTGAACCTGTCGTCGTGATAGATCGACTGAATATCGAACGGAGGTTCGTTGGCCTTGAAGTGGGAGTCGAATTAGTTGCGTCTGGTAGTCTTCTTGTACTCATCGACCGCTTGGCGACATGAGCCTGCAGCGCGGCGAGTTGCTCCTTCGATTGCTCTAACTGGGCCGCTGGGACGAATGTGGGGGGCCGCTGGCGGCGACGATGGAAGAGCGGTCTGCAGGCTCGATCAATACCTTGAGATCGGGCTGCTGCGAGGTGCTCGACACGTCCTGCAAGGTAAAGCTGAGGATGTTTCCCTTATCCGTAATAAGATTCAGGTTCGAGCTGATACCGGCCTTGACCGGATGGACGAAGCAGTAGTTTCCGACCACATCCACAACCCAGAAGTCTTTGTCACCGGTTGCGGCTTCCATAATTTTTTCTGTGGGCGGTAATTGGATGAGGGTGGTATACCTCAGCTTTGCGCGGATTGGCACGATGTCTTGCACGTGATACTGGACCGTGCGAGCCGCCGCATCCTGTGCGAAGCCGGGGGCGGCAACGGCAACGATCAGAATAAGGAAGATGAGAATGCGACGCATAGTACCTCCTTTGGCTACCGGGTTGAGGTGCAAGAGACGTCCCGCGAACGAGGCTGGAAGGGATGGTCCTCGGGCGGCTTCAGCAAGCCTTGAGCGACACCGAAGCGAGCGAAGTAATCACGCTTGAGAAGGTTGTCGGGGGAGCTTTGGCTGTCCAGTGTGAAACAGAATCCACATTCAACTGAACTTTCTTGCTGATCGCGCCTTCGAATGAGCATCTGTCTCGGGGTGTATAACCGGCTATAATAATTCGGTATCGTTCAGGTGAAACGCTTCTCGATAAAGATCTCGATCCATCTCCGATTTGCGAGGAAGATCTTCGTCGGGCGACTCTCGGAGACAATCCGCAACATGCCGGATTCCTCCAGTTCCTTGAGTGACTGGGTCGCGAGGTACATCGCAGCATTGTGCTTGCGCCAGGTCTTCTGCGCCTGCACGATATAGCTGCGGATGGTTTCGTTGCGAACCAAAAGCCATGCCTCATCCATCAAAAAGAGCTTGAACATGGCAAGCGTGCCGGGTTAATAATTCAATCGATGCGGGTGCAATATGTAAAACAACAGCGGCTCCAGCACCTCGGCTGCATCACCCCATCCGGCAAAGTTAAACGTCTGGAAACGCGAAAATGAGAGGGTGTCCACGGTGCTGTCGAACAAGTGGCCATACTGACCAGCCTTGTCAGCGATGCAGCCGCTCTTTTAAATTTGCCGATGGTATTCAAAGCTCGAGAGGGTACGCTGGCTTGCTTAAACATACAATCGATCGATCGCATCCCAGAGACGCCGCTCCTCTTTAAAGTCGAGCGGTAACGCTGTTCCCTTCCCTCAATCAATACCCGGAAGAACGAGAACAGAAACGCAGGTTCTCCTTCGTGGGGGGGAGAGAGAACGGATTGATAGTGAAGTCTCTCGAGTCCTGGCCGACGTTGATGTAATTACCGCCGAAGATGGCCGTCAGGGACTGGAACGAGCCGCCGATGTCAAAGATGTAGGTCTGAGGAGTGTACTTTTGAGCGTTCTGAAGAAGGAAGTTCGCCAGGTATGATTTCCCGACCCGCTTATGCCAAGGATCAGCGTGTGAGCCTACTTCGCCATTTGTGCAAGTTAGAAAGTAGGGAGTGGCATTGTCTGTCTCCAGGACGGCAAGATATTCGGAGTCGAGATGACTGTTCCGTTTCTCGCCGGGCAGAATCGTAAAAAGGAAACTTAGATCCGGGTAGTTGCTGTTCAGCAGGTAGAGCTTCCGCAGGTTCAAAGCATAATTGCCGGGCACCGTCGCAAAATAGGCCTTGAGTTGGTTGTATGTTTCGGAGTGAAGATTCCCATCTGCCTGGGTAAAGACACCACTGAATTCGCCGGCGAGTTGATTGAGTTCCGATAGGGATTTGCCATGAAGAATGATCGTGAGGGAGAAGTCGCCAAGCGACTGGCCCTCCCCGAGAACTCGTAGGCAGTCCCCAGGTTTTCTATGTCAGCTTGCTTTGACTCGTCGACCAGCACATCGCGAGGGTTCATCTTGCTCGTATCATTTCCCAACTGGGAGACAAAGCCCGTCTTGGAGATATTGAAATGACGACGTCGTTTCGTCACCTCTTTTCTCGCCTTCTCCTGAGAGAGGGGGACCCACTCAGTGCATACCGTGAAACTACAGGGTATTTTCAGCAACGCGTCGAGCACCAGAGGACGAGTCTCGATGATCGACTCCTTCATCGTCAGAATCCGGACGAATCGCCCCCCGATGCGGAGGTGATCCCTCTCCGCATCGATATCTGAGTTGACCACCTGATAGTCAAGAAACTGACAGCTTTGCGGACGCCCGGCAATGCTTGCGGCGTCAAAGTTTAGAAGGCGGCGAAAGACGGTAAATTGTCCTTGGCGATCTTGAACTGCGATCCTTACAAAGTCGCTCAGCTGTTGACTAAACGATTGGACGCGCTGTTCGAGAGTCACCAGAGTCGTCTCAATTTGCAACCGAAGCAGTTGCTTCATACCGTTCTGACTGAACTGGCCCTTCAATTCATTGAGAGCTCCCGTGGGATCGGAGAACAGCATTCCCAGGGCGGTTCCTATACCACTCTTAGAGCGTGAGCCTTCAATAACCACAACATAAAAGATCTCTACCTCGAAGAGCGAATCCCGCTTTGCCTCGAAGAGGTTTCGCCTCTTGATCAATTGCAACTTCGACCACCGGATCTTCGTAATGAGCAAACGTGATGTCAGGCGGATTCCGCTTGAAAAGGTATTGATATATATGGAAGCCGGGGCCGAAGCACTTGAGCGCTGCTTCGAGTCGTTTCACGGCATACTCTTGCTGCGCCTGATCCAGGCTCTCGTAATCGACACCCTGAACCGCGAGCACCATTCCCAGGTCACCCGATTTGGTCAAAAAGCAGTCTCATTCCAAAAGCCATAAAGATTGATATGCTCATTCAGGGCGGCGGCATCCTTCCACGGCTTGATGATCTTATCGATGCGCAGCATCACCGCACCTCCACGTCGCCGTACGAGCTGCTTCGCAGCGTCGTAGCGCAGTTTGTATCTCTCAGACCTTGCGAGAATGCGAAGAAAGGCCGGATCGCTGGTTGTTACCAAGGAACCGAAGGCATATCCGCCCAGGAACACTGCTATGCCGGCCAGGAGAGAGTTGAAGAGGTTGAAGCTCCGATTGCGGCTACACAGATGAAGAAAAATAGGTCTCGCTCAACACCCAGATAGGTAAGGGGCTTATGCAGGCTCTTGAACACCCGATTGCGGCGCTTTCGTTCTATCTTTTGCTGCATAAGCCTTCTCCTCGTTTGAATGGTGTAAAGCGCTGCGGGAGAGGTGAAGGGATTTTCACGCTCCCCACAGCCAGCTCAAGACGTTCGTCGCAAGAACTGCAATGCCAGTGCCTGCGGCGACGCCTGCCAGATTCTTCTTTGCACCTGGTTCGCCATGGGCAAAACCGTATCCCCCAATCACAATTGCGATCAGCGATGCGACCTTGGCGATTGTTCCGGTAAAGAGAGTTTGAAGATTGGTGAATCCTGTATCGAACGGAGATCCACTCTGGGCATGAGCCGCCAAAGGAAACAGTAGAACGGAGAACACGAGAAGGGCGGCTAGAGACAAGCTGTTAGTTAGTGAAAATGCGATCTGGCGAAAGAAAGAACGTCGATATTTGCAGAACATTGGCACCTCCAACCGCGGTTGCGGTTGTGATATGCCGTGACACTAAGCCATTCTTTCGGACACGTCTAATACTTCTTAGTTATCGGGTGATAACTTACAGGAATCAGCCTCGCTCTATTTTCCATTGGGCCTACAAATTAATGGTTTTCGGGTTCAGCCGAATAACTTCTTTTGCGAAGATTTGTCTGCGGGTTTGGCGGATGCTGGCCGTTTCTTTGGCCCTTTGGTGCCCGGGATCAACCCGAACTTCCGGCGCAAGCTCCGATAGATGATGGCTAGAGTTTTCAGTTTGGATCCCTGAAAACCATAGCGGTGTCGACGGTCCAGTCAGCCCCCACGATAGGTCTGGTTGTCAGACCGCTTTCGACAATGCTGCCCTCCCGGATCAAGGCGAATCCATATCCGCTTTTTACGAGCGACTGCGACTCGTAAGGATGGGAGGTATGAGAACGTTCATCCGACTCGATACCGATGTCCGCGATTAGTTCAAGGAGACGTTCGTGTGCTGCCGGATGCTGTTTGGGATGGCGAAAGATCGTCAAATTGCCTTCGAGATCGGACGGCAACAAAGCGGCTTTCGAAGCAAGCGGATGAGTCTCAGGTAGGCAGACGACAAGGCGATCTCGTTTAATGCCCTCGATACCAAGACGTGGATCATCGACCGGCAGTGTAAGGATCGCCACGTCGATCTTGTCCTGCGCTAGTTCATCAAGCAATTGTGCCGTGTCCCCATGAGATGGGTGAATTTCGCATGTGGGTATCAGTTGCTTGTGTAGGTCACACGCCGTTCGGCATAACCGCGGGTCAACGAAGGAGCTACAGCCGAGCCTAAGTGCGGGAATGTCCTTGCGATGAATGAAAATTAGGGCTGCAATGGCGTCGTCGCGGGCCTCTAGCAGATCCTTTGCAATGGCGATAAATGCCTCGCCGGTTTGCGTGAGGTGAATATTACCTGCTCTTGTTTTTTCAAAAAGCTGTATCTCGTAGGCTTCCTGAAATTCTCGTGCTTGTTTGCTCAAAGAGGGTTGCGATGTATTCAGCTGTTGCGCGGCCTTGCGAAAGCCTTTATGTTCTGCGACTGCAAGCAAGTATTTGAAATGGCGAAATTCAGCATCGTAGTTCATACCGTAGTGCTCCGAAGGCAGACGTGCCGACAAGTGCCACAAGAAAGCTGGTTCATTCTCGGCGATTCAGCGTTACGTTGGTAATGACACTTTTGGGGCATAAACGCTCGCGACATCGGCATCGGCGCAAGGTCAGCAGCGGGTGAGAGTTCCAGGTAATCTTCAGATAGTAAGGAAGTATTGGACGTTTCACCGAAGGACGCGCACTATGACCGATATCCGGAGACTATCGGGCGATAACCAAGAAGTATTGGACGAAAGTAAAGCTGCTCAAGGATGATTGGACCTAAGAGGTACGACTGCGATGCGTGAGACCCCTTCGATGGAAAAGAAACCGCCGATGCGAGCGGAACTGCTCAACGAAAATCGTCTGCTCGTCGGCCGGCGAGAAGCCGCCGAATTGCTCTCCATCAGCCCGAGAGCATTGGACTATCTCGTGGCGAACAAACAGCTCACAACCCGTCGAATAGGCTCAAGAGTACTCATCCCAATGATTGAGCTGCAGAAGTTCTCTCGTTCCGACCACCCCGCCCGAATCGCGGGCTAAGGCTAATCGTAGGCGTATTGTCTTGGAACGGTTTGCAGACTACCGGCGCAATAAAATCGGATATGGCGATTAGCGCAGTCCGACGAAACAGCCATCGGGTGCGAATCTGGCAAGGGCATCTCCTAACATCCGATCAAGCCCGTCTGACTAGCCATTTTGACAAGCGTGTTTTGGCCGCTTTGCAAACAATCGCATAGCATCGCAAGCCAGCGTAAAACCCCCATAAATAGTGACTATTCCGCGTTTTCAATCAAGGCAGCCTTATCGGAAAACCGACATTCATAAAAAGCGTCAGCAGGGACTAGGCAGCGCCTCCGCAGAAACGGAACCCGCCACACCGCCTTTTGACATGAGAGTTTCAGCCTTGGCGTTGATCGTCGAGAAGCCCTTGAAGTCACTGAGGCTTTTTGCGAAGTGCGGGACCATCCCCCATCTCATAGCGACCAGCTCACGCTCACCTGTCTCTTTGCCGTTGCGGATGACTGGCTGGGATGTAATGGGGGCGATGTTGTACGATAGCGCAACCTCTAACGGCAGGTCAGTGAGGTTACCGATGCGGAAAGCGTCTCCCAAGCGTTGCTTATCTGAGAGTCTGGTATATCTACCACCCATAGGCTCGTGGACATACCATTAAGGCCGTTTCAGCTTGGCGTACTGCTCCGGTGACAGCTTCAGAAACAGCGCACCCTTACCGCTGTCTGTGCCCTTCTCTAACGCCTTTTTAGACTCAACATGGGCAGTTGGTCGTCACCCGGGAACATCTGAGCATTGTGGGATCGATGAGTTCCTATTTCATCAAGAATAGCCGCATGGGAGGTGTCGTTGGCATTCGCTTCGATCAATCCGCCGTTGGAAAGTAGCTGAAAGTGATGCATAACTCTACGCACGCTTGCGGGTTCGCTTCTTGGTTGGTGTACTGACCTCCAAGGAGCGGTTTGACGTGGACGAGTTTCGCGTTTCCTCCTGAGCCCGAAAGGTCATGAGACGATCGATGGCGTTTAGCTTGTGATCGGGTGACAAATGCGCGTATCTCACAGTCATGCTGATGTCTTTGTGTCCGGCTAATTCCTGGGTGGTTCTCAAATCGACGCCGGCCATAACCAGTCTGCTAATAAATGTGTGGCGAAAAACGTGCCAAGTTACATTGCTCAGCGCAGGCTCCTCTGCGATTGCGTCCGTCATAACCAACTTAAACCAGGCATTGGGGCTCCGCATCGGCTCACCATATCGACTTAGGAAGACGCGAGAGGTCTTGGCGTTCCGACGGGCAGCGCATTGTCGAAGTGCGTCCAATGCTTTCTCATTGAGCACCACAACTCGCTTGCTCCCGTTCTTTGTCTGCGTCAATTCAATTTGCCTTCGTTCGATATGAACGTCGTCCCAATCGAGCGAGTGCTGTTCTGACATGCGCATTCCTGTCTCGATTGCCAAAGTAAAGGCGGGTTCATGCCCCGGACACCGCTCAAGGATGTGTCTTCTGATGACCGCCTCCTCCTCAAAGGAAAGAAAGCGTATGCGTGTATTGTCCTCCTTCCTCAATCGAACAAGTCGCGCCGGGTTCCTGTCGACCTGTCCATTTCGTATGCCCTCGGCATAGATCATCGACATGGTCGAACGATAACGATTCAAAGTGGCGGGTTTGAGATCGGAACGGGTCGCCAAATAGGAGGCGATCTGGGCAGGAGTGATTTCGTCTGCTTTAATTTTGCCAAAGGCAGGGAGAAGACTGCTGAGATTGGATAAATCGCCCCGATGACTGCGCTTGTGTGCAGCCGAATATAACATCGCATCCTTCGCAAGATCCTCAAAGAGAATGGTTTTCTTCACTCTCAACGTTTCCGGCAATTTCAGGCCCGCGCGGAACTGTGTCTTTCGCTTTTGATAGAGCGCTATCGCATCGGACCGTCGACCGACTTTCTCCCGATGACGTCTTCCGGCGAAGTAGAAATTGATCCACCACACGCCACTTCCTGTTGGATGTTCAAAGACCCCGCGCACCGATTTCGCCATGTCATATCTCCCTACGCGCCGCCTCGCTCTGGTGGCTGTTTTGGTGGCTGTTTACTACTGACTTTAATGCAGCCGCGTGCAACACCATGCGGCCTTCAATAGAGTGTATAACCAACTTGTAATCTGGCGTTTATGGTCACGTTGTGCTTTTCTGTGCAACGGTATGCGAAGTCGAAAAATTCGACTCTTAATCGACTGGTCGTAGGTTCGATCCCTACCGCGTCCACCAACCCCTTCAATAACTTACAGCCACTCTCTCCGCAGCATTCCTCCTATTGTGGGGGAATTTGTGGGTACTCCACATCGAGCACAGAAATCGCGTCCCTCTCTAGGGTCAGTAGACGCGCCTTCCGGTGATGGTGTATTTCGCGTCGGGAGGATCCTCTGAGACGATCACCTTCTCCTCCGCAGCTTTCATCGCCTCCGCAGCTTTCATCGCCTCTGCAGCTTTCATCGCCTCTGCAGGTTTCTTCTCCTCTGCAGGTTTCACCGGCTCTGCGGGTTTCATCGGCTCGGCAGGTTTCATCGGCTCGGCAGGTTTCTTCTCCTCCGCAGCTTTCATCGCCTCTGCAGGCTTCAGCGCCTCTGCAGGTTTCAATGCCTCTGCAGGCTTCTCTGGGATCATCGCCCACGCGAAGCCGTGCGCCAGCCACAAAAAGAAGCTGGCGAAGAGACTCACCAAAACAAGACCAGAGAAGAGGAATACTACCTGGCCTTTCGTGTTGGCAGCGGCATACAACCCGATTGAGAAGAAGGCGACGGTTGCGAATGAGAAGCCGCCCGCGAAGCGCCCAAGTCGACGCGATAAAACACTCATGCGATTACTCATTTAGGTCCTCCGTCGCTTGCGAAATAGACCCCGGAGAGCTTATTGAACAGAGCTGCTTACCTGTTCAGATAGGTTGCACCCTCCGTCTAGGGCTTCAAGTCTATCCCGATTCTTCGAGGAGGGTTATTGTGCGAATTACCAGTTCGTGGACTTGTGAAGAGGCGGAGGTTCTGGATTCGCGGCAGTAGGCTCAAGCAATTAGGGAAATCCCCTAGAGTGATCAGAGCTAGAAGTACTGCGCGCCGGAAAGCTCTACACCTTTTCCGATCTTCATGCCTTGCCACAAAAGACCAGCGTTAACTGAATTAGCGCACGTGGCGCTGGTCGCAATCCCACGCCATTGTCTTCTTGCTACCGGGCTAACCATCACCCACAATCGGGCTCGCCGAAGACAGCATAAAGTGGCGCGGGCAGTTCATTCTATCTCGTGATGCGGTAAGTCGGCAGTTCTCATTCTCACTTGGCGACAAATCGCCAAGTCACTCGTTGACGGCGCGCACTTCACTTGGACGTGTAGTCGGCTTCTTTGGACAAGTGCCTTCCCGTTCTCAGTTGGCGATACCAGCCAATGCGCTCATTGAGCGTCGACTGTGGTTCTGTGCGCAACTGCGGAGTCTGGGTCCGGAAAAGGGTCAGGCAACATGCACGCTTTGACTCGCGGACATCAGCAGATCTTCGATGCGCACCGGCAAATCACGTACCCGAATACCAGTCGCATGATAGACAGCATTAGTAATTGCAGCGGCAATTCCGGCGAGGCCGATCTCACCAACACCACGGGCTCCGAGCGCATTGAGCTCGTAGTCGGGATAGTCGAGAAAGGTCACGTCGATATCGGGAGTGTCTGCGTTGACTGCGACAACATAGTCCGCGAGGTTGTTGTTGATCGGAGCTCCGGAGCGTGGGTCGTACATCGTCTCTTCGAAGAGCGCCATGCCCACCCCCATCATCACAGCACCTTCGATCTGATTGCGGGCGGGCCGCGGGTTCAGAATGCGTCCCGCGTCGATGACGGTGACCACGCGACTGACGCGAAGGCGAGCAATCTCGGGCTGCCATGTGACCTCAGCAAACTGGGCGCCGTAGGAGTGGAATGAGAACTTCGGCTTCGCGGACCCAAAAGTTCCATCAGATTTGTCTGTGCCCGAAACAGAGTTGACTTTAGCAATCTTCAAAATCTCTGCGATCGGCACGGCGCCTTGTGTTTGTCCTTTCAGACGAACGGTTCCTCCGACAAGCTCGAGATCTTCCTGCTTCTTTCCGTTGAATGGCGATCCGTCAGACTTGACAGCGGCGAGCAGTAGGGCTTTGCCAGCTTTTCGAGCTGCTCCGAGCACTGCCGGTGTCATAGAAGCAGTGACCCAGGAGCCGCCAGAGATCGGTCCGGGCGGAAGAGAAGAGTCCCCGAGTACGACATCAACTCTGTTAACTGGAACTCCCGTCTCGTGACTGACTACCTGCGCCATGACGGTGTAGGTTCCTCCACCAATGTCCTGTGTGCCGCAAGCGACGCGTGCGGAGCCATCTTGCAAGAGCTCGACTGTCGCCTCCGTTTCGATTCGCGCCGCCAGCCATGAGCAGGCTGCAACTCCCCAGCCCAAGATAAGGCCGTCACGCTTCATAGAACCTATCTCTGGAGTTCGCCGTGACCAGCCGAACTTGTCAGACCCAACGGTCAGACACTCTTTCATGTGGCGTGAGGAAAAAGGGATGCTCAGACTCTCGTCCAGCGTCGGCTCGTTCTTCAACCTTAGTTGAACGGGATCCATCTTGAGCGCGATCGCCAACTCATCCATACCTGATTCGAGAGCGAATAGCCCAGGGACTGCGCCTGGACCGCGCATCGCGGTTGGATTACCGACGTTACGACGTGCGAGACCTCCGGTTACGAGCAGATTCGGAGTGCTATAGATAAAGGGCGTGATCTCTCCGCAACCTTCGTCGTAGTCATCCAGCATCGAGGTGTGGTTAACGTAATCTTGTTGTACGGCGGTCAGTCTGCCGTCAGCATCGGCTGCAAGTTGGATTCGTTGATCGATTGCAGGTCTGTGGCCGACGCTTTGGAACATCATCTGGCGGCTGACTACCAGCTTGACAGGGCGTCCGAGGTTGCGTGAGGAGGCTGCAGCGAGCAACCCGTGTGGCCACGGCCACAACTTGCCACCAAATCCTGACCCCAGATAGCGAGTAATCACCTGCACCTGCTCAGTTGGAACACCCAGCATCTGCGCCATGACATCGCGATGGTTCACAACCGCTTGTGAAGTCTCGTACAGTGTGTACTTTTTCCCATCATAGACAGCGACGGAGGCATGTAATTCTATGGGGTTGTGAGTTTCCACCGGGATCGTGTAGACCTCATCAATCTTTACTTTCGCTGCTTTCAGAGCTGCTGCCGTATCGCCGCGTTTACTTTTTTCGTCGGGTTTGTCCGTCGTCAGCGGGGTTCCGAGAAGTTTCGCGCTGGTGTTTGGGTTCCCCTTGTTGTATGTCACATTCACACTCTCGGCGGCGGCGCGAGCCTGTTCGACGGTTTGTGCTACGACGACAGCAACATATTGGCCGTAGTAGCGAATCGTGTCGTCTTCAAAGGGTGGACGCTTCTCGTCCACGATGAGAGTGAAGCCGGTTGACGGAGGAACGCGATAAAGCTTACCGATGTTCTCGCGGTGATATACGGCTACGACGCCGGGCATCTTCTCCGCTCCGGCGGTATCGAGACGAGAGATCGTACCGCTCGAAATCGTCGCGCAGACGGGCCATGCGTAGAGGAGGCCGGGAAAGTTGTGGTCTGAGGCGTACATGGCAGAGCCACTCACCTTGAGCGGGCCATCTATCCGAGGCGTCGCAACGCCAATCACCTTCGACTCAGTTACCTGATCCATCGTCGCCTCCTTAGGCGTTTTGGCTCGCCTGGCCCATCGCATGCACTAAGCAGCGTTTGGCCAGCTCTACCTTGAATGCGTTCTGGCTTTGAGGCTTCGCACCATGCAGTGCAGACTCGGCTGCAGCTCGGAAGTTCGAGGGAGTCGCAGGCTTTCCGAGAAGCACCTTTTCAGCTTCAGGAGCGCGCCAGGGCTTTGTTCCAACCCCTCCCATCGCGACACGAATGAAATCGATTCTGCCACTCGCGTCCTGCTTCATCACAATCGCTGCCGAGGCTAACGCGAACTCATAGGAGGCACGATCACGTAGCTTTAGATAAACGCTCTTTGTGCCGGCGGGTAGTTTGGGAAGAGTGAGATGTGTGACCAGATCGCCCGGCTCCAATACAGTTTCGCGCTGCGGAGTAGATCCGGGAACGAGGTAGAACTCTGTTATTGGAACGGTTCGCTGACCTTTTAGGCCTTCAATATGAACCATTGCATCGAGTGCCATCAGTGCAACATTTTGGTCAGAGGGGTTGCTGGCAATGCAGTGCTCGCTAGTACCGAGGATCGCCAGCATACGGTTATAGCCGCCAATGGCGGAACAGCCGGAGCCTGGTTCGCGTTTGTTACATGGTGTTGCTGTGTCTCGATAATAGACGCAGCGCGTCTTCTGCAACAGGTTTCCTCCAGTTGTCGCCATGTTGCGTAATTGCGGAGACGCACCGGCTAGCAGGGCCTGTGACAGGACGGCGTACTGCGCCTTCACGGTCGGATCATGAGCTACATCTGCGTTTCGGGCTAGAGCCCCTAGCTTCAACCCACCGTCCGCCGTCTTCTCGATCTTGTCTAGCGGCAGACCGTTGATATCTACCAACTGCCTGGGTCGCTCAACGTTCAGCTTCATGTAGTCGATCAGATTGGTCCCACCTGCAATGAAGCGGACGTCCGCGCCTTCCTGCGCTGTGGATGACTTTGCCTGCGCCTTGACCGCGTCCGCTACCGTTTGCGCCGTCAAGAGTTCGAAGAGTTCCATCGCCGGTCTCCCTTCTACGCCATTCGCCGAACTGCTTGGACTGCCGCAACTATGTTTGGATAGGCTCCGCATCGGCAGATATTGCCGCTCATCGCCTCCTTCACATCACTATCCCCCGCTCCCCATGGCTCCTTCACCATGGCGACAGCAGACATGATCTGTCCTGACGTGCAATAGCCGCACTGGAAACCGTCATGCTCGACGAAAGCTTCCTGCATTGGGTGAAGGTGGCCGGGTTGACCGAGACCTTCGATAGTGATGATTTCGGCGGTCTGCTGCATCGCTGCAAAGGTGAGGCAGCTATTCACACGTCGACCATTGATATGCACGGTGCAGGCGCCACATTGTCCATGGTCACACCCTTTTTTGGTCCCTGTCAGGTGCAACGTTTCGCGTAAGGTGTCCAACAGAGTAGTACGCGGGTCAATCTGAACAGAATATTGCCGTTCGTTCACTCTTAATGTCACCGGCACGGTTCCCGGAATTGCTTGGACTTCAGAACTTGTTCTCTCTTGCGCATCAGTTATCGACGGAGAGATGGCCAGCGGAGCGACCGCAGTCGCAGCAGTAGCAACACCCGCCGCTCCCATATGCGAAAGAAACGATCTTCTGCTCAACTTCCCGAGAGAAGAGGTCGGTTCTTTATTATCTTTGTCATCGACACGCACGTTCCACCTCGCGATACAGATCTCTTGGAATGTAACAAATCATTCCATTTTCAGCGGCATCTCGTCTTTTGGCGAATCAGCGTCAGCTTCTAAAGAACATGCCATTTTGAAATTATGAACCAGAAAGCTTATCCGGTCACGCTTCTCCTCGATGGGAGATCCGCTTGGACCGTAGCCGGATGCACTTTTCTCAGTCAGTAGGCGCATCGCCTCCGAGGCCGCCACCTATGGCGTCACCGAGAGCCGCCTCAGCCTCTAGATGGCGATACACTCTACGGCCCCCCGTTCGGCGCTTCCCAGAACCCCTTTCGGATTACTTCCGGGTTGCCGACCAATCACCCATAAACCCCTAGCCTTCCTGCTCAGGGATCGGTGAGCGACTCGTCCTTGGAATCGCCGGATTACGGATTGTCCGTAACTCAGGTCACGAACTGGAAAAAGATGTCGTGACGCTAGTAATTCTCTTAGTAGCTTGAGTGCGCCCGAGTGGTTAGCATATTGCTCTATGAAGGATCTGGCCTGCAATCGCAACGGTCGCCGCGAGTGGAAGTCTTTCTGGTTGATCATGGAGAGCAACCTATCTCTAGTCTCCACGTGCAAAACAAAAGCCAGCGTGTTCCAAATTCGGCACGGCGAATATTGCGTCCTCAATCCTTCACAGGCCAGTTACCACATCAGCTGAATGGAGGTTACACCCATGAAATGCCGCCTTGTTCTCGTTGCTGTCACAATGCTCCTTGTGACCAGTATCCCGCTAATTGCAAAAGGTCCTTCAGAAGCGCCGGCTGATGATGCCTATTGGATTGATTACTGGGGAAAACCAAGAGTGGTTCTCTACGGTCCCGAGGAGGAAGCCTTCAACCAAAACGTGCACAAAATCACCTTCGCCCATGATGGCTTTGACCATGCTTTGGACCAGGACACTCTAAATGCCGATGTCCAATGGTTGAAGGATCATGCAAGTGCTCGTTTTTACATCGAAGGTTACACCTCCTCGACGGGCAGCGCAGCCTACAACATGAATCTCTCATTACGACGAGCGGAGTGGGTCAGAGAACTTCTGATACGCAAGGGTATCGCGGAGAATCGGATCAAGCTGGCGGTGCCATGGGGGATGTTCTATCCAGCTTGTACCGAAGACACCGATGAGTGCCATGCTAAGAACCGGGTCGTCCGGTTTGTTTACTCTCCAAATTGAGAGAAACACCGGATCGACGCGAATCAACACAGAAGTGAGACTGGATTCAGCACAACTTCCTGTTGGACGACAAAAACGAACCAGTCTGTTCCCATCTCGGTGGGTGATAAATCGCTGAGGCACTCATCGAGAGACAGTGAATCGCGCCAAGCTGGGTTCTCGATGAGTGAGTTGGCAGTTGTCGAGAATTGGCACACGGGTCAACGTCCGCACCACATCTTGGAGATACTGGCGACCCTTCTCTTAACATGGGTTGGCGAAGGTGTAATCGAGGGTGTCGCCTTATTAACGGTGAGCGTGGCGCTGGCCGTGGTCGCGATGTAGTCTGTGGCGTCGGTAGCTGCTCAGACAATATGCTTTCCTAGCACGCTGTTGGCAACGGACAGACCATGGAACCGTTTCTCTCAATGGCTTACTTCGTACTCCCGAAGAAGAAGTTCAACGTGATTCCCGCTGCGTTCCAGTTTATCGGGGTGCAGGTATTGCAGTGTTCTCGCCGGTAGTATGTGTCGAGCATGAGTAGGCGCTTGGATGGCCACTGGACGCCCGCTGTGTACCATTCTTGGTCCCAGGAATGCTTCGGCCCGTCATAAAAGACCTCCGCCGAACCATACGGAGTAAAGCGGAAGTCGTGGACAAGGAAGTCGCGTTCGACCGTTATGTTGTTTCGATACGTCGTCGAGTAGGTCCCGTCTATCCAGCGGAGTTCGAGCCAGTTCCTGTCCCGCAACAGAATCCTGGATGATACCCGGAAACCGGGTGTCCCATCGATTGTTATACGGTTCTCGTGATGTACTACACCCGACTGAGCCGTTCGAAGGAATTCGTAGCCGCCACCCAAGACCAAATAGTGTTCTTTGTCAGGGTCAATGTTTAATAAGTGTTCCCTCAAAATAGGCTTGAATTGAGATCCGAGGGCGGCTGCGGAATACCATTGCTGGAATGGAAAACCTATTCCTTGTTCCAGCCCGGTAAACGCAAGCACACGCAAATGAGATGGCATTTGAATATGGACATCGCCTTCCGGCCAGATTTCGGTCTCTGTAGATGACGTCTGTGCCTGGCCTGTGGCATTCGAGCAAAGAGCCAGCGCGAGCAACAAGCCGATAGACAACCCAAGTGCAACCGACTGGGTTCTCCTACTCCGCCGACAAACTCGTTCCTCTTCCCCTTCGCGGCGTCTAGCCCCGAAGAGGGAGGCACGCTGAGTCATCGCCATGCGGTGTGCCACGACTGCGTCAGGCGGATCACGGTCTGGCTATCGTTGGAAGTACCGGAAACGCGGTCTACAGATTCCAGCTGCGTGCGATCGACTCCAATATCGTTCCAGTCCCAGCCGTCAATCCTGAACAAGGCGCTATTTGTGGCCGAATGCACTGCCGTGTGTTGGCCTGGTGTCGGCGCTGGTTTTAGGAAATCGCGCGACTGCGCTCCTGACGGGATTAATAGAAGGTTCGCAAGGACAGGTGCCGCGCCAACGAGCGCAGCACTCTGGACGAAGACTCTGCGGTTAATCGATTTGCCTGCTCCCATTCGACGTTCGTTAACTGTCAGACCGTTCAAAGCCTTACTGGAATTGTTCGGGGCATCTTTGTCGGATAGACCCGCTAGAGGCGACACCTTGAAAGCAGAAGTGCTACCCCAATGCTTTTTCGCAGCAGTGAGAAACTCGGTAGCTGCACCCGATTTGCCAGCCTCAATCGCGATCTCATACACCTGCTCGAAAGCACGCAGTGTGGGACGATTCTCGACGTTGACACTCGCGAGTTCGAACGCCCGTACGACATCGTTGCCACTACCGGAATAGAACTCCGCGCCATGATCGGCAAACGCAAGTAAGTGCTTTTCCAAAAGGGCTTCGAAGCCGGATCGCGCGGCCTGCATTTGCACTTCTGCATCCGAGAAATTGCCCTTCGCCAGCAATATGTCGGCGAGCCGCCAATGAACTTCGGGGTCGCCGCTTGAAACCGAAGGCACCAGCAGAGCTTCCGCGTCCTCGGCACGACCACAACTCAAATAGATCTCCGACAGATGTACCCGCGCTTTCACATAGGGCGGCACATATTCGATGGCTTTTCGATACCACTGCGCCGCTCGGTCCGGTTGCGCCTCGGTCACAAACTCCCCCCAAAGAGAGCCGAGCTGAAAGCAGACCCAGGCCAAAGCGAATGGGGAGACATCCTGATACTCCCTCAAAGCTCGCTGGTAGATACGGTCGGCCTCATCGAACTCACGAAGATCTGCCAGCAATGCGCCGAGCGGCACTAGATCTTCAAGGCGGCTGGACTCGGCGGCCATTCTACGGCGAGTCTCCAAGACGTCATCCAGTCTGGTCCCGCAAGCCTGGTCGATGCTCAATAGCAGGCGATTGGCGGCTTCCGGGAGCGTTCCATGAACTTCGGCTGCTTTGAGATACCCTCTCGCCTCGACGAATCGATGTGCAGTCGATGCGACCTGCGCTCGAATGAGCGCGGTCCGTATCGGTTCCGCGCCCACGTGAACGAGGTGTCGGTCCAGATCGTCAAGGCGGTCGAGCGCACCGGCGTCGCTCAGGAACTGCAATGTCATCTGTTCTTGTTCGACGATGTACTCAGCAACCCCTTCCCGTTCCGGCGCTTGCCAGAAGCGGCTCCAGGATTGCTGCCGTGCGCTATCCAGGTTGATGACAGCGATATCCCCAGCGGTCGCTAGTGGAAAATCCATTTCAAGAGTGGATGATTCGATCATTGAACGACACCTCAGATTCTCCTCCACGTTTCGGGTCTATGTACCAGACTGGGCAAGTTCGCAGCCCTAATGAAGAAATGCGACAACGGCATCTGCAGCTTTCTTAGGCTCAGTTACAAGCAGCAAATGCCCTGCGCCTGGAAATGAAACCAATGTGACACGCGCTCCCAGCTCTTTCTTTAACAGGTCGCCATTTTCAGGGGGTGCAATCTGGTCGTCAGTCCCCTGCAATACGAGGTATTTCATCTGCCCCGGCGGCGCCCACCAATCCTCGAGGGGGGTATTCTCCATCGCCGTCCTCTGCAGCCCTGCGACCTCTGGTGCCCGGCTAGGCTTGATCATCTCCCACGCCAACGGGATTTCGGCGGAATCGCCCACCATATACTTCATTTCCTTTAGAACGTCGGCGTCCGTCGATGCAGGACTGAAGATTACCTTCAACGCGTGCTCACCAGGTGGCTTGGGTGGGACCTTTCCACCAGCTGCGAAGAGAATGACTGTATGAACTAGCTCGGGGTGGTCGGCAGCCAGCGTGCGTGCCACGCGATTTCCGAAAGCATGTCCTGCGATATTGACTGGCTCGATCTTCAGTGCCTGGATTACGCCTGCGACATCATTGGCCAGTGTGTGGAGGGTAATGTCTTCTCCCGTGCCTGTACTCTTTCCTGAACCTCTGAAGTTAATTCGAACTACCCTATACCCGGCATCAGCAAGATCATGTGAAATACCCTCCATATACCCGACCGTAAGACCACCGAAGGGCAACAAAACTATCGGCTCGCCTTGACCTTGGCTGAAGTACTCTATGTTGGAGTCGGTGAGCTTGACGATTCCCTCCTGCTCCGCAGTAGATGCTGTCCTTTGCTGAGTTGACTGGCCGAAAGACGTGACCCGTGCTATAGCGCAGACGACCATTAGGATTGGGACCCAGCGGACAAATTTGTATGACAGTTCACTTATGGTCTCTTTCACAATCCGGGATCCGGCGATCATTTCGGTACTCCGAATCGTGTTTTGAGGCTTTCGAGGCCAGTCTTTAACAAAGTAGAAACGATGGTCATCACAACAAAGTCAGCTTGTCCGTCCGCCCAATACTGAACGCGCCACTCGACAGTGCTCCCCGTCCCCTTCGGCTTTACAGCGATCGTTCCTGTGTAGTCCACCGCAGGAATTCCGCTAATCATCTTGTAACGGTAAGATCTTTGCGAAGTATCGAAAGCCTCCAGCTGCTCGATGATTCGCTTGCCGTCGATCGTTTCGATTGTGCGCAGCTCTCCAACGCCTTCGCCGCTGGTTTGAAGGTTGGCGATTAGCGGATGCCACAAAGCGCCAAATCCGCCGATCAATGCCCAAACTTTGTCCGGAGTAGCCAACAAATCTGCGCTGTCGGTTACAGTCTGCAACTGCGTGTTAGGCGAAGCCAGATAGGGGAATGACTTGACGCCCGGCTTTGTAGCTCCTGTTGCCCCGCCCTGGAGGAACTCCCGGTCGTTGTTGACCATCCAAGTGATCATGATATCGATGACGTTAGCGTTGACCGTACGCCCACCCCCGGTTTGATAAGGCTGACCATGCAGCGTGCTCTTCTCGATCTCAAGAAAGCTGGTGTTACTCATAGGCTTCGATACATCGAACAAGAGGAAATCATCAAGATAGACATTGGCGGCAGCAGCGAGGGTCTCGGGTGTCCAATCCGCCTTGTCATCGCGCATGTCCCAGTTGGTCAGGCTGTCGAGTAGCCGCTTCCGGAACAGCGGCTGAAATTCTTCTGCAATTGCAAATGGAGTTTGCTGGTTCCACAAATCACGTATGTCGTCCGCAGGCATGGCTGGATTATTGAGACGCATGTTGGTCTGCTCCGGACGACCGACCCAATCGAAGCGGGGAGGGGGTTGTCCGATTGGACTACGAGGGCCTGGAATGGGGCTGGTTTCGGCGGCCACTCCGAACAATGTGCCTTTATCGGGGTCGAGTACGCGACGAGTATCGAACTCGATGACGATCGAGAGCACATTGTCATGTTGCAATAGATTCGGGACTTTCTTCAGTACCGCGGGAAACCACGCGAGGAAGAAAGGATCGGAACGAAGGCCAGCAAACACGCGGAAGACTCCGTCTGAGGACGTGGCTCCCTTCTCGTCGTTGACGATGAAACTTAACTCCTGACCGCCGGGTAGTGTACAGGTGCCACGCTGGACCGCCTTCGCGTGATCAGGTTCCCGCGCCAGGGCGCTAAATCGACATGTGAAGCGATATTCCGGCTCGGCAGGTTTGAACTTCGTCTCATTTCCAAGGCCGGCCACGGTCATCCGCCGAACTATGATCGAGTGATTCGCCGCATTCGTGAACATCGCTGTCACTCCCGCCGAAGGGAATACATTCGCGGCGAGCACCGTACGGCTAGCATCTGCCGGGCTCGTGAACGCGAATAGATCGCTGAGGTCGATCGAAGGATCGCCGATTGACCGGGGGCCATCTACATGATCTGACATCTGTCCTCCGAATATCGTAGGTCTTGTTCTTCGCTGCACAATCGATGACGCTATGCACACTGGTGGAAACAACACTCACGTATTTCGACTGAGAAGAATCCATGCACCAATGGCAAGAGTTGGCTCAAGAATCGCCAACGCCACCAGCAAATGGGGAAACACGCCTGCCATCGCCAGAGGTAAAAGCACTATAGGGACAAACAGCAATCGGTCGATCACAGAAGCGGCGACGGCTTGTCGCGCTCCAGACCGACCGCCGAATAGATAGAGCCAGCCAATGACCACCAGCAGTAGGCCGACTATACGGAAGAGCGCTGCCTCGTTCGCAACGAAAGGCGCATCCATGAAAACAGTCTGAACCACCCCTGGCCAAGCAATGAACAGAACTCCGGTCCCGAGGTAGAGGACGCCATTCATGACCGTGTACTTCGACGCCGTGGACAATTCAGCCGATTTATCGAGGAGATCTTTGATTAGTGACATATTGCACCTCGACGAGGCCTCGGTAAGTTACGTGTCCTCTGCTTCTTTGCGAGTCCCTGGGGCCATCAACGTGGTCCGACATCGCCAATCTCCTATGGCTTCTGTTGCGAATTACTTTGACGGAGGCTCAGGCTGCTGTGCCCATTTAGCATGCCCGGTGACCGCGTTCGGGGGACCGCCGAATGGTGTGACCTGGCCTGCGTTCTCGGGGATGGATTTCAGATACTCAACGATGGCCCAGCGCTCCTGTTCGGTTAGCAAAGGGCCGATGATGCCGTTTCCCCGAGGACCGTTTTCGAACGAGTGGCCACTGTTCGAACTCCCTACCAGTGCGGTGTCCACGAGGTAGGTTCCGGATTTTCCTGAGGTATCGACGCCGACCTTGACCGGATCGAAGTCCCGCCCGAGGTAAAACTTCTTAGTGCGCTGCGCCGCCGGAAGGAGCATTTCGTAGAGATTGGGAACTGACCCGTTGTGCATGAAAGGTGGCGTGGCCCATACGCCTTCGCGCGGCGCTGCCTTGTAATGCGGCACCTCCGAGGGACGTGGAACCGGAAGTTCCCGGTAGCCGTGCATCTTGACGGCCTCCTCTGGGGTCTGATTGATCTTTGACAGTGCTGAATGCAGAATGCTTTCCTGCAATCCGACGTAGAGGTAGCCGCCTGGAATAAGGGTCTTATCCTTGAGCGGTCCGGGTAGATACGGAGCCAAATGGGCCGTCTGCACATACGGCCTGACGTCCTCGAACTGCATCCGATCTGTCCCCACATAGCTTTCCGGTACCAGTCCAACTTCAAGGAAGCGCTTGCCGTACTTGTTGGGTTCGGTCCATGTATAGGGATAGGAGTTGTGGCACTCTGCACAGTGGCTGGCGAATAGCTTCTTGCCTTGCGCCGCCTTCGCGCGGTCAATCTTTCCAAACACCTCTTCCGGCCATTTGGGAGGCGCTAGATGAGTCAACCAGTCCTCAATCTCTTCAAGATTCTTCAAGCGGGCGTTGGAACTGAAGAGACCTTCCTCGGGGGAATTGGCGGTCAGATCCATTGACATGAAAACGCCCATAGTTTCCGTGAGGTTGCGATTGATTGGATCTTGTTGCACGCCGCGCCATTGTGTCCACGATCCTTGCGGGGAATTCCAGAGGAAGGGAGGCTTGGTCGGCGCGAGGGCAGCAGACCAGTTCTGGGGAATATCGGGTGCTACGGAGGTTACGCGGGCGACTATCAGAGCGATGGCGTCCATTCGCGACGGTCCCCAGGGGTACGGAGTGAGCAGAACGCGGGTCCGGAAACTATGGATACGATCGGCGGTGCTCTCGAATCGTTTTCGCAGGTTGCTTTTTGCGTCAGAATTCGAAGCTCCCATCCGCGCTGCCAGACGATCAAACTTTGCTGAATCCTTCAGCGTTTCTTGCACAGCGTCATCGAGAGCAAATACATACGCTTCCAGATCGAAGTGATTTCCGACTCCTCCATCGATGCGGACTCGTTTCCCCTGATAAAACAGCTCCGTATTATGGCAAGTGGCGCAGTTTATCCCGACGTCTTCACCCTTCCATGGACCTTCAGTCGTCACGGTCTTACCCAGCCCGATCGGCAGGCCATCAGGATTCCATTGCGGATCTGCCGGGTCGGGCGTCAGGCCGTAGCGTTCGCTGTTCGCATCTGAGCGAAAAAGTTCCTGGCTGCCGGCGGCCTCCAGGTTGAGAAAGATGTCGTACGGCATCACCGTTGTGCCTTGTGATATATGGTAATACTCCTCCCGGGTCTCCTTCGACCATCCCTGATCGAGATAGACGACGTCTTCTCTTAAAGGCTGGGCCGCTACCGGAGAAGATTCTGCCGCGGCCGGAGTAGGCTGGGCTTCGGGCGTAGGCGAGGGCGAAGACTTACACGCGCTGACCAATACCAAAGCCAACAATGCGCCGATCAAGACAACCCTCTTAGCTCGCTGCATGCGATCCCTCCCAGTACAGACCGATGAAGGAAAAAGCATAGACATTTTCCGGAGTTAAAACACCTAACAAAAGTGCTAGAGCAACGGACCATTTGTTTTAGGGACGGGAGGGCTGCCGCTGGTGCGCGAAGCCTTTCCCTAAGACGGCAACCGCTGGGTCCAGATATGGGTCCAACTCAATTGCCGGCGCTATGCTACGTATTCCTCAACGAAACCCCTTGGCTGTTGCTGCAGCTCTGTCCGCCTACGAGCTGCAGACAGTCTCGGTTTGCGCAAAGGGGCAGTCGCCTGCTTAGCCCTTAAGGCCTTTTCCTGCAGCGCGTAAGGCGTTGAGATACACTGCGCCCCCGTCGGTAACGAGACTTCTCTGACCTTGGCAGCGGTTGTCGGCTACCTTCCGCTTATCAAAGCACTCTGTGGAACTCACTACAGATGCGAAAACGCTAGCTGCATCTATCATTGTGTGAGCGGCAAAGCGGTATGTATGAATGAGGATAAGTAAAAGCAGGAGAATGGAATGGTAATCTCGGTTGTCATTCCAGCTTTCAATGAAGAGGCCGATCTGGGAGGGTGCCTCTCGGCACTGGCGGCACAAACGCTTTCGCCCTCTCTCTTTGAGGCCATTGTCGTCGACAATGGATCGACAGATGCCACTGCCGAAATCGCACAAAGATTCGTACCGATCCTACCTCTTCGCGTTGTGAGCTTGCCCCGCCGTAGTATCTCGACCGCTCGTAATAGCGGCGCTTTGCTGGCCGAAGGTAGAGAACTGGTATTCCTCGATGCTGACTGTAGACCTAACCCTAATTGGTTACGTGATTTCGTTGAGTTGGCTCCCGAGAACGGCATTCGCGGATGCCATTACAAAATACCCTTAGACAGCACTTGGGTAGGACGAGTCTGGACACAGTTCCAGGCTCGTGCTGTCACCGGACCCGTTTCGTTCGTACCCGGAGGCGGCCTATTTATATCTAAGAGCAATTTTGTTGCTTTAGGCGGCTTTAATGAACAAGTCGAAACGAGCGAGGACATTGAACTTTGTACAAGAGCAAGGAATAACGGCCTGAGCATTACGTCTCACCCGGCTCTCGCAGTTGTTCACGACGGAACACCTCGTACGCTCATGCAGTTCTACAGGCAGCACAGTTGGCATGGTGAGCATGTATTGCGTAACTTTATCGAGAACTTGCCGTCGATGGAGAATGCCGGGGTGGTGGTCCTGAGTGCGTACACGCTAATAATGTTCTGGGTAACTATTCTTCTGATCCCAGCTCTCTTTTTTCACCATACATGGTGGACGGAACTAGCGTTCGGTATGCTCATTCTGCCGTCGGTGTTGTTGTCTCTATGGGTATCGCGAGGTTCCATAAGAAGTGTTGGACCTTTGTTCGCATTGTACGGAGCATATTCTTTAGCTCGTGCAGCCTCTCTTGCTCGCATACTCCGTAACGAATAAATTCCGCCGTTGCGTCTGCGTCTTCATAATCGCGTGTCGAGGATGTGGGGATGTTCAGCTTAACCAACATTCAGCGGGTCGTTGCGGCAAGGTGTCGTGCAATGCGATTCGAGGTGAACTTTGCGCCGTAGGCGAAGCGGCAGAGGGGGCCAAAGCTGGATGCAGCGGCCAGACCCACGAAGTAGAGGCCAGGAACGGAAGACTCGAAGTTAGTGTTGAGAATGGGAGTCTCGTCGACGGAAGCCATCTGACGGCGAAGATCCTGATCGAGGAAGTCGAGCCGTTGCAGGTTTACCTTGTAGCCGGTCGCAGCAATAATGTGATCGACATGGAGCTCTTTCGCGGGGCCGTCCCGCTGAGTGATGAACAGATAGGCGCCGTTTTCGTTTTTCCTGACCTCCTTGAGGCTGGCGCCGAGGTGCAGAGTTACGTGGCCGACAACTTTGCTCTTTGCAAACCAGCCGGGAGCGGGGCCGTTGATCCTCTGGACAGCAAGGAAGCGGAGTTTCCAGGGTAAGGCGTGAAAGACAAGCGGGAGGTCAGTGCAAAGACGAGCAGGCCAACCCTGACCCAGACCCGACCGAGGCATCAAGAGGCGGTGCAAGAATGGGCGCGGATCGGGATCGGGCGGCTCGTGGAAATGGATCGAGTCACAACGGGCAATCATGTGCACGTCGGCGCCAGCTTCGTGTAAAAGGCCCGCGAGATCGGCGGCAGAGGCACCCGCGCCGATAACCGCGACGGTACGCTTACTGAATCGGCTCACGTCTGTGTGCTGCGAGCTGTGGGTAACAAGCTGCTCAGGCAGATCTGCAAAGATGGAAGGGATGTTGCCGAAGTAGCTGATGCCGACGGCGATGATAACTCGGCGCGCGGAGACGGACTCTCCAGTTTGAGTCGTCAGGGTAAAGCCTTCCGGCGAACGACGTAGTGAGGTGATATCGGTCTGTTCGAGGTCGGGGACGAAGCGCCTTTGAAACTCCATCCCATAGGCGATAAAGGTCTCGAGTGAGATGGGATCAACGACGTCGGAGTAGGCTATTCCCTGCTCCTCGCAAAAATGTGCCAGCGTAAAGGTGGAACCGGGATCGTAGAGATTGGAAGCGAAGCCGAACGATTTGAGTAATGTGCCGGCGGGCATATGATTTCGCCAGCTCGACATGGGTGTGCCGAAGATGCGAAAGGCTACCTTCTGATCGCGCAGGTGCGCGGCAATGGAGAGACCGTACGGACCGGCTCCGATGATCGCCACGTCGATTCCAGGAACTGTCATAGTATCTCTCCGAATACCGAAAGTTTACGTCGAATGCCGCTGAAATTCGGCCAGATCCAGCCGCTGCTTCGACTAGAGCTCCCTAGTAGCGCTTTGTCGCAAGAATTCAATAAACTCGTCCAGAATCACAGTATTATGGACGACCGGAGATCCTCCACTAGTACTTTAGAGGGATCATCCCTGATATTTAAGAGGATTAGGATCGGCATGTGGCCAGTTTCGCCAGTCAGAATGTGCTGCTAGTCTCTTCGACCCGGTGGCCGTTGACCGCCAAGCTGGCCCTTGCCTTTCTGCGTCATGGATGCGACGTCCAGGCCGTGTGTCCTCCGGACCATCCTTTCTGCTTTGTGAGTGGAATCAGCAAAATCTATCCATATCGTGGGCTGGATTCTCTTCGATCGCTTCACGAGGCAATAACTTCTGCCAGACCGGACATCATAGTCCCGTGCGGCGACGACGTGGTCTGGCAGCTGCATGAACTTCACCGGACTAAACCGGAGCTTCGGCCACTGATCGAACGTTCGCTTGGAGCAGCTTCAGGCTACGAAACCGTAGCATCCCGAGCGAAGCTGATGCAGGTCGCTCAGGAGCTGCACCTAAGAGCGCCACGAACGAAAGAGATTAACGACGCAAATGATCTGCGCGAATGGTATTCCTCCCCCGGTGTGTCCGGAGTTCTGAAACTTGACTGGACCTGCGGTGGGGTGGGGGTAGAGCTCGCGCATTCTTTAGCGGAGGCGGAGCGGGCGCTGGCCATTATGCGTCAACCTCCGAGTTTGCTGACGGCCCTAGGGCGATGGTTGTTGATTCGTGATGCGCTTGCTTTTTGGAAATGGAAAAACTACCGGCACCCGACGGTCACGCTACAGCAGTACGTTACAGGCAGACCCGCAAATACGATGCTGGCCTGCCACGAAGGCAAAGTGCTTGGAATGGTGACAGTCGAAGTGCTTTACGCGCAGAGCGCAACGGGAACTGCGCTGGTGGTGCGGCTGATTGAAAATGACGAGATCAGGATCTCTGCGGAACGGATCGCACAGCGACTCGAACTTTCAGGCTTCCATGGGATGGATTTCATGATCGAGGACGTGACTGGACACGCATACCTGATCGAACTGAATCCGCGTTGTACTCAGCTGGGTCATTTGCAGACTGAAATGAGGAGAGACCTTGCGGGAGTGCTCTGCGGTTTGTCTGGTGATGCCTTTTCGTCACAAAGGCGGCCTATCTACGAGGAGACAATTGCCTTCTTTCCAGAAGTACTTTTTTCAAACCCCAAGTGTCCCTTTCTCAAGACGTCGTATGTGGATATTCCATGGGACGAACCTGGGCTGGTAGTCGAGCTGATGCGCGGCGACTGGCGTGATCGACGGCTTCTGGCACGGCTGCATCGTTCGATATGGCCCCCGAAGAAAACTGCTGTGATGTTCAACACAATGGGCACTTCTGAAGGCCAACGGATTGAAGAACCCGCGGGAGGTTCTGCGACGAGGCATGAGAAATGAAATCGCGATGGCTGCGCGATATGGATGGAAGGTTAGTACGACATACGTGGGATGAAAGAGAAATGGGCGTCAACTGCGGTGAAAGTCAGACTTGCTTACTGAACTCCACCGCGAACAGTGTCATCGCCGCAAAATGGTAAACACGAGTCCACTTCATCTCGACGATCGATCCCAGAACAGCCGGAACGGTCGTATTAAATAGTAGAGGGGTGAGAGCGATTTTCGGAGAGGAAGAACCGCCCGATCGTGCTCATTCGGCCGCAAAAAATCAGGCGACATGAGCAGCCTGACCCGATCTTGGAATCCGAGCAGCTTGATGTAGTAAGGCACGCCGCCTGCAGGAGCGCTACCTGGTGCATCAAACAAATTCTCGAAAATATATTGCGTTAAGCTGCATGCCGTATTGTTCGACTCAAAGCTCCGCAGTACAGCCAGAGGAACCTCGGCGTCCGCAAATCGGTGCGCAAGGAGAACACCGAGGGCGAGCGATCTCCATAATCCCAACTGGTTGGCTTCTCGAATGACCTCTTTCCAATCAAGATCAGGCTCTGAAATCAGCAATTGCGCGACGTCACAGATCCAGATAAGCCGGGACCATACGTGCTTACTCCCATGCATGCAAAGCATTAGCAGGGTCGTCTCGGGACTCATATTTGGAACTTCGGCACCCGCCAATATCGCGGTTCGCCGCCGCGGCCATACCCAATCCATACCGAGATTGTGCCTGAACCTTGGTTGTGTCAGCACAAGTCTCCAGCGAAGCTCAAGCACCATTCCGTCCGCTTGCCGCTCGAAGTGATATTCATAACAATCCGGGAAGGTAGGTGTTTCATCGGCTGGCACTTGGGTTTTCAGCTCATAGCCCCTCTTTTTGATGAGAGCTGTGGCTTGTACCAAGTGCTTGTAGTGGATTAGCAGATCCAGATCGCCGGCGGGACGGGTCGCGAGGTCGTGGTAGGCGGATGCTCCCAGCACAACCCCCTTAAACGGCATTGCGGGAATCATCTCGCGCTCGAACGTCTTAAGCACATCGATCAATTCCGCAGCATTTGCCAGATTGTGAAACATGTTGCGCTCGTATTCGCTTCGCAAGCGTGCTTGCACATCTGATGGGATCGCCGCGCCGACGTTCGTGAGTCGCAGGTAGAGCATCGGTAGCACTCGATGCTCGGTCGCCAACTTGAAAAGCGAGTCCCAATCACGGACTTTTCCCGCCAATTGACGGATTTTTTCCGCAGTCACACTTGTCCGCGGCAGTGCAATAGCGCGCAGCAGCTCGCACGAATCGCAATCAGCCAGCATCAGTCCCTCCACTTCGGGCGAAAGGTAAGTCGCAATATATTGCGACTTGCCTTTCGAATAGTACCAAGTATCAGGTGGTTATCACGATCAAAGTTGGACGAGAGGAGGTACGGACATTTCTCTTTTCTTATGCAAGAACCTGCGTATCCTTCACCTGAGTTTGGTAATAACCCCAGCTATTCGGGCCTTTTCTTTTGGCAAGAGTCGTGCTCAGTAGGTGGGGGACATTAGGCCCCCGAAGATCATTACTCCGCTTGAACCACAATTTGGGACCCAACAGGTTTGGGAAAAAGGCGTCACAAAATATTTGCTACAAAACCCGCAGTTTTGCATACACTGCGAAAACTGAACGAACGAGATACTCACTTCACTTTGTCGATACGGCGACCATGGAGGTCAAGATGCAGGTAGAGCGAACCAATCCAGCTATCCTGGTGGAAAATAAACTTCCCGACGGCTCAAGAGTCATTGTCGACTCCGCGAACGAAACGGTTTTTGCCTTGAACGCGACGTCTGGCGCAGCCTGGGACGCATGCAGCATGCCGACGACCCTGTCGCGGGTAGCCGAGGACATGCGACGCTCATTAGACCCGGCAATAACCGAAGAGTTTGCGGAAGAGGCAATTCTGCAGCTGCAGGATAAGAAGCTGGTGAATACCTCAGGACCTTCCTCACTGGCCAGTCGACGTCAGTTCCTCGCATCACTGAGCGCAGTCGCCGTACCTCTTGTCGTGGCCTTAACAATTACGGATCAGAGGGCGCACGCAATAGTTGCCCGGTCGACGCCTCCGAAGCCGACGCCTCCCCCTCCGCCAAAACCGGCGCCAGCGCCGATACTTCCCTTGCGCTAAAGCGATCTGGGCCCTGAAGAATAGCCGCATATGTCCGAGGTTGTTCTATTCTTCGGGGCCTCGTTCTAAGCCATCGGTTGCGCTTAGCCTTTTTTGGGCGAATGACGTTCTAAACACTGATTTCACGGATACACTGTGAAGCTGAGATCAGACTCACCACTTTTTGCCGGACAAAATATGCATGGCCAGTGGTTACGATTTCCAAGTTCGCGTATTCGACTGCTGCATTCAAGTAGCGACTGCATGCATTGAAGCGCATACCATCTTGGACCGCTACATATTTCCCTCGTTGCTAAGAATACCCAACGCCATTGATAAGCCTGATGTCTCGATTCGTGTGGTTCAAGTTGCGAATCAGTTCCAGCTGTTGTCTGGCGATGTAGCAGTGGCATCCGCTCATCGAGCGATCAGCCTGGTACCGGATCTTATAAGGGTATTGGACGACGCCGTGATTCAGAGCCTGACGACCTTGCGTGCCGTGCATGCCGGCGCTGTTCTCTGGGGTGAACGCGTATTACTACTACCTGGCGGCACACACGCGGGAAAATCATCGCTGGTAGCCGAACTGTTACGCCGAGGCGCCACTTACTTCTCGGATGAATATGCGCTGATCGATTCTGAGGGGCTCGTGCACCCATATCCAAGGCCTTTGCTCATCCGGAACGGCCGCCCCGAACAGGTTCCTACGCTTCCAGGCGAGTTCGACGCTCCGGTAGGTGATACTCCAGCCCCAATAGGCTGGATTCTTTCACTTCAATACCTGCCCGAGTGCAAGTGGAGTGTGGCAGCGATCACACAAAGCGAAGCGCTATTGACACTGTTGCGAAACACGCCCCACACTTTGGCTGAATCGCCGGACATGGTGCGGGTCTTCGAACGTGCCGTCAGGGGGGCTACTTGCTTTGCCGGACGTCGAAACGAGGCCGCCGACGCTGTCGACCAGATTCTGCGGTCGATTGGCAACCTTGAGGAAGATAGGTAAACGCCTTTGTAGCCCACCGATCCGCCAAGACCTCTAGGTAAATTCAAATCCACTTTATTGCCTTCTCGCGATGTAGCCTACTCCAGCGAAGCTGTCCAAATGCGGTTCGCTATTTTGACTTCTCCAGCGCCAACACTGCGTAAGCAGTCGCTGCGTCATTCATAAATAGACTCGGGGCGCTCGAAGGAGCACGCTTCTTATTGATCGAGGAGGCGAGCCATGCTCCATCTTTTTGCTGGTGCTCTTTGAGCCAAGTCAGTCCGCGCTGCAAAGTAGGGTCGTTGCTGGCTGTCCCCGACTCTTCCATTGCCAGCACGGCAAGCCCGGTCGCATAGCCGTCGCTCTCCATGGGTTCCGGAGACTGATCGATCCGCTCCCGATGGTCTAGCGCAGTAGTTCTCCATCCGCCATCTTTTTCCTGAAGGCCGCGGATAGTTTCGAGTAGGGCCTTCCTCTCGGCGTCCGAGAGCAACCCGGGCTCCTTCTTCGACGCCCATAGGATGTAAAGTTGGTTCACGACCGGCTGCGCGGTATATTGCCGCCGCAAGTACTCATGGAGCCGATCAAGGTGCTGCCGGACCTCCGGTTCCTTTGCATATCCGTTAGGGGCATTCAAGGCCGCCACCATCAGAAGCGCTGCGCCCTGATAGCCGGACTCTGACGACTCCCATGGACCAAGGTTGAAATCCTGCCACTTCCATCCGCCCGATAGATCACCAGCTTGCTCCTGGAGAGCCCAAGCCTCGTCGAATGCGGTTCTCGTGATAGGGCGCAAATATCCCTGCCCTGTGTCATAGCTTGCCAGGATTACCGGATTCAGGACCGCCTCCGTCGCGCGTGAATCGGCACTCTTGCCCTGCCCGTATTTCGCATCCGAGTAGAACGGCTCCATCTCCGGCCAGTGGCCCACACGCTTTTCCACGTTGTCCATCATGGTCTTCTCAGCTGGCGCCATCCCGGCCTCACCCAACTCCTTCCGCAGGCCCGGTATCACCATCGCATAGGGCACGACGGTATGGCATGAGATGCAGACAGTTCCATGGTCTCTCTGCGCCGGTCGCCACTCTTGCCACGATACTTCGCGATCATCGAGATAGCGCGCTGCCGTCTGGCGGTTCCAACTCCCTGAAGGGCTGACGGAAGCCCCATGGACCCACATCGCTCTCCACAAACCGATCGTCGCAAGACATCCTCCCACTAATAGATATGTCCCAACGACTTTGGTATTCATCCGGCAGGTCCTCCTTGCTTTGACGTTACGCGCGGAAAGATGGCTTAGATAGTACTCCAACTCAAGCCCTAAAACCGTACCGCGTATCGGACGGGAAGTACTGAATCATGCAGGCAAATCTGCGCGAAAAATGGAGAGACGTCGGAGGTACCTTGGAGACTGAAGTACCAGCAACAGAGGAATATCTTTTCCTAACTAGGAAGTTAGGCCAGGATTCGAGTGACCAGTTGGAGTCGTTCCTCCGAGTGACTCCTCGGACATGATTTCACGCCCGCATCGGCGGATATTTCAAATCGATTACCCGGCTCAGTTCGAGTCTTAATCGCATCAACGCGGCTCCGGTCGCGAGAAAATGCGATTTATTGTCACGTGTGTATGCAAGACCCTGCACCCTAGGATCGTGTAAGCCGAGAGTGATAGTTACCAACTCGCCAATTTCTCGTGAAATCAGCAGCAAATCTTACGGTCGCGGTCTTGCGAGTGGGCTGCACTATGGCCATAAACGTGCTTGTCTATCTTCCAGCAGGGTCCACAAAACGCTCGAAGTCTGAGCACTTGAGTCAAAACGAGGTTGTGGCTCACAGGGCGAAGCTATGTCTGAATGTCGGAAATTTCGCCCGATTAGAGGAGAGATGACGCAAAATGTTGACCGCAGACAATACAGACATCGGGATAAATGAACCCTCGGCCGCTTGGTGGGTGCTCTACACCCGCCACCAGCATGAGAAGGTGGTAGCGGACGTGCTGACAGCAAAGGGCTTTGAGGTGATGCTGCCGCTCTATGAGTCAATACGGCGCTGGAAAGACCGAAGCAAGACGATTACTCTGCCACTGTTCCCCTGCTATGTCTTCGTGCGGGGCGGACTCAACCGCCGTTTGCAGGTCGTAACGACGCCAGGGGTTCACACGATTTTGTTCCATGGTGAACGCGTCGCAATCGTCCCGGAAACTGAGATTGAGGCGATCCGAAAGGCAGTTGAAGGGCCCTTTCGGGTAGAACCGCATCCCTTTCTGAGATGTGGCGAACGGGTTCGCGTGACGCGGGGTTCTCTTGAAGGCGTCGAAGGTGTTCTGGTTCGCAAGAAGAATTTGTATCGCCTGGTTCTCTCTGTGGACATGATGGCGCAGTCCGTTGCAGTGGAAATTGACGCCAACGACGTGGAACCGGCGGCAGCATAAGGCTTCGCGGAGATAGATAGCTGGTGTTCGAGAAGAGCCGCTTAGATTTGGATGGCGTCATCTGGTCACTCTTCGCTTTCGAGAGACCAATGCAGGAGTCGTTTTGAAAAGCAACGCCGATCACCTAATAGGGTTAGGATTCTTTCTGGTTGCCCTTTCCGGCTCTCTGTTCGGTCAAACGCTGACTCCGAGTCAGGTTAGTCATGACGTCCCGGCGGTTACTGTGCCAGCTCCGGGCGTACCTTCCGGCAACAAGCCACACGACGACAGCTTTGTCATCGGTAATGATGACGTTCTGGCGATCAATGTTTGGAAAGAACCTGACTTCTCCCGATCAATTCAAGTGCGATCGGACGGAAAGATTTCGTTGCCCCTGGTAGGGGAGCTTCAAGCTGCGGGACGGACTCCTGTTCAACTCGAGTACGACATCGCTACTAAACTCCTGAACTACATCACCAAACCAGAGGTTACGGTGATAGTTGAACAGATTAATAGTAAGAAGTTCAACATACTAGGACAGGTAGCAAAACCCGGATCATACTCACTTGCACTTGCACCAACGGTTGTGGATGCAATTGCAATTGCCGGTGGCCCCAGGGACTTCGCCAAGCAGAAATCTATTTACATTCTCCGGCAGAATTCTGGGGGCGGCCAGACCCGCATCGCCTTCAACTATAGGGACTTTCTGAAAGGCAAGAATCAGAACGTTAAGCTTGAGCCGCACGATACCGTCGTTGTGCCTTGAAGGCTGCTTATGCTTAAACGCATCTATCTCGGTTTTGTGCTGCTAATGGCTAGACCGGTTTGGTCTCAGCTGGGATCGACTCCATTCGAGATGCCGACCACATCAGTTGATGAATCTCCAATGCTGACGCCGCCCCCTGTGAGCGCTGAAGGTTATCCGACTACGATCGGATCCCAAATGCGTTCAAATTATCTGGCAGCTGGATTGATCTTCAATACTGCCCACAGTGACAACGTGCCGGTGAGCGGGAGTAACACTCCAGCGAGCGACTTCATTTATACAGTTTCACCCTCGATTGCACTTAGCAAGACGACCCCGCGGCAAAACCTAGCGTTGATATATAGCCCTGGTTTTACATTCTATGAGCACACCAGCACGCTTAATGCGGGGAATCAGAATGCCGCCGTGAATTTTCAGTACCGTCTCAGCAAACACACGACCATCAGCTTAAATGACTCCTTTCAAAAGAGCTCAAACATATTCGACCAGATCAACGCACCGGGACAGGCTATATCTGGCTCGTCACAGGCTCCGCCTGTAGCAGTTGTCGCTCCTTTCGCAGAGCAGCTCAGCAATACGGCGAATGTGGAAATTACTTCTCAATTCAGCAGAAATCGCATGATCGGAGCCAGCGCAATTGTTACGGAGCGCAATTACCCGAGCCCGGCCGAGGCCTCTGGCCTTTACAATTCAAATTCGCTCGGAGGCTCGGCTTTCTACAGTCAGCGGTTGTCGGCCACGCAATACATTGGTGTGACGTATCAGTATCTACGAAGTCTAGCTAATCCTGTAGGTGCTCAAGCCAACTCCTCGAATGCGCAGGCAGAGGTACAAACACATACCGTATTGCCTTTCTATACGATCTATTTCACCCCAACGTTTTCCTTATCCCTTACGGGTGGACCGCAGTACTTCGATGCATCTCAATCTCCCTCGTTGCCGGTCCGCTCATGGGCGCCTTCTGCGATGGCAAGCGTTGGCTGGCAAAGGAGCCATTCGAATTTTGTGGCCAGCTACTCGCGAATAGTGACCGGAGGGTTGGGCTTGCCTGGCGCCTTCGATTCCAATAGCGCAAATGCATCTGTGGGCTGGCAAATAGCGCGCCCCTGGAGCGTAGGATTGGCGGGAAACTACTCGATCAACAAAAATGTTACCCCGCAAATTCCCTCATCAAACCCAGGAGGGCACACCGTTTCAGGAACAGTCTCGGTGCAGTACTCAATAAGCGAGCATCTCAAGGCCGACCTTGGTTATACCCGTTTGCACCAGAGTTATAGCGGCGTCGCTGTGATATCCGGCGCTCCTGATACCAACCGCGAGTTCATCTCCGTTTCCTATCAGCTCTCACGGCCACTAGGAAGATAATCATGGAAGAGATCTACGAGGAGCAGAGCTCCGAACGGCCCGACATTCAGCACTATCTGGACGTAGTGCGCCGTCGCCACATTCATTTCCTGATACCGTTATTTCTTGGGTGGCTCTTGGTCTGGGGAGCCAGCTGGGTTCTACCTGTGCGCTACAAGTCGTCCACGCTGATCCTGGTAGAGCAGCCCTCGATGCCGAAAAACTACGTCGTGCCAAATGTCAGTGACGATTTACAGAACCGCTTGCAGAGTATCACGCAACAAATCCTTAGCCGCACGCGCCTTCTCCTGATTATTGACAAGATGCACCTTTATTCCGACGGTCGTCGCCAGTTCACAGAAGATGAAAAAGTCGAGCGCATGCGTAAAGACATCGAGATATTGCTTGTGCGTGACTCCCACGGCGAACAGATCACGGCGTTCAAGATTTCCTATTCTGCGCACGATCCCCATGTGGCCCAAACGGTCACAAGCGAACTGACAGACCTGTTCATCAACGAGAATTTGAGGGTACGCCAACAACATTCCGAAGACACGACCAAGTTTATCGGGAGCCAGTTGGAGAATGCGCGTGCTAGCCTCGCAGAGCAGGAAGCTAAGGTTCGAGAGTTTAAAGGACAGCACGAAGGCGAATTGCCTTCCCAGGAAGCGAGCAACCTCCAAATCTTAAGCGGGCTCCAGGCGCAGCTACAGAATGAGCAGGACACCCTCAACACCGCGAAACAGCAGCGAGTCTACTTACAGACACTAATCGAACAATACCGGACGCTCCATACCACCCCTCGAACAACTGACGGTTCACCGACAGGTGTGCACGCAATTGATCTGGAACTCGACAGACTAAGGGCGAAACTGGCAGACCTTAGCTCTCGGTACACCGATCATTACCCTGAAGTCGAGAACTTGAAGGACGAAATAGCCAAGACCGAGAAACGGAGAAGCGCCCTAGTTGCCGAGTTGAAGTCAAAAAACAACGGTGGGAGACAGTCCGATGACGACACTTCTACGCGCGAGGGAGCGGATCCTTCGCAGAACTCGCTGTTACAACTGCAAAGCCAGTTGCAAGCCAATCAGGTGGAAATTGCGAATCGCGAGCAAGCAGTTGCAGGATTGAAGGCGAGAGTTGGTAGCTATCAGGATCGTTTGAATTCCGAACCTACACGCGAGCAGCAGTTGGCAGATCTGAACCGCGGCTATGATCAATCTAAGGCTAATTATGATGATTTGCTCAAAAAGCAGAACGAATCAGAGATGGCCACTAGTATGGAACAGATGCAGCAGGGTGAGCGGTTCAGCATGATCGATCCTCCCAGCTTACCGTTGAAGCCCGATTTTCCCAACCGGCTCAAATTTTGTGGAATAGGGCTGGGCGTCGGTCTTGTGTTGGGCCTTCTTGTGGTGGGCGGATTTGAAGCGTTGGACGATCGTCTTCACAAGGAGAAAGACATCAAAGGTCTTCTTTCGATGGCAATCCTATCTGAGATTCCGGAGGTTATAAGCCCATCCGAAGAACGAAGCAATAAGAAGAAAATGATATTGGGCTGGACCATGGCTACATTGGTAGTAGTAACCATCCTGGCAGGCTCTGCGTTCAGTTATCTACACGATTAGGTTTTACCATCCCAATGTACAAAACGTTCTTCCATCTCACGCGCTACCCATTCGACCTTACGCCTGATCCGACTTGTTTTGTCCCGACCAAACGACACAACGAGGCGCTGGCGTCGCTTTATTACGGCATCCGGCGGCACAAGGGATTTGTCGTGTTAACCGGCGAGGTAGGCACCGGAAAAACTTTATTGCTCCGATGTCTGATCCGGTTGTTGAAGGAGAGTAAAGATGTTGCTTACGCATATCTTTTCAATGGACGGCTTTCTCCTACGGAGTTCCTGCAGTACATTCTCTCCGACTTCGGACTCCCCACTTCCGGCAAGAACAAAAGCGACCTGTTAATTGATCTCGGTCAGTTTCTGGTATCGCGGGGTTCGAAGAAAATGACAACCGTGCTCATCGTGGATGAGGCGCACCATTTGTCCGCGGATATACTTGAGGAGGTTCGCCTCTTGTCAAACCTGGAAACGGACGACGACAAGTTATTGCAGATCGTACTGGTCGGACAGCCCGAACTAGACGAGAAACTCGATTCCGTTGGACTTAGGCAACTCAAGCAAAGAATTGCGGTTCGCACGCACCTTGGTTCACTGGACGCCGATGAGGCAGAGCGGTATATCCAGCAGCGGTTGCAGATCGCCGGAGGAAACTTGTCTCAGGACCCGTTGTTCTCCGCACAAACCATTGCGGCAGTTTATCGTCATTCGCGAGGGCTGCCGCGACTGATCAATACGATTTGCGATAACGCTCTCGTGACCGCCTACGCGAGGCGATTACCAAGCGTAACTCCGGATGTCATAGAAGATGTTGCGAAGGAGTTCCGTCTTGATGTGGTTTGTTTGCCTGAAGCTGAAAAGATCGAGAGTTCGAACGAGATAAATGCCCGGCGAGTCACAAACTTGCTCCTTGATCTATGTGCTGCCGCGCGAGGACCGATCGCAAGCGAAGCTGATTGCAGCACTCCAATTGCCGTTGAAGAGCGAACATGAGCCAAATATTTGACGGGTTACAAAGGTCGGAAGCCGAACGCTCTGGGATTGATCTGTCAGCGTTGTCAGGAGTGACTGAACTGCTGCAGATCGCCGAACGTCGTGCTGCAGCGAAGTGGGAAACCACAAGTCTGTCTGAGCAATCCGCTGCGACGAAGGCTCCAGACCGTGAGACGCCATCGTACCTACAGGAAGTGTTGCCAGTTGCTGCGGAGGTCAAAACTTCCGCCATCGCAACTGAGCCTTCGCCGGCTGATGATGAAAGCCGAGATTTCTTCAGCCAGTTTCAGTCTCTTCCGGTCTCGCTTTCTCGTCAAAGCCGGCTGGTAACTCTCACGGACAACGGGAGTTCGGCGGCAGAAGCCTTCCGTCTTCTGGGTGTACGTTTGCGACATCTGCGAAAGGATCGTTCGCTCAAGAAGGTGTTGATTACGAGCACCATTCCTCAAGAGGGCAAGAGTATGGTTGCTGGCAACTTGGCCTGCATCCTCGCTCTAAAAACACGCCAGAAGATCTTATTGTTGGAGGGAGATCTTCGGCGCCCATCTTTATCGCAGATGTTCGGGCTCGGAAGAAATCCAGGTCTCTGTGAATGGCTGCGGGAAGAGCGTAGTCTGACCTCCAGTATCTACCATCTCGAAGACCCCAATCTCTGGATACTCCCGTCAGGCAGCGCTCCCAACAACGCGCTTGAACTCCTGCAATCGGGAAAATTATCTAAGCTAATGGATCAGCTAAACGTATTGTTTGATTGGATCATCATCGATTCACCTCCTGTGCTGCCTTTGGCAGACACAAGCGTCTGGATGCGGTTAGCAGATGGAATCCTTCTCGCTACGCGTCAAGGAACTACAAGGAAGCGGCAACTGCAGCGAGGGCTCGAAGCGATCGAGCCCAAAAAACTGCTTGGTGCTTTGGTAAACAGCTCCAAGAACGCGGTTAATAGCGACTACTATTACAGTCCTACTGCCACTTAGCAGGGGACGATGCTTCTGCACAATGATTGACTCCGATTGGGAATCGCATCCCACTCGCCCAAGTCGCATGGAGTCCACATTGATGCGAACAATCGCAATCGACTGTTTTCTCTTGCATCTGACAAAGCATACGGGACAAGAGCGGGCCATCAACCGTTGTTCTTAACGACAAATTAAAAGTGAAGTAATGGTCGAGAGGAGTTAGTTGTGACTCTGCTACGCATGGATAAAGTTCCACAATCCGCCGACCCCCTATTTGTGTGGTCATCCACTGAGGCACGCGAGGTCTTGAACGAAGGGACTTTTAAGCGGATGATCGCGGTCGAACGCAAAAGAACGGAACGTTCCAGAGAGCCCTTCCTGCTTATGCTGCTGGACGCTGGCAATCATCAGGGTTCGGAAAAGAACGGAAAGGCTCTTGACAATATACTGTCCGTCCTCCCGTCGTCCATCAGGGAAACCGACATAATCGGTTGGTACAAAGACCGGGCGACTGTAGGGGTGATGTTTACGGGACTGGCATGCAAGGACAAAAGCTCAATTCTGAGCGTGATCCTAGGCAAGGTGAGCACCACGCTACGAGACCAGTTGACGTCTGACCAGTTTAATCAGGTCAGCATCTCCTTCCACTTCTTTCCCGATGACTGGGATCACGACAACTCAGGGCGCCCAAGCAATCCGTCACTGTATCCGGATCTGCTGAGCCTTGACAAGGGTCGATCTTCCCTCTTACGCGTAAAGCAACTAATGGATATCACCGGCAGCGCATTATTGCTGATCATTTTCGCACCTCTGCTTCTGATAATTGCGCTGGCGATCAAAGCAACCTCCAAGGGGCCTGTGCTTTTTCGACAACAGAGGGTCGGACGGTACGGTCAATACTTTACATTCCTGAAATTCAGGTCGATGCGCATTGGCAATGATTGTAGTGTTCACAAAGAGTTTGTAACAAAACTAATTGCCGGCGAAGTCGAACAGAGACCATCTAATGGAAGCGGCAAGAGCATATACAAGATAACGAACGATGCGAGGGTCACACGAGTTGGGAGGTTCCTGCGCAGAACAAGCCTGGATGAACTGCCGCAATTGGTGAACGTTCTGAAAGGAGATATGTCGCTCGTCGGCCCACGCCCTGCAATTCCGTATGAGTTGGCGGCCTATCAAACTTGGCACCGTCGCCGGGTACTGGAAGTGAAACCTGGAATTACTGGCTTATGGCAGGTAAGTGGCCGAAGCAGCGTCAAGTTCGACGAAATGGTCAGGCTGGATCTTCGATACGCGACGTCGTGGTCGCCATGGCTCGACTTCAAGATCCTAATGCGCACGCCTCGCGCAGTGATAGGTGGGGCTGGCGCCTGTTGAGCTCGGCAGTTCAGTCTGTTTTCCTGTTGATCTATGTCTGCTTCATTCTAGCTGGTGCTCTTCTCTGCCAACAATCTAGAACGCGCGTCTAATCCGCGTGTCTGCTTCCAATAGTGTTCCTCAGGGATATTCAATCGAGCAACAAGATGTGCAAGTTATTGTCAAGTGTGTATGCAAACCATGTACTGCTAGGCCGCGCCTGAAAAACATGTGGTCACTTAAGCGCTAGCTTCCTGCGAAATCTGCCGCAAAATGCGATCATCGAGTTTTCGCATCGGCTGCTGCACGATGGCCATTAGCGTGCAACTAAGTTTCGTAGCCACATAACACTCGAAATCTGAGACATACGGTAAGACTTGGGACGTAGCCCACAGGGCGAAGCTACGTTCTATCGAACTCGCATACGTTACTGCACAAATAGTCTTCAGCTTGAATTAGGTGAATCACGTGAATTTTGGAGTAATTGGTTACGGCTACTGGGGACCAAACATCGTGAGAAATCTTACGAGTTTGGAAGGTTCCCAAGTGCTCGCAATCGCTGAAATGAGTCCTGCGGCGCGGAAGCGTGCCGAGAAATCTTACCCTGGAATCCAGGTGACTCCGGACGCCTCTGACGTGATCTTGTCACCAAAGATAGATGCGATCGCCGTCGTCACTCCAGTCTGGACACACTACGAGCTGGCAAAAGCCGCACTGGAGAATGGCAAGCACGTGTTCGTTGAAAAACCGTTCACCAGCAACACCAAGCAAGCGGAGGAATTGATCAACCTCGCCCAGAAAAAGAATCTCAGGATCATGGTGGATCATACGTTCCTGTTCACCGGCGCAGTCAAGAAAATCTCGCAACTGCTCGACGAAGGAACTCTCGGAAAGCTCTACTACTACGATGCTACCCGCGTCAATCTAGGCCTTTTCCAGCACGACATCAACGTGCTTTGGGATCTTGCGCCTCACGATCTATCCATCATGGACTACCTCATTAAAGCGAGCCCTGAGGCAATCGTCGCGACCGGGCAGAAACATTTGAACGGCCACGAGGATGTGGCCTATATGACGCTCTATTTTCCAGAGAAAGTTATAGCCCATATCAATGTCAATTGGCTCTCCCCCGTAAAGGTTAGGACCACTCTCATGGGTGGGGAAAAGCGAATGCTAGTCTGGAACGATCTCGAAGCTGACGAAAAGGTAAAAGTGTACGACAAGGGAGTGGACATCACCAATCGCGAAGGCGTCTACGAGCTTCTGGTGAACTATCGTTCTGGCGATATGTGGGCTCCGCAATTAGAGCAGGTTGAGGCTCTGCGCCAGGAGCTGTCCTATTTCGTGGATTGCATTTCAAGCGACCGAGATCCGTCTAATGACGGATGCGCTGGGCTTCGCGTCGTCAAGATGCTGGAGGCAGCCAGCGCATCGCTGAACAAAAGAGGAACTCTCGTGTATCTATGAACTCCTACAACTGCATTTCGGACGATGTCAAACTGGGGACAAACGTCCGGTTGTCAAAATTTATCAATCTGTATGGGTGCAAGATCGGGGATGACACAAAGATCGGCGCCTTCGTGGAAATCCAGAAGAACGCCAGCATTGGTAATCGTTGCAAGATTTCGAGTCACACTTTTATCTGCGAAGGCGTAGTCATTGAGGACAACGTCTTCATTGGACACGGAGTGATGTTCATCAACGACAGCTATCCGCGTGCCACTAGACTCGATGGAACTCTTCAAACTGAAGCCGATTGGAAGGTTGAACGTACGGTGATCATGAAGGGTGCATCTATCGGTTCCGGCGTCACGATTCTCTCCAACATTAGCATCGGTGAGAACGCGATTGTGGGTGCTGGTAGCGTAGTCACCAAAGATGTCCCACCCAACGCTATCGTGGCCGGCAATCCGGCTAGGGTTCTGCGTTACATAGAACAAACAACGGAAGGTCATAATGCCCATTCTCGATAGTGTTAGCAACAATGTGCCTTTTCTTGATCTGATCACTCCACACATGGAGTTGGAACCAGAACTCACTAGTGTATTTCACCGAGCTCTGCAGACAGCTGGCTTTATCGGCGGACCTATGGTCGAGAACTTTGAGGAGGCGTTTGCCGCCTTCTGTGACACAAGTCACTCAATTGCAGTCAGTAGTGGTACAGACGCTTTGCGATTCGCTATCATGGCTTGCGGAATCCAACCTGGTGATGTCGTACTCACTGTACCGCACACGTTCATCGCAACCACCGAGGCTATCTCACAAGCTGGTGCTGTGCCGGAATTCATTGATATTGATAAGCACACCTACAATATGTCGGTCGAGATGCTTCGACAGTACTTGGAAGAGCAATGCACGCATACTCGGTCAGGGAAGCTCCTCAGCCTCCGGAGTGGACGGCCAGTAACCGCGATCGTACCGGTGCATCTTTACGGTCAAATGGCCGAAATGGATTCAATCCTGAGGTTAGCGGAACAATACGGTCTGACGGTGATTGAGGATGCTTGTCAGGCACATGGTGCAGAGTATTTCTCTAAGAATCTGAATCGTTGGATGAAAGCCGGCTCGATGGGTCGCGCTGCTGCATTCAGTTTCTACCCGGGAAAAAATCTCGGAGCTTGCGGAGAAGCTGGAGCAGTGACTACCAATGACGCCGCTATTGCCGATCAAATCAAGATGCTGCGTGATCACGGCCAAGCTACCAAGTACCTCCACGATATGGAAGGCTACAACGGACGTGTGGACGCGATCCAAGCCGGGCTTCTGCACGCAAAGCTGGCTCATTTAGCAAAATGGAATTCGCAACGCCGCGATCGTGCAGCCGAATATAGCCGTCTGCTTGCAACCAATGAAGCCTTGACTCTTCCGCATGAACCTTCCTGGTCTCGCGCCGTCTATCACCTGTATGTGATCCGCACTAAAGATCGCGATGGAATGATGAGCCACCTGAAAAAGGCCGGCATTGGCACGGGAATTCACTATCCAGTTCCCTTGCACTTGCAGAAAGCCTACGTCTCTCTGAACTACTGTTTGGAAGATTTTCCGGTGACGAGAAGGGTCGCCAGCGAAATCGTATCCTTACCAATGTTCCCGCAGCTTACGGCAGATCAGCAAATTAGGGTAGCCGAAGAGATTCACAACTTTACTTCCAGGACTCCTCATAAGCGACCGGAAAGTGAAGAGCCCCTGGTGGCAGCGGCGGAGAAAGTCGCCTGAAATAGTGTCCCTCTCCCGAGGAGCGCAACGGGGGACTCTCCAATCTCCTTCTGAGTAAACGATGTCCGTTGCCTTGGAAGACTAATGCTGCCGAGTTTTACTGACCCCGTCAGAAATGGACTATAAGGCGTGAGGGAAAAAGTCGCCACAGCAATCTGTATCGTCGTCGAGAACCTGCCTGTCCCTCTTGACAGACGTGTATGGAAAGAGGCATGCGCACTACGCGATGCAGGATATCGTGTATCTGTCATTTGTCCCAAAGGAAAGGGTTTCTCAGCGGGGCACGAGATTCTTGATGGAATCGAAATCTACCGCCATCGTGCATGGGAGGCCTCAGGCACAGCTGGGTATCTCTTGGAGTATAGCGTCGCTCTGGCTGCCGAGTTTTTTTTAGCACTTAAAGTCTTCGCGCGTACTAGGTTTTGCATTCTGCAAGCATGCAATCCTCCCGACACAATTTTCCTAATAGGTTTGCTTCTGAAACCTCTGGGCGTTAGATTTATCTTCGATCAACACGACCTCGGCCCAGAACTATTCGAAGCAAAGTTCGGCAAACGCAGTGGCGTCCTTTATAACCTCGCTCGATTGTTTGAACGATGCTCGTTCCGAGTGGCGAACACCTGCATCGCGACGAATGAATCCTTTAGAGACATTGCCATTGCCCGAGGTGGGAAGCGACCGGAAAGTGTCTTCGTCGTACGGAACTGCCCCGACCTCGCAACATTCCGTCGGCCCGAACTTCGAGTGGGCAGTGCGTTCGGCAGCTCGCTACTTGTAGTCTATGTGGGCTTCATGGGGACGCAAGACGGTTTGGACCTACTATTAGACTCCATCGAACACATTGTAAAACGTGAGAATCGGCAAGACACACATTTCCTCCTTGTCGGAGGAGGAACGGTACTTCACGAGTTGCGAGAAATAATCGTCAAGAAAGACTTGACCGCCTTTGTGACTCTCACGGGCCAAGTATCTCACGACGAAGTGGCTAACTATCTCTCTCAAGCAGACGTGGGTGTGGCGCCCGATCCCAAAAATGCAATGAATGATAACTCGACGATGATCAAGATTTTTGAGTACATGGCATTCAGCTTGCCCGTTGTGCTATTCGATTTGAAGGAAGGACGGCGTACGGCGGGTCCCGCGGCACTTTATGCCGTTCCAAACGACCCTTCCGATTTCGCAAATCAGATCGTCAGGTTGCTCGATTCTAAAGAGCTGCGTCAAGAGCTTGGTCAATGTGGCAGAAAGCGGATTGAAGAGAGACTGAACTGGGAAATGGAAAAAGTGGCTTTGCTACAAGCGTATGAAACAGCCCTCCAATCCGACTGCGTGATAGAAGTACCTGAAAGCCAATGACTCCTATAATTGGTTTTCATACCACTCTATTGTCGGCCGGTATGCGAGCAGATTTTTCTGCAAGATTACGCAATTTCAACGATCAGGTGAAGATCGCTGGTTCAGCAAAATGCGGTCCGATGGCAAATCTGCACAGACGTTCCGTATGGCTCCTTTTCCTGCTCCTGACGTTATCTTTAAGGTGCTATTCTGCCGAAGTCGTCTTGCTTCGTTCAAGTGGCAGCGCGTCTCCAGAGCAACACGAACTCGAACTCGCGACACAGTTTTATGGATTGGATCTGAAGGTTGTCACCGTAGGCGCCAAAGAACCCGTCCTGATGTTTGAATCTATTCAGCCAACCACTACCGTGGCGGTCGCAATTGAGGCTGATGCACTAGCCAATGTTAATCGGAAGGCGTTGTTCCAGATCCTTCGCCGAGGGCATGATGGCAGCCTCCCACTACTTATCATTGGAGTGACAGCAGAGACAGATGGGGCTCTCTTACGCGAGTGGTCGGGCGTTGCCGCAATTAGCTCTAAGCCACTGGATAGCTCATCAGGGTTGCAATACGTCGTTGGGGACAAATCAAACATAACGCAACAGTTGACCGGGTTCGAATTTCCGTTTCCGGGAAACAGGACCTTCTATTTCCACCTGGAGGAAAACTCCAACGCTCAAGTAATCATGGCGGTGCGGAAGAATCATCAATTAGCCCCAGTCTTCATTGAGCAGAATCTCAACGGACAAGCAGTCTTTCTGCTTTCCAAGACACTTCTATCCAACGACGATATAGATCACCAGATCTTCAATAGTACTGAAGATGCGTTTGAGAAGATTGCCCCAGCTATAGTGTTCATTAAGTATTGTGCCGGCGAGCGAGGCTGGCATACGGCCCATCATTATGCGAACCTGACAATTGATGATCCATGGCTCCGCGAGCCGTACGGTAACCTCAGCTATGAGGGCCTTCTGAAGGAGATGGAAAGACACAATTTTCACACAACAATCGCCTTCATACCTTGGAATTACGACCGGAGCGAGGCCGAAGTTGTTTCGCTCTTTCAGCGTAACCCTGACCGGTTCTCAATCTGCATTCATGGAGACAATCACGCACACAAGGAATTTACAGACTATGTAAGCAAGCCTCTCGATGCTCAAGTGTTCGCACTCAGGCAAGCCGTGGCAAGAATGGAGATGTTCCAAGCGCGGTCAGGGATTCCATACGATAGAGTGATGGTATTTCCTCACAGCATCGCGCCAGAACAAACACTCGAAGCTCTGAAAGCCAACGATTATCTCGCAACGATAAATTCTCAGAATGTTCCTATGGGCTCCGTTAGCCACGCTGGCCTTTTGTCCGCAATGCGACCCACCACGCTTTCATTCGGCGGTTTTCCAAGCATCCTTCGTTATCCGGCGGTCGAGACGATTCCTAGTTATCGGATAGCAATCGAGAATTTTCTTGACAATCCTTTGTTCTATTACACGCATCAAGACTTCTTCGCAAACGGCATTGACGCATTTGATGGATTGGCAGATGAAGTGAACAAGATTGAGCCGGATACTAGGTGGCGCGGCGTTGGCGACATAGTGAAACATCTCTACTTGTTGAGGTTGAGAGGGGACTCAAACTATGATGTGCTTGCGCAATCAGGTAGCCTATTGCTTGATAATACGTCCGGGCGCAGTCTGATTTTTTATGTCAAAAGGATAGAATCTGGTTCTCCGCGCGTTACCTCAGTGAGCGTTGATGGTCGACCTCTTCCCTTTCAACTACACGATGGATTTCTGGACGTTCCGGTGCCCGTCGCAGCGGGTGAGACTCGTAGTCTGGTGATCCGTTACCAGGATGCTCAAGATCTCGCGTCAGTCAATACCTCAAAAAGTTCTCTTTACGTTTATGTTCTCCGCTATATCTCGGACTTCCGAGATATAACGTTATCAAGAGTTCAGGTCGGTCGAAAGTTCACCGCCTTATATTACGCCAATAGATTGAAGGCGGAGTTGCTGATCGTTGGTGGGTTTGGACTGATAGTGTTCTGCATCTTCGGGGGGTGGAGGCTGGCTGTGACGATGAGGAGAGAGGCGCTGTCCAAGTAGCCCTCCGGCGCCCCTGATCGATAAGCCTGCGAGCGGCTCTTTGGTTCAGACCGACTTCACGCAGAATCGAGTAACTAATAAGCATTTGCGCTTCTTCATCAGTTTTTTCTGGTTGAAGGCCACGCCACCGGTAAAAGCATAATCGGTCAAAGAACCTCCTCACAACAAGTAGTTCACGCTTTCTCACTGGATTTCCAAATATGACAGCCATGTTGGGTAATTATGTAGTCATTACGCCTGTGAGGGATGAGGAGCAGCACATCCAGTCCACGATCGAGAGCATGGTTCAACAGACAGCATTGCCGAGACAATGGATAATTGTTGACGACGGGTCGAAAGATGGTACCGGGAAGCTCATTGACGATTATGCGAGACGTTACCCGTGGATAAGAACTATCCGCCGCCAAGATCGAGGTTTTCGCAAGGCCGGCGGCGGCGTCGTAGACGCATTCAATGATGGATATCGAGCGCTCACTTGTAGTGATTGGGACTTCATCGTCAAATTCGACGGCGACCTTACCTTTGACGCTAATTATTTTGAAAAATGCCTCGACGAATTTCGCCTTGATGGGGGGCTGGGTGTTGGCGGCGGAGTGATCTGTTATGTCAACGGGGGAGAAAAAACTTTCGAAAAGACCCCTGCGTTCCATGTTAGAGGTGCCACCAAGATCTATCGGAAGGCCTGTTGGAGTGCCATCGGCGGACTTTTGCCCATACCCGGCTGGGACACAATGGATGAGGTAAAAGCCAACAGCTTGGGCTGGACGACAAGAAGTTTTCCGGACCTCCACCTTGTTCACCAACGCGATACAGGTTCGGCGGACGGGGTCTGGCCGACACTTGTCAAATACGGTCGTGCAAACTACATTTGCGGGTACCACCCTCTTTTCATGATTAGCAAAGGCATTAAACGTCTAGCTCAAAAACCGTACCTCATTGGTTCCATTGGCCTGATGTACGGATTCGTCTCCGGATATCTGATGAAGGTGCCACAGGTCGATGACCGTACGGCCATTGAGTATCTTCGCAGTCAGCAAATCAGGCGACTTTTTGGCGGCGAAACGATGTGGAGATAGGAAATCGCTATCTATGAAGCCGGCTGAATCGCAAGGATGCCTGACGTGGCGGGCATGTGCCGGGCACGACACCATTCCCTAAAACACAACCCCTCACTTCGCTTAGTCGAACTGGAAGAGTTAAGTCCTATGACATCGAAAACCGAGCAGGTCAAATCACTATTTGAGATTCCCGAGAAGTATCTCGACCCGAGACGATATGACATCAAAATTCGCGTTGAGACTGTGCAGCAGTTCACAGACAAATTGAAGTTTGACCAGATATTGGATATTGGCTGCGGGGATGGCTCGATTTCTTTACCCCTGCTACCTCGCTGTAACAAGCTAACCTTGGTTGATCTTTCCAGGAACATGCTTGATCGTGCCTGGAGGAGAATTCCATCAGACCGCTTAAACGACGTTGAACGGATCGGTGGGGATTTCATGGATGCCAACCTCGAGCCGCAATCGTTTGACCTTATTTTCTGTATCGGCGTGCTTGCGCATGTGGACTCCCCCGCTGCCGTCATTCAGAGAGTGGCCCAGCTTGCAAAACCCGGGGGCTGGGTAATCCTAGAATTCACTGATAGCTTTCATTTTTGGGGCGTGCCTGTGGTCTTGTATCAGAAGGTCTTGAAGCTGCTTAGACCCGAACCCTATAAGTTGAATCGGCTTAAGAAGCGCCAGGTTCTGGGTCTGTGCCGCGAGAATGGCCTCAGCGTATCGGAAGTGTATCGGTATGGACTGCCGCCCCTCGGTTCCCACAAGTTTCTCAATCAAGAAGAGATGTATAGCTTAACTCGACGTTTGTTCGGCCCTTCTAACGAGAACCGAAAGGTCTGGATGGGAAACCAGTTTATCTACCGCTTTCAGAAGACCTAGCTAGTCCCTTCAACGTCTGAAGTTGAGCGAAGCTGGAGTTGATCAATGTATGAAACCGAAGCAAATCACATAACTCAATCAGCCCAAACGATTCCGCAGGATGTAGTACAAGAGTTTGGAACATTGAGAGGAAAGACGCTGGCGCGCACGGTTCTCCCCTGGAGCGAACATTGCACCGAATGTGTTTGGCCTACCTGCTATTCAAGCTGTGATCTGTACAGTCCGCGCGAGGATGGCAAGTGCCGCCGGTTCATCGACGGAATGGTTAGAGTAGACTGTCCCGTGGCGCCTAATTCGTATCTATTGAAGATCCGATTTAAGCGCTGGGGAAAGCTGTGGTCACCAGGAAACGTGCGTCTTCACTCAACCGAGCAGGCCGAGAGACTAGAACGACGGGATTATCAGATTGGGACGGTATTGTATCAACTGCCAATACCCTCAGGCATAAAGAAAGCAGTGACGGAGAAGAGGTACAGCTTCAAGAAGAAGCTTGCGAGTCGGCCGACAGACGGTAACAGCTTGCCGGCGTCATTCTTGCTTGAGTGTTATAACCCTCAGTCTTGCAGCATTCGACTCTCACTGACAATGAGACCTGCGAGAGAAGAAGAGAGAGTACCTTTTCAAGAACTTATCGAGCTTTCTCCCGGTTTCCATCGAGTTCGCGTACCGATGAACAAGATTCGGAAAGTCCTTAACGTCCAGGCCCCTTTCAATATAGAACTTATTCCTAACGATGTTGAAGACGGGACAACCCTTTACTTTGGCCTAATGGAGTTTGTTCAGGAAGTCGAGCAGGTAGTCGAGGAATCAAAGAAAATCAAATGTGTAGTTTGGGATTTGGATAATACCATATGGGATGGGATTTTAGTCGAAGATGGTCCGGGTGACGTGAAGCTTAAACCCCAGATCTCTGACGTCATTCGAGCGCTAGATGCGAGGGGAATCTTACACTCCATCGCGAGCAAGAATAACCATGACGAAGCTCTTCAGACACTTAAGCGGTTTGAGCTAGATGAATACTTCCTGTGCCCACAGATTTCTTGGCGGCCAAAGAGCGAAGGCATCAGCGAAATAGCGCGACAGCTTAACATTGGTACAGATACGCTCGTTTTTGTGGACGACTCGGAATTCGAGCTAGAACAGGTTAAGACAGTCTTCCCGGAAGTCCGTGTTCTCAACGCACTTCAGTTTCGGTCTTTATCCGAAATGAAGGAGTGTCAGTTGCCGGTCACGGCCGAAAGCAAGGAAAGACGGAAAATGTATCGGGTTGAAGCTGAACGGCAGGACATGGCGGAGGGCTTTGGAAACGACTACATGGCCTTCTTACGTCACTGTCAGATCCAGCTGTCAATTCAGCCCATGACGCGAGAAAACCTTGATCGGGTTCACGAACTCACGCAACGTACGAACCAGATGAATTTCTCAGGCAAGCGCTACGACCGGGACGTTCTAAGAGACATTCTTACAACGCCTTATCTGCATACACACGTCCTCAGCTGCGAGGATCGATTCGGTTCATATGGAATCGTAGGCTTCTGTATCATCGACGGTCGCGAGCCTCGAATGACCGATCTGATGTTTAGTTGCCGAATTCAATCGAAGCGTGTCGAGCATGCGTTTCTCGGCTACATCATCCGGAATTGCATCAAGGAGTCCGACAGAGATTTTTTTGCCAACTACCGCAAGACTCCAAGGAATGCACCGTCGGGGAAGGTATTTGCAGAACTTGGAATGGAGGAGGTCGAAGTATCCTCTGGAATCACGTCGCTGATCTTTCGAAGGAACAAGGAAGTACCAAATGATGGAGTGATTAAGATTGTTGCGTCGGAAGTCCCGTTACAGTCAGCCTAAGTTATGACAATAAATGCGCAACTAGGCTTGATGCGAAGGAAGTTCTTGTCCTCCATGTACCCGCGCCGAGCTTCATTGGGAACCAGAGGGCCTGTTGTATCGTTTACGTTCGATGATTTTCCACGAACAGCTCTCACAATTGGTGGGCAAATATTGGAGACCTTCGGATTTCGGGGTACCTATTACACCGCGATCTCTCTAATGAACAAATCGAATCACCTTGGAGATATGTTTAAGCGGGAAGATTTAGATACTCTTCTACATGATGGTCACGAATTGGCAAGCCACACTTTTAGCCATATCTCCTGCCGTTTGGTCTCCTCCTCGAAATTCAGAATGGAAGTGGAGAAAGGGAGACGAACGATAGAAGACCTGACCGGGCAGAGCGACTTCGGAAACTTCGCATTTCCGTTTGGGGAGGTTACGCTAAGTGCCAAGAAAAGGATCGGCCTCGATGTAGCGAGTTCCAGGGGTATCTGGAGAGGGCTCAACCGCTGCGAGGTGGACCTAAATCTGCTGCGGGCCAACAGTTTGTATGGGGATCTCGAAAAATGCACTCAGGTGCAGGAGCTAATTTTAGAGAATGAGCGACAAAGGGGTTGGTTGATTTTTTACACACATGATGTTCGCGACACACCCTCTCCATTTGGTTGCACGCCTGCACTTTTGAAATTTGCCGTGTCATTCGCCGCGCGCCGGAATGCCCGAGTTGCGACGGTAGCAGAAGTTGTAGCGGAATTAGTTGCACGTCCGCTTCAACAGACTCGTGTTTTGGACGCCTCATTTTGAGCAATCGCCCAAGAGAGCTGCCAGTTATTAGCCGACATCAAGTGGAAATTCGGTTACTTTGCATTCAAGTGCTGGCAGACGGCCCAGCACTACTCCGAGATGGGAAGGACTCAAATAGCATGAAGTTATCAATTGTGATTCTTTGTTGGAACGACCAGAAGGTCATAAGTGACTGCTTACGCTCTATCTTCTCAGGAACGCATTCAATTGAGTTCGAAGTCATTGTTTCTGATAACGGATCCACCGATGGATCCCCGGAGTTCATACGCGAGACATTTCCCCTGGTTCGCGTCATAGAGAATGGAGCAAACCTGAGATTTTCGAAGGGCAATAATGTCGGTATTCAGGGGAGTAATGGTGAATATGTCCTAATTCTGAATCCCGACACAATCATTCATGAAGGCTCTCTGGATCGGTGGATTGTGTTTGCCGATCAACATTCTGAAGCCGGAGGATTTGGCTGTCGGGTCCTGAATCCGGACGGATCGTATCAGGTTTCAGCTCGGCCTTTCCCTACGATCTTGCGCGGGTGGCTGGGGGCACTCCGCCTCGGAGCTCTGGGTTATCTCTCCGATGCTTTCATCTCTGAGGAATACATCCGATGGGACGGCGATACCGAAAGGCTGATCGACTGGCACTCTGGTTGTTGCCTTATGGTGCGTGCAGATCTGCTTAAGAGGCTAGGTGGCTTTGATGACCAGTTTCAGTACTATTACGAAGACGTCGACCTGTGTCACCGTATTTGGAACGCTGGCTATCCAATTGTCTTCACGCCCGAAGTGACTATCACGCACCTCGGAGGGCAATCGACGACTGAGCGATTTCCAATTGCATTTGAGCTGGATAAACACCGAAATCGATACCGCTATTTCTATAAATATTTCGGCAGAAGCGGCGCCCGCCATTGTCGCCAATATTCGTTAGCTCGGATCAGGATTCGCCAGTTCGGATATCGGCTCGTCTCGCTCGTAAAGCAGTCGGATCGGCTGAGAAGACGGCTGGATCTGTATCGGGCCGCGGCCAAGTGGAATAGGCAGGTCGACCCGGTTCAGCTTGTGGAAGAGGGGACGGAACCAGGCTTGAGCCATGTTGCTTGATTGCGGGTCGGTGTCTCTGATATAAACACTGCAGGCATTCCGGAAACCAATGCCTAATCGTTGTTGTAACCTATTTGTGTGATTGCGTCCCCCGACAGCAAATGTCAGTCTGAAGATGTGACAGGTGGGGTATGAGGTATTTGGCTCTTCCTGTGACGTCGCCTTGAGAAGGCTGTAAACTGCTGTAACTATTGATTTTGTACGAACGTTGGGGATGAAAATGCGACCTAGCCAACTCAATGGAGTTGCCAGGTAAGACAAAAATCATCTCTCCTGCATGGGACACTCCCCGCAAATTGAGCGGGATGCATTCGTACAAAATACTGAACACTACTTCTTTTTTCGTTTGCTCTGCCTCTTATCCACGTTCTTTTACACGTCTCAAGAGGTGATGTTCGTGTCGTCAAAATCCGCTATTCTTGCCTCCCCCGGCCCGATTGTCTCAACGTCTTCATGCACTTCTCAAGTGAGCATTCCATCGCAGTTGGTTAAGACCCTCTTCCTCCTGATTTTTGCTTGTCTCGCAATTCCTCAGTCCTTTGCAGCATGCCACGCTGTATCCCCATCGGGTGCGGGAGCTAAGACTGGAGCGGACTGGAACAACTCGATGGCATGGCCTCCGTCGCTTCGTTCGCGGCGATATCTACTATCTGGCTGACGGCAACTACGGAACAGCATGAACCTCAACACCGCAGCCTCGGGAACGACGACGATCGAACTCCGCAAGGCTCAGAGTTACGACAACGGATCAAGTTGTCCCACGTCTATCGCTGCGGGCTGGAACACCTCAACGATGGGTTCGGCGCAGGCGGTGTGGAACTGGGCTACCTCAAGCGCAATCGTCAACTTCGGGAGCGGCTATTGGATCATCAACGGCAATGGACAGAATGCGGGGACGAACGAAGTAGGCTGCGGTGGCGTGAATGCGAATCCGCCCTCAACGATGCTCGGCGCAGCGCCTAATCCTGCAGCTTGCGGGATTAAGATTGACGATTCGACCTGCAACCTTACCACGACGAACGGCTGCAACCCAGGGGGCGGAGTAATGCATGGCGGGGGTGCAGGCATCATCATCGAGTCGACTGAGTGGTTCGGCCAAGGACTGAACTCGAATGGCAATAACAACTCTGAGCCCTATTTTTGGTTCGCGAATGGCTCCCTGACCAACGTCACCATTTCGCATAACTATATCCACAACATGGGGACCACCGCCTTTACCGTCGTCAACGGAGGCTGGAATAACGGCAGCTTCGATCACAACTATCACTGGGGTGAATTTGACGGATCGGTAAACCATGGCGAATCGGTACAGTGGCAGGGAGCAAACAGCGGCAGCGTGATTCATCACAATATCTGGCGCGATCAACAGACGAACGGCGATGTGGTGGGAACGGATACCCAGGGGAACGCCACCAGCCTCACCATCTATGACAATGCCGACATCTGCTCTGCCGGAGGGACTTCGACCACTTGCCGTCACAACGATGGGGACATTGGCAACTTTGGCACTGGAATTCTGACGGCCCTTGTCTACAACAACACCTGGGCTCACCCATCGAGCTGCGGGTATGTGATCGGCGGCGGGTCGGGAAATATCGCCTCCAAGATCACCCTGGAGAACAACGTCTATTATGGTTGCTCGGGCATCGACATGACCAACGGCGCTGGCGGAACCAACAACATCGATTACAACTCCTACCTCAATTCCAGTAAGTCAGCGGTGGGAGCACACGACGTTTCAGCAACGGGAGTAGCCAACCCGTTCGTCAGCGGAACCAGCGTCCGACTGACGGCAGACAGTTCAAACTACAACAACCGCACCAGTCTCGGCTCGCCCTATGACACGCTGGACCTTTACGGCAATCCTTTCACGACCGATAGAGGCGCCTCCCAAATGGTTAGTGGTAGTGGCCCGTCACCTGCGACCAATTTGACGTATACGGTCCATTAAGCTCTGGACTTTACATCCCGAATTCAGAATTCGCTTCCCGACTTCAGTGTGAGACGTCAGGTGTGTCAGCCCTCTTTTGCAGAAGAGGGCTGACACACTTCTGTGAGATGCAACCCTAATAGCGGCCAAGATGCTCTCATCCCTCGCGCCTCCAGAACGGGCGATGCATTCGTTCTGCGTCATCTTTCTCCCGAGCGCCAGCTGGGTAAAGGATCTTGTTATGGCCCGATGCGGCTTTTGCCAGGTCCGATCTTTAGAGCACCCGGAGGATGTGGGGCGAAGTATTGATTCAATTGCGGCCAAAGATGCCTGATGTGGGATGTGTTGTTTAAGGAGCGAATAAATGAATGCCGTGAGCAAGGGGTACACGTCAACGAGGCTCGGAATGCAGTCTCGACTGAGTGAGATCACGTCGCTGTTGACGGTGTATCGGGAGGGGCCGGCAAGCCTTGTAGGGCGCAGCGTCGGGCAGGCAATCGGCGTTCTTGAGGAAATAGCGCTTGCCCAAGGGAAGCCGGTCACGGATATGGATATATTGGAGATTGGATCCGGTCAGAAATCCATACAGTTGGCCGTAATGAGCCAAGCGAATCGCGCGATTGGAATCGATCGGGAAAACAGCAACGACGATATAAGCGTTCGAAGCATTTTGGATACGATCAAGACAGATGGGACCGTTCGCGCAGCGAAGACTGTAGTCCGAAAAGCCATGGGCTTCGATCGACAGATAAGGAAAGAATTCGCAAAGCAAATGGGCCTGGAAGCATGGCGATCGCTCAACGTCCAAAAAATGGACGCAGGGAAGATGTCATTCCCCGATGCCTCTTTTGATATTATCTTTTCGCGTGCTGTCTTCGAGCATCTCGAAAATCCTGAGGATGTATTGCGAGAAGTCGCGCGAGTCATTCGTCCAGGTGGAGTCTTCTACTGCTTGCTTCATCTGTATTCGAGTTATAGCGGATGTCATGACATTCGGATCTTCGCCAACCGTAGCGATGACCTTCCCTTGTGGGCCCATCTTAGAGAAGGGCACAGACACAAAGTTATTCAGAATACCTACCTGAACCGCCTCCTATTGGCCGAATGGCGAAGACTCCTTAGCGATGTCCTACCGGGAGTTCAGATCGACGCCTTGATGGATGATTCCGATCCTCGCCATTTATCGGAATTGGCTGAAATCCGAAAGCATGGTGAACTTGCCGAGTATTCCGATGAGGAATTGCTCACCGTGACGCTGAAAGCCGTTTGGAAGCGAAGCGAACAATGACCGTGGATTACGTTTGCCGTCTCGATGCTTGACCCTACTGAACTTCTTGATGAATCTGATTGTCTCAAAATGAGAATCACATTGGGCCATGTATTGGCTCATAACCATGCATAATCGCACGGGCCCGATCATCGCGGGGCTTAGCTTCGGCCGTAATGGCATGAGGGACCCAACGGGGCAGTAGCGCGATCAACAGATCGTCTGTGCATCGACAAAACCTATGGTACCCGAAAACTACCGATTCGGCGGTGGGGCCACCGCCAGTTTGATTCACCCTCTGGTGGCGTTGGGGACTGTAATTGCAGTCATCCTCATTCTGCGCCAACCCCTCAGGAAGAGCTTAATACCCCTACTGCTTGCTATCTTCCTGATTCCCAAAGGGCAAGTTCTGGTCGTAGCGGGTGTGCACCTGAACATATATCGAATTATTATTTTGGCTGGATTGGCTCGATGGGTTATTTCGAGACGTTTGTTCCCACTGGCGGGTGGATTCAATTCCATCGACCGCGTGTTCACACTGTTTGCCCTCTCCGATTTCATTATCTTCTCAGTCAGATGCATGAACGCGCAGGCTCTAGTCATGAGCCTGGGGGAACTCCTAGACATGCTAGGGGGCTATTTTGTCCTGCGATTCCTGATTCGCGACCGAGAGGGCGTTCGACAAGCAATCAAAGTCCTTGCGATTGTTGCCGTTATCGTTGGGGTATGCATGCTCAACGAGCAACGTACGGGAGTAAATGTTTTCGGGCTGCTCGGCGGCACTTTAAGCTTTCTGAGACTCGAAACGGAGCAATCCGGTCAATGGGACCATTTTTGCATTCGATTCCGGCTGGAGCGTTTGGCGCAACACTTGTGCCTTTGCTCATCTGGCTATGGTCAGATGCAAAATCCCGAAAACGGTCAGATGCAAACTCCCAAAAACTCGCCGTACTGGGATTATTTGGGGCAACCGCCATGGCTGTCACTTGCCATTCCTCTACGGTGCTGAGCTGTTATGTTGCGGGTATTTTTGGGCTTTGTATGTGGCCCGTTCGTAAACACATGCGCGTGATCCGATACGGACTTTTGCTAACGGTGATAGGTCTACACCTGATCATGAAAGGTCCTGTCTGGTCGCTCCTTGAGCACATAGATCTGACAGGTTCGTCAGAGAACTTTCATCGCTTCGCACTCGTCGACACGTTGATCACACATTTTAATGAGTGGTGGCTTTTGGGCACTTCCAACAACGGTTCTTGGGGTTGGGAGATGGCCGATACGTCCAATGAGTATGTTTATTACGGCGTGGACGGCGGGCTGCTAACTCTTGGTCTGTTCATAGCTCTCATCTCCAGGTGTCTTGGAAGGCTTGGGACCAAACGAAAAATCGCAGCGGGTAACCGTAGCGAGGAATGGTTCCTCTGGTGCCTTGGATCTGCGATGTTCGCGCATTTGGTAGTCTTTGTCGGAATTGATTATTTTGACCAAATGCTATTTGCGTGGTTTACGTTGTTGGCCATAATCTCTACGAGCATCTCCCCGGCCAAGGTGAACAGCAGAGCAGGACGGACTATCAATAGCAACCGCGACAGTCAGCACGCCAGCCGCGAGTTCGATGAGGTACTCCAAGCGTGTTCGGTTGCACCTCGATGAGTCGCAAAGATGACTGCTCGGAATGCTGCAGTGAAAAGCTGCTCGGGTCGCTGAAGCTAGAACGACTGCACAAGCATGAAAATCGTGGGCTGATGATACGTGTGCCAAAAAAAGAAAACGCGATGAGGTTCCACAACAATGCCAACTACCAAATACTTGGTTATGGGGACGGATTCTAATGGCAAAGCCACATTTACCCTAAAACGGACAAATAAGATGACAAAAGTGATGACAAACATGATATCGGGCGTTGATGAAAGAACCATCCTGAGTAAGGGTTGTCCGTGCTGCGGTGAGTCAAACTCTGCACATTGGATGAGGGTTCCCGAAAGGTCTCAGAGTGGAACTGGCTACTACGATTTGGTGCGCTGCCCCTCGTGCTTGCACGTCTGGCTGGACAACTCGCCGTTACCGGAGGAGATGAGTTATTACTATGGAACGAATTACCATAGAGCTATCGGCCAAGCAGGAGAAGCGTCAGCCAAACGCTGGAAACCGCAGCTGCAAGTCATATCGAAGTATAAAACCGGGGGGTGCATTCTTGACATCGGGTGTAGCTCCGGCGGATTCCTCGGACTCCTTAAGGGTGGTCCTTGGAAGCTTTACGGGATAGAGCCTAGTCTACCAACTGCGGAAAGAGCGCGTGCGATGACCGGAGCAGATGTTTTCGCGGGGAACGTGGAAGACGCGATCTTCCCGCCTAATAGTTTTGACGTGATCACTTGTTCGGATGTTTTGGAGCACCTCTATGAGCCACGCGAAGTGTTTCGCAGAGTTGCTGGCTGGCTGAAACCAGGGGGCATCTTCTATGTGTTTGTACCTAACATCAAGTCCTGGGAAGCACGGATCTTTCGCTCGTACTGGTTCGGACTAGATTTACCGCGGCACCTTCATCATTATTCGGCAGAATCGCTAACGGGTCTTGCTATGTCTGTTGGTCTTCGCCAAGTGCGTATGGTGACGCCGCCGGGACGCTACGTGGAGCACAGTGCTTGGATATTGCTGGATGACTTGGCGCGCAGGGTCGGTGTGTCCTGGACGCCATCTGATTTGACGGCTGAACCGGGAATAGTCTGGAAGGTATTACGAAAGGCGCAGCGGCTGAGCGTGGGGGCCTTATATAGTGCGATCGCTTCGTGCTGCGGAGCGGCGCCAAGCCTACAGGGTGTATTTCAAAAGACACTGGACCCGACCGAACCAGCGTGAGTCTGCGGGGACGCAAAATTCAGGCAAGCCGTGAAAGAAAGGTCATTCGGCTAACTAGTCTCGAAGTGCATGCTCGAATGTTGGCTAAGAGAACGCGAGCAAATTGAGTACCGTCCGCATAGGCTGACATTCCCTCTCACCGAGGCCACGAGATAGCGTGAATCGCGAACGGGAGTACAGGCATATTGTCGACATATCGTCGGTAGATAGAAGAGGGCTGGATGGTATCTGTGAGCATTCGCAACCGACTTAAGGTTGCGGCCGACCGCGTCTTGGTAGGTGAAAGCCTTCGAGCAAAAGTGGCACGTGGCGGCGCATGGCTGGGAAGTGGAAGCTTTGTTGAACAAGTGAGCCGGTTTGCCCGGAACATGTTGTTGACACGGCTGCTGGCGCCAGGCGCATTTGGAGCCATGGCAATTGTATTGTCCTCGTCTTCTCTTGTTGGGTCTTTGTCCGATGTTGGGCTGTGGCCTGCGGTCATTCGAAACCCGCGCGGAGGAGATGACGCATACCTCAATGCTGCGTGGTGGATGGGGATAGGGCGCGCGATTTGCATCTATGGAATGATCTTTGCAGCTGCCCCTTGGGTCTCCCGTTTTTACGGGATCGCTGATCTGTCCGCGTTGCTCCGAATAGCTCTATTAAGCGTTGTCTTCGATGGGCTGATAAGTCCCCGTTCCAAGCTCGCGCAAAAGGAGATGAAGTTCGGGCGGTGGGCGCTCATTAGCAATGGAGGCGGCATTTGTGGCGTCATCCTGACAATAGTTCTCAGCTTTGTTCTTCGAGATGTGAGGGCCCTCGCAATCGGCTATTGTAGCGAGAACGCATTTCGGTGCCTTCTCTCTTATGCTCTGTTCCCGGGTTTGCCGTCTCTCGAGTGGGACAGACACGCTATCCGAGACCTCCTAAAGTTTTCAAGAGGGATGTTCGGCTTATCGTTTCTAAATCTCATCTTTACTCGTACGGACATCTTTGTACTGGGCAAGCTCTACTCCCCCGAAGCATTGGGGATTTACACGATGGCCGTGTACTTAGTCCAGACTCCCTCGGGTTTCCTGATAAATATGCTGGCTACAACCCTCTTGCCTGCATTCTCGCATGTTGGGACGGAGAGAGAGCGTGGAAACCGAATCCTGTCGGAGGTAACGTCCTGGATTATTTTGCTTGGATTGCCAGCAGTAGTGATGATTTGGCAGTGCGGATCGTCTATCTTGACGGTTTCCTACGGGGTTCGATATGCCGCAGCCGCCGGAGTGCTGGCTGTCGCCGCGGCGGTAGCACTCCTGAATACTCTGAACTCGTTGGTAACCACTCTGTTTTACGCCGCTGGGCGCCCGGCACTGCACCGCCGTGCGGTGGCCGCTTCTGCAGTTATCATGCTCATCGCGATCTATCCAGCCTGCAAGTACCTAGGCCTCGTCGGAGGCCAGGCAGCGGCCCTGCTTGCTATCACCGTTAGTTATCTCCTTCAGTTGGAACGCGCTCGTGGGATCACGGGCTTGATCATTCTCCGGTACGGCAAAGCCCTTGTACCCGCAACACTGATGTCCGCTGGGATTCTTATTGCCGGTCTTGGCGCGCGCTACCTCGGGCTGACGACAAAACCTGCCGCCAACATTGCGATTTGTGCCGCTGCCTGTATAACTGCTTACGTTCTCTACGTGCCCGTGTTCGCGAGGATGAGAGGGGTCGCATTGAGAACCGATAGCAGCTAACACCGAACCAATCCTAAAGCCGAATTGCCTCAATTCGATCTCATGTTCTTAACGGAGGTTTACTTTTACAGACAGTGAATTCAGCGGCCTTTGATACATAAGGCCGATCAAAAAATGCACGATTCTACTTCCAGACATCAAGACTAGACAGACTTTTTACCAACGTTGGGGTATGCGTACTGTTTATGGTCTCTCTCAATAAGAAACCCTGGACTCCAGGTGAAGATCCGCTGTCGGTCCTCTTGAGTCAAGTGATAAAGTAAAGTCTCTCTTCCGATTCGATACTACTGAAACAAGGAGCTGATCATGGTTAACCTGCTTCGCAACGCGTGGCTTCGGTTCGAAGACCCGTTGACACTCTTGCTGCGCGCTAGGAACAAACTCTACAGCCTTTGGCTGTGTAAGACTTATCCCTTTGCGTCTACGGGCAGCAACTTATCTGTACACTATCCGCTCGCGTTACGGAGACGAACCGCAATGCATATTAGGCTGGGCAGTTCCGTAATCATCGGGAAGGATTCCCACCTCTATATCGTCCCAGACGGTGCTAATGAAGTGAAAATTGTAATTGATGACAACTGCGCCATCGGGGCCCGAAGTACAATCTCAGCCAAGAACTGCATCCATATCGAGCACAATGTCATGATGGCAACATCGGTGCTCATCCAGGACCACCATCACACCCACGAAGGCATTGACCTCCCAATCCGCGACCAAGGTGTCACACCCGGAGGACGGATTCGAATCGAGCAAGGATGCTGGATTGGACAGGGCGCCGCGATTGTCTGCAATGAAGGCGAAATCACAATCGGCCGCAACAGCGTGCTTGGGTCAAACTCTGTGGTAGGGAGAAGTGTTCCTCCCTACTCCGTGGTGGTGGGTAACCCGGGCATAGTTGTTAGACGGTTAGATTCGACAAAAACCCGCGTCGGCGGTGAAGCTGGTAGTGCGATGACTCCTCGTTCTATGGGCGATACAGGGAAGGAAGACAAAAACGAAGCCTTGCTGGAGTCGCGCAACTAAGCAGGAGATATGCCGCGAATTATTCCCCAGCGATGAATGGACGTAACGTCACGCTGGCGCGGATGACACATGCCTGTAAACCCGGTACCCCGCAGAAGTCCCCAAGGCGAGTCTTTCGCCTGCTGCGGTTCAGTCTTCCGGGTGGGTCAAATCGTTGAAGACGTATCACTTTAGAAAGTTGAGGATTTAAGCAAAATGAATGTTCGATCCGAAATCGTCACCCAATTCACTCAGGTTGCCGAGGAACATGCTAGGCAACTTGCGCCTTTAACCGACGACATGGAGCTCCTCGAGTCGGGACTCGACTCACTCTGCTTCGCGATTGTCGTGATTCGGCTTCAAGAAGCGCTTGGAGTAGATCCCTTCAGTGCCTCGGAAGATATGCTCTTTCCCGTCACCTTTGGCGAGTTTGTCAGGTGTTATGAGGTCGCCGCATAATGAACCCTCAAGAAAAAGGAGTGCAAAAGAAATGACCTATAAATGTCAACAGATCCCAGTTGGGCCTACTGAGAAGTACAACCCCTCTCATGATCTCTTGAGATGGATGAGCGATAACTTTAGGCGATTCGGCGATGTTTATAAAGCGTCTGTTTATGGTACGGAGGTTTATGTGGTTAGCAACCCTCAGTACGCAGATTACATCCTCCGCACGAACTGGCAAAACTACCGGAAAGGTCAGGCTATCAAACGGATTGGTTTGCTCCTCGGCAATGGTCTTATGGTGAGTGAAGGTGAATTTTGGAAGAGTCAGCGGCAGATGATCCAACCCGCGTTCCACGACAAGTCGGTTGGCGAGTTGACTGACGTTATTAAAGCAGCTAATGTTGCATTGCTCAAAAAGTGGGAGCAAGCAGCTCAAGAGAAACAGAGTGTCAATGTCACAAGCGACATTAGCCTCATGGTCTTGAGTGTTACGCTCCTTTCCATTTTCGGAGACGATTACGAGCAGGTCGCTCCACATTTCAAAATTTTGTCCGACGAATCGGCGCGCAACATGCAATTCGCACAAGCGTTCCGGCCTCTCGGAAAGCTCATCATTGAGGTCGCCGCTCAAAGGCGAAGACAGAATATAACGCATACGGACATTCTTGGCATGGTCATGGAATCACGTGATCGGCACAGCGGTCAGAATATGCCAGATCGCCAATTGGTCAGTGAAATCCTGACGCTTATTGTCGCTGGACACGAAACCACTGCAAGCACTTTGAATTGGGCCTGGTATCTGCTCTCTCAGAACTCGGAGGTTGAGGAAAAGCTATCAAATGAGCTCAGTGTTTTATCCTCGAGCGAGTTCCCTGAACTCAACGATCTACCGAAATTTGTCTACACGCGTCACATTATTGAAGAGGCCCTACGCATGTATCCAGCCGGATGGCTGATGACCCGCAAGGCGTTAAAAGACGATCAACTCGGTGACTATTTCGTGCCGGCCGGAACAGAAATCTATATTTCACCGTACTTGATCCAGCGGCACCCTGCTCTTTGGAAAGATCCAGACTGCTTCAATCCTGATCGGTTCGACCCTATTCAGTCACAGGACAGACATGCGTTGAAGATGCTCCCATTCTCCGCAGGGCCGAGAAAATGCATCGGAGAATTTCTTGCGCGGATCGAGATGCAGATCCATCTAATGACGATAGCCAAACACTTGCGCCTCCGATGTGTTAATGGGAACTCGGTGGAACTCGATATCGGTGTGAATTTACGCAACAAAAATGATTTCATAATGACCCCAGAGATCAAACAGATTAATCGATCTGGTTCGATTCGGGGGCTGGCTCTGCCACTGAGGCCGACACAACCTCATGCCACCAAGCCGCTTCGCGGAGAGCGGATTTGTCCGTATCTGTCTAACGCATCTTCGTGAAGGGCTGAGGGTTCTTCAAAAACAGAAGTTACGAACAAACGTTTAGCTTTACGGACCGCCGTTACCTGAAGCGCGGCTCATCGAAGCATCCATCCCTAAGGCATAACTTGCACAGTACTGCATCAGGTCGTCGCCAGGCGACTCCTGTCCTGCCTACCGAGTTAAGAGATAAAGTGAAGTCCGTCTTCCAACTCGAAAGCAAGTAGTAAATCCTTGTAATTGATGGACAACAGGGCCATCGGGACCCGAAGTGTTCGATCTGAAATTATTACTCAATTCACTCAAGTTGCAGAGGAACATGCATAGCGACTTGCGCCTCTAGCCGACGACCTGGAACTCCTCGAATCGGGTCGCCATATAAGGACTCCTTTGTGCTCAAAGGAGCGCTACTCTTTGAACTCTGGACGGCGCAGCGATATCGTCCCACAAGAGAAGCCGATTTTCTATCCAAAGGCGAGAACGGTCCCGAACGGTATCAGCGATCTTCGAAGAGATTTGCGACCGCAAAGTCGAGGACGATGTTCATACTCGCCACCGAAGCTGATGCCAAGGAAGCACAACTCAAAAAGGAGGCAGATGACGCTCGTAAGGCTGCTGAGGCTGACCACAAAGCCGTCTCCACCGCGGCCGAAACCTTCAAGGCCAACTATCCGGGCACCTTCGATTACACCTGGGACCAGAAGAAAGGCGCGGCATTAGGCATCGAGCAGATATGGCGGGATGACTAGTTCACGTACCTGCGCGGCAGGTTTCAGGAGTCTGCAAACCCCGCCGCGTGCACACGGGGCTATCTGCTGCTCTGCCGTGAGTTGCTTCTCCCCACCAAAGCTCAGGCTCTAAGCTCATTATTATCTTGCCGTTACTGAAAATCGGGTACTGCTTCTCATTGTACCGGTACTGAAGGGGCCCGAGATGCACAAGTGATTCCCACAAGTATGCAAGACCCTGCAAACCCAGATTAGCGTCAGAATGACCGCTCTACCAATAAAGACGCTAATTCCCCAAGAAATCAACAATAGACACCGTCATTAGAGGATGGTTGCAGGATGGTCATCAACGTGCTCTAACTAGATCCACAACCGTTCGAAGTCTGAGTCGCCGAGTAAAAAAAGACACCAGTGACCCACAGGGCGGAGCTATGTCCTTCTGCCTGAATCGCGCATCGGGGTGGATCGCAGTAGCAGCGATAAGCGGTAGACGACCGCTCCCTAAGCTTTGTGTTTGTGCCCCCGCAGTACCGTCTCGTTCAACACATCTCTTCCGCTTTGGCGCTACACGCTCTGCGTATACCCAACGGCGGATAGGTTCAATCTCAACCGGTTCAGCACTCGGGTGCCGAACCCCTAACTACTAAGGAAGGTAAATCATGAACACGACGTTACTCATGCCGGAGCAATCGCAGAACCCCTCTCTAGACGCGTCGACCGAGCAGACCATCAACAGCATGATCGACGAGCTCATCACTTCCCTGCCCGATATTAAGCAATTGACTGCCGAAGAGCGGCGAGGGATCATCGCACGGTACACCTCAGTTCTGGAGGGAAATTTCATCTATTGGATGACCGCCACCCTTCTTGCCGTCCAATCAGAGGATGCACGCCCAATCTTGCTGGATAACCTGCACGAGGAAGTGCGCGATGCCCATCCCGCGATGATGCGGAGATTTGCGATTGCAGCCCACGCTTTCCCGACCGAGGCCGACGCGCTCGCGGTCACTGCCGATTTAACGAACATTCGCCTGTTCCTGGGCCGACTCTCTGGAGTGCAATCGCTCCTTACCATGGCCTTCTTTGAAGGGTTCATCCAGAAGTTTATGGGCTATCTGGCTGCCCTCGCTGAAGCTCAAGGCTCCGATGATATGGAATATACGGATGTGCACGGAGTGTGCGACATCGCTCACACGGCAGGCCTTTTCCGGGCATTCGAAGTGGAGAGAGCCATCAACCCAAGCGATCAGCCGAAGGATTTACTTGAAGGTGCTCGCCTTCTTCGCACCCTGATCGAAACCATCGTCTTCTCCAAGCAGCCCGCACTCGCAGCATGATCCCTCCTCAAGGGAAACCAACCTACTAGAAAAGACCGGCCATTCCACGGTTCCCGGGGCGGATATTTGTGAAGTCCTGCACCCGGTAACCGATCCGGTGACTCGCGATTTTCGTTGTTCAAGCATTTGCTCCATGCGGCATTTCATGCCATTCAAAGGTCGGCGCAAAGCGGATCGTAGCTTTGAAATGGTCGTCGCCCACATGAGTCGCTTGGAATAGATCCCTTCACTTCCACGCAAGACCTTCTCTTCCCTATCACTTTCGGTGAGTTGGTGAAATCTTATGACAACGCAGAAAAACAAATGGACATCGCTTTGGAACGCACTTAGCGCTGCGGGCGATCTGTCTGGACGCTTTGTATTCGGTGCGGAAGCGAGTATCGCCTTGAGCGATCTGCTTGCAGGGTCCGCTCTCTATGGACGGGGTGATGAATTGTGTGGGCGCTCTGTGCTGGTCACCACAACAAACCAGTTCACTACAGCCTGGGCTCTCATAGAGTTGGATGGAGTCGCGCGCCGTATCGTTCTTTGCTCACCCGATTTGCCGCTTGAACATCTGCCCTACATCATAGAATCGGCGAATGTCGATGCAATCGTATCCGATCGGACGATACTCGGAGTAGACATTAAGGGTCCTCTATGTTTCTGTCCCTGCAGTCAGAAGATTGTGGCAGGAGATTACAATCGGACCGCACAGTATGAAACGGAATGGATTCTTCTTACCTCCGGCACAACAGGGCGGCCGAAGTTGGTCGTCCACACCCTATCCAGTCTAGCCGGAGCCATTAAAGACAGCAGCAATTCCGCAGAAACGGTCGTTTGGAGTACGTTCTACGATATCCGCCGCTATGGTGGCCTTCAGATATTTCTTCGCGCCGCCCTTACTGGGAAATCCTTGGTCCTCTCGAGCGCAGAGGAGTCAACGGCAGACTTTCTTGCTCGGGCCGGGTCCCACGGAGTAACCCATATCTCCGGAACGCCGTCTCAGTGGCGTCGAGCACTGATGAGCCCTTCGGCTCACCTTATCTCTCCCCAATATGTTCGCTTGTCGGGAGAGATCGCTGATCAGGCAATCCTGAGTCACCTGCAGGCTTTTTACCCGCAAGCTCGCATCGCCCACGCTTTTGCTTCGACAGAGGCCGGTGTGGCGTTCGAGGTGAACGATGGAATCGCGGGCTTTCCTGCGAGCGTCATCGAGCACACCCCTGATGTCGATATGAAAGTAGTAGACGGCTCGTTGTGTGTACGTTCAGCTCGCACGGCAAGTCGCTATCTGGGCGACCACGCCCCCATCCTGAAAAACGCGGATGGCTTTGTGAATACAAGTGACCTGCTCGAATTGCGAAATGACCGCTACTACTTCGTTGGTCGACGGGATGGAGTAATTAATGTCGGAGGTTTGAAGGTATACCCCGAGGAGGTTGAAGCGGTCATCAATCGCCATCCCGAGGTGCAAATGTCGCTTGTACGGACGAAAAAGAATCCAATTACAGGATCGCTCGTCGTCGCCGACGTAGTTCTAAAAACACCGCAGTCAGGTACCCGCGACGTGCGGGCACTTCAAGGTGATATTTTGCTGCTCTGCCGCGAGGCTCTTTCTTCATATAAGGTTCCGGTCGCAATTAACTTCATTCCTGCATTGGCAGTTGCCGAATCAGGCAAGCTGGTGCGCCAGAATGCGTAATGTAATCGTGACGGGTGGGAGTCGCGGGCTGGGCCTGGGTATAGCCCGTAAGCTGACGGAGGCGGGCTACCACGTCATAGCTGTGGCGCGTAAGCAAAATAGTGAACTCGCGGCAGCAATGCAGAAAGCTGAAATCGCAAATCCGGGCTCGTTCCATTTCGCGCCCTTTGATCTCGCTGAGATCGAAGGCATCTCCAACTTGGTTAAGACCTTGCGGAAGGACTTCGGTCCAATCTATGGACTAGTTAACAACGCCGGCATAAGTTTCGACGGAACTCTCGCCCTCATGCCCACGTCGCAGATTGAACAGCTTATGCGCGTGAACATCTTATCGCCAATGGTACTCACCAAATATGTAGTTCGTTCGATGATGGCCGATGGGGGTGGCCGCATCGTAAATATGGCGTCAATCACCGCCTTCACGGGCTATAGCGGTCTTTCTGTATACGCTGCGACGAAGGCGTCGATTATTGGCTTTTCCCGGTCACTCGCACGAGAGGTCGGCCGCGTCGGGGTAAATGTCAATTCAGTTGCTCCCGGCTTCGTCCAAACCGATATGACTCAAGATCTCAAAGACGAGCAACGTCAGCAAATCGAGCGCCGCAGTGCTCTGAAACGCCTGGCGGAAATCGACGATGTGGCAAATGCGGTTGAGTTTCTCCTCAGTGATAAAGCGAAGAATATTACAGGGACAGTACTTACTGTCGATGCGGGTAATACGGCATGATCGAGGTCCAAACTATGACTCCGATAAACGCCGTCGGCTCTGCTGCTAAGGCCTGGTTGCGGGCGCTAGAACTGACTGCGCCAATTCCCCGCAATCGCCATCGCGTGATGTCCACGGTAATCGAGGAACTTGCGGAGCGCTACGGCGATGCGCCGGCTCTGCTATCGGATCGGGAACGCCTGACCTATCGTGGTCTTACCGAACGGGCCAATCAATATGCGCGTTGGGCGCTTGAGCAGAGTCTCGCTAAGGGCGAAGTCGTCTGTCTGTTGATGACGAATCGGCCCGAATACCTTGCTATATGGCTTGGCATCACAAGCGTTGGTTGTGTGGTTGCGTTGCTCAACACCAATCTTGTGGGACCCTCGCTGGCCCATAGCATTAATATCGTCTCTCCCAAACATCTGATCGTCGCCGGGGAGTTCGTCGATGCGTTGAATACTGCTCTGCCGAACCTCACATTATCGCCGGAGATCTGGACACACGGCGTCGACCATCCGACATATGAACGGATTGATCTTGACATCGAGCGCCAGCCCGGTGGCACTTTGAGTAAAGAAGAGCGACGTTCGCTGACGATTGAAGATCGCGCTCTTTACATCTTTACGTCTGGCACGACCGGTATGCCTAAAGCAGCCAATATTAGCCATGCTCGTGTTCTGCAATGGAGCCTTTGGTTTGCCGGCTTAATGGGTGCCGAGCCGACAGATCGAATGTATAACTGTCTGCCGATGTATCACAGCATTGGCGGAGTGCTGGTCCCCGGAGCTACTCTCGTCGGCGGAGGTGCCGTTGTCATTCGAGAAAAGTTCTCGGCCAGTCAGTTTTGGAACGATATTATCCGTTGGGACTGCACGATGTTCCAATACATCGGCGAGCTGTGCCGCTACTTGCTCCACGCCGCGCCGTCTCCGAACGAAAAAAGTCATCGAATCAGAATGGCCTGCGGCAATGGGATGGCATCCGAGGTGTGGGACGGCTTCAAGGACCGGTTCCGCATTCCCCAGATTCTAGAATTCTATGCGTCCACTGAAGGTGGCGTTTCCCTATTTAATGTCCAGGAAAAACGTGGCGCGATCGGACATATTCCGGCGTACTTAACACATCGATTCTCGCCGGCATTGGTGCAGTTCGATATCGAAAAGAGCGAGCCAGTCCGAGATGATCAAGGGTTCTGCATTCGTTGTGCACCGAACGAAATTGGTGAAGCGATCGGTAGGGTCGTAAACGATCCGTCGAATATAGGCAGCCGATTTGAGGGCTATACCAACACACGAGCATCTGAAGAGAAGATCCTCCGCAATGTCTTTGAGCCTGGAGATGCATGGGTTCGCACTGGAGACCTGATGCGCAAGGACGAAAAGGGCTTCTACTATTTCGTCGATCGCATTGGCGACACTTTCCGGTGGAAGGGTGAGAACGTTGCGACCTCCGAGGTCTCAGAGGCTATCTGTGCATTTGCAGGAGTCAAGCACGCAAACGTCTACGGAGTAACGATACCAGGGACCGAAGGCCGAGGGGGTATGGCTGCGCTCGTCACTGAACACGGGATGGATCTATCTGCGTTTCGGAAGCACCTGATGAACCGTCTTCCTGCCTACGCGCGTCCTCTTTTCCTACGGATACGGGATGAGGTCGAAGTAACCGGCACTTTCAAGTACTCGAAGACTGAACTAGTGCGTCAGGGATTTGATCCGGTAACTACCACTGATGTGATCTATTTCGACGATCCGAAATCGGGGACGTTTATTCCGCTCGACAAGGCGCTGTACAACTGCATTCAAGCTGGGCAGATTCGTTTATAAGTTCTCGCATTACCGACCAAAGTTCAGAGTCCTGTAGATGCTCCCTTAGGAAGAAGACGAATGGTTATCGATGAATTCCGACGTGATTTCGCGCGGGTCGAATCCGAAATCGCGATGGGCCCAATAGTCCCAAGTGTGTCGCCGGAAGAGATTCGAAGCTACCTCACATCTCGCTATGACTTCAAGAAGGCTATAGCTCTGGAAGAAGTCATCGGCGATGTCGAGCAGATGTTGCGGACGTGGCAGGTCCAGGTGACGCATCCTCGTTACTTCGGCCTCTTCAACCCGAGCGTGACGCTTGCATCTGTCGTTGCGGAAACACTGGTGGCAATGTACAACCCGCAGCTGGCGAATTGGCGCACGTCGCCTGCAGGGAATGAGATAGAAAGACATACTCTCAGTTGGCTCGCTGCAAAATTCGGCCTGCCAGCGGATGCTAGTGCAACCTTTACAAGCGGAGGATCGGAGGCCAACCTATCCGCAGTCGTTGTCGCCTTGACGCGTGCTTTCCCCGACTATGGCGAATATGGCCTTCGGCATCTCGCCGCTCCGCCCACCATCTACCTGACAAAGGAGGCGCATCACTCGTTCAATAAGATCGCGCACATGACGGGGTTAGGGAGAAGAGCGGTACGCACGGTAGAGACCGACTCATATTTGAAGCTCGATATCAAAGATCTCAAAAGCCGCGTGGCCGCGGATCGCAAAAATGGCTTCGCCCCGTTCATGGTGGTCGGTGCTGCCGGAACGACAGCGGCCGGTGCAATCGATCCCTTGTCAGACATCGGACACTTTTGCCAAGAGGAGGGTCTTTGGTTTCACGTCGACGCCGCATGGGGCGGCGCCGCTATCCTCTCCGAAAACCTTCGACATCATCTGGCGGGAATCGATACTGCAGATTCGATCACGTGCGATGCGCATAAATGGTTCTCTGTTCCAATGGGAGCCGGGATGTTCTTCTGCCGCCACCCTGATACCGTCGCCGAAGCCTTCCGTGCAGATGTTTCCTACATGCCCAAGAAGACAGGTGGTGCTGTCGATGATCCATACACGACGTCGGCACAGTGGTCCCGCCGTTTTATCGGCCTGAAGCTCTTCCTAGCGTTGGCGCAGCACGGCGAATCGGGATATGTCGAGATGATCGAGCATCAGACTCGAATGGGACAAGTATTGCGTGATTCCCTGAAGTCATCGGGGTGGCGAATCGTTAACGCGACACCTCTACCACTTGTATGCTTCACTCGGGACGGACTCGACACTACTCAATTTCTGGCAACCCTGCGGGAGCGTCAAATCGTCTGGATGTCGGAGGCAAAGCTCAATGACACTCCTGTCTTACGCGCGTGTATCACTAGTTTCAGGACCACGGAAGCTGACATCCACTGGGTGGTAAACGAAATGAATCGCCTCATCAATCACGATGCTAGTCCAGCTAATTTGAAGCCGGAAACGGTCTCATCCGTACAGCCCGCACGGATGAACATATGAAGCGGGAAACAATTGCTATTCACGGAGGCTACGAAGTCGACCCCACGACCAAGGCTGTAGCGGTGCCCATTTATCAAACGGTTTCTTATGCGTTTGATAGCGCCGACCATGCCGCGGCGCTATTCAACCTCGAAGCAGAAGGATATCGCTATACCCGTATAGGGAACCCAACCACTGCGGTATTGGAGCGACGTGTCGCAGAGCTAGAAGGAGGATTGGAAGCTCTGTGTGTTAGCAGCGGACAAGCAGCGGTCAACTACGCGGTCCTCAATGTCACCCAACTGGGAAGCAACATTATCTCCGTTCCGCAGCTCTATGGAACTACGCACACTCTGTTCGCTCACATTCTGCCAAGCCAGGGGGTAACTGTCCGATTCGCGGAGTCGGATCATTCTGAGGCGCTGGAAGAACTGATCGATGACAAAACGCGAGCGGTCTTCTGTGAAAGTGTCGGCAATCCGGCAGGAAATATTTGTGATATCGAGGCACTCGCTCGAATGGCACACAAGCACGGTGTGCCGCTTATCGTTGACAACACAGTCGCCTCGCCTATCCTACTCCGGCCGATCGAATATGGAGCGGACATAGTTCTGCACTCACTTACTAAGTTCCTGGGTGGGCACGGCACGACGCTCGGCGGAGCCATCGTTGACAGCGGCAATTTTCCGTGGAAGGAGCACGCTTCGCGGTTCCCCATGTTTAACCAGCCGGACGCCTCATATCATGGCTTGGTCTACACGGATCACTTCGGGAGAGGTGCCTATTTAGGGCGGTGCCGCAGCTTCTACCAACGGACCACGGGGGCCGTCTTGTCGCCACTGAGCGCTTTCCTGTTGTTGCAGGGTGTCGAGACCGTCGCGCTACGGGTCGAGCGACATGTGCAGAACGGCAGAAAAGTAGCCGAGTTTTTGAGCAATCACCCCAGAGTTAAGTGGGTCAATTACGCTGGATTCCCCGATAGCCCATATCATGCATTAGCCCAAAAATATCTGTCCGGCCACGCCTGTTCTCTGATGACAGTCGGAATCGATGGGGGCTACGAAGCTGCAATCAAATTTCATGATGCATTAAAGCTGGTGACGCGGCTCGTCAATCTGGGCGATGCCAAATCGTTGGCCTGCCATCCAGCCTCGACGACGCACCGGCAAATGTCAGCCGAAGCGAAACGCAGTGCCGGGGTCATGCCGGAGATGATTCGACTCAGCATTGGGATCGAGCACATCGACGATATCATCGCAGATCTCGATCAGGCACTCGACGCAACGATTTACTGATCAATTCGCGCCAAATAGCTAGTAGTAATGTCTGGGAGAGACGCTAATGCCCGTCAGTTTGGATCCGAACTATTCGAGTCATGGCACAGCCGTGCGCATGAACCTGCTCCGCGATAAGCCGACTGCAACGTTCCAAGAGCGCTCGAGCAAGTGCATCACAATCGGGTTGATTAATAACATGCCGGACGGGGCGCTTGACGCAACAGAGCGCCAGTTCATCTCGCTTCTCGAGTCGGCGTCTGAAGGACTACATGTCCGACTATCGTTTCACGCGCTGGCTAACGTTCCTCGGAATGAGTTCGGCGCACGCTATGTCAAAAACGTTTATTCTGACGCCGAGAATCTTTGGGGCAAAAGGCTCGATGGGCTCATTGTGACCGGCAGAGAGCCTCTGACACCGAACCTGATGGATGAGCCATACTGGGAGAGTTTTACAAAGGTCCTTGACTGGGCCAAGAACAACACCTACTCGACTGTCTGGTCGTGCCTTGCTGCGCACGCCGCGCTTCTGCACATGGATGGAATCAGACGGATTAGGAGCAATGACAAATACTGCGGTGTCTTCGAATGTACCCGGCAGTCAAATCATCCGCTTACGGTCGATGCACCTTCATGCTTCAAGCTTCCGCACTCCCGATGGAATGGCATTCCTGAAGACGCGTTGACAAGTTGTGGGTATAGCGTGCTCACGCGATCCGCGGATGTCGGCGTTGATACATTCGTAAAACAACACAAGAGCCTCTTTGTATTTCTCCAGGGCCATCCGGAATATGAATCAAATACCTTGCTGCTCGAATACCGCAGGGATGTCGGGCGTTATCTCCGCGGAGAGGCAAAGACCTATCCGTTGATGCCACGCGACTATTTCGACGCTGAAACTGAAATTGCCTTGACGGCGCTGCAGAATGAAGCTATGGCTTGTCCGCGCGAAGACTTACTCGCGGCGGTCTCGGCTGCATTAGACAATTCAAAGATCGAAAACACATGGCACTCGACAGCTTCATGCATCTACCGTAACTGGTTGGCGTACATATGCGCACAGAAGCAACTACGGTTGAAGGACGGCAAACTTGCCGTGCCGGCGCATAGGGTAGACAGTCTAGCGCCGATGTTAGCCACAACGGGAACCGCCCCTGTTAGTTAGCGAGCCGCGACGTCGGATGCAACAGAAGTAAATACAAAGTTTCGTCGCCTATGCGCAAGGTGATCGCGACTTGGCCTTCATCCTTACAATTTCGCTTCGCTAACGGAGAACACTCTATGCCCTTGGATTTGATTAGTTCACATCTCGGTGGAGACGTCGTGGTTATTGCGCCTACTGTTCTAGGCGATGATCGCGGTTTTTTCATGGAAACCTACCGCCGCGACAATTTTAGAGACATGGGGTTACCGACCGAGTGGGTGCAGGACAATCACTCCCGCTCGTCGAAAGGAGTTCTCCGCGGCCTCCATTTTCAGTGGGATCCCCCAATGAGTAAGCTGATGCGCGTGACTCGTGGCGCTGCTTTCCTCGTCGCAGTTGACATCCGAAAAGAATCGCCCTTTCTGGGCAAGTGGTTCGGCCTTGAAGTTACCGCCGACAACAAGAAGCAGGTATATGCTCCGTACGGATTTGCACGCGGTTTCTGTGCCCTTACCGACGAGTGCGAGGTGCAATACAAGTGCACGGGGATCTACAACTCCGGGGCAGAGTCCGGAATTCACTACAAAGACCCAGAGATTGGCATCGAGTGGCCGGTCATAGATGTCGTGGTGTCCGCCAAGGATGCTAAGGCACAGTCTCTGAAACAGTGGATCGCATCGCCGCTGTCTGACAACATCGTCTATCAACCGAAATCAGCGTTTGCTGGAGGAGTGAAGTAAAATGCGCATTCTAATTGCCGGTGGCGCTGGCTACGTAGGCTCTGCCTTAATTCCGCACCTTCTAGATCGTGGCTATACGATTGACGTCGTGGACCTGTTCTGGTTCGGCAATAACCTGCCGAGCTATGTCGGTATTCTCGAGAAGAACATCTTTGATCTCCAAGTATCCGACCTCTCCGGCTACGATCAAGTCATCTTTCTTGCGGGTCTCTCTAACGACCCGATGGCCGATTATTCGCCGGCTAAGAACTTTATCTTCAATGCGTCAGCACCAGCGTATCTGGCTTACATCGCAAAGAAGGCGAAGGTGAGGCGATACATCTATGCAAGCTCCTGTTCGGTATATGGATACACAGAGAACGAGCTCTTCGACGAGAATTGCCCAGTCAACTCGTCGAACCCATACGGCATCTCCAAGCTACAGGGAGAGCGCGCCGTCATGCAGATGGTCGATTCGGATTTCTCTGTCATAGCACTGCGGAAGGGTACAGTTTCAGGATACAGCCCGCGCATGCGCTATGATCTGCTCGTTAACACGATGTTTAAGTGCGCCATGAAAGAGGGCATGATCCACGTCAACAACCCGGCGATATGGCGTCCATTTCTCGCAATCGACGACGCTGTGATGGCCTACACTCGTGCTATCGAAGCCAATGAATCCCTCAGTGGTATCTATAACATCGCCTCCGGTAATCATACGGTCGGTGAAGTGGCTGACCTCGTGAAGTTTGCAGTTGAAGAAGAGTTTGGTCAGAAGATCGCGCTCGATATTAAGCACGTGAGAGACGCGCGAAACTACAAGGTCTCGATCGAGCGTGCCAATACGATCCTGAGTTTCCATCCTCATCATAGCGTCAAGTCCATCGTGCGTAGCCTGATCAGTAATATGGACAGGTGCGGAGACTGGGACAACTGCAAGTACTACAACATTCATGTTTTCAAGGAACTCGAGAATCTGGCACCGGTTAGCACCTCTGCTTTGGCCCAAGCCGCCGGAGTAGGTCGGTGAAGGTTGCGGTACTGGGGTCCAATGGCCAGCTAGGCAGCGATGTGTGCGCGGCTTTCCTGCGGAATGGCGATCAAGTCCTTGGGTTCACTCATTCAGACCTTGAAGTGACTTCGGCTTCCGCAGTCGACGCTGTTCTTTCGGCTTCCATGTCAGAGTTCATCGTCAATACGGCTGCAATGCATCATGTGGAGAAATGCGAAGCCGATCCCATTGCCGCCTTCCAAGGCAATGCGATCGGCGCGAAACACGTTGCCGAATGGTCTCAGCGGGCTGGCGCAACGGTGGCGTACGTGAGCACGGACTATGTCTTTGACGGCAAGAAGAGCGCTCCGTATCTGGAGATCGATGTCGCTGCCCCCCTCAACGCTTATGGAATTACCAAGCTGGCAGGCGAGCACTTTACCGCCGCTATTGCGGCGAAGTATTTTGTGCTTCGCGTTTCCGCCATTTACGGCCACCAGCCATGCCGCGCCAAGGGCGGGCTGAACTTCGTTGAGCTAATGTTGAAGTTATCTCGCGAACGCGATGAATTGCGTGTCGTCGACGACGAGTTCGTCACGCCAACCCCCACTGTGCAGATCGCAGAGCAGTTGGTAGCGCTTAGTCGCTCTACGCAGTACGGCCTTTACCACGGAACCGCCGAGGGAAGCTGCTCGTGGTATGAATTTGCACGCGAGATCTTCCGCGCCACAGGAACTAGAATTCGCCTAGAAAAAGCACGTCCAGGAGAATTTCCAGCGAAAGTTCCGCGTCCGAAATACTCTGTCCTTGAAAATCACGCCCTGAAGGCAAATCAGTTGAACGTATTTACCGATTGGCGGGACGGGTTGGAAGGATATCTTCGTGGCCGCGCTTAGCTGGGGTTGCCGCGCCGCAACCATGGCGAAAGGTCTGTTGGGAACATGAACAACAAAGACTGCGATGTAGCCGTCATTGGAGCTGGAATCGTCGGGCTCGCCGTCGGTTTGCAACTTATCCGTAAGAATCCTGACCTTAAAATCATCATCCTCGATAAGGAGAACGAAGTAGCTTCGCACCAGACCGGGCACAACAGCGGCGTCATTCACTCTGGCTTGTACTACAAACCAGGTTCGCTAAAGGCCCGGCTATGCGTAGAGGGCAGCGCCGCCATGATTCGGTTCTGCCAGGATCATGCGATCCCACATGAGGTTTGCGGAAAAATCATCGTCGCGACTGAAGAGCGCGAGATACCCGGCCTCAATGAACTGCTGCGTCGTGGACGTGAAAATGGCGTCGCTAGCCTCCGAGAGCTGGACCCACAGCAGATCCGCGAGATCGAACCGCACGCAATAGGTTTGCGTGGTATTCACGTGCCTACCACAGCGATTACGGACTTCAAGATGGTCTCCGAAAAGTATGCGGAGCTCATCAAACAAGGCGGCGGTGAAGTTCTCACCGGTTCCGGCGTCACGCGTATTCTGCGTGAAACTGCAGGGGTTGTTCTGGAGACAGCTTCCGGAACTATACACGCACGTTTCGCTGTCAATTGCGCTGGTTTGCAGAGCGACCTCGTCGCCAAGATGGCTGGCGCTAGTCTTGGCCTCCGCATCGTACCGTTCCGGGGTGAATACTACGAGCTCGTACCAGCCAAACATCACCTCATCAAAGGTCTACTATATCCAGTCGCCGATCCTCGCTTTCCATTTTTAGGGGTGCACTTCACCAGGCGCATTCACGGAGGTGTCGAGGCGGGACCGAATGCAGTGCTCTCGCTCAAACGCGAGGGGTATACGCGAACATCATTCAACCTCTCAGACACGGTTTCGACGGCATTATTCGGCGGTTTCTGGAAGATGGCCTCCAAGAACTGGAAAAGCGGAGCCGAAGAGTTCTACCGTTCATGGAATAAGCAGGCATTTACGCGTGCACTGCAAAAGCTGTTGCCCGATCTAAGTGAACAGGACATTCGGCCAGCCGGCTCAGGCGTACGTGCTCAGGCATTAGACCGTCACGGAAAACTATTGGACGATTTCCATTTTGTTTATCAGGACCGGATTCTCCACGTTTGCAACGTGCCTTCCCCGGCAGCAACAGCCTCCCTGTTGATCGGTAGAGATATTGTCTCGATGCTCGATGGGAATGCCAATTTCAAAAGGGCGCAAGTTGTCGTTAAGTACGAGATCCCATCAGCTTGTTAGCCCCTGAAAAGGGGAATCGCCTTCTAAAGTCGTTCGTTCGGACAAACTCCACGGAAGTGTTTATCCGCGGGCTGTCCTGGCTATCTGGGACAATCCCCTTTTCCCGAGCCCGAGCGATAGGAGTTGGATCGCGGGAAAATTACAGTCTGAGCGACAGTTCCAGCTGCCGCCTAAAAAGCCGTACTATCGGTATCAACCCTAGCCGCCTCTTCTGAGGCGGCTTTTTCGTTGGCGCCCTTGAACTCTACGGAATTGTTACCGTGATCTCGTTCGATGGAGTGCTCTCTACACCGCTGAAATCGACGGACTTTACCACATAGCTATAGGTAGCACCACTTACAACTGTGCTATCCGTATAGACAACCGCCGAGTCAGGCGACGAGTTGATCAGCACAAGAGAGCCGGTACCTGTCGCCCGATAAATGTTGTATCCCGCCACCGGATCGGGTGAACTTGTCGGTGCATCCCAACTGAGATCGACTGAATGTGCGACCGCGGTGCCCGTGCCGCTCAGAGCAACTACTGCCGTGCTTCCGGTCGTCGAGTTGCTACTGATCGTGATCTGCCCCGTCAGCGCTCCCGCTGTAGCCGGGTCGAACTGTAGCTGCAGCGTCAGAGTCTGCGTAGGATTCAGTGTTACAGGAAAGCTCCCGCCAATGATACTAAAGCCGGCCCCGGTGATTGTGGCAGAATTCACCGTCACCGGCGTCGTCCCTGTCGACGTCAGCGTCAACGATTGGGTCGTCGCCGTGTTCACCGCCACACTGCCAAAGCTCACGCTTGTAGCGCTTATGGTCAATTGTGGATTCGCTGCCGTACCAGTACCGCTGAGAGCCACCAGGGCCGTGCTACCTGTAGTTGAGTTGCTGCTGATTGTTATCTGACCACTGGCTGCTCCAGCGGTAGTCGGATCGAACTGAACCTGAAGCGTCACGGATTGCGTCGGGTTCAATGTCGCTGGGAAGCTTTGAGCTACGATGGTGAAGCCGGCGCCCGTGATGGTCGCAGAATTCACTGTCACTGGAGACGTACCTGTCGATGTCAACGTTAACGATTGCGTCGTCGCCGTGTTCACCGTCACGCTACCAAAGCTCAGACTCGCAGCGCTCACCGTCAACTGCGGGTTCGGTGCGGCCGTGCTCGTTCCACTTAGAGCCACTACCGCCGTCGATCCTGTCGACGAGTTGCTGCTGATCGTAATCTGACCACTGGCTGTTCCAGTTGTTGTCGGCAGGAACTGCACCTGCAACGTCACCGACTGGGTCGGGTTCAGTGTTACCGGCAAGCTGCCGCCAACGATCGTAAAGCCGGCGCCCGTGATGGTCGCCGAATTCACCGTCACAGGAGACGTCCCCGTCGATGTCAAAGTCAGCGACTGCGTTGTCGCCGTATTCACCGTCACGCTGCCAAAGTTCAGGCTCGCAGCGCTCACAGTCAACTGCGGGTTCGGTGCCGCCGTGCTCGTCCCACTCAGAGCCACCAACGTGGTGGAACCTGTCGACGAGTTGCTGCTGATCGTAATCTGGCCGCTAGCGGCGCCAGTCGTTGTCGGCAGGAACTGCACCTGCAACGTCACCGACTGCGTCGGATTCAATGTCGCCGGCAAGCTGCCCCCAACGATCGTAAAGCCAGTGCCCGTAATGGTCGCCGAATTGACCGTAACCGGAGACGTTCCTGTCGATGTCAAAGTCAGCGACTGCGTTGTCGCCGTGTTCACCGTCACGCTGCCAAAGTTCAGGCTCGCAGCGCTCACAGTCAACTGCGGGTTCGGTGCCGCCGCGCTCGTCCCACTCAGAGCCACCAAGGTGGTGGAACCTGTCGACGAGTTGCTGCTGATCGTAATCTGACCACTGGCGGCGCCAGTTGTTGTCGGCAGGAACTGCACCTGCAACGTCATCGACTGCGTCGGGCTCAGCGTTACTGGCAAGCTGCCGCCAACGATCGTAAAGCCAGCACCCGTGATAGTCGCAGAATTCACCGTCACAGGAGACGTCCCCGTCGATGTCAGGGTCAACGACTGCGTCGTCGCCGTGTTCACCGTCACGCTACCAAAGCTCAGACTCGCCGTGCTTACCGTCAACTGTGGAATTGGCGCCGCTGTGCTCGTACCGCTCAGAGCCACCAACGCCGTCGAACCTGTCGATGAGTCGCTGCTGATCGTAATCTGGCCGCTGTCAGTTCCAGTTGTTGTCGGGTCGAACTGCACCTGCAACGTCATCGACTGGGTTGGATTCAACGTCACCGGCAGGCTGCCGCCAACGATCGTAAAGCCAGTGCCTGTGATGGTCGCAGAATTCACCGTTACTGCAGACGTTCCGGTCGATGTCAGCGTCAGCGACTGCGTCGTCGCAGTATTCACCGTGACGCTACCAAAGTTCATGTTCGCAGCGCTCACCGTCAACTGCGGGCTTAGCGCAGCCGTGCTCGTTCCACTCAGAGCCACTACCGCTGTGGAACCGGTCGACGAGTTGCTGCTAATCGTGATCTGACCGCTGTCAGTTCCAGTTGTCGTCGGGTCGAACTGCACCTGCAACGTCATCGACTGCGTCGGGTTCAGTGTTACCGGCAAGCTGGCCCCAACGATCGTAAAGCCAGTACCCGTGATCGTCGCAGAGTTCACCGTCACTGGCGACGTTCCGGTCGACGTCAGGGTCAACGACTGCGTCGTCGCAGTGTTCACCGTCACGCTGCCGAAACTCAGGGTAGCAGCACTTATCGCCAACTGAGGACTCGGTGCCGCTGTGCTCGTACCGCTCAGGGCCACTACTGCCGTGGAACCAGTCGACGAGTTGCTGCTGATCGTAATCTGACCGCCGTCAGTTCCAGTCGTTGTCGGCAGGAACTGCACCTGCAACGTCATCGACTGTGTCGGATTCAGCGTTACCGGCAAGCTGCCCCCAACGATCGTAAAGCCAGTACCTGTGATGGTCGCCGAATTCACCGTCACTGGAGACGTCCCCGTCGATGTCAGCGTCAGCGACTGGGTCGTCGCCGTGTTCACCGTCACGCTGCCGAAGCTCAAGGTGGCAGCACTCACCGCCAACTGTGGGCTCGGCGCTGCCGTACTCGTTCCACTCAAAGCCACTACCGCCGTGGGACCTGTCGACGAGTTGCTGCTGATCGTGATCTGACCACTGTCAGTTCCAGTTGCTGTCGGCAGGAACTGCACCTGCAGCGTCATCGACTGCGTCGGGTTCAATGTCGCCGGCAGGCTGCCCCCAACGATCGTAAAACCAGTACCAGTGATGGCCGCAGAATTCACCGTCACTGGAGACGTCCCTGTCGATGTCAGCGTCAGCGACTGCGTCGTCGCCGTGTTCACCGTCACGCTACCGAAGCTCAAGGTCGCAGCGCTTATCGTCAACTGTGGACTCGGCGCTGCCGTACTCGTACCGCTCAGAGACACCAACGCCGTGGAACCTGTCGACGAGTTGCTGCTGATCGTGATCTGACCGCTGTCAGTTCCGGTTGCTGTCGGCAGGAACTGCACCTGCAGCGTCATCGACTGCGTCGGGTTCAATGTCGCCGGCAGGCTGCCCCCAACAATCGTAAAGCCGGCACCAGTAATGGTCGCTGTGTTCACCGTCACAGGAGATGTCCCCGTCGACGTTAGCGTCAGCGACTGGGTGGTCGCCGTATTCACCGTCACGCTGCCGAAGCTAAGACTGGCAGCGCTCACCGTCAACTGTGGAAGCAGTACTGCTGTGCTCGTACCGCTCAGAGCCACTACTGCCGTGGAACCTGTCGACGAGTTGCTGCTGATCGTAATCTGACCGCTGTCAGTTCCCGTTGTTGTCGGGTCGAACTGCACCTGCAACGTCATCGACTGCGTCGGGTTCAATGTCGCCGGCAGGCTGCCCCCAACGATAGTAAAACCAGCCCCCGTGATTGCCGCCGAGTTCACCGTCACCGGCGACGTTCCGGTCGACGTCAGCGTCAACGACTGCGTCGTCGCCGTATTCACCGTCACATTGCCGAAGCTAAGACTGGCAGCGCTCACCGTCAACTGTGGAAGCAGTACTGCTGTGCTCGTACCGCTCAGAGCCACTACTGCCGTGGAACCTGTCGACGAGTTGCTGCTGATCGTAATCTGACCGCTGTCAGTTCCCGTTGTTGTCGGGTCGAACTGCACCTGCAACGTCATCGACTGCGTCGGGTTCAATGTCGCCGGCAGGCTGCCCCCAACGATAGTAAAACCAGCGCCCGTGATTGCAGCCGAGTTCACCGTCACTGCAGACGTCCCTGTCGATGTCAGCGTCAGCGACTGCGTCGTCGCCGTGTTCACCGTCACGCTGCCGAAGCTCAAGGTAGCAGCGCTTATCGCCAACTGTGGGCTCGGTGCAGCTGTGCTCGTACCGTTCAGAGCCACCACTGCCGTGGAACCGGTCGATGAGTCGCTGCTGATTGTAATCTGACCGCTGTCAGTTCCAGTTGCTGTCGGCAGGAACTGCACCTGCAGCGTCATCGACTGCGTCGGGTTCAGCGTTGCCGGCAAACTGCCCCCAACGATCGCGAAACCATTCCCAGTGATTGCAGCAGAGTTTACCGTCACCGGGGAAGTCCCTGTCGATGTCAGTGTCAACGACTGGGTCGTCGCCGTGTTCACCGTCACGTTGCCGAAGTTCAAGGTGGCAGCGCTAATCGCCAACTGCGGGCTCGGCGCCGCCGTACTCGTTCCACTCAGTGCCACCACCGCCGTCGAACCGGTCGATGAGTCGCTGCTGATTGTAATCTGAGCGCTGGCTGTCCCGGTAGCTGTCGGCAGGAACTGCACCTGCAATGTCATCGACTGCGTCGGGTTCAGCGTTGCCGGCAGGCTGCCCCCCACGATCGTAAAGCCAACACCCGTAATAGCCGCAGAGTTCACCGTCACCGGAGACGTCCCTGTCGACGTCAGCGTCAACGACTGGGTCGTTGCCGTGTTCACCGTCACGCTGCCGAAGCTCAAGGTAGCAGCGCTTATCGCCAACTGTGGGCTCGGTGCAGCCGTGCTCGTTCCACTCAAAGCCACTACCGCAGTGGAACCCGTCGACGAATTGCTGCTAATCGTAACCTGACCACTGGCTGCCCCAGTCGTCGTCGGCAGGAACTGCACCTGCAACGTCATCGACTGCGTCGGATTCAGCGTTACTGGCAGGCTGCCCCCAACGATCGTGAAGCCAGCGCCTGTGATCGCCGCAGAGTTCACCGTCACCGGAGACGTCCCCGTCGACGTCAACGTCAACGACTGGGTCGTCGCCGTGTTCACTGTCACGCTGCCGAAGCTCAACGTAGCAGCGCTTATCGCCAACTGGGGACTCGGTGCCGCTGTGCTCGTTCCGCTCAAAGCTACCACTGCCGTGGAACCCGTCGACGAATTGCTGCTGATCGTAATTTGGCCACTTTCAGTTCCAGCTACCGTCGGCAGGAACTGCACCTGCAACGTCATCGACTGCGTCGGGTTCAATGTCACGGGCACGGTGCCTCCGACGATCGTGAAACCAGCCCCTGTGATCGCCGCAGAATTCACCGTCACGGGAGATGTCCCCGTCGATGTCACGGTCAAGGACTGCGTCGTCGCCGTGTTTACCGTCACACTGCCGAAGCTCAGACTCGCAGCGCTCACCGTCAACTGCGGACTCGGTGCCGCTGTGCTCGTGCCACTCAGAGCCACTATTGCGGTGGAACCGGTCGACGAGTTGCTGCTGATCGTGATCTGGCCGCTAGCCGCTCCTGTCGAGGTTGGATCGAACTGCACCTGCAGCGTCATCGACTGCGTCGGGTTCAGCGTTACCGGCAAACTGCCCCCGACGATTGTGAAGCCGGCCCCGGTAATTGCAGCCGAGCTCACCGTCACAGGAGCCGTTCCTGTCGATGTCAACGACAACGACTGAGTCGTCGCTGTGTTCACCGTCACGCTACCGAAGCTCAGACTCGCAGCGCTCACCGTCAATTGAGGACTCGACTGCGGGCTTGATGCGGCCGTCCCTGTGCCGCTCAAAGCAACTTCGGCCACACCATCCGTGGTCGAGTTACTGTTGATTGTGATCTGACCGCTAGCTGTCCCAGCCGCCGTCGGCTGGAATTGCACCTCTAACGTCAGCGTCTGCGTCGGGTTCAGCGTCACAGGCAAGCTACCGCCAACGATCGTAAAGCCAGCGCCCGTGATTGCAGCCGAGTTCACCGTCACTGCAGACGTCCCTGTCGACGTCAACGTCAACGATTGTGTCGTCGCCGAATTCACCGTGACACTACCGAAGCTCAGACTCGCGGCGCTCACCGTCAACTGCGGAGCCGCTTGAGACATTCCCTGACCTTGTATCGGGGCCTGGGCGATCATTTGACCCGCCGCGCCCATCAGGGTCAGTTGTCCGGAATAATTAGTGGCGGAGGCAGGCGTAAAGCCAACCTTAAAAGTGTAGCTACCACCAGCGGGAATGCTGGCAGGCAAACTATTGGTGCCAGGAAGCGAAAACGTTTGGCTCGAAACATTCGCTTGAGAGACGGTAATTGACGAGGTACTGCTGTTCGTCACATTTACGCTGGTGTCAGCCTCATGACCAACAGGCACACTTCCAAAATTGATGCTGCCGGGCGAGAAAAGAAGACCACCCCCATTTGGATCGATCCCACCCGATCCGCAACCTGACGCCACCATCGTCAAGTAGCAGGCAAGAGCAAATACAAAAGCTCGTCCCCATCCGCTGAACCGGGGAATCTTTGCTCCAGGCCAGAAGCGCTGCCCCTTCAGTCTCGAAAACTCACCCTCAAAAACGCCAGCGAGGGTTAGTACCACCCGGCTCGAAAGGCCAAACAAAGCGCAAATATCTGACACGAACACCACCTCTTGAAACTCGCAAACGTGCACGGATAAGAGGCAGAGCAAAAAAAGAAAAGAGGTAGTGTTGCGAACAGATTACGTATGACTGCATGCCGCCCAATTCGGAGGGACATCTTGGATGCAGTGGGATGGTTTTATCTTGCCTGACAGCTCACACGAGGGCTGCCAGACCGCCGAATCTCATTCCCCTATTTTCATACAAATCATTGAATTATAGTGCCTTACGCGTGGAACACGACAATACGAACACGCAGGAATACTTCAATATTCATTCCTAACCTGCCCAGATTGACATCTACCAAGGGGGATACGCAATAACACTAAATGGTTACCCGCTGAGGTAACTATCAGTATTGAAGGGAACTGACATGTTTATATCAAAGTTATCTCCTGAGAGCAAGAACCCGTTGTGGCGCTCGATCAGGAACCGTTTTGCCCCAAAAGCGATGGACTGGCCAACCGAGACTCGCATGCTTTCGGGTCTAGGCCTTCGCGCTTTATAGCACAGCATGTGAGCCGCGTTGAGCCCTCCCCTCACTTGCCTTGAGAAGTTCGCACGAGGAACGGAGAATCTTGATCGGTCCGAGGGAAAGCAACAGGCGAAATCCTTCGGCGCGTAGTCCCCGTCTTCGTAACAAAGGGCACCGCTTCCCCGCCACAAACCAATGATTCGGCCTTCGCGCTGCAAATTCGTCGTAGACCTGGAGCGAAAGATTCAACTTTGGGTTCGGCTCATTACCTGCACCACAGCTTATTCTCAATGACCGGACCAGAAATCAGTTGATCAATTGAAGGCGTCGCAAAGCCCAACAATTCGGGAAACCCATTTGCAACATCACCGGAAATACTAGCGATTTCAAGACGCGGATCTGTGCTACTTCTCCGAAATACACTTACACCCGACAACGTGGGCCAGCCACCCAGGTTGGGAATTAATTACTACGAAGTACGTTGACGTTCTGGGGAGAGCACCATTGATTGCGTACCGCACAAAATACAAATTTTGCTCCGGCTCCCCCAGGCAAAGAGTACGTAAAGTTACTTAAAGGTAGGATGGTAACCCATAGCAGCACCGGCTATTTAGCCGCAAATTTGCGATATTTTGCATGCTTGAATAAATTGTCACCGTGCGTGGACATCGCTACCGTTTTTGCCTTCAGCAACTTAGAGTGCATGGCAAAGTTATGCAACGAAGTGGGAAGTCATCTTCCTACTTTTTTGTTTGACACCCCAGCGGGGTAGCGATAAATTCTGTGCACTCAAGGAGCCATGAAGGAAAGGTTGAGTTGAGCCTTCAGGCGGCCCGAGTAATCGCAGTGGCGTTACGACCTTAGGACATGGGATAGATAGATTTCGCTTTGTTGCTACATGTTTCACTACTTGCTAATAGCCGATTGGTCATCGCAAGTGGATTTCTGCAAAGGGTTCTCCTGGGCTTCTACCAAAATACTGTCTTAGCTCAGCCGCACATACTGTAGAGCGGATGTTAGCCAACAGTGGCCAGTATCCGCTTATCATCCGCTTCGAGACATGGCTGTGCTTTGTTCACTTGTTTTTTTTATCTGTGTTGAGGTGTCTTAATGGTTGGCGACGTGAAAATCTTAGCAATTAGTGCAGACACTAATGTCTGCACCCTGATTCACAGTTCGCTTGAATCTGAGGGATATAAGGCCATCTGCGTCAGTTCTCCCACAGAAGCGCTCCAGCTTTTGCAGCGGGGATTGGTGGCAAATTTTATCCTGATTCACGCGGCGAAGAATCATTCGAAGGATAGTCTTTTCGCTCCGGCGCTTCTGCAAAACGTCAATAGCGAAAAACTGTGCATCCTCTCTGAGGCAGGAGATACCTCATGGAGCCACCATGCAGCAAAATGGAAGATACGCAGGGTGTTGACCATGCCTCTCATGAGTCATGATATCGAGAAGCTAACTGCCCCCGCCGATCTCGGAGTACTCGCGCCGTCGAACCCTATGGCCAACTCACCAGCAAAGGCTGGCCCTTACCATATGGAAGAGTTGGACAATAACCGATTCTTCATGGCGGCGTCACCCACAATGATGCAGCTTTACAGGGATATCCGGGTTCTTGCTCCCGTTGATATTCCTGTGCTCATCCTGGGCGAAAGTGGAGTTGGCAAGGAAGTTGTGGCGATGCTCCTGCACAAATACCACGCCCGCTCCCAGAACAGGCTCCTAAACATCAACTGCGCTGCACTGCCCACCGAGCTCCTCGAGAGTGAACTGTTTGGTTACGAAGCCGGGGCTTTCACCGGCGCAACCAAGTCCAAGCCCGGTATGTTCGAACAGGCAGATAAGGGAACTCTACTCCTGGACGAAATCGGCGAGATGAGCACTCAGATGCAGGCCAAGTTGCTTCACGTCCTGCAGGATGGTTCGTTTTGCCGCCTGGGAGGTCGCTCGTCCTCTCGAGTTGACGTTCGCGTCCTGGCAGCAACAAATATTAACATGCAAAATGCGATCGCGGAAAAACGTTTTCGCGAAGATCTGTATTACCGCCTCAATACGTTGACCGTCACTGTTCCGCCGCTTCGTGAACGCCGCGAAGAGATACCGTTGCTGATGGAGCAATTGTTTTACAGGGTAGCGTTGGAGCTCCAGCGACCACTTTTCTCTTCCGACCGGATCATTGAAGCGGCCCAGGACTATCACTGGCCAGGAAATGTTCGCGAGTTACGCAACTTCGTCACCCGCACGCTCATTTTGCAGGACGAAGAATCTGCCTACAACGACTTGCGGGCCAAAACACGAACCAACAACATTGCAGGCTCCACGGAAAATACGTTTGCGGAGTTAGTGACGAACAAGTCGCCAGCCGCCGTTGGCATGAAAGGTGCCGTAAATGATGTCAAGAAGGAGACAGAGATCCGCATGCTTCAAGATGCTCTGTCGGCTTCAGGCTGGAATCGAAGAAGAGCTGCAGTAAACCTGAATATTAGCTATCGCACCCTGCTCTACAAGATTCAGCAGCACCGACTGAGCGCATAGCCGGCCGCCGCAACATAGATTTCAGTCGAAGGACAAAATCGATCCTAGATCCTGGCCACAGTGGGTGCCTGCGTGATGTTCATCTATAAACTGGGTCGAACCTCTAGATAGTCCTTATTTCTTTTGCTGATTCAGGTCCATCGAGCGTGATTCCCAAAAGCTGTCAAGCTGATAATTCTTGCAACCTAATGGCAAACATTTGCACTGTTTAGCCGGTGGTCTGCTTGCCTACTTCGATTTCGAAATCTCTGTCTACTCCGGACAGGTTTTCTCAGAAACGGCCCGGGATTATGACCTGGCGTGTTGGTTGAGCTTGCTTCAGACATCTCCATGAAACTGATCCTGGCTAAAGTTGGTAAAGCCACTTGTGAAACCAGTAAGAACCATTCTGTCGAGAATTCACCCTGCTGGCTTTTCTCAAATCCGCCCTAAACAGCAGGGGACTTTCTGAGGATCGACAAAGGGTTCATTCTGTCAAGAGCGGAGGTTTAGATAGCCAAGCTCTGAGGGTATAAGTCGATTAAGGTGTCTATATATCTACTCCAGAAAATTGCACACAGTCGATACAACTGAGGGCCGTGGTCGTCAGCGAGGTGTAGAATCCGGCCCGACCGGGAGGGTCACTATGGACAGCGCGACACGTTTGCAGCTTATTGCGAGGATCACTTACTACATTGGCTGGATAGCCACCCTGTGCGGGGGATTTGTACAGTTCGGATTGGGAGTTTCGATGTTCCGTTCGATCGACATCCTAAAGCGAAACCTTTTCGAGGCCGCCGTCATTTTCTTCGTGATCAGTATTGCTTCGGCAACGCGAGGGTTTCTCGCGGAAAAAGCAAAGTGATCTTGCGCTCAAGGAAAATCCGCGTGCCATCCTAATCTGCGGCGCTTGACTACCTCCCCCGAGACGATTTCTTTCCCCTCGCGACCTAAAACAAGTCGGGGGATACGGGATTGCGTCGCCTCGAAGAAAACTAATCACATAGTCACAGCGGTGTCGGCTACAGCAGACATGCTTTAGAATCATGCGCATGCCATCTTTACCGAGTCTTCGTTTTCACGTCGCCGCGTTTGTTCTCTGCGCAACAGTTTATCCGCAGCAGTCAACAGCACAGCAGAAGAACAATGTAATCATCTTTGTCGCGGATGGCCTTAGGCGTGGGTCCGTAAATGCCGAAGATATGCCGACATTCTTGAGGCTCAGAACCACTGGAGTGGATTTTCGCAATAGTCATTCGGTCTTTCCAACCTTCACCACCGCGAACGCCTCCGCGATTGGGACAGGGCACGGCCTGGGTGACACCGGCGACTACAGCAACACCATCTATCCCGGAGCGTGGCTTTCCAAACGAGATGCCGCAGCCCCTGGATCCATCACCCCCTTCCTTGAAAACGATCAGGTGCTGGCGAATATGAACAGCCTGTTTGGAGGAAACTATCTCGGAGAGCGAACATTGCTCTCAGTTGCCCGCGAAAAAGGCTTCAACGTGGCATCGGTCGGCAAACTCGGACCGACTGCGATACAACAAATCGATGCCGTCAGCTGGAATCAATCTGGAGCTCTAAGCAACAGCGGAGCGATCATCGTGGACGATTCGACCGGCAATTCGGCTGGATTGCCGCTGCCCGAAGACGTCCTCGACGCAATGCAAAAAGCGAACCTGCCGCAGGACTCCCCACTGCGAAGCAACGGCTACGCTGACAGCTCCATCTGGAACAGCGCCTTTGTAGGTGACGCAACCACGCCGGGTACCATCGCCGCAAACCACGTTCAGCAACAATGGTTCGCCGATGTAACCACCAAAGTGCTTCTGCCGAAGTTCGCCGAGGACAAAAAGCCGTTTGTTCTCCTCTTCTGGTCGCGTGATCCAGATGGAACGCAGCACGACGAGGGAGACAGCCTTCAGCGGCTGCAACCAGGGATCAACGGTGATACGCCCAGGCGAGGCCTGCAGAACGCCGACCACTGTCTGAAGCAGCTGCTGGACTGGCTTGACGCACACCCGGCAGTGAAAGCACACACCGATGTGGTTCTCACATCCGATCATGGTTTCGCAACGATCAGCAGGCGCGAGATCGCGAGTGACGGGACGCAAAGCTCCGAACCCTCTGCCGCACTGACCTACGAACTTAACGGCAAGGAAAAAGCAGAACCTCAAGGAACGCTGCCTACAGGATTTCTCGCTGTAGACCTGGGCATTCGAGAGCACCTGCGAGTCTTCGATTCGGCAGTACGAGTCACCACTGGTCCTTCTGTATATGCAGAGCTCGTTCTCAGTGGAGAGAAATCACAGCACCCCGCAACTGGAAGTGCCCTGTTGGGTGAAACCGTGAAGCGTGTCGACGGCTCCGATGCCCACATAATTGTGGCCGCAAACGGCGGTGCAGATCTGCTGTACGTGCCGAGCAAGAACGTAGACATCGTACATAAAACGATCGGAATCCTCACTCAACTGGATTACGTAGGCGGAATATTTGTGGACGACACCTACTGTCCCGCGGCAAGCGATTGCCCCGGAGCTCTCCCGATGAGCACAGTTGGACTTGTAGGAAGCAGCCACGTCCCTCGACCAGCGATCGTCGTGACCTTTAAGGTTTTCTATAACGTGCCGGGCGACCTGCAAAGCGCGGCGCAGGTTTCAGACACGACACTCCAGGAAGGACAGGGCATGCACGGCGGCTTTGGGCGGGACCAGACCTTTAACAACATGGCCGCCATAGGTCCAGACTTCAAATCAGGCTTTGTGGACGAAACGCCGATGGGGAACACCGACATCGTCCCAACCTTGGCCAGGATTCTCGGCATCGAGATGCCTTCAGTCGGCAGCCTAAAGGGACGGGTCCTTCAGGAAGCACTCGCGAACGGAGAAGCGGTCAAGGCAGGCGAAGTAAAAACCCTGGTCTCCGCCCCAACACAAAATGGTGTGCGTACTGTGCTCGAATATCAGGAAGCGTCCGGCGTGCGCTACTACAATCGCGCCTGTCTGATCGGGAAAGACGCACCGCCGCACTGCCAATAATTAATGTAAAGACGCGTAATCGGACACAAGCGAATGTGCAAACAGGGCGCTACTAATCCTGTTCCCCAAACACCGTCGCATAACTCTTTCCATACGGATAAAAGCGATCCTTTTCGCCTCGCTGCCACGCTGCCTTATGTTCAGCGTCGGTGATGTCCCAATCCGACCGGCACTTCTTCGTCACGGCTCGCAAATCCTGACGAAGCTCCTCTAGGGTCGGCCGTCCAAAGAACCAGTACCCGTTATAAATCTTGAATACCACCAGTCCCGGCTCAAGCACGATGACATGCGGAATCATCGGATTGTGCACAGGGTCCGTGTATTCGGCGATGTCGAGATCCTTCTGAATCACTCGTCCAGCATCCGACAGAAACGTCCAATGCGCGCCAATCCCCGTCCGATACTCATTCGTCTCGGCGAGATTGTCGGTACTCACCGTGACCAACCGGGAATACCCGACCTCCATCTCCCGATGAAGCTCCAGCAACCCCTCCGCCTGCCGCCGGTCCTTTGGACAGAATCCTCCCCGGCTCAGCACCAACACCATGGGATGCTGCCCCTGCAACTCCGAAAGCTTGCGACGTTTCGCGGTGTGGTCGGTCAGTTCATAGTCCGGGAACAATGCCCCTGGCACAATATCTGCTCTCATGGATCCAACTCCTTCCTGCTCCATCATGCACTCAAAAACGCACTCCTACCCATTGGGCGCGATTACTTTATCGATTTATCAGGAGAAGGAAGCGAAAAGAAAGATCTATTTAGAAGGTAAAGGCCAGCCCCGCCTGCACGGTTCGGGGCGACTGCGCAAGAAACAAGGTCTTTCCATCCTCTGAAAGGAACGGGCGATACCCCTGCGCCAGCAGATTGGTGAAGTCAACCGTAGCATCCAGCCCCGCCGGCAACAGGTTCCCCAGCCTCAGCGCCTGCCGCAGATAGCAACTGAAATAAGCCTGGTCGCCAAAAGAGGCGTACGGGTCGACCGCAGTCACCAAACGCGTCGGCTGCCAACGGTAAGAGGCCCGAACCCGTGTTCCGGTGCGAATCACCTTTCCCTTGAGAGCGATCGTCGCGGTCTGGGCGGCTTGAGGCGCCAAGTCGGTCGAAACCGTGGGAAGCGTCATCACTGCTCCGTCCTTCACAGCCAGCCCCGCACCAGTGGCATACTCAACCGCCAGCCACATGCTGGGAGTCAGCGGCTCGCTCAGCGTTACATTCACACCCTGGGTCTTGAATCCCCCACTGAGCAAACGAAAATCGCCCGACGTCGAATCGGCAACGATCCCGTTCAAATTGGGCGGCCCGGTCTTTTGAATATCCGTAATACCCAGCGCGCCACCACCCGCCACCGCCACCCGTGTCAGATTATCGCGATAGTAAGCAACCTCTACGAGCCCTGGGCCAAGTTTTCTGCTCGCAGAAAACTCTTGGTGAATTCCCTGCTCCGTCTGCATCCGCCCCTGATACATCGCAGCAACCGGCAACTCCTGCTGCACCTCATCGAGCCCCTCGAACGACTGCAGGTTCTGCGACGTGGCCATGCGATACCCAACCATCCACGACTTCACTGGATGCGCCGTAATCTTCAGGAACGGTCGCGACCCCGAAGCGTAACCCGACGACCGGACGACATAGAGCGCGCCCCCAGCCTCCACGTTGGCAAAGTCTCCAATCTGCATCTGCTGAGCAGTCGACATCTGCATCGCGTCATACCCTGGAGTTCCACCTGAACTCAACAGCTCCGGGTGAGATTGATAACTCACCACAGCTCTGCCCGCACCGGCAAATCCTAGTCGCGTCTCATATCCCGTCGCGACCTCGGTCGATGGCCCGACAGCAGACGCTCCAGGCTGGTGTTCCAATGTCCGCATGCAGCCTTAGACCAGCTCCGTCATCCAGCGTCCGGTCCACAATAAAAACGTTGTGCACGCCGCTGCTGCCAAAGCCTCCATCACCCGCCGTCATCTCAGCCCGCGCTCTATCAGCGCGCTTGGTCGACGATTCCGTCACGCTCGACGAGACCATGATCACATCGCCATCTTCCGCCAGTCGCAGGATCGGGCGGTTAGCTGCCGAGCGTAACGTCCACTTCCAGTCATCGCTTGGTTCGTCTGCCTTGCGGCGTTCCGCCGGAATCCACGTCGCAGACTCGAAGAGCGTATTCAAAGTGAGGTTGACCACGGCCTGAGCCCCTGCCCGAAGCTGCAGATTGCCCCGCATCGCCGGGACAAACAGCGCAGCGCTTGCCCTCACCTCATATTTTCCGGGAAGTAGATGGGGGATCAGGTAGCGTCCGTGAAGGTCGGTAAACGCAGTGCCCAGCACCGCAGAGTCGTCCGCAATCACCTGAACCAGGGCACCCAGCTGCGCCACACCCTGCGCATCACGAACCACCCCGGACACCGCAGCACCCTGACCCGCAGCAACGCGCACCGCCACGGTCAGCAGCATCAGCGAGACAAACGCGATCTTCACCTGGGGTCGTTGCACAGTAAAGCCGTCCTGCGCGTCGATGGCCGTTGCAAATAGTCCCGCCTCCCGGAAAATCGGGGGCGTCTTACAGAATGCGCGGTAACTGGTTATTGCCTATCGAAGTCCGCATAACCATGTCGCCGTACTACATCCGCACCTGCCTAATCCACGATGAACGGCGCAGATTCTGCGATCTGCTGCTTCGTTATTCCATCATTAACTTTGATGTTGACCTGATACTTGCCCGGCTGAAGACTTGCCAGCGGCAAACTCTTTTCAATCGTAACCTGGTCCGAATTCGGACTCGTCTTCGAAGTCAGTTCCTGCTGTCTGCAAAATTGCCTTATTCGTAGCCATGTCCAGAATCTGGTACTCGATGGTAGCGCCGTTCTGTTTGCTCTTTTCGTCGATACCAAGGTTATACACCTGCATCCAGAAGTTCAAACTCTGCGCACGATGGAAAGTTACAGGAGCCCCGATCCGCGCTCGGCACGCGCGGAACGATATGCGTGTCGCCAATCACAAAATTCCCGGCTCCAATGTCCCTCGATGGCACGCGCTCCATCGTGCTCGCCAGAATCAGCGAAGATGACGCAAGCCGGTCGTCGTCATACCTGGGAACATTCAAACTGCGCTGCCACCTGCCAATATGGTCCGGATTGTTGACGTCCTTGATCACAATATCGACCTTGTACAGGCCAGGGCGCAGCGGCAGCGACTTCCAATACACCGACAAATCGTTTCGCTTGCGGGCGAGCAACTCGCTCGGCACCTGCACGCTAACCGGATCTTCAAAGGTTTGTATCGGCTTGTGATTCAGGTTCGACACCCGGCCCAGAATGTTCACTGTGCCCGTAGCGACACCGTCCTTATTGATGAACGTGATATCGCTATTCCGGATCTGCAGGGTCATGGGCACCAGAATCGTATCGTTCGTCACCTTGACGTAGTCCGTGCGAACGTCAAATAAAAATGGCGGCCCCGTCAGGATCTTCGAGGTCGCCATGAACGACTCCATATCCTTGAACTTGATCGGCGGAGCGGCCATCAGCTTGGCATAGTGATCGAGCCGGTCGAACTGCTTGCTCTGGTTCTGCGGCGACATCGGCCCGGCGCCGAGCTGCTCCAGCCCTCCGCCGGTAAACCGGTCCGCCTGCTTCGCCTGTCCCATCTGCTCGTACAGCGTCTGCCCCGCTCCCGGAGTATGCTTCAGCGCATCTTTCTCTGAGCGGTCGATCGTCATGTGGTAGTCGCCGCACATGCAGGTATCGACAAACTCGATGTCGATGTTGTCGCCGATTCCCTCAAGGTAGCGGTAGTGCCAAATCTCAAACGGGAAGGTCGAGGTATTGCCGCCGCCCTCTTCCATTGGCCGTTCGTAGCTGCCGCCGCTGGGATGGGAGTCGATACTGTCCGGCTTGCCGAAGGCGATATAGATATGCCCGCGATCTGTTCTCCAGCCCGGCTTGCCGGCGGCGAAGTGCTCGTTCGCATACGCGATGCGCGCGTAATGCTCCTCGCGGAATTCATTCTCCGGAGAGTCGGGATTCGGATTGCGCCGCAACCAGAAGTTCTCGATAAACTGGTCCCGCTCTTCGTCGTTGCTCAGGCTCTTGAACGCCTGCATCTCCTGGTCAGTGATGATCCACCGCACATCCTCATCGACCCACTTCTTGTACACGCCCTTCAACTCTTGCTTCAGCGCCTTCTGCTGCTCGATCTTCTCCTTATCGCTCAGCGGACGCTTCAACGGATCCGGCTTCTCCACCGTAACAGGTCCCTTCGTCACGCCGTCGGCCTGCGCGGGACTTGCCGGTGTCTCCTGCGCAGCCAGAACTCGCACTCCCATCATCAGCAGGAACAATAAAGCCATGCCGGATACAAAGCGCCGTGAAGTCGTCATAATTGGGGGGTACTCCTGTTACCAACCTGTATTGTAGAGCGGTTATTTCTCTGTTACAAGAGGTAGACGCACGAGCAAGCCTGTTATCATCATCTGTATTCGAAAAGAACTCCAAGTCTCGCCTGCGGGAGAGTTGCGGGCCTTGCCTGATCTCCGTCAAGCAAGCTAAGGCCAGTTTCTGGAAAGAATGCGGAACGCAGGCTCGGTCGCCTCCGTATTGTCTCTTTGGCAGGAAATCAATTTCTCCCAAAAGCACCTCTGTTCCTCTGCCGAGGTCCTTAGAAAGCAGCAATGAGCGCTAAAAAGATTACCGTGATCGTCGTTGTCGTCCTGTTACTGGCAGGCATCGTCACAGCCAGCATTCTCCGCGGCCAGGCCAACGTCACCAAGGTCGCCACTGGCAAAGCCGTCCGTCAGGATCTTGTCTCCATCGTCAACGGCACTGGCCAGATCAAGCCGAAGACCTATGTCAATATCGGCGCCACCGCCTTCGGGCGCATCACCCACCTCTACGTCAAAGAGGGTGACCGTGTGAAGGCCGGCACCATCCTGGCCAAGGTCGAGAGCGTGCAGCCTGAGGCCACCGTTGCCGCCCAGGAAGCCACCATTGCCGCCTCCAAGACCGACATCACCAGCTTTGTCGCTGCGGAAAAGACCGCCGAGGCCAACATCAAGCAAGGCGAGGCGGATCTCGAGCAAAAGAGGCTCGACTACACCCGCTCCCAGGCTCTCTACAACGACAAGCTCATCGCCAAGCAGGACTATGACGCCAAAAAGGCCGCCTACGACATGGCAGTCGCCACATTGGCCCAGCGTCAGGCCGCGCTCGCGCAGGCCCGCGCTCAAACCGACTCCCAGCGCGGACACTCAAACCAGGCCGTCGCCAGCCAGCGCGCCAACTACGACGCCCTCGACAAGACCATCAGCCGGGCCCCCTTTGACGGCCTCGTCACCAACGTCCCCGTCCGCGAAGGCGAGACCGTCGTCCTCGGCATTCAAAACGCCGAAGGTTCCACCCTCATGACCCTCGCCGACATGTCCGTCATCACCGCCGAGGTCAAGGTCGACGAGACCGACATCGTCAACGTCAAACTCAACCAGACCGTCGACGTCACCGTCGATGCCCTGCCCGGCCGCGTCTTCAAAGGCCACGTTACCGAGGTCGGCGATCAGGCCCTCCTGCGCACCACAGGAATCGCTACCAGCCAGAGCACCACCGGTACCGAAGAAGCCAAGGACTTCAAGGTCGTCGTCACCCTCGATCCCACTCCTGGCGTCTCACTGGACGAGCTCCGTCCCGGCCTCTCCGCCACCGCAAAGATCACCACCGCGCACAAGCCCAACGCCCTCACCATTCCCATCCAGGCCCTCGTGCAACGTGACACCGCCGCCGAGAAGATCCTGGCCGCAAACGCCGGCAAGGCCGCCACCGGCACTGCGGCCACCCCTGCCGGCGCTGCCACCAAGCCGCAGCTTACCCAGGGCGTCTATGTCCTGAGAACCGACCATAAGAAGCAGCGCGTCGAATTCGTTCCTGTGACCACCGGCATCACCGGCGCCACTGACATCGAAGTCCTCAGCGGACTCAAAGAGGGGATCAGATCGTCACGGGCCGCTATCGAATTTTGCGCGCCCTTAAGAGCGGTACTGCCGTCAAAATAGACAACACCGTCGACACGAACCCTGACGAAAAGTAGGACTCACCGCTAGAAGGAGAAGTGTACGCAGGAAGATGGTTCATTAACCCTCATGGAACCATCGCCTCGGCCTAAACGTACTATCCTGAAACAGGCAACAACACCGGAGAGCCGGATGGCCATCGAAACCGTAGTCGAATCCAACGTCAGCACCACCAACGCCGCCGGCCCCAAACCCGGCGACATCATTGTCACCGACAATCTCTGGAAGACCTACGAGATGGGCGACCAGCAGGTCAACGCTCTCCGCGGCGTCAACCTCCGCATCCGCCACAACGAGTATGTCGCCATCATGGGCCCCTCCGGCTCCGGCAAATCTACGCTGATGAACCTCATCGGCTGCCTCGACTCCCCCTCCCAGGGCCGCTACTGGCTCAATGGCCACGACGTCTCCGAGCTCAATGACGACGAGCTTGCCCGCATCCGCAACAAGGAGATCGGCTTTGTCTTCCAGACCTTCAATCTCCTCGCCCGCGCCACCTCGCTCCACAACGTCGAGCTCCCCCTCATCTACAACGGCACCCCCGCCGCCGAACGCACCGCCCGCGCCAAGGCTGTCCTCGAGTCCGTCAATCTCGGCTCGCGCATGATGCACAAGCCCAACGAGCTCTCCGGCGGCCAACGCCAGCGTGTCGCCATCGCCCGCGCCCTTGTAAACAGCCCCTCCATCATCCTCGCTGACGAGCCCACCGGAAACCTCGACTCCAAGACCGGCGACGAGATCATGGCACTCTTCGACGAGCTCCACGCCAACGGCAACACCATCATCGTCGTCACCCACGAGCCCGACATCGCAGAGTACGCCCACCGTGTCGTCACCATCCGCGACGGCATCATCGCGAGCGACCATCCCTCTGCCCGCGCCCGCAACCAGCAGTAATCAAACCAATCACTTCGCCACACCTACATCCGTAGCTATCATTCCCCCGTCTAAAATGGAATGATGGCAATAGTCCTACGCGGTCCGCGCCTCATCGGAACTCTCGCCGCTCTTCTGTTCCTCTGCTCGACTCTCCACGCCGACCCCGCGCGTTTCGACCTCACCGGCCCAAAAGTTGACGTCCACGTCACCCGCGCCGGCAAAACCCTTCCCATCGCCCAGGTCCCCAACCTTCAGCCCGGCGACAAAATCTGGCTGCATCCCAACCTGCCCCCCACGCAGTCCGTCCACTACCTTCTCGTCGCAGCATTCCTTCGCGGCACCACCAACCCTCCTCCTGACACCTGGTTCTTCAACATCCAGACCTGGAACAAAAAGGTCCGCGAAGAAGGCGTCACCATCACCGTTCCCGACGAGGCCCAGCAGGTCATCCTCTTCCTGGCGCCCGAAACTGGCGGCGACTTCAGCACACTCCGCTCCGCCGTCCAGGGCCGCCCCGGCGTCTTCGTCCGTGCCTCGCAGGATCTCATCGAGGCCGGCTTCGAGCAGGCCCGCATCGAAACCTATCTCGCCGCCATCCGCCGTGTCCCCCCTGACAACCCCAAGGCGCTCGCCGAACACTCCGACCTCCTCTCCCGCACCCTCAACCTGAAGCCCAACGGCGACTGCTTCAAAAAACCCGTCGACGCCCAGGCCACATGCCTCACTCAGGCCGGCAATCAGAGCCTCCTCGACGACGGCCACGGCCAAACCGTTGTTGCCATGCTCAGCAGCGGCCCCAACTCCGACTTCATCAACCAGGCCAGCTACACCCAGATGGCGGGAGCCGGACTCTACAGTGCCTACGTCGGCGCCATCGTCGACCTAATACGCATCATGAGCGGCCTGCACACCGCTAAATACCAGTACATCCCCGCAATCGCCTTCCCTGAAAACGAGAGTCTCAACCTCCGCCTCAATACCCCACCCTCCTTTCACGATCCCAAGTCCGTCATCGTCATCGGCCTCCCCGCAATCCAGGCCGCTGTTCCCCCACCGCTTCGCCCCGCCGACCCCCAGGAGATCACTTGCCTCCTCAAACCCGCGGTCGTTCTCGCCGTCGACGGCGCCCCCCTCGTCTTCTCCACCGCTTTCGCCCACGACTTGGTCCTCCACCTCAACGGCCCCGGTATAGACGCAGATATCCCCGTCACCCCCGACGCCTTTCATGGTGGCCTCGTGCTCGCCAAACTCCCTAGGCGCAAACCTCTCCAACTCGACGCCGGTTCAACGGAATCACCTGCCACCCCAGACACCAATTCCGATCCCAAAGCGGCGACCGCTGTCCAGCCCACCTTCACTGCTGAAACCACCGGCACCATCACCGGCTTCTGGGGGTTCGATCCCTTCAAAGGCCCTACCCTCAATCTGCAGGACACACCCGGCAAAGACTGGAAACTTGGCAGCGACGACATCCTCATCGCTGGCCGTGAAAACCGTCTCTCCCTGAGCTCGACCGGCACTGCCTGCATCGACAGGATCACGCTCGACACCGCCACCGGCAAACAAGTCGAAACGCAGTGGAAGCCAGCCGCCAAACCCGGCTCCGTCGAGGTCTCCGCTTCATTGAAGTCCCTCGAACCGGGCGCCTTTCACCTCGCGATCCAGCAATTCGGCGAGGCAAAGCCCGACACCATCGCCGCCAAAACCTACTCCGAGCCCGCCACCCTGAAGACCCTCACTCTTCACGCCGGAGACACAACCGCAGACCTGACCGGCTCCAGCCTCGACGAGGTCCAGCAACTCACCATCGACAACCTGACCTTCACTCCCACACCAGGCGCCCCAAACGGCCCGGAATCCAGCTCCGAATCGCTAACCGCAACTCAAAATTCTTCCGCTTCGCCCACCACCCTCCGTCTTTCTCTGCCGCCCAACACTCCCGCGCCAAAGCTGCGCGTCGGCGATCACCTCACCGCACAGTTCTCCCTCAAAGACGGCCGCACTCTCACCCTTCCGGTTACGGTCTCGCCCGCCCGTCCCTCCGTGACCCTTCTCAGCAAGAGCATCGGCCAGTCAACCAACACTCCAATCCATCTGGCCGACCAGGACGATCTGCCCGTCGATCACCAGCTAACTTTCTCTCTCAAGTCCGTCGCGCCGTTCCCGCGCACCGGCCAGCTCGAAATCGCGAACGCTGACGAGACCCTCCGCACCACCCTCACCGTCGCCTCCGGCAAACTCATCCTGCAGAACCCGCATACCCTCCTCGCCACCCTCGACCCACTTGCCGCCTTCGGCACCTCCGCCTTCGGTCCTCTCCGCCTTCGCGCGATCTCCCCCGACGGCACCACCGGAGATTGGCTCCCTCTGGTCACCCTCGTACGCCTCCCTGGCCTCAACGACCTCCACTGCCCCTCCGATGTCACCCAGCCCTGCACTCTCACCGGCTCTGATCTCTACCTCGTCGACTCCATCGCCACCGAACCCACCTTCACCACTCCGACCACCGTCCCCGAAGGCTTCGTCGGCACCACGCTCTCACTACCCCGCCCCGCCAAAACCGGCTTCTATCTCAAACTCCGCGACGACCCTACCGCCGCCAACTCCGTCACCCTCCCCATCCTCCCCTAGCAAGCTCTCTCCGAGCGCTAACCCTCCTCTCGGAAGGCTATTCCTCATCTCCGAGCGCTGACACTCCACGGTCCCCGCCACCACCGCGCATTCGCCGTTGCCTTTCTTTTGCTTGCCATTCCTCTTCGCTTGTCATTCTGAGCGCAGCGAAGAACCCCCGCATTTTGCTTTTGCCGTTGCCGTTGCATCGCTTTCAGTAGCAGCAGCTGCTGCCATAGCTGTTGCCGTTGGGATTAGAGCAGGGGCTTCAGCCCTGCGTAACAGCCAGCCGCGCAGCGGCCTACCGCTCTGCCGAAGGCCAAAGCAAAGCGGCTGATTTTATTGCCTTTGCTGTTGCATTGATATTTGTTTCGCGTTTTCCGCCCGAAAACCGCGTGTCAAGCCCCAAAACCACTTAACCCATTATAAAACAACAACATCCGCATGGCATTTTAGTTGGGCTCAACCCGCTATACTGGATATATAGGATCGAAAAACAAGCAAAGCCCCGGACACCTCCGGGGCTAACTCGTTTCGTTGGACGAATTTAGCCATAACTCATTTGTTATGAATATTTTGCAGACGACCACATCCCGTAAGTTGATGAAAATAAAGAAGCCCCGAATAACGATTCGGGGCTAACTCATTTAGAAAGACGAATTTAGCCGTAACACCTTTGTTATGACGATTTTACAAATGGACACGACCCGTAACTCCATGAAAAGAGCGAATTTACGTCCGGGCAACCGGGGGGGTACCCCCTACCGTCTCCTCCCGAAGCGCCTTCTGCACCTTGCTATGCTTCACGCTATACGTAAAGTAGATCAGCAACCCAAACCCAAGCCATCCCAACACGACCACTTTGGTCAACACAGGCAGTGTCCAGACCAGATACAGCGCGCTGATGATCCCCAGAATCGGCACCAGCGGTACAAAAGGTGTCTTGAACGGCCGATGCAGGTCCGGATTGCGTCTTCGCAGAATCCACACGCCCGCGCACACGATCGCAAACGCGAGCAGCGTACCCATATTCACTAGTTCGCTCAACTTGTCGATCGGCAACAGCGCTGGCATAAAAGCGACGATCGCCCCGACTACCAGGTTCGAGATCCACGGAGTGCGAAACTTAGGATGAATGATGCCGGCCCACTTCCACAGCAGCCCATCACGCGACATCGAGTAAAACACCCGCGACTGGCCCAGCAACATCACCAGCATCACAGTCCCCAACCCAAACACCGCGCCGATCTTCACCAGGATGCTGCCCCAGCGAATGCCCGTCGCGTCGATCCCGACCGCAACCGGATCGCCCACATTCAGCGCTCGATAGTTCACCAGGCCCGTCAACACGCCCGAAACGAGGATATACAGCACCGTGCAGATCACCAGGGACCCAAGTATCCCGATCGGCATGTCCCGCTTCGGGTTCTTCGCCTCCTGCGCCGCCGTCGACACCGCGTCAAACCCGATATACGCGAAGAAGATCGAAGCCGCACCGGCCGTAATGCCGCTGATGCCAAACCTCCCCGCCCCCTCGTTCGGCGGAATAAACGGCGTCCAGTTCGCATGCGCCAGCGCCGGATGCTTCAAAATGAAGCCGATGCCCAGCACCAGAAAGATTCCAACAACGCTCAGCTTAACGATCACAATCGCGGTATTCAGGTTCGCCGACTCCTGGATCCCAATGATCAACACCGTCGTCACCACCGTGATCGCCAGAAACGCAATCAGGTTAAACACCCCGGTAACATGCGGCAGCGAACTAGGAAGAATACCGTTCGGCAAAGCGGCCACCGATTGCCATCGATCGTGATACAGATACAGCACATTTCCCGGCGTCGTCGTCAGCTGCGGTGGAAGATGGATCCCGAAGTCCGCAAGCAGCCCCACAAAGTAACCGCTCCAGCCCGAAGCCACGGTCGCCGCGCCGAACGCATACTCCAGCACCAGGTCCCATCCAATGATCCACGCCACAAACTCACCCAGCGTCGCGTACCCATACGTATAAGCCGAGCCAGCAATCGGAATCAGCGAAGCAAACTCCGCATAGCAGAGCCCCGCGAAGGCGCAGGTAATGCCCGCCACCACAAAGCTCAACACCACCGCCGGCCCCGCATGCTTCGCTGCAGCCTGCCCTGTCAGCACAAAAATTCCCGCGCCGATGATCGCCCCAATTCCCAGCGTGATCAGATTCAGAGGGCCCAGAGTTCGTTTGAGTCCGCTTTCACCCTCGTTCTCCGCCTCCGTCAGCAGACGAGAGAGAGGTTTGACTGCCAGCAGCTTCGCCATCGAATAAAATTCTCCACTTTCTCAAAACTTGAAACTGTTACGACTCTTGCCTGCTTGCAGCGGCCATCCGTGTCCACACCAGGTAAACAGGAATACCCAGCAGAACGATCATCAGGCCAGGCCACGTGTACTGAGGTTTGTACCGCAAGAGTACAACAGAAATCCATCCCGCCATCACAATATATAGTCCCGGCAACACCGGATACCCGAGCGCCTTATAAGGCCGCGCTGCCTCCGGACGTGTGCGCCGCAACACAAACAAACCTGTAATCGTCAGAATGTAAAAGACCAGCACCGCAAAGATCACATAGTCCAGCAACTGCCCGTAGCTCCCCGACAGGCAAAGCAGACAAGTCCACACCCACTGCACCCAAAGAGAGTTCACCGGCGTCTTCGTCCTCTCACTCAGCTTTCCGACCGACTTGAAGAACAACCCATCCCGGCTCATCGCGTAATAAACCCGCGCTCCCGCCAGCAGCAACCCGTTCACACAACCAAAAGTCGAAATCAAGATCACCGCAGCCATCAACTTCGCGCCGAAGCCAGCGCCTGCGGCCCCGAGAGATGAGCCAGCCTGCTCCATGACGGCCGTAGCGACCCTGTCCTCGGAGGCAAACTGAATCCCACGCCCCATGATCGTCGTCGCCGCCGGATCACCCGCCATCGGCAGCACACTCAGATACACGAAGTTGCAAAGCACATACAGCAGCAGCACAACACCAGTCCCGATCACCAGCGACAACGGGATATTCCGCTTCGGGTCCCTGATCTCACCCGCCGTAAACGTCACATTGTTCCATGAGTCCGAGCTAAACAACGACCCCACCTGCACCACCGCCACCATCGTCAGCAGCCCAACATAAGCCGTCGGCCCACCAACTCCAACCTGCACAGCATGCAACGTACCCCACCCCGCCCCCGCCCAAAAATTATGCCAGCCTGATCCAAAATTCGCCGCAATCGCGGTCGCGTTCTTTGCCACCAACCCGACCAGCACAACTGCCACCAGCGCAAAAACCTTCGCAGAGGTAAACACATTCTGCACCGCCGAGCCCATCTTCACGCCCATCGTATTCAGCAGCGTCAGCAGCGTAATCACCACAATCGCCGCCAGGTTCGCCGTGTTCAATCCAATGTCCATGTTGCCCAGCACCATCGGCCCTACATGCCAGGCCGGAACGTGCCCGATATGCCAGATCCAGTTCGATCCACTCACACTCGGAAAGAACACCCCAAGAAACTTCCCAAACGCTACGCCCACTGCCGCGATCGTTCCCGTCTGGATCACCAGAAACAGCGTCCATCCATACAGAAATCCCCAAAGTGGCCCCAGCGCCTCACGCAAATAAACATATTGACCGCCGGCCTTCGGCATCATCGCTGCCAGTTCGCCATAGCTCAGCGCCCCGATGATCGTCATCAACGCGGTCACCAGCCACGCCGCTATCAGCAGCGCAGGCGAACCCAACCCCCGCGACATCTCCGCCGACACGATAAAGATGCCGGACCCAATCATCGAGCCCATCACAATCGCCGTAGCCGAAAACAGGCCCATCCCCTGCACAAACTGCGGAGTGGCCGAACTTAATTGATTGTCTTGCAGAGAAGTAGAGGTATCCGGCATCGTTCTATTCACAAAATTCACGTTCCGTCAGTTCTACCGTAAAAGTTCGAGAAAGTCTCCAGCCACTTTCTCAACCGTCTCACCCTCAACAAACAGGGCACTAATCACCGCAACCGAATCCGCCCCAGCATCGATCACGCTCCGCGCATTCGCCCGCGTGATCCCACCAATTGCCACAACCGGCTTCTTCGTCAGCGCCCGCGCCCGCGTCACACCCTCCACCCCAATGACTGGCTCGGCATCCGTCTTCGTCCCCGTAGCAAACACCGGTCCCACAGCAATGTAATCCGTAATCGTTGCATCAGCTACCCTCACCTGCTCATCATTATGCGTCGAAACCCCAACCCATCTCTTCGCTCCGACCACCCGGCGAGCCTTCTCCGGTGACATATCACCCTGCCCCACATGAACTCCGCCAAATCCTGCCGGTATCACCAGGTGAGCATGATCGTTCATCATCAACCGGCAACCGGTCCCGTCAAATACCTCCCAGATCACCGACGCGCCTCGCAGAATTGAGTCAGGCTCACCCACCTTATTGCGATACTGCACCAGCATTACGCCAGCAGCCTTTAAGTCCTCTGCGACCCGGCCCACTGCAACTCCACGCAATTCGAGCAATCCCTGGTCGACAATCGGATATAGCCGTGAGATAGTCATTTCGGAATCTTCCTGATCATCGCACCGAGGCCTTCCATGTTTCCTTCTAAAATACCCGCCCAAATCTCGGAAAGGCAGGCAACGAAGATTCGCGCCAACTGGAAAAGAATCTCCGGCCTCGGGATGCCATTCTTCGTTCTCGCGGCGGGATCAATTCTTCTTGCTTGGATGTGCCTCTGCTTTGTGGGCTTCACCTATCTCTACGGGACCCAGAAGGTTTTGCGCGACGCGTTCGTGATCAAAAGTACCTTGCCTTGTATGGCCTTTCTCAGTTATTTCTTTGCCATCGTCTATTACATGATGGTGAAGCTAGCAGCCGGACGAATTGGGCTGGCTCAACACTCGGAAGAACCGCTCACCTAACTATCCTTCTGCCGCTCGAAGAACCGCTCCATAAACTTGGTATCGAACTGCCCCGCCCGGAACTCCGCATCCGCAAAGATCTTCTGGTGCAACGGAATCGTTGTATGAATCCCTTGCACCACAAACTGCGATAGCGCCCGCTGCATCTTGTTCATTGTGTCTTCGCGATCCGACCCATGGCAGATCAACTTCGCAATCAACGAATCATAGTAAGGGGGCACAACGCCCTCGGCGTACTGTGCCGTATCGACGCGAACCCCGTTTCCCCCCGGCAAGTTGAACGCCGTAATCTTCCCTGCGCTCGGCGTGAACTTCTCCGGATGCTCCGCATTGATCCGGCACTCAATCGCATGCCCACGAATCTCAACCGGCTTCGTAATAATTGACGACAGCTTCTCCCCTGCCGCAATCCGTAGCTGCGCCTTTACCAAATCAATTCCTGTAACCATCTCGGTTACACAATGCTCCACCTGGATCCGCGTATTCATCTCAATGAAGTAAATCTTGCCGTCCTCATCCATCAGAAACTCAATCGTCCCGGCGTTCCAATATCCAATATTCTCCAGCGCCTTCTTGATCGTCTTCCCCAGTTCCTCGCGCAGCTTCGGGGTCACCATCAAACTCGGCGCCTCTTCAATCAACTTCTGGTGCCGGCGCTGGATCGAGCACTCCCGCTCCCCCAGACTCATCACGTTCCCATGCTCATCCGCCAGCACCTGAAACTCGATATGCCGCGGCCGCTCGATAAATTTCTCCATGTACATGTCGCCATTGCCAAAAGCGTTAGCGGCCTCTGTGGACGCCTGCTGATACATCGAAGGCAGTTCTTCGGCGTTCCTGCAGATTCGCATCCCACGCCCACCACCGCCAGCCACCGCCTTCAGGATCACCGGATACCCGACATCTTTCGCCCACTCCAGCGCCTCTTTCTCATCCGCGATCACCCCATCCGACCCCGGCAAAATCGGCACCTTCGCCTTTTTCATCGTCTGCCGCGCCGTCGACTTCTCGCCCATCATCCGCGTCACTTCGGGCGGAGGTCCGATGAACTTGATATTCGAAGCCCTGCACACCTCCGCAAAGTTAGCATTCTCACTCAGCAGCCCATACCCCGGATGGATCGCATCCACATCAGCAATCTCCGCGGCCGAGATTACCGCAGGCACATTCAGGTAGCTGTCCGCAGACCGTGGCGGCCCAATGCAGATCGCCTCATCCGCAAACCGCACATGCAGCGAGTTCCTATCCGCCTCGCTGTACACCGCGACTGTGCGGATGCCCATCTCTCTGCACGCGCTGATCACCCGCAGCGCGATCTCCCCACGATTAGCAATCAATACCTTACGAAACATAAATCCAGATGCCTTCCATCGAACCTTCGCTAACGAATCGCCAAGTCAAACAGCCTACCGCGCTCTGATGGCAAACAGCGACTGCCCATACTCCACGGGCTGTCCACTCGAAGCGATTCGCTTCACCACCTCGCCGGCAACATCGGCCTCAATCTCATTCATCAGCTTCATCGCCTCGACGATGCAGAGCACCTGTCCCACCTCCACCTGGTCCCCAATCTTCACAAAGGGCGGCGCGCCCGGCGATGGCGACTCATAAAACGTCCCCACAATCGGCGACTTCACTTCATGCAGCTTCTCTTCCATCTCAGCCGCAAGCTCAGCGGCCGCGCTCGCAGGAACCGCAGCAGCAGCGACCGGAGCTGCAGCCGGCGCCGAGGCCATCAACCTGCTCAATTGGGCCATATCAAAACCGCCAGCAGCCGCAGGCTCTCCCGCAAACTTGATCCGCACCTTCAGATCATCCTGCTCCATGTCGAATTCGGCGATGCCATTCGCCTTCAAAAAATCGACCAGTTCGCGAAGCTCTTCCAACTTATTCCGATCCATCATGTCTCTTCCCGGTGCTCAAAACACCTGTAGTTCGATTCCTTCAGCCTGCCCGTTACAGTTCGATCCAGGCCTTTACGCTAGGCGTCAGAACCTCTCCGCCTTTGGCCGTCACCAACACCATATCTTCGATGCGCAATCCAAACCGTCCCGGCATATACACCCCCGGCTCGATCGTGATCACCATTCCCTGTTCTAAAACCTGCTTCTGCTTCGCTGCAAGCCTTGGTCCTTCGTGAATCTCCAGCCCAACTCCATGCCCCGTCGAGTGGCTGAAGTACTTGTCCAGCTTCACCCTCCGCAACACGCTTCGTGCCGCCTCATCCACCTCTCCGGCAGTCACTCCCGGTGCCACAGCAGCGACCGCAGCCTCCTGCGCTTCCAGCACAGAATCATACACGTCCCGCTCACCCGGCATTGCCTTGCCCATGTGCACGGTACGCGTCATATCGCTGCAATATCCGTCGAGAATAACACCGAAGTCCAGCGTTACGAACCCCCGCTTCGGCAGCTTCGCGCTGGTCGCCCGTCCATGCGGCAGCGCCGACCGCTTTCCACTCGCCACAATCGTATCGAACGACATCCCCTCTGCCCCGGCCAGCCTCGCTGCATACTCCAGCGTCGCAGCCACCTCGGCCTCCGACAGCCCCGCCTCCAGATAACTCAGCATCCCCTCAAACAGCTCGCACCCCACCCGAGCCGCCGCTCGCATCCTGGCAATCTCGCCCGAGTCCTTCACCTCCCGCATCTTTGCCACTAGCGGCCCCACCGCCACAAACATCTCCCGCCGCACCTTTGCACCTACGGCCTTCTGCATCGATTCCAGCCCCGCTACCGTCGTATGCGCAGCATCGAACCCACACCGTCGCACCTTCGCCGCCTCCACCCACTCGCAAGCCGCCACCACCGCCGGCTTCGTCGCAATCACTACCCGCGTCCCTACTGCCTCCGCTTTGGCCTGCGCTGTATAACGCCCGTCGGTAAACAACAGCGCCCGCCCGCCCGCCAGCACTAACGCGGCATTCGACCCTGTAAATCCAGAGAGATACCGGACATCCGGAAGGTGCGTCACCAGCATCCCATCCACACCGGCATTCTTTGCAGCCGCCGCTGCTCGTCTCTTCCGCAGGCTCAAACTCATCCTTTTGATTTTACCCAACTGTTGCCTTGCTTTGGCCCTCTCTTTGGTTAGTCCACCTTCGACCCGGTATCATGACCTATGCCCGGCTTCACCCCTCCCAAATCTTCACGTTTTACTCGGCGAAGCTTCCTGATAGGCACCGGCGCTGCCACTGCGGGGCTAATGCTCTACTCCGGCGAGGTCGCACGCCACGAAATCGACATCGTTGACCGCCCCATCGCCATCACAAATCTCCCCACTCCCTTCCACGGCTACCGCATCGTCCAGGTCAGCGACATCCACCTTGACGAGTACACTGAGCCCTTCTTCCTCGAACGCATCGTCAGCAGGGTCAACAACCTTGCCCCCGACCTCGTCCTCCTCACCGGCGACTTCATCACCCACGGCTCCCTCACCTTCATCGCCGGCCGCCACGCCATCCGCCGCTGCTCCGAGATCCTCACCACGCTCACCGCGCCTCTCCGCTACGCCATCCTCGGCAACCACGACGTAGCCTTCAACGCCACCATCGTCGTCGACGCCCTCACCGCCCACGGCACTCCCGTTCTGGTCAATCGGTATCTTCCGATTGAGCGCAACGGCGCTCGCCTCTGGCTCTGCGGTGTCGACGACCCGGGCACCAGTCACCCTAACCTTGATCTAGCCGTTCCCGCCAAGCCTGACGGCCCTGTCCTCCTCATGGCACACGAACCCGACTACGCGGACGAAGTCGTCGCCCACCCACGCGGTTCTCTCATCGACCTCATGCTTGCAGGCCATTCCCACGGCGGCCAGATCAGGCTTCCCTTCCTCGGTCCGCTCGTCCTGCCCCCGTTGGGTGAAAAGTATCCCGAAGGCCACTACCGCTTCAACCAGATGCAGCTCTACGTCAACCGCGGCATTGGCACCGTAGGCCTTCCCTTCCGCCTCAACTGCCCCCCCGAAATCACGGTCATCACCCTTCAACCAGCGTAAAGTGATCAGTTCTCAGGAACCAATGAAGTTACCGGCAACTGACAACGTCTTTCATGCCCCAAACGCCGTAAAAAAGATCATCACAAACCCTACCCCGAACAGCACCAACGCAGCCAAAATCCGCCACACTACGCTGTACCACTGCTTCCCCACCACCGACCAGCAAAGCTGGATCGCAAACCAGAACGCCGCCACCGCAGTCGCGCCAAAGATCACAACGTAGACATCAATATGAGAGATCAGTCGGTGAACCAAGCCTCTTTACCGAGCCCGCGCAACCGGCTTCTTCTGTCGTGGCACCACCGCAATCGGCGTAGGAGGTTTCACGCCGGACTTCTCATCCATCCAGGCATCCAACAGGCTCTTCTTGAACCGCCAACGGTTCCCCAGCTTAAACGCGGGAATGAACCCTTCAGACGCATACCGATACAACGTATCGCCGCTAATGCCCAGATACTCCGACGCCTGCCGGATATCCATCACTTCGCGCATCACCGTCTGCACCGCTACGGCCATCACAGGTCTCCGTTCATCTACGTCAGAGCGTGCCGGACTCGAACCAGAACCCGGCACCCTCTTTGTACCCGCTTTTCCTCACGCATACAACAAAAATCTCAGCTATTAACCACCAACTAACTGATACGAAAGTACTAGTCCGTCCCCACTTCGAGGCGCTCGCAGGCTCGACTCCGATTGAGCAAAGAGAAAAGCCCCAAGCACTAGCCGGGGGCTTTCTTTCAAGACAATCCAACAAAGGACAGCCCTCAGACAGCGCCCTTCACAGGCTGCAGTCCCTTCATTACCGCCAGTAGGTCCTCTCCGACCGTCCGAGTCTTGGCAATCGCATCTGCCAGAGGAATATCGGTAATCTGAGTCCCCTTCAACACCACCAGTCGGCCAAACTTGCCCGCATGCACCAGGTCGATCGCTGCCGCGCCATACCGCGTAGCCAGCATCCGGTCAAAGGCCGAAGGCGTTCCACCCCGCTGCGTATGCCCCAGGTTCACACTCCTCGTCTCGTAGCCGGTCCGCTTCTCAATCTCCTCCGCCAGCGCCTGCCCGATCCCGCTCAGCCGCACATGCCCAAACGAGTCCACGCTCTTGCCATGGGTCGCCTGTCCCGACTCAGGGAACTGCGCCCCCTCAGCCGCCACCACAATCCCGAACTTCTTCCCATGATCGTGTCGATACTTCAGCAACCGGCACACCTCTTCAATATCGATCGGCACCTCTGGCACCAGAATCGCGTCTGCTCCACCCGCAATCCCCGCCGTAATCGCAATCCACCCCGCATCACGTCCCATCACCTCGCACACCAGGACCCGGTTATGCGCCTCAGCAGTCGAGTGCAGCCGATCAACAGCTTCGGTCGCAATCGTCACCGCCGTATCGAAACCAAAACAAGCATCCGTTCCGCTCAAATCGTTATCAATCGTCTTCGGCACCCCAACGCACTTCACGCCCTTCTCGCTCAGCGCCAGGCTGATCGATTGCGTGTCATCCCCACCCAGCGCAATCAGCGCATCGATCTTGTTCTTCGTCAGCACCTCAACACACTTCTCAAATCCACCAGGAATCTTCTTCACATTCGTCCGCGACGACCGCAGAATCGTCCCGCCCTTCTGCAGAATCCCGGATGTCGTCTCCAGCGTCAGCGGCATCGTCACATCATCCAGAACGCCGCGCCAACCCTCCATAAACCCGACAAACTCGTCCCCATGGTGCAGAATCCCTTTACGCACAGCCGCCCGAATTACAGCATTCAAACCAGGGCAATCTCCGCCCCCTGTCAACATCCCAATCCGCATCGCAATCTCCTTTGATCTTATAAACTCCAGAAAAAATCATACGCCAGACGTCACTCATTTTTTCCAACTAGCAGTACCGAATCGCGTCACTTGTTTCAGCGCACCTCACTCATCAACCCAAGCGTATGACCCTCCGGATCCCTCAAAAATGCCATCCACAGCTCATGGTCGGGCATCCTTGCAACCAGATGAGGCGGTTGAACAAATGCCACGCCTTTCTCCATCAAAACACCATGCACCTTCTGAATATCCGAAACCTTGAAATAAAGAATCGTCCCTCCAATCGGGACAGCCTCCTCGGACAGTCCAATCATCAGCCGAATCGCTCCACACTGAAAGAACGCCATCGTCCCCGCATCAAAGAGAAATCTCATACCCAGCGTGTTCTGGTAAAAATCCTTCGCCCGGCCCAGATCACGCACCGTCAAAGCGATCTGGCCAATATCATTCAACTGAACGCTATTTTCTGATTCACTCATCGCAGCCTCCATTTGATTAGCCCAGCTAACGATATAACATAAGCTCACCACCAAATGTCAAACGAAACCCTAACGACCTCACAAGATATCGCCGACCAGCTTCACTCCGTCGCTATCCACCTGCTGCGAAAGCTGCGCAAAGAAGACGAAGGCAGCGGCCTCAACGCCCCGCGCCTCTCTGCCCTCTCGGTCATTGTCTTCGGAGGCCCCATCACCCTCGGTGACCTCGCCACAGCCGAGCAGGTTCGCCCACCGACCATGACGCGCATCGTCAATGCCCTCGAAGAACAAGGCCTGGTCACAAAAAAACAAAACAAAGACGACGGCCGCAGTACCTTTCTCTCAGCCACTCCAGCTGGAAAGAAGCTTCTGACCGAAGGCCGTGCTCGTCGCGTACGTGCACTGGCGAAACAAATCACCGCACTCAGCCGCGAACAGCGCTCCGCACTTCAGGAAGCCGCAGAAATCCTGAAAGCAGTCATCCGCGCGATCTAGCCACACCGCGCTCGAAGATCACCGCCACCAATCCGACCTGACCTCGGCTCCATTCACCACCTCTGTCGGCCGCCCCGGCTCCGGAGCCCAAAGCCTGATCTTTTTCTCCTCTGCCAACTCCAACAATCGCTCAATCGGCTGACGCCAGGCATGCAGCGCCAGATCGAAAAGTCCCCAATGAATCGGCATCATCAACCCACACCTCTGCGGATCGCCCCCGCCCAGCGCCTCAAATGCCCGCACCGCCCCATCCGGCCCCAAATGAATCCCGTCCCAAAGCACGTCGAACGCCCCAATCTCCAGCATTGTCAGGTCGAACGGTCCATACGCCGCTCCAATCTCCGCAAACCCCTCCCACCACCCAGAATCCGCGCCAAAGTAAACCGTATGCTTCGCTCCCTTCAGCACAAACGCCGACCATAGCGTCTCAAACCGGTTGAACATTCCCCGCCCGGAGAAGTGCCGCGAAGGCACCGCCGTAATCTCCAACCCACTCATCGCCACACTCTGCGTCCAATCCAACTCCGAAATCTTCTCCGCGCTCACCCCAAACTGCCGCAGACTCTCTCCCACCCCCAGCGACGTGACCCACCGCGCCCTCCCGATCGACTCCAGTCCCGCCAGCCGCCGAATCGTGGCCTCCCCCAGATGGTCGTAGTGGTCATGCGACACCAGCACCACATCCACCTCCGGCAGATCCTCCAACCGCACCGGCGCCGCGTAGAACCGCCTTGGCCCGGCCCACCGCGTCGGCGAGGCACGTTCGTCCCACACCGGATCCACCAGCACCTTCGCACCATCGATCTCCACCAGCATCGATGAGTGCCCCATCCACGTCACCCTCAGCCCACTAACAGGAGTCGTCCCATACACCGTAACGTCCGTCCGGAACGGCCCCAGCGGCTGCCGCGGAACCTTCTCGACCTTATTGCTTAGAAACCGCGGAAGCACTTTAAAGATCGTGCTAAACCCGCCAATTGTCGTCGGAACCGGATTCAAAAACTTCCGTCCCGCTTTGCTCGCCCGGCGCAACATCGTCATATTTCGATGTTACAGCCACGTCCTTTCACCTTCCATCTGTAGCAACACGCGTACCCAAAGTAGCCTTCGCCGACGATCTTTTACTATCGCAATCAAGCAGCGCTACACTAGCGCTCTTCGCCATCGTTCCATCGGTAGCGTTATCTCTCATGAGCAAGCCTGCCATCGCATTATCCGAGCTACTCGACAATCTCGAGTCGCACTACGGTCATCAAGAACCAAACTGGCCGACCGATCCCTATCTATTCCTCGTCTGGTGGCACTGCGGCTATCCCGCCTCCGATACCGCCTGCGCAAAGGGGTGGGCGTCGCTGACAACATCCGTCGGCGTAACGCCAAAAGAGCTCCTGGCTGCGTCGCCCGAGGTACTAGCGACTGCGTTGAAGCCCGGCGGCATGGTACCCGAGCTGCGCGCCGCTCGTCTCAAAGAAATCGCCATGCGCATAACCCATCAGTTCGGCGGCGATCTCCGCAACGCGCTCCATGAACCTCTCGACAAAGCGCGAAAAGAGCTCAAGAAATTTCCCAATATAGCCGACCCCGGCGTGGACCGCATCCTGCTCTTCGCTCACATCGCGCCCATCGCTGCCGTCCCATCCAACTGCCCGCACGTCCTGGTTCGCATCCTTCTAGGCATGGAGCGCGAAAACTATGGAGTGACCTATCGCGAGGCCCAGGAGGCAATCCAGTCACAAACAGCCGCGGTCTTCGATGCCCGAACGCGCGCCTATCTGCTTCTCAAACAGCACGGCCAGGTCACCTGCAAACGCACCAACCCAAAATGTGACCAGTGTCCCGTTAACTCAAAATGCGCCTTCTTCTCCGGCAAGAATCGCGGCCGCCCAGCGCCGGCTCCGCACTAAACTCCCTTCGAAGCAGTGGCCTCATCCGCATAGAACTCGCCAATCTCCTTCGCATACCTCTGTTCCACTACTCGCCTCTTTAGCTTCATGCTCGGCGTCAGCGTCCCATCTTCTACCGTCCATTCCTCCGGAACGACGCTCACCCGCTTCATACTCTCGAAGTTCGCCAACCCCATATTCACCTTGTCCACGATCTCCTGGTACGCCTTCACCACCTTCGCGTCTCTCACCAAAGCAGCATGGTCACCCGTCGCAATCCCCTGCGCCTTGGCCCATCCCTCTAATGCAGCAAAGTTAGGCGAGATCAGCACACAGGCAAACTTGTGCCTATCTCCCACCAGCGCCGCCTGCGCCACCAGCACATTCGCCTTCAACTTATTTTCAATCGGCTGCGGCGCAATCATCTTCCCACCGCTCGTCTTCAGCAGCTCTTTCTTGCGGTCCGTAATCGACAGATACCCATCCTTGTCGATATTTCCGATATCCCCTGTCTTGAACCACCCATCTGTAGTAAACGCCTCGGCCGTCTCCTTCTCCTTCTTCCAATAGCCTTTGAAGATCGAAGGACCCTTCACCTCGAGCTCACCATCCTCCGCAAACCGGCACAGCACATTGCTAAGCGCCTTCCCCACCGTCCCCATGCGATGCGCCTCAGGAAAGTTCAACGCAATCACCGGCGAGGTCTCGGTCAACCCATACCCCTCAAAGATTCGAATCCCCACATCCGCAAACCACCCCGCCGTATCCATCCCCAGCGGCGCACTGCCCGAGATGAACGTCTTAGCACATCCGCCAAACGCCTCGCGAATCTTGCTGAACACTAGCTTGTCCGCTATCTTCCAACTCAACCCGCTCGGCGCCTTCCCCACCAGCGTCTCTGCCCGGTGTTTTTTCCCGGTAGACAGAGCCCAGCCCAAAATCTTCGACTTCACTGGCGACACCGCCGACTTCCCCTCCACCGCCTGTCGGATCTTCTCGTACACTCGCGGCACTGCCACTAAAATCGTCGGCTTCACCGCCTTCATCGCTGCAGGCAGCAGATCGAACTTCGGACAGTAAGCCACCTGCGCCCCATAGCACATCATCGCGTAGTCCAGGTGCCGCGCCGTCACATGCGACAGCGGCAAAAACGAGATGCAACTATCTTTCTCCGAGAATCCCATAAGACTTGTCGCAAAATTAATATTGCTCGCCAGGTTCCCATGCGTCAGCATCACACCCTTCGGCTCGCCCGTCGTCCCCGACGTATAGATAATCGTCGCCAAATCCTCCGGCTTCGCCTCCTTGACCATCGCATCGAAAGCAGCGTCGCGCACCTGCTTCGACTTGACTCCCTCCATCAGCGCAGCAAAGCTCTCCGCATTGCTGAACTCCCCCGCATCCATCACCACCACATGCTCCAGCTGCGGGCAGTTCACCAGCGGCAGTCAGCTTTTCGTATTGATCTCGCGACGACAGCACCGCCGCCTTCGCTCCCGAGTCGCGCAACATATACCCAATCTGCTCCGGTGTCAGCGTCGGGTACAGCGGCACATCCACGCCCCCAATCGCCAGCGTCGCAAAGTCCGTCACTGCCCACTCCCACCGGTTCTCCGACAGAATCGCCACCCGGTCACTCTTCCCCAGCCCCCACCCACGAAACACATCCGCCAGCGTACGCACCCGCCCATACAACTCGCTCGACGTAATCGGCTTCCACACCCCATCCGCATCTTGCCACAGCATCACCACGGCATCGCCGCGCCCCGTAACCTTCCCAAGAACATCATTCACGCTGCTCAAATCAAACATGCTCATCTCCAAAGTCCATTACAAATCCAAATCCATCGCAAATTCAGATGGAGTAATAAGCTCTCGTCGCTGTCGCCTTTATTTCGCACTCTATGAAATCGTCATCTCGACCGACAACGGCGCACTTCGCCGCCGAACTGGAGAGATCCTCGCAATTTGCTTTTGCATTTGCAGTTGCTTGTTTACTTCCCGGCCGTAATCCCATTCAACAGTACATCCATCACCTGCGCGGCCGTTGCCTTCGCATCATAAACGCGCCCTGTAAACACAGCGGAACTCAGCAACTCATCAATTGCCCCGAACATGCAATGCGCCACCACGCCATCGGACACATCCCTCCGGAAGATCCCCTCCTGCTGCCCCCTTCGCACCACCTCGCGCACCACCTGGATGTACTTCACAAGATGATGATGCGAAAACTCTGCAATAAACTTTGCGCTCTGCCGCACCTCGGTCTGCATCAGGATCGCCATGTTCCGATTCACCGCATGACTCTCCAGATGCACCTGGGCGATGTACTCCAACTGCTCCCGCGGCCCCTTCAGCGTCTTGAACTCCTCTTCCACTTGGCCGTGAAACTTGTTGAAGGTCTCATCGATCGCCGTCCGCAGCACATCGTCCTTGCTCTTGAAATAGAGATAAATAGTTCCGTCCGCCACCCCGGCCCTTTTGGCAATCGCACTTACCGGCGAGTTGAAATAACCGCGCTCGGCGATCACATCCACCGCCGCGTCCAGAATGCGCTGATATTTTTCGCTTCCCGGCCCAGTCGCCGGCACACCGGTCATTGTCGAATCAGGCCCCATCGTCTTCTCTCGTCGCTTCAGTCCAGGCCTCACCCGGAAATCTCCGGTCCCGTCACTCTAATGAATTGAGCAGCCTTTGCCAACAATGAACTCCGATTCATTCCCAAAAAAATGAATCTTTATGCACCCGCAGAACGCACGGCGCAAGCGCTACACCACGCCCTGCGCTTGTAGCTCTTTGCTATTTGCCGCTGCTTTCTTCTCAAAATCAACGCTTTACCGGGAACACCGATCTATCCCTGCGGCTTCGGAGTAAGGCGCACAAACGCCCCAGCACTCCGGGGCCAATCCGCCAGCAACCTTTGCGCCAGACCACTTCCCGACCGCTGCCCATGCGTCTCGATCACCACCCGCAAGCTCTCCTGCGCCTCCTTATCCACCGCACCAAACCCTTCGGCGACAAGAAACTCCGGATGATACCTCTGACCGGACACGAACGATCCGTCAGCGTCATACACCCACGCCAACCCTCCCGTCATTCCTGCCCCGAAGTTGATCCCCGCGCGCCCCAGCACAACCGCAGTCCCCCCGGTCATGTACTCGCAACCATGATCGCCAACGCCCTCAACAACAGCCGTAGCGCCCGAATTCCGCACCGCAAACCGCTCCCCAGCTCTGCCCGCTGCAAAGAGCTTCCCAGCGGTAGCGCCATACAACGCAACATTGCCCAGAATCACATGCTGCCCACTGTCCTTAGCCGCCAGTCCACAAGCCCGGATCACCAGTTCGCCACCCGACAACCCCTTACCAACAAAATCATTGGCCTGCCCATGCAACACCAGCTTCATCCCCTCAACCGCAAACGCACCAAACGATTGCCCTGCAATTCCATCCAGATTAAAGGTCACATCCGCCGGTAAATCATTCTGCACTCGCCGCAGCGCCAACTCTCCCGCCAGCCGCGAACCAACCGCACGATCGCGATTCGCGATCTTCGACTCAACCACAAACGGCAGCCCCGCCTCAACCGCCGCCATCGCCGGCACAACCCACGCCTCATCCAACGGCGGGCTCACCATCGGTTGATTGTTCCGCACACCCATGAACCGAACATCACCATCCGAAACCTTCGTCAACATCGGCTGAAGATCGAGATTGCCGTCAAACTTAACCTGCTCCAACAGATCCGAGCGCCCCACAGCAGCCTCAATCGACGGCAGACCATACCGCGCCAGCAGATGCTGCAAATCACCTGAAAGCTGTTCAAAGAACCGCACAACATGCTCCGGTTTCCCGCGAAACTTCGCCCGCAGCTCCGGCTTCTGTGTCGCAATCCCCGTCGGACAAGTATTCAAATGGCACTGCCGCGCCATATCGCAACCCAGCGTCACCAGCACCGCCGTTCCGAACGCATACTCATCCGCACCCAGCAGTGCCGCAATCAACACATCTCGCGCCGTCGCCAGCCCGCCATCTGTCCGCAGCCGAACACGCCCGCGCATTCCACTCTGCATCAACACCTGCTGCGCCTCGGCCAGACCCAGCTCCCACGGATTCCCGGCATACTTAATACTCGACAGCGCCGCAGCCCCAGTCCCACCGGTGTTCCCGGCAATCACAATATAGTCCGCATAAGCCTTCGCCACACCAGCCGCAACCGTCCCTACGCCACACCCCGACACCAGCTTCACCCCAATCGCGGCCTTTGGATTCACCCGCTTCAAATCGTAGATAAGCTGCGCCAGGTCCTCAATCGAGTAAATGTCATGATGCGGTGGCGGCGAGATCAACGACACTCCCGGCTGCGCATGACGAAGCCGCGCAATCAACCCACTCACCTTGTGCCCCGGAAGCTGTCCACCCTCTCCAGGCTTTGCTCCCTGCGCCACCTTGATCTCAATCTCCTCCGCATGAACCAGATACTCCGCCGTCACACCGAACCGCCCGGATGCAACCTGCTTGATCTTGTTATTCAGAGACACATGCACCGCAGGAGCCTCAACCACCGGCTCCGCCAGCGCCGTACCGCCGCCAGAGCGAGCCTGCAGACTCATTCCCTCGCTGAAGCCCTCCACCTCTGCACCAACGGACCGCACCCGATACACCGCCGGATCCTCGCCACCTTCACCCGTATTCGACCGGCCCCCAAGCATATTCATCGCAACAGTAATCGTATGATGTGCCTCCGGGCTCAGAGACCCGAGAGACATAGCGCTAGCCACAAACCGCTTGCACAGACTCGCAGGCGCCTCCACCTCACTCAAGCCAAGCTCAGGCCCAGCCGGACGAATCTCCAGCAGATCACGCAGTACAGCAGGATCACGCGCAATCACATCCCGCGTATAGACAGCAAACGCTCCCGCAGGATCCGTAGGCTGCGGCACATTCCTCGCACTCCCCACAACCGACTGCAACGCCTTCACCGTCGGCGGCTGCCACGCATGCGGCTCCGACACGTCCGCCTTACGGAATCGCACCCAACCATAATCCGGAAGCTCCGCCGAAGGCGAATCAGCCCCATCATTCGTCGCCCAGGTCAGCCGAAGATGACGTTCCAACTCTGCAAACCCAATCCCCGAGAGTGGCGCAGGCGTATCGACAAAACACCGCGCAACAACACTCGAATGCAGGCCGAGAATGTCGAACAGATGCGCCCCGCGATAGCTGTCGACGACGGAGATTCCCATCTTCGACATCACCTTCGCCAGTCCCGCATCGAGCGACTTCAGCATCTTGCGTTCAGCATCCGCCGCATCAGTCCCCGCAGGAGCAAGATTCATGCCGGTCTCCAGAGCCAGCCACGGACACACCGCACCAGCACCATATCCAATGAGCACCGCAGCATGATGAATATCGCGGCAGTCGCCCGCCTCTACCGCGAGCCCCGCAAGCGTACGCAGCCCTGCATCCACCAACGCCTGATGCACAGCTCCCGTAGCCATCGCCATCGGAATCGGAAGCATCTCCGCACTGGCGCTGCGATCCGAGAGCAGCACAATGCGCGCACCATTGCGCACTAGTTTGATTGCCAACATGGCAAGTTCGTCAAGCCCCTGCGTCAGCGACTTGTCCGCCGAAAACACCGCCGGCAACTCGGCCAGATTCAACTCCGCCTTGTGCGGATACTCGCCTCGCCGCAAAGCCTCAACCTGTCCCAACGACAAAAACGGCGAAGTCAGTGACACTCCAGGCAACGGGGCATTCTTGTCGAGCAGGTGCGGCCAAGGTCCAAGCCGCGTATGCAGCGACACCACGCAGGACTCGCGCAACGAGTCGATTGGCGGATTGGTCACCTGCGCAAACCGTTGCCGGAAGTAGGCATAGATCGGCCGTGGCGAACGCGCAAGAAATGCCAGCGGAGTGTCATCACCCATCGACCACACCGCGTCCTTGCCCTCCACCGCCATCGGCTGCAGGATCATCTTCACGTCTTCACGCGTGTAGCCAAAGCCTCTTTGTGCAGCCGTCAACGCAACAGGATCAACATTGGCGGCAGATACAGGGGCGAGCGGAGTGTCCTCAACAAGCGTGGCATAGGTCGTTCCCGCATCGAACAACTCCAACAGCGCTTCATCCTCATAGACCTTGTGGTTCACAAGGTCCACGACGAGCATCTGTCCCGGCCCAAGCCGTCCGCTGTGGGTCACCTCTTCCGGATCAAGATCAACCAGACCCGCCTCAGAACCAGCGACAACCAGACCCGCCCGCGTCATCGCAAAACGACATGGCCGAAGCCCGTTGCGATCCAGCACAGCGCCAACAACCTGACCGTCGCTGAACGAGATCGCCGCCGGCCCATCCCACGGCTCGGCGCAATCAGTGTGATAGCGCAGAAAGGAAGAAGCCTGATGACCATCCGTTGCGGGCGGAAGCAACATACGGACAGCCTCCGCCAAAGTTCTTCCATTCTGAGATAACAACTCAACCGCTTCATCCAGACTCGTGGAGTCCGTTCCTCCGTGAGTCAAAACCGGCTTGCACTCCACCGGCAGCGTGGAGTCACGGGCCAGCATGCGCGCACGATTTCCCCATACAGTATTGATCTCGCCGTTATGTCCAAGCTTTCTCCCCGGCTGCACACGATGCCAGGTGGGCGAAGTGTTCGTCGCATAGCGCTGATGAAAAACTGCAAACGGCGTAACGTAATCGTCCGACGCCAGATCAGGATAAAAATTGGGGAGGAACTCTCCCGTACACATCGCCTTATAGACAATCGTCTGCGACGACAGCGAACAGATGTACCCAGTCACATCGCCCTGCGCATGCGCTCGTTCAAACTGCTTCCGCGCAAGGTAGAGCCGCCGCTCCATCGTCCCCGCCTCTGCGGCATCAGAGTCAACAACCAGCACCTGCCGAATCCTCGGCATCGTGCCCAGCGCCGTCTCACCGAGCCACTCCGTACATACCGGCACGTCCCGCCAGCACATCAACTTAAAATCATGTGAGAGCAAACAGCGCTCAATCAGTGCCTCCGCACGTGTCTCCTCAACAGGCAGGAACAACATTCCAACGCCAAGCAGTTGCTTTTCGTCGATCGCAAGATTTGTAGCTTTGACCAGGAGCGCCCGCGGAATCGCAGTCATTACCCCGACCCCGTCGCTGCTCTTCCCGTCCGCGGCCGTCGCGCCGCGATGGGCAAGCCGGCTCAGCGCGATCAAGGCCTGGTGCAGAATCCCATGAGTGGGGCACGCATCCACCGAGGCGACAAACCCGACACCGCAAGAGTCGTGGTCAAAGCGCTCGTCGATTAAAGACGGCGAAACTCCCGAGGGCACAGAAACACTTCGGGAAATACCCGTCAGAGTAGATGCTGAGGACCGTTCCATGCTTCACTATACGTCGTGCAGGACACGAATGCCCTGCGCCGACACCTTCCTTTTGGAGAGTGTTTCGTCGTTTTTGCGGGAGCAGCTTAATCGTTATGTATAAATATACACAAATAATGTATATTTATACATAAGAATTAGGTTGCCTTTACTGATTCAACCGGCATTGAAGACGTAAGAGTAAAAGAATAGGTACAACAACCCAATGAAACAACAACGTCACGCCGTAATTCAGGAATTGCTGGTAAAAACCGCAGTCGCCAGTCAAGACGAACTACGTCGAAAACTTGCAGGACGTGGGTTTCATGTCACTCAGGCAACATTATCTCGCGATATTCACGAATTGCGTCTTAATAAAGGACCCGCCGGCTACTCTCTCCCCGCAGGGCCAGACTCTGACGAAGATGCTTTACCCGGAATCAGTGAGCTGCTTGAAAGTTTTGGTCTTGAAATACGGCAGGCAATCAATTTGCTCGTCCTTGTAACAACAACCGGAAGCGCCCAACCCATCGCCGCCGGAATCGACTATGAAGACTGGCCGGAGGTCGTCGGCACAATCGCCGGAGACGACACCGTCCTCATCATCTGCCCCGATGAAAAACAGGCAGATTTGTTGAAGACTCGAATTGAAGGATACCTTGGCTAACTCAGCAACAATTAATTCGGTAGAACAAACCAATCCGCAGACCGCCGATGCCGTGATCTCTGCGCCCCGCACCGCAGTAGCAGGCATCAGCGGCTACGCTGGTGGCGAACTCGCACGTCTTCTGCTCCGTCATCCCAAATTGAACGGAGCCACGCCAACATTCTTGGGTCGGGCCGGCGAAGCGGAAATTGGCCCCGCTGCCTATCTTGAAGACCTGCACCCGCAGCTGGCAGCGTCAGGAAATCACCGCGCGAATGAAGTCTTCCCTTTCAGTTGGAAGCGAATTGTTGACTCCGGAATCGAAGTATTATTTCTCGCGACGCCACACGAACAGTCTCGCGAGTGGGTGCCTGAGGCAATCAAACAAGGTATCAAAGTTGTCGATCTAAGCGGTGCCTGGCGCCTGCGGGAACACACCAATCGCGCCGTCTACCGTCTGAAGGATGCCAACCCCGAACATGCCGGCGAACTACAGTCAGAGGCAGTCTACGGTTGCCCCGAACTCCACCGCGACGCCATCAGGCAAGCCCGTCTTGTTGCCAATCCCGGCTGCTACGCCACCTCGGTCATCCTCGCTCTCGCGCCGCTGCTCCAGGCAGGCCTGGTTGATGTTGACCACGGCATCATCTGCGACGCAAAGTCCGGAGTGAGCGGAGCCGGAAAAGCAGCCACGGCAAACACCCACTTCATGCATGCCGCCGATAATCTCTCCGCTTACGCGGTCTTTGGTCATCGCCACACCGGCGAACTGCTCGAACAGCTCCATCTGAAATCGGATCAAATTCAGTTCACGCCGCATCTGCTGCCGATACCGCGCGGAATCCTGTCGACGATCTACCTTCGGCTCAAGCAAGCAACGGATTCCGCCACAATCAGCACGGTGCTGCATAATTTTTACCGGAATAGTCCGATGGTCCGGCTACACACCTCTCCGCAGTTGCCGGAGATTCAACACGTCGTCCGCACCAATTTCTGCGATCTCGGTTTTGCACTCGCCGCCGATGGCAAACGCCTCGTAATGGTCTCGTGTCTCGACAATCTCCTGAAGGGCGCAGCCGGTCAGGCGGTGCAAAACATGAACCTGATGTGCGGATGGAAAGAAGAGGAGGGCTTGCTGTGAGATTTGTCGTCAAATTAGGCGGTGCCGCCCTGGAGGACAAGAAGATCCTCCACGCAGCCGGCAAAGCCATCGCCGACCTCGTCGCCGACGGAAATCAGGTTGCCGTCGTCCACGGTGGTGGTGTGCAGTTAACGCGCACCCTCGCTCAAATGGGCAAAGAAGAGCGAGTTCGTCTCCGGCCTGCGCATCACCGACGCCGAGACACGCGATGCAGCTCTGATGGTCCTCGCGGGTCGAGTCAACAAATCCCTGGTCGCAGCCATCGGCTCCCACGGCCAGGCAGCCGTCGGCCTCTCCGGCGGAGACGGCCACGTCTTCCGCGCGCGCAAGAAGAAAACCAACCCCGACCTCGGCTTCGTCGGCGAAATCGCCGCAACCGACCCCCGCTGGCTCGAAGCCATCTGGACCATGGGAGCCGTTCCCGTCATCTCGTCGATCGCCTTAGGCTTCGACGGCGAGTACTACAACATCAACGCCGACGAGATGGCCGCCGCCTGCGCCATCGGCACCAAGGCGGACACTCTCGTCTTCCTCACCGACGTCCCCGGCGTCAAAGGTGCCGACGGCAACGTCATGCGCTGGCTCACCTTGGCTCAGATACCGGCCATGGAGAAAGCGCAGGTTGTCTCCGGCGGCATGTTGCCAAAACTAAACGCCTGCCGCGAAGCCCTCACCCACGGCGTCAAGCGCGTACGAATTCTCCCGGCGGAGGCGGCGTGGCTGTTGCCCGATCTCGTCTCCACCCGGGTCAACGATGGAACGGAGGTCATGGTCGCATGAAATTAGCATCGATCCAGGCAGCGGAGAGCAAGCTGCTTCTCAACACGTACGAGCGCAACCCCTATCTCTTCGTCAGCGGACAAGGCGTCTACCTCCGCGACGAAAACGGCCAGGACTACCTCGATCTCCTCAGCGGCATCGGCGTCTCCGCTCTCGGCTACGCCCACTCAGCCGTCGAAGAAGCGATCCAGCGCCAAAGCAAGAGCCTCATCCACACCTCGAACCTCTTCTTCCACGAGCACACCGCCGAGCTCGCCCTCCGCCTCACCGAGATCAGCGGCCTCGACCGCGTATTTCTGTGCAACAGCGGCACCGAAGCCTGGGAAGCCGCCCTCAAACTCGCGCGCGCCCACGCTGGCCGCCTCCGCGCCAAAGGCCGCAACATCGGCACAAAATTCCTTGCCCTCGAACACAGCTTTCACGGCCGCTCCATGGGCTCGGTCGCAACCACCCATAAGGAAAAATATCGCGAACCCTTCATGCCCGTCATGCCCGGTGTCGAGTTCGTCCGCTTCAACGACGTAGCCGACCTCCGCGCAAACTTCTCCGAAGAAATTTGTGCCATCTGCATTGAGCCCGTGCAGGGCGAAGGCGGCATCAATCCAATCTCGCGAGAGTTCTTCGCCGCCGCGCGCGAGCTATGCAACTCCACCGGCGCTCTCCTGCTCGCGGACGAGATCCAAAGCGGCGTAGGTCGAACCGGCAAATGGTTCGCCTACCAGCACTACGGCATCCTCCCCGACGTCACCACCATCGCCAAGCCAATCGCGAACGGCATTCCCATGGGCGCGATGCTCTGCACCAACGCAGCCGCCGAAGCCTTCACTCCCGGAATGCACGGCACAACCTTTGGCGGCGGTCCTCTAGCGTGTGCAGTGGCCATCGCCGTCATCGACACGATCAAACAAGAGAACCTGCTCCAACATATTCAGGACACCGGCGAGTTCTTCCGTAACGAACTCTCCAAGCTAGCAGCACGTCACGATTGCATCGTCGACGTCCGCGGCATAGGCCTGATGATCGGTGTCGAACTCAACTCAGCAGACTTAGCGAAGCGCGTAACTGCCGAGCTAATGGAGCGCCGCATCATCATCAATCGCACCAGCGAGACCGTCCTTCGCTTCCTTCCCCCTTTCATTCTCGAGCGCAAACACATCGAGACAACCGTCAAAGCGCTCGACGAGATCGTCAGTGCAGCATACGCCGGCGCAGCGCCGGCAGGAGAGCAACACCATGGGTAGCAAAACAGTAGTCATGAACTCCAAAACTTCCGAGAGCCCCAGCGACGACCTCGCATCAACCAAGCCGACGGCAATCCTCGGTATCCAATCCGACACCGCCTTCAGCGAAGCATCCAAGCGCCTCACCGGTCGCGACCTCTGCTCCATCGCCGACCTTACCGTGCAGGAGATGGCCGCCATCATGGAGCTCTCCCACGCCGTGAAGAACCACCCCGAGGACTTCCGTCACGCGCTCGATGCGAAACAGATGGTCATGTTCTTCGAGAAAGCCTCCCTCCGGACTCGCCTCACCTTTGAAGCCGGTATCAATACCCTCGGCGGCAACGCCATCTTCGTTGATCAAACCCAATCTCCCCTCGGCGAGCGCGAGTCCCTCGCCGATATGGCCCGCAACCTCGAGCGCTGGATGAACATCATCGTCCTCCGCACCTACGCCCACGAGACCATCACCGAGATGGCCGCCTGTTCCAAAGTCCCCATCATCAACGCCCTCTCCGATCTCGAGCACCCCTGCCAGGCCATCGCCGACTTCTTCACCTTGGAAGAACGCTTCGGCTCAACCGAAGGCCTTCACTTCACCTACGTCGGCGACGGCAACAACGTCTGCCACTCGCTCATGCTCACGGCGGCCCAACTCGGTGCTCATTGCACCGTGGCGTCGCCAAAAGGCTTCGCCCCCAAGCTCGAGATCATTCACAAGGCTATCGAGATCGCCGAGACCACTGGTGGCAGCATCACCTTGCTGCACGATCCCATCAAGGCCGTCACCGGCGCAGACGCCGTCTACACCGATGTCTGCACCAGCATGGGATTCGAGCATGAGGTGACCAAGCGTGCTCCAATCTTCAAGCCATATCAGGTCAACGAAGCAGTGATGGCGCACGCTCAACCCGACGCCGTCTTCATGCACTGCCTCCCTGCGCATCGCAACGCCGAGGTCACCGATGCCGTCCTCGACGGACCGCAATCCATCGTCTTCGACCAGGCCGAAAACCGCATGCATGCGCAGAAAGCTCTGCTTCTCATGCTCCTCGGCGGAGCCAAGCGCATCCACAACTCCCGCGACCGGGGCATCAAGGCCCGCAAGCGCACCACCGCCTAGTCCTTCGGCGTGTCTGCTCAACCATTGAGGTCTGCATCACTATGTCCGTAATTCTCGAATCCCTGCCCCTCGGTCAAAAGGTTGGCATCGCCTTTTCCGGCGGGCTGGACACCAGCGCCGCGCTTCACTGGATGAAGCAGAAGGGCGCGCTCCCCTACGCCTACACCGCCAACCTCGGTCAGCCTGACGAAGCCGACTACGACGAGATCCCGCGCAAAGCGCTGGAATACGGCGCCGAAAAGGCCCGCCTCATCGACTGCCGCGGACCGCTCGTTCGCGAAGGCATCGCCGCCCTCCAGTCTGGCGCATTCCACATCACCACTGCCGGCGTCACCTACTTCAACACCACGCCCATCGGCCGCGCGGTCACCGGGACCATGCTGGTGAGCGCCATGAAGGAAGATGACGTCAACATCTGGGGCGACGGCTCGACCTTCAAAGGCAACGACATCGAGCGCTTCTACCGCTACGGCCTGCTCGTCAACCCCGACCTCAAGGTTTACAAGCCTTGGCTCGACCCGCTCTTCATCGACGAGCTCGGCGGCCGCGCCGAGATGTCCGCCTTCATGACCAAAGCCGGCTTCGGCTACAAGATGTCCGCCGAAAAAGCCTACTCGACCGACTCCAACATCCTCGGCGCAACCCACGAAGCCAAGGACCTCGAGCTCCTCACCACCAGCATGAAGATCGTCGCCCCCATCATGGGCACCGCCTTCTGGCGCGACGACGTCACCATCAAACCCGAGACCATCACTATCCGCTTCGAAGAAGGCTTCCCCGTCGCCCTCAACGGCAAAGAATACCCCGACCCCGTAGCCCTCATGCTCGAAGCCAACAGCATCGGCGGCCGCCACGGCCTGGGCATGAGCGACCAGATCGAAAACCGCATCATCGAAGCCAAGAGCCGCGGCATCTATGAGTCACCCGGCCTCGCTCTCCTCTTCATCGCCTACGAGCGCCTCATCACCGGCATCCACAACGAGGACACCATCGAGCAGTACCGCGACAACGGCCGCAAACTGGGCCGCCTCCTCTACCAGGGCCGCTGGTTCGACCCCCAGGCCATCATGCTCCGCGAAGCCGCCCAGCGCTGGGTCGCCAAACCAGTCACCGGCGAGGTTACAATCGAACTCCGCCGCGGCAACGACTACTCCATCCTCAACACCGCCTCACCCAACCTCACCTTCCACCCCGAGCGCCTCACCATGGAAAAGGGCGAATCCACCTTCTCCCCCCGCGACCGCATCGGCCAACTCACCATGCGCAACCTCGACATCACCGACACCCGCGCCAAGCTGATCACCTACGCAAAGAGCGGCCTAATCACGCTAAGCAAAGGCTCCGAGGTACCCCAACTCAACAGCACCACCGGCAAGGAGTAACCACATCGCCGCTTGCCAACCGAACGTTGGTCTACTGAATCGGAAAGGCACGGCTTTAGCCGCTGAGGTTTGGCTTTCAGTGACAACAAACTCACAACGCGATGCGAGTTTACGACGAACCGCAGCAATCATCCTCAAGCTTCTGAGCATACTTGCGTTCCTATTCGCTCTATCTATGTGGTTCGCTGTGCCGGTTCCCCTTGGCAGAGATCATGATGCGGTCATGGCTGCCAAAGCCGAATGGGCCGGAACCGGGCTGCTAGTTGCGTCACTCACGTTTGCGCTCTCAAGATTCATCAGAAAGGCCTCTGCCAAGTAACGGATATGTCCAAAGAACAGAACAACCAGCAAAGATGTGGTCAGGCCGCTTCCGCGAGCCACTCAACAAGCAGTTCGAAGAATGGCAGCGCTCCTTCCCCTTCGACTAGCGTCTCCTCCCCCACGACGTCGAAGCCAGCATAGCCCACGCCCGCGCCATCCAAGCGGCAGGAATCCTCACGAGCGAAGAACTCCTCCAGATGGAGCAAGGCCTCCGCGCCGTGGCCAAACTCGAAGACATCGCCTCCAATGAAGAGGCCGAAGATATCCACCACTTCGTCGAGCTCGAACTAACCAAACAAATCGGCCCGCTTGCACTCAAGCTTCACACCGGTCGCAGCCGCAACGAGCAGATCGCTACCGACATGCGCCTCTTCGTCCGCGCAGCGATCGACAACACCATCGAAGGCCTCCGCCAATGGGCCCACGCGCTCATCACCCTCGCCGAATCCGCAGGCGAGGCCGTCATGCCCTCCTACACCCACCTCCAGCGCGCCGAACCCGTCCTCGTAGCCCACTGGCTCCTCACCTATGTCAGCATGATCGAGCGCGACATCACCCGCCTCACCGACGCACGCAAGCGTATGAACCTCTGCCCCCTCGGCTCCGGAGCCATCGCCGGAGCAACCCTCGCCCTCGACCGCACCATCGCCGCGCGCGCCCTCGGCTTCGACGCCCCCACCCCCAACAGCATGGACGCGACCAGCGACCGCGACTTCGCCCTAGAGTTCACGCAAGCCATCGCCACCCTCGGCATCCACATCTCGCGCTTCGCCGAAGAGCTGACCCTCTACTCCACCGCCGAGTTCGGATTCCTCGACCTCCCCGAAGCCTTCTCCACCGGCAGCTCAGCGCGATGCCGCAGAAGAAGAACCCCGACCTTACTGAACTCATCCGAGGCAAATCCGGCCGACTCCTCGGCGCAGCCACCACACTCGCCACGCTCATCAAAGGCCTCCCCCTCGCCTACAACAAAGACCTTCAGGAAGGTCAGGAGCCCGTCTTCGACGCCGCCGACACCATAGCCGGAATCCTCAGTGTCCTCCCGCCTTCACCGCGTCCCTCAAGTTCCGCTTCGACAGATGAAGACCGCCGCCGAAACCGGCTACCTCAACGCGATGGCCGCCGCCACCTACCTCTCCAACAAAGGCGTCCCTTTCCGCAAAGCCCACGAGCACATCGGCAACGCCGTCCGCCTTGGCCTTGAGACTAACCGCGAGCTGCAACATCTAACGCTTGATGAGCTACGCGCCATCTGCCCCGACTTCGGCGAAGACTTCTACGCCGCCATCACCCTCGAAGCCACGCTCGACTGCCACAATGTCATCGGCGGCACCGCCCGCACCCGAGTCCGCACCGCCCTGGCTGAAGCAAAATCCCGTCTGGCCACATAACCGGGTACCCCATGTCCCGTAGTTGGGACATGGGTTCCCCCAGAAGCGGCAAGCATCAAATATCTGCCACAATACCGAAAGGAGCCCGCACCGTTGCCCACCTCGCCCGTCTTGACCGCCAGTGAATCCACTGCCTCCACGCGCTTGCGCGACGGCGGAGCGACGGTGCGCAAGGCGAAGCTCCCTGACGCGGTCAACATCTTCGATCTCGTCAACTCACTCTCTGGCGACGGTACCCTTCTCCGCCGCAGCTACGCCGAGATCTGCGAAAACGTCCGCGACTTCGCGGTGGCTGAATCAGAATCCGGCGTCTTCCTTGGCTGCGGAGCTCTCCACCTCTACGGCCCACATCTGGCTGAGGTCCGCTCCATCGTCGTCAAACCCGAAGCCAAAGGCCAGGGCGCTGGCGGCCGCCTCCTCCGCTCCCTCCTCGAAGAGGCCGAAGAGCAATCCGTCACCGCCGTCTGCCTCTTCACCCGCATCCCCGACTTCTTCTTCCACTTCGGCTTCCGCGTCGTCGACCGCACCACCCTGCCCGACAAGATCTACAAGGACTGCCAGACCTGCCCTCGTCTCTACGCCTGCGACGAAGTTGCCATGGTCCGCGGCCCTCTACCCAAGATCGCCGTCCTCGGTCCCAGCCGCATCGCTCAACCCGAATTGGTCAAGCTCCAGACCGGCACCATCAACCCAACCAGTTGACGCATTCGGAAACCTGAAAAATAAAGTTCAAAAACGAGGAAAATTTTCAGAGCCGAAAAACGTGCCTCTAGGAACCACGTTACGACCACAAAAATGCACTTAACAACCAGCGAAAAACCACGCTTTTTTCCTGTGGAAATCTCCAAATCCCCTGTAAAAACGCCAACCCCACCACGCACAAAAAAATATCTGCCTACCATGCGTGAAAGAAGCCGTCCCGCTCAGACAGTTGGACCTTAGTTTTGAATAACGCGCTGAGTCTGTCTGCGGTCAAAAGCTCATTTTTCGGCCCGTCGGCGACGATACGGCCGTCCTGCATCATGAGAATCCGCTCGATCTCTGGTGGAATGTCCGCGATGTGGTGAGTGATCAGCAGAATTCCAGTTCCCTCTCGAGCAAGTTTGCGGAGCAGATCGCGCAATTCGGCCTGCGCAGCGAGGTCCAGCGCGTTTGAAGGTTCATCCAGTAACAGCATTCCTGCCGATCCCACTAAGGCGCGCCCGATCATGATGCGGCGCTGCTGGCCTGCGGACATCTGTCCCACGGGTTTGTCGGCGAAAGCAGTAGCGTCAACGAGGTGAAGAATTTGCTCGGCTCGGTCGCGCATCTCGCTTGTAACTGTCAGGTTGGGCCAGAGGGTGCTGCTCGAAAAGAACCCGGTGATTACGGCGTCGCGACCGGTCGTCTCAAGCGTGGGTCGGCCGGGAAGCTCCGGCGAAACGACGCCAAGCCTCTTCTTCAGTTCGGTCAAATCCCACCGTTCGCGACCGAAGATGCTGACCTTCGTGTCGGGGTGGACGATGGGGTAGCACTCACAGGTCATCGTCTTGATAAGGGTGGATTTGCCGCAGCCGTTGGGGCCGAGAATGGCGATGTGCTCGCCGGTGTTGACGGTGAGGTTGATGTCGTGGAGGACGACGTTGTCGCCGCGGGCCACGTTGACGTGGGCCAGATGCAGGAAAGGGGGCATTCGTTCCTAGGATATAGGACGGGTGGGGCCTTCGGTGGAGGCAACGAGAACTGCAAAAGCAGGTCCTCCGCCTTCGGCGAAGGATGACAACAAGAAAAGCAAAAGCAAAAGCAACAGCAACTACGGGGATCCTTCGCTGCGTCAGGATGACGACTTTTTGAGGGTATCTCTGAAGATCCAGAAGTGGATCAGAAGTCCAGAAAATTCAGGGAACTTTCTCTTTGGGTTTGACGTTCTATGCATAGACGACCTATGGATAGAGGCTATGACAAAGAAATCTGACTTGATGCCGGGAACGCTGGACATGATGATTTTGAAGACGCTGACGCGCGGCCCACAACATGGTTACGGGATCGCTTCTGCCATTAAGAGAGCGTCGGACGACGTGTTGACTGTCGAGGAGGGCTCGCTCTATCCGGCGCTGCAACGCCTGCTGTTGCAGAGCTGGGTGAAGGCAGAGTGGCGATCGACGGAGACCAAGCGGCGGGCGCGGTTCTATACGCTGACGGCGACTGGGCGGAAGCAGCTGGGTATCGAGCAGACGCAGTTCGAGACTATGATCGCGGCCATCGGCCGTGTAATGCAGGACGCATAGGAGAGTGCCATGGATGCAATCGATCGCTTCTTCAAGAGATTCGGGATGCTGCTCCGTCGGGGAAAGTTCAACAGCGAATTGGATGAAGAGATGTCGTTTCATCGCGAGCAGAAGGAGAAGGAGCTTCTTGAAGCGGGAGTAGCTCCAGAGGCGGCCCATCATGCGGCGATGCGGGAGTTCGGCAATACGACCAGGCTGAAGGAGCAAAGCTACGAGGTAGTGGGGTTCCGCTTCGAGACGGTGTGGCAGGACCTCCACTTTGCGGTTCGTCAACTGCGAAGGAGCCCGGGCTTTACTTTGACTGCGATCCTTATGCTGGCGCTAGGAGTTGGTGCGAGCGTGGCGATCTTTGCGTTTGTCGATGCCGCGCTGATCAAACCACTGCCCTACGCGAATCCAACCCGGCTGGTTGATGTCAATGAACGAGCCAAGATGTTTCCCCGCTCCAACCTGTCGTATCAGGATTACCTGGACTGGAAGAAGATGAACAAGGTGTTCAGCGCCATGGAAGTCTACACCGGGATGGGCTATTTGCTGAGCACACCTGCGGGGGCGGAACCAACCCCCGGCGCGCGGGTCAGCGCTGGGTTCTTTCGCGTGCTGGGCGTAAAGCCGATGCTGGGCCGAGATTTTTATGACACAGAGGATATGCCTGGAGCAGCCGATACCGTGATTCTGTCCTATGACACATGGCAGGAGCGATTCGGCGGAAGAAAAGATGTAATTGGTCAGACGGTCGGTCTGAGCGGCACGCCAAACACGATCATCGGGGTACTGCCGCCTGAGTTCCAGTTTGCGCCGAGAGGCAAGGCGGAGTTCTGGGCGACGACTCACACACTGAACGGTTGCGAGAAGAGACGAAGCTGCCACAACCTTTACGGTGTCGCGCGATTGAAGGACGGGGTTACGGTGCAGATGGCGCTTGCAGACATGACAGCGATCACGAAACAGCTTGAGGTGCAGTATCCGGGGTCGAATCGCGATCAGGGCGCGAGCGTGATGCCGCTGTATGAGGAGATTGTTGGCGACATTCGCCCTATGCTGCTGATGCTGCTGGGCGGAGCAGGGCTGTTGCTGGCAATTGCCTGCGTCAATGTCTCGAGCCTGTTGCTGGTGAGGTCGGAGAGCCGCAAGCGGGAGATCGCCGTGCGTGGCGCGTTGGGTGCATCGCCCGCGCGGCTGACGCGTCAGTTTGTAACGGAAGCGTTGGTGCTGGTGTTCGCCGGAGGCCTCCTTGGACTCTTGTTCGCGTACGGAGGGATGCAGGTTCTTCTGCGGTTGATCTCGAAGGACATGCTGGCGTATGTGCCGTATCTAGCTGGAGTCAACCTGAATCCCCATGTGTTGGCGTTCGCTGCGGCGATTTCGTTGGGTGCAGCGGTGGTGTTCGCGATGACTCCGGTTTTGCGGCTTCCGCTGACTGCGTTGCGCGAGGGTTTGACGGATGGCGGCCGCGGAGCTGCGGGGACACTGTGGCGGCGGCTTGGAGCGAACCTTGTGGTGCTGGAGCTGGCCATTGCCGTGGTTCTGCTGGTGAGTGCAGGTCTACTGGGAAAGAGCTTTTACAAACTGCTGCATGTGGAGTTTGGATTTCAGCCCGATCATCTAGCCACGGTCGAGGTTGTGTTGCCGGAGACGACATACGCCAAAGACCCGCAGGTGGTTGCGGTCATCCGGCAGATTGTGGCGCGTGTCGCCAATCTGCCTGGCGTGAAGTCCGCGGGCCTCACCAGCGTGCTGCCGGTGAGTGGCAACGGTAACACGGACTGGATACGCATTGTGGGCAAGCCGTACAACGGAGAACACAATGAGGTGAACCAGCGTGAGGTGAGCTCGGATTACTTCAAGACACTGCAGGCGAAACTGATACAAGGGCGTTTCTTTACGGACGATGAGGATGCATCGAAGCCGCTAGTCGTCGTCATCAACAAAACGTTTGCGAAGCAGTATTTTCCAGGGGAAGATCCGGTGGGACGCAAGATGGGCGACACGGAGCTGTCACCGAAGTCGATCCGCGAGATCATTGGCGTGGTGGATGATGTGAGGGAGGCTTCGCCGGACTCGGAGATATGGCCGGCTGAATATACTCCTCTCAATCAGAATACCGACACGTACCTGGGCCTTGTCGTTCGCACGTCGCAGGCGGAAAAATCCGTGCTTCCGGCGTTGAGCTCTACCGTCCATCAGATCGACCATGGCATTGGCGTGCTCGACGAGGCAACCATGCTGCAGCGGATCAACGAGTCGCAGACGGCGTACCTGCATCGTTCTTCAGCGTGGCTGGTGGGAGGGTTTGCTGCGCTGGCTCTGCTGTTGGGTGTAGTGGGGCTTTATGGTGTGATTGCGTATTCGGTGAGCCAGAGGACGCGGGAGATCGGCGTGCGGATGGCGCTGGGCGCGCAACAGAGCTCGGTGTACCGGATGATTCTGAAGGAGGCTGGGCGGCTGACTGGCATTGGGATCGTTGCGGGGCTGGTGTGCTCTGTCGTGGTGGCGACCCTGATGCAGAAGCTGCTCTTCGGGGTTCGTTCGTGGGATATGTCGACTCTTACCGCTGTCGCGTTGTTGCTGGGCGCGGCGGCTTTGCTGGCGAGTTATTTTCCGGCGCGCAGAGCGGCTTCGGTGAATCCGGTGGAGGCGTTGAGGGCGGAGTAGGTTTTACATACCTTTGAGGATCGAGCCTACGATCCCGCCGACAACTCCGCCTTCGGTTGCTGCCACAGCGCGTTCCTTCGGGAGATATTCCTGAATCTGGTGGGCGAGGCGGGAGATGGGGAGCGTTTGCAGCCAGACGCGGCCAGGCCCGGTGAGCGCGGCGAGAAAGACGCCGTCGCCGCCGAAGATCATGTTCTTGATGCCGGGGACGCGCTGAATCTGAAAGGCGACGGTGGACTGGAATGCGCCGACGTGACCGGGGTGAACACGGAGGAGTTCGCCGGGGGCAAGGTCTTTGATGACGAGTTCGCCGGAGAGTTCGAGCCACGCGATACCTTGTCCGCTGATTTTTTGCAGGAGGAAGCCGTCGCCACCGAAGATGCCCGCGCCGAGGGATTGCTGAAAGCCGACGCCGAGATTGATGCCGGCGGTGGCGCAGAGGAAGCCGTGGCGATGGACGAGGTATTCGTGGGCGGGGCCGACTTCGACCGGGACGATGTGGCCGGGGACGCGAGTGGCGAAGGCGACCTCGCCGGGAGCGCCGATGGCGCGGTACTCGGTCATGAAGAGAGAGCCGCCGCCAGCGACGCGCGCGATGGCGCCGAAGAAACCGCCGCCGCCGGCGTGCTGGGTGTGGGTGGTCATTTGGACGGTGGCGGACATCCAGGAGAGCTCGCCGGCCTCGGAGATGACGGCGTCGTTGGGGCCGAGGGCGAACTCGAGGACGGGCATGGTGGTGCCGAGGATGCGGTTCTGCATCAGATTCTCCTTGGTGAGTGGGTACCCCCACCCTACCGAAAAGTGCGCAAAGTCTTCTAACGAGAGACTTTAGGCTTGGACTTTCGCGCGTGCCGAGCCGACAAATCGAAGCCCGGCTGGGTGGCCGGGCCCTCGTCTCTGTTGATTTAAGGTATCAGTGGTGTCAAGCGTGGTCTATGGGAAATTTGTCGTGGCGTCGGAGACGTAGGTCGGGCTTTCAGCCCTTGTTTTCGTCTGGACTTGTTACCTGGGGCTTCGCCCCAGGCTTGGTATGGGTCGCGCCTTTGGCGCTTTTAATTGCGGCTTCGTGACGATAGGCCCACGCGAGTAGGAATTCGAGGAGCGGAGTCGGCCTAATGCTGAGGCGTTGACCCTGGCTGGTATGAGTGGCACTTTGGCGCTTTAGTTGCGGCTTTGTGACGAGAGGCCAACGCGGACGAGCACTTCGAGGATGCGGAAGCCGGCTTTGAGGCTAGCCTTGAGGTCGCCGGAGACCTTGGAGGTGCCGCCGATGCGATTGCGGTAGTCGACGGGAATCTCCTGGATGCGGAGGTGGTGTTGCGCGGCTTTGATCTGCATCTCGAGGTTCCAGCCGTAGGTGAGTTCAGACATTTGTAACTGTTCGAGTGACGTTCTGCGAATGGCGCGGAAGGGTCCCATGTCGGTGTAGTTGCCCTTGCCGAGGAGGCGGAGGAGGATGCCTACGAAGCGGCCGGCGAAGATTTGCGAACGGAGCATGGAGCCAGGTTCGCGGTTGCCGCGGATGCGGGAGCCGATGACGAAGTCTGCCTCGTTGTTTTGGATGGGGTTGATGAGGCGTGGGAGGTCGGCGATGTTGTCGGATCCGTCGCCGTCCATGAAGACGAGGATGGTGCTGGAGGGGAGCGCGGCGTTCGATCCGGCGAGACAGGCGGCTCCGTAGCCGCGTGGCGACGTGATGACTCGTGCGCCCGCTGCTTGAGCGATGGGGGCTGTCGCGTCGGTGCTGCCGTTGTCGACGACGATGCACTCGGCGATGAGGTGCCACGGCAGTTCGGCGACGACGTGCCCGATGGATTCGGCTTCATTCAACGCGGGAATGATGATGGAGATGGGTGGGGGCATCCTGTTTGCTTAGATCAGGAGGTTGAGATGCAGAATTTCAGGAAGTGTTAGCGAAGGCCGACGTAGACGTCGATCTGAGCGTTCTCCGGATCGGCGGTGCGCTGGTCGTAGACCTCGAAGTCGGTTTGAAATGCGCGTTTGCCTCCGAGTTCTTCTGGGGACATGGACCAGATGCGTTGCCATACTTCCTGGACCACCTGCACGATGTTCCCCCGGCCGGAGGTGAAGACGGCATAGCGGCCTGGCGGAACGTGTTTGACCGTGAGATTTGCGGGAAGAGACTCCGTGGACGAGACGGGGACGCCGAGGAGATAGGTGTAATAGCCGGTGTGGTCGCTTTCGTATTCGGTGTAAATTGCGATGGGGTCGACGCCGATCTTGTTGGGTATCCTGGCGACCAGGCTCGGCTCCAGAAAGGTCTGCCAGACGTCGCCGATTTTGCCATTGCCGGACATCTCGTGGGCGTTACGGGTGCGGGCCGCTACGCCAACGACAAAAAAACCTGGATGCTGCTGGATGTTCATTGCACCTACTCTCAGTGGCAAATGGCAATTGTAAGCGACGAGGGCTGGAGAGGATGCCGAAAAAAGTTGATTTTGTAGCTACTGAAAAAGGACCGGGGCTGAAGCCCCTGTACTTGTCCCGTTTTTCGTAGGGCTAAAGCCCTACGCTCCCTCCAAAGAACAAAAAACAACGACTTTTTCCGCAGCCTCTAGAGCAACACAATGAAAGTTAGAGGCTCCAGCGGAGACCGCAGTTGGCGCATGCGGGAGGTGGGGTGCTGGTGAGGAGGCCTTCGCGAAAGCGCTGGTATTCGGGGCCGTTCCATATCTCGCGCAGGCTGCTCTGGGTGGCGTCGCCGAGGGTGAAGCTGCCGTAACCCTTCATGCTGAATGGCGCGATGCAGCAGGGCAGGACGCGGCCGTTGGCGGTGATGTACATGAGGGACCATGGGCGGCGGCAGAGCGACCATGGGCTGTCCGAACGTTGCATCTTGATGGACTCGCCGGGGTCGACGGCGCCTGAGGCCGAGAACATGACGCCGAGTTGCTTCGCGATGGATTCGGCCTCGTGGATGAGGGCTTCTTCGCGCTCGGTGGTGTGCTCGAAGAGGGCGGACTCGGCGCGGGCGAGGGAGTTTTCGCTCATTGGGTCTTCGAAGAAGACGAGGCGCTGGAGATAGACCTCAGTGACGCCGATGGAGTGGGCGAGGCGGACGAAGTTGGGGAGTTGGTCGACGGTTTCGCGGAGGCCGGTGAGCCATAAAGAGACGCGCGGCTTGGGGGCGTTGAGTTCGCGCTGCATGGTGGTGAAGTTTTTGACGTTGGCGACGATCTTGTCGAAGAAGTCTTTGCCGCGAACCATCTGGAAGACCTCGGACTCGGCAGCGTCGAGGGAGACGCGGAGTTCGTCGAGGCCTGCGTCGATGAGGGCGCGGCCATTGGCTTTGGTGAGCAGAGTGCCGTTGGTGTTGAAGAGGACGTAGATGTTGCGGGCTTTGAGGTAGGCGACGCGTTGAGCCAGGTCTTTGACGAGCATGGGCTCGCCGATGCCGTGGAGGACGACGCGAGCGATGTTTGGATACTGGTCGATGAGGGAGGTGAAGAGCTCCCATGGCATGTCGGCTTCGGGTTCGAGCTGCTCGTAGGTGCGGGGGCAGGTGGTGCAGAGGAGGTTGCAGCGGTTGGTGGTCTCGAGATAAAGGCAGACGGGCTCGTGTTGAGCGACAGGGTTGAGCTGCGCTTCGGGTTTCTCGAAGTAGCGGCGCATGCGGTTCTTCTCTTCTTCGGCCTGTTGGGCTGCGGGGCTGAGCTTGTCTTTTTTCTCGACGAGATCTTCAGGAGGGAGGATTGGAAGAAGTGGGCTCATAGGAGTTCGCTCGCTGGTGATGGTTGGACGAAGAGAGTGTGGTGGATGGGCCAGCGGTTGAGGGCTAATTGGAGTATGGCTGCCGCGAGAACGGAGGCGTAGAGGATTTCGTTGGCGATAAACATCTTGGGGCCGGGTTCGGCCAGGGCTGTGGTGTAGAGATAGAAGAAACCGAGGAGATAGGTGAGGATGGGCAGGTTTGGCATGAGGGTGAAGAATGGGACCAGCCAGATGATGTACCAGGCGTAATGGGGGGAGAAGAGAAACATCAGGGCAGCGGCGAGGGTGAAGGCTTGCGGGAGGAACACGGTTGAGGATGGGTGAGAACCCATGTCCGTTGGCGGATCGTGGACGCTTCCCTGCTCGCTGGCCGTCTGCCAGCACCACGCCATGATCGCGGCGAATACTGCCGCGCAGAAGATGACGTAAGCAGTGGGGGTGAGGTTGTGGTGGCCGGGGATTCGCTGGGCTAGTTCGAGGAGGAAGTAGCGGGAGCCGGTGGTCATGCCCTCTTCTTTGACGTAGCCACTGAGGAAGCCGAAGACGAGTAGGCCTACGTTTGAATACGCTGCGTAGCCGAATGCGATGACTGCGGCGATGGTGGCGGGCATCTTCCAGTCGCCGCGTCGGTAGAGTGCGGGGACCAGCACAAGCGGGTAGAGCTTGAGGAGGATTGCGGTTGCGAGGAAGAGGCCGGTGAGGATCGGCTGTTTGCGATAGCGCGCGAGGAGCGCCAGGGCGATGAAGGCCATGGCGGCAGAGTCGAGGTGGCCGGAGCCGGCAATCTCCCAGATGAGGATGGGGCACCAGGCGTAGAGGAGCGTCTGTTCGCGGCGGATGCCGAGTGCGTGGAAGAGCGTGATGAGGGCGTAGATGGTGACGCCTTCGAAGAGGACCATGACGGTCTTCATGAAGGTGACGGTGGGAGAGATCCAGGTGATGAGATAGAAGAGTGCCTGAGCGGCGGGTGGGTAGATGGTGTGAGCGTAGTTGCGGCGGTTGATGTTGTCGAAGATGTTTTGATGAGGAGCGCGCAGGAATGCGAGAGTCGGGTCGCCGGGAACGTAGCGGTAGGGGCTGATTTGGGCGTGCTGGACGACGCCGTCCCAGACATAGCGGTAGATGTCGGTGGAGAGGAAGGGCTCGGCGAAGAGAGCGGCGAGGCGGCAGGTGATCGCGACCGCGAGGATGATGGGGAAGGTGAAGCGGTCGATCGGCTGGGTAAGGATGAGAAAGGCTGCGGCAAGATAGAGGATGCACGACCAGCCTGAGACGCCGGAGAAGCCGATGGTGTAGTGGCTGTACTCGCTGACGAGCTGACGCGTGAGGAAGAAGAGTGCGGTGCCGATGAGAAGCAGCGCGGCGTTGGTCTGCCATGGACGAGCGAGGCTCCAATGTTGGCCTGCATCGGGATTGGTTGCACGACTTGCTCGAGAGGTCGTCGCCGGATTGGTCGTTGTGGTCATCTGGCGGTTGTCTTCTTGCCGGCTGAGTTTGTGGAGGAAGTCGCGGGTGCGGTCGGCCGGATGGCCTGGGATGGTGGTGAAGGGCGGCGGGGTGTTGTGGAGGAGTTCCGCGGTGAGGACATCGAGGGTCGCGGCATCGTCTACGTCGTACCAGAGGGGCAGGATGACGGTTTCGACGCCAGCAGATTTTGCGGCGTCGACGGTTTCGGCGAAGACGGTGGAGGTGCTCCAGGTGATGTTAGCGAAGAGCTCGGGATGGGCGCGTTTGAGGCCGATGAGGTAGTAGCCGCCGTCGTGCGAGGGACCGAGGACGATGCGGTCGCCGGGCTTTGCTAGTTCGGCGATGGCTTGTTCGAAGGCGGCGGCGGGAACGGTCGGAGAGTCGGAGTCGATGAGGCAGACGCTGCCGTAGCCGCAGGCGAGGAGGTCCTCGGCGGTTGCGACGAGGCGTTCGCCGAAACCGTCGCCGCGTTGTGGGATGAGGACGAAATCTGCGGGGAGGAGATTGTCGAAGAGGGCTTCATCACCGATGGGGGTGTAAGAGATAACTCCGGCAGCCTGGCCCGATGCCGCGACGGCCGCGATGTTTTCAGTGGTGTCCTGGAGGAAGCAGATGTTGATGGCGGCGGCCTGATCGAGCGTGAGGGGCGGGGCGAGGCGGGTTTTGACTTTGCCGGGGCGCGGCGCCTTGGCCATGACGGCGAGAGCGCATTGGGTGGCTCGCGCGGCGAGCGGGTGCGCGGGATTGAGGACGGGATACGACATGGTGGGAGCGGACATGAGCTAGACCGTGCTCCAGTCGGCGGGCTGCTCTTCGTATGCCGGCGCTGCAAGAGCAGCAGGCGCTTTTTCACAGACGGCGTATTGATACCAACCATCGTACTGGAGATCGACGGCACCCCATGTCTGAGAGTGGATGAGTGCGGCGAAGTCAGGTGCGGTCATTACGTCGGCCTGGCAGGGTTCGGGGTAATTGCCTGCGGGAGTGCCGGTCAGCTTGGAGAGCAACCACATGCAGCCGAACGGAATACGGGTGCGGAAGCCAGAGGTGGGTTCAGCGATAAAACATCGGCCGCCGGGGCGCAGGACGCGGAAGATTTCGTTGAGAACTGCCTCACGGTTTTGAACGATGAGGAAGAGGCGGGAGACGACGACTGCGTCGATCGAGCTCGTGGCGTCGGGGAGGGCGTGGGCGTCGCCATGGGAGAAGGTACAGTTCTGGAGGCTTCGGCTGGCGGCCCGGGATTTGGCTCTGGCGATAAGGCGGCGCGAGAGGTCGACGCCTGTGGTGTGGATCTGGGGATACTCCTGTGAGAGTCGACAGGCATAGAAGCCGGGGCCGCACCCGAGCTCGAGGACGTGGGTGCCGGGAGCGGGACTGCCGGTGGAGAAGAGAGCGCGGGCGATCTCCTGGGTGTGATCACGGAAGAGATATTCGCGGCAGAGAGCATAGAACCAGGAGCAACCTTCGTAGAGGCTGTCAGGTGGATGCACAGGATGGGCATGCGGTCGGCCGGGCATTTCGCAGTCGCTTGGGTCCATTCTTTGCCTTGTGAGGTTGGAACGTGCGCTTCGGTCAAGTGATCGCTAGGATGAGCGGTTGATTCGATGATCGACAGTTGCTGGATTTCGACTTTTTATCTTCTGCATTCTCTCCGTTGGATGCAGTTTTCTCGATAAGGTTACGAAGTGGCGGGATGAGTGGATTGCCGATGACAGCGTATAGTCGCAAGGCGATTTTTTTTGGCAAAACGCACTCCCGCGCATCCCCGGGACTGAAAGGGCGATGTATTAGGGAGAGAGATTTTTGCGACGCGGCAATTAGCGCGAACGCCGCGGTTTAGCCTAGGCTACATCGCGCCAATCGAGAATGACCTTCCCGGAGTTTCCGGAGCGCATCGCGGCAAAGCCGTCTTCGTAGTCGCGCCAGTTCATGCGATGGGTGATGACGCCGGAGATGTCGAGGCCACTTTGCAGCATGACGGTCATCTTGTACCAGGTCTCATACATCTCGCGTCCATAGATGCCGCGGATGGTGAGTTGGTTGAAGACGACCTGGTTCCAGTTGATGGAGATGTCCTCGGATGGGATACCGAGCATGGCGATCTTGGCGCCGTGGCTCATGTTGGCGAGCATGTCGCGGAAGGCGCTGGGATTGCCCGACATCTCGAGCCCGACGTCGAAGCCCTCGTGCATGTGAAGTTGCTGCTGAATCTCCTTGAGCGGTGTGGCGCGGGGGTCGACGGCGAGGGTGACGCCTACTTTTTCGGCGAGCTTCCGGCGGTATTCATTGGGGTCGGAGATGACAACGTAGCGGGCTCCGGCATGACGAGCCACTGCCGCGGCCATGATGCCGATGGGGCCCGCTCCGGTTACGAGGACGTCTTCGCCAAGCACAGGGAATGCCAGCGCGGTGTGGACGGCGTTGCCCAGCGGATCGAAGATGGCGGCGATCTCATGCGGTACACCGGGGCTGTGAATCCAGATGTTGGACATGGGGAGGACAACGTACTCGGCGAAGGCGCCGTTGCGATTCACGCCAACGCCGAGGGTGTGGGCGCAGAGGTGACGGCGACCGGCGAGGCAGTTGCGGCAACGTCCGCAGACGACGTGGCCTTCGCCGCTGACAAGCTGACCGATGGGGATGTCGGTGACGTTGGAGCCGGTGGCGACGATCTCGCCGACAAATTCATGGCCGATGGTAAGGCCTTTCCTAATGGTGGAGCGCGCCCAAGCGTCCCAGTCGTAGATGTGGAGGTCGGTGCCGCAGATGCCGGTGGCGAGAACGCGAATTTTGACGTCGTTGATTCCCATCTCGGGCTCGGGAACGTCCTCGAGCCATAGGCCGCGTTCTTCGCGGCTCTTCACTAATGCCTTCACTTGGATTGCCTTTCTGGTTGCAGACCGCTCGGTGGGTCTTCGTTTCGGGGAATAAGAGCCCTATATTGCCATTCTAGTCATTTGAACGCATTGATGCTGATCTGTGCGAAACCGAGATTGTCGCGCGCCTCCGAAAAACAGTCAACTCTCATTGCCGGACTTTGCTGTCGAGCGGGATAATTCACTTCAACGTAACGCTGCTGGCGCTTGATAGACAGATCGGGCGCGTTCGGGCCCAAGCACAATTCAAACAATCGAGAGTGTTCCCCATGCAAACTGACAGGGTTGGCACCGAGGCTGAATCGTTAAAAGCGGAGTACCACCGGCTTGATGAGGTCCGTACGGAAGACGTTCCCTGGGCCAGATGGGGGCCGTACCTGAGTGAGCGACAGTGGGGTACAGTGCGGGAGGACTATAGCCGGAACGGCGATGCGTGGAATTATCTCAGCCACGATCAGGCGCGGTCGCGGATTTACCGGTGGGGAGAGGACGGCATCGCGGGCATATCGGACGATCGGCAGATCCTGTGTTTTTCTCTGGCGTTGTGGAATGGAGCGGACCCGATCCTGAAGGAGAGACTGTTTGGGCTAACCAACTCAGAGGGCAATCACGGAGAGGACGTCAAGGAATATTACTTCTACCTCGACTCGACGCCGACGCACTCGTACATGAAGATGCTGTACAAGTATCCGCAGAAGGCCTATCCGTACGAGGACCTGGTTAAGACGAACAATAGGAGATCCCGGTCGGAGGCGGAGTACGAGCTTCTCGATACGGGCGTCTTTGATCAGAACCGATACTTCGACGTGTTCGTGGAGTATGCGAAGGCGGGTACGGAGGATCTGCTGATCGCAGTCACCGCGCATAACCGCGGTGACCAGGATGCTGCGCTGCACCTACTGCCTACGCTGTGGTTTCGCAATACGTGGTGGGCGGAAGAGACGCCAACACCTCGCCCGATGGTCACTGTCAGCAAAGATGGATCGGGTATTCATGCCGATCATGCCGAGCTGGGAGTGTACGAGCTTCGCTGCGAAGGCAAGCCACTCTTTTTATTCACGAACAATGAAACCAATGAAGAGAGGAATGGCGGAAAATCTATCTCCGCCTATACGAAAGATGCGTTTCATCGATATCTGCTGCATGGAGAGAGTGGCGCCGTAAATCCCGCGCAAGCTGGCACAAAGGCGACTGCGTATTACGACCTGAAGGTTTCCGCAGGCAAGAGTGTGACGGTTCGTATGCGCTTGACCAAGGTGGGAAGCAAAAGCGCACCCGCATTCGACGACTTCTCGTCGATCATGGCGCTGCGTCTGAAAGAGGCTGATGACTTCTATCGTCTGATCTTGCCGCAGCACGTCTCAGATGACGAGAGGCTCGTGATGCGACAGGCGTTCGCAGGCATGTTGTGGTCGAAGCAGTTTTATCACTACGATGTCGAACGCTGGCTTGAGCAGCGTGATGTGCCGGAGGACCAGGAAGAAGACAATGTGCGTAACTCGGGATGGTTTCACATGTTGACGCAGGATGTGATCTCAATGCCCGACAAGTGGGAGTATCCGTGGTTTGCAGCGTGGGATCTCGCGTTTCATACTCTCCCGCTCTCCATGGTCGACCTCGCCTTCGCCAAGAACCAGTTGAAGCTGATGCTGAATAGCCTGTACCTGCACCCGAACGGCCAACTGCCCGCTTACGAGTGGAACTTCAGCGATGTGAATCCTCCGGTTCACGCCTGGGCGTGTCTTGCGTTGTATCGCGCGGAGAGAGCGCAGTGTGGCAGAGCGGATATAGCCTTTCTCGAACAGTGTTTTCAGAAGCTGTTGCTGAACTTCACCTGGTGGTTGAACCGAAAGGATGCAACCGGAAAGAACGTGTTTCAAGGCGGTTTTCTTGGGCTCGATAACATCGGGGTGTTCGACCGCAGCAGTCCGCTCCCGACCGGTGGACATCTGGAGCAGGCCGACGGTACAGCGTGGATGTGCCTGTTCTCGCAGAGCATGTTGCAGATCGCGATTGAGTTGAGCGCGAGCAATCCGATGTACGTCGAGATGGCGCAGAAGTTTACGGAACACTTTCTGTGGATCGCGTCGGCGATGGATGCCGTCGGCGAAAATGAGGACAAGATGTGGGATGAGGAAGATGGATTTTTCTACGATATCCTCCGCCATCCCGACGGTCACGCGACTCGGCTCAAACTGCGCTCGATGGTCGGCCTACTGCCGCTTTGCGCTACGACAGTGATCGAAAGCAAATATCTTGAAGAGTTCCCGGAGACGGCGAAACGAGTCGACGACTTCCTGAATCGGCATCCCGAGTTGTGCGACAACATCACTTCGCTGCGCACCAAAGGCGTGAACGGACGCCGCATTTTGACGTTGATGAATGAGGGTAAGTTGCGCCGGGTGCTGCATAGGATGCTCGACCCCAACGAGTTCCTGAGCGTCTACGGGATTCGGTCGATCTCGAAGAGTTATGAGGGAAAACCGTTCGTCTTTGCCTACACCGGGGGCCAAAGTTCGGTGGAGTATCTGCCTGCTGAGTCGAATACAGGAATGTTTGGCGGCAACTCCAACTGGCGCGGACCAATCTGGATGCCTGTGAACGCGCTGATCCTGCGGGCGCTCTATCAGAGCTACCAGTTCTACGGCGACAACTTTAAGATTGAGTGTCCGACGGGTTCAGGAACCATGATGACGCTGTTTGAGGTTGCGATTGAGATCAATCGACGGCTGGGCAATATCTTCCTGCGTAACGAAAAGGGAAAGCGCGCGGTGTACGGATGCCTCGACAAGTTTCAGAACGACCCCTACTGGAAGGACCTGATTCAGTTCCATGAGTATTTTCATGGCGAGAATGGAGCCGGGCTTGGTGCAAGCCATCAAACCGGATGGACCGGGGTCGTTGCCTACCTGATGAAGATCGCGTCGCTGGTAACGCCGGAGACTGCATTGGCCACCGAGAGCGCCTACGCGGCTATGCAGGTTGAGCCGCATAAACCGACTTCTACCTGACATCTGTTCGAGAGGATGACCGGCCGAGAGGCTGCTGCCCTTCCTGCATTGAGCCCATCGTAAGCGCTGATACACTCTGGCAGGGCGCACGAATGTCGGCATCGTGAGGACGGATCGCGCAGGGAAGCTGGCACGACCTTGCCCTGCAGCATCAAGAGAGAATACGTTTACTAGAGTGGATTGGAGGCATTGTGGCAATCGTCGCAGGAGTTGACTTTGGAACACTGAGCGTACGGGTAACTTTGCTCGATAGTGTGCGGGGACGGCTGGGCACAGCTTCTGCAGAGTACCCACTGGCTCGCAGACGCGACGATCCCGACTATGCCACACAGTCACACACGGATCAGATGCAGGCCCTCGTTCGCGCAACCCGTCAGGTGCTTGAAGAAAACCACGTCAACGGGCAGGACGTTGCGGCCATCGCGCTCGATACGACGGGTTCGAGTGTGATTCCCGTCGATGCTGCGATGCAACCTCTCGACGACTACTACCTGTGGTGCGATCACCGGGCGCATGAGGAGGCGCGGCAGATCACTGCGCTGGCGCTGGCCGAAGATCTGGAGGCGATCCACTGGTGCGGCGATGTCTATTCGCACGAGTGGGGATTCGCAAAGCTGCTGCACTGGCTGCGGCATAACCCGGAGAAACGGCAACGCTTTGCTACGGCGCTTGAACACTGCGATATGGTTGCCGCAACCCTTACCGGCGTCACCGATCCGAGACGGGTAAAGCGCAGTATCTGCGCGATGGGACATAAGTGGATGTGGAACCCCAAGTGGGGCGGCCTACCTCCACAGTCGTTTCTTTCGAAGGTTGATCCGCTCTTCGCTGGAATACGCGAGAAGATTGGCGGAGAGTATTTGACGTCCGACTCCGTTGCAGGAACGCTCTCAGCGAAGTGGGCGGCAGAGATGGGGCTGAAGCCCGGGATTCCCATTCCAGTGGGAGCGTTCGATGCACACTGGGACGCAATCGGAGCAGGTTGCCGCGAAGGCGATGTGGTCAATGTTGTCGGCACATCGACATGCATTATCGCGATGGCCAGGAAGACGGAGTTGGTGCCGGGGGTCTGCGGCGTCGTCCCCGGCAGCGTGCATCCTGCGTATACAGGGATTGAGGCCGGGCTTTCTGCAACGGGAGATATCTTCGAGGCGATTGCGCGGCGTGCCGGGATGAAGGTGCGCGAGCTTGCGAAGGGGTTGGAGGACTACCACGCGGGACAGACAGGCCTGTTGCGGCTTAGTTGGGACAACGGCGATCGAACGGTGCTCGTCAATCCAGAGCTGGGTGGCGTCACTTTTGGCTGGAATCTTTTGCATACAGCGCAAGATGAACTCTTCGCGGCGATCGAAGGCACTGCGTTTCATACGCGCATCATCCTCGAACGCATGGCCGAGCACGGTGTGCCTGTGGAGCGTGTGATTAATGCAGGTGGGATTCCGCAGAACAATGCTGTGCTTAACCAGATCTACGCGGACGTGCTCGGCAAGCCGGTGCTGGTGCCGGATGGGACGCCGACCAGCCTTGGTTCGGGGATATTTGCGCTGCTCGCCGCGGGTGCTTTCAATACGATTGAGGAGGCGCAGAAGGCCGTCTGTCTCTCTTATCGCAGCTACTCGCCTCAGGCGAGATCCGTTGCGGTTTACAACGAGCTCTATGCGTTGTATCGCAAGGCGTACTTCGCATTGGGGCAGCCGGACGCACCGGCGACTCCGATGGGTACCATCCTGCCTGGGCTGCGGAGAATTGCGGCCGCTGCGCGTGCCTGAGCGAGCATGTAGTTCGCTTCCTGCCTTAATCAAAGGCCTTGCGCCTGCAGGTTATAAGATAAAGAGAGGTAGACAATCCAGACTCCCTGGCGCGCTATGCAATTGCATCCCCCGATTCCGTCAAAAAAAGAGACCTATGTTCTATCCCACTGATAACCTTCGCATCACCTGGACTAAAGTCGTCCTTCCGCCGGTTTTTCTTGAAGAAGAATTGCCCGTCACTGAAAAAGCCTCCGCTACCGTCTTCAAGGCCCGCAACGAAATCATCGACATCCTCAGCGGCAAGGACGGCCGCCTGCTCGTCGTTGTCGGCCCCTGCTCGATTCACGATACCGATGCCGCTCGCGAATATGCGGAGTTGCTCAAGGGTGCTATCGCCGAGTTCTCAGAGGAACTCTGCCTGGTCATGCGCGTCTACTTCGAAAAGCCGCGTACCACGCTCGGTTGGAAGGGGCTTATCAACGATCCCTACCTCGATGAATCCTTCCAGATCAACGACGGCCTGCGCAAGGCGCGACATCTGCTGCTCGATCTGGCCGAGATGGGCGTTCCCGCCGGCACTGAGTTTCTCGACATGATTTCTCCGCAATATGTCTCGAGTCTTGTCAGTTGGGGCGCAATTGGAGCGCGTACCACCGAGAGTCAGGTGCACCGCGAGCTGGTCTCCGGGCTCTCCTGCCCCGTGGGCTTCAAGAATGGGACGTCAGGCAATGTGCAGATTGCGATTGAGGCCATCCTATCGGCTGGACAATCGCACAATTTTCTCGGTCACACCAAGCACGGGCAGACCGCGATCTTCGTCACCAAGGGTAACCGCGACTGTCACATCATCCTGCGCGGCGGCAGGCAGACTGTGAACTATGATGCGGCTTCCGTGGAAGAAACGTGTAAGCAGATGGAGAAGGCCGGCATCCGCCCACAGGTGATGATCGACTGTAGCCACGCTAATAGCAACAAGGACCATACGCGGCAGTCGGCTGTTTGCCGTGACGTCGCCGGACAGATTGCAGGCGGCGATAACCGCATCATCGGCGTGATGCTGGAGAGCAACCTGGTAGCGGGAGCGCAGAAGTTGCTTCCGGGTAAGGACCTCGTCTACGGGCAAAGCATCACCGACGCCTGCATTGGATGGGACGAGACCAAAGAGGCTCTGCGAGAGCTCGCTGTAGCTGTGAGATCCGCGCGCAGCTTGGGGGCTCACAGTCGCCAGTAAGGCATTTCCGGGTCTCTTTCTAATACTTACTTAGAGATTGTGTCGATCACCAGAGCGTGGGAGCCATTGCGGACGTAGTCTTTTCCAGTGACCGTGACCCGTTCACCGGCGAAGGGCATCAACCTCGCGTTCTGGGAAGAGGAGGGTGTTTTGGCATCGATGGGCAAAAAGATGGTGCCATCATCCCGGAGGATGACGAGTGGCGAGCCGTTTTTTGCGCATGCTTTGGCGCAAACGGGGCTGATTGGTTTATCGAGACCTTTCGTATAAGCACATGCCGAGTCGATGACCCAGCCTGAAACTTTGACGTTGCTGCCGAGATCGGCGGACATCGCGAAAGTGGACAGCGCGATGAATGTTGCGAAAAGGAGCTTGCGGGGTGTGTCGTTCATTTTGCGGCCTCTGGAGCAGGAGTTTTTTACCAGACCCATACCGTACCACACCACTACGAAGACGCGGCCCCGCTCCAAGAACCGACACGCCCTCTGCTAGCATTAACTCTTGGCCTTTATGACGATTGATTCCGCAGCTCCCGTACGCGTACGCATCGCTCCCAGCCCCACCGGTGACCCCCATGTCGGCACCGCGTATATCGGCCTGATCAACTACATCTACGCCCGCCAGCGTAATGGCAAATTCGTGCTTCGTATCGAGGATACTGACCGCGCCCGCTTCGTTGCCACCTCCGAGCAGGAGATCTTCAACTCTCTGCGTTGGCTGGGTCTCACCTGGGACGAAGGCCCTGACGTCGGCGGCCCGTACGGCCCCTACCGCCAGTCTGAACGCACGGAGATCTACCGCGAACATGTTGAGCTGCTGCTTGCGAACGGCACCGCCTACCGCTGCTTCTGCACTGCCGAAGAGCTTGAGGCTGCGCGTAAGCAGCAGATGGCTGCGAAGCTTCCGCCACGCTATCCCGGCACCTGCCGCCACCTGACTCCAGAGACGGCGAAGGCCAATCTCGCTGCAGGCAAACCGTTCGTCGTCCGCATGATCGTTCCTCCACATGCTGGCGACGCAACGACCTCGACCACCTTTCGCGACGAGCTTCGCGGCGACATTACGTTCGAGCATAACAACGTCGACGATCAGGTGCTGATGAAGTCCGACGGCTTCCCCACCTACCATCTTGCCAACGTCGTCGACGATCACCTGATGCAGATCACCGACGTGATCCGCGCCGAAGAATGGATCTCCTCTACGCCTAAGCATGTTCTGCTCTATCGCGCCTTCGGCTGGCAGCAGCCGCGCTTCTGGCACATGCCGTTGTTGCGCAATCTCGACAAGTCCAAGATCTCCAAACGCAAAAATCCCGTCTCGCTCATCTACTATCGCCAGGCCGGCTTCCTCCCAGAGGCTGTGATTAACTTCCTCGGCCTGATGGGCGGCGGTATGCCTGAAGCCACCGGCCCGGTCGCTGAAAAGTTCCGCTCTGACCGAGATGGTTGAACGCTTCGACGTCAAAAACATTCGCCTTGGTGGGCCTGTCTTCGATCTCACCAAGCTCAAGTGGCTCAATGGTGAGTACATCCGCGCTTTATCGCCTGAGGACTTTTACGCGGCGCTCCGCACAACTATTCTCAGCGACGCGTACTTAGGTCAGATTGCTTCCCTTGTTCAGACCCGTGTCGAAACGTTGGGCGAATTCGGCAATCTGACGCACTTCTTTTTCGCTGACGACGTTCTTCCCAGCGCCGAGATCTTTGTCCCCAAGAAGCGCACGCCGGAGGAGACGCTTGAGTTTGCCACTGAGCAGCTCACTGTACTGGAAGCGACCGAGTGGACCAAAGAGGCACTCGAACCCGCTCTTAAAAAGCTGGGCGAAGAAAAGCAGTGGTCCGTCAAAGAGAACTTCATGCTGCTGCGCGCCATCGTCACCGGCAGCACGATGTCTCCGCCGCTGCTTGAAAGTATGGTCGTCTTCGGCAAGGCTCGCTCGCTTGACCGCGTCCGCCGCTTCCTCGAAAGCCAGAAAAAAATAGCAGGCCAGAAGAAGTAGTGCCAGCTCACACGCAGTAACGCCCGTTGGATTAGGGAGCGGATGCCGATTACTTTGACGCAGGCGGCACTAGCTTCTGCAACTGCGCGACTTGCTGCTTCATCAGGTCTGCATTTGGCCCGGGAGGAGAATAGGACAGGCAGTTCCGCAGATGCATCAGCGCGCCAGCGTAGTTGCCTTTTGCGGCGAGCATTACTGCGAGTAGTTGCTCAGTATTGGGTGAAACATGGCTCGGATCCATAGCCAGTGAGGTATTGGCGTTGGCCTCAGCAACGGTTCTGTTGCCGAGATTGTAGTTACCCACAGCGCTGAGATACCAGATGGCGGGGGTGCCCGCAGGATCAAGTTTCAGAGCATGATCGGTGGCATCGACCACCTCCTGCCATTTCTGTTGCTGCGCCGCCAACGCCGCGATGTGCTCGTACGGTGGGGAGAACAGCGGATCGGCAGCCGCAGCCTTAGAATATGCGGCCAAGGCATCCTGCGGTTTCAATACCTCATCGATCTTGCCAAGTTGGTACCAGGCTTCAGCGTACTGCGGGTAGGCCTGTACCGCTTTCTCGAGATCGTGCTGCGCGCTGTCCAAATGTCGGTTGCTCGCCTCCGAGCGAGCTTTGTCGTAGTCTTTCTGCGCGTCTTTCGTGGCAGATGCAGACGTGGTGCTTACGGCGAACCCTGTCGCCTTCTCGTCAAGATGCAATGAGATTGTGCCAATGTCCGGATTGTCAACGATGGAGCGATTCTGAATCGTCAGCGGGGTTGATTGAAAGCCCTCGAGTGAGGCATTAACTGTACAGCCGATCAACTGCGCCGGCGTCAGCCGGTTCGAAGCAGGCTGCCCCGGCGCCACCTCGCTCTCCTTCGCGGCTGCTTCAATCTCGAATGTGCCTTTCGAGTCGGTGTGTGTGTCATAGCGAACCACGCCGTTACAGGTCACGATGACTGGAATTGGGTCCCAGGGAAGGGTACCCGCACCCACCACTACTCTGCCTGAAAAATAGAGGCTCCCACGTTGGTGCGCTGCCAGCTGGTCCCAATTGGCATACTTGCCGACGCCGCTGGTCATTTCGGCGTTTGGGTTTGAAGGAGGGCCTCCGCCCGACGAGCCTCCCCCCTTGCCTTGAGCATGCGCTGAAAGAACCAATCCAAACGTCAGCAATCCTGTAGTGACTAGTGTTCGCACCATAGATGATCTCCCGGGACCGGGGAATTATAGCGCCGGAAAGATACCGCAAGGTACAAAAATTCATACCTCTATCGCGGTGTCTCGAGTCATCTCAGAAGACGCTATCGCCCTTGAATCCTCTACGTCCGCGAACTCATCGCCCTTCCGCCAATCCCCTCGGCACCTGGAAAGGAATCGCGAATGCAACAAATAACTACGCGTGCAAGTCTTTCCAGAGCACAAACACCGCAAACAGAATCAACAGTCCCACCAGATCGTTGATGACGAATCCGAAGATCGATTTCGTCCGAAGGAGAGCGACGGCGTCGATGATCGTGACGAGTAGCGCGATGGAAAAGGCGAGCAGCAGCCCATGAAAATTTCCGGTGTACGCTAATCCGGCCGCGATAAGGCCAAGAACCATCTCACGAGCCGCCAGGACGGCCATCATCGGACGGGACTCACCACGCAGGAGAGGAAGGCCACGCGGACCGGTCGCCAACTCCGGCTTCAGCAGTAGGATCAGTCCGATTCCATTCAGGAATATCGCGACGAAATAAGCAACTAACCGAGCAATCATCATCGTCGGCCGACTTTCTAAGTCGCGACGGTTATATCACAGGCCGCAATACGATGCGAGTCACAGAACCGCACCTCACAAGGCTGGAGGAGCCGTCCTGTTATCAGTCGCCTTTTTTAAACATCTGCTTGATTCCGCGGAGCGCCTGTCGCGTCCGTTCCTCATTCTCGATTAAGGAGAAGCGCACATGTCCGTCGCCGTGTTCGCCAAAGCCGACGCCCGGGCTCACCGCGACCTTCGCCTCCAGCAGCAGCCGCTTTGAAAACTCCACCGAACCGAGCGAACGATACTGTTCGGGAATCTTCGCCCACGCAAACATTGTCGCCTTTGGCAGTTCAACGGGCCAGCCAAGCTTGTTCAACCCCGGCACCAGCACATCGCGGCGGTCTTTATAGATGTCGCGAATCTCCGCGACGCACTCCTGCGGCCCCTCCAGCGCAGAGATAGCAGCCACCTGGATCGGCGTAAATGTTCCATAGTCGAAGTAGCTTTTGATCCTGCCGAGTGCCGCAACCAGTTTCGTGTTCCCCACCATAAAACCGACGCGCCAGCCCGGCATGTTGTAGCTCTTCGAGAGGGTAAAGAACTCAACGGCAATGTCCTTTGCTCCGGGAACCTCCAGTACACTCGGCGCACGATAGCCGTCGAAGACAAGATCCGCGTAAGCCAGATCGTGGACGATGTAGATTCCCAGGTCTCTGCACAGCGCAACAATTCGTTCGAAGAAGGAGAGATCGACGCACTGCGTTGTTGGGTTGGCAGGAAAGTTCAGGATCAGCAGTTTCGGTCGCGGCTGCATCCGTGGCAGATCATATTCCAGCCGCTCGAGCAGCGCCTCGGCAGTACCGTCCTGCACAGGAATGCTCTGCACCTTCGAACCGGCGATGACCGGCCCGAAGATATGGATCGGATAGCTTGGGTTCGGCACCGCTACCGTGTCTTCGTCGTCGAGAACCGCAAGGCAGAGATGCGCGATTCCCTCCTTCGAGCCGATCGTGACAATCGCCTCCGTCTCGGGATCGAGATCGACGTCATAGCGCGTCTTATACCAGTTACTGATGGCTTTGCGCAGACGAGGAACGCCACGCGACAACGAATAGCGGTGCGTTGAGGTGCGTTGCGCCGCTTCAATCAGCTTGTCGACGATGTGCTTCGGCGTCGGGCCGTCGGGGTTGCCCATCCCGAAGTCGATGATGTCCTCGCCGCGCTTGCGCGCTGCCGCTTTCAGCTCGCTTGTGATGTTGAACACATACGCCGGCAGCCGTGTCAGTCTTCGAAATTCTTCCATCCCTGTCTGCCCGCTCCTGTTTGTCCTTCTCCTCCATGATGCCACCACTCACTTGCAATGAATGACAGACGTATCGAGGCTACCAACAGTATTTTGTTTCGCTCGTAAGAGGTGAAGGCTACCTCGCGGTGAAGATCACCTGAACGGGCAGGCTCTTTGGCGGATAGCAGGCAGCATGGTCGCAGGCCTGGTAGCGCAGCGTTCCATCCACAGTGTGCACACCTGCTTCAGCTACCACGGGGAGCTTCACGGTGAAGGCGCCGGAGTAAACATCCAGCTTCTCGGTCGGGTCGAAGCTGAAGCTGTAGGACGTGCCAGCCGGATATTCAACTGCCTCCGCTTTCACGCCTGCCGCCGGTTGCAGCGCGATCTGCGTCGGAATCAGCAGCTCCGATTTTGGCGTATGGGAGTTCACGTGAAAGCCGTCCACTACGCGAAAGTGCAGTTCGAGCACGCTCCGCTTCCCTGCTGCCACGACCTGCTGCTCCGCCGCGTAGATGACGAACGACTTCGGCTTTGGTGCCGGCGCATCAAGGTTTCCCACCTGCTGGGCTGGCAAAGCCGCTCCCGGCAATGCGACCAGCGCTCCTGCAAGCGCCAGACGAAGCAGCATCACTGCCCACCTGCCGTGGGCGTCGCTCCCGATGCAATCGTCTTCTTGATGTGGGCTTCAATCTCGTCCTTGCCGCCCAGTCCGGCGGTTTCCTCGACGATGACGCCGTTGCGATCGACATAGAACGACATAGGCAAATAGTCCATCCCTCCCGGCGCATACGCCTTCTGGATTTTGCCGTCCGTCAGGAGGATCGGATAAGTAACGCCGGTCTTTTTTGCGACCTTGGCGATGGCATCTTTACCTGCGTCGACGTCGTCAGCAAGCCCGAGAATCACAAGCCCCTGAGACGCATACTGTTTGTTGAACTCCTCGAACCAAGGCATCTCAACCTTGCATGGCCCGCACCAGGTTGCCCAGAAGTTCACCAGGACTGGGTGGCCCTTGTAGTCGCTGAGCGATACCTTCTTCCCGTCCAGAGTTGCGAGGGTAAATGACGGCGCCACCTTGCCAAGCATGCGCGGGGCTTCGACTTGAGTGTCTTGCGCCTCTGACGGTGCCGGCTGTCCGGCTTGTCCTGGCTTCGCAGGCGTCAAAACCACGTGATTCTCTTGCGCCTGCTGCATCGCCAGGCGACGCTCCCGCAGGTTATGCCATCCCGCCCACAAAAGCAGCGCGATCCCAACGACCATCACACCGAAGACCAATCCGTTCCGCTTCACGATCAACATCCTTCCAGCACACTTCGCTATACCAATTCTATCCAGATTAGACGCAAAATTATCCCAAACGATACAAGGAACACGTTTTACGGCAGTTGCGTCCAACAGTGTTCAGGGAAAACCCAGCAGACCATCATTAAGCGGTCCTCTGCTAGCATCGACATGGTCCAGCACTATGTCCAGCAAAGCCACCAGTCCGTCAGACTCCCTGCGCCCATCGGAGTTCGTGCGCGTCGAGGCAGCCGCTCTCAACGAGCTCGCACTCCGTCTCGACAGCACGATGCTCGTGCCGTTCGCGCAGGCGACCGACCTTCTGCTTCAGTCAGCCGAAAGCCGTGGCCGCATCGTCGTTACGGGCATCGGCAAGAGCGGCATCATCGCCCGCAAGATTGCCGCGACGCTGCGCTCTACCGGAACGCAGGCGCACTTCCTGCATGCGGCCGAAGCCATTCATGGCGACCTGGGCATGCTTACGTCCGGCGACATCGTCCTTGCGCTCTCCTACAGCGGCGAGACCGAAGAGTTGCTGCGGCTGCTCCCAACGCTCAAGCGCCTGAACGCAAAGCTCGTCGCCATCAGCGGCTGCAGCACCTCCACGCTCGCGCAGGCGAGCGACATCTTCCTCGACTGCAGCGTCTCCTCCGAGGCATGTCCGCTCAACCTCGCACCCACTGCATCCACAACGGTCATGCTGGCGCTGGGCGATGCGCTGGCCCTCGAAGTAAGCCGTCGCCGCGGCTGGAAGGCCGAGGACTTCGCCGACCTTCACCCCGGTGGCCGCATCGGCAGACGGCTCGCCCGCGTCCGCGAGCTGATGCATACGGGCGATGCGTTGCCGCAGGTCGCGAGTTCCACCCCGATGACGCAGGTCATCTACGAGATGTCGCGCAAGAAGCTCGGCATGACTACTGTGCTTGAAGACGGCCGTCTTGCCGGCATGATCTCGGACGGAGATCTTCGCCGCCTGCTCGAGCGCGATGGCTCCCACGCACTCGAGCACACCGCCGGTGAGATCATGAATCCCAAGCCCCTCACCGTCGACGGCGGAATGCTCGCATCGTCTGCCCTCGCTCTTATGGAAGAGAGAAAGATCACGTCGCTCATTGTGATTGCTGCTGACGGTCGTGTCGAGGGAGTCGTGCACCTCCACGATCTCTGGACCCTGCAGCTCAGTTAACGCAGATTAGATTTCGACGACGAGGGAATTAAGGCGTTGCCGGCTCCTGCCGATCACGCGTGATCTCTCTCACGTGATGAAAAGGCAGTCCCTGCAGCAATTCGGTTGCACGTTCGACCAACTGCGCCGGCTCCGCCAGGCTCTTAGCGTCGAACTTCGCGTCCTGGTATGGATATGGCCCTTCGGCGGTCATCGGCGAAAGCACCAACAGAACTCTTGTCTTCGGATAATGCGTGCGAACCCTGTCAGCTATCGCCTCTGCCTCCTCGGGCACGATCGAATGGCACAACACGAGCAGATTCGGCATCTCGGAAGCTACGATGTTGAGCGCCTGGCATCCGACGCAGTAGACGACATCCGCGCCGGTCTTCCTTAGCACCTCGGCCCGCGTCTCCAACAGACGGATATCCTGTCCAACCAGAACGATCTTGAGCATTAGCGTCTCCAGAAAAGACACGGTCTATGCGTTGTCCATGCGTTGGATATTGAAAAGCTGTTTCATAATATCGAATTGCTGGAAAAGGTTAACAAATTAGGGCAAATCGTTCCGTCATCTAGACGACGTAACTCAACGAGCCATCAGGATCGGCCTTCAAGATGCGCCTATAGGATGAGGACACGATTTCATAGCACTCACAGGCCACCTTGGACAGCGCTGGGCGATCCAAAATATTGATTTTTCCTCGGCTGTAACCGATCATTCCGGCTCGTTGCAGCTCCCCCGCCGCCACCGTCACCGTCGACCGCTGAACTCCAAGCATCTGCGCCAGAAACTCCTGTGTCAGGTTCAACGATTCCGACTCCATTCTGTCGGCCGAGGTCAGTAGCCAGCGCGCAAGTCTCGCATCCACCTCATGCATTCTGTTGCACAGAACCGACTGCGTCACCTGCACCAGTTGCAAATAGGCAAACGCATGCACCATCCGCTGCAACATGCCACCTTTCACGAACTCGTCGCGAACGATCGAACTGCGAATACACAGCCCGTCGCCCACGCCCTGCATGAGCACGGAATGGGACATCTGCGGCTGATCCAGAAGCGCTGGAAGACCCGCAAACCCCTCACGCCCAATCACCCCGACCTCGACCGACTCCCCCTTCTCGGTCAGCGCGTCCGTCGAAATCAGGCCGTTATTCAAAAAGTACACGTACTCGATCGGGAGGTTCGGTTCAGAGAGCTGCTTACCGAGTGGCAGATCGACCGGTGTCAAGAACTTCGCCAACGCCTCGTACTCATCCTCGGGCAACTGCGCAAGGATGGCGTTGCGGCACCGGACCGTCGAGTCTGTTAGGTTGTGTCGGGTAGGCAACTGAGTGTCCTCACGCGAGGGAAATCCTCTGGCCGCAAAGACTGGTTGCCCACAAAATGCGGGGCGGGTTTGTGCGATTAGCATGACGGTACTCTTTTTGGGAGACAAAGTATGTCGCCTGGCGTACATATAGGAAGACACTCAACTTTTTCCTCGCTAAATCGCTCGCAATTTCATCATCTTGGGCGTCCTGTGCTTCAAACCGGCTTCCCAGTTAGAATGTGAGCTGATCCCCGAAAAGCCTGCGCATGCCACCGCAGCAGGCAGGAAAGTGCCTTTTTGCCCATGCATCGCTGGTCACAGCTCTTCATCCCCACCCTCCGTGAAGCACCTGCAGACGCCGAAGTTGCCAGCCACAAGCTCCTCCTCCGAGCCGGCTATATCCGCCAGCTCGGCGCCGGCATCTACAGCTACCTCTTCCTCGGCAACCGCTCGATCAACAAGATCATCGGTATCGTGCGCGAGGAGATGGACCGCATCGGCCAGGAGTTCTACCTGCCCGCCCTCAACCCGAAGGAGATCTGGGAGGCGAGCGGCCGCTGGTCCGCCATGGGCGACAATATGTTCCGCCTCAAGGATCGCAAGGGCGCTGAGTTCTGCCTCGCCATGACCCACGAGGAGATCGTCACCGACATCGCCCGCAAGGAACTGCGCAGCTATAAGCAGCTCCCACAGATCTGGTACCAGATCCAGACCAAGTTCCGCGACGAACCACGCCCCAGGTCCGGGCTGCTGCGTGTCCGCCAGTTCCTCATGAAGGACGCCTACTCGTTCGATATCGACGAGGCCGGCCTCGACGTCTCCTACAACAAACATGACGACACCTACCGGCGGATCTTCACCCGCTGCGGGCTGCAATTCATTGCAGTCGAGGCCGACTCCGGAGCCATGGGCGGCTCGCAGTCGCAGGAGTTCATGGTCTACACCGAGGCCGGCGAAGACCTCATCGTCAGCTGCGCTGAGAGCGGCTACGCGGCAAATCTCGAAAAAGCCACGTCGCAGCTCACACCCGTCGTCGAGATGGAGCCGACCGGCGACGGCATGCCGGAACTCGTCCATACGCCCGGCACGGCTGCCATTGCAGATGTTGCTAAGTTCTTCAATATCTCTCCCGCCTCCGACATCAAGACTGTCGCCTACATGGGCAAAAAAAGAGACTCGACGGGCAAAACCATCGAGGTCCCGGTTATCGCTTTCCTTCGCGGCGATCACTTCGTCAACGAAACAAAACTTATGTCCGTTGCCTATGTGTCCGAGCTTCGCACCATGGTTGCCGAAGAACTTGCTCTTTACTTCGAAGGCCCCGCTGGATATCTCGGTCCCATCGGTCTCAAAGTACTTCCCGAAGCCAAAGGCGACCCCCGTGCCGCGACCGTCATCATCGACCACGGACTCGAAGGCCGGAAGAACATGGTAGGCGGTGCGAACAAGCTCGATTACCACTACCGCAACATTGTCCCCGGTCGCGACTTCACCTGGACGCGCGTTGCCGACATCCGGAACGTCAATGAAGGCGATCCGTGCCCTCTGAGCGGCATGCCCCTCAAGGTCGCGAAGGCCGTCGAGGTTGGCCACATCTTCAAGCTCGGCTATAGGTACTCTAAATCCATGGGCGCCACTGTCCTCAATCGCGAGGGCAAAGAGGTCATGCCGATCATGGGTTGCTACGGCATCGGCATTGAGCGCATCCTTACCGCCGCTATCGAATCCTCAGCCGCTGCTAATGAAAGGAACAGCTACGCGCTGCATCCAGCTATTGCGCCCTTCCAGGCCGTCGTCACCATCACCAATATCGGCGATCCCGCTCTGCTGGCAGCCGGAGAAAAGGTCGCCGCCGACCTCGAAGCCGCGGGGATCGATGTCATTCTGGACGACCGCGACGAACGCGCCGGGGTCAAATTCAAAGACGCTGACCTTGTTGGCATCCCCTATCGAATCAATATTGGCCGCGGCGTTGTTGAAGGCAAAGTCGAACTCGTCGACCGTCTGAAGTTAACGAATCAGGAACACCCGCTGGATCAGGTCGCCATTCATCTTTCCAGTCTGATCGCCCAAGCTAAACTAGACCCCACTGATCGAGTCACGCCCTAATGCACATCGCGGCCTTCAACCCGTCTAATCTAATAGTCACCATGCGCACGCTGGTACGCAAGCCCTAGTTCCTGCACTTATGCCAGTCAAACTCAAATACGGCAATACACGAACCGCGAATCGCGTTTCAGATCTTCTGCACTCTCGCCTATTCCGCATCGCGCTCGTCGGGTTCCTCGCTGTTCTGGTGGTTTGCTCGCTTATTTTCGGCTACTTCTATTACCACTACCAGCGCGTGGTGGACGACCGCATCGCCTCAGGTCCCATCTTCGCCAACGTCTCGCAGATCTACGCAGCGCCACGCGAGGTTCGCGATGGTCAGCAGCTCTCCGCAGGCTCCATCGCCGCAGACCTTCGCCAGGCCGGCTACAACAGTAACCCGCAGCTCGGCACCTATCAGCTCAAAGGCGACAACATCTTCATCAAGCCCGGTCCGGAGAGCTACCACAATACCGACGGGGCCACCATTAACACCAGCGACGGCGTCGTCCAGAGCATCACCGCCGAGAACGGAGCCGCCCTCAGCGCCTACGAGCTTGAGCCTCAGCTCATCACCGCGCTCTCCGAAGACAAGAACCGCACCAAGCGCCGCCTCGTCACCTACAACGAGATTCCGCCGCACATGGTCCAGGCCGTTGTCGCCATCGAGGACCGCCGCTTCTTCGAGCATGGCGGCGTCGACTACCACAGCATGCTCGGCTGGGCCTGGCACGATCTTCGCGGCGACCGCCGGTGGACCGGCGGCGGCTCAACCCTGACGATGCAGCTCGCACGCGGCATCTTCCTCTCTCCCGAGCGCCGCATCAAACGCAAGCTGATCGAAATTCTCATTACCTTCCAGCTTGAGTCCCGTTTCACCAAGCAGCAAATCTTCACGATGTACGCCAACCAGATCAATCTTGGCCACGTCGGCAGTTACGCTATCAACGGCTTTGGCGAGGCCGCTCAGACTTTCTTCAACAAGAATCTGCAACAACTCGATCTGGCGGAGTGTGCTCTACTCGCCGGTACGATTCAGTCTCCCAGCCGCCTGAACCCCTACCGCCATCCTGAGCGCGCCATGGAGCGCCGCAACCTCGTCCTCGATGCCATGGTCGAGACCGGTGCTATCACCGCCAGCGAAGCCTCACGCGCGAAAGCCGAACCTCTCCACCTCGCGCCCCCCAACATCGACGCCAGCGAAGCTCCGTACTTCGTCGACCTCGTCCACGATCAGCTCGTACAGCGCATCGGCGATCAAGACCTTTCGCACCAGAGCCTCCGCATCTACACGTCGCTCGATCCTGAGTTGCAGCGAGCCGCCTCCGACGCCGTCGAGAGCGGCATGCGCAATGTCGACGAACTCGTCCGCAGCCTGCACAAGACACCCAAGGGTGAGGAGCCTGCTCCCATCACCTACCCGCAGGTCGCGCTTGTCGCCATCAACCCCCACACCGGACAGATTCTGGCACTGGTTGGCGGCCGCAACTACGGCGTCTCCCAGGTCAACCACGCCGTCTCCAACCGCCCCACCGGTTCCATCTTCAAGCCCTTCGTCTACGCCACGGCTTACAACACCAGCCTCAACGGCATGTCTCTCGGCGAAGACGGAGTCTTCACTGCTCTCACTCAGCTCGACGATGACCCCCAGGACTTCGGCACCAATGGCCAGTCCTATACGCCCGGCAACTTCAAGAAGGACGAGTTCCCCGGCATGGTCACCGCGGCCACCGCAATCGCTCACTCGCTCAACATCGCGACCATAGCCCTCGCACAAAAGGTCGGCTACGAAAACGTCGCCGCCCTCGCTCGCTCCGCCGGCGTCGCGTCCGCCAGGGCCACCCCGTCCGTTGCCATTGGCACCTACAGCGCCACACCGGTCGATATGGCCGGCGCCTACACCGTCTTCGCCAACAACGGCGTTCATCTCAATCCGTGGATGCTCGCCTCGGTGCGTAGCACGAACGGCGACATCGTCTCGGACTTCTCTTCCGAAGGCAAGCAGATTCTGGACCCCCGCGTCGCGTACCTTACGCAGTCGCTGCTCGAAGGCGCCCTGAACTACGGCACGGCTGCGGGTGCGGTCCGCGGGCACGGCTTCACGGCGCCCGCAGCCGGTAAAACAGGAACCAGCCACGACGCATGGTTCGCGGGCTACACCTCCAACCTCCTCTGCATTGTCTGGGTCGGCAACGACGACTACACCGACATCAAGATTGAAGGCGCTCACGCCGCCGCTCCTATCTGGACCGAGTTCATGAAGCGTGCGATCCAGCTTCCTCAGTACTCCGACGTCAAACCCTTCACCGCACCTGAGGGCGTCACGATCGCCCACATCGACAAGCCATCCAGTCTTCTCGTCGATTCCACCTGCCCCAGCAATAGCTTTTATGTTGCCTTCCTCGACGGCACGGCGCCCGTCAACTCCTGTAGTCAGATGGGCGAAAATCCGCAAAACTTCATCCAGAAGATCTTCGGTATCGGCGGCAACAAATCCGTCACGCCTGACGCTACCCACCCCGCCACGACGCCGCCACCCACAACCGGCGCGCCTATCGTTCGCCAGCCGCCCAATACTCCTCCCGACGGCAATGCCCCCGACACGACGCAGCCTGTCGCACCACCCAAGAAGAAAAACTTCCTGCAAAAGCTCTTCGGTGGCGGTAAGGACAAAGACAAACAGCAGCAGCCAAATCCGCCACCGCAGCAACCGAATCTCTAAGTAGACCCACGAAATCGCACTGCTTGATAGGGTCTTCCTGAAAGCTTCAACTTTGTCTTTCCGCTGAATTTTCCAGGAAGCGCCGTCACTGTCATCTGCCACGGATCGATCAGCTCCGCCGTAAAACTTCCCTCCGGCAGCGGAAACTCATAGTAGATTGGCTGATGAAAATCTATGTAGTACAAAATCTCCTGCGTCACCAGGCCCGTCGCATCCACACTCGAGGCATTCAGATAGTAAGGCGAGGGTCCCGCTTCAAGCCCCGTCCGTTTTGACTCCCTCCCTGCCGCCATTGCAGTCTGCTCCACCAGTTTGCGTAGGAACGCAATCCTCGCTGGGCTCGTCCCATGCAGCGTCCCACCGTGCGACCACCACAGCGTCGGCGTCGTATTCTCATCCAGCGGTTGCGCAGGATCAAGGTACGTCTCTCCATGCGTCACGTAGCATCCCGCGATCACTCCCAGCCAGAACCGACGCGTCATCTCCTCACCGGAGATATTTCCCCACCGGCGGTTCAGATTGCCCTCATACATCACCTCGTCATACACAATCGGCTTTGCCCATGCCTTCAGCCATCCCGCCGCGGCCTCGAAGTCATAACTCTGTAGGCTGGCGTGAGTCACCCACGGTCGGGTGTAGTCATACATCGTCTTCGAATAGTGCACCGACCGAAGATGGCCCACCAGATCATGCTGTTCCACAAGATGAAAGAACCTGTCGAAGTCCGCAACGGACTTCGCTTTCATCAGGTCGAACTCATTCGCCAGCGACCACCAGATGTTCCGGTACGCTGACAACCTCGCCAACACATAACGCAGGTACCGGTCGTCGGACTCCGGCGGCATCGTCGCGTAGCCCCATCGGTCGTAGGGGTGAAATAGGATCAGGTCCGCCTCTATCCCCATCGCACCAAGCTCGGCGATTCTCTGTTCGAGATGCGCAAAAAATGCCGGATTCGGCCGTGAGAAATCGCTGACTCCCGCACTTCGTTCAAAGGGATACAGCGCCGGCTCGTTGTGGTTGTACTCATAGCTCTTCGGGAACACGCACATGCGTATCTTGTTGAACGGCGCCGTCCGTAGTGTCTCCAGCGTCTGACGTTCAAGCTCGTCGCCCTGATGCACCCATGCATAGCATGTGGTGCCGAATGGAAAATACGGCGTCCCATCTGCGTAAGCGAAGTGATGCGTATTACGCACCCTCACCGGCCCGTGCGCTCCGGGCAATGCACCAACGCAAGCAAATGTTCCTGCCTTCCCGTTGAGCTCCGGCACTCCGCTCCGTGTTGTGTAACTCCAGTTGCCCTCGTCATCGGGCATAAACCGGACCTTGTACCTCCCATCGCCATCGTAGAATCCATCTACCGTCACGGCCCGAGTCCCCAACACAAACGTGGCCGCCAGTTCGACATCGGTGAACGGATTCCCCGTCGAAGGCCCTTGTAATGTCACTTCAAAGATTCCCCACTTCGACACAGCGCGGTGCTCGGATTCGGCAGTCGCGGCGACTACGGTCATCGCGGAAGCAACCGCAGCTAGAGCACTAGCCGAGCTCAACTTCAGCATCTCTCGACGATTCATATCTTTCATCGAGGAAGTCTATCAACTCGCCCGACGGGAGCACCTATCTCACCCATCCCAATCCATGGCTGACACTCCGGACACCAGTAGGTTGACCGCGCCTGCACTCCTTGCTTTCGCATCATCACGATCGCTCCGCACCTACGGCACTCCTGCCCCTGTCGCCGATACACCCATAACCTCTCCTCGCGATCCATCGCATGCGTCGTTCTGCGATTCCCCGAGTACGTCACAATCCCGGTCGCTGCGCCATCCGCCGCGTTCGCCTGCATGTACCGCTGCGCCACATCCACTAAGACCTCCATCTCCCGCTGCGTGATCGTGCGCATCGTGCGAAATGGATTCACTCCGGCGGCAAACGCGACCTCGCTCTTATAGACATTTCCCAACCCCGCCAGCACCTGTTGATTGAGCAGCACCACGGCAATCTCCGCATCGGGATTCTCTCGCCTGTAAGCAGCAAGCCGCGCCACCCCTCCGTCGACGGTAAAACTCTCTGACAAAATATCCGGTCCCAGCTTCGGTACCTGGCTGCTTCTTTCCAGAGACCGCGAAGTGTAAAACTCAGCCACCGGAATATTGAATCCTACCGCCTCCCAATCCGCTGTCCGAATCACCACCCGCATCCGGGGCCGCCCCAATTGCCACCGCTCTCCCGTGCGATACAGGTGCCAGCTTCCACTCATCAACATATGCGTAACCAAAATCAAGTCACCCGAAAAATAAATCAGGCACCACTTCCCCCGCGACTCTACCTTCTCTACCACCCGCCCCACCAGCGGCGCATCATCATTCACCCGAGCCAGCTTCGCCAAACCAGTCTCAAACCCAGTAACAACTTTGCCGCCAATCGCCTTTTGCATCGCCCGTGCCGCCCGGTAGATTGTGTCGCCCTCAGGCATTCGCGCTCACTCCACCTCGGTGTCCCGTCAACGGCGGCAGATTCCGCCGCACATTGAACCCCATCGCTCCCGCTGCAAACCCCGCATCCAGCAGAGGTCGAGCCATTGCACTCTCCACCACCGCAACACCATTCACTGTTGAAATCAACATCCCGGCCCGTCCAGCATCCTCGTCCCCGCGCTCTCCCTGCACCCGGCTAACCAAAAACTCCGCCAAGCTCCGTGCCACGTGTGACCGTTGCGGCTCCTCTTCCGGCAGAAATACCTGAAGGTTCGGATTTCCTCGCCGCAGATAGGCCACCAGCGCTCCGTCGCAGAGAATCACCCTCGCACCCACACTCCGAGTCAACGAAGACCCCGCGTCCGGAGCTGCGGGCCACCGCATCAGCGCCCCATAAGGGTTCGCCGGATCGGTCGCCGCGAGCTGCAGCATCTCCACCTTATCCGGGTCCTGTTGCACCCGTAGCGAGCGTAGAAGATCCACTGCAGCGGGCATAGCAAACTGTGTCGCCCCAAGATCAGCCGCAAAGTAGCCTCGCCGAATCTTCCCACTCTCCTCCAACGCTTTCATCACGTCATAGATCGCAGAAAAGCCGCCGGGAAGATTTTCCGCATGTGCTGTCTCGCGAAACACCACGCCGTACCGCGTCAACAGCTGTTGCGCCATCGCGTGACTCCACTCCGTCGCCGATCTCTCCTTTGCAAACGCCGCGCCATTCAACGCCCACCGTCCCTGCGCTGTCGGAGGAGTTGTTCGCCGCGACCTGAATACCGCCTGCTGATTGATTCGTCGCGCTGGCTTCCGCGAACCAGTTGAAGGCCGCTCACAATAAGCCCGCAACGCAGCCATGCCATCGTTGGTCAGCAACCCCTTCCACACCAGGCTCCAAAGCGCCTCCAGCGTCTCCCCCGGATATCCGCCGCCTACTCCATCGTGCAAATCCTGAAAGAACGAAGCCCCATGAATCTTCAAATACTCGACGACCTTCGTCCCTCTGCTTGTCTCCGCCGTCGACGCAGGGATCAGGTTGCCCTCTTCATCGCGCACAATCCGCTCCACCGGCTGCGGCGGAGCAATCGGCCAAAGAGCATGCAACTTCTCGGCGAGATAAAGTCCAATCCGCCCATCGCGCTCTCCGATCGGGTCCATCCCCACCCACACCACCTCACCCGCCGCGATCAAAGTATCCAAGTCAGCGGACTTGTATGCTGTAAGACGAGCAGGCAAAATCTCCGTCTCCAGAATCGAGGCCGGCAGCGGCGCCCCCTGCAGATTTTCGATCACATCCAGCAGCGCATCCAGGCCACGCCGCGGCTGCACCACACCCTGCCACCGCGTAAATAACCTCGCCAGTATCCTCTGCTCAACCGGCTCAACCTCCTTCCGAAGCCGCGCCAGCGACCTTCGCCGAATCGCACGCAGCACCTCGTCATCGCACCATTCACGATGAATTCCTCCGGGGCGAAAACCACCCTCCACCACTTTGCCGCTCTGCACCAGCCCCTGCAAGATCGCCTCGACGCTCCCCATCGGCAGATCAAATCGCGCCGCCGCCACATGCGTGGTAAATGGCCCATGCGTCCGCGCAAATCTCCTCACCAAATCGATCGACGCATTCGGAGCCTCCTGCAGAAAAGCCGTCGGCAGTCCCGGCGGCAGCGGTACTCCAAGCGCATCCCGATACCGCGCAGCATCCTCCACCGCAATCAACCGCTTGTCCCCGGCTACCTGCACTTCGAGCACCCGTCGCGCCCGCATCAACTTTCCTACCGTATCTGCAACCTCCTCGGTTACACATCGCAAGCGCAACTCGGTCCGCGTCAAATCCCCCAACCGCAGCAGCAGATCGTGCACACCATCCATGTTTCGCACACGATAGGTATCGGACAAACACTGCAGCTGCTCCTCCGTCTCTTCAATGGCATGAATATCCAATAGCTCGCGAAGATCGGCATCTCCCATCAGCTCCCGCAGTTGATCCTGGTCGATCGAAAGCGCCTGCGCACGTCTCTCCGCCAGCGGCGCGTCACCATCGTAGATATAGTTCGCCACATAACTGAACAGCAGCGCCGAGGCAAACGGAGACGGCGACCGTGAGTTCGCCGTATGCACTCGTAACGAACGGTTCCCGATATTCCGCAACGTCTCCATCAGCCCCGGCATGTCGAATACATCGCGCAGACACTCCCTGTAAGCCTCCAGCAGAATCGGAAAGGAGGCGTACTGGCTCGCCACGCTCAACAGGTCATAAGCTCGCTTCCTCTGCTGCCATAGCGGAGTCCGTCCGTCCGCCCTTCTTCGCGGCAGCAACAACGCCCGTGCTGCACTCTCCCTGAACTTCGCCGCAAACAGCGCCGTTGACCCCAACTGCCGCAATACAAGCTCCGCCGCTTCCTCCGGCTCCAACAAAATTGGATCGATCGCGGGAGCTTCTTCAGTCTCGGGAAAACGCAGCACAAAGCCGTCTTCCGACCACATCGTCTCCACTTCGTATCCGGACGAGACCCGCAGCTTCGCCGTCGCCGCCATCGCCCATGGCGCATGAACTCTGCTGCCGAAAGGCGTCAGCACACACACGCGCCAGTCGCCCAGCTCATCTCTGACTCGCTCGATCACAATGTTGCGATCGTCAGGAACCACCGTGGTCGCCAGCTCCTGGTCCGCCAGATAACGCAGAACATTCTCCGCAGCACTGGGCTCCAGATCATGCTCCGTTGTCAGCCGCGTCACCGCAACGGCACGCGGCGCATCGCGCAACTCCCTCACTAGGGCTCCAATCCTGCGCCCAAACTCAAGCGGTCTACCCGCCTGGTCCCCATGCCAGAACGGCATCTTCCCTGCTTCTCCGGGAGCAGGCGTCACGAGCACGCGGTCATGCGTAATCTCATCAATCCGCCACGTCGACGCACCTAGAATGAAGGTGTCTCCGTTCCTGCTTTCGAAGACCATCTCCTCATCTAGTTCGCCGACGCGCACCGGCTTGCTCCGCTCACCAGCGAGAAAAACTCCATATGTCCCACGATCGGGAATCGTCCCGCCATTCAAAATCGCAATCCGCTTCACACCCGCACGCGGCGTAATCCAGTTCCTGGTTCTATCCCAGGTGACCCGAGGTCGCAGATCGGCAAACTCATCCGACGGATACCTCCCCGCCAGCATATCCAGCACGCCATCGAACACGCTTTGACTCAATCCCGCGAATGGCGCCGCGCCGCGCACCAGTGCGAACAACGCAGCATAGCTGATCCCAGGACTGCCCTCTTCCTCCGTCGCACGCTTTATCCTTCGCTCCGCATCGGCGACACCGAGCGGAGGATGGGCAATCACCGCCACCATCTGCTGCGCCAGTACATCGAGCGGATTACGCAGAAACCGCGTCGACTCCACATGGCCCTCGTGCATCGCCCGCGTCACCGCCGCACAGGCAATCAAATCCGCACGATACTTCGGAAAGATAATCCCATGCGAAGGCGCGCCCACTTGATGCCCCGCTCGCCCAATCCGCTGCATCCCAGCCGCCACCGACGGCGGCGCCTCAATCTGAATCACCAGATCGATCGCACCCATGTCGATCCCCAACTCCAACGAGGACGTCGCCACCAGCGCCTTGATCTTCCCTTCCTTCAACAACTCCTCAATCTCTGTTCTCTGCGCCGCTGCCAGCGAACCATGATGCGCCCGCGCAATCTGCTCGCCCGCGAGCTCATTCAACGCACCGGCAAGCCGCTCCGCTATGCGGCGCGCATTCACAAAGATCAGCGTCGATGTCCGTCCCTGAATAATCTCAAGCAATCGCGGATGAATCGACTGCCAGATCGAAGTTCGCTTGGGGCCCTGCGACGCCGGCCCGCTTGGCTGCTCCTCAATCTCGCCAAGCCGCGCCATGTCCTCCACCGGAACCTCAACCTTCAGCTCCAGTAGCTTCCTCGCTCCCGCGTTCACCACGGTCACCGGCCTGTACACCGGCGCATCGGCCCCAACATCCGGCTTCACCCCATCGTCACTCGCCGCACTCATCAACACGCTGGCAATCTCAACGCCACGTTCCGACGACTGCGGCAACTTAGTCGCCGAGGAAGCGGCAGCATCTCTTACCGAAGCACTCCGCGCCTCCCAAAAACCGTGCTACTTCCTCGAGTGGTCTTTGCGTCGCCGACAAGCCAATCCGCTGCAGCCGTCTGCCAGTCAGCGCCTCGAGCCGTTCCAGCGAAAGAGCCATATGCGCGCCGCGTTTGCTCGGCACCAGCGCATGGATCTCATCCACTATTACTGTCTCGACCGATCGCAGCCCCTCGCCTGCCTCCGACGTCAGCAGCAGATACAGACTCTCTGGCGTCGTAATCAAAATGTCGCCAGGGTGCTTACGAAATCGCGCCCGCTCCTTCTGTGAGGTATCTCCCGTGCGCACGCTGATCTCCGGCATGCGCACGTCCACGCCCTCGCGCTTCGCCATGTTGGCTATGCCCACCAGTGGCGACCGCAGATTGCGCTCGACATCCGCAGCCAGAGCTTTTAAGCGGCGAAAGATATACCACCCGGCACCCACGCGCGGCATCCGGCGCTGTCTGCATCATCAGCTTATCGAGACACCACAGAAACGCTGTCAGCGTCTTACCTGTGCCAGTCGGCGCGAGGATCAGCGTCGACTCACCACGCGCAATCGCCGGCCATCCCTCTACCTGCGGAGCCGTCGGCGCATCGAATACAGCCCGAAACCACTTCGCCGTAATCGGATGAAACAGCGCCAGTGCGGCTTCAACCGCAGCCGAAGCACGATGTGACGCGCTCGCGATGTCGGCTTCAGTGCCAGCTTTCTTCTTCGAAATGGAAGGAACTCGCGGCATCTTCGTCCAAGTGATATCAGCAGCATAACTGCCATTCACACTATAGGATGCACGCCAGTCTTGTCGGGTTCACCCCCAGCTGAAGCGGTCGCGTAAAACGCTAACCTCCGTTTACGGGCCGGTAGAAATAACAATTCGCCGCGAACTCCACTTCAAAAAGATTCGTAGAGTCCTCAGCCTGTTCGGCGTTCCCGAGGACCAGATATCCGCCTCGGACCATCTTGCGATAGATCTCGCCGAAGAGCGTTCTCCGGTCGTGCTGAGAAAAATAGAGCAGAACATTTCTCAACATCACCAGGTCGAACACAGGCAGCTGCGCCATCGGTTCGCACAGATTCGCATACTGGAACTCGCACATGGACCGGATGCGCGGAACAACCCCCCACTCTTCGCCCTCACGCACCATATACTTCAGCAGCATCCCAGCGGGCAGTCCGCGGTTTACTTCCAACCGCCGGTATCGCCCTTTCTGCGCATAGTCCACCACATGCCGCGAGATGTCGGTCCCAACGATCTTTACATCCCACTGCGCGAGATCGGGAAAATATTCGGCGATCGACATCGCCAGGCTGTAAGCCTCCTGCCCCGTCGAGCTCGCTGCGCTCCATATCCTCAATCGTCGCTTCTCCGCACGTTGCTCGATCAACCGGGGAAAAATCACCTCCCGCAGCATGTCGAACAACGTGATATCACGAAAGAAGCTTGTCTCATTGATCGTCATGGCCTCAGCCACTGCGCGGTGCAGATGGGCCGGCCTTCCAGCTTTCAACATGTTGACGAAGTCTTGAAGACTGGCCGCACCCGACATCCGTGCAATCGGCGTCAGCTTTGTATCGAACAAGGTATTACGCGATGGGTCGATCAGGTTTGCCGACTGTGACATTACAACCCCGCGAAGATACTCGTAGTCCGAATCAGAGCAAGCCATGGATCATCTCCCGCCGCGGAGCCGAGGGCACAGTACAGTTCGCCGCTTCCGATCGCGCCGTCCGCCCTGCACTTACTCTTTGTTTCAACACGCTTGCAATCCCCCACAGTGGCAGCGTCGCACTTGCGATCCCTGCCTCACTGACTCTGCCCGGCATCCCCCACACCGCGGAGGTCGCTTCATCCTGGGCCAGCACAACGCCGCCACCCTTATGCACCGCGTGCGCTCCATTCAGACCGTCTGCTCCCATCCCTGTCATCACAAGGGCCAACGTTCCCGCTCCATACATCCGCGCGGCCGAGAAAAACAGGTAGTCAACCGACGGCCTGCAATGATTCAGCGGCTCCTGCTGGTGCAGCCGAACTCTACTGCTGAACACCTCAACCCCTCTGTCCTCATCGCCCATCGCGCGGCGCGGAGCCACCTCCATGTGCGCGTCTCCCGGCGCCAGCCACACTGTTCCCGGGCGAATTGCGGCATTGTCATAGGCCTGTTCCACGCGCAGCGCACAACATTTGTCCAATCTCTTCGCAAGCGCGCCGGTAAACAACTTTGGCATGTGCTGCACAATCAACACCGGGACCGGAAAGTCCTTCGGCAGCTTCGGCAGCAGTTGCTCCAGCGCGGAAGGCCCACCAGTAGACAACCCAATCACGACAACCTCGATCGGGGACGCCTTCGCCGTACCCTTACTGGGTCTTGCTTGCTGTAGATTGTCTGACGCAACGTCTTTATCCGCACTCTCTCGGCCTACGTCCTTCGCGAGTGCGGCGATTCGAGGCAGCATTTGCTGCGATAGCGACTGCATCGCTGCAGCAAAATCGCGCTGCTCCGACGGCTTCGTCACATAGTCCGAAGCCCCCCGCCCCAGCGCCTCCAGCGTCGACCTGGCTCCGTGCTCGGTGTACGCGCTACACATAATCACCGGTAGTTCGAGATTCTCAACGCGTAATCTGTCGAGAACGTCCAGGCCAGTCATCCGCGGCATTTCGAGGTCGAGCACAAGAACATCCGGGCGCAGCCGCTTCACCAGCTCCAGACATTCCACCCCATCGCTCGCGATCCCACACAACTCCATCCGAGGCAGTTTGCTCGCGCGATCTTCCGCATGCATCAGAAACAGCTTCCACAAAATACTCCGCATTACTGTGGAATCGTCTGCGGCAAGAATACGAAGCGGCCGTTCATTCAAAATATTCATGTCCGACTTCCTCTTTTCCTGTCAGGCCGCAATAACGCCAAGCAAAAGCATCTTTTCCCGAAGGCTCTCCAGTGTAAACGGCTTCATCAAAAATTCATCAGCTCCATTGCCCAGTGCAGTTGCGATGAACGAATGATCAGCTTCCGTCGTCACCATCATCACCTTCATCTGCTGACCCAGCCTCGCTTCGCGTAGCGCTTTGACGCACTCCAGGCCGTTCATCACCGGCATATTCACATCCAGCAGCATCAGGTCAAAAGCCCCTTCGGCCGCCAGCACTGTCAGCGCATCCCTCCCATCCACGGCCTCTTCGCACACGATGTCCATCCGGTTCAAGAGGTGTCGCAAGTATTCGCGGATAAAGCTTGAATCATCGACGATCAGGGCTCGCATCTATTCTCTCCACTTGCACTCTTCTTAAACAATCCCGTCTCTGACAGCCGTGACGGGCACAGTTTTTGCGGGTCGAGCCGCACCATGAGGGCGGTCTCCATCTTGTAGGCTCCATCGAACAACCATTTCGCACGCGTCTCGAGAGTGCATGGATTTGCTTCCAGCATGTGACGACTCACCGTGACCACGCCTCCCACCGCATCCACCACAAGACCGAACCGCTCGGCGGCTTCATCGTCCTCCATCACCAGCACACAACAGCCTCCGGAGTGTGCCTCCATTCCTAGCAGCGCGCGCAGGTTTACCGTAGTCAACACTTCACCGCGGTAAGGCACTACACCTGCGATGAACGCAGGCGACATCGGCACACGCTGCAGGTCCCGCTCCCCTAGCACCTCACGTATCTTCCGCGTGTCGATCCCGAAGGTTTCGTTACCCGAATAGAGCGAACAGAGAGACACCGCGTCGTTCTCATCCTGAATCTCATCGATCTTGTCACGACCGGTTAGTTTCACGCGACCTCCTGCCACGCGGATGCGGCCTTCGCGCCAAACTCACGGTGAACCACAGTCAGCTTCTCCTTCACCAGCGCAAGCTCCATTCCAAGTCCGTTGCTCATCGCGTCCCGCTCAAGCAACCTTCCCCCCGAGACATCCAGCACTTGCCGCACGACCATTCCGGCCCTCTGCTCCCCGCCGAGACTGGCATCGCCACAGATCAGCACTGTCACCAACACGTCTTCACCTCGCTGTCGTGCAGCCTCCAGATCCGGCAGAACATCGCCCTGGTCTTTCAGTGGCAGTAACTCACCCCGATATTGGAGCAACGGCTGACCTCTCGCATACTCGATCCGTTCCAATGGCACGCTTTCAATTCGTTCCACCATATTCAGCGGCAGCGCCGTCCGTTCCCGCGCTCGATCCTCAAAGATCAGGAAGGACTCACCCACCGTCTCTTGCATCGCCGCTTCGCCCGCGCCGAAACCAACGGTCTCTTCCTCGATCGGCTTCACTCCGGCGCGGGCCGCAGTCGCACCAACATCCAGGATCAGCGCCAGTGTTCCATTACCCAGCACCGTCGCTCCCGAGAACAACCCAATCTCGCGCAGCACCGGCGACAGCGGCTTCACTACGATCTCCTCCGGCGACATCAGATCATCCACGACCAGCCCATACCGGCAGCCATCCGCCTCGAGCACCGCCAGATAGTGACCGTGCGATGTCTTGGGAGAATCGGCCTCGAGCCCAAGTAAGCGATCAAGCCAGACCATCGGTAGCAGACGCTCCCGCAAGCGGTAAAGCTCCGCCGACCCAATCCGCTGCACTACCCGCGCAAACTCCCGCTGCGGAATATCCACCAGCTCCACCAGCGCGCTTTGCGGCAGCGCGAAGCATTGTCCACCACTCCGCACGACAAGCGAAGGTACGATTGCGAGCGTTAGCGGAACGCGCAGTCGCAACGTCGTCCCTTCACCTCGGCGCGACTCGACCTCAACGCTCCCACCCACCTTCTCCACATTGGCCCGCACCACATCCATCCCAACGCCACGACCAGAAACCGTCGTCACTGCGGCCGCCGTCGAAAAGCCCGGCAGAAAAATCAGTTGCAATACCTCGCGCTCCGACATTCCCTCAGCCTGTTCGGCCGTTATCAGATTGCGTTCGATCGCCTTCTCCCGAACCCTCTCCATCGGAATTCCAGCGCCATCATCGGTAACCTCGATCACCACCGATCCGCTCTGATGAAACGCCTTCAGCCGCACACAGCCCTCTGCCGACTTACCCGCCAGTACGCGGTCGGCAGGTGATTCAATCCCGTGATCCACGGCATTCCGCACCGCGTGGGCCAGCGGATCTTTGATCGCTTCGAGTAGACTCTTATCCAGTCCTGTCTCCTGCCCGGTAAACTCGATTCGCACATCGCGTCCGCAGGTTCTCGCCAGGTCACGCACCATTCTGGGAAACTTGCCAAAAAGATTTCCTACCGGCTGCATCCTCGCCTGCATCACGGTCTCACGCAGGTCTGCCGTCACGCTATCCAACCGTCGCGCCAACTCAGGAAAGTTTGCCGCCGCCATATCGCTTTGCAGCATCTGGTTGCGCGTCAGGACGAGTTCGCCCACCAGATTCATCATGCGGTTCAGCACATCGACGTCGATCCGCAGCGTCTTGTCGTTCCCCGCCCTGTTTCTCTCACTATTCGTGACGGTTGCAGTCGGTGCCAATGGCGAATTCACTACCTTTGCGTCATCCGTCGCCGATCTAGGCCCAGTAGCGACCTCGCCGGTATCGACAACCGTGTGCAGCAACTCCGCTTCAATGTCTGCCGGCGGCATCGCCCCATTCAACAGAGCCAGCTCCGCAATCAGCTCACCGTCTTCATCACTCGATCGAGCCCCTTCCCCGCCAGTCTCTTCAATCAGCACCAGAATCGCGCGCAACCCATCCAGCAGGTGGAGCAAACCGCTGACCAGCTCCGACGTCACCGCCAGCCTGCCATCGCGCAGGGCGCCCAGCAGATGCTCGCCTGCGTGTGCTAGCTTCTCCAGGCGATCGAAGCCCAAAAATCCCGTCGTCCCTTTGATCGTATGGACAGCACGGAAGATCTCTCCCAGCAATCCAGCGTCATCAGGGCGCATCTCCAGCTCGGTCAGGCACCGCTCCATCCGGTCAAGCCCTTCCTGGCTCTCAGCGATAAACTCTTTAGTCAGGTCGTCCACATCTGCTATATCGGGCGCGAGCCCTTATCCATTAGCGCAACAGGGCTTGCTATCGACCTCTGCACCCGATAGCCTCACTCACATCATGTCTCCGAACCGCAGTTCGTCACGCCAAGATTCGCCCAGTCACGCCACCCCGCTCGACCCTGCCCAGGCCGCAGACCTGCAGCAACGCGCCATCGCCGTTGCCCATCACGCCTACGCGCCCTACAGCAACTTCCGCGTCGGTGCCGCGGTCCTGCTCACCGACGGTACGATCGTCACCGGTTGCAACGTCGAAAACGCCTCGTACCGCCTCACCGTCTGCGCCGAACAGGCCGCCATCGCCACCGCCGTCGCCCTCCACGGTCCTAAAATTCGCATCCGCGCCATCGCAGTCGCCAACCTCAACGACACTGCCAGCCAGCCCTGTGGAGCCTGCCGCCAAACCATCCACGAGTTCAGTACTCCCGACACCATCGTCTTCTTTCCCGCAGAAGGGGGAGCCATCTCCGAAGCCACCATCGCCACCCTGCTCCCCGCAGCCTTCCTGCTTCCCAACTCATAACGTCCCTGCCGAAGACATGACCCACATAATCCATCCCATAGACGTCATCCTGCACAAACGCGACGGCCTCGTCCTCACCGACGCCGAAATCAACGCCTTTATCCGAGCCATCGTCGAGCGCACCCCAGATAAACAACTCGTCACCGACGCCCAGATCGCCAGCCTCCTCATGGCCGTCTTCCAGCGCGGTCTCAACGCGCACGAACTCGCCACCCTCACCTCCGCCATGCGCTACTCGGGCGAGACCTTCGACGCCACGCCCCTCCACACTTTCACTATCGACAAGCATTCCACCGGCGGCGTCGGCGACAAGACCTCCCTGCTCATCGCTCCAATCTTAGCCGCCGCAGGGCTATCGAAACCCACGCCCACCGGAGTCCCCGGCATCTGCGTCCCCATGATCAGTGGTCGGAGTCTCGGCCACACCGGCGGGACACTCGATAAACTCGAAACCATCCCTGGCTTCAACACCCAGCTCACCCTCAAGCAGTTCTTCGACACGCTCAAAAGCTGCGGTGCCGCACTGGTCGGCCAAACCCCACGATTAGTCCCAGCCGACCGCATCCTCTACGCCCTCCGCGACCACACCGGAACCGTCGAATCTCCTTACCTCATCACCGCCAGCATCATGAGCAAAAAACTCGCCGAGGACCTCACCGCCCTTGTCCTCGACGTGAAAGTCGGCTCTGGCGCTTTCATGCCCACCTACGAGAAATCCAAATTCCTCGCCGAACTCATGGTGCAAACCGGCGAGGCCTCGGGCACACGCACCGCTGCCCTCCTCACCACCATGGATGAGCCGCTCGGCCGTTTCTCCGGCAATTGGGTCGAGGTCTGGGAGTGCGTCGACATCATGAAGCAGCACAGACATCCGATGTCCGCGGATCTTATCGAACTATCCAACATCCTCTCCGGCTGGATGCTCCATCTTGCCGGCCACGCTGCCACCCCCGAAGCTGGAGCAAAGCTCTCCAACGAAATCCTCCGCAGCGGAGACGCGTACAAAGCGTGGCTAACGATCATTGAAGCCCAAGGCGGAGATATCACAGTCTTTGAAGACCCCGCTGCCCATCACAAACCCACAGCCACCCGCACCCTTACGGCCCCAACATCTGGCTACCTTGCCTCCATGGACTGCAAACAAGTCGGCTGGGCCGTGCAACGCCTCGGCGCAGGCCGAGCCAAACCCGGTGATCCCGTCTCCGCCCACGCCGGCATTGAGATGCATGCCAAACTAGGCGACAAGGTCGAAGCCAACCAGCCCCTCGTCACCCTCTTCAGCGAAGACGATTCCCTCCTCAACGAACCCGAAGTTATGCTCCGTGAAACTCTGCAGATTACCCCCACCCCACCCAAACTCCAGCCCCTCATCCGCGAAGTCATTACAAAGAGCAATCTCAAGCCCTAGCCCATCGATCACAATATCGCAGTACCTCTCGAAACAGAGAAGGCCCCGGAGAAGATTATCTCCGGGGCCTTTTCATCTGAAGCGTTGGATTAGCTAGTAGAGCGCAACAATGACATCGTCACTGGTGGTGCGAAGCCCTGCCTGCTCGACCTGTGCTCTGGCCCGCTTCTCTTCTTTCGAAGTCGGTATGCGGACATTCAGCGACGAAGCATCGGCACGAATCTCAGTCAGAAAGTACTGGTTGCCATACCGGTGGAACACCATCACATTGGTCTGTTTGTCTCCGCCTGCACTTGGCTGCGTCATGGCCATTGCATGAACGCCTTTCTCGCGGTCTGTAATGTTAAGTATGAGTGGACTGGTTATCTCGGTACCGAGTGTGTAATTTCCAGCTGGCAGCGAGCGGCCGTTGACGCTGAAGTTGAACGGAACGGTTGCCTTGACCGCATGATCCTGCGCTATGGCACTACCGGCCGTGAGGACGCTTGCTACGACGAAGAGAGCGATTGCGGCGATGTGTTTCATGACGATCTCCTTTTTTGAGGTGCCCTCGGGGCTCCTCTGCTGCTCCGGAATACCTTGCTCTTCGAGAGCTTGTTGCCCGGAGATATTGCATGCACGTGGCCAAACAGATTGAAACTCCGGCCCCACAATCGCAAACGCGTATTTGCAATGAGATACAAACGCCGCATCGATTCACGGCGTAACAACTCTCTGCCACACTCGGTCCTATTGGTATCCGAACGGATACCCGGAGTATCCGTTCGGTTCCCGCCAACGCTGAATACCCGCTTTATCCACCGGTTCAGCTACACTTTGACGCATCGGAGCTCTGATGAAGCCGCGTCTCCTTGCCATCGCAGGTTCGCTGACCGATACAGTTCAACAGCTGGTTGACGGCCAGATATCCATTGGCCGTGACCAGGCGAATCAGTTATGCCTGATCGACTCCGCGGTCTCACGCAGGCACTGCGCGATCCGCCAGGTGGACGGTCGATATGAGCTCGTCGATCTCGACAGCCACAACGGCACCTTTGTAAATGGAACGCCCGTGCGACACAGAGTCATTGACCACGGCGATGTGATCCGCATCGGCAACACTGAATTCGCCTTTCTAACTCACGAAGGCGAAGTGTTTCCCAACACCAAAATGCGGCTTAGCGACGCTGCTTCCACTTCCACAGTCACCAGCATTCCAGTGGAACATCCAGTCGCGCCTCCAACATTTGGAGTCGAGGTTGGACGCATGGCGCGCGATCTGACCGCTCTGTTCAGAATCAGTAATGTCATCAACTCCATCCGCAACTCCGAACTCCTGCAACGGGAACTTCTGCGGCTGATCTTCGAAGTGGTTCCCGCTGACGACGGCGCCGTCGTTCTGCAAAACGATCTCTCGGAAGAAACACCCTCGATCTGTACCTGGAGCCGGCGGCCGGACGCGACCGAAAAGATCGAGATTCAACGCGAGCTCGTTCATCGCGCAATATGGGAGCGCGCCGCCGTCTTCACGAACGACACTTCAACCTCGAGCGAAGAGCGGAATGTACTTTGTCTACCGCTCGTTGCTGTGGAAAGAATCATCGGCGTCATCTATCTCACATCTCTCCACCCTGCACCGCCATTTCGCGAAGATCACATTCACTTCCTAGGCTCGGTCTCCCGAATCGCAGCAGTCGCTCTTGAAAATATCCTCGCGCTCGACGCTCTGCGCTCCGAGAACAAGCGCTTGAAACAGGAGCTCAACTCAGCGAGCGACCTCGTTGGCGAAAGCAAACAGATTCACCAGCTGGGTGAGTTCATCTCCCGCGTCGCGCAGAGTGATTCCACCGTGCTGATCCGGGGAGAGAGCGGCACCGGCAAAGAAGTTGTCGCGCGTTCGATCCATCAAAGCAGTCCTCGAAACGAACGTCCCTTCATCGCCATCAACTGCGCCGCAATTCCTGAAACGCTGCTTGAAAGCGAGCTCTTCGGACACGAGAAAGGCGCATACACCGGCGCCATCGGAATGAGGAAGGGAAAGCTCGAGGCAGCCAGCGACGGCACACTTTTCCTTGATGAAATCGGCGAACTGGCGCCGCCCATGCAGGCCAAGCTGTTGCGCGTCCTCCAGCAGAAGGAGTTCGAGCGAGTGGGAGGAACTCAGTCCGTCCCATTCAAGGCTCGCGTTCTTGCCGCCACCAACAAAAATCTAGAGCAGGCAATCAAGGCCGGCGAGTTTCGACAGGATCTGTACTATCGGCTCAACGTCGTCTCAGTCACCGTGCCGCCGCTGCGCGAGCACCCCGAAGATATCTCTCTGCTCGCCCTGTACTTCGCCGCAAAATACGCGCAAAAAGCTAAGCGGCCGTTCAAAGGCATCTCGCAGGAGGCCCGTACCTTACTGATGGGCTATAGCTGGCCGGGAAATGTTCGCGAACTGGAGAACGCCATCGAGCACGCTATCGTACTCGGACTCACCGAGGAAATTCTTCCTGAAGACCTCCCCAACGGAATACTCGAGGAGCAATCCGCAGAACTCGCCGGAGCCCGATACCACGACACGCTCAACCAATCCAAGAAAGAGCTCATCCTCAGCGCACTGCGAGAAGCAAAAGGAAGTTATCCTGAGGCCGCAAGGATTCTTGGCGTTCATCCCAAGTATCTTCACCGGCTAGCAAGGAATCTCAACCTGAAATCCGATCCGGCTTGACGAACGCACAGTACCAAGTCGCGGTTCCACTTCCCTAACCACCCGCAACCGCCCCCACGACCAGAAAAGGCTCTTTCCCCGTCGCAACAGCCTCCGGCAGCAACGCATCCGGCGACTCATGCGACAGGTCCTCCTCACAAGCGAAGAACCTCAAAAACGCCCGCCGCTTCAACGTCACGTGATCGCGAATCGTTCCTTCGAGCATCGGATACTTCATCTCAAGTGCATCGAGCACCGACCGCTGTGTCACAGGCCCCTGCACATCAAGTGTCACCTCACCCTTAACACCCGCAAGAGTCCGGAGATGCGCGGGTAGCTCCACCCGAATCATGCGAGCGTCTGGACCTCAACCGAGAGCACCGCCGGCAAATCACGCACAATCGGCGCCCAACTCTCTCCTCCGTCCGGCGACCCATACACCTGTCCTCCCGTCGTGCCAAAATACACACCGCACGAATCGAGCGAGTCCACCGCCATCGCATCACGCAGCACATTCACGTAGCAATCCTTCTGCGGCAATCCTTTCGTTAGTGCCTCCCACTCGTTCCCTCCCGACTTGCTGCGATAAACCCGCAGCTTCCCATCCGGCGGATAGTGCTCCGAATCGCTCTTGATCGGCACCACGAACACAGTCTCCGGCTCATGCGCATGCACATCGATCACAAACCCAAAATCCGTCGGCAGATTCCCGCTCACCTCCTGCCATGAATCGCCCGCGTTGTCGCTGCGCATCACATCCCAGTGCTTCTGCATAAACAAAACTCCGGGCCGCAAAGGATGCATCGCAATGTGGTGCACGCAGTGCCCCACCTCCGCATCGGGATCAGGAATCCCTTGCGACCTGAGACCATGATTGATCGGCTTCCACGTCTTGCCTCCATCGTCTGTCCGAAAAGCACCGGCCGCCGAAATAGCAATGTAGATCCGCTCAGGGTCGCTCGGATCCAGAATGACCGTGTGCAGGCACATCCCGCCCGCGCCCGGCTGCCAGTGCGGCCCTGAACCATGTCCCCGCAATCCCGATAACTCAGTCCAGCTCTGCCCGCCGTCCCCGGACCGGAACAACGCAGCGTCCTCCGCCCCGGCATAGAGCTCCTCCGCATTGGTCAGCGACGGTTCCAGATGCCACACCCGTTTGAACTCCCACGGATGCGGCGTGCCGTCGTACCACTGGTGCGTCCCCGGCACTCCGTCATACAGAAACTTATTCCCGGCCTGCTCCCACGTCTTGCCGCCGTCGTTCGAACGCTGAATGATCTGCCCAAACCAGCCGCTGGACTGCGAAGCATACAGCCGGTTCGGGTCCACCGGCGATCCCTTGAGGTGGTAGATCTCCCAGCCAGCAAAGTGCGGCCCTGCAATCTCCCACTGTTCCCGCTTTCCATCCGACGTCAGCACAAAAGCGCCCTTGCGCGTACCAACCAGCAGCCTCACTTGACTCATCGCTCAACCTCACTCGCGAGCTTTCTCATCTGCCTTTCATTACAGCCCGACCTATCCGAGCCAATGTACCATCAACGCCAAATCATGATAAAGCAGCATCGGCTTCGCCTCTCAGACGTCTAGCTGGCCTATAAAAATCAAGGAGTTTTGTCGGTGTCCAGAGAATATGCAGCGTTCCTTCGGACCACCTCCACGAAGCTCCTCTCCTCACGAAGAATGCAACGCTTGTTCTGGACCATGGCAAGATTCTCGCGCGCCTCTGGATCAGCCTTCAGGCGAACCCGATAAGCCTCATACGAGGCGAGACTATCGAATGCAATCATCCCCCAGGCCACATCGTTCGTGCCTTCGTAAGGAAGAAAATATCCGACAAGGTGTCCTCCGCAACGTGGGATGATGCGTCCCCAGTTCTCTGCATATCGCTTGAACACCTCTCGCTGGAACGGATCGATCTGATAACGGATGAGGCAAGTGATCGTCATAGGTTTGCTCCCAGATAGTTGCGTGCTTAATGCGTCGCTCCCCATGGGGTACGTCGCACAGAGACCAGCAACCATCCCAATCACCTCGCGACGGCTAATCTGCCCGGTGGACAATGTTGCGGAACCCATAGGTCTCACTATGTCAGTTGCCGAACATGGATAATTCGTCTAACTTCAAAGTATGAATGTAACGCTCGACGGAGATACCGCAGTCTCCAGAATTGCCGCAGCCATTGGCGAGCCGGCGCGAGCGCGCATTCTCTATTGCCTCATGGACGGCCTCGCGCGAACCAGCACTGAACTCGCCGTAGTAGCTGGTGTGAGCCCGTCAACCGCGAGCGTACATTTGCAGCGGCTCAAGACAGCCCATCTTATCCGAGTTGTCGTCCAGGGAAAGCATCGTTACTACAGCTTGGAAGGTCCCGACGTGGCGAATGTGCTTGAAGGACTGAGCGTTCTCGCCGGCGGTGCTCGCGATAAGTTTGTGCCGAATACGCCAAACCGATTATGTGCCGCGCGAACTTGCTACGACCACATAGCCGGCAGAATCGGCGTGTCCCTTCACGATCGCTTCCATACGCTCGGCTGGCTGTCAGACAACAACAATGCATACGAGCTCACGTCAGCAGGAACCAGAGCGTTCGAGACGTTAGGCATCGACCTTGAGGCAACTCGAGCACTCCGCCGCCGGTTTGCATGCGCCTGCCTGGATTGGAGCGAGCGGCGACCCCATGTAGGCGGCGCATTGGGAGCAGCTCTGCTAAAGATCGCGCTGAAAAAGAAATGGGTGACGCAGGATCTCGATAGCAGAGCGCTTGCAATTACCCGCTTCGGCCGACGCGAGATGTTGAGCCGGTTCGGCCTCGAGCTCTAAGAACTTACCGTCTACGCTCCTAGCGCGCCGCAAACGAGATAATCAACTGGTCAAGCGGCAAAGCCTCCTTAACGGACTGAGCAGGCGACATTGGCATAACCGCAAGTGGAGTTCCCTTCTCCTCAGCCTCATCAAAAGCCTTTGTCCCCGGAGTCTTGCCAGTAATCTGAAAATCGCGAATCTCATACGGTAGCCCATTCGACGCAAGCGACGAAGGCCTGTCCATCACTTGAAAATGAAGGTGCGGCGCAACCGAATTGCCCGTGTTCCCCACCAGTCCGATCACCTGACCCAGCTTCACGCGATCACCTTTGTGTATCTTGATGCTGCCCGGCTGCATATGCGCATACATCGCATAACGCTGTTCTCCCAGATCGAGAACGACGGAGTTTCCATCGGCCTGATCGAGCGCGATATTGGTTGGATACATGCCAGGCGTCTGCTCCGGCAACCCATCTGTGACCGACACAACGACAGCGTCCGCAACCGCAAGCACCGGCTTGCCGAAGATGGTATAGCTCTCAAGCTTCTGTTGCGGCTCTTTGCGGATGTGTCCCTGCGTGTCCAGTTGCTCCCAGTCCACCGCGTAGAGCTGAGCCACCCACACGCGGCCATTGATTGGCAGTGCCGCCCGCGTATGCCGCGTCGCATCGCAGCACGAATCCGCCGAGACGTAACCCTCCCCTTGCAGCGGCGGACCGATCACCACTACAGGCCTGCGATTCACCGCAACCTCGCCGCCGCTCTCGGTGATCTCCTGCTGACCCGGTGGCGCCGCATCCGCATGGATCGTCACGCGATGCGAGAGCCGAGCCGGAATCGCCGCTCCAGCCGCAAGGGTCACGTGAAGAAACATCAGTGCCTGCGCACTCCCCGCCAACTTCCCCGCTGACTCGCGCTGCCCCGCGGCCTGCAGCCGACCGGCTATGGCAGTCGCGTCGAGACTCAGGAGAACATCGCCATCGCCCCTCACCTCGACCTTCTCCATTGTCACGTCGGCGCTTGAAAAATTCGTCACCCACAGCTCATAAACAAGATGTACCCGTCCATCCGAACCCATAAAAGGCACTGGCGCATCCTCGACCGCAAGCAGCACCGGCGTCATCTTCTCCTGCACCTGAGCGTGCGCGGCTGCCACCCAAAGCACAAACAACATAAGCCCCGCAAAAATGCGCGCGACAAAGCAACGGCTATCAATCGACATAGAAGAAATCTCTCTTTTTGGATAGGGGCCCGTGGCCTAGTCTAGAACCGATCCAGCCAAACGGACAGGCAAATGCAACACCCAGAACAACAAAATCCTTAGGCGCCTCATCCCTCGACCCGGTACACTCATCCCAAACATTCACAAGCCACGTCCGCGCAGGAGCTCACACTTTGGCACGATTCACCGGTCTACTCGGCCTCATCACTTTTCTCTCGCTCGCCTACGCCTTCTCCACCAACCGGCGCGCCATCAAGTGGCGCACCGTCGCCTGGGGCCTCGGCCTGCAGATCATCTTCGCCTTCCTCGTCATCAAGTGGACCTACGGCCAAACCATCCTCAGCTCAATCTCCGGCGTCATCACCGGCCTCCTCGGCCACTCCGCCGACGGCTCCTCGCTCGTCTTCGGAGCGCTCGGCGACCCCAAGAGCGCTGTCAGTGTCTTCGCCTTCGCCGTCCTTCCCACCATCATCTTCGTCTCCGCCTTCTTCGCCATCCTCTATCACATCGGTCTCATGCAGCAGATCATCAAGATCGTCGCCTGGATCATGCAGCGCACCATGGGCACCTCCGGAGCCGAGTCCACCAACGTCGCCGCCAGCATCTTCATGGGCCAGACCGAAGCTCCTCTCACCATCCGTCCCTTCCTCAGCGGAGCCACCCGCTCCGAGCTCATGACCATCATGACCTCCGGCATGGCCCACGTCTCCGGCGGCATCATGGCCGCTTACATCCTCTTCGGCATTAACGCCAAAGACCTCCTCTCCGCCGTTATCATGACGGCACCGGGCACCATCCTCGTCGCCAAGATGCTCGTGCCCGAAACCGAAGTCCCCGCCACCGCCGGCACCGTCCGCATGCCTCCCAACGAGGAACACAAAAACGAGAACTTCATCGCCGCCATCGCCCGCGGCACCATCGACGGAGGCCAGCTCGCCTTCAACGTCGCCATCATGCTCATCAGCTTCGTCGCGCTCGTCGGCCTCTTCAACGCCATCATGCTCGGCATCTCAAACTTCGCCTGGGCCCACGGCCGTATTCCTTTCCCTCACTCGCTCAACGCAATTCTCGGCGTCGTCGGCGCACCCGTCGCGTGGCTCATCGGCATTCCCTGGCACGAGTGCCGCACCATCGGCAATCTCCTCGGCACCCGCACTATGATCAACGAGTTCGTCGCCTTCACCGAGTTAGGCAAACTCAAGACCGCATTGGATCCGCGCACCTTCTCTATCGCGACCTTCGCCCTCTGCGGCTTCGCCAACGTAGGCAGCATAGGTATGCAGATAGGCGGCATCGGCGCGCTCGTCCCCAACCGCCGCAACGATCTCGCCCAACTCGGCCTTCGCGCCATGCTCGCCGGCACCATGGCAAACCTCATGTCCGCCAGCATCGTCTCCATGCTCATCAAATAGGCCCGCCGAAAAAAGAAGAATCCAGATCATACTTCACAGAGTCATACAATCAATCCACCGAGGGGCACAGGAATCTATGAACCCGCAGAGCGCTTCCACCGTCGCCACTAATAAAGCCCTCGTCCTCAAAGCCCTTATAGGCATCTTCAACGATCGTGACTTCTCTCTTCTCGACCAAATCTTCGCTCCCGACTACATCCAGCACAACCCCACTGTCCCAACCGGCCGCGCCGGCCTGAAGGAGATCGCTCCTCATCTCTCTCCCGAACTCCACTACACGCCCGGCATCATCGTTGCCGAAGGCGATTATGTGATGATCCACGGCCGCTACATCGGTTGGGGGCCAAAACCTCTCGTCGGCGTCGATATCTTTCGCATCACCGACGGACTCCTCCGCGAACACTGGGACGTCCTCCAGGAAGAAGTCACAGCCTCGCAGACAAAGAGCGGCAATCCAATGTTCACGAACCCGCAAACTTCCTGATCAGGCAAGCACGAACGCTTCACCACTCACCTCAAGCCACCAGCTTCAAATAATTTGGTTCATCCGCGATCGTCTTATAACGAAACTCCCGCACAATCTTCGGCCCCTTCAAAAAGAAGATGCCCTGCATCTGATTGCCGTCTTCTTTGATCGCCCCGATTCCGTGTTTGAAGATCGCACCCTTCAACCACCCCACCCAGACTGAAGGTTGAAACAGCGTCAGCACAGGATGAATCCGCGAAATGGCAAACACCGGATTCTGGTACACAGTAGCCTCCGGGTCGCTCACCCGCTCCACATCGCCAATCCCGTAGTAGTCGAAGAACGGTTTCGCACGCTCGGGCGTCCCCAGATGCACAAACACCGGCCGCACCCCACGCCGGTCCAACTCACCCTTCAACTCCGCAATATCACTGATCGCCTGCCTGCAGAACGAACAGCCGAAGTGCCGCAAAAACACCAGCAACACTGGCGACGCCTCCGCCAGCGTCAGCAGACTCGCGCCCGACTCCGTCCGGATCCCAGCCAGCGTTTGCGCCACTTCGTCAGTAGAGTTCGTATCTGCGATTGCCATCGGCTACCGTTGACATCCTAATCCCTCAGTGGGACAATTGCCTCCTTCCCCCGGGTGAATCAGGAAAAGAGGCTTTCCCCATGCCGATACCTGTCCCTACCACCATTGCCACGGGCTTTGACGACGCCGTAGGCAGCGACTACAGACAGCTCACCGACCAGCTCTATATCGCCGACGCTGGCGCGAACAACATCGCCACCGTCACTGGCCACACCCACGTCAAAGCTATCGTCGGCACCGGCTACAACGAACCGTCGGATATCGAGCTCAGCATCGATGGCATTCACGCCTACGTGACCGAAAACCCCGGCACCCTGCTGCGCCTCAGCCTCACCAACCTCAACCGCGCCGCCGCCACCGTCGTCGCCTCCGGCTTCAACGGCATCGACCAGGTCGCCCTCGACGAAGCCCACGGCTTCGCCTACGTCTGCGAGTTCACCGCCGGTCAGATTCAGCGCGTCACCCTTGCCACCGGCGTAAAGAAGGTCGTCGCCAGCGTCTCCAGCCCACGCGGCGTACTCGTCACCTCCGACGGCCGCTTCCTCTACGTCAGCAGCGACGCCGGCACCATCACCCGCTTCGACCTCGCGACCAGCACCAGCGCAACCGTCGCAAGCGGCCTCAACGGTCCCCGCCATCTCACCTTCGCCGACGCCGGCGAAAGCGTCATCCTCTTTCCGCAACCCAACCCCACCGGCACCGTCCTCAAGGCCGATCTCACCACCACGCCTGCGGTCGTCACTGCCATCGCCGGTCCCACCGCCTTCGCTCCATACAGCGTCAATGTCCTCTCGCCCGACCAGATTCTCATCGCGAGCGCCACGACCATCGGCGAGGTCGATCTGACCTCCTCACTCATCTCCGCCGCCGGTCCCATCCTCCTCGCCATCGGCTTCGTCCCTGCTGACACAGTTCATCTGCCAGCAGGCTTTGCCGACACCACCATGGACCCCACCTACTTCTTCCAGGTCAAAGACACTCCCTTCGGCGGAACTCTGCCCCTGATGATCAACTGGCAAAGCGCCCGTGCCCTGGGAGCCAACTTTTATCAAGTCTTCATCAACGGTGTCATGGTGACGTCACCCTTCGCCGACTATCTCTGGAGCGTCGCCCTCAACGTCTTCGAACTCCAGACAACAGTCCCCGTCGGCGGATATTATCCGCTGCGCTCAGCCGGGCAGATCTGGCTCAACAATTGGCTCGGACTCCTGCTCGACACCACCGGCCAGCCCAACGCGCTCAACACAATCAGCGTCAAACTCTTCTCCGCTCAGAGCGCAGCCAGTGAGATCGGCCACTCCACCGATGCCGGCCGTTTTGCCGCACTCATGATCGACAACACCCTGCCCACCGCCATCATCGAGCAGATCTTCCAGCAACCGGGCAACGTTCCTATCAACACCTGCGCCATCGTTACCACTGGCGCCCCCACCTTCACCTTCGAGGTCACCGCCTCCGCCCCGGCCCATCTCCTCGCCTGGAGCCTCACCGCCTACTGGGGAGACAATCAGTCCAAAGGCGTCTCCTCCGACGTCTATGCCAATCACATCACTCCATCCCGCATCTGGACCGGAATCTCCGCCGTCCAGGTGCCACCCCCTGGACCCACTCCGTGGAACGCCACCGTAACCGGCGACCCGACGTCAACCCACTGCGCCCACACGTTCTTCCTCTACGCCTGGGACCGCGTCATCAACGGATGGGGCTACATCCACGGCCCGGCTAGCTATTCGAAGTCCATCACCATCATGCTTTGATGAAAATCTCCGCGGGTCTCTTTGTTTTAATTGCGTCGGGGATATTCGCTTCTTTGCGGTCTTCATCGAAATTGCATGACAGTTCCCTTCCTGCGCTCGATGTATCCCAGGAACTTGTCTTGACTGTGGCGAAAGGGCCTGGATCTGTTGCTATCGCGGATGTCAATCATGACGGCTGCCTCGACATTCTTGTCGCAAATGAAGATGACCGCACGCTCAGCGTTTTGCTTGGCGACGGACGCGGGCACTTTCACTCAGCGCCTGGCCTTCCCATTCCAACAGGAGAAGCACCGAATGATATTGCGACCGGGGATTTCAATGGAGACGGCAATCTCGACCTGGTGATCGCCAACACAGGAACACCCTACCTGACCGTATTACTTGGGGATGGCAAAGGCAGCTTCAGGCCATCACCGCATTCTCCATTCGCTACGAACTCCTATCCGCATGTCCACGGAGTCGCCGTGGGAGATTTCAATGGTGATGGCAAGTTGGATGTCGTGACAGATAGTTGGGGGCACGACCAGATATTGCTCCTCCTCGGCGATGGAGCTGGAAACCTTATCCTGCCGGGACAGCTCTTCCACACAGGAAAGCGTCCGTATCAGCGCCTGCGATCGGCTGACTTCAACAAAGATGGCAAGCCGGACGTCGTTACGACCGATATGGACATCAACGCCGTTTCCATCCTGCTCGGAGATGGCAACGGCGGATTCCACGAAGTGGCGGGGTCACCGTTTCCCGCCGGTGCGGCGCCTTGGGCAGTGGCCATCGATGACATCAACAAGGACGGCAACCTTGACCTCGTAGTTCTTCCCTATGACCGCGACGTAGCCGACCCCAAGGATATTGGAGTGACGGTCTTGCTGGGTGATGGCAAGGGTGGATTCACGAAGATGCCCGGTTCGCCATTTCCTCTACATGGATGCGAAGGGCCTAACCACGTCGCTACAGGTGATTTCAATGGCGACGGCTTGCACGATATTGCCGTCTCCTGCGGCGAAAGCAGCAACCTGATTTTCTATCTCGGCCAAAAAGGTGGAGGCTTTCAAGCCTCCACGCGAATCCTGAAGGATACCGGTTGGGCAGGCCTCGCGGTTGCCGATCTAAACGGAGATGGTAAAGATGATGTCGTCGTCGCCAACCGCTCCTCCGGCACGATCACAATCCTATTCGGCGAATAAACGGAAATGAGAAATTTCGTAGCCAAATCGAAGAGCCGCTTGTAGACTTGGGAAACCGAATGCCAGAGATAGGTTTATTCGTTGGCATTCAAGGCCTGACATTCATGCTGAGATCTCTTAAGCCTGCTCTTATTCCCTCATCCTGCCTCTTTTTTCTTTCCTTCTGTCTTTTCATTGCAGGTTGTGGTGTCAGACCTTCGACACCACCGTCGATCAGCGGCACACAACTGCAAGGCCACGTGCATGGAGGCCAGCAACCAGTCTCCGGCAGTACCATCCAGCTTTACGCCGCCGGCACTTCTGGCTATGGTGAGGGAGCCATAGCCTTGCTTGCCAACCCCATCATCACAGACTCCAGCGGTTCCTTCTCCATCACCGCGCAATATCAGTGCCCTTCGTCGTCCAGCCAGCTCTATATCGTCGCCACTGGCGGCAATCCCGGTCTCGGTTCTTCCATCAACAACACCAGCCTGGCTTTGATGGCAGCGCTTGGACCCTGCTCGCTGTACGGCGGACAACTCACACTCGATCCCAATTCTTTCATCACCATTAATGAAGCAACTACTGTGGCCTCGGTCTACGCCTTGGCCGGCTTCATGGACCCGGTCTCCAGTCAGATCGGCGCTACCTCGATTAACGCCGTTGGGATCGCCAACGCATTCCAGACCGTCACTAATCTCGTCGATGTGTCTACCGGTCAATCGCCGGCGACCACGTCTGCTGGCAACGGGACGGTTCCACAAGCCACGATCAATACCCTCGCCAACATCATCTCAGCGTGCGTGAACTCGAGTGGGACCGGCACGCAATGTTCCTCCCTCTTTTCGGCCACTACGCCGTCGGGCGGCATAGCACCTACCAATACCCTGCAGGCCGTCTACAACCTTGCAACTCATCCCGCGCAACAAGTCGCGACCCTCTTCGCCCTCACTCCGTCGGCGCCTCCATTTCAGCCTGCGCTGGCCTCTGCACCGAATGACTGGACTCTCGCGCTGAATTTTACCGGCGGCCTCTCCAATCCAGCCAGTATTGCCATCGATAGCTCCGGAGACATTTGGATCGCCAATAATGGCAATGGTACTGTGACCGAGCTCGCAAATACCGGGGTTGTCCTGTCTGGCTCCGTCGGCTACCCCACTGGCATCACCTACCCTCATGCTCTCGCAATCGACCCCGGCGGAGACGTATGGGTCGCAGGTTTCGGAAGCACCGGGAACATCGTTAAGATGACAAGCTCAGGAGCGTTGCTCTCCGGTTCCACAGGATTCCCAGCAGCCGGCCTCGATGCTCCTGACGGCATTGCTATTGATGGCACTGGAAGCGCGTGGGTGACAAACTGGGGAGGTTCCACTCCGGTAAGTGTGCTCAAGTTCGCGAACGACGGCACAGTCCTCTCTGGCTCCAACGGGCAAGGCTTCACGTCCCCCTATATGAACTCTCCGTTCGGCGTCGCCATCGACGCTACGGGCGACGCTTGGGTTGCCGATCCCAACCTGAGCAATCTCCTGAAGTTTGACCCCAACGGACAAGTTCTCTCTGGCTCAGGCAACTCCGGCTTCGTAGACTATGGTCTCTTCCAGCGTCCCGAAGCAATAGCGATCGACTCCACTGGAAACGCCTGGATTGTGAACGTCGGAGACGGCAATATCAGTAAATTCAGCAACTCCGGAGCCGGCCTCTCCGGTGCAATCAACGGTCCTGGTTTCATTGCATGCATTGGAACATCAGATCCTAATTTCAGCTGCAATCCGTACATCTCGCCGGCGATCGTCATCGACGGCTCCGGAAACGCGTGGTATTCCTTCACCTACAACTTTTTGAACTCCTCCGATCCCAATGCTTACTACGCCGGTTTTGCGGAGATGAACAGTAGCGGAACCGTCGTCTCTGGCCAATATGGCTACAACGCATCTCTGTCAAGTTATCCCACAACCATGGCCATCGACAGCTCTGGAAATGTCTGGGGCGCGGATCTACTCACGAACGTCGTCATCGAACTCATAGGCGCGGCTACCCCCGTCGTCACCCCCTTGTCGGTCGGGGTAAAGACGGGCACTCTCGGCACACGTCCCTGAGGTCAGCGCCATCCTCCAAGGATCGCTCCCATCACCACCAGAGCAACGGTCAGGTAGCCTCCGTTCACCAGCACGTAGGTCCACGGCCGCCGCTCGAAGAGCGAAACAATCCCAATCCCCATCGCGACCCAGCCGAACCCCGCAAGAAACCCAGCCGTCGCCCCCCACGCCATGTTTGTCTTCGGATCGTTGAGGAACATCGCCAGGTTCAGCGCCATCACCAGGCTCAATATAAAGCTAAGAACGAAGATCTTCGCGTTGGCAGGCGGTGGCTCATTTGCTCCAAATCCATTTGCCTTCTTCCAAACTCCAGCAAACAGAAATGGGGCATACCAAAGCCCTCCCAGCACGAAAGCTGAAATCGCCGCCACCAGAACAGCCCAAAGATTCAATCCATGAAAACCCATTCGCACCTCTCCTTTATAAAAATCAATCGCTGACTACTTCATCTGTTCCCAATCAATCGGCCCACTGACAAAGCGGTGATGCAGCGTCGCCAGCAACTGCGCATTCCCGACCGTCAGATACTCGTAAGCTTTGACCCATTCGTCACCCTCTTTCCAACCCGTCTGCGTCAACCGCACAACCGTCGAGTCACCCTTAGCCTCAAACTGAAACCGCGCCTTAGTCCGCATCGCTCGAACCGTAGGAAATTTATCCGGTGCCAGCGCCGACAGCACCAACTCTTTCTCCGTCACAAAGCTGAGAATTGTCCCGCCGCCCGTACTGCCTCCCGGAAAATGAGCAGTCCACTCCCCACCCTCCCGCAAATCAACAACCGCATTGGGCGTCAGCCAAGTACTCAACCCCTCACTCGTCGCAAACGCCTTCCACACCTCGCCAATCGGGGCCGGAACCACCACCTCAATGATCAAAACCTTGTCCGCAGCAACCGCAGGTGCAGCCTTCATCGAAGCCGGAGCCACTACCGAACTTGCAGCCATCACTAAAGCCAGAAAAAGAACTTTCATTGCCGCTCCTAAATTACTTGGTTGGTCGTTCAAGTAAATCCCTGTACACTATCTCTGTCAAGAACTTTCTTCTCATGCCCCAGGCCCTCCCCACCCGCGACCGCCTCATCAACTCCGCTCGCTACCTCTTCTGGGAGCGAGGCTACGCCGGAACCAGCATGGCCGACCTCCTCGCCCACGCCGACGTCAACTCCGGCAGCTTCTACCACTTCTTCGAGAGCAAAGAAGCTCTCCTCCGCGAAGTCCTCGAAGGCTACCTCCACGCTCTACGCCCCATGGTCGTCGACCCCGCCTTCGCGCAGACCGAAGAACCTGTCGAACGCATCTTTGGCATTCTCGCCGGCTACCGCGAACGCATCCTCCAAACCGAGTGCAGATACGGTTGCCCTCTCGGCCGCCTCGCACTCGAGATCGACCCTGAAAACCGCCCTGCCCACAAACTCATCGCCGAAAACTTCGGAGGCTGGATCACCGCGGTCCGCGAGTGCATCGATCAGATCAAGCACCGCCTCCCCAAAAACACCGACCCGGACGCTCTCGCAACCTACGTGCTCGCCGTCATGGAAGGCGGTGTGATGATCTCGCGCTCCTACGGCTCGGTCGACCCATTCGATCGCGCAGTCAAACAACTCCGTCAGCACTTCCAACTACTTCTGACTTCACCCAAATCACCCTCCAAAAAACCAAAGACACCCTCAGACCACACAATCAGTCCTTCGCTTTCACAGAAAAACCGAAAGACGCAAAAACTGAAAACTGATCGAATCCGGTAAACTAGCAAGTGCCAGGACAAACCCATGGAACCAGTCCTCATCGAACAATTCTTTCTCGGCTGCCTCGCCCACGCGTCCTACATCGTCACCTCCGGTGGCGTCGCCGCCGTCATTGATCCCCAGCGCGACGTCGATATCTACATCGACTACGCCCGAGAGAAAAATCTCCGCATCGAGCACATCATCGAAACCCACCTCCACGCCGACTTCGTCTCCGGCCACCACGAACTAGCCGAGCGCACCGGCGCCCAAATCTATCTCGGCGAAGACGCCCACGCCACCTTCCCTCACATCGCCATCAAAGACGGCAACACGCTCCAGTTCGGCAATGCCCGCTTCAACTTCCTCCACACTCCCGGCCACACCATCGAAGGTGTCTGTGCCGTCCTCACCGATCTAGCCGAACCCTCCAACCCGCGCGCAGTCTTCACCGGCGACACTCTCTTCGTCGGCGACGTCGGCCGCCCCGATCTCTCCGGCGACCACACTCCGCAAGAGCTCGCCGCCATGCTCTATCACAGCCTGCACGAGAAGCTCCTCAAACTCCCCGACGACACCGAGATCTTCCCTGCTCACGGAGCCGGCTCCCTCTGCGGCCGCCAGATGGGCTCCGAGCGCTCCTCCACCATCGGCAAACAGCGCCGCACCAACTACGCTCTCCTGGCACGCAGCGAAGAAGAGTTCATCCATCTCCTCACCGACAGCCTCCCCCCGCGCCCTGAGTACTTCGGCCACGACGTCGAGCTTAACCGCCAGGGCGCATCCTCCCTCGACCAGCTCCCCGCACCGAAGCCCCTCAGCGCGCCGGAGGTCCTCCGCCTCCAATCCGAGGGAGCCATCGTCCCCGGAGGCACCATCATTTTAGACACCCGCCCCGCAATGGAGTTCGCCGTCGCGCACGTCCCCGGCTCACTGCACATCGCGCTCTCCGGCCAATACGCCTCATGGGCCGCGCGCATCCTCGGCCTCGACAAGCGCATCATCCTCGTCGGCGAAGACGCCGATCAGCTCCGCGAGTCCCAACTCCGGCTCGCCCGCGTCGGCATCGAGCACGTCGACGCCTATCTCGAAGGCGGCATCACCGGCTGGCTCAAAGGCGGATACGAACTCGACTACATCCCGCAGATCTCCGTCCAGGAATTAGCCGAGCTCGAAGAGACGGAGCACGACCACCTCGCCATCCTCGACGTCCGCGAACCCGGCGAGGTCGAAACCGGAGCCTTCGAGAACTCCATCCGCATCCCGCTCGGCCAGCTCGCCGACCGTACCAGCGAACTCGACCCCGGCAAGCTCCTCGTAGTGCACTGTAAGGGCGGCTACCGCAGCTCCGTTGCGACAAGCATCCTCCGCCGCGCCGGCCTTCGCGAGATCGCCAACCTCACCGGCGGCTTCGACGCTTGGAAAGCAGCCGACCTCCAAAAGGCACAACCTACCCTGTAGCCGGGATCCCACTTCGCCGCATCACACCAAACGTCTGCGCTTGTACTATTGCTACGTCTACGTTGCAATGTAACTCCGCGACACCTGGCTCTTACCTCATACATAGTTCTCAAAGACGAACCGATGCAAGGAGGTCATCAGAATGGCTCTGATGAAGCGCAACAAGAGCACTCACGCCCACAAGCGGGATCTTCTCGTGAAAGAGAGCCGCGCAACTGGAATGCTGAACATCTTCGTCGCCCTGGCCATCGGCGCCGTCGCCTATACCGACTGGCTCGTCCTCGAAGATGATTCGCTCGGCTACCTCTACCTTCTGCCAATCGCGCTCAGTGGATTGGTCAACCGCCTCCCGATCACCATCGCGCTCTCTCTGCTCTGCGCCGCCTTGCAGGAGATCTTCGGCCCTCAGTCTGATCCTCTTCATGTCAAGGTCATCCGCACCGCGCTCAGTCTGGCCGCCTATCTGGTCGTCGCGCTCCTTGTCACGAGGGTTGCAAAGCAGCGCATTCAAATGGCAGCAGATATCCGTCAACAACGCGATGACTACGAGCGTGATCTCACTCTCGCCTCCCAGGTCCAACGCCAGGTTCTCCCCACGCCACCCATCGTCCCCGGCCTCGACCTCGCTGCGGCAATGCAGACCGCCCGGCTTCTCGGCGGCGACTACTACGACTTCTTCAAAATCTCCGACGACATCGTCGACATCGTTATCGCAGACGTTGCCGGCAAAGGCGCCGCAGCCTCCCTTCTTATGCCATCGCTCGCCGTCGTCCTCCGCCTGCGCGCCCGCGAACTCAGTGGGCCCGCCGCCATCATCAAAGATCTCGATGGCGTCCTAAAGCAGATCACCGGTCCGGCGAACTTCGTCACCATGTTTTACGCGCGCGTCAATCCATCCAGTAGAACCCTGCAGTACGCCAACGGCGGCCACAACCCACCTCTGCTCATCCGCAACGGAACCAACGCAACGCAGATGCTCAGCGAATCCGGCCCAATCGTCGGAATTCTCCCTGACGCACAGTTCTCCGACACGCTCGTTAAGCTCGAATCCGGCGACATCCTCACCCTTTTCACCGACGGCGTCACCGAACAAGAGAACGAGCAAGAGGAACAGTTCTCCCTCGATCGCCTGAAAGACCTCATCCTCAGCAAAGAGACCGACTCCGCCGCCACGCTCGTAGCTGACGTCACCGAAGCTGTCTCCACCTTCGCAGGGGCGAAAGAGCAAGAGGACGATCTAACCGTCGTAGTAGCGAAGATTCTGTAGTGCAACAGCTTTATCTGCAAAGCGCCGAAGCATTTCGGAGCGGTCGCCGCCGATGACAAAAACGTCGACCCTATCGGTGCAAACGGGGCCTTCCGAGTACATAGTGCACACACAGTAATTCCCTCGAAAGTCGTAGACGCACCCAGAGAAATATTAAGAATGGATTACAGGTTCGCGGATATCCTCGCGATAGGGACTCTAGGGATCAGTTCGTCCGCTCAAAGCGAGCGCGCGAGCTGGCAGAGCACGGAGGATGAACCCGATGACGCGGACGAGTACTGGATCGCTTTCTGGATTGCTTGGAGTAATGTTGGTGCTCACATCAATTGGGCGCATGGGGGCGCAAGAGACGCAGCCGGCACCTCCTTCAACCCCGCAATCCCCTCCGCCAGCCTCGTCGCCCACACCCCCAGCACCGGTTGCGAAGGGCAAGAAGGGGGAACAGCCGTATACGGGTCCGACGACGGTAGTGGAATTACCCCCGACGCCGATGCTCGACGAAGAAGGAAAGCAACGGCAGGATCCCGATGGCAAGCTAATGTTCAACCCCCCAGTCAGGCAGCAGCGCGACAAGAAGGGACACCCGCTCTTCGACGCACAGGGCAAGCCGGTGATGCAGACGAAAGACAACCTCGGGTACGACGAGAACGGGAAGAAGCTGCATGCCGTGAAAGAGAAGCCGCCAAAGACAGTTTCGGTTTCGATCAGCCGTGGGACGCTGACGGTCGACGGGCTGATAGGCAAGGCAGCGCTGAACTACGAGATTAAGGATCTGAAGTACGTCTACTTTTACGTGCCCGGGATTGGTACGACTGTCGTCTCGAACGATCCATTTCCAGGCGCAGTCGAACAGAAGCATGCCTTCGATGACAAGACGCTGACCGTCACGGTAGGCGAGCATGTCTTGCAGCTGTCCTCGGAGAATCGCTTGTTGGGCAAGGCGCCCGAGTCTGCCTTTGTGCTGGTTGATAAGAATTTTGTTGTGCCAACCAAGTTCCCGGTGATGGGCTACGGGCCGATCCGGGTGGCTCCCTATGCGTGGCCGGGTTCGAAGATCAACGGAGACTTGAAGGGCGCGGTCGAGGCCCCTCCTCTGCCCGCGGATCTGCGGCCGACGCTGCTTCTGCAACCATGTCCCGCTGGACAGATGCGAATGGCAGGGCCGCCGGTGCTGCCCGGGCAGACCGCCGCGCCAAATCCATGTGTGCCCATCGTGTCGGGTGCAGCGACTCCGTCGAGTGCGAATCAGGCGGCTCCGTCCGCGGGAAATACACAAGCGAAGAAGTAGAGGAGACACAGGGCAGCAGCTCTGGCTCCCTACGCTCGCGTAACCGGGATCTTCAGCCTTTCATACGGTCGCGTTAGAGCCGCGTCCGCCGCTCGCTCTGTGATAATCCCACTAATCTCACCGAGAGAGACAACCGCATACGGCGAAGCGGCGTTGAGCTTTTCCGAGGATGCCAGCACGATCGTCTCTGCTGCGGCTTTGCTCAAGGCGCGCTTCACAGCAGCCTCTTCAAAATCACCTGTCGTAAGCCCGGTCTTCGGGTGCACGCCAGTCACCCCCATAAAGTATGTGTCGGCGTGGATATGAGAGATAGCCTCAATCGCTGCTGCCCCCACAGCGACAACCGAGTGCTTGAACATGCGGCCGCCAATGAGAATTACTTCGATATCAGGATGATTGACGAGTTCCAAAGCAATGGTTGGACTGTGAGTCACGATCGTAGCCTTTAACCCCTGGGGTATATGGCGAGCCACTTGCCTCGCGGTTGTCCCGCCATCAAGGATGACGACTTGCCCAGCCTGAATCATCTTGGCTGCGGCGCGACCGATCGCCACTTTACCCTCGGTCGTAATCAACTCCCGGCCTGCGAAATCTGCTACAGCCGGCGAGGCCGGTAGAGCACCGCCGTGGACTCGCTGTAGAAGCCCTTCCGCGGCCAACTCTCGCAGGTCGCGACGGATGGTGTCCTCAGAGACGCCCATGGACTGGCTTACTTCTTTGGCAATCACCTGCCCGTTGCGCTTCAGAATTGAAAGGATCTGTTGCTTTCGGTGTGTGGTCAGCATAATTTCCTTTCACGATATTACTTGACATTGCACGAAATTGCACGATAAGTTGATGGCATGACCAACCTCGCCACACCTTTATCGATAACCGACCGCGTCCGGATTCAAGCCGTCAGAACACTCTCTGACGACTGGTACGTTCTGAAGAAGACGACCTTCGACTTTCTGCGCAGCGATGGAACCTGGCAGCAGCAAAGCAGGGAGACATACGATCGCGGAAACGGCGCGACCATCCTGCTCTACAACCTTGACCGACGCACGGTGGTGCTCACCCGGCAGTTTCGTTTTCCGGCATTTGTAAATGGCCACTCCGGCATGCTGATCGAGGCCGCCGCGGGCCTGCTCGACATGGCCAGTCCAGAAGACCGGATCAAGGCTGAGGTCGAAGAGGAGACCGGCTACCGCGTAAATGAAGTGCGCAAAATCTTCGAAGCGTTCATGAGTCCCGGTTCTGTCACCGAGAAGCTCTACTTCTTCGTCGCCGAGTACGACGCCTACAGCAAAACAGCTCTTGGCGGAGGCAACTGCGCTGAGGGTGAGGATATCGAGGTTCTCGAACTCTCCATCGAGGCCGCGATGACAGCAATCGAGCGCGGTGAGATTGCAGATGGCAAGACGATCATGTTGTTGCAGCACGCCTACATTCACCTGTTCGCACCAAAGGGAGAGGTGGTTTAGTTTGTCTGCTCCATCCCTCATGATCCTCATCGCAGGTCCATATCGTTCCGGCACTGGAGACGACCCCGAACTGATGGCGAAGAATCTGCGCGCCCTCGAGTCTGTCGCGCTCCCACTCTATCGTGCGGGCCACATACCGTTGATCGGTGAATGGCTCGCGCTTCCATTGCTGCGCGAAGCTGGTTCGAAGCACCCCGGCGACGCGATCTATGACGAGATTCTCTACCCAATCGCCAACCGGCTCTTGGGCCGGTGCGACGCAGTATTGAGGCTTCCAGGCGCCTCGAAAGGGGCCGACGAAGACGTTCGTCTCGCGAAGGACCGTGGCCTGCAGGTCTTCGAGAGCCTCGCTGAAGTTCCAGGTTGTGGCCCGATAGCGAATATAGGATCACTCAACGGTGAACCTCAAGATCCCATCTCTGAAAATCCCTGGTTGTAGATAAATTGGAACGGACACAACCGCATGGTACAATTTTCGCCATTCTGACAGGCGGTCAAGGCAGACCGCCCAGTTCTCAGGCCCCCAAGACAATCCAAGCTTTGAAGATTTCCGGTCCAGGTAACAGGAACGAGAAAGTCTTGCCCCAGCACACAAGGAGGAACATCGTGCACACTCGCAGAGCCACAATACTCTCAGCACTCGTCGTCATGCTCCTGGCGTTCACCCTCACTGCCAACGCCGACACGTACTCCGCCGTCTTTGTCTACGGAGATAGCCTCTCGGACAACGGGAATCTCTTCGCTGCCACCGGATATCCGCCTGCACCCTACTACAACGGGCGCTTTTCCAACGGGCCGGTCGCAGTGGAACAACTGGCCGGGCTGCTAGGGTCTCCGCTGAATGACTTCGCCTGGGGCGGCGCCACAACCGGCCTCGGCAACCAGGCCGACGGAGGCACACAGACTACCCTGGGTGCCTTCAGCCTGCCTGGAATGCTGGCCGAACTGGCTACATACCCCGTACCCCCTGCACTCATCCCCAGTTCCCTCTTCGTCGTCTGGGGCGGCGCTGACGACTTCGAAACCGGAGGCTCGCCGACCGTTGCGGTCACCAACATTGATACGATCGTCGCTACGCTCCAGGCCGAGGGCGCAACGCACATCCTCGTACCAGGGCTGCCCGACCTCGGCCTGACGCCCGAGTTCTACGGCAATGCGGCGGCGACGCTCTTCACCGACGAATTCAATACGGCCTTGCAAGCCAGCCTTCCGCCAGGTGCAACTTACTTCAACACCTTCGCCCTCCTCAACGGGATCGTCGCTGACCCAGCCGCGTACGGATTCACAAACGTGACGACACCCTGCTTCAACGGCATGACCGTCTGTTCCGATCCAAGCCAGTATCTTTTCTGGGATGACATCCATCCAACGACCACCGCAGACGCGATTCTGGCTGAACAGTTTGCGATTGTGACGACGCCGGAGCCATCCTCAATTCTGTTGTTTGGGAGCGGGATCGCAGCGATGGCGGGACTGTTGCGAAGACAAAGGGCGGCCTGAGCCTTCAGAAACGCCCGAACAAAGCGCAGCCGGAATGAGAGTCGGCCATCCTGATGTCCGGCTCTCGATGTGAATATCTACAACGCCTCAAACCCGAGCGACAATATTTCAGAATGTTGCTTGATGAGTGATTGCGGGTAATCATACTTTAAGCCGTTCCCCACATCTATTGTTAACTAAGCTCAAAACCGGTCTCAGTAAATATCCAGTTTGACCCTATATCATGGATGTGTCCGATCGCCGAGTCGTTTTATGGCTCTCAGACGAACCAGGAAACACCGTGGATATTCAATGGTAGTGCCAAGCGGGAAGACTCGCCATGATGCCTCTCGCCGCCGATTCTGGTTGGCGATGTCGGGGTTTGTCATGGCGCTTGCGCTGCTGCCCTTTTCTTACAAAGTCGAACGTCGCCTCGAGACGGCTGTTCACATCAAGGGCGGAGAATCCGAAAAAGTTGACCAGGAACTGGCGCAGCGTTTCCAGTCTCCCTACGCCCACCGCATCGTTCTGGTGATCAGTGGTATTCCCGATCCGGATTCAGCAAAGGGCGCAGATGCCATGGGCTTCCTGACCAGTTCCTTGCGGACCGAGCAGGGAGTGTCAGGTGCCGTCTCGAGTCTGGATTGGCCGGATCCGCTGTTCACAGGGAATAATGGCGGTGCCTTGATCATTGTCGGATTGGATTCACACGATGGACCTGTCGAGGCGTTGATCCCCCAACTGAGGACAAAAGCAGACTGGATGGAAGGTCAGCTCAGATCGCAATACCCCGATATCAAACTGGAGATTACGGGTGAAACGCCACTGAACTTCGATCTTCGCAAGGTCAGTGCAGATGATGTAAAACATGCCGAGGAACGAGCGATGCCGATAACGCTCCTGCTGCTGTTGCTGGCTTTCGGCAGTCTTGTGGCCGCGCTATTGCCGCTGGGAGTTGGAGTACTCTCCATCTCGATGGCGATGGGTGCGGCTGCGCTTCTCGCACATTTTCTGCATCTGTCGATTCTGGTGCAGAATCTGGCGACGATGCTCGGCCTTGGCCTGGGCATCGACTACGCCTTGCTGATGGTGAGCCGGTTTCGCGAAGCATTGGCCGAGGGATATGAGCCCGGCCACGCTGCCGATATTGCTGCCGGCCAAGCAGGGCGGACGCTGTTGATCTCGGCCACGACGGTTGCAATTGGATTTTCAGCGCTTCTGACGGTGCCCATCAGCGAACTGCGCTCCATCGGGATAGCTGGCCTGCTGGTAACCGTTTTGAGTGTCATGCTCTGTACCTTCATTCTGCCTTGGGTGCTTGGTCTGCTAGGGCATCGCATCGATTCCGCCAGAGTGCGTCTTCCAGCCAGACGATTCAAAACGCCGGAAAGTCTATGCGCGGCCAGTGAGCGGTGGGTGCGGTGGGGCTGCATCATAACCAAACGGCCCTGGACAGCTCTGCTTGTCGCCGGGATTCCGCTTCTGGTCCTTGCGTTCCAAGCACGGAGAATCACTCCCGGGGTTCCCGACCGTGACTCGCTCCCGGCCGCTGCCGAGTCGGTGCAGGCACTGCACACGCTTCAAGGTATGGGGCGGTCGGGTATTGTGGAGTCCCTCCGAGTGGTCCTGGAGTTGCCGCCGCAGTCTCCGCCGCTCTCGGCGGCCGGCTGGCTCGCCGTCGGTCGCTTGACGAAACACTTCCAGAGCGATCCTAGAGCGGAAGAGGTCTTATCTCTCCCGACGCTCACAGGAATGTCTGACACCGCGGATGCTATCGAGCAAGTGCCCGAGTCAATCCGCAAGAGCTTTCTGCGCAGCGATGGCCAGGCAACCTTGATCGAGTTGCTGCCCACCGCCACTCTCACGCCCAACGAACAGATACGATGGGTACGAGAGGTACGTTCCTCCGATGTCGCGGCAATCACCGGCGTGCCCGGCGCTGTGCTGCGCGTCGGTGGCATTCCCGCACTCCACGCAGATTATGACTCGGTAGTAAAAGAGCGGTTGCCGAAGGTGATCCTTGGCGTCGTATTGGGGAGCTTGCTGGCGCTCCTGATCGGGTTACGTTCTTTATTCGCGGCTGTAAAAGCAATTCTGCTCAATCTGCTCTCCGTTGGCGCCTCATTTGGTGCGTTAGTTCTCGTCTTTCAAGAAGGCCACGGTAGCAAACTCTTTGGACTCCACGGACCGACCGGCAATGTATTCCCAATCGTGCCGATTCTCTCCTTTGCCATCGTCTTCGGATTGAGCATGGACTATGAGGTATTTCTGGTCGCCCGAGTCCTCGAAGAGCGGCGACGCGGTCTATCCGAGAGATCAGCAGTGATCGAAGGCTTGGCGCGGACGGCCGGGCTCATCACCAGCGCCGCGGCAATTATGATTGCCGTCTTCACCGCGTTCACCGTGGGAAGCTTTCTGGTCGTCCAAATGCTGGGTTTTACGCTCGCTGTGGCGGTGTTCATTGATGCTACAGTGGTGCGGATGATTGTGGGGCCGGCACTGTTGCAACTTGCTGGCGACTGGAATTGGTGGCCCTTCGGCTTACGTGGAGCCACGGCAACATCTGAAAAGGAGCTCGTCCCATGATGGCCAACACCGTGGATGCTCCAGTGACGGCGCATGGCCTCGCGACTGCCTAAGCGATTCGATTTATTTCGCTTTCTCTCCCTGAACGCTGGACTGGCCAATATCAAAGTCCTTGCGTCCAAGATTTGCCTTTCCCGAGCCAAATTCGATTGCAAGAATCGAGGAGCCGGGCTTACCCTGCAGCTTCGCCTCCACTTGCGTCGCAGACCATACGCCGCCGACCTGCCGCAGCCCATAGTAAACGAATTCCTTCTGCTGTCCCGTCCCGCGAAGCGTCTTCACCACATGCACTGGGAACAAAATGGTGCGGTCAATCCACGATGTTACCGAACCATAGTAAGTCCGGTCCTGAGGGCCGGGCATGCTCTTTAGGACAAAGCAATCCCGTGCCCCGTATTTCTCCGATGCCAGCAGTTCCTGGTTCTTCCAGAAGAACTGGCTCTCAACCATGTCTTCAATGGAGAAGTCTGTTCCCATGAGTGGGTCGTTCCAACGTTCGAACGGCAACACGCGAGCGGCCTTCTCGCCAGGAAATACCGCCTCGACAGTCATGTGCCCAGTCACGCTCATTTGCACAAGAAGGCTCGTCTTCTCTGAGGCAGGCCCCGAGATCTCGCATAGCAGACGCAGACCATCGGGAAACCAGTGAGCCTTGGCGGCAAACTTGTAGCTCGTACGCTTGCCATTGCCTTCAACCCGCGTGAGTCGCCCGGTTACGCGGTAGTCCAATTTCTCAATACGCTGGCGTTGGCCAGTCAGCACGGTCTCCAGGTCAGGACTCGCCGCGAAGGTCCGTGATGGATGCACCAGCGACAACAGCACCAGCAAAGCAAGGGACGCTTGAATCGTCCCAAAGGCGCAATTCGTCCATCTGGCCTCCGGATACCGGCGAAATTTGCGGCTGCGAGAGAGCAGAAAGGTCATAGCTATGTATACAGCCAAAATCCGCAAAACGCCCATCCAGGGCGACGGGTAGTGATTCTCGAGCTGTGGTATGCAGCCTATTTCAGAACCCACACTTTAGGTGACAGGCAGAGATCCTAATCGCAATGTCCGATAGCCAATTCCGAGCCAGATCGCGCGGCGCCCAAACCTCTCGAATCATCCACCGCAAAAATATTTCATCCAAGCACCTCAAAAAGACTGAGCAATTTCGCATGTCAAGGCCCAAAACCACCCAAACCACTGCCGGACAACAACATCCGCGTGGCATGTTAGTTGGATTCAATCTGCTATCCTTAAAACAGATGGAAAAAAGCCCCGGCAATCACCGGGCTTTTCTCTTTTGGAGGCAATAAACGGAGCGCAACTCCTTTGCTTGGACAAATTTAGCTGTAACCTATTTGGAATGACGATTTTGCATGCTCAACGAGCTCGTAAGTCGTTGATTCTGTATATTTATCCACATGCTACATAGGGGGGGTACCCCCTGGCACGAACGATCAGAGCCGCAGGACCCTCGCAGGACTATCGATGACCGACCTCTACAGCAACGCTCAATCCGCCGTCGATTACATCCGTGCCGCGGGTGCTGTCAGACCCACCATCGGCATCATCCTCGGCTCCGGCCTTGGCAACTTCGCCGCCCAGGTCCAATCCGCCATCAGCATGCCCTATGCCGAGATCCCCCACTTCCCTCGCTCCACTGTCGAGGGCCACTCAGGAAACCTCGTCCTCGGCACCATCTCCGAGATCCCCGTAGCCGTCATGCAGGGCCGCGTCCACGCCTACGAGGGCTACCCCATCGCCGAGGTCACCTTCCCCACTCGCGTCCTCGGCCTCCTCGGCTGCAAAACCCTCATCATCACCAACGCCGCAGGAGCCATCAACACCGGTTACAGGCAGGGCTCTCTGGTCGTCATCGCCGACCACATCAACCTCACCGGAACCAACGCAGCCCTCGGTCCCAACGAACCCCGCTTTGGCATGGTCCACGGGGCGGGCCAGCGCTTCTTCGACATGTCCGCCGCCTACTCGCCGCGCCTCCGCACCTTGGCTGTCAAAGAGGCCACACGGCAGAACCTCCCGCTCGCCGAAGGAGTCTACCTCGCCGTTCTCGGCCCATCCTTCGAAACCCCGGCCGAGATCCGCGCCTTTCGCACCCTCGGAGCCGACCTCGTCGGCATGTCCACCGTCCACGAGACCATCGTCGCCCGCCACATGGGCATTGAGGTCCTCGGCATCTCCCTCGTCACCAACATGGCCGCCGGCGTTGTCCCGTTAGGACAGCAGACCGCTGAAGCCATCTACCACGAGGACGTCGTAGAGGTCGGCCGCCGCTCAGAAAGACAGTTCACCAGCTTACTTACCGCATTGATCCCACGGATTGCCGCCACACAACAATAATCTCAACCCACCGCAACCAACTTGCCCTCAGAAACCCGTTCAAGCTCACCCAGCTTGTCATACATCTCCGCAACCCGAGCCTGCGCAGTCTCTGAAAGAACAAAGCGATCCGAGCGCTGCACAACCTCGCCGCCAAATCGTATCTGCACCCTCAATCCTCGCAGTCCCAGAAGCTTGAACATATGCGAGGCAAACCCCATCTCTCCCCACCAGCAAACATCCTCACCAACAGTCGCTCCCCGATTCACCGAACAAGTCTCCAACGAGTAGCGCAGCGCCGCAGTCCGCAACGAAACCCCATTGTTCAACACAGAGTGAAACAACCCACGCCGAAACGCAAGCACACCGGCTCCATTCGTAGTCGTCCCCTCCGGAAAGAACAACACCGGCAACCCGCTCCGATAAGCCTCCGCCATCGCCGCATTCACCGTAGGATGAGTCTTCGGCCCGCCGCCACGCTGCACATAAACAGTCCCGGCCTGCGCCGTCAGCCAACCCAGCAATGGCCATCCACGAACCTCGGTCTTCGCCACCATGACAAACGGCTGCACCGAGCTGTACAGCAGGATATCCAGATAACTCAAGTGGTTTGACACAACCGCCCCACCTGAGGGAATCCTCCCCTCCACCTCACACCGAAACCCCAGCACCCTAACAATCCGTCTGCACCACCCATGAATCCACACCGCACCCTCGGCCCCCCACTTTGGCCGCCGGATCCTGTCATCAACCACAGCACTCATCAGCAAAACCACGAAGACCAAGCCACGCACCACGGCCCGCAGCAACCGCACAACCGTCACCGCTGCCCCGGCCGCCCCCACGTCAGCGTCCCTCGAGAAATCTCTTCGCCACCCGCGGATGCAGCGTCTGCAGATCAAGCAACGTCAGAAAATCGATCGTTTTGAACTCACGATCGATCGCTGGCCCACTGCAGATCTTCGCGCCAATCGTCAGATAAGCCCGCAACAACTTCGGCGCCTGAACATCGGGCATCGTCGCCATCGCAGCCGGCAGCGCAAACGCCGCCGTCGCAACTGTACGCAGCTCCGGCCCAACCATGTACCCTCGCAACGTCTCATACACAGCATGACCCATCTCGGCATCCTGCGAGGTCAACGAACAGCATCCCATCATGTAACGTCCGCCATTCACCAACGCATATCGCGCAATCCCGCGCCACAACAGATGCAGCACGTCCGATGACCGATAGTCGCGATGAATACACGCTCGTCCCAACTCAACAATCTGGCTCCGCATCGACTCATACGGCGCAAAGCCGAACTCCTGCTCGCTGTAATACCCGAAATATTGCCCGGCCACGTCTCCCATCTGCATCCTGTACGTTCCTGCAATCGCACCGTTCCGCCGATCCTCGACGATCATGTGGTCGCACACATCGTCGAAGTGGTCCTTGTCATATCCATCCACGTAGGCCGACTCAAGCCCTTCATTCATCTCCAGGTTGAACACCAGAAAGCGCAGACGATACGCCGCCATTCGCTCCTCCTCGGTCAACGCCAGACGCACAATAAAATCCACCGTCTCCAATCGAATATCTTTCTTCGATGGCAACTGCGGAGCTACAGCTTGATTAGGAAGTAATAAGACAGACGGCGACTCAGAGACTGTGAGCATCGACTCTCCTTCCAACGTCCCAAATCCTGAACTTGGATCGGTAGCTTTCGATGTCAGTCTGCGTTGTCTTCTGTTACAGCGTGTTCACGGCAAATGAACATTTGTTGAATCAGAAATGGTGCACACGTTTCGTCACCTGATCCCGGCCCCTAACGCTGCCACTGCGGATCGAGCCTCTACTGCCGCCATCTTCCGGTGCAGCCCATCACTCGAAAACGCGATCGGCCCCTCCGCAAACCGTACCTCCGCCCGCACGCCGCGCAACCCCAGAAACTTGAAGATGTGAGCCAGCATATTTCGGTCACCCCAATAGCAAACATCATCGGCGACAGTCACATCCGGTCCATTCTCCTCAGCAAAGCTGTACCGCAAATAAGCCGCCGTCACCGGAGCTCCGCCTTCGCTCACCTGCGCCAGCAGTCCGCTGTGAAACTTCAACAACTGACTCCCATTCGACGTCGTCCCCTCAGGAAAGAACACCACCGGCAACCCCGCATCCACCGCCGCCTGCATCCCCTTCCGCGCCTTCATCGCCGAACCGCCATGTCCCCGCTCCACATAAACGGTCCCTGACATCGTCGTCATCCACCCAACCACAGGCCAACTGCGAATCTCCGCCTTCGACACAAACACGCAGGGATGCAACGCCGCGAACACCACAATATCCAGATAGCTCAGATGGTTCGAGATCACCGCCCCACGCTGCGGAAACTCACCCACAACGCCGATCTCGATCCTCATCCCACGCATCGCACGCGCACAGAAACGATGCAGCCAGTCGGCCCGCTGCTCCCGCGTTGCCGGACGTTTCACCGCCAGCTCGGTCCCCGCAACAACGAACATCCCCAACAGGCGAACGGTACGCCAGGCAGCCCGAAAAAAGTTCACCAGATAGAATCCTCAACTCTCAGACGGACGCATCTCTCACAGAACGCAGTCTATCCTGTAAGAAGTGCAGCCTGACGAACCAAATCGAACCAACCCCAGCCAAAGCTCCGCTCCTATCCATCACAATTGGATCTACCGTCGCGTTGCCCTTCCCATCCTCGCGCTCCTTCGCATGGGAGCCTCACCCGAAAAGCTTGCCTGGAGCATCGCCGCGGGTCTCCTCATCGGCATCAACCCCATCCTTGGCAGCACTACTGTCCTCTGCCTCGCCGTTGCCTTTGCCTTACGCCTCAACGTTGCGGCCTCGCAGTTGGCCAACCACATCGTCTATCCGCTCGAGCTAATCCTTATAATCCCGTTCATCCACACTGCTAGCCGCATCTTCCACACCGCACCTATGCCTCTCTCTGCGAGCGAACTCCTTCACGTCGCGCGCGAACATCCGCTCACCCTCGCCCGCCAGCTCTGGCTGTGGGAGTGGCACGCTCTTCTCCTCTGGGCCGTTCTGGCTATAGTCGCCGTCCCCGCAATCGCCATCGCGCTCACGCCGATCCTGCGCCGCCTCCTCAAGCGAGTTCGCGCCCACCAATATCCCATCATCACCGAGATCTAGAATCCGCTACTGTGGCCCGTGGTATTCCTGTACCGGATCGCCGCTCTTCACCCATGCCGTGTAGATCATGTCCCGCAGTTCGATCGCTCCCGCCGCCAGCCGCTCATCCAGAAATGCAACACTCTCCGGCGTCCCGGTGCCATTGAAGCCACCAGCCTTCTCCAGTTGATACGTCTTTTCCACCAGCGAATTCGAGTGACGCAGATACTCCATGTAGTCCGCCCACTCATCGTTCAGCACCTTTGGTTTCACCGCTGCAACCAGCGGAGCAACATCAGCCGCCTTCGCCGCAGCCATCACGAACATCGTCTCGAACTGCGCATGAATCTTGTGGTCCGTCGTATATCCGTTCGGGTTCGGACCTGTCCAGCCGTTGAACTGAATCGTGTCGTGCAACGGTTGCGATCCATCCGCCACATAATGTCCAAGCCAACCGGCATAGAACAGGATCGCCGTCTCTGCAGGCTTCGTGTCCTCGTTCGCCGCCACGAGCTTGCGGTACTCGCGCAATCCAACCTTCAACCGCTCGTAGATCTCCTGCACCTCCCACGGCTGAAACCCGATCTTCTCCGGCGTCAGGTTTAACTCTGGATGCGCCGCAGCAGCCTTCTCCACCGCCCGGATGAAGTCATACCGAAGCCGCGGCAGGTCCTTTCCATTCGCAGGGCATCCATTCTGGCCCGCCGTACACGGTACATCTGCATAATCCGCCCACTCCATATCGATAAAGTGGTCCGGAGACTGCGTCACCGACAGCTCATTCTCCGCGCGGTTCTTCCAGCGGTCCGGCTCCGGCCCCAGATACTCCATCGTATCAAGCGCCTCGCCGTTTCTAAGAAAAGCCGGCACATCCGTCGGCAACGCAGCGGCCGCCAGCCGGTTGATCAACCTGTGCCCATCCGCACCCCACCCAAAACTCTGCTGAACAAGCATCACCGGCAGCAAAGTCACCGCCGCCGCAACTCGCACCATCCCAATCAATCGCTTCATTCGAAAAGTATAACCATCCACCGGACTCACACGGTTACAGGTTCGCCGACGACCGCCACGCTGCCGAATACTCTGCGATACCGCTCAATCTCGCTCGCCGGCCCTGTCGCCTTGCGCGCATTGTCCGACAGCTTCACCGCCGGCCTTTCCTCGACCGTCATCAGTTTGCATACCAGACTGATCGGGTCGAGCCCCATCTCCCCACGCGGATGGCAACCGCGAAAATCGTTCGTCAGCAGCGTCCCCCACCCTGCGCTGAACCGTATCCGACCATGAAAGTATTCGTGCAGTCGAAGAATCTCCCCCACGTCCAGCCCATCCGAAGCAATCAGCCGCTTCTTCCGCGCATCTCTCCCCTTGCGCAGCAGCCACGCAATATACTCATCGCCCGCAACGAACGGGTCCTTGCTGTCGCATCGCTGCCCCGTCCAGTCCGCCACCCAATCCGGAGCTCCTTCCAGAAACTGCGTCGTCCCAAACGTATCCGGCAACATGATCAGCAGCTCGCCGCCGTAACTCTTCTGCCAGAGCTCCAGCACGCGGTACTGCGACTCGTGCAACTCCTCATCTCCATCCGCAAGCGCCGCCATCGCCATCGGCAACTCATGCGCATTCGTGCCCATCGCTTCCAGGTCATGTTTGTATGCAAGAAAAGTATTCGAAGTCCCCGACAAACTCGCGCCCAGCGCTACCCGCATCACCTGGATGACATACTCCTGCCAGAGAAAGCTATGCCGCCGCCGCGTCCCAAACTCCGAGATCCTCACCTCCGGCACTGCGCGCAGCAGTTCGATCTTCTCCCACAGCTTCGTCTTCGCCCGCGCATACAACACATCCAGCTCCAGCTCGTTCAGTGTGCTCAACGCGGCACGCGTCTTCATCTCACTCACCAGGGCGAGGCCATACACCTCCCACATCGTCACCTCGGTCCACAGCCCCTCGAACCGCACCACCAGCTGCCCGTCGTGCTCCGTCACCGTATAGTCCGACAGCCGAAAATCATTCTCCAGCCAATCCAGAAAAGCAGGCTCAAAGATGCTCCGCGTCCCATAGAACGTATTGCCCGCGAGCCAGATAATCTCCGACCGTCGAAACCTGAGTCCGCGCACATGTTCCATCTGGTCGACCAGCATCGCCATCGGAACCTGCTCGGCCAACCGCACCGACACCGTCCTATTTGTGATTTCGGAGGTTACATGAATTGCTGGAAAGTTCTTCCAGATAAACTGCAGCATGAGCAGCTTGTAGAAATCCGTATCCAGCAGCGACCGCACAATCGGATCCAGCTTCCAGTTATGGTTGTGCGCTCGTTCTGCAAAGTTCACATTCACTGTTCACGCTCCATTGTTGGAACTTCCAGCCTACAACCCCTCCCTCCTTTCTGAGAAGGTGTCACCACCATCCTCGTCGCTGCACCAGTCTGAAGCGGAGATCGTCGCCACGCGCCAGTCGTATCACGTAAAAGAAAAGAGCGGATCGCTATCTGGCGATCCGCTCTCGATTCCCGTTTTTCGTAATGGTCTCAGTGTACCTACGCTGCCTAAGCAGTAAATCGGCGGCGAATCAAGCCCGCGACTCCAAGCAGACCCGTTGCCAGCAAGCCCATGGTTCCCGGTTCCGGTACCGTCGGCGGGGTTGAGCCGGGAGTGGTGATCTCAATGTTATCGAGCAAAGCACCGATGTTAGGGTTCCCACCATCGCCGTTATTAATAAACTGCAGCTGAGTTGGACCACCAGCGATCGTCACCGCCTCATTCACCACCACACCGCTGGTGATGTCACCACTTGTCAGGATGAAAGTTTGAGAATAGGGACCGAAATTGACAGTTGTTGATGTCGTCTGGCCGCGCTGCGAACCGATCAGGTCGAAACTCAGATCGTAAACACCGGCCGTCAAATTGAGTGGACTTGTCAGTTCGATGTTGCCGAGCGCGTTTCCGCCTGAACCACCCATATCAACGCAATTGCCGGATTCGGGCCCCGTGCAGAGAGAGCCAAACAGAGCCCCCCCCCAACAACATCGATGTTCGTGCCATCAATGGCGGAGAACGCACCCGCAGTTGTGAGCGTTAGCGAAACGGGCACCTCATTAAAGTTTTCGGAGAAGATCGTCGTGGCATGCAAGGAGCTCGGCACAGCGCAAAAAGCTGGCAGAGCAATTAAGACTGCGCACTTCAAGACAGTATTTTTCATTGGATAAGCCTTGGGGAGTGAGATTTTTCTTAGAGCCCGAATACGTATGTGCAATTTTGGTGCCTAAACTCAGCAAGCATTCACGTTAGCGAATCGTCGATGAGCGGTGCTGAACGAAGCTCAGTGGACACTGCAAGATGGAACAGGTCCGTCTTGCTCCTCAGGGGCCCGGTCAGCCTTTGCGCCAGCATCCAATCGATACCCCAACTTGCAATTACTTGCGCTGTTTTGGGTAAACGCCTAGCTACCTGCCCTCCAATTCCGTTCGCCAACCCGAAATCTACAGTTACTTCAAAAAAATAATGACAAGCACGCTTGACAAACTTGACCAAATATGTAAAGCTTAGTTGTCTTTATGGAAAGGAATCTTGTCATGCAATGCTACCCCGCAACGAAGGCCGGACGCCGCTACATCTATCGCCTCGCCCCAACGATGGCTGTCTATCTTGTCGTTCTCTTCATCGCACGATGGTCGTTCCACCATCTTCATCCCACCGGACTCGTCGTCTACCTTCTCGCCATACTCCCTGCATTGCCGCTCGTTGGTTCGCTTGCCGTCGTTGGCCTCTATGTCGCCGAAGAGTCCGACGAGTTTGAACGCTCCGTCCTCGTTCAATCGATGCTCTGGGGTCTCGGCGGAGCTCTCTCGGTCGGCACCATCTGGGGCTCTCTGGAGGACTTCGCCAACGCGCCTCACATCTCCACTTTTTATGTCTTCCTCTTCTTCTGGATCTTCATGGGAATCTCTCAGCCGTTCATCCGCATGAGGTACCGCTGAACATCCTTGGTCTATCGCTCCGAGCCACAAACATCAGCTAGTTCCATTCCAAGAAAGCGACCCTGCCATGTTCAACAAGAATCTCAGCCAATTTCAACGGCGCTCGGTACAACTCTTTAGCTCCAGCATCATCTTCACTGCCTTCCTTAACCTGATGACTCGCACGTGGTTCAAGGACTACCACCCCACCGGCCCCTTCGCATGGTTGCTCGCCATAGTTCCCGCGCTGCCCTTCGTCGGAACCATCGTCATAGCCTCGCGCTACCTCGCCCGCGAGAAGGATGAGTTCATTCGCGCCCAGGTTCTGCTCGCCTTGCTGCAGGGGTCCTTGATCACACTCGTCATCACCGTCATCTACGGCTTCCTCCAGAACTTTCTTGATATCCCAGGGCCGCCTGCCATGTTTTACGTCGATATTTTTCTCATCGTCTCCATGTTCGCTCTCCGCTTCCACTTGAGGAGCAGCCAATGAAAAACCGCCTCCGCATTCTCCGCGCCGAACGAAACTGGTCTCAAGCTGACCTCGCCGAACGCCTCGAGGTCTCACGCCAATCCGTGAATGCAATCGAGACCGGCAAGTTTGACCCCAGCTTGCCTCTAGCCTTCAAACTTGCTCGCCTCTTCAACAGCCCCATCGAAACCATCTTCACAGACGAAGAATAAGCGCCCCTCAAACTGTCCCTCGTGATGACATCTGTCACGTCACTTCAATGACGCAAGCCACTGGCAACACCACAACGCATCCAGCACACTGAACTTGTTCCAAGGAGCCTGGTCATGACCGCATCTCGAACAACCCTCCGCCTCATCACCCTTCTCTTTCTCCTCGCCGGCATTCTTCTACTGCGACGGCCCGTCTTCGGCCAGACCATCACCGCCGCCCCCACCCGCTTCTCCGTCGTTATCCAGGGAGTCGCACCCGGCAAAGGCACCGACGTCATCCTCATCCCTGGCCTTTCCAGCTCACGCGACGTCTACGCCGCGGAAGCAAAACTTCTCACCGCAAACTATCGCCTGCACCTCATCCAGATCGCCGGTTTCGCTGGCGAGCCCGCGGGCCCCAACGCCTCCGGACCAATTCTCGTTCCAGTCGTCGAACAACTCCACCAGTACATCGTCACCAACAAGCTCCAGCCCGTCCCCGTTATCGGCCATTCGGCCGGAGGCCTGCTCGCTCTGATGCTCGCCCAGGCCCATCCCGAAGATGTCAGCAAGCTTCTCATCGTCGACGCACTTCCCTTCTACGCGCTCGTCTTCGCCCCAGAGGCCACCGTCGATGCCGTCAAACCACAGGCCGCCGCCATGCGCGACCAGATGATCAGCGCACCGCCCGATGTCTACGCCGCCATGGCCAACCAGACCGCTGGCTTCCTTGTCCTCAACCCCGATGCGCGCAAACTCGTCGCCGCAAATTCCATCGCCTCCGACCGCGCCGTCATGGCCAATGCCATGTATGAAGACCTCGTCACCGACCTCCGCCCCCAACTCGCCACGACCAAGACCCCGACCACTCTCCTCTACCCTTTCGACGCCGCCGTCGTCGGCCCCGACACTACCAAAATCGACGCCGTCTACACCAACGCCTACGCCACCATGCCCAACATCCACCTCATCCGCATCGACGACTCCCGTCACTTCATCATGTACGACCAGCCTGCCGCGTTCGATAAAGCCGTCCAGACCTTTCTCAAGCCATAATGGCTTCATCACGCCGTATACCTTATCTCGATTCTGAGATGAGTACACGTCCGACGCGTGTCGAAGCCTGATTTTCGGAAGGTTTCTCTACATGGTTAATAACAAAGGCTTCAACGGGCGTTGTCGCCTTTCTCAACCCTGACCACACAAAGCTGGTTCGATTAATCGAGTCTGCCGCAATTCCTGTACATCGAATCACCAACCGACTCGTAGTGAGCCTCGCCGCTATTTTCGTACAATCAGCTCAGTTTTTCCTCATCGGTTGCCCGGCGACGCCAACTCCTTCCAAGGACGATACGTTGAAACCCAACTCAGAGACCGTCGAGCCGCCCTCTACCTCACGCATCGTTGAACCCGAACACCGCGAGTGCCCCGAGTGCCCTTACCTGCGTGTCTTCAACGCCACCGTCTACGTCCGCGACCACGATCAGAGCCTCAGGTTCTACATTGAGCAGCTCGGTTTCAACGTAGTCGCCGACGTCGCCTATACCCGCGATGGCCGTTGGGTCGCCATCGCCCCTCCTGACGGCGCAGCCCTGCTCGCCCTCGTTGCCCCCAAACCCGGCACCGACAAATACCGCCTGATCGGCCGCCAAACCCAAATCGGCTTCATCTCCGAAGACATCAACGGCACCTACGATCTCTGGTGCAGCCGCGGCGTACGCTTTCACCATCCACCCCAGCAGACCATCTTCGGAGTCACCTTGGCCGTGTTCCAGGACATCGACGGCAATACCTTTGAGCTCATCGGCTCCGATCAGTTCACGCGAGAGATCGAGCAGCAACGCCAGAACGCCGCCGACCGCGTCGAGTCCGAGCGCCGCGCCGCGCAGGAACTCGAGATCGCCAAACAAGTCCAGGCCCGCCTCTTTCCCCAGACACTCCCCCCGCTCAATACCCTCGATTACGCCGGCGTTTGCATTCAGGCGCGCCACGTCGGAGGCGACTACTACGACTTCCTCCCTCTCAGTCATCAGCGCCTCGGCCTCCTCATCGGAGACATCTCAGGCAAAGGCATCGCCGCCGCGCTTCTCATGGCCAACCTCCAGGCCAACCTCCGCAGTCAGTTCACCCTCGCGCGCGACGAGCCCCAGCTCTTCCTCCAGTCCGTCAACCGCCTCTTCTTCCAGAACACCACCGACAGCGCCTACGCCACAGTCTTCTTCGCCGACTACGACGACACCACCCGCTGTCTCCGCTACGCCAACTGCGGTCACCTCGCCGCCATCCTCCTCCGGCGCAACGGCGAGCTCGAGCGCCTGCACGCCACTGCAACTGTCCTCGGCCTCTTCGAGGAGTGGCACTCCCCCACCGTTGAGTGTCACCTCTCTCCCGGCGACATCTTCGCTCTCTACACCGACGGCGCAACTGAGGCCTTCAACGACTCCGAAGAAGAGTTCGGCGAAGACCGCCTCATCGCCGCTCTGCGCCAGAACTCCCACCTTCCACCCGCGCAGATCCTCTCTGCAACTATCAACGAGATCCAGCGCTTCAGCCCCCACGAGCAGCACGACGACATCACCCTCATCGTCGCCCGCTGTCAGTAAGGCTCATAACCCGCTAGCCCTATCACTCTAGAGGCAACCTAGAACAGATTCGAAGTGGCGGGGCCGAGATAATCCACCTTAATGTAAAGCCGCGCCGGAACCGCTCCAGCGTTTGAAAGCCTTGCCTCAAGCAGATGACGCCCCTCCTGCGCGACCGCAAAGCTCACGCTGAACGGAACCGTAGCCGTCGACTCCCCGCTCTGCGCAATCACGGCGGCCGATCCGGCGAGAAGCACTTGCAGATCGATATCCTGCGGCGTATCGGAGTAGACATAGATGTTCACCTGGGATGCAGCTGCTGGCCAGATAGCCCCTGCAGTCCTGTAAACCCCAGCAACTGCCTTTCCCCCGTATCCAGGGCTCTGCGCGCTGCTGTCTCCCAGGTCGTCGTTCATCTCGAACTGCTGCACCGTACGACGCGAAGCCGGAGAGAACCCGCCCGTGACGCCCGCCGGTCCCCACACCGAGTAGGAAAGCGGCGGCACAGCAATCTGTACCCATCCGTCCGAGTTGGTCCAGATGTCGTCGGGCCGGGAGCCACTGTAATCATGAAGCTGAGTATTCGGAGTAAACGCAGTCGAAATCCAGGCATCGTGCCATGCGCTGCCGTCGTTGTTGATGCCCACAATCGCGCGCGCTCCTCGCTCCAGAATCAAAAGCTGCTGCGAGTCCTGATACCGGACAAAATAGTCTCCGCTCTTGAACGCAAGCTTCTGATGACACCAGACAAGGTTTTCAACCCACGGACGGCTGGGAATCGCATCGGCCGCGGCTGCTGTATCCCACGGAGGATTGTTCTGGAATAAATCAGCGTAGAAAAACTGAGGACTGCCATCGACAGTGATTGCCACGGCATAGGCGAGCTGAGTCCGCGGGTCGTCCGGATCGATATAGGTACTTATCGTGTCGTCATAGTTGTCATGATTGTTGACGAAGGGGACGGTCTTGAACCGGTTCTGCTGCTGGAGCGATGGAAGATTGCCGACGTTGTAGTAGCCATTGGACGCGACAACGTCACCCAGAGCAAAACGAAACGGGTAATCAAACGTTCCGGAGCGGTTAAGCGTTGCGCTTGCCCAGTTGTCGAGCTCCGCCGACGAGTTGTCGGGAAGGTATTCGCCGACGCAGAAATAATCCAGCTGATCGCCCATCGCGTTGTACAGAACATCTTCGACAACCTCCGGGGGAAAACCCTTGACGTCGTCAAAGCGGAATCCATCCACGCCGGTCTGGCGAACGAACCACGTGAACCACGCCCGCGCATTTTGTCTCGCAGCGCAATTGGAATTCGCGTTGCCGGAGTCGCTGCATCTGCCCTGATAACAGAAGTCAGGTCCAAAATCATCTCCCGGCGAAGGTGTCCAATCGCCCCACCCCGTCCAATGAACCGGGTTGTAATGGAAGTCCAGCCAGTTGCGCGACCACCGTCCGGCGTTCGGCCCCGCAAATCCAACCGGGTGAAAGCTCGTGTAGTTGTGTTGCGCGTCCTGGAAAGGCGAAGAAGGGTCGGGATCCCCAGGGCCGCAGTGATCGAGCACGATGTCGGGATAAACCTCCAGGCCATTGGCGTGAGCGACCGCGACGAGGCGCAGAAAATCATCCTGGCTGCCGAACCACGTCGGAACCCCAACCTTCTGGTTCTTCTGGCCCAAGTCATAGTAGTCGTAAGGCGTATAGCCCATCGGCTCGTACGTCGCCGAATCCTTGCACGGCGGAGGCGTCCATATCCCGTCAAAGCCAAGAGCGGCGAGACGGGGGGCGAGTTTGGCGAGGTAGTTATACCAGCTGCTATACGAGGCATTGGCACAGTTCCACCAGAAGACCTCGAGAACGACCTTTCCATTCCAGGGATTGCTCATCGTTGTCCCCCAACGATCGAAGATGTTGGTGCAATAGTGCGGCTTCGTATCGGAATTTTTCAGATTCGACCCGATACAGCCCGGCTAAATAACTCCCCCGTTACGCCGACGCGTGGCCCTTGGATATCCCTTAGATGAAGGCAATGATGATCACAGTATGGATATCAACGGACAATCCCGCAAGCGATTCACGCCTCGCCCTGTTAAATTCACATAAAACCCGCGCCAATCCAGCCCGAAACGTTGATATCCTAGGAGTGCCATGATTACAAAAAAAGAACTCCTCCAGCGCCCCATCCAGCACCTCGACATCAAGCAGCACAACGTCGTCCCCTTGGTCGATGCCATGCACAACATGGCCTACTCAGCGCGTGACACCGCCCGCGCCGCCAACATCTACGACATGATGCTCCGCGACACTGACTGCGGCGTCATCCTCTGCCTCGCCGGCTCGCTCATCTCCGCCGGCCTGCAGAAGATCTTCGTCGACCTCATCCGCAACAACATGGTCGACGCCGTCGTCTCCACCGGCGCCAACATCGTCGATCAGGACTTCTTCGAGGCCCTCGGCTTCAACCACTACATCGCCGGCGACGAGTACAAGTACGGCGCGGGCGACGCCGACCTCCGCGAGCTGATGATCGACCGCATCTACGACACCTTCATCGACGAGGAAGAGCTCCGCATCTGCGACGAGACCACCCACCAGATCACCAACTCCCTCGAGCCCCGCCCCTACAGCTCGCGTGAGTTCATCCGCGAGATGGGCGCCTACCTCGCCAAGAACGGCAAGACCCCGCAAGCCGGCGGACGCGACTCCATCGTCCTAGCCGCTTACGAGAAGAACGTCCCCATCTTCTGCCCCGCCTTCTCTGACTGCTCAGCCGGCTTCGGATTAGTCGCCCACCAGCACGCTCGCCAGGGCAAGCCGATGGTCTCCATCGACTCCGCCAAGGACTTCTACGAGATCACCCAACTCAAGATCGCCAACCCCACCACCGGCCTGCTCATGATCGGCGGCGGCGTCCCCAAGAACTTCGCTCAGGACATCGTCGTAGCCGCCGACATCCTCGGCGTCGAAGCCTCGATGCACAAGTACGCCATCCAGATCACCGTAGCCGATGCCCGCGACGGCGCCCTCTCCGGCTCGACCCTCAAGGAAGCCAGCTCCTGGGGCAAGGTCGACCTGACCTACGAGCAGATGGTCTACTCCGAGGCCACCCTTGCGCTCCCCCTCATCGCCGGCTACGCCTTCCATAAGAAGGCTCAGGCTTCCCGAATCGGGAAAAAATGGGCAACCATTCTCGACCAGGTCGCCGTTCCCGCCTAACTCCGCTTCCTCTCAAAAAAGTCCCGAAAAAGGCCGCCTTACTCACCGTGGGCGGCCTTTTAGCATGCCTCGCAGCCCATAAACCCTGCTACACCAATGTTGTCATCCCGGATAACACCACTGACGTGTTATTGCCGCTGCAACTTAATTTCTGTCATCCTCAGCCTGCTGACAGAATCTTGACAACTTGACGAAAGGACTTAGGACCCCACAAAACCCCTCAACAATCACATAAGATTTCCCTTGTTTGAATGCGCAGCGAATGCGGACTGTTAATCGAAGAGTAAACTTCCAATTCGAAACGGTTACCGAAAATAAGTTACTAATATTTGGACGAAGAAGTTACTATAGGGTTCCCGGAACATAATGCACATTCTTCCCTTACTTGGTTATCTCTCGCTCCTCACGACCTCCGGCGTCCTACTCATCGCTTTTTTGCGAGCGCAACGCACGACCCGCGAACTTGCAGAACAGCTCACACAGGCCCGTGAACAACATCACCAACACACTCTTCAACTAACTCATCGCTCGGAGCTCGACACTCTTAAAGATCGAGTTCATCTCCACCGTCTCGCACGAGCTGCGCACTCCGCTCACCAGCATTCGTGGCGCTCTCGGCCTGCTCTCCTCCGGCATCATCGGCGACGTCGACGCCAAAGCTCTCAACCTTCTCCGCATCGCCGTCACCAATACCGACCGCCTCATCCGACTCATCAACGACATCCTCGACCTCGAGCGCATGGAGTCCGGCCGTGCGCCTCTGCAGATTCGTCGCTGCTCCTTGCGCGACCTCGCTCAACAGGCCATCGACACAATGACCCCAATGGCCGACGCCAACACCGTACACCTTGCGCTCGAGCCTTCCAGCGTCGCCCAGGTCGCCTATCCCGAAGCCCTCTTCTTCGACGGCGATGCCGACCGTATTCTGCAGGTCATCACTAATCTTCTCTCCAACGCCATCAAGTTCTCTCCTGTAGCATCCACCGTTCGCATTCACACGGAAGCCACCTCCGACTCGATCCTCCTCAAAGTCGTTGACGAAGGCCGCGGCATTCCCATCGACAAGCTCGACAGCATCTTCGATCGCTTCCAGCAGATCGAGCCCTCCGATGCCCGCCAGAAGGGCGGCACCGGCCTCGGTCTCGCCATCTGCCGCAGCATCGTCCAGCAACACAGCGGCTCCATCTGGGCACAGCGCAATCTCGGCCTGGGCAGCACGCTCTATGTGATGCTTCCCCGCACCACCCGCGCCACTGACGTTGTCCCGCCTACCGCCCTCGCACCTCGGGGCGAAGGCGCCATCCTGGTCTGCGACGACGATGCCGGCATCCGCACCGTAGTCTCCGAACACCTCACCCGTCAGGGCTACACCGTCATCGAAGCCATCTCCGGCGAACAGGCCTTGGTTCTCGCCGCTGAGCATAACGTTGAAGCCATCCTGCTCGACCTCTACATGCCTGGCCTCAGCGGTTGGGAGACCCTCCAGCGGCTGCGCAACAATCCCATCACGGCCAACATCCCAGTCGTCGTTCTCAGCGTTCTCTCGTCTACCCTCCGTCCTCAACTCACTGGCGACGCCCAAGGTTGGGTCCAGAAGCCGTTCAACGAAAATCTTCTCTTCGCCGAACTAGGCCGCGTCCTCCATCACGGCGACGGCCCCGCCTATGTCCTGCTCGTCGAGGACGATGAAGACCTGGCCAGCGTCCTCACCGCCAGCTTCCAAAACGCCGCAGTCCGCATCGAACACGCCTCCTCCCGCCAGCAGGCAATCCGTCAGTGCATTACCCGTCCACCCGACCTTCTCATCCTCGACCTCACCCTCCCCGATGGAGATGGTTTCTCGCTCGTCGAGTGGCTACGCCAGCAGCCCACCCTCCGCACCTTGCCTCTGGTTGTCTACTCCGGTCGCGAGATCTCAGAGACCGAGATGGCCCAGCTCCGCCTCGGGCCCACCGAGTTCCTGACCAAGGCCAAGGTCCAGCCCCAGGAGGTCGAAGATCTCGTCCTCTCCATGGTCCACCGCATTCGCACCAAATTCTCCGACCTCGCCACCGCGGCCCCCAACCGTTAGCCGCTAAGTCCGAACGAAACCAGCAAGGCACCTCCATACAAACGCGTCGCATGAGAGAATAAGTTCGCTCATGCGACGCGTTTTAATAATTGACGACGAAGACGATATTCGTGAGGTCGCAGCACTCTCTCTCGAAGCGACAGCCGGCTGGGAGATCCTCACAGCCAGCTCCGGCGCCGAAGGCATCTCCATCGCGGCAGCCGAAAGGCCCGACGCCATCCTCATGGACGTCATGATGCCCGGAGTCGATGGCCCCACTACCTTCAGCGCTATGCAGCAGAACCCCGCCATCTCAGATATCCCGGTTCTCCTGCTCACCGCAAAGGTCCAGGGAGTTGACCAGCGCCGCTTCGCCGGACTCGGCCTCGCCGGCATCCTCTTCAAGCCATTCGATCCGCTTACTCTCGCCGAACAGATCTCTGAGGTCCTCGGCTGGAAGGACTAGCCGCATTCGCAGCGATGAAAAAATCCGACCCAGACCAAATCGACACTGTACTCGCCCAGCTTTGGAAAAAAAATCTCCCCACCCTCCGTCAGCGTCTCGATCTAATTGACCAATTCGCCTCTGACGCCTCCACCGGCAACCTCCCCGAAGGCACACGCGTCGAGGCCCTGGGCATCGCCCACAAACTCGCCGGCTCACTCGGCATGTATGGCTACCAGCAAGGCACAGAGGTCGCGTCCAAAATGGAACGCATCCTCAAATCCCCCACGCCGGAGACGCTCCTCACACTCCGCTCGCTCGCCGCCGATCTCCGTAAATCTCTCGCCGCCGGCCTCTGACAGCGCGCACTCTCACTTGACAAACCCCCAACCCGCCTCCGTTTCAAAAACGGACACTACGCCTACTCTCCAGATCAAAGTCCAGACCTAAAGTATTTCGTTCGAAGACTTTGCACACTTATCGGTGGGGAGGGGGTACCTGCCGAATCGCCCATCCAGCCAGATCGATCGCCGCCGCAAACCCGTCGTAATCCACCGGCAACCTATTCCGCCTGTCCACATATTCGTTGTAAAGCCACGGATCGACCACGGCAAACACGGTACCTTTCCCGTACTTTGACACCGCCATCAGCACATCGCCCTGATCCGTCACCACAGCCTTGGCCGGCCCCGACACGCGAATCGTACAAATCTCTTTCAGATAAGCCTTATGAGGATGCTCAAACACTCCGGTCCCGGCGGGAATCATTACCGTCCCCATCTCCCACTTGTCGCCATCGACCTTATTCCGAATCACTGGATTGAAGTGAATCCCGAACCGCTCACTCATCGTATTGAAGTGATCGAACTCTGAGTTCGTCACATCGTTCTCCATCAGGATCAGCACCCCGCCAGCCTTCACCCACGCTTGGATCACATCCCCGCTTGCCTTATCCATATAGTTCGGCGTCGGATTCTTCACCGGAATGTCCGGCGACGCAATCACATAGATCTGCGCCTTGCTCAAATCAGCCATAGTAGGCGCCGTCGTCTCGGTCGCCAGCTTAACCCCATACCGCTGAAACGCCCGCCCAAAGAAAGCAAATCCACTATTCGCATCATCGTCCCACTTGTAATGAAACAGCTCCGTCTGCCCCGCCGCATTCTTCCGCGTCTGCGAGTTGAACCACGCATCCAACAAGACGGTCTTTCTTGCGCCCGGCCGGTCTGTCACGGCTAGCTTGTCCTTTGAGCCGACAAGCAAGTAAGCCGATCCCTCCTGGCCCATCGCAACTGTCGGCGCCTGCTCCATCTCCGAGCCCGCAAGTAGAAACGCGCCTATTCCTTTTGCATCGTTCTCCCCCGTCTTCTCGCCAACGTAATACTCAAACGTTCCCGAACGGTACGGCGTCCCGCCCAACCCGCCAACCTTGACCGTCCCCTCCAGCACCATCAGCCCATCCGCGCCAGTCTTGACGAACTCCTTCTGTATCCCATCCCAGCCGCGCTGCGCATCCTTTTCATATACGAACGGGAGATAACCCATCCGTACACTCTTTGCGATGGAATACACAAACATCGCACTGGCCGAAGCCTCCAGGTAGTTCCCTTCCTTCGCAGGATGCTGTTGCGCGTACTGCATCTTGCCATTCGCGCCAATTGTGCCCCCCACATCCGGACCTTGATCCATCACCTGCCACCAAAGACCGGACGAAAGGTCCTGGTAGTGCACGACATCTTTCAATGTCTGTTCTAGAACTGCAACAAGCTTCCCTCGTTGCGGATGGTCGTTCGGAAACCAATCCAGCACATCCACCAGCGCCATGCAGTACCATCCCAACGCCCGCGCCCAAACCTCCGGCGACAGCCCCGTCGTCTTGTCCGCCCAGGCCATCTGCTTCGACTCGTCCCACCCATGCTTCAGCAACCCAGTCTTCGGGTCGCGCATATGCTCGTCCATCAGCAGCAACTGCTTCGCAATGTCATCGAAGTCCTTCGGCTCCTGAAACGTCGCCGCATACGCCGCGCGAAACGGCTCCGCCATATAAGCCCCATCCAGCCACATCTGGTCCGGATAGATCTGCTTGTGCCAATACCCTCCGCTCGCCGTCCTCGGCTGCAACTCAAGCTGGTCATGCAGAAACTTCGCCGCCTTGTAGTACTTCGCCTGCTGCGTCACCCGATATACCAGCAGCACAGCACGTCCCAGCTCGATATCGTCCAGCGTATGTCCGTCTGCTTTGTAGCCCGTAATTGTTCCATCGTCAGTTACATACTTATCAACTGCACCCTTGATGTACTTGAAATCCTGGCCATCCGCGGTCGAATGCCATTCGGCTGCCATTCCATCCAGCAGCACACCCTCCTCATACCCCCATACCCCCGGATGCACCGTCGTCAGCACCGCACCCGTCGGCCACATCTTGATCACCGTCGCAGCCATCGCTCGGGAAGGAGAGTCCTGCGCAATCACTCCCTGTGCCGCACTCACCCGCACCATCAATCCAAACACGACCAATGTCGCAACACGCTTCATCCGACGAGCCTCAAACTCCAAAGATAGCCACGCACACCAGCATAAACTCAGCCGAGGCAGAAGATTCGTCGATATCAATTACAGGCCAGTGCCGTCCATATCCCCAACCCCGTCCCACTCGACCCCGTCATGTTGTAGTCGACAAAGTCCCCCGCCGCCACCGTCACATTGCCCGACACCGTGCATGCCGCTCCAGGAGACACCGAGCAAACCAGCGCCGTATTCGCCATACTCCCCGGCGTTCCCGCTCGCAACGTCACGGTGACTGTATTCGTCTGGTGCGAAAAGACACTCAGCGTGGTCGCCGTGCATCCCGTCGGCACCCACGTCAACACAGAATCCGTCTCGCTCGCCGCGCTGTTCGCGTTATTCACCGACTGAAATGGAACCGTGAACGAGACCGAGTGGTAGACCGATGCAAAAAGAATCCCGCTCGTCCCGCCGCCGCTACTGCTACCCGTACCATTCGCGCCCGGCGCACCCTGCGGAATCGTAAAGTTCAACACCGCCGCACCCACCGTCCCGCTGTTCGTCACACTAGCCTGCGATCCGGCCGCACCAGTCGTCACCGTCCCAACGCTCACCATTGCAGCAGCGCCCGCCGGCCCGGTTGCGCCTACCGCTCCATTCACCGCCAGCACAGCCCACTGCGCCGGCGAAACATCGGGCTCCGACCCTAGCGATGTCGTTGACGCTAGATATGTCGCTCCATTGAAAACCACCACATTGTTCGCAAGATAAGCAGTCCCCGCAACCCAAGTCCCGCGATACGTCACTCCCACCGTGCCCGGCGCACCCGCAGGCCCCTGAGGTCCCGTTGCCCCCGGAGTCCCCGCAGTCCCTGCCTGTGCCAGCACCGCCCAGGACGTCGGACTCAAGTCCGGCTCGCGCCCCACATTCGACGTCAGCGCCACATAACTCGATCCGCCAAACCCAACGACGCTCCCAACACCATACGAGGTCCCCACCAGCCAGGTCCCTTGAAAGCTCGCCGGAGGTCCCTGCGGCCCAGCTGGCCCAATCGCTCCCGTCGCACCCGCAGCACCCAGAGTTCCCGCAGGCCCCGTCGCTCCTACGGGTCCCGCGGGCCCCTGCGCCGCCAGCACCGCCCACTGCGTCGGACTCGCATCCGGCGTATTTCCCACATTCCCCGCAATCAATGAAACATACGTCGATCCATTGAAGCTCACTGCATCATGCAGCGCATAGTTCGTCGTCGAAGCATAGTTCCCGGTGTAGTTCGCCACCGGCGGCCCCTGCGCACCCGTCGCCCCCACAGGCCCTTGAGGCCCCGTAGCTCCGGGCAAGCCAGCAGCCCCAGTCAATCCCTGTGGCCCTTGCGGCCCCGCTGGTCCCGTTGCACCCGGCGACCCCGTCGCAAACAACCCCCACTGTGCCGGGCTCGCATCCGGAGTGTTCCCCTGGTTGCTCGCCACCAGCGAAACATAGGCAGCGCCGTTGTATAAAACCCCATCGCCCTCCGCATAGTTGACCGCAGACGAGTACGTCCCCTGAAACGTCATCCCCACCGGCCCGGCAGGCCCTTGCGGACCCATCGGCCCAGATAATCCCTGCGCACCCGCAGGCCCGGTCAATCCCTGAGCTCCCGCCTGACCGGGAATTCCCTGCAAACCCTGCGGCCCGGGTGGCCCATTTGGCCCCACGGACCCGGGCAAACCCTGCGGCCCCGGCAAACCCTGCGGCCCTTGCGCCCCTGCAGCCCCAGTAGGCCCCTGCGCCGTCAAAACTCCCCATTGCCTTGGACTATCTGAGGGCGTATTCCCATGATTGCCGTCCAGCAATGACGCGTAGCTGGCTCCCTGCCACAGCACCACATCGCCCAGCGCGTAGTTCGTCACCGACGAGTAGCTTCCCTGATACACCAACCCCGGCAGCCCCGGCGCACCGGCGATTCCAGTAGCGCCGGTCGGCCCTGCTGCGCCTGTCGGTCCCGGCGGACCAGTCAACCCCGGCGGCCCTGTCGCTCCAGTCAAACCCTGCGGTCCCTGAACCCCCACCGCTCCTAGCGCCAGCACTCCCCACTGTCCCGGACTCGCGCTCGGCGTATTCCCGTTATTTCCCGCGACGAGCGAGATGTAGCTCGATCCTTGAAACGAAACAATATCGTTGAGCCCGTAGTTCGCCGTCGAAGCATATGTCCCCTGATACGCCACCCCCACCCCACTCCCCGGCTCTCCCGTACCGCCCTGCGCCAGCACGGCCCACTGGGTCGTAACCCCCGGCGTATTAGCCTCATTTCCAACAACCAGAGACACGTAGCTCGATCCCGCAAACGACACCACATCGTGCAGTGCGTAACTAACCCCCGCAGCATACGCCCCTTGATAACTTAACCCTGCCGCTCCCTGCGGCCCCTGCGGCCCCGCCGGCCCTGTAGCTCCCGTCGCACCCGCTGGTCCCGTTGGTCCAACAGGCCCGGCGGGACCTGTCGCACCAACAACGCCAGTCCCCCCGGAGGTCAGCGCAACGTCTAAGACCGCTTCATGACCGGTCAGATCGTTCTCCTTGCTATCGAACTGCACCACCGCTGTGCCTGCCGTCAGCGCCAATCCATTGTTCGTCGCCGGAGCACTCACCCATCCCTGCACCAGCGCCGTCACATCCACCGCGACATAAGCTCCAGCCTGGCTCACCGAAACCACTTGAGACGCGCTCCCGAGCGATGGCAGCGTCGCAAACGTGACGCTGTACTCGCCCCACGTTCCACCCACCGGCTGCACGCTCACCAACCCCGCCGTATCCATGCGATTGCAATACAACCGCAGCGTCGCTCGGGACACTTGCGCTGCCGTCGTCCCCGTCGGCAACGTGGAAAGATCAAACTGCAGTAGCGCCGTATACCCGCCACCCACATTTAGATTCGAAATAGCTCCGCTATTCACCGATGGCCGTGCACTGTTCACATGAGCATCTGCCACCAGCGTCGCCTCGACGGCAAACGCAGGCATAGCCACCATAGCGAACAGTACTGCCCAAACCAGAAATTTCCAACGAACCAGGCCCATCCAACCCCTCATGGACGGCCCACGTTACGCAAACCCGCGTAATTCCAAGGCCAACCCATCCTTCAACGATCAAATCTCTACGGTGCACGTCGCCGGCAGTGCTGAACTGACCCTGCGATTTCAATTTGCGCCAAACAACTGGGAGCATTCCCGTTGTAGGCTAACCGCCCCCAAAATACAAGCATCTTTCTTTGCGACTTCCGTGTCATTCTCGATCCGCCCAGTCCCCCTCCTCCAACCCACCCATTCCCTCCGACAACTCGCATCCCATATAGTTGCCCATGCAGCGGTCAAGATCGACAGCAAGCCAAAAGGACACAACCGCATGACCCCCAATCCAGTCCCGACGCCAAACCAACCCGGCCACCTGCCCCTCCCCGCAAATCTGGTCGACGTCTCCCGCCTCATTACCGCCTACTACGCCCTCCATCCCGATCCCGCCGTCCCTGCCCAACGCGTCGCCTTCGGCACCTCCGGCCATCGCGGCAACGCCTTCTCAGCCTCCTTCAACGATGACCACATCGCTGCCATCACCCAGGCCATCGTCGAATACCGCGCCACCCAGCACACCACCGGCCCACTCTTCCTCGCCAAAGACACCCACGCTCTATCTGAGCCCGCCTTCACCACCGCCCTTGAGGTCCTCGCCGCCAACAACATCGAAACCATCATCGACGAGCACCTCGGCTACACCCCCACTCCCGCTCTTTCGCACGCAATCCTCACACGCAACGCCAACCTCAAGCTCCATCGCGCCGACGGCATCGTCATCACCCCCTCCCACAACCCACCCGAAGACGGCGGCTTCAAATACAACCCGCCCAACGGCGGTCCTGCTGATACCACCGCCACTAAATGGATAGAGAATCGCGCCAACGAGATCATCGCCACCGGCCTGACCGACGTGCGACGCATCTCCTACTTCCGCGCCCTGTCAGCCGACAAGACCTACCGCCACGACTACATCACTGCCTACGTCAACGATCTTGCCAACGTCATTGACTTCGCCCCCCTCGCCGACACCACTCTCAAGCTAGCCGTCGATCCCCTCGGCGGAGCCGGCGTCCACTACTGGCCCCGCATCGCCGAAAAGTATCTCCCATCGTTACAAATCCTCAACCCCAACGTCGACGCCACCTTCCGCTTCATGACCTGTGACTGGGACGGTCGCATCCGCATGGACTGCTCCAGCCCTTATGCCATGGCCAGCATGATCGCTAACAAAGAAAAATACGACGTCGCCTTTGCCGCCGACACCGACCACGACCGCCATGGCATCGTCACCCACACCACCGGCCTCCTCAATCCCAACCACTACCTCAGCGTCTGCATCCAGTACCTCTTCACGAACCGTCCCGAGTGGTCCGAAAAAGTAGGCATCGGCAAGACCCTCGTCTCCTCCAGCATCATCGACCGCGTCGCGAAAGGCCTCAACCGCCCCATGCTCGAGGTCCCCGTAGGCTTCAAGTGGTTCGTCGACGGCCTCATTGACGGCACCCTCGGCTTCGTAGGCGAAGAATCCGCCGGCGCCACCTTCCTCCGCCGCAACGGCCACGTCTGGACCACCGACAAAGACGGCCTCATCCCCGGCCTCCTCGCCGCCGAGATGACCGCCCGCACCGGAAAAGATCCCGGTCAGCTCTACGCCGAACTCACCGCAAAGTACGGAGACCCCGTCTACGAGCGCATCGACGCAGCAGCCACCAAAGATCAGAAAGCCAAGCTAGCCAAGCTCTCGCCGCAACAAGTCACCGCCAAACAACTCGCCGGCGAACCCATCACCGCCATCCTCACCGAAGCCCCCGGCAACCACGCACCCATCGGCGGCCTCAAAGTCACCACCGAGAACGGCTGGTTCGCCGCCCGCCCCTCCGGCACCGAAGACGTCTACAAGATCTACGCCGAATCCTTCAAAGGCAAAGACCACCTCAAACAAATCCAAACCGAAGCCCAGGACCTCGTCAACAAAGCCATCCGTTAAACAAACTCACCCAAATCATCATCCCCTCATCCGCGTCATCTCGACCGAAGCGATGGACGATCTCATCGTCCATCGCGCAGTGGAGAGACCCCCGCATTTCGTCTTTGCTTTGTCTTTCCTTTTGCTTTTGCTTTTTAGTTGTCATCCTTCGCCGCAGGCGGAGGACCTGCTTCTGTCTTTGCTTTTGCCGTTGCTGTTGGCTTTATAGCCGTTCTTCTTGGCACATTACTTCACCGAGGCATCTTCAAAAACTCCCCAACCCCAAGCGCCGACCGCGTAAACCGCGACGAATAAATCGCTCCCTTGTAGTAGTCCCGCTGATTAATCCTCACCCCCACCGAAGCATGCCCCGGCCTCTGCGGCACCAGCTTCACCTCACCCTCACCCTGCAACTCATCCCCCACATAATTCTTCAGCATCTTCCCGTCATACACCGTCGTCACGCGATACCACTTCCCAAACGGATACCGCTTCTCGCAGTTCAGCAGCGGCAGCCTCTGCCCACCCGAAGTAGCAAAGCTGTCCAGGCACCACTCGCCCTTCACAATCCGAATCTCAAACAGCATCCGCTCCTCGGGCACATCCGTTCCGGTAGCCGGGTCGATCGATTGCAGATGAAAGATCCTCTGCTCTGCCTTCCCATCCGCATCCGGCTTGAAGATCATCTCCCAACTCCACGTCTCCGCTCCAGCGAGTGGATGCACATCGACAAACAGCGCATCGTCCACGCCGTTGAACGCAATCGCCTTTCCCATCGGGGTGTCGATCACATGTGGATGCCCCAAAACCTTCGTCGCATGTCCACCCAGCGCTGCCGCGTCATCAAACCGCCACGTTACCTGCTTCGCCGCCTCCTGCGATCCAGCACTCAGGCACAGAGCCAATACGAACATCACTGCAACAGGGAGTACATGCAGCCGTCTCATCACTCACTCACCCGCCGCTTTGCCTTCAACAAAACATCCACAGCCTCCGGCCGATCATCCCAGTAATCCAGCCTCACCCGTCCATCCGGCAACTGACTCACCGTAGCCGGCTCCGCACTCTCCGTGCAGTACCACCCACTCGGCAACACCACCGCATTCCTCGGCCGCCCCAGACTCCGATCAAACACCAGCTCATCCCCATCCAGCCGGTAGCTCACCGGAGCCGTATACGTCTCGGCAATGCGCAGCCGCAGCGTCTCTCCCGCCTTCACTGGAGAAGGAAACGGAATCACCACCACCCGCGCCTTTGGGTCCACCGTTTCGCCGGCATTGATCTTCGAAGCGACCATCTCTGCTCCGCTCATCTCCTCGGTCTTCAGCTTCTCGCCCGTATCCAAAACGTAAGCTGAAGGATTGCTAGCCACGCTACCCGTCCTCACCACATTCGCGTATCCATTGATCCCCGGCCGCGTCTCCGTGTAGTCGTGATACAGACTGAAGGCATGCGTCTCCGGTTGTTGCAAAAAATAAACAATATCGCGGTCCTGATAAGCCCGCTCCGAAAGCCGTTCCTGTTCCGTCTCACCCTCAAACGGCGACTCCCAACTCTTCTCCTTTGTCAGCGCCTTCGGCAGGGCCGTCTCTCCAGTCCGCGCGTCCTTCACCGCCTTCAGCACCAGCGGAGCCTCGCCCGTCCCGGCATGCATAAAGCTGATGGCAATCCGTCCATCCTTCTCCGTCCGTATCTGCGACGGGACCGTCAGCCCCACCACCTCATACCCCGCGGGCAGAACTACCTTGTTGCGCCTGATCCCCAGCGGACGATTGAACACAATCGTCTGCCCATCCACGTAGTAGCTCTTCGGATCCTTATAGGTCTTCACAATCACCACGCGCCCCTGCCCGTTTTCCGGGACCGGACGCGCCAGCGTCACCTTGATATAGTCCGTCCCCTCATCGGCCTTCGCCATCAGCGGGTCATTCTTAGCCTCTGTCCCACTCACCACCGCAAACTCGAGCGGCTTGCCGCTCATCGCGTCATATACGCTCTCATCGCTGGCGACACTGCCCTTGCGAATGGGGTTGTAGAAGAACTTCGCCCCCGCCGTTGTCGCCGTCACCTCGTAGTAGATCTTGAAGCTTGCCGTCTCTGGTGCCAGCAACTCATACCGCGTATATTCATCGGTCTCGGTCTGCGCGCCAGTCGCCGACGGCAACACCACTCCATCCTTCGTCGCCTGCGCTCGTCCATACCCACAGATCGAAAGCGCAAAACAAAGGGCAACCCCAGGGCAAACCATCTTCTTAATAGGCATGCCCCGAGCATACGACACAACCTCCACCACAATGAAAAACTTGCCATCACTTTCACAGCGGAGCATCTCCGCCGCTAGGCACTCGTTGTATGTTTTTGATGTTGTTGCAAACTCCTCATTTTATTTGCCATTCTGACCCTGAATTCGCCGAAGGGATGACCGGCCGAATTGCCCAGCGCCTCTCGCTCGCTGCAAGCTGCTTGACGGGAATGCTATACTCCTCCCCGATGTAAGTTAGGGCTAAACCTCCCCAAGGTTTTTTCGGTCCCCCGGGCCCCGGCGCAGACTTCTCCCGAGCGGCGCCAAACGGATTCTGCAAGTAATTGAAGCGACCCAGAGCAGCTCGATCCAAGGTCATTCTAAGACGCAGAGAAGACCTTAAATCTCCCATCGCACAAGGCCCTGATCGCTTCAAAGCTGGTTCACCAAAATCAACGGAGGATATTTATGCGTCGAATTGCACTTTTCGTACTCTTGCTTCTTGCGCCGTGCTTCGCCTTGGCGGACACCACATTCCTAATCAACTTCGAAACCACTCCTGTGTTACCGGTTGGGCCCTCGACCTTTGCCGCGGCTGGTCCAGCACAGATAATTGTCGTTCCCGGTGTCGCGACGATTACTGGTGGGGTAGTTTTGGGCAACGAGACGAACCTGCCAGCACAATCCTTCGCAACGCCGCCCAATGTATACGGCACGGCGGGGTTCGGGGATAGCCTGTCTTCAACTCTGACGATTACTTTCGATCCGGCATTTTCGGTCGACGAGGTCAGCTTCCCTATCTTGAACGGGTCCACCCAGGCTGAGAGTTATGTCGTTGATGCCTTTAATGGAGCGACCCTGATTGGGACGCAGACATTGAGCGACGTGGCGTCGAATGGGAGCTCCGGCTTCGGGATTATCGATCTAGCGTCTACGACAAACACTTTCACTTCGGTGACGATCGCTCCGCTTGCCTTGGATGCGAGCTGTTGCAGCGGCTGGGACTATTCGATCGATTCCATCGCATTGAACGAATCGGTTCAGACAGCGGTGGGTGGTCCGACCCCGGAGCCCGCTAGCATCGAGCTGCTTGGCCTGGGGATGGCGTCTCTGCTTGAGGTCTATCGCCGAACGAGGCCCCTAAGACGTCGCTCGTAGTACCGAAATCAATTTAGGACGTGTAAGCGTAAGTTTTTTCGAGAGTGTCACGCTACCGCCTCTCCGGGGGCGGTAGTTTGGCTTTCTTGGGGCTTGATATCCTACCGCGAATACCGCACTCCACCCATCACAGTAATCGGCGCCCCCAGCGTCAGGATCGGCGTACGGCCAGCCTGTACAGGCTGGTTGAGCAGATTCTGCACGCCGCCGTAAATCTTCCAATGCCGGCCGAAGACGTGCTCGCCAAACAAGTCCACCTGGGCATACCCCGCCAACCGGTACTGGTTCGCCGAATCATCAAACTGCTGTCCGCTCGTCCGCAGATCCACACTCAACACCCCTAACTGTTCCCACGAAAACCGCACCTGCAGTGTCGCCATGTTTCGCGGTACTTGAGGAGTCCACTTCCCCACCAACGTTGGATCAGCCTGAAACTTCGTCACCGTAGAAAAAGCCAGTTGATATCCGCCAATCACCGACATAAATCGAACTGGCCTCAACTCCCACTCGGCCGTCAGACCCTTGCTCGTCAACTGCCCCAGATTCTCCCTCATCAATAAAGTAGAGGTTGGCGTCGAACTCAACGTCACTGCCGCCACGGGACGGTTCACCTGCGTCCAGAAGTAGCTGCCCCGCACTGATCCAAACCGGCCCGCATTCGCCTGCGCTCCGAACTCAAACCCCGTCGCCCGCTCCGCCTGCAAGCTCGGATTCGGCAGCGTAATCTGCTGTCCCACCTGCCCCTGCCGATAAAGCTCATTCATCGTCGGCCCACGAAACGCGCGGAACCCAGACCCGGTCAGCGACAACGACTCCGTAATCTTCTTCACGACCCCTAGTCGCGGATCAAAGACATTCTCGTTGATATTGGGCAACGGTGGCGGCGTCCCTCCAACCTGCCGTGCGTCGAAGCTCCCAAAGTGATCGAACCGCGCAGAGAAAGCGATCGACCAGGTCGTCGGCTGCCACAGCACCTCACCATACACGCCCTCGCCCCGCTGTCGCGCACTCAAACTCACCTCGGATATCTGTTCCAGATCGGTGCCGCGATTATCCAGCACATCTCCGCCCGCAACCACCGTCAAGTTCCGATAACCCCGGGCCCACTGCACCGCTCCACCCACCTGCTGCGAAGGATCCACATGCAGTGCCGTCAACTTCTCCGAGGTCCTGGTCGAATTGATCGAAGAAAAACTCTGCCGAAAGCTCTGGTCCGTCCCATAAAAGCGAGCCAGAAACCTCCCTACATCCGGCGTCGACCAATCGCTCCCCGCAACGTACCGCCAGATACGCGTCGCGTTCGTCTGCAACGGGGTTCCGTTGCTCCGAGCCTCATTCAATACATTCCCCACCACAAACGCGTCCCCGTCGGGGCCAAAACGCCGCCGCAACTCCACCCTTCCGCTTTGCGAGTTGACATTCGAAGGTATATCCACCGGCCCGCGAAACTCCGGAGCCGTCAGAATATATCCTCCCGTCCTAAACAGGCTGCTCGCAGCCAACCCACTCCATCTCTGGGCCCCCACCGTTAGCAGCCCATCAACGGTTGAAGTGTCCTCACTGGCTCCAGCCACATTCAACCCATAGTTAAAAACGTTCGGCACAACGGGGACGATATCGATTACACCGCCGATCGCACTGGAACCATAGAGGTCCGACGCTCCACCACGCATCAACTCCACATCCTCGATTGCCAGGGCCGGAATCTCATTCCAGTGAATCCATCCCCCATACGCATCATTCAACGGCACTTGGTCACTCAACACCAGTGTCCGGCTCGCAGCCGTCGAACCCAGCCCCCGCAGCGTCGTCCCCTCCGTCGTTGGATTCGCCACCCAAGAACTTGTTCGCCGAAACAGCTGGAACCCGGCCACCTGCCTCAGCCTGTCATCGAGCGTGAACCCGGGAGCCTCCTGCAACTGCTCTCCAGTCATGGTCCGCACGCTGCTCGCACTGGCATCAAGCGCCAACGGGGAGCGCGCAGCCGTCACCTCAATCTCCTCCACAGCCCCAGCCACCTGCATCACCACCGTCAATTGGCTCTCATTCCCCACCGCTCGCACCAGGCGGCTGAACCCATCCCGTGTAATCTCCACAGTTGCATGGGTCTCAACATTCACCGCCGCGCATCCGCCGGCATCGCTTACAGTCGCCTGTGACGAAGCCCCCAGCACCTGCACTCTCGCACCAACAATCGCCAGCCCCCGCTCATCGTGCACGCAAACCTGGACGGGACGCGCAGCAGCACGGACCCGAGCGACACAAAGGAACAAATAAACCAGCACCAGGGCCGCAGATTGCAACCACACTCGCATTACTTACAATCCTATCGTCAGACCAACGATCCGAAACGCCGCCACCTTACTGACAATCCTTTCCCCCATCGTGATACTCTTCCGCCAAAAGCCTCATCCATATGGCAACTACCCGTCGCATCTTCTGTTCACAAGCCGCCGCACTTCTCCTCACGCCGCGTCTCCTCCTGTCTCAGGCCAAACCTACTTCCCGCCCCGATGTCGCTGCAATTGACCACGATCGTATCCTCGAGGCCGCGGCTCACTACGTGACACAATCCCCAGCCCCACTCACTAAGCTTCCGTGCCCTCGCAGCCCAGGCACTCCGCACGACTTCTACTCCGAGGCCGAAGATTACTGGCCCGATCCTGCCAAACCCACCGGCACCTTCGTTGCTCGCGATTCACCCAATCCTGACGCCTTCACCGCTCACCGGGACGCTCTGCTCAACTTCAGCATCTGCGTCCCTGCATTGACGGCAGCGTTCGTTCTTACAAACGAGTTGCGCTATGCCCAACAAGCGATGGTTCATCTGAGAGCGTGGTTTCTCGATCCTGCGACCCGCATGACTCCGAGCATTCTCTACGGACAGACCATTCCACCTGCGAAGGCTGGTAGACCTGAAGGGGTTGTTGAGGCTGTGCATCTCGCAGAAGTCGTTCAATGTATTCCCTTTCTCACCAACTCCGAAGCGCTCACTGCGCCTGAACTGACGCCTTTGCAGAAATGGTTCGCCGAATACTTTGACTGGCTCAACACCTCACGGCTTGCCGGGCTTGCTCGCGATACTAAGAACCATCTCGGAAGCTCGTGGCTGTTGCAGGCTGCCGCTATTGCGCACCTTACGGAAGCTGTTGATGATGCGCCACTTACTACCCTTCGTCATCAATACAAGTCCAGCAGCATTCGCGCGCAGATCGTGGCTGACGGTACGTTTCCCCATGAGCTATCGACGCCCAATCCTTATCGCAACACGCTGTTTAATCTGGATATGTTCGGCGGTATCTGCGTTCTTCTGTCTACTCGTTTCGAGAGCGTTTGGGACTATGAGTTGCAGGATGGACCAGGCATGCGAACAGTGATTGCACGGCTGTTTCCTTATATTGGCGATCGCGGCAAATGGCCCTATCTGGCTGATGCGATGTACTTTCATGATCTGCCCATTCGTCCGCCCAGCCTGCTGTTTGCGGCTCGGGCCTATAACCGGCCCGAGTATGCGGAGCTCTGGAAGACGCTCAAGCCTGACCCCACTATCCCCGCACTTCAGCGCACCTTCCCTATCCGTCAGCCGCTTCTGTGGGTCACTCGTCCGAAGCCTTGAGCGTGTATTTTGATATTTTTTTTTGCGCGTGGTGGGAGTGCTGTTTTGCAGGGGGTTTTTGCAAAAATGGGTGTTTTAAGCGTGGTTTTTCGTGGTGAATTTGTGGTGGATTGCTGGTGAAACGTGGTGCGTTGATGGTCCCTCTTTGGAGCCTGAAGAATTTCCTCTCTTTTCAAATTTATTTTTTGGTTACTTTTTGGTCTTCGCTCGAAACTCTCGCACGATCTCCATGTACTTCTTTGCGATGTCGGTAACTACGTCCGGTCTGCCGTCGGCAATTGCCTTCACCGCAACCAGGTCCGAGCCAACGCCGAGCGCAAACGCGCCTGCCTCCAGGAATTCAGCCGCCGTTCCCAGCATGACTCCGCCGGTAGGGATCATCTCGATCTGAGGGAGCGGTCCCTTGAGGGCGGTTAGATATTTTGCGCCCCCCATGGCACTGGCGGGAAATACCTTCACCACATCGGCGCCGGCCTGCCACGCAGTCACGACCTCAGTTGGGGTCAATGCACCGGGCAGTACGGCGATCGAGTAGCGATGACACATCTCGATTGTTTGCAGATTCAGCGCGGGGCTGACGACGAATTGGGCTCCTTCGAGGATGCACATCCGTGCTGTCTCGGCGTCGAGCACTGTTCCAGCGCCGATCAAAATATCCGGCCGCTGCTCGGCGAGCTTACGCATCACCTGGATGGCGCCAGGCACGGTCATCGTGACTTCGAGCACCGTGACTCCGCCGGCGGCTATCGCGTCAGCAAGCGCCATTGCCTGTTCAACCGACTGCGCCCGCAATACCGGAACCAGCCCAATCTCCCGCAACGCGTTCAGTACCGCAATCTTCTTCATCATTTTCTCCTATTGCTATTTGTAGTCGTTTCGCGCGGCTGAACAAGCTGCGGAAAAATGATCATGGTGGCCTACGAAAGAAGGCCCGGGCTAAAGCCCGTTGTATTGACTGAATTTTCGCAGGGCTAAAGCCCTGCGCTCCCTCCCTGAATTTCCGTGGGGCTAAACCTTGCGATCCCTCCCAAAGATAAACACTGAATTTTTCAGCAGTCTCTGAAGCCGCGCCCTTTCAAAACTACCGCTGAACGCGGGCTCCGCCGCCCTTCATAATGCGCTGTACTTCATCGAAGGTCGCCATCGTCGTATCGCCTGGAGTCGTCATCGCCAAGGCGCCGTGGGCACAACCGCAGTTCACGGCCCATTCGGGTCCCTGGCCTGTCAGGAAGCCGTAGATCAGACCGGACGCGAATGAGTCGCCGCCGCCAACACGGTCGAAGATCTCGAGGTCGGGCATCGGCCTGGCTTCGTGGAACTGATCCTTGTAGTAACAGACAGCGCCCCAGTCGTTCACCGTGGCGGTCTTTGCGTGACGGAGCGTTGTGGCTACTACCTTGAAGTTGGGGAAGGTTGCTACGGCCTTCTCGATCATCTTGCGGAAGCTGCCCGAGTCCAGTTCGCCCAGTTGTTCGCCGACGCCTTCGATCTCGAATCCCAACGCCGCGGTAAAGTCCTCTTCGTTGCCGATCATCACGTCGACGTACGAAGCCAGTTCGCGGTTCACCTCGGTGGCGCGCGCCTTTCCGCCGATCGACTTCCATAGCGAGTCGCGATAGTTCAGGTCGTAGCTGATGATGGTGCCGTGTTTGCGCGCCGCGACCATCGCTTCTTTGGCAACTTCGGGTGTCGTCTCGCTCAGCGCGCAGAAGATGCCGCCGGTGTGGAACCAGCGCGAACCCTCCTTGCCGAAGATCGCGTCCCAGTCGATCTGGCCGGGCTTCAACTGACTCACGGCAGTATGTCCGCGATCGGAACAACCCAACGCCGCGCGCACTCCGAACCCGCGCTCAGTGAAGTTCAGCCCGTTGCGCGTTGTGCGACCCACGCCGTCATACTTCGTCCAGACAAGATGCGATTGGTCTACGCCACCCTGGAGCATGAGGTCTTCGAGCAGGCGTCCGACGGGGTTGTCCGCGAGCGCCGTGACGATGGCGGTCTTCAATCCGAAGCATCGCCTGAGACCGCGGGCGACGTTGTACTCTCCACCACCCTCCCAGACATTGAACTGACGCGCCGTTGCCACGCGCACATCGCCGGGATCGAGACGGAGCATCACTTCGCCGAGGCTGACCTCGTCCCACTTGCATTGATCTTTAGGGCGTAGGGTTATTTCGTTTTGATTGCTCACGGGATTTGTATCTCCTGCGGGTTGGAATGTGATGTGTTGCGGGACAAGGCCCGGGGCTACGAGCCCCTTTTCGTCCGTTCTCATTTCAGGGGCCTGAAGGCCCCTGCTCCCTCCGATTCAAGCAAGAAGGGTTCCTTCGGGTCGGCGAAAGTTTACCTCAAGTCGGCGATGGGTACGGAGTCCATGTCGTCATAGGCCTGATTTTCTCCGCCCATACCCCAGCAGAAGCCGTAGTTCTTCGTGCCTACGCCAGCGTGAATCGACCAACCCGGGGACACAACAACTTCTTTGTCCGCCACTACCAGATGACTCGTCGCGTCGGGCGGTCCCATCAGGTGCATTACGCGATGCGCTGGGTCCACATCGAAGTAGAAGTAGACCTCGCTGCGGCGCATGTGCGTGTGGGCCGGCATCGTATTCCAGTTGCTTCCTGAAGCGAGCAAGGTGAATCCCATGACCAACTGGCAGCTCTTGATTCCATCGCGATAGATGGCCTTGTAGATTGTTCGTTTGTTGCAGGTTTCGAGACTGCCCAGTTCCAGACCCTTCAGATCGGCGAACTTCACCATTGCGGTTGGATACTCCGCATGCGCGGGATAACTGAGCAGATAAAAGTAGGCGGGATTGGTCTGGTTCTTACTTGAAAAGGTCACTACCCTGCTGCCCCGACCTACATAGAGGCAGTCCAGCTTATCCATGTCGAAGCTCTTGCCATCGACGACGACCGATCCGGGGCCACCCACATTGAAGACCCCAAGCTCGCGCCGCTCGAGAAAATACTCCGCCCGCAGTTCGGGTTCCGTCTCAAGCTGCAACTCTCCGCTCTCCGGCACCGCCGAGCCGATCACTGTCCGGTCGAGATCAACATACGCAAACTCAATCTCTCCCGGATTGAACATCCCCTCCAGCAGAAACGTCTCACGTAGCTCCTCGGTGTTCATCATCTCGTACCGCACTGCGTCTGCCATCTGATAAAGCCGCATCTATCTCCTCCAAACGTGCTTACCTAGTATAGCCATCGGAGATTTTTGTTTTTGCCGGTGGATAGCCCCCGAAAAACTCCTGCTATTATTCTCCTCAACCTGCAGCAAGGTAAACCTATGCCGAAGCTTCGCCCCGCAGTCTATCTCGGCGCTGCCGCCTTCTTACTCGGCACCGTCACGGCCCTCGCACAAACCCCGGCCCAGCCACACCACGTTCATTTCACCGTTCAGGCGCCTTCGACGATCTCTGCTCCCATCAGCGGCCGTCTCCTCATCTTTCTGAAGCCCGGCACTGGAGACAAAGAGGTGGATTCGAACCAGCTGAGCCCTGCCTCCATCTGGGTTGGAGCCAGAGAGGTTCAAAGTCTCAGCGCCGGCGCCTCCGTCGACATCGATCCTGACGCGGAAGGCATCGCTTCGCCCGCTCCCTTCACGACGCTCGCTACTGACGATTACGAGGTTCAGGCGGTGCTCGACGTCGACCACACTTATAACTACCTCGGCCGAGGACCGCAGGACTGGATCAGCGCGGTTGTCGCCCTTCCCCACTGGACGCCCGGCGAAGGCGCGGATCCCGTGCTGGAACTGACGGGACATCCTGAAGAAAATGCCGCCCGCGTGGCAGGGCTCGCAAAGGCCAGGGAGCAGGTCGCCCCGGGCGTTGTTGAGCTTGAAGAGTTCCAGAGCCCTCTCCTGACAAGTTTCTGGGGACACCCTGTTTCGATCAAGGCCTGGGTCGTACTGCCTCCTGACTATGCCAAGGACAAGGAACGCTACCCCACTGTGTACTGGACGCATGGTTTTGGCGGCACGCTGCAGTTCATCCTTCCGACTGGACTGATTCTGCTCGATCGGATGAAAGACGGCAAGATGCCGCCGATGATCTGGGTGATGCTTGATGAATCGTGCCCGCAAGGAACGCATGAGTTCGCGGACTCGGTAAATAATGGCCCGTGGGGCACCGCGCTGACGACAGAGTTTATCCCCTATCTCGAACACAAGTACCGGATGGATGCACGCACTACGGGCCGCCTGCTCAATGGCCATTCGAGCGGCGGCTGGGCCACGCTGCAGCTTCAGATCAACTATCCGAAGATCTTTGGGGGCACATGGTCTACGTCTCCCGACTCAAGCGACTTCCACGACTTCACGGGTCCGGATTTGTACGCTCCGAATGCCAATATGTATCGCAGCACTGCGGGTTCATACTGGCCTCTGATCCGCATGGATGGCAAGGTCGTCGCGACGATCCAGCAGTACGCCCGGATGGAACAGGTTCTTGGACCGTACGGCGGCCAGTTGGCATCGTTCGAGTGGGTGTTCTCGCCGAAGTCCGATAGCGGTGCTCCGGTGCAGATGTTCAATCGCGCGACTGGAGATGTTGATCCGGCGGTCGTCGCCTACTGGCACGATCACTACGATCTTGCCCACATCGTTGAGGCTAACTGGCCACGACTCAAGCCGGATCTCACGGGACGGATCCATCTCATCGTAGGGACTGCCGACACCTTCTATCTCGACGGTGCAGCGCATAAGTTCGAAGCGGTGCTCACGCGTCTTGGTGCGGAGCCGCACTTCACATACCTACCCGACAAGACGCACTTCAATCTCTACTTTGTGGGAGAGGACCCGAGGGCGCTCTTCGACCAGATCAGCGCTGAGATGTATGCCGTGGCGCGCCCGAACGCACACTGGCAGGCTCACGCGGCTGCGCCTTAGGCGTTAGGTGTGTGTTCGTTGAAGTGCGGGTTTCTTGGCAGAAGGCGCGCGAATGTGGTTAACTTTCGCATGGCCAAAGATCAGACTCGCCGCAACTTCTTACGGACGGCGCCTCTTGCCGCTGCAGTTACTCTTCCTCTTACTGAGCAGTTCCTCTTTGCGTCGGGTGCTGGTGCGGGCGGCGCTCAGAGCGTGACTCCGGAGCCGATTCAGGTGTTCACGGCCGGCAAGCTTGCGGACGCGATGAAGACGCTGCAGGCGAAGCCGGGTAATGACAATTTGTTCGCCTCCAAGGCGCTGCCTTTTACCATCGTGATGACGACCGAGGAGAAGAAGAGCGGCAAGGAGTTCGAATACCACGAAGGGCGTGACCACATCTTTCAGATTCTCGATGGGACGACGGTCTATGAGTTGGGTGGGACGCCGAAGTATGCGCACAGCACCAAGCCAGGGGAGTGGCTTGCTCCGGCGTCCGAAGGAGCTACGACGGTGACGCTCCACAAGGGAGATATGCTGGTGATTCCGCGAGGCACGCCGCATAAACGCAGCACGGAGACGAGTGTTACGTTCACACTGATCTCAATTGAAGGTTCGGTTAAGGCCTAGCTGGTTCGGCTCCCCCATACACTTGTTCTATGACTATTCGTCCAGCTAGGACTGACGACGCGAACGCTATCTGGGCGACTCTGGAGCCGACGATTCGCGCGGGTGAGACCTATACGCTTCCGCGGGATATGGCGAGAGAGCAGGCTCTGGCGTATTGGTTCTCGCCGGAGCACACGGTCTTTGTCGCGGAACAAGACGGCGAGGTGCTGGGCTCGTACTATCTGCGCGCTAATCAGAGGGGCGGTGGCGGGCATGTATGTAACTGTGGCTATATGACGGCGGCGTGGGCGTCCGGTCGCGGCGTCGCAACTGCGATGTGCGAGCACTCACTGGAGTACGCAAAGGCTCAGGGCTACCGGGCGGTGCAGTTCAACTTTGTCGTCAGCAGTAATCTGGCGGCAATTCATCTTTGGCAGAAGTTTGGATTTGCGACAGTGGGGCGGCTTCCTGGGGCGTTTCTGCACCCAGGCCTTGGGTATGTGGATGCTCTGGTGATGTATCGCACTCTCTAAACTGCCCGGAGGTTGCCCGGACTGCGGCCCACAACGTACATTGAGCTAACGATGCAAAATACAACTGCGAACATCCTCGACAGCTTCCGCCTTACGAACAAAGTCGCACTCGTTACCGGGTCCGCTAGCGGTCTTGGCGCGGCAATTGCCGTTGCGCTCGCACAGGCTGGGGCTACGGTCGCCTGCCACGGCAACCGGAGGGCAGCTACTGAAACCGCGGCAACCATTGGGGGAAATTCGGCGGCGTTCCGTGCTGATCTCTCTTCGACCACAGGCGCGGAGGATCTGTTCACTCAGGTCAAAGAGAAGTTCGGACGCGTTGACATCCTGATCAACAACGCCGGGACAATTCTTCGCGCCGCCGCCGAAGAGGTCACGCTTGCGGATTGGCAACAGGTGCTGCAAGTAAACCTGACGAGTGTCTTCCAGCTCTCGCAGCTTGCCGCGCGCGACATGATTCCGCGGGGCGGGATCGGGACAAACTGCGGCAAGATCGTCAACATCGCGTCGCTGCTTAGCTTCCAGGGTGGCATCCGCGTCCCTGCCTACGCTGCCAGCAAGGGCGGAGTCGCGCAGCTGACCAAAGCGCTCGCCAATGAGTGGGCGCCGAAGGGGATTCAGGTCAACGCTATTGCTCCTGGCTACTTCAGCACCACCAACACCGAAGCACTACAGGCTGATGAGACACGGAATCGCCAGATCCTCGAGCGCATTCCCGCCGCGCGCTGGGGGCAGCCGCAGGATCTTGCCGGCGCCGCGCTGTTCCTCAGCTCTCCGGCCAGCAACTATGTCACGGGGACCGTCCTCACTGTGGACGGTGGATGGATGGCCAGATAGCTCGATTCAGCGCGAAGCTGCATCCAACGGATGGAGGATTAACCATGCCACAGAGTCCGCACGACCGCGCCGCCGAATATCACAACAAGGCAGCTCACGCTCATCAGGCCGCAGCCACCGCGCATGGCAAAGGCGACCATCTTACTGCGCATGAGCTTTCGAAGCAGGCCCACGAGTATTCCACCAAGGCCTTCGAGCACTCGAAGGAAGCGTCAGCCAACTTCAAAGCTGGAAAGCATTAGCGGCTGCTCTAGACTGATTTCATGCTGCGAGTCCCTTACGACGACCTCTTCAACGCGTTACAACGCGCCATGCGACGGCTCGGCATGGCTGACGACCGTGCTACTCTTTGCGCCAGGCTCTTTGCCGAAACCACGCGCGACGGCGTCTACACCCACGGCCTCAACCGGTACCCACGCTTCGCAACGTCGGTCGCCAACGGCAGTGTCGACGTCAACGCCGAACCCACAAAGACGGTTGGTTTTGGCGCGATCGAACGTTGGGATGGCCATCGTGGAGTCGGCAATCTGAACGCCTGGGCGTCCATGGTGCAAGCGATCGCACTCGCCCGGCTGCACGGCATTGGTGGAATTGCACTCTCAAACACGAACCACTGGATGCGCGGCGGTAGCTATGGCTGGCAAGCCGCGGAACAGGGCCTCTTCGCTATCTGCTGGACCAATACTCTGGCGAATCTGCCTGTCTGGGGAGCGACTTCGCCTACTCTTGGGAACACACCACTCGTCATCGCGATCCCTCGCCCGGGCGGGAACATCGTCCTGGACATGGCGATGTCGCAGTTCTCGTATGGGATGCTCGACGCCTACAGCAAACGCGGTCAGCCTCTGCCCGTCGATGGAGGCTTCGACACAGCCGGCAATCTGACAAAAGATGCCGCGGCCATTGAAGCCTCACAGCGCGCGTTGCCGATCGGTTACTGGAAGGGCTCCGGTCTATCCCTCGTATTGGACATGATGGGAGCGATGCTCTCGGGAGGTCTCGCAACCCACCAGATTCCTCGCGATCCCTTTCGCGAGACCGGCCTCTCCCAGATATTTCTTGCCATTGATCCAAGCGGTATCGCTGACCCACAAGAACTGACGAGGATCGCCGAAGGGGTTCTCAACTCTCTGCGCGAAGCGACTCCAGTCGATCCCACGAAACCTGTTCGATATCCCGGAGAACAGACCTTACACCTTCGCGAAGAAAATCTTCGCCTCGGCGTCCCCGTCGATCCCGAAATCTGGAAGCAAATCAACGCTCCCGCCATCCCGCGTGACTAAGCGGTAGCCGTGTTCTTCAGATAGACCGAGTAGCGCTCGTCCATGATGCCGTTCAGCGGCACCAGCGAATGAACCGGTTCGGAGCCCTTGCTGCGGAAGTGCAGCGGATACTCCGGCGTTGCTTCGGCGCATTCAAACCAGACGCCTTGCACGGCGACCTCCGGCATCGGCATGCCCCGATCCATTCGGCTTGCACCGATCTTCGAATAGATCATCGACATCTTCAGATCCTCCGATCCCATTCGCGCTGCCAGTACCAGCGGGCCATACATTGCGGCCTGCACTTGCTTGTCATCGGGAGCGGGTGCGATGTGCAGGGCCATCGGCAGAGCGATCTCCACTACATCGCCGTTCGCCCAGGGACGGCTCAGGGTTATGAAGGTCGATGGATTGGCCGTCAACAGCTGCAGTTCGCCATTGACCTTTACGGTCATTCCTGTCGTCCAGTACGGAACGCGTAGCTTCAATGCGGTGGTTTGCTTCGGTGCACTGTCGATCACCAGCGTCGTCTTCTCTTCGTTTGGAAAGCTTGTCGTCTGGCGCACACGCATCCCGCGCTCTTTCCAATCGAGCTTCGAAGCGATGAAGAGGTTGACGTACAGGCTGTTGTCATCGTGGAAGTAGATTGAATCTGTGAGCTTCGCATACTCCTCCGAACCGGTTCCGGTGCAGCACCAGAAGGCGTCGAAGGGCGTGCCAAAGGTCTTGTACAGCCCCGGCTTCAGCGAGACGTAGTACATCAGCATTCCGTTGCGGTCCTGCGTACCTGCACGCACGTTGAAGAGGAGACGCTCGTAGTAGTCGACGAGCTTTGCGTCCGGTTCCTGCGCGAAGAGGTGGCGCGACAGCTTCATCATGTTGTAGCTGCAGCAACACTCCTCGGCATCGGAACCGAGCTGCGTGGCGATCGTGTCCGGCTTGTGCCAGATCTCGCCGTTGCTTGTGCCGCCCGTGCAATAGGTGTGATGGTCGACGACTGCGTTATAAAAATTGCGGCTGATCCGGTCGTAGCGCTCATCTCCGGTCAGCTCATAGCCTCGCGCCGCGCCAATCATCTTGGGAATATTCGTGTTGGCATGGTTGCCGTCGAGTTTGTCTTCGCCGGCTGCGAGAGGATCGAAGATCTTCTTGTGTTCGAAGCGATAGCCAAGGTCGCGATACTTCGTCTTGCCGGTGATTGCGTAGAGATTGAAAGAGGCTTCGTTCATGCCGCCATGTTCGACGAGCAAAACCTTCTGCCAGTGGTCTTCATCGAGAGGTTTGCTCCACGCGTCTGCCCAGTCCGCCATACGCGTCGCCATCAGGAGCGCCTGTTGATTGCCGCAGTACTGATACATGTCGGTCAGCCCGGCCATGATCTTGTGATACGTGTAAAATGGAGCCCAGATCTTTTCGCCGGCGCGAAGTTTGTCGTAGAACGTGGTTGGATAAGCCCCGAGATACCCATCCTTCTGTTGACACTCCGCCAGTATCGCTACCAGCGCATTCGCCTTGTTCCGCAGCGCAGGATCGCCGCTGCTCGCATCCATCAGCGCACACGCGGAGAGATAATGGCCGACGTAGTGGCCGCGAAGCTCACAGTTCGGCGTCTCCCATCCGCCAAGCGGCGCCGCATCGGAGGGCAAGCCAGCCGTGACACGAAAGTTATGCGCCAGCCGGTCGTTGGGCAACGAGTAGAGAAAGCTGCGGTTCAACTCCATCATGTCCATCCAGTAACCGGGGAGCAGGCGGACATCCTGCAGGTCGAAGGGGCGCGCTTTGATCGGCACTCTCTCGGGGATAGCGTTCGCCCGCGCGGGTGTTTCAGACTTTGGCTCCTGCACCTCACCTCGCATTGCACCTGACATCAACGTGGCGCCGCCCGCTGCGGCAACGCTTGTTAAAAATCCCCTGCGAGAAACCCCGTCCTGACTCATTGCTGATCTCCGTGTGTCTTCTTCGTGGCAATAGTACTGCCCACCACAGTAAATCAACTGCCGCAGGGCGAGCGATAGGAATCGCTGAACGCCGGGCAAAAGCGAAGGGCAGCAGGATTTGCCCTGCTGCCCTTCACTTTTTCTGATGATTCGTTTTTAGAAGTGGTAGCCCAACTCCGCCGTCATGGCGCGCGGCGTGACGTAGTGCGTGCCGCTGAAGGTGGAAAGGAAGTTGTACAGCGCATATTTGTTGGTGATGTTGACAGCGGTCAGGCGAAGGCTCCATTTATGCTTGTCGCCCTTGAAGAGATTGTCCTCGCCGATCGATGCATCGAAGAGACTGCGCTCCGCAATACGTGGTGGGTTCTTGTCGTCGTTCTCCGTGCCGGGAGCAGGTATCGACACCAGCTTTGAGGTGAGTTGCGATGCAAGGCACTGGTTTCCAGGTATCCCAACGAACGGAGTCGCTTTAATGCCGTTGCAGGTAAGGCCAGCCTGAAACTGCTGGTCGGGAGTCAGTCCGCTCAAGTCGATTCCGGGCTGGCCGTTGATCGTGATCGACGGCCCACCGTTGATGGGGTTGCATGAACTGTTCGGGTCCGTCACGTTGTAGCACGGCACGGAGCCTGCGGTGAGGCCGCTATCGAACCGCCAGTTGAAGCCCACCCACGGACCATACCTCCCGGGGATCTGATACTGCACGTGGGTGGTCTGGTTATAGCGCTCGTCGTGGTCGATGCGGAAGGGATACCCACTCTGCCCTACGGTGGCTCCTGCGCCAGCGACCTGCGGTGGGAAGAACCGTGCCGCAACCGACGACATGACGACGAACGCAGATAGATTGTGGAAGTTCGGCACATCAGCACGCAACGCGAAGCCGGGAATCTTCGAGTTGTGCCAGTCGATTGGAAACGTAATCGGCGTATTTCCGAGCACGCTGAAGTCGAAGGCGTTGTGCGTGTATTTCCAGATGTAATCCCCACTGATGACGAAGTTCTTGCCAAAGGCCTGTTGCAGGCCGGCGTGAAATTCATTCTTGAATCCAGGCTGCAGCGTTCCCGAGACACCAGGAGTGCACAGCAGGAGCGGAGCAAGTGCGTCACTCAAGCATCCCTGACTCGACAACACAAGGTTTTCGTTGAAGGGAGACTCCAGTGTTCGCGCATAGGAGAGGCGAAGAACCGTGTTGGTCGGCTTGATGCTGTAAGAAACACCCAGGCGAGGCTCCGCCTGACGCGCGATCGTCAGACCGTTGTACAGATCGCCGCGTATCCCGACATTGAAGAGCCAGTTCCCAGCTTTAATCTGGTCCTGAGCGTACAACGCAAGCTCTTTCACATCCGTATGCCCGATAAAGGTGAACTGTCCGCCGCCACGGGTCAGGTCGTATGGCAAAAGAACTGGATTGAAGTTGCCGTTGACCATTGAGCCCGAGCACTGGCTCGGATCGGTGAAGCCCGGTATCGGATTACCGTTGACATCCACGCATGGAGAATTGAAGGTGGAGCTGACAATCCCGAGCGTGTCGTTCTCGCGGAGAAAAGTCTGTGAGTACATCGCGCCGATCTTGATATTGTTGATCCCTTTCGCGTACGAGATGTCGCTATGCACACCGGCATTTGTAAGCGAACGGTCTTGAGCGATGGTCTGGTTCTGGAGATTGGGCGGCCCAAGATCGGCAAGCGGATTGCCGCTTGGATAGTAGTTGTAGTCGTCGCGCCGGACATAAGGCCCGAAGTTGAAGACCGAGTTGGCCCCAATGGTACGTGTATAGGTCGGGGCGATGTCGAAGGTGCCGATCTTCGAGCGCTGATCGGTGTTGCCGACATTGCCGAAGGTCGGATTCGCTCCTGATCCCCCACTGACGACATTCTGTATATTCAAATTTTCATAAGCGTTCGGCGTCTGGAACCACGAACGGCTGTAGTTCAGATTGAGGTGAATCGAGTCAACCGTAGTTAGCTGGCGATCGATGCGGTCGAAGACGTTAAACTCATTGCCCTTGTCGTGAAAGACAACGAACTCGGGAGGGTCAAGAAACCTGCCGGTATTCAGACCGTCGACCTCGATAAAATTCCCCCACTTGTCGCCGCCGTAGCTCAGGTCGATTGCGCCGGTTGCCGACCCGAAGGTGCCATACGACGTGGTGATGCTGCCGGTTGGCTTTGTCGTCCCCAGGCCGGACCGTGTCGTCACCTGAATCACGAGGCTTGTCTTGCCGCCAAACTCGGCGGGCGGCGCTCCGGAGATGACCTCAATCGACTGGACCGAGTTCGACGGAAGCTGATTGGAGAAGACCTTGCTCTGCTGGTCTGTGATCGGTTGGCCATCGATTGAAAAAGAGTTCGATGCGTGATCTCCGAGCCCATGGAACAAGCCGTTCGAATCCGCAGCGACACCCGGCGAAGATAACGTGACAAGGGAACTGAGGGAAGAAGACTGGCTCTCCAGCGGAAGTTTGCTGAATGCGTCGCGATCGAGATCGGTGTGGAAGGTCGAATCGCTCTCCAGCAGATCGCCACTGGTCGTCACATCGACGACGGTGGAAGTCCCGCCGACGGTCAGCACCGTCTTCAGTGCGATCGGCACTACCGACTGCACCTGTACGTCCTGACTGTAAGGAGCGAAGCCTGTTATCGACACCGAAAGATGGTATGGATTGAACGGCAGGTTCGTAAATTGATAGTGGCCGTCTGAGTCGGACGTGGTGGATCTGGTAAGGCCGCTAACCGGATTGATGATGGTAACGTTCGCTCCGGGCACGATAGCGCCGGTTGCATCCGTAACGGTGCCGTGGATGGTTCCGGCGCTGCCAACAGATTGGGCCCATAGACTTGAAATGCTGAATGAAAAGATAATCGCAATTGCTGCGAAGATGCCGCGTCGTATCGACGTGTGCATATGACCCCCTTGAGTTTAAGCCTGGTTTTTGACGATGTTCTAAGCGAGAACAAGGTCAACAGGCGGGGGGCGTGTGAAGAGTGCAAATGTGGAGAGGGTCTGAGTCAGCGTTGGCGCAACAGATGCCTCGACAGCCGATATAACCGGCGCGATGTGCAACACCACAGGTGGCTCGGCTACCTGCGCGCCTACATGTGCCGTGGCGCAGAGCGGGCAGTCCGAGTGGGAGATATTCCCTTGTGGATGAACGTGAACAGCCTGAATCGTGCCGCAAGCAATGACCAGAGAGATGCACAGCAGCGCGAGGAGAAGCCTCCACGAACTCTGCACCTTCGGCCTTGAGCTTGGTCTATTCATGCTGAATCTAATATATCGCGAGACTGCTATGGCGAGACTGCGACGTGTGTGTTAGACGAGTCCAGTGGCGATTAAGTTACGCCCTGCCGTTAAACAAAATTCAGATCCGGCTGGCCGGTAGAGGGTCTGTTTGGAATCAGGCTCAACAGCATCCGCACGCATGGCCTTGCCAAGCCGATCTGCCCTCTTTAATGAGGATCGGAATGGCCGCCAAGGCAGCAATCGAATCGAACCATGCGATATGGAATGCAGCGTTGATCGCGAGGCCAGCCAATGTGATGAGCGCAATATAGGCGCAAGTAGCAGATTGCACTGCATCGGCAGCCAGTGCCGCATTCCGGCTGCGGCGAGCCTCACGGCGCTTCAGAGAGGCCAGGACAGGCATCGCGATCAGCGCAGCGGCTGTGATTCCCATGCCGGCGTAACTCGTTGCAGGCCGCAACCGCAGAGCGAATGACGCAACGGCGCTCGCCGCAACCACGAAGGCGAGGACGAACAGCAGAACTCCGGCTGTACGGCTTGCCCTCCGTTCCGAAATCGCCATGCCAGGTATCCACTGCAAGAGCACGACAGTAGCGGAGAGGAGTTCAACCAGACTGTCGGAGCCGAAGGCCAGCATCGCAGGACTGTGAGCCGTTACAGCCGCGTAGGCAGAGACGCCGAACTCCACCAGCATCCATGCCAGCGTGACGCCCTGCAACCAAAGCACTATCGCGCGCGGCCTGAGAGTACAAGCGATGGCAGGTTTGGACGGCTGAAGACCGATCTGTACGAGTTCCGGCATCTTGTTCTTCAACTGCAGATCCAACTACTTATACCAATTGCACTTTGATCTTTTTAGCCCCGCGATCGACCATCGTGATGCGGAAGCTTCGAATCTGCCCGGCGCGCGGCGACTCAGCTTTGGCTTCGCTCGCAGAAGGCCCATTCTTCCAACGCGCTGCGAGCATTGCGCTGAACGAGGACAGATCGACCGCGCCAGACTGCGGCTGCTCCTTCGCTTCCAAGACCAAGCGCCCTTGGGCATGAATCCCTTCACCCAGCTCAACTGTCCCCTGCTCTCCCGAGATCTCGATCAGGCGCCCCGTAACCACTTCGCCAACTTTGTGCTCGGCGATGTATTCGTCAAGACCGGTTGGGACTAGCTGCTTCATGCTCAGCCTTAGTTGCCGTTTCTCCTTGTCGACCTCCAACACCTTTGCCTTCACCACCTGGCCAACGCGAAGCACGTCCTGTGGCCGCTCGATCCGCTTCTCCGCGCTGATCTCGCTGACGTGAATCATTCCCTCGACACCTTCTGCAAGCTGTACGAACGCGCCGAACTTCGTGAAGCTGGTTATCGGTCCCTCCACTTGCGAACCAATCGGGAACTTCTGCGAAGCATCGGCCCAGGGATCGCCCAGCGTCTGCTTCAGCCCCAGCGACATTCTCCGCTCTGCCGCATTCACGCCGAGAATCATCACCTCGACGACATCGCCAGGCTTCACCATATCGCCGGGCTTTCTGACCTTCTTCGCCCACGACATCTCAGAGAGATGGACCATCCCCTCGATGCCCGGCTCCAACTCCACGAACGCGCCAAAGTCGGTGACCCGCGTTACCTTGCCACGCACACGTTCCCCAGTCAGATACTTCCCTGCCACGGCGTCCCACGGATGCGGTTGCAACTGCTTCATGCCGAGCGAAATGCGCTTGCCAGCAGGTTCGACCTTCAACACCTTCGCGTCGATCTGCTGCCCCACCGTTAACACATCGGCCGGCTTATCGATCCTGCCCCCATGCAATATCGCTGATGTGCAGCAGGCCATCGACGCCACCGATGTCGACGAACGCTCCGTAGTCCGTGAGGCTGCGCACAGTGCCGGAGATGGTATCGCCCTCCCTGATCTCGGAGTAGCGCCGCTCTTTCGTCGAACGGTCTTCCTCCTCCGAGACGGCGCGGCGATCTACGACAACATCCTCCTCGGTTGCATCGAGCTTGATGATGCGGCAGCGGATCTCCTGTCCGACCAGCTTCTCCAGGTCGGCCGCGTCGCGCGCCCCACTGCGTGAGCCAGGCATAAACGCACGCACTCCCACATCGACGGTCAGCCCACCCTTCACTACACCTGTCACCGTGCCGACGATGATCGATTTCTCTGTGAATGCGCGCTCCAGCGAAGTCCAGTCCTTGGGCTGCTCCACCCGCAGCCGCGAGAGCTCGTAGTAGCCCTCTTCATTGCGCCCCTTCACCGAGACCTGCAGCTTAGTGCCCGGTTCTACGGTCTCCTTCGCGTTCTCAAATAGCGCCACCGGTAGCACGCCCTCGGTCTTGTAGCCGATATCGACGAAGACGAACTCAGCCGATACGGCAACGACTGTTCCCGATATCTGCCTGCCGCCCTCGCCCGACCGCCGGGAATGGCTCTGCTCAAACTGCGAAAGAATCGTATCGAAAGATTCGGTGGTTTCAGTGGACTCGACGGCGGAACCGTTCTCGGGAATGCTTGGGTTGGACATGAAAAGCTGTGCGCCTCGTTCTTACCTTATTTTGGCTAGAATATCACCGCATTCAGCTGGTCCGCCGCTCCCATCAGAGAGCAGTTTGCGTGGACTTCGCAGGAATCGGACAGATTTGCGCGCACCAATCCGCAGCTTGCGAACTTAATCTCATTGCCGGAAGCTGAGTTTTGTTACGACTGCGCCGCGCGCTCGAGCTCGGCGATGTCAATTTTCTTCATCTTCAGCATGGCCTCCATTGCCTTTGGTTTTTTTACGAGGTCGGGCAGCCGCGCGGGCACAATCTGCCAGGAGAGTCCAAACTTGTCCTTGAGCCAACCGCACTGAACTTCTCCGCCGCCGGCCGACAGCTTCGACCAGTACTCATCGACCTCCTGCTGCGAGTCGCACCGCACTGTAAACGAGATCGCTTCGGTGAACTTGAAATGCGGGCCGCCGTTCAGCGCGGTAAACTTCTCGCCATCGAGCTCGAACGCGATGGTCACGATGCTTCCGTCAGGCTTGCGCAGCTCGTCGAGGCGACGAGAGTTCTTGAACACAGTGAGGTAAAAGTCCACAGCTTCTTCTGCGTTTGAGTCGAACCATAGAAACGGCGTGATACGAGGAAAGTTTTCGAGTGCGCCCATTTTCACCGCCTTTAGCAAAGATAGATCGTTCGCGGAGGTATAACGTTGCTCGCTCCAGAGCGCGAATCCGTCTCAAATGTATCAGTCGCTTCTCCGATGGAGCGCGGTGGCGGACCACTCTTGTTAGACTGCCTCTCATGTTGCTCTCACCTCGCAGAACGCTCGGTCTGCTGGCTCTTGGAGCGGCCGTCGCGCTCTCAGCGCGTCCGGCCCGTTGCGACAACTCCACGGCTGGCGTCTCGATAACCCTCGCTCCGGCGCAGTTGGCAAACGGATCGCCCTGCCTCATCACCGTCATTTTGCATGACGAAGCATCTGCTGTCACCGGCAAATGGCAAGAGCATTCGGTCGCGTTCTTCTCCAGCCCTGACCACCGAACATGGTTTGCACTCGCTGGCGTGGACGTCGAAGTTACCCCCCGCACATACCCTCTCACAATTGATGCCGCTCTCAGCGACGGCACACACCGCACACTGCAAGAGGACGTCAGCGTGGAGGAAGCGCCGTACGAGAAGGTGCCGTTAAGTGTGCCGGACAAATTTGTCGAGCCCAACGCAGCGGCACTGAAAAAGATCGCAGCAGACAAGATTGTGAAGGACAAGGCCTTCGCCAATTCAGCCTCGAAGCCGCAGTGGACGGGCGACTTCCTGCCGCCACTCCACCTTGCGCCGCAGTCGGATTCTTTTGGCAGTCAGCGCATCTTCAATGGAAAGCTCGCCAGCGTCCACCGCGGATTGGATTATCGCGCGAAGCCGAGCACACCTGTCGCAGCGATCAACTCCGGCCGTGTGGTCATGGCGCAGCCGCTCTACTACGAAGGTGGCTGCGTTGTCATCGATCACGGACTTGGTGTGATGAGCGTCTACATGCACCTGTCGAAGATCGACGTAGTCGTCGGCAAACGGGTCCGTCGCGGCCAGATTATTGCACTCAGCGGCGCTACCGGCCGCGCCACCGGCCCGCATCTCCACCTCGGAGTTCGCTGGCAGGGCAGCTATCTTGATCCAGCCAAACTGTTTCAACTCACGATGCCGCTGCCGCAGTAAGACTGCTAAGGCAACACTTGAGGCATTGTCTCCAGTTGTTTCTAGAGTAGCGGTTTAGGAGGAGCTTTGCCTTCTTCTAACTCCATACCGAATAGCTTCCGCAACGGTCTCTGAATCGCCCGCAGCAGCGCCCGTGCAGCAATAATCGCAGCCGCCAGAAAGGCGAGTGCGATGAACGCTGCGATGAGCGGATGGTGAGTGGCAAACCAGGTCAGGCCGATCGCAGCAGCGTCTTCCGACGTACTCAGGGCGATGTTGGAGATCGGCTCCGGGCTTGGGGTTACGGCCGCACGAAGTGCGGTCTTCGAGCTATGCGCCGCCAGCGCAATCACCGCACCGATCCCGGTCGCCAGGATTTGCATCTGCGGCGTGAGCTGCGAGCTGGCATGGTACGCGACCAGTGCCGCGAGAGGGACGCGAATGACCGTGTGCAGCGCGTTCCACACCATATCGAAGGCAGGAATCTTGTCCGCAACAAACTCCATCGCGAACATGATGCCGCACACGACTAAAACCCAGGTGTGGCCCAGCGAGTCGAGACCAGGAGGCAGCGCAACCCACTGTGTACGCGCAAGAATGCCCAGTGTCAGAACAGTGGCGTAGATATTCAACCCAGCCGCGAAGCTGGCAGCAACGACAAGCGCCGTAATATTAGCCGGGCTGAAGCTCATGTGGCTGGAATTCTACGCCCTCAGGAGGACATTTCAAGATGATGAACTGGAAAAATCACTTATCGCCGCACGGCTCGTTTGATCTGCGCGTACTGCAGCAGGATGAAGCTATCGGTCATGCCCGCAATGTAATCGGCCACCACGCGAGCGAGCCCTTCGTTCTCCACCTCTTCGAAGTGGTTGACGGGCAGCTCCTCCGGATCGTTGATCCAGTGTTCGAAGAGCGCCGTAACCACCTCTTCCGCCTTGTCGTGCTCTGTCTCAAGCGGCTCGCAGGTGTAGAGCGTGTCGTAGAGATAGCGCTTCTCCTGCAAGCGCTCCGTCTGAACCTGTGGCGAGAAGAGCGCCAGCCGCCTCGGATGCCGGCGAACATCGGCGAGGCTGTCGGCACTGATCGCCATCGCATTGCGGCCCGTCGTCTCAATCAAATCGTCGGTGAGAATGTTCTGCATCAGCTGGAGCGCTTCGTTGAACAGGAACTTTTCGTCAACGCCGACGTGTTCACTCTCAACCTTGCGATAGCAACGTCCCAGGATGTCGACATTCTCGCGGATGTGACGGATCTCAAGCAGGCCCGACTCCACGCCGTCATCGAGGTCCGCCGTAAGGTAGGCGATCTCGTCGGCAAGATCGATCAACTGCGCCTCGAGGGGCGGCCGCTGATCCAGCAGATAGTCGGCTAGCTCCGGATGCTGCTCGACGTTGTAGTCACGCGAATGTTTGATGATGCCCTCGCGAACGCCAAGCGTCAGATTGAGCCCGCGGTGTGCGGCGTATCGCTGTTCGAAGTGCTCGACGATGCGCAGCGCGTGCAGGTTGTGGTCGAATCGGCGGCCATGACGAGTGAGGCAACGATCCAAAGCGCGTTCTCCCGCGTGCCCGAACGGTGGATGGCCGATGTCGTGGACCAGCGCGAGCGTCTCTGCCAAGTCTTCGTTCAAGCCAAGCGCGGTGGCGGCGGCACGAGCGATCTGCGCGACCTCAATGGTGTGGGTCAGCCGGCTGCGAAAGTGATCGGAGGCGCGGCTGGTGAATACCTGCGTCTTCCCTGCGAGCCGCCGGAAGGCGCGGGCCTGCACAATGCGCTCCCGATCACGCTGGATAGCTGTGCGTGAGGGGCGGAAAGGCGCGGGGTAGACGCGAGTCAGAAGGAGATCGTCCGGATCTCCGGCGACCGCGCATCGATGGAGATCGATTGCCATAGTCAGATTTAAGTGTAACGGCAGACGAGCCGCGGATTTTATTTTGCGGCTTTGGCGAGCTTGACCCGGGCGTTCTCCAGCTTGTGCTGCACCTTGGAAACGTCGGCTGGGTCAGCATCAGCAGGCAGCGAACTAGCGTACTCGGTCATCGATCGCTCCCACTGAGCCACAGCCATCTTCAGGTTGCCGGTCTTCTCGTAGACCTCGCCAAGATGGTCGTGAACCGTGGGGTCAGAATTGCTCCGCTCATTCGCCTTGCGCAGATTCTCCTCGGCCAGTGCATATTGGCCGGACTTGAAGTACACCCACCCGAGCGAGTCGAGGAATGCGTAGTTCTGCGGATCGAGGTCGACGGCCTTGCGAATCAAGGCCAGCGCTTCGGGCAGTCGAACGCCGCGGTCGGCAAGCATGTAGCCGAGATAGTTCAGTATGGTCGCGTTTTGCGGGTCGATGGCGAGAGCTTTGCGGAACTCTGCCTCCGCTTCGTCGTACAGCTTCTGACGGTCATACAGAGCGCCCCGATAGAAATAGACGTAGACCCTATCGTCGGGCTTGGTCGCCAGCCCCTCTGCGCTGTTCAACTCGGACGCGGCCTCCTGCCAGCGTTTCAGGCGCGTGTAGATCTGCGCCAGAGCGACGCGTGAGTCACGCTCTTCCGGAGTGCCCTTGGTCGCTGCGAGCTGGGCCTTGGCAAGGGCGACGCCCTCGTCGGCCTTGCCCGTATCCGCGAGCTGACCTGCGTACATCAGCTGTACCGCGTGATCATTCGGCATCGCCTTCGCAAGTTCTGCAGCAACGGCTGTAGCCTCTTTCCACTGGTGGACGTCGCGATAAGCGTCAATCTGGCCTGAATAGCCGTTCTTGATGTTGTCGCCGCCAAGCGCGATCAACTGTTTATACGTCGCAACAGCCTCGGCGGTCTTGTTTACTTCGCGATAGATGATGGCCAGACGATCGAGGAAGATGGCCCGATTCGTCTTTTCTCCATCCGAGTATTTTCCATCCGGGCGCGTGGTGTCCGACACGAGCTTTGTAAGCACACCGATCGCGTCGTCATAACGGCCCAGCGAATCGTAGAGGAGCGCCTCGTTGTAAGTAAGTTCAAGCGAATCCGGAGCCAACGTTTTAGCCTTCTCCAACGTCTTGAGCGCCTGGTCGTAGTTTCCTTGCCGCCGCTGAATCTCCGAGATGTGAACCTGCGACTGCCAATCCTGCGGCTCTGCCGCGACGATGCCGTTCAGTACCTTCAGCGCCTCGTCCAGTTGCCCGTCGTTCAGCAGCGCATTCGAAAGGGCGCGCTCCGTATCGAGATTGTCGGGATCCATGTCGAGCGCGCGATGGTAGGCAGCGACTGCATCCTTGTTCTTCTTCATTTGCTCGTAGCTGGCGCCGAGGGCGAACTCGATGCGAGGCGAGCGGTCATCGACCGGGATGGCGTTAAGTACGTCGGCGGCGCGCTTTGCATCTCCCTGTTCGCTGTACAGCCGCGCCATGTTGAGCGCAACCTCCTCCGAGTTTGCATCAATTCCCTGGGCGAGTTTGAACTGGGCCTCCGCCTTGGCCGAATCATGATTCAGGCCATAGAGCTGCCCCAGCAGGAGGTGCGTCTCCACATCATCGGGTTTCAACTGGGAGAGCTTCTCGTACTCGCCGATGGCCAACTGCAGCATCTGGCCCGACTGCGGGCTCTGCATGTCTCCCAGCGAACGCAGATAGACCTTGCCCAGCAGCGTGTGCGCTTCAATGTCGTTGGGATTCTTGTTGACCTGGTCCTGCGCGGCTGTGACTGCCTCGCGGATGCGGCCGATCTTGAAGTAGAGGTCGGCCAGGCCGTCCTGCAACAGGCGGGAGTTCGGATCGGCGTCCAGCGCCAGCTTGTACTGCTCGACCGCCTGGGTCGCATAGTCCGACCGGCCAGCATTTACCGCCATATCTTCGTAAAGTCGCGCGAGACCATAGTGATAGTACGAGGACGAGCGATCAGGCACCGCCGTTGGTGCAGGCGTGATGCTCGCGACCTTTGGGGTCTGCGCAACCATTGTATGAGCCGCAAAAAGGAGGGCGGCAGCGGGAATCAGACGCAGATGACGAAGAGAGGAGGCACGTAAGAGCAGAGTCATGAGTTGTAGTTTCCTGTGCCGACGGAATGGAAGCCGAAAGCTAAACACCAGCCAGACAACCGTTAGACGATGCCACCCGCAGATTGGATGCAGGCGGCGGAGCCTCACCGTTTGCACAGCATGACCGTGATTATATCCGCCATTTCGTCAAAAACGCAGGATTTATCCGTGCCGGAAGTGCCGGACGCCCGTAAACGCCATTGCCACACCAAGGCGGTCGGCGGCCTCAATCACCTCGGCGTCGCGCACCGACCCTCCCGGCTGAATGACCGCTGTGGCGCCGGCCTGGGCAATGGTCTCCAGACCGTCGGCAAAGGGGAAAAAGGCGTCCGAGGCGGCAACTGTGCCCTTGAGGGGAAGAATGGCCTTCATCGCGCCGAAGCGCGCGGCGTCAACCCGGCTCATCTGCCCTGCCCCGATACCCACCGTCTGGCCGTGGCCTTCGCTGAACCGAGCGTAGACGATCGCGTTTGATTTGACGTGTTTGCAGACCCTCCAGGCAAAAAGCAGAGCGCGTAGCTCCTCCGCCGTCGGCTTGCGCTGGGTGACGATCTGAAGGTCGGCCTCGGTGATGCGCAGACGGTCGGCATCCTGCACCAGCAGACCGCCTGAAACCTGTTTGAGTACTCTAGGTGTCTCCGCAGGTGAGATTTCGATCAGCCGCAGATTTTTCTTGGCCGAGAAACGCTCCAGGGCCTCCGGGGTGAAGGAAGGCGCCACGATGGCTTCGACAAAAAGCTTAGCAATCTCGGAGGCAGCCGCCGCATCCACCTCGCGGTTGATGCCGATCACGCCGCCGAAGGCCGAGACCGGATCTGCCTCAAGCGCGCGCCGGTAGGCCTCGACCACGGTAGCCCCGGTCGAGGCTCCGCACGGGTTGGTGTGTTTGATGATGACCACCGCCGGTTCATCGAACTCGGTGACCAGCTCCCAGCAGGCGTCCAGGTCGACGATGTTGTTGTAGCTGAGCTCTTTGCCCTGCAATTGTTTAGCGTTGGCGACGCCCCGGCCGCTGCCGTCTGTGTAGAGCGCGGCCTTCTGGTGGGGATTTTCGCCGTAACGTAGAGTCGTCGACAGCGGATCGATCACGCGAATCGTCGGCGGCAGTTGCTCCTGCGAGAAGACTGCCTTCCCGCTCGGAGACTCGATGCTCTCAAGCGCAGTCGCAATTCCAGCATCGTAAGCGGCGGTAACCGCGAAGGCAGCTTTTGCCAGACGCCAGCGCGTTGCCCGGCTCAGGCTGCCCGAGTTCGCAACCATCTCGTCGGCCAACAACGAATAGTCCGCTGTCGAGGTCACAATCGCAACATCGGAGAAGTTCTTCGCCGCAGAGCGCACCATCGACGGACCGCCGATGTCGATATTCTCGATGACATCCGCAAAGGCGACGCCGGGACGCTGTGACGTCTTCTCAAAGGCGTACAGATTCACCACCACCATGTCGATCGGTTCGATCGCATGCTCGGCGACCGAAGCCATGTGCTCGGCGTTATCGCGAATGTGCAGGATGCCGCCGTGGACCTTGGGGTGAAGTGTCTTCACCCGCCCGTCGAGCATCTCGGGAAAACCCGTCAGATCGCTGATATCACGCACCGGCAGCCCTGCCTCACGTAGCGTGCGCGCCGTTCCTCCCGTCGAAACCAGGTCTACTCCGAAAGAAGCCAGCACACGGGCAAAGTCGACCAAACCAGTCTTGTCGGTTACGGAAAGTAAAGCGCGGCGGATGGGGCGAAGATCGGCTGGCGGGGTGCTGAGGAGTCAATGCTGTGTTCAATCATCACTCTCTTATTCTAAGCGAGCGAAGCGACCCACGAGCGCTCGTCCCCTTACAACACAGCAGACCCGGTGAGCGAGCGACCTCGGCCACATCGTGCGCCACACACCAACGCTTCAGCCCGTTGGCGATGTTCTCGACGGCCCGCGGATCGGCATAGCTTGCCGTTCCGACCTGCACCGCTGTCGCGCCCGCCATCATGAACTCCACCGCATCCTCGGCCCGCAGAATTCCCCCCATCCCGACAACGGGAATCTTCACGACCTTCGAAACGTCATGGACCATGCGCACGGCAATCGGCTTGATCGCCGGGCCGGAGAGCCCTCCGGTAACATTGGCGATGCGCGGGCGGCGCGTCTCGACATCGATTGCAAGAGAGACAAAGGTGTTGACCAGCGACACCGCGTCGGCTCCGCCATCTTCAGCAACACGGGCCATCAATCCGATATCCGTGACGTTGGGCGAAAGCTTGACCATCAAAGGCCGACGCGACGCGTTCTTGCTTCGAGCCACCAGCTCCCAAAGCTGCGGCGGATCGGTTCCGAAGACCATGCCTCCATGGCTCGTATTGGGGCAGCTTACATTCAGCTCGTACATCGCGATACCCGGCGCGTCGTTCAGGAACTGGATCACCTCAAGGCAATCCCCGATCGTGAAGCCGAAGACATTCGCGATTACGACCGTATCGCTCATTCTCCGCAGCTTCGGCAGCTTATCCGCGATAAACGCCCGCACGCCCACGTTCTGTAGTCCGATCGCGTTGATCATGCCCGCGGCAGTCTCGATGATGCGCGGAGTGGGATTGCCCGCCATCGGCTCGCGCGACAGCCCCTTGGTCACGAACCCGCCGATGCGATCGAGCGAGACGACGTCCTCGAACTCCACCCCGTAGCCGAAAGTCCCGCTTGCGGCAATCACAGGCGAACGAAACTCGACGCCCGCTACGGTAACGTGCATATCTGGCCCTTTGGTGGCCGGTGCTTTGCTGTTTGTTTGCGCGCTCACGTTATAAGGGTAATTGCATTTCGCCGGAGGGACATAGGGAACGTCCTTTTTTCCGGGGAAGACGCTAAAATGCAAAGTAATGATCGATTTAGCGTTTGTACGGGCCAATCTGGCTCTTGTTGAAGAAAAACTGCGTTGCGCGGGGTATGGATCCCGCCGCCGCTCTGGGCAATTTCGCTGCCGTGGACCGCGAACGGCGCGAGGCCATTACGCAGGTTGAGACGCTTAAGGCCCAGCGGAATAAGCTGACTGAGGAGATCGCGAAGCTCCGTCGCGAAGGTGCAGACGCGGCCGCGCAGACCGAACAGACACGCACATTGAAGACGCAGGTCGAGTCGCTCGAAGCCGCGGCCGCTACCGCCGACGAGCGTCTGCGCGAGATCATGCAGACCTTGCCCAACCTCCCGCAGGACGGCGTGCCCGTCGGCAAGGACGAGCATGGCAATCGCGAGGAGAAGGTTTGGGGCGAGCAGCCGAAGTTCGACTTCCCTGCCAAACCCCATTGGGAGTTGGGCGAAGCACTCGGCATCCTCGATTTCAATCGCGCCGCGAAGATCTCCGGCTCGCGATTTGTCGTCCACTTCGGCCAGGGAGCGCGGCTTGAACGCGCCCTCGCCAACTTCATGCTCGACCTCCACACTCGCGAGCACGGCTATACCGAGGTTCTGCCGCCCTACATGGTCAATTCGAAGTCGCTCTTCGGCACAGGCCAGCTCCCGAAGTTCGCCGAAGACCTCTTCCACTGCGACGACAAAGGCGCTTACGAGCCCGGCAGCTATCAGGAGAGCGATCACTGGCTGATCCCCACGGCTGAGGTTCCTGTCACCAACCTCTTTCGCGACGAGACGCTCGACGAATCTCAGCTTCCCATCTCCTACTGCGCCTACACGCCGTGCTTCCGCTCCGAGGCCGGCTCCTACGGCAAGGACGTGCGCGGCATGATTCGGCAGCACCAGTTCCAGAAGGTTGAGTTGGTGAAGTTCGCAAAGCCCGAAGACTCGAACGCCGAACATGAAGCGCTCACACGCCACGCTGAGACAGTGCTTGAGAGACTCGGCCTTCCCTACCGCCGAATGCTCCTCTGCACCGGCGATATGGGCTTCGCCTCGTCGAAGACCTACGATCTTGAGGTCTGGCTTCCCGGCCAGGGGCTCTACCGCGAGATCTCCTCATGCTCTAACTTCGAAGCCTTCCAGGCGCGGCGCGCCAACATCCGCTATCGCGCCTCGGGAGCGAAGAAGAGTGAGTTTCTTCACACACTCAATGGGAGCGGCCTTGCGGTGGGCCGCACCTACCTTGCGATTCTCGAAAACTACCAGCAAGCCGATGGAACCATCAAAGTTCCAGAGGCGCTGGTTCCTTACATGAACGGCGACACCATCATCGGCAAGCAATCGGGCAGGAGCTAAGCCATGTTCAAACTGATTCGCAGCTACATCTTCTGGGCCTATGAACGCGGCAGCTTTCACTATGACGTCATGGTCACGGCGATCCTTGTGTTCATGTTCATCTCGCCGCGCTTCATCGACTACAACGACAAGCCCGTGGAGACCGTCGCTCTCCATGCCAGCGAAGTGCTGGTCAAAGAGGCCGGGACGTCCGGCACAAGCAGCCGCTTCATGTATCAGATTCGCGCCGACGATATGGGCGGAGCCAACAGCGATGCCGAACGCCGGGCGGCCATTCTGCGCGTCATCGAGCCGATCTCCGGCGAGGTCTCGCTCGAACGCTACGAGCCTGTCCGGGATGCACAAGGCAAGATCGTCGCGTACAACGCCTGGGTTCTCCGCTAACACGGGACTTGCAGCCCGCATCCAACTTTTGGGAGCAATCGACTTATGATCACTGTCTTTGGAGTCACCACCCGGCGCATCGTGGCATCGCTTCTGATTTCGGCAGTCACTCTGGCTCTAGCCCTATCCTGTGGGACGGCCCGCGCTGCCCAGCCCAAGCCCGGCCACCTGGACGAGGTCCTGCGGAAGATGGACGCGGCGAGCGCGAAGTTCCTGTCAGCCCAGGCCGACTTCCGATGGGATCTCTACGAGCGCGTCGTGAAGGAGACGACGACTCAGACAGGCACCATCTACTTCAAAAAACAAGGAGCATCAACGGTGATGAGCGCGAAGATGGAGACTCCCTCAGTCAAAATCATCGAGTTTCGTAACGGAGTTATTCGCATCTTTGAGCCCGGCCCTAATCACCTGACGACAGTCGACGCCACGAAAAACAAAGCACAATTCGAGAGCTTCCTGACCGTGGGTTTTGGTGGCAGCGGAACGGACCTTGCTAATGCATGGAAGATTTCGGATCTTGGAGACGAGACACTCGACGGCGTGGAGACGGCCAAGCTGGACCTGGTCCCCAAGGATCCAGCCGTTCTCAAAAACTGCACGCACATGACCATCTGGGTCGATCCGGCGCGCGGCATTCAGTTGAAACAAAGTCTCTATATGCCTGACGGGGACTATCGGACCGCGGTCTATTCCAACATCAAATACAACCAGAAGGTCGACGAGAAGCCGTATCAGATCAAGACCGACAGCAAGACCACTGTCGACAGTCACTAATTTCTTTCAGCTTTATTTTTCGGGAGCAACTGTGGGCGCGGCGTGGAAGACGAAGCTGCCCCACACAATCAGCAGGGGAAAAAACTCCAGAGTGTAGCGTGGCTCCGAGTTGTCGAGCGTCAGCAACAGAGTGCACCGCAGAACGACAAAGCCCACCATCGCCCACGCCAATGCGAAGTGCGGCCCCCAGCCACTTCGCCTCCAGCGCCACAGCCCAACACCCCCCAGGACAAAATAGCCAAGGTTGACCGCAGCCAGTCCAGCAGCAAGGAGTGTCATCGTCGGATGTTCGCGCAACTGCCACCATTCGAGCGGAACCTCCAGCATCTCCACGCGGGGACGAAAAAGCATGTTGAGTAGCCGGGCCGCGGGCAGAGCGATGTAATAACGGATCGGGTCGTTGTGAATGCGCTCTTCGGCGAGCGATTCGAAGCGTGCATCGAGCGCAGACGTGGCGTCGTAGCTGCGGTTGTACTGGTTCAGGATCGCTGCGGTCTTTGCATACTGATCGTCGGAGTCGAAGGCGCGGGCAGGCAGATCGCCGATCTCGACCGGAGCGCTGTCGTAGTTCCAGTAGACTTCCTCGGTCGACGCAAAGTCGATGGCCCAGGTGCGGTACCAACGCTGGAAGCCGAGCGGGACCAACTCTCCGGGGTCAGTCGCATAACGCGGCGCGAGCGGCTGAACGACGTGGAAGGTGCGCCAGTTCCGCGCCGCCCACGGCGCCAGCGGAAGCACAATGCAGAATGCGGCAAGCGCAACCGGCAGAACCGCCTTCAGTCGAGGATCGCGGGGCGCCGGTGCCCGCCAGATGATCCAAAGCATCGCCGGAATGACTGAGGCAGCGAGCAATCCTTGCTCCGGCCGTAGCAGAATCGAGTAGGCGATCGCAGCGGTGATCACCCAAAGCCACCGGTTGTAGCCAAGCCCTGCACGTTCGCCAGCGTTCTAGACCATAAAAAGTAAGGGCGATCGTGAAAAGAGTAAGGACCTCGGTCAGCGGGGCAGCAGTATAGGCCGCCATAAACGGACACAGCGCCGAGAGCCAGAGCGCAGCCATCGCGGCCCGCTGGCCGAACAGCCGTCCCGCCAGGGCTGCGATCAGCAAACACGTCAACAAGTCGATCGCGCATTGGACATACATCACGGCGGTGTAATGCTCGACACCGAAGACGCGAAAACAGGCCATCAAAAAGAGCGGATAGCCGGGCAAACGAATCAGAGTAGGAACAGGGACGCCAGGCGATGGAGTGAAGCTGTAGACACCATGCTGCATCCAGTTGCGGGCGATGTTTCCGTAGAGCAGCGTGTCGCCGTCAATGCGGGCGGCATGGGTAACGAACCACAGGCGCAGCACAAGGCCAGCTGAAAGTGCAAGCGCAGCGTAGAGACTTGTCTTCAACTGTCGTCCTGTCATGTCTTTGCATCATACTGCCGAGGAGGAAAGCCTTCGGTGATCGCGTTGACTATGATCAGCGGCCTGCATACGATGAGACGTAGCCGCATGCGCAGAGCCGCCCGTATTCCCAGATGAACAAACAAGTCTTCTACGACCCACAACGCAAGCGCTGGAAGCGGCTGCGCCGCATCTTCGACCTGCTTGCCCTGCTGGGATTAGTACTGGGCAGCGTCTTTGTCATTGGCCTCGTGCGCATGAAGCCTCTGCCGGAGCTGTTCCTGCAGGCGCAGAAGCGCAACTACCGGGCGCTTATCAACCAGTCGACGGCAGCGGAAAAGCTGCGCCGTTCTGCGCACCGCCGAACCGACGTGAAGCCGGGTGACGTTCCCCTGAACTCGGGCGAGGGTCTGCGCGCGGCGTACTACGTGGAAGATGATCCAGCCAGCTACTCGTCCCTGAAGCAGCACATCAGCCAGGTCGACCTGCTGTTTCCCGAGTGGCTGCACGTCATCACTCCTGACGGCAAGGTGCAGGCCTACGCCCCGGACAACACTCCCTATCCACTCATCGATCACGGCACGGTTCATCAGGTCGATCGCGAGGCCAAGGTCGCCCGCACCGTCGCGGCCAACCATGTCAACCTGGATATCTTCCCGCTGGTCAATAACTATGACCCAAGGAAGGGTCTCTCGATACCTGAGATTGGCAACTTTCTCTCCGATGAAGCGCTACGGGCCAGCTTTGTCAAGCAGATAGATACGTTTCTTGCGGCCAATCCCACCTATCGCGGGCTTACCGTCGACTTTCAGGAGATCCCAACCGCCGCGCAACCGGGCTTCCGGGCTTTGCTCGCTGCTCTGTACAACGATCTTCATCCCCGCAATCTGCGACTCTACGTGAACACCCCCGTGAACGATCCCGATTGGGACCTGAAGTTCGTCGCGGACCACTCCGACGGTCTTCTCCTGATGAACTATGACGAGCACAACGGGGACGAGCCGGGACCCATCGCTTCGCAGGATTGGTTTCTCAACAATCTGAAGACCGTCCTGAAGACAGTGCCCAAGGAAAAGGTGATCTGCTCGTTGGGCAGCTACGGCTACGACTGGGCGATGACGTTGCCGCCCCCGGATACGTCCGGCAAGCCCAGCGCAAAAAAGAGACCGCCTCCGGCAAAGGTTCTGGGGCAGCTACCCCTGTCGACCCAGGAAGCGTGGCAGGTGGCGTCGGACTCCGACTCACAGATTGACCTCGACGATGACTCGTTGAATGCGCATTTTGCCTACGACGACGTCGACGCGCACGAGCGCCATCAAGTCTGGTTTCTGGATGCCGTCACAATTCTGAACCAGATGCGGGGAGCGCGAACGCTTGGCATCCAGACCTATGCCTTGTGGAAGCTGGGCTCCGAAGACAATTCGATGTGGAAGATTTGGGATCATCCGCTGACGTCGGACCCGGTGAAGGAGCTGGCACAGGTTGAGCCTGGGTACGACGTCGACACCGAGGGCGAGGGAGACATCCTGCGGGTCACGCGCAAGCCGCAGAACGGCAGGCGCATCGTCACGATGGACGATGACGACTCCGTCCCCGTCGACTACCGCATGATCACGCAGGAGTCGATGGACTCCTATCCGCTCTCCTACACAGTGGAGCAGTATGGCTACCATCCGAAGAAGGTGGCACTGAGCTTTGACGACGGCCCCGACCCGGAGTGGACGCCGAAGATTCTGGACGTCCTGAAGAAGTACAACGTCAAAGGCACGTTCTTCATGATCGGCGAGATCGCGGAAGATTACATCGGGGTGATGCGTCGCGTTTATCGCGAAGGTCATGAGATCGGCAACCACACCTGGACTCACCCCGACATCTCGGAAATCTCAAACCGGCAGGTAGACCTTGAGCTGAACCTGACCGAGCGCCTTTTTGCGTCCGAGCTCGGAGTGCAACCGCTCTACTTCCGTCCTCCTTATTCGATCGATCAGGAGCCCGACACCAACGATCAGGCCGCTCCTGTAGCGCGAATCCAGAATCTCGGTTACGTCATCGTCGGCAACAAGATCGACACGAACGACTGGGATGAGCATCCGCGCAAGACTCCGCAGGAGATCACCGACAGCGTCTTTCAGCAGATAAAGGATATGGAGACGAAGCCGTGGAATCGAGGCTCCATCATCCTTCTTCATGACGGTGGAGGCGATCGCCAGGTTACCGTCGACACGCTGCCAGTGCTCATCAACGCGCTGCGCGCGCGCGGCTACGAGATCGTTCCCGTATCCGAGCTAGTGGGCAAGACCCGCGACGAGGTGATGCCGCCGCTGACCCCGCGCCAGCGCTGGCAGGCTCGCGCGGACTCGATCACCTTCTTCTTCTACAGCTTCTTCCATTACTTTGTGGTGGGCGTGTTCTTCGTCGGCGACGTGTTGATGAGCGGGCGGCTGATCATCATCGGGGTCTTCGCCATCATCGACCGGTTCCGCAAGCGAAAGAACTACGCGACGCCGGAGTATCAACCAACGGTCGCCGTGCTGATTCCCGCCTACAACGAAGAAAAGGTGATCGTTCGGACGATCCGCTCCGTGATGATGTCGAACTACAAGAACATCCGCATCATCGTGATCGACGACGGCTCGACGGACCGGACCTACGAAGTAGCACGCGCAGCCTATCCCGCCGACATCGCCTCCGGACGCCTGACCGTGCTGACCAAACCGAACGGAGGCAAGGCCGATGCGCTGAACTACGCGCTGGAGAGGATCGACGAGGAGCTGTATGTCGGGATCGACGCGGACGGCGTGATCGCGCATGACGCCATCACAAATCTCGTCCCGCACTTTGCCAATCCGAAGATCGGCGCAGTTGCCGGCAATGCCAAGGTTGGCAATCGGGTGAACCTGTGGACTCGCTGGCAGGCGCTCGAGTACATCACCAGCCAGAACTTTGAGCGACGTGCGCTCGATCTCTTCGACGTCGTGATGGTAGTGCCAGGTGCGATTGGCGCTTGGCGCACAGCTCCTGTGAAGACTGGCGGAGGTTATCACTCGAACACGGTGGCCGAAGATGCCGACCTGACGATGAACCTGCTGGAGCAGGGCTACAGCGTGATCTACGAAGACCAGGCGCTGGCGTTTACTGAGGCTCCGGTCAACGCGGATGGCCTGATCCGGCAACGCTTCCGCTGGTCCTTCGGCATCCTGCAGGCAATCTACAAACACAAAGGCGCCATCAGCAAACATCGCGCCATGGGGTTGTTTGCGCTGCCCAATATTCTGATCTTCCAGATTCTGCTGCCGCTGGTCTCGCCATTGATCGATGTGATGTTTGTCGCCGGGGTGATCCACTACTTCGTCGACAAACACTTTCATCCGGAGACTGCATCGACGGACAGCTTCTACAAGCTCCTGGCCTTCTTCGCTGCGTTCCTTGTGATCGACTTTGCCGCCTCCGCCCTTGCTTTCGCCCTCGAACGCAAGCACCCGGCGAGCAAGGGCGACGGCTGGCTGCTCTTCCACATCTGGATACAGCGGTTCACATACCGGCAACTGTTCTCGGTCGTGCTGTTCAAGACGGTCAAGCGCGCTATCGATGGCAAACCGTTCAGCTGGGACAAGCTGGAACGCACCGCAACCATGTCGAAGTCCACGGAAAAGTTGACAGTGGGCGACTAGCTGTCCGCGCGGCGCAATCGAACTGCCGACACGATGCATCCAATGAGTGCAGCATCATCTATCTGCTTTATCTATCTCAAGGGCGACGAGAGACCAGCACTCGCGCTAGAATCGACTCGTTATGGCTACCGCAAATCTTACCCACTCCGCTCCTGCCTTCGCACCGCAGACTCCCTTTGTCAATGAGCCGTTCGTAGACTTTACCCAGCCGGAAAACAAGCGTCGGATGCAGGCCGCGCTCGCTGACGTCCAGGAAAAACTTGGCCGCGAATACGACATGGTCATCGGGGGCAAGCGGCTGAAGACTGCAGGCAAGATTCTGTCTATGAATCCGGCGCGTCCGGCAGAGGTGATCGGCGTTCACCAGCGAGCAGGAGCGGAGCACGTCGAACCGGCGATGCAGGCCGCGCAGGCTGCGTTTGCGACCTGGAGCCGGACGACGGTAGAGGAGCGTGCAGGGCTACTGTTCCGCGCTGCCGCGCTGATCCGCGAGCGTAGCTTCGAGTTCTGCGCATGGCTGACGCTGGAGGTGGGGAAGAACTGGGCTGAGGCAGACGCCGACGTGGGCGAGACTATCGACTTTCTGCAGTTCTATGGCCAGGAGGCCCTGCGGCTTCATGGAGCGAAGACGCCAATCCAGCTCCCCGGAGAGCGCAACCAGCTTCGCTACATCCCGCTCGGCGTGGGTGCGGTGATTCCGCCGTGGAACTTCCCCTTCGCGATCATGGCCGGAATGACAGCGGCCTCGATTGTCTGCGGAAACACAGTCATCCTGAAACCCTCCGTCGACTCCCCGACCATTGCAGCGAAGTTTATGGAGCTGCTCGAAGAAGTTGGACTCCCCGACGGAGTCGTCAATCTTTGTCCTGGCGAGGGCAAGTCGTTTGGTAGCGCAGTCGTCGTGCATCCGCAGACTCGATTCATCGCGTTCACCGGTTCAAAGGCTGTTGGGCTGGATATCCACGAGCGCGCGGCTAAGACACAGCCCGGCCAGATCTTTATCAAGCGGACGATTCTCGAGATGGGCGGGAAGGACTCGATCATCGTCGAAGCCGACGCCGATCTGGATGCCGCGCTCGACGGAGTTGTTGCCAGCGCGTTTGGCTTCAATGGGCAGAAGTGCTCGGCGTGTTCGAGGGCAATCGTCTCAGCTGACATCTACGATGTGTTCTGCGATCGGCTGCAGGAGCGCGTGGCGAAGATCAAGACCGGCGACCCTGCAGAAAACATCTACACCGGCCCGGTGATCAGCGAGAAGTCTTACCGCAAGACGCTCGACTACATTGAGATCGGCAAAAAAGAAGGCACGGTGCTGAACGGCGGCCATGCGATCGAGACACCCGAAGGCGGCTACTACATCGCGCCGACCGTGATCGCCGACGTCGCGCCCACGGCGCGCATAGCTCTCGAAGAGATCTTCGGGCCAGTGTTGGCCGTCATCAAGTCGCACAGCTTCGACGATGCCCTGGCGATTGCGAACAATACCGAGTATGGCCTGACCGGGGCAATCTACACCAGCTCCCGAGAGAAACTCGACCGCGCCCGCGAGGAGTTCAACGTCGGCAACCTCTACTTCAACCGCAAGTGCACCGGCGCGATGGTAGGGGCTCATCCCTTTGGTGGCTTCAACATGAGCGGAACCGACTCCAAGGCCGGTGGCCCGGATTATCTGCTGCTCTTCACACAGGCCAAGAGCGTTGCCGAGAAGATCGGCCACGCAAGCCCAGCCGCGGAGAAACAGTCTGACCAGATGGGGATGTAGAGCTCAAGCTGTCTTCATCTGAATCATGTGTCCGGCCTTCGCCGCAGCCTCAGCCAAAGCTCTGTGGTGAATCGTAAACAGCGCGAGTTCAAGCCGATCCGAGACACCGCTCTTGTCGTAGATGCTTCGCAGATAGTTCTTGATGACCTGCTCTTTCGTACCGAGCTGCGTCGCAATGTCCTTGTTTTTGCAACCCTGAACGATCAGCGCCACAATCTGCATCTCCTTGGGAGTCAGCCGGTCGCGAACCCGCGAGCCAACGCTGTCCGCGGCATGCATCGTCGTTACGTTAGAGCGTTGTACAAAGTGTTGCCCCTGAGCCACACGGCGAACGCAGTCCACCAGCACGTTTCCCGGGACGTTTCGGCTGAGAATACCGTCGACGAGCCCAGCGACGTCCTCCGCAACCTGCTCCGTATTCTCGGTCACCAGGATGATGCGGCTTCCAGCCGACCGGACGCGGGCCAGCAGGTCGCTCAGATCCAAACGCAGGCTGGTTGAGACCAGAAGCACCGATCCGCGCAGCGAATCGATGGCGGCAAACAACTTAGCTGCGTCCTCGCACTGGGCAGCAATGCGCATGTCGTCCTCAAGGGCCAGGACCCGTGCCGCACCTGCTCGAAAGATCGCCTGATTGTCAGCGAGAATGAGTCGATTCATGGGTATCTTTGTCTCCTGCCGGGACATAACGGCCCGTAATCCCCTTATCGGTGGATTGCGGCGGAGAGTCTGCAATGTCTACAATTCGGACAAATCCGGCTCCAGAAATCTTCGAGCTGACGCAACCTGTTCATAGGACACGATATGTTTCTGAACCCTCGAGACATCATCCACAATCGAATCATACGTGGGGAGCATCGTATTGTCGTCACGAGTACAAAGAGACCGCTAAGCAAGTATAAAAATAGATATGCCTAAGCCTATTTTGCTAGCCATCGACGACGACACCAGCGTGCTGGAGGCAGTGGTCCAGGACCTTCGCCGGCACTACGGGCAGGACTACCGCATCGTCCGCGCCGCCTCCGGGGCAGCCGCGCTCGATATCTGCCGTCAGCTCAACGAACGCAAGGACACCGTCGCGCTCTTCCTCTCCGACCAGCGCATGCCGGGAATGACCGGAGTCGACTTCCTGCAGCAGGCGCTGACGATCTACCCCAACGCCAAACGCGTCCTTTTGACCGCCTATGCTGACACCGAGGCGGCCATTCGCGCCATCAACTCCGCGAAGATTCACTATTACCTCAATAAGCCTTGGGACCCACCCGAAGAGAAGCTCTACCCTGTGCTCGACGATCTGCTCGAAACGTGGAAGCAGGGTTACAGACCCCCTTATGAAGGGATTCGCGTCGTCGGTACGCGCTGGTCCTCGGCAGACCACAACGTTCGCGACTTCCTCTCCCGCAACCGCATCCCCTACCAGTGGCTCAACCCCGAACAACACCCCGAAGCCGTCGACCTGCTCAAAGAGCGTGGTCTGGACGACTCCAAACTCCCCGTCGTCATCTTCGGCGACGGCACAGCTTTGGTTCAGCCAACCTCCAGCGATCTTGCCACCAAGCTTGGCATGCCGCGCCAGGCCCAGCAGAAGTTTTATGACATCGTCATCGTCGGCGCCGGTCCTGCTGGCCTCGCTGCAGGCGTCTACGCAGCCTCGGAAGGCCTCAGCACCCTCATCGTCGAGGGCGAAGCCATTGGCGGCCAGGCCGGGTCCAGCTCCAAGATCGAAAACTACCTCGGCTTCCCCCAGGGTCTCAGTGGAGCGGATCTTGCCGACCGCGCCTACATTCAGGCAAATCGCCTCGGAGCCGAATTCCTCGCCCAGCAGGTCACTTGCATCCGCCGCGATAACCAATACCAGATCGTCCAGTTGTCCGACGGGCAGGAGATTACCTGTCACGTCTGTCTCATCGCGACCGGCGTCTCCTATCGCAAGGTCGACATCCCCGGCGCCGACGAGTTCACCGGCTCTGGCGTCTACTACGGCGCTGCGCTCGCCGAGGCCAAGTCCTGTGCCGACGAGATCGTCTACATCGTCGGCGGAGCGAACTCCGCCGGCCAGGCCGCGATGTACTTCTCCCGCTACGCTGGCAAGGTCCACATGCTCGTACGCGCCGACTCCCTCACCAAGAGCATGTCGAAGTACCTCATCGATCAGATTAAGGCCACACCCAACATCACCGTCGAGGCCTGCACCGAGATCGTCTCCATGTCGGGCAATAGCCACCTCGAATGCCTCACCCTGAAGACCCCGCGCGGAGAAGAGGCCCGTCCCGTCACCTCCGTGTTCATCTTTATCGGGGCCGCTCCCAAGACTGACTGGCTTCCCAAGGAGATCGCCCTCGACAACAAAGGCTTCATTCTGGCCGGTCCGGACCTGAAGGCGCAGTCTCCGAAATCGTGGACTCTCGACCGCGATCCCTATTTGCTGGAGACAAGCGTCCCGGGTATCTTTGTCGCCGGCGACGTTCGATACAACTCCATAAAACGATGCGCCTCAGCCGTAGGCGAAGGCTCCATCGCGATTCAGTTTGTGCACCAATATCTGGCAACCCTTTGAAAGGCAACGAACCAATAACCTAATGAGCAAACAAACCGAGATCGTCCAAAACCAGCAGGTCGATGAGGCCCTTTTCGCAAAACTGCGTCAGACGCCCCTCCTGTCCTCTCTCAAAGACGATGAGATTCGCTGCCTCAACGGCGTCGAAGAGATCTGCCTCAATGTAGGCGATGTCCTCGCCCGTCAAGGTGAGGTTGCTCACTACTATTGGATCCTCCTCGATGGCGAGATCGGCTTCTACCAGACCACCCCGGACCGCGAAGAGTTCATGGTTACCTCCGTTCCGGCGGGCCTTGCGTTCGGTGAAGTCCCTTTGCTCTCTAATACACCCAACATCGCCAGCCTTCGCGCTATAAGCCACTGCTGCCTCGCCCAATTCGACGAAGAATCGTTCTGGAACCTAATGACCACTTGCCCCGAGGTCCGCAAATCCGTGCTCGGCAACATGGCCAGCCGGATGCAAAAGATTCAAAGCATGACTTTGCAGAAGGAAAAGATGGCCACCCTCGGCACCCTCGCCGCCGGTCTCATGCACGAGCTCAACAATCCCGGAGCAGCCGCGCGCCGGGCCGCGCAGCAGCTCCGTGAAAATCTCATGCGGCTGCACGAGCTCTCCGCCCGCTTCAGCAAGTCCAACATGACCGCAGAGCAGAAGCAGTGCATCTTCGATCTTCAGGATCACGCCCTCGCAGGAGGCCAGCCCCAATTCATGAACTCCCTCGACCAGAGCGACGCAGAGGAAGCCCTTGCCGAGTGGCTCGATTCCCACAAGATCGAGAACTCCTGGAAGATGGCACCCACCCTCGTTGCCGCTGGCCTCGACGCGGGCCAGCTCGAGTGCACTCATCAGGCCTTCACCGGCGACTCCCTCTCCGACGCTCTTAACTGGCTTGATGCACTCGTCTCCAGCATGCAGCTCGTCACCACCATCGAAGAGAGCATCGGCCGAGTCTCTGATCTCGTCTACGCCGTCAAGTCCTACGCCTACGAGGGCAAGACAAAAAACCAGGACGTCGACATCAACAAGAGCATCCACGCGACTCTCATCATCCTTGCCCACAAGCTCCGCGAAAAAGAGATTGTCGTCGAAAAAAACTTCGCACCCGACCTTCCGCCGCTGCACAGCGAGTGCTCCGGACTCAACCAGATCTGGACAAACCTGCTCGACAACGCCATCGACGCCGTTCCCCAGCACGGAATCATTCGCGTTCGCACCTGGTCGGAAAAAGCCCCGGGAAACCCGGACAAGCCGCAGACCGACCTCTGCATCAGTGTCAGCGACAACGGTGTCGGTATCCCGCTCGAAAGCCAGGCCCACATCTTCGATCCCTTCTACACCACCAAGCCCGTAGGCGTCGGTACCGGCATTGGACTCGGCATCGTCCAGCGCATCGTCGACCAGTACAGCGGTGTCATTCGATTCAGCTCAGAACCCGGGAATACAGAATTTGTCGTGCGCATTCCCAGCGATCCAGAGCAAATCGCCGCGAAGAAATAGGCTCACTCCACAACAACATTTCTCGCCACAACATTTCTCTTTGTGCAGCGTTTATCTCTTCGAACGCGCGGCCAATCATGGTTGCGCGAACTGAATCGAGAGGACGCCATGAAGCTCTCTACCCTTGCACTGCCCTTCTTCGCTGCAGCTTGTCTTTTCACCACAGGCTGCGCGTCGCATCCGTATTACGTACCCACGGCGGCTTATGCCAGCGCTCCTCCACTGATCGAACGCGCCGACCACCAGGGCTTCCGCGCAGGTTCGGAAGATGGAACCCGCGACGCGTACAACGGCTTCGGTCACCACCCGGAACGCGATCGCAAGTTCCACGACACGCCCGGCTACGACCCCGCGCTCGGACCTTACGGGCCCTATCGCGACGCCTTTCGCAGTGCCTATCGTCGCGGCTACGACCAGGCATTCTATCGGCGCTAGTCGTCATCTTCCGTGGTCTCCTGGCGTCGTATGATGGATGTCAGGAGACCATCGTGCCCCTAACGCCTTTTCACATTGCCTTCCCGGTTGACGACCTCGACGCCGCTCGCACTTTTTATGGAACGACTTTAGGCTGTGCAGAGGGCCGCAGCTCCGCCCAGTGGATCGACTTCGATCTCTTCGGCCACCAGATCGTGGCGCATCTGAAGCCGGCCTCCACCAACGGCAAAGCACATCACAATCCTGTCGACGGCCACGACGTTCCCGTTCCGCACTTCGGCGTCGTGCTTCCGATGGAAACCTGGGAGGCGCTCGCCGATCGCCTGCGCCGCGCAGGCATCTCGTTCATCATCGAACCCTACATTCGCTTCAAGGGCGAGGTCGGCGAGCAGGCGACCATGTTCTTCCTTGATCCCGCAGGCAATGCGCTTGAATTCAAGGCGTTTGCCGACATCAGCCAGCTCTTCGCAAAGTAAGGATTGGACATGCCCCAGGCCCACCGTGGTCACGGAGTAAATATCTTCGCGTTCCCAGGTGCTCCGGTATCCCTATATATACTGCGGGTTTACGCCAAGACAAACGCTTTACTATATCGTTATTGTTGATTTAGACTCTCTGCGACCGGAAAATCCCTGTTCTGAAGGCCGCAAAGGGTCCGGCAGTTTTTCGCCTCTGAATTCCAAGGAGCATTGATGTCATCTTGCAGGTTTTTCCGAGCTGTCACCACCTTGTCGGTCTTCGCCCTTCTCGCCGCGGCTTCTCTGGACACAGTCGCAGTGCATGCTCAGGCGAATCCGGACACAACGAAGATGCCGTGGATGAACAAGGCTCTCACGCCCGATGAACGCGCCGACATGGTGATCGGCCAGATGACGCTCGACGAAAAAATTCAGATGGTCCACGGAACCGGATGGGGGGTTCTGCGGGAGGGCGCTCCGATTCCACCCCGATCCAACTTCGGCGCGGGCTTTATGGCTGGAATCGACCGGCTCGGAATCCCCGACATCAACCTTGCTGACTCCGCCGTCGGCATCCGCATGGCTGCCTACCAGGGCCGTTACGCGACCCTGCTACCTTCGACCCTCGGTGCAGCCTCAAGCTGGGACCCAGACTCCGCCTTCCTCTATGGCACCGTCATCGGGCGCGAGCTCCGCTCTCTAGGCTTCAACATGTCCATCGGCGGCGGCGTTAACATCACCCGTGAGCCCCGCAACGGCCGCAACTTCGAGTACGCCGGCGAAGATCCTCTGCTTGCCGGCACCATGACAGGCAATGTTGAAAAGGGCGTCCTGTCGCAGCATGTGATGAATGACATCAAACATTATGCCTTCAACGATCAGGAGACCGGGCGCAACATCGTCAACGTTCTGCTGGACAAGAAGGCCATGCGCGAGTCCGATCTGCTCGCCTTCGAGATCGCCATCGGCATCGCAACTCCCTCCGGTGTCATGTGCTCCTACAACCTCGTCGAAGGCAACTACGCCTGCGAGAACGATTACCTGCTCAATCGGGTCCTGAAGAAGGACTTCAAGTTCAATGGTTGGGTGCTGTCTGACTGGAGCGCAACCCACAGCACCGTCAAGTCAGCGTTGAACGGCCTCGATCAGGAGATGCCCGGCGATGACAACTACTTCAACGCCCCACTGAAAAAAGCTGTTGAAGACGGCCAGGTTCCCACAGCGCGACTCGACGACATGGTCCACCGCATCCTGCGCAGCATGTTCGCAGCCGGTGTCGTCGACGATCCGCCGGTTCGCACGGTGGTCGATCCGTTTCGCGGCCGTGACGACGCGCAACACATCGCAGAAGAGAGCATCGTCCTGCTGAAGAACTCCGGCAGCATCCTTCCACTGAAAGCATCGGTGTCAAGTTCGATCGCTCTGATTGGGTCACACGCAGACGTAGGCGTCCTCTCTGGCGGCGGCTCCGCACAAGTCGACGCGCCCGGCGGCAACGCGGCAAATCCCCAGCCCGGCGGCTCCAAATGGGGCACTGCCATTTACTTTCCATCGTCTCCGTTGAAGAACATCCAGGCAAAGTCGCCGCAAGCCTCTGTCAAATACATCGACGGCAAAGACACTGCGGCAGCCGCGAATCTCGCGAAGGCTTCGACGTTGGCCATCGTCTTCGCAAACCAGCCTATGCGCGAAGATGTGGATGCAGCAACGCTCTCATTACCCAACAATCAGGACGCACTGATAGAAGCCGTAGCCGCGGCCAACCCCAACACCATCGTCGTACTTGAGACGGGCGGTCCCGTGAGTATGCCATGGATCGACCACGTCAAAGGTGTCGTCGAAATGTGGTATCCAGGCATTGGCGGAGCACAGGCGCTCGCAAATATCCTCTTCGGCGATGTCGACCCCTCCGGCAAACTCCCTGTCACCTTTGCCAAAGGCGACGCGCAACTCCCGCATCCGGTAGTTCCCGGTCTCGAAGGTGTCACTGCCAACGCACCGAACCGTGAGCACAAGGTAAAACCCTTCGATCTCAACTACACCGAGGGAGCCAAGGTCGGTTACAAATGGTTCGAAGCGGAGAATGAGCAGCCGCTCTTCCCCTTTGGCTTCGGTCTGTCTTACACCACCTACTCGTACTCCGGTCTCACCGTCGACGACGCGCAGCGAACGGTTCACTTTACCGTTCGCAACACCGGCAAACACGAAGGGACCGAAATCGCCGAAGTTTACGTCGCGCTTCCGTCTGCGGCGAAAGAAAACTACAAGCGTCTCGCAGCATGGCAACGCGTGAAGCTGGCCGCCGGCGAGTCCAAAGACGTGACGCTTACGTTGCATCCCCTCACCCTCACCGTCTTCAACACGGAGCAAAATGCCTGGCAACTGTTGCCGGGTGACTACAACGTGACGGCTGGCCCGTCCTCGAGCGACACTCCGCTCAAGGCCACGCTGCACGTGCATCCGTAACCCGCCGTGCGAGAATATCGACAGGCCTGGGGCCGTCTCTATCTCCTTTGTTAAAGGAGACACGGCTGCCGCAAATTTCTATGCCTTCCCGACTCATTATCAACGCGGACGACTTCGGCCTCACTCCGGGCGTCAACCGCGCCGTCGCAGAGCTTCATCAAGCCAAAGCCCTCACCTCCACCACACTGATGGCCACCGGCGCTGCGTTCGATGACGCCGTTGCCGTCACCCACGCCAACCCAGCCCTCGGCGTAGGCTGTCACATCGTCCTCACCGACGGCGTCCCCGCCTCAGACCCCAAAAGCATCCCCACACTCATCGGCCCCGATGGCAAGACCTTTCGCCCCTCGCTCGTCGATTTCATTCAGGCCCTCCTTCGCGGCAAGGTCAGCGAAGAGGACATCCGACGCGAAGCCCTCGCCCAAATACAGAAGCTCCAACGCGCCGGCATCAACATCACGCACCTCGACACCCACAAACACACTCACCTCTTCTCCGCCGTCGCCCGCCCGCTGCTGCAGCTTGCCGAGCAATGCTCCATCCGCGCCATTCGCCACCCATTCGAGCAGTCGTGGAGCCTCGCTCTCGGCCATGGCAATCGTATCCGGCGCCTTGAGGTAAAAGCCCTCGGCTTTCTCAAAACCCGGTTCGAGCGGCAACCGCAAATCCAAAGCCGGAGCGTCCTCAGCACCGACGGAACGATCGGCATCTCTGCCACGGGCAACCTCTACGGCGAAACCCTCCACGAAATTCTGCACGCCATGCCTGCCGACGGCACCTTTGAGCTCTGCTGCCATCCTGGCTACAACGACAGCGATCTCGACCGCATCACCACGCGCCTGCGAACCCATCGCGATGTCGAGCGCAACGCCCTCCTCACCGAACTTCCCGCGATTGCTTTGCAACCAAATGCTCCCCAACTCATCAACTATGGGGACCTTGGTTCATCCAGCATGCAGCACCAAAAGTTTAACATCGGAAACAGGATACGAAAGAGTCTTATAAAGCGGCAGTCTCGTCCAACAACCGCAAGCCAACACGCAGCCCAGAAAATCTCGGGAAATCTATGAAGATCGGCATCACCTGTTACCCCACCTACGGCGGCAGCGGCGTCGTCGCCACCGAACTCGGTATTGAACTCGCTGCCCGTGGCCACGAGATTCATTTCATCACCTACTCACAGCCCTTCCGTCTCTCCGGCCGAGAAGCCAACATCAATTTCCACGAAGTCGCTGTCTCGAACTATCCGCTCTTCGAACACCCGCCCTACGATCTAGCCCTCGCCACGCGCATGGCCGAGGTTGCCGAGTTCTATTCGCTCGATCTCCTCCATGTTCACTACGCCATCCCGCATTCGGTCAGCGCTTTGCTGGCCCGGCAAATGCTTGCATCGCGCGGTCTCCATCTTCCCTTCATCACGACTCTGCACGGCACGGACATCACGCTCGTTGGCCTCGACCGCTCCTACCTCCCCATCACAAAGTTCGGTATCGAGCAGTCCGACGGTGTCACCGCCATCTCCACCTACCTGCGCACCCGCACCCGTGAGGCCTTCGACATCGACTCCGAGATCGAAGTCATCCGCAACTTCGTCAACTGCGACGTCTACGTCCGCAACCCCGAACTCGTCGCAGCTATGCGTCCCCGCTTCGCCGAACCGAACGAGCGACTCCTCGTCCACCTCTCCAACTTCCGCCCCGTCAAGCGCATTCAGGATGTCGTCGAGGTCTTCGCCCGCGTCGCCGAGGCCATGCCTGCGCGACTCATGCTCATCGGGGATGGCCCTGACCGCAGCGTCGCCGAGTATCTGGCCCGCGAGCACAATGTGCAGGACCGAATCCACTTCGTCGGTAAGCAGGACAACGTCCACGAGCTCCTTCCCCTCGCCGACCTGATGTTGCTGCCCAGCGAGATGGAGTCCTTTGGACTCGCAGCGCTCGAAGCCATGGCCTGCAGCGTCCCCACAATCGGCACCCGCGTCGGTGGCGTCCCCGAGCTTATTCAGGACGGCCACAACGGCCTGCTGTTCGAGGTAGGCGACATCAACTCCATGTCCACCGCCGCCATCGGACTACTCACGAACCAGCATCGACTCGAAACAATGGCCAAAGCCGGCCGTAAGACCGCGCAGGATCACTTCTGCTCCTCCCGCGTCATCCCGCTCTATGAGGACTACTACGACCGCGTCGTCACCCGCACTCAGCCAACCCACTAGCCCATTGCAGTTGACTATTCTTTCTCCGCATCAATTAGCCGAAGGATGCTCCACACGATCGATCACCAGAATATCCACCGGTCCCTGCCGCGGCTCCAACTTGAGCCCCAGTTGATCCTTCAGACTCTCTCGAAAGTTTGGCCCCGATGCATCCGGCGGAGCATTGAACTCCGGAACCCAGTCCAGCGTAAAATCAGACGTCCCGCTCAGTCCCGTTTCATCGATTACTGGCCGAGGCAACGTCGCCATACCGGTCATCGTCGGCAACGAGCTCGCCAACAGACTCAGCGTCACACCGCGCCCGCCGAAACGGATATGACCCGTTGCACTGGTGGGAAGATGCGCAATCACCCCACAAACTTTCGGTAGCTCCCCCAGTGCTGATCTCGGCACTGATCTTGGCGCCGGCACATTCGACGCGCTGTCGTCAGTTCCTTCATCCGTAGGTTGAACCGTACAGGTGTCGCTCGCCGGATGCGGCGCGAGGCCTGGCCCTGTCTGGCCCGGCTTCGCCAGCACCAGCGCAAATACAGGCGCCTGCCGCGTCTCATGGTGCACAATCAGCTTGAAGCGGTCTGCCAGCAGCGCCTGCATCATCAGCCTCATCTGGTCCTTGGTCGGACGCCCGTCCGATCGCGCCGTGATGTCGAAGCGGTCAGCCGGGAAGTCGAAACCTCCCGTCACCCAGGCGGGAGCCTTGGACGAAAGACCCGCAAAGTAGCTGAATCGAAGCGCCAGCTCCTGCGTCCCCGACAGGTTGTACGCGAACGCTATGTAGTGCCACAGCGGTTGGTTTGTTGCCGCAAAATAACTGCCTCGCGGAGTAAAGACATCGCCCTTGTTCACAGTCGAATAGACATTGCCGTTATCCAAAGAGAAGGTGCTGGTGGGCTTATCGTCCGACTTGTTCTGCCTCACCGAAGCCACATCGAACTCCACCTTTGCTGCTGGCGGCGATTGAGCATAGCTTCCGCTTATCATCGCAAACCATAGCCCCATCGCCATCCACCCCGGCTTCAACCGCTCCATAGCATGATCTCCTCGCAACTCATCACCCTATGTAGCAAACTACTTTCAACACCTTGAGCCTGTCAAGCGGTTTCCCTGGCATTACCCCCGCGTCATCGCCCGCACCGCATCCTGCACCAGGTGACTGATCGCCTCACCCGCTGCGCCGCCGATCGGCCCCCATGCCTCCGCGCCGGCATCGAGAATCGGCATAAGCAAAGTCACCTTCGTCCCCCGCCCCGGACGGCTATTGATCTCCACCGCCGCAAGATCCCCATAGAGAACCTGCATCCGCTCCCGAACATTCCTCATCCCGATACCCGTTCCCGGCCGCACGATTCCGCTTACCGGCGACGCAGCATCATGCTCCGGTGCCATCCCCACGCCATCGTCCTCCACCTCGACCATCAACCGGCCTTCCGCTGTAATCCGGCTCCGCAGCGTGACCGTGCCACCGCTGATACGCGGCTCAAGCCCATGCTTAATGCTGTTCTCAATCAGCGGCTGCAGCAGCATCCCCGGCACCACGACATCCAGCGTATCCTCCGCAATCTCCTTCACCACCTTCAGCTTGTTGCCGAAGCGAACTACCTCGATATCCAGGTAGTCATCGGTAAACCGTAGCTCCTCGCTCAACGGCAGAAACGCCTCACGATCCCTCAGCAACACTCGCAGAATATTTGCCAGCTTCACAACCATCTCCCGCGCCAGCTCCGGCTCCGATCGCACCAGCGAGGTAATCGAGTTCAGCGTGTTGAACAAAAAGTGCGGGTTAATCTGTCGCTGGAGCGCGTCCAGACGCGCTTCCAGCAGCAGTCTTCCCTGCTCCTCCAGCTTCCGCTCCACTCGAATCGCATTCCAGATCTTCAGCGGAATCCCGACCACAATCGGCGCCGTCGCACAGATCAGCAGCTCCACCCACCATTCGCTCGAGTACAACTCGAAAAAATGGCGCGGATAAAACATCGCGAGCATGCTCGTCCCAAACTGCATCCCCGCGACCAGCAACAGCAGCAGAATCTGCCTGTCCAGTTTCGGCCGCCGCAGGTTTCGCGTCACCCATCGGTAGATGCTCAGGTCGATCATTGGGGAGAACGACCATACGTCCTCCGGGTCGGCGAAACGGCCAAATGCACCCGCGATCGCCGCAACCAGCAGATTCACCGGCAACGACCAATACTCGTGATGCAGCAGTGCCGGAATTGCCAATGTCGCTCCACCAGCCATCGCAGCCAGAGGGCCCACCAGAATCCCCAGCAGAATCGTCGTCTCAAACGAGAGGTCTGCCGCCAGAAAATTCGGCACCGTAGTACGAACCCAGACTCCCAGCGTCAGCGGCACACAAATGATCGCGACCAGCCATACCGTCTGTCGCGGACTTCGGCGCGTCATCAGCAGCAGATTCTTGAACCGTATCGACCGCGCTAGCGAACTCGACACCGCCGCCGCCACGCCCAGCTCAATCAGCAGCGTAATCAGGATCAGCTTGGAATCGACTGGTTGCACACCTTTACTTTACGCCGTGCCCCAGGCGAATCCGGCACAAAAATCGAGTAGCCAATCACTCAGCCGTCCAGCGTTTACCGACAAATCATATCCAGTGAAATGGCCGGAGCAGGCAGCGGCGGCAACGGCAGGTGTCGCACAGTCATGGCCGCTTCCAGATTTTGAGGTCCAGCCGCCAAAGCCGGATTCATGTCGCTTCGATAAAACTCGTCCTTCTGGGCGTCGTCGATCGTCACGAATTTAAACCCGTGCGAGCGATAGAGTTCGAAGAGGCGCGGCAGCATCCGCGCGTCGAATGCGCCCAGGTGCATCAGCAGAACATATGAAATGTCGCGGCCATAAAGAGTCTTCGACATCTCCCGATAAAAGCTAATGCTCTGGTCTGCCGCTGCCAAATAGCTGCTCTCAAGTTGAGCGATAGCGGCTGTATCGCCCTTTGTGCTGCAACGTGCATAAGGCGCGTTCCAGTTGTAGTCAGCAAAGCTCATAGTGACTCCGGCAATCTTATAGCCATGTTGAGCCAGGAACGATCGAACGCCAGCACGTTTCTCCGGTGTATCGCCTTCGGCCAGATTCGGAAAGCGAAACCAATGCCAGTCAGCGTCGCCCATCTCTTTGCGGAGCAGCGGTTCATTCTTGAGAACATCCGCTTCAAATTCTTCGAGCGTGTGCTGATTCAGGTTCATGTGCGACCAGCTATGATTCCCGAGCGGAAGACCAGCATCGCGCCAGGCGTTCAGCACTTGAATCGTGTCCGGCTGCTCCTCAACGCGGATGCCGTTCGTGAATCCATAAACAGGCGGCAGATGCGCGGCCTTGATGGCTTCGATAATTTTGATTCCAACCTGTTGACGTGTCTCCCCGGGCGGCAAATTACTGTGGGCCGGGAGATCGTCGAAGGTAAAAGCAATCTCCTGGCCGTGGGAGACAAGGGAACAGAAGAGACAACCGAAGAAGGCCGCCAACGGGAACGATTTCTTGATGATTCTGGAAAATGATATGGACATACTTCCGTTCTCTCCGAGGTCGATAGGTGGTAAATAAGAATCCTATCTGATTGGCGACTCGACCCATTCCTCAGGGGAAAGGCTTGTTATACAAGGGGAATGTCTCCCCTGCATCAAACTCCCGCGGCGTGAATCCAATAGGTTATGAGTACCGGTACGTATAATCAGGTCATGCCGTTCGCAAGCGTAAAAAAAGTAGCCGAAGCCGACTTCCCTACCCGCTGGGGACGCTTCCGTATCCTCGGCTTCGAGGGCCTCGTCGAAAACCCCGCCGCCTGCAACGACAACATCCCTCCGCCTGCAGTCCGCACCGAATCGGCCGTGGCTCTCGTCATGGGTGACATCCACGCGGCACCGCCGATCGTCCGCATCCACTCCCAGTGCCTAACGGGCGACGTCTTCCACTCCCTCCGCTGCGACTGCCGCCAGCAGTTCGAGCTAGCCATGCTCGCCATCACCGACGCCGGAGCCGGCATCCTCCTTTACGAACAGCAGGAGGGCCGCGGCATCGGCCTCATGGCCAAACTCCGCGCCTACGAACTGCAGGACAAGGGCCTCGACACCATCGAAGCCAACATCGAGCTAGGCTACGAGGCCGACTGCCGCCACTTCGAGCTCCCTGCTCAGATCCTGAAACAGATGAATGTGCCCGCCGTCCGCCTCATCACCAACAACCCCGCGAAGGTCGAAGCCCTCGAACTCGCCGGCATCAAGGTCGTCGAGCGCATCTCAGCCGAGGTCCCCTCCGAACCCACCAACGAGCGCTACCTCCAGACCAAGCGCGAAAAGATGGGCCACCTCGTCAGCTGATCAGCCCACTTCCCTGAACCTCCACCGACAGACCTGCTCTTCACCTGGCGATAAACAACCGGTGATACCCTGATTGCCCAAACGCTCCATCCAGTGCGTCGCGCATTCGTCGTTCCACGGAAAACATCAGGCCATTCCATGAAGCAACTATCGATGACCCAGCCGATCCTGCGATGGACCACGTCAATCGTCTGTCTCCTGCTGCTCTTGGTCATGACTGTTCCCAGCCACACCCAGACGGCCGGTGCGTTGAACCAAGTCCGGAAGATCTACATTGACACCAGCGCCGCAAAGCCCGACGCAGCCGAGATGCGCAAGCATCTGGTCGATAGCCTGCACAACGACCACTCCCTCGAGATCGTCACCGATGCAAGCCACGCCGACGCGATCCTCAAAGCCAGCAGTGAGATCTGGGTCAAGGCCTACGTCTCCGTCAATCCACGTTCCCCCGGCAGTAAATACCCCGTCTACGGCGGCTTCCTCTCTGCCCAGCTCGTCGGCAAAGACGGAGAGACCCTCTGGTCGTATCTGGTCACGCCCAGCCGGTACGCCTCCAGTGGCATCCACAAAGATCTAACCGATCAGCTCGCCAAAAAGTTATTGGCAGCTCTACACGAAACCGCTTGGGCACCCGAGAGCCGCCCCACCAGGGGCGTCGTCCTAAAGGCCGCTGGCGCCTCCTTCCCCGCCCCACTCTATCAAGCTTGGATTGAGTCCTTCCGGGAGCACCATCCCGACATCCACATCACCTACAACGGCATCGGCTCCGAGGCAGGCATCCAGCAACTCCACGACAACAAGATCACCTTCGCCGCCTCCGACGTCCCGCTCTCGGATGCTTACATGACCCAGATGCCCGTCAAAGTACTCCAGTTCGCGACCGTCATCGGCGCCGTCGTCCCCATCTACCATCTTCCTCAGGCTGGTCAGGACCTCCGCTTCACGCCGGAGATTCTCGCCGGCATCTATCTCGGCAAGATCCGCAAGTGGAACGACCCCGCCATCCGCGAATTCAATCACAGCGTCACCCTTCCCAACGCAGAAATCGTCGTCATCCATCGCGCCGACGGCAGCGGCACCACCTTCGCCTGGACCGACTTCCTCAGCAAAACCAACCCCGAGTGGAAGTCCGTCCGTAGGCAGCGGCACCACCGTCAAGTGGCCCGTCGGCCGCGAAGCACAAGGCAACGACGGAGTCGCAACCCTCGTCGAAGAGACCCCCAACTCCATCGGCTACACCGAGCTCAGCTTCGCCATCCAACGCCAGCTCAGCTACGGCACCGTGCGCAACGCCGCCGGAAACTTTACCCAGGCCAACCTCATCACCCTCGCCGCAGCGGCGGCGAGCGCCTCCGCCCGCGACATCCTCACCCCACTCACCAATGCCCCAGGCAAAGATGCCTATCCGATCACCAGCTTCACCTGGCTGTTGATACCGGAATCCATCCCGGACCCCGCGACCAAATCAGCAGTCGTTGAGTTCCTCGATTGGATCCTCATCTCCGGCCAGAACGAGTGCTCAGCCCTCGCCTACTACCCGCTCCCCAAAGAGATCGTCACTCGCGAACAGGAGCGGCTGGCCGCCTTCAAAAACGCGAAATAGCCAGGAGCACTTCGCAACAATCAGCGCGTGGCTTATTTTTTGAACACAGCAGATGCGGGATGATGGTTCATCCAATCGAACCAATAGTCCTTATGCGCGTCGATCTCTTTCAGGCACCGGCCTGTGAGCTGTCCTTCTACAGCGCAGCCCTGAAAGTTCCACGCACTTCCTGTCTGCGCATCTCGCATTACCGTTTCGTTCTCACCACTAGCAAATGTGAGCCTTGTCCCATCTGCCTCCGCGCCCACCTCAAACGCCCGAATCGAAGCCCCGTCCGGCCCCACCACCACAACCACAGACGATCCTTCAATCCGGTCCTGTATCAGCTTCGCCGCAAAAATCGCCTCAATCGGGTAAGCCTTACTCTTTCCAGCTACGGTAACTCCAACCATCAACTGATGCGGAGCTATCCCGGATTGAGTCGTATCCACAACGGTCCGAGTCCTCGCAACGTGCTGCTCCCAATCCTTCGGGTCATACTCCGCCTCATACGGTGCATCCGGCTTCAACACCTGTCCCTGTGGTTGTTCGCTTCTCCACAGAGCAAAGCTCAACTCATCGCTTTGAACCAGATCCAGTTGCCGTCCCTTCATCGGCCCAAAGATCGCCTCTCCGGTGCTCTGCTGCCATATGCTGCTTGTCTCTTCGTCCCGCAACAGCGCATTGCCGTTATTGATGCCGGCCAGACGAAAATGCAAAGTCTTTCCATCGATCACGCGGCTCCAAACCAACCCCGTATGACACAGAGTGCAGTAGGTCACCGCGATCGGCACGCCACCGACCACGTCATTCACAATATGGTGATACCCCATCGTACGAATCGGATAAGCACGCGCCTGTTGGCCAATCTTTACCGCCAACACCTTATCGTCGGAGTCCACCTTCACCTCATCCGCGCTTGCAAACGCCGGCGAATCATAAGGGTGAAACATCTTTTCGAAGATATTGACGTGCGTAAGAACCGCGCCCGCAACCGTCACGCCAAACAGGCCGACCAAAACAATCCGCAACCCAGTCCGCGTAATCTTCCACAACCGCATCACCAGCAGCAGCACCGCCACAGCGCATAAACCCGCCAGCCAAGGGCCTGCATGACGAATTGCCAGCGCAAAATTCAACTCGGCAGCGCCCTGGGGACGAAATGGCCGAATCACAAACATCGGAACAGCAACGGAGGCCACTGAAATCGCCGCACAAATCAACGTCAGAGCAAACAATCTGCCCACTCCCACCTTTACCGCCTGAACCTCTTGCACCTGTGCCATGTTCTTCCTCGCAGCGATTCAACGCTACTCCCACACGCAAGGTCAACCACAATAAAGGTGGACATCCAAATCCATCAATAGGAGGACCATCACTCAACAGCTCTAAGCCCCACTCGCTTCATGGTGTCTTCGTTGCAGGCAATCGCTTCACGCGGCGTATCTTCCAAACTCCAGCTTCCTTCACAAGTGTGACCGAGAGCCGATACCTTCTCTCCGGCTTCTCCCCCAGCGACACAACGGTCGTAGCAACGCCCGCCTGCACCCTCGTGTCGCTCGTCGCAATATGCTCCAACCAGTCATCAAGATAATCCTGCGCCTGAATAAAATAGTCCGCATCCATCCCGTCGGGACTCTGCATCTTCAGCGTTATCTCGCGCAGCAGCGAAGCCGAGACATACGGAACCAGGCTCTTCTGATCCCCGCGCAGAGGATCATGATTCTCTTCCAGTTGGTTCAGATACCACTTGTAAAACGCGGCGGCAGCGACATCAGGTTTAACCGTCGCACTGGCGGCCTCCTGCCCAACGGCTGCCACACAGCATCCCAGAAAAACCAGCAGGAGACCAATCGAGATCGTTCTGACAAAACGCATTCTCATCCTCTTCGTTCCGCCAATGTCACGGCGACGGGAACCGGTAGATGGTGAACGGAGGATCCGCGGCCCTATAAGCAGGTCCTGGGTAAAGACCGTAAAGTTGTGGAAAGTCGGAGACCCACTTCGTTCCGTCATACATCGCCATATGACCGAACGGATGAGTAGGAATAGGTTGCACAATCCCCACATCTCCAGCCAAATAGACATCCGGCGTCGGCGTCACAGCCACAAACCCCGCTGCAAGCAGACTGGATCCATAATCTTTTGCCGCAGTGCAGCGCATCAGTGTAAGGCCCCCTGCCTCGATCGCATTGCGTGTGAACTCCGCACAACGACCCAGGCTCTCCGGCTGCGCATTCGCATCGAGGCTGGCAACCGCCGTCGCTTTATCCCACATCCCCGCCTCTATCTGTCGTCGGTCAGTCTCGATGCGATGACTGTACAACACCGCGCATCGCTACAACCACCTTCACAGTCGTCACCATCTGCCCCGAGTGCCGTTGCGTATGCTCGGCGCAATGCACCAGCAGCCCGCCCACCGTGGTCGGCACCATCTTCCTCCCCACTCCCCGCACCTCCTCATAACTCCCCGGCGAGAACGCCCTCACCCGCTCCTCCGCAAACTGCATCCCGCCCTCAAACTCCGCAAGCAGGAGTTCCCTGGACCCGACCGCCATCTCCGCCGCCAGTGCCGTCATCTGCCGCTCGCTCAACTGCCGCCCCTCCGCATACGTCAGCAACCGGTCCAGACTACGCACCATATGCCGCATCTGAAACCCAACGGAGGGCAGCCCAAAGGGTCGCGCCTCCATCTCCTCATCGCTCAACCCGGCACACCACCGCACCACATCCTCTGAAGCCATCCAAAGCGCATGCACCACGCCTCTCCGCACCGCATCCAGCTCAGTCAGTGCCCCCCGCAGCCACGGCTCGACATTTGTAACCGTCATCGCTACAACCCCTTCCCTTTGCGGAACTCCCTTACTACATCTCCTACATCCCGGTGCTGTCCATCGACAGCATCGTTCATCCCCCGTACCTCATCGGCGCTGACCTTGCCCGCCAGCCGATCCATCGCCACCTGAATCCCCGGATGCCTTTTTAGTGAATCGAAACGAAACAACGGCACCGCCTCATACGGCGGAAAGTAGTGCTTATCATCCTCCAGCGCAACAAACCCCAGCGCCCGTATCGGCCCATCGGTCGAGTTCCCCGCCACCATGTCCACCTGTCCGCTCGTCAGCGCCCGATACAACAACCCCAGGTCCATCGTTCGCGGAGCCCCGGCAAACTTCAACCCATACGTCGCCTCCAGCCCGCGCAACCCATCCGGCCGCGACTCAAACTCATACCCCACTCCCAGCCGCCACCCCTGATCCTGATCGGGAGCAGTCTTCACCGCATCCGAGATCGTCCTTACTCCCAGCCGCCGCGCGTCATCCCCCCGCACCACCATCGCAAACGTATTTTGAAACCCCAGCCCCGGCTCTACCCGCACCCGATACCGCGAAGCATACAACTCACTCACCCGCCGAAATACCACCGCCTCGTCCCGCTGACCCACCGGCGGAAGTGGCTGCTTCAGAATCGCCGTCAACGCCGTCCCCGTGTACTCCACATACCCATCGATCCGCCCACTCACCAGCGCCTGCTGACACAGATAACTCCCCGCCAGATAGAACCGCCGATCCACCGGCTCCCCAGTCGCCGCCTCAATCTCCTGCGCAAGCAACTCCCCCAGCACCACCTGCTCGGTAAAATTCTTCGCCCCAATCGTTATCCGCGAAGACCGCGGCGGCGCACAGGCGCTACAAAACCAAAGAGTGGTCAGTAGTAGAGCACTCGTCAGCCATCGGCGAAGTGATCGCCAATCGTCTACCGCCATCTTTCAGTCCTTTTTGACTTGCAACGCCGCCTACTCCGATTGCAAGATCACCGCAAACTTCCGCTTCGTGCCATCCGGCAACAAAAATTCATATTCTTGAATCGATTCAAACGGGGTCTTATGCGTATCCAGTGTCAGTTTCGCCTTATAATCGCCGGGGTTCAGCAGGCCGTGCCCGTCATTAGACGTCTTGTTCTTGGGACTCAATGTCGGCCCCCGCATCTCGAAGTGCTTCCCACCGATCACAACGTTCAGAATCTGAGACACAGGAATCCCGTCATAGCGAGCACTAGATACATGCACTGCGATGTCGTAGTCCGCATCGGTCTGCGAAATCATCCACTTTGTTGCAGTACAAAACAGAACCAGAACCCAGAAAAACTTCCTCATTACTTATCCCTCGATTGCGTTCTAAACTAACACTTCATCGCCGAACCGCTACCCCTTTTTCCAGCAACCCCAAACCCGCATCCGCCGCCAGCGCCAGCAGCGCCGCCGGAATCGCCCCAGCCAGCACAAGGCCATTGTCGACACTCGCCACCCCACGAAAAATCAACTCCCCCAATCCGCCGGCACCAATCGCCGCCGCAATCGTCGCCACACCCACACAAGTCACCGTAGCAGTCCGCAGGCCGGCCAGAATCACACTCGCAGCCATCGGGAGCTCCACCTTCACCAGCCGCTGCCACGAGGTCATCCCCATCGCGTTCGCCACATCTACCAGTTCCGGATCGACACTCCCGATTCCCGCATACGTATTCCGCAGAATCGGCAACAGAGCATAGCCGGTGAGCGCCAGAATCGCCAGCCGCGCGGCATTCTCCCCCAGCCACGGCACTGGCAGCAGCAACCCAAAAAGCGCCAAACTCGGCACAGTCTGGAGCACATTGGCAAACCCAATCACCGGCTTCGCTAACCCCTGCCTCCGCGTCAGCAGAATCCCCAAGGGCAGCCCAATCCCCGCCGCTAATATCATGGCGCTGACCGTCAGCCACAGATGCTCAAAGGTCAGCCGTCCGATCTCCCACCCGTGTGCTCGTAGAAAGTCCATCATATTGGGGCCAAGCGATGTACAGCCGAAACATAATGTTTTACATAAGGGTTATCCGACCCGAGAACGTCCTCGGGCGGCATGTCCACCATCACAGCACCCTCTGCCAGAAACACGACTCGGTTTGCTAGATAAAGCGCCTCGTCCAGATCATGAGTCACCAGCAGGACGGTCTTGCGCACCCGCTGCAAAAGCTCCAGCAACATGCTCTGCATCTCCGCCCGGGTGAGCGGGTCGAGGGCCCCAAACGGCTCATCCATCAGCAGCACCATCGGGTCCGTCGCCAACGCCCGAGCCAGCCCCACCCGCTGCCGTTGCCCACCTGAAAGCTGCCACGGATACCGCGCCCGAAACTCTTCATACTCTAGCCCCGCAAGCGTCAGCACTTCCTTAACCCGAGCCGCAATCTCCTGCTTAGATCGCCCCTCCAGCTCCAGCGCCATCCCTGCGTTCCGCTCGACCGTCATATGCGGAAACAGGCCTGTCCCTTGGATCACATACCCGATACTCCGCCGCAACTCCACAGTGTCGTAGTCGCCCGTCGCCTTCCCGGCAACGAGCACCTCGCCCGAAGTCGGCGTCAATAACCCATTCACCGTACGCAGCAGCGTAGTCTTGCCTGACCCGCTCCGTCCCAGCACTGCCGTCGTCGTCCCTGCCTCCAACTGCAGTGAGACGTCGCGCAACAAAACACGCCCGGTCTGGCCGTCAGCACTTCGCGGCAACGTATAGCTCACCTTCGCGAACTCAACGCCAACCGTGGGCATGTCTTTTACTCTAACTTGTCTTGTCGAACAACCCGCTATTCCGCAGTATCGGCGACAGCGTCCGCAGCAACCGGCTCGCCCGACGTTCCAGGCTGTCCCTTCACGCGGACGACCGTGATCTTCTCAAAACCTTCCTTGAAGGTTGGCGGTTTAAGACGCTCTGCCATCTTCTGCATCACGTCATCAGTCACCTGGCGGTCACGCTTCGAGTTCCGCTCCATGCATACGGCGAGCGGCACGTCGAAGAACACCGCTTGCACCTCATATCCGAAGCTCTTTGCCATCTTGATCCACTGCTTGCGCTCATGCGGCGACAGGTTCGTCGCATCCACATAGTTCCACGGCATCTTGGCAATCAATCTGGCCCGCAGCAGACTCCGCAGTGTCGAAAACACCAGCCCCTGATACCGCTGCTCGGTAATATCGTCGAACAGCAATGTCCGCAGCAGATCGCTCGACAACGGCGTGACCCCGCGGCGCTTGTACCAGGTTGTCTTACCCGATCCCGGCAGACCGATCGTGAGCACCACATAACCCTTAGGCGACTTCACCGCCAATTGCTCAGCTGGCGGCGTCCCCAGCGACTCGGGCTGCGTCTCCACCACCATCTTGGGCTCGGGTTTGGGATCCGCAACAACCGCGGTTTCAGCAACCGGCTCAGCAGCGCTAGGCGGTGTTGTTGCTGTACGTGTCGGAACAGCCTCCGGGTAGGTTGGTCTCAAGGGAGCCGGCTGGTTCGAGGGCAGCTCCTGCCCACTTTTCCCCGTGGACTCCGAATCATTCGGTCCACGTCTAGGGCGTCGTCTCATCTTTTCGCTTATCCATTCGCGCAACTCGCGCATATCACGCTTGTAACACAGCGCGGAAGGCCGCCGCAAATCGCACGCACCTCCCGCGACACCCTGCCCTTGACTTCATCGACCTACACGCACTCGTCGTCATCTCCTATTTTCTCTGTCGGATACATCGTCCATTCATATTGCTGCGGTACCGTCTCGGATTAACGAGGTGAACGATGGCCGTTGAAATCTCCGATCTCGACCAGATGCAGGCCGCCTACAAGACAGCCGTGGATAACTGGATCAACACCATCCGCGAAGAAGAGGCCCTTGCCTCCGCCGACCACTCCGAGGCAGAGATCGACGCCTGGGAGGCGGCCGGTTTTCGCGAAGAAGATGCCCGCGAAAAGGCCAAGCAGGCCAAGATGGAATACGAAGGCGCTCTCCGCAGGAAGTTCTTCAAGTTCTAACAGCCCCCGCCAGCGGGTTCCGTCTCGCAAGTCCCTCATAACGCGCAGGGATGTCTGCGCCACGCTCCATTTACGCCATCCTCGCTCGGGTGATAGCATCGGGATGGTGGGCGTAAGCGTTTCTGCTGCGCTCTCAAACGTCAAAACGTGTAAACACTTCTAGCACCATCACGACAGGAGCAATCGAAAATCATGGCAGCAGTAAAGGTAGGCATCAACGGCTTCGGCCGCATAGGACGCAACGTCTTCCGCAGCGCTATCGGCAACCCAGAGATTGAATTCGTAGCCGTCAACGACCTCACCACCCCCGCCACCCTGGCCCACCTCCTCAAGTACGACTCCATCCTCGGCAACCTCCCGCAGGAGATCACCCACGGCGCCGACTTCATCGCCGTCGACGGCAAGAAGATCAAAGTCTTCGCCGAGCGCGACCCCGCCAAGCTCGACTGGGCCTCCGTTGGCGCGCAGATCGTCATCGAATCCACCGGCTTCTTCACCGACGCCGAAAAGGCCAAGGCCCACCTCGGCTCGACCGTCAAGAAGGTCATCATCTCCGCCCCCGCCACCAACGAGGACATCACCGTCGTCCTCGGCGTCAACGACTCGAAGTACGACACGGCGAAGCACAACATCATCTCCAACGCGAGCTGCACCACCAACTGCCTCGCGCCTGTCGTCAAGGTCCTTCACGACACCTTCGGCATCGCCTCCGGCATTATGACCACCATCCATAGCTACACCAACGACCAGGTTATCCTCGACACGCCGCACAAGGACCTCCGCCGCGCACGCGCCGCCGCGCTCAGCATGATCCCGTCGAGCACCGGCGCTGCCAAAGCCCTCAAGCTCGTCATCCCCGAGATGTCCGGCAAGCTCGACGGCTTCGCCATCCGCGTCCCGACCCCCAATGTCTCTGTAGTCGATCTCACCTTCGTCTCCGAAAAGCCCATCACCGACAAGTCGATCAACGAAGCCCTCAAGAAGGCCTCCGAAGGCGAGCTTAAGGGAATCTTGGGCTTCACCGACGAAGAGCTCGTCTCCTCTGACTTCAAGGGCAACCCTCTCAGCAGCATCGTCGACAGCAAACTGACCAAAGTAGTAGGCCAGAACACCGGCAAGATCATCAGCTGGTACGACAACGAGTGGGGCTACTCCAACCGCGTCAAGGACCTTATCACCTTCCTCGTGAAAAAGGGTCTGTAGTCTCTGTAGGACCTAAAACGATTGTCATTCTGAGCAAAGCGAAGAACCCCCGTAATTTTCTCCACGCGGCAAGGTTCTTCGCTTCGCCATTTACGTGGTATTCCCATGCCCGCCCTCAACCCCAAATCGCCTCCGCATACTTGAACGGCCTGTGCAATCTACTCTTCCAGAAGTAAGCCAGGATAATCACGCTCGCCACAGCGGCATACGCACACCAAAGCGAAGTGAACGCATAGCGTTTCACCGCCATCACCACCATCAGAATCACCAGGTTGGCTGCGCCAAAGATCACCATGTCCTTCACCTTCGAGAAGAACAGAGAGCCGCACGTCGCAATCACATACAAGACCGCGAGCGCCGTATTGTTGGTCCCGTCGTTGATATAGACAATGCTGTTATCCCGCACAAAGATGTGCAGCGGATAAGCAATGAGCGCCCAAAGCATGTAAAGAGTCGTCCCTGTACCGATTGCGAGAAATGGCAGCATCCGCCGGCGGCTCGTCATGTCAGGCTCAAACAGCACAATACTCAGCGGAATCACAAACGGCAGCAGACCCTGCGCATACAGCACAAACGCCGCTCCCATATTGTGTGTCACCGCAGGCGACAGAACTCCATCCAGTCCCAGCCACACAAAGCCCTCGATAAACTGGTGCACCGCGAACAACGTCGGCAGTGACGCGAACAGCAGCTCACGCTTATGTTTCACCTTGGTCAAGGTGACGACACCAACCGCCCCCAGTACTCCGCTTCCAACAAAGTTCGCCGTTGCCGAAAAGCACACGTTCGCAGTACCTCCCAGGCTCCAATCCTGCTGATTCAGCCGATAATACGCGAGTCTGCCCCGATGACGGATACCAACAATCCTGAAACCTCCAGTGCCACAAGGTCATCTACAACTATGGGCAGTGAGTCGACCTGCCCGGGATCGAGCACGGTATGGGTCGTCGTTTCCAGGAACTTGCTTTCACGCCCCTGGTCAAAAAACATCAGCAGGAACATGACAGCAAGCGCCTATACGAGCGTATGGAGAAAGCCGCGCCAGAGGGCGCTGACACCCTCGGCCCTGCCGAAGAGGACTTCATCCGGCGTCGCGACAGCTTCTACATGGCCTCAGTCAGCGAGACCGGCTGGCCCTATGTGCAGCACCGCGGCGGCCCGAAAGGCTTCGTTCGCGTGATCAACCCATCGCTTATTGGCTTCGCGGACCTGCGCGGCAACAAACAGTACGTCAGCCTCGGCAACTTCGACCATGACAATCGCGTGGCACTCTTCTTCATGGACTACCCCTATCAGACTCGTCTCAAAATTCTCGGCCGCGTCGAGGTCCACGAGCACGACAAAGAAGCTTCAGCACTCATTGAATCCTTCCGCCCCACCAACAAACGTGACGTCATCGAGCGGGTCATTCTCATCCATGTCGAGGGCTTTGACTGGAACTGTCCTCAGCACATCACGCCTCGCTATACCGTCGAAGAGCTGGAGGAAGTGCTAGCCCCGGTTCGCGAGAAACTCGCGAAGCTTGAAGAGGAAAACGGTACCCTGCGCAAAAAACTTTCCTCGCCCAAAAAAGAGAACACCTGACAGCCGCCGAAGCTACTTCGGTGCGCATCATGCGAAGAATGACCGCCTCGTCCACAGTAAGATGGGGCTAGGTCAACAAGCATGTACAAACCCATCATCGGCCTCACCTGCATCGCGCCCATTCTCCTTGCTCTCCTCTTCGACCCCTTCAACCCCAAACCCACCCTCGCCCAAATCCCTGTGCAGCTCAACCTCAACACCGCTGCCCCTGCAACCCCCATCCCCCCGGACTTCCTCGGCCTCAGCTTCGAGACCCTCACCCTCCTTCCACACGCCGATGGCACTCCAGCCTACTTCGTTCCCGGCAATGGTCCTCTCATCCAGCTCTTCCACACTCTAGGCATCCGCAGCCTGCGCATCGGCGGCAACACCGCGGACACCCCCACCATCCCCATCCCGTCCGAACCAGAGATCGACCAGCTCTTCCAATTCGCTCAGGCCGCCGACGTCAAGGTCATCTACACTCTCCGTCTCCGCGAGTCCTCCATCCCCAGGGTCGCAGAAGCCGCGAAGTACCTCATGGACCACTACGCCGCCCAGATCGACTGCCTCGCCATCGGCAACGAACCCAACATATACGAAAAAGAATTCCCCAACTACGCCTCCGACCTCCACGCCTACAGCTCAGCGGTGCTCGCCGCGGCTCCGAACGTTCGCTTCTGCGGCCCCGGCACCAACATCACCGGCACCGCCCCCTGGGCCAACGCCTACATCAAAGAGTTCGGCCACTCCCCGCAGCTTCTCTGGCTCACCCAGCACGCCTACCCCGGCGGAGCCGGAGGCAAAGTCCCCGACCCCGCCACCGGCATCCGCGAAATGCTCTCGCCCGAGTTTGAGCAGCGCTACCAGAGCTACTTCAACGCCTTCGTCCCCGCCGCGCAGGTCCCGCATCCGCTACCGCATCGAGGAGACCAACAGCTTCTACAACGGCGGAGCCAAGGACGTCAGCAACACCGCCGCCAGCGCCCTGTGGGCGCTTGATTACCTCTACTTCTGGCTCACCCACGGCTCCTCTGGCGTCAACTTCCACACCGGAGACACAGTCGCTGCCGCCGACCATCAGGCACCCTGCTGGTACGCCACCTTCTGGACAAAGCCGGACGGCACTCTCGACGTCCACCCCATCGCCTACGCCATCAAAGCCTTCGACCTCGCCGCTCACGGAAGCGTCCTTCCCATCGAGACGCTAAACGCTCCACCGACGCTCAAAATCTACGCCACTCGCAGCGACGACCAGACCATCTACCTTACCGTTATCAACAAGCAGATGGATCTCACCCAGCCTCCAGTGTCCATTGAAGCTTCCCTTCCGCCCCACTTCGGAGAGATCTCCGTCTTACCCCTCACGGCTCCCGACCTCGCCGCCACGTCCGGCGTCCAACTCGGCGGATCTGCGATCGACAGCAAGGGTGAATGGAGAGGCAAGTGGCAGACAGTACCGGCGCCCACCAAACCCTCGGCTTCAAGCTAGGCTCCGCCAGCGTCCTCTTGGTTAGAATCGAACCATAGCGAATGAATTCGGACGACAGCCAAAATCGAAATCAGCTTCACCGAATCAGAATGACAAAACGCCAGAACATCGCCGGCACATCACCCTTCGAGCCCATCATCGGCTTCTCGCGCGCCGTCCGCATCGGCAACCAAATCCACGTCTCTGGCACCGGTCCCGTAGGCGCAGACGACGCCGACGTCGCCGAACAAACCGATCAATGCCTCACCCTCATCGCCGCAGCCCTCAAAAAAGCCGGCAGCTCCATCGAGCACGTCTACCGCACCCGCATGTACCTCACCCACGTCGAAGACTGGGAGGCCGCCGGTCGCATCCACGGCAAGTTCTTCGGACTCATCCGCCCCGCCGCAACCATGGTCGTCGTCGCCACCCTCCTCAACCCGAAGTGGCGTATAGAAATTGAAGCCGACGCCTTCATTCCGGATGGGAAACCAGTCTAGAATCAATCCAAGTGCAAACGTCAGCTGATTACCCCCCACTCTGGAAGGTCATCGCCGGTGCCACTCTTCTCGTCGGCACGCTCGACATCTCTGACGCCTTCATCTTCTTTGGCCTCCGTGGCGTAACCCCCGCCAGAATTCTTCAGGGCATCGCCAGCGGCGTCCTGGGCCGCGCCGCCTTTAGCATGGGCCACCGTTCCGCGCTCCTCGGCCTGTTCTTCCACTTCTTTATCACCTTCTCCGCTACTACCGTCTTCCTGGTTGCCAGTCGCAGGATCCCCGTCGCAAGCCACCCCTGGCTCTACGGCACCCTCTTTGGCGTAGCCCTCTACATCGTCATGAACTACGTCGTCCTCCCGCTCTCGAAGATCGGCCTCCGGCCCACACCTCCCCTCGTCCCTCTCATCAACGGCGTCGCCGCCCTCATCTTTTGCATCGGAATTCCCCTGGCATTCATAGCCCGCCGCTACGTTCCTCAACAAACCACATAACTTATTCTTTGAGATGATGTCTACTAGCTCACAGAAGGAAAACAAATGCCGAAGCTGTCCATCCGCGACCTAGACCTCACCGACAAGCGCGTCCTCATCCGTGTCGACTTCAACGTCCCCCTCAAGGACGGCATTATCACCGACGACACCCGCATCCGCGAGACCCTCCCCACCATCGAATACGCCCTTCGCCACAAGGCCAAGGTCATCCTCTGCTCGCACCTCGGCCGCCCCAAAGGCAAACCCGTCGAGTCCATGAGTCTCCGCCCCCTCGTCGCCCACCTCCGCGGTCTCCTCGACCACATCCTCGGCGACGACGAAAACGTAGCCTTCTCACCCAACTGCGTCGGCGTAGTCGCCAGCGAAATGGCCGCCAACCTTGAATCCGGCCAACCCCTCCTGCTCGAAAACCTCCGCTTCCACCCCGAAGAAGAGGCCAACGACCCCGTCTTCGCAAAAAAGCTCGCCTCGCTCTGCGACATCTTCGTCAACGACGCCTTCGGCAGTGCCCACCGCGCCCACGCCTCCACCGAAGGCATTACCCACTTCGTCAAGCAATCCGCCGCTGGCCTGCTCATGCAGAAAGAGCTCACCTACCTCGGCAAAGCGCTCACCGAACCCGACAAGCCCTTCGTCGCCATCATCGGCGGAGCCAAGGTCTCCGACAAGATCCAGGTCATCGACAATCTTCTCGACAAGGCCGACGCCATAATAATTGGCGGCGGCATGGCCTACACCTTCCTCAACGCGCAGGGACAAAGCACCGGCAAATCCCTCGTCGAGACCGACAAGATTGACGTCGCAAAGGCTGCGCTGGAAAAGGCGAAGGCTAAAGGCGTCCGCTTTCTCCTGCCAGTCGACCACATCCTCGCCGACAAGTTCGCCCCAAACGCAAAGACCCAGGTCTTCTCCGGCAAAGGCGCCTTCCCCGCCGACCTGATGGCCCTCGACATCGGCCCCAAGTCCATCGCCCTCTTTGAAGAGGAGATCGCCGAAGCCCGCACCGTCATCTGGAACGGCCCTATGGGCGTCTTCGAGATGCCCGCCTTCGCCCACGGCACCAACGCCATCGCCCACGCGGTCGCGCGCAACCACGACGCTACCACCATCGTCGGCGGCGGCGACTCGGTCGCCGCGATCCAGCAATCCGGCGTCGGTGAACTCATCACCCACATCTCCACCGGCGGCGGAGCCAGCCTCGAATTCCTCGAGGGCAAAACCCTCCCCGGCGTCGCTGCTCTGCCGGATAACCAGAGGTTTCGCTAATTCGAAGAAGCGAAATACTAGCCTGCACATGCGCAAACCACTCGTCCTTACCCTCGCCTTCATCGTCTCGATGGTGCTCGGTACCGTCTTGTTGCTGCTCATCACTGTTGGGATTGGCTTCATCCAGATAGCAATCCAACAGCGCAATTATTCCGGCATTGGAGCCGTAGCTGGCGGGATCTCCGAAGCAATGGTTTTTCTAGTGCCTCTGCTTTGCGGCATCATCGGCGTCCTCATCACTCTCCGCCGACTCGGCCGAAGAAAATCGTAAGCGCCTCGCATCTCTTCCCAGCACCGCGTGAAGATGGAATACTAAATACAAATGCGCAAGCTCCTCATCGCCGCCAATTGGAAGATGTACAAGACCCCCACCGAATCAACCGCCTTTCTCACCAGCTTCTACCCACTCGTCAAACAAAGCACCCAAGCCGAGATTCTTCTCTGCCCCGCGATGACCTCGCTGCCTGCGCTCATCGACGCCGCCCGCTCCCGCTCCATCTTCATCGGCGCTCAGAACATGCACTGGAAGAACGAAGGCGCCTTCACAGGCGAGACCTCACCTGTCATGCTCACCGCCCTCGGCGCCACTCACGTCCTCATCGGCCACTCCGAGCGCCGCCAGTACTTCGCCGAGACCGACACCACCGTCAACCTCAAGCTCAAAGCCGCCCTGGCTCACTCGCTCGTTCCAGTCGTCTGCGTCGGCGAAAAACTCGAAGAGCGCGAAGCTGACCTCACCAGCAACATCCTCGAACTCCAGGTCTCTATCGCCCTCGAAGGCATCGACCCCGCCATCGCCGCTCCCATCGTTTTCGCCTACGAGCCCGTATGGGCCATCGGCACCGGCCGCACCGCCACTCCAGAGATCGCAGCTGAGGCACACCAGGTCATCCGTACTCAGATCGCCAAATCGCTCACGCCCGCCCTCGCCGCCTCCACCCGCATCCTCTACGGCGGTTCGGTCAAGCCAGACAACGCCCAGTCCCTCTGCTGTCTTGAAGAAATAGACGGCGCACTCGTCGGCGGCGCCAGCCTCGATCCCCAATCCTTCGCCGAGATCGTCTACAACGCGACTTCAGCGGCCTAGCCTTGACAGGTTCCGTCTTAAATACCAAAGCCCGCGCATCGAAACACGGGCTTTGGTCATTATTGAAAACACTTACACTCAATAGTACCGATAGTATCTATGCCCGTGCCGGTAGTAGACGTGGCGATAATATCGGTGATGGTAATGATGCGTCGGCCCGACCCTCACGACAACCTGCGCATCTGCGGGTTTCGACGCTGCGTTCAATGTAAAAAGCATACTCAGACCTAAGATTCCGCGAACCAGAAGATTTTTCAATGTCGTTCTCCGTTTCTCTCTTATAAGTCTGATCGAATACCTTCGCGTCTCGTTGCATCGGAATAAACTCTCTTTCCAGGCAACCATTAAGTTCCATCGCAAGATAATCCAATCTTGTTCCTTTCACGGAACAACTCGCCACCGTCCTCGTATTCCAATCTGCCGAACTTTCAACCCCGAGGTGCAGGTGCCAATCGTGCCGCGTTTCCTTCTTCTGATGTGTTCAATTCTTTTGATCAGATCTTCTCTCGCACAGGGCATCCCCGTCCTTCAAGTAGAAACTCACCTCATCGACACCACGCTCAGCGTTCACGACGCGGACGGCCGCATCGTAACCGGCCTCACCCGGGATGACTTCACTGTCGTCGAAGACGGCGTCCCGCAAAAGATCCGCTTCTTCGCCCACGACAACCAGCTCCCCCTCAGCATCGGCCTCATCATCGATGAAAGCGGCAGCCAGGAAAAATTCGTCAAAGAGCACGAGAAAGACATCGAAGCCTTTCTCCACCAGGTCCTCGAGCCCAACGACCAGGCCTTCGCCCTCTGCTTCGGCAATCATCTTCGCCTCGTCAGCGACTCCGACTCCTCCGCACCCGCCATCATGGATGGCATTCGCAGCTTCGACAAAGGCGACATGGAGTTCCCCGAGATCGGCCCCAAAGAAGAACGCGAACTCGGCACCGCCCTCTACGACGCCGTGTTCTACAGCATCACCGAAAAACTAGCCGCCATCCACCAGCGCCGCAAAGTCCTCGTCGTCTTCAGCGACGGCGAAGAGAACTCCAGCGAGCACGACCTGCTCGACGCCATCGAAGCCGCCCAAAACGCCGACGTCCTGATTTACGCCATCCGATACACCGAGCTAAAACACGGAAAAATGGACGCCCGCGACCGCTACGGCGTCCGCGCCCTCGACCATCTCACCACCCAGACCGGCGGCAAGACCTTCGACTTTCACGCCACCAACCTTAAGCAGGCATTCGCCGAGATAGCCGGCGACCTTCGCTCCCTCTACGACCTCGCCTATCAGTCCACCAACCCCACCCGCGACGGTACCTACCGCAAGGTTGTCATCCAGGCCACCCGTCCCGGACTTACAATCCGTGCCCGAACCGGCTACTACGCCAAATAAAATCCCCAAAGCCTATCGCACAACCCCAGCCTGATCCATAGGCCAGTACACAAACGCCGCCTTGCCATAGATCAGATCCCTGTCCACTGGACCAAACTCGCGGCTGTCACTTGAAATCGACCGATGATCTCCCATCACGAAATACTCATGCTGCGGCACCGTCATCTCCGGCTGCGACCGGTCATCGGTAAACTGTCTCGGCACATACGGCTCGTCAACCTTGGCTTCATTCACATACACCTGGCCATGATCGATCCGCAGCGTATCCCCTGGCAGTGCAATCACCCGTTTGATATAGCTCTTCTCATGGTCGTGCGGATACAGGAACACCACCACATCCCCACGATGGATCTCCCCCACCCGGTAGGCCAGCTTGTTGATGACCAGCCGGTCCGCATCCTCCAGCACCGGCAGCATGCTGGTTCCCTCTACCCTCACCGGCTGATACAGGAAGATGATAATGAAGCCCGACACTACGACGGAGACCACCAAGTCCCGCAACCAGGAATACATGATCCCCTTGCCGCGCCCCGACGGCTCTGTCCCCGGTCTGTTCCCTGCGTCTTGTCCTATCTGTCCGTCACTGTCCACTCGAGTCCGGACCTCCCTCTTTTAGACGCACCAGCGAACCGGTCGTACCGCCCGATAGTGCCGCCAGAAGCGCCTCAGCGCCCACACTGCACGGCAAACCAATTTACCTGGACTGCATCTCATATATCACAAGCGGAGGCTTCAACTCCAGCCTCCCGAAGCTTATGAGACGCCTTACCCGCGATTCGGCAGCCTTGCCTCACCACGATTTCAAGGAAATTCTCCATCCCAGAGCACTCTATCTTGCGCTAGCCGCATCTCTCAAGATTCCCCACGCAAGCGAACCTTTCTTAGAGCTTTTCAGGGCCCTAAGGAATAGAATTGATTGAGTAAGACATCGCAGGACACTTATGGCAACCCTTACCATGCTTGAGCAGGCCCCCCTACATCGAAATCCGTCAACCGAGGCGCAGCAGAATTCAACGATCTCACGACGGAGACCGCAAATGTCGCATCCGAAGGGCTCGACACCAAGTCAGCCCTCGAAATCGCACGCATTATTAACCACGAAGACGCAAAGGTAGCAGCAGCGGTCAAAAAGGCGCTGCCTGAGATCGCCATCGTCATCGACACCGTCGCCCGTTCTCTCCGCGACGGTGGCCGGCTTATCTACGTTGGTGCCGGCTCCAGCGGTCGCATCGCCTCCCTCGACGCGTCGGAGTGCCCACCAACCTACTCCACCGCACCCGCGCAAGTCCAATACATTATGGCCGGCGGTCCCAAGGCCCTCGCCTCAGCCTCCGACGTCAACGAAGACTCCCCCGAGATCGGCCAGCGCGACATCGCCCGCCGCCGCCCCACCCGCAAAGACATCGTCATCGGCGTCTCCGCCAGCGGCCGCACCCCTTACGTCGTCGGCGCCGTCGAGTACGCCCGCGCCCGCGGAGCCAAAACCGCGGCCATCACCTGCAACCACAACACCCCGCTCTCCGACGTCGCCGACACCACCGTCATCAGCGAGGTCGGCCCCGAGGTCATCTCCGGCTCTACTCGCATGAAGTCCGCTAGCGCCCAGAAGATGATCCTCAACATGATCACTACCGGTGCGATGACTCGTCTCGGCTACGTCTACGACAACCTCATGGTCAACGTGCACATGAAGAACGCGAAGCTGGTTGAGCGCGGCATCCGCGTCCTGATGAAGGTCTGCGACATCGACCGCGACACCGCGATCCGCACCATCAAATCCGCGGGCAAGTCGATCCCCATCGCTGTCGTCATGCTCAAGGCCAACGTCGACAAGATGGAAGCCGTCCGCCGCCTCACCAAATCAGACGGCAACGTTCGCCTCGCCATCGACGACTCAAGACTCGAACTCTAGGTCAGCATAATAGATTGCCCCGAATCTCCTACCAGGACATTCGGGGCAACCTTCGCAACGGTTCGATCGAACGAATTGAGCTACGCCGTCTTTCTCTTCACTGGAGTCTTTGAAGGCGGCTTCACCAATCCAATCCCCTTCTTTGAATCGGTCTTCACGCTCGCGACGGGCTTCTTCGGAACGCGCTTGCTCGAGTCGCCATCTGCCCCACCAAGGCTCTTCCGCAACGCGTCCATCAGGTTGACCACCTTCCCGCTTGGCGCCGCGCCCTCATCCTTCGGCACAGGCATCTTGTTCACTTTGGCGTCAATCAACTCTTTCACTGCGACCTCATACCCGTCTTCAAACTTCGACAGGTCCAGCTTCGTCGATTTCTTCCCAATCAGTGTTTCGGCAAGCTCCAGGGACTCTTCATTGATCTCCACTCCCTTGAGATCTCGAAAATAATCGCGCTCGCTTCGAAGTTCGTTGGGATACCGAAGCGTATACGCCATCATCCCGCCGTGTGCATCATCTCCCGCCGGCCGAATCGCAATGATGTTCTCGCGCCCCGCAAACGAAACCTTTCCGATCGCAACCTTCCCACTCTTCTGCAGCGCCTTTCGGATAACAGCAAACGCCTCCGCCTGACTATCGTTCTCCGGCACAACGAAGTACGGTTTCTCAACGTATTCGGGACGAAGCTCATCCATCGTCACAAACTGGCTGACGTCAATTGTGTGCTTCGACGGCACCTTCAAATTCTCCAGTTCGCTCGGCTCGATGATGATGTACTCGCCCTTGCGATACTCGTAGCCCTTCACAATCTCATCCTTGCCGACCGCCGCACCCGCGACTTCGCTATCGGACTCCGCTGCACTCGCGAGAACCTTCTGATGGCGTATCCGCTCACCCGTGCTGCGGCTGATTTGATGAAAGCTTATCTGACTCTTCGACTCGGTCGCAACGTAAAGCTGAACGCCAAATGAGACCAGGGAGACCTGTATTCGACCAGACCAATACGGACGCGCCATAACCTACCTCGCTTGCGATTTGCTACGTTAGATTATCCACAATCCCCCCAAAAGTCTTTACCTGAGATGGGGTATTTACCAAAGTGTCTATAACTTACCTGAGCATCTTCGCCTGAAATTCGCCCAGAGCAGTTCCACTGCAAGACCGCAACATTCTCCGCACAAGGTGTTCATTTCATCAGACAGCGGCGAACCAAGCCGCAAAGGAGCACCACCCATGCAACGCCTTTTACTTTCCATCTCTCTCGCACTGGCCCTCTCCAGCACTCTCGCCTTCGCACAACAGACAGCCCCAGCAGCAAAGCACCATCACGCTCACAATCCCCAGCGTGAGACCGCAAGACTTACCAGAAAACTCAACCTCTCGGCCGACCAATCCGCGAAGATCGAACCCATCCTGGCCAACCGCGACCAGAAGATCGCCGCACTAACCAGCGACACCACCATCTCCCCAATGATCATGCAAAAGCAGATGCATGCTATCCGCCAGGAGACGAGACAGCAGCTCGCTACCGTCCTCACGCCTGACCAGCTCCAGCAGATGAGATCCCTCCGCCATGGTCACGGCACTCCGGCCCAGACACCTCCCCAGAACAACCCGCAATCTGGTCTCTAACCACAAACGGGATGCAGAAAGCCGTTCGGTGAAAGAACTTCTGCATCTCGTCGCGCAACACATTGGATCGGCGACTCGCCTCAAGAATCGCTTTGAATGGAATCCGCGAACCTTACGAGACACCGACGCTTAAAAAAAAACGAAACAGGATCGCGGAATTCGCTATGATGAGTCGTTTACAGCTTGCTCGATGTTTCGTTCCCTCTGGAGCTCAACATGCGTCTGGCCGTCCGCACGTTTTTCTCTTCCCTGCTCGCCGCCTCTGTTCTTCTCTCCGGTTGTGCCCTTAATTCCACCGCTCCCCCAAACTCCGCAGCAGGCGTTCGCCTAGCGGGGAAGGTCCATGGGGGCCAGCAGCCCGTTGTCGGCGCACACATCTATCTCTTCGCCGCCGGTACCACGGGCTATGGCGCAGCAGCTACATCACTTCTTACCTCCGGCACAGTCGGAAGTGACTCGCTTGGTCAATATGTGACCACGGACTCAAGCGGATCCTTCGCCATCACCGGTGACTATACGTGCATCAGCAGTACCCAGGTCTACGTGCTGGCGACTCAGGGGAACCCTGGCCTTCCGGGGAACGAGACCAATCCCAACCTCGCTCTCATGACCGCTCTTGGGCAGTGCCCCGCATCCGGCAACCTCCAGGCGACCGTGCCATTTATCTTTGTCAACGAAGTCACCACGATCGCGTCAGTGTATTCACTCGCTGGCTTCATGACCGACCTCGCACACGTTTCATCCAGCGGCACACCGCTCGCTCAAGCCGGAATCGCGCAGGCCTTTGCCACTGTCAACAATCTGGTCGACATCACCACGGGAACCGCGCGGGCGACAACTCCAGCCGGCAACGGCACTGTTCCCCAGGCGGAAATCAACTCACTCGCCAACGCCATCGCCAGCTGCGTCAACTCAACAGGAGCCTCCTCGCCTTCCTGCACGACGCTCTTTGCAAACGCTCAAAGCAACGGTACAGCCCCAACCGACACCGTGACGGCGGCGCTCTTCATTGCGCAAAATCCTGGAGCGAACGTCTCCAACCTTGCTTCCATCCCACTTCCCACCTCTCCCTTCCAGCCTTCCCTCTCCAGTGCGCCCAACGATCTGACAATCGCCTTGAACTTCACTGGCGGCGGATTGAGCCAGCCCCTCGGGATTGCCATCGACGGAACAGGTAACGTCTGGACAGCAAGTTCATACGGCAACAGCGCGAGTGTGTTCGCCAGTGTGAATGAGTTCAACGGGATTACGGGCGCCGCTCTATCGCCCGCTTCCGGCTATAACGGTGGCGGGATCTCCGGCTCGAACGCGCCAACCAGCATTGCAATTGATCCTTTCGGAAACGCCTGGGGCTCAGGCTACGGTATCAACAGCTCAGGCAGTCTGGGCATCGTGGCTAAATTTAGCAGCGCAGGCGTTCCGCTCTCTCCATCGACTGGCTACCCACTCCCACACGGAACTAATCCCCTCGCAATGGCGATCGACGGCTCCGGCAACGTCTGGGTCCCCGACTTCAACACCTCTAGCCTGTTCCAATTGAATGGCAGTACGGGAGCCATCACCTCTCCTGCTGCGGGTTATACCGGCGGCGGGTTGAATCAGCCCAACGCAGTTGCGATCGACAGTTCCGGCAGTATCTGGGCCGCCAATAAACTTGGCAACAGCGTGAGCCAGTTTAACGGCAGTACAGGGGCCGCCATCTCGCCATCTACGGGTTACACCGGCGGTGGGTTGAATCAGCCCAACGCAATGGCGATCGACAACTCCGGAAATATCTGGGTGGTTAATGGTGCGCAATACGACCAATTTGGCCAAATAATCAAATATGGCAGTATCAGCGAACTAAATGGGACAACAGGTGCTGCCCTTTCTCCATCCACAGGCTATACCGCTGGTGGATCGCTTACCCCTGTTGCCATCACAGTCGATGGAATCGGCAATGTATGGGTCTTAAGCTATCGCCCAACCTTCAATCTTCCGATTACCCCGGTCCCCGGAACTCTCACAAAATTGAATGGAAGCACAGGTCAGGTCATCTCTGGCTCTACAGGCTACACGAGCAGCAGCCTATATAGGACAACGAGTCTCGCTATCGATGGCGCAGGCAACATCTGGCTATCAAATGCACTTATCCCCGGCACTTTGACTGAGTTTGTTGGTGCAGCTGCCCCTGTCGTTACTCCGCAAGCCGTGGCCGTGGCCAATCACTCGATTGCGACCCGCCCCTAGCTGATATACACGTCACGAATCGCAGCACCCGGTACCCGCCCAGCCACTCATTTCCACGCAAAATCTCCGTAAACTAACTCAATGGATAAGTTTGTAGTACGCGGTGGGAACCCTCTTCTCGGCACCATCAAAGTCTCCGGAGCCAAAAACTCCGCTCTTCCCTGCATGGCTGCCGCCATCCTCACCGAAGACGAGGTCATCCTCGAAAACATCCCTCAGGTCCGCGATATCGAGACGGAACGCAAGCTCCTCACCAGCATGGGTGCCGAGGTCGAGCTAGGCTACGGCCGTGCCCAGCACCGCACACGCATCAAGTGCGGCATTCTCTCCGACCCCGTCGCCAAATACGAGATCGTCAAGACCATGCGCGCCAGCTCCCTCGTCCTCGGCCCGCTCATCGCCCGCACTGGCATCGCCCGCGTCGCCATGCCCGGAGGTTGCGCCATCGGCGGCCGCCCCATCGACCTTCACATCAACGGCCTCGAAGCCATGGGCGCCACCATCACCCAGGACCACGGCTACCTCGAAGCCCGCAGCCCCAACAACGGAAGCGGCCGCCTCAAGGGCGCTCACATCGTCTTCGACAAGATCACGGTCACCGGTACCGAAGACCTTCTCATGGCCGCCGCCCTCGCCGAAGGCGAATCGATCTTCGAAAACTGCGCGCGCGAGCCCGAGGTCACCGACCTCGCCGCACTCCTCACCGCCATGGGAGCCAAAATCGAAGGCGCCGGCACTGGCACAATCCGCATTCAGGGCGTCGCCAAACTCCACGGTGCACGCCATCGCATCAATCCCGACCGCATCGAAGCCGGCACCTTCCTCATCGCCGGAGCCATCACCGGTGGCGATCTCAACGTCGACTGCTGCGAACCCAAACATCTCGGCGCACTCATCGCCAAACTCGAGCAGTGCGGCGTCAAGATCGATGTCGGTGCCGACAACGTCCGCGTCCGCTCCGGCGGCGAACTCAAAGCCGCCGACATGACCACCGAGGAATACCCCGGCTTCCCCACCGACATGCAGGCCCAGTACATGGCCCTCGCCACGCAGGCCGAAGGCACCAGCACGGTTACCGAAAACATCTTCGAAAACCGCTTTATGCACGTCCAGGAGCTCATCCGCATGGGCGCGAACATCACCATCTCTGGACGTACAGCAACGGTCCGTGGCAAAAGCTCGCTCCAATCCGCCGCCGTCATGTGTTCTGATCTTCGCGCCTCTGCCTCGCTCGTCCTTGCAGCCCTGGTCGCCGACGGCGAAACCGTCCTTGATCGCGTCTACCACCTCGATCGCGGCTACGAGCACTTTGAGGAGAAGCTCCGCGGCGTCGGCGCTCAGATACGCCGCATGGGAGACGTTTTCGGTAAAAAGTAACCTGTCCCGTTACAAACCGGACAGGTCCTTACCATACACAATCGCATCCAAACCCACCGTACCATAGTACCCACGCCGCACACTGATCCGCTGATAGCTCAGCCGTTCATAAAAACGGATCGCTGCATCGTTGCCCGTAAACACATGCAGCTGGATCCACCGCACGCCTGCAGACGCGGCGCACGCCTCTGCCTCTTTCATCAGCCGTCTGGCCAACCCCTTCCGCCGGTACTCGGGTGCCACATCGAGCGTCACCACATACGCCTGCCACTCGGACGCGACACGCTCAATATGAACGATAACAAATCCGACAATCTCACCACAGATCTCCGCGATCTGAACAACCGCATTCCGCTCCTCGGCGAACTCCCGCATCGACTCTCGATCAAAACGAAACGCCTCCGCAAAACAGGCCTCATCTAACCGAAACATCGCATCGAGGTCAATCGTCCTGTAGTTCCGAAGAAAAATCTCGCCAATCATTCAGTACAACCCCATCGCATTTAACAGCATATAGCTGGTCGCAAACAAAAGTGCGCCTCGTTGAAAACAACTCAACGAGGCGCACCTTGCACTCCTCCAGTTTAGAAGGTGAACTTTCCACTCAACTGCAGTTGTCGTGAAGAGCCGCCGTCGCTCGTCGCAAAGCGGGTCGCAGAGATTTGACCGAAGGTCGACGACTGGGTGTTACCCGACGGCTGACCAAAGTTGGGGTGGTTGAGGATGTCGAAGGCGTCCGCACGCAGCGTGAAGGTAAGACCCTCAAAGATCTTGGTCTCCTTCTGTCCGGATAGATCGACATCCGCGAATCCAGGACCAGTACCACCGTTGCGCTCGATGTTGCCGATACCGGTGTAGATGATGGTTGAGGTTGGAGTCGCCTGCGTCGCCTGAATCTGCAGGCTGCATCCAGCGGGTACGGCCAATGTTGGGCCGATGGGGCAGACGAGCGATTGAGGAAGGTAGGTGACGTTGGCGATAGCACCCTGTGATTTATGTCTCGTGACCGGGCCAACCAGGTTGGGACGCACAAGGCCGGTAACACCGTTGTAGCTTGAGCTGCCAGCGGTGATGTTGACAGGATTACCGGTCTGGTACTGAATGATTGTCGCAAGCTGATAGCCAGAGACCCAGCGATTCCCCTTGAAGGGGAAGTCGTAGATCGCTGTTCCAGCGAAGTGATTGCGCGTGTCGAAGTCCGACAGCCCATAGTTGCCGCGGGGATTGTTGCTGTCCTGCAGATTAAGACCACCCTGCGACCCAAGGGAGTTGATATCCATCGACTTCGTCCACTCGTAGTTCGCACTTACATAGAGTCCGTGGCTCATGTTTTTGCTGAGCACGGCCCACATGCCGTTGTAGTTCGATGAGGAAATGCTGTTAACTTCGGTGATGTTGGAGGCCATAGCCACACCGGGATCGATCGGGCTGTTGAGTGAGAGCGTCTGGTACGGATGGAGAGACCCTGCCGGACCGGACGCCTGGTTCTCGTTGGTGCGAATGAGCAGGTGCCGTCCGACTGAACCGACGTAGTAAAGCGAGGCGACCATGCCATGTGGGAGTTCCTGTTGCACGTTCAGATTAAAGCTCTCGATGTACGCATTCCTGTAGTTGGGATTGGTCGAGGCAATTGCGATGCCGGCGGCCTTTGCTAGGTTGTAGAGGTTGTTCACTGGAATAGCTGCCCCGTTATACGTGACCGCAGTGCTGAAGGGAGGGTTGGATGCTAGCGCCGTCACCGTGCCCGAAACCGGTTGGTCCACCAGGTAGGCATAGCCCCCACGCACGACAGTCTTGCCGTTACCAAAGAGGTCGTCTGCAAATCCCAGGCGAGGTTCAAAGTTGTAGTTTTGCTTGTACGCACCATTGGCCGGAATCCCGTTGGTGCCCACCTGCGTCAGCGATGGACCAGCAGGGTTGAAGAGCACCAAACGGTTCGCGCCCTCCACAGGCGTTCCGTTCCACTCGAAGCGGAGACCGTATTCGAGAGTGAGGCGCGAGTTGAGTTTGAAGTTGTCCTGCACAAACCCTCCCACCGCGGTATCGTAGACGCGGCTGGAGACCGTATTCGGTTGCACGCTGAAGACGGTAGCAGTGTCCTTCTCGAAGTTATTGGGAGTGCTCACATAGGTCAGTGTTCCGATGTTGTCGGCGAAACTGGCAACGAGGTAGCGGCGGTACTCGCCACCAAATTTGATGGTGTGCCTGCCGCGAAGCAGGGTAGCCGTATCCGACAAGACGCCAAGGGTGTCATTGCGGCCCTGCGGGAAACCCGAAGGCCCGCCGTAAACCAAGCCAATATCAGAGAGAGTGATCTGGGGTAGACCAACGTTGCCCGTCAGTCCATCGTTGATCCCTACGCTGGCCGGGCTGGTCAAATTGGCAGGGTTAAAGGCGATAGAGATGCGGTTGAATCCAAGCCGAGCTTCGTTCACAAGGCTCGGACTGAAGATGTGCGTCTCGTTGATCGTGAGTACCTGCCGATGCGCGTTGCGGTGATCTCCCCAACCGGGGATAGTGTCACCCTGCAAAGCAGGCTCGGTGCGCACGTCACTCTGAAAGGCGTAGAAGCCATGCAACGAGTCTTTCGTACCTAACTGCTGAAGTACATCGCCGGTGTACTGATTGATCTCAACAGGCCCCGGTGTAAATGAAACGTAATTATTTCCACTATTCGGGAGTGGAATGAGCTTGGCCTGAGCAGCAGCAGACGGGTACAGGGCCGCATTGGCAGCTATTTGCGCTTGCTGGGCTGGTGTGAGCACAGTGCTGTTCTGCAGGATGCCCTGGTGCTGACGCAGACCTTCGTAACTGACGAAGAAGAAGGTACGGCCCTTCCAGATGGGACCGCCTACGTCCCCGCCAAAGTTATTGCGTATAAGCGGGGCCTTCTCGCCCGGCAGTCCGACAAGGGGCAGCCCAGTAGAGGGGTTGAAATTGCGGTTGAAGTAGTTGCGCGCATCCAAAGCATCGTTACGGAAGTAGTCGAAGGCATCGCCGTGGAATTTGTCCGTGCCGGAGCGCGTGGAAACGTTCACAATCGATCCGTCACTGCGGCCGTACTCTGCACTGAAGGTCGAGTTGTTGATCTTGAACTCGGAGGTAGTAACGATCGACGGCTGAAAAGTGATCTGGTTCTGGCTTATGTCGTTCAGATTGACGCCGTTGATCTGGAAGTTCACCGAGTCTTCGCGGTTGCCGGCAGTATCGAACGAGTTCGCGCCCAATCCGCGGCTGGGGGATGTCAAGCTTCCAGCAGTAGGAGCAATGACCCCGCCCGGAGTCAGCACCGTCAGATCAAGAAAATGGCGCCCGTTAAGCGGAAGCTGTTGCACCGTGTTGCTGCCAATCACTTGACCGACCGTTATTGTCTGGGTTTCGATCTGCGACGCAGTACTCTCCACCTGTACCGTCTCACCGGCAGTGGACAGGGCAAGTGGAATATTGACCGTTACTCGCTGGTCGACCTCGAGCGTTACTTTTTGGACTGTGTACTGGGAAAAACCGGAGGCCTTCACCTGCACCTGGTAGTCCCCGGGCACCAGAGAAGGAGCAACATAGAGACCCGCGTTGTCTGTTACGAGTTGGCGATCAAGTCCGGTCGCAAGCGAATGCACGATCACTTGTGCGCCCGGGACCACCGCGCCGGTTGGGTCGGTAACAACACCTGACAACGTTGCTGTTGACTGCGCAAAGCACGCACTGACACTCGCCAGCAGCAACACAACAAGACCTAACAGTTCGTTCGTGAACTTCCGTGAAGCATTCATTCAAGCCTCCTGCGAAAATGCGCGCCCCTTCCGGATCTTCCGGGGAGCAGCGGCTAAGAAATAGGACTCGCACTCGTTGTGTAGTGTGCAAAGCACACTCGATGGCCCTAAGTAACGCCGGTGGTCTGGTCCTCTATGCCCTCATGTGACTTCGGGAGCGGGGCTCGACCAGTTCCACAATGTAAAAAAAACTCTATGCGTAATATCTAAAATTTCATGCTTTCCGCATAGTGTCAATGTTTAGTTGCCGTTACAGGCAAATGTTTTTTCCATCAATCTCAATGAGTCGGAACTGAAGGCCAATACGGTTGGCTCGGGCCTCTGGTTCCCCATTTCGTCAATACGACCAACCCTGCAGTCTGTCCCTGCTGTCAGTCGCTTCGTCCATCGAAGTTGTTCAGCAGTCCCAATCACAGTTGAATCCGGCGATCTGAAGTCGTCACAGAATCTCTGCAAAACATGAAACACGATAGCAACGGTGCTCATGGAAACAGCGCTCTCAAAGGCCGCTCAAAGTAAGGAAGATACCCTACAGACGAATCACATCAAAAAACGTAATGAAAATAATCTATTCGAACAGGGATCAAGAAGTGTCACCAGGGAACTCGCGATTTGTCTCCATTTTGTAAATTCAATCTAATGGCCATTGATGCAAAACTTACCCATTGGAAATTCAGTTCGTGCGCCGCCCCAGCCAAGGGTGTACAACTGTTGCCATATGTTGCACATCCATCCCAGCGCCCGCGATGACCGCTAAGCAGAAAAACACACACGCCGCCGGTAAACCGGCCACGCTCAAGATGCTCGCGGACTATCTTGACCTGTCGCCCGCCACCGTCTCCATCGTCCTCAACAACTCACCCGTCGCCCAATCCATCCCTCTGGTAACCAAGCAGCGCATTCACGCCGCCGCCAAAAAATTCTCTTACCGCCCCAACCTGCACGCCCGCATGCTGCGCTCCCGTCTCACCAACACCATCGGCGTCATCGTCCCCGAACTCAGCGAAGGCTACGTCACCGGCGTCATGCTCGGCGTCGAACGGTACCTCCTCCAGGAAGGCTTTCTCAGCTTCACTGTCAGCCATCTCGGCCGGCTTGACCTCCGGGAGGAGTATCAGGAACTCCTCATGCGCCGCCGCGTCGATGGCCTTCTCCTCGTCAATACCGAAGTCTCCGTCAACATGCCCTTGCCCGTCGTCGGCATCTCCATCCACAGCAAGCAGTCCGGCGTCACCAACGTCATGCTCGATCACAACGCCGCCGCCGGCCTGGCCCTCCGCCATCTCTACGACCTCGGTCACCGCCGCATCGCCTTCATGAAAGGCCAGCGCTACTCCCTCGACTCCGAGACCCGCTGGCAGGCCATCGTCAGCATCGCGCAGCAGATCGGCATCGTCGTCCAGCCCGAGCTCTGCATCTACCTCGAAGAAAACATCTGGTCGCCTCAGCTCGGATATCCTCCCGTACGCGATCTGCTCTCCCGCACCCACGACTTCACCGCCATCTTCTGCTTCAACGACACCGCTGCCATCGGCGCCATCCGCGCCATACAGGACGCCGGCCTCACCTGCCCCCGCGACATCTCCGTCATCGGCTTTGACGACATCATCGTCGCCGAATACTTCAATCCGCGGCTCACCACCGTGCGCCAGCCTCTCCACAAAATGGGCTCCGCCGCCGCCCAGTTGCTCGTCCAACGCATCCAGGCGCCAGATGAACCCTATTCACACGAGGTCTGGTTCGAGCCCGAGCTGATCGTGAGAGAATCGACGACGGGCGTTCCCCACACCTCCCAGCCCCAGCAGCGAAAAAAACGCTGACAGGAGCGCTTTGCAACCAAATCATCCACACGCACCCGCGCTCAGCCACAACCTCGCGAATCCACTTCGCACGCTCCTTCCGGTCTTCCTCTACTTCATCGCAGCCGGCATTGCCACCGTCATGCTCGGCCCGCTTCTTCCGGCTCTCATCCAGCGCTGGCACATCCAGGACGCCCAGGCCGGCACCCTCTTCACCGCTACCTTCGCCGGCCAGGTCTGCGGAGCATGGTTCGCCACGCGCAATCTTCGCGCCAGCGTTCTCTACGGCTCCGCCATCACTGCGGCCGGATGCGCCGCCATGGCCTGGATCGGCTTTGGCCAGGCACATATCACTCTCTTCTGCATCGGCCTCGGTCTCGGCGCAGGGCTCACCGCGGGCAACGTCATCGCCGGCACCGTAGTGCCGGCCGCACGCGCTCGCCTCATCGCTCTGCTCAACGTCGCATGGGGTCTCGGCGCCATCGCATGTCCTGTACTGGTACGCCTGTCCTCCACTGTCGGCATCCAATATTTCTTTTTTGCGGCCGCGGCATTTCTCGCCATCACCTCGCTCGTCTCCATCGCCATCCCGCATCCAGCACAATCCGCGCACCTCACCGAAGTGCCCCTGCAACCCGCATCACACGGGCAATCCGCGCAGTCACGCCTGCCTCTGCCTGCGTTACCTCTCTTTGTCTTCGGCGCCGCCATTTTCCTCTACATCGGTGTCGAGAACGCTCTCGGCGGCTGGCTGCCCAGCTACGCTATCCGCACTAACCCGTCCCTCCACGCATCATCGATCTCCATCTACTTCTGGGTAGCTGAGCTCACCGGCCGCATTCTCGTCACGATGCTGATGACCCTCCTCGGCGAAGCGACGCTCTATCGCACCTGCCTCGCGCTACTCATCCTCACTCAGATCCTGCTCTGCATCACCGCGCAAATATCCGCCACCGGCATCATCACGCTCACCGTTATCGGAGCACTCAGCCTCGCTCCGCTCTATCCCCTCATCATGTCCTTCCTGCTCGCCCGCACCGGCAATCATGCCCGTCTCGGCGCACTCTTTGCGACCGCCTCGTTTGGAGGGGCCACCTTACCCTGGCTCACCGGCATCTTCTCGACTCACTTCCACGGCCTTCGCGCCGGCCTCGTCGTCCCGGCCACAGGCGCAGTTCTGCTCCTCTTCCTCTCCACCATCCTCACCGCCAAACCCAACCCACCCGCCAAAATGTTGCCTTGAACCGGAACCCGGCGAGCAGCCGTTCCAGACATTGATCAAACGATCTCGTCCGAAAGGAAGAGGCCAGGCATTAGCCTGACCTCCCAATTCACTCCACAACACCAAGGCCGAAAGAGTCGGACCCACGGCGCATAGTTACAGCATTCTCAGTTGCTTTATCGTTTGGGAGAAGCAACAAAGTGATCGCGAAGTTGAATCACGGCAATAACCACGAGGGCCGCCATGGCTGGTCCGAACAAGATGTACATAAGTCCTCCTTCCCAAGAAAGTTGGCATGCAAACAAAAACAGTTCTGCTCAAACCGCTCGAATCAATGAGAGACATCTCATTGATTGCTCATGTTTTGTCGTTGCACCCTGTCTAGTAGCAAATCGTCGGCCATTCCAAATAACACTGGCCGAACCCCTTGCTTCTCTGGGCTTTCGAGGGAATTTAGAGAGTTAACCTGCAGAAAAATCTGGCACTCAAAATGCTGTTGCCCCACTTAGAGGGCAAATGTTTTCCATTTCGGAACGCAAACCATGACACAAGCTTCCCTAAAGCGGAAACGGGAATTTCCGGCATCAACTATGGAATGGATCGCAAATCGACGAGAACGCCAGCTCAGACCGCAACGGTAAAGGTGTCTTCGCTCCGGGTCACCGCACGATACAGCGTGTCACGCTCGAACGGCTCTCGTCCGGCCTCAGTAATCAGCCGAACCAGATCAGCTCGCCGCATCCCCTGCGGAGTTGTCGCACCGGCATCGTGGTAGATCTTCTCCTCGATCACCGTGCCATCGATATCGTCTGCACCGAACCGCAGCGAGATCTGCGCCATCTTCGGCGACACCATCTGCCAGTAGCTCTTGATATGCGGAAAGTTGTCCAGCATCAACCGCCCCACCGCAATCTGCCGCAGATCCAGCATCCCGGTCGTCTTCGGAATATGCGCCAGCGCGGTATTCTCCGGATGGAACGCCAGCGGGATAAACGTCTGGAACCCGCCCGTCTCATCCTGCACCGCACGCAGCTTCACCAGATGGTCGACGCGATCCTCGTCATTCTCCACATGCCCATACAGCATCGTGGCATTCGACCGCAGCCCAATCTTGTGCGCTGCCCGCGCCGTATCCAGCCACTCACTACCATCGATCTTGTGGTCGCAGATAATGTGCCGCACACGGTCAGCAAAGATCTCCGCGCCACCGCCCGGCATCGAATCCACTCCTGCAGCCTTCATCCGCTCCAGCGTCTCCGGAATCGTCATCTTGCCGCGCTTAGCAAGAAACGCGACCTCCACCATCGTGAACGCCTTGATATGCACCTTCGGAAACCGAACCTTCAGCCCCCGCACCAGGTCCATGAAGTACTCGAACGGAAGGTCGGGGTGTAGCCCCCCAACGATATGAAACTCAGTCACCGCCTCGGTCAGCCCCGTGCCTGCAGTCTCCCACGCCTCCTCCAGCGCCATCGTGTACGTGCCCGCGTCACCTTTTTTTCTTCCAAACGCACACAACCGGCACGAAGCCACGCATACATTCGTCGGATTGATATGCCGGTTGACATTGAAGTAAGCAGTATTTCCGTGCAGCCGCTCGCGCACCAGATTCGCCAGCCAGCCCACTGCCAGAATGTCACCGCTCCGATACAGCGTCACTCCATCCTCAAAACTCAGACGCTCCCCTTGCGCCACCTTCGCTGCAATCGGCAGCAGGTTCCTATCGTCCGTCTGAAACGGGTGTAGCGCTTTCGTATTGAAGGACTCGAGGCTCATACTACGATTCTATTCCTCATCGGCCACCGTGGCTCAGTGCCTCGCCACTTCACTCGAATCGACCATGCGCGGCTGCACAACAACGCCGTCAAACAACGTCACCCCGACAAGATGGTCTCCCACCGGCCGCACCAGCCTCAGGTGCCAGCCGGAGTTCCAGTACTGCACTGTCCGATCCGGCAGATGCACCGCAAAAGCAATCGTGTTCTTGTTATTCGCCGTGATCAGCATTCGCTGCGAAGGCTCGTCGTAAAACAGGCTGTTCACGTCCCGAATGGAAAGGTTCTTCAGGCTCTGCCATGTCGCCCCTCTGTCTTGAGAGACGAAAATCCCATCGCGTCCCCCAACCCATACATCTCCGGCATCGTCGACCGCCACCGCGGCGAGTTGGTCCAGCGTCTCCGGCAGCTTCACCGCTTCCCATCTCTGGCCTTCATCCGGCGAAATCATGGCAGACTTCAGAGTCGCCGCCAGAACCCACGACTTCGCGGTAGCGACAAAGCTCCAGTCCTCTCTCTCCGGACCAACCACAAGCTTCCAGCTCTCGCCAGCCGTCACACTGCGCACGATCCCCTCTGAGGTCGCAGCGTAGAGTGTGTCGCCGGCCCGCGCGATCGCATTAACACTCGCATCGAAGACATGCACTGGAGCCGCGTCAGGTGCCTTCTTCGCGGCCGCACTCCGTGACTTGCCTGCAGGCCTCACCGGGCCAGCCGCCTTCTTCTCCGCAGCAGGTTCGGGGCTCTGAGACTCGCTGAGAGAGACATTGTTCACTCGGCCCCAAACCTCTCCCTGCAGTCGATAGATGCCATGCCCCGTGCCGGCCAGCAAACTTCCATCCGAAGCCTGCCCCAGACTGAAGACATCCTGTCCGTTCAAGCCCGCACTCTTCTGCGACCATGTCAGTCCACCGTTGTCGCTGACAAATACCCCGCCCCACGCCTTATCGTTAACTACACCCACATAGATCGTCGCCGGCTGAACAGCGTCCCCGAGATACGAGGTAATTTGCCGCGCCGAAAATCCATTGTTTGAGGGAAGAAACGAGTAGCCTCCATCATTGCTCGCCAGCACTCCGCCCCGGTCCGTCGCCATCAGGATGCGATTGGTGTTCGTCGGATCGACGTACACGTCATTCACGATAACCTCCGGCCCAGTCGTCCGCAGCCATGTCGCGCCCGAATCCCCTGTACGAAACAGACCCTCCGTCGTTCCGGCAAAAACAATATTCAAATTCTGAGGGTCTTGCATCAGCACTCTGGTTCGCCGCGCAGTCGAAGGAATTCCCTGCACCTTCTGAAATTTTTCACCGCCGTTCTGGCTCTTGTAGATTCCCGAACAGGCGCTTGCATAGACCACGTTCGAATCCTTCGGGTCAACGATGATCGAGAACACATCCGAATCCTCGATGACGCCCTGCTTGATGCTTGTCCAATTCGCACCGCCGTCGATCGTCTTCCACGGCAGATGCCAGGTCCCTGCATAGATGATCTGCGGATTTGCCGGATCGATCGCAATGGACTCGACCTCATGGATCTCTTGGCTCCCTTCAGGGCTGATCAGCTGCCAATGCTCTCCACTGTCAGACGATCGGTAAACCCCTTTCAGGGTCCCCACTACCAGAATCTTTGAGTCCGACGGAGCGGCTGTGAGCGCCCGAATCGACTGCCCTCGCATATCCGCATTGCTCTCCCATGTCTCGCCGCCATCATTGCTGCTATAGAGTCCCCCATCAGTACTCCCCAGCACCCAGGCTCCCACAAGAATGTGCTTCGAATTGGCGTTATCGACAACGATAGAATCCAGCGCCAGATCGTTCCGCTTACCCACCGAGGCAAGCCGCTTCCACGACCCTCCGCCATCCCGCGTCTCGTAGATCCAGCCCGTCAAGGTGCCTAGATAGAGGTGCGAGTGATCGTGCGGATCGGCGGCAAACGAGCGCGCGTCCCCTCCATCAGGCCCGAACGGTAGCCAGTTCACCGCATTCAATCGAAGGCACGACAAAGCAAGGAGGAGGGCTACGCCTGCAATTTGAAAGCTGTACTGTCTTTTCAATGATTCATCCTAAATCTCAAGTCTAATTGCTTCCTCGCGAATTAGCTTCTGACGCCTTCAACACAAAGGCTGACTGGGAATCAACCCAGCCAGCCTTTGTGCTTTACTGCGTTGAGTCTTCCTACTTGCGCGTCTTGGCAGGAGGCGTCCGTGGCACCGCTTTGACCGCACTCTCGTCCACCGGGGTGAGACCAGTAGTGCTTAGCGTTGCACCGGCAGGAATCAACGTCGTCGTCACAGTCTTACCCTCATCAGTACCGGTATAGACCGAGATACGGCTGGCGTCGATGCCCTTCTCCGTTACCAGGTAGTCCTTCGTGTTGACAGCACGCTCGGCAGCAAGGTCACCCGTCGGCTTGCGACCCTTCTTGGGTGGTGCCTTTTCCTCGCTGGTCGAGGTACCAACCACAGCGAGCTTCGCATCCGAGGCGCTCTGCAGTTTGAGGGCGATATCGTCAAGGCAAGCCTTGGCTTCGTTATCGACCCGTGCTGGCCGCTTCGCATCACGCTCGAAGCTGACTGAGCAGAGTGCGCTCGTCTCCGGTGCCGGAGGCGGCGGAGGTGCGTTGACAGTAACCGTGGTCGTGGCCGATGCAGTCTGGCCCTTATCGTCAACCACGTTGCAGGTCACCGTGATCGTTCCCGGTGCTGCACCCGCCGTGCTCAACGTCGCCGTGGAGCCGCTACCGGATACAGATCCAGCCGATGCACTGTAGCTATAGGTCAGCGGACGGTTCTGAGGACTCATACCACTCGCGGTAATCGTCGAAGAATCTCCCGGTGCGACCGTAGAAGGATTCGCCGAGCAGCTGATCGTCGGCGGCTCAAATTGCTTGACAGTGTAGGTAGCCGTGCAATCTGCCATCTCGCCGGGCTTCGGAGCCTTTGTGGCAGCCTGGACGATATGACCCTTCGCCGTGTAGGTGCCAGGAGCCGCATTCTTCGTATCGATGTTTGCCGTGCTCGAGTTGCCGGAGATCGTACCGCCGTCAGCCGTCCACGAATAGGTATAAGCCTTCTTTGGATTCAGGTTGGCAGCTGTCCCCGTAACCGTAATGGGGTCCCCCGGATAAACCGTCGCGGGCGAAACTGCGCAGGCATAGGTGACAGGAGGAGGAGGAATGATGTGGCCGAAGTGAACCACAAGACCCGTGCTCAACTCAGCAGCACTCAGGTTGGCACGACCACCCAACGCCCCACCAGTTGGGGGATTTACCGCCGGACCATAATTGGTATGGATCCAACGATAATCCGCCTGGAAAAGCCGCAGCGAAAAGCGGTTATCGAAAAATGGCAGATCATAATCCATTCCGCCGCCGGCCGTCAGGGTCGGTCCCCACTTATAAGGATTGTGGTAATCGGGGTTCTCCGAGTTCGGCCCGCCCAGTTCGCCGCCACCGACGAGCCCGTGCCCGAAGAGCGTGAAATTCTGCATCGGAGCGCGGAAGATCGGTCCAGCCGAAATGCTGTAAAAACCATCGTTCTGGCCGTTCGGATGGATGGATCCAACAACTTCACCGCCAACATACTTGTTGAAGTAGTAGGCACCGCTTGCCATTCCACCCACATTAATCGAGGAGTAGGCAATTCCTTGGGGCTTCAACTGCCCGTGGGCTCCAAAATACGAGTACCCGAAAAACACGTCAACTCGCGATGGGTTAACCCCCAGTGGGGCAGCTGTACTGGAAGTTTGCGCACTCAGGCTTCCAACTCCAAGACCGACTGCACATGCAGCCAGCACTAACCGGCTTAAATTGCGAAACGGGCGATAAACCATTCGAGTTCCTCCACTCAAAGTCTTGCGTTTTACGAATCTTCAATTCCAAACAGGGATCGTTTCGTTTGTTCGATTCCTTACAGCTTACCGCAGTTGCTAATGTATGCAGATAAAAAATTACTAGCCGGACACTATATTTTCAATACGTTACCCGTCAAGTAGGTAAAAATCTCCCATTGACCTCCCAGAGCAACCTTTCCAGCTGGTCAAACCGTCGATTGGGGCCTAAATTACGACAGATTCAGGGTCTTGCGTACCGTACCCCGCTCCTGCTGGATCTTTTCCTGTAAAAGCGTAATGGCATACAACAACTGCTCGGGCCGTGGCGGGCATCCGGGAACATACACGTCGACCGGAATGACCTGGTTGACGCCCTGCAGCAGCGCATAATTATTGAAAACTCCGCCCGAAGTAGCGCACGCGCCCATTGAAATCACCCACTTCGGCTCGGGCATCTGTTCATAAAGCCGTCGGATCACAGGCGCCATCTTCTGGGAAACGCGTCCCGCAATGATCATCAGGTCGCTCTGACGCGGCGATGGACGAAAAACCTCCGCCCCGAACCGCGCAATATCGTATCGCGAGCCTCCCATCGACATCATCTCAATCGCGCAGCACGCCAACCCAAACGTCATCGGCCAGATTGAATTCTTTCGCACCCAGTTGATCGCCGCGTCCATCGAGGCCAGAACCACACCTTCCGGCGACTCGTCCCCCCAGCTCACCTCATGCAACTTCTCCCGGTTCTTCCCGAAGCTGTCCAGGCTGCCAAAGATATACCGGTCATTCTTTTGCGGAACTGCCGTCGGACGTCCGCTGCTCGTAGTCTCGTTCCCAGGAGTGCTCATATCTCTCTACTATAAAACCAACAAAACCCGATTCAACTGGCAAAATTACCTATTTTCGTTTACTTCCTGACCAATAACCCGAAATTCACCTGTGAGATGCAGAACACATCTCATCCAGTTGCCCTAAGACAACTCGCCACCACCCTCACCGGGCATTCTCCTCGATCGCCTGCACTAGAGCCCGGCGCAGCACCCGCTCCTCGTCTTTATCCAGCTTCCCGCCATTGCGCGTCAGGTAAAAGACGTCGATTGCCGTCTCTCCCTCGGTATCCACCAGCGCCACCTCGATATTGCAGCCGTGTGCAGCCAGCGTGAGACTCAATGCACGCAGCAACCCGGTCGTGTCCTGCGTTACCACCTCCAGCAGCGTGCTGTGCGACGAGGCCTCATCGTCAAACTCCACCCGAGTCTCCACTTCGACCAGTGGAGCCTTCCGCCTTCCCCGCCGCCGCCCGCTCAACAGCTTCTCCAGCGAAACTGCTCCGGTCATCACATCATGCACGCTCTTCACAAATGCCTCATGCTCCGAGGCATTCATCTCCAGTGTGCGAAAAGTATCCGTAAACCGGAACGTATCCACCACCACCCACTGCCGGTTCGAAAACGCGTCCGCCGTTACGATGTTCATTCCCCACGCCGCCAGCACCCCCGCTATCGTCGCAAACAACTGCGGCCTGTCCCGCGTCACCAGCGTCAACTCGCTCACCGTCGGCGCATAACGAAACTCCAGCTGGACCGGGTCCTCCGCAAACCGCGACGCCATCTTGAACTGTGCCCGTACCTGCTCCGGCGTCCTGGTCAGCACATACCGCTCCGGAAATCCCTCCAGAAACTCTCCTACCGCAGCCTTCTGTCCCGGCAGCAACGCGACCACGCGATGCACCAGCTCGCTCTCCTCGTGCGAGCCCAGCCGTTCATCATCCACGCTGCGATCCAGATAATTCGCCGTCGCAATATAAAGCTGCCACAGGTTCTCCGCCTTCCACGGCGTCAGCGCATCCGGATGCACGGCGTTGATATCCGCATACGTAAACAGCGTCAGCATCCGCAGGGCCTCCGGCGTATGCACCTTCCCCGCAAAGGCGCTCACTGTCTCTGCGTCGAAGATATCCCTCCGCAACGCAGCCGACATCTCCAGATGGTTGTTAATCAGACCCAGCACCAGCCCGCTCTCGTACGCATCCAGCTCCAGCCGCTCCATCACGCTCTGGGCCATCCGCGAACTCTCCCGCGCATGATCCCCCGTACTCCGCCCCTTCCCCGTGTCATGCAGCAAGGCAGCCATGTACAGCAGCTCCGGATGCGGGAGCTCGCGCAACACCCCGCCGAACCGCGTCGCCCACTCACCCATCGCCCCGTTTTGCGCCCCCTTCTGCGCGGCCTCCAGTCCATGCAGTGTATCGATCAGCACAAACGTATGTTCATCCACCGTGTATCGGTGGTACGCATCGCGAATCACCAGCGCATCGATCCCATGAAACTCCGGAATCAGCAGCTCCAGCACGCCCAGCGCATGCATCGACCGCAGCGCATCTCCCGCATAAAAGCCCGTCAAAATGCCTCGCAGATGATGCCAGAGTGTTGGCCCCTCCTCCAGGTGTGCCGACAGCAGCGGCAGCCCCTGCGACAACCGCTCCTCCGCATCCCTCCCCAGAGTGCATCCCGTCTGCGCCATCGTCTCAAACACCTGCAGCACCACATCCGGGTCCTGCGCGGGCTCATGCCCAAACTCACTCACCGCATCCAGCCTCACGCGCCCCTTCTCCACGCGAAACCCATGCTGCGGAGCCTCAGTCTTGCGCTCCCGCTTCAATCCCAGCAACTTCGCAGCAGCCTTCCCCGCCGGCACCTCGTCCATCACCTGTTCTACGCGCCGCTCCACGCTCCGCGCATGACGGAAATAAACCCGCATCCAGTAAGCCGCGTCCGCCTTCTTCGGCTTGCGTCCAGCCAACCCCACCATCGTCTCTGCAGCCGCGTCCTGAGCCTGCCAGTCCAGCGTATTGTCGTCCCGCTCATGCCGATAGTGCAGGAAGCACCGCACCAGCCACAGAAACTCCACTGCCTTGCGAAATTCTTTGTCGTCTTCGTTCGAAACTGAACCGGCCGGATCCAAACTACCCTTCTTCGGAGCCTGTGCCGCAACCTCACGCAGCTTCGTCATCCACCCACAAACATGCACGTCCCTTAGCCCGCCAGGACAGTCCTTGATATTCGGCTCAAGATGAAACAGCGTATCCCCGTACTTCGCATGGCGAGCCCGCGTCAGCTCCAGCAGCCGAACCATTACCGGCTTATGTTCCCGCAGCAGCTTCGGCACGCACTGTTTCGCGAGTACCTCGTACAGCGCACCATCTCCCGCCACCATCCGATGATCCATCACCGAAAGCACCCACTCGGTGTTCTCAGGATCGAAGCGCTCACACTCCACAATCTTCCGAGTCACCGGAGAGACGCGAATCCCACAATCCCACATCTCCTGATTCACCCGTCGAATAGCATCCTTGACATCCTTCTCCGCCACCCGCCCATCCAGCAGAAAAAGCAGGTCGACATCCGAGTAAGGGAACAGCTCCCGCCGCCCATACCCGCCAATCGCCACCAGCGCAACACCCTTGGCAAGCCGCTTATCGTGCTCCACCGCCTCACGCCACAGCCCACTCACCAGCTCATCGACAGCCGCGGCCCGCGCAGCGATCGTCACCGCACCGCTCGCGCCGCCCGCCTCAAACGCACCACGAACCTCCAGCATCCGTCGCTGGTAGGACCCGCGCATCCCGCTGCTTGTGGAGTCGTTTGCTGGCATGGCCATTTTGCTCGAAGGAAGTTAAAGCATACAGCCAGCGGCACATTCTGAAGCTACTAAGAACCAACAGCTCTTGCCCGGGAATCGGTCAAAGTCCCACCCCCCGAAACGTCATCCTGAGCGAAGCCAAAGGAACCTGCGGTTGCCGTTGCCTGTTCCTGATCCGTCTCATCCGTGAAAATCCGCGGTCGGTCTTCTTTGACTGTCCTACAGCGCAATCTCCCCGCGCTCATCATTCCGAATCCGAATCGCCTCATCGATCTTCGAGATAAAGATCTTTCCATCCCCAATCGTCCCGGTCCGCGCCGCAGTCGTAATCGCCAGCACCGCCTTATCCAGCATCGCGTCCGCCACCACCACCTCCAGCTTCACCTTCGGCAGCAAATCAACCGAGTACTCCCGTCCGCGGTAAAACTCCGTATGCCCCTTCTGCCGCCCATGTCCCCTGGCCTCGACGATCGTCATTCCCTCCACGCCAATCTCCACCAGTGCATCCTTCACCGCGTCCAGCTTAGACGGCTGAATCACCGCTTCAATCTTCTGCATATCCCAGTCCCTTCCTAAAAAACTCAAAGCTCAACGCCAAAGCTCATGGCTGTTTTCAGTGCGCCCAATCGTACCCTTCTTCGCCGTGCTGCGAAAGATCAAGTCCCTCGCGCTCTGCCTCTTCACTCACCCTAAGCCCGATCAGCTTATCCACGATGAATAAAATAATCAGCGTACCCACAATCGAAAGACTCCACGCAATCGCGACTCCAACCAGCTGATTCAGCAACTGGTGAGGATTGCCCTCAATCAGCCCGGTAGCCTTCCCTGCCCCAAAGATCGGGTTGATCACGCTCGTAGCAAACACGCCCGTAAGAATCGCTCCCATCGTCCCGCCTGCGCCGTGCACACCAAACGCATCGAGCGAGTCGTCATACCCAAACCACGCCTTCACCTTCACCACCATCAAATAGCATCCCACACCAGCAATCAGCCCAATCCACAACGCCGACATCGGCGTCACAAATCCTGCCGCCGGCGTAATCGCCACCAGCCCCGCCACGCAACCCGAGATCGCACCCAGCGCCGAAGGCTTACCCTGCCGAATCCACTCCGCCACGCTCCAGCCAATCGCCGCCGCCGCCGCGCCAAAGTGCGTCGCCACAAACGCCGACGTCGCCAACGTCCCGGCACTCAGCGCCGAACCCGCATTGAAACCAAACCAACCCACCCACAGTAAACAAGCCCCGATAAAGCTCAACACTACCGAGTGCGGAGGCATCGGCACCTTCGGATACCCCAGCCGTTTCCCCAGATAAAGCGCAGTCATCAGCGCCGAAACTCCTGAAGTCACATGCACCACCGTCCCGCCCGCAAAATCGAGAGTCGGAAACCGCCCGCCCAGCGAAGCATTCAACAACCCACCTTTGCCCCACACCATATGCGCCATCGGGCTATACACAAACAGCGCCCACAGCACCATAAACACCAGCATCGCCGAAAACTTCATCCGCTCCGCAAACGCTCCCGTAATCAGAGCCGGCGTGATGATTGCAAACATCAGCTGATACACCATGAACGTCTGCAGCGGAATCGTCGCCGCATACTTCGGGTCAGGCGCCAACCCCACGCCCTTCAAAAACACATTGTGCAGCCCGCCGATAAACGCATTCCCCTCGCCAAACGCCAGCGAATACGTCACCAGCGCCCACAACACCGTGATCACGGCCATCATGGCGAAGGTCTGCATCATCGTGCCCAGAATATTTTTCTTCCGCACTAGTCCGCCATAAAACAACGCCAGCCCCGGCCCGCTCATCATCAGCACCAGCGCCGCCGAAACCAGCATCCAGGCGTTATCTCCAGCCGACTGCGCCGCCGCAATCGCAGCAGTATTATCGGCGTTCTGCTTCTCCAGCGCCCCAATCCGGTCCGCCTGGCTCGCCCCAGCAGGTGCCGCCGTCTGCGCCATCACCCGCACTCCGCCAACCACCGATCCACCCACAATCAGCACAAACAGAAGAGACAGAAACACCTTCGCCACTGAAAGACGCATGGTCCAATCACCCGTTTCAAAGTATAAAAATAAGTAAAACCAAAGAGAGACGCCCGCGATCCAGATCGGTTCGTGGCCTCCAACTCACATCGTTGCCAACTCTAAAGAGCGAAGCACCACTCGAATCGCCCCGATGCGCTTACTCTACACAAGGGAGCGCGCAACACAAAGCGAGAAATTCATCTCCCGCCATCGTCACCTCAAAGAAAGGCACTTCCTCCTATGTCCACCGCCACTCTCTACAGCTGGAACGACGTCGAAAACGAGCAGCTCAACCCGCTCCTCTCCCGCAAATTCGTTACCGGCGAAAAATCAATGTTCGCTCGCGTCGTGCTCGCCAAAGGCTGCGTCGTCCCTCGTCACTCCCACCCCAACGAGCAGATCACCTTCATCACCGAAGGCGCTCTCCGCTTCGACTTCGACGACGGCACCTCCCACACCGTCCACGCCGGCGAGGTCCTCGTCATCCCCGGCAACCTTCCCCACTCCGCAACCGCCCTTTCAGATTGCATCGACTTCGACATCTTCACCCCGCCCCGCCAGGACTGGATCAACAAAGACGACGCCTACCTCCGCAAATAAACGCGCAACTGGCAAAATCAGGTATTCCGCACTTAAGCTGGAGCATTCAAACAAAGCGGGTGCCCCATGTCCCGCCTTTGGGACATGGGCATTCGTGCAAAAGCACGAACCGCCTTCCTCACCCTCAGAAGAAGCGCAACCACCTTCACCGCCCCAACATCTCCCGCACAATCCCCTCCCACTCCAACCGCAAATCCCCCGCACCCGCAGGCCGACCCGCCTGCCGATACCAATAACCAGCATTCCCCACATCCCCATCCTTCCGATGCAAATAAGCATGCACCCAAGCCCCATCCGCCCCGGCAACATCCTGCGCAATGCCATGCGCCTTCTCCCAATCCCCCTGCGCATCCCACCAAAGCGCAAGAAGCACCCCGGAAAACCCCTTCCCATCCGAAGCTCGAAACTCCTCAACAGTCATCTCCACCTCCAAACAAACTACTGCGAACCAGCTGCCATATATCCCCGCTCCCGCATCCACTTCGCCAGCAGATCCGGCCAGTCGCTCAGCTGCGGATTCGCCGCTGCCAGCCCCGCCCCATGCGCCCCATGCTGAAACAGATGCATCTCCACCGGCACACCAGCCTTCACCAGCGCCGAATAAAACATCACGCTGTTCATCACCGGAACCGTCTTGTCATCTGTCGTCGCAAAGATAAAAGTCGGTGGCGTGTCCTTCGTCACCTGCGTCTCCGCAGACAACTTATCCACCAGCTTCGGATCAGGCAAATCCCCCAGCAGATATTTCAAAGATCCGCGATGGAGATCCGGCTCATGAAACGTAATCACCGGATACGACAGGATCAAAAAATTTGGATGGTAATCCTCAACGTCTGAGATGTTTCCAATCTCAACCGGCTGAACATTGACCATAAGAGTGCTTTGCGTCCCTACAGTCGCTGCCAGATGCCCGCCCGCCGAAGATCCCCACATCCCCACATGGTCCCTCGCCACACCCCACTCCTCTGCATGTGCCCGCACCATCTGAATAGCCCGCTGCGCATCCTCCAACTCCACCGGATGGTGATACTTCGGCCCCAGCCTGTACTGCAGCACAAACGCAGCCACGCCGCGTTCATTCAACCACCGCGCAAACGCAAACCCCTCCTTCTCCATTGCCAAATGCGTATACGAGCCACCCGGCGCCACCACCACTCCCGTCTTCGTCGCATTCGGAGCGACGGGCAAAAACACCGTCAGCGAAGGCCTATCGATATCCTCTTCACCCAAAGCCCCCGGCGCACCCGCCGGCCATAGCAGCATCGTCTTCCCGGCCCCACCCTGCGAAACCGCAGAAGCCGTGGACGGAGGTGGCGCGGCAGCTGGAGCAGGCATCGTCGCCTGCCCCCATCCCACCCCGCCAGCCAGAACCACCACCGCAAACGCACAAAAAATCCTTCTCACAAACCCTCCAATTCGCGCTCGTTCATCGACGAACCTGCGCCGCAAGCAATGGTACAACCACCTACGTATCACTCCTCCTCCCATCGATACCGCGCACTTGCTGTTGCTTTTGTCGCTTGTTGCTTGTTGCTTTTGTCGCTTGTTGCTTTTGTCGCGTTGCTTTGGTCGCCGTTTTGTCGCTGTTGTTTTATGTTGTCATTCTGAGCGCAGCGAAGAACCCCCGCATTTCGCTTGAAGTAGAACAAACCTCCAAGACAAAAACCTCACGCCTCCATATCCCTCTTCAACCGCGCCAGCAATTCCACCGAAGGCCGCGCGTACTGACTAATCCACCGGTCATAAATCTCCTGGACCGGAACCACATTCAGATAATTCCACCGCACCCGCCCATCCCTCTTCGCAATCACCAGCCCTGCCGTCTCCAACACACCCAAATGCAGCATCACCGTGCAGCGATCTACCCGCTTGAAATGCCCGCACAACTCCCCCGTAGTCTTCGGCCCATCCTTCAGCAAATCCAGAATCTCCCGTCGCCGGTCATCGGCCAAAGCCTTAAAAACGAGCCCCTGCTTATCTCTCCTTGACATGTTATAAAAACATAACATATAAATATCGCCATCCCACCGTGAGGTGAACCACCCCATGCAACTCAAATTTCAGATCCAAACCAAAATCCAGAAGCCTCTCGCCGAAGTCTTCGATGCCGTCTACAACCCCACCAAGCTCAGCGCCTACTTCACCACCGGCGGAGCCTCCGCCCCGCTCAAGGAAGGCGCCACCGTCATCTGGCGCTTCGCCGACTACCCCGGCGACATACCGGTCACGGTAAAAAAAGTCGTCCCCAACCAACAGATCCTCTTCCAGTGGGACGCCTACGAGCCACCATCAAAACTCGACAACGAACCCCCGCGGCCCACCGATTACAAAACCACCGTCGAGATGACCTTCGAGTCCCTTGACTCCGCCAACACCCTCGTCAGCATCGTCGAATCCGGCTGGCGCGAGACCCAGCGCGGCCTCGACGGTTCCTACGGCAACTGCATGGGCTGGACCCAGATGAGCTGCTGCCTCAAAGCCTTCCTCGAATACGGAATCAACCTCCGCAAAGGCTTCTTCTAGACTCCAGCCGTGCAACTCACATTTCAAATAAACCGATAACGAGAAGCTGGAACCAGCAAGGCATGACGCTATACTCTGATTCATCCAAACCTCCAGAGGTGGAATTCATGCTTCTCGCTCGGCCCAGTCGTCCTATGCCCTTTGTCTGTTTACTAACCATCGCAGCAACATTAACTGCATTAACCGCTTCATCCACCAGCTTCGCGCAAGACAAGCAGGACAAGCCCGAAGAAAAAACCGCCGCCTCAACTTCCGCCGCCGCACCCCACACCCCCACCACACCTGACTCCATCACCGAGGGCAGCGTCAACGTTGGAGGCCAGGCCATCGCATACAAGGCCATCGCCGGCACCCTCACCGTCGGCGGCTCCGACCCCCAGGACGCGACCATCGGCTTCGACGGCCGGCCTCTTCCCGACGCCAACGTCCATCTTCCCGAACGCGCCGAAGACGCTCCGCCCACCGCGCGCATGTTCTACGTCGCCTATCTCAAAAAGGACGCTCCCGTCGCCTCGCGTCCCATCGTCTTCGCCTACAACGGCGGCCCGGGCTCACCCACGATGTGGCTGCACATGGGAACCTTCGGACCCAAGCGCATCGTCACGCCTGACACTCAGCATCAGGAAGGCGCACCCTACTCGATCGTCAACAATGACTACTCCCTGCTCGACGTAGCCGACATCGTCTTCATCGACGCACCCGGCACCGGCCTCAGCCGCACCTTTGGCAAAAACAAGGCCGAAGCCTTCTACGGTGTCGACGGCGACGGCCACGCCTTCGAGCGCTTCATCCGCCGCTTCCTCTCCAAATACGATCGCTGGAACTCGCCCAAGTACATCTTCGGGGAAAGCTACGGCACCCCACGCTCCGCCGTCCTCGCCGCAGACCTTCGCAGTGTCGACCTCAACGGCATCATCCTTCTCTCGCAGATCCTCAGCTTCGACAACAGTGTCGACGGCCCCACCGCCAATCCCGGCGTCGATCAGGCCTACGCACTCGCGCTCCCTACCTTCGCCGCCACCGCCTGGTACCACCACAAGTTGCCGAACCAGCCGCCGGCTCTCAAGCCCTTCCTCGAAGATGTCCAGAAGTACGCCCTCGGGGACTACATGACCGCTCTCCTTCAGGGCAGCGATCTTCCCGACGCGCAGCGCCAGGCCGTCGCCGAAAAACTTCACAGCTACACCGGCCTCCCTGTCGACTACCTTCTTCGCGCTGACCTCCGCGTCACCGGCGGCGAGTTCTCCGAAGAACTCAAGCTCAACGAAGGCATAACGACCGGCCGTCTCGACTCGCGCTACGAAGGCCCCCAGGTCGATCCCATGGGCGCTACCTCCGGCTACGATCCCCAGAGCGACGCCATCACCTCCGCCTGGAACACCGCCATCAACCAGTACCTCCACAACGACCTCAAATACGCCACGCAGGCAACCTACCTCATGTCCGCGCGACAAGGCGGCGAGTTCTCCTGGAACATGACCCACACACCCCCGGGCCGCGGCTTCGGAGGTGGTGGAGGCGCACCCGGAAGCGTCGAAACCGGTGCCAATGTCATGCCCGACCTCGCCTACCGGATGAAGATGAATCCAAAGATGAAGGTCATGCTCGCCGGCGGCTACTATGACCTCGCCACTCCCTACTTCGAGGGCGTGTACGAGATGCATCATCTCCCCATGCCCCGCGACCTGCAGTCCAACATCAGCTACCACTACTACGAGGCCGGCCACATGATCTACGTCAAAGACGACATCCTCAAACAGTTCCACGCCGACGTTGCCGCCTTCATCAAATCCACCGAAAGCGGTAAATAACCGAACTCTACTGCACACAAAGGCCGGGACATTGCGCGCCCGGCCTTTGTGCTGTCCCAACTCGAGTGCGGAGCAGAAAACCACTCGAGACACAGGGGTATCGACGAAGATAGTTCACCTCCGAAGATAAAGCTTCCCATCGGCGTGCTCGAGGCATAGGATGCCGTTCGGCAATACAGGAGCAGGAGGCTCGTATGCTGAAGCCTTTGTTCGTCCTTCCCGCGCTATTGCTTTTCGCAAGCTCGCCGCAGCAACCCGCCGCACCCGCAGCCCAGGCGAGCATTCCCCCTGAAGCCGCGCACATGGTCAACCCCGTAAAACCCACCCCCGATTCCCAGGCCCGCGCCAAAAAGATCTACGGCTACGACTGCGCCTTGTGCCACGGAGCCAACGGAAACGGCAAAGGCGACGTCGTCGCCGACCTCAAGCTCACCCTCAAGGACTACACCGATCCGGCCGCTCTGAAAGACCTCTCCGACGGAGAAATCTTCTACATCATTAAAAACGGCAAAGGCCAGATGCCTCCCGAAGGCGACCGCGCAAAGCCGGAAGAACTCTGGAACATGGTGATCCTGGTGCGCTCGTTCTCCAAGAAATAATCCAAAACTTAGTAGCGACGGCTCGCATCCCTCCCACTCCACGAAGCGTTCCTGGTTGGAGTCCATCAACCGACGCTCAACTTCCGGTTTGCCCGTCACTCCCCCAGAACCGGAAGATTGGAGATCTTCCCGTGCGCATGGAGCGCTCGCTGAGTGACTCGGCGATTTGTCACTCACTGACGGCGGATCGGGTGATGATTTCTGACTGGCTGACGATCAGGAACTCCGGCGCTTTACTTTTGAATAATGCAAAATGACACTTTTCAACTGTTTTCTACGCCTTCAAAAACAGCGAAAACACTGTCCCCCGATAACTCCCACCCGTCCTGCTCCGGAACCGCAGCGTCCCGTGATGCTTCGTCACCGTCTCCGAGCTGAGCCACAGCCCTAACCCCGTTCCCGTCGCCAACTTCGTCGTGAAGAACGGCTCAAACACATGCTTCCGCACCGACTCCTGGATCCCCACACCCGAATCAGAGATCATTACCCGGACGCCCTCTTTTCCCGTCACGGGATCCGCAGCCTTCCGCACTCGCACGACCAGCCGCCGTACGTCTATGTTCTTCAGCATCGCATCGATCGCGTTGCTCACAAGATTCGCAATCACCTGCCGAACCTCAACCGTTTGGCAGCTGATCGAAGGATGCCAGCTGTACCTCCGCTCGGTCGCAACCTGCGTTGACTTCAACCGCCCCTCATGCAGCACAAGCACCGATTCGAGAATCTCCTCAATATTCACGACATGCTGCTCCGTCGTCTGCTGCCTATGAAAGCGCAGCGTCGCCGTCGTAATGTGGCTCACCCGCGCCAGCTCGTGCTCCGCCTGCTCCAGAATCTCGCTAACCTCAGGCGAAAGAACACCCCTGCGCGCCAAGTAGATGAGGTTCGTCACCGCTTCTAGCGGATTGTTGATCTCATGGGCAATCGAGCTCGCCATGCGGCCCACCACCGCAAGCTTCTCGCTCTGCCGCAGACTCGTCTCCGTCTTCAGCCGTTCGGTCTCGTCGTGCAGCACCTTCGCCAATCCTGTGACCTGTCCGTCCTTGTTGCGAATCGGCTCGGTCACCCACCGGACCCAGATCCGCGTTCCATCCTTGTGAACGAGCCAGCGCGTATCTTCGTTGCGACCGCTGCTTTCCAGTCTCGAAATCTCCGTGCACGAAATCTGGGCTTCACGATCCTCCGGCGAAAGTAGCAGCGAAAACGGCTTTCCCAGCGCCTCCTCCGACGAGTACCCGAAGATCCGTTCGGCTCCCGGATTCCAGCTCGTAAACCGGAGCTCTGGGTCCAATTGCACAAGCGCGTACTCGCGAACGTTCTCGAGGAACAGCCGAAGCCGCTCCTCGCCTTCGCGTAGCGCAGTTTCCGCACGTGCACGCTCTACCGCCGCCCACGTCCGTTCCGCTGTCTCCTTCACCAACTCAATCTCTCCCGGCTTCCAGACCCGCGGCTCCATGTCAGCCACGCACAGTGCTCCCACCTTCCGGTCATCCTTCAACAGCGGAATAGAAGTGAAAGCACTCACTTTGGTGCCCAAAATCACCGCACGGCCCGCATCCGGAATCAGCGGCGACGTCAGCACGTTGTCGATCACCGCCGGTTCGCCCTTCTGCGTTGACCGTTCAATCCAGGCGAAGGCCTCCAGTGCATAGGAGCCCGCCAGGCTCGGCGTACCTTCTCGCACAAAGTCTCGTTCAACCAGAAGTTGACCGCGTGCTTCATCCATCTCGGAATAGAAGACCCGGTCTGTCTGCAACTGCTCCCCAAGCAATCGGCTGGCCACTCCCTGAATCTCGATCGGATCCGCAAGCGGCCGCAGCGCATCGCTCAGCTTCAGGAGATAGGCCTGCCGCTCTTCGCTTTCCCGCAGATCCGCCTCAGCCTGCTTCCGCTCGGTGATGTCGTAGAAGACCACATTCACCAAGCGGCTGCCTTCGCCGCCAACGCGCGAAGCGAAAATACTGATCCAACGCCCGAAATCGTGTGAATAGCTTTCAAATCGAACCGGTTCGCCGGTTTCGGCGACACTGGCATAAGCCTGAATACACGAGTCCTCAAGATTTGGGAGCAATTCACTCGTAGTCTTCCCGAGATGATTCGTCAGGCCAGTCTGCTTTTCGAAGAGACGATTAGTCTCAACGAAGCGAAGATTCGTGGCCACCCCGCTACCGTCGTAGAGCACCTCAAGCACCGTGATCGCGTTGTCGATTGAATCGAAGAGCGTGCGATACTTCCCTTCGCTTCCCCGCAGCGCGGCCTCCGCTTTGGCGCGCTCCACCGCGGCCCACGTCCGTTCCCCAGTATGCCAGACAAGCTCGACCTCATCCTGCGCCCAGTCCCGTGGCGACGCGTCAGTGGCGCAGAGACAAGCCACCAGCCGGCCATCTTTGATCAGCGGAACAGCGATGAAAGCTTCCGCCCGCACCGCGGCAAGTGCCGCACGGTCGGCCTCTGGAAGCAGCTGCGAGGTTCGCACATCCTTGACTACCGTCGGTTCAAACTTCTGAGGTGACGATCGAAGCCACGCGAAGACCTCCATGGGACGATGCCCGATCGCGCTCGGCGTACCCTCACTCACGAATTCTCGTTCAATCAGCATGAGACTTGATTCTTCGTCGATCTCGCCATAGAAAATCCGGTTTGCGCGAAGGTGCTCGCCGAGTACCTTGCTGGCCGTCCCTTGAATTTCGATCGGATCCACGAGCGGTCGCAGCGCATCGCTGAGCCTCAGGAGAAACTTCTGAATCTTCTCGCTATTCCGCAAAGCCTGGGCGGTCCGCTGTTGCGACGATATGTCGTTGTAAAGAGAAGCGACACGCCGAAGCGATGGATCGCCAATTCGAAATGCGTGGACATCAAACCACCGGTCCAGCGTCACAGCATAGATCTCAAAGCGAATCGACTCGCCGCTGACCGCAACGCGGCCCAGCATCCGCAGCCACCTGTCGTCAGTCATCGGGATCAGCTCCCGAAACGTCTTGCCGCTAAGAAACGCCTCCGGCCGCAGGCCCGTCAGGTGCTCAAACTTTGCGTTGGTTTCAAGAATCCGGTAGTCGATACCCTCGCCCGCGCCATTCAGAATCACTTCGCCAATCACCAGTCCTTGTTCGATCGCTTCAAAAAGGACGCGGTATTTTTCTTCGCTGACGCGCAGTACGTCGTCCGAATGGGAGAGGGTAACCGCCTCACCCAATTCAACTTCGCGTGACCTCTCTTCGACACTTCCGCTTTCCATCGCTGGGGACTCCGCTGTCGCTCACTTTACCGACGGTCGTCTGCGCTCGACAGGACGACTTGCTCACCACCTTGGGGTCAGAACAGAGATTCCCATCATACCCCTGTTGCCGCAAAGAGAAATCAAGATTTGTCTCCGCATTCCGCCCAACGGTCTACTGACCTCGCCAGATGGGCGTTTATGCTAGGTTCTCTTGTCATCCTTTATGGAATGGCCAACTGCGTCACTAGTGCGCGATCTCCGCCGAGCGACAAATACTAGCTCGGCAGGGCAATCAAGCGGGGACCATCTCATTAGTCGGCTTCTCAGTCAGCGCAGATGTTGCCGCGAAGAGCATTGTCGGCCATCCGGAATTGGCTCACGACCGAGTCATCGAACCCATTGACACCGCTGATAAACTTAAATCAGAGAAGAACCCGAGCCCGGCACAAGCCGGGCTTTTTGATTTAGCATAGGATGTCAGGCCGAAGTCCAGACTTATATCCTTTGTTTCGAAGACTTTGCACACTTTTTGACGGGTAGGGGGGGTATGGCCACACATCACGGCAACAGGCAAAACCGAAGCTCCATCCAAAGGCCAAATCGCCGCACTCATCTCACCTTCCTGTCGCTCGCCGCACTTTATTTATCCACAGCCCTCACCGCTCACGCCCAGCTCAACCCCAACCTGATGAAGTACGCCTGCGGCCCCGCCAACCGCATGTTCGCAACGCTCTCACCCACCTCCCGCTTTACCGACACCACCGCCGGCTTCGACCTCGTCGACTCTCCCACCGTCATCGAAAAATCCTGCACCAGCGACAAGCCCTTCTTCTTCTCCGTCCCCGTACCCGAGGGCAGCTACAACATCACCGTAGTCTTCGGCGGCCCACAACCCTCCGTCACCACCGTCCGAGCCGAAGGCCGCCGCCTCATGCTCGATAAAATTCGTTCCGGCCCCAACGACTCCGTCACCAGAACATTCGACACGAACGTCCGCTATCCAGAGCTCAACGGCGACCCCGACGACAAAGTCCACCTCAAACCCCGCGAACTCGGCATCCTCGACTGGGATCACAAGCTCACCCTCGAATTCAACGGCGAACACCCCAGCATCCGCTCCATCGAAATCGAACCCATCGGAATCGAGACAGACGAGCCCGTCATCTACCTCGCCGGCGACTCCACCGTCGTCGACCAGTACTACGAACCCTGGGCCGCCTGGGGACAGATGCTCCCCCGCTTCTTCCTCCCCGGCATCGTCATCGCCAACCACGCCGAATCCGGCGAGACCATTAAGAGCTTCATGGACGAGCAGCGCTTTTACAAGATCATGACCACCATCAGGCCCGGAGACTATCTCTTCATTCAGTTCGCCCACAACGACATGAAGCCCGGCGCCGTTCCTCTCGATGAGTACAAAAAGCTCCTCACTACCTACATCGCCAAGACTCGCACCAAAGGCGCCACCCCAGTCCTCGTTACCAGCATGAACCGCCGCACCTTCGACGACGCCGGCCACATCACCAACTCCCTCGACGGCTACCCCGACGCCATGCGCGAAATCGCAGCTCAACAAAAGGTCGCCCTCATCGACCTCAACGCCATGAGCAAAACCCTCTTCGAAGCGATGGGTCCCGAGGGCACGCTCAAGGCCTTCATGCACTACCCAGAAAACTCATTCCCCGGCCAGACCGCAGCCATCAGCGACGACACGCACTTCAACAGTTACGGCGCCTACGAGCTGGCCCGCTGCATCGTCCACGGCATCCGCGAAGCGAACCTCCCGCTCACAAAATTCCTCGATCCCTCCATCCCGGACTTCAACCCCGCCCACCCCGACTCTCAACCCGACTTCCACCTTCCCTTCACTCCCATTCTCTTCAAGACCGATCCCACCAAACTTGGCCAAACCTAACGCGTCTCTCCCAGCAGCACCGCAACGTCCTCCGCAAAATCCGCCTGCCTCACCGCACCGACATAAGTCTTCGCAACCCGTCCCTGCTTATCAACAAGAATCGTCGTAGGCACACCCTCGATCCCAAACTCCACCTGCGACATCCTCTCCGGCATCACCACCGGATAGGGCACATGAAACTCATCCACAAACTTCTTCACCTTCTCGCTTCCCCCTTCATCGATCGCAACGCCTAACACAGCGAGCCCCTTCGGCCCGAGTTCCTGCGACAACCGGATCAGGCCCGGCGTCTCCTCCCAGCACGGCCCGCACCAGGTCGCCCAGTAGTTCACCAGCACTACCTGCCCACGATGGTCCGCCATCCGCCACGTCCCGCCATCCAGCTGCGCCATCACCAACTCCGGCATCACCCTCCGCTCTCCTACCGGCGCAATTCCCCCCGACTGCCGAGTCCCGAAGTGCCACGCCCAGGCAACGACTCCGAACGCCACCACCGCCACCGCATACCGCACCCCGCGCCCCTCCAGTCCCGGCATCGCCAACTCCTTCCGCCCAGCCTACCTCTTTTCTTACCCCCCTACCCTCTGTACAGTGTGGAGAGTCGACGCATCCAAAGAAAGAATGAGGCACGCGATTCTCACCCCAACCCGCTCTACTCTCGTCAAAACGATCGCATTCCTTGCCCTCCTGCTCTCGGCGACCCGGTCTGTCCCCTACTCTGTCCAGACCCACCAGGAGCTGATCGACCTCGCCTGGAAGCAATCCATCCGCCCCATTCTCCTCAAGCATTACCCCACCCTCACCGACGCAGAGCTCCAAGAGGCCCACGCCTACGCCTACGGTGGCTGCGCCATCCAGGACTTCGGCTACTACCCTTTCGGCAACGCCTTTTTCTCCGATCTCACCCATTACGTCCGCGCCGGCGACTTCGTCCTCAGCCTCCTGCGCAACGCCCACACTGCCAACGAGCTGGCCTTCGCCATCGGCTCCCTCTCCCACTACGTCGGCGACTCCATCGGTCATAGCACCGCCGTCAACCACGCAGTGCCAATCGAGTTCCCCAGCCTCCAAAAAAAGTATGGCTCCGTAGTCAACTACGCGGAGAACCCTCACGCCCACGTCCAGACCGAGTTCGCCTTCGACATCAACCAGCTCAGCAAGCGTCGCTTTGCCCCGTCCGAATACCTCAAGTTCGTCGGTCTCGAAGTCCCTGCGCCTCTTATTCGCAAAGCGTTCTTCGAGACCTACGGACTCAAACTTCCCGACATCATCGGTAGCAAAGAGACTTCAATCCGCATCTACCGTTACGGAGTCCGGCGTTTCATTCCCAACATCGCCCGCGCCGAAACGCTCCTCCATAAAAAGAGCTTCCCCGAAGACCTTCCCAGTTCCGCTCTCAACGACCTCAAAGTCGATCTCCTTCAGGCGTCCGCCGACAACAACTGGGAGGCCTACCGAAAGACTCCGGGCTTTACCAGCCACCTCTACGCCGGCTTCATCTTCATCCTGCCCAAGGTCGGAACACTCAAACTTCTTGCCATCAAGGGCCCCACCCAACAAACCGAAGATCTCTACGTCAAGAGTCTCAACCACTCCATCAAAGTGATGCGCCGCGTCCTGGACGACTACGATCACATCGATCGCTACCTCGCCAATCGCGATCTCGACACCGGAATGTTCGTCAAACCCGGCAGCTACCCACTCACCGACAAGACCTATGCCAAACTCCTGGCCATGATCACAAAGAACCCCGGCAACGTTGTCCCGAACCAACTCAAACATGATCTCATTGGCTATTACGCCGACCCAGAGGCTCCCATCATCACCAAAAAGGATTCTGAAAAATGGGCTCAGGTCCAGGCCAATCTCAAGACGCTCGCAACGATGAAGACCATTGGCGATCTCGATCCTGTTCCCGAGGATAACCTCGGCGACAACTAAGCCCTCAACGCATCAAGAAAAGAGGAAGAACTGCGAACCTTTGTCGCCCTTCTTCGTTGCCCTCTACTTTAATAATCGGCTCATCGTTTTGTTGTATTCAACTCGTTGATAGGTGTCAGCTCACCGCGTCACCTGATAGTTGTCGTGTAAAAATCGGTACTGCCGTACAGAAAGGCCACCCACGACTGTCCCATCTCCCGCCGCTGCATCCAACTAGTCAAACTAACAGGAGAAGCGATGAAAATCGTTCGCAGAAATCAAGACTCACCCGCACTCACAGCCGTGATTTTTCTCGCCCTTGCCACCCTCACTTTTAGCTCCGGTTGCAACACCGGCAAATCCGCGCCCACCCCAGCCAACTTCACCCAGGCCATCAACAATCACTTCCTCGACCATCTCGACTGCCTCTTGTCTGACACCCGCTTCCCCTTCGAGACCACCGATTCTGCGACGATGAAACAGATGGACTCTCTCGTCAACGCCCATCTCCTTGACAGGACTGTCGAAAACAGCATCCACGTCAGCCGCTACACCGTCACAACCACCGGCGCCCGCTTCGCCCCGCGTTTCTGCTATGGCCATCGTGAAGTCACCAGCATCGTCAGCTTCACTCCCATCACCGTCAACGACGGATTCAAGGAGACCACCGTCACTTACAGCTACACCATGAAGGAGATCCCCGTCTGGGCTCTCAGCCACGACATCCAAACCGCCTTCCCCGACATGGCACGCGCCGCCACCGGCCAGGTAACCGCTCAAGCCACCCTCGCCCAGACCCCCGTAGGCTGGCAAATCCCTGACTAGCCATCGCTCCGTTTGCCACGAACAACTGAGGCGCTACTGCGCCTCAAGCCCGCTCCATCTGGCCTACAATCAAACCAGATGGATTTAACCGCCAAATCCGCCAAACTCCACACCACTCTGCAGCAGCTTGGCAGTGTCCTCGTCGCCTACTCTGGCGGCACCGACTCTGCCTATCTCGCCTACGCCGCGCACAAGGCGCTCGGCGAAAACATGCTGGCCGTCATCGCCGACTCCGCCTCTCTTCCCCGAGCCGAACTCGCTGCCGCCCTCACTTTCGCCTCCGAACACAACATCCCCACGCAAATCCTCCAGACCAACGAACTCGACCGCCCCGACTACCAGCGCAACGACGCCCGCCGCTGCTTCCACTGCAAGGACGAGCTCTTCACCCAAATGGAGGCCGAGCGTGCAGCTCGCGGCTTCGCACACATCGCCTACGGCAGAAACCTCGACGACGATGGCGACTTCCGCCCCGGCCAGCAAGCCGCCGCTCAGCACCACGCCGTCGCCCCTCTCGTCACCGCGCAATTAGCAAAATCCGAAATCCGCCAGCTGGCCCGCGAAGCCAACCTCTCACTAGCCGACAAACCCGCCAGCGCCTGCCTCGCCTCGCGCATCGAGTACGGCCGTCCCGTCACCCGCGGAAATCTCTCCCAGGTCGAGCAGGCCGAAGCCGCCCTCCACGCCCTCGGCTTCCCGCAGGTCCGCGTCCGTCACCACGGCGATCTCGCGCGCATCGAAATCGCGATCGAAGACCTGCCGCGCGCACTCTCCTTGCCGATCTTCGAACTGATCACAGCCGCGATCAAACCCCTGGGCTTCCTCTATGTCACCATCGACACCGAGGGCTATCGCTCCGGCAGCATGAACGACACTCTCCTCGCCTCATCGGCCATCCGCCCCGCGTCATAATTGAACGTGAAACAATAACTCCATGCGTATCGCCTACCTCGACTGCTTCGCCGGCATCAGTGGCGACATGTTCCTCGGAGCCTTCGTTGACGCCGGAGTCGATCCAAAAATCTTCCACGACGCTGTTACCGCGCTCAATCTCAATGCCACCCTCAAGATCGAAAAGGTCGACCGCTGCGGAATCTCCGCAACAAAGATTCACGTCTACGAGGGGACAAAGCTGGCCGAAGAAAATCACGATCATCACGACCATCAGCAAACCCACACTCACCAGCACCACCCCAAAACTCAACACCAGCACAAAGTCGGCCACACGCACGACCATCCCCATACTCACGAGGACGATCACCCGAACGAGCACACCCACGGCCGCTCCCTTACCGTCATCCGCGATTTAATTAACGCCGCAACTCTCGCCCCCGCCGTCAAGCAAACCGCAATCCACGCGTTCGAACTCCTCGGTGCCTCCGAAGCCAAAGTCCACAACGTATCCATAGAAAAAATCCACTTCCACGAAGTAGGTGCCGTCGACGCCATCGTCGACATCGTCGCCACCTCCGCCGGCATCCACGCCCTCTCGATCGACAAGTGGTTCTGCTCGCCCCTCAACGTCGGCAGCGGCATGGTCGACTGTGCCCACGGCCTCTTCCCTGTCCCCGCACCCGCAACCGCCGACCTACTCCGCGGACTCCCGACTTACTCCGCCCACATCGAAAATGAACTCGTCACGCCCACCGGCGCCGCCCTTATCCGCGTCATCGATCCCACCTTTGGCCCACAGCCCGCCATGCGCGTCCAGCAAATCGGCTACGGCGCGGGAACCCGCAACCCCAAGGACTTCCCCAACGTCCTGCGGCTCAGCATTGGCGAAACCGCGGACGCCACGCACGCCTCAGTCGCCGTCCTCGAAACCGCCATCGACGATCTCTCCCCCCAGGTCCTCGCCCACGTCACCGAGCGTGCCCTCGCCCTCGGAGCCTTCGACGTCATGTCGACCGCCGTCCAGATGAAGAAGGGCCGCCTCGGCACTCTCCTCACCATCCTCGCAGACGATGCTCAGGTCCCCGCCCTCGAAGATCTTCTCCTCCGCGAGACCAGCACACTCGGCATCCGAATCCACCACGAGCGCCGCTCCTGCCTCGATCGCACCCACACCACCGTCACCACGCCCTACGGTGACATCCGCATCAAGATCGGCTCCCGCAACAACGAAACCTACAACGCCGCCCCCGAGTTCGAAGACTGCCGCGCCGCCGCAGCCAAACACAACGTGCCTGTGAAACTCGTGCAACAAGCCGCCATCGCAGCCTATCTTCGATAAACAGCTCGACAGATAGATAGCCCGACGACAGCATTCGCCATCGAGACGCAAACCTGCATCAAAACGGACTGTCGCAATCGATCCGGGACAAAGGAGCGTCGTATGGAACGAAGGGACTTTCTCAAGAACGCGGCCGTCGCCGGCATAGGTGCAACAATCGCAACCCACGCGCAGACCAGTCATCCGCCTCAAGTCAAACGGCCTGAGTCCCCCGATATGATCTACCGCGAACTCGGCACCACAGGTGAGCGCGTCTCGGCAATCGGCATGGGCGGCTACCATCTCGGCATGCAAAGCGACCCCAACGAAAGCATTCGGCTCATTCACAAAGGCATCGATCAGGGCATCACCTTCCTCGACAACTGTTGGGACTACAACGACGGCGCCTCCGAGGTCCGCATGGGACAGGCCCTGCGCGACGGTTATCGCCAGAAGGCCTTCCTGATGACAAAAATGGATGGTCGCACTGCCATCGAGTACAACAAACAGCTCGAGCAGTCCCTCAGTCGCCTTCAAACCGACGTCATCGACCTCGTCCAGTTTCACGAGGTCATTCGCATGGAAGATCCCGATCGCATCTTCGCACCCGGAGGCGCCATCGAAGCTGCCGTAGCCGCGCGACAGGCCGGCAAGCTCCGCTACATCGGCTTCACCGGACACAAAGACCCCGCCGTCCACCTCCGCATGCTCGAGACCGCGCAGAAACACAGCTTCCACTTCGACACCGTGCAAATGCCTATCAACGTCATGGACGCCCACTTCCGATCATTCACCCATCAAGTCATGCCGGTCGCCATCAAGCAAGGCATCGGAGTTCTGGCGATGAAGACCTTTGGTGATTCATTCATCCTCAAGAGCAATACCGTCCAGCCGATCGAAGCGCTGCACTATGGCCTCACCCAGCCCATCTCCGTCCTCATCACTGGAATCAACAACACACAGGTTCTCGATCAGGCGCTCGAGGCCGCACGCACCTTTAAACCCATGACCGACGCGCAGGTCAAAGCTCTACTCGACCGCACCGCAGTCGCAGCCGTCGACGGCAACTTCGAGCCCTTTAAGACCACGTCTCACTTCGACGGCACCGCTCACAATCCGAAGTGGTTAGGATAAAGTCGAGACAGCACATCACTCCCGACCATGAACAAAGTTTCGCTTCTCGAACTCCTCGCCGCCGTCCAATCCGGCAATCTCTCCCCCTCCGCCGCCAGTGAGCGTCTCGCTAACCTCCCCTACGAAGACCTCGGCCACGCACGCATCGACCACCACCGCACCCTTCGCACCGGCCTCCCCGAAGTCATCTACGCGCAGAACAAATCCCCCGACCAGACCGCCGAGATCTTCGCCCGCATGGCCGCCTCCGGTATCGACGTCCTCGCCACCCGTGCCGACGTCCCCACCGCAGAAGCTGTTCTCGCCGCCGCACCCGCCGCCGTCTACCACCAGCAAGCCCGCGCTATCACCCTCAAACAAACTCCAGCAGAAGAACCCAAAGGCCACATCGCTATCCTTACCGCCGGCACCAGCGACCAGCCCATAGCCGAAGAGGCCGCCGTCACTGCCGAGCTCTTCAACGTCAAGGTCACCCGCCTCTACGACGTAGGCGTAGCTGGCGTCCATCGTCTCCTCGCCGTCCGCGATCAGCTGGCCCAGGCCAACGTCATCATCGTCTGTGCCGGCATGGAGGGCGCCCTCCCCTCGGTCGTCGGCGGCCTGGTCGGCGTCCCCGTCATCGCGGTCCCCACCTCAGTCGGCTATGGGGCCAGCTTCGACGGCGCCGCCGCCCTTTTGGGAATGCTCAACTCATGTGCCCCCAACGTTACCGTAGTAAATATAGACAACGGCTTCGGCGCGGCCTACACTGCGGTCTTAATAGCACGCGCATCCAGCAGCCGCATCTAACAAGAGGCTGCGTGGCTATGCAGCGATCGAGAACGAGAAGGGGCGGTACAAGATGCTTCCCAACGATCACAAACCCTGGGCAAAGACGGTAGCACGCATTGTTATCTGCGGAACCATTGTTATCCTGGCCGTCCTCGCGTATGTTCTAAGGGCCCACAACTCCCTCCACATCTCCGAGATAGTCGGCCTCTTCCTCCTCTTCCTTACCATCGTTCCACCCAATCTCGCCATCATCTATCCCTGGCTACTCCCGTCCAAAAACGACCACGGCACCAAATCGACGGTACGATAGGTCCCATCCATAAAGACTTGGAAGGCCCAATATTCACAGCGCGGCGACCGCTTGCGTTGTAGCAGGACTATGGTCGGGGGAGATCCAGCAGCGCCACATTCGAGCGCTCCTGCACTCGCTCGAGGACAACCTCACGACCATCTGGCGAGACGTCGAAGTCGCGTATGTCGAACTCAGGGGTGAGATTGGTCAACTGCCGCTCCACACCAGTCTCCAGGTCGATGAGCCAGAGATCCTTATGTTGAATCTCTCCTCGAAGGAGCAAGAGCGCCCGTCCTCCAGGCAGGAAGGCCAGGTGTCGAGTCCCCCGCGTCAGCGTCATAGCAGGAAGGGGATAGGGTGCGGCCTCGGCGGTGACGGCTTTCACAGAAAATGTGGTGCCGATATCTGGTCCCGAATAGACAACAAAGCGGCCATCAGGCGACCACACCGGATCGACCGAGTACTCCCCGACAAAAGCAGCAGGAGATCGACCGTCGATCGACACGCGAAACAGATGCGGAATACCGTGATCGTTCACCGCCGAGGTGATCGATTGACCGTCGGGCGCCCATGCCGGAGCGCCCTCCAGATCGAGCGAATTAGCCACGATCCGCGCGTTCGTGCCGTCCGCCCCCATCACGTACAAGAGCGACTGTCCGTGTTGCCGGACCGAGAATGCGACAGACCGTCCATCGGGGGAGATCGCCGGACCGCCAAAGACTTGCGCACCCTCGCCCCGCCATAACTCTGTGGTGGTCCCGTTCGCAAGCTTCGAGATGCTCTCGCCGCTACCGCTTGTAGAAACATACAGTAGATAATTTGGACCCAGCCGTGGAGAGAACCCCGTGCTGCTGGTCATCAACGAAATTGGAACAGCCGCCGATACCTTCGTGGTTGAATCATCCCTGGGTGAATCGTTGATCCGCAACCGCCAGAGTGTTCTCTTCGGACTTGCAACAGTGACAACCAGGCGGTGACCGTCAGCACTCGCCGCCAGCGACGTATACCGGTCAAAACCGGAGCTCAACCGGTGCGGAATGCGACGCCCGACGTCCATGCTGTAAAGCCACGGCCCCGAGCCATCAGGATCGCTGGCAAGATACATCAGCATCCGCCGGCCCAATAGAACCGGATAACTCACGCGCCCACTGTGCGACGTGATCTGTTCCGGAATTCCACCAGTTGGACGAATGCGCCAGACATCCAATTTGTCTGGGAGCCCGCCCAGCACGAAGTAGAGGTACGCTGTGTCAGGCGCCCACAGCGGAAAGTGACTATGGAGTCCGGCCGGCGCAGTGAAGATAGACCGACTCTCCGGTCGCACGCTACCGTCTGACACGAACAGAGGATCTCCGGGTCCGGGTGTGTGATACGCGAGTCGAGACCCGTCTTGGGACCAGTCGAACTCGGCCACTCCTTCAAGGTACGGTCTCGGCTCGCCACCGAGCGTAGGCACTCCCCAAACACTGATGTCGCCGCCACTCGCCCCCCCTGGCTTGCGAACCCAAAACGTAACCAGAGATCCATCGGGAGAGAACCCCAGAGTTCGGATCGATGGATTAACCAGCCCCAGAACACTCCCGTGAGTCAGGTTATGGAACTCGCCCGAACCGACTTGCGTAACCCAGACGTCCATCTGCCCGTCCCGATCCGACAGAAACGCCACAAGATGACCGTCGCGGGACACCGCAGCGGCCTGCTCCACTCCATCGAAGTCCGTGACCGTCTGAAATCGTGCGTTAGCTATGGGGTTTCGCCAGAAGTACTCCGTCCTCTGAAGCCAGAGGCCTATGCCAATCGCCAGAACCGCTGCCGCCGTAGCCAACGCCAGGACAAATTTCCATCTGGTACGAAAGCGCGATATCGCCGGCCGCGGCGATTCTGCAGAAGGGTTGACTGGCAGGCTATTGTCCCCATTCTCCTGCCCTTGCCCTATTCCAGGATTCCGCCCGCGCATCCACTCATCCAGGTCAGCCCGGGATGCGTACACCGAGCCCATCCTGTCATGCACGTGTCGGTAGACAGGCATCCCCTCCCGCTTCTCCCAGCGCTGAACCGTCGTCACGTCGCGTTTGAGGTAGGCCGCGATCTCTTTCCACGAATCCAGCCGATCTTCAAGCGGTCTCTCGGATGGCGGTGTACCAAGGGACGGTTCGCCCATTACGCTCTCCTGGTTGATCCGCGTTCGTGACGGAATTGTAGCCTCCCCCGCCTCGCAAAGGCACGGCAAAAGACAGTATTCGACGGTAAATAAGGGAAAAGCTGCAGTTTCGCGCCCTGGCTCTTGTAACGATCCACCAGGATGTTCGACTATCCCCGCGTATCTCCATTCGGGGCCAAAGAGAGAAATGATTCGATATCGCGCGAGGGAGGCACTTCCATGAAACGTTCGGCGACGGCTTTTGCTCTTTCAGCTGCTTTTCTTCTCTCCGGTTGTGGGGGTGTGCCGGGATCAACGCCAGCTGCGACCTCGACACCTCCTATCGCAACGCAACCTCCCGTACCGCCAACCCCTAGCGTGGCCGGCGGCAATTGGCAATTCAGTGCGGCCTCCACTGTGCCGGGGAAGTCTCCCCTTACCTTTACCGGCAGCATCACGTTTGCCTACAGTCTCGCCCAAGCTGACTACGCAGTTAACGGCGCACTGCATGTCGACGGTTCAAATTGTTTCAATCAACTGACCACCATAGGCTTCGCGGGTACTATGACCGATGCTAATGCCTCCCTGACCGCGACGACCCTTGATGGACAGACTGTTACGTTGACTGGGAGTTTCGCCAACAACGCCTTCGCCGGAACCTACAGCATCAACGGTGGATGTGATGACGGCGACCAGGGAAGCGTCACCGGCATCAGCATTTCCATCGCTGACGCTGACACTTGGGGCGGCGCATTCACCAGCTCCGCTCAAAAGACATTCAACGTGTCAGGCAACTTCGCTCAAAGTACCACCGCCAGCTCTACCGGTAGCTTTGGAATCACCGGAACTGCCACCTTCGATACGCCCTGTTTCAGTGCGACCACCCTCAACACGGGATCCTTTCCTTCCGGCAGCTTCCTCATGGGCACTCTTGTGTCTCTTGAAATCAAGACGGACAACGGCACCCTCGATTTCGTTGGGACGGTGGACCCGCTCACCGAGTTCATGAGTGGGACCTACACGGTTGTCGGCGGCACTTGCGATCAGACCGGCACAGCAAACGTGGCCTTAAGTGGCCAATGGGATGTTCACTGAGCCAGGTACTCCGGACAAGTCTTCGAGCAGTCCTGCATCCTCTGCTGCTTTTCAGCGCGGGACTATCCATCGCGATTGACTTAGGCCGCAGTCTCTTCACGAATCCCCAACATTCTTCGCAAGCCTTCGCGGATCTGAAGAGCGCCCCCCACTTCCTGGTTCGCCCCGGCCGTAAGGAACAGCAATCGTGAAAATTGCAGCCCTACGCCCACAAAAAGGCACGGCAAAAGACTGCATTCGACGGTAAGTGAAGGAATGACAGCAATTCCGTGCCTTACTGTTTGCACCGCGCACCCCAGTTGACCCATAGTGACCGAGCGTTCCTATTCGGCGACGCCAACCAGAAAAGAGGTTGATTTTAGAACGAGCTGCAACCGTCTAGTTTTCATTTTTCAGATCAAACGAGGACACACTAAATGACTTCGCATATGCGCATGAGTATCTTTCTGCTTGCGGGCGCTCTTCTGTACGGTACGGCCGCCCATGGGGACACAATCTACAACGAAAGTGTTTCGGGCGACCTATCCAACTCCGGTTTAACCCCTACGCTGCTGACCGTTTCGCTGGGGCTCAACGACCTCTTCGGAACCACCGGCAAGACCGGCACTGTTATCGATCGCGACTACTTCACCTTCACCGTGCCTCAAGGTGAGGAACTAACGGCCATTACCGTCCTGCCCGGCACGCAAACGCTCGGAGCCCTCGGTGAGTCGTTCATCGGTATTGAATCCGGACCGCAAGTAACCGTCTCGACAGCCGCTACCACTGCCGCAGGTCTTCTCGGCTGGTACCACTACGACGACACCGCAGATATTGGCCTGAACATCCTGCCGCTGATGGGGACGTCGGGCTTGGGTTCCACCGGCTTCACCGCTCCGCTACCGGCGGGAACGTATTCGTTTTGGGTGCAGGAAGCAAGCGTGGGCACCGTCCCGTATGGGCTCGAGTTCACGGTCGCGACACCCGAACCTGCCACCTGGACGATGCTGCTTACGGGCCTGACGATGCTCGTGGGCAAAACTGCGCGTCGAGCCGCGCGGTTCGGCTTATAACCGCCGAATTCAGTTCGTCCAAGCTCAGCTCTTGTGTCCCTGTATCTCAACTCAAACTCAACCTTGGAGGTCTTTTATGAAAATCAAAACCCTGACTTCGGCCGCACGCTCGCTCTCACTGCTTTTGTTCGTTTCAGCCACCTGTGCTTTGGCCCAGGAGCGCAAGCCAGTGCACTTAAGCGGCCTGTTTAACGATTATTCACCTCTGGATACGACCATCACGGGCAGCCCGTATGAAATGCATGGTCGATGGTCACTGGACCTCCACCCATGGGGCACTGCCGACTTCTTAGCGGATATGACAATGTCCGACTATGGGACCACGAACGGTATTCTCGATGCAACGAAGGGCGGTCAAGGGTCTCACACGCACCACATCAGGTTGACGAACATCAAGGTCATCCCGGGCATAGCCGGCTGCCCCCAATACGGCACGAATCCAGTCACAGGGGGTTTTCAGATTACAGGCCCGGTCAGCCTGGTGACGGGGAATGGAAGCGCCGCTCCCTTCGACCCGACGACTCCGCATACATCGACGCTGACGGTCTGCATCACGGGAGGAACCGAGGTCCTGTACTCGAACATGACGATGGTGTTCGGGGGGCCTGCCGCGCTGAAGCATTTCGGGTCGCAACCCATCCATGGCGTCGTGAGTAAGCCGGTCCTCGACACGGTCGGGAAAGATCGATAAGTCCGTCGAGAAACAGACGGTCGGGATGAGCACCCACAGGCGTGCCCGGCGGCGCATCCCCATCGCCGCCGACGGGAAAAGGGGGCGATATGCGAAGGAGACTAACGTGCCTGGCGTTGTTCAGCGCCATCATCGCAGCCGCCTCTCTCCGTCATCCAGGAAGGGCCTTTGCGACAACGGCTGTAGGGTACAAAACCACCTTGCTCGCTGTAGGCCGGTTTGGCGAAATCGATGTCTTCAGCTCCTTTCCACCCGGCCTGAAGACCGAGGGGAATGAGCAACTCTGGCAGTCGCTCCAGAAGACGAAGGGCCTCTCAGACGTGTACGTGCAGAGCAATGTCTGGGCGCCCGGCGGAAGCACCGGCTGGCACTCCCACCCAGGCGATAGCCTGATCATCGTCACGGCAGGCGTCGTCACGGACTACGAAGGGCACGATCCCGACTGCAAGCCGCATGTGTACAAAACAGGGATGGGGTTTGTCGATCCCGGCGGCGACCACGTGCACATCCTCCGAAACGAAGGCGCCATCGAGGCGCAAACCATCGCCGTCCAGCTCATTCCCGCAGACGCAGCACGTCGCATTGACGTCGCCGACCCGGGAAACTGCCACTTCTGACGAGGACGGACTGGGCTGGCAACGCATCCTCGGGTTCGGAATCCGCTGACCCTCTCGCCTGAAATTCACAACCATCCTGTCGAAATTCAAGGAACCCAATCGTCATGGTAGTAAGCGGACAGAATGTCCGCATAAAATCCATACACGCGAGGTTTCCTATGCAATACATGTTGATGCTTTATTCCGAAGAAGGCGGCTGGAACCGGATGGCCCAGGCCGACCAACAGCAGGCCGTCGCCTCTTACACGGCCTACACCGAAGCTCTCAAAAACGCTGGCGCCTGGGTCGCATCGAACCGTCTCCAGCCCACACCCACCGCTACTACCGTGCGCGTCGCCGACGGCAAATCACAGGTTCTCGACGGCCCTTACTCCGATTCGAAGGAGCAAATCGGCGGCTTCTACCTCATCGATGTCCCCGACCTCGACGCCGCTCTCTCCTGGGCCGCCCGCTGCCCCGGAGCCTCGCACGGAACGATTGAGGTCCGGCCCCTCTGGCCCACTCCGGTCAGCTCCCAGGTCCCCACCGGACAACTCACGACGGCATAGAGACGGCATAGATTTGATGCCCCATCCTGAAGGCGACGCACGAAGCATGGCTGATGCAGTAGCGCGGCGCAGCTATGGCAAACTCGTCGCCTTCCTTGCCGCCCGCACCCACGATGTCGCTGCAGCGGAAGACGCGCTCTCAGAAGCTTTCGCGTCAGCACTCACCGACTGGCCCCACAGCGGCTGCCCCACTAACCCTGAGGCGTGGCTGCTCACCGTAGCGCGCCGCAAGCTTATCGATCGCACTCGCCACGAGCAGATCGTAGAGTTCGAGGCCATCGTCGAAGGTCTCGAAATTGCCGCCGCCACAGGTCCAGCGGTCGAAGAGATCCCCGACCGTCGCCTCGCACTCATCTTCGCCTGCACTCACCCCGCTATCGACGCCGCCATGCGGGCGCCACTTATTCTCCAAACAATCCTCGGACTCGATGCCGGGCGCATTGCGTCGGCTTTTCTCGTTTCACCCGCCACCATGAGTCAGCGCCTCGTCCGCGCCAAAACCAAGATCCGACATGCAGGAATTCCATTCAGCATCCCCGGACGCGACGAGCTTTCACACCGCCTCGACTCCGTACTAAACGCCATCTACGCCGCCTTCTCCGAAGGCTGGATCGACGCGACAGGCGCAGACATCGCCCGCCGCGATCTCGCCGAAGAGGCAATCTTCCTCGGTCGCCTTATCACTCAGTTGCTTCCTGACGAACCCGAAGCGCTCGGACTCCTCGCCCTCATGCTTTACGCCGAGGCGCGCCGCCCCGCCCGCCGCAGTCCGCAAGGCGACTACATCCCGCTCGCCGAGCAGGACCCCGCACTCTGGGACGCGCCAAAGATTGCGGAAGCCGAAGCACTGTTAATGCACGCCAGCACAAAGACCCAGATAGGCCGTTACCAGCTGGAAGCAGCCATCCAGTCTGCGCATATCACCCGCCGCCGTACGGGCATCGCCAATTGGAAATCCATCGCTCAACTCTACGATGCGCTGCTGGCCCTCTCCAGTTCCCCTGTCATCGCAATCAATCGCGCCCTCATCATTGCCGAGATTCAAGGCCCATCGGACGCACTGAAAGCATTGAAGCAGATCGAAGACGACCCGCGCCTCGTCAGCTATCAGCCATACTGGGCCGCCCGAGCAGCTCTCTTTGCCCAAATCGGCGCTCATCCCCAAGCGCATGAAGCCTACGATATCGCAATAGGCCTCGAACGCGACCCTGCAGTTCGCCGTTTTCTCCAGCGTCGCCAATCCGTGGTTGCACATTAGAGCTTGACCGTCCACCTTAGTTATTCGCGGACCAGCACTTTTTCCGAAACTGCTCCCATTCGGCGGCCGAACCTGGCTTTCCTACACGTCGGGCCTCAATTCACGATTTAGCCAATGGCGCTCGCGTCAGCGGCGATTCGGTTACACATTCGTTCATGCACTAAAGCGACCTATAATTACTTCGGGACAAAAAGATAAGAGATAAGTTGATGTGAAGACTGACTGTCTCAAGTTTTTTTGGTGTTCCACCATGCCCTTTCCCTGGAGATAAGCAGATGGTTCGCGTGCCTTTTGCGGAGATGCAACGAGTGATCCGAACGGCCTTCGTCAGGGCAGGCATGAAGGAAGACGACGCCGATTTGTGTGCTCGGATTCATACCGAATCGACCTGCGACGGCGTGAACTCGCATGGTCTGAATCGCGTGGCGCGGTTCGTGGATTACATCAGGAAGGGTTGGGTGAATCTCGAGGGTAAGCCTTCTCTGGTGAAACAGTTGAGTGCAATTGAAATCTATGACGGGGATCGAGGGCCCGGGATTCTGAATGCACTGTTTGCAACGGAGCGCGCAATGAAGCTCGCCGTCGGTCAAGGTGTCGGAATCGTGGCTCTGCGGAACACGACACACTGGATGCGCGGCGGAGCGTATGGATGGCATGCCGCGAATCATGGTTATGTCGCGATCAGTTGGACCAACACGGAGTCGTGCATGCCTGCGTGGGGTGGAAAAGATACTCGGCTCGGCAACAATCCCTTTGTGATTGCAGTACCACGCGAGAAAGGGAACGTTGTTCTCGACATGGCGATGTCGCAATACTCGTACGGCAAGCTGCAGACGACGCGTTTGAAGGGCAAGACCATGCCCTTTCCCGCGGGATTTGACGGCGATGGTGTGTTGACCAGCGAACCAGGCCCAATTGAAGCGTCCATGCGCATTCTTCCAATGGGATATTGGAAGGGTTCTGGCTTTGCTATTATGCTCGACCTGCTTGCTGCAGTCCTGTCAGAAGGTTTACCAACGAACGCCATCGATCAGGTTAAGCAAGGGAGTTGCACGGGCTGTTCGCAAGTGTTCGTCGTAGTCGACCCGCGTCAGCTTGGTGGTGAGGCGTTTACTGCCCAGGTCGCCGATAGCGTCGTGGATTACCTGCATTCTTCGACGCTTGCCGAAGACAGCAAAGAAGTTCTTTATCCAGGAGAAAGTGCTCTCCGAACAAGGAACGAGCAACTTGCAAACGGCATTGTGGTGGATGAGGGCGTGTGGAGTGAAGTGCTTGCGCTGGCGTAAGTGACTCCGACAGAGAGGGACAGTTATGAACGGCGAGATCGCAACGTATGTCCCGGCGAACATCGGCGTTCAAGGAGAAGATCGGCTGTACAGAAAGGTAATTTTTAGGACCGTTCCTCTATTCTTTCTCGGGTTCGTTCTCTCCTATCTGGATAGAGTGAACATAAGCCTGGCAAAGCTGCAAATGACCGCTGATTTCGGGTTATCCGATACAGCTTTTGCTGTGGGCGCGAGCATCTTCTTCTGGGGTTACATGCTCTTCGAAATCCCGAGCAACCTGATACTGCAACGCGTCGGCGCACGTGCGTGGCTCGCGCGCATTATGGTTACCTGGGGCATTGTCTCCATGCTGATGATCTTTTCGAAGAATCAGATGGTCTTTTACTCCTTGAGACTGCTACTTGGGATATGTGAGGCCGGCTTCGTCCCGGGCGTAATGTATTACGCGAATACATGGCTGCCCACGAGACGCCAAAGCCGCATGTATTCGTTGTTCCTGATGGCGCTGCCGATTTCAGTTGTTGTGGGTGCTCCGCTATCCGGAGCCATTCTCCAGTCGATGAACGGTGTTGGCGGGATGAAGGGCTGGCAGTGGTTGTTTATTCTCGAAGGCTTCCCGTCCGTGATCCTTGGCATCGCCATTCTTCTTCTTTTGCGAAACAGTCCGCGCGAGGTCTCCTGGTTAACCGACGAGGAGAAGCAGATTATCGAGGAGAATGTCGCACGTGAGGCGAAACATAAAGGACATCGCATCATGGATGCTTTTCAATCAGAAAGCATCTACCTGCTGATCGTGGTGATGATTTTGTTCAATACCGCGTTCTATGGCCTGACCTTCTGGATCCCTACATTGCTTCGCAACTCTGGAGTCGACAACAACTTCCACGTTGGCTTGTACACCGCGATTCCCTTTGGCGGCGCGGCGATCTCGATGTATCTGAATGCGCGGCAGGCTGAACGCTCTGGAAGGCAGCGCCTGTATGGCACAGCGGCTGTTTTGCTTGCATCTATCGGACTAGCGCTTGCGACCTATGCTCATGATCGTTTTTGGTTTTCTCTCGCAATGCTTACGATCGCAGCGTCGGGTATCTTGTCCCTGATGCCAATCTACTGGACTCTTCCCGGCCGCCTGCTTTCTGGGTCGGCGGCTGCAGCTGGTCTTGCGCTGATCAACTCCTGCGGAAGCCTGTCCGGCGTTCTTGGCGCGCTGATCATCGCGTATGCAGGACTTCGCGCTGGGATGTATATTCTCGCATTGCTTCTGTTGATCAGTGGCGTTTTGTTCTACGCCGTTTATCCGAAGGACGTCACGGTAGCGCCACCAGGGAGGTAGAGATGCTTGCAGCAGTTCTTCACGATCCAAAGAAGATTGTTATTGAAGAGCACGAAGTTCCCGAGCCGCCGCCAGGGTATGTACAGGTGCGAGTACGTGCAGGCGGCATTTGCGGATCGGATCTGTCGTACTACTTCAAGGGCAAAAGCGGGGACTTCGCGGTGCGTGAACCATTCGTTTTGGGCCACGAAGCAGCAGGTGAGATAGCGGCGCTTGGCGAGGGGGTTAGTGGATTTCAGATCGGCCAGCGAGTTGCGGTGAATCCAGCACTGAACTGCGGTACATGCCGGTTCTGTGTGAAAGGAATGACAAACCACTGCCTCAACATGCGGTTTATGGGCAGCGCATCGACATTTCCCCATGTGCAAGGTATGTTTCGCGAGTTCATCTGCGTATCGTCCAGCCAGTGTGTCGCGGTGCCGGATGGCCTGGACTTTGCGCAGGCCTCGATGGCCGAGCCTCTTGCTGTCGCGCTTCATGCGTTGCGCCAGGCTGGGTCTCTATTGGGAGCACGTTTGCTGATAGTGGGATGCGGGCCGATAGGCTGCATTTTGCTTGCCGCGGCGAAACGCGCCGGAGCCCACCGCATTGTCGCAATTGATTTAGCGCAGAAGGCGCTGGACATGGCCGCTTTGCTCGGCGCCGATGAGACGGTCCTGGCGAACGATCAGAACAGAATTGACCGATGGGCTCAGAACCGCGGAACCTTCGATGTGGTGATCGAAGCTTCGGGAACTCCGGCAGGGCTGGATACGAGTCTGCGCGGAGTTCGCGCCGGCGGCACAGTTGTGCAGGTCGGGAATCTGCCGGCGGGCCAATCAGCTGTTGCAGTAAATCTTGTGATGGCGAAGGAGTTGCGGTATCAGGGCTCGTTCCGTTTTGCAGAGGAGTATGCAATTGCCGTGGAGGAGATTGTTTCAAACAAGATCAACCTGTTGCCTTTGATGACGCATGCATTTCCAATTGCTGATGCGAACCGCGCTTTTGAAGTGGCGGTGGACCGCGGCAGTTCGATGAAGGTCCATCTTCATTTCGCGTAAAGCCCGCGCAGCGACGGCCCCCACAGGTAAACGAGGCGCTGATATAAGTTGAAGAAATGGTTGCATCCATTGTGACTACAATGGGCTGTGGATATGAGCAACTATCGAGAATTTTTGGACGCTCCGCAAAATGAAATACCAGTTCGAGGTTTTCTGCATTGCCCGACCAATTCGGATGGGGATTGCCTAGTCCTGACGCACGGCGCAGGAGCGAACTGCGAATCTCCACTTCTCGTAGCGCTGGCAGAAGCATTCTGCGCCTCCGGACTGACCGTCCTTCGCTGCGATCTCCCCTTCCGGCAGCTGCGACCGCACGGGCCACCGCATCGTGGCAGTGCGGAACGCGACCAACAGGGACTCCGAGCAGCAATTGCTTCCATGCGACGACAAACTTCGGGCCGCATGTTTCTAGGTGGCCATTCTTACGGAAGCAGGCAATCATCGGTGCTGGCCGCGTCTGAACCCGGTCTCGTCGATCAGCTCCTGCTGCTCTCGTACCCGCTCCATCCGCCTCTAAAACCCAGTGAGTTGCGGACAGGTCACTTCCCTGGCCTCCAAACTCCTGCAACGTTCGTTCATGGCACGCGCGATGCTTTCGGCTCCATCGACGAAGTGACAGTTGCTTTGAAGCTCATTCCGGCACGGACCGAACTGCTTCCTATCACTGGCGCGGGGCACGAACTCGTGACGAAGCGAAATCGTGATGAGTTATCGAAGACAGTGGTAGAGGCGTTCCACAAATTCGCATACGACGGAGCTGCTTGACGCCGTCTGAGACTCCTTCCATTACCCCACCAAAGGGAAGGACGAAACGACTGACATTATGACCTTTACTGTTGTACCCTATTTTTTTTTCGCGCTTTCCGCCCGGAAATCGCATGTCAAGCCCCGAAACCAGCTAACCCATTACCAGCCAACAACATCCACATGGCATTTTAGTTCCGCTCAACTCACTATACTGGATATATAGATCAAAACAAGCAAGCCCCGTGGGGAGATATAGACAGCCTCCCGGGCTAACTTATTTAGAAAGAATAGTTTGCACGTAAAGTATTTATCATCAATACTTTGCAGTTGAAGTCCAGGGCTAAGTCATCTCCTGTGAAGACTTTGCACAAAACCGCCAGTGGGGGGAGGGTGCGCCAAAGGCCCTACTGATTCACGCCACTAGCCAGGAAACCACCGTCCACTACAAGGATCTCGCCGGTGACAAAAGCCGAAGCATCGCTAGCCAAAAAGATCGCCGAGCCGACAAGCTCCACGGTCTTCCCGAACCGCCCCATCGGCGTCCGCATCAGCAGCTCCTTGCCGCGGTCGCTCTCGTCCAGCAGCTTCTGATTCAGCGCAGTCCGGAAGACCCCCGGTGCAATCGCATTCACCGTCACACCCTGTGAGCTCCACTCAACAGCCAGCGATTTCGTCAGCGCCCCAACCGCGGCCTTACTCGCCGCATACGCCGTAACCTCCTTGAGGCTCACAAACGTATTCAGTGAAGCGATGTTGATGATGCGCCCATAACCGCGCTCTAGCATATGTTTGCCGAAGATCTGGCACGCCCGCAGCGTTCCGGTCACATTCGTGTCCATGATGCCGTCCCACGTCTCTTCAGACACCGTCAGCGTCGGTTCACGCTTGATCTTCCCCGCGCAGTTGATGAGGATATCGACCTTGCCGAACTCCTTCACCGTTCCATCCAGCAGCGCCTGCAACGTCGCGCGTTCGGCCACATCCGAGGTCAGACGCAACGCCCTGCGGCCCGTGGCTTCGATCGCCTTCGCCGCCTCATCCACCTGCTCCGGCCGCCGTGAACTCGCCACCACATCGGCGCCCGCCTCCGCGAGCCCGATCGCCATCGCCAGGCCAATGCCCGAAGTCCCACCCACCACCACAGCCGATTTCCCGCTCAGATCAAACAACGGATGCCCCATCGAAAAGTCCTCTCTTACTCCAATATCGTCTCTGCGGCCAGGTTCTGCGCTCGCAGGATATACGTCTGAATCTGGTCCACTATCTCCCTAGGGGCCCGGTCGTTCACAATTCGAAAAGCATCGTCTGGCCTCTCCAGCGTAGCCAGTTGACTGTCCAGCAGCTTCGGGTTCATGTACTCATGCCTCCGCCCCGCCAGCCGCTTCGCAATCAACTCTCTCGACCCATCAAGAAATATAAACATGATGTGCGTCGAAGGCACTCTATCCTCGAGGACCTCATGATACTTCTCCTTCAACGCCGAACACGCCAGGACACCATTCGTCCTTTCCTCTTCCCATTTTCTTAGCACCCCATTCAAGGTCCAAAGCCATGGAGCGCGGTCTTCGTCGGTCAAGGGATACCCCGCAGCCATCTTATCCTTGTAGGCTTGGGAGAAATAATCATCAGCATCGGCGAAGGCCCATCCCATCCGTTCAGCAAGAAGCTTGCCGATCGTGGTCTTTCCGGAACCGCTGACACCCATCAATACCACAATCATCGCTGCTCCCAAGCTGCTAACAGGAAACTGACGACGCGAGCTTATGCTGCCATCAGCCCGCCTGTTCGTCATCGCAGTCTAACGCTGAATACGTGCTGATCCTCCGCTGGCAAACGCCTTGACCTGATCAAGAGTTGCCATCGTCGTATCGCCCGGGAACGTCGTCATCAGCGCTCCATGAGCCCATCCGAGCCTGATGGCATCCTGAGGCGTCTCGCCGTTCAGAAGCCCATAGATGAACCCGGATGCGAAACCGTCTCCGCCGCCAACACGGTCATGTACATTCAACTCACACGTAGGCGCATAGACAGCTTCTCCGTTCACCCATGCCACAGCACTCCAACTGTGATGGTTTGTCGAATGCACCTCCCGCAGCGTAGTCGCAACAATCTTAATCTGCGGATGGCGGGCTACCACATGCTCGATCATCGACAGAAACGCGCCGGTGTCCAGTTTGGAACTTGCGGTTACCTCCGGTCCCTTGAACCCAAGCCCCTTTTGGAGATCCTCCTCATTGCCAACCAGCACGTCAACATTATCGACAATCGCTCCGAGTACCTGATGAGCACGCTTCATCCCGCCCACCGTCTTCCACAGCTTCTCCCGGTAGTTCAAGTCAAACGAGCAGATAGCTCCGGCAGCTCTGGCGGCCTTCATCGCTTCAATCACGAGTTCCGCCGTCGTCTCCGACAGCGAAGCGAAGATGCCGCCGCTGTGGAACCAGCGCACGCCCTCGCCGAAGATCGACTTCCAGTCAAAATCTCCCGGTTTGAGCAGCGCCGCCGCTTCGTTGCTGCGGTTGTAGAACACCACTGGAGCCCGCACACCCAGGCCCTGGTCGCTATACACAGTTGCCATGTTCGGTCCGCGCGTTCCATCGTGCTCAAATCGCTTGTAGAAAGGACGCACGCCCATTCCGCGCACCCGCTCCGAGATCAAATCTCCAATTGGGTAGGAGACCATAGCCGTCGCGATTCCTGTTCGCTGACCAAAAGCATCAGCCAGATTGCCGGCGACATTGAACTCGCCGCCACTCACGTGAATCGCAAACTGCGTTGCTTTGCGGAACGGAATGATACCCGGATCGAGACGGTGGACGAGTGCCCCGAGCGAGAGTAGATCGAGTGATCTCTGTTCAGGGATTTTGAAGCCAAGATTCATGGTGTAACTCCTCTTTGATTCTCGATGCCCACATGGGAAACGAGTTTGCTCGCGATAATTCTAGTGCTCTTGAGTTGAATACTCTGCTGCGTTGAGCACTACGTTCCAAGGAACACAGGGCGGATGTGCCGATTGAACAGATTCTCCGTCACATTCCGCGCCACGACCTCTTCATTTGCCTCCAGCGCATTGAGGTACCGATCTCCCATCTTCGCTGCAACCTTGAACCCAACGTGCAGCAGCTGACGGAAGCTAGGGTTATAGGCCTTGTTACTTTGCTCGTGGCGCAGTGCTGACGTGTACTGCTCGCTGGTCCAGCCGTTGACCTCTTCTGGTTTGGGCAGTTGTGCGGCATCGATATCAATCACGGTCGCGTACGGCGCGCATAGCTCCTCGGCATGCGCATACGCCTCCGCATATATCTCCTTCGCGATCTCCAACCCAGTCCCGCCAGCCTCCGCCAGTCCGATGAGTTCCTCCAGCCAAGTCGTACCCGCGGTCTTCAGATGCACTCCCGAGTCGAACCTCTTCACAGCATCATGAATCGCCTTGTAGATTGAAAACTTATCCGACCCCGAGTGCACACTCAGTTTCAAATTGTCAGGCAGGCCATACGTCTTCACCGCAAATGCAATCGCAGCCAGGTCTTCGTTGAACTCTTTTGTAAATTGCGCTATATCGCCCACATAGTCCACGCCCTTGTTGAAGCGTCCCGTAAATTTTGGCGCGATTGTCTGGATCGGGATTTTCTCATCTGCAATCGCAGCCAGAATAATCAATAGCTCAACCGGCGTCTGTGGCGAATCAGTCTCGTCCATCGAAACTTCGGCCACAAACCGACCTGCTCCCTTGTTTTCGACCAGAAAGCGGTAGATCATCCCCGCGTGCTGCACAGCCGCCAGAAATTTATTCGCCACGCCTTGCACAAATGCTGTATCGGTCTTGAAGGGCTCCGCAATGTGCGGAATCGTCACTGTCCCGATCAGCTCTGGGTGCCGCTTCACAAACGCCGCAACCTCTCCGGAATCCGCCGGCTGCCCAATCAGATCTGCCACGTCGAGCGTAAAAAAATCGCACGAATTCAAAAATCTCGCAACTGTCTTTAAGCTAATGTGGTCCGCATCAAGGAAGTAAGGCTTGGTCCACCCCAGTTCCTTCACTGCTGCGTCAGCCGCAAGCCGCGTTTGGCTCGGCTCCGAGCCGATAATCATATGCTCCCGGTTGGATTTGTTCCACACCGGCACCACCTCAATCCCCGCATCAGCGGCAAGCACACACGCCGCAAGTTGCGCCTTTGCCTGGTGCGCAAAGCGGTCACCCACACCCAACGAAAACTTTGGAAGCTTCAATTCTTCACTCATTGCAACACCCTTCTTCAATTCTATTGGTCTAACCAATTCTTAACCGTCCCAGAATACTCATTCAGGCTGGTGCACGGCAAATCAAATTAATTGGTGAAGCTAATTGGTGAAGCGGCCTTGGTAGGCCCAGAGGCCGAGGCCGGGGTTGGAGATGTAGAAGATCTCTTCTCCATCTACTGTGTTCCAGCCATCTTCCAGGGTTTCTGGGTTGTATTTCGCTGCCATCTCGGTTAGGTCGCCGTATTTGAAGTGGACGCCTTCGATCTCTGCGCGGGTGAGGTGGCCGGGGCAGTAGCGGATGGTGAAGCGGCCTTCGCTGGAGCCGTGGATGAGATGGGCTGCCGCGCTCAGATTTCCTGCGAGTTGAGGATCTTCTTTGACTGCTTCGAGTGTTCGCGGGGTTCCGCAGTAGCCGTATTTGCGGATCAGCACGTCGATTGCGGCGTCTTCGCCGAATTCATGGACACCGGGCGCGAGGACGATGAGTTCAGCGTTGTCGGCTAGCGCCATGCGCGTGCGGTAGACGCTTTTGTTGCCCAGCCATGTGCTCTTGAACTCGTGGGGATCGAGGAAGACTACTGCTTTCTTGATCTCCCGATCCATCATCTTGAAGTTCACCTTGAGGCTCAGCGCTGCTGCGAGTTCGAAGCATTCGGTGTCATCGCCAACGTACATGCCGCGAATGACTAGCTTTCCCGCATCGTTCTTTCCGACCACGGTTTGTACGTAAACGATTGGAAGATTCTTCGCGAAGTGGTCGCTGGCGTAGTTCAGCACGCGGCGCACGGGCGTGTCGGCGCGGCCCATCATGCGCTCCATTCCGTAGACTGCGCCGAGGAAGTGGCTGCGATGAATGCCTATGGAGCCGCCAGTGCCGACGAAGATGTTCTTGTTGTAGTTCGCCATGCCGACGACTTCGTGTGGAACGACCTGGCCGATTGAGAGGATGAGGTCGTGGCCGCCATCGCGCAGCAGCTTGTTGACTTGCGCGGGCCAGGTGTAGTCGAGCTTGCCTTCGCTGACCTCGTACATGAAAGAGCCGGGGACTTCACCTAGGGTGACGATGTCGTTGCGCCAGTCGTGGACGCGGAAGAGTGAGCGCGGCGTGGCGCCGTACATGGTGGCGATCTCCTGATCGGTCATCGCTTTGTGGGTTCCGAGGGCGGGTAGCACGTCGACGAGTTTGTCGCCGTAGTATTGCCAGGCTAATTCGGTCAATACGCCGCTTTGGGAGTGCATGCGAGTGAAATCGGGTGGAACGGCGAGGACTTTGCGGCGAGGTCCTAGTTTGTCCAGTGCCTGGAACAGGTTGGAACGCACTTCTTCTGAGGACATCTCGGTGGATGGGCTGCCGGAGGCGAAGAAAAGACTCATGTTATGAAATCTTACTCCTGGGTGGGGACCTTCGGCGGGGTGTTTGAGCGGGGTGTTTTTTCAGCAATTTTGCAGAAAAAATATTTCGGGGCCGGATGGTGCTGTTTTTGCTGTTTTGCTGGTGTTTTTGAGGGGGGTTGGGGAGATCGTGGGTGTTTTTTGATGGTAATTTGCTGGTGAAATCGTGGTGATTGCGTGGTGAATTGTGGTCAGAAGACACCTCTTAATTGGAGGTCGAAAATTTGCCACTTTTTGAAATTTATTTTTGGTTGGACCAATCTCATTTTCTGAAATCGAGTTTCCTAGGGAAGGGTTTGTCGCACGGCCCCATCGATTCTGAGAGCTTCGGACCGTATCGCCCGAGATCCGTAAACGCAAGTGCGTTTATCAGGATTCGTCCTGGGTGTGCTATGGAGTTTCATGTTTCAGGAGCGCATCGTGGCGAGTTGGTTTCGAGGCAGCCGAGTGTGAAGGCAAAAGGGAATGGACCCGGTTCACGAGTCCGGTAAAGCCCATCAAAGAAGATGAATAAACGACCTGCGATTGATTCGTGGAACTGGAGCGAAGGCTTCCAGCCGCCGCTATGCCATCCACAGTCTCGAGCATCCATAATCTGAGTAGCGGATCTCCACTCGGAGAGCTTGGAGTAGGGTCGATCTGCACAACACCACCAGAGTCCGGTTTCAGGAAGCGCAGGACCAGGTCCCACTGAAACGCGCGCGAATACCGCCTCGAAGGCGCCGTCCCGCTCCCTGACACAGAAGTCGAAGAGCTTCATTTCGGGCAGAGCAAAGATAACGTGCTTGCTCCACCCGGAGCTTCCGTCCCGGCTTTCGGCATAACCGTGAATGAGGTAGTTCTCCTGGTTCGATCCCGCGACGTACCACATCTTCCACTTACCATCGTGGTAGATCAGATTCGGCTCATACACGCTGCCATGTTCCCAGTCCTCGTTGGCGACGAATGCTGGTGACGGCTGGTCTTGCCATGAGGTGCCATCCCATTCCAGATAGCCAATGGAGTAGGGGCCCCAAAGATTCTCCGCAGCGCCGGCATAATACAGCCGCTCTACCCACGCCTCCTTCTGAGGGTCCCATCCTTTCACATAAGAAGGACAGTGACGGCCGCCTCCGCCGTCCCATGCAGCGCTTTTTTGATTGCCACAGAGCGGAATGACCTGCCCAGAGTCGTCAAGGGTAAGCTGCCAGCCAGATGCCGACAAGGTACAGCCGGGAGCAAGGCACGCGCTGAAGAGTTGCGTAGCACCGTACCCGCCGGTTTGCCCAGCAAGGTACATCCACCACTGGTCACCTCGACGCGCCACTGCAGCATCAAGCAGCTCTGTCCCAGTAGGAGAGTCTTTTGGGTCGAAAATCTTAGTCTCCGTGTGACGACTCATCACCTTTCCTTTTTGAACGTGAGCCAGTCTACCAAGACCAACACCGGCGGATTAGTAACGATTGGTCGGCTTGTGTTTATTGATGGCATGTCTTGAGGGCGCGATACCAGCCGCAACTTAGAGCGTGTAGGCTTTGCGGACCAGGTTGACGGTTAGGTCCTGGATCGGCGTTGCCTCATGTTGAACCCACGTCTCAAACGCGAGACATGGGGCACCCGGTTTTGTGGTGATTCGCAGACCTGGGCCACCCGCTCGTGTAGCTTCTCAAGCAGAAGAGTGCATACTTCAGAGGTGTAAGCGTCTGTAAGAAGGAACAGCGACCTCCAGAGGAGACATCAATGTCATTGATTAATCGTCGCGCTTTCCTGCAAGGGGCGCTGGCTCTTGGAGCTACGGCGGCTTGGGGTGCTTCGGTTGGCACGCCTTCGAATGTTCAATGGCTGGAGCGCAGGGATCTCTTCGCCGAGGGGGTTGCATCGGGTGATCCGGACTCAGGTAGCGTTCTTCTATGGACGCGCCGGCCTTATGACGCCCAGGTACGCGGCAAGACGCTGCATGTGGAGGTGGCAGAGGATGCAGCGTTTCAGCGTGTCGTTGTGAATGCAAAGACTCCTGTCTCCGCCGATTCGGATTGGACCTGCCGAGTGCTTGCCGGTGATCTGAAACCAGCGACCGTCTACTGGTATCGCTTCACGGATGAGGAAGGATTCGGGAGCCGGATTGGGCGCACGCGGACTGCTCCTGCGGGGGATGATGACCGGCCAGTGCGATTCGTCTTCGTGAGCTGTCAGAACGCGAATCAAGGGGCTCAGAATGCTTACCGCCGGATGATCTATGAAGACGAGAGAGCGCCGGAACAGGATCAACTGGGCTTTGTGCTTCACCTTGGGGACTTCATCTACGAGATCGTCTGGTATCCGGAAGATCGACCGCAGGGAATGTACGATCGCCGACTGCGCGACATCGTGCGCTATGCGCATGGGGAGAAAATTCAGGACTTTCATATCCCAACTGTGGTGGATGACTATCGCGCGATCTACCGAGCGTACCTGCACGATCCAGATCTGCAGGACGCACGCGCACGCTGGCCATTCGTGAATATGTGGGACAATCACGAGTTCAGCTGGAAGGGCTGGCAGGGGCTGCAGAAGTTCGGAGACGCGACTCGATCAGCTCAGACGCGCAAGGTTGCGGCTAATCAAGCGTTCTTCGAATACCAGCCAGCGCGCATGGCCAAGCCGAGCGGCCCGTCGCTAGAACGCTTCGATGGTCCGCATGTTGCCGATGCGCCGATCACGCAGTTCGACGAACACGGTCTCGGCCAGGAGCCGAATAATCTTGCCGCGGTGAACAGCCTTAAGGGATATCGAGCGATCCGGTGGGGGCGGAATGTAGAACTGATTGTGACGGACCAGCGAAGCTACCGCTCTGAGGAGCCACTCGATCGACCAGAAGCAAAGCCTTTCTCGAGTGCCGACTTTCCAGAGATGTTGCCGGAAGAGGCTATCGAGATTCTGGATGCGGGCAGATTCTACAACAGCGGGCGGCCGCCGGAGTCGATTCGTTATGGGAGCCTGGAAGTTGCTAACTTCCAGAAGAACGCGCCGACGCAGACGATTCTTGGAGCGGAACAGAAGAGATGGTTTCTGGAACGACTGCTCGCTTCGAAGGCGACGTGGAAGATCTGGGGCAACACGACGGCGACATTGGAGATGCGTGCCGATCCTCAGAACCTGCCCGCGGGTGTCACCAAACCGTGGCCAGGCGCGGGCTACGCAGGTTTCGCGAACGGCGATCATAGCAATGCGTTGACTGAGCGCGGCGAGATTTATGATTTTGTGCAAGAGCGTGGCATCACCGGTTTTGCGACGATTGCGGGAGACCGGCATAGTTTCTGGGCGGGTCTCGCAGCGAAGAGTGTGCCGCCCAAACCATTCCATCCGGTCGGAATCGCCTTCGTCGTGGGATCGATCTCGGCACCGGGACTGGTCGAAGCGTTCGAGCATAGATTTCCGAAGGAGCATCCACTGCGGCCACTGTTTTTGGCTCAAGCCGCGGGAGACGCTGGGCCGCAACCGTCCGTGAATCTGTTGCTGCGTCACGGCGTGCGCTCGTGCCTGGAATACCAGAAGACCGGTGATCTGAATAAGGCGCGTGCTGTATCGAATCCGGATCTGTCGCCGCAGCTGTCGTTTGTTGATATGGGCGGCCACGGATATGCGGTGGTGCGTGCGAGTGCTACGGCGTTCGAGACGGAGTTCGTTTGCATTCCACGTCCGCTTGAACGCAGCAGTGGGGAAGATGGTGGGCCTCTGCTCTATCGTGCTCGGTTTCACACGTCAGCGTGGAAAAAGGGAGAGTCGCCGCAGATCAAGGCGCAGGTCACCGAAGGCAACCCGCGGTTCTCGATCGGGTAGAAGTTAATCCTCTTCTCAGAGAAGGTTAGGAGATTCCGACGAACTGATGCCGCATGAACTGAGCGCGCGGCATTGTGGATCGGCATAGCCTTACTTTGAACCCATGTCCCAAGATCGGGACATGGGGCACCCGGTTTTGTGGTGATTCGCATTTTTTGGGTGATTCGCAGAAATTTTGTGGCGATTCGCGGACCCGGGCAACCCACCCACACCTAATAAACGTTGCGCGGCGGGCTAGGACTTTTACTAGTTGATTGCGATGCGTAGACCGGAGAGGATTCGATGCGGGGATTTTCCGTGAGGGAGCTGGCAAGGACGAGGATGCCAGACGGCGACAAAGCTAACTCCTGACGAGGCCTGGGTCCGGGTGGGCCTAATCAGGAGGCGCATGAAAATGCTGGAAAAAGGTTGGAGGACTGGAGCGTTGGAATCCCCTGCCACAGAGGCGACCATGCTCGCGGAAGATTCGGGCTTATGAAGAAACTTCTGCTCAGCCTGATTGCTTTTGCACTTCTAGCGGTCAATTGCGACGGCTACGCTCTCACGCCGGGCTGTGACGGCCGTTTCGTCGACGAGGAGGCTGCGATTCAAGCGAGCGGGGACGGAAATCAAGCGTCACAATCCACGAAGATAGAGTCGAAGCCGGAAAAGAAGAAGAAGAAGAAGAAGGATCGTCGTGGGGCCATCGTTCTCGCTCCGCTCCCAATTGTGAGCCCAGCCATCGGCGCTGGAATCATCCCGTTTGTGGGCTATATTTTCCCGTTCAGCAAGAACGACAAGATATCTCCTCCATCGACGATTGGGGCTGCTGGCCTCATTACGGACGGTGGCAGTAGCGGCTTCGCTCTGGGCGGACAATTGTTCATGAAAGAGAACACTTATGCGGTCACGTCGCTGTACTTTCACGGCAATTTGGACTACAGCCTCTACGGCATCGGCACTGCTGCTGGCAATGAGGGCCTCAAGCTGCCGCTTGACCAGACTGGTCAACTCTTTTTTGGCGAGGCGTTGCGCCGGATTCCCTGGCAATTTTTTATTGGCCCTCGATTTTGGACTGGCGACTCCATTGTGACGATAAGACCGAGCAGCGGGGAGACTCCTGTGCCTCCGCCTGACGTGGGGCTTCACACAACCTTGCGCGCGCTGGGTCTACGGCTTGCTCGCGATACCCGCCCAAACCATTTTTACCCGACCGCTGGAATGTTCCTGCAGTTTACGTCGGACTTTTTCGCCAAACCGCTGGGCAGCAAATACACCTTCCAGTCTTACCGTTTCACCTTCAACAAATATGGAAGCATCAGGAAGAACCAAGTCCTTGCGTACAATCTGTTCGTCTGCGGGACGGGCGGCGATCCGCCGTTTTACGGCAACTGTGTGTATGGCACAAACAACGAACTGCGAGGATATGAAGCTGGCCGCTATATCGATCGCTACATGATCGCGACGCAGGTCGAGTATCGCCTATCGTTGCCGAAGAAGTTCGGCCTCGCTGCGTTCGGCGGTATAGGCGAGGTTGTACCCGGCGGCAAGGAGATTTTCAGAATCAATAACTTCCTGCCCAGCATTGGGGGAGGACCAAGATACGAGTTGAGCAGCAAGTATCACGTCAACCTTCGCGCTGACTTTGCCCGAGGCAAGGGTAGCTGGACCTGGAGCATGGGTGTCGGCGAGGCATTTTGACGGAGCAGCATCGAACGGTTCGCGGAGCTCACAAACTCTATTTAGAGTTTGTAGGCTTTGCGGACGAGGTTGACGGTTAGATCCTGGATGACTTCGAAGGCTTCGTCTTCGTCGAGGCGGTGCTCGGCGACGAGGCGGCCGAGGAAGGCGCAGTCGATGCGGCGGGCTACATCGTGGCGGGCGGGGATGGAGAGGAAGGCGCGGGTGTCGTCGTTGAAGCCGACGGTGTTGTAGAAGCCGGCAGTCTCGGTGACCTGCTCGCGGAAGCGCTTCATGCCCTCGGGCGAGTCGTGGAACCACCAGGGTGGGCCGAGTTTGAGCGCGGGATAGTGGCCGGCGAGTGGGGCGAGTTCGCGGGAGTAGCTGGTCTCGTCGAGGGTGAAGAGGATGAAGGTGAGGCGCGGATCGTTGCCGTACTTGTTGAGGAGGGGGCGGAGGTTGCGGGTGTACTCGGTGGGCGAGGGCATGTCGGCGCCTTTGTCGCGGCCGAACTTTTCGTAGAGGAGGCGGTTGTGATTGCGCACGGAGCCGGGGTGGAGTTGCATGGTGAGGCCGTCTTCGACAGACATGCCAGCCATCTCGGTGAGCATCTGGGCCTGGAAGATCTCCTGCTCCTGGGGGACGGAGCGGCCGGAGAGGATGCGGCCGTAGAGCGAGGCGGCGGTCTGGGGATCGAGATCGGCGGTCTGCGCCGTGAGGTGGCCGTGGTCGGTGGAGGTGCAGCCCATGGACTTGAAGAATGCGCGGCGGTTGCGGAGGGCGTTGAGATAGCCCTTGTAGGTGCCGACGTCTTCGCCGGTGATCTGGCCGAGCTTTTCGATGTTGTCGATGAAGCCTGCATACTCAGCGTCGATGACGGAGTCGGGACGGAAGGCGGGGATGATGCGGCCTTTCCAACCGGATTCACGGATGACTTCGTGATACTCGAGGGTGTCGAGTGGAGTGTCGGTGGTGGAGAGGACTTCGATGTTGAATTTGTCGAAAAGGGCCCGGGGACGGAACTCGGGGGTCTGGATCTTCTTTGCGATGATCTCGTAGTACTCGTCGGCGTTATCAAGGCCGAGACGTTTGGTGAGGCCGAACTGGTTTTCGAGGGCGTAGTCGAACCAGAGGCGAGTGGGAGTTCCGCGGAAGAGATAGTAGTTTTTGGCGAAGATGCGCCAAACCTCGCGTGGCTCGGCCTTTTCGCCGCCATCGAGTTGAGGGATTCCGAGGGATTCGAGCGAGATGCCCTGAGAGTAGAGCATGCGGAAGATGTAGTGGTCTGGCTGGATGAAGAGCGCGGTGGGATTGGGAAAGGGTTCGTTGAAGGCAAACCAGCGTGGATCAGTGTGGCCGTGCGGGGAGATGATGGGGAGGTCCCGCACTGTTTCAAACAATCTTGCAGCTACTGAGCGCGCCTCTCCATCAGCAGGAAACAGCCGGTTCGCATCCAGAATTCTCATCCTTACCTCTTCAGATATCAATCGCGTCCTAAAACTTCAGCATAGGAAGCCTATCAAAGATTTCGCCGCACCCCGAACAAATGCGGAATTTTCGGTAATCGGCCATATGCCGGGTTCCTCGTCACTCCGTCACAAAACATCAAGGCTGGCGGCGGTATTTCTTAGAAGAGATCGACGACAGGGGGAAATGTCAGGGCCAGACTGAAACCAAGTAGGGCTAGAGCAATGGCGCTGATACGCCTCATGGCCACTTCCCTTCTCCGCCAACGCCATTCCAATATCGCCCAGGTGAATAGCCAGATTAGGATGGCAAGCGTGGTCACGCCGGAGAGTGGTCCGGTTGGCTTGTAGAAGTTTAGGATGCTTTTGATGTGAGCCGATTTATCTCCGGCGAAGGCCAGGACCGCCAGAGCAAAAGAGCCGATGCCGGCCGCGAGAACGGCAGCTGCGCCTGAACCATTGGTCAGGGCTGGATTGGGTGGGGCGACACTCTTTGACGGATTCATTTTTGCTGCTCCTGGCTCTTTTGCTCCTGGCTCTTTTGCTCTTGGCTCTTTTGCTCCTGGCTCAACTGAATCACGTGGCCGCCTTGGACCGGGGCGTACTTGTTGATCATCGCTCCGAAGAATCCGGCGATACCCGCCGCAACAAACGAGGCTACGGCAAAGCTGAGGACGGCGACGCGGAGCTGCCGATGATTTCTGAGGTCGCGACCATACTTGATGAAGACGAACGCGACCGTGGTGATCGAGATTGGAGTGAACCAGGCGACGTGCTCCTTCCACTCCATGCCAAGGGAGTGCCAGCCGATGGTGGCGGGGCTCGACATCAGGAGGCGTTGCGGAAACATAGAAAGATCGATCGTCCCTGGCGGGGGCGCGGCGCGGTACCACGGGTAGATGACATAGGCTCCGGTGAGCACAGTGACCCAGGCGAGCACGACCATGGTGATCAGGTAGGACTTGAGGAATCGCTCATGACCGGGTGTTGATTCAGATGGAGTGAAACGATAAAGCTCGACGATGGCGCCCGAACATGCGAGTAGATAGAGGGCGCCGAATCCCATACCGTGGATCAGGGTCCAGAGGCTGCGTACTGTGATTTCCATTTTGCCGTGTCCTCCGTTGGGCTACTGTAACGCAAGGTCCGTCCCTGTCATTCAAATCCGTTTCGGTTCATCGGCCCCTGCATCCAATTGATTCTTGATGTGTCCTTCTTGTCGTCCTTGCCCCAGGTCCAGTACATGCCCACGTAGGCGTAGTTCTCTGTCTGGCCAGCGATTGAATGGCCGTAGCAGAACAAGAACTGTTCGCCGGGGTGATTCTTGAAGTGGTAGTAGCCGCCGACGTCGATCATCGCCGAGCGTTCGGTTTGCGCCGCGGCAAAACCCTCGCGGCCGTGCGCAAAGAGCTCCGCGCCCAGCTCAACTCTCTCGTTGATCTCCCGTTTGACCAGCCATCCGGTGTAAGGAAAGTCGCGATAGCTGGCTTGCGGGACCACCTGATAGCCGCCGCCTCCATCGATGAGCCACTTGCCGTAGTTCTTTTGCACCCAGACGGGCAGTTTGTACCAGACCTTTCCGACGCCGAGTCCCTTGTCATAGCTGCCAGTGGGGATTTCAAACATGGTGAAGGTGCCGATTTGAGGGATGTGCTTAGTTTCTTTAATGATGGCGAGTTTCACGCCAAGTTCCATGTCGGTGAGACCGAACGCGGTGGGGCCAGTTCCACCTGGCAGGTAAACGGGATTGTTCGATGGGAAGACGCCTCCCCAGGGCAGGATGGCGTGTAGCTGCACCCTGGGTATGGCTCCCCAGTTGAACTCGAAGGCAGGCCCCGTCGAGTCGATTTCTGCCGGTGTGCCATCGACGCCGCCGAAGATATAGAACTCGTAGTGATGCAGATCGACCGGCACCGGATCGTCGGTTTGATAGGGAGGGCCTTGCGCCCACAGTTTTGCCGCCGCGAGCATCAGGATGAGGAACAGCACTCGAGTTGAGCGTTTGCAGCTACTCCTCATCGAGATTCTGCTTTCTCACGAAGATCATGAGGTCCCTTTGGGCAAGATTTCTATCCGGACCAGCATATATCGAAATTCGATATTATCCAATTGAGGTTCTGATTCGAGCGGTATATTTATCCTGTGCTAAAGCAACAGCGTGAACTTTTTTTTGGCCTGATACGGATCCATGTGCTTTTGCATGCTTCTCACGAGCCCATCTTTGGGCTAGCCATGATGGAGGAGCTGACGCATCACGGGTATCGCATTGGCCCCGGAACCCTCTACCCGCTCCTTCATGGCCTGGAGCGCGGCGGCCTGTTGAAGTCTGTCCTCAAGAATGTTGGAGGACGCCAGCGAAGGGTCTACAAGATCACGCCCGTTGGCAAGAAGGCTCTCGACAAGGCCAAGACAAAGGTCGATGAACTGCATGACGAACTTCATGAGGAACATCCTCGGAGGATCTCTGCTTTGAGTGACGACTCTGCGATGAGCTAGTTCGCTTCACAAAAAAGGGCACCCCGAAGGGTGCCCTTTCTGGATACAGCAGGTGGTTTAAGGGATGTAGTAACGCATGCTGGTGAATACCATGTTGTTGGTCGCTTTGGGTCCGCCATAGGTTGCTGTCGGGGAGCCGAAGGTGCCGCTCGTCACACCAGCCCATCCGTCCCTTGTGAGATAGCTGTAGACGCCCTGGTACTGAAGGCGGCCGTACTTGGGGCTGTTGTAGAGACGATAGGTAAATCCAGCGGTTCCTTCGAGGACGACCCGGGTTGCTCCGAGGCAGTTTGCCGGCACACCTGGGTTGTAGGGAGCGGCACCAGCAAAGCCGTTGCCGGTAGAGGTAGGCAATGTCTCGGTGTTGCAACCCGCGTTCGAGCTGGAGAGCGGCGCATATCCGATCAGCTTGCCGGCGGAGGCGCCAAGCGTGCTGAGGTAGACCGTGCGCTGCGCATACTCGCCACCGGCGTAAAAGAACACGTCCAGTTTCGGGTAGGGGTGAGTCTCGACCGAGGCCAGGCCCTGCCAGTTCTTGATGGGCTCAAGGGTGCCATCGGGATGGACGGTAACGTCAGGCAGGGTGGAGGTGCCGTAGCGGCCGACGCCCGTACCACCGAGGCCGTGGAAGCCGAAGTCGACGTATTTGGTGGCAGGCATACGGATGTTGACGAAGCCGCCGCCACCCATCTTGGTGTTGTTGGCCCCGCCGGCAGCAGAAGGAACCGTAAGCGTCTCGTTGGGGTAGTAGCGGTCGCGGAACCAGCGGCCGAGAGCACCAGCTTCAAAGTGTCCGTACTTCGCATCATAGGTGGCCTTGAGGATGAGGTCCGGAGCTACGTTGTTGGAGTAGTTGTTAAGGGGACTATAGAGACCGCCCGCCGTACCGGCATTTCCAATGAAGAAGTTCGCATTTGCGTTGGTCGCCGATTCGATGATCTGCGCCTGCTCAAGCGACAACGCCGTGGTGAAGCCGCCGAAGGACTGCTGGAAGCGGATACCTGGCTGACGCTCCCAGCTGAAGCCGACGTGGTATTGAGAATCGACCGTCATCGGCAGGTTTTCCGTGCGGTTGTCCGTCGAGTGCTTGGTCTCGGTGACGAGGGACCACATCTGTCCGCCGGTTACCTTGAAGCCTTCGTTGGTCGCGATCTGACCCCAGATCTGACGCTGGCGGAGGGTGTAGCTATTGCTCTGGTTGTCGTTGCTGGTGGTGCCGGCGGAGAGGAAGTCGGCTTCGACGTAGCCGGAGAGTTTGTATGGCCCGGTGTTGCCTTCGAAGAGGCTGCCGATGCGGCTCTGACGGCCAGAGAAGTTCAGTTCGCTGGTGTGCGCCTGCGCGGCACCTGGGTACGGGGTGGAGTTGAACGGGGTGTTGATATCGGAGTTGATGGAGCGGGAGCGGTATACACCTTCAAACGCGAAGAAGGCGACCGGAGTGATCAGCACGCCTTTGTAGCGGAGGGCGAGGGGGTTATCCATCTGTTCGGTAATGGACTTCTTGGTGTCGCTGATGGTCTGGGCGAGGCCGACGTTGGTGGTCTTGATGTCGGTGACTGTGGCGTTCAGAGTCGAGACGGTCTCGGCGTTTGCCGATACGCTGGAGCTGAGGCTGTCGGCCTTGGCGGAAGCGGCTGCAGCAGCAGCCTCTGCGCTCTGTGCGGACTGCTGGGCGGCCGCGAGTTTCGCGTCCTTGTCAGCATTCTCCCGTTTGAGGGCGTCGATCTGGGCCTGTTGATTCTGCATCTGCTCACGCAGTTCGCGGATCTCACGCTCGACCGGAGTCTCAGCGGGTGCCTTCTTTGTCGCCGCTGGCTTTTTGGCCGTGCTCGTCTGCGCCTGCAGCGATATAGAACTGATAACCAGTATCGCTGCCATAGTGGCTCGTAAATGCTTCGTCATGGATCCTCGCAAGATTTTGGAAAGGCATAAGGACAACAAGAAAACCGTCCGGGCCTGTAGCCCTTATCGTTTTTCTCCCTTTAGCTCTTTCAGCCATCGTCCCAAACAATTGTGAATACAGGAATAATTTGTCGCGCATTCACAGACTTTTGACCGACATAGCAGAAGAAGAGCCGATTTTCGGCCACTTCCTTTTGCTGCGATTTTTTTGATTCGCTGTATCTCTCTTGAGTACTGCGCATCCTCGATGAAGTCATTTACCGTTAGTTCATGTACTTTCTTCGCATTGGTTCCCTTGTGCTGGCTCTGGCGACGTTTGCCTCAGCGCAGTCCTCTCTGAAACTCATCCCTATTCCCCGCGAGGTCCGCACGACGGCGGAACAGCCTCTGGCTCATGGGGTTCGCGTTGTCTGCACCGCGCCGTGCGCAACGGAGGATCAGTTTGCGGCGGATGATCTCTCGTCGGCGCTGCTGGCTCGTAACATTCCTGTAACAGAGGCCGACGGGTTCCCGATTGAACTGACACGCTTGTCGACGCACCCGGACGAGAGGTTTACCGACGAGATGAAGGCCGAGGGGTACATGATTCGTTCGACCTCAACTGGTCTGACGGTGGTTGGCGATACAGCGGCGGGGCTGTTCTACGGGGCGCAGACGGTTAAACAGCTGGTGGAAGGCGACGGCACGAGTGCTGTATTGCATGGCGCGAATGTTCGGGACTGGCCGGCGATGAAGTATCGGGGGCTCGACGACGATCTGTCGCGGGGGCCGATTACGACGCTCGAGTTTGAGAAGCACATGATCCGCACGATCGCGGCGTACAAGATCAACCTCTACTCGCCGTATTTTGAGCACACACAGCAGTACGCGTCGAACCCGCTGATGGCGCCGCCGGGCAGCGTGACGGCAGAAGAGGCGATTCATCTGGTCGCGTATGCGAAGCTTTACCACGTCACGATTATTCCGGAGCAGGAGGCGTTTGGGCATCTGCACCATAACCTCTCGTGGGAGCAGTACCAGCCGCTGGCAGAGACGCCGCATGGCGCTGTGCTGGCGCCAGGGCAGCCGGGGTCGATTGCGCTGATCAAGCAGATGTTCACGGAGTTGGCGGCGATGTATCCAGGGCCGTTTTTGCATATCGGGGCGGATGAGACGGTGGATCTCGGGCTAGGACAGACGAAGGCCGATGTGGATAAGCGCGGGCTTGCGGCGGTCTATCTGGATTTTCTGCAGCAGATCACCACTGCGCTGAAGCCGTTGAATCGCAAACTTCTGTTCTGGGGGGATGTGGCGCAGGACGCGCCCGATTTGCTGAAGGATATACCGCAGTCGTTCAAAGATTCGACGATCGCGGTTGCGTGGGTCTACAACGTCGAGCCTAAATACGACAAGTATCTGACGCCTTTCACGAAGGCCGGATTTGAGACGTGGGTTGCGCCGAGTGTGGTCAACTACCGCAGGGTCTATCCGGACAATAATCTTGCACTACCGAATATTCAGCGCTTCACGGCGGATGGCCAACGCCTGGGATCTACTGGGCAGCTGAACACGATCTGGAACGACGATGGCGAGGGGTTATTCAATCAGGACTGGTATGGGATTCTGTTTGGAGCCGCAGCGGCGTGGCAAAAAGGTGAGTCGTCGATTGCGGCGTTTCAGGACTCGTATGCTCAGGTGTTTCATGGCGACGCTACGGGTGATCTGAACGAGGCGCAGAAGGAGATGATGCTGGCGCATGCGGTGCTGAAAGATCAAGCCCATGAGGGGGACGGGACCAACAGCATCTTCTGGCTGGATCCGTTGTCGCCGGATGGGTTGAGGATCGGGGCGGCCGTTCGTCCGTTTGCGCGTGACCTGCGGTTGCATGCTGAGCGGGCGTTGACGTTGATTGCTCAGGCACGCGCGGCTGCGCCCGGGGCAGCGCCGGTTGCGAAGGGGCCGGCGGTTTACGATCCGGCGGAGTCGTATCCGTCTGCTGCTACCTCGTTGCGGGAGACGGCGGCGATCGATGCGCTTGAGCTGGGGGCACGGCGTATGGATTTCATCGGGCTGAAGTTTCAGCTTTCGGAGGAGATTGCGGAGGGCTACCAGCGCGCCTATGCGATGCAAAACACCAAAGACAAGAAGCAGCGCCTGGATGTGGGGCGCGAACTCTCCGATATCAATGGCGTCAATGGGAAGATACAGGACTACATTGATGCTTACTCGCTGCTGCGCGATTTGTTTGAACAGGCTTGGTACAGATCGAATCGTGCTTATGCGCTAAGGCCCACGCTGGAGCACTACGACTATGCGGTTGGGATATGGGAGGCACGGAGCGACAAGCTGCGCAGTGCGCAACGGCAATGGGCGGATACCCATACTCTGCCGCCAGCGGCTGAGTTGGGTTTACCCCTGCCGGCTTCTGCATGCCGCGTTCAGCCTGGGAGGGTTTGCTGAGTCTGAGTTCACGTGGGCTGAGAAATCTGGCAATCTAAAGGACCATGGCTTCGACGCATTACACCGACCCTTCGATCGGAATCGACTTCGGAACTACCAACAGCTCCATCGCTCTTGCGCGAGCGAACGGCGCAGTTGAACTTGTCTCGTTTCCAACGGCGACAGGCACAACGGAGTCGTTTCGTTCCGTGCTTTACCTGGAGCAGCGGAAGCAGGCGGGGCGCAGCCAGATCAAAGGCTTCACGGGGCCGCAGGCGATCGAGCACTATCTCGAGGCGGAGCATAAAGGGCGGCTGATTCAGTCGCTGAAGTCGTATTTGACGAGCCGTACGCTGACCGGCACTGAGGTGTTTGGCCGGCGCTACAACATTGAAGATCTGATCTCGCGCATCCTCACGGATCTTCGTCTGAGTGCGGAACGGCAGTTCGGGGAACCTATCCGCCACGCCACAGTGGGGCGTCCGGTCCGGTTTGTTGGAGCGGAGAACGACGAGGATGATGCCTTTGCGACGGAGCGTTTGCGGCAGGCGTTTCTGCATGCCGGGTTCGAATCTGTCGCGTTCGAGATGGAGCCGATTGCCGCGGCGTATGCGTATGAGTCCACGCTGGATCATGACGAATTGATTCTGATCGGAGACTTTGGCGGGGGAACGAGTGACTTTTCTTTGTTGCACGTCGGGCCGGGTGTTCGGGCGCGAGGCCGTACGGCGAAGGACCTTCTCGGCAATAGCGGTCTTGGGCTTGCGGGCGACAGCTTCGATGCGCGCATCGTCCGCAAACTGGTGTCTCCGGCACTGGGCTCGGACAGCTTTGAGCGTTCGTATGCGCTGGCGGCTGATCGTCCCGCGAGCATTATCCCTGCAGCGCCGGCTTGGATCTATGCCAATCTGGAGCGCTGGCACTATCTCTCCTTTCTGAAGACGCGCAATGTTGCCGAGATACTGAAGAGTGCTCGCGCCCGGGCTCAGGAGCCGGAGAAGATTGCGGCGCTGATCAATCTGATTGAGGAGGATCTCGGGTATCAGCTTCACCAGGCGGTACAACGTCTGAAGGTCGAGCTGTCTCACAACGAGGCTGCCGAGTTCTGGTTCCGCGATGGCAGCATGGATATAGTGGCGGAGGTTCGCCGTGCCGACTTCGAAGGCTGGATTGCGGAAGAGCTGCAATCGATCCAGCGCTGCGTGGACACGTTGCTTGCTAAGAGCAACATCGCGGCGCGAGAGGTAGACCGGGTCTTCCTGACGGGTGGAACCAGCTTTGTGCCTGCCGTTCGGCGGATATTTGAGACTCGCTTCACGGCGTCGCGAGTTCGTACCGGTAATGAGTTCACTTCGGTGGCTCGCGGTCTTGCGCTGCGGGCGCAGGAGATTGACGCAGCAAGAAATGATCCTGGCGCTTAAGAAGACTTTGCCGCTTCCCTCGCCCGCCAGAGTGCGCCTTCGAGCGAATCGACTGCGCCCTCGATAACCTTCACGTCTGGCGATGAGGTCTTCAGTGCCGCGACCATGGCGGAGCGTACGAGCGAGATATGTTCCAGCACGCTTCCGGTGTAGGCGGCTTCGACTTTGCGCTTGCCGCCGGATTCCTTCATCTTCAGGGCTACGAGGGCGATCTGTTCGGCAAGTTCGACACCGGCACGTTCGAGGACTGCAGACGCCAGCTCGTCGCCGGCATCTGCACAACGAGCGACGATTGGCGCGAGCGCTGGGAGGTCGGGGCCGGGACGTGCGTTTGCCATCTCCACGATCTCGCCGAGAGAGTTTGCGCCCCAGAGCTCTCCGATCTCGGTGAGAAGCGTGGTTGGGACGCCGCGGTCTTTGGCCCAGAAGCCGGCGCGTAGAGCCTCCTGTCCGATCCAGTAACCTGATCCCTCATCGCCGAGTGCGGGGCCCCATCCTCCGGCTTGGTACATGGTTCCGTCGGCTGCTCGGCCTATGACGTTGGAGCCTGTACCGGCGATCACCAGAATTCCAGGGCCGCCGCGAAAGGCACCGTCGAGGGCGATCTCTTCGTCTCCGGCGAGCAACAGGTCGCCGCTGACTGCGTTGCCGATCTCGCGCTCGGCCCACTCACGGACGGCATCGATGCTGAGGCCTGCGAGGCCGATGCAGGTTCGGGTGATCTCGTGAAGGCCAACGCCTGCTGTAGTTGAGACCTCCGTCAACATCGCTCGCAGGCGTGCCGAAGCTTCTGCTTCGCCGACCCGCATCAGCTTGACGCTTCCTGTGGCGGCGCGCCCGAGAACGCGGGCCGCGTCCGCGAGGAGACATCTTGTCTTCGTACCACCTGCATCGATCGCCAGGAAGAGACTCATCACCCAACATGATATGTCAGGCCTGGCGGGACCTTCTCGGCGACGGGTTTACTCTTGATGCTGCCTTGCGGGATTGGACTGCAGGGGGGGTTGCTGGCGCTATACACTGGCTCGAATGCATGGTGCTGCACTGCCAACACGTCTTCACCCTTTCGACCTGGCGCTGATTGTCGTCTACCTTGTCGGCATTACGCTGTTTGGGCTGCGTTTTCGCAGCGGCAAAGATCCGAATGCGCGGTCGCTGCGAAGTTACTTTCTGGCCGACCAGACGATTCCGTGGTGGGCGATTGCGTTGTCGATTGTCTCGGCTGAGACCAGTACGCTGACGATCATCAGCATTCCGGGTGTGGCGTTTGCGGGAGACTTCGGATTTTTGCAGATCGTGATCGGCTACATGCTGGGCCGGATTGTGGTGGCGTTGATTTTTTTGCCGAGGTATTTTCAGGGCGAGATGCTGACCGCGTATCAGTTGATCGATCGGCGCTTCGGTCACACACTGCACAAGGTGACTGCGGGATTGTTTTTGCTGACGCGTGCGGCGGCGGAGGGCGTGCGCGTGTTTGCGGTGAGCATTGTGGTTGGCATTGCTATCGGGACGGGGGATGTGTTGTCGATCGGGATCATCTCGGCGCTGACGTTGCTCTATACCTTCGAGGGCGGGATGGCTGCGGTGATCTGGACCGATGTGGTGCAGATGGCGATCTATATTGGAGGCACGTTTGTGGCGATCCACACACTGGGCGCGCATGTTCCGGGGGGATGGGCGCAGATTCACGAGGTTGCTTCGGCGGCGGGCAAGTTCCACTTGTTCAATTTCGCGTTCAACCTGACCCAGAGCTATACGTTCTGGGCTGGAGTGCTGGGCGGGACATTTTTGACGATGGCTTCACATGGCACGGATCAGTTGATGGTGCAGCGAATGCTGGCGGCGCGGAACCTGCGTGAGTCGAGGTTGGCGCTGCTCTCGAGTGGTGGCGTGATCTTTTTGCAGTTCACGCTCTTTCTTCTCATCGGCGCCGGGTTGTATGTTTTTTATGGACTGCATCCAGCGGTGTTTGCTTCTGCCGATAGAATCTTCCCGACGTTCATTGTGCGCGAGATGCCGGTTGGGGTTGCGGGATTGCTGGTTGCGGCGATTCTTGCTGCGGCGATGTCGAACCTGAGTGCGGCGTTGAATTCGCTTTCGTCTACGACGGTCGTTGATTTTTATATGCACTGGCGGCCTGATGCGGACGATCGAGAGCGCATGATGATCTCGCGTGCGAGCACTGTGGTATGGGCGTTGGTGCTGTTTGCTGTGGCTGTCTACAGCGTCTTCGCTGGAGGAAAGGGCCACGTCGTCGAGGTTGGGTTGTCGATTGCGTCGGTGGCTTACGGTGCGTTGCTTGGAGTGTTTCTGCTGGGGACTTTGACTCGCTATGCGACGCAGGCAGGTGCGATTGTGGGCATGATCTGCGGGTTTGCACTGAATCTTCTGCTTTGGCTCGATCCGAATCCGATTGTGATTGGGCCGATCACGATCCCGCACATTGCGTTTACCTGGTACGTGCTGATTGGCTCGATCGTTACGTTTGCTGTCGGTAGTGCGGCGAGCATTGTGCGGCCTGGGGATCGGACACGACAGGGACAAACGAAGACTGCTGCTCGGGTTGCCATCGTCGTTGTGCTTGCTCTTCCCTTTCTGTTTGCGGCGCGCGGGGAGGCGCAGAAGTCTGTTTCTTCGTTTCATGCGCAGGCGGCGACAGAAGAGCGGTACGATTTCGGCCCGGTTACGACCATTGTGAATCAGGCCATCGCTGCGAAGAAGCTGCCGGGGGCGGTTGTTCTCATCAACCACGATGGAAGGACAGTCTTCGAGCAGGCGTATGGCGATCGGACACTTGAACCGAAGATTGAGCCGATGACGGAGGACACGATCTTCGATATGGCGTCGCTGACGAAGTGCCTGGTTACGGCTACGGCGGTGATGCAGCTTTATGAGGAAAAGAAACTTGGGTTAGATGATCCGGTAGTGAAGTATCTGCCAGAGTTTGGCGCGAATGGAAAAGAGAAGGTGACGGTTCGTGAGTTGTTGACGCATTACTCGGGGCTGCCGGAGGACGTGAGTTTGAAGGATGATTGGGGGCTTGCGGGGCCGGACAAAGCTGAGGGAATACGACGGGCGATGAATGCGTCCCTGTATGGGCCTCCGGGGGTTACGTTCAAGTATTCCGATATCAACTTCATAACACTGGGGGCGCTGGTGGAGAAGATCAGCGGCGAGACGCTGGACGTTTATGCACAGGAGCATATCTTCGAGCCGCTTGGCATGACGCACACGCGGTATTTGCCAGGGAAGGAATGGATTTCGGGGATCGCTCCTACTGCCTATGACGATCAGGGGACGGCGATAACGAATCCTAACTTTAACAGGATGCTACGTGGAACTGTCCATGATCCGACTACTCGCAGAATGGGAGGGGTTGCCGGACACGCTGGGGTTTTTTCGACGGCAGGTGATGTCGCCCTGTTTGCGCAGGCGCTCCTGGACAGGCTTGCGGGGCAGCCAAGCAAGTTTCCGTTGGAACAGGCGACCTTGAGGTTAATGACACGGCCTGAGCAGCCTGCGACGGCGGTCGCGACGGCGACTGTCTTTACCGCCGATGGCAAAGCGGGGATGGGCGTTGCTACTCGAGGATTCGGCTGGGACATAAATTCTGCGTTTTCACGGCCGCGTGGGGAGGTCTTCCCTATCGGGAGCTTTGGCCATACGGGATTTACCGGGACTTCTCTATGGCTTGATCCGGGCAGCGATACCTTTGTGGTCATTCTGGCAAATTCGGTTCATCCGCGAGGTGCGGCGCCTATTTCGCCGTTGCGCGGAGAGGTGGCTACCGCTGTGGCAAAAGCGCTTGACCTGTATGACAAGCACAGTGCCACGGTAGCTGATTCAAAGACGCTGACTGGTATCGACGTGCTGGAGTCAACACACTTCACGGCCTTGAGTGAAGCTGCCACACGTCACAACGGTCATTTGAGATTGGGTTTGCTGACGAATCAGACCGGGCTTGATCGCGATGGGCGACGAACGATTGATGTTCTGGCGCACAGTGTCCCTGAGGTCGAGTTGAAGACGATCTTCACTCCTGAGCATGGACTGCGGGGAGTGAAGGACACGATGAAGATCGGCAATGAGGTTGATTCTGCGACTCATCTTCCTGTCATTAGTCTCTATGGCGCCAAAGAGGAGCAGCGCCGTCCGAGCCTCGAGTCGCTGAAGAATCTTGATGCTGTCGTCATCGATCTGCAGGATGCAGGAGTTCGGTTTTATACGTATGAGACGGTGGTGGGGTATTTTCTTGAGGCGGCTGCACAGGCGCACATCGAGATTATTCTGCTGGATCGCCCCAACCCGATTGGCGGCGTCGCCGTGCAGGGGCCGGTATCGGACAATGGCGTCGAATCGTATGTCGACTACATGCCGCTTCCGGTTCGCCATGGTCTGACGCTGGGCGAGCTTGCGCTTTACTTCAGCAGCGAACGCCTGCTTCCCAGCGGGGTTTCGCCAAATATTCTTGCGCCCATTCATGCGCAGCTTACCGTCGTCGCGATGCAGAACTGGTCGCGTGGGCAGTACTACGACGATACGGGGCTGAAGTGGATCAATCCGAGTCCGAATCTGCGCAGCGTTGCGGCCAACACGGTGTATCCCGGGGTTGAGCTGCTTCAACCGACGAACGTTTCGGTGGGCCGCGGCACGGACACGCCCTTCGAGCATATCGGTGCTCCGTACATTAACGCAGCTCAACTGGTAGCCTACTTGACGGCGCGCAAGATTCCTGGCGTGAGCTTTGCGCCGACGAGCTTTGCCGTCACAGAGGATTCCAACCACTATCCCTTTCATGGGAAGACGATTCCGGGCATCGCATTTACCGTGACCGACCGGAGTGCGCTCGACGCGCCGGAGCTGGGAATCGAGCTGATCAGCGCGCTGCACCATCTTTACCCGGAGTTCACCATGACGAAGGCCGATTTCCTGATCGCCAATGTGGACACGATGCGGGCGCTCGTCAATCAAGATGATCCGCGTAAGATCGCCGCGGGATGGGCGGCGGATCTGGCGGCGTTCGAGCATCGACGCGAACGCTATCTGCTCTATAAATAGGTTTCGCGTCTGGAACCATCTCGGGAAATATGTACCAGCCGCGTACTCGGGGGTAAGAATATTCATCGTCTCTTCGCCTTCTATACGTCACAATAGGGAGAGACGGCTATTTCGAGGTGCTCCCCATGCCCCGCATTAATTTTCAACAACAACTCGCTGCTCTCAAAGACAAGCTTCTTGCTATGGCGGCACTCTCGCAGCAGGCTCTTTCCTTGTCGCTGGAGGCGTATCTCACTGAAGACACGAGCCTCTGCGACCATGTGAAGGAGATTGAGGCAGCGATCAATGCGGCTGAGCGCGATGTCGACGAGATGGCGTATGACCTGCTGGCAAAAGAACAGCCGATGGCGATTGACCTGCGGTTCATCCTGTCGGTGATCAAGATCAACGGCGACCTGGAGCGCATCGGAGACCAGGCGACCAATATCGCCTCACGCACACAGTTTCTGCATGATTCGCCGCACATTTCGCTTCCGATCGACATTCCGGACATGGGCGAAAAGGTTGGTGTGATGATCCGGCGAGCGATTCAGTCGTTGCTGGAGGCAGATGCGAAGCTGGCGGAGTCGGTGCTCGCCATGGACGACGAGATCGACGATATGAACCGCGATGTGCAGGCGGAACTGGTTGAGGTGATGCAGCAGCACCCGGTGGTGAGCGGACAGGCGCTGAACGCCATCCTCATCTCGCGCAATCTGGAACGGGCAGCAGACCACGCCACGAATATCGCTGAGGACGTCATCTTTTGGGTCCGCGGGTCGGATGTGCGGCACAAGTTTTCTCTTGCTGAGGCGGACTAAGCTCAAGGTTTTGCAGGAGATTCGACGCAGCAATCCTTCTTTGTTTCTTGACGTTTATTCGTTCCGCGACTAACCTTGGAGCATGGCTGGTTTTATGGCATGTCGATTTGATGCTTGTTGCGCGTGTTGTTGCGACCGCGTGCGCCGTCGACTTTGCCTGAACCGGAGACTCACCGACTAAGTCCCGAACCCCTTCAGCAAAGACACAGCGCCCACTTATCCAGTGGGCCTTTTTATTTAAGCCTCTCACCGAAGACAAGGATGCCCAGCATGAGCGCTCCCGCCGCAGCCACTACCAAAGAGACGAAGGCCCAGAAGTCCGAGCGACTGAAGTTAGCCAAGAATCCGTGGGAGGCCTGGGACGAGGTCCGCCAGTTTGCGAGGGAGGGCCGCGAGTCTGTGCTTCCTGAGTGGGCCGGGACCTACTTCAAGTGGTGGGGGATTTATACCCAGGGTGATGGCGTGGGTGCGACGGGAGGGGTTGGGGGCGAAGGCAAGGCTACTGAGTTTTTCATGATGCGCATTGGTCTTCCGAACGGGATTCTAACGAGTGCGCAGTTGCGGGTGATTGGGGAGTTGACGAAGAAGTACGCGCGGAATCTTGCCGACATCACGACGCGACAGAATATTCAGTTGCACTGGCTGACGATTGAATCGCTGCCGGAGGTTGTGGATGCGCTGACGGCGGTGGGGCTAAGCCCTAAGGGTGCGTGCGGCGATGTGGTTCGCAATGTTACGGGCTGCCCGTTGGCTGGTCTTGATGGACACGAGATGATCGATGCTTCGCCGCTGGCGGTCGAGATTGCGCATGGGCTGACGGCAAACCCCGCGTTCTACAACCTGCCGCGGAAGTTCAAGATCTCGGTTACGGGGTGCTCGCACTGGTGCTCCTACCCGGAGATCAACGATGTTGCGCTGACGGCAATCAAACGCACGGTTGATGGCACAGACGAGATTGGCTATACGCTGCGGGTGGGCGGTGGTCTTTCGACTGAGCCTCACCTTGCGGTACGCATTCCGGCGTTCATCCGGCAGGATCAGGCCTATGCGGTGGTGCATGCTACGGCGGAGATCTTCCGCGAGCAGCAGGAGCTTCGCGAGAACCGCACACGGGCACGCATTAAGTATCTCTTCATGCGGTTTGGGTGGACGGCCGAGTCGTTCCTTGCTGCCTTAGAGGAAAAGCTCGGCTACAAGCTTGATCCTAGTCCAACATCGGAAGATGTTGTGCCGGATGATGTTTACCGCGACCACATCGGCATTGCACCACAGCGTCAGGCTGGCTTGTCGTCGGTCGGTGCGAGTGTCCTTCGCGGGCGGCTTTCGGGCGATCAGCTGTTGCAACTGGCCGATCTCGCGGAGCGGTATGGCAATGGCGAGTTGCGCACAACGATCATGCAGAACATTATTGTGGTCAACGTGCCGAATGCGAAGATCGCGGAGCTGGTTGTTGCGCTGAACAGCATGGAGTTGCAGGTTGATGTCTCGGCCTTCTGGCGTGGGGCAATTGCCTGCACCGGCACGGAGTTTTGCAAGCTCGCGATCGCAGAGACCAAGGGATTTTCAAAGTGGCTGGTGAGCGAGATGGAGGAGCGGCTTCCTGGCTTCGATCAGCAGATCAAGCTGCATGTGACAGGCTGCACGAATAGCTGCGGACAGCACTGGATCGCTGACATTGGGCTTGAGGGGAAGAAGATCAAGAAGGATGGACAGTTGGTCGACGCCTTTTACTTCTGCGTTGGCGGCGCTGTCGGCAGGTTTGCGCGGACGGCTCGGCCACTGGGTTTCAGGGCTGCGGCGGACGAGGTTCCGGATGCGATTGAGCGGTTGCTGCGTGGTTATCTTGATGCTCGCGAACCTGGCGAAGATCTGCGCGCTTACTTTGCACGCACAGATGACGACAGCCTTCGCGCGCAGCTTGCGGGGACTGTCATTGATCCGGTTGAGCGCGATGCACCGCCGGTCGGCGCAGGGCGGCACGCGCCGGGAGAGTAGTACAGTAATTTATGGACCTCTTCCCTATCTTCCTGAAGATCGCAGCGCGACCCTGCATCGTGATCGGCGCGGGCAATCTGGCTGAATCGAAGATTGAATCGCTGCAGGCGGCTCATGCCAAGGTAACGGTGATCGCACCTGAGGCTCGGCCACGCATCATCGATCTGGCAGCTGCGGGTGAGATTGAATGGCAGCAGCGCGAGTATGTCGAGGGCGATCTGACTGGACATTTTCTGGTGATAGCGGCGACGAACAATCCTGCTATCAATCGGGCGGTTTATAAAGAAGCCATGGAGAAGAACGTTTTGTGCAACGCGGTTGATGACCCGCCATTTTGCGACTTTTACTTTCCTTCGGTGGTGCGGCGCGGTGATCTGCAGATCGCTATCTCGACCGCAGGAGCCAGCCCCGCGCTTGCCCAGAGGCTGCGGAACGAGATCAACACGCAGTTGCCGCTCGACGCTGGTGATTGGCTGACTGATCTGGGCAATCTTCGCCGGGAGGTTACGCAGATGGAGCCGCTGAATGAGGAGCGGAGGTGGCTGCTCCATCAACTGGCGCAGCGAGAGGTGTGCGGCTACGAAGCGTGTCCTTCGCGCGTGCTGGCACGTCAACATGCGATGACGAATCCGCTACCGGAGAAGAAATCATGAACGATGCCGCACGGTCCGGAACGGTTTATCTCGCGGGGGCGGGGCCCGGTGACCCCAATCTACTGACTCTGCGTGTGGTGCGGCTTCTCGAGACCGCAGATGTGATTCTGCCCGACGACCTTGTTTCCGAAGAGATACTTTCGCTGGCCCACGCTGGGGCGGAGATTACGCCGGTAGGCAAACGCTGTGGACAGCCGCGTATTACGCAGGCTGAGATTCATGTCCTGATGCTCGAAGCCGCGCGGATGGGCAAGTCAGTGCTGCGGTTGAAGTCAGGTGATCCGCTGATCTTCGGACGCGCCGGCGAGGAGATTGCCGCTCTGCGCGGCGCGAATGTTCCGTTTGAGATTGTGCCGGGAATTACGACAGCCTTTGCGGCAGCAGCGCGATTGAAGACGCCGCTGACGGATCGCAGCGCGGCATCAAAGTTGATCCTCGCTACGGCTCATCATGCAGCGGGAAAACTGGAGCTTACGCCGAAGTGGGATGGAGCGTTTCCTGAAGACGCAACGTTGGTGATCTATATGCCGGGGCGGAAGTTTCGCGCGCTGGCGGACGATCTTGTCGCCTCCGGAATTGCTGCGGCGACTCCCTGTGTCGCAATCAGTAAGGCGACTACGGCCGATGAGCAGGTGCACAGCACGACTCTTGCGGAGCTTGAAGAGGATGATGTTGGTCCAGCGCCTGTGATTCTTCTGATTGGCTCCGCTATCCAGGTATCGGATCGGTCGCGAGTGATTGAAGAGCTAACTACGACTTGAGTCTACGCCGGATTGCACCGGCTGCACCGGCGACTCCGGTCAGCATCAGGATGTAGCTCGATGGCTCGGGGACCTCGGGAGCGCCCGGAGGTGTAGTCGGGGGCGGCGGAGGAGGCGGAGGACTGTCGGGCGGGGGCGTCGACGGAGGCGGAGGCGGAGGAGTGTTGGGAGGAGTTGGGGGAGTGTGGGGGCTTGTAGGGGTTACACCTCCGGTAAAGGGCGGCACATAGATTGGCGGGCCGCCGCTGGAAGGGTAACTGGGCGGGAGGTTCTGACCGGGAGGGGGCGGGACGTCATTCGCTGCGATGGTTTCGTCGAGAACCGCAGGCAGCAAATCGATTGCGTCGTTCAAAGGGTGTTGGTCGAATGGAGCTGGGGTTTCTTCGGCGATGACCGGTCCATCGGCCTCGTCTTCGGGCAGGACGCCGCAGGCAAGTTCGAAGTGGTGGAGCGTCTGCTGGCGGGTCATGCGGGGGCCCTTGGCCAGGATGAGCTTAGGCTTGGGCTTCGGTGCAACGTATCCGGAGAGCTTCCGCTGGGCGTATAGCTTGGCACGGCGCTTGGCGGCCGCTATGCGCTGCACGCTGCGCGTGTGGGCCAGTTCAGCTCGATACGCTATGAACCATCGTTCACAGTCCGTAGACGCGTTAACGCACGTTGCTGATGCGCTAACAAACAACACTAGGAGCAGTAAATAGATCAAGCGCCGCATTCGTTTCACCTGGGTACACTTCTCGATTCGATCGCCATACTTAGAACGAATGCTTTTGAACAGTGCAATTAGAGAACCAAAGCAGAAAGGCGTTCAAGATGCCAAATATTGCAGGTTTCGGGCAAAATATTAGCACAAGTGGGAATATTTTACCCTGTAGTGCAAATTATTTTCCTCTTATTTCTCTTGGAGTATCCCACTTTCATGTGGAAAAGTCGAACTAAATGGGGATTCGTCAACGGTTTACTGAGCTGCGCGCCGATTCGAGGTTCTGCTGCCGGACAATCAGTTCAAACCCCGGGTTTGGGTTAAAGTTCTAAAAAACAAGGTCTTGTGCGCAATAAGCTGCACCTGGACTACCAAAGGTCCCGCATAGCACAACCTTTTTCCTTATTTGACGTTCAATTAGAGTAGGATTCCAGATACCTTCGAAAGGCCTGGGTCCCGCAAAGTCACTGACGCCCCGACGGGCGTATTGGGCTCTGCATAGGAGATTCGAAATGCGCTTCCTTCGGTACCTCGCTTTACTCAGTATCCTGTTGCTCCCGGCTGCGGCTTATTCCCATGCGCAGGTTTCGGTTGGAGTTGGAATCGGCGGCCCAGTGTATGGCGGCTATGGCTATCCTGCTCCCGTCTGCGCTTATGGCTACTACGGCTACTATCCCTACGCCTGCGCGCCTTATGGGTACTATGGCCCATCGTGGTTTAGCGGCGGCATCTTTATCGGAGCCGGCCCATGGTATGGCTACGGTCGATATGGCTATTACGGATACCACGGTGTGTACGGCTATCGCGGCGGGTACTACGGACATCCCGGCTATGGGTACGGACGCCCTGGTTATGGTGCACGCCCCGTTCCTTATGGTGGCGGCTACCGCGGAACAGCCACTGTAAGAAGCGGATTCGCCGGCGGTGTTCATGGCAACGTGAGCGGCGGAGGCTTCCATGGCGGTGGTGGTGGCGGATTCCATGGTGGCGGCGGTGGCCATGGCGGTGGCGGACACCGGTAAGGCTTTCGTCTACCGATTTATTCTTCAATGAAGAAGCGGCTGCGGGCTTAGATGCCCTGCAGCCGCTTTTATTTGCGAACCGATCGTTACCCCAACAGGCTTTCTGCCTGCTTGGTGGCCTCGTAGATCTGAGTGAACGACTCCACGGCGTAGAGCACTGGTTGCATCTCGCCAGTGTCGAACTTCTGGTTGAGGACGGCGTCGAGATCGAAGTCCTTGACCTCGCAGCCGCCAGCCAATACGCGGGTGCACTCGCCGTGTGAGGAAATCAGCCCGCTGCCGTAGACCTTGATCTCGCCGTTCTGACGAATGAGGCCGAACTCGACCGTGAACCAGAAGAGGCGGCCCATGCGCTCGAGTTGTTCGGGGTCGGTGAGGCGGGCGCAGATCTGGCCGTAGCTCTGGAGAAAGTTGCCGAAGACAGGGTGCGCATGCATGGGGACGTGGCCGAAGACGTCGTGGAAGATGTCAGGCTCCGGGGTGTACTCCATCGAGTCGCGCGAGCGGAGCCATGTGGTGGTGGGAAACATGCGCGCGGCGAGCATCTCGAAGAAGGCGTCGGGCGGGAGAAAGCCGCTGACTGGGGTGGATTGCCACCCGGTGCGTGGTTGGAGGAGGGCGCTGACCTCGGTGAGGTTCGGAAGCTTGTCCTCGCGGAGGCCGATCTGCTGGAAGCCGTCGAGATACTCCTGGCAGGCGTGTTGACGAAGCTGCGGCATGCGGCGGGTTACGAGTTCTGCCCAGATTGCGTGTTGTTCGGGGGTGTAGTCGGCCCAGGTCTGTTCGATAAGATACGGCGCGGCCACCTGCAACTTGCTTTGGGCCAGAGTCAATGTCGATGCTGCGATTCCCATGTCAGTCCTTAATTGGGCGGTTTCCTGCCTGCAAAAGCATACATCTTCCTTAGAGTGGATTTGTCAGGTTGCCGTTACCCTCCCCCATCCGGAGAGGATCTTAGGCGTAAGAGCTTTGCCATCAGACCAATGCTTGAGGCTGAGTGAACGGTCGTCTAGTGACTATTCCGATCCTTAGGCGTGACTTCCTGGATCAGCCAGAAGAGAAAAGCTGTGGACAAACCGAAGAGCAGCCACCCATTGAGCGCCTCTATGGCTCCTATCAGTCGCCAGTGTTCTTCCAGAAAAACACTTTGATGCCCGTAAGTCGTCAGCGCGCCGAGCGAATAGAGCATCGCGGATTTGAAGTCCGGCAGAGCCCCGATGAAACAGTAGGCGAGAGCCCAAATGCCTGCTTCTATTCCGTGCAAGATAGTTGCAAGGAGGGTCGTTGCACCAATCGCCACTGCGTATTCAGCTGTTGGGCGGCGGTGACTCCAACTATTGTTGTGAATCAGGATGGCCTTTTGGCTTATGAACCCGAGACCTAAGACATGGATGATTACGGTCACTACGATCAACGGGCAACCCCATATCCAGTCGGCGTGCCATGGCGCGCTAGGGTCCGTAAGGAAGACGAGAGCGAGTTGTGCGATTCTCATTCAGACCTTTCTTCCTTTGCCCGCTGCAATGCCGAAGCCATTGTCGTGCGTTTTACCTGTGAACCTAACTTGGCAAGATCGTGTATTCGTTATTCGGGTACTGTATTCCAGGTCTTGTCGGGATTGAATTCTGTTAGTGCAGTTGCACTCTCGGTAGTGTCTTTGCCGAGGTCTTTCTCGTATGCGACACCGCTCTGGTTGATGATGAATGTCGCGATGCCTGTGTCGCCGTACTTCTCCGGATAAGCGATGAAAGCGAAACCTCCTGTCATCTTCCCGTTGACGATGTAATCTTTCGCGCCTCCCTTGGCATCGGCGCCCTGTTTGGTGAGTAGGCGATAGAAGTAGCCATGAAATGGCTGCTGTTTGCCCGCCTGCGGAGTGAATCCTTCTGCGGAGGCAAACGCCACCAACGGACCAAGCGGGCTCCTGGGTTGTCCTTCAGCCGATTTCCAATAGAGTCCGTTTTGCTTTCCTTCGTCGCTGACGAACTTTTGCGCATACTGCTTTACGCCGTCGTGGCGTTGAGCCATGTATTGGGCCTGGGCATCAGCCATCGCATTGATCACATCGATCGTAGCGAGTTCATTGTCTCCAATGCGCCGTGCCAGAATCTCGGCCTTCCCGGCCGCTGTATCGAAGTACCACTGTCCTCCGCTGTTCTTCTTAAGTGGAATTGGGAAAGGGTTGTTGTCCGCGCCCACAACGAGGACTTCGCTGCCATCGGTCTGTTTTCGCCATCGGTCCATGGTTTGATATGCGTCTGTGAAGTGTTGGGCCGTCAGCTTGTCCTGCGCGGCATCGCCGGAAAAGATTAGGTCCGCCGAATCAGAACCAAAGATCGTGAGTAACCCAGTGCGATCGTTTGCTTTCGTGGCGGCCAGCAGCGCTCCGCCGGCATCGTCGGGTGTAGCGAATGTCTTAGGGCCGGCTTCTGAGGGAGCCGGCGCTTTCGACGAGTTGCAGGCGGCGAGTGGAATGACCATCCCGAAGGCAACCGCCATTGTCCAGAGGCGGGAGGTACTCATCTTGCGATTTAGCGCTACCCTTAGCATGGCCGTTCTCCTGTAACGTACTTGGTTGTTGCTTTCCCTCCTGGTCAGGAGAGACCTATCTTCGTCCTCCGAAACCTCCGCCGCCGGCGCTGCGACCTCCCCAGCCGCCGCCTCCGCCGCTACTGCCCCATCCCCGCGCGCTCGATGACCGCGATTGCCAACCGCCGCCGCCTCCGCCAGAGAATCCACTGAACGCTGATGACCCTCTTCCGGCACTTTGTCCCGAGTCGCCCCAACCGTGTGCCCCAGCAGAGTTTGAACCCGCCGATTGCCAGCCGCTGCCGGTGTTCTTGTAAGCGTTGCCGTTTGCGGTCGCGTACTTGTTGCCGTTCGAGGTCTCGGCCGTTCCATAGTTTCCGGCGGCGCTCGAATAATGCTGCGTGTCCACGGTTTGACCGTCCTTTGAGGCGGTCGAGCTTCCCCAGTTTGAGTAGGCGTTGGATCCCTGGTGGGTGGCGCCGTAGGCCCCGGTGTATGGGTTGTAGGCCTGTCCTACTTTTTGAGTGCCGTAGGCGGTTGACGTTGAGGCGCCACGTGCATACGTGCCGGTCGAGGGGTTGTAGCCTTCGGAGGCGTGGGCGCTGCCATAGGCTCCATAGTAGGACCCGCTGGAGCCGTAGTAGCCACCATGCCAGGCGGCGTTACCGTAGTAGGCTCCGCCATGGTAATAAGCTCCGCCACCGTACCAGTTGCAGCTCCAGCTGCTGTATCCCCAACCGCAACAGCCTCCGCTCATCATGGCGCCGACAGCTAGTCCTGCTCCGAAGGCCAGTACTCCTGTGGCGACCACATCTGCGGTGCTATATCCCGGGGTGACGTACGGAGTGCCGTAGATCACGGTGGGGTTGTATTCGGGAACATAGACGATCTGTGGGTTAGTGGGCTGAATCACGATGGTCTGGGGCGATTGCTGCACGACGGTGATTTGAGGGCCAGACTTGAGATTGCCCGCCGCCTTCGCTTGTGCGCGGAGGGTTTGCACTGCGGTCATTACGGCGGCTTGCTGGTTGTGATACGCCTCGCCAAGCGACGAGGTCCAGGCCAGGCTTTGCGCCATCTTGTCCAGAACAGACGGGAACTGCGTGAGTGCTTTTACGCTTGGATCCCATGTTTGTTTATCGACCGCCTGACCCAGGGCGGTTCCGGTGAGGGATTTGTTCGTTTGGAGCCAGTTGTCGGCAATTGCTACCTGGTCCGGAAAGGTTGACGCGCTGAGGATCTGAGCTACCAATGCGTCCGGATACAGTGCGATGGGGGCGACGAGTCCCTGTAACTCGGCGGCGGTCATGGGCGCTCCTTGACCGGAGTAATCCGACGCAGATGGTGCTGCCTGCGACTGAAAGGCCATGGCGTCGATGGGCGTCGTCAGTACAACAAGAGGGACGCATAAAGCAGCTGACAGGATCTTCTTCCCAAGTGTCAGATTCATTTGGAAACTCCTTACGACATCATCGGCACACTGCCATTCGCCGTTCCACTTCACGAAGGGAGCGAGGCATCCTGATCGATCATCCGCAGATCATCTGCCACAATCAACTAGCAAAAGTGGTAGCGTCGCGCAGTCTCTTTTATCAGCTGCGGCCACGGCTATTGCGAGCGATCTCGGGTTCGCTAGAGTTGCGGCTGTTTGGATTTTGAGAGTTGCGGGGCGTGGGGAGAAGAAGAAGCAACGGCGAGGGCAAAGACAAAGCAGGTCCTCCGGCTTCGCCGAAGGATGAACAAAATGCTTAGATCACGACTAGATCGGATGGTGAGGACAAAACGAGCTTGCTTACATCTTGGCGCGGAGGGGTTGCAGGGGCTCGGTGTGAGTGGGGATCTGCGGTTCGTCGGCCAGGTACTTCTTCAGCAGCTCGTGGTGAAGGCAGTACAAGGCGAGTTCCAGACGGTCCGAGACGCCTAGCTTGTCGTAGACCTTGCGCAGGTAGTTCTTGATGACCTGCTCGGTGGTGCCGATCTGGTAAGCGATTTCTTTGTTGCGCATGCCGCGGGTGATGCAGCTGATGATTGCCAGCTCCTTCTTCGAGAGCTTGGGCTGGACTTTGGGATCGGTGAGGCTGGTGGCCTGGGAGCGGTAGGCCTCGATGACCCAGCTGATGGATTGGTTGTCGATCCAGGTCTCGCCCTCGGCAATCTTGCGGACGCACTTGATGAGGAGATCGGGGGAGATGGAGCGCGGGACGACGCCACGGACGCCGCGACGGTAGAGCTCGACGGTGTTGGCCTCGTCGGCCTCGCTGACCTGGACGATCAGTTTTGCTTCGGGAGCCTGGCGGACGAGTTCGGGAATGGCGTCGATGGTGCCGGCGATGAGCTGTCCTTCGAGAACGACGACATCTGTGGGGTAGCGTTGCAGGGCGGCGTAAAGATTGGTGAGGGTTTCGACCTGGGCGACGACGCGAATGTCGTCTTCGAGAGCAAACACTTTCTTCATGCCGACGCGATAGATTGCCTGCGAATCGGCAAGAATGACGCGGATGCCCACGTGAGCGGAACTTTCCTCAGGAACGTCCTCGCTGCTCCGGGTTGGATCGATGTTTACAACAGTCATAGTGGTCATGCCTTTAAAAAATACTCGTCAATCACTGCGGCCGCTTTCTTCTGGCCATTCTGGAGATAGTGGCGAACTACGCGGCCGATACAGTGAATGGTAACGTCCTTTTCAGTCCCCATGACAGCCGAAGGCATTGCGATGGTGAACTCAATTTTTGCCTCCAACGGCGGCAGCTCTTCACCGACGAAGAGCAGGCCGTTGGCGGAGATGTTCTCCGTCATGGCTTCCATCTCGCCCTGGTCGGTCTGAAGGCGGATAGCGAGTTTCATCGGGAAACGCACTGCCGTGCGAACTGGATTGTCTCCGGCCGGCATTTGCCACTGGGCCACGCGCCCTCCTCTTCACCGCTTCGTTGACTACAGGCCTCTATGGCCCTTAAGTAACACCCTGAAGTTTACCCCACTGGGGAGTCTCTTCCACATTTTTCTGTAGGTGCGGACTACAACGAAGGGGTGAGTGCGGCGGAGCTTCCGACCCATTCCTGGTCGCGATTGTGATCGACGCCCATCATCAATCCGCGTCCCAGTCGCACGAGGGAGATTGCCGGCTGGAGGGCGCCGCCATCGGGCCACAGGTACATGATGCGGATCTCGGCCTGGGTTGGGCCATGGGGGGTTTGGATGACTGGCTCGAAGGCGACGCGCTCCTGCAAGAGGTAGAGATGACGATCGGCCTGGCGGGATGGCGCTGAGTTCGGCATCGGTAGGGGCGAACTGAATTCCCTTCCCCGCGAAGGAGTAGAGCGGCTTGAGGAGGAGCCTTTCGCGTTGATGGGGAAGGCCTTCGGTCTTGCGATGCGCGAACCAGTCGTCGAGGAAGACGGCTTTGGGGACCGATGGGTGGTGGAGGAATGGAAGTGAGAATTTGCTGATGCGGAAGTACCAGTTGGGGTGGCCGGCCCACTCGACGTCGAGCGGGTCAGTGTAGTCGAAGGGTAGCTCAATCTTTTTCCGCTGGAGTTCGTCGACGATGGCACGGTTGTAGATGCGGTGAATGGGAATCTCGCGACCGGCGCGTTCGTAGAAGAGGCGGTTGCCGCGTTTGAGCAGCCTTGCGATGTCGACGGTGGAGATTTTGAGCCGGTCCTCGTAGACGCGAAAGTCAGACCGGGTCTTTTGCTGGTCGGGATCGATCTCGGCGAGGACGACGTTTTCGGGATCATGGTCGCCGACGATAACCTGGCGGAGGAGCTGCCAGTAGGTTGCTTCATTGAGGCCGCCGAGGTGCCAGGTGAGATTGGGGTCGAGGCCGTAGGCGTCAATGTACTGGCGGGCGAGGATGTCCTGATAGCCGAAGATGGAGGGGAAGGCCTGCATCTCGACGAGGCGAGGGGAGAGGGTGCCGTCGGGGTTGCGGACCAGGCCGAAGTCTACGGTCATGAAGTTCGGCTTGGGGTTTTCGTTGGGGACGCGGAACTGCTCGGGGATGGTGTGGTTGGAGGCCTGCATGTAGGCAGGGTTGTCGAGGAGTTGATGGGTGAGTTCGGCGCCGGTTTCGGCGAGCTCGTTCATGAGAGCGCGGGAGAAGAAGCACGGGGTTTCGGCGACACGGAACTCAATGCTGGTGCGGGTGGCATGGTTCAGGCGGTACAACAGGTCGTCGTACCAGGCTGGAATGAACTGCGCGTTGAACTGATCGCGGTAGGGCTGCAGCATGGGAGTTAGTTTAGCCCGAAACTCCATGTCACATTGGTCTGCCGCTGAAAGTTGAGGCGCAACGAAAAAAATGCGGGGATTCTTCGCTGCGCTCAGAATGACAAGACTTATGCTGTGGGCCGATGGTTATGGAGCTGGGTGTTTTTCCAGGAAGGCGTTAATTTCGGCGTACTCGGATTCGGTGAGGCGGAAGGCTGCGGCTGGGATGACGCCTTCGACTTGTTTGGCGTTGCGGCCGCCGACGATGGCTGCGGTGATGGCTGGGTTGTGGAGTGTCCATGCGATGGCGATGACGCCCGCGGCGACTTTGTGGCGGGCGGCGATGGTTTTGAGGAAGTCGGCGATGGCAAGATTGCGGGAGAGGTAGGGTTCCTGGTAGTTTTTCGCGTTGCGGCGGAAGTCGTTCGATGGGAAGGCGGCGACCCGTTCTTTGGACATGGCTCCGGTGAGCAGACCTGAGTGCATGGGAGAGTAGTTGATGACGCCGATGTTGTGCTTGAGGCAGAAGGGGAGATTTTCGGCCTCGTAGGTGCGGTTGATCATGGAGTAAGGAGGCTGTTGCGAGGTGATGGGCGCGATCTTCATGACGCGCTCCATCTGCGCTATTGAAAAGTTGGAGACGCCGATCCAGCGGACTTTGCCTTCGCGCTGAAGGTCGGCCATGACGGACCAACCCTCTTCGACGTCTTCGTCGGGCTTGGGCCAGTGGACCTGATAGAGATCGATGGCTTCGACTTGCAGGCGGCGGAGGCTGGCTTCACATTCGCTGCGAATTTGTTTTTGTGAGTTGGTGACTTCACGCTTGTCGTCCCAGACCAGGGTGGACTTAGTGAAGACGTATGGCTTGTGTGCCGTGGTCTTGAGAGCGCGGGCGACGACCTCTTCAGAGTGACCAAGGCCGTAGACGGCGGCGGTATCGATCCAGTTGATGCCGAGGTCGAGGGCTTTGTGGATGGCTGCTATGGAGTCGTTGTCGTCCTGATCGCCCCATGCCATAGCCCAGTCGCCACCGCCGATGGCCCATGCTCCGAAGCCGATGGGAGAGAGGTGGAGGTCTGAGTTGCCTAATTGTTTTTTGTTCATGGTTGGATTGGACGCGCGTAGCGGCTGAGAGGCTTCAACATGGATTGAAAATTAGCATTTGTTGTGGAAAGCAGATCCTCCGCCTTCGGCGAAGGATGACAACAAAAAGCAACAGCAGATTCCCTTCGGGGATGACAACTAGAAAGGCAACGGCAAAAAACAACGACAAAAGCAAAGGCAAAAGAGCAAAAGCCCAATGCGGGGGTTCTTCGCTTCGCTCAGAATGACAAACGCTTGAGGAGCTGGCTTATTGGTCAAGAAGAAGCTTATGCGTCGAGGAGGAATTGGCCATCGCGCATGATCTGTTCTTCACCGTCGGCGTCGCCGAGCCAGATGCTGAACTCGAGTCCTACTACATCGATGTGGGTGGAGGATTTCCAGGGTGCTCCGGTGTGGGCGCCGTAGGGGTCGCCGAAGGCGATGTGGATGCCAGGAAATTTTTCGTCCTGCAGGATGTTGCCGATGACGCGCTCTACACCGATGTTGGTGCCGATGGCGAACTCGCCTACGCGGTCGGAGTTTTCGTCGGTGTGGGTGTAGGCCCAGAAGTCGCGCTCGAGGGCCTTGTTTTCGCTGACGACGCGAGTGATGCGGTTACCTTCAATGTTGATGGTAAGGGGCTGGGCGCGCAGGATGCCGTAGCGGGCGCAGAGGTAGTCGCCGACTACTCCATCGACGACGAAGACGCCGTTGACCTCGCCGGGCGCAGTAAAGCATTCGCCGCCGGGAAGGTTGCCCCACTTTTCGGTGCTGATGATGCCGGAGGTTTTGAACCAGCGGTAGTCGGGGTTGAGCTGGGCGTGGATGTCAGTACCTGCGGGTGTCGTGGCGCGGACGTAGGTGGCGGCGCGAACTTTGTCGAGAACGGCTTGGCTGAGACGGTCGATGGCGAGGAAGTCGGCGCGCATACCCTGTGTCATGATCTCGGGGGTGATGTTGACCATGTGGGCGTGACGCATGTGGCGGCGGTTGACGACATCGGTCATCTGCATGCGGCTGTGAAGCTCGTTGGGCTGGACGGAGACGGCGAAGATGCTGACCTGCGAGGTCTCCATGTCGTTCAGCACAGCGGCGGGCATTTCGCTGAGAGGGCGAGGTGCGAGGGTCTCGAGGACGAAGGCGTTCCAGGTGCAGCCGATGCGGTCGAGCTCGGCGGCAATGGAGGCAGCGATGGCGAGGCAACGCTCGTCGGTAATGAGGGTTACTTTCTCGTCGGGCTGGATGCGCAGGCAGGTGGTGACTGCGTTGCGCGCGCCGGGAGTGAACTCGGCGGGGAAGGCGGTGGTGCGGAGGTCTATTGCTGCGGGCGTTGCTTGATCAACCATGGGTGCGGCCTTCCGAGTAGAAAACTTCTCTCTCAGGATATAGGTTTCTCGGTATTTTCACAGCGTTATAACGTTTGATGTGGATGTGTGTGAGAACGAACGGGTTGATTGGGATCGGTTCAACTGAGAGCTAGAGGCCGGCTTTGGTTTCGGCAGCCATGTAGTCGACTACGGCTTTGAGATCGCCGGTTTCGCGGAAGACTTTGAGTTGGCGGTCGGCGCCGGATCCATGATGGAGCATGGTGTGGATGTAGGCGATCTCTTTGCGGCTGCCGAGTTCGTCGAGGACGTCGTCGACGAAGGCGAGGTATTCGAGGATGAGTTCGCGAGCTGGGACCTCGACCTGCTTGCCGAAGTCGATCATCTTGCCGTCGAGGCCGTAGCGGACGGCGCGGAACTTGTTCTCCATTAAGAGAGCGCGGGAGTACTGCCGGTAGTCGACGTTTTTTGAATGCAGACGCCAGAGCTTGGCGGCGGTGGCCTGGATGAGTGCGGCGATGGCGATGGTTTCGTGGGCGCGGAGGGGGATGTCGCAGATGCGGACCTCGACGGTGTCGAAGAAGGGATGGGGGCGGACGTCCCACCAGATTTTTTTGGCGTTGTCGATGGAGTTGGTTTTGATGAGGAGGTTGACGTAGCTTTCGAACTCGGAGTAGCTGGCGAAGCTGTCGGGAAGGTTGGTGCGGGGGAAGTTTTCGAAGACCTTGGCGCGGTAGCTCTTGTAGCCGGTCTCCATGCCGAGCCAGAAGGGGGAGTTGGTGGAGAGCGCGAGAATGTGCGGGAGAAAGTAGCGGAGGGAGTTCATGACGCGGATGGCGGCTTCGCGGTCTTCGATGCCGACGTGGACGTGGAGGCCGAAGATGAGGTTGGCGCGGGCGACGAGTTGGAGATCTTCGACCACCTGCGCGTAGCGGGGATCGGGGTAGATCTCCTGGACGCGCCAGTCGGCGAAGGGATGAGTTGCGCCAGCGACCAGGATGAGGCCGTGCTCCTGGGCGAGGGAGATCATGTTGCGGCGGAGGTCGAAGAGGTCTTCCTGGGCATCCTGGATGGTCTTGCAGATGCGCGTGCCGACCTCGATGACGGATTGGTGCATTTCGGCTTTGACGCGCTCTTCGAGGCGGAGCTTTCCCTTCGCGAGCATCTCGGTCGCGATGTGCGAGCGGAGATCGCGGGTCTCGGGGTCGATGGTTTGGTATTCCTCTTCGATGCCTAGCGTGAAGGATGGTCGCATATTCTTGGCCTCGTTAGTGAATACAAAAACTTAACACGGAATACTAGTTGCTCGTTTTCAAAGGCTGATCGAATAAGGCTGAAGCAATATGATCTCCTAAAGTCCAAGGACTTGTAGGATCAAGATTTTCGAGAACGACTATGCAAAGTCTTTCCTTAGGATAACGTTGGATCACGCTCTCAAACCCTTTGACTCCGCCGCCGTGATAATACAGTTGTCTGCCAAATCGTTCAGCAATGACGACTCCATAGCCGTAATGCATACCTTCAAATAACGTTTCAGGATATATTCCGAACATTTGATCGATCGATGCGCTTGAAAGCAGTTTTCCGTTTGCGAGAGCTTCGTTCCAGCGGTACATATCATCTACGGTTGAGTAAATACCTCCCGCTGCGAACGGGATGCTGATATCGATGAAATCACTGTTACTGATGTGACCATCTTTGACAATGTAGCCCGAAGCGCGTTGTGGAAGAATTTTCGACACGATGTCATACCCGGAATCCTTCATTCCCAAGGGAGTGAATATCTCTTTCTGAAGGAAATTTGCGTAGGACATCCCTGAGATTTTTTCGATGACCATACCCAGCAGGACATAACCGGTATTCGTGTATTGGAGCTTCGTCCCAGGTTTGAAATCAAGAGGCCTAGTAGCTGCCACCTCTAATATTTGCCGAGGAGTCGCACCGGTTCTATTTAGCTCGTTTTCTATACGCGGCATACCGGGATAATTTGGAACTCCTGATGTGTGGGTTAGAAGCTCGTGAATGGTAATCGCCTGCCACTCCTGCGGAAGGTCGGGAACATATCTCGAAACTGGATCGTGCACGCTCAGTTTGCCACGCTCCTGAAGCAGCAAGATGCAAGCCGCCGTAAACTGCTTAGTCAGCGATGCGATACGGAACTTCGTCTGGACGGTGTTAAGAGCGTTCCATTCTTCATCCGCAAATCCATAACCCTTTTCAAACGCGACCTTACCATTGATACCGACGAGCACTGCTCCCCGAAATTTTCCTGCATCTGTTTGGGAGATCAAATAAGCGTTGATTTCTTTAAACACCTGTTGTGTCTTGTCACCTTGTCCATGACTTGCCTTGGAGCACACAACCAGCACGCCCAAGAATGCGAAGAGCTGGAGATTTCGCCGTGGAGAAGAAGAGAGCGATTTCAATATCTAGCCCTTCACTTTCTTTCAGCTTTTTTTTGCAGATGTTTTCTTCGTGGCTGTCTTTTTCGCTTCGGATTTCTTCTCCGAACCCAACAGCGCGGCCCAGCGGAATTCGGGCTTGACTGGGTTTTGAGCTTTGCTGACGGCTAGTTTTGCTACCGCGTTGACGATCCAGTCGAAGCTCTCTTTGCCTACGGAGTGGAGGTCTGCGTCGGGGGCTGGGTTCATGAAGTCGATGGCGTAGGGGATGCCGTCTTCGCAGGCGAACTCGACGGTGTTAAGGTCGTAGCCGAGAGCTTTGCAGAGGGTGAGGGCGTCCTTTTCGACTCGCTTCAGGAGTTTCTTGTCGTACTCGGGGGCATCGAGGACGTAACGGTGCTCGTGCGGGCGGCGTGGATCGTAGGGCATAATCCGGACCTCGGATTGGCCGACGACGTAGCAGCGGAAGTACTCCTTGAAGTTGACTGCGGCTTGCAGGGTCATGGAGAGGTCGCGGGTTTTGTCGTACGCGTGGAAGAACTCGTCGCGATTGTGGACGTGGTAAACGTCTCGCCAGCCGCCGCCGTCGTGAGGCTTGAGGAATGCGGGAAAGCCGACGTAGTCGAAGATGCCGTCCCAGTCGAGGGGAAATTGAAGATTGCGCAGAGAGCGCTCGGTGATTTGAGGAGGAAATTTTTTGTGTGGGAGAAGAACGGTCTTCGGGATGGCTACGCCTAATTTCGTGGCCAGGGCGAAGTTGAAGAACTTGTCGTCTGCGGACCACCAGAAGGGATTGTTGATAACCTGCGTTCCAGTGAGGACCGCGTTCTTCAAGAAAGAACGATAGAAGGGCATGTCGTGCGAGATGCGATCGACGATGACCGCGTAGCCGGACGGCTCGGCCATGTGTACGCCGCCCACATGAACGAACTCGGCGTGAATTCCTTCGATCGCCATGGAGTTGATCTTGTCGACGAGGGCGCTGGGAAAGGTATTTTCCATTCCGAAAAGAACACCAATCTTCTTCACGTAATCCTCCAATTGGTTACCAATTTGCGGGGCCGTTCGCTCGTTGGAGACCGTAGAGCTAGAGATAAGTTTGCAGCATGCGCTGCCACCAGGGCCAGTCGTGGCCGGTGTTGTCGCCCCAGACGTCGAGGCGGCAGGGGATGCCTTTATCGCGGAAGACCTGCGCCATGCGTTCGTTTGCGTTCCAGCACTGGTCGTGGACGCCGGTAGCGAGAATATACGTGTTGTGCTGGTAGCGCCGGAGATACCAGGGGTCACTCATGTTCGACAGGTAGTGCATCGGGATGTTGAAGTAGCAGTCGTCGTCGTAGTAGCCGGAGAGGAAGCTGGAGGTATCGAAGGCGCCGCTCATGGAGAGCATCGCGGTGAAGATGTCGGGGTGGCGGAGGGCGATGTTGAGTGCGTGATAGCCGCCAAAGCTGGCAACCGATGGTGCCGAGCTGTGAGGATAGGTTCTGCTGGCGGATGAGCGGCACGACCTCCTGCATCAGATACTGTTCGTACTGCATGTGACGCGCGATGCGCCAACGTGGAGGAACGGCGCGGTTGTACCAGCTTTCGGAGTCGACCGAATCGACGCAGAAGAGCTGTAAGCGGCCTTGTTCGAGCTTGTCGTGGACTGCGTTGACCATGCCGCGGTCTTCAAACTCAAAGAAGCTACCGCACGAACTGGGGAAGACGAGAGCGGGAAGGCCGCGTGTCCGAAGACGAGCAATTCCATATCGCGCCCGAGAGATGGGGAGAACCATTTGTGGTATTCGCGTTTCATCGGATTCCTCCCTCTGCTAGTCTGATGCAATCGTACTTTACAGGAGCAGTCGTTATCGCATTGGAACCGCTTTTGCCATCTTCTTTCAAGTCAGTGATCGGGCCGACGGATCTCGAGCCGGTCTCTGCCAGTACCACCATCCGATTAGTGAGCATATCGCAGATGATCTGGATTCCAATCCCAGGTATAGCGTGCAGAAGTTTCACTCGGAGATTTTGCCGGATGACCGGGCCGTCTCGGTGTATCTGCCGCCGCAGTATCTGGAGCAGAAGGAGCGTCGTTTCCCTGTTTTTTATTTGCAGGACGGGCAGAACCTGTTCGATGGAAGAACTTCCTATATCGCCGGCAAGACGTGGAACGCGAATACGACCGCAGACCGGCTGACAGAGGCCGGTGAGATTGAACCGGTGATTCTGGTAGGCGTGGCTAATACGGGGCTTCGGCGCATGGCCGAGTACACACCGACGCGCGACTTCAAGATGGGCGGCGGCGAGGGTCGGAACTATGGGCGGCTGCTGATCGAGGAGTTGAAGCCGTTGATCGACCGGACGTACCGGACGCTACCGGAGGCGCGGGATACGGGGCTGGGTGGGTCGTCGCTAGGGGGGTTGCTCTCGCTTTATCTTGGCTTTGCGCATCCTGAGGTCTTCGGCAAGATCGCGGTGATGTCGCCTTCGCTCTGGTGGGACCACCGCAGTATTCTGAACGCCATCGACCAGCAGATTGCAAAGCCCGACTTGCGCATCTGGCTGGACATGGGAACGGCTGAAGGGGTGCGACATGTGCGGGACGCGGACATGCTGGAGCGTCTGCTGCTGAAACGCGGCTGGAAGATTGGGGCTGACCTGGCCTATGTGAAGGCGCAGGGAGCAGTTCATGATGAGGGGGCGTGGTCAGACCGTTTTGGGGATGTTCTGCGGTTCCTGTTTCCGGCCTAAATGCAAGTGTTTCTCAGGTATACCTTGCGAAAAGCCGCGTTTTCCGCGATACTTAGATGTTGGATTAACCATGTCGGTTCTCTATCACGTGGGAGACTGACGGGGCCATCTGTAGCTCAAAATCAAAAAATGTTTTGAAAGGCATTGCCCGTGTTGATGATCCGTTTGGCGCGCGTTGGAGCGCGTAAGCAACCCCACTATCGCGTCGTCGTTATCGAGAAGGATCGCGCTCGTAACGGCCGTTCGGTCGAAGTAGTGGGCACCTATAATCCCCGCACAACCCCCGCGACTGTTGATCTGAAGCGCGACCGTATCGACTACTGGACCAGCAATGGAGCGCAGTTGTCGGAGCGAGTCGGAAAGCTGATGGCCGCGAAGCCGGCAGAAGCAGTGGCTGTGGCGTAAGAGTTACTGGTAACCGCTAACTTTGGGAACGCGTATGGTGGTTCCCAAAGATAGCTGCCTCACTAGATTCCTTTGTAGTACGTCCTGCACACCGTTTCACGTAAACTCCTTGGTATTGCAGAGTTAACGGTTTAGCTTTGTAAAAGCAGCAATCCAGGATGAAACTTGGATTGGCTGCGACCGGTGTTTCGCTCGTTTCAGCACTTCCTGGAAGATCTCGCTTTAGACGAGACGAAAGGATAGGCTTGAGCGTTTCTTCGTGAACTCCCGATTCCGAAGGTGTGTGTGATGACTCAGGCAACTCAGTTTCCTGCAGGGGACGACCCTGTGAAGAACATGACGGACCTTGTAACCGAGATAGCGCATGCTCTGGTCGATGACCCGGACGCCGTCTCAGTCGAGGCGATTGCAGACGGCGAATCCACCGTCATTCGTTTGCGCGTCGCGCAGAGCGACGTTGGCAAAGTGATCGGGAAACAGGGTCGCACTGCGCGATCGATGCGTACGATTCTCAGCGCAGCGAGTATGAAGTTCAGACATCGCTTTTCGCTGGATATCGTCGAACAAGGCGCACCACCTGCAGCCCAAAGTTGACCATAAGAACAGACAGCGTCCCGGCTGCTTTTTTGCGCTGAGTTCCGCCTTATGACGCAAAGCACTCCAGCATGGATCATCCTGGCACACCTGCTTCGGCCACAAGGTCGCAAGGGTGAGGTGCTGGCGGAGTTGTTTACTGATTTTCCTGAACGCTTTGAGGACCAGGGACGAGTTTTTCTGGCTGCACCGGGCTTCAACGGCGAAGCGCTAGAGGCGCGTTCGGTGGATGTTGTGGCTTTCTGGCTTCCGGTGGGCAGAAACGAGGGGCGTGTGGTGCTGCAGTTTGCCGGCATCGACACGATCTCGGACGCTGAATCGATTGCGGGACTGGACGTACTCGTTCCTCGCGAGGAACGACTTCCGCTGGACAACGAGTCGATTTACATCAGCGAGCTGATCGGTTGCACTGTCTATGACGGTACGCGGCGAATTGGTGTTGTCGACGATGTGCAGTTCGCGATGACCGCGGATGGCGCGCGTCGGCTTGACGACGCTGCTCCCCTGCTGTCAGTGACGGGAGCAGAGGGAGACGAGATCCTTATTCCGTTTGCGAAGGCGTTTCTGGTGGCGGTCGACACGGAGGGGAAACGGATCGAGATGACGCTGCCGGACGGTTTGATTGAGGTCAATCGATCCGGCGGCGCGGTCAGCGAAGATCAGAAGTGATACGCCACGCCTATTGAAAGAATAGGAAAGACAGGATAACGCTTCAGATCTTCATTGAGTTTGTGGACCTCCTGCGTCAAATAAGCCTGTGCCTGGGCGTTTCCGGCGAAGTTGACGCAGCCATCTGTGGTGCATGCGGTTCCGTTGAGGGTGACATTGATTTGAGGAGCGCCGGTGTAGGCCGCGCCGACCTCGAATGGAACCGAAAAGTGTTTATAGCTGCGCGGAATGATGTTGCCGTAACCGAGGAGCAGCATAGGCGAAAACGAGCGCGGATAAACAACGGAGGAAGTGCCTCTCATCGGATCGTCGACGCTGTTGAGGAAGGTTTGGGTGCCTAGTTTGAAGGTTTGACCAGGGGCGACGGAGGCCGGAGCCGACATAGTGTTTTGGGCATACAGGAAGCCGGGGCTAATGTGGAATCCCCCCTCTGCGACAGGGTACCAGTCCACGGTGGTCTCACTGGACTTGAGATGGAGCCTGGCGTCGTAGCCAACTCCGTCGATATTGAAGGGAGTATCGAACGCGAGGAAGTTTGCGCTGGAGCGCAGGTTGATTTTGTACGTCATCGGTGTTGCCAGTTCGACGCCTAATCCAAGTGTGTCGACCTTGAAGCCGATCGCGATTGAGTGGAACGGCCTGACATCCACTGGGATTGTTGGTGCGCGATGGGTAGGAATCGGACGTACATATTCGCTGGTGCTGGATGGCTCGCCAGGTGTGGGCGCGGGAGCGATCGCGAGATCGTTGTTTGCGGGCAACGCGGGCTTGAGCTCGGGAGAGGCGGCGGTGGATTTCGCAAACCCGGGAGTTGGGGAGAGATTCAGGGGCGATGAGTTGTCAAATCCGGTCAGCAGGTTCGGGGTATCGCTGGCGGGCAGAGTGGCAACCTTACACGTCGGCACCTTTCCAAGGAGCGGTCCCGTGTACGGGACGTATTGGCCGTAGACCTCATCTTTGCGCGGAGTAGGCGGCTCGCATGACGGCATAGTCGCGGTCGTGGTCGGAGTATCGGCCTTGAGGACAAGAGGCGGTGGCTGCGACGAGATGCTAAACGCCGTCTCCATGTTCGGCGGTTTGCTGGCCGGGGCCTGGTCAGCGGTCACCGGACATTCTTCCGGGACCTTTCCAAGGAGAGGTCCTGTGTACGGGACGTATGAGCCGTAGGCTTCATCTTTGAGGGGAACGGGCGGCGTTTTTGTTCCGCAGCCTGTTTGCCGCTCCTGAGCGGTAGCGATAGAGCCGAAAAATAACAGCGGCGCCATCAGCACAGCGGCGAGTTTTATTTGAGACATAATGGGGCCTCTTCGACTCGCTGAGATGACCTGGCGACGGTGTCTGTGAAGGAAAACATCACACTAAGATTTTCGGTGAAAATAGGGGTAGGGGCTCTACAACTTCCAAGTGATATGGTGCAGTCAGCAGGGTCAGCAGCGACTGGCTATACGGTAATCAGCGAGGCAGTTGCGGGGTAATCATTAACCGGCTACACGGTAATCTCTTTTTATGCACTTCAACATCATTACGATCTTTCCCGACTTCTTCGCAGGCCCGTTCAACTACGGGATTCTGAAGCGCGCCTGTAGTTTGGGCCTGGTCGACATTGCGATACACGATCTGCGCAGCTTCACGCATGACCGCCACCGAACGGTGGACGATCGTCCGTTTGGTGGCGGCGAAGGGATGGTGCTGAAGCCGCAGCCGATCTATGACGCGGTGCAGTCGCTGCAGATTGCGCCGAAGGCGGAGCGGCAGAGGCAGAAGGAGACCGTGATTCTGCTGTCTGCCCAAGGGCGGCCGTTCAGTCAGGCACTGGCGCAGGAGCTCGCAGAGACTGAGCGAGTGGTTATCATCTGCGGGCGGTATGAGGGCGTGGATGAGCGGATCAACGAGCTGCTGTGCGACCGCGAGATTTCGATTGGGGATTATGTTCTTTCGGGGGGCGAGCTGGCGGCGGCGGTGATCGTCGATGCCGTTGTCCGGCTGCTGCCAGGGGCTCTGGGGAATCCTGACTCGTCGCGCTTTGAGAGTTTTGGCGCGGAGGATGTGGTGAAAGACGCTGGTGAATCGGAGGGACCGCCACGGTCGACGTATGGCGCAGGAGGGTTACTGGACTATCCGCACTACACACGGCCAGCGGATTTTATGGGGATTCCAATTCCAGAGGCGCTCGCTGGGGGAAATCATGAGGTGGTTCGGCGATGGCGGCGGAGAATGGCTCTGAAGAAGACGCTTGAGAACCGGCCGGACCTGCTGGAAAAGATCGAGATCAGTGACGAAGACCGGGAGATTCTGGCGGAGTTCGGGTGGCAAGGCGATTTGCAGCGATAAAGCGCTGATACCGCGTGTTTTCTACGGGATTGCGGCCCAAAAAACCTGGATTTCGTGTACACTAAAGGTCGAGTCCAACATAGGAAAGTTGTGTCATGTCCATTCATCCGATTATGCAGAAGTTGTCCGCAAAGTTAGAGCGGACCGATCTACCTGAGTTCGCCCCCGGCGACACCGTTCGAGTCCAAGTCAAGATCCGTGAAGGCGAAAAAGAGCGTCTCCAGGCGTTTGAGGGCATGGTGATTGCCTGCCGCAAAGGCGCACAGGGCTCCTTCACCGTTCGCAAGATGAGTTTCGGCCAGGGCGTTGAACGTATCTTCCCGTACAACTCCAAGGTTGTCGATAAGGTCGAGAAGGTTCGCTCGTACGAGGTTCGCCGTTCGAAGCTGTTCTACCTGCGCGGTCTGCGCGGCAAGGCCGCTCGTCTGCGCGAGGTCGAGCGCGCCGCAACCACCTAAAATTTTTCAGTCCCTGTTTTCCACTGAGCCACGACTTCGGTCGTGGCTTCGTTTTGTACGGTGGTTATACACTCGACTCTAAAGTGTATGGCTTCGATTCCCTCCCCTCGCGCTCTTAGAACTGTTACCGCTGCCACCGCTAAACAGCGAATGTTGAAGCTGCTGATCTGCAGCGATGCGCCGGAGCAGGCGCTGAGGCATTGCGGATTTCACAGGATCGCGGGAGTGGATGAGGTGGGGCGTGGGGCTCTCTTTGGGCCGGTGGTGGCCGCAGCGGTGATTCTGCCGGAGTGCCTGGATGAGCTGGCGGACGCGGGTTTGAAGGACTCCAAGCAACTGACGCGCGAGGAGCGGGAGTCGCTCGACGGACAGATACGGCGGATGGCGCTTGCGGTCTGCGTAGCGGAGGTTGATGCCGCGACGATCGACCGGGTGAATATCTATCAGGCAACGCGTATTGCAATGCTGCAGGCGGTACAGGGTTTGATGATGGCCCCGGACCATCTGCTGATCGATGCGATGCGGCTCGATCATCCGTGCCGGCAGACGAAGCTGATCTATGGGGACGCGCTGAGTCTTTCGATTGCGGCGGCTTCGGTGGTGGCGAAGGTGCATCGGGATGCTTTGATGCGCGAGTTGGATGCGGTGCATCCGGGCTATGGGCTGGCCTCGCATAAGGGATATGGAACGCCGGAGCATCGTCGGGCATTGGCGGAGATCGGGCCCTGTGCGTTGCACCGGAGGAGCTTCGCTCCGGTACGGGAGGTGGATCCGGATGCGGCGATAGAAGAGATGGTCTCAGCGGAGCTGCTGTTTGAGGATGGGGACTTGGAGGGCGCGGAGTGGGCTTGAAGTTGATGTGTGTCACGGCCCATCCGGATGACGAGTGCTTTGCATTTGGTGGAGCGCTGGCGCTGGCAGCGGAACGCGGAATTGAGACCTACGTGATTTGTCTGACGGATGGGCAGGCCGCGACGAATCGGGGCGATGCGGCGACAGGGGAAGCGTTGGGCCAGGTGCGGCGCGAGGAGTTTCATCGCTCGTGCGAGGTGCTGGGTGTGACGCACCATGAGCTGATGGACTATCAGGACGCGCGGCTGGAGTTTGTCGAGTTTTCCGCGGCTGCGGGGCGGCTGGTGGAGCGGATACGGCGGTTCAAGCCAGATGTGGTGATTACGTTTGGCGGAGATGGCGCCCAAAATACTCATGCCGACCACATGATGACTTCGATGCTGACGACGGCAGCGTTCCATTGGGCGTGGCAGGCGAAGCGGTATCCCGAGGCGGGAGAGCCGCACAAGGCGAGAAGGCTGTACTACGTGACAGCGAACTTTCATATGCCGGACAGGCCGCCGATGATGCCGATGCCGTGGACGGTGACGTTGGATCTTTCTTCGGTGCGCGAGCGGAAGAACGAAGCATTTCGGCAGCATGTTTCGCAGACTCCCCTGATGGAGAAGACGAAGGATGTCTTTGCGAAGTATGGAGCAGAGGAATTTTACGCTCTGGTGGCAACGGCTGAGCCGCAGGCCGCGCGTCAGGGAACTGATTTGTTCGAAGGGTTGAGCTAGTCGATTTCGTAAGAGAAGTTACAGGCGTGGTCGGGCTCCGCGCAACTTCTCCAATCGGGATTCGTCGTCCAGTCGGACGGCAAATTTTTCGGGCGGTAGGTTGGATCGACGGAGAGCTTCTGCCAGACACTTTCGTGGAAGACTGAACCCGGGGTGATGGTTCGCGTGGCCCCCAACGGGATGCGCCACTTTTTCTTTTTCGCTGCCGCGTCGTAGTAGGAGTGGGGAAAGAACTCGAGGAGCCACCACAGAAACGTGAGGGAGTTGTGTTCACGTTGCGCGGGGTTGGGGGCGACGCCGGGGAAGGTGGGGATGCGGCCGAGAATGCCGTTTGCCTGATCTGGATTGACCAGCAGGCCAAGCGAGACGGCCTCGCACAGCATCCATTGCAGGGTGATCTGCGAGAGCCCGGACTCGGCGCTAGGGTAGGAGCCGCCGATGTCGGAGTGGACACCGCAAAACCACACCTGTTTGATGTCCTGGCCGGGGAATGGTTCGCCCCAGAGGTTGTTGCGGAAGTAGCAGCGGCGCTCGTCGATGGAGATGGCGTGGCGGCCGTGGGCCATCTCGGGGTTGCGCGCGGTATAGGGGAGCTTCAAAGGGTCCCAGATCCAACCGACAGAGCTGACCGTGTCCCACAGGCCGACCAGATGCAGGGGGCAGGGGCGGCAGAAGGTGGCTTTGAAGCCGGACGCTACCTCGAACGTGTGAGTCATGCCGTCGGCTTTGCGGCTTCGCTTCGCGTACATCCGCACGACGTATGGGATGAGACCTTCGTTGCCGGGGCAGAGCAGACCGAACATGTGCAGCACGCCGGCGAGTGCTCGCGCGGTGTAGGCGCCGCGGCTGAAGCCGAAGAGATAGACGTTGTCGCCTTGCTCGTAGACGTTCATCAGGTAGCGGTAGGCGTCGGATATATTGTCCAGGATGCCCGTTCCGAAGGCGAGGCCGCCAACGATGGAGATGGCGGCGCTGAGCTTGTTGGTCGAAGTTGGAGAGCCTTGGGTGCCGACGCCGGGATGGTAGTAGCCGACCTGCTGTTTGCCGTCGATGATGAGCGCGCGGTAAAGCTGGACGACGTTGGAGTTTTGATCGCCGTACTCGTTACCGGTTCCGTCACAACAGATGACGATATTCTTCGGCATTAAGTCTCCTTGCGTGCGGTAGAACGAATCATAGCGGTACGGCGCGGCGAAGGAAAGCCGATCGGTGCCTCTGTAGACTTGAATCGACGTGAGGATTGCGATGGATGAAACCGGGATGGAGACCGCAATTGATCCAATCGCGCTATTCGGCGTGTGGATGAAGGATGCTGAAGCGAGTGAGTTGAACGATCCAAGTGCAGCGGCGCTGGCTACTGCGACTTGTGATGGAATGCCGAGCGTGCGGATGGTTCTGATGAAGCATGTCGATGAGCGGGGATTCTCTTTTTATACGAATGCGGAGAGCCAGAAGGGTTTGGAACTTGCCGAGAATCCGCGCGCGGCAATGTGTTTTCACTGGAAGTCGCTGCGGCGGCAGGTTCGAATTGAAGGGACAGTTTCGGAGTTGCCTGCGGGGGACGCGGACGATTATTTTCACAGCCGGTCGAGGATGAGTCAATTGGGCGCGGTGGCCTCGCACCAGAGCCGCGTGCTGGCGAATCGAGAGGTACTTTTAGCTCGGGTGAAGGAATTGGAAGAGAAGTTCCCGGGAGAGATTCCGCGACCGCAATATTGGCGCGGATATGTGCTCAGACCAGAGCGGATTGAGTTTTGGAAGAGTCGGGAGGCGCGACTGCACGACCGCTTCCTGTTTTCAAGGAGCGGGGAGCGCTGGTGTAAGGAGCGGTTGTTTCCTTAGGCACGCCCGGTTATAGCCAGAGTTTAGGAAGTGCACCTGAGGCTCCGGTGAGTGGGTCGGAGGCAGGAAAGCGGACGTGGCGCATGCGGTCAAGCGTTTCGGGGGTGGCGGCGGTGCGGCAGATGTCCCAGTGTTCGTTTTCAGGGTAGGCGCCGACGACGAGGAAGTCGTCGGAGGCGGTGATGCGGCAGTGGCCGGTTCCCGCAGGAAGCACAAGGACGTCGCCGGAGTGGACGGCAATAGGTTCGCCGCCTTCGCCGCCGAGAACCAGGTCGGCGTGTCCTGCGGCGAAGCCCAGTACCTCGTGCGCAGTGGAGTGATAGTGATGGAAATCGTAGACACCGTTGCGCCACTGCGGAGGCCACTTGTTAGCGGTGAAGAGGCGCTCCATTGCAGCGGCGAGGTCGTTGCTTGCAGGCATGGCGTTGCGGTAGAGGAGGACCGGCAAGGAGCTGTTTGGCATCCAGCCGTTGGGTTTGAGATGGAGTTGCTGAGGCGTCATTGGCGGGGAGTTTTCAACTTTGGATGCCGAGGCTTTACCACCTCCAATGGTGGCGGCGAGGATGCCGGCGGCAAAGTGTCTTCGGTTGATCGGCTTCATTTTCGTTTGATGCGTGGGATGCTCAGCGGAGTTGGAACTCAGGGCTGCCCATGACGAGGGCGGTGAGCAGGTTGAGGGTTTCGGTGGAGTTGGCTGCGGGGAGATCGGCGATCTGTTTGTGGATGAGCTGATTGGTTTGAGCGGAGACGTCACCGCCGATCAGGGAGGATTCGAGGACGTGGAGGGCGATGTCCTGGCCGGTCGCGCCGGGAGGAGGTTGGTTGGGGAGGTTGGTGTTGATTTCGGTGGTGAGAAGGGCTTCGGAATATTTGGCGCGCGGCGTATTTGCCGCTGCGGTCTGGTTCGCGGCAGTGCTAGCGGGTTGAGCCATGAGGCCGAGAGCGAGGACGTGGGCGGAGTCGAACTTCTGGTTGGCGAATTTGCTACCGGTAAGGGCGTAAGCGAAGTTGAGGCGGTCGACAAGGGCGGTGGAGTTCATCCAGTGGTCAGCGGTGATGTAATAGCCGGTGGGCGGGAGCGCGTAGTAGAGGCGCATGCCCATGGTGTTGATGGTGTTGACCAGAGCGCCGGGATTCGCGGGGTCAGTCGCAGTGGTGCGGAAGGCGGAGGCGAGAAACTCCATCGGGGTTTTCACTTTGTTGCGGAAGTACTTTTTGGAGTTGAACTCCGGCGACTGGACGAGGGTGCGGAGGATGGCTTTGATGTCGCCGTCGGTAGAGAGGTAGGTGGCGGCCATGCGGTCGACGAGGGCGGGCGGCGGGTCGTCGGCGACGAAGCGCTGGGCTAATTTGTAACTAATGAAGTGCGCTGTATGCGGATCGGCAGCGAGGAGGGTGAGAGCTTCGATGCCTTCGTTCATGCCGGTGGGGATGCTGGCGGGAATGGCTGCCAGTTCTGCCTGCGTGGTGGCTCCGATGGTGTGTCCGAACCATTGCTTGGGTCCCGGCTCGTGCCTCTTGTAGTCGAAGGTGAAGGGGCCGGCCTGGTTGGGACGATCAACGGTCCAGCCGGTGAGGATGGCGGAGAGAGCGGTGACGTCGGCCTGGGTGTAGCCGCCGTCGACGCCGACGGTGTGAAGTTCCATCACTTCCCTGCCGTAGTTCTCGTTGAGGCCGCGGTTGCCCTTCTTCGAGTTCGGGTTGGAAGGGTTGACGCCGTTGGCGATGGAATCGGGGCCGATGGAGAGCCAGTTGTCGAGATAGACCATCATGGCGGGGCTGGTTGCAGTGGCGATCAGGAGATCGCGGAACTTGCCGAGGGCGTGTTTGCGGATGTCGTCACGCTCGTAGGCGGTGGTGTACCACTGGTCGGAGTCTTTGCCGATGTAGATGTTGAAGTGATTGAACCAGAAATCGGTCATGACCTCCTGAAGCTGACGCTCGGAGAGAATGGCGCGGAGGAACTTGGCCTGCGAGAGCTCGTTAATGATCTGGTAGGAGGCGCCGATGTTGGCGGCCATGCCGTTGAAGAGCTCGCGCTCGCGAGGGTTGAAGTCGTTGAGGAGGAGATTTTTCTGGTCGCCGGCGACGTAAGTCGTGAAGGCAATGCGGTCGGGCACGGGGAGTTTGATAAGTGCGGCCATGCGCTGATTTTTGGGCAGAGTGAAGAGGTCTCCGGCGATACGCGCAGCTGTGGCCTGATCGGTTTTCTTCTGCTCAGCGGCCTCGGCATCGGTGGGCGGGGTGATGTTGGGCTGACCGTTGGCGTTGATCTTTTTTGCGTCGAGATCTTTGTTGTACTTGTAGACCTGCACCTCGTACATTGCCGCAAGGTTGGGGTCGGCGGGGTAGGGGCGCTTGCCTTCGGCTACCTGCTGGATGGCGCCGTGGTCGGGGAAGACGAGGAGGGCCTGGTCGGGCTGCATGTTGAGAGTGGGATAGTCGTTGAGACGCTTGTCGAGGATTGGGTCGGGAATGCTGGCGGGACTGAGCTGCTGCTCGAACCATTTGTCCGGCGTGATGGCGAGGACTTGTTCGAGGTCGCCGGGGCGGGGGCCGAAGGTGAAGCGGTTGAGGAGCTGTTGGGCTCGCTCCTGCTCGGTGAGCGGGGGGAGCGGAATGGGTTTTGCTGCGGCGGGAGGTTTGGGTTTCGTTGTGACTTTTTTCTGGGCGTGCAATGGCGCGGCGACGGATAGAGCAAGAAGAGCGAGAAGGAGTTTGCGCATGTGCGCCTCTCTACGCTTAGACAAGGGTTCAGGGTACGAAGTTGCGTTTTGGAGCAAAGTCAATACTCGTCTCTTCAACTCCACGCTATCGCTATATTCATCAGTATTTTATGGCGAATAAATCAAGTTCTACATTGAATCCAAGTGGACAGGAGCGTGACCATCAAGACGCCGTCGGGCGGAGTGGGGTGGGCGTGGGCTTTCTCATTCGCTTTACTGCGGCGTAGATGACGCGGGCGAGGAGGAGGACTGTGAGAACGGCGGTGACCTTCCACGGGGCGTAGTTGCCGCTCTTGACCAGCCACCAGTAGTGAATGATGCCGCAGATGGCTGCTATATAGATCAGGCGATGAAGACGCTGCCAGTTTTTGCCGCCCATGGCTCGCATGATGAAGGCGGGTGAGGTGAGGGCAAGAGCAAGCAGGATGATCCAGGCGAAGAGGCCGACCTGGATGAAGCGGCGCTTGAGGACGTCGTCGACCATGCGGGGCCAGATGAGCTTCCACTGGGTGACGAGTTCGCCGGGGTGTCCAGCGCGCAGACCGGCGATGGCAGTCGTGATGTCGTAGCCGGAGAAAAGGAAGATGTAAGTCGCCAGATGGAGGGTCGCGTAGAAGAAGGCGTAGAGGCCAAGGAGGCGGCGGAAGCGAATGAGGAAGGCGATGGATGGCGAGAGGCGGCGGATGGGAGTGATGGCGAGCGAGGCGAAGAGGGTGTAGAGCGTCCAGTCGCCGGTGAAGTGGGTGATGTAGTTGATTGGGTCGGCGTAGTTGGCGAGAGCAGGTGAGGTGAAGAGACGAACGAGCCAGACGAAGGGCGCAAGGCAGAGCAGATGTAGCAGGACTTTGATGACGATAATAACGGGCTTGGACATTTGGCTGGGGTAAGTTTAGCTCGAAGTTGAAACGGTCTGGCTGGATTCTGGTGACAATGAAGATGCAAAGTCGATATTGCACGGTACGGTAGCGGAGAAACTTGCGATGATAGAAGAGGAGGGTTTCGATGCCAGTCCCTTACCTTCGTCGATTGACGGGAAGCACCCGCAGCCAGATGGCTAACCGGCAGCTCGCCCACTTCCTCGCCTTCATCGCGGGAGCGGCAAACGCGGGGGGATATGTTGCGGTGAAGCAATACACCTCGCACATGTCCGGCATTGTGTCGGCCATGGCGGACGCGACGGCGGTGCGGGACCTTGGATGGCTGGCGGCAGGGACGAGCGCTCTGTTGGCCTTTCTGGCTGGCGCGGCGTGCACTGCGATTCTGGTGAACTGGGGACGTAGACGCGATCTGAACAGCGAATATGCCCTGCCGTTGATGGTGGAGGCAGGGCTGCTGGTGTGTTTTGGGCTGATGGGCAGGAATCTTGAACGGCACGAATGGTTCGTGTTGCCGGCAACGGTGGCGCTGCTGTGTTTCACGATGGGACTGCAGAATGCAATCATCACAAAGATCTCTCGGGCAGAGATACGGACGACACATTTAACCGGGATGGTGACCGATATCGGGATTGAGCTGGGTAAGGCCATGTATTGGAACCGGAGTGCCAGTGACTCAGAGCGTGCGGCGGTAGAGGCGGACATGGACAAGCTCTGGCTGTTGACTTCGCTAGTTGGCCTGTTCTTTATCGGGGGAGTTGTAGGAGCGGTGGGATTCAAACATGCGGGCTTTATTGCCACGCTGCCGCTTGCTGCTGTTCTTGTACTCCTGGCGGTCGTTCCGGTTGTAGATGATCTGCGGGAGCGGGGGATGGGAACGTTGTAGAACGCAGGCGCCCTCCAGGTCTTGTGCCTAACGGACATGGTCTAGAGGGCCACCATCGAGAGAACCGTTGGGAGAGAACCTTACAAACAAGCAGTGTCTATAGAACGCGGCTGGGGCGCTATTGGATTTGAGTACCTCTGTATTTATTTCTAGTAGTACTTTTTGAGGTCCATGCCGGCGTACAGGCTGGCTACCTGGTCCCCGTAGCCGTTGAACATGAGAGTGGGGATGAAGTGGGGCAAGAGGCTGGAGTCGATGCGGCGCTCGCGGGCCTGGGACCAGCGGGGATGGTCGACGTTGGGGTTTACGTTGGAGTAGAAACCATACTCTTCGCTGTTCTGCTCGTTCCAGGTGGTCTGGGGCTGCTTGTCCAGGAAGTGGAAGCGAACGATGGATTTCCCGGACTTGAAGCCGTACTTCCAGGGGAGGATGACGCGGATTGGCGATCCGTTCTGGTTGGGAAGGACCTGACCATAGCAGCCGAAGGTAAGCAGGGCGAGTGGGTTCATGGCCTCGTCCATGCGAAGGCCTTCGCGGTAGGGCCAGTCGTAACCGGAAGCACGGTCGGGCATCTGCTTCTTGTCGTTCAGAGTGAAAAACTGAACATATTTTGCACTGGGAAGCGGCTCGCAGAAGTTGATGAACTCGGAGAGCGAGTAGCCGTCCCAGGGGATGACCATGGACCAGGCCTCGACGCAGCGATGGCGATAGACGCGGCTTTCGATGGGGCGGTAGTGAAGGAGGTCGTCGATGTTGATGGTCTGGGGCTTCTTAACCATGCCAGTCACCTGCACGGTCCAGGGGCGAATCTGGAGGGTGTGGGCGTACTTCGCGGGATCGGATTTCTCGGTGCCGAACTCGTAGTAATTGTTGAACGAGGTGGCTTTGTTGAAGGGCGTCTGCGCGTCGGGGACGGTGTACTTGCTGGGGACGGTCGGGAGATCGGTGGCGGCCTCGACGGTGGTGCTGGGGTCAACGAGGTTTTGGAGGTATCGGGCGGCGAGGGCGCTGGCGCCGAGAGTGGCGGCCCCGGTCAGGAAGCGGCGGCGATCGGTTTGATGCTGCTCGAAGACGTGCTGTGGAGTGATCTCGGAGGATCGGATCGTTGATTCGAGACTGACGGATTTACGGAGAAGCATTGCTGGTGTTCCCTTCGATTACAGGACTTTCGTCCTAATGATAGGACGTCGAATCCTGCCAGTGGTTACAGTACGCCCTGGGAATGGCGGCGGATGGGGATTTACGGAGTGATTTGGGGCGGCCAGGTATGAGAGATTAGAAGTTGATGATTCCTATGCGAATGTTTGTGGGCCTGAGTGCGGTGGGGATGGCGCTTGCTATGGCAGGCGGGGTTGCGTCGGGACAGGAGCCGCATGATCCGGCGAACCTGGCCGGGGAGCGCGTGCGAGCTTCGGTGACGGAAGATCCGATCCCGGCGAATAAGGGCGCGCTGGCCCTGGAACAGAGTCTGATCAAGCTGCGGACGCGGGCGAGCCTGCTGATGATCGTGGCGCACCCGGATGACGAAGACGGCGGGATGCTGACGTATGAGTCGCGCGGTCAGGGAGTGCACGCGGCGACGTTGACGCTGACGCGTGGGGAGGGTGGACAGAACCTGATGTCGGGAGACTTCGACGACGCGCTCGGCTTGGTGCGGACGCAGGAGTTGCTGGCAGCGGACCGGTATCTGGGAGTGGACCAGATGTTTGGGACCGAGGTGGACTTCGGGTTTTCGAAGACGAAAGAGGAGGCGTTTGCACAATGGACGCACGAACGCGTTCTCTATGACGCGGTGCGTGCGGTGCGGCTGTTCCGGCCGCTGGTGGTGACGAGTGTGTTTGTGGGCGGACCGACGGATGGGCATGGCCAGCATCAGGTGTCGGGCGAGATGGCGCAGGAGGTGTTTGACGCGGCGGGCGATCCGAAGGTGTTTCCAGAGATGGGACTGGAGCCGTGGTCGCCGTTGAAGGTGTATGCGAGGACGCCGTTTTCGCGGGTGGCGGGGGGGCAGATGTATGACTATGCGACGAACAAAAATGTTCCGGCGCGGTTCTACAACTATGTGACGAAGGTGTGGTCGAATGACGCCCCGCAGGCGAATCTGGTGGTGCATGAAGGCGAGCCGAGCGCAGTACTGGGAATGACGTACGTTCAGTTTGCGCGCAAAGGGCTGGCACTCCAGAAGACGCAGATTGGCGAGGGCGTGAGGCTGGCTCCGGCTGGGGTATTCGATGTGAGCTACCACCGATATGGATCGCGAGTGAAGACCGGGGACACGGAGCAGAGTTTTTTCGACGGCGTGGATATTTCGCTGGAGGGAATTGCAACGCTGGCTCCGGAGGGCCAGGAGTGGCTGCGGCCGGCGTTGAAGGCGATTGACGAACACGCGGCACATGCGGCGAAGGTTTTTTCTACTGACGCTCCAGAGCGATGTGCGCCGGAGTTGCGTGATGGTCTGAAGGGCGTTGATGCACTGATTGCCAAGGTCGAAGCGAGCGGGTTGTCAAAGCAGGAAAAGACAAATGTGTTGCACGAGCTGCGGGTGAAGCGAGTGCAGTTCAACGATGCTCTGGTAGAGGCGCTGGGGTTGCGTGTCGAAGCCCGAATGACAGCTACAGGCGATGCCTGTCCTGACGCCGTGACGCCTGGGTGCACAGCACATGTATCGACGAGAGTGATCAATGGCGGACCGGGGACGGTTGAGGTGGCTACGGACTTCGTATCGCCAACCGGGGTCGGCAAAGAACGAAGCGGGGCTGCGGGATCGGCAAAGATCGAACCGGGAAAGACGCTGGACTCTTCCTTTGAATATGGATGGACTCCAGGAAGCGTCGCCCTGGAGGGCGCGTGGCGCACTAAAAAAGATCCGACGACGCGGCCTTATTTTTCGAGGAAGAATATCGAACAGAGTTATTACGATGTGAGTGATGCGGCACTGCGTCTGGCGCCGCAGACTCCTCCTGAGGCGTTCTGGGTAAGGGCGGCCTATGACGGCGTGCCGCTGCTGCTGGGGCAGGTGGTGCTTGCGCCAGAGAGCAAAGGCGGAGACGCGGACAAGCAGATGGCGGTCGTTCCCTCGTTGAGCGTGGCGATCAGGCCGTCTGCTGGGATTATTCCGCTGACGGAGAAGAATTTTACGGTAAGCGTTGATGTTCGCGGCGATGAGCAGCAAGGCATCTCTGGAGACACGCGGCTTGAGCTGCCGCAAGGATGGTCGTCGGAACCAAAGAGCGCGGCGTTCTCGTTCAGCCATGCGGGTGAGACAAAGATGGTCTCGTTTCGCGTAACCCCAGGAGCGCTTGCGGAGACGAACTACACGCTGAAGGCAGTGGCAGAAACATCATCTGGGAAGACCAGCGAGGGTTTTCGGGCCGTCGGGTACAAGGGACTGACACCCACGAATATGTACACTGCGGCGACGTATAGGACGCGGGGCGTGGATGTGAAGGTGGCTCCGGGATTGAAGGTGGGGTATCTGCCGGGGACTGGAGATGAGGTGCAGGCGTCGCTGGAAAATATAGGCGTCCATACGACGACGCTGACGATGGACGACGTTGCCGCGGGAAAGCTTTCCGGTTACGACGTCGTCGTGCTGGGGGTGCGGGCGTATGCGGCGAATCGCGGACTCGCAGCAGCGAATGGACAGTTGCTGGATTATGCGAAGAACGGCGGCGTAGTGATTGCGCAGTACAACCTGGGGCAGTTCAACTACGGGCCCTATCCCTATTCGCTGGGGAGCGCGGAGAAGGTAGTGGATGAGACTGACGCAGTGCAGTTGCTGATGCCGGAGAATCCTCTACTGAGCTGGCCCAACAAAATCACGAAGAAGGACTTCGACGGATGGGTGGAAGAGCGGGGGCATGGCTTTATGGAGAGCTGGGACCCGCAGTATCAGGCTCTTCTTGAAACGCACGACCCGGGGCAGGATCCGCAGAAGGGCGGACTACTGGTGGCAAACACGGGTAAGGGCATTTATGTCTATGTCGCCCTGGCGCTGTATCGGGAGCTGCCGGAGGGCGTGCCGGGTGCCTACCGGCTGTTCGCGAATTTGTTGAGCCTGGGCAAGGACAAGGCAGCCAGGTAGACGCGAGACAGAAGCAGCTCAGTTGCGAGACACTGACTGAATGATGACTGGTGCTCGGGAAGCAGAATTGATGGCGGCGGCGGGCATGTTGCTGAGGGCCCGCAGGACCAATACACCGATAGACGATCTGCCGGCAGAGGTGCGGCCGGTGACGCTTGACGAAGCTTATTTCATTCAGGGCAGACTTGCGCTGGCCTACGGGGAGATCGGTGGGTGGAAGGTGGGGGCTCCGACACCAGACGCTACACCGATGTTTGCGCCCATGCCGCGGGCTTGGATCGCTTCGAATAACGCGGAGCTGGGTGGGAAGCACAGATTTCGCGGGCTGGAGGCGGAGATCGCTTTTCTGATAGAGAAAGACCTGCCGCCGCGAGAGAAGGCTTATTCGCGGGATGAGGTCGTGGCTGCGATTGCGAGCTGCCATCCGGCGATTGAGGTGATTGAGAGCGGGTTGACGGATCCGACGAAGGCAGAGAAGTTGTCGATGATCGCCGATCTGCAGATGCATGGCGCGTTCGTGTATGGCGAGGCAGTCGCAAATTGGCAGAGCATTGATTTCTCGAAGGAGCATGTCACGCTCGCCGTCAACGGCGTGGTGCGGGTGGAGCGGACGGGGTCGAATACTTCAGGAGACCTGATGCGTCTGCTGCCGTGGCTGGCCAACGAAGGTGCTACGCGGACCGGCGGACTGAAGGCAGGGCAATGGGTGACGACAGGGAGTTGGACCGGATTGTCGCTCGGGATAGCCGGATCTCGCGTGGACGTGACATTTTCGACTGCAGGCGGGGTTCATCTGCGGTTCGAGTAAGTCAGTTATTGGTTCTCAGGTTTCAGTTACGGTGAGGTGATGGATGCGGTCGGTGAAGAGTGTTGAGTTTGTCGCTCCGGCGACGGGGCGGTATGCGGAGATTTTGACTCCGGAGGCTGTGGCCTTTGTGGTGGGCTTGCAGCGGACCTTCAACGAGCAGCGAAAGGAGATGCTGGAGGCGCGCAGGGCTCGGCAGAAGCGGCTGGATGCCGGGGAGCGTCCCGATTTTCTGAAGGCGACGAAGGCAATTCGCGAGAGTGAGTGGACCGTGGCTCCGCTGCCTCCGGATTTGCTCGACCGGCGTGTGGAGATTACGGGGCCGGTGGACCGGAAGATGATTATCAACGCGCTGAATAGCGGCGCGAAGGTGTTTATGGCGGACTTCGAGGACTCGACGACGCCTACCTGGGACAACCTGATGGAGGGACAGCTCAACCTGCGGGACGCGGTGCGGCGGACGATTACGTTTGAGGACGAAAAAACCGGGAAGAGTTACAAATTGATCGACAAGCCGGCGGTGCTGTTTGTGCGGGCGCGAGGATGGCACCTTGAGGAGCGACACCTGATCGTGGATGGAGAGCCGATGTCAGGCTCGCTGTTCGACTTTGGGCTCTATGCGTTTCATAACGCGAAGGAGCTGCTGGCGCGAGGGTCGGGACCTTACTTTTATTTGCCGAAGATGGAGAGCCATCTGGAGGCACGGCTTTGGAACGATGTGTTCATCAAGGCAGAAGGGGAGCTTGCGATTCCGGCAGGGTCGATCAAAGCGACGGTGCTGATCGAGACAATTCTCGCGACGTTTGAGATGGATGAGATCCTTTGGGAGCTGAAAGACCACTCGGCCGGGTTGAACTGCGGGCGATGGGATTACATCTTCAGCTTCATCAAAAAATTCGCCGGCGACACGAGCGTGTTGCTGCCGGATCGCGGTCAGGTGACGATGACGACGCACTTCATGCGGAGTTACTCAAAGCTTTGCATCAAGACGTGCCACCGTCGCAAGGTAAGTGCGATGGGCGGGATGAGTGCGTTTATTCCGATCAAGAGCGATCCCGTGGCGAACGAGAGGGCGTTAACGCAAGTTCGCGCTGATAAGGAGCGCGAGGCCACTGATGGCCATGATGGGACGTGGGTCGCACATCCGGGGCTGGTGCCGGTAGCGCTCGAGGTCTTCGATCGAGTGATGCCGCAACCGAATCAGATTGACAAGCAGCTGCCTGACTATCACGCGACGGCGGACGATCTGCTGCAGGTCCCGGAGGGGACGATCACCGAAGCCGGGGTGCGACAGAATGTCGCCGTCGGGCTGGGATATGTGGAGGCGTGGTTCCGTGGGATTGGGTGCGTGCCGCTGTTCAATCTGATGGAGGACGCGGCGACTGCGGAGATCAGCCGAGCGCAGCTTTGGCAGTGGGTGCATCACAAGGCGGTGATGGATGATGGCTTGCCGGTGACAGTGCAAATGGTTGACGAGGTGATCGCGGATGAGTTGGAACGTGCGAAGGCCAGCGTGGATGCGCAGCGGTATTCGGCGTATATGCGGGCCGCGGAGTTGATGCGGGAGTTGGTGCGGGCACCGAGCTTTACGGAGTTTTTGACGGTGCCGGCTTATGAGAGGGTGTTGGCGGAGGGGCTGTAGTTCCCTGCCCTCACTGATGAGACGTCGGTGGACCGAGCTTCATGACAAGGCATTTTGCTGCGCCACCGGCCTTGAGAAACTCGGTGAGTTCGACCTGGATAACTTTGAAGCCGAGTTGTTCGAGCTGACCGCTTAGTTTGCTGCTGATCCTGTTGAGGATGATGGTGCGGCCTACGTTGATCGCATTACATGCGAAAGAGACGGCATCGCCTTCACGTATGACGATTCTCTTTTCTGGCGGATAGAAGGCTTCGATTCTGAGTAGCGAGAGGTAGTCGAAGGCGTCGGGAAAGTACATGACATAGCCGTCTTCGAGTGGGGCGAAGCAGGTGTCGAGATGATAGAAGCGTGGGTCGATGAGGTGCAGTGGCGTGACAGGGATGCCCCAGATCTCGCGGAGCGCACGGTGGCTGGAGACCGCGGTGCGGGGACCGTATCCGACCCAAAGGCAGCGGCCGTCATTTGAAAAGAGCGCGTCGCCTTCGCCCTCGAAGGGAGTGGCACGGGGGGTATCGATGAGCGTGTAGCCACTCTCCCTGAACCAGTGACGGAAGTGAGGCTCTTCGCCTTGACGCTCAGGGTAGAAAAAGCTGCTGATGGCAACGATGCCGTTGCGCTCGAGGCCGGCATTGGCTGTGAATACCATGTCGGGTGAGCCGGGTTCGGGTTCGATGAGTTCGACGTTGGCGATTTTGCTGACAGCCTCGTACAGATGTTGCCACTGCTCGGCGGCGAGAGTGCGCGAGGAGGTGTGGACGTTGCCTGCCATCCATGGGTTGATGACGTAGTTGACGTCATAGAGGGTGGGCGGACACATGAGGAAGGTGGCCCGTGCGGGGTCGACGGCGCGAAGGGGTTTGAGGCTGAAGGAGGCGTGGGGTGCGTGCTGGGTGCTCATGGCCGAATACCTGAACCCAGCATGCAGGACGCGAAAGGGCGCGTCAACACTAATGATTATGCATCTATAACGGATATTTATACAGCGTTGAGACACAAGCCGCGCAATTTAGATCGCATTCGCTCGATCTCAAGACTGCACGTGATTACAGACGTGATGCCCTTGATCAGGATGACATGGTGACAGTGCTACAGATTGCCTCGTAAGGCTTGTTCTCTTTCGATGGCTTCGAAGAGAGCCTTGAAGTTGCCCTTGCCGAAGCTGCGGCTGCCTTTGCGCTGGATGATCTCGTAGAAGACGGTGGGGCGGTCTTCGACGGGGCGGGTGAAGATCTGGAGCATGTAGCCTTCGTTGTCGCGGTCGACGAGGATGCCGAGTTTTTCGAGATCGTCGATCGGCTCGTCGATCTTGCCGATGCGGTTCTGCAGTTCGGTGTAGTAGGAGTGAGGAACGGTGAGGAAGTCGACGCCCTGCTGGCGCATCTGCGAGACGGTGGCGAGGATGTCGTTGGTCGCGAGCGCCATGTGCTGGACGCCAGGGCCCTGATAGAAGTCGAGGTACTCTTCGATTTGGGACTTGCGGCGGCCCTCGGCGGGCTCGTTGATGGGGAACTTAACGTAGCCGTTGCCGTTGGCCATGACCTTCGACATCAGCGCGGAGTACTCGGTGGAGATGTCGTTGTCGTCGAAGTGCTGGTAGAGGCTGAAGCCCATGACGTTGGCGTAGAAATCGACCCACTCGTTCATGGAGTTCCAGCCGACGTTGCCTACGATGTGATCGATGTGGAGGAGGCCAACGGGCCGGGCGACCAGGTCATTTGCAACGGCCTGGTAACCGGGAAAAAAGGTGCCGGTGTAGTTGGTGCGATCGACGAAGGTGTGGATGGTGTCGCCGTAGGCGGCGATGCTGGCGGTAGTGACGCGACCGTTTTCGTCGGAGAAGTCGGAGGGGGCCTGGACGCTGCGGGCGCCGCGCTTGGTGGTCTCGAGCCAGGCCTGGCGGGCGTCGTCGACCCAGAGGGCGATGGCGCGGACACCGTCGCCGTGCTTGTCGACGTGGCGGGCGATCTCGGAGTCGGTGCGGAGTGCCGTGGTGAGGACGAAGCGGACCTTGCCCTGCTGGAGAACGTAGCTGGCGCGGTCGCGCTGACCGGTCTCTGGGCCGGCGTAGGCGACAAGTGACATGCCAAAGGCGGCGCGGTAGAAATAGGCAGCCTGGCGGGCGTTGCCGACGTAAAACTCGACGTGGTCCGTGCCCTTGAGGGGGAGAAAGTCAGCGGTGGTGGATTCGGATCGTGTCAGAGTCGGGGCGTGTGTTGCCATGGGGAAGTTCTCCGGTTCGGCGGTAAGTATTGCACCGTCGATGCAGCCATGAGGATAGTTCACGGATGTGAGGATTGGCTAGGGTGTGATTGTCAGGAGCGGGCGGGAAGGATCGTGGCGCGACACTCGCCTAAGCCGATGCGGGGATGGCCGGGAGTTTCGCAGGAGCCACGAAGGATGATCTCGTCGCCGTCGGCGAGGAAGGTGCGGTCTTCGCCGGTGGGAAGGAGGATGGGTTGCGCGCCATTGCGAGTGAGTTCGAGGAGGCAGCCAGCTGAGGCTTCGGCGGGGCCGGAGATGGTTCCGGTGGCGAGGATGTCGCCGATTTGGAGGTTGCAGCCGTTGCTGGTGTGGTGGGTGATGAGCTGAGCCGGAGTCCAGTAGAGATCGTGCGCGTTGGATTCGCTTAGAAGAAATGGTGCGAGCTTATTCTCCCGCATAGTTTTTGTTGATAGAAAGACTTCAAGTTTCACCTTCAAACTTCCCTGCTCCTGATCGGTGGCGGAACGAAGGTAGGGGAGCGGTTCGGGATCCGTCGCGGGGCGCGGAGTTGCCGGCGCGTGGAAGGGTTCGAGTGCGGTCATGGGGGTGACCCAGGGAGAGATGGAGGTCGCAAAGTTTTTTGCGAGGAAGGGACCAAGGGGCTGGTATTCCCACGATTGAATATCACGGGCGGACCAGTCATTGAGGAGACTGACACCGAAGAGGTAATGCGATGCTTCCGAGATGGTAACGGGAGTGCCGAGCAAACTTGGTTGCCCAATATAAAGCGCTAATTCAAGTTCATAGTCTAGCGCTTTGGTAGGAAGGAAGTTAGGTTGACCTTCTATTATCGACGGGCGGGATTGGCCGACGGGCCGAATGACCGGCATTCCGCTAGCAATAATGGAGGACGCACGGCCGTGATAGCCGATGGGTATGTGCTTGTAGTTCGGGAGGAGAGGCTGGTCGGGGCGGAAGAGTAAGCCGACGCGTGTGGCGTGATAGATGGAGGCGTAGAAGTCGGTGTAGTTGGGGATGTGGACCGGCTTGACGAGGGTCGCGCCGGCGATAGAGTGAAGCGCGGCCTCGGTGGCTTGTCTGCGATCTGGGTCCGCGTCGGCGTGGAGCAAGTTGGTGAGGGTCTCGCGAAGGAGCGTCCAGGAGCGATGTCCGAGCGACATGAGCGGATTGAGCATTGGAGCCTGGCAGACTTCGACCAGAGTTGGAGGAAGTAGATTGGACGCGGCGCAGGCATGGAGGTCCAGGAGATGAGCGCCGATGGCGACGCAGAGGTGCTGCTGACCTTCGAACTCGAAGGCTCCGTAGGGAAGGTGTGTGAGGGGGAAGTCGGCGGTGGATTGATTCGCTTCGGGGAGCCAGCTTTGGTGGGCTGAGGCGGTTCGTTTTGCCATGGGCCATGATAGCTCCGAATGAGAGCGACTCGGAAGCGTGGCACTTTGTAGCGAGTCAGTCAGGATGGAGTGCCAGATAGCTCGCTGCGCCATGCGGCGGCGCAACGAGCATCTTGACTGAATTAGTGGGTGGGGTGCGGTGGTGGCAACTCTGTTCTGCCCGCGGGGACCTTTGCTTTACGGGAGAACCTGCTGAGGAAGGTCTTCAAGAGGACGTAGAGGACCGGGATAAAGAAAAGATTGAGGATGGTGGAGAGCACCATGCCGCCAACGATAGCCGTACCGACCGAGTGGCGGCCGTAGGCTCCGGCGCCCGTGGCGAAGAAGAGAGGGCCGACGCCAAGGATGAAGGCGATCGAAGTCATGAGGATTGGGCGAAGGCGGAGTTCTGCTGCTTCGATAGCGGCTTCGGTGATAGTTCGGCCCTGTTCGAGGAGCTGTTCGGCGAACTCGACGATAAGGATCGAGTTTTTAGCGGAGAGGCCGATGAGCATGACAAGACCGATCTGGACGTAGACGTCGTCGACCAGGCCGCGAAGGTCAACGAGAGTGAGCGCTCCGAGGATAGCCATAGGGACGGCGAGCAGGATGATGAACGGCAGCGCGAAGGACTCGTATTGAGCCGAGAGCGTGAGATAGACGACGAGCAGACCGAGGCCGAAGATGATGATGGCCTTTCCGGCTGACTCGACCTCTTCAAGCGCGAGTCCGGTCCATGAGAAGCTCATGCCCGGCATCTTGTTCTTGTTGAAGAGCTCCACCATCTTGTCGAGGCCCTGGCCGGAGCTGAGACCGGGCGCAGGCGAACCATCGATCTCGGCGGAGCGGAAGATGTTGTAGTGGTTGATGACCTGCGGTCCGGATGTCTCAGTGATGGAGGCGAGGTTGTCGAGGGGAACCAACTGCCCGGAGTCGGAGCGGACGTAGTACTGATGAATGTCCTGTGCGTTGCGACGATAGGGAGCATCCGCCTGGACGTAGACGCGATAGGAGCGGTTGTTGAAGTCGAAGTCGTTGACGTAGCTGGAGCCCATGAAGGTGTTCAGGGCTGCAGTAATTTGGCTGAACGAGACACCCATGGCCTTGGCCTTCTCGCGGTCGATGGTGACGAGAAGCTGCGGGTCGTTGGAGGTGAAGGTGGTGTTCATGCCGGTGAGGCCGGAGGTGGGAGAGCGTCCTTGACCGACGAGGGTGTGGGCAACACGGTCGATATCGCCGAAGGTATTGCGGCCCGAGTCCTGCAGGATGAACTGGAATCCGCCGACGGTGCCGATGCCGGCGACGGCGGGGGGCTCGGCGGCGAAGGCGATGCCGCCGGGGACGCCGAAGAGCTTCGGCCCGACGTCAAGGACAATAGCTTTGGCGGTGTATTTGTCGCCCATTTTTGTGCGCTCGTTAACGGGTTTGAGCGGAGCAAAGATGAGGCCCGAGTTTGGCGAACTACCGCCCGCGAGCGAGAAGCCCATGACCGAGAAGGTGCCGAAGACACCTTCGTTCTGGCGAACGACGGCCGAAACCTTATCGGCGAAGTCTGAGGTATAGCTGAGGGAGGCGCCCGGAGGAGTTTGAACGATGATGAGGAAGTAGGACTGGTCCTCCTGCGGGATGAAGGCCGTGGGGACATGGTTGTACATGAACACGGTGGCCGCCAGAGCGCAGAGGAAGATCACTACCATGACGTACCGAATGCGGACGACGAAGGTGACGAGACGTGCGTAGACGCGAATGACCCACTGGATGAGGCGTTCGATGGGGTTGAGGAGAAGGCCCATGATTCCGGTCTTCCTGCCCTCGGCGCGGAGCAGGATGGCGGCCAGAGCGGGTGAAAGCGTGAGCGCGTTGAAGGCGGAGATCGCGATGGAGAAGGCGATGGTCAGCGAGAACTGTTTGTAGAGGATGCCGGTGGTTCCGGGAAAGAAGCTGACCGGGACGAAGACTGAGATGAGGACGAGCGAGGTAGCGATGACGGCGCTGGTGACCTCGGCCATGGCGATGCTCGTGGCCTCGTGCGCGTCCGCGGACACTGTCTCCATGCCTCGGCCAGTACCTGAGGATCTCGCGTGGTCGAGGACATCCGGGGCGTAGGGATCCGGTTCGGTCCGCTCTGAACGCTCGGGGATGACCGCGCTGCCGGAGAGGTGGCGCTGCACGTTCTCGATGACGACGATGGCGTCGTCTACCACGAGTCCGGTAGCGAGCGTGATGCCGAAGAGTGTCAGGGAGTTGATGCTGAAGCCGAATATCTTGATGAAGGCGAAGGTGCCGATGAGCGAGACCGGGATGGTGACCGCTGGAATGATAGTGGCACGCCAATCCTGCAGGAAGAGGAAGATGACGATGATGACGATGATGATGGCTTGGCCAATGGTCCGAACAACCTCATCGACCGATTCGCCGATGACGAGTGTAGTGTCGACGGCGATGATGCCCTGCAGGCCCGGGGGATAGGATTTTTCGAGCTCGGCAAGAACGGCTCGGCAACGCTTATCGACGTCGAGCGCGTTAGCGTTAGAAAGTTGCAGGACGCCGACGCCGACAGCATCGCCGCCTTCGAAGCCCTGGCCCGAGAATTTCAGGCTGGTGTTGTAGGTTTCAGCGCCGATCTCTGCGCGGCCTACATCCTTAACCAGGACGATTCCGCCGCCGTTGACGCCGTTTTTGATGATGATGTTCTCAAACTGCCTTGGGTCGGTAAGGCGGCCCACCACGCGAACGGCCATCTGAAAGGCCTGTTTGGGATCGGAGGGTTGCTGACCGAGCTGACCGGCGGCGACCTCTACGTTTTGTTCAGAGAGCGCATTGGTGACGTCGAGTGCAGTCAGGCCGCGGGCGGCGAGGCGGCTGGGATCGAGCCAGAGGCGCATCGCATACTTGCGCTCACCGAAGATGATGACGTCACCGACGCCAGGAACTCGCTTAAGGGCGTCCTTGATATAGACGTCGATGTAGTTGGAGATGAAGGCGGGCGAGAGCGACTTGTCCGGCGAAATGAACCCGGCGGCAAGGACAAAGTTCGAATTCGCCTTGGTAATGGTGATACCGGTGTTGTTGACGACTGCGGGCAGACGGCCCTGGACGGAGGCTACGCGATTCTGCACGTCGACGGCGGCGATGTTGAGGTCGTAGCCGGTCTGGAACGTGACAGTGATCGCCGAGGTGCCGTCGTTCGAGCTGGTGGAACTCATGTACCGCATGCCCTCGACGCCGTTGATGGATTGCTCGAGGATGACGGTAACGGCGGACTCAACGTCCTTGGAGTTGGCGCCGATGTAGTTGCTGGTGACCACGACCTGCGGCGGCGCAAGGGTCGGATAGAGCGAGATCGGAAGGGTCGGGATGCAGACGGCGCCAGCGAGCACGATGAGGAGAGCACAGACCGTAGCGAAGATCGGGCGACGAATAAAAAAGTCTACGAACAAGGTGACCTCTAGCCGGGGCGGCTGGCCCTGGGATGAAGCGAAAGACGATGCGGAGGCGAAGTGGCACTCCGCAGGAACAGCAGAGCCCTCTGACTTAGCCCAGAGGCTTGACCGGAGCACCCTCCTGCAAAAACTGCAGACCGGAGGTGATGACTTTGTCACCCGGTTTTAGGCCGCCGAGAACGGGATAGGTGTTGCCGACAGTCTCTCCGAGCGAGACGGGCACCTGATGAGCGATATATCCATCGCCTTTGGGAGACGCAAGGTAGACGAAGGTCTGTCCGCCTACGAGGCTGACGGCGAGGACTGGAACCACGGGAGCTGGGGCAGTGCTCCAGGTTACGCGCGCCTTGACGAGCTGCTGGTTGCGAAGAAGCTCTGCTGTGCGTGGAATCTCAGCCTTGGCGAGGATGCTCTGCAAGCCGTTATCAACCTGCGGAGAGAGGAAGCTGATCTTCGATTTGGCGAGGACCTTGCCGGATGTATCGAGGATATCTACCGGCAAGCCTTGGCGAACGAGCGTTGCCCGCTCAGTGGGGATGTAGATGTAGGCTTCGAGGTCGGCGTTCTCGTCCACGGTGGTGAGCAGAGTGGTGGTCGAGACGTAGTCGCCGAGGTGGACGGGGATATCGCCAACGATACCGTTGAACGGTGCCCGGATTTCGTAGTAGGCGAGCTGCTGCTTCTGGGTATCAGTGAGGGCAACGTTGGACTCGTAGTCTCCCTTGGCGTTCTCATAGGCCTGGTTCGCCTGATCGTAGGCGTCGCGTGAGACGACGCCCGCCTCAAAGAGCTTGCGCTGCCGTTCGCGTTCGATCTGCGTGTAGTCGTAAAGGGCCTTCTTTTGCGCCTGAGTTCCCGCCTGTGACTGGACTGTAGCCAACTGCTTCAGCGGGTCGATTCGCATCAAGACCTCCCCAGCCTTGACGAGATCGCCTGACTTCACAAATATCTTCACCAGATTGCCGTCGACCTGCGGCTGCATGGTGGCGGAGCGGCGGCTCTTGATCGTGGCGACGTAGGTGTCGGAGTTCGGAACAGGCGACAGCGTAACCTGCGCAACCTGCACCGGCATCGCCTGAGGCGGCGGCGCAGACGGAGGGGGCGCTGATTTGCAGCCAACGACGAGGCATGCGGCCGCGCAAACAAATATGGGAAGGACGCGGCGAGTGTTGACGATGGGCACAGTACTTCTCCTTCAGATTCCTCAGAGTCGGCGTCTTCGACCGCCGGTCAAAGACGAATTGCAACATGCAGCGATACGGAGGTTCAGGGCGCAAGGTTCTGCGGGTCAATGCTCTATCTGCAACAAACCTTAGGATTTCCATCTTAGATGAAGCATATACGGGGAAAGGTTCGGGAAATATTCGATCCAAAGAGTTTGTGGAAAATAGCCAACCAATTCCGCAACAGGGAAAGGTAAGTTGTTTAGGCGTCCAAACTGCTCTTTTCAGCGAATGAAAACGGATTGAAGCTCTCGTGACGATCGAACGCATCGGCGTGTTCGGCCCGCTTGAGCCAGTTGATGACCAGATAAGTTAGTGGCGTGGCGATCACCTCATAGCCAACTTTCAGAGCGTAGCCCGTGGCAATGATGTTCAGGAGGATGCGAACGGGGTAGATTCCTCCGAAGGTCAGGGTGATGACAAGGACTGTATCCACGGCTTGGCCGACGACCGTGGAACCGATCGTGCGCGTCCAGAGCATGTGACCATTGGTAAAGAGCTTCAGCCGCGCCATGGTGTAGGAGTTGGCGAACTCGCCCGCCCAGAATGCAATGAGGCTGGCGGCAAGGATGCGTGGGATGAAGCCAAAGACAGTAGTGAAGGCCTGTTGATTCCGCCAGCCTGGGGCCGAGGGCAGTGCGATAACGATGGCCCCGATAAGGTAAAGCAACGCCGTGCCGAAGAAGCCGAGCCAGATGGCGCGGCGTGAGGCGGCGTAGCCATAGACCTCGGTGAAGACATCTCCGAAGATATAGGTGATGGGGAATAGCAATACCGCGCCGCTCACCGCAAACGGGCCGATCGACCATCTGCCCGCAGAAAATGGGCCGATAAAACAAATCTTCTGCGCGATCAGGTTGGAGACGAGCAGAATGACGACGAACGCTGTCGTGAGGGCGTCGAGATACCTATAGCTGCGAGCGGTCGAGCGCGTGGTGTCGGGTTGAATCGTGTCGAGTGGCACTGGTCTTAGTACCAGTATGCCGTGCGCATTGAAGGTACGGTCAATTTTTGACACAGCAGGGCTATATTGTTAGCGTTGGAGATGGTGAGGGTGCTGCTGGAGCCGTCATCTGTGCAGCGTCCCCGTCGTCTAGCCCGGCCCAGGACACCGCCCTTTCACGGCGATAACATGGGTTCGAATCCCATCGGGGACACCAAATATAAATCAACAGCTTCGCGACTATGCTGCCTCTTCGAGTTTTGCGGGCGGTAACGCTACGGTAACGATAGAACCCGAATTGCTCTCGTTTTCGGATTCTTTCTGAGTCTCGACTTCGGCGCTCTTCGGCTTCTCCGCATAGGCCCCATCTAGCAGCTTTACAGCGTCCGAAAGAAAGGCGGGACTGAGGTGCTGATACCTTGCCGCCATCCGCAGATCCTTATGACCCAGGATGAGCGCAACAGTGTGAATGTCCGCGCCCTTCATTCGCATCCAACTTGCCGCTGTGTGTCTCAGGTCGTGAAAGTGGAAGTCTGAGATTTTTACGAGGCGGCACGCACGCGAGAAAGCAACGGAGACATTCTCCGGGTTGATCTGCTCCCCAGAGAAAATGCAATCGGTAGACTTTGCCTTCTTCGGGGGCGCTACGGCAGAGAGCGCCTCGATTGCCAGCGTATTCAGGTACACGATCCGCCCGTCTCCATTTTTGGTCTGCGGAAGCATGATGCGCCTTCCGTCGTAATCCACGTCCATCCAACGCAGCCCCAAAATCTCGCCCCGCCTCATCCCCGTGGCAGCGGCAAGGGCTGCAATCGGCCGGAGCCATTCAGGGCAGGCTTCCAAGACAGAACGTAACTCTGTGGGCTGCAAATAGCGCACCCGACCTGCCGGGACACGCGGAGGTTTCACACCGTGGGCGGGGTTGGTAGGAATCAACTCCCACTCGACAGCAAGCCCGAGCAGATGTTTCAGGACGTTTAGCTCTTTGACCACGGAAGCAGCCGAAACGTCGCCACTGCGATGCGTGATGTATTTCTGTACATCGACCCGGCGAATGTCGGCAAGCTTTCCCGTTGAGAAGAATGGCTTGAGATGCGCTTCCATGATGCCACTTTCGCGCGTGTAGGCTCGCGGGGTGAGTCTCGCCTCTTGGTGCTTAAGGAATCGCTTGGAGACAGCCTCAAACGTCTCGGCAGACGGCGGGGCATAGCCTAGCGTCACTGTCTTTTCGACCCTCGCTTTTTCCGCATTGAGTAATGTCCTTGCCTGTTGGAGCGTATGCGCCACCAGCTTGCGCTGCCGTCGTTTTCCGCTTGCATCAATCCAGGAGGCCCAGAATCCAGGCCTATCTTTTCGCGTATAGATACCGTCACGATTCTTAGTTTTTCCGCGTGGCATGTTTCCTCCCTTTAGATTCAGCCTTCTTTTTCACTTTGCGTAGTTTTCTGACGTTGGCAAGATGGGCGCACTCCGGGCTGCAATACATTCTCTTTTGCAGCGTCGTGCGCTTGAAGAATCTCCGGCAATCGTGGCGCTTGCAGATGCCGAACTTCACGTTTGATAGGTGGTCAATCGTAATCGTCGCCTTGATTGCGTCCTCACAATAGGAACGCTCAACAATGAAATACGGGATCTTGTCAGTCTCTTTCAGGCTCAGAGGAGTCGCAGCGCTTAGCCATGCTCGCGGACTGCCTGCCGCCGCCTTTATGTAGCTGTCCCTCATCGCCCAAAGACGATGAGGGAACAAAAGAACAAAGGGGTGCCTTCTGAGGCTATTCCGCGACTCATATAGCGGTGCGAAGTTCCAAAGACCCCAGCGATTCAGAAACTGACGCGTTGCATAGATATCTTCTTCAAGTGCGAAAAATTGGTCACGCATATCCCATGCGTTTCTTAAGATCTCATCGGGCTTCCAAGAGGAGAGAAGTCCTTCCGAGTCGGGGGAACCGCACACCAGCAATTCGATTTCTCGGCCAGAAATGTCTGGCGTGGTGTCTGGGGTCTCATGGGGCTGCAAATAATCGGGAGGAACATTACTTCTCTCAATTTCCACGTCGTATGTGTCGTAAGAACTACCTAGCCCGAGTAGGCCGCCCCCCAGAATCCCTACCGCGCTTTCGGATGCGTCATCCTCGCGAGGGACAGCAATGCGAACCTTGACTCTCTCGCCCGATGGTACGAGCCTAACGGGCTCTCCAGGAGGCGCTATTAAATATTTGCGGAGCACAACAGGTTCCTCACTCCAACCGACAATCTCTGCCCAACAAATCACCCAGCGCGCACGAAAAGGGCGAAAGACGAAGCGTGCTGGAATCGCGACATAGAATGCGTGTGTCATGCTTTGTGCCATTGTATATCACACGCATTTAGTTAGCATAGGTTTGAGTTTGGAGGTTTCTACATGACTGTGATTGCAAAACTAGAAACGGAACTTGTGAGCGTACAGGGTGCCGAAACCATGACGGGTCGCAGCCGCTGGAGTTGGCGTCGAGACGCCTACGAAGGGCGAATCGAGAGCGTCAAGTTGGGCGCTCGCCTACTAATCCCGGTCAGTGAGATTCGGCGGGTAGTGGCGGAAAACACCCGTCCACGGATCAAGAAGGCGAGCTAATGAGCACCGTTTCCAATACCTTCTCCGTCAGCAGCGCCGCGTTGCTCGACGCCTGCCGTACATGGGTTGGCCGATACATCGTACTTAGTGAGGACCAAATCAACATCCTTGCTGTCTGGATACTGCACACTTGGGCGATTGAGGCCGCAGAGTCTACGCCTTACTTGCACATCACGGCACCTGAAAAGGGATGCGGCAAGACTCAATTGCTAGAAGTGCTTGAGCCGGTAGTCTGTAACCCTTGCTTGACTGGAGGCATGTTCGCAGCAGCGCTGTTGCGGACTGTAGACGCGGAACATCCCACGATCCTGCTAGACGAGGTAGACGCCGCTTTCAACGGTGATCGGGAATTTTCGGAGACGCTCCGTGGAATTCTCAATTCGGGTTTTCGGTGTGGCGGCAATTACCGTAAGTGCGTTGGAAAAGGCCACGAACTCAAGTCCTTTCAGGTGTTCGGCGCAAAAGCGCTGGCAGGAATCGGCAAGATTCCAGACACGGTTGCCAGCCGATCAATCGTCATCGAAATGAGGCGCAAGACTGCAACAGAGAGAACGGAGCGCTGCCGTTCGCGAGAGTTGCGGGAAGCCGCAAAGCCGCTGGTGGAAGGTTTGAAGCAATGGGCTGACTCTGGAGTAATTCCAATCCTTGCAGCAACAAGGCCCACTCTTCCCGACGAATTGACTGACCGGCAACAGGACATTAGTGAGCCGCTCTTAGCTATCGCAGACCTCGCCGGTGGTGAGTGGCCTTCGAGACTGCGTTGCTCCCTGTTAGCTCTATTCGGCTCCGCCGCTTCGGAAGATTCGTCATTGGGCATCACGTTGCTGCGGGACATACGGAACGTCTTCAGCACTCGCAGTGAAAAGGAATTTGAACGGATTCACTCTGCAGACCTGGCTTGCGCCCTCTGCGATATCGAGGGCTCACCATGGCTTGAGTGGGATAGGGGGAGGGGGTTGACAGCAAACTCTATGGCGAAGCGTCTCAAGGCGTTTCACATTGCACCCCAATCCATACGGATCGGAAACGAAAACAAGAAAGGGTACCTGCGCGATTCGTTCATCGATCTCTGGGAGCGCTATTTACCCGCTGAAGCCGTAACATCCGTCACAAACCCTTCCGACATTGAGGATTTCCCGAATTCCCAGCCGTCACACTCCAATAATGTGACGGCCACCCCGTCACCAGAAAACCCAAGCCAATCCGTGGTTGTGACGGCTGTTCCGGATTTGGCCGGTATATGGGATGGGAAGAAGTCCAAGCGCTTTATTGATGGGAGCGTATGAGATGGTGGCAAGCGAGATTCTCCGCACCGTAGAGAACGTTGGGGGCGTCCTGTGGGTTACAGGCGAGACTCTTGGGTATCACCTTCCCGAATCTGCATTGTCGTTGGTGGATGAACTACGGACGTTCAAGTGGGAATTGGTCGAGTTACTCAGCCAACGTCCGACCATGCCAGCAGGTGTTCGGCTGGTGCGCTGGGAACCTCTCTCACCTCCCTTTAAGGTGAATCGCTGGTTGACGGTGTTGGACACCGACAAATTCATCCGTGTCACGCTGGAGCAGATTGATGCGAGATTAAACGGGATTGACTGGAAGGCTGGCAACTGGACGCTTTCCGAGCTAATCGAACGCCTAGAAGCGGTGGGGGTTTCAGTGGCCCTCGCGAGGGACTCCGAGCGGCTGCAATAACTTCCGACATTTTTAGCCAATGACGCTCTGTCCGCGCGAGGCCCGAAACGACAACAAAACTTCCACTTTCGACGTATTGAATATGGATTAGGTGGTTGCTGCGCTAACCACTCACGCGTAGTGAGCAAAGCGAGATTCTGTAATGCGCTTTGTTTCAGCAGCCCACTCACGAACCGCTTCGACAGCCTCTTTAATTTCTTCGTTCGCTGGCGTTGTCCCATCAATGAGCGCTCGAGCGATTTCACGAACTTCTGTACCCGCACCTTCAACCAGTTTCAGACGCTCTTGTCTCGGCCTGTCTTCGGCGACGAGAACTTCAATCAGTAGCGATACGTCCTTTGAAGACAATCTCACCATAAATTTAGTCTACTCCTTCCGGTAATCTTATCGGATGTATTCCCGAGAGCAAGGGATATCCCGTTGCTCCTCCGTCACATCTGCCATCAGCAGTCCATTCCGTCTTCCACCTCACTGAGAGAGAAAGCACTACAGCGGAGTGACCAATCGGGAGTTCAATTTCTACAGGCGCACTGCTTTCGGCGTCTTTCCAAAGACCTACGACTCGCGAACGATTGACCCCCGTGGAGGGTCGGCTCAAGGCAGACATTCCGATGCTCGTCAGGCTAAGAACCGAACAGCCGGGGTCTTCCGCAAGCGTTGAAGCGTAGCGCGCTGACCACCGCTCCTTAATCTGCGGACCGTCCATTAGTAAGGCAATTACAAGGTTGGGGCCTACAGACCGAATCAAATCTCCAACCGGGTCGGGCCGGGCGAGGTCTTCGCATATCACCGCAGACATCGTTAACCAAGGTAACAATGCAACGAAGTTCAATTTTCTACTACCAATATCGATATGTTCCCACCAAGACCGTTCGGGATTCAAGCGGCTCCCAAGTCCATATTGGTTTATTTGTGAGCTATCAAGCTTCCACCTGTGGTGCTTACTCTGCTCAAGTCTGCCGTGGAATGGAATGTCTAAGTAAACCTGATTGCATCCGAATTCACTGTTTTCGGACGTTTCTTGCGCGATTCCAGCAACGATGAAAGACCGATTGATTTTCTTAATCGAACGCAAACTCTCGAATTGGTCTGGGGTCATTGAAAGTTCAGGAAAAACAATTCCATCAATTTTACCCAGTGATTTTCTAGCCTCAGTGTAGAGGTCTTCAACCTTGACAAGAAAATCATCGACGTCACTTTCCAAACTCTTCGTTTTGTACGTGAAGAATCCGAAAGCGTTCGGCATATTCTTCATGCCCGCCTTATCAATACCGGTGGGGCAAAACTGAATCGGCTTAACCACTTCCGGCCAAGGAATGACCAGAAGGTTCAGGCTTTCTTTCGACTCAAATTTATTCAATACAGCTTCCCAAATTGGGCAAATCTCATCAGCACAACAGAGAGCGAGGTGATGAGAGAGAGACCGAACTGTGAGTCCCTTACTGGGTGCGTGCTGTTTCGGTAGAACTCTGACGCGACTGGGCGCGATTTCCAGACAAAGGGTTGACCCGGTTTTTTTTGGAAATACCGCATCGCGAGCTCGGGTGTAGAACTCTCGGTACTCCTTCTCAAATCCACCGATACTGACAAAACCGACACCCGCACAAGCTTCGTCGGCTAACGCCGCTAATTCGAATAGAGCGATGGCAACTTCGGGACTATTTCTGATGGATTCGATTGGGGCTGAAAAAACCTTTCGAATGACTTGCCATCTTTCTTGAATGAAAGAGGGTGCAAGTGCCCCCTTCCTGTTGGCAGCCCTTCTCCACTTCCGCCCAAGAACGGTCATGCGTTTATCCCAAGAGCTCTTGCTTCGGCTTTTCGGAGGCCATGAGTTGAGAACCGAAGCGTAAGCGCCTGATTTCTGAATCAAGGACATCGACAGAGCAAAAACATCAGGTGGCCATGCCGGGGCAGTGCGTCTGCGTTTCAGTCTGGGCAGCAAATGTGTAAGGTGTTCACCTATCGTGAGTGCCGAACTCAAAAAGCCTCCGAACTTTACTTCTCAACGTTTATCTCGGCTCGCCCTTACCAACTCTAGTGTAGGTACAGCAGCAGTCAAAGTGAATGATTTGGAACATCTTCTGCATGATGCTAGCGCACAGAGGGTAGATAAGCTGTAACACTTTCGCCTTCTCTCTACTCCGTTTAACAAGCATTTAGATGACCAGAACTCGCAAAACACCATCCTTTGGAGGTCAGTAGCGATTGATTCTAAATACACTTAGCTCGTAGTGTTACTGCTCATAACCTTCGATATCGGCTGCCCAGCCCATCACACGGAGAGCGGCGACTAGGTGACTCCGAACGCCCTAGGCATTTTGACACGACCCGCCGGGAGGGGCGATCTTTGCGTCCCCTATCTCCGGATAGTCGAAGACGAAGTCCTTATGAGACGAGACGAATTCGAGCCCCTTCCAACTGGGAGATTCATTTCGCTCTCTGAGGTATCTGCTTTGAAAGAACGCTGTACCGACGAAGTTCTCGATGTGGTTCCGCACCCGACGAAGCTCTATCGAGTTCGCCGCAGGGAACCCAAATACGATTAGGGACAGTTCATCCAACTTCCCCTCATCCCAATTGAAGAACGGTGAAGACTCGCGCAAGTCGTAAAACCTAGGTCCGTCCGGCAATTGCACATCTCCCTTCAGGCGGAGAATGGCAATATCAAGCGCATCATTCTGCGTGACAAACTCAGTTGGAAGCGCAACACCCGCCGTCGTCGCTCCGCGTTCTTCAGCGGTCGTGTCCTTCACTGCTTTCTCGATAATAGGAGCGGGGGGCCGCAGCCAGAAGCGCAACTCTTCGACCTTGGCATTCTGGATAACATGCTTGGCAGTCAAGATGAACTTCTGACCGTCGAAAGAAACGAGCGTCCCCGTTCCGATCTCAGTATTGTCGTTTGCCGCGACACCGACCGTGAAGCTCGCGATCGTCTCGACCGTTGCTTTCCCTAGGAAGCGATTGAGGGTCTCATTGGTCTCGTCCATCTCGCCCACACCGCGAGTATACCCACTGTCCAAGCTGGGCCATATTCCCACGCGTGCGACAGGCCTTAGCACGCGTCGGCACAGATATATCAGGCTCGACAGAATCTGGTAGCCCCAGGGGGAATGGCCCTAGCTCGACCAATCCTAATAGTGAGTGTACCGGGACATGCGTTCCTGTGGACCTGAGACATCCATTACAAGCCCCTTGCGGTGGCTATGGTTCGAGCTGAATGGGCACGAAAAGAATATAACCAGTCGTCGAGGCCGTGGGAATGTGGGAATCCCGAAAGGGATTTCCAAAGAGTGTGGGAAGGGTGGGAAGCCGGCTTCATGGCTTTCCATGCTTTCCATACTCTGTCATTTCCATGGCTTGCTTTTCGTGCGGCAAATGCTGGATAAACCGATATGCCGCCACCCAGTGCAATGTACCGCACTCGCCACGAGATGGTAATCGGTACTCATCGCTTGTCGATGAGTGCATTTGGCGATTTATCACTCGCCGAGAAGGCGCATCCGTTCGCAGAAGCAGATCGCATGCGAGATGGATAGTCAGAGATATAGCTATGAACTTGATGGACTCGCTATTAAAGCCAGCGAACCCCAACCGCTGGGGATATTGAAATGCGTCCAGCCGGTCGAATAATCGATTTGAGACCATGAAGGGAAGTTGCGACTAAGCAGAACTAGGTGAGTCGCTTCGATTATAGGCTTAGAGGCTAGTTCCGATACTTGACTGGCCTGAGTCGAGCGAGTAGGAGCAAGGGTTTGAAACGCGACCGCAATCAGTCTGGAAAAGGTTTGAGCAGTA
>CAWIQU010000006.1:0-708040 GCA_963838345.1 uncultured Acidobacteriaceae bacterium | reverse complement strand
GAGACCTACAAGTCGAGCAGATGCGAAAGCAGGCCTTAGTGATCCGGTGGTTCTGTATGGAAGGGCCATCGCTCAACGGATAAAAGGTACGCCGGGGATAACAGGCTGATCGAAGCCAAGAGTTCATATCGACGCTTCGGTTTGGCACCTCGATGTCGGCTCATCGCATCCTGGAGCTGTAGAAGGTTCCAAGGGTTAGGCTGTTCGCCTATTAAAGCGGTACGTGAGCTGGGTTCAGAACGTCGCGAGACAGTTCGGTCTCTATCTGCTGTGGGCGTAGGAGATTTGAAGAGGGCTGTCCTTAGTACGAGAGGACCGGGATGGACGAACCTCTTGTGTTCCAGTTGTCCTGCCAAGGGCACGGCTGGGTAGCGAAGTTCGGTTGTGATAACCGCTGAATGCATATAAGCGGGAAGCACGCTCTAAGATGAGATCTCCCAACCCAAAAGGGAAATGAAGGGCCCTGGAAGACCACCAGGTTGATAGGCTGGAGGTTGAAGCGCAGTAATGCGTGTAGCTTACCAGTACTAATCGCCCGTTCGGCTTGTCCATAGAATTTACTCTGCGCAGTGAGCAAGTCCACTGTTCTGGAGTCATTCAATACAAGCCCTGTAGTTATACCTTGTGATCAAGCTATATGTTTGATCCTAATGTGGATACGTCTACTCCCAATCTATTCAGTTGTGGAAGATCGCGTGAGCGAGATTTCGAAAGTTTGCCGGTGAGTTTACCGCGAGGGTCACACCCGTTCCCATCCCGAACACGGAAGTTAAGCCTCGTTGGGCCGATGGTACTGCACGCGTAAGTGTGTGGGAGATTAGGTGATCGCCGGCATATTATCAAAGCCCCATCCTTTCGAGGATGGGGCTTTTTGTTTTGGGCTTTCCTCTGACTTTTGCCCTCCAAATCTCCTCTAGGCCCTTTCCTTGCCAGGTGAAAGTCAATAGCTGTGGACGGACCACTAGGGTGTGGATAAAAACGATCTTCGGTCTTTGTGGTGAGTTGTGGTGAATCCACTGGTTTGTTGGGTTTGGTTCTGGTTCCTCGTGCCGAATCTTCGGGGGTCGGGGAACCGTCGATGCGGTTTTTTGCATGGTAAAGACGTGGTCACAACGTGGTGGTTAAGTGCAAAGTCGTGGTTCTTCGTGGTGTCCTAATTTGAATCCCTTAACCCTTGAAGGCTGGCATAGAGCGTGTTCCTGACCCTACTCGGATACTGTCTGATCTTTGGCTCTTGCTGCAGCTGTAACTTTCTTCAAAATCTTTCGCATTGAAGTATGCGATCCCGGAGTACCTATTCCTAAAGCATCCCAATCGTTCCCAGCCATATTTCCATCAACGCCGGCCATCGCGACATTGGAAGGTTCGTACGCCGCAGCCCGAATCCATGGCCGCCCTGCGCGTACAGATGCATTTCCACGGGCACGTCTGCCTTCTTCAAGGCGATGTAATAAACCAGCGATTGCTTTACACCATCTACGTTGTCATCCTCGTTTTGCAGTAGGAACGTAGGAGGCGTGCTGGCAGTAACAGGAATTTCCGGATTCAATTCAAATTCTTTCGTCGTGTTTTCCAACATGTGGCCCGGATAGATCGCGACGGCAAAATCCGGACGGCAGCTGACGTTGTCGGCCGCATCCACGGGTGCATAGGCACGCTGCGCGAAGTGCGTGCTGATATTGGCCACCAAGTGTCCGCCCGCCGAAAACCCCAGCACGCCGATTTTGTGCGGATCGATGTGCCACTCCGCTGCGTGGAAGCGCACGAGTCCGATTGTCCTTTGTGCGTCTTCCAGCGCCGTGGGTGCTTTCGGATGAATGTTGCATTGGCAATCGTCGTGGTAAGCCGGACCCGAATCCGGCACTCGATATTTCAGCAGCACGCACGTAATCCCACGCGAGGTCAGCCAGTCGCAGACCTCCGTGCCTTCAAGATCGATTGCCAGAACTGAATAGCCACCGCCTGGAAACACCACTATCGCAACGCCCGTATTCTTCCCATTCGGCGAGTAGACCGTCATCGTAGGCCGCGACACCTGTTCCACCGCAAGCCACGGCTTTCCCGCGACGAGATCCTTGGGTCCGTTAGCCGACTCCACGTGCTCCTGTTCCGCGGCCGGCTGCGCATCCGGTATTGCTCCTGGCCATATCGGCACCTGCGTATGTCCGGGCGATGGCTGCCAGGCAGGAGTCTGGGCGGCGCTCAGACCGCCAAATGCAAGCACCACACAGAGAGCTAAAAGCAAAGGCTTCATCAAAATCCTCACAGCTTAATAGATAGTGAACCGCAGACGGAGCCAATAAGGAATTAAGGTCGGGATAATTCTGTTACTTACCATGATTCCATTCTTGAAGCTTGATAACTATCTAAGGAAGAAGAGCCGATGAAGCTGTAGCTATTTTGCCGTCCTGACCTTCTTCTCTTCTCGAATGCGGCACCGCCTACAAGCCGTCTCATAAAATCTGTGAACTGGCGCGAAGCCATCCTGTACATCCTTGGCGGGAGAGTATGGGCGACGCGCTTTGGGGGGTACAATTGCCGCCTATGGCTAAGCATGTCTATTGGGGGTTCAGGTGCAAAACGGAGAACTGCCCGTTCCCTTTCATCCGGCGAAATACATCGGTGAAACCGAAAAGAATTTGGCTGTTTATGCGTTGCCTCAAGAGATGCCGGAGTCTTTTGACTATAAGTGTAGGCACTGCGGCACAACGCACACGTACATGAAGAGTGAGATGAAAACGTTTCTGCTCAATGAACGAGTTTCACCGAAATATACTCCGTGGTTTTGACTCCGTGAATTTTCGGAAATCCCCTTCCGTGTCAATTGTTGACGGCTTTGCCTCAGTTTTTGGCATATAGTGTTGGGCGTATTCCCAATCAAGTCAATTCAAGAGACATTATGCCGACAATTCGCTTTATGGGCGAAGTAATGCCCGTTCATACAAACATCACGATGGGGAATATACCCACAATCACTTGGCAACCAAGCGATCTCACGGAACCGCCGATAAACTTTACCATTCATATCGCCAATTCCAAGATTGTCATTGATTGTGAAGTTGGGGATTACGACAAGACCGACCTTTCAGACATTTATTGGAGAGTTCTGGCAATGGCAAGAGGTTCAGTCGATCTCATAGCCTTTTCTACTGGACTGGGCCTAACTCCGTACCTTCATACAATGTCTGGACCAGACGGAAAGCCTCAACCGTTAAAAATCCACCTCAAATATCTCGAAGGATTGTGCACTGCATTCAGTCTCGGATGGGGAATATCCAACGTAAATAATGACTTCGATCAGGTCTATCGAATGGTCTTATCGGATCCCAAATTGTTTTTAGTGCTTAACGATTTAGCAACTGCGATTACACACGATCAACAGTCTGTGACCAATTGCGCTCGGGCAATGGATGGAATTTCTAAGCTGATCGCTCCCAACGAAAGAACTGACGTCGCTTGGGCGATAATGCGCAACAATCTTAACCTGCGAGAGGACTATTTGAAATTCATCTCCAACACATCCAAGGGTCCACGTCACGCGGACCGAACTTATATCTATCCGAATGTAGTTGCAGAAGTATTCAAGAGATCGTGGAGTGTCTTTAATCGCTATTTGGAGTACCGGAAAAGAGGAGATCAACCTTTATCAAAAACTGACTTCCCAGAACTTATTCACGATCCTGCTTTTGATTCTCCCAAGCCTTGATCATTGCCTCCAAGTACCGGCCTCGTCTTCTTCGTCGTATCGCTCGGCAGCACAGGTGGGTGCAATGAGCACAGCGAACAGCAAAGTGCAGGCAACACGTGGGTGGATGCGGCGGCTCCGGGAATTGTGATGAGATATGGCGGTAATGGCAGAGCGGGCCGACGCGAGCCGGGAATATCTCTTTGACTGCGAGCGCAATGCACGTATATTGCTCTACAGCACTGTAAGGCTCAGTAAAAAGTGCGTCCGCGGCCATACTCCCCATCTCGCGGCCGGAGTGTGTGTGTACATGACCAGCAGGCGGCCTCGACTCTTCTACGGATGGCTGATTGTTTTCGTGAGTGCGCTTGGGCTCTTCCTCGGCGCTCCGCTTTGTATCTTCTCGTTCAGCGTGTTTTTCAAGCCGCTGGTGGGGGACTTTCACGCGAGCCGCGCGGCGGTTTCATTCGCGTTTTCTCTCTTAATTTTGTAGGTGCATTGTGGCTTCCCGGCACTGGTGTGCTGATTGATCGTTTCGGTGCGAAGCGCGTCATCCTTGTGTCGACCCTGCTCTACGGCGTGGCCTTATGCTCTGCCTTGTGGGTGAGGGGTGGCCTGTGGCAGCTTTATCTCTTCTTCGCAATAGTGGGGATTGCAATGTCGAGCGGACCTGCGCCGGTTCCTCACGGAGTGGTGATTTCACACTGGTTCAACCGCCATCGGGGACTCGCGCTGGCACTGTCGATGATGGGAATTGGAATCGGCTCCATTGTGATTCCGATGCTTGCCCAGCGGCTCATCACGATGTTCGGTTGGCGCATGGCGTTTGCGGCCTTCGGGGCTGCCGTCCTGCTGATTCCGCTTCCGGTTATGGCTTGGTTGCTTCAAAACGACCCGAGGGAACGGGGTCTCCAACCCGACGGAGACGGGAAGATTCTGGATTCACCAATGCCGGCCCAGGACAAACAGGGGTTGAGTTGGTGCGAGATCTGGCATAGCCCAACATTCTGGATCCTGATGTGCATTTTCTCGCTGGCTGGAGCGAGCGTTCATGGCGCGGTGCTTCATCTGTCTGCAATATTTACTGATCGAGGTGTGGGTGCGGAGCGTGCCGCCATGGCGACTTCGATAGTCGGGGCCGCTGTCATCGTCGGCCGGCTTGGCTCCGGATACCTCCTCGATCGCGTGTTCGCGCCTCGAGTTGCGATTCTGTTTTACAGTGCAACGGCTATCGGCATTTTGATGTTGTGCGCAGGGATTAACGGAAACCTCGCGCTGGTTGCCTCGTTTCTTACTGGACTCGGGATGGGAGCAGAGGTTGAGACTATGGGCTACATGATCAGCCGATACTTCGGCCTGCACGCATTCGGCACTGCTTATGGCTTTGCCTTTGCCGCATTTATGATCTCAGGATCGACGGGCGTCCGCTGATGGGCGCGGGATACGACCGCTTTCACTCTTATACTGTTCCGCTCGGAGCGCTCGGTGCGGCGATGGTGCTTGCGCTGATCCTGCTTACTCGACTTGGCCCATACCGGTACGGAGCTGAACCGGAGATGGATCAATCGGCGAAATGGCTGGAAGTGCCAAGCGGTGCGTGAACCGCGTTCGTGCCTCGCAGAAATCAAGGAGAATCCATGACGCAGCAAGTTCCTTCCAATCCTCTTCCGCCGATTCTATTGCGTGCGAGAGACGGACTCATCCTTCATCAGACCTTGTACGTTGCCGCTAAGTTGGGCGTGGCGGACTGCCTCGATGGAGGCTGGCGATCTGCGGCTGAACTCGCCCCAGAATTAGAGGTGAATGAAGATGCGCTCTATCGCACCCTGCGTTTGCTGGCGAGCCAAGGGGTTTTCGAAGAGAACGATGCTCGTTGTTTCAGGAATAATCAGGTCTCGAACTTCCTGCGAACGGGTGTGCCGGGCTCTGTTCGCTCTCTCTTTATCTTCTGGGGAAGCGACTTCCATTACCCGAGTTTTGGCCAGATCATGCACAGCATTAAGACGGGAGAGTCGTCGCGGACCCTACTTTCCGGCACGGACGGGTTCGAACATCTTCGCCGCGATCCGGAACAGGCTCGCATCTTCGACGATGCCATGACGAACATGTCCCAACTCGTCGGTCCCGCGATCGCCGCGGCCTACGACTTCGGAGCGTGGGGAAACGTGATGGATGTGGGCGGCGGCAACGGCATCCTGCTGTCGCATATTCTCCGCGCACATCCGGCACTGCGCGGCGTGCTCGCAGACCAGGAGCACGTGCTTGAACGTGCGCGCGAACACGGATACCTCGGGGGTGATCTGGAGGCGCGCACTACCATGGCGGCCTGCAACTTCTTTGAGCATGTCCCGTCGGGCTCCAGAGCTTATCTGATGAAGAGCGTTATTCACGACTGGGATGATGATCAGGCGCGAATCATCCTGGCCAATTGCCGGAAGGCAATTCCCGATGACGGGGTGCTGCTTCTGGTGGAGTGGGACCTATACGGCGAAAATGTTCCGTCGAATGGAAAATTCATCGACATCGTCATGCTGATCTTGACGGGAGGCCGCGAGCGCTCGGTAGACGAATATCGCGAGCTATTGGCGAGCACAGGCTTTCGGCTGAACAGGGTCGTTCCCACTGCCGCTCAATTCGCGGTGATTGAGGCGTTTCCCGTCTAGCTTTCGCCGGGATAACCGGTTCATGCGAATTGGTTGAGATCCATACCTAGCTTGTAGGTCTCACCGTGGAGCAGAAGGCCTTCCCATGTGACTTCGCGCCGCTGATAGCCTGCCATTCGGCCGAGCATGCAGCTTAGCGACGTCTCAACGCCTGCGGAGATTTGGTTATGGGCGTGGCCTGAGGTGATGCTTTCGATGAAGGTGCGGTCCTTGTCGCGATCGGCGAAGGCGAGGTTGTCGGAAAAGCTGCCGTTGGCGGCAAAGGTGCCAGGGCCGGTAGAGGCCGCGGGGTCTTGCCAACTCCATGCATGGGTGCCGAGGATTTGGATAGGACCTGAGTAGGCGAGTGATGCGGAGCCGTCGGCGCCGTACATGCGAATGCCAGCGTCGAATCCGCCGTAGTCTCCGAACTGGGTGGACGAAAAGGAGAGATGCACGTTGTCAGGATAGAGGAAATCGACCTGGTAGTTGTCCCAGCAGTCGCCGGCATGCGTAAGGATGTTGCGGCCGCCGGTGGCGATGGCCTTTAAAGGATGAGCGCCGAGGATCCAGTTGCAGAGATCGATGATGTGGATGTTCTGCTCGACAAGGATGTCGCCGGAGAGGGCACGGTCCCACAGCCAATTGCGAAGTCTGAGTTCGTCGGCGGAGGCTCCTGGACGGAGTTTTTCCTTTGACGCGGGAGCGTTGTAATTTGCGGCGACTGCGGCGATCTTGCCGAGGGCGCCCGCTTGTATCTTCTGCGCGATGGCCGCGATTGGTGGCGCGCTACGACACTGGAAGCCGACGTCGACACTTTGCGTAGGCTTGACGCGTTTTGCAATCTCGAGTGCCTGCCGAGCCTGGACGACATCAATGCCAATCGGCTTTTCGCAGTAGACGTGCTTGCCGGAGGCGACCGCTGCGTCGAGATGTTGGACGTGGAAGAAGGGCGGCGTTGAGATCTGGATAAGGTCGATGTCGGGCGAGGCGGCGAGCTGCTCGAAGGCGTGTGGGCCGTGGAAGAGCAAATTACTGCCGATGGGCTGGCGGCCGAGGGTGGCGTTGAGTTGATCGAAGTGGCTGCGACCAGCCGCAAGCTGATCGGGAAAGAGATCGGCGAGCGCTACGACCTGCGCGGTGGTGTTTTGCGAGAACGATGTCGCGACTGCAGTACCGCGAGAGCCGCATCCAAGCAGGCCAAGACGGACGGCGGAGTTTGCCTGATACCCAAACGCGCTGCTGGGCTTCAGAAGAAGAAGGCCTGAAGTGGCCGCGGATCCGGCGTGAAGAAATTGGCGACGATTCATTGGACCTCGTTCCCGTTCAGGTAACGCTGTAGGCGGAGTAAGTGCCTACGCAAGGACTTGCCGGAGAATATCTTCCAGATAGAGTCTTTCTTGCCGGACATCTTCAATCTGCTGCGGGCCTGATGTTTCGCGCTCAATGGTAACGGCTCCCGTGTAGCCCAGGCGATGGAGTTTGGTGAAAACCTGTTTGAAGTCGACCAGGCCTTTACCGATGAGAACCTCTTCACCCAGCTTGCTGGGGTCGGTGGGCCAGCGGCCGTCCTTGGCGTGGATACTGCGGATGTGCGGTCCCAGGATATCGACGGCGTCGACTGGGTTGGCCTTGCCGTAGAGGATGAGATTGGCGGTGTCGAGCCCGACCGCGAGGTTAGGCATCGCAACATCGCGAAGTACCCGCGACATGGTGGTCGGGGTCTCCTGGCCGGTCTCCATCAGGAAGTATTGGCCATTGCGCTGGCAGATGCTGGCCACCTCGTGAATAGCTTCGACGGCCTGGGGATAGAGTGGGTCGGCAGGATCTTCGGGAATGAAACCGCAGTGAGTCTGGACCTGTGTAACGCCAAGCTGTTTTGCGAAATCAGAGACCTGCCGAAGCGCATCGATTCGAGCCGCGCGGGTCCCGGGGGGAACCAGGCCGATCGTGGAGGGGCCTTCGGTGAAGTTCCATTGGAGCCGCCCCGGACCAACCACCTCTACTGTGGTGATGGTGAGGTCATACTTTGCAATCAGATCGCGAAACTGACTGACAACTGCCGGCGTGAACCCGTTGATGTAGCCGTCAAGCGAGAGGAAACAATTGTCGAAGCCGAGCTCTCGCACCCGGCGAATGCGTTCCTCGGGAGCACCGAAGGGAACAATCAGCAGACCGAGGTCCATCGGCTTGAGCGGTGCGGGTGGGATCGCCAGACGAGCTGCAACTGAAGGGAGGGCCTGCACGAGGGCCGCAGCGGTCGCGAAGCTTATAAAGTCTCTCCGGTGCATCAGAGTATCCTTTCGCTCTATCGCTATTAGGCAACACAGGGCCGGTTGCTGACTAGTAGGCCCGAGATGAGACTCAACGTTCTGAGACAGATGAATCTATGAGAGGTCGACTTATCAGGACTGACGTTTGAACAGTGCAGTCTTTCTCTTCGAGACTTTCACATGCATCCAGCGTTCTGGGCTCCGGGAAATGTGACGAAGTTTATGGTCAGAGGTGCGAAGCGGAGTACCCCCTGCTTCACAGGTTGTCCTTTGATCATCGGAAGCTCCCCGTCAGTTGTCACTTTGAGGCCGGAGCCGTTGAGCAACACTGTAGTGCTTAGCAGATCGGGTGCGGACAATGTGTATCGTTCTCCGGGGATGGGCGATTGCAGGGAGTACTCTATTTTCGAATCTGTGTTGAGCACAAGGAGCGAGACGCCACCCCGAGAGTCTTTCATGCATTGCGCATAGACTCGTACGGCTGGATTCGTAGTTATGCCTGGGTTGAGAACGCGGGTTCCCATTGTCCGCTTCCAGAGGAGCGCTGCCCAATAATTCGGCCGAGGTTCAAGGGTCTCCTCGTTGAGGAGCCCGTAGTCGCTCGAGGCGAGAGTGTTGTACGCGACGACCTTCACGCTCTTCTGGGCCAGCGTGCCGAGCTGGTCGAGATAACGGAAGCTGTCGACGAAGTCGGCTGCCCACTTGTCGCCGCCGCATCCCGCCTCTCCTGTCTCTGTAAGCCAGATATCTTTGCCGGGGAGGTATGTGTCTCTCAGCTTTGAGTAGAACGCTTCAACAGTGTTGTTTCGCTCAAACCATTCCGGCGTTAGCGCGTTCTCGGGCGACGTTCCAGCATTTGGGCCGAGGCTCGCGGTGCATCGGCGGGAGATCGTCCCGTAGAAATGATAGGAGAAGGCATCGAAGATAGGCCCCGTTGCTTTCAGCATGTCTTCGGTATGGATGAGCGAGATCGTAGAGCCGCCGGGCACAAGCGAAACTCCTTCGCCGATGCTGCCTGGACCAAGGAAGATTGTGTTTGGCGATTCTGTTTTCAGGAAGCTATGAAAGGCTTTTACATCTTTCCCAAAGGCTTCTGCGTCATAGCCGGTTGGCGCTCCTCCGATTACGGCAAACGTCGGCTCATTCATAAACTCTGTTGCAGCGATGTGTCCCCCGATTTTCTCGGTGTAATCGAAGATTGCTTTTGCCTGTTCCGGCGTCCAGATCCCGTTCGAGTCTCTTGTTCCGACACTCGTTGCCACTGAGGTGAGTATGTCCGCTCCAACAGCGTGAGAGAAGTCGACGACGCCTTTCCATTGCGCGCGAGTGAGTACTCCGTTGAAGCCCTTGGGAGCCGCCTGCATCGCAGGTTCGTCATTGTCCTGGAAGTAGGTGCTGTTGCGCCATGTTCCACTCACTCGAAGGTAGGCCGGTTCCAGGGCTTTCGCGAGCTTTCGCAGCCGAGTATTGCTCAGGTCGATCGGCGGGCGATATTGAAACAGATTCGGGTCCATGCCTATGGGCTGATTTTGTCCAGGCTTCGTTTGGGACGCACCGGCAAGGCGCGCTTCGACCTCGGCGTTGTACGGTTTCCAGAAGCGCCCGCCAGTGACTTCAACAGCCTCAACGTTGTAGGAGACGAATCGTGGATCAACGTCGCCGATCTTGATCATCTTCTGCGGATTGAAGATGGCTTGAGCGATGGCGACACCAGGCAAGAGTGCCAACGTGAGTGCGTTGAAGAGCATCGTCCGGCCAATAGGGCCTGATCTTTTGATTCTCATCCTTCTATACCTCGGTGGATTCGTGCCGGCAGTGCTCCCTCGTAACCTTACACAGCGTTGATCGATCTCACAATGGGGTAACGCTTCGTTGTTCTATGGCGTTGTCGATTTTCGGTTCGAGAGTGTGGGACTTCTAGTCCAGCGTTTCCCAACTGCGAAGCGCGTGTTCATGGATATCCATGTTGACGCGCTTGCCTCGAAACTTGACGCCCTCCATGGTGAGGCGAAGGCGTTGTTCTGCTGCAGCTTCACCCCTTAGCTTGATCTCGCCGCCAGCACCGACGATGCGCTGCCAAGGTAGAAACATATCCCTGCGGAGCAGGGTTGCTACCGCGCGATGGTAGAGTGGATAGCCTGCTGCCGCGGCAACTTTGCCATAGGTTGAAACTTTTCCCTTGGGGACGGAACGAATGATGCGCCGAAAAGCGTCATCGCGGAACTCATTTTTGCGAAGCGCATCTTTCAAGATGCGTCGCTTGAGATTTTGCGGAGCGATTGGGCGTCGCATGAGCAAGACTGTATCAGAGTCTGATTGCCTCGGAAGCCGTCAGAGCACCCCCTGGAAGCAAAGGCAAAAGCGGATCCTCCGCCTGCGGCGAAGGATGACAACTAAAAGCAAGAGAAGGATGACAGACTATAAGGGAGGAGGAGAGCGACTGTGATCAATCAATGCCGAAAGCCGACGGGGTGGTTGGGCCGATTCGTTTTGTGGAGGATGAATTTAAGTCATTCCAGGCTGACGGACTGGGGGCTGGGGCACGTTTCGGTCGGGAAGGGCGACACGATTCTCGATGTCGGTTGCGGCGGCGGGAAAACGGTGAGTAAGTTGGCGGCGATTGCTGCCGAGGGAAACGTCTATGGCGTTGATTATTCCGAGGAGAGCGTTGCTGCATCGAAGCGGACCAATGCGCGGGAGATCGATGCGGGGCGAGTTGAGATTCGGCAGGCGTCTGTGTCTGAGTTGCCGTTTTCGGAGGGCGTGTTCGATCTCGTCACGGGAGTGGAGACTCACTTTTGGTGGTCTGATTTGCCTGGTGGCATGCGCGAGATCTTTCGAGTCGTGAAGCCCGGGGGAATGCTGCTCCTTGTCGCGGAGATTTATGGAGGATCGACGACGAAGGCTGGACAGCTTGCGGATAAATATGCCGCACTCGCGGGGATGACGTTGTTGAGTGCCGAGGAGCATCGCAGGCTGTTCGAGGATGCGGGTTTCTCGGATGTTCGGATTATTGAGGAGCGTGGCAAAGGGTGGATTTGTGCGTTTGGTAGAAAAAGCATTTGATGCCGATCAAAACCGGGGGCGCATGTCCTATTGATTACAAAGGGCCACTGCAACCGGGTTGAACGAAGGGCTTGCGAGCTTGCATTTTCCTGCAACGATCTGGAACAATCCTGCACTACTCCTTTGGCTCTCTTCCCCGAGAGCGCAAAGGAGAAAATCAAATATGAGCACAGCTGTTAGCACCAAGCATGAATATATGACACCCTCACAGATCGTAGAGGGCGCCGCAAAAGCGGCAGCGGTCACCGCGACGCCGCTGCTAGGAACATGGAATAACGTCAACCCAGCGACGCGCGACGTCGTGAAGGTCGTGATCGCGGCGGCTGGGAGTGGGATCAAAGTAGACGCTTTTGGCGCCTGCAGTCCGACTCCTTGTAACTGGGGGAATGTAGCGGGCCTGGCGTATTCTGCAAGCGTTAGCTCCAGCCCGGCTATCGCTTTCAGCGCACAGTATAAATTCTCTTTTTCTCAGGTGATCCTCACCGGGCATCTTCAGGGGAAGAACCTCATCATCGAAACGTTCACTCACTTTACCGATGGCAGTGGGCGAGACGATTACTACAGCACGGATACGATGGCTAAGTAAGTGATCGGTTGATCGAAGTGCCGCGTTGCGTTTTGCGCGATGTCCGGGAGATATAGTTATCTCCCGGACAGTTTCGTTTTAGGGCAAGCAACAATGATTAATTGCTGACGATTCGGGATTAGATTCGCGCGCGAAACGTCGCTCTTAGTGTGTCGATGAGACGTTTCAGGGCGATGGTGTCGATCCCGACCTTGTGTCCAGCAACATGGGTCGCTACCAACGAAGAAGTAGCCACGTCCTTGTCCGTATTCGCTGGTACGCTGTGTGAGCTAAAGCTGACGTTAGCCATAATTGCCTCCAGCATTCTCTTAGTTCGAGGGCTTGGGGGCGATTAACGTTGCCTTGCTTCGAGTGAGGCAGGTAACTCTATTCTTATCAGCGTGCGCTAGAAGACGTAGTCGGGTGGCTTGATGCCTTTGAGGCGCAGATAGACTTCGAGCTGTCCGCGATGATGCGCGGTGTGGGTGAAGTAGGCCCATAGCCATTCGAAGCCGGTCATCTTGCGGTTCGGTGGGCCGACGACGGCGTCGAGTTTTTCTGGCGTCATGCCGGCGACGGCTTGATTGCAGAAGTCGAAGGAGCTGGAGAGGAACTGGACGATGGCGTCCTTTTCCGGCGCTTGCTTTCCGCTCTCTTCCTCCACTAGTGCGGGGGCGACGTCGGGCCGCTTGGAGCCGCTGGCGAGTGCGCATGCGCCGAGATTCGCACGCGCTACCTGGATGAGGACCTGGCCGAAGCTGAGTTCGTCGGGAACGGGTTTGAAGCTGTAGCCGTCAGCGGGCATCAGTTTGGCGACGGCGATTGTGAAGTCACCGGAGGTCTTCCAATGATTTACGAGCGCGTCTTTGACAGTGGATTGCGCAAGAGCGGGGACGGCAAGAAGCGAGAGGAGTGCAACGCCAAGTTTTAACATGATCGCCATCGTACAACACCGATTGTCCAGGTGTGCGCATTCTCATAGAAGGGTCGGGACTTGCCCTGAAGGAAGAAAGTTCGCGCTTCGCGCGGCGGCCACATTAGCGACCACGACCAGACCGTCGCGAAGATGGGCACCAATTACCGCCCAATCGGATGAGCGCTACCCTGTCACGGTAATGAACAGGGCATAAACACTTACCTGGGTTAGGCAAGTATATTTATGCCCGCGGATGTTGTTGTGGGGTAATGGGTTAGGTGGTTTTGGGGCTTGACATGCGATTTTTTGGGCAGAAAATGGCGAAAGAAAATTGCGGTGAATGTAACCGCAATAAGATCATTGGTTTAGCAGGTGGCTCCGTTTGGAGTTTTGCCTCAGGGGCCAATGCGATGAAGTTTTGAAGGAGAGCACCTTACGCGTGGGGTGTGCGCCGGCACGACTCAATGTGTGGTATTACTTTTTATAGAAAGTAAGGAAAAAATATGGAATCAGCGCTCAGCATTAAGGGTCAGGCGACGATACCGAAGGCGATTCGGGAGCATCTTCATTTGGGGCCGGGGGATCGGATAAAGTTCTTTGTGCATCCGGATGGGAGTGTGGTGATTTTGCCGAAGGTGCGGACTTCGGTTTTGAAGGGGATTGTGCGGGCTCCTAAGCGGCGCGTTTCGGTGGAGGAGATGGAGGCTGGCGCTGTTGGGGGTGCAACCGAGCGGATGCGGCGGATGAAGCGGCGATGATCGGGCTGGATACGAATGTTGTGGTTCGCTATCTCGCGCAGGACGATCCAGTGCAATCGGCGAAGGCTACGGAGATTTTTGAGCGGCGTCTGACGGAACGGGAGCCTGGGTTTATCAGCCTTGTGACGATGGTGGAGACGGTGTGGGTTTTGGATACGGTTTATCGGTTGGCGGCTCGGGAGATTGCTCAGGCGGTTGAACGGATGTTGCAGGCGGATACTCTTGTCGTTCAGAACGAACAGGAGGTTTTTACTGCGGTGGCTGCGCTTAAGTCGGGGCGAGGGTCGTTTGCGGATGCTCTGGTGGGAGCGTTGGGTGCGTGGGTGGGGTGTGGTTCGACTCTTACGTTTGATCGGAAAGCTGGGCGGGTTGAGGGGTTTGAGGTTGTTTGAGACAACAGCTGGGCGTTGAGGGTTCGCCGCCGTTCCATTGGAGAGACCCCACCTTAGCGACGATGAAACCGTCGCGAAGATGGGGCACCCGGATTTAGATGTGGGCCACCCGTCCCCACCCGAAGTTATGATTCGTCAGATGTAGGCCACTGTAGGGGAGAAAGAGATGAAGAGACTAGCGATGTGCTTGGCAATCTTGGCAATAATGACGGCGAAGGTTTTCGCCCAAGCCCCAGTTAGAAAAATACCTATATTCTTCCAGTGCACATGCGATGATCCGGTCGGATCCCGAATTGCGACGGCGGTCCGAGATTTGATCGCGACCAGTCCCAGATACTTCAAGTCTGGAAGCGAATTCAACCAACAGGGTGCGAATGTATTTCCAATTTGGTCAATACGCATGGTAACCAGAGACACAGATGAAAACGCCAGCCGATCCATGATTGCCGTGGCCTTCACGCGAGGGCTTTTCTATGAAAGCCTTTCCGTTCAGAGTTGTGGGACGTTAAGGGTAAAAGAGTGTGCAGAGGGAATCCTGGCTGATTTAGATAGACAGATTACCGACTTTACTTCTGTCCAATAAGTCTCTGTCTCGTACGCGTCGGCGGTCTACTTTGAGGTAGAGCCGAGATATGGTCTTGCGGAGCGCGTCGCCTGAGTTTAGGGACGCTCCACCTATTCGAAAGCCATCGATCCAGTTCCTCTAACTCCACCACGCAACAAAGGATGAAGCTGTCGGTTTAGATTTTATGTATAGGCCACCCGCCTAAGCGGATCACTTCGCATGCGCTCGCTTGCATAAGGAGTAAAGAGAAAGAGTATGAGTATATGGATGGAACGGATACGAGGAGTGTCGCCGTGTTTCAAGGCCAGGATGGCCGGTGGTCTTTACGTCTTCAGCGTACTGACGGCAATATTCTTCGAGTTATTCCTTCGCGGCAGGATGGGTTACGCAGCGAATTTCATCCAGATGTCGGGCATGGCTGTAGTGACGCTGCTCTGCTACTCCATCTTTAAGGCGGTGAACAGGAGCCTGTCCTTGCTCGCGGCATTCTTCAACCTCGTAGGACTCGCATTTGAGGCTTTTCGATTGAGTCCTCATGGCGTGAACATCGCCGTTGTATTTCACGGAGTCTTTTGCATCCTGATCGGCTACCTCATTTTCAGGTCGACCTTTCTGCCTCGAATTCTGGGTGTGCTGATGGCGTTTGCCGGTTTGAGCTGGCTGACGTTTCTTCTCACCTCGCTGGCAAACCGCTTATCCCCCTACAATCTGGCCTGCGGGCTCATTGGGGAAGCATCGGTCTTCTTGTGGCTCCTCGTGATGGGCGTGAACGTTCAGCGATGGAACGAGCAGGCGGCGTGCGGATAGCTTTCTGCGCTGTCGGTCCAACTGGGGAGAAGACGGTTCGCGCTTCGCGCGAAGGTGGGGCACTTGGATTGAGATGTGGGCAACCCCGTCCATCCCCCGAAGCCTTGGGTTACTTAGAAGCAAAGGCAGAAGCTGATCCTCCGCCTGCGGCGAAGGATGACAACTAAAAGGCAAAGGCAAAGGCAACAGCAAAAACGAAATGCGGGGGTTCTTCGCTTCGCTCAGAATGACAAGCTTAGCGAAATGCCCAAGCCTAGTGAAGCGCCTAAGTCTAGTGAAGCGCCTAAGCCTAGTGAAGTGCCCAAGCCTAGTGAAGTGCCCAAGCTTGGTGAAGTGCCTAATAGGCCAGGGCGCAGCCGTCGGCGCGCATTTCGCTGGCGGCGGAGTAGAAGCGGTCGGTGCCGTCCATGCGGTGTTCGATGCATTCGTAGCGGCCGAAGCCTCCGTCGGAGGGGCCCATTGGCCAGCCGAGAGCTTCGAGAGCTTTGCGCGTGGATTCGGGGACGCCGGATTCTAAGCGCAGAATTCCTTTCGGGCCGAGGCCAGCGGGGTCTTCTCCCATGGATTGCGAGCTGCCTTCGTGGTGCCAGCGGGGGCTGTCGCCGGCGGCCTGGATGTCGAGGCCGTAGTCGACGCGGTTGATGATGATTTGCGCCTGGCCTTGTGGCTGCATGTCGCCGCCCATGACGCCGAAGGACATCCAAGGCTTGCCGTCTTTGGTGGCGAAACCGGGGATGATGGTCTGGAAGGGGCGCTTGCCGGGGGCGTAGATGTTGGGGTGGCCGTCCTGGAGGGAGAAGAGCTCGCCACGGTCCTGGAACATGAAGCCGAGGCCGTCGGCGACGAGGCCGGAGCCGAGGCCGCGGAAGTTGGACTGGATCTGCGAGATCATGATGCCGTCTTTGTCGGCGACGGTGAAGTAGGTGGTGTCGCCGTGGCTGGGAGCCTGGCCGGGATAGATGGGCGTGAGGATGGAGTCGAGCTTGATCTGCTTGGCTCGTTCAGCGGCGTAGGCTTTGGAGTTGAGCCACTCGACGGGGACTTTGGAGAAGTGCGGGTCGGCGTAGTAGCGGGCGCGGTCTTCGTAGGCGAGACGCTTGGCTTCGATCTGGACCTGGAGAGATTGCGGGGATTGGAAGCCCATGCCGCGGAGGTCGAAGTTTTCGGCGATGTTGAGGAGCTGGAGGGTGGCGAGGCCCTGGGTGTTGGCGGCCATGCCGTAGACCTGGACACCGCGATAGGTGGTGACGAGGGGATCGTCCCACTCGGCGTGCTGGGCGCGGAGGTCTTCGACGGTCATCCATCCACCGATGCGCTTGAAGTAGGCTTCGATGGTTTTGGCGATGGGGCCGTCGTAGTAGGCGTCGCGGCCGCCTTCGGCGATCATGCGGTAGGTGCGGGCGAGGTCGGGGTTGCGGCGGACGTCGCCTTCGATGGGGGCTTTGCCATTGGGGGCGAAGGTGTGCAGGGCGTTCGCGGTCTCTTCGACGCCGGAGCCGGGCTTGGTGAAGTTGGCGAGACCGCGTTTGATGTAGTAGCCGATGATCTGCGGAGTGGGAGAGCCGGTTTCGCAGTAGTGGATAGCGGGCTCGAAGAGTTCGGCCCACTTGAGTTTGCCGTAGCGCTGGTGAAGGTTCCACCAGGCGTCGAGTGCTCCGGGGACGGAGATGCTGATGGCTCCGTAGGCGGGGAGGACACCGTTTTTTGCGCGGGCGCGGGCGGTTTCGAGGGTGAGGGCTTTGGGAGAGCGACCGGAGCCAGCGAGGCCGACGACTTTCGAGAGCTTGGGGTCCCAGATCATGGCGTAGCAGTCGCCGCCGATGCCGGAGCTGGTGGGTTCGACGAAGCCGAGGACTGCGTTGGCGGCGACGGCGGCGTCGATGGCGGAGCCGCCTTTTTTCAGGATTTCGATTGCGGTGAGGGTTGCGAGGGGGTGTGCGGTGCCGGCGGCTCCGGAGCAACCCATGGCGGCGGAGCGGGAGGCGAAGGTGGCTCCGGCGATGCGGTCGCCTGCGTGGACGTCGGGACGGTCGAATTTTTCCGCGCCCGCGGGCTGGAATTTGGGGAGTTCCTTCGGGGTGACTCCGTCGGTTTGGCTGAAGGCGTTCGACGAGCTGACAGAGGCCATGGAACCGGCGGCGGCTAGCGGGAGTGCGGCTATGAAAGAGCGACGTTGCAAGGGGTTCTCCTGAGCGACGAGTTGAGAAGAGACTCGAGGTGAGTTGGCGCTTGAGATATTCAATATACCAAGTCGGATGACTTGGCAGCGCCGATACGTGTGCCTGGAACCGGGACACGTGTAGAACACGCATCGACGTAGGCGCATGCCGCAAAGATCAGCTCTCTCCCTAAGATGTCGAGTTGCTCTCTGGGGGCGCCTGACTCCAGCATCCTTCGGCTGACCCCGACCATCGCTCCTTGGAGCATGGAGGCGACGAGTTGCGGATCGGTTGAGAGGGGTTCGGAGGCGGTGGCCAACATTTGAACGATTGCCTTATTGGACCGGGTTCCCATCTGCTGCACGATCTTCGCTGCGTCCAGGTCGGAGCTTACGGAGTAGAGAGCGACACTGGTCTTCGCGTCCTTCATCTTGGCGTGAAGAAATGCGGTGATGAGAGCGGTCACCATTTGCCGGAGTGTTTTGCCCTTTTGTTCCTTGCAAACTCGTTCGACGGCGTCAGTGACCTCGGCGAGGTGACGCTTCAAGGCCGCCTGTAAGAGCGCGCTTTTGTTCGGGAAGTACTGGTATAAGGTCCCGACCGATACGCCGGCTCGTGCCGCCACTCTGGTTGTGGTCAGCCGCTCCTTTCCGACACGGAGCAAAACCTGAATGGTGGCTTCGAGAATCGCGTCTACGCTTGCGGCCGAACGGGCTTGAACAGGCGATTTACGGGGCTCTAAGACGACTTGGGAACGCAGGGGCAAATGCGAACTCCTAACCTGAAGCTTTCTTCATCTAACCACAGGTGAGCACGATTGATCCAAGTGCTGAACAGACTAAAGGAGAAAGAGTATGGCGACACAGATGGACCTTAGCGGCAACTTCACACTCCCTGGCGCGTCCATAACCGTGGGCCGCATGGGCTATGGCGCGATGCAGCTTGCCGGCCCGCAGGTGTGGGGACCGCCGCGTGATGTTGATGGTGCGGTTGCTGTTCTGCGAGAGGCGATCGGGGTTGGCGTGAACCATATCGACACCAGCAATTTTTATGGTCCGCATGTGACCAATCAGATTATCAAGCGGGCACTCCATCCTTATCCGGATGGCCTGGTGATCGTGACTAAGGTGGGCGCTCGCCGAGGTGAAGACAAGTCGTGGATTCATGCACTTTCGCGTCAGGAACTGATCGAGGGCATTCATGACAATCTCCGAAATCTCGGGATCGACAGACTGGATATTGTTAATCTTCGGGTTGGAGGAGTGATGGGGCCATCGGAGAGTTCCATCGAAGAACCGCTGACGGTGCTTGCTGAACTCAAGCGTCAGGGACTAATTCGTCATCTCGGCCTGAGTAACGTCAGTCCCGCGCAGTTGGCAGAGGCTCAGACAATTACGGAGATCGTCTGCGTGCAGAATTTTTATAACGTGGCCCACCGGAACGATGATGGCTTTATCGATGATCTTGCGGAGCAGGGGATAGCTTATGTGCCGTTCTTTCCGCTGGGAGGGTTTACGCCGTTACAGTCGTCGGTGCTCGATGAAGCGGCAGAGGCGATACAGGCTACGCCGATGCAGGTTGCGCTTGCGTGGCTTCTTCAGCGGTCGCCCAATATTCTGCTGATCCCAGGCACGTCTTCCGTCGAACATCTTCGTGAGAATCTCAAAGCTGCAACGCTACAAATTCCTTCGGAGATCCTCGCCAATCTCGACTCAATCGGTGGAGGCCCTGAGCAGAGATGAGCTAGCTTCAGATGCTGGAAGACAGCTTCGCTGTTTCAGAGGCGGCGCGGCTGACTGCAGGGCTAGCGATTCTCTTTCGCTCGCACTCGAATCACTTCACCATCGATTTTCATCACTTCGTCACAGAATGCTTGCTGTCCGTGGCTGCGCCGACTACTGTTTGGCTCATGTCGCGATCGATCAAAGTGTTTCTTGCCTCCGGTGTCGTGTTGCTTCTCCTGTCTGCGGAATACTGTGCTTGCTCGCAGGAGATTGCCACGACGAATCCAGCCCCGCCGCCGTCGCAGATGTTTGCTCTCAGCGACACAAAGGATCTCGCTGAACTAGGGGTGAAGGCAGAGGCAGTTGAGTATCGGGGGCGGAAGGCTGTGCGTTTGACCACCCAGGAGGAGTATGGATTGGCGTTCGTCAACGGGACGCAGTTTCACGACGGGACGATCGAGGTGGACATTGCAACGAAGACAACTGCACCGCCTGGCGCACGGATGCCCGGTTTTACAGGGATTGCGTTCCGGGCTCGTCCTGATGGATCGCGCTACGAGATGTTTTACCTTCGCCCGGGTAACTCGCGATCGGAAGACCAGGCAATGCGCAACCATTCGGTGCAATATGTCTCCGAGCCTGGTTTCGGTTGGGAGAAGCTAAGACGACAGTGGCCTTTCCTCTACGAAGCGTATGCGGATTTGCAGCCGGAGGAGTGGACCCACGTGAAGATCGAGGTGCGTGGACGCAAAGCCACTCTCTATCTGAACGGGTCCGCAAATCCGAGCCTTGTCGTGGATGGTTTGAAGGGTGAAGATTTGCAGGGCGCAGTCGCCTTGTGGAGTTACGCGAGAGAGGAATCCTATTTTGCTAACCTGAAAATCAGCAATACGAAACCGGAGCCATTGGAGAATGGCGGGGAAGCCGCCGGGACGTGGGATGTAAAGTATGCCAGCGATGCAGGCAGCTATGCCGGCACGATGAAGCTTGTTCGTGAAGGTGGCACTCTGGTTGGGATATGGTCAGGCGCGTTTGGTCCGGACCAGGCCGTTAGCGGCAGGTGGCGCGACGGCTATGTCGAACTTAGCTTCGGTGGAACCTGGCCGGAGCAGCCTGGAACTGTCACCGCGACGCTTGTTGGGTGGATCGATGGCGACTCCGCAAAGGGACGAATGAAGGTGGAAGGTCGAGCGGATGGGCGCTGGACCGCCGTTCGTACGAAGTGATTCGGTTCGGCGGGGCAATGACTCACTTCTCGAGATTCAGTGTCTTAAAGAGGCGGTCGAGGAGAGGTATCTGGGTCGGCTTGATACGTTCCCTGGCTTCGGCGATGGAGAACCAGGCGCCACGGTCGACTTCGGGAATCTTGATCAAACGGCCGGAGCGCGGGGGCCATTCCACTTCACAGTGATTGCTGATCAATTTGTCTGGATCGCAATCGCCCTCAAAGGCCCACGCGGAGACGATTTTTCCGCCGGCTTGTTTGATTGAGCCAAGATCGAGAAACAACTCTGGTACGGCAAAGCCAGTTTCCTCTTGAAATTCACGCTTGGCGGCTTGCAAGGGTTGCTCGCCTTCGAGGTATTCGCCTTTGGGTATTGTCCATGCTCCCGAGTCCTTGTTCACAAAAAATGGACCGCCCGGATGAACGAGGAAGACCTCGAGTTCGTGGGGTTTGCGGCGGTACATCATCAATCCTGCACTGCGTCTTGGCATGAAAGATTACCCATTTCAGTATAGGCAAGGGCAATCCAATTGTTGCTCGCCTGCTGGTCAGGGCAACTTTGCGAGGAAGGCGTTCAGAGCGCTTGCAGATAGGGTAACGAAAGCGATAAGCCACAAGATCATGCTCTTCATTGGGTGAGTCAGTTTGGGATCATTACGAATCTTTCGACGGCAACCTTCCGTCCGGCGGTCAGATGTTTTGTGTCGGGCAAGAGGATCACTGTAATCGCGTCAAATTTCTTGATGCTCCTATGTTTTGGAAAGGGGAAGGTCAGTGTTTCCTCGACGGAGGATGTGCTGCCCGGAGCTTGATCTGCAGGGTTGGGAGCGATGAACTTCAGACCGAGACTCTGGGACAACTTTTCTTTTGAGTGCGAATCCGTGAGGGAGATACCGACCCCGAGTGCGCCGAGTGAGGTGTCATTCCTGAAGACGATTTGCATTTCGCGGCAGCAGTTCAGGTCGACAGGGCCGGGTAGATTCTGATGCGCTTCCATGAGTAGAGGAGCTCTGTCTGTTGAATGAACATTGACCTTAAGGGGATCGCCACGAGCAGTACGTGCGTTCGGGCCAGGTGATTCGCCGGGAGTCTTGAAGTACCAATAAGGCCCGTAGAAGGGAATGATCCAGGGCTTGGCGTTGCCGGGAGCGGATGCGGTGGTGTTGAGGGGAGGCGATGGAATGACCTTCTCCTGTTTTTGCAGTGGCCATAGAACGATGGTTCGGTATCCGGTGGAGGGCTGATCCGGAGAAGACGTTTGTTTCGCTGGTGCCGGCTTCGCATGGATTCGCGCCCACCCAAGGAGGGGATCGCGCCACGGAGCAGGAGAGAGAGTTAACGCGATGAAGATGCAGCACAATGCAGTAGCGGCCAGGGAATAGGGATGAGATCTTCGATCTATATCTTTTCTGGGGTCTTCGTTTCTGGGGTCTTCGTTTGGCTCACGTTTTATCGTGAGTGCCGCGATGATCTGTAGGGCGAGGAGGAAGGTGCTGCCTGCCAGGAACAGCGTTAGGAACTCAAGCTCTCTTCCGATAGCGGAGAGGAATGCCCCGTAGAGCAAAAGTGAGATGTAGAACGGAACCCGGGATGTCGGGGCAAGACGAATCTGCGTTGTGAAGAGATTTCTCTCGAGGCTCTGCCAAGGTGGGCTTTGAGATTCCTTATGGTGCGTTGACCCGGTGAAGCGATAGAGGTAGGCGGCCATGAGCACGGCTGACGAAGCTGCGACGAAGGGAGCCCATACAGCGCCCTCACGGAGGAAGATCGTGATGGCGGGCAGAAAGACCCAGCCTCGCGCTCCCCAGAGTACAAGCCTGCGAAACTGCTTCCGGGTGTCGATTGAGAGTGCGAGCCACGTTCCCGCAGCGCCTGCCAAGCAAGTGATGAGAATGTACAAGACAGAGGTTAGAAGACGCGCCGTCCAGGAGAGCGTATGAGTCTGAGGCGGCTTGCATCCGAGATAGCTGACAACGAGCGCCGTATTCAGACCAGTCGCTACTGCCGACCAGCTTGGGCGATCCGTTCCATTGGTAAGGTCAGCAGCCGCGTCGGTATTGCCCATGCGCTGGAACATGTGTACACCGGTCCTTCAGTGCTGCCGACGCGATTTCGTGCTGTGCTTGCTATCGACCGGCGGCAGAAGCGGCGCCGTGCTGTCGCCCACGTGCGCGCAAAAGCGCAAACGATATGGCGGATAGTAGACTCAATGCCAATGGAACGCTGATGGCGGTCAGATGAGAGGTGAAAGAGAAGTCTCCGCCAGGGATATAGCTCAAGCGAGCTTGGGAATGATTGAAAGAGTGCCACAGTCCGAGGGTTGCTATGACCAGCACGTTGAGGCTGATCGATAAGCTTGCAAAAAGCCGGGACACGGAGAGTGCATGGGCCGCCTGGGTGCGCAGCGTCAGATAGACGAAGAACCCAAGCCAGACGAACGTAATGGCGGGAATGATTTCGCTTACGCCTTTCAAGCCGGTGGAGTACGGCCAGTCGTGCGCCGCCCACTGGGCAACGACAATTTGAGTCAGCCGGCTTCTGCTGACAGATAGCCACCATGCGGGATACATGACGCTCCATACGGCGGAAAATGCCAGAGGAAACGTGTAGTCGCGAGACTTTCTGAAGGCTTGAACGCCGATTGCGGATACGACCTGGCGCCAATACCAGCCTGCAGAGCGTCCATGTTGAAACTCTTCCAACAGATCACCGGAGAGGGCTTCGGTTTGAGATCCGAAGGTTAGATGCTCCAGCATCCAGGTCGCAAAGGCTACTGACTCCGTTGGCTTCATGCGAGTTCCTCCCCTGGTGACGGCAGGGACTTCCATAGCTTGCTGAGTACGCTGCGGGTTGCGTGGGCCGAGCGAAGTCCTTGCCTGGTGACGCGAAAGTACCGCTTGGCTCGGCCACCACGTTCCGGAGTTGATTCGCCGAGGCTGGATACGATCATGCCTTTGGCCTCCAGCCGGTCTAATGCGGCATAGACGCTTCCGACTGAAACATCGCGGCCACGTCTTCGCGCTAATTCTCTAGAGAGAGGAACGCCGTAGGCCTGGTCCCCCAAGTGAATGATCGTGAGAAGAACCATCAGCTCGAACTCACCGAGATAGCTGTGTTCCTTCATATCTTCAACTATAGCGAATAAATTAGAATTGCGCAAGACCGTTTATGACACGACCGAACCCGCTAGACTTACGCGTAGAGGAGAGACCCTCGGATGATCACTCAGTTTACGGATGCATTCGGACCGACTGCCTGGAGCGGCGTGACGTTTCTGGCAGGTATTGTCTGTAAAGGGGCTTTTGATTCCTACCTTCACCGCAGGGATGAGGCGCATAAATTTGTCCTCGACAAGCGGGTGCAGTTTCTTGAGCAGCAGCTGTCGCAGTTCTACTGGCCGATCTATCTGCATTTGCAGAAAGACAATCTGATCTGGGAGCGGCTCAGGGAACGCAATCAGGATCCTGAGAGTTCTCAAAGCAAGCTGAGCCGGCAGATCGAGTCGGGCGTGATTCTTCCGAATCATAAGGACGCGGTGGCTGTCATTGAAGGCAATCTGCACCTGGCTGGAGATTCCGCGGTGGTAAAGGAGTCACTGCTCTACGTGCGACACGTGAAGGTGTATGACATGCTGCGAGCGGCGGGGATTAAAGATGACCCGATCAACTTTGGAGAGCCGTATCCAGGGGACTTCTTCCCGTTGATCGAAAAGCGTGTCAACGCGTTGCAGGCAGAGTATGACAAGTTGATCCGCCAGAGTCTGGCTTCGTGAAGCTAGACCGCTATGCCAGCAGGGCGCGGAGTGCTATTTGCGATTATTCCAGTGGTTCTCTCGGTATCAAGCGCAGGCGACTCAATGATTCGGTGTGGCTGCGGTAGGGTCTTTGAGGTAGTCGCGGATGAGGTTGACTGTGTAGGTGGGGCTCTCTTCCATGAGCCAGTGGCCGGAGTTGGGTACTACGGCTTCGCGGACGTTGACGGCGACGTTGCGCATGACGACGGCTTGAGTGGCCCCGAAGGATTTTCCGCCGCCGACTGCTAGTACCGGCATGGTGAGTTTGGTTTGCTGAAAGGTTTTGTTGTCTTCGACGTCCTGCGAGAAGGCCTTGAAGTGGGCGAAGCCTGCGCGCATCGCGCCGGGTTTGGCATACTGGGCGGCGTAGAACTTTCGCGTCAGTTCGTCGGGTTGGGTGGGGCTGGCGCTGAAGTCGTTCCAGATGCGGTCGAGGTAGATACGCTCGCGGCCCTGGACGAGGCGCTCTTCATCGGGTCCCCAGAACGAGAAGTGCCAAAGCTTATGGTCCTTGATGATGTCGTCCCATGGCGCAATGCCGGGGAGGGGAGCGTCCATGACGACGAGGCGTTCGACCTTGTCAGGATAGAGTGCGGCGTAGGCGTAGGCGACCATGATGCCGATATCGTGCGAGACGATGAAGGTGCGGTCAAAGCCGAGGGTCGTGATGACGGAGCGAATGTCTGCAGCCTGCGTTTTTTTGTCGTAGCCGCCGGCTGGGCGGGATGAGCCTCCGATGCCGCGCAGGTCGGGTACGACTACGGTGTAGCTTTTGACGAGTTCGGCGGCGAGGGGAGCCCATGAGTCGCTGGTTTCGGCGTAGCCGTGGATGAGAACGACCACGGGGCCGCTTCCGGCGGAACGAACGAAGATGTCTGCGCCTGCGGGGCTGTGAACGATCTGCGATTTGAAGCTGGAGGGTAATGCCGGCTGTGCTGCCGCTACTTGTGCAGCGGTGATTGCGAGCGAGATTGCGATCAGAGTGCGGCCGGTGATCGTTGTACAGCGTCCCATTCCCATCTCCTTTGCAGACTGTGGAGTTTTTATCACAGATGTCTACATTGCCCGCGAAGATCTGCGTTGGGAGTTGCGGAGTTGATAATCGATGTTTGTGCTTAGCGCACTACGATGGTGAAGGTGACGATCTTCTGCGGCAGTTCGTAGGCTTTGTTGGGATGGCGCAGCTCGAAGCGGAGGTCCTCGTAGCCTGACTGTGGCGCGATAAGCTGCCAGACCTGGTAGCCCTCATCCTGTGAGCGATCGTAGCGTGGTGCGGCGGGCTTCTCGGCGGTGACGCTGGTTGTTTTCAGGGGCTGAGTCGTCGCCGATCGGCTGGTTGATTGCGATGTCCGATGTGCTGGTACGGGTGCCGCTGGGATGGTCTCTGCGACTTCGCTGCCAGTCTCGAGAAGGGCCATGGAGGCCGGCCGGTTTGAGGTCCAGAGACTTTGCGTTCGAGGGTTTCCCTTGAGCCGAAGCAGGAAGACTTCACCGGGTTTCATATCGATGGTGCGGCCGCTGTCGGCTTCGGTGAGGAAGATCATTTTTTGCTGGCGATTGCCGGTAATGCGCGCGATGGAGTGTGGGATGTCAGCGGGAAGCTCGTGGAACTGCGAGTCGAGCAGGAGGAGAGTGCCCCGGTTGTCGGGTGCGCTGGCAAAGTACATGGGACCGTCGGTGCGGCCGCTGGCGAGGATGATGATCGTTCTCCAATTTTTTTGGTCGGCCTGCTCGGTCCAGACACCGTTTGTTTCGACGATTCTGTCGCCGTCGATGCCGCCCAGGTGGGTTTCGCGCATGTGATACGCGGCCGGATGCACGGGGTCGCCGCCGCCGGCTCCGCTTTCGTTATAGAGCGCCAGTTCGAGGCGAATGCCGGCACAGTTGGGGCAGGCGAGCATGCCGAGATAGGTCTCGGAGGCGACTTGCGCTCTGTCGGCGGCAAAGTAGTCTCCCTTTGCGACGGCGCCCTGCAATCCGCCGTCTGCGACGAGGGGCGGGCGATAGGTTTGTGCTCCTGCTCCTGCACAGACCGCCAGGGTCAGGGCGATCAGACCGGGGCGTGATGTGGAGAGGGAGTGCACGTCGAGCGCAGTTTACGCCCGGACGGTACGAACGGGGCCTATTTTTTTCTTGACATGCGGATATTGGTAAGTTATTACTTACCGTTAGTGGACGCTTACCTACAGGCCGGACTGGATGCTTTGGGCGATGGCACCCGCATGGCCATCTTTCAGCGCTTGGCCAATGGGCCGATGGCGGTCAATGAGCTTGCGGGGATGCTGCCGGTCAGCCGTCCGGCGGTGTCGCAGCATCTGCGCGTGCTGAAGGATGCGGGGTTGGTGACCGATATCAGGGCCGGGACGAGGCGGATGTATCAGCTGGATCCTGAGGGCGTCGCTCGTTTGCGCGCGCACTTCGATCTGGTTTGGGAGAGGGCTCTTAGTTCGTTTCAAAGTTCCGTGGAATCGACGAAAAAAGGAGAGAGTCATGACAAAGACAGTGGAAGAGGCCGTCGTCCGAAAAAGCATTCGGGTCCAGGTTCCCATTGAGCGTGCTTTTTCGGTGTTTGTAGAGCAGATGGAGGTGTGGTGGCCGCCGGCGCATCACATCGGGGCTAAGCCGTTTCAGTCGATCTTCGTCGAGCCGCGCGTGGGAGGGCGGTGGTACGAGCGCGATGCGGAGGGGAATGAGTGTAACTGGGGTCAGGTGAGAGCGTGGGATCCGCCGCGATTGGTGACGTTCTCGTGGCATCTGGGGCCGGACTGGAAGTTCGATCCTGACCTTGCGAAGGCGAGCGATGTTGCGATCCGGTTCACGAGTGAGGGAGCTTCGGCGACGCTGGTGGAGCTGGAACACAGCGGGATTGAGCGGCATGGAGACGGCTACGAGCAGCTTCGCGTCGCGTTGGACGGACCGGGCGCATGGGTGGATACGCTGGCGGCGTTTGCGAAGGCCGCGAATGATGAGGTGCAGCGATGAGGCCTGTGCTCTTTTTGCGGATTGCTTCGGTGCTGACGTTTGTTCATGCCGCGCTGCATACGATTGGAGGCGTCTTTGGCCAGACGCCTCCGGTTGTGCAGCAGGTTGTGGCGGCAATGAAGGCGAATGAGTTTGTGGCGATGGGAGCGACGCGGACGCTCTGGGACTTTCACATGGGACTCGGTCTCGCGGTCAGTGTTTTTCTGACAGTGGAGGCTGTTGTCTTCTGGCAGCTTGGCTCGCTGGCTAAGACAGATGCGCTGCAACTGAGGCCGGTACTTGCGACGTTTCTGGTCGGCTATCTGGGCGTGGCTGTTGTTTCGTACAAGTACTTTTTTGCCGGGCCGGTTATAACCGAGCTATTGATCGCGCTGTGCCTGGTGTTGGCGATTGTTGGTGCGAAGCAGGTGTCTGGAGAAGCAGTCAATCGACGTGCAGTCGCATAGCCACGGGCGCTATTGTTCGGGCTACTGATCGGGAGGTTTCGTTTGCTGCTGCTGCGCCTCTTTTGCGGCCTTTTTGGCTTCGGCAGCGGCTTGCTTTGCCTCTCGATTTGCCTCGGCTGCTGCTGCTTTGGCCTCCGCGGTAGCCTCACGTGCCGCTTGCTTGGCCTCGTCGATGGACTCTTGTGTCCCGGCTGGCAGGTCGGTCAGCTTCGGCGGCATGGGCGGGATTGGAGGCAGAGGCAGGAGGCTGGCTTTCTTTAGTGAGACATCGCCCTGGCTGGTGGTGACGCGCAGGAGCGGGCCGCCTTTGCCTATGGTGCCGCTGACGACGTTCTTGTGATTGTCCTGGTCGGAGTTCTTAATGTCGGGGAAGTCGCTTTGAATGTCGCCGTTGGTGGCGTCGAACTGGTAGGCGAAGTTGGACTGCTCGGGAACAGTGACGGCGACCGAGCCGTTGCGATTCTCGATGGTGACGTTTGAGAGCGGGGGCGCGCTGGTGACGTCGACGGAGCCGTTGCGGTTGGTGACGAAGATGTCCCCGGCGATGCGGTCGAGCGTGATGTTACGGCTGTAGGTGGTGAGGGTGACAGGGCCGACAGCGTTGCTGGCTGAGAGTTCGGCGTTGTTGCCGATTTCGATCTCTCCGTCGAGACGTCCGAGTTGGAAGTCGGTGCGGCTGGTGTGGAATTTGATGGGGCCGCGGATGTGCTCGAAGTGGGTGTCTCCGAAGAACTCGCCGCGAATGGTGACGGGGCCGCTGAGATCGGAGAGGGTGGTGTCGTGGGCGCGGCCCTCGATGTTGAGCGTGCCGGTGACGCTATGGGCCGAGATGTCGGAGTTGCCGTTGTTGATACGCGTCGTGATGGGTCCGGTGATGGCGCTGAGTGCGATGTCGCCGTGGTTGGCGGTGACCATGACCGTGCCTTTGATGGAGCTGATCTTCACATCGCCGTGATTGGCGGTGACGGTGGGGGAGGCGTTTGCGGGTACGGTGATGGTGAGGTCGGCGCGGGCACCATCCATCGCCGGGATGGTGAGGGTAACGTTGCTCCCGTTGACGTTTAGGTTTGGGCTGAGGCGCTGGGCCTTGGCGTCGGCCTCAGAGTCAGAACGAGTGTAGACCTCTTTATGGACAGCGACGTGGACCTGGTTGTCGTCGCTGGTGCCGGTGATCGTGATGTCGCCGCGGGGGTTGTCGACGGAGAGAGTGCCACCGGCGGGGAAGGACTGGGAGAGGGATTGATCGCTCTCGTGCTTGTCGCCCAGGAATTCGTCGATATTGTCCTGGTTGATGCTCATCCCGTCAAAGAGCTTGCTGCGCCCGCCCGCACGTATACCGCTGAAGACGAGGCCGGTGAGTCCGAGAAGCACGAGGATGGTGAAGACGCCTCCGCCGACGCGGCGACGATAACGAGGTTGTGTGGAGTCGGACTGGGTGTATTGGTCGTAGGCCCACTCGAGCAGCATGATGACGCCGGCACCGACGAGGAGGAAGGGCCAGAAGCGGCTATACCACTCCCAGAAGCGATAACCTTGCAGATGGCCGGTCTGGATGAGCAGGAAGATGACGCCGATGCTGATGAGCACCAGGGGGCCGAGTATGGAACTGCGACGCAAACTGCGGGCCTGGTAGCGGTAGGCGTCACGCTGGGCGCGGAACATGTCGCGCTGGGCCCGGGCCTGGTCTTTGAGCATACGGCGCTGATACTTCCAGTCGTTTCCGTAGGGTGGGCCGCCGGGCGCACCGGGGGGCGGGTACGGTGGAGGATAGTTTGCCATGGACTTATCTCCCTTCCTGATCGTGCTGGTTGGAGGGGACGATGGAGGTACCGGGATTGGGTGGAGGCGGCGTAGCGGCCGGTGGAGTTGGGTAGGGATAGGGAGTTGCAACGGCTGCACTGTAGGAGAGGCGCTGGAAGATGGCCATGAGACCGGCGACGATGATGATGACCGGCCAGCTGCGACCCCAGGACAGGATGTCAAAGGAATCCAGAAGGAAGAGAACGCCGATGAGAACGATCCAGACGGAGCCGCGAAGGGCTCGGAAGAGCCGGAACTGGTAGCCGGGAGTGCCGTCGTCCGCCAGGCCAGGGCCGGAGTCCGTCATCTTGCGAACGAAGAGCCAGACGCCGAGGCCGATCAGGATGAACGGAACGAGCCTGTGGATGGGAAAGGATCGGAACAGGCCTGCGTTGCCGATGAGAAAGAGGCAGCCGAGTCCGATGAGCCAGATGGCGCCAGTGGGAAAACGGTTACGCGTGATGGGTGTGAGATTGGGGTCGATTGGGTAGCCCGGTGTTCCATAGGGCGGAATCGGGGGGACAGGCGGCGAGTAGTTGTAACTGTCCCATGGGGCGCTCCAACTTGCGCTGCTGGACTGGGATTGTGGGGGGTAGCCGGAGGCCGGTGGGGTGTAAGGGCTGCCGGTGGGTTGGGTGGCGTCGGGGGCGACGTTTTGCTGGGTGGCAGCGCCGGAGGTGCCGGGCCAGGCTTTGCCGAAGCCGAGGCGCTCGCCGAGGTCGTTCAGGCCGAAGGGGTTGGGAAGGGGAGTGCCATCGCGGCGGGCGCGTGCGGTGTGGTGGGCCTCGATGACCTGATAGCAGACCCAGCCGGCGATGAAGAGGCCGAAGATTCCGTGCTCGTCGGCGAGCGAGACGAGGATGGCGAAGACGATGAGGTGGACGACGCCCTTAGCGTATTGGCCGTTGTACATCGCGCCGACGCCGGGGATGAGGCCAAGCAGGGCGGCGAGGCCAGGGTTGGGCGCTCCGGGACGGCGTTGGGTTATAGCGGACGCCGAAGGCGTCGGGGCCGGCGGCGAAGCCGCTATTGTCGGCGGCAGGTCCGGTGGGTGCTCCGGTTCCGGCTAGTTTGGCGGCGAGGCAAGGCTCGCAGAAGACAGCAGAGCCGACAACGCGGGTGCACTCCTGGCAGAGTGGCTTGCCGCAGTTCTGGCAAAAGGCAGAGTGTTCACGATCAGGATGGTTTGCGCAAGTCATACCAATCCCCCTTCTTGCTTGAATACGCTGGGATTAAGGACAACAAAATCTTGTGGGGCGAAGGGGGAAAGGGCCTGGGGGCGAACAGACTCGACCAACTGGATGTTGCCGCTGGGGGTCTCGCGGCGACTGGATCCGGGATTGGGTTTGGTCTGTTTCTGGTCTGGTTTCTTGGGGCCGGGGTTCCGATCGTCTGGTTGCTGGCTGCCGTTTGGTTTTGGATTGGCAGGGTCGTTCTGGGGGGCCGGGGTGCTGGTGGATCCGTTCGATCCAGTTGATCCATCGTCGTCCGAGGAGCGTTGCAGGTCGCGGACGCGGGATTCGAGTTCGTAGACTACGCGAAGGTTGTCGGAGTAGCGGATGACTCCGGCCATTGCCTCGGAGGCGCTCCGCCTTATGCTGGAGGGCTTGAGGTCGCTGGCTCGAAGGTTACTGAGACGAACACCGGTGAGGTTCAGGGTAAGGGCGATGGAGAAGAAGGCCATAGCAGCCGTCATCGCAAGGCGTGGCTGCAGCATCGTGTGGCCGAGGGAGCGGAAGCCGTGAGTGATGCGAGTGCGGAAGGGGATGACGTTGGCGGCGAAGGCGGGTTGAACGGCTGAGGGAACCAGGATGGGCTTGCCGACGAGGGGATTCGGGGTCCGGAGACGGTCGTTACTGCCCAGGACGATGGGTGGCTTTGCTTCGGCGGCGGCCTTGCCGCTGGTTTCAGCGATGATGCGTTCGAGCAGGGCGATGGGCGGCTCGGGACGGGGAGATTTCAGCATCTCCATCCAGGCGGCTCCTCGCTGGGCGTCGGCCAGCATAGTGGCACAATTGGGGCAACCGATCATGTGGAGATCGAAAGTGGCCTGATCTGCGGCGGAGAGAGTGCCGTCAAGTGCGTCGGAGAGCATCGCTTCACACTGCGCGCAGTGTTGCGGGTCGCTGCCCTGGCCGGGCTTTACGCTTCCGAATTGGTTGAAGTCCGCCACTTTAAACCACCTCTCTCTCTAGCACTATGTCACCTAACTTTCTATACGTTGCAAAAGCCTTGCAAGTTCCCCGCGACCGCGGCTGATGCGGCTTTTTACAGTTCCTTCGGGTATGCGGAGAACCTGGGATATCTCTTTGTAATCCATATCCTCGAGATCGCGAAGTATAACTGCTTCGCGAAGCTCTGGGGAGAGTTGTTTGAGCGCGCTCTGGACGCGAACTTTGAGCTCGAGGGCGGCGACGTGGTGCTCCTGTGAGGGGCGCGGGTCGGCGAGGCGGTCGGCCATGGTGGGGCCGTCCTCTTCCCCGTCGAAGGTGGCGTCGAGCGAGTCGCTGGCCCGGTCGAGGCGGGTGCGGCGGAAGTGATCGACCAGAAGGTTGCGGGCGAGGGTGGTGATCCAGGTCTGGAAGCTGCCCTTCTGAGTGTCGAAGCTGGCGAGGTTCTTGTAGAGCTTGAGGAAGACGTCCTGGGTGAGGTCCTCGGCGTCGGAGCCTGAGCCGGTAAAACGGTAGCAGATGGCGTAGATGCGCCGGTGCTGGGAGACAACGAGCTGCTGCCAGGCCTGCGAGTCGCCGGCCATGCACTGGCGTACCAGTTTGGCGATTGCTTCGTTTGCTGCTTCCTGTTCTGGGGTACGCTCCAACTTTGCCTCTAGCGGTTTTGCCGGTAGGGGAAGTGTACCGCGTGGGGCCGGGACTGGATTGATTTGTTGGAGGGCTTGTGGACCAGGTTCGGCATGAGGGAAGGGGCGGGGAATGCGCCGGGGTGCGGACTTGAAGCCCGAAGGTCTCCCCTTCGCTGAAATAGGTATCGCCATGTGAAGAACGCCCATGTTTGCTAGTACGCATGGGCGTTCCGGTTGGTTCAATGGCGATCAAAACATGGGGTTTTTTAGGGGGTCGGCGCCATGATGACGCCGCAGGCGATGCGGTTGCCGGAGTTGCCGGCCGGGTCGGTCTTCATGTCGTCGGCTTTTTCATGGACGACGATGGCGGTGCCTCCGTTGGCGATGATGCTATTGGGGGAGGCGGGATCGAGGGACAGGTAGTCGACCTTGAAGGTGGCCTGGCCGACGTGGCCCTCACCGATCGTGACGTTCTGGGGGAAGTCGCCGGCGTGGTGGCCCATGGGATTTTGAAAGCCGTGCTGCTTGTTCTCGGGGTTGAAGTGGGGGCCGGCGGTCTTGAAGTCGGGGGCGTCGCAGAGGGCCTTGGCGTGGATGTGGACGGCGTGCTCACCGACGGGGAGATTTTTGAGGTTGACCTTGACGGAGAGCTTTCCCTTTTCCTGCTGGAAGGTGGCGGTACCGGCGTCCTCGCCGGTGCTGGTCTTGAGGGGGACGACGATTTCATTCTTCGGCTTTGGCGAAGGCCGGAACGGCGAGTAGGCAAAGGGTGAGTGCGGCGAGCGTGTTGCGCATGGGCGGATCTCCAATCAACGTCTACTGTTGAGAATACAGAACTATTTGTTTGGGTTGCGTGACGCGACGGGATATGTATGTAAAATTTGGGTCATGATTTCAAACCGGTCTTTTTCCTTCTCGAAGTTCGTGGCGTTCTTGTGCCTTTTTGGCTGTTCTTCCAATGATGGTTTCTTCGGTAGCCCTGGCTCAGCGGGCGACGGGGTGGCGCGCCTCCGGAGGCGCAGGCAGCACCGGCTGCCAGTCCTGATGCGAAGCCTGCTGGTGCGGAAGCAAAGCCCGCCGCTCCGGACGCGAAGTCTGGCGCTACGCCGGGAATGCCGGTTGCGGAGCCACCGCTGCCGCCTGATGCGCATGTCGAGCAGAGCATCCAGATGGAAGGAAAGACGCTGCACTACACCGTGACGGTGGGGACGCTGGCGGTGCGGGACAGCAAAGGCGCGCTGAGCGGCGAGGTGGTTTATACCGCGTACATGATGGAGGGCAAGGACAGGCCGGTGACGTTTGCGTTCAACGGCGGGCCGGGTGCGGCATCGGTGTATCTGAACCTCGGCGCGATTGGGCCGAAGAGGGTGGCGTTCGGCGCGGAGGGACAGAGTCCTTCGGACCCGGCGACGCTGACGGACAACCCGGGGACGTGGCTCGACTTTACGGACCTGGTGTTCATCGATCCGATCGGGACGGGATTTTCGCGGTCGCTGGTGTCGATGGATGAGGCGAAGAAGCAGTTTTATGGGCCTGACCAGGATATTGAATATCTTTCGAAGTGCGTCTACGACTGGCTGGTGAAGAACGGGCGGCTGCAGTCGCGCAAGTACATTGTGGGTGAGAGCTATGGCGGGTATCGCGGCCCGAGGCTGACGGCTTATCTGCAGTCGCAGATCGGCGTGGCGATGAATGGGTTGGTGCTGGTGTCGCCGGCGCTGGCTCCGCAGTCGGGGTCGCCGGATCTGTCGCCGATTCCGTGGATGCTGACGCTGCCGTCGATCGTTGCGGCGAACTATGAGCGGCAGGGCAAGCTGACGAACGAGAACATGGCCGCGGTGATTGACTACACTCGTGGCGAGTATGCGGTGGACCTGATGAAGGGGAACAGCGATCCGACTGCGACTCCGCGACTGGTGCAGAAGGTGACGGAGCTGACGGGGCTCGACCCGACGTTTGTGAAGGAGTCCGGCGGACGGCTGGAGACGCAGGCGTTTTTGCGCGAGGAGTTTCGCGAGACGGGCAAGCTGGGCAGCCGGTACGACCCGAACGTCACGGCTTACGATCCGTTTCCGTATAACCCGACGCAGGAGACGAATGACCCGATTTTGTTGAGCATTATTGCTCCGACGACGACGGCGATGGTGGACTTTGTGACGCGGACGGTGGGTTGGAAGACGGATGCTCGGTATAACGCGTTGTCGAGGAGGTAGCCGCGCGTGGGAGCGGAGTTCGGACGCAATGGCGCGTTTTCGGGGTCAGCTTCGGCGACCGATCTGCGTGTGGCGGTTGCGACGGACCCCAAGCTGCGTGTGGTGATTGCGCATGGATGGGCGGATCTTTCGTGCCCGTTCATGGGGTCGGTGCTGACGGTGAGCCAGATTCCGATTATGGGCGATCCGACACGGGTGCAGGTGCATGAGTATCCGGGCGGGCATATGTATTATGCGCGGACAGCGAGCTCGCTGGCGCTGCGTAAGGATGTGATGGAGATGGTGAGCAAGCACTAAGACTTCGATCGGTTGAGTCAATGAGTAAGCAACGGCCACGGGAGAAGGTTTCCCTGGCGTTTTGTTTTGTCGCTTGATGCGGAGACGATTGCGGGGAGTTCGAGCTGTTCGGAGTGGTGTTCGTCGGTGAAGGGCTCGAAGTGGGTGCGGCAGCGGGCTTCGTAGAGGCCGGCTGCGCCGACGACCACGAGCTCCTGGCTTTGGCCGAGGCGTTGGGTGTGGATGGCGGGCGCGCCGCAGACCATGCAGACGGCGGAGAGTTTGGTGACTTCGTCGGCGAGGGCCATCAGGACGGGGACTGGGCCGAAGGGCTCGTTGGCGAAGGTGGTGTCGAGGCCGGCGAGGATGACGCGCTTGCCGAGGTGGACGAGTTCCATGGCGAGGTGGGTGATGCCGGAGTCGAAGAACTGGACTTCGTCGAGGCCGATGACGTCGATCTCGTGGATGCGGCCGGATTCGAAGAGTTCGGCTTTGAGGCTGTCGGATGTTGGAGTTACGACGGCGGCGTCGTGGGTCTGGGAGCTGTGGCTGGCGATGGCGGTGCGGTGGTAGCGGAGGTCGATGTCGGGTTTGAAGCAGGCGACGCGCTGGCGGGCGATGCGGGCGCGCTTGAGGCGGCGAATGAGCTCTTCGGATTTGCCGGAGAACATGGGGCCGGTGATGACTTCGATGCGGCCTGGAGTGGGGCAGTTGGTCATTCGGCAATGGTACTGGGATTGGTGGTGGATTTTTGGGAGTTAATTTTTTGGCGTGGTGGAGTGGCGTTTTTGCAGGGGGTTTTGCGAAAAGTGGTGTGCAGAACGTGGTTTTTTGATGGTGAAATCGTGGTGGATTGCTGGTGAATCGTGGTGGGTTGATGGACGTATTTTGGGTGACAGAAATTTTCCACTTTTTCGAGATTTATTTTTGGGTGGGCTTGGATAATTCCATGCCTGTCGGAGTAGACGGTTTCCTCGGGGACGTCGGTGGGGCTTTCGAAGTCGAGTTTGTAGCCGTCGGGGTCGGTGAGGATGGTGACCCACATGTTGTTGCCGACGAAGGGACGTTGCGGCTTGAGGCCGCGGGCGAGGGCGTTGTGGTAGATGGCGAGGGCGTCTTGGCATTGGAAGCAGATGGAAACGCCTTCGCCTCGCTTGTTGGAGGGGACGTGGTCGGGGCGGTACTCCTGGAGCATGTGGGATGCGCCTTCGAGTTCGAGCCAGCACCAGCGGATCTTGTTGTCTACGATCCATTGTTTGGTGCGCTTATAGCCCAGGCCGTCGACGTAGAAGCGGAGGGAGGCTTCCATGTTGGAGACCATGAAGAAGGGGACGGCTTGTTCGACGTTGGCGGTGGTGGCTGTCAGCTCTCCGTTCTCAGTTGTCAGTTGGGCGGTCATTGGAGGCGCTCCTCCGGCTTCTTTTTTCAGCGACCATACGCCTTCCGGCGGCTCGGTACAAGAGTCGGGTTCCGATTCTTGAGGAGAATCGCCTGCGGTCGCGACGCGCCGCATTCAGCGTTTCGGCTGCTTGGGTGCGTGGATGAGTTGCGAATCTGCAAATCGGTGCGCGGTTTGCAGATTCGACAAATTCATGACTACTTGTGTGGTGTAGAGCGTACAATTCGCCACTCCCCGGATGTCAATTCAAAGTGGCGCGAAAGAAGAGGTGAATTCATGCTTGGAGAACAGATCAGCGAGACTAAAGGTAAGAGACTTGTGAGACGGGTGATTTCCGTTGACCCACCAACTGCAGAGGTGTCGTTCGAGGACAGTGGCCAGATTTTAGGATTCCCCGTGACTGGCATGGGCACCTACACCTCGATCGTTAGTCCTGATGGCACGATCCATGGCGACGGGCAAGGAATGAACATGACGGCGGATGGCGAGTCCATCACGTGGACGGGAACGGGCGTGGGCAGATTCGGACCGGGCGGCTCGGTCAGCTACCGCGGCATGTTGTTCTTCCGGACTACTTCGCAGAAGCTTGGGCGATTGAACGGCGCGTGCGGAGCGTTCGAATATGAAGTGGATGCCTCCGGCAGCACAAGCTCCAAAGTGTGGGAGTGGAAGTAGGGCTGGGTTTTCCAGGGGAATTCTCGGGTTTGAGTTAATACGAAACGGCTGTTCGTTGACGGAGTGAGCCGTGGCGCGGCTGTTGTTCGGCGCGGGCCACGGCGAGTCTCCGCCGCGAAGGTGTGCTTTCAGTCTTCTTTGGTGGCGGCAAAAGCGAAAGGCAACTGATCAGTTTTCGGTTGATCGGTTATTCGGGTTTCGGGTCGGCGAGAGGTTGCCAGAGTTCGATGCGGTTGCCTTCGGGGTCGATGATCCAGGCGAAGCGGCCGTAGTCGGCGTCTTCGCGTTTGGGGTCGATGGTGACGCCTGCGGCGGCGAGCTGGGTGAGTAAGCCGTCGAGGTCGTCGACGCGATAGTCGATCATGGCTTGCTGCGGGCCTTTTTCGTTACCGGGGCCGAAGTATTTTGTGTCTTCGGGGAAGAGCGACCAGGTGGTCATGCCGGTGGTGGCGGGGACTTCGTCTGTCCAGAGGAAGGTGGCTCCGCCGTAGTCGGAGAGTTGGATACCGAGGTGTTTGGCGTACCATGCGCTGAGGGTTTTTGGGTCGCGGGCGCGAAGAAAGATGCCGCCGATGCCGGTGACTCGGGCCATGATGTTCCTTTCTGTTGCAGATGGCTTGGAGCGGAATAACAGTGGGTGTACTTTATCTTGCTGCTGACAGAAAGAGCAAATACAGGGGTCCTTCCCTGCGTTCAGGATGACGGCTTCAAAACATTGTGTCGTAAGTATTGCGGATTCGACTCGCTTGCGCCAGAGCGTTCGTTGACTGGCTGATGGCTCGTCCCTAAGATTGGAGCAATCTGAGGCCACCATCTTCCAATGATCGGCCAAACCATTTCGCACTACCGGATAGTCGAAAAGTTGGGCGGCGGCGGTATGGGTGTTGTGTATAAGGCCGAGGATGCGTCGCTTGGCCGGTTTGTTGCGCTGAAATTTCTTCCTGACGATCTAGCGCAGGATCCGCAGGCTCTAGAACGATTTCGGAGAGAGGCGCGCGCGGCGTCGGCGCTGAATCATCCACACATTTGCACGATCTATGAGATTGGCGAGCAGGACGGCCAGGCGTTTATTGCCATGGAGTACATGGAAGGCGCGACGCTGAAGTATCGCATTGCGGGAGTGCCCCTGCCGCTTGAGGATGTGCTGGAGTGGGGGATTGAGATTGCGGATGCGCTGAGTGCGGCGCATAGCAAAGGGATCGTTCATCGGGACATCAAGCCGGCGAATATCTTTGTGACCGAGCGCGGGCATGTCAAGATTCTGGATTTTGGCGTGGCGAAGTTGATGCCTGCGGGCGGGGCCAGGAATTTTTCGACGATGTCGACGGTGAGCCAAGCAGAACAGCTTACTCAACCGGGCACTACGATCGGCACGGGCGCTTATATGTCGCCCGAACAGGTGCGCGGTGAAGAGCTGGATGCGCGCACGGATCTGTTTTCGTTTGGAGTTGTGCTGTACGAGATGGTGACCAGGGTGTTGCCGTTTCGAGGCGAGACTACGGGGCTGGTTGCGGAGGCAATTTTGAATCGCGCGCCGGTCGCGCCAGTGCGGCTGAATCCTGATCTTCCGCCGAAGCTCGAAGAGATTATCAATAAGGCGCTTGAGAAAGACCGGAGGCTGCGCTACCAGAACGCTGCTGACATTCGCACCGATCTGCAACGGCTGAAGCGCGATTCGGAGACGGCGCGTGCAACTGCTGCGACGGCACAGGTTGCGCCGAAGGCAGCTACGAAGGGCGCTCGTTGGTGGATGGTTGCTGGCGCAGCGATCTTGATCGTAGTGGTTGCGGGTGGCCGGCTGCTTTTTCCCCGCCGGGCGCATGCGCTGACGGACAAGGACACTATTGTTCTTGCGGACTTTACGAATACGACCGGTGATGCGGTGTTTGACGGCACGCTGCGGCAGGGCATGATGGTGCAGTTGGAGCAGTCTCCGTTCCTGAGCCTGGTTTCAGATGAGCGAATCCATAGGACGCTGACATTGATGGGCCAGGGAGCGGAGGCTCACCTGACTCCGGAGATCGGCCGGGAGGTCTGCCAGCGAACGGGAAGCGCCGCAGTGCTGGACGGATCGATCGCCAGTCTCGGGACCCAGTACGTTCTCGGTCTGCGCGCGGTGGACTGCCGTACCGGAGAGTTGATCGATGCGGAGCAGGTGCAGGCGGCGCATAAAGAAGATGTACTGAATGCTCTGAGTCAGGTGGCAAGCAGGTTCAGGGGACGACTGGGAGAATCGCTGGCGACTGTTAAAGAGCACGATACGCCGCTGGTCGAGGCTGCGACGCCGTCGCTCGAAGCGTTGAAGGCGTACAGCGCGGCATTGAAGCTTCATTTCTCAACTGGTCCGTCTGCCGAGATTCAGGCCCTCTATAAAAGTGCCATTGCGATCGACCCAAACTTCGCGATGGCCTATGCCATGCTGGGGCACAGCTATGGCGAACTGGGAGAGTCTGATCTCTCCGCGGAGTACCTCGGAAAGGCCTACACGCTGCGCGACCATGCCAGCGACGCAGAGAGGTTCTTCATCACTGTCTCCTACGATCTTCGCGCAACGGGAAACCTCGAAAACGGGGTCCAGACCTGTGAGGTGTGGGCGCAGGCGTATCCCCGCGACCCGCAGCCCCACGCATTTCTAGGAGGATTCATTTACCCGGTCTTCGACAAATTCGAAATGTCGGTCGACGAAAACGTGAGAGCGATCGAACTCGATCCCGACCTTGTCTTCCCGTATTTCAACCTCGCGGGCAGTTACATCTACCTTGACCGCCTTGGGGACGCCGAGAAAGCCCTGCAGCGGGCCTCCGAGCGGAAACTGTACATTTCTGACTCTTCAGCGATGTACTACGGGATTGCCTTTCTAAAATCCGACGAGGCGGAGATGGAACGGGTAGTGGCTCAGGCAAAATCCGAACCGGATAGCGCACTCCTCAACCAAGAAGCATTTGCGATTGCCTATTCCGGTCACTTGCTGCGGGCGCGGGCCCTCTCGCAGCGTGCAGTCGACGTCGCACAACAGTCGGGGCAGCGGGAGAGGGCGGCTGGCTACGAGGCTGGGGCAGCCCTGCGCGCGGCATTTTTCCAGAATGCGCCTGCGGCCACGCGAAGTGCGGCTGCAGCACTGGAGCTTTCCAAGGATCGCGAGGTAGAGTATGGCGCGGCGTTTGCCCTGGCCCTCACCGGGGATTCCAAGAGGGCGCAAGCCCTTACGGACGATCTGGAAAAGCGATTCCCGGAGGACACCTGCGTCAAATTCGCATATGTCCCGGAGCTTCGCGCTCTTCTCGCCATGAATTCAAACGACCCTGCAAAGACCATAGAACTACTGCAGGTCGCCGCTCCGTATGAGCTGGGCGCTCCGCGCAGCAGTTTTCATGCTCTCTACGGGGTACTGTATCCGGTCTACGTGCGCGGCGAGGCGTATCTTGCGCTGCACCAGGGCGTCCAGGCCGCCGCCGAGTTCCAGAAGATTATCGACCACCCCGGGATCGTTGTCAGCGACCCGGTCGGTGCACTGGCGCGACTGCAGATCGGGAGGGCGTACGCGATGTCGGGTGACCAAGCAAAGGCTAAGACCGCGTACCAGGCTTTTTTTACGTTGTGGAAAGATGCGGACCCCGACATTCCTGTTCTGCAAGAGGCTAAGGCGGAGTATTTGAAGTTGAAGTAGCTGGATGGCCCGCTTGAGCAGGGGCGATGTTGACGGTGGGGAAATGCGGCGCGTATGCTCCTCGTCAGTTTGGGGCCCCGGAGATCTGCGCGACATGATGTGCCGGATCGTGCGCCTGCTGTTACGACTGCTCAAAGCACAATCGGTTGACGTCGACGTGATCCCGGATAAATTTTTTTCCGAGGAGATGCGATATGGCTACAGCACAGCAAGTACCAGCACAGGGACGGACGGTTAATCCTGATGCGTTGAATGCGTTGTTAGGGCGGGCGGTTCAGGATATGGGCGCGGCGCTGCAGGCACCGCTGATTCTGATTGGGGACAAGCTGGGGCTTTACCGGGCGATGGGGGATGGTGTGCCGGTTACGCCTGCGGAGTTGGCGAAGCGGACGGGGACTGCGGAGCGGTATGTTCGTGAGTGGTTGAATGCGAATGCCGCGGGGCAGTTGGTGCAGTATGACGCTGAGAAGGGCACGTTCTTTATGACTCCGGAGCAGGCGCTGGTGCTGGCGCTGGATGATACGCCGGTGCATCTGCCGGGGTTTTATCATCTGCTGGCTTCGTTGATGAAGGATGAGGAGAAGCTGACGGAGATCTATCGCACGGGCAAGGGGATGGGTTGGCATGAACATGAGAAGGGACTGTTTGAAGGCACGTGAGCGGTTCTTTCGGCCGACGTACTTAGCGAATCTGGTTTCGAACTGGATTCCGGCGCTGGAGGGGGTTGAGGCTAAGTTGAAGACGGGTGCTCGTGTGGCGGATATCGGGTGTGGACATGGCGCGTCGACGCTGCTGATGGCGAAGTCATATCCGAATTCGAAGCTTTTTGGCTTTGATTATCATGGGCCGTCGGTTGAGAAGGCTCGGGAGAAGGCGAAGGCTGCGGGCGTTGCGGATCGCGTGACGTTTGAGGTTGCATCGGCGAAGGATTTTCCGGGGAAGGACTATGACCTAGTGGCGTTCTTCGATTGCCTGCATGATATGGGCGATCCGGAGGGTGCTGCGAAGCATGTGAAGACGACGTTGGCACCGGGCGGGACGTGGATGATTGTGGAGCCGTTTGCGAATGACGACGCGGCGGCGAACCATAATCCGATTGGGCGGATTTTTTATTCGGCTTCGGCTACGGTTTGTGTGCCTTGCTCGCTGGCGCAGGAAGTTGGGTTGGGACTGGGAGCGCAGGCCGGACCGGCGAGGCTCGAAAAGGTTGTGCGGAGTGGGGGTTTTGCGCACTTCCGCAAGGCTGCGGAGACGCCGTTCAATATGGTGTTTGAGGCTTGGGGGTAGGAAACGGTTGGTAGTTGTCGGTTCTCAGTTGTCAGTAAAAAGCGCACAGACATCTGACAACGATTCTTGCCGTATTTGCTAAGAACTGATCGCTCAGAGGGCCATGTCTTGAGCGTAAATGAGATAGCCTGTTGCGGTACCAGGCACCTTCTGCAGGGCCCGGAGGAGGAGGAATCGAACCGTCTCCGCCGCCACCCGTAAACAATTGTCTCAGCCTGCAAAGAATCGGCACCTTTGGCCGCCAACTACTCAATTCCAGGAGTCCGCCATTCGCACAAACAAACGAGGGTTGAGCTCCTTTAGCGGTGTGCCGTCTTTGATGAACTTTACCTCCACGACATATTTCTTGTTTGCTTCTCCGACAAATTGTCCCAGGTATCTATCCACGAAGCTGTCTGACCACGCCATATCACCGCTGGAACCTCTGGTGGTTCCCTGGGCCACAATACGCTCGCCATCCAATACCTTCCACTCTGCCTCAATCACCTCGTCCCAATGGTACACATCGCAGTGAGATGGATGCCCCTTGCCTCCTATCATGCAACTCAATTGGCCAAATGGAAGGCCTCTATTGACCCTTATCCCGATGAAGTACTCGATCTTCTTGATAAGGAACTCCGGCGTCCGCACCGTTGTTCCCACAGCGAGAGACACAGGCATGACGACCGGTTCATGCTTGGGACCTGCCCACGCCGTCGATGCAATGACGAACGCCACGCATACCCCGCATAGGATACGTGGCATCTGAAATCTGGAAAGCCTTCTCATCATTCATCTCCGTTCGAATATGTGCGAGATCTGTTTTTTGCTTGCGCAACGCCTTTCAAATCGGTCGGGTCAGTGCGCCCAGCCAATAGGGGACAACCACCATGACTTGAACGGCAACGGCAAAAGCGGATCCTCCGCCTTCGGCGAAGGATGACAACTTAAAAGCAGAAGCAAAGACAAAAGCAAAGACAAAAGCAGAGACAAAAGCAGAGACAAAGCAGGTCCTCCGCCTACGGCGAAGGATGACAAGGGTTGGTGAGAGGCTATGCCTTTTCGACGACGACGGCGGTGCCGTAGGCGAGGACCTCGGTGACGCCGCGGATGACTTCGTTGGCGTCGTAGCGGACGGCGATGACGGCGTTGGCGCCGAGCTGGGCGGCGTGGAGGGTCATCATGGCGTAGGAGTCCTGGCGGGTCTTTTCGCAGAGCTCGGTGAAGACGGTGATGTCGCCGCCGACGATGGTTTGCAGGCCGGCGCCGATGGTGGCGAAGATGTTGCGAGAGCGGACGACGATGCCGCGGACGACGCCGATGTTGCGGACGATGCGGTGTCCGGGGATCTCAAATGCGGTGGTGACGAGGGCAGGATCGAGGGATTGGACTGGCGGGGGATAAGTCGACATGCGTGCTTGCTCCTGTGCTGCTGGAATAGTACGCGATGGGATGGCCTGGGGTTCCGTCGGAAGAGTTGTCAGTTTTCCGTTCTCAGTTGTCAGTGAAGGCGAGCATTGAGAACTGACAACCGATGACTGAGAACTCTCAGGTGTGGGATAGCTGATTGACGAGTTTGGTGACGGAGCCGGAGTCGATGGTTTTGGCGGCGAGGGCGATGCCTGTGATGAGGTCGGGGGCGAGGTCGGCTGTGACGAGGACGGCGGCGGCGTTGAGGAGGACGATGTCGCGGCGAGGGCCGGGCTCGCCGGCGAAGATGGCGGTGAGAATTTGAGCGTTGGTGCGGGCGTCGCCGCCCTGGAGGGTTTCGATGGGGGCGCGTTGGAGGCCGACGTCTTCGGGGGTGAGGGTGCCGAGGGTGACGATTCCGTTGTGGACTTCGGCGAAGTGGCTGGGGCCGGAGATGGAGAACTCGTCTATTCCACTGTGGCCGCTGGCGCTTCCTTCGTTGCCGCTGGCACTTCCTTCGTTGCCGCCGCCCTTCCTCCTTCGCCGGTTTCGCCGTGGACTACGAAGGCGTGGCGGGTGTTGAGGAGGATCATGGCTTCGGCGACCTTTGAGACGAGATGCGGGGCGTAGACGCCGACGATCTGCGCGGAGGCTCCGGCGGGGTTAGAGAGCGGGCCGACGAGATGAAAGATGGTGCGGATGCCGAGGGCGCGGCGGACGGGCATGACGGTCTTCATGGCCGGGTGGAGTGAGGGGGCGTGGAAGAAGGCGAAGCGATGTTTGCGGAGGTAGGCTGCGCCTTCGGCGGGAGAGAGAGCGATGGGAATGCCGAGGGCTTCGAGGACGTCGGCGGAGCCGCACTGGGAGGTGACGCGGCGGTTGCCGTGTTTGGCGACGGTGGCTCCGGCGGCGGCGGCGACGAGGGCGGCGGCGGTGGAGATGTTGAAGGTGCCGGAGAGGTCGGCGCCGGTGCCGCAGGTGTCGGTTAAGAGGCTGCGCTCCGCTTCGCTCAGTGGGATCGGCGTGGCTGCGGCGCGCATGGTGTCGACGAAGCCGGCGATTTCAGCGGGGGATTCGCCGCGGGTGGCGAGAGAGCTAAGAAGGGCGGCGATCTCGAGGTCGGTGGCCTCGCCGCGCAGGATGATTTGGAGGAGTTCGGCTGCGTCGTGGCGGGAGAGGGTCTCGTGGCCTTCGATGATTCGCTTGAGGTGAGGCTGGAGGGGCATTGAGTTAAAGCGTAGCAGGTGGACGTAATGGCGTGATGGCCAATGCGAACCGTAGACAGACCAGCGAGCGCTCTTTTCGAAGGCGGCATCCGACTGCGGCGCTTCCTGGTCAGTGGTGTTAACCGTTTCGGCCACATTTCTCTGGGGTCGGGTGACACGACCGCCGATTTTTATGAGAGCGCTGAGTGTTGTTTATGCGGGGGTTGTGTTTGGCGTGTCCTGCACTCGTTGTGACGCTCAAATTTTATGGAACTTCTATCGGGATGGAGCGTATTGGAGGATAAGACTGCGTGCTTCACTGCTGCGATTGCGGTGCTGTCGATCGTGATTGGAGCCGGGTGCCTGTTGCTGGATAGCAGGCGCTCAGGCGAAGGGGTTTCCTCGACGTGACCCCATTGATGTAACACCTACGAATATTTTTGGACGCTGATTGCGTGTGATGAACGCGAGAGGCGAAGCGCGCTCTTTGGCGCACGTATCGATAACCAACAACGAACCATCCAAAGCTCCTCAGCAGGGGGTTGCGATGAACCTTCGTCTATTGATTCGTCTTGTGTTTGTCTTGTTGCTTGCTCTATGTGCTCCGGGCCAGGAGATATGCAGCGGAAACGGTGAGAGTGCCCAGCCCACGCGTACCGGCGCCCATTTTGTTCCTGTCACGACTTCCGTCTGCGAAAGAACAAGCGCCGATACCAGTGATTCGTGGGACGCGGGTCGGCAGTCCGTGACGGAGATTCCAACCAGAGTAGAGCTAACGCAGCGGATCGCCGTGTACGAGGCTGCGGCAAGAGGAGCAGAGTCTACGCATGCCAGCGATGCCACCGTGGCGAAGATCTACGCGCGGCTGGCTTCGTTGTATGAGGATGCGGCGATGTACGAACGGGCGGAAGCGGATCTTAAACATGCGATCTCTTTATTGCGCGGTAATGTGGAATGGAGAGACCAACTAGCCGAAGACCTCAATAATCTGGGGTTATTACATGGAGAGACGGGAAGGTTGCACGAGGCACAGAAGGAAGAGCTGGAAGCGCTGAGAATCAGGGAGAGTCTGGGCGGCGGCTCGCTGGAGATTGCACGGAGTTGGAGCTCCCTGTCGGGACTCTATTTCAAAGAACACAAGTATGCGATTTCCAGGGACTTTGCTCAAAGAGCGATGGATGAATTCTCAGTTAACACACAGGCAGATGTTGTCGACAGAATTACGTCTCGATTCTATCTGTCTATGGCTATGTGCTACACGAAAGACTGCCCATCTGCTGTGCCGCTGCTGAAGGACGCTGTCGATATGGCGAAGACTGCCTTCAGGCCGAACGATTATCCGGTAGGTGAAGGGAAATTCCTTCTGGGCTTTGCCTATTGGAAATCAGGCGATGCCGCCAGGGCGTCCGAATCCATGCAAGAGGGCACGGCCATCATGAAGGAGCAACTGGGTCCGAGGCATCCGACGTATCTGAATGCGTTAGGGCAGTATGCGCGGTTTCTACGTGAGAACAAACGCGAGGAAGACGCCAAAGCTATAGAACTCCAGATCCGCCAAGCAGAGTCGGTTGTCAACGTTCAGTCCATCCAGACAGGAAAGGATGGGGATAGTCTCGCGGGATTGCGCTAGGTTGGATTTGGAGGAGTTCGGCGGCATCGTCGCGGGGGAGGGTCTCGTGGTCTTCGATGATTCGCTTGAGGTGAGGCTGGAAGGGCATTGAGTTAAGGGGTAGCAGGTGAGGGATGGCGGAGGGGTAGGCTCGCGCTTCGCTGATGGACAATGCCACAATATGCCTGAGGCTCGGCGTGCGACTCTGGTTTGCTCATAGCAGCGAAGTTCCGATCTACCGGCAACTGGTGACGCAGGTGGTGCTTGGTATTTTGTGCGGCGATCTTCAACCGGGTGACAGGCTGCCCAGCACGCGCGAGCTCGCTCGACGATTCGCGCTGCATCCGAATACGGTCAGCGCGGGCTATCGCCAGCTTGAGCGAGACGGGTGGGCGGAGCGCCGCCGCGGCAGTGGCGTGTATGTGCGGGCGAACGCAGATACGCCTTCGACGCCGGAGCAGATCCTCGACCAACACATTGCAGGGTTTTTCCGCGCGGTCCGCGAGTTGGGGCTTCCTGCGGCGGCGGTCCGTGCGCGTGTTGCACAGTGGGTCGCCGCGCCAGAGCCGGACCATTTTGTGGTGGTCGATCCTGATGCTGAGCTGCGGCGGATTCTGCTTGCGGAGATCAGCCAGATTACGAGCTTTCCTGCGGCGGGAGCGTCGATTGAGGAGTGCGCTCTGCCGGAGACGCTGGCCGCTGCTATTCCGTTGTGCCGACCGAGCAAGACCAAACTCGTCCGCGCCGCGCTGCCAGCGGGCGTGGAGCTGATTACGCTTCCTATTCGTTCTCCGAATGTGTGGCTCAATCCGTGGCTGCCTGCGCCAGAGGCTTCGCTGATCGGGATCGTCTCCCACTGGCCGGAGTTTCTGAGTACGGCCCGCACGATGCTGGTTGCGGCGGGGCTGTCTCCTGAAGTTCTGGTATTTCGGGATGCTCGCGAGGCCCGATGGCATCGCGGTCTTGAACAGGCGACGGCGATTCTCTGCGATGCTTTCACTGCGACGCTGCCCACGCTTCCGGCCAAGCCGCATATCATCGTTTTTCCGCTGCTCGCGGAGACGGCGCGTACCGAGCTCGACGGCCACTTTCACCGGGACGGATTGTGACACTTACGAAACTGTCCTCAGGTCTCACAATGTGCGAATAAGCGCACATACGCTCACCTCATCAACATTTCCCTAGGAGGTGAGCGGTCTATGCGAATCAATTTCAGCAAACAACAAGTTCCTTGGCTGATGGCCGGGGTTCGTGCTGTGCTGGGGCCAGTCCTGATTGCGGGAGCAGCTTGCTCGTGGAACGGTGTCGCGCTGGCGGGCATTGTTGTCGCGGCGCTGGTCTCGGATATCTATGATGGCGTGCTGGCGCGGCGGTGGCATTGCGATAAGGCGGGTGTCCGGCTCTTCGATTCGATGTCTGACACTGTGTTCTACCTGTGCACTGTGGCGGCCCTCTGGATTAGCCAGCCGCAACTTTGGCGGCGTAATGGGGGACTGCTGGTGGTGCTGTTTGCGATGGAGGCCGTGCGATTTGCCTTCGACTTCAGCAAGTTCGGAAGGCCTGCCAGCTACCACTCGTATCTGGCAAAGTTGTGGGGCCTGGTGATGGCGATCGCTGTGGTTGGGGCGTTCGCGCGCATCGATCGAATGTGCTGGTTCCCGTGGCGCTGGTGCTGGGCATTCTGTGCGATCTGGAAGGACTGGCGATGTCGCTGGTGATGCCTGTGTGGCGCAAGGACATCAAGACGCTGGGAGCGGCATGGCGCATTCGCAGACAGATGTTGGATGGCGGTCGCATATCGATGCGATCGGGCGTGCGGCGGTCCTGTTTGAAGCGAGGCTTTTTCGCAAAGAAGAGGTTTGCTGTGGGCGGATCTCTAGTATTGGCATTGGGCGCGCTGCTTACAGTTCCCGTGTTCGCCGTTGAAGCCGGGCAAGTCGCTTACACGAGCGGCAGCCTGACGATTCCCCAGGGCACCCTCGGCAGCCTCGATACCACGTCGGCGACGGCGCTCGTCTTCCGATATACGACTGCCGGTGCGGGACCGGGCGAAATCGATATTGCTTACAAGAACATCGGCAGTTTCGAATACAGCACGGAGGTGGCGTATCACCTGGGAGTGTTACCCGCGATCGCGGTTGGCCTCGTCAAGCGTCGTGAGCGGAAGCACTTCTTTACGATCAAATTCACGGACTCGTCGGATGTGGTGCAAGCGGTGATCTTTGAGGTTCCGAAGAATGATCCGCCGGGACTGCTGGCGATTCTGCGCGCTCGGTCTCCTCGAGCCTGCCAGTCTCCGATGCTGCAATGTGCACGGTCCCGCCCCAACCAGACGGGAGTTCCCCAGGAACGCTAGCTCGTTCTGTTTTGGAACTGAAGGAAACGATAAGTGCGAGATATCTGTTCAGTGTGGGGTTCGCAGGCGATAGGGTAGGCACAGTGATTTTCGAACTACGGTTGCCGGGCCCATGAAGACTCGATCTTACTTTGTGATTTTTGTTTATCTCGTCGTCGCCAACATTCCTTTCTGGATCGCGAGCCATGCAATAGGACTTGTGCTGAAGGGTCCGTTCAATGATGAGTTTGTGCTGATTGGCATTTTGTCGTTGTTCGTCCGCCGGACGGTGACCGTTGGGCTCTTATTGATTGCAATTGTGATGGACTTGTTGAACAGCGTAGCTTCGACTTACCTGCTGAGCTTTTCCGACATGCTTCGAAGCGCGCGATTTGTGCCTGAGATTGCACCTTCTCATCTCTGGGCTATTGTTGGGGTCGCGGTCTGCATCGCGATGGTTTGTCTGATTGCGGCTCTGGCTTCCAATAGCGGCATCGCCGGCAGAGAGCGTGGATACGTTGCTTCGACGCTCGCTGTTTTTATTGTTCTGTGCGCGGCCTTCGATGCCAGTACCGGGCACGTCCTTGCTTTTCGACAAGACCGTCAACTCGGCACTGTGTGTTTGACCCGACTGGGGAGTCACTTTGCGGTGATGTCCGGACTGCATCGACAGTGGTTCAGTAGTCCGGTCTTTGCTGGAACGCATTCTTCGGTGCCCGCAGCGTCGACCATGATGGCTGGATTCGAAACTGTGTCGACGTTGCCAAGAACGGATGAGGTGCTCCCTAATGTGGTTTTGATCTTGGTCGAATCATGGGGAAAGCCCCTGGCCGCTGACCTGGATGAGTCTTTGGTGCGGCCGTACACCGACAAGAATCTCGGTGAAAAATACACGATAAGCCGGGGGACTGTTCCCTTTTATGGGCCGACCGTCGCTGGAGAGGCGCGTGAACTGTGCGGGAGTGCCATGGGGTTTGGACTTCTCACTGCGCCTCGCTCTGAGCTGAAGAGTTGTCTGCCAGGAAAGATGAACGCGATGGGCTACCACAGCATGGCAGTCCATGGGTTTACCGCTCGAATGTTTAGCAGGGGTGAGTGGTATGGCAGAGCAGGGTTCGACGAGAGCTGGTTTCGTGATCGATTGCAAGCGCAGGGACTTCCTCTGTGTCCGGGGCCCTTTCCCGGGATATGCGATGCAGCAGCCGCGGGATGGATAGGCGATCAGCTTCAAAGGAGCTCGGATTCGCCGCAGTTTATTTACTGGGTGACCTTGAATTCGCATCTGCCGGTGCCGGTACCGAACAGGGTAAAGGACCCTCCGTCTTGCTCGAGCAACGCAATTACCAGTGAAGATTCGGCGATCTGTTCCTGGTATCAATTGGAGTTCAATGTTCATCGGTCGGTCTCCGAGCTTGCTTCGAGATCGACGACTCGTCCTACGGTTTTCTTGATCGTGGGAGATCATGCGCCGCCATTTTCCTCGGCTCGGTTGCGATCTCAGTTTTCTGATGAGTTTGTTCCGTACATTCTGCTTATGCCGAAGCAGAATGAGTTGAAAGAGAGTTCGCAGGCGGCGAGTTCTCTCGCGGTGGCAATGCATCCGCCTGCGGGGATGCGAAGACCTCAGCCGAAGAAGGTGAAGACCCTCTCTTCCGCTACAGCTGGCGGTTAGGCTTCGGTGGTCGGATACGTTTTTTGGACGCGATTATTTCGTCGGCGATGCTTCGAGGTGAATTTGTATCTCCTGGCCGGGTTGCATGGTGATTGTGAGGGGGATTGCTTCGAAGCCGGGGACGAGGTTGAAGGTGCGTTCTTTGGGGATTGTGTCGAAGCCTTGAGTTGCGTTGGTGCGGATCATTAGCGTGCCTTTCGGCTTGGTGATGTGGATGGTTTTTGGGTCGCGTTTGGTGATGGGTTCTGTGGAGATCGAGATTATGGGGAGGATGAATTGCAATGGTGTCTGGGAAGGGGCATCGACGCTTGCGGTGATTTCGACTGCGGATTCAGTGAGGCGGTAGATGAGGTGATAGTGCGCGTCGCCGGTGGGAAGAGGCTGGTGCGAGGCGGTGAGCAGGCGGCCGCGGGCGTCGAAGAGGATCTGGCCGGGAGTGGCGGTAGTGGTCAGGACGGCTTCGAAGTCGCTGAGGCTGGTGTAGGTTTGTTTGCCGGTGGACTCGATGCGCGGGGTGAGGCACATGTGCGGGGTGTCGAGGAAGGCTTGCTGGTTGGAGATTTCGATCATCTGGTACTCGGTCATGCTGGCGGTGAGGATGGGGCCGAGTTGCTGGTGATAGAGGAGGGAAAGTGCGCCGCCGGATGCGTGGCCTCCGCCGGATGCGCCTCCGCCGCCAGATTGGACGTGCTCGATGTATTCGAAGTCGTAGCCGGTGACGGTGGCGCGCCAGGGGCCGACTGTGGCGAGATGCGTGGCGATCTCGGGGAAGGATTTGATGATGTAGGGTTCTTCGCGTGGGATGGAGAGGCGCGGTGAGGGTGCGTCGCTGGGGGCGTTGCTGTCGAGAACGGTGGCGAGGGCCTTGGCGTGGGTGAAAGTGTGGTGGATGCAGGGTCGGTCGCCGTGTTCGAAATAGTGGGGGCCGCCGTAGAGGAGGTCGTCGTGGGTGCAGGCGGCCATGAGTTCGAGGTTGCGATAGGCGACTTCGCGGAATTTGGGCTCGTGCTCGGCGAGGAGGACGTAACCGGGGTGGCAGCCGTCGCTGGTGCGACTTCCCCACCAGCTCCACTTGTAGTTGCGGGAGCCCCAGGAGTTGTCCCAGGCGCCGTCGGGGAGCATGAACTCCATGTGGGCGCGGAGGGCGAGGATGGTCTGGTCGAGAACGGGTTTGTCGTTGGTGAAGAGAGCGTATTGGGCGAGGGCGGGGAGGGATTCTTCGACGTTGTAGCCGAGGTCGACGGGGCGGCAGTGTTTCGCGGTGATGGCCGTTTGTGGGTGGCCTTCGCCGAAGAGTAGGTTGTTGGCGGTGAAGTATTCGAGGGAGGCGTGGGCCATCTGGCGGGCGCGGTCGAGGTAGCGGTGGTCGCCGAGGACCTGGGCGCAGAGGGCGAAGCAGTGAGAAGAGGTGACGGGGTAGTTGATGTTGCCGGTGTCGATGGTGATGAAGGTGTCGAGGAACTTTGCGGCGCGGGCGAGCCGGTCGGTCCAGCGCTGGCGGGTTGCGGTGTCGAGGATGGCGCCGTGGTGGTGGATGGCTTCGGCCAGTGCGATGGAGTGGAAGACGGTGATGCCCTTCCATGAGCTGAGGGTGACGTCGTTGATCCAACTGCCATCGGCGCGGCTGACTTGTTGCTGAGACCATTCGTGAACCAGAAGGGCGGCTTCGAGGTATTTCGCTTTGCCAGTGGTGTGAGCGACGCGGAGAAGCGGGTAGACGGCGTCGCCGCAACGCCCGTGGATGATGGCGCAGGCGGGGCAGAGAAAAGCGCCACGGAGTGCGGGGTCGGGGATGGTTGTCTCCTGATGGGCGAGGAGGCCGTCGCACCAGGTCTGTAAGAGCTGGGCGTAGAGATTGCTAGTTGGGGCGGTTGGGGGTTTCGGGGATGGAGATTGTTGCTGCGGCTCTGCGGCGAGGAGATTGGGGAAGGCCAGAGTGGCGCCGAGGGCGGTCGCTCCGGTGACGGATAGCTGGAGCATCTGGCGGCGGGTGAGGCCGGTAGAGGTGTGTTTGCTCGTCTGTTTATCCATCTGTTCAGTCATCGAAGGAATCTTAGAACAGTTTGTTCAAAGTCCGAAGTTAGTGGGCTCTTTTTTGTGAACGACGTTGTGACTGGGCTGGCTCTGTATTTCTCTGTGTTAACTGTTTGGCCGGCTGTGCGTTGTATTGAATGAAGGCGAATGTGCCGGGAAAGAGGGAAGTATGGATGACAGGACTTTGGTGCCGTTCTTTTTGTTCGTGGTGTTGGGATGGATCACTTGGGTAATTTTTTCTTCGATTCGGCGTTACCTAGTGGCGAAGACGCAGTCGGCCGTTCAGATGAGGCTGTTGGAGAAGGTCGACTCCAGCCAGTCGCTGCTGGCGTATGCCGAAACTGAATCGGGCAGACGATTCCTGGAGTCACTGATGGTCGAGCAAGGGGAACCGGCGTTGCCGTTCCGGCGTATCCTAAGCGGCCTTCAATCCGGAATTGTCTTGAGCGCCTTTGGGATTGGCATGTTGATCTTGCATTCGACCGGAGTGGCGCAAGAGCAGGAGTTCACGATCTTTGGTGGGCTAGCACTTGCTCTTGGAATCGGCTTTGGCTTTGCCGCCGGCGGAACTTACTTCCTCTCGCGCTCGCTGGGACTGTTGCAACGGGGAACGAATGGCTAGTGGATGCGTGTGACTGGATGCCTATGACTGGATGCCTATGACCGGGGATGAGATCTTTCCTATCGCCGGACCGATCTCGACAGCGGATAAGGAAGCGGCCGCGATGGACGAGCAGGAGTTTCATTTGCTGTATGCCGCGACTGCTCGCCCTATTCTGGCCTATCTGGTTGGCGTGACTGGGCGCAGGGATGTGGCGGACGATTTGCTGCAGGAGACGTACTGCCGTTTCCTTGTTCGACAGCCGGCACCGATGGACGAGAACGAGACGCGACGGTATCTCTTCCGTATTGCGACGAATTTGCTGCGGGATCGCTGGCGCAGAAGAGAAGATGAGCCGTGGCAGGAGACACAGGAGGACGGCCTCGTCGTCGATGTTGATATGCAGATGGATGTGAGGGCGGCGATGGTGGCGCTGAAGCCAAGGGAGCGGGAGTTGCTTTGGCTGGCGTATGTGGAAGGGATGAACCATGCTGAGATTGCGGCTGCGACAGGTCTTCGCGCGATCAGTGTCCGCATGTTGCTGTCCCGTGCGCGACGAAAGGCGGCGGGATTGCTGCTGCCGAAGAGGGAGATGGTATGAATCGAACTTGGTGTGAACGAGAATCCGATGCGGTGCGGTCTTTGCGAACGGGTTTGCTCTCTCCTGAGCTGCGTGATCACGTGTTGAGCTGCGTTATCTGCACGGAGGCTCGATCGGCGGCGAGGGGGATTCTGGGAACGGCCTCGCTTCTACTTGCTGAGCATGAACCGCCGGCTGCTGGGCTGGTGTGGCGCCAGGCAGAGGCGCGGAGAAGAGAGATGGCCTTGAAGCGTGTCACGCGTCCGTTGGTTATCATGCGAGTCCTGAGCGCGGTGTACATGGTTTTGGCTGCGGCGTGGTTTGTGCATTCCTTCTGGCGCTCTGATTTTGTGGGATTTCTGCTGGACTGGAATGTGTTGCGGAGCGAGACTCTCTTATTTACTGCTGTGATTGCGGTGCTGGCGATCGCGATTGGATCCGGGTATCTGTTGCACGACAGCAGGCGTTCCGGTGAGGTTGCCGCGTCTACCTCACACGGTTGATGTAACACCGACAAATAGCGTTAGGTTTCGGCTGCGGTTCTTCGTGGGCGATAAGCGCACGTTTGTGCGGGTTGTGATTGCGAGGGGTCGTTTGCGTCCGCTACACTTCTTGGGCGGGCGGTTCGCGAAAATACCCTATGAAAATTCACGAGTATCAAGCAAAAGAGATTCTGCGGAAGTATGGTGTGCCGGTTCCCGGCGGCGAGATGGCGACTACTCTCGAAGAGGCGGATACGGCGTCGAAGAGCTTGTTCGGCGCGGGGAATAAGGTCGTCGTGGTGAAGGCGCAGATTCATGCTGGCGGCCGCGGCAAGGGCGGCGGGGTGAAGCTAGCGAGGTCGCTCGAAGAGGCGGATGCGGCAGCGAAGGCGATCTTGGGGATGCAGCTGGTGACGCACCAGACTGGTCCGCAGGGGCAGAAGGTGCAGCGGCTGCTGATCGAAGAGGGGTCGGCGATTGAGCGCGAGCTTTATCTGGGGCTGGTGCTGGACCGGGCTTCGGCGAAGATCGTGTTTATGGCCTCGCAGTCGGGAGGGATGGAGATTGAAGAGGTCGCGCATGCGACTCCGGAGCTGATCTATAAGGAGTACGTCGATCCGGCGGTTGGGTTCGCGCCGTATCAGGCGAGGAAGCTGGCGTTCAAGCTGGGGTTGAAGCCGACGCAGATTAACGATGCCGTGAAGTTTATGACGGGGCTGTATAAGGCGTTTGTTGAGACGGATGCGACGCTGATGGAGATCAATCCGTTTATTACGACTAAGGATGACAAGCTGCTGGCGCTGGATTGCAAGATCAATTTCGACGACAACGCGATGTTCCGGCATAAGGATTTGAAGGAGCTGCGTGATCTGGCGGAGGAGGATCCGCTGGAGGTTGAGGCGTCGAAGTTTGCGCTGAACTACATCAAGCTGGATGGCACGATTGCGTGCATGGTGAATGGCGCAGGTTTGGCGATGGCGACGATGGACATCATTCAGTATGCGGGTGGGTCGCGCGGCGAATTTTCTGGATGTGGGCGGTGGTGCGAATCAGGAGCAGATTGAGAATGCTTTTGGGATTCTGCTGAGCGATCCGCATGTGAAGGCGATCTTCATCAATATTTTTGGTGGAATTCTGCGGGTGGATGTGCTGGCAACGGCGGTGGTTGCGGCGGCGAAGAAGCTTAGTGTTAAACTGCCGATCATTTTGAGGCTCGAAGGCACAAACGTTGAAGAGGGTCGGAAGATTTTGCAGGATTCTGGTTTGAAGTTTGAAGTGGGCGCAACGATGAAGGAAGCTGCCGACCTTGCTGTCGCCGCGGCGAAAGGGGGCAAGTAATGGCGGTGCTGGTTGATAAGAATACGCGGCTGATTGTGCAGGGGATTACGGGGCGTGAGGGGACTTTTCATGCGAAGGCCTGCGCGGAGTATGGGACGAAGGTGGTGGGTGGGGTGACGCCGGGTAAGGGTGGAACTACGCATGAGGGTTGGCCGGTGTTCAACACTGTTGAAGAGGCGGTGAAGGCGACGGGGGCGAATGTGTCGGTGATCTTTGTGCCGCCGCCGGCTGCGGCAGATGGGATTTTGGAGGCTGCGGCTGCGGAGGTTCCTCTGGTGATCTGTATTACCGAGGGGATTCCGGTGCTCGATATGGTGAAGGTGTGGGAGTTTGTGAAGGGATCGAAATCGAGGCTGATTGGGCCTAACTGCCCGGGAGTTATTTCGCCTGGGAAGGCTAAGGTTGGGATTATGCCAGGGCGGATTCATAAGGAAGGGAACGTCGGGATTGTTTCGAAGTCGGGAACGCTGACGTATGAGGCGGTGTATCAATTGACGACGCGCGGGATTGGTCAGTCGACGGCGATTGGGATTGGTGGCGACCCGATTATTGGGACGACTCATATTGATGCGCTGAAGCTGCTGAATGATGATCCGCAGACAGAGGCGATCATTATGATCGGCGAAATCGGCGGGTCGGCGGAAGAGGCTGCGGCGAAGTTCATCAAGGAGAATGTGAAGAAGCCGGTAGTTGGGTTTATAGCCGGGCAGACGGCTCCTCCGGGACGAAGGATGGGGCATGCTGGGGCGATTATCTCCGGTGGTGAAGGGACGGCTGCGGAGAAGATGAAGGCAATGAGTGCGGCGGGGATTCATGTGGTGAAGTCGCCGGCTGAGATTGGTGAGGCGATGGCTCGGGTGCTTGGGAAGGCTTAGAGCGGGTTTTGCGTTGGTGATTTTGGCGCTTCGAACAAAATGCTGGGGTTCTTCGCTGCGCTCAGAATGACAGCAAGAACGGGCAACGGCAAGAACAACGGCAAGAACAAGAGCAACGGCAAGAACAACGGCAAATGCGGGGGTTCTTCGCTGCGCTCAGAATGACAACTCCTGATTGTTTGCAATTAACCCTGAATTGTTTGCAAAGTAACCCTGAAAAAAGTTTGAGCGAGAAGAGAAGAGGCCGGAGGGTGAATACCCTCCGGCCTCTTGTTTGTGCTGGGTTAGTTGTTTTGCGGTGGTTATTTGATGGGGTTGCCGGTGGCGTCGACGTACTCGATGGGGGCGAGGTTGAGTTCTTTTAGCGACGGCTCGATCTTGGTGCGATCGCCGACGGCGACGATGATGACATGGTCAGGGTGGATGTCGGTTTTGGCTACGCGTTCGACTGCCTCGGGCGTGACGGCAAGGTAGGACGCGGGCAGGGTTGCGTAGTAATCGAGCGGGCGCTTGTAGAGGAAGATGGAGGCCATTGCGTTTGCGGTTGCGTTCGTTGTTTCGAACTGACCGGGAAGCGATTGGACGCGGGCGATTTTTGCTTCCTTCAGCTCTGCTTCGGTTGGGGGTTCGGTTTGAATGCGCTTGAGCTCAAGCATCAGTTGCTGGGCTGCGGGTGCGGTGACGTCGGTTTTGACGAGGGCAGCGGCGAGGAAAGGACCGCCGTCGCGATAGAACGAGAAGAGCGATTGCGCGCCGTAGGTGTAGCCGTGGACCTCACGAAGGTTCATGTTGATGCGGCTGGCGAAGGCTCCGCCCAGGGTGTAGTTCATGACCTGCACGGTCTGAAGATCGGGCGTGGTGATGGGAACGCCGAGTCCGAAGGCGATGAGTGCGGTCTGGGGTGCGCCGGGTTTGTCTACGAGCGCGATGCGGAGCGATGGAGGTGTGGGTGCGGGCGGGAGGGCAACCTCTGCGGCCGCAGTCCCGGTCCATGCGCCAAAGTAGTGTTCGGCGAGGCGCTTGGCTTCGTCGAGCGATACGTCCCCGGAGAGGATAAGAGCCGAGTCTGCGGAGCCGTAGTGGTTGGCGTAGAAGCTGGTGATGTCGTCGCGCGTGAGGCTGCGGACACTGTCGACGGTACCGATGGGCGATTCGCCGTAAGGCTGGTCGCCGTAGAGGAGGCGTGGGCCGACGCGACGGGCGGTTGCGATTGCGGAGTCACTCTCCTGCGCGATGGCCACGAGACGCTGCTTGCGGATGCGCTCGAGGTCGTCGGGATTGAAGGCGGGGTGAAGAACGACGTCGGAGAGGAGATCCAGGGCGGCGTCAGTGTTGTTGGATAGGAGGGTGATGCTTGCGGAGGCCGAGTCCATGGCCGCGCCTGTAGCCAGGCGGGCGCCTACGCTCTCGGTATCGTCTGCGAGCTGAGTTGCGTTGCGGGTCTTGGTGCCTTCGTTGAGGAGGGCGGCCGTCATGGTGGCGAGGCCTGCCTGGGGAGCTACGTTGTTTTCGCTGCCGGCGCGGGTGACGATGCTTGCGGAGAGGACGGGGAGCTGCTTGTCCTCGACCAGATAGACTTGCAGGCCGTTCTTCAGGGTGAAGGTTTTGGGGACGGGAAGGCTGAAGGCGACGGGCGGGCCGGCTGTAGGTACAGTCTTGCGCCAGTTTTGCTGTTCTTCAAAGGCCGCGGAGTAGGGTGGGGTGAGTTTGACGTCGGCGTCGGTGTCGGCTGGGCTGCGGGGGACATCGTCAACGACTTTTTTGCCTGGGATGCAGGAGACGACGACTGCCTGGTTTTTGTTGAAGTACTTGGTCGCGGCCTGTTTGACGCTGGCGACGGTGGCGGATTGATAGCGAGCGAGGTCCTTGCCGAGATAGCCGGGGTCGCCGGTGTACTGGTTGTAGTGGTCGAGCGTGTCGGCGACGCCGCCGAAGCCGCCGAGGCGTTCGAGGCCGGTGATCTTTCGCGTGAGGTTGCTGACGCGGGCGGAGTCGAGTTCTTCCTTAGTGGGGCCGTCGGTCTGGAGTTTGGCGACCTCCTGCCAGAAGGTGGCTTCGAGGTCCTCGAGCTTGACGTTTGGCTTGGCGGTGATGGAGCACTCAGTTATGGAGGTCAGCTTGAGGGAGTTGTTATCGCAGCGGACGGATTGTGCTACCTGCTGCTTGTAGACGAGGGTCTGATTGAGACGGCTGGCCTTTCCGCCGCCGAGGATATCAATGAGGAGGTCTGCGTCGGCGTCGCCCGGGGCGTAGGCGGGAGGCGTGAGGAAGGCGATGCGGATCTGCGGCAGTTTGACGGTGTCGGTAACGGTGGCGCGCTTCTGTTCGGTGATAGGAGCGGTGACGACGGTGACGGGGTCGACCTTGGGACCCTGGGGAATGGGGCCAAAGTATTTGGTGAGGAGCGCTTTTAGTTTGGCTGGGTCGAAGTCTCCGGCGATGGCGATGCTGGCGTTGTTGGGGGTGTAGAACTGCTGGTGGAAGTCGCGGATGTCGTTGATGCGGGCGGCTTCAATGTCAGCGTGAGAGCCGATGACGTCGGCGTAGTAGGGATGCTCTTTAGGGAAGAGGAGCTGATAGATTTTTTCGCTGGCGAGATCGTAGGGAGTGCCTTCGCCCTGGCGGCGCTCGTTGCGGACGACGTCGCGCTGGTTGGTGAGTTTTTCGCGGTCGAGGCCTTCGAGGAGGAAGCCCATGCGGTCGCTCTCGAGCCAGAGGGCGAGTTCGAGCTGGTTGCTGGGGACGGTCTCGAAGTAGTTGGTGCGGTCGAAGTCGGTGGTGCCGTTGACGTCAGTTGCACCGGCTCCCTCGACGTATTTGATATGGGCTTTTTCGCCGACGTGTTCGGAGCCTTCGAACATCATGTGCTCGAAGAGGTGGGCGAAGCCGGTGCGGCCGGCGCGCTCGTTCAACGGCCCGACGTGGTACCAGAGGTCGACGGCGACGAGCGGGAGGCGATGGTCTTCGTGCATGAGGACGACGAGACCGTTGGGCATGACGAATTTTTCGTACTTGAGCTCGGGAACCTTCAGGGGCTTGGCGGGAGGAAGTGTGTCGGCGGCGTTGGCGATGGGTGCGATTGCGAAGCCGCACAGAAGCGCGGCGGTGGCCACGCATTTGGTTACGAACAGGGATGCTTTCATCTTTTCTCCGCTGAAGCTGGCGAGGCCTTTGAAGAGTGCCTCGTACTCGAATAAGAACGGTGCAAGGATGATACCAACTGGGGCAAACTCCGGCCTTTTGCGTTCGGCCGGGGGCGTTATGCCGAGAGGTTGGGGACTTCGAGGGCTACTATGAATCTGTAGTTTAGGGGAAGTGTTATGAAGAAATTTCTGCTGTTCCTTATTCTGGGTACGCCTTTTCTGCACGCACAGTACGAAGGACTCTGGGAAGGTTATGACGGGGAGTGGGACCACGTCTCCAAGCAGTTGATCGCTCTTGCCGAGGCCACGCCGCAGGACAAATTCGCGTGGCGTCCTGCGCCTGGAGTGAGGTCGACGAGCGAGGTGTATATGCATATCGCTTTGGCCAATTTCTACTTGCTTAGCGTGACTGGCCCTCCGATGCCATCCGACATAAAGTCCGAGGATATGGAAAGGACTGTGACCTCGAAGGCAGACGTTATTGCTTTTCTGAAGCGTTCGCTTGTTGCAGTCAAGACGGCTCGTGCACAGCTCAAGCCGGGCGATCTTCAGCGGCACGTAAAGATTATGAACAAGGATGTCACGGTAGATGGTATGTATTTGCGCATCATCGTTCACGATAACGAACATATGGGACAACTAATTGCTTATGCGCGGATGAGCGGCATTGTGCCGCCGTGGTCGGCAGGTTCCACTGAGAAGAAATGACTGATGGCCAGGACGCGATGGTGGGTGATTTGTATACTTCGGGGATGCGAACGATCGGATTAGCGTTGGTAGTGTCTTTGGGGTTGAGTGTGTCTGCTGTTGCGCAGACTGGCGTGCAGGCTGTGTCGGTTTCTTTTTCTGCTGCGCAGTCGAGTAAGCCGCTGGATGGGCGGCTTTTGCTGTTGATCTCGAATGATCCTTCGGATGAGCCGCGGATGCAGATCGACGATACTCCGCTGAGTCAGATGGTCTTTGGGGTGACTGTCGATGGGATGAAGCCGGGGCAGAGCGTGGTGGTGGGGGATACTGCGGCCGGGTATCCGATTCGGAGTTTGAAGGAGGTGCCGGCGGGGGACTATACCGTGCAGGCGGTGCTGAATGTCTACGAGACGTTTCATCGCGCGGATGGGAAGACGATTAAGCTGGCGCCGGATCGGGGGGAGGGACAGCACTGGAATCTAGCTCCGGGGAATTTGTATAGCAAGCCGCAGAAGGTGCATGTGGGGCCGGGTGGAGCGCCGATTGTGATCTCGATGGATCAGGTGATTCCACCGATTGCGACTGTCGCGGATACAAAATATGTGCGGCATCTACGGATACAGAGTGCGTTGCTGACGAAGTTCTGGGGAACGCCGATGTATCTGAGTGCAATTGTGCTGGTGCCGGAGGGTTTTGATGAGCATCCGGAGGCGCGGTTTCCGCTGATGATCTTTCATGACCACTTTGTAACGGGGTTCGATGATTTTCGGACGACTCCGCCGGACCCGGACCTGAAGCCGAATTACTCGGAGAGGTTTCATCTTGCGGGGTACAACCGGATTCAGCAGGAGGAGGCTTACAAGGAGTATCAGCAGTGGATAAGCCCGGAGTTTCCGCGAGTGCTGGTGATGAAGATTCAACATGCGAATCCGTTCTATGACGATTCGTATGCGGTGAACTCGGCGAACTTGGGTCCTTATGGGGATGCGATTGAGACGGAGTTGGTTCCTGCGGTGGAGAAGCAGTTTCGCGCGATCGGACAGGGGTGGGCGCGGTTTATGTATGGCGGCTCGACGGGTGGGTGGGAGTCGCTGGCGGTCCAGATTTTTTATCCGGAACATTACAACGGGGCGTTTGTGGCTTGTCCGGATCCGGTGGACTTTCATGCGTATATGACCCGTGATTTGTATAAGGACGACAACATGTTCTATCTGCAAGGGGCGACGAAGCGGGTGGAGCAGCCAGGGATGCGGAATTATCTGGGACAGACGCTGATCTCAATGCGCGACAACATCGCGTATGAGGCGGCGCTGGGAGACCATGGGCGGTCGGGAGAGCAGTTCGACATCTGGCAGGCGGTGTATTCACCGGAAGGAGCGGATGGGTATCCGCAGCCGATCTTCGATAAGGAGACGGGAGAGATTGATCACAAGGTCGCGGGTTATTGGAGGGAGCACTACGATCTCGATGCGATTCTGCAGCGGGATTGGGTGACGCTTGGGCCGAAGCTGCAGGGGAAGATCCATCTGTATGTGGGCGATGCGGATACTTACTTTTTGAACGATGCGGTTTATCTGATGGAGGATTTTTTGAAGACGACGGGGACTCCGGGGCATGGGGTTCCGTATGAGGGCGAGGTGAAGTATGGGCCTCGCGCGGAGCATTGCTGGAATGGGGATCCGACGCTGCCGAATGCTTACTCGCGGCTGCACTACAACACGATGTATCTGCCGCAAGTTATGGAGCGGATTGCGAAGACGGCTCCCGTGGGAGCGGATTTGACGAGTTGGAAGTATTAGGTGGGTTTTGTATTTATGGCACGATTTTCGTCATCGTTTGATGATAAGATTGATGCATGAGAACGACAATTGCTTTGGACGATGTGTTGCTTGCGAAGGCAGTCTCTTACACAGGGCTGCATGAAAAGTCGGCATTGGTGCGAGAAGCGTTGAAGGCTCTGATTGAACGTGAGGCTGCGCGCAGACTTGCGGACCTGGGTGGCACTGAACCTGACGCCAAATACATTCCGCGGCGGCGGCCGGCGAAGTGATTCTGGTCGATAGTTCCGTATGGGTCGATCATCTTCGGAAGAACGAGGCGGGAATGCGTCGTTTGCTCGGAGGGGGACAGGTGTTTTCGCATCCGTTCGTGGTCGGCGAACTTGCGATGGGCAGTTTCAACCGTCGAGATTTGCTACTGAAAGAACTGAGCGATCTGCCTCAGGCGAAGCTCGCCGAGGATGGGGAAGTTTTGCATTTTGTTTCCCGACATGCACTCTTCGGATTGGGTATCGGATACATCGATGCGCACTTGCTTGCGTCGGTACGACTGATGCCCGGGACTCTGCTCTGGACGCGAGACAAGCGCCTGCTGGAGATTGCTTCGAATCTTCGTTTGGCTGCGGCTGAACAATGATCGAAGTGCTAGGTTTGGCGGCGGTAGAAGAGGCCGGCGGTGAAGAAGACGATGGCGACCATGATGGCGAGGCGAGCGTGCAGGATATTGTGCAGGCGGAGGCTTAGAAGGGCGTCGGCCAGCCATGCTGCGAAGCCTACGAACCATATCCATGCCGTCTTGCGCATCATCGCCCATGCTCCAGAGAGAAGTCGCCGGCGGTACCGGCGCGGTTGGCTGGCCTTGTTCTACACTAAGTAGAGAGACTCATCTAGGAGAAATACGTTGTCACAGCGCACATTCAGCATCATCAAGCCGGATGCCGTTCGGAAGGGCAATACCGGGGCCATTCTGGCCGAGATTGAAAAAGCAGGGTTTAAGATTGTTTCCATCAAACGGATGTCCATTTCGAAGGCGCAGGCCGAGGGCTTCTATTACGTTCATGCGGCGCGTCCCTTTTTTGGGGAATTGACAGAGTTCATGTCGAGCGGGCCGATCTTTCCGATGGTTTTGGAGAAGGACAATGCGATTGCCGATTTGCGAAAGCTGATGGGCGCGACCAACCCGGCGCAGGCTGAGGAAGGAACGATTCGCAAGAAGTTCGCCGCTTCGATTGGAGAGAATGCGATTCATGGCTCGGATGCCGAGGATACGGCGGCGTTTGAGATCGGGTACTTCTTTGCGGGAATTGAATTGAAGTAGTTTTTGCTTAGACAAAACGTACGTGCGAGGCGGCAGGTTGGTCGGGATCGGAGGATCGCGACTCAGCCTGCCGTTTTTGAATCGTAAGTAACGAGGAGAGTCCGTGGAGAGGAAGTTGAAGTTGCCGGATGGGCCGTTCAAGGCTTATTTGTTCGATTGCGATGGGACGATTGTGGATTCGATGCCGCTGCATTACGTTGCTTGGAAGACGGTGCTGGCGGAGTGGGGATGCGCGTTCGACGAAAAGTTGTTTTATGCGTGGGGTGGAATGCCGGTCGCGGAGATTATCGCGGCACTGAATGTGCGGGAAGGGCTGGCGATGCCGGCGGAGGAGATAGCGCGGCGCAAAGAGGGGATGTACTACGACATTCTGCCGGAGCTGAAGGCGGTGCCGGAGGTGCTGGAGCATATCCACATGAGCCACGGAAAGATTCCGTTTGCGGTGGTCTCAGGGAGTGCGCGGGACTCGGTGACGCGGTCGCTGAAGACGCTGGGGATTCTGGAGAAGTTTGAGACGCTGGTTTGCGCGGGGGATTATACGAAGAGCAAACCTGATCCGGAGCCGTTTTTGATTGCGGCTGAGAGGCTCGGTGTCGCGCCGGAAGATTGCTTGGTGTTTGAAGATACGGACATGGGGATTCAGGCGGCGACGGCGGCGGGCATGGCGTCAGTGAAGGTGCTGCAGCCGTGGGAGCGGGAGAAAGTCGGCGGGATGAAGCGTTAGTGTGAACCCATGTCCCAGAATCGGGACATGGGGCACCCGCTTTTGTGGTGAATCTTAGATCGTTCGATTCGGCACGAACTATTTGAAGAGGTTGAGGTCGATGGATTCGCCCATAGCTTTGTAGCCGTCGTCGCCGGGGTGGAGGTGATCGCCGGAGTCGTCGAGGACGAGGAACATGCCGGGGTGCGTGGGGTCGGTGGTGACTTTGTCGAAATCGATGACGCCATCGAGCTGGTTGGTGGTGCGGATCCATTTGTTGATGGCCTGGCGCATCTCCTCGCCGGCTGGGGATTGATACTTTGCGCCGACGAAGGGTGTGAGGGTCGCGCCGATGACCTTGATGCCGTGGGTGTGGGCGCGGGTGGCGAGCTGGCCGAGGCCGACGATGAGGTCTTCGGCGGTGACGACGTCGTAGGGTTTGACGGGGTCGGTGGCGTGGCCGATGTCGTTGATGCTCTCCATGATGACGAGGTACTTGACGCCGGCCTGAGCGAGGACGTCGCGGTCGAAACGGGCGAGGGCGGAGGGGCCGGCGGTGTCGTGGAGGACGCGGTTGCCGCCGATACCTTCGTTGAGGACGCCGAGGTTTTCGGTCTTCTTGTCGGCCAGGAGGCGGCGGGCGAGGACGTCGGGCCAGCGGGCGTTGGCGTCGCGGGTGCTGTGGGCGCCGTCGGTGATGCTGTCACCGAAGGTGACGATGGAGGCGGCTTTGGCGTCGGCGGTGACGTCGACTCCTTTGAGGAAGTCCCAAGTGAAGAAGGTGGTGGGGGTGTCGAGCGAGGCGGCAGTGACGGCGTTGCCCGGGACGAGGTAGTTGGTCTGATCGGCGAACGGGTGAAGGGTCAGTTGATTGACTGGCTGGTCGGGGAGAAAGAGGCTGACGGCGAGATTGGAAGAGGGAGCGACCTTGAAGGCTACGGGGTCACTGACGGCCAGAGCTCCGGGTGGGATGATGATTGACGGCGCTCCGCCAAAGGTGAGGGCAGTTGCGCTGCCCGCGGTAATGGCGCTGGTACCGGAGCTGAGGGCGATCTGTGCAGCGCCGATGGTGAGCGGGTCGAGGCCGAATTCATTGGTGAGGACGACGCGGACAGAAGGGCCGCCGATGGAGATATGGACGATCTCGCGAAGGGTGGTGCCGTCTGTTCCCGGGGCGCCGAACTTGGCTCCGGGGTTTTTGGCTGCCAAAGGTGATGCTGCCCAGGTGCCGACCCAGTGGTCGGGGGGGGCGGCGGTGGCGATGTTGCTGAAGGCGAGCAGAGGGAGCAGGAGGAGAGAAAATCTTCTGGATTTCGTGGTCATGAGCGTCCTTATCTCGATTGGTTTGACGTCCCATCTTACCGCTGTTTCGTGGAGGCGCGAGTGTTGACGTATAGTGGCGAGGGCCGCCTGAGTGCAGGCGATTCCGCAACGAAACTGCCAGCAGATTCACTGGCGGTGAGGGATAAGACAGAGGGAAATATGACGATGAGATGGCTACAGGTTATGCTGCTTAGCATGGTGACTACGATGGCTGCACATGGAGTGGTGTCGAAGACGGCACTGGGAAAGATGCCGGATGGAACGGCAGTAGACCTTTACACCTTGAGGGGTGACGGCATTGAAGCGTCGATCATGACGTATGGGGCACGCATAGTGTCGATCAAGACAGCGGATCGCGACGGGATTTCGGAGAACGTGGTCCTTGGCTATAGCAACCTGGATGCCTATCTGGCGGACAAGACGACGTACTTTGGGGCGATTGTCGGGCGATATGGGAACCGGATTGCGCGGGGGAAGTTTTCGATCAATGGACACCAGTACCAGGTGCCGGTGAATAACAATGCGAATTCGCTGCACGGCGGGATTGTAGGTTTTGACAAGGTGGTATGGCAGGCGCGCGAGGTTGCTGGAGGGGTGGAGATGACGCTGGTGAGCAAGGACGGCGACCAGGGGTATCCGGGAACACTGACAGCCCATGTCCGGTATACGGTGCAGCATCAGGCGTTGCGGATTGACTATAACGTGTCGACGGACAAGCCGACCGTGGTGAACCTGACGAACCATGCTTACTTCAACCTATCGGCCGACCCGAAGAACACGATCCTGAATGAGGAACTGGAGATTCCCGCGGATAAGTACACTCCGGTCGACTCGGGGTTGATTCCGACGGGCGAGCTGGCATCGGTCGACGGTACGCCGTTCGATTTTCGTAAGTTGACGACGATTGGCGACCGGATTCATGACAATAACGCGCAGTTGAAGATTGCGGGTGGCTACGACCATAACTGGGTGCTTCGTGGAGCCAATGGCGAGATGAAGACTGCGGCACGGGTTTACGATCCGAAGACCGGACGGGTGCTTACGGTGACGACGACCGAGCCCGGTGTGCAGTTTTATTCAGGTAACTTTCTGGATGGGACGAAGTTCGGCACGCCGGGTGAAGGGCATGCAAAGAATACGGGATTGTGCCTGGAGACACAGCACTTTCCGGATTCGCCGAACCATCCGGATTTTCCATCGACTTTGTTGAAGCCGGGGGAGAATCGGCACAGCACGACGATTTTCACCTTCTCGACGCAGAAGTAGAAGACCACTTAAGGACTGCGCGGCGTGAGTGCTCGCCGCGCAGAGAATTCTCGCTATGAACAAAGTTGTTTCCTCCGCGGACGAAGCGGTTGCAGATATTGTTTCGGGCTCGACGATCATGCTTGGGGGCTTCGGGCTCTGCGGTATTCCGGAGAACCTGATCGCTGCGCTGGTGCGCCGTCGCATTACCGGGCTGCATACGATCAGCAACAACATGGGCGTCGATGGATTTGGCATGGGGCTGATGCTCGAAGCTGGAATGATTGCGTCGCACGTGGGGAGTTATGTGGGAGAAAACCGACGGCTTGAGACGCTGGTGCTGAAGGGCGAGCTGGACCTGACACTGATTCCGCAGGGGACTCTGGCTGAACGCATTCGTGCTGGTGGCGCGGGGATTCCTGCATTCTATGTACCGACGGGACTGGGCACGGTGGTGGCCGAGGGGAAGGAGACACGCAAGATCGGCAATAGGACTTATGTTCTGGAGCAGGCACTGCATGCGGATGTCGCGCTGATCAAGGCGTGGAAGGGGGATCGGCTGGGGAATCTTGTTTATCGCAAGACAGCGCGGAACTTCAATCCGGCAATGGCTACCGCTGCAGATCTGACGATTGCTGAGGTGGAGGAGTTGGTTGAGCCGGGAGAGCTTGATCCAGACCATATTGTTACGCCGGGGATCTATGTGAATCGCATCCTGGTGGGAGCGACGTATCGCAAGCCGATCGAGTCGGAGTTCATAAAGTCGGGGTTGAGCCAATCCGGAGGTGCGGCGTGACGGGCAAAGAGCGGATTGCGCGACGGATTGCCCGGGAGTTCAAAGACGGGTTTTACGTCAATCTTGGAATAGGTTTGCCGACGATGATTGCGGCGTATATTCCTGCGGGGATTGACGTGATGTTTCAGTCGGAGAATGGGATGCTCGGCGTGGGCGGGCCGCCGACCGATGAACAGGCGGACCCTGATTTGATCAATGCAGGAAAGCAGCCTGTGACGGAGTTGCCTGGGTGCTCGTTCTTTGGGAGCGAGGAGTCGTTCGCGATGATTCGCGGCGGCCACATGGATATGAGCATCCTCGGTGCGATGCAGGTGGATGAGCATGGCAACCTTGCGAACTGGACGATTCCGGGCAAGATGGTGAAGGGTATGGGCGGCGCGATGGATCTGGTGGCAGGGGCGCGGCGGGTGATTGTCGCGATGGAGCACCAGACGAAGGATGGCGCTTCGCGGATTTTGAAGGAATGTACGCTGCCGCTGACCGGGCAGAGTGTGGTGCATGACATTGTGACGGAGCTTTGCTGGATCCACGTGACCCCTGCGGGGCTTGTGTTGACCGAGGTTGCCGAAGGACTCGATGCGGCGGAGGTACAGGCGCGAACGGAGGCGAGGTTGATCGTCTCTCCTGAGCTGCGGGTGATGACCGTTGCTGTTGCTTGAGGATTGAGACGCCAATGAATCGTGCCCGGGGTTCTGACCGCGAAGACGCCCTCGATATTTTTCTGTATGCGTTGAATGCTTCGCGGGTCGAAGTGGCGATGGAGCGGAGCGTTCGGTTCGGCGGGGGCGTGCTGCAGATCGATCGACATAGTTACTCGTTGAATCGCTACGGTCGACTGGTGCTGATTGCGCTTGGCAAAGCTGCAGGTTCGATGGCGACTGTCTTTCTGCGTCAGGTTGGAGATGCGGCGGCGTGGTTTGAAGGAGTGGTCGTTGCGCCTGAGGGAACGGTATTGCTGCTGTCGGGATTCCGCGTGTATCACGGTGGGCATCCCAGTCCGAATGAAGCTTCGATTGCGGCGGCTGCGGATATTTTGGAGACGCTGCGGTCGTTGACGGAGCGCGACCTTGTGATCTTTCTGGTGAGCGGCGGGGGCTCGGCGATGGTGGAGCAGTTTCTGATGCCGGGGGTTTCGCTGGATGTGATAGCGGCGACGCATAAGGTGTTGGTGGAGAGCGGGGCGCCGATCGCGGCGATCAATACGGTGCGGAAACATCTGTCTGCTGTGAAAGGGGGGCGGCTTGCCGAGGCTGCTGCGCCGGCGGCCCAGATGACGATCTTTGTTTCTGATGTACCGGAGGGCGAGCTTGACGCGCTTTCGTCGGGGCCGACGCTGCCGGATCACAGCACCGTGGAGGATGTCTACCGGATTGCGGAGGAGTATGGTCTTGCTGCCAAGCTTCCTCGTGTGATCTCTGAGATGTTGACGAATCGTCAGCTTGCTGAGACGCCGAAGCCTGATGATGGAATCTTTGCGCGGTCGCGGTGGAGCGTGTTGCTGGATAGCGTTTCGCTGGAAGAGGCGGCGGCGGTGCGCGCGAGAGAGCTGGGATGGCACGTGGAGATTGACAATCTCTGTGACGACTGGAGTGCGGAGCGGGCAGCGGCGTATTTGTTGGAGCGTGTGCAGGTCTTGCGACGGTGGCGCGCGAGGATTTGTCTGCTCTCGGCCGGCGAGGTGACGGTGCAGGTGCCGCCGGGCGCGGTGGGCAGAGGGGGAAGGAACCAGCACTTCGCTTTGTTGTGCAGCGAATCTATCGCGGGGAGTGAGATTAAGATTTTGAGTGCCGGCAGCGATGGGGTCGATGGCAATAGTCCGGCTGCGGGTGCGTTGGTCGATGGCTCAACCGTGGCCAGGGCGGCCGGTGTGGGTTACCGGGTGGACGCTGCGCTTGCGGCGTTCGACTCATACTGGTTGCTTGCGACGCTCGGAGATGCGATAACGACGGGGCCGACGGGGAATAACCTGCGCGATCTGCGGATTCTGCTGGCGCCGTAGCGTTTAGCGAAGTATGAGTTTGGTGAAAGCTGGCCAGTACGCCATCATCGAGACAAGAAGACCGACCAGACAGGCGAGTGCGAGGCTGTGCACGAAGACGAAGCGAAGGATGGTGCCTTCGCTGCCGTAGGTTTCCACGGCTGTCGTGGCGACGACGATGCTTTGGGGAGCTACCATTTTGCCCATGACGCCTCCGGCGGAGTTGGCCGAGGCCATCAGGTAAGGTGAGATGTTGAGTTGTTGCGCGGTGAGCTTTTGCAGGCTGCCGAAGAGGACGTTCGATGAGGTGTCGGAGCCGGTGGAGGCGGTGCCGATCCAGCCGATGAGGGTGCCAAAGAAGGGATAGAAGGCTCCGGTGCGGGCAAAGGCGAGGCCGAGGGTTGCGTCCATGCCGCAGTAGCGTGTGATGAAGCCGATGGCCATAAGCGCAGCGATCGTGACGAGCGTGAAACGGACGGTCACCATGGTTTCGAGGAATGCGTGAGCGATTGCGCGCGGCCGCATTCCCATGAGCAGGCCAGCAAGGACGGCTGCGATGAGGATGCCGGTGCCCGTGGCGGAGAGCCAGTTGAAGTTGAAGACTGCGGTCTCGGCTGTTGGTGCGGGAACGGCCGGCGGCATGCGCAGTACGACCTGATGCAGACCGTTGATTGGGAGTTTCATGCTGGTAGCTGTGTCAATCCACTGTGAGAAGCCCGGCATGCCCCATAGAACGACGCAGAGGGTGAGGACGATCCAGGGAAGAGCCGCTCGCAGTATGGTTTTGCCGCTGGCGGTGTTGCAGGGCGGCGGCTCGCGTGTGACGTCCTTACAGGTGGCGTTAAGGATTCGCTTTGGTTTCCACACGCGGAAGAAGGCGATGAGGGCAGCCATACTGACGACCGAAGAGGAGATGTCTGCCAGCCATGGGCCGTGAAAGGTCGAGACCAGGAGCAGAGTTGCTCCGTAGGTACCTCCGGCGACGAGGATGGCGGGCCAAACCTCCAGCATCGCGCTGAAGCCTGCGAAGGCCCAGATCAGCCAGAAAGGAACCATGACGCAAAAGGGAGCGAGAATGCGGCCGATGACTCGTGCGAGCTGGAGGGTGTCGAGACCGGTGACGCCATGCAGGGCAACGATGGGAGTTCCCAGAGCACCAAAGGCTACGGGGGCGGTGTTGGCCAGCAGAGCAAGGCCCGCGGCTTGAAGTGGCGGAAAGCCGAGACCAATGAGGATGGTTCCGCAGACGGCCACAGGAGTTCCGAAGCCGGCTGCGCCCTCGAAGAAGGCACCGAATGCGAATGCAATCAGGAGGAGCTGCAAGCGGCCGTCGGGTGTGACGCCTACGAGGCAGTCCTGGAGCTGTGCGAATCTGCCTGAGCGCACGGTGAGTTGATACAGGAACAGGACAGGCACGACGATCCAGCAGATGGGAAAGAGTCCGTAGCCAGCGCCGAGGCCGGTTGCGAGAAGGGCGAGCCGCACTGGCATGTGGAAGACGACGAGAGCGACTGCCAGCGCTGTTGCCAGGCCAGCTAAGGCGGCGATATGTCCTTTGATACGGAGGCCGGCCATCGCGATCAAAAGCACAAGAAGTGGCAGAGCAGCCAGCGCGGCGGAGAGGAGCCAGGCGTGGGCGGGGTCGTAGCTTTGTGGCCAGGGAGCCCTGAGTTGCGGGGCTCGTTTGAAGGCAATCGCCACGACTATCGCGAGACATGCGGTGATGATGATCGCTAAGTTGCGTCTGCCCTTGGATGACTGGGGTGGACCATGGCGGTCAGGATGAGTAAACGCGGGTTCTTCCGTCAGCACGGGTGCGGCGGTTGCTGACTGAGTGGAGTGGTCGGTCGCAGGGTCGCCGGGCTTGTCTGGGTTTTTGGGAGCGGAGACAAAGTCTTCGATGCTAACCTCGCGGGTAACTGGATGCCTAACAGTATGAGCGGCGCGGGTACTTCTGTAAATGAACGATTGCATTGCAGGCGGCTTGGATTTTTCGCTGTCGCTTTGGTGGAGATGGCGAGTGTTTTGAGTGGGTTGGAAGAACAAGCGACCGCATTGCCCTCACAATACCCATTTAGAGGTGTTGTTCTGCCGAACGAGTGGTAGCTGCGTTTTGTGAGGAGGCGTTCTACCATAGAGAGATGATTGAGGTTGAAGAGCGGGAAGTTAACGGCCCGGCGGGACAAGTATCGAAGTACACGCGAAATAACCCGTTTTTGTCCACGGTAAGAGTGAATGAGCTGCAGACGGCCGCAGGGTCGGAGAAAGAGACGCGGCATATCGAGCTGACGCTGGACGAGGGGATGAGCTATACGCCGGGCGATGCGGTGGGGATCAATCCTGAGAACCGGGCGGAGGCGGTGGCGGATGTATTGGCCGCGCTGCGATTCAGGGGCGACGAGCGGGTGCAGGACCACTACAAGATCGACATTAGCCTGGAAGAGGCGTTGCGGACGCGGTTGAGCATCGGCAAGCTGGCAAGGGGCAGCGTGAAGCAGTATGCGAAGCTGGCTCCGGGGCTGGAAAGCTTGAAGGAGATGGTGGCGCCGGAGAACAGGGCGCGGGCGGACGAGTACTGCTGGGGGCGCGAGTTTATTGACCTGTTGGCGGATTTTCCGGGGGTGGTAACGGAGCCGCAACAGTTGTTCCATGTGCTGCAGCGCCTGGTGCCGAGGATGTACTCGATTGCATCGAGCCAGAAGGTGCATGAGGACAATGTGCAGATAACGGTGCGGGTGATCCGGTATGAGTCGCATGGACGGATTCGGCAGGGTGTGGCGAGCGGGCAACTTGGCGAACGCGCTTTGGTGGGGGCGACGATGCCGATCTTTCTGCATGCGAATGGGAACTTCCGGCTGCCGGAAGACACATCGACGCCGGTGATCATGATTGGGCCGGGCACGGGCGTTGCGCCATTCCGCGCGTTTCTGGAGGAGCGGCAGGCAACGGGGCAGATGGGGGACAACTGGTTGTTCTTCGGAGATCAGCGAGAGAAGCTGGACTTTCTGTACCGCGAGCAGTTCCAGGCGATGCATAAGGACGGTGTGCTGACGCGGCTGGATACGGCGTTTTCGCGCGACCAGGCGCACAAGGTATATGTGCAGGACCGGATGCGGGAGCATGCTGCGGACCTGTTTGAGTGGCTGGAGCGCGGGGCTTACTTTTATGTTTGCGGCGACGTGACACGGATGGCCAAGGACGTGGAGGTGGCGCTGCTGGACGTGATCGCGAAGGGTTCGAATGGAACGCTGGACCACGCGGCGGAGTATCTGGCTTCGATGAAGAAGCAGAACCGGTACCAGAGAGACGTTTACTGAAGAAAGCTATGTCCTGCAGAAAAGCTATGTCCTGCCGGACGGGCCCACTGGGCCACTGGGCTTCGCGCGGCCACTTCGTGGCGTGTATGCCTTGTCTCCTGGTTATGCGCTCGGTTTCGGGCGCTGGCTATTTTTGCTTAGACACGGTGATAGTCGCCACGCCAGTTGACGATACTTTGCTTGATGGCCTTGGGTTCCAGGTTCTGAGTGAGGGTTTTGCGGACGAGCGCGGGGAGTTCGTCGTCTGAGGCGAACCGAAGGGCGATGAGTTGCTTGGTGGTGAGGTCGTTGATGTGGGCGCGCTCTTCGGCCGGGAGAAGCGCGTTGAGGCGCAGGCGTTCTTCGAGACGGATAATTCGGTCCTGCACGGCAATAGCGCCGCCGCGAGCGATGCCTGCCATGACGAAGAAGACGATGGCCATGACGATCCACCAGAGATGGACAGCCCAATGGTCCGGCCAGTGGTGGATGGTGACGTAGATGGAGAAGATGAAGTTGAGCAGAAGAAGGGGCAGAACGAAGAAGTGAAAGAGCGGGTACCAGCGCGTGTGATTTTTGAGGTTTTGTGGAGTAGTAGGCATTGAAGTCCTCTCTGGACGGGTTGTAGCGATGGGCCTCAGCATACCATCTGGGGTAGGCTTGAGAGATGGCGAATGGGTTGAAGAAGCGGATTGGTGTGCATGTGGGGACGGCGGGTGGGACGTGGACGGCGGTGGAGCGGGCGGTGACGGCGGGGGCGAATACGTTTCAAATATTTTCATCGAGTCCGCGCATGTGGCGAGCGGCAGCGGTGAAGGCTGGTGACGCGGCGAAGATGCGTGAGCTGCGGGCGAAGCATGATGTGGGGCCGGTGGCGGTGCATGCGAGCTATCTGATTAATCTGTGTAGCCAGACGGATAGCGTGCGCGCCAATTCAGTGACAGCGTTTCGCGGAGAGGTGGAACGGGCGCTTGCGCTGGGGGCGGAGTACCTGGTGCTGCATCCGGGGAGTTGGAAGGGATTGACGCGCGAGGAGGGACTCAGGCTGGCGGCGGAGTCGATTGAGAAGGCGATCGATGGGTTGGCGTGGCAGGGGAAGGACTTTAAGATTTTGATTGAGAACACAGCTGGGGCGGAGTTTTCGCTGGGAGGAAAGCTGGAGCAGGTGGCTGAACTAGTGGAGCTACTGAAGCTGTGCGCGCCTGTGGCGGTATGTCTGGATACGTGCCATGTGCATGTGTCCGGGTATGATCTGGTGTCGCCGGACGGGTATTTAGAGACGATGATGCTGGTGGGGGACACGGTGGGGTTCGATGCGGTGAAGGTGTGGCATTGCAATGATGCGAAGGCTGCGATGGGGTCGAAGCTGGACCGGCATGAGCATATTGGAGAAGGGACGATGGGGGCGGAGGTCTTTCGTCGGTTGCTGCATGATGATCGGTTTGCCCACGCGGCGTTCATTGCGGAGACGCCGGTGGACGCTCCAGGGGATGAGGCAAGGAATGTGGGAGTGTTGCGGGCGTTATCGGCTGGATAATGACGTTGTGGCGGACGATGGCCTTGGGAAAAGAATTGTTTCTCTCTCTCGAGCTTGTTAGTCTTGAGAACACTTCGATCGTGCTAGCCGCGTCGTTGTTTGGTGGAAGACGACTCGACGAACTAATCGAGCTTGTGGGGCCTTTGAAAGACAAGGACGGCGAGATGAAGACGGAGTCAGGCGCGAAACGAACGATGACGGCCTCTGAGATCGCTGCCCGGGTGAGCGAACTCGCGCCGAGATTTCTGGAAGGTTTAGCTCCGAGTGATCTCGCGGTAGTTCTCGCGGCGGCAACACCGCGACGATTTAATGCGCGGACGCTCATCGCAAACGAGGGACATTCTGCGGACAAACTATTTTTGATGATCGAAGGGCGGGCGCGCACCTTTACGACGACTCGTAAGGGAGAGAAGGTCGTTCTTCTCTGGACTCCGACGGGGGACGTCGCAGGCGGAAGATCGTTGTTGTCCGAGCCAATGGAGTATCTGGTGAGTACGGAGACGGTGGCGGACAGCGTCGCGTTGGTGTGGAACCGTAGTGCGATCCGGCCTCTCGTCAAGCAATATCCGAGACTGCTCGAAAATGCATTGTTGATCGCGTCGGACTATGTGGAAGACTGCCGCGATCTGCACCTTGCAGCGATTTACAACACGGCCAGTCAGAGGGTCGCTCGGGTGCTGGACAATTTGGCCAAAGGAATCGGACGGAGAGTTGTTGGGGGAATTGAACTCGACATCAGTAATGAGGAGCTAGCGAATGAGGCGAACGTCACGATATTTACGGTCAGCCGGCTGTTGAGCGAGTGGCAGAGGAAGGGTCTGCTAGTGAAGAGGCGAGGAATGGTCGTGATTCTATCGCCGGAGGAGCCAGGCCAGAGCGCAGGTCGAATGTCGCCGAGCGCTGGGCCTGGAGCGTCCGTGGGGAAGATTGCGCGAGAGCAACGATGGAATGAAAGCCAAAGAGCATCCTTATAAGTGATCGGTTAAGCATCGCCCGCGGTGGCGTTTGATTGGCACGCCGATTTGGCGGGAGGCTTCAGGTAATTGGGACGAGTTCGTGTTTTGATTGTTGATGATTTTGAGCAGTGGCGACGTTCCATGAGTTCGATCCTTGCGGAAGATGCGGATCTGGAAGTTGTCGGGGAAAGTGCGGATGGGTTGGATGCCGTTGAGAAGACCGCAGAGTTGCTGCCGGATCTGGTTTTGCTTGATGTACAGCTGCCCAAGATGAATGGGCTGGACGCTGCCCGGCACATTCGCAGAATTTCTCCACACACAAAGATATTGTTCATGAGCTCGTATCAGTCTCTTGAGGTGGTGCGAGAGGCCCTGGAGATCGGAGCGGGATTTGTTGTGAAAGCAGATGCTTCGCGCGATCTTTTGCCTATCGTCAGGGCGATCGTTCGGAACGAGCCATTCGTCCGATTCAGGTTTTTGGATGATGGTTTGCCGAATTCTGGGGATCTATAGGTCGATTTCGTTGGAATGGGAAGCTTCTTTGAGCTTCCAGCGGCTAAGTCATCGCTCCTTATCGACCTGCTGCGGGTTTAGCGCAGGGTTCTTTACAATGAAGAGATATGTCAGAAATTGTAAAGAACGAGAGCGAACAGCCGCAGAGATACAACCCGAACGAGATTGAACCGAAGTGGCAGGCGCGGTGGGACGCGGATGCGTCGCTTTATGCGGCGGAGGGGCATGATTCAGGCAAGCCGAAATATTACTGCCTGGAGATGCTGCCGTATCCAAGTGGTGCGCTGCACATGGGGCATGTGCGGAACTATGCGATTGGCGATGCGCTGGCGCGGCATATGTGGATGCGCGGGTATAACGTCCTGCACCCGATGGGGTGGGATGCGTTCGGGTTGCCGGCGGAGAACGCTGCGCTGAAGAATGGAGTGCCTCCGCGGGAGTGGACGCTTGCGAATGTTGCGGCAATGCGGAAGCAGATGCGACGGATGGGGTTGAGCTACGACTGGTCGACCGAGGTGACGACGTGTCTGCCGGATTATTACCGGTGGAACCAGTGGTTTTTTCTCAAGATGTTCGAGAAGGGGCTGGCCTTCCGGAAGAAGAGCAAGGTGAACTGGTGTCCGGAGTGCCAGACAGTGCTGGCCAATGAGCAGGTGGTGGGTGGGTGCTGCTGGCGGCATGAGGACACTGTTGTTGAGCTGCGCGATCTGACGCAGTGGTTTTTGCGCATTACGAAGTATGCGGACGAGTTGTTGGACGGGTTGGACAAGCTGGAGGGCTGGCCGGAGAAGGTCCGGACCATGCAGCGGAATTGGATTGGGCGCAGCGAGGGGGCAAATGTCGATTTTGCTGTCGATGGCTCATCGGAAAGAATCACTGTGTTTACGACGCGAATCGATACGATCTTTGGGGCGACTTCGGTGCAGTTGGCTCCGGAGCATGCGGTGGCGAAGGCGTTTGCGTTGAAGGACGATGCGCTGCGAGTGCAGATCGAGGAGTTGCTGGAGCAGCAGAAGAAGGCTCGTGAGACGGACGCGCTGGGTGCGATTGAGAAGCATGGCGTAGCGACAGGGCAGTTTGCGGTGAATCCGTTCAATGGGGAACGAGTCCCGATCTGGGTGGCGAATTACATCCTGGCGGACTATGGGACGGGCGCGATTATGAGCGTCCCGGCGCATGATGAGCGGGATTTTGAGTTTGCGCAGAAGTATGGATTGCCGATGCGACAGGTGATTGCTCCTGCTGTTGCGGGTGCTGAGGAGCCGGTGCTGCCCTATGTCGCGGAGGAGGATGCGGTTGTGGTTGGCTCGGGTGAATGGAGCGGGCTGGGATGTGCGGTGGCGCAGGAGAAGATGGCTGCGTTCGCGAAGGCGAAGGGATTTGGCACGCCTACGGTTACCTATCGGTTGAAGGACTGGGGAGTGAGCCGGCAGAGGTATTGGGGCACGCCGATACCGATGGTGTATTGCGATCACTGCTCGCCCGATGAGCCGATGCCGGTGGCGGAGAGCGAGTTGCCGATTGTGCTGCCGGAGCAGGTGGATATTACGCAGACGAATGGGTCGCCGTTGGGGCGGGTGGCGGAGTTTGTGAATGCGACGTGCCCGAAGTGCGGGGGGAAGGCGCGGCGGGAGACGGACACGATGGATACGTTCGTCGATTCGAGCTGGTACTTCTATCGATATACGGATGCGAAGAACTCTAAGGCTCCGTTTGATTCTGACAAGGCGAACTACTGGTTTCCGATCGATCAGTACATTGGCGGGGTGGAGCATGCGATTCTGCATTTGATCTACTCGCGGTTCTGGACGAAGGTGATGCGGGACCTGGGGATGGTCAAGAATGATGAGCCTGCTGAGCGGTTGTTTACGCAGGGGATGGTGATCAAGGACGGCGCGAAGATGTCGAAGTCGAAGGGCAATGTGGTGTCGCCCGACGACATGATTGCGCGTTATGGGGCGGATGCAACGAGAATGTATGCGCTGTTTGCCGCGCCGCCGGATCGTGATTTGGAGTGGCAAGAGGAAGGGGTTGCGGGTGTCAGCCGGTTCTTGAGTCGCGTACATCGGCTGGTGATGAAGTATGCCGCGACGGTGCGCGAGGCTGGCGGGGTTTCGCGTAGCGCTAGCGCTTCGGCAGCCGAAGGGAAGGTACTGCGGAAGCTGCATCAGACGATTGCAAAGATCACGCAGGACTTCAGCGGACGGTGGCATTTCAATACATCGATTGCGGCGATTATGGAGCTGGTGAATGAGATCGCCGGGTATGACGTCGCCTTTGATGCGGGTGAGATCTCCCCAGGCGCAGTCGCGGAGGTGTTTCGCAACCTGGTGTTGATGCTCGCTCCACTTGCGCCATTCTTTGCGGCGGAGATGTGGGAGCAGATCGGCGGCGAGGGTGTGGTGTTTCGCACGGCGTGGCCGGTGGCAAACGAGGAGCTTGCACGCGAGGACGAGATTGAGATCCCGGTGCAGGTCAATGGCAAACTGGTGAACGTGGTGAAGGTGCCTGTAGGTAGCGATGAGGCTGCGGTGAAGGCTGCTGCGGTGGCTGACGAGAAGGTCAAGACGCGAATTGAAGGTAAGACTGTGGTGAAGGTGATTGTGGTGCCGGGCAAGCTTGTGAATCTTGTGGTGAGGTAGTGGGGCACTTATCCAAAGAGCCGGTGCGGCAGGACGGTGTGGTGATTGCCGCTGGTACCGTGCGGGGGACGCAATCGTTTGTGCATACGCTTTCGGAGTGCTGGCGGCGGCCTTCGCTGACGGCGCTGGAGGTGCTGTGGCGTTGGGCGTATGGAGTTCCAGCGTTGATGGTGCTCTGGTATGAGGGGTCGAAGATTCTGCGGGAGACGCCAGTGGATTTTGCGGCGCTGCGGAATATGACGGTATTGGATCCGATGGGGTCCGCAGCGACGCTGGCGAAGGCGATGGAGGTGTTGCTACCTCCGGTGTTGGGTGTGGCGTTGTGGCTGACTCCGGTGATGGTGGTGGCTTGGGTGGTTGTGTCGGCTGTTGGACGGACGGTGGTGTTGCGGCGAGTCGATCGGCGGCTGCATAGCCGGGTGGGGACGCTGATTGTGCTGCAGGCGGTGCGGGTGGTGGCGCTGCTTGGGAGCTTTGCGGTGTGGTTCTGGTGCATGGAGCGCGTGGCGGAGCTGACCGTGACGGGACCGGTGGCCTCTGGTGGTGAGCCGAATCTGGTGGGGTATTTTTCGCTGGTGATTGTGGCGACGCTGGGGCTGTTTACGCTGTGGGCGGTGGTGAGTTGGGCGCTGTCAGTGGCTCCGTTGCTTGCGATGCTGAAGGGGCTGGGGGTCGGAGGGAGTTTAGCGGCAGCGTTTCGGCTGGGGCCGCTGAAGTCGAAGCTGGTGGAGATCAATCTGGTGATGGGGATTGTGAAGATCGCGTTGATTGTGTTGGCGATGGTGTTCTCGGCGACTCCACTGCCGTTTGAGAGTGTGACGACGCCGGAGTTCTTGTTCTGGTGGTGGGTGGGGGTGACGGTGCTCTATTTTCTGGGATCGGACTTCTTTCATGTGGCGCGGCAGGTGGCTTATTTGCAGCTCTGGCGGGCATTCGAAGACAAAGAAAATTTTCCTAGCGGCTAGGGAGAATTCTGCATCTCACTCAGCAGGCCCTAGATCTTTGTGAGGAGATAGACCATGTCATTCGGGATTTATGCAGTTGGGTATTTGATTCTGATTGCTGGTGTGGCTTACCTTGCTCATCTGATCCATATTCCATCGCATTACATTGTGGCGATTGCGGTGATTATGCTTGGAATCGGAGTGGTCACGGGTGTGCAAACCACTCGACACAAGGACCCGAGCTAGCCGTTCCTGATTTTTTGAGGCGCTGCAGTGGGCCTATCTTCAACTTTGACAAGCGTTTGACGACGACGAAAATTTCCTCGCGGTCAGAGAGAAATTCTGCATCTCATTAAATGGGCCCCTATAACTTGTCTGGAGAAAAGCGATGCACACTGCCCTCTATGCCCTTGGATATCTTCTTCTGGTGGCCGTTGTGTCCTGGCTGGCGTACCTGAGCCACATTCCTGAGTCCTATATCGTTGCGATGATTGTGATCATGCTTGGCATCGGCGTAGTGTCGGGTTTGGAGAACGCGCGTCAGAAGGACTCGAACTACTGAAGGAGTTGGGTCGCCGTCCCCGTTTACACTGGGTAGGTGGATACCTCGACGATCGTCATTCTGGATTTTGGGTCGCAATATACGCAGCTGATTGCGCGGCGTATTCGTGAATTCAATGTTTTTTCTGTTGTGCTGCCTTGTACTGCTCCGTTGGAGCAGGTGAAGGCGCTGAACCCTAAAGGCGTAATTCTTTCGGGGGGACCGTGCTCGGTGTATGACGCGGACGCTCCGGATGCGGATGCAGGTGTGCTGGCGATGGGTGTGCCGGTGCTGGGGATTTGCTATGGGTTGCAGTTCATTGTGCATCACCTGGGCGGGAAGGTGGTGGGGGCGGCGGCCCGCGAGTATGGGCATGCCGAGGTGACGGTGGTGGCGGAGACGCCGCTGTTCCGTGGATTGCCTGGGACGCTGAATGTATGGATGTCGCACGGAGATCATGCGGAGACGCTGCCGGCTGGGTTTGAACTGACGGCGAAGACAGCGAATGCCGTGGCCGGTATCGCGGATGAGGGGCGGAAGGTCTGGGCGGTGCAGTTTCATCCTGAGGTCGCGCATACGCCGCAGGGAATGGAACTGCTGAGGAACTTCTGCCTGGATATCTGCGGGGCGAAGCAGGATTGGACGCCGGAGCACTTTATCCAGTCGACTGTAGAGCGTGTGCAGGCGCAGGTCGGCAATGGGCATGCAATATGCGGGTTGAGCGGAGGGGTGGATTCGTCGGTTGCTGCGGTGCTCGTGGCAAGGGCGATTGGGGATCGGCTGACTTGCATCTTTGTCAATAATGGCGTGCTGCGGAAGGATGAGTTTCGCAAAGTGCAGACAACGATGCGCGAGCAACTTGGGTTGAATGTCGTTGCGGTCGATGCGAGTGAGAGGTTTCTGGCGAAGCTTGCCGGGGTGACCGATCCGGAGACGAAACGGAAGGTGATTGGGAATGAGTTCATTGCCGTGTTCGACGATGAAGCTAAGAAGATTTTTGAAGCGGAGAAGAGCGCCGGTGAAGAGGTTGCCTGGTTGGTGCAGGGGACGCTGTATCCGGATGTGATCGAGTCGTCTAGCGTGCATGGGCCGTCGCATACGATCAAGAGTCACCACAATGTGGGCGGGCTGCCGGCGGATATGAAGTTGAAATTGATTGAGCCGCTGCGGGATTTATTCAAGGACGAGGTTCGGCGAATCGGACGGGATTTGGGAATGCCGGGGGAGATCATTGAGCGGCAGCCGTTTCCGGGGCCTGGGTTGGCGGTGAGGATTCTGGGTGAGGTTACGGCCGAGCGGGTGGCGATTCTGCAGGAGGCTGATCAGATTGTGGTGGATGAGATCAAGAAGGCTGGCTTGTATCGTAAGGTCTGGCAGAGCTTTGCGGTGTTGCTGCCGGTGAAGTCGGTTGGGGTGATGGGGGATCAGCGGACTTACGCGAATACTTGCGCGATAAGAGCCGTTGAGAGTGAGGACGGAATGACGGCGGACTGGGCTGCGCTGCCGTTTGAGGTGCTTCGAACGATCTCGAGTCGGATTGTGAGTGAGGTGCGGGGGATCAATCGTGTGGTGTATGACATTACTTCGAAGCCTCCGGGAACGATTGAGTGGGAGTAGGGTTGACAAGTCACGGCAGCTTGTCGGACTTCATGGGGGCAGATTTGCGCGGGGTAGTTTCGACGACGATGCGGGTGTTTTTGGCGAAATCGATCATCTGGCCTTTAGCGATCCAGCGGTAGTAGGTGGCGCGCGCTGCGCCCCAGTAGCCGATGCCGGCGGCGACGTTGGGTGCGCCTCCAGCGAGGCCGATGACGGTGCCGATGAGGCCAAGGCCGGCGGCTCCGCCGGTAGCGTTCTTGCCTAGACTACTGCCGCCGCCGAGGCCGTTCTTTCCCGCGTCTTGATCAAGCGGGCGGCTGGCCATGAGGGCGAGGAGGATGGGCAGGCTGATCTTGTCCTGCGGTTTCGACTTGGGCTGGCCCTCGGAGTTGAGAGCGATGTCGCGTGCAGAGTCGGCTCCGGTGAGCCGGGTCTCGACGGTCCGGGTTTCTTCGTGGGGAATCTGGAGCTGGCTAAAGCTAAAGGTGAGAATGCCGGTCCGACCGAACTTGCGGGCGGGTTTGGCACGGGTGACTGCGCCGATGAGCGTGGCACCCTGGGGAATGGCGATGGTGTGGTCAGGATTGAAGATGGGTTCGGCGACGGTGGCCTTGATGGGCTGCCCGTCTTTCGCGGTCTCGGAGCTGAGGGGCTCGTCGAGATTGGCCTGGACGATCCAACCGCCGTTATCGGTCTTCTCGGGATCGGCGGGAGGAAGGGGCTCTTCCCAGAAGTGACGCTTCGGCGGGGCCGGCACGGCGAGCGCTGGAGGCGCGGGCTCGGCCGGAATCTCGACGGAGTGCGAGGTCTCGATCGTCCAGGCTGTGCCCTTATCGATGCGCTGTGGATGGTAGGGGATCTGGCTGTAGATGAACTGAACGAAGCGGTCAGTCTTCTCGGGGCCGGTGATGATCGCGACATCGCTGCGGGCGACGGTGAGGAGATCATTGAACTGACGGCGGAGGAAGCCTCCCTTGGCAGGCGGTGTGGCGACGGCGCGAAAGATGGGAGCCCCATCGATGGCATCGTCTGAGGCGAAGGGGATGGAGGCCCCGTCGGTGAGAACGATGCTGGTGAAGCGGACGACGGGCTTGTGAAAGGGCGTGAAATCGCCTCCCATTGCGGCGCGGATGCGGCGAGAGCGGTCGTTGCGAAGTTCGACGACACTGCCGGCGACGACGGTGTTCTTGGGAAGAAGGAGTTTGTCGTTGTCGTAGATTGGATAGATCAGTTGAGCGCGAACTGGTTGGCCGGTACGCAGTGGAAGGTGATCGTCGATTCGGACTGCCAGCGGGGTTCCGCCGGGAAGAGTGCCGCTTTCGGTCTGGCATAGAGCTACGAAGGGAAACAGCGAGAGGGCGATGGCCAGAGCCAATTTGCAGATCATTGAGAACGATTCCAGGGGTTCAACCTTGTGCCCTTTGGGTTAGACGAAGAATTCAACCGAGCGCTTGTCGATGCGGAGCGAGCGGAGTTCCTGTTGTGGAGGGTGATGCTTTGCGCTGCGCAACCGGCAGTAACGAACCCAGACGACTAAGGCGCAGCCTTCTCAAGACCATGACAAAATTATCGATCAGATTGCATAAAGCGAACATGAAGAGTTGTTCATGAGCTGCGCGTTTTCAATGATCCTGTGCGGCCGTGCACGGTTGTTTCCGTCGTAAATATCTGGATGTTGGTTAAAAGAAAGAGGCGCTGCGATGATGCAGCGCCTCTGTTGTTATCAATGGCTCGGTATTAGTGGGTCTGGACTTTTTCGTGCCAGGAGTGGGCGCCCTTCAAGGCTTGGTTGACGTTGTTGATGTTTTCGACGCCGGTGGTGTTGAGCCAGTCTTCGAAGGCCTTCGCGCCTTGCTTGGCGTAGATGGCGATGCCGTCCTTCCAAGTGGCGCGGCCGCAGAGGACACCGTTGAAGCTGGTACCGGATTCGACGGCGAGCTCGAGGGTCTCGATGAAGACAGGGTTGGAGACGCCGGCGGAGAGGTAGATGAAAGGCTTGTGGGTCATGGTGGCGGCGTCGCGGAAGTGCTGCAGGGCCTCCTTGCGGGTATAGGCCTTCTCGCCCTTGAAGGACCTGGTGCCTTCGACGAAGGACATCTCAACGGGAACCTCGACCTTGAGGACGTCGACGTTGTAACGGGCCTTGCCGAACTCGGCCATGGAGCCGGAGACGACCTCTGGCTTCTTGAGGGCGTAGGCGAGGGCCTTCTCATCGCCTCCGTCCGCGTCGTAGCCGACGAACTCGAGGAAGAAGGGGATGTCGTGGGCGACGCACTCGTCACCGATGCGCTCGATCCAGGCGTGCTTGAGATCGTTGACGGAAGATTTTTCGAAGGGGGTGTAATAGAGGAGGATCTTGATGCAGTCGGCGCCGGCTTCCTTGAGGCGGCGGACGCTCCATACGTCGAGGAGGTCGGGCAGGCGGCCGGGGGTGGTGGCGTCGTATCCGGTCTTCTCGTAGGCGAGGAGGAGGCCCTTGCCGTTGCGGTGCTTCGAAGCGGGAAGGCCGAACTCGGGATCGAGCAGGATGGCGGAGGCATGCTTGGTGAGCACGCTGGTGACGAGGGTTTTGAAGACTTCAAGGTCGTGCGCGTCGGCAGCGGCGCCCCGCTCCTTGGCGAGGGACTTCTGGAGTGAGCCGCGCTGGTCCATGGCTGCGGCGGCGATGACACCGCGATGGTCGGAGACGGCTTTCAGTCCTGCGAGTTTTCCTGGGGTCAGCTTTTCCATTGGTGCATGTCTCCTGTATTGATTACGAGTTTATAGGCCTACGAACGCTAATTTTACACAGTCTGGAGAGGCTTTGCCTGGCTGGTAAGTACGCGAGTTTTTGCGCGTTCGAGCCTAGCGTCCTGGCTGCTGATCGGAATTGCCGATGCTTCCATTAGGATGGACAGATATTTTCCATTCGAGTCGCGAGGGGTTCTTAGGGTTGATACGAGAGATCGTGGTCCGTGCCGGTTTGATGTGCGTGTTTCTGGCGATTTGCCTGGGGTTGCATGCCCAGAACCGTCCGCTGGTGGTTGAGGAAGGAAGCTACTCCATTCATCTTTTGCTGCACAAGATCGGTACGGAGAGCTACACGGTCACGGAGCAGGGTCCCGGGCATCTGGAGATGACGACAACGTCGACGTCGTCGGACCGCGGGATGAAGAGGACGGTCACGTCGAAGCTTGAGATGGACGATTCCTTCACGCCCTCTTTGCTAGAGCAGAGATCTTCGACTGGGAGTTCGGAAGATGAGTGGCATACGCAGGTGAAAAACGGAGCCGTATCAGTGCGGGAGCGGGGAGTGGACCGCACGATGCGAAGGCCCGCCGTGTCGTTTATGGGGTACGGAACCATGTCCGCCTCGATGCAGATGATGATGGTGCGCTACTGGAAGCTGCACCACCAGCCGACGCGTTTGCCGATTCTGCGCGCGAGCGCGGAGGCCTTGCCGCTGGAGATCAAGCTGGTGGGGCACGATTCGTTCTCAGTGAATGGCAGGATGGTTCGTCTGACGCGTTATACGGTGGCAAACCTGATGTTTGGCCGGGAGATTGTGTGGATGAACGATAGTGGCCGGCTCGCGGCGTTGATGACGTTTGCCGGCGGTCTGCCGCAGGAGGAGATCCTTGAGGGATACGAATCGGTCGAGAGCGACCTGGAGCACAGCGGTGTGCAGCAGGAGATGCTGGATTTGGACGACCTGGACCGCCAGGTACCGGCGGAGGCCGTTGGAACGTTTGCAATCGTGGGTGCGCGGCTGATTGATGGCACTGGGGCGCCGCCAGTGGAACACTCGGTGGTGGTTGTGCGGGATGGACGGATTGTCGCTGCTGGGAAGGCAGGAGCGGTGAAGGTGCCGGTGGGTACGCGGGTGATTCATGCAGAGAGTCGATCGCTGCTGCCAGGGCTATGGGAAATGCATGTGCATTACTCCGGGGTGGAGTTTGGTCCGGCGCTGCTTTCGGCTGGGGTAACTACGGCCCGGGATTGTGGAGGCGAATTTGAATTTTTGACAACGGTGCGGAACAAGATTGACAAGAGCCATGCGCTGGGGCCGAAGCTGTTGCTTGCGGGACTGATCGATAGCGGCGGGCCTTTGGCATTTGGCTACGTCGATGTGAAGAATTCGGCGGAAGCGGTCGAGGCGGTGGACAACTATGCTGATGCGAGGTTCGAACAGATTAAGGTCTACACGCAGATTCAGCCGGATGTGCTGAAGGCCATCTCGGCGGAAGCGCACAAGCGTGGGATGACGGTGACCGGGCATGTGCCTGCGGCGATCAATGCGTTTGATGGAGTTGCAGACGGGATGGATCAGATCAACCATCTGCAGTTTGTGACGCGAGCGATGGTCCCTGAGGGGCACACCGGGCCGGTGGATCTGGAGTCAAAGCGCGCGAAGGATCTAATCGCTTTGATGAAGGAGAAGGAGATCGTCGTGGACCCAACGCTTGGATGGGGAGAGATGGCGGGACATCCGAGCAACGTGGATGTGGCTTCGTTTGAGCCGGGTATCAAGGCGGCTCCGTATACTCTGTCGTCGAAGTTCCGTGCGCTTGGCGTACCTGCTGCGGACGAAGCACGGTTTCGCGAACGCATGAAGACGAACCTGGAGGTCGTAGGAGCCCTTTATCGGGCTGGGGTCACGATTGTGCCGGGGAGCGATACGGGTCTTCTCGGATACGGCCTGGACCGTGAACTCGAGCTGTATGTGCAGGCGGGGATGAGTCCGATGGCGGCGATCCAGTCGGCGACGATCGTAGCGGCCCGTGTGATGAAGAGAGAGAGCGAATCCGGCTCGATCGAAGTGGGCAAACGAGCGGACCTCGTTCTCGTAGACGGGAATCCGCTGGAGAATATTAGCGATATTCGGCGCGTCGTAAGCGTAGTGACCAATGGCCGGATGTACGACAGCAAGAAGCTCGCGCATAGCGTGGGTTTTAGCCGCTAGCGGTCGAGGCGCGCAGAATCTGTAGGCTGCGAGGGCGAAGAGCTATTGTGCTGACGCGAGGACCTGTTGTTGGGCGGTGAGAAGCTCGCGGATGCCCTTTTCGGCGTAGTCGAGCATCTGGCCTAGCTGGGTGCGAGTGTAGGAGTCGTGCTCGGCGGTGGCCTGGGTTTCGACCAAGCCGCCATCGGCGAGCATGACGACGTTCATGTCGACCGCGGCGCGGGAGTCTTCTTCGTAGCAGAGGTCGAGGAGGGTGTTGCCGTCGACGATGCCAACGCTTGTGGCGGCGACCATCTGGCGGAGAGGCGATGATTTGAGAGTGCCTGCCGCTACTAGTTTACCGAGTGCGAGTGCCAAGGCGACGCATGCGCCGGTGATGGCGGCAGTGCGAGTGCCGCCGTCGGCCTGAAGGACGTCACAGTCGAGGATGATGGTGCGTTCGCCGAGGGCCTTCATGTCGACGACGCTGCGGAGGGAGCGGCCGATGAGGCGCTGGATCTCGTGGGTGCGGCCGCCGACCTTGCCGCGTTCGCTCTCGCGTGCAGTGCGGGTGAGGGTCGCGCGGGGGAGCATGCCGTATTCGGCGGTGACCCAGCCGCGGCCGGAGTTGCGAAGCCAGCCGGGGACGCCCTGCTCGATGGTGGCGTTGCAGAGGACGCGGGTGTTACCGGACTCGATGAGGACGGAGCCTTCGGCCATGGCGACGTAGTGAGGAGTGATGCGGATGGGACGGAGGGCGTCGGCTGAGCGGTGATCGGGGCGGAAGAGCTGCGGGGTTGGGGTGGTTACGGACATTCACGAATTATAGTTGTGAGATTCTTCTTATGATCTTTACTGGGTGGAGAGAGGTTGCTGTCGGATTGTGGAATGACAGTCAGGAACAAAGAGCAATGGCTGATGGATTGGTTCTCGGTGGCTCAGTTTTTCGGTTCTCCATGTTCATTCGCGGGGTGAGTTTCAAAATGGGATTGTTCCAGAATGGGAGAGGGTAACGGAAAGGGCATTCGTGAAGATTTTGTGGGGCTTGGGTGGAGGCTGAGTTCTATATTGGGAATTGCTGGATCTATGATCGGGATGGGGTATGGTTGCATCATCGTTGATGAGCCAATACTTAGCGAAGGAGTTCCAGTTTGGCACTTGACGTGATTACATAAGTGCAGCTGCTGTCAGGAAACGTTGAGCAGGGAATGGCGGGAAGACGGAATGCAGGCAACGCAGAGCAGTACTGCCTCAGGGTCAGGTATTTATTCAGGGAAATTTGCGGCGCTTCGACATGTGATGCGCGAGATGAGCCTCAACCGGGCTGCGATGCCGGTGGTGAGGCGGGCGGTGGCGTCCTCGAGTGATGCGGCTGCTCCAATTGTTGGCGTCGCCGAGGGTCCGGGGCTGGCGCATGATGCGGGTAATCTGCTGGGGGCGTTGAGTCTCTATTCCGATTTGCTGGCGATGCCGGGTGTGCTGCATGAGGAACATCGCGAGTATGCGGCTGAGCTGCGGATGTTGAGCGATCGCAGCTGGGCGATGATCAACCGGCTGGTGAATCATTCGCGGGCGGGGCTGCCGGTGAAGGTCCAAGCGGAGATTTCGGTGCTACCGGATGTGGTGGACCGGTGCCGAGGGCTGTTGAGCCGTGTGGCAGGACGTACGGTGGAGATTTCGTATGGGGTGGGAGCGTTTCAGCCGGTGCGGGTGCCGGTGGAGGCGGTGGAACGGATTCTGACCAACCTGGTGAAGAATGCAGCAGAGGCGACGCCGTGGGTGGGGGCTATCTCGATTCATGTCGAGGGCGTGATGGAGCGGCCTCACAACGATGAGTCTGGGAATGACGCAATGGGGAATGATGCGCTTGGTAACGAGGGCGATGAGGCGAGGCGACGGGTGGTGATGACGGTGCGGGACCGCGGCTGTGGGATGGATGCGGCTGCTGTGCGGCGGCTGATGCAGACGGGTGGGATCGCAAGCGCGAATGGGCGGGGCCTCGGCTTTCGCGTGGTGCGGGAGCTGGTGGCGATGTCAGGTGGGTGCCTGAATGTGGAGAGTCAACCGGAGGTGGGGACGAATATCTCGGTGGAGTGGTATGGAGTGAGGCGGGCGGAGGCAGCGGTGCTACGAGACGAGGCTAGGACGTTAGGTGCGGAAGTGAAGTCGCTGTTGAAGGGAGAGGCTGGGTGGATCGCTTGCTAAGGACTATGGGTTCGGGAGTGAGGAAGATGGGAGAGGCCGGGATGTTGAGGGAGCGAGTAGTTGGTAATCGGTTGAAGGAGGTTCCGTCAGGGTTGTTGGTGGGTGTGTCGCAGGTGAGTGTTCCGGGGGCGGACAAAGATGCCAAGAAGAGCGCAGCGGAGAACTATGGGCTGCTGCATGTGCTGGTGGTCGATGACGACGATGCGGTGCGGGAGGCTTGCTGCGAGGTCGCGTCCGGGATGGGCTTTGCCGTCGTGCTGGGGGCTGAGAGTGCGACGGTGGCGCGGGGAATCTTGAAGCATCAGCGGATCGACCTGCTGCTGTTGGACCTGAAGCTGCCGGGCGGGGGCGGGCTGCCGCTGCTGGAGCAGGTTAAGGCGCTGCATCCGGACACGGCTGTGATAGTGATGACGGCGTTTGCGACGGTAGCGTCGGCGGTGGATGCGATGCGGATTGGCGCGGGAGATTGTCTGACGAAGCCGTTTGCGCTGGAGGAGCTAACGACGGTGCTGGAGCGGACGGCGCAGCAGCTTGAACTGGATGTGCAGAGCCGGTTGCTGCGGGAACGGTTGAGGACGCAACAGGGGATGGGCGGGCTCGTGGGGCGGTCTCCGGAGATGGAGAAGCTATACCGGATTCTGTCGAAGGTGGCTTATTCGACGCATCCGGTTTTGATCCTGGGTGAGAGCGGGACGGGGAAGGAGCTGGTGGCGCGATCGATCCACTTCAATGGGCCGAACGCGGCGAAGCCGTTTGTGACGGTGGACTGCGGGTCACTGGTGCCGACGCTGATTGAGAGTGAGTTGTTTGGGCATGTGAAGGGTGCATTTACCGGAGCGGACCGCGCGAAAGAGGGCCTGCTGGCCTCGGCTGAGGGCGGGACGGTGTTTCTCGATGAGATTGGTGAGCTACCGCTGGATCTACAGGCGAAGCTATTGCGGGCGCTGCAGGAGAAGGAGGTTCGTCCTGTGGGATCGACGGTGGCGAAGCCTATTTCGGCGCGGGTGCTGGCGGCGACCAACCGCGATCTCGCAGGCATGGTGGAGCGGGGCAGTTTTCGCAAGGACCTTTACTTCCGGCTGAATGTGGTGAACCTACGGATTCCGCCGTTGCGAAATAGGCGGGAGGACATTGCGCCACTGGCGATGCACTTTCTGGAGCGGATGGAAAAGGAGACAGGCGTGGAGCGGACTTTCTCTGACTCGACACTGCGGGTGATGACAGAGTACGACTGGCCAGGGAACGTGCGTGAGCTTGAGAATGCGATTGAGCGGGCTTGTGCGCTGTCGTCGGGGCCGCTGCTGCATATGGGCGATCTGCCGACGCAGTTGCAGAACTTTCGCCTGCAGCAGGGGCCGGTGGTTCGCGAGGAGGACAACAAGACAGAACGAAGAGAGGGTATAGGTACAGGTGACGGTGAGATTGTGTCGATTGCGGACATGGAGAAGCATGCGATTCTCGGGACGATCCGTCAATTGAAGGGCGATAAGTTGATGGCGGCGAAGCTGCTTGGAATCGGGAAGACGACGCTGTACCGGAAGCTAAAAGAGTATGGGATCACAGAGGGCCTAGGGGACTAGTTCTGTCCGAGAATATAAGGCGTGAGAGAATCGGGTTGAGGGAAGGTGCTGCCAATGCAATGTACTCATCTGAACCATGTTCATAAGGTGAAGCCTTCGGCGAAGGGGTGTGAGGAGTGCTTGAAGATCGGCAGCAGGTGGGTGCATCTGCGGATGTGTATGGAGTGTGGGCATGTGGGGTGTTGCGACTCTTCCCCGAACAAACATGCGACGAAGCATTTTCATGCGACGAAGCATCCGATCATGCGGTCGGTCGAGCCGGGGGAGGACTGGGGCTGGTGCTACGTCGATGAGATGGAAGTGGACGAAGCCTGGCCTTCCTGAGATGAACTCCTTCGTTTGCTATTCTGGCTTTATCTAAAGATGTCTTCCGCTGCGAAGACCAAGGGAGTCTTATGTCTGACGAAGTATTGAATGTTGTGCCGGTAGAGCCGGTTCCGGCCCCGGCGGTGAAGATCACTGTTCGCCCGAATGGGCCGTTTCGTGTGGAGGGTCCGATCTCACTCGTCGATGTGAATGGGAATGAGTGGGACCTGACGGGGAAGCCTGCGATCTCGCTTTGCCGTTGCGGCATGTCATCGAAGCGGCCGTTTTGTGACGGGACGCATGGTAGAGAAGGCTGGAAGTGCGAGGCAAGTCCTATCCCGACGGAGCCGGTCGCGCTGGGGTAAATGGCCCTTGCTCTTTAGGAAAATTCAGACTCCAAATTTCGATTTCGCATGAGAGGTATACGACCCATGAAGGTTCTCCGCCGCTCGAGGATAGCTCTTTTCGTAGGCTTGCTGGTTTCCGTTGTCGCGATACGGGCGCAGGACCTGGCGCAGAAGGCTGAATCGAAGGAGTACACGCGCAGCGAGGCGATGATTCCGATGCGCGATGGAGTGAAGCTGCATGTTGTGATTTTGCGGCCGGTGGGGTCAGAGAGCGCGGGAGAGCCGCTGCCGTTTTTGATGGAGCGGACTCCGTATGGCACGGATAACAACACATCAAAGACCGTAAATACAGGTAAGCCGGAGCTGGCGGCTAGCGGCTACATCTTTGTGTTCGGCGATATTCGCGGGCGGTATGAGTCCGAAGGGCAGTTTGTGATGAACCGCGCGATTGTTGCGCATACGACGAAGAACGATGTGGACGAGACGACGGATACGAGAGACACGATCGACTGGCTGCTGAAAAACGTTCCGAACAATAGTGGGAAGGTGGGCGTGTTCGGGGTCTCGTATCCCGGGTTTCTGGCGATGTCGGCGGGGATCGATGCGCATCCGGCAGTAAAGGCGATCTCGCCGCAGGCCCCGATGACGAATGTGTGGCTGGGCGACGACTTCTTCCATAATGGTGCGTTTCGCGAGACGTATGGGTTTGACTATGTGCAACAGCTGGAGGGGCAGAAGACGGATGTGCGGTCGCAGAGCAAGGAGGATACGTTCGATTTCTTTCTGCGCAATGTGAACTTCGCCGGGGCGGCAGCTGCGGCGAAGATGGAGAACCTGCCGACGGCGAAGGTTTTCCTCACGCAGCCTGCGTACACGAAGTTCTGGCAGGATATGGCCGTAGAGAAGCACCTGACGAAGGTGGAGGTGCCAACTCTTGAAGTGGGTGGATGGTGGGATCAGGAAGATATGTGGGGGACGCAGGCCGAGTATGCTGCGCTTGAACCGCATGATACGGACCATGATGTGTTTCTGGTGCTGGGGCCGTGGAATCATGGCGGGTGGAACAGGCGAACCCTGAGCCTTGGCGCGATCAACTTTGGAGTCGATGCGGGGGAACAGTACCGGAAGACGATCGAGACGCCGTTCTTCGAGAAATATTTGAAGGGACGCGCAGGGTTCGAGTTGAAGGATACCGCTAGCTTTCGTACAGGTGTGAACCAGTGGGAACGGTATGATGCGTGGCCGCCGAAGAGTGGATTTCACGAAGAGAAGCTTTACCTAACTAAAGATGCGGGGCTGAGTTTTACGACTCCGAAGGGAGGTGGAGTAGCGGCATCATATATGGCCGATCCGGCAAATCCGATTCCTTACCGGAACAGGCCGATTCAAGCGACGTATGAAGATGGGTCGAAGTGGCGAACGTGGCTGGTGGAGGACCAGAGGTTTGTAAGTTCGCGAAAGGACCTGGCTAACTTTGAAACTCCGGTGCTGGATAAGGATGTCACGGTGACGGGGGATGTGATGGCGGATATCTTCGCCGCGACGACGGGTTCGGATGCGGATTGGGTGGTGAAGCTGATCGATGTGTATCCGGACGATGCGCCGGCACCGATGGCTGGCTATCAGCTGATGATTGTGGACGAGATCTTTCGCGGACGCTATGTGAAGAGCTTCGAGAAGCCAGAAGCATTGACGCCCGGGGAGGTGACGGAGTTCAAATGGAGTCTGCATGGCGCGGACCACACGTTTTTGAAGGGACACAGGATCATGGTGGAGGTGCAGTCGAGCTGGTTTCCGCTCTATGACCGGAATCCGCAGACGTTTGTGCCGAATATCATGACGGCTCCGACGAGTGCGTATAAGCAAGCGACGCAGACGATCTATGGGTCGGAAAAGTATCCGTCGCATCTGGAGTTTTCGGTTCCTGAGTGAGGCGTTCAACGGGGGAGTTGTGACGATCAAGACGATCAGTAGCCGGGAGGTTTACCGGAACCGGTGGACAAGTGTTCGTGAGGACGTTATCGAACGGACGAATGGGGTGCGCGGGATCTATGGAGTTGTCGATAAACATCCGGCTGCGATTATTGTTCCGCTGGACATGACGGCGAAGGGGGAGTTTGTTTATCTGATCGAGCAGTTTCGGTATACCGTTGGTGGGCGGCATCTGGAACTTCCGCAGGGCGGGTGGGAGAAGGCAGAGGTGGTGCCGGAGGAGATGGCCCGCGGGGAGTTGAAAGAAGAGACGGGGTTGACGGCGGAGCGGATGACGCTGCTGTCGACGCTGCAGATTGCGTATGGGGTACTGAATCAGAAGCACCATGTGTTTCTGGCCGAAGGGCTGACGATGGGAGAGCCAGATCCGGACGCAGAGGAGAGCGACCTGGTGGTGCGGCGGGTGAGTGTGAGGGAATTTGAAGAGATGATTGTGGATGGGACGATCGTCGATAACTGCTCGGTGGCAGCTTGGGGGCTGTACCGGCTTTGGCGGGAGCGGCAGAGATAAATTTCCGGACCGCTGGCTATGGGGTTGCATCCAAAACATGGGGTGTCGCTATGTTTCTCCGCGTGCTGGTGTTGGTGGGAATGAGTGCGGGGTTGGTTGCGCAGGCGCAGCAGTCGTCGGTGACGCCTACGGTGTTGTTGCGGGACGTGCGGCTGATTGACGGGACTGGGACGGCACCGCAAGAGCATGTTTCGCTGTTACTACGTGATGGGCGGATCGCGGCGATTGGTGGGGCGGAGATGGCCGCGTCCAAGGGCGTTCTTGTGAGAGAGCTGACAGGGAAGACGGTGATACCTGGGTTGATCAGTGCGCATTCTCATCTCGGGTTGATTGTGGATGATGCGGAGTCGTCCGCGACGGGGTACACGCGGGAAAACGTGACGGCGCAGTTGAAGCAGTTTGAACGGTATGGCGTGACGACGATCATGTCGTTGGGGGTGAATCGCGATCTTGTGTATGAGTTGAGAGAAGAGCAACGGGCAGGCCGACTCGGAGGCGCGACGATCTTTACGGCGGGACGGGGGATTGGTGTACCGGGAGGTGCGCCGGGGCTGCCTGCGGCCGCGGATCAGATCTATCGGCCAGCTACGGTGGATGAGGCGCGGAAAGACGTCGATGAGTTGGCGGCGCATCGTGCAGACATCGTGAAGATCTGGGTCGACAAAGGGCATGGCACGACGCCAGAGATGACGCCGGAGATCTACAAGGGTGTGATTGATGAGGCGCATCAGAAGCATGTGCGGGTTGCAGCACACGAGTATGCGCTGGAGGACGCAAAGCAGTTAGTGGCGGATGGGGTGGATGTGCTGGCGCATTCGGTGAGAGACCAGGTGGTGGATGATGCGTTTGTTCAATCGATGAAGCAGCATAAGGTTTGGTATGTGCCAACTTTCACAGTGGATGAATCGTTTTTTGTTTACGCCGGGCACCCTGAGTTTATGCAGTCCGAGTTTTTTCAGGAGGCTGCTGGGCCGAAGCTGATGGCGAGGTTCAATGCTCCGGGGTATACGGAGAAGATCAATCAGGATCCGCAGACGGCGCAGCACAGTAAAGACTTTGCGATTGGGCAACAGAACCTGAAGAGGTTGTTCGATGCTGGGGTGAATGTTGGGTTCGGTACGGATTCAGGCGCGTTGCCGGGACGCATTCCAGGATTTGCGGAGCATCATGAGCTCGAGTTGATGGTGCAGGCCGGATTGACGCCGATGCAGGCGATTACTGCGGCGACAGGAGAGAATGCAAAGCTGTTGCACTCAGCCGATCGCGGGACGATTGCTGTGGGGAAACGCGCTGATTTGTTGGTCTTGGATGCCGATCCGCTGGTGGATATTCGTAACACGCAAAAGATCTTTGCTGTGTATCACGATGGGCGGAGCGTTGCTGACTTGCCGGGTGCGATGCGGTAAACGGGAGGCCCCGTTTTCGCATCAAAAAAGACCGGTGAAGAATGTTGATTGAACAGAAAAATGAACAGGTCGAAGCCCAAAGTGTTTCGAAGCGCCGCGGGGTGTGGACGTGGATTTTCGCCTCTTTGCTGATTGTTGTTGTGGTGCTTGGGGTAATCGGCGAGATGATCGTGCATCGCGCCGCGCCAATTTTGAAGGGCCGTGTGATTGAGACGCTGAGTACACGTTTCAATAGCCGGGTGGAGCTGGATAGGTTCGATGTTTCGCTGGTGAAGGGGTTTGTGGTCTCTGGAAGGGGGTTGCGCATCTTTCCGCAGGACGAGGTGGTTGCGGCAGGGGCGACGGAACCGTTGATCGAGCTGGGGCATTTTTCATTTCATGCAGATTGGACGGGGCTGTTTGCGAAGCCGATGCATGTGGGGACGGTGCATGTGACGGGCATGGCGATCCATATTCCGCCGAAGGAGATGCGGGCGCAGGCTCCGAAAGGACAACGACATATCGGCAAGATCGAGATCGTGGTGGATGAGATTGTGTTCGATGATTCGAAGCTGGTGATAGGGACGTTGAAGCCGGACAAGGAACCGGAGGAGTTCGAGCTGAGCCACATCGTGATGCGAGACGTGGGGCCAAGTGCGCCATGGAACTATGATGCGACGCTGGTGAATGCAATTCCGACGGGAGATATCCATGCGAAGGGGACGTTTGGGCCGTGGAATAACGAGAGTCCGGGGGACTCGACTGTGACCGGTCGCTACACGTTTGAGCATGCGGACCTGAATACGATCAAAGGGATCGGCGGGATGCTGTCTTCGGTGGGGGAGTTTACAGGGCAGCTCGACAATATTGTGGTGGATGGGACGACGGAGACGCCGGATTTTTCGCTGGATACGGCGAACCATACGATGCCACTGCATACGAAGTTTCATGCGATTGTTGACGGGACGAACGGGGATACTTATTTGCAACCGGTGCAAGCGCGGCTGGGCGAGTCGGATTTCACATGCAATGGCGCAGTGATTAATGTGAGAGGGAAGGGGCACATCATCGATCTTGATGTGACTGTGCCGAATGGACGGATTCAGGACTTTCTTCAGCTTGCGGTGAAGACGACGCCCGTGGTGATGACGGGGCGGCTGGAGATGAAGACGAAGCTGCATATCCCTCCTGGGAAGGAGAGTGTGTCGCGAAAGATTGGACTGAAGGGGGGATTTACGCTGCGGCAGATCCATTTCACGAATCCTGACGTAGAAGACAAGGTGGATATGCTGAGTCTGCGGGCGCTGGGCGATCCGAAGGACGCGAAGCCGGGCGCGGAGGATGTGCATTCGCAGATGGTGGGGCAGTTTGTAATGGAGGATGGAAAGTTGAGCTTCAGCAAGCTGGACTATTCGCTGCCGGGCGCGACGGTGGCGCTGACGGGTGAGTACTCGCTCGATGGAGAGCGGTTTGAATTTGAAGGGAAGATGCGGACGGACGCGAAGGTGTCTCAGATGGTGGCTTCAAAGTGGAAGTCAATCCTGCTCAAGCCAGCCGATCCATTCTTCAAAAAGAATGGAGCGGGGGCAGAGATTCCGGTTAAGGTGAGTGGGACGAAGTCCGCGCCGAAGTTTGGGTTGGATTTGGGGCACAAAGACAAGAAGGACGAGACTAAGCCGTAGCTTCAGTGAATGGTTTTCATTGACGCGAAGCGCTGTTCTTACTGGTCCGCTCGATCTTAATGAATGGTTTTCATTCGGCGCGACATGAAGTCCATGAGCAGATAGTTGCCGAGGTTCTGCGGGGTGGTGAAGTAGGCTTTGCCGCGGCACATGGCCGAGACCTTTTGCACGAACTGCATGAGGGAGAAGTCGCTGGCAAGCATGAAGGTGTTGATCATGATGTTGGAGCGTTTGCAGCGGGCGACTTCCTCGAGAGTCTCGGAGATGACGAGAGGGTCGAGGCCGAAGGCGTTCTTGTAGATGCGACCGTCGGGGAGTGTAAGCGCGGAGGGCTTGCCGTCGGTGATCATGACGATCTGCTTCATGTCTTTGTTCTGACGGGCGAGGATGCGCTGGGCCATGCGGAGGCCTTCGCGGGTGTTGGTGTAGTGTGGGCCGACCTTAACGCGTGAGAGTTGCGAGACGGGAATCTCTTCGGCCGTGTCGTGGAAGAGGACGAGGTTGAGCGTGTCGCCGGGGAACTGGGTGCGGATGAGATGGCTGAGTGCCATGGCGACGCGTTTCGCTGGTGTGAACCGGTCTTCGCCGTAGAGGATCATGGAGTGGGAGCAGTCGAGCAGGACGACGGTGGCGCAGGAAGACTGGTAGTCGGACTGGTGGACGTGGAGGTCGGAGTACTCGATGTTCAGAGGCGAGTTTTCTTCGCCGGCTATGACGGAGTCGAGACCTTCGCGAGCAAAGACGCTGGAGAGCGTTGCGGTGATGTCGAGGTTGAGGGTGTCGCCGAACTCGTAGAGTTTACTGCTGCCGTTGGTTTCGACGCCGGAGGCCTCGTGGCGGGTGTCGTGGCGACCGAGGTTTGATTTGCCGAGTGGGCCGAGGAGTTCGCGGAGGGCTTTGTAGCCGAGGAAGTCCATGCCTTTGTCGGTGACCTCGAAGCGGGCTTCGCCGTTGCCGTCACCTTGCTGGCCCTGACCTTCTTCGGGCTGCTCGGCGTTGATGAAATTCTGCTCCTGCATCTTCTGGATGATCTGATCGATGAGCTCTTCGATCTGGTCTTCGGAGAGGGCTTCGTATTTTTCCTGGGCTTCTTCGTCGAAGATTTCGCCGGAGTCGAGAGCCTGGCGGATGGCTTCGCGGAGATTCTCCATAGTCTGGTCCCCGTTGAACTCCTGGAAGCGGGACATAGGGTCGCTGAAGCCGGAATCGAGAAGGAAGTCTGAGAGCGCCTGCATGAGGTCTTCGAGGCCGAAGGAGGAGGAGAGATCGCCGGTGAATTTGGTGTAGCGGACGCGCTTCATGAGGTTCCTCCAGGGAGGCCATTTCTACTTGTTAGATGGACCAGGTGTGTATCCGTCAACCACGGTGGTGCTGCCGCCGATGCGGGTTGCAAACGTGGGTTGTTTGAGGCCGTCGAGAATTGTGGCTGGGATTTGTCCGGGACTGACGTGATGCGAGTAGAACTCCGCGAAGGAGAAGAAGTCGGCTGCCTTGTCGTCGATCATCTGTTCATCGGGAGTGTAGGTCTTGATGATCTGGGGGTTGGCGAGGGCTTCGCCGAGGAAGTTGACGGCATCGGTGATGGTGCGGCCGGTGGGGGATTTGTAGGAGTAGAGCTGGACGTGCTGGCGTTCGGCGAAGGATGCGAGCGGAGTGAGGGGTTGGAGGGCGAAGGACTGGTAGTGGATGGCGCGTTCGTGGCGGGCCATCTCCTGTGGGAGGGCCCCTTGCTGGTCTAGCTCGTCGATGCCTTGTTTGTAAACGCCGATGCCCCAGTTGAAGAGGTCGTTGTCGGAGGAGATGACTCCGGTTGCGACGGCGGCGAGGGCGCGCCAGTAATGGTGATTGTTGGTCTGCTTGCCGGCTTTGTCGAAGTCGACGGTGCGATGAGCGACTTTGTTCATCCAGGCGATGTCGCGCTTGACCATGGCGGGATCGAGCGAGGGCTCGTTGACGAGGACGGATTCACTGATGGCGATGGAACTGAGCGTCCACTCGACCTGAAACCACGCCTGGGAGCTATCCTTCGGATCGTAGTCGAGCAGGGTGGCGGCTTTTGCCCACGCGTCGATCTGCTGCTGTGCGCACTGTGCCTCCTCTTTACCAGAGGTGACTAGCCATTGGTTCATACCGGCGGTGATGCGGCGCTCGAAACTGTAATAAACGCGAGTGGCCTTAGCTTCTTCTGGGTTGGTTGGCCCGTGACTTCCGTTGAGGTAGTGGTGGGGGATGTTCATGCGGCCGGTGGGCGGCTGGACCTCGGGAAGACTGGTGCAGGAGGCGAGGGAGGCAATGGCAGAGGCAATGCGTGGATCTTTGTTGTGCGCTAGCTGCTCGTGACGCTGTTGCACATCGATATAGGAGGCCGTGGGGTGTGGAGACGGATTGCGCAGATGCGCATGCACATAGCGATATCAAAGCTGCAGCGATGCCCGATGCCGCCGTGTGCGATGGTAAACGACGTATTGCAAGAGATGGATTGCGCATGCGCTTAGGGTACCAGCCTCCTTGGGAGGGCCTTGATCGCGATTTTCCGGTCTGAGTGCTGAACGAGGTCTATCGATCTTTGACCCAATGGGTGTCGACAACGGTGAGTTTGGGGCAGCCGACTTTGGCGGCGAGCTGCGCATCGGTAAGCGGTGTGGCGTGCGACTGGCTGCGGATACTCTGCTGAAAGTTCTCAAGATCTTTGAAGCGGAAGACCTGACAGCCACGCATGAAGTCGACGATCTGACCAGTGGTTCGGTTGATGGAGTACATGCGAACGAGGTGAGCTTTCTTGTAGAGGCCGATCGAGTCGAAGCCGTCGTCGACGTCGGGCTTCATGGGATCGAGGGTGTAGTCAGGGTTGCTGAGAGGCCAGCCTTCGTCATGGGCGAGGATAGTGGCGATGTCGTTGAGTTGAGAGGCGGGGATGTGGGGACGTGGAGGTGCGGGCTGTGGGGCGAAGGTGAAGAGAGCGAGGAGGGTGGTAAGGAGCATGGTTACAACAGGTGCCTTTTAGTTGAAGCCGCGGCGGGTGCGGTTTTTGGCGTAGTCGTCACGTTCAATTTCGCGCTCGCGCATCTTTTCGGCGTAGCGGCTCGCCTCATCGGTGCGGGATTTTTTCTCGGCGGCGGAGAAGCTGCGCTCTTCGGTACGGCTGAGGCGCTTGTGAGCGTACATCCCTTCCAGGAGGAACTCGGCGGCGCTGACGGCGATCTCGGGTTTGGACTTTGCGTTGATTTCGAGCGGTGAGAGTTTTTCGAAGAGGCCCTGGATTTGCTGGAGTTCCTCGAGGGAGCCGGCGGAGGGTTGAGCGTCGTTCAGTTGCACGGTGCCGCCGAGGTTGAACCATTGCTCGATCTGCTGGGTGTTGGTACCGGTGAAGTATTGGTCGAAGACACTTGCTACGCTGGTGCGGATGATCTCGCGGATGACGGTGTCGGCGCCGCGCATCTCGCCTTCGTATTCGAGTTCGATCTTGCCGCTGATGCCGGGGAGTGCGGTGTAGATGTCACCGACTCTCGGTACGACTAGGGTTTCGTTATGCATGAGCGCGCGGCGCTCGGCGTTCGAGATGACGAGTTCCATTGTGCTGATAGGGAGGCGTTGTGAGACGCCGCTGCGTTTGTCGACCTTTTTGTCTTCGCGGGCTGAGAAGGCGATCTGTTCGACGATCTGACGGATGTAGTGGGGGATTTGGATCTTCGACGAGGGGCGGGTGGACCAGGCTTCCTGCGCGGTGATTGAAATACCCTCTTCGATGTTCTCGGGGTAATGAGTGCGGATTTCGCTGCCGATGCGGTCTTTGAGCGGAGTGACAATCTTGCCGCGGGCGGTGTAGTCCTCAGGATTGGCGGTGAAGACGATAGCGACGTCGAGAGGCAGGCGGACGGGGTAGCCCTTAATCTGCACGTCGCCTTCCTGCATGATGTTGAAGAGAGCGACCTGGATTTTTCCGGCGAGGTCGGGTATTTCGTTGATGGCGAAGATTCCGCGGTTGGCGCGAGGCAGAAGGCCGTAGTGCATGGTGAGCTCGGAGCCGAGGTCCTGATTGCTGCGCGCGGCTTTGATGGGGTCGATGTCGCCGACGAGATCGGCTACTGTGACGTCAGGTGTGGCTAGCTTTTCGACGAAGCGGTCGTCGGGGGTAAGCCATGCGATGGGGGTTTCGTCGCCCATTTTGGCGATGAGGTCGCGGCTGAATTTGGAGATGGGGGCGTATGGGTTGTCGCGGACCTCGGAGCCGGCGACGTAGGGGCAGGCGGGATCAAGAAGGGTAGTGAGGGCGCGGAGGATGCGGGATTTTGCCTGGCCGCGGAGACCGAGGAGGATGAAGTTGTGACGCGAGAGGACGGCATTGACGATCTGGGGTACGACGGTGTCCTCGTAACCAACGATGCCGGGAAAGAGCGGAGCTTTGGTCTGTTCCTTCGAGGATCCCGATGCGCGCAGTTTCGCGATGAGGTTTTCGCGAAGCTCGTCTTTGACGCTGCGGGCAAGGCGGGCAGAGGTGAATTCGCTGGCGCGGAGGGCGCCTAAGGTTGCCGGAAGGGGGGTCGCCATGGTTCAAGTATAGATGTTCGGCGAAAGCGAAGGGTTCGGTTCGTGTGGAGGATTGATGGGATGGATTTTCTCTCTTCAGAGTGTGAGGTCATCGAGAAGAGCCTGCATCTCGCTCGCGGCATGGGCGTTGCCGGTGCGCTGGGCGGCGGTGAGGCCTTCTTTCAGGCGTGCGATGGCTTCGTCGGTGCGACCCAGTTTGGCGAGGGTCTGGGCAGACATCTGGTAGGCGGGGACGTAGTCGGGATTGTGTTGGATGAGGGTGGTGAACTCTGTGAGAGCGAGATCGGTCCTGCCCTGACTGTTGTGCTCCATGGCGAGGCCGTAGCGGGCGAAGGCGTTGGTGGGGTCGGCGGCGAGGATTTCGGTGAGGGCGGCGATCTTGTCCATAAGTTGATGGTGCGGTGCGGTGCGGGTGGTTGGCAAGTTTCGTCGAACCGATGTCCGAGAGTCTGGACATCGGGCACTGCAGACTTTCGCGGTTCTGCACGCGAGTTTGTGGCGATTTAGACTTGAAGTATGAGTGATCAGGTTGTGGAACGAAAGGTGTCGGAGTCGCAGTCGGAGCGGAGTGAGATTGTGCTGCCTGCAGACTCGAATGCGATCGGGAGTTTGTTTGGCGGGCGGTTGATGCAGTACATCGACCTGGTGGGGGCCATGGCGGCTTCGCGGCATGCGCGGGCGTTTACCGTTACCGCGAGTATGGACCATTTGGATTTTGTGGCTCCGGTAAGGGTGGGGGAGTTGCTGATTTTGAAGGCGAGCGTGAATAGGGCGTTCCGGACGTCGATGGAGGTCGGAGTTCGGGTGATGGTGGAGGATGTGAGGGAACAGCGGCTGAGGCATGTTTCGTCGGCTTATCTGACGTTTGTTGCGGTGGATCGCGAGGGGAACCGGCTGGTGGTGCCGCAGGTTGTGCCGGAGACTGAGCATCAGAAGAGACGGTTTGAGGATGCGGGACGGCGGCGTGAGATGCGGGCGGGAGAGACGCAGAGGAAGAAGGAGATGCGTGCGGCGCTAGGTGCAGGTTGGCATGTATGAGTGAGCTACCGAATGAAAGTCGTGCCACTTCAAGCGAAATGCGGGGGTTCTTCGCTCCGCTCAGAATGACAACTCCAGAAAAGTTTAGATAAGGAGAACGAGATGGGACATATGGGAGCAGGATCGCCGCAGGGGCCGCAGCCTTTGCCGGGAGTAGCGCATGTGGTGGCGATTGGAAGTGGCAAGGGTGGGGTGGGGAAGACGACCATCGCGGTGAATCTGGCGGTATCGCTTGGGAAGCTGGGGTACAAGGTCGGGTTGATCGATGCGGATATCTATGGGCCGAATGTGCCGATGATGCTGGGGGTTTCGCGGCAGCCGAATATTGTGGGCGAGAATCGGATCGAGCCGATTCTGTCGCATGGGGTGAAGTTTATTTCGGTGGGGCTGATCTCGCCGGGCGATAAACCAATGGTGATGCGCGGGCCGATGCTGCATCAGATCATCCGGCAGTTTCTGCAGCAGGTGGAGTGGGGGGAGTTGGATTTCCTGATTGTTGATCTGCCGCCGGGAACGGGTGATGTTGTGATTTCGCTAGTGCAGACGGTGCCGTTGACCGGAGCCGTCGTGGTTTCGACGGGATCGGGCGTGGCGTTGCAGGATGCGAGGAAGGCGCTGGAGATGTTTCATCAGGTGAAGGTGGAGGTGATTGGCCTGGTGGAGAACATGTCGCAGATGACACTGCCGAGTGGCGAGGTGATTGACGTGTTTGGCGCGGGTGGGACGGAGCGGACGGCGGCGCAGTTTGGATTGGAGTTTCTAGGCGCCGTGGAGCTTGATCCACAGATTCGCGAGGGTGGGGATAAGGGGGTGCCAGTGTCGCTGGCGGGGCCGGACTCAAAGCTTGCTAAGGGGTTTTATGAGGTCGCGAAGAAGGTCGCCGACAGGGCGAAGGATATTGCAGCGAAGAGTGAGGATGTGTTGGAGATTAGCTAAGCGATCTTGACTGCTGGCGTAGAGTTAATGGTGGAGGGACGAATGGCGGATGCGGAGCGGGTTACGGCGCGGCAGAGAGCTATTCTGACGGCCATTATTGAAAGCTACATTGAGACCGGCGAGCCGGTGGGTTCGGGGACGATTGCTCGACTGCAAAGTGGTGAAGGCTTGGGGCTTAGCTCGGCTACGGTGCGGAATGAGATGGCGGAGCTGGCGGATGAGGGGTTGCTGGAGCAGCCGCATACTTCGGCGGGGCGGGTGCCTACGGCGCGGGCTTTCAGGATGTATGTGGAGCAGTTGAGCGGAGGGGCGAATCCGAGGATCGATGCGGCGCGGTTGTCGGCGCGGTCGCGGTCGGAGATTGACCTTAGTTTTCAGGGGGTTGCGGGGACACAGGCGGTGCTGGAGCGGACGTCGCATGTGCTGGCGACGCTGTCGAGTGGTGTGGGTGTTGCGATTGCGGCGGCGGCGGATGGAGACATGCTGGAGCATGTGCATTTTTCGCGGTTGGCTCCGGCGCGGGTGTTGGCGGTGGTTGTGACGCGGAGCGGGCTGGTGCGGGATCGTGTGCTTGCGCTCGATAAAGACTTGACGGTGAGGGAGTTAGAGGTTGCGGCGAATTTTCTGAATGAGAACTTTCGCGGGTGGAGCGTGGAGCGGGTGAGGGCGGAGATTGCGCGGCTGGTGGAGCGGGAGCGGAGTGAGTATCAGAGGATGTTGAACTCGGTGCAGCAGCTTTGGGTTAAGGCGGTGCCGGAGGTTCCCGAGCAATCGGTGTATGTGGATGGGGTGGCGAATCTCGTTGGGAGTCAAGAAGATAGAGAGCGGCTGCGCGAGGTGCTGGCAGCGCTGGAGGCGAAGCAGCGGCTGGTGGAGTTGCTGAATGCGTATATCGATGCCCGGCAGGAGAGTGTGCGAGTGGTTTTTGATCTGGAGGAGCATGCTCCCGAGATGTCGGGGCTGGTGTTGATTGCGGCACCGGCGCGGATGGGCGGGGAAAGTCGTGGAACGGTTGGGGTTATTGGGCCGAAGCGGATGCATTACGAGTACACGATGAATGCGGTGAGCTATATTGCGCAGGTTTTTGACCGGATGCTGGAGCCGCGGGAGTGATTTTTTTCTGGGGCTGGTGGAGTGTGGTTTTTGCAGGGGTTTTTGAGAAAAGTGGGTGCAGGAACGCGGTTTTTTTGTGGTGAGTTTGTGGTGATTTGCTGGTAGATCGTGGTGCTTTAGCCTGTGTTTTTCCGGCGCTAGAAATTTTCCATTTTTTCCAAGTTTATTTTTGAGGGTTCAAGGGTGGGGTAGAGGATGACTGGCAGGGAGCGATTCGCGCGATGGGCCGGGATGGTCGACAATAGAAGAGGTAGCACTATGAGGAGCAAACAAGCGATGCAGGACGAGATGACCGGACGGGAGACGCTGGATCCGGAGATGAACGGTTCAGAGGTTGAGCCGGGCCGCGAGATAAGTGAGATGAGCCCCACACATGCGGAGCTGGAGCAGGTGAAGGGTGAGCGGGATCAGTTGCTGGACCGGCTGGCGCGGCTGCAGGCCGAGTTCGACAATGCGCGGAAGCGTGAGATCAAGGAGCGGGCCGATTCGCGCGACTACACAATCTCGAATACAGTCGAGCCGTTTCTGAGTGTGATGGATAACTTTCAGCTGGCGTTGAAGGCGGATGGCACGAAGGAGCAGCTTCGCGCGGGCGTTGAGCTGATCCTGAAGCAGATGGAGGATGCGCTGAAGGGCTTCAATGTTCAGGCGGTGGAGACGGTGGGGGCGCAGTTTGACCCTCGAATCCATGAGGCTTTGGGGAGCATCGAAACAAAGGAGTTCCCCGACCATCAGGTGCTGGAGGAGATTCGGCGGGGGTATAAGATCCGCGACAAGTTGTTGCGGCCAGCCCTGGTAAGGATTGCGGCGAATGCGGATCAGGTGGCGGATTAGGAAAGGCTGACCGCGGATAGTGCGGATGAAACGGATTTAAAACAGATAACGGCAAAAACAGACAACGGCAAAAACAGACAACGGCAAAAACAGACAACGGCAAAAACAAATGCGGGGGTTCTTCGCTTCGCTCAGAATGACAAGCTTTGTGGTGGTTGTGGGTTCTTCGTTGAGAATGACAAGCTTTTGTGGTGGTTGTGGGTTCTTCGATCAGACCGACGAGCTTTTGTAGTGGATGTGACAGGACCTGTACTCGGTTGGTTCAATGACGAGCTTTGTACGCTGTTGGATTTGACGATGCGAGTTTGTTGATTTTGGTACTACGGTAGAAAGAGATTTCAGGGATATGGCGACGGCAAACGTGACTAAGGTTGATTACTACGAGGTACTCAGTGTTTCGCGGGATGCGAGCGACCAGGAGCTGAAGACGGCTTATCGGAAGCTTGCGATGCAGCATCACCCGGACAGGAACCCGGGTGACCACACGGCTGAAGAGAAGTTCAAGGAGTGCAGCGAAGCGTACTCGGTGCTGAGCGATCCGGACAAGCGGGCCGCGTATGACCGGTATGGGCATGCTGCGTTCCAGAACGGCGGCGGTGGCAATCCGTTTGCCGGTGGTGGTTTCGGTGGAAACGTGGACCTGGGGGACATCTTCGGCGATCTGTTCGGCGAGATGTTCAACATGGGCGGCAATGGCAGTCGCAGGGCTTCAAGGGTGCAGCGTGGTCGCGACCTGCAGTATGACCTGACGCTGGAGTTTGAGGAGGCGGTCTTCGGCAAGGAGAAGGAGATCACGATCCGGCGGATGGAGACGTGCACGGACTGCAAGGGAACAGGTGCGGCGAGAGGCAAAGCTCCGGTGACTTGCACGCAGTGCGGCGGGCGTGGGCAGCAGAGATTTCAGCAGGGTTTCTTTTCAGTGGCGCGGACCTGCTCGGTGTGCGGCGGTACGGGGACGCTGATCGTTGACCCGTGCACGACGTGCAAGGGCGAGACGCGGGTGCAGACAGAACATAAGATCCTGGTGAAGGTGCCGGCGGGTGTGGAGCAGGATACGCGGATTCGCTACTCGGGTGAGGGCGAGTCGGGCAAGTTTGCCGGGCCAGCGGGTGATTTGTATGTTGTGCTGAATGTGAAGGCGCATAAGTTCTTCGAGCGCGATGGGGACGATCTGCATTGCGTGATGCCAATCTCGTTTCCGCAGGCGGCGCTGGGGACCGAACTCGAGTTACAGACGCTTGAAGGACCGGCAACCATCAAGGTGCCTGAGGGCACGCAGAGCGGGAAGACGTTCAAGCTGAAGGGTAAAGGCGTGCCGCATCTGAACTCGCATGGGAAGGGCGATCTGATTGTGGAGATCCGGGTGCAGACACCGAACAAGTTGAGCAAGGCGCAGAAGGAGTTGCTGCGGCAGCTGAGCGAGACGATGGTGGTGGAGAATACGCCGACTTCGCGGGGGCTGTTTGAGAAGGTGAAGGAGATGTTTAGTTGAGTTGTCAGTGATCCGTTCTCAGTTGTGAGTTCCTAAAGTGCCTGGGCTTCGGCTCGGGCATTTTTGTTTTGGGATCTTTCGGCACTGCTTCCTGACCGCCGTGATGCATCTAAATTTGATAGCAGGAGGTCAGGCATGGGAGTAGTGGCGATCGGGGCAGCGTTTTGTGTTTTGGTCTTTGTGTTGATCATGGGGATGCGTCTGCGTACAAAGCGTGAGATTGAGACGAAGAGCATTGAGCCTGAGGCGTTGTACGAGCTGCTGAGTGCGAACCATGTTCTGCTGTATGACGTCCGACAGCCATTGGACTTTCTGGCGTATCCGGAGATTATTCCTGGAGCCACGAGAATTGCGCCGAAGGATATCGCGAAAGAGACTGCCTCATTTTCTCGCGACCAGAACTCAGTGATTTATTGCACGGGCGGCGACTATGAAACCATGAAGATGGTTTTGGGGAAGGCGCGCGCGCTGAATTTTACTCGGGTGAAGCTGCTGAAGGGCGGGCTTGCAGCGTGGAAGGCGAAAGGGTATCCGGTGGAGGCGTATACGGAATCGTTCGAGTTGGATAAGGCGATCTAGGGTGGGTGAGTTTGCCCCAGGGGTGGGGCCCCACTTTTGTATTTTGTGTTGAGAGACCCAAGGCTGAAGCCTTGGGGTACCTAGATGCAAGGGAAAAGCAACGACAAAAACAACGGCAACGGCAAAAGCGAAATGCGGGGGTTCTTCGCTTCGCTCAGAATGACAAAGATTTTTTGGAGGTGGTGAAAGAGCCTAACCAGTGCATCTTGGGCAAGTCTAAGTTCTCTGCGACTGCGACCGGGAGGTAAGGTGGGTGGACGCGATGGCGATAGCGGCGATGGCGGCCGTCTCGGCGCGGAGGATGCGCGGACCGAGGGTGACGGGTTGCCATTCGTGGTGGGTGAAGAGAGACATCTCTTCGGGGGTCCAGCCGCCTTCGGGGCCGATGGCGATGGCGTGGGTGATGATGTCTGTGCCTGGACGTGAGTTTTCGAGGGCGGCGGTTAGGGTGGTGGTTTGCTCGGTCTCGCTGAGGAGGATGCGGGTGGGGGATTTCTCGATTTCGAGGGCTTGCTTGAGAGGGATGGGCTCGGCGATTTCGGGGATGTCGGTGCGGCGGGATTGCTTGGAGGCTTCGAGGGCGATGCGGCGCCAGCGTTCGGCTCGCTTGGCGGAGGATTGGGCGAGATGCTTTTCGGTGCGGCGGGCGAGGATGGGTGTGATGCGGGCGATGCCTAACTCGGTGGCTTTTTCGATGGCCCACTCCATGTGGTCGAATTTGAAGACGGCGAGGAGGAGATGGAGGGGGAGGGCGGCGTCGGAGGAGAGCTCTTCATGGAGGAGGAAGTCGACGCGGGTCTCTTTTTCGTTGCTGCCTGCGCTGACAGCGGTGATTTCGGCGCGGTGGAGGAAGCCGTTGGCAACGATGTCGTAGATCTGGCCGGGGGTGGCGCGGAGGACGCGGGCGAGGTGAGTGGCTTGGTCGCCGGTGAGCGATGCGGTGGTGGGGGTCCAGGTGTCGGCGATGAAGCGGCGACGGGTCATGCCTTTGAGTTTAGTTTGGGTGCGAGGATGGCGGGTTGGGTGATTGCGCGGCGTTGGAGGCTGCTTCGCTGGACCTGCCGATGAGGACTTGCTGCTCGCCCTGATGGTAGAGGTCGACGTTGAGGACGGCGGAGCGGCGGTGGTCCCAGACTTCCTTGGTGATGGGGAAGTGGAGGAGGATCATGCCCTCGGCGGATTGGCCGGGGCTGATCATGGTGTCGCGGAGAAGGGGGTCGGATGCGAGGGGCTTGAGCCCGGGGAAGGCGGTGTAGACGTTGTCGAGGTCAAGCTTTTCGACGGCGCTGGTGGTGACCTCCTCGCCTTCGGCGGTGGTGAGGGTGGCGGTGAAGTCCTTGAGGAAGAGCGGGAGGCGGAGGCGGTCGTCGATGCGGAGGGTGGTGAGGACGTAGAGAGCGTCTTCGGCGTGCTCGTTGCCGACGATGATGGAGTCGGATTTGAAGACGGTGTGGGTGGGATAGAGGATGGTGCGGGTGATGGTGAGGTCGGCGGTTTTGTGCGGAGTGAATTTGAGAACGAGAGCGAGAACTATGCCGAGGATGAGAAAGGCCAGAAGGACCGGCACCAGCAGGTTGCGTCGAGCGGGTTGAGCAAACTTGAGGTCAGACACTGGCATGAGAATAGCAAGGGAGAAGTGTTTTCAGGAAGGTTAAAAGGGGCGAAAAGGCAATTAAAGTTCTTGGACAACGTGTTTGTAAGCGGGGACCTACGTGGTTATGCGGCTAGCAGGAGGTGGTTGGACCGGCTGCTTGTGGAAAGCGGATGGGGCGCGGCGTCTCAGTCCTTTTGAACGGCATACTCCTCGAGGAAAACGGCGATGAGGGCGGCGGTAGGAACGGAGACGAGCGCTCCGACGATGCCGGCAAGGGCGGTCCCAAGTAGCAGAGCGACGAGGATGGTGAGGCCCATGAGATTGACGCTGGAGCGCATGATGCGCGGGATGAGGACGGCGTTTTCGAGGTTGACGTAGACGAGATAGAAGATGAGGACGCCGGCCATCTTGGCCCAGGAGTCGAGCGCGGCGACGAGTGCGGCGATGACGATGGTGATGACTCCGCCAGCGATGGGGATGATGTTGAAGAGGCCCATGAGGAAGCCAAGGAGGACGAAGTAGCGGACGTGGAGGAGACCGAAGACGATGGTGCTGCAGACTCCGAGGATGAGCATGAGGGTGCCCTGACCGAGGAGCCATTTGCTGACTTTGCGTTCCGCTTTCTTGAGGGTGTTGTTGAGCCGATGGCGGTGCTCGGTGGGAAAGAGCGAGAGGAAGAAGCGGTAGGCGTATTCGCCTTCGAGCATGAAGTAGACGCAGAGGAAGGCGGCGGTGAGGATGTCGAAGAGGTGGGAGAGCCAGAGGGGCAGCGAGGTGAAGAGGTAGCCGGCGGTGGCATCGAAGGCCCCGGCGGCGCGCTGGGCGATGGAGTCGATGCCGAACTTGTCGGCGAAGGGGATTCTTTTGATTTTGGCGACGACCTCGGGGATGCGCTGGGGGAGTTCAGCGGAGAAGTTGCTGAGATCGCGCATGACAGGGGGAAGGCCGGTAGTGAAGAAGAATGCGAGGACAAGTGCGACGGCGAAGATCAGCAGGATGATCGCGACAGGGCGCGAGGGATGGTAGCCGCGAAGATTGAGTTGCGTGATGCGGGTGACAGCGGGCATGAGAACGACAGCGAAGAGAGCGCTGACGTAGAGGATCATGAGCTCTTTCTGGAGGACGAACGCCAGGGCGAGGAGAAGAAGGACGACGATGGCGAAGAGGATGTGGCCGCGCACTGCTGCGCGGGATCGCTGCTCGTATGGGGTGAGGTCGTCGGGCAAAGAGTGGGTCAGCCGAGTTCTCCTTGGATGATGGCTTGGGGATGCTGACTATTAGATGCAGATAGTGTGCTCTTCTGGGGCTTGGGTGCGGGAGTGCGGAGTTTGAGTCTTTTGTGAGTTTTCAGTTCTCAGTTGTCCGTTGTCAGTTCTTGAGTGGGGTTCGGGTTATCGGAGATCGGCTTTGAGGATGGCGTCGATGGTTTGGTCGGCGGTGAGGTCGGCGGTGTCGATGGTGAGGTTTGCCAGGCGACGGTAGAGGGGGTGGCGTTTGTTGAAGCGGAGCTGGGCGGCGGCGGGGTCTTCGAGGACGGGACGGGCGATGTCCTGCAGCATGCAGCGGTCGAAGAGGGTGGGGAAGGGGGCGTCGAGGAAGATGGTGAAGGTGGCGGGGGTTTGTTCGAGGAGGAGACGGTTGGTGAGCTCTTCGGGGGTGCCTCCGCCGAGGGCGAGGACGGTGTGGTCGCTGCCAAGAGCGGAGGCAAGCGCGGAGGATTCGAGACGGCGGAAGTGAGCTTCGCCGTGCTGGGCGAAGAGCTGGGGGATGGTCGCGTTGGTGCGTGCTTCGAGGTGGGCGTCGAGGTCGAGGAAGCTCCAGTTGAGGCGGGCGGCGAGGAGGCGTCCGATGGTGGACTTGCCCGCTCCCATGAAGCCGGTGAGGACGAGGCGTCGGAGATGCGCGGGGGCTAGGGTGTGGCCGGGCTCTTGGTTGGGCATCTTCTCTGTCTGGACTTCTGTCTGGCCTTCGGGTTGGGTGGACGTCATAGCCTCTCCTTGATGGTACCGAAAATGAAAGAGCCGCAACCTTTTGGGCTGCGGCTCGGGAAGTTCGAAGACTCTGAAGGGATTTAGGTGTTTTCAGAGATGCATGCGAGGACTCCGCTGGCCGCTGGATGGCGCCAATAGCAGAGGGTAAAGGACGTAAATGAGAAGCGGCTCGTCATGCTCGTAATGACGATACAGGGGGTATCGAGAGATTGCAAGGGTTAGGGGTGGGGCGGCGGTTCCGCGGCGGGGAGAGAACAGGTCGGGCCTTCAGCCCTCGTGATTTGTTCGGGTAAATCCCGAGGGCGTTCCACCCCAGCGGCAAAGAACACCCTCCGGGGACCGCGGGTTGCCCCAGGCAGATATGGAGCGCGCCTTCGGCGTTTTTTGACGTACCAGGGCTAGGAATGGGTTGGAAATGCAGTAGGTCCTTCTTCTGGCGCTCGTCTAAGGCTAAGCTGGAGTTTTCGAGGAGGGCGCATGAGACGGCTTTTGGCGGGATGGATTGTCTGTTTGATGGCGAGTGGTTTGTCGATGACGATGTTGGCGCAGTCGGGGGCGGCGGGGGCTTCGGTTCCGCTGGAGAAGACGGAGTGGAAGCTGGTTCGGCTGGGAGAGACGGCGGTGAAGGGGGATGATCTGCACCGGCAGCCTCAGATTGTTCTCGATCCGGCGTCCCATCGCCTGAGTGGGTCGGGTGGGTGTAATCGGATTATGGGCGGGTATGAGTTGAAGGGAGAGAAGCTGACGTTTGGTCAGATGGCGTCGACCATGATGGCTTGTGCCAATGGGATGGAGACGGAGCGGGATTTTCTGAAGGCTCTGGGGTTGGTGAAGCAGTGGAAAGTCGCGGGGCGACAGCTTGAGTTGATGGATGGGGCGGGGAAGGTGGTTGCGGTGTTTGAGGTGGATTCGGAGGCTAATGCGGCTCCGGGCGAAAGGCAATGATTCAGTCGCTTCGTCCTTCGGACTTCGCTTCGGCCTTCGGCAGAGTGGTGGCCGCTTCGTTTCGCGGCGTCGATTTTTAGTTCGCCTGAAGGCGTGCCCTTCCGGGTCGGGGTTGGCTATGGATTGAAGTTGTGTTCTTGAGGGAGGAAATCGGTTCGTGCTTCGCACGAATGCCCACATCTCAAAATCGAGATATGGGGCACCCGGCGATTAGGGCAGCTAGAGCTAAAGGAGAGATTCCATTGAAAACAGACAACGGCAGAGACGGATGCTGGGTATATCCACTGTGCGGGGGGCTTTTTAGGAGCGCGGATCGTGCTTTTCCGCAGTGGCCCATTCATGCGATGAGGCGGCATGCATGGGGAACACGACATCCTCTGGAGGGCTTTCATTTTCAGGAACGAAAGGCACTGCAGCGAAGATTCTTGTTCCTTTGCCGGGCTTCGAATCGACGGTAAATCTTCCATGGACCAGATGAATCCGTTCCTGCATACTCACCAGGCCTAATCCTCGATTCTTCTTCGCTTCTTCAACGTCAAAGCCTGCGCCTGCGTCCCGCACGACGAGTTGAATTTCGTCCTCGATGGCCCATAAGGCTACGGTGAATTTGTTGGTACCGCTATACTTCACCGCATTGTGCAGGGCTTCCTGGGCGATTCGGAACAGGCACAGCGAGAGATCTTTCGGCAGATGCCTCGGTACGTTCCTGTCGTTGAAATCGATGGTTACGTGGTGTTGTTTGGAGAATTCGGTGCAGAAGCCTTTGATAGCGGCCACAACGCCGAGAAGGTCGAGTTTGGCGGAGTGCAACTGGTGCGACAGAGATTGAACGTCACCAGCAATTTCAGAGCAGTGCTCCCGGATGTGCTCGAGATTTTGTTTTGTCGCGGCAACTGAACCACTCGAAGCGCGATTTGCCTGTTCAATTTCCATGGACAGAAGCGCCAGACGCTGGCAGATGTCGTCATGCAAGTCTCTTGCGATGCGGCTGCGTTCCTGCTCCTGCGCTTCGATCAGTTGGCCACTTACTCTTTCTAGCGCCTGCTGGGCGAGCTTCTGATCGGTGGTGTCGATCGCCGAGCCGATGAATCCACCAAACGATCCGTCCCCGTTTACCCGTGGGGATGCGACGTCGAACATCCAACGGTAGACTCCATCGCTTCGACGGAGACGGTACTCTTGCGAGAATGGTTGTTTGTCCTTCAACCCTTCATAGAGGGTGTTGAGCATGCGCTCTACGTCGTCAGGATGAACGTAAGTGATCCAGTTATCGCTGTACCCTGCGTCCGGATCCGGGCCTGTAAATTCGATTCGGCGGCCATTCAGGTAGGTGATCCTGCCTCGGGCGTCACACATCCAGACGAGGGATGGGGTGGTATCGGCCATGACGCGGAAGCGCTCTTCGCTCTCGCGCAGAACAGCTTCGGCCTTTCGCTTGCGTGCCCGCTGCAGCAGCAAGCCTGCAATCAGCAAGGCCTGGGCGAGAATCAGGATGATAGCGATGATGATGTACTTCCGTTCGCGCTGCCAGAAGGAGAGCTGCCGGTAGTCGACGACCGCGCCTGCAGGCAGCACCGATTCCGGGATGTGCCAGCGCTGAAGGGCTCGCCAGTCCACGTGAACTTGAAGATCGGGGTCGTGCACGACAGGGATGTTTTCGGGCTTTTCCCCCGACAACACCCGGGCGACGACTTCCCCATTCAATACAGCGTCTTTCGGCACCTCCCGGTACGCTCCACCCACGCCGCCACGACCCAGAGCAAGCCCTCGCCAGGCGGAATAGGTCGGCCGGAGCTCGGCGACTGCAGAGAGGACATCAAGCGGCTCGACCGCCGGCTGAGCGTAGTCGTCTGGCCTGAGTTGAAACAAGACCACGGTATGAGGAGGAAGTTGAGCAACTTTCTCAAGGGTCTGGCGCCCCGCAGGACCGATGAGGTCGATCTCTTTCACCTTATCCTGACGACGAAGAAGTTCGGTGTGCGCCACTGCCAACCAGTACTTGTCCCACTCCGTTACGCCGGTGATGATTGCGACCGTGTTCGTATCTGGCTGAAGATGAAGCGCGAGGTCAATGGTTTCGCTTATGCCGATTGAACTGATCACACCGGTGACCTCAGGCCACAACTTCCCCGCTTCCTGGCTGGGAAGATCGGTGAAGACTATCGGGACGCCCGGGAACATTGTGTCGCGGTGTTCTATTGCGAATTTAAGCACCGGGTAGGTGGCTGCAACGATAACGTCCGGCTTCACGCCACTGTACCCACGGCTGAGAGTCTCTGCCAGGCTCTCCTGATAACCGTCCTCGTCGAATCGCGGGTTTTCTACGGATGCGGTGTAGAAGTTAATCTGCCCGGGCACAAGCGTCCGGACGGTGGATTCCATCACAGTCCAGGACTGAGGGAGATTGCTCCAGTTATGCAGGATGAGGACGTTTTTTACAGTCGGCTGTGACGCGGTGGCTGGGCGGATCAATACGCACAACAGAAGGCCAAGGGCTACAAGCCGCACATATGCCGAAAGCTTGTTGGGGCAATCACATGACGACGCGACCTGTGGATGCGTCAGATTACTTTCCGGCGCATTGATATGCGTCCGGGAGAAGTAGCCGTTCCACGATCGTCCGGTTGCTTGGCCAGTCAGCATTTCGATCACGCGCTTCATCGCCGTAGCGGAGTGGGGTCCCCAAAAACTCCGTCGATTGTCGCTAAGCAAGCCCAAGCTAAACAGGGCTTAAAGGTGTAGAGGGATTGTAGCTCTTCTGGGGCCTTGTCAACATCAACGTTGGGTTAGCTACTCGATACCATCAAAATCAGGTCCAGGACCGGGGAGGGATAGGATCGTTCTGGGATCGTTGTGGGCAGTGCGCTCAAATTGACGGAAGAAAAGCCTAATCTTTGCGATGAAGATGGGGCTATTGGTCTGTTGGCTCGATTGGGAGTGGTTAGACGGTTTGGGGGATAGGAAGGTCGTCTTCTTCGGGGCCTTGATGCTGGAGCTTGTTCTTGATGCCGTCCCAGACGGCGTCGCTGGGTTCGACCGGTGCGAAGAGGCTGCGGGCCTGGTCGGCGATGGCTTCGAGGTCGCGGACGAGGGCAGCGCAGTCGGGGTTGTTCTTGAGGAAGGTCTGGAGGCGCGGGTCGGTGCTGACGTGACCGTCACCGTTGGCGAAGAAGTCAGGCAGATATTTTTCAAAGTCGGCAGGGGTCATATTGTCAAAGTCGGGAAGCTTGGGGTTGGTCATACTGCTACCTCGTTGAAGCCGGCTGGCTGAGTCGACGGTTCCGGCTGGCGGAGGAGTTCGCGGAGCTTGAGACGGGCCTTGTGAAGTTGGGATTTGCTGTTGCCGGTGGAGCATTCGAGCATGTTGGCGATCTCGTTGTGTTCGAAGCCTTCGACGTCGTGGAGGACGAAGACCATGCGATAGCCGGGGGGCAGGGAGGCGACGGCCCGCTCCAGCGCGACGCGGTCGACGGAGCCAGTGAGCTGGAGGTCGCGGCTGCCGAAGTCGCGCTTGGGCGCATCGTCTTCGGATGGGTTGATGGTCTCTTCGAGGGAGACGAGGTTGAGGCCCTTTTTGCGCAGATGCATCAGGACTAAATTTACCGTAAGTCTATGCAGCCATGTGGAGAAGGCGGACTCTCCACGGAAACTGCCGATCTTGCGGAAGAGGTGGAGGAAGGCCTCCTGGGTCATGTCTTCGGCCTCGGAGACGTTGCCGAGCATGCGGAGGCAGAGGGTGTAGACGCGGCGTTTGTGGAGGGCGTAGAGCTTGGAAAATGCCTCGGCGTCGCCGTTTTTTGCTGCTTCGATCGCTTCTGCTTCGCCTGCGATGGGCGGATTGCGCTTGAAGACGCCGGGAGCGGGGGTGTTTTGGGTCATTTGTAGGCCTTGGACGTCCATAGCTAGACTCCGGACTTGGATTAATCGATCACCGTGTAAGTTTTCGCCTGCTTTGAGCCTACCGCAAACGGACGGGGTAATTGTTGTGCATGTGGGTTGGATGGAGAGTGGACGGGAAGGGTTGTAACGGGGCGATGAGTTATCAGCTTTGAGCGGTGATTTATCAGATACTTATGAGCCGATGAATCGGGCGTAGAGAGTGCGGGCGAGAGTGACGTCGGTTGTGCCCTGGATAATGGCGCGGCCGTCGGAGAAGAGGGTCAGGGTGTGGGGTGGATGTTCGAAGCGAAGAAGGAGGTTGTTGAAGCGGACGGTGCCGTGGGGTTGGAGGCGAGTGCGCATGGCGGCGAAGTCGACGGGACGGTGGTGCTCGTGAATTTGGACGGAGTTTCGGCCGCAGAGAGTGATGTGAGGGCGGCCTTCGCCGGCGAGGTGCGAGAAGATGCGTTGGTTGCAGACGGAGCAGGCGGGGCTGGGGGTGCTGGTATTGATCTCGCTGCGCTCGTTTGTCCAGAGATCATAGGAAAAGAGAGTGCGGCGCATCAGGTGGGACTGGTTGGTGAGGAGCTTGAGGGCCTCGGTGGCCTGGATGGAGGCGGCGAGGTTGACGGCGGTGGAGAGGATGCCGGCGGTGTCGCAGGTTTCGACCGGGCCGGTGGGGGGCTTGGGGAAGATGCAGGCGAGGCAGGCGGTGGGTTGGTATGGGACTGGTACGTCGTTGCGCTCCCCTCGGAAAGACAGATGCGGGGGTTCTTCGCTCCGCTCAGAATGACAATCTTTTTGGGCAGGCGTTGGGTTTCGAGGGAGGATGTTCATGGTGGCGGCGTAGGCGCCGATGGCGGCGGCGTAGATCCAGGGTTTGGATTGCTCGACGGCGTAGTCGTTGATGAGATAGCGGGTTTCGAAGTTGTCGGTGGCGTCAAGGATTAGGTGGGCTGGGCTTAGGAGTTCGTGGATGTTGGCGGGGACGAGGTCCGCGATGTGGGGGTGGACGGTGACGGTGGAGTTGAAGAGGGCGATCTTGCGACGGGCGGCTTCGGCTTTAGGGAGGGATTCGCGGGCGTCGGCCTCGTCGAAGAGGACCTGGCGCTGGAGGTTAGAGGGTTCGACGAAATCACGGTCGATGAGGGTGAGGGTGCCGACGCCGGCACGGGCGAGGAGAGACGCGGTTGCGGCCCCGGTGGCTCCGACGCCAACGATGGCGACGTGGGCGGAGCGAAGGAGTTGCTGGCCGGTGGGACCGATGCCGGCGAAGAGGATCTGGCGCGAGTAGCGGTCGTGATCGGTGATGGGGTGAGCGGCGGCGGGGGTGTTGATCTGGGTGCTGGCTTGCGGCTCTTTCAGGGATGGGGCGGAGTGGTTTGACATGATGGATGCAGTTCTGCCAAAAGGCGCTGCTCTTTCGTAGTATAGGGAAGGGATGGATGTGCGGGGAATCGTCTGGTATACGGCGGGCTTTCGGCATCCTACGGGAAATGGGTCTGCCGGACGCGGGCTTTGGACGTTCGTTGTCGGGCTGCACATCGTGCAGGACTTGCAGGGCTCCTCTATCACAATGGGAATAAACGGCAGAACGGGATAAAGGGTGGTTTTTTGGGTCAGATGCAACGAGGTCGCGCGCAGAGGTCACTGGAGTTGAGGTGCGGGCTTGTTGCGGCGGGCTTGTGGGCTGCTTTGTTGATGTTGGGGGGGCGGGCCGACGCGCAGGCGCCGGCGGCTTCGACTCCAACGGCAACGCCCGCGCAGGCGCAGCAGGTGCCGGCGGCAGGGGCGAAGGCTGGTGATACGCAGGTGGTGCCGGATGCCCCTGGGTTGACGACTTCGGTGTGGGAGTGGAAGGGGCTGCGCGTCGACAAGATTGTGTTTGAAGGCGTGACGTTCGATGCGACAGATACGCTGCCGCAGGAGTTGGCGCAGAAGGTGGGAACGCCTCTCGATCCGCTGCAGGTGCGGGCGAGTCTGCGGCGGTTGTTTGCCAGTGGACGCTACCGGGACATTTCGGTTCGCGGGGTGCGGCAGGGTGATGCGGTCACTCTGATCTTTGCCGGAGTGGAACGGTACTACGTGGGACGGGTGACGATCGATGGGGTGAAGAACGACCGGCTGGCGTCGCTGCTGGAGTTTGCGACGAAGCTTTCACCCGGAACGGCGTTCAACGAATCGCAGATCGACGAGGGTGCCGCGGGGATCAAAGACATTCTGCAACAGCAGGGGTACTACGAGCCCATTATGTCGGCGGACTCGAAGATCGACGCCGCGGGCGACCAGGTAAATGTAACTTATACGGTTGCAATTGGGCCGCAGGCGAAGGTTGGACAGGTAACGCTGACGGGTACGGACCCTGGTTTGACGCTGGAGGAGTTTCGCAAGAAAGGAAAGTTGAAGCCAGGCAACCGGGTGACACGGGACACGGCAAGCAATGCCATGGAGAGGCTGCGGAAGGTGTACCAGAAGAAGGACCGTCTGGAGGCGACGGTGACCCTGCAGAACCAGACGTATGACGAGCCGAAGAAGCTGGTGAACTATGAGTTTCATGCCAATCAGGGGCCTGAGGTAAAGGTGTCGGTGGAGGGCGCGAAGATATCCGACAAACGTCTGCATCTGCTGGTTCCGATCTTCCAGGAGGGGACGATCGACAACGACCTGCTGAATGAGGGTGTCTTCAATATTCGAGACTACGAGCAACAGCAAGGGTACTTCGATTCGAAGGTTGAGGTGAGGGTGGTGGGAGCGGGTGGGGTCGCGGAGAGTGTGGTGTTCACGGTAGACCGCGGGGTGAAGCATAAGGTGGTGGCGGTAGACCTGAAGGGCAACAAATATTTTACGGACGATCTGCTGCAGGAGCGGATGCGGGTGCAGAAGGCGAATTCGTATCAGCGGAGCGGAAAGTACAGCCCTGCGCTGGTGTCCGCCGATGTGACGGCGATTCAGGCGCTGTATCGGGCGAATGGATTCGATGAGGCCACGGTGACGACGGATGTGAAGGACCTTGCGACGTCGGCAGAAGGGAAGCCGTTGAAGGTGGGTGAGATCGCGGTGACCTATACGATCGTCGAAGGGCCACAGCAGAAGTTTGGCACGGTGGCGTTGAATGGCGTGGATGCGAGCCGATTGCACGATGTGAAGGGGTTGATGAATTCGCAGCCGGGGCAGCCATTTTCGCTGGTGACGCTTTCAGGTGACCGCGATACGGTGCTGCAGTACTACCTGAGTCATGGGTTCGATCAGGTGAAAGTGGATATCCAGCAGGCGAAGGAGGCAAAGGACCCGGACAAAACGAATGTGGCGCTGAATGTGACGGAGGGGCAGCAGGTGTTCATCAACCGGGTGCTGCTGTCGGGTGTGGAGAATACGAAGCCGAAGGTGGTTCAGTCGCAGATTCTGGTGCATGCGGGGGATCCGCTGGACCAGACGGCGCTGCTGCAGACGCAACGGAACTTATACAACATCGCGTTGTTCAATGAAGTGGTTGCGGCGGTGCAGAATCCTGCGGGGGATGCTCCGCAGAAGAACGTGCTGCTGCAGTTGACGGAGGCGAAGCGATGGAACGTGACGTATGGGTTCGGCTTTGAGGCGCAGACTGGAACGCCGCAGGCGGGCATGATCTCGGAGGCATCGTGCATCCAGTTGATGCTCAACCCGTGCAACCAACTTACGCAGGAAGGCAAGACCGGAGTCAGCCCGCGGGTTTCGCTGGATGTGTCGCGGATCAATCTGTTTGGTACGGATGACTCGTTGACGCTGCACTCGTCGTATGGGTTGCTGGAGCAGGTGGCGATTCTGACGCTTCAGAATCCGCATCTGTATGGGAGCAAGAATTTTGCGGCATCGATCTCGGGTGGCTATTCGAACATTCAGGACATTACGACGTTTGCGGCGTCGACGCTGCAGGGAGACTTTCGGATTACGCAGAGGTGGAGGCGGCGGGACACGTTTATCTACGACTTTCTCTACCGGCGCGTGGCGGTCGATCCGAACAGCCTGCAGGTTTCGGCGGACCTGATTCCGTTGCTGTCGCAGCCGGTGCGCGTGGGCGGCCCGGGAGTGACGTGGTTTCACGATACGCGGTCGCCGGGGCCGCTGGATGCGGTGAAGGGACAGTACACGACGGTGCAGACGTTTCTGGCTTCGTCGAAGTTCGGGTCGCAGACGGACTTCTGGAAGATCGATGGAACGAACGCGACGTATTACCAGTTTGGCAAGCTGAAGTATGTGATCGCGCGGAGTACGCGGATTGGGTATGAGCAGTCGCAGGGGCCGAATCCGAATGCGGGGAACGCGGCTTGCGCCAATCCCGATCCACAGGGTAACGATCTGTTGAACACGAACGCGAGTTGTGCTGCGGTGCCGCTGCCGGAGCGGTTGTATGCCGGAGGCGCCAACTCGCTGCGTGGGTTTCCAATCAATGGGGCTGGGCCGAGGGACTTGCAGACCGGGTTTCCGGTGGGTGGGACTGCGGCGTTTGTGAATTCGTTTGAGTTTCGGATGCCGGCTCCGACGCTGCCGCTGGTAGGGAGCAGCTTGAACTTCGTCCTGTTTCAGGATATGGGGAACGTGTTTCAGAATGCGTCGCAGATGTTTCCTAGCTTTCTGCGGTTCAATCAGCCGGACCGGGCGACGTGCAGCAATGTATCGGGGACCATCGGGACCTGTAACTTCAATTATTTTTCGCAGGACGTGGGACTGGGTGCGCGCTACAAGACGCCGGTGGGGCCGATTCGTCTGGACTTCAGCTATAACCTGAATCCTCCGGTGTATCCGATTATTTATGACTTTAATAACAACCCTCCGCATGAGGGGCACGCTGCGCATTTCAACTTCTTCTTCAGTATTGGGGAGAGCTTCTAGATGGGCTCGATGGCACAGACAACGACGGGGCGGTGGCTGGTGGGCGCGGTTGCGTTCGCGGCGATGCCTGTGCTGATGGCGGGCCGGGTTTGGGCAGGGCAGGCTGCGACTCTACAGACGGGGACGACTCCGGTTACGCAGACCGTTGGTGCTCCCGCGACTTCTGGTTCCGGGGCGAGCGCTGGGCAGGGAGTGGAGCTGGACCGGTTGGTTGCGGTGGTGAATGGGGACGTGATTTTAGAGAGCGATGTGGATGAGGAGCGTCGGTTTGAGGAGGTTCAGCCATACCGCACGATTGAGGAGTCCACGCGGGCCAAGATCATTGAGAGGCTGGTGGACCGGGCGCTGATTCTGCAGCAGGCGGCGCTGCAGCCCGAGGACGCGATACCGGATAAGGATTTGGACGCTCAGCTGGTGACGCTGCGGAAGGACATACCCGCGTGCAAGCAGTATCACTGCGAGACGGAGGAGGGTTGGAAGAGATTTCTGGGCGATCACGGATTTACCGAGGAGGAGTTCAGAGCGCGATGGCTGCAGCGGATGCAGTTGCTGAAGTTTATCGAGGTGCGTTTTCGGAACGGGATCAGGATTAAGGATGAAGAGATACAGGATTACTACGATAAGACGATGCTGCCGGAGTATGCGAAGCGGAATGTGACGCCGCCGCCGGTGGACACGATCAAGAGACGAATTGAAGAGGTCTTGCTGCAGCAGCAGGTAGGGGCGCTGCTTGAGGACTGGCTGAAGTCGCTGCGAGCGCAGGGAAGCGTGCGGATCATGATACCGGGCGAGGTGGCTCCGTGAGCGATCTGGAGAAGAAATTCGCGGAGAAGAAGGAGCATCTCGAGGCGAAGGTCGCCGGTGAGATTGCGAAGGTGAAGCGCTCGCTGGCGACACGGATGGGACACGTGGTGTCGTGGTGTGTGGCTGGGTTTGTCATTTTGGTGGGAGTGTTGTTTGGGGCGTTTGCGTGGTACTCGACGACGGATGACTTCAATCGGCGAGTGGGCAAGGAGGTTGTGAAGGTACTGGAGGACGCGACGGGTGGAAAGGTCGAACTGAGGCGGATAAGTTTCGACATGGAACATCTGGCGATCGAGGCTGATGGGCTGGTGATTCATGGGCTGGAGGGGCCGGGTGAGGCTCCGTATTTATTGGTCGACAAGATTGAGATTCGGGTGAAGCTTTTCAATTTCTTTTCGCATGTGACGGGAGCGGGAATCGCCTCGCACGTGAGTTTGAACTATCTGGGTGTCGAGCATCCGCAGTTTCATTTGATTATCGATAAGGATGGGAAGACGAATCAGCCGGAGCCGAAGCATCCGAAGACGAGTAAGACTCCGCTGACCGATACGCTGCTGGACCTGAGGGCGGAAAAGGTGGTGGTGACGAACGGCGTTGCGCTGTTGAACAATCGCGCGATTCCTTTCGACATGGCGGCGCGAGACCTGGGCGCTGAGGTGCACTACATCGCCTCGACAGATCGCTATGGCATGACGGTGGACTTAAAGGACCTGAGGACGAAGATCGCGAAACAGGTGGAGGCGCAGTCCGCGCTGCATCTGGCCGGGGAGCTGGGGCGAGACGCCGCGGAGTTGCAGCAATTTGTGTTCACGAGCGGGAAGAGTTCGAAGCTGGAGGGTATGGCGAGCTTCAAGAACTTTGTCAAGCCGCAGTGGCAGGCGGCGGTGAAGGGTTCGGTGGAGTTGAAACAGCTTTCGGTGCTGGCGGATGTGGATGGGCTCAATGCAGGGAGCGTCGACCTGGATTTGAAGGCGCATAACTGCACGACGCCGCCGGCGGTGGCGCAAAAGCATCCACCGTTCTGGCGGCGAAGCCATCCGCAGGAGACGACGAAGCCGCCGCGTCCGTTGCCGCCGGATCCTGATTGTGTCGCGGGATACCTGGTGGTGGGGACGGCGAAGATTCATAAGGCGTCGTACCGGAACGAGCATGTGCGGCTGCATGATGTGGACGGCAGCGCGACGCTGCATGTGACGCCGACGGAGCTTTTGTTGACTGCTCTTACGGGTTATTTGCCGGGCGGAGGGAGTGCGGCAGGCGATCTGCGGATTGCGAACTGGCTCGGTGAAGTGCCTCCGACCGATGTTGCGGCGAGCTCGGCCACGACGAAGGCTGCGGTGACGACGACGAATAAGACGGCAAAGACGATTGGCGCGAAGCCTCCAATTGCTGAGACGGCAACGAAGGTGCCGCAGGTGCAGACGGCGCATGCTTACTTGACCGCGACGCTGACGAAGATTCCGTTGCGGACGATTATGGATGTGACTGCGCCGGAGCATTATGGCGATCTGGGTTTTGATACTGCCGTGAGTGGGCCGGTGAAGGTGGAGTGGGGTGGGCCTGCGAAGGACGTCTCCGATACGGTGGAGGTGGATGGTGAGCTAACGTTTGCGCCGACAGGGGTGAAGCGGCCGGGTGCGTTAAATGATGTTCCGGTGACGGGCAAGACCGTGGCCCATTACACAGGCAGAGACGAGACGGTCCGGATTCAAACGGTGACCCTGCAGATGCCGGAGACGAACTTTGAGGCGTCGGGTGTGCTGGGTGTGAATGAGGGTGATCCGCTGACGGACCTGCGGGTAGATATGACGGTGCGAGACTTGTCGGAGTACAACCAGTTGCTGACGACGCTGGATCTGGAGGGGAATGGAAAGAGGGGAACAGCGGCGATTCCGGTGACGCTGCATGGGGCGATGCAGTTCAACGGGACGGCGAGGGGGAGGATTGCGAACCTGGATGTGAAGGGGCATATGCAGGCGACAAATGCGGAGTTCGCGCTGGGGACGACGGATGTGCTGATCGATTCGGTGGTGGCCGACGCGGAGTATTCGCCGAACTCTGGGGTGGTGGTGGCGAACTCGACGATCAAGCGCGGAACTGCTGTGTTGAATGTAGAGGGGAAGATCGTGCCGCGGAAGGTGGTGTCGCCGCGCGGAGTAGCGACGTATGAGTGGGACGACGGAATGGCTATGGATGCCCAAGCTCAGTTAGCCAACGCGGAAGTGGTGGATGTGCTGCAGATTACCGGGCAGCAGGAGAAGGTTCCGGTGACGGGCACAATTGCGTTCAATGCTCATGCTGCGGGGACTCTGCGGAGTTTGAGTGGAAGCGGCCATGTTTCGCTGGCGAACGGCGTGGCGTATGAGGAGCCGTACGAGTCAGCGGTGGCTGAGTTAACAGTGCAGGAGAAGGATATCGAGGCGAGCAGCGTTGTGGTGAAGGCGCATGGGGTGCAGATCGTCGGCAATGGCGGATATGACTGGGGGACCGAACATCTGCGTGCGCATGTTGAAGGACACAATATCCTGCTGTCGAAGTTTGAGGCGGTGCAGAAGGCGAATACCGATTTCGATGGTGTCGTGAGCGTTGTGGCGGACGCGAATGGAACGATAACCCAGCCGGGGTTGAAGGCAAATTTGAAGCTTACGGGTGTGACGTATAAGGGACAAGGTATCGGCGAGGCGGTGGTTGATGCGCATAGCGATGGGACGACGGTGTACTTTACCGCGAACTCGACGCTGGTGGGCGCGAAGGTGGATGCGGCGGGACAGGCGGGGTTGACCGGCGACTATCCGATGCAGGCGAAGGTAACGGTTGCGGGGCTGGATATCGGCAAGCCAATGGCGATGTTTGGGCCGGGGAACGTGAAGGCAGAGTCGCTGATTAATGGCGCGGCGACGGTGAGCGGTCCGCTGAAGACACCGAAGGCATTGAGTGGAGAGGCGCAGTTCAGCCAGGTGGATGTGAAGCTGCAAGGGATTGAGTTGAAGGCGGCCGAGGTGCTGCGGGTGGGACTGCGGGATGGCGTGGCTACGCTGGAGCAGGTTCACATTACCGGACAGGACACTGATATGCGGGCGAGCGGGACTGCGCAGCTGCTGGGAGTGACCGATCCGAAAGGGGGCAAGCTGGACGTGCAGGCGACCGGGACCGTAAGCACGACGCTGCTGCATACCTTCGATTCGGACATTATCTCGACCGGGAAGGTGGAGTTCACTGTGGCGGCTGGAGGGCGGGTGATGAATCCAGAGCTGACGGGTAAGGTGCAGTTCGACAAAGTGAATATTGCAATGGACGGGGTGCCGAATGGGTTGAGCAATATGAACGGGACTCTGGTGTTCAGCGGTGACCGGCTGGAGGTGCAGACCCTGACTGCGACGACAGGTGGCGGCACTCTGAAGATTGGCGGGTCGATTCGTTTCAGGAACGGTGTCTATGCCGACCTGACCGCGACGGGCGATGTGGTGCGAGTGCGGCTGTATGGGTTGAGCGCGACGTCGAATGCGAATCTGAGGCTGCAGGGCAGCCCTGAGAGCGCTGTGCTGAGTGGAACGATTCTGATGACACGGTTTGGGATTGGGCAAGACGTGGATTTTGCGGCGTTCGGGTCGCCGGGCGGTGTGAGTGCACCGCCCGATCCGAACTCGCCGGCAAACAAGATCCGGTTGGAAGTGCGGGTGAAGAGTGCGCCGCAGTTGGATTTTCAGAACTCGTATGCGAAGCTGGCGGGATCGGTGGATTTGACGATTCGAGGGACCGCGGCGATGCCGTCGGTTCTAGGCCGGATTGAGATTACCGATGGAAGCGCGACGTTTGCAGGACAAAAGTATCAGCTGCAGCGCGGAGAAATTTACTTTACGAATCCGGTGCGGATCGATCCGATCATCGATCTGGATGCGACGGCCCAGGTGGAGAACTACGACATCACTGTGGGACTGCATGGCACCGCGACCAATCTGAAGCCTACGTACCGGTCGGAGCCACCGTTGAGCGAGACGGATGTGTTTGCGTTGCTGGCGTTGGGACGGACGCAGGAGGAGGCGCAGCTTTATCAGGAGCGGCAGGTACAGCAGGGGACGGACCCAACGACCAGCGCACTGTTGGGTGGAGCGTTGAATGCCACTGTGGGTAACCGAGTGGAGAAGTTGTTTGGTGTGGGCAGCGTGAAGATCGATCCGGCATTTGTGGGGACGTTAGGAAACTCGTCGGCGAGGATCACGGTACAGCAGCAAATTTCGCGGCAGGTCACGGTGACTTATGCGACGAACGTGAATACATCGGCGCAGCAGCTGATCCAGGTACAGTATGACTTGAACCACGATAATTCGATCGTAGTGACGCGCGATGAGTCGGGCGTGTTCAGCGTGGTCTATAAGCTGCGGAAGCGTTATCGGTAGACCGCTGCCGGGATCGCAGGCGGCATCCTACTTCCTGGGACTATTACGAACGAAGCTCCCACGGTAACGACAACTTCAGGAGGCAGAATTGAACTGGACGATGAGGGTGAGACGTGGGGGTGTGCTGGGGTTGGCTGGGGTGCTGATGCTTGGTGGAATCGCGATGGGAACGGCACAGAGTGGTCCGAACGATGCTCAGGGCGATGCTCAGGGCGATGCTCAGATCCAGGCAGATGTGATGAAGGCGCTGGATAACAATCGATTCAAGGACGTGAAGGTTTCGGTGAAGGACGGGGTGGTGATGTTGAGCGGGACGGTGGACCTCTACAGCGCCAAGATGGATGCTGACGACCGTGCGCATCATCGCAAGAATGTGAAGGGAGTGGAGAACCAGATTCAAGTCGCGGGGCCAACGGTCGACGATACGACGCTGCGGGACAAGTTGGCGGAGAAGCTGGCGTATGACCGGGTGGGTTATGGGTCGATCGCATTCAATGCGTTTACGATCGGTGTCGCGAACGGAGTCGTGACGCTGGGTGGAACGGCGAATGGGCCTGCGGATAAAGATTCGGCGCTTAGCCTGGTGGAGAATTATCCGGGAGTGAAGGACGTTATCGACAATATCGATGTGACTCCGGTGTCTCCGATAGACGACCAGATTCGCCTGGCTGAGGCGCGGGCGATCTATGGGTTTCCGCAGCTGAATAAGTATGCGATCGATCCGGCGAAGCCGATCCGGATTACGGTGGTGAATGGGAATGTGACGCTGTCGGGCGTGGTGGATTCGCAGGCGGACAGGGACGTCGCGAATATACGGGCAAATGGCGTTCCCGGAGTCTTCAAGGTAGTTAACAATCTGCAAGTGGTTGGTGGCGCGGCGGAGAAGCCGGATAAATAGTATTGGTTTTCTGCATTTGGGCTGTGCCGACGATGCTGGCGCGGCCTAATTCTTTTACGATGGAGAGATGGCATCGTTTTGGAGAAGTACGGCGGTAACGCTTGAGATGATCAAGTGGGAGCACTCGGTGTTCGCGTTGCCGTTTGCGTTGACGGGAGCGGTGCTCGCCGCGGGGGGATGGCCGACGCTGCGAGTGTTGGGGTGGATTGTGGTTTGCATGGTGGCGTTGCGGTCGGCGGCGATGGCGTTCAATCGGCTGGTGGATGCGAGGCTGGATGCGGCGAATCCGCGAACGGCGATGCGGGCTTTGCCGGCGGGGACGCTGAGTAACGGCTTTGTCTGCGGATTTGTGGTGGTGTCGCTGGCGGTATTTTTCCTGGGTGCGGGAATGCTGAACCGGCTTACACTAGAGCTGGCTCCGGTGTCGGCGTTAGCGGTGCTGGCTTACAGCTATATGAAGCGGGTGACGCGGTGGTCGCATATGGTGCTGGGGTTGGCGCTGGGGATTGCACCCTCTGCGGCGTGGATTGCGGTGCGAGGATCGCTCGACTGGCGGATTGTGGTGCTGACGGGTGCGGTGCTGCTGTGGGTGGGCGGGTTTGATGTGCTGTATGCGTGCCAGGACTTTGAACATGACCGCAAGGTGGGGTTGAACAGCGTACCGCAGGCGTTTGGGCTGGTGTCTGCGTTCTGGATTGCGAGGGCGATGCATGTGGGGATGCTGCTGCTGCTCTGCTGGCTGGTGGTGCTGTTTGGATTAGGGAAGGTCGCAATCCTTGGAGTTGCGCTGGTGGCGATTCTGCTGCTGTATGAGCATTCGATTATTTCGCCGAAGGACCTGCGGCGGATGAATGCAGCGTTCTTTACGTTGAACGGCGTGATCTCGGTGGTGTTTTTTGGGTTTGTTGCGGCTGATGTCCTGATGCGGCGATAGAAAAGCCCGCCGGGTGGGCGGGCTTTTCAGGGACGGTCTTGCGCAAATCCTTACTGCTGATGCTTGTGCTTGATTTCGTCCAGCTTCTCGTTCACTTTGCCTTTGACATTCTGCGCGGTTGACGTGATCTTTTCGCGGATGTCGTGGGCCTTCTCTTCGGCGCGGACCTTGAGGCTTTCACCCTGGACGCGGGCCCTTGCCTGCTCATCATTGTTCACGGTGTTTGCAGTGTCCTTGGCGCGACCCCATGTCTCTTTTGCGGCGCCTTTGATCTGATCGGCGACGCCTGCGTTGGCTAGTTTCTCGTTGCCAACGGCTTCGCCGACGCGCTGTTTTACTTTGCCTGCTACCTGGTCGAATTTTCCTTCTACTTTGTCGATATTCATTTGCACTACTCCTTCAAAACTTCATCTGAAGCGGGAGGGCTGCGTTTATGTTGCGAAGGACGGTCAAATGGCTCGTCTACCGGACAGGAGATTGAAGATGAGCACGATGATTGCGAGGACCAGAAGGATGTGAATCCATCCGCCCAGTGTGTAACTGCTGACGAGTCCTACGACCCAAAGGATGAAGAGAATAATTGTGATTGTCCAAAGCATTTTCGTTCTCCCAAATGATTCCGGCGCTAGCTTCTCCGGTTCGCCGTGATGGTGTGCAGTACTGGCCGCTACTTGTGGTAAGGTGCCGGGTACGCTGGGGAGGTTGCCAGCGAGAATAAAATAGGAAGCTGCTGTCGGCAGAATCGGGGTATCTGGATTGAAGGTGGCGATTCAAGGCGAGTTAGGCTCAAACAGCCATATGGCAACGGTCGAGATGCTGGGCAACCAGAACGGCCTAGAGATCATCGCGTGTACCGTGTCGGCGCAGGTCCTGGGGAAGGTAGTTGCGGGCGAGGTTGATGGCGCGGTGCTGCCGATTGAAAACAGCCTGCATGGATCGGTTGCCGAGCATTACGATCTGCTGTTGGAGCTGCCGGTGCGAATTGACGGAGAGAGTCTGCTGCGGATCCGACATAACGTGATTGCGATGCCGGGAGTGAAGCTGGATGAGGTGAGGAGGGTGATGTCGCATCCGGTGGCGTTGTCACAGTGCCGGAGGTTTCTGGCGGCGCATCCGGAGTTTGAGGTTGTGCCTTTCTACGACACGGCAGGGAGCGTGAAGCATCTGATGGCGGCAGATTTGCGGGATGTGGCGGGGATTGCTCCCGAGCTTGCGGCGAGGGTCTATGGCGGGGAGGTGCTGATGGCTGGGGTTGAGGATCATGCGGAGAACTACACGCGTTTCCATCTGATTCGGCGTGAGGACGCCGCAGGAGAGGGTAACGCAGCTGGCGTGGACAAGATGAGTCTGGCGTTTGCGATTGAGCATCGGCCAGGGACGCTGGTGGCTGCGCTGGAGCGGCTGGCCCGGGCGGGCGTCAATCTGACGAAGATCGAATCACGACCGGTGCCAGGGAGTCCCTGGGAGTATGTGTTTTATGTGGATGTGCGGTTTGATGCGGCGGAGAAAGCCGAAGCTGCTTTGTCTGCGCTGCGGGAACATTGCCGGATGGTGAAGGTGCTGGGGCGATATCAGGCGGCTTAGGCCTCGAGCATCGATTCGGTTGGCGGCGCAGGCGTGCGGTAGGCAGCGCGGTGGCGGTGGAGCATCCAGATGACGATTCCGTAGATGATGAGGCCCCAGATGAGGGCGAAGATGACAAACGACGTGGTGTAACTGAAAACGATCTGAGGTTGACCCGGCACGGTGGGAATGTAGGAAGCGATCTGAGTCATGTAGAGACGGAACCGAGCCTGATACCAGGGAAGCAACGCGAGAGCGATGTTGGCGCAGCCGAGGAATTGGAAGGCAATGGTCATGAGGCGGGCGGACTCCTTGAGGCGCAGGAGGCCGTAACCCATCCAGCCCGTGAGAGCGGCAAAACACAGATAGAGGATATGAGTCTGCGCAGGCGGCAGGATGAATCCCAGAAAAAAAGCGGGGAAGGGCAGGAAGGCGCAGAACAGACAGCAGATTGCTGAAAAAAGAAGGAAGCCGCCTATGATTTTGATGGCGGTGGGAGTGCGGCTAAAGCTGCCGCTGACGTTGGCCGAGGATAGGATGAGCGTGGCCGGGTTTGAGAATATCTCGCGGGTGGAGCGGAGGTTGAAATAGATGAGCCACCAGATGCCGACGGCGGCGAAGAGTAAATTAATCGCGGCCATGACCAGGAAGACGGCAGACATGATGTGGGGGTCTGCCGTGGGTTGCTGGGCTTGCAGGGTAGGAAGCATCGTACGGCCGAGGAGGGCGCCAATTATCCCAAAGACGTTGAAAACGGCGACTCCACCGCCGATGATCAGGATGGAGTAGCGGGCCCAGGAGCGGAGGCGTAGGATGCCGATTACCGTCAGAATCGCCCAGACGGCCAGCGCTGCGTAGAAGACGCTGAAAGCTAGCATGAAATATGTGACGAAATGCGTCGCGGCGGCGATCGAGGGTTGATGCTTGGCGAAGATGCCGGCAAAAGCCATCAGGGCGGTCATGAGCAGAAGAAAGAGCGCTGCCAGGCTGAGCACAATGGCAGAGAGAATGAGTCCAATAGGTCGTTTCATGGCGGGGCCAGTGTAGCGCCGCGAGTGGTAGGGCCAAAAACTTATTCGTGGGCCATTTCCACCGATTCGATGCCGTGCGGCAGAGGTCTTGAGTTGGGATTGATGGAAAAGGAGTTATGGCCGATGACTGAGGGTAGAGCGGGCGTTTGACCGAGGTGAGAGTGGGTTTGCGACCAGCGGAAGATTTGCTGCATCCAATAGTGGATAATCTGATAGAGGTACACTCAATGCCAAACGATTTTGTAAGTGTAATTCAGCCGACAGCTAAGAATGGTGAGGGAACTAGCGCCGAAGGGTCTGGGAAACGGCCTTCTCCTGTGTTGCCGGTGCGAGATACTGTCCTGTTTCCCCATGCGGTACTGCCGCTGACCGTGGGGAGGGATAGCTCGATCCAGCTGATTCAGTCGCTGGGTGAGGAGAAGACGATTCTGGTTGTGGCGCAGCGCGATGCGCGACAGGATTCGCCTCAGTCGGCAGATCTTTATGCCATTGGCACGCGGGCGACGGTGCACAAGGTCGTGAAGATGCCGAACCAGAGCCTGTTTGTGTTTACTGAGGGCAATGAGCGGGTGCATCTAGGTGAGTTTACGCAGCTGACGCCGTTTATGACCGCGGAGTACGAGGCGATCGCGGATGTCGAGCCGCAGAAGTCGCCTGAGGCGGAGGCGCTGCAGCGGAACGTCGTGAGCCAGTTCCAGCAGATCGTAACCTCGTCGCCGACGTTGAGCGATGATCTGCAGACGATTGCGATCAATATTGATGAGCCGGGCCGCCTGGCGGACTTTATTGCTTCGTCGCTGCCATTTTTGACGACGACCGACAAGCAGGAGCTGCTGGAGACGCCGGATGTTTCGGCACGGCTGGAGCGCATCAACAAGCACCTGGCGAAGGAGCTTGAGGTGCAGCAGCTGCGGAACAAGATTCAGACCGAGGTGCAGGATTCTGTACAGTCGTCGCAGCGGGACTACTACCTGCGCGAGCAGTTGAAGGCGATTCAGAAAGAGCTGGGCGATCAGGATGACACGCAGAAGGACATCGCTGATCTGAAGGAGAAGATTGAGACTGCGGGGATGCCGGAGGATGTGAAGAAGGACGCGTTGAAGGAGCTGGGGCGTCTGAGCCGGATGAATCCTGCTGCTGCGGACTACTCGCTGACACGGAACTATGTGGAGTGGCTGGCGGTGCTGCCATGGTCGAAGACGTCTTCGGGCGAGGTAAATATTTTGAAGGCCAAGGAGATTCTCGATGCAGATCACTATGGCTTGAAGAAGGTGAAGGACAGGATTCTGGATTACCTTTCGGTGCGGCGTTTGAAGCCGGATATGAAGGGGCCGATCCTGTGCTTCGTCGGGCCTCCGGGCGTGGGTAAGACCTCGCTGGGGCGGTCGATTGCGCGGGCGCTGGACCGGAAGTTCTCACGAATTTCGCTCGGTGGCATGCATGATGAGGCGGAGATTCGTGGGCACCGGAGGACTTATATCGGTGCGCTGCCGGGGCAGATTATCCAGCACTTGAAGCGGGTTGAGGTGAAGGACCCGGTGTTCATGCTGGATGAGATCGATAAGCTGGGGCGCGATTTTCGCGGCGATCCGGCGAGCGCGTTGCTTGAGACGCTTGATCCGGAGCAGAACAATACGTTCCGCGATAACTATCTCGATCAGCCGTTTGATTTGAGCAAGGTGTTGTTTATCTGCACGGCGAACCAGTTGGATACCATTCCCGGGCCTTTGCTTGATCGCATGGAGATCATTGAGTTGACCGGTTACACGGAAGAGGAGAAGGTGAATATCGCCATCAAGTACCTTATCCCGCGGCAGATTAAAGAGAACGGCATTACTGTAGAGGAGATTGATTTTCCGAAGGACAGCGTGCATCTGATTGCGCGGCACTACACGCGTGAAGCGGGTGTTCGTAAGCTCGAGCAGCAGATTGGAACCGTGTGCAGGAAGGTTGCGCGACGCATTGCCGAGGGACATTCGGAGAAAGTTGTGATTACTCCGGAGATCGTGCATGAGTTTCTTGGCGGCATCAAAGTGCGCGTGGATACCGAGATCGCGGAGCGGACCAAGCGGGCTGGTGTTGCTGTCGGACTTGCGTGGACACCGGCAGGCGGCGATGTATTGTTCATCGAAGCGAACCGGATGAAGGGCAAGGGCGGGTTCACGATCACCGGTCAGATCGGTGACGTGATGAAGGAGAGCATGCAGGCTGCGTTGACGTGGGTGCGCTCGAATGCCGCGTCGTTAGGGCTCGATGAGGACTTTACTAAGGATACGGACCTGCATATTCATGTGCCGGCAGGAGCGATTCCTAAGGATGGGCCTTCCGCTGGCGTGACGATGGCGACTGCGCTGGTGAGTTTGTTGACGAATACTCCGGTGCATCCGCTGACGGCGATGACGGGCGAGATTACGTTGAGCGGCAATGTGCTGCCGGTTGGCGGGATCAAGGAGAAGTTCCTGGCGGCGAAGCGGGCCGGCGTGCGGGATGTGATTCTGCCGACGGACTGTAAGCAGCAGGTAGATGAGGACTTATCGCCGGATCAGACGGAGGGTGTGACGCTTCACTACGCCAGCCGGATTGAGGATGTTCTGGCGGTTGCGCTGCCCAAGACGCCTCGGGAGAGGGTTTTGGATGAGGTTGTGCGGGAAGAGGTTCTTCACGCCAACGCGTAAGGCGGGTCGACCGCCGATTGTCGCGGAGGACACGGATTGAAGATTAGGCGGTTCGGCTTTTGCCGGACCGCTTTTTTGTGGTGTGGTGGAGTGGCGTTTTTGCAGGGGGTTTTTGAGAAACAGGGTGTTTTTTGCGTGGTTTTTTGTGGTGAGTTTGTGGTGAATTGCGTGGTGAATCGTGGTGCGTTGATGTCGCTTTTTGGCGGCTGAAAATTTTCCACTTTTTGAAAATTTATTACGACATATCATGCCAAATAATCTTCCAAACCACACAGGTGGCTTCGTTACATTGCATTCGGAACAGCGTCGAGAAGTACGCCAGTAAGGTCAGTGGCGGAATCATCACGGCGGAGCCAAGGAAATTCTTTCCTTCGGGAGAGTCCAAGTTTGGCGGCCATCCTGATGAGATCTGAGAAAGAGTCGGCGTGCATCTTTTGCATCACCTGGCCTCGGTGCGCCTTCACCGTGATTTCGCTGATACCGAGTTTCCCGGCGACCTGCTTGTTCAATAGCCCGGAAGACACCAATGCCATGACCTGCCGCTGGCGATCTGAGAGCGAGGCATAGCATTTCTGGAGCGCTCGCTTCTCCGTCTCTTTTGCAAGAGCTTGACGACTCCGATCGAGGGCTTCCCGGAAGGCACGCAAGAGTTCGCTTTGCTGGAAAGGCTTGGTGAGGAATTCGACCGCTCCCGCCTTCATAGCTTCGACAACAGTGGGTATGTCGTCTTTGGCGCTGAGAAAAAGGATTGGGATGTAAGGGTGTTCTACGACTGTACGCTTCTGCAGTTGGAGGCCGCTTAGGCCGGGAAGAGACACGTCCAGCAGCAAGCAACCGGGAACAACTTCGAGCGGATAGGCGAGGAATTCTTCGGCCGACGCAAAGATCTCAGGTTGCCAGCCTTCGCATTGGATTAACCGTTCCAGTGATTCGCGCTCGGCTCTGTCCGGGGCGACGACGTAAACTACGGGTGTGAGCCATGATGTTTCTGCACACACGAAACGATGATTGGCGGACGAACTTGTCCTATTTTCCAAACGAGATCCCGTCAAAATGAAACCCATATTGGCTCCTTAATGTTCCCGGCGATTTGTTCTGAAGATGTTGTGTCTATGAGGGGCGTGGATGGATGCTCACAATAGACCTTTTCTCGGTTGAAGAGGTGCATAGTTTCTTTGGTGAGACCTAACCTAAAGGGGGTCTCCGCTGGCATCGTTTGCCAGCTCTTCGCGGAACTTACTCGGAGTGACTCCAACGACTCTCCGAAATACCTTGGTAAAGTGTTCTTGTGTTCTAAACCCAACAAGCTTGCTAACCTGCGCAACGCTTAGCGTGTCATCTTTTAAGTGAATCTTGGCGCGCTCGATTCTCACCCGCAGAACATACTGGTGCGGACTCAGTCCTGTCGCCTTCGTAAACAATGAAGCAAAGTGATGCGGCGTCACTTCGGCGATCTTGGCCATGGCCGCCAAACTGATGTTTCCACTAGAGTTCGCGTGGATGTATTCGATCACCCTGGTACAACCTTCCTTAGTGATATGGGCCCCTTTCGTTACATCTCTGCCTGGAACGAGGACACGGTATCGCGAAAAGATTGGTCAAATGTTCCGGGGTTGGTCAATTCTTCCGATTTAATCGGTCAAAAAAACCGATCGACACAAAATCGACGCAAGAGCGGCGGTATGCTCTTCCTACGATCTTCCGTGTGGCGAGGTAAGACTTATGCCCGGCTCTGGGGTCCTTCCTGTCGATGCTGTCGAAGTGATGCGGGGCGGCTGCCCCTTGTGCCCCTTTCCTACCCGCTCGTCAATTACAAGTAAGGGCGCTGGTTGGAAAGGGATTGCCCTGGAGTCGTTCAGCGACATCCCAGGCGTCGCCATCCCGGATCATGAGCACCCAACCCATTTCGTGAACCTTCTTACACGAGGAGAAATCAAGGCTCAGTGGACTACAGAGGGACGGAGTCACAGTGCAACGAACAGTCCAGGCACAATCTATCTATTGCCGGCAGGCACACGTGACAGGCTTACCTGGTCAGGTCCGACGACTCGGATTGTTTTGGTCATGGAGCCGGGGTTCCTCTCGCGCTCACTTGAGAACACAGCACATCTCGATGAGATCGACCTAACGACGCACTGGAATCTTCGTGATCGTCACATCCAGTCATTGATGCTCGCTATGTATGCCGATCTGGAAGATGGCTCGCCCGCGGGCCCGCTGTATGGTGAGTCGCTTGGTTTGGCGCTTGGCCTCTATCTAACTCGGCGGTATTCGACTCGAACAAGAAACAATAGCGTCCAACTCGCCGGCGGAATGCCTACAGCTCGTCTGAATCGAGTCCTAGATTTTATTAACCAAAACTATGCTCAGGATCTGCGTCTATGGGAGCTTGCCGCGTTAGCAGGAATGAGTCCACATTACTTCTGTGAGTTATTCAAGGCGAGTACAGGACTGACTGCTTATCAATATGTCTTGCAGTGCCGAATCGAACGTGCCAAGAGATATCTTCGCGATCCGCAACTTAGCGTCGGTGATGCGGGCGTTGCGGCCGGCTTCTCCGACCAAAGTCATTTCACAAAGGTCTTTCGCCGGAAGGTCGGAGTGACGCCCGTGAAGTACCGTAGTCAGGCTGGATAGGTAGCGAGAGGCTGAAGAGAAGTTTGCTGCGGCTTGCGGGTTCGAAGAAGTTATAGGACGGGCTTTCAGCCCTTGGTTTTCCGCCGGAACATTACCTGGGGCGATGCCCCAGGCTGGTATAGAGCGGGCCTTTGGCCCTGGCATGCGGAACTTTCGACTCACCTCACTCAACTTGCGACTCGCCGCACTACTTGATGCGCCGCGTGGCTGCTCTCTTTATCGCGATATTGCGGGTTTAGTGGGTTGGGGTTAGGCGGAGGATGCGGGAGGCGTGGGAGTCGAGAGTTATTTCGAGGGTTTCGGGTGGGGCTGGCACGTCGGCGTTGGTGATGAGGTCGGTTAGTTTTGGTGGGTGGGCGGCGAAGTGGGTGTCGCGGAGAGCGTCGATCTCGCGCCAGTTGAATTTGATTGTGGCGGTGTCGGGGCCGAGGTTGAAGAGGGAGAGGATGGCGGAGCCGTCGGGGTTGAGGGTGATCCAGGCTTGCTGGATCTGTTTGCGCAGGCTCTGGATGTCGAGTGGGGTTGCGGGGATGCCGGCCTGGTCGATGGCGATGAGGTTGCGGTTGGTGATGAGTGTGAGGTCGGCAGGATCCATGTGGGTGAGGTCGGTGCCGAGGTAGAGGGGCGCGCAGGAGATGGCCCAGAGAATGAACATTGTCTGGCGCTCGGCGGGAGTGATGCCGTCCTTGTCGCCGTTGCCTAGTTCGAGGGAGTCGAAGTCGTTCCAGCCGCCGGGTTTTGCGTAACTGATCCAGGGGCGGACGTCGGCGAAGCGCTCGGAGACTTTGGCCCACTCGGTGAGGTTGCCCTTGATGGCGGGGTCGGTGCTGCGGCCGCAGGTGTAGCACTCGATGTCGTTTTCGATGCGCCATCCGTTGGAGGTGGCGCGCCAGAGCGGGGCCTGGTCGATGGAGAGCCAGTTGGAGAGCTCGAGCCAGATGGGACGGCCGGAGTGGGCGATGGCGGCGTGCCAGACGCGGAGTTCTTCGCGGTTGTCGGCGGGAAGATTGCCGCCGCCGGGGCCGACGAAGTCGAGTTTGACGAAGTCGACCTTCCAGCGGGCGAACTGCTGGACGATGGAGTTGATGTAGGCGCGGGAGGCGGGTTTGGTGAAGTCGATCTTGTAGGAGCCTTTGTGGGTGCTGCCGGGGAGGGTGGTGTCGGTGATGTCGTGGATGTGGGCGGTGGTGCCGGCGATGATGGGGTTGAGTTCGTAGAGCTTGGGGTCGATGCCGGGGTTGAGGTAGATGCCGAAGAGGAGACCGCGGCTGTGAAGGTATTGGCCGAAGCCGTCCATGCCGCTGGGGAAGGCGGTGAGGTTGGGCTTGGGGACGCCGTGGTCGTCGTAGCCGTCGGACCAGCCGGCGTCGAGGTTGATGTAGCGGTAGCCGTAGTCGGGGAGTTTGGTAGCGAAGAGGGCGTCGACCTGGGCCTTGACCTTTTCTTCGGTGGGCTTGCCGCGAAGGAAGGACCAGCTGCTCCAACCCATGTACGGGCGCGCGGCGAGGGTTGGTGGTCTAGTTTGGGCTTTGGTTTGGGCCTCGGTTTGATTCAGGACAGGTACAGTAAGAAAAGCTAGAAGCAGCAGGAAGCGCATGGGGGGAATGATAGCGCAGAAGAAATCTGCGGCGAAGGAGGGCGGGCGCGATGATGACGATCGGGCACTCGACGCTGAAGAAGGATGTGTTTTTGCGGGCGTTGCGGGAGAACGGGTGTTCGACGCTGGTGGATGTGCGGCGGTTTCCGGGGTCGAGGCGGCATCCGCATTTTGGACAGGACCGGTTGTTTGCTGCGCTGCATGATGCGGGGATTCGGGCGGTGTGGCGGGAGGGGTTGGGTGGGCGGCGAGAGGCTAAGGCGGACAGCGTCAATACTGGATGGAAGGAGGAGAGCTTTCGCGGGTATGCGGATTATATGCAGACCGCTGCGTTTGATGGCGAGGTGGATTGGCTGATGAAGCTGGCGGACTTCGATACGGCGGTGGTGATGTGTGCGGAGGCGGTGCCGTGGAGGTGTCACCGGTCGCTGATTGGAGATGCGGTGCTGGCGCGGGGCGGGGTGGTGGAGGATATTTTTGTGAAGGCGGATGGGACGAGTTTGAGGAAGCCGCACGCGATGACGGAGTTTGCGAGGGTTGAGGGGACGAGGGTTTGGTATCCGGGTGAGGCGGAGCTGTTTGGGTAGGGTTTTGTAGTGGAGTCACTGCAGAGCGGCGAAGTGAAGGTGCTTGCGGATCTGTCCGAGGGTTCGTCGAAGGTCGTGAGTATCTACCCTGCTGAGAGATCCAAGGCAGGTGCCGCCAGCACCTATCGTCCGAGTGGTGGTTAAGGTCTCCAAATGCGGTTTTCTAGAGTGTTGGCGAAAACTGCGTCAGGACCGTGACGAAGATTATTCCAAAAAGAATTAGCAGCAGCGGCCACCACCGATCCAACCAAGACTCCGATGCACTCGACGAGCTCATTTCAACATCCTCCTGTCACTCTTATCACTTCCAAATCCTAACTGAGAACAAAGTCGGGCTCAACCTGCATTGCTTCCGGCGAGTTGATTTCGTTGCTGTGCCGCTATCCCCTCGATTGATTTGCGTTGCTGGAGTATTGGCGAATCAAAGTGTCCGCGTCGTCGTAGCCGGTGGGGAGTTCGATGTCGGCGGTGGAGGCTCCCGCTTCGAGCAGGGCTTCGATGGACTCGGTGGTGCGGCGGCGGGTCCAGTAGGAGTCGACTGTGGCTTTGATGGCGAGTTGGAGGGCGGTGCGGCCTTTGGCGTCGCGGGCGTTGATGAGGGCTCCGCGGGCGATAAGGAGTTTTACGGTTTCGGGCCAGGCGCGCCATGCGGCGACGTGGAGGGCGGTACTGTCTTTTGCGATGTCGAAGTAGGGATCGCCTGAGTAGAGGGCAGTGACGGGCACGCCGAGGTTGAGGAGATTGCGGACACCTTCGGTGTTGCCGTTGCCGGCAAATTCGGCGAGGAGGGTTCCGGCTTGCGCGATGAGGTCGGGGATGAGGTTGGGTTCGATCTTGGTGAGGGTGCGGATGGCTTCGATTTTGTTTTGGGCGCAGGCGGCGATGAGGCGGTCGACTCCGACGAGGTTGAGCAAGATGTTGCGGCGTTCGAGTTCGTCGAGGACGTCGCCTCGGCCGCGGTGGACGGCGATGTCGATGGCGGATTTGTCGTCGCGTGTGCTTTCGAGGTTGGGGTCGGCTCCGTGGTTGAGGAGGAGTTCGATGATGATGAGGCCGTTGTCGCGGCGGAGGGATTGATGGAGCGCGGTGAATCCCCAGTGAGTCATGTAGTTGGGATTGGCGCCGTGTTCGAGCGCGAGCTGCATGCCGTGTTCGTCGTGCCAGTCGGCTTTGCGGAGGAGGATGGTGTTGAGGCTTTGCTCGGTGAGTTTGCCGCTGGCGAGGACGATTTTGAGGACGGCGTTGTCGTAGGTTTCGGGGATGTGGTACGGGGTCTCTTCGTCGTTGGGGTCGGCTCCGCGGTCGAGGAGGAGCTGGGTGAGGCCGGGTGTTGTGCGATGCCGGCTGCGCCGTAGATGACGCTTTCGAATGTGGGTCGCGGAGTGGGGTGGTCGATCATCTCGTACCAGCCGGTGTTGGCGCTGGCCCCCGCGTCGAGGAGAGTGCGGGCGGTGCGGACGAAGGCTTCGGAGCGAGTGGGGTCGAGGCGGAGATAGCGCGAGAAGCAGAGATGGGTGAGGGCGTCCCAGTTGTGCGGGCCTCCGGTGGTGGTGGCGTCTTTGGGATTTTGGGCGAGGAGTTTTTTGACGGTGGATTCGTCGGCAAGGATGGCGGCGGTGTAAATGTTCGCGGTGGCGACGTGCGGGTAACGCTCGAGGATGAGCTGCGCGTGTTCGAGTGTGCCGGAGCTGTGCCATGCGTGGCGCGGGACGCAGGCAGCTTCGATGAAGGCGGCTACGGGGTCGGGTAGATCGGCGAGGGTGCGGATGAGGCGCTGGGTTTCGAGGTGGGCGGCGAATTTGGGCCAGCTATCGAAGCTGTGTTCGCGGGCGAGGATGAGCTGCGCGTCGGCGAGGGTGAAGTGCGCAGAGGCGATTTCGGTGGGGGAGAGTTTGTGGAGGGTGGGGTGGTGACGCTTGATGCGGTGAAGCGCGTCGGGCTCGGCTGCGCGATGCGAGTGGAGGAGGTCTTTGGCCTGTTTTTTGTATTGTTCGAGGTTGGGGCGGGCGGGTAGCTGCTTGTCAGACATACGAAGCTCCTTTCGTTGCTCGCCTGGAGTCCGCATGAGTCAGGCTGGAAAGAAGATTCGTCAGATTGTGGAAACTGGAGGTGGGCACGGCCCTTTCCGCGGACTGGATGCGCCCTTCGCGCTGGAGATCAGCGTAAAGAGATTCGGGATCGAAGTCAATTTGAGTTAGGCGGAACGGGTGAGTGTGGCGCTCCTGATCATGTCTGGATCATGGGGTGAGGCGTGAATTGTTCAGGAACTCGTAGAGCTTGAGCCGCTTGGGATCCAGGTGTACGGAGCTGCGGTGATGCTGCTCTTCGGCTAGTTCCATCTGAAGCCGCCGACGTTCCAGGAAGCGGCTGCAAAGTGGGCAGATGAGGTTGAGAAATGGCACCCATGCGAAGAATAGCGCGATGATGGCGATGGTAATGACGAGAGCGAGAGTTTCTTCAGACATGTGATCTTCTCCGGGCGCCTGGGGAGGGCTGCTGAGATAGTGGCGGAGGGGTGGATTTCGTTACACGGGTCGGGAAAGACCTGGCCCGCACTACCAATTTCAAAGATTGGTCAGTCCAAGGGGGTGGTCGCGTATTCTGTCTGGATGCGGGTCACGGTTCTCTACTTCGGTGTTTTGAAGGATGTTATGGGGCATCGCAGCGTGGTGATGGATATGGCGGAGGGGGCGTCTGTGGCGGAGTTGCTGGCGCTGCATCGGGGATCCGGAGCGGCTTCGGTTTGGGAGTCGATTGCTGTGGCGGTGAATCAGGAGTATGCGCGGGCGGAGGTTGTGCTGAAGGATGGGGATGAGGTGGCGCTGTTGCCTCCGGTGAGTGGCGGTTGCGGGGAAGCGATAGAAAAGCAAAAGCAATGCAAGAACAAGTGCAAAAGCAAGAACAAGAGCAAAAGCAAAAGCAAGAACAAATGCGGGGGTTCCTCGCTCCGCTCAGAATGACAAGATTTTGGGGCTGGGTTTGAGTTTTTGAGTTATAGGTGAAGGCGGAAGGTGTCGGGGTAAGGATCGGTATGCGGGTTGAGATTACAGATGCGGTGATTCCGGTGGCGGAGATTGCTGCGGAGATCAAGGCCGGGGCGGATGGGGCGGTGTGTGTCTTCGATGGGATTGTGCGGGATAATTCGCGGGGACGGAAGACGCTCTATCTCGATTACGAAGCTTATCGGGAGATGGCGCTGGAGCAGATGCGCGGGTTGGCGGAGGAGGCAGTGACGAAGTTTGGCGTGCGGGATGTGACGCTGGTGCATCGGTTGGGGCGGCTGGTTGTCGGCGAGACGAGTGTGCTGATTGTGGTGGCTTCGGCGCATCGGGGGGCGGCGTTCGACGCTTGCCGGTGGTTGATCGATACGTTGAAGAAGACTGTGCCGATATGGAAGAAGGAACAGTTTGTAGATGGGGCGAATTGGGCGGATGGGGAACCGTTTCCTGAGACTGTGGCGTTGGGACAAGCAATTGGGCTGGACAGCGGTCGTCCTTCGGACGACGCACCCATCTCAGAATCGAGATATGGGGAACCCGGTTTTGCGGGGAGTGAAAGGTCAGGGGCCAGGAAGTGAGATTGTTCGTTATCGCCGTGTTGTTGGGGATGCAAGGTGTCCTGTCGATGCAGGGGGCGCAGGAGGCGCCGATTGAGCGGAGGCCACCTCCGCCGCCACCGCAGGCTCCGCAGACTGGGCAGGAGAAGGATGCGCAGGACAAGGATGCGCCGCCCGGCGGGTTCCCGACGCTTAAGGTGGAGACGCGGCTGGTGAATGTAGCGCTGAATGTTGCCGATGCGAAGGGTGCGCCGGTGGGTGGGCTGAATCGCGAAGACTTTGAGATTTTGGAGGACGGGAAGCCGCAGAAGATCGCCGTCTTTGAGAGGGAGACGACGACGCCGCTGTCGATTGTGCTGGCGATCGATACCAGCGAGAGCGTGCTGACGAATGAGCGGCTGGAGAAGGAGGCGGCGAAGCACTTTGTGAATGCGCTGCTGCGGGACCAGGATGAGCTGGATGTGGTGGAGTTCTCCGATGTGGTGCATGAGCTTGTGCCGTTTACGAATCAGAAGAAACGGATTGAGAACGGGATTAACGGAGTGCAGCGGGGAGAGGCGACGGCGGTTTATGACGCGGTGTATCTTGCGTCGCAACTGCTGGCTGGAACCTCGGCGGCGAGCGGGCGGCGGCGCGTGGTGGTGATGATTACCGATGGCGGGGATACGGTGAAGGGGTCGAAGTATACGCAGGCGATGGAGGAGGCGCAGAGGGCGGGGGCGATGGTGTACTCGCTGATTATTGTGCCGATCTATGCGGATGCGGGAAGGAATACGGCGGGGGAGCATGCGCTGATTCAGATGGCGGAGGATACGGGTGGAAAGTACTACTACGTGGTGGATCCGCAGGATCTGGAGCCGGCGTTCAAGCATGTGTCGGATGACCTGAGGACGCAGTATCTGCTGGGGTACTATGCGCCGAAGCGTGGAGCGGATAATTCGTACCGGACGATCAAAGTGCGGATGGAGGATGAGGCGCTGCGTGGGAAGTATGACCTTCGGTACAGGACGGGGTACTACGCGGACGCTCGGTGAGCTTTGAGCTGTGAGCTTTAACCGGCGGGCTTTGAGTTGTTGGCCTTCGCGTGCAATGCTTGGTGCTGAGGATGGGCGTTCGATGGGAATGGTGAAGAAGTTTGAGTTTGCGCATGTGGCCGAAGGGATTGCGCGGCAGGCGGGTGCGTTGCTGCGGGGGTTTTATACGAAAGGTGTGGCTACCGAGTACAAGGGCGATGTGGATTTAGTCACCGAGGCCGACCGGGCCAGCGAACAGCTGATTGTTGAGAAGCTGAAGGCGGCGTTTCCTTCGCATGGAGTGTATGGCGAGGAGGGGACGCGGAGCGGGCTGGAGAGCGAGTACCGGTGGTATGTCGATCCGCTGGATGGGACGACGAACTTTGCGCATGGGTTTCCGGCGTTTTGCGTGATTCTGGGGCTGGAAAAGCGGGCGGCTGGGCTGGCGGCGGATGCAGATGGAGAGATGGTTGCCGGGGTGATCTACGATCCGCTGCGAGATGAGATGTTTTCGGCAGAGAAAGGCAAGGGGGCATGGCTGAATGGGCGGGCGATCCACGTGTCGAAGATTGCTACGCTGCAGGAGTCGCTGACTGGTACGGGGTTTCCGAGCCAGAAGCGGCATGGCAGCCCGAATGTGCATTTTTACCAGGAGATTACGCTGCGGTCGCATGGGGTGAGGCGGGCGGGGAGTGCGGGGCTGGATCTGGCTTATGTGGCTTGCGGGCGGCTGGATGGGTTTTGGGAGTTCAACCTGAATCCGTGGGATACCTCGGCGGGTGTGCTGATGGTGGAGGAGGCTGGGGGGGCAGTGACGCATTTCGATGGTGGAGCGTTTACGCTGGATAGCCGTGAGGTGCTGGCGACGAATGGGCTGATCCAGGGGGAGATGGTGCATCTGTTTACGGAGATGTTCGCGGGCAGAGAGTTGGGGGCGATTCCTACGCCGGCGGAGTTTGCGGCGCGAAGGGCGGCAGGGAAGTAAGGTGCGGAAGAGGCGGACGGCTCGGGTGATGCTGTTCGATGAGGCCGGCGAGATTTTGCTGATTCGCTTTGTGGTGCCGAGAGAGGATGGCGAGTTTGTCTTCTGGGCGCTGCCGGGTGGGGAGATTGAAGCTGGGGAGTCCGAGGTTGAGGCTGCCGCGCGTGAGGTGAGGGAGGAGTTAGGGCTGACGCTGAAGATTGCTGGGCCGGTTTATTGCGACAGCAACCAGTTTCTTCATCAGGGAGAGATGCAGGACAATGTCGATTTTCTCTTCAGGGCCGAGTGTGGGCGCGAGGAGCCTCAACTGATGGGAGTTACGGCCGATGAAATGGAGATCATGAAGGAGATTCGGTGGTGGAGCGCGGAAGAGGTCGAGGCGTCGGAGGAGAGGATCTTTCCGGAGAACCTGGCGGAGCGGATGAGGGAGCACCGGCGGGCGAGCGCAGTGAACGAGGTCTAAAAAGGTCGCACTTATTCGGCGATTGTGAGTTGCGGCGGTGAGCGGTTGTGCTGCTAGAATCGAGACGAAAGCTTAGGAATAAGCGGCGACTTTCGATTTAGATAGAGGTAAGGGAGATTTTTCGAGATGGCTTATGTGATTGCGGAACCGTGCATCGGGACGAAGGATTCGGCTTGCGTGGATGCCTGCCCGGTGGATTGTATTCATCCGAAGAAGGATGAGGCGGGATATGGCGAGGCAGACCAGTTGTTCATCGATCCGGTGGAGTGCATCGACTGCGGCGCGTGTGTGCCGGTGTGCCCGGTGTCGGCGATCTATGCAGGGGATGACCTGCCGGAGAAGTGGGCGGAGTATCAGACGAAGAATGCAACGCACTTTGGGCGGTAGATCGGTTCTCAGTTCTCCGTTGTCAGTTCTCCGTTTTTCGAGTTGCAGGACGCGTGGCCTTAGTGGCTGCGCGTTTTGTTTTTGTGGGGAGAGTTGGATGAAGAGCCTGGCGTCGGTGGAGGTGCTGTCGGAGATCGCGAGTGAGATTGCGGAGCCGTCAGGGTGGATGACCGGGCGCGTTGGGGGAAGATGACGGCGAAGCAGATGGTGCGGCATCTGGGCTGTTCGTACGAGGTGGCGTTGGGAGAGCGGACGGTTGGGCAGATGAAGGGGATTGCCGCCGGTGGTGATGAAGTGGATGGCGCTGCGGTCGGGTCTGCGATGGCCGAAGAATATTCAGACGATGCCAGAGTTGAAGCGGGCGATCGCGGAGCACTCGGAGGATAAGTTTGACGGGTTGGTGGGGGTGGCGATCGAGGGGATGGAGGCGGCTGGCGAGTGGAAAGCACTGCGCACCGTGCGCATCCGATGTTCGGGCCGATGTCGGCGGCGGACTGGATGCGGTGGGGGTATCTGCATGCGGACCATCATCTGCGGCAGTTTGGCCGGTGAGGGATGATTCAGCGGGTGGGAGAGGCGATCGTGTTGCGGGTGTGGCCGTTCCATGAGGCAGACCTGCTGGTGAGCCTGTTTACGCGGGAGCAGGGCAGGGTGAAGGGCGTGGCGCGGCATGCGATGCGGTCGCGGCGGCGGTTTGGCGGGGCGCTGGAGCCGATGACGTATGTGCGGGCTTCGTATGCGGAGAAGCCAAAGCAGGAGCTGGTGCGGCTGGATGCGTTTGAGATTTTGAGTTCGCCGCTGTCGCGGCCGGTGGATTATGCGCGGACGGCGGCGCTGCAGTTTGTGGCGGAGGTGGTGGAGGAGGCGTTGCCGGAAGGGGCTGTGGAGGATGCGGTGTTTCGGCTGGTGCTGGCGGTGCTTGAAGAGATGCAGGTGGGGAAGGTGTGGATGCCGGTGACGTATTTTGCGCTGTGGATGAGCCGGCTGATGGGGTGGATGCCGGAGCTGGGGCATTGTGTGGTGTGTGGGCTCTGTGGATTCGAATGCGGGCGTGGAGGGACGGTTTGGTATTCGGCGACGAGTGATGGGGTGACTTGCGGGGATGACCGGCGCGCGGGGAGTGTGGCGTTGTCGGCGGCTTCGGTGGCGGATGCGCAGAGGATCTTTCGCGGGACGGTGAAGGGATTGGCGGAGGAGGATTGGCCGAAGACGCGAGGGGCGGATCTGAGGCGGTTTGCGGTGGAGACGCTGGAGCGGCATCTGGAGCGGCGATTGGTGAGTGCGAGGGCGCTGGGGAGAGCATGATTATTTTTTTCTTGATCCTCCGATGACGAATACAAAACCAAAGGGGATGAGGCACAAGGTGAGAAACAGAAGGATCGCGGACCAATCATGCGCGTTAATTCTCACAATGCCTAACCACTCCGATAGGGTTCCCAGCATCCATGCCAGAAAGCAGAGGAGGCCTACTGCGAAACTCGTCTGAGAGGAGATTTGACGGGTCAAACGAATACATCCGACAAATAATGTGAGAAGGCCAATGAATAGGCAGAGGAGGGATGATGGTCCAAGGAATTCGAATGCCCACGTGTCAGTTGAGTAGTAACTGACTACCTCCAAGAGATAGGCCATGAATGTTCCAAGGGCGACAAGGCATAGACCTGAGATGGTAAGGGCTTTCGCGGGAATACGAACAAACATTCGAAATTCTAACCTGAGCTGGCAACAGCACTGATGGGGTGGACGTGGACCGTCTCTTTTGGAGAAGGTATCTTTATTGATCTGGATTGATTTGGGGCGGCCGATTGCTTGTCTTGTGCTCGTCCGGTAGTTTTTGGGGAGCTGTGGGCAGGGTAGGTCAACTCATCAGGAGGGCGCTATGTCGATTCGTCCGGTTAAGCGGCTGATTCAAGCGAAGCCAACGATGGAGGGTGCGGGAGTGCATCTGAGGCGGGCGTTTGGGTTTGGCAATACTTCGGATTTCGATCCGTTTCTGCTGCTCGATGATTTTCGGAATGATGTGCCGGCGGATTTTCTGGCGGGGTTTCCGTGGCATCCGCATCGCGGGATTGAGACGATTACGTATGTGCTGGCGGGGACGGTGGAGCATGGCGACAGCATGGGCAACAAGGGGTGATTGGCGCGGGGGATCTTCAGTGGATGACGGCGGGGAGCGGGATTATTCACCAGGAGATGCCGAAGGGCGATGTGGCAGGGCGGATGCACGGGTTTCAGCTGTGGGCGAATCTGCCTTCGTCGCAGAAGATGACGCCGCCGCGGTACCAGGAGGTGAAGGCTCCGGATATTCCTGAGATTACCGATGATGATGGCACGGTGGTGCGGGTGGTGTGCGGAAGTTTCTGGGGAAAGAAGGGACCGGTGGATGGGATTGCTACGGATCCGACGTATCTGGATGTGTCGGTGGGGCCGGGGAAGAGGAAGACGCTGCCGGTGGAGACGCGGAGCCAGGCGTTTGCCTATGTGTTTGGCGGGTCGGGGAAGTTCTGTAACGCTTCGGGGCCGCTGGCGGTTCCGACGGAGGGAGTGCAGTGGCTGGATACGAATCCGCCGGCGGAGGTGGATAACCGGTCGCTGGTGCTGTTTGATAGCGGGGACGAGGTAACGGTGCAGGCGGGTGAGGAAGGGATTCGGTTTCTGCTGGTATCGGGGCAGCCGCTGAAAGAGCCTGTGGCGTGGTATGGGCCGATTGTGATGAACACGCAGGCCCAGTTGCAGGAGGCGTTTCTGGAACTGGAGCAGGGGAAGTTTTTGAAGAAGTAGTGGTGGGGCATTGGCTGGGAGCGATCCCATCCTTTGCGGTGAAGCCGCGCGAAATAAAGCCAGAGGATGCGATGCGAGTGCGTTTGTGGAAGATGAACTGTTGTTTGCGGGGTTGTGATCTGGCTGCTCATGGTTGGGCGTGTCGAAGCACAGAAAAATGTGTCAACGGCGCATTGGGTGGGTCGTGGGCGGCTTCGCAGCAGGTGCCGGAGACGGCAGAATCTGCTGGATCCGGAGTCGATGCGCGATGCGACGTTGCGGCAGATTGTGCATCTGTCGGTGGGCGGCGACCGGTTGCGGGTGCGGATGTCGAATGCGTTTGGGACGGCGCCGTTGCATCTGACGGCGGTGCATGTGGCGCGGCCGGTGCTCCGACGCGAGCGCGGCGATCGATGCGGGGAGTGATAAGGCGCTGACGTTTCATGGGGCGCCGGACGTGACGATTCCGGCGGGAGCGGAGTATCTGTCGGATGCGGTGACATTTCCTGTTGCTGCGCTTTCGAATCTTGCAATTACGATTCATTTCGATCAACCGCCGACGGGAGAGACGGGGCATCCGGGGTCGCGGGCGACGTCGTATGTGGTGCACGGCGATCTGGTTTCGGCGGTGAATTTGCCGGATGCGAAGAAGGTGGAGCACTGGTACCAGATCTCTGGCGTGGATGTGGTGGGGCCGGAGAAGGCGACTGGCGGTGGTGACGCTGGGCGATTCGATTACGGATGGACATGGAGCGACGACGAATGGGAATGACCGATGGCCGGATGTGCTGGCGGCGCGGATGCAGGCGGATAAGTCGACGAAGGCGCGGGTGTTTTGAATGATGGGATCGGAGGGAACCGGCTGCTGCTGGATGGGCTGGGGCCTAATGCGCTGGCGCGGTTCGACCGGGATGTGGTGGCGCAGACGGCGGTGCGTGCGTCATTGTGCTGGAGGGAGTGAACGATCTGGGGACGCTGACGCGGGACCATGATGTTCCGGCGGAGGCGCATGCGGCGTTGGTGAAGCGGAATTGAAGCGAGCGTACGCAGCAGATGATTGTGCGGGCGCATGCGCATGGGATTCAGGGTGATTGGAGCGACGATTCTGCCTTAGGTCGGATCGGGTACTATCATCCGGGCCCGGAGAGCGAGGCGGACCGGCAGGCGATCAATGCATGGATTCGCGATCCGGGACACTTTGATGGGGTGGTGGACTTCGACGCAGGTGATGCGGGACCCGGCAGCATCCGGATCTGATTTTGCCGGCGTATGATTCGGGGGATGGATCTGCATCCGGGGCCGGCGGGGTATAAGGCGATGGGGGATGCGATTCCGCTGAAGCTATTGAACCTTAGCGACGGATACCTTAGCGACGGGGAACACAGGCGGTTGATGCCGACTTAGTCAACCTTTTGGTTGATGTTCAAGGGTGGCGAGGGAGGGGTAGACTTGGCCCGTTATGAGTACAAGCCAGATTGGAATTTCAGCTTCCGTCTCGACGTTCGCTTGAGGTCTCGCTGGCTGCGCTGATTGCTGTTGGCGTGATTCTGATCTTCTGGAGTCAACAGCGTTATCCTGCGCTGCTGAAGAAGCTGCACGCGGGAACGGCGATCAAGGTCGCGGGGGCGATCTCGTTCGACGCGCTGTTGAAGGTGACGCCGGAGATGCCGGCGCCGACCAGGGTGATGCGGACGAGTGTGAACTGGCTTTATACGAATCGGTTTGGGATGTACTTTGCGCTGCCCTTTGGCGCGGCGATGATGACGTTGCTGGCGGGAATGGCAGCGCCGAAACGATTCTCGTCGGCTGCGGGTAATGTACTGTGCGGGGCGGTGGCGGGCGCGCCGATGGGAGTGTGCACGAACTGCGCTACTCCAGTGGCCCAGAGTTTGCTGGTGGGTGGGGCGAGCACACGGCTGACAGTTGCGGCGATGATCAGTTCGCCCAGCTTCAATCCCGTCGTAGTGGCGATGGCGTTTGTGCTGTTTCCGCTGCCGCTCGCGGTGATGCGCGTGGTGGTTCCGGCGGTGCTGTTAGTTGCTCTGCCGCTGCTGGTGCGGGAGAACGACTTGGTGGTGAGGACGATTGAGATTCCGGCTGGGCCTGAGGCACTCGGTTCCCAGGCTGGTTGAGTTTTGCCGCACGTATCTGCGGAATCTGCTGCGGCTTACTGTGCTGACATTGCCGTGGATGCTGCTGGCTGCGTCTGGCCTGGGAGCGTTGGCGGCGGAGATGATTCCGGCGTATGGGACGCATCTGCCAGTTTCGGTGGTTGGTGTTGTTGCGTCGCGATTCTTGGGACGCTGCTGCCGATGCCGATGGCGCTGGATGTGGCGTTGGCTTATGTGCTTTACCACGCAGGTGTGCCGGCGCCGTATGTTGCGGTGCTGCTGTGTACGCTGGGACCGGTGAGCGTTTACTCGCTGAGTGCGTTGGGAAAACAATTGGATTGGGGAACGAGTCTGCGGCTTGGCGGGGCTGTTGCGCTGCTGGGGTGCGTCGTCGGATTCTGATTGCTGATCCGATTTTTCCGCTAGTTTCTTAGTCCGGCCGTGTGTAGGTTGGAGGCCAGTCCGAACGGTCCTATGAGTCGGACGGTCTCGGACTGGTCGTGTGATGGTTAGTGAGGGGCCAGCATGGCGTCGTTGAATTGCTTGAAGAAGGCGTTGTATTTTTCGTTGCCGTTTGGATCGGCGAAGCGGAGGGGCTTGACGCGTTCGACGAGGATCTCGGTGGCGTTGGGTTGGGTTTTGATGATCTCGATGGTCTCGGCGATGTAGTCCTTGAGCGGCATGGCGCGCGGATCGGCAGCCTGGCCGGGGCCCATGAGTTCGGTCTGGACGTAGGGTGGGACGAGCTCGATGACCTCGATGTTGGTGGACTTGAGTTGGTAGCGGAGGGACTCGCTCCAGGAGTGGATGGCGGCCTTGGTGGCGCAGTAGGTGGGGGTGAGGGCCAGGGGAACGAAGGCGAGGCCGGAGGAGACGGTCATGATGGTGGCGTGGGGCTGCTTCAGGAGGTGAGGCAGCAGCGCGGCGGTGAGGCGGATGGGGCCGAGGAGGTTGGTGGTGATGATGGCTTCGGCGTCGGCTGCGTCGGGTTTGTTGAGAAAGTCTTCGGGGCGCATGATGCCGGCGTTGTGGATGACGACGTTGAGGGTGGGGAAGTCTGCGGTGAGTTTCTGAGCGAAGGAGCGGATGCTGGCGGCGTCTTCGATGTTGAGGATGGCGGAGGCCATGCCGGGATTGGCGGTGGTGGTCTCGTCGAGGACCTGTTTGCGGCGGCCGGCGATGATGACTTTGTTGCCGAGCTTGTGGAAGGCCTCTGCGAGGCCGCGGCCGATACCGGAGCCGCCGCCGGTGATGAGGATGGTGTTGCCGGTGATTTTCATGGTGGTAATTTCTCCTGTGATGATCGTAGGATAGTTTGTATCCGTTGGGAAGTAGGCACCTGAAAGATTCATACTTACTTCAAAGAGAGTGACGAAATATGGCAAAAAGCACGAAGAAATCTGTACGGAAGTTGATGCTTCCGCAGACGAAAAAGGTTCTTGCGGTGAAGGCCGGGAGTGGAAAGGCTGCGCCTCCGGTCGTGACGGACCCGAAGGTGGAGGCGCTGGTGCGGGAGATTATTGAACGCGTGGCGGATAAGTGGACGATGCTGGTGCTGGAGGTGTTGGAGGAGCATGGGGTGGTGCGGTTTACGCGGCTGGGGGAGTTGGTGGGCGGTGTCAGCCAGAAGATGCTGACCAAGACGGTGCGGCAGATGGAGCGGGATGGGCTGGTAACGCGGACGGTGCATCCGGTGATTCCGCCGAGGGTGGAGTATGAGCTGACGGAGTTGGGACGTAGCCTGGGAGAGGCGTTTTGCGGGGTTTGGATATGGGTGGAGCAGCACTTAGATGAGATTGAGAGGGCACGCGAGACTTTCAAGGACAGGGTATAGCCTCGCCGGTCTGCGTTCTGTCATACTTCCATGGTGGCGGGAGATTATGGGGCCTGGATTCCTCTTTCGTCTGGCTGTGCGGGGCGCAGGCCTTCTGGTTGGTGGGGCTGCTCTGGCCGCTGTGAGCGGAGTGGCATTGGCGGCGCAGGACGAGCCCAAGGCAGTGGTGGATGGTGGCGTTCCTACCCTGCATGTGTACACGAACCTGATTCAAGTACCGACGCTGGTGCTGTGGCAGAGTTATGAGCCGGTCAAGAAGCCGATTGCGGAGAACCGGTTCTCGGTCAGTATCGATGCGGGGCCGTGGTTTCGTGCGACCCATGTGCGGCAGGAAGAAGAAGATCCGATCTCGCTGGCGATTCTGCTTGATGTGAGCGGGGAAACGGCCAAACTGGTGTCGACGATGGGAGATGCGTTAGCGAAGGTTGCTCCGTTGTCGCTGCATCCGAAGGATAGCTTCTCGTTTTTTGCGATGCGTTGCGGCTTTATCCGTTCCATGGGGGATACGCCGATCGATAGCGCGTCCGTGAAGAAAAACGTGGATGCGGTGCTGGAGCCGTGGATACCGCGCAAAGGCGCTAAGCGCGAATCGCGATGCGAACGGGGCGTGTTCCTTTGGGACGGTGTAGCCCACGTTGTGGCAGACCTTTCTAAGGCCAGGGGGCGGCGAGCGCTTTTGGTGATTACGGACGGGCAAGATACGGGAAGCAAAAACCCGTGGAACGACGTAAGGTTCTTTGCGCAGGGAACTGGGACTGCGGTCTTCGGGTTGAACTACACTCCGGAATCTTTTGTTGGCAGTGTGGCGCTGCCTTCTCGCAGGGGAGGCGGAGTCTATCTACCGACGGGAGACGCTTCAACTACGGAGAACCTGTTGCTCTCCCTGTGTGAGCTGAGCGGTGGTGTGGTAATGAAGATGAGTGATCGCGGATCGCTGGAGGAGCGATTGGAGAAGTTCGTGACTATGCTGCGGCAGCGGTACATCGTGGAGTTTCCGCGACCGTCCAACTCGACGGTTGGGCAGCATGATATTGAGGTCAAGATCGATAAAGATAATTACTTGATTCGGCCCGCAGGGGTATCTTTGCCGGTCCCGGATCCGGCTTTGATGGCTGATCCGACGACGATTCAATCGGGGCCGGCACTGGCGCCGGAGCAGGGTACGCGGAAGGTGTTGACCAAACCGCAGTGAGAGGGAGACTTGCGGGATGGGTTCTGGCATACTTTCGGGATGGAACGCTTCGGCGGTCTCGGGTTTTGCTGTTCTGTTGCGCGGCGGACGAGTTTTTGGCTGTGTGTCCTGGGGCTCGCGGCTGGATGGAGCGACGTGGCGTTGATCGCGCAGGAACCTACGGCGGTAGTGGATGGCGGCGTTCCTACCTTGCATGTGTATACGAATCTGATCCAGATACCGACGCTGGTGCTGGGACCGAATCGCGAACGGCTGAAGACGCCGATTGCGGAGAGCAGATTTTCGATCAGTATCGACAATGGACCGTGGTTTCGCGCGACGCATGTTCGTCTGGAGGGGGACGACCCGATTTCGCTTTCGATTCTGCTGGATGTCAGCGGAGATGGGGCGGAGTTAATGCCAAAGATCAGTGAGGCGATTGCGGCTCTTGCGCCAATTTCATTGCATCCGAAGGATCATGTTTCGATCTACGCGTTGGACTGTTCGCTGGTCCAGTCGTTGAATGATGTGTCGGCCGAGAGGGCACAGTTGATACTTGGGGTCGAGAACGCGTTGGAGTCGTGGACGCTTCGCACGTACGAAAGGGAGAATTGCCAACAGGCTGTTCATCTTTGTGATGCGTTGGCACACATCACGGGCGACATGGCCAAACTTCCGGGCCGACGCGTGATTCTGGCGGTGACGAACGGACGGGATAGGGGCAGTGGTTATACCTGGAATCAGGTGAGGAACCTCGCTGAGGGAAGGGGGGTGGCGGTCTTCGGAGTGACGTACATCCCAGATTCGTCCAAGAGTGTGAGTAGCGCGTTTCTGCGGTGGAGTAGCGAGGACCCTTTTCATTCGCTGTGTGAGCTCAGCGGGGGCATGGTGCTTTTGAGCGATACGAGATTGGTTGGGGACGCGTTGAAACGGTTTGTGGCAATGGTGCGCGAGCGGTACATCGTGGAGTTTCCGCGGCCAGCCAATGCAAGGGCCGGCGAGCATGTCAAAGAGGTGAGGATCGCGAGGAGCAATGACTTTATCAGGCCGGCGGGGATATCTGTGCCGCTGCCGGATCCGGTAGTGCTGGCCGATCCGACGACGATCTCTACAGGCCCGGCGCAAACGCCCGACATGGGACACGCGCACCGATGAAGAAACCGCAGTAGTGGTTTAGTCCGAGGCTGGGTGGCCCGCTGAAGAGTTCGGCTTCGGGGTGGATCGAGGCGCGAGTGCGCCTAGCGGTTAGAATCAAAGGATTGCCAGATATTGAAGAGAGGGATATGAGTGGATCGGTTTCTGCGGTTGGGGAGAAGAGGCGCGCGCTGACGTTTCAGGAGCTGCTGTTTACGCTGCAGCGGTTCTGGGCGGATCGAGGTTGCGTGTTGCAACAGCCGTATGACGTTGAGGTGGGCGCGGGGACGATGTCTCCCGATACGTTTTTGCGAGTGCTGGGGCCGAAGCCGGTGAGGATTGCGTATGCGCAGCCTTCGCGCAGGCCGGCGGATGGGCGGTATGGGGAGAATCCGAACCGGCTGTTTCGGCATACGCAGCTGCAGGTGGTTCTGAAGCCGCCACCGGTGAATATTCAGGAGATGTATCTTGAGTCGCTGGTAGCGATCGGGATTGATCTGAAGGAACACGACATCAAGTTCGAAGAGGACAACTGGGAGTGGCCGGTAGGCGGCGCGTGGGGCGTGGGTTGGCAGGTGATGCTGGATGGGCTGGAGATTACGCAGTTCACTTACTTTCAACAGTGCGGGGGGATGGATCTCGACCCGATCAGCGGTGAGATTACGTATGGGCTGGAACGGATCGCCGGGTTTTTGCAAGATGTTGATTCGATCTATGACATTGTTTGGGCAGTGGAACCTGATACCGATCACAAGGTGACGTATGGAGAGATGCGGCTCGCCGAGGAGGAGCAGTTTTCGGCTTACAGCTTCGACTATGCGGATGTCGGTTCGCTGTGGAAACACCTGGAGCTTTATGAGGCGGAGTGTCTCGCGCTGCTGGAGAAGGCCAAAGGGTTCGACACGATGGATGGACTGACGCTGAAGCGGTTTCCGGTGCTGGGGGCGTATGAGCTGGCGTTGAAGTGCTCTCATGTTTTTAATTTGCTGGATGCGCGCGGAGCGATTTCGGTGACAGAGCGAGTGGGTGTGATGGCGCGGATTCGGACGCTGGTGGTGGGAGTGGCGAAGGCTTATGCGGCGCAGGGCGAGGCGGTCCGGGGTGCGGAGACTGGGGCAGTAACCGGTTGAGTGATTCCATCCCACCCATCGCAGAAGCGCGATGGGTGGGCACCCGGGCTTTTGTGTTTGATTGAAAGATGAGTTGAGGAACAATGGCGGATTTTTTGTTTGAGGTCGGGTTGGAAGAGGTTCCCGCGCGGATGATTGCCGGAGCGCAGGCGGAGCTGGAGCAGCGCGTGGTGAAGATGCTGGAGCGTGAGCGGCTGGTGCGTTCGGGTGCAGTGACGAAGAGCTTCGCGACGCCGCGGCGGCTGGCGGTTTGGGTGAAAGACCTTGCCGAGCGGCAGGAAGATGTGGCCGAGGAGTTGGTCGGGCCTTCGGTGAAGATTGCGTACAAAGACGGTGTGGCTACACCTGCGGCGGTGGCGTTTGCGAAGAAGGCCGGGGTATCGGTTGAAGAATTGAAGACGGTGACGAATGCGAAGGGGGAATATCTGGCGGCGACAGCGGTGAAGGCTGGTAGAGCTGCCGTTGAGGTAATTGCGGCAGAGATGCCGAAGGAGCTGACCGGAATTTACTGGGCGAAGAATATGTACTGGCGGCCCGGGAAGCCGGAGCGGTTTGTGCGGCCGGTGCGGTGGATGGTGGCGATGCTAGGCAGCGAGGTTGTGCCGGTCAGCTTCGGTGGGTATGAGGCGGGGAAGGTGACGTATGGGCATCGCGTGCTGTTTGGGGATGCGGCGATTGCTTTGGGCGCTCCGGGTGAGTATGAGGATGCGCTGCTGTCGGGGTTTGTGATTGCGGATGTGGAGGCGCGGCGGCAGAGGATTCGGAAGGCGCTGGATAAGGTGACCCGGAGTGTGCCGGGGCTGCGGTGGCGTGAAGACCATGCCCTGGTGGATAAGCTGACGCAGTTGACGGAGTGGCCTTCGGTGCTGATGGGTGGGTTTGAGCCGGAGTATCTGACACTGCCGGAGGAGGTTCTGGTGACGGTGATGCGGGACCACCAGAGTTATTTTGCTGTGGAGGATAAGGATGGAACGCTGGCTCCGCATTTTCTTGCTGTGTTGAATACCGAGGCGGATGAGGCCGGGATGGCGGTGATTCGGCATGGGAATGAGCGGGTGCTAAGGGCGCGGTTCAACGATGCACGGTTCTTCTGGGAGTTTGATCAGCGAGTGCCGTTGGTAGAGCGGGTTGAGTTGCTGGAGCATGTGACGTTTCAAAAGGATCTGGGGAGTTATGCGGCAAAGACAGAGCGAGTGCGTAAATTAATCGTCGCCTTAGGTATTTTCATCGTTGATCCCGAACTTGGGTTGGATGCAACCGCTCTTATAACGGCGAATCACTTGGCGAAGACCGACCTGACGACGGAGTTGGTGAAGGAGTTTACGGAGTTGCAGGGAATCGTCGGCGGTCTATATGCACGAGTTCAAGGGGTTTCGGCGGCGGCGTGCGATGCGATCTATGACCAGTACAAGCCTGAGTCGATGGAAGACACGGTGCCGCGGACGATTGAGGGTTCGGTGCTGGCAATTGCCGACAAGGCCGATACGATTGCCGGTATGTTTGGACTCGGATTGGAGCCCACGGGATCGAAGGATCCATTTGCGCTACGACGCGCGGGGAATGGAATTGTGAAGATTCTGGCGGAGAGTAGTGTGGTGTTTCCGTTGACGCTTGATCAGATTGCCATCAACTCAACGGAACCGCAATTGGTAGATAACATGCGCGGATTCCTGGTGGAGCGGCTCGAGTTTTATCTCAGAGAAGTCAAAGGACAGGCATATGACGTTGTGAAGGCAGTCCTGGCGGCGTCTAGCGATGATGTTCGCGATGCGGTGGCGCGGGCGGAGGCGGTGACGGCGGTTCGTGGTTCGGAGGACTTTGCCGCAGTGTCATCCGCTTTCAAGCGGATGAAGAATATTCTTTCGCAGGCGAAGGAGAAAGGGATCGCTGCGGGTTCGGATGTGGATGCTGCGCTGCTGACAGAGGCAACGGAGAAAGCGCTGGCAGAGCGTTCGGCGGAGTTGGCTGAGAGGGTGAAAGCGTTCGGCGCGGAGAAGAATTACAAGGCAGCGTTGGAGCAGATCGCTACCTTAAGGCCGCAGGTGGATGCGTTCTTCGACGCAGTGATGGTGATGGCGCCAGACGCGGCAGTACGGGCGAACCGGCTGGCCTTGCTCGAGAGGGTGCTTGCAGACTTCTCCGGCATTGCTGATTTCTCGGAGATTGTCGTTGCGGGTTAGTGGCTGAGGATCATTGCGCCGACAACGAAGAGAAGCACGGCTCCGAGTGTGGCGAGAGGGATAACTACGCCTTCATAGAGTTCGATCTTGTCACCATTGGCAGGGCCGTCTTCGGCACGAAAGTTCGATTGATACATTGCTACCTGGTCGTTCTGTTGGGTATATTCCATCGTTCATTCCTAAATGACTCTCGCGTGTTTGACGCGCGAAAGTGAGATGAGGTAGAGCTTGCCTGTTTTCTGCGTTGAGTCAATCATTCGCGGTCGATCGCGAATGGAAGCTCCTGGCGGCAATCATCCATGATGGAAATTGCTGTCCGCAAGAGCCATGTGGCGAATGGTATATGCCATGACAACTGTCCTGAAATGCGACTTTTGGGTCAGCCTTTCTTGCCGGTGCGGCGACTCAGAGCTTCAGCTGCACCAGGTCGGCGTGGTGGCGGGGATGAAAGAAACGGCTCGAAGGCAGGTTGTGGGGCAGATCATGAGGTGCCGGGAGCTCTCCGATGGCCATGGCGATTTCATCGCATGTGTTGCGCCGGGCACAGTGTTTGCAGTCCTTCAGTACTTTGTCGGGTAAGGCTTGATGGCCGGTGACGCGGAATTGGAAGTGTTCGAAGAAGGCAGGGATGCGTGTGAAGAGGCAGACGCACTTGATACCGCTGGCTTCGGCTTGATCGAGGAGGGTGTGGACGAGAAGGCTGCCGGCTCCGCGTCCCTTGGCGTCGGGATCGACGACGATCGAGCGGATCTCGGCGAGGTGCTGACCGTAGACGTGGAGTGCCGCGCAGCCGATGAACTGACGAGCGCCGGTCTCAACGATGGTGAAGGTGTGGATGTTGACGCAGATCTCCGCGTAGGAGCGGTGGAGGAGAGTGCCCTCGGAGGTGAAGCTCTCGATTAGTTGATGAATAGCTCGGGCATCGCCGAGCTGCGCTTTACGCGTTCGCAGAGATGTTGCTTTGAGTTCGTCATCGGTTGTGTCGAGCGGGATTGTGATGAGGGGGATTGCGAGTGAGGGCGAGGACGAGAGGGCCGGGGGTTCTTCTACGAGGGACAATGCCATAGGACACTGCACTTTTCTTCTGTCCGGGTTGCGAGGGGCCGGAGTAATTCTGATTGAGGTGGATGTTCGAGCGGGAGTGGAGGACTAGCCGCCGTAGTGACGGCCTTCGTTGGAGGGCTCCCATGGGATAGGAGCAAAGGTGCGCTGGAAGAAGGTATTGTCGACGATGTAGCGCTCGTGATTTTCGCCTTCGATGATCCAGTCGCCGGGGTAGGCTTTGCGCTGTCCGGAGTCAGTGAGGATGAGGGTGGGGTGGAGGCATTGCGTAGCATTGACTAGAAGGGGCCGACGGGTGCGAAACGTGTTCATTGAAACTTTTCTCCTGGCGGCACTATTTCGCCGCCGAAGAGTATTTCAGCACCTTATGCGTAAGAAAGGCGTAAGAGGTTTCGTAAATTTCCGTAAAGGTTTAAGCCTTTAGTTTTGTTGCATTCGTGGCTGCATGATCGAGCGATTCGTCGAAGGTTCGATGATGGATCAGTTGACGCGCTGGAGGCGGTCGATGAGTTTCTTGACCAGGGGTTCGCCGGATTCGGTCCAGAGGAGGCGGCTGCTGATGCCGCAGTTTTTTTCGACGGAGAGGGTGAAGGCGAGGAGCATTTCGACGTTTTGTTGGATGTGTTTGGTGGCGGCTGCGTCGAGCTCTTTGTCTTCGAGGATTTCGGCTAGCCAGGGGGTGTCGAGCCCGAAGTCGATGCGGATGTGTCCGTTTTGCTCGAAGCTGGCGTCGTCGAACTCAGGGCCAAAGCCGATGATGCGGACGATGGAGGGCTGGAGCTTCCAGAGGGTGTCGAGGGAGGCGGATTCGCTTTCCCGGTCGTCGTCGTTGCTATCAGCGGCAGGAGTGGCTTCGGGGAGCCAGAGCTTCCAACGCATCTCGAACTCGTACGCGGTGTCGTCGTGGAGCTGCTCGGTGGCTTCGGCTACTGCGTTTTCGATGATAGAGGCGGAGGTGTCTTCGGAGCGGTCGTCGTTGACGTAGATGCGCTGGTAGGTGGGAGCTTCGGTGAAGCTGATGGGGTAGGCCGAGGCCGCGGCGACACGGGTGTCTTTACTGATGATGGCGAACTGGCGCATGACCGAGACCAGGGTCGCGGGGAGCGTGTCGAAGCGGAAGTTGGGAAACCAGAGGCTAAGGTAGAGCTGATCGGCCATAGGGATAGTTTAGTCCCGTGGCGTGGTGGAATGGGCTGTCGAGGCGGCGTTGGGTGAGAAGATAGAGAGGAATGAACGTTTCGGTAGAGCGGCTGCGTTTCTGGTTGCTGGTGGGTGCGGGCCTGCTGGTGATGGTGGTCGTGGCTTTTCTGGGGTATGCGCACTATCGCGCGCACCGGTTTCTGACGAATCTGCCGGCGAAGCTTGGGGTGAATATCCGGCGGCAAGCGAATAACGTCACCTATTCGCAGTCCGCGGGCCAGAGGACCGTCTATACGATTCATGCGGCACGGGAGGAAGAGGCGGATGACGGCAAGTTGATCCTGCATGACGTGGGGATTGTGCTGTATGGAAAGAAGCAGGACCGGGCCGACCGAATCTACGGGAAAGAGTTTGAGTACGACCAGAAGAACGAGGTTATTCGCGCCATCGGTGAGGTGCATATCGACCTGCAGGCGCCAGAGGCTGCGGATGCCAATGCAAAGATGGACTATGCGGAGGGTAAGGATCTGCATGCGGGGGGGCAAGAGAGTAAGGATGAACGCCTGATCCATGTGACGACCAGTGGGTTGGTGTTTTTGAAGACGCTGGGTGTGGCGGCGACGGATAAGGATATTGAGTTTGAATCGGGTGGGTTGACGGGGCATGCAATTGGGGCAGACTACAACTCGGATACAGGTGTGATTGTGCTGCATTCGGCGGTGAGGGTGAATGGGCTACAGCATGACCGGCCGGTGGTGCTGACGGCGTCGCATGCGGTGCTGGATCGACAAGGGCAGACGGCGGTGCTGTTGCAGGCAAAGTATGTGGTGGTGGGTGGAAAAAACGGCGGGGCGGAGGGGCAGACGGCGCAGGCGCAGCACGTGGTCGTGCATCTGCGGAAGGATGGGACGACGGAACGGGTGGAGGCGGAGGGGGAAGTGACGCTGACCAATGGAGCGGGTGGAAGCGTGGTGGCTCCGCGGGGCGAGATGATGGTGAATGAGCAGAATCAGCCGCAGTCAGCGGTGATGTTGGGGGGAGTGAAGTATGGCTCGGATGAGCCGCTGCGGCAGGCGAACGGAGAGGCGGCGGAGGGACGCGCAGCGTTCGATAAGAAAGGGCATCCGGAGCATGTTGTGATGACTGGGGCAGTGCATCTGCATGAGCGGGTGAGAGCCTCCGATGCACCAGCGGAGCCTTGGGGTGAGCGGGAGTTGAACGCCGGTGTTGTGGAGTTGGCGCTGAGTACGGATAGTGCCGGGAAGTCGCAGTTGCAGGATGCGAAGGCAACGGGTGACGCGCGGTTGAAGGTAGTGAGTGCAGCAGCGACGAGTGGGACAGGTGGTGGGGCAGGTGGTGGAACGACCAGCAGCGCGATGGCTGGAGATGTTTTGACGGCCCATTTTGTGCACGCGGAAGGTGCTGATCATATTGCCGAGGTGCACGGAGACGGGCATGCTGCGTTGCGGAAGGTGACGGCGACGGGGGTTGTGAATACGAGCTCGTCGGATTCGCTGGTGGCGCATTTTCGGCCAGTGGCAAGTGCGGGGCGCGGCTCAAGCGCGGTGAGCAAGAGCCAGCAAGCGGGCGAGCAGAGTAAGAAAGATGGGTTGGGCGGACAGGGAGCGGATGAGGTTGTTGACGCGACCGAGCAGGGGCATGTCGTGATGACGCAGTTGCCGGTGAGGAAGCCAGGCGATACGGTCGCGCCCGCCGAGGAGAGGGCGACGGCGGAACGGGCCGTGTATGACGGAGCGTTGGAGCGGACGACGTTGACGGGCAATGTGCAGGTGAATGATGGGACGAGTGTTCTGTGGGCTGACCGGGTGGTGACGGAGCAGCAGAGTGGCGATGCCACCGCCGATGGTTCGGTGAAGGCGAGTTATGGACAGGTTGGCAGTACGGAGGAGCCTGTACATGTGCTGGCGGCGCGTGCCGATCTGAAGCATGACTCGCAGATCGCGACGTTTCATGGAGTGGCGGGCAGACCGGCGCGATTGTGGCAAGGGGCTTCGCAGGTGGATGCGCCAGTGCTTCAGTTTGAGAAGAATCAGGGGCGGTTGCTGGCGCATGGAGAAGGCCAGGGCGCGCCGATGGCGGTCCATACGGTGTTGTTGAGCGGGGAATCCCCCGTGCCTGCTGGGAAGGCGAATACGACAAAGCCTGGGGCTGCTGCGGGGAAGGCGGCCGCGGGTGGTGAGAAGACAAACGTGGTTCGGGTGGCGAGCCGGGAGCTGGTTTACTCGGATGAGGCGAGAAAGGCTGAGTTTACGGGTGGGGTCGAGGTTGAGAGCAAGGATGGCAGCATGCGGGCGCAGCAGATCATGGTCTATCTGAAGCCTGCGCAGAAGGACAGCGCGGGGAAGGCGCTGCTGACTGGCAGTAACGGAGCTGGGGCGAAGTCGAGCACAGCGGCCGCGCCTGATGGGAATGGATTTATGGGTGGCAGCGTGGAGCGGATGGTGGCGACGGGGCATATCGACATGCAGCAGCCAGGGCGGCGCGCAACCGGTGAGCAGGTGGTGTATACCGCGAGCGATGGCATGTATGTTTTGACAGGGACAACAACAGTTTTGCCGAAGGTGGTGGACGATCAACGAGGGACCGTAACAGGTACATTCCTGCGATTCCATTCGGGCGATGACAATGTCGTGGTTTCTAATGGAGGAGAGAATGGCGCAGGACAGAAAGTACACACGGAGACACGGGTGAAGAACAAGCAATGAAGACGTTATCGACGGAGGAGATCGGCAAGTCATACGGCGGGCGCCAAGTGGTGAAGGGGGTCAGCCTTCAGATCGAGCAGGGCGAGGTGGTGGGACTGCTGGGGCCGAACGGTGCGGGGAAGACGACCAGCTTCTACATGATTGTGGGATTGGTGCGGCCGGACTCGGGGCGGGTGCTTGCGGATGGCCACGACATCAGCCGGCTGCCGATGTATCTCCGGGCGCGGAGCTACGGAATCAGCTATCTGCCGCAGGAGCCGTCGGTATTTCGCAAGCTGACGGTGCAGGACAATATTCTTGCCGTGCTGGAGGCGCAGCAGCTGAGTTGGGAGAGCCGGCGGACGCGTACCGAAAGGCTGATCGAACAATTGAATTTAGGGCATGTGCGGAAGACGCGGGGCTATGCGCTGAGCGGAGGGGAACGCAGGCGGGTGGAGATTGCGCGATGCCTGGCGATCGAACCGGCGTTCATTCTGCTGGACGAGCCGTTCTCAGGGATCGATCCGATTGCGGTGTTGGATCTACAGGAGATCATCTTCGGGTTGAAGCGGAGTGGGATTGGGGTGCTGATTACGGACCACAATGTGCGCGAAACCCTGTCGGTGACGGACCGGGCCTACATCATTACAGAGGGTAAGATTTTTGCCACGGGGACGCCAGGAGAGCTGGGGCGCAATCCTGAAGTCCGGCGGATTTATCTCGGAGAGAACTTCTCCATGGATTAAGGGTATGAATCCTACAACTTCTGTTGTAAGGCTACGTTGCTATCGGTGGAGTTCGCGGAGCCATTGGCACGGTTAGACTTACAGCCAGAATGAGCTTGAGGCGTGTAGACTGTGGCCAAGCTGAAAGTGGCGCTATGTGTGCAGACGATTGCACAATAAGAACGGCAAGCAAGCTAAGCGCCAAACGGCACATCTACATAAAAGAAGAACCAACGAGTCGATAAGAGGTTAACGTGCTGCTGCAACCGAAGCTGAACTTGAAGGTCTCACAACGGCAGGTGCTAACGCCTGGTCTGGTGCAGATGGTCAGCGTGCTGGCGCTGAACAAGCTCGAGCTAAGAGAGATGATCAACACCGAGATGGTGGAGAATCCGGTGCTGGAGGAATTGGAAGAGTCGGCTGTAACGCTTGAGGAGCGGGCCGGGCAGGAAGGGGACCGCGAGCGGTCGGCGGAAGAGGTGGCTGCCGAGACCGAGAGAGTAGAGAAAGATCCGTTCGATGAGATCGACTTCGGAAGTTATTTTCAGGACTATCTTGACCCCGGATTTCGCACGGCGTCGAACTTTGAAGAGTACGACAAGCCTTCGTTTGAGAATTTTCTCTCACAGCCAAGCACATTGAGCGACCATCTGGCGTGGCAGCTGGGCTCGCTTACGTTGAGTCCGGAGGTTCGAGCGGCAACGGAGCTGGTGGTGGGAAATCTGAACGAGGATGGATATCTGACGGCAACCGACGAGGAGTTGATTGAGTTGCTTTTGCAGTCCAGGGGGCCGGAGCGGCCGGAGCCAATTCCGTTTGAGCGGGGAACCAAGAGCAAACTCGCGCATCTGTGGGATGTGCCCGAGAAGTGCGACGTTGGACCAGCCACAGTGCAGGATGAGGCGCTGGAGATGGCCGCCGCGGCGGACGAGGATGTGGCGTTTCTGTTGGCTGCGGTGCGTGAGGCGCGGGCGCTGATTAATTTTCTTGATCCGGTGGGCGTGGGGGCGCGGGATTTGCGGGAGTGTCTTCTGATTCAGATTTGCGCGCAGCAGGGTGAGGCGGCAATCGTACTGCGACGCCGGCAGATGACTGCTGCAGATGCCGCTATCAAGAACGGAGCGGGCGGCGATGAAGATTATGCCGCAATAGAGTCTATTGCTGCGGCAGGCAGTTCAGATCGCGTGGACATCTTCAGCATCGCGACGCATATCGTGACGAATTGCCTGCCGCTGCTGCAGAAGAAGGACATGCGCGAGTTGACCCGAAGCTGCGGGCGCACGCCAGACGAGGTGAATGCGGCGGTAGAGTTTATCCGGACGCTGGACCCTCGGCCGGGGCAGCGCTACAACCAGAGCGAGACGAGGCTGATCGAGCCGGATGTTGCGTTTGTGAAGCGCGACGACGCCTACATCGTGGTGATGAACGAAGAGGACATGCCGACGCTGCGGTTGAACCAGGGCTACCGCAAGATGCTTCAGCAGAAACAGACGGAGAAGGAAGTCAAAGAGTACGTGAAGGAGCGGTACAAGTCGGCGATCCAGCTGCTGCGGAATATCGAGCAGAGAAAGAACACGATTGTGCGGACGTGTGAGGTCATCGTGCGGCGGCAGACGGAGTTTCTGGAGCATGGCGTCAACGCGCTGAAACCCATGATGATCAAAGAGGTGGCGGAGGAGATTGGGGTGCATCCTTCGACCGTGAGCCGGGCGGTTGCGAACAAATATGTCCATACGTCTCAGGGCGTGTTTGAGTTGCGGTTCTTCTTCTCCGAAGGGGTGAACGGGCCGGAGGGTGGGGATCTGCCGCTGGTACTGCTGAAACGCAAGGTCAAGAAGCTGATTGAGGACGAGGACGAGCGGAAGCCGCTGACGGACGATCAGCTGGCTGCCGAGCTGCAGCGGCAGGGAATCCAGGTGACCCGAAGAACGGTCGCGAAGTATCGGGAAGATATGCAGATTCCAAGTACGCACCAACGTCGTGTACGCTAGTCGTCTGCGATCGATTGCAGGACGAGGTGAGCGTATGGACGTGGAGTACACCGGCAGACAAACAACGATTACCAAAAGGCTGAAACTGCAGGTTGAGATGGGGCTGGCACGAATCGTGAAGATCGTGGGCAACTCCGGCAATGTGCATGTGATTCTCTCTACGGACAAATACCGGCAGATAGCCGACGTGACGGTGCAGACCAGGCACCAAAAGCTGGTGGCGCGTTGCGAGGAAACAGAGATGGCTATCGCACTGCGCGATGCGCTGGTAAAGATCGAGCAGCAGGCGATCCGGCATAAGAAGAAATTTGGAACGATCAAGCGACACCCAAAGGCTGACGTGAAGGGTGCGAAGACGGAGGTTGCAACCTCCGGGACTCGGAAGGCGAACGTCGCTGTGAAGGTGGCGGCGAAGAGCAGCGTAGGCCGCAAGGCAGTGCCGATGCTGGTGCATTCTTTTCCGTCGCATTCGCCACTGGCGGAGCCGCATGTTGTGCGCTCGACCGATGGGGTTGCGCTGCGGCCGATGTCGTTGGAAGAGGCGGTGAAGGAGGCGGCGTTTCGAGATCGCGATGTCTTTGTGTTTCGCGACCACGGTGGCCGGGCGATGGTCTTGCATCGCAAGCGCGACGGAAAGATGGAACTGATCGAGGTTCCTTAGGACGGGGGATGCTAGGATTTCTAGCATGTCGAGCAAGAAGATCAAGAAGCGGCCTATCAAACAAGGTGTTGAGGTAGACGCGAAGAAGGGCAAGAAGAAATCGACCGCTTCGGCCCCGGAGTATCGGGGCGAGCTGGTTATTTTGACGGGGCTTTCTGGATCGGGGAAGCTCTCTGCGCTGAAGGCGTTTGAGGACCTCGGATACTACTCGGTCGATAATCTGCCCCTGGAGCTGGTGCCGCGATTCGCGGACCTGGTGCGTCAGTCGGCGGAGATCGAACGTGCAGCGCTGGTCGTCGATGTGCGCGAGGGGATGCGGCTGGACGAGTTTCCAGCGATCCTGAAGAACGTCCGCAAGGTGCTGCCGACGCGTGTGGTGTTTCTGGAGGCCAACGAAGAGGCGCTGATTCAGCGCTTCTCCGAGACGCGACGACCGCATCCGATGGGACGGGGCAATACGGTGGTGAAGTCGATCCGAACAGAGCGGAAGCGGCTGGACCCCATCCGCAACGTCGCCGATATTGTGCTGGATACGACGAAGTTCAACGTGCACGATCTTCGAGCGCGCATCAACTCGCAGTTCGAACGCGAGGAGAGCGATCAAAGTTTGATGATCTCTTCGAACAGCTTCGGGTTCAAGAACGGCGTGCCGACTGAGGCGGACCTGGTGTTCGATGTGCGGTTTTTGCCGAACCCGCATTTTGTGCCGGAGTTCCGGAAGCTGACGGGGAAGGACCCGAGAGTGGCCAAGTACGTTCGCCAGTTTCCTCAGACGAAGGAGTTTCTGGACAAGACGACGGACATGCTGAAGTTTCTTTTGCCTCATTACATCAAAGAGGGAAAGAGCTATCTGACGGTTGCGTTTGGGTGTACGGGCGGGCAGCATCGTTCGGTCTTTATCGCGGAAGAGATGAAGAAACGGCTGTCGAATGAGGGCTACCGGGTGAAGACCGCGCACCGGGACATGCCAAAGTAGATAGGTACGCGATCTGAGTGCGAAACGGCGGCGCGCAATAGAATGGTGAGATGCGCAGTGCGATGACGATCGGGAGTGTGATGGCTTGAGGCGCATCTGGCGATTGTTGCTCTATGTTCGGCCGTATGTCCTGTACTCCTTGGTGTCGGTCGTGCTGATGGCGGTCGTGGGTGCGATGGCGGCGTTTCGCATCCTCTTGGTAAAGCCGATATTCGACAATGTGCTGAGGCCGGATATGCCGCCGGGGGTGGTGCTGCTATTTCCCGTCCCTCATACCAACTATGTCATCAATTTGCAGTGGCTTCTGCCCAGCTTCTTCCACAATGCATGGACAGTAGTCGCGGTAGCGTTGGTTGGATCGGCGCTGCTGAAGTCGGTCTGCGATTATAGCGGCACGTATCTGGTAAACCGCGCCGGATTCGGCATGATCACGGATCTGCGCAATGACCTGTACGACGCTGTTCTGCGTCGTTCGGTGGCCTTCTTTCAGAAGCACACGACGGGAACGCTGCTATCGACACTGATTAACGACATCGAGAAGGTTCAGTTCGCGATGTCGAGCGTGATGAGCGATTTTCTGCAGCAGCTTTTTACGCTGATCTTTACGGCCGTCGCGGTGGTGATTGTCGGCGGTAAGCTGGCCTGGGTATTGCTTTTGTTTTTGCCGGTGGTGGTTTTGTCGGCTCGGCGCATTGGCCGGGGCGTGCGGCAGACAACTCGTAAGGGGCAGGACAAGCTGGCGGAGATTCAGAACATTCTGCACGAAACGATTACGGGCAATCGCATCGTGAAGGCGTTCGGGATGGAGATGTGGGAGATGAACCGCTTTCGCCGTGCGGCGCGAAGGCTGTTCTATGCAAATCTAAAGTCGGTGAAGGTGCAGGCGATCAGTTCGCCGCTGATGGACCTCATTGCATCTATCGCAATTGCGCTGCTGCTGTATCTTGGGCGGATAAGTATTCAACATCAGCAGATGACGGCGGGATCGTTTATCACTTTCCTGATTGCCGTGTTTACGTTGTACGACCCGGTGCGGAAGTTCGCTGCCTTTTACAACAGCTTCCAGCAGGCGCTGGGCGCGAGCGAAGAGATCTTCAAGTTCATGGATGCGACCGATGATGTGCAGGAGAAGAAGCGCGCGTTTGTGCTGAAGGGTTTCAAGGAAGGGATTCGATTCGAGGATGTGGGCTTTGCGTATGAGAGCGAGGGAGAGACGAAGCAGGTTCTGCACGGTATCAATTTGACGGTGCAGCCGGGTGAGGTGATTGCGCTTGTCGGACCAAGTGGCGCGGGGAAATCTTCGCTGGTGAATCTGATTCCGCGATTCTTCGATGTGAATGAAGGAAGGATTCTGATCGATGGACATGATCTGCGGGATGTGACGATTGCTTCGCTGCGTGAGCAGATCGGCAAGGTGACGCAGGAGACCGTGCTGTTCAACGACACGGTGCGGAACAACATTGCGTATGGCCAGCCGGATGTTCCGATGAGCAAGGTAGAAGAGGCGGCGCGGATGGCACTCGCGCATGACTTCATCCTCAACATGCCGGAGGGGTACAACACAAAGATTGGCGAGAAAGGCACGCGGCTGAGCGGAGGCGAGCGGCAGCGGTTGGCGATTGCACGGGCGATTCTGAAGAACGCTCCGATCTTGATTCTCGACGAAGCGACTTCGGCGCTGGATATGGAGAGCGAGCTGTATGTGCAGGCGGCGCTGGCTAATCTGATGCGAGGGCGGACTGTGTTTGTGATTGCGCATCGGCTATCAACAGTGCGGCGCGCCACTCGGATTGCGGTGATTGAGGGTGGGCAGATTACGGAGATCGGGACGCATGAGGAGCTGATGCAGCATTCGGGGACGTACCGGCGGCTTTATGACATGCAGTTCAGTGCAGAGGACTCGGCGCCTGCTGGCAGCGGCGAGGTTACGTTGACGGCAAATCTGGAGGGGATTGCGTGAGCGAGGTCTATTCGATGACTGGATACGCCAGTCTGCGCGGCTCTATAAGGGATCAGCTCGGCTTTACGTTAGCAATGAAGAGCGTGAACCATCGTTTTCTCGACCTCAATCTTCGGTTGCCGTCGTACTGCGATGGCCTGGAGGTGCAGATGCGGAGGATGTTGAAGGAGCGTTTGCGGCGCGGGCATGTCGAGGTCACGTTGCAGATCGAGCGCAGGGCGAGCGCCGAAGTTCAGTTGAACGCGGGTTTGCTCAGTGCGTATATGCAAGCTTATCGGGAGGCGTCGGAAGCGAATGGTCTGGCGTATGAGCCTGACCTGAACGCGATGCTGCGCATCCCGGGCATGATGACTGCGGAGAGCAGCGTTGGACCAGAGGAGTTGGCAGGACTCGAGACTGCTGTGCTTGCGCAGATTGCGCCGCTCGTAGAGAAGTTGAACGAGGTTCGTGCGCAGGAGGGTGCATCCTTGGTCGCGGAGTTACGGGCTTCGATGTTGCGGCTGAAAGCGTTCGCAGAGGAGATGGCGGGGCTGCGGAATGGAGTGCGGGAGGCTCAGTTTGAGCGATTGCGGAGCCGGCTGATCGAGTTGACCGCGGGAGCTCCGGTGAGCGAGGAACGTTTGCTTACTGAGGCTGCGGTGCTGGCGGAGAAGAGCGACATCGAGGAAGAGATCGTACGGCTGCGGACGCATGTGGATCGTTTTGTCGCAATGCTGGATGAAGGGGGCGAGGCGGGCAAACGGCTCGACTTTCTCCTGCAGGAGCTGAATCGCGAGGCGAACACGATGTTGTCGAAGACCAGTGGAGCGTCGGGTGAGAATAGTCTGCGAATTACGGAGCTGGGTCTGGAGATGAAGGCGGAGATCGAGAGGTCTCGCGAGCAGGTCCAGAACCTGGAGTAGCGAACGCGGTTGTTACACTGGCAAAAGAGATGACATTGGCAGGTGATTGAGGGGCATGGCAGGAATACTTTTTATTATTTCGGCGCCGTCAGGTTCGGGAAAGTCGACGCTGGTGAGCCAGCTGCGGACGCTGGTGGAAGGATTGGATTTTTCGATTTCATACACAACACGGCCGCCGCGTGGGTCAGAAGAGGACGGGCGCGAATATCACTTCACGACCAGGGCCGAATTTGAACGGATGATCGCGGACGGAGACTTTCTGGAGTGGGCGGAGGTCTTCGGAAACTACTACGGGACGGCGCTTTCGGCGTTGGACCATGCGAAGGTTGCGGAGAAAGACCTGCTGCTCGACATCGATGTTCAGGGCGCGGTGCAGGTAATGAAGAAGCTGCCGGAGGCAGTGTCGATCTTCATTATGCCGCCCAGCCCCGCGATCCTCGAGATGAGGTTGCGCCACCGCAGTGTGGCAGAGGAAGTGGCTTCCAAGTCAGCGATCTCCGAGGCGGTGATTCAAAAGAGGTTGGCCGAGGCGCGCCACGAGTTGAAGCAGATGCGGGATTACAAGTATGCTTTGGTCAACGATGTTCTGGAACAGGCCGTGATGGAGCTGCGGGCGATTGTGCTCTGCGAACGCGGCGTGAGGAATGGCGTCCAGGCCATCGCGTCGAGCTGCAGGACTGATGCTGTTTCACCGAAGTTGCAGGCGGCTTTGAGCACATTCGAGAGATAGGGCCCACTTATCCACTGCGAATTGTGTAGAGCAATTGGCCGACCTGAGATATAACTTCAGACTATGGGGGTATCGCATGACGAGTGAAAGTGCATTCCACAACAAGTACAGTCTGGTTAAGGGTGCTGCGCGCCGGGCGCGGCAGTTGCAGTCAGGGGCCTCTCCGCTGATCGTTGCCAAGTCGATGAAGGCTTGCCGCGTGGCGCAGGATGAGATCAAGCAGGGCCATGTGAAGTTCGTTCTGCCGGAGCGCGTGGTGGAGCCGGTGCTTGATCTTCCACTGCACTAAATAGCGATACCATAGAGCCATGGCAGGAGAGGCTGAGCAGCAGCTGCGGGCTTATGTGGAATATCTTCGGGACATGGGTGTCCATGACTTTTATCGCCAGGGAGAACCGGTGTTTGCTGAGGTTCCAGCGGCTCCTGCTGCTGAGTTGCGACTGCCGTCAGTTGCAACAGCTGTGGTGGTAGAAGAGTCTGTTCCGAGCAGACCTGCTTTTCTGGAGCCTCCGATTGCGAAGCTGGTAAGTTTCAATGATCTTGCGCCGTTGCCTGAGAGCCGGGTGGTTCCTGCGCATAAGGCCGAGGCGCTCCTTGCGATTCAGGAAGAGATTGGCGATTGCACACGTTGCCCGCTGGCCTATGCGGGACGGCGCAAGATCGTCTTTGCGGATGGGGACGCGAATGCACGGTTGATGTTCGTCGGCGAAGGACCCGGCGCGGATGAAGATATTCAAGGGCTGCCGTTCGTCGGCAAGGCTGGACAGCTGCTGAACAATATGATTCAGGCGATGGGACTGAAGCGGGAGCAGGTCTACATCGCCAATATTGTGAAGTGCCGTCCGCCGGCAAACCGTACTCCAGAGCCGGTGGAGGCGAATACCTGCTCGCAGTTCTTGTTGAAGCAGATCGATGTGGTGCAGCCGGAGATCATTGTGGCGCTGGGCTCGACGGCCGCGACCTATCTCCTGGGAGTGAAGCAATCGCTGGCCGGCCTGCGCGGCAAATGGCACAGCTGTCGCGGGGCGAAGCTGGCGGTGACGTACCATCCTGCGTTTCTGCTGCGCGATCCACGGATGAAGAGTGAGGCGTGGAAGGATCTGCAGATGGTGATGAAGGAGATGGGGTTAAAGGCTCCGGCCAAAGGGTAGCGCAGTTGCTAGTTGGCTTGTGGTGGGACGATGCGCACGGTGTTGGCGCGGCATGAGCGGATGCGCCCGCAGCTGATGGGTTGGAGGGCCTTGTTCATGCAGACCTCGATGGCCGTCAGGTAGTTATTGCCGCAGCTGAGGGCGAAGCTGTCGCGCGGGAACGATGGATTGGATTTGCTGAAGAGATCGAGGATTTCGGCCGGTGGCATGGAGATCTGACGGTCGAGGGACGTTAGCTCCTTCGGGATGGCGACCGAGCGGACCGCCTCGCGGGCGTTGGTGAAGAAGGCGTCAGGAGCAAGGCCGGAGCAGGTGCCGTGGGTCTGCCATTCGTGGCGGAGCAGGCCGGGATCGGGGTAGAGATCGCTGTAGGCGGACGGATTCCGTGGACCATCGGCATTGGAGCAGTTGTGAGGAAACGGGCCTGTGTTGTTCTGCGGCCAGAGGCCGTGGAGGACGAAGGCAGGGTGCTGAGCGCACTCGGTAGCGTTGGGGTGGGAGTAGCAGAACTCGGGAGACCAGCTGAGGTTGAGGAGGTAGTAGTCGAAGTTTTGTTGGTCGCTCGTCGCGGCGGCGATACTATGGGGCCGTTGCTGCGAGCCGCTCGTAGCCTGTTGAGACGCCGCGGGAGGCGTGGAGTTGTTGATGGGCACGTTGCAGCCGACAGGGAAAAGGAGAAGGATGGCTGCGAGAGTCGCTTTGATGTTCATCGGCATGGGTATCGTATAGCGTGGAGGGCCCCCATGGGAAACTCTCCGTGGACGGTTTCCGGTCCATTGAAGAAGACTTTGAGGCAACTGGGTCGATGTGAGTGCACTACGCGTTATCACCGCAGCAGTGCGTTCGGTTCAGTAGCCGAGTTCTCGGGCGGCAAGCTCTGTTCCCTCAACCCTGGCCCGAATCTTCTGGAATGCAGTGTCCCGGGCAGTTGAAGTGTCATCGGCGAAGGGCGCGAAGCCACAATCGTCGGTGGTTCCGAGTTGTGAGACGGACAGGAAGTACGCCGCTTCGAGAACGCGATCGCGAACCTGCGCCGCAGTCTCGACGACTGGATTGATAGGGTCGATTACTCCGATGAAAACGAGATGCTGAGGACCGGCAAGCTTGCTTACGATCTGCAGGACGCGCTTTCTGTCCGGTTCGCTGGCCATCTGAAGATAGAATCGTCCGACATTCAACTTGAAGAGGTCGGGCAATAAACCTGCGTAGTCGACGTCCGCGCTATGTGTCGAATCGTGATCGCCGCCCGGGCACACATGCACGCCAATCTTGCGGCGTTCGTCGGGAACAAAGCGATCCAGAACTTTGTTGTTCAGATCGACGAAGCTACGCAGGAGATTTCCTGAGGGATCGAGCTTCAGGGATAGCCGGCCCTCGGTGAAATCGATCTGAACAGTGGCAGCGCCTGCGTCGAGTGCGCCGCGGATATCCGCTTCAGCTTCGTTGATCAGGTCGGCGAGGAAAGCTTCCCGCGAGTAACCCGGTATTTCAGTTGGCGGATACAACAGACTCAGAGCGGAGGCAGAGATAACGGCCTGCTTGATTGGGCGTTGGGTGTAGGCGCGGGCAGCCTTGAGAAAACTCTCAGCGTGTGTGCTGTAACGGAACGGTCCGGATGTCAATCGAGGCAACTGGCGCTGGTGACCGTCGGCAAATGGGATCACGACTCCGTCGGGCGCAAGATTCTGGAGTCCGGTAAGCGGGTAAGTCGCGAAACTGGACTTGGTCTGTTCGCCATCCGTCAGGACCGGTGAACCGGTCTGTTCGAAACGACCGATTGTGTCGCGAAGCGCGTCTGCGTATGCGGCGTCGAGCGCATCACCGGAGATTTTGCCGGCATGGAAAGATCCAATCGCTTCAATCAATTGGGGTGGGCGCGGGATGCTGCCAATCGCTTCGGTCGGAATCGCCATCCCCGGAGTCTACAGAGGTTCAAGGATCCCATGCATCCAACTAAAGGTTGAGTTATTTGGCTTAGTTGACGACCGAACCAAGCCGCAACGGGAGAATTATTGGTGCGTGGCCGGCTTCCGTTAAGCTGGAAGGATGGCTTTGTTCTGCGATGTTGCTCTGCCGGTGCCGCTTGACCAGACGTTTACCTACGCGGTCAATGGGGTAACGCCGGTTGTGGGGGCGCGGGTGCTGGTGCCGTTCAGCGGGCAGAGGCTGATGGGGGTTGTGGTGCGGGTGCATGAGGATGCACCTGCTGATGATTTTGAGATCAAGCCGGTACAGCAGGTGCTCGATGACGCGGCGTTGCTGCCGGACGAGTTGATGGAGCTCGCGCGGTGGATCGCTTTGTACTATGTTGCGCCGCTGGGTGAGGTGTTGCGCGGGATGCTGCCTCTGGCTGCGGAGGTGAAGCGGCATTTTTCATACCGGATCGCAGAGGCCGGGGAAGGGTGCTGTATGAGGGGGCGGCTAAGGGCTCTTCGCGGCGATCGAAGCTGTCAGCCGAGGAGCAGAATCGCGAGTATGCAGTGCTGAATTACCTCGAAGGCGGCGAGCAGGCGAAGATGTCGGCGCTGCGGTCAGCTACAGGAGCGAATAAGAGTTTGCTAGAGGGGATGGTTCGCAAGAAGTGGCTTGTGCGCGAGGCGGTGGCGGAGGAGCGCGATGCTCGACGGCTGGAGAAGGTGGCGGTGCTGGTCGCTGAGGCTCGGCTGCCGAAGCTGAATGAGAATCAGACGGCGATCCTTGCGGAACTCGCCGCGGTGGGTGGGCGGATGCGGGTGCGAGACCTTCAACTGAGTCTGACGCGGAGCGGAGTGCCGGCCTCGACGCTCGGGACGCTGGTGAAGCGTCAGTTGGTGACGATCGAAGAGGTGGCGGAGGAATTTCATCTAGGCGGCGTCGGAACGCAAGGGAAGAAGCACGCGCACGAGCACGATTTGAATGAGGCGCAGATGGAGGCGCTGGGAACGATTGCGGCGGCAATGGATAAGGGCGGTTTTCGGCCGCATCTGCTGTATGGGGTTACGGGTTCGGGAAAGACCGCGGTTTATTTTGCCGCGATGCAGCGGGCGCTGGATGCTGGGAAGTCGGCGCTGCTACTCGTGCCGGAGATCGGGCTGACGCCAGCGATGGCGGGGCAACTGGTCGCGGCGTTCGCGAGCGAGGTCGCGTTACTGCACTCGCAGTTGACGCCGGATGAGCGGGCGGAGCAGTGGCACAGGATTCGCAGAGGCGAAGCGAGGATCGTTGTGGGGACGCGATCGGCGGTGTTTGCGCCAATGGTGGACCTGGGGCTGATCATCGTCGATGAGGAACATGACTCGAGCTACAAGCAAGAGGAGACGCCGCGGTATCACGGGCGCGATGTCGCGGTGATGCGGGCGAAACTGAATGAAGCTGTCGTGGTGCTGGGGTCGGCGACGCCATCGCTGGAGAGCTGGGCTAATGCGGAGAAGGGCCGTTACGCCCGGGTGGAGTTGCGCGAGCGCGTGATGGAACGGCCGCTGCCTGTCGTGGAGCTGGTGGACATGCGCGCGGAGTTTCGCGAGACGGGACAGGAGCAGATCTTTTCGCGGCGGCTGATTGAAGTGACGCAGGCTACGCTCGATCGTGGTGAGCAGGTAATTCTTCTGCTGAATCGGCGCGGATACTCGACTGTGGTGATGTGCCGGAGCTGCGGAGAAAAGATTGAGTGTGAGAACTGTGCGATCTCGATGACCTATCACAAAAAGGTGAACGAGAACGACGCGGTTGCGCCGCCGGGGCAGAGGTTGGAGTGCCACTACTGTGGCTTTCGGCGAGCGGTGCCGAAGGTCTGTCCGAAGTGCGAGAGTGAGCATCTTTATTTTCTTGGCGCGGGGTCGCAGCAGGGCGAAGAGCGATTGCAGGAGCTGTTTCCGGCAGCGCGAATTGGACGGATGGATCGCGATACCGTGCGAGGACGCAGCGACATGGAGCGGCTGCTGGCACGTCTGCATGGCGGCGAGATCAATCTGCTGGTGGGGACGCAGATGATTGCGAAGGGGCACGACATTCATGGCGTTACGCTGGTAGGAGTGGTGGGAGCAGACTTTCAACTGGGGCTGCCGGACTTTCGCGCGGCGGAGCGGGTGTTTCAATTATTGACGCAGGTGTCGGGACGCGCGGGCAGGGGGGATCTGCCGGGGAAGGTGCTGGTGCAGACCTATCATCCCGATCATTACGCGATTCAGTTTGCGGCGAAGCATGACTATCCCGGGTTTGTGGCGAAGGAGATGAACTACCGGCGGTGGATGCACTATCCGCCGTTTGCGGTGCTGGCGAATGTGGTCATTCAGAGTGAGAAGTTAGAGGAGGCTACGGCCTGGGCAGGGACGCTGGGGCGGTGGTTCCAGCAGGCGAGGCTAGACAAGGTGCGTGTACTGGGTCCGGCGGCTGCGCCGATCGTGCGGCTCAAGCGAATCTATCGCTATCACTTTGTGCTGAAGGCGGAGAAGAGACAAGCTCTGGGGGCGGTGCTGCGAGCGATGCTCGCCCACGCAGAGACGCAGAGCATTGCACGACGTAACCTGGTGGTTGACGTGGACGCAGTGCATTTAATGTAAGGCGGCGACGGGCGCGATAGAACGAACCAGCCCGGTAACAGACTGGAACTAATCCAGAAACTAATCCAGAAGATGAAGTTCTTTGCCGGGCTTAAAGCGAACTGCCTTGCCGGGAGCAATGGTGACTTCAGCACCTGTCCTTGGATTGCGGCCAATGCCGGTTTTACGTGGCTTGACGGTAAACACCCCGAAGCCGCGCAGTTCGATGCGGTCGCCCGCAATGAGGGTCTGCTTCATGCTGTCGAAGATTGCGTCAACCGCAGACTCTGCTTTGGTTCGTGGCAGTCCGGTACGCTCAACAACCCTTTGTATAAGATCCTGCTTAATCATCTGGGCCGCCGTCCTTGGGCTGTAATTTTAGAAAAATCGTACTGACCGGGTTTAATAACGTGATGGTAGAAAGTCGAAGCGAGATTGTCAACGATAGAACACTACCGTAAGATGAAGAATCTAATGAGGCAAGGGTGCTGGGTTTCCGGTCGCCCTTAAATCTACACCCCTTCTGCCCAAATTAGAGATCTGATATTGCAAAACGAACAGAAAAGAGACCAGAGTGGCAATTAAAAGCGACCGTTGGATTCGCCGGCAGGCGATCGACCACGGCATGATTTCCCCGTTCAGCGAAAAACAGGTTCGGGAAGGCGTTATCTCCTACGGACTCTCCTCCTACGGGTACGACCTGCGGGTTTCGGACGAGTTCAAGATCTTCACGAACGTCAACAGCGCCATTATCGACCCCAAAGCATTCGATGAGCGATCGTTCGTAACGGTTGTGGCGGACAGCGTGATTGTTCCGCCGAACTCGTTTGCTTTGGCGCGGTCGATCGAATACTTCAAAATTCCCCGCGATGTGCTGACGATCTGCGTCGGCAAATCGACCTATGCGCGGTGCGGCATCATTGTGAATGTAACGCCGTTCGAGCCGGAGTGGGAGGGGTTTGTGACCCTGGAGATCTCGAACACTACACCGCTGCCTGCGCGCATCTATGCGAACGAAGGGCTCTGCCAGATACTGTTCTTTCAGTCCGACGAGATGTGCGAGGTCAGCTACGCGGACCGCAAGGGCAAGTATCAGAAGCAGCAGGGCATCGTTCTGCCGAAGCTGTAGTCCAGGCGAGAGAGTACAACTCCCCGACGCACTGAAGTCGGCCTACTATGCACGTTGCCGAGTAAAGAGGCTGCGCAGGCGATGAAAGATCAAAACTCACAAGGACCTCTGAAGCTGGGCCTCGTCGCCACTGACCCGCTGCGGATCCTTGGGCTCCAGACGATCTTCGCCGAGGGCGGGATCAAGGGGGTCCCGGTCGAGATCGTGCCTCTGTCGGTGCCGGGGGCGCTCGATGCGTCAGGGGTCTCGCTGATCCTGATCGATGCGGCCTGTACGGACCACATCTTTGAACTGCTGGCTGCGTTTCGCCGTACGCGGCCGCATCTGCGCCTGATTGTCCTGGGGCTGGAGGAGGACCACGAACACATCCAGCGCGTCATAGGGGCCGGTGCGAAGGGCTACCTGGCGCACACAGCAAAGGGAAATGAGGTCCGGCTGGCGATCGAGATTGTCCAGGACGGTTCGGCTTGGGCGCCGCGAAAGGTGCTGGCCAATTTGCTGGAGTTGTCCTCGGCGGAGCAGAGGCAGGCCGGCACCGTCAATGAGCCGAAGTTCACCAAGCGCGAGTCGCAGGTGTTGAAGTTGCTGGTCGATGGGCATCCAAACCGGGTGATTGCCGAAGAGCTTGGCATCGATCTGGCTACGGTGAAGAAGCATGTGGGAACGCTGATGCGGAAGGTCGGGGTGAAAAACCGCACTGCCCTGTCGGTCCAGGTGGTGAATCGGAAGCTGCTTCAGAAGTAGATTTTTTGACGCGATTAATCCCCAGATAAGGAAAAAGACGTCCCGGCCTGCTGTTAACGCTTCAGTTAACAAAGCATGCCCAAAGGTCTACCTACCTTCGTACCGTTGTGAGGGTGGGTAATGTCAGGCAGATTAGTAACCAGCAACACAGACCTGGGAGAGGGGTTGTAGAGAGAGCGTCGGGGTCACCCCGGCACTATCTCTACAACCCCCATTTTTTTTGCGAGCTGGCCTTATTTCTGCTGGTGATAAGCTGATTGTGAGGAGGGGTGCAACCTCTTCTCCCTATTCCTCCATCTCATATAGTGTTGGAAATAGGGAGCTTTTGTGGGCCCACTCCAAGAAATTCGACTGCGGATGCGAAAGGTGTAGCGAACAAAATGATGAAGAAACTATCAGTGGTTTTATGTGGGTTGGCCTTGGCGGCCTCCTCCCTGTCTGCACGTGCGGAAGACGACAAAACGAAGATTGCGGATCGGATGACCGCGGCAAGCGATGTGATTGAACAGGTCATGGCGACCCCGGACAAGTCAATTCCGGGCGGCATTCTTGCCGGCGCCTCCTGTGTTGTTGTGATTCCCAGCTACAAGAAGGGCGCATTCGTTGTTGGTGCGCAGTATGGCCAGGGAGTCGCGACCTGCCGCACACCAAGCGGCAAGTGGAGCGCACCGGTATGCGTCCAACTGGCAGGAGGCAGCTTTGGATTCCAGGCTGGCGGACAGGCAACGGACCTGGTACTGATCGCGATGAACCAGCAAGGGCTTCAAGCCATGCTGAAGAACAAGGTCAAACTTGGCGCCGACGCAGCGGCTTCGGCCGGCCCAGTCGGCCGCAACGCTCAGGCGGGAACAGACTGGAAGCTGAATGCGGAGTTCCTCAGCTACTCGCGCAGCAAGGGCTTGTTTGCCGGTATCGACCTGGATGGCACGGTGCTGTCGCAGAATCAGAGCGATACCGAGACGCTCTATGGAGCGGCGATTCCTTTCAAGTCGATACTGGACGGAAACCAGTCCACACCGGTTGACGCACGTCCGTTTGTCCGTACGGTGGCGAAGTACTTTGTCGTCGCGAAGAACCAGTAGAAGCAACGGACTCAGTTGATCAAAGGGGGGCGGCTGATTCGGCTGCCCCTTCTGTTTTTCGGGGCGCGCGGGCTCGGAATCAGTAGACTAGAGGCTTGAGCGAAGTTGCACAGAAAGCGGTGCCAGGGAACAAGGTCAGCGTCCGCGAAATTGCGGAGTTCGTCGTGGTCTGGGTCTTCGTTTACAGCATGCGGCTTCTTCCCCGGGGATTGGCGCGCATGATTGGAGCCGCGATCGGGGCGATCGCCTTTCGGGTGCTTGGGCGGCTGCGACGGGTGGGAATTCGCAATCTGGAGCTTGCGTTTCCGGAGATGACAGCCGAGGAGCGTAAGGCGATTCTGCGCTGGGAGTATCGCAACCTCGGCTTTCTGCTCGCGGAGTTCTGCAAGATGCCGGACTACACGGCCGTTACGGCGAGCCGCTTTATCCACTACAAGGGGCTGGAGAATTATCTGGCGGCACGAGAGCGGGGAAAGGGCGTGCTCGTGCTCACGGGACATCTTGGCGCGTGGGAGCTGTCGAGCTTCTACCACTCGCTGATGGGGATGCCGATGGGGATGGTGATACGGCGGTTGGATAATCCATTGGTCGATGCGTTTGTGAACCGGATTCGCTGCCTGCGCGGGAACCGCGTGATCCACAAGGATGATTTCGCGCGGGGGCTAATTGCGTCGATGCGGGCGGGAGAGACGGTGGGAATTCTGATGGATACCAACATGACTCCTCCTCAGGGGGTGTTTGTGCCGTTCTTCGGGGTGCAGGCGTGTACAGCGTCAGGAATGGCGCGGATTGCTGCGAAGACGGGAGCGGCCGTTGTGCCCGGCTTTTTGCTGTGGGAGAAGAGCGAACGGAAGTATGTGCTGCACTTTGGCGAGGAGCTGGAGGTGGTTCATACTGGAGATTCGGAGCAGGACGCGCTAGTCAACACCGCAACGTTTACCGCGGCGATTGAAGCCTATGTGCGGCAATATCCCGAGCAGTGGCTCTGGGTGCACCGGCGGTGGAAGACGCGGCCTGCGGGCGAGATGGGGATCTACTGATGGCCAAAATGAGCAAAGTCGCCGACTGGATCGGAGTAAGCGCGCCGCTGCTGGACGTCGAGATCACGGAGGTCTCGAGCATCGAGGGCGCGAACCAGGGATCGGTTGTGTTCGCGCTGGATAAGGAGACGCTGACGAAGGCGCTGGAGTCGAAGGCCGGGACGATTCTTGCAAACAGTAGTCTCGAGGATGCGGAGTTGCCGCTCGATCCGCGGGTGTTGTGGGTGGGGGACGCGCGGTATGCGTTTGCCGTGGTTGGACGCCAGCTCAAGGGGAGAGGTTTTGACGCAGGTGTGCACCCTTCGGCGGTGGTTGGCGCGGGAGTGACGATTGGAGTAGGGAGCCGGATCGGCCCAGGGGTCGTGCTGGAGGATGGTGTAGCGGTCGGGAGCGATTGCAACCTGATGGCTCGTGTGGTGGTGCATGCCGGAACCGTGCTGGGGAACCGCGTGGTCGTGCAGGCGGGGGCCGTGCTGGGCTCGACGGGATTTGGCTATGCGCGCAGCAGGCAGACGGGGGAGTACCTGATCTTTCCGCAGCAAGGCCGGCTGGTGGTTGAGGACGATGTTGAGATTGGAGCGAATACGACGATCGACCGCGGAGCGTTGGGAGAGACGCGGATTGGGCGCGGCACGAAGATCGACAATCTGGTTCATATCGGGCACAACTGCACCATCGGGAAGACATGTTGTGATCGCAGCGCAGACCGGCATCTCGGGGTCGAGTGTGGTGGAGGATGGAGCGATTCTGGGGGGGCAGGTGGGGATCGGAGAGCACGCCACTGTGGGCGCAGGTGTGATCCTAGGCGGTGGTGCTGGAGTATTGAGCGGAAAGAAGATGCGAGGGCCGGGAGAAGTGTTCTGGGGCAGGCCGGCGCGGCCTTTGAAGGAGTATCTGCGGGACCTGGCTCGTTTGAAGCGGCGCTAAAATCTGGTGGTGTAGTTGTTGTGAATTGCGTGGTGGATGATGGCAATTGTGGTGGTCGGTGGACACACAAGAAATATCGGGAAGACGAGCGTAGTGGCCGGGCTGATCACAGCGCTGCCGGAGATGCATTGGACAGCATTCAAAATCACCCAGTTCGGGCATGGCATGTGCTCTGCGAACGGAGAGCCGTGCGACTGCACAACGGCCGAGCACACAGTTGCCGTGAGCGAAGAGAGAGTTGGTGGGGACAGCACGACCGATTCAGGACGTTATCTGGCAGCGGGGGCAGTGCGGTCGTTCTGGGTGAGGACGCGGCAGGGAGATCTGTCGGAGGCGATGCCGCGAATCCGCAAAGAGATCGCGCAGGCAGAGAATGTGATCATCGAGTCGAACAGTATCTTGCGGTTTCTGCGGCCGGATCTGTATCTCAGTGTGCTGGATCCGGAGACAGCGGACTTCAAGGAGTCAGCGAAGTATTTTCTCGATCGCGCGGATGCAGTGCTGGTGGCCGAGGGCGAGCTGGGACGGCCGGAGTGGAAGGGTGTTTCGCTGAAGCTGGTGGAGGGGACGCCGGTGCTCGCGATGCGGCCTCCGGTCTATGTGACCGATGAAGTCGTGGCGTTTGTGAGGAAGCGGCTGCGGGCCGGGGTCGTCGTGTGAGGGTGGGAACCGCGAACTCTATTTAGATTGATTGGACTGGAAGCAGAGTGATGTCCTCCACGAGGCCGACCTCTTTTTGCACGAACGGTTCGGCATACCGTACTCCCGCGAGCAAGCCGTAATGCCTCGCTTCAGCGAGGGTTCGTTCGCGAATCTCCTCTTCAGGGACAAAGAGGCCGCCGCCCTGAGGCTGGGAGGCATATTGCGAACGATACGCGAGCAGAGATTGCAAACGCTGCTCTACGAATGGCGTGATGTCGACGACGAAGGTAGGCCGTATATCGGCGTAGAGGCTGGCGTAGAGAATCTTGTAGGGGCGATGCGGGGGGGTTGGGCTCGCCGGGAGTTTCAACTTTAGCGAGGCCGCTGACGAAGCACGCCTCGTAGCCAAGAGTGGCGGAGGTGTAGTGATCGGGGTGACGGCCCTGCCAGTAAGGGAGAATCACGACGCGCGGACGCAGGCGGCGAAGCACAGCCGCGATCTTGAGCCGGTTCTCATAGGTGTTCTGAACGTTGCCGTCGGGCAGATCAAGCGCCTCGCGGTGGGCGACGTTGAGGATGCGAGCTGCGGCAGCGGCCTCGGCTGCGCGGTCGGCGGCGGTGCCGCGAGTGCCGGATTCGCCTTGAGTGAGGTCGAGGATACCGGTGCGCCAGCCACGGGCGTTCATGGCGAGCAGCGTGCCGCCGCAAGTCTGCTCGACATCGTCGCGATGCGCAGCGATGGCGAGAATATCGATGGTTTGCATGTTGGTTATGCTAGCAGGGGTGGAAAGGGCGTAAGGCCGATGTGCCAGAACTAGTTGGCGGCGTCGGTAACGGCGTCCATGTAAGCGACGTCGAGGGCTGTGCCCTGAACGATGACGTTCTTGTTGTCGATCTCAGAGTTATCAACCGTGCTGAAGATGTGGACCTGCCCGCCGTATGCGGTATAGACCTTGTTGAAGCCCTCGACCCAGCAGAGACCGGTAAGGTCCCCGTAGTAGTACTGGTTCTGGTTGGTGTTGGGGTAGGGAACGACAGCAGTGGTGGACCCCTGGGTGACAAATGGGACGATGGCTGGGGTCAGCGTGCTGAGGTTGAAGCTGGTGAGGCAGTTGTAGTTCGCGCTCTGGTCAGTGATGCCCTGTGCGGCGCGGGCGGCGCGCTCGCCGGTGGCGCAGAACTGTGAGCCAATCCAAAGAGTGTTGTTGTCGGCGAACAGCATCTTGGAGTGGCTACCGTCGGAGATGGAGTACTTGCCGGTGACAGTATTGGTCGCCAGGCTGATCGTCGAGAGGATTGCCGGCGAAGAGGCCGTCGGGCTGCAGCTGCTGACCCGAGACATACAGTGTGACTCCATCGGAAACCGCTGCGGTGACGCCGCCGGGGACGAGAACCTGGCCGGTAAAGGCAGAGGCGTCGGGGACACTGGTGGGGATGTTGTTGTAGTCGAGCACGCCTTGCTGCAAATAGGTGACGCTGGCTGTATTCCCACCGCACTCCGGACCGCAGTTGAACACGTACACGGTGCTTCCATCGAGCGAGAAGTAAGCTCCGCTGGGGCGATCAAAGGCATTCGTGTTGCTTCCGGTGTTCACCGGGACGACGCAGTAGACGGGCAGGTTGAGGGGCTCGCAGTCCGCCGCACCGATCGCGGCGTCGGCGGCGGTGGAAGTGGGGTACTGGTTGGCGTTCAGCTTGACGACCCGGTAGATCGTGTTGGAGTTGCGCACCATGGCGAGCACAACGGTATCGCCCTGGTTGACGACGACCTGGTAGACATTGGGCAGAATCAGCCCGTAGGTTCTACCGGTGGAGTTGTCGATGATAGCGAGTTGTCCGATGCTCTCCTCGGCCGAGTAGACGTGGCCGAAGGTCGGTGGAACCGCGAGGCCGGTCGACTTGGCTGGGAACGAACCAGCGGAGCCGGTCACGGACTCCTTGCCATAGTTGATGATCTGGATGTCGCCCTGGGCGCTTGAGTAAACGTAGCCCGTGATCTCAGCCGGGAAGTTGAGGATGAGGTTCGGATAGCCGGAGCCATAGCCCGAGATGGAAAACGAGGTCTTGGTGTTCTGGACGTTGCTGCGAAGGTCGCGTTTGGCGTCCACAATCTGCAGACTGCCAGTGGAGATGCCGTTGGCCGAGACCGAGATCATGACACGGTTCGCGAGCAGACTTGGAGGAATGGGGCGGTTCGCAAACGTGTACTGGGGAAACTTATACTCAAGGTAGTTATCGCTATGGCAGGAGGTAAGACCGGCGGTCGCAAAGGCGATCAGGAGGCCGCAGAGTATCTGGGCGCGGAGGGACTTCATAAAGGGACTTTGATTCTTCAACGGTAACCAACTCCAACCTGAGCGCTTGCGGCGTATTTTGGCAGCCGCTGCTCTATGCCGAGTATAACAAAGGAAACAGCGTGAAAATGCTTCGGAGCCGTTGGAATCCAGCAGTTGCGAAGATCCAGGAGAGCCCTGTTTGGAGCGTGTCCCTAGGGTGGCTTAGGATGAAAGAAGCAGTTGGAGACGATCATGGCAGATAGTTTGGACGAGGCACAAAGCAGTTCCGTTGCGGGGTATGCTGCAGTCGATCGACTGTTTTCCGGCGGAACCGTGCTCTGCGACGGAGCGATGGGCACGATGCTGTACGCGCGAGGCGTGTTCATCAACCGCTGCTATGACGAGCTGAATCTGTCGCAGCCGGAGATGGTCCGCGAGATCCATACGGAATATCTGCAAGCGGGCGCGGAGGTTATCGAGACCAACACCTTTGGCGGAAACGCGTTCCGGCTGGAGCTGCACGGGCTGAAGGATAAAGTCCGTGAGATCAATATCGCCGGAGTGCGGCTGGCGCGGGAGTGCGTGAACCAGATTCGCGACAAACAGGCCAGCGAAGCCTTTGTTGCAGGATCGATCGGACCGCTGGGCGTGAGGCTGGAGCCGCTGGGCAAGGTCGGACTGGACGAGGCGCGTGCGGCGTTCGCGGAGCAGATTCGAGCGCTGGTGGACGGTGGGCCCGGCGTCGGGGCGGATTTATTGATTGTGGAGACGATGACCTCGCTGGCGGAGGCGGAGCAGGCGATCCTGGCCGCCCGGAGTGTGGCTCCGGGCGTTCGCGTGGTCGTGATGATGACCGTCGATGAGGAAGGAAACTGCCTCGACGGGGCGCCTGCCGAGACGGCGGCGATCAAGTTGACGGAGTGGGGTGCCGATGCGGTGGGTTGTAATTGCAGCTCAGGTCCGGCGACCGTGCTCAGCGTGATTGAACGGATGCGCGTTGTCACCGATAAACCCTTGGCTGCAATGCCGAATGCGGGCATTCCACGGGCGGTAGAGGGACGGACGATCTACCTGACCTCGCCGGAGTATATGGCCAGCTTTACCCGCAAACTCGTGAAGGCGGGCGCGAGCATTGTGGGCGGCTGCTGCGGGACGACTCCAAGCTACACGCGGGCCATGAAGAGCTACCTTCGGGCGCTCGATGCAATGGAGAGCGGCGGTCAGGCGATCGGGCACGCGGATCCGAACAAAGCTGCAGTCAAGGCGGCGAGCAAGGTGGAACCGCCGGCGCTCGCCCAGCGGTCGAAGATCGGGTCGATGGTGGCGGCAGGCGACTTCATCACGATGGTGGAGATCGTGCCGCCGAAGGGGATCGACTGCAGCAAGGAGATCGACGGCGCCGCATGTTGCACAAGCTGGGGGTCGACGCGATCAATGTGCCGGACTCTCCACGAGCGAGTGCACGTATGAGCGCGCAGAGTCTCTGTGTGCAGATCCAGCAGCATGTCGGGATCGAGACGATTCTGCACTACACCTGTCGCGACCGGAATGTGTTGAGCATCCAGAGTGACCTGCTGGGAGCCTCGTCCATTGGGCTGAAGAACATTCTCTGTCTCACGGGCGATCCGCCAAAATTGGGCAACTATCCGAATGCGACGGCGGTCTTCGATGTGGACGCGATCGGGTTGGTGAACATCGTTCACAATCTGAACTACGGTTTGGATATCGGGAGCAACTCGATTGGGGCCTCTACCGGGTTCACAATTGCCGTAGCGGCGAATCCCGGAGTGCAGGACATGGACCAGGAGGTCCGCCGCTTCGCGTTCAAGGTGGAAGCGGGCGCCGAGTTTGCGATCACGCAGCCAGTCTTCGATCTGCGCGTGCTCGAGGAGTTTCTGCGGCGCATCGAAGAGTTCCGCATCCCGGTGATCGCAGGGATATGGCCGCTAACGAGCCTGCGCAATGCGGAGTTCATGAAGAACGATCTGCGGGTGAGTATGCCGGAGGGAATCATGGCGCGGATGGCCGCGGTTACGACTCCGGAGGCTGCTCGCGCAGAGGGCGTGAAGATCGCGCAGGAGATGCTCGCGGAGGCGAGGCCGATGGTGCAGGGCGTACAGGTAAGTGCACCGTTCGGGCGCTATGGCGTCGCGGCGGATGTGCTCGGTCTGAGCGGAGATGACGAAGCGGGTCTGGTTGAGGTTGCTTAATGGCTAGCTTTGAGCAGCAGTTGACGGCACTGGAGACGATAGTAGAGCGGCTGGAGCAGGGGGATCTCTCGCTTGAGGAGTCCGTGCGTTTGTTTGAAGAAGGGGTGAAGCTCTCAGATGCCTGCAAGAAGGAGCTGGAAGCCGCCGAGGGAAGGATTCAAATACTGGTCGACCGGGGAAGCGGCAGGATGAAGACCGTGGATTTGGATATGCAGGAGAATGTTGAAGAAGCAGAGGACGGCGAGTAGCGTCGCAGCAGCAGTGAAAGGACACGAACGAATTGCACTCCGCGCTGTTGCAAACTCTGCGAGCCGATCTTTACCGCTATCGTGGTAAAGCGGATATGCGTTCCTTTCTCTCCGCCTACCTTCACGACCCGGGTTTTCGTTTTATCTACTACCTGCGTAAGGTAGCTTTTTATAGCGAGAGAAAAAGGTCGCTGGGCATATTCGGATATGTCTATAACCGAATCCTCCTCAATCATTATCGCTTCAGGTACGGGTTTGAAATATCCCCATCGACCAGCATTGGCCGCGGGTTTTACCTGGGCCACTTTGGTGGCGTTGTCATCACCCCTTACGCAATCCTGGGGGCCAATGTCAACATCAACCAGGGCGTCACGATCGGTGTAGCCAGCCGTGGACCACACACGGGGGCGCCGACGCTGGAAGACCGTGTCTGGGTCGGAGCGAACGCGGTTATCGTCGGCAAAGTGACGATCGGACGCGGGGCGCTCATCGCGCCAGGAGCCTATGTTAACTTCGATGTCCCGCCCAATGCGGTTATATTAGGCAACCCGGGCAAGGTGGTGTCCGATAAGGGTTCCGCCGGCTACGTCAATCAAACCGTGGATTAGAGAGCTCGTCTCAACACGCTGTCCCGGCCTTTAGCTCCCAGCGTCTAGCGGTCGCGCGTGGTGACGAAGCCGGGAACCCAAAGCAGGGCGCGCTTCGCTTCTGAGTTGGGCAGCTCAGCGATGGTGAGCCGGGCGGCCTCGGCATAGGCGCAGGCAGTGTCCATCGCGTAGTCGATCGAGCCGTGGCGGTGAAGGATCTCAAGAATCTGTGGGTGGGAGATGCGGTCGAAACTGCGGTCGGCGAGCACCGTGCGGATTGCTTCTCTGTCTGCGCCGGTGCCGCGCTCAAGCGCGTGGATGACAGCCAGCGTGGCTTTGCCTTCGCGGAGGTCGCTTGCCACCGGCTTGCCCAAGACATCTTCAGCTGCGGTAAGGTCGAGGACGTCGTCGACGATCTGGAAGGCAAGGCCGAGGTTGCGGCCGTATTCGCCCAGCTGCGCCTCGATCTCGTCATGGTCGCCGGACACGTGTGTCGGCGTGATGGCCGCACCGAGCTGCATCGAAACCTTGAAGAGACAAGCCGTCTTGCGGAAGATGAGGTCGAAGTACTCCTCCTCATTGATGAGGTGGCCGAGCTTCTGCATCTGCAGCAGTTCGCCTTCAACCATCTGCTGGGTCAGCGAGATGAGAAGTTCGAGCACGCGGAAGTTGCGCTCCTCAAGTGCCGAACTAAAAGCCTGCATGTAGAGCCAGTCGCCCGCAAGCACGCATTTGGAGTTGCCCCAGGTGGTATTCGAAGAGGGCCGTCCGCGCCGGGTATCTGCCTCGTCGATGATGTCGTCGTGGACCAGCGTCGCGGTGTGCAGCATCTCAACGACGGCGCCGAGGCGGATACGGCTTGCGCTGGTGCAGCCGAGCGCCTTGGCCGAGAGCAAAAGAAGCAGTGGCCGGATCCGCTTGCCGCCGCCTGCGATCAGGTACCGCGCGATGTCGGTGATGACCTCGACCTCCGAGGCCGACTGTCGCTCGAAGTCCTGTTCGATCGCGGCAAGATCGTCACGGAGAAGGTCGAAGACTTCGGCTGCGGTCGCGATGGAGAGGGTGCTCACTTATGTAGTCAGAGTATCAGGATGTGGATTTAGCTTCAGAAACTTACTCGAAATTGTGCGAACGAATGTTGATCAGAGCAAAGGGCAAGCCAATCCTGCCGAAACTCGGGGTGGGGACCAGATTTCAGTTGGAGCGGAAGTTGGTGAACTGAAGCTCGACGCCAATGTCTTTGCCGCGGAGCAACGCCATGATCTCCTGCAGGGTGTCCCGATCCTTGCTGACGACGCGGACCGTGTCGCCCTGAATGCTGGCCTGGGCCTTCTTCTTCGAGTCCTTGATGGCAGCGACGATGATCTTTGCCTTCTCGGACGGAATCCCCTGCACAAGCTTGATCTTCTGCCGAACGCTGGAGTTGGCCGCTGGCTCGACCTTCTCGAACTCGAGGTTTTTGAGCGAGACGCCACGCTTGACCAGCTTCTGCGAGAGGATCTCGACGACGGCCTTCAGCTTGTAGTCGTCCTGGCTGGCAAGCTGGATCGTGTCGTTGCCTTCAAGCTCAATCTTGGACTTGGAATCCTTGAGGTCGAACCGGGCGTGGACCTCCTTCGAGGCCTGGTCGATAGCGTTCTTGACCTCCTGGATCTCTACTTTGCTGACGACGTCGAAGCTATTGTCGGATGCCATAGGTGTCTTCCTTTTCTGTACTTTGTCGATCTCTATTATGTCAGCCGTTGGGTAAGCTCAGCGAGTGGTGGGGAAGAGATTTTTGAAGTTTGCCGTGGTCAGGGCCGCGAGTTCTTCTGGTGAGATGCCGCGAAGCTCCGCCAGGGCAGCCGCTGTGTGAACGACCATGGCAGGCTCGCTGCGCTGGCCCCGCAGCGGGATCGGCGCAAGGAACGGCGCGTCCGTCTCGACCAGAATGCGGTCTGGGGGCGCAACCTGGGCCACGTCGCGGATACCCTGCGCCTTGGGATACGTCAGGTTCCCGGCGAAGGAGAGGTAAAAATTCGCAGCCAGCGACCGTTCTGCTTGCTCGCCCGAGCCCGAAAAGCAATGCATAATCCCCCCGAGCCCGGTCGGCGTCCAGTGCTCGCCGATCAGCGCGAGCACATCCTCCCAGGCATCCGCCACGCCGAACTTTTCCTTGGCCTTCGGAGCCGCAAGCTCGCTGGTGCGGCAGTGGATCACGATGGGCTTCCGCACCTTCGCCGCGAGCCTCATCTGGGCGATAAAAGCCTCCTGCTGGACCGGAATCTCAGGATTGTCAAAGTGGTAGTAGTCGAGCCCGATCTCCCCGATAGCGATGCAGCGCTCGTCCATCACCAGCCTAGCCAGTTTTTCCAGGGCCTCAGGCGTAGCGCTCGCAGCCTCCTGCGGATGAATCCCCGCGCTGGCGAAGATAGTTGGAAGGCCGGGCCCGCTGGCGTTTGCGGCGATCTCGAGCGCCTGATGCATCGTGGCAGGGCCCTCGCCAATCCCGATGGCGAGAATCGTCTGAACGCCGGCATCGTAGGCCCGGCGAAGGACCTCGTCGCGGTCCGTTGGAGTCTCCGTGTAGAAGTCGAGGTGGGCGTGCGTGTCGATGAGTGGCATTTGTGTATTCAGGTTAATCCATTGGCAACGCGATAGCGTTAGCATTGTCGGCATGAGAGAGATAACGCGGCGCGAGATGTGCGTAGGCCTGTCGGCTTTGGCAGCGATGGGTACTCTGGTAGAAGCGCAAACACCGGCGGCAGCGCCCCCTGCAGCTGGAACCCTGTCGCAGTCGAAGGTCTTCCCACTCGACCAGATGCCGGTCCGCAAGATGGCGAACGGCGGCGAGAGCCGCGATGTCCTCCGCGGAACCCTGGCCACAGGCGAGGTCATCGCAGTGCACGAGTCCGAGCAGCCCGCCGGAATGGCGCCGAACACGCCGCACACGATTCAGCACTCGGAGATCATCGTGATCACCCAAGGCACGGTGCTGTTCGAGCATGACGGCAAGTCGGACAAAGTAGGGCCGGACGGCGTGATCTTCGTGGCGCCCGGGACGCTCCATACAATGCGGAACGTTGGCGACGGACCCGCAAAGTATTGTGTCGTCCAGATAGGCGGGGACACGAAGAAATAGGTGGAGACACAAGGAAGTAGCCAGCCTCAAAAAGGTGTCAGCGCCCGTTCCTCCGCGTACTATGTCCTCATGAAAAATATCAACCGTCGTGATCTCTGTGTAGCGCTCTCGGCCTTCGCGGCCCTGGGCAGTGTGATGGCCGAAGCGCAGGCTGGCGCAGCGGCCGGCCCTGATGGCAAGCTCTCGAAGTCTGTCGTCTTCAACTATGACCAGCTTCCAGTGAAGCAGAACGCGAACGGAGGCACCGGCCGCCAAGTGCTCTCCGGAACCCTGCCCACCGGCGAGTTCGTCGAGGTACACGAAACCACCCTTCCAGCGGGCAAAATGCCGCATCCGCCGCACAAGCACAGCCACTCGGAGTTCCTGCTCATCCGCGAGGGCAATCTTGAATTCATCAACGATGGCAAGCCGGAGCCCGTCGGCCCGGGCGGCGTAGTCTTCACAGCCTCCAACGTGATGCACGGTCTGAAGAACGTAGGCACCACGATGGCGAGCTACTTTGTGGTTGCGGTTGGTGTGCAAACCAAAGAAGGGTAGGCGAAGATGGTTCGCGTCCAGCTTCCATGCCTGCCAATTTGCGCCATAATTAGTTACGGTTTTGCGTGTTGGCGAACGATTTGTCTCACTGCCTTTTAAGGAAGATCCATTGCCCGACTATTCAAACCTCAGGTTCAGGCTCCTTTGCAGAAAAGATTCAGGTACTCTTGCTTCATCTCTTGTGCAGAGTTGTTCATACGAAGCGAAGGGTAGCTCTGTTTGAAAAGACCACTCCGTTGGGTCGCAAAAGTACTGAATCTGCGCAGGCAGGTTCAATTGGTCACGCTCTTTCTTCCCCGCAAACGCTGGTATGGAGCCGCGCTGGCGGCTTGCCGGATACATGGTGCTTTGAGCGGTTTTATGGGAGGAAACCGCGTTCTCACCGAGGCCGTTATGCTCGACAACTGGCTGGTGGAGCTGACGCGGATTGGGCCCTTTCCCATCCCCTGGACGATCTCGGGAACCGAGGTGATCGAGGCCGCGGATCCGGAAACTGGATCGTTGCACTGCTGGATTCATGAGCCGCTGGCTGAGTTTCCCCTGCGGGCTTATCTGGAACTGGGCTATCCGGAACCGATGGTTGTTGCCGATCCGGGCAGGATCATCCATCAGGATCAGATGATGGTGACGGGCATGGAGCGGCGGGTGACCGCGATCACGGCGGACCGGCATGCGCTCGCGCGTGCGCGAAGATCACTGCAGGAAGGCATGCATGTCGTGTGCCTGGCGGATGCCCGGATGGGCGGTCTGTTATATCCGCTGGCGTTACAGCTGGCTGGGCGAGTCGGAGCCCGTGTGGTCTTTCAGTGGGCAAAACGGAGACAGGATGGGACGATCGACGTGACGTTCATGAACGCGCCCCGCCCGCACTGCGAAACCGCAGAGGCGGTGCAGGAAAATATTGCCTTCCTGCGGGAGGCGCAAAGGCGTGCGCTAGTGCAGCTGGGCCTCAAAGCAGAGTAGGCTCCTTTGGCTTCGGCTCTCTATCTGAGACGTGGCTGCCGCCGACCCCTGATTCCAGCGAACCGGATGAGGCCGAGCGCGCCGGTGGTGAGCAGAATCAGGCTGGACGGCTCAGGCGTGGGCGCAGAGGTCTCCGGGGAGATGGTGAGGGTGTAAGTAACCGGGGGATCGAGAGGTTGTAGACCAAAACTGGACAGGCCCTGAAGGGTATACATTCCCGTGACAAAGGTCGCGATTCCGGTCGTTGGAGAGACGAAATCAAAGTCGATGAACGGCGGGCCAAGCAGATAGATCTGCGTAGCTCCGAAGACCGCGTCAGGGACGGACAAGATTAGGCTCACATGCGGAAAAATCCCCGTGTCGTAGTAATCACCCGTTTCTACATAGCCCGAGGTCCCATCGATCGTTGTGGGAGCGGAGGCAGTGAAGAAGTTGAAGAGCGAGAAATTGGGAAACGTTATCGAAGAATCGAGCGAGTAAGTGATGGTGTGGCCGCCGCCGACGATCGTGAAATCATCCATGCTGTCCGCGTGAGCGGTCAGGGGAAGAGTCAAGGCAGAGACAAAAAAGGCGAGGAGGAAGAGACTTTTACGCATGCGGAATTCCCTTCGTCGAAATTGTGAACCAAGGATGCGTGAACCCGGAGTACCCGTCAAGTGAATTCTCTGTGTGATTTACAGGGGCAGCCGCAGCGGATCTTCACCGTCGTTTTCAAGGAGAGTGAGCAATACAGTGTCATTCCGACCCTTCAGCGTCGAAGAGAAGACCGCATCTGTCTTTGCCGTTGTAGTTCACTTCTCATCGCTGCAAACAGAAGCGTCATCTCGACCGAAGCCGCTCACGGTCTCATCGTGAGCGGCGCAGTGGAGAGACCCCCGCATTTCGTCTTTGAATCGCCACAACATTCAGGACCCGAATTTGCGGACTTATTTCAGCCGCGAGCCTAGCGCAATCTCCTCACCAAACGTGGCGAGAACAGGTTTGCCGTTTTCCCCCGCAGACGCCGCCAGCAGCATGCCATGTGACTCAAGCCCCCGCATCTTGCGCGGAGCAAGATTGGTGATCACGACAATACGCCGCCCAATCAACTCCTCAGGCGTATACCACTCAGCAATGCCGGAGAGTATCTGCCGCTTCTCATAACCCAGATCGACCTCGAGGCGCAGCAACTTATCGGCCTTGGGGATGCGCTCGGCCACAACGATCTGCGCAACCCGAAGATCGACCTTCACAAAGTCGTCGATCGCGATCTGGGGTGTATCCGGGATGACGGAGCCCGCAGCAGAGGTGGCGAAGGCTCCCGAGGCCGGCGCTTCGCTATGCGGTGGCGTGCCAGTCCGCTCCGTGCTGAGTGCGTGGCTACCCGCGACGGTGGCTCCGGGATTCTCAATAGGCAAAGAAGAGGTGCGCGGCGCAGCACCGGGATGCGTCGGATCGGTGGGAACCGCCGAGGTGTGGGTAGTCTTCTCATCAACCAGCTTGGAGGGTTCAGGTTTAGGTGTGGTGTTCGTGTTGTTTTCCATATCAGTCATCAGTTGGATGAGTTCCTTTGGCGCGCGAGGGAAGATAGGGGAGAGTTCGCCTAGTTCTGTGATGCCTGGATCTAAGCCACCCCAGCTTAGTTTCGTGAAGGTGTCTGCCTCGGCGATATCTCCTAGCCCAAGTTGAGCCCAAACTTTTGAAGTCGTGTACGGGATAATGGGGTGTGCGAGAGCCGTGATTATTCGAATCGACTCTGCGGCGGAATAAAGAACTTGCCGCAATCTCGTTGCCGACTCTGCACTTCCAATTTTGGCAAGTTTCCAAGGTGCTTCTGATGTAATAAATGCGTCTGTAGCTGCAACCAATCCCCAGATTTGTTCGAGGGCTTTGCCAAACTCATACTGGCCGAAATTTTGTGAACTTTGTGCGACTCCAGTCTCGATTATCTTTCGAAGGCTCTCGTTTGTCGGGAGCACTGTAAGCTTGTCTTCGAGATCTGGAATCGTTGTAGTTCCACCCGGTCTGCCCACTACATCACCGAAACTGAAATACTGGCGGATCATCGATGAATGTTCGGCTCACTAGATTGCCGTAGCCGTTGGCTAGATCGCTGTTGTACCGCTGAACTAACGCGTCGAAGCTGAAGCTGCCGTCCTGCCCGAAGGGGATCTCGCGAAGAAGGAAGTACCGCAGCACGTCGGACGCGAAGAAGTCTTGCTCCTTCTTCCAGTACTCGTCGCTCAGGACCGCGCCGGGTAGATCTTCGGGCTTGGGCTTGAGGGTGCCGAAGGCGTCAAGTATGGTCTCGGTCCGAACGATGTTGCCCTTGGACTTCGACATCTTGCTGTCGTCGAAGAGGAGCCAGCCGTGGGCCGTGACAGCCTTTGGTAGGGGCAGACCAGCAGCGAGAAGAAAAGCAGGCCAGTAGATACAGTGCTGGCGGGTGATCTCTTTGGCCATGGTGTGCAGGTCGGCTGGCCAGTACGTTGTTGAACTTCTCAATGTCCTCGGGCTTGTCGCTACCGTAGCCCACAGCGGTCATATAGTTGGCGAGCGCATCGAGCCAGACGTAGATTACGTGTTTCTGTTTGGTCTCGGATGCTGCAGGCTCGGGGACTGGGATTCCCCAGGTGAAGCTGGAGCGGGAGACCGAAAGATCGCGGAGATTGCCGGGAACGTAGGGCCTGCCGGACGCGGAGACAGCAATGACCTCACCTCGATCGGTCGCTTCGGTGACGTTGCCGCGCAGAAAGCTGAGGACCTCGTTCTTGCGGGACTCGGGCTGGATCAGGAGGGTGTCGGACTCGATCAGGTCGAGAGCGGGAGCTGGTATTCGCTGAGACGAAGAAGTAGTTCTCTTCAGTCACAGTCTCGGTTGGCTTGCCGTCGGGACCGAGGACGCCGGGAGGGCCTTCGACGAACATCTCCTCGCCGACGGAGTACTGGCCGGTGTAGGAGCTGAGGTAGATCTGGCCGCGCTGGTGGAGAAGGGCGAAGAGGCTTTGGGCTCCCTGTTGATGGCGGGGTTCGGTCGTGCGGATGTAGTCGTCGTAGGTGAGACCCATGCGATTCCAGAGGCTTGCGGAACTCGACGGAAACCTGATCGGCGAACTGCTGAGGGGGGATGCCGGCCGCCGCCGCGCTACGCTCGATCTTCTGGCCGTGCTCGTCGGTGCCTGTCAGGAAGAAGGTGTCGTCCCCCAACAGGCGATGGCGGCGCGCGATAACGTCAGCCGCGATCGTCGTATAGGCGTGGCCGATGTGAGGGCGCGCGTTGACGTAGTAGATCGGGGTGGTCAGATAGAACTTTTGCTTGGACATGAGCTAAGGCTCAGTTTAGCAGGGCAGCCAAGGAGAGGCCCGAGGCACAAGACCACACCCTCGAAAAATAAAGTTGAAAAAGTTGGAAAATCTTCGGAGCCGAAAAACGTGTCGATAAGAACCACGTTTTCACCATCAAATCACCACAAAATCACCACGAAAAACCACACGGAAATCATCACTTTTTCGCAAAAACCCCTGCAAAAACGCCGCTCCGCCACAGAATAAAAAAATCCCCTCTGCAACGAGAACTTAGCTCGACGAGGGAGTCGGTTCGGCGGGGGTAGTCTGCGCTGCGGAGGCTGGCTGCGCTTGCGTCGCAGCCACCTGAGCGGCTTCAGCCTCAGAGGCCTGCGCGATGCGCGCCAGGTTCAGGTGCTGCTCCATGGTGACGCGCGCCTGCGTAGGATTATGCGACCGGATGGCGCGGTAGATCTCGCGATGCATCTCCGCAGATTCTTTGAGATCGACAGCATTAACAACGGTCTTGCTGCGGTACTCATAGAGATTGGCGGTGATGGTCTCCATAAGTGCGCCAAGGATTGGGTTTCCCGACGCCCGAGCGATCGTCCGATGAAACCGGACGTCATGGATAAGGTACTCATGCGGGTCAGTAAGCGAGGCGTACATCTCTGCAACCTCTTCAGCAAGCTCGGCAATGTGCTCGTCAGTAGCGCGCTCCGCAGCCAGTGCAGCGACGTTGGACTCAAGGACAAGACGCGCTTCGAACATCTGCCAGGGCAGGAAGCCATGAAGTGCACCAAGGACAGAAAGTGAGCTGGAATCAAGCGCCGGCGGGCCACTGGAGACGAAGGTCCCTGCTCCATGACGGCTCTTGAGGACGCCCATTGCCGAGAGGAAACCGATGCCGGCGCGGAGGCTGGAGCGGCTGATCTTGAGCTTACGGGCAAGTTCGCGCTCAGGAGGAAGGCGGTCGCCAGGATGGACCTCACCGCTGCTGATGAGGGAGCGAACGTGCTCGACGACCTGCATGGTGAGCTGACTGTGGCCGGTCACCTCGTCGTGAAGCTCTTTAACCTCTTTTTTCACGCTGAATGAAGCTCCTTGCGCCTAAGTTTGAGAAGAGTAACACGGAGAAAAGGGATAGTTAAGCGAAACAGTGTGGCCAAACTGGAATGGGGCGGAGATCAAACAAAAAAGACCTTCCGCGTGAATTAGATGCACAGACACAGTGATTAAGTGGCCTGAGTTACGCCGAGTCTTGGCACCAGGAGCTGGAAGATTGCAAGCGAGACGATGTAAGCGAAGCCGGCAAGAGTGAAGATGAGTAGCGGATGAAGAGAAAAGTAGTGAGAGACGACCCAGGTGAAGATGGCCCCTCCAGCCGCTCCGGCTGCTCCGCCCAGACCGACAACGGTGCTGACGCTAGTGGAGGGGAACATATCGGTGGGGGTCGAGAAGAGATTGGCAGACCACCCTTGATGCGCTGCAGTGGCGAGGCAGAAAAGTCCGATGGCGGGCCACGCGTTATTGGGAAAGAGAGTGTGCATGTGGGGCACCAGCATGATAGGCATGACGGAGATCGCGCAAACCAGGAGAGCGAACTTGCGGCCTGAGTTGACGCTGTGGCCGTGCTTCATGCGGAAGCCAGAGAGCCATCCGCCGGCGATAGAGCCGAAGCTGGCGGCGGTGTAGATGACGATGAGTGGATATTTGACGTGGTTTAGGTCCAGGTTGTAGTTGTCGTTGAGGAATTTTGGGAGATAGAAGAGGTAGAACCACCAAATGGGGTCGGTTAGTCCCTTGCCGATAAAAAAAGCCCAGAAGCCACGGTGGTGGAGAAGTATGGAATAGATCGGACCACCCTGGGTGACAGGGGCGAGATTGATCTGAGTCTGAGTGGATCCGCGGCGGAGTTTGTTGTAAGGGAAGAGGAGCCACATGATGGCCCAGAGGAGTCCCATGGAGCCAGTGCAGACGAAGGCAGCGTGCCAGCCGAAGCGGAGGGTTACCGCTGCGATAAGGAGAGGCGCGACGAAGGCGGAGGCGTTGGAGCCGGAGTTGAAGAGACCGGTGGCGAGCGCGCGCTCATCAGAGGGGAACCATTCGGTGGTGGCCTTGATGGCGGCGGGGAAGTTGCCGGATTCGCCGAGACCCAGGAGGGCGCGGCAGATCATGAAGCCGACGACGCTGCCGACAAGAGAGGTGCTGATGGAGGCGCATCCCCAGAGGAGGATGGCAAGGGCATAGCCGGTCTTGGTGCCGAGCTTGTCGATGATGCGGCCGGCGAAGAGGAAGCCGATGCCGTAGGCGATCTGGAAGGCGATGAGGACTCGGCCGTAGTTGATGTCATAGGCGGCCTGGTGGGTGTGGTCCAGGCCAGGAATCCAACCCATGAACGGGAGATGAAGGAGCGGCTCGATGAGGGAGAAGACCGAGCGGTCCATGTAATTGATGGTGGTGGCGAGGAAGAGCAGAAAACAGACGAACCATCGGACATTCGATTTTTCCGGGGCTGTGGTGGTCATGCCTGAGTCCGACAGGCTGGCAGCTTGGATCGACATTAAGGTAAAGACTCCCGCTAGAATGTGGTCTGACTACTGCTCGTAAAGCGTACAGAACTGGAAGATCTGCGCAGTTGTGTCGAGGTAGAGGATAGTCTTTGTTGGGCTTTTTGTGTCAAAAAGATCGTTTGGCGTTGAGGGGCGGAGGGTTCATGAGGTCGATAGGCCAGTGGAGTGTGGTGACGACGGGTATTTTGATGGCGTGTGGGACTTCGTGGGCGCAGGGGTTGAAGACGATCACGGTGGGGGCGACGGGTGCGGACTTTGCGACGATTCAGGCGGCGGTGAATGCTGCTCCGGAGACAGGTGCGGTGATCAAAATACGGCCTGGAACGTATCGCGAGGTGGTGCATGTGGACAAACCAAAGATCCAGTTGCGCGGCGATAAAGACGATTGGACGAAGGTGGTGTTGGTGTATGGCAACAGCGCCGCGTCCACGTGTGGGACGGGGTGTTCGGCGACGTTGTTTGTGACGGGAGATGATTTTTTTGCGGGAGACATGACGATCGCGAACGACTACAGCAAGACGAGCGATGTGCCGTCGCAGGCGGTGGCACTGTCGTTGCGGGCTGACCGTGCGGTGCTGCGGCATGTGCGGCTGCTGGGTGCGCAGGACACGCTTTACGCGTCGAGCACCGGTTGCATGAATGGCCAGAGCCAGTGCAAGACCGGGCGTCAATACTATGCCGACTGCTATATCGAAGGGCACGTGGATTTTATCTTTGGTGATGCGAAGGCGGTGTTTGACAGGTGCGAGATTCGCAGCATTCCGCATGCGGCTGGAGGGTTTCTGACGGCGCAGAGCAATACGAAACCCGGGCAGGATGCGGGGTATGTCTTCAACCATTGCAAGCTGACGGCGGGGGAGGGCGTGACGAATATCTACCTGGGGCGACCGTGGCGGGATTATGCGACGGTGATTTTTTTGAATACGGAGATGGGTGGACACATCATGTCGGCGGGGTGGTTTGAGTGGAAGAGTGCGCCGACGCCAAGGCTGCCGATGGCGACGTATGCGGAGTTCAATTCGACGGGGCCGGGGGCGAATCCGAAGGAGCGTGAACCTTATTCGAAGCAGCTGACGGCGGAGGAGGCGAAGAAGTATGAGACGAAGGCTTATCTGGCGGGGTCTGATGGGTGGGATCCTACGGCGGTGAAATAACGGCCATGTGTTCGTGGAAAGGCAAAAGTCAATAGTAGTGGAAGGACCACTTGGCGTGGATAAAACAACTCTTTGATTTTTACCAGGATTTGTGGTGAGTCGTGGTTGGTCTTTGGTTTTCTTGCGGATTCGAGCGCAGGAAACGACGGTGTTGTTGTCGCAAAAACATGGACAGATGTGGTGATTCGCGTGGTGGCTGTGGTTCTTTCGCTGGTAGAAACGCCAGACAACAATGCCTTTGGATCAGCTGTCGATGAGAGTGGATTTCCTGTAACGCTTTTCTCTGTAGGCCTGATGAGAAATGATATCGTTTGTCTTAATTGTTCGGCGCGATTGAAACTCTTAGGTCACCGGTGCGCGCAATCAGTCTTCTTGTGAATAACAAAGGCCCAGAGATTGCTCGGTATGAGCATACTAAGCAATATTGGCGAGCTCAAATACCCCTGCCAGGATAACGAAGAGTGGTTCCGGTGCGGGTCCATCGATCTCGATCGGAAGAATCCTTGGGTACAAGTCGAAAAAAAGAGAAATAGTCTGAAGATCTGATGGTTTAACGTCTCATGCTCAACTCGGAACGCAGGCCGCAAAATCGGCTTCTAGCTCGACGTCAGTCGTGCTTCGGGGCACCGAAATGTGTCGGCCGGAATCGAACCACTAACCGCCGGTACGTTGGCCGCGACATCGATTGTAGCGCCACGTTTTTGGAGCGGTTGCCTGCGTAGGAAGCTCAAGGAGAAGATATGGCAGATAACGAATCGAATCAAATTTCTGAATCGGCCCCGGTTCCATTGCCAAGAGCAGCATTATTCAAGTGGCTCGCAGCGATCGGCGCCGTACTCGCCATAATTGCAGCCCTCTTTCTGTATGCGGGTGGGTGGCTTACACCGCACGCACTTACGCCGGTGGCGATGGTCAACACGTTTGAGCAACTGGACGGCAAGCATCCGGGATTTCGCCGGAATCACGCCAAAGGGGTTTGTATCACCGGCTACTTCGAGAGCAACGGCGAGGGTCAAGCGCTCTCCAGTGCCGAGCTCTTCCGCCCTGGCCGCGTGCCCATCGTAGGACGTTTTGCGCTGGCGGGCGGGATGCCGTTTCAAGCTGACTCGCCGCACACCATTCGCAGTTTTGCGATTCTTTTCAAGCAACCTGATGGTGAAGAGTGGCGCACCGGCATGATCAACATCCCTGTTTTTGTCGCCAATACACCGCAGGACTTCCACGAATTTATGCTGGTCACCGCGCCTGATCCGCACACGGGGAAGGTGGATCAGGCAGCCATGAGCGCCTTTCTTGCGAAGCACCCGGAGACCGGGGCGGCGCTGAAGGAGATCGGCAGTCATCCGTTTTCCTCAGGATTTGGGGACAGCCCATACTACGGTCTGAATGCCTTTCGCTTTGTCAACGCCAAGGGCGAGTCAACGCCGGTTCGCTGGTGGATAAAGCCGGATCAAACCTTCCAGGCAGACAACGCTGCCACAACCGACAAGAACTATTTGTTCGACTCACTGATCACACAGATTCATTCCGGGCCGTTGCATTGGCATCTGATCCTCACGGTGGGGCAGCCCGGAGACCCGACTGCAGAAGCGGCGAGTTCATGGCCAGCAGATAGAAGACAGATCGATGTTGGAACCTTGACGATCGACACGATTGAAAGCGAGGATACCAGTCCCACGCGGGACATTAATTTCGATCCGCTGGTGTTGCCGGCCGGGATATCGCCGTCGGACGATCCGCTGCTGAGCGCGCGCTCGGCAACATATTCGCAGTCCTTCAGACGGCGTGAAGGCGAGCACAAGGATCCCAGCGCTGTTTCGACCGAGGAGGTTAAGAAATAGCTATGTCCACTACAAACAATCCCTCACAGTTCGCGTTTCTGTCCCGCATCCTTCATTGGCTGATGGCCGCATTGCTTGTGGCCATGCTCTTCATCGGCGTGTCGATGGTGGCCAAACTGGGAGACTACCACTGGCTGCTGGCGCTTCATCGGCCGCTGGGCATCCTAATTCTGATTCTGGCGGCGATCCGGCTCGTCACCCGCTTATTGACTCGGACCCCGGCGTTACCGGCAGGCATGTCTCAAATGGAACGCCTGGTGGTAAAGATGTCGGAGTATTTGCTCTATATCCTTTTCATCGCGCTGCCCCTGGTAGGTTGGGCCATGCTGTCGGCGGGCCACTACCCGATCGTGATGTTCGGATCGGTGCATCTGCCCCCTATTCTTCCCGCGAAGCCTGAACTATATGCCACCCTGCGTGAGACCCACACCATACTCGCTTATCTCCTGTTCCTGGCCTTTCTCGCCCATTTCGGCGCTGTGTTGTTCCACACACTGATCGTGCGCGACGGTATCTTGAGCCGCATGGTTCCGTGGACCGTTCGTCCAACAAAAGAAGGTCGAAGCTGAAAGGCTCTGAGATCGTTATCGACTAAGGGCGCGTTGCCATCGAGATGGGTCTTTTCTGCGCGCTCTAAGTTCGGTGCGCGGTCGTGTTACAGCCTTAGTTCGTGTTGAGGACTACTACCGTAGCAATGGGGTCGAGATTTTGGGCGGGGAGGGTTATGTCGAGGCCTTCGCCGACTTTGGTGATCTTCAGAGGTTTGTGGGTTTTGTCGGCGAGGAGGTAGGCGCCGGTTATGTTGCGGGGGAGTTTGTCGAGGTGGAAGGCGGCTGTTGAGTTACTGCTGGCGGGCCAGGTGAAGATTTCGATGTAGATCTTGTGGGGGGCGGTGGTGGAACGCCAGTTCCAGGTGGGGATGAACTTGGGTTTGCCGTCGCGGCCTTTTTCTGTGTCGCTGAAGGTGCCGGTGGGGACGTCGAAGAGGGTGGCCTTGGTGTTGTAGATGGCTTCGCCGTTGACGCGGAGCCACTGGCCCATTTGTTGGAGGCGCTCGACCTCGGGAGCGGGGACAACCCCGTGGGAATCCGGGCCGATGTTGAGGAGATAGTTGCCGCCTTTGCTGGCGATGTCGATGAGATTGCGGAGGAGGGTCTCGGTGGACTTGAAGTTGGTGTCGAAGGATTTGTAGCCCCAGGTGTCGTTCATGGTCATGCAGGACTCCCAGTCGCGGCCAGGGTAGCCCTGGGCGGGGATGAACTGTTCGGGGGTCTCGGTATCGCCTTTGTAGGTTCCGCCGAGGCGGTTGTTCCAAATGAGATTGGGGTGCTTGTTGAGGACCTTGACGATCTCGGCGGCGCGCTCGGGGGTCATCTCGCGCGGAGTGTCGAACCAGACTACGACGGGGTATTCCTTGTAGTTGTTGAGGAGCTCTTCGATCTGGGGGATGGCTTTTTTGTAGAGGTAGTCGTCGAAGCTGCCGTCCTGTGCTGGGTCCCAGTGGCCGGTCTTGGGATCGTGAGTGCCGCGGACTGCTGCGGCGCCGCCGGGAGCGGTCCAATCCTGCGCCTGCGAGTAGTAGAAGCCGAGTTTGACGCCTTGTTTGCGGCACTCTTCGGCGAGTTCGCGGAGTGGGTCGCGCTTGAAGGGGGTTGCGGCGACGATGTTGAAGGAGTCGACTTTGGAGTCGAACATGGCGAAGCCGTCGTGATGTTTGGAGGTGATGACGATGTACTTCATGCCGGCGGATTTGGCGAGGGCGACGATGTCGTGGGCGCTGAAGCCGGTGGGGTTGAAGTCTTTGGCGAAGGCTTTGTAGTCGGCGACAGGGATGGAGAGGTCGTTCATGATCCACTCGCCGATGTGGGTGGTGCGCTGGCCGTGCCACTCGCCGGCGGGAATGGAGTAGAGGCCCCAGTGGATGAACATGCCGAAGCGGGCTTCACGCCACCACTCCATGCGTGCGTCGCGCTGGGCTGGAGTTTCGGTGTCCTGGATGGCGGGGACGGGATGGTTGAACGGCGTTGTGTCGGGCTTGGTGCCTTCGAGTTGCGCGTAGCTCCAGGACGCGGAGGCGATGAGAAGTGCGGTGGCGATGCTGCGGTGCGCTATTTTCAAGTGTCTTCCTCGGAGCGAAGTGATGGCAGGGGAATTATAGGTGAAAATATCTATTTGCTGGTGCAAATATGGAAAAAACCCATGATGGGGTAGGTTGATCGAGAAAATGGGGTGGGTTTTCAGCCCTTGGTCATTTGCTTCTGTACTTCCTCGGGCTCTGCCCCAGGCTGGTACGGAGCGCGCCTTTGGCGTTGAAATCGGCTTGCGTGGGAACTCCCTCCGGGTCGAGAAAGATCTGCAGCGGGGTCAGATGTGGGGTGCGCGGTATCATCGCTGACGTGAGCAAAGAGTTGAGAGTGGATGGGTTTGAGATCGCGCAGATGATGGATCGGCTGCGGGCAGGCGATGTGCGGGCGCTGGCACGGGCCGTGTCGGTGGTTGAGGATGGATCGCCGTTGGCTGCTGGGTTGGTGGCGGCTTGTCGCGAGATTGCGGGCGGGGCGTTGCGTGTTGGGGTGACGGGGCCTCCGGGAGCGGGGAAGAGCACGCTGGTGGATCAGATGGCTCGGTGGCTGCGCGCAAAAGGTCAAAGCGTGGGAGTTATGGCGGTCGATCCGTCGAGTCCATATACGGGTGGGGCGCTGTTGGGGGATCGGATTCGGATGCAGGGGTTTGCCGGGGATGACGGCGTGTTTATTCGCAGCATGGCTTCGCGCGGGGCGATGGGTGGCGTGGCTCGCGCGGCTGCGGATGTCTGTACGGTGATGGAAGCGGCGGGGCGGGAGACGATTCTGATTGAGACGGTGGGTGTGGGGCAGGACGAGGTGGATGTCATCAAGCTGGCCGATGTGACTGTGCTGGTGCTGGTGCCGGGGATGGGGGATGAGGTGCAGAGTTTGAAGGCTGGTGTGATGGAGGTGGCGGATGTTTTTGTGGTGAATAAGAGTGATCGCGGTGGTGCGGAGCTGGTGGAGCAGGAGATCGTGGCGATGCAGGGGTTGGTTGCGGTGCGCAGTGAGTGGGTTCCTCCAGTGGTGAGGACGGTTGCGACGACGGGTGAGGGTGTGCAGGAGTTGATGGATGCGGTGCAGCGTTGTGCGACGGAGATCGGCGGGCGGCGAGTGAGGATGGGGGATGCTGCTCGGCTGGGTGGGTTGAGACTCGATCATCTGGGTGTTGCGGTGAAGAGTATTGCGGCGGCGCGAGGGTTTTATGAGGCGCTGGGGTTGGTGGTGAGCCATGAGGAGATAGTGGACTACGAGAAGGTTAAGACGGCGATGCTGCCGCTGGGGGAGAGCCGGATCGAGTTGCTGGAGGCGACGGAGGAGGATTCGACGATCGGCAAGTTTCTGGCGAAGCGTGGGGAGGGGCTGCACCATGTTGCGGTGCATGTTGATGGGATCGACGCGGTGTTTGAACGATTGAAGGCGCAGGGGATCAGGCTAGCGAGCGATGTGGTGCGGGTTGGAGCGGGCGGGCATCGGTATTTTTTTGTGCATCCGGCGAGTACGGGAGGAGTGCTGCTGGAGATCGTGGGGGATGCTGCGGCGTCGAGTGTGCGTAAGGATGGGGATTGATGCGGATTTTGCTGATCAATACTGCTGGTGCTGAGGGTAGTGTGGCGCTCGCGGATAGGGAAGCTTCGCCGGCGATTGTTGCGACGGAGGTGTTGCCGGGGAGGACCTCGTCGGAGCGGTTGGTGCCGTCGGTGCGGCGGTTGATGGAGGCTCGAGGGTGGAGACTGAGCGAACTGGCAGCGGTGGTGGTCGTGCATGGGCCGGGGTCGTTTACCGGGGTGCGGGTGGGGTTGAGTGCGGCGAAGGGGTTGAGCGAGGCGGGCGGAATGCCGCTGATTGCGGTGTCGCGGCTGGCTTTGCTGGCTGCTGGTGTTGATGGAGAGGGAGGGCCGGTGCATGCGGTGCTCGACGCGGGGCGGGGGGAGTTCTATTACGGCGAGTATGTTGGGCGGCGGTGCTTGCGTGAAGTGCTGATGAGTGGGGAGGATGTGGTGGCTGCGACTGCGGGTGGGATCGTCGTGGTTTGTGAAGCGAAGGTGGCGGAGGCTTTGGTTGGGCTGAGTCCACGCATCGTGGCGGAGCCTTCGGCGGGGGATGCTTTGCCGCTTGCCTTGGAGCGGATTGCGGCTGGGGATTTCGATGATGCGGCTACGCTGGATGCGAACTATCTGCGGCGGACCGATGCGGAGATCTTTGCGAAGCCTGCGGTCAGGGCTCACTGATGAGTGCCGAGGGTTTTCGTGTTCGAGTCGGAGCGGCTGCTGATTTGGCAGGGGTTGTGGCGTTGGAACGGAGTGTTGCGGAGGCTCCACATTGGGCTGAGGCGGAGTATGCTGCGATCGTTAATGTTGATAGAGATACTGATGGTCCGGTCAGGCGTTGCCTCTTTATTGCGGAGGCGCAGGGTCGGCTGGTGGGGTTTGCCGTGGGGAAGGTGATCGGCTTGGGGGTTGGGGGAATGGCTGAGCTTGAAAGTGTTGTTGTGGATTTGACAGCGCGACGGCGTGGAGTGGGCAGGGCGCTGTGCGGGGTGCTTGCTGCGTGGAGTAGAGAGTGGGGGGTGACGGCGCTGGAGTTGGAGGTCCGGGCGGGGAGCGGGGGAGCGATCGCGCTTTATGCCGGGCTGGGGTTCATTGCCGTTGGGCGGCGTGGAGGGTACTACAGGGACCCGGTGGAAGATGCAGTGCTGATGCGGCTGGAGTTAGAAAAAAGCGAGTAATCCACATTGCCGCTCTTGCCAGCGGTGTGATAGCGTTTCGCAAGTCAGTGAGATGTTGTTTGTTGCTGGAGGTACACCCCACGTGCAAACTGCAAAGTTCACGGAGCTTCCCAAGTCTGCTTCTCTTCCTTCCATTCAACAGCTTATGCAGGAACACAGCTTGTACGCGCGCAGGCTGGATACTCTGCGTTCCAAGCTTTTTCTGACTGATGCAGAGCAGTTGGAAGAGGTGCGGCTGAAGAAGCTGAAACTGAGCCTGAAGGATGAGATGGAGCGGCTTCGGCGGCTGGGAGTGTCTTAGTCTAGCTCAGGCCTCAGGCCGGGCTTCGGGCCGGATGCGGCTTGAAGGGGCGGGCGGCTGGGCCGGTGTCGGGCTCTGAGTGAAGGTGTGCGTGGCCTTATAATCGAGTACTTATGGTGCGAGATGGGTTCTTCTATGCCTTAGGGCTTGGGGCGGTGGCGGCGGCGCTCTGGTATATGAGTATGCCGGCGTGGCTGATGGCGTTGCCGATTGTGCTGGCGGCATTTTTTCTGTGGTTTTTTCGCGATCCGAACAGGAAGATCCCGCAGGGGGCAGGACAGATCGTCTCTCCTGGCGATGGCGTTGTGACCGAAGCGGAGTGGATTGAGACGATTAGCGGCAGCCGGTTGCGGCTCAGCATCTTTTTGAATGTATTTGATGTGCATGTTAATCGCGCGCCTGTGGGCGGAGTGGTGAAGGTGTGCGAGTTTCGCAAGGGCGAGTTTATGAATGCGATGAAGCCCGAGTCTGTGCTGAATAATGAGCAGACGTTGATCACGATCGACGCGGGGGGATACGACGTCAGCTTCAAACAGATTGCGGGACTGCTGGCGCGGCGCATCGTGTGCAACCTGAAGGTGGGTGACCGGGTGGAGCGTGGGCAGCGTATCGGCCTGATCAAGTTCGGCTCGCGGGTGGATGTGCTGATACCGGCGGAGGCGAACCTGAAGGTGAAGACGGGATCGCGCGTGAAGGGCGGCTCGACTGTGCTGGCTGTGCTTCCGCAGCTTCCTGAACAGGCGAAGAGCGCTGCAGCGGCAATGGTGGCCTGATGGCAGACGACGCGCAGATCAGTGCTGGCGGGAAAGTGAGACGTCAGCCGAGCCGCGGCATGTATGTTCTGCCGTCGCTGTTTACGGCGGGCAATATGGCTGCGGGCTACTACGCGATTACGCAGAGTATCCAGGGATCGGCTGGCGGACCAGAGTTACTTCGACCGGGCAGCGCTGGCGCTGGGGATTGCTGTTTTGTTCGATGGGCTGGACGGCATCATTGCGCGAATGACGAATACGGCGAGCGACTTCGGCAAGGAGCTGGACTCGCTGGCGGATGTGATTACGTTTGGCGTGGCGCCGAGTCTGCTGGCTTACATCTGGGGGTTCCGGATGCTGCCGGTGATGGAGCATCCGCAGTTGCGAGACAGAGCTGATGCATATCGGGATCTTCGTCTGCTTCATCTTTCTGATCTGCGGAGCGAGCCGGCTGGCGCGATTCAATATCAGCATCAATCCGCAGCCGCGCAATCCTGGCCGGCCGGGGAAGAAATATTTTGTGGGAATGCCGATCCCTGCGGGTGCGGGCGTGATCAGCTCGGTGGTTCATTTTCAGAGAGGCTCGCCGATTGATAACCCGTGGATCGCGCTGGTGTGGCTGTGTCTGCTGCTGTTTACCAGTTTTCTGATGGTGAGCAACTGGCGGTTCTGGAGCGCGAAGGAGATTACGGTAGGGTCGCGGCATCCGTTCCGGCTGTTCACGATGATCGGGGTGGTCGGTGCGCTGATTGCGTTGTATCACCAGTACATGCTGATTATTATCGCGATGGCGTATCTGGTGTCGGGTGTGGTGGCGCGGCTTGCGTATTCGTGGGGCAGGGCGCGGCGGCACTCGACTGTTGCGAGTGAGCAATAACGGGGCCAGGGCATGCGGTAGAAGTTTGGCGCTTGGGTGTCTCGGACTACAGGCGCTTCTCGGGAAATCATGACGAATAGAGAGTATCGAATCGGAATCGTTGGGGCTTCGTCGCTCGCTGGGAAAGAGTTGAGTGAGGAGCTGGCGTCGTCGTTGCTGGCGGCAGCGGACTTTGTACTGCTCGATGAGGAGGACGCTGCAGGACAGGTGACGACTGCGGCCGATGAAGTTTCGTTTATTCAGCGTCTCGAGACGTCTTCGTTTGAGCGGATGGACTTCGTCTTCTTTGCCGGAGGGGCCGCAGTGACAAAGAAGTATTGGCAGGACGCACGGCGGGCCGGTGCGAGCATTATCGATCTCACGTATGCCCTGGAGCGGGAGAAGGATGTTCTGGTGCGTGCGCCGTGGGTGGCTGAGGTGTTTGCAAAAAAGACAGCGCACAAGCTGCCGGATCTGAATACGCCTGCGGTGGTGGCGGCGCATCCTGTTGCGGTGATGCTTGCTATGGTGGCTGGGAAGCTACAGGCGAAGCTGGCGTTGACGAGCGTTGCGGCGACGGTGATGGAGCCGGCGTCGGAGTATGGACGCGCGGCGATGGATGAGCTGCATCAGCAGACGGTGAATCTGCTGTCGTTTCAGACGCTGCCGCGGGAGCAGTATGACGCGCAGGTCTCGTTCAACCTGCTGCCCGAGCTGGGCGAGGCTGCGAAGGTGAAGCTGGGGGCGACGGAACGGCGTATTCGGGATCACTATGCGGGACTGGTAGATGGACAGCTGCCAGCGCTGGCCATGCAGATTGTGCAGGCACCGGTGTTTCATGGATATGTGTTGTCGGTGCTGGTGGAGTTGGGTCAGCCTGCCAGTTTGAATCAGGTTGAAGCAGCGTTGGCGGGCGATCATATCGACGTGGTGAGTGATGACTCCGATCCGCCTAGCAATCTGAGTGCGGCGGGACAGGAAGACATCATGGTGCGCGTGAGGAAAGATCCCGGTGAAGGAGAAAAGGGAACACGATTCTGGATCTGGCTGGCTGCCGACAATCTGAAGCTCGCGGCGTTGAATGCGATTGCGTGTGCGACTGAGCTGCGACGTCTGCGCCCATCAGGGAAGGTGCAGTAGTCCGCTTAACGGCTAGAAGGAGTGAGAGTTCTTACGGTCTGACTTACACTCAAACGAGAGCCCATATGTATGACAAGAGTCCAATGAAAAATACGGAGATGCGCATTGGGATTGATCTTGGCGGAACAAAGATTGAGGCGCTCGCCATCGACGACCAGGGAGTTGAGTTGGCGCGGCATCGTATCGACACGCCACGAGACGACTACGACGCGACGATCAAGGCGATGGTGGGGTTGGTCCATCACCTGGAAGAGAAGACGGGAATGGCAGGCACTGTGGGGGCGGGAATTCCGGGTTGCATCTCGAGAATTACCGGGCTGGTGAAGAACGCAAACTCGACCTGGCTGAATGGTCGTCCTCTCAACACGGACCTGAATGCAGCGCTTGGCCGTGAGGTGCGAATCGCCAACGATGCAAATTGTTTCGCTGTCTCCGAGGCTACCGATGGCGCGGCGGCGGGCAACAATGTGGTCTTTGGCGTGATTCTGGGGACCGGATGCGGAGGTGGTGTTGCCGTCCGTGGGCATGTCCATGATGGTCCGAACGGAGTCGCGGGCGAATGGGGGCACAATCCGTTGCCATGGCCACGGCCGGAAGAGTATCCGGGGCCGGCGTGTTACTGCGGGAAGCGGGGATGTATGGAGATGTGGGTTTCCGGCACAGGGATCGCGTTGGACTACAAAACTGTGACCGGCAGGGCGCGAACGACGCGGGAGATTGTTACGGAGTTCGAGGCTGGCGACCCGGAGGCGACGGCCGCGATCGAGCGATTCGAAGATCGTCTTGCGCGCGGTTTGGCGCAGGTGATCAACATTCTTGATCCGGATGTGATTGTGATTGGTGGTGGCGTGTCCCGGGTGGAGCATATTTATCAGGCGCTTCCAAAAAGCCTGCCAGCGTACATGTTTGGCGGGGAGATGTCGACGCCTGTTTTGCCGGCCAAGTATGGAGACTCGAGCGGCGTTCGCGGTGCGGCGTGGCTCTGGCCCAATGGATGAAGCTGAGAGATTCAACGGGCGAGGCTATGCGATACTAGAAGGCGGATGAAGCCGCTATCCAGGGCTGAGTTCAAAAAGAGACTGCTGGCAGACAAGCCAGGAACAGCCTCGATTGGCAAGTTAATTGGTAAGGCCGGGATGGCGGAACTGGCAGACGCAGCGGACTCAAAATCCGCCGAGGGCAACCTCGTGGGGGTTCAACCCCCCCTCCCGGCACCATCTGGTTTCTCGCTAAGCCATTTCCTATTAGTGGCTTACGTTCGCGTCGAATGCGGCGCAGAGTGATCGCGTGCCGATTTCGGGTACAAATTTAGGTACAGTGCGCATCCCATTCACTTTGAATGATTTAGAAGGTTAGGAGACTTTCATGGCGTCGCGCTAGATGCGTTCAGTTTCTCCTATTTACGCTCGATTACGGAATGCGTAGCGGATAATCGGTCCGCTCCGGACAGATTGAGCCCGCAAAAATACGAGTAGTTTCAATAGGGCAGGGAACCGCGACAGTACTTCGCTCGATGGCCTCTATTGTGATAAGCAAGGCGATCGGTTCGATGGCCATTGCCATCTGTGGGGAGATCTATATGAGTGACAAGCCTGTTCTCGTCATCTGAGAATCAAAGGTTTTCCTGCTGAGGAAGAACAGGATCAATTAGCAGGAATCGACCCTTGCGTTAGTATTCGTGTAATTCAGTTTCTATTACGTTCCCATTTCTAATGGGAACGGTTGCCACCTTGAGTACTGGACGATTGACCAGAAGCGAGTGCCGCGGCTTTTCCGGCTGCTGCATATAGGTTGAGGCGTGAATAGACGCCGAAAGATGACCCGTCATCGAGAAAGCCCCCGCCGGGTCCTTCGGTCTCGGTCAGAATCCGGTCAGCCTCTTCTAAAGTCAACGACGGGAAGGCCGCCGTAAGGAGATATCCTGCATCTTTATCGAGCTTGCCAATGTCTTCGACCGCGCTGGCAGTCTTGGAATAGACGACTGGGAGATTGTAGGTGTGGGTGTCTGCGTAGAAAGCTTCGTTGGCAGCAGGATTGTTGAGGCGACCGATATCCTCGCGGGCACACTCTTCCATCGCTTTACCGCATGCTGACATTAGGGTCCTCCTTACGTCATCGCGTGCGACTTTCATAGCGGCTTGAAAGTCTTTGATCGTTGTAACGCCTGTGATGGAGCGGCCTATGTAAATCGGATCATTGGCGAGAAGATGAGCCATATCGTATAAAGCCAGAGTCCGTCCGGCTAGCACATCCATCGCATAGTGCGCGCCCATAAGGATGCGGTCGTTTCCATATTCAGCACCGCGCGTGATCATCTCCTGATATCGCTCCGGTACCAGGATGGCCAAGAGCAAAGACCCCGTGTAGCCGTAAGTGGTGTGCCCACTCGGGTAGGAGGGGCTATCGATCAAGTTCATGATCGGCCCACGGTTGTAAACGCCGTTATCGGCCGGAACGTTGAGGTAATCAGGGCCGAGTATCTGTGAATTGCTCGGTTCCGTCTGGAAGGGGCGCGAATTACCGTAAGCATCGGCGCCATCACTCCCGGCGCGAAGACCATAGTTCTTACCAAACACATCGGTGTCGCCGCCGTTTGCCTTGAGGATCTCCATCGCCTCGGCTGAGACCGGCGTTTTTCCGTCAGTAGTCGCATTGGCGAAGAAGTACTTTCCGGAGTTTGAATTGCTTCCGCTGGTTGAGTTCGCGTAAGCGATCACGTCGGCGACCGACTGGGATAGGTTGGTGCAATGGGTCCAATCTCTACAGTGAGCGCGCGCCAGGTAGCCCGCACCGAGGGTCGTCCCCAATCCGTCCGAAAGTTGGGCGAGGTTGCTTGCAGTGATAAACGCATCTCGAAGGGCTTGCTGCTGCTGTTCGGCGAAAGGTAGAAGTGTGGACTGCCTGATCGTGCCAGTCTGGATGCCGCCGGTAACTGTGTAGTTCGCTGCAAGCGCGGCTTTGCCTTCGGGTGTTTTCGCCAGCACGGTGACTGGCGCGAGCCCTTTCAGCGCGGCCATATCTGTGGGCGATTGTGCTTCAGTTGGTAAGGCTATGATCGCCGCAAGGGACCCGATCAGTAAAAACGGTTTGCTTATCATTTTGTCATCCCTTTTGTTTGGAGCTAGGGCGTGCTACCGGCCTAAATTTACTATGATCGGATCCGTATCGATAGGGTCGAAGCTCACCTCGGCGAGTTTACATATACAAAGTAGGTCCCCGAGATCTGACTCTATGGGTAACGCGTCCGTGGAGGTGTTTAAACTCAGATTCCGAAAGTTGAAGCGATGATTGCCAAACTCGCAACGACGGTTCCCGAACTTGTAATGCCGTCATAATTTCCATAGATAAAATCTGATTCCTGACCAAGTCTTCGAATGGTGGGTCGGCAGATACTGCATCGGGGATCGGACGCATTTCTTTCCGGGCGGGTCAGAAGTATGTTTAGCCTTGAGATACAGGATCAATGAGGAGATATCCTTGCCCCCTTCGGGTAAGCAGCCGTCGTGGATGTGAGGGGTCTTCTTCGATCTTCTCCCGGAGTCGCAAGACGTAGACATCCACAACCCTGCGATCTTCAATCTCCCATGGAACCCACGCGTTCTCTAACAATTCTTCTCGATTGAAGACCTGCCCGGGGTGATCCATTAGATAGCTCAGCAGGTTGAACTCGGTCGGGCTCAGCTTCTTTCTTTCCGCACCGACGCCAACCTCCATTTCCTCTCGAAAAAGAGACAGTATTCCAAGCTTTTGAACATGAAGCTCCTCAGCGTCGATAGAGTGAGACCGGAGAACTGCGGTGACACGGACCGATAGTTCGCGCGAAGAGATGGGTTTTAACAAAAAATCATCGGCGCCAGAATCCAATGCGCTTACCGCGTCATCCGGCGTTGCCTTGTCGGACAGGATAATCTTTCGAATTGATCGAAACCCCGCAAAAGCCGCCAATTCCGATAGTGAATCCTGGACGGCTTTTCCCCAGCAGGCGATCTCAAAAAGTACCAATATCGGCTTATGCTCCAGCAACGCAGCAACGACGCCCGCAAGCCCGAACTGAAATTTCAGGTCGAAGGCGCTGTTATCGAGGGCTTCCTCGATAACAGACGCCGTCTTGTCCGAGCTTCGAACCACCAATACCCGTTTAAGCATAGTGCTCGATGTCCTAAGGAATGTAATAGCGGAAACTGGTGTAGACGAAGTTGTTGGTCGCCTTGGGAGCTCCGCCAAGGCCGGTCCATCCGTCACGCGTCAGATAACTGTAGGCAGCCCCATACTGAAGTTTGCCTGCCGGGCCGTTGTAGATGCGGTATACCCAGCCTCCCGAAAACTGGGAGATATCTCTGGTCGCTCCGAGACAGGGACTGGCCCCCGGAGCATAACCGGTACCTGCCGTCGGCAAGGCTTCGATATTGCAGCCCGTATTGTTGGCATTGGGAGGGGCATAGCCCACAAGCGTTCCATTGCTGCTGATGTAGAAGGTGCGCTGAACATACTCCGATCCCGCATATCCAAAGATGTCGAGTTTCTTGGTCGGATGATACTCAAGAGAAAAGAGCCCTTCTGCATTGCGCAGCGGAGAGAGTGTGCCATTGGGACGAACGGTGATGTCGGGCAGCAGGGAAACGCCATAACGCCCCGTGCCATCGCCGGCAACTACATGCAGTCCAATCTCGACCCTGGGGACAACTGGGAACCGGGCATTGGCAACGAAGCCTCCTCCAACTTGAGTATCGTTCTGGGCCCCAGCGGCCGTAATGGTGCTTGGGTAATAACGATCACGAAAGAAGCGCACTACGCCGCCGATCTCATAATGACCAAATCCTGGCTCATAGCTGGCTTTGACCAGGACGTCAGGCGCTACCTGATTCGTATAATTTGCACTGGAATTATTGAGACCGCCCAGCGCGCCCGGACTTCCAAAGAAGAAATTGGCTGAGGCGTTCGAGGCGCTGAACTGATACTGCGAGTTCTCGAGAGCCACTGCGACTGTAAGCTTCGGCGTGAACGAATCTTGTAGCCTGAACCCAGCCTGCCTGAGATAGGTATCGCCCACGTGAAGGTTTTGATCGAAGATGAGAGGAGCCCATTCTGACCCAGGGTCGGTTGCTTTCTTATCCTCGGTGAGAAGAGTCCACATCTGTCCGGCAGTGAACTTCATATGACCAAATGTGGCCTGTCCCCATGCCTGCCGTACCCTAAGGGTGTAGCTGTTACTTTGGAGGTTGTTCGAGGTGATGCCGGCGGATAGGAAGTCTCCTTCGAAGAATCCGCTCACAGTTCCGAAAGGAGCTTTGCCGCTGAAGAGCGTGGAGAGACGCGTTGCCCGGGCGCTTGGCACCCATTCGCTGGTATGTGCTTCTCCGGAGTTCATGTAAGGCGTCGTGTTGAAAGCGGTATAGATGTCGTCGTTCATTGCTCTCTGACGCCATATGCTTTCACCGGCCAGGAAGCCCCCGGGAGTGATTGTGATGCCCTTGTACCGTAACGCGGCCGGTTCATCGATGCTCTTTTGTAGAGCTTTCTGGTCGTCCCGAACCTGTTGGACATTGTTGCTTACAACGACATCTTTCTCGCGAAGGTCAGTCACCGAAGCCTGAAGACTATCGACAGCGGTTGCATTCTGCTGAAGCGTACCGTCAATATTGTGAATCTTGGTTGAAGCTGTTGCAGTCATCTGCTGAGTATTCAGGTTCTGGGTCTTCAACGCTTCGATCTGCTCATCCTTGGCATCGAGTTTGGCTTTAAGCTCGTTAAATCTGGCTCTGCAGATCCTCGCGCATCTGCTTGATCTGGGCTTCGATGGACGAGGTGGAGCTTTTTGGGGGCTGCCTGCGATGGACCGACGAGGGCGGCTTTGGGTTTGTCGTATCCGATTGCGCTCGGAGGAGGACGGTGGCGTCAGAGAATAAAGCAAGAGCGATGAAAACTTTTACGATCGACTTCATATGAAACCTCCAAAATTCATAACTTGGGACAGACAAACGCTTCCTCCAATGTTTCGCGCGAGCGAGGAGCTGGTTTGGCACTTTCCAGCAGGAAAGTGCAGCCCATACTCCCCATCAATTTAATTTCCCAGCTCAGTCTCAACCGGTTGTACTGCGATCGCAGGCAACCGGACGATACATCGTGCTCCTTCGGAAACTGAAGGATCGAAAAATATCTCTCCGCCATTGCGTTCGATCACGAGTTTTGCCACAGATAGACCAATTCCGGATCCGGACATGGACGCAGTTTCTCGATCGGTAGTCGTATAGAAGCGGTCAAATACCTTCTCGTGTTCGGAAATTATGATTCCTGGACCCTGATCGTGGACACTGAGTTCCACGAAACGCTGGGTTGATTGATAGTTCGCAAAGTCGATCCGGAGAGTAGAACCAGCCGGTGAAAACTTGAGCGCGTTATGGAGGATATTAATGATGGCTGCTCGTACCAGGCCCCGGTCGGCATGGACAATGGCAGACGTCGATTTTTGCCCGCGCTGCTCGACAGCAATCTGCCGCTCTTCGACAAGTACCTCAAGCACTGACAGTACTTCTCCTGTTAGCTCAACGAGAGAGAAGGAGGTGCGAGCGGTTCCTGGTTGAACGGCTTCAGCCTTCGCGAGCAGAAGCAGACCCTCAATGGTTTGATTCACTCTTGAGGTCTCTTCCAGAATGCTTCCGATCGTTTCCCGATATCCATTGATAGTGTTTTCTTCGTGCAGAGCGAGTTCGCCTATCGTGCGGAGAGACGCCAAAGGCGTCCGGAGTTCATGAGCGGCATCGGCCGTGAATCTTTGTAGTTGATCAAAGGCTTCTTCAAGACGCTGCAGAAGATGATTCAATACCCGCCCCATATGACCAAGTTCGTCATCCGGGTTTTCGATTTCAATCCTGTCATTGAGATTAGTAGCGGTGATCTTCTCCGCTGTTGCCGCCATCTGCCCCAACGGCATCAGCGCACGCTTCGCAATTGCATAACTGGCGAAGCCTGCCAAAAGCAGCGTGACTGGCAGTGCAACAAGAAGAATGCTAAGGAACTGGAGCATCCGCTCGCGAAACGGGACCAGACTATACCCCAGCCGTATAAGCACCGTTCGGCCCTGCATTGAATGAATATGGCTTATGACGAAGGCATGAGAACCGTCGGCTAACCTGGCGACTCTCTCGTTGAAAGTCTCATCTCCTTCATCAGGAATCGACGGGCCGCCGAGATTCATTCCGTTCAGGGTCGGGCTTCGATAGAGCACCACGCCTGAGGGATCCCGGATCTCCATCAGCCGGTCGATCAGGAGGTGAGAACGCGGGTGAGAGAAATAGTTCTGCTGAAGCTGCAGAGTGCCTTGTGAATCGAAGAAGAGAAGGCCTTCGACGGTCACCACGTCCTGTATCTCATCGTGATAGATCTGGCGTGTCACCGATACATACTGGAACGCGAGAACCAGGATGACGTAGAACCCGAGAATTACGCTCAGGACGGCCATGTACCAGAGCGTAAGTCGGGTCCGGAGTTGCTTGCGCAGGAGGCTCTTCACGTCTGCGACTCCCGCAGACTGAATCCAAGTCCCCGAACCGTTTGCAATAACTTTGTGTCGAAAGGATCGTCGACTTTTCTACGCAGTCGTGCAATCTGCACGTCGATGACATTGTCGAGTGGAGTGAAGCGGGAGCTTTCTTTCCACACATCTTTGGCCAGCATCTCACGCGATACCGTGCGGCCTCGGTTTTCAGCCAGATAGAGCAGGACGTCGAACTCTCTTGCAGTGAGTTCGAGCGTAACTCCCCTTCGAGACGCCGTCCGCTCCCTCGTGTTCAAGATGAGATCGCTGATCTTCAATGAACTGGAAGTGGTCGCTGGTAGGACCCGTCTCAAGAGAGCTTCGATGCGGGCAATCAGTTCAGGGAAAGAGAACGGCTTACCAAGGTAGTCATCTGCTCCTGAGTTGAGGCCCTCCACTCTGTCATCCACGGTGTTGTGGGACGTGAGGATTAGCACTCGCACATCCATCCCCTCGCGACGGATCTGGCGGAGGATATCCAGACCGTTTCTGTGCGGAAGCGTAAGGTCCAGAAGCAGCAGATCGGGCTGCAGACTATGCAGTAAAAAGAAGCCTTCTTCTGCTGTAGGGGCAAAACCTACCTTATAACCCTCGGCTTCTATCCCGGCGACGAGAGCATCCGCCAGCTTCTTGTCGTCCTCGATGATGAGGACCCTCGGTCGTGCTTGCACAGTCGACACGCGTTTCTCCTAGTTCCGATGATTGAGCAGACGACGATAGAGAACAAGGGGGGAAGGGAAAATGTCAGAAAAATGTCAGAGTTCTGTAAGGAAGGAAAGTGATTCACTGCAAGAGTCACGGCTCTCTGAAAGGGTCCACTATGCACTCAAGAATCAGCCTTCTCGCTCTGCTCTGCGCGACCACCCTCTTCGCCCAAGCCCCTACGGCCCATGGATCCAGTTTGCTCGCTCCCCAAACAACCCTTCCGATCACCTTCACTAAAAGCATCAGCGCTGATCACTCTAAGCCGGGTGACACATTTGTCGCAAGGACCACCCAGCCGATCAAACTCGCCGATGGCCGCGAAGTTGGAACCGGTGCATTGGTCACCGGACATGTGATCTCGGCAAACGTTTTCGGATTTGATAAGACACCATATGCGAAACAGAAGCCGTCGACCCTTGAGATCCAGTTTGACGCTCTTGTCGTGCAGGGAGAAAAACTTCCATTGCATATCTATGTGCGCGCGATGGCAGATCCGCTCACAACCTGGGATGCGCAGAAGCCACAAGCTTCCGACATGGATCCGCTCGGTACACTAACCCAGGTCGGAGGAGATCAATTGACCCCGTCCCAAAAGGAGATCTTTAACCGGGACGGTGACATTGTCGGCTACAACAAGCACGGTGGCGCGTTTGCCCACCTCATCGCGAACAGTGGAAGAGGAGCTCAATGTGATGGTACCGATACCGAGCAGCCGGTATTCATCTTTTCGGCATCTGCGTGCGGTCTGTACGGATTTGCGAATCTCTCGTCGACGTCTCTGGGTTCGGCATCTGATCCGTCCCATCTCTCGTTCTCATCCACACATGGCTCTCCGAAGATCTGGCGCAACAGCACAGCTCTGCTCGAGGTCCTATCGGACTCCAACGTTGCTTCGATCCAATAAGCCAGCTATCACATACAATCCGGAGGAGATACATGCTGCCACTCGGGCCAGCCACCAAGGTGACCATTTATCTCAACCGGGACACCGGTTCATCGAATGGATTCCTGCACGATGAGATCCTGCAGTATCTCCAGAAGAACGGCGTTCACGGAGCGACAGTTATTAGGCCGTACGCCGGTTTTGGGGTTCACGGCCGACTTCACAAAAAAGATGCAGGAGATGTCACTGGTTTGCATCTCCCCGTCCTCATATGCTTTATCGAGACCGCGCAAAAAGTAGAAACAATACTTACTCCATTGCTCGATATGGTGACCGACGGGCTGGTCGAGGCGCACCCCACTGAAATTCTCAAAAATATTGCAACCGGCGAGAGGGTAATCTCCTGATGTCTCTTTGCAAGGTGCTTGCTACAGGAGTTGTTGTCAGTGCTGCGCTGATGCCATTGATCTCTCATGCCCAGGCCGTTCAACCACTTCCGACTCCCTCAATATCAAGGGAGCCGCTTACCCTGGCCGCTGCTGAAGCGACAGCATTGGCCAACCAACCCCAGATGCTTGCAGCCCAATTCCGCGTGCGCGCATTTGAACAACGAACCCGCGAAGCTCGCTCCGGCTATTTTCCGACGGTTGGATTCAATGCCACCGGGGTGCGTGTAGCCGACACAGGAACTTCGATCGCCGCCGGCAACCTGACCACCTCATCCGTCTCAGATCGATTCGCATACGGCGGCAACCTTACCCAGCTTGTCACCGATTTCGGCAGGACGAGCGCACTGGTCGGAAGCGCTCGCTCATCAGTTCAGGCTCAGAGTGACCTCGCGACTCTGACTCGCGCCCAAGTGCGGTTGAATGTGCGGGAAGCTTATTTTGAAGTTCTCGGAGCGGAGGCCGTGCTGCGAGCGGCACGAGCAGCGCAGGACAATCGCCATCTCATCGCACGGCAGCTTACAGCACTTGCACAAGGCCAACTGCGATCTACTGTCGACGTGGGTTTCGCCGAAGTCCTCGCCAGCGAAGCGGACCTCGCTGCCGTTCAGGCAGAAAGCGTCGTCGCCCAACAGCGCGCCAGGCTTGCGACTGCGATGGGAGCGACCGGGCCTGTCGCAGCGCCTCTGGCGAACGTTGCTGCTCCTCAGGCTTTGCCGCCAGATCCGGAACTCCTCTTGCCGGGGGCGCAGACGCTGCGGGCAGATCTTAGCGCCGCAGAAGCTCAGCAAGAGGCGGCCAAACAATTTGCAGTCTCGGAGAAGCGGCTGAGCTACCCGACATTAAATGTCCTAGGGGCAGCAGGTCAGCTTCCTTATCACGACCGCACCTTGCAGGGAGACTATGCTGCTGCAGGCTTCAATCTCAGCATTCCGGTCTTCAATGGTGGCCTCTTTGCGGCTAGGCGGTCAGAGGCAGAGCTAGAAGCCAATGCCCGCGCACAGGATGTACAGCAGCTTCATCTGGAGGTGTCCGAGCAGGTGCGCAACAGCTGGTATCGGGCGGACGAGGCATATAGAAGCCTCGATGTCACGGCACGTCTCGTTGCTCAGAGCAGAGAGGCTCTTCGACTTGCCCAAGCCCGATACGATGCCGGACTCGGAAGCATCGTCGAGCTCAATGAAGCACAGCTTAACGAGACGTCGGCGGAGATTACCGCCGCGGACGCCAATTACACCTATCTCTCTCGCCGTGCGGAACTGGACTTTGCGGCAGGACTTCTAAATTGAAAGGACATTCTTCTATGGTTTTCACGAAACATGCCCTGGTGCTTGGGCTGGTCACAGCATCGAGCGCCTGTTTCCTGACGTCCTGCAAGTCCAACGCTCCCGCGCAAGAAGAGCTTCCAATCGTTCCAGTCGCGACCGTTGGTCCCGCAACCCTCGTCAATAATCTTGTTCTTTCGGCCGAGTTCGAGCCCTTTCAGGACGTCGATGTGATGGCGAAGGTCGCCGGTTACGTCAAGGAGATTCGGGTCGATATCGGCTCCCACGTAAAACAGGGCCAGATACTTGCGATCCTGGAGGTACCCGAGATCCAAGACGAACTCGAAAAGGCGAAGGCGGGCGTCGCTGCCGCTGAGGCAAATGTGGTTACCGCAGAAGCGGGCGTTCAGAGAGCGGAGGCAGCAGCCAAGATCGCACATCTATCCTTCCAACGCATCAATGATGTGTCCACGAAAAACAAAGGCCTGGTTCCATTGCAGGATGTTGACGTCGCGCAGTCTCGCGACATGGAAGCGGTAGCGCAGCTTGCAAGTGCCCATTCCAGCCTCAAGGCTGCACAAGAATCGAAATTAGCCGCCGATTCTGAATATGCCCGCGCCGGAGCGATGATGCAGTACGCAACGATACGAGCCCCCTTCAACGGCGTCGTCACCAAGCGCTATGCCAACACCGGTTCCATGATCCAGGCTGGCATCTCTTCGCAGACGCAATCGATGCCGGTCGTACGCCTTGCTCAAATTGATCTCCTCCGTCTCACGCTGCCGGTACCCGTGACCGATGTGGCCGACATCAAGGATGGTCAGTCTGTCGATGTGAACCTCTCCAATCCGGTCCGCACGATCCGGGGGAAGATTACTCGCTATGCTGATTCGGTCCAAATGGCGACTCGGACGATGGATACTCAAGTCGATGTACCCAACACGGACGGAAGCCTCGTTCCCGGTATGTACGCTGAGGTCCACCTTCATCTTGCCGACCGCTCCAACGTACTCAGCGTGCCCGTTGATGCCATTGACGGGTTGGGCACCAGCGTGGAACAGGTATACGTCGTTCGCAATGGAGAGATCCACGTCGTTCAGGTAACCACCGGACTGGAAACGCCGACACGGATCGAGCTGCTTTCAGGACTGCAGGCTGGGGATAAGGTCGTGGTTGGTAGGCATAGCGGATTGTCGGAAGGCCAGAAGGTTCAGGGCCGTCCAGCCAGCTACGAAAACAACCTCTAACCACACCGAAACTTAGCAAATTTTAGAAAAGCGAGGAACGATGTCGGGCTTCTCGATACGAAACCCCTACCTCATTGTGGTGCTCTGTCTTGTCATCATGATTCTAGGCACCGTCAGTGCATCTGACATGCCGGTCGACATGTTTCCCGCAGTGAAGCTCCCGGTGGTTGCTGTCGCGACCTTCTACTCCGGTATGCCGCCTGCGCAGATCGAAACGAACATCACCTATCACCTGGAGCGCCAGTTCACGCTGGCCGGTGGTATTGACCACATGGAGTCGCGCTCGCTTCCTGGCGTCAGCCTCATCAAAGTGTACTTTCGAAGTGGCACTGATCCTGATGCAGATGCTGCAACGATCTCCTCGCTCGCCATGAGCGATCTCCGCGATATGCCGCCCGGCACGTACCCTCCTGTCATTCTCAAGCAGGACGCTGCCAGTATTCCTGTTACGCTCGTCACGCTCGCAGGCTCCGGTCTTGACGAGAGTAAGTTGAAGGATTTGGCGCAGAACTTCGTTCGTAATCAGCTCGCCAGTGTGGATGGAGCATCCGTGCCTCAACCCTTCGGCGGTCGCTGGCGGCAGATCGTGCTGTATGCCGACCCTTACAAGCTTGAGGCCAACCAACTCAGCCCCATGGACGTCGTCCGCGCCATCAACGATGCCAATGTGATTCTCCCCGCTGGAGATGTCCAGATTGGACGTTACGACTACGATCTCTACACGAACTCCATGCTCAAAGGTGCTGACGACATCGCTCAGGTACCACTGAAGATGGTTGGCCAGTCGCCGGTCCGTGTTGGCGATGTCAGTGTTCCGAAGGATTCATTCAGTCTCCAGTACAACGTCGTGCGCGTGAATGGCCAACGGGCTGTCTATCTGCCCATCTTCAAGGCTGGCTCCGATTCGAACACGATCTCGATTGTCAATGGAGTTCGTACCACGCTCAAAAAGCTTTACGATGTACCCAGCTCTCTGAAGACAGCTGTCGTCTTTGATCAGTCCCGCTTCGTGAAGACTGCTATCGAGACCCTTCTGCACGAGGGCGGCATCGGCCTCTTCCTCACCTGCCTGATGATTCTCATCTTTCTCGGCAGCATGAGGGCTACCATCGCCGTTTTCTTCTCGATCCCTCTCTCTCTTCTCGCAACCTTCTTTATATTGAAGTTGAGTGGGAGCTCTATTAACAGCATGGTTCTCGGCGGCCTTGCTCTGGCACTCTCTCGTCTCATCGATAACTCCGTAGTCGTACTTGAAAACATCTTTCGCCATCTTGAGGGTGGAGACTCTCCTATCGTCGCCGCAGAGAAGGGCGGTCAAGAGGTTGCACTCCCTGTACTAGCAGCAACCCTCACTACCGTAGTCGTCTTCTTTCCGGTCACCATGCTCTATGGTGTTAGCCGCTTCCTGTTCTCGGCCTTGGCGCTGGGGGTCGTTATCTCGCTGTTTGCCTCGTACTTTGTTGCGCTCACTGTTGTGCCGCTTTTCTGCGCTCGTTTCATCAAGAGTCCTCACGGAGAGACTGTCCACGAGTCCGCGGAAGGTGAATACGCGATCGCGCCCGCAGACCCTACTAAGAAACCTGGATTGTGGGGCCGCTTCAATGCATGGTTCGCAGCAAGTTTTGATCGCCTTCTTCATCGCTATGATCGATTGGTTCAGAAGGTTCTCGATGCCCCACGAGCCACACTTGGCATCTTCGGCCTCTTCTTCCTGTTAAGTCTGCTGCTCTTACCGCTGCTTGGGCTTTCCTTCTTCCCGCGCACCGACGCAGGCCAGTTTGTTGTCAACTTCAAAGCGCCGTCGGGGACAAAACTCGTTGACACCGAAGTAGAAGGTGCCAAACTTGAGAACATTGTTCGGAGAATAGTCTCGAAGCATGATATGGGGTTGACCGTGACGAACATCGGTGTAGACCCTGGCTTTTCGGCTCTTTTTACACCGAACTCCGCAATGCACACGGGTTTTACTCAGGTTGCACTTGCGGAGGACCATAAGACCAGCAGCTACACCTACATCGATGAAGTGAAGCACGCGGTCGCTACCGAGATGCCCGAGCTTCAGACCTTCTTCTCAAGCGGCAGCCTCGTCGATGGAGTCCTCAATATGGGCGCTCCCGCCCCCATCGACGTTCGCGTTGCCGGGAATGACATCACCGCCGACTACAACACCGCACAGAGCATTGCTTCGCGTATCCGCGGCATTCGTGGAGTCGCCGATGTCTATATTCCCCAGGACATCGACTACCCATCCCTCCGTATCGCCGTAGATCGCACTCGGGCCAGCGAGCTGGGTCTCACGGAGAAAGAGGTTGTCTCTAATATCATCACGGCGCTCACTTCCAACGTCATGATCGCGCCCAGCATCTGGATCGATCCGAAGAGCGGTAACAACTACTTCCTGACAGTTATGTATAAGGAAGGGCAGGTCAAGTCGCTCGAAGACCTCAAAGCCATCCCATTGCATGGCGCGAACATCACGCAGCCGACCCGCCTCGATATGGTGGCCAACGTTGAGCAGTTCAAAGCCCCCACCGAGGTCGACCACACGCAGATCCGCCGCTTCATCGATATCTACGTTCGTCCTCAGGAGGAGAGCCTGGATCGTATCACTCGTGAGATCGATTCCATTGTAAGTTCCACTCATCCACCTCAGGGCATCGACGTAACGCTCACCGGTAGCGTTACCTCTATGAACGCCTCGTTCCACAGCTTCGCTATCGGACTCACACTATCTGTTCTGCTGCTTTATCTCATCCTCGTGGCGCAGTTCCGTTCCTTCCTCGATCCTTTCATCATTCTCCTCGCGCTGCCTCCTGGGATCACAGGGGTTATCGTCGCGCTCCTGCTCTGGGGCACAACACTTAATGTCATGTCGCTGATGGGCGTCGTCATGCTCGCTGGAATCGCGCTCTCGAACAGTATTCTTATCGTCGAATTTGCCCATCATCTGCTCAAGGAAGGAATGGATGTTCGAGAAGCGATCATCACCTCATGCCGAGTTCGACTTCGTCCAATTCTGATGACATCGCTTGCCACGCTCATCGGACTGTTGCCTATGGCTCTAAAGCTGGGGGAAGGAAGTGAGGCGTATGCTCCCTTAGCTCAGGCACTCATCGGAGGTCTCACAGCTTCGGTTATCCTCACCGTGTTTCTGGTGCCAGCAGGTTTCTATCTCGTATATCGCAACAAGTCTCAGGCAGCTTTCCAGCACTAGAGGTACCTCATGCTCTTAACCCACTGAACAATGGGCGTCTTATTTGATACGAATCGAGATGGGTCGAAGGGAATCGGCGCAATGCAGGATTGGCTCAAAGCGTTCCACGGCAGCAACGCGACTTTTCCTGCCTCGGAGATCGCCATTAAAGTGGCGGTCACATTAGCGCTCGGGCTTCTGGTTGGATTTGAACGTGAATGGTCAAATAAAGATATAGGAGTGCGGACATTCGCAATGACCGCACTCCTTGGGCTTCTGGGAGCCCTTCTCGGACCATTATTCCTGGTGCTCGCCGGACTTGCTATTCTCGTCCTTATCATCTTTGCTAATCTTCGCGGGCTGCAAGTTGCTCGCAAGCTGGAAGCAACAACCTCAGCAGCCCTGATGATTATCTTTCTGCTTGGTGTGCTCGTCGGCCAAGGCCATCTGTTCACTCCGGTCGCCTGCTCAATCCTGGTCGCCATGCTGCTTTCCTTGAAACCACAGTTCCGCTCCTTTGCCGGTGGCCTTACGCAGCAGGAGGTTCGTAGCGCAATCGTGTTGGCTCTCCTTGGATTTGTCGTCTGGCCGCTACTGCCCGACCGCTTTGTCGATCCATGGCAGCTCCTACAGCCACGTGAGGCCTGGACCACAATCGTGGTGATTGCGTGGCTCGGCTTTGTCAACTACGTTCTCCTACGAGTCTTCGGATCGAAGGGCATCTATCTCGCCTCGATTCTGGGTGGCCTTGTTAATTCGACGGCCTCTGTCGCGGAACTTGCATCAACATTGCCGGCTGCTGGTCTTGTCGCGCTTACGGTTCCAGTCATTCTGCTTACCTCGGTTGCCATGTTTATACGAAACATTCTTATCCTTGCGATCTTCGCGCCAGACGCCATTCGCACAGCTGTTGTACCGTTACTGGCGATGGCGGCAGTGGCCGTTTACTGGATCTATCGGGACCGAAAACGAGCTGAAGAACTTGATGGTGAAGCTACGTTGACTCTGGCATCTCCCGTGTCCCCAAAGAAAATCCTTAATTTTGGATTTCTCTTTTAACGGTCCAGACACTGGCAACTATTGGACAGCATCTGCTAGGAACAGCGGGGCTGCAGATAGTAAGCGTGCTCGGCGGTCTCGTTAGTAGTGCCAGCACGACTGCGGCATCTGCCAATCTGGCTATGCACGGCAAGATACTGGCTTCGCAGGCAGGAATCTCCGTTGTACTTACTTCCATCGCCAGCGCCTGTGTCAATCTGCCAATAGTTCATCGTGTCGCGAAGAACAAAGCCGTAGTTCGAGAACTTCTCTTTTCGACTGCCATGCAGTTGAGTATCGGAATTATGGCAGTAATTGTTCAAGCAAGATTTTCCTGATATCCACTGCTATTTAGCCGTGTCTGATTCCGGCAAGCTGTCAATCGTGAGAAACAGTCGGCCATTCTATGGTGTGCAATCAAGCTTCTGCAGAACCTAGCGACAGAGCAATCGCATTTCTCTGATAAACCAGAATCGAATAAGTATGATCGTGCTCTGAATGGAGAACATGACTCTTGAAGTCTCGGCGAAGAGGGTATTTACCCGCCCTGTAGGTGACCGACCAGCCGCCCTTCTGCGTCCCCCCTTTGCTCCGGCGAGAAAGGCCGGTAGGGCCTTGGTGGCGACAACTTCATCGACGTGGGCTTTCGCCTGATCGCCGGTTTTGCGATAGGTTTCCACCTGCTTCGCCACGGCCTGCATCTCCGACGCTTTGGCATGGCGTCCTCGCACGAGGCCACAACCTCTTCGACGTTGTCGAAGATCTCGCCGCCGATCGGCTTCGCATTGGTGAACTTGGGCACTGCAGTAGGAGGATCAATCTTGGTGCCGTGGGGACAGAAAGCAAGAACTGCTCATGCAGCTCTTCGCTATCGCCGGCGATCCCTTTAGCTCAACGCGCGCGAGCAACTTGGTCTTCGTACACGGAACCCTGTTTGCTCGCCGTATGCGGAAATCAGCAACATGATCGTCCTTGACCAAAGCTGGTTCCTTGCATACAGCGTCGATGCTGGCATAATGACAATATAACGTCATGTCAATCTGTTCCAACCGGGTTGTTCCTGGCAGAACCTGATATTCGCTCATGACGAAGGCGGGGGATCCCGTTATACGGAATCTGCGGCTATTTGGTATGAGAAACACTTTAGCCTGCATTCACCGAAGTCGTTTTTCTTCAATCCACAACTAACGACTTCAGGCCAATGCACTCGTCCACCGATCATTCGTATCGCCTTTTGTCGGACCTACCGAGGTTTGTATCCTCGCAGCCGTCCCGGCAGGCCAAACTATTGCAGTGCCTGTGACTCGACAGACGCCTTTCAATGAATGTGAACGAATGCAAAATTCGCCAACTTTGCCATGGAAATCCGAAACTCAAACCTGCCTACCTGACCGTCAGGAGACATTCCCACCGTCGAGTCTTAAAAGCAAGCAGTTCAGGTTGTCATCCCGCGCGAAAGGTCGCTCAATTTCTTGGCGAAGTCGCCGCCGATGTTCACTGCTTCAAACCGCAGGTCGCTAGTCTCTCTTTCAATGGCCTTCCCAAAGCAGGAAATCATCTGAGCGATTCGAATAAAGCTGGCGTCTTCCTTGGTGTGTCTCAGCACCCAATCGTTGACTGGATCGTTCGCTTTGAGACCTGAAAAGATGTCTTCGACATCGGTCTTGTAAAGGTATTGGATCTTCACGTTGTCAGATCGTTTTGCCGAAGGAATCTCGGCAAGGAAACGGGGCAAAAGCTGCCATCCCTCCAAGATTAGAGTGTGTTCGTCCTCAATCGCGTAGTCGATGAAATTGCGCACCCCTGGCCAAACGGTCGCAGCCTGCCGTTGATAGACACTGACAATCTCTTCCGCGGAGTATGTCTCGAAGAAGCGATCGTTGTCGTTGTTCACTTTCTGACGCAGCGCGCGCAATGGGAAGCTTTCATCCTGACGTTCGGACGGAATGTAAGGAGGGATGACGGAAGCAATGTGGTCGATAGAGAAATAAGGAATTTGAAGTCTCTTCGCCAAGGCGGCGCTTAGGGTCGTTTTCCCACATCTAGGTGGCCCGCCAATAAGATAGAGCATATTCTGTGTCCCTGGAGATCGAAGTCATAGCAAAGAGTGTAGGTGTCGCAAGCGCTGGCTTTGATCAAAAAACTCTATCAATGCATTCGTCGACGATGTCGTCCTTTCTGCATCTCGGCGCATGAATTAGGATCCTGGCGTGAGCCTCGCTGTCGCGATTGCAGCGAGCTTGCTTGGTCTCAAGATAAACATGATCTGATCGATGCCCTGCGCGGAGGCATCAATCGTACCGAGCGCAACGGGAACGTCATCGCGCGAGATGAGAACAGCAGCCTGTCCATTTATTTCAACCCAAGCAAGCGTCATGCCCGTCCAGAAATGTGAAGCGAAGGAGGCAAAGAACTTCGCAACGCGCTCGCGACCAGAAACCGGGGCTCGGGCTGCCGTGCGCACAACACCACCGCCATCCGAATAAGAGACCACATCTTCCGCGAAGAGACCTTCCAGCGCAGCTATATCTCCTTTTTGGGCGGCACCGATAAAAGCTTCCAAAAGGCGCCGCTGCTCCTCTGAACTGGCGGGTGTGCGTCGCCCATCTGCGATATGTTTACGGGCGCGGGAGACGAGTTGTCTGGTATTTGCCTCCTCCATTTGTAGAATGTCCGCGATCTGGCGATAGGAGTAATCGAATGCTTCGCGCAGAACATATGCGCCACGTTCTGTAGGAGACAGTTTCTCAAGGAGCAGCAGGATCGCAAACCCCAATGCTTCGCCGCGCTCCGCACCTAATGCGGGATCGCTGCGGGTGTCCACTGGTTCGGGAAGCCAAGGACCAACGTAGGTTTCACGCCTCGATTTGGCGCTCTGTGAGAAATTGATGCACATTCGCGTAGTTGTCGTGGCAAGGAATGCCGGAGGGTTCTCAACAACGCTGCGATCGGTAGCCTGCCACCGCAACCAAACGTCCTGAACTATATCCTCGGCTTCTGCCGCGCTTCCGAGCATGCGGTAGGCAATGCCGAACAGACGAGATCGCACTTCGGCAAAAGCCGAAAGGCCATCGTCGTATTCGCCGGTTTCTGCGTCAAGACGAGCGGACGAAGGAGGTTGCGGTAGTGGCTCTCCTGCCATTGGTCATAGTGTATCCCCTGGCAGGTCAAGGAACCCCGGAACAAGATTTCTTGTGAAATCCCCGCGAATCTGTTCTGGAAATTGGCCCGTATCCCACGTTCCCTAAACTCAAAGATCAGATCCGCGTAGATCTGAATATTCAAGTCACTCTAAGCATTTCCTCGATCACCTCTTCGCTGAGTGGAGCATCATCCGGATCGCCGGTGATAAGTTCTTCAGCTGTGGACTCTCGTTGTTGATTGGGACTCTCGCTTCGCCGTGGAGGCGGATCGTCAGACTCTAAGATCATGCGTAGGTCTTCTTCTGTCTCTTCGAGATATATCTCCTCCTGACGAGCCTGCTCCTCGTAACAAGCGTCCGTCTGGACTGAGATGGTTTTGTCGCTGTCTTCGTAGATGCACATCGTTACCGGCTCCGTGGGGACGAGAGATCGGGTACTCAAATTGTTCACGACTACTACTCCATCGCGGTCGACGGATTCGACCGTGCAAACAAAGACCAACCAAGGCCTCGATTTGTGACAAATGCCACCCTTTTTATTGGGAACCGCATTTCTTTGTCACATTTCGAACGCCTATCTGGTCTTCGCGGCAGGCAAGGCACGACCGCGCCTTGCACGCGGAGATCGGATGACCAAAGGAAGAATGGAAGCATTCAGCGACGGGGTGATCGCGATCATTATCACGATCATGGTGCTGGAGATGAAAGTACCGAATGGTGACAGCCTGAAGGGGTTGGAGCCCCTACTGTCTGTGTTTCTCAGTTATGTCTTGAGTTTCCTTTATGTCGGCATTTACTGGAACAACCATCATCACATGCTGCATACCTGCACCACTGTGACAGGTGCAATGCTCTGGGCCAATCTGCACCTGTTGGCTCTCATTATTTCCGTTTACCACAGGGTGGATGGGAGAAAACCATTTCACCGCGGTGCCCACTGCGCTCTACGGAGTGGTGCTGTTGCTGGCCGCAATCGCCTACTACCTGCTCCAGCAGACGATCATCCGCGCGCAAGGACAGGACTCAATTTTGAAGAAGGCGATCGGGCGCGATTGGAAAGGCAAGCTATCGCCGCTGCTGTATGTCGTAGCAATCGTTGCCACCCTGCGTTCCTCTTGGATCGCCCAGGCGGTTCTTGTGATGGCTGCGCTGATCTGGCTGATTCCGGACCGGCGCATTGAAAAACGTCTTGCCATGTCTTGTGGCTTCGCAATTGGCCCCAATGATAACGCGGTGTGATCAAAATCGAGCCGCGAAGGGCAACGATGCGAAGAGTGGATTGGTTCATGAGTCAAAGCATGGCTTCACACGTTATAGCGTTCATTCCAATCGCGCCCCTTCTATAGACATCTCTTCCGCTAATAGCGCCAGGTTTTCAGACAACGCCGGTACGTCTCGACTGGATCAATAAATGCGCACCATTGTGTCACGAAACGCTCGAATGTTTGGTCATAGCAAGTACGAACGGCAGATGCAAATAATCGTTCGAAAATGGAGGGAGCAATCATGAAAATCGTCGTGATCGGCGGCAGTGGGCTTATTGGATCAAAGCTTATCAACAAGCTTCGTGAACACGGACACGAGGCGGTAGCAGCCTCACCCAATTCGGGTGTCAACACCCTAACCGGCGAGGGACTCGCCGAAGTGTTGAAAGGCGCTTCGGTGGTTGTTGATGTATCGAACTCGCCCTCCTTTGAGGAAGCGGCGGCAATGAACTTCTTCACCACCGCCACGCGCAATCTCCTTCGGTACGAGCAAGCCGCGGGCGTCCGGCACCACGTCGCATTGTCTGTCGTGGGAACTGATCGTTTGGCCGAAAGAAGGCCGTCGGATGCGGAAGCAACGATACGTGGATACTTCCGTGCGAAGCTTGCACAGGAGAGACTGATCACGGAATCTTCCACGCCATTTTCAATCGTCCACGCGACCCAGTTCTTCGAGTTTTTCAAGAATATCGCTGATGCTTCCAGCGACGGCACGACCGTTCGATTGGCACCGGTGCTCATTCAACCCATGGCGGCTAACGATGTCGCCGAAGCAGTTGGCAGGGTTGCGGTTGGCGCTCCTGTGAATGGAATTGTCGAAGTAGCTGGGCCGCAGCAGTTCCGCCTCGATGAGTTCGTTCGGCAGGGCCTCCTCGACCACAATGACCCTCGCACTGTGGTCGCAGATCCCGCCGCCGGCTATTTTGGGATTGAAGTCGACGAACGCGCCCTAGTCCCCGACAAGAACGCCCGAGTTGGCGAAACGCATTTCGAAACCTGGCTCACTCAGTCTGCAAAGTCGATCATGAATGCGCCCCCCCAATCGACAGTGGGCGCGTCCCGCTAAAAACAGAAGCCGAGTCTGGCCTAACTCGGCTTCATTCCTAAGCAAAAAATCTGAGAGAACCCTAAGGAGATAAATTTATGAAGATCGCAACGATATTCATGTGTCTGGCGTGGCTCACTCCCGGTTTGCTGCTGGCCCAGGAAGCTAGGGTAGCGGAGGTCATGTCAAAAGACCTCTCAAATATCCCGGACAAGCAAGATGTGATGCTCACCGTAGAGTACCCGCCGGGCAGTTCGGACCCCGTACATCGCCACAATGCACATGGGTTTATATACGTGCTGGAAGGCTCGATCGTGATGCAGGTGAGGGATGGAAAGGAAGTGACTTTGACGCCGGGTCAGAGTTTCTACGAAGGGCCTGATGATGTCCACGTCGTAGGGAGAAACGCAAGCCAAACCAAACCACCAAAGTTCATCGTGTTCCTGGTAAAAGACAAAGGCGCTCCGGTGCTGATACCCACCAACTGAAACCGCAAGTTACTCAAGTTCACATTTGAAACGGATTTCTGAACGAGTGAGAAATAATTTTGCGCATGACGTCTGCCGTGGCGGAGCAGAAGCTATCAACCCTTTGAACCTCTTTAGCACCCTTCAGCACCCCCCCGACATGTAGGCCACCGGCAATCCTTCTCGAATAAAGGAGTTGCTTTTACGAAGTGGCAAGGCCTCTGCCGAGCCCCGTAGAGGTCACCAAAGTCGGAACCCAAAGTCTGAAGATGTAACCTTACTAACCTTAATTGACGAGAACAGGCCAATGCGCTCATCGAGACTAGTTCAATGGCTTATGCGCTTCAATGACCCTGGTTGCCTTCATCATGGAGGAGTACCCAGACGATTGGAATGGATACGACAGTCTCGGAGAAGCGCATGCCGATAGTGGTCACGTCGATCTCGCAATCCTTAATTACCGGCGTTCGCTCGCGCTTAATCCGAGAAACGCAGGTGCGGCCAACGCACTGCACAAGCTGATGACTGAGCTGACAAAGTCGAACTGAGCGTTCCCACCTCCCTTGCGAAAGGTAGGAAAGGAAATCTGATGCCATTCAGTTGCATAGGAACAAAGTCCGGATGTCAGGGGTGGCGGAATGATCCTATTCGGCGGCAAACTCAGCACACGCGCCCTGCAGCTCGAAAGCGCAGCTCTTGCACATTGAGTCCTCCAACCTCCATATCTCGAAAGAAGACTCTATGAAGCTCTGGTGTCATCAGGTCGAATGCCAACACGGAGGGGAGGGAAGAAGATGCTTCCTCGAAACCAGTACACCGCAATTCGGTCTAATGCAGCTTCGCGCTCAGCTCTGGCTTCCTTCAGGACTGGGATGTCGGGGTGTTATTCCACCCTAAGAACGCTGCGAGTTCCTCCAGGAATACGCGCCACGCTGGTTCCTGCGCGAGAAGAATATGATTTCTAGTGCTGAGCGGGACAAATCGTGCGCTTGGGATTTCGGCGGCCAGAATTCGCCCTTCTTCCGCCGGTATAACGCGATCGCGATCGGCGTGGAAGACGAGGGTAGGGACGGAGACCAATGGAAGGAGAGGCCGGATGCTGATCTCGTCGATCAGCATCAAGATGCGGGCGGCATTCTCCGGACTCGCTGATATTCTCTGTAGATCATCGAGCCATTGGTGCTGCTCGGGGGTTGAGTTGTGAGGAATAAAAAAATTCGTGAACATCGACTTGAAATCCGGATTGTTCTTGCCCCAATCCAACCGCACCAGGGTCTGCAGAGCTCGCCGCTCCGCTATCTGTTCTTCTGTGCCGTACGCGGTCAAGCCACGTGAAAACGCACCTAGCAAGACCAGGTGGCTCACACGCTCGGGATGCCGTACGGCATAGGTAATGGCTACCGCTCCGCCTTGGGAGATCCCCAAAAGTGCGAATTTCTCAACGCCTGCCGCCTCTACTACGGTCTCTAGGTCCTTAACCCAAAGTTCTAATGACATCTCCTTCACGTCCCATTGTGAGAGACCATTGCCACGTTCGTCGTAGCGGATCAAGCGATTATGTTTCGGCAATTCTGCGAGCCAGTGCTTCCAGATCGGACTGTTCCATTCATAATCCAAATGGTTGAGCCAATTGGCGGACTTTACCAGCGGATATCCGGAGCCGGTGCTTGCATAGGCCAGTCGAACACCGTCTGTGGTGATGCAAAATTGGATCTTTTGCCGTGCCGCCGACGTAGGGGCGATTGCGGCAACCCGTGCCGGCTCTGTATCCCGCTTCAGCCGTTGGAGGTCGGTGCGAACATCAGACGCGTGCTGGTACCGGAGGTCCCACTCCTTCTCCAAACATTTCGTGATGATCCGCTCTAGTTCGGCGGGCACTTCGGCGTTCAGCCGAACCGGGGATCGGGTGCCCGGTTCAAGATTGCTTCGAAGATCACACCGGTGCTCTCTCCACGGAATGGCAAAGCGCCGGTTGCCATTTCATAAAGAACCACACCGAAGGAAAACAGGTCCGTTCGCGGATCCAATTCTTTAGCCCGAACCTGTTCTGGGGACATATATGCTACGGTCCCTAATGTGCTTCCGGGGCTTGTCAGATGGTCTGAGTCTATTTCCTGAGTGGCGAGTGTTGTCTCATCACCTGCAGTGCCCTTCGATGAACTGACCTTGGCAAGACCAAAGTCCAGAATCTTGGCTTGGCCCCGTTCAGTGATGAAGATATTTGCAGGCTTGATGTCTCTGTGGATGATTCCTTTGGAATGGGCAGCGTCCAAAGCATCGGCAACTCCGATAGCCGCACCGAGCAAATGTTCAAACTCCATGGGCCGACCCGTGATGGCGTGTTTCAGTGTTTTGCCCTCCAAACATTCCATCGCGATGAAGCGCCTGCCGTCGTGCTCTCCGATTTCGTAAATGGTGCAGATGTTCGGATGATTCAGTGCAGAGGCGGCACGAGCCTCGCCGCGGAAACGTTGAAGAGCTTGCGGGTCTTTCGCTAGGTCTTCGGGCAAGAACTTCAGGGCTACGAAGCGTCCAAGTTCGGTATCCTCCGCCTTATACACCACACCCATTCCACCACCGCCGAGCTTCTCGACGATGCGGTAGTGCGAGATGGTTTGGCCAATCACTGGAGCAGAATCCTACGTCTGTGAAACAGGCAAGTCAATGAACGCGATGGGGTTGACGGCTCCAGAGGATGGTTACAGAAAAGCCGACTACGCGCCTCCGACGAGATCCTCGTCGGTTCACGACGGCATACAGGGAGGTCAAGTGAGCAAGGACGAAGCCTGACAGCCGAGGATTAAACTCGACCCACAATCCAGCCCACAAGAAAAACTCTGTCCTACGTGAGGTTCTGCGTCTTCGGAGGCTTGTGGCGTTTAAAACTTCATCCCGTGGACTGTGAGCAAGCCATTCTGAAGGAGGTGAACCGACACAACTAATCCAGTGCAGCTGGAAATTTCTGATCAAGCTTCAATGAGTGCCTTGGCGATTTATCACTCGTTGAAGCTCAAATGTATCTTCAGTCACTGGCAGGAAACACGGCTACCGAGGCGGATATTTTGTCCAGATATAGTCGCTCGACGCTACCTTCGTGTGGCAGGTATATCCACATTCGGACCCAGTCACCGAAGGCTTCAACGTTTTTGATGCAGGGTCATACATATGCCCAACCGTGGGTGTTCGGAAATTTCTTCGAGTCCTTCTCTATAAACGAAAGCGTCTTTAGCGTGTCCGGGACCTCTACGAAATACGGGGACGTCGGATTCTTCTTCTTGATCCACTCGATTTTGACGATCTTGGAGCCTTCGGGGAAAGGCTTACCGTTGTCCGGAATGCCCTCCTTGTACGCCTTGATCATTGTTGGGTTTCCCAGAATTGCCTTGACGCTGCCTTCGGTTTCGCTGACTGCGACGTCCTCCCATTTGTCGTACCCCTTGAACTCAGAAAATGCGAGTCCATCAGGCACTTTCAGAGTGGACCTGTCCTGTTGCGCGAAAACCGAGAAGCCTATGAAGGCTACTGCGATGCTTGTTAGTTGGCGCATTTGCTTGTTCATCTGAACACCCTCCTTCACGTGCGAGGCTGCAGCTAGGTGCGCAAGCGCCCGCGCGATTCGATGGAACACAATCTCACGTGCCTATGAGAGCTCTTCACTGCAATGCGGGGGGGCATTCGGCCGTTCCGCCGTGGTCGGACTCCAGTGTGGGCCGAATGATTGCACAAGAAACAACGCCAAATGGCGGAGCGAAGATGTGCAATGGCCAAAATTGTACAGCAAAGGCGCTTGAACTGGTGGAGTTCTGATGGAAACGCCGGCGCAATCGCAAAGCTGGAAAAGGACGGAAGACACAGGTGACGAGACCATCCTCGAACTACCTGAAGAGTCGGCTTTTTGTGAAACTTCAGTTAGTGAGAACAGGGCTTACCGCTCATCGAACGACGGATTCCTCCGACAGGCGGTCAGTTTACGAGTTGGCGATAATGCGCTCGTTGAGAATTCCCGAAGGGACCGACGAACAGAACCCATTGTCAAGACCGTTCCCTTCATTATGTCAGCAGAGGATCAGGGCATCTTGGGCTTGAGTCGCAAATTGGAGAAGTAGGCTTCGGTTCCTATACCGATCCACAGAGCCACGGCTCTGCTGCGATCACCCAACTTAAGATCGTTCATCAGCAGCGTTGGTTGCGAAGCTCCGTGACGATCTCGAATGACAGCTGAGCACGGAAGCGCCCTGATCCCAACATCATTCTCAAGCGTCGCTTCCCGCCTACTTCTTAGCCGGCGCGGCAATCGGCGTCACCCCGACCTGCTCCTCCGCCGTATACGGCGCTCCATAATACGGGAAATCCTTGCGAATGCGCCCGCGGTCGGGAGCAAGTCCATCGGCAATTGGCGTGTTGGTCACAAGGGTCAACATCACATCCAGCGCATCGTCGCCGAGCGCGCGCCCATTGAAGCTAGCCAGCTCAAATGCGGCGGGCGTTCCAAGCTCGTAAGGCAAAGTATCGGGACAAAGCCGTGCAGCGATCAGCTTCCCGTATTCAGCCGGGTCCGCCGCCGAATCGGCATAGGTGGTCATCTTCTCAGCAACATCCGCGATCGACTTTGCGAAGCGCTCTATATCTTCAGACGGAACCGACGCATTGAATTGTTCTTTCGCCTCTTGGTCGCTCAGGAAGAGATGCGTAACCATAGGCAGGCCCCAACGCGAAACTTGTACCTCGGGCGCATGGCCAAAGAGGGAGATCGTCGCCCATGCGCTGATTTTTCCCTTCCCAATCAGCGCACTCGGCACTTCCAGCACAATCGCTGTGATATTCCGCCTCGCAAAGGGATCCTGCTGATGCAGAAGGGCGTCCCCATCGTAGCGCTGGTCCTGATAGAAGGAAGTCATAAATGGGCGGAATCCAGCGTTTGCCGCAAATAGCTCTGGAGCAATTCCAACATACGCACGAAGGTCCGAATTCGTCGCGACCGAGCCGGTTTCACTCTCAACCAGACTCTCCCCGGCGTCACCCCGAAGAGCATCGTCACCGGTGGCCCTCCGCACCACAAACGGCTGAATGTGAGTATGCTCACTGCCATTTCCGTGCCGTGGTTGACCAAACCTGAACTTGAACGTAACGTCTTCCCTCGCATCTCCGTTCAGATCGAACCGAAACGCGTAGAGCCCTTCTGGATGAAGCGTATCCGGAGACGATAATCCCACATCCGGATTCACGGTCATCGCCATCACCGTCTTGCCCGCGGGGCCATCAAATAAATAGAAGTCGCAGAGGTTGAGGCTCGGATCTTCCCTCGCCAGTTTGGTATCGAAATGATGTGACATACAGAACCTCCTTGAAAAGCATAGGCAATTAGTCCGGCGGTTCGTCCTTCGTAACTATTCTCTACGGTCAGCCGCGAAGGATGGCGGCTCCGAAGGGAGCACCCGTCATTCCACCGTCAACCACGAGCTCGACCGCGTTGATGTACGACGCATCGTCGGAGGCAAGAAAAAGCACAGCCTTGGCCAGATCTTCCGGTTCGCCCCAACGGGCAAGCGGAACCGTGGAAGAGAAGAAGTCGGAAACTTTTTCGGATTCCTCTTGAGTGACATTGGCGCGCGAACCGCGGTTCCAGATGGGAGTCTTCGTCGCTCCCGGGGCCAACACGTTCACGCGAATCTTGCGCGGTGCAAGATCTGCGGCGATGGATCGCGCCATCGAGAGGAGTCCGCCTTTCGTTGCAGCGTAGGCAGCCAGACCTGGTTGACCGAGATAACTTTGCACCGATCCGTTGAAGATGATGCTGCCGTTGTCGTTCATGAGAGGAGCGGCTGAATTGACCGTAAAGAAAGCACCGTTGAGGTTGGTGTGGACCACCTTCTCGAAGATGGCTTCGTCGGTCGTGCCAGTCGGCGTGCTGCCAGAAATGCCTGCATTGGCGAAGACGATGTCAAGTTTGCCAAAGTCTTTGGCGAGTTCAGCGAAGAGCTTCTTGCGGTCCTCCGCAACGGTAACGTCGGCGCGATAGCCGTGCGCTTTCGATCCCAGCTCGGCGACCGCTTCATCCAGTGTCTGTGGATCGCGACCCGTAATTGCGACCTCCGCGCCTTCTGCAACGAAAAGGCGGGCAGTGGCCAGGCCGATGCCGCTGTTTCCGCCGGTGATGAGAGCCTTCTTGCCTGCGAGTTTCATATTTCCTCCTCGATGACTGGGCCATCAACTATGCTGCCCTCTTCAGCTAACCGGCGACGAGTTGCTGCCCGCCGTCGATGTCGTAGGTCGCGCCTGTGAGGGCTGTGTTGGTCATGATGTGTACGGCGAGAGCGGCCACGTCTGCGGGTGATACCACGCGCCGGATGGGCAGCGTGGCGCGAAGCTGATTGCGCCGGTTGTCGAGCTCATCGCCGAGGAGCGATGCCGACAAACCTGTGTCGACGAAGCCGGCGGCGATGAGGTTGACTCGGACGGGCGCGAGTTCGAGCGCGAGGCTGGCGGTTAGGGCGGGGAGCGCAGCGGTCACTGTCGGCACCATTCCCAGTCCGATGCGTTGGCGACGGCCGCCCGTGCCGCCCATGAACACCAGCGTGCCTCCCGGTCGTACTTTGTGGACGGCGTGACGCGCGACCTCGAGCATCAGCAAGAGGTGCGTGTCGAGGGCGCGGCGCGCCTGCTCGAAGTCCATATCAAGAAGGCGCCCGTAGTGCGGCTGTCCGGCTGTCACCATCACATGGTCGATCGTGACTGGCAAGTCAGTGAAGAACCGCTCCAGCGCGGCAGGATCGTCGGCGTCGAAGGCCGCGATGCTCAGCGCTTCGAGTTCGCCGGCGGCGCACTTAAGCCGCTCGGGATTCCGGCCCGTGAGGATCAGCCTGGCCCCCTCAGCGCGTGCTCGTCGGGCCGTTTCGAGCCCAATGCCGGCGCTGCCGCCGATGACAACGACAGTTTGCCCGAGGAGTTCCGGTTCCCGCCGGATCGGAACGGTGGTTGTTGCGGTGCTCATGATTCCTCCAGGGACCCGCGGTCAGAAACCAGCAATGGAGAGCCTCGACGTCCCGTCGGGAGCGATGTCGCTCCCGGCGGAGTCGTTCATTGCGGCAGCTCTTTGCCGGACTGCTCCGCCACCAAGTAGGCCGCGTACCAGTCTGCCCAATTTGCATCGTGCCGTCCGGTACGCTTCTCGTGTTCGCCGTGGGCGGCCTCCGCACGCCGAAACGCGCTCGCTAGATCGTTCGCCGATGCGAAGGTCGTCACCGTCGAGTCGATGCGGCCGGGAAGCCGCGTCGTGATTTCCTGAAACAGCCAGCCGTTTCCGTCCGGGTCCCTGAACGAGGCGAACGAGCGGTAGCTGCGATGCTCGGGATCAGGGCCGTTGACTCGGATCCGCCCAGACAGGTAGGGTTCGTCCGGGCCAGCATAAACGTCGCCGGCGCCGTGGAACACCTCGCTGACCTCAACGCCGTGACGGAGCAGCTCTTTGCGGGCCGCCTCAATGTCAGAGACGATCAGATAAAGGCCCTGGGCTGAGCCGGGCGTCGCGGCGGTAACGTTTCTGCCGAAGATGACCGAGCACCCAGACCCAGGCGGCGTGAACTGAATCACGCGAAAGTCTTTACCGTTGTCGTAGTCGGCGTCGAGTCGCCACCCGAGCCTCCCATAGAACTCCTTCGCGCGGTCGACATCCGAGATGGGGATAACGACAATTTCGAACTTCATGTCGACTCTTGCGACGCTCGCCTCGCTGGTGGCGTCGTTAGCTTGGACTTCATACGTCGCATTTGCCATGTTCTTTCCTCCTTTGCGTTTAACTGAATCGCTGATTGCGAGCGTCAGCCAGCAGAATCACATGTTCCCGAAGGCGTGGCGTTCGATACCTTTTGCAAAGTGAACCTCTCGCCGGTTGTGAGCTTCTAACGGGGTTCACTGGCAGCTTGGAGGAGCTCCTACGGAATGCCTCGTCTTGATCAGGAAGTCCATTGCTCCCTTAGCGGAGCCGCGAATCATATTCCTGAATTCACACGTTTTGTCGTTGATGTTCTCGACGCTTAAGCCCCGTATCATGCCTATCTTTGAGCGGCGCGTGGGCGTGAAAACGTCTGGCTTGGAAGCGAATCTTAGGGAATCGGGGTTCGCCGATCTCTCTGCCTGGGGGCCCTACAGTTCGTGAGTGACTTTAAACGACGAGCACGGGAAGCCGAACGCTACCCAGTATAGACCTGTAATACAGTGAAATCTGCGAAGTCACTATTTTAGACTATCCGCCACGCTCCGAATGCGCGAAAACCAATAATTGTCGGTTCTTGGTAACAGGCCAATGCGCTCATCCAGAATTGTCTTGTCTTGTGTTCTCCAAACAGTCTTTGGCGACTGCAGAGTCCAAATTATTCCGGCACTTTCGGGTACACGTTCGGGTACAGACACCAGTTTGGCTTATTTACGTTCAATTTCGCTAAACCACTGGCAATAGGTCACTTGGGAGGTTTCAACCCTACGGTCAATTACGCTTATTTTTCATAGACTTACAGTATTCTCAGGAAACTCAAAATCCGCCGGGCTTCGGCCCGTGGGGGTTCGACCCCCCCTCCCGGCACCAAGATAAGACATTTATTTTGATCAGGTTATTGCAATCTAGACGCCTTCTGTTTTTTCGCCGAAACGGTCGGTTTCTGTGCCCGGGGGACTGAACGGGGCTTACCGCCTTTTCCGCGCGCTCTCGAGCTATCATCTCAATTGCTGAGCGCTGGTCGGCGCTACTGACGATTTTGAAGGTGGCTCTGCGCCAGTTCTGTGCCTGCCTTGCTCCTGGGGATCAAATCTTCGTCCTCGAGCTCTGGTCGGATCGTTCGCGCCAACACTCCCGCCTGCTGATAGTGTCCCATTGCCTCGCTCCATTGCCCCTTCGCCGCCAGCGTGTCCGCCAGGTTGATCTGCGTGATCGCTGAGTCCGGCGCCAGCGCGACCGCCTCCTGCGCCATCGATAGGGCTGCTGCGGGTTGGCCAGCCTTAGATAGATCGCCGGTCTTCCGCACGTCCACTAGCGCAGACATCAGGGGCACGGCAAAATGGCCCTGATACACGTACACCCCGTTCTGGATCGCCGCCACCGGTTTTTGCCCACGAAATGGCTCGAACCAGTTCAGCGGACCATCTCCGGACTCCACGCCCTCGAGATCGCTGTCGCTAATAAGAACTGTCCCGTCGATCACAGGCGGCACATCCATTGGCAGCCTGAACCACCAGAGCGAGCTACCCGTCGGCAGTCGTTTGCATGGCACGCCGTAGTCGGAAGGTTCAACCGCGCCATCCGGAAAGTAAGCGAACCAGCAGTTCGTAATGTGATTCTCGTCAAGGTACTGCTTGACTGATTTGAGCTGTTGCCCCCAGTCGACGTTGGCGTCGCTTAGGTAGCGGTGCACCTCCGACGGCCCGCCCCACGCCTCGTTCCCGTAGGCCATGTACGCCGGCGCAACCCGCACCGACGTCACTACCTGCCACAGCAGCAGCGCCACCGCAGCCACCGCCCACGCGCGGCTGCGAAAGAATGCGTGGGCAACAGCTACTCCGGCCAACGAATAAAGAAAGGGATATATCGGCATCAAGTGCCGTGCACCTATATCCATATGCGATGTGGTCACCAGCACGAAGTAGAAGACGACCGGAATGAGCACAAAACACAGCTCCCGCGTGTGGCGATCCTCTCGCCGGAACCAGAGGAACGGAAGAAGCAGCAACAGAATAAGCAGCGGCAGCGTGGACTTGATTAGAAAAGCCACCGGAAAGTACTGCCATGGACCATGCCGGTACATCCTCCCGAAGAAGTAGCTCGTGTACTCCCACTCCGTCTTCTTTGTGTTGGCGAGGCCCCAGATGTACGCCTCGGGCAGCAAGTGGAACTTGGCGACCAGCGAGAGCTCCGCAGCGTTGGTCTTGCTCGGCATCGACGCGATGTACGGTGCAACCTTCGGCGATAGCTCCAATCCGGCCGGAGCCGGTGCGTAGCGGAACCCGTAAAAAACCCAGATCAATCCCCAGGCGCACACGAGGATAGCCGCGCACGCCGCCAGCCGCGACCACAGCAAAGCTGAGCTCCGTGACACCATCGCTTCGGCACCTGCCAGAAGCACCAACATGGGGAAGACGAAGATACCCGTGAACTTGGCGCACATGGCTAGCCCGGCGGCCAGCCCTACGATGGCCAGCCGCACGGGACTCGGCGCCCTGGCGTAGCGATAAAACGCGTAAACGGATCCGAAGATGAAGCAGGCGCTGGCAAGATCGGTCGAGACCAACGTGCCATGCGCCAGTACGTTCGGGTCGAAGACAAACAGAACCAGCGCGGCGAGCGCGGCGAGGTCGCCGAACATCTCTAGTGTTGCCAGATAGAGCAATCCCGCGAGCAGCAGTGTAAAAAGCATGCAGGCCATGCGTGCCGGAAACAGCACGCGGTCGCCCCCGTTGCCGAAGACGAACGCCCGCCCATCCAGGAAGGCCTCCAGCCCCTGAGACTGTCCTAGATTGGGTGGAACAGACAAGTGCAACACCAGAAGGGGAAGCGAGGCCGTGAGCTTCACAAGCGGTGGTACCTCGGCGTTCAGCCGGTAATCGTGCCTTGTCCAGACGTTGTAGCCGTCGTACAAGTGATGCGCTTCGTCCCAGTTCGCCGAGTACACACGCGCCACATGGATGAGTTCAAAGGCGAAAAGAAGCAAAAGCGCTGTTACAGCAAGAAAGCGCTGTCTGTTCGTCCATCGAAGCGAAGTATCTGTCTGAGCTTTCTCTGGTGAGCGACGCATGTCATCAGGAACTCTATATGCCTTGAGCACTTGGCGCAAAGCGAATGACCGCTTCCGCGCTGTGCATCGATCTGCGCAATTGATGCCCTGGGAGCGATCCGACCTCCAGCTACTGCCGAGAGCCGGATTCAATGTCCGCGACTGACGCCCCGAGTTCGATATTGCTCGTTCGTCAGGTTCGGGGACGGAAGCCGACTTGTCTTACCAGTCCGATAGCAACTCGATGTGGAATCAGGAGGTGTGTGCGTCCTTGGGGCGACCTCTTGTCTCGCCTATGGGCGTTTAGGTAGCGGCGGCCTGGCCCGCTCAGAAGATACGATCCCATTTGTTTCGATAACAGAATAATGTTGGTCAACCGCCAGATTTGTCAGCGTTTCGGTGTAACCGGATGGCCAGTGGATCTCGACCTTGTCGATCTTCGTTGCGTTTGCCAGTCCAAAATGTACTCGGAGATCGTTTTGCGATAGGTAACTCCCGCCACTGTGAATTTCGTCGGTTTGTGTCATCCCGCCGGCTACGATTGAGATTCGAGCATTCAGCGCGAGACGATTGCTCTTGGTGCCGGTCAGTTCAAAGCTCACCCAGTGACGTCCCGCAATCCCCCGGTTGCGCAGGATCATCGGTCCACCATCGATATCGCCGACGACAACATCCATGTTCCCGTCATTAAACAGGTCTCCCACCGCGAGCCCCCGCGAGACGTGGCGCTCCATCAAAGCCTTGCCGGCGAGATCGCTGGCGTCGCAGAACGTGCCGTCCTTCTGGTTGAGGTGAAACATCTTTGGTTCGCGATAACCGCCTCCTGAAGGCAGTGAATCGACTTGCGGATAGACATGACCGGTAACTGTAATCAGGTCGAGCCAGCCATCGTTGTCCATATCTACAAACGCGGTGCCCCATTTGACCCAGGGCAACGATGGCAAGGCGACTCCCGACGCGTACGAAGATTCTTTAAAGTTCCATCCGCCTTCATTTTTGTACAGCAAATCATTTTCATCAGAGAAGTTTGTAACGTAAAGCGAGGGTCGGCCTGTGTGATTGTAATCGCCAATCGCGATACCCATCGAAGCCTGCTCCGAGCCGTCATCGCTAACCGCGGTTCCTGACTCAAGACCAATGTCCTTAAACTTACCGTTGCCCTCATTCTTGTAGAGATATTTTGGCGTCGAGTCGTTAGCCACATAGATATCGGGCCGGCCGGTGTTATTGAAGTCGGCCCAGATGACGCCGAGGCCGTAATAGCCGTTTGGATCACTTACCCCAGCGGCTTTGGAGACGTCTGTAAACGTACCGTCTCCATTGTTGTGAAAGAGTGAGTCGCCGGCACCGCGCAGTCCGCGAGGTCCACACTGTACGTCAATGCCGCGATATTTGCAGAAGGAAGCGCTTCCAAAGCCGGGCAAATCGTCGAGGTGAAAATCTACATAGTTCACGACCATAAGATCGACAAATCCATCTCCATCGTAGTCGCCGAAGGCAGCTCCGGTAGACCATCGGCCGTCGGCCACGCCAGCTTTTGCGGTTACGTCGGTGAAGGTACCATCTCCGTTATTGCGATAGAGAATATTACCGCCCAGGCAGGTCACATAAAGATCGGGCCAGCCGTCGTTGTTGTAGTCTCCTATGGCTCCGCCCATGGCAAAGCAGGGCGTGGAAAGGCCAGATTTTGCCGTCACGTCGGTAAAAGTGCCGTCGTGATTGTTATGGTAAAGAACGCCGAGGCTCTTCGTGCCTTGCACCGCCATTTCAACCGTCGGAGCATTTGTGAAATAAATATCGGGCCAGCCGTCCCGATCATAGTCCAACAGAATCACTCCACCGCTCATGGATTCCACGATGTATTTCTTTGCCGGGTCGGAGGTATGTTTGAAGGTGATGCCGGTCTTGGGAGTAATGTCTTCGAGTTGCGGGACAGGACGCCCACTACACTTCGTTGACTTGGCGCCGATTGGTGGCGGAGTGGGCGTGGGATGGCCGCTCTGCGCCTCCGCAAAGTTGAAGATGCAAAATGCTACTGCAATGGATCGGAGAACGCTCAAGTAAAAGTGGCGACGATTCAATCGAGTCCTATTCTGCACTATGGGTTGGATTTTATTGCTTCTGCGGCGCGGTCTCGCGACGCTGCTTTGATCTGTCGATAGATCTCCAATTCGCGGTCTGCATCGGCAATACGATTCTCTTTGCGGTAGGCGGCTTGCAGTTGATAGTGGAGATAGTCGGTCTGTGGTTCTAGACGGGCAGCAGCTTCAAGAAATTCCACTGCGTCTGACGTCTGTCCACGATCGAGCAGTATCTTTCCCAACTGATACTGTGCATTGGCGTAGTCTGGATGCGCGGCGACGACTTGGCGAAAAAGCGCGACGGCCTCGTCGATCTTCGATTCCTGCATATAGACGAAACCGAGGTGATACTGCGCATCGGGATCGCCCGGCGCCAGATTCAGCTCAGCCTGAAAATCCTTTGCCGCTTCTGACCAGTGCCCCCAACGGATATAGGCGAGTCCCGAGTAAAAGTGCGCCTTCGCCAAGTTCGGGTTGGAAGCAAGCGCTTGTTGCAACGTCGATGTTGCGCGGGCGTAGTCGCCGATCTCAATCCAAAGCTGGCCGACGAGTAGAAGTGTCGCCTCTGGACGCTGTTCGGATTGAAACGCCGTCAATACTTCGGATGCGTTCTTCATGTCGCCGATATGCGCCAATGACGCAGCCCAAGCATAACCCGTCTCGCTATCGTGCATGCCTCGGGTTCCGAGAGGCGCAAATGTCTGCACCGCCTGAGCATACTGGTTAGTGGCAAAGTAGGACATGCCTAGCTGGGCGCGTACAGCAGGTGCGTCGGGCTTATCTTTCAATGCTTTTGACAGCCCGCGAATCGCTTCGGGATAGTCTCCCGCGCGAAAGGCGCATTGACCGAGATTCTTTCCAAGGCCGGAGAGACTACTGTCCCATCGTTCTGCCTGCTGATAGTCACCCAGCGCCTGTGGGTATTCCCCTCGAATCGCCTTCGAAGTGCCAAGGTCATTGAAGGCCAACCCCAAGACCGATCTCAGCTCATTTTCCTCCGCGTCCGCGGAGGCCTGTTGCTCGGAAGTAAGTTTATTCGCCGGGATCGCGGCAGGATCGATTCTGGCAACGAGATCGTCGCTCGTCTGAAGAGGAACCGATTGGTTCTCCTGTTTTCGGCTGAGCGGCATCACACCCGCAATTGATCCTGCCCCGGCGATCGAAGCAACCTGCTGTTGGCTCTGTTCCATTGTCTTGTTCTGAAGATTGCGTGCCTTGGCGAGATAGACTTCACCTTCATCTTTTCGCCCGCTGGTTGCGAGAATTCGTCCGAGTTCCACGTAGGCCCTTCGGATTTGGTAGTTGGAGCGTTCCTCATCGTCTCCGGTAAGAAGAACCGCTTTTCGCAACATCTCCTCTGCGCGCTTCATGTCTTCCTGCGAGTAGGCATTCAGACCCAGGTAAAGAAAAGGCTCGGGTGCGGACGGATTGATCTCGGTCGCCGCCTTGAGATACATGTTTGACTCGTCGTAGCGCCGCTCTCCCGAGATGAGGAACCCGAGCATGTAGTTGGCAAGGTAATCGTGCGGGTAGTATTCAACTTCCTTCCGCAATTCAGCTTCTGCCTCTGGGGTTGGCTTCCAGTCTTTGAGAAAGAGTTGAGCGAGACCCAGAAAATAGTGAGCATGAGGAGTGCGAGGGTCGATCGCCACCGCCCGCTGAAACTCCAAGATCGCGGAAGGCATGTCGTCCGCGTCGCGGTAAGCGCGTCCGAAAAGAACATGCAACGAGCCGCTGTCGCCCGCAATCTGCTTCATTTGTTCGAACACCCCCACCGCTCGTACCTTGTCCTCCGGCTTCCGTGTCTGCAATAGACACATCGCGAGTGGGTACAGGTTCTCGACAGTTGGCTGCGCGTGCGCGATCTGCGTGAATGGCTCGACAGCCTGTGCGTAATCCCCGTCTTGTGTGAGCGCACTTGCAAGCACCCGAACTGCGCGGAGGTCGGTTGGGTTTGCTGCGCGGACTTGTTGCGCCTGCTTGATTGCATCCTTGAACTTACCTGCTTGAATCTGGGCGGTGGCCAGATCGAGACGCGTGCCGGCAACATCTTCAAATCGGAGAGAACTGTCGAAGAGTTCAATAGCTTGGGGATACGCTGACTCGGCCAGTCGGAGTTGTGCCAGCTCCCGAAGAGCTATAGCTATGAGACGCTGATTGGCGAGCTGTGCTGCAGCCGGATCTCCTGAGTCCCGTGCGGCGCGGGCGCCGGCAATTCGCGTGTCGAGTTCGGTTGGTGGGAGAACGGCCTTTTGAGCGGACGGAGAATGGTGCACTGGGGTCTGACCGGAGCCGGCGCGGGAACCAAGCAGGCTCAGCGCAACAATCGCGGAACACGAGGTGTTGACTAAGCGACAATGGCGCAATCTCAAAAGGTTGACGGATTTGGAGGAACTGCGCTTCATGGGAGCACTGGGCCGATTCTACTGCAAAAAAAAAGGCGGCGGAGCTTGGACAGAAGCTCCGCCTTGAGTTGTAAGTTCGGATAAGCCTCTAGAACGAGAACTTGAGGCTATATTGCAATTCTCGGTTGCTGCGCCCCGGCTGCAAGGCGGACACGGTTCCGAAGCCCCCCGGGACAAATGGACCCGCGGGGCAAGGATTGGTGTTGCATGCGGCAGTTACGAGCTTGCTTGGATTCGACGCACCGCACTCAGTCGACCCGCACATGAGTACCGATGGAGCGTATCCGGTTCCTTCCAATGAATTGCTGTTGAAGTTGGGATGGTTCAGGAGATCGAAGAAGTCCATCGCGAACTTTATCCGATAGCGCTCCTTGACCTGCCAGTTCTTCGCCAGTTGGAAATCCAGGTCTGTCGTCGGGGCGCCAAAGCAGGAACCGCGCGATTCAATGCCCGGAGTAACCGTGCCGAGGGTATATCCCACAAGAGTGAAGAAGTTGGGGTTGAGGATCTGCGCGCCCTTCTGGCCCGAGTTGCAGGTTGTGCCAGCGACCGTCAACGGCCGGTTATTGCCGATGTAGCCAGTGCCGATCAGTCCGGAGACGTTACCACCGTTATAAGTGCCATTGGCGAAGACGGTGAGCGAACTGCCGTGGGCAGCGGTGAAGATGCTGTTGACCTCCCACCCACCAATCGTATTTCTCACAAACTCGTTCTGATTGGCAAGTTTAGGCAGGTAGTAGACCTCGCTCATGACAAAGATATTAGGACGATTGATGTTGGTACTGCCCTTGTCTAGTCCGGATCGACCTATAACAGTAGTTGCCTGTTGGTTGAAGCTGCCGGAAGAGTTGTCCTCTTCGACATCTCCGATCGAATGGGACCACGTGTAGGCAGCCTGGAAGGTAGACTGTCCGAGTTGTGAGCGGAACAGGGTTTGAAGTGAGTTATAGGAAGCGTGGCCGCCGCGGGCGAACCCCCCGATGGTCCCGAAGTTGAAGGCTGGACGGAGGGCTGCTTGATTGCCCCCGGTGAATACTGACTGCGCCCAGTTTGCCTGCGGAATGGTATTCAGGTCATACATGGAGGTCAGGTGCAGACCCGTGTTGCCGACGTACCCTACCTCAAGAGTTGTGTTTCTTGCCAACTCCTGCTCCACAGTCACGTTCCACTGCCAGGCGTTTGGAACTACCCCCCTGGGGTCCTTCCCATAGTTGGGTGAGACTGACGGGTTCGATAACGGGGTTGCCGTATCCAGGGTCCGGTTCGTGTTGATGCCGATCACGAATGGCGCTGTGCGTGCCATACCTTCATCAATACCGACCAATTCGCGCTGAAAGAACTGGCCGCCACCCAAGCGAAGTGCCGTCCTCCCATTGCCAAATACATCCCAGGCGACTCCGACGCGAGGAGCAATGGTATGGTTGTTTTCGTTGACCAGAGCTCTGTTCGCTCCAGGTGTGCCGTTCGACAGCGGTAGATTTACGCCAAGACCTGCAAGAAATGCCTTAGCATTTGCGCAAGGTGTTGTTCCGGGGACGATAACCGTGCCGTTGCAAGCATCGGTGGGGTTGGTATTCGCTTCCGCGGCACTCCAGTCAGCAACATTCCAGTTCGCCCAATGATTATCTTGTCCGTAGGGTTCGCGATAGAACGACCACCGGAAGCCAAAGTTGAGGGTGACATTTCTGGAGATCTTCCACTGGTCTGCCAGATACCACTCGATGTCATGCCACTGAACGTAGGCTGTAGCGTCAATGCTGTTCTCACTTACGTTGAATACCTGCGGCGCGGGGCCCGTTCCAGGTATTAGGACATTGGCGAGTGCGTTACCGGTGTTGCCAGGAGCGCCAGCGAGCGTACTTGGACAAGCATTACCCGGTGCGCAGACAATTGAAGTCGGAAGAGTCGGCCGGTCGGCTCCGTTGCCATTATCCTCAACTTTGGTGTTTGTGCTGAAGAATGCACCCGCCTTCAGCAGATGATTGCCGTGCACTTTCGTCAGGTTGTCCTGCACCGTGTACAGGTCTTCGTGGTTCTTGTACGGGGCGATGTTCCAGAAGGAGGCCTCGCCCTGGTAGGAGCCATACGGATTCAGACCGCCCCATCCGCCGAAGAACTCATCTGCCTGCTTGATGGATGCGGGGAAAGTCGCGGGATAAGCAGTCTGTAACTCACCGACGATGTTTGCCCTGGTGCCCCCGAGGGTCGTGATGATAGCGTTGTGGCCGTACCCGAACTCCACATCGTTCACCATGGTGGGTGAGATCGTGGAACTCAACTTTGCCATGACACTCTTGGAAGGCTGGCTCCAGCTCGATTGGACGGTGGGATAGTTGGATTCACCCCAGAATGAAGAACCGTTATTGGGTGTCGGGTTATCCCACGACTCCTGGGTCCAGCGGAAGGTGAGGCGGTTCTTCGTGGTCACATCGTAGTCCGCACGAACGTTCCACTCACTCCAGTTCAGGGGGTTGTTGATCGCTGAAGCCCAGTTGTTTCCGTTGCTTAGGAGCGTTCCGTTTGCCCCGGTCGTGGGACTCGGATAAAACTGTGCGATCAGCAGACCGGCCGCATCCGGTTTGGCGATCTTCTGCGGGTTTCCTGACGCCTGATCTGCTACCGGAATCGGGCCGTTGCCCCCTAAACCAGGGATGGCCGCTCCGCACTGGTCGCTCGTTGCTGTCCCATATCCGCTAAAGTCGCCCGCCGACTCCGCGTTGGTTGGCACGCAGGTTGCAAAGGAACTGCCACGGATTTCCTTGTTCCACTCCTGGTTCCACCATAGGAACAGCTTGTTTTTCAGAAGTGGTCCGCTCCCGTTATATCCGTAGTCGTTGCGACGCAGCTTCGCCTTACCTGTGCCATTCTGGTTCGAGAAGTAGTCGTTTGCATCGAGTGCGTTGTTGCGGCCGGCGTAAAAGAAGCCGCCGTGAATCTGGTTTGTGCCGGATTTCGTCGTAAGGCTGATGATGGCGCCTGATGCCTGGCCATACTCCGCGCCGTACGAGTTCCTGATCATTTTGAATTCGGCTATGGTGTCGACCGACGGATAGACCAGGATCGTGCGATTCGATCCGACGTCGTTGTTGTTTACGCCATCAACCAGGAACAGATTGTTGGTATACGGGTTGCCGTTAACGGAGAAGTTGACTCCACCCTCAAGTCCTTTGCCGGTGCCATCGTAGGACGCGGCGGCGTTAACTCCGGGGGAGAGTTGCGTCAATCCGACGAAGTTTTCTCCGTTGAGCGGCAGTTCACGAACCTGAGTACCATCGATGACTTCGCCAACCTCCGCGGAGACAGTCTGTACCTGTACGTCAGTGGCCTGAACCGTGACCTTCTCGCTGACAGCACCGACCTCCAGCGTGGCATTGATTTCCGTTGGGGTCGAGACGTGAACCTCAACGCCGGTGGAGATAAACTCCTTGAACTTGCCGGCACTGATGTGAACCTCATAAGTGCCGATGGGCAATTGGGGAATCGAGTACGAGCCGTGACCGCTCGTTGTTGCCGTGAAGGTATTGTTCGTGCCGGTATTGATGGCATTAACTTTGGCGCCTGGGACGGAGGCGCCAGTTGCGTCGGTCACGTTGCCGACGATGGAGCCGTTGTAGTTCTGCGCATGCGCGGCGAGTGGAAACGCCAGTAGCATGCCAAGGACGGTTAGTAGCATTCCATGTACAAACCAGGTCTGAACCGCGACACGGCTTCCTGAATTTTGCTTGCTCATCGGCACACCTCCAAAAAGTCTTTCGGTCTTACGCTTCAAGCAACTGTGTAGAGATCTCCCAACTTCTCGATGGAGTGCTTCCTCCACCTTTAGGACTAGTTCATCAGTGCTTTTTTGAGTCGCCGAGCATTGTTAGCCCCCAATTACAGGCTTGTCAACACAATAATGTTATTCTTGGGGGGATTTGCTTGATTCATGCCATAGGAAGAGAGGCAGCGTCCTTCTTTTCGCTCCATATCAAAACTGTCGGATGGTAGGACCTCCTCCAACATCCATCTGGCTTTTTGTCTAGAGCACGGCAATGGACGGACCTGTTTCCCGAGACCTATAAAACGACTTGGAAGGCAACAATTGAATAGTTAGATCGGCAGAAAGTTTGGAAAATTCCTCTAGGCCTGTATCTTGTCTCCATGAGCCTTGTTGCAATCGAAATACAATTTCCCCACGGACTGCCTCGATGTCTTTGAAACATACGACTGATCGGAGCGAGCCCAAAGTAACCCTTCAGACGCTGGCCACGCATCTGAACTTAGCTGTGGGCACGATCTCTGCGGCCCTAAACGATTCGCCTGCAGCTCGTGCGATTCCCGAACATACCAAGCGGCGGATCCTGAACGCGGCACGTGAATTCAACTATCGACCTAACTATTTCGCCCGTTCGCTCCGGTCGCAGCGTACTTATACCATCGGCGTGATCGCCGAACAGATTGGCGATCCATATGGCGCCATGGTCATCAGCGGCGTCGAGGAGCACCTAAGAGACAGTGAATACTTTTTTCTGACAGTGATACACAGGCATGATCGTCGGATTCTGCAAAACTATTCGCAGATGCTGGTGACCCGCGGGGTCGAGGGGTTTATCACCGTTGATACGTCGGTCACAGAAAAACCCTCGCGGCCCACCGTTGCAGTCGCCGGACATGCCCCGGTTCCAGGGGTGACAAATCTTATTCTTGACCAAAAACTCGCTGCGCGGCTGGCGTTGACCCACCTGCTTGAACTCGGTCACCGTGATATTGCATTTATGAAGGGCCAATCCTCCAGTTCAGACTCTGCTAGCCGTTGGACAGCGATTTGCGCGGCCAGCAAAGAGTTGGGCGTGCGGATTCGACCTGAGTTGGTTGTGCAGATCGAACAGGATCTGACCACACCGCAGATCGGTTATCCGTATGGTAAGAAACTTCTTGCGCGGCGGAAGCCCTTTACGGCGCTATTTGCTTATAACGACCTTTCGGCAATCGGCGCCATTTGGGCGTTCCGCGAAGCCGGACGATCCGTGCCTCAGGATATTTCGGTCGTTGGTTTCGATGATGTGCCGGTAGCGGTTTTTTCCAATCCCGCGCTAACGACAATCCGGCAACCGTTGCAACAAATGGGACAACTCGCCGCGAAGACGCTCATCGACCAAATTGAAAAGAAAGCGGAATTTCAATCCGAAATTGTCATTGAGCCTGAACTCATTGTTCGGGCATCCACCGGTCCGGCACCGACATCGTTTTCATCAGGACTGCAGCCTTCCCTGGAGTCCGCAGTCCTCAATAATGGTAAAGCGATAGCTCCACGGCCTGCTAAATTGAGACGGTAAAAAGGGTGGCTGAGGATGATGCCATTGGCAGGCCGAATCGAACGGTTCTTCTGTAATCGAGAAGGGATTGAAGCATTCAAGGAATATCGGCGGGATTGTCGATTCCTTGGCTTTCTTCTCGCAGTGAGTCTCTGCGCCCCGGTTGCGTTCAGCCAACTCTCGACGGCGGACCACCTCGCCGAGCCGGGGTTCTGGCCCACTCAGAACACCCCTTCGCGAGACAACTTTGTTGGTTCCGAAACCTGCGCTCGGTGTCATGGCGTCAAGGCCGCCTCGCAGAAGAAAACTCCCATGGCACACGCCGCCATGGCCGCGTCGCTTTCCGACATTCTGCATGCGCATCCACTGATGGCCTTCGGCCCAGGCAACTATAAGTATCGGATTGAGACCAAAACGAGCCAGAGCCACTACTCGGTGAGTGACGGGAATCAGAGCTTGTCGTTTCCACTGCTCTGGGCATTCGGAACCGGACGCGTGGGTCAGTCGTACCTGTTCAGGAAACAGAATGCAGATTTTTTCGAGGCCAGGGTCACCTATTTCGAAACCCGCGGAACAATAGACTTCACGCCGTCTCGCGCCCTGCTCTCGCCCTCCAGCATCGAAGAAGCTATGGACCGTCCCGTTCCCCAAGGGGAAGTAATGCGGTGTTTCGGTTGTCATACAACCGGCTCCAGCATTGACGGGCATTTCGACGAAGCTCATTTGGTTCCCGGCGTGACATGCGAAGCCTGTCACGGGCCAGGTGCTGGCCATGTCCAGTCCATGACAAGGGAGACCGCAGCCTCGTCCGGAGAGGGGAAGCCGGTCATCTTCAATTCCGCTCATCTGGATCCTGCGGATGCCGTCGACTTCTGTGGCGCGTGTCACAGCACCTGGTGGGATGTGAAACTCACTGGAGTCAAAGGCGTCTCCACCGCAAGATCGGCGCCCTACCGCCTAGTCATGAGCAAATGCTGGGGAAAAGGAGATACACGGCTTACGTGCACCGCATGCCATGACCCGCACGAACAATTGCAGGCAGATTCCGCAGCCTACGACAAAGTGTGTCTGAATTGCCACGCAAACACACCAGGAGCGAGCAAAACCGGCAGCCATGAGGCGCCAGCGTGTCCCGTCGCGACCAAACGATGCACAAGCTGCCACATGCCGAAGGTTTACGTCCCGGAGATGCTCGACAACTTTACTGACCACCGCATTCGGATTGTGAAGGCAGGCGAGCCTTTTCCGGATTGACGATTTCGGGTGCAACAGAGGTTACTTCCACTTGCCTGCTCCCTCAGTAATTGTGATGTAGCGATCCAGTGGGAGGTCAGTGAATCGTTCGACGCCGCCACTAGGTTGCGGCCACTTCACTTCGAGCCAGTCGATCTTCGGGTGTTGCGCAATACTTAGAACGATCCGTGGATCGTGCGAAGAAAGGAAGCTACCTCCGCCCACCTTCATCCTCGTCCGCTTTAAGTCTCCAGCCTGATAAGTGACACGAGCACCCACTGCGTCAGGATTGGATTTGCGGCCGACAAGATGCACGCCGAGCCAGTGATTTTCCTTGCCGGCGTGGTTGCGCAACAGCAAAGGGGGTCCGTCATTGTTGCTGATGAGCACGTCGACTCTTCCATCGTTGTCAAAGTCGCCCAATGCAAGTCCACGAGCAGGAAAGTTCCGAGCAAATACAGGGCCGCTCTCGGCGCTCACATTGCGGAACGTCTTCCCTTCGTTATGAAAGAGCAGCAAAGGCTCCTTCCACTTGACCAGCGACGATGTCTGGTCGATTAGATCATCGGGAAAACCATTCGCCAGGATGAGGTCGAGATTACCGTCATTGTCATAGTCAAAAAACTTGAGTCCCCACCCGCTCATCCAGCGGGTCGACATGCCGATACCCGTCGGCATCGCCACATCGTCGAACGTGCCATCTCCGTTATTGCGATAGAGCGAGAAGATTTCCTGGTCGATGTTGGCGACGAAAAGGTCCATTTGTCCATCATTGTCGAAATCGGCGGAATCGACACCCATTCCCGATCGAGCGCGGCCTTCAGCGCTATACGCGACGCCGGCAACCAGCCCGACTTCTTCGAAGCTGCCGCCCTTATTCATATACAGGTAGTTCGATACTGTGTCATTGGCTACGAATAGGTCCATCTTGCCGTCGTTGTTCACGTCCGTCGCTACGACTCCCCAGGCCTTTCCAAGATGGCTTGCGATTCCGGCTTCGCGGCTTACGTCAGTGAACGTGCCATCGCCGTTATTGTGGAAGAGCCAACTTGGACGTGGCTTGAATATCCGCGGAATGCAGTAGTGGCGGACGCCGGCGCCATCAGTACCGCAACCGAGTGAAGCGTCGAACTCGGCGAACTGGCAGACGAAAAGGTCGAGTTTTCCGTCGTTGTCATAGTCGAACCAGACGGCGCTCGAACTCCAGCCAGCCGCAGCCACGCCAGCTTTTTCTGTTACATCGGTGAAGGTGCCGTCACCATTATTGCGGTAGAGAATGTTGTGGCCAAATTGGGTTACGTAAAGATCGGGAAAGCCGTCGCCGTTGTAGTCGCCGACAGCGACCCCCATGCCATATCCCCCGCCGGCCACTCCCGCGTGCTCCGTAACGTCGGTAAAAGTCCCATCGCGGTTGTTGCGGTAAAGGGCATTTCGCAATGGTCTCGGCGGGGTATAGAAGTCCGACTTCCCGCTGTTGACCAGGTAAATGTCCATCCAGCCATCATTGTCAAAATCTAGAAACGCGCATCCAGCCCCGCTGGTCTCCGGAAGATGCTTGTCCGCGGACTTGCCGGCAGTATGGACCCAGGTGATTCCACTCGATGAGGCCGGAACCTCTTCGAAGGTATAGTGCGGCTGCGAAGCCGCCGGACTGTTGAAGGCAGCAGCATGTAGCTGGGAGGCAGCGGCAAACGCGGTAAGGTTGCGAAGGAGCCTGCGACGCGTGAGCTGTTCGAAAGACGTGACATTCGGTTGTCGCATTTCGAAGATGAAGGGTTGCTCCTGGAGCTAAACTTACAATGGAATGAAACCGCTGTCCATGCGCGCTCTTAAAACGTTTGCCGTGAGCGTAGTGATTTGCCGGCTATCGCTGCCCGTGTACGCGAGTGGGGAAATCCTGCCGGCTCCGCAGGCAGCGACTAGCCAGCCAGCAAAACAAGTGAATAATATTGATGCTCTGCAAAAATTGGCACAACAGGAGGGCGAATCCGGACAGACCTCCGAGGCGATTCGCGACTACCAGCGTGTGCTCGAGTCGCGGCCCGAATGGAAAGAAGGCTGGTGGAATCTGGCAGCGCTCCAATACAGCGCCAATCAGTTCGCCGACGCCAGATCCACGCTTCAACGTGTGGTCGGGTTCGCTCCTGGTCTAGGTGTCGCCTGGGGTCTCCTTGGACTGTCCGAGTTCGAGACCAGGGATTTTGCTGATGCCCTGATCCATATCGAGAAGGCGCAGTCCCTTGGAATCAAGGATGACGCCGAAATAGAGCGTGTCTCCATCTATCACCTGGGATTACTACTGGTCCGGACAGGTGAGTTTGAGCGCGCTTCCGATCTGCTGTTGAAGACCTTTGGCGAAAGCCAGATGTCGGACCAACTCAAGATAGCGCTTGGACTGGCAACACTGCGGATTGCATTGCTGCCTGATGACATTGATCCATCGAAGGAGGGGCTGGTACTGGCTGCGGGAAACGCTGCGTCGGCAGGAACGGAAGCGCTCGATCGTTTTCCCGCGTTGCTCCAGACTTACCCGGATGTTCCGTATTTGCACTATGCCTATGGACTGCCGCTTGCAAAGGCAGGACGCGACAAGGAAGCTATCGGCTTTATGCGCGAGGAGACCATCATTTCGCCCGAGAGCCCGCTGCCGTGGATCGAGATTAGCCGTCTGCAGCTTCACTTGGGTTCCGCGAAAGAGGCGCTCATCACGGCTCAGAAAGCTGTCGCGCTCGGGCCGGCAAGTGAGATCGCTCACGAGAGGCTCGCGGCGGCGCTCGAGTCCGTTGGGGAAACAGTGCAGGCAACGGGCGAGCGGAAGGTAGCGGATCATTTGACTGCCGTCCAGACTGCTCCCGAACAGCGCATTATCCTCATGTACAGAAATGCAACTGCCGGCCCATTTCCCGGAATCAATGTGAAGGAAGATCAAGAGCTTTGGAACCGGGCGATGCAGGAATACGCGGGGGGACAGTACTCCGCCTCGGCCAGCCACTTGAAGGAGTGGCTGCAGCGGAATCCAGACAATGGTACGGGTTGGGCAGTACTGGGGCTCAACGAATTTGCGTTAAACGACTTTGACAACGCGCTCATTCACTTGGAGCGCGGCGCGAACCTCGGCCTGGGCGGCAGCCGCGAGTCCCTACAGTCGGCCAGATACACCCTCGGCATTCTGCTGATTCGCGCGGGAGAATTCGATCGGGCCTCAGACATGCTGGTATCCGCTCTTGGAGCCGGACCACTGGATGCGAAGGTCGAGTACGCGCTCGGTTTGGCGCTTCTCCGCAGGCCTGAGCTTCCTGGGCAACAGAAACAGCAAGAGGCTAGCTTGGTCAGCGCTGCGGGAAAAATCTCGTCTCTCCTGCGCAGCAGCCAATACGATGCTGCTTTTCCTCAATTTCAGCGACTGATAAAGGAGAATCCCTCCACGCCTTTTCTCCATTACGCCTACGGTACCGCGCTGCTTGCTGTGTCAGAGTTCGATGAGGCCGCCGCTCAGATGCGGGCGGAGAGAGCAATTTCGCCAACAAGCGAACTACCCTGCGTTCGCTTGGCTTCAATCGCGCTGCGTGAGCACAATTTCACAGACGCAATAAGCTGGTCGCGCCGCGCGCTGCTGCTCTCCGCCAACTCCGCCGAGGCCCACTATCTGCTCGGACGAGCCTCGCTTGAGTTGGGCGACGATGCGACCGCGTTACGTGAACTGGAAACCGCCAGTAGGCTCAGTCCCGCCAGTCCGGAGATTCATTTCAATCTGGCCAAGGCCTATGCACGCGCAAAGATGCCCGAGAAGGCCGAGCAAGAGCGCGCAGTTTTTTCACAACTGAACGAAACGGCGGAAAGTCAGCGAATTCGGCGTGGCACCCAGATCTATGCGGGTCCGCGTGATGCGCTTGACGTCACAACCGCGCCACCGGTGCAAGCGGCACCCTCCCCGCCGCGCCTCAATTAATCAGCATCATCCTTTTGTCTTATCTTTGATTTGTTTGGCGAGCTTCTCGATCTCCTGCGCCTTCTTTACGAAAGTGACCGGAAACACAGCCGCAAGATTGGTAGTTTCAACCTCGTTCTTGAGCTCGGATGCCAGTTTGTAAAGCTGCTGCACCATGGCGGCAATCTGCTCCCGGTTCAACGGGTTCGGTGCAGGCTTGTCTGAATTCGAAACTTGCGGACCGTTCATCCCGCCCGGAACATTTTGATTACTTGGCGCATTCGGCGATGGCATTGGCGCCGGATGCTGGAATGCACCATACATCCACGGCGCAGTCGCCAAAGTCCCCGCGGTTCCAACAACACTTTTCAGCAAACTCCGACGCGATTTGAACATGGCAAGATTATTCTCCTCGTACGTCCTGTCTCAGGGACGCAATTCTATACCAAATAACGGCTATTCGATCTGAAACGCAGTTCGCTTAGCTTTCCGAACCCTCCGCAGGGACGCCTCGCCGAGTGAGTAGAAGAACTTCTTCATTGAATAGGCGCAACCGGATACAATCCTGGAAAAATTGGGAGACGCTGAGATTAGTGTTCGTGCATACGGCTGCCTGTGACCGGAGCACTTCACGAGCGTACTATAACCTTGCCATTCTTCAATCGAATCACGGGGGATGAGGTCGCGTAGGTGTGCGCGGCCCTGCTTGCTGCACTTTATCGAATCAAGAGGCGGTTGAAGGGGCTCGGAATGGAATGTAGTTGGAGACTGTCCGATTGGGAGTACAGAGTTGGAGGGATTCGCCTATCTTTAGTTATTCTTTTGCTCTGCAATACCCTTCAAGGGATGACTGGTGTAGCAAGTCGCGCTCACGATGATGCGGTTCGCCTGAACAACGTTGGGACCGCTCTAATGAATCAGCAGCTCTTAGAGAAGGCTGTCGATAAGTTTGGCGAGGCTTACAGGCTTGATCCCTCGCTCACCGCTGCGGAGTTGAATAAAGGCATTGCTCTGTTGTACCTTCAACGACTGCAGGAGGCAGCAATAGCGTTGCAACACGCCGCGACGCAAACCCCGAATAATCCGCGTATCTGGTATGTCTTCGGGTTGCTCTACCGTAGCGACAATAAGCCGCAACAGAGTATGGAAGCTTTCCAGAGAGTACTCAGGCTTGACCCTTCTAACGCGGATAGTCACTATTTCTTAGGCTCTTTTCTTCTTGACCGGCACGACCTCCCAGGCGCAGAGGCCGAGTTCCGCGCCGCCCTGCGGCTTGCTCCATTGCATGCGTCCGCCGAATTCGGACTCGCCCGTACGCTGCAACGTCAAGGCAAGGTGGACGACGCCCGACTCGCTCTGGCACGTTTCCAGCAGCTGACGAGCGCGCAACTTTCCTTCCCGTTCTCTCCTACCTACGGGGAACAGGGAAGTCTCGGACGTGCGGAGGACGCCGCCACCAACGCGCCAAGGGTGGGGCCAATGATTCCAGTTGTGTTTTCGAGGGCATGGGAGAGCTCGAGCAATGAGGCGGGGAGGCCGAATGCGGCAGGCTTCCGCGGTAACGGTGCGTGTCTCATCGATGTAGACGGAGACGGTCGAGCCAGCTTGGTTGTGATGGGGAACGGAGGATCGGCCGTCCAAATGTTTCGGAACACCGGGGAGGGCGGCTTTGAGCTTGCAGCGCCAGCACAAACCGGGCTGGAGGTCACGGGTGACGGCATCGGCTGTGCCGTTGGCGACTTCGACAATGATGGGCTGCCGGACATCGCGATCGCGATGAGTGATCGCATCCTTCTGTTTCGCAATATCGGCGGCGGTAAGTTCGCGGACGTTACGCAAGCCGCGAAAATCGTTCCGATGAATCATCCGTCCGGTTTGATATTTGTCGACTACGATCACGATGGGGATTTGGATCTCTTCGTCACTGGAGAAGGAAACGTCGGCGCGAAACCTAATGTTCTGTGGCGAAACAATGGCGACAAGACGTTCACAGACTGGACTCAACAAGCTGGACTGGGTGGCGAAGGCAGTACCACTGCGTCCGTACTCACAGATTTGAATAATGACCGCGCAGTCGACCTGATTGTGACTGGTTCGGGCTCGGCACCGACTTTTTTTGTCAATCCACGTGATGGCGCATTTAAGCCCATTCCATTATTTGCAGAAAAAGGACTCCCGCCAACAACTGGAGTTGTTGCCTTTGATTTCAACAAGGATGGGTGGATGGACATTGCATTGACCCATGCTGGTGCGCCAGGGGTGACGCTTTGGAAGAATGTTGACGGCAAACGCTTTGAGCGAGTAGCGCTTCCGCTCCAAAATGCGATCAGGGGGTGGAGCGTCGCGGCGACCGATTTCGACAATGACGGCTGGCTTGATCTTGCGATGATCATCGAGACAGCGAGTGGGTCGAAACTGAAAATATTACGCAACCTTGGACCGGATGGGTTTGTCGACGTGACGGAGCAGTTGAAGCTGGGGGAGACAAAGCTGAGATCGCCGCGTTCGCTGTTGGTCGCGGATCTAAATGGTGATGGCGCTGCGGATCTCATTGTCACACAGACGAATGGTGCGGCCGTGGCGCTAATAAACAAAGGTGGAGAACGCAATCACTCGCTGAAGATCTCACTGAAGGGTCTTGCCGATAACGGGAGCGCGCTTGGAACCAAAGTCGAGGTTTTCGCAAACGGCCTGTGGCAGAAGTGGGAGGTGACCAGCCCGCTGGACATTATTGCCGGGCTTGGTGGAGCAGATCAAGCTGACCTCCTTCGCCTATTGTGGCCAACGGGCGTACCGCAGGACGAGATTGACATACCCGCAAGCAAAAGACTGATGCTGACTGAATTGGATCGTCGCGGCAGTTCATGCCCAACTCTATTTGCCTGGGACGGCAGCAAATTTGGCTTTGTCTCCGATGTGATTGGCGCAGGAGTGGTCGGGCACTGGACGTCTCCCGTGGAACGCAACACTCCCGATCCTGATGAATGGATCAAAGTCGATGGAACACAATTGAAGGCGAATCACAGCAGGCTGAGTCTGCGTTTCGGTGAGCCAATGGAGGAGGTCAACTTCATCGATCAAGTGCGTCTCGTTGCCGTCGATCATCCACAAGACACCAACGTGTTTCCGAATGAAAGGTTCCTAAGCAAAACTCCCTTTGTGGAGGCTAAAACGATTGTGACTCACACAGCACATGTTCCTGCCGGAGCCTGGGATGACCATGGAAATGATGTGCTTCCTTTGCTGCGCAGCGTGGACCATAAGTACGTCAAAGATTTTACGAATCTGTCGTATGCCGGGTTTACCAATTCGCATACTCTGACGCTTGATTTGGGCACGTGGACGCCAGGAAGACCTTTGCTTCTGTTGCTTCACGGCTTCATTGAATACTTCACTGCAAATTCGATGTACGCGGCGTGGCAGGCAGGTATCGCACCAGTAGCTCCCTACGTAGAAGCCCAACTCCCGAACGGTTCCTGGCAGCGCATCATCGACGACATGGGCTTCCCTGCCGGCCTACCGCGCGCGATAGTAGTCGACCTCACGGGGAAAATGCCCGCGGGAAGTCGGCGCATACGGCTGGTTACGAACCTGCAGATTTACTGGGATCAGGTGCTGGTCGATAACGAGTCAAACGTAACGAATGCATCAACAGGCTCGAGAGTTCGGCAGACCGAGTTGCCGTTGATAAATGCTACGCTTGCCTTCCGCGGTTATCCGCAACAGATTAACGGAGTCACATCCGGCGACCTGACCTACGACTACAAGCAGATGAGCCGCACCGGTCCGTTTATACCGCAACGAGGCGCTTACACGCACTATGGCAATGTAACACCGTTGCTTCAACGGATTGACGATGAATATGTCATCTTTGGAACTGGCGAGGATATGGACTTGGAATTTGACGCGGCTGCACAACCCGCACTACCCGCGCATTGGGTTCGTGATTATTTCTTCTATGCCAATGGATTTGTGAAAGATATGGACTTCTATGAGGCTTCCCCTTTCACGGTAAACGCAATGCCGTTTCATGCGATGAGCGGTTATCCTTATAAGAGCAACGAACATTACCCGGACGACGCAAAGCATATTGCCTATCAACTCGAATGGAATGATCGCTTCGAACCAGGTGATGCTGCTCACAGCTACACCTTCCGTTATCTGCCAACTCCGTCAGCACCAGGTACAAACGAAACAAGAGTCCCTCAATGAATAGCGTCGTCCTGCGTTCTGCTGTCGAGATGCTCACGATGCTCCGCGCTCGGAAGATCTCTCCGCTTGAGCTTGCTGAAGAGCACATTCGACAAATCGACAGACTCAATCCGCAGCTTAATGCGTTGATCGACTTCGATGCCGACCGCGTGCGTGCGCAAGCTACCGCTCTGAACACAGCCAGGACTGCCCCGGGGATGCTCTCCGGCCTTCCCATGTCGGTTAAAGCCTCCATCTCAGTGGCGGGACACCGGTGCGAGATAGGTAGTCTGCTGAATCAGGGACACGCCCCCAAGACAGACGCGATTATCGTTTCGCGGATGCGACAGGCGGGTGCAGTCGTACTCGGAACGACCAACTGTCCTGAGTTCCTGATGGCGTATGAGACGGACAATCGTCTCTACGGACGAACATCCAACCCGTGGGATCTCCAACGGACGGCAGGCGGGTCGAGCGGCGGTGAATCTGCTGCTATTGCAGCTGGCCTCTCTGCCTGTGGTTTTGGCAGTGACAGCGGTGGATCGGTGCGGGAGCCTGCACACTTTACTGGCATCTGCGCACTTAAGCCGACACCAGGCAGAATTCCAGGCGATGGTCACCTTCCTCAATGCGTTGGGCCATTTTCGCTTCTTGGAGCCATTGGGCCAATGGCGCGCACGATCGAAGACGTTTCGCTGCTCTTTCGAGTACTCTCGGGCCCAGCGGACGCCGACCCCATAGGCGCACCAATTCCCTTGCGACAACATTCTCTGGAAGATCTGCAACAAGTTCCCATAGGGTTCTTCGAGGATGACGGCCTGATACCAGTCACCGCTGAGACGCGCCAGGCTGTAAGGAGCGCGGTTTCTTCCTTGCGCCGACAAGGCTTTCGCGTTGAGCCATTTCGGCCGTCTGCCCTTGAGGAGGCACGCACACTCTGGTGGAAGCTTTTCGTGCGTAGCGGGGCGATGTTGGTTGACCGCATTGTTGCTACTCGACAAGCCATGCTGAGTCCAGTCCTCGAAGACTTTCTTCGCATCGCGCACGCCGAGGCACCCCTATCTGGAGAGGAACTGCTCACCGCCTGGGTTGATTGCGACAGGATCCGGGGAAAGCTACTAACAGAGATGCGTCAGTACCCGGTTCTATTGATGCCCGTATGCTCTGTGCCGGCGTTTCGCCACGGCGAACGGGAGTGGAATATCGATGGCCAAACGGTAGCCTATCTGGACGCGATGCGATTTACCCAATGGTTTAATCTGCTAGGAGGACCGGCTGCCGTCGTTCCCGTGGGACGCTCGCCACAGGACCTGCCAATTGGAATTCAGATCGCAGGTAGGCCATACGAGGACGAAATTGTTCTTGGAATTGCTGCGGTATTGCAGCGGGACTTCGGTTATCTACCACCACCCATGGCGACTTCGGACCAAGTGGCTTCAGCGATCAAGAATTGACGGCACGCAAAGGAGAGACCTGCGAATCGTCGCTTTTGGTCATTGCAGATTAAGGCTCCCATTCAAGTTTGCGGTGTCCGAGGGCGGCAAAGGCCTCACCAAACTCATTCCACCTGCATCCTAGGTTCTGAATGCGACAACTATGTCACGCTTCTTCCGGGCGAAGCAAAAACCCTCACCATACGCTATCCGAAGCAGCTCGCCATCAGCTATCCAAAGATTTTGCTGCGCGGGTGGAACGTCGAGGAGAGCTCTGTAGTCGTGACGCCAGCGTTAAAAAACACACGCCGCGTGCGTAGCCTATCGATGAACATATCCTGACATCCTCGAGACCTTTGACTCTGAGATGATCTTGGCGATAACGTGATGCCGACTGAGGTGTATCAGAATGAATCGTCGGGATTTTGTTAAAGACTCGCTCGCGATTAGCAACTGCGCTTTGCTAGCTCGCCACGGTCTGGCGGCAATAATCTCATCGCCTCAAGAGCAGGTACCAGGATCGATCGCGCCGTCAGAGATTAACAACGCTCGTTTTCCCCAGGGCTTCCTATGGGGAATGGCCTCCGCTGCTTATCAGGTAGAAGGCGCATGGGCTGAAGACGGCAAGGGCGAATCGAATTGGGACCGCTTTTCACACACCGTAGGCAAAATTAAAGGTGGAGCTACAGGCGACAACTCCTGCGATCAATACCACCGTTACAAAGAGGACATCGAAATACTCAAGCGTCTCAATCAGAAAAGCTACCGCTTTTCGACGTCATGGGCTCGGGTGCAGCCACACGGGACCGGTGCCGTCAATCAAAAGGGCATCGACCATTACAGCCGACTTACTGATTCCTTGCTCGAAGCAGGCATTCGTCCATTCTGCACAATCTATCACTGGGACTTACCACAAGCACTCGAAGATCGGGGAGGCTGGCCAAATCGCGATCTAGCCGCCTACTATGCAGATTTCGCAGGAATCCTGGCAAAGAATTTGGGTGATCGTATCACGACATGGGCCCCCTTCAACATGCCGTGGACTTTCACCTACTACGGCTACGGTGTGGGCATCTTTCCTCCCGGCAAGGCTGATTTCAACCAGTTTCTCAAGGCTGCACACACGGTCAACCTTGCTCAGGGTGAAGCGTTCCGGGCCATCAAGGCCGCATCCTCGAAAGCGACTGTAGGAAGTGCCTACGGGATGGCTCCCGCTTATCCAAAGACCAAGAGCGAAGCTGATCGAGCCGCGACCGCACGCTATCACGCGATGAATAACCTCTATTTCCTTAATACAGCAATCTACGGAGAGTACCCGAAGGCATTCGTCGGGGAACCGCCGTATGAAGCAATGGGATACAAGCATGGCGACGAAAAAATCATGAGGGCGCCATTGGATTGGCTAGGTTTTCATTACTACACGCGCCGCATCGTGTCTGATGCGCGGCGCAGCTCTCAGTCAGGCAGCTCCGGCCACTTCGGCACGGAAACCGAGGGAGACGGAGGCAGCCGCGATCCTTTCACCCAAATCCATGTTGAAGTGCCAGCCGAAGGGCCGCTGACTGAAGCAGGCCTGGAGATATGGCCGCGAGGCATGTATGACCTGGTAATGCAGATCTGCCGCGAGTACAACTACCCGATCATTGAGATCAGCGAAAATGGCTGCTGCTACCTCGATTCCCCCGATGATAGCGGCCGTGTTTCCGACGATCGCCGCACCGCCTTTCACCGCGAACATTTGGCTGAGCTCGCCCGCGCGATCGCGGACGGAGCGAATGTGCGTGCTTATCACGCATGGAGCCTGGTCGATAACTTCGAGTGGTCCGATGGTTACAGCCAGCGATATGGCCTCACTTATGTAGACTTCCGAAATCAGAGGCGTACAGTGAAAGACTCAGGCCTCTGGTACGGGCGGGTGGCTGCGGCGAACCGTCTGAACGTCTAAACTGCGATAAATGGCATCCGGCATGGATCGCCCGAAGTTCTGAAACGATGCTTTCGGAAACCACGTTGCCAGGGAGTCGATGCTCGAGCGAACTTTCCTGAGTACATAGAGCAACGCAAATTACGTCCCTTCGAGGTGGGCGATGAAAGCTGCAGCCGTGTTCGCGTTACGGGTCCTTGTCCTCACCCTGATTCTGATCATTGTTTTCATGATTGCCGTTAACGTGGCTGGCATGTCGCAGGCCCCGTTACCTTCAGCCCAGGCTGCATCCACTCCAACGGCTCAGGCGCAACAGGCCGCTTCGTTGCTCAGACCACTCCTGGCGTATACGTTCCTAGTTTCGCTGGTGACTGCCTGGATCATCCAGAACTCGCGCTGGCGCGGATTAAAGTTGATTGCGGCGCTGGTCGTCACGTTCTACGGCCTGATGACCTTTATCAGCCAGATCGAAACCATCGCTTACTTGCGTGCGAAAATGCCGCCCGGGCTGATTAAGAACCTCTTTGTCATGGGAGCGGTAGTCGCGTTTCTATTCGTTCCACTGGCCGTGCTGATCATGCGGAAAATACGCGGGCCCGAGCAGCCGCACGCCGAGCGCGTTCTCACCCTGAAGAGCCACGCGGTCCGTTTTGGCATTCTCGCCATCGTTTACGTGGTGCTCTATTACATGTTCGGATATTACGTAGCTTGGCAGAATCCCGAACTACGCCTGTACTACTCCGGAACAACTGAGCTAAAAGGCCTCTACGAACAAATGCGCCTTAACGTGCCGGGAAGGCCATGGATGCTGCCCTTTCAGTTCGGACGGGGACTCCTGTGGGCCCTGTTCGCTTATCCAGTGGTCAGGATGTTGAACACCAGGAGGATTGAGACCGCTGGCATCATCGCGGCGCTATTTGGAGTAGGGAGCTTTGCGCTGCTTATCCCCAACCCGGTTATGCCCGCTTCTGTAGCGCACAGCCACTTCTGGGAGACGCTGTGGTGCGACCTTCTCTTGGGCGCAATCGTCGGATGGGTGCTGGCTGCTGACGCGAGGTCCACTGCGCCGGGCCAAACCCAGGCAATGTCGGTGCGCAGCAGTTAGGACGGCAGGAGGAGTAGGACCATCTTCGGCCGCCAGATGGGTCAGATATTGGCGGCGTTTTCCTGTCGCGATCTGGTCGCTGGTTGGCGAAACTTCGTCATATCACTCAGAACGCCAGACTAAGGCCGCTTTCGTGAGTCGCCGCAAACTCGTAAAACAGTCCCGCCAGCCGACGATTCCAAACTCGGCGTTATAGTTCTCGCAAAACGTGGGCATGCACGGAAGGCCGAGGGCCGAGTGGTCAATCCGGACGCGAGCCGTAGTTCACTAAAAACGACGTTTTCGACAACTTCGGCTCGTCGACGGAAGCCACATCCTGCTGACCGGTTTTGCGAGATTAGTTAACTATTTTCGATCCATTACACTCTGCAATAGATCCCCAAACTGCTCAGCGGTAAATGCGTTGCCATTGAGGTTGACCGCTAACTGACCTTCCCGATCGATGATGACTGTGTGCAACGAATGAGTGATGAGACCGTCAGCACTCCAGAAATTCATGCCAAACATCCCCGAAACGCGATGAATTTCGGAGAGCGGTCCGGTTAGAAAATGCCACACCGCGGGATTGGCCTTCCATGTATCGGCGTACTTGGTCAACGCGGCTCCCTGATCGTGCTCGGGATCGATCGCAATCGTCAGCAGGACAAAATCACGCCCAGCTCGACTTTGAAAGCGCCTCTCAACGGTCGCCAGGTTGTTGGAGAGCCGGAGGCAGTAGTTCGGATTCGGGCAACGCGAGTATCCGAATGTAAGCGCAACCGCCTTGCCATGAAATTGAGACAAGCGGATGGGCTGCCCTGCCTGATCCGTCAACTGAAAGTCGGGAACATGCTGCCCGATGGCTAACACACTCGCGGCTGCAGCCGGATCGACCGCATTGTGCAAAGCCGTCAACTGCCCCGCCTGCAACGGTTCGGATTCAAGATTTGCGTCGGATCTAACCTGGATGTCCTCGGCATATAATTTCTTTTCGCGCTCCACGATGGTGAAGCCCACAGCCGTCCCTGGCTTCAGGCCCGCCAATGACTTCGCATCCTGCACCGTGAACGGCATCTCCATCGCATCCATGTACCCGGGAATCGCTGCGCAGGAGATAGTCAATGACCGGTGTGCCGCATCCGTCGACAGAACAATGCCGCTGGCCGGATGTTCCTGCGCGAATAGGAAACTGGCTAATGCCAAGATAAAGATCGGGAGCCACATCACGCGCTTTCGCATGAACCTATCCTTTTTATCCTCACCTTGGCGCTGGAACATTCTTGATGCCCAGGCGAACGGGAGGCCGATCGAGCTTCGTATAACCGGTGGCGAACTCCTTCACCAGAATAAACTCGTCCTTTTTGACGTGCGTGAAATGCTGTCGCGAATTCGTCGTCGGCCACCAAACCTCAAGGCTGGCGATGCGCGCCCCATGACCCAGCCCTATGTGCTGCTCCAGGGGATTCACCCCGAAGGAACTCGTGTTGCCGACCCTCCGGTAAATCGACCGCGGCGCGCCCCCGTCATCTTCGACCGTAACCTTGATCTCAGCGCCAACCGCGCTGCGATTGCTCTTCACCCCCACCAACCGGACATTGATCCAGTCGTTCCCATTGCCGGGATTCTGAAACACGCGCATGGCATGTTTATCGGAGAAGACCGCGCCGCCCGCCTCCGCAAGAATATCTTCATGGCCCGTGCGCTCGAGGTCGGCGAACGCAACACCGTGTCCCTTATGCAGTTCGCCTGTGCCCGAAGAAGCCGTAACGTCAACAAACTGCTTTCCATCATTGCGAAATAGAACGTGAGGCAGGATGCCGGTGAAGGAAGGCTGGCCCTGCCCAAGATAGATATCGAGAAATCCATCGTTGAACACATCGCCAAAGTTGGAGCCCATCGGCATAAAAACCTTATCGAGTCCGACCCTTGCGGTCACATCCTCAAAGGCCCCGTTGTGCAGATTGCGGTAGAGCTTCAGCGTCTCCACGTGCGTGGGTAGATGCAGAGCGCTGCGCATCACCTCGTCCGGCGAGTTGAAGTAGCTGGTCACAAACAGGTCTGGCCATCCATCATTGTCGTAGTCGAAAAACCACGTGGCAAAGCTGAACCATGGGGCCTGCACTCCGGCCTGTTTGCCCACCTCGGTGAAGGTTCGGTCATGATTGTTGTGGTAGAGAAAGTTCTCTCCACTCACATTCGACACATAGAAGTCGACAAACCCATCATTGTCGTAGTCCGCCGCCGCAACTCCTTTGGTGTATGCGGTGCGGTCGATCCCTGCGGCATGCGAGATATCTTCAAACGTCCCATCGCCATTGTTGCGAAACAGCTGGCTCGGCGCGTTCTCGTTGCCGACAAAGAGATCAAGATACCCGTCGTTATCCACATCCGCCCAGGCCGCCGTCTGCGAGCGCGACACCGTTGCGTCCAGACCGCTCGCGGCAGTCGCGTCGGTGAAAGTCCCATCGCAGTTATTACGCAGCAGCGATTTGCGCACCGGAAACTCCCAGCCACCGCGCAGCACCAGGATATCCATGCAGCCATCATTGTTGTAATCCGCGGCTACCATGTTGAGTCCGCCGAGTTGGTCTCCCAATCCCGCCTGCGCAGCGCGATCTGTAAATGTCCCGTCTCCGTTGTTGTGGAAGTAATGCATCGGCTCGCATACATCCATGCTCGAAGTCACCACATCAAGCAGGCCATCATTATCGAAGTCCTCCACGATCACCCCGCCCGCTTCGGAGAACACATTGAGACCCGCTGCGGAAGCTACGTCCTTGAATAGCCTGACATCCTGCCTCGACTCGAACTTGCTCTCGGGGATTAGATACCGCGCAGGAACTTTCGCCGGATACTCGCCCAATGTCAGATACGCGAGATTGAGCAGCCATTTCACCTCCAGGTCATCGGGCTTTGCCTCCAAATACTTCGTGAAATAGGCAATTGCCTTGCGCGAATCATCCTGCTTCAAATATGGCTTTAGCGGCCGCTGCGGCGGGAACAGGTCTGCGTTTCCCGGCTGTCGATAAGTTCCGTTTGCCATCTCCGCCTTATGCAGATAAAGAGCCCCAACTGTCTCGGCCAAGTAAGGAACAGCGCCGGGAACGCTGCGAACGGCAATCTCATAGGCAGCCGTCGCCTGCGCGATCGATTCATCCATATCTCCCACGAACGCATGCAGTTGCGAGAGCGCCCCGTGACCCTGCATGAAGTCCATGGGACTGAGGCGCCCCGACGAATCCCCTTGAGCCTGCGCCATCATGGCATTCATGCGCTCGACCGCAATTGCGTGGGACTCCTTTCGAACCCTGCACACCTCACGCAGGTCGTGCTCCCACCCCGCCGGCTTGGGATACTGCTGGAACACGGCATTCTCTTCTGTATCACCCGAGACATCGATTCCATAGCGCACCACACCCGAGGCCACCAGCGCCTGAATCCGCTCTGGATTGAGCTCCGACTCCGCCTTCTTCGCGGGCAAAACCGTTACTACAGCGAACCCTGAAGGAATCGGAACGACGTCCGAATACTCCCCCGTATGCAATCGCGACAGCGCTCGGCCCAGCTCAGGCCGCAATTCTGACGGATCAAGCAAGCCCATGGATCCGCCGTCGTTCCCTGTCGGATCGATTGACCGCTCCTTGGCCAGTACGGAAAAATTCGCGCCCTTCCGGAGCTGCTGCAACGCGTCGACCGCATCTTTTTCGGTCGCCAGCACAACAATTCCTACCTCGACCTTGCGCGAAGCTTCCTGCCCCTGCGCCGCAACAAGGAGGAAACATGTGGGCAGGGCAGAGATAAGCAGCAAGATCCCGGTCGATTCTCGCACCCACTCAACGATCTTATGACTCCGCACTTTTTCCAGGGTGAACAATTTAGGACTAATTCTCCGGATCGCAACCAAATCATACCGAACTGCGGCTGCGTCACATGCGTCCCGGATAGATTTCGAGAAATCCACATAACGTCATCCACCATTCCATCCGGACCAACACTCCGGGCATGATAGATTTCTTCGACCGGCCCTTATAGTAGCCTTACTGGTTTTAGGGATATTTACCTTCAGTCGGCTTCGATGAAGTGGACACTCCAGCGTTTACCTGCGCCAAGAAATGAATGCGTTCTCCACCTCCTCCCGCTGCTTGTGAGCGCAGACTGAGAAGGTCCGTTCCGCTTCCGCTTTAGTCGCGGCGGCTGCAAGCGTATGCCAAAGTTAATTCCGCTGGCGAGTGGATTGATCGCACGGAAAGAGTCTCACTCAGTGACCTCTTCTAGAGGATAAGCACCGAAGAATTGGAAGCCTACGCGCAATCGGGTGCGTTACCGGAATGGTTTCGGGCAACAGTGAATACATCGTAGAGCATAACTTCCGCTTATGGCCGGTCCTAAAAACATCGAATTCGGCAACTCGGTTTGTTTTCCGTTGCTGATCTGGGTTACGGCTATTTGGACAGGTTCAACATTTATCTGAACTCGCACTCAATGAATGGATTGCCCTGAAGTCGTCAGTGCAAAACGCGCGAGACCAGCTACTATGATCCATGGATTGGGGAGACACGGGTTATGCCGCGCTTTGTTTTCGCATGGTTCCTGGCCCTCTTGGTATTCACACCAGCACGGGTAGAATGTGCTCCGCAGCATGATCATGCGTCGGGCCAGCCGGACCGGATGGGAACAGTCCACTTCGACACGTCATGCAGTCCTGAGGTGCGCGACGAATTCGATCTGGCAGTGGCGACATTACATTCCTTTGGCTACCGGAAGTCAGCGCAGTTATTTGCTGACGTCTTGAGCAAAGATCCCAGTTGCAGCATGGCAGAGTGGGGCATTGCGATGAGCCACTACCGTCAATTGTGGGATCCGCCTACTAAGGACGATCTAAGGATCGGCCTGGAAGCCGCTCAAGAAGGTTTATCGATGGGACCGAAGACTCAAAGGGAACGCGACTATTTGGGCGCTATTCGGGGTTTCTATCAGAATGCTGGCTCAGAAAGTCACAGCATCCGCGCCAAACGGTATGAGACTGCGATGGAGTCGCTGCACAGTCGGTATCCGCAGGACAGCGAAGCTGCCATCTTTTATGCCGTGTCTTTGATCGCGAATGCTTCGCTCAATGACAAGACTTACGCGAATCAGAAGAAGGCGACCCAAATTCTCGAACCAATCCTCCTGCAGCAGCCGCGACATCCGGGTGTCGCGCACTACATCATCCATGCCGACGATAATCCGGTGCTGGCTCCGCTGGCTTTGGATGCGGCGAAGCGCTATTCCGAGATTGCCCCTGACTCGCCTCACGCCCTGCATATGCCCTCTCACATTTTTACCAGGCTCGGTTTATGGGACGACTCCATTGCCTCAAACCTCGCTTCGGCCGCCAGCGCGCGCAAACAGAAGCTGGCTGGCGACGAGTTACACGCTTTGGATTACCTAGTCTATGCGTATCTGCAAACCGGGCGCATAACGGAAGCCCGCAAACTCACCCAACAACTTCCCGTTGTCGAACCGGACGATGCGGCCCTCTATGCCGGGCGATACGCAACAGCTGCGATACCAGCCCGGTATTGGATCGAGCGTCAGCAGTGGGACGCTGCCGCGGCCCTTCCCGTGCCTCCACAAACCTTCCGAGGGGACGCATATGCGTCGACTCAGGCGACTCTTTATTTCGCCCGCGCGCTTGGCGCATCAAGGCTCGGGGACATTAAGGCGGCGCAGGCAGCACTGCGACTGCTGCTTTCCTTGCACGACGCACTCGCGCAGAGTGGTGACGGCGATGCGGATCAGGTAAATGTTCAATTGAAGATTGTGAGCGCCTGGATCAAATGGGCAGATGGTGATCGCGATGCGGCCGTGCAAGAGATGAGAACCGCCGTAGCGATGGAAGACGCAACCGAAAAATCGCCTGTCAGTCCAGGCTCCGTCGCTCCCGCGCCGGAAATGCTGGGCGATATGTTGCTTTTGGCAAAGCAGCCGAAGCTCGCGTTGGCGGCCTATGAATCGGCCCTTAAATCCACCCCTGGACGCCTCAGAGCAGAATACGGCGCCGCTGTTTCCGCCCAGGAGGCAGGACTGCGGCCCGATGCGGAGCGGCATTACCGCAGGCTGCTCGCGAACTGCAGCCATGCCGATTCATATCTTCCGGAACTCACGCAGGCAAATCACTTTTTTGGCAAAGACTAGCTCCGTCTCGATTCGGTCCCCACGAAACTCCACTCGCAAACACGGAACCTCGCCTGACACCCGCTCGACACCTTCAGCTACCCGTCAGGGTGAAGACCTCGCTCGCGTTTTAGAATGGCAAACCGACAGCATGTCAGTTAATGCAAAATCGCCAATGCGCTCAGCGAGCCGTAGCGCCGGGTTTAGCGCCATATACCTGGGCACACCCCGGCACAAAGGCCGCTTGGTCACCATTGAATTGTCGTTATAAAGGTCCATATAGCTAGGCACTCGATGCTATAGGGAGGACACGGCCGGCTCAAAATCCGCCGGGCTTCGGCCGTGGGCTTCGCCCCCTCCCGGCACCAAATATCTGGCTTGCCTATCGATAAGCACTAGCTAAAGGCCTGTTCGCATCTGAAGTAATCAGATTTGTCTTGCTCTCGCTCGAAACGCAGCTACTTTTGCGCGATTTCCGCAACCTGCGGAGGTGCACCATCGTCTGCGATGGCCCTTCGTGCGGTCATAGAACCACATGACACAGGCGTGGCCCTCGCAGTGCCGGACGAGGTTGAAGTCACCATTCGCGATCAGGTCTGCGACCGCTTCTGCGACGGGAGCAAGAAACGCTTCGGCTGTCTCTTTGCCGTAGATACGCATCACACGAATGCTCTTCTTATCGTCTGTTGCGATTGCCACATGACTCGGAGCTTTCTCCAGGAATCTGTTAAGCGCGACCAGCGATAGCTTCTTCCCGGACTTTTGATCCTTAACGGTCGCGAGCGCAATCTCACGAAGCTCCCTTGCCGTTCGAAGCAGCATGCCTTCGCTGAAGGGAAGTGTCCCTTTCGCGACGGGGACTTCGAGCTTCTTGAGCCAATTTTTCACGTCTTTGTCGCTTTGCAGCGTGTCTGTCACTTGTCCCTCGATCCTCCGACGAGTATTAATGAAGTTGATCGCCAGATTGTCACCAGCGAAGTCGAGCTGGTTCTTGTTCGTAGTGGCTTTCAAAATAGGGTCCTCCATATTTCCTGCAGTAACCGCTAAATCTAAGTTAGCACGTTACAGGCGATTGTCTAAACGACTACGGCACAGCAGGTTGCCGGTTCGCCTGGAGAGCTTTAGGAGTGTCGACGTATCAACAATGGGTAACTTTTTATGAATCATTTATACGGTTACGAGAATCTATTTTGATGTAATGAGACGACGGACAGTGGGTTACGCGGCAAAATTTCGCAGATTGCTGTTGATTCGCAGTCGGTTCGCACAAAAAGGAGTAGCACATGGCAAGCAATCAGAAGACGGTAATTGTGACGGGCGCCTCGCAAGGCATTGGCGCTGCGGTAGTAAAGGCGTTCCTGGAACGTGGCTATAACGTAGTCGGCACCTCTCGCAATGCGACGAAGTCGGCCGAGTTGAAGGCATCAGACAAGCTTTTGTTGGTAGATGGAGACATAGGCCATGCTACTACCGCAAAGAAGGTGGTCGATGCCGCGATTGAGAAGTTTGGCTCGATTGACGCCGTCGTAAACAACGCCGGCATCTTCGTGGCGAAGCCTTTTGTTGATTACAGTGCTGACGATTTCCGTTCGCTGGTCTCCACGAATCTCGAAGGCTACATCTACATCACCCAGCTCGCGGTCAAGCAGATGCTCGCTCAGAAGTCGGGCGGAAGCGTCGTGGCCATCACGACATCGCTGGTTAAGAATCCAGTCGCTGGTGTAACGGCATCCGTGCAGATGATCACGAAGGGTGGTCTCGAGTCCATCACAGTCAGCCTGGCGTCGGAGTATGCGAAGGAGCACATCCGTTTCAATGCCGTCGCACCCGGGATCGTTGACACTCCTCTTCACAAGAACAACCCCAAGGAGTTTCTGAAGACGCTGTCGCCGATGGGTACGATCTCCACGGCGGAGGACATCGCAAGCGCTGTCGTTTATCTGACGGAAGCTCGTCACGTAACCGGGGAGGTGCTGCACGTGGACGGCGGTGCGCACAGCGGCAAATGGTAAGTCCGAGTAGTTCGCAGCCCAGTAGCGCGGAGCGCCGCCTCAAGGACTTGGGGATTGCGCTTCCCAGCGCTCCCCGCCCGCTTGGCGCATACGTCGAGGCAGTCCAGTCAGGCAACCTGCTCTTCCTCAGTGGAATGCTGCCGGTCAAGAATGGCAAGGCTCAATACGTCGGGCGCCTAGGCAATGAACTTGATGTAGATGCCGGCCGTGATGCCCTGCGAACTGCGACCCTGAATGCTCTTTCCGCTGCGAAGGAGCATCTGGGTTCTCTCGATCGTGTGACGAAGGTCGTTGGCGTGAGAGTCTACCTGGCTATAACTGGAGACTTCAACGAGCAGCCTATTATCGCGAACGCAGCGTCGGAGCTTCTCAGGGATGTATTTGGAGAGGATAAGACGTCCGTACGGTCCGTCATAGGAGTCAGCGGCTTGCCTCTGGGTGCGCCGGTCATGCTTGAGGTGACGTTCGAAGTCAACAACTAAGAAAACGGGAGCTAAGCTCCCGTTTTTTTTAGAACAGGGGATCATGGATGACAAATCGATTAGGCTCAAAAGCATGGACTGAGAATCGGCTGACCTCGCGTTTGGGATTGCAATATCCAATCATTCAAGGCCCCCTCGGCGGCTTGTCTTCGCAGCGGCTTACGGCAGCTGTTTCGAACTATGGGGGACTCGGATCGTTCGGCGCTCATGGCCTGGAGCCGGAGGTAATCCGTAAAGTCATTCGCGAGATCAAGGAACTCACATCAAAGCCATTTGCGATGAACCTGTGGGTTTCGATGGAAGACGAAGGAGCCTTCACCTCGACGGAAGAGGAATTTCATCGCAGCCTCGCTCCGCTGGCAAAGCATATTGAAAGTGTCGAAGGAGCCAAGCCTTCCTACCGCCCGTACGAACCGATTCGTTTCGAAGATCAGGTACAGGCTCTCCTGGACGAAGGCGTTTCGGCCTTCAGCTTTATTTATGGCATTCCCTCCAAACAGATTTTGGATGAGTTCCGCAGCAGAGGAATCGTGCTGATTGGAACGGCGACCACGGTGGACGAAGCAATTGCTTTGGAGCACGCAGGTGTGGACGTAATTGCGGCCACCGGCTTTGAGGCAGGCGGCCATCGCGGCTCTTTTCTGCAACCATCTGAAGACTCCCTGACAGGAACGATGGCATTGGTGCCTCAGGTCGTCGATGCCGTGGCCCTCCCGGTTGTCGCGGCGGGCGGAATTGGAGATGCGCGCGGCATCGTGGCAGCCTTCGCTCTCGGAGCAGAAGGTGTGCAGATGGGAACCGCATTTCTCGCGTGCGAAGAGTCAGGAGCAAACGCATATCATCGCGAGGCTCTCCTCAGCGGCCAGGCAAAGCAGACCGCCCTTACTCGCGGGTTCACCGGAAGACTTGCTCGTGGGATCAAGAACCGCCTACTCGATGAATTCAACCAAAAGGATGCGGAGATCCTGCCTTATCCACTTCAACGTAGACTTGTGCGACACCTTTCGATACCTGCTCAAAAGGCAGGGAGACCGGACCTGCTGCCTCTCTGGGCAGGACAGAGCGCGAGCCTATCGCGTTGCTCAGATGTGAATGCACTCCTCGACATGCTTGTAAGTGAGGTTTCTGAGGTCGGCGGTGCAGTGCAGAGTTGGAGCGCACACCGCCGGCTGGCCCATGCGAACGAGTGATTCCTTCGATCCCCTGAAAGCAGGGTTTCACCCCCGCTAGCACCATTAAACCCTGACGATTTTGATGAAAATGGCCTCCTGCTGACGGGAGGCCATTTTCGTTGGTGCATGTCGGTTTTCCTGGTCTGTAGGGGTGAGATATCCGGGTGTCTGTTTGGTACCCGTCAGAACGTTGCGCTCGACGAATCCCTGTTTCAGCCACCCTAGTTGAGAAAAAACATTCCATCCACAGAAACACTTCAATGGACGGACCACGCAAGTCTCAAAAGAATTGGCTGCAACTCCTTTATTATGTGTAACTTATAAAAGAAAAAGGGAAATGTGAAGAATCTTATTGACACATATCCGGCCGCATCAGCATAATTCTTCCGCTCAATAGGTTAGACCACTTTTGCTGTTCAAACTGTTGTCGCGGATGCCGCGACGACATCCATTTCGCTCGATTCTCATTAGCCTGGGTCGCCCCCGGAGACATGTCATGCTGCGTAGATTCCGCCTTGCCGCCGAAGTCCTCTCTGTGTTCTGTGTACTTTTCCCGTTGGCTGTCGGAGCACAGCAAGCTCCCATCGCGCTCCCGAACACCGTTTCAACCATTGGAGGCGGAGCTACATCGGCTCTGACGGTGGGCGCCGCATGTAGCACAGGCAGCTCATTGACGGCGACGGATACGCTCGGCGACGGATGCCTGGCGACGTCGGCGTTTTTCAACACTACGGCATCAGGCGATCTTCGCGGCGGCGTGGCAACCGATCCTGCCGGAAACATCTACGTGATGGACACGGAGGACGCCGCAGTTCGCGTGATCAATGCTCGCTCGGGAATCATTACACTGGTGGCTGGTCTCGGAACTGCGTGTAGCTCGAAGACTGACAATAATGGAGACAATTGCCCTCTGGCTGATACCAAATTCAGTTCTACGCCACGCGGCATTGCGAGCGATCCCTACGGCAACATTCTGGTCGCCGGCAATGGCAGCAATCTGGTCAACCTGATATGCAATGCCGTTTCACCGCTTTGTCCCAACACCTCTGGCAACCATCAGCTTGGGTTTATGTATCTGGTTGCGGGTTGCGTTGCTAACACCGGCACCGCAGGGACCGCCGGGCCTGGAAACGCGACCGGGGCGAATGGCGGCACCGCAACACCTACAGGCACTTGTAACACGAGCGTCGCCGAACTCGATGCACCACGCGGCGTCGCTGCCGACCGTTACGGGAATGTCTACATCGCAGATACTACGGATCTGCGTTATCGCGTGGTGGTGGGACCTGCCAGTTACAACGGCGTCGCCAATCCCCTGGCCACGCTGATCGCCTTGAATCCCACGTTCAGCACAGTCACCGCGGCCACGGCTGCTGGCAATATCTACCCACTGCTTGGAGGCTTTACTGCGCCTGCTTCGGGCGCGCCCTGTGTCACTGGCTCCTCAACTAACTCGCTTGACGCGTTCGGCGACGGCTGCCCCTATTACGTCTCAGCGCTCAATAGCCCGGGTTCCTCTGCGGTCCAGGGAATCGCCGTCGACCCCAATGGCAACATTCTGATCAGCGACCTCTCTACCCAGCGGCTGCGGGTCATCTACATGGGCGGCACGCAGATGGCGAACGTGATCGCCGTAAACAACCCCACGGTGACCTCTCCTGTGGTGGGCTCTATTTACTCTATCGCCGGCGGCGGCGCGAGCGGCTCGACGACCACGCCGCAGTTGGGCAAGAATGTCTCGATCGACACGTCCGCTTTCAAGATTACGACCGACTCCCTCGGGAACATCTACATCGGCGACAACACGTTCGTCCTTTTCTTCGACATCAATACTGGCTACATTCGCAAGCTGGCGCCGTCGGGTGCGACGTTCGGCGGCTCGAACGGACTCGGCGTCGCGGTCAACGGACTCGGCGACCTCTTTCTTGCCGACACCACCAACCTGCTTATTCGCAAGCTTGCCGCGAGTTCGCTGGTCTCTACTGCGGTGAACAGCTCGTCTGCGCAGAGCATTCTGCTCCATGGCGCTGCCGGTACGACAAGCATTGCTGCCTCGCTGGCGAATAATGCGACGACAGATCCCATCAGTATCGGCACAGCGTCCTGCGGCAGCGTTCACGCCGACAATACACTTGACTGCACAGTCCCTGTTACTTTCGCGCCGTTGTCGCCCGGCACGCATACAGCCACGCTCGCCGTCGTTCCCTCCGGCACGTCCACGGCTGCACTGTTGCCCATGACCGGAACCGCAACCGGCACAGCCCTGGTATACGACGGCTCCGGTGCAACTGGGACGACGCTCGGCGGCTCGCTGGAGCCAACGGGACTTGTGACCGACGGCAATGGCAATCTCTTCACCTACGACATTGCCACGTCAACCGTGACTGAGGTTTCGGCGGCAGGCACGGTGACTCACCTATCCGGCGCTCTGCCGGGGACGCCCACTCAAATCGCGCTCGACGCCAGCGGGAATGTTTATGCCGTCGGTGGAGGCGGCGCCTCTATTACTGAGTTCACGCTGGGCAGCACAGGTACATACACGGCCGGTTCAGTCTCGTTCACACCCAACGGCGCTGCAGCCACGCCGCAGGCGATCGCCATCGATACGAACGGCAACCTCTTCGTCTACGACAGCACCAGCAAGGCGATTTATCGCCAGAGCAAGAGCACGGCTGGAATCCTCACCTCCACCATCGCGTCGGGGTTTGACAACGTGGTCTCTCTTGCGCTCGACAGCCGCGGTAACCTTTATGTCTCCGATACGGGAACGAAGGCGATCTACTCGATCAATGCCGCCGGGACGCAGACAACGGTGGCTACCAACGTTTCCGCGGTGGGTCTCAGCGTCGATGCGGCAGGTGATCTGTACGCGGCGGACGCGTTGACGGAGAGTATCTTCGAATATCCGGTCAGCGGCCCCAGGACAACCCTGGGTGTGTCGCTCACGACTGCCGCTGGTGTGGCAGTCGATCCATCCGGGAACGTATATGCTGCCGATACGGCGCAGACCGGATTGCTGTCGATTCCGCGCAGCCTTACCAGCGTCGGCTTCGGCACGAGCACAACGACAACGCGAACTGGGACCGTGACCAATGCCGGTAACATCGCGGCGAGCGGGGTGGCGCAGACTGACTCGACCGACATCACCCTCGCAGCCGGTGCAGGTGCAGGCTGCACTGTCTCGACTACTTCGACGACCTTCGCCTCTGGCGAGGCCTGCACAGTCCAAGCCACCTTTACTCCGAATGGTCTCAGCGCGGGTACGCCTGTAACCGATACGGTCAGCTTCCTTCCCGCAGGTACCACTATCGGATCTGTAACCTACACCGCCGCCGTGCCCGTCAACCCCACAACAACGAGCATCACCGGCGAGACGCCGAGCATGCCGCTCTTTGCCGCCAGTGGCACGGAGGTCACGTTTACTATCGCTGTTACAAATGCGCCCAGTGGCAGTTCGGTTTCAGTGACGGTCGACTCGGGCGCCGCGACCAGCTATCCGCTGAACCCCTCTAGTGTGGCAACTGTCAGCCTGTCGGGACTTGCCGCGGGTTCGCATACTATTTCAGCAAGTTTCGCCGGAACCACAAACGCCGGGCCATCTAGTGCCGCGACGACCTTCACGATCGATCAGTTCGTGGCCACGGGCGACAGCCGCACTGTCACCGAGCCAGCGTTCCCGGCTGTCTGCACAGCGCTCACCGCTGCGCTGACCTCGGTCAACGACGATATTCCCTCTTCGGTCGATGCTACCGTCACTAATCCCGACGGTGCGCGCATCCAGGCCGCGCTCAACAGTTGCGCAACGAGCAATCCCGGCCAGGCGGTTGAACTCTCAGTGGACGGCGCGGGACACAATGCGTATTTGACTGGGCCGCTCAGCATTCCTTCCAACGTGACGCTGCTGGTCGATCCTGGCGTCTTCGTCTACTTCTCGCGCAACGTGCAAGATTACGACGTGGTTTCCGGCACGCACACCTGCGGCACCGTCAACTCCAACAGCGCAACCTCTTCCTGCCTGCCGCTGATCGACATGAAGAATGTCACCAACGTCGGCATCATGGGCTTCGGAAAGCTGGACGGCCGCGGCGGCGACCCGCTGATCAATGCGTTCCCGTCGACCTTTGCAGGCCAGAGCTGGTGGGGTTTGTCCAGCATTGCCAATAGTGGCGGTAATCAGCAGAACCCGCGCTTCATCCAGATAGATTCGGGTTCCAGCAACATTACGCTGTACAAGATCACGATCCGAAATTCGCCGCTCTTTCACGTTTCCACTACGGGTGCTGCCAGCAACTTCACCGCATGGGACATCAAGATCGCTACGCCCACGAGCTCGAGAAATACCGACGGCATCGATCCCGGTAACGCACAGAACTTCACCATTACGCGGTCTTGGATCTCCGATGGAGACGACAATGTAGCTGTCGGGGCTGCCAATACGGCGCCTGCTGCGAACATCTCGGTCACCAACAATCACTTCTTCGCTGGCCACGGCGAGTCCATCGGCAGCTTCACGCAGGGCGGAGTGAACAATGTGCTCTTCGATAGCAACATGTCCTCTGGCAATGGAACCGCTGGAGCTGGAAGTTCCGTCAACAACACCGCCGACAGCAACTCGACAGGCATCCGCATTAAGTCCGGATATGATCGCGGCGGAGTATCTCCAACGTTCAATACTCAAACTCGTGCTACCAGAACCACAAGGCCGAGATCGATTTCAATCCGAACTTCGAGAACACAACCGGATCCGCGAGCCCCAACTTCAAGAATATTCTGATGCAGAATCTGACCTTCCTCACCGAAGGAACGGTGCAGTTCACGGGTACGAACAACAACGGCACCATCTTCCCGCTCCAGGTCACGCTGGACAACGTGAACTTTGCTAAGTTGCAGACCTCGGATTTTGGTACCGCAGCCGCTGGCACGGCACCAACCAATGCCTCGCTTACCTACGGTCCGGGCCAGGTCTCAACTAACTTCATCACCAGCTATTCGACCTTCATCGGTTCAAATGGCAACACGGTTACGAACCAGATCACGGAAACCAGCCTGGTTCCGCCCGCGTGCAACTTCACCTACATTGCTCCGGAGCTGACGGGGCCGGCGGGTCTGCCGCAGACCATTACCGAGGGGCAGAACGCGACGGCGGTGGTGATTCTGACACCGACCGTGGGCGGGAGCGCGTATCCCACCGGCACTGTCACACTCACAGATGCTCTCACCAGCAACTCAACCACCGTCGCACTGACTGGGACAGGCGATACGATTTCAATTCCGCTAACCGGCCTCTCCGTTGGCGCTCACACCTTTACCGCCAGCTACTCCGGCGACGCCAACTACGTTCCTACGGTACCGGGCTCGCCGTACACGACGACGGGTTCCTATGTCATAACTGTGAATCCTGGCAGCCTCGGCACCAGCACGACGGTGTTGTCTGGTGTGCCGGCCAGCACGCCCTTCGGTACTTCCTTTACTGCGGTAGCTACAGTTGCGGGCAGCAATCCGACCGGCACGGTGCAGTTCATCGTGAACGGCTCTGCGTACGCCACTGCAGCCCTGAGTTCGGGCGTCGCGTCGGCCACTATCACGTTGCCTTTCAGCGCGACTGCGTACAGTATCTTCGCCGTCTACAGCGGCGATACAGCAAATGCCGGTTCCACGTCGTCCATCTCCTCGCTGACCATCACTCCAGCCAGCACTGCGACGGTGTTGTCAGCGAGCACGACAACCACCACGCTGGGCCATCCGGTCGTTCTGACCGCCGTCGTTTCTTCTTCCGCAGGAACACCTGCGGGGACGGTCAGCTTTACCTACACCACCTCTAGCAATAGCAACCCCGTATCTATAGGCCCGGCTGTCGCTTTGAATAACGGTTCAGCTTCTACTTCCGCTGAATTGCCGCAGGGTACGAACTCCATCACGGCAACCTATGCCGGCAGCGGCGGCTTCGCCGGATCCGCTTCAGCACCGATGACTGTCACCATCAATCTGCCGACGATCATTGGGTTGCCAAGTAATCCCATTGCGCTGCCCTACACCATCACCACAATCGCCGGCGGTGCCACGGCGAGCAACGCAAACACTGCCTGCGCCGGTTCCACTGACAGCTTTGGAGACGGTTGCCAGGCCACTGCGATTGCCATCAGCGCGGCCAACGACCTGCGCGCCGTGGCCGCAGATCCCTTTGGCAACATCTACTTCAGCGATAAGGTTGCCAAGTTGGTGCGTCGCATCGCCCCCAACGGCGTGGTCAGCAACTTCGCAGGCAAGGTCTCCGGGACCACCTGCGTTCCTACTGCAGCCGTCGGATGCACGCCCACTCTGGTCGCTATAAATTCACCGCGCGGAGTCTCTTCCGATGGACAGGGCAACATCTACATTGCTGACTTCGGCGGCAACAAGGTCTATAAGGTCAGCATCACGACTGGCCTGATGTATCTTGTGGCCGGCACCGGTACTGCGGGCGCGACCACGAATGGAAGCCCTGCGACCTCCACGAACGTCGACGCACCGCGTGGCGTTTGGGCCGACACGGTTGGCAACATTTACATTGCTGACACATCCGCCAACGAGATCTTGGTTGTCGACCCCACGGGCGCTATTCATATCTTTGCCGGCACTGGAACCGCGGCGTCTAACGGCGACGGCGGACCTGCCACATCCGCTGCAATCGACAATCCGCAAGGTGTTCTCACGGATGCAAATCTGAATGTCTACATCGCCGATTCCAGTGGCGGAAGAATACGCGTTGTCTGCGTGACTTGCGGGACGAATTCGCCACTCGATGCACTTTTGGTCAAACTGGGCATCAGTTCGCCGACAAATGGTGATATTTACACCATCGCCGGCAGCGGCTCGACGGGGACATACAGCGGCACATTGCCGACGGTGGCTACGAACGTCTCGATGACGCCGGAGAAGCTGGTCTTCGACACCGGCGGAAACATCTATATCTCCGACGCCAACAACGCCATCTGGTTTGTCGATTTCCATACCGGATACATCCGTGCCATTGCGAGAAACTCCGCGACAGTCTGTTCCAATGCCACAGACAGCGTCGGCGACGGATGCCCAGCAACCCAGGCCATCTTCGGCTCCGCCGGCGGCAATGGCATCGGTGTTGATTCCGACACACTCGGCAATCTCTACATCTCTGATTCGACGAACCTGCTCATCCGCAAGGTGACCACGGGTCTTGCGTCAACGTCGACAGCGACTGGTTCCACCACCACGCAGCCTGTGCAGATTCACTTCATTGGAGGTGACGGTCCGGCTTCCAGCAACAGTCTCGCTTTCGCTTCAACTGAGTGGTTGTTAGGGGCGCCCAGTTGCACCACCAACATCGACAGCTCGACGGACTGCCTGCTCAACGCCAGCTTTACTCCGGCCCTGCCCGGCGCGCGTTCGACGCCACTCACCATCAACAGCTCCCTCGGCAACACGGCCAACCTCGCTCTCACCGGCATTGGGCTGGGTGCTGGATCTACGCTCGATCCCGCGAGCCAGATTAGTTTTGGCACGAATCTCCAAGTCGCGGGCCTGGCTACTGATACTGCCGGCAACGTCTATGTATCGGATGCCGTCAGCAAGCAACTGCTTCGCTTTGCTCCAGCGGCTCTCGCGCAGGGTGCAGGCGCTACGTCAACCTCTCTGGCAACGCTCACCGCACCGAGTGCTGTGGCGGTCGATCCTCGCGGTTTCGTTTATGTTGCCGATACCTCCACCGGGCTGATCACGCGGATCTCGCCCTCCGGCACTGCTTCGACACTGGCGCTTACGCTTACAACTCCAGCAGGCATTGCAGTCGATTCTCTGAACAACCTCTATGTGTCGGATTCTTCCACGCAGGCGGTTTATCAGATCAACCCCATCACCGGAGCTTCTCGTCAACTTCCCGTTGGAACTCTGGTTGCGCCTGCAGGCTTGACCATCGATCCCAGCGGCAACCTGCTCATCACCGATCCCGGTGCCCCCGCGATCTACCGCTTCAGTCTGCAGAGCGGAGTCACCACCACGGTTTCTTCCGCGGCGGTCAAACCGTCGGCCATCGCGACCGATGCTGCCGGGAACCTGTTGATCGCCGATACCGCATCGATCCTCGCCGTGCCGGCCAGCTCTAACAGTACGTCTTTCCCGGTCGCCAGTCTTGCACCTTCGGCACTGGCAATCGACTCAGCAGGGGATCTCTACACGGGCTCTGGCGGGTCGGTTCTCGAACTCACCCGCACGCAGGGTTACGCGCAGTTTGCGGGAGTCTCTGCTTCGCCGCAGACCCTCAACCTGCTTGAGTCCGGCAACCAGGCGTTGCAGCTTAGTTCGGTGAACCAAAGCGACACGACAGACTTCAACCTGGCCGCTACTGCTTCCACTGACTGCGCACTCAACGGCACATTGCCCTCAACCTTGCCCGTTGGCGGCGTCTGCGCGCTCACGGCCACCTATACGCCCACAACATTTGTCACGACTACCGACACCGTGACTTTCAACGGTAACCTTTCCAACGCAGCGCTCTCCACACCGCCGTCGGTGCAGCTTGTCCTCACCGGACCTGCTGTTCCGCCTACGGCCACCATTGCGCTCAATCCCATCTCGCCGGCATCGCCTGTGTTCGGTCAAACCATTGCTGTCAGCGCTACCGTCTCCGGTCCATCACTCACACCGGCGGGGACAGTTGTGTTCACTGTCGATAGCTCCACAACTACCGCCACCATTACTGGCGGCGTAGCAACCGCCACGCTGACCGGCCTTAGTGTCGGTACACACACACTTTCTGCGGCGTATGCCAGCAGCAACGGATTCAGTTCGGCAACCACATCCACCACAACCTTCACTGTCGGTCAGGCAGCGGCGACGGTGACGTTGAGTAATCTCTCGCAGACCTACACCGGCTCACCGCTTTCGGTAATGGCAACTACGACTCCAGCGGGCCTCGCGGTCAGCCTCACCTACAACGGTTCTGCGACCGCTCCGACAACGGCAGGCACCTACGCCGTGGTCGCAACCGTCAACGATCCAAATTACACCGGGTCCGCCTCAGGTACGCTCACCATCAACAAGGCCACGGCGACGGTGACGTTGAGCAACCTCACGCAGACCTACACCGGCTCGCCGCTTTCCGTGACCGCCGCCACCACTCCGTCGGGCCTCGCAGTCAACATCACCTATAACGGTTCTTCGACCGCTCCGACTGCGGCAGGCAGCTACGCCGTAGTCGCAACCGTTAACGATCCAAATTACACCGGCTCCGCCTCAAGCACCTTCACCATCAACAAGGCAACGGCGACGGTGACGGTGAGCAATCTTTCGCAGACCTACACCGGCTCGCCCCTTTCGGTAACGGCAGCAACGACTCCGGCGGGACTCGCAGTCAGCCTGACCTACAACGGTTCAACGACAGCGCCGACAGCGGCTGGAAGTTATGCCGTTATTGCGACCATCAACAATCCGAATTACGCGGGCTCGGCTTCCGGGACGCTGACGATCGCTAAGGCAACAACAACGATATCCTTCTCTGCCAATCCAACCAATCCCACGTTAGGTCAGCCCGATCTGTTGTCAGCCACGATAACTGGCGTAGGTCAACCGGGCGGCACAGTTGTATTCAGCTCCGGCGCAACCACGCTCTGCACGGCCACGCTTAACGCCTCTGGAGTGGCGTCCTGCTCGTTCGTGCCATCGACAGACGGCAATCTGGCAGTCACGGCACAGTACCAGGGCGATGGGAATCACCTGGCCAGCTCGGTTAGCATGACGCTGTTTGTTTACGATGCGGCGGTCAAGCTTCAGCTCTCCAGCACACAGCTGGTTTATCCCGGAGCGACCAACGTGACCGTTTGTATCTCTCCAGCTACGTCAGCAACCGCTACCGGTACAGTTCAGATCTTCGACGGAACGACTCTGCTTACGACGCTGAACGTACAAGGCGGTGGCTGCGCCTACTGGTACATTTCGCCTGGACTGAGCGCAGGAACGCACCAGTTGACGGCTGTCTACTCCGGCGACCGGAACAACCCATCCGGAACCTCGGTTCCGGTCACGGTTACTGTCAGTCCGGTCCCGGTGACTCTGTCCGCTTCCTGCTGGAATTCATCCTTTGCCTACGGCGCGAACTATCAGTGCACGGTTAACGTGAGTTCCAACGCAGGTGCGCCGCTGGGCTCGATCACCTACACCTATGACGGCGGTTCGCCGGTGACTGTCCCGCTGAGCAATGGCAACGCGCAGTTCACTCTCACCAAACCGATCGTCGGCACGCATACCGTCGTCGTGGCCTATGCGCAACAGACCAACTACGCCGCAGCAACCTCTCAAACTGAGACGTTCACGGTAACACCAGCTCCGGTCAACGTATCCCTGACGCCCTCAAGCTGGTTCGCGAAGGCTGGAACAAGTATCACGTTCCAGGCGGCGGTTTCCTCCTGGAGCGCAGGCGCGCCCGATGCGAACGGCGCGGTATCGTTCTACGACGGTGCCACACTGCTGGCAGTCGTCCCAGTCAATGCCAGCGGACAGGCCAACTTCACGACTGCGAGCCTGTCCGCCGGGAGCCATACCATCACCGCCACGTATGCAGGAGGGACCAACTATGCTTCCGGGTCTGCCAGTGTGAGCATCACTCTCACGCAATAAACAGTGGGAGTGATGAAAACGACATAGCGGTAGTTCGGAGTAGCGTCGATTAGAGACAACGCACGGCGATTACGCTGAAGCTCGTAACGACCGGCGCAGCACGGTTCTGGCGCGCAATAAACGCGATTTGACGGCTGCAACGCGAAATCCCTGCGACGTCGGCTATTTCCTTGACGGAGCCGTCATGCGATTGCTGGATTTCAATGACCGTACGGAGGGCGGGCCGTAAACGGTGTATCGCTCGTTTTAAGTCCTGTTCCGCTTCGATCCGTGCGTAGTGCCCTTCAATATTCACTCTCTTGTCAGCCACTTCCCATTGCTGCCAGGTCTCGCCATCGGCGCTCCAATCCATCGGGGTCTCTGGATGAGCACGCTTCTTGCGCAAGATCATGAGCGCCGAATTGATCGCGATTCGCGTGAACCAGGTCGAGAATTTCGCCCGGCTATCGAAGGTGTTCAAATGGACATAAGTTTTCATCCACGCATCCTGAATCGCGTCTTCAGCATCGTCCCGGTTTCCGGTAATCCTATAGACCAGCTTGAATGCTCTATTCGAGTACCGCCTCCATAACTCCACAAAGGCGGGGTGACTCCCTGACTTGGCCTCCGCGACCAGAACTTCATCAGTAGCATCCGAACCAGCGAATGTCACATTGTCTTCGTCTTGGAGCCCGTACGATTGTATGAAAAGTCCTTCTGAAACAATATTCATTTCATCTTCCCTTTCTTGGTTACAGATCGCCAGACTGGATTTCACGTTCCCTTAAGGCAGATAGAAAAGGACGACAGCGAACACCTGTGGCTGACCGCCATCGACAGCGATGTCAGCTCCCTTTACAAGCCCCTGGCGTCGGAGGCCAGGAGACAGTTGCTTTTTGCAATCTCTGCGGGATCGACTCTTGCTGGCCCAAGACTATGGTTTTCGCCGAACACTAGAAACCCTAGATGGTGCCCAAAAATCGAAACACTTTCGAGGTATTTTGGGACCACAATTTGGTGTAAATTACGAGAACGTCATCAGTACAGCTGCCAACGTAATCGGGAATGAACCAAGGTGAAATGCCTTGCCAGAAGCCGTGCACTGAAGCTTGCAGACTACAGAAGTTGAATGTTTGTGCGATGCTGTGACATGCGATCGAGGATTATGGCCGTATCTGACCACGGGCTGTTTGGACGTTTACGTGGTGGAATCTTTCTGATCCTCGTCAGCGGTTCCCTGGTTGGTTGCCACTTAGAGAATTCGTCGCATAAGCCTTTTCTCCAGGTAACTCGGGTTCCCGCAGCCGACCCTGGGGGTCCCGAACAGCTGGATTATATCGAGGGGCGAGTGAGCGGCGCTAGACCCGACCAACAGATCGTTCTGTATGCCCATAGCGGCGTTTGGTGGATACAACCCTTTGCAAATAGGCAATTTACGAAGATCCAAGCTGATTCGACCTGGAAGAACTCGACCCATCTGGGCACCGAGTACGCCGCGTTGCTGGTAGAGCCTGGATATCATCCGGAATCGAAGGTCGCGACACTTCCCAAGGAAGGTAATGGAGTCGTCGCTGTCGTGACGGTAACGGGCAAGGCCGCTGCGCCGATTGTCCCGAAGGTGGTCCATTTCAGTGGTTATGACTGGATTGTTCGTGCCGCAGCAGGTGATCGTGGAGGCGAAACGAATTTGTATGACCCGGCCAATGCGTGGGTCGATCAAAAAGGCTATCTGCACCTTCAAATAACTATGCGCGACGGCCGCTGGTCATGTGCGAACGTGCGACTAACCCGCAGTCTCGGATATGGCACGTACAGATTCGTTGTGCAGGACAGTGCTCATCTTGACCCGTCCGCGGTCCTTGGACTGTTTACCTGGGATGAAGGGCGACCAGATGAAACCCGAAGTGAACTGAACATAGAACTGAGCCGCTGGGGAAGGCCCACCAACAAAAACGCACAATATGTTGTTCAGCCATATTATGTCCCCGAAAATGTCTCCCGCTTTGTGGTGCCTGCGGGCGCGCTTACCCACACATTCCGTTGGGAGCCGGGCGTTGCGTCGTTCAAGACGTTCCGTGGTCCAGTGGTGGACGCCGGGTCCAAAAGTATCAGCGAACATGTTTTTACTTCAGGCGTTCCCACCCCCGCGTCGGAGAGCGTGCACATTGAACTGTATGAATTCCATCACCCAGCGGACAGTTCACAACGCCCTGCCGAGATTGTGATTGAGAAGTTCGAATACCTTCCGTGATCGAATGATTCAAAGGAATTGGCTACGTGGGTGTCTTCTGGCCGGGATCGCGGGCATCTGTCTTGTGAACGCGGCTTGTGCATTGGACTCCGCCAGGGCGATGTCGCAATACGTCCACGATAAGTGGGAAGCCAACCGAGGGTTTCTGGGGGGAGCGGTCTATGCCATCTGCCAATCGGATGATGGTTATCTCTGGATTGGAACGGAACGGGGTCTGGTCCGCTTCGATGGGTTTACTTTCACCCTGATGCAACGACCCTTGCCGAACTCGCCTCCGATTGGGGCTGTGCGCGGACTTGTCTCAGATGCTGAAGGAGACCTTTGGATTCGTATTGACGGTCCACATTTGCTCCGTTATCGCGAAGGCAGGTTCGAGGATGCAGTTGTGCGTTATGGTCTGGACGAGGCTGCATTCACGGCGATGTCTCTTGACCGTGAAGGTCATCTGCTTCTCTGGGGAATAAATACCCGCACACTCCGATATCGGAATGGAAAGTTCCAGGGCATCGAAACCTCGGAAGAAATGGACGGTATTGCCATTTCGATCGCCGAGACGCGTGACCACAGGGTCTGGTTAGGCACGCGGGATATTGGGCTCTTTCGCATCAACCAAGGAATCTTATCCAACGTATCGAGACAATTTGCCTTCACGGGCATTAACACGTTGCTGCCGGTGAATAATGGAGGCCTGTGGATCGGGACTGACGCCGGGTTGGCTTTCTGGGGCGGAGAGGGGCTTGTCGACAAAGGACTGCCATCGTTCATCAAGCAACTTCAGATTCTGGCTTTGGCTAAGGACCCAGAAGGGAATGTGTGGGTTGGAACCGATCATGGTTTGTTCCGGATCACGCCCGACGGCGCGATTTCGTCCGATCACGATTGGGAAGGTGAGGTGACGGCAATCTACGAGGATCGCGATGGGGATATCTGGTTTGGAGGATCGCGAGGGATCGAGAGAATGCGGGACGGTATGTTTACGACATATTCGACCGCTCAGGGTCTCCCGTCAGAAAATAACGGTCCAGTCTACGTTGACGTCGAAGGGCGAACCTGGTTTGCGCCTCTCTCCGGGGGCCTCTATTGGTTGAAGGACGGGCACGTCGGGCGCATCACAACTGCCGGTCTGGACGACGATGTTGTCTATTCCATTAGCGGTGGTGACGGTGAAGTCTGGATCGGCAGACAGCGCGGTGGCCTGACGGTGGTGACCAAAAGCGGCGATTCATTTGTCGCAAGAACTTACACTCAGGCGGATGGCTTGGCCCAGAACAGCGTCTATTCGGTTCATCGGAATCGTGATGGAACAGTGTGGGCAGGAACGGTCAGCGCTGGGGTGAGCAGACTAAGTGGCGGCAAATTCACAAATTATTCGATGGGCAATGGATTGGCATCGAATGCTGTTAACTCTATTGTCGAGGGTCACGACGGAACGATGTGGTTTGCCACGCCGGGCGGCCTTGCCTCGTTCGCCGGCGGAGGCTGGGTGAATCGCTCCGCTTCGGATGGCCTGCCGTCGTCAGACGTACGATCGATCTTTGAAGATTCTAGGCAGGTACTCTGGATCGCAACCTCCGGTGGCCTTGCGTTCCTTAGATCGGGCCGCATCGGAGTGCCCCATAAACTGACAGAGTCGTTACACGAGGAGGTCTTCGGAATTGCAGAAGACAAAAAAGGTTTCCTGTGGTTCGCTACCTCGGATCATGTGCTCCAGGTGGATCGTGATCGACTCCTCACCGGGGCGCTCGATAGCTCGGACGTTCAGAGTTACGGAACCGCAGATGGTCTTCTGGGGGTCGAGGGAGTAAGGCGCGACCGATCGGTGGTGGCGGATGCGCTGGGCCGAGTCTGGATCTCCCTGAACCGCGGACTGGCAGTGGCCGATCCGGAGATCATCCTGCGAGACTCTGCACCGGTGATGGTTCGAATTGAATCAATATCGGCAGGAGGAGCCCACGTCGACTTGAAAAATCCACTCAAGTTCGCTGCCGGAAATCAGAACATCAATTTCAACTTTGCAAGCACCAGTCTTTCCATGCCGGAGCTCGTCAGGTTTCGCTATAAGCTTGACGGCTACGATCGCGGATGGAGCGAAATTGTCGCTTCGCGGCAGGCTACGTACAGTCATCTAGATCCGGGCTCCTACCGCTTTCGCATCGTCGCGTCCAGTCGCGAAGGTTTATGGAATGGTCCAGAGACAACCGTACCCTTTGTTATCGATCCGGCCTTCTGGCAGACCAGGTGGTTTCAAGCTTTGTGTCTGGCAGCGTGCGTCCTGGTGATCGTGGCGCTTTATCGCCTCCGCATGTACCAGTTGACGCGACAATTGAACGTCCGTTTCCAGGAGCGGCTTGCGGAGCGGACACGTATCGCACAGGAACTGCATGACACTCTATTGCAGGGCTTTGTCAGCGCCTCAATGCAACTCGATGTCGCGGAGGATCAATTACCTGATGACTCCCCCACCAAACCTGTATTGAAGCGCGTTTTGCAATTGATGGGGCGTGTGACGGAGGAAGGTAGAAACGCACTCCGGGGTCTGCGAACCGCAGATAACCGACAGCCGCGACCTCGAACTGGCCTTCTCGCGCATGCGGCAGGAACTCGCCATCGACGAAAAGATCGGCTACCGCGTTATCGCTCATAACGCTACGCGTCCTCTGCGGCCCGTAATCCGCGACGAGGTGTATCGCATCGGCCGTGAGGCGCTCGTCAATGCCTTTTTGCACGCTCAGGCGAATACTGTAGAAGTAGAAGTAGAGTACGCAAGCAAGTATCTTCGGGTCATGGTGCGCGACGACGGTTGTGGAATCGATCCTCAGGTACTGGATGCAGGTCGTCAGGGACACTGGGGATTGCCTGGCATGCGCGAACGTTCCGAAGGCATCGGCGCTAGTCTTAAGCTCCGGAGCCGGATCGGTGCCGGTACTGAAGTCGAGCTGACTGTTCCGAGCGCGATCGCATTCGAGGGCCAATCTCATGGTCCGGTATCTCATTGGCTCACCTGGCTCAATCGGGAGAAGTTCGAGCCAGAGGCCGGCGGCGAAAGAAAACGAGGGGATAAATGAGCAAATCCACACCAATTCGAATCTTCAGCATTGACGACCATCCGCTCATGAGGGAGGGAATTGCAGCAATCATCAAGAACGAGCCAGACATGCTGCTGGTGGCCGAGGCGTCCAATGGACGCGAGGCCATACAGGGTTTCCGTGAGCATCGGCCGGACGTTACACTCATGGATCTCAGGCTGCCGGATATCAGCGGCATCGATGCAATGGTCGCCATTCGCACCGAGTTCGCAGATGCCCGCATCATTATGCTTACGACCTTCGAAGGAGATGTAGAGATCCGTCGCGCGCTCCAGGCAGGCGCTGTGGGCTACATGCTCAAGACTATGCCCCGCCGACAACTTGTAGAGACGATCCGCAGAGTGCATGCAGGAAAGAAGCACATCCCGCCTGAAATAGCGTCGCATCTTGCAGAGCATATGGGTGAGGAATCCTTGAGCAAACGTGAAGTGGATGTTCTGCAAAAGATCGCCGGAGGAAATCGAAATGGCGATATAGCGGCGCTCCTCTTCATCTCCGAGGAGACGGTTAAAGGGCATGTCAAGCACATTATGGAAAAACTTGGAGCCAGCGACCGCACCGAAGCTGTCGCCATCGGAATACGCCGCGGGATAATCCAACTTTAAGGTTTGGCATCCCTTCCTCAACATGAGGATCTGCGGGTGGCATAGAAAAACCACCCGATCTAGGGATTCATTCCCACGTGGGGAAAACTAGCCTGATCGCTGGTACGCTCCCTGTGCCCGAGGAGGCTCTGGCTGCAAAAGCTCTTCTCTACCTTCCCGGAAGGATGGCCTGGCGTCGGCCTCGTCCTTATGCGTCTCGCAGTAGCGCTCAGCGCTATCGTTCAGAGCATTAGCACGGTTGTCGAATCACCTACTCAACCACGCAGCTGGGTGATTGGATTGCTTGAAATTCTAGTGGGTACGGCGCTTTTGATTGGCTTCCTGACCCCGATTGCAGGCGCTTCGGCATCACTCGGCAACCTGACAATCGGAGTCTCATGGTTCCTGTCATCCGGCGAGAACGCACACGACAAAACGGTCGCTGCTCTTTATCTGATTGTGATGTCTGTAGCGATCACCTTGCTTGGCCCAGGCGCATTTTCTCTTGATGCTCGTTTATTCGGGCGCCGCGAAATCATCATTCCTGAAGCCTCGCGGCCACCACTTCCATGATCCAAACCCTGGGTTTCTCTCCCAGTCGGAATGGTCTGGTGCGGCCCCGCGGCCGTTAGTTCTTGCCTAAAAACACCAGCGTAACGCCGATGGCAACCAGCAAGACTCCGAGCCAACGTTGAAGGCTCACATGTTCGCGCAGAAAGACAACTCCTCCAAAAGCACCTGCGACGTAGCTCAGCGCCGTTACTGGAACAACGAAACTCACGTTGTAGATGGACAGGGCTCCCAATAGGGCAAAAAACGCTATCGCCATCATTCCGCCCCCGAGCCACATCCAAGGCACGCGCAGTGCTCTCAGGATTACCTTTGCGACTTCTGCCGGACGCAAACTCGGGGCCTCTCCAACAACCTTCATCGCGCGGGAGACGCACAACTCCCCGCCCGTTCCAGCAACAACGATCAGACTGAATAGAAAGAAATGCGGCAATCTAAATCTGCTCCGTCGTTCGAGGATTGGTGCGGCCGACCACAAAAACGCCTAAGCAAATAACTGCTATACCAGCCCATCTCAAGGGAGAAACTCTTTCACCCAACATCAGGTACCCGAGTAACGCAACTATGCCGTAAGCAAGTGATGATGCAGGCTGTACGAAGCTGTAATCCGCCCACGACAGCACCAGCATATAGGCCACGAAGAAGGTAATCAGCGAGGCAATTCCCGACCAGATCGACGCGGACGTAAAGATACTCAGCCCGGTGTGGAACAGTTGCACCGGAGGCCAGATTGCCAGTTCACCAATATGCTTCATCCCCTTGCCCAGCAGGACATTGCCCAGCGGGCCGGCTATCACCATCACCGCAATTAGAAGATAAGTTTTTAGATGCAGAGACTTGTGTGGCGTCATCGGCTTTGGTTCGGTATCCACCGCTTCGAACATATATCTATTCTATAGCGATATCTGGGCGGATCGTTGGTCTCCCCTCAGAGGCTCTTGATCCATATTTTTTTCATTAATCCACCGCATCTGCTTCGGCGCCGTTGTGCTATCCGCAAAGTGGACATGCGCTTCTCCAGTGAAATTGGCTTGGTCGAATGTGGGTGGTAGCATGATTGTGGTTATGGGTTCTCGGCACAAACTATACGGCCGCGGGTTCAATCATCAAACTATTCAGCATGCCGGGACTTCCATTGCGGCGTGCCTGGAAGAGGCATAGACACTTGTGCGGCATTGTTGGATTCACAACGAAGGACTGGCACCCGGACCAAGAGCGCATACGGCGTGCAACGGACACCCTTATTCATCGTGGACCGGACCAGCAAGGGGTGTTTCGATCGAGAGCGTGCTCTCTCGGTGCGACGCGGCTCAAGATTGTTGACCTGGCGTCCGGCGATCAGCCTATTTTTTCTGAAGACCGCGACTCCGTGATCGTTTTCAACGGTGAAATTTATAACCACCTTGAGGTCCGCCGCGAGCTTGAATCGCTCGGCCGCCGCTTTCAAACCCACTGTGATACGGAGACTGTCCTTCAGGCATTTCTTGAATGGGACACCGACTGTTTTGATCGGTTGCGCGGCATGTTTGCGGTTGCGATCTGGAGCAATTCCAAGCAGCGTTTAGTGCTTGCGCGCGACCGCATCGGCATTAAGCCGCTTTATATCGCCGAGCGAGGCGAGGATATCTTTTTTGCTTCCGAGCTCAAGGGAATTCTGGTCCACCCGGAAATCGAACGCCGGCTTAGTCTCGACGGACTGGACTGTTATCTGTCCATGAACTACGTTCCATGTCCGTGGACCTTGGTAGATGGGATTGAAAAGCTGCCACCCGGCCATTGGCTCGAATGGCGGGACGGCCGCACGAGCAAGCATGCATACTGGCGTATTCCGGATATCTCACCCATACCGAAGTCGCTCGAAGATGCAAAAGCCGAGCTCGACTATCTCTTAGACAATGCCGTCCGCGAGCACCTTATGTCCGATGTGCCGCTCGGGGTCTGGCTCAGTGGAGGCGTGGATTCCTCAACTGTCCTCCACTATGCCGCTCAGGCATCCAGTTCGCGGCTTCGAACGTTTTCGATTGGTTTTAGCGGCCGAAGTTTCGATGAGTCGCCCTACATCCGCCAAGTAGTCGAACATTACGGGACCGATCACGAGCAGCTAAACCTGAGTCCCGAAGAAGATTTAGAGGGAGCCATCGAAGACATTGCCTATTATTCCGACGAGCCCAGCGCGGATTCCGGGGCATTGCCGGTTTGGTTTCTTTCCAAACTCTGCAAGAAGCGGTGTACGGTGGCCTTTAGTGGAGAAGGTGCCGATGAGATCTTCGGTGGTTACCTCACCTATCGCGCCAACCGTATTGCCGCGCCATTTAGAAATTTGCCTCCATCAGCGATCGCTCTATCTCTTCGCGCCCTACGCTTTTGGCCGCCTTCTAACGAAAAAATCAGCCTTGAATACAAGCTCAAACGCCTCCTCCAAGGTAGCCTCATGCAACCAGAGCGGGCCCATGTGTACTGGAACGGGACCTTTTCCGAAGCGGAAAAAGCCACCCTACTGCGGATTCCCTTGCCCGGTGCCCTTACCGATGTTCTCGCCCGGCTGAGAGCAAGCCTTCCGGGAGACGGGGTTGCGCCTTTCCTTGAGTTCGATCAGCAATATTATTTGCCGGACGACATTCTGGTGAAATCGGACCGCGTGAGCATGGCGCACGCTGTCGAGGTCCGGCCTCCGTTCCTTGACCACCGCATCATTGAATTTGCCGCTAGTTTGCCTTTAGACTTGAAAATCCGCGGTGCGCGTCAGAAATATCTCCTGAAGGAAGTGATGAGATCTAAGCTGCCCGCCGCTATCGTCCAGCGCGAAAAGATAGGCTTCGATATTCCGGCGCACGATTGGTTCCGGGGACCGCTTCGAGGGATGTTGATGGAGACGCTGGCATCAGCGGAAGCGGAGCACTCTGAGCTGTTTAACTTCGAAACGATCCGTACCTACACCCAACTGCACTTAAACAAGCGCATAAACATCGGCTATCACTTGTGGGGGCTGATCATGTTATTTCTGTGGATGAAACGATGGAAGATTCAGTCAACACCGTCACTGACATTCAGGAGACAGGTGCTGACGGCGGAGTTGTAAGCCGCAGTCAGTTTTTTTGGATAGTTATACTCTTTGCAGCGGCGGTCTATCTGGGCTGCATCTTGTCTCCGCCGTCGCTAATGGACGACGTCGATGCGGTGCAGGCGCAGATCGCTCGAAATATGCTTAGTTCCGGTGATTGGGTTACGGCGCGCCTGGATGGGGTGGCCTATCTCGAAAAACCTCCGCTTATCTACTGGATGATTGCGATCTCCTACAAGGTGTTCGGCGTCCATGACTGGGCTGCGCGCATTCCTGTTGCACTCTCCGCTATCGCGCTTTGCTTCACTACAGCGGCGTTTGGAGCTTGGGCTTTCGGGCGCCGCGCCGGCTTCTATGCGGGTCTTTGTATGTCAACCTGCATCGGGCTCTTTCTCTTCACGCGCATCCTCGTACCGGACGTGATGCTCACCCTAGTGATCGCCCTGGCCCTGTGGGCGTTTCTTCGAGTCATTGAAGAGGAGGAGCCGCATCCCCGAGCATGGGCGGCCGTCTTCGCTGCGAGCCTCGGGGTAGGGTTGCTTCTGAAAAGCCTTATTGCAATCGTCTTCCCGGTTGCGGCAGTTGTGGTCTATTTGTTGTGTACCCGACAAATCTTCTCCGCGGGGGTGTGGAAACGACTTCGGCCGCTCAGTGGTCTAGCCATCATTCTATTGATTGCTGCACCCTGGCATATTCTCGCCACGCTTCGGAATCCGCCTTATTTCAGCTTTACGATGAAGAGCGTTCCGGGTGAATACCACGGCTTTTTCTGGTTCTTCTTTATCAATGAGCAACTCCTCCGATTTCTCAATCTGCGTTATCCCCGGGACTACAACACCGTACCGCGGCTCTATTTCTGGTTGCTCAATCTGGCGTGGCTCTTCCCCTGGAGCGTATACCTGCCGGCGGCCACAAAGCTCTCCTACCGATCCGTTGATCGGGCCGGTAGAACAAGACTCCTCGCTCTCTGCTGGGTAGGTTTTGTTCTGGTATTTTTCACGTTCTCCACGACCCAGGAGTACTACTCGATGCCGTGCTACCCGGCATTCGCGCTCCTCATCGGTTCGGCAATAGCGATGGACGGTCGAATTCTTCGGTTTGGTACGCGATTCCTGACTGTGATCTGCTCCATTGCCGCGGTGGCTGCCATCGCCATCCTCTTTGCGGTGCGCCACGTTCCGACTCCTGGGGATATTTCCGAGGCTCTCAGTTCCAACCCGGCGGCCTACACGCTGTCGCTGGGCCATATGGAGGACCTGACTCTCAAGTCATTTGCCTACCTGCGGCTGCCTCTTGCTCTTGCTGCGGGCTCATTTCTCATCGGAGCCATCGGCACGATCCGAACGTCTAGCAAGAAGGTATACGTAACGGTGGCGATCATGATGGTGGTCTTTTTTCACGCTGCCCGTCTGGCGATGATCGATTTTGACCCCTACCTCTCATCCCGGCCCTTGGTGAACAAGCTCGAGCAGTCCCCCCAGGAAATTTAATCGTCGACCACCACTACTATTGGTTTTCATCGGTGTTTTATTACACGGACAGGACTGCCTTGCTCTTGAATGGCAGATTCAACAATCTTGTTTACGGTTCATACGCTCCAAATGCACCCAATGTTTTTCTAGAGGACAGCCAATTTCGGGAAATCTGGCAAAAACCTGAAAGGTACTACATCTTTGCGAAAAAGACAGCCGTTGGTCATCTGGAGTCGCTGGTAGGCAGTCATCAACTAAATTTGCTGGAGGAAAGCGGAGGTAAGGTTTTGCTGACCAATCATCCGATCGAAGCGATCGAAAAACCTTAGAGACTCCTGGGAACCTTGAGGTTGCCTGGGAGCTCGTAAATAACAGATCGATAGGAATATAGAAAGTTTATGAAACCCAAGGGTTCGATCGCGCGTCGATATACGTACGTGTAGAAGCCCACTGAATGATTGGAGTAAATATGCGGATTGCAGTTCTCGGTGGTGATGGCTATTGTGGCTGGGCTACCGCTTTATATCTTTCAAGCAAAGGGCATTCCATTGCAATTATCGACAACTTTGTGCGTCGGCAATGGGACTACGAACTTGGTGCCCAGACTCTGACGCCGATCCGCCCTCTCTCTGAGCGCCTGGCGGTTTGGAACCAGTTGACCGGGATTCCAATCGAACTCTTCGTCGGTGATGTTTCTGACTACGACTTCCTCTCCTCGACAATCAAGACCTTCGAGCCCGAGGCCGTCGTCCACTTTGCTGAGCAAAGGTCCGCGCCCTACTCGATGATCGATCGTAAGCACGCGGTTTATACCCAGACAAATAATGTTGTCGGGACCCTGAATCTGCTCTTCGCCATCCGTGAGCTGCAGCCTGACTGTCATATCGTCAAATTGGGCACGATGGGGGAATACGGCACACCAAATATCGATATTGAGGAAGGGTTCATCACCATCGAGCACAACGGCCGCAAAGATACGCTTCCGTTCCCCAAACAGCCGGGCTCCTTCTATCACCTCTCAAAGGTACACGACAGTCACAACATTATGTTCGCTTGCAAGGCTTGGGGCGTGCGGGCAACCGATCTTAACCAGGGTGTCGTGTACGGTACGGTTACCGATGAAGTCGTGATGGATGAAGCCTTGATCAATCGTTTTGATTACGACGAGGTTTTCGGGACGGTTCTTAACCGCTTCTGCGCCCAGGCGGCGATTGGTTATCCGCTCACTGTATACGGAAAAGGCGGCCAGACGCGCGGATTTCTCGACATTCGTGACACCGTCCGCTGCGTCGAGATAGCTTGCCTGAACCCAGCCAAGCCGGGTGAGTTTCGCGTCTTCAATCAGTTCACCGAGCAGTTCTCGGTCCTCGACTTAGCCCTTACCGTCCAAGCGGTAGCCGGACAGATGGGTCTTAAAGTAGAAATTGATCATCTTTCCGACCCTCGCGTCGAAGCGGAGTCGCACTATTACAACGCGAAGCACTCCAAGCTGGCCGATCTCGGGCTCAAGCCGCATGTACTTTCGGATTCTCTCGTCGACTCACTGATCAACATTGCGCTGCGCTATCGCGATCGTATCGACCCGTCGTTGTTTGCGCCGCAAGTCAATTGGCGCAGCACACAGAACGAGCGACGTCTCGGAGGCGAAATAAGCAAACAGCCGCTGCTGGTAAGGAATTCCATCTAAGCAGATGTCGGTCCGTACTCTGCGGCGATCCACTTACAAGGGCGGGACAAGGTTGCCATCACGCATCAGATAGTCCCGTCCTCGCCACCGGATCGTCTTACGAGTGAAACTCGCCAACCAGATCAGGCTGGCCATGCCGTCCCACAGGGGTATCAAGGCCACCTTCTTCCAGATGCCGGGCTGCTTGAGCCCCCAGGAACCAACCAGTAGGGTCAACACGGCGCGTACGACTAGATATCCACCAAGATAACTCGCGGCGATGCCCGGTGTTGGAAGAAGTACGACCGCCAGGAGTGCCCAGGGCAACCCCAACGTAAAGATTAAACCCAGATGTCCCCAAGGGCGCATGTGCCGCATGACGGTGATCCAGCGCAGGCGTTTATGAAACAGTTCATTGAGAGACTGATAATCCGCGACCGTGGAGATAGTGTAGGGAAGAAGCTCAACCTCGTAACCCTGCTCGGCTATCAAGCGACCGACCAACAGATCATCCGCCGGACGATTTTCGATCGAAGCGTAGCCGCCAAAAGCCTGAAGCCGCGTGCGAGTTGTTGCAATCGTGGGACCTAGTGCAAATTTCACTCCATCCAATTGCTTCGCTACAAGAATTCCGGGATAAAAGTCTGAAACCATCCCAACATCCTGCAGGCGCTGCACCCAGGTTGATTCTTCGATGGGCACATAAAAACAGGTAGCCGCCCCTGTCTTAGGATTTGCCAACGGCGCTATCACCTTTCGCAAATAGTCCGGCTCGACGCGCACATCGCTGTCGCTGATCACGAGGTATTCATGTGAGGCTTCCTCTACAAGCCGTGCCAGCTTGGCCACTTTGTCGTTGGTCGCAATGCGACCTGACCCAATCACAATGCGGATCTGACGTTCCGGGAAGTCGCGGACGAGTCGCTGCAAAACCGGATAGGCAGGGTCACTCGTGTCGCCGATGCAGAACAAAATCTCGTAGTCGGGATAGTCCTGCCGGCAGAAGCTAGCGAAGTTTTCATAAGCATTGGGATCAAGTCCACGCACCGGCTTCAGGTTGCTCACCGGCGGCACAAATCCACCCGGTTTGTCAGTTTTGGCCCGCGTTACCAGAAAGAATCGTAACGAACTAAAGATCGCGATAGCATAGTAGATAAAGGGGATCGCGGCAACCCCGAGGAACACATTTCGCATTAGGAGGGTTGTCATTAGGCACCAGAACCGAGTCTTATTTAGTGTAACTTAGCGTGAGCTGAGGTCTCATTTGCCTTTGCGGTTGTCGCTTTCAGGGTGCCAGCAAAGAGGAGGACACGGTCCAGGGGAATTAAAAAAGACAACCAGGTCATTCAGCTGATGCTCTATGTTGATAGCGCGAAAATCTGGCCGCACCCTGATGGGGCCGAATTTAGTCTAATTGGGCAAGTCTGATGTGCGTGGGCCGCCTTCAGGCATCAACTCAGTGTCTTCTCATTGCCGCGACTGCCTTACGGGAAAGCACGATGACTCGCTTCATGGTTGCAAACTCGCGAGCATTTAGCTCTAGGCGATCCGCCCGCGGGGCTTTCGGGTGGAGTTTGGGATACGCACTGCTGGTTTGCACGGTCGTGGGTGGATTTCTTGCTTCTGTTCCAAGGTTGTTGGCGCAGTCAGCGGGTAAAACCGTGATTCTCATCTCCGTCATGGACGAGGATCGACATCCATTGGCGGGTGTCAAGATCGAAGGCAGCTTAGATTCGGCATTAGTCTGCGAGGCCATCACGGATGTTCACGGTCTTGCGACTCTCAGCGGTTGCGGATCTGCCGCAAGTCTTAGTCTTAGTGCGAGCCTTGTGGGCTACGTCCCTGCCACTACCGGTGTCCCTTCGCAAGATCGACCAGAGATTGAGATCACACTGTCGAAGAGAGTAGTCGTGCAACAGACCACGGTGGTCCAAGCCGATTCGCAAAGCGTGTTGACGGAGAGCGCAAGCAGCGAGACAACACTTCCTCTGGAAAATGCTGCGTCGAACCCCCTGCGCCCGAACACGTTGGTCGATGCTCTCCCCCTGGTGCCTGGCGTGATACGAACGCCCGATGGCCGTGTTCAGATCGCCGGCCTCGACGAAGAGCACAGCTCTCTGCTGATCAATTCGGTCAATGTGAATGACCCCGCGACCGGCAACTTCGGCCTAAGCGTCCCCATAGACAGCGTGGATAGTTTGAAGGTGATGCAGTCGCCCTATCTGGCCCAATATGGCAACTTTACGGCTGGGATTGTGAGTGCGGAGACGCGTCGAGGCGGGGACAAGTTTAGCTACAGCCTCAACGACCCTTTCCCAGACTTCAGAATTCGCAGCGGGCATCTTGTTGGCGTGCAGGACGCATCGCCCCGTCTGAATCTCAGTGGTCCGCTGATAGACGATCGCATCCACTTCCTTGAAGGCCTTCAGTATCTGATGAATAAGTCTGAGGTGCGTACCTTGCCGTTTCCCGACGACGAGATCCGCTCAAACGCATTTAACTCGTTCACTCAGGTCGATGCGCTTCTAGGCGCGCAGAACAGCATCACTGCCACCTTTCACTTCGCACCGCACACACTACAGTACGCAAATTTGAATTATTTCGATCCGGAGCCGGTGACGCCCAACGCTGATTATCACGAAGAGATAGCGACCATCAGTGAACATTTCGGTATTCGTGGTGGGGTAATGACCTCCACCTTCGCAGGGACTCTTTTTGCCACAAATGTCACAGGACAGTCGCAAGGAACGATGATTTTGTCGCCGGTAGGGAACTCTGGCAACTATTTCGGTCAGCAGAGTCGCGACGCTACCCGTTTCCAATGGATCGAAACGTGGAAACCCTCAGTCATTAATTTATTCGGGCAACATGTCTTACAGATCGGAACCATCCTTGCCCGTGCTAAAGACAATGGGCAAGTTACAGATCGCGATGTGAAGGTTGAAGGCACGTCAGGCCAGTTGCTGCGTACGATCGCTTATGTTGGCAGCGGCGCCTTCAGCCTCTCAGATATTGAATTGGCCGTCTATGCTCAAGATCATTGGATTCTGAGTTCTCGGGTAGCTGTAGATGCTGGGATGCGCTTGGAGACTCAGTCTCTTACACATACAAATCGGCTTGCTCCTCGCTCCGGCGTGACCTGGACGCCGCGTGGCGATAACGCCACTGTCATTCGCGGTGGTATCGGAGTCTTCTATGACTCTCTGCCGCTTAATACTTATGCGTTCAGCAGCTACCCAGAACAGCTCATCACGACATACGACAATAACGGCAACATTATGGATGGACCGCTACTCTACACGAACCTCACCAGCACCGAATCGAAGTCCGGTTTTCCGTTTATCAATCAGCAAATCAAGAGCGGAAACTTCGCACCGTACAGCGTGACCTGGAACGTTGAGGCAGAGCACCAGGTTAATGAATCTCTTATGCTTAGGTTGCGCTATATCCGAGCGGATGCGCAAAATCAACTTAGCCTTGCGCCTGAAATCACATCGGCCGCGAGTGCTCTGGTGCTCAGCGGTTCGGGCTCCCTGCAAAGCAGCCAAACGGAGGTCACTGCACGGGTGGGAGCCAGCAAGCAGCGCCAATTCTTTTTCTCTTATGTTCGCCAATCGGCCCGCGGTACGCAATCCGATGCCTCAAGTTACCTCGGGGACTTTCCCTTTCCGGTAGTAAGTTCCCCGATCATTGCCAGCACCCCAGGAGAGATCCCTAACCGCTTTCTGTTTTGGGGAGTCTCAGCGCTGCCCTGGCGAATACGAGTAAGTCCGCGCGTCGAGTATCGTGACGGCTTTACATGGCAGCCGGTCGATGTCTTCCAGAACTACCTTCCGTCTTCGACCTTCCAACCACGTTACCCACGCTATTTCTCGGCGGACGTGCGGAGTTCCAAAGATATCAATGTAGGCACCCATCATGCAGTACGCCTCTCCATCACAGTACGGAATCTGACGAACCACACCAACCCGCTACAAGTCCACAACAATATTGCAGACCCGCAATACGGGTTATTCTTCGGCAACTATGGAAGACACTATTTGTTTGATTTTGATTTTTTATTTTGACGTGAAGCGGGAGATTCGACAGAATTGTGTGCCGCCATTGGCTGCTATGGCAATTCGCGGTAATTCATCAGTATCAAGCCGACTAATGCCAGGCATAGTGGCCAGAGGTAGCTGGCAATAGTGGCCATGCGGCTCTTGGGTAAACGCAGCTCCAGCCATCGGCCACAACCTGCAGTAACACCAAGCAGCGCAATAGGGGTATGGCTCATCTCTGCGAGCATTGCCTCTTTCACGTCCCTTGCCGAATGCTCGTGTGTCAGCAACAGCGCGGCACCGAGAGCACACATTGCCGGAAAAATGTAGGTGGCCCACCGCGCTTTCAACTTACCTGCCTGCACCGCACATTCGAATGCCGCGAAGACCACGATCAGGAGCGCCCCGACACGATGTTGCAGCACATCGGGCGCGGCAAAGCTCTGCCAAAAGGGACGTGGCCCGAGTGGCCAGTTCTCCGGGTCAGCGCGTAACAGGATGAAGACGGCTAAACCAGCGAAGCTCAGCGGCCAAAAGCGGGCCCAGCGCATCCTGCGGTACCGGCTGAGCAGCGCCAGCAGCCCTGCTATGAGCACAATCAGCCCTGCCCAGTGATGGTTGTACTCCGACCATGCTTTGTCGGTGTCGTCACTCCCGACAGTTGCAACAAACTGACTGTCCTGCACGGCCCAAGCGAGTGAGTTCGGAGCAGCCAAAGCAGCTAAAGGCGGACTGCTCATGCGCGGCACCTCTGGGTGCAAGCGAGCGTAGATCTCGTGGGACGTCAGCCTATCCTGAGCGGCAACATCGACCGCGGGTGCCTGTGCGGTGAGCGAAGCCGCTGTCAACACTGCGAGAAATCCTAGACAAACCTCCGCCTCGACGACCCGGCGCAGCCGCGCCAGCAGCGGTTCAGGATTGCTGGCCAGACGCCGCACCAGGAACCAATTTCCGGCGCCAAGTGCAATCATCGCCATGAAAAGGAAGATTTTGGCAACCAGCATAATGCCGTACGCAGTGGTGTATAGCCCGCTCCACGATCCGACATAGAACCAGGCCATACCCGCCCCGGCCAACACGAGCGTCGCCGCGCCCGTCAGCGCCATGTTGGAGTAGCGCTGAGTCAAACGCCGCGCTTCGTACAAGTCATCGACGCGGCCTAAGGAGATCAACAGATAAGCCATTGCGCCAATCCAAACCGCTGTACCCAAGTGATGTGCGGCGGTGAGAATCGCCAGCAGAATACGATGGTCGATGCGGGCTGCTGCATGGCTGGTGGAGACAGTTGCCGCCAGCAGCAGCAGGCTCAAGGGAAGCATCGCGACCGTTGCTCTATTGCTTTTGAGCCGCGCACAGGTCCAGAGTCCAATGGCAAACAGGATTGCGAAGAAATCGGCGCGGAAAAATCCGGTGGTCGTCACATCCCTGAGCGTCAAATCTGAGCCGCTCATCAGAATGGCACCGGATGAGGAGACCAAGACAAGGTCGCCAACCACCAGCGCGAGTGCCGCCATCCTGATACCTCGGCGGCAAAAATTCTCGACCGCCGCGCTCGCCCTCGCTGGGCGCGCCACGATCAGGAGAAAGGCAACGCCTCCCAGCAGCAACGCTTCGAAAGCCAGCGTTGCCGCGCGTGCTAGAACACTCAGCAGATCAAAATCGCGAAGGAGCCAGATCAAGAGATTAGGTCTCTACCTACTACTGTACTTGGAAGGGAACTTTGCCGCGCGTGATGTGTCCATCCGTTGCTAGGACCTGCCAGCGCAACACGTAGGCTCCCTTGACGAGTCCAGTCAACTTAGCAGACAGCACCCCAGGCGAGGGCTCACTCTCGATCGTGACCTTCTCCACTTTGCCGTCAGGGTCGAGCAACGTCAGGGTTGAGTGCTCCATATCGACTCGTGAGTTGTATTTGAGGAGGACGGCGACCTCTGGTCCAGAGACGGTACTGTTCACTCCTGGTTGAGAGCTGACCAGCACTGCGTGAGCGAACGCCACTCTGGGAGCAAACAGCAAAATACAGTAAACACCGACGATAGCTGTTATAAACCAAGGCGCAAACATCCTAATATTCCTGCGTCTATTCAATCCGTTCCTCCTTCAGCAAAATAAGCCAGCACCGTCAGCACGTCGCCTTCCCCGAAATTGTATGGAGCCAAGTGTCGGGTGGCAAGTGCCACCATGCGGACTGTGTGTGTCAGTCCGCATGTCTATGCAGGCTAAGGCCGATCAATAACCGTCGACATCAACGATAGCCTGGGCAAAGGCCTGCGGAGCTTCTTGAGGCAGATTGTGTCCGATCCCCGCCTTCAGAACGCGGTAGTCGAGTGAAATAAACTCAGCCAAATGTGAACGCGAAAGCCTCGACGCCCGAATCGAGAAACGCGATCTCGAACTGGCGATCAGCTATGGCCTGCGGTTGCCGGATCAACTGATACATCCGCTGTTCGGTAACTGTGCCGTTGCCTTGGTCGTCGACGTCAACTCCGTGAGTTGCACCTGACGGCTGCCCGTCCATGAGCACGCGAAATCGAACGGGAGTTCCTCGTGTTGCTGGTCCCATGACGAGATGAAGATCGCGGGCGTGAAAGCGGTACTCGATCCGCCCGTTGGCCTGGTTCAGAGCAATGGCCTCTTTCCCTACTGTCCAATCACCCGAGAGGGCCCAATGATTGAGCTCTAACCGCGCGGGGGCAGCGTAGACGTGACGCTTGTTCCATACCGCACCGCCGGGAGATGCAAAGTTCTCGGTGCGCTCATAGCCGACATAGTTTTCCGGGGACTTCAGGCTTCCCCAATCGGCGGCAGCTTCAGCACCCCGGCCATCGACCGAAACCAGTCCATGACCGATGTTGCCGATTCCAGCCTCCGCTAGCAACTGTTGAATAATCATCTCCGACTGTTCGTATTCGCCCTCGCCGAATTGATGGTGCCGAATATGTCCCTGCGCATCGACGAAGTAAAGGGCCGGCCAATATTCGTTGTTGAAAGCCCGCCATATCGCATAATCGTTATCGATGGCGACCGGATAGTCGATCTTCATGTCCTTCACGGCCCAGCGAACGTTGTCGACGTTCTTTTCGAAGGAGAACTCAGGCGTATGCGCGCCGATTACCACCAATCCTTCCTTGTATTTCTCGGCCCACGCGCGGACATAGGGGAGTGTGCGTCGCCAATTGATGCAGGTGTAGGTCCAGAAGTCGATGAGGACGACCTTTCCGTGCAGACCGGCCGCGGTCAATGACTGCGAATTGAGCCACTCGGTCGCGCCGCTGAGAGAAGGCATTTTACCTTCAACGGGTAATCGATCCACTGCCGGCGTCTTGCTGGACTCTGCTCTCGCAAAACGGATCATGCCGAGTTGTGCAGCGGCAATAGTCATAGTCGCAGTGCCGAGAAAGCGGCGGCGATTGTAGTTGATTGCTTCGGCCATTCTCTCTCTCAATCTGCGGCTAGCCCGCTGCTCAACACGGGCAGGTCCTCCAGCAGAGTCCCGGTGAATTAGCCTGCTAAAGAATCTGACCGCAGGAGTTGCTATTACTCACAATAGTGCTGTTATTCGCATATCGGTAAAGGAGGCGGCTAAACAACGGATGAGAGGTGCAGCAGCATGCAAGTGACGTTATCGGCGCCGCCACGATCCTTCGCGATCGCGATCAGTCGCTCACACGATAACTGGAGGTCGTCACTGGACACACTTTGCACTAGATCGTTTTGCGTGATGTAGCGCGAAAGACCATCGCTCGCCAGCAGAACCGTATCGCCGGCTTGCAGGTTCACGGAAAAGTAATCAGGCTCTACCAACGGCGCGGCACCGATGGCGCGGGTAATCATCGACCCCATTCCCTTCATGTCTACCTTTGCAGCGTCTTCTACGGAGATTGCGCCGCTCCGGATGAGTTCGTTCAGATAGGAATGGTCGACGGTTAGTTGCATGCATTGACCGTTCTGGATCATGTAAACGCGACTGTCGCCGACGTTGCCGACGAGGAGTCTTTGCTGGTCGATTGTAGCGGCGACCAGTGTCGTACTCATGCCCTTGTGTTCCAGGTGCTCGGCTGCCTGCCGGACTGCGAGATTTGCTGCCAGGATCGCCTCGTTGAGCCGCAGTTCGATGGGAGAGTCTTCATTCTCCGAAGCAGCAAAAACATTCAACACCGTGGTGATTGCCAGATCGCTGGCGACTTCGCCGCTGTTCATGCCGCCGACACCGTCGCAGACAATAAAAAGGTTCCGGATCGGATCGTATCCGTAGGCATCTTCATTGTTCTTTCGAACGCATCCGACATCGCTCAGCGCGGCAACAGACACTTTAAGAGACACTCTGTACTCCCACAAAACCGTGCAGCGGGCTACCACCAATTGAATTGGACATCACGTTATAGCTGGCTTAGAAAGCCTTTCCTTGCACTATATTCTCAATGCGCGACAGAGGAAACACAGTGTAGACGGGTCATGAATCGCGGATCGAGGAGGTCTGCGCCGGGTCCGCTGGAATCGAAATGAACGACCTGGTTGGTGCGGCCGTTGAATTGAAAGCTGAACTCAAGCCGGTTCGGTGCGGGGTGCGTGGCAGAGTACGCAAGATGAAAGACCGACCATGGGCCCGTCATCACCGGAGCGCTGTTGGCTTCGGAGGTCAGTGTGATTCGGCTGGAGGGCTGAGATGTCCAGACGAAGTGGGTGGACTGGCCGCCGGCTGTGATCTGCTGTCCGTCGATATTGAGCACGGCATCCGGTACGCCCGGAGTCTTGACCTGGGTGAGGGTGAAGTTGAGCATCGCCTGTGCGCCACCGGCTGGGTAAAGGGTGGACGATAATCTCTCGGCGGCATTGAAGAAGTTCAGGAATGCGGGACTGATGCCGACGGTTGAACCGGGCGCAGGGACGTACTGCGTTCCTTGCTGCACAATGAGCTGGCGCAGCGTGTTGTTGTAGAACTGCGAGAGCGACCCCTGCTGTGGCTGGAAGATCTGGGCGACCTCCTCCGGCGTAGCGTCAACAGTCGCTTGCGGATTGAACGGGAACTTCGCCATGACGGGAGCAATCTGGGCACAGAAGGTCTTCGCACCTCCTCCTGCAGCTGCTGCCGGTGCCCTCGCAGCCAACGCGCTTGCAGACTTGATCGGCGCTTCGAGCAGAGCGAAGCTTACTGAGTCCATGTGACCTTGGCTGTCGGGGTTGAACGTTCCACGGAGGGCCTCGGCTGCCTGGTCCGCATTGCCGGCAGCCTGAATGATAGGCATTGCTGCTGTGGGATCGTTGGCGCTGATAGGATTCAGACTCACATTTTTGATGGCCTGCTCCACTCCCTGAAGCGCCTGAATGTAGGCCTGATTGGAGAGGGCGGTGTATTTGTTCTCACCGTTCGTTGGCGGTACGACGGATTGAGGCGCCTGGAAAGGGTCGGAGAACCGAGGTACACCCACTGCAGTATTGAGCGAGATGACTGAGAAGAGCTCCAATAACGGGGACGAGTTGCCATCGAGGACGCTCAGCTTGGCTGCTGCATCCTGCATATTCTGATACGGGATAAAGACAGCCTTGGTCATGAAGGTGCGCCAGGCCTGAAGGAAGTCAGCGGAATAGTGATCCTGCAGTTGTGACGGGAGCGTGGCCGGGTCAAGGGTTGTGCTGGATTGCGGACCCAGCACCCATTCCTCTCCTTTGAAGTATGGATCCGGATGCTTGATGGCGTCCTGCATGAAAGCGAAGCCGCCTTTGGTAAAGGCTCCCTGGACCTCATACGAGTCCACGATGAATCGCGCGGAGCCAGGAAATTTGTCGTTGAAACGAATCGAAGGAAACTTGTGGTTGGCCGCCGATACCATGCTTTGGTAGACGTGCTGGAACCCTCCGAAGTGACTGAGGTATTCGCGCGCGTGCTCGACAGTAGGCATATCGGCAGGGCCACCGATTGATGCGACGCAGGACTGCGGCTGCGCAAGAAGCGTGGCATAGAGATCGAACTGATTCTGCGCCAGATGGGCGACTTCCGGCTGAATTGGGCGCGAACCTTGCCATTCGTCCTTCAGTGCCGCGGGTAGAAAGTCGTTCGTACTTTTTTCAGGATTGGTTGTAGTGGTGAGATAGGCCCTGAGCGGGCGGTAAGTAGAGTTATAGTCAGCCTCGGGCGGCGGAGGCGACTGCACGGCAGTCAGTTTGGCAATGATGTTTGCCTGCGTCTGCGCTAGGAGGAGACTGCGGAATCGTTGTCCGTAGACATGGCACGCGGCGGCGTAGAGCGCATCTCCTTTGTAGAGTCCCCATCGATACATGAGCGGAGCCCCGTCGTTCCGGTAGCCGTCCAGTTGGATTAGCGATTCGCGGAGCTGGTCGAGGCCCTGCAGGTCAGCAAGCGAGGCTACACTGCTGTCAGTCAACCGAGATATCGGTCGTTGCGTTACGGCAGAGATTCGGTCCTCCAGCCCCTTGTTATTGAAGAAAGATATCGTCAGGAGAACGAGATAAGCGAAGATTAGCCCGCCCAGGCCGGCCCACAGCACGCGTTTGACGCCGCTAACCTTGGTGCTTGCGCGGCTGCTTTCGAGAGCGGTCTTGTCACCCAACACGAGTCTCGAAAGAAGGTGGGGAAGGAAGACCCACTGTGCGATTTTTCGCGAGCCGCCACTCACAGGCTGCTGAGGCGCGGGCGCCTGCTGCTGAAGAGCCGAGAGTGAGAAGACTTGGGTCGCTCCAGCCTCCATGTGAGGCACCTGCGCCGCCTGAGGTTGAACGGATATGACATCCTCAACGATGCGTGCCCGCATGCCGGTGAAGAAGAAGCCTCTTAAAATAGGGGTTGACTCCAAGCTGACTGGGGCGAGCCGCCTCCACGACAAAGTCGACGATGCCGGAGCGGAGTTTGCGCAGATCGCGGGGGAACTCATACGCGCGAGCAAGCGCTTCGGGCTGGCCGCCGCGCGAGAGCACAGCCATTCGGAACTCAGCGAGAGAGAACGCAATCTCATCGAAGCGCGTCCCTACAAGCGTTGTGGCACGCTCTGCATATAAACCGGCACCCACGTCGAGCCGGCCCAGCAGGGAACCTAGCGGCGCTTTTGCCTCGTCATCGGTGAGGCTGCCGGCGTAATCCGCAAACGGAGGGATGGTATCGAGCTTGGTGAACAGAACGTAGACCGGCAGCGAAATACCGAGGGTCTGAGAGAGCTGTCGCAGCCGCTCGTTCATTCTCTGCGCCAGCGCGCGAATCTGTTCACTCGTGTTCGGCGCCATGATGCGCTCAAGGCTGACACAGAGGACCGCAGCGCGGGTTGGTTGCAGGGCTGTCTTGGAGAGTGCGGCGCCTAGCTTTCCTGGTTGTGTGAGGTGAACGAGCCGCTGCCACAGCGCAGAGTCGCGCAGCAGTTTGCCGCCTGCCTCAACCAGTGCCGCAGAGCCGGTGTACCAGATGTTGACCGACTGCGTGGGGACGAGGTTCTGATCGCGGTATATCTGCCCCGCGATCAACTCTGGATCGAGTCCAGACTGAAGGACGGTCTGTGTCTTGGCCGCATTTTCATCGCCGATGATATAGATGACGGGCATCTGGGCGAGCGATTTCGCCCCATCACGTCCCGCCTGCTTGAGCTTCTGATTGGCATCGCGGATGAGCGCGTCGAGATTTCCGCTATCGGCAGAGTTGGCGGCTTCGATGGGGTCTGTGGTCGGTGTGATGCTGTGGAGATACCACAGAACAATCGCGAGTGCAGCCGCGCCGATCAGCGTCAGGATGACACAGAACAGCAGCAGCTTGGTTCCTTCGAAGTGAAGCAGAAATCCTGCCGCCACTACGAGCGCAACGTAGACGACAAAGATCAACGCTGCGATCCAGTACCTTTTCATAGCGAGATCCTCGCTGCCATGGCTTGCGAGGTGCTGCTCACGGTGGGCGGGTTGAGGATGGAAGCCTGTTCGATCTTGTTAATGCCAGAGCCGAGGATGGCCCAGTAGCCGAGAAACGCGACCAGGGTTAGGACTGCAATGAGCAGCGCTGCGATCGCCAGCCTGGTTACCCACGTATCGCGAACGACCGCGGTTTTTACTGGTGGCGCCGCGGCAACACTGGCCAACACGAGAGGTCCGCGGATGCGTGCGATCTTATCGCGGATACGCGCGAGGATGGAGTGAATTTCTCCGGCGTTGCCGAAGGCAAACTTCCCGCGATACCCAAGCAGCAGACAAAGCGCGTGCAACTCCAGGGCGTCGGCAACCTCGGGTGACTCGGGGCGGTTCAGGAGATCGTCGACATGCCGGAAGAAGTACTCGCCGGCGAAGTGACCACCGAACATCTCTTCCTGCAGGGGGCGGCGTGCCCAGTCGGAGAAGGCGGGGTCCTGCGAGTTCAGCACACTCTCATCGAGAAAGCCGATGATCGCGTAGAGAGCCATCTCCGAGGTCTTGTCGTTGTAGCCCATGTTCCGGACCTCCTGCACGGCGGAGGAGATCATCTTGCGAATGCTGGCACGAAAGCCCGCCGCATCCGAGATGCGCTGAACGCGATAGCGCATCCGCAGGATCACGGTAATGACGTCCTGAAACGCCAGCGCCAGGTTATTCGTTCGAGTTACGGGAATGGCCGGAGGGGTCGTCATGCGTTGGGCTCCGTGATAACAGTAACTTCAAAATCGGCGTTGCCGATCTCGCCGGGAATATAGATGCCGACTTGCTTCGTCTGCAAAATATGCTGCCAGCAGGCTCCAGCTGCGCTGATGGCAAAGTAGTGCATATCAACCTGCGCCGAGATGGCCGGCGGAGGCACCTGCAAATAGGACAGCTCCAAGCCCGGGAGCGCACGTTGCACCAACTTGCCCACGCCCTCAGCGGAGCAGACTTTAACAATCTGAGGCACCATCCGGAGGATGGTCGAATCACCCAGATTGGAGCGCACTCCCAAGATCCATCTTGATCTCCGGAGGCAGCGCTCATCGTTAACAGGAGCGGTGTGAATATACATCTCTGCCTTCTTGAACTCGAGAGTAACCGTATTGGAGGGAACGACGATCTCCAGATGCTGGCGGATATGTTTGTCGAGTGCGCGGAAGACGAGCGACAGATCGAGGTGGTTGTACTTCGGGATATCGCTTGGATTGGATTCCAGCGAGAAGGTGCAAAGTGCACCCGAGAGCCGCGCGAGATCGCGGTAAACCTCTTCCGGATGACTGCGTTTGACCGTTAGGTGATGGTGCAGCGTCGGCAGGGCAGAGCAGAGCGCATGCAGAAACCAATGATTGGAGACGTCAAGCGCCGAGGTGCCGACTCTGAACTGACCGCCCGAGCGTTTTCCGCGCCCCACGGTCTTGACCTTCTCCTCGATGGCTTCAACCAGTCGCTTCAACAGAAGCAGAAGGCTCTCATTGGCGCTGATCCGCAGACAGGGCGGAATGAACTCCGGGTCCGCGACAAAGCCGCCCTTGCCGTCGCGCAATATCCTCGCAATCGGAAAGGACGTGGTGTCAGGAGTGAGCTGGGCAAGCGAGCGTAGTTCAAGGTTCTTGCGGCCAAAGGCGACGGTGTATTCATCCTGACAGATAGTCTCGTCGCGCAAGGAACGCTCAACTGCGCTGTATCGAGCCTCAGTGCCACCAGTGATGTCGCAGTCCAAGCCTTGATCACGCCGTATCGGCACTGCGATGGCCAAGATGATCTCGCTATCTGTGGGAGCAAACAGATCACTCAGATTAACGGGCGGCGGGGCAGGGTCGCTCTCGGGGATATCGAAGATCAGGCCATCGGGAAAGACTCCGGAGGCGTGTCGCAGAATTGCCAGTCCATTGCGTACCGCATCATTGTCCAGAGACAGGCTCAGCAGCCCCCACGGATTGCGCCGCAGGTTGGCGCTGAGAAACCACAGCGAATCTTCAAAATAGCGGCTTTGCGTCTGGAAGTGGTGTGGGCCCAGGTGCATTCCTTCCGACCAGACCACACGAGACAGAAACTTCATATGGCGCAACCTGTCAGATGCAAACCAAAGTGAGGCGCACGGTCTCCCGTAACGCGGTTTCAATCCTACTGAAAAACCTGCATGAGGACTATCGCCGCACCGCCGTAAGAGACGGAGAAATCTGCGAATGCAGGGAAATCAAACACGTCTCAACGTAAACAAATCCCTTTGACTGTAGCGGTATAGTAGGAATATTACTGTGGACTGTCAAGCTATCGATGCGACCTATCCTGATGGGGTGGATCGCTCACAACCGATTGCTTGAGCAGGAGATAAAAGCGATGGGACACGATTCGACAGCAGACGGCAACCCAAAGTCTGATGAGAAGCCAGGCCCCGCAGACGATGGAGGCAAGGTCAGCGCTACGAGCATGTTCGCTGCCATCCCGGCGACCGACGCTCCGGTATCTCCCTCCGTCGATTCCTCGCCCGTCACTGCGCGTCCAGAGCCCCAAGCTCCCAAGAGTCCGCCTTCGCCACAGCCAGGAATGCCCGTTGTCCACGAGGTCGTCTTTCCCGCACAAGGTTCCAAGCCCGAAGGCAACGCTTCGATTTTGAGTACTCTTCGATCCCTCGCAGCAGACGAGAAGGTTCGTGCGGCAGAGCTGCCTCCGTCCTCGTATGTCAGGAACGAGCCACGACCGGCAAAGCCCGGTGCAGCCGCCAGTTTCGTACAGCCTCCGGCAAAGCCCGGTGCAGACGTCAGTTTCGTGCAGTCTCCCGTGAGTGCAGGCTTTACCGAGTTACTGCGTGCCTTGAGCGAGACACCCACTTCGCCACCGGTCTCGCCTCCGCCCCTGGTGGAGACAACTCCGTCGCCGCCGCAGACGCCTTCTTCTTCAGCCTCTTTTACACGGTTGCTGCGTGGGTTGGACGCCAAGAGCGGAGCCCCAGCCCCGCCAACCGCTGGCGCAGACGCGGTCTCGATTCCCAAACGAGCCGAGCCAGCGGCTCATCAGATGCCAGCCCCGCCGCCCCGAGCCGAAGACGCCACTACGCTAACGCGGCGCGAGCCTGAAGTCACTGCTATGTCTCCAGCTCCTGCTGCGGCACCTACCGCCGCATTTCCATCCCCGCCCATCCGGCGAACGCCCGAGAGCGAGTTGAAAGTTGAGCCTTCGGCGCCGCCGTCCGCAGGCTCATTCACTCAGCTGTTCCAGGCGCTCGATCACGGAGGCTCCGATCGACATGCGCCGGTCTCCGAGACGCCTCCCGCTACAGCCGCCGCGTCACTCTCCGATGCGTCTAAGTCTGCCGGCAGCTTCACCGATCTGTTTCAGGCAATCGACTCGGGTAACAGCACTGCATCCTCTCCAGCCGCACCGGTCGCTGCGATTCTGTCGGCCGGTACAGAGCCGGTAACTTCCGCGCCTCCTTCGGGCGACGGTTCTACCCAGATGTTTCAGGCAATCGATCGTGGGAATGCCTCTTCATCAGCACCAGTTATCTCCCGTTCAGCAACCGAAAAAGCACCTGTCGCTCCTGAGACACAGTCTGCCGAGAGCTTTACGCAGCTATTTCGGGCGATCGAATCGGGCGCAAGTAACATACCTCCGGGCGTCGCGCCGGCATCTGCAAATCAGCCACCCAATGTGCCACCTATTGCTCCCGCAGCGCCATCGGGCGCTAGCTTCACTGAATTATTTCGCGCCATCGATCCGGATGCCGGCACCTCGACCCCAGCGCCGACCCCGCCTGTGCTGCCATCCAGTATGGCAGCGGTGCCAACTCACGAGGCGCAACCAGCCGGCAGCTTCACTCAGATGTTTCGCGCGGTTGATAGCAGCAGCACAGCTGGCGATGAACCCAGCCGCCCCCCGCAAAACTGGGGCCAGACTCCCCCGCGAGCTGAACCTGTCGCTCCGCCACCTCAAATCGTCAACCCACTGGCTGCGGATCAGCGCTCCGGCGGAAGCAGTTTGACCCAGCTACTAAGAACGCTCGATCAGTCTGACGACCCGCCTGATCCCCCCAATCCAACACCGGTACAACCGCCGGGGCCATTCACTTCAATCTACGGCGAGCGATCATCGGTAGGGAACCAAGTCGAGCGAATGCAACCCGCGCCGGCTACTCCCGATTTCAGCCAGCCACCCAAAACGGACGTTGCCTCTCCAGGCCGAAGCGTTCTGTCCGAGCCAGCCGCTCCGGCTGGTGGTTCCAGCGACTTTACTCGCATCCTTCAAGCATCGTCGATGCGCGAACAGGCCCTGAAGCGTGGAGAGCAGCCGATCGAGCCACCACAGCAACCCACGCCAGCGAATCCACCGGCAGCCCAGCCCCAAATGCCAGGCTTCCCTGTTGGATCTCCCCAGTTTCCTCACTCGAATGTGTTGCCGCCGCTCAATTTTGGGCATGGAAGCGCCACCCCACCGCTGCAGTCTTTCAAGGGTGCGCCGAGTCTAACCCCACCGCAGTGGATGCCCCCGGCACCCCCACCGCCCACTCCAGCTCCTGTCAGCAAGACGCAGCCACTCCTGCCTCTAGTGCTCATTGGAATTATCTTTGTTCTGGTTGTCGTGCTGGTTGCGGTCGTCTTTCTCTTCAAGCATTAGCTCTCGCGCGAGTCGCGAAACAGAATTACCAGCTCCATCGCAGGGTTCAACAGCTCAGAGGGCGCATGCACTGCGAAGTTCCGGGCTCTTTGAATTGCTTCCCACTCTGTCCCTTCCTGCTCAATGGTGAAGTAGTGGTGGTGGAGTTTGACGGGGATGGCGCGCGGCGGCGTGTCGGCATAGTTGAGGCGCAGTCCCGGTAGCGCCTGGCGCACCAGCGCCTCTACGTGTCCTGCCGAACCGGCTTTGAGCAGCCTCGGAACCCGATCGATCAGGTCGGCGTCGCGAATGTCCGCTGCTACCGCAAGGTAGAAACGTGAGCCTTCGAAATAAGAGTCCTTGTCGATCGATGTGGCATAGATCGTGTCCCGCATCAGCTTGAGCGGAAGCGCGACGAAGTTGTTCGGCACCACGGTATCGAGCATTACCCGGATCAGGCGATCGAGTTCGCCAAAACATGCGCCCAGATCCTCATGGTTGTAGGCCGGAAGATCTCTTGGGTCAATGTCACTCGAGAAGGAGGTAAGTGCGCCGGCCAGATCCGACAGATCTCGGAACAGAATCTCCGGCTGTACCGTGCCTGCCTCCAGATAGTGGCGCAGACCGGGCAGATGCGTGTTGATTGCGTAGAGTAGCCAGAAATTGGCGACGTCCGACGCAGTGAAGTCTGCCAGGGACTGGTTTTTCTGGCGTCGCCCCCCTGCCAGCTGGCTGCTCCGAGTCACCAGCAGTTCGACCATGCCGCGCAGGATCGCCGTTAGCGTGTTACTGCCATGGCAGTCGACCAGAGAGGGGATATATGTCTGGTCGAGCTGATACATGCCAGTCTCGGTTTTGATAACTCGTGCGCAGGGAAGCAGTACGGAGCCTTCAAGGTTTTCGCCCTCAGCAAGAAGTTGCAAGTTTTTGCGGGCAACCTGTACGGGTTTTTCACTACTGCCACTGTTCTCGTCACGCATCATCTGCAGCTGTGCGAGATAGCGTGTGCTGACTGTGCCTCGTTGCAGTGACACATTCATGCCACCATGGAGATATTCGGGAATGGCGAGGTAAAACATGCAGGACTTCCTGCCGCCGCGAAAGCATTCCTCAAGTCTGCGAGAGGGAGGTGCCGGATCGGAGGCGGGAATGTCTACCGGAAGTGCGTCAGGAAAGACGCCAACGGCCTGCACAACTGCAAGATTGCCCTCTGTCAGGGCCTTTGCGTCGAGTTGCAGAGAGAGAAATCCCCACGACTTCGAGGCCAACGAGTCGAGATAAAACCGGACCGTATCTTCGACGAACCTCTCCTGCGCCTGAAGGTGCTGCGGCGACAGGAAGGTGCCCTTGGACCAGATGACCGGCTGCAGTTGTCGCACTTGGTTAGACCCCGCTGATGCTCTCCACTATCCACGATGACGAATACTTTTTCAATGTACTCGCCTTCGACTCTGAAACTTACAAGAGATTTATCGATTCAGCGACTAGTAACTCTTATGGGCAATCTTTGCCTGTAAATCGCAGAAAAGCGAACTTCTTGACTTGTGGCCAAGTCTGTGGTCAATTTGTGAGCACCGATACGGGCCCCCACAGACAAGCAGGTACATTATGGCTAGAGAGAGTACACAGCACAAGTTGGACCGTGTTAGGTCACCGCGCGTTCACATTACCTACGATGTTGAAGTTGGTAACGCGATCGAAATGAAAGAGTTGCCCTTTGTCATGGGTGTACTGGGCGATTTGACCGGCCAACCCGAGACTCCGCTTGCGGCATTGAAGGAGCGGAAGTTCGTAGAGATCAACCCCGACAACTTCGACAACGTGTTGAAGGGCATGCAACCCCACCTGGCCTATTCGGTCGAGAACAAGCTCAGCGACGATCCCAATGCCGGTCAGGTTAAAGTCGACCTGCACTTCGAGAGCTTCGACGACTTCTCGCCAGAGAACGTGGCCAAGCAGGTTAAACCCCTCAAAGATCTGCTGGATCTGCGCACCCGTCTCTCGGATTTGCGTGGTTCCTTGCAGGGCAACGACAAGCTCGATCAGATGCTCTTCGACGCGGTCTCCAGCACCGAGGATCGCGACAAGCTGCGGTCAGAGATCAAGACCGCGAGCAAGGAGGAAGGCAATGGCTAGTTCAACTAAGCCCGCGGCTGCGGCGGCGCCTGCAAAGGCGGCGACAGAAGAGGTTTCTTTACTCGATCAGATTGTCTCTCAAGGACGTTTCAATCGCGACGCCAGCTCCCTGCAACGAGGCAAAGACCTCGTGAAAGAGTTCGTCAATCAGGTGTTGGACGGCCAGATGACGCTGACCAAGGACGCGGAAGCCACCATCAGCGCACGGCTAGCCCAGATCGACCGGTTGATCTCGCTCCAACTGAATGAGGTTATTCATCATCCGTCTTTCCAGAAGCTGGAAGCCACATGGCGCGGCATTAAGTACCTGTTGGATCAGAGCGAAACGAATGACATGCTCAAGATCAAGGTCCTCAACGTCTCCAAGAAAGATCTGCTGCGCGACCTGCAACGTGCGCCCGAGTTCGACCAGAGCGCGCTGTTCAAGAAGGCGTACGAAGAAGAGTTCGGCGTCTACGGCGGCGCACCCTTCGCAGCTCTAGTGGGAGACTACGAGTTTGGCCGCGGTCCCGAGGACATCGAGTTGTTGGAACGTGTCGGGCAGGTGGCCTCTGCGGCCCACGCGCCATTTATCTCCGCAGCTTCGGCCGAGTTGCTCAATCTAGGTGACTTCACGCAGCTGGGTGCGCCTCGCGATATGTCGAAGATCTTCGACAGTACGGAGTACGCCAAGTGGAAGTCGTTCCGCCAATCGGACGACTCGCGCTACGTAGCGTTGACCTTGCCGCACATCCTCATGCGCCAGCCATACGGGCATGACACGAAGCAGATTGAGGCGTTCAACTACGAGGAAGGTGTTGATGGACGCGACCACTCGAAATATCTTTGGGGCAACGCCGCGTACGGGCTTGCGGCCCGCCTTACCAACTCCTTTGCTAAGTTCGGCTGGTGCGCTTCGATCCGCGGTGTTGAAAATGGAGGTCTCGTCGAGGGTCTGACGGCTCACAACTTCCGTACCGATGAAGGTGACATCGCGCTGAAGTGCCCGACGGAGGTCTCTGTCACAGACCGGCGCGAGAAGGAACTAGCCGATCAAGGCTTCGTCCCGCTTGTCCACTGCAAAGGCACCGATTACGCCGCATTTTTCAGCGTCCAGACTGTGAATAAACCGAAGATGTATGACAAGCCGGAAGCCAATGCGAATTCCAAGCTCTCGGCACAATTGCCCTACATCCTCGCCATGTCGCGGTTTGCGCACTACCTGAAGGCGATCATGCGCGACAAGCTCGGCAGTACGATGAGCCGCACGCAGGCCGAAGCGTATCTCAATCAATGGGTGATGAACTACGTTGTCGCCGATGACAATGCGTCGTCCGCCGCCAAGGCCTCAAAGCCCTTACGTGAGGCGCGTGTCGAGGTCATGGAAGTTCCAGGGAATGCTGGAGCCCTTCGCGCAGTCGCATTCCTCAGGCCTCACTTCCAGTTGGACGAGTTGACCGTCTCACTCCGGCTAGTCGCGGATTTACCCGCACCCGCCGGCAGATAATCACCGGGCCCCCTGATACTTCCACTGCGTGTGACCAACCTCGCAGAACAAAGGAGAATTTATGGCTGTAGATTACTTTCTCAAGCTTGATGGTATCGATGGTGAATCCGCCGATTCCAACCACAAAAACGAGATTCAGATCATGTCCTTTAGCTGGGGCGCATCGCAGGTCTCCTCTGTGGCCGGCACCGGGGGCTCCGGCGCAGGCAAGGCCAGCCTGAGCGATATCAGCGTCGTGACACACTTTGATAAGGCAACTCCTAAATTCTTCAAGTCGATAGGTGCTGGGACGCACATCGCAACCGGGACTATTACCGCAAACAAAGCTGGCGGAGCAGGCAAGCCATTTCTCAAGGTCGATTTCAAAGAGCTATTTGTGACCAGCCTCCAGATTAGCGGCGCCACCGAAATCCCGACAGTATCAGTGGCTTTCAGCTACAACGAAATTAAAATCGATTACTCGGTCCAGAACGATCAGGGCAACCTGGCCAGTACCGGCGCCGTCACCTACAACATAAAAGAGAATAAGCTTTCCTAGTCCTACATGACTCCTCTCGAACTGTACCGGTCGGGGGAACTTCGGGCGGCAATCAAGGCGCTTGGTGACGAATTGAGGGCAAATCCTCTCGACATCAAGCGCCGTACTTTCCTCTTTGAACTCCTCTGCTTCGCCGGAGAGTATGACCGTGCAGAAAAACAGCTAAATGTTCTGGCCGACACCAACAACCAGGCTTTGGCAGGCACGCTCTTGTACCGAAGCGCGTTGCATGCCGAAAGAACCAGGCAGGAGATGTTCTTAAAACGGGAGCTTCCACAGGTCGACGCAAGCGCGATACCTACCTCTGGCAGCTGGAATGGCGAGCCGTTCACCGATCTCCGCGATGCCGATCCTCGCATCGGAGCAAATCTTGAGGTCTTCATCGCGGGAAGTTACACCTGGATTCCTTTGCACTATATGAGGCGTCTCGAGATCGAGAAGCCTGAAACTCTGCGCGATTTGATCTGGGCCCGAGGTCGTATTGAGACAAGTCCCGCCTTTCGCCTGCAGGACCTCGGGGAAGTTTTGATTCCTGTTCTTGCGCCGCTATCTTCAAGGCACTCCGACGAGACGGTCCAACTTGGCCGGACGACCGTGTGGCAGGACGCTGAACCGGAAGACTCTGTCGACGAGGTGCTGTACGGCCAAAGATTGATGCTCGTCGATGGTGAAGAGATTCCGCTCTTGGAATTTCGCAGCATTCAATGGGATGCAGCGGCGAAGGAGTCTCAGCATGCCCCTGCGTGAGGATCTGCTGGAGCCAATCCAGGGTGACAACCCTTCCGGCACCGATCTGTACTACGACAAGATCTTCGATCAAATTAAGGAAGCCCGAACCGAGGATGACGATGATATGCCTGCGGGGGACTGGGCGCGGGCGCAGAAGAAGGCCGACCACGTAGCCGTAATCAAGCTGGCAGGAGAAGCCCTGGCCAAACGCACAAAGGACCTCCGCCTTGCGACCTGGCTTGCCGAGTCGCACTTCAAGCGCGAAGGATTTCCGATGCTCATCCCCTGCCTTGAGTTTCTGAAGAAATTGCAGGATGAGTTCTGGCCAACGTTTTATCCGTCGATTGAAGACGACGGAGATATGGGACGGCGCACTGGCGCAATGGAGGCGTATTCAGCCCGCATGTACCTCGCATTAAGGAGCGCGCCAGTCACCAAATCGGGATTCACTATATTGCTCTACGGCGAATCGCGGACAGTCGGCTACGAGGCCGACGCCGAAACCAGCGAAAAGATGGCGGTGCGTAACGAGGCTATCCAGCGCGGCAAGGTGACAGCCGAAGATTTCGACAAGAGCTTCGCAGCAACCCCGAAAGAGTTTTACTCCAGCACGGAACAGATCCTCTCCAAAGCGTTGTCGCTGCTCGGCGAAATTGAGCAGTTTCACCAGGAAAAGTATGGCGACGACTATCCCAATGTTGGCAAGCTTCGTTCCGCTCTTGAAGAAGAGAAGGTGCTGTTTACCGCTCTTTTGAATGAAAAACGCAAAACAGAACCCGATGTGGGTGAGGAGCCTGAGGTCTTCCAGGCCTCAGTTTCGGTAACGACGGAGACTGGCTCTGATGCATCGCCGGTTCCCGCCGCGACTCAGAAGGTACCGAGAGCCATGGCCTCGCTAGGCGCTCCGACGGATGCGAACGACGCCTACGCCATGATCATTGGCTGCGCGGAGTATCTTCGCGCGGCGGACACATCATCTCCGGTGCCATACCTTCTCTGTGCCGGACTGCGCCTTGGAGAAACGCGGCGCCAGGGGGCATCTCCGGCGTTTGACTTCGCCATTGCACCCTCCACCGAGACGAGACAGACCTTTCGTCGCCTCGCCAACGAAGGTAGTTGGGATGAGTTATTGCGTCTCTCTTTGCAGGCGCTCGGTGATAAGAGCGCTCGCGCGTGGCTGGATCTGCAACGGTATATATGGCGTGCAGCGCGGGGGGCCGGCTACGACACGATTGCAGTTTCTGTCGTAGGCACCATCCGGGCGCTCCTCGAAGATATTCCGGAGTTGCGACGCTGGACCTTGGATGACGACACACCCGCAGCAAATCTGGAGACGCAGCAGTGGATCGATTCAGAGATTCTTCCACCCACACAGCCTGCAGTTGCCGAAACCGTCGCGGTCGAAAGTACCGACGTGTCCGAGGTTCTCTCTCAACCTGTGGAAGCCGAGGAGCATGCGCAGGAGATATACGATGCGGCCCTTGAGCTACTGAAGAGCGGGAAGGCCCGCGAAGCAATCTCCATGCTCGTTCGCGACTCTGAACTCCAGCCGAGCGGCCGAATGCGTTTTCAGCGACGAGTGCAGGTAGCACAACTCTGTTTGACAGCCAATCAGGATGCGATTGCCTACCCGGTGCTGATGGACATCTCCAACGAAATCGAGAGGCGCGGCCTGGAGACCTGGGAGAGCGGCGCAATGCTCGCGCATCCGCTAAGTTTGTTGCTTCGATGTCTTGACCGCAGAAAGAACTCTGCCGATGACCGGGAAGTTATCTTTGCACGCCTATGCCGTCTTGATCCACAGGCTGCGATTACTTCCGGACGGTGAGCTGGCGACTGAATAACTTCGGGGAGCGAATGGGATGGCAAAGTCGAAGACCGAAAATCTCGTAACGCAGTCTCTGATCGATCGTTTGATCGACGTGGACGACTGGCCGACGACGCGATCCAACTCGATGCGCATGTATCGGGATTCCTTGAAGCGCGACGTGGAGTTGCTGCTCAACACCCGGCGTCCGCCCATCAGCAATATAGAGAGTTATCCAAAGTCGTCCGCTTCTGTCATCCACTTCGGTCTCACGGATATCAATGCTTTTACGGGATCCGCCGAGCGGGATGAGAACGCCCTGCTGCTCGCGATCCTGCAATCATTACGGGAGTTCGAACCGCGCATCCAGTCTCCCAGGGTCTCTCTTATACGTAACGATACGGCGGCCCGCCACCTTCGTTTCCATATTGATGGCCGCATCCAGTTTGACAATGTGCCCGAGGACATCACCTTTGACACAGTCCTCGAGTTATCCAGCGGCGAGTACGAGGTAAAGTAGCATGCGCGAAGAGTTACTCGAATACTATGAACGCGAACTAACTTACCTTCGCCAGATGGGCGGAGAGTTCGCACGCAAGTATCCTCGCGTAGCTGGACGCCTGCTGTTGGATGAGGATAGCTCTCCCGATCCGCACGTTGAACGTCTGTTAGAGGGTTTTGCGTTCATGGCGGCGCGTGTGCATCGCCGGATCGATGACGACTTCCCCGAGATCGTCGAGTCGCTGCTGAATATCGTTCATCCTGGATATCTGCGGCCGCTCCCCTCCATGACCGTGGTGGAGTGTCTTCCCGACCCGTTGCAAGGCAACAAAACCGCCGGTGTCGTCGTTCCACGAGGCACGATGATCGTATCGAAGGCGACGGTGGACGGAATGGCCTGCCAGTACCGCACGGCCTACGACGTCGCACTCTGGCCCTTCAGTGTCGTAGAGGCGGAGTGGCGGCAGCCGGAGCGGCTGCAAGTCCCTGCGCGCTCGACGAGTGCGGTACAAGCTGTTGCTGCTGCTAGATTGCGGCTACGCTGTTCGCCCGATGTTGTCTTCCAGGGTCTGCCGCTCTCACGCCTCCGGTTTTATCTGTCCGGCGACGCAAGCGTTGTCTACCCGTTGTACGAGATGATTGCGGCGAACTGCATTGAAGTGCAGCTGCGCGACCCAGCAGATCCCACACGAGTCATCTCCGTCGCCCGGGAGCAGGTGCGCATGGCAGGCTTCGGACCAGAAGAGAACGTGCTGCCCTATGAACGGCGCTCCATGGACGGACATCGCTTGCTCCAGGAGTACTTCGTACTGCCCGAGAAGTTTATGTTCTTCGACCTCGGCGGACTGGAGTCTCTTGCCGAAGCCGGTTTTGGCAAAGAGGCGGAGATCGTCTTTCTGTTCTCGCGCTTCGAGCGCCCGGACCGCCAGCAAGTGCTCGAACTGGGCGTGAATGCACGCACGTTTCGTTTGAGTTGCACGCCCGTTATCAATCTCTTTCGTCAAACCGCGGAACCGATTCTCCTGGACCAGGTGCGCCACGACTATACGATCGTTCCCGACAACCGCCACAGCGCGATGATGGAGATCTTCAGTGTTGACGAGGTGATTGCAGCAAATCCGAAGCTGCGACAGGCGGTTGTGTTAGAGCCTGTCCACGCCTACCGGCACCAGATGCGGGATCAGAAAGATATCGCCTTCTGGACAGCGACACGTCACCTGAACGAGCTTGGCGAACGAGAGCCTTCGACGATGACCATATCCGTCGTGGATTTGACGGGACAGCTCAGGGATCCGGAGGCTGATGTCCTCACAGTACGCTGCCAGTGCACAAACTTCGACCTTCCCTCACGCTTTACCTTCGGCGCTGCGGAGGGAGACTTTGAGGCGGTGGGAAACGCAGCGGCACGCAAATTGACCGCGCTGCGACGCCCGACTGCCAGCTACGATCCACCCCACGGCAAAGGCCAGATATGGAGGCTGCTGTCTCAATTGTCTTTGAACTATCTTTCGCTGACGGAGGAAGGTCGTGTCGCTCTGCAGGAGATTCTTCGGCTGCATAATTTTACCGATTCTGCTCACCTCGAAAACCAGATCGGCGCAATCCTGAAGATGAAGTCTTCGCCGCACTTCGCTCTCGTCGAATCGGACTATGGCCTCGTGCCCGCGCGAGGAACCAAGGTCGAGATTGACTTGGACGAGCAACAGTTTGCCGGCGGCGGCGCTTATCTCTTTGCCTCCGTATTGGAACGTTTCCTCGCGGGCTACGCTTCGATGAACAGCTTCTCCCAACTTACCGCACGCACAAATCAACGAAAGGAGGCGTTACAGACATGGCCACCGAGAGCTGGAATTCAAGTATTGCTCTAGATACAGATGAAGTTCAGTTCCGGATGTTCCGGAAGCTCCTCGATGAGGAGCCTTTTCGCGTTGAATTCTTCCAGGCAGTGCGCATGTTGCAGCGTATGGAGAAGGGCCGCGATCCCGTGGGCTATTTCGTTGCTCCAAGCGGCGAGGCGCTGCGCTTCTCAGCCATGACGTCGCTAACGTTTCCACCGAGCCAGCTTTACGATATTGAGCGCCTGCCATCGGGGCAGTTGAGGATGACGGTGCAATTTATGGGGCTGTGCGCTTCGGTCTCCCCTCTTCCGGTGATCTATGCAGAGCTTATTCTTGCCCGTGCTCGCGAAAAAGATCATGCGATGGCTGATTTTTTTGATGTCTTCAATCATCGCCTCATATCCCTCTTCTATCGCGGCTGGGAGAAATACCGCTTCTTCATCGGGTATGAAAAAGACGGTGCGGATGCACTCTCGCCGCGGCTCATGGACTTTCTTGGGTTGGGAACAGCGGGTTTGAGCGGGCGCGTAGGTCTCCCGGATAGCGCCTGCCTCAATTATGTTGGTCTGCTGGGGCGCCACACCCGCACAGCCAGTTCGCTCAAGCGACTCCTCGAGGACTATTTCGGCGTCCCCGTCGCCATTCACCAATTTGCCGGGACCTGGCGTACTATTCCTTCGGAAAACCGCACGCATCTTTTGGGTACTGGCCGTGCCAGCGAGCAGCTTGGAGTCGGAGTGGTCGTTGGCGAAGAAGTTTGGGACCACCATGGCCGCATCGGTGTAGCACTGGGCCCTATGAGCTTCGCCAAGTATATGAACTTCCTGCCGGGGCAGAGTGGGCACCACGACCTCACCGCATGGTTGAGGTTTTATTCCAACGGGAGTTATGAGACGGAAGTTAAGCTGATTCTGAATCGCGACGAGGCTCCTGGTTGCCTGCTCGGTGAGCAGGGTGACCAAAAACCTCGGCTGGGTCTTGTGAGCTGGTTGAAGACGAAACCCTTGCATCGCGATCCCAGCGACGCAACCTATCTGATTCAGTAGGATTCGATAAATCGAGAGAAGATGGCGGGTGACAGATGAGCATAAATTTGAAGTCGCTGATCGGCAAACTGAACGACACAACCAGACAGACGCTCGAAGCGGCCGCTGGACTATGCGTCTCTCGAACGCACTACGACATCGAGATAGAACATTATCTGCTGAAGGCGCTCGATAGTAGCGACAACGATGTCGCGGCGATTCTAAGGCATTACAGTATCGACCGTTCGCGTCTCACCGCGGATCTTCAGCGCAGCCTGGACAACTTCAAGTCAGGTAACGCTCGCTCGCCGGCATTCAGCCCCACCCTCGTAAAAATGCTGGCCGAGGCCTGGACCATCGCCAGCATCGATTTCGACGCCGGGAGCATTCGCACCGGTTTTACTATCCTTGCCCTACTCGCGAATGACGAGCTTGCCCGCCTCGCGAAGGACATCAGTCGCGATCTGCAGCGCATTCAAGTTGAAGGTTTGCGTGCGGACTTCTACGACATCGTAGCCAAGTCACGCGAGGTTGATACGCCACTGCTGACCGGTTCGTCTTCAGCTTCAGACGCAGGCGATGGCCGCGAAGATGGGCCTGCAGCGGCCAAAGGCAAGACCCCCCATCTCGATCAGTACACGGTAAACCTCACTGCAAATGCAAAGGCGGGGAAGATAGATCCTGTTCTCGGTCGCGACCTGGAGGTTCGTCAGATGATCGACATCCTGATGCGCCGCCGTCAGAACAACCCCATCCTTACCGGTGAAGCCGGGGTTGGTAAAACAGCCGTGGTCGAGGGTTTCGCCAACCGCGTAGCCATGGGCGATGTACCTCCCGCGCTTCAGGGTGTCCACGTTCATAGCCTTGATCTTGCTCTTCTTCAAGCCGGCGCCAGCGTTAAAGGTGAATTCGAAAACCGCCTCAAGGGCCTGATCAACGAGGTCAAATCCTCTACCGAGAAGATCATTCTGTTTATCGACGAAGCTCATAGCATGATCGGCGCTGGCGGAACTGAAGGTCAGAATGATGCCGCCAATCTGTTGAAGCCAGCTTTGGCACGCGGCGAGTTGAGAACGATCGCCGCAACGACGTGGTCCGAGTACAAAAAGTACTTCGAAAAAGATCCCGCGCTTGCCCGTCGCTTTCAGGTAGTTAAAGTCGAGGAGCCAACCGAAGATGTCGCCTGCATCATGATCCGCGGTATCGTTGCGTCACTCGAAAAGCATCACAACCTGCGCATCCTCGACGAGGCCGTCTCCGCCACCGTCAAACTCTCGCATCGTTACATCGCCGGCCGTCAACTGCCAGATAAAGCCGTTAGCGTTCTTGATACAGCCTGCGCTCGTCTCTCACTTGGACAGAATTCGACACCCCCTGCACTCGAAGACACTCTGCGCCGCATCGACAGCCTCGAAGTACAAAAGCGCATCCTGGAACGCGAGAATGCCATTGGCGCCAATCACGCCGAGCGCATCGCGGAACTCGACGGCAAAATTACCGATGCAAAAGCGGAGCTCACTCTCCTGCAAGAGCGCTGGGAAAAAGAAAAAGGCCTCGTTGCCTCCATCCGTGATCTGCAGGAAGAGCTCGAAAAGTCATCAGCTGACGGTGCCGTCGATCAAACCGCTACTCGCGTGAAGCTAGGCCAGATCGAAGCAGAGCTCTCAGCCTTGCAGGGCGAGCGCGGACTTATGCGCGTCTCGGTAGATGCGCAGATCGTAGGCGAAGTTATCTCGGGCTGGACTGGCATCCCACTTGGCAGAATGATGAAGGACGAGATATCTACCGTTCTCACTCTCGACGAGCACCTTAAGAAACGCGTCATCGGCCAGGACCACGCACTCTCCGCCATCGCACAACGAATCATTACCTCTCGCGCCCACATGGACGATCCGGTCAAGCCAGTCGGTGTGTTCCTCCTTGTCGGCCCCAGCGGCGTCGGCAAGACGGAGACAGCCATCGCTCTCTCTGAGCTACTGTACGGCGGCGAACGCAACATGATCACCATCAATATGTCGGAGTTCCAGGAAGCTCATACCGTTTCTACGCTGAAAGGCTCGCCTCCGGGCTACGTGGGCTACGGCGAAGGTGGCGTTCTCACCGAGGCTGTTCGCCGCCGCCCGTACTCTGTCGTACTGCTCGACGAAGTTGAAAAGGCCCATCCCGATGTGCTCGAACTCTTCTTTCAGGTCTTCGACAAAGGCAGGATGGAGGATGGGGAAGGCCGCGAGATCAACTTCCGCAACACCATCATCATCCTCACCAGTAACGCCGCCACCGACACCTTGGCGAAGCTCTGCGCCGACCCCGAGACCATGCCTGACAGCAATGGCCTGCTCGCAGCGATCAAGCCAGAATTAAACAAGATATTCAAGCCCGCCTTCCTCGGTCGCTTGATGATCGTTCCCTTCTTCCCGGTCAGGGACGAGGCGCTCAAGCAGATCATCCGTCTCAAACTAGGCAAGATCCAGAAGCGCCTTGCAGAGACACACAAGGTCACACTCACCTATGACGATCTTCTGCTCAACGAAGTCGCGAGCCGCTGTACTGAAGTTGAGAGTGGCGCACGCAACGTCGATAACATTCTGTCCAACACAATGTTGCCCGAGATGTCCCGGCAGATACTCGGTCGTATGGCCGAGGGTGTCACCACGGAGAGGGTCGACATATCCGTGAAAGACGGTTCATTGACTTATCACTGGCAGGAGGCCGCAGCCGCCGCATAGAACTATCCACCTTGGACTCAACATAACCGGCAACAAAGAACGATCGACGAACGTGGCAGAGTGAGCATGGCAAGCTATAAGCAATCCGGACGATTGATGAAGTTCTCCAGTCCTCTAGGAGAGGATGTGCTCCTCATTGAAGCGTTGAAAGGGTCCGAAAAGATCTCGCATCTCTACGACTTTCAGGCTGATCTGTTGGCCGTCGCGGGCACAGAGATTGACCCAAAGGACATCATCGGAGCCAAGGTTACAGTCGAGATCGCGTTGCTCGAAGTGCAGGGAACACGATACGTCAACGGCCTCGTCGCATCGTTTGAACAGGTCTCAGTGGGAAAGGATTTTGATCTCTATCGTGTGCAGATTGTTCCCAGCCTCTGGCAATTGCGGCTGAGTTACAACTGCCGAGTCTTCCAGGACAAAACGGTCATGGACATCGTCAAAAGTGTAATTTCCACCTACGGACTGAGCATGGCGGACAAGACCGAAGGAATCTTGCAGTCGCTCGACTATTGCACGCAATACTCTGAGTCCGATTTCAACTTTATCTCCCGCATCACGGAGCAGCACGGTATCTTCTACTGGTTCGAACATACCGACGGCGACAACAAGGTGATCTTCGGAAATAGCCGCTCTCCCTATGCGGACTGCCCTCTTGTACACAAGGTCAAATACTATCCAGTGACCAGCGATCGCGAGGAAAGCTACGTCTCGTTGTTGTACGACTTCAGCGCAACGGCGACGATGGTCTCAGGCAAGCACGCCCATTGGGACTACGATTTTCGTACTTACAAGGCCCACCAGATAAGTCCCCAAACGAGCTCCAGTCCTTACGGTAAGAATGCATTCGAAATCTTCACCTATCCCGGCGGCGAAGAAGGCTACGTTAAGGATACGGATAAAGTGCTCACGTCGCCGAATCATGCGACCGGATTCTTGACGGCGCAAACCGGAGTCAGCGATTCCGGATCTGAAATCTATCATGGAGATTCCTCCGCACGCAGCTTCTGTTCCGGTTACACCTTCCAGGTCACCGATCATCCACGCGAAGCCTGGAACCGCACCTATCTCCTCACCGAAGTCTTTCATCAGGTGGATCAGTGGCCCCCATACCGGTCAGAGGAAAATTCCAGAACCAGCTATATCAATCGCTTCACCGCGATAACGAGCGATATCCTGTACAGGCCGCCGGCGATAACTCCGCGACCGCGCATCTATGGTCCGCAGACCGCCTTGGTTGTAGCCCCTGCTGGCGATGATCTGCATCTGGATAAGTATGGCCGCGTCTGTGTCCAATTCTTCTGGGACCGCGAACGCAAGCCTAATACTCCCGACAGTACATGGCTGCGCGTCGCACAACCGTGGGCCGGCAATGGCTGGGGAACCTTTTTCTGGCCTCGAGCTAACGATGAAGTCATCGTTCAATTTATCAACGGAGATCCGGACAATCCCATCGTCATCGGCTCTGTCTATAACGGAACCAACATGCCGAAGTATGCTCTTCCGGAATACAGCACCCGCACAGGAATCGTCACACGAAGCAGCAAGGGTGGCACCGCAGCTACGTCGAACGAACTCCGTTTCGAAGACAAGATGGGAAGTGAGCAGATCTACCTGCACGCTGAAAAAGACATGGACCACACTATCGAGAACGATCTCCGCGTGACCATCGGGGGAAAAGAATCGGTGATCATCGGAGCCTCGCGACTGGAGAAGATCGGCAGCAACGCAGAAATCAATATAGGCAGCAACCGGACGGAAAACGTCGGCGGCAACGAGGAAATTACGATCGGCGGCAATCGAACCGAGAGCGTGGGCTCCAGCCTCTCTCTCAATGTCAATCAGAGCCACAACCATCAGGTCGGTATGAACTATGGCCTCTCAGCCGGGCAAAATGTTTCCATCAGCGGCGGCATCAGCGTCGTGATCGAGGCTGGGGCGGAAGGGCTTACTCTCTCAGGGCCCGGGGGGTTCATCAACATTGGACCCGCTGGCGTCGCCATATCCGGAACTCTGGTTTTGATCAATAGCGGAGGCGCGCCGGGTGTAGCGAGCCCTGTGCAGACCACGAACCCAGGTTCGCCGCAAGCACCCGATCAGGCCGACGACGGCACTAAAGGCACGAAGATGTAATGTTATCGATCAACTGCATCTCCGGACTTGGCAGTGATGCCAGCCGGCCAGGCACCAGATACATAACACGCGATGTGCATCATCCGCGGGCAGGGACCACACGGAGATGTTTCAGCTAAGGCAGGAACAACTTGCGGCGATTCGCAGAAAGAAGATAGGCGACGGGCTCATCGCCACCTTTGCGGACGGCCCCGCGCGCGCCTATTGGAGCGACCAGAAGAGGTACGTCATTGCTTCCGATTCTCTGGACAATCAAACGCGCTTTGGCTTCGATGATCAAGGTTTCATCGCAGCCGTAGCCAGCCCACTCGGACGTCTCTGGCAGATCGCCAATTACCCGGATGGAAAGGCCGCCATCCTCAAGAATCCCGCTGGTCACGAGCTTGGTCTGACGTACACACCAGCTGGTCAACTCAACACCATTACCAGTAACGGCAACCTGCGCCTGCAACTGCACTACAACGAACGGCAGAAGGCGATCGGCGCTACCTTCCCCGACGGCACCTTCTCCTCCACCGAGTACACCCCGTGGAGCGCACCCCAAGTCCTGACCAACCGCTTGGGCCTCCGCGATGTCTGCGAGTACGACGATCACCGCCGTCTCACTGCCCTTACCGATGGCAACGGCAGTAGAACCTCGTTTCTCTACAGCACCTGGAGCCGTCCTGACAGCACTGTCTTTCCCAATGGAACTTCGGAATCCTACGCTTACAACAGGAAGGGATTTGTAACTAAAATAAGTACAGAAGAGAGCCGCATCGACCTCCAACCAGACGACAAGGGTCGTCCGGCGCTGCTCGGCTATAGCGACGGCGACAAAATCTGTTACAAATACGATGATCAAGGCCGCGCCGTTGAAGCATCTAAGGTCACAGCGGCCGTAGGATCAGAGCAGGTCTGCGGTTTCGTCTGGAATGCCTCTGGTCTTCTCGAGTCCGAGCACAGCGGCGACTCGACCATCACCTACGAGTACGACAAAGCCGGCCGTCTCATCGGCATGACCTGCCCTAGCGGGGAAAAGATTGAGTACGAGTGGGACGCCGACTCACGTCTAACTCTTGTCCGCGACTGGATCGGCGGCGAGCACCGCATCCAATATGCTGCCAATGACCGCGGCAACGTGCTCACCGCACCAAACGGTCTCGAAACCCTCACCATCCTCAACAACCTCGGCCGCCCCGAGAACATTGCCGTCTCCGGTCAGGGCAAGGCCCTCTTCTCCCTCGGCTATGCATACGACAACGAAGACCGCGTCGCCAGCATTCGCGACAGCGCCTTCGGCTACCGAGACTTCCGCTACGACCCTGAGGGTCAACTGCTCGCGGCCGACTCCCAGGGCGAGAGCCCCAGCGAGAGCTTTACCTATGACGGCGCCGGCAACCCAACCAACATCAACGGCAAAACCGCGCAATTCGATCCCGCCAATCAGATCCTCTCACTAGGCCACAGCCTCTACGATCACGATCGCCGCGGCAATCTGGTCCGCATGGACACCGCCAAGGGTCTCTGGCGGTTCACCTGGAACGCCCGCAACCTCATGGTCAGCTCCGAATCTCCCTCCGGCGTCGTCACTACCTACGCCTACGACGCCTTCGGCCGCCGCATCCGCAAGCAGCGTGAAGGCATCACCGTCGAGTTCCAATGGGCCGGCGAGCAGATGATCACGGAGATCGTCACCACCGCCAAAACCGTCATACGTTACGACTATCTCTACTATCCCGGCACCTTCACTCCGCTCGCTGTCCGCGTCGACGGCCAAGTCTACAGCTACCACTGCGATCACCTCGGCACTCCCCGCATGGTCTCCGCTCCCGATGGCTCCATAGTCTGGCTCGCCGAGTACGCGAGCTTCGGCAGCGCGCGCATCGCCCACGGCACCTTCCGCAATCCCCTCCGCGCCCCTGGCCAGTACTTCGACGAAGAGACAGGCCTCCACTACAACCGTTTCCGCTACTACTCACCCGAACTCGGCCGATATCTAACCCGCGACCCCCTCACCTTTCTCGCCGAACTCAACTTCTACCGCTACGCAAAGAACAACCCCGTCAATAGCTCAGATCCTATGGGCCTCAGTCCCGAGGGACCAACCGGTCCCGCCTCGTACCCACCGCTGGCGAGCGTGGCAGTTCCATCGACGGCGGTTGTCACTGCGCCATCCCCTCCATCACCACCTGCGGTCCCGGGTGGTGAACCAGCCGCTGCCGCAACCACAGGTCAACTGAACCAGAAACTCAACAACCAAGTCAGTCAGTCCTGCGCAATCAATCCCCCAAGTTCTTCCGCGCCGGCCGTCTTGGCTTCTCCATTACCGTCCCTCACGGGGTCTGGCGTCACCTCTGGCGCTGCGGCGAAATCGGTCGCGGGTGCTGGAGCGACGGGACCTCTCGCCGGAGTTCCTATAAACGGAGCTATCCGTACAGTTCCTCTCGGATTTGAATCGCAGGAGCAGTTCCTCAACGCATCGCAGCAATTGCAGGATTCATTAAGATCAAGTGGTGTTACGGATGCGATAGTTGGTGTTCGGGGCAGTTCCGTTATAGGTTCTAGCCTGACGAAAGGGACACAATTCGGGCCGCAGAGCGACATCGATTTCTTCGTGGAGAGTCAACAACTCACCAAAGGTTACACGACTTCCAAAAGTATTCTAGGTTTTGTACATCCGAACAAAATATTGCCCGACTATCCAGCTCTGCAGCAATGGTCCAACAGTTGGACCCAGACATTGGGCAGAGATGTGACTCCGGGAGCTTTTAAACCTGGCACGGTACCTAATCAACCAGCTATTGTTGTCAAGCCCGTCGGAGACAAGTAAATGCAATATCTCAATCTGCTAGCGTTCAATCAGAATTCACTAGACTTAATATCTTTCGCTACAAGATTTTTCAGTGCGCTCGACATACCGCAATATGAACAGAGAGAGAGCAGTAACTTTCCTGACGGCTACTATGTCAAGGCGACAAGCGGCGACCTCCATTTTGTGGTCTCCTCATCAGATGAAGCCACTAATGAGGATCTACCCTATTGGATTCAAGTATCTGGTGATTTCCAGAATCCTGATGAATTGCGTGACAAAGTCGACCAAATCGTCCGAGAGAAGCTATTGCGCCTCTTTCAAATAGCCGTAATTCTGAACTATGGTAAGCAGGGAGAAATGCGGATTGACTACAAGTGAGAAGAGATTAATATGCCCCCAGCAGCCCGAGTGACCGACATGCACGTCTGCCCGATGGTGACAGGAATTGTCCCGCACGTCGGCGGCCCCATCCTGCCCCCCGGCGAGCCTACCGTCCTCATCGAGTTCCTGCCCGCCGCTCGCATGACCGACATGCTCACCTGCGTCGGCCCACCGGACATGATCGCCATGGGCTCACCCACCGTGCTCATCGGCGGACTAATGGCCGCCCGCCTGGGTGACCCCACCATTCACGGCGGTGTCATCATCCTCGGCGCCATGACCGTGATGATCGGCGTCTCCGGACAGGCAGGAGCGTTGGCCTCTGCCGCCCAGACGGGTGCTCCCTTCGTCCAGAAATGCAGCTCCTGAAGATTCCATGAACTTCATTCTAGAAATCGTTGCAGGTCCCCGAGCCGGATCGAAGTATCCGCTCAGCGAAGTGCCGCTCACTCTCGGACGCAGCCCCTCCGCCACCGTGACCTGTCCGGAAGACAACTTTCTCTCCGGTATGCATTGCTCGCTCCTGGCCACATCACAAGGAGTCCTGCTCAAGGACCTCAACAGCACCAATGGCACCTTTCTCAACGGGCACCGCATCACCGAGTCCCAAACGCACCCCGGAGATCTCATCGCCGCAGGCTCGGTCACCCTGCGTATCGCGGTTGAACCCGACCGTCGTCCCACCGCACCGCCGCCAGCGGACACCGCAAAAAAAACGACTGCTGCGCTCGCCCAATTCGCAACTCTTACCGCGCCGCTCTACTGTCTGCTGGATGCAGCGTGCGACCAAACCATCCCCTCTCTACTGGCCCTTACCCAGGAGCAGAAGCAGTGCCTCTACGACGGCCAGTCGGCCACCGACCTCGCCAACTGGGCTCCGTATCTCGTCAAGCTTCCGCCCGGCTCGCCGTTCACCAAGGCACTCCTCGACCTGGGTTGGGGCAAGGGCTGGGCCAGCTACTTCACCAGCCACGCGTCCTTCGAAGAGATCCGCCACCACTTTCGCAAGTTTCTGATGGTCCAGGTTCAGGGAGGGGAAGAGGTATACTTCCGCTTCTACGATCCCCGAGTTCTGCGTGAATTTCTCCCTACAGCTAGCCCCAATGAAGTGACCATCTTCTTTGGACCAGTGCAGGAGTGGCTGATCGAAGCCGATAAACCTGAAACGATGCTGATCCTGCGGCAAAATGGAGGCATACTGGCGATCGACGATGCAAACGTCGGCGGTGCCGTTGCAAAGGGGTAATGCCGCAGTGCACCGCGAAACGAAACGAGATAAGCGTCCGCTAAGCGAAAGGCGTCTTAGGCAAAACCCTTGCAAACAAAGGCAATAGAAGCGTAACGTATCAATTCTCCCATGAAAGACACGCATTTCAGTCTGAATGCACTATTTTGTATCGGCTAAACTTCACGTAATTCAAAACAGCCATGAAATCCTGCCCATCCTGCCGGAACACCTATCCCGACGAATACCAGACCTGTCCGCGCGATCAGACTGCGCTGGCCGATGTCGTCGCCACCGAGATTGTTCCTGGCACGGTGCTGCGGGGAAAGTATGAAGTGCTCTGTGAACTTGGCGCCGGTGGCATGGCCACCGTATATAAGGTGCGGCACAAGGCGTTCCAGGAACTGGCCGCGGTCAAAGTAGTGCATCGGCACTTCATGCACGATCCGGGGTTCGTGAAGCGGTTCCGCAATGAGGCCATCGTAGCGCGGCAGTTGAAGCACCCGAATGCCGTGCGCATCGATGACTTCGACTACACGGAAGACGAAAGACCCTTCATCGTAATGGAGTACGTTGAAGGCAGCTCGCTCTACGAAGTGCGCAAACAGCACGGTGGTCCGTGGCCGGTGGAGCGCTGCATCAACATCATTAGTCAGGCCGCCGCAGCCCTGAGTGCAGCACACACGCTCGGCATCGTCCACCGCGACATCAAGCCTTCGAACATCCTGTTGCTGCGCGGAAGCCATGGAGAAGGACAGGTGAAGGTCCTCGACTTCGGCATCGCCAAAGTCGGCGAAAACGCCTTCGCCGGCATGACCTCGGTCCTCACCCAGCAGAACCTGATCATCGGGACACCAGAGTACATGTCTCCCGAACAAGCCAGTGGCCACATGGAGAGTTCCATCGATGGCCGTGCCGACCTCTATTCCTTGGGCCTGGTCTTCTATGAATTGCTAACCGGGGCACACCCATTCCACTCCGATACCCCCATGGGCATGCTGATTCAACAGCTCCACACCGTGCCCGCTCCACCCGACTCGTTCGCCATTCCCATGTCGGCGGCCATCTCCGCGCTCGTGCTGAAGTCGCTTCAGAAGGAACCCAAGGATCGCTTCCAGAGTGCAGGAGAGATGCTGGACGCCATGCGAGATCCTGAGGCTTGGTACAGCGCAACCTTCAAGCGAACTCCGGCACAGCCTGTCGCTTCCGCGTCTGCCGCCGTGGCTCCGTCTCCACCGCCTCCACCGACACCAGCACAGCACCCTCAAACCGTGGCCCCGACAACACCTGCCGCTTCGACACCCTCTACTGTGGTGCCCGCTCCAGTGCCAGTCGCGCCCACTCAGGTGCCTTACGCCCCCATTGTCGAGTCAGCAGTGCCCGTTACTACACTGCCCTTTACGGCAACCCCGCCGTCACCGCCAATCAACACTTCTCCGCCAGTCCAGTACGCTCCCGCGACCGCTGCGCAGCCAGCTGGGAAGAAAAGCAACGCGTTGCTGATCGTCGGATTAACTCTGGCGGGCATCCTCGTGCTGAGCATCGTGGCCTTCTTCGGCTATCGTGTCCTTAATCAGGCGAAGAACCTCCAGGCAGCCGCACCGGCAACCCCAATCGTCCAACCCCCGCAGCCCGCACAACCTGGTGCGAGCGAAGCGTCCGAACTGAAAGCAAACGTGGGGAAGTTAGTCGCCATGGGCAATGAGTCATTGACGAACAAACAATATGACGTCGCCACAGAGTATTTTCAGCAGGCCTTGAACCTCGATCCACAAAGCGCCGAAGCCAGGGAAGGGCTCGACAGCGCACATAAAGGAATGGAGGCGGCAAAGGCAGCGGACGTTCCCCCAGCAAAGGCCCCGGTAAAGGCCCCAGTAAAGGCGGCGACCGATGTTCCCAAGGATGCGCCCGTAGTCGCGAAGCCGAAGCCGGCTAAATCAGCTCCTGTCCACGTCCCCGCAGAAACAATGTTCCAGGCACTGATCTCATCGCCTGAGCCGGTGTACCCGCCGGTGGCAAGGACCGCACACATCCAGGGGTCTGTAACCCTGCATGCAATCATCGCCAAGAACGGCACCGTAAAAGAACTGGAGCCAATCAGCGGCTTGAAAATCTTCCACGAGAGCGCGCTCAATGCCGTGCAACAGTGGCGCTACAAGCCCTATCTGGTAAATAACGTGCCCACCGAAGTCGACACCACCATCACGGTGAACTACACCATCGCCCGTAGATAGCCAGACCTGATCGAGAGTGATCCATGCAGGGTAGCTCAGGCATAACCGCAATCTCTGTTGGCGTTTCCGAAATACTAACCGGTTTCTTCTTCGGGGTCCTCGCCGCAGTTCTCGTGTTTTGGATTGTGCGAATGGTACGCCAGAAAAAGAGTTGATTGCGTAAAGTACATATTTCCGATATTTTTCGGTGTTTTCTGCCCAAAAATCGTATGTCAAGCCCCAAAACCACCTAACTCCTTACCAGGCAATCACATCCGCTTGGCATTTTAGTTACACTCAACCCGCTATACTGGATATATAGATCAAAAACAAGCAAGCCCTGGACATCCTCCGGGGCTAACTCGTTTAGTTAGACGAATTTGGCCGTAACCCTTTTGCTATGACGATTTTGCAGGACATCGCATGCGCTAAGTCGTTGAAGAGAAAGAATTATGACCGAGCGGAGGGAGGGGGTACCCCCCACCGTGAGATACAAACCAGCGAAAGGAGACCGGACAAATTGCCGAACGATCTGTGGCATAATGTCCATATGGCGCAAACTGCAAAATCCGGACACCCGTCACGATTCTCAGCTTCCATCCGGCTTGATCTCAAAAGTGTGGAAGCCGGAGTCCCCGTCGAAACCATGGCGAACTTTGTCTCGGCTTCGGGTGTGCAATTCAAAGACATCTACGACATCGTCATTCCCGCACGCACCCTCAAGCATCGCCGCTCCCGCAAACAGTCCCTGTCACCCGATGAGTCGGACAAACTGGCGAGGCTGATTCGTGTCTTCGATCAGGCCGTCTCCGTCTTTGGCGACATAGACCAGGCGCGCAAGTGGCTCAACGGACCGAAGAAGCGCTTCGAGGAACGAACCCCCCTCCAGATGCTTCGTACCGACCTCGGCGGACGCATGGTCGAGGAGATGCTGGGTCAGATCAACGAAGGCATGTTTGCATAGTGCCAAACGTGACGCGGGATCTTTGGCGGATCAGCAACTACAAATCACTCACCGGCGAAGGTGGATTGAAGTATGCAGCGCGCTGGCATAGCGCTGGCCGTCGCATCGTGTATCTCGCCGAATCTCCCGCAGGTGCGATGATCGAAGTCCTGGTCCATCTCGAGCTGGAAGAAGACGAGCTGCCACACTCCTACATGCTGCTCCACGTCGAAGTGCCCGATGACCTTGTGATTGAGCAGATCAAGATTCCCGCCGGTGATGGTTGGAAGTCGAATCACACCCTCAGCCGGCGGCTGGGAGATGAGTGGCTGCAACGAAATGAGACAGTGCTTGCCCGCGTCCCTTCAGCGATTCTGCCGAATACTTCCAACTATCTTTTGAATCCTCTTCACGCCGATGCAAAGCGCATACGAATTATGGACGCCAAACGCGCTGAGTTCGACTCGCGGCTCCTGAAGCACCTGCGAGGATGAGAGACGGAATCGGGAACGGAGAACTAGCTTGAGCAACGGATACATCTCGTTATGGACACTGACGGCAGCGCAACTGAGGGACAAAGTTGCCTCAACTGACCCCACTCCAGGCGGCGGTTCCGTCTCAATCGTCACGGCAATCTTAGGTCTCGCCTCGATACACAAGGGAATCGCCGTTTCTCTCAAGAAGTCTGAGCCAGACTCTGCAAGACATCGGAGCCTCTTAGACGTTAGCTCCGCAGTCTCTGAGTTAATGGCCTCCTTAAGCGACCTTGCAGACGCTGATTCACGAGCTTTTCAGTCGTACCTGGAAGCCTGCGCACTCCCACGCACGACTGATGATGAGAAAGCCACCCGCAAAACGGCAAGGGAAACCGGTTTGGTTCGCGCCACGCAGATCCCTCTCGAGGCAGCCGTTGAAATGAGTCGAGGTCTGGAGTTCGCCGAAACAGCGGCGAGATTGGTCGACACACACGTGCGCAGCGAGGTGCTAGTCGGTGGCGTGCTGCTACGAGCATCGATCAAAAGCGTTCTGCTCAGCGTGGATGCCAATGTCTCCGGCATCTCGGATACAGCAATACGTGATGCCTTGAAGCAGCAACGTAACGCTATGGAAGATGTGGCCGCATCGTTTGCCTAACTGTTCCTCATCAAAGACGACAAGCAAGCCACCGTTTCATCCAGCTCGTTTAAAGGCACACATTCACGGTTGCTATGGGCCGTCTGCATATCTCCCGGACCGAAAACGACTACTTCCTCCGCCACCGAAGCCATAAGACTCGCCTCGGAACCAAATGGAATAGAGGTCGCCGCTCGTCCCGTAAGCGTCTCGATCGATCGAACAAGCTGACAGCTGGCGGCTGATTCGAAACCTGCTTGCTGCCGGAGGATCTGAAGTTCGCACCGGAAGTCCGGATCAGAGTTTCGCAAGGTGTCTGAAATTCTCAAAACAGCCGCAGGCACGGTATCGGCATTCTGGCCTGGAATCGGCCGCCACTCAAGCTGAAATTTGCATTGACCGGGAACGATATTCTTTGCGGTTCCACCTTGGATGGTTCCAATATTCAACGTAGTAAAGCCAGGTGAAAAGAAAGGGTGCTGCTCTTCAGCAAGCCGTGAGCTATATTCTTCGATCGCCGAAATGAGGCGAGCAGCTCTGTAAATTGCCGATCTTCCTTTCTCAGGATGCGCGCTATGTGCTTCTTCCCCGAAGACAGTAAGCTCCGCCAGACAATACCCTTTCCCCGCGCGTGCAGGACGAAGCGATGTCGGTTCCCCAATAACAACCCGTCTGGATCGAATCAACCCTGACGCGATGAGGTGAGCGGCCCCCACGCACCCAATCTCCTCATCTGCGGTCAATATCAGACGCAATCCATCGACAAAGCTCCGCGGATCGCATTCGGTGATTGCCGCCAACAGGCACGCAAGAAAGCCCTTCACATCGCACGAACCGCAGCCATGGAGCAGCCCATCGGCCACGAACGGATCGAGTGCTCTAGGCCATTCAGCCGAATACGGAACAGTATCGGTATGGCACACAAAAACGAGCTCTGCTGCAATGGCGTCCAAATTCTGGCCGTAAGGCGATGCGATCAGATTGACCTTCTCAACGCCTGCCGTATCACGAAAGATCACCTCTCTACTTTGCCATCTTGCCTGACGCAACATCTGCACAGCGTAGTCAATGACTGGCCGATTCGATAGATACGATGGCGAAGGAATGCGAATCAGATTCGAGAGATGCTCGACGACTGCTTTCATGAAGAGGCGCCGCCAATCCGGCCCTTTAGCCACACCCTATGATGAACTTCTTTGTACCGTGAGATGATTTCATCCTGGTGTATGTGCTTCTGATCGCGAAGGACGAATTTTCCATTCACAACGACATCGCGGATAGCCGACCGGCTCAACGAGAAGACGATGATTGGCAACAGGTCTTCAGCACAATGGCCAGCGATGGAAACGTCGTTCAAGTCAACGGTAAAAAAATCAGCAAATGAGCCAGGGCTCAATTCTCCGCCGGGGATAGCGAGAGATCGTGCGCCATGAACCGTTGCACAGTCAAACAGCGTTGTGGCAAGTGTCTTCGTTGCCATCTGATCAAGAATGGCACGCTCCTGCTGCTCAAGCCGCAGGTGGTAATCGAGCTCTCTAGCGTCTTCGAGCGGATCGATCTGAGCCTGACTATCTGATCCAAGCGCAATACGAATGCCCGCATTCATCGCACGGTCGGCAGCGAAAACGCCATCTCCCAGATTGCGCTCGGTCGTTGGACAGGAACATATCGTCGCGCCTGCGCCAGCAAGCATTGCGATCTCATCCGCATTTATGTGAATTGCGTGCACCGCAGTGAAATCAGGGCCGAGAAGCCGTTCTCTATTGAGAAGCTCTACTGGGTTAAGTCCATATTCGCGCAAACACGCCGCGTTTTCTGCAACCTGTTCGGCGATGTGCATATGCAGGGGCAGCTTATTTTCTCTGCTCCAAGCCGCGATCTCTATCAGGTCAGGTAGCGGCACTGCGCGAATGCTATGAGGCGCAACGCCAAACTGCACCTCGGACGCTGGTGCAGAGCACTCGCGAATCAGTGCGTTCATGTTTTCGAGAAAAGTATCGGTGGACTCAAAAAAACGCGTCTGCCCCGGATCACGTGGCAGTTCATATCCCGACCGCAGGTAGGCCGTTCGCAGCAAAACAATTCGGATGCCTACAGATTGCGCAGCGGCAATCACCTGCTTGGTCAGCAGATTTGGGTCGTCGTACGGTCGGCCATCAGAAGCATTGTGTAGGTAATGAAACTCTCCTACTGTCGTGGTCCCGGCGATAACCATCTCTAGAAATGCCATGCGTGCGACGTCATAGACCTCCTGGGGATCAAGCTGGCTAGCGGCGTGATACATCGTTCCGCGCCAGGACCAAAAATCTTTTCCACTGACGATTCTCGATTCGGACTTGCCGCGAATGAGCCTCTGGAAAGAATGAGAATGAACATTCACGAATCCGGGAATGAGTGCTTTTCCCGGTAGCTCAACAATTCGAGCGGACGAGGTGTCTGCGCTTTGGGGGGTTTCCAAGAACCGGCCGTCCTCACCCACCAGAACGCTGCCACCTGCAATGAACTCGCCATTTGAGTAAACCAGCTCGGGTCGATAGAGTGTCTTCATTCTTGAATTTTCTTTCCGGCAATCCATACATCTTTAACGGGTTTCATTCCCAGCGTATAGACAAGTTCCCGCCAATCATTACCGTGTAGCACCAGAAAATCTGCAGGACATCCCACGTCAAGACGACCTGCTGTCTCGAGACCTAACGCGCAAGCAGCATTTATCGTTCCCGCCACAAGAGCCTCCTGCGCAGTGAGTCCGTTCAGCCGAACAGACAGAGCCAGTGCTTCAGATGTCGAAAATAGAGGGCTGGAACCCGGATTCAGGTCCGTCCCAACAGCAACAGCAGCTCCTGCGTCGATCAGTTTGCGGCCTGGTGCGGAAGGTATTCCCAGGTGAAGCGAGACCCCAGGAAGGACTGTCGCGATGGTCGAACTCGCCACGATTCTCTCAATCTGTTCCGGCCCAGAGGCCTCCAGATGATCAATACTCAGCGCACCCACCCATATCCCGAGCTCAACGCCACCGATACAATGAAACTGATCGCTGTGCAGCTTAATCGCAAGATGATGCCGCTTCGCGCAATCGAATAGTTGCTCAGCCTCGGCAACTTGCCACGCTTCTTTCTCAACAAAAATATCAACTGCTGAAGCCAATTTGCGCGCGGCAACTTCAGGAATCAACTCCTCGCAGACCTGCGTCAAATATCCACGGCGCTGCGCAGCGACCACCGGAGGGATGTGGATGAGCAGCGTTGAAACAATGCGTGCTGGCGAGATATTTGCAAGAGTCTGTATTGCTTCCAGCATCGCGAGTTCAGCAGCGGGTGTAAATCCGTAGCCTGACTTTATCTCGATCGTGGTTGCACCGGAAGCAATCAGGGAATCGATCCGTGGCTTAGCCAACGCAACAAGCTCATCCTGCGAAGCCGCAGCTGTGGAACGAATCGTGCTTCGTATGCCACCACCTGCGGCGAGAATTTCTTCATACGTCGAACCAGAAGTTCGCGCCTCGAAGTCGTTGAAGCGATCACCAGCCCATACAGCGTGAGTGTGCGGATCGACCAATCCCGGAACAACTGCACGACCGCCGACATCAAAGGTCCTGTCTGTCTTGCCTGTCCATTCCGACTCACTTCCTATCCACGCGATGAGGCCGGATGATATGCCAATGGCAGCAGACTCCACAATCTTCAACTCGCGCATGGCTCGACCCCGCTTCGGCCCGGGGCCAGTGGCGGTTACTAGTTGCGAGATTCCCGAGACGAGGATGTCAACCTTCATCGGATGCTCGGCATATCCAGACCCCGTTTTTCAGCGGTCTTCTTGGCTAAATCGTATCCGGCGTCGGCATGACGGACTACGCCCATCGCGGGATCGTTGGTCAGGCACATCCGCAGACGTTGCTCAGCTTCATCACTACCATCGGCGACCGCAACAAGGCCCGCGTGTTGACTGTACCCCATGCCCACGCCGCCGCCGTGATGAAAGCTCATCCACGCAGCTCCACTAGCGATACCTGTTGCGAAGTTCAGCAGCGCCCAATCAGAGACTGCATCCGACCCATCGATCATCCCTTCCGTCTCGCGAAACGGGCTTGCCACAGAACCTGCATCGAGATGATCTCTGCCAATCACGATCGGTGCGCTGAGTTGACCATCTCGCACCATTTGGTTAAAGAGGAGTCCTGCACGGTCGCGCTCACGGTAGCCGAGCCAGCAGATGCGAGCCGGGAGTCCTTGAAAGGCGACTTGTTTTCCGGCGAAGTTGAGCCATTCCTGTAGTCTCTTGTCTTCCGGGAAGAGCTTCAACATCGCTTGATCGGTCTTCGCGATGTCGGCAGGATCGCCTGACAAGGCGACCCAGCGAAAAGGCCCGCGGCCTTCACAGAATGAATCTCGGATAAATGCGGGGACGAAGCCTGGGTAAGAGAAAGCATCGGTGACACCGGCAAGCTTTGCCTGGGTGCGCAGATTGTTACCATAGTCGAAAGCAAGCGCGCCACGACGCTGTATCTCAAGAATCGCCTGTACATGCAAAGCAATAGAAGCCTGCACTCGCTCGGTGTAGGCTTGCGGCTGCAGTGAACGTAGAGCGTTGAGATCTTCGTCGGGATGTGCGATTGGCGTATATCCCCATATAGGATCGTGTGCACTGGTCTGGTCGGTGACGAGGTCTGGTATGAAGCCGAGCGTCACCATCTTTGGCAGTATCTCCGCTGCGTTGCCCATCAGGCCAATCGAGATTGCCTGGCGTTGAGCCTTTGCCTCCTGAGCCAACTGGATTGCTTCGTCAATCGAGTTTGTCGCTTTATCCAGGTAGCGTGTCTGGAGGCGGCGTTGAATTCGCTGTGGATCGACCTCGATGCAGATACTCACCCCACCCGCCAGTTTGATCGCAAGGGGCTGCGCGCCACCCATCCCACCTAGGCCGGCTGTAACCGTAATAGTGCCGGCAAGAGTGTCATCGAAATATTTCTTTGCCGCACCGCGAAAGGTCTCATACGTTCCCTGCAAAATCCCCTGCGTACCGATATAAATCCACGAGCCGGCAGTCATCTGGCCGTACATCATCAACCCTGCTGCATCCAGTTTGTCGAACTCTTCCCAGGTCGACCAGCGAGGCACTAGGTTGGAATTTGCGATCAACACTCGTGGAGCAAGTCGGTGGGTCTCAAGAACTGCAACCGCCTTGCCCGATTGCACAAGAAGTGTCTGTTCGTTGCCAAGACGTTCTAGCGTTTCGACGATCGTGTGGTAGCACTCCCAGTTGCGCGCCGCCTTGCCACGTCCGCCATACACGATAAGTTCTTCAGGTTTTTCGGCAACATCAGGATCAAGGTTGTTCATCAGCATTCGTTTTGCTGCTTCCTGGATCCATCCTTTTGCTGTTTTCGTGTTGCCGCGCGGCGCCCGAACCGGGGAATAGGTCTCGCTCATCGAAGGACCTCCTCGAGTTCAACGCTCCTCATATTTTTCCCCAAAGCACCTTCTGCAAGAAAGCTCGACGCACCTTCCATCCATAGAGATAGGACACAATCCTCACGCCACGCCGGGATACGAGTCCGAAAACGAGCTCTCACCTCTTCCAGCGCAGGCGTGCTCGTGTCCCCGCGAAGATCCAGTGCTCGGGTAGCCGCCAGCAATTCGATCGCAATCACCATTCTCGCGAGTATGACAGCTTGCTCGAGCTTGAGAGCGGAGGTCATGCCCATACTGACGAAATCTTCCTGGTTTCCGCTGGTTGGAATTGATCCAGTGGACGCCGGACTAGCCAGCACACGCAGTTCAGCAACAAGCGCCGCAGCCGTTACCTGCGTCATCATCAGGCCTGACTCGAGACCGGGCTTCGATGCAAGAAATGCTGGTAGCCCTTCGTTCAGACTGGGATTGAGGACTCGCTCAGTTCGGCGCTCCGAGATCCCAGCAAGCTGACATAGTGCGATCGAGAGATAATCGAGCGTCAGCGCCAGGGGAGCACCATGGAAGTTTCCACCCGACACGATTGCATCTTCAAAAACAAGTGGATTATCCGTGGCGCTATTCAGCTCAATCTCGAAGACTCTGCGAGCGTGTGCCAGTGTGTCCCATACAGCACCATGAACCTGCGGGATGCAGCGCAGGCAGTAAGCATCTTGAATGCGGCTGCCTTCGCCGTGAGTTCTCGGAATTGAGGTGCCCTGCAAGAGGTTGGTGAGATGGCTCGCGCTCAGTAGCTGCCCTGGGTGGGGCCGAGCCGCATGCAAACGAGCATCGAAGGCCGCAGCTGTTCCACGCAGAGCTTCGATGCTTAGAGCTGCAGTCGTCTGTGCGGAATAGAAGAGATCTTCCAACTCCTTCAATCGCAGACAGCCGATGGAGAGCATTGCCTGCGTTCCGTTCAGTAGCGATATTCCTTCCTTGCCGAGAAGAACGAGCGGCTTCAATCCCGCACGATCAAGGCATGCCGCGGCAGGAAGAACCTCACCTTGATACTCGGCATGCCCCTCTCCGATCAAAACAAGCGCCATGTGGGCAAGCGGAGCGAGGTCGCCGCTCGCCCCAACGCTGCCGCGCGAGGGAATGACCGGGGTGATGCGGTAATTCAGCAGATCACAGATACGCTCGGCAACGACAGGGCGTATGCCGGAGAGTCCCTTTGCCAGGACGTTGGCACGTATCAACATCATGCCGCGCACCACCGAGGTGGACAATGGAGAACCTACTCCGCAGCAATGTGATCGAATCAGGTTGACCTGCATTGTTTCGATCTGGCTTTCGTCGAGACGAATGTTTGCCAGAAGACCAACACCGGTGTTGAGAGCGTAAACAGCAGTCGCGCCGTTCATCGCAGCGTCGACCCTGCCGCGTGACGCCTTCATACGAAAGAGAGCTGCGGGAGCGAGCTGCACCTGCTCGGCTCCTTCGGCTACTGCCACAACATCTTCAAGAGTAAGGGAGGAGCCATCAAGATCAATCATGTGACTAATACTAAGGAGATCGATGCCGGAAGCAAATAACAGCTCCACGGTATGAATGCCGGTTTTCCGTTGATTCCACGTTTATACATGCTAATATTCGATGAATACTCTACAATTTCCCGAGCACACAGGTTGATCCGATCCTGGTTAATTTTCAGCCTCAAGAAGGTAAACCAATGCTTCAGCACAATGGAACCGATTTGATCGACAGAAAAATATTGCAGGAACTCAGCTGCGACGCGCGTCTTTCTGTGGCAGAACTTGGCCGAAGAATTAAACTCTCTCCCTCTGCAACGGCAGAGCGAGTTCGCCGGTTGGAGAGTCTCGAACTTATCCGTGGTTATCGAGCGGATATTAATCTACAGGCATTGGGATTCTCGATCACCGCATTTGTTCGGCTTACCTGCGACGGAAACAGATACCGGCCATTCCTGAAATTTCTTCCCGCACTGGACGCTGTTCAGGAGTGCTATCACCTGACCGGCGGTGACGCATTCCTGCTAAAGGTTGTCCTCTCTTCCGTCGCGCAGCTGGAAGACCTGATCGAGAAGCTCCTACCCTACGGGAGTCCTACGACCAGCATGGTGCTCTCTACGCCGCTCGAGAGAAAGCAGATCTCGCTTCTGGCAAACGGCTAAGAAGACGTTGTACGCGGTACGATGAGTGACGTCGCCATTTGACCTCAGCTCTGCGCGTCCTGATGATAGACGTTTGTCATTCCGTGACGACAATGGAGAACTCTAAGAGAAAAGGGAGTCCCGAATGTTACGTCTTCTAAGCATCGCGATCTCAATCAGCCTGATGACTGGCCTAAATCCTTCAATGGCCCAGGCCCCGACTGTGGCCGCCCGTTCAGCGCGCCCTACGCCACCCACTCGCGATCCCAACACGCCTGGTTATGTTACGGCTAAGGACTTGCCTGACGGTGCCAACGCTCCGGCGAATGTCGACGGCAACTTCATCCTCGGCCCCACACACAATCCCGCGCCCGAGATGATCGTGCAGGAAGGAGTGCCGCAAGGTACGGTCTCTACCTTCACAATGGAATCAACCGACAGCAAGATCTATCCCGGCATCGCGCGCGAGGCCAGCACCTTCGGCACGCCTGACCCCAGCGACCCCGCCAAGTTGGTAGTCACCACCAGCCACTCCGCTCCTTACACTCGCCGAGTGACTGTATATGTCCCCAAACAATACGTCCCAGGCACTGTCGCGCCATTCATCGTCGGAGCGGACGGCCCCGACCAGGCATTGTTCACGGCCTTGGATAATCTGATCGCCCAGCACCGGGTCCCCGTCATGATTGCCGTCTCGATCAGCAATGGCGGCGGCGACGCACAAGGCAGCGAACGCGGCCTCGAATATGACACCATGTCAGGCCTGTATGCGGAGTTCGTCGAGAAAGAAGTTCTCCCTCTCGTGGAGAAGCAATATAACGTGAAACTGACCCGAGATCCCGAAGGTCGTGCGACGATGGGCGGGAGTTCCGGCGGCTCGTGCGCACTGATTATGGCGTGGTATCACCCAGAGCTCTACCACCGCGTTCTTACCTATTCCGGTACGTACGTCAACCAACAGTGGCCATCGAATGCCGAGACCCCCCACGGCGCATGGGAGTTCCATGAACATCTCATCCCAAACAACCCCGCCAAGCCCATCCGTATCTGGATGGAAGTCGGCGACAGAGACAATTTCAATCCCAATGTTATGCGCGATAATATGCACGATTGGGTCGTCGCTAATGAGAACATGGCCAAAGTCCTGGCTGCCAAGGGTTATCATTACCAGTTTGTTTTTGCCCGTAACGCCGGGCACACCGACCGAACCGTGAAGCAACAAACCCTGCCCGAGGCTTTGGAATATATATGGCAGGGGTATCCCAATGCGCAGACGAGTTCGCACCACTGATCGCGGCACTGAATCAAGTGACGCATGCCGAAAATAACGAAGCAGGACATTTCTTATGTACAGGAGCGTGAAGATGAACCGAGCGATGTGCAGCATCTGGAGACAGGGATCCATGGTCCGCTTCGTGGTGTTTTACTTTGTCGCCCTGTTCGGTTTGGCGACTCAGCTAATGTCTCAGATAGGCGTCAGCGGGCATGGCGCGCTCGAAGTTACATCCGGTCTTGGGCGCAAGCTCTACGCCCTGCCGGACGACCAAAACGTAATCGATGCACGCAAGAACCTCGCAGCCGATCCGAAGAATGTCGATCGGGTCCTGCAGCTTTCGAAAGCAGAGGCGGCGCGGCGGCAATATAGGGAGGCTGTGGCGACATCGACACAGGGGTTGGCTCTTGCTCCGAGCAACGCCGATCTCTATCTCGAACGAGGTCATCGCGAACTGGGGCTGCGTGAGTTCAAGCCGGCGATGAAGGATCTCGAGCAGGCGACACTCCTGTCTCCGGAGATGCTGGATGCCCACTATCACCTGGGGCTCGCACACTATTTTCTGGGCGAGTTCGACGAAGCCGCAGCTTCATTCGCCAAAGCCCGGGCCTTTGCGAAGACCAATGACAGCCTCATCGACTGCTCAAACTGGCTCTACGTTTCTCTGCAGCGTGCTGGCAAGCAGCAGCAGGCTGCGCAAGTATTGGACCGCATCACCCCTGATGTTAAGAACACCGAGCCACACCTGTATTTTTATCTGCGTCTTCTGCACTTCTACCAGGGGCAGCTCACAGCAGAAGCTGTGTTGCCGCCTCCGCCCACCGGGCCGCAGGATCTCGAAGGTGAGCTCTCCTTCAACACGGTCAGCTATGGTGTTGGAAACTGGCGTGTCTATCATCACAACTACTCGGAAGCGGTCGGCCTATTCAGAAATGTCGTGAAGGGCGAGGCATGGAACTCGTGGGGGTTCATCGGCTCCGAGTTGGAGCTCGTACGCGGTGAGAAATAACGCCAACGTACAGCAATTGGGTCAATGTGGCGACACAGAGTGCCTCGCAAAAAAAGTGGAGACCGAAGTCTCCACCCAGTGCAAAAGTTACCGATGGTTTAAAAGTTGATCTTCAAGGCAAACTGGCCAAAACGTCGTTCGTCGTTCGCACCACCGTTGTTGCCGATGCCGCCCTTGGACGCCGTGATCGGCACTGGCACCCCGTCTCCAACGTTGGCAACGTCATTCAGCCCTTCCTGGATGAAGAGATTGTGATGGTTCAGCAGATCGAATCCCTCTGCGCGAAACTCCACGTTGATCTGTTCATGAATCGGAAAGGTCTTACTGACGGCCGCATCGAAGGTCCATGCCCCGGGTCCGCGGAAGCTATTGCGAGCAACCATCGTCGCAGGGAACGGGCCCCAGTCGGAGATTAAGAATCCCGTCTGAGTCAGCGAGTTATACAACGCCGGATTTGCGGGATATCCGTTGGCAGGATCGGGGAAGCTCGCCGCTGATGGAAGATTGCCGATGACATAGCTGTTCGCGCCGCCGCCGTTCACTCCGCTCGGTATCTTCGTAAAACTGTGCTGCGGAATAGTTTGACCGGACGCCGGGTTATACCGGGCAACCTGATAGCCACTGTTATTGTTCGTACTGTCGAAGTAGGAGAACGGAGCGCCGGTACGGACGGTATAAATGCCCGTCACCTGCCAGCCACCTAGAGCCTCACTCATTAGCCTGTTGCTGCTGAATGACGGCGTCCGATACATTGGTCCGATCACTAGCCGCTGACGAAGATCGAGATCTCCGTTGCCATGGTCGAATCCCGGATTGAACGGCTCCGTATATCCAAGGCCGAATGCATTGTTCGTCTCCGAGAAAGTCGTGCTTAGATCGTCCAGCTGGTGCCCGAACGTATAATTCGCTACCACGCTCAGCCCCGAATTGTGGTAATTCGTAGTCTGAAATTGGATATTCATCGCCTCATAGTACGAGTCGCCGTGGGAGCCTCGGTTATTGATATTGGAGTATTGGTTGTTGAGTCTTGATAGTCCGGTGTTTCCACCGACGGTCAATGGGTCGCCGAGCAGCACTTGGCCTCCGCCCAGCGTATTGATGTTCTTGATGTCATACAAATGGAGTCCGCGAGCACCCGCGTATTGCAGTGACACCACAGTGTTGCGCGCCAATTGCCGCTCCAGCGCACCGTCCCAGAACTGTGTCTGCGCCGTCCGAATGTTCTCATCTACATTCCTCAGGCTAGTGGGCGGCAGCGGAACGTTACCGGAATTGCCTGCCAACGGACCCGAGTTCGAAGTAGTGATCACCGAATTGTTAATTACGATTACAGCGTAGGCCGGCGGATTCTGAATCACGTTGAAAGTAACATTGCCGAAGTTACGCTCATAACTGATGCCGTAACCTCCGCGAAACGACGTCTTCCCGTCACCGAATAAGTCGAGTGCAAATCCGACACGTGGCGAGACCGTACCGTACTGTGGATTCCAGAGCCTGCCAATTGGACTCTTTGGAGCCGGGTACACTTGGCCGTTGCGAACGCTCTGGACGTAGCCCGGACCCGAGCCATAGTAGAAGTTGGAGTCCAGATTTTGGTTGTTATTGTGCTGAACGCCATAGTACTCATAGCGCACACCGTAATTGAACGTAAACTTCGGCGTGAGCTTGAAGGAATCCTGTCCGTAGACCGCCCAATCGTGGAAGCGATTGCTCCGCGCAAATGCCGGAGCTGTTGCCGGGAGATTGATCGAACAGCCGGGGGTCTGAGTTAATACGCCCGTATATGGGTTCGCTACGCAAGGCAAAGCCCCCTGGGGATTCACTGCAGCTTCAAACTGGAACAGATCGCCGGTTACCAGGTTGTTCAATCCGACAGTCCGGTTGACGCCTACCTGCTCTGATGCTTGAGCGTACGCTCCATAAGCGTTATTGGCTTGTATGTAGAAAATCTGTCCACCAAATTGCATGTTATGTTTTCCCTTTTGGTAGATCACATCCTGATTGATTTGGATAGTGTTCTGCGGTCCGCCAAAAGGAAGGCCACCATTCGCGGGATTGAAGTCGTAGAAGCCTGGCAACTGGATAAACGTACTCGTCCCCGGCAGCTGCGCGTTGGTTGAAACAATTAAGGTCGGAGTATTCTGCAATTTCGTGTTGTACGTTAACGGCGCATTGAATCTACTAAAGCTCAGCTTGGTAGTCTCGCTCAGGTATGGATTGAAAACGTGGGTCCCGCTCAGAAGATATGCCGTGGAGAAGGCTCCCGAGCCCACGTTGTATTGATTGTAGGGAGACGCAAACGCTGCTCCGCTCTCATCGGTTTCGTTGTAGTTGGCATAGCGGAAGAACAACAGGGTCTTATCGCTCAGGTTGTAGTCAAATCGCCCGACAACGTTCCAGGTGTTTTGCGGAACACTGCCGCCGGCGTTGATTGGGGCGATATACGGTACAGTGCCGAACGCTGGGGTGCTGGCCGGAACTCCGGCAATTCCAAGCTGGCCAGCGGTGTAGGTGTTTGTGAAGTTGAAGTTCTTTCCGCCTGAGTAGGTCGAAAAGAACGATTGCGTATTGGCTGCCGTAAGGGCGAGAAACTGCGGCGTCGGGACCCCCGCAATACTTACCGCAGAACTGCGGACGCGGGTCCATTCTGTGCTACCGAAGAAGAACAGCTTGTTCTTGAGAATCGGGCCGCCGACGTCGAAGCCAAACTGATTGCGTGTGTATACACCCTTAGGGAAACCTTGTTGCGCATTGAGCACGGTGTTCGACGTGTAGGCGGAGAGACGGTTGAACTCCCAGAGTCCGCCATGGAATGCGTTGGTTCCGCTCTTCGTCGTCACATTGACGATTCCGCCAGAGGCCCGGCCGTATTGGGACTCGTAGTTACTGGTCTGGACGCGAAACTCCTGCGTAGCGTCCTGCGGAATGTATACGCCGACGTTATCCGCGAAGAGGCTAATATTTTCGACGCCATCCAACAGAATTTCAGTGCCACTGGATCGCTGTCCGTTGATATTGAAGCCGACCCCGCGAGTCGTTGCGTTCTGAGAGTTTCCGTTCGAAGCATTTCTCGAATCGCCGCTATTGGTGCTATCGCCGGCCGATACGTTGCCTGCAAGCGCAACAAAATCGTAGGGGTTGCGGGTAAGGCTCGGCATCTGCGCGACCTCGGTTGCGTTCACAATCTGCGATAGCTCCTGCGTCTGCGTGTTCGCCTGCGCGCCGCCCTCAGCGGTGACCTCAACCGCAGTATTCTCTTGCGTCACCGATAGCTTGGCATCCACTGTCACCTTGGCCGCGACCGTGACCTCAATACGAGTACTGTAAGGATGAAATCCAGCTTCCGTTACCGTCAGTTCATATTGGGCCGGTTGCAGACCAGTGACGAGATAGGCGCCCGTGCTGCTGGAGGTTACTGTGCGAACGGCATTGGTGCCGATGTTCTTAATGGTCACTGTTGCGTTAGGCACAACCGCGTTCGTAGGGTCGGTAATGGTTCCTGAAATCTGCCCTGCCTCCTGCGCCTGCGCTAGAGAACCAAATGTCAATATTGCTAGAAGCGCCATTCCGAGGAGCAGCGCAGTCTTATGCCGGGGACGATCGCATAGCACTCTGTAATCGATAGACATGGTTTCACCCTCCAGATTTCTCTCTTTTGAATTCGAGTGGCTGGCCCCTAACAGTGCGGAAGCCTTACAAGTCGCTCCCGTGCTGCGTCACACGAGTACGCAATTGACGCGCCAAACCTCGCGCTATGCAAAACACAGCACTAATCACGCAAGAGTTGGCGGATTTATCACAAAAAGACCGAAATTGCTATGAAAAAACGGATGAGAGACAGTAATTTTACAACTGGCCGAGTCCTGCTCTCAGATCCCAGATGGATATCTAGTTTGTTGAGTTTGCTTTGATGGCTTACTTGCTCATACAATTGGACTTGTCAAGAGATGTGTCCGGATTCCCGCGGAAAAATCTATCGCGCGGAGAGCGCGACGCCGCCCTCGAACTGCTTGCCGAATTGGGACCAACTGCACTACGCCGGACAGGAAAGGGGCAATGATGGGACCCATGACAGAGGGTCCCAAAAATCCCCGTTTGATCTCCGTTAAGTTATAGAACCAGTTGAACTTCCTTCGATTATCCAGAACTCGGGACGGATGCCGGTTTTCCAGGGACGAACCGGGCAGGACCGGTGACCAACAGACGACAAAACGTCCAGCAATGCCGCCTGAGCTGCCAATTGGCATATTGAAATTGGAATTGTGGAGGAGCCGGTCCTGAGTTCCAACAAGATCATGGGCCGACAGGAAGATGCCAGATTTTATTGGAGCAACCGGATTGGATTTGAACCCAAGAATACTGGTTTTGCAGACCAGCGCGTTAGCCACTTCACATCGGATACTGATCGATATATATATGCGTTGTTATTGGATAATGTCCATGGCTATGGATTTGAGTCTATCGCTCAAAATCGGTTGATAGTGACACTTAGTTCCTAGTCTCTCTATGGATTGCGTCGGCGCTTGGTATTTCGGCGCCTTTGCCCGCTTTTTCGTTACAAGGGCGCGAAAACGCGCCCCGAATGAAGCGTGCCCTTATCGTCGAAATTGCCGCCGTATCGCCAGCAGGAATGGGCAAACAGGGTCGAAGTCAGCAGCGTCTCAGCGATCGCTAGGGTCCTTCCCCACGGGTAAGCTGGCACATATTCAGCACCTTTCTGAAATGTGGCTGTGTCCACCGCCGTCAGGAGACTCTTGCCCGCGAGCCCCGCCTCCCACCGCAGCCTCTGACCCACCGAGTTCCCTGCGCGCCAGACCGAACTATAAGTTTCTCTGTAGCCAGGCGAGCTCCTTTGCAAACCCACGCCGGGAAGTGGGAACATCCCGGCGAACAAAATCAGCACCCCCAGCAGACACAGCATTGGCTTCACATAGCTGTTTCCATAGTCGCTCGCATAGCGGTACCAGGCGACAAAAGCTGAGTCGGGGATGCCACCACCGCCTCCACAGCAGTGCCCCTTCCGATGGCACCGCCAATCGCTGCATTTCCATTTTGCCGAAGTGGAATTTGTTGCAGTCCAAAAATCGAGCCGCGTATCGTAACTCTTCTTTAGCTGCTGATAGATCTGTGCCACCGCTCGATAGTCGCGCTCGCGCTCTCCATTTTGTTGCATCCCGTTCGCAGGCCCTTGCCTGAAGGTTGTTCTCTTGAAGCGCGCGAAGGTAGACTTGGAGAAGGCTACATTTTGAGTGAAGATCGCACCTCCAAACAGAGACTGGACCCAATCATTCGCCAATTTCGCGTTGGCGGAGAATCGACCATCGCTGGACTTTGAGTTCGCCTCCGCCCATCGCCTGCACGACCCATCTGAAATCGCGCTTCAGTTCACGTTCTACGATTCAACTAGTTCGGGCTCCTCTACTTTAGACGCAGGCGCCGGTTCTCTTTGTATGTCGATGCTCCCTGTCAGGTAAGCTCCTTCCTCAACGGAGATGCGCGACACCACGACATCTCCATATAAGGAGCCATCGCAGCGAATATTGAGATGATCACTTGCTTTACAGCTGCCAAGCACCTCGCCGAGCACGACGATATCCTGGGCCGCGATATTTGCCGAAACCCGGCCGTTGCGTCCCACCGTCACACGATCTTCCGGTAGCTCAATCGAGCCCTCGACCTTCCCTTCGATATGGACCGATCCCGAGCCGGTAATCTCACCCTTGATGAGCAGTGTTTTGCCGATCGTACTTTGAGCGCCCACCGAAGTCACGGAAGACTTGGGAGCACTTGCAGGCCGCACTTGGCGAACTGAATCCGGGACTGAAGATGATGCGGCATCGACGCGCTGATCTAACATGAAATCCTCGATTCGCCCTTTGTGGCTGTTGGAATGGAAAAACCCCGCCTAGGGCGCCACGTTACGAAAGATCGCGGCCACACGATATAACCCATTTGGGTGAGAGTCGAAGGGATTAATCAAATTCTCGGGACCGACCCGGTGCTCGGGATCAGCTGCTGACCAAACGGACGATACCCCAGAATGCGCGAATGTGAAGTCTGAGATTCCTAGCCTCTCGCTTCCGCGCCAACATGCCAGGCGGTCTTTCAGATGCTCGGCCTCGATCTGGCGAAGATCAACGTCACCGAGCGCCGCGAGGCGTCTTCGGGCAGTACATTATTTGGGAGGCATCCATTATGGACCTGCGCGAAGGACCCGATGCCAACTTCTACGAAATAACCGTCCTTGCCGATATGCTACTTGCCATCGGCATCAGCCTGGTTTCCATCTTCGGGATTTTCTTCGATTGGACGCGCCACGGAGCCGTGCCGGAAACACCTGTCCTTGTCGGAGTTCCGCTGGCCTTGCTCTCCACCACTGGACTTATCATCGGATTCGCGAGGAATAGGTCCCATAGCAAGAGGATCGCGGTCTTGACGCTGGCGTGCTCTCTGATGATTCCGTGTTGGACCATCCTCTCTGTAGGAAAAGAGAAATGGAACATTGTTTTGGCAATGCTGATTGGTCCAGGTATTCTTCTCGCCGCACTTTCCAGCATCAAGCTCACGCAACTGCGCGATACGCCGAGGTAGGTCATGGCTACACTAACTACCCCACTTACTCTCACTACGCGCATCCCCGGCGGCATTCCTCAACACCGGCGGACTTGGCCCAAAATGTCGTGACGGGGTGATGAAGCTCCCGCAAAACGAGGTCTTCGGCATGTTCAACCGTAGTTTCCGAAAACCCGACTTTTCAGGCACTACGGGATGACTTCCGGGTCGCCGTTATTCGGGAGCTATTCACAGCTTCCTGGATGCCGGCTTGTCGGTCCCGATCCGCCGGTCCCCGTCAGCCCGAATGCTTTCCGATGGCCCGATCATTGGGAAATAGCCATGCTGCCCCCCAATTCAGAAGGCCTTGCCCAGCGCGGTCAACAGGTTCCAGGGAGGAGGGGCCCCTTATCGTCCGACCTTTTAGTCAGGAGAGATTTTTGCCTCAGAACTGGAACCCGTTGTAGAAATAGCGATCGATGGTGGTGGCTCTTTCAGCCCACAAACTTACCGGGGACCGTTGTGGATTCTTACCGCATCGCTATGGATGTTTGCTGGCACTGCTTGCGTTGAGTTTGGAGGCGTAAGACTGACAACAATGGTATTGATCTGGCGGCCATCGTCTGAGATGACAAAGAGTAACTTTATGATCGCGCCGCTGGTTCCGCCGGGAGGTGCCTGGAAGTCAATCTCGGCTTCCCCAGTGCAGTCTTCGTTTACAGAGTAGGTGCCGGTTTCCATGTCGTGGAAGCCATTGGCGTTCGTCGGCCCCGCTACTGGGACGCCGTTCGCCAGTACATAGTCCACTTGTGTGACCCCATGATTCCCGTCAAAGTGAGTAAGGGCGATGCCATCCCGGTTGACAATGCCCGCGGGCGTGAAGATCTCACCCGACACGCGAAAGGCATAGTCTCCCGCGATGGTTGCGCTGGAGCAGTGGTGCGGGACATCCTGGGCCAAGCCTGCAACTCCCGAGAATGTTACGACGGTGGCTAAAGTTACTACGCTTACGATTTTCGTCATACAATCCTCCCAATTGCCGCGGCCTTTGCGGCGCGGTGGAAGAATCTAAGCTCGGCGGCCCGCACTACGGCAATGGAGAATTCCTTAAGATCTACTTCAGAATTCCTTTCGATCGTCATGTGACAGATTCTTCTCGTCTTATGCTTCCGGTTCCAGGGTGAGTCACCTGCAAATGATGGACAGCGCACGCTACAACTTCGGTGAATTCCAGTTAGATGTAGGGGCCTTTGAGCTTCAGCGCTCTGGCGAGCGAGTGCCGCTGGAACGGATTCCGATGGAGTTGCTGATCCTGCTTGTTTGTCGGAAAAGGGAACTTGTTACCCGCGAGGAGATAGCCGAAAAGTTGTGGGGAAGCGAGATCTTCATTGATACCAATACGGCGATCAACGTCGCCGTGCGTAAAGTTCGGCAGGCGCTGGACGATACCGTTGAAAGCCCTCGCTATATCCTGACGATTCCGGCCAAGGGGTATCGTTTTATAGGTTCAATCTCTGGCAGCTTGCCACAGTCACCGGATGTAACTCCCGCCAGCCAAAGTTCTCTTGAAGTATCCGCTGACGGCATTGGGCCGGCTCCGGTCTCAATCGAAGCTTCGGATCAGCTCGTAGCCACTGCGACTCAGCCAGCGAAAGCGGGCTCCGAACAGATGCCCGACGTCATTCGACGTTTACCCCTCAGTGGGCGGTGGCTAATTTGGATCTTCGTCTTGGGCTTCATCGGCCTTGCGCTGGTGTCTGTTTTGCGGACTAGAAATCACAGTAACGCCAATAAAGTGATGTTCGTTGTTCTTCCCTTTGAGAACCTCACGGGCGATCCGAACCAGGAGTACATTGCCGATGGCATGACCGAAGAGATGATTACACAGCTGGGCGGACTCGACCCCGAGCACCTCGGCGTAATCGCCCGCACCTCGGCCATGAGATTTAAAGGAACGCAGAAGAGCGCCGCGGAGATCGCCCGCGAACTAGGCGTGGGTTATCTATTGGAGGGCAGTGTTCGCCATGTCGGAGATCGAATGCGAATCACGGCGCAGTTGATTCAGGCCAGCGACCAGACCCACCTCTGGGCGTCCGACTACGACAGCGACTTGAGCAACCTGCTTCAACTGGAAAGTGATATCGCCGCAGCCGTTGCCAGCCAGGTCCAGGTGAAACTGATGGCCAAGGAGCGAACGAGGTATACCCATCTGGTCAAGCCCGAGGCTCAAGCCGCCTATCTCCGTGGTCTGGAAGACTGGAATCTGCGCACCGGCAGTTCCATGGCAGATGCCATCTCTGAATTCAACCAAGCCATTGCAGCAGACCACAGTTATGCCTTGCCCTTCTCGGCGCTGGCGAGATGCTATGTCCTCGGACCCATCTTTGGGTTAGGCAATCCGCTCGAAGCAATGCCGAAGGCACGGGAATTAGCGGCACATGCACTAAAGCTTGATCCCAACCTGGCGGAAGCACACTCGGCCCTTGCGATGGTTGCGGCCCACTACGACTACGACTGGCCGACCGCGGAGCACGAATTTCTTACTGCTCTGCAACTCAATCCGAGCGACCCATACGCACACTTCTTCTACTCCAACAGTTTCCTTTCGCCGCACAGCCGTCACCAGCAGGCGATCGATGAGTTGCAGAAGGCCATTGCGCTTGACCCGCTCTCGATTCCCTTGCAGGCCTTCCTCATTCGAACCTATACCTGGGCGCGGCGCTACGACGAGGCTCGTTCCCAATTCGAAAAAACAAACGAAGTCGCGCCCAACTTCGCACTGCTACATGAACGCGCCGCTCATCTCTTTGCCATCACAGGAGACCTTCGAGAGGCGATCGAAGAAGATGCCAAAGCACGCCTGCAAAGTGGAGAGCAAGCCGAGCAGGTGATCACCAAGAAGAACCTGCAACTGAATGCACTGACTCAAAACGGCGCTCCGGGATACTGGAACACTCAGTTGGCTCTGAGCCGAGACAAATCAAACCCTCCCGAGGCCTACACAACATCGTTCGGACTCGCCGTGATCTATGCACACCTTGGCGACAAAGACCGCGCGTTAAGTTCCCTCGAACAAGCCTTCGACCGCAAAGATGTTCAACTCATTGAGATCAACGAGGAACCAGCCTTCGACGCACTCCGATCCGATGCTCGGTTCCGCACTTTACAACGGCGTGTCCATCTCGCAGACACCGACTAGCTGTGTCACGATGGCTAACGAATTCCTGCTGAATGACAGTCAATCCGGAACCGTTGCGAGATTGCGCGGATCAGTCACGCTAAACGATCTCTGGGTACTAAACTCCTGAGTCCGTCGGGACGCGGAAACGATTCTTCCTATGGGTAGTACGAACTAGGCACCGTGGTTCCAGGAAGATCAGATATTCCCCTTAGACCCTGTACAATCTCCCTCACCATGAATGACTGGCGAAGCGGGGGGCGAAAAGTGCCGGCATCCATTGACTGGCCAAAACACACTGAGCCGCGACATAGTCGTCGCAGACTCCTTTTCCTTCTAGTCGTAGTCGCCGGACTCCTATTCGGGGGCTGGACTGCGGTATCGTACTGGGTCGATCTGCTCTGGTTCAGATCACTGGGCTACGGGGGTGTGTTCTGGAAGACATGGAGCCTGCAGTGTGGAATCTTCGCGTTTTTTGGAGTAGCGACATTTGTCATTCTGTACGGAGCATTTTGGGCTCTAAACCGGGCCCATCAAGCTGATCTGCCGAGCGACCATGAGATTGTCATTGCAGGACAGTCGGTGAATCTGTCAGTCGAGCCCGTCTTACGTCTGATAGCATTTTGCGCCTCGCTTGTTATTGCCGGTGTGACCGGTGCAGCGATGATCGAGGAGTGGCCAACGCTGGCGCTGTTCTGGTACGCACCGCGCACCGTGAGCAGCGCCGCTGACCCAATCTTTGGCAAGCCGCTAAATTTCTTCCTGTTCGCCCTCCCCGCGTGGCACCTCATCGTAGGCTGGCTGCTTACGCTCTCGGTCATAACCTGTGTTCTCGCTGTCTCGTTCCTACTGGTCACGAGTGGATCCCGTGCGCTCGATAAGCGGCGTATCAGCTATGCCCGTTCGCCCTGGCGGGGACTCTCCATCACGATTTCTTTCCTGCTGCTCATCCTGGCGATCGATGTGTATCTTAATCGATTCGACAGACTGTTCGACCATCACACAGTTTTTGAGGGCGTGACCTACACAGACGCGCATGTCATGCTCGCGGGACTTCTCGTCGTTTGTGCGGCGCTTATCGTTGGAGCGGTAATCGCTGCTGTCAATGCTATGCGACGCCCGCGCGCGCGCTGGCTCGTAGCTGCAATTATTCCTGCCGCGGTCTGTTATGGCGTGCTTGGGGTAATTGGTTGGTACGTCGGCAATTTTGTCGTCAAGCCGAACGAACTGGTTCGTGAACAACCCTACATCGCCCATAACATTAAAATGACGCGACAGGCATATGGGTTGGATCGATTCCTGCAACGCGAATTTCCTGCCGAGACAACCATCGAGGCAGCAGATCCAGCAAACAATCAGGCCACGCTCCAGAACATCCGCCTATGGGACTGGCGCGCGCTCCAGGACACCCTGCGTCAGGTCCAGGAAATTCGTACCTACTACGATTTTCCCGACATCGATATCGATCGTTATGAGCTCGATGGCACGATGCGCGAAGTGATGCTCGCAACACGCGAACTGAACGTCGAGAAGCTCCCAGAGAGTAGTCGCAACTGGATCAACGAGAAGCTGGTCTACACTCATGGCTACGGAATTACGATGAATTCCGTGAATGGATTCACGGCTGAAGGGCTGCCGACCCTGATGCTGAGCAACATGCCTGTTCAGAGCACGGTGCGCGGTCTCACGGTCACACGCCCGGAGATCTATTTTGGCGAACTGACCGATACTGACGTGTACGTCAAAACTAGGCAACAGGAGTTCGATTACCCGCAAGGCCAGACCAATAGCCTGACGTCCTATCAGGGCACTGGCGGTATCGTTCTGGGCGGCTTCCTGAACCGCATCATTCTCGCTCTCGATCGCGGCGATCTCGCGAAGCTGCCGTTCAGCGATGATGTAAACGCACAGAGCCGGCTACTAATGCGGCGCAACGTACGCGATCGCGTATCGGCCTTAGCGCCGTTCCTCACTTACGATCAGGATCCCTACATTGTTGTGGGCGACGATGGTCGGCTCTCCTGGTTAATAGATGCGTTCACCACATCGGACAGCTATCCATATTCAAGCCATTACAGTCTCGGTAATCGTTCGATCAACTACATGCGGAACAGTGTCAAGGTGGTGATTGACGCCTACGACGGGACCACGACATTTTACGTATTTGACACTGAAGACCCGATCCTGGCGGCTTACCGCCGCATCTTTCCAAGCCTGTTCAAGGATGCTGCATCCATGCCCGCGGACTTGCGGAAGCATGTGCGCTACCCTGAGTTATTGTTCAAATTACAGTCGGAAGTGTACGGCCTGTACCACATGACGAACCCGGAGGTCTTCTTCAATCGCGAGGACCTGTGGACAGTCGCGACTGAAACCGGCATGGGCAATGATGGGGAACCAACAAAACAGCCGATGCAACCGAATTTCGTCATGATGAAGCTGCCGGAAGAAACCGGCGTGGAATTCGTAGAGATTCTCCCCTTTACACCTGCGAACCGGAACAATCTGATTGGCTGGATCGCCGGGCGCTGCGACGGCACACACTACGGCACATCTGTGGTTTACGACTTTCCAAAGACCAAACTGGTCGATGGCCCGCAGCAGATTGAGTCGCGCATCGATCAGAATGCACAACTGTCCGGACAATTGACGTTGTGGAATCAGCAAGGTTCCCACGTGCGGCGCGGAAGCCTGCTGGTCATCCCGTCTGGGCGAGCGCTGCTCTATGCGGAGCCAATTTACCTGCAAGCTCAGCAGAGCCCTATGCCGGAGTTGCGACTCGTCGTACTCGCGCTACAAGACCGGCTTGCATACGGGCCGACTTTTGAGTCCGCGTTGGCTTCCCTCTTCGGCGGGGCGGCTTCGTCCTTGAGCTCCACGGAAGCCCCGCGATCTGCCCCTGTATCTCTGGTCTCGCTCCCACCGACGGACCTCAACGGACTCATCGTGGAGGCCGGCAAAGACTTTGCCGACTACCAGCGCCTGACGGCGGAAGGCAAACTTGGCGAGGCTGGGAAGAAGCTTGAGGAGTTGAAGCTGGTAATTGAGAAACTGAACGCACGTAAAAAATAGGCTAGCTTTGCGCTTCACCGCCGCGTGTCGACATTCTATGTTGTCAAATGTTTACTGTTTACATTTTGAGAAATTCTGTCGATTAGCCACCCTATCGGCCAGAAAGATTGCAGGTACCCTTGCAGGCAAAAAAAGGCCCTCCGAAGAGGGCCCCAGGAGGTTTATCTGCGCAGAGAATAGCAACGGCATGATTCCAGCGCACCTAGTGAAACCCCTAGCCCTGTCATGGCATTCCTTGGAGGCAAAAAAGTGACCCTCCGAAGAGGGCCGAATGAATGGATTAATACGCGTACGACTAAACTAGCAATGCTGATTTGCTATGTCGTTGCTTAAGAGCAAGGACTACCCTGTCACGGTAGCTCACAGGCCAACGCTCGCTCGATGTCCGCTAATCCTTACCCATCGCGACCTTTGTCGTTCACCCTGGAGTACCACCACGCTGTGAGTGCCGGCGCCAACAAGCTGGTGACCACCACACAGGATGCCACCAGGACCGTCGCTGTATTCGCGGCTGCTGCGTAGCGCTGATTGGCTGCGGCGACCAGCAGCGGGACAGCAGCAGCGTTGCCGGCAGTGGTAGCGGCAGCCATACCTGCGATGCCATTGCCGCCGCTGAGCTTGTCCGCCGTAACCAGCACCACCGCCGAAACCAGAAGCGTGCCTATTCCAAGTAGAACCCCCAAGAGGCCGGCGGCCCAGACAAGATGCAGGTCTAGAGTCGTTCCAAGGGAGAAGGCAAAGAACGGAATCAGCACTGGTGCGCCGGTGCCCAGGAAGCTTCGCAGCTCTGGATCCAGATTCCCGAGTAGCATCCCAACGCATAGCGGCAGGATAGCTCCCACCATCGTCTGCCAAGGGAAGGACGAGAGGCCCGCCACTCCAAGAGTCACCATGGTGAGGAACGGGCCCGACTCGAGGGCCATTACCGAGTAGGCGGCCGCATCTTCTGCCCTACCATAGCGCTGCATCAGTGCCATGTAGAGACCGCCGTTGGTGTCATTGATCGCTGCAACGACGGCGAGCGTTGAAAGACCGGCAAACCAACCAGACGTCACCGGTTGAGTGCCCAGAAAGTGTCCCAGAACCAATCCGCACAGCACGCCGAGAGATACCTTCGTTACGAGCAGAGCGCCTCCGCGCTTCACGATCACCGGTAACGCACGGATAGATATGGTCGCACCCAGACATACGTAGAAGACGGCTAGTATCGGGAACGCCCCGGTGAAAAGAGCATTCGTAAACGAGCCGAAGAATGCTCCGGTGTGCGGCGCGACTGTGGCTAGCAGCGCCCCGAACGCGAGTGGAACCATCATCAGGCCGCCGGGCACTCGCTCTATCGTTGCTTTGATCTTCATTTGAATTCGCCAGAAGTGATGATGCTTTATCTGTGCCGGACTAGCCACTGACTTGAATTCGTGTAGTAGTCAAGTTTTAAAAATAACTAACCACAAGACCAAATCGTTACCACTTAGTAATTGCATCGACTCTGCATGGTCATGGGTGAGACCATTGCGGTCATGCCGCAGCAGGTCGAGCGGAGGTCGTAGATCGCCGCCCTTGTCATCGATGCCAAGCCATCGGTCATAGTCTTCGGGTGCAGGATGAGCGCTAGACGGTCGTGTATCTGCGCCACGAGTTCGCTGGGTTCGGTGGTGACCAGAGCGGGTAATTGGCGTTGTCGGCGACCGTTCCACCCGAAAGTAGACGAGCTTTCGTAGGCGGCACCCCTAATATGCGCTAAGTACTTTAGCGCCGTGGAGAAGAGTCCCTACAATTTTCACTACATTGGCAGTGAGCTAAGGAGTTTGATTCATGCGTAAGTTATTGAATTGTTTGGAGCACCGGATGGGATTTGAACCCATGAATACTGGTTTTGCAGACCAGCGCGTTAGCCACTTCGCCACCGGTGCCCTTGTCCTACTGTGGTTGCGCCGTTGTCCGCAGATATGGCTTCACCGTCTTATACCCGGGGAAGATCTTCTCCGCATCTTCATTCGACACCGCACCTGTAATGATCACGTCGTCGCCCTGCTTCCAGTTCGCCGGCGTCGCCACTTTGTGTTTGACCGTCAGCTGCATCGAATCCAGCACACGAATGATCTCGTCAAAATTACGGCCAGTCGTCATCGGATACGCAAGCGTCAGTTTGATACGCTTGTCCGGACCAATCACAAACACTGTCCGCACAGGGGCATTATCAGCCGGAGTGCGACCCTCGCAGCTCTCACCAGCATCGCCGGCCAGCATGTCGTACAGCTTGGCCACCTTCAGCTCGGTGTCGCCAATGATTGGGTAGTTGACGGTCGAGCCACTCACGTCCTGAATATCCTTCGCCCACCTGCCATGGTTCTCGACAGGGTCCACGCTAAGCCCAATAACCTTTGCTCCACGCTTCGCAAAATCAGCTTCCAGGCCGGCGACAGCACCCAGCTCCGTGGTGCAGACGGGGGTAAAGTCCTTAGGGTGTGAAAACAGAACGGCCCAGTTATCGCCGATCCATTCGTGAAACCGGATCGTGCCATGCGTGGTCTCGGCAGTGAAATCAGGAGCAATATCATTGATACGGAGTGACATAATCGATCCACCTTCTTGGGAGTTACCCAACTTTTTAGAAATAACCGATGATTCTGAGTCTACCTGACGTAGAAAACCCACCCGGCTCGTTGGCTCTGGGTGGGTTCTGTGCTGCTCGAAGATGCTTACTTCGATTCGCTCATCCACACACCCACGCCGGGCTGCAGCAACAGCAGCAAAGCGGGGCAGTCGTGTTGGGCGTCATCGTCATAGCTAATCTTTTGTACCGCAGCCAGCTAAGCTAGCATGAGGAAGGTTTGCCCCATTGCGGTCTGTCCAAACCATACGTCCGAGGAGCTGCCATGTCAACTGACCCCCGACCCAGCACGCCTGCAACTTTAGCCGCAGCCCCATCCGCTGCACCGGAGACCGCCCACTGCGCCTACGACTACGCACAGGTCGATGTCTTCGCCGAAAACCCTCTTGAAGGCAACGCCCTCGCCGTCTTCGCCGATGGCCGCGGCCTCTCCACCAGCGAGATGCAGGCCCTCGCCCGCGAGACCAATCTCAGCGAGACCACCTTCATCATCCCTCGTGCTCCCGAGATCGAACGCGAACGCGGCGTTCAGGTCCGCATCTTCCTCACCACCGAAGAGGTCCCCTTTGCCGGCCATCCCACTCTCGGCACCGCCAGCTGGCTTTATTGGAACCACCCAATCCTTCGTGGCGCTGAGCAGATCACACTCGACCTCGGCATCGGCCCGATCCCCGTACGCTTCACCCCGCCGCAGCACGGCGAACCAGGTGTCTTCGGCACAATGAAGCAGAACAACCCAACCTTCGGCGAAATCCGCAACCGCCCGGAAGATCGCGCTGCATTGGCTACAGTCCTCAACCTCTCCGCCGACGATCTCGATCCTGATTATCCCGCGCAGGTCATCTCAACCGGCATGGCCTATTGCGTCGTACCGCTTCGATCGATGGAGGTATCCGCGCGTTTGCGGATCGCGCATCAGCTCGCCCGTCCTTATCTTGATCGCATCGGTGCAAAATTCTTCCACTGCATCACGCGCGCTCACGCAAACTCTGCAGCCGACTGGCACGCCCGCATGCAGTTCGACACCGGCGAAGATCCTGCCACCGGCTCTGCCTCCGGCTGCGCCATCGCATACCTTGTGCGGCACGGCCTCGCGGGCAGCGGTCAGCCCATCGTCATCGAGCAGGGAATTGAGATATCACGACCCAGCCGCATTCACGTCAGCGCGACGGTCGAGAACAACACCGTAACCAAAGTGTTCGTTGGCGGCCGCACAATTCCTGTTGCATGCGGACGCTTTTTCCTGCCGTGATGCACTCGATTTCAACAGGTGCGTCGCGTGAATCTCCAATGAATTCGCACCGTTTTCACGCAGCGGTGGATGTGCAAGCTCTAATATCGGCGATCTTCGCTGTAACTTCGCCGTTGCCAACCTGGCTAACCATTCGTACTGTTGGAAAGCGTTGACGACGACGTTGCATGCAATGTGCCTCGCCGTTGGAGATGAAAATTGCTTTCGCCTGTTTTTCTGACAATTTGAGTTGAGAGAAGCTTGACTGCCCCGCAGTCGCAACTCCCCGAGCGCAACCTCGCTGTCTGCACACGCACTGAGGCCGATGCCAGTTCCTCTGCATCGATTCTCACTGTAATCGCAGCAGTACGGTTTCCTGCCTCCTGGAGTACGCGTGGCAACCTGCGCCGGCATAGGGCCTCTCTCGCACCCCGCGGTTCGGCAGCCTCGCTCGCCGGACAGATGGCGCTGATTCCCCAGTGGAGCGGACAGGAGAGCCTTGCTCTTTTGTCTTCTGCTCTCCCGGAGCAGAAGACCCATCACGCGCCGAAGGGCCGAATCCGGCCGGGCCTCGGGGCAATTTTGAACACACCAGACTGGTGCGTCTGCAAACCAGCAGACCCGCCAGACTGGCCCATCGGTCGCGATCCACCACAAGGTGATATCCGGCAGAAGTGAGACTGCATGCGCCCCAAGAAGACGATCCTCTGCGTAGATGACAACGAACAAGTTCTCTCGGTTCGCACCTTCCTCCTCGAAACCCGTGGTTACCGCATCATCGCAACCAATACCGCGCAAGAGGCCCTGGAGATCCTCCAGCGATCTGTTCCGGGCACCCTTGACCTGATCCTCTGCGACCTGCTGATGCCGCAGATGGATGGCAACGAACTGGTTCGCCGCGCCAAGCAACTCCACCCTGGCCTTCCCGCCATGATCATCTCTGGCACCGTCAACGCCTTCGATCGAGCTCTCCACGCCGATGTCTTCCTCCCCAAAGGAGCCTGCTCGCCCGCCGAGATGATCGAGCGCATTCGCGTCCTCGTGGCCCGCAAACGCGGCCCCAAAAAGGCCATAGCACCCACATCGACTCAGCCCGAAGACACCCCAGCCTTTGCCCACGCCACAGCCAGCTAACGAACCGATCACTTTTGCCGTTAAGGTTCTTTTGCAGCGCAGGAAATAAAAAAGTTGTCATTCTGAGCGGAGCGAAGAACACCCGCATTTTTTTCAAAGCGCGATGTAGCTCAAACTATTTGGTTGAACACACGAAGCGAGGAGCGGACGATGGCTTAAGCCTCAACCAAACCATACTTCCGCTGCCACTGCAGCTTCAACCGTGCCCACACCGCATCTCTCTCTTCATGTGAAACCGCCGGGTCAGGCGACTCAGCAAACCGTGCCGCCTCAATCTTCGCCAGCTCGAGCACGGCACGATCGCGAATCAGATTCGCCACGCGAAACTCCGGCAACCCGGCCTGTCGCGTACCAAAAAACTCCCCCGGCCCCCGCTGCTGCAGATCCAACTCCGCCAGCTCAAAACCATTCTGTGTCCGCACCATCGCATCCAGCCGAGCCTCCGCCTGCTCGCTCACCCTTCCACCTGTCATCAGAATGCAGTAACTCTTCGCCGCTCCGCGTCCTACGCGTCCGCGCAGTTGATGCATCTGCGCTAGCCCAAACCGTTCCGCATGTTCAATCACCATCACCGAAGCGTTCGCCACATCCACGCCCACTTCAATCACTGTCGTCGCGATCAGCACATCGACATCGCCTCGCTGAAACCGACGCATCGTGACCTCTTTATCATCCGCACTCAACCGTCCATGCAACAACCCAAGCCGTAACCCGGCAAGCGGTCCCACCCGCAACTCCTCATACATATCCGTAGCGGCGCGAAGCACCTTCTTCGGCTCAAACAACTTCTCCGTCTTCGAAGCCTTACCCTTCGCCTTGGATCCCACGGTTGCCTTTGCCTTCTTCGAACCTTTTCCTGATGTGTCATTCCGGCCTAAGCGAGGCGCAGGGGAGGAATCAGCTGTTTTCTTCCCCGTCGCAGTGCTCAGAGGATCGTCCTCCTGCTCCTCATCCTGCGCAAAATCCAACTCCGGCTGATCATCCTTCACCCCTTCAATCACCGGATAAACAATGTAAGCCTGCCGCCCCGCCTCAACCTGTTTCCGAACAAACCCCCACACATCCTCTGCCCGTTCCTCCGTAGTACGTCGCGTCACAATCGGAGTCCGCCCCGGCGGCAGCTCATCAATCACGCTCGCATCGAGATCGCCATACAAAGTCAGTGCCAGCGTTCGCGGAATCGGCGTAGCCGTCATCACCAGCACATCCGGATCGAGTGCGCCCGGCTTCTTCATCAGCCGAAACCGCTGTTGCACGCCAAAACGATGCTGTTCATCGACAATCACCAGTCCCAGGTTGTCGAAATCGACCTTGTCTTCAATCAACGCATGCGTCCCAATCGCGAGATCCGTCTCCCCGCGAAAAACCCTCCCACGGGCTTCGCGCTTTGTCGTCTCATCGAGCGACCCGGTCAGCAACGTCACGCGATAAGGCTTGCCCGTTCGCGGCGAAAGCACGTCTCCCAGCAACTTCCGAGCCGACAAATAATGCTGCGTCGCCAGAATCTCCGTCGGAGCCATCAACGCCGTCTGAAAACCATTCTCAATCGCGACCAGCGCCGCCTGCATGGCAACAATCGTCTTCCCCGACCCCACATCTCCTTGCAGCAACCGCCGCATCGGCTGCGGTCTGCGCATATCACTTGCGATCTCACCCAGCACCCGCTTCTGCGCGGTCGTCGGATGGAAGGGAAGCACCTGCTTGATCGCCTCGCGCACCTTCTCGTTGGTCACAAACGCCGTTCCCTCGCGCTCGCGCATCCTTCGCCGCTTCAACTCCAGCCCCAGCTCCAGATAAAACAACTCCTCAAAGATTAGTCGCCGATGTGCCGGAGTCGCCGCCGACATCAGCTCCGTCATCGGCGTCCCGGCCTCAGGAAAATGCACCGCCTTCAGACGCCGCAAGCCGCCCCGGAAATCCAAGCCTCTCAATCAGCGCTTTTGGCAGCGTCTCGACTGGCCCGTATGGCTCGGGTATCCCACCCTTGGCAGCATCGCGAAGCGCGGGACGTAAACCGCTCCCACCCTGCTTCTCCAGCTCTTCAAACAGCGCCCAGATCACCCGTCTTAACCACTTAGACCCGAGCTTAGCCCCCCACGCCGTCGTTCCGCCCAGCGACTCATACACCGGCACAATCCGCCCCACCTCGAGCATTGCAAACTCAGCCTCGGGACCACCATGAGTCAGGCAGAATCTCAAACTGCGGCTGAATCATCTTGAACTTCCCAGCACTGGACCTGGAAGGTTCCAGCTTCCCGTACAGCGCTACCATCTGCCCCACATGAAACTTGTCCCGCAGATACGTCCCGCGAAACCACATCGCTTTAACCGTATTCAGCCCCTGCCCCACGGTCATCTCAAACAGCGGCATATGCCGCGTCTGCAGCAGCACCGATCCCCGCACCTCGCCGATCACCGACGCCATCGTTCCTGCCTTCAGTGCACTCATCGGCACCGGATTCAACCGGTCCTCATACCGAAACGGCAGGTGATACAGCAGGTCCTCCACGGTCTCGACACCGCGCTTGGCCAGCTCAACGGCAACGCGTTCCCCCACGCGCTTCACAAACTTGATCGGTGTAGAAAGTTCCAGCACACACCGATGCTATCAACATCGAATCGTAGTTTTCCGATTCCCTCCGTCGGCGTTCGCGCGTCCGTGGCGGGATATATCTTTCTCCCTGCTAAACTGGCCTTAACCTCACAATACGAGAACCTATGCCCATCGTAGAACTGCAACATGTCCGCAAAGCCTACGACACCAAGATCGCCGTCGCAGACCTCAGCTTCAGCATCGAACCAGGTAGCATGTTTGGCCTCCTCGGCCCAAACGGCTCTGGCAAAACCTCCTCCATCCGCATGATGATCGGTATGACGGTCCCAGACGCCGGCGCTGTCAGCCTCTTCGGCCAGCCCTTCCGCCGCGAACACCTCAAACGCGTCGGCTACCTCCCCGAAGAGCGCGGCCTCTACAAAAAGATGAAGGTCATGGACCAACTCATCTTCCTTGGCGAACTCCACGGCCTTGACGCGATAACCGCGTCCAAGCGCGCCCACGTCTGGTGCGAGCGGATGGAGATCACCGAGGCCATCCCGAAAAAGACCGAAGAGCTCTCCAAGGGTATGCAGCAAAAAATCCAGTTCATCGCCGCCCTCCTGCACGAGCCCGACCTCATCATCATGGACGAACCCTTCAGCGGCCTCGACCCCGTCAACGCCGTCCTCCTCATGGACACCCTCGTCGACCTCCGCAACCAGGGAAAATCCGTTCTCTTCTCCACCCACCGCATGGATCAGGTCGAAAAGCTCTGCGACGCCATCGCCCTTATCGATCGCGGCAATCTCGTCCTCTCCGGCGGCATGCGCGAGGTCAAAAGCCGCTACCCGCGCAATCGTGTCCAGGTCATCTTCGAAGGCGACGCAAGCTTCCTCCACCACCCTGGTATCGCCGAAGCGAAAAACTACGCCGGCCAGGCCGAGATCAAGCTCCGCGACGAATCCGCCGCCCAGCAAGTCCTTGCCGCCGCCGTCCAGAACGGCACTCGAATCACCCGCTTCGAAGTCATGGAGCCAACCCTTGAAGAGATCTTCATCGAAGCCGTAGGAGGCAAAGCCGATGCGTAACATCTGGCTCATCGCAAGACGGGAGTACCTCGAGCGCGTCCGCGCAAAAAGCTTCCTCGTCATGACCATCCTCATTCCCTCTGCTCATGGGAGGCCTGCTCGTCGGCGCGGGCCTCGCCAACCGCAGCCTCGGCTCAAACCACATCGCCGTCATCACCACAGACTCGCAGTTCGCGGCAGACCTCAAGACCGAGCTCTCAGGCAAAGACAGGAAGACCACAGTCGATGTCTACTCCCCAACACAATCTCGGCATCCGCGAAACCCTCGACACGCAGATGCAGCAGAAGAACAGCGACCTCGGCGGGTATCTCTGGGTCACTCCAGCCCCCAACAGCGCCTCCCGCGCGTCATACGAGTGGGTTCCCAAAGCCAAGGCAGACATCGTCACCAAGGGCCGCATCGCCGACGCCATTCGTGGCGCCCTAACCCGCGAGCGGCTCGCCAACTCCGGCATGGGTACAACCGAAGTAGACGATCTCCTTAAGCCCGTCGACCTCGACAGTGCTGCAACCGGCGAAAAGAAAAGCTCAGGAGCCGCCTTCGCCAGCGCCTACGGCCTCTTCTTCCTCATGTACTTCGTCATCCTCTTCTACGGCATGAACGTGGCGCGGTCAGTCATCGAAGAAAAAACCTCCCGCGTCTTCGAAGTCCTCCTCGCAACCGTCAAACCATCGGAGATGATGGCCGGCAAGGTCATCGGTGTCGGTGCCGTCGGTATCTCACAGGTCGGCATCTGGATCGTCGTAGCCTTGGCCGCAGCGAAGATGCAGCTCATCGGAAGCGGCATCCAACTTCTGCCGTCAGCATCGCAACTCTTCTTCTTCATCATCTTCTTCATCCTGGGATACGTGCTCTACTCGAGCGTCGCCGCCGCCCTTGGCGCCATGACCAACTCCGAGCAGGAACTGCAGCAGATGAATATCTTCCTCATGCTTCCGCTCATCGCATGCTCAGTTGTCATCTTCCGCGTCGTCACAGATCCCGACGGCGCTCTCTCGCAGGCGCTATCGTTCTTCCCCTTCACGTCGCCACTCATCATGTACACGCGCGTCGTCGTGCATCAACCGCCCGTGTATCAGATTGCGCTCTGCATCCTCATCCTCGTCGCTACGATCTACGCGATCCTCTGGGTCGCCAGCCGAATCTACCGCGTAGGCATCCTGATGTACGGCAAAAAACCCAACCTGCCCGAGATCCTTCGCTGGCTTAAATACAGCTAAAACGCCATAAATCCTAATACCCCACGTCCCGACTCTGGGACGTGGGCTTCAATCTGTACGAACAGGCAAATCTTCAACTACCAAGCCCCCTGTTTCCCTCCAACCCACCAAACCATCCCCACCGTAAACGTAGGCTGGTTCGTTGACAGCACGCCCGGCTTATTCGTCAGGAAGAATGGCACATTGCTCCAATCTCTCCTGAACTCCAATCGAGCTAACATGCCCTCGCCAAACTTGTAGTCATAGGTGCCGGTAAACTCTTTCAGCGCCTGCGCCGTTCCGCTATACAACCCGTTGCGATCGTTAAAAGTACTCGAACCTTCCCCCCAATGCCATTCGCGGGTTCAGCTGATATCGCGTATAGGCAGCTCCGCCATCAACAAGCGATGGAGCCGAAGACTCGCCCGGTGCCGCATTGGCCCACTCCCGCTCGATCACATAGTCACCTTCCACCGACAACGTCAGCTTCGGCGTAGCGTTCCACGTCACATAGCTATCGATGATGTGAATCTTGCCATCCGGAGCAGGATCGATCGGCTGTAAACACAGTCCTGGCTGCAACGGCACGGTGCAGTTCGTAGCTGGAGCAACATCAGGATGGTCCTGCCCGATGTAATAGTTCGCGGTCCACGAAATATTCTTCGTCGGCTGAGCGGTAAATCCAAACAACTCGTCCTTATACGAGTTAGTCGGCTCCGTCTGGTTCGTACCATTGACGATCCAGTAGTTCGCTGACAGCTTATCGTTCACCTTATAACTGGCGCGAACACCCATATGGTAAAAGGGCAGATAGTCGAAGAAGAACGACCGCGAGTAGTTCACCTGGTCCTTCGTATAATTTCCCTCGATCCCCAGCGAACTGGCCCACTTGCCGAAGTCCACAGTAAGTCCCTTCCCCAAGGGAGCGACATAAGTCCCATACGCCTGAAAAATGTTCCTGTAGATATCGGGCCTGGCCTCATTCGAAGGATTACCCTGCAACGTGTCCGTCGCCTGCCCAAACTGCAGATCGAGCCGCACTCCATATCTCCGTCCCGCGGCGACATCCGGATCCAGATCAAACACAACATCAGCCTGATTGATGCTGAAGCTGTTGCTCAGCACATCGTAAGCCCGCAGATATTGGATCCGCCCAATTGGATGGTTGAAGTCATACTCGTAGTACCCATCGAACATGTAGTTCAACGTAGCCCCTCCGGGCAAAAACGTCGGCAACACTGAAGTCGCAGGCGCAGTTGGCGCCGTCGCAGCCTGCGTAGTCGCAACCTGAACAGGAGCCGCCTCTGCCGCGCCGCTGCTCGAGATACTCTCCACACTGCTTCGAACATCCGCCGCCGGCAGAACCAACGCCGCAGGCTTCAGCGAAGCAGACTCCACTGACGTTCCAGCTCGTTGCCGATGCAGCTCCTCCTCCAGCGCGCTCACCCGCAGCGCCAGCTCGCGCACCGTCTTCCGCAGATCCTCATCTTCGTTGAGAGAAGCGGTTGCCGTTGTCGTCTGTGCAAACCCCGCAGAACCGGCGACGAAAAGAAAGAGAAGGACGATCAGTCGATTGAAGCGACGCATAGAGGGACCTCTCAGAAGTGCCATTAAGCAAAGCACACTCGGCATCAAAAGATCGTAAAGCCTGCTTTCGAAAGATCACCAAAAACCTCGATTGGTGTATATCTACAGAAGAAAAAATGCTCAAGCAGAGCGAGGGTCCCTCATTGGCGGAAGCAGCATCGAGGCTTACAACGACGAACAAGGCCCAGTCCGCCCAGCGCGCTCTGTTGGAACTCGCAGTGGGCTATGCACTCATCATCGCAACAGTGTGGACTGCGAATCCCACCCAGAGGTTTCTCTACTGGCTCGCTTTCGCGTGGATCGTAGCAACCTCCTGGGCCAGCCGCCAAGGCTGGACGGCCCTGGGGCTCGGCCGAGCAGGTCTGCTCCAGTCCCTCTGGATCGCCGGAGTTGCTCTCATCTTCTCAGCGCTTGCAATCCTCGTCGCCTGGCGAACCCACAGGTTGCACCCTCTGCACGGTCCTACACCCCTCATCATGCATGTGGGTGGCTACATCGTGTGGTCCATGATGCAGCAGTTTCTGATGCAGAGCTACTTCCTGTTGCGATTGTTGCGACTTCTGCCGGGGAAGGTCGCGCCAATCATTGCGGCGTCAGTCCTGTTCTCTCTGGCCCATCTGCCCAATCCAATTCTCACGCCCCTCACACTCGTATGGGGAACCATAGCCTGCGTGCTGTTTCTGCGCTACCGGAACATCTACGCGCTCGGTCTGGCCCACGGAATCATGGGCATATGCATCGCGGTCACAGTGCCAAACTCGCTGCATCATCATATGCGCGTCGGTCTCGGCTACCTCACGTATCATCCGCGCGGGCCGCAGGATCGATTCCTCTGACTCGTCGTGACCCTCTTCTCATCGCAACCAAAGCGACCACAGCGTGTCGACCGACGCATGGGTAATCGCCGACGCCCCTACCCGGCGCTCCTGACGCCACGCTCGTCCATAGAAGATCCCAGCCAGCGCCGCAAGCACAACATACCGCCAATTAAAGTGCACCGCACGCTTGTTGAAGTGCGAGAGCCCAAAGAGAACGGCAGTCGTCAACAGTGCCCAGTGCCGTCCGAGACGCCTTTCCAGAAGATTCTGCATCCACCCGCGAAAGAAAAGCTCCTCCGGGACAGCAATAAAGAAAAAAGTAAAGATCCAACCCAGCCCAACATGCAGTGCAGTCGGAAGAGTAGCGTGGAAGTGAAGAAAACCAAGCAACAGTCCAAGCACAATTCCGATGGGAGCATAGAACACAAGCTCGCGCAGGCCGATTCGCAGGTCGGTCAGACGCAGTCGAAGATCGAAGCCCACACCCTCCAACCTCCGAATCGCAAGAAAGCCATAGATGCCCGCGTCCACCAGCAGCATCTTGTTGAACACAGCAAGACGAGGCGGCCAAGCCGGCTCAAACCAACGCAAATCCACAGCGAGACCAAGCACAGCGAGGATAAGAAAATCGCGCCAGTCTCCGCTCTGAGCCGGATCCGCAACACTCGCGCGATGAAGCACCCAGTTGATCGCCACAGGCAACAGCAGATAGAGCGCAAACCAGCCCCACCGAAACTGCCCATAAGAGATCGCGACCAAAACATACGGACCACACAACGCCGCTGGCAGTCCAATGCGAACCGCGAGAGGCAAACGCTCTCCACCCTGAACACTGGGAGGCCAAAACGCCGCAAACAGAAACGGCACAAGCGTCAGCAGCGCAGCAACGACGACAGCCGCGTGAATAGGAAAGTCCGGCATCAACCTAAAAGAATAGCTCCCACCCCGCATCGCAGTTCCAACTGACAACTGATCCCCATAACTACCGCCGGGAAGCGCCGCCGCCCCATCGCAAAGGTAAACTCATTCAGTGCCCCAGACGTACAACCTGAAGCAGCGGATAATCCTCGCCGTTGTCCCTCGCCTCGCGAGCGTGGCCATTCGCTGTCTCGGAGTCACCCTTCGTTACCGCGACGTATGCGAGCCCGGAGCCACTCCCGGTTACGACATCCCACCCCCCGCCGTCTACGCCTTCTGGCACCGTTGCCTGCTCGCCGGCGCCTGGCGCTTCCGCAAATACAGCCTCAACATCCTCATCAGCCGCAGCTTCGACGGCGAAATCATCGCCCGCACAGTCGAACGCCTCGGCTTCGTCGCCATCCGCGGCTCCAGCTCCCGCGACGGAGCTCCGGGCCTGCGCAACATGCAGCGCGCCTACCTCGCCGGCCACTACTGCGCTATCACCGCCGACGGCCCCCGCGGCCCAGCCATGGTCGCCAAGCCCGGCGCCGCCCAGCTAGCCCAACTCGTCGACACCACCGTCAGCACCTGCTACATCCACCCCCACCGCGCCTGGCAACTCCGCTCCTGGGACCGTTTCCTCATCCCCAAACCCTTCTCGCAGGTCACGATCGCCTGGACACGCCCTGCACCCGCCGACCAGGTCTCAGTCCAGGCCGCGCTCGACCGCTCCGTCGAAATTGCCCAGTCGATGAAAAAATAGTTGAGGAAAGAGGAAAATTTTCAACCGCAGAAATCGACCACACAAATCACCACGTAAGCACCACGATTCACCATCCGAAAACACCACAAATTACCATCCAAAATTGACCTGATTTGCGCGTATCCGACTTCCATTTCGACCTCCCCGAAGAGCTGATTGCCCAGTCCCCACCGGCGATTCGCGGCTCCAGCCGCATGCTCGTCCTCGACCGCGCCACCGGAATCTACCAGGACAATTTTTTTCGCAATTTACCCCAAATCCTGCGCCCCGGCGACCTTCTAATCCTCAACGACAGCCGAGTCATCCCCGCCCGCCTCTACGCCACCCGCGCCGGCCTGCACACCCAGCACAACTCGCCCGATCCCACCGGCCGCATCGAAGTCCTTTTAACACAGCAGCTTGCAGAGAACGACTGGACCGCGCTCGTTCGCCCCAGCCGCAAAGTCCAGCCCGGCGAACGCCTCCTCTTCCACGCCCCCAACGACCCCAAGCCAGTATTAGAAGCCGAAATCCTCACGACCGGAGAGTTCGGCGAACGCACTCTCCGCTTCTCCCCTACCCCCAACTTCCAAGCTATTCTCAACAAAATCGGCCACATGCCGCTCCCTCCCTACATCCACCGCAACGACAGCGAAGAAGATCGCGACCGCTATCAAACTGTCTATTCTCAACAACCTGGCAGTGCCGCCGCCCCAACCGCGGGCCTGCACTTCACCCCCGAAATTCTCGCCCAACTCAAACAAAACGGCATACAAATCGAGACCATCACCCTCCACGTCGGCCTAGGCACTTTCCAACCCGTCCGCGTAGAAAATCTGGAAGACATCCACCTCCACGCCGAGCATTACACTATCTCCGCCCCCACCGCGAAAGCGATAAACGCCGCGCTACAAGCGGGAAATCGCATCATCGCCGCCGGTACCACCACCACCCGCACGCTCGAGCACTGCGCTGAGATCGCCCATGGCAAGCCCCTGGAACCTCACTCCGGCCAAACCAACATCTTTATCAGCCCAGGGCACAAATTCCAAATCGTCAAAGGTCTGCTTACCAACTTTCACCTCCCACAATCCACGCTTCTTATGCTGGTTAGCGCCTTCGCCGGAAGGGAAAGGGTGTTGCCTGCCTATGCACACGCGGTCGAGCAAAAGTACCAATTCTTCAGCTACGGCGACTGCATGCTACTGCTTTAGCTTCAGTTCGTTTTCCCGAGCAATTTGTGGAACATACCGCTTATTCTGATTCAACGCGCTACCATCAAAACAGCCATGGCACAAGCATCCAACCCGCCCGCAGCACCAGACGCAAAGCCCCCCATCTACCTACTGGACAGCATGGCCTTCATCTTTCGTGCCTATCACGCGATGCAGCGCCAAAGACCCATGTCCACGCGAACCGGCATCCCAACTGCCGCAACCTACGTTTTCGTCAACATGATAAACAAGCTCCGCAAGGACTTCAAACCCGAATACCTCGCGGCGATCTACGACGTCGGCGCACCGGTACACCGCAATGAGCTCGCCACGCAGCTTAAGGATGTGCGTAAGTTCAATATCAAGACCCAGGCGTTCGAGACCGTCGAATATGGCGGATACAAAGCGAATCGTACTGAAACTCCGCCCGACCTCATCCAGCAACAGCCTTACATCCGTCGCGCCCTCGAGGCCTTCCGAATTCCGATCCTCTACTACGAGGGGTTTGAAGCCGACGACGTCATCGGCACTCTCTCCTGCAAACTCTCCGCACTTGGCCACAAAGTCTTCGTCGTCTCCTCAGACAAGGACATGATGCAGCTCGTCAACGATGACGTCGTCATTCTGAATCCCACAAAGGACAACCTCATTCTCGACCGCGCAGGTGTCGAACAAAGCCTGGGCGTCCCTCCCGAGCGTGTCGTCGATGTCATGGCCCTGCGTGGCGACTCCGTCGACAACATCCCTGGTGCGCCTGGTATCGGCGACAAAGGTTCCGTCGAACTCATTCAGCAGTTCGGTTCCGTCGAGGCTGCTCTTGACCGTGCCGATGAGGTCAAAAAGAAGACCTACCGCGAGTCGCTCCAGAACAATCGCGAGAATATTCTGCTATCGAAGGAACTCGTCACGATTCACACCAGTGTCCCAATCGAGTATTCGCTCGAAGCCATGCGTACGCAGCCTCCTGACAACGCAGCCTGCCGTGAGCTCTTCAGCGAACTCGAGTTCACGACGTTGCTCAAGGAACTGGCTCCCGCAGTTGACAACACTACCATCACCTATAACCTTAAGCCCACTTCGGCTGAGCTTTCCCGGCTTCTTGCCGAAGCTCGCACCATAAACCCGGACACTGGCCTTCCTCGCGGACTGGCCATCTTCCTCGCCGAAGATGCCCGTGCTGTCTTGGAGGAGATCGCCGTTGAATCCGAGTCCGAAGCCGTCGAGCCCGAACCTCAGGCTGCCGAGAATATGAGCCTCTTTGGCGCGCCGCCCAATCCTGTCATCTCGCTCGCCACACCTCCGGTGGGAGACGCTGCCTGCAACTTTGGTCTCGCCGTTACCGAACATGCAGGTCTCGAAGCGAGCCTCGACCAGCCGGGCCTGCGCGAAGCCCTTGCCGATCCCGCGCTTCCCAAAGACATCCACGATCTCAAAGCTGTTCTACGTGCTCTCGCGCCGCACAACGTTACCCTGGCGGGTGTGCGTGATGATGTCATGCTGCTCAGCTACCTTGTGAATCCAACGCACGGTTCACACACGCTCCCTGATATAGCCGCACGCGCCACCAGCCGTGCACTTACGCACCAGCCGACAAGGGACAATCCGGCTGACCCCAATAGATTACCTGAGGCTGCTACGGCGATTGTCCGGCTCGCTTCTGCACTGGGGAGGCAGATCTCCGAAGCTGGCTCCTTCGAGCACTACATCCCGAAAGACGACCCACAGCTCGGTGGCGCCATGACGAAGGAGATGCTCTTCGCTGCGCCAGTCACCGCCAAAGCTGCAGCAGAGTCGCCCCTTGTCGAGGTCTACAACACCATCGACAAGCCGCTCGTTCCCGTCCTTCTTCGCATGGAGCAGGCAGGTGTTCGCATCGACGCCACTGTTCTTGGCGAAATGTCGAATCGTCTCGCCGTCGAAATAGACAACCTCGCTGAACGTATCTACTCTGACTCCGGGCATCGCTTCAACATCAACTCGCCCAAGCAACTCGGCGACGTCCTCTTCAACAAGATGCTCCTTCCCAAGCCAATGAAGTACGGTAAGGGCAAGGTTGTCTCGACCGCGCAGGACGTCCTCGAAGAGCTCGCCGAGCAACATACCGTGCCGGCGCTCGTTCTCGAATATCGCCAGCTCGCGAAGCTCAAATCTACGTACCTCGACTCGCTTCCCCAACTCACCGACACGCAAGGCCGCGTTCACACTACATTTAATCAGGTCGGGACCGCGACAGGCCGCCTCTCCAGTACGAATCCCAACCTGCAGAACATCCCCGTCCGCACGGCGCTTGGGCGGGAGATCCGCGCTGCCTTTATTCCGGCTCCTGGAAATGTCCTGATGTCTGCAGACTATTCGCAGATCGAGCTCCGGTTGATGGCTCACTTCTCACAGGACCCGCTGCTGCTCGACGCCTATCGGACCGGCAAGGACATTCATACTCTTACCGCAAGCGAAGTCTTCGGGGTCGACGCCGCCACCATGGACAAGGAGACGCGCGCGCGGGCCAAGGCGGTCAACTTTGGCATTGTCTACGGCATCAGCCCATTTGGGTTAGCTGCGCAGCTCAATATCGACCAGAAGACGGCGAAGCAATATATCGAGACATACTTTGATCGCTATAAAGGCGTTCAACGGTTCATCGAGGAGACGCTCGAGACCGTGCGTCGCGACCAGTCCGTCAAGACATACTTTGGGCGCATTCGTCCAATTCCAGATATCCAGTCACGCAATCCAAACATGCGCGGCTTCGCGGAGCGCACTGCGATCAACACTCCATTGCAGGGAACCGCGGCGGATCTTATCAAACTGGCGATGTTGAAGATCGATCAACTTATCCGGCGGCGCAACCTCAAATCACAGATGACCCTCCAGGTCCACGACGAACTGCTTTTCGACGTTGTTCCAGAGGAGGCGGAAGAGCTTCAGCAACTAGTTAAGCAGGAGATGGAGCATGTTGCTGAGTTCTCAATCCCAATTGTCGCTGACGTGGGAATTGGTAAGAACTGGCGTGATATCAAGTAGCCGTTTATTTAATTCGCTGGTCTGCTCTACCATGCTCCATGCGCTCTTCTGCCTTTTTACTCGCTTTTCTTCTAGTTATCCCAGCTTTGGCTCAGCAGCACACCTTGCTCCTATGGCCCAATGGCAACCCCGAGCCTTCGAAGGTCGTTGGACCAGAGATTGATCCCACCACGGATGCCAATCGCATCGTTTCGGGCAAAGTCACCGTTCGCGTTACGAACGTCAGCAAACCAAGCCTCGCTGTCTACTCTCCTGACCCAGCGAAGAACAGTGGCGCTGCTGCTCTCGTCTTCCCAGGCGGAGCGTATATCCGCCTCTCCTTCAACCTTGAGGGAACAGAGGTCTGCGACTGGCTCAACTCGCTCGGCATGACCTGTGTTCTGGTGAAGTACCGCGTCCCCGAAGAGGGACACTATCCCGAAAACGTGGAAGATCTTGAAGACGCACAGCAAGCCATGCGGCTTACCCGTGCTCATGCATCCGAGTGGCACATCGATCCGAATCGCATCGGCGTTATTGGCTTCTCTGCCGGAGCGCATCTTGCGGCTGTCCTCAGCACGCATCCCGAATTCCAGGACAAGAACATCCCCGCATCCACCATCGACGCTCGCCCCAACTTTCAAATGATCATCTACCCTGGTTGGCTCAGTGGTTCCGACGGCAAGGTGAATCCATCACTCCAGCCCACCCCCCAGATCCCACCGACCTTCCTTCTTCAGGCCGAAAACGACTACACGGCCCATGTCGAAAGCTCCCTTGTTTATTTCCAGGCGCTCAAAGGCGCGAAGATCCCAGCCGAACTTCATGTCTTCACGCAAGGAGGCCACGGCTTCGGCTTACGACCAACTGACCTTCCCATCTCACATTGGCCCGCCTTGGCCGAAACTTGGCTTCACACGATCCACATCCTTGGACCGCCAGCACCTGTAGGTCGTCCCTGAGGGGGCGTCGCGGTGATTCAGAGGAGCGACGGCTGGCGTGATATGCGGGTGTGCCAGATGTCGAGCAGAGTCGCGGTGATGGTGAAGAGGACGGGCCCGAGGATGATTCCGATGGGGCCGAAGAGGGCGATGCCTCCAAGGATCGAGAGCAGGATGGTGGCGGTGTGGGCGCGCAGGTGGGAGCCGACGAGGATGGGGTAGAGGATATTGTCGATGGTGCTGACGATGAGGCTTCCCCAGATAGCGAGGAGAGCGGCTTTGCCCCAGTGGCCGGTGAGGCCGAGGTAGATTGCGACAGGTCCCCAGACGAGGAAGCTGCCGAAGGCAGGGATCATGGCGCAGGCGACGAGGGTGAAGGACCAGAGGATGACGCCGGGAACTCCGAGAACCCAGAACGCGAGTCCGGCAAGGACGCCCTGAACGACGGCGATGGTGAGCCGGCCGAGCGCGGTGGCGAGGATCGTGTCGCCGACACGTTCGAGGAGTTCGCTGGTCTCGTCGTCGCGGAGAGGAAGGAGCGAGCGTAGAGAGGCAAGTGCGAGTGCTCGGTCGCGGTAGAGGAAAAAGAGGAGGAAGAGCATGACGACGAGCTGGGTGATGATGCGGACGGAGTTGCCGAGGAATCCGGCGAGGTTGCCTCCTAGATAAGCGGCGGCGCCGCGGGCGGCGTTGTTAACGTCGATGGAGTTGGTGAAGTCCTCGATGCGGGAGGCGAGTGCGGGACGATCGGCGATGAATCCAGCAATCTTTTCCTGATGGGCTCCATTGCGGAAGGCGTTGATCGTGGTGAACGCTTGTTTGCCAAGCTCCTGTGCGAGGAAGAAGGTAGGGACGATGACGGCGAGTGTAACGAGAATGAGAGCGATTGCTGCGGAGGCGGAGCGGTTTCTGATTTTGGAGGCGAGCCAGTCATAGGGGCGCTTGGTGACGACGGCGAGGACGATGGCGAGGACGATAGCGGAGAAGAATGGGCGGAGAAGAAGAGCGCAGAGGACGAGGACGCCGAGGGTGAGGAGGAAGAGGGTGATCTGCTTCCATGGTGGGGCTTCGCGGCTGTCCTGCATGAGGTTGTCGCTCCGTGGTTGGGTTAGATGCGACGGGTGCGACTGGCCTAGCTACTCCTTCGGGGTCATTTTGCGGTGGTAAGCACGGTTCGTACTATTTTCAGGGTCGTTGGAGGGGGTACCCCCTCCCCTTGCCGTGGTGTAAGCTCTTTATATTTCAATGATTTACGGGAAGTCATTTCCCGCAAAATCGTCATTCCAAATGGGTTACGGCCAAATTCGTCCAAGCAAAGGATTTACGGGTCAAAACTTCATTTGGTCCGAGAGTTCCTGGCCTGGGGCCGGGGATTCTGTTGTTCTTATTTGATCGCTATATCCAGTATAGCGGTTTGAGTGGAACTAACGTGCCACGCGTATCTCAATGATTTGTAATAGGATACGGTGATTTTGGGCTTGACATGCGATTTTGCTGAGGAAAATGAAGAATTAATTTTTGGAGGCGTTTGGGGCGACCGTCTCCTATGGGCAAGGACCGAGTATAAGATTCTCCCCCTAAGGAGAAACTCATGGTGCGTCGACTCTTCCTGTCACGATTTGCGCAATTGGTGGCTTTGCCTTTCGCTTCGGCTGGTTCTCTCACAGGACAGGCGATGCACAAGTCGCTCAAGATCGTGATGAAGAGCGCGTGGGGCTCGGACGATCCAACCAAAGCGGCGTTTCCGTTCCTGCATGGACTGGCACTCGCGGAGGCTGGACACGAGGTGCAGATTTTCCTGCTGGGGGAGGCAGTTGGATTGATGCGGAAGACGCTCGCGAACGCGGTTACGCCAGTAGGATGGCCGCCCGTGGGTGAGACGCTGGACAAGCTTGTCGCGAAGCATGTCCAGATCTATGCTTGTGGCGCGTGCTCCCGTGCCAGAGGCGTGACGGAAGCGGATCTGAATAACTACGGAGCGAAGTTTGGTAATCCGACGATCTTTGTGTCGCTGATTGAGTGGGCCGATCGCGTCATCACGGAGTAGGTGCCGGAGGTCGAAGAATGCGGTCGTCCTTCGGACGATGCCCACACATCAGAGTCGATGTATGGGCACCCGGCGTATCAAAATTCCAAGAGAGCTACTCCGGACTTGAACGGCCCGGTAAGTTGCGTCTGATTCTCGACAGTGCAAGAGCGATCACGCCGAATGCAGTTCCGAAGATTGTGGCGGGTTCGGGTACGTCGGTGATCTCTCCAAACAGGCCGTCGGTCTGATCTTTGATCCCGGCGGAAAAATATACGGCGTCCGGGTTGAAGCCGGGTCCGGTGCGAGTCTCGAGCGCCCAGAGGAAGGAATTGATGATCGGTTGGCCGTTTGCCCCGTCAAGGATGCCCAGGAACGCGTCCGTGGTGGGGTCATAGGCGAGGATCTCGCCGTTGCCGAAGTTGCCGATCAGCAGATCGTTACTGAAGGGACCGAAGCTCGAAGGCGCAAGAGTAATTCCCCAAGGTGCGGAGAGAGGACCACCGGTTGCGATCCGCGCTATCAAGTTACCGTTCGCATCGTACTCATCCACAAAGCCACCAGGAAGAGGGGTTCCCATCGGCGTCAGCTGAGCGTAGGTGACATAGAGGTTTCCCCCGATGTTCTGGATGTTGAACGGAACGAAACCCGGCGGCAGGTTCGGGTCGACGAACTTACCGGCGAACATAGTGCTAGTGACGTCGCTCCATAGCGCATTGAATACATGGATATTACCGGTCGAATTTGCGGCATAAATATAGGTGGAACCACTCGTCGAATCCTGCGCGAGGCCGGTGTAGACGGCGCCGGGCGTTGTCGCCATCGTAACCGCGGTAGTGCCCTGCCCCCCATTCCATGCAGCGATCGTGCCGTTCAGCGTGTCGAAGATGAAGCTCGCCGCGTTGCCTTTCGGCAGGAGAAATCCAGTGCTGGAGTTGAACACCGTGCCGGTAGGACCGGTGGGCGGAGTGGAGGGGCCGGGGATGGTGACAACTAAAGAAACGGGGCTTCCTGTGGCGCCGTACAAAGTGGTCACTCCGGTTCCTTGATCGGAGACCCAAAACGGCGATGTCGCCGAAAAGGACACGCCCCAGGGATTCACGAGGTTAGGATCGGTATTGTTGGCCAGATTGGGCACATTGGAGACAAGGTTGGTCTGGACGAACGAGTCGGCATGTACGCAGGTGGAAGCGAATGCCAAGGCAAGTGTGCACGCCGCTTTCACAAGATGGTTACTGGAATGATTTTTTAGCATTTGAGTCGCCTCCTAAGTTGGCAAATTTTGCCAGAACTTCTGTTTAGGTGCGTGGCCCGGGGAGTAATGTGGGTGGAAGTCTACACCCGGATCACCTCGATTGGCGTTAGCTGGCGTATGAATGTGCGCTTAAATTTCGTAAGAATCCACCACGCAGAAAGCAGGGAGTTTAGGGGGTATTGGCGGGGGAGGGAAGATACGGCGGACGACTCAAGGTGCGGGTTGGATCAATTCGCGGATCGATGCCCAACCTGTCGGACTCTTGTCGTAACGCACGTAGACGACCAGGGAACGGCCTTTGAAGTAGACAGGTGCGCTTCCGTCTTTAGGAGATGCCTTGATTGTAAAAAGAGACTGTTCGACTGCTGTGTCGCCCTGAAAGAAGGTGTTTTCATTGCGGTATTGCTCGAATGACAGATTGAATACCTGGAAGGTTGCGAGTAGATCCGCCTTCACTGCGTCCCGGCCGACTCGGTATCGGTCATATGTGGTGGCTTTGATCACGTCCGGGTGATGGTAAGCCATGATCGTTTCGATATCGCCGCGAGCAAAGGCGGCTCGAATTGCTTCGCCAGTCTTCTGTAAGGAGGCTCGATCCTGACCTGAACCGGTATAGGGATTAGTGGACGGAGCAGTTGCCTGGAATCCAGAGCACGGGATAGACAGCAGAGACAGAACAAGTAGCACGCGTAGACGAGAGTGGCTCATGCCAAGGGATTATAGAGTTGCAGAAAGTCTGAGTCGTTACTTTTCGAGGAGGTATGGGTGATGACGCATGTTGATCTTTGGCTGGCGTTAGGTGTGGTGGTTTCAACGGCTGCGACCGATGCGGTCTATGTGATGTTCAACGCGGCAGTGTCGTCACAGCGGCGGGTGTCGGCAGCTACATGGAGCAGCGTCTGGTATCTGCTCTCGGCATTTGCCGTTATCAGTTACACGAAGAACTGGGTCTACGTTTGTTTTGCCGCCGTTGGATCGTGGATTGGGGCTTATGTTTCGATGACGCTGTTGCGCAGAGCTAAAGGGAGAAGTGCTCCCGGGGCTGTGTCGATCTAAGAGGCACGCACCTTTGGGAGCCGAGATGCGGGGTCGCCGTTGACTAACTGTTTTTTTCGATGACTGACTCTGGATGCTGAGCGTACTCTGCCCATGAACCGTCGTAGAGGCTGACGTCTTTTGCGCCGACGACCTCTAGTCCTAGCGCAATGACGGCGGCTGTGACGCCGGAGCCGCATGTTGTGGTGATGGGTTGTTGCAGGTCGATGTCTTTGGCGAGGAAGACATCGCGAAGCTTATCTGCAGGTTTGAGTCTGCCGTCTTCGACGAGTTCGGTGAAGGGGACGTTGGTGGCTCCGGGCATGTGGCCGGAGCTTAGACCGGGACGCGGCTCGGGTGCTGTGCCGTTGAATCGAGCGGCGGAGCGGGCGTCGAGGACCTGTTGGTGGTTTGTGATTCTGTCTTTGAGCTGGGAGAGATTCTTTACAGCTTCGCGATTGAGTGTGGCGTGAAAGCTGGCTGGTGCACGGTGAACGGGCCCCGATTCTGTGGAGAGGCCGGCCTCGGTCCAGGCGCGAAGCCCTCCATCAAGAATGTAAACGTGCTGAGCGCCAAAGGTGCGGAGCATCCACCATGCTCGGGGGGCAGAGAAGACACCCTCCTGTTCGTAGACGACGATGGTCATGTCGTCGCCGACGCCGAGAGCCGACATGCTGCGGGAGAAGTCCTCAGGCGTGGGCAGCATGTGAGGGAGCGGCGTGGAGTGGTCGGACAGTTCTTCGATGTCGAAGAAGATAGCGCCTGGGATGTGCTTGGCGAGGTAACGGGAGCGAGTGTCCACGGGTGGCGTGACGCCGACGGGAGGGAGCGTGGCGTCGAGGACGACTGCGTTGGGATCTTGGAGGCGAGCGGCCAGCCAGGACGGGGTGACGAGAGGGTTCATGGAGATTAGATTACTGTGTGTTCGGGGAAGATGAGTTGGCGGGGAACGGCTGGTCGTCGGCGTCGCGCCAGATATTAGAACCGAGACATAAGATACCCGGCCCACCACATGGCGGGCGGGAACAGATCTCAGAAGCGCAGAACTGGCCCCATCTGATAGCACCAGTTCTCATTGGTCAAATAAACCTTGGGTGAGATCCAATAGAGGTAAGGCTCTGTCCCGACTCCTGGAGGCCGGTCCAGGCGATGGGGATCATACCGGACCGGAGTGTTCCCCATTGAGAGCCGGATTGCCAGATGCCTCGTCACTCCATAATCTCCAGTGACCGCCAGGCTAGTTGTGAAGTGTGTGATGCGCCCGATTTGAGGCAATGGGCCGGTGGGCGTGGGCGCAGTGAAATAGGCGCGGTCATAGCTGACAAAGCCGGGGCGCAGAGAAACCGCAAGCGAATAGTGGGGTGTGCGAAAACCGAATCCTAAACCAAATGTACCCATGACGATGTTGCCACCTGCCCGATCCGAGGGCAACGGACTGGCATTTGGTTGATGGTCTACATCCGATTCCAGATCCCACCAGCGAGAGAAATGGTAGGAGAAGCCGATACCGACACCTGTAGTGAACTGACGGCAGGGATCACAGGACGCGGACGTATTGACAGGCAAAGACAACGCATTGAAGTGTGGAAAGATATCGTTGCGAGGCAGGTTTCGGATCTCTTCCTCATCGTCCCGTTCGAAGTGAACTCGCGACGCGGTAAAGTCCTCAGGGTGTTGGAAGTCGCGATACCACGGGCTCTTGCCACGCAAGGCGTTGGCCATGGTGCGGCTTGGATTGAGGGCTCCACGCAATATCTTGGGAAAGATTGCGTTCATGTTGTCCCCCTGCACCCGGTCGCTCACGTAGCGATCAAGAAAATCTTCGTTGAGCGTCCACAGAGTGCCGACCACAGGAGTTGTGATGAACTTCACCCATCCTGTATTGTTCGTGACTTTGTAAAGTCCTGGCTGGTAAGTGGGACATGGAGCGGGGCAGCCGATCACGTAGGTATAGCCTCCCTCGCTGCCTAACGCGGATTCACCGAGGGGGCCCACCTTCTGGTCCGTACTGTAGGCGGTTGCCCATAGCAGGCTCTTGAAGATGCTCTTCCAGTAGGCGGGGTTTCTGCTGATCTGCAGGCCTCGAGCTTTGGGATCGTTTTGGATCTCGATGAATTCGGTGACAGAGCCCTGCATGGGATGCCCGATATAGGCGACGAGAAAATCGTCGCCATCGCTCCAGCGGCGCATGTTCCACTGCTTGACCGAAGCGATGTAGTCGTGCCAGAAGGGCTTATCCGCAGTCAAATAACGAAAGTATGGGTCGGTCATCAGGCGAAAGCTGTTCTCCACGCCAAAGAACGCGAAGGACTGCCACAGTAGACCCTTCCAGTGGTAGCGCTCGGTCTCATCCTGCGGATGGGCCTTCTGCACGCTGGCCGCATCATGATGCATTCTGACGAGCAAAGGGAAGAGGGGAAGCAAATCAATCTGAGAGGAAGGAGTGGGCTCTTCAGGATCCGCATCATCTTTGAGGTGAGAGTCGAGCCAGGGGGGCATGGGAGCCTCAGGTAGATCCTGATCTCCAAGCTTCGGATACGTCTGAACGTTGGCGCTGCCGCCCAGGGCCATCCAAAGCTGGGGCGCAGACGCTGGGATGGATTCTCTGGGTAGGCCCAGGAACGCTGGTCGCATGTGTGCGCTAGTTTGAGCCTTTACCATAGGAAGAAGCAGGGATAAAGGAAGACAGACTGTCAGCGGTATGAGATGTGAGCGCAACAAGAAAGACCCTCCCTCGTTCTGGCAAACTGGAGGTGGCCCAAGTGCACTGCAACAAATTATGGTAACGAATAGAGAAACCCGAACTGCTAAGAAAAGCGCGTCCAAAAAAGCAAAAGGTCGGCTCTTGTGGACGATTTTATAGCTTTTTCGAGGTTCCGGAGCCCGTTTGAATCCCTTTCAGCAGCTTTGCGAACCGCGCTGCAACCAACTATTCATCCTTGGCCTTATAGTTCCATGGCAAATTGGTAGGACGGTTCGTAGGTGGTGGGTTTGGGTTCGGCGGAGAGGTCGAGGATGAGGCGCTCAAGGACTAGCAGTTTGTTGGCGGGGCTGCTGCGGAGTTCCAGGTCGGCGCGAGCTACGAGGCGGATGGCGCGGGTGAGTTCGCGGCGGGATTTGTAGCGGCGGGCTTGTTTGATGAGGTCCTCGGCGGCGAATGGGGGCATCCGGAAGCCTTGCCAGAGGACTTGCCAGATGGCGCGGGGGTCACGTACGTTTTTTTCTGAGATGATGAGCATCTGGCGGAAGGTGCGGGCGAGCATGTAGAGATGGCCGATGGCGGCGTCTTCGCCACCGTCGGAGGCGTTGAGGAGTCCGTGGAGGAGTAGAAGGGCTCGGGGGCGGTCCTTGGAGCTGATGGCGTCGGTGAGCTCGTAGAGGCTGCGTTGCTTGGCGGCGAGGACCATGGTTTCTACGTCACCGAGGGTGACTCTGTTTTTTCCTTCAACGTAGAGGAGGAGTTTTTCGAATTCGCTCGAGATAAGCATCATGTCTGCGCCGAGTGCGTCGACGAGTTCGCGGGCGGCGTCGGGGTCGAACTTTACGTTGCGGGATTCAGCGGCAGAAGTGACCCACTTGATGGCGTCGAATTCTTCGACGCGCGCGAGTTCGACGAAGCCGCACCAGTCGCCGAGGGTCTCGCGGATGCGCTCGTAGCGGTCCTTGTCCTGGTAGTCCATCTTGCGAAGGTCGGTGGGGATGCGAAGATGGTCGGCGACGAAGAGGATAAGGGCTGATGGGTTCGGGGAGCGAAAATAGGCGTCGATGGCGGCGAATTCTTCTTTTTTGCTGCCGCGGCCGTAGAGGGTTTTCAGGTTACGAACGAAGAGGACCTGGAAGGGCGCCATGAGGGACGGGGTCTGGGCGCGATCGAGAATCTCAAAGATGCTGGCGTCGGCGAGGTCGATATCGTGGAGGCTGAAGTCGCGGGTTTCTTCAGGGGCGAGCGTGGCGAGGACGGCCTTGCGGCAGCGGTCGTAGAGGAAGACCTCATCGCCGATGAGGACGTAGCCGGGCTTGATCGCGGGCGTGGCGATTTCGGTGATAAACCGGTCGGTTGAGGCGAAGGATTTGAGAGATATGGACATGGATCAGTCGACCCCGATCTTTCTGTTCATAAGCCATGCCCAAAGACTGAGAATCGCGTAGATGATCAAAGTGTAAAGCAGGAAATCCAACGGAAGAGCTACGACGAAGGCGATGATGCCGAGTCCATACATAGCACTGCCGATCGGGTAGAGACCGGGTACCAACAAATCACCTAGAGGAGTTTTGATTCCTATGATTCCGAGGATGCAAATCAAGATGGAGAACACAGCTGACCAAAGTATACGAGCGGTTTTCGTCGTCGGAGACATTAGAAGGACTCCAGCATATCGCTTACGATGGCCTGGGCGAATTCGCGGGCGACGCGGTGGACGGCGTAACCGTCCTCCTGGATGAAGCCGCTGAGGTCCTGGGTGGACTGGAACTGCTCGCGGTAGAGGATGGAGTCGTTGCGGTAGAGGACGCGGCCATCGTGCGCGGTGAGAAGGACTTTGGCGGTGATGGTGACGAGATAGCTGGAGGTCTGGCTGGTGGTGGCGTCGTAGGTGAGGGGTGTGATGGTCTGGGTGAGGATGGTTCCGTGGAAGGTGGCGTCGGCGTCTTCGCTGTTGGAGTTGATGATCTGGTATTTGGTGCGGGTGTTGAGCTCGCGGATGAGGGCCTCGGTGAAGGCCATCTCGGTATGGTAGGCCTGGGCGTGGGTGGCGAAGATGGGGACGGCGAGGGTGCGGACGTTGGCGGGGATGTGGGTGGCAGAGCCAGCCTGATGGTAGCCGCATCCGGAGAGGGTGGTGGCGAGGAGCAGCGTAAGGAAGCAGGTGCGCATTCGGCTAGGTTCTATTGTCGCATTGGCGGGTTTTTATCTAAATAAAATCTGGTGTGGCGGAAGCTTGATTTTTACTGGGGGGTCCTGCGGAATTTATGTGTTTTGTGGTGGTTTCTTGATGGTGAATTTGTGGTGAGTTTGTGGTTTTTTCGTGGTGATTGAAGGGGCGGTTTTTGCTTCTGAAAATTTGCCACTTTTTTAAAATATTTCTGTGGATTTCCCGGTTTGAGGCTTAGATGGTGGCTTCGCTGCGGGAGGAGATGTGCTGGAGGTGGGTGTCCTTGAAGAAGGTTGGGTATTTGAGGCCGTAGCCTAGGAGGCGATCGAGGGCGATGTGGGCGGTCCAGATGAGGGCGAGTGCGGAGGCTAGAGGCCAGTGCTCGATGTAGCTGGCCAACAGGAGGGTGAGTGGGAGGGTCAGGGTGTGGGCGAGGTTATAGATTGCGGCGCCGAGCCGGGTGTTGACGAGGTAGCCGAGCATGAAGAGGTCGGGGGTGAGGAAGAGGAGTGCGAAGAGGAGCCAGCTTGCGTGGAGGTGCTGGTAGGCGAAGAGGGTGAGGATGAAGAGGGCAGCTTCTTCGATGTGGAGGAGGATCGAGGGGCGGGTGAGCATGGATCATTTATACGGGTTTGTTGAGGAGATGGTTCTGGGTGGAGGGGACAGCAGATCCCCTTCGGGGATGACAAACAGAAAGGCAAGTGCTGCGGCGGAGTTAGCTCGGTTGGGGTGGAAGAATGTCTTCCCAGGTGGGATTTGTCCGCTCGATCAGTTCGATTTTTTGGGCTCGTGTCCAGCGTTTGAGTTCCTTTTCGCGGGCGATTGCACTGTGGACGTAGCGGAAGTACTCAGAGTAGACGAGGCGGTGAATGTTGTAGTGCGCTGTGTGGGTGCCGGGAGGTGCTTTGCGGTGTTTGTCGATTCGGATGTGGATGTTGTTTGTGACCCCGATATAGAGGTTTCGCGAACGGCTGGAAAGGATGTAGACCCAGAAGTGATACTCGCGCGGTGGCATTGGGCGAGGGTAGCGCGGGATTTTAGGATGGTGAAAGGGAAAAGCAGATCCCCTGCGGGGATGACAACAAGAGAGGCAAAAGCAACAGCAAGAGCAGAAGCAGATCCCCTGCGGGGATGACAACAAGAAAGGCAAGTCCAAGGACAAGACGAGGACGGAGATAGCGACAACTGCAACTGGGGCTGCAAAAAGTAGAGGCAGCCACGGGGGCTGCCTCTGCTTCGATGCTGGGTTAGATGTTATGCAGGGGAAGGTTGGCCTTCGCCGAAGCCGGGCTTGCGGCCTGTTTCGGGTTTGAGGATCTTCTGGGTTTCACCGCTGCCGGGGTCGACGCCGGAGAGGGCGGACTTGGCTGCGGGGAGTTCCTTGCCTTCGATGATCAGCTTGATCTCGTTGGCGTCCAGGGTCTCGCGCTCGAGCAGGGCGGCTGCCATGCGGTGCATGATGTCCTGGTTGGACTCGAGGATGGTGTAGGCGGACTTGTAAGCGGTATCGACGAAGGTGCGGACCTCGGCGTCGATCTGCTTGGCAGTGTCATCGGAGAAGTCGCGGTGTTGAGCGATCTCGCGACCCAGGAAGATCTGCTCTTCCTTCTTTCCGAAGGTCATAGGACCGAGCTTCGACATTCCGAACTCGCAGACCATCTTGCGAGCGAGTTCTGTGGAGCGCTCGATGTCGCTGCCGGCGCCGGTGGTCATCTGCTTGAGGAAGATCTCTTCGGCGCAACGCCCGCCCATGAGGGTGGCGAGGCGGGTTTCGAGATAATCCTTGGTGACGGTGTGCTGGTCTTCCTCGGGAAGGTAGACGGTGACGCCGAGAGCCATACCGCGCGGTATGATGGTGACCTTGTGGAGCGGGTCAGAGTGCTCGCGCAGGGCGGAGACGAGGGTGTGACCGGCCTCGTGGTAGGCGGTGACGCGCTTCTCTTCGTCCGTGAGTAGCATGGACTTGCGCTCTGCACCCATCATGACCTTGTCCTTGGCTACTTCGAAGTCATACATGTGGACTGACTTGCGGTTGTAGCGGGCGGCGGTGAGGGCTGCCTCGTTGACCATGTTGGCGAGGTCGGCGCCGGAGAAGCCCGGGGTTCCACGAGCGAGGACGTTGAGGTTGACGTCTTCGGCCATGGGGACCTTCTTCGAATGGACCTTGAGGACCTCTTCGCGGCCACGGATGTCGGGACGATCGACGATGACGCGGCGATCGAAGCGGCCGGGACGGAGAAGCGCGGGGTCGAGGACGTCGGGGCGATTGGTTGCGGCGACGAGGATGACACCGTCGTTGGATTCAAAGCCGTCCATCTCGACGAGGAGCTGGTTCAGGGTCTGCTCGCGCTCGTCGTGTCCGCCGCCGAGGCCTGCGCCGCGGTGACGACCGACAGCGTCGATTTCGTCGATGAAGATGATGCAGGGGGCGTTCTTCTTGCCCTGCTCGAAGAGGTCTCGGACGCGCGACGCGCCGACGCCGACGAACATCTCGACGAAGTCAGAGCCGGAGATGGAGAAGAAGGGAACGTTGGCTTCGCCCGCTACTGCGCGCGCCAAGAGGGTCTTGCCGGTGCCCGGAGGTCCGACGAGGAGAACGCCCTTGGGGATACGGCCGCCGAGGCGCTGGAACTTCTGCGCTTCGCGAAGGAACTCGATGATCTCTTTGAGCTCTTCTTTGGCTTCGTCAACTCCAGCGACATCCTTGAAGGTGATCTTCTTCTGCTGCATGGAGAGCAGGCGGGCGCGGGATTTGCCGAAGCTCATGGCCTTGTTGCCGCCGGACTGCATCTGGCGGAGGAGGAAGAACCAGAGGCCGAAGAGAAGGGCAAAGGGAGCAATGGAGATCAGGATGTTGAGCCACTGATTGGAGCTCGGATCCTTGATGGTGATATTGACGCCGTGATCGCGGAGCGTCTTGTACATGTCGGGGTAGTTGCCCGGGATGGTGGTCTCGAATTGGACCTTCGGGTCGTCGCGATAGTGGCCTGTGACGTCAGATCCGTTGACGATGACGTCGTTGATCTTGCCCTGGTCAGCGTCGTTGAGGAGCTGGGTGAGACTGATCTTCTTTTCCTGAGTGCCACCAGTCGTTTTGACGACAACCTGCCAGAGGAAGACAAGGCAGGTAATCATGAAGACCCAGATCAGAATTTGTTTGACTGTCGAGTTCAATGCGAATTCCTCATTTTCCGGTCTGCTGCTGCCCAAAAAATCGACTGGCGCTTGTCAGACCCGGCTGCCGGACGCCGAAGCGGACGAGAGCCTACAACTGTTAGACGATAACTACGAAGGAAGGTTCCAGGTGCTGATGGGCTTGCTCAATCCCCAGCAAAAGGCCTGCCTCAGTCAGGTAGTTAGATTCTACTCTTTGGGTAGGGGATTCAGGGTGGCAAAAACGGAAAGTCGATGTGACTTTAGGGTCACGGGGGGAGAATTGCCGAGAAAAGGGTTATTTCTGGAGAAAAAGGCGCAGTTCGCGGGGGGAACGCTCGGCCCGGAGGTGGTTGGAGAGGTGGAGGGAGGCTCCGGTGCGGGCTGCGACGGTCGGATCGGGGCGAAATCCACAGAGCGCGAGAAGGCGGGAGGTTTCGTCGAAGCTGAGGCGGGCACCGAGCTGGCGGGCGGCGGCGCGGAGGACGCGGCGACGGAGAGCGGGGTCGAGGGTGCGGAGACGATCGAGTTCGATGGAGACTGCGGATTGACCGGGAGCGGTGCTGACGGCGCGGCCGCCGCCTCGGACTGGTTTGCCGGGGAGCAGGAGCTGAGGGAGGATGCGGCTTAATTCTGTTTGCCAGCGGGACTCTTCTTCGCGGGCGAGTTCGGCGAGGTTGGCGAGGGTTTGGTCGAGATTTGGGTTGTAGGTGCGGAGTTGGGGGACGAGTTCGTGACGGATTTTGTTGCGGGTGAAGGCGGTGTCGGTGTTGGTGGAGTCTTCGCGCCAGGGTTGGTTGGATTGTTTGAGGAAGGACTCGATGTCGGAGCGGCGGGTTTGCAGGAAGGGGCGGAGGATTTTTCCTTTTTGCAAAGTAACGATGGGGTGGATGGCGCTGAGGCCCTCCGTCCATGCGCCGCGGAGAAGCTTCATGAGGACGGTTTCGGCCTGGTCGTCGAGGGTGTGGGCGGTGAGGATGGAGTCGGCGTGACCGGAGGCGAGGAGGGTGGTGAAGAATTCGTAGCGGGCGTTGCGAGCGGCTTCTTCGATTGTTTCGGGATTGCCAGAGGCGCGGGTTTCGGCGATGCGCGCGGGAACGTCGGCCTGATGGAGGTGGAGGGGGATGTCGAGGCTGATGCAGAGGTCTTCGACGAATTGCTGGTCGGTGTTGGATTCTTCGCCGCGGAGGTGGTGGTTGATGTGGACGGCGCTGAGGCCTACGCCGAGGGAGTCGCGTTTTGCTGCGTTTGCCGCGTGGAGAGTGAGGAGGAGTGCGACGGAGTCAGCGCCGCCGGAGATGGCCACGCAGATGCGGTCTCCGGGTTTGATGTTGGTGCGGTCGAAGGGAAGGGCGGCAGCAGCTGGCATGAGCTTCCATCTTAGCGGGGTGGAGAGCGCGGCGTTGCAACTGGGCCGGCAGATTATCCGAGCATCTTGACCGTGATGACTGTGGCATCGTCGCGCAATCCGAATCCGTTCACGAAGGAGCGCACGTCCTCGAGAAGGCTCTCTCCGGAGGTCCCGGGCTGCAAGAGATGTTCTTTGAGGCGGAACTGGCCGTACTCTTCCTCGTCGGGGGTGGCGGCTTCGGTAATGCCATCGCTGTAGAACACGACGCGGGAGCCGGGCGTGAGTTCTATCTCGGACTCGGAATATTCTCCTAGCCCTACTCCAAGCGGCATTCCAGCATCGGTCTCCAGGAAGCGTGCTTCGTCGCCCTGTATCAGCAGGGGCTGCAGATGACCTGCACTTGCGATGGTCAACGTGCGCTTTGCGGGGTCCAGTACGGCGTACACCATCGTTACAAAGCGTGCGGGCGGAAGGTCCTCAACGAGGAGTTGATTGAGTCTGCGGAGCACTTCACTTGGCGTGCAGCTTGCTTCTGCGAGCGAGCGCAGGACGCCGCGGGTGGCCGCCATGAGAAGAGCTGCCCCGGTGCCTTTTCCCGATACGTCTGCCAGCACCAGTCCCCAACGGCCATCTTGCATCGGGATGAAGTCATACCAGTCGCCGCCGACTGCTCCGACGGGAACGCATAGGCCGGAGACGGCAAAACCGGGGATGTAAGGAGAACTCCTGGGGAGGAGAGCCTGCTGGATGGTCCGTGCTTCGTGAGCGTCGCGGGTCATCTGCTCGCGCTCATGCTGGACCTGCTGGAAGCGCTGTGCGTTCTGCACCGCAACGGCGATGTGGCTGCACAGAGCCTGCAGGTTCTTCAGCTGTTGGGGTCGAAATGCATTCAGCTCCGGATGGGATGCGGAGAAGACTCCGACTAACCGCTCGTCAACTAACAAGGGGATGGCAACCTCGGACCGCGTGGACTCCTCGCATGCAATGTAGTAGGGGTCTCTGCTGACGTCGGGCGCGTACCTCATTTGGCCGGTAGCTCCGACATAGCCAACCATTCCTTCTTTACCCAGCTTTAGGCAGAGTGCCTTGTCGATCCTGGCGAACGATGTGCGGCCATGAACACTGGCAAGTACGAGTTCGTCACAGTCCGGTTCGTAGAGATAGACGTTTGCTTTCACCAGTCCGAAGGAACGTGCGATTTCGTTCACGATGCGGTCGATAAGTTGATCCAAATCGAGAAGTGAATTGATCCGGTGTGAGGCTTTCTGCAGCCGGAGCAGATCGTCGATCAAGTCTGGCGATTCGGGTAGAGATTCGGTTTGAGCGGTCAACGTAGAGACAGAACCCATAAGACACCTCAGGGCTACAACTCCAGAGCTAAAGAGCTAGGTGATCGATGAGTTTCGCCGGCCACGGGATTCTTTTTGTGACAGGTGTTCACGACTGGATGTGGAGATGCGAGAGCTATCTTGTATACTTCGCAGGGCATGCGAGTCTTTGTGATTCTTCCAGCAGCGGGTATCGGTACGCGGATGGCCGCGGGTGGGGCGTCGACGGTGGCGCCGAAGCAGTTTCTTGAGATCGGCGGGGTGCCGGTGCTGGTGCGCTCGGTGCGGGCGTTTCTTGCGGTGCCGCGGGTGGATGCGGTTTGCGTTGCGGTGAGGGCTCAGGAGCGGGAGAGGGTTGAGGCGCAGATGCTTGAGTACAACCTGGGCGCGCGCGTACATATGGTTGAGGGGGGCGACCATCGGCAGCAGTCGGTGGGGAATGCGCTGGCGGCGCTGGAGTGTGACGAGGACGACGTGGTGCTGGTGCACGATGCGGTGCGGCCGCTGATTGATCCGGCGACGATTGAGCGGACGATCGATGCGGTGGTGAAGCATGGCGCGGCGATTGTTGGGCTGCCGGCGGTAGATACGATCAAGCAGGTGGAACGGACGGCGGATGGGGCGATCGTGACAGCGACGATTCCACGAGAGAGAATTGTGCAGGCACAGACTCCGCAGGGAGCGCTGTTTGGGTTGCTACGGAGGGCGTTTATTGAGGCGGAAGCGGATGAGTTTTCCGGAACCGATGAGGCGAGTCTGCTGGAACGGGCTGGGATCGAGGTGGCGGTGGTGTCGGGGTCGGCGAGAAACTTCAAGATTACGCAGCCGGGGGATATAGAGCTGGCGGAGTTTTATTTGGGACGGGCGACCGCGGATTCTCGCGGATGAACACGGATTTAAAGACGAATACGGATGAAAGACAGAAGCGCGTGAACTTCCAGGGGTTGCACTCTGAGATCACAGAGAAGGTAATTGGGGTTTTTCTTTGAGGTGTACAACGAATTAGGTGGCGGTTTTCTGGAGAGCGTTTATCAGGAGGCGATGAGAATTGCTTTGCTGCACGCAGGTCTCAAGGTTGCCATTGAGGTTCCGATTCCAGTGTATTTTCGTGGTGAGGTGGTCGGGAACTTCCGAGCTGATTTGGTTGTGAACGATTGCGTTTTGCTCGAACTGAAGGCGATCTCCGGCTTTGATGCTGCGCATGATGGACAGGTTCTGCATTATCTTCGGGCTACACGGTTTGAAGTAGGGCTGCTTTTGAATTTTGGTCCCAGGCCACAGTTCCGCCGGTTCATACTAGAGGGAGACAAGAAAAAGATCCGTGCCGTTGCGCGTGAATCCGCGGTCGAAGCTTTGAGGGATTGTTGATGGGGATGAGGATTGGTTACGGGTTTGATTCGCATGCGTTCAAGGCGGGTGTGCCGCTGGTGATTGGCGGACTTGCGATTGAACATCCGGAGGGGTTGGCCGGGCACTCGGATGGCGATGTGCTGCTGCATGCGATTACGGATGCTTTGCTGGGAGCGGTGAGCGCCGGGGATATCGGGACGTTCTTTCCGCCGAGCGATCCGCGGTGGAAGGGTGCGGCTTCGAGTGTGTTTTTGAAGACGGCGCTGGAAGAGGTGGCGACGGCTGGGTACAAGATCGTCAATGTCGATACGGTGCTGGTGATGGCGAAGCCGAAGATCGTGCCGATTGCGGGCGAGCTGCGGGAGAGTGTGGCGGCGTTGCTGGGAGTGAAGCCAGGTGAGGTTGGGATCAAGGCGAAGACGCCTGAGGGATTGAACCAGGATGGTGTTGCAGTGGCGCATGCGACGGTGTTGCTGGAGAGTCTGGGGATTCCGGAGTCGGTTGGGGCAATGACGGCTACGGCTGAGGTCGAGGACGAGATCGATTCGGTGGTGAAGTCGCTGGTGGGTGGCAGGCGGGATGTGTCTGCGCTGGGGCGGAAGGTGCCTCCGTTCGATACGGACGATCTGACTTGATGGCACGGGGCGAAGCGACCGCGGATTTCACGGATGGGCGCGGATTTTTTTGGGGGTTTCGTGGGGCTGATTTTTTGGACTGATTTTGCGAGCTCTCGGGGCCGTGGTTGGGTGGTTTCTGGCTAATGGGTAAAAATCCTGCGGATAGGCTGGGCTTGGTCAGGTAGACTGCGAGTACTGCAAATCTACAAATTTGAGGGACTCAATGAAGATCAGGCTTGGGCTGGTGGCGGCGTGTTTGTTGGTAGTGGTTGGGCATGTACAGGCGCAGGGGCCGGGACCGAACGAAGAGGAGTTCATCAAGACGCATTATGCAAAGTATGAGTATCGGATCCCGATGCGGGATGGGGTGAAGCTGTTTGTGTCGGTGTATACGCCGCTGGCGGGTGCGTTCAAGGATCCGGGGCCTTATCCGTTTTTGATGACGCGGACGCCGTACAGCTGCGCGCCGTATGGCGAGGACAAGATGCCGGCGCGGTTGGGGCCGAGCCAGGAGTTGCTCGAGAGTGGCTACATCTTTGTTTGTGGCGATGCGCGCGGGCGGTATGAGAGCGAGGGCGTGTTCCAGGAGATGAATCCGCATATCGACGATAAGAAGTCGAATAAGGATGTGGATGAATCGAGTGATATGTATGACACGGTCGAGTTTTTGCTGAAGCATGTGGAGAACAACAACGGCAAGGTGGGAATTGCGGGAATCAGCTATCCGGGGTTCTATACGTCGGCGAGCATTATCGATTCGCATCCGGCGATCAAGGCGGCGAGTCCGCAGGCGCCGATGACGAATTTGTTTTTCAATGACGATGGGTACCATGGCGGCGCGTTTATGTTGTCGGCGAACTATGGGTTTTATGTGGGCTTTCTGCCACAGAAGAATCCGACGCTGCCGACGCCGAGGACGCCGCATGATTTCGGCACGGTGGACAGTTACAAGTTTTATTTGCAGGCCGGGCCAACGGAGAATCTGGACAAAGGGTTCGATGGATCGAACTTTTTGTTTCACGACCAGCTGGTGCATACGACTTACGACGATTATTGGAAGAAGCGCGACCTGTCGCTGCATATGAAGAACATTCATGCGGCGGTGATGACGGTGGGTGGGTGGTTCGATGCCGAGGATTTGTCGGGACCGTTCAAGACGTTTCATGCGATCGATGAGTTCAATCCGGGAGCGGTGAATACGCTGGTGGTGGGGCCGTGGACGCATGGGGGTTGGTCGATCTGGGATGGGGACAAGGTGGGTGATGTGAACTTCGGCTCGAAGACCGGGGTTTTCTTTCGGTCGCAGATTCAGTTTCCGTTTTTTGAGTACTACCTGAAGGGTCGCAATGGCGCGCCGCTGCCTAAGGCTTATGTGTTTGAGACGGGGAGCAATGTCTGGAAGCGGTATGATGCATGGCCTCCGAAGTCGGCGGCTGTGAAGATGCTTTACTTCCGTGCGGGCGGGAAGCTGAGCTTCGATGCGCCGACGGAGAAGGCTGGCGTGGATGCGTATGTGAGCGATCCGGCGCATCCGGTGCCGTTTGTGAACTTCACGACGGATACGGTGCCGCAGAGATACATGGATGACGATCAGCGGTTTGCTTCGCGGCGGCCGGATGTGCTGGTTTATGAGACGGAGCCGCTGACTGAGGATGTGACGCTGGCTGGGCCGGTGCGGCCGAAGTTGAAGGTGGCTTCGACTGGGACGGACTCGGATTTTGTGGTGAAGCTGATTGATGTGTATCCGGAGGACTATCCAAATCCACCGTCGGATGCAGTGGGGAAGCGGATCCTGGGGGCTGCGCCGATTTTGATGGGCGGGTATGAGCAGATGGTGCGGGGCGAGCCTATGCGCGCGAAGTTCCGCGATAGCTGGGAGAAGCCGACGCCGTTGCCGGTGGGGAAGATGGTGGAGGTGAACGGCGAGATGCCGGATATCAACCATACTTTCCGTGCAGGTCATCGGATTATGGTGCAGGTGCAGAGCTCCTGGTTCCCGCTGGTGGACCGGAATCCGCAAACGTTCGTGGATATACCAATGGCCAAGCCGGAGCAGTTTGTGAAGGCAACGGAGAGTGTTTATCGGAGCTCGGATGCGGCGAGTGGGGTAGAGGTGCTGGTGGTGCCGCAGCACTGATTGGTTGGAGGACAGATAGATCGGGCCTTCAGCCCTCGGTCCTTTATCTTGGCCTTCCTGGGGCTTTGCCCCAGGCTGGTATGGGTCGCGCCTTCGGCGCTCTTGTGGGTGTTTGACAAAGTGGAAAGCCATGGCTTATCTTCTTCCCTAAGATGATTAGGGAAGAGAAGAGCGAGACTGGCCAGTTGATTCAGGGCACGATGGAGATGCTGATCCTGAAGGCGCTGGCGCGTGGGGCGATGCATGGGTATGGCGTTGCCGAGTGGATTGAGCAGACGTCGCAGCAGGTGTTGAAGGTGGAGGAGGGAGCGCTGTATCCGGCGCTTCACCGCCTGGAGCTGCGTGGGTTGTTGAGTGCGAAGTGGGGGGCCTCGGAGAATAACCGGCGAGCGAAGTTTTATCAGTTGACGGCGGAGGGGCGGAGACGGCTTGATGCTGAGTCGTCGCGGTGGGCTCGGCTGTCGGCGGCGGTGGCGTTTGTCATGCAGGCTTCTTGATTTCAGGCTTTAGGGGAGGGTGCGATGGCTAATTCGCACGAGTTCTGGCTTCGGTTGAAAGCGTTGTTTGCGAAGCGGCGGATGGATCGCGAGATGGCGGAGGAGCTGGAGTTTCATCAGGCGATGCTGCGGGAGAAGCTGCTGCGCGAGGGGGTGCCGGAGATGGGGGTGGATGGGGCGACGAGGCGGAGGTTTGGTAATCCAATGCGGTGGCATGAGCGGTTGAGGGAGTTATGGCAGTTCCGGACGATGGAGAATCTGCTGCGGGATGTTCGGTTTTCGCTGCGGTTGCTGATGAAGTCGCCGGGATTTACGGCGGTGGCGCTGCTGACTCTGGTGTTGGGCGTTGGGGCGAATACGGCGATCTTTTCGTTGATCAATGGCCTGCTGCTGCGGCCGTTGCCGGTGCCGCAAGGCGAAGAGCTGGCGGTGCTGCGGATCGATATGGGCGACCCGCAACCGAGATACAGCTTTTCTGCACCGTTTTTTCGCAGCCTGGAGACCAGGCATGAAGTGTTTGCGGATGTGTTCGCGTTTACACCGACTACGTTTCAGGTTCGCGGGAGTTCCAACAACGAAAACGTCAATGGGCAGTTTGTCAGCGGACAATTTTTTGACGCGCTGCGGACTCCGCCGATGCTGGGGCGTACGCTGACGCAGGAGGACGACGCGAAGGGCGGGAATCCGGCGGGGTTGGGAGTGGTGATCAGCGAGGATTTCTGGAGGAACTGGTTCAACCGTGCGCCGGACGTGATTGGACGCAAGCTGCAGATGGGCGATACGGTTTTTACGGTAGTGGGTGTGATGCCTAAGTCGTTTATAGGAGCGAACCCGGCAGAGAGGGCGGAGATCTACGCGCCATTGTGGAGCGAGCCGATTGTGGAGGGAGCGCGCAGCATGACGGCGGCCGGCGCGCACGGATGGTGGCTGACCGTAATGGGAAGGCTGCGGCCGGGAGTTACGCTGGATCAGGCGAATGCGGAGTTGCAGTCGATCTCGATGCCGATAGCGCGTGAAGATGTTGCTGAGGCGGACTGGATTGCGCGGGCGGAGAAGGTCCATTTTCATTTCAGCGCCGAACCCGGATCGAAGGGTTTTACGTATATCCGATTTACCTTCAGGAAGCCATTGATTGCGGTGTTCGCGATGTGCGGCGGAGTACTGTTGCTGGCTTGTTTGAACCTGGCAAGCCTGCTGATGGCGCGCGGTGCGGCGCGGGAGCGCGAGTTAGCAACGCGGCTGGCGATGGGAGCGACGAGGATGAGGCTGATGCAGCAGCTTCTGATGGAGAGCCTGCTGATTGCGTTGATGGGAACGGCGATCGGGTTGGCTGTGGCACCGTTCGTAAGCAAGTCGTTGGCGGCGATGCTGGTGAGCGACGGAGGAAGCCGCGGGGTGTATGTTGATACATCGCTGGATGCGAGCGTTCTGGCGTTTGCTGCGTTGGCCGCGATCGTGTCGGCTATGCTGATCGGACTCGTGCCGGCGTTGCAGGCTACGTCGCGGAATTTGAGCGACCACATTAAGGATGGCCAGCACGCGACGCAGGCTCATGAGCGGCGAAGAATACTGCCGCGGGCGATGCTGGCGGCGGAGGTGGGACTCGCGTTGCTGTTGGTCGTGGGCGCGGGGCTGTTGTCGACGAGTCTGGTGCGGTTGTACCGGTCGGGTTTGGGCTTCGAGTCGAAGGGGCTGGTCAACATCGCGATGAAGACGGACAAGCAATCGCTGGATGGCGACGCACTGGTTGCGCTCTACAGGCAGTTTGGTGAGGAGTTGGGTCATCAGCCTGGAGTGAAGAGTGTGAGTGTCGCGCAGGTGGTGCCGCTTGGCGGATATGACTGGGATGGGGACTACGCGATTGCAGGCGGCAGTGTGCAGAACGCTCACATCAATAAGGTGGCGCCTGCGTATTTTGAGACGATGCGCATTCCTTTGCTGGAGGGGCGGGACTTTCGTTGGGCCGATAACACCGCTGCGGCGCCCATGGCGATTTTGAACACGACGGCGGCGAAGCTCTATTTTGGGGGAGAGAGCCCGATTGGGCGGAGTCTTCTGGAACAACCTGACAAGAAGCCGCTTGAGGTGATTGGGGTAGTGGGAGACGCGAAGTATGAGGACCTGCGTTCCCCTGCACCTCCGACGGTCTATCTGGCGATAGCGCAGAGCACTCACAAGAAGCCGTCGTATACGGCGGTGGTCAGGGTGGATGGGCCGGCTGCGCCACTGGCTGGGGCAGCACGAACGATCGCGGCACGGATTGCGCCGGATATTCCTGCTCCTGTGATGACGACGATGGATAGTGTGCTGGATGCGTCGATCAGCTCGGAGCGGGTGATGGCGCTGCTGTCAGTGTTTTTTGCGGTTTGTGCGCTGCTGGTGACGGGCATTGGGCTGTATGGGACGCTGGCTTATGCCACGGCTCGGCGGACGAGCGAGATTGGGATTCGCATGGCGCTGGGTGCGCGGAGAGCGCAGGTGGTGAGGATGGTGTTTCGGGAGAACTCCTGGGTTGCGGTGGTGGGTTCGGTGGTGGGTTTGATTGCGGCGGTGCTCGCGTCGAAGGCTTTGGCGAGTTTTCTTTACAGCACTTCGTCGCGTGATCCCTGGGTAATGGTTGGGTCAGTTGCGGCGGTGGTTCTGATTGCGAGTGCGGCTTCGCTTATTCCGGCTTTGCGCGCGGCGCGGATTGAGCCGATGGATGCGATTCGGCATGAGTGAGTGGGAAGGCGGCTGACAAACATTGGCCTTCGGCGAGGTATAGACTACTTCGCACCGCTGGTTGTCGTGGGGCCGTGCGATGGACCGTGGGAAGGAGGCTGTTATGCCAGACGAAAAACTTCCGGTCGAATTTGAGCCAACTCGCAACTACACCGGAGTGGATATGCAACAAGGACGGGTTCCGCTTGACCCGGATAGCAATGAGCAGGGTGCGATTGATGGCAAGCCGCCGGTATTCGAGAAGAAGGCGGTTAAGAAGTAAGGACTTTCCAGATATTCCGATGGGGACATAGCGTTGCCTCGGTGGAACCCATGTCCGAGAATCCGGACATGGGGCACCCGCTTTTGTGCCTTACCAGATGCGGACGCGGTCTTTGGGGGCGAGGTAGAGCTTGTCAGTGGGTTGGATGTCGAAGGCGGTGTACCAGCCGTCTTCGTTGCGGACGGTGAGGGCGCGGTATTGGCCTGGCGGATGTGGGTCGGTGAGGACCTGTTGGCGGAGAGCGGCGTCGCGAGTGACGGAAGCCCAGTTTTGTGCGAAGCCGATGAAGAACTGTTGGTCGCCGGTGAATTTGTCGACTGTTGGCGCGGCGTTGCCCTTGAGTGAGGCGTGGAAGGCGTCGAAGGCGGCGGCGAGCCCGGCTACATCGGCGATGCTTTCGCCTAGGACCTGCTTGCCTTTGACGTGAACTCCGGGAAAGGGCTCGTAGGTGTCGTACTGGGCGGCGAGGGCGGCGGTGACGGTTTCGAAGTGGGCGAGGTCTTCTGGGGTCCACCAGTTGCGGACCCGGCCCTGAGAGTCAAAGGCTGCACCCTCGGAGTCGAAGGTGTGGCTGATCTCGTGGCCGATGATGGTGCCAATGGCGCCGTAGTTGTGGGCAGCGGGTGCCTTGGGATCGAAGAAGGGTGGTTGCAGGATGGCCGCGGGGAAGTTGAGGCCGTTGTCGAGGGGAAGGTTGACGGCGTTGACGGTCTGGGGCTCCATGCACCACTCGCTGCGGTCGGTGGGCTGGCCGATGCGGTTGAGGGAGTAGTGGTACTCGAAGAGGGCGGCGTTCCAGACGTTGGCGAAGAGGTTGTCGGGCGAGACCTGATAGCCGGCGTAGCTGCGCCACTGGTTGGGGTAGCCGACGCTGACTTTGAGAGTTTCGAGTTTGGCGATGGCCTCTTTCTTGGTGGCTGGGGCCATCCAGGTGATGTTCTCGAGGCGGGCGCGGAAAGAGGCCAATAGATTGGCAACCATAGACTCGACTTGCGCTTTGGCTTCGGGCGGAAAGAAGCGCTGGGCGTAGATTTTGCCGACGGGGTCGCCGAGGGTTGCGGAGACGAAGGCGTCGGCGCGGAAGTCGCGGGGACGCATCTGGGGCGTTCCGTTGAGCGTGGTGCCGAAGAAGGCGAAGCGCTCGTCGACGAGGGCCTTGGAGGTGGCGAAGGCGTGGTCTTCGATGAGGTGGTAGGCGAGGAAATCTTTCCAGCCTTCGATGGACTGGGAGGCAACGAGGGCCGCTTCGCCGGTGAAGGCGGTGGGTTGCCAGACGATGAAGACATCTTGTTTTTCAAGACCTGCGGCGCGGAAGAACTCGGGCCAATCCAGGCCGGGTGCTTTGGCGGTGAAGTCGGCGAGGTGCCAGGGGTTGTTTGCTTTGTGGATGTCTTCGCTGTCGGCGAGGGAGATTTGTACTTTGGCGATGGCGGTTTCGAAGGCCACCACGCGGATGGCACGGGCTTCCGGGTCGGAGAGTCCGGCGAGACGGAACATCGCGGCGACGTGGGTCTGATATTTCGCTCGGATGCTCTTCATGCTGTCGGTGTTGTCGAGGTAGTAGTCGCGATCGGGGAGTTCGCCGCCGCCCTGGAGGAGATACGGGGCATAGTGGTCGGGGTCGTTGAAGCTGGGGGCGACCCAAAGGCCGAAGATGTTCGAGGTGTGGAAGTTGGTGGCGTTGAGGGCATCGACGTCGGCGCGGAGGGTGAGGCCGAGGGCGTGAGCGAGTTCGCGCTGGGTATGGATGGCAGCGATCTCGGCGAGGTGGGGCTTGAGTGCGGGGAGGCCGTGGGATTCGATCGCGGCCTCGTCCATGTAGGAGTGATAGAGGTCGGCGATTTTGCGCTCATCGGAGCCTGCGGGGGCGTTCGATTTAGCGGCGTCGTCGATGATGCTGGCGACTTGTTTGAAGCTGAGATCGACGAGGGTGTTGAAGACGCCAAGGGCTGCGCGGTCGGCGGGGAGTTTGGTGCGCGCGATGTAGCCGCCGTTGGCGTAGAGGTAGAAGTTGTCGCCGGGGCGGACGGCGGGGTCCATGTTGGGGATGGAGATGCCGGTGTCGGGTGTCTGGGCGGAGGCTGAGATTGCAACGGCGCAGAGGAGGAGGGGTAGGATGCAGCGGGTGATGCTGGTCATTGTGGGGGTGCTCCGGTGTTGGGTGCTTTGGGTCGACAGCCGTCGAGTTTGGTAGTGGCTGTCGACCCGAATCATTATCGCTCAGGCGGTGGCGAAGGGGTGTTCGAGGCTGGGGCTTTGCGGGGTGAACATCTTGCCGCCGTCTTCAGTGACGTGCCAATCGTCTTCGAGGCGGACGCCGAACTCGCCGGTTATGTAGATGCCGGGTTCGTCGGAGAAACACATGCCGGTGGCGAGAGGCGTGGTGTTGCCGCGGACGAGGTAGGGCCACTCGTGGCCGTCCATGCCGATGCCGTGTCCGAGGCGGTGGGTGAAGTGTTTGTAGTCAGGGCCGTAGCCGGCGGCGGTGATGACGTTGCGCGCTGCGGCGTCGATGGCCTGGCATTGGACGCCGGGACGCGCGGCGGCGAGGGCGGCGGACTGAGCCTGATGGACGATGTCGAAGACCTTGCGCTGCTTGTCGAGTTTGGGGATGGTGGCGTCGCCGAGGACAAAGGTGCGGGAGATGTCGGATTGATAGCCTTCGACGAGGCAGCCGTCGTCGATGAGGATGATCTCTCCTTCGCGGATGACTTGAGGTTGCAACGAGCCGTGAGGAAGCGCGGAGTATTCGCCGACCTGACAGCTGGCATCGCCGGAGACGCCGCAGCGCGTGTAGGCGGTGTCGATGAGTTGTGAGAACTGGCGGTTGGTCATGCCGGGTTGCGCGGATTCGTAGGCGGCTTTGTAGACGGAGAGGGTGATGTTGTTGGCGAGCTGCATGAGTGCGAGTTCGGCGGCGGACTTGATGCTGCGGCAGCCGAAGGTGACAGGCGTTGCGCTGGTGGCGGTGAGGGTGGGGCTTGCGTGGGCGATGCCGTCGGCGAAGACGAACTGGGTGCGCTCTTCGATGCCGATGGTTCCGGTGGCGATGCCGGAGTCTTTGAGGGCTTTGGCTAAAAGCTTGTAAGGGTCTTCGTCTTCGTTCCAGGTGTAGACGCGCGTTGTCGAGGCGGAAGGGAGCGTGGCGGGCTTGGCGTCCATGCGCTCGCGGACGCGGCCTTCTTCGAAGACGGGGCAGACGATGAAGGGAGCGCCTTTGGCGGGGAGGGTCCAGGCGAAGAAGCGCTCGGACTGGCCCCAGCGGAGGCCGGTGAAGTAGTTGAGCGAGGTGCCGGTGGCGATGACGATGGCGTCGATGTTGTTTTGGTGCATGAGAGTACGAGCGCGGTCGAGGCGCTGCTCGCGCTCGGCGAGGGTAATCGGTGTGGCTTCCGCGCGGCGGTTCGTGAGGGCGGCGACGGCAGGCGGGAGATTTTCGGGCTGGTGCGACTGCGCGTTGAGGGTGAGCGCGGGCGTTGCCGCAGCTGCTGCGGCGGAGGTCAGAAGGAAACGGCGACGGTCGAACGTGCTTTTGTTCATGGATGTGGTGATTGTAGCGGGTGCGCGTGCGGTAATCGATTGAAATTATCGAATTTCAGACCAGGGATTTGTGATGGCTTCTTTCGCGATGCTACAGTTTGCTTCGGCCCTGTGCTCGGGTAAGACGTCACATAAAAGGTGCGCGGATGGCGATGATTACGACGGTGCAGCAACATATTCTTCAGCAGCAACAGGAGTTGCTGAGGTCTACGGGGCGGGAGGCTACGGGGACCTTCAGCTGGCTGTTGAGCGGGATCACGCTGGCGGCGAAGATGGTGGAGGCGAAGATTCGCTCGGCGGGCTTGACTGATGTGCTGGGTGCGTTTGGTGCGGAGAACGTGCAGGGCGAGCAGCAACAGAAGCTGGATGTTTATGCCAATCAGGCGCTGCTGCATTGCCTGGGGCTGCGGGACAGCGTTGCTGCGCTGGTGAGCGAAGAAGATGAGGAGCCGGTGACGTTCAACCGCGATCCGGAGACGGGAAAGTACATCATCGTGTTCGATCCGCTGGACGGGTCGAGCAACATTGATGTGAATGTGAATGTCGGAACGATCTTCAGTGTGCTGCGACGAATGCCGGTGGAGATTGGGACGCTGGAGGAGTCGATTTTGCAGCATGGCTATCGGCAGGTGGCGGCCGGTTATGTGGTGTATGGGCCATCGACGGTGCTGGTGTATACGACGGGGAATGGAGTGCATGGGTTCACGCTGGATTCGGCGATTGGTGCGTTTGTGCTCAGCAATGAGCGGATGACGATGCCGGAACAAGGGAGCTATTACTCGGTGAACGATGCGAATTCGGCGGGATGGCCGGAGGCATATCGCAACTATGTGGAGATGCTGCGGTCGGGCGGGTTGGAGCGGGAGTATAGTTCGCGGTATATCGGAAGCCTGGTGGCGGATTTTCATCGAACCCTGCTGAAAGGCGGGGTGTTCCTGTACCCGCCGACGCAGAAACAGCCGAAGGGCAAACTGCGACTGTTGTATGAGGCGAATCCGCTGGCGTTTATTGCGGAACAGGCTGGCGGGATTGCGACGAATGGAGTTGGGCGGATTCTGGATATCAAGCCGGAGGGGATCCATCAGCGTACGCCGTTTTGTGTGGGAAGCAAGCGCGAGATGGAGGCGTTGATGAAGGCGGTGGCAAGGTGAGCGAATTTTCTGGTGTGGTGACGGATATTCGTGAGGAGTCGCGCGTGGCGGGCAGGCAGCGCTGGCAGATGGCGCTGGATCGAACCGAGTTTGGAGTTGGGGATGTTGGGGTGTTGGAGGCCGTTGCGCGGAGCGGGACGAGGCTGGTGGTTCCGGTGCTTGGAGTGGTGGTGGACGGGAGTGAAGTGTGGCATGTGGTGGAGAAACCGCTAGCCGCGGGGACGACTGTGACAGGGCGAGTGAGTGAGTCTGCAGGTTGACGCGGGCCCGTGCGGGGTTTGAGTCGGGTGGTGCTTACTGATACACTCGAAGAGGTTGTTCGACGGCGTTGTGCCTGCGAAAGCGGTGTGCGATGCGCGTTTGGTGGGGGGCTGTAGCTCAGCTGGGAGAGCGCCTCGTTCGCAACGAGGAGGTCAGCGGTTCGATCCCGCTCAGCTCCACCAAAATTCCATCCAAGAAGTTCCGATAAGGTCTAAGAGCCAGCGTAAATGCTGGTTTTTTTGTCACTTGTTGGACAGGCTGAAGGCAGGGGCCAAGGTCATTCCAATCAACAAGGGGGCCTAGTGGGACGAGATCGTCCACCCCGACGAATCGACCTCGCGCCGGGTCGTTGCACGGCGTCCAACCTGAATTGCAAGTGGCTCTATCGGCGCGCGCATTTCCAGAGGAACTGGATTGATCCGTGGCAAGGTGCAATTCGAAAAGCTGGGTTCAGGCGAATGGCCTAACCGGTGGCTCTTCCCAGAGACACTGCAATTTCTACTAGTTCCTCATTCCCACCATATCTCGTAGTCTCATAGCGGCAAAAGATCGCGTGGGGGACAGAGAACACAGAATGCTGGCCAAGGAGCTTGAGATGCAAGGACTATCGGCATAGGAGGTTCTATGAGCAAAGCGATGGCTGGGGAGTGGACGCGGCGGCAGTTTGTTGCTGGATTGGCGGCAGCGGGTGTGGTGGCTGGAGGCGTCGTACCGGCGTTGGCGCAGTCGGAGATGACCGGCGATGCGGCGATGCAGGAGCTAGTAGCGGGCAATGAACGGTATATGGCGGGAAAGATTACATCGTTTCCTGAAGACCTGAAGATCTTGAAGGAGAAGACTGTGCTAAAGCAGGAGCCGTTTGCGGCGGTGCTGTCGTGCGCAGATTCTCGTGTGCCTGTGGAGATACTCTTCGATCAGAGCATTGGGCATGTGTTTGTGACGAGGGTGGCGGGCAATATTGTGACGCCGGAGATCATGGCGAGTATGGAGTATGCGGTTGCAGTGCTTGGAGTGAAGGCGTTGCTGGTAATGGGGCACACAAATTGTGGAGCGATCAGCGCAGCACTCGCAGCCAAGGAGGTGCCGGGGCAGATCAGCGTTCTGTATCAACACCTGATGCCGGGAATAAGGGGCGCGAAGGGGGATGTTCCGCTGGCGGTGAAGATGAATGCAGCCTATCAGGCGCAGGTGCTGCGGGAGAGTTCGACCGTGATCGCGAAGGCTATTAAGGATCAGGGAGTGAAGGTCGCAAGCGCAAGCTACGATCTCGGGACTGGCAAGGTGACGCTGGGGGACTAAGGGAGACACCAGGCGTAGCCATCGCCGTTAATGCCACGCCTCATTTGGTTTTGCTGGTTTTGCGTGGGACCTTATAGGCGAGCGAGATACCGACGATTTCGTTTGTCTCCCACCCAGCGGGCAGGTTGACCGACTGTAATAGGTAGTAAGGCCGAACGGAGAATGAATCGGCGATGGGGAATCGCACTCCTACCTGGAAGCGGTTCTGGGTGTAGCTGGTGCCGCCGTTGGCGAAGGGGTTGTATCCGGGAACGATAAAGAACTCATTGTTTACGACGAGTACCGGAGGCCGCGCCATGCGAAGCGGTAAGGTGTAGTCGATGCCGGGGCGAATCCGCAGCCGTGCCGAAGCAGGCCGGTCATCGGGAAAGCGTCCCTCGATGATCGTGCGGAGAATGGGCCGCCACGGGCCGCGGGATTTGCTGAAGGTGAGATTCAGTTGCAATCGGTTTTCGTAGGCAATTGTGGGGTTCCCAGGAAAGCGCTGGTAACGATAAATCGGTGTCAACGTGAACCACGGCCGCAGGCGAAAGGCGACGCCGCCTTGAACGAAGTACTCGAACAGGTTGGACGCTCCCTCGTCGAACCGCTCGTAGAATTCGACCTCCAGAGATTTATTCGCCGAAAGGCCCGTGGAAATTCCCTGATCGAGCCAGAGTCCAAACTGCTTCTCATTTTCAGGATCTTCGGGCTCCTGTTGTTGCTGCGCCCTGGCCGGAACAGCTAGGAAGCAACTGCACAGCATCGCAATGACGTAGACTCCAGGCCGCATCGCCATCCACCTAACTGCGAAACCGTCTACCGCAATCCGGGAAGAGTAATTCCGCCGTTCGTCGGAACGGAACCAGGACTTCCAGTGCGGTTTCGTAGACACTTCCAAATAGTTAGCAGTATAGCCCGGAGGGAAATGGGCCTCGATGAGAAAGCTGTTTCCGCTGAACAGCAGTACCTGGAAATTCGCGAGGCCGTCTCGTGGGAGCCGGCCCACCAGTTCACCAGTGGAGTTACCTGACCATCTCAATGTCCGGCATCGTCCAGCTCTTGTCGAAGAGCGCCTTCTCCGGGCCGTAGAATCGAAACCACGGGAACAGTCGGGTTTTCGGCAACCTCACTTCTCACTTGTCGATAACAGGGCAAGTCTTTCATTGAGGCGCCGACGACTAAAAGCACGTTGCCCCAGGATCGTTTTGCGATCCAGGGGCCATTTGAGCATCATACAAACAGGACTTCGAGAGGCCCCGGCTTCGTCTGAGTGATGTGGACAGTAAAATTTGAGGATTTGGGGACTGGTATTGATGGTGAATTGACTACTTATTCTAAGGAGCGGATATGCGGCCGACTGAAGTTTTAAGGTGGGGACGGATGTTGGGGGTGGCGGGATGTGTACTGATGGCGTCGGGGCGAGTTGTTCCGGCGCAGAGTACGCAGACGAGGGTGATCCAGGTGCCGGTGAAGGGGGTGCCGGATAACCTGACTCCTGCGGAGCAGCGACAGCCGGCGCCTGACCTTACTTTGAATGACACGCAGGGGCGGCCTGTGACTCTGTCTGAGTTCAAAGGCAAGGTGGTGCTGCTCGACTTCTGGGCGACCTGGTGTCCGGCGTGCCAGTCTGAGATTCCGTGGTACCTGGAGTTTGAGAAGAAGTACAAGGACAAAGGGCTGGTGGTGATTGGTGTCGCGATGGACAAAGAGGGGCTGAAGGTGGTGCAGCCCTACATGCAGCAGAAGCACATGGATTACACGGTGGTGCTAGGGAGCGATGACCTGGGGCCTCAGTTTGGGTTCAAGACCATTCCAGTTACATTTCTGATCGATAAGAACGGGAATATCGCGGTGGCGCATATTGGGATTGTGGATAGGGATAACTTTGAGGGGCATATCGAAGAGTTGTTGAAGTGAGGAGCTAGATTCTCAGTGCCTTCCTGCGCAAACCGTACATTGAGCGATCGTTATTCCCGGGCTTCTGCCCTGCCACGTTGCGATGCTTCGCTTTTTGTGTCGTCCGCCTCTTCAGCATTCGTGCCAGCTTGAAATCCATGGTCGTAATCTGCAATCTCCTCGTCAGAACGTTTGCGGAGCAGGAACGGTTCATCTGCAATGTGCTTCATCGCCATATCCTAAGAATCCTCCGTCAAGCGGTCCAACTGAAATGCAGCCCGCAGTCTTGTGCCTCGCTCCATCCGCTATGCCATGCTGGGCTTTTCGTGCCGTCTATTGGGAGACCTTTCGACCCTGCTTTGAATCCTGCATCGTAGTCGCTCAGTTCCTCTTCGGAGCATCGGTTGTATAACAAAGAACCGTTCGCCCGTACGCTCTGCGGGCCGCGCTTTAAGTTGTCCTGTTCCATATCACCCCCGACAATCGAGCATCTGACTGTTTGAGGGGCAAGACGCCAACTAACGTTGCTTCTGTTTACAGACAGGCGGCTGCGCTCCTACGCTGCGACTCGTAGAGCGCAAAACTGATCCGCTTCGAGCGGATGGAGGAACTCTCTGATGGCTAAGAAGACAAGGGCTAAAGCTATTAAGGCAATCAAGAAGTCGGTTAGAAAGGCTGTTCGGAAAGGCGTCACAGAAGTCCAGGTAGAGCAGGCTGTTGATCAGGCAGAAACGACGGAATTGCGAAAAGGGAAATCAACTATCAGCAATTCGGCGGACGATGATCCTGACGATATTGGCAGCTAATGAGCCCCAAAGAGCTACACTTGCCCCACGCTGGCAGCCCCTCGTGATTAGACGTGCCTCTATTTCAGTATCGCAATTTGGCCGTCTTTGTAAATTTTTACAAGATGGACAACAAGGAGTTCTGCCAGCTTCTCGGTTGAAACCGGCAGCTTGTAACCCGTTCCAGTCGCTTTCCAACACACCTCATTCCCATCCAAAACTACTTCAATCGGAAGTTCTGTGGGCCTGTCATCATGTGCTCGTTTCTTATATACGGCTTGATAGGTTGGTACGGCACCCAACCCGCGATCACCTGAACGGAGATGCACACTAGCTTCCCCCAGGAGCAGGGATAACCCAGGGCTGGGATAAAATCGTCTGCCATCAATCTTTTTGTTGGCCGTCATTGCTTCCATAAGAGAAAATAATCGCGGCCACTCATCAGCTAATGACGCGAGTAGACGATTCGTTTGATCTTTGTCTTTGCTGGCTTTTGCTCCAGCGGCTTCTCTCGCGGCTTTGAGATCCTTCTCAGTCTTCTTCAGGAAATCATCGAAATCTGTCATCTTGGACACCTCTTCTAAGTCCTCCCGCTTCAAGGTTTGGTAATCGTATCAGGCACGACTTCGCCGGTAAAAGACGAAGCTGTAAGGCAATCTTTTTTGCGTCTATACGCTGTTTCAAGTCCAAGGGATTGTGCCTGTGGCACTCTCTATTGGATGAAGACCACCTCGCAGCGGAGTACTTTTGCCGGGGATGGACTGTCCAGCGAGATCGTATTCAGTTTGCAGTGGGGGCAAAACTTACGGTGACGTGCGATGAGGTGGTTCACTCGTTCGAGATCCACCTCCGCGCTAGTTCGCGCTGTGCCGAAAGATCCCCGCTGCGCAATGAGGTCTCTTCTTTTATATGCGCTCAGCAGCAACAGGGATAAACGCTGGAGAGACGGGCACATTGATCCGGGCATGGGACCTCCTGACCAAGGAGAGTGCATTTGGATTAAGTGCAAAATGCTCAGCTCAAGCGAATCGGAACAACTTTGACTGGCGAGACAGGCTTCTCGGCTGAAATAGCGGCATCTTTTTCATGATTAATATGGACAGTGGTGTAGATAACGAATGCCCACCAAACCAGTATGGTGACATAAATGGGCCACTTCGGTGTATGACCAATGAGCACGACTCCGAACACCACAATCACAAACAGAAATGTGAGAGCGGCCCAACGTAGTCCGGCCAATCGGTTAGATCGTGCAAGGGGAGCAGACGACGCTTGCGCTTTGTGCACCGAAGATCTCCTTCCTAAGACCGACGACGCTGTCTATTCGGACAGGAATCATATAGCCCTCAATCCTGACATCAATGATGTCGCCGACTTTGGGCTCGACTTTCGCCCGGAAGTACTACCTTGCCCGTGCGCGTGTTGCCGAGATGACTTACAGCATATTCAGCGATATATCTCATGCGGCGTATCCTGCCTTGCGTGAGCGAGATCGAATACTCGTTGGGACAGTATGCAGGATTGCAGATGTGCTCGTTTTCCTGCCTCTCAAGCTCGGCTTCGGTTCTTGAGTTAGCGATGGTGAGCAAGCACTTCAGGCAGATGGAGTCGAAGGAATGGTCTCTATTGTGTCTGTGCGGATAGAACGCGGGAGACGTAAGGGCCATCGTGCGGCCTCTCTCTTGGCGAAGCTTAAACATAGAGGAGCTTTGTCTAGAAAGATGTTCGATTAAGAACAACTTCAGCTCTATTTCTGAATGCATCCTGCGAGAAGGTTTGAGCGAGCCTCGACGCGAACTTCACGTCACTGAATAGCGTAATTGACCGCTGCTTCAGGTTTCGGATGAACGGACATGCTTCCGGGACGCGAGGCTAGCGAGCGGGCAGCTTCGGCCTTTGTGGCATGACAAACGAGGCAGATGGGGCCGAAGCAACGCTCCACGTTCCGTCGTTGCGAGTAATAGATGGTGATTTTATCGGCCATCGCATCTGCCTGCCTCCCGGGGAGAATTTCAACGTACAGGAGATTTACCGAGAAAGAAGTTCAATTCAGCACAGTTCGGATAGATCTTTAATTTGGTGTGCCCTGCGATCAACAGGCGAACGGCTCCCGACATCGTATGGGCGTCTAGCCGGGTGAGGGAAACCTTCTCTTTGGGCAGACTCGGCGCCAAGTTCAGGTAGAAATGAGCGCTGAAATGCGTTGCAGTTAGAACCGAAGTGTTCTTTGGGTACGCCGACACCTTTAGGAAGCCATCGGATGTGGCAACGAATGTGAGCCGATAGAGCACGTCGAGTGGCAGGGCAACCCCGGCGATATATACGGAGTCGTACCTCTCAGGTGAGTGGTGCTGCTGCCCATCTGGAGGTTCTTATGACTATTCGCAAAGACACTTGGGCATGTGTAGCGCTTGCATGTGCGCTTTCTTTCAGCGTTGTGCCGGCTGGCATGGCGCAAGCTTCGCAAAGCAACGATTCGGCTAGCTGGAGTGCGCCACGCGGCTACGATTTAGCTTATCCCGAAAACGGCACTCCCGACATGGTGGCTCGTCAAGGCTATGCTGCGGGCTTCAACCAAGGCCAGGCGGACGTATCGCGAGGCCAGTCGTTCCGTCCTACCGAGAACAAGGCCTATGCTCACGCGAAGATCCCGAAGGGGATGGACAAAGACCAGTTCAAGACGGAGTTTCGTGAGTCATTCGTGAAGGGCTATACAAACGCATACAAGGGCCAGTAGGATTCGCGAAATAACATCGCGCGAACAGAAGGCCGGCTCGCCGTCGGCCGGCTCTGTTTCCTGGCTTCCTTCTTTGCTTCAAGGACGGCAACGGGTAGGGGCTTGGACCATCTGGCCCGACTGAATACAGAGAAGATAATCCGTACGTCCCGGCCCCTTTTGCCGCCGACCCTTGGAGCCGGTAGGTTCCACAGGGGCTGGCGTTTCGAGCATTATCCTTTGGGGATCGTCATATCCCTTTGACCTCAAAACGGGTTCGATAAGATGGAATCGAGTCTCCTGCTCGTTGAAGCTCACCGCATCCCCTGTCTCTAAACTTTCCGGCGTAACTGCATTTGGCCCGCCACGCGCCCGAGATAGTGACGGTGCGGCGTCGAATTTCCACGGCTGCTTTGGCAGTGCGTTTCGCAAAGTAACAATCACCGCGAAGGTCCGTTTTGAGAACAGGAACCACTTGCCCGAGATGGCGACTTTTCGCCCAAGTGACGAGAAATGCGCCCCTCTGGACCGAGCATATACTTCCGATGATTTTGAAGCCCCGCGGCATGGGCGTTGGGCGACCGAGTGGTCAACTACGGTAATCAGTAGAGATGCTAAGGCCCTTCCATTTCTTCGACATCTCAAGCTTGGCAAGGTCATTCTTTTCCGCGGCATTGTAGGCATCACTTCCAAGGACGATGCGAAGTGGCGGGTTTTCGTCGGACACAAGCCGCAATACAGCCAATGCTGCCTTTGCGGGATCGCCCGGCTGCTTTCCGTTGTATTCGCGCTGAAATCTGGCCGTAGCACCGACCGTCGCGTCGTACTCGGTGCGACCTTCCCGTAGAGATGTGGAAACACCCGCAAAGCCTGTTCGGAAGCCGCCGGGTTCCACGATGGTCACCTTTACGCCAAACGGTGCGACCTCCTTCGCAAGCGTCTCCGAGAAGCCTTCTACGCCCCATTTAGCCGCAGCGTAAGGTGCACGTCCGGTCGGGCCAAGACGACCAGCAATCGATGTGACTTGAATGAAATGGCCGCTTCTTTGCTGACGGAAGTGAGGGAGCACAGCCTTCGTGAGGATAATGACCCCGAAAAGATTGGTCTCGATTTGTGCCCGGAACTCTTCAATGCTCGTGTCTTCGATGGGCGCGACGTTGCCATACCCTGCGTTGTTCACAAGGACATCAAGTTTGCCGAAGGTCTCGATCGTGCTCTTGACCGCGTTTAGCGCCTGGGGCTCGTTAGTGACGTCCAGCACGAGAGGCAACACCTGCTTGCCGAATCTCTGCTTCAGGTCCGCGAGACTTGCGACGTTGCGAGCCGTGACCGCCACGTTCTCGCCAGCTTCAAGAGCTGCTTCTGCGAACGCCCTCCCGAGTCCACGGGAACTTCCTGTGATCAGCCATACTTTGGACATCGTCCCCCCTTTCATGCGAATTCGATGAGACAAAGAGGGAGTTCGATTCTGCTTCGGGCTGTTTTGCAAAGCATCGGATACTTTTTGCAGTAGTGGTCAGCAACCGGGATTTGAACGCCATGGGGTGGCGATCAAGAGAGGCATCCGTGCTGATCGTGTCAGTGTGACGACCCGCTCTTGTCAAGCGGGTGGGTCATGTCTTCTGGCCGTACCCAGTGGTCGAATTGGTCGGAAGTCAGGAAGCCAAGCTTCAGAGCGGCCTCCCGAAGGCTGATGTCTTCCAGGTAAGCAGTGCGGGAAACCTTGGCTGCCTTCTCGTAGCCGATGTGTGGATTGAGGGCGGTCACCAGCATCAGCGACTGGTCGAGGTGCTCCCGGATTCCGGCGATGCCGAGGGTGCTCGGGTTAGCTACCAAACCTTTCTGAAGGCATGGCCTGGGGCGGATACCAATCTTCCCGAGGTCACCCATGCCAGGGAGGTTCTGGGTGCTCAACCGCTGGCGGCACGGGGGCAGCTCCGCTGAAAGATAACAAGCTAGTGACGGATTAGCTGAAGTTGATGGTGTAGGTGGAGTCTTTGACGACTGGCAGGTGGAAGAGACCGTTTTCGTCGATGTCGGGCTTGATTGGTCTCGTGCCTTGTCGAACGCCGGCGATGTGATGGTTGGGCGGCATTGCGATGATATGGGTGTGCGCGAGACTCGCGCGGAGGGTCGCTTGGGTGGCTCGGCCGTTCTGCCATTCGAGGTCCAGTTCCAGGCCGTTGCGCGCACGCAGGCCACGGAAGCTGCCTTGGGGCCACGCCTTTGGGAGCGCAGGGAGAAGGCGAATGATTCCGCCGTGGGATTGGAGGAGCATCTCGATGAAACCGGTGGGTGCGCCGAGGTTGCCGTCGATCTGATAGGGTGAGTTCTCTTTGAGGCCGCAGACGTCGAAGAGGTTGTGGCGAGTGCAAAGACGGATGAGTGCGAGGATATTCTGGTAGGCCGCGTCGCCGTCTTGAAGGCGGGCCATGCAGTTGATGATCCAGGAACGGGACCATCCTGTGCTGCCGCTGCCGGCGGCGAGGCGCGCGTCGAGGGTGGCGCGAGCGGCCCGGGCGAGGTCAGGTGTGGCTTGGAGCGTGATCTGATCCTCGGGGAAGAGGCCGAAGAGGTGGGAGATGTGACGATGGCCGGGCTCATGGTCTGCGTAGTCTTCGGGCCACTCCTGAAGGCGGCCGTCGTGGGTGATGCGATAGGGCGGCAGACGATCGAGTGCGGTGCGGGCGCGGTTGACGAGATCTGCGTCGGTTGGTTGGTTGGTGACCAGCGCAGAGGCTTGAAGGAAGCGCGTGAGAACGGCGCGGGTGATGGCGATGTCCATCGTGGGGCCCATGCAGAGGTTGAAGGAGCGACCGTCGGGCAGGGTGTATTTGTTCTCTGGAGAGCAGGAGGGGCCGGTGATGAGATGGCCGGCGTAGGGCGTTCCTGTGGGGGCCACGGTGAGGTAGTCGAGGAGGAAAAGTGCGTTATCGCGCAAGGTCGGGTAGGCGCGGGTGTGGAGGAAGTTCGTGTCGCCGCTGTACTCGTAGTGGTCCCATGAGTGGAGGGAGAGCCAGGCAGAGCCCATGGGCCAGATGCCGCCGCCGAGCGCGTCGATGGGGCTCGCATCGCCCCAGATGTCGGTGTTGTGGTGCACGACGGAGCCACGGGCGTTGTAGTACTTTTTGGCGGTGACGGAGCCAGTGGCGCGGGTGTTGTCGAGGAGATCGAAGAGGGGGCCGTTGCAGTCGGCGAGGTTGGCGCGCTCGGCCAACCAGTAGTTCATCTCGGTGTTGATGTTGATGGTGTATTTGCTGCCCCAGGGAGGATCGACTGATTCGTTCCAGATGCCCTGCAGATTGCATGCGAGGGTGCCGGGGCGGCTGCTGGAGATCAGCATGTAACGGCCAAACTGAAAGTAGATGGGGAGGAGAGCGATGTCTTCGCCGCCGTCCTTGATGTGCTGTACGCGTTTGTCGGTGGGGATATTTCGATTTTCGTCGGAGCCGATCTTGATGTCTGTGCGGCGGAAGAGGCGCTGATGGTCTGCGATGTGACGAGTGCGGAGGTCGGCGTAGGTGCGTCTGCTTGCGGCGGTGAGGTTCTTGGCGACTGCGGCTTGCATGGCGGTTGGATCGCCTTCGTTCAAGCTGGCGGGCCCCCCGGACTTTGCGGGGTAGCGATAGCTGGTGGCGCAGTCGATGAGGATGGTTACGGCGTTGGCATTGGTGAGGTGGATGGGTGCGGGAGGAAGGTTCGCGGTGGCAGTTTCGAAGGCGCCGCCTTCGTTGAGAACGTGCATCTCGGCGTAGAAGCGGATACCGGTTTGACGCTCTTTGTCTGGGAGGCCGGGGTTGTCGTTGACGGGGAGAGCCTGACCGGTGAGTGAGACGCGATTGTTCGGCAGAAGTTCGGAGTGGAAGTTGCCGGGGCGGTCGAGAGTGGCGTGGAACGAGAGCTTGCCGGGACGACTGGCGGTGACGCGGATGACGATAACTTGATCGGGTGCGGAGCTGAAGACCTCGCGGGTGTAGCGAGTTCCTTCGTGGTTGAAGGTGGTGGCGACGATGGCGGTATCGAGATTGAGTTCGAGCCGATAGTCTTCGACGTTGGCTGCGGCGGTGAGGCCGGAGGGGCTGAGGTCGAGATGCAGATCGCCGAGGGTCTGGTAGCAAGGCATACGGCGCGGGATGGAGAGCATGTCGCTGGTGGCGAGGGCTTCGGCTTCGGCGATTTTCCCTGCGAAGAGGAGTTCGCGGATCTTTGGGACTGCTGCGCCTGCGCGCGGGTTGTTGCGGTCGCGAATCTCTCCATCCCAGATGGACTCTTCGTTGAGCTGGATACGTTCGAGGCTAGGCCGGCCGAAGACCATCGCTCCTAGACGACCGTTACCGACAGGGAGCGCGTCGGGCCAGGTGGCGGCTGGTTGCTCGAAGAAGAGCTTGTACGACGTTTCGTCATCAGCGGGGGATGAAGGAGGCAAGGTCCATGAGCGTCGAGGCGCGAGCGTTGCGGCAAGAGCGGCTGTGCCAGTGACGAAGCGACGGCGAGTGGTGCGGAAGAGCGGGGTCATGTGATTCTAGATTGACGTTATATCGAACGAGTTAGACGCGGAGGTTTCTGTCATTGCGGGGAGGAGTTGCTGGTAGTAGCGATCAGGGTTATGACGATTGCAGCGTGTTATCATTCGACTGCTTCGGTACGCGCCGCCGGGAGGCTTTTTGACTTGGGAAATGGCTCGATTTCATGCACAATTAGTCCTCCTGCTCGGCTTGCTGGTTGCAGGAGAGGTTGTGCGTGCGCAAAAAGCGCCTGCTGCCCCTGATAAACCCTGGGATGTTGCTCCAAGCCGGCAGACAGCGGCACCAGCGCGCTCGGCTCCAGCGTTCGTGCCTGATCCATCGAAGATTTATACGCTGCCTGAACTTGTTAACCTCGCCGAGGAGAATAATCCCGCGACTCGCGTGGCCTGGGAGAACGCGGTGGCTCGAGCCGCTGATCTGGGAATTGCAAAATCAACTCTTTATCCGACTCTTGCTGCTGCTGCTCTTGCGGAGAGCGTGCGCGATAACGTCTTCTTCGCGCCGTCGTATTATCGGCAGACGACGGGAACGTTCACCGCTGTTCTTACGCTCGACTACACCATCTTCGATTTCGGCAGGCGGCTGGATGAGGTGTCTATTAACAGAAGCAATCTTCTGGCTGCCAACTTTCTCTTTAACGACACCCACCGCACGATTGTCTTTCAGGTGATGCAGGCGTATTACCGGTTGCTTGATACGAAGGGGCTGGAGGACGCGGCAGAAGCGAACCTGAAGAACGCACAGACGGTGGAGCAAGCTACATCGGCACGTCTGAGGGAGGGGCTAGCGACGTTGCCGGATGAGCTTGAAGCCCGCAGTGCGGCTGCACAGGCCGATTACGATCTACAGGCGGCGATCGGCGCGGTTGATATTGCGCATGGCAACCTAGCCACTGTTCTCGGTGTTTCGCCGACGAGCCAATTGCAGGTAACGAGTATTCAGAATCTGACCATACCGCAAGAGCTTGAGGATACTGTGGAGGCGTCGATCGACCGGGCACTTGCTCAGCGGCCTGACCTCATGCAGCGTGTGATGCAACTGCGTGCTGCGGAGTCCGAAATAAAAGCGGCTCGGACGGCGTATCTGCCGACGTTGAGCATCGGTGGGACCGGTGGCTTGGATCGTACCTATGGAAAGCAGAGCGGAACGCCGGGATCCTTCTCCGCCAACCAGGATCTCTGGGACGCGAGACTTAGTCTGTCCTGGACATTGTTTGACGGGTTGGCGCGCGAAAACAGACTAGCCCAGGCAAAAGCCGACCAAAAGCAGGCCACCGCAGCGGTAGATGCGATTCGTGATCAAGTGGAAAATGAGGTGTGGTCCGCTTACTCGACAGCGAAAACTGCGCTCCGCCAGCAGCGGGCCGCAGCCGCACTGTTGGCTGCGGCGACTGAGTCCTACAATGCGGCGCTGAGGTCGTATACGTTCGGATTACGCAGTCAGATCGATGTTGTTTCGGCACAGCGAGCTCTGGCCGAGGCACGCACAGTCGATGTGACTGCCCGCACGCAACTTCTAACTGGGATGGCTGCTTTGGCGTTCCAAACTGGCGATCTACTCTATGCGAAGAGGCCGTGACATGATCGGAAGGTTGAAGACGTCAAGCGGTTCCAGCATGCGCCGGATAACGTCAATCGGTGTGTCATTCGCAGCCATGCTGTCGGCTGCTGGATGTTCACGTGCTCCCTCATTCAATATTCTCGGGTCGTTTTTCCCCTCATGGATCGTCTGCGGGTTGATTGGCATTCTGCTGACTGTCGCGATGCGGTGGTTTTTTGTGCACGTGAAATTTGAGCAGGAACTTTCGCCGCTCATCCTCGTGTATCCGTGCCTGACGGCATTTTTCACATTTACGCTCTGGCTGCTGTTCTTCAGCTGATTTATGGGAGGAGATGCATGCCTGAAAATGACGCTGCTCCGCAATATGGTCGTCTCGGCAGAATTGTGAGCATTGCCATCGTCGCGGGGGCATTGATCACTGGGTCGCTCGTGATCAACGAGACGAACAAATACCCGCGTACGGACGACGCGGAGGTATTTGCCAACTTCATCGGGATTGCTCCGCAGGTGGACGGCCCGATCACGCGACTCGCTGTAAAAGACAACGCCTTCATCAAACAGGGGGAGTTGCTCTTTGAGATTGATTCGCGGCCTTACGAATATGCGCTGCAGAAGGCACGATCCGACCTGGCCACCCTTGAGGGCCAGATCGTCGACCAGAACAGGACCATCGCTTCGCAGGTAAGCGCAGTTGGAGCTGCCCAGGCGAATACTACCGGTGCTGCCGCGAACGTCGACCGCGCGGCTTCTGCGGTCAACGAAGCTAAAGCAAATGTCGCGAACGCAAAGGCCGCTCTCGACAGCGCCTCGGCCGAATTGCTCTATCAAACCAATAATTTTCACCGCATCGAGCCACTGTTGGCAGAGCAATTCGTCACCGTAGATCAGGTGGATCAGGCCAGGACAGCGGTGACGGCGCGGGAGCAGGCCGTGCGCCAGGCACGCTCTCAACTGGCGCTGGCGGAGGCGCAAGTGCAATCTGCCAACGCTCAATATGAGCAGGCGAAGGCAGCGATGCTGCAAAGCCACGCGCAACTGGGCCAGTCAGAACATAGCGTGTTGACTATCGAACCGCTGACCGCGCAGCGCGAGGGTCGAGCCTCCGCAATTCGCACCGCCGAATATAACTTCAACAATTGCAGGGTTTATTCTCCGTTCGATGCTCGCGTGACCAACCTCACCATCTCGCAAGGCGCTTACGCGCATACGGGCCGGGAGGTCTTCACTTTGATCGATACGCGCATCTGGTGGGCGGTGGCAAACTTTCGCGAGACCCAACTCAGGCATATTCAGCCTGGAATGCATGCGGATGTGTATGTGCTCTCCAGGCCGACGATTCGATATGACGGTGTAGTCGACAGTGTTGGATTTGGTGTGCAGCCTGACTCGACGCTTGTCGGAACGTTTGCGTCTACCGGGCTGCCTGATGTTCAACGCTCGTTGAACTGGGTGCATCTGGCTACACGTTATCCGGTGCGCGTGCGCATCAACGCGCCCGAGTCCGAGCCGTTCCGTCTCAGCGAGTCCGCGGTAGTGGTAATCCGTGGCGACGAGAAGGCGAAGTAGCCATGCCGGCTCAAAGCGAGGCGTTGCCCGGCGCCATCGATCAGGGGGGCAAATGGTTCTGGGATTTCATCAGGGCGGAGCTTGCTCCGTATCCGGGACGAGCCTGGGTGGTTGCCCGCATGACCGTCTCGGCGACCATCGTGATGGTGCTGGTGATGACGTTTCAAATTCCCGGCGGCTTCCAAGGCGCAATCTTTACTCTCTTAATCAGCCGGGAGAATCCTACGGAAACCTTCTTCTCCGGATTCCGGACCGCAGTGGGTTTCCTGATTGGCACTCTCTACACCTTGTTCAGCATAAGGATGTTGATTGCCGATCCGCTGACTCACTTCCTGTGGGTTGTCGGCACCCTCTTCCTCTTTTTTTATCTGCTACGCGTCATTGCCGATTATGGGACGGCGGCTCCCTTGGGCTTCGGAGTATTGGGGTCCATCTCTCTGTGGGATGACACCACGCTCAACGGGAATACGCGAGTGGAGAACACACTATGGCTGGCCGGAGTGGTTGCTCTCGGAGTGGTGGTGACGATCGTTGTTGAGTATGTCTTTCGCCGGGTGCATCCAGTCACCGACCTTACGGAAGGTATCGAAGCCCGTTTGCAGACGGCGGAAAATGTCTTAAGATCTGCGGCGGCAGAGCGGCCTCTCGAGAGCGAGCAGGAGAAAAAGCTTTCGTTGTATGCGAGCGTGGGTACATCGAGGCTTCGCAGGCTCATCATTCGATCCGAATATAGCCGCCACTTCAAGACGCAGATGGGCACGGCGATTTCGTTAGTGGGACGTTTGGTCGATATCGCTGCGAATTTCCAGCTTGCAGTGTCGGAGCGGACGGGAGCAATTGACCCAGCCGATCGCCAGCGCTGCCAGCTTCTGGCGGACGAAGTCGCGGAGCTTCGTAGAAGCTTGATGTTGCGGCGACTTCCCGCGGAGATCAAGCAGCCTTTGCAGGAGGTTCCGTCGCCGCTGCCCTTTCTGCCGACGATGGAGAGAACAGTGGCTCTTATTCCGCAGGCATTTTCTGGATCCGAAACTCTGGACACGTTCATTCAAGCGCCTCTGGACGAAGAGCGGCCGAAGCGCATCTTCGTTGCCGACGCATTCTCCAACACGGCCTACGTGCAATTCGCTTTGCGCGGCACGCTGGCGGCTGCGGTTTGTTACATCACCTACACGGCGCTCGACTGGCCCGGGCTGAGTACTTCGGTGCTCACTTGCTTCATCACCGCGCTTTCGACCATCGGCTCCTCCCGGCAGAAGCAGGTCTTGCGACTCAGCGGCGCGCTCCTTGGAGGCATCATCTTTGGAATGGGAGCGCAGGTGTTTGTGCTCCCCTACCTCGACTCCATCGCCGGATTCACTGTTTTGTTTGCGGTTGTGACTGCGATCTCTGCGTGGATTGCGACCGCGTCGGCAAGACTCTCTTATCTTGGCGTGCAGCTTGCCCTCGCCTTTTATCTGATTAACCTGCAGGAGTTCACCATCCAGATTTCGCTCTCTATCGCCCGCGACCGTGTCTTCGGGGTTCTGCTGGGTCTGCTGTCCATGGGGCTGTTCTTTGACCTGCTTTGGGTGAGGAACGCCGTGAGCGAAATGCAGGTCGTCTTCGCCCATAATCTGGAGTTGTTTGCGGAACTTGCCGAGCAGTTGCTGGAGAAAGACAACATCAAAGCAGTCAGACGGATTCGCCAGTTGCGCGATCAGATCAACGATGGCTTTCAGGCTGTGACCGCCCAATCCGATGCGGTTCTTCTGGATTTCAGCCCCTCGCGTCCGCAAAAGCTACAGATCCGCACAGACATCCGGCGATGGCAGCCGGCCATCCGCACGCTGCTGCAGGTGCAAATCACCTCCGCGCAATACCTCGCGAAAAACCCGCTCTCGGATCTGCCTGAACCCGTTGCTCAAGCTGGCGTCGTGTTTGAAAGGGACATTGCCCAGGTGATGCGCGCCATGGCGAGTGAGGTGAGTGGAAAGGCGGTCGATGCGGTTCCAGAGATTCGGCTGTCTGCGGCTACGTTGCAACAGGAGATCCGGAAATATTATGAGGAACGCGGCCAGCAGATCTCTCCTCAAGCCTCCGATGTGATCAGCCTTGCCGAAAATCTCGCGTCCATCCTTGCGCCACTGTATGAGGACATTCACTCCACCTTCGCAAGCCCTCGGGAAGACATAGGTGGCCTGCAGCAATACAGGCAAGGGGTGGTTTGATGTTGAGAGCGCGAGAGGTGTCCATGCGACCGACATTTGCTCTGGATGACAAAGCGCTGGCTGTGCCTATAATGGGAGAGGAAGCGGGAGTAGTTCAGTGGCAGAACGTCAGCTTCCCAAGCTGAATGTCGCCGGTTCGATCCCGGTCTCCCGCTCCAGACTTTTTAGTTGAGAGAATGCAGAAACGGCGCCCAGGCTATTCGCTTGAGCGCCGTTTCTTTGTGTCTGTACTTGATTAGCGGCTTGCGGTGTTCGTCTTCTGGGCCAACCTGGAGTGATCCTCGAGGGTCTGGGCCTCGGGTAGGAAGGTAATGGCCTTGCCGATCTGCGGATCCCATTGGGCGCGGACCTTGAGGCCCTCAAGCTGTCCGAACTGCGAGGTAAAGAGCTCGCTCTTGATGCTCTCCTTGACCCAGTCGTTGACGCCGGCGATGTCCGCGTCGGTGTAGTCGATCTGATTGTCCTTCAGGAACGCCTTGAACTGCTGCATGACCGTATCGTCGACCTCAAAGTCCTTCGTGACGGTATGAGTGGCAAGGTAGTGTTTGCTGAAGTTGAAGAAGGCATAGTGGATGAGAAGGTTGTCCTGGAAGTGGTTCGACTTCAGGTTGTCGATCTTTTCATCCGGGGTGATGCCGCCGCCGCCGTAAACGGTGCGGCCGGAGTCGGTGAGCTTGACCTCGAGGTTGCTCTTGTCCTTGGTCTTCGTGTCGTCGTTGTCGCGGACGTAGTAGTAGTCGTAGAGCGAGACGTGGTCGTAGTTCCGTTGGATGAGGCGGCCGGACGGCGTGTAGTAGTGATAAGTGGTGAGGGCGAGGCCGGTGTTCTCCGTCATCGTAAAGACGGTCTGGACGAGGCCCTTGCCGAAGGTGGTTTCGCCGACGATGAGGGCGCGGTCGTGGTCTTGCAGGGCACCGGAGACGATTTCAGCGGCTGAAGCGGTGTTGCGGTTTACCAGGACGACGATGGGGAACTTCGGACCCTCTTCGCCACGGGTGGCGCGGTAGACCTGATCAGGGAAGGCGCGTCCGCGTTGCGAGACGACGACCTGGCCCTTCTGGAGGAACTTATCCGACATATTGACGGCTTCGTTGAGGAGGCCGCCGGGGTTGCCGCGCAGGTCGAGGACGAGGCCGTGGATGTCGCCGAAGCTGTCGAGCGCGTCGCCTACCTCCTGGCTGGTGGTCTCGATAAAGCTGGATACGTGGATGTAGCCAACGCCTGGACGGATAAGGAAGGCGAGATCGACCGAGGGGCGGGGGATTTCGTCGCGAACGAGGTCGAAGACGAGAGGACGGGAGGCGCCTTCACGGCTGATGGTAACGGAGACGTGGGTGCCGCGCGCGCCTTTGAGCATGGAGGCGACGCCGGTGGAGTCCATGCCTTCGGTGGATTTGCCGTCTACGGTGAGGATTTCGTCGCCGGGCCGGATGCCAGCCTTGTAGGAGGGGGTGCCTTCAAAGGGATAGAGGACGACGATCTTGGTCTTACCGCTGCCGTTGCTGACGGGCTGAGGCTGGATGGTCATGCCGACGCCGTAGTACTTGCCGTGCTGGTCCTCACGCATCTGGGCATAGGCCTTCGGGTCGTAGAAGTTGGAGTGGGGATCGAGGACGTGGAGCATGCCGGGGATGGCACCGTCGTAGATGGCCTTGTCGGTCTTGTCGGTGTTCATCGGCTCGGCGTAGTTCTGCTCGACGAGAGAATAGACATTGGTAAAGGAGTGGAGCGAGTCGCGCAGAGTGGACTCATCGCTGGCGGACTGGGCTGCAACCTTCTGGTTGATCAGTGAGCCGAGGATGGCGCAGGTGGCGAGGAAGAGTGAGGCGGAGAAGAGCGCGCGGCGGGTGCGGGGAGCCATAGGCTTGGGTAACCTCAAAAAAAGGTGAAAACCGCGCTTATTGCTGCGCAGGGACAGTCGTCCTACCTTGGACGGAGTATAGCATCCGAGGGTGAGCCAAGGCTTGTTCTAAAGAGGGATTCGCTTGTTCGGTCGGGGGCAGTTAGAATTGGGTACGGATACCGTCCAACCCCTGTGGTGAGTCTAAGAATCAGGGCTGGCGTGCCGGGCGATCGATGTTAAATCGCGGATGTTGACAAAGATACGAGTGACGATGACCTTGAGAATTTCGCAGTTTGCGGTGGTGTGCGGGCTGGGCCTGCTGGCACTGCCGGGAGTGGTGCAAGCACAGGCGCCTCGGTATCAGAGCCCGTTAAGCGTGCCCAATGCGCCACAGCCGCAGGTTACGCTGCCGGTGACGCCGGCGATTACGCCGAACGCAACGGTGGTGGAGGATGTGGTCGTCCACGTGAACGACCTGATCATCAGCCGGAGCGACGTGGAGCGGGCGGAGCAGGCGCTTGCCGAGGAGAACCGGCAGGCAGGTGCGAGCCCGGCTGAAGTTGCAGAGAGGCAGAAGAACCTGCTGCGCGACATGATCGACAAGCAACTGCTGCTGTCGCGAGGCAAAGAGCTTGGGATCAACGCCGACGCTGAGGTGATTCGGCGACTGGATGAGATTCGCAAGTCGAACCACCTGGACACGATGGAGGACCTTGAGAAGGCGGCACGGCAGCAGGGCGTGTCCTTTGAGGACTTCAAGGCAGGGATCCGGGACAACATCGTTACCCAGATGGTGGTGCGGGACGAGGTGGGCCGCCGGTTGCAACCTACGCAGGCGCAGGAGCAGGCATACTACGAGGCGCATAAGCAGGAGTTTATGCAGCCGGAGCAGATCAAGCTGAGCGAGATCCTGATTCCGACGCCCGCAGACGCGAATGACGCCGCTATTGCTCAGGCGCAGGCGAAGGCCGACGGAATTGCGGCGCAGCTGAAGGCAGGCGGCAACTTTGAAGAGCTGGCGAAGACGAATTCTGGTGGGCCGACGGCAGCACAGGGTGGCGAGCTGGGAATGTACAAGCGCGGATCCCTGGGTCAGGTTCTGGAGGACCAGACTTTCAATCTGAAGCCAGGCGAGTTGACGGCGCCGATCCGGACCAAACAGGGGTTTGTGATTTTGAAGGTGACCGAGCATCAAGCCGCTGGAGTGGCGCCCCTGAAAGACGTGGAGCAGCAGGTCCAGGAAGGAATGTACACGGAGATGATGCAGCCTGCGCTTCGTACCTACCTGACAAAGCTGCGCGAAGATGCGGCGATCAATGTTCGGGCCGGGTATGTAGACACCGGTGCGAGCCCGAAGCAGACCCAGCCGGTGTTCACGGCGTATGCGCCTCCCGTGGTGAAGAAGAAGAAGGCCGCGCAGGAGAAAAAGCGGTTTGACCGGGGGACGAAGTATTCGACGGCGAAGGCTACGACTCCAGTGGCTACGCCAGTTGCGGCGGTGACGACTTCGACGACAACTTCGACGACGAAGGCGACCAAATCAACGGCTACTCCCAAGCCGCAGAAGGTGAAACGTGAGAAGGTTCGGTTTGGGCAGGCTCCGCGGAACGCGCTGCCGGCAGGTCCGCAGGAGACGGCTACGGGAAGTGACGTAGGAGCGGGAGCAGCATCGGCAGCGGTGACGCCGGGAGGAACGATGGCTTCGACCGCTGGGGAGGGAAGGGCGATCGCTCCTCTGGAGAATGCATCAAGCTCGGATACGGGGCCGAATCCTCTGGATGCGAAGCCCGCGCCGAGCGGGAAGACTCGCTACAGTGCGCGCGCGAAGGAAGTGAGTGCCAGTAAAAAGGCCACGAAGACGAAGAAGGTGAACGAAAAGGCGGCTGCCGGGCCAGTCGCCGCGACTCCTGAGGAGAAGGCCTCCGAGCAGGTCCAGGCCGCTCCGCTGGGATTGAATGGCGATACGTCGAAGAAGAAGAAGAAGAAACAGCCAAAGGACAAGAACGCTCCCAAGGAGCGACTGCAGAATCAGCCACCGAAGCCGCCAGCGCCGAAGCCGGATGAAATTCCGTCGAAGGCTCCTGACCGGGGAACGCCGCAGGAAGGGACTCTGCCTCCGGCTCCTAAAACCCCCGATACGACGGTGCCTCCGCCGACTACGCCTAATCCGCCTCCAACAACACCTCAGTAGGTTGAGGGTATAAATTCGTTTGTCTTATTCGGCGCGAGGGCTTCTGCTCTCGCGCTTCTGTTTGTGCGGGCGGTGTTCTCTGTTGACGCGGTATTCTGGTGAAGATGAAAGACTTTTTTATTGAAGATGCTGCGCGGTTTGAGAATGGTACGGTCACAACCTATTTTGTTCTGTCTTCCTTGCAGGTGAGGGATAAGAAGCAGGGGGGGCAGTATCTTGCTTTGACGTTGAGCGATAAGACCGGTTCGTTCGAAGGGCGGATGTGGGATGACGTTACTGAGGCTCTCGCGAGTTGTTCCGAGGGTTGCTACGTCAAGGTGCAGGGGGATATCTCCAAATATCAGGGGAAGTTTCAGATCACGCTGAAGAAACTGCGGCTAGCGGCGGATTCAGAGATCGATCCTAAGGATTTTCAGGCTTCGACGAAGTTTGATGTCGAAGAGATGTGGACGGAGCTGCGCGGTTATGTCGCTGCTTTTAGAAATGGGGATTTGAAGCGGCTTGTCTTTTCTTTTCTTGATGATGACGAGATTGGGCCGGCGTTCAAGGCTGCGCCTGCGGCGAAGCGGCTGCATCATGCGTGGCTGGGTGGGTTGCTGGAGCATGTGCTGACGCTGGTGAGGGTGTGTTTGGCTACGGTGCCGTTTTATCCGGAGGTTGATCCGGATTTGTTGGTGACCGGCGCGATTCTGCACGATATTGGGAAGGTTCGGGAGTTGGAGTGGAAGTCCAGCTTTTCCTATACGTTAGAGGGGCAGATGATCGGGCACATCAGCATTGCGCAGGGAATGCTGCGGGAGAAGGTGCAGGAGTTGGCGCCGTTTCCGGAGAAGCTGCGGGTGCTGGTGGAGCATATGATCCTGAGCCACCATGGGAAGTATGAGTTTGGTTCGCCGAAGCTGCCGATGACGCCGGAGGCCATTCTTTTGAGTGCTTTGGACGATCTTGAGGCGAAGATGCAGGCTTTGCGGAATGAGTTTGCGGCGGCTGCAGCGAGTGGGAAGGATGCGGATGAGGTGACGGAGTGGGTGCGGAGTATGGATCGGTCGCTGTTTAATTCAAAAAAATATTTGAGCGAGGAATAGGCGCTTTTTCCGGCGTTTTTCGAGGGTTTTTGCGATTTCCACGAGGATTTTTGCGTGGTTTTTCGTGGTGAGTTTGTGGTGGATTGATGGTGAGATCGTGGTGCTTGTGTGCATGATTTTGGGTTCTGATTTTTTTCCTCGATTTAGAGATTTATTTTCGGCGGTTATTTTCGGTCAGAGAGAGAGAGACGCATGGCCAGTGGCACTCGCAGGGGCGAGGGGATAGGTGTGGCGACAATCGGACTGCTGTTTCTGTTGGGTGCGTCGGCGTTTCTGAGGGGCCAGAGTGCGCCTTCGATCGATGTGGCGAAGGCCGGCGCGGCATTTGCTGAGGCTCAGAAGGTCTCAGCGAGAGACGACGGGCGGCTTTGGGGCAAGCCGCTGTATGGGCCGATGCTGTTTGTCGAGCCGGCGACGAGAGCTACGGTCGCGAATGAAGCTGATGCGGGTGGTGTGCTGCATCAGGAGGGGAACGTCTATGTGGGGACGTTGCCCAAGGATGTCGCGGTTGCGAACACGGCTGTGGAGTGGGAGGGGAAGCGCTGGACGATGGTGATGTGGCCGCTGCCGCAGAACTCGCAGCCGCGTGAGCGATTGCTGGCGCATGAGCTGTTTCACCGGCTGCAGCCTGAGCTGGGGATTCCGTTTGCGAATCCGGAGAACGCGCAGCTGGATACGCTTGAGGGGCGGATGTGGCTGCAGCTTGAGTGGAGGGCGCTCGCTGTCGCGCTGGCAGAGAGCAGCGAGGCACAGACGCAGGCGATTCGGGATGCGCTGGCGTTTGCGGCCTACCGGCACAAATTGTTTGCGGGCTCGGCTGAGAGTGAGCGCATGTTGACTTTGAACGAAGGGTTGGCAGAGTACACGGGTATTGCGGCTTCTGCACCCGATGCTGCTTCGGGGCGATGGAGGATGATTACGCGGCTGACGAGTCCTGAGGCAGATACGTTTGTGCGCTCGTTCGCTTATGCTTCGGGGCCTGCGTATGGATTGTTGCTCGACGAACGGCTGCCGGGCTGGCGCTCGCGGGTGAGGTCGACGCCCGATCTCACGGTTCTGCTGGGAGGGACGGTGGCTTCTTCGGCTGCGGCTCCAGTGGAGCAGCGTGCGCTTGTGTATGGCGCAGCTGCACTGCGTATTACGGAGACAGAACGTGACGTGCGCACGCAGGCGGAGAGAGCGCGGTATCGCAAACTACTGGTGGATGGTCCGACGCTTACACTGCCGGATTCCGGCAAGTTCCTCTACACCTTCGATCCGAACGAGGTGGTTACGTTGCCGGGGTTCGGGATGGTCTTTCCGACGACGCAGGTTTCGGACGAGTGGGGAGCGGCGGATGTTTCGGAGGGCGGTGCGTTGCTTGCGACCGATCGACACAGTGTTCGGATTGCTGCTCCTGCGAGCGTGGACGGGCCGCATGTGAAGGGGCCGGGTTGGACGCTTGATCTGGCTGCTGGCTGGCGGATTGTTCCGACGGAGAAGGCGGGGAGCTTTACCTTGCGAAAGCAGTAAGGGAGGACGTGATGACCATTAAGGGTAATGCGGCAGCGATGCGTTGATCGCTGCAGCAAGGTATTTACCGCTACGGTTTCTAGAGGCTGTTATGAAAGTTTGCATCTGAGTAGGCACTTTTCATGGAGTATTTGTTTGTAGAGCCTTGAGATGTGAGCGGAGTCAGGGGTAGGCGGGGATATACTTCTTCACAACCCCATCATGAAGCGCCACGTCCTCATCTTCGGTCTCGTCGGCGGCCTCCTCATCGCCACCCTCCAATACACCGAATACCGCTTCGTCATCATCGAGCACTCCGTCGAGCTCTACAGCGCGCTCGTCGCCATCCTCTTCGCGACCTTCGGCATCTGGCTCGGCCTCCGCATCACGCGCAGTCGCGAAACCATCCGCGAAACGGTCGTGGTGAGGGAAGTGCTTGTCCCCGCGGAAGCCCCCGCCCTCGAACCCTTCGCTCCCAATACGGCCCGCCAGCAGACCCTCGGCATCACGGCACGCGAGCTCGAAATCCTTACCCTGGTCGCCCGCGGCTTGAGCAATCGCGAGATCGCCACGCAGCTTTTCGTCTCCGAAAACACCGTCAAGACACACTGTGCCCGCGCCTTCGACAAGCTCGGAGCCGCCCGCCGCACCCAGGCCGTCCAGCGCGGCAAAGAACTAGGCCTCCTTCCGTGACCGCGTCACCCGAAAGCACGATTTCCGCTCCATTCCTGCAAAATCATCCGAAAGGATGACGACATCCGGCCCGTTACACTGCATCGTGACTCCATCCTCACTCGCACCAGGAGCCTCACATGAAGAAAACCGTCCTCACCTTCGGCCTCATCTCCGGCGTCATCATCTCCGTCCTTATGGACGGCTCGCTTCTCCTCGCCGACAAGATCGGCTCCGGCCACAGCATGATTCTCGGCTACACCATCATGGTGGCGTCGTTCCTGCTGATCTACTTCGGCATCCGCAGCTACCGCGACAACACCCTCGCCGGCCAAATCTCCTTCGGCCGCGCCTTCGCCTGCGGCATCCTGATCACCCTCATCACCACCGTCTGCTACGTCGCCACGTGGGAGGTCCTCTACTTCAACTTCATGCCCCACTTCATGGACAGCTACTTCGCCGCGCAGATTCACAAGGTCCAGTCCTCCGGACTTGACCCCGCCACCACCGCCGCGCAGGTCGCTGCCATCCAGCGCTCTCAGCAGCTCTACCAGAACCCCTTCGTCAACATGGCCTACACCTTCATGGAGCCCCTGCCCGTCGGCCTTATCATTACTCTCATCTCGGCTGCCATCCTCCGTCGCAAAGCCCCTGTCGAACCCACCGCCGCTCCCGCAGTCATGACCACATAAATCAAAAGGCCGGGGCGTAAGCCCCGACCTTCCGTCTTCTGAACTGTCAAACATTTCTCATAGGAGGCTGCATGGCTTCAATCACTGGCTTTGGCGGAATATTTTTGCGAGCGGATGATCCAAAAGCTCTTTATCAATGGTACGAGCGGCATCTCGGTCTGGTGAAGTCCGACGGATCATTCGCGTTTCCTGCCCCGACGCAACACGCTCAGGTCGTCTTCGCCCTTTTCAAACAAGACAATGCATACTTCCCTCCGGCACAGAAAGCAATGATCAATCTCCAGGTGGACGACCTGGATGGTGTGCTGGACCGTTTGATAGGCGAAGGTGTCACCGTCGATCCAAAACGCGAAAGCTATGACTTCGGAAAGTTTGGCTGGATCACCGATCCGGAAGGAAACCGCGTCGAGCTTTGGCAGCCTGTCGCAACTGAATGATGCCGAAGCCGCCCCAGCCCCCGCCGTGTCCTTCACATCGGCTGCCCCTGGGTTTCCGCCTTCTTCACCTCGACTCCAAACACATAGCTCGCACCACAGATTGCTCGTAAAAACACCATCGTCTTGTCCGGAGAGAACCGCACATTCGGCTCCTCACGATAATCGTGGTGACTCATGTCCACTAAGGGTGGAGGTTGAGGGGGACGATGGGCAGGCTGACGAAGCTGGCTGTGCCGGGGGTTCGCCAGATGCGTTGCGTGGCCTTCTGGTAGTCGGCGGGTTTGGCGTCAAAGATGTTGGGGACGAATGTCTGGGGGTTGCGGTCGTAGAGAGGGAAGAGGGTGGACTGGACCTGGATCATGATGCGGTGTCCGGGCTGGAAGACGTGGTTGACCTGCGGGAGGCCGAATTTATAGAGCAGAGGCTGATTGGGCTTCATGGCCTCGGGCTTCTCGAAGCTGGTGCGGTAGCGGCCGCGGAAGATGTCGAGCGAGATGGGAAGCTGGTATCCGCTCATGGTGGGGTCGGATTCGGGGTAGACGTCGATGACCTTGACGACCCAGTCGCTGTCGGTGCCGCTGGTGGAGGCGTAGAGGTTGACTTCAGGTGGGCCGCTGACGCGGAGGGGTTCGGTGAGAATCTCCGAGGTGTAGGTGATGACGTCGGGACGGCCGTCGACGAAGCGCTGATCGGTGACGAGCCAGGTGCGCCAGTTTTCCTGGGTGACGGGACGGGGCAGGTAGGGGACGGGCTTGGCGGGATCGGAGGTGTACTCGTCGTATTGTCCGGCCTTGTCTGAGCCTGCAGCTGGGGGTACGAAGGAGAGGCTGCCGTTGCCTGCGAGATAAAGGGGTTTGGATTTGGTGGGGCAGTTGTCCTCACAGGCTAGCGGCCAGGATTTGAGGCGGTCCCAGTGGTTTTCGCCGGTGTTGTAGATGAAGACGGGTGGGGTGTCGGCTTTGGGCGCGCCTTCTTCGAGGTACTGGCGGAAGAAGGGAAGCATGACCTCGTTGCGGAAGTCGGCGGTGGTGTCGCCGTCCCAGGTGAAGGGGCCGAGGATGTGGCCTTCGCGGTTGACCTGGCTGTGGAACCACGGGCCCATGACGAGATAGTTCATGGTGTTGGTCGTGTCTTTGGGCTCGAGTGCGCGATAGCTGTGGATGGCTCCCCACATGTCTTCCTGGTCCCAGAGGCCTTGGAGCCACATGGTGGGGACGGTGAGAGGACGGGCGGCAACGAGTTTGTCGAGGGCCTGACTTTGCCAGAAGGCGTCGTATGCGGGATGGGAGTCGACGGTGTGCCAGTAGGGGAGTTGGTCTTGACCCTGAGCGCGGGCGAAGTCGCCGGCGGAGCCTTTCGCGAGGAAGTTGGAGTAGTCGTCGCGTCCTTCGTGCGGCATGCGGGGACCAGCTCCGCGGGCTGTGGTCTGAGAGATGAAGTAGTCGAGCGAGACCTGGCGGAAGGCCCCGTAGTGGAACCAGTCGTCACCCATCCAGCCGTCGACCATGGGGCTTTCGGGCGCGGCGACCTTGAGGGCGGGATGGGGGTTGAGGAGAGCCATGACGACGGTGAAGCCCTCGTAGGAGGAGCCGAGCATGCCGACGCGGCCGTTGGACATGGGAAGGTTTTTGACGAGCCAGTCAATGGTGTCCCATGCGTCGGTGGTGTCGTCGGCGCCGGTTGGGTTGAAGCCACTGTTCACGGGTGGCGGCGTCATGAGGTAGGGGCCCTCGGAGCCGTATTTGCCGCGGACGTCCTGATAGACGCGGATGTAGCCAGCTTTAACGAAGATCTCGTCGGCGAGGTTGAGCTCGTCGAGCATGCGGGTGACGTCTTCGCGAGGGGGCGCGTTGCGGCCTGCTCCAGCACCCGGAGGCGTGGGACCGACGCCGGCGGTGGTGCGGTCGGCAGCTGCGCGGGCGGCGGCGTTGTAGGGAGTGCGGGTGAGGATGATTGGCACGTTCTTTGCGGCTTTGGGGATGACGATGACGGTGTAGAGCTTGACGCCGTCGCGCATGGGGATCATCTCAACGCGCTTGATGTAGTCGAAGTCGGGCTTGGCAGCGATGGGATGTGGCGGGGCAGGCGGGGTGAAGGTGCTGGGGATATCGTTGGCGACTGGCTTTTCCTGCGCGAGGGACGGAAGGGAGCAGACAGCGAGAGCGAGGCCGGCGAACGCGGCACGGTAGAACAAAGTCATTGGCATTCCTTGGCCCGCGGAGGCGGGATGAATGGGGGTGGAGCAACTATAGCATTGCGTCCGATGCGGAGAGCTTGAAGAATTTAGAGGAGCGACGATGTTTTGTGCGGATTGGATCAGAACTTGTAGAGGGATTCGGCGTTTTCGCGGAGGACCTGGCGGGCTAGTTTTTCTGCCTGATGTTCGGTGATTTGTTTGTCGTTCATCATGCCGGTTAACGCCATGACGAGGCTGGTGCGGATGTTCTGGTTGGCGATGTAGGCGGCTTCTTCCCAGCCCATCGATTGCGAGTAGGGGTAGGCGTCGGTGGCGTAGAGGATTTTTTCGGGGTAGAGCTCGAGCCATTCGCGGAGCCAGGCGGACATGGTGCGCGGGCTGATCATGAGGGATTGTTGGGAGAGGTCGAGGTAGACGTTTGGTTTTTGCAGGAGGGAGCCGATCTCGTGGACGAAGGGCCAGCCTCCGTGGAGGAGGACGAAGTTGGTGTGGCGGAGGCGAGGGTCGTTGAAGAGCGGTTCGAGGAGTAGTGGATTGTCACCGGCGATGTCGAAGTAGCCTCCGCCGCCGGCGGTGGTGTGGATGTGGACTGGGAGGTTGAGGCGGCCGCATTCCTGTGCGATGTATCGGAAGAGGAAGTCTTGCAGGCGTTTGTATTGGGCTGGATTTGGATGCGGAGTGTGGAGGAGGGTGGCGTAGATGCGAGCGGCTTCGGGTTGGGGGACGTCGTCGAAGCCGAAGGAGCGGAGGTAGGCGATCTCAAATTTTTCGGCTACGGCGCCTTGTGATTTTTGTTGCTCGAGGATTGGGGTGACTAGCTGCTTGAGGTACTGGTCGAGTGTGGGTGGGAGGGTTTTGAGGTTGGCTTGTTCGAGATATTTTGCGCGGAGCTTGTCTTCGAGAGGGAAGAACTGTCGGCGATCGGGAGTAGCGGCGGGGCCGGCGTTGTCTGAGTTGTCCAACGGGAAGAGGAGCGCGTCGATGTAGGGGACCCAGCGGAAGCGCGGAGGCTGGACTCCAATGCCCATGGCTACTCGGTTGGCTAGCTCGGTGCCGATGTTGGCGCGGTCGAGGATGTAGGTGGCGTATTTTTCGCCTTGCTCACGACGGGTGGCTTCGCGAGCGGCTTCGAGTTGCTTGAGGCCGGCGGCGTCGAGCGGAGGCTGTCCGTCGAAGTGGAAGATGGCCTGCCATGCTTCGTGGAGTGCGGGGAGCTCGGGGCGCATGCCGGCGGGGTCGGTGTCGGGCTCCATGTTGTCGACGGGGAGGGCGTCGAAGTTACGGTCGGTGGCGTAGGCGGGTGGGGAGAGGAGTGGGTGGGCGTGGTTGTCGATGGCGGGGATGGCGGCGATTTGCGCGGCCAGGGTGGGGTCGACGCCAGCAGTCGATTGGGCTTGGGTGATAGTGGCGACTGAGAAGACGAAGGCTGCGAGGGTGTACCGGATCGCGTTCATGGACATGAAATCGATTCTACGAACGGAACGACGACTTCGGTATAGCCAACATTACCGGGGTCGATCGCGGACAATCAGGCAATGTTCACGCCGTGCTCCTCCGCCTGGCTGAAGACCGAAAGGAGGTTCGTCATCTTTAGCACATTGCGAAGCTGCTTGCCGAGGTGAAGCAACTTGAATTCGCATCCCTCCTGCCGGGAGGAGGCGTACAGTCGCACCAACGTGCCAAGTCCCATACTGTCGACATAGGTAAGGTCTGCTAAGTCGATGACGACCACTTTTGTCTGAGGTAGCAGATGTTTCACTGCCTGGTAGAGCTCTTCGGAGGTGCCTAGCACCAATCGGCCATGACATTTCACAACGGCGGTGTCCCCGTCACGTTCGATTTCAAAGCTGAGAACTTTTTCGGATTCAGGCATATGGGTTGCTCCGGGGAGATAACGAACGTTGGTCTTGAGTGTTGACCCGAGAATTCTCGCATATGGAACCCACGTGCAGGAACAATTTGTGCATTTATTGCACGGAGATTTATGAAGGAATACGACGGAGCATATGGTAAATCGCGATTTGCGTTCCTCGGTGCGCCAGATGTGATTTCGATTCTACGAGGTGGTGTGGAGGATGGGAGAGTTCACTTCGATCGAAAGGCCTGGAATCGGACGGAATAGCCAAAGCCGATCGAGTGATCGGGCACTGCGGCGGAGAGACCGAAGCTGCAGTGAAAATCCAGCTGCTGATGTGGAGTAGGTTTATAGGAGGTGCCGAAATCGATGATGTTTTGCGGACCGCCGCGTTGGGGAAAGGCGCCGGAGTATTCGATGTAGGCATCCCAGAGCGATGTGAGCTGGCGGTCAAAGTACACGCTGGATTGGCCGGTCAGATTTCGGCGTGCTCCTTCGGTTGGCCACATGAGGGAGAACATTCCTGCGATGGTCCAGTTCTTTGACAGCGAATGCGACCAGGGAAGCTGGACGGTAGGATCGTAGCCATGACTCGATATTGCGTTCGCTCCTGTCGGAAGGCTGACGGAGGGTATGAGGGAGACATCAAATCCGCCGAGTGTTGGGCCTAGTTGTTGTTTGAAGCCGAGGCTCATATCTCCAAACCCGTTGGCGAATCCGGAGGCGGTGTCGTCGTTGTGCAAGTAGTTCGGGACACCGAGACGAAGCTCGGTTTTGCTGGCGATTCCTAGATCGCACCTGGGTCTCGGGGAAGTCAAATGTGTGCTGGCCTCCGTTGGCGGTCCCCTGAAATCCGTTCTCGAACTGAAGGCTGCCACAGGGGACGACGACGCTTGAACTGGTGATCTGCGGGCGGTCAGTGGAGATGGGGCTTTGCGCATTGGCGCCGCAGGTTTGGGCCTTTGCGTGGAAGGCGAAGGTTGCGGCGATGACGGAAACGAACAGCGCAAAAGTTGAGCGCGGCATGTGGAAGATGATAGCCGGGGTCCAGGATTCACAAGACTGCAGTTCGAGGGCTTGCACGGCCGAACTGCTTTTCAGGTGACTGTGGGGGTAGTCCTGGGCTCAGGTTTGAGCATCAGCGTACCGGAGCGTAGTAGCCGGAACGGATGGTGATGCTCTCTACCCGCTCTGGAGGTTTCAATTCAATGCGGTGGAACGAGCCGTCGTGTTTCAACTCTTCGGGTTTGTAAATGAGTCGATATTGGTTGCGGAGATCCGCTTCAATGGTGCGGAGGTCGTCGTCTATCCCGGCGTCCGAGTCGTTGATGTTGAAGACTCGGCCGCCAGTCTGCGAGGCGAGGTCTGCGAGCGTCTTCGAGCCCTCCGCTCCGAAACTCAATTGCGGGTCAGGGTGGAAGGCGTAGATGGTCGTGTTGTTGCGCTGGCATACATCAACGGCCTGTTTGAGAGAGGTATAGCCGGCATTATCTTCGCCATCGGAAAAGAGCAAGATAAAGTTTCCGCTGCTCGCGTGATCGACGTGGCCAAACTGATTGAGACATGCTCGGTAGATCGCGTCAAACAGGGCGGTGCCGTGGATGTGGACTGCCCCATAGCCAGTCAATTTGCTGACACCTGCGGCGAGTGCGTTCGCGTTATTGGTCCAAGGCTGTTCGACCTCTGCTAGTGGACCGAACTTCATCACAAAAGCCTGGTCGGTTGGTTGTCGAAGAAGTAATTGTGCGTATTTGGCGGCGATTGTACGGTTGTGGGCGAGAGTTTGATTCATTGACTCGCTTGTGTCCAGAAGGATGCCTGCGTTGAGGGGAAGATTCTGCAAAGCCTGGAAAGCCAGAATTTTGCGCGGCGGTCTGCCGTTGTCGGAGAGCTTCAGTTCCTCGAGCTTGAGGTCGTTGACGGGAAGGCCGTGGGCATCGGCTGCGTGGAAGGTGAGGATGACTTCATCGACTGAGACGCGGAGGCCGTAGGCCGGCACGTCTTGCTGCCCGGCGGCGGTCTGTGAAGTGGTGGCAACGATCGCAAAGAGGATCAAGCCGCAGATGCTCTTAGTCTGATGCGTGACGCGCATGTCTTCGAAGTATAGCCAGTGTGGCGCTATGTCTAACAGACGCGAACTTTTCTCGATGGAGTCGTCTTCTTCGACGATCGAGGCGGAGCTAACGCTACTCTCAGTCGGAGCAGATTCCCAGCCAGCCTTTGCCACTACAGCAGATTGGATGTACTCAGATCTCGCTTTTAGGAACGTATCAAAATCGTTTTTAAGAGCTGCGTCCCATGCTTCGATCGGAATTAAATTGGATGCCAACCATTGAGGTAGTTTCTCTCTGGCTGCTGCCGCAACGCGTGGAAGGTATTCGGAGGGAGCTAAATCGGAAATGGCCTTATTGCTTGCCGAAGTTAGCATTATAAAATTGGCGAGGCTATTGATTCTTTGTTGAGGTACTCCTTGTCTGTCCAGATAACGTCGAGGAAAAAAGTGGTGGAATTCCTTTGAGTTTATCCAGGCCAGCGCACTTGAAATGTCGATTGCTTGCCCCGTCAATAAATCTAACGGGTGGTGGTGCGCCAAAACTATTGCAAGTAGCTTCGCGTGCGCATTGTTCAAACGAAATGTCCGGTTTTCCCAGATATCCGAATTGGGTTTGGAGATAGGCATGTCTATTTCGCGTGTTACGCCGTCTGCAAATCTCCGCACGGCTAGTTGGTCACTAGACATGCTTCCCGTGTTCCAACCTCCGAAGTAGCCAGATGCCGCCGTCCTCCAAAACCAATGGCTGATCGCTTCATATTGCTGCGCATTGGGTGAAGTTAAGAGTCTAAAAATTTCCCCGAGCACCGTATAGTTGTTCTTGTAAGGAAGAACTTCAGCGCTTTCGACGAGCGCATATCGTGACCAACACAACACCACCTGTTGTTGAATGCGAGAGGACGCAGACTTGTTTGGCGGTTAGTGATCTTGCGGCGGCTATTGATTTTTATGTGACGAAGCTTGGGTTTCGGTTTGGGTTTACGTTTGGGGAGCCGGCGCGGTTTGCGGGTGTCAACCTGGGGAACGTGGGGATTTTTTTGACGAAGGGTATGGCTGCTCCGAGTGGCGGTGCGGTGTTTTTTACGGTGGGGGATGCGGATGCGCTGTATGAGTTTCATCGGGCGAATGGGGTGGAGGTGGTGGAGGAGATCGGCGACCGGGAGTTCGGTATGCGCGATTATGTGGTGAAGGATTTGTATGGGTATCGGCTGATCTTTGGACACAACATCTACAACGAGGGACCGCCGATCAGGATTGAGCGGGTGGACGTTCCGGTGCGGCTGGAGAAGCGGTTGGCGGGGCTGCTGAAGGATCTGGCTGATCATAAGCGGATGAGTGTGGATAGCTGTCTGGAGGAGATTCTGCTACATACGAATGAGGGCGTAGAGCCGCATACGAAGTCAACGCTGAGGTACATCGAGGAGTTGAAGAAGAAGCATGGAATCGATTACGACAGCCATGGGAGCTATCGGTTTGTGGAGGAGTGAGGGGCCGGTGACAGATGGGTCGGGCTTTCAGCCCTCGGGTCTTCTTATTTAACGATTTCCTGGGGCTCCGCCCCAGGCTGGTATAGAGCGCGCCTTCCGCGCTTATTGGATATCGAATCGACGTGGCCGGCGGTTTTTCCGTTTTTTTGAACAATTTAGTGAGCCGGTGCGTCAAAGGCCTTATGAACGCTAAATTGATCTGCCGTTTGGTTGCTTTGGTGTGCCTGGGTATTGGGGGTGGGTTGGCCCAGACCTCGGTACCTGATACTCCAGCTGGACATACGCTGCAGACCTGGCTTGATGCCTTCAATAGCGGGGATCGCGCGAAGATTGAGACGTATGTGAAGACGGTGGACAAGTCGGAGACCGTCGATGGGTTGATGGGGTTTCGGAATCAGACGGGTGGGTTTGAGCTGATCGGGATTGAGAGTAGTGAGCCGTTGCATTTGCGGTTTCGTGTGAAGGAAAAAGGTGGGCCGACGACGGCGTTGGGGAATCTGCTGGTGAAGGATGGCGAGCTGCCGACGGTGGTGACGTTTGGGTTGCGCGCGCTGCCTCCGGGAGTAGTGGTGGAGAACGTGACGATCGATGCGGCGGAGCGGACGAAGGTGATCGATGGGGTGAGCGATAGTTTGAAGGAGTACTACATTGACGCGGCGGTGGCGCAGCAGATGGGTGATGCATTGAAGGCGCATGAGTCGAAGGGGGATTACAACACGATTGCCGATGGCGATAAGTTTGCTTCTCAGCTGACGACGGATTTGCAGGAGGTGAGCCATGATAAGCATCTGCGGGTGAACTTTAATCCGTTCAAGATGCCTCCGAAGAAGGATCCGACGCCGGAGGATGAGGCGCGATTTCATGAGCAGATGGAGCGGGATAATTGTGCGTTCAGCAAGGTAGAGATTCTGCCGAACAACATTGGGTATATCAAGTTCGATGGGTTTATGGATGCGGGTTTCTGCGGCCCGACGGTGGTGGCGGCGATGGGGTTTGTGGCGCATACGGATGCGCTGATCTTCGACCTGCGGCAGAATGGCGGCGGGCAGCCGGCTATGGTGACGATGATTGCGAGCTATCTGTTCGATAAGCCGACGCACTTGATCGATATCTACGACCGGAAGGAGGACAAGACGACGCAGAACTGGACGCTGTCGTACCTGCCCGGGAAGAGGATGCCGACGCAGCCGGTGTTCGTGCTGACGTCGAAGAGGACGTTTTCTGGCGCGGAGGAGTTTGCGTTCGATCTGAAGAACCAGAAGCGGGCGGTGATTGTGGGTGAGACGACAGGCGGTGGGGCGCATCCGGTGTCGGGGCATCTGGTGGCGGATTATTTTATGGTCGGGGTGCCGTTTGCGAAGTCGCTCGACCCGGTGACGAGGACGAACTGGGAGGGGACGGGCGTGGAGCCGGATGTGAAGGTGCCGGCGGACGATGCTCTGGAGACGGCAGAGAAGCTGGCGTTGGAGAAGATTCAGGCGAAGAAGGATAAGAAGGATAACAAGTAGTCGGGCTGGTCTGGAGCTACGGGTGTCCGTCCTAGTGGACCTTGCCGGCGGAGTTTTCGAAGACGACGTTGGAGAAGATGGCTGTGTCGGACTTGTCGGGCAAGTGGGAGCAGAAGCCGATGCCGACGTAGAAGGGCGCGTCGAAGTGCAGGGTGATGGGTGGGCCGAACTGGTGCATGGGTTCGCCCTCGAGGCTGACGAAGAGCGCGATAGAGTCGCCACGCTTTTCGATGCCGATGCGTTTGGCGATGACGGGAACGAGCGAGTCGGGGCTGGCGCCGCCGGGACGGCCGCGGCCGCCGATGCGATACTCCATGTCGGTGACGCGGACGTTCTTCTGGGGACGCTGCGCGAGATGGAACATGCCAGCGCCGTGAAGGGCGACGATGGCTTCTTTCGAGTCGTCTTCGAGGTCCTGACGGATGATGAGGAAGGCCTTGCGGTCGCCGTAGCCGTTGGGGTCGGGGAATGAGGTGTCGGCTGCGAGGGAGACGTCGCCGGAGATCTTCTTCCAGAGATAACGGAACTCGTCGCGGGTGTACCAGACGTTGTAGCCGGCGGAGTTGATGGTGTACTGCTTTGTGGAGGCGTCGTAGCTCGCGCTGCCCGGCACGAGAGGACCTCCGATGTCGGACTGGCCTTCGAAGATGCCGATTGGGGTGTCGAAGGTCTTGGTGGGGCGGTGAAAGTCGGGGGGTGGCGCTACCTGGGTGTGGGTGGCGGAGCCGGGCTGGGCCCATGCCGGTGGGGTGGGTGCTTGCGCGGGGAGGAGATGCGGCGCGATGGACAGCGTCAGGGCTAGCAGCGAGGATCGGCGGATGAGTTTCATGGTCAGGGCAACGATACTGCCCACCATTGTAATGATCGTTCCGGTGTGCGGCGTTTATTGTGTTGCTCCGCGTGACGATTTGGTCGGAGCGGGTTGTTACAATTTAGGTTTGCGCATGAGTTTTGTGAGGAACTGGCGAGGAGTTCGATACGGGGATGTTGCGATTTTCGACAGCGGGAGAGAGCCACGGGGAGAGTCTGGTGGCGACGGTCAGCGGGATGCCGGCGGGGGTGACCGTCGATCAGGAGTTTATCGACCGTGAGCTGTGGCGGCGGCAGAAGGGGTATGGCCGTGGTGGACGCATGCGGATTGAGCGCGATACGGCTCATATCTTGAGCGGCGTGCGGCATGGGAAGACGATCGGGTCGCCGATTGCGATGGTGCTGGCGAATAATGACTGGAAGAACTGGACGGAGATTCTGCCGGTTGAGGCTGGGGATCCGAGCAAACATAAGGCTGTGGCTTCGCCGCGGCCGGGACATGCGGATCTTGCGGGGAGTTTGAAGTATGACTTTCCCGATGCGCGGTATGTGCTGGAGCGCGCGAGTGCTCGGGAGAGCGCGGCACGCACGGCGGCAGGGGCGATCGCGAAGTTGCTGCTGCGAGAGCTGGGAGTTGAGGTTGCGAGTCACGTGATTCGCGTGGGGAAGGCGGAGCTTTCGCGGGCCGCGACGTGGGATGAGATTGTTGCGTTGCAGGCGAAGGAAGAGGTTTTGCTGAACTGTGTCGATGTGGAGAGCGAGACGGCGATGAAGGCCGAGGTGGATGCCGTGTTGCGTACGGGGGATACGATTGGCGGAGTATTTGAGGTGGTGGTGCATGGGTTGCCGCCGGGAGTGGGGACGCATGCGAACTGGGATGAGAGGATGGATGGGCTGCTGGCGCAGGCGGTGATGAGTCTACAAGCGGTGAAGGCGGTGGAGTTGGGGCGGGGAGTGACGGCGGCGGAGTCGCTGGGGTCCGAGGTGCATGATGCGATCGGATATGAGGGTGAGGGATTCACGAAGTTTTCGCGGGAGCAGAATAATGCTGGGGGGATCGAAGGCGGGATCTCGAATGGCGAGGATGTGGTTGTGCGCGGGTATCTGAAGCCGATTTCGACGCTGCGGCGGCCGCTGGCTTCGGTGAGCTTTGCGACGCGCGAGCCGGTGAAGGCCGCGTATGAGCGGAGCGATGTTTGTGTGGTGCCGGCGGCTGGTGTGGCTGCGGAGGCGATGGTTGCGCTGACGGTGGCGCGGCTGATGGTGGAGAAGTTTGGCGGGGACTCGCTGCGCGAGATGCAGCGAAATTTCAATGGCTATTGCGAGCAGATTCGAGCGTATTAAGTGAGCGGAAATAATAACAAGATTCACGAGGTGGTGAAGTGGCCGGACCCGGTGCTGCAAAAGCCGGGGGAGAAGGTGACTGTGTTCGACGCGAAGCTGAAGAAGCTGACCGATGAGATGTTCGATTCGATGTATGCGGCGCAGGGGATTGGGCTTGCGGCGCCGCAGATCGCGATCTCGAAGCGGATTACCGTGATCGATGTGAGCTTCAAGAAGAACCCGGAGCAGAGGATTGTGTTGATCAATCCGGAGATCATCTCGCGCGAAGGCAAACAGGTGGAGGAGGAAGGGTGCCTGAGTTTGCCGGAGATCCGCGAGAAGGTCTCGCGTGCGGCGAAGGTGAAGGTGCGGGCGCAGGATGTGACGGGGGAGTGGTTCGAGGTGGAGGGTGAGGAATTGCTGGCGCGGGCGATGCAGCATGAGATCGATCATTTGGAGGGGATTCTGTTTATCGATCGGCTGAGCCGGTTGAAGCGGGATCTTGTGATTCGGAAGATCAAGAAGCTGATTAAGAACGGCGAGTGGTAGTGGTCCTGCCGGACGGGCTCGCTGCGCGCGACGCGGCCACTTCGTGGCGTGTATACCTTGTCTCGGCGGGATGAATGGCTTCGGTCCGAGCGATGCTCGGAGTGATGGCCACGCTGACTAGCCGGCGGCCTCTTTGCATTGGAAGGAATAGGCTATGAAATTGGTTTTCTGTGGAACGCCTGAGTTTGCCGTGCCTACGCTGGAAGCTGTGATCGGGGTGGGGCATGAGGTTGCGCTGGTGGTGACGCAGCCGGACCGTGCGGCGGGGCGTGGGATGGAAGTGCAGACTCCGCCGGTGAAGCGGGTCGCGATGGAGCGCGGGCTGCCGGTGGTGCAGCCGGAGAAGATCAAGAATAATGCGGAGTTTCGTGCGCGGCTGGAGGCGATTCGGCCAGATGCGATTCTGGTGGTGGCGTATGGGCGGATTATTCCGGAGTGGATGCTGGACCTGCCGCGGTTTGGGAACATCAATTTGCATGGGTCGTTGCTTCCCAAGTACCGAGGCGCTGCTCCGATTCAGTGGGCGGTGGCGAACGGCGAGGCGGTGACGGGTGTGACGACAATGCGGCTGGATGCGGGGCTCGATACGGGCGACATGCTGCTGGCGCAGGTGTGCCCGATTGGGCGGCACGAGACGGCGGTTGAAGTATATGAGTGTCTGGCGCCGCTGGGAGCGAAGTTGATGGTGAAGACGCTGCATCATCTTGAGGCGGACCTTATCTTTCCCGAGCCGCAGGATCATTCGCAGGCTACGCATGCTCCGATCTTGACGCGTGAGGATGGGTGGATTGATTTTTCGAGGAACGCGCATCAGATCTATGACAGGTGGCGGGGATTTCAGCCTTGGCCGGGTGCGCATACGATTCTGCGAGGGAAGAAATTGATTGTGCAGAGAATGCATGTGGCGGGTGGCGGTGATGGTGAGGCTGGGGTGGTCGAGGTCCACGGGGACGCGTTGCTGGTGGGGTGTGGTGGCGGAAGTTTGATTGAGTTCGATGAGGTGCAGATGGAAGGGAAGCGGCGGATGAGCGCGGCTGATTTTCTAAGAGGCAATCAGATGAGAAGCGGCGAACGGCTGGGGTTATGAAGGACAAAATAAAGCCCGGAGCGGGACGGTCAAAGGCTAGCGGGGCTGCTTCCGGCAAATCGGCTACGGGTAAGCCTGTGTTAGTGAGGAAGCGTCCGGCATCGGCGGGGCCGACGGCTTCGGCTGGGGCGGCGATTGCGAAGGTTACGCCGGCGCGGCTGGCTGCGTTTGAGATTTTGAAGTTGGTGGGCGAGGGCAAGGGGCATAGCGATGAGCTGTTGCATTCGGCTCGGGTGGATGGGCTGTCGCCTGAAGACAGGAATCTGACGACGGCGCTGGTGATGGGCGTGCTGCGGTGGCAGATTGCACTGGATGCACGGGTGCGTTCGTTGCTGCAACGGCCGGAGCAGAGGCTGGCGGAGCCGGTGGCGATTGCGCTGCGGATGGGAGCATTTCAGTTGCTGCATCTGGAGCGGATTCCAGCGCATGCGGCCTTGAGCGAGAGTGTGGAGCTGTGCAAAGCTGCTGGGGAACCGCATGCTGCGGGGATGGTGAATGCGATTCTGCGTAAGGTGGCCGCAGCGCAGCGGCCGGGTGTGCGGGTGTTTGAGTCGACGGCGGCGTTTGCGGAGCGGCTGGGGCATCCGCTGTGGATGGTGGAGCGGTGGGTTGCGGAGTATGGGCGCGAGGCGGCATTGAAGATCTGCGAAGCGGACCAGAAGGAGCCGGCACAGGGAGGCATGTTTTCTGAAAGTGGTGAAGGCTTGCCCCATATGGATGATGGATCGCGTCTGGTGGCGGAGATTGCGGCTGCGGCGATGCCGGGGGCGAAGCGCGTTTGGGATTGCTGTGCTGCTCCGGGTGGGAAGACGCTGATTCTGGCGCGGAGGTTGGGTTCTGCGGAGATTGTTGCGAGTGATGTGAGTGTGAAGCGGCTGGCACAGACCGAGGCGCGGCTGCGGCGTTATGCGTATGCGGAGCGGGTTCAGTTTGGCGTTGTCGATGCAACGGATGCGAAGGGAGTTGAGGGGAGCTTCGATCTGATCTTGTGCGATGCGCCATGCTCGGGGACGGGGACGCTGGCGGGCAATCCTGAGATTCGCCACCGGCTGAAGGTGGAGGAGTTGGCGAGGCAGGCGGAGAGGCAGAGAGCGATTCTCAAGGGAGCGTTGAAGCGGCTGACGCCAGGTGGGCGGCTGGTGTATTCGACGTGCTCGCTGGAGCCGGAGGAGTGTGAGCAGGTGGTGAAGGCTGTTGTGGGTGCGGGTGGAGTGAGAAAGGTTTCGGTTGAGGGGCTGATTGCGGAGCTTGGAGAACAGGGGATTCTGCTGAAGGGTGTGGAGCTGGAGTCAGCGGTGCGTGATGGGGCGCTAAGGACCCTGCCGGGTTTGCATGGGTGTGATGGTTTTTATGCGGTGGTTCTGGAGCGGGATTAATTTAGTTGGTGAGGGTGATGTGAACGGCGTCGCCTTTGACGACACGGTGACCGGCCAGGGGAGTCTGCGCGACTACGGTACCGACAGTGACGGCTTGAGCGATCGGTGTCGCGGGAGAAGCGGCTGTCGCTGGCGTGTTTTCAGGCGTTGACGTGCTCGCTGGTGCGGGTGGAGTTGCGGCTGTCGCGAGGTTGAGGTCTTCGGCGCTGACGATGTGCAGGCCTGCGGCGGCGGCGCGCGCTGCGGCTCCGGAGAGCGTGAGTCCGGTGAGCGAGGGCATGACGAAGGCCTCCGGGGATTCGGCCTCTTCGGGTTCGCTGAGTAGGAGGCTGACGCGGGGGCGGTCGACGCCGGCTGCGTTGGGTGCGGGGGTTTGGGCGATGACGACGCCGGGGTCTCCGGGTGCTGCGACGTGGGCGACTGCGCCGAGCTCAAGCCCGAGCCGGCGGATGTTGATGGACGCGGTGCGCTCGCTTTGGCCGAGCAGGTCGGGGATGGCGACCTGTTGTGGGCCGAGACTTTCAGTGACGCGGACGGCCCATTGACGGCGGACGGAGACGCCAGGAGCGGGAGACTGGGCGAGGATGCGGCCAGGGGGCGTGCTCGGGGAGTAGAAGCGATTTTCGAGGGTGAGGCGCAGGCCGCGGGCGCGGGTCTGCTTGCTGGCTTCGGGGAGCGTGAGACCGGCGAGGTTTGGGATGTTGACTTCGCGGCCGTGGATGGCGGCGCGCATGGCGATGAAGGCGGAGAGGAGCGCGACTACCAGCATCAGCAGGGCGCCGAGGACGATGTTGAAGAAGCGATTGATGCGGGAGGTTCTCAGCTTCATGGGCAGGAACAGGATACAGGGTGGAGCCGAGCTGCGGATTTCTCTGGTTATTACCGGAGTCGCGGTTTTGCCGTTAGACTTGCTTCGGAACGCGGAGGCTATTCGATGCGGCGGTGGACACGACGGGAGTTAGTAAAGGCAGGAGCGGCGGTGGGTGCAGTCTCTTTGACTGCGAATGGGCTGGCGGCTGAAGCGGTGGAGACTGAGCGGGGGGTGGCTCCGCAGACGAAGGCGCATCAGGATGAGGTGCGGGTCGATGTAGCGAAGAATACGCTGCGGGAGCGGGTGTCTCTGGATTTTGGGTGGAGGTTTGCTCTCGGGAATGCGTGCGATCCGATGCGGGACTTTGGTTTTGGCAAGTTGTCGCGCGAGGGTACGTATGCGAAGTCGGGAGATTCGGGTGGCCCGACGGGGATTCGTTTTGATGATTCGATGTGGCAGGCGGTTCAGGTGCCGCATGACTGGGCGGTGGCGCTGCCGTTTGTCGTTGAACCGATTCTGGTGGACCATGGCGGCAAGCCGGTGGGACGGGACTTTCCGGAGACCAGCATTGGATGGTACCGGAGAGAGATTGAGATAACGCCGAGCGACGAAGGCAAGCGGATGGTGCTGGAGTTCGATGGCGTGTATCGCAATGCGACGGTGTTTGTTAATGGGCATTGGGTCGGAGAGAACCTGAGCGGCTATGTGCCGTTCGAGATCGATGTGACGGATTTTCTGGACTATGTGCCGCGAGAGGTGCGAGGGCCCGATGGGCAGATGCATCCGCAGAGTGGGCCGGTGAAGAACGTGGTGACGCTGCGCGTGGATGCAACGTTGAGCGATGGATGGTTTTATGAAGGCGCCGGAGTTTATCGGCATGTGTGGTTGAGGAAGACCGGGGCGCTGCACCTGGTGAAGGACGGGGTTTTTGTGCAGGCGACGCCGAGTGCTGGTGGGGATGCGGGGTTGGCGATTACGAGCGAGGTGATGAACGCGGGTGATACAGCGGTGAAGTGTTCTGTGGCCGGCGTGGTGGTGGAGGTGGGGAGTGGGAAGGAGGTTGCGCGGTGCCGCTCGGCTGTCATGACGGTGGGTCCTGGGGAGATGGTGGTCGTGCCGACGACCGGGAAGATTGCTGCGGCGAAGTTGTGGAGCGTGGAGGAGCGGAACCTTTACCGGCTGGTGACTGTTGTGGAGTCGGAGGGGAAGGCAGTGGATCAGGATGAGACGCGGTTCGGCGTGCGGACGATTGCGTGGGATGATCAGCGCGGGTTTTTGCTGAATGGGAAGATCGTAAAGATCAAGGGGATGTGCAACCACCAGGATCATGCGGGTGTGGGCGTGGCGGTTCCGGATTCGATTCAGAGGTACAGGATCCAACGATTGAAAGATATGAACTGCAACGGGCTGCGAACGACACACAATACTCCTGCGGCGGAGTTGATGGATGCCTGCGATGAGCTGGGTGTGCTGGTGATGGACGAGACGCGGATGTTTTCGTCGAGCGTAGAGGGATTGAGTGAGTTGGCGCGGATGATTCGGCGGGACAGGAATCGCCCGAGCGTGGTGATCTGGTCGCTGGGGAACGAGGAGCCGCAGCAGAGCTCGGCGCGTGGGGCTGCGATGATGACGACGATGAAGCGGGAGGCGAAGCGGCTCGATCCGACGCGGATGGTGACGGCGGCGATGAATGGCGGCTGGGGACTGGGCTATACGCAGGTGCTGGATGTAATGGGGTTCAACTATGGCGTAGGACACAACCGGGAGACTGATCACTTCACGGAGTTTCGCGCGAAGTTTCCGACGAAGCCGGCGGTGGGGACGGAGACGGCGAGTACGGTTTCGACGCGAGGGGTGTATGCGAACGATCCGCTGCGCGGGTATGTGAGCGCTTATGACGTGAACTATCCGCCGTGGGCAAGTACGGCGGAGAACTGGTGGAGTTTTTACGACGAGACGCCGTGGCTTGCCGGTGGATTTTGCTGGACAGGGTTTGATTATCGCGGTGAGCCGACGCCGTATGGTGTTCCGTGCATCAGCTCGCATTTTGGCGTGATGGATATGTGCGGGTTTGCGAAGGACAACTTCCACTACTACCGCGTGTGGTGGGGGAATGAGCCGGCGATGCATCTGTTTCCGCACTGGAACTGGGAGGGGAAGGAGGGGCAGGAGATTTCGGTGTGGGTTTATGCGAACTGCGAGTCGGTGGAGTTGTTTTTGAATGGAGCGAGCGTGGGATCGCAGACGGTGAAGAAGAATGGGCATCTGGAGTGGAAGGTGAAGTATGCTCCGGGAGTGATTGAGGCGCGGGGATCGTCGGGCGGCAAGGTGATTTTGACGGAACGGCGCGAGACCGCGGGGCCGGCCGCGCGGCTGGTGCTTGAGTCGAGCAAGGCTGCTCTGCGGGCCGATGGGCAGGATTGCGCTCAGGTGAATGTGCGGGTGGTCGATGCGAAGGGGCTGACGGTGCCGATGGCTGGCGATATGCTGACGTTTTCAGTTGAGGGACCGGGGAAGGTGATCGGCGTTGGGAACGGTGATCCAAGCTGTCATGAGCCAGACAAAGCGAGCCAGAGGAGTGCGTTTATGGGGCTGGGTGCTGCGTTTGTGCAGGCGGGGACGACCGCGGGCGAGGTGCGAGTGAAGGTGACGGCACACGGGCTGGAGGCGGGCGAGTTGATGCTGCCTTGCACTGTGGGGTGAGGTAAAGCTTGGGTCAGTTTGGAGTGCATGACTGAAGTTTCCGAAGGCCCGACTTTGCAGGAACTCCTACTGCAACCTAGCTGAACCGCTACGTCGCAGCTCATACATTCGTACATCCCGGAGAACTCATGACCGGAAACTCAGGCTATGATAATTCCGTCATGATCGCTTTCCTGACTCCAACGCGACGCTTCTTTATCTCTCTGGTGCTTCTGCTGCTTACAGTCCCTGCTTGGGCCAAAGATACGCCATTTCAAGTTATCGATTGGCCCACGATCGGCACCCCGGCTCTGCGCTTCACCTTCGGGAAACCCAAACAACTTGACAGCATGAACGACAAGACACGTGTCTATGTCATGGATACCATGGCGGAGAATCTGTCGCCGAGGTTGATCTCCTCGGCACAATTCTCGGTCTACCTCTTTGACAAGAACAAGGTGCGAATTTCGGAGGATTTCATCACACTGAACAACGTGGGACCTGGCGAAACGGTGAAGCTCCAACTCACCCTCACGGCCTCAGGAAGTCCGGTATCCGTCTCGATCCAGGACACAGCGCAAATCCCTAGGGCCGTTTCCCTGACCGTGAATTCGACTCCGCAGGGCGCAATGCTCAAAGTTGACGGGACCGAAACGGGCACTACTCCGCGGATCATCAACGTGGGCGTTGGCAAGCACACCCTTACGTTCCTCAAAGAAGGATTCACCACAGGTAACTATCCCTTGGAGATTAGCCCCCAAGATGTCTCCGGCGGATCCGTGAGCTATGAACTCGGAGCTTCCGCACTCGATTCAATCGAATTGCGGGATGGCAGTCTGCTAACCGGCGACCTGCTGTCTATCTCGGGAATGGATGTGGAGATTCGTGTAGGCGGCAGTATCCAACACCTGGACCGCAACAAGATCAAGCGCGTGATGCTCGTCCAGCGCGACCCCCCAACACCTAACCTCCCGCCCGTAGCTACGCCGAAACCTTAAACTCTATGCGTCGTCCTGGTCGCTAGTTGACCCCCGCCAGCCGATGACCGTATGGAATGGTTTGAACAGGGCGCTCTTTGGCGCGTGCGACAGTGGACCAGCTGGAAGACGTTCCCACGCTGCACAAAGCGATGAGGTGCTCGAAAAACGGGGTTTTCGGCAACTTTGGTTGCCCCGGAGTTCAAACTGCCCCACTACCCTCAACTTGGTTTGAGAACGATTTGTGACTCGATCTTCGCGGGATCGAACTGAACGTTGAAGCCCGGGCCTGTGGGTAAGGCTATGTGCGCTTTGTCGGGGACGAGTGGATTGCTTTCGAAGTGGTAGTAGTGGCGCATCTTGTTGATGAGATATTCGCCGAGGGGAAAGGTCATAGGCGATTGGCTTGCGATGATGTGCACGGCTGCACGCAGGCTGTGGCCGTGGGGAATTACCGGAACGTCGTGGAGTGAGGCGACGGTGCCGATGCGAAGAAGTTCGGAGGTACCACCGCACCATTCGGGGTCGGCTTGCACGACGGAGAGACCGCCGGCCTGGAGGTAGCGCTCGACCTCCCATCGTCCGTAGAAGTGTTCGCCAGAGGCGATGGGGATGGTTGTGCTGCGATGCATGACGGCGAAGCTCTCGATCTTTTCGGGGTGAGTGGCTTCCTCGATCCAGTATGGCCGGTACTGCTCGACTTGATGAGCCCATTCGAGCGCGTAGTTTTGTGTCCATCCGCTGTAGGCGTCGAACATGAGTTCGGTGTCGTCGCCGACGGTTTCGCGCAGGATGCGGACGAGTTCGACGTTCTTACGCATGCCTTCGGGACCGGAGCCGGGGCCGTAACCCATGAACCATTTTTGATAGCGATAGCCTTCGTTTTTGACGGCGAGGGCGCGGGTGCGAACGGCCTCGGGTTCGAGCGAGAAGCCGAGGCAGCTCGCGTACATTTCGACGGAAGCGCGCGTGGGGCCGCCGAGGAGACGGTAGACGGGCACGTTGTAGTATTTGCCGCGAATGTCCCAGAGGGTGTTGTCGACGGCGCTGATGGCCATCATGAAGAATCCGTCGCGCGAGTGGCGATCGGAGCGGTACATCTGGTCCCAGACTTTTTCGCCTGCTAGGGCATCTTTGCCGATGAGGAAGGGGCGAAGCTCGTCGTTGACGACGGTGGCTGCACTCTTTTCGATAGGGCCGTAGAGGCCTTCGGGGCCGCCGATTGTTTTGATGCGAAGGTAGATCGCGGTGTAGAGGACCTCGCGTGTGCCGGAGGGTTTGTCGGCATAGGGAACGGGGCGGAGGTCATCGTAGATGTCGAGCGGATTGACCTGTTGCTGGCGGTTGACTCCCGCTGCATCGGTGTAACGGCCGTGGAGTTCGAGGAGTTCGACGGATTCGATCTTGAGTGGAGCGGCGGCGTGATCAGGTTGCTGGGCAAACGCTGCTGCGAGGAGATTTGGCCGGTTTGCCGCGAACATCGTTGCTGCTGCGCCAAGGAGAAAGTGGCGGCGGTTGGGTTGAATGAGGGGCGATGATTTTTTTTGGTTGTGGATCAAGGAGTTCGGGATCAAGGAGTGGAGAGAACGGGTCATCGTTTCCTCGTGGAGCTGTTTCGTGTGTGTGACTAGCGGCGGTTGTCGGTGGCTGGTTCGGGATGGATGAGGAGGCGGCTGACCTCGGGACAGTCGAGTTTGAAGGTGTTCTCCAGCGCGGTGATGATCTCGTGGACCCTGGACATGGGGAGGTCGTCGGGTAGGGTGCAGTGGCAGTTGACTTGAATGCGGTCGGCTCCCTTGTTGTGGGCGCGAGTGACGAAGACCTCGTGAATGTCGAGGATCTCCGGGAAGGCCTGGGCGGTGCGGCGAAGGCGGATTTCGAGTTGGCGGTCGCGCTCGAGTGATTCGGGGCGCTCGATAGTGGCTGGTTCGCTCTCGATGTGAGTGAGGATGGTGGAGATCTCGGGGATGTCGCGGCGCATCTCGCTTTCGAGTTGAGTGACGAGGGCATGGGCGGCGCGGAGGGACATGGTCTCGCCGACCTCGAGGTGCTGCTCGACGTGGAGCTGGTGGTGGTACTCCTGCACGCTGACGTCGTGGATGGCGAGGTTGGAGCGGGCTGCGACGGCGCGGATGCGGTCGTGAATGCTCTCGGCAATTGAAGCGATAGGCACGGAGTGGACGACGACGTCGGCACCGGGAAGATGGCGCTGCACAGCTTCGGTTGCGGCCGTGGTGATCTGTTCGGAGCGCTGGAAGGTGAGGTTGCGGGGCATGCCGAGGGTGACGTCGGCGAAGTAGCTTGGGCCGGATCGGCGAGTGCGGACGCGGTCGACGGAGAGGACGCCGTCGATGGAGGCGAGTTCGCGGATGAGTTGTCGATTCTGGGCGCGAGCCTCGGGAGGAGTGGCGTCAGTGAGGGCGTCGATGGTGCGGCGGGCGAGGTTCCAGGTGACGTAGAGGATAATGCCGGCAACGAGGATGGCGGCGATCGGGTCGGCGAGTTCGAGCGCGGGGATCTGCCAATATTTTCCGGCGTAGGACGCAGCCAGGCCGAAGAGAACGGCGAGCGAAGACCAGATGTCGGTGCGGAAGTGGAGGGCGTCGGCGGCGAGCGCTTCGCTCTTCGTCTCGCTGGCGATGCGCTGCAGCTTGCCTGAGCGGATGAAGTCGACGGTAATAGAGAGAAGCAGGGCAACGAAGGGCCAGATGGAAAACTTCAGCGAGATGTGTTCGCGAAAGAGGATACGGCGGAAGGCCTCAGTGAGGATCCATACGCAGGAGCCGAGCATGAGGACGGTTTCGATCCCTGCAGAGAGGCTTTCTACTTTTCCGTGGCCGTAGGTGTGGTCGGCGTCGGCGGGGCGGTCGGAGACCTGGACGGAGAAGAGAGTGATGCCGGAGGCGATGAGGTCTATGCCTGAGTGGGCGGCCTCGGAGAGCATGCCGAGAGAGCCGGTGAGAAGGCCGGTGATGAGTTTGAAGAGCGTGACACAGAAGGCGGCGATGACGGAAAAGAGCGCGGCGGAACGCTTGGCGTTGTGTGGAAGTGCGGCTTGCTCGGGCGTGGCCGTTTGGCTCATGGGAGAGATGGTACAGATGTAGTTGTCGGTTGTCAGTTCTGAATTATCAGGGCTTTGTGGCGTGATAGAGGCCGACGACGCCGAAGGTGTAGCTGGTCCAGGTTGGGTTGTCGAAGCCGGCGTTGCGAAGGAGTTCGATCATGCGACGGGGGCGGGGGAAGCGCTCGACCGAGGCGTTGAGGTAACTGTAGGCGTATGCATTGCCGGTGATGAGGCCGCCTAGCTTCGGAAGGATGGACTTGAAGTAGATGTTGTAGACGGCGCCGGTGAGGCCTTCGGGTTGGTTGCACTCGAGGATGCCGAGCTGGCCGCCGGGGCGGAGGACGCGGAGGATCTCGGCAAGGCCTTCTTCGTAGTTGGCGAGGTTGCGGAAGCCGAAGGCGGAGGTGACGAGATTGACGGAGGCGTTGGCCAGTGGCAGGTGGAGAGCGTCGGCTTCGATGGGAAGGACGTTCTGTCCCGCGAATTTTTTTGTGCCGAGGGAGAGCATTTGGTGGGCGAAGTCGACTGCGAGGATCGGGGCGGCTTCTGGATGGGCTGGGCGGTGTTTGAGGAGCGCGAGGGTCATGTCGCCGGTCCCGCAGCAGAGGTCGAGGGTGACGGCTTCGGGGTGTTGGAGGATGGGTCGGAAGAGACGCGCGGTGCGGGTCCACCAGGAGTGGTCGATGCCGGCCGAGAGAAGATGGTTGGCGCGGTCGTAGGCGGGGGCGATGGTGTCGAACATCTGCTGCACGTTCGCGGCGGCGGCTTGTTCGGTGGTCGTGCCGGCGGGGCGGGCTCCGGTGGAGAGTTCGTGCTCGGGTGTGCGTTCGATTGTCACAGGACTATGTTAGATGGCGGTGGGGTCAATTGTCTGACGGTCTGTCGATGTGGTCGATGACGTAGTAGTCGACGGGCCCTTTTTGTGCCACAAGCTTCAGACCAAGCTGCTGCTTCACGGCGTCGAAGATGGAGGGGCGATCGCGGACCTCGGCAGGCAGGTTGTCTTTGGGGAAGTCGGGTGGGAGTTCAGGCAAATAGGACAGGGTGAAATCGTAGTTCTTGGTAAGGCCGGTGAGGTCGATGACGGGCCGGTTGGTGTTTTGAAGCTGCTGGCCGAGAAACCAGGCGAGGTAGGACATTGGGACCCGTGTGCCGATGGCGCCTTCCGGGCCAAAGTTTACCGGGATCTTGAAGTCCTGCGGGCTGTCGTTGACCTTCATCTTCGAGCCTGGGGTGTCCAGCATGAGCGCATACACAGGTCCTTCTTTCGTCTCGATGTGGAATTTCAGGTTGAAGCGGTCGGCGAGCAGGTTCTGATACATGGTGTGCAGGTCGTCGATGTTGTAGGTGCCGTCGACTCTGGCTTCGATGTCGTAGCGGTCGGCATTCATCCACTCAGGGCCGCCGGAGATCTGGCGCATGGGCACCTTGTACATCAGGCTGATCATGAGTTTTACGGAGACGTTCTGGGCCGAATATCCATTGCCTCCGGGCAGGGCTTTGATGCCGCCGCCGCGTCCACCAGTAGGAACGCCATTCAGCATCCTGATCGTGTCAGGGGCGGAGAGCTTGATGGTGGCGACGTCGAAGGTCAGTCGGGCGGGCTTGTCCTGAGCGTGGGCGAAGGACGCGGACATCAAGACTAAGAGCACCACAGATATGCATGATCTTCGCTTAATCATGGAGAACCCTCCGAGGAGAGCTGTCGCGCATGAGGTTGAGCATCGCTTCGGTGGCGATGAGAAGCTCGGCTTCGGTGACGTCGCGGACGATCTCGGTTTTGCCGATTGCGGTGGGCAGCACGAAAGAACGGATGCCGCTGCGATTCTTTTTGTCGCGCGCGGTGAGGGCGACGAGTTTTTCTGCGGTGGCTTTGAATCGGGGCAAGGGGCCGTAGCGGAGGATAAGGGCTTCGATGCGGGCGGCTTGTTTTGCGTCGATGGATCTGCGGTTGCGGGCTAGGTTGAGCGCGGCGATGCTGCCCCAGGCGACGGCTTCGCCGTGGAGAAGTTGCTTGTAGTTAGTGGCCGCCTCGATGGCGTGGCCGACGGTGTGGCCGAAGTTCAGAATCATGCGGAGGCCGGACTCTTTTTCGTCTTTGCTGACGACGTCGGCTTTGACGCGTACCGAGGCGGCGACGACGTGGGTGAGAGCGGTGGGTTCGCCCGCGAGGATGGCGTCGGCGTTTTGTTCCATATAGCGGAAGAGTTTTGCGTCGTAGATGATGCCGGCTTTGATGGACTCGTGCAGGCCGGCGCGTAGCTCGGCGGGTGGGAGGGTGCCGAGGAGGCTGGTGTCGACGAAGACCGCTTGCGGATGATGGAAGCTGCCGATGAGATTTTTTCCGGCGGCGAGGTTCACGCCGGTTTTTCCGCCGATGGAGGAGTCGACCTGCGCGAGAAGAGTGGTTGGGATCTGCACGTAGCGAATGCCGCGCATGTAGATGGCGGCGAGGAAGCCGGTGATGTCGCCGAGGACGCCGCCACCGAAGGCGAGAAGGAGTGAGTCGCGATCGGCTCCTGCGCGCGAGAGCTGCTCGGCGAGAGATTCAACGCTGGCCAAGCGCTTGTGCGACTCGCCACCCGGAAGAAAGAGAACTGTTGGCGATTCTTTGAAGGAGCTTAGGAAGGATTTCGACCAGAGGGCCCAGATGTCGGGCGAGGTGATGATGAAGGGGCGAAAGGGTTTGTTTTTATTGAGCTTGTTTAGGCGGGAAGAAAGCGTGCGGAGAAGGTTCGCGGCGATGGTGACATCGTAAGTTGCGGAGGGCGTCTTGACAGGGATGACGGGCACGATATCTCCATCGTATCGCACGCATTTTAGAGGAGTTTCGGAGTAGTAGCATCGATATATGGATCAAGTTGATTTTCTGGTGATTGGGGCGGGAATTGCAGGACTGAGTGCGGCGATTCGGCTAGCGAATGCGGGTACTGTGCTGGTGGTGACGAAGGAGGAGTTGGCCGAGTCGAATACGGCCTATGCACAGGGTGGGATTGCGGTCGCGATGGGAGGCGAAGAGGATGTTGCGCTGCATCTGGAGGACACGATGGCGGCCGGCGATGGGCTGGTGAATCGTGTGGCTGCAGAGGTGCTCGTTGAACAGGGACCGAAGCGAGTGGAGGAGTTGCTGGAGTGGGGGACGGCATTCGATCGGGAGGGTGGCGAACTGCTGCGGACGCGTGAGGGGGCGCATAGTCTGTCGCGCATTCTGCATGCGAATGGAGATGCGACGGGACGGGAGATTGCGGTGTCGCTGCTGCGGCATGTGCGTGAGATTCCGCAGATTGAATTGCTGGAGTGGACGACGAGTGTGGACCTGATCGTTGAAGGTGGGCGCGTAGTGGGAGCGACGTTGCTGGATGGTGGAGGCGGGCTGCGTGTGGTGCAGGCGCGGGCAGTGTTGCTGGCGAGCGGCGGAGCTGGACAGGTCTATAGCGATACGACGAATCCGGCGGTGGCTACCGGCGACGGGATTGCGATGGCTTACCGGGCCGGCGCGGCGGTGAGCGATATGGAGTTTTACCAGTTTCATCCGACGGCGTTCAGCGCGCCTGACGCACCGCGATTTTTGTTGAGTGAGGCGCTTCGCGGTGAAGGTGCGTTTCTCGTGAATGCAAAGGGTGAGCGGTTTATGGAGCGGTATCATCCCCTGCTTGAGCTGGCTCCGCGCGATGTGGTGGCACGGGCGATTACGCGCGAGGGGATGGATGGGCTGGTCTATCTGGATATGCGGCATGTGAAGAAGGATCTGCATGCGCGGTTTCCGGGGATATCGGGGTTTCTCACGAAATATCACCTGGAGCTAGGGCGGGATTTGATTCCGGTGCGGCCTGCGGCTCACTACTTGATGGGTGGGGTAAAGACGGATGTGCACGGTAGGGCCACATTGCCAGGTCTTTACGCGGCAGGAGAGGTTGCCTGTACCGGAGTGCATGGGGCGAATCGGCTGGCGAGTAATTCGCTGCTGGAAGGGCTGGTGTTTGGGACGCTCGCGGCGGAGACGATGGTAGCTGAGGTTCAGGCGAAGGAGGAAGGTTCGGCGGTGGTTCCGGAGGTTGCGGCTGTGGTCGCTACTCCTGAGGCGGCAACCGAGCGGTGGATCGCGGAGCTGCGGGCGCTGATGTGGAAGCACGCTGGACTGTTGAGGGATGAGGCTGGTTTGCATGAGGCGCAGCGGACGCTGGATGCACTGGCCGTGACGATGCCACGAGGATTATTCCGTCGCGCGCTCGAGGCCAGGAACCTGCATGCCGTGGCCGGGTTGATCGTTGCTTCGGCGCTGGGACGTGAGGAGAGCAGAGGGGCCCACTACCGAAACGATTTTCCGCTCCACAGTGCGGTGGCGAAGCATTCGGTGATGCAGCGAGGGAAGCTTGAGTTTGTAGCTTAGGTGCGGGGGAAAGGTGAGACAGAGATGGAACCTGACCGGGGTCTACGCGGTGTAGTCGTTGCGATCGTGGGCGCGCTGATTGCGTTTTGTCTGGTGGCAACGGCGATTTACTACAAGATGGCCGACGTCAATTTGAATGGATGGATGCATGGTGGCCCAACGACACTGGCAGCGGGGATGGCTGGCTTGTTCGGTGGCGGATTCGCTGCGATGGTTGTGCTAATTCTCTTGCTACGGTGGCGCTAGAAGATCGTCAGCACGATGGGCACGATGATGCCGGCGAGCAAGATGGCTGTGATGAGCCTCCGGTTGCGGATGTATTTATACGACATGTAGAGGCCGGAGAGGGTGGAGACGAAGAGCCCAATCGCGACGAGGAGGAAGAATATCTTCAGGGGCAGGGCGTTGTGGGGTTTGGGGGCGGTTGTGTCGATTGGTTTTGGTGCTGCGTCTGAGGCAGATTCTTTGGCGGGCGACTGCGCGGTGGCGGCTTTCTCGGCCGGTTTATCGGGCGGAGGGACTTTTCTGACAGGAACGACAGGCGTCTGCTTTTTGTGGATCTGGGCGAGCATGACGGCCCAGGCAGGTGGTTTATAGCTGCTGCCGCGGGTGGTCTCGTGGAGGCTGAAGGTCTGGAGTGCCCCGGTGAACGCGAAGAAGAGCAGGGCCGGGGCTATGAAGACGCCGACGTAAAGATGAATCAGGCGAAGGTACTTCAGAACAGTATGCGAGGACGACATGATATTTTTCTTACCCGGATTTTGATATAGGACAAATTCAGTCCTATTTTACATGCGACCCAGAAAGAGCGAAGAGGTTGGCGCTTCGGGTCACCGTGCGTGGTGAGGATGGATGGCCAGGAAGAGAAACACGGAACCGATGCCGGCCAGGACAAGGAGTACGGTCCACAGGTTTCGGAAGGAGAATTTGCCCACCCACAGGAGCAGACATCCGCCGATAAGGCTGACCAGTGCGCCGACAACATTGGTAGGAGTGAAACCGTTCATCAGATGGGGAAGGAGGTGAATGAGAAAGACTCCCGCAAGGAAACACGCGAGGTAGTTGTACCAGTTCATAGATCTCCCTCCATTGGAGCTTCAGTTCTGAGGGGCCTTCTTATAGGCGAGCGACAGCGCAATCGTAATGGAAAGGACGATGACGATGACGGCCAGTGAGGTGATGGGACCGATGTCGAGCCAGTGGGCGGAGAGCATCTTGAGAGCGGCGAAGGCGAGGACTGCGGCGAGACCGTAGTGGAGGAAGCGGAGTTTGGCGAGCAGGTGAGCGAGCAGGAAGTAGAGCGAGCGGAGGCCCATGACGGCCATGATGTTCGAGGTATAGGCCAGGAAGGGGTTCCGGGTGATGGAGAGGACGGCGGGGATCGAGTCGAGCGCGAAGACGACGTCGGTGAGTTCGATGGCGAGCAGGGCCAGGAAGAGAACGGTGATCATGCGGCGGCCGTCTTCGAGGACAAAGAATCTGTCCTGTCGAAGGCTGACGGGGTGAACGCGGGTGAGCCAGCGGATCCAGCGTGGAGCAGTTCCGGCGTTTTGGGCAGAGGGCAGGACGAGGCGGATGGCGCCGATGAGCAGGATCGCGGCGAAGGCGTAGCTTATCCACTCGAAGCGAGCGAGGAGCTCGAGGCCGGCGGCGATGAAGGCTCCGCGCAGGACGATTGCGCCGGTGACTCCCCAGAAGAGGACCTTGGGTTGGTAGCGGGGTTCGATGTTGAAGACACGGAAGAGGATGAGGAAGACGAAGAGGTTGTCGATGGAGAGCGACTCTTCGATGGCGTAGCCGGCGAGGTATTGCGTCGTGTATTGGCCGCCAAGGGTGTGGAAGATGAAGAGCGCGAAGACGAGGGCGGCCGCGACCCAGAGGATGGTTGCGGCAACGGCGGTGGAGTGGGACTTTGCAGGGCTCCGGCGGCGCGCATAGAGGAACTCCAACGCGAGGAGGGCGAAGATGAAGAGATGAAAGCCGATCCAGTGGCTGATGGGAGTGGCGCCAGGCATCTTTGTTGCATGCTACAGCGCGGGAGGGCCGGATGCACGGGCAGCGATATTCAGGCTGGAGGACTTACGCGGGCGGTCAGGTAGGCTACGGAACTCAGGGGTTTCACGAGGCGCGGGCCGGCGCCTGGGCAGCAGCTGACAATGCCAGTGTTAGAGCGAGCCGACGACCATCGAGTAAACCGCGTAGAGGGTGATCGCGAGCAGCATCCAGAGGATGGAGGAGAAGAAAAGGCTGCGCGCGACCTCGCCTACGGGGTGGTTGTGGAAGAAGCCGTTTGGGGAGGGCTGATTGAGCCCCCGGTTAGCGAAGGTCTTGTATCTCGACTGTAAGGATGGGAACGCGGGTGTCTGCATTGTTCTACCTCCATCGGTAAGGATGAGAGTAGGGTGAGGGGTTCCTTTGCAGCTATCCCTCAAAGGGGCCAGTTTGTGGCTCGTTTGGGTGATCAATGCGCGATTTGCTCGATCTCAAAGGCCGCGCGGGTCTGGTCAGAATGACAGGAAGTTCGGGATGGCGTAGGATTTGGCGGTATCCGGGACGACGTAATTCGGGCCACGCAAATCCAAATCTTATCGGGAGATTTTATGAAATCAGCGATTCGTTTGATGGCGGTTGCGACAGGGCTTTTGGTGGCGCATGTTGCGGTGGCTCAGGCACCTGCGGGCGCACCGGCAGGATCTACCGGTCAATGCAAGGATGGAACCTATTCGACGGCCGCCAGCAAACAGGGGGCTTGCCGTGGACACCAGGGTGTGAAGGAGTGGTATGCTCCGGCGGCGTCTCAGTCGGCAGCGCCTCCGGCTGCTACCGCGCCAGCAGCGTCGGCGCCTCCCGCTCCGAAGGCTGCCGCTCCGGTACAAGCTCCTGCTCCTGCGGCTGCGGCGGCACCGGCGGCTAAGACCTCCACGGCGTCAAAGGCGGCTAAGACCGTCGCGCCGGGCGGTGGTCCGGGTCTGGTGTGGCTGAATACGTCGAGCAACGTCTATCACTGCTACGGGGGCGAAGACTACGGCACGACCAAGGCCGGAGCGTATATGTCCGAGGCCGATGCGAAGGCCAAAGGCGGCCATGCGGATCATGGGAAGCCTTGCACTAAGTAAACAGCTACAGAAAAGGGACGAAAACTGCGCCTCTGAGGCCTTGACGGCTTCAGGGGCGCTGGTTGATTAAGCGGATCATCTCGAGGAAGATGTCGCCGGAGATCTGAAGCGACTTGGCGCTGATCTTGTCGAGCGTGTCCTGCGCGGTGTGGTGGTAGCCGTCGGGGGCTGACTGGGTGACGGGGCCGTAGTGAGCGTCAATGACATCGAGAACTGGCACGCCGCGCTGGGCGAATGGGAGATGGTCGTCCTCTTCAGCCTCGCTGTATTTGAAGATAGAGGCTGAGTGGCCGGTGTTCTTTGCGGCGACTTTGAGCAGATCGCTCAGCCACGGCGCGGAGTTATCGCTGTGGTCGATGTTGAGGTCTTTATCGGCGATCATATCGGCAACCAGCAGGGCCTTGATCTTGCCGATGGTTCCGTCATTGCTCCACTTGGCGGCGAGGTGGCGAGTGCCGTAGGTGTTGTCTTTGCCGTTGTTGTCGAACCATTCTTTGACGGCCTCTTCGCCGTCGTCGAAGACCAGCCAGACGGAGTAGCCCTCGGGAGGATGGGCGCGAAGGACGTTGCCGATCTCGATCAGCAGGGCGCTGGTGGCGGCGCCGTCGTTGGCTCCGTAGAACTCGATGTCGCGCAGCGGATAGTTGGTCTCGTAGTGACTTACGAGGACGATAATGCCGTCTTTTTTCCCAGGGTATTTGACGATGTAGTTCGTCATCGTCTGGAGACCTGCGGGAGTGCTGGCAGTGAAGGTGTCAGTTTCGAAGTTGCCCTTGGCGATTTCAGGAGCGAAGTGCTGCTTGATGAACTCTTCGGCTTTGAGGTGACCGGGCGAGCCGTTGAATCGCTTGGGTGCGACCTGTAAGAGTTGCGCAGTGAGGTTGTAGGCTGTTTGACCGCTAAAGTGGGGTACTGTTGCAGCGGCGTGCTGGGCGGGTGCGTTTGCGACGGACAGTACAAGAACAAGCAGCGGCAGAAGAAGACGCAGAGACTTCATAAGTCGGACTGTGCTCGAGACGTTGGACGGGTGGCGATGAATCTTAGCTGCGTGGGTAAGGATCATGCGGATTTCTTCGCCTCTTTGGCTTTGCGGCGGTCGGGGTGAACGAGGTACGCGACACCTACGCCAATCATATAGAGGACCAGCATAGGAGAAGCGAACAGGCACATGCCGATGGGGTCGGGCGTGGGACAGATGATGGCGGCGATGAGAAAGATCGCGAGGATGGCGTAGCGGATGTGCTTGATGAGGAATTTGGCGTCGACGATGCCGAAGAGTGAGAGGAAGAAGATGAGGATGGGCAGTTCAAAGGTAATGCCGAGGCCGAGGATCACGGCTAGGAAAAAGCTGGTGTAGTCCTCGGTGGTGATGATGGGGTGAAACTGCTTTCCGAAGTCGAGTATGAGGACGACCATCGCCTTGGGAAGCACCCAGTAGTAGCCGAACCAGGCTCCTGCGAGAAAGAGGAAGATGGTCGCAGACATGAAGGGCACGACATAGCGCTTCTCGTGCGTGTACATGCCGGGAGCGATGAAGAGCCAGATCTGATAGAGGATGAACGGGCTGGCAAAGATGGCCCCTAAAACAAAGGAGGTTTTGAGATAGAGGTTAAGCGCGTCGGTAGGGTGAAGGATGCTTAGACCGCCGAGTCCGAGGGCGGTGTAGGGCGCCATGATGTAGTTGTAGAGGCGGACGTGGAAGGCGTAGGCGATGGCGAAGCCACCGACGAGGTAGTAGCAGGCGTGGATGAGGCGCTTGCGGAGCTCAGTGAGATGCTCCATGAGGCTCATGCCGGGAAGTTCGGCGCGATCGGTGACGGCTTTACGCGCTCTGTCGATGGGGTCGAGATCAGCCACGCTGTGTGGCCTCGCTGGTCGCGACTTCTGCAGTAGCGACTGCAGGATCGGGATCGTGAGGGATGGATTCGAGGACCGGGGAGAGCGCGGAGTTGCTGACGGGAAGGCCGGTGGAGGGTGGCATGAGATTGAGATCGCCGGAGGTGGCGATGGGCAGCGGCTCGGGCGCGGCTTGAGCGAGCGTCGATTCAACGGGCGTCGATTCAGCTGGCGTCGATTCGAATTGTGGCTGCTCGTGCGGGTGGCCTACGAGGAACTCTTCAGTGGCTGGAGGCGCGATGGTGTTCTCGGTTCCATCGGTGATCGCTGGTGCGACTGGAGCGGCGGCCTCCATCGCTGCGATTTTCTTCCGCTGCTCTTCCTGGTCGGCGATGCGGAGCTCTTCTTCCATCTGCATGCGGAACTCGTTGGAGGCGCGGCGAAACTCAGCCATGAGCTTGCCCAGCTGGCGTGCGAGTTCAGGCAGCTTCTTCGGCCCGAAGAGAAGCAGGGCGAGGAAGACGAGGATGGCGCTGTCCTGAAAGCTAGGCATAAGTCAGTCCCATGATACGGCTTACGTGTTGACGGAACAAATGGATGTAGGCGAAGTTTGCTTCGATCGGGCGAGTGCTAGGCTGATCGGATGCGCTGGGTAATTCGAGAAGCCACGGTGGGGGATTCGGCGGAGATTGCCCGGGTTCAGGTGGATACGTGGAGGACGACTTATCACGGGATCGTGCCGCAGAGCTTTCTGGATGAGATGGCCTACGACGTGCGCGCTGCGAGTTGGCGAGAGCAGCTTGCAACCGGGAGTTCGCGGATCTTGGTTGCTGCAATGGATGGCGCAATCTGCGGATTCATCAGCGGCGGTCGGCTGCGCGAACCACTCGCTGAGTTCGACGGAGAGATCTGGGCAGTTTACATCGAAATGGAAGTGCAGCAGCGCGGTTGCGGCAGGGCGATGATGCGACAGTTGGCTACGCAGTTGCTGCAGGATGGGCTGACAAGTGCGGTCGTATGGGTGCTTGAGAGAAACCCCGCTTGCGGCTTCTATGCGCGGTTGGGCGGGGAACTGGTCGGGCGGCAGATGATCACAATTGGCGGATCCGAGCTGGTCGAGGTGGCCTATGGATGGAGGAACCTGCGTCTCCTGGTGGACGGCGAGTGACGTTGGCATTGTTGTAAAATGAGTTGTGTTAGGCAAGGACGAATTACGCATCGTTTCGTCACAAACTTCGTCTAACGAGGTACGAGCGGCAATCGCTGCCGGTCGTAAAACGTAGGGTTGCAACATCCCCGTGGGTTGGGTGAAGGCTCGAGTGAGCCGGAACAGCGAATCCACTGCAACTTGAGCAGTGCATGCTTTCAACATCCCCGTCTCAGAGGCGATACGACAGTGCAGGGTAAAACCGGCGCCAGTCGGCCTCGGTGAGACTGAAGGCGGAGTACGGTGAACGGATTAATGGAGATCGCTTCGGCTGCGGCCGTGGCGGAAGATGATGCGGCGACGCGTTCAAACGCCGCTGCCTGTTCTTTAGACAACTACCTTGCGCAACCCGACCACACGATGGACGCCCGCATTGCAGCAGCTCGCGCCACCCTTGGCACCGATGTCGTTTTGCTGGGGCATCACTACCAGCGCGATGAGGTGATCCGGTTTGCTGACTTTACCGGTGACAGCTACAAGCTCTCAAAAGTCGCCTCAGAGACGGACGCGAAGTACATGCTGTTCTGCGGCGTGCACTTTATGGCCGAGACCGCCGATGTGCTGGGAAGGCCTTGGCAGCGGGTGATTCTGCCTGATCTGAACGCAGGCTGCTCGATGGCCGACATGGCGGAGGTCGGGCAGGTGGAAGACTGCTGGGACTCACTCGTCCGCGCAGGGCTTACGGCTGAGACTTCGGGCGGGCTGATTCCGCTGACGTATATGAACTCCGCCGCGGCGATCAAAGGCTTTTGCGGCAGGCACGGCGGACTGGTGTGCACTTCGTCGAACGCTCGCCGAGCGTTCGAGTGGGCGTTTGCGCAGGCGGAGAAGATCCTGTTTCTGCCCGACCAGCACCTGGGACGGAACACCGCGTTCGCGATGGGGATTCCGTTGAGCGAGATGGTGGTGTGGGACCCGTACCAGATCAACGGTGGCGTGAGCGCCGATCGGTTGAAGGCGGCGAAGGTGATTCTGTGGAAGGGACACTGCTCGGTTCATCAGCGTTTTCTGCCCGAGCACGTCGATCGTGTGCGTCGCGAACACCCGGAGATGCAGGTGATCGTGCATCCGGAGTGCCGCTGGGAGGTCTGCCAGAGGGCCGATGCTATTGGCTCAACGGAGCGGATCATTGAGGTGATTGAAAAAGCCCCGGAGGGTTCGAGCTTCGCCGTGGGCACGGAGATCCATCTGGTGAACCGGCTGACGAAGCGGTTCGCTCCGCTCGGCAAGCGCGTGATGACGCTCGACGACGCTGGTTGCCTGTGCACGACGATGTACCGCATCTCGCCGCAGCATCTGGCATGGGCGCTCGAAAACCTGGTCGAAGGACGTGTAGTCAATCGCATCAAAGTGGAGGATGATGTGAAGCAATGGGCGCGAGTGGCGCTCGATCGGATGTTGGAGATTAAGACTTGAGCAAGACGTTTACGTTAGGTGAAGCACAAACTCTGTTGCCGGTGGTGGAGGCTCTCTTACGCAAGGCGCAAGCGGCGGCCGCCGAAGCTGAAGAGCGGGAGCGGGAGATGCAGCAGTTGAGCCAACGGATATTTCTCTCCGGTGGCATGCACGTCGACGTAAGTGCGGCAGCACGACGCCGCGCTGAGCGCGAGAAGGCTGTGCAGGACGCGAAGGATACTCTCGCCGAGATCGATTCGATCGGGGTGCTGGTGAAGGACCTGGAGCAGGGACTGCTCGACTTTCCTTCTGTGATGGACGGTAAGATGGTGCTGCTGTGCTGGAAGCTGGGCGAGCCGACGATCGCCCATTGGCACACCGAAGAGGAGGGCTTCGCAGGGCGGAAGCCTCTCGATCCACGCTTTGGCAAGACGGAGCGGCTGAACTAACCCAATACCGACCGCGGATTACGCGGATCAAAACGGATTCAAAACAAAAACGGATTTAAAGGCAAAGCCCAAAAGACCTGGTCTTTAATCCGTTCTTGTTTTAATCGCCGTTGTTCTTAATCCGTGTCCTCCGCGCGATCCGCGGTCGGTCTCTATCTCGGTGTCACGTCAGGCTTGCCGCCGGGATTCCATGCCGGCTTCCAGTTCGAGTTGGCGAGCCAGCGGATGGGATTGACCATGGAGGAGATGGCGTTGGTCATGTGGGTGAAGTCGATCGTGCTGATCTCGTCGCTGGGCTGGTGGTAGTCCTTGTGCAAGCCGAAGCTGGAGACGGTGTGGGCGACGACACCTTGCTGCGCCAGCGCGTAGTTGTCGGAGCGGCGGAAGAAGTTTTCTTTGGGGTGAGGATCGTTGACTAAATGAGCGCCGTGCTTCGCCAATTCGGGGCCGAGGTTCGAGCGTTCGAAGCCGGTGAACCAGAGCGTTCCGGAGGGGACGGCGGGATCGGGGCGGCCAATCATCTCGAACTCGAGGTTGGCGACGATGCTGTTAAGAGGGACGGGTGGATGCGCAAGGAAGGCGCGGTTGCCGAAGCCGCCTAGCTCCTCGGAGCCGAAGAGGGCAAAGACGATGGTGCGCTTGGGACGCGGGCCGGTGGCGAGGATATGTGCCAGGGCGAGAACTGCGGTGGTGCCGGAGGCGTCGTCGTCAGCGCCGTTGTAGTTGGTGTCGCCTGCCGCATTGGCGGGGCCGATGCCGAGGTGGTCGAGATGCGCGGTGAGCAGGATGACTTCGTTCGGTGATGTGCTTCCACGCAAAATGCCGATGGCGTTCCAGGTCTCCTTACGCGGCACGTCCTGAAACTTCGAGAGGCGCTGTTGGATCCTCGGAGGCAATGGATCGGGGAGCGCGCTTTTCTGCAGGAACGTGCCTTTCTCGCCTCCGGGTTCGAGCCCGAGCGATTGGAGCTGCGCGGCCACGAAGAGCGCGGCGATGTGTTCATCGCGCGTGGCGGAGCCGCGACCGTGAAGCTCGTCATCGGCGAGGAAGTTCATATTTGCGCGAACTTCATGTTCGAGCGTTGCCGTTTGTCCGGCTGATGCGTCGAATGAGTGGGTCTGCTGTCCGTGTGCGGTGGAGGCGAAGGTGAGCGTGCATACAAGCGCAGCCATGGTCAGGCGACGCAGGCGTTTCGATGGATACATTTTGCAAATTATAGAGGAACGCCGATTGAAGTAGTCTTGAAGAACACCGGCTGCCATGAGGAGAGGACCAGAGGCGTGAGCGTGATGGCGAGAAGTAGCGTGCAGAGGTGGGTGGCGATCGCGGTCGCCATGGTGTTGCCAGTCTTCACTGGGTGCGCCGGCTTCTTCCCTCCAATCAACGGAGGAGGTGGTGGTGGAGGAGGAACCACGGCGAATCTGGTTTATGTGGCGAACCAGGGTGCGAGCTCGATCGGCGGATTTGCCATAGGAACGGGGACTCTGGCTGCGGTGAGCGGCTCTCCGCTGGCGGCAGGATATAAGCCGTTGTCGATGGTGGTGAATCCGAGCAATACTTTGCTCTATGTCGGAGCGGCGACTGGGATCTTCGTCTACTTCATCAATCCCAACGGATCGTTGACGGTGCCGACCACTGGGTCGCAGCCGGCGGGAGTGAATGCGCAGTCCCTGACAATCTCACCGGATGGGCAGTGGCTGATTGCGCTCGATGGCACGACGCAGCAGCTTGACATCTTTCAGATCAACGCGACGACAGGAGGCCTGACGTCTCTGACCGCCCCTGCGACTTACGCGATTCAGTCAGGGACGTGGCAGCCGACACAGGTACGCATATCGCCCGATGGGACGCTGATCTTTGCAGCGCTGGGTACGGGCGGCGACGTTGTATTCACCTTCAATACAGCGACCGGGGTCGCAGCGAGCGCCTCGTACCTGGCGACTGGAAACGCAGCAACGGGCGACTATGGGCTAGCAATCAACAGCACCACCACCTACCTCTACATTGCCCGGAGCGGGACCAATGGCGGCGTCGCGGTCTACAGCATTGCCTCTGGCGGTGTCCTGACCTCTGTCACCGGATCGCCGTTTGCAGCCGGTAATGGAACCTTCTCCATCGTGTTGGATATCACGGGGACCTATGTGTATGCGGCAAACCGCACGGATGGAACGATCTCCGGCTACACAATCGTGCCGTCGACGACTGTCTTGGGGCTGTCTCTCAAGCCCTTGACCGGGTCGCCCTACACGAGTGGATCGGCCGTCCAATCCGTTGGCGTCGACAGTACGGGAAAGTATCTGCTGGCGGTTGCGGTTAATGGCGCACCGGACCTCACGATGTACAGCTTCGATATTCCCGTCCCGGGCAAGCTCGATCCGGCGACCAGCGTGGCCACCGCCGTCGATCCTGCAGGTGCAGTCGCTCTCGCGCTAACACATTAGAGATCGATGCGCTTAGGAAGCGTCGACGCGCAGGGAGATACTCCTTTGATTAGCTCGCATCGAATTGACGACCAGGTTTACAGGATTTTTCCATATCGCCAGTAGTATGGATAAAGCGGTGTGCCGTGCTTGGGAGTTCTTCGGTTATTTTTTCTTCTTCTCGACAATTCGGTTTGTGGCGCAGGGTCTCGCGGTTTACAGCTCTGACGGCATTGTCGGTATGCGTGGCGATCGGAATTGGCGGCTGCTCCCGGCTTCGGCCAAAGCCTCCCGTGGAATATGTGTATGTCACGGCAAAACAGACGTTTCTGCGCGACCGTGTAGCGGCCGTGTCGAACCGCACTGGGACGGTCGACAACGGCGACAAACTGCAGGTACTCGAGCACGGCCGGCGCTACGTACGCGTGCAGACAGCAAAGGGCGAGCAGGGATGGATCGACGAGAAGGCGGTTGCAACCCAGGCAGCCTTCGATCAGTTCGAGGCATTGAAGCAGGAGCACAAGGCGGATCCAACTGTTGCCTCCGCCTCTGTCCATGACGAGGTGTATCTGCACATCAAGCCGGGGCGCGATACAGACAAGTTTTACCGGCTAGCGGAGAACGAGAAGCTGCAGCTGCTCGCGCGCGCAACGTTGCCGAAACCTCTGCCCCCGGGGACGCGCCCTGCGAAGGCTGCGCCAGTGGCTCCAGCTCCAGGAAAAGGCGCTAAGCCAGGTGCGCCCGCGGCGGACGCACCACCGCCGCCAGTTATGGAAGACTGGTGGCTGGTACGGGACTCGAAAGGCGATACGGGTTGGTTGCTGAGCCGCTACATGGATGTGGACGCACCCGAGTCGATAACCCGCTACGCCGAAGGGCAAAGAATCGTCGGTGCCTACATTCTGACCAGCGTGAACGATCCCGAGGCGGAGCAGGAAGACAAAAATATTCCCATCTACGTCACGGTGATGAGTCCGTACAAGGCGGGCCTGACGTATGACTTCGATCAGGTGCGCGTGTTTACCTGGAGTGTGAAGAAGCACCGTTACGAGACAGGCTTTCGCGACAAGAATATCGAAGGCTATCTGCCTGTCACGGTGAAGATGGCGGCCGACCCGTACGGCAAGTCTCCTGCTGCAACGACTCCCGCGCCGACCTTCACGTACAGAGTTCTCGCCGACGACTCCGCGCCGGTGATTCCCGATCCGGTGACCGGCGAGATCAAGCCGGGGAAGACGATCGTGAAGACGTATCGGCTGGAGAGCAATATGGTTCGTCGTGTGATTCAGCCAGGTACGCCGACTGGGGGCGAGGCCCATCCAACGCCCGCTGAGAAGAAAAAGGTTGTGGGAAAGGCAAAGAAGCGGTAGGCCTCGCGGCTTGCCTCAATCGTAGAAGCTAGCAATCGTATCGACGACCGTCTGCTGCTCATCTTCGCGCAACTCCGCATACATAGGCAGCGCGAGCACCTCGGCGGCGGCGGCTTCGCTCACCGGAAAATCACCATGCTTGTAGCCAAGGGTTGCCAGGCTGGTCTGCTGGTGCAGGGGCAGAGGGTAGTAGATCTCGCTGCCGATCAGGCGGTCCGTGAGGTACTGGCGAAGTTCGTCGCGGCGAGGCGCGCGGATGACGTACTGGTGAAAGACGTGTCCGGCACGCGGATCGGTGAAGGGAAGGACGATCCCTTCCTTCACGTTGGACGCGGTGAGGTTGGCTGCGTGAAAGAGCCGGTCATAGCGGGCGGCGTGGTCGCGGCGCTGCTGATTCCACTGCGGCAGATAGCGCAGTTTCACCTCGAGAATTGCTGCCTGCAGGCTGTCGAGGCGCGAGTTCCAGCCGATCTCGTCGTGATAGTAGCGGCGACGCATCCCATGGGCGCGAAGCACGCGGGCGTGATCGTCGATCTCGGCCGATCTTGTCGTCACCAGCCCTGCATCGCCCATAGCGCTGAGATTTTTTGTGGGATAAAAGCTGAAGGCAGCGGCATCGCCGAGGGCGCCTGCCGGCGTTCCGTTCCAGGTAGCCCCGAAAGCCTGCGCGGCATCTTCGACCAGCAGCAGATTGTGACGCTGTTTCAGGGCGGCGAACGCGTCCCAGTCAGCACACTGTCCGTAGAGATGGACGGGCAGGATGGCCTTCACCTTCGCGCCCTTGGGGGAACGAATCACCTCTTCGGTCGCGGCGGCGGAGAGGTTGAAGGTGGCTGGATCGATATCGGCGAGCAAGGGCTGTGCGCCGCAACGAAGGATCGCGCTGACGCTGGCGAAGAAGCTGAACGGCGTCGTAATGACGGCGTCCCCGGGTCCGATGTTGGCAGCGGCCAGGGCGAGCCAGATCGCGTCTGTACCGCTGGCGCAGCCGATGGCATGGGGTACGGCGCAGGCAGTTGCCGCCGCCTGCTCGAAGCTGGCGACCTGAGGTCCGAGGATGAATCGTTGCGAGGTGCAAACGGACTCTATAGAATCAAGCAGTTCCTGCCGGATACTGGCGAACTGGCGGGAAAAATCAAGCATCGGAACGGCTTGCGGTTTGCGGATCGACACATCGTTCATGGTATATCGCTTAGGAGCTGGATGCCGACTCCCCTTACGCAACGGGCTTCGTCTAACAAGCCTGGGATTGTCTCAGTAGGCACGGGCGGCTGAGTTTGTGGTCTGCGAGGTTGATAATTGCCGCAGATGCTCGTATCGTTGACAGTCTTGGCTCCGGACTCGGCATATCAGCGCGCTGAGCTTTCTTCTGGAGTTGATGGGTCGCGGCACAACCTTATGGCACGGTAACGAATTTAATTAAGGAGATCGGCACCATGGAATCAAAGCCGGCACAGAACATTCAGGATACTTTTCTCAACACAGTGCGAAAAGACAAGAGTCCGATCACGATCTACCTGGTCAGCGGAGTCAAGCTCACGGGCAAGATCCGGTCGTTCGATAAATACTCGGTGCTGCTGGAAAACAACAGCCAGGAGCAGCTGATCTTCAAGCATGCAATCTCGACGGTGGTGAGTGGGCGAGCTGGCGTGCATGGAGAGGTGCGCATGGACGGCAAGCCGGAGGTGCGGGCTGCCGTAAGCTCCGCTCCTGCTGTCGCCGCCGTACAAGAGGCAAACGGAACGCAAGGCCGTTAGCCGTTGACAACAGAAGACAGAAGTCCAAAGACGGTGCGAAAGAGTCTCGTCGCAGCGCAGGAGGAGGCTGTGCGTCATGCGCAGCGCGGCCTGCCGCAGGCGGAGCGCGCTGTCCTGGTTGCCGTGGAGTTCACAGGCGAGCGGCGCAAGCTGACAGCAGCAGCGCGTCTAGCGCGCAAAGCGGCAGCGGTGTCGGCCGGGGCGGCTCTCCATACGGAGAGCGCTGAACGTTCGTTCGCAGAGACGAAACGTGAAGCCGATCTCGACTTCAACGCATCGCTCGCGGAGTTTGAGGAGCTTGCCCGCAGCGCCGGAGCAGAGGTCGCCGCGACGTTGGTTCAGCATCGCCCGCGGCCCGATCCAGCCACGCTGGTGGGAGGCGGCAAGCTCGAAGAGATCGAGGGTGTCATTGCCTCCACCGGAGCCGATCTGGTGCTCTTCGACCACGACCTGTCGCCATCACAACTGCGCAATCTTGAAGCGAAGCTGCCCTGCCGGGTCATCGACCGCACCCAACTGATTCTTGACATCTTCGCCCGGCACGCGCGTACCCGAGAAGGCCAGTTGCAGGTGGAACTGGCGCAATTGGAGTACCAGCTGCCGCGATTGGCAGGGCGCGGCAAAGCAATGTCACAGCTCGGCGGCGGCATCGGAACGCGCGGACCCGGCGAAACGCAGTTGGAGACAGACCGCCGCAAGATCAACCTCCGCATCGACCATGTGAAGGAGCAACTGGAGTCAGTGCGACGAATCCGGCGACAGCAGCGGCAGCGACGCGAAGCTGTGCCGGTCCCTGTGGTTGCGCTGGTTGGCTATACGAACGCAGGAAAAAGCACCCTGTTCAATGCACTCACCGAGGCCGGGGTGCTCGAGTCGTCGCGGATGTTTGCCACGCTCGACCCCAAACTGCGGCAGTTGCAGCTTCCGTCACGCAGAAAAATCCTGCTCTCAGACACGGTGGGTTTCATCCGCAACCTGCCGCACACGCTGGTCACAAGCTTTCGCGCGACGCTCGAAGAGGTGGAGCGCGCCGAGCTGCTGCTGCATGTGCGCGATGCCTCGAGCCCGATGATCGACGAGCAGAAGGCCCAGGTGCAGAAGGTGCTGGCTGAGCTCGACGTCTCGAAGAAGCCCATCATCGAGGTGCTGAACAAGATCGATCTGGTTGCGGACGGCGAGGCAACGCCGATGGGAGCTCCGGGTAGCGTCGCGGTCTCCGCTCTGAAGAAGCTCGGGCTGGACCATCTACTGGCGGCCATCGACGCCGCGCTGGTTGTGGATCCAGTGATTGAAATGCGGTTCCGTCTACCGCAGTCGGAGGGCGCGGTGCTGGCCGCGCTCGAGGCCGGGGCGATCGTGGAAGGGAAGCGTTTTGAGGGTAATCTGGCGTACGTTTCGGCGCGCGGGCCGGCGTCGCTGCTCAACCGATTCAGAAGGTTTCGAGAGCGGGCCTAAAGTGCCCTTAACTAGCATAGGCCGCCTGAAGGGGAGCGGAGGTGGTGTCCCCAATCACGCGACCTATGTGACCCAGATAGTAGGGTCCAGGTAGTACTTAACAGTTTAGCCCTTTCGCGGAGGAAGTCAAAGGCATAATTGCCCAAAAATCGATGTAATTCCAGGTTCCCGCCGTTCGTGCGAAGATCGACTGGTGTGACCGATTATCGACGCAAGTTTGGTTGACACTCTTGCAATCGCTTTGCTAAAACTAGGTGTACCTCGCACTCTCACTCACCGTCTTCACCAGCGTGTTAAGCATCACAATCTAGCTGTGTAAGACAGCTCACGACAGGACTTCCAAGCGGCCCCAGCCGACCCCTTCATGGACCAGATACTGAACGAACTCGGTGGACTTGTGCTCGGCTCTGTGCCGACGATGATCCTCTTCATTTTGTTAGTGGCGGCCTACGGCCTGCTGGTTCGCCGCCCGCTCGATCGTGTGCTCGCAGAGCGGCGTGCGCGCACCTCGGGTGCAGTGGAGCGGGCCCGCGCCGCGATTGCCAAAGCAGAAGCCGAGACCACCGCCTACGAAGAGAAGTTGCGAGCAGCTAAAGCCGAGATATTCCAGGCACGCGACCTGAAACTGAAGCAGTGGAACGCAGAGCGTGATGCAGCTCTTGCCCAGGTCCGCCAGCACACGCAGGAGCGCGTTCGCGGAGCCCGGCAGGAGATCGAACAGAGCGCCCACGATGCGCGGCTCCAGATCGTAGGGTTGAGCGATGACCTGAGTTCGCGCGTCCTCAAAGCAGTTCTTCCGGCAGGCGTTCGTCCGACGGAGGTCGCTCAGTGAACCTCTCTCAGACAATGTCCAAGATGAAGTCCAGCATGAAGAAGCTTCTGCCAGGCCTCGTGATGGCCGCGTTGCTGTTTGCGCCCGTCTACAATGCCAACGCCTACGCCAGCGCCCAGGAACCGACCCCAACCAACGCCAGCGCCGGACAACTCAGCACGCCCGAGGCTCAGTCGCCCGAGAAGAACAAGCAGGAAGTGGACGAGAACGATCAATACCTCCATTCCGCCGCAGTTCGTAAGCTCGGCGCGATGGTTGGCTTGAACGCCGATCAGGCGGCCACTGCGTTCACTGTCGCGAACTTCGTCGTACTGGCCGCACTCGTAGGCTGGTTCCTGCTCAAAACTCTGCCCAAGACCTTCCGTGACCGCACCACGAAGATCCAGAAGAACCTCGTCGACGCCCGCACCGCCACCGAAGAAGCCAACGCGCGGCTGAGCAGCGTCGAAGAACGCCTGAGCAAGCTCGACGAACAGATCGCCGCCATGCGCGCCCAGGCCGAGAAAGACTCCGCCCACGACGAGCAGCGCATCAAAGCCAGCGTCGAGGAGGACAAGCAAAAGATTCTCGCCGCCGCTGAGCAGGAGATCGCCGCAGCAACCGCCCTCGCCCAGCGTCAGCTGCAGCAGTACGCAGCCGAGCTCGCGATCGACCAGGCCGCCCGCAAACTCATCGTCACCGCCGAGACCGACCGTCTCCTCGTCCAGAGCTTCGCGCGCAAGCTCACGGGCGACGACTCGAAGGAAGGACACAACTAATGTCCGTCGTCTCCCTTCGCTACGCCCACGCCTTCGCCGCCGTCGCGACCTCGTCGCATCTCGACACAGCAGCGGCCCAGCAGCAACTCAGCGACTTCGCCGGCACCCTCGCCGGCAGCCGCGAACTCCGCGAAGTCATGATGAACCCCTCGATTGCAACCGAGCAGAAGCTGAAGGTCCTCGACGCCATCGCCGCACGCATCGGCATGTTCCCGCAGGTCCGCAACTTCATCGCCGTCATCATGGACCACCAGCGCCTCCACGAACTCGCCGAGATCCTCACCGAGTACCACGCCGTCGCCGACGAGCAATCCCACATGGCCGAGGCCGAGATCACCAGCGCGCGCCCACTCAACGACCAGGACCGCGCCGAACTCGAAGCCCAGGTCGCCAAGCTCGCCGGTGGCCGAGTCCGCGCCACCTACCATCAGGACGCAACCCTGCTCGGCGGCGCCGTTGTCCGCATCGGATCAACCGTATACGACGGCTCCATCCGCGCCCAGTTGCAGCAGTTGAAGGACAAGCTTGTAAATGCGTAAGATTCTTCGCTGAACCCAAGCGCAAAGTTTATTCAGATTTGAAACGAAGCGAGTAGAAGGAAGACATGGCACAGATCAAGGCGGATGAAATAACTGAGCTGCTACGCCAGCAGATTGAAAACTTCGAGCAGCGCATCCAGGTCGACGAGGTCGGCACCGTCATCTCCCTCGGCGACGGCATCGCGCGCGTCCACGGCCTCGACAAGGTCATGGCCGGCGAGCTCATTGAATTCCCCCACGGCGTGGCTGGTCTCGCCATGAACCTCGACGAAGACCAGGTCGGCGCCGTCCTCCTCGGCGACTACACCGAGATCAAGGAAGGCGATACCGTCAAGCGCACCGGCAAGATCATGTCCGTGCCCGTCGGCGAAGCTATGATCGGCCGCGTCGTCAACGCACTTGGCCAGCCCATCGACGACAAGGGCCCCATCAACACCGACAAGTTCCTGCCCGTCGAACGTCTTGCCCCCGGCGTCATCGACCGCCAGTCCGTACGCGAGCCCATGGCCACCGGCATCAAGGCCATCGACACGATGATCCCCATCGGACGCGGCCAGCGCGAGCTCCTCATCGGCGACCGCCAGACCGGCAAGACCGCCATCGCGCTCGACACCATCATCAACTCCGCGAAGAACAACCTGATCTGCATCTACTGCGCTGTCGGCCAGAAGCGCAGTTCCGTCGCGCAGGTCGTTCAGACACTCGAAGAGCACGGCGCCATGGCCTACACCATCGTCGTTGCCGCCACTGCATCCGAGCCCGCGCCCATGCAGTACCTCGCTCCCTTCGCGGCCACCGCCATGGGCGAGTACTTCCGCGACTCCGGCAAGCACGCCCTCGTCATCTACGACGACCTCTCCAAGCACGCCGCTTCGTACCGCGAAATCTCACTCCTGCTCCGCCGCCCACCAGGCCGCGAAGCCTACCCCGGCGACGTCTTCTATCTCCACTCGCGTCTGCTCGAGCGCAGCTCCAAAGTCTCCGACAAACTCGGCGGCGGCTCGCTCACCGCACTCCCGATCATCGAGACCCAGGCCGGCGACGTCTCCGCCTACATCCCCACCAACGTCATCTCCATTACCGACGGCCAGATCTTCCTCGAGACCGATCTCTTCAACTCCGGCGTCCGTCCCGCCGTCAACGTCGGCCTCTCGGTCTCCCGCGTCGGCTTCTCCGCGGCCATCAAAGCGACCAAGCAGGTCGGCGCAACGCTGAAGCTCGACCTCGCGCAGTATCGCGAACTAGCAGCGTTCTCGCAGTTCGGCTCCGATCTCGACAAAGTGACGCAGCAGCAGCTCAACCGCGGCCAGCGTCTCACCGAACTGCTCAAGCAGCCGCAGTTCCAGCCGCTCACTGCAGAAAAGCAGGTTGCGATTCTCTTCGCCGGCGTCAACGGCCTTCTCGACGACGTTGAAGTCAAGGACCTCCGCGCGTTTGAGGACGGCTACTATCCCTACCTTGAGTCGGCTCATCCAGCGATCCTCACCGACATCGCCACCAAAAAGGCCCTCGACGACGACATCAAGAAGCGCCTCACCGACGCGATCAAGGAATACAAGGCGAACTTCCTCGCCGACATCAAGGACAAGAAAGAGACGGCTGCGGCTAAGTAAATGGCAAACGTACTCGATCTTCGGCGACGCATCCGCAGTGTCAAGAACACGCGGCAGATCACCAAGGCCATGAAGATGGTCTCGGCGGCCAAGCTGCGCCGTGCGCAGGAGCGTGCGATGCTGGCCCGGCCCTACGCGCGCATGATCTCGAACGTGCTCGAATCGCTCGTGCGCCGTTCCCGCGACGCCGGGGAGGTCATGCATCCGCTCCTGGTCGAGCGCGAGGAGAAGAACGTTCTCGTCATCGTCGTCGCCGGCGACAAAGGCTTCGCAGGCGCCTTCAACTCGAACATCGTCAAGGCCGCACAGGGCTTCATCGACTCCCGTCGTGCGCTCGGACAGAACATCGACGTTGAGCCGGTTGGCCGCAAGGCTCGCGACACCTTCCGCAAGCGCTACCCTGCCGCCGTCTACGAGAAGCGCGAGGAGCACTACGACAACGATCTTGCCACGCACTTCGAGACCATTCGTCACCGCGCCCAACCGATCGAGATCACCGGCGATCACCCGACGATCCTGCTCAAGATCAATATCGACGAAGTAAGCGACATGGCTTATTCCATCGTCGACCGCTATGCCCGCGCCGAGATCGACTCCGTCTACGTCGTCTACAACGAGTTCAAGTCCGTCATCTCCCAGCGCGTCGTCGTCGAGAAGCTCCTGCCCATCCGCAAACTTGGCTCGCACGAGATTACCGTAGCCGAGGAGATGACCGAAGAGCAGATTGAGGCCGCTGGCCACGCAGCCCAGACCGCTGGCATCAGCCTGCAGGTCCCCGAGGAGTCGGTTATCGAATCCGAGGCCAAGAAGTTCGGCACTGCTGAGGTGGACTACATCCTGGACATTCCGGCCGACCGCCTCTTCCGCCACCTCTTGCCAAAGTACATCACCACGCAGATCTTTCACGCGATGCTCGAATCCGTCGCAGCAGAGCACGCAGCGCGCATGACGGCAATGGATTCGGCAACCAACAACGCGGGAGAGATGATCGACGCGCTCTCCCTCACCATGAACCGTGTGCGCCAGGCGGCAATTACGAAGGAAATTATTGAGATTGTGAGTGGAGCGGCAGCACTGTAATGGATAAGATTTCGCAGATGTTGCATAAGCAGCTGTGGAGTAAAAAAACGAGTTGGATAATATTTACGGTTTTGTTGGTTGGATGTGGAATTGCGTGGCTCTTTGCAGACTGGGTCACTCCGCGAGAGAGACGGGTAGTTCAAGAAACGATAACCAAAGCGGATGAGGTTGCCGGTCCAGAGGTTTTGAGCAGTTCGGAGTTTGAAAAGCAAAGCGTGGCTTTACTGCAATTGGCAGACAAAGCAAAGAGTGTGCAGATCACGGAGCGCGATAAAGTCGCCGCTTTGCTTCTGCGAGGCTATGTAACTGAACTTTCTTACCATCGAATTATTTGGAATATGCCTGAAGCGAAATTGGAAGCACTAAAGATCGCAGGTGTTCCGGATGGTGACGGACGACAGAAAAAGTTAAATTGGCTTGCTCTCGAGGAAAAGCAACACAAACAAAATAGAGATTTTCTTGAGCGCATGATTGGGAATCAGAGATAGTTAAGATTGAGATAGGACCTATGGCAGAGAACATTGGAAAAGTAATTTCGATCAGCGGCCCGGCCGTTGACATTCAATTCGAAGAGTCGCATATGCCGGCCATCTTTCAGGCCATCCGCATCGTCAGCGAAGGCTTCAACGTTCCCACCCCTCTTGACGTCATCGTCGAGGTGCAACAGCACTTGGGCGAAGGCCGCGTGCGCTGCATCGCGATGGTCGCAACCGAGGGCATGGTCCGCGGCATGAAGGCGATCGATACCGGTGCGGGCATCACGGTTCCCGTGGGCCGCGAGACTCTGGGCCGTGTGCTCAACGTCCTCGGTCAGCCGGTGGACGAGCTCGGGCCCGTCAATGCCAAGGTGCACCTGCCCATCCACCGTCAGGCTCCCGCGTTCGACGAGCAGTCGACCAGCGAAGAGATGTTCGAGACCGGCATCAAGGTCATCGACCTCATCCAGCCCTTTCTTAAGGGCGGCAAGATCGGTCTCTTCGGCGGCGCCGGCGTCGGCAAGACCGTCATCATTCAGGAGCTCATCAACAACGTCGCCAGCCAGCACGGCGGCTTCTCCGTCTTCGCCGGCGTAGGCGAGCGTACCCGCGAGGGCAACGACCTCTGGATGGAATTCCAGGAGTCCGGCGTTATCGACCTCAAAGACCTGCCCAAGAGCAAAGCGACGCTTGTCTACGGCCAGATGACCGAGCCGCCGGGGGCGCGTCTCCGCGTCGCCCTCACCGGCCTCACCGTCGCCGAGCACTTCCGCGACGAAGAGGGTGCCGACACGCTGCTCTTCATCGACAACATCTTCCGCTTCACCCAGGCCGGCTCCGAGGTCTCCACGCTTCTCGGCCGTATGCCGTCTGCCGTCGGCTATCAGCCGAACCTCGCCACAGAGATGGGCGAACTGCAGGAACGCATCACCTCGACCAAGAAGGGCTCCATCACCTCCGTGCAGGCCGTCTATGTGCCCGCCGACGACCTCACCGACCCAGCGCCAGCCACGACGTTCGCTCACTTGGACGCAACCACCGTGCTCTCACGTCCGCTCTCTGAGCTCGGTATCTATCCTGCGGTCGATCCTCTGGCCTCAACCTCGCGCATTCTCGCTCCGCGCGTCGTCGGTCAGGAGCACTACGACGTCGCCCAAGGTGTGAAGAAGATCCTGCAGCGCTACAAGGACCTGCAGGACATCATCGCCATCCTCGGCATCGACGAACTCTCGGAAGAGGACAAGATCACGGTCGCGCGTGCCCGCAAAGTCCAGCGCTTCCTCTCGCAGCCTTTCCACGTAGCCGAAATCTTCACCGGCATCCCCGGAGCCTACGTCAAGGTCGCCGACACGGTCCGCAGCTTCAAGGAGATTATCGAAGGCAAGCACGACGACATCCCGGAGCAGGCCTTCTACCTCAAGGGCGGAATCGAAGACGTAATCGCAGCCGCAGAGAAGATGAAGCAGACGGCATAACATGGCGGAGACAAGCACCAACACGGGACTGTTAACAGTAAGGCTGGTAACGCCGGATCGCATCCTCCTAGACGCAACGGCAGAGGCAGTTGAACTGCCGGCCATGTCGGGCTACCTCGAGGCGCTCTACGGGGCCGCGCCGTTGCTCGCAGAGCTTGGTGCAGGCGAGGTTCGCCTTCACGGGGGCACCTCGGGCGATCAGAAGTTCTTCGTAGCCTGGGGCTTCGTCGAAGTGCTCCCTGAGCGCGTGACGATCCTGGCTGAGACCGCCCTTCATCCCAACGAGATCGACCTCGCTGAGGCCCAGCAGGAGCTTCAGGAGGGCGAGAAGCTCTGGCAGGAGGCCGGTGACGATGGCGAAAAGTACGACGAGGCCAACGCAGTGACGCGCAAGGCCGAAGAAAAGATCGCCTCAGCCGAAGGCAAGAGCACCTAAAACGTTCGGAAGGGTTACTGGAGTTAAACAAAAGCTGTCATTCTGAGCGCAGCGAAGAACGCCCGCATTTTGCTCGAAGCGCTACAACCTTCAACCCCTGAACTGACAAAGCCGCCTCGGCCGAGGCGGCTTTGTCACGTTGTGGAAAGAAATTGAAAAAATATTCAGAAAAAATGGAAAATTTTAGCGGCTGAAAAAGGACCATCGACTCACCACGATTCACCACGCATTTCACCACAATCTCACCACAAAAAAACCACGCTTCGCACACACGTTTTCCAAAACCACCCTCAAAAACCCCAGCAAAAACAACAAAGCCCCGGTTTGCACCAAGGCTCTATTTTTTTGTCGGAAAAATACGCCTAAGACGCCTTTTTCGCCTTGGCAGCGGGCGCCTTCTTACCGTTGGATACAGGTGCTTTGGATGTCGACGCGGGAGCCTCTGTAGCCGCCTCGGCCTGCTGCCGCAGAGCATGAATAACGACGCGCAGCATCTCCTCCTCTGGAGCAGGCTTCCCCGTAAAGATCTCAAACTGCCGCGCCCCCTGCTGCACAAACATCTCAATCCCCGTAATGATCGGAATCCCCTTCTGCCGAGCCATTCGCAGCAGCGGCGTCTCCAAGGGGTTATAGACTAGATCGAAGACCAGCTTGGTATTAAGATCCTTTGCTTCAAGAAGTTGATTGGCCTTGATTCCAGTCATTCCAATCGGCGTCGCGTTGATGATGACGTCGAACGCTGTCTTCGCGACTGCGTCCTTCTTGATCGTCTTTGCACCCGATTGGCGCGCGAGCTTCTGCGCCGTCTCCGCCGTGCGATTGAGGATGAAGACCTCAGCGCCCTTATCACGCAGACCGAAGACTGCAGCACGCGCAGCCCCACCGGCACCCAGCACAAGCACCTTGGCTCCGCGCAACGACAAGCGCTTTTCAAGCGGGCCAGTGATGCCGGCAACATCAGTGTTGAAGCCGTAAAGTTTGCCATCCTGTGCGCGCAGAACCGTGTTGCATGCGCCGATCTTGGCCGAGAGCGGATCCGTCTTCTCGAGGTGCGCCATGATCTCTTCCTTGAGCGGCATGGTCACGCTGAGGCCCTGGATAGGAATCTCGTGGACGAGTTTGAGCAGATCGGAGAGCTTGTTGGCCTGGAGCGCAAGATAGACGGCGTTGACGGTCTCGCGGCGGAAGGCGGTGTTCATCATGATGGGTGAAAGCGAACTGCGGATGGGGTTGCCCGCAACGCCGTAGACCTTGGTCGCAGCGTCGACCTGATCGATCCGATAGGTTTCGATCAACGTGCGCGCGGCGATCTGGCCGGGCCCGGTCTCATCGCCAATACTTGCGGCGGCGAAGGTGAAGGCGCTACCGGCGCGGACACCAAGGACGCGAGAGATGATACCTGCGTCGCCCATGCAGATGCCGATGATGTTGGAGTGGTCCTCCATGCGCTCGATGAAGCGCATGAGCGTGACGTTGTCGACAAGCGTCTTGGCCGTGGGCACAATTTTGATGAAGTCGGGCTCGAAGGGCACGATGCGCTTGTAGATGCCTTCAAGGTCTTTGGTAGCCGCGAAGTCGTGATGACTGATGATGAGGGCGACGCCAGTATCGCGGAGCTTCTGAAGCTCACCCTTCTTCAGCGCTGCGGCGGACTCGAGCTCAACGTCAACGATATGAAATCCCGCCGCTGCGGCTTTGGAGAGCACCTCAATCTCGGCAGCGACGTTGCCGGAGAACTTGCCGCCGTTAGCGGTGCGGCGACAGGTGGCGATGCCGGTGGCCGCAGTGTTGTCAGTGAAGAAATGTTTGAGCTTTGGCAGGGCGAGAAGAGGCTTCTCAAGATAGTCGAGGCGGAACTCGAGGAAGGGCGTCTCTTTGACGACAGCGCTGGCTTTTTCAAGCATCTCGGCGGCCGTGGAGCCGATGATGGCAACACAGACTTTACCGATACGGGAACGAAGAAATTGGGGGGCTACGCTGGGCACATTCACTCTCATGTCTACAATCGCGGTATATTACAGACCCGCGAAGAAGGATGCAAATTTCCATTGAAATAAAAGGGAGTTAGCTGGAATCCCTGACCCTGACCTTGTTACGTCTCTTTCGATGCTTCAATCGTAGACAAAGCACCAGAGGTAAGACGCTAAAGATCGAAGAATATTACTGCTTACGCCGGGAACTGTCGATTGGTTTAAACCGATTTTGCGAGGGCGAGCTCTAAAATAACAAAGATTACGACCGAGCGAAGCGGGAGGTGGTGGGTTGAGTATTCAAAATGAACGAGTTAGCGGAGGTGTAGAGGTTCTACGTGTTGGGGGGTGGGAGCAATACGAGTGGCTTCGGCATGGGTTCAGCAGGCGAAGCAGTGGAGTTTCTTTAGTTTACGGGAGGGAGACGCTGAATCTGGGGTGGACGAAAGAGGATGATCCAGCCCTGGTGGCAGAGAATCGGAGACGGTTTTTGCTGCAAGTCGGTGCGGGAAATGGTGGTTTTTCGCTGGTAGGAGTGCGGCAGATCCACTCAGGGATTGTGCGGGTGGTGAGGGAGGGGGACGGTGCGCTGGAAGGCCGACTTCAAACTGCGGAAGGGAAGGCGGTGCTCGAGGGCGACGGGTTGATCACGGACGTGCCCGGGGTGTTGCTGGGAGTGGGGACGGCGGATTGTGTTCCGGTTCTTGTGGTCGATGTGGAGAAGAGGGTGGTGGGAGCGTTTCATGCAGGGTGGCGAGGGACGGTGGCGCGGATCGTCGAGCATGGTGTTGCGAGGATGGTGGCGGAGTATGGATCGCGAGTCGAAGATATGGTGGCGGCAGTGGGGCCGAGCATTGGGGCTTGCTGTTATACCGTGGGGAAGGAGGTGAGGTCGGAGTTTGGGGCGCAGTTTGGGTATGCGGAGGAGCTTTTCAGCGGAGGAGATCCAGGTGAGATTCGCTTGAATCTGTGGGAGGCAAATCGGCGGCAGTTGGTGGATGCTGGCGTGAATGAGACGCGGATTACGGTGGTAGGAGAGTGTACGGCTTGTGCTCGGGATGAGAGCGGAGCGTTGCGATACTTTTCTCATCGTGGGGAGAAAGGTGTTGCGGGGCGGATGCTGAATGTTGTGGGGATTGTGGCTTAGATTTTTTGACGATTTGTAAGCTTAAAGCCAGAATCGCCTCGAGTGGAGGCGATTCTGATGTTTCTTGTTTCGCGTCATTTGCAGGATCAATCCATCAGCTTGCGCGTCAGGTAGGTGTATTGCTCGGCCCAGGTCTTTGCCTGTTCTTTGAGGTTGGCTCCGGCAGCGTGGCCGCCTTCGACGATTTCATCGTAGTAGAAAGGCTTGTCAAACTCTTCCATCTTTGCGGCGAACTTTCGCGCGTGCACGGGGCCGACACGGTCGTCCTTGGTGGTGGTGAAGATGAGGGGCTCGGGGTAGTTGCCGTCGGGCTTGAGCTGGTTGTAGGGCGAGATTGAGGCGAGGAACTGGCGCTCATCGGGTTTGGTGACGGTGCCGTATTCGCCTACCCAAGAGGCGCCCGCAGCGATGTGTTCGAATCCGAGCATGTCGAGGAGCGGGACCTGGATGACGACGGCGTTCCACATCTCGGGGTGTTGCGTGAACTCGACGCCGACAAGAAGGCCACCGTTGGAGCCGCCCTGGATGCCGAGACGGCGGGGTGAGGTGATCTTGCGGGTGAACATGTCCTTACCTACCGCGGCGAAGTCGTCGTAGATGATCTGGCGATGGGTCTTGAGTCCGGCCTCGTGCCATGCGGGACCGAACTCGCCGCCGCCACGGATGTTGGCCAGAACGTAGACGCCGCCACGCTCAAGCCAGAGCTTGCCGACGATGCCTGAGTAGCGAGGCGTCTCGGAGACTTGGAAGCCGCCGTAGGCCGTCATCAGCGTCGAGTTGGAGCCGTCGTACTTGATGTCCTTCCGGTGCACGATGAAGTACGGGACTTTGGTGCCATCGGTCGAGGTCGCTTGGAGCTGTTCGACGACCAGGTTGGAGGCGTCGAACTGCGGAGGCAGAGCTTTGGCGGGTTTCAGTGTTGCTGTGGCTGCGTCGCCGAGGAGAAGCGATGAGGGTGTGAGGAAGCCGGTGGTCTCGAGGAAGAAGTGATCGTCGGAGGTGTTGACGGCTGAGATGCCAACGCTGAGGTTATCGGGAATGTCGAGCTTCTTCGAGGTCCAGACGTTCTTTGAACTGCGCGAGTAGATGTAGGCGCGGCCCTGTACGTGGTCGAGTGTGGTGAGGATGAGGTGATTCTTCGTTACGGCTGCTTCCTGGCCGAACTCCTGCGCTGTGGGCGTGAAGATAACCGTTGGTTTCAAGTGGACGGGATCTTTTTTAACGGCTTCCAGATCGAGAGCGACGAAGGAGCCCTGGGGGAAGGTTGTGGAGAGGCCGTCAGGCTTCCAGTCCTCGTTCAACTCGAGGATGATCTGGCCGTCGAGCATACCGTGGATGTCGGACTTGCCTGGGATGGAGATTTTTTTAGGGCCCTGAGGGGTGTAGAGCGCGACTTCGCGGTTGAAGAAGTCGACGCCACGCTCGAGCAGGATGGCGGTGTGACCCTGGCTGTCGTGGAGCGCACCGGGGCCGGCACTGACGTCGGATGGTGTGCCGCGAAAGACCTCTTTGGCCTGATCGAGCGGTGTGCCGCGTTTCCAGAGTTTGACGACGAAGGGGTAGCCGGACTGGGTCATCGTGTCGGGACCCCAGTTACGCGCGACGAGGAGTGTGTCTTTGTCGACCCAGGCAACGTTCTGCTTGGAGTGGGGGAGGACGAAGCCGCCCTCGACGAACTTGCCGGTGCGCAGGTCGAACTCGCGGAGGGTGTCGGCGTCTTCGCCGCCGGCGGAGAGGACGACGAGGCAGAGGCTGTCGCCGGGGTAGATGCAGTTGAGGCCGTGAGCGACCCACTTCTCGTTGTCCTGCTGGGCGAGGGCGTCATAGTCGATGACGGTGTGCCAGTCGGGCTGATTGGTGAGATAGCTTTCAAGAGTGGTGCGGCGGAGGATGCCGCGGACGTGCTGTGCGTCCTGCCATGTGTTGTAGATGGTGCCGACGCGGAACTGCGGGTTGGGCAGACGTGTAGGGGATTCGAGAACCTTGAGGGCGGTTTCGGCGAGCACGTCATAGTGGGGATCGGCGGTGAGGACTTTGGCGGAGCGCGCGTTCTCGGCGTTGACCCAGGCCATGGAGCGCTCGCCGTTGACGTCTTCGAGCCACTGGTATTTGTCGGGTTGTTCGGTGGTGTTTTGCGCCTGGGCGAGGGCCGAGCCAAGAGTTGTTCCGATGAAGATGGCTAGCAGGACTGCTGTGGAGCGGCTTCGAAGCTGCATTTCGTCTTCCCCTTTTTCGATTGTGTGGAGGCTGCCAGTTTAGCGCAGATGGACACGGACTGGCCTTTCGAGCTTTTTTGGGGTGTGCCCTTACCCCCTTATATGTGTCAAAGTCTTCGAACGAAGGACTTTAGGTCTGGACCTAGGTGTGTCGGGGCTGCTGGATGGCTGGTTGGAAGGGCTTTCTTCTGGGGTGTTTTTGTCAAGTCTGGCGGGTCGTACGGAGAGGAAAACAGATTCCCTTCGAGAATGGACAACTAGAAAAGCAACGGCAACTGCAAAAACAACTGCGGGGGTTCTTCGCTTCGCTCAGAATGACAAGCAGAAAACTTAAAACGACAACAGCAAACAACAGCAGATTCCCTTCGGGAATGACAAAACAGAGAGGCAAGAGCAACGGCAAAAGACAACAGCAGGTCCTCCGCCTGCGGCGAAGGATGACAAGGGGAAGAAACAGATGATAAGGGGAAGAATAGCGGCGCAAACTGTGCACGAAAGAGTTCAGGCTTTGCAGAGTTCTTCGGCCAGGGATTCGCGGTGGGTGAGCGCCATGGCGTCCAGGCGGTTGAGGACCTGGAAGTAAACGACGAAGGCGATGACCGCGAGGGTGAGGAAGATTGGAACCATGAGCCAAGGACGATCGAGGTAGGTTGTGAGAGCGACAACGGCCGCGCCAAGGGCAGCGCAGGCGACGATCATGCCGAGGGCAAGCAGAGCGCTGAGCTGGGAGATCTGCTTGCGGCTGGCCTTCATGAGATCGACCTTGCGGGGGGCGATGAGGGAGCGCAGGTTGCCGATGGCGGCGTTGATGAAAGTGGCGAACAGAAGCCAGCAGATGGTAGCGAACGCGACGGTGAGCGAGGGAGCGTGCGCGACGATGACGATGACGGCGAAGATGAGGAGCAGTTCCGTTAGGGTTAGGAGGAACATGGTGAGGTTTTTCGCAAGAAAGACATCACGCATGCGTGTGGGACTGAGCAGGTAGAACTGCACGCCGGTGCCATCCATGCCGAGGGCGTTGTAGGAGAGCGTGGAGATGCCGAGGACGGAGTAGGCGACGGCGACGGGAAAGACGAATTCGCCGAAGCGTCCGCTGACGCTCATACGACTGGCGAAGAGAAAGACCATGAAGAGAGGTGCGACGAAGCCGTAGAGCTGGTTGAGATTGCGACGAAGGTAGATGAACTCCTTTTGCAGGCAGGCGATGATTGTGCCGTTGAGGCCGAAGGTACCGGTGCGGGTGGTGTCGACGAGGACGGGGTTTGTGACGCTCGCGGGGCGCGATGGCGCGATGGTCGTGCTTCGGCGAGTGGGTGGTTGGTTGGGCTGGGTGACTTCGCTCAGGTTCTCTCCGCGGAACTCGCGGTGCATGCGCCAGGCGTAGACAGCGAAGAAGAGTGTGGCGAAGGCGATGAGGCCTATCAGTGAGGCGATGGCGCTAAGGATGTGATTTTGGTTGATGCCGATGATTGAGGAGGCGGTAAGTCCGGGGGGAAGAAAGGAGCCGATCGGTTTGATGTGGTGGAAGATGTTGCGGAATAAGGGAAGGTAGGTGGAGGCGCGGTGATGGCGGCCGTGCTGGAAGCCGGGGTTGAAGTTGATGTTGATGTATTGGAAGCCGAGGGAGGCGAAGAGGATGAAGGCGGTGAAGATCTCGCGTGCTCGGCGAGTGGAGAGCCAGCGCTCGACCCAGACCAGCATCATGCGCGTGAAGAAGATGTTGGTGAGGGCGAACGTGGCAAGCAGGAGGGTCGACCATGGAACCAGTGATGGTTGTGCGATGCCGATGCCGATGTCGGCGGAGATAAGCGCAAGGGCGCCGATGACGTTCGCTGCGCTAAGCAGGCCGAAGAAGAGACGCGCTGTGAGATAACGCGGGAAGCTGAGCGGGAAGCGGATGATGGTGTTGACGTCGAAGCTGAGGCCCGGCGGGCTGATGTTGAGCAGGACGAGCAGCCAAAGGGCGAAGATGGCCCAGGTGAGAATGGGAAGCATCGCGATGTGGTCGGAGGATACGAGGTAGAACGCGCCGAAGCCGGAGCCGACGACTGGCCCGAAGGCGAGGATTCCCAAGAGCGGAAAGATGATGATGCGAGCGGCGAGTTCGCCTCCACCGCCTTTGCGGCGGAAGGCATTGCGGAAGATGCACCAGCGGAGTTTGGCGAGAGCGGCGAACTGTGCGCGGCTCTGTGCGGCGGTCCAGGGCTCGGGTCTAATTGGGGTTGGGATTAGCCCAGCCATGAGAGCTCCTGCTCGGGTTGCTGCTGCGCACCGGCCTCGTTGCCGACGATGCTGAGGAAGATTTGTTCGAGGGTGAGAGTCTGGGTGCCTGTGTTATCGGGGTTGCGGGCGTGGACGCCGGCGCGGAGCTCTTCGAGGGAGCCGTTGGCGATGAGGTGGCCGCGATCGATGATGGCGATGTGGGAGCAGAGACGCTCGACGATCTCGAGGACGTGCGAGGTGAGGAAGATGGTTGCGCCGCGAGCGATCATGCCCTGGAGCATCGCCTTGAGCGTGCCTGAAGCGATGGCGTCGACGCCTTCAAAGGGTTCATCGAGGAAGAGGACTTTGGGGCCGTGGATGACAGCGGCGGCGAGGGCGAGTTTTTTCTGCATGCCGTGAGAGAAGTCGGTGATGAGTTTTTTTGTTTCGTTGGCGAGGCTCATGAAGTCGAGGAGTTCGCTGGTGCGGGTGGCAGTCGTGGCGGCGTCGAGGCCGTACATGCGTCCGACGAAACGGAGGTACTCGGCTGCAGTGAGGCGGCCGAAGAGGGCCAGGCCTTCGGGGACTACGCCGATTTGACGCTTCACCTCGATGGGATTGGTGGCGGCGTCGAGGCCGAGAATCTGGATGCTGCCGGAGGTTGGGGCGAGGAGGCCGGTGAGCATCTTGATGGTGGTGGACTTACCTGCTCCGTTCGGGCCGAGGAAGCCGAAGAACTGGCCGGGAGCCACATTGAGATTGACGTCCTGAACAGCGGTGAATTCGCCGAAACGGCGGGTAAGGCCTGTGGTGGTAACGGCAGGGATCATGTGTGGGAAGCATACCTTAGAGGGCAATGCTGCTAAGAAGGAAAGTTTGCCTAAGTAGGCGAAAAACAAACGGAAACGTCTAATCCACAAGACCCGCAGAACAACTCGTGAAGACCGTTTGGGTTGATATACTTAAGAGCTGCCGTATTTTGCCGAGTTGAGTGAACGGTATGTGGATTGGGCAGGACGTCATGCTTGGCGAACGGACTGCAGAACAGGGCTTGATGAGTAACATTCTAGAGACAATTCAATCTCCCGCAGATGTGAAAAAGCTGACGATTTCAGAGCTGACCCAGCTTGCAGAGGAGATTCGGGCGCGGCTGATTGTCGGGGTTTCGAAGACGGGTGGGCATATTGGACCGAACCTCGGCGTCGTGGAGCTGACGCTGGCAATGCATTATGTTTTCGATACGCCAACGGACAGCTTTGTGTTCGATGTAAGCCACCAGGCGTATGTGCATAAGCTGCTGACCGGGCGCGAGAAGCTGTTTCATACGATTCGACAGCCGGGCGGGTTGAACGGCTTTATGCTGCGAACTGAGAGTGTTCATGACAGTTATGGCGCCGGGCACGCCGGGACGGCGCTGAGTGCGGCGCTGGGGATGGCGGTTGCGCGAGACATGTCGGGCGGCAAAGAGCATATCGTTGCGCTGGCGGGGGACGCGGCGTTTACGAACGGGATCTCGTTTGAGGCGCTGAACAATATTGCTGCGCAGACGAAGCGGATGATCGTCGTGTTGAACGATAACGCGTGGTCGATCGATAAGAATGTTGGCGCTATTGCGGAGTACTTCCACAAGATCGTGACGAATCCAACGATCTCGAGTTTGCATGGCAAGGCCGCAGAGTTGGTGGAGCGGTTTGGCGGCAAGACGGTGGCGCATCTGGCGCGTAAGGCGGAGGAGGCGGCGAAGGGGTTGATCGGGCCGGGCATGCTGTTTGAGGAGTTCGGACTGAACTACTTCGGACCGATCGATGGACATAACCTGCCGCTGTTGATTGAGACGTTTAAATTTTTGAAGACACAGAATCGGCCTGTGGTGCTGCATGCGATTACGCAGAAGGGTAGAGGGTTTCAGCCGGCGATCGAGAAGCAGAAGAAGTTTCATGGACTGGGTCCGTATGACGCAGAGACGGGTGAGACGAAGTCCGCGGGGCAGAAGACGTACTCGGAGATATTTGCCGAGACGCTGACGAAGCTGGCTGACGGGAACAACAAGGTGGTTGCGATTACTGCCGCGATGCCGAATGGAACGGCGCTTGATTTGTTCAGGCCACATCATCCGAGGCGGTACTTCGATGTGGGGATTGCCGAAGAGCATGCGGTGATCTTTGCGGCGGGGATGGCGACGAAGGGATATAAACCTTTCTGCGCGATCTACTCGACGTTTCTGCAGCGGGCGTTTGATCAGGTGGTGCATGATGTTTGCCTGCAGAATCTGCCGGTGGTGTTTTGTATGGACCGCGGTGGGTTGAGCGGGGACGATGGGCCAACGCATCATGGACTCTTCGACATCAGCTTTCTGCGAAGCGTGCCGAACCTTATTCACATGGTGCCGAAGGATGAGGACGAACTGGCCGACATGATGTATACGGCGATGCTGCATGAAGGGCCGAGTGCGATTCGTTATCCGCGCGGGACAGGGCCGGGGGTTGCTGTGAAGGAGCGGCCGGTGGCGCTGGAGATTGGCAGGGCTGAGGTGATTCGAAACGGCGCTGATGTTGCGATCTTTGGGCTGGGTGCGATGTTGCCGGAGGCGGAACGGTTGGCGGAGATGCTGAGGCTGGAAGGATTTTCAGCGGCAGTGATCAACCCGCGGTTCGCGAAGCCAATTGATCGCGCATGCGTTGCGGAGTTCGGTGGCCGATGCGGGCTGATGGTGACGCTGGAGGATCATGTGCTGGCGGGTGGTTTCGGCTCGGCAGTGATGGAGACGCTGAACGAGCTTGAGTTGCAGGTGCCGGTGGTGCGGGTGGGCTGGCCGGATCAGTTTGTCGAGCACGGCAAGGTCGAGTCGCTGCGTGCGAAGTATGGGCTGACGGCGGAAGCTGCGCTAGAGAAGGCGAGACCTTATCTGAGCAGGATGATGGATCAGGTGCTGGCGAAGCATTAGAGCGATGCAAAGAAGAAAAGAAAACGGGCCGCTAAATGCGGCCCGTGTCTATTTCGATTGGCGAAGCTGCGAAAGCTTACATATCTAAACGAACCAGCGCCGACGGATCCCAGCGGCGAGGCCAAGGCAGCCGGTGGGCATTAGGGCGATGGAGTCGGGTTCGGGTACGGTGGAAGTGCTCGCGGCACTCTCATAGCTGACATCATCGACTCCGATGTCGTCAAAGCCCGCACCCGGGTCGCCCGGTATGCCGGCATTGATGGTAATGCTGGTGATGGACTTTCCTGCGTCAGTGAAGCCGACGAAGTCCAGGGCTCCGATTGAGCCGCTGGTCCCTACTCCAGGGATGCTGATCGATTCGGATGTGCCGTCAGAGAAGGCAATGGTATCTGCAAAGAAGACTGCCGACTGGACTCCGCTGAAATAGGCGCCGAAGAACTGAGTGGGGTTGGTGAAGGTGAAGGTGACCGTGCCACCCTGCATCTCTAAAAAGTTCGCGCCAACCGGGGTGGTGTTAAATCCATCGAGGGTAGGGGCGGCCGGGAAGTCGGAGGTGTCGCGGATTGTCTGATTGGAGGAGTTTACGTCGGAGCCGGTGATGGTGACTCCCGGAGCTGCCAACAGGGACGAAAAGGCGCCGAGCGGAGCGCTCTCAAAGGTAATGGTTGAGACGGTTCCAATGCCAGCGGCTGCAGCGGCGAAGCTTGCGGCTGCGGCGGCTGAAGTGGGGTGTGCACTGGTGGTGGTTGCGACGTTGTCCTGACCGACAAAGGTGATGTCCGACGCGGATGCGTAATGCTCCCGAGAATGCGAGGACACAGAGTAGCGCGGCCAAATCGCGAGCTCTATTCTGGTCCGCAAAACCATACTTCAGGTGCATATTCCCTCCAGAAACGCTTGATTTTGGCTTCGTGTGCTTTATAAATCAATACAACGGCCAAAGTCAGAGGCGAAATTACGCTGGATTTTGCGGAAATCGTGGTCCCGAAAGCAGACGTACGAGCAATTTCTTTCGGATTAAGATGGCACGAAATTCCTCTTCCAGCCGAGCTTTAAAGCCAGAAGGCGCCCGCAGAGGCGCCTTTTGGCTTATTGTGACCTGGGAGAATTTTAAGTTAGCTGGGCATGAGGACAGTGTCGATGACGTCGATGACGCCGTTCGACTGGAAGACATCGGCTGTAGTGATGGTGGCCATGCCGCCCTTGGAGTCAGTCAGCATGATCTTGCCTCCGGACATGGTGACGGTGAGATCTTCACCCTGGACGGTCTTGAGGGTGGCCTTGCCGCCGCCCCTTTTGATCATGGCTTCGAGTTGTTTGGAGCTGATGCGGCCAGCGACGACGTGGTAGGTGAGGATCTTGACGAGCGTTTCCTTGTTCTCCGGCTTGACGAGTGTCTGGACTGTGCCTGCGGGGAGTTTGCCGAAGGCATCATCTGTGGGTGCGAAGACGGTGAAGGGACCGGCGCTGTTGAGGGTGTCGACCAGGTCGGCGGCTTTGACGGCTGCGACGAGAGTCTTGTTGATCGGCGAGTTGACTGCGTTCTCGACGATGGTCTTGGTGGGGTACATGGCGGCTCCGCCAACGGTTGGATCCTTCTGCGCCTGCGCGCTGAAAGAGGTGATGGCGAGAACAGCTGAGGCCAGAGTGGCGACGAATGTCTTCTTCATTGTGGTTATCCTTTATTGTTTATTGTTCTTGGTTTCTAAAAGTTCGGCCCTGCCTTCAGGGCACTCATAAGCATCTACGTCGCCCTACAGAGACTGGATTGGTTCTATTCGTACGGGGCGTGGAATTTTTGCGCCAGAGCCTAGAAAGTGGCGATGGTGTGTCGGCACAAAGCCGTAGTGGGATTGTTGATGCTGTGAAGATGAGCTGCTAAACCAGGGACGTTGACAATTCTTTCGGGTCACCGTCAACTGAAGATCTGACATGCCAAACGAATCGACTAGCCGTGACGAGTCAATGCACGCAGAAGAAGATGGAAGTCCCCACCGCCACTCGCATGACCGCGGGCTATTGCTCATTGGGTTGTTCAAGCTGGCGAAGGCGATCTTTTTCTTCGGTATTGGCGTGGGTGCGATTCACCTGCTGCACAAGGACCTTGAAGATGAGGTGATGCGGCTGGCGGTGAGATTCAAGTTCGATCCGGAGAGCAGATTCGTTTCGCTGCTGCTGGATAAGGTGGATCTGATCGATGCACATCGTCTACGCGAGATCAGTGTGGCGACGTTTGCTTACTCTGCTCTGGCTCTGACCGAAGGGGTTGGGTTGCTACTGGAAAAGGTTTGGGCGGAATATCTGACGCTGATTCTGACGATCTCGTTTTTGCCGTGGGAACTGTATGAGCTTTTCCGGCGCCCTGACTGGTTTCGGGCAAACCTGCTGTTGATCAATCTTGCCGTGCTGGCCTATCTGGTGTGGCTGCTGCGGCGGAAGAGATCATCCGAAACGGCGTAGGCGTTTTCGCTTTTTCATCGCTTTACCAGATGGACTCAGCGTCTGCAAGTGGCGATGCGGGTATGAACCTTGGGTGCCAACACTACATCTAGTGGGTACCTGCCTAGATTCCGCAAGCCGCTGAGTTTTCCACAATTCAATATGGGAATTGCAGAGATTGGCACGAAAAAACCCTTTACAGGGTGGGGTCTCTCGGCGATGCTGGTGGAGCGAAGTAGAGAAATTTGGAGTTTGGTGGACCAAACCTCACTCCTTATAGACAAATTCTACGACGTGGAGCTGATTTTGAACCAAGGTTGGTTCGGCAGGGTATCGAGGTTGCAATGTTTCGCGGAAACCACCAGACGCGGGTCGATGAAAAGTTTCGATTGAAGCTTCCGTCGGAGTTCAAGCGCAGGGTGGATGAGGTGTACGGGCCGGTTTTTTACATAACCAGTGTTGATGGCAAGCGGGCTCAGCTGTATCCGATGAAGGAGTGGGAGGCGATCGAGGCAAAGATTGTGCAGCTCGAGCCAACTGATCCGGAGCGGGAGGATTTTCTGAACGTGACGAGCTACTACGGGCAGACGGTCGAGATGGATTCGCAGGGGCGGTTGTTGTTGCCGCAGGTGATTCGCCAGCAGGCGCAGTTGACGGGCGATGTGAATGTGCTGGGAATGCAGACGATTTTGGAAGTGACGAACATCGAGTTGTTCGAGGCAGAGCGGAAGGGTCCGAACGGCGTAGTCGAGATGTCTCGGGAGAAGAGAGCGGCGCTGGCAGAGAAGACGAAGGCGCTGAAGAGCGCGACGCAAGTTTCGTAGGGACAAGGCCCCCAGGGGCAGCGCAGAGGCGGTGAGATGAAGAGTCCGCGACATGTGCCGGTTCTTTTAGATGAGGTTTTGGAGTATTTGAATGTGCGGCCGGGCGGCGTGATCTGTGATGCGACACTTGGGCTTGCAGGTCACTCTTCGGAGATTGTGAAGAGGCTGGGCGGGAGAGGCAAGTTGATTGCTTTTGATCGCGACCCGGAGGCGATGGAACGCGGCAAGGCGAGGCTGGAGGAAGTGAGGGCTGAACTTGGCAGCGCGATGCCTGAGGTGGTGTTTGTGCCAAGGCGTTTTCGGAGGCGGCTCAAGCTTGATCGAGCCGGGGAGCCTGGATGGTTTGCTTGCTGATTTTGGCGTAAGCAGCCTGCAACTGGATGAGGCGCACAGAGGATTTAGTTTTCGGCAAGAAGGCCCACTCGATATGCGGATGGATACGCGCGGTGGGGAGACAGCCGAGCAAGTGGTAAATCAGGAAGACGAAAACGAACTCGCCGACCTGATTTACGAATTCGGAGAGGAAAGGAGGTCGCGGAGAATCGCCAGAGCCATTGTTAGGGCCCGGCCGATTACGACTACAGCAGAATTGGCTCAAATCGTATCGGCCGCGGCCCCATCAATGAAAGGCGACAAGATTCATCCCGCTACACGAACCTTTCAGGCACTTCGAATTCGAGTGAATAACGAGTTGGGAGAGATTCAATCGCTGCTGAAGAGCGCGGGATCTCTGTTGAAGCCGGGAGGAAGGCTGGTACTGATCAGCTTCCACTCTTTGGAGGACCGGCTGGTAAAGGATGCGTTCCGTGAGGCAGGCCGGACGAAAGAGTTTGAGGTTTTGACGAAGAAGCCAGTTGTGGCTGATGAGCAGGAACAGATGCGGAATCCGCGATCGCGAAGCGCGAAGATGCGAGCGGCAGAAAAGATTTAGTAGAGATTTTCTTCACGATTGTGTGAAGAGACGAGTGATCGGGCCGGGGTTGTCCCACCTTCTTTCAGGCGAAAGACAACTCTGCAATACCAATCCCTCCTCCAATAGCGATCCCGGCCCGGTTCGTACTTTTGGAGAGAGTGGCACAAAGATTCGCTCAGAGGATGTTCTGAGCAGGCAACAGGAAGTGAGGTGCGCGATGGCAGCTTCGGCGATGGCAGGACAACAGATTCAAATGATGGGCTCGCGAGTACAGCCGCAGAGCCGTACGGAGTCGCTCACTGCGCGGAATCGCGAACTGTATGAGACGCAGCGGCGCGCACGACGCGGACCGACGCCCGAGGTTTTCTTCACGAAGCACATCGACAACAGCCGCATCGTGAAAGCTGACGATCCGGAGCGGCGGCGCGAGATGCGCACATTCACCGGCGTGATGAGCGTTTTGTTTCTGCTGGTGATGGTCTATGTGTGGCAGCATTTTTCGGCGATCGAGATTGGCTACCACGTTGAGGCGCAGAAGCAGCAGGTGGAGCAGCTGCGGGAGGAGAACCGGCAGCTTCGTCTGTCTGAGGCGCAACTGACCGATCCGGGCCGGATCGACAGGGTTGCCAGGCAGCTCGGACTGAACGAGCCCCAGCCTGGGCAGGTGGTGCGGCCAGAGGGTGGGGATCCGAATGCTGCGGTGCTGGCACAGGCGAATACTCCCAGGATTCAGTTGGTTCAGTAGCGACATAGTTAAAACGAAGAAGCAGGGATGGAATGGATAAGGCGCCACGGCAGACGTTGACCGCTCCGATACGGAGGATCCGGTTTGCTTACGTGGCCCTATTTTTTTGCGCATGGACGGGGTTGATCGCGGTGCGGCTGGGATGGCTGCAGGTGGTGCGGCACTCCGATTTTGTGAAGCGCGCGGCGTTGCAGCAGCAGAGGACGTTTGAGGTCGCTCCGCGGCGGGGAATGATGTATGACCGCAACCTGCGTGAGCTGGCGGTAACGGTGCAGGTGGACAGCGTCTTTGCGGTGCCGTCGGAGCTTGGGGATAATCGCGCGAGTGCTGCAGAGATACTGGCCGAGATCGTTCACGCCGATACGCAGGACAACTTTACGTCGAAGCAGCAGATGCTGGCGCGGTTCAATGCGTCGAAGAACTTTGCGTGGGTTGCCCGGCGGATTGACGCGAATACGGCACAGCGAGTGCGCGAGCTTAATTTGAAAGGTGTGTATTTTCAAAAGGAGTTCAAACGGTTCTATCCGAATAACGACCTGGCGGCGCAGGTGCTGGGTTATGTCGGAATGGATGATTCGGGTTTGGGTGGGCTGGAACAGAAGTTCGACGAGGATATGCATGGCGAGCCCGGGCATATGCTGACGGCGGTCGATGCAAAGCGGCATGTGCTGGGCAGCGAAGAGAGCCAGCCGATGCCGGGCGAGAACCTGGTGCTGTCGATCGACGCGAATATTCAGTACATGGCAGAGCGGGCGCTTGATGCGCAGATGGAGAAGATGAAGGCGCTGCACGGGACGGTGGTGGTGCAGGATCCGCACACGGGACAGATCCTGGCGCTGGCGATCTCGCCGCGATTCAATCCGAACGATCAGCGGCACATGGATGCGAATGTGTTGCAGAACCTGGCAGTGAGCGATGTGTATGAGCCGGGATCGACGTTCAAGCTGGTGACGTACTCGGCGGCGCTGGATGGGGCAGGAGTGCAGCCGACGGACATCGTGGACTGCCAGGGCGGTGCGATGACGATGTATGGCCGTACGCTGCATGACGATAAGTCGGACGGTCACCTTGGACAGGTGACGGTGCAGTATGCGCTGGAGAAATCGAGCGACGTGGGCGCGGCGAAGATGGCGCTGAAGTTGGGGAACCAGAAGTTCTATGAGTACATGCGGGCCTTTGGATTCGGAGACCGGTCGGGGATCGAGCTGCCGAGTGAGACGCGCGGGTTGTTGCGTAATCCGAAGAAGTGGGGCTCGACCAGCATCCTGTCGATGGCGATAGGGCAGGAGGTGGGCGTGACTCCGGTGCAACTGGTGACGATGGTGAGCACGATTGCGAATGGCGGCGTGTATATGCCACCGCATGTGCTGCTGGAGTCGACCGATGAGATGAAGGGCGATCCGCGGTTGAAGCCGGCTGCATTTCGTCCGTCGAATCAACTGCCGGAGAAGCTGCCGGATGGGGCGCACCGGGTGATCAAGGAAATGACCTCTGCCAAGATGCGGATGATGATGCAGGGGATTGTGGTGGAGGGTACGGGGCGGCGAGGGGCGCTGAATGGTTACAGCGCCGGCGGAAAGACGGGAACAGCGCAGAAGATCGATCCAGCGACGCATACGTATTCGCACACGAAACTGGTGGCTAGTTTTGCGGGGTTTGCGCCGGTGAGCAATCCGGCGATCTCAGTTGCTGTGGTTATTGATACGCCGACGGTGGGGACAAGATATGGCGCGGAGACGAGCGCGCCGGTATTTGCGGAGGTGGCGCAGGAGGTGCTGGAGTATCTCGGAGTGCCGCATGATCAGCCGCTGAAGACGAAGAAGGAGATGATGGTCGCGGAGAAGGAGACTGTTGATGATGCTCCCTCGGAGAGCACGGCGGACCTGAATGCGATGTTCGATGATGTGAATAGTTTGCCGGCGGACGATCCGCTGCGGACGCCGGCTAGTGCAGCAGCTGCGGTGAGTGAGGGGAACGGCAAGCCTGTCGCTGGAGCACAAAATGTTGCGGGGAAGACGCAGGGGGTTCTCAGTCTGCTGCCGTCGAAGGTTGTGGCAGCGTTCCAGGCGAACTCCGACAACTCTTCTACACCTGCGGCCATGCCTGCAGCTTGCCGACGACTGTACCGGTCCAGGTGAAGGAGAAGGGTGCGGTCGTGGTGAATGCTGGGCTGCGGGTGCCGGTGCCTTCGTTTGAGGGAGCGGCATTGCGGAGTGTGGTGGAAAAGGCGGACGCGGTAGGGTCTACGGGTGCAGGCGGTGGGAGCGGGTTGGCGCGGGAGCAGGTTCCGGCGGCGGGGACCATGGTTCCGGCGGGGACAGAGGTTGTGGTGCGGTTTACTCGGTAGAGGCTTTTGCTGCGAAGGGTGCACCGTCTCAGCTAGCATCTCATTTATATGAATTGGCATGACGGTGTGTGCAGAGCTCAATGCGATTGAGCATGGTGGGCCTTCGGTTGAGGTGAGTGGAGTTGCAGTATGACTCGCGGCGCGTGGGACGCGGAGATGTGTTTATCGCTATGCGGGGCGATGCGACGGATGGAAATCGTTTTGTAGAGGCGGCGGTCGAGCAGGGTGCGGCGGCGGTGGTGACCGATTCGCTTGAGGTATATGCGAAGTCTGCGCCACGAGCATGCTGGAATTGCCGCAGCTCTGGTGGAGCGTGGGCGAAGGGCGCTGGCAGAGATAAGTGTGGCTGTGTTGGGGCATCCGGAGCGACGGATGGCTCTGAGTGCGGTGACCGGAACGAATGGGAAGACGACGACGGCATTTTTGCTTGAGGCGATGCTGCGGAGTGTGGGTCGGACGTGTGTGTTGATCGGGACGATTGAGACACATGTAGGAGATGAGGTGCGGGTGTCGCCGCATACGACTCCGGAGGCCTCGGATACGCTGCGGGTGTTTGCGGATGGGGTTAAAGTGGGAGCGACAGAGGCGGTGATGGAGATGTCGTCGCATGCGCTGGAGCAGGAGCGGGTGTGGGGACTGCCGGTGGATGTGGCGATGTTTACGAATCTGACGCAGGACCATTTGGATTATCACGGGACGATGGGGGCCTATTTCTCAGCGAAGGCGAAGCTTTTCAGGGAGTAGGTACCCCGCCCCCGCGGATTGCAATCGTGAACCTGGATGACTCTTCCGGAGTTTATATGGCGTCGTTAGCCCGTCGCAGCATTGTCTGGCGTTACGGATGGGAGAAAAAGAATGGGTTAGACATACGCGCAGAGAACGTTATGTTGCGCGCAGGCGAGACGACTTTCACTTGGAAAACTCCGATGGGGTTCAATCGAGATGCGTTCTCCGCTGACGGGACGAGTGAATGTCTACAACTTGCTAGCGGCTGCAAGTGCAGCTCTAGGGCGACATATGTCCCTTGAGCAGATTGCAGCTGCGGGCGGAGAGGCTTGGGCAGGTGCCGGGGCGGTTCGAGGTGGTGCCTTCGCCGAACGATGTGACAGTGGTGGTGGATTATGCGCATACCGATGATGCTCTGAGGAACCTGATTTCGCTGGCGCGGGAGTTGGTGAGGGAGCGGGGTGGGAGGGTGATTACTTTGTTCGGGTGTGGTGGCGATCGCGACAGGACAAAGCGTCCGCGGATGGGACGGGCGGCGGGTGAGGGGAGCGATCTCGTGGTGCTGACCAGCGACAATCCGCGGAGTGAGGAGCCGATGACGATTATTGAAGAGGCTTTGGTGGGCGTGGTGGAGACGGGGACGGAGTGCATTGTGGAGGAGGATCGGGCGGGGGCGATTGAGGTTGCGATTCGTTCGGCAAGGGCAGGGGACATTGTTCTGATCGCGGGGAAGGGACATGAGAAGGTGCAGATATTGAGGGACAGGACCGTGCCGTTCGATGATGTGGCGGTGGCGGCTGGAGTCCTACACGAGTTGGAGTAGCTTGAAACCGACAGAGCGGTCGTGCAGCGCACGATGCCCACATCTCAAAATCGAGATATGGGGCACCCGGGTTTGTGGCAATTAAACAGTGAGGGTTTTAATGAAGCTGACGTTGGGACAGGTCGCGGATTGGATTCATGCGGATGGTGAGTTCGATACGTTGGCGGAGGTTGTGGGGTATGGGATTGACTCGCGGACGATTGGTGCGGGGGAGTTGTTCTTTGCGGTGCGCGGCGAGCGGCTGGATGGGCACGATTATGTGCAGGCGGCCCTTGCGAATGGAGCAATTGCTGCCGTAGTGAGTAATCGATGGGTGGTGCCGTCGGAGGTTGATGAGAAGCGCTTGCTCCAGGTGTCAGATTGTGATGACTGTGTGCTGCGCGCGCTGCAGCAGCTTGCTCATGCGGTGCGGAAGGAGTGGGGTGGGCGGGTGATTGGTGTGACGGGGTCAGCGGGAAAGACGACGACGAAGGAGGCGGTGGCGCAGGTCCTTGGAGTGAAATTCAGGGTGCTTAAGTCGGCCGGAAATTTGAACAATGCGTTTGGACTGCCGTTGCAGCTGCTGAAGCTGGAGCGAGAGCATGAAGTTGCGGTGATTGAGATGGGTATGAACCATGCCGGAGAGATTGCGGCGCTGGCGAAGATTGCAGAGCCGGATTGGGCGGTGGTTTCAAACGTTGGGCCGGTGCATCTGGAGTTTTTCCCGGATGGGATTGCAGGGATCGCCCGGGCGAAGTATGAGTTGATTGAAGCGCTGCGGAGGAACGGGGTGGCGGTATTGAACTTCGATGATCCTTATGTCGCGACGTTCGGTAAGGGGCTTGGGGGACGCGCGGTTTTTTATGGGACGCGAGAGGGTGCGGATGTGCGGGCCGTGCATGTCGCGGAGGTGGGAGCGGACGGCGTGGTGTTTACGGTAGAGGCGGGGGGAGAACGTGCGAGCGTGCAACTCAAGATGTTGGGGAGGCACAACGTTCCCAATGCGCTAGCGGCGATTGCGGTGGGGTTGCAGAGCGGGATTGGGCTGGAGGCATGTGCGGCGGCAGTGAGTGAGATGCGGGCCGGGGATAAGCGCGGAGAGGTGCTGGAGTGGCGAGGGGCGACGCTGATCAATGATTGCTATAACTCGAACCCGACCGCGTTGAATGCAATGGTGGATGCGTTGATAGCGATTCCGGCGGAACGGCATGTTGTGGTTGCGGGGGAGATGCTGGAGCTTGGACCAGAGGCGGAGGCGTTGCATGCCGCCTGTGGGCTAAGGATGGCGGAGCATGGAGTGGATTTTGTTCTTGGAGTGCGTGGTGTGGCTGAGGCGATGGTTGGTGCGGCAAAGGGGGGTGGGATCGAAGGACTCTTTGTTGCCGGCCCTGAAGAGGCAGGAGAGTGGCTGGTTGCGAATGTGCGGGCGGGAGACGTAGTGTTGTTGAAGGCTTCTCGGGGCGTGCGGTTGGAGAAGGCTTTAGCGGTGATCGCGGCGGGTTCTCAGTAATATATTTTCGCAGGGAGGCATCCTGACCATGGCAAACGAGATCGTTCGTCGCGGCGAGAAAAAGATATCGGGCAAAAACAAGGCCATCGCCAAAGCAGAGGGCTCTGCTTCGAAAAAACGCGCCAAGAAGGCTGCGAAGCCGGCAAAGAAGCATGCCACCAAGAGGTCTGCGAAGAAGGCAGCTAAAGCTATGATACAGAGAGTGGTTTATGCGGCGGATCACGGCCAGATGACGGCCTTTCATCATATGCAGCGGGCTTCGGCGGTGATGTCGCTGATGGAGAAGGGTACAGGGAAGGATCTGCGGGGGCTTCTGGATCGTGGGGTGAAACTCTATCGCAAGGCAATAGAGGATGAGGCTAAGGATCAAATTGTGCTGCGCGCGATCGGTGTCCTAAGGGCGGCAGAGCATTTGTCGATGGCTGGTCTTTATGCGGCGAGAAGGAGGCATCGACAGAAGGTGACGTCTCCTACGCCAGAGTGGCTGTCAAAGGTTATTGCAGAGACAGACCATCGGTTAGAGCTGATTGAGCATAAGGAGCGCGGCAAAGGGACTGATCTTTTCCCTGTAACAGTGGAATTGCTGAGGCAGGCGGAGGACCCCGACATTGATGCGCATTTGGCGTTTGAGCTTGCCATGGCCGGGGATGCCCTTTGCTTTGCACTGGAGAATGGACTTTGACCTGAGTGTCCCGGCGGGTGTGCAGGGACTTGGGTTGGTTCATGGAGTTGGTTCATCGACGAGATAAGCACAGGAGTTTCGACGACAGGGCTGTTAAGATAGCCCTGACTCGCAGCGCTAGACCGGGCATAAGCTGCGGGGCATAAGCAGTGAGGACAAAGGCGGAACGTTTTGCTCTATTGGCTGCTGTATCAGAAGCTGTTTCCCTACTTTCGACTGTTTCGAATCTTTCGCTATCTCACGTTTCGCACGGTGTTTGCGAGCTTGACGGCACTGCTGATCGGCTTGCTGATCGGGCCGTATGTGATTGAGAGGTTACGTGAGTTTCAGATTGGGCAGTATATCCGCGAGGAGGGCCCGCAGTCGCACCAGAAGAAGAGTGGTACGCCGACGATGGGCGGGGTGTTGATCTGCATCTCGATTCTGATACCGACGTTGTTGTGGTCAGATCTTTCGAATCCATATGTTTGGCTGGTGATGCTATCGACGCTGGCGTTTGGGGCGATTGGGTTCGCTGATGACTACATCAAGGTGGTGCATCGGAGGAACCAGGGGCTAACGGCGCGGGCAAAGCTGGGTCTGCAGTTTGTGGCGAGTGCGGTTGTGGCAGCTTCGCTGGTGGTAATGGAGACTCGCGGTGCTTATTCCACGCGGCTAATGGTTCCGTTTGCGAAGCGGTTTCGGCCGGACCTGGTGTGGGAGTGGATGGGGCATATTCCGCATATGCATTGGCTGGTGTTTGTACCGTTTGTCGTCTTCGTGATGATTGTGATTTCGGGTGCGAGCAATGCGGTGAATCTGACCGATGGGCTGGATGGGCTCGCGATTGGATGCACGATCATCGCGGCGGGAGCGTTGACGGTGCTGACCTACGTGAGCGGGCATGTGGTGTTCTCGGACTACCTGGAGTTGCAGAGGATGCCGATGGTGAGCGAGTTGACCGTCTTCTGCGGATCGATGGTGGGGGCCAGCATTGGATTTCTTTGGTATAACGCGCATCCCGCGGAGGTTTTTATGGGGGATGTGGGGAGCCTCGCCTTAGGCGGGGCGATTGGAACGGTTGCGGTTGTGATCAAGCAGGAGCTGCTGCTGCCGTTTATTGGCGGCGTGTTTATTCTTGAGGCTGTAAGTGTGATGCTACAGGTGGGGAGTTACAAGTTGCGGAATGGAAAGCGCATCTTCAAGATGGCTCCGCTGCATCATCACTTTGAGTTGATGGGGTGGTCGGAGTCGAAGGTGATTGCGCGGTTCTGGATCCTGGCGCTGGTGTTTGCGCTGTTTGCGTTGACTACGTTGAAGCTGAGGTGAGCGTGGCTAATCAAGAACTGACGATTCGAGAGAAGTCGAAAAGAGTGAGTCAGTGGTTCGTTTTCGTCGGCGCGAACCTGATCGCGGTTATGACCTACTTCATACTTTGGGTTGAAGATTCGCGCAGGCTGCCGGTCATTCTCGCGATATTACCCTTGCAAGTCGTGGCCGATGCGTTCCTCATTCGATGGCGTGATAATTGGAAACGTATTGGGTTGGCCGAGTGGTTGACCGTTGCCCTCCTAGGATGGTTTCTGTGGTCGTGCATTCGTGATCGCGAATGGTATCTACTGCCAGTGGCGGCTTTCGGTTTCGCGATGCTGGTTTGGCGGATTTCAAAGAATGAGAAAAGAGAAACGCATGATGGATTTGAAGAACAAACGGGTGTTGGTGGTGGGGCTGGGGAAGTCGGGGTTGTCTGCGGCTATGTTTTTGCGTGCGCAAGGGGCTCGGGTGACGGTGAGTGATACGCGCAGTGCGGTGGCGCTGGCGAAGGAGATCCCTGCACTGCTGGAAGCTGGGATCATGGTCGAGTCAGGCGGGCACGGGCTGCTGACGTTTCGGCGGCAAGACCTGATCGTGATATCGCCTGGTGTGCCGATGGATACTCCGGAGGTGAAGCAGGTGATCGCGTTTGGGCTGCCGGTGATTGGGGAGTTGGAGCTGGCGAGCCGGTATCTGCAGGGACGAGTGGTTGCGATTACGGGGTCGAATGGGAAGACGACGACTACGTCCCTGATAGGGAAGATCTTTGAGGATGCGGGCGGGCCGACGCTGGTGGGCGGGAATATCGGGTTGCCGGTGATTGATCTGGTGGCGAAGAGCACGGAGGAGGCGGTGAGTGTGCTGGAGGTGTCGAGCTTCCAGTTGGAGACGGTGGAGGAGTTTCATCCGTGGATTGCGGTGATACTCAACGTGACGCCGGACCACCTGGATCGGCATGGGAGCTTTGAAAGCTATGTGGCGGCGAAGGAGCGGATCTTCGCGCGGCAGGACGCGAATGATTTCCTGGTGTTGAATGGGGACGATCGCGTGACTCAGATGTGTGCGGCGCGGGCGAAGAGCGAGGTGTTCTGGTTCAGTGGCACGAAGGCGGTTCGGCGTGGGGCGTTTGTGCGCGATGGACGTGATTGTGTGGGTGGAGAAAGAGGGCGGGGTGACGGAGCCGGTAATGCCGGTGGCAGAGATTCCTCTGAAGGGAGCGCATAACGTCGAGAATGTGCTGGCTGCGGTCTGTGCGGCGCGGCTGGCGAAGATTCCGGCGGAGAGCGTTCGGGCTGCGGTGGCTGCGTTTCGGGCGGTGGAGCATCGGTTGGAGTTGGTGAGGAAGTTGAATGAGGTCGAGTTCTACAACGACTCGAAGGCGACGAATGTGGATGCGACGATGAAGGCGGTGGCTTCGTTCGTGGGAGGAGTTCACCTGATTCTGGGCGGGAAGGATAAGGACTCGGACTACACGACGATGTCCGATCTGCTGAAGAAACGGGTGAAGGTTGTTTATACCGTTGGTTCGGCTGCGGAAAAGATTGAGCGTCAACTGCACGGAGTCGTGAATATGGTTTCAGCGCAGACGATCGAGACGGCTGTGGTGAAGGCGGCGAAGGCTGCGGTGCCCGGCGATGTGGTGCTGTTGTCTCCGGCCTGTTCGAGCTTCGACCAGTTTGAAAACTATGAGCATAGGGGCCGGGTATTTCGGCAGTCGGTGATTGAACTTGATTAAGCACACGGCATTGGGCACACGGCAGGGGAAGTGACGGCATGGCGAAGAGAGTTGGGGTGGACAAGTGGCTCTTCGGAGTGGTGCTGCTGCTGGTGTTGTTTGGGCTGGTGACGGTGTTTTCAGCCTCGGCTGTGATGGCGCAGGCGAGTCTCGGGTCTCCGTACTCTTATGTCATGAGACAGGCACTGTGGGCGGTGCTTGGTCTGTTTGCGATGGTTGGGTTGATGCGGGTGGACTATCGCAACTATAACAATCCGAGGGTGGTGTTTCCTGCGGTCGCGGTAACGGCACTGATGCTGATCGGCGTGTTTGCGATGAACGGCATGAACGGCGCACATCGTTGGATACGCGTAGCGGGGGTGACGTTGCAGCCATCGGAGTTGGCGAAGCCGGTGCTGGTGCTTTTTCTGGCTTACTTTCTGCAGACGCGGATTCACCAGATGGACGATTTGAAAGGCACGATTCTGCGGGCGGTCGCTGTGCCTCTGGCGTTTACGGCGCTGATTTTGAAAGAGCCGGATCTGGGCACAGGGCTGGTGTGCATGGCGGTGACTGCGTTGATGCTCTATCTGGCGGGGGCGCGGACGCGTTACTTTGCGATTGGGGCAGTCCTGGCCTCGCCGGTGCTGTATTACATGCTTTTCTTTGTGAAGTTTCGACGGGACCGGATGCTGGCGTTCATCAATCCGGAGGCCGATCCGCGTGGGACCGGGTTTCATATTCTGCAGTCGCTGATCGCGGTTGGGACCGGCGGGATTCGTGGGCTCGGGTTGATGGAGGGGCGGCAGAAGTTGTTCTATCTGCCGGAGGTGCAGACGGATTTTATCTTCGCCAATATTTGTGAAGAACTGGGGTTGATTGGGGCATTGCTGGTAGTCGGGTTGTTTGTGGCGCTGGGGTATCGCGGGTTTCGGGCGGCGTTTCTGTCGACCGATCCGTTTGCACGGTTCCTCGCATTTGGGCTGACGACGGCGATTTTGATTCAGGCGTTCTTCAATATGAGTGTGGTGCTGGCGCTGTTGCCGACGAAGGGAATTCCGCTGCCGTTTATCTCTTCGGGCGGGACGTCGATCTTTATTACGCTGGCCAGCATGGGTGTGCTGCTGAATATTACGCGCGAGATCGATTAGTGTGGTCGAAAAAGCCAAGCTGAGAGTTCTGATTGCGGGCGGCGGGACGGGTGGGCACGTGATCCCTGCGCTGGCGATTGCGCGCGAGTTGAGGGATGCGCATGGGGTCGAGGTGCGGTTTGTGGGGACGGCGCGAGGGCTTGAGACGAGGCTGGTGCCGGAGGCTGGGTTTCCGCTGGAGTTGATCCGGGTGGGGCAGCTGAAGAATGTGAGTGCAATGACTCGGCTACGAACGGTCGCCGACCTTCCGTTGGGTGTTGCGCGGTGCATTGGGTTGGTGCGGAGTTTCAGGCCGAATGTTGTGGTTGGAGTGGGAGGGTATGCCTCGGGACCCGCAATGATGGCGGCGATTCTGCTGGGGGTGCCGACGCTGGCGTTTGAGCCGAATGCGGCGCCTGGGCTTGCAAACCGGCTGGTGGGCAAGCGGGTGAGCGCTGCGGCGGTGAACTTTGAGGAGACGCGGAGGTATTTTCGCGGGGCGCGGGTAACAGGGATTCCGGTGAGACAGGAGTTTTTCGCGATTGGAGAGATGCCACCGAAGGAGGAGTCGTCACGAACGGTGCGGCTGCTGGTGTTTGGCGGGAGCCAGGGGGCGCGCATCTTCAACGAGGTGATGCCGAAGATTGCGAAGGGTCTGATGGAGGATGTTCCTGGTTTGCGGATTCTGCATCAAGCGGGGGCAAAGTTCGCCGATCCGGTTACAGAGGCGTATGGGGCGAGTGGGGCAGATGCTACTCGCTGGGAGGTGGCGGCGTTTCTGGATGATATGCCGCGGCGGTTTGCGGATGCGGACCTGATTCTGTGCCGCAGCGGAGCGAGCACGGTGGCAGAGCTTGCGGCGGCGGGGAAGGCGGCGGTACTGGTGCCTCTGCCGACGGCGGCCGATAACCACCAGTTGAGAAATGCGGAGGTGTTTGCGGCGGCCGGAGCGGCGGAGTTGCGGGTGCAGAGCGGCGATTCGGCGATGGAGAGTTTTCTGGCTAGTGACCTGTCGGCGCTGTTGCTGGATCCGGCACGACGGCGCGAGATGAGCAGGAGGGTGAAGGGGCTGGCGCATCGGGATGCGGTGAAGGTGATTGGGGAGATGGTGGTGGGGCTGGTGAAAGGCTAAAAGGGTGAGTGGGGTGGGGTGGCCGCTGCACGGCTCGGCTTTGACGCGGGGCTGAACCCCTCTCTGATCCTAAGGACAGGGCAAGGACAAGAGCAAAAGCAAGTGCAAATGCAAATGCAAATGCGGGGGTTCTTCGCTGCGCTCAGAATGACAAGCAAAAGAGGAATGGAAAAGAGAGGAAGGGAAAAGAGAGGAAGCGCAAAAGAAAAGGGCAAAAAGAGGCAAAAGAGAAGAGGCAAAAGAGAAGAAGCAAAAGAGAAGAAGCAAAAGAAGAGGGCTGAGAGTGGTTCTCTCAGCCCTTGGATTTGTAACGCTAGTCGTTACCGATGACCGCCGCCACCGCCGTGTGAGCCGCCACCGCCACCACCGCCGTGGAAGCCGCCGCCGCTGCTCACAGCGCCGCCGTGGTAGCCACCACCGTAGTTGCCACTGGAGGGTGCGGAGTAGCTTCGAGCACCGCCGCTGTAGCTCTGGCTTGGCGCCGCGTAGCTGCGTGCGCCGCTGCTGTAGTTGCTGGCTCCGGCGTAGGAGCGGGCGCCGTTGTAGGCGGAGCTGGTGTAGTTGGAGTGGGTTGCGCCCTGAGCGTAGCTCGAGGTGCGGCCGTTGATGCTGGAACCGCGATAAGCCGTGCCTGCTGCTCCGTGATTGGCGGCTACCGAGGTGGTGTGAACGAAGCTGGCACCACCAGGATGACCGGAGTAGCCATTGTAGGCGCGACTATAGCCGAACCCGCCGTGGTAGTTGCAGTAGGCGTGGTTGTACCAGAAGCGGCCGCCGCCCCAGTATCCGCCGTAGAAGCCGATGCCGAAGTAGCCGAAGCCATAGTTGATGCCGCCGTAGTAACCGACGAAGGGGCCCCAATAGCCGGCGTTCCAGAAGTAGCCGCCGTAGCCGTAGCCCCAGTAGCCGGGCGTCCAGAGAGCGCCGGTGTAGGGAGCTGCGACCCAAGCGCCCTGGATCCACTCGTAGCCGTCACCTGTCCACGCCCAGTAGCCGGGTGTCCATATATAGCCGTCGCCGGGAGCTGGTGGCTGATCGTAGTCGGGGATGGCAGGAGGAGCCTGCTGTACGCCCTGAGGTGCGCCGTTCTGAATGGCGGCGTCCTGCTGGGTTCCTGCTTGCGGGCCGTATTGATTGCCGTACTGGTCAGGTGGCGGAGGAGCGGTCTCCTGTGCCTGGGCGGCGATGGGTGCGACCACGAGAGCAGCAGCGAGCGCCGCGGTTGCGATCGAATTATTGAAGAGACGAGTGGACGTCATGGCTTTACCTGCCTGCTCAGGCCTTCGTTTGTCCGGCAATGCGTCGTTCGACCGGACTTCGCGGCGAGCAAGGATGAGTTCCAGCCGGGCAGCTTCGCCTCGGTCAAGTGCTCAGTTGATTAGACACGAATTTGGCTCATTTGTTGCAGGAAAGGAAGAGCGTTCTTTGGTAACCGTTGTCCGTGAGTGGCTACCTACTTGGTGAATAGGGCTTTGGGGCACATGACGTGGACACCGCTCTTGGTATCAACGAGTTGGGTGATGTCGACATCGCAGGCAACGGAGATGAGGGCGTAGGCGTCGTCGCGGGAGATGTGAGGGTGGTCGGGGTTCTGTTCCGACAGGAAGGTGACCATGTTGCGGATGGCCATTTCGGTGGCGGTTTTGAGGTCTTCGTCGAATCCCATGGCGATGTATTGGGTCGGAGTTTCAGCGCGGGGCCAGAGGAGACGGTGAGCCTCACCGTCGGGCTGGGCTTTGTGGACGATGAACTGGAAGGTGCCGGTGAGCTGGGTCTCGAGAGCCGTGATGTCGACCTCGCCGTTACCCTGGCCGGCGTGGCCGTCACCTACTTCGAAGAGAGCGCCTTTGGCGTTGACGGGATAGTAGACGGTGGTGCCGGCGACGAGTTCTTTGTTGTCCATGTTGCCGCCGTGCATCCAGGGCGGGGCGGAGTTGTAGCGGCCGGCGGACTCGGGTGGGGCGATGCCCATACTGCCGAAGAAAGGATGCAGCGGGATGTCGATGCCGGGGGCGAAGTGGCCGATCATCGTTTTGCGATCGAGGGGGATGAGGCGGGAATGGCTGTAGGGGAAGTCGTTGGGGAGGAAGCCGCGGCCGACGCCAAAGGAGTTGCAGGCCCAGGGAACGTCGATGTCGATTTTCTGGATGCGGAGTTCGAGGATGTCACCGGGTTCGGCTCCGTCGATGGCGACAGGGCCGGTGAGGATGTGGCCGCCGGGGCCTTTATCAGCGGCGGGGACTTTGGTGTAGATGTCGGACACATAGGGCGGTATGTCAGCTTCGGCTATGCCGAGGGATTTGAGCCGCTCGGGTGGGCCACATGTGGAGAGGGTTTGGATGGTAACAGTGTCGCCGGATTTGATGGTGAGGACGGGTTTGGCGCGGGCGGAGTAGTAGCCCCAGGCTACGGTGGTTGGGGTGGCGAGGAGGGTCTGGGTGGCTTGCTGGGCGCTTGCGGCAGGAATGGCAAGGAGAGCAGCGGCGCTGAGGGCGGCTGTGCGGGCGAAGACGGTGGGCATGAATTTTATATATCACGAAAGGTGTGAGGCCGAAGACTGCCATCGTGTGATGGCGGCCTTCGGCCTCGTGGAGTGCTGCGTTGCTGGAGTAAGGTTAGCGGGCGAAGCGACGGCGGAAGGCTCCGGCTGCGCCGAGAAGACCAGTGCCGAGGAGCGCGAAGGTGCCGGGCTCAGGGACGGAGGACGGGGCGGTGGTTATGCCTTCTGTTGTGATGGAAAAATCCAAGGCAGCTGCAACGTTGTTGATATCGACGAAAAACAGCTGGATGGTGTGCGAACCGGCAGCGATCGTCGATGTGGTGCATGGGACCGAGGAATTGCCGTGGACTCCACCGTCACTGCACTCGAGAGTTCCGTCGAGATAGAGGAATGCCATATCGTCGGAGCCGATCGAAAAGCCTATGGTTTCGGAAGTCGGCGCGTCGATAGTGCCATACAGCTCTGCTGCTTGAAACCCGTTCTCGTCATTGGACCCGGTCCCGTTTGGCGGGAAAAAGGCGTTGTTGGTATAGGGGATGCTGACGACTCCAGTCCCGGTTTGGGTTACGTCAGAGGCTCCCTTAGTCCCGCCATTGTTGAGAGTCGGACTCCAATAGGTGATTTCGCCATCCGACAAAACATCTGTCGGGGCTCCAACGGGGTTGTAGCAGTTCATAGTGCAGCCGTACGCTGCAGTATTTAGGACGGGCAGTCCGTTCACCCCGAGTGTGCTCTGCACTTCGTTGGTGAAGAGACCGCCAGCAAGATGGTTCGCGTCTTTATCTGTTTCGCCGATGGTGTAGTACGTGATGTTCAAGCTGTCGGCTGCGGCAGGTTTTGCGGCGGCGAGGAAGGAAAGAACCAAGGCAGAAGCAGCGAAGATATTGAGGCGGAGAAACGATTTATTCATGGGTGACTCTTTCTGATGCGTTGTCGTCTATTGAGATCGAACCCTGGCCCGGCCCGTTACCATGACAGGTAGCAATTTGAATGCCAAGATTTTGGTCGATTTTTGGGCACTAATGCGACGATGATTGGCTGGCTATGCAGTATTTTGCATAAAAATGGCATTGAGCTTCACCCGAAAGCGTATCAATCTGCATTGTGACCATCTGAGCGGCTGCACCGGATGGTCGGAAACTGCCCGCTGGTAAAGTTGAACGATATGTTTGTGCCTGGACATTTTTTGTTTGCGCCGTCGCAGCGGATTCACTTTATCGGGATCGGTGGGATTGGGATGAGCGGGATCGCGGAGATCCTGCTGACGATGGGGTATTCGGTCTCTGGCTCGGATTTGAAGCGGAGTGCGGTGACGGACCGGCTGCTGGGATTGGGGGCGCGGATCTTTGAGGGTCATGCGGCAAGGAATGCGGCGGCGAGCGATGTGGTAGTGACGAGCTCGGCGGTGGCGAAGAACAATCCTGAGGTTCTGGAGGCAAGGGAGCGGAAGATTCCGGTGATCCAGCGGGCGGAGATGCTGGCGGAGTTGATGCGGTTGAAGTATGGGATCGCTGTGGCGGGGATGCATGGGAAGACAACGACGACGAGTATGGTCGCGGCCGTGTTGGCGGGTGGCGGGTTGGACCCCACCGTGGTGGTCGGGGGGAGGGTGAATGCGTTGGGGTCGAATGCGCGGCTGGGGAGTTCGCAGTATCTCGTCGCTGAAGCGGATGAGAGTGATCGAAGTTTTCTGAAGCTGTCGCCGGTACTGGCGGTGGTGACTAATCTCGATCGCGAACACATGGATTGCTATCGCGATATGGAGGACGTTGAAGGGGCGTTCGTTGAGTTTATGGATCGGCTGCCGTTTTATGGGGCGACTACCGCTTGTGTCGATAATGCGCTGCTGAGGGCAGTGCTGCCGCGGGTACGGCGGAGAGTCTACACCTACGGTGAAGATGCGGACGCTGATTTTCGCGCGGCGCTGCTGCCGAAGGAGAAGGACTGCCACTCGTGTTTTGAGGTGAACTACAAGGGGCTGGTGGTGGGACCGTTTCGGCTGCATGTTCCGGGACGGCATAACGTCCTTAATGCTACGGCTGCGGTTGCAGTGGGGGTGCAGCTTGGCGTGGCTCCGGATCAGATTGCCGTGGGGTTGGAGAGCTTTCGTGGCGTGGATCGACGGTTTCAGGTGAAGGGCGTCGTACGAGGTGTGACGGTGGTGGATGATTATGGACATCATCCGACTGAGATTGTGGCGACGCTAAGGGCGGCTCGGGAGTGTGGGTATGGGCGGGTGCATGTGTTGTTTCAGCCGCACCGGTTTACGCGGACTCGGGATTTGATGGCGGAGTTTGCAGGGGCGTTCAAGGATGCAGACACGGTACAGGTGTTGGATATCTATGCGGCGAGTGAGGAACCGATTGCGGGAGTGACCGCAGAGGCTCTAGCGGATGCCATTGATGAGGCCGGGCCACAGATGGTGGATTATGCGAGGTCGGTGCCGGAGGCAGTGGAGGCGCTGGTGCATGAGGCTAAGGCAGGAGATGTGATTCTGACACTGGGCGCGGGGAATGTATCGCAGGCAGGGGCGGCGTTGCTGAAGGCGCTGGAGGTGGGCACGGCTTAGCGAAGGCTTAGCTTATTTCGATTCGGCAGGGTTGGTTGCTGCGCGGGTACTCCCTCGAATGGGGATGCTTTTGCACGGGAGTGGCGGGTTATAGTGAGAGACGGCGATTCTCGCGGCCTTGCTCAGGCTTGCGACAAAGCGATGTGGTATCGAAGCGCGGGACAGCGGTGCTTGAGGCACCTGAGGAGAGGTATGCCTCGGAGCCAGCGGGGCCGCGACGGGTGTCGGCTTCGCCGAATCGAAAGCTGCGTCGCGATTTGGTAGAAGATTTCGCGGACGATTCGTATGACGACGATGCGCCGGTAGGACGACGGAAGACGGGGGTTCGCGTCAGGTTTCGCGGATTGCCTACGACGAAGTGGGGCAGGATCTTTGCCGGTTGTTTCCTCGTGCTTGGTCTTAGTGTGTGCGTTGCGGCGTATCTGATGGCGAGAGATTACTTGTTGCATGATGAGAGGTTTGTGATTCAGTCGTCTTCGTCAATTGGGTTTGAGGGGAATGTGCACGTGACGCGGGCGCAACTGCTGGGGATCTTTGGCGAGGATGTGGAGCGGAATATTTTTACGGTTTCGCTGGCGCAGCGGCGGGCGGAGTTGGAGAGGTTGCCGTGGGTGGCGCATGCGACGGTGATGCGGTTGCTGCCGAACCGGATGCGCGTATCGATTGTGGAGAGGACGCCTGTGGCGTTTGTGCGGCAAGGGAGCCATATCGGACTGGTGGACGGGAATGGCGTGCTGCTCGATATGCCGGTGGATGCGAAGGCGAGCGAACATTACTCGTTTCCCGTGGTGACGGGTATCTCAGCGAATGAACCGCTGTCGACGCGCGCGGCGCGGATGAAGATCTATGAACGATTCACTTCAGACCTGGATAGTTCAGGGGAGAAGATCTCGGAGGGGCTGAGCGAGATCGATCTTTCGAATCCCGAGGACGTGCAGGCGCTGATTCCGGATCACTCGACGGAGATTCTGGTGCATTTTGGCGAGGACGATTTTCTGGCCAGGTATCGAAGTTTCAAGGAGCACTTGCCGGAGTGGCGGACGCTGTATCCGAAGCTGTCGGCAGTGGATATGCGGTATGAGCGGCAGGTGGTTCTGCAGATGCCGCCGGGATCGGGCGTTCCTGTGACGTCGTCGTCGAATGCGTCGTCTGTCGCTCCGGTCGATTCCCATGCCGCGAGTACGCCTGCTTCTGTTGCGGCCGATGATGTAGAGAAGACTGCGAAGCCGAGTGCGAAACTGAACGTCAAGCCTGGGGTTAAGCCTGTGGCTAAGACGCCGCCCGCGATTGCAACGCACGGATCGACGACGAAGCCTCCGGTGCATGTGACCGCGCAGAGCGAGGTTGCGTTCGATGTTCCAGCGAAGAAGAGTGCGCCCAAGACGAAGGCGCCTGTCGCGCCTGCGAAACACAAACCGGCGGGAACGAAGCCTTCGGCCAGTACGACACAATCTCATCCTACCCAGGCGGTTCATCCATGAATCAGAAGCAGGACAATCTGATCACTGTGCTCGACGCGGGCAGCACCAAGAGCTGTGTGCTGGTAGCGGAGTTGCAGGATGGCGTGCTGCGGTATCGCGGACACGGCATTGAGCCGTCGCGTGGGATGCGTAAAGGCTTGATTGCGGAGCTGGGTCCGGCGGCGGAGGCGATCAATCGCGCGGCGCTAACTGCGGAGCGCATGGCGAAGGTTGGGATTGAGACGGCAGTGGTGGGGATTGGCGGGACTCATGTGCGCGGGGTGAACTCGCGAGGCGGCATCAGCATGGGCAGCCGGATGCGGGAGATTACGCGAGAGGAAGTTCGGGCCGCAGTGGACCGGGCGAGGTCGGTTGCGCTGCCTCCAGATCGTGAGGTGCTCCATCTATTGCCTCAGGAGTTCATCCTGGATGATCAGGCAGGGATTCACGATCCGGTGGGGATGGTGGGGAACAAGCTTGAAGTGAATCTGCATCTGTCGACGTGTTCGGGTGGTGTGGCCCAGAGTGTGATTACGTGCGCAAACCGGGCGGGGTTGGAGGTGCAGGATACCGTGTATGAGGGGATTGCCGCAGCGGAGGCTGTGCTAAGCGCGGATGAACGTGAGTTGGGCGTTTGCATGGCCGATATCGGCTCGAGTACGACGGAGCTGGCGGTGTTTTTTGAGGGTTCGATTGCGCATACGGCGGTGCTGCCGATTGGCGGAGATCACTTTACGAACGATCTGGCTGTCGGGCTGCATGTGACGGTGGAGGAAGCTGAATATTTGAAGAAGATTTATGGACACTGCGTGGTGACGGCGGTGCCGCAGTTGAATGAGATTGAAGTTGGAGGAAATCTCGCGATCTCCGGCGGGCAGCCGGCGAGGCTGGTGCGGCAGCGATTTCTTGCGGAGATTCTGGAGCCGCGGGCGCGCGAGTTGTTTACGATGCTGCGGGACAATCTTCGCAACGGCGGAGTGCTGGAGGCGTTGGGCGCGGGCTGTGTGTTGACTGGCGGCGGCGCGACGATGGCAGGACTGCTGGATAACGCTGAGAGTCTGCTGCGGGTTCCGGCAAGGGTGGGTTATCCGGTGCCTTTGTCGCGGATGCCTGCGGAGTTGGCTACGCCGGAGTTTGCTGTGGCGATTGGGATGTTGCTTTATACGCACCGGACGCAGGTGAGACGGGCGAGTGAAGAGCAGGGGCTGCGGGCGAAGTTGAAGGCTATCTTTGCCGGGAGTTTCTAGGCATTTCGTTGCAGTTACGCGGACTTCAATGTTGAAAGTATTGTCGTAGGGTTTCTTGCTTCCAGCGCATAAGAACGACCTATAGATCAAAAAAATAAAAAAACTTTGATTCTGGCTTGACAGGTTTTTTATTTAACCATATGGTTATTTAACCAAAAGGTTTATTACATGCAAGACCAAATTAGTTCGACGTTTTCAGCACTGGCGGACCCGACGCGACGGGCGATTCTTGCGCGGCTGGCGTTGGGGGAGACATCGGTGACGGAGCTGGCTTCGCCCTTTGAGATGAGCATGCCTGCAATCTCGCGGCATCTGAAGGTGCTGGAGAAGGCGGGGCTGATTGTGCGTGGGCGGGAGGCGCAGTGGCGGCCTTGCAAGCTAAAGGCAGACCCGTTGAAAGAGGCGGCGGATTATCTGGACGAGTATCGCCGGTTTTGGGAGGCGAGCTTCGATCGGTTGGACGAGTACCTGCAGACACTACAAGCGAAGGAGAAGAAGCGTGGCCGAAAAAATAATTGAAGTGAGCGAGACGGCGGACCGGGAGATTGTTCTTAACGCGGGTCTTCGATGCGCCGCGCAGTATGGTGTGGGAGGCATGGACCGATCCGAAGCAGGTGGCGTTGTGGTGGGGACCGAAGGGTTTTTCGACGACGATTGAAGAGATGGATGTGAGGACGGGCGGCGTGTGGAGACAGGTGATGCATGGGCCGGACGGCACGGACTACGCGAACAAGAGCGTGTTTACAGAGGTAGTGCCGTATGAGCGGCTCGGGTACAGGCTGAGCGGTGGCAAGCGAGGCGGCCCGTCGGCGCAGTTTCAGATGATGGCGACCTTCGCGGATGAAGATGGCAAGACGCGTCTGACGATGCGGATGGTGTTTGTGTCGGCTGAGGCGCGCGACCAGAATGTGCGGGAGTTCGGCTCGATTGAGGGCGGAAAACAAACGCTGGCGAGACTGGCGGACTACTTATCGACTCGCTTAGCTGCGAGAACCAATGGAGGAATGCAATGAGTACAGCGACTGTGTCTTCTTCGACTGCGGTAGCGCAACATGAGCTTCATATCACGCGTGTGTTCGATGCTCCGCGCGAGCTGGTGTGGAAGGTAATGACTGATCCTGAGCATATGAAGCATTGGTCTGGACCGCGCCAGTTCGAGGCCAGGCATATTGAAAACGATCCGCGGCCGGGAGGGAAGTGGCGTCTTTGCCTGCATACCGATGGATTCGATGTTGGCGACGGTGAGTTGAAGAGGTTCGATCTGTGGCAAGGGGGCGAAAACCTTGAAGTGGTTGAGCCTGAGCGTCTGGTCTACACATTCAAGTGGGATCAGAATCCCGGTCTTTCGTCCAATGTTGAAACGGTAATTACGATCACGTTAAAGGAGCATGACGGGGGGACGACGATGAACTTTCGCCAGGCGTTTTTCGTAACTTCTGGAGACCGCGATGGGCATATGCGTGGCTGGAACAGCAGCTTCGATCGGCTGGAAGATTATCTGGGCGAGGTGAAGGAGAGATCACATGGCAAACACTAGAAGCGTAGTGGAGGACGGGTTGCTCGAGATGAGCCTCACACGCAGGTTCGCAGCGCCGCCGGAAGAGGTGTTTCAGGCGTGGATCGATCCGAAGCACCTGGCGGAGTGGTGGGGGCCGAAGGGGTTTACGAATCCAGTGTGCCAGGTAGACGCGCGTCTGGGCGGGGCGATCTACATTCATATGCGCGCGCCCGATGGTGTGGTGCATCCGATGACGGGACGGTTCATGGAGATCGATCGTCCGCATCGTCTGGTTTTGGTAACAGCGGCAATCGACGGCGAGGGCAAGCCGATGTTCAAGGTGCTGAACACGGTCACCTTCACCAGGGTTGATGGTGGAACGGAGATATCCTTGGTTGCGCGGGTGACTAGTTCAACTCCGGCGGCGCCGCAATACCTCGCAGGTATGTCGCAGGGCTGGAGCCAGAGTCTGGATCGGCTTGCAGCATTTGTCGTCGAACTCTCAATGCGTGCGCTGGAGGTCTAGGACGCCAGCGCAGCTTCGAGGTTTGCGTCGACGGGGAGGATTGAGTCGGTGTGGGTCATTTTGAGCACGTCGAGGACTTTGACTCCGGGCGCGACCAAACGGAGCTGGCCGCCGCGGACTTTCATGTTGCCGTAGAGAATCATGAGGACGCCGAGGCCGGCGCTGTCAAGGAATTCTATGGCGGAGAGATCGAGAATGAGCTTGTGGATGCCGTGGCCGGCGATGTCGCTGATCTTTGATTCAACCTCGCGTAGGCGCATGCCGAGGGTCATGCGTCCGGTCAACCGGAAGACCGCGGTCGTGAGATCGACGGGTTCAAACTCCGCTTCGAGAATCATTGGGGCAGGGTTCTCCTGTGCCTGCAAGCATATCGCAGATTTTGCTGCGGGCTGTTGCGCCTTGTTATTGCAAGGTGAAGATTTTCCTCTCGTCGTTCATGCTGATGACGGATCTGCTCTAAGCGCGTTGTCTGGATTGGCGGCTATGAGCTCGGGAGAGGTCCGCATCCGCAATCCGTCACCTTCGGCGGCCATGCGCATGCGGTCGTCGGGATCATCGACATAGGTGATGATTTGGGGGCAGCGCTGGCAGGCGTGTCTGCCTTCCTGCTGGTACCAGCGGCAGGTTGGGCGGATGAGGCACGCAGGAAGGGCCTCCGTGACGGCCGGGAGGATCTGCACGATGCGTGTGACGAGGTTGCAGTTTATACCATCGAAGTGGCAGCAGGCTTTTTCCTGGCATGGAGCGGCGAAGCGCATGACCTGTGTCGGTTTGACCGGCTGGGTCATGGCGATCAACTCGTCGGTGACGGGCAAGTATTGGTTGAGGTAGGCGAGCTGGGGCGAATCGGCGGTGCCGCCAACAACACCGAGGACGCGGCTGCCTTCCATCTCCGGTTGTGCGCTGGGACACATCAGATGCGTCTCGCGTGGGGCGGCCGCTCCGGCCGCAGGGGCTGAACTCATGGCGATTCTCCTGGCGCCGCAGGAATGTGGGTGCATTCCTGCAGCACGCTTGCAGGCGAACAATGGCCGTTGTTGAGCGTCTCGCTCGGTTAGAAGCGGAGGCTGGACTGTGGTTCGGGTTTGAATCCACAGATGACGTGATTTGGTGGAAACACGGCTGATGCACCAGCGACCGCTTGCGCACCTGCAACGCCTTCCTGAACTACCGGCGCCATAGTGACGCCTGTGAGTTCGGAGGCCTGCTTTGCAATGGACGCGGCGATCTGCTTGGCCTCGCCTACCTGGGCAAGTGTCTCAAAGATGATGAAACCGCAGATGATGCCGGGGTTGATGTAGACGTACGGACCTGACACTGGCGGCACTTTCAGCTTGGTGGCTGAGACAGCTTTATTGACTGCGCCAGAGAGATCCTGAAGGGAGAGGGTTTTTGGTGAAGGCATTCGTTCCTCCTAAAAACTTGGGGAAATGGTTTCGGAGGCCCTGTGATACAGCGGGCAAATATACTCGCGGCGGCGAAGAGCGGTCAAGCGGAGTGGGTAAGTCGACGGCACGATTGATTGAGGGTCATTTTGTGCGGAGCGTTGGGGATGTTTCTTTCGGGAGTTGAACCATTCGTGGTACTGGGAGTGGAAAACGAAGGTCTTGCGTTGGGCGCGGAGATGGGAGAATTAAAAACCTTAAGGAGTAACTGCTGCCATGTCTAATCTGCCGGACGACGACCTTCGAATTCACTATAACGATGAGATTCCGCATGGAGCGCGGATCAAAGTCATTGGCGTGGGCGGTGGTGGAAACAACGCTGTGAATCGAATGATTGCGGCGAATGTGGTGGGGGTCGAATTCATCGCGGCGAATACGGATGTACAGGCTCTGCAGGTTTCGAATGCGCCGGTGAAGCTGCAGCTGGGAGTGAAGTTGACGAGCGGACTGGGTGCGGGGGCGAACCCGGATGTGGGTCGGCGTGCGGCGCTGGAGGATTCGGACAAAATTATCGAGGCGCTTGAAGGCGCGGACATGGTGTTTGTTACCGCGGGGCTAGGCGGCGGTACGGGTACAGGCGCGGCTCCGGTGATTGCGAGCCTTGCGAGCGAGATGGGAGCGTTGACGGTGGCGGTGGTGACGCGGCCGTTTGCGTTTGAAGGCAAGCGGCGGATGATGCAGGCCGAACGCGGGATGCAGGAGTTGCTGGAGTCGGTCGATACCGTGATCGTGATTCCGAATGAGAAGCTGCTGGCGGTGGCGAAGGATGCTGGATTTTTTGAGAGCTTCCGGATTGCAGACGACGTGCTGCGCCAGGGCGTGCAGGGGATTTCGGACATCATTACGATTCCTGGTGTGATCAACCGGGACTTCGCCGATGTGAAAACGACGATGGCGGGCATGGGCTATGCGGTGATGGGGACTGCGATGCGGTCGGGAACGAATCGCGCGGTGGAGGCTGCGATGGCTGCAATGGCTTCGCCACTGCTGGAGGCGGGAGCGATTGATGGAGCGCGAGGGATTCTGATCAACATCACAGGATCGAGCAATTTGAAGCTGAGCGAAGTGAATGAGGCTTCCGGCATCATTCAGAATGCAGCGCATGAGGACGCCAACATTATTTTCGGCGCGGTGCAGGACGAGACGATGGGCGATGAGGTGAAGATCACCGTAATCGCAACGGGCTTCAAACAGCAGGAGATGCCGCATCGGCGTGAGCGGATGCTGGCGGAGTCGACGCTGCCGACGGTGCGGTTTGACGTGCCGATTCAGCCACGTGTGGTGACGCCGCGACCGAGTCCGCGGTTTGCGAGCGAGACGGAAGCTGAGCCGATGAGTGCGCCTGTTGGTGAGGGGAGGGAGAAGGCTGCGAATGTCGGGCCGAGTGCTCCTCCGGAGCTGATTCCGGTGCCTGCTTCGGTGTTTGACGACGATTTTTTTCGGGCTTCGACGTCGCGGACGGAGACGATCTCCGAGGTTGAATTGACCCACTTTTCCGTTTCAGCACGCGTTCAGGATGAGGAAATGCACAGCAAAATGGAAGATGTTTTCCCTCTGGAAGCCCCTGCACGGGCGCCGTCCTATGGGAGTGCCGAGACGGCGGCGAACCACGGGGAGCCGGATGAATTGGATATTCCAGCCTTCCTGCGGCGAGGGAATTGACGGATCTATTGCTGTTTGGGTGACTTAGCACGAAAGTGGGACGGTGCGATCGTGCTTTATAGTGTTAAATAGATCGTTATAAGACGGTTTTCTGGGTCGATGGCATTTCGATTGCAGTCAAATCAACTAGAGGGAACGCCCGTGTCGGGATTATTAAAGGTTTTTGGCGCAGTCCTCTTCGGCCTTGTGTTTTGTGCTGGAGCGGGCGCAAGCGGAACGACGACCACGACCACGACTGGCAAGACCAAGCACCACTCTGCCGGGACGGCGCATGTTGCGGTGCATACCGGTTCCTCGCATGCAACAGCGAGTCACGCGGGTAGTACGACGCATGCCGTGGCAACGACCAAAACCGTGGCCCATGTGCGCGTACATGGTGCCCGTCCTACGCTTGCAGTGCGGCGTACGAGGTATCACGAGCATTTCTCGGCTAGCTCTTTTGCTGACAACCTGACGCTGGGTGACGTAGTGGAGGGCGAAGATCCGGTGGTTCGCGCCGCAGCGATCGAGGCGCTGGGGAATATGAACGGGACTGCGATCGCCATCGATCCCTCGACGGGGCGCATCCTGGCGATGGTGAACCAGAAGTTGGCGTTGTCGCGTGGAGCGGAGCCGTGCTCGACGATCAAGCTGACGGTGGCACTCGCTGCGTTAGAGGAGGGAATCGTTCGGCGCGATACTCCGGTGAATCTGGGTGGACATTTCCACATGACGATGACGGAGGCGCTGGCCCACTCGAACAATCTCTATTTTGAGACGCTGGGTCGACAGTTGGGCTTTGAGCGAGTGAAGCACTATGCGAATGAGTTTGGCCTGGGGGAGCTGGCAGGGTATCAGATTCCAGGGGAGCAACTGGGGACGTATCCGGATGAGGAGTTGCCGGCATCGCTGGGTGGCGTCGGACGGATGTGTTCGTTTGGCGAGAGCGTCTCGATGACTCCGTTGCAGCTGGGTGCGCTGGTTGCGGCTATCGCTAATGGTGGAACACTTTATTATTTGCAGCACCCTGAGAGTTCGCTCGATCTGGCTACGTTTGAGCCTAAGGTGAAGCGGACGCTGGATATAGCTCCACTGATTCCGGAGATCTCGGTTGGGATGGAAGGCGCTGTGGAGTATGGGACGGCAAGGTCTCTGCGGGCTAACTTCAACCAGTTTCCAGTGATGGGGAAGACGGGAACGTGTTCGAACAACGGGACCCGCTTCGGGTGGTTCGGATCGTATGCAGATACACCGAATGGGCGGATCGTGACGGTGTTTTTCCTTGAAGGTGGACGGCCTACATTTGGACCGAAGGCGGCTGAGTTGACCGGGGAGTTTTACCGGGCCCTTTGGGATAAGAGCTATTTCCTCCAGAAGACGACTGTTGCTGCTGATGGTGTTTTGGGTGCCTCTGACTAAAGCAGTTGGTTGGGTACAGTTTTTTGATTGTAGACAACTGCGCCAACTTTTTTCGGCAAATCTGATTTTTCCATCGCATCTGAGTGAGTGAATGGCCCGGGATTATTTTGATCCCGGAGTAGAGTTGCGTCTGTTCGATTGAGTGCCCCGCTCCTTGGCTTAGGCTGCGGATTCGCGTAGAAGGGAGACATGAAGATTCTGACAGCGGAGGAGATGGGCGCGGTAGACCGCAGGACAGCGGAGGAGTTCAGGGTACCGCTGCAGTTTCTGATGGAGAACGCGGGACGGGCGGTGGCGGAGTTCTGCCTTCGGCAGTATCCGTCTGTGCGTCAGGTTACTGTCTTATGCGGGAAAGGGAATAACGGTGGAGATGGGTTGGTTGCAGCGCGCATGCTGGGGCGTGCTGAAATGCTGGTGCGTGTTGTTTTGCTTGGGGGGATGGATGAGATGAAAGGTGAGGCGGCGGAGGCTCTTCGCTTGCTTCGATGTGAGGCGTCTGCAGTGATTGTGGACGAGGTTGTGGATGAAGCTGGTCTGGAGGCTTGCACCCCGGTGTTAGGTGAGGCGGGGTTGTTGATCGATGCTTTGGTGGGGACGGGCTTCAAGCCGCCGCTGCGAGGACTTGCGGTTGTGCTGCGCGAGATGCTGGAGGGGCTCGATACACCGATGGTGGCGGTGGACCTGCCTTCGGGGTGGGACGCGAATTCGATGGAGCAGACGGCTGATGGATCGTTTCGTGCGGATGCGGTGGTCACGTTTACTGCGCCGAAGCTGGCGCATGTATTCGGTCATCTGACGCGGAATGAGAAGACCGGCGGTACGTTCGGGCCGGTGGTGGTTGCGGGTATCGGGTCGCCCGTGGACGCGGTAGTTTCGGCGAGCGGATTGACGTGGACGGGCTCTTCGAAGGCTCTAGCGGAGAAGGCTCGGGACGTAAACTCGAATAAGGGGAAGTTTGGGCACGTACTGGTGGTGGGAGGAAGCTATGGAAAGGCGGGAGCGCCGGCGATGGCTTCACTGGCCTGCCTACGCAGTGGGGCTGGGCTGGTGACGGCGGCGGTGCCGACGAGCATTGTAGATACGGTTACGCGGATCGCGCCGGAGTTGATGATGGTGCCGCTCGCGGAGGGGACCAAAGGTGCGGTGTCGTTCAAGAACCTGGATGGCGCGAAGCTTGACTCGCTGATGAAGAAGATCACCGTCGTAGCCGTGGGGCCAGGGCTGTCAACCGAAGGCGACTCGTCGGCGTTTGCGCGACAAGTGGTGGAGAAGACGACGGTGCCGGTGGTGGTCGATGCGGATGCGTTGAATGCGTTTTCCGGGAAGACGCACCTGTTGAATGGGAAGGGAAGGGTAATGGTGTTGACGCCGCATCCAGGGGAGATGGCGCGGCTGGCGGGGTTGACGGTGAAGGAGGTTGAGGCGGACCGGGTGGGGCTAGCGCGGCGGTTTGCGACGGAGCATAAGCTGACGCTGGTATTGAAAGGGTGGCGGACGCTGGTGGCCCATCCGGATGGGTCGATTGCGGTGAATACGAGCGGGAACCCGGCGATGTCGAAGGGTGGGAGCGGAGATATCTTGACGGGGATCGTGGCTGCGATGCTGGCGCAGTTTCCCGGCGATGTGGCGCGAGCAGTGGAGACGGCGGTCTATCTGCACGGGCTGGCTGCCGACTTTGCCGTGAAAGCAATGGACGAGCATACCGTACTTGCAACCGATACGGTTACACATCTTTCCGACGCGTTCCGTTACCGCGTGATGGATGGCGATGGGTTGACCTGGATCTGCGGACTGCACGGATGAAGGAGAAGCGGTTCAAGACACGGAGCGAGGCGGGGACGCTGGCTATGGGTGAGAGGGTGGCGGAGATGCTGCTGCCTGCTCCGAAGATGATCGTACTGAGGGGGAATTTAGGTGCGGGGAAGACGACGCTGGTGAAGGGAATCGCGGCGGCGCTGGGCGCGGCTGAGGCTGCGGATGTGACTAGCCCAACTTTTACGCTGGTGCATGAGTATGTGGGACCCAAGGTGAGGCTTTATCATCTCGATCTTTACCGGTTGGAGACGGACCGCGAGCTGCTGACTTTGGGGCTGGAAGAGATGGCGGACGCGCAAGATGCTCTGGTGCTGGTGGAGTGGGGTGAGAAGTTTCCGAGCGTGGTGGCGCGGGCGGATGGAGAGATCGCGATTGAACATGCGGGTGGGGATGAGCGGTTATTTGTGGTGCGGGTGAATGGGTAAGACTCGCATAGCTGCAGCAGTCTAATTGCCGCGTCCAGTGTAGCGATAGATGGCGCACTCTTCGTCGCCGGTGGAGCTGTAGTCTTTTTGCTGGGCGATGGCGGCGCGGTCGGCGGCGTGGTCCTCGGGGGACATGGCTACTGGGCCGAGGAAGAGACAGGTGAAGGCGGGGTGCTGGTCGAGGACTTTGCGGCACTCGGCGTTCACGTAGAGGAGATCGAAGGCTGGGTGCGGAGTGCCAGGTTTTTTGGCGAAGCGGGCTTCGACGCGGCGGAGAAAGAGCTTGAGAACGGGGGCTTCGAAGGGGTGGAAGAGGAAGGCTAGGGTGGGGGTACGGGGGAGATCGAAGGTGAGGGCGTCCTGCTCGTAGAGACGGATGGGGGCCAGGGGTGGGGCGGTGGTGTCGGCTGCGTGGGTGGCGAGCCAGTGGTCGAGGTTGAGCTGGGAGGTGTCGGCGAGGGTGGGGTTGAGCTCGATGCCGATGACCTGGTGGAAGGGGAGTTCACTGGCGACGAGCATGGCGCGGCCTTTGCCGGCGCCTATGTCGAGGAAGGTGTAGTGGGAGATGGGATGAGGCGGATCAGTGGCGCGCCAGAGGTCGATGAGGGTGCGGAGGATGCTGGGGGCGACGCCGTAGTAGGCGGTGACGTGGGAGTCGTTCGGGTGTCCGGTGATGAGGTTCCCGGCAACGATGAGGCCGCTGGTTTCTACGCCGTGGATCTGGTCGAACGGGTGCTGGGGCGGCTGAGGCGCGGGCATGACGAGAGGTTTTTTAGGTTTGTTGGGGGGCATGGGGTCAGCGGATCTGGACCAGGTGCGGGTGGCCGTCGAGGCCGAGGGCTTTCCGGCCGGCAGGGGTGATGTTGAGAGGCGTCCAGACGGGTTCGTTGAGGAGGGCAATGGTGGTGCGGCTTACGGTCTCGAGGCCGGCTAAGCGATTGATGATCTGGGCTTGAAGTTGTGCGTTGGTGTCTTCGGTTTGGCTGGTGGGAGTGAGCTGGATTTGGATGCGGTGTTTTTGGGGGACGCCGGGGATGGTCGAGCCCGGGGCGTCGACGTCAGGCGTGATGAGGATGGAGCGGATGAGGCCTAGGTCGACGATGTTGCAGGGGAGGACGGGATCATAGCAGTCTCGGAGAGCGGTGAGGATGTCGGCTTCGGTGAGCATTGCTGGGTCAATGATATCCGGGTGTACCCCCCCCTCCCCGTCAATATTGCGCAAAGTCTTCGATTCAGAGACTTTAGGTTTGGACTTCGATGGTTGGTAAAGGTTGAAAGTTTGGTGGGTGGGTCTCTTTGAGGCTTGGTTGTGTCAAGTTCGGTAACGGCAAAAGCGGACCCTGTTCGGGGATGGCGGATAGAAGGCAAAGGCAACAGCAGGTCCTCCGCCTTCGGCGAAGGATGACAACTAAATGAGCAAGGACAACGCAACCGCAACGACCACAACTGCAACAGCCACAACTGCAACAGCCACAACTGCAACAGCCACAACTGCAATAACTGATTCCCTTCGAGGATGACAGCAAGAAGGGTAATAGCTAGGGCGGACTTGAACTGCGCAGTACTAGCGACTCTAATTCTTGCGTTCGACGAGGTATTGGGCGAGGGATTTGAGGGGGTCGGCTGTGGCGCCGAAGGGCTCGAGTGCGGCGAAGGCGTCGTCAATGAGCTCTTCAGCGTCCTTGAGGGACTTCTCGATTCCGAAGACGGCGGGCCAGGTGGCTTTGATGGTGGCGGTGTCTTTGCCGGCGGTCTTGCCGAGTTCTTCGGAGCTTTGGGTCATGTCGAGGACGTCGTCGACGATCTGGAAGGCGAGGCCGGCTTTTTCGCCAAAGGTGCGGAGGCGGGCGATGGTGTTGGCGCTGACTGCGTGATGCTCCCGGAGTGCTTCCTGTAGGGAGTCGAAGCGAGCTTTAGCTGCTGCGGCGCTCTCGCCGCCACGGCGATCCGAGCCTCCACCAAGGCCCATTGAGCCGCGCATCTGGCGGATTCCATAGAGGCCGCCGGAGACGAGGCTGGTGGTGATGAGGGCTCCGGTCTTGGCGCGGTGAATGGCTTCGACGAGTTCGGCGGTGGGGGCGACGCCTTCGGATTCGATGTCCATGACCTGGCCGCCAATCATGCCGGGGGGGAGTTTGGTTTCGAGATCGCCCACGCGACCTACTCCGGTGCTGACAGCCGCGGAGACTTCGCGGAGGATGGCCACCGTGGTGACTGGAGAGCTGGGAAGCGCGGCGATGGTTTGAAAGGCGAGGGTCTGGAGGGCGTCGCCGGCGAGGATAGCGGTGGCTTCGCCGAAGACGACGTGGGAGGTGGGCTGGCCGCGCCGGAGGTCGTCGTTGTCGAGGGCGGGGAGGTCGTCGTGGATGAGGGAGTAGGTGTGGAGCATCTCGAGCGCTGCGCCCAGGTCGGCGACGCCTTCGGGGTAGGTTTTGCTTCCTGCGACCATCTTCGCGGCTTCCATGCAGAGGATAGGACGGAGACGCTTTCCGCCGGCGAAGATGCTGTGGCGCATGGCGCGATGGATGGAGTGGGGCAGAGTGTCGGGTGAGGGCAAGAGGCGTTCGAGAGCGGCATCGGTACGCTGCGCGCCGGAGAGGAGAAGGTCTTTTACTGTGGAGTCCATCTGATGTTGATGATAAATCAGCTTGTTTGATGAGGTTGCGGTAGATGATGATTGCGACCGCGGATTTTATGGATGGTTGAGGACTCGAGAGGTGCTGGGTAGACGGGAGTTTCGTTGGAGGGTTAGCAGAAGGAGGATGAGGGAGATTGCGGTGATGAGGTCGCCGATGGTCTGGTCGAGCGTGCGGGCGTAGGTGATGGAGATTGTCGAGGGACCGGCAGGGATGGCAAGAGCGATCAGGCCGTCGTCTCGATGTATGTGGGTGGTGATGGGGGCTCCATTGAGCGTGATGTGCCAGGCGGGATAGTCGCGGAGATTGAGGATGAGGTCTTCGGGAGCGGGGGAGTTCACGGTCAAGTCTGCGGGTGCGGGATTAGGTTGGGTGTTGGTGGGGGCTTTGGCGTTGGGGTCGAGTGAGAGCCAGTAGGTGGGGTCGGTGTGGGCGAGAGAGTCGTTGTCGGCGGTGACGGGGGTGTATTCGTCGGTGGGGTCGGTGCCCTGGTTGGAATGGAAGAGGGCGAGACGGGCTGCGACGGTGTCCTCGGGGTCGCAAGTTTGGTGGAAGTTTTTGTAAGCGGGGTAGGTTAGTGCCGCGGCGGCGATTATTGCCAGAATTGTGGATGTAAGTGGGTTGAGTTTGACGGGTGAGAGAGCCAGCGCGATCGCAAGCGCCAGCGCTGCGGCGAGGATGGCAAGGAGACGCCAGGGGAATTGAAGGAAGGTAAGTTCGGGGGCGTGATTCCAGATAAGGAGGGTGAGCGGTGTGAGGAGGATGGTGATGACGATGGTGAGGGTGGTGATGGAGTAGAAGAGTTGGCGCTGCGTGGAAGCGGTCGCGCTGGCGCGCGATGCCCACGTCCGAGAATCCGGACATGGGGCACCCCCATTTGTGGCTCGGATGATGATCAATGCTACGCCGGTAATGGCCAATAACAGAATGGCGATCATTGAGGCGGTGTGAAGGACTTGGTCATGGGGGATGTCGCCGGCTTGGTGGAAGAGGAAGTTGTCCTGGATGCGGAGAAAAGGGACGATGGCCATGGCGATCTGGACGTAGCGGCGTTCATAGGCGGCGGGGAGGATGTAGAAGGCGGCGATGCCAAGGCCTAGAGCGGTTCCGGCTGCTGTGTTGATGGCTAGTTTCAGCGGTGTTTGGGATGAGGCGACGGTGGCGGCGAACTTGGCGGGAGCGGTCGCGCCGGCGCGCGATGGCCACATCTCAGAATCGACATATGGGGCACCCGGATTTGTGGCGAGGCGAACTACGGTGAGGAGAGCTAGGGCGTAGCAGGACATGACGGCGGCCGGGGCGTTGGTGAGCCAAAGAAGGGCAACTGGGATTGCGATGCGGGGGATGGTGACTTGCTTGCGCAGGATGGCGTGGAGGAGAAGAGGAATCCAGGCGGCGGCGAGGAGTTCGGCATAGGCAGTTCGCTCGTATGCGGTGAAGAGCATGTAGGGGTTCACCGTGTAGAGGATGGCGGCTAGTGTGGCTGCGGTTGGAGTCGTGAAACTGCGGGCGAGGTAGTGAAGACTGAGGCCTGCGGCGGTGAGGGCTAGCCAGGTGTAGAGGATGGGGGTCCATGTCCACGGGACGATCAGGCCGAGGATGGCGCCGATGGTCCATGAGAGGGGCGGGTAGAAGACGAAACGGGGTTCACCCGCGTTCCAAGCGGGGGTGTCGGCCCAGTGGGGGTGGAGGTTGCCGTGGGTGAATTGGCGGGCGGCCTCGAGCCAGCTGAGGATGTGGAAGTCGAAGTCGTGGCCGCAGGAGCAGCCGTTGATGAGGAGCGGGATGATGGCGATGAACGCGGCTAGAGGGATCAGGATGTACGGTAGCCGGTTGCGTTGCATGGAGTGAGGTTATCGCAGATGCGATTTGACGTGGTTACGAAGGCGAAATTCAGAGGTCCTTCGCTTCGGCTGAGATAACGGCGAAGAACAAGCAACCGGCGAAAGCAAAATGCGGGGTTTCTTCGCTTCGCTCAGAATGACAAGCTGTTTGGCGCGACGATAAACAAACTGCTCGTTCGACGCACGATATACGGATTGCTTGGGTAAGCGGTGAGCCTTATTGCTAGTGGGCGCCGGCGGGGCCTTTGCCGGGTTTTACTTTTTTGAACGTCCAGACGATGCCTACGCAGAAGAAGCAGAGCAGGGAGAGCCAACGGAAGACGTCGACGAAGGCCCAGTTGGCGGCTTGACGGCCAAGCTGCTCGTAGAGCGTCGACTGGGCCGGGGCGAGCGCGTTGGAGTGCCCGAACCAGCCGGAGAGGAACTGAGTCGTGGATTGCATCGAGTTCTGGAACTGCTGGCCTGTGATGGGGACGGAGTTGATGATCTCGTTCTGGTGGACGGCGCTGCGGCGAGTGAGGAGGGTCTGGGCGAGGGAGATTCCGATGGAGCCTCCGATGTTACGCATGAGGTTGAAGAGGCCGCTGGCGTTGCCGATTTGTTTGGTGTCGAGCGTGCCGTAGGCGGCGGTGCTGATGGGGACGAAGACAAAACTGAGGCCAAAGCCGGTGATGAGGATCGGCAGGAGGAGGGTGGTGGGAGAGAGGTCGAGGGTGACGTTGCCGAAGTAAAGGGTGGTGAGCCCGAAGGTCAGGAAGCCGAAGGTGAGGAGGATGCGCGCGTCCACTTTGTTCGAAAGGTAGCCGATGATGGGCATGGCGCAGATCGCTCCGATGCCTCGGGGTGCGACGACGAGACCGGCGGTGAAGGCTGTGTAGCCAAGGAGCTCCTGATAGAAGAGGGGCAGAACGGTGACTGTGGAGTAGATGCCTATGCCGAACATGAAAATGAGAGTTGAGCCGATGAGGAAGTTGCGGTCCTTAAGGACTTTCAGATCGACGATGGTGTTCTTGTCGCGCCAGCAGTGCCAGCAGAAGTAGAGGAAGGAGACGATAAGGAAGAAGGTGGCCCAGCGAATCCAGGTGGCGCCGAACCAGTCGTCCTCCTGGCCCTTGTCGAGGACGACCTGGAGGCAGCCGGTCCAGATGACGAGGGCGGCGAAGCCGTAACGGTCGAGTGGGGCGACCTTGGCCTTGCTGATGTAGGAGGGATCGTGGATGAAGCGGTTGATCATCAGGAGGGCGAGGATGCCGATGGGGATGTTGATGTAGAAGGCATAGCGCCAGGAGTAGGTATCGGTGAGCCAGCCGCCGAGTGTGGGGCCGAGGACGGGGGCGACGACGACTCCGAAGGCGAAGACGGCCATGGCGGCTCCGCGTTTGGCGGGAGGGAAGGACTCGAGGAGGATGGCTTGCGAAAGAGGCTGGAGGGCTCCGCCGCCGGCACCCTGAATGATGCGAGCTATGAGCAGGAGACCGAGGGTGGGGGCGGCTCCGCAGGCAAAGCTGGCGGCAGTGAAGATAGCGACGCAGGACATGAGGAAACGCTTGCGGCCGAATTTGAGGGAGAACCAGTTGCTGGCGGGGAGGACAATGGCGTTGGCGACGAGGTAGCTGGTGAGGACCCAGGTGGCTTCGTCGGTGGAGGCTGAGAGGGAGCCGGCGATGTAGGGGAGGGCGACGGAGGCGATTGCGGTGTCGAGCACCTCCATGAAGGTGGCTAGCATGACCGAGGCAGCAATCAGCCAAGGGTTGACGCCTTGAGCAGCCTGTGCGGATTGATCTGAAGGTGCGACTGCAGCGGAGGCCATGTGCTGGGGATGATTCTTTCTTGTGGGAGTGATTGTCTACTATGTAGAGCCCAAAAAGGGAGTAATGGATGCTTATTTCGGCGAGGCACTCGCTGACACAAAGAAAAGCGGCAACCCAGAGTCTTGAGGGTTGCCGCTCGGTTGAGTGGTTGAGTTGATGGGAGTTATTGTGCGGGTGATCCTGGTGGCGCTAAGAGTGACTGCGACCGCTGGGAGCCGTTACCTGGGATACCGTGCGTACAGATCCGTACTGGAGCCTGCGGGCTGAGGGTGGATGTTTGAGGGCGGGGATTTCGGTTGCGTCAAGGCTCGCGGGAATGGGCTGAGCCGTGGCAGAGGGGTCGGGGTTGGAGTCGCTGGGGACCTGAGTGTAGGGGGTGCCAGTGGCGGCGGCGGAGTTATTGGGTGAGTCGTTGCAGCCGGAGAGAAGACCTGCCAGGAGGCCAGCGAGGCCCAGGGAGGCGATTTTGAAGAGGCGGCGTTTGGTGCGCGAGGCGGGGAAGAAATGCATGAGCTACGCTCCAAGATGCTGCATAGGGGTGGTGCATGAAATGAGGCAAGCGTACCCGGGGGGCATCTAGGGCGACAATGACACCTAAGGGGTAGGTATTTGGAGGGGCTTTTCTCTCGATTTGGAGGCTGGTTTGCGTGGCCGGAGCTGATAACAAAGAGCTTGCCGGAATTACGGGTTGAAAGCTTCCGGGTTGACTGTATCCCTGTGCGGCATCAGCGGTTAGAGGTTGCGATATTTGCGAATCGTATGGGGGATAAGGTGCATCAGAATAGTTGACAGTAAGTGACTCAAGGTGAGAATCTTGATGAGTTAAGAAAATTGTTGGTGGGCTGTGTGCCCGGAGGATGACGGATGGCAAAGATTATTGGAATTGATTTGGGAACGACGAACTCGTGCGTTGCCGTGATGGAAGGCGGCGAGGCGAAGGTTATTCCGAACGAAGAGGGTGGGCGGACTACCCCTTCAGTGGTTGCGTTTACGAAGAGCGGGGAGCGACTGGTTGGTCAGGTGGCCAAGCGGCAGGCGATTACGAACCCTGAGAACACGATCTATTCGATCAAGCGTTTTATGGGCCGCCGGCTGAATGAGGTTGGCGATGAGATGAAGATGGTGCCGTACAAGGTGGTTGCGAAGGGTGACAACATCGTCGTCGTGGCGCAGGGTAAGGAGTACACCCCACCTGAGATTTCGGCGATGATTCTGCAGAAGTTGAAGAAGGCTGCGGAAGATTATTTGGGCACTTCGGTGACCGAGGCTGTGATTACGGTTCCGGCTTACTTCAATGATGCTCAGCGGCAGGCGACAAAAGACGCCGGCAAGATTGCTGGGCTGGATGTGAAGCGCATTGTGAATGAGCCGACGGCGGCTGCGCTTGCGTACGGTCTCGATAAGAAGAAGGACGAGACGATTGCGGTCTATGACTTCGGTGGCGGTACGTTCGATATCTCGATTCTTGAGGTTGGGGAAGGCGTTATTGAAGTGAAGTCGACCAATGGCGATACGCACCTTGGCGGCGACAATCTCGACCAGCGCATTGTGGATTGGTTGATTGCGGAGTTCAAGTCGGAGACTGGGCTTGACCTGCATTCGAAGGGCAACGAGATGGCGCTGCAGCGGTTGAAGGATGCTGCGGAGCGAGCGAAGATCGAGTTGTCGACGGCGCAGGAGACGGAGATCAATCTGCCGTTTATCACTGCCGATGCGAGCGGGCCGAAGCATCTGGTGCGCAAGCTGACTCGCGCGAAGTTGGAGTCGCTCGTCGATGATCTGCTGCAGCGGTCGATTGGGCCGTCGAAGCAGGCGATGAAGGATGCCGGCGTGGATGCGAGCAAGATCGACGAGGTCGTGCTGGTTGGCGGTCAGACTCGTATGCCGAAGATTCAGCAGCTTGTGAAGGAGCTGTTCGGCAAAGAGCCCCATAAGGGCGTGAACCCGGATGAGGTGGTTGCGATCGGTGCGGCGGTTCAGGCTGGCGTGTTGGCCGGCGAGGTGAAGGACCTGCTGCTGCTCGATGTGACTCCGCTGACGTTGTCGATTGAGACGATGGGCGGCGTGGCGACGGCGATGATTAACCGGAACACGACGATTCCGACGAAGAAGACGGAGACGTTTTCGACGGCGGCGGACTCGCAGACCGAGGTTGAGGTGCATGTGCTGCAGGGCGAACGGCCGATGGCGGCGCAGAACCGGACGCTGGGCAAGTTCAAACTGGCGGGAATTCCTCCGGCTCCACGTGGCGTGCCGCAGATCGAGGTGACGTTTGACATCGATGCGAACGGCATTCTGAATGTGACGGCCAAGGACAACGCTACTGGAAAAGATCAGAAGATTACGATCACCAGTTCGTCGGGCCTGAGCAAGGAAGAGGTTGAGCGGATGGCGAAGGATGCCGAGGCTCATGCCGCCGAGGACAAGGAGCAGCGCGAGGTGGTTGAGGCGCGCAACGGGCTGGATTCGCTGGTCTACAACGTCGAGAAGATGGTGAAGGACGCCGGCGATAAGGTTGCAGCGTCGGACAAGACTGAGGTCGAGACTGCTCTGGCTGACGCGAAGACGACGCTGGCGGGAACGCCGAGCGCGAGTGAGCTGAATTCGGCTAAGGATCGTCTAACGTCAGTGAGCCACAAGCTCGCCGAGGCGATGTACAAGGCGACTGCGGCTTCAGCGGCAGCGGATGGCGCAACAGCAGCGGCAGGCGCGCCGGAAGAGCCGAAGAAGGACGAAGGCGTAATTGATGCTGAGTATGTCGACGTGGATGAAAAGAAGTAAGTGTAATCCATAGAAGTTGTATGGACGTATTGAATGAGAGGGGCGTTCCTTTAAGGGTGCCCCTCGTTTTTTCAAGATCGTGCGTGGGGATTGACGTGTAGAGTGCGACATATCACCCAGAAAGGTGTTTGAAGTGAATAGCAGTGAAAGGGAAGACAAGTACGCGGATTTGCTTTGGCTGGAGAACCTGGAACTCAATCGATTGCTTGGAGGTAAGGCGATGACCGAGACAATGTGGAGATGTGACCAGGTACGCGCGGGCCGGTTGTATAACCGGATGATGTTCGATACACGCGAAGAGGCTGAACAGTTTGTGCAGCGCATGCAGCAGATGGAGCCGGATCAGATGTTTTCGATTGAGGCGATTGAGGCGCGGCAAGTCTGGAATTAATCTTTCTGGTTAGGAATTGAGTTGATTTGCAGACGGTGGCGACGGTAGTTCTGGTTTTGACCAGTGCCGTCGCCATTGTTTTCTGTTTTTCGGAGGGGTGATGCCTGAAGGGAATGAGATTCATCGATGGGCAGAGCGGCATTTTGTGGCGTTTGGCAGCAGGGCTGTGCGTGTGGATGGGCCGCAGGGGCGGTTTACGGATACCGCGGTGATTGATGGGCGGAAGCTGGAGCGGGTGATGGCTGTCGGAAAGCACCTTGGGTACGACTTTGGGAAGGACCGGATTCTGCATGTGCATCTGGGGCTGCAGGGGGACTTTACTGAAGGTTCAGGGCCGTTGCCTGCGGTACGCGGCGCGCTGCGGCTGAGGATGTGGAATGCGGAGGCGGTGAAGAAGCCTGCGGGAGCTGATGCGAGCAAGCCGCACCGGTGGTACTCGGAGGACGACGGTTCGGATAACTTGCCACCGGAGCAGGTGGCATGGGTTGAGCTGCGCGGGCCGATGGATTGTTCGGTTTATTCGCAGGATATGTGGGAGAAGCTGTTGAAGCGGCTGGGGCCTGATCCGCTAAATGGGGATGGGCCGGAGAAGTTTGTTGAGAAGGTGAAGAAGAGCAAGAAGGCGATTGGTGAGTTGCTGATGGACCAGTCAGTGGCGGCGGGTGTTGGGAATATCTTTCGTGCGGAGCTGTTGTACCGGGCTCGGCTGAATCCGTTTGCGCCCGGGAAGGAAGTAGAGGAGAGCACGCTGCGGTCGATATGGAAGGATGCGGGTGTGTTGATGAAGGCAGCGATGGTCGATCGGAGGATTGTGACGACGAAGCCGAAGGACCGGCCGCATTCGGAGGGGCAGGCGCTGAAGGAAGAGGCGCACTATGTCTATCGACGGCAAGGGCGGCCGTGCTTTGTGTGCGGGACTAAGATTTTGACTAAGGTGGTGGCGGGACGGAACCTGTTCTGGTGTCCGGTTTGTCAGGCGGCGAAGTAATTTGTAGGTTTCAAGGCGCGGAAGGACCGCGCTGGTTGCAGAATGGAAGAAGACTATGGCGACACAGACGAAGGACTACTACAGCACATTAGGTGTGAAGAAGACGGCGTCGGCGGATGATATTCGCAAGGCGTTTCGCAAGGCTGCGCGGAAATATCATCCGGATGTGAATCCGAATGACAAGAAGGCGGAGGAGAAGTTCAAGGAGATATCTGAAGCCAACGATGTTTTGAGCGACGACAAGAAGCGGAAGATCTACGACCAGCTTGGCTTCTACTCGGACAATATCGATCCGGCTGCGGCGGAGGCGGCGGCACGGGGTGGGTATGGCGGTGGGGGACATCGCACGTATAGCACCCAGACGGGTGGGCATGCGGGGCAGGAGGTTCCGTTCGACTTTGGCGGGTTCGATTTTTCGGACTTTCAGGGTGGACGGGCTGAGCAGCAATCCGGTGGGGGATTTACCGGAAGCTTCAAGGATATTTTTAGCGGGATGTTCAATGGAGGGAAGCAGGCTGCTCGCGGGCCGCAGCCGGGGACTGATCTTGAGTATCAGGTGAACCTGGACTTCTGGACTGCGGTGCGAGGCGGTGTGACGCGGCTGGAGATTCAGCGGCAGGAGATATGTCCGACGTGCAAGGGCAAGTCGACGACGGGCGGGAGTGTGGAGTGCCCGGAGTGCCATGGCTCGGGACAAGTGACGCAGATGGGCGGGCGGATGAAGTTCAATATTCAGTGTCCGCGGTGCGGCGGTTCGGGGAAGGTGCAGAACGAATGCCCGACTTGCGATGGTGAAGGCGTGGTGATCAAGCGGGAGCCGCTTGAGTTTCGGATTAAGGCAGGGACTCGCGATGGGCAGAGGATTCGTCTGGCAGGGAAGGGCAATGCCGGGACGAATGGAGGGCCGGCGGGGGACTTGTACCTGATCATTAAAGCGGGGACGCATCCGGTGTTTACGCGGACGGGCGATGATATTTATGTAACTGTTCCGGTTACGATGACGGAGGCTGCACTGGGCGCGAAGATTGACGTGCCGACGATCGATACCCATGAGGGCGGAGGACGGACGCAGTTGAAGATTCCGCCGGGGACGCAGACGGGGCAGAAGCTGAGGCTGCGGGAGAAGGGTGTTCCGAGTGCAGCGCATGAGGGCAAGCGCGGGGACCAGATCGTTGAGGTGAAGATCGTGGTGCCTAAGGTGCAGGATGAGCGTTCGAAAGAAATACTGAGGGAGTTGGCTAAGTTGAATCCGGAGGAGCCGCGGGAGAGTTTGTTTGCGGCTGTCTAGAAAAAGGTGGGCCTTGCATGAGGGAGGGACTTTCGGAAACCCATGTCCCAACTGCGGGAAATGGGGCACCCAAGATTTCTGAAAGTCAGGTCTCTTCGGGGCCAATTTCTTGTTCGAAGATTGCGTCTGAGGTGTAGGTGGAGACCTTTAGGGTGAAGCCGAGGTTGATTTGGTCGCTGGTGGAGGGGGCTGGCAGGAGTAGGTGGTTGGCGAGACTGGCTAGATATTGGGTCGTTTCGGGGGCGATGCCGGCTACGCGAGCGGCGAGCCAGGCTTGTGGGGTGATGGTGACCTCGGCGCGGCCGGCGGCTACGGCTTTGTAGATTTTGTTGGCAGCGTGATTGACGGAGGCGGTGAGGATTGGGGTTCTTGCGGCGAGGGTGAACCAGCGCTGCTCTTTTTTTGCCTGGCCGGTGTAGTCGGCGTGGGCTTCGCCGCCAGTGCGCATGAGGCCCGGGCAGACGGTGGTGACGCGGACGCCTTTGTGGCGGAGTTCGGCGTGGAGGCCTTCGGAGAAGCCGACGAGGGCGAACTTGCTGGCGACGTAGGGGAGCATGTGAGGCATGGCGAATTTGCCGCCGATGCTGGCGATGTTGACGATAGCTGCGTCTTCGACGCCGGGTTTGCGGTCGAGCAGGTGCGGCAGTGCGGCGTGAGTGGTGTGGAGCGCGGCGAAGAAGTTGGTGGCCATGGCGCGGCGGTAGGCGGCGATGGGCTGATTTTCGACGGGGCCGACCTCGATGATGCCGGCGTTGTTGATGAGGACGTCGATGCGGCCGAAGTGGCTGACGGCGTGGTCGATGAGGAAGAGGGCCTGGGAGGCGTCGGTGAGGTCGGCGGGGATGAGGAGGACGTTGTCGGGCGACTCGACGGCTCCGCGATCGAGGAGGGTGTGGCGGGCGGTGATGAGTTCTTCGACGTCGCGGGCGGCGAGGACGAGCTTGGCTCCGGAGCGGCCGTAGCGCTCGGCGAGGGCGAGGCCGAGGCCGCGGGAGCCGCCGGTGATGAGGACGATCTGGCCGGGGCGGCGCTTTGGGGCGCTCGACCTAAGAGCGTAAGCGGCGGCGGCGGCAGCGATGCCGGTGAGGAGCTGCGCGGTGTGGAGTGCGACTCTGGACTTCTTCATGGCTAGCGAGTGAGATGCTGATTTTGAGGATAGCTGAGTTTGTTTGACGGGTGTACGTGGGAAAGAGCTAGACTGCGTAAAAGTATCCGGCAAGAGGTTGGGACATGGTGACAAAGCGGAAGAGCAAGGGCGCGTACATGATTTCGTCGGTGGCGGAGATGTATGAGATTCATCCGCAGACGCTGCGCTTGTATGAACGGGAGGGCTTGCTGCGGCCCTCGCGGAGTGAAGGAAATACACGGCTTTATACCGATGAGGACCTGGAGCGGCTGGAGTTTATTTTGAACCTCGCGCGGGACTTGGGTGTGAATATCGCAGGAATCGGCATTGTGTTGCAGATGCGGGAGCGGATGGAGGAGATGAACCGGCAGATGCAGGGGTTCGTCGATTACGTGCGGACGGAGATGTTGACGCGGATGCAACAACAGCAGCAGCCGGGGGCGGGACTGGTTCCGATGCGACGGCCGGTGGTGATGCCGGTGAAGGTGACTTCGGTGAAGACGGCGAAGAAGCGCTAGAACAGGGCGTGAAATGGTGTGCTGCGGAAATTTCTCATACTAAGAGAGATGAACGCGTTGCTGTCGAACAGTGGGTTGGGCTGCGATAAACTAGAAGACTGCGGGTTGACAATTCGGGTTTCTCTGGCGCGCTGGAGGGTATCCAAGGGTGAGATGAGTTTGCTGCTTCAGATTTTATTTTGGGTCGCGATGTGCGGCACAGTAACCTCGACGGCCTATTGCCTGATGGTGATGGCGGCGGCGGTGCGCTTCGGAGCGCGGAAACGGCGGGAGGATCGTGCGGTCGCGACGTTTTTGCCGGCGTTGAGCGTGTTGAAGCCGCTGCATGGGGTGGAGCCGGGGCTGGAGCGGAATATCGAGTCGTTTTTTGAGCAGGACTATCCGGAGTTTGAGCTGCTGTTTTGCGCGCGGCAAGAGAGCGATGAGGGTCTGCAACTGGCGCAACGAGTGGGAGCGCGTTATCCGCAGGTGGATGCACGGTATGTGACGTGCGGTGAGCCTACGCCGAAGTTCCACAATGCGAAGGTGTACTCGCTGGCGAAGCTGAATTCAGTGGCGAAGCATGAGCTTTTTATTACCAGTGATGCGGATGTGCGAGTGACGAAGAATTACCTGCGGCAGATGGTGCAGAACTTGAAGGATCCGCAGATTGGGCTGGCTTCGTGTGTGTACCTGGGGACGACGGACCGGGGATCGAAGGCGGGGTTTTCTTCGCAGCTGGATGCACTGGGCAAGAGCGTGGAGATGACTTCGGGTGTGCTGGTGGCGGACATGTTGGAGGGGACGAAGTTTGCGCTGGGCGCCACGATGGCGGTGCGGAAGGAGTCGTTTCAAAGGGCCGGTGGTTTTGAATACCTGGGGCAGTTTTATGCTGACGATTTTGTGTTGGGAAACCGGCTGGCGGCACAGGGAGTTGGAGTGCGAATGGCGACGCATGTCATCCGGCTGATGGTGCAGGATACGCCGTTCGCGCTATCGTTCCGGAACCAGTTGCGGTGGATGCAAAGCACCAGGCGGTCGCGCCCGTTGGGGCATCTGGGGTCGGGACTTACTTTTGCTATGCCGTTTGGCGTGTTGGGGCTGGTGTGGGGGGTGCTGAGTGGCCATGCGCTGCTGGGTGTGGTGTGGTTGGCGGCAATGGTGTTGAACCGGTGGTTGCAGGCCGGGGCGATTCTGCGGGTGATGGGAGATGAAGGCTGGGTACGGGGTATGTTGCTGTATCCATTGCGGGATTTGTTGGGGACCGTGCTTTGGTTTGGGAGTTATGGCGGAGATAAGTTTTATTACCGGGGAAAGATATATACATTGAAGCACGGAGGGAGGGTGGAGGAGCCGCAGTAGGATGCGGGTTAAATTTAAAAGCGATCCTGGGGGCCCTAAAGGACGTCAAAGTAAGGGCGGCCGGGTTATCTGATTAGAGATCCATAAAAGTGAGCATCGCCGTGCGATTAGGACGGCGATCACGCAGGCTGGCACGCTGCCAGTCAGTTGGAGGAGGTTGATGTCCGTAGTGCATTGGGGTCTGTTGTTTGTCGGGCTATTTGGCCTGCTTACCTCGAGTGTCTACTTTGGAATGGTCATGGCCGGGGCGCTGCGGTTCCGGCGCGGGGCTGTTCGTGAGGACGCGCGCCTGCGAGAGCGGCCGGAGTTTTTGCCGGCGATCAGCCTGTTCAAGCCGCTGCATGGGGACGAGGTGGCGCTGGAGGCGAACCTCAGGACGTTCTTCGAGCAGGACTATCTGCAGCATGTCGCTGAGGCCGGGATTGCGATGGCGGAGAACGGTGTGTCACGGGTAGAGTTGCTGTTTTGTGCGCGCAGCGACGCTGATGAAGGGTTAGAGACCGCGAGGCGAGTGGCTGCGGAGTATCCGGAGATTACTGCGAGGTTTGTGACGAGTGGAGCACCGTGGGCGGCTAATGCGAAGGTGTGTTCGCTGGCGGCGATGGCAAAGGTGGCGACCCACGATCTGTGGGCGATCAGCGACAGCGATGTGCGTGTGACACCGGATTACCTGCGGCGGATCGTGATGCCGTTTGCCGATGAACAGGTTGGGTGTGCGACATGCCTTTACCGTGGCGTGGTGATCAAGGGTGGTCTCTGGTCACAGTTGGAGGCCGTGGGGATGACGATCGAGATGAGTTCGGGCATCTGTGCGGATAGCCTAATCGAGCCGGTGCAGTTTGCGCTGGGACCGACGATGGTCACGCGACGGGCGCGGGTGGAGGAGATGGGTGGATTCGAGAGTATGGCGGATTACTGCGCCGACGATTTTGTGCTGGGGAACTGGATTGCGAAGAATGGACACAAGGTAGTGCTGAGCGGGCACGCGATCGACCATATGGTACTGCAGGGGGACTTTGTTGAGTCGATGAGACACCAGGTTAGGTGGATGAAGAGTACGCGATTCTCACGGCCGAAGGGGCATTTTGGCACGGGTCTGACGTTTGGCGTGCCGTTTGGAGTCATGGCGTGGGCTGGTGCGCTCATGCTTGGAATGCCGGTGCTGGGATGGTGCGCGTTGCTGGGCAGCGTGGTGGGAAGAAGCGTTCAGGCGTGGGTGGTGGGAAGGTATGTGGTTCAGGAGAAGCGCATTGGGTTGGCGATGTTTTTGTTTCCCCTGCGCGACCTGATCGGCGCGTTGATCTGGGCGCTGAGCTATGCGAGCAACCGGATCCAGTGGCGGGGTGAGGTCTACGAGTTGGTGGATGGCGGCCGGATGAGGCCCGCTGTGGGGAGTGGAACTTACTTAGCTACAACGCGGCTCGCTTCGGACCACGAACGCCGTTAGGACAAGGCTAGTGGTTGGTGAGGATGGTTTTGCCTCCGGCGCTCGCGAGGGTGTGGACTGCGCCGAGTTGGCTAAGGTCGGTGGTGCGGGCGGCGGGGTCGTAGGTGAAGAGGAAGACGCGGCGGGGGCCTGACCAGAGCTGGCGGAGGGAGTCTTCTGACTCGAAGATGTGTGGCGCGTCGGGCCAGAAGCTGCCGTACCAGAGGCCGTTGACGCGGCCGTTGATGAGATGAACCTGCTGGTCTGTGTAGAAGATCAACGTTGAACCGGCGGTCAGTTCGCCATCGATGACGATGACGTCGTCGGGGCGAGGTGCGGTTTGTTGTGCCTGGTTGATTGCTAGAGCAAGTCCCTTTGAGCCAAGGATGGGGTAGAAGCGGGCGAGGCCTTCGTGCGCGGCGAGGAGCGTGATGGTCATGGCGGCTGCGAGAGTGAGGTTTGCTGCGTAGGTGTGGCCTCTGCGACGAAGGAGATAGCTGCCGAGACCGATGCCCAGCATCCCAAGGGCAGTGGCGGCGAGAGGGCCGCGGAAGAAGCCCATGGCGGCGCCGGTGAGGTCGGTGACGTGGCTGAGAGAGAGGTTGTAGGCCTCAGTGCTTCCGGCCATGGTGAGGAGTGAGACGATGTCGGCGCCGGGTGCAGGGTGCGGAGCAGTGATGGCGAAGTATCCGCAGACGACGGCGACTAGGGTCGTGAGGGGAACGAGTCCGTAGAGTTGCCATCGGAGGGTGGGGCGGTTGACTGATGAGATTGCGATGATGGATTGGTTACGGTCAGCTTGTGCGAGGGTGCAGCCGATCATTAGCGCGAGGGCTGGCAGAGCTGGGAGGCTGTAGTACTCCTGACGGTTGGAGAGGGTGAAGAAACCAAGGACGAGGAGGGCCCATAGGAGGAGCGATAGAGATGCTTCGCGTTCGCGAGCGGTGGCGAGGGCGCGATTTCGGAGCGTGCGGATTTGTTGGGTGATGGCGATGGGCAGAAAGATCGCCCATGGCATGATCCAGAGGATGAGATAGAGCCAGAAGAGCCAGACGGGTGTGAGGCCGTAGTCGTGGGGGATGCGTTTGCTGAGGAAGCGGGCGATGTGCTCGTTGTAGAGATAGAACCAGGCCCAGCCTCCGGTTGCGGGAAGGCCGAGGCTTGTGGGTAGGGCGATGGCCGGCGTTCGGAGTGCGGCGAGGATGTGCCAAGGAGCAGCGATGATGAGAAAGACGGCGGTGCTTGCGAGCAGGTGGAGCTTGAGGAGGAGATGGAGTTGTTTCGTTATCGCGAGGTAGAGAAAGACGAAGCCTATGGGGAAGACCAGACCGATGAGGCCTTTGGTCAGGACGTTCAAGGCCATCACGGCGGCGAAGGCCAGGCACGGGAGGAGAGAATTGGTCTCCGACCTCGGACGAAATACGGGGCTCCCTCCACTGCGCTCCGCTTCGGTCGGGATGACGCTAGCTTTGGAATTATTACGGGAAAGCGGGATGCGGTCGAGGGCGATGAGGAAGAGGTGAACGGCAAGGGTCATCCAAAGTGCGAGGAGGATGTCCGGAATGTAGAAGCGGGTGTAGAGGTAGGGGCCGATGCTGGTGGCCATCGCGAGAGCAGCGTAGAAGCCTCCGCGGTCGGGATCGGCAGAGGGTGAGATTGCGGCGAAGAGGCGGATGCCGAGGGCGTAGACAGCAAGAAGGAGTGCGAGAACTCCCAGGGCGAGAGGGAGTCGGGCCGCCCAGTCGTGAATGCCGAAGAGATGCATGGAGCCGGCGGCCATCCAGTACATGAGGGGCGGCTTGTCGAAGAAACGGATGCCGTTGATGTACGGAGTGACGTAGTCGTGGCGCTGCATCATCTCGCGGGCGATCTGGATGTAGACGGAGTCAACGTCGTCAAGCAGGCCGGGGGTGAAGAGGCCGCCGATCTGGAGGATGAACCAGGCGAGGACGAGGATTGCGAAGGAGCGGGGGCTCCAGCGGCGAGCGGATTGGTTGTCAGCTGTCAGTTGTCAGTTCTCAGGTAGTCGGTTTGTCTGCATCTATTTGTCCGCTTGGTTACATTTATTTATCGAGAGGGCGGTCGGTGTAGAGGGCTTTGCCGGAGCTTTCTTTGAGGAGGAATTTGTTGTCGCCGAGGAGGCGGTCGACCGTGTCGCGTTTTTCGATGGGGACGAAGAGGATCTTTCGCTCGCCTTTGCCCCAGATGTTCTGCAGGTCTTCTGGAGTAAGGAAGACTGGCGGGGCGTCGGGGAATGTCCCGCCGAAGAGCATGGAGGTCGAGCGGCCGTCGACGAGCGAGACGTCGCGGCCGAGGTAGAAGGGGATCGATGAACCGTAGGCCTGGTCGCCGTAAAGGAGGACTTTGTTCTGGCGAGAGATGGACTGATCGGTTTCGAGTTGCTGGATGGTTTCGGCGAAGCTTTTTGAGGAGAGCATTGGTGCGAAGCGAGCGAAGGCAATGTGGGCGGCGATGAGGAAGACAGTCGAGGTGAGAGCGATGGCTGTAGTGGCGGCTAAATGGCGGCGTTGGGAGCGGAGGAGCCACGCTGCGGCAGGGCCAAGAGCGAAGGCGAGCATGGCAAGGCTCGCGGGGAGCCGGAGGGCGGCGAAGCTTGGGCCGGTGAGGTCGAAGAGGGAGGACATGGAGAAGGTGTAGTCGCCGACACCGCGATGGGCGAGGAGATCGCCGATGTCGGGGACGAACGAGAGATGGCGGGATGTCCAGAGGCCGTAGGCTAGGGTGAGGGCGATAGCGATGCCCAGTACGGTAAAGGTGGCGTGGGCGATGGTGATCCAGCGGCGTGCGGAGCGGTCTTCGGAGTATGTGTTCTCGGCGCAGGTGAGAGCGGCGGCGATGAGGACTAAGAGCGGGAGGTAGGCGGGGAAGGTGTAGTACTCCTGGTTAGTGGAGAGGGAGAAGAAGACCAGGACGAGAGTGGCGAAGAGTGCGAGGAGAAGTGTGGTGCGCTGAGGGAAGTTGAGGATTCGGAGTAGAGGTTCAGCGATGGGGGAGTTGCGCTGGCGTCGGCGCAGTGCCTGAACTACGAAGAGGACGAGCGCGAGGAATACGGTGAAGAAGTAGGGGATGTGCATGGTCTCCCTGAGCGCGAGACCTATGGCGACGATAGCGAAAGGCTGCCAGAAGAGGGTTTGATCCTCGGGGATTGGGTTGGCCTGGTAGTAACGCTGGAAGCAGCGCCAGGCCTGCAAGATGAGAGTGCCGCCGAAGAGCGACCACGGGAAGAGCCAGACGAGATGGAGGCTCCAGAAGAGATAACTGGGGAGCTTGTTGTAGTCCATCGGGTAGCGGCGGCCGAGGAAGCGGAGGAAGTGCTCGTTGACGAAGTAGAACCAGAAGAAGCCTTGGCCGTTCATGCCGCCGGTGTTGCGGAGTCCGGCGAGGATGTGCCAAGGGGCGGCGATTGCTAAGAAGAGCAACAAGCCGGTTAGAGGTTTCAGTTGGCGCCATCGTTTGTAGTCGCCGGTAAGGGCGAGGTAGACGATGGTGGTGCCGAAGAAGAAGACCAGGGCGACCAGGCCTTTGGTTAAGACGGCGAGAGCCAGGGCTGTCCACATCAGGTAGGCGTGGGTGGATGGGGAGAGAGTACGAGGAAAGTTTTGTGCTGCTTCGGGCAAAATGCGGGGGTTCTTCGCTTCGCTCAGAATGACAACTTCTTTTTCAGCGGCTAACTTTTCGTCGAGGGATCGGAGGAGGCAGTAGAGGGCGGTGCAGAGGAAGAGGGAGAGCAGGACTTCGGGGATGAAGTAGCGGGTGAAGAGGAAGATGCCGGCGGAGGTGAGAGTGGCGAGGCCCGTGTAGAAGGCGGCACGGGCGTTGAAGGCGCGTTCGGTCCAGACGTAGCCAAGGAGCGCGAGGAGGAGAACGCCGATGGCTTGCGGAAGGTGTGCGGCGAAGGTGTTGAAGCCGAAGAGCCGGAAGCTGAGGGCTACAAGCCAATAGGGGAGCGGGGCTTTTTCGAGGTAGCGGATGCCGTCGACGTGCAGGGTGACGAGGTCGCCGGTGAGGGCCATGTGACGGGCGGCGCTCGCGTGGGTTGCGTCGGCATCGTCGAGCAGAGGCGGACTAAAGAGGGAGGCGAAGAAGATGATCAGCCAGAGGCTGCTGAGGATGAGCAGAGCGGAAGAGCGGCGAGGTGCGCCGGTGTAGAGCGTTGCCGGGCGTTCGGTGGGGATTTCGAGTAGGGTTTGATTAACCATGTGTTCGTGGTGCTCTTCTAGCATAAATGGGTTATGCGATAGATCGCTTGTTCTGCCACCTGGTCGGTACTCGTCCATGGAATTGGATGCGTGGCGTTGGGTGGTCGGCGATGTAATCTGCTGGTGCGGGATTTTTTCCGATTGAGGTGATGCTAGGACGATGCCTACGTTTGCTGCGGTTGATATTGGATCGAATTCGTGCCGGTTGAAGATCGCTTCGGTGCAGATGCACCGGCTGAAGACGCTGCACGAAGATCGCGAGGTCACGCGGCTGGGGGAGAGCGTTTTTCAGACGGGCGTGATCTCGCCTGAGGCGATGGCAGCGACGATTCGTGCGTTGAAGCGATTCCATAAGGCGGTGCAGCTGCATGTGGTGGATAAGGTTCGCGTGGTGGCCACGAGCGCGATGCGGGACGCAAGGAATGCGGGGGCGTTTACGGAGTGGGTGAAGGCGACGACGGGGTGGAACGTCGAGGTTATTTCAGGACTGGAAGAGGGCAGGCTGATTCATCTTGGCGTGGTGACGCATGAGGTGGGAGCGCGGGGAAAATGCCTGCTGATCGACCTGGGTGGCGGGAGCTGCGAGGTGACGGCGTCTGATGGGGGACGCATCAAGGTGATGGTGACGATGCCGCTGGGTGCGGTGCGGCTGAAAGAGGAGTTTCTGCAGAGCGATCCGCCGGCCAAGGAGGATGTAGCGCGGTTGAAGCAGTTTATCGACAGGGAGCTGCGGCGGGCGGAGAAGAAATTGGGAACACCGCGGGTGGGGTTGGTGATTGCGACGTCGGGAACAGCGGCGGCGCTGGCAGAGGCGAGCGGTCATGTTCGCAAGGGAAGGGCTGCGAAGAAGACGCTGGCGAAGAAGCGGCTGGAGCGCGTGGGCGCGATGACTGCTGACACGGCCGATGTTCGGAAGCTGGCTGACAGGCTGGCGAAGATGAATAATGCGCAGCGGGAGGCAGTGCCGGGGATTGGGCCGCGACGGTCGGAGATTATTGTGGGCGGGTCGCTGGTGTATGCGAGTCTGCTGGAGCGGTTGGGGTTGAAGGGCTTTCGCTATTCACCGCTCGGACTGCGGGATGGGATGCTGGCGCAGATGCTAGCGGAGGTGGACCTAAGGACTTCAGTACACCAGAAGATCGAGAACGAGCGCTGGGCGGGGGTTCTGGAAGTTTGCGACCGATACAACATTGAGCAGCGCAAGGTAGAGCCGGTGCGGCAGCATGTGGTCGAGTTGTTCGATGCGTTGGCGAGAGTGCATGAGCTGCCGGAGGAGTACCGGCTATGGCTGGAGGCAGCGGCGATGATGCAGGATGTCGGGAAGTTTATGAATCACCAGGGACACTACCGGCATACGCAGTACATCATCGCGAACTCGGAGATATTTGGGTTTTCTCCTGAGCAGCGAATGATCGTGAGTGCGATTGCGCGGTATATGGGCAAGAGCCGACCGGAGCCGATGGACCGTCCGATGCGGTGGATTTCCCTGGAAGAACACGTGCATGTTGTGCGGGCGGTGGTGTTGTTAAGGCTAGCCGTGGCGTTGAACCAGGATCGGGCGAGTGCGGTGCTGCAGATGCGGACGCACGTTTATCCCAAGCGAGTGCTGTTGGAGCTGGTTCCGGGGCGTGGTGGAGCGGAGCTTGAGGCCTGGTCGCTGCGGAAAGAGGCTGCTTACTTTCGCGAGGTCTTTCGGCGGGAGCTCTTTGTCGAGGTGGCGTAGAGAGCGCGGACGGTGCGCGGGTCGAGCAATCCTTGCAGGGTCGCCGGGCCGCGGGTGATAACGACTCGGGCGAGTGAGCCTTTGCGGAGGCGAACCTTCGCGGGCGCCGGGGAGTTGGCGGGAATTAAGAGCGCGCCGAGGAAAGTGGTGAGGTTGGGGTTGTGGCCGACCACGAGGAGGTTCTCGCGCTTGGAGCACTCGTTGAGGAGTTTCTGAAAATCTTTGAGGGTGGCTTCCGGGGCGAGCGCGGTGGAGTGCAGGATCTGCGCTTCGTAGCCGGTCTCAGTGCCGACGAGAGATGCCGTCTGGAGAGCGCGCTTGAGAGGGCTTGAGACGATGAGGTCGAACTGGATGTCCAATGCGTTCAGCACTTGAGCGAGTTGGAGGCAGTGTTTCTTGCCTTCTTTATCGAGGGGGCGCTTGGCGTCGAGCAAGGGATTGGCGCGTGGTACACCGGCGCTCGCATGGCGGAGGATATACAAATTCATAGTCTATTCACATTTTAGCGCAGACGTGTTTCTGGGTGGTATTCGTGTGGTTAAAGTGTGGTGAGTTGCTGATTTATTGTGGTGGTTTTGTGGGGTTGTGGTGGAAGACACCGGGGTCGGGTTCGTCGAGCGAGGGAGGAGCGGGTTCGGGGTCGGAGATGGGTTCGTGGGTGGCCGGATGGAGGTGTTGTTCGGGCGTCAGTTGGATGCGATGCGTGGGATGAAGCGGGTCGATTGGGTTTACTACGTCGGCGATGGGAAGGATTGGAGGTAGCGACGGGTTGGGGATGGGATTCTGGAGGGCGAGGGCGGTCTCGGCTCCGCGCTGCCAGAAGCGGGTGAAGAGCATGAGGAAGAGACCAAACTGCGCAAGGAGTAAGGTTGGCCAGACACGGGGCTGAGCGAGCATGTGCATGGAGGCTCGGGCCGTGAGGATGACAGCGGCCCCCCCGATGAGAGTGAGGAAGAGGAAGACGGGCCAGGCTTGAGAGAAGTTGGCCCAGAGGGTTCTCCAGGCAGGGGCGAGGGCACGGCGGACGCGTCGGTCGGGTTTGGCTTGGTTCCCAAAGACAGGGGTGCGCAGGTGGAGGCCGAGCTGGACGGTGTAGACCTCGACGAGATCGAAGTAGAGACGGAGAACGGAGGCGACGAGAAAGAGGACGACGTAACCAGCGAGGATGTGAAGGAAGGCGGAGCGTCCTACGATGTTGTCGTCGACGTGGTCGGTCCATCTGCCCTGGAGGAAGAGGAGTGGGCCAAGGATGAGAACTGAGATGAGGAGGGTGAGAATGGTGATGCGGACGAATCGCCAGAAGTGGAGCAGTCCCTGGTGAAGCAGAGTGCTGGGGCGGGCTGGGGTGTTGGTGAGGTAGCAGAAGAGGGTTCCGGGTACGAGGAGGAAGTAGACGAGGAAGTAGAGAGGAATGGAGGTGTGGCCGAAGCCGGATCCGGCATCCCCGACTGGGCCCTGGTGGAGATGCAGATAGGCTTCGCCTAGCGTGCCGAGGTCGAAGCCGCTGGAGAGGCGCTGGGCGGCGAGGGAGTGGTTAAGGAGAGTGGATAATCGGAGGTTGAAAGGGATGGAGAAGAGGAAGACCAGGATGAGGTTGAAGGCGTAGGTCCACAGAAGCGCAGGGAGACGGCGCAGGGTGAGGGAAAGGCCGTGGAGGAAGATATGGCGGCGTTCGGGCATGATGCGGAGCCTCTCCTAAAAATGCAACGGCAAGCAAACCAAGAGTGGTTACACGGGCGGTTATACGATCAAGGCGAAGAGTTGTGCAGCGAATTGGTTGAAGCTGAGCCAGATGTTGGATAGTTTGCGGGCCGGGATCGGATCCCGGTTGATGGTGTAACTGTTGTTGAAGAGGTTGGAGTCGAGAGGAATGACGTGGTCGGGGTCGATCTCGGCGGAGACTACTTTCGCGTTGCGAGTGTAGGTGAATTTAGTCCAGCGATCGACGCCGTCCCAGTGCTCGCGGACGCGAGTGCCGTCGTCGAAGACGATCTCGACGGTGACGGGTAGGATGAAATCGCCCTTGCGACGGAGGTAGACAGTGGAGAGGTACTGGATCTTCTTTTTGTCGGCGGGTTCGCGTAACCACCACTGTACGGGGTCGGCGGAGATGCTATCGACCGTGTAGTCGAGGACTTGGGTTCCGTAGACGGCCTGGTTGAAGAAGGGACGGAGGCTAGAGACGGGGACGACGGCTGGTTGGGATGTGTGGTTTAAAGCGGCCGCCAGATCGGGTTGCATCTGGAGATCTTCTGAGTCTTGCGGGCCGCGTACCGGGGCGGGTGATGTTGGTGTCAGCCGCAGTGGAAGCGCCAACTACGGCGCCTCCGATGACGGTGGCGCGACCGTTTTTGATGGCGACCTCTTCGATGGTGCGAAGGAAATCTTCGGTGGTGGGGTGAGTGAAGCGATAGCGCGTGAAGTAGGTGCGCATGGCTTCATCCATGGTGTCGCGGCCGATGATGCTTTCGAGGGTAGCGAGTAGGGTCGCGGATTTGCCGTAGGTGACTCCTCCGTAGGAATCGGAGTCGTGGAACTTGAAGGCCCAACGAGTGACGGGATCGTAGTCGGGTTCGAAAAGGTATTGGAGACGCTGGAGTTCGTAGTCGCTGAAGTTACCGTAGGAGCGGTTGAAGCCGGAGGTGTCGCGGCCGAGGATTACGGCGAGGACCTTGACCTCGGTGTAGGAGTTGATGCCTTCGTCGAGCCAGGCTTCTTCGAACTCGTTGGTGGCAACCATGCCGTACCAGTACTGATGGCCGAATTCGTGCTCTACGGCTTGCTCGGTGAGGTAGGTGGGATCGTACCAATAGGTTTCGCCGGTGAAGAGGGTGGGATACTCCATGCCGCCCATTTCGGAGCCGGGTTCGGGATCGATCGCGGTGATGATCTTGTAAGGATAGGGGCCGTAACGCTGGTCGAACTGGGCGAGGGTCTTCTGAATGATGTCGAGGTAGCGAGGGCCGACTTTGGGGTGGGCGACGAGTGCGAGGACGTGGATTTTTACGGGGCCGAGGCTGGATAGGAAGATGCCGTCGGTGACGGTGAAGTTGGGGCTGGCGGCCCAGGCGAAGTCGCCGATGTCTTCGCCGTAGAAGCTGAGAGTTTTGGTGCCGTTGGGGTCGATGAGTTCGCCGGTGGGGACGCCGCTGGCTCCGACGATGTAGCGGCGGGGCAGTGTGAGGCTGACGTTGAAGGTGGCGAAGTCGGAGAAGAACTCAGTGGTGGCGTGGTATTGATGGCAGTTCCAGGCGCCGTGCCAGAAGACTCCGGGCTTGGGGTACCATTGACCGCCCATGATGAAGTCACGCTTGTAGCCGTTGCGAGCGACGGAGAGAGGGAACTGGTCGTGGAAGGCGATATGGAAGGTGATGGAATCGTTGGGAGCGAGCGCATGGGGAAGGGCGATCTCTGTGACGGTGTGGTCTTGTGCGTTGCCGTCGTCGGGTGCGATGAAGTGCATGGCGGAGGTGAGGTCACCGTAGCCGTCGGCGTCGATGTGGGAGATGGTGATGTTGCCGAGCTTTTCGGACGGGTAGTCGGTGTCGGATTCAGAGTCGCGGACGCCGCCGTTGGAGTGGGTCTCGCGAGTGAAGGTGGATTCGGGACGGAAGGCGTTGAGGTAGAGGTGGAAGGGAATGGTGGTAAGGGTTTGGCCGGTGAGGTTCTTGTAGGTGATGGTCTCGGTCGCGTCGAGGGTTTTTTTGTCGGTGTTGAGATTGGCGTCGATGGTGTAGGCGACGACGCGGGTTGAGAGGGGTTGGCCGCCGGGGGAGTTGGTGGCGATGCTGGTTTGGGCTTGCAGGGCGACGGAAGCAAAGAGGAGGGTGGCGGCGGCGAGGAGGCGGGTGCGCAGCATAGAGGGAATTGTAGGGCGCTTCGGGTATTGATGGTTGAAAAGTTTGCTGGGTGGCTAGGCCTGCCAGAGTTCGGTGATGAGGAGGCCGGCGAGGCGATGCTGGTGGGAGATTCGGGTGAGGCCGGCCCGGGTGAGGGGTGTTGTGTGGTCGGGGAGGTGAGTGGTGCGCAGGCCGGTGAGGAGACGGAAGGCCAGGTAGAGGCTGCGGATGAAGAACTTTGCGGGGAGATGCATGGGGCCGCGGGGGATACGGAAGTCGGAGATAAGCCAGAGAGCTCCGGGAGCGAGGGTGGGAGTGATGCAGGTGATGAGGGAGTCGAGTTCGGGTTGGGTGAGGCAGTCAAGGAAGAAGTGGGTGACGACGAGATCGTAAGGGCCTGAGAGAGGGACGGTGAGCGCGCTGGCGTGGTGGGTGTGGAGGCGAATGGCGGCGTCGGAGGTTGCAGCTTCGCAGCGTTTGCGCAGGAGTTCGAGCATGGTGGCGCTGGTGTCGATGGCGTCGGCCTGCAGGTGAGGGTTGTGCTTGAGGAGTTCGGCGAGAAAGCGGCCGTCTCCGTCGCCTAAGACATGAGCGTGGCGGCAGTCGAGGAGTTGTGGGAGATAGTGGGTGCGGCAGTTTTCGAGCGCGCGGCCGAGGGTGAGGTATTCGAGCCAGCGGTATGGTTTCGCGATGTAGTTGAAGTTGGATTGGGTGGGCTTCATCGTGAGATGAAAGGTAAAAGGAGGATTGGACTGGTGAGCGCGAGATCTGCGGCTGCTCGGAGGGTGATTCGGGGGATCGAGTCTCGCCGGTGATGCAGGAGAAGCAGGAGTGCGGCAGAGATGGCGGTGGCGCAGGGGATCGGCCAAGGGGCTTGGCGATCGAGCACGGAGAGAGCGGCGCTGCAGACCGTGAGGGCGATGGTTAGGGATGGAAGGTTGCGGAGTGCGAGGCGGGTGATGGTGTGGGGACGGTGGTTGGCGTCGGGATAGGGGTGTTCCCAGGCGTAGATGAAGAGGCAGTTGAGGCTGCAGAGAGTGGCGAAGAGGAGCGCGGAGGGAAGCAGGGGGATTCGGAGGTCGAGGCGTCGGGCGACAGTGGGGATGAAAGTGGCGGCGGCGAAGCAGAGGCCGACGGCGATCTCCTTGGGTAAGCGGTGGGCGCTGCGTGTGGCGTGGATGAGGATGAAGTAGCCGGAGACGAAGCCACCGAGGACTAGGTAGAGGTGGATGGCTTCGGTTTCGAGGTGCGGAAGAAGGAGTGCGAGGGCGATGGAGGTGAGGAGGATTCCGGTGAGGAAGGCGGAGCGGTGGCGGTGATGGAAGTAGTGGCGCGCTTCGAGGTCTTCGTGGTGGGTGGGGTTGGCGTCCATGAGACGAGAGCCCGATGGGCATCCATCAAACGGGCGTCCATTAGACGATCGGCGACGTAGAGCATCCAGACGGCGAGGGCCATGGCAAGCGTTGAGGAGAGAGGAAGTTGGATGTGGTTGGCTGAGGCGATGAACCATGTCCAAAGTGCGGCGATGGTGGGGGCGTCGAGAGAGAGAAGATGCCAGAGCGCTAGAGGGTTTGTGGCGTGAGCGATCGCTTTGAGGGACGCTTTAGTTGAGGTTGCGGTGGCCACTTAATTCAGTTTATTCCTGTCTTTCTCTCTTCATCGTCACAGGCCAAGATCCGAGAGGCCAGGATGGTCGTCCGGACGGCGTCCGAGTGGCCAGTGGAACTTGCGGTCGGACTCTTTGATGGGTAGATCGTTGATGCAGGCGTAGCGATGGTGCATGATACCGTTTTCGTCGAACTCCCAGTTTTCATTTCCGTAGGAGCGGTACCAGTTGCCGGAGTCGTCGTGACACTCGTAGGCGAAGCGGACTGCGATGCGTGCGCCGTCAAAGGCCCAGAGCTCTTTGATGAGGCGATAGTCGATTTCACGCCGCCACTTTCTGGTCAGGAATTCGATGATCTGCTCGCGTCCGTTGACGAACTCTGCGCGGTTTCGCCATTTGCTGTCTACCGTGTATGCGAGAGCGACCTTCTGGGGATCGCGGGAGTTCCATCCGTCCTCTGCTTTTCGGACTTTTGCTGCTGCGGTCTCACGGGTGAATGGCGGGACTAGACTTTGTGGCTCTGGGCTCATCGTCTTGCTCCTTAGCAGTTGTTCTGTGCGGTGCTGAGTTTTGGATACTTGCGGATTGCCGTGGGCTACATGAATTTTTCAAACTCCTTTCATTCTCGTTATTCGTCGCGGGCGTGGTCCGCTTGAGTGTTTTTGCCGGACCAGATGAGTTGTGAGGTCCAGGGTTGTGGGGGCGAGGACCAGAAAGGGTCGGTGGGGGGCAGTCCCAGGGGGAGCCACGCTGCGCTGCATAGGTAGAGGCTGCCGGTGGAGATGTAGGTTTCGCCGAGGCCGGGTTGATGGCCGGCGAGGCCGATCTGTAGCCAGCCTTCGCTAGAGAATGTCCCGCTGGGTTCGAGGGTGCGCTGAATGACGGCGGATAGAGCGCAGCGGGCTTGTGATGGTGTTACTTCTTCGGGGAGGATGCGGCGGCGGGATGCGTCGGCGAGGAGATGAAAGGCGCCGCAGCGATAGGTGATGGAGCGGCCGATTGCCGGATACGAGCCGTCGGGTGCGATTATTCGCTCTTGAACGGCGGCGTAGCGTTGGGCGCGTTCGTGAATCGCTGAGCGCATGGACGACCACGATGGGGATTGGTCTCCCAACGTGTCCATCAGTTGCAGGAGGTAGGGCTGGATGACGAAGCTGTTGTAGAAGTCCCAGTGGAAGTGCGGGCCGTCGCTGTAGGTTCCGTCGCCGAGGTACCAGCTCTGGAGTTCGCGGAGCGCGTAGTCGACGCGCATGCGGTCCCAGGGTTGATGCAGCGTCATGAGAAGAGCTTCGTTCATTGCGGCGAAGAGAAGCCAGTTGTTGAAGGGTGGTTGCACGTTGCGCTCGGCGACTAGTGCTTCTGCGAGACGATGCTGCGTGGTTGCGTCCAGTTTTTGGAGAAGTTGCTTTGGCGCGCGCAGGAGGGCGAGTGCGAGGAAGGAGGAGTCGACGAGGGTCTGGGAGGATTCGCCGAAGTGCATGTGATCCGGGGAGGAGGGATCGAGGGCCGAGGTGATTCCGGCGAGTGCGTAGTCTCGATAGCGATTGCGGAGGGCTGATTCTTTTTGAGTTTCTCCGGCGGAGGGTTCGAGCTCGATCCACGGTCCGAGACCGGCGAGCAGTCGGCCGAGAGCTTCGAGGTGGGTTCCTATGGCGCGTGCCTGTTCCTGGCCGGCTACGGCTTCGACGGGCATTTTTTTGCGGAGATTTCCTTCTTTGAGGGCCTTCAGGACTGGCTCGGAGACGAGCTCTACTTGCTGGAGCCAGTAGGGGCGGTCTTGTCGCGCTGCTGGTGCATTCTCCGCGGCTTGGAGGCTCGCTTCTGCAGGCAAGGCGGCTGTGGCTCCTGCCGCAAGGGTGCTGAGGAGGAAACGGCGACGGTCCGGATTGGATGATTTGATTGGGGGCATTTCTCTGGCAGTCACGAGTGTAATGGAGTGAGGCGGTTGGAATTGGGTAGACGACCAGTTCTTTGTCTGTGACGGTGACAGTCAACGGCAAGGGCAACGGCAAAGAAGGTGTTGGGGGAGTAGAGTGGCTGTGTGCGAACCGCATTTGCGGGCTGCGATGGGTTCGCCCCAATTTTTATTTTCGAGGTGAGAGATGGCGGTGAATACAGATCCGTTGGAGGATTTCTCGTTTCAGGTGAACTGGGGCGGTAGCAGGTCGGGAATGATGCGAGTGAGTCCTTTGAGGTGGAGTACCGCCGTGGTGAGCCATCGCGATGGTTCGAACCTTACGAATTCACCGCAAAAGGCACCCGGGCTGACCACCTACGAGCCGATTACGCTGGAACGAGAGATTGTGCAGGGTGACCTGGACTTTCAGCTGTGGGCGAGCGAGGTGGTATCCACGGCTGGAGGAGGTAGCGGGTATCGACGGGATATCACCATTACGCTACTCGACGGACAGCGAAATCCGGTGGTTGTGTTCAAGCTGCGGAACTGTTGGCCAAGTGCGTACGAGGCGATCTCTGAGCTGAATGCGGACACTTCGCATGTCGCGATCGAACGGCTGACGCTGGAATACGATTCGTTTTCGCGTAGTGATGATTAATCAGAGTTCACTCGAGGAGCGGAGTTCAGGCGGTGGTTTCGGCCGGGGCGGGGACGGCGGGTTCTTCGCGGGTCTGTTTCGCGCCTGCTACCCATAGGCCGGGGTCGATGTCGGGGAAGACGCCGTCTCGGCGTTCGATCTCGATGAGGCGGGCTTCCTGCGCCTGGGTGAGTGTGCCGGCGGACTCGAAGGTCTGCCAGAAGGTTTTGACCTCGTTGAACTGGTCGTTGTGGGTGAGGAAGCGGATCTCGGCGTAGTCGCGCGCCGCGCCGGTGGTGATGAGGAACTGCCAGTCGGAGGACTCGAGGAGCAGGAGTTCGCGGCAGAGTTGCTGCATAATGCGCTTGCCGAGGGCGGAGTTGCGCCAGTGGCCGTCGGTGCAGACCTCGCGGGTGTAGAGCTCGGCAGGGTAGATGTGGGTGTAGGTCCAGGAGGTCTCGGGGTTCATCCAAACCTGGTTGTCGCCTCCGGCGCCCCACGAGCCTTCGTGCATGGCGATGAAGCCGGCGCGCGGATATTTATCGAGGTACTCGGAACAGGAGATGAGCTGGATGCCGGTGGCTCCTCCGCCTTGCGGGTCGTGAAGGTTGCGGGCGATGGCTTCGAGCCAGAGGACGCCTTCAAACCACCAGTGGCCGAAGAGCTCGGCGTCGAAAGGAGAGCAGAGGATGGGCGGGATCTCGTCGTTGAAGCCAGACTTGAGGGCTTCGTAGACGAGATGGACGAAGTTGGAGGCGTGGCCTTTGACGCGCTCGGCGGCCTGCTGCGGGTAATAGGGGAGCTTGTCGCCCATGTCTACCTTGGAGCCGGTGACTCGCCAGTAGCGATGACCGCCGGGCCAGCGCTTCTTGTGAAAGTCGAGGTAGACGCCGTCACCGGGGTAGCCGGTCTCGCCGGACCAGACCTGAACGCCGGTGCGTGGATCGCGGGGGAAGATGGTGGTGGCGTAACGCTTATCGTAGGGGCCGTCGATGTAGTAGGGCTGGTAGAGGGAGCGATGACCTTCGTGGGTCATACGCTCGGTCTGTTCGTCGGTGGGGACGGCGCCGTTGAGCAGTTCGTAGGGAGAGGGGACACGGTTGCCTTCCTCGACGAGGTGAGTGTCGACGAAGAAGAAGTTGATGTTGGACTCCGAGAGTGCTTGCTCGACGCCAATGCGGTCGAAGCCAGCGGGCTTGGGGGAGCCGTCAGCGAACTCGACAGGGTAATTCCAGAAGCCGGCTGGACGGTAGCCGCACTCGGGTGCCCAGATGCCTTTGGGGTGTTTGCCGATGTGGCGAATGTGAGTGTCGACTGCGGTGCGGATCTGGGCGCGGACGGATTCGTCGGTGCCGAGGAGCGGCATGTAGCCATGCGTAGCGCCGCAGGTGATGATGTCGATGAGACCGATTTCGTTGAAGTGGCGAAAGCCGGCGATGATGTCGTGGTCGAAGTGATTGAAGTCTTCAAGGGCCTGCCAGAAGAAGCGATGCCAGAAGCGGGCGGTCTCGGCAAGGTGCGTTTCGCCGGACTGGATGAAGAAGGCCTCGTCTTCGCGGGCGGCGACTATTTTTCGGTTGAGATAGTTGGGGAACTCAGCGATGAAGACGGGGTGAGAGAGTTGCTCGAGCAGGATTGGCGAGAGATTGAGATTGCAGTTGAAGCGAATGTTGTCGCGCTCGAGATTTTTGAGCATACGGAGGAACGGGAGATAAGTTTCGGCTGCGGCTTCGTGGAGCCACTCCATTCCGTGAGGCCAGGTGCCATGATTGACGACGTAGGGCAGATGCGCATGCAGGGTGAAGGTAAGAAATCCTGATGGGCGATTTGCCGTTGCCTTCGTCAAGACGAATACCTCATTGGAGATTTTTCGGTTGGGGCAACATCCTGGACGGACTCCATCCGGACTGTTGCGTTGAGTTTACACCAGCTTGCGGAAGTGTTTCTTGCAGACTCGTGAAATTTGCCGCTAATGGTTTGATGCTTTGTGCCTACTGCGGCGTTTGGGTGGCCGGCCGAGGCTGCAGGTCGGTGCTGGTGGTTGTGCTGTCCGTGTCTTTTACCGGAACCTTGAGCGAGAGAGTGTTGGTGAGGTGGAAGCGGATGAGGGATTCAGAGGGGATTTGGACCTGCTCGCCACGGGTGATGGTATTGGCGCCTGCTCCGACACCGCCGCCGGCAGCGGCTCCGATGGCTGCGCCTTTGCCGCCGCCGATGATGCCGCCGAGGATGGCGCCGACGGCTGCTCCGCCACCGACCTTTTCGGCGGTGTTCGCGCCACGGCCTTTGCCCTGGACGCTGTAGGGCTCGGTGTTGACGGCGAGTTTTTCACCCTTGCGGTTGATGCTGGTGAGTTCGACGGTGAGCAGAGAGCTGCCTTTGTAGTGAGCGGCCTCCTGGACTGCGGAGACGCGGCCGGAGACGGGAGTGCCCTGACGGATGACGGCGAGGCCGTCAATGAATATGTCGGAGGCGACGGTTCCGGTGAAAAGGTCGCCCTGTTGGGTGGTGGCGCTGTCGAGGGTCTCGGTGATGCGGATCGGTATCGTGGTGTCGGGCGGAACGGTGATGTTACGGAAGGTGGGCGCCGGTGGTGGTGGCGGCGGCGCTGGAGGTGCGGGTGGGAGATCCTGCGCTGGCGGAGGCGGGGGTGGGGCTGCGGCGACCTCGGGGGCCGGGGTTTCCACTGGCGGCGGAGGTGGCGCCTGGCGGACTACTGGTGCAGTCCTTGGCTTAATGGCCGCAGGCTGCTTCGGCCCCGGTGCGACCGGTACAGGAGCAGGAGGCGGCGTGGCTGCGGCGACGGCAGGCGGGGGCGCCTGGACGGTCAAGTTGTTGACCACGGTCTTGATGCCTGGGACCTGGGCCGCGTCCGCTGCGGCGAGGGAGCGTGCGGCTTCGCTGCTGACGTTGCCGGTAAGGGTGGCGATGCGGTTCTGAACCGCAGATTGGATGGGCTCGGTGCTGAGAGTGCCGTCGCTGGCGATGCGGCTCTGGAGGGCCGCGGTCAAGCTGGCGTCGTCGGTAGGAGCTGCAGGGGAAGAGTTTTTGCAGCCGGCGAGGCTAAGGGCCAAAGCGAGAGCGATAGCAGACATGATGGCGCGCGAGGCTGAGAGACTTTTGCTGGCGTACATTGATCCTCTTTCCTTGTGGCAAACACTTGTGCTGCGAACACTGTAACTCACAGAACGACTATTCGATGCGAGGCGTCGGCCCAAGGTTCCATTGTCGACGGAGGGCGCTTCCTCCTCTGCGTATTATGACGAAAGAGAGGGTCGAAGGTGATAGGAGTGCGGCGGACTGATGGAAGAGCGGGTTGCTGAATGGGCGTGAATAATCCCAAGGTGATTTGCGGGCGGCGTCACAGTTGAGCGCAGAACGGCAACCTAATCTTTGAGGAGGGCATCCTTCTATGTAAGCAAGAAGTGTACCGTCAGTTGAAGGGCGACTCAGGGTATGCTGGAGACGTCAATAATCGCTCGCCGGATCAAACACGAATATGTAAGTTGAGTTATAAAGGCGGAGGAAGTAGATTCCGCACATTTGAAGCCTGAACGGGAGAATGAGCATGTCAGATAACGACAACGAGAGTGGAATTAGCGGATTTGGATGGTTTCTGGCTGGTCTGGGCGTCGGCGCGCTGGTTGGCGTGCTGTATGCGCCGAAGGCCGGTAAAGAGACACGCGAGGAGTTGATAGCGAGTGCTCTGGACGCCAGGGACCGGGCGGCGGTGCTTGCGCAACAGGCGCAGGACAAAGCGGCTGACCTGGCTGCGCAGGGCAAGCAGCAGGTGAGCGAATATGTCGATCGCGGCAAGGAGTATTATGACCGCGGACGGACACAGTGGGCCCAATATGTGGAGAAGGGTAAGGGTCTGATCCAGGAGCATCAGGATAAGGTTTCGGCGGCGATCGATGCGGGCAAAGATGCGTATGCCAACACGACGAGCGAGCACAGTTCGTAGAATTGATTTAAGGTGGACATGGCCCGGTCAGCCTCTGCTGGTGGCCGGGCCTTATGATTGTTAGCTATATCTCTTGATTGTCGGCTATATTTTTTTGTAAGAGAGCGAGAGGCGATATGGAAGCGGTGCGAATCGTGATGTCAGGGATGTGGCTGCAGGATGCGAGTTCGCTTTCGTCAGGAAATTCGCGATGGTTGATGTTCTTTGTCGGCATGGTGGCGATCGCGATGGTGGTGCAGATGATCGCTGTGATCGTGATTGCAGTGGGCGCGGCCAAGGCGAGCAAGAAGGGGCTCGAGATTGCGGAGGAGCTGCGGACGAAGATGGGGCCGATTCTCGATACGACGCATGTTGTGCTTCACGATTCTGCGCCGAAGCTGAAGATCATTACGGAGAACCTGGTGGAGACGAGCCATGTGGTTCGCAGTAAAGCACAGGAGTTTGATGCGACTGCGAGCGACTTGAATATGCGAACACGCGCGCAGGCGGCACGAGTGGATGGGATGGTGACCTCAGTGCTGAATACGACGGCTGATATTTCAGAGACGCTGCAGAGAGCGGCCAAGGTCCCGGTGCGCGAGTTTGCGGGGCTGGTGAATGGATTTAAGGCGGGGCTCGATGTTCTGGTGGGACGGGCGAAGGAGTTCGGACGTGGCAAGCCGGATGGCGCGCGGAGCCGTGATACGGAGTGGTAAGAATTTAGAGATTCAATTTGGCTAGATGATCCAACCACCCCCGACTACCTCGTCTTCCTGATAGAAGACGGCGGACTGGCCGGGGGTGATTGCACGTTGGGGCTCGTCGAAATAGGCGTGGACGGTGCTGTTGTCGACGCGGCTAAGTGTGGCCATGGCCGGGGTGTGGCGATGACGAACCTTTGCGCTGACGCGGATGCTTTCGCCTTCGGCGAGGCCGGGGATCGAGATCCAGTTGAGGCGATTAGCGAAGAGATCGCGTGAGAAAAGATCTTCGTCGGGGCCTACGGTTACCTGGTGCGAGTCTGGATGAATGGCGAGGACGTAGAGCGGGTTGGGGCTGGTGAGGCCGAGGCCCTTGCGCTGGCCAACGGTGAAGCTCTGGATGCCTTCGTGGTGGCCGATGACTTCGCCGGTGGTGGTGACGAGTTCGCCGGCGGTGTCGGGGAGTTCTTCGTTCTGCTCGTCGAGGTATGCCTTGAGAAAGGCGTTGTAGTCGCCGCCGGGGATGAAGCAGATCTCTTGTGAATCGGACTTGGTGGCGACGGCGAGGCCGGCTTCTGCGGCCATCTGGCGGACGGCCGGCTTCTGCATTTCGCCTAGAGGGAAGAGTGTGCGAGAGAGTTGCTCCTGGGTGAGACCGAAGAGGAAGTAGGTCTGGTCCTTTGACTTGTCTTCGGGGCGGGAGAGTATCCAACGACCGCGTGCCTCGTCAAAGTTGTTGCGTGCGTAGTGGCCCGTGGCGATGCGGTCAGCGCCGATCTGGCGGGCGGTGATTAGGAGCTGGTCGAACTTGAGGTGGTTGTTGCAGAGGGTGCAGGGGATGGGTGTGCGGCCGGCGAGGTATTCGCTGACGAAGGGCTTGACGACCTCGGCTTCGAAGCGGTCCTGTTGATTCACGACGTAGTAGGGGATATCGAGCTGCTCGGCTACGTGGCGGGCGTCGTAGACGTCGTCGATGCTGCAGCAGCGGCCCTGGACGGCCTCGGGCATGCCTTCGTGTCCGGCGAGACGGCGCTGATTCCAGAGCTGGAGGGTGAGGCCGATGATGGTGTAGCCCTGAGCGCGCAGGAGTGCGGCGACGGCGGAGGAGTCGACTCCTCCGGACATGGCGACGGCGATGGTCTGGCTACCGTTTTGGGGCGCGTTGGGCATTGTCTGTTGCTTCGTTCCTGCTCTTTTATTTTCGCATCTTTGATGATTTCACGGAGTTTCCGGCTACGCGCCAACCGTGGAGTCTTGTCGTCTTTTCATCATAAAGACTATTGAGATCAGTTTTCAGCTGATCGATTCTTCGGCTTTTCAGCAGCTTTGTCTGTTGGGTGTCCGCAAATGAACGCTGAGGTTCGAAAGCGAACATGCTATTTTGATCGAACCCGGCGGCGACCCTTTGAAATCAGCAATCGATTTTGGTGAACGACGTGCATTGAGATTACGTATCACGTGAAGCAAAGGAGTGTGGACCGTGCTTGAAAACTTGCGATATGCGGTGCGGCAGCTCTTCCGGGCGCCGACCTTCACGATTGTGACTATTCTCACGCTTGCTCTGGGTGTGGGAGCGAATACGGCGATCTTCAGCGTGATCCAGGCCGTTCTTCTGCATCCGTCCGGTGTTCAGGATCCGGAGCGGGTGGCCTCCTTTCACGGAAAATATACGCAGCTGAATTTGCCGAGCATTGGAGTTTCGGCACCTGATTTTGCAGATGCGCAGTCGATGCATGGGCTGGTGGACACGGCGGCGATGGTGCAGAGCGCAAGTTTCAATGCGACGTTTGACGGGAGGACGCAGCATCTGCGCGCGGGTAAGGTGACGTGGCAGTGGTTCCAGGTGTTTGGAGCGGAGCCGATTCTGGGGCGGACGTTTTTGGCAGAGGAGGACCAGAAGGGCGCCGAGCGCGTGATTGTGCTGAGTTATGCGGCGTGGCAGAGGATGTTTGGCGGGCAGCATGACGTGATCGATAAGAAGGTGTTGCTGGATGACCAGTCGTATCGCGTGGTGGGGGTGATGCGCAGCGACTTTGCGTGGCCGAAGGGCGTGGAGTTGTGGACTCCGCTTGGGTTGGCTCCGACGGAGTTTGCGGCGAACAATCGGTTTAACGAGTCGTACAACAGCGTGGTGCGGTTGAAGGCTGGTGTGACGGTGGCGCAGTTCAATGCTGCGATTGAACAGAAGCGGCTTGAGGAGATTCGGCGGGAAGGAACGAGCGGATTCACCTTTGGCCAGAGCTCGGGGTGGGGGATGTTTGCGCAGCCGTGGACGGAGGACGCTGCGGGTGATCTGCGCAAGCCGCTGTTCGCGTTGTTCGCAGTGGTCGTGATGGTATTGCTGATCGCTTGCACGAATATTTCCGGGTTGATGCTGGCGCGGGCTTCGTCGCGGATGAAGGAGTTGGCGATACGAAGTGCGCTAGGGGCTTCGTTGCGACAACTTGCGATGCAGTTTGTTGTGGAGACGGCGCTGCTGGCGGGTGTGGCGACAGTGATTGGTGTGCTGGCAGGGCCTTTGCTGGGGCGGTTGTTGTTGCTGGCGATTCCACATGATTTGGCGACAGGGTTTGCGGTGCATACGGATTTGCGTGTGGTGCTGGCGGCCGCGGGGTTTGGTTTGATGGCGGCGTTTTTGGCGGGGCTGGCTCCAGTGGTGCAACTGGCGCGGACGCACAAGTCGCTGCGGCTGGCGGAGTACAGCAAGAGCTCGACGGCGGGGGCCGGACGGCAACGATTCCGGAATGTGCTGGTGTGTACGGAGATTGCGTTGGCGTTTCTGCTGGTGGCGGGAAGCGGGTTGTTTTTGGCGAGCCTGAAGCAGTTGCAGACGGTCGATCCGGGATTCAAAAGCGATTCGGTGCTGACTGGCAAGGTGACGCTGGATGCGACGAACTATAAGAATCAGGACTTGAAGCAGGCGAATTTTATCCATGATGTGACTGCTCGGCTGAGCGAGCAGCCCGGTGTGGTGTCGGCGGGGGCGGTGTTTCCGGCGCCATTCGCTAGCCCGATGCATCCCTCAGGTAGTTTTGGGATTCGTGAGAGGCCTCCGGCCGGACCGGATGATCCGGGTCCACATGGGGACCAAGCGTGGGCGACGCCGGGGTATCTTGCGGCGATGCAGATTCCTCTGCTGCAGGGACGGTGGTTCAGCGATGAAGACCGGATTGGCGCCCCGCCGGTTGTGGTGATTGATGACATGCTCGCGAAGATGTACTGGCCCGGGAAGAGCCCGATCGGACAGCATATACTGTACGGCCGGAACTCGCCGCCGATCGAGATTGTCGGCGTCGTGAGCCACGTGCGGAAGGATTCGCTGGAGGTCGAGGAGAACAAGGGCGTGATCTATCACGCGATGGCGCAGCAGCCCGTGAACGAAGCGGTGTTTGTGGTGCGGACGAAGATGGATCCCGACGCGATGCGAACGCCTTTGGTGGAGGCGGTGCGCGCGGTGGATTCATCGGAGGCGTTGTATGAGGTGGAGACGCTGGAGAGTTTTGTGACGGATTCGCTGGCGGCGCGGCATCTGCTGGTGTGGCTGCTAACGATGTTTGGCGGACTGGCTTTGTTGTTGGCGGCGATTGGGATTTATGGCTTGTTGAGTTTTACTGCTTCACAGCGCACGACGGAGATCGGGATTCGTATGGCGCTGGGTGCGCAGCGGTGGCAGGTGGTATCGCTGATGCTGCGTGAGTCCCTGGCGTTGATTGGAGCCGGAATACTGGGAGGGCTTCTGTTGACGTTCGTTGCGCAACGGATTCTTATTCATTCGTTCGCGGCAATGAATTCGGGGCTGTCGCTTTCGCTGGTTTTTGCTGCGTTTAGTTTATTGCTGGCGGCTGCTGTGGCTTCGATTGTGCCGGCGCGGAGATCGGCTAGTGTTGATCCGGTGATTGCACTGCGAAATGAATGATTATTCCAGGTGATTTGCGGTAGCCCCAATAGGGCGGGCTTTCAGCCCCCAGGCGTCTGGCCTGGGTTTACATAGGGCTTCGCCCCATGCTGGTATAGCGCGCGCCGTTGGCGCTGTAGGATGCATACCCCAAGGAATAGGAAGCCGCAACGTAGCGGCGGATTACTTCGCCGCCGCTACGTGGTGGTTGTTGGGGTACGTGGCTTCGAGGGTGAGGATCTCGTAGGGTTTGATGGGAACGGTGATGGTGTCGCCGGTGAGGTTGAGGGCTGCGCCTTCTGGTTTCTCCATCATGTTCGTTTCGGTGGCGCTGGTGGCTCCGGGAGGGATGTGGAGTTTGACGTCGGTGGCGGTGCCAGCCCACTCGTACATGCGGAAGATGAGTGCGTCGGAGTCCTCGGCTTTTTTGATTGCGGTGAGGGTGACGTTGGGGTTGTCGATGGACGCCCAGGAGTGTTCGGCAGGTAGGGTGCCAGTGTGGGGGAAGACTTGCTCAGCTTTGAGGGGGTCGTTGAGCTCGTAGCCGCGGCGGACGGTGAGGGCTTGTTTCCAGGAGCCGGCGTGCGGGTAGAGGGCGTAGCGGAACTGCTGACGGCCGCGGTCGGCGTCCTCATCAGGCCACGTGGGTGAGCGGAGGAGGGTGAGGCGGAGGGTGTTGCCCTCGGCGTCGTAGCCGAATTTTACGTCGTTGAGGAGAGAAAGGCCGTGATTGGCGTCGCCGAGGTCGGCCCAGCGCTGGGCGGGGACTTCGAACTTGGCTTTCTCCCAGGAGTTGCTGCGCAGGGTGGTGCGCTCGATGGAGCCGTAGGGGATCTCGTAGGTTGCTTTTGGGCCTGTGGCGGCGAGAGGGAAGGCGGCTTTGAGGAGGACATGGGTCTCGTGCCAGTCGATGTCGTTGTCGATGACGACGGTGTCGGCACCAGTGTCGAGGGATATGTCTTGCGTAAAGTGCGAGGACTGCCAGGTGCGCGTGACGCGGATGGTTTTGCGGAGCGGGCCGTCAGTGAGGAGTGTGACGCTGTCAGTGTTGATGATGGGTGTCATGTGATCGAGGGTGCCGGGGTCGATGTTCCAGGCGTCGTATTGCTTCGGGGTATCTTTGAAGGTTTGGAGTTGGTTGCCGCAGGCGTTGGGGGCTAGCGATTCCGTGTTCGACGGCAACGAGACCAGGCTGGTGATGCAGCCGGTCTTGCGGTCGATGGTGAGCTTGATGTGCTCATTCGAGAGGACGAATGTCGCCGGACTTTCATCGAGCTTCGGGCCGCCCGAAAAGAGGACTCCTCCTAGGCCATGTTGTCCCGCGGCGTGCAGGACTGTGTAACCGAGGGCGGGCACTTCGCTGACATGGACCAGCGCCTTGAAGGTGTTCGTGTTCGCGTCGTGCGAAAGGATTTGAAGCGGAACCAGATGGTGGCCGGAGTCTTGAATTTCAAGACTATCTGCAGCTGCGGGTAGTTGTACGGTTGTTTCCACGAGTTCACTGCGAGGCCACGCCATGGGGTTGAAGAGAAGAATGGGAGTGCTATTTTGATTTTTGGAGTCAGTCGTGTCGATTGACTCGGCAAGAGTATTGAGTGAGTTGCTGCTGATTTCGTGATCGACGTGAAAGAGTTCGGTGTAGTCCTTTTCGGCGTCTTTGTAGATGACAGCGATGCCGGAGCCGGCGGCCAGATCGTGGAACTGGTTGAAGGTGATGTTTTTCCAGTTGTCGGTGAGCTGATCGTTGGGATAGGGGTGGCCATTGAGCCACGCGAGCGAGGCTAGCTTTTCGGCGTCGAGGGTGGCTACTTCGCTGGTGCGCATGTTGCGTTTGTGGGCGGCCTGGGTGGTGAAGACGCCGCGGTGGTACTCGAAGTAAAGCTCGTCGTTCCAGGTGGGGAGGCCCATCGCTCCGGTGGAGGATGATGGAGGCGCGGTGTAGCCCTTGGCGATCGAGTCGTAGTCCCAGGTGGGGGAGTCGGGGTTGAGATTTTTTTCTACGGCAGAGAAGTAGCCTTGCGCGGTGTGGTAACGCATGGTGGGGACGGCGTCGTTATTTTTTCCAGCGGTGATCCATTGATCGGCCTGGTCAAGCATGGCGCGGGTGGGGCCGCCGCCGTGGTCGCCGATGCCGTAGAGGTCGAGCATCTCGGCGGTGCCGGGATTGCGCTGGGCGGATTCGGCGAAGTCGGCGGAGATGCGGGTTGGGTTGACGTTGTCGTGGACGTAGTCGGTGGGGAAGTAAGTTAGGACCTTGCTTCCGTCGGGCGACTCCCACCAGAAGAGACGGAAGGGGAGCTGGTTGGTGTCGTTCCAGTGCATTTTCTGGGTGACGAAGTAGTCCATGCCGGAGCGTTTGTAGATCTGGGGGAGCTGCCAGTTGTAGCCGAAGGAGTCGGGGTTCCAGCCGATGCGGGCGGTGACGCCGTATTGCTGCTGGAAGTAGCGCTGGCCGACGAGGAGCTGGCGGACGAGGGACTCGCCGTCGGGGAGGTTGAGGTCAGGCTCGACCCACATGCCGCCGACGATCTCCCAGCGGCCCTCTTTGACGCGCTGACGGATCTGGTCGTTCATCTTGGGATACTTTTCGGCGATCCAGGCGGTGTACTGCGCGGCGGACTGGGAGTAGGTGTAGTTGGGGTACTCGTCCATGAGTTGCAGGGCGGTGGTGAAGGTGCGCTTGACGACGTCGATGGTTTCGCTGCGCGGCCAGAGCCAGGCGGCGTCGATGTGCGCGTTGCCGGCGAGGTCGATGGTGGCCTGGGCGAGAACGGGGCGGAGCTCGGTGAGGATGTTCTGGGCTTTGTTGAGGGAGGCGTCAAAGGCGGATTGGTTGCCAGCTTCGAGGGCCTTGATGTCGATCGCTGCGACTGCTTCTTCTACTTTGGGCAGGAGGTCTTTGCGTGGCGTGGGGAGTGCAGGGAGAAGGTTGGCGGCGGTGATGCATTGGATGCGGATGTCTTCAGGATTGGGACGTGCGCTGGCACCAGTTGCCGACGGATTGGGTTCGATCTTCAGGCTTACTCCCGCAAAGGTTTTTTCGTCGACGGTGTGGAGGAGCTTGACGGCGATGAGCACCTTGTCGCCGGGCTTGGCGGGATCGAAGAGGACGATTGGTTCAAGGTCGTCGCCGAGGGCGACACGGCGGCCGTTGAAGTAGATGATCTGGGGCATAGGCCCGTTGGCGTTGGCGTGAAACTGGAACCAGATGCGTGCTCCGGTGATGTCGTAGCCGTTGAGGGTCTTTGGGACTTCGATGACGCGGCGGTACCAGACGGCGTCCTGCGGGGCCTTTGCGCGAGGCTTGACGAGTTGCCAGGTGGAATCGTCGACGGATGGGGATTCGCCGTGCGGGACGTCGCCTGCGTGGAAGCGCCATTCGCCGACAGGGAGGGAGTTGAGCATCTCAAGGGTGTGCAGCTTAGCGATCGCGGCGGGTGAGAGGTTTTTCTGCTCCCGTATGGGGGTGAAGGACTGGGCTAAAGCGGTTGAACACGTAAGAACAAGAGCGAGAGAAATATGTCGGAGATGCATGGGCGCAAGAGTAGCAAATTTGGTGGCAATTCGAGAAATCTAACCGGTTCGGAAGGGTCTTTGGGTAAAGGGCTGACTTCCCGCGGATCCGCTGATAGTCTTTCGTGCATGATCAATCTGCGGAAAAGTGCGGCGAGTGTTTGTGGGCTGGTGTGTGTCATGGCGGTTGTGCCGTTGGCGGCACAGAGCACTTTGCCGGCTGCCACAGCTAGCGGTATCGATGCGGCGGCGGCTGATGTGTTGAAGGCGACAGGGGTTCCAAGTGCTTCGGTAGCGGTGGTGCAGGGCGGGAAGGTTGCGTATGTGAAGGCGTATGGGTTGGCGCGTCTGGATCCGGCGACGGCGGCTGAGCCGGGAATGCAGTATTCGGTCGGATCGATCAGCAAGCAGTTCACGGCGGCGATGGTGTTGCTGCTGATGCAGGACGGCAAGTTGAAGCTGGACGATCCGGTGGGGAAGTATCTGCCGGAGCTGACGCAGGCGAATGAGGTGACGATCCGACAGGTGCTTTCGATGACGTCGGGGTACCAGGACTTCTGGCCCGAAGACTATGTGATGACCTCGATGATGAAGCCGACGAATCCGCAGCAGATTCTGGATGTGTGGGCGAAGAAGCCGCTGGACTTCGAGCCAGGGACGCAGTGGCAGTACTCGAATACGAACTATGTGATTGCAGGGCGGATTGTGGAGATTGTTGGCGGCAAGCCGCTGATTGAACAGTTGCAGGAGCGGATCTTCCGGCCGTTGAGGATGACGGGAGTGTTCAATTCGGATGCGAGCAGGCTGCCGGCGAACGATCCTACGGGTTACTACCAGCATGCCCTGGGGCCGCTGCGGCCGGCCCCGTTGGAGGGTCAAGGGTGGATGTTTGCCGCGGGGGAGCTGGCGATGCCGGCGAGCGATCTTGCGCTGTGGAACATCAGTTTGATGAACAGGACGCTGCTGGCGCCTGCTTCGTATGACACGATGTTTACCGAGGTGAAGCTGAAGGACGGTAAAGGTACGGGGTATGGGCTAGGTGTGCAGGTGGCGGTGCGTGCTGGTCACAAGGTTGTGTCGCATAGCGGGGAGGTGTCCGGGTTTGTGGCGCAGAATGTGGTCTATCCCGATGACAAAATTGCCGTGACCGTGCTGACGAATGAGGATGCTTCGAGCGCTGCTGGGGCCCTCGCGCGGAAGATCGTGCCACTGGTGCTGGGCGTCCCTTCGGGAACCAGTGTTGATAGCGCGACTGCGGCGGAGAAGCGGGCGCTGGATATCTTTACGGGCTTGCAGGATGGGAAGCTGGATCGGTCACAGCTGACGCCGTTCTGCGATGCCTACTTTACGCCGGAGGCAATTCAGGACTTCGCCACGAGCTTGAAGCCACTGGGTGTGCCGACGAACTTCAAGCAGGTGACCGAGATGAAGCGCGGAGGCATGACATTCCGGGTGTTTGATGTGAGTTTTCCAGACAAAGACGTGCACGTGACGGTGTATGAGGAGCCGGATGGCAAACTGGAGCAGTATCTGGTGGAGCCGACAGGGAGTTAGTGCTGTGGTTCGATGAGGCAGCCTCGCGTTGAGGCATGCCGTCCAATGAAGGATAATAACTCCTGGTAGGCGGGCCTGAAATTGCTGGTGCGCTCTTCTGTAGTCCTCTGTTTCATTTGCCGTAACCGCTTTTCTTCTTTCTTGGTTCGATAACCGGAAGGGAAACGAACAATGGATCTTTGGACTGAATATGAAGGGCGAACGATCGATGGGGTTTACCCCCTTACAAAGCTGATACGACCCGAAGGCCGGAGCGCCTTTTTCTCCACGTCGAATGGCACGGGTGTGCCGACGGTGATACGGCTGATCGAATCGCACTTCGACGGTGAGGAGATATTGGCCCGGTGGCGCGGTGTCGCTACGCTGAATCATCCGAATCTGGTGGCTCTGAAGAGCTTTGGGCATGTTGTGGTGGACGAGACCTCGCTGGTTTATGCGGTGATGGAGCCGGTCGATGCAAATCTTAGCGAGATTTTGGTGGAACGACGGCTGACGGAGTTGGAGACGAGGCAGATAGCGACCAGTCTGCTGGCGGCGCTTGAGGCGCTGCATTCGAATGGATTTGTCCACGAGCATGTGGAGCCGGAGAATGTGCTGGCTGTGGGCGAGGAGATCAAGCTGCGCAGCGACTGCATACGCGAGACTCTGGAGGGGGAGGAGGGGCTCGCACTGAAGCGGAAGGATGTGCGTGACTACGCTATGGTGTTGCTGCAGTCTCTGACTCAGCAGAGGACGCTCGAGGGCGCGACGCGTTATTTTCCGCTGCCTGCTCCGTTTGAGGAGATCGTCCGTAAAGGAATGAGTGGGGATTGGGGCTTGGCGGAGATCGGTGCGGCGTTGAATCCAGCAGTGACACCGCCGTCGCCTGTTGTTCCTCCGGTGACCGTGACGGAGGAGCGGGTTGAGCGGCCAGTTGCCACTCCGGTTGCAGTCGCGCCGACAGTAGCGCCGTTGGTGGCGAGCCGGATTCGAGTTCCCGTCGACGAGACGTCGCGAGGGTTTGGGCCACGGGGGATTGGTTATGGTGTAGGTGCGCTTCTGATTCTGTTGCTGGGATGGTATTTCGTGCACAGTCGTTCGGCGAGTTCGGGCGACTCGCAGGGGGTGCCGGCTCCGGTTGCGCAGGGAAGCGCGCCGACTGTAGAGAAGAGCTCGGCTGCGACAAGCGTCGTGCGAAGCGCTCCACCGGTTGGCGCCAACGCTGCCCCGCCGAGAGCACAAAAACCTTCGCTGGAAAGCTACGGTCGTTGGCGGGTGATTGCCTTTACGTATGACCAGGAGGACAAGGCCCGGCAGAAAGCGGCGGCGATTGCGCAAGAGCATCCGGATCTGAATCCGACAGTATTTACGCCGAATGGCCACGCTCCATTTCTGGTGACGCTGGGTGGCCAGATGAGCAAGCAAGACGCGTTTGCGTTTTCGGGTAAGGCGAAAAGAGAAGGGATGCCCAAAGATACCTACGCGCAGAATTACCGGGGCAACGGGAATTAGGTTGAGTTGGAACCCATGCCCCAAGATCGGGACATGGGGCACCCAGTTTTTTCTGACGAAATCGTTCGACTAATTTTCTTTATTTCTTTTCCGTCTGAGCGAGGAAGTCGATGAGGTATTGCTTCCAGACGGTGGCGACGGTGTGGGTGCCGTGGCCGCGGGTGGCGTCGGAGATAGGGATGAGGATGAATTTTGCGTGGGGCATCTGAGTGACGGCTTTTTCTGCGATGCCTAGTTCCGGTGGGTTGATGAAGTCGTCGGCGGAGTTGATCCAGAGGACAGGAGCGGTGATGGTGGAGAGTTTCGGCGCGGGGTTGTAGTTGCGCGAGGCGTTGACGTAATAGAGGTAGTCGTTAGCGTCGGTGTGGGCGATGTCGGCAGCGACGGTCTTGTCGACGTAGGCTTCGATTTGAGTTCGCGTTGGGTAGTTCTTCTGGAGCTGGAGAGGAGCGCCGCCGGCGAGGATGAGGAGATCCATTGCGCCGCGGAGACCTTCGACGGGCGGGGTGGTGTAGTCGCCGTTTTTCCAGGCTGGATCGCTTTTGATGTCCTGCATGGCCATGTAGCGCCACATGCGGTTGCGGCCCGCGAGCTCAACGGGGAGGCAGGCGAAGGGTGCGAGGGCGTCAGAGAACAGCGGGAAGGTCTCGCCCCAGACGAAGGACTGCATGCAGCCCATCGAGGTGCCGAGGATGAGGCGGAGGTGGTCAACGTGGAGGCCTTCAAGAAGCATGGTGTGCTGGCTGGCGACCATGTCGTCGTAGTCGTACTGGGGGAAGTGCATGCGGAGGCCGTCGGAGGGTTTACTGGACTCGCCGTGACCGATGTCGTCGGGGAGAATGAGGAAGTATTTGGTGATGTCGAAGGGCTGGCCGGGGCCGAAGAGGACGTCGGAGAAGATGGGATTCATGAGCGAGCGGGCGTTGCCGCCGGTGCCATGGAGGAGGAGGATGGCGTTGTCGGTGTGGCCGGCGGCGTCGCGGTGGGGAGCGCCGAGGGTGATGTAGTGGAGGTGGAGCTTCTCAATGGTCTCGCCGTCTTTGAAGTGGAAGTTGGCGATGTCGTAGGCGCCGTCCTGGGTGGGCCATTTGCTGGCGGTCGCGGCTTGGGCGTTGGCGGCTACGGTCGCGGTGGCGAGAAGAGCGAGGAGGGTGAGGCGGCTGATCATGATGCGGGGACCTCCGTTAGCAGTGAATTGGCGTGTGAGGTTGAGACGTTGGGCGGCGACGCAAAGTTTAGTCCCGCATGTTTTCCTGCGCCCTGATGAAGGGGTAGTTGCTGACGTGGACCCATCCGCGGAAGGGGAGGTTGACGTCGGCGATGGCGAGAAGCACGAGCGTGATGAGGAGCGTGAAGGAGAAGACCTGGAGCGCGTGAAGGGTGGCGTTGGCTGAACCGAACATGGTGGTTGAGGTGATGGTAAGAAATCCACCGATGAGAAGGACTCCCCAGAAGATGGTTGGGAGGTGGTATTGGCTTTGGAGCAGGCGGGAGCGGCGGTGTTCGGTGAGCGAACTAAGTTCGGATAATGCGTGGTCTTCGGCGGTGATCTCGGATGGGGTGGCGAGTTTGACGGACATTAATGTCTTCCACATGTCCTGGTTGATGTCGTGGCTTTCCTCCGGTGTCTGGCTGTGGGCCATCTCTGGCCAATCTCGATTAATGACCGCATCAGCGTAGGCGCGGGCCTGGAACTGGAGGCGAGCTCGTTGCTGATCGGGGAGACCTTCAGCGAGTCGATAGATATTTCTAAGGGCGCTGGCTTCGAGATCGACGTTGAGATTCGCATTGCCGAATTCGGTCCATACGGTGTAGAGCATGAAGCCGAGAATGACGGCGTAGGTAGTGCCGATGATATTGAGTTGCCAGCCGATCAGATCGTTATGCACCTGGCGTTTTTCTCTTGGCCAGATTCGATTCAAGGAGGCCATGAAGAGCATCGAGCCGGTCATCGTGAGGATGAGAATGACAATGTTTTGGGTGAGAGTCAGCATGGAATTGGCTTCTCCGGGCGATCTCCAAGCTTATCGAATTTCAGTGCGCGCACTGAGACTAAATTGCATTCTCGGCAGAAACAAAGATGGCGTGGAGGTCGGCCTCCACGCCCGTCTTCGTGAAGGGAGCGATGATTAGTTGCCGGTGTCTTTCTTTTCTTCGGGCGCTTTTTCAGGTTTGGTGAGGGATTTGGTGATGTCGTCGAGGTAGTCGGGGGTGCTGTCTACGCGGACGAGCGAGGGGTAGCGTTCGCCGTCGTGGTAGTCGAGGTCGGCGGTGGTGACGAAGGTGTCGCCCTGGACGATGAGGTGGATGGGTTCGGTCTTGCCCTTAGCGTCTTGAACGGCTGACTTGAGGGCGTCGGTCGAGAAGATGTTGCCATTGACGGCAATGATCTTCTCACCGGGGAAGAGTTTTGACTTATCGGCGGGGCCGTTCCAGCGGACGTCGGCGACGGTGCCATCGCCCATGACGCGGATGCCGATGGAGTACCAGACGTCGATGCCCCCGCCGCGACGCCCGCTGGCTGAGGCGATGGTGCGAGAGGATTTGGTGGGCTTGTCGGTGTAGACGAGCTTGTAACCACCTTGCTCGATGCCGGCGAGATCGGCGTGTGGGTTGATGGCGTCGACGCGGTCGTGCATGAAGGCGCCCCAGTCATATTTGACGACCTGGTTGAGGTCGGCGATGAGCTCGTCGCGGTTGTAGGTGACGATGAGCGGACCGGTGTTGCCGCCTTTGCCGAGGAAGATGTGGAGGAAGTCGGTGAGGGACTTCTTGTTGTCGGTGAGCTTGCGGATGGTGGTGTCGGCGTCGAGCCAGAAGAGTTCGCCCTCCTGGTAGTAGTCCTGTCCACGCTTCCAGTTGGACCATGCGGGGTTGCCACCGCGCAGGATGCTGGCGGCGATGGCGGTGTCTTCGGTGGAGCGCCACTCGCGGCCAGGCTTGTAGTCAAGGTTGGCTGCGGATGCGGCGAGCATATCGCGGTATTGATCCTGTGACTTGAGGCCGGAGCGGGCAGCGAGGACGTTGCCGAGGTATTGGGTCATACCTTCGTAAACCCAAAGAAGGGAGCCCTCCTGCATCTTCTCGAAGTCGTCCTGGTAGAGGTTGAAGGGGCGGCGGTATTTGCCGTTCCAGGAGTGGGTGAACTCGTGGGAGAGGAGATCGGATTCGGCGAGCTGGTGGGCGTCGTCGGAGAAACCTTTTTCGCCGACACCGTTGTCGGAGGACTGGCCATGCTCGAGGCCTTCGCCGCCTGCGACGTCAGAGAGGGTAAGGAGGAAGTGGTAGACGTTGTAGTGGCGCGAGTTGTAGGCGGCACCGGTCTCGCGTACGAGGTTGTTCAGTTCGACGAGAAGTGCTGGGCGCAACTTTGAGTCTTCGGGTGAGTCGGCGACGACGTCAATGTAGTGCTTGGGCGTGACTTCAGGGGCGAGGGCGAACTCGTGGAAGTATTCGCCGCTGATGACGGGTGAGTCTTCGAGTTGCTCGACCGTTGTTGCGGCGTAGTGGGTGGTGCCACCTTTAGGATTTTGCGGATCGTAGCCGTCAATCGGAGTGAGGGCTGTGCCGATGCCCCAGCCTGCCGGGACCGTTACGGATGGTTGGACCGCGATTTCTTTGACGGGGGTCTTTGCTGGGTAGAGGAGGAGTTTTTCCCATTCGAGGACTGCGAGCTTCTGGCTGATGCGTGCGGTGACGATGCAGTCGAGGTGTGCGTGGAGAGTGGTGACGCCAGCGGGCACGGTGACGTGGAATTCGTAGAGGTCTTCGTCGTCGCGACGCCAGGGGAGGACCTTGCCGTTGGCGGTGAAGACGACGCCGGTGATTTCGTCGACGGGGCCGGTGGGGCGATGGTTGCCCGGGATCCACTTGGGTGTGGTGAGCGAGACGGGGCCGGGTTGGACTGGGATGTCGATCTCGGCGTGGTAGAGCTTGCGTGGTGCGTCGGACAGGTCCGCGGTGATCTGGATGGGGGTCTTCTGGGCTCGCAGGAGGCTAGGGGAGCCTAGGGCGAGTAGAGCCAATGGCAGGAGGGTGCGGCGGCTGATCATGAGCGGGGAAATTCCTCTCGAAGTACAGGTGGGATTTTAGATATTAGTAAGGATAGACGAAGGTAGAGGGGTTGGGGACGCAGGCTGATTCCTGGAATCGGCCTGCGCCACTGATTAGCAGACTACGAGTTGAGGGCGGACTCGATCGCGATGACGACAACAGGGTCGTCGGGAAGGACCTCGGGGGAGAAACGGGCGGCTACTTTGCCGTTGCGGTCGATGAGGAACTTCTCGAAGTTCCAGAGGATCCCGGGTTCGGGGTTGGTCGTGGCGCCGTTGTGGTTGTTCTTGAGGAAGTTGTTGAGTTTCTCGCGGAAGCCGTCGCGAGTGGGCCCGATGGCTTTGGGCTTCTCTGCGATGAGGGATTTGTAAAGAGGATGGGTGTCGGGGCCGGTGACGGGGATCTTCGAGAACATGGGGAAATCGACGTTAAAAGTGGATTTGCAGAAGGTTTGGATGTCTTCGTTTGAGCCGGGCTCCTGTGCGCCGAAGTCGTTGGCGGGAAAGCCGCAGACGACGAGGCCGAAGTCTTTGAAGCGGGAGTAGAGCTTTTCTAGGGCGTCGTATTGAGGGGTGAGGCCACATTTGGAGGCGACGTTGACGACGAGGAGGACTTTGCCGCGATAGTCGGCCAAGGAGGCGCCTTCGCCGGTGATGCGATGGACGGGGATGTCGTAGATGTTTGGCATGGTGTCTTCAAGTTTATCGCCAAGGGGGCACTCAGCTTCAAGAGTGATACGGCATAAATTGCTGGTTTCTTTCGCACTTCTTTATGCGGCGATTGGTAGGATGTCAGACCTATGTCGATTAGTGACTTTCTGTTTGGGAAGCCGTTGGCAACCAGCGAGGAACGGGCCGAACATATCGGCGTCGCGTCGGGAATACCAATCTTTGGGCTGGATGCGCTGACAAGTGCGGCGTACGGACCGGAAGCGGCGCTGACGCTGCTGATTCCGCTAGGCCTGTTTGGATTGAACTACATCGTCCCCGTAATTTTAGCGATTTTAGTGCTGCTGGTGATTGTGTACTTCAGCTATCGGCAGACGATTGAGGCTTATCCGAACGGCGGCGGCTCGTATACGGTGGCGAGCGAGAACCTGGGGAATGGAGCCGGGCTGCTGGCTGCGGCGGCACTGATGATCGACTACGTGTTGACGGCTGCGGTTGGGATCTCGGCAGGTGTGGCTTCTCTGATATCGGCAGTTCCGAGCCTTCAGCCGCATACGCTGGCTTTGTGCCTGGTGATTCTGGCGCTGTTGGCGATTGTGAATATGCGCGGAGTTCGGGATACGGGTGCGGCGTTTATGGCGCCGACGTTTTTGTTTGTCGGGACTCTGCTGGCGGTGGTGGCGGTTGGGGTGTACCGGACCCTGATGAGTGGGGGGCATCCGGTGCCTGTAGTGACGCCTCCTCCCGCTGCAGCGGCTACGGTGAAGTATCTGAGCGTGTGGCTGCTGGCCAAGGTGTTTTCGAGTGGGTGTACGGCGATGACGGGGGTTGAGGCAGTGTCGAACGGCGTGATGGCGTTTGGCGAGCCGAGGACGAAGAAGGCACAACGGACGCTGACGATTATCATAGCGATTCTGATCGTGCTGCTTGCCGGGATCGCTTATCTGGTGAAGGCATATGGTCTGGTTGCGACGGACCCGGAGGCGAGCAACTACCAGAGCGTTCTGAGCCTGCTGGTGTCAGCGGTGTTTGGGCGAGGATGGTTTTATTACACGACGATGGGATCAGTGTTGGCGGCGCTGGCGTTGAGCGCGAATACGGCGTTCGCGGATTTCCCGCGGTTGACGCGGATGATCGCGTTGCATGACTATCTGCCGCATGTTTTTATTTTGCGGGGACGGCGGTTGTTGTACTCGCATGGGATCTACTTTTTGACGGGCCTGACGGCAGCGATCCTGATTCTGTTCGGGGGAGTGACGGACAATCTGATACCGCTGTTTGCGATTGGAGCGTTTCTGGCGTTCACGCTGTCGCAGGCAGGAATGGTGATGCATTGGAAGAGGCAGGATGCGAATAAGGGGCGCGGTTGGCACATGTTCGTCAACGGCCTGGGTGCGGTCGCGACGGGCATTACGTTGCTGGTGGTGCTGGTGGCGAAGTTTGTCGCCGGGGCGTGGGTGACGGCGCTGCTGGTGCCGGTGCTGATTGGGACAATGGTGGCGGTAAAGCTGCATTACACGCGAGTGAAGAACGAGATGGCGGACATGCTGCCACTGAACGTGACCAACCTGGAACGGCCGATTGTGGTGATTCCGATGGCACGGTGGGACCGGATTGCGGAGAAGGCGATGCGATTCGGGCTGTTGCTGTCGAAGGAGATCAAGGTGGTGCATGTGCACTCGGACGACGAGCCGACGGGGCTGGAGGAGGACTGGAGGGACCAGGTGCTGGAGCCGCTGAGGAAAGGGGGGTTCGAGGAGCCGGAGCTGGTAACGCTCGCGTCGAATTACCGGCTCATCATTTCGCCGTTGATGGACTATGTTCTGGATTTAGAGAGGGTGAATCCGGGGCGGAAGGTGGCGGTGCTGCTGCCGGAGCTGGTGGTGCGGCATTGGTGGGAGAATGCGTTGCATAACCAGCGGGTACAACTGCTGAAGGTGTTGCTGTTGCTGAGGGGTAAGCAGCGGATCGTGGTGATTAATATTCCATGGTATCTGTAGGCAGGACAGGCGCGGGCGGAGGTTATTGATGGAGTTTGGTTGACAGAGGCGTTACGATCTAAACCGTATGTCATTAACCGATTCCATTATTGGAAAACCTTTAGCAACGAGTGAAGAGCGAGCCGAGCACATCGGCGTGGCCGCTGGAATACCGATCTTTGGCCTGGACGGGCTGACGAGCGCGGCGTACGGACCAGAAGCGGCGATGACGCTGCTGATCCCGCTGGGGATCGCCGGTGTGGAGTACGGATGGCGGATTATCGCGGCGATCCTTGTTCTGCTGACGATTGTGTACTTCAGCTATCGGCAGACGATTGCGGCGTATCCGAGCGGCGGCGGAAGCTACACGGTGGCGACGGAGAACCTGGGTGAAAAGGCGGGGCTGCTGGCGGCGGCGGCACTGATGATCGATTACATTCTGACGGCGGCGGTTGGAATCTCTGCTGGTGTGACTGCGTTGACCTCAGCAGTGCCGAGGTTGCAACCCCATACGCTACTGATATGTCTGGTGATTCTTGCGCTTCTGGCAATTGTGAACCTGCGCGGCGTAAAGGATACGGGGACGGCGTTCATTCTGCCGACGTTTCTCTTTGTAGGTACGCTGCTGACGCTGATTGCGGTCGGAATGTGGAAGACGGTGCATGCGGGTGGACATCCGATGCCCATGGCTCCAGTCCCTCTGCCGTTGCCGGCGACCGTTGGAGCGCTCGGAACGTGGATGCTGTTGAAGGCGTTTGCGAGCGGATGCGCGGCTATGACCGGCGTCGAGGCGGTGTCGAATGGGGTGATGGCGTTCGGCGAACCGAGAGTGAAGCGGGCACAACGGACGCTGACGGTGATTATCGGGATACTGATGGTGCTGTTGTTCGGGATCGCGTATCTGGCGAAGGCGTACCAAGTGATGCCGATGGATCCTGACGCCAACGGCTATCAGAGTCTGCTCAGTTTGCTGGTCACGGTGGTGTTCGGACGTGGCTGGTTTTATTACTTGACGATGGGCAGCGTGCTGTTGGCGCTGGCGCTGAGCGCAAATACGGCTTTTGCGGATTTTCCACGACTGACGCGGGCGATTGCGACGCACGACTATCTGCCGCATGTGTTCATTCTGCGCGGGCGGCGGCTGCTTTACTCGCATGGGATCTATGCGCTGACCGGATTTACGGCGGTGATCCTGATTCTGTTTGGCGGTGTAACGGACCGGTTGATTCCGCTGTATGCGATTGGAGCGTTTCTCGCATTTACGCTGTCGCAGGCCGGGATGGTGGTGCACTGGCTGAAGATGGAACAGCATCAGGGGCGCTTGTGGCACGCGTTCGTAAATGGCGTTGGCGCGGTGTCGACGGGAATTACGACGATTGTGGTGCTGTTGGCGAAGTTTATGGCGGGGGCGTGGGTGACTGCGCTGCTGGTGCCGGCGCTAATCGGGATTATGTGGGTGGTGAAGCGACACTACTCGCGCGTTAAGCGGGAGATGGCGGACATGACGCCGCTGAATCTGGTGAATCTGCAGGAGCCGATTGTGGTGATTCCGATGGCGCGCTGGGACCGGATTACGGAGAAGGCGATGCGGTTCGGGTTGCTGCTGTCGAAGGAGATCAAGGTGGTGCATGTGCATTCGGCTGATGAGGAGGGCAAGCTGGATGAGATATGGGATGAGTTTGTGAAGGCGCCGATTAAGCGGGATGGCTTGCAGGAACCAGAGTTGGTGATCATTCCGTCCAACTACCGGTTCGTCATCAATCCGCTGATGGACTACATTCTGGAGCTTGAAGAGAAGCATCCGGGGCGGAAGGTGGCGGTGATATTGCCCGAACTGGTGGTGCGGCACTGGTGGGAGAATGCGCTGCATAATCAGCGGGTGCAGCTGCTGAAACTGCTGCTGCTGCTGAAGGGGAACCAGAGGATTGTGGTGGTTAATATTCCCTGGTATTTGTGATCGTGGTGAAGACCGCGTCAATACAGGGGGGTCGCGGAAATTTCGGTGTTTTTTTGATGGTTTTTCGTGGTGAATTTGTGGTTGCTTGATGGTGGATTTGTGGTGTTTTGATGGTCGCTTTTGGGCGTCGAAAATTTTCCACTTTTTTGAGATTTATTTTTTGGGACGGAGGGAGCGGTGCCCCTTCGGGCAAATGCGGGGATCCTTCACTGCGTTTCAGGATGACAACTTTCCTTACGACCTCAGATTTTCCAGGCGACCTTAGACGGCCTGGGGCTCTCGGCGCTGGTAGGCGGGGGAGAGTTCGCGGAGGCGGGCTACGGCGGTGGGGATGATTTTGAGGGCTTCGTCGATCTCTTCGGCGGTGGTGAGGCGGGAGAGGGAGAAGCGGATGCTGGCGCGGGCGCGGGCGGGTGCGAGGCCCATTGCGGTGAGCACGTGTGAGGGTTCGGCTGCGCCGGATTGGCAGGCGGAGCCTCCGCTGACGGAGAGGCCCTTGAGGTCGAGCGCGATGACGAGGGCTTCGGCTTCGAGGTGATCGAAGTAGAGGTTGCTGGTGTTGGAGACGCGGGGTGCGCCGGCTCCGTTGACGCCGGTGTCTTCGATCCGGGAGAGGATGCCTTGTTCGAAGCGGTCGCGGAGGGCGGTTAGTTCTGTGGGGGTGGGGAGATGGGCGGGAGCGGTCGCGCTTGCGCGCGATTCCCAAGTCCCAGAATCGGGACCTGGGGCACCCGGATTTGTGGCGGTGTCGGCGGTTAGCCAGGCTTGGGCGAGTTCGGCGGCTTTGCCTAGGCCGACGATGCCGGCTACGTTTTCGGTTCCGGCGCGGCGCTGGCGCTCGTGCGTGCCGCCGTGAAGCATGGGGGCGAGGCGGACGTTGCGGCGGACGAAGAGAGCGCCGATGCCCTTTGGGGCGTAGATCTTGTGACCGGAAAGCGTGAGGAGATCGACGTGCTTGAGTGGGCCTTCGGCCGAGAGGTCGAGTGGGAGTTTGCCGGAGGCCTGGACGGCGTCGGTGTGGAAGAGAGCGCCGGCGGCGTGGGCGATGGCGGCGAGTTCGGCGATGGGCTGGATGACGCCGGTCTCGTTGTTCGCGAACATGATGCTGACGAGTTTGGTGTTGGGGCGAATGGCGGCTTGTAACGCTGCGGGCTCGATCAGGCCTTGCGGGGTGCACTGGAGGAAGGTGACTTGAACTGACGGGCTGAGGGCTCCGACGTTATTTTTCGCAAGGGATTCGGCGGCGTGGAGGACGGCGTGGTGCTCGATGGTGGTGGTGATGAGGTGGGCGGGTTCGGCGGAGTTGGAGAGGACGCCGAAGAGGGCGAGGTTGTCGCTCTCGGTGCCGCCGGAGGTGAAGACGATCTCGGAGTTGAGGCAGTGGAGGAAGCGAGCGACCTGAGTGCGGGCTTGTTCGACGGCTCCGCGAGCCTGCTGGCCTTGCTGGTGAATGGAGCTGGCGTTGCCGTAGTGCTCCATCCAGAAGGGGCGCATGGCTTCAAAGACTTCGGGGAGCAGAGGAGTGGTCGCGTTTGCGTCCATGTAGATTCGGCGCATGAATCTATTTTAGCTTGTGGGTTTGGGCTTTGCCGGTCTTTTCACGTGCGGGGGCAAGGTCAGGCTTTGCGCCTCGCAGAATCAGCTCCAGGCCTTCGCGAAAGCGCCGGTCGTAACGGTCGAACAGAATTGTCGATGTCTCCCGGTGGAAGGGAAACACTTGAGGATCGAGACGTGCGTTTCGGTCTTCGATCGAGTAGCGCGGAGACCGCTGGCCAGCTACGGGGAAGACTGCCTGTTCTTCCATGACGAAGCTGAGAGTGTAGTTGTAGATGGTGCTGAACAAGACGACTGCAGCCCGGACTGAAAATCCGGCTGCAAGCATTTGGGTCCCTATCCTCTCGGTTGTTTTCAGGTAGTCGGTGTTGGTGAGCCTCGTTCCAGACACCATGCGAGCACCATCACGGTACGCGAGCAGAGTCTTTCGCAGACCTTCTCCAAAGGTGGAGGCCCACACTCTCCAGTCGGAAGATTTCCGTGCGGGAACGAGATGTGCCGCGCCCTCGGTAAGGACGGTAGTCGCCATCTCGTCGAGCAGTTCTTCTTTGCTTTTGAAGTGCCAATAGAGCGTCGCTGCTTGAACGTTGAGTTCGATGGCGAGACGGCGAAGGGTGAGTTGCTCCAGTCCGTGCTCGTTGAGGAGTTTCAATCCCGCCCGAGTGACCATGTCTCGATTGATCTTCATGGATTCAGAGTAGCAAGCCTGACACTCTCTTGCCTAACAGTGTTAGATTTATCTAACACTGTTAGATTATGGAGTTCTCGATCGCGGCCCCAATCGCCTCAAGGAGAGACAGCATGAAAGCAGCAATTGTGATGGCACCGGGCAAGACGCCGATCTATGGGGATTTCGCTACACCTACCGCAAAGGCGGGTGAAGAGCTTATTTCGGTACGAGCGTCCGCGCTGAGTCCGTTCTCAAAGTCGCGGGCTTCGGGATCGCATTACAGTTCTGACGGCGGCTTTCCCGCAGTGGCAGGGGTGGATGGTGTTGGGGTGAAGCAGGATGGAAGGCGAGTCTATTTCGTGTTGCCGGGGGCTCCGTTCGGAGCTCTCGCGGAGATGTGCCCCGTCCGCTCCAATCAATGTGTGGAACTGCCGGACTCTCTGGATGAGATAACGGCGGCTGCGATTGCAAATCCTGGTATGTCGGCCTGGGCGGCTCTGGTTGAGCGCGCTCATCTGGTGGCGGGTGAGACGGTGCTTGTCAACGGAGCGACAGGAACCGCGGGGAGACTTGCCGTTCAACTGGCGAAGTATCTGGGAGCGGGCAAGGTTATCGCGACAGGGCGGAATGTGGAAGAGTTGGAGGAGGTAAAGAAGCTTGGAGCAGATATCGTGATTCCGTTTACGCTCGGCGCTCTGCACCCATCGGGAGCTAAGGACTATGAGAATGCTTTGAAGCAGGTCTTTGCCTCGGGGATCGATGTCGTCGTTGATTATCTGTGGGGCGAGAGCGCGAAGACGATTATCGTGGCGATCGCTAAAGCTGTAGAGGATGGAACGCCAGTCCGGTTTGTTCACGTGGGCGGAGCGAGCCGGGAGGAGAACATCGAACTGCCAGGGGCCGCACTTCGCTCTTCGGCGATTATGCTGATGGGAAGCGGAGTGAAAAGTGTACGTCTGTCCGTTCTGCTGCAATCGATCCGGAGCGTTTTTGAAGCGGTTCAGCCGGCGGGGTTGAAGATAGCGACGAGGGTGGTGCCGCTTTCGGAGGTGGAAGGAGTTTGGGAGCATGCTGCCGGCAAACCGCGGCTGGTTTTTTCTGTGGGGTAGTGCTGTTAGTTTTCTTTGTCGTGATTTGGGATTGCATCGATGTGGCCGAGATATTTGGTGTGGACGTGTGGATAGTCTTCGTACTGCTTGCGGGTCGGATTGTTTTGGATGTACAGAAGCTGACTGTTGTAGTCGTCGGCGTCTCTTATGCGGTGTTCGTGATAACCGGTGTGCCAGATTTCTCCTGCTTTTGTTTGTCTTGCGGCGAAGGAGTATCCGCCTTTGATGTATTGAACGCACTTTGCTGTTGATTCGTTCATGGCGGGTGTGATTAAGACATGGATGTGGTCGGGCATGACGACGAAGCCGTGAAGTTGGAAGCGCTTTTTGTCACGATGCTGGAAGAGCGTTGTGATGAAGAGCTCGGCGTTGGCTGTGCGTTGGAAGTGGCGATGTTGTTGGAAGGTCGAGATCGTGATTGCGTAGGTGCTCTGCTTTTGGCGGATTGTGGGCATCGAGAGAAAGCATACCCCAGGGGCTAAAGCCCCTTTTGTGGAGAAGTTTTGAGAGGGCCAAGCCTGAAGGCTTGGCGTACCTAGAAGCAACTGCAACTGCAACGACAACTGCAACTGCAACGGCAACAACAACCGCAACGGCAACAACAACTGCACGGCAACCCACCTTTCACGATGAGCCGTGCAGGGATGGGCACCCGATGTTTCGAAGATGGCAGGGAGACAGGCAACGGCCACTCGAGGTGGTGGCCGGCAAAAGAATGGCCACCCTGTTCAGGGTGGCCATCGGTTTGGTGAAGCGTGAGTTTCTATTTGAGGGTGGTGGGGGTTGAGGGGCCGTAGAGGATTCCGTTGAAGAGGAATTTGAAGGTGGCGTGGGGTTGGCCTCGGAAGGTGATTTCGGGGCCGTATAGAACGACCTGGCCCTTGCCGAGGGGAGCTGCAGCGACTGCCGTGGTGTGGTTGATGTACTTCTGGCCCCAGGCCCAGCCGCTGGCGAGGAGGTTGTCGTCGTCGTACCAGGCGATGGCGTGGAGGCCGGAGAGTGAGGCCTGCGGGTCGAGGGTGAACGCCGGGCTGCTGTCGAAGTCCACGATGACGTTGGGCGCGACGCCGTAGGCTATGGGGTCGGTGTCGTCAACGTGCGCCTTGAGCAGCGAGCCGGGGATGTAGAAGCGCTCGGGTGGGACGGGCTGGAGCTCGCCTTTGACCATCTCCATGGGCGCGTTGACCAGCGGCAGCTTGAGGAACGAAGCGATGGAGGTGGAGCTGCCAATGGCGAGCAGCGTACCGCCGTTGGAGACGAAGGTCTGGAGCTGAGGATAGGTCTTGGCCGGGGTGATGCTGCCTAGCCAAGGCCGGAACTCAGTGGGGATTTCTTCAGGCTTCATCTCGCGTGGGGTGAAGCCGCCACCGCCGCGTGCACCGGGGCGAGGCGTGCGGATGATGCCGTCGGCGGCGACGATCACGTCATACTTCGCGTTCAGGTTGCCGGCGTCGAGCTCCTGCGGGTAGACGACGGTGAAGGGGAACTCGAACTGGTCGAAGAGCCAGCGGATCCAACCCGAGGGCATGGAGCCGCCGTAGACGTCGAGGAGCGCGATGCGGGTGGGGTGAAGCTGAATGGCTGCACCGGTGGGGGCTGCCGAGACAGCGGTGGCATTGATGCCCAGCGTTTTGGTTGCGGTTTGCAGTAGCTGCGCCGTTGCGCCGGAGTAAGGCAACCACAGAGCGCCGGGCGGGAGCTGCTTGCCGTTGGCTGTTACCTGATCCTTCAGCCAGAAGACAGGCTGGTCGGCTTTCAGGAGACGGTTGGTGAGGGTATAGGTGTCGTTGTACTCGTGGCTGACGAGGTAGCCGGCTGGGGTGCCACTTGGGCCGGCGATGGTGCCTGGCAGCGGCGCGGCGAGATCGGTCTTGACGGGCGCGAAGGGGCCGGTGAAAGGCTCGGTGTAACGGTCGAAGTGGACGCCCATCTGGAAGGCGAGGGTCCAGCCGGTGGTGTCATAGGGCCGGTTGGGTGGGCCGCCGGGGTAAGGGAAGTCGTTGGGGTGGTCCTGCGGCTCGAACATGTCGAGCACCTGGGGGCGGAAGGCTTGTGCAGCGAAGACGATGTAGCTGCCGGTGGGGTAGTGCTTGCCAGAGACTTCAAAATCCGCGCTGGCTTGCTGGACTTCAACGCCGGTCTTCATCAGGCTGTTGATGAATTTGGTGGCGGTAGGGAAGTCGGGCTGGTCGGCGGGGACGACGTAGCCGCGCGCGTCCTTCAGCTTGGGATCGTGGAGGACTTTGTCGTAGAGATCGGCTGGAATGCCCTGGGTGCGGGGGCCTGCGGCGTTGCTGGCGTCGGGCGAGAGGACGCCGGCGCGGTTGACGTGTGCGCCGCTCTTTTCAGCTTCGGCCTCGAGGGCTTCGATGCGTTTGGGTGTGACGGTCCAGTGGTCCTCGCTGCCGTTCTGAACGGAGTCTTTGCCCATGAGGTAGAAGTTGTAGAGGAGGTGGGTGCGCTCGCGGGAGGCGTAGTCGAGCACGGCGCGGTTGTTGGTCTGCTCATAGGCGATGGACGAGGCGTAGTGCCAGAGCTGGGGCTTGATGGGTTCGACAAGGTCGTTGCGCGGAAGCTGCTGGCTGGCCAGCAGAGGTAGCGGCTCGGGTGTGGGATTGCCGATGATCTCGGTCAAGAGGCCGATCTCGTTGTGGAAGTAGGAGACGGTGCGGAGGCTGCCGTTGAACCAGGTGGAGTAAGGAGCACCGCTGCGCGAGGTGGAACCGGGCTTGCCCTCTTCGACGAGACGCTGGTGCATGGCTGTGCCTACAGCTTCAATGCCGAGCACGACGAGAGGGTCATAGAAGTAGCTGTTCGGGTCGCGGAAGGGCGGCATGAAGATGACGGTGCCAGCGGGGCCTGCCTGGTGATGGTTGTAGACGATCTGCGGGTACCAGACGCGAGAGAGAATGCGGTTGACGTTGGTGGTCTCGGGCTGGTTGCTGGCGAAGAAGTCGCGATTGTCATCGTGGCCGATGTATTTCTGCCAGAGACGAGGTACGCCGTCGAGCAAGCGCTTGGTCGGGTCGGGGTTGCGCATGTACCAGCTAGAGACGAGCTCCATGCCGTCGGGATTGGCGAAGGTGCAGAGGACAATGTCGTCATGGAGGAAGCGCATCGTCTCTGGATCGGTTTTGGCGTTGAGCTCGTAGATGGTCTCGACGAGCTGCTGGGCGCCGACGGTCTCTGAGGCGTGAAGGCCGCCGTCAATCCAAACGATCGCTTTGCCTTCTTCGGAGAGCGCTTTGGCTTGATCGTCGGTGAGTCCTTTGGCCAGCGCGAGCTTCTGGCTGATCTCGCGGTAGTGGTCCAGGTTCTTCATGTTTTCCGGCGAAGAGATGACGGCCATGTACTGATGGCGTCCCTCTGCGGTCAGGCCGATGTCGACGAGCTTCATGCGGTCTGATTCCTTGGCCAGCTTCTGGAGGTACTCGGTCTCCTGAGTGTAGGTGGCGAGCATGTAGTCGTCGCCGATGTTGAAGCCGAATTGCTGTTTTGGCGTTGTGATGTTGCTACGCGGTGCCCCGTTTTGGGCGAAGGCGGGAAGGACGGCGAGGAGACACAACGAGAGAGACAGAATTCGCAGCTTCATACGCGAGAGGACTCCTAGTAGGGATGAATGGTGTTATATCAGGGACGAGTGACATAGTCCCAAAGTTTTTGCTGGTGATTCTTTATTTGAAAGAACGGCGACGTCATGCGGGGAGGTGGGTAAATCTGGTAGGCTTAGCCCGGCTCTGCGGTTTTTGCCGCAGCGATTCCAACAGATTGGAGAGCGAAGATGATGAAGCGGATGGTTGTGGTGTTGGCGTTGGCGGCATGTTGCCTTACAGGCGCGAGGGCGCAGATGGGTGGGACAGCGCCGAAGGTTCCTGCGGGAACGATTATCGAGCCCGGGAAGTCGATAGAAGCACTTCTAAATATCTACGAAGAGCAGATTGTGGGTGCGGCGAAAGCGATGCCGGCGGACAAGTACAACTTTGCGCCAAGCCAAGCGATCTTTGTGCCTTCGCAGAAGGTGGATTTCGTTTCACCAAAGAGTGTGAACACGTTTGGGCAGACAGTGGCGCATATCGCGCAGGCGAACTACTCCTTTTTCAGCAGCCTGGGCGGAGCAAAACCGGATGTGGATATGAAGGCGATGGGAGGTCTGACGTCGAAGGAAGATGCAGTGAAGGCGTTGGAGGGGTCGTTCGCTTATGCGCATAAGCAGCTGGCTACCTTGACGGCGGCGGACGCGTTTGCTTCGGTGAGGGGCGATATGTCGAAGACGAGTGTGGCGGCTTTTGCGATTGCGCATATGTGCGACCACTATGGACAGATGGTGGAGTATCTACGGATGAATGGGATTGTTCCGCCGGCCAGCCAGAAGTAGGGTTAGCGGTTGGTGGATTTAACGGGAGGGAGTGGCTTAGGCTGCTCCCTTTTGGTTTTTCTGTTGATTTACGGCAAAGGCAAATGCAAATACGGGGGTTCTTCGCTTCGCTCAGAATGACAAGCGTTTTTGGCGGGTTGAGATGACAGGCGCGGCCTAGGGCAAATGCAACTGCAAAGACAACGACAAAATGCGGGGGTTCTTCGCTTCGCTCAGAATGACAGGCTTTTTTTAGGCGGGAGTTGAGATAACTGGCGTTTAGCGGAAGAGATTGTCCATGGCAGTGTCTTCGGCGGTTTGGGTCGAGCGCAGGACGTAGGTGAGGCCGATGGCCGCTGTGTCGGTGTGGAGGCGGAGGCTGCGACTGTAGTAGCCGGACAGAGTGAAGTGGCCGCCGAAGGGAATGTCGAGGGAGTTGGTGAAGCCATTGTCTTCGGTGACGTTGTGGCCGGTGACGACGGTGGCGTTGCCGTGGCGCGAGGGTCCGTAGATCTTCTGGTCGCCGATGGGGAGCTGCTCGTAGGCGTCACTCTCAAATGAGATGCCATGGAAGAGATCGAAGCCGAGACCGAGCTGAAAGTGGGCGAGTGGGCCGAGCGAGGTGTAGTTCTTGGTGACGAGACGGTTGACCAGCGTACTGGAGTCGCCGGCGCCTATCTCGAGATTTGGAGTGATGCGGCCGTAAGGTGCGTTGGAAGTAGTTGCTGACGTCGAAGGTGACACGGCCGGTGGTGAGACCGTATGCCTCGTCGCCAGTTGGTGCGGTGACGAGGCCGGTGAGCTGGTATTCGAACTGACGTGGGATGAATTGAGCGTGGAACCCGAGGACGATGTCGCCCGGTTCGCCCCGCTGGTTGACGAGCTGAGCGTTGGGCTTCGGGTGGGTGGAGCGGCTCTCGGCGAGGCGGTACATGTAGATGGGGATTGTAGCGTCGATGGAGAAGACATCGTTGAAGCTGTAGCCGACGGCGGGTGTGAAGAGGGTCGCCCAGCCGGTGACGGAGTCATGGACTCCGGAGATGGTGGCGCCGGCGTTCCAGCCATGAAGCGAATCTGAAAGGCCCGGGACGTCGGGAACGATCTGAGCATCCGGCTGTTGGGGTGGTTGGCTGGTTTGCGCCTCGAACGGCATTTCACGGGGGAGTTGTTGTGCGCTGGCCGGGAGCGCGAGCATCAGAACGATGCAGGACGACGCCCGGCGGTGGAATTTTAGCGGCAAGTACAACCCCTTATGTGCACTCTGCGGAGAGCATGACAGCTTTGGGGGAGTTCGCCAACCTCTTTGTGTTGTGCTTATGGATGCTGTCGACGGTTCGAGCGATGAATGTTGGTGTGTGGAGCAGGACTAGCGATCTCCGAGAGAGATGTAAGGCGATGGGTAGGTGGGGCCGGTGTAGTCGGCGCGCGGACGGATGAGGCGGTTGTCGTCGTGCTGCTCGATGACGTGGGCGGCCCAGCCGGAGATGCGGCTGACGGCGAAGATGGGGGTGAAGAGGTCGATGTCGATGCCGAGGGTGGTGTAGGTGGAGGCGGAGTAGAAGTCGACGTTGGCGTTGAGCTTCTTCTCCTGCTTGACGAAGAGCTCGATCTTGCGGGACATGTCGAACCATTTGGTGTTGCCGGCGGCTTTGCCGAGTTCTTCGGACATGCGGCGGAGGTGGGTCGCGCGTGGGTCTTCGGTGTGGTAGACGCGATGGCCGAAGCCGGAGATTTTTTTCTTTTCGGCGAACATCTGCTTGACGTATTCGACGGGGTCGGCGCCGGCTTTTTCGATGGCGTAGAGGAGGCGCATGGTGGCCTCGTTGGCTCCGCCGTGGAGGGGGCCTTTGAGGGCGCCGATGGCTCCGGTGATGGCGGAGTGGATGTCGGCGAGGGTGGCGGCGATGACGCGCGCGGCGAAGGTGCTGGCGTTGAGCTCGTGGTCGGCGTGGAGGATGAGCGCGATGTCGAAGGCGCGGGTGGCGGTGTCGGAGGGCTTCTCGCCGTTGAGCATCCAGAGGAAGTTGGCGGCGTGCGAGAGAGTTTGGGATCGGCTTCGACGACTGGCTTGCCTTTGCGGATGCGATCGAAGATGGCGACGATCATGGCGATCTGCGCGGTGAGGCGGAAGGATTTGCGGACGTTGGCGTCGTGGGAGCAGTCGGCTTCGTCGGCGTCGTAGATGCTGAGGAGGGAGACGGCGGTGCGGAGGACCTCCATCGGCGTGGCGTCGGATGGGACGCTGCGGAGGAGGTCGATGATCTTTGGATCGAGCTTGCGGGCTGCGGAGAGATGGGTGGTGAAGTCGGCGAGTTCGGCGGCGTTGGGGAGCTTGCCGAACCAGAGGAGGTAGGTGGTCTCCTCGAAGGTGGAGCGCTGGGCGAGTTCGTGGATGTCGATGCCGCGATAGGAGAGAACGCCGGCGTCGCCGTCGATCCAGCAGATGGAGGAGCTGGTGGCGACGATGCCTTCCAGGCCTTTCGGTGCGACAGCGGTGGACATAAGACACTTCTCCCAAGGAAAACTTAGTACATCTGGTTATAGCGCAGCGGAGAAACGGTTGTCACGGCGGGATGCGCGAATATCGGTACGCTGTGCGACTAAGGTGTTATGGGGCAGGTGCGGCTCGGAGAGAAGGGTGTGAGGTCAATGGACGGAGCTTCGCCTGAGATAAGTTGCGCCATGACTTGCGCGGTGGCGGGGGCGAGGAGGATGCCGTCGCGGTAGTGGCCGGTGGCGATGAAATGGTTGGGGTGGGCGGGGAGAGCGCCGAGGAGGGGAAGGCCGTCGGGAGTTGCGGGACGGAGGCCGGCCCAGGCTTCGAGTTGAGGGGCGTCGGCTAGCGGGGGAAGCAGCGCGGCGGCGAGCGAACGCAGATGGGCGATGTCGGTGGGGTGGACGGTTTTGTCGAAGCCGGCGTCTTCTATGGTTGCTCCGATGATGGCGCGGCCGGCGTGGGGACCGGAGGTGCGGGGGACTATATAGATGTCGGGTGTGCGGATGACGAGATCCAGAGGAAGGGTGGGCGGTAGGGAGACGGAGAGCATCTGGCCTTTTTTCGGGGTGACTTGGATGTTTAGGCTGTCGGAGAGGTGAGAGGTGGCGGAGGCCCAGGCTCCGGTGCAGTCTACGAACTGTGCCGCGTGGATTGATGCCGGTTGGAGTGTTGGACCTCGACGGAGTTGTTGAGGGAGCGAGTGGAGAGGACGGGGGTGTTGGGGCGGAGGTCGATGGTGGTGGAGCGGACGGCGGCGAGAAGTGCGGTGGCGAGCTGACGGGGATCCAGGCTGTGCTCGTCGAGGAGGATGAAACGGTGGTTGCCGGGAGTGAGCGCGGGGAGGAGGTGGGCGAGGTCTTCGGAGGTGAGTTCGTTGTTTGTGTCCGGAGTGCCGGGTAGGAGGGCCTGCAGGGTGGTGTGGGTTTGGAAGGGAACGCGTATGCCGGAGAGAGTGCGGAGGCGGTCGAGGAAGGCGGGGTAGAGAGAGAGGCTGAGATCGGCGAGGGGAAGGAGTTGGGGTGGGTTGTGGGGGTCGCCGGCGGCCAGCATTCCGGCGGCGGCGGTGGAGGCTTCGGCGAGGGGGTGGCCTGGTCGAGCACGGTGACGTGCATGCCGCGGCGATGGAGTTCGAGGGCGAGGGAGAGGCCGATGATGCCGGCCCCGGCGATGCAGATGTCGGGATCCAGGGTGGTGCATGGAATTAGTTTAGTTGGCTGCGGAGAGGTTATAGTTTGGGTGTATCGAGTTTTGCGGACTGATGGGTAGACTGTGGTGGAAGGGTGGCTGCAGGAAACGAACTGCTGGAGCCGTGAGTCGATACACCAGAACGAGGAGAGTGGAATGAGCGACGAAGAGTACGTAGAACAAAGGTCGATTTCGGGAGCGTTGCTTGGAGTGGTGGCGGTGGCGTTGCTGGCCGCGCTGGGTGGGCTGGTGTGGTGCTACGGTCTGCAGAACCATCTTTCGCGCGCGGAGCAGAAGATCGCAGCGACGGAACAGAAGAACGCTGAGCTGACGCAGCAGCTGGAGGCGACCAATGCGCGGCTGCGGGCGACGAGCGAGACGCTGGGGCAGAGCGTGGGCATGACCCAGAAGCAGATTGAGCTGCGGACGCAGAGCATCATTGCGTCGCAGAAGGCAGAGACGGCCAAGCTGGAGCAGGAGCAGGCGGCGACCACGAAGCAGATTGGCGCGGTGTCGACCGATGTTGCCAGCGTGAAGACGGATGTGGGCGGCGTGAAGACGGATGTTGCGACGACCAAGTCCGACCTGGAGGCGACCAAGACGCAGTTGAACCGCGTGATGGGCGATGCCGGGCGTGATGAGCGGGCTGATCGCGACCAATCACGATGAGCTTGAGATACTGAAGCATAAGGGAGACCGTAACTATCTTGAGTTCACCCTGCAGAAGGGCGCGAAGCCGACGCTGCTGTCGACGATCAAGCTGCAGTTGAAGAAGGCGGACGAGAAGCATTCGAGCTACACGCTGGAGGTGAGCTCGGACGATCGCAACGATCGAGAAGAAGGACAAGGGGCTCGATGAGCCGGTGCAGTTTTACAACGGCAAGGACCCGGTGCTGTATGAGATGGTGGTGAATGTGATCGAAAAGAACAAGGTGTCGGGATATCTGTCGACGCCGAAGACCGTGGCGAAAGCAGGCGGCGGCGCAGTAACGACAGACGATTGGCAATACTGCAGACGCAGAAAGGGGGACGCTTATCGCGTCCCCCTTTCTGGTTGCCTTGGTTGGATTACTTCTTTTTTGCGGCTTTCTTTGCTGCCTTCTTCGCTGGTCTTTTTTGCTGCTTTCTTAGTTGCCATTTTGCCTATTCTCCCTAGTGATTAGACATCGTCTTTACAACACGCTGCATAGCAGCTAACGAAGGTATAGATTTACGTAATTTCACTGTCAAGAAAAAAATGAAGAAAAGCCAAATTCTTTTTTGCGCCGAAGAGACGAAACGGACCGGTTTGGATTATCCGTCATCGCGATTTTGAGTCGCGCGAGGCGATTGCGAGGAGAAAAAAAGAGGGATTGAAAGTCTGTGTTCGTACACGAAGAGATGTGGACTATAGTCATGGAAAGCAAAAAACTGACGGTCGATTGTGTGCGACTGATTTGACTTCGGTATTACGGGAGAGCGCTTGATGCGTGCAAAAAACGTGATTGTGATGGGTGTCTGTCTTCTTTTGACGAGTGCAATGTTTGCGCAGAAGCGAAACATCACTGAGAAAGATCTCTTCAACTTCGTGTGGATCGGCGATACGCAGATTTCGCCCGATGGGAGCCGCGCGGTCTATGTGCAGATGACGGTGAATGCGAAGCGAGATGGCTATGACACGGCGCTTTACCTTCTGGATACTACCCAGCCGATGATCCCGGCGCGGCGGCTGACGAATGGGCCGCGTGACGCGCAACCGCGATGGTCGCCTGATGGAACGCAGATCGCTTTTACTCGTGCGGTAGAGAAGGACGGCAAGCCGCAGCCGTCGCAGATCTACCTGCTTTCGCTCTCTGGAGGTGAGCCGGTGCAGGTGTCGGCGATGGAGAAAGGCGTGGGTTCGCCACAATGGTCTCCGAATGGAAGGTATATCGCTGCGTTGAGTGAGACGCCGATTGTGCCTGAGCCGAAGGTCGACAAGACGGATAAGACCGACAAGAAGGATACGGCGAAGCCGGAGGAGCATAAGAGCGATGTGCGGATCATTACGAAAGCTGTCTATCGTAACAACGGAACTGGGTACCTCGATACGAAGGATGCATCGCAGCTTTATCTCTTCAATGTGACGGAGGTGGGGGCGAAGCCGGTGACGGCATCGCAGATGACGGCGGGACGGTTTTCGGTGAACGACTTTGTGTGGCATCCGTCGTCGAGCCACATCTATTACACCTCGGAACATGTCGACGAGCCGTATTATGACCTGCCGCATAACGAGATTTATATGGTTGATCCACCTTCGAGCGCGGCGGCGAATGGAGGAAAGACGCCGCCGCCATCGAGCGTGCTGGTAGCGAAGCTGACGTTTGCTGCTTCAGGGTTGGCGATCTCTCCGGATGGGAAGCGCGTTGCGTTTCATGGGGAGGACCAGTCGCTGACGAAGCCGAGGTCGCATCAGCAGGCAGACCTGTTCGTGATGGATATCGATCCGACGCAGCCGGCGCCTTCGACTCCGCCGGTGCGTAATTTGACGGCGAACTATGACTACGAGGTGGGTGGCGGAGTGGGTGGCGACAATACTGCTCCGCGAGGCGGTGGACGCGGTGGGATTGTGTGGACAGCTGACGGTAAGTCGATTGTTGATGTGGTCGGCAAGCAGGGGAGTGCGCTGCTGGTGTCGATCGACGCGTCGACGGGAGCGGTGAAGGAGTTGACTGCGGAGAAGCAGGCGGTCGTGGGCTTTGCGGTGAAGCCGGATGCGACGAAGCTGCTGGCGCTGATCTCGACGCCAGTGAGTATCGGTGACTTGTTCTCGATAGCGCCGGACGGGTCGAAGGAGCAGACACAGCTGACAGACGTGAATAAGACGCTGTTTTCGCAGTTGACCCTGACGATGCCCGAGGATATGCAGGTGACGCCGACGGCGAATGCGAAGGATATTTCCGGGAGCAAGATTGAGTCGTTTGTGCAGCTGCCGCCTGATTTCGATAAGACGAAGAAGTATCCGCTGATTCTGAATATTCATGGCGGACCGCACTCGGCGTATGGGTGGGTGTTTGACCACGAGATGCAATGGATGGCGGCGAAGGGTTATGTGGTGGTGTATCCGAATCCGCGCGGGTCGACCACGTACGGGCAGCAGTTTGCCAATGTGATTCAGCACAACTATCCGGGCGATGACTTTCACGACCTGATGGATTGCGTGGATGCGGTGGTGAAGTTGGGGTATGTCGATCCGGCGAGGATGGGTGTGACTGGTGGTAGCGGCGGCGGGTTGCTGACGGACTGGACGGTGACGCAGACGACGCGGTTCAAGGCGGCGGTGGCGCAGAGGGACATTGCGGACTGGTCGAACTGGTGGTACTCGGCGGACTTTACGCTGTTTCAGCCGACGTGGTTTGAAGGTGCGCCGTTCGACAAAGTCGATGAGTTCAAGAAGTACTCGCCGATTACGTACATCACGAAGGTGCAGACGCCGATGCTGTTCATTCTGGGTGAAGCGGACTATCGGACGCCACCTACTGGTGGTGGTGAAGATTTTTTCCGCGCGTTGAAGTACAGACACATCGATACGGTGATGGTGCGGTTTCCGGGGGAGAGCCACGAGTTGTCGCGAAGTGGGCAGCCGTGGCATCGCGTGGAGCGCCTGGAGAATATCGTCAACTGGTTTGACAAATATTTGATGGGAATGCCCGAGCCGCAGTACGACATTGTGCCCGCGGGTGCGACGCCGGCTAGTGTGAAGACGAACTAGTGGAGTAGAGTTTCATCGAGGTATTTTTTTCGATGAAGGATGTTGTGATCGTTGCTGCGGTGCGGACGCCAGTGGGTAAGTTTCAAGGGGCGTTCGCGGAGATGACGGCTGTTCAGCTGGGTGCGATTGCGGTTCGCGAGGTTGTGAAACGGGCGGGGATTGATCCGGCGACTGTGGATGAGTGCCTGATGGGGTGCGTGCTGCCGGCGGGGCTGGGACAGAATCCCGCTCGGCAGGCGGCGTTGCAGGGTGGCTTGCCGGACACTGTGTCGGCGATGACGATCAATATGGTTTGCGGGTCGGGGCTGAAGGCGGTGGCGCTGGCTGCGCAGGCCGTGATGGCGGGGGATGCGGAGATTGTTATCGCGGGTGGGATGGAGTCGATGACGAATGCGCCTTATCTGCTGCCGCAGGGGCGCAAAGGATTTCGGATGGGCGACTCGGTTGTGGTGGACTCGATGGTGAAGGATGGGTTGTGGTGTGCGTGTGAGGACTATCACATGGGCATCACGGGGGAGAACGTCGCGGAGAAGCATTCGATTACGCGTGAGCAGCAGGATGCGTATGCGCTGGCTTCGCACAGGAAGGCGAGCGCGGCGTGGAAGGAAGGACGGTTCGATGCGGAGGTCGTGCCGGTGAGCGTGCCGGGGAAGAAAGGTGCAGTGACGGTGGTTGCGCGCGATGAGAGCGTGAGGGACGACGCCTCGATGGAAGCGCTTGCAGCGCTGAAGCCGGCGTTCAGGAAGGATGGGACGGTGACGGCGGGGAATGCGCCTGGGGTCAACGATGCGGCAGCTGCGGTAGTGGTGATGTCGGCTACACGGGCGAAGGAGCTTGGGTTGAAGGCGTTGGTGACGATCAAGGCGCAGGCGACAAGTGGGGTTGCGCCGAAGTGGGTGATGCTGGCTCCGGTGACTGGAGTGCAATTGGTGCTGAAGCGCGCGGGATGGAGGCTAGATGAGGTGGATATCTATGAGTTGAATGAGGCGTTTAGCGTGCAGGCATTGGGAGTGATGAAGGAGTTGGGGCTTGATCCCGCGAAGGTGAATGTGAATGGTGGGGCGGTTGCGATCGGGCATCCGATTGGGGCGAGCGGGGCGCGAGTTCTGGTGACGCTGATCCACGAAATGATTCGGCGGGATGTTCACAAAGGTGTGGCGGCGCTTTGCCTGGGCGGGGGCAATTCGGTGGCGTTGGCGGTGGAGCGGGGATAGATTGTGTCATTCCCGACAATTTGAATAAAAACGGACAACTGTTCTTCAAACCGAAGACATCTCAAGCGCCTAGCTCCCCAATACCTGAGAGGCGTTTGAGAGCGCCGGCCCCTGCAATCGATTTCCAATCGTGACTCAGATTACTGGTCACAAGGAGGGTTTATGGCGGGTATTTTAGATAGCTTAATGGGTATGTTGGGCCCTCAGGTTGTTGGCCCAGTGGCGTCGAAACTTGGAGAGTCTCCCGAGACAGTTCAACGTAGTTTGCAGATGGGATCGGCGGCTATGCTTGCCGGTCTTGCTTCGAAGGCCGGTCAACCGGGATTTATGAGTCAGATATTCGGCCTTGTTACGAATCCGGCGAACACGTCGGGGGCGCTTTCCGGAATTACATCCAATCTCAGTTCGCTGGCGTCGGGCGCTACGAGCTCTCCGCTGGGGAGTCTCGGCGGTCAGTTCCTCTCGAGCATCTTTGGTTCGAACTTGTCGAGTGTGACTGACTCGCTTGGCCGGTCGACAGGGCTCGCCAGCGGCAAGATGGGATCTGTGTTGAGTATGGCTGCTCCTTTGCTGCTTGGAGTGATCGGTCAACACGTTCGACAGAATGGTTTGAGCGCATCGGATCTTGGCAACACGCTGAAAGCGGAGGCTCCGAGTTTTCAGCGGTTCCTGCCTGCGGGATTGAGTTCGATGCTGGGAGGCGCAACGAGTGCTGTGGCGGCTGCTCCGGCTAAAGTGGCAGCGGCCGGTAACCGCTGGCTGTGGCCTCTGGTTTTACTGGCTCTCCTGGTGATTGGTGCTATCTGGTACTTCAATCGTGCGAAGGAGCCGGTCAGTAATGCGGTGCAGACTGCTAGTAATGCTGCTTCGAATGCTGGGGCTGCTGTTTCCTCGGCTTTGGGAGATTTTTTCAAGACCAAGTTGCCTGACGGCGTCGAACTGAATATTCCTCAGTTCGGTATTGAGAACAAACTCATCAGCTTCCTTAACGACTCGTCGAAGCCTGTGGATACGACGACGTGGTTCAACTTTGACCGCTTGTTGTTCGACACGGGCCAAGCGACGCTTCAGCCCTCATCGCAGGAGCAGCTGGGGAATATTGCGGCGATTCTGAAGGCGTATCCCAATGTTCACGTAAAGATTGGCGGCTACACTGACAATACGGGCGATGCGGCTGCTAACCTGGCTCTCTCCGAAGCGCGCGCCAAGAATGTAATGGACGCGCTGGTCGCGGCGGGGATTGATCCGTCGCGGCTCGAGTCGAAGGGATATGGTGACCAGTATCCGGTTGGCGACAACAATACCGAAGAGGGGCGTGCTCAGAACCGGCGAATTGCGTTGCTTGTTACCCAGAAGTAGATACTGTCAACTCGGATCGATGAGGAAGCCGGTGCAGATCTGCACCGGCTTTTTGTTCGACAGGTTTCAACTGCGGGATGCTCGCTCCGCGATAATTTCATAGGCAGAGACGAAAGCTCGGTTTCCACGCGACAGATCCATCTGCTTCTCCATGAGGAGAACGTCAAGGCCTATTCTGCCTTCTAGGACAGAGTGAATATCCCCTCCATCCATCAGAACGACGCGCTCCCCGCTCTTTCCCGTAAGGTTTTCGAGTGCGTCGGGAGAAAATCCTTCGAAGGAGATAAAGAGGCCCTTAGTATCTCCTCCAAAACCAGACGTAGCCCTGTCGCGAAGCACGGAAATGTCAGCAGCATTCGTTTTTTTACGTTTCCACCGCACTTCAACGTAATAAGGATGATTGTCTAAGTAGAAATGTCCGTCAATTTGTTCGCCGGTTCTACTGAACGGACCCTTTGAAAGCATCGCATACAGCTTGAACAAGTCGTTCATAAGATCTTGAAACTTGTTTCCTCTTTCTTGTTCGTCCGGCAAAATGTAGATTGCATCGAAGCGGTCTCTAAGTTTTTGCAGGGTCGCATGATCCACCTGTTTGACAGCTGTTCGTTCTACCCGATCAGACTGAGCTTTGGCTTCCCACTCCTCTCGAGCTTTACGCTCTTGAAACTCTCGCTCAGCACGATATTCTTCGTATGCCTTTTTGAGAGCTGACACTGATTCCTTCGCCTGCGGACGTTGTTCTGGCTTCAGTGAATTGAAGTCTTTCCAATTACACATATTGGTGAAGAGCCTTTAAGAGGTAGATCACCTTGTGCACCCAGAGACTGAAGTTCTTCGATCACTACAGGGATAACTTTGACAGTCTGGCTGGTCTTGAGGGATGCCGCGGCCCGCCGTTGAATGTCCTGTGGCAAGCTACAACTCTTCAAAAAAGTGGCGATTTTATCTTTGAACCAGATGGCATCTCTGATTGCCAGTGAAAGAAGGTTTTGCAGATCTTGTGGAATTTCCATTGTTATATTGTTATCCCGCTGTGTCAGCACTCAATAATATTCAAGGCTAGTCCAGCGAGCGAGGTTTCTTTGTAGCGGGATTGCATGTCGAGGCCGGTCTGGTACATGGTGGCGATGACCTGATCGAGAGAAAGTTTGTGGTCGCCGGACTCGTGCATGGCCATGCGGCAGGCGTTGATGGCTTTGACGGCGCCCATGCCGTTGCGCTCGATGCAGGGGATCTGGACGAGGCCGCCGATGGGGTCGCAGGTCATGCCGAGGTTGTGCTCCATGGCGATCTCGGCGGCGTGTTCAACCTGGGCGTTGGTGCCGTTGAGAGCGGCGACTAATCCTCCGGCGGCCATGCTGCAGGCGACGCCGACTTCTCCCTGGCAGCCGACCTCGGCTCCGGAGATGCTGGCGTTTTCTTTGTAGAGAATGCCGATGGCAGCGGCGGTGAGGAAGTAGCGGATGATGCCTTCCTGCTTGGCTGCTTTATCTTCAGGCGTGTCTCTTTGTCCTTCTATACCTTCGATGAAGTGGATGTAGTAGTTGGCGATGGCGGGGATGACGCCTGCGGCTCCGTTGGTGGGAGCGGTGACGACGCGTCCGCCGGCTGCGTTCTCTTCGTTGACGGCCATGGCGTAGACCGTGACCCAGTCGATGGGGGCGAGTGGATCTTTGGAGCCGATGGTGTTGAGGCGTTCGGCGAGGCGGTGGGCGCGGCGTCGGACATTGAGGCCGCCGGGGAGGATGCCTTCGGTGGCGATGCCGCGTTCGGTGCACTGCTGCATGGCTTGCCAGAGGGCGAGGATGCTGGCGCGGATTTTCTCTTCTGGAGACGTGTTTGTGGCCGAAGAAGAAGAAGCAGGTCCTCCGCTTCGCGAAGGATGACAACTTTCAACTGATGAAGGCTGCGGGCGGTTGATGTGGATGCCGGGGTCGTTGAGCAGGGCGACTTCGTTTGCGAGCAGGAGGTCGGCGATGGTGAGGTTGTGCTGCTTCGCAGTGGCGAGGAGGTCGGCGGCGCTGCGGAAGGGGTATGGGACGGTGCGGGTGCTGGTGAGGGATTCGGCGGTGCGCTCGGCCTCGGAGACGATGAAGCCTCCGCCGACGGAGTAGAAGACTTCGTCGGCGAGTAGAGCGCCGGTGTGGTCGAATGCGGTGAAGCGCATACCGTTGGGGTGCGAGGTGACGGCGGGGTCGGGGTACATCTGGTTGCGACGGAAGTTGAGGTCCTTTGATTCGGTGAAGGGGATGATGTGGCGGCCACCGAGTTTGAGAGAGTGTGTGGAGCGGATCGAGGCGATTTTTGTTTCAACGGCTGCAGGATCGACGGTGTCGGGAGCTTCGCCGAGAAGACCGAGGAGAATGGCGCGATCGGTTCCGTGGCCGATGCCGGTGAGGGCGAGCGAGCCGTAGAGGTCGACGCTGACCTTTGCGGTGCTGTGCAGTAGGCCGGTTGACTCAAGCTGGCGGGCGAAGCGGAGTGCGGCGCGCATGGGGCCGACGGTGTGGGAGCTGGAGGGACCGATGCCGATTTTGAAGAGTTCGAAGAGACTGGTGTTCACGGTGGTTATTGTAGGGGTCGACGGGTGGTTTTGGCCGGGGTGGATGACTTGGCGGACTTCTTCGTGGTTTTCTTCGCGGATTGTTTGGCGTGGAGGTTCTGGTAGGCGGTTTTGAGGGCGCCGGCCATGATGGACTCGTCGGCCTGGTCGAGTTGAATGTAGGTCATGCCCATGCGTCCCCAGCCTCCTTGGACTGGGGAGAAGATGTGGGGCTGGTCGGTTACGAAGGCGGCTTGCTGATCGAGGGTGAGTTTGAGGACTCCGTAACCTTTCTTCTCGCCGGAGAGGGTGGCGAAGATCTGATTGTTGAGGCGGAAGTCAGGGTGGTTCATGTGCGCGCTCTCGACGGCGTTGGGAAGCTGGAGGGCGAGGCGGCGGAAGAGGGCTACGGGTTGGTCTTTGCTCATCGTTGCTCCTCTCCTGTTTCCTGGGGGGTACCCCCTATGTAGCATTTGCGATAATCCCTTGTTTGCAATAAGTTAGCGGATATTTGTGCCGCTAAATTCGTGCAGCCATTGGGGTTATGGCCAAATTCGTCCAAGCAAAGGGGTTATGGTCCTCGCGGGACTGAGAATTTCTATTTCTTCCACTGTCTTAAGTATAGCGAGTTGGAGATAACTAAACTGCCAACTCTATTTCCTTTCGATTGAAGGGGTTAGGTAGTTTTGGGGCTTGACATGTGATTTTTGGGCGGAATTTGATGGAAATATTTTTGGGTTGGTCCGTCGAGATGGCGGGAGGAGCGTTTTTACAGGGCGGGATTGCGATTTTAATAGGAAGTTTTAAGGAACTCCCATGGCACAGCCTCCGTATTATCCATCAGGGGGTCATCCCATGAGCCGCTTTGCTCTGTTTTCAGTCGCCCTGTTCGTCATCGTAGCCATCGGTTCCCTGTCCCAGCCCCAGTCCCGGCACGGCGGGAGCTCGCTTAAATCCATGTGCGTCTGCGTCCCAGCTCGGGCGAAATTATTCCTGAAGTCGGCGATGGTGAAGACGCAGGCACGGTCCGCAGACCTATTGACCGTTGGCCAGTAACAGGAGCTGCGGGTGCGTTGCTGATGGATGGGGAGTGAAGGCTTTGTCTCGCGATAGAGATGGTTGGGAGCGGATCGCTTTTGAGAAGGCCCACATCTCAGAATCGAGATATGGGGCACCCAATTTTGTGGAGGGTACGGGTGGGCTGCCCGCTATCGCGCACTATTTGGGCATGGGGATCGACATGACCTTGCCGGTGGCACGCTCGGTGATCCAGATCGTATCGCCTGCAGGCTCGACTCCGGTTGGTGTTTTGAGCCCTTCCTTGATCACGGTGACGCTGGCCTTCTCTCCGTTGACGGTGAGGACGGAGATTTTGCCGCTGCCGTTTTCGGCGACGATGAGCTTGCCATTTGCCGCACGCATGCCATCAGGCCCCTTTACCGGCTGGTCCATCCAGATATCGACGGGTTGATCCGGCTTGCCGGCCGCGTCCACCGGGATGCGGTAGAGCTTGTTGAAGAACACGTTGTTTACATAGAGAGTGCCATTGAGGAAGGTGATGCCATCGACGCCCATAAGCGTCCGATGCTCCAGGAATAGTTCTGCTGTAGAGGCGCCAGCGGGCAGCCTGTAGATTCTGCCGTTGGCGGTGTCGGTGATGTAGGGGCCTTATCGGGTCCGATCGCAAAATCGTTGCAGGTGCTGTTGTCGCCGGGCAGGTTCCAGCGGATCTTCGGCGCGCCGGTGGAGAGATCGAAGCTTCTGAGGGCGGTGTGTCGCCGCAATGGAGTGGTGTCCGGCACCGGGGTCAGCTGACATGTCCACAACGTGTTCGTGGAGGCATCGGCGAGCATGCCGAAGAAAAATGTTCCGGGATCTTCGGCAGTGGCGTCGATAAATTTCTCGGCTGTGGAGGAACCCGGACGCACTTTGTAGACGAAGGGCGAGCTGGCGCTGCCGACGATCACCACGCCGCCAGGGGCGACGGTTAAACTCTCCGGCTGTGATTTCGCGTCGGCGATCAGGATTTCAGCGGCGGACGCGGCTTGCGCAAAGCTCATTGCGAGAACAATGCAGGTCGCGAGACGTCGGGCGTTCGAAAGACACATCGTCAGGGCTCCTTGGAGAAGAAGTAACGGAAGCAATGTTGATTGGCCGGTCCAGTATACGGAAGGATCAGTCGGCCTATGGGCGGGGCGGTGGGTGCTATACTCGGCAAAATCTTCCGCCCTTAGGGTTCATCGGCTTTCTGAATGCTTTTTACGGCTCGTAGTGCTGCAGTTTATGGGATTGACGCCCACATCATCGATGTAGAAGTCGATTTTTCCAACATCAAGTTAGACCAGGAACAGTTCCACACGGTGGGGTTGCCGGATGCTGCCGTGCGTGAGAGCCGTGACCGGGTGCGGTCGGCGATTAAGAACTCGGGTTTCGATATTCCGCCGACGCGGATCACGATTAATCTGGCTCCGGCCGATCTCAAAAAAGAGGGTTCGGGGTTTGATCTGCCGATTGCGATCGGGATATTGGGTGCGTATGGAGCACTGCATATCAAGGACGTAAGCGATTACTTGCTGGTGGGGGAGTTGGGGCTGGATGGCAGCCTGCGAGCGGTGCAGGGGATGTTGCCGATTGCCGTGGCGGCGCGAGCGAAGGGTATCAAGAACCTGATTATTCCGGCGAGCAATGCGCGCGAGGCGGCGGTGGTGGAGGGGGTCAACGTCTATCCGGTGCATTCTCTGCTTGAGGTGCGGGAGCTGCTGAACTCGGCGGCGATGGGTGGGATTAAGGCGAGTCCGCTGAAGGTCGAGACGACTGAGCTGCTCAACGAGATGCAGCACTTTCCCTTCGACTTCAAGGACGTTCGCGGGCAGCAGGTCGCGAAGCGGGCGCTCGAAGTGGCGGCTGCCGGTGGGCACAATATTTTGATGATTGGGCCGCCGGGGTCGGGCAAGACGATGCTGGCCAAGAGGCTGCCATCGATTCTTGCTCCGCTGCGGTTTGAGGAGGCGTTGGAGACGACGAAGATCCATTCGGTGGCGGGGGTGCTGGACGCGGAACAAGGGCTGGTGGCGCATCGGCCGTTTCGATCGCCGCACCATACGATCTCGGACGCTGGATTGATTGGCGGGGGGATGATGCCGCGGCCAGGCGAGGTTTCTCTGGCGCACAACGGGCTGCTTTTTCTGGATGAGCTGCCGGAGTTTCCGCGCAATGTGCTGGAGGTGCTGCGGCAGCCGCTGGAGGATGGTCATGTGACGATTGCCCGGGCGGCGATGAGTTTGAGTTTTCCGGCGCGATTTATGCTGGCGGCGGCGATGAACCCGTGTCCATGTGGGTACTTTAATGACAAATCGCGAGAGTGCATGTGTACGCCACCGATGATTCAGCGTTATGTTTCGAAGGTTTCGGGACCGCTGCTGGACCGGATCGACATTCATATCGAGGTTCCGGCTGTGCAATATAAGGAGTTACGAGGCGGAGCGGCGGCGGAGGGGTCGGAGCAGATACGGGATCGGGTGTTGGCAGCGAGGGAACGTCAGCATACGCGATTCGGGCAGGCGGGGGAGCGGAGTGGACGCAATGGCGGAGGGTCAGCGAAGGCGGCTTCGCGCCAGATATTTGCCAATTCGCAGATGAATACTCAGCAAATACGGGCCTACTGTGAGCTGTCGTCGGATGCGGAGCGGCTGCTCGAACGGGCTATGCAACAGCAGGGGCTGAGCGCCCGGGCACATGACCGTATCTTGAAGGTAGCAAGGACGATAGCCGATTTAGGCGGTGAGCAGGATATCGCGGTAAAACACATTGCGGAGGCGATTCAATACCGCACGCTGGATCGCAGCTACTGGTCGTGAGGGCGTAAGTGGTTTGGTAACCTGTTAATTTTCCAGGTTGAGATAATCCTGTTTCTGGAATATCGTTATTAACAGGCTCCCAAAAAAAGTATTGACCTTGGGCGTCATACAGTTTACTTTCCATGAGAGTCGCAGTTGCACCGATCCGCAAAAGCCGTCTCAAAAAGACAGCCAGGTCGATTGCGATGAAAGTTTTTTGGTTAGCCAGGGTTCTGGCTGGCTTTCTGTTTCAGGCCTGGGCGCGGTGAGCGCTGAATCTTACGGAAGAGACAGTTTTGTGGAATCTGCCGGTCTTTGACCAGCAAAGGTTTGGTTTGTCTGCTGAGGCTGACGACCATCAAACCGATTGAAAAAGAAGGAAGATTGCAGGAGTCCCCAACGGGTCATTCTGCGTCTAATACACGTAACGTCGGACACGGCAGCAGTTCATCAGTTCGGTTGCCATTATTGAAGGTATTCAGGCGAGTGAGCGCTAACTAGACGCTTGCGCCCTACAAAGATGAAAAGGAGAAACTATGCGCTCAGATCTTATTTTTGGAGCTCTCACGCACGTGAACAACCGGTACGAACTCTGTCAACTGGCGTCGAAGGCAACTCGTAAGCTGCACAAGCCCAACACCCGGCTTCAGGATACGACCAACGAAGTGTTAGACCGCTTCAAGGACACCGTTCCGATGGACGAGTCCGATGCGGTTGTTGAGAAGGTACAATTGCAGGAACGCCGCGCAGCTTAACGCGCGGCTGTTTCACCCACCCGTTCTTTTAACCTAAACTTTTACCCTGCATTACAACCCATCCGCTGCACACCGGTTCTACTCTCTTTCTGGCCTTCCGCACGACCCCCTCGTCAAGCAGATCCCGCCGCAGTTCCAAACATCCCTCCTAAAAATCAAAATCCCAGGTAAAAACATGACTATTTCTGAATTAAAAGAACACAATATCGCCGAGCTGAGTAAGCTTGCGCGTGGCCTTGACATTGCCGGCACCAGCGGTCTGCGAAAGCAGGACCTGATCTTCAAAATTCTGCAGGCGCAGAGTGAGAAGGAAGGACATATTTTCGCTGAAGGCGTGCTGGAAATTCTGCCCGATGGTTACGGCTTTTTGCGGTCTCCTGATTACAACTATCTGCCTGGCCCGGATGACATTTATGTCTCGCCTTCGCAGATACGCAAGTTCGATTTGAAGACGGGCGATACGATCAGCGGCAATGTCCGGCCGCCGCATGAGGGCGAGAAGTACTTCGCGCTCGTAAAGATCGAGGCCATCAACTTCGAGTCGCCGGAAGAGACGCGGAACAAGATTCTGTTCGACAACCTGACGCCGCTCTACGCACAGGAGCGAGTGAAGATGGAGACGGTTCGTGAGCACATCTCCGGCCGCGTGATGGATCTGCTGACGCCGGTGGGCAAGGGGCAGCGCGGGTTGATCGTCGCTCCGCCGCGGACCGGAAAGACGATGCTGCTGCAGTCGATTGCGAACAGCATTACGGCGAACCATCCTGAAGTGGTGCTGATTGTTCTGCTGATCGATGAGCGCCCGGAAGAGGTTACGGACATGCAGCGGTCGGTGAAGGGCGAAGTGATCTCTTCGACCTTTGACGAGCCAGCGGCGCGTCACGTGCAGGTCGCCGAGATGGTGATCGAGAAGGCGAAGCGGCTGGTTGAGCACAAGCGCGATGTGGTGATTCTGCTGGACTCGATCACTCGTCTGGCGCGTGCATACAACACGATCGTTCCGCCGTCGGGCAAGGTGCTCTCAGGCGGTGTGGACTCGAATGCGCTGCAGAGGCCGAAACGGTTCTTCGGTGCGGCGAGAAACATCGAAGAAGGTGGTTCGCTGACGATTATTGCCACTGCTCTTGTCGATACCGGTTCGCGTATGGACGAGGTCATCTTCGAGGAGTTCAAGGGTACAGGCAACATGGAGGTCATTCTGGATCGCAAGCTTGTGGACAAGCGTGTGTTCCCGGCGATCGATATCCAGCGTTCCGGCACTCGTAAGGAAGAGCTGCTGATTCCGAAGGAGGACCTGCAACGGACGTGGATTCTGCGCAAGGTGCTGAATCCGCTGTCGCCGGTTGAGGCGATGGAGTTGCTGACGGATAAGCTGGCAAAGACCAGGAACAATCAGGAGTTCCTGCACAATATGAGCTCGATTTAGTTTCACTAGAAGGACTACGGAGAGGCGCGGCCTAACGGCTGCGCCTTTTTTTGTGTTCTGAGGACTCATTGTCCTAATGGACGAGTGTGGTCATTTTCTTGACTTGTTAGCGGGGAATGCGAACAATGATCGCAGTTTGCCTTCCCGCTTTAGTCGGCATATTGATTACCTCTATGAAAACTTCCAGTAGATCGAAGAAAGCTGCGAATCAGGGCCGCCGCGATTTTCTCAAAGCGGGCGGTGTTTCCTTTGCTGCAGGGCTGGCTCATGCTGCGTTGCCCCCCGGCGCTCGTGCTGACACTGTTGCTGCCAAGCCGTCGGCGTCTGCGTCCCTGGCTGTGCGAGAGATGATGCCTACACGAAATCTCGGGAAGACCGGTTTTCTAACAGGCATCTTCGGTCTTGGCGGGCAGGGCGCACTCGAAAAAACTAATAATGAAGCTGTCGCCGTGCCCATCATAGAAAGGGCGCTTGAGTTAGGGGTGAACTACTACGACACCTCGGCCATCTACGGCGGTCCAGATCGCTGGAGCGAACAGTATCTGGGCAAGGCCCTGAAAGGGCACCGCGATCAGGTCTTCATTGCGAGCAAGACGAAGGAACGCACTCGCGACGCTGCGTTGCGCAACCTGGAAGTCTCGTTGAAGCTGCTTAACACCGACCATCTCGATACCTGGCAACTTCATGATGTTGGCATCAACGAAGATGTGGAGGCGATCTTCGGCAAAGGAGGCGCGATTGAAGCGCTTACACAGGCGCGTGACCAGAAGATGGTGCGGTTTCTTGGGCTGACGGGGCGTTTTCGCCCCGAGGCGCTGATGGAGTGCATCCGGAGATTTCCCTTTGACACCGTCCTGATGGGCTTGAACGCTGCCGACAAGTATTACTACAGCTTCGAGAAGGACCTGCTTCCCCTGGCGGTTGAGAAGCAGATGGGCATCATTGGTATGAAGGTCATGGCCCGGGGGCGGATTCTCTCAAGTTGGACACCTCCGCCGGTCGAGGTGCAGCAAAAGTCATGGGAGGGAAGCGGCGCAATCGCTACTACACCAGGCACGCTCACCAAGCATGAAACGATGTTTTACACGCTCTCGCTGCCCATCAGCACTGCGATTATCGGCTGCGACTCCGTGGAGCAGGTGGAGGAGTGTGTCCAGTTGGCGCGTGCCTTCACGCCGCTTAGCGAGAAACAGATGGTGGAGTTAGCCGACAAAACCGAACCGATCGCAAGACAAGCACTCTTCTTCCGCATGATGAAACGCTGATCTAGTAGCCGTTGGCGATGAGGTATTCCTCGGTCAGCGTGAATTTTTCGGTGCTTTTCCTGCTGGCGCTCGGCGTATTTGCTGAGGACGTCGACCTCGATGTTGAGAGGGCTGCCGGGGGTGAGGGTGTGGAGGCTGGTGGCGGCGTAGGTGTGGGGGATGATGGCTACCTCGACTTCGTTGCCGATGATGGAGGCAACGGTGAGGCTGATGCCTTCGATGGTGATCGAGCCCTGGGGGACGACGTAGCGGGTGAGGGCGTCGGGGAGTTGGATGCGGAGGCGCCAGTCGGTCTCGGGTGCGTTCGGCGTGATGGGCGTGAGGGCGAGAAGCGTTGCGGTGCCGTCGACGTGGCCCTGGACGACGTGGCCTCCGAGGGGCGAGCCGGCGGGGGTGGGGAGTTCGAGGTTGACGATGGCGTCGGGGCGCAGGTGCGAGAGTGTGGTGCGGGCGATGGTCTCGGCGGCGAGGTCGGCGGAGAAGCGTGGGGGGAAGGCGTTGGGTTCGATGCTGAGGGCGGTGAGGCAGACGCCGTTGACCGCGATGCTGTCGCCGGTGTTGAGGCGCGCGGTGAGCGTGGGCGAGGCGATGGTGATGCGGGTCGCGCCTGCGGTGGGCGTGATGGCGAGGAGGGTGCCGGTGGTTTCGATCAGGCCGGTGAACATAAGTACAGGGTACAGTTCTCCGTTCTCGGTTGTCAGTCTCCAGTTTGGCTTTGGCCAGGGGTCGTGGAGGTAGCCGGTGATGCAGGCGTCGGGGCCGTAGGTGGCGCGGGTGATGCGGTGGAGGGACTGCTCGAAGAGATAAGGGGAGGGGATGCCCTGGGCGAAGGGGATGGCCTGGTCGCCCAGCTCGGTTTCGGCGTAGATGAGGACGGCTTTGTCGACGAGGTTCTGGCGGAGGAAGCCACCGTTGAGGTGAGAGCCGCACTCGAGCAGGAGGCTGAGGATGTCGCGCTCGGCGAGGGTGGAGAGGACTGCGGGGAGGCTGAGGCGTCCGGCGTAGTCGGGGACCTGGTTCGACCTCGACGCCGAGTGAGCCGAGGGCGGCGGCCTTTGAGGATGAGGCATGGGATCCGCAGAGGACGAGGAGGTCGTTTGCGGCGGAGCGGACGAGCTGCGAGGTGAGTGGGATGCGGAGGTGGGTGTCGAGGATGACGCGAAGGAGCGGGCGGCGGCGTGGCAGGTTGTCGGGACCAAGGAGTCCGCTGCGGGCTGGATCTTGCATTCCGCTGCGGTCGGTGAGTTGGGGGTCGTCGGCGAGGACGGTGCCGATGCCGGTGAGGACGGCGTCGGAGGCGTGGCGGAGGAGCTGTACTTCGTAGCGGGCTGCGGGGCCGGTGAGCCAGTGAGGCTGGTTGGGATAGCGTGAGGCTGGTGGCGGAGCGAGTTTGCCGTCGACCGAGAGCGCGGCTTTCAGAGTGACGAAGGGGGTTCGGTGTTGGATGAAATGGGCGAAGGCGTCGTTGAGGTCGCGGGCCTGTTGTTCGAGAACACCGAGAGTGACTTCGATGTTGGCGGCGCGGAGTTTTTCGATGCCCTGGCCGCTGACCCGAGGGTTGGGATCCTGAGTGGCGATGACGCAGCGGGTGATGCCGGCGGCGATGAGTGCGTTGGCGCAGGGAGCGGTGCGGCCGTGGTGGCTGCAGGGCTCGAGGGTGACGTAGGCAGTGGCGCCTTGAGTGGAGAGGCCGCGCGCGGCGGCTTGTTTCAAGGCTACGATTTCGGCGTGGTCGCGCTGGTCGTAGAGGTGAGCGCCTTCGCCGATGATCTTGGCTGCATCTCCGCCTGGTGTGGAGCTGGACCAGGACGCAGCCTACCTGTGGGTTGGGTGAGGCGAGGCCGACGGTCTCGGCGGCGAGCTTGAGGGCTCGCTGCATGAAGATCTCATCCTGGGTATGTGGTGCAGTATCGGGCATGATTTTCGAGGATATCGGTTTTCATGTCTCGGGTGTCGGAGGGTACGCCCTCCCCATCGCCCGCCCAGGGAGCTTAGTCGAGGAGAGAGTCGACGAAGGCGCTGCTGTCGAAGGGGATGATGTCTTCGAGCTTTTCGCCTATACCCGCGTAGATGACGGGGAGCTTGAGTTCGGTGGCGATGGCGAGGACGATGCCGCCCTTTGCGGTGCCGTCGAGCTTGGTAAGGACGATGCCGGTGACGTGGGCGGCTTCGGTGAAGAGACGGGCTTGCTGGAGGCCGTTCTGGCCTGTGGTCGCGTCCATGACGAGGAGGGTTTGGTGCGGCGCGCCGGGGATGAGTTTTTCCGCGGTGCGGCGCATCTTGTCGAGTTCCTTCATCAGATCGGTTTTGGTGTGGAGACGGCCGGCGGTGTCGACGATTAGGATTTGGGTTCCGCGGGCTTTGGCTGCGGCGCAGGCATCGTAGAGAGCAGCGGAGGGATCGCCGCCTTGTTTGGTTTTGATGATCTGGACGTCGGAGCGCTGGGCCCAGACTTCGAGTTGTTCAATTGCAGCGGCGCGGAAGGTGTCGGCGGCGCAGAGGAGCACGGTGCGGCCCTGCGCTGTGAAGTAGGCGGAGAGCTTGCCAGTGGTGGTGGTCTTGCCGGTGCCGTTGACGCCGACCATCATGATCACTTCGGGTGGAGTGGCGGGGTGACGGACTGGACGCGCTACGTTGTCGAGGATCTGTTTAAGTTCGGTTTTGAGAAGTTGCTTGAGCTCGTCGCCACCCTGGATGCCGGTGCGGAGGGCGCGCTGGCGAAGGTTCTCCATGACGAGGGCGGTGGTGGGTGCGCCGAGGTCCGCGGCGAGGAGGAGGGGCTCGAGATTGACCAGGGTGGTCTCGTCGACTTCGCGGGTGAGGGCGATGACGGAGCTGATGGACTCGGTGAAGGACTCGCGGGTGCGGGTGACCGCCTGCTTCATGCGGTCGAAGAGGCCGCGCTTCGGCTCCTGCGATTCGGGGGCTTGGGGCTGGTCAGGTTCTGTAGGGCGTTTGCCGAAGATGGAGAAGGCCATGCTGGTCTAGTTTAGCGGATTGGCAGGCCTCAAGAGGGGTGGCGGGCGTTCTGGTTGACGCGGAGACGGACCGTGCCGGCCTGGAGGAGCGGGGTAGGGAGGTGATGTTCGTGGGCGTGCTGAAGGAGGTCGCCGAGGATGGTTTCGACTTCGGTGGGGACGCCTTTTTGCAAGTCGCGGTACATGGACGAGGTGAGCTTCGAGTCTTTGGCGGTGACGGCCTGGTGCAGGAAAGCGGCGATAGGCTGCGGGAGCGGGAATCCACAGGCGGCGCCGACTACTGCGCACTCGTTGATGGCCTGGAGTATGGTCTGTTCTCCGTCGGGTACTGCGTTGATTTCGCCGATGGGGCCGTCGAGCAGGCAGGTGACAAGGCCGAGTGAGGCGATCATGACCCACTTATGCCACATGTCCTGCGTGATGTTGGTGGAGAGTTCGGTCTCGAAGCCGGCGTTGCGCATTGTCTCGTCGAAGGAGCGAATGCGCGGGGTGATCTCTCCGCTGAGTTCGCCGTAGGTGAGCTTCTGCATGGGATTGATCTGCACGATTCGTCCTTGTTCGTCGAGGTCGGTGGAGACCATGCAGACGCCGCCAAGGGTGGCGTGGTTGCCGAAGCTGCGGGCGAGGGTGTCCATGTGGCGCATGCCGTTAAGGACGGGATAGATCATTGTGTCGGGGCCGACGGCGGGCTTCATGTCCCTGATCGTCTGATCGAGGGCCTGGGCTTTTACGCTGAGGAAGATGATGTCGAAGGGGTCCCGAAGATCTTCGGCGGTGACGGTCTTAGGCTGGAGGGTGAGGTTGCCGTGAGGGCTGAGGATGCGAAGGCCTTCGCTGCGTAGCTGCTGTGCGCGCGAGGGCCTGACGAGAAAAGTGACATCGCGGCTTGCCTGAGCGAGAAGCGCTCCAAAGTAGCCGCCGACAGCCCCGGCACCAACTACGAGAATCTTCATACGGCTTTGGATGCGCGGGTTTGCGCCGTGGGTGCCGTTCGTGGTGTGCCGGCTTTTGGCGGAGGGGCAGAGCGGGATGTTGGAGCAGGGTTTGATGGAGCTGGGGAATAGATGCCGGGGCGTACCAGCAGAAGCAAATAGATGAGCAGGATGGCGATGAGGACGAGGCCACCGATGAAGATGTGAGGCCTGAATCCGAGCACTGTCTTGTGCTTGGGAAGGTCAGGGGGTGGGATGTGCTCGTGCTCATGGTCGCGTTCGTGGTGATGTTCGTGCATGCAGACAAGCTTAGTTGGAAATTGAGTGCTGTGGCGCACGGCTTGAAAAAGATTGTGAGAAAGGAAGAAACGCTACTCGTCGCGGCCGGGGCGGGACATGAGCTCGCGGATTGCTTCTTTGGGGCTCTTGTTGTGATGGAGGATGGCGTCCATCTGCTGGGTGATGGGCATCTCGACGGCGTAGCGGGCGGCGAGGCCGAGCGCGGCGGCAGTGCTGCGAACGCCTTCGGCGACCTTGCCGTTGAGGCCGGCGATGATGTCGGGGAGCTGGCGGCCGCGGCCGAGCTCGATGCCAACGGCGCGGTTGCGTGAGAGCGAGCCGGTGCAGGTGAGGACGAGGTCGCCGACGCCGGAGAGGCCGGCGAGAGTCTGGCGGCGGCCACCGCAGGCTACGGCGAGACGCGTCATCTCGGCGATGCCACGCGTGATGAGGGCAGCGGAGGAGTTGTAACCGAGGTCAAGGCCGTTGGCGACGCCTGCGGCGAGGGCGATAACGTTTTTCAAGGCGCCGCCGAGTTCAACGCCGGGAACGTCGTCGTTGGTGTAGACGCGGAGGGTGGGGGAGGTGAAGTCGCGCTGGATGGTCTGGGCGATAGGTGCGAACTGCGAGGCGACGACGACGGCGGTAGGCATGCCGGCGGCGACCTCCTGCGCGAAGGAGGGACCGCTGAGCACGGCGAAGGGATTGTCAGTGACTGAGGCGACGACCTGCGACATGCGGAGGAAGGTCGTTTCCTCGATGCCCTTGCTCGCGCCGAGGATGATCTGATCGCGGGTGAGCATGGGAGCGATGTGAGTGATGACACCGCGCAGATGCTGCGAGGGCGTGACGCAGAGGAGAATGTCGGCTTCGAAGATCGCACGTGGCAGGTCGGAGGTGACCTGGATGTCGACCGGAAGGGTGAAGCCGGGAAGATAAGGGAGGTTTTCGCCGGCGTCGGTGAGTTGCTCGGCGAGTGCGGCGGAGTGCGACCAGAGGCAGAGCTGGTGTCCGCCGCGGCGCGCGAGAGAGAGGGCAAGCGCGGTGCCCCAGGCTCCGGCGCCAAGGATGGTGATGCGGCTCATGCTGCCGCCTTTTTCTTGCCGAAGCGGCTCTCAGTACCGGCGAGGAGGCGGCGGATGTTTTCGTGGTGTTTGACGATGATGAGGAGGGGGATGAAGAGGAAGCCGGCGATGACGATGGGAGTGCGATAAGGCACGAAGTAGAAACCAAAGAACGGAAAGAATGCCGAGCCGACGATGGAGGCGAGCGAGACATAACGGGTGATGAGGAAGATGACGAGGAAGATAGCGAAGGTGCATCCGGCGGATGCGGGAGAGAGAGCGAGGAAGACGCCGAGAGCGCTGGCGACGCCTTTGCCGCCGCGAAAACCGAGCCAGATGGGGAAGACGTGACCAAGGATGGCGGCGACTGCGGCGACGACGGCGAGATCGTAGTTGCCCGGAGCGAGATGCTGGGCGATTTTTACGGCGAAGAACGCTTTGCCAAGGTCGAGCAGAAGCGTCGCGATGCCGAGACCCTTGGCTCCGGAGCGCGCGACGTTGGTTGCGCCGATGTTGCCGCTGCCGGTGGCGCGGATGTCCTGCTTGCGGAAGATTTTGACGAGGAGGTAGCCGAATGGGATGGAGCCCAGAAGGTATGCGAGCGGAATGGAGATGAGCCAGGGATTCATGTCGTCTGGATGAGTTTAGCAAGAACAACGAGTCAGCAAGTTAGCAAGCCGGCGCGAGGATGTTGGGGAAATGCCAAGGGTTGTGGGGTGGTGAGATAGGCAGGAGCGGTCGTGCTGCGCACGATGCCCACATCTCAGAATCGAGATATGGGGCACCCGAATTTGTGACGCAGCTTAGAGGAGGTGGTGACGGATGAGTTCGAGTGCATGCTGGCTGGCCCACCAACGAATGCGTTCGCGGTCGCCGGGAAGATTAAGTTCTTTGACCTCGGTGTGCAGGCCGTCAGCTAGTGCGATGTAGACGAGGCCGATTGGCTTGTGGGCGTCGGGGCCGGGAGCGCCGGGGCCAGGGCCGGCGATGCCGGTAATCGAGATGCCGAGCGATGCGCCGGTGCGGGTGCGAATACCTTCGGCGAGCGAGCGCGCTACTTCGGGTGAGACGGGGCCTTTGTTTGCAACGAGCTAGGCAGGGACTGCGGCGAAGGTGGTTTTGAGGGTGTCGCTGTAGACGACCGCGCCGCCGAGGAAGTAGCGCGAGCTGCCGGGGATGGCGGTGAGACGTTGGGCGAGTAGACCACCGGTGCAGCTTTCGGCTGTCGCGAGGGTGAGGTTGCGGAGGCCGAGGTTGAGTAGCACGACCTCTTCGAGGGATTCGCCGTGCGAGGAGAAGATGGCGTCGTCCATCTCGGCTTCGATCTTCTCGGTGAGATCGTCGACGCGGCTCTGGGCCTCGGCCAGTGTGGGTTTGGCGCAGAGGAAGTGAAGCTGGATCTCGCCAGCGCCGGCGAGGATGGTGGTCTCGACATCGGTGTATTGCTGGTAGATGGGCGCGGTGCGTGCGTCGACGTGCGACTCGGGAATGAGGGCCATGCGCAGCATGCGCTTGGCGAGGTGTCGAACAGGAAGTGAGGCGGCGAGGCGCGGCTTTACTTCGTTGTCGAAGAGCGGCTTGAGTTCTTTGGGCGGCCCGGGAAGAAGGATGACGATCTTGCGAATGGGTTTGCCGCTGGAGTCGAGTACGGTTGTGTCGAGGTATTGCGCGGGGGCGCTGCCGTTTTTGTTGTCGAGGATGGTGGCGCCGTCGAGGATGTCGGCCTGCTTGGCGTTGTTGGCCGGCATCACCATCTGGCGAGCGGCGAAGCGCTTGTAGAGCGCGGCGAGGATGGCGTTGTCAGAGTGAAGGTCGATGCTGAGCGCAGCGGCGACCGCTTCGCGAGTGAGGTCGTCTTCGGTGGGGCCAAGGCCGCCGGAGAAGATGACGATGTCGGCGCGCGAGATGGCGATGATGGCGGCGCTGGTGAGGTGCGCGAGGCTGTCCCCGACGATGGTCTTGAAGGCGACCTGAACGCCGAGGTCGTTGAGGCCTTCGGTGAGGTAGAGGGAGTTGGTGTCCTGACGGAAGGGCGTGAGCATCTCGGAGCCGACTGCGATGATTTCAGCGATCATGTGTGGTGGTAGCTTCTCCCCGCCGGATGGAATGGCTCTCATTCACGATGATAGCCGCTTATGCACCGATTGCTCCACATGCAGGCTCACGGCCGAGTGAGGTCGGAGCAACAATATTAGTTGAGGGAAAGCTTGTCTCGTCGGTTCGCGCCGTTCTGTTCTGCGGAGGAGCGGGCCGCGCGGGGGCCTCCCTGCTCTGGCAGGAAGATGGAAAAGACGGTGCCACAGAGTGGATCCGAGACGCGGGAGCGGACGCGCATGCTGCCGCCGTGCTTCTCGACGAGTTCGCGAGAGACCCAGAGCCCGAGGCCTGTGCCGGTATCTTTTTTTGTGGTGAAGAAAGGCTCGAAGATATTTTCAAGATGCTCGGGAGGAATGCCCATACCTGTATCGGCGATGGTGATGCGAACGCCGGCGCGCGCGGGGTTGCGAGGATCGATCGCGGAGTTTGCCTCGACGCGGATGGTGGCTCCGCCGGCGCAGGCATCGAGGCTGTTCGCCAGCAGGTTGGAGAGAACCTGACGAAGTTCTCCGGCCGAGCCCAAAACTTCTCTCTCCGTTTTGGCATTGATGATGAAAGCGACACCGTGACGGGCCGCACGCGAGGCATAGAAATCGGTGACTTCGCGGACGATTGTGGCTGGCTTGAAGTGGGCGGCAGTCGATGTCTCGCGATAGAAACCCAGTGACTGGCGGGTGATGTGGGCGATTCGGCCGAGTTCATTCTCAGCCTGCGACATCAGTTGATGAATCTCGTTGAGGTCGTTGGAACGGTGCGCGATGTAGACGAGGTTGGTGAGACCCTCCAGCGGATTGTTGACCTCATGCGCGACCGATGCAGCGAGGCGTCCGGCTGCGGCCAATTTTTCGGCACGCATCAGTGCGCCTTCGGACATACGGCGTTCGGTGATGTCCCGGAAGACGAGGACGACACCGATCATCTTGCCGGAGCTATCGCGGATGGGCGCGCCGCTGTCGTCGATACAGATCTCTTTGCCCTTCTTTGAGATGAGGAATGTGTGGTTGGCGAGACCGACGACGGTGCCGAGGCGGCGTACCTTGTCGACGGGGTTTTCAACGGCGGCGCGCGTGTCCTCGTTGAAGATGGGGAAGACCTCGTGGAGGGTCAGTCCGCGGGCTTCGTCCTCCTTCCAGCCGGTGAGTTGCTCGGCGATGAGGTTCATAAAGACGACGGTGCCCTCGGCATTGCAGGCGATGACTGCATCGCCGATGCTGCGAATGGTGGTGTTCAGCCACTGCTCGCGGGCATAGGACTCCTCGCTCCGCATCTTGATCTCATGGATCTGACGGTTGTAGGTGGCGGTGAGCTTTTGGAAGATCCTGCGCGTCTCCCATACCAGCAAGGCTGCGATCAAAGCGACGAGCCCGATGAGAGCGGGTTTGGCGTACCGATTGACCTGAACATCTTCCGCGAAGTGTTCGGCACGGCGTCCGGCAATGATACTGACGAACTCGTCCATCTGGGCACGCATACTGTCCATGTCCTGTTTGCGTTGGAGCATGTGCTGCTCCATGGCAGAGGGATCGTCAGGTGGAGAGTTAACTTCCTTATAGACTTCCTGTTCCCATTGTTGCTGAGTGGCCTGGAGACTCTGCAATCTGGTGACCTGATCGGGGCGGTGGACCAGCGTGAACAGTGTCTCGAACTCGACATCAATTTGATGGTCGGCTGTGTGCAGAGGTTCAAGGAAAGCAGGATTGCGGACTAGGAGATAACCGCGCAGGCCGGTTTCTTCATCGACGATCAGTTTGATCAGGCGGTTTGCATGGAGGATGACCACGTCGGCGCGGTCAACGGCGTCTGCGCTCTCCTTAACGCGTTGCAGGCCGTAGCCGAGTGCGATGGCCAGGACAGTGAGTGCCGCAACAGGCAGTGCCAGGAGACGAAACAAGAGTTTGCTATAGAGCCGCGGTTCCACAGTACCTTCCCTCATAACTGGTGGAGCTGAGTTTGGGGTCGTGTCCAGACTAGAAGATAGCCGGCGCAGATGATTTTACGTAAACGGCGTTCGCTGAGCTATCTGAATCGGATTTTTTCTGCGTCGTGCCTAACCAGAGGCAAGACTTGTTGTCTAACCGGCGAAATGGAAAGGCTGGAACGGTGTCAATCGAACGTTGTGCGGAAGAAACTCCGGTTCAGTCTCTCCATGGGTTGAAAACGTCTGCGTGAAGATTGAAGGGGCAACGCTTGTATTGTTCCTGGCTTGGCGGCGTGCAGGGAAGCTGCCTCATTTAGGCAGGTGCTGTGGTGGCGCGATCCCTTCGACATGACGCTTGATGTGACTGATTGCAAATAAATTTTGCCGCGCTCGAGGTGTGACCAATCATCGCTCTGTAGAACGCGAAGGGAGCCCCTGTCTTTTAGCGCGCTCTTTCATCGCGCGCTCTAACGAAAATCAGGAGGTCGTGATGAACGTGCGTCTTGTTGCCGGTCCGATCGTTGCTTTGTTGTTGTCTTCTTATGCTCCTGGTCAACAGATGTCGGAAGGGAGCGGTGAAATCGTCACGTCCACGCATACTGCCGTATATGCCGGAGATGATTTCAAACAGAAGCTACTGCATCAGATCGTCCTTGAGGAAGAGGCGGTGCGACAGGCGGAATCTGCCCATGCAGCTAATGTCGTGTTGGGGAGGGCCTACCTGCAACTTGGCGAGTCGTACGAATGCGCCGCACAATGGGAGCGGTCAGAGGCAGCGCTGGATCATGCAGTCTCTTTGTTCCGTCATGCCGCGGAGTCGAGTGGGGAACTGGCTGACGCACTGAGCCAGCTTGGAGGCCTGCATATTGCTATGGGAAAGCTGCGTGAGAGCGAAAAGGAGGACCGGGAGGAGCTGAAACTCGTAGAGAAGTTCGGGGACCGATTGCGAATCGCTCGCAGCTGGAGCGATCTCGCGGGGCTCTCTCTGGTGCAGCACAAGTTTGAGAAGGCACGAGATTTTGCGCAGCAAGCGCTTGCTGAATTCACTGTGAACACACAAGCCGATGCCACCGACAGGATCCGGGCACGGTACACGCTCTCGATGGCGCTTTGCTACCTCAAGGATTGGGCTTCCGCTATTCCGTTGCTAAAAGACGCCGTCGATGAGGCGAAGGCCAACCGGCAGCCGAGTGACTTTTTTATTGGCTTAGGAGATTTTCTTCTGGGTTTCGTCTACTGGAAATCGGGCAACCTGTCCGACGCGGGATTGCACATGCAAGAAGGAACGGCGGCGATGAGCCAGCAGCTTGGTTGGGGGTATCCAGCTTATTTGAATGCGCTCAAGCAGTATGCCAAGTTCCTGCGGGAGAACCAGCAGGTTGAGGCCTCGAATGTTGTGGAGCGAAGGATTCGGCAGGCAGAGGCAGTGGTCGATGTGCATTCACTTCAGTCGAGTCGGGGAATCGCTCGGTCTTGACGGATTGCGGTAGATTCTCTCGTCAGGGCTAAGAGGGGCTTAGACGAGCTTGCGGCCTTCGATGTCGAGAGCCACGTGGTAGAGAGCTTCGCGTGTGGCGAGCGTGGCGTTGCCATCTTCAAGGAAGGCGAGGCCGACGAGGTTGTTACCGGAGACTACCAGGGTAGCCTCGTGGCGGGGAGTGATGCGAACGATGCCGCGCTGGCCGTGGAGACTTGCGGCGACGTAGAGATTGTCGTCGACGTCGAAGGCCATGCCTTGAGCGCGGCCGAGCCCCTGATAGAAGACTGTTGTGTTGCCGTCGCGGTCGATGGCGTGGATGGCTTGATTCGATGAGGTGGTGGGCCCTGTTACGAAGAGTGTGCCTGCGCTGTTGAAGGCTAGATGATAGGCGGCGATGCTTGGTTCGAGCGTGGCGTAGACGAAGATTTCGCCGCTGGTGCCGTCCGCGTTGGCGCGACTGATTTTGAAGATGGTACCGGAGCGATCGCCGACGAAGAGATTGCCGTCGCGATCGAAGGCGATGCCGGTGGCGATGCCCATGCCCTCGGCGTAGGTGGCGATGGCGCCCTCGGGAGAGATGCGGTAGACGGTGCCTTCGGCGCGGGAGCTCGCGTAGAGATAGCCGTTCGGATCGAAGGCGAGGCCGGTGGCATTGAGGAGATCGCGAACGAAGGGGCGGACCTGAAAGTCGCGCTGGATTTGAAAGATGGAGACGGGGACAGCCTCGCCGCGTGCTCCCGAGACGGTGGCGTAGACGTTGCCCTCGGCGTCGACTGCCGGGTTGGCGACGGGGTGGAGATTTTCGGCCATGGGGACGGCGACGCGAAGGTTGAGCGGGTTGCTCTCCGTCGCGCTGCGGTGCAGGACGAGGTTGCCGCTGATGGTGCCTTCGGGGATGCGAATGGTGGCGCGGGTGGGGCGACTAAGAATGACAGGGGCGGCGATGTCGCCGATGGTGGCACGGGGGATGTGGTCGCCGTATGGGTCCAGGTGCTGGCCATGGACGTCGATCTCGCCACCGGGCATGGCGGCGATGGGGGTGACGCGGTCGAGATGCGGGGCCGGGGCGTCGAGCTTGTCGTGCGTCAGGAGGGAGCGGAGGGTCGTCATGCTGGGTTTAGCGTAGCCCGGTGTGCAGTGGAGTGCAACTGCCGAGGTGCTAGAACCGGAGGTGAATGAGTTGGGCGACTGCGAAGGCGAAGATGCCGGCGGCTACGTCGTCGAGCATGATGCCGGTGCCTGCGGGAAGCTGCTCGAGGCGGCGGATGGGCCAAGGTTTGAAGATGTCGAAGAGACGGAAAAGAAGAAGGGCGAGGATGGCGTGGGCCCAGTCCGGGGGGCAGAGGATGAGGGCGACGAGCTGGCCGGCTACCTCGTCGATGACCACGTGGCCGGGGTCTTCGCGTCCGGATTCACGGGCTACGATGGTGGCGGCGGGGATTCCGATGAGGGTCGCGAGGATTGCTGCGACGAGGGTTAGGACGGGAAGATGGGCTGGGTGGAGGACTTGGGCGAAGGTGAGCCAGAGGACGACGGCGGCGGCGCTTCCCCAGGTTCCAGGGCCGGGTTTGAGCAGGCCTGCTCCGAAGAAGGTGCCGATTGCCCATGCCCAGAGTGTTTTCTTTTTTGCGGGTGGGTGGATTTGGATGTTGGAGTTTGCCATTAAGATCTTGTCGCGCTGGAACTGATTGGGGACTGATTGAAAGTTTACAGGTGGACGCCCCACTCCCCCCAAAATGTGTCAAAGTCTTCATTCGGTGACGGTTAGGTTTGGACTTAGGTCATTTTCCGGCCATTTACAGGGAATTTTGCGCCAAAGTATTGATTTGGTGGGAGTTATCCGCGTAGTGGGTGTGACTTTTTTGGGATGGTCTGGTCTCGTTTTGCCCTTTGCTATGAGGGGCTTGGAGGTCTAGTCTTCGTCGTTCTGGCGGTTGTGTTTGTTAGAGCGGGCGAGCTCTTCGAGGAGGTCGGGATCCTGGATGGGGGAGGAGATTTTGTAGTCGCCGGAGGCCCACTTGCCGAGGTCGAGGATACGGCAGCGGTCGGAGCAGAAGGGGAAGTACTCGTCCGTGACGAGGACGACTTTGCGGCAGGTGGGGCAGAAGAGTGCTTTTGGTGTGGTCATGGCGTTACCGATTGTAAATCTGTCAGGGGTGCCGTCGCGTCGTTAGACGATAGGCTGACGTTGGATGGGGAACCAGATCTCGATTGAGCCCTCGCCTGTGAAGGGGTCGAAGCGCTCGTCGTAGCGCTCGAAGTCGGGTGTGGGGGCGGGCTTGAGGCCAGAGGCGGGGAGCCACTGCTTCCAGATGTACTGCCATGTGTTGTGGAGGGTGGCGGTGCCGCTGGGGTCGGTGAAGACGGCGTAGTGGGCGGCGGGGACGATCATGCGACCGTTGGGTGGCGCGATGGATAGGTCGGGGACTTCGAAGGCGCACATGTACTCGAAACGCTGATTGGGGAGGTCGGTCTGGCAGGTGGCGCCGTAGAAGATTTTTGTGGCGTGGAGGCCGGGGATGGGGAGTTGGTTGAACTCAGCCCATTGTTTGGGGATGTCGCTGGGGGCGTCGGCGAAGGTGTGGAAGCGGCGCAGGCCGGCGAGTTTGATTCGGCGCGGAAGTTTTGTGTCTAAGATATGCAATGGCGAAGATACAGATTTGTCCCTTGCTACCCAGAACTTCGAATTAGACGTGATGAGAGCGCTTCTTGAAAAGGGCGCCGATCCAAACTGTGCCAATAAGCGAGGTGCAAATGCACTTTACTGGGCGGCAATCAACGGTGAGGCTTCCGCGGTGGAACTCCTGTTAGAGTTTGGAGCAAATGCAAATGGGCCAGATGGCAGGCCAGTCGTCGATGTTGCCAAAACGACCAATCCCGACCGAGATGTTCAGAAAAGGTTTCAGGAGACGCGAAACGTTCTTGCGAAATATGCAGAGAAAAACCCATCTGCTACTCGATGATCCTTGCAACAAGAGAGTGAGGCAACTGCAAAAGTAATAACAAAGACAAAAGCAGGTCCTCCGCCTACGGCGAAGGATGACAAGTTCTAAAAGTGATGGCCAGTATGAAAAGGTGATGGCCGGTTTAGGAGGTGACGGCCATCTTTGAAGGTGATGGCCAAGCTGACCATGCGGCGGTTCAAGCGAACAGCGGCTCCTCCGCCTGCGGCGAAGGATGACAAGTTCTAAAAGTGATGGCCAGTTTGAAACGGTGATGGCCGGTTTAGGAGGTGATGGCCATCTTTGAAGGGGATGGCCAAGCTGACCATGCGGCGGTTCAAGCGAACAGCAGGCCCTCCGCCTGCGGCGAAGGATGACAAGTTCTCAAAGTGATGGCCAGTTTGAAAAGGTGATGGCCGGTTTAGGAGGTGATGGCCGTCTTTGAAGGGGATGGCCAAGCTGACCATGCGGCGGTTCAAGCGAACAGCAGGTCCTCCGCCTGCGGCGAAGGATGACAAGTTCTAAAAGTGATGGCGGCAGTTTTAAACTGTGATGGCCGGTTTAGGAGGTGATGGCCATCTTTGAAGGTGATGGCCAAGCTGACCATGCGGCGGTTCAAGCGAACAGCAGGTCCTCCGCCTGCGGCGAAGGATGACAAGTTCTAAAAGTGATGGCCAGTTTGAAAAGGTGATGGCCGGTTTAGGAGGTGATGGCCATCTTCAAAGGTGATGGCCAAGCTGACCGTGCGGCGGTTCAAGCGAACAGCGGGTCCTCCGCCTGCGGCGAAGGATGACAAGTTCTCAAAGTGATGGCCAGTTTGAAAAGGTGATGGCCGGTTTAGGAGGTGATGGCCATCTTTAGAGGGGATGGCGAAGCTGACCATGCGGCGGTTCAAGCGAACAGCGGCTCCTCCGCCTGCGGCGAAGGATGACAAGTTCTAAAAGTGATGGCCAGTTTGAAAAGGTGATGGCGCCGGTTTAGGAGGTGATGGCCGTCTTTGAAGGGGATGGCCAAGCTGACCATGCGGCCGTTCAAGCGAACAGCAGGTCCTCCGCCTGCGGCGAAGGATGACAAGTTCTCGAAGTGATGGCCAGTTTGAAAAGTTGATGGCCGGTTTAGGAGGTGATGGCCATCTTTGAAGGTGATGGCCAAGCTGACCATGCGGCGGTTCAAGCGAACAGCAGGTGCTCCGCCTGCGGCGGAGGATGACAGGTTCTAAAAGTGATGGCCAGTATGAAAAGGTGATGGCCGGTTTAGGAGGTGACGGCCATCTTTGAAGGTGATGGCCAAGCTGACCATGCGGCGGTTCAAGCGAACAGCGGCTCCTCCGCCTGCGGCGAAGGATGACAAGTTCTAAAAGTGATGGCCAGTTTTAAAATGTGATGGCCGGTTTAGGAGGTGATGGCCATCTTTGAAGGTGATGGCCAAGCTGACCATGCGGCGGTTCAAGCGAACAGCGGCTCCTCCGCCTGCGGCGAAGGATGACAAGTTCTAAAAGTGATGGCCAGTTTTAAAATGTGATGGCCGGTTTAGGAGGTGATGGCCATCTTTGAAGGTGATGGCCAAGCTGACCATGCGGCGGTTCAAGCGAACAGCAGGCCCTCCGCCTGCGGCGAAGGATGACAATCTTCAAAGGTGAGGGGCTCGGGTGACGATGTAACAGGTCAAGCGAACAGCAGGTCCTCCGCCTGCGGCGAAGGATGACAAGGTTTTGGGTTATGGGGTTTCGGTGAGAGATAGTGGAGAGGCGTCGGCGGCGAGGTCGTCCCAGGTTGGGTTGGTGGCTTCGATGAGCGTGATTTTTTCTTGACGGGTGAAGTGCTTCAGGTATTTTTCGCGGGCGATGGCGTTGTTGATGTGTTGGAAGCGTTCGAAGTAGACGAGGCGTTGGATTTTGTACTTTGCGGTGAAGGTTTCCGCAGTTCCATCGCGATGCTCGCGAACGCGTCGGCGGAGATTGTTGGTGACGCCTATGTAGAGGGTGCGTGAACGGCTGGCGAGGATGTAGACGTAGTACTCATGGTCTAGCGGCATCGTTGATAGGGTAATTGGGGAAAAGAAGAGAGGCAACGGCAAATGCGACAGCAAAAAGACAGAAGCGGGTGCTCCGCCTGCGGCGAAGGATGACAGGTTTTGAGAGGTGATGGCTAAGTAGACGATGCGGGCTATGATGCTTGTGTGAGCCTGCCGCTGAGTGCGCCGATACTGCCGATGCTTGCGAAACGGGTGGCGGAGATTCCTGCGGGCGACGCGTGGATCTTCGAGCCTAAGTGGGATGGGTTTCGGTGTCTGGTGTTTCGAGATGGAGACGAGATTTTTCTGCAGAGCCGGGATGGCAAGCCGTTGAACCGGTACTTTCCGGAGGTGGTTGAGGTGCTGCTGACGCAGTTGCCGCAGCGGTGCGTTCTGGATGGCGAGATTGTGATTGCGACGAAGGAGGGGTTGGACTTCGATGGGCTGCAGTTGCGGCTTCATCCAGCGGCTTCGCGAGTGAAGATGCTGGCGGGGGAGAGTCCGGCTTCGGTGGTGTTCTTCGATCTGCTGTGGGTGGGGGATGAGGATCTGCGCGAGGTTCGGTTTGAGGAGCGGCGGAAGAGGTTGGAGGAGACACTGCGTGATGCGAGTGCTCCGGTGCATGTGACTCCGGCGACGCGGGACAAGGCTGTAGCGACGGATTGGTTCAAGCGATTTGAGGGTGCGGGACTCGATGGGGTGATGGCGAAGCCAGTGGACGGAACGTATCAGCCGGATAAGCGCGTGATGCTGAAGGTGAAGCATGAGCGTGACTGCGACTGCGTGGTTGCGGGGTTTCGCTGGCATAAGAATGGTGAAGGCGAGGCGGTGGGGTCGCTGCTGCTGGGGCTTTATGATGCGGCGGGTGCGTTGCAACATGTGGGAGTGTGTGCCGAGTTTTACGATGCCGAAGCGGAAGGAGCTGGTTTCGTTTTTGGAGCCGTATCGTGTGGATGCGTTGAAGGGGCATCCCTGGGCGGGATGGGCTGAGGCTGTCGCGAGCGGCAGGATGCCGGGTGGGCAGAGCCGGTGGTCGGCGGGGAAGGATCTGTCGTGGGAGGCGGTTCGGCCGGAGCTGGTGGTGGAGATTGCGTATGAGCATATGCAGGGGACGAGGTTTCGGCATATGGCACAGTTTCGGCGGTGGCGGGTGGATAAGGCTCCGCAGGATTGTACGTATGCGCAGTTGGAGGTGGTTCCGGCTCAGGAGTTGATGGAGATATTTCCGGAGAGGAAGAGTTAGAGCGTCTCTATCTCGGATGGATAGCGACCCCACCTATCAAATTGTGCTTGCGTCAGGCTGGCATATTGTGAGGTGGAAATTTGCCGGATGTTCCATGAAAAGTTGAGATGGTGATATGCATGGCGCAAACCTATCTGAAGTTCCTCTTCAGTTAGCTCTCCGTTTTTTGCCTTTCGTTCGAGTTTTTCGAGTTCCTCTCTGGCTTCAGATAGATTGCTTTTGATGATCTCCAGATTGAGTTTCTTTCTACGTGTCATATTTTTGGCCTTCAATGAGAAGAATCGATTGATTCGCGCCAGGCGCGGGTGGGGTCGTCGTCGGGGTCGGGTGTGGATTGTGGGGGGCGCTGGGCTTCGGGGACGTTGCGGAGATTTAAGCGGATGCGGTACCAGATGGTGGAGCTGCCGCGCATGCGGTCGATGAGGATGTCGTCGACGGCGAGATGTTGGGCGGCTTCAGGATGGGCGGCCTTCCAGCGCTCGAGACCAGCTTCGGCGGCAGATTTGTCGGTGCTTTGAGCGACGATGAGGAGTGGGTGTTTCGGGGTGCGTTTGGTGGGGGTTTTGCGGGTAGGCTTAGGAGTGGTGGGCTCTTCGGAAGAAGAAGTAGAAGCAGGTCCTCCGCCTTCGGCGAAGGATGACAATTCGTTAGAAGCGGAGGGAGTTTCGGTGGCAGCTTTGGAGCGTTTTTTGAAGCGATGTGCTCCGAAGCCTTCGGCGCTTTGCGCGGAGAAAGATTTTGCTTTGGAAGGCTGGACGCGTTTGGGCTCGCCTTCGGCTTTGGCGAAGTGCGGGGGCCATGGTGCGTCGCCGAGACCTTCGGCTTCGTCTCGTGCGGCTAGTGCGAGGAGCTGATCGAGCGAACCCGAGGCGGCGTCCATGGCTTCGTGCGGGTTGCCGCGTTTGGCGAAGAGCTGAGGCAGGGTGAGGACGGTGAAGTCGGCCGGGTTGGCGTCGGGCACTTCGTGCCAGTGGAGTGGTGCGGAGACGCGCGCGTCAGGGAGTGGGCGAACGGAGTAAGCGCTGGCGGTGGTGCGATCTTTGGCGTTCTGGTTGTAGTCGAGGAAGACACCGTGGCGTTCTTCCTTCCACCATTTGGAGCTAGCGAGGGTGGGGACGCGACGCTCGACAGCGCGTGCGAGGGCAAGGGCAGCACGGCGGACTTCAGTGAAGGTCCAGCGGGGATGGATGCGAACGTTGATGTGCATTCCGCGGGAGCCGCTGGTCTTGGGCCAGCCGGTGAGACCGTTCTGTTCGAGGATGGCTTTGACTTCGAGGGCGACGGCGCGGACGTCGGGCCACTCGACGCCGGGGCCAGGGTCAAGGTCGATGCGGAGCTCGTCGGGATGGGTGAGATCCGAGGAGCGAACGGGGTGCGGGTGGAACTCGATGCAGCCAAGGTTGACGATCCAGGCGAGGCCGGCGGCGTTGTCGACGACGAGCTCTTCGGCGGTGCGGCCGGAGGGAAAGGAGAGAGTGACGGTGCGGAGGAATTCGGGAAGGTCGGTTGGCGCGCGCTTCTGGTAGAAGGGCTCGGGCTGGCCACTCTCAAGGCAGGCTCCGTTGACGAAACGCTTGAGGACGATGGGGCGGTCGCGGATGCCTTGGAGGGCTCCGGGAGCGATCGCAAGGGCGTAGCGGACGAGGTCGAGCTTGGTGAGTTGGACTTCGCGGGAGAAGTAGAGCTTTTCAGGATGCGTGATGCGGACGGTGTGATCGTCGATGCTGAGGAGTTCGGCGGTGTCGTCCTTGGCAGAGGGCTTCACGGGAATAGGGTATACCCGTTGGGGGATATTAGCCTTTACAAAGGATGAGTTCCGCTGCTCAGCATGGCAGTTTTGCCTTTGAGGTGCAGATCTATGAGTTCTCTTGCGCCAGCCTGTTGCAATTACCAGATGTTTTGTTGTTGTGAGCGGATTTAAACTTCTTCAATATAGCGGGTTTACCCTTGCTCTTTTGTTGCGAGGCGAACGGGTGAATCGAATGCAGAGAGGAGGCTCAGATGCTGAACGGTTCTTTGAAGCGTGAGTCCGTGCGCAAGGCTCTCGGAGCCGTTCTCGTGTTGGCTGGGGTTTTTGCGTTCATGGCGGCTGGGGTTGCGCAACGTGAAGCTGCCATCTCGGAGTTAGAGGTGCTACCCCAGGGTGTAACTCTGCCGGTGCAGCTGGGACGATCGCTTCGTGCGGGCAAGGTGCGGGTTGGAACACAGATCGTTGTGAAGACGACGCAGAGGGTTCCAGTGAGTGAGAACTCCTATCTGAAAGCAGGCGCCGAGCTGGATGGCGAGGTTGTGGCATCGACCGCCGGCAATGCTTCGACGCCCGCTACTCTATCGATTCGATTCACGCGGCTGCGGTACGGCAAGCAGTCCATTGCGGTAAGGACGAAGGCAATTGCGATTGCCAACTTCATGCAGGTCGGCTACACGGTCCTGCCGGCCGATGGGGGGCCCGACATGGGCAACGTAAGCCAGGCGAACTGGACCACGAAGCAGGTGGGTGGAGATGCGGTAGTGCGGACGGGTTGGGCGGGCCCGGTGGTCGGCAGCAACACGGAGACGGTAGGGCATGCGGACTACTACGGCGTGTACAGCCTGCCGACTCCTTTGCCCGGGGACGGCCCATCGTTTCCCCGCGCTCTGGGGGTATTTTCTACAACTGCTGCCGGCTTGTATGGCTTTGGACGCGGGAGTGAGCTGAAATCGGCTGACGGGACGATTACTGTGACCGGTCCGGGCAAGAGTATTGAGCTACGGAACGGGGACAACCTGCTGCTTGAGGTAATTTCTTCCTCTATAACTGACCTCACGGATTCGATGCGCCGCAGGGGCTATTCGAGGATGCGGGCGACTACGTCGTAGTCGTGGGAGTCGGTGATTTCGGCGCGGTAGAAGGTGCCGGGGACGAGGGTTTCGTGGGGGCCGAAGTCGTTGATGAAGACCTTGCCATCGATCTCGGGGGCGTGGAGCGCGGTGCGGCCCTCCCAGAGAAGTTCGGTCTCTTCGGATTCGCCTTCGACGAGGAGGTCGATCTCGCGGCCTACCCATTCGGCTTTGGATTTGGTGCTGATCTTTTGCTGCAGCTTCATCAGCTTGCGGCGGCGAGACTGGATGGTGCGGTTGGGGACCTTGAGTGTCGGCGGCGAGTTCGAAGGCTTTGGCGCCCTCTTCGTCGGAGTAGGTGAAGACTCCGAGCCAGTCGATCTTTGCGGCTTTGATGAAGGACTCGAGTTCGAGGTAGTCGGCTTCGGTTTCGCCGGGGAAGCCGACGATGAAGCTGGTGCGGATGACGATGCCGGGGACGATGCGGCGCGCTTTGGCGATGAGGTCGAGGAAGATCTGCGCGTTGCCGCCGCGCTTCATGCGTTTGAGGACGCTGGGGCTGGCGTGTTGGAGGGGGACGTCGAGATACTTTGCGATGGTGTCGTGCTTGGCCATCGTCTCGAGCAGTCGCGTGGTGACCTTGTTGGGGTAGGTGTAGAGGAAGCGCAGCCAGCGCAGGCCGGGGAGGACGGCGAGTGCGTCGAGCAGGGTGGCGAGGCCGTCGGTGAAGCCGAGGTCTTCGCCGTAGCAGGTGGTGTCCTGGCCGATGAGGGTGATCTCGCGGACGCCTTGTGCGATGAGGTTTTCGGCTTCGGCGATGATGGACGACATGCGGCGGGAGCGGAACTTGCCGCGAAGTTGCGGGATGATGCAGAAGCTGCAGGGGTGGTCGCAGCCCTCGGCGATTTTGATGTAGGCCGATGCGCGTGGGGTGGTGAGGATGCGTGGAGTGGCGTCGTTGTAGAGGTACTCGGGGAGTGCGGCGGTGGCTCCGTCCCATGAGGCGCGGGAGAAGCGGCCTTGTTGCTGGCGGAGATCGCCTTCGGGGCGGCTCGTGTTGCCCGGGTCGATCCCGATAGCGTGGCAGATGCGCGATGTGGTCGCCGGTGTGGTTTAGCGGCTCGTCGCCGTGCGTGGTGCCGGTCTCGGCGAGTGATTGAACGATGCGGAGTTGCGGGGCGATCTCGCGATCGTGCTCGGGGTCGGCTAATGGGCGCGAGTGCTGGCTGACTGCGCTGGGAGCGCGGTCGATTAATTGCGTAACTTCGTTGTTGGTCTCGACCATGCCGATGGCGTGGGTGTGGATGGCGGCTTCGGGTGTGCCTTGCGGGAGGATGTTGAAGGGGGAGTTGTTCTGCGCGTGGCCGCTGGGGGTGAGGCCGGCGGCGGCGAGGATGGCTTCGAGTTCGCCTGTGCCGACGACGGCGTCTACTTCGGGGATGTTCTTCTGGATTTCGTCGCGGTAGCGCTCGACGAGGCAGCCGGCGACGACGATGCGCTGGGCTTTGCCGCCGTTCTGCTGCTTGTGCTGGACCATCTCGAGGATGGTGTTGACGGACTCCTGCTTGGCGGAGTCGATGAAGCTGCAGGTGTTGATGACGATGATCTCGGCGTCTTCGGCGCGCGGGGTAAGCTCGGCTCCGTTGTGGTGGAGCATGCCCATCATGACCTCGGAGTCGACGAGGTTTTTGGGGCAGCCGAGGGAGACGAAGCCTACCTTGGGACGGGTTGGGGTTCCGGTCTCGTTTTCGATTGTTGCCGCAGAAGTCACAGCCTTCTAGTTTATCAGTCTTACTGCCTAAAGGCGTGCTCACGGGCAGCATACGACGATTGGTGAGACTTCAATCGATCTTCGATACCTGCCTGAGGCCTGCGACGCTTTCGATCTTTTCTTCACCGGAAAACCTGAATCAAGAAAACGATCTCAGGCATCTAGTTAGACGATTGTCGAAATGTTAGACGAAGAAAGTGAGGGTAAGGGTATGGGAAAGCTGTCAGGTAAGGTTGCCGTTGTCACGGGGGCGTCGAAAGGCATTGGCGCGGGCATTGCACAAGAGCTTGCGGCGCAGGGTGCGAAGGTTGTTGTGAACTATGCATCAAGTAAGGAAGGCGCAGATAAGGTGGTCGCTGCGATCAAGAAGGCGGGCGGGGAAGCGGTTGCGATCGGCGGCAGCGTGGCAAAGGCGACGGAGATCGATCACCTGTTCGCCGAGACGAAGAAGGCGTATGGCAAGGTCGATGTTCTGGTGAACAACGCGGGTGTGTATCAGTTTGCGCCGCTTGAGGCGATTACCGAGGAGAGCATCGCGCAGATGTATGGGACCAATGTCACGGGTCTGCTGCTGGCGACGAAGGCGGTCGTAGCTCTCTTTCCTAAAGAGGGTGGCAGCGTGATCAACATTGGCTCGGTCGCGAGCGATCAGACGCCGCCGATGTCGGTGGTCTACAGCGGCACCAAGGGCGCGGTGGACGCGATTACGCGGGTTCTGGCGAAGGAACTTGGACCGAAGAAGATTCGCGTGAATTCGGTGAACCCTGGACCGGTGGTGACGGAGGGTTTCAAAACCTCGGGGGTGGAGGGAAGTGACTTCGAAAAGCAGATGTTGCAGAGCACGCCGCTTGGGCGTCTCGGAACTCCCGATGATATTGCAGGAGTCGTGGCTTTTCTGGCGTCTGACGATGCGCGTTGGATCTCTGGCTCGCTGATTCAGGTGGCGGGTGGAATGCGGTAAGGCTTGTCGAGGTGACTCGGAGGGCAGTCAGTGATTGTGCTGACTGCCCTTTGTTTTTTTAGGCGAGGCCATTGCGTGTGATGACTTCGCGGTAGAAGTGGGCGCCGCCGTTACTTCGTTTGCAGGGTCGTCGCAGATGAAGTCGAGGCTTCGGAGTAGTTGTGCCATGTGCTGCCGAGTGATTTGTAGAGGTTGGCGGCGCGGGGTGGGAGTGGGGTTGATGAGAGATCATGGGCTGAGGTTCTTGCAAGGAGCCACCAGGCAATCGGGGCTTGAGTGATGTCGTAGCCTGCGTCGTGAAGGAGACCGAGGCTGACTCTGCCGCTTTGGTCCTCGGCGTTGCGTTTGTCCGCGGCGGCAACGCTGGCGGTTGCGACGGTGGCTACCCCGAAGGTGGACAGGCCACCGAGTCCCCCGGCGATTTCGCCGATTGCCATTTGCTCACGTCCCGGTTGCAAGCGATAGGCCTGCTTTTCAAGTGCTCTTGCGATGTTGTCGGCGAGAAGAGTTGCTATTTGAGAGTCGTTTTGCAGATGCTCAATGAGTTCGAAAGGAATGAGCATAATGCCGTTTGGCAATGTGTACGCGTCGTTCCAGTTGGTAGCGTCGATCAGTTGAAAGGTAAAACGAATTTTTAGCGGGTCGTTGTCGGGGAGGCTTTGCTGATAGTCAGGAATGAGGCTCGAGCCAATGCGGTCGATACGTGCCTGCATGACGTCGTCCTGATAGGGAGGAATTTTCTTTGGATCGATGCCTAGCAGAAGCCATTTTGCGATGTTTTGCTTGGAGTCCGGATCCACGGCCGAGGGGTCATACTCACTCTTATTGAGAAGTTTGGCCTCGCTGTTACGAACCGTGTTCGGGCTGAAGATGGCGGTTTCGGCGAGGATGAAACCGCCGGGTTGTGTCTTGCCGTTATATCGGAGCCAGACATTTGGTTTTATGTCCGGGGTGGAGGTCAGGGGCGATTCGAACCTGACTTTAGTTGTTGCATTGATCAGGATGACATAGCCGTCGGCACGCACGAGCAGCCGTAAAGGAACACTTGTGGCGCCAGAAGGTGAGAGGATGCGGTCGACGATGGCGAATCCGCTGAGAGTAGTGTTATCCGCCATAGGGAACAGGACATTGTCCGCGATGACCTGATGTTTTTTCTTTTTGAGGGCCCCGTAGATGGTGACAACCTGACCGAGATACGGATCAGCTCTCGTGGTCTCGCTCTCACGCAAAGTGGTTTGTGCGAAGAACGTGGTCTTCTTGCCTGAGATGACGTGAAATCCATTGACGTCGAAGTCGGCTAGCGAGGTTGTGCGAGTTACATACCCATTTTCGATGACAGGAATTGGCTTCTGTTGCTGGGAGAGAACATTGGAGGCAGAGAAAATGAGCAAAATCAAAGCGGGGCCGCGAACCATTGCGTCAGGTTAGACCAAGAGCGAGGAGCCGTCTACAAATTTTGGCGTCTGGACCTACGCGAGGCCGTTGCGTGTGATGACTTCGCGGTAGAAGTGGGCGCTGAGTTTTGGTGTGCGCTTCTGGGTTTTGAAGTCGACGTAGTGGATGCCGAAGCGGTAGGCGTAGCCGTCGGCCCACTCGTAGTTGTCCATCAGGCTCCAGAGGAAGTAGCCGCGGACGGGGATGCCCTCAGAGACGGCGCGATGGAGCTGAGTGAGGTAGTTGCGGAGGTACATGACGCGGTCGGAGTCGTGGACGTGGCCGTCGGAGGTCAGGACGTCAGTGGAGGAGGCCCCGTTCTCAGTGATGTAAATCTCTTTGACGTTCCAGAGTTGGGCGGCGTGTTTCGGGCTCCAGTAGATGGCTTCGGGACCGACGTAGAGCCAGGGGCTCATCATGTGAGGGTAAGAGGACGGTGTCGGGACCATGGCAAAGCCGGCGGCGTTGTCCGCGGCGCGGACGTAGGCAGGGGTGTAGACGTTGAGGCCGACGAAGTCTACTGGAGAGCCGATGGTCTTCATGTCGGCAGCGGTGAATTTGGGTGCGGCCTCACCGTGGTACGCGAGATAGGCGTCGGTGTACTTGCCTTCCATGACGACGGTGAGGTAGCCGGCGTTGACCTCACGGTAGGCTTTGACGGCTGCGGCGATGTGCTCGGGGGTCTCGATGACGGGAACGGTAGCGATAGCATTTTCGGCGAGGCCGACCTTGGTGCCGGGTTTGGCGTTGGCGCGAATGGCCTGGACGGCGAGACCATGAGCGAGGACGGCGTGGTGACGTACCTGGTTGACACCGGCGGGGGGGAGCTTGAGGCCAGGGGCGTGGCGGCCGTCGCGATAACCGATGTCGACGAAGGAGCTCATCTCGTTCATGGTCATGAAGTGCTTGACGCGATCGGAGAGATGCTGGGCAACATAGCCGGCGTAGATTGCGAATGCTTCCGACGTGTCGCGGGACTGCCATCCGCCTTTGTCTTCGAGGGCCTGGGGGAGGTCCCAATGAAAGAGCGTGCAGTATGGCTGGATGTTGTTGGCGAGGAGCTCGTCGACGAGGCGGTTGTAGAAGTCGAGGCCCTTGGGGTTGGGTGTGCCGGTGCCTTGCGGAAAGACGCGTGGCCAAGCGACGGAGAAGCGGTAGGTCTTGAGGCCGAGAGCCTTCATGAGAGCGACGTCTTCTTTGTAGCGGTGGTAGTGGTCGTCGGCGACGTCGCCAGTGTCTCCGTTGTTTACCTTGCCTGCGGTGTGGGAGAAGGTGTCCCAGATGGAGGCGCCTCGATCGTCTTCGTGGACCGCGCCTTCGACCTGGTAGGACGCAGTCGCCGAGCCCCAGAGAAATCCCTCGGGGAAATTTCTTGGCCCATGAGGGAAGGTCGGGACCTGTGCGGGGGCGTAGGGGGTGAGGTTGGAGAGCGCGGCAGGTGCGAGGGCCGCAGAGCCGAAGATGCGAGCGAAGGTGCGTCTAGAAAATCGTTTTTGCACTGGGCTTTTACCTAATTCCGCATTTAGGGAAGTGTAGCCGCTTCTGCCTCAGGATGCCAGTCGTCGGGGCCACGAAGGAAGGTTTCTGGCAAATATTTTTTGGTTTCGGCGGGGGTCAGCTGATGTGACCATGGCACTCGGGTCGTCGGGTTGGCGCCCGGGCCGGTGCTGTTGGATTCGGCGTAGTAGGCGGTCTTTTCGTTGGCGGGATTGTTCCAGTTGTTCCAGCCGGCGGGGTTGAGGTCGGCTGGGAGTTCGGTGTTGATATAGATGACGCGGGAGTAGGGACGCCAAGGACGGCCGAGGCCGGTGGTGTTGCGGGCAGAGGCGGAGCTCTGTGCGCCGGGAGTGGCGGCGTCCATGGGTGGGGCGTCGTGGATGATGCTGCTGGTGACGCGGCTGTTGAGGATGACATAGCCGGTGGTCTGGTCAGGCGCGGTGCGGGACTGCGCGGTGAGGTAGCCGGGGCCGTTGGCGTGGAGTTCGGAGTGGTCGAAGACGGCGGCAGCGTTGCCGAAGATGAAGTCGACGCCGCCTTCGATGTAGGAGTCGACGTAGTATTGGCGGCCGTAGTCGGCGAAGAGGGTGTCTTGATGGCCGAGGAAGCGGCAGTGTTTGAATATGCTGCGGTCGCCGCGGTTGGCTACGGCGACGGCCTGGCCGGTGTTGCCTGCGGCGTTTTCGAAGGTGAGGTTATCGGCCTCGAAGCCGGCGCCGTTGATCTCGACAGTCTCGGTGAAGAAGGTGCCCCCGGCTTGCTTTGCGTTCATCGAGTTGGTGATGACGACGTCCCCGGGTGATTTGCCCATGCCGATGAAGGTGATGTTGGGGTGGTTCTGGGTGATGATGACGCGCTCAGAATAGGTGCCGGGAGCGATCTCGATATAGACACGGCCGCCGGGGCCGGGCCAGGGGTGATGATCGAGGGCGTTTTGGATGGTGGGAAAGGCGGTGAGGTTCTCGTTGCCAGGATTTGCATGGGGTGCGGAGGGGTCGACGCGGATGTGGACGTCCTGACCAAAGGCTGGGGCGTGGGCGAGGGTCGGGAGGAGGACGGTGGCGAGCAGCAGACTGGTGCGCATGGGAGTTAGGGTAGTTGCTGCGGAAGGGACTGGGCAAGTTTTGCACTGAGGCCATTCGTGCGAGGCGAGCGAAGGCGGGTTTGGAGTGGTAAAATGGTTCATGTGCCGGGTCCTACGCGACGTAATCCCGCCAACCCCGCCAGGTCCGGAAGGAAGCAACGGTAACGGGTAATTATGGGCGCAGTAGGTCGCCCGGTGCACTGATTTGCTTCCATCAACCACTGCGGTACATCGCGCAATGGCGCAGTAGGTCGCCCGGTGCACTGATTTGCTTCCATCAACCACTGCGGTACATCGCGCAATGGCGCAGTAGGTCGCCCGGTGCACTGATTTGCTTCCATCAACCACTGCGGTACATCGCGCAATGGCGCAGTAGGTCGCCCGGTGCACTGATTTGCTTCCATCAACCACTGCGGTACATCGCGCAATGGCGCAGTAGGTCGCCCGGTGCAGTATTTTCCTCCTCCCTTTTCTTCTCCTCCCATCAAGTTGTCAGTTGTCTGTTCTCAGGCTGCGATTTACAGTCTTCAGTTGCTCATTCACTGAGAACTGAGAACGGTCAACTGAGAACTGCCAGATGGCTGGAACGTGACATGCGCGCTCATCTCGGAGAGAATGAACTGCGACAGGTGAACGTTTGTTCATTTGTAACGATGCTTTGTTTTTATTGCTGAGAAACCAGGTGAGGTGAGAGTTTGAGTTTGACGTTGAGGTCCCGGACGCAGGTGCGCGCAAAGATCAGTTCGGTGGGAGTGTATGTTCCGCCGCGGTTGTTGACCAATGCCGACCTGGAAAAGATGGTCGCGACTAACGACCAGTGGATCACGGAGCGGACGGGGATTCGTGAGCGGCATATTGTCGACGCCGGCGTGGCGACGAGTGACCTCGCAGTCGAAGCGGCGAAGAAGTGTCTTGCAGCTCGTGGCATTGACGCTGGTGAGCTTGAGGTGATCATCGTTGGTACGGTGACTCCGGATATGTTTTTTCCGGCGACGGCTTGCCTGGTGCAGGACAGGCTGGGCGCGAAGGGAGCCTGGGGGTTCGATCTTTCGGCGGCGTGCTCGGGGTTTCCTTATGCGCTGCAGGTGGGAGCGAAGCTGGTTGAGAGCGGAATGCATAAGAAGGTGATGGTGATTGGAGCGGATGTGATGAGCTCGATCATCGACTATACGGACAGGGCGACGTGCGTGATCTTTGGCGATGGCGCGGGCGCGGTGCTGTTGGAGCCTTGCGCCGACGGCGAGGTTGGATTGATTGATTATTTTCACGAGATCGATGGTTCGGGTGCGGCGGCGTTGAATATGCCGGGCGGCGGGAGCCTGCATCCGCCGACAGCGGAGACGGTAGAGAAGAAGATGCACTATGTGCATCAGGATGGGCAGGCTGTTTATAAGTTTGCGGTGCGCAAGATGGCCGAGGCTGCGGAGCTGGTGCTGACGCGCAATGGGGTGGAGGGCAAAGACCTGGGCTGCTTTATTCCGCATCAGGCGAATAAGCGAATCATTCTCTCGACGGCGGAGCGGTTGGGGATGCCGGAGGAGTCGGTGATCATCAACATCGACCGGTATGGGAATACAACGGCCGCTACGATCCCGCTGGCGATGCAGACGGCGATGGATGAGAAACGGCTGAAGAAGGGCGATCTTGTGCTGCTGGCTAGTGTTGGGGCCGGGTTCACGGTGGGCGCTACTTTGTTGCGATGGGAGTTTTAGGGCGGGCTCAAGAGTAAGGCGCAGAAATGGGTGAAGGGGCGACTCTTCACCCATTGTTGTTTGATGAACTAATTTTGAAGGAACTTTCGGAATATGCTTGCGTAGTATCTAACAGATATATATCTTGAAGCTATGAAAATGGAAGGCGGCGCTACGCCGAATGCTTTACTGGGGCTACTGAGTCTGAGGCCTATGTCCGGATATGACATTCGGCAGCTCATTCAGCGGTCGATTGGATACTTCTGGAGCGAGAGCTATGGGCAGATCTACCCAGGATTGAAGCGCCTGGCGGCTGCGGGGCTAGTGGAGAAGAAGACCGAGCGTAAGAAGGGAAGCCCAGACCGGCATGTGTATTCGCTGACGGTAGAGGGACGTGAGCAGCTGCGGAGATGGTTGAAGTTGCCTGTGGCAGAGGAGGTGCCCAGGAACGAGTTGCTGTTGAAGCTGTTCTTTGGAGCGCAGGTGTCGCCGGGTGTCAGCCGCGAGCATGTGCAGATCTATCTCGAGGTGCATCAGAGGAAACTTCAGGTATACGGCGAGATCGCGAAGAGTCTGCGGAAGGAAAAGGCGAATGACCCGCAGCTGCCGTTCTGTTTGATGACGTTGAATTTAGGACGACATCATAGCGCGGCGACGGTGAAGTGGTGCAAGGAGACGTTAGCGGAGCTGGACAGGATGGAGCGCAGGCAAAAAGGAGGTAAGTGATGCATGCAGCGGATCCGTTGTGGATGAAGGTCTTTCTTGGAGTGCATGTTACGGCTGGGGCGTCGTCGTTTCTGCTCGCTCCGGTGGCGCTGGCTACGGCGAAGGGCGGCAAGCAGCATAAGCGCTGGGGAATGGTGTATCTGTGGTCGATGGGCGTGGTTGCGGCTACGGCGCTGCCGATGGCGCTCTATCGGCCTGTGTTGTTTCTGGCGCTGGTGGCGGTGTTTAGTTTTTATCTGGCCTTTTCGGCGTTCCGGGTGCTTCGATTGAAGGAGCTGGCGCGGGGCGGGAGTGCTGCGCCTATTGACTGGATCGCAGCTGTGATTTGTCTTGCGGCGAGCACTTGCCTGGCTGGGTTTGGGGCGTTTCATCCGGTCTGGGTGCAGAGGATGGGGATTGTGTCGATTGTGTTTGGGTTTATCGGGATGCAGGCTTCGGCACGGCAGATGTGGAGCTTTGTGCGGAAGCCGACGGAGAAGATGTTCTGGTGGTACTCACACCTGGGGAACATGATTGGAAGTTATATCGCAGCGTGGACGGCGTTCAGTGTCGTGACGCTGCCGCAGATCTTCGGTCATCACATGTGGCTGTGGCTGTGGCCGACGGCAGTGGGTGTGCCGGCGATTGCGTTGACGACTGCCTATTACAAGAGGAAATTTGCTCCGCGGGTGAAGGCCACGGCGTAGATCAGGCGGTTGGCGAGGGACGGTCGACGAGGTTTCCTGTGTGGACGCCGACCGTGCGCGAGGTCTTGTAGAGTTGCCAGAAGGCGAAGGCGCAGCTGATTCCGATGCCGACCCAGAGAACGATGAGGACGGTTGTGGCGTATTTTGCGGAGAGGCCGTTCCAGAGACGGACGATGTGCCGGCCGTAGTGGATGCCGAGCCACGCTGCGATGGTGTGACGCAGGCATCGGCTGATGGTGAAGGTGGTAAGGAATTTTTTGCGCGACATCCGGAGTGCGCCTGCGGCGAGGACGAAGGGGCTGAGCGGCATGGGTGGTGGAAGGATGGCGGGCAGAGCGACAGAGAGGATGGCGTGGTTTTCCATCCACTGGCAGACGCGCTTGAAGATGCGTGGGGGGATGCGTTTCTCGATGAAGGCCATGCCGCCGGACTGGCCCACCTGGTAGCTGAAGTATCCGCCGAGCGCGGAGCCTGCCGTGGCGAGCAGGATGAGCAGGACCCAACTGTGATGTTGGGCGGCGAGAACGATGATCATGATGTCGGTGATGCCGGGCAGGGGCAGCGGAACGAAGGAGCTGTCGACGATGGAGACCAGGAAGACGCCGAAGATGCCGAAGCTGAAGAGGAAGTGCAGGAGTGGGTTGCGTGCTTGGCGACGAACGACTGGGGCACGGGGCGCCGCTGCTGCAAGGTACTTCGCCGTGGTGAGGGCCGCTGCGAGGAACTTCATACCTGATTATGACGTGGTTCGGCGCTGTGAAGTCGCAAGATGTTGCGGATTGATGAAATCAGAGGAACCGGAGGTGGGGGAGCGGAGGGAGGACGTCGACTTCGGCAGCGTATTGGCGGAAGAGTTCGATGGCGCGGATACAGTCGGCGTTGAGGATGTAGTGGATGTTGTGTGAGAGGTAGTGGCGGATGGTGGCGGGCGGAATGGCGATGCGAGGCGTCCACTGTTTGACGAGGTTTTCGATGTTGAGAAGACCGTGGTCGCGGGAGGTCTCGAGGTCTTCAGTGAGTTGGGCGCCGCTGAGATTTGGTGAGCCGAGAGCTTCGGGGCGGACGGCCCAGACGGCGGCGACCCAGGGAAGGTTGGTGCGAGTACGCCACTCATGTGCGAGGTCGAACCATTGGCACGGACCTACGATTTCTTCGATGGCTTCACGGGATTCGAGGGCGAGGAGTGCGGGGTCGCCGATGAGGATCGCGGCGTCTGACTGTTGGAGCATGGCGACGGGGTTGGCTGCGGCGGGAAGGAAGGTGGGGTGGGTGTTGAGGAATTTGCGAAAGAGGATTTCGGCGTAGGCGAGGGAGCTGCGGGAGGCGGTGTCGGCGGCAATGGTGCGGACGGTGCTGAGAGTCTGAGGGGATTTGATGATGAGCTGGATGGAGCGCACTTCGTTAAGTGAGGCGATGGTGCAGCCGGGGACGATGGCGAGGTCGGAGGTGAGGGATGCGATGGGGATCAGGCCGAGGTCGGCGCGGGCGGCGAGGAGTTCGTCGGCGCAGAGTGAGGGCTGGGTGTAGTGGAGGGTGTAACGTTGCGCGAGTTCGGAGGCAAGGGGTGGATGCTCGAAGTCCCACATGAGGGGGGCGGGGTTGAGGAAGTTGATGGCGGCGACACGAAGCATTCGAGGGGTTGATCGAGTAATCAAAGGACTAGTCTATTGGATGTTGGGTGAGGGCGTGCGATGCAGAGGGCCGTGGCGGGTTTTTATCAGGACGAGGAAGGGCATTGGGCGGCGCGACTGGAGTGTGGGCATGGGCAGCATGTGCGGCACGATCCGCCGTGGACGGTACGCGAGTGGGTGATGAGCGAAGAGGGCAGGGCGGCGCGGATTGGGAGCTTGATGGAGTGCAAAAGGTGCGATGAGGAGAAGGTTTGATAGTAGGATTCTCACGATAAGCCTGCGTCTTTTTGGAGGAACAGAAGCATGGATGGGTTGCTGAAGGCTGGCCGTATTCTGTTTGCAATTGCGATGGCATTTTTTGGGATCCAGTTCGTTATCTTCGCGGCTTCGCTGACGGGACCGGTTCCGGGGCCTCCGTGGACGCATGGAAGTGTGTTTGTGGCGTGGCTGATCGCTGCGGGATTTCTTTTAGCCGGATTGAGCATCGCAACAGGCAAGACGGCGCGGTGGACATCTCTGCTTCTAGGGGCGACGATTTTGTTGTTCGGGCTTGTTCACTATCTGCCGGCACTTCTGGCGCGTCCGCATGATCCGGGACCTTGGACGGTTCTCTTCGAGCTATTGGCGCTGGGTGGCGGGGCGTTTGTGGCTGCCGTAAGTTTTCCTTCTCCGCCGGCAGACGGATTTGTCCATAGGTTGGGACAGACGGGGCGCTTTCTGGTTGCGATCTCGCTCGTTGTCTTTGCGGTGCAACATTTTATGTATGCCGGTTTTGTGGCGTCGCTGGTGCCGGCGTGGATTCCTGCGCATTTGTTCTGGGCTTACTTTACCGGCACTGCATTTGTTGCTGCGGCTTTGGCTCTTGCAGCGAACAAGATGGTCCGACTGGCGGCGACGCTGCTGGGAACGATGTTTTTTCTTTGGGTCGTGCTTCTGCATGTGCCTCGGGTGGCAGGTGCAATCCGCAATGGCGATGAGGTGACGAGCCTGTTTGTGTGCCTGGCGATGAGCGGAGTGGGTTTTGTTTTGGCGGGAGTGTTCGGGAACAGGCTCGAAGGGCGAGGGGCTTAATCATTCTATGAATCGACGGCAATTTATCTCGTCCTCAGGTGTGGCAGCGCTTGCGCTTGGCCAGGGAACTGCGGTGTCGACTGCTTCGGCTGCGGAAGCGACCAAGCCGGTGTTGATGAAGCTTGGGTGTCAGAGTGCGCCGACGAATGACACACATCTGAAGTATCTGGCGCGGTATGGGGTGCGGAATATCTGCGGATATCCCGGTGGCGATGAGCGCGGGCCCGACCCTAATTGGGCTACGGTGGATGCGCTGAGTCGCATGAAGGATCTTGCAACGAAGAATGGTATCGAGATCGAGTGCGTTGGGCCGCCGTTGTTGACGTCGAGCTACATCGACAATGAAAAACATCCGGCGATTATGCTGGCGCAAAGTCCGGAGCGCGATCGCGATATCGAATCGATTCAGACGCTGATCAAGAACTGTGCGCAGGTGGGTCTGCCGTCGATCAAGTACAACATGAGCCTTCTTGGTGTGTTGCGCACGGGCAGGACGCCTGGGCGAGGAGATGCGAGTTATAGCCAGTGGAAATTGACGGATGCGCATCCGAAGACGCCGCTGACGATTGCGGGGCATGTTGACGCGGATATGTTCTGGGAGCGGATTACGTATTTTCTGGATCGCGTGATTCCGGTGGCGAATGAGTACAAGATTCGGATGGCGTGTCATCCGCAGGATCCGGGTGTGCCCCCTGAAGGTTATCAAGGCGTGGATCGAGTGTTGGGCACGGTTGATGGATTGAAGAAGTTCGTTGCGATTCAGGAGAGCCCGTATCACGGGTTGAACTTCTGCCAGGGTACGGTGTCGGAGATGCTTGCCGATCCGGGGACGCAGATCTATGACGTGATTCGGTACTTCGGGACGCGCAAGAAGATCTTCAATGTTCACTTCCGCAATATTCGCGGGCATAGGAATGATTTTGTCGAGGTGTATCCGGATGAAGGCGATGTGGATCTGGTGAAGGCGATCCACGTTTATCGCGAGGTTGAGTATCCGTATATGTTGATGCCTGATCATGTGCCGGTTGCGCCGAATGATCCGGATGGTCTGCAGTCGTTTGCGTTTTGTTATGGGTATATTCGTGGGTTGATTCAGTCGCTTGGGGGTGCTAGTTAAAATGCTCGTGATAATCTCCACTCGGTGAAGTCGTACGCGATTCGGGTCAAGAGGCGAATGATGATTACGGGCGACGTAGAGAAGCGTGCGCTGAATTCGAATGACGTGTCCGGGAATGTTCGAATTACCATATTGACTCATGAACTCGTCGTCACTATTCCTGCGACGCGTGCAGATCTATCCGCCATCTTGTCAGCCCTTCTAATCGCATTCTTTCTTTACAAGCTTGTGGATGTCATCCGAGATCTGGTCATCGGCCATCCTGGAAGCGAGGGATTAATTGCCAGTGCCTTGGTCGTGCTATTGGCTCTCTGGATTGTCTTTCAATTGTCTCGTGGGCTATTTGGCCATAGAGAGGTCTTGCGATGCACGGAAGACCAGCTCGAAATTACTGAATTTGATTTCGGACACGCCTGGCGTCGCCGAAGTTTTTTCCGGGAAGATGTTAAGCAAATTGAATTTGCGGCAGTCGGCTTCTCACGATACGGCGCAATACTGGGTTTGAGGTTCAGCGCCGGGGGAAGACAGGTCAAACTGTTGCGAGGATTGAGGGCAATAGAGACTCACAAAATCCTGGTCGAGTTCGAAAAACTTGGCTTCGATACGAAGGTGGATCCGGCGATGCCCATGATGATGGAAATCGAAGAATCTCGACGAAGATCGTTTTGGGGTATGCTCGGCAGATAAATTTGAAAAACGAGAGGATGTTAAAGAAGTGAAGATGAGCAGCGACGCGGAGCAGTTTGCGCTGAGTAGGGTTGATGCGGCGAAGATGGCGTGGATGGCGTTGATGTTGACGCCGGGCATGGGGCCGACACGGATTTGGAAGGCGATGAATCGCTTAGGGGCGGCGGAGCGGTTGTTTGAGGCTTCGTTGACGGAGCTTGAAGGGTTGGGGATGCCGGCGGCGGCGGCTCAGTTTGTGTTTGAGGGCAAGGCGCGCACGGCGGCTGAAGATGAGATCAAGCGGACCATCGAAGCCGGGGCGAGTGTGTTGACGCCGGAGGATGCGGAGTATCCGGAGCGGCTGCGGGAGATTTATGATCCGCCGGCGGTGCTTTGGATTCGCGGCGATGTGACGCTGCTGGCGCGGCCGGGGATTGCTGTGGTGGGGACGCGGCAGCCTTCGCCCTATGGAGCGGGAATGGCGGAGTTGTTGTCGCGGGATCTGGCGAATCGGCGGTTGGTGATTTTGAGTGGTATGGCTAGGGGTGTGGATACGGCGGCGCATAAGGGCGCGATCGAGGCGGGTGGAAAGACCGTGGCGGTGTGGGGGACGGGGATCGACGTGATCTATCCGAAGGAGAACAAGAAGCTGGCGGAGAGTATTGTCGCGACAGGTGGGGCGATTGTGAGTGAGTATCCGCTGGGGACGTTTCCGGCGCCGCAGAACTTTCCGATTCGCAATCGCATCTTAAGCGGGATGAGCGTTGGGGTGCTGGTGATTGAGGCGGCGGAGTACAGCGGGACACGGATTACGGCGCGGTGTGCGATGGAGCAGAATCGGGACGTTTTTGCCCTCCCGGGGAACGTCACGAACAAGAACGCCTGGGGGCCTAACACGCTGATAAAGCAGGGCGCTAAGCTGACTGCGACCTGGGAGGACGTGTGGGAGGACCTGCCGTCCGAGATCCGGCTGGCGCTCGAGGACGAGCAGGCCGCAGCGGGGGGCGGGGTGAATCGAAAGCAGGAGGGACTGCATCTCTATTTAATGACACGCCAATGCCGAAGCATGAGCGGATCGTCTTTGACAGGCTGCGGCATGATGAATCGACTCAGCTGGACGAGTTGATTGAGCAGTTGGAGGCGGAGTTGGGGTCGGCAGAGATATTCACAGCGCTGTTCGAACTGGAGCTTGCTGGGCGGGTTCGGCAACTTCCCGGTAAAAATTATGTGAGGGCGTTTTGAACGCTCGTCGGCGCAGCATTATCTTCGCGATAACAAAAATAATTGTAAGTCTAGGCTGTCGTTTGATTTGGCAGTTGATTAGTCGTGTGAGTTTTCCGCTGAAAGATGCTGTATGGTTATGACCTTCTAGACAATTTTTCGTCAGTTGAGGAATTGTGGTGAGATGACGCGTTTGTAGAAAGCGTGTTAGGTTCGCAAGGGAACAGGGAAGACCTGGAACGTTTTGCTTCGGCGATGCGTTCTGATGAATGAAGGGAAAGAATGGCTAAGTCACTTGTGATCGTGGAGTCGCCGGCGAAGGCGAAGACGATCGGGAAATATTTGGGCAGCGACTACGTGGTGGAGGCCTCGATTGGGCACATCATGGACCTGCCGAAGAACGACATCGGCGTGGAGCTGAAGAACCGGACGTTTGAGCCGACGCTGATTGTGTCTCCGGGGAAAGAAAAGGTTGTCGAGCGGCTGAAGAAGCTGGCGGCGAAGGCGGATACGGTCTATCTTGCGCCGGACCCGGATCGCGAAGGCGAGGCGATTGCAGCGCATCTTTCGATGCAGCTGCTGCCGATGGTGAAGGACAAGTCGAAGGTGCGGCGGGTCACGTTCAACGAGATTACGAAGAAGGCGGTGCAGGCTGCGTTCCTGCATGCTCGTGACATTGATGAGAATCTGGTGGACGCGCAGCAGACGCGGCGTGTGCTGGATCGCTTGGTGGGGTATCAGGTTTCGCCGCTGCTGTGGGATAAGGTGCGGCGTGGGTTGTCGGCTGGACGCGTGCAGACGGTGGCGCTGCGATTGATTGTAGAGCGCGAGCAGGAGATCAATGCGTTCAACCCGGTGGAGTATTGGACGATTGATGCTGTTCTGGAGCCGACTGCTGGCAAGCAGAGCTTCACCGCGCGTTTTGTCGGTGTGAATGGGACGCCGTCGCGGGTTGCGAATGGCAAAGATGAAGAGGGCAAGGAACTCTTTTTGTCGAATGCGCTGCCGGATAAAGAGGCGGTCGATGAGGCGCTTGGTGAGCTGGAGCGTGCGAAGTGGAGCGTGCGTTCGGTCGAGAAGAAAGAGCGCAGGAGCAATCCGAGGGCGCCGTATACGACGAGCAAGCTGCAGCAGGATGCGTCGGGACGCCTGGGATTCAATGTTCGGCGCACGATGGGTGTGGCGCAGCGGCTGTATGAGGGCGTGGAGATTGGGGCTGAGGGCACGGTTGGTCTGATTACGTATATGCGTACCGACTCGACGCGTGTGAGTCCGGATGCGATTGCGGAGGCTCGCGAATTTATCGGCAAGCTTGGCGCGGCGTATCTGCCAGCGTCGCCGAATGAGTATGCAGGTAAGAAGCAGGAGCAGGCGCAGGATGCGCATGAAGCGATTCGACCGACGAGTGTGGCGTATACGCCGGATTCGATTCGGAAATATCTTTCGGATGAGCAGTTTCGGTTGTACAAGCTGATCTGGCAGCGGTTTGTGTCGAGCCAGATGACTCCGGCGGTCTTTGACCAGACGACGGTGGATATTGTGGCGCAGGCCAAGCAGGCCTATGACTTCCGCGTGACTGGGAGTGTGCTGAAGTTCGACGGGCACCTGAAGTTTGATGAAGAAGACAAGCGCGCGCGGCAGGCAGCGAAGGACAGAGCCGCGAAGGAAGTGGCGATAGCGAAGGCCGCTGAGCAAAGTGGCCAGGAAACGGATGAGGAAGAGGCTGAGCGCAGGTTGCCGGAATTGAACCAAGGCGAGGCTCTGCGTCTGGAGAAGCTGGATCCGCAGCAGAAGTTTACGCAGCCTCCGCCGCGGTACAACGAAGCTAGTTTGGTGAAGACGCTGGAGGAGAAGGGGATTGGGCGTCCTTCGACGTATGCGTCCATCATTAATACAATTCAGGATCGCGACTATGTGAAGAAGATCCAGGCGAAGTTTGTGCCGACGGAGATTGGCACGGTCGTCACGAAGCTGCTGGTGAAGAATTTTCCGTACATCTTCGATACGGCTTACACTGCGACGCTTGAGGGCGAGCTGGATGCGGTTGAAGAGGGCCATGAGCGATGGACCGATTTGTTGAATGGGTTCTATGACCACTTCGAGAAGGAGCTGAGCGTCGCCGGAAAGAACATGGAAGACGTGAAGCGGATGGAGGAGAAGACGACGGAGGTCTGCGACAACTGCGGCGCTCCGTTGATTTTGAAGTGGGGTAAGTTCGGCAGCTTCTACTCGTGCAGCAACTTTACGAAGGTGAAGCCGATGACGGTGGCTGCGGGGCCGTGGAAGAAGGACCCCAAGGCGGTGCTGAAGAAGATTACGAAGGCTCTCAGCTATCCGATTACGGTGAAGGCGTTTGCGGAAGATTTGATTGAGTACTCGAAGGAGACCGACGACGCGAAGGAGCTGACGACGGCGATCAACGAGGCGATGGAGCAGGGCAAGAAGGTGACGGCCGAGCCGTTCAGCTGCGACTTCACCAAGGAGAACTTTGCGGCGAAGCCTGACCTGAGTGCGCCGGGTGCCGATGAGGTTGCTGAGGAGGAGTTCTGCGACAACTGCGGGCGCGTGATGGTGCTGCGGAATGGGCCGTGGGGGCCGTTTATGGCTTGTCCGGGCTACAACGAAGACCCACCGTGCAAGACGATTCGCAAGCTGAACCAGAAGGTGCAGCAGAAGCCGCCCGTGCAGTTGGACGAGGCTTGTCCGAAGTGCGGGAAGCCGTTGCTGCTGCGCAATGGGCAGTATGGGGAGTTCATCAGTTGCAGCGGATATCCGAAGTGCAAGTACATCAAGCAGGAGCTGCTGGATGTGAAGTGCCCGAAGGACGGCGGCGATATCGCTGTGCGCAAGACGAAGCGCGGCGATGTGTTCTACGGCTGCGTGAATTATCCGAAGTGCGACTTTGCTTCGAATCTGAAGCTGATCGACAAGACTTGCCCGAAGTGCGACAGTGCTTACCTGCTTGAAGTGAAGAATGATAAGGGGACGTATCTGGTTTGCCCGAACAATCGTGAGGCGCTACCGAAGAGACGCAAGAAGAAGGGTGCGCCTGAGGAGGAGCCGGCGACTCCGCTTTGCACGTATGAGAAGAAGATCGCCGGGCCGGAGCCTGTGCCGGTGATTGAACGTCCCGATCCGGAGAAGACCCGGGCGGTCGTCGAGAGCGTAGCTTAACCGAGAACGAGGAGCAGGAATGGCGACAGCAGCGGATGCAGATTTGATATTGAAGTTGTACGACCTTCGACGGGAGGAGACGTTACGCAAGGCGAGGCGGTTTCTCGTATTCGACTTCAATCCAAAGACCCTGGAAGAGTTGCGGGCGGTGACGCGGGATACCAAATCGGAGTACAACCCGCACTGGCGCCAGGCGATGAGTTTCTGGGAGATGGCGGCTTCGCTGGTGTTGCGGGGTGCGCTCGACGCGGATCTTTTTCTGGATACGAGTGTCGAGGGGATACTGATCTATGCCAAGTTCCACCACTGGCATGCGGAGACGGAGAAGCAGAGCGGGAACCCGTTTATGGGGAAGACGGCCGAGCTGATTGCGAAGTATCCGGCGGCGAAGGCCCGCTATGAGGGCTTTTTGAAGACCTTCGGAGTTGCAAAGTAACCTGCATCAGAGTTGCGCGGGTCGACTTTCCCAGGAGACGCAATGCCGAATCCAACACCGCTGAGCTATGTGATCTATATCGCCGCTACGCCGGAAAAGGTGTGGGACGGCTTTGTCTCTGCGGAGTCCAACCGCATCCTCTTCATGGGAGCGGAGCTTGAGGCGGAGTGGAAGCCCGGCGGCTCGATGGCATGGGTAGGCCCTGGCCCTGATGGGAAACAGGTGAAATACGTCCATGGAAAAGTACTTCACTTCGACCCACCGAAGACGCTGCAGTACACCTTTGAGATGGGTCAAAGCGGCAAAGCGTCCCGTGTCAGTGTGGAGCTGGTTCCCGAGACCGAAGCCACGAAGGTGACGGTGACGCATGATCAGTGGGCCGAAGATGATTCCGGCTACGCGACTACTGCAGATGGCTGGCCTCGAATTCTTTCCCGGCTAAAGACCCTGATCGAAACGGGGAAGACCTTCAAACCGCATTGAAGCGCGCCCAGCCTGAGCCTTTCATTTATGCCCCATTTCTGTTACAACTAGGTTATAGCCTCAGGGGATCGGACTCCACGGTGATGGCCCGCTGACGCGGTGCGCCCGCCGTAAATTGTTGAAAAGAATGCAGGTAGTGGATTATGGCAAAGGCAGTTTGGAACGGTCAGACGCTGGCCGAGAGTGAGAAGACAGAGATGGTCGAGGGAAATATTTATTTCCCTGAAGAGACGGTGAAGCGGGAGTTTCTCAAGACAAGTTCAACGACTTCAAGCTGCCCGTGGAAGGGCCAGGCCCGGTACTTCACGATCATCGTCGATGGACAGGAAAACCCTGATGCAGCATGGTATTACCCGGACCCCAAGCCAGCGGCCCGGAACGTAAAACATCATATTGCGTTCTGGCGGGGCGTAGAAATTATCAAGTAACTGACTGGAAGGTTCGAACGGGAGGGGCAAAGGCCTCTCCCGTTCTGTTTTTTAGTAGGCCTGCGCCACGTCAAGGGGGAGACGGATCTGGAAGCAGGTGGCGCCGGGCCTGGATTCGACGGTGACGAAGCCTGAGTGCTTGTTGACGATCCGCTGAACGGTGTCCAGCCCGAGTCCGAGGCCGCGGCCGGGGGCTTTGGTGGTGAAGAACGGCTCGAAGATGCGCGAGCGGATGGACGGGGCGATGCCGGGGCCGTCGTCCCAGACTTCGACCAGCGCCATTGAGCCATTGAGATGGGTGGTGAGGCGAAGGGTTCCCATATCGTTCATGCTTTCAAGGGCATTTTCGATCAGGGACGTCCAGACCTGGTTGAGTTCGCTGCCGTAGGCGCTGATGGGTGGTAGCTGCGGGTCGAATTCCAGTTCCACGGTGACGTTCTTGAGCCGGGAGTTGAACATGACCAGCGTGTTTTCAAGGGATAGCGCGAGATCGACCTCCTGGATGGGCGCCTGGTCCATGTAGGAGTAGTCCTTGATGGCGCTGATGAGGTCGAAGATGCGGACGGTCGAGTCGACCACTGTTTCAGCCATACGCTCGACGCGCAGCGAGCTGGCAACGGTGGCGACGGCGACGGGAAGAACCTCGGGGCGCGTGATAGCGGCGAGTTCGTCGAGCACGTCCATCGGGAGGTGGGTCTCTGAGAGCGCAGGAGCTATGGTCCATGGCTGGGGAATGTTGTGGGCTTCGAGCCAGCGGACAAGATCCTGTTCGCGATCCGTAACAGCCAGCGGGCTCGTAGGTCCCTGGGAACGGCTGGAGTAGGCGGACATGCGGGCACGTGCGTTCTGGACCCACGCGCGGTAGGCTGCGATCTCCTGTTCGGAGAGACAGAGGTTGCCGAGGCGGTACTTCTGTTCGCCGTACTCGCGAAGTTCGCCGAAGAGACTGGCGGCGCTGCGTTGGGCGGCGGAGGCCGGGTTGTTGAGTTCGTGGGCGAGATTGGCAGCGAGCTTGCCGAGGGCGTTGAGTTTTTCGGATTGCTGCTCCAGACGCGTGACCTCGCGGACCCGGTCAAGCAGGGCGGAGACGCAGCGTTGGCCCATCGAGGGAATTGCGATCAGCATCTCGGGGAAGAGGGACTCGTCGATGTCGAGCGCCCACGTGGAGCCTACCGAGTAGCCGTCGCCGCCGTAGGTCTTCATGCGGGAGTAAGGGAGTTTGCCGGTCATCTGGCCGGCGCGGCCGATGAAGAGGGCAATCGGACCGGAACGAAAGCGCCTTACCTGGACCTCGCCTTTTAGGATGAAGTTCAGGCTGACGGCGGGTTCGCCTTCACGGAAGATGAGAGCACGGTCTCCGCCAATACGCTCTTTGCCGTGCGTGGCGAGCCACGCGTACTCCTGTTCGCTGAGACCATCGAGCGGAGTGACCGTGCGGAGCGCGGCGATAATCTCGGGGAGGGGTGTGGGTGCGACGGGAGGCCCTGCGAGGACCGGTTGATCGGCCTGCGTGAGCGGCTGTGCGCGAAGCAGGCTTTCATAGCTGTTCAGAGTGGCCATCTGGGGAACTCCTTCTGCTGCTTGTGCATCGAATCGTTTCTATTATCTACGTCTCTATTGTTACAGGGGTTCCGGATCGTAGTGTTTCGCCATCAGCTTTATCGATGATGAATTGATATTGAAGTGAAGAGGCGACACCCATTTAGATGCCGCCTGTTTGACTTCGATTTGTGAATTTTGTACCTATCTTTTGCTTGTGATTTGGGTTAAGCCTTCTGGACCTGGCCGTCTTTGACGACGACGGGGTCGAGGAAGGGCATGGATTTGCGAAGTTCGGCGCCTACTTTTTCGATCTGGAGCTCGGATTCGGCCTTGCGGATGCGGGCGAACTCGTGGCGGCCGGACTCGTTTTCGGCGATGAACTTTTTGGCGAAGCTGCCGTCCTGGATATCGTTGAGGAGGGACTTCATCGCTTTTTTGACCTCGGGCGTGACGATGCGCGGGCCCGCTACGTAGTCGCCCCACTCGGCGGTGTCGGAGATGGAGTGGCGCATGTAGGCGAGGCCGCCGCGGTACATCAGGTCGACGATGAGTTTGAGCTCGTGGAGGACCTCGAAGTAGGCGAGTTCGGGCTGGTAGCCGGCCTCGACGAGGGTCTCGAAGCCTGCCTTGACGAGCGCGCTGGTGCCGCCGCAGAGGACCGCCTGTTCGCCGAAGAGGTCAGTTTCAGTCTCTTCGGTGAAGGTGGTTTCGAGCACGCCGGCGCGGGTGCAGCCGATGCCCTTGGCGTAGCTAAGAGCGAGCGCGAGCGCGTGGCCGCTGGCGTCCTGCTCGACCGCAACGAGGCCGGGGATGCCGCCGCCTTCGGTGAAGACCTCGCGCACGCGGTGGCCAGGGCCTTTAGGGGCGACGAGGGAGACGTCGACCGTGGCAGGCGGAGTGATGGTCCGGAAGCGGATGTTGAAGCCGTGGGCGAACATGAGGGTGACGTTTGGCTTCATGTTGGGGGCGATCTCGGCGTGGTAGACCTTGGCGGCGGTCTGGTCGGGCGTCAGGTTCATGATGACGTCGGCCCACTTGCTCACGTTGGCTACGGTATCGACTTGACAGCCCGGCTTTGCGGGCGCGCTCGGCGTTGGGCGAGTCGGGGCGGAGGCCGACGCGGACGTCGACGCCGGAGTCCTTGAGGTTGAGGGCGTGGGCGTGCCCCTGCGAGCCGTAGCCGATGATGGCGACTTTCTTTGCCTGGATGAGGGAGAGATCTGCGTCTGCGTCGTGATATGCCTTTGCCATGATTGTTGGTCCTTTTCGTCCAAGTGAAAGTTTATCAACTAAAAGTGTGCGTTCGGTCGAGAGTCCAGCGCGAACCGATTGTGCAGGGCTATTTCAATCTTTCAATTTCGATATATTCGCCATCACTAAGGGCGATGAGATCCCCGTCAGGGCTGATTTGGGCAGATCGATGAGATGTCTTCGTGACATACTGTTTGCGATAGATCTCAGTGCCGCCTTCCAAATCGATGACAGCGACATGAAAATAGGGGAAAAGGCCAGCGGCGTCGGTAACAGGGAATCGTGAGCCACTTGAGACAAAGAGAACTCTTTTCTTTTCACGCGAAGCTACGTTCCAGGTTGTACCAGCCTCGTACATTTGGCAAAATTTTTCGCACCCGATGACCCATGTGAGGTCGGCGAGAACTTGAGAGGATCCGTTCGGCTGTGTTTCGATAAGCTGCCGCGCGGTTGCACTGTAGGTAATCGTCCCACCCCCTTCTGAGGCGTAGATGACGGCTGCGTCATTGCGTCGTGTAAAGGATTGCTGATCGACGCGCTGCAAAGGTGTGCCGCGGTACCGGTAGTTTTCCCCTCGGACGGATCTCACCACAAGAGTATCCTGATCCTCCTTCCATAGTGAAACGCTTGAGTGGGCAGCCTCCGAAGGCAACGGGACGGTGTCGAGCGTCCGGAGATTGTCATCGAGGACGAGTATGTTATTCGAATCAGCGATGACAATTCGCTTAGACGAGAGAACGACTGTTGGAAAGGTGGAAGGCCATAGTTTGCGTGCGATCACCTGGCCGCGTGTCGATATGACCACCAGTTCAAGATCATTGACGCTGCGATAGCAGTCGGCGCTGGGACCAGCCAGGATCAGGAGTTCATCTTCAGAGACGAACTGCACAGAGTTGTTGCCAACGGTGCAGGCCTGTTTCCCTCCAAGAATCTTCTGAAGCCTGAGTGATGCTACCTGTCGCGACGTGGCATTGGCGTGCGTAGCGGCGAATAGGGTAAGCAGTAGGGCTGCATGCTTTCGGATTAATCTGCATTGGAATTTGGTGGGATTTCGCATTAGTCCTAATCTTCAGACTCAGTAGGGCTGTCGGTCTCGTTGGGGAAAGCGGCGTGGTCGGAATCGGTTGGGTCCGGGGTGCCGAGGGCTTTGAGGACGCGGCTGGTGTGGTGGCCGCGGCGCATTGCCATGCGGCCGGTGCGGGAGACCTCGAGGATGGTGTAGCCGCTCTCGGTGATGACCTGGATGAGGCCTTCGATCTTGGAGGAGCTGCCGGTAAGCTCGAGCATGATGGACTCGGGGGCGAGGTCGACGACACGGGCTTTGAAGACGGTGGCGAGCTCGAAGATCTGCGAGCGGGAGTGCTGGCCGAGAGGGTGCGAGGGGCCTGCGCCTACCTTGAGGAGGCAGAGCTCGCGGATGACGGCATCAGCGCGGCCGACCTCGTCGACGTCGACCGTGATTTCGAGTTTGTAGAGCGAGGCGCGGATGCGGTGGGCGGCGTGGTCCGGCGCCTCGCAGACGATGGTCATCCGGGAGACGTCGGTGCGCTCGGACTCGCCTACGGTGAGCGAGACGATGTTGATGTTGAGACGGCGGAAGAGCGAGGCGACTCGCGTGAGGACGCCGGGTTTGTCCTGGACCAGGGCTACGAAGGTGTGGAGCATGGGACCTCCTGAAATTTGGATTGCGCAGGGCTGTAGAGGGTGTGGCGCTGGTACTGGTGGCCTGCGGGGACGCGGGGATGGTCGAAGTCGAGTTCGGGGCGGTGGGTCATGCCAAGTTTTTCCATCACGTGGCGCGACGCGCGGTTGGGAAGTGCGGTGATGGCGACAACTTCGTTGAGGCCGAGTTGGTTGAAGGCGAAGTCTACGATGGTCCGTGCGCCTTCGGTGGCGAGTCCTTTGCCCTGAGCGGATTGTGTGAGACGCCAGCCGATCTCGACTGCGGGCTGAGGGAGATTGGGGACGGCGTCGCGCATGATTTGCAGGCCGATGGTCCCGGCGAAGGCGCCGGTGTCGCGCAGGGTCGCGGCGAAGAAGCTGAAGCCGTCGCGGTCGAAGGCGGCGAGGTAGCGATCGATCGCCTCGTCGCTCTGCTGGCGCGTCAACGGGGCCTCGAAGTAGTGCATGACGACGGGGTCGGCGTTCATTTCGGCGAAGGGCGCGCGGTCAGCCTCCTGCCAGCGGCGGAGGATGAGGCGCGGGGTTTCGAGTTGGAGCGGTTGGGTCAATTCTTTGTTTTGAAAACGGGTAACCGAAGTGTGTGGCTGGTTGTTCTATTGGGGTTGGTGCGGGTTCTCGTCGGAGTGGGGTAGCGTAGCTGTTTGGTGGGGCGGGGTACACGGGTATGTATGTTTTGGGAATCTCGAAGAGAGTGAGTTGGCCGGGGTGGGGTTTCGGATTGGCGGCGCTGCAGAGATTGCCGGTGGTGATTCCGGTTTTAACAATGGTGTCGATTGGGTAGTTGGTGTAGAGCTCGGCACGGGGCGGCAGTCGGCGTACATGTTCGAGAGGATACGGATGATGGTAGCGTTTCCGTAGTCCACCAGGATGATGCCGTTTTTGTCGGTTGCCATGGCGACGGAGCCGATCTGGTCTACCTTGAGTGCTACGTTTAATCTTTCGTTTGTGATCGGCTGGTTGGTTTTGGCGTTGATCACTTTGATGTGGAGCGGTGGTGACTGAGCGAGAGCGAGCGTGGGTGTCAGCGCGAGGAAGAGCAGGAACGCGGTTACTCGGGTTGGTGCGCCGGACTTGTTTCCGACCATGGCTACGAAGGTATGGAGCATAAAATGATGCCTCAGGGAAAAGTGACTCTAACATAAATTGCACAGACGACACTTATAAATGTCCGAACCAGAGATTAGTTAAAATCGTGATCAAGAATTTCCCCTAAAGTTTCTGGGCTAAAGAACACAACTAGCTCACCCGGATTGGGCGTCGCATGTATTACGCTGTTGCACGCATTCTCTTGGCTTGCACCTTTCGAGAGAATGTCCGCGACCTGCCAGCGCGATTGAAAATGATTGATGTTGCAGCCTCCGAATCCTTTTACCCATATTCTGATAATGGCCGAAGCATCCAGGTCGACGGCTATGACGCCGTTCTTGTCCGTCTTTCCTTCTGCAAGAGCCGGCAGACGATTGCGAGGGGTGGACGCATCGTATACATACAAGGTTTTCTTTGCGCATAGACGACCATTGCGTGCGTCGACCACGCGGATACGGATGGTGTCGGCACGCAGCGAATTTGAAAACAGGGCCAGAACGGGCAAAAGCAAAAGCCAATTTGGAGGTCGTCTCACTCCGCGCTTGGCGCCATCGCTCAGGATGACAATGGGTGATGGCGGTCTCATCTATTCATCCTCCGCGGTTTCTAGTAGCGGGTCTTTCGTCGGGCGCCGGACCATCTCGTGGAGAGCGCTGCCGGGAGCGATCATGGGGTAGACGCCGTCTTCTTTTTCTACCTGGAAGTTGATGAGGAACGGCTTGCCGCTGGTGCGGGATTTTGTGACTGTTGGGGTTACATTCTGGCGTTTGTTTACGGTTGCGCCGTCGATGCCGTGGGCGGCGGCGAGCAGGACGAAGTCGGGTGAGAGGATGGGCGAGGCGGCATAGTTCTTGTCGTAGAAGGCCTCCTGCCACTGGCGAACCATGCCGAGGAAGCCGTTGTTGATGACGGCGATGTTGATTGCGAGTTTTTCCTGCACGATGGTGGAGAGCTCGGCGGCGGTCATCTGGAAGCCGCCGTCGCCGGCGATGACCCAGACGTCTTTCTCCGGGCAGGCGACCTTTGCGCCGATCGCTGCAGGCAGCGCGAAGCCCATGGTGCCGAGGCCGCCCGAGGTGATGAGCGAGCGCGGAGTGTCGTGCTTGTAGTACTGGGCCTCCCACATCTGGTGCTGGCCGACGTCGGTGACGATGATGGTCTGGTCGGCGCGGCCGGCGGCGTGGGCCTCGCGCCAGATGTCGTTGATGACGTGGGCGGCGTAGAGATGGCCGTTGTCGGGAAGGTTGATGATGTCGCGGACGGCGGCGTCGCCCTTCATGGCGTTGATCTCACGGAGCCAGGCTGTGGTTGCGCGTGGAACGTTTCCTGCTGCGCCTCCGCCTTGACGGTAGCCACCCGGGTTGCCTGATGGAGGACGCTTGCCGTCGACGCCATCGCCGAATGTGACGGTGCCGTTGTCTCGATCGAGTGTGTAGTCTCCGGCGTCGAGCAGCGGAAGGAGAAGTTCGAGGACTTCTTTGAGGTCGCCGATGAGGGCGACGTCGGCGCGGACGTTCTTGTTGATCTCAGAGGGGTCGATCTCGATGTGGATCTTCTTCGCGTTGGGGGCGTACTGGGCGAGGTTGCCGGTGACGCGGTCGTCGAAGCGCATCCCGAAGGCGAGGAGGAGGTCGGCCTGCTGGATGGCGTTGTTGACCCAGGATTCGCCGTGCATGCCCATCATGCCGAGCGAGAGCGGATGATGCGTGGGGACGCCGCCGAGGCCGAGGAGTGTGCTGGCGACCGGGATCTGCTGGCGTTCGGCGAAGGCGAGGACCTGGGCTTCGGCGCCGGAGTGCGTGATGCCGTGGCCGGCGAGGATGACGGGCTTCTTTGCGGCCTTGATGAGTTCGATGGCTTGCTTGATCGACGAGGATTCGGCGCGCAGCATGGGGTGCGGACGGTAGGGCTTGGGTGCGGCGGCTTCGAAGTTGAACGGTGCGGTGGCTTGTTGCGCGTCTTTCGTTATGTCCACAAGAACGGGACCGGGACGCCCGGACTTCGCGATCTGGAGGGCTTCGCGGATGGCGGGGGCGATGTCTTCGGCGCGGGTGACGAGGTAGTTGTGCTTGGTGATGGGCAGGGTGATGCCGGTGATGTCGATCTCTTGAAACGCGTCGGAGCCGAGGACTTTGCTGCCGACCTGGCCAGTGATGGCGACGATGGGGATGGAGTCGAGCATGGCTGTTGCTATGCCCGTAACCAGATTTGTTGCACCCGGCCCGCTGGTCGCGATGCAGACGCCGACTTTGCCGGAGGCACGGGCGTAGCCGTCGGCCATGTGCGCTGCGCCCTGCTCGTGGCGGACGAGGATGTGATGGATGGGGAACTTGCGCAGAGCGTCGTAGGCGGGGAGGATGGCTCCGCCGGGGTAGCCGAAGACCTTGTCCACGCCTTCGCCGGCCAGGGTGGCCCAGATGATTTCGGCTCCGGTGAGTTGCGGGTGTTGATTTTTCATAGTTGACCTCCTGTTATTCGGAGCGAGTTCCAAAGTATAGAAATAGTGCGGTCAGCAATAGGAAAAAGAAGCAGAACGTGATCCAAAACTCTTTTCGTTGTGTTCTCTTGCTAAATCCCCGATCTATTTGTTGATGGCTAATTTTCCATCGCCAGCCATTGCGAAGAATTGAATCGTTCGTGCGAACGCAAAAGATCCGATCAGCGTAATTAAAATCAACAGCCAAAATGGTCTCGAAACAAGCATTGACGTTCCTTATGTAGTTACGGCTCCTTCACTGGCGCTGCTTACTGAGTTGGCGTATTTGGCGAAGACGCCGCGTTTGAAGCGGGGTTCGGGGGCCTTCCATGCGGCGAGGCGTTTGGCGATCTCCGCTTCGGGGACGTTGAGGGTTAGTTTGCGGTTGGGGATGTCGAAGGTGATGGTGTCGCCTTCGTGGACGGCGGCGATGGGGCCGCCGAGCTGGGCTTCGGGAGCGACGTGACCGGCCATTAACCCACGCGTTGCACCAGAGAAACGCCCGTCGGTGAGGAGGGCCACGGTTTCAGAGAGTGCGGGGATGCCTTTGATGGCTGCGGTGACGGCGAGCATCTCGCGCATGCCGGGGCCGCCGCGTGGGCCTTCGTAGCGGATGACGAGGACGTCGTTGGGGTTGATCTTTCCGGCTTCGACGGCGGCGTGGCAGGCGTCCTCGGATTCGAAGACGCGCGCGGGGCCCGTGTGGTGAATGCGCTCGTGGCCGGCGACCTTGATGACGGCGCCGTCGGGTGCAAGATTGCCGCGCATGATGACGAGACCGCCTGTGGGCTTGAGGGCCTTGTCCCAGGTGTGGATGACGGGTTGGCCGGGAGTTTCGACGGCGAGCGCGGCCTCTTCGGCGAGGGTCTTGCCGGAGACGGTGATGCTGTCCCCTTTGAGCAGACCTTTTTCGAGGAGCCGTTGTGCGAGCAGACGGCTGCCGCCTGCGTCCTGATAGTCCTTGGCCGCATATTTGCCGCCGGGAGAGAGGTCGCAGATGAAGGGCGTGCGCTCGGAGATGCGATCGAAGTCTTCCATCGAGAGCGGGATATCAAACTCGTGCGCGATGGCGATGAGGTGAAGGACGGCGTTGGTGCTTCCGCCCGAGGCTGCGACGGCGGCGATCGCGTTGTCGATGGACTGGCGAGTGACGATCTTGCGCGGAGTGAGGCCGGCGCGGGCCATATCCATGACGAGGCGGCCAGCCTGGCGAGAGGCTTCGTGTTTTTCCGGCGACATGGCTGGGACGCCGGTGAGGTGCATGGGTGAGATGCCGAGAAACTCGCCCGCCATTGCCATGGTGTTGGCGGTGAACTGCCCGCCGCAGGCTCCGGGGCCGGGACAGGCGGAGGCTTCGAGGTCTTCGAGCTGCTGGTCGGTGATCTTGCCGGCGGCGTGCGCGCCCATGCCTTCGAAGACCTGAAGGATGGTGATCTCCTTGGTGGTGCCGTCGGGCTGCTTGAGATGGCCGGGGGCGATGCTGCCGCCGTAGAGCATGAGGCCGGGGATGTCGAGGCGGGCGAGGGCCATGATGGCGGCGGGCATGTTCTTGTCGCAGCCGGCGATGCAGACGATGCCGTCAAAACTGTTTCCGCGAGTCACGAGTTCGATGGAGTCGGCTATGACTTCGCGGGAGATCAGGCTTGCCTTCATGCCCTGGGTTCCCATGGTGATGCCGTCGTGGATCGTGATGGTGTTGAACTCCATGGGCGTGCCGCCGGCTTCGCGAACGCCTTGCTTGACGGCCTCGGCGACCTGGCGCAGATGGAAGTTGCAGGGACCGATCTCGGTCCAGGTGTTGGCGATGCCGATGATCGGCTTGTGCAGGTCTTCCTTGCTGAAGCCGACGCTGCGGAAGTAAGAGCGGGCTGCGGCGCGGGACGGGCCTTCGGTGAGGACGATGGAATTTTTCTTCGGATTGATTTCGTTGCTCAGAGTTTCCTTCTGGCTTACTTGCCGTGGCTATAAGAGATTATTTTGCGGTGCGCTGATCAATGTGAATGATTGCTACGCCCCCGAGCGAGTTCGGAGGTAATGTGCCTGCCACAGTCCATATCCCGGCTTTAAGTGTTCCGTGGAATGGACGTTCTTGTTGAATTTGCTTTACTCATAAACCTTTGACAGAGCAGGCTCCGCGATACTTATCGCCGTCTTCTCGTCCGTCACGTAGCCTTTTCCTGGCGTTGGCGTTTGCGCGTACAGGCAGACTGAAAATGAAAGAATTGTGACTAGCAAAAGGCGCTTCATTAAAGCTCCTTATAAGATTCCTTGTTGGGGCTAGCCAGAATTCGGTGTTGTGTTTGGTTTCGTACTCGTCGAGTTCAGCTTCGTGGCGCAGGGTAAGGCCGATGTCGTCGAGTCCGTTCAGCAGGCAGTATTTGCGGAATGGGTCGATGTCGAAGTGGGCGCTGAAGCCTTCGTCGTCGGTGATGGTTTGGGCTTCGAGGTTGATGGTGATTTTGTGCGCGGGATTTTTTTCGGAGCGGTGCATCAGGGTTTCCACGTCGGCCTCGGGAAGGCGGACGAGGACCATGCCGTTTTTGCCGGCGTTGGAGAAGAAGATGTCGGCGAAGCTGGGGGCGATGACGGCGAGGAAGCCGAAGTCGGTGAGCGCCCAGGCGGCGTGCTCGCGCGAGCTGCCGCAGCCGAAGTTTTTTCCGGCGATGAGGATCTTCGCGCCCTTGTGATGGTGCTTGTTGAGGACGAAGTCCGGGTGGGGCTCGCCTGCGTGGGGGCCTTCCTGGATGCGGCGCCAGTCGTAGAAGAGGAAGTCGCCGTAGCCGGTGCGCTCGATGCGCTTGAGGAACTGCTTGGGGATGATCTGGTCGGTGTCGACGTTGGGGCGGTCGAGAGGGACGGCGTGGCTGGTGAGAACGTTGATGGGATGCATAAGACTCTCCGGTGAAGTTTCTGTCGACCGCGGATTAATGCGGATAAGAGCGGATACAGCACGAAATCTGTTGCTCTTTCTAAGGTTTTGTTTTCATCCGCGTTTATCCGTTTGATCCGCGGTTGCTTCGGTTTGTTTGAACTTCCAGTTGCGGATGTCGGTGAAGTGGCCGGTGATGGCTGCGGCGGCGGCCATCTGCGGGCTGACGAGGTGGGTGCGGCCACCGCGGCCCTGGCGGCCTTCGAAGTTGCGGTTGCTGGTGGAGGCGCAGCGTTCGCCGGGGGCGAGGATGTCGGGGTTCATGCCGAGACACATGCTGCAGCCGGGTTCGCGCCAGTCGAAGCCTGCTTCGGTGAAGACCTTGTCGAGGCCCTTCTTTTTCGGCCTGAGCTTTGACGTGCTGTGAGCCGGGGACGACCATCGCGCGGACGGTGGTGGCGACGTGGTAGCCGCGAACGACGGAGGCTGCGGCGCGAAGGTCTTCGATGCGGGCGTTGGTGCAGGAGCCGATGAAGGCGCGGTCGATCTCGATCTGTTCGATGGGCGTGCCTGCTTTGAGGTCCATGTATTCGAGTGCGCGCTCGAAGGCCTTCTGGTCAGCTTCGCTGGCGGTGGGGTCGGGCAGGGGAACGGTCGATTTGACGCCGGTGACCATGCCGGGCGAGGTACCCCAGCTTACGGTCGGGGTGATGTCGATGGCGGCGATGGTGAGTTCGCGGTCGAAGATTGCTCCTGCGTCGGTTACAAGTTCGGACCAGTGCTTGACGGCCTCGTCCCATGCTGCTCCCTGTCGGCGAGAAGCGGCGGCCTTTGAGGTAGGCGAAGGTGGTGGCGTCGGGGGCGATCATGCCGGCACGCGCTCCGGCCTCGATGCTCATGTTGCAGATGGTCATGCGGCCTTCCATCGAGAGGGCGCGGATGGCGGAGCCGGCGTATTCGACGACGTAGCCGGTGGCTCCGGCGGTGCCGATCTGGCCGATGATGTGGAGGACGATGTCCTTGGCGGTGACGCCGATGGGAAGCGTGCCTTCGACGTTGATGCGGAAGGTCTTTGGCTTGTCCTGCGGCAGGGTTTGCGTGGCCATGACGTGCTCGACCTCGCTTGTTCCGATGCCAAAAGCTAAAGCGCCGAAGGCCCCGTGGGTGCTGGTGTGCGAGTCGCCGCAGACGATGGTCATGCCGGGTTTGGTGAGGCCGAGTTCGGGGCCGATGATGTGGACGATGCCCTGATTGGGCGATTGGACGTCGTAGAGTTCGACGCCGAAGTCGGCGCAGTTTTTGCGGAGGGCTTCGATCTGTTTGGAGGCGATCTGGTCGACGATGTGGAGGCGGTCTTCGATGCTGCTGGTGGGGACGTTGTGATCGACCGTGGCGATGGTGCGGTCGGGGCGGCGGAGCTTGCGGCCGGTCATGCGGAGGCCGTCGAAGGCCTGCGGGCTGGTGACCTCGTGGACGAGGTGCAGGTCGATGTAGAGGATGCTGGGTTCGCCTGCGGGCTCGGCGACGAGGTGCTGCTGCCAGACTTTTTCGAAGAGTGTCTTTGGTGTTTTTTCCGGTGTGCTCATGGTTGTGCCTTTTGCTCGGTTGTGGAGGAAGGGTGAAGGTGTTCGCGCCGATGGTGGCTGGCTTGATCTGGTGCGGCGTGCCGTCGGGATCGACGAGGATGGCGTTGGTGATCTGCTGGATGACTGTGCTGCCGGGCGGCGGCTGCGCCGTCCAGCGCGCGATGCTGTGAATCAGCGCAGCGGGAATGTGGTCGGGGTCGATGGGATGGTTGGGGAAGATCCAGAGCGTGTACTCGGCGTCCGGGCTGGCTCGGGGTTTTGCTGTCTTTGATCCAGTCGATGGCGGCGAAGACGACGAGCGGATGAGGCCCGTTGAGGTCGACCCAGAGCATGCCGCGCGAGGGGCAGAAACGGAAGACGCAGCCGGTGATGGTGAGGTAGCGGTTGTCGTCGGCGAGGACCTTGTCGGGGACGGAGAGGAAGTCGAGTGCGGTCTCGGCCAGGGATTTGTAGCCGGTCTTGGGGTTGCCCCAGAAGGTCTGCGGGGTGGTGAGGTACTGGGCGAGGAAGGGGCGGAAGCGCGGGTCGAGGACGAGCTCGATTCTCGCGGCCGTCGGCGGGCGGGGGGCCGTACTGCCAAAGCCACTCGACGTTTTCTTTGGGCTGCTTCTTGTCTTTCTTGATTTGCGGCGAGGAGACTTGGGGCGACGGCGGTTGAGGCGTGGGCATCTGCGCGGACAAGGCGGTCGTTGCTCCAATGAGCAATGCGGCAGCGGCGAGTTGGAGGGTGCAACGCATCTTCATTTGTTTAGCGATTGCGTCTGGGTTGATTGAAGCTTCTTTGGCTGAGCCACAACAGGCCGTTGACCAGAGTGAACATGATGATCGCGGTGATGAGTAGCGCCATCGGCGGCGCCCCACGAAGCCAGCGATAGATCAACGCAGCCATGATTGCAAGGTTTGCCAGAGCTGATTTGAATCTTGGATTCATGTCGTTTAGACGGCGTGCATGGCCTGGCGGCGGTCGATGGATTCGGCCAGGGCCTGGTGGACGAGTTTGCCCATCTCCTGCGTGCTGACAGGGGTCTGGCCAGGCTGTTGGCCGCGAGCGATGTCGGCGGTGCGATAGCCAGCGTCGAGAACCTTGTTGACGGCTTGTTCCACGGCTTTGGCGTCCTGCTCCAGATTTGCAGAGTGGCGAAGGACCATGGCGGCGGTGAGGATCGCGCCGAGCGGGTTGGCTTTGCCAGTGCCTGCGATGTCGGGAGCGCTGCCGTGTACGGGCTCGTAGAGGTTGACTGCTCCGCCGATGGTGGCCGAAGGCAACATGCCGAGCGAGCCAGTGATGACGCCGGCTTCGTCGGAGAGGATGTCGCCGAAGAGGTTCTCGGTGAGGACGACGTCGAAGTTGCGAGGGATGTTCATGATGTGCATCGCCATGGAGTCGACGAGCTGATGTTCAAGCGTGACGTTGGGGTAGTCCTTGGCAACCTCAGTGACGGTGGCGCGCCAGAGCTGCGAGACCTCGAGGACGTTGGCCTTGTCGACTGAGGTGACTTTGTTGCGTCGCTTGCTCGCAAGTTCAAAGGCGACGCGGGCGACGCGGACGACCTCGGCCTTGGTGTAGCGCATGGTGTTGATCGCTTCGTCGGTCTCCTTGTTCCACGAGCGTGGTGCGCCGAAGTAGAGGCCGCCGAGGAGTTCGCGGACGAAGAGGATGTCGGCGTCTTTGATGACCTCGGGGCGTAGCGGCGAGCTTTCGGCGAGTGCGGCGTAGGCGATCGAAGGACGCAGATTCGCGAAGCCTCCGAGGGCCTGGCGGATCTGCAGAAGGCCGGCTTCGGGACGCTTGTCTGGCGGGAGGGCGTTGAATTTGTTGTCCCCGACTGCGCCTAGCAATACGGCGTCGCACTCGAGCGCGGCGTCAAGCGTCGCGGTGGGCAGTGGCGAACCGGTTTCCGTGATGGCAATGCCGCCGATAAGGCCTGGAACGAAGATGAACTCGTGTCCGCCAAGTTCAGCTACGGCGCGCAGGATGTTGGTCGCCTGCTGGGTGACTTCGGGGCCGATGCCGTCGCCGGCGAGGACTGCAATTTTGAGGCGCATTCGTTACTCCAACGTAGTTCTCAGTTGTCAGTTCTCCGTTCTCAGTGGAACGGCTTAGAAAGCCTTCAGCCAAAAATGAAAGCAAAGTGTTTTTGATCATGCATGAGCACCTACCGACTTGTCGGGTTGCAGGAGGCCGAGCAGGTCCTGGTCGTAGATGTTTTTCTTGCGGTCGGCGAGTTCGGTGAAGCGGTGGTATACGTCGTCGAGCTGCTGGCGAGTGAGTGGGTGGCCTAGCTTTTCGAGGCGGTCTGCGAGGGCGCGGCGGCCAGAGTGTTTGCCGAGGACAAGGTTGGTGTTGGCTACGCCTACAGAAGCGGGCGTCATGATCTCGTAGGTAAGGGGGTTCGCCATCATGCCGTGTTGGTGGATCCCGGACTCGTGGGCGAAGGCGTTGGCTCCAACGACGGCTTTGTTAGGGGCTGCGCCGAAGCTGATGAACTCGGCGAGGAGCTGGCTGGTGGGGTAGAGCTGGTCCATCTTGATGTTGTTCGTGTAGGGAAACTGGTCGCGTCGGACCATGAGGGCTGCGGCGATCTCTTCGAGGGCAGCGTTGCCGGCGCGTTCGCCGATGCCGTTCATGGCGCACTCTACCTGCCGGGCACCGCCCTGAATGCCGGCGAGCGAATTGGCGACAGCCATACCGAGGTCGTCGTGACAGTGAGTGGAGAGGATGACGCTGTCGATGCCCGGGACGCGGGCTTTGACGGTGCGGAAGATGGCTTCGTACTCGGCCGGGGTACTGTAACCGACGGTGTCCGGGATGTTGATAGTGGAGGCGCCGGCCTGGACGGCTACAGTGATCATCTTCAGAAGGAACTCAGGGTCAGTTCGGGTTCCGTCTTCTGTGGAGAACTCGACGTCGTCGACGAAGGAGCGGGCGAGACGGACTGACTCGGCGGTCTGGTCGAGCGCCTGGTCGCGGGTGATCTTCAGCTTGGCTTCGAGATGAAGGTCGGAGGATGCGAGGAAGACGTGAATGCGGTTGCTGGGGGCGGGTTCGACGGCGCGAGCGGCGGCTTCGATGTCCTCGCGTTTGCAGCGGGCGAGGGAGGCGACGCGAGTGCCTTTGACCTCACGGGCGATGGCGCGGACGGCGTTGAAATCGCCATCGGAGGCGATGGCGAAGCCCGCTTCGAGGACGTCGACGCCGAGGGTGGCCAGCTGATGGGCCATCCGGAGCTTTTCCTCGTGGTGCATGGTGCAGCCGGGGGACTGTTCGCCGTCGCGGAGGGTGGTGTCGAAGAAGACAATCTGGTTAGAGGACATAGGGCCTGGCTCTCTCGATCTGGACTTCATCATAATGCATGCTTATGATGGTCGGTAGGTTTATTATAAATTCTAATTGCGGTATTCGATGCCGATATCGTGCCGCCCCCGAGGTGATGATTGGACTTAGTCCAGATGGAGACGTTTCTGGCCGTAGCGGAGGAACGGAGCTTTTCGCGAGCAGCGGCACGGCTCCATCGTACTCAGCCAGCGGTAAGTCAGGCAATCGCAAAACTTGAGGGCGAGCTGGGTGAGGTGTTGTTTGAACGCTCGTCACGAGACGGAACCCTGACCGACGCGGGCGAGGTGCTGCGGGAGTATGCGGCTAAGTTGCTGAATCTTCGCAACGAGGCGTCGGGGGCGCTGACTGAGCTGCGTGAACTGCACCGTGGCAGGCTGAATCTGGCGGCGAACGAGTACACATGCCTTTATCTGCTGCCGCTGCTGGACGAGTTCCGGAGGCAGAATCCGCGGATCAAACTGGCGGTGCAGCGGACGCTGGCGAGCCGGATCTCGGACGAGGTACTGATGCATTCGGTGGAGCTGGGGGTCCTGTCATTCCGGCCGGACGACGCGCAGGTGAAGTCGATGGTGGTGTATCGGGATGAACTGGCGTTTGTCGTGAATCCGCGACATCCGCTGGCTGGGGAAGGGAAGGTGTCGATCCGGCAGCTCGGCGCGCAGAACTTTATTGCGCACAATATCCCGTCGCCGCAGCGGCAGAAGGTGATCCAGACGTTCAAGCGGCATAAGACTCCGCTGCAGATGGGGGTGGAGCTTCCTTCGCTCGAAGCGATCAAACGGTTTGTACAGATGGGCAACGGCGTGGCGCTTGTGCCGGGGCTGACGGTGCGGCCGGAGCTGGAGAGCGGCGCGCTGGTACGGGTGCAGGTGCCGGAACTGCAGATCGAGCGCAAGTTGAGGCTGGTGTACCGGAGGCAGGCGAGCCTGTCGCACGCGGCACTGGCGTTCCTGAAGGTGGTCGAGGCGTATGCGGCGGCACATGGCGATCCGTACTGTTTTCAGCCCGAGCGGGGAATGTAGCGACTGTGCAATTTTTTTTTGAAGCGCGAAGTCCTTTGAAAAAACAGCGCGTCTGTAGCAGTAGACTTTACCACCGGAGAAGGAGCGCTCCGGCGAGACGACCCAGGAGAGTGAGAAATCCGATGAAGATGACGATGTTTCGTAATTCGATACTGCGAGTAGCTGTTTTGGCGATAGGCGTGGCCGCAGTGAGCGTCCTGCCGGCGATGGCGCAGGACACCCCCGCGCCACCACCGCAGGGTCAGGGCGGTCCACGTTATGGACATGGCGGACCCGGCGGAATGGAAGGGCACCGGCTGGAGTTTCTGACCAAGAAGCTGAACCTGACGCCAGATCAGGTGACTCAGATCAAGGCCATTGATGCGGACACCTGGAGCCAGATGAAGACGCTGCACGAGAACACCTCGATTGCCGCAGCAGACAAGCAGACGCAGATGCATGCAATCCACAAGGCGTCGCATGACAAGTTCCTCGGCGTGTTGTCGGAGGAGCAGAAGACTACGTACGCCGCACTGGAGGCACAGATGCGGGAGCACAGAGGGAACCATGGTGGAGAAGGTGGACCGCCTGCTCCTCCGCCAGGACTGTAACGCGTTCATCGCCGTTAAAATGAAACAGGGAAAGGCCGAGGGAAGATATCCTTCGGCCTTCTTACGTAGCTGGCACTCCTTCGGGCACCGGTGCGGTTACAATGAAGAACAGTGACTACGGCGCTCCGTAACTCTTGCCATAGCGTTGCCTGCGGGACAGCGTGAGAGTTGCGGACGAATTTGAAGGGATCCAGCGAAGAATGAAGAAGACGATGTTGTTGTTGGGCGCGCTGATGGTATCTGCGGCGGCCGGTTATGCGCAGGAGAGCCGGCAGGACGTGAGCGTAAGCGCCACAGCCGCTTTTGCTCCCCAGATCACCGGGAACAGCGTGCAAAAGAATACAAGCATGACCCTTGGGCTTGTTGCCAGCTACCGGTACATGCTGACACCGCGAAGCGCACTCGAACTGAACTATGGTTACCAGCAAAATACCCAGTATTATCAGGTCTATGGGAAGAAAAATGGTGGTATCCACACCTTGCAGCAGGAGATAAGCGGGGCGTACGTCTTCAACCTGAACTTCAAGAACTTCAGCCCGTTCCTTGAAGCCGGCCCCGGCGCCATGATCTTCACTCCGCTGAAGGATGCGGGAACGTCGGACCTTGATGCGAAACAGAATACGAACATCGGCGCCCTTTTCGGCGGCGGTGTGGCCTATGAGTTGAGCCCGAGCTTTGATATACGCGCGGAATATCGAGGTTTTCTCGTGAAGACCCCCAACTTCAGCCTTCCGGGAAACGTCTTCAATACCAACCGGTATGAGGTCATCTCGACCCCGGCGCTCGGTATTGCATACCACTTCTAACCGGCAAACGGTACTAACCGCAAAAAGCCCCGGTGTTGACCGGGGCTTTGCTATTTGTTGACCCGGGCTTTGTTATTTGAGGTGGGGGACAAAGCGATAGGCGGCACCAAAGGTGAAAATATTTGGTGTAAGACTGGAGTTCTGGAAGCCGAACCAGTTTTGATACTCCCAGTCGGCGCGTACATAGAGCCAGGGCTTCACCTTATAGTCGGTGCCGATACCACCGGCGATCAGGTTGTAGGCGAGGTTCGCCTGGAATCCGTCACCCAAGGGTGGGTAGTTGAAGACGCCGCGCCCGTACATGACCTTAGCGTAGGGGACAAATTTGTGGTAAGTGCGATAGTAGCGGCCGCCGGCCTCGTAGGTCTTCTCGTATAGATCGTTGGTTCCCGAGACGAAATGAAACTCCCCCTCCACCCCGATGTGTGGGAGGAAGTCGAAGTTGAAGTAAGCGGCACCGCCGTTGAAGCGTTTGTAGTAGTCCGAGTCGGCGGTGGAGAAACCGCCACCGATCTTGAGATCCCCGAGTCGGGAGGCGGTGGGCTCGGCCTGGGCGTGCAGCATGTGGGCTGCTCCAAGTAGGCCGATGAAGATGATAAACCGTGTTAACACGTACACTCCCTCTATAGCGGTCAGATCAAGTTGTTGCAGATGTTGCAGATAAACAAGGACCAATCGTGCGCCACGCAGGCACTCACCATGACGCGAGGCAGGTTATTTGAACACATAGGCGGCGCCGAACGTGTAAGTAATCGGTGAAAGGCCATTCGGAGCGAAACCAGGCCATTTCAGGGCCTCGATGTCGAAGGCTCGAATATTGATGTTATGGGTCGCCATGTATTCGACTCCACCACCCACAGCGTACACCCCGTACGTTCCGGTAGATGCCGAGACGAAGTCGCCCTTCTGGAATCCGAAACGGCCAAGACCGAAGAGCACCTTGCCATACCCCGCAAAGCGCTTATGGCGCATGGTGTAACGCGGGCCGATCAGGTAAGTATTCTCGCTAATGTCCTGCGGAGTAATCGCGGCGTAGTGGATATCGAATTCGCCCCCAAGGTTATGGGTAAAGTCGAAGTCTCCATAAAACGTCACACCCTTGAGGTACAGCTGAGCGTAATCGGGACTGGTAAGCATTCCACCCGCGCCGAGCTGTATCGAACCGACGCGCGATGCGGTGGGAATCGCCTGGCCGTGTAACCAGCTAGTGAGGCCGCTGAGGACGCAGGCGAAACAGCCGATTAGAGTTTGCCGCTTCAACAGGGTGCCTCCTTGGGAAGAGAAACGTGCGGCGTTTCTATTTGGTGTGAGGCAAACTGGCCTCAGGCAGTGGAAGAGCGTGGGCAGCCAGACAAAGCTATCGGCTGACCACGCTCAGAAGTTCAGTTCTGCTGTTGCGGTGTGGTGGTTGGAGGAGTCGCAGGAGCTGCCGTCGCACCAGCAGGAGCGGCAGTGTTGTTGGCTGGTGGGGGTGTGGTCGTGGTTGCAGGGTCTGCGGCTGCAGGCGCGGGCGCAGCATCGGCCGGCGGTTTGTAGTAGCTGAGTTTCAGATAAACCGGCTCGACCTCAAATGGCATCTTGTCGGCTGCGGTGAGAAGAGGTTCAAAGGCAGAGTGCATGACATAGACCTGATCGGTCCAGGGATCAAAACGCAGGAAGCTGGCAAGCGGCATGGCAGCCTGCTGCTTGAGATCCTTCATATCGAGCTTCGGTCCTTTGTTCATCATCGCCGCCATCCAGAAGGTCGGATCTTCGTCGCTCTTCACGAGTCCGTCGCCGATCATCGGTTCGTTGAGAGCCTTGAGATTCTTGACGCGCTGCTGCAGCTGCTGGAGGTAGAGGCTGAAATACTGCTGGCCGTCTGCCAGTTCCTTCGCGTTCAGCAGTTCCATGGCTTTCTTGGCCGCTGCCGTGTTGTCGGCGTCGGTGTGGTGCATGGGAATACGGTTGAAGACGGAGGTTGACGGGAAGAGCAGGCGATCGTTGAAGGCGTACTTGGTGTCGAGCCGGTGAGCAAGGATGATGTGTGCGATCTGGAAGGCCAGGATCGCATTCAGATTGCCCATCTGCTGTGCGCCATCCTGCGTGATGACGCCGGTGGTATCGAGCAGGCTCTTCGAGACGACGATGGTGTTGCCGATGGCGAGCGACTCGAGCGGCTCGGTCAACAGCGTACGGCAGCGAATCGGCCTCGAAAGCGTGATGTTGTTGTAGGCAAGAATGTTGTTGGCCAGGGCCTCCAACGTCTTGTCGAACTCGCTGGGCGCATCGAGAAGGCCGGCCTGGAAGAGGCGCTCGACGATGTTGTCCTCTGCCTGCTGGACCCATGCGCGCTGAGCACCGAGGGGGCTGACGTCTTGTGCGTCGTTGCTGACGTCGGTCGCGCCGACGACATCAAGTGAGGTGTTCTCAGACTCTGGTGGCGGAACCTTGAGCACATAACCCCAAATGTGGTTGATGGCCTTGAACTTGAGGGTGCGGGAGACGCTCTTCGGATCGCTCTCTTCAACGTAGAACGAAGTTGGCAGCCAGAGGTCAGGCTGAACGTTGGTGCGCCAGCTGTCGAAGTGATAAAACTCCTTCTGATCTTCTTCGGTGCCGGCGAAGTCGCCGTTGAAGCGGACAACGTTACCGTTGCGAGCCTCGATCCAGACGCGGCCGAAGAAGCGGCCGAAGTCCTTCTTGCCCGGAATCGGCGTTACGTCGAAGACCGCGGTGGGAGTGTTGCCGAGGAAGTCATTGCGGACATAGCCGAAGTTATAGTGCTGCCGGTCGAAGTTGTTGGAGTCCATCAGCAGCATCTGCACGAAGCCGGCCTCGTGGAAGGTGAGGTGAAGGCTGCCGCCGAGACCGGCGACACTCGCGAGGGAGTGCTTGAAGAAACTGCTCTTGCTGCTGCCGGTTCCGTCCGAGGTCGCCTTGTTGACCGCATAGGTGTCATCGTTAATGACACTCTTGAAGTCGACGCGGCTCAGGAAGTGCTGGTCGGACTCGGGGACCTGGCCCAGCACGGGATCAGGCTTCATATTCTGGATGTAGGTCTCGACAAGCGGAGCCCGGTCCTTGATGGTCTTGATGATGACCTTTTCGCGGAGGATGGCCTTGTCGATGAGCGCGTTCTGCGCTGGTGTGGGTTTACGCGAAGTCGAGAGATCATCATCCTTCTTCTTCTTTCCCTTAAGGAGGGCGGCTCCAGCGTGCGAGGGGAGAGAAGCTGCGACGAAGAGTGCCAGAGCAATACCGGCGATAGACTGTTTCCCGAGAATCATGATGTACGGCTCCTGCGGTGACCCGAGGGTCATCCTGAATATGGACTAAATGCTAGTGCATGCTGCGACAACCGGATAAAAATTATGTTGTTCATCCTGCGAGTTGAAATGCGACATTGACGACGCCTTCCCAATCGACCGGATTACCCGAATCGTCGGTGGCAGGTTTGAAGCGAGTGGCCTCTACGGCACGGACGGCAGAGTCGCCGAGGCCATGACCGAGATCGCTGATGACGCCCAATACCTGGACGGCACCTGTGGAAGAGACCCGAATTCTGACCGAGACATTGCCTTCAATATGAAGCTTGATAGCGTCCGCGGTGTACTCTGGCTTGGGTTTAAAGAGAACCTTGGGTCCGCTCTTCGCGGTCACGGTTGTGGGTCCGGCAGGCTTCGGCATCGGCGGTGGTGTGGCCTGTCCGAGGCTTACCGTCCTGCTCGTTGAGTTCAGCGGTCCAGTGCCTCCAACTACTCCATGCGGAATGCCCGCAACAGCTACCGGGCCATTGCCATGCATGTTCGTACCGGTGGGTGAGCCGGAACCAAGATTGACAACAGTAGATGCTGCTCCTGCACCGTTATTGGAGGCAGGCATGCCGGACATTCCCTTGTTGCCAAGGTTGATGGCAGTGGCTGAGGGCTTGTTCGAAACTGCAATGGGATTGGTCGTCGAACCCAACGCAACAGCTGTTGGGTGCGTAGAAGTATTAGGAACCGAGGCAGGCATGGCCTGAGCGAGACTGACAACCTTCGGAGCCGGAGGCGGCTGAACGAGCTTCGGTGGCGCCGGCATGACGACCGGAACCGGCTGGGTCATCTTGATCTCTGGCGGCTTGGGCACGTCAGGAAGCTTCACATCTGGCAACTTAATTTTTGGCGGCTCGACCTTGGCGATCGGCGGCGGAGGAGGAAGTTTTGGCGGCTTGATCTTCACCGGCGGCGGCTCCTCGGCCTTCTTGATCGGAATCGGCTCCGTCAGTTCGGTGAGTTTGTGCCGGTTGTCGATCGTCTTTTTCGCCGCTGCTCCGATGACGACGGCGCAGAACGCGATGAGCACGTTCAGCACGATGGCGGTGAAGAGCGAACCTTTGCTCTGGCTGCCGTCGTTGAGGACGCCGAAGTGCGCGAACTGCATACTCTGCGGTGTGGGATCGTCTGTGCGAAGCGGCTTTGCCATGGAAAATCCTTGAAAGGCCTCTTTACCTAGAGGCGGAATATTGAAACCGGTGCTAACAAACTGCCAGAACCGGGATGGGGAGGATCAGCTCCGAAGAGCGCCGTAACATAGATTGAACCTGGTTTCTCTGACTCAACAATTAGTACGACCAAGGGACGGAGCGGAAGTTGCGCTACCTTGTCTAAACAGACGCAAGCCGCAAAGGAAAAGGTTGTAGCAGGTACCGTGCTTTGGGGAGTCACAGGTCGTTCATGTGCCGGTACGCTGCCCTTCACTACTGCAAGTATATTGCCGTAAGCGTAAGTGATTGACACTGGTACTTTTGTGGTATCCAAATAGCAACGAAGGAGAGCAACGGATGAAGATTCTGGTGACCGGCGGAGCGGGCTATATCGGGGGTACGCTCACGCGACTTTTGCTCGCTCAGGGGCATGCTGTGACGGTGTACGACAACCTTTGCCACAGCAGGCGGTTAGCAGTCGCGGCGAACGCCGAATTTGTTGAAGGAAATGTCGCCGATCGCGCCCTGCTGGAGAAGACACTCAGCAGCCGGCGCTTCGACGGAGTGATGCATTTTGCCGCGTTGATCGAAGCCGGCGAAAGCATGAAGAAGCCTGAAATTTATTTTCGAAATAACACCTCCGCCACCTTGACATTGCTCGAAGCGATGCTCGCTACGGGGCATGATCGGCTTAGTCTTCAGTTCGACCGCTGCCTGCTACGGCGAACCCGAGACGACGCCGATTCTTGAAGACGCAAAGCTGCAGCCTACCAATCCCTACGGCGAGAGCAAGCTGCTGGTGGAACAGATGCTCAAGTGGATGAATCTCAGTCATGGTCTCAAGTATGCGAGCCTTCGCTACTTCAATGTGGCAGGCGCGATTGAGGGCTATGGCGAGGCCCATGAGCCGGAGTCTCACCTGATTCCTTTGATTCTCGATGTGGCGCTTGGGCGGAGACCGAACATCAAGATCTTCGGCCGTGACTATCCGACTAAGGACGGTACCTGCGTACGGGACTACATTCATGTGCGCGATCTGGCGGAGGCGCACATGCTCGCGCTTGGCGCCCTGAGCGAATCGAGGAGCAGGCTGATCTACAACATCGGCAACGGCCAGGGTTTTAGCGTGCTCGAGGTCGTCGAGTCGGTGCGCCGAGTGACGGGAAGGCCAGTTGCAGTTGAGGAATGTGCGCGGCGACCGGGCGATCCGGCGGTGTTGGTGGCGAGTTCGGAGAAGATCAAGGCTGAGCTCGGATGGAAACCGCAGTTCGCGGAGCTGGACGAGATCATCGCCAGCGCGTGGGAGTGGCACCAACGACGGTATGCAGACGAAACATAAAAGGAGACTGTTTTGATTGAGAGTATGTTTCACCTTCCGCTGCCGGTGCTGGAGAAGATCCTGCGTCCAGTGCTCGTCTATCTGTTCCTCGTCGGCTTTCTGCGGCTGTTTGGCAAGCGGGAGCTGGCGCAGTTGAATCCGTTTGACCTCGTCGTGTTGCTGAGCCTGTCGAACACTGTTCAGAACGCAATGATCGGCGACGACAACTCGGTATCAGGCGGTGTGATCGGCGCATTCTCGCTGCTGGCGATCAACTGGTTGCTGACCCGGATACTGTTTCGCGTGCCGAAGCTGACGAAGGTGTTCGAGGGCTCAGCGACAGTGTTGATCCGGCACGGAGTCGTCGACTGGAAGGCGACGAAGAAGGAGGCGTTGACCGAACTCGAGCTGCGCGCCGTCCTGCATAAGCAGGGCTTCGACAGGTACGAGGAGGTAGAGAAGTGCGTACTCGAGCCAAACGGGAACTTCTACATGGAAGGGATCAAGTCGATGAGTGACGATGCGCAGCGGGCCGAGCTGATGAAGGCCATTGAGGCGCTGACTCGGGAGGTGAAGGACATGCGGGCCGAGTTGGCTGCCGGATAATTTGTTAACGACTTTGGTTCCGGAACAGTGGCTTTGATGTCGAGGGGGACACGATGTCGATTGAGTCGGCGGAGGATCTGGCGGGAATGGAGTTGGCGGGCAAGGTGACGCGAGCCGTTTTGAATGCAATGAAAGAGGCGGTTCGGCCCGGGATCAGCACCGGAGAGCTGGATGAGATTGGGGCCGCAGTCATGCGAGCCTCTGGCGGCCGCTCGGCGCCGAAGCTGGTCTATAACTTCCCTGGCCAAAACTGCATCAGCGTCAACGACGAGATCGTGCATGGCGTCCCCGGCAAACGGCGGCTCGTGGCGGGCGACGTGGTGAAGCTGGACGTCACCGTCGAAGTGAACGGCTACATGGCCGATGCCTGCGAGTCGGTGGGTGTGGGCTCGATCAGGCGGGAGAGCCGCCGGCTGGTCGATTGCGCAGCGCTGGCCTTTCGCAATGGTCTCGCCCAGGTTCGCCCGGGCGCGCGGGCATACGACATCGGCCGCGCGGTCCACAAGACCGTTGCACAGTCGGGCTACTCCGTGGTGAATGAGCTGAGCGGACATGGAATTGGCCGGACGATCCACGAAAGGCCCACGATCCCGAACTACTACGACCCTCGCTGCTCCGATGTGTTGACCGAGGGGCTGGTGTTCACGATTGAGCCGCTAATCGCTATGGGTGGCCCCAGGACCGTGACGCTGAAGGATGGCTGGACGGTTCGGACGCGCGACCGCTCCCTGGCAGCACACTATGAGCACACCGTCGTGGTGACGTCGGATGGAGCGCGGCTGCTGACGGCCTGAGGGCGTCGCTCTACTGTTTTTGACCGCGAAGCAGTTTTTCCAGCGCCTTGATATAGCGCTCGGGTGGTTCAGGCATCTGCGAATCGCGGATCGCGGCACGATAGCCTCCCATGAAGATGGAGTACATGACTGCCAGAGCGCACCCCACGCCAAAACCGAAGCCAAAGAAGAAACCGATGACGGCGGGCCAGTAAGAATTCACGATAAGTGGAGTCTACAGGCCGCGAGCATGTACAGTTCAGACATCAAGTTCAAATGACAACCGGAGAGAACGATGCGACCAGGGCAATGGATGGTAGTGTGCGGGATGACCGCGGCAGTAACCGCGGGGATAACCACAAGAGCAATAGCGCAGGAGGTACCTGCACTGGTGGACAAGCAGCTTCCCGGCCTGCTGGTGACCTACAAGAGCATCCATGCGGCGCCTGAGCTCTCGCACCACGAGGAGCAGACCTCTGCGCTGCTCGCCGAAGAACTGCGCAAGGCCGGGTATACGGTCACTGAACGCGTAGGCAAGTACCCCGACGGCTCCCAGGCCTATGGCGTTGTTGGAATCCTGAAGAACGGCGCTGGCCCGACGCTGCTGGTCCGAACAGACCTCGACGCGCTGCCGGTCACCGAAGACACGAACCTGCCCTACGCCAGCAAAGTGCGGTCAAAGAATCCTGCGGGGCAGGACGTGGGCGTGATGCACGCCTGCGGTCACGATGTTCACATCACGACCATGATCGGCGTCGCGCGCAACATGGCCGCGTTGAAGAGCCAGTGGCACGGAACGCTGATGCTGATCGGGCAGCCAAGCGAAGAAACAATCGACGGAGCCAAGGCGATGATGGCGGATCATCTCTACGAGCGATTTGGGAGACCTGATCTCGCGATCGCGCTCCACGATTCGAACTTCGCGGCGGGCAAGGTTTCGGTTGTCTCTGGACCGGCGCTGGCGAGTTCGACCTCGATCGACGTTGTAATGCGCGGCATAGGAAGCCATGGCGCGGCGCCTGAGGCAGGCAAAGACCCCGTCGTGATGGCCGGCGAGTTCATCGTCGAGCTCCAGACGGTCGTGAGCCGGTCCACTCCTCCGGCTGAGCCAGCCGTCGTCACCGTCGGCCATATCCTTGGCGGCACGAAGCGCAACATCATTCCCGACGAAGTGAAGATGGAGCTGACAACCCGCTGCTATAGCGAGGAGGAGCGACAGAGAATCATTGAGGGCGTGAAGCGGACCGCAAAAGGAGTCGCGATCGCAGCGGGTGTTCCTGAGTCGCGGATGCCGATTGTGACGGTGCTCGACGATGAGTCGACCCCGGCGACGTACAACGACCCGGCTCTCTCAGCGAGGCTACATAAGATCTTCGTCGCGAAGCTGGGGGCGGACAACGTAATTGAGAAGCAGTCCATCATGGGCAGCGAGGACTTCGGCATCTTCAGCGACGAGCACAAGATTCCCGCGGTGATCTTCTGGCTGGGTGCGTATGACCCGGCGAAGGTTGCCGAAAGTGAGCGGACCGGAGTGGCACTGCCTTCGCCGCACTCGCCATTCTTCGCTCCGCTGCCCGAACCGACTCTGCGCACCGGAGTTACGGCGATGACAGACGCCGCGGTGGCGTTGTTGCAGTAAACAACGCGATCACGACAGGTCAGGAGAGTCGATGAAGAATGGTTTGGTGTTGGCTGGCTGTTTGATTGCGGCACAGAGTGCAGCGCAGGCGCAGGATGTCCCTTCCCTTGTGGCAAAGCAGCTGCCGGAGTTGGTGACGACCTATCAGGGGTTGCATCAGAGGCCGGAGCTGTCGCGCTATGAGGCGAAGACCTCGGCGTGGCTGGCGGATGAGCTACGCACGGCGGGTTATACCGTCACCGACCATATCGGCAAATACACCGACGGCTCGCCAGCCTATGGTGTCGTAGGGATTCTGAAGAACGGCGTGGGGCCGACGCTCCTCATTCGCACCGATATGGACGCGTTGCCGGTGGAGGAGAAGACAGGGCTGCCTTACGCGAGCACAGTCAAGATGAAGAACGCCGCCGGGCAGGAGGTATCAGTGATGCACGCCTGCGGGCACGATCTGCACATGACCACGATGCTGGGTGTGGCGCGTGTAATGGCTGCCGAAAAAGCTAAGTGGCACGGAACGCTGATGCTCGTAGGGCAACCAGCCGAGGAGTTGGGCGAGGGCGCGCGGGCGATGCTCTCCGATAATTTTTATGAACGCTTTGGGCGCCCTGACTACGCCGTTGCCCTGCACGACAACGCGGGGCTGGCGGCAGGTAAGGTCGGTATCACCTCGGGGCCCGCGATGGCGGGTACGATGACACTGAATGTCACAATTCGCGGCGTTGGCGGCCACGGAGCGATGCCGGCATCGACCAAAGACCCGATCGTAATGACGTCGGAGTTTGTGCTTGCCCTCCAGACGGTGGTGAGCCGCCAGACCCTCCCCACGCACCCGGCCGTGGTGACGGTGGGGATGATCAACGGAGGCACCCAGGCCAACATTATTCCCGACGAGGTGAAGCTGGGACTCTCAGTGCGCTTTATGGACGAGGCCGTTCGCAAAGACATTCTCGCCGACATTCAACGTACTGCGGATGGCATCGCGATGGTGGCTGGAGTGCCGCCGGATCGTCGGCCTCTAGTAGACGTCCTTCTTCCGCACCTTGGGCCGGTGACGTATAACAATCCGGCTCTGACAGCGCGGGTTCGAAGCACACTGGTGACAGCATTGGGGAGTGAGAACGTTGTGGACCTCGAACCGGTGATGGTCTCCGAAGACTTCGGCCGGTTCGGTCTCGATGACCATCAGATACCGACGGTGCTCTTCTGGCTGGGCGCGGTCGATCCAGCGAAGATCGCCTCTGGAGTGCCGCTGCCGTCGCTGCACTCAAGCGTCTTTGCGCCAATGGCCGAGCCCGCGCTGCGGACCGGCGTCACTGCGATGTCGGACGTAGCGTTAGCTCTGTTGCAGTAAGAACCAGGCTATTTTGCCGGTGCAGCAGCCGCCGGGGCGGACGCCGTGAAGAGCTTCATCGCGTTCTGCACTGTGTATTTGAGCCCCCATGCAGTGGGGACTATCACGATGATCCACGCAGCCGCGATAAGCAGCGGCGAAGACTTTTTAACTGGATCGAGCTGTGCCATAAGATCACTCCTGTTTTCGCAAAACGGGCGGAGGTGCGGTCACTCCGCCGGGTTGGACTAGTGGGCGACGCCTTCGGGGACGACGATGTTCTTATCCTTGACCCAGAACTTTTCGTCGACCGCTCGCACCATCAGGTTGGCCAGGAAGCCGATGACCAGCAGCCCGCACATGATGTGCAGGATCAGTGGGTAGGCGTCCTCCTTGTTCATGTGGTTCTCGACATAGTGATCGAGAATGCCGTTGACGATGAGCGGCCCGATGATTCCAGCGGCCGACCACGCCGTCAACAGACGCCCATGAATCGCCGAGACGTTGTAACCGCCGAAGAGATCCTTCAGGTAAGCAGGAATCGTAGCGAAGCCTCCGCCATACATGGAGATCACTACAACGGCGATGCCGACGAAGAGCGGGACGGAGTTGAGCTTGTCCTGGCGGGTGAAGGGTAGGAAGAAGTAAAGGATGGCGCCCAGGGTGAAGAAGACGAAGTACGTCGCCTTGCGTCCGATGAAGTCCGAGGTTGAGGCCCAGAAGAAGCGGCCAGCCATGTTGAAGATACTCAGCAGACCGACGAAGCCGACGGCAGCCACGGGGCCGACGCTGCCCTTGAAGAGGTCCTGGATCATTGGCGATGCCTGCTCGAGGATGCCGATGCCGGCCGTGACGTTAACGAAGAGCATGATCCATAGAAGCCAGAACTGCGGCGTCTTCCACGCCTCGTGGACGGCGACGTTGTGGCTGGAGATCAGTGCAGCGCGCTTCGTCGATGGCACCCAGCCCGCGGGCTTCCAACCGTCCGGCGGGACACGGATGGTGAAGACGCCGAACATCATGAAGATGAAGTAGAGGACGCCCATCGTAATCATCGTGTAGGGAATTGAGGGCTCACCCGCGCCTTTGAAGTAGGCCATAAGATTGTTGGCGAGCGGGCCGCCGATCATCGCGCCGCCGCCAAAGCCCATGATGGCAAGACCGGTAGCGAGGCCTGGGCGATCCGGGAACCACTTGATGAGCGTCGAGACTGGCGAGATGTAGCCAAGCCCGAGGCCGATTCCTCCGATGACGCCGTAGCCCAGATAGATCAGCCACAATTGATGGCTACTGGCCCCAAAGGAAGAGATGATAAAGCCCGCACTGAAGCAGACGGCCGAGTAGAACATCGCGCGGCGTGGGCCGGCCTTCTCCAGCCACGCTCCAAAGAGAGCGGCGGAGATGCCGAGGAACGCGATGGCGATCGAGAAGATATACCCGACTTCCTTCAGGTTCCAATGAGAGCCGTCCGCACCCTGCAGAGCGAGCAGCGGATTTTTGAAGACGGAAAAGGCGTAAGCCTGACCAATGGAAAGATGAATTGCGAGGGCGGCGGGTGGAACCAGCCAGCGGCTATATCCTGCAGGGGCAATGGAGTGGTCACGATCGAGAAAAGCCAGGGCCATACGTGGAAAACCTCGGAAAATGTTTGGTTGCTGAAGCCGTGCAAAAGAGCTTTGGGTGATGAAACCAAATCACGTAACTAGATGCGCGACCCACAATACATGATTCGCCTCGGAAATGTGTCACTTAAGTGTTGCCGGTACGGTTGCCGGAGCGAGTTGTATAGGGTACCTTCGTTTTGCTGGTGCTAAATGATGGAGGTCTGTGCGTGGCGACGGTGGAAGTAAACACAAATCTGGATTCGAGTCTGCGGGAGAACCGGGTATTCCCCCCGCCAGCGGAGTTTGCCGCAGAGGCCCGTATAAAAAGCCTTGCCGAGTATGAGGCGATGTATCGCCACAGTGTCGAACAGCCGGAAGAGTTCTGGGCAGAAGCCGCACACGAGCTTGATTGGTTCGCGCCCTGGACCAAGGTGATCCACGGCGAGGCCGCACACGCCAAGTGGTTTATTAACGGAAAATTAAACTTGTCGCATAACTGTGTCGACCGCCATGCGCTTGGCACACGCAAAAATAAGGTCGCGCTGCTATGGGAAGGCGAGCCGGGCGAGGTGCGCAGGCTGACCTACGGCGAATTGCACGAGCAGGTGCAGCGGTTTGCCAATGTGCTGAAGGGGCTCGGAATCAAACGCGGCGATCGCGTCGCCATCTATATGGGCATGTCGCCCGAGCTGGCGATTGCGATGCTGGCCTGCGCGCGAATCGGCGCGGTTCACTCGGTGATCTTCGGCGGGTTTGCCGCGCATGCGATCTCCGATCGCGTGAACGACTCAAGCTGCGTTGCGGTCATCACGCAGGATACGAGCTATCGCCGCGGCTCGGAGGTCCAGCTGAAGGCGATCGTCGACGAGGCGCTGGTGAAGTGTCCGACGGTCAAGAATGTCGTGGTGTTCCGTCGTTCAGGATCGCCGATCAACATGCTGTCGGGACGCGACCTATGGTGGCACGAGGAAATGGCGAAGGCCGAAGCAAAGTGCGACGCCGAGTGGATGGATGCCGAAGACCCGCTCTATCTGCTCTATACCTCCGGCACCACGGGCAAGCCGAAGGGGCTGCTGCATACGACTGGCGGCTACTCGGTGCAGACGTATCTGACGAGCAAATATGTCTTCGATCTGCGCGACGACGACGTGTACTGGTGCACAGCGGACGTCGGCTGGGTGACGGGCCACAGTTACGTCGTCTACGGACCGCTGCAGAACGGCGCGACCGTGATGATGTACGAAGGGGCGCCAAACTGGCCGGAGAATGACCGTTTCTGGAAGATCATCGACACCCACAAAGTGACCGTCTTCTACACGGCGCCCACGGCGATTCGCGCATTCACGAAGTGGGGCGACTCCTGGGTCGAGAAATACTCCCTGGCTTCGCTGCGTCTGCTCGGCACAGTCGGCGAGCCGATCAACCCCGAGTCGTGGATGTGGTATCACCGCATGATCGGCAAAGAACGCTGCCCCATCGTCGATACCTACTGGCAGACGGAGACGGGCGCGATCATGATCTCGCCCATCCCCGGTGCAGTAGCGACAAAACCCGGTTCAGCAACCAAACCCTTCTTCGGAATTGTGCCTGAAGTAGTTACAAGAGAAGGGAAGCCGGTTCCCGATGGACAGGGCGGCCTGCTGGTGGTGCGCAAACCCTGGCCGTCGATGGCGCGAACGATCTATGGCGATCAGGCCCGCTATGAGCAGACCTATTGGAGCGAAGTCCCCGGAAGCTACTTCACCGGCGACGGCGCGCGGCGTGACGCCGATGGCTATTTCTGGCTGATGGGACGCGTCGACGACGTGATCAACGTCAGCGGCCACCGTCTGGGAACGATGGAGGTCGAGTCCGCGCTGGTCGCTCATCCAAAGGTGGCCGAAGCGGCCGCCGTCGGCCGTCCACACGAGATGAAGGGGCAGGCAATCGCCGTCTTTGTCACGCTCGAAGGCGGTCACGAGCCCAGCGAAGCGCTGCGGCAGGAGCTGCGCCAGTGGGTCGCGAAGGAGATTGGTGCACTTGCCCGCCCCGACGACCTGACGTTCACTCAGGCGCTGCCCAAGACGCGAAGCGGCAAGATCATGCGTCGCCTGCTGCGCGAGCTGGCCACCACCGGCGAGGTAAAAGGCGACACGACGACGCTCGAAGATTTCACCGTGATCGCCAAATTGCGTGAGAGTGACGAGTAGATATCATTGGTATATACTCGAATAAAGAGGGCCCTATGGCAACCACGGATAAACGAGCAAAGCTTTTCCAGACTGGCCGTAGCCAGGCGGTACGGCTTCCGAAGGAGTTTCGATTTACAGGAAAGGAAGTTCACATCCGCAAGGTGGGAACGGGTGTCATCCTTGAACCGATCGGAAAAGATTGGGATTGGCTTCATGCTTTACGTCAATTGGGGCCGCTTGATGAAGACGCTGTTGAAGCGACCGAGCAAGAGGTCTTCCAGCAGGAGCGCCCGGCACTGGACAGGTTGTTTCGCTGATGCGTTATCTGTTGGATACAAATGCGGTCATCGCCATATTGAATCGCACCGATGGCAAAGTTTTTTCGGCCGCACTGAAGCATCGGAGCGGGGACGTTGTCACCTCTTCCATCGTGATGTATGAATTATTTTTCGGAGCGTACAAGAGTGCGCGGCAGGCGAGAAATCTTTCGGTAGTCGACGCGCTCCAGCTGACGATTCTGGATTTCGACGGCGATGATGCGCGCGAAGCTGGCAAAGTCCGGGCGCATTTGGCACAACGGGGCAGACCTATTGGACCTTACGATGTATTGATAGCAGGGCAGGCGTTGCGGCACCGCCTGGTGCTTGTAACCGCGAATGTACGGGAGTTCTCTCGTATCCCGGGATTGGCCTGTGAGGACTGGTCCCGCAAAAGTTGATCCTAGCGCAGATTGGTAATTGGTTTTGTCGGCAGGGTGAAGTGGAAGGTCGTTCCCTGGCCTTCGACGCTGGTGGCCCAGATGCGTCCGCCGTGCTGATTGATGATGCTGCGGCAGATCGCGAGACCCAGGCCCGTTCCGCCCATGGCACGCGAGTCCGAGGCATCCCCTTGCTGGAAGCGATCAAAAATATGCTCCAGCTTATCTGCAGGGATGCCCCGTCCTTGGTCGCGAACCTCGATGATTGCCTCGCTCTCGTCCAGATTGCGTGCGGTCAAGTGAATCTCGCTACCTGCCGGCGAGAACTTGATCGCGTTCGAGAGCAGGTTATTCAGTGTCTGCAAAATGCGATCGGCGTCGGCCCACACGTTGACGCCGTGCGCGGCAAAGAAGATGCGGATGTTCGGCCGTGGCGAACGGTTCTGCTGCACGCCGGCGGCGCGGCGCAGCAGATCTTCGGCGCTGCACACGGACGAGTGCAGCTCGGCTTTGCCGCTGCCGATGCGCTCGAGATCGAGAATATCGTTGACGAGGCGCACTAGCCTGTCAGAGTTGCTGATCGCAATCTCGAGCATCTGTTGCGTCTTCTCCGGGCGATTCGACAACGCGCCACCAGCAAGCAAACCAAGCGCTCCGCGCAGCGAAGTGAGGGGTGTGCGCAGCTCGTGCGAGACGGTAGAGATGAACTCGTCCTTCATGCGGTCGAGCGCGCGGCGTTCCGTCGTATCTGTGAAGGCGACGACGACGCCAAGCGGCTTCAGGCCCTGGGAATCGGAGGACTGCGAGTCGATCTGCGGACGCGCAACGTACTCGACGGGGAAGCTCGTTCCATCCTTGCGCCAGAAAATCTCGTTCGAGACGCGGACGGTATCGAAGTTGGTAAGACTCTTGCGAATCGGCGAATCGGCTGAGTCATACGGCGTTCCATCCGCGCGCGTGTGATGGATCAGCTGATGCATGACGTGGCCAAGAATCTCGTCCTGTTTGTAGCCGAGCATCTGCGTGGCGGCGGCGTTGACGAAGGTGACCTTGCCTTCAAGATCGATGCCGTAGATCCCGTCGCCGACCGAGGCAAGAATAGAATCCGATTGACGCGTAAGCGTACGCAGGCGGCCTTCCGCGCGAACCTGCTCGCTGATGTCGACACCAAAGCCCAGTACGTACGGAGCGCGCCCGGGAACCACAATGAGCTTGTTCCTGTACGCAACAGCGCGAACCTCGCCGTCTGCGTGCGAGAGGTGGAGCATACCCTGCGCCTCGCCGGTCTCGCCGATCTTCTTCAGATAGGCGGGCAGCGCGGCCCTGCGCTCGGGCGCGATGAACTCGACGAGATTGTGGCCAGCCATCTCCTCGACAGTCCGGCCGATCGTCTCGGCGCCGTGTGTGTTGATCGTCAGCAGATTGCCGCGCAGGTCGTGCGTGCACACCATACCGAGAGAGCCTTCGATGAGTTGCCGGTAGCGCGCCTCGCTCTCGCGCAGTGTGGCCTCGGCGGCGCGTTGCGTGGTGACGTCGATGCCGGTGGCAATGATGAAGGCGATCTGGCCCTGCGAGTCGGCGAGCGCCGTGGCGGACCACGCGATGCGGTGCAGGCTGCCGTCGCGGCTGAGCCACTGGTTCTCAAACGCTGCCGGGAAGTGTCCGGAGCGCAGGCGCTCGAAGGTCTCGATCGCCTCCGGAATCTCCGGACGGGGGATCAGCTTGTCCCACGCATAGCGTCCCTGGAGCGTCGCAAAGTCGTAACCCGAGATCGTCTCGCACGCGCGATTGAAGCGAACGATGCGGCCTGCGGGATCGAAGACGGCCACCAGCGCGCCTACGGTATCGAGGACCGTGGAGACGAAGTTGCGTTCGACGGTCAGGGCAGACTCGACGCGTTGGCGAGAACGTGCGGCGCGATCCATCTGGTGAATCCGTCCGTTGAGTTCCAGGCGATTGATCACCTGACGGCTGAGAACGCCGAGCGCCGACGACTGCGCCGGTGTCAGCACGCGGGAGACCCGATCGAGCACCAGCAGCGCACCGATGTTGACTCCGCTGGGCGTGGTCAGCGGGGCGCCAGCGTAGAAGCGATAGGGTTGGCCTTCGAGCTGGATGCCGTCAGGAGCATAGTGGAGATCGTTGCGGGTGTCAGGGATCTCGTAGACGGTGTCGCCCAGAATGGTGGTCTCGCAAGGCAGACTGCCGAGAGAAAGCTCAAGCGATTCGATGCCAAAACGCGACCGTATCCAGATGCGGTCGGAACCGATAAACGTGACTGCGGCAACAGGCGTTTCGCAGATCTGCGCAGCCAGCTGAGTCAGGTCATCGAGGACCGGATCTGGCGCGGAGTTGAGCACCTCGTACTGCGTGAGGGCCTCAATTCGCAGAGCTTCGTCTTTGACTAAAAGGGCATTCATTTAGACTTCTTCAATCGTAGGGATGTGCAAATGTTTGCGCACTCCTACTTTTGTTGCAGCAATGGTTTACGGCTTTGGTAGCACACAGCAGTCCCCCGTTGAGGGTGGTTCCTCGGCACTCGCGTCAAGGGCCACCTTCCACGTACCATCAGGCAATTTCTTCCATACGGTGAAGTACCGCCCGGAGATGACAACCGGCTCACCGTTCTTGTCCTTTGAGTGGCCCTCGTAATGTCCCCAGGTGAACCCCATATCGTTGGAAGGCCCCATCTGCGCACCCTGCGGCACCCATGTGAGCTGATAGGTCTTCGGATCCCACTGGGCCTGGGCCGCAATAGCCGTATGGCCCAGAACAGCGGGTTTTCCATTGTTGAGCGTGACGGCATCTTCGGCGAACCAGGTACCAAAAGCCTTACCTCCACCTGCTGCGACAGCCTTCGCAAAGCGCCCCTCCAACTCCAGCAGCAAAAGAGCGCCGGGACTGAGAGTCGGTTGTGTGAGTGGGTTCGAAATGACACTCGGAGACTGTGCGAGAGCGTCGTAGCCGGGCGCGGGCGCGCCTGCAGTGGCAGCGGTCTGAGCGACCGTTGGGGCAACCAGAACACAGGAGGTAAACACACAGGAAAGCAGGTAAAACGTAACTTGGCGTGCCATGTTGTTATGCTATCAGCGATGAAAATTGGGCCGTGAGCCGGGTGGGTTTCGTGGAAGACTGATATCCTTCGCACCTGATGCTTAAGACGAAACCGGAACGAATATTGTTGCTTGCAGCTGCTGGTTTTATTGGCTGCGGGATTGGCGTTGGGCCTGACCCACCAGCCGCTGATTAATCACGTCGGAATCATACTCCGCTGTGCAGCAATTGGGTTGTTGTCGGTCTTCGCGTTGCAGCGCCGGTCCGTTACGCCGTGGATCTTTGTCGCGATGGTGGCGGGTGCCGAGCTGGGCTTCGATGCACCCGCGCTTGCCGTCAACATGCGCGTTTTCAGCGACATCTTCCTGCGCCTGATCAAAACCATCGTCGCCCCGTTGATTCTCGCAACGCTGATCACCGGCATTGCCGGCCACGGCGATCTCAAGAGCGTTGGCCGCATGGGCATCAAGAGCCTCATCTACTTCGAGGTTGCTACCACGCTGGCTCTCGTCATCGGCCTCGTCGCCATCAATCTCAGCCACGCCGGGGTTGGATTATCCCTGCCCCCATCAACGCCTTCGGGCGAGAGTGTCACCGTTCCTCCCTCGACCCATTGGCAGGACTTTCTCCTGCACGTGTTTCCGGAGAACATCGCCAAGTCTGTGGCAGAAGGGCAGATCCTGCAGGTCGCCGTCTTCGCCATCTTCTTCGGCATCGCACTGGCCGGGGTGAACAGCGAAAAACGTGCGCCCATGCTGAGTTTCTTCTCGAGCCTCAGCGAGGTCATGTTCAAGTTCACCAATGTCGTCATGTACTTCGCTCCTATTGGCGTCGGCGCAGCCATGGCCTACACGGTCGGGCAGATGGGACTCGGCGTACTGGTGAATCTCGGCAAGCTGCTGCTTACGTTGTACATCGCGCTAATTGCCTTTGCCTTGCTTGTGCTCCTGCCATCCGCTCTGCTCTTCCGCATCTCGCTGCGACGGTTTCTCTCAGCGGCAGCCGAGCCCACCACCATTGCCTTCGCCACCTCGTCGAGCGAGGCCGCACTGCCCAGTGCGATGGAGTCCATGGAGGCGCTCGGAGTTCCTCGTCGCATCGTGGCCTTCGTCATTCCGGCCGGCTACAGCTTCAACTCCGGCGGCTCCACGCTCTATCTCGCGGTAGCGAGCATCTTCGTTGCCCAGGTTGCGGGTATTCATCTCTCGCTTGGCGAGCAGATCTTCATGATGTTGACACTCATGTTGACCAGCAAAGGTGTTGCGGGCGTTCCGCGGTCGGTGCTGGTTCTGCTCTTCGCAACCGCTGCTACCTTTCGTCTGCCCACCGAACCGATCTTCGTCATCCTTGGCATCGACGCCGTTGCCGACATGGGGCGCACTGCGATCAACGTAATCGGCAACTGCCTGGCCAGCGTCATCGTCGCGAAGTGGGAGGGTGTCTTTGGCGAGGAGCCAGTCTCGCCGATTGTTCTTGAAGGCGTGACCGAGTGAGCACGCAACAAACACGCGCCGAATTCAGACTGTAATTGAGAATCAAGCGGCAAAAAAAACGAGCAGATGCCATCGCACCTGCTCGTTCGTTGCTTGTACCGTCAGCTACATAGCTGGCGGGTGATGGGGATCGATGTGATCGGTGTCAGCCTTCTTCGCGGCTGGCTTCGACTTCACGGCGCCGTTCGGGTTCACCGAATCGCGCAGCTCCTTCGACGGCTTGAAGAAGGGAACGCGCTTGGCCGGAACGTCGACCTTTGCCCCGGTCTTCGGGTTGCGGCCGGTGCGAGCGTTGCGTTGCCGGGTCCGGAAGCTGCCGAAGCCGCGAATCTCAATCTTGTCCCCCGACTTCAGGGCTCCGATGACGGCGTCGAACAGGGTATCGACGATCACTTCTCCATCGCGGCGGGTGAGATCGCCAATGGCGGTGACTTGGTCTACGAGGTCGGCTTTTGTCATAGTATGGGTTCCTTTCGTACTAAGGGAGGGCTACCGGGCCGCATCGAAAGTCCGTTCTTCTTGTTGATTATAGACGGGATGACGGCGAATAAGTTAGCGAAGGCCACTAAGGGTGTGGAGGAAATCAACATTAGTTCAATGAGATGCAAATCACGAACAAAGGGTCATGAAAAACCACAGGTTCCGCAATTTTTGGGGCACCCTCAAGTGGTCTGGTAGTGGTTTGGCGAGGTAAATGCAGCGTAAATGCTGACGGGCCGCGTTTTACTTCCACATGAAGTAAAAACCCGGAGTGCGATTCAGCAACTGACTGGGGTTGGGAAACAGGTCCTCACCATCGTCAGCAAGCAGCGCCAGCAGGCCGCGCTTGTTCTTGGCGGGACGAACCACGCTTGGTTCACCGGAGATTCCCACATCCTTCGCGGTCTCCATCAACGCCACGCGGTAGCCTCCCACCTTGTCGATCAGCCCCAGCGGCAGCGACTGCTGCCCCGTCCACACCTGGCCCGTAGCAAGCGGTTTGATCTTCTCATCCGAAGTATGTCGGCCGGTGGCGACGTCATGCACAAACTGCGTGTACATGTTATCGACCAGCGATTGAAAGTAAGCCTCTTCTTTCGGCGTGAGGTCACGGCTCGGGTCGCCCGCATCCTTTAACTCACCGGCGTGGATGACGACGTTCTTCAGCTTGGCCCAGCGCATCAGGTCGCCGTAGTTGGTCCACTCCATAATCACGCCGATCGAGCCCACAACCGACGCGTCATTCGCATAGATCTTGTCGCATGCGCTGGCGATGTAATACGCGCCCGACGCCCCCACCGACTCGATTGAAGCGATGACCTTCTTGTGGTTCTCCTGCCGTACGCGAAGCACCTCGTGGTAGATCTCCTGCGAGGCTGCAGCGCCGCCGCCAGGCGAATTGATGTGCAGAATGATGGCCTTCACCGAGTCGTCGTCGCCGAACTTGCGCAGTTGCGAGTCGATCGTCTCCGGCGAGAGAATTACACCCGTCAGGTCGATCACAGCAATGCTGTTGGCGTTCAAGCCAAAGCCCGCGGAATCACCGCCCATCGAGCGCATGGTCCCCCAGACCATCAACGTCACCAACAGAAATACCGCGGCGAGCGAGCCGCCGATGATGCCGATGTAGAACCACGCGGATCGCCTGCGCGGCGGTGGCGCGCCATAGCCCGCAGAGTACCCATACGGCGGGGGATACGGGGCCCGGCCATAGGGCTGGTTAGAAGGCACAGGCGGTGGTGGCGGCGGGGGTGTTACGTAGTCTTCCGGCATGTTGTGGAGTTTAGCAGGACTCGATCTTTCAGCGCGGATTCGACGCGAGCGCAGTACCCGTCCCAGCGAAGAAAAACTTAGATGCAATTCACTAAAAAATAGAGACGAAAATGGGTTCCCACGCGTCCAATTATTGCAGTAAGATGAACGACGACGCCTGCCTCGTGCATCCCAAGCAGATTTGAAGCTCTCGAAAGAAGGGGGTCGGCGACCGTTTATGGCCCATCCGCAGTTAAGTATCGTAATTCCCGCATACAACGAAGGCGCCCGCATCGAGCACGCGCTGGATCGTGTGCTCTCGTGTGTCGCAGAACAGGGCTGGGATGCCGAAGTTCTCGTCGTCGACGACGGCTCAAAGGACGACACCGCCGCCATCGTGCAGCGCTGGATGGCCAACCATCCTCGCCTCCATCTGGTGCAGAACCCAGGAAACAAAGGCAAAGGCTACTCCGTGCGCAACGGTCTCCTGCAGGCCGCCGGCGACATCGTCATGTTCACTGACGCCGACCTCTCGGCCCCCATGGAAGAGGCTCAGCGACTCCTCGACGCCCTCGCCGATGGCGCCGACGTTGCCATTGGCTCGCGTTGGATGGACCGTACCCGCCAGACCATCCATCAGCCGCTCTACCGCCAGTTCTTCGGCCGCTGCTTCAACTGGGTCACCCGCACCGTCATGGGCCTCCCTTACAAGGACACGCAGTGCGGCTTCAAGGCCTTCAAACGCTCCGCCGCGCAAATCATCTTCCGTCTCCAGACCATCGAGCGCTGGGGCTTCGATCCCGAGATACTCTTCATCGCTCGCAAGCTGAAGTTCGTCATCCGCGAGGTTCCGGTCACCTGGGGCCACGACGAACGGAGCCGCATGAGCTACCTCCGGGACGGCATGAAGATGCTCGAGGACATGGCGCGCATTCGGGCAAACTCCATCGCCGGCCGCTACGACGAAGCCATCGCCGCCATGAAGGACACCAGCACCATGGTGACTCCGCAGGTGGAGAAGGTCGTAAAGATCGGCGTCAAGGTCCGGTAATTCGGTAAGTCGGCAGCCCGATAGTCCGTTCCGTAAGACAACCCTACAATTATCGAGTGAGGCGACAAACCATATGAGGCGTCTTCTTGTAGCGATGGTTCTATTTGTAGGCGCAAGCCTGTCCGCAGCAGCTCAGTCTTCCGCTCCTCCAAACACCGGAGACAAATTCAAAGACACCTCGATGCTCAAACCGCCGCCCGGTGCACGCGTCGCCATCTTTGAGTTTGAAGATATGGAGTGCCCTCTCTGCGCCCATGTCTCCCCCATCGTCCATGCTGCGGTCGATCACTACAAGATTCCGTTCATCCGTCACGACTATCCGCTTACCGAGATCCACATCTGGAGCTTTGACGCCGCGGTCACGGCACGCTATCTACAGGACACAGTCTCGCCAAAGGTAGCCGACGACTTCCGGCGCGACGTCTTCGCCAATCAAACCCGCATTGCCAGCCGTGACGACCTCGGCAACTTTACGCAGAGGTGGTTCCAGTCTCACAACCAGAAGATGCCTTTCGTCATGGATGCCAGCGGCCACTGCACGCAGGAGGTCAAGTCAGACCGCGCCCTTGGCGATCGCCTCGGCGTTCGAGGCACCCCCTGCATCTTCGTCGTCACCCAGAAGAACTGGACCCAGGTCGTCGACATCAACCAGCTTTACCGGACCATCGACATAGCGCTGGCAGACACGAGCAATCCCGCGAAGCCAACCTCTAAAGACGCCCCGCACCGGTACTGAACTTTAGCGGTTCGCCGTCCCAGCGACGCAAAAGTGTCCTGACACCCGGGACCAACACTGTGACCAGAGCAGCGCCTGTCATACCTAACAGTTAAAAATCCTGGCCCTCGGATGTTATCCATAGCTGTCGTAAAAAAACTCGACATCCGGTAAGGAGGAACGATGGCAGGCAAATTCGAACTCAAGAGTGCGAAAGACGGCGAATTCTTCTTCCATCTCAAGGCCGCCAACGGGCAGATCATTCTGGCCAGCGAGATGTACAAGGGAAAGGGCTCGGCAGAAAACGGCATCGAGTCCGTCAAGAAAAACGCGTCCAAGGACGCCAACTACGAGCGCAAGGACACTAAGAACGGTCATTTCATGTTCAACCTGAAGGCCGCCAACCATCAGGTCATCGGCACCAGCCAGACCTACAAAACCGCCGAGTCTCGCGACGAAGGCATCGCCTCCGTCAAAGCCAACGCTCCATCCGCACCCATACTCGACGAGACAGCCTAGCTCAAGTTACCAGCCGTTCAAGCTGCCAAACGCTCGCGCTACCATACTCACCATGGCAGGACTTCTACCCGCGCTGAGATCTCAGGGACCGTTGCGTCCTGCCTCGGAGGGCAAATGATCTCTGGCGCTCACGTCATCCTCTACAGCAAAAACGCCGACGCAGACCGCGCATTCTTCCGCGACGTCCTCGGCTTCAAGTCCGTCGATGCCGGTCATGGCTGGCTGATCTTCGCCCTCCCGCCGGCAGAAGCCGCAATCCATCCATCCGATGGAACTGGCGCAGCGCACGAACTCTATTTCATGTGCGACGACTTGACGGCCGAAATGTCCTCTCTCGCGAGCAAGGGCGTTACCTGCTCTGCAGTTCAAGAGCAACGCTGGGGCTCCATTACGAAGATGCGCCTTCCCGGCGGAGGTGAGATCGGTCTATATCAACCGAAGCATCCGACGGCCCTGGACCTGGTCTCGGAATAAAGTAACCGCCAGATTGACCATAACCATCGAGCCGAATTCCGCCTATCGTCTCTTGACAAACCATAACCAAACGGTTATGGTTTGTCTGTGAAGCCGACTGATGCCAATCACGTCTTCCGCGCTCTTGCCGACCCAACACAGAGCAGAAAGGATCAACCATGCGAATCAAACTGACGAGCGTCTTTGTCGACAATCAAGACAAGGCCCTGAAGTTCTACACCGAAGTTCTGGGCTTCGTGAAGAAAATGGAATTCACGGCGGGGAAATACAAGTGGCTCACAGTGGTCTCGCCCGACGAACCAGAAGGCGTGCAACTGGTTCTAGAGCTCAACGCCAACCCGGCCGCGAAGACGTATCAACAAGAGATCTTTCGGCAAGGGATACCCGCGGCTAATTTCTTCGTCGACGACGTCCAGAAGGAGTACGAGAGGCTAAAGCAACACGGCGTGACGTTCACCAAGGAGCCAACCAAGACTACGGGATCAACCATCGCGGTGCTTGACGATACGTGCGGAAATCTTATTCAGATGACACACCTGGACTGGTAACACGCCACATGACTGAGGGGGAGGCTCTGTGAAGCCGGCCAATACCAATCACGTCTTCCGCGCTCTTGCCGACCCGACGCGCCGGGCCATCTTCGAGGAGTTGACCCGGCAGGGCGAACAGACCGTCCACGCATTGACTCGCTATGCGGGAGTCTCACAGCCTGCCGTCTCCAAGCACCTCACGGTCCTGAAGCGGGCAAAGCTGGTACGGCATCGCCGCGAGGGACGCGAAACTCACTATCGCGCGCAACCCAATGCGCTGGCGCCGATGGTTGACTGGCTCAATCTTTACGGTGCATTCTGGCGCGACCGGTTTGATCAGCTTGAAGCACTTTTGGAAAGGATGGAGCCATGAGCAATGCTGCAGAGGCGAGCAATCCAGCAGAGAGCACCCGTACCGTTGTGATCGAGAGAGTATTCCCGCACCCGCCAGCGAAGCTGTGGCGCGCGCTCACCGAGAGTACGCTCCTCGCGCAATGGCTCATGAACAATGATTTTGAGCCGGTACCAGGGCGGAAGTTCCAATTCCGGGCCGACCCCGTGCCCAACTGGAATGGCATTATCGACTGCGAGGTGCTGATCGTCGATCCCTTGAAACAGCTCTCCTATAGCTGGGGTGCAATGGGGCTTGGCTCCGTTGTGCTCTTCACATTAACTCCAGAGGACGGGGGCACCCACGTTCGCATGGAACACTCCGGCTTCCGTCCCGATCAGCAGGCAGCCTATAAGGGTGCAACCTACGGTTGGCAGAAATTCTTCGGCAATCTTGAGAAGGTCGTTGGAGGCTTGGAATGACCACGAAAGCAAAAAGCATCGTCTATTGGACTACGACCGGACTCGTAGCGTTTTTTATCGGAGGCGGTGGTCTCGCGCAGCTGGCCCAATTTAAGAGCAACCCTCATGGCGTCGTGCCCGTCCTTGGCTACCCAATGTACTTCTTCGCCATCCTGGGATTTTGGAAGGTGCTTGGCGCCGTCGCCATCCTCGCGCCGCGATATCCGAGGCTCAAGGAATGGGCGTATGCCGGCATCTTCTTCGACCTGACAGGCGCGGCCGCATCCTGCGCTGCAGTCGGCGGATACGGCGCCTACGCTTTTCACGTCCTCGCCCCGCTCATCATTGCTGGTCTAACAGTGGCATCGTGGGCGCTCCGACCCCAAAGCCGCACCATCGGCGTCCTCTTTCCAGCGAAAAACAGCATGCCGGTGGGAACACGAGAGCGGACAGTTTAGGTCGTGGGAGTGCGAGGCGACATAATCGCGACAAGCCGACCTCAGGGAGTGATTCTCTTACTCTAATTTTCCTTGAAGGCGTCGAAATAGTGGTTTTCGCCTTCATCTTCGTACTCCTCCGCGACCGATATACCTGCCGCTCCGAGCAGTTCCCTGTACCTCTCCGCCCCCAGGGAGAGTGATTCCAACTCGGTCATCACGTCGTTCCAAACGGCGGGTTTGGCGCTTGAGGTGAACAGCAGGCGGCCGCCCGGCACCAGTACCTCGGCGAATCTCCGGATCAGGCGATGCTGATCTTCGGCCCGTAGAAGAAACATCAGCCCCCATGCCAGGACAGCATCGAAGGTTCGATCAAACAGTTTCGACTCCAGAACACTTTCGCAGATGATCGATGTGCCGGGAAGATTGCGTTGGAATGCCGCGACAAAGGATGGTGCTGCATCAACCCCGAAGACGTGAAGTCCTTCGTCGACCAGCACCGCCGTGATGGGAAAGCCGGGCCCGCAGCCCAGATCAATGACGCTGCTGCCGCGCGGTAGTGTCCTCGCCCACTTCCGCACTTCCTTCACGCCGATTCCAGTAGACCGGCTACTTCCTCGACGTGAAAGAAATTCTTCCGAGATTGCTTCGTATCCATTGGATCGATCCATCTGTTAATGCTAGCAACCCCTCCAACTCGATTTGACCTGACTCATCTGCGGGTTCATATCCACCGTTGACCTCTCAGGACGTCTCTCTGAGCTAGCCGTTTTCAACACGTGCCTTTATATCCGAGTACGCCGCCTCAATGAGCCTGCTGATCGAGGCAGCGTCTGTGGCCGTTCCCGGTCTCAGCTTCACATGGCGCATGAACTTGCCGGCGCCTTGCAACAAGCGGGCCGGATCCAGCAGCGCCGCACCGTGAAAGAACCCCACGTTGACGTGCGAGGTGAATACATTCACATAGCCGAAGGGCGCATCGCCCAGACATGCAACCGGACACCCGTCATGCAAGGTCTCACGGACCTCGTCCCCGCATCGTCGCATCACGTCAAACCACTCACACGCGATGGCTCCCAACTCACCTCCATGCTCCTTCATCCACGCATCGATGGCAGGGTCGCGTTCGACAACACCGTTGAATCGCAGCAATTCCGTTTTCATCGTCGCTCCATCTTCGCTTTCGGCGAGCGTCGTGGTCAGTTTGAAATTCACAGCCCGACTACCACCTGATTTTGTAGGCATCAGGATTCCCACCATCGTTTCAGAAGGTAACTATTCCAAACGTATCCAATGCCGATCTGCATTGGAATGAATACCCATGTCCAATGCGTTTCTCGCACCATGTTTACGACTCCCCGGACCCAGTCGGGAATGACTAGTAATGTGAGGAAAACCAGAAACAGCCCAAACCACTCACTAAAGCCGCGCTCTGCTCTAAGGGGCATGCCAGCCACCCTCTCAGGCCGTCATATGGGACGCAAGCATTTTCAAATTAGCATGCAGGTTGCAGGTTACGCTGAGCGCAGCGAAAATAGGTGCGAGAGTTGGAGCGATACATGAAAAGGACTGTCCCAGCAGAATCTGCCTCTGCACTCATCGACGCCAGGATCAACGAACTTGGGGACTGGCGCGGCAAAATGCTCGCGAAGGTGCGCGCAATCATTCACAAGGCAGACCCTGAGATAGTCGAAGAGTGGAAGTTTATGGGGACTCCCGTCTTCTCCCACGGCGGCATCGTCTGCACGGGAGAGACCTACAAGAACGTCGTCAAGATGACATTTGCCAAGGGAGCTACGTTGGAAGACCCTTCCGGTCTATTCAACTCCAGCCTCGAAGGAAATGTCCGCCGCGCCATCGACATCCACGAAGGCGAGAAGATCAATGAGGCGGCCTTGAAGGATCTCATCCGCGCCGCAGTGGCGCTCAATCTCGAGCTCAATGCCCTGCGACAGCGGAAGCCCCAGTCGAAGCGAGCAAGCAGCAAGCGAACCGGCTAGCTTCATCGCAGGCCCCATTACGGTATAAAATTCGTCGCGCAGTGAGAAGTGTGTCCACTCGGGCCCCCTATTTTGAGACTGAAAGGGAGGGAAAATGCGCTTCTATTCAAGGAAAGTCTGGGCCACGGTTGTTGCAACGGTGGTGCTATCACTGACGGCGTGCGAGAAGGAGACACCGGATGAGGCCGCGAATTTGAGGCGGGATACAGCAAAGGACGCCTATGTCTATGGGTATCCGCTGGTGCTGATGGACGTGACCCGGGCCAGGATGACGAATGTTCCGTCATCAAGTGGACACGCTGCGCCGATGGGTCAGTTTGCCAATATACGGGCTTTTCCGGACGCCACGTTTGTCGATGTTGTAAGCCCTAACGCGGATACGTTGTATTCCTCCGCGTGGCTGGATTTAAAGCAGGAGCCGATTGTGCTCAGCGTTCCCGATACGCATGGCCGCTATTACCTGATGCCCATGCTGGATGCATGGACGAATGTGTTTGCATCGCCCGGGAAGCGGACGACAGGAACTGCCAAGGGTGACTATGCGATCACAGGGCCGGGCTGGTCGGGTACGCTGCCTGCCGGCGTGAAGGAGATCAAATCTCCTACGAACATGGTGTGGATCATCGGGCGCACACAGACGAACGGCAAGGCAGACTATGCCGCGGTGCATGCCATCCAGGACGGGTACAAGCTGACGCCCTTGAGTGCCTGGGGCAAGCCTTACACTCCGCCTGCGAATCTGCCGACTGATCCGAAGATCGACATGAAGGCTGCTCCGGTCGACACGGTCGCCGCGATGGATGCTGCGACGTTCTTTAACCGGCTGGCGATGTTGATGAAGGACAATCCTCCTTCCGCCGCCGACGCCCCAATGGTAGCGAGGCTGGCGAGCATTGGTATAGTCCCGGGACAGCCGTTCAATTTGGACAGAAACGGAAACGGTACGGGGATCCCTGATGGTGTGGATGACGGAAAGAAGCGCGTGATTGAGCTGGGCCGTGATCCCGGGAACGCAAGACTTGTAAATGGGTGGTCGATTTCTACTGGTGATATGGGAACCTATGGGACGAACTATCGCGCGCGCGCCGCGGTTGCTTGGGTCGGGTTAGGAGCGAACCTGATGGCGGATGCGGTGTATCCGATGTCGCGTATAGATGCGGATGCCAATCCGTTCAACGGGGCGTATAAGTACGTCCTGCACTTCGACAAGGGGCAGACGCCGCCGGCAAATGCCTTCTGGTCGCTCACGATGTACAACGAAAAGCAGGCCTTCGTGGCGAATCCGATCAACCGGTATGCAATCGGCGACAGGGACAAGATGAAATTCAACAAGGACGGGTCCCTTGATATCTACATTCAGCATGATTCGCCGGGCAACGTTAAAGAGTCCAACTGGCTTCCTGCGAATGCAGGCGACTTCAACCTGATAATGCGGATTTACTGGCCCAAGGAGACTGTTCTGAAGGGGGCTTGGACTCCGCCACCGGTGAAGAAGGCGGGCTGAGAGAAACAACCTCAAAATCCACACCAAACCGAAGCCCCGGCGAGCGATCTGTCGCAACTTGCAAGCAAGTTACGACAGATCGCGTCCCAGTCATTCGTTGAGCAGGAAGAAAACTGCAGGGGCCCTACTTCGAACTGGCTTTTGACGCCGCGTCAAAAATCACACCGGCGACCTTCGACGGTTGAGCCAGCATAATTACATGGCTGGAGGGAACAGTCGTCGTTGTCGCCCCGATCTTCTTCGCCTGCGCTGCTTCGAGATCAGGTGAAATTGCCCGGTCATTTGCGGCGATGATGTACCACGACGGTTTCGACTTCCAGGCTGGATTCGTGACCTCTCCCTTCATTGCAGCAACGCTCGTTGGCACTTGCGTTGCGGTCAGAACCTCAATCTCTTTGGCGGAAAGGTCTTGCGCAAAATCCTCAGCAATCCCCTTGGGTGTCAGTTTAAGGAAACCACTGTTATCGGGACGTAGTTCTGAGCCGATCGGTGTCGGAACGCTCGTAATGAGACCAAAAGCGGATTCTCCATTATCTGGAGCCACGGCCGACACATAGACGAGTCCGGCCACCTTAGGATCGTTTCCGGCTTCGGTGATGACAGCGCCACCATACGAGTGTCCGACGAGCAATACCGGCCCATCCTCGAGAGCAATGGCCCGCTGCGTTGCTGCAACGTCGTCCGCGAATGATGTTAGCGGGATCTGAACTGCAACAACACGCAGGCCCTTCGCCTCCAACAATGGAATGAGCTTCGACCAGCTCGAACCGTCCGCCCACGCCCCGTGAATGAGGAGTACGGTTCTTACCCCTGGATTGGGTTGTGTTTGCGCTGTCGCTTTAGCGGCAGGAACGATGATCGCGAGTAGTGCGGCGCATATCGCCACCACATTCCGAACAAACTTGAATACTTGCATTGTCTTTCTCCTTGAGGAACGGAAGATCCGCATGGGACTCGAAGTTGTTCTCTCAGAACCCGTACGGACTTAGCGAATGCGGAAAAACGCGCATTTCTAGTGGCCATTCTCACATTCGCTATCCTGTTCTCTCCGAGCGTAGTTTGGACGCGGGGAAGCATCTAGACGAAAACCATCAAAAGCTGGTTATTCCCGCTGAAGAATGTGTTCGCTGGTCATGCTTGCAACTCACGGTATGGACTAACGTCTCCGACGATGAGTTGCCTGGACCGCTGCGGCCGCGAGTCGACCTCCGTCGCCAAATCCCCGGAGTGACCCCGTGAATTCGTTTGAAGGAGCGGTTGAGTGCCGACTGATCCGCAAACCCACACTGAGTGGCGATATCGGCAAGTGGCAGGCGGGAGTTTGTCATAAGATCTCTCGCCCTATCAACACGGCGTTCCATTAACCACTTATAAGGGGGCCTGCGAAAAGTTTGTTTGAAGGCCCGAGCAAAGTGGCTTACTGATAATTCGCATGCTTCTGCAACCTGCTGGAGAGCAATCTTGCCGTCCAGATGGGCCTCCAGCAACTCTGTTGCTCTTCGCCTCTGCAGAGAAGAGAGTCCACCCCGAAGTTGCGGGGCCAATAGGGTCAAGCCGCCGTAAGAGAACACAAGATGACAGTTCAAGGCATGCAAGATATGGTCCAGAAAAATCTTCGAAGCGTGATGGGGCTGCTCCAGCGAAGCGAGGAAGGTCTTCCCCATGTGGTAGACGACAGGATCAAATTCCCCAAGCGGCCAAACCAATCCCTCCACTCGTGGCGCCCGATGGGCATAGGCAACTTCATCCAGATCAGCTTGAGTGACATACAGAACCAAGGCGTCGAAGGGATTTGGGAGGAAGAGTGCTGGCTCTTCTTGTAAATCGATGGCACTAACGGCGCCAACTGGGTAAAAACCACTTGATACTTTTTTGTTGCCAAGGAATTGCTCGAGAAAAGGTATGGCTTTGAGTTGCAACGCAACAATGTAGCCACGCTCGCCAACAACCGGACGCGCAACTTCTGGGAGGCCTTCGCTACTCTGAAATCTTCCAAACCGGAACGAGGCACGTTCCGACATCCAGACCTCCGCCGTAGGCGAATCCTTGAGATACATGGTTTCGGCAAGTTGATTCCAGACAGTGGGGACTTCGGCGGCCGTATTCAAGTATGCGAACCCAACACTTTCTTAAACACGTTCTAGGCTAGCGACACTGAACACCTCCGGCGCGTCGAGTGAACGGGCAGATAGTGTTGAGAGATCACCGAGTTACTCATCGACATCGGTTTGATGCCCCAAAAGTCGGAATAGCTATACTTATTTCCGGTTCGGCCTCGTCGTACGCAGTTGTTCGTGCGATGCGAGAGTTAGAGCTGGATATGAAATTCATGCGGCAAAGGGCCAAAGATCTGGACTAAACTCAAGGCGAAAGCGATAGGAGGATCTGATGGTCCCTGAAGCGTCACTCGACATCTCACGCCGTCAGTTTCTTGCTGCCGGAGGTCTAACGGTAGCCGCAGCTTGCTTTGCTCCAAGTTCCTTGATGGCCGAGACAGAAGGCATCGTTGTAGGAGCGTTCAAAGAAGCCGCCACAGCGAAAGTCACAGTTCAAAACCTTCGCCGCAACATCAGCGTCCTTTTGGGGGCTGGGGGAAATATCGCCGTTCTCACCGGCCCCGATGGAAAGCTGCTCATAGACGCCGAAATCGTCACCGCCCGTCCAAATGTCGACAAGGCAATCGCAAGCATCAACGCCGATCCCATCAAGCAATTGATCAACACCCACTGGCACTTCGACCACACCGGTGGCAACGAGTGGGTCCATCAAGCCGGAGCCAGCATCCTTGCCCACGAGAACACGCGCAAACATCTTTCCCAGGCCACGCGCGTCGAAGGCAACTGGCAGTACACTTTCCCAGTCGCGCCGGCGGGTGCGATTCCCTCCACCGTCTTCAATGACGAACACACTCTACACGTCAACAACACGACTCTGATGCTTAAGCACTACTCGCCTGCTCACACGGACTCTGATATCTCCGTGTATTTTCCCGAGGCAGACATTCTTCACACCGGAGACACTTTTTGGAACCGCGATTACCCCTTTATCGACTACGGGACAGGAGGCAGCATCGACGGCCAGATACGCGCGGCAGAAGCGAACATCGCAAAAGTGACCGACAAGACGATCGTCATTCCTGGGCACGGAGCCGTGGGCGGTAAAGCCGACCTGATTCTATTCCGAGACGTATTGGTTGAGATCCGCGACAAGGTTGCAGCCCTCAAAAAACAGGGTAAGTCCTTGCCTGAAGTTGTCGCGGCTAAACCTGGTGCGCGCTATGACGCGGTATGGGGCAACCTGTTCCAGAACCCAAGTGACTTTGTTGCGCTCGTATACCAGGGCGTTTGAGATCATCCACATTGCAGGCGGGTTACAGCCAACCCTTGGGAAAGTCCCCTCGCCTTTTGGGATTTCTCAGGGAACATAGACGAGGAACTCCGGCATGTCCGGAAGGCCATCAATGAACGTCCCCTTTTTCTTCCCCTTGGAGGAAAAGCGCCGCACCCGCTGCTTCTTCCGCTCAGCCACGTAAAGATCGCCGTCGGGGCCCACGGCGAAGCCGGAGGGTGCGTCGAGTTTTTCGTCAATCACCATGCGCGCACTGAGCTCGCCGCTCGGGGGCGTGGACGTCAGGTCCAGCGCGAGGATGCTGCCGGTGCCCGAGGCGCCGATGTAGAGCGTCTCGCCGTGCACGATCAGGTGCACGGGCGCCTTGAGCGCCCGCCCCGTGATGCGGGCCATCAACTCCCCAGACCGCACATTGAAGACCTTCACTGAGTCGCCGGCCTCGTCCGCCACGTACAGATGCTTCCGGTGCACGACGATGCCGCGCACCGAGTGTCGAGGCTTGCCGCGCTTGTCGAGCACTACTTTGAGGCCGAGAGGCGCTGGCACATCGAGCGGCGTGCGGTCACGGTACTCGGGAAGGCTTCCCTGGCTGGACGCGACGAGCGTGCCGGGGAGAAATTTCCCGTTGGGATAGTGCTTGCGGAGGTGCGCAGCCACTGGTGCGGGTTTGCGGGTCTCCGGCACAAGCGACACGACGGTGTTGGTATCTTGACAGGAGATGTAGATCCGACCATCGTCCCCCAGCTCTACGTCGAAGGGGTGCACCATCGCCGCAACCTGCTCGGTCTTCACGAGCACCTCCTTGAAGCGAAAGGTGTCGCCGTGCCGGTGGTAGCGCGCGATGTGGCTATCTTGGCGCCACGCGTTCGCGATGTAGAGGTCGTCGCCCACCAACGCGAAGCCGCGTGCTATGTGCAGCGGATGCGCGGCCGGCGATGGATCGAGGAGCAGCGGATGCACCTTGCGCGGAGAGCCGTCGTCCTCGAAGACGCCGATGTTGTCGACGCCGTGCCCCGATTCACCCCGATAGCTGATCCACCACACAGTTCTGTCCTCCCGAACACGATCCCTGCATCGTCAGAACCTGCGCGATAACGTAAGGCTTTTCAGTCAACAGGCAGCTGCGGCGAAATTATGACCCGCGCAACTCGACGGGGGCATGCCGCATTATAAGCCGGTTGAATTGTTGAGAGTGTTCTTTACAACGGTTTCCGGTCATTGGTCGCACCAAACTCCCGGGGGACGGGCTAAACGGAAGTTGAGTCTCAGTTGATAACCGGCCAATGGACTCATTGAGGAGCCATGTTTCAGAATTTCCCCAGGGATCGTCGGCAATACGGAAACGGACCCACTTCCCTTTGGGAAAGTCCCCTCGCCCTTCATGCGCATTGCATGAAACAATACCATTTGTGCGCCATCCAGGCGGTGTCAGGGGTATAGCGTTTGCGATCGTTCTTTATTGCTCTCTCTCAAAACAAAAATCTGCGTTCATTCTCCGAACGCTCCTCGATGGGACGAAAGATGTCGGGCCGGTTCGTCGCCGGCATGTCGGTTGACGACGTGCTTGCTGCCTGCGGGCGCGTCAATCAGGAAGGCATCGCCGCTACCCTCGATTCGCTCGGCGAGAGCGTAACCACCGAGGCGGAGGCACAGAAATCCGGCGATATCTACCACCAGCTTCTCGACGCAATCCAGGCGCGTAAGCTGAACGCCAACGTCAGCGTAAAACTATCGCAGGTTGGCATGGACTTCGACCCCGCTCTGGCCGAGCACATCGTTGGCGAGATGGTCGAGCACGCCGCTGCCGTAAACTCCTTCGTGCGCATCGATATGGAGGGCTCGCCCTACACCGAAGCCACCATCGCCATGACCGAACGCCTGAACGCGAAATTTCCCGGCAGCGTCGGCACCGTCCTCCAGGCCTACCTCTTCCGCACTGACACCGACAGCGAGCGCCTCCTGGGGCAGGGAATTCGCATTCGCCTATGCAAGGGAGCTTACAAAGAAGGTCCCGAGATCGCCTTCCCCTCGAAAGCCGACGTTGACGCCAACTACGTCAAGCTGATGAAGCGGATGGTCACCTTCGCGAATCCGCAGACCGGCAAAGGCGTCTTCTGCGGCATCGCCACTCACGACGAAGCTATCATCGACAAGATGCGTCACTTCGTCAACAAGCACAAGATCGACAGGCACGCCTTCGAGTTCCAGATGCTCTACGGCGTCCGCCGCGATCTTCAGCGCCGTCTCGTCGCCGAGGGCTACGGTGTACGCGTCTACATCCCCTTCGGCCCGGAGTGGTACCCCTACTTCATGCGCCGCCTGGCCGAGCGCCCCGCCAACGTCATCTTCCTCGCCAAAAATTTCTTCAAGAACTAACGCGGCCCATACTCTAAACTTCAGCCATGCGCTCCCTCCGGCAAGACGCGCTCTACGGACTTCGCGCCTTCTCGCGAACCCCAGGCTTCGCCTTCACCGTGGTCCTCATCCTCGCCGTAGGCATCGGCGCGACCATCGCAGTCTTCACTGTCTTCGACGCGCTCGTCTTCCGTCCCCTTCCGCTACCGCACCCCGAGCAGCTCGTCCAGCTCGCTGGCATCTATCGCAACAACTCCAGCATCCCCCTCTCCTATCCCGTCTATGCCGGGCTCGAGCGTCAGCAACGCGTCTTCTCCGGCATCTGCGCCTGGAGCGGCGGAGCCGACTACAATGTCGAAGCCAACGGCTCCGTCTCCGTCTCGCCCGTCCACTCCGTAACCGGAAATTACTACTCCGTTCTCGGTGTAAGCCCACTCATTGGCCGTCTCATCGCCCCCACCGATACGCAAGGCACGAACATCTCGCAGGTCGCCGTAATCGGCTACGAGTTCTGGAAGCAGCGCTTCGGCGGCGATCCCAACATCATCAACAAGGACATCCGCATCGACGGCAAACTCTTCACCATCATCGGCGTCACCCGCCAGTGGTTCACCGGCATGATCCTCGGCGCACCTCCTGAGATCACGATCCCTGCAGGCGCCGGACAACTCAACGACCTTGAAAATCGCTCTCTCCTCTGGCTCTTCGCCACCGCCCGCCTTCAACCCGGCTCCAGCGTCCAGCAGGCCTCCTCGCAGATTCAGTCCTTCTGGCCGCACCTCCTCGAAGACACAGTTCCCACACAAGCTGCTGGCCCACGCCGTCAATCATGGCTCGCCATGCGCTTCCGTCTCGATCCCGCATCCACCGGCATCAACCGCGAACTCCGCGGCCGCCTCCTCAAACCGCTCTATCTCCTCCTCGGCATCGTCGCGCTCATTCTTCTCGTCGTATGCGTCAACCTCGCCAGTCTCACTCTCGCCCGCGCCTCCGCGCGCCGTCACGACATCAACACCCGCATCGGACTCGGAGCCACACCCTGGCAGGCCGTTCGCCAACTCGTCGTCGAGAGCGTCTTCCTCGCCTCCATCGGAGCCTTCATCGGCCTTCTGCTCGCCTACTGGAGCAGTCACCTCCTCGTCACGCTTCTCGCCAAAGGCGCCGCCGCGCCTATCCTGCTCGATCTCCGCCCCGACTGGCGCATCCTCGCCTTCGCCGTTCTCACCGCTCTCTTCACCGGACTCTTCATCGGCCTCATTCCTGCATGGAAGCTCTCACGGCCCTCCGGAGTCACGCTGCGTCTCGATCAGCAGCGCACCGTAGGCGCGGGCCTAGGCATCATCGGCAAAGCGCTCATCGTCTCTCAGATCGCCATCTCGCTTATCCTCCTCCAAGCCGCCGGACTCTTCATCCGCACGCTGCAAAGCCTGCGTTCCTTCGATCCCGGCTTCGAGCGAACCAGTCTCCTCGAAGTTCACCTCGCGCCGATGCCGCAAGGCTATGCCAAAGTCGACATGATCGAGTACCGTCGCCAGCTCCTCGAAGCAGTGGCCAGCCTACCCTCGGTTCACGCCGTCGCCTTCTCCAACCTCGCCATCCCCGCTGGCGAAAACAATGGCTGGAAAGAGACCGTCGCCGACACCACCGACACTAACCCCACCAGCAGCGCCACCGCCACCCTCGCCGCCATCTCCCCCGGATTCTTCAAGACCCTCGCCATCCCTCTGCTCTCCGGCCGCGACTTCACCTGGTCCGACGACAAACAGCATCCTCCCGCCGCCATCATCGACTCCCTCACCGCGAAACAGCTCTTCCCTAACACCAACCCCATCGGCAAACACCTCCGCTTCGGCGTCCAGCCCGACTTTCAGAACTTCGAGATCATTGGAGTGGCGCAAAACGCGCGTCTCCTCGACGTCCGCGACGGCAATGCTCCGCTCCTCTACGTCTCCGCCGTTCAGGTTTTTCACGGTTACGCCGAAGACGGAAACCTTCTGCTCCGCGGCGCCACCTCCGCTGGCATCGACAAGACCGTCGACGAGGAGATCCGTTCCTTCGGTCACGAGTTCTCCACCAGCGCTAGTACCTTCGAAGAGAGAAACGAGCGCTCCTTCGTCTACGAGCAGATCTCTGCCACTCTCTCCACCCTCTTTGCTTCGATCGCTCTCATCGTCGCCGGCTTCGGGCTCTTCGGCCTCATGTCATATGCCGTCACCCTCCGCACCCGCGAGATAGGAATCCGCATGGCGATGGGATCGCAGCGCACTGGCATCCTTCAGCTCATTCTTCGTGAAGCCGTTCTCCTCACGCTCGTCGGCATCCTGGTCGGCGTCCCGTGCACCCTCGCCGCCACCCGCCTCGTCACCCACATGATCTTCGGCCTCTCTGCTGCCGACCCCATCACCCTCCTCACCGCCTCCCTCATCCTCCTCATCGCCGGCACCATCGCCGGCTATCTCCCCGCGGTCCGCGCGATGAAGCTGGACCCTATGACCGCCCTGAGACACGACTAAAAATAAATCTCAAAAAAGAGGAAAATTTTCGCGCCGGAAAATAGACCATCCAATCACCACGTTCTTGCCACAAATTCACCACGTTCTCACCATCAAAAACCACGTTTAAACACCATGGTTTTCCAAAACACCCCTCAAAAACCCAGCAAAACAGCAAAAGCCCCGGATCTCTCCGGGGCCAAATTTTTTTCTGAAAAGCTATCGTGAAGCTTGCTGCGCCGGAACCGGTTCGGCCAGCAACTGCTCCACCAGCTCCGTAACGTTATGAACCAAAGCTTCATGCGCTGGAGGATTCGCCGGCCCCGCAAAACCCGCATGAATCTCCCTCACCCGCCCATCCCTTCCTAAAAAGAAAGAAGTAGGCCAGCAGTTCAAATTCACCGCCTGCGGCACCTTTTCATTCAACTGCTCCGTCTCGCCGGCCACCAGAACAGTGTAAGTAAGCCCATATCGAGCAATGAATGCGCGCAGTCTGGCCGGGTCTTTCAGTTGATCAGCCTCCTCAAACGACAGGTCCACGATCTCCAATCCACGACCATGAAACTGCTTATAAAGGCTCTCCAGGAAGGGCGCCTCATCATGGCAATTCGGGCACCACGACCCGCCAATCGCAACAATCACAACCTTCCCATCAAACTGCGGATCAGTGTTTGAAACCACCTTGCCATTCAGATCAGGAAAGCTGAACTTGAAACGAGCAGACGGATCTTTCATCGTGGTCTGCTCAGTAGGATCAGTCGGCCCCACAAGCTTTGCTGCACGCGCCTGCGCTGGCCGCCGCGCAACGAGATTCTGCTGATCATTCACATCCGCACGAAGCATATTCGACACCAGCAAAGTCCCATCGGCCTGCGGTGTCAGGCTGTAGAGCGCGGCCCCCGCAGCCGTGAAGTGGCTGACGCGATATCCATTGCCTGTCCACGAACCATAGAGAGAGCCCGTGTCGCCATCGATGCGCTGAATCACAGCTTTGATATTGGGCGAGTGAGGATTAGGCTCCACGCGTAGCTGCCACGCGGACTCGCCTTTGGCCGATTTCACGGCGATCTCCCAATCGCCGTGAATATCCTGAGCATCAGGCCCGACATAACCGGAGACAGTTCCACGTGAACTCAGGCTGACGGGATAGCGCGTGGCCGCCGTGCCGAAGCTTCCAGTGAGAACACCGTCCGTAAGCGTCGCGTCCAGGGTTCTGGCGTAGTAGTTGAAGGTAATCAGAAGATGGTTGCCAGTGAAGACAGCACTCGACGCAGAGCTGCTCTCCGAGCCATTGAGCAGGGCAGCGTGAAGGTCGCCGCTGCTGCCGGTAATCTCGAGGCGAACTTGAACCTGCTGGCCGTGGACGGTGGCGTTCCCCACCCAGGTGCCCGCGATTGTGCCTTGGGCGATGGCGGATGTAGCGAGCAGGAGAAGGCTGGCGAAGAGCTTCATGGAGGACTCGATTCTTTTGTGATTGTGCCGTTTGGGGTAACTGAGCGAGAGCCGCTGATTAGCGGGCTTCACACGCCTCTGTGCGGGCCAGCGGAGAGCGGCGACAACAACAGAAGGTATGCTGCGTAGGCATGAATTCAGAGTAGGCCGGGTGGGAGCCTGCGGTCAAGAGATGCAAACTGCTCATTGGAAAGGTCCGAACGTCCATCGAAAGTTGTATGGGCAGAAATGTGGCTTACGTGCACACTACAACCACTAAGAGGGAGGAAGACCGTTCAGGAGATTCGCCGGGCTGCCTAAAAATTTTGCGATCACTTCGCCACACCTCTGACTGGCTTGATCGTATCCGTCCGGAGATATCTTTTGTCGCTGGGCCAAAAAGCAAGCGGTGTTCTTCCCTCATAGCCCCATCCCCTCCCCGCAATAAAAAATAGCCGCCTCCGGGCGGCTATCTCTCCTTGGAACGGAATCAGCTTTTTACTTTCCGATCGATGTGCCATCGTTCGGGTGCTGGACCGGAACGTAGGGTTCGAATGCGAGAAGACCGGAGAGTGTGTTGCGCTCCTGCTCGGAGAACTGTCCGCGGAAACGGTCTGTGTTCATGAGGGCCTGACGCTGCTGCGGCGGCATCTCGCGCAGGTCGCGGAAGGCGCGGGCTACGAGGAGTTGGCGGTCCTTGGGAAGTCCGCGGTATTGCTCAACCGCACCCTGGACCTGCTGTCTCTGCTGCGGAGTGAGGTGCTCCATCTGCTCGTTGCGCTCAACAATGCGCCGGCGCTGCTCTGGAGTCATATTGTTGAGCTGAGTGAGGCGATCGCGTATGCGCTGCTGCGTCTGCGGTGGAAGATCACGGAAGCCCGGCTCATTCTCAAGGGCACGCTGCTGCTCTGCCGGTGAGAGGTTGCTGTGACGAGCCATCCACTGAGGCAGGTGCTCCTGATTCGCTTTCGCTCCGCCGCCTTGCTTTGCCCCCGCCGGACGGGGTGCGTTCATCGCAGGCCGCCCCGCCTGTCCCGCCCTGCGCATGGCCACAGGCGGAGCCGCAACCATCGCCGCGGCTGCCGACAGCAGTAGCATGGCAGCGAGAGCTGGTCGTACGATGCGCCGCAAGTGGAGTTGAAATGTCATGGTATTCAGGCCCGGGAGAACCCGTAACGCTCTATAAATCGTCTTCTGTTACAGCAGCTTACCGCGTTCTGTCCCCCTCCGAAATACTATTTTCCCGAAACAGCCGAAATATTAGATATTTCGGTTGGCCTAGCTTCTGGGAGGCGTTGCCGCGTCATCGGCAGATCCATCGTCCTGCAAAAGTTGATCCATCGTCTGCAGCGCCTGGTCGTTCTTATCGAGGATTTGCAGGTCCTGCACGGCCGCCGAAACCTGCGGCTTGGGGTGAAGGAAGCCCGAGACATCAGCAAAAGTTCCGCCTCCAACCACCAGCATCAGCGCCAGAGCGCCAGCCAGCGCGGGCCGCAACTGCCTGCCGGTATTGAACAGCAGGCGAGCTTTCATCCGCTCAAACCACCCTGCTGGTGCCAACGCCTGCTCTTCGCGCAGACGCACCGCCAGCTTCTGATTAAAATAAGGCGAAGGCTCGGGCGCCTTCCACGTATCGAGCAACGCGAACGTCGCTTCAAGCGCGTTGAACTCCCCTTTGCACACGGCGCATGCTTCGAGATGGCTCCGCGCGGCGGCATTCGCAGGCGCGCCCGGCTCCAGCAGCAGATCAAGGAAAACGGATTGGCAATCTTTGCAGTTCATGGTGACCCTTTCCAGCTTCTTATCGCGCCTCGTACAAACTTCGCGCGTGCATTCTAATCGGCCTAAATAAATGCTTTCAACTTCTCGCGCAGCGTCTGGTAAGCGCGAAATAGCAGAGATTTTGTGGCGGACTCGCTCAGCTTCAGCACATCGCCGATCTGTTTGTAGTCCATCCCTTCGTACTTGTGCATCAACACCGCCATGCGTTGCCGCTCCGGCAGCGCCATTACATGTTCGCGAATCGCGTTCAGTCTCTCCCGGCGCAGCATATTCGCCTCGGCCCCCGGAGTCGTGTCCGCTACATCCGGCGTCGTTCCCGTCTCGGAGTCGGCCTCATCCAGATAGACGGTCGAAGCCATCCGCTCGTGCCGGTTGTCCCGCGCATAGTTCACGCCCAGGTTGGTGGCGATTCGATACAGCCACGTGCTGAACCGAGCCTCAGCGCGATACGTCTCACGCGAACGGTACACCCGGAGAAAAACCTCCTGTGCCAGTTCTTCGGCCACCGCCTGGTTATGCACCATCCGGTACATGAAGTGGATAATCGGCTTCCTGTACTTCTGGATCAGATAGTCGAACCCCGCCATGTTGCCGTTGCTAAGCTCCAGCATGATCGTGGCGTCGTCCATCTGCCCGAAGTCGCCGGCGGCATGATGCGTCTCGGCCGCCTGCAGATTCTCGAGGAGTCGCGGGTTGATCGCCAGCGTGGCCATATCCTCCATAACCCCATCTTCGTCCTCGGGTTGCGCTTTTTCGTCGATTTCCATCGGAAAGTCGTCGCCAGACAGGGGAACGGGGCTTTTGCGGTCGGCTCTGGGGTCAGGACGACCGGAATTGGGAGGGGGGGCGGACATCCTGTTACCCGATTGTAACGCCAAGGAAACGCCGGAACCAAGGGTGTCTTCAACCACTTGCGCACCACTGGCGGTTACTGTCCGGCTAGCTCGTCTGCCGCCAGTCGCAGGTTTGATGGGGCAGAGGAGAGATGTTATTCTTGACCAACAGCTTAGAGCGCCGGGCTCATTTGAGTCCTTGGCGAGCGGCTCTGGGGCGCATAACTCAGCGGTAGAGTGCCACCTTCACACGGTGGAAGTCGTAGGTTCGAATCCTGCTGTGCCCACCAATCCTTTCAACAACTTAGGCGGCTCGACAGTCAAAGCATTTGTGGCTTTTTGTGGCATTTCGTCAGATGACGTTTTTTCTCCTCCTTTCGTCAGCATCGCGTACACCGATCCGACCATCTCTTGCACGCTCTCCGGAAGCTCCTGCATGTACTCGTTGGCCGTCGTGTCGGGCCTGGAGTGCCGCAGGTGCGCCTGAATGTCCTTCACCGACCCCATCTTCTGCGCCTGGGTGGCCATCGTCCGTCGCATCACCTGGAAGTTCAGCTTCGGGATGCCCAAGGAATCCGCCAGAGGCTTGAGAACCCTGCTCCGGTAGTTGGAAGTGTCCATGAAGCCTCCGTCGGCGTTAGGGAAGATAAACGCATCCGGTGAAGCCTTCCTGTGTTCGTCCTTCCGGCAGGAAGGGTTCTTACAGGACGCTTGCTTGCACTCCATCTTCCAGCGAAAGAGCTCATCGGCTAGTCCGTCCGGCAGATGAACCTTCGTCAGGCTTCCCGGAGTCTTCCCAAATGGTCTGAGCGTTCTCCGGTAGACGGTTTCGGTTAGGGTTAGCGTGTTCTGGTCATCAAAGGAGCGCCACCGCAAAGCGAACAACTCGCTCGGCCTCAGCGCCTCGGTCATATCGAGCATGAGCAGCAGACGGTCCCGTCTGCCCGCGTTGGCCAGAATCAGCCAAAGTTGCTCCCAACTCAGGACCTGCTTGTCCTTCGGCCGGAGATTCCTGGGAATCCGCAGCTTCCGGGTCGGGTCCTTGACGAGGTACTCCTGCTCGATGGCTTCATCGAAGATGGACTTCAGATAGGATCTTGCCTGCTTGACCCTGTCCTGCGAGTACCGCTCCGCCAGACCGTTCAGATGCGTCTGCATCATGAACTTGTCAAACGAATCAAGCGGATGATCGCCGAACCTGTCGATGAGGTCGAGTCTGATCTGGGCCATCTTCTCTTTCGCCGTCTCCGGCCGCCAATCTCCCTTACGGAGGGGAAAGTAGCGGTTGAGGACAAACCACTCGAAGGTGACAGAGCTGTCCTTAGGGACTCTGCCTCCGAGGTTCTGACCTGTACGTTTTGTGACCTCGGCTCGTAGCGCCTCTCGCGCTTGGAGCTTGGTCATTTTGGTTTTGAGGGCGAGCTTGACACAAACCTTCTTGACTCGCTCCTCGCCGGTTGTAGGATCGAGGACCGTCTGACGGAAGTAGCCAAACCACTGCTTCCCGCGCAGAGAGACCCATCCTGCCTGGTGCGATTTACCCATCGATTCCTCTATTTCTGCGGGGAGACAGTGGGCACTGCTATTTTAGCCGGTGCGCCGCCGGAGTGAGGTCATCCGTTCATGCTCGTCAATGAACATTTCGATTCCGCTGGCACGGTAACGAAGTGTTCCGTCGCCCATACGAATCACCGGAAGAAGTGGTTTCTTTCTTGAGGAGTGGTCCCACACCCAATCCGTGCTGACATTGAGGCGCTTGGCTACGTCCTCAGCCGTGAGCAGCGGCTCAACTTCGATCGATCTTCTGGCAGGCTTCCGAAAGAGCGGGTTTGATTGTCCACTGTCTGGGAGTTGTTCAATCCCATTTGACTCGTGTCTACCAATCGACTGAGACACCGGGAATCTTCTGTCCATTGGACACCTCACATGCTGTTTTGCTGCTTCAAGCCTGACGCCATCGCAACTGCGAGTCCAATACTTGTTATCTATTTCGCCCAAGGTTTTATCTATGGTCGCTCCCGCATGAACACAACTAGCGCGGTTACCTCGAGGTTTCCGGACACCTTCGGGTTACCTATTGACACATCTAATTCATGCCCCAAATCATAGAAATAGACAATTTTCCACGACCATCTGTTCGATCGGGTCAGTGGAATCGACGATAGCCAGCGGAGTACTGAGGCCATGTCAGATTCCCTTGAATTTCGGCTCTTGAAGTACATACTTGCGGTCGCGGAAACTTTGAACTTTACTCGCGCCGCTCAGCGTCTCTTTCTTGCGCAGCCGTCGCTCAGCAAGCAGATTCGTGATCTCGAAATAGACATTAAGTTTCCGCTCTTCGAGCGCAGCCGTGATGGGATTCGCATCACGGATGCTGGGCGCATAGTGATCGCCTACGCGAGAAATACGCTCCGAGAAAGAGATGAAATGCTCGCCATGGCACGGGCTGTTCATCTTGGCGATGTCCCTCCGCTGCGGCTCGGCTTTTCTTCCTTCGTTAATGCAAACCTCTTGCAAGCATTTCGCGAGTCCTACGAAGAGATGTTCCCCGGATGCGAGATTCAACTGGCTGGCGGAGATCCGGTGCTGATCTTGCAGAGACTGAACCAGCGCTTATTGGATTGCGCGATTCTCCCAATGCCCATTGATGCCGAACTTTACAACGTGCAGCAAATCGCCCAGTCGCCATTGGTCATCTGCATGCGCTCTGAGGACTCTCTTGCCAGCGAAGCACTCCTGGACATTCATAAAGTTGCAGACCGCATTAAGATATTTCGCGATCCAGAGTTACATCCGTCCGCTCACTCTCGACTGGTAGAGATGTTCTCCGACGTAGGAATCCCACTCCGTTTGGCAAATTCTGCAAGGACGCCCTCTGACATTCAGTGGATGGTTAAAGCAGGTTACGGGCTCGCTCTTGTGGATCAACTCTCGCCTCTCGAATCGGGGCTCATCACCCGGCCCATCGCCGGTGTCAATTGGACTGCAGACACCGCATTCGTGCACCAGAGTCGTGCAGATCATATCGCATTGCCATTCATCGAACGATTCCTCCAGGAAGATTGGAAGGAATCTCGTCGGAAGAAACGAACATCGGGCAGTATTCGACCCGAACAATTGAAGTTGCTCGGATAGACAGCCATAGACATAAAGTATGGCGTTATAGATAGGAAGTCTTGGACGACAGTTCGCGTGGGCATTAGCTTCCGAGTCATGACGGCGAACATTCAAGCCGACCGGAGGATCAGATGTCCCTGACAAGCCAACTAAATTCCTCGCTTCTCAGAAGGCGGGGACGACCTATAACTAATCAGAAAGTTCTCCACCTCATGCGCACGTTAGCGCCGACATTTATGGTCCTAACGTTTGCAACCGTCGCACATGCACAGGGGACGATGGACTTCTCAGGGGCACAGACCCTCATGGGAACGTTCAAGACGTTCGCCATTTACGCAGGCGCCGTCATCTGCTTCGGAGGGCTCATCTTCGCGGGCATTCGGATGATGAGCGGCCGGTTTCAGGACGCGATACCAGGTCTCTTCGGTGCCCTGTTTGGTGCTGGCGTACTCGGATGGGGTGCTGGCTGGATTGGCTCTCTAACCGGCCAGTCAATGTGAGGGTGCCATGCACACGACCAAGCGGGGAGAGCCGTTACCAATCAATCAAGCGCTGAATCGACCGAGGGCCAAACTTGGCCTCGATCTTTCGACATGGATGGCGATCGTATTCGTCACGGTAACGGTTTTCCTCGTCGGGTTCCGAATGATCGCGATCTTCAGCTTCCCAATGATGGCGGCCGGCGCATGGCTTATCGTCCGCAAACACCCAAAGATGTTCCAACTCTGGGGCCTCAGCCTCAACCAGAACTCCTACTATGACCCTCGCAAACACTGAGCAACGCAGACATACCCCTTGGTTCGCAAAGGCCGGAGCTGCCTGTAGCATCGTTCCCATCTCCCGCTTTGTAGGACCAAACATCTTCGCGCTGAAGGGCGGAGGCTATGGATGCCTCTTCTTCCTGGCGGGAATTGATGAAGAAGGGTTGACCGATCTTCAACTCGATTCCCGGATGCGCTCGATTGAAGGAGCATTGCGGGGACTCCCAGAAGGCTCGTGCCTATACCAATACGCCCGCGTGATGTTGGGCTTCCATCTCCCGCGTCAGGCCAAGTATGAGAATCCAGCAACCGAGGTCTTTGCAACCGATCGCCTTCGCTTTCTGGAGAAGTCCGCAGCCTTTCGCCGCATTGACCTGCACTGGTGCCTGACGCTTGAGCCGTCAAAGGTGAAGCCCTTCGAACCTAAGCCGGACGAGAATGCGCTCGATACCTCACGGATGTTGGCAGAGCTGGAAAAGGCCGCGGTTATCCTTGAAACTCACCTTGGTAACTCTCTTGGACTGCGGCTGCTGGGGAAGGCGCAGGCTTTCCAGTTCTTCAGCTATCTATTCAACCTTGAGGAATGGTCCGAACAGGATCAGCTTCGCAGCGACACCGGCGTGGATCGGCAGATCGTCAAGAGTCCGGTTGCCTGGCATAGTGATCACCTGCAGGTGGGCAAACGACACGTACAGATGTTCTCACTGAAGACGACTCCAGAGGCATCAAGACCGTGTCTCTTCTCCGGTTTGTTCTCACTCGACTGTGACAGTGTCTTGTGTTCCTCGTGGCGCGTGAAGTCCGCGTCGGCGGCCCGCAGTGAGATTGATGCCCAGGAGAAGTTCATCTCGTTCTTCAAGGTGGGCGTACTCACCCGAGTGATGAGCGGCCGGGATACTGCCTCTCTCGAAACGGGAGCAGGAGCAAAGGCCGCGAATAGCAATGTGGATGACTTGAGCGAAGTCATACGCGCCCTCGATAAGAAAGCGCAAGGTGAGTTTTCCCTGCGCCTTTTGTTGGCCGCTCGAAGCACGGAACAACTCCGGGATACGGCGCCAGCGGTTCATCGCGTCTTTGTGGATGCGCGCGCACAAATCATGGAGGAGACGCTCGGGAACCTGTCGGCGTTCTACGCGATGTTCCCCGGTAACCACAAGTTCAACGTCTTCCCGCTTTGGCTGGCAGAAGACCATCACGCTCGCCTCTCCTCTGTGTTCGCTCCGCATCTTGGTCATCTCCGCTCAGAGGACCTTGACTCTGAATACCTAAACGTCCTCGAGACGCGCACACGGACGCCGTTTTTTCAGGACGTATATGTGGACGGCGTTCGCGTCATGCTCATCATTGGACCAACCGGCACCGGAAAGTCCGTGCATGGCAATCAGATCATCTCCCTTGAACAGAAGTACGGCGGGTTCACGTACATCTTCGACATAGGCGGAAGCTACGAGAGCGTAGTGGAGCTCTACGGCGGAAGAGTCGACCGGGTGGGCAAAGAC
>CAWIQU010000005.1:0-330347 GCA_963838345.1 uncultured Acidobacteriaceae bacterium | reverse complement strand
CCTTCTAAAACAACCCTAATTGTGCTTTTGGAATCGGGACCTTCTTTGGTGGTTTGTCATCGAATACTGTTCGCCCTCCGACGGACGGCGAGATCGCGCGTTCATGCTCAATCGCGGCATCGAAATCCGCACGTGGTTCACGCACTTCTTCAACATTACGGGTCAAACGATCCAATCGCCGAAAGCCTTCGAGCTTCTCCGTATGCCCAAGGCGAGCCGCGTCGAGAGAGCGGCGCAGCACCGCCAGCGATTCATCGTAAGTCTTCAGCGGAACAGGAAAGGGATGTCCATCTTTGCCGCCATGCGCGAAAGAAAACGTGCTGGATCGCTAAAGCGCGCAGGCGCTCCATGAACGACTTCCGCAATCAACGCCAGGGACTGCAGTGTCCGCGGCCCTAGTCCTTCGACAAGAAGCAACGAGGCAAAATCTCGCAGCTCCTGCTCATGCGCAATGGCCAAAACTGCACCCAGCCGCTTCAAATCTACATCCTTTCGCTCGAACATCATGATGCATCGGCATGGCGAGTCTTCGGGTGTCGTTCAATGTATTTGGGACGGCCCCTTCGCAATAGTGAGCAGGGCACTCTGAGCCTTCGCCGCGCGCAAATCTACCAGGTTCGAGATTTTTGCCCTGTGGTTCGCCTACGATGGCGGAATGCGGAGCGGATACGAAATCACGCACGCTGGCCGAATGCCAGTGGTATCGCCGAGCTAAGTGGCTATTGGAATTCATACCCTTGTTGGACGACCGCCCATTCTCCGGACCGAGTGATTACGAACGAATGCAGATAGAGTTGAAAGCCATCCGCAACTGCGTTGTTGTCGATGCGCGCAGTCAGTCGGCTCGTACGAGCAAGCGCATCGCCATCGAGCCCTGTCTTTAGCGAGAACGCGCGCAACTCATCCGGAGTCCGGAAGAATGCCGGCCGCGGCCGCCGCAGACCATTAAGCCAATTCCGAGAAACGCGGATTCATCCCTCGCTTTAACGCCCCCAGCACCGAAGTCGTAATACCCGAGGAGTGCCAGTCCATTCCCATCACGGCTCCATAGGCCTGGAACCAGAACGGATCGCTCAATCGGGTCAGAAATTCGGATTGCCCATAGTTGAGGATGACCTGTTCGGCGATGGCAGTCCCTAACTCCGTCATTCGAGCGGCCAGCCAGGGAGGCACACGACCGCCGTGAAGTGGAAGATCGGCGGTGCCTGAGCGCTTCATCGAGTAACCTAATAATATTTTCGCTCTTTATTCGCTTTGCAGCAAGTACGTGAACTATTCAGCCGTCTGTGGACCTAACCGCTGCTCCACTCGTTCGCGGAGCCCCTGTGCGTCAAACGGAGCCCGCACCTTCATGTCATTGTCAAAATAAACATAAACATCGCGAGCTGGAAGTTTCCGGCACTTTTCTCCACAAGCGAACCGGCCACTCGGCGCATCGTCCCCTCTAGCCCAAGCAGCAACACGGTCAGCCCACAGATCAAGCCCTGCATCGTTGTAGCCGCTGGCGTAGAGCTGTTCTGACCCATGCAGCCTGCAATAGACAAAGTCAGTGGTCACGTCCACCAATAAGGGCCACTCCACCGTGTCAGCTACGACCGATCCAATGCTGTGCCGTCGTAGTAGTTGAATGAACTCTGGAACCGCAAAACTCTCGTGCCGAATTTCCACGCAATGCCGGATCTCTTGTTTTGCTGTCCCTCGTTCGACTGCGGTGTAGCCCGCCCGTGCAACTTCGGCCCGTGGGCGCCGGCCAGTTGAGTTGCTTGCTTCATCGTCCGCGGCAGCATTTTGAAGAAAGTCTCTAGCTTTACTGGTTCGAATACAAACTGGGGAGGGAATTGCCAAAGGACCGGCCCCAGCTTCTTCCCAAGACGTAGAACACCCTGGGCGAAGAAGTTCGCAAGCGCCTCTTCGACGTTCCGGAGCTTCTTCATATGAGTGATAAACCGCGATCCCTTGATCGCGAAGACAAAATCATCCGAAGTTTCTGTAGACCATCGTGCGAAGTATTCGGGTTTCTGCAGGGAGTAGTGGGTACCGTTGATCTCAATCGAATTGAAATTCTTGGCCGCGAATGCAAGCTCACTGCGCTGCGGTAGTTTCGGAGGATAGAAAACGCCCCGCCATCCCGCATAGCGCCATCCTGAAATGCCAATCCGCACTTTGCCGGCCGTTTGTACGGTGTCCATGGCGAATCTCCCCTTGCATTGCTCTGATGCTTTGACCGCGAAATACGTCCCGAGGATCAGGAGCCCGCTCGTTCTGCTTACTTCCTTTGCAGATGGAGCTGCATCTACAGAATCAGGTGAGACTTCGGGGTACCGAGGTCGACTAGATGATTCGTGACTTGTAATGAGCGTTCGGCGATGACAACTAAAGCCGTAACAGATGCCGCGGTCTTTGTTCCAAAGGAGAGGACACTGCCTGTCCTCCGAAAAGCCGTACAGGAATGTCGCGGCTGTGACCTCTATCGCCACGCCACTCAGGCGGTATTTGGGGAGCTAGAGGCGGGGCGGGACGCCACGAGACCGAAGGTTTCAATCATGATGATCGGCGAGCAGCCTGGCGATAGCGAAGATAAAGAGGGCCGCCCCTTCGTTGGACCAGCGGGCAAACTGCTGGATCAATGCCTGGAAGAGGCCGGAATCGATCGGCGCGCCGTCTATGTCACGAACACGGTGAAGCACTTCAAGTGGGAACCGCGCGGCAAACTACGAATCCATAAGAAACCCAACATGACCGAAATTCGTGCCTGTCGACCTTGGTTGGAAGCGGAATTAGAGACTGTGAAACCGAAGCTGATCGTATGTCTGGGTGCGGTAGCCTCACAGTCTCTTTTGGGCTCGACCTTTAAAGTCACGAAGACCCATGGAAAAGTCCAGCAGGTTAAGGGGCTTCCACCGATCATTACGACCCTGCACCCTTCCGCGATTCTCAGAGCTCGCACGGACAAAGACCGTGACAGCCAGAGACACACACTGGTCGCCGATCTGTCGATAGCCGCCGAATTTGTATCGCAATAGGAAGCGTATTGTTTCGCTAATCAAATTGCTGCCTTTAGGCAGCCTTGGTTCGCCGCGTCGGTTTTTTCGCCTTCTTCTCTTGTGTAAGGCTGCTGCGCAGCGCATCCATGATATTGACCACCTTCCGCTTTTCTTGTTCGGGCTCCGGAGCGGGCAGCGGTTTGCCTTTTCGCTTCGCCTCGACCAGCTTCCTAACCGCCGCCTCGTAGTCATCTTTATAGGCGGAGAGTTTTAGTTTTGACGTCTTTCCTTTGATCAGTTGTTTGGCTAAGGAGAGTTCGTCTGTATCTACTGAGGCTTCCTTCACCCCCGAAAGAACTGATTTCCCACTACGCAGCTCATCCTCGTATCGAAGCACGTATAGCATGAGGCCCTTTTGCTTCGAGTCCAACGGAGCCCCGATCGCTACCAGGTGTTCCCGACCGCTAAAAGCGATCTCTCCAATGCCCAAGGTGTTTGTTTGAGCCAGAGCTTTGCGCATGATGCTGAGTGCTTTTGCCTGAACCTCATCCTTCGGAGCCACGAAATAAGGACGTTCGAAGAGTCCCGGGGATATCTCATCAACGTTGACGAATTGATTGATTGGCATGGTGGTCGCCGTCGGAAGGCGAAGTGCTTTTAGCTCCTCCGGATCGATCTCGATGTATTTGTCTTTGGCGTATTCGAATCCTTTTACGATGTCCGCCTTTTCGACTTCCCCCGCTTCGTCGATATTCTGATGATGCACCCGCTTATGCGTCTTGCGATCAATCTGGTGAAATTGAACTTGCTTGCCAGGATTGGTCGCTGGAAAAATCTTGACCGCGATGGAAACGAGTGAAATTTGAATGGACCCAGACCAGGTCGGTCGTGTTGGCATTACTTCTCCTCTCAGACGTTAGGGTTAGGAACTTCCACTAATCTGTCCCGGATATACGAATGAACCGCCAACGGCTAGACGCCTCGTAGAGATTTAGCCCGACCTTTTTTCCGCGGGGCTCGCTCCGGGAGCTTCAGACCACGACTTGATTCTTCCCATTCTTTTACGTCGACACCTTGCTTTTCGAGTTTCGCTTTGTTTGCCTCAAAATATCGCCTTTGTGCTTCGCTTTTGAATGGCATATACCCTCCTTTCTCTCTGAATAGGATGCTTGCTGCCGAGACCCGGCTTGCTTCTTCCCTCAATGCCGCGCCCAAGGAACCGGCTAGAATCGAATCATCCGAAAAGGCCCCTGGCACGTCAACGTCATCTGCTTTCGAGAAAGCCGATACAACGTCTTGGGCTCGACTCAATTCAAATAGGCAAGGATTGAATAGAGGGACCAGCCCATGGAACGATCGACAGCGAGCAGACTCGTCGCACTTCTAACCTTTACCGCCGGAGCTGTCGCCGCATACATGATGTACCGGCGTGGAGCGTCTCCACTTACCATTGCCAAGAACACCTTGCTCAACCCGGTCGGGTCACTCGCCACCGAGATTCAGAACACCACCTCAGAAACTCCTGCCTGAATTGCACTTACCGCTGGTTCCTTCGCAAGGAGTGCATCGGCTTACTGCTCCCGACTGGAGTGCACAGACGAGTGACGCGACGATGTTAGCAACGCTTCGGCAGACTATTGGCAGCGGGATTTTGGTAGAACGACTCGAAGGCTTCATTGGACCCTAATCGAATCCGAGACGTCTGCCGCTCGAACCTCTGCGCGAAAAGGTAACAGGCAGGGAGCGCAGCGATAGCCCGGGGTGCCGCAGATGCTTCGCACCTACCGTCGAGTTCGTGGGCAGGTCGATGACGTCATGCTAGTGACTGGGGCCACGATCCTCTTTGCGGCCAGGATATTCCAAGATCTTTGCTTTGTCGCTCGCGCAATAGCTCAGCAAGCAGCCCAGTAAACCAAAAAACCGAGATCAACCGAGTATCAGAGTTGACTAGGCTGTTTGATTACTATGCTTGCGCACATGACATAACTGCGCCTCAGACTCCAGTGGCAAGTGGACTTCTTCTCGCCTACATCACACTCAAAGTGTGTAGACCCATAGTGGTCATTATCGAAATTTCGACGTATGGCCAAAAGTGCCATCACGATTCGCTTCGGCAAGACTTTGCGAGAATATCGCGAAGCGAAGGGCTATTCCCAAGAGGAATTGGCAGAACGCGCTGATCTCCATCGCAACTATGTTGGAAGCGTCGAGCGCGGTGAGCGTAATGTGGCGTTGGAGAACATCATCAAGCTGGCTAAAGCGTTGTCGCTGGACCGCGCTTTCGACTGTAAACGGTTGTGCCCATTTTTGTGCCCACGCTAGTTCAAAATCAGTCACAATCAGGCCATATGGCTAGCAATGCGACGCTGAGAGGAATTGATCTAATCTGCTGATGTATAGTGACTTACAGCAATCAATAGCAGTGGAAGGGGGAGGGAATTCGCTGGCTGTTAACCGAAGGGTTGTAGGTTCGAGTCCTACCTCAGGCAACGCTGCGCAGAGCTGTGGGGTGGTGCCGGCGTCGGCACAATCCAATGCCGGACGAACCGGTCATCCACAATGGCTGAGGAGTCTCTGACACATCATCGTAAAGCCCATGTCAGATGATGCCGTGAACGAAGCTCTTGAGGAATCTCGGTGATCTGTGCGGGAATTCTATCTCTGTTACGTGAGCGAGCAACAGCCACCAAAACAGCCACCGGTCTAAAAAACGAGCGAAGGGTCAGCCTTTTTTCAATTATAAGTTATTGAAAGTAATGGTGGACGCGGTAGGGATCGAACCTACGACCAGTCGATTAAGAGTCGAATGCTCTACCAGCTGAGCTACGCGTCCTTTGGGTTTTGCTCCTGAGGGAGGAGATCGGTGAGAGCCTTTGAGATGAGTCTGAACACGCAAGACTGCAATCACCCGACTAGTTAAAGATAACACAGCTTGCAGCGTAAAAATGTAGCTGCAAGCTGTGAGTCAGGCTAGAAAAATTTTGCTAGCCGACGAAGTCGACGTTGGCGCGGTGCGGGATAATGCCGCGGTCGTAGCCCATTTCCAGGAGCTTGTGGATGGCTTCCCGGCCGTCAGTTCCGTAGTTGAGCGTACGCTCGTTGACGTACATGCCGACGAAGCGGTTGGCGAGGGTGGGATCGAGGTCGCGAGCGAACTGCATTGCGTACGCGAGGGCCTCTTCGCGGTGGTCAAGCGCGTGCTGGATGCTGTCGCGGAGGGCATTGGTGGTGGTGCGGAGGGTTTCGGCGCCGAGAGAGCGACGGATGGCGTTGCCGCCGAGGGGAAGGGGTAGGCCGGTCTGTTCGCGCCACCATTGACCCAGGTCGAGCAGCTTGATGAGGCCGTCGTTGGCGTAGGTCAGCTGGCCTTCGTGGATGATGAGGCCGGCTTCAAACTCACCCGCGGCAACGGCGGGGATGATCTTGTCGAAGGGGACGACCGCGGTTTCGATATCGGGTGCGAAGAGCTTGAGGGTGAGGTAGGCAGTGGTTAGGGTGCCTGGCACGGCGATGCGAGTCTTCTTGACCTGAGGCAGGGTGAGTTTGCGGGCGGAGACGATCATGGGACCGTAGCCTTCGCCGACGCTGCCACCGCAGGCCATCAGGGTGTAGTTGTCCTGCAGGTAGGGGTAGGCGTGGAAAGAGATGGCTGTGACGTCGTAGAAGGCCTCATTGATGGCGCGGTGGTTGAGGGTTTCTATGTCGGTGAGGGTGTGGGTGAATTTGTAGCCCGGGACACGCACCTTGTTAGTGGCGAGGCCATAAAACATGAAGGCGTCGTCGGAATCGGGGCTATGGGCGATGCTGATCTCTTGAATGGCGGTGCTTGCGGCAGTCATGATGCGTTCGATCCTTCGATGGAGGTTGAAAGATAGTGAGATGCGCCGAATTTAGATGACGGTTCTGCGCGGGGGAGGAGATATCAGAGCTCTAGGCTACCAGCTAAGACCGCCGCCATCGCTGGAAGGTGCTGTAGATGCCGGCAGCAGCAGTGATCTTGACGATTTCTCCGGGAATGAACGGGGCGATGGCCATGGCCCATGTTGCGGAGACATTGTGATGGGCGTAGTAGGCGAACCAGCTTGCGCCGAAGAGGAAGATTGGCAGAGTGGCAGCGGTGGCGGCGACGAGGGCGCTCCGGAATCGTGTAGTGATGTGCTGCATGGCTCGCACGACAAAGCCGGCAGTAGCTGCTGCGACCGGGTAGGAGAAGAGATAGCCGCCGTTGGGGCCCAGCAGATGTGCGATGCCGCCGGCAGCGTATGGGGTGAAGACGGGAAGGCCGGCAGCGCCTTCGACGAGGTAGAGGACCATCGCGGAGAAGCCCGCGACGGGGCCGAGAAACATGCCGACGAGGAGGACGGCGAAGTTCTGGAGTGTGAGAGGGACCGGCGTGAAGGGAAGCGGGAGCGAGATGTGAGCGCAGGCCGCGACGAACGCGGTCGCACCAATGATGAGGAGGGTCTTGCCGGCGAGGGAGTCCTGAAGCGATCCGGTGCGGTGGCTGAGACCGAGCTGAGAGGGGATAGCGGATTGCATAGAGCAGGTCCTTTCGTGCTAGAAGAGCTTGGATGAGGCTGATTGTTGGCGAGTGTTGCCCTGGAGAGGCGGAGTCTTGTAGTTCTTCTTCGCCATAATGTCTTTCACGCTTTGTTGCATAAGGGTATGACGCCCGCGGGTGTTTTGATCAGCAGCAGCGGCGAAGAGATGGTGGGCAAAGTCGTGTTGCGGATTCGCAGATGCTTGGCTGGACCGAACGTGCCTGTTGATTGCGACAACCGTGAGCAAAGTGCAGAGAGCCGCGATGGCAACGAGGATATACATGCGCTGTCAACAAGGATAACAAGGTGAATGGCTTCGTGCAGCTTATTCGATCAGGCTGTGCGTTTTGGCCGGAAATTGCGTGAAGGGTCGATAGTGCCTCATTGGATGAGACCGTGCGTTTTTGCGAGTGCGTCGGTATGAACCAGGTACGGGCTCGCACGAAAGAGGGTTTTCCACTTGACGGTGTGTGGCGTGGAGTTTGTACTTAGTCGAGATGACTCGTTCGAACAAAGCACGCACAGAAGTAAAGCGGTCGGGAGTGATCGTGCGTCTGTACGAACGCAGTCAGGTGGGCTGGCGAAAGGTCGCAACGGGCGCGGCGGCGTTGCTTGCACTGGCGATGGGATACCACGTCATCTTTGGGCAGAATGGGATCACAGCGTATCAACAAAAGCGGCAGGATGCGCAGAGCCTGGACCGTCAGTTGCATAGTCTGCAAAAGGAAAACGACCAGTTGAAGGGGCATGTCGACCGGCTGCAGAGCGATCCGAATGCGATTGAGCATCAGGCCCGCGAAGAGCTGCACTACACGCGTCCCGGCGAGGTCATCTATACGCTGCCAGCGAGTACGGGTACTTCGGGCACAACCAGCGACCCGCCTCCCGCCAAGCAATAAGAACCCATCCGTGAAACGGGCAGGGCCGTCATACAAATATGGATGTCTTGAATGCAGTCCCTCCGCCTGCTGATCATCGGATTCACTACGGGCCGGGCGAGTATCAGTTTGGTGATCTGCGACTGCCAGTAAGTGCGGCGAATGGGCCAGTGCCGTTGGTCGTCTTTGTGCATGGGGGATGGTGGAAGTCGGCGTATGACCTGACGTACGCAGGGCATCTTTGTGTGGCGCTGAAGTCGGCCGGGATCGCGACGTGGTCAATTGAGTATCGGCGAGTGGGATCCACGGGAGGCGGGTGGCCGGCGACCTTTCAGGATGTCGCTGCTGGCTGCGACTACGTAGCCACGTTGGCCAAGAGTTATCTACTGGATCTGAATCGAACGATTGCAATGGGGCATTCGGCGGGCGGCCACCTGGCGTTTTGGCTGGCCGGGCGGCATCATGTTCCTGAGACGAGCCCGATTTGTGCGCCACAGCCGAAAGTGGCGCTGCGTGGATTGATTGCGCTCGTGGGAGCAGTGGATCTGCGGCTTACTTGTGATCTGTCGGGTTATTTCACCTTCGCTCACGACAAACATGAAGTCTATAGCCTGATTGGTGGTTCCGCCTGGAGAATTTCAGGATCGATATCGGGCGGGAAATCCTGGCGATCTGCTGCCGCTCGGGGTGCCGCAGGTTTTGATTCAGGGTTCTGAAGATGATCAGATTCCTCCGGAGCTGCCTGGGCGATGGGCGGAGATGGCGCGGCATCAGGGGGATACCGTTACGGTCACGATGATTCCCGTGGCCGATCACTTTGATGTGGTTGACCCAGAGAGCAAAGCGTGGCCCACGGTGCGAGACTGCGGTTTTGAAGATGGTGCAAGGCTAGATGGCGGGTATGGGCCAGCGGCTGATACGATAGGCTGCTGAAGAGTAGAGGAACCGCTAATGATTTTTGATATGGAAAAGCCCAAGGGACGCACGAGCGCATAATCTGCTGATTGGGCTGGTTGCGCCCCGCCCCATCGCTTTGGTGACAAGCATGAACGAGGACGGAAGGCTGAATGCTGCTCCGTTCAGCTCCTACAACTACCTTTGCACCGATCCTCCGATCATTGGATTGGGAGTTACGGACCGGACGCCAGGTGGGCTTAGTCCCGAAGGATACGGCGTGGAATATTCGGCGAACGGGCGAGTTCGTGGTGAATGTCGTGACAGAGGACATGATGCCGAAGATGAACATCTGCGCCACGGATTTTCCAGCTGAGGTGAATGAACTGGAGATGGCGGGTTTCACGACTACACCATCCAGGTGGTCAAGGTGCCGCGCATTGCCGAGGCCCATGCGGCGCTTGAATGCAGAGAGTTCACCACCATGGAGATCGGCAGGTCGCGGATCATTCTAGGCAGAGTGGTTTCGATCTTATGTCGAAGACAAATTTATCGATCCGGCGGGGCCATATGTGCTCGCGGAGGAGTTGCATGCGATCGGGAGGATGAATGGGCTTGGGCGCGTATGTGAGGACGCGGGATGCGTTTCTGATGATGCCGCGCATTTACGTATGAGGAGTGGAAGAGCGGGCAAGCGCTGACGGTCAGGAGAGATACTCTTTGAGCCAGGGGTCGGTGGTGTGGACGAGCTCGTGAGTGGTGCCGTCGAAGACGACCTGGCCTTCATTCAGGACGAGAAACTTGGTGCTGTCGTCGATGCCGCCGTTGGGAATCGGTTCGATTTTTCCGGTCTCCTGGTTGAAGCGGTTTCTGGCCAGTAGGAAGGCGTCCTGCAGGCGGTGGGTGATCACCAGCGAGGTCGTGTGGGTGACGTCGCGTTGCTTGATGACAAGATCGATGATGGTGGTTGAGGTGATAGGGTCGAGGCCGCCGGTGGGAGAGTCGTAGAGGATGAGGTCTGGCTTGGCGATAATGGCGCGGGCGATGGAGACGCGCCGTCGCATGCCGCCGGAGAGCTCAGGTGGGAACTTGTTGATGGTGTTCTCGAGCTCAACGAATTGAAGAGCCTCTACGACTCGTTTGTGAGCCTCTTCTTCCGGAACGTGATCTTCGTGGAACCGGTAGGCCACGTTGTCTTCGACAGACAAGGAGTCGAAAAGCGCCGACTCCTGAAAGACCATGCCGATGCGTGCGCGAAGCTTGAAGAGATCGGTCTCGCGCATGCGAGTGATGTCCTCGCCGAAGACGCGAATGGTGCCTGAGTCCGGACGAATGAGGCCGTTTGCGAGCTTTATCAGAACGGATTTTCCGCCGCCGGCCGGGCCGAGAATGATTCGGGTCTCGCCGCGCTGGACGGTGAAGGAGATGTTCTGCAGGACGGGCTTGATGTCGAAGGTAATCGAGACGTCTTCGAAGACGACGACTGGCTCGGCGGAGTCGGGGCTCGGCTGCGTCTGAGAAGGTTTCCGGGAGCGATGTCTGCAGGCATAGCCGGGTCACCTGCCGAAGATGCCGATCATCGCGCGGCTGACGATGAAGTCGACGATGATGATGAAGACGGAGGAGTAGACGACGGCCTGGGTGGTCGCTTTACCAACTCCCTGCGTGCCACCCTTGGTGGTCATGCCGAAGTAGCATCCCACGGTGGCGATGATAAATCCGGAGAAGAGCGGCTTGGTGAGCCCCTGGACAACGTCGCCATACTGGAGCGCGCGGTAGGAGTTGTGGAAGTAGGAAGAGGCGTTGAGTCCCATGAGCGTGACGCTGACCAGAGCACCGCCTGCGATGCCGACGGCGTCCGAAACGATGGTGAGGAAGAAGAGCATGAAGACGGTGGCGTACAGGCGCGGGGTGACGAGCTTGCGGATGGGATCGGTGCCGAGGGCGCGCATGGCATCGATCTGCTCGGTGACCTTCATGGAGCCGATCTCTGAGGCCATACCGGAGGCGTTGCGGCCGGAGACCATCAGGCCGGTGAGCACGGGGCCGAGCTCCTTGACCATCGAGAGGGCCACCAGGTTGCCGGTCAGGCTGACGGAACCGAACGCCTGGAGCGAGGTCGCCGACTGCAGGGCAAGGACGCACCCGGTGAAGAAGCCGGTAAGGACGACGATGGGCATGGAACCGACGCCGATTGAGTCCATCTGGGTGTAGATATCCGCCCAATAACGGGGACGGGAAAAGAGGTTTGCGATCGCCCGCCAGCACAGGATGGAGTAGTCCTGAATGGAGGCAATGGTCTGCTTGGCGAAGCTCTCTGGAGAGACAAAGGGCATGTGTTCTGTGGCTCAGGTTATCAGATGCGGGACCTTGGCTGGGGATTGCATGTTTCTGAAGCAGCAACTAGAGGTGCATCGAAGCGGCGCGAAATGAGAAGATAGAGGAGATGATAGCTGAGATGACGGCGGCGGTACTGTACGGCAAGGAAGACCTACGGCTGGAGCGGGTGGCAGTACCCCAGGCTGGGCCGGGAGAACTGGTCGTCCGGGTGGGCGCAGCCCTGACCTGCGGGACGGACTTGAAGGTCTATCGGCGCGGATACCACGCCATGATGCTGCAACCGCCGATCCCGTTTGGGCATGAGCTTGCCGGAGTCGTCGCCGAGGTTGGAGCCGGGGTGGCGGGGTTTCAGTGAAGGGGACAGAGTGGTGGCATTGAACTCAGCTCCATGCGATGCGTGTTTTTTCTGCCAGCATGGGCAGCAGAATCTATGCGAAGACCTTCTCTTCAACAACGGGGCGTATGCGGAGTTCATTCGAATTCCGGCGCGGATTGTGGAAAAGAACACGTTGCTGGTGCCGGAAGGAGTTCCGCTGGAGCATGCTGCGTTGACCGAGCCGCTGGCCTGCGTTGTCCGTGGACTGGAGGAGAGTGGCGCTCGAGCTGGCGACACGATGGTAGTGATTGGGGCCGGACCCATCGGGCTTATGTTCATGCATGTGGCTGAGTTGTTCGGGATCAAGGTAATTGCCGTGGTGAAGCGTGAGGACCAGATCGGAGCGGCTAAGCTGTTTGGCGCCCGCAGCGTGGTCCAGGTGGGAGCGGAGGAAGATGTAATAGCGGCGACTCGCGCCCTAACGCCTGAAGGGCGAGGTGCCGACGTTGTCATTGAGGCCGTGGCTACCCCCGCAACGTGGGAGTGGGCAGTCGATATGGTGCGGAAGGGTGGCGTCGTCAACTTCTTCGGTGGGCCGCCCAGTGGAACGAGGGTGCAGCTCGATACGAACCGCCTGCACTACGGAGATATCACGCTGAAGGCGAGTTTTCACCATACTCCGGCAACATGCCGGACGGCGTTTGGCCTGGTAACCAGTGGCCGATTCAAGTGCGCGGAGTACATTACCGGCCGCGCTGGACTGGACGAGGTACCCGGCCTCTTTGCGCGGATGATGAGCCGGAGTGGGGGCTCGCGAGAGATCAAGACAGCCGTCTTCCCAGGTGGGGTGCCGCGGTGAGCGACGGGACCGTGATACAGCATCCGCTTCTGGGCGCGCCGCCGGAGTATCTGACTCCGTCGGACCGACCGACGCTTGCCGAAGCTCAGGCGTGGTGCCGAGAGCTTGCAACCACGCACTACGAGAACTTCCACGTCGCAACGTTCTTCCTGCCCCGCAAGGTCCGGCCTCATTTTGAGAGCATGTACGCGTATTGCAGAGTGGCCGATGATCTAGGTGACGAGGTCGCCGACCCGGCGGTTGCGACTCGCCTGCTCGACACCTGGGGCTCGATGCTGAATGAGTGCTACGACGCGCCGGAGCGGTCGTTGCATCCGGTCTTCGTTGCTCTGCATGAGACGATTCGCGAGTGCAATCCGCCTCGTCAATTGTTCCTGGACCTATTGCACGCATTTCGGATGGACCAGATTAAGACGCAGTATGAGAGCTGGGAGGAACTGCTGGAGTACTCGCACTATTCGGCGAATCCGGTTGGACGACTGGTTCTGTGGGTTTGCGGGTATCGCGAAGAGTCGCTTGCACTCCTCTCGGACAAGGTCTGCACGGCGCTACAGCTAGCGAACTTCTGGCAGGATGTGGTGGAAGATGCGGAGCGCGGCAGGCGCTATGTTCCAGCCGAGGCGATGCTGCGGTTTGGAGTGGCTGAAGGCCAGATTGAGGGCCGGGTCTTCACGCCGGAGTTTCGCGCGATGGTGCAGAGTCTGGTGGTGCGGACGCGCGAGATGCTGCTCGAAGGTGGGGAGATCAGCAAGCACGTCGACAAGGAGCTGGCAGTCGTGCTGGATCTGTTCCGCAAAGGCGGCGAGGCGATTCTCAACGGTATTACCGCGCAAGACTTTGACGTGCTGCGAGGTAGGCCGGTCGTGACGAAAGTAAGAAAACTGGGGCTGCTGGTGGAAGCGCTCGTCGGCAAGCTGCGTGCGGGGATGGCGGCGTGACGATTGCCGAGGCCTATGCTGTGTGCCGCACGATTGCACAGCGGGAGGCGAAGAACTTCTACTACTCCTTTCGCGTGCTGCCGGAGCACAAGCGCAATGCGATGTGTGCGGTATATGCGTTTATGCGGCGTGCCGATGACATTTCGGACGATGAATCGCTGCCAGTGGCGGAGCGGCGCGAGATGATGTCGCAGTGGCTGGGGGCATGGCGGGACGCGAGACAGAGTGGTGTCTCCGACGATCCCGTGTTCCTTGCGCTGAACGATACGCAGAAGAAGTTTGCGATTCCCGATACGTTGCTGGAAGACCTGGTGCGGGGAACCACGATGGACCTCGATGAGAATCAATCCGATGTACTTGTTGTAACCGACACTGCTGTTACAAAAGATGGAAACGTAACGCAAACGTTCCAGATATATGAGAATTTCGAGGGTTTGTATCGTTACTGCTATCTTGTTGCATCCGTAGTGGGACTCGTATGCATTCGTATCTTTGGGTATAGCGATCCACGAGCGGAGACGCTTGCGGAGAAGACAGGCGTTGCGTTTCAGTTGACGAATATCTTGCGCGACGTAAGCGAAGATGCGGAGCGTGGGCGAATCTATCTGCCACTGGAAGACCTTGAGGCAAATCAAGTTCCGGTCGAGCACCTCGTATTGGCTGCTCGAAGATATATGGAAGCCTGAGACTGTGACCAAACTGCTGGCGCTGGAGGCCTCGCGAGCGAAAGGACTTTTATGCTGCGGCTGACGAACTTCTGCCATTGATCGATCGGGACAGTCGAGCGGCGCTGTGGGTTTTGGTGAAGATCTACCGAGGTCTTCTTGAACGAATTATCGCAAGGAACTATGACGTTTTTTCCGAGCGTGTAAGCGTGCCGACCTCCCAAAAACTGATGATCCTCGCGCAAGGGATGGGTATGGGCGTGCGGAATCGGGTGGCCTCGTGAACCAGGAGACCTGCGATGTCATCGTTGTCGGGGCTGGCGCGGCTGGGCTGGCGGCGGCTGCTGCACTGACTGGGGCAGGGAAGAGTGTGACGCTGCTCGAGCGGAAGCCCTATGTTGGCGGACGTGCCTGCTCGTATGAACATCCCGCGCTTGGCGAGGTCGTTGACTCGCAGCATGTGCTGCTTGGTTGCTGCACCAACCTGATTGAGCTATGCGAACAGGCAGGTAGTGCGGACAAGATTCGCTGGTACGACAAGCAGACGTTTCTTGAGCCCAATGGGAGCTCGAGCACGATTGAAACCAGCGGTCTGCCCGCGCCGCTGCATTTTGCTCCTAGCTTCGCGAGCATGTCGACGCTTGGATGGAGGGACAAGCTGGGGCTGGCGCGTGGGTTGATGGAGTTTTTCCGCGGTTACCCGGCCGAAGACAACGAAAGCGTGGAGCAATGGCTGAAGCGTACGCGGCAGACGGAGCGTTCGATCCGGCACTTCTGGAATCCAATCCTGATGGCGACGCTCAACGACAACGCCGCGCACTGCTCGACGCGTTATGCGGGAAAGGTCTTTCACGAGCTTTTCATTAAATCTTCGACGGGAGGCCGCTTGGGCATTCCCACCGCTCCGCTGAGTGAGTTCTACGCGGCCATCGCCCGCCTGATTGAAACGCGTGGAGGAGTGGTCCAGCTTCGAGCTAGTGTCGAAACGATCACGCAGCAGCAGGATGGCCGCTGGCGCGTCGGCGTTGCGGATCGAGACTATGTGGCCGATTCCATCGTGCTAGCCGTGCCGTTTGAGCAGACCCAGAAGCTGCTACCAGCGGTGAGGCTGAACGATCACTACGCAGGATTGGCGCTCAATACGCGGGATCAGTTGGAACTGAAGCTCGCCCGCCAGGTGCATTCGCCGTTCACCTCGGTCTTGTTCTGGTTTGACCGCGAGATTACCGACCTCGATCATGCATGGCTGCTCGACACGACGATCGAGTGGTTTTTTCACAAGTCGCGGATTCGGAGATACGCGCCCGAGAAGGGCAGTTACGTGGAGTTGGTGATTGCGGGATCGCGGACTCAGCTCGGGATGACGAGGGAGGAAATCCTGTCTTCGGCTCTACGGGAGTTGGCGATGTTTTTCCCTGAGGTGAAACGAGCGAAATTGGTCAAAAACGGTGTGCTGAAAGAGGCGCGCGCGACCTTTTCGGTCGTGCCGGGGCTGGATCGGTTTCGTCCTGGAGCCCAAACCGATTGGCCAGGGTTTTTCCTCGCTGGCGACTGGACCGCAACCGAGTGGCCATCGACGATGGAGGGCGCGACGCGGAGCGGAAGGCTGGCAGCCGGTGCGGTGGTGGGCGACAGCCAGCGATTCATGGCGCCTGAGATTTCCCCCAGCGGCTTGATGCGATTCTTTGGGCTTCGGTAATCTCTCGAAATAAAAAGTTGAAAATCAGCCCAAAAATCGTGTGTCAAGCCCCAACACTATCTAACCATCGCAAAATCAGCAACATCCGCGTGGCATGTTTACCCTCTGCTTTCCGCTACAATTAAAATAGAAGAAAAAGACCAGCCCAGGCCAAAAGCCTAGGCTAACTACTTCAGGATGAAGATCTTGCGGGAGAGGGTCTTTAGAATGAAGACTTTGCAGGTGTGGTCCAAGGCTAAACCATTTTGTTGGAAGACTTTACACGAATTCGCACCTGGCGGGGGAGCTACTAAGAAGGTCAGTGAGTCAGCAGGACTACGCCTACGCAGACGAAGATGGCAGCTAACCAGCGGCGGTGGTCGACGTTTTCGTGGAGGAAGACCTTTGCGGCAGCGGCGTTGCCGATGAAGGTGAGCGAGGCGGTCGCGGGGGCGGCGAGCGACAAGTCGACGATTGAGAGGGTGTAGAGCATCGCGAAGAAGTTGAGCGCCATGCAAAGGGCTCCGGCGAGGAAGAGGGGGCTGGACAGGACCGCGCGGATGGGGCCCAAGTAGCCGCGGAGGCCAGGGCCGGTGCGGAGGTGGTCGAGGTCGCCGAGGCGGCGCATGGAGGCCGCGATGAGGCACTCGCCGGTGATGGCCAGGGCCGCGACGGCGAGGATGGCGCTCCATTCCCGAAAGACATGGGTATGGGGCATCAGCGTCCGGCTCCGGAGTCCATAAGGTCGAGGTTGGAGTGTCCGGATGGGTGGGCTGGATCAGGGTGCTCGGTGCGTGAGGGCCCGTTGGCGACGAAACCGACGGCGCAGACGATGAGGACGATGCCAGCCCAGCGGTAGAGGGAGAGGTGCTCGTGGAGCCAGAAGCGGCTAAGGAGGGCAACGACGACATACCCGAAGGCGGTGGCGGGCATGACGAAGGTCAGGTCGGCCCAGGAGAGGGCGGTCATATAGCTGGCGAAGAAGCCGATGAGGAGGACGATCCCGGAGGCGACGAAGGGGTTGAAGAGGGCGTGCCAGAGGAGATGGAGGTGGTGGAAGTCGACGGGGCCGACCTGGGCCATGCCGCGAGAGAGAAGGGTATCGCCGACCGACGCTGTGAGCATGATGGCGACAAGGATGGCGTATTGCGAGGGTTTGAGGGCGTGCTTCATGCGTGAGTTTGGTGCAAGGTCCTGAGGACGCTCACATAAAAGAGTATAAGGGGTCGCAAATTGTGACACAGGCATCGGTTTATTGTTGCTTCCGGATAGCCGTCACTCAGGAGCAACCGCAAGTAGGAACTCGCGAAAAAATGCGATAGACATAAGAAACTAACCTGTTCTAATTCAGGGAAGATTGTTCAGAGAAGAGAGACGGTCCGTGTCAGGAAAGACCCGACCGCCAGGGACTAAATATTCGTAAGCTTTTTGCAAACCTTCGCCGCAGAATAAATAGTCTTGAGGCTGAAGTGTTGGAAGACCACGTCAGACTTCATTCGCGCTAGCCGGAAAGCACTGCCCAGCCGCATGCTGTCGTTGAAGATCTCATTGGCCTCGTAAGGCATCCCTGAAATTGAAAAGGCACAGTGATGACGAGTTCCGACAATAAGAGGCTTCTCGCCGCCCTAGAGGGTAACTGGCAAGCCGAGATGCAGGGCCACTACACCTACATGGCCTTTGCCAAAGGCGAAGTTGATCCGCAACGCAGGAACGCTTTGCGGGGTCTAGCCGCTGCGGAGAAACATCATGCCGATCTATGGGCTGGACGTATCCAGGAGCTAGGCGGACCAGCACCCCAGTACGCCGGCGAGCTGTCGGGTCAGGCGGACTCGTTGGTAAATCGAGTGGGCGGGGCTGATCTGGCCCTGCGCCGACTCGAGATCGACGAAGGCCGAGACATCGCCAGGTATGGAAAGCAACTGAAAGACCTTGGCGACCAACCCAGCGTTGCAATCCTTGAAGAGGTGATTGCCGACGAACGGGAACACTATCAGACGCTAGGCAATCTGATCCGTTCGCGCCGACCTCTGCCTGCGATGCCTCCCGAGCAGGCGCAGGAGGCGCTCGATGATCTGCTGGTAGCCCGCGACAAAGGTCATACGCAAGCGGCAGGTTGGGTTGGAGATGCAATCTACGGCATCAACGACGGACTTGGGTCGATCTTCGGCATTGTCTCCGGCGTCTCGGGAGCGACATTGGGCAATAGCCACTTTGTTCTCATTGCAGGCTTGGCCGGTATGGTTGCCAGTGCGTTATCGATGGGGTCTGGAGCGTATCTTGCCGCAAAAAGCGAGCGAGAGATATTCGAGGCAGAGTTTGCAAGGGAGCGGGAGGCTGTCGAGGACAACGAAGCTGAAGCTCGTGAGGTGCTTTCCCTCAGCTATCAAATCCGAGGCTTGCCGGAGGAAGACGCGGAACGCTTTGTCGATCACCTTGCAAGAGACAAGGAACAACTCATCAAGGCACTTGCGCGGGAGCGTCTTAACACGACGGAGGAAGGGTTGAGTAAACCGATGGTCTCGGCCATCTCTGGAGCCTTGTCCACGGCCATTGGAGCCTTGATCCCGATCATTCCCTTTTTCTTTATGACAGGTATACCAGCGGTGATTGTCGCTGCGATTGTCTCGCTAATCGCGCATTTCGTAGTTGGAGCTGCTAAGTCCCTCATCACCATCCGCTCGTGGTGGAGCAGCGGATTCGAGATGACTTGGATTGGTGCGCTCGAAGGAGTGGTTACCTACGCTATCGGTTTGGGTCTGGGGCGAATTGGAGGAGGCCAGTAGGCTTCGTCAAGACGCTCCGTTGGAGATGTGGCTGGTAGCGGAATTTGAATAGTTGGCAATCTGGAAGTTAGAGCGTCAGGGATTGAGGACGAGTAGTCGGCGGTCCGGAAGCAGCTCATTAGGTCGGCGGTTGAGGTAGCTGGTTAAAAGATGAGGCGGCTGGGTTGTGGCCAGCCGCCTTGCGTGAGTTAAAGAAGATTTAGGCGTTCATGCTGACGGATTCCTGGGCTTTGAGGGCGTTCTCTTCTTTCTTGAGGCGAGAGGCCTTGTTGCGCTGGGAGCGGAGCTTCATGAAGGCTTTGGCTTCGACGTAGAGGCGCGGCACGTCGCGGTTGACGACGGCCTTCCAGACGACGCGAAAGGCGGCCTTGGGGCGGAAGTAGTATTCGTCGTAGAACTTGTGCACCATCTCCATGACGTATTCGGTGGGGAGGCCAGGGTACTCGATGTGGGCCATCTGGTGGCCGCCGCCGTCTTCCATCTTTTCGTTGGTGATGAAGTTGTTGCGCGCCGCGAAGTCGTAGAACTCGGTGCCAGGGTAGGCGTGGGCGACTGAGACCTGGATGGTCTCGCAATCGAGGGTCTTGGCGAAGTTGATGGTGTTGCGGATGGACTCTTTGGTTTCGCCGGGGAGGCCGAGGATGAAGTCGGCGTGGATGATGAGGCCGAGGTCGTGGCAGTCCTTGACGAAGTCGCGTGCGCGCTCGACGGTGGCGCCTTTCTTGATGTTCTTGAGGATCTGCGGGTCGCCTGACTCGAAGCCGACGATGAGGAGCCGGCAGCCGGCGTCCTTCATGGCCTTGAGAGTGTCGCGGTCAGTGGTGACGCGCGAGGTGCAGGACCAGGTGATGCCGAGGGGCTTGAGCTTCTCGCAGAGCTCGATGGTCCGGACCTTCTGGATGTTGAAGGTGTCGTCGTCGAAGAAGAACTCTTTGACGTGGGGGAAGTTTTCTTTGGCCCACTTCATCTCGGCAGCGACGTCGTCGGTCGAGCGCTTGCGCCAAGCGTGGCCGGAGAGCGTCTGGGGCCAGAGGCAGAAGGTGCACTGCGCGGGGCATCCGCGGGTGGAGTAGAGCGCGATGTATGGGTGAAGCAGGAACGGCACGTTGTAGCGGGTGACGTCCATGTCGCGCTTGTAGATCTTGGTGGCCCACGGCATGGCATCGAGGTCTTCGACTTGGGGGCGGTCGGGATTGTGCTGAATGACGCCGTTGGAGTCCTTGTAGCTGATGCCGAGGATTTCGTTCAGGGGCTTGCCGTTGGCGAACTCGACGGTGGAGAAGTCGAACTCGCGGCGGCAGACGAAGTCGATGACCTCGCACTCGTTGAGCGCGCGGTCGGGGTCGGTGGTGACCGGTGGGCCGACAAAGGCGATCTTGATGGAGGGATTGGCTTTCTTGATGGCACGGGCGAGGCCGTGGTCGCCGCTCCAGCCTACGGTGGAGGTGAAGAGCACGAGGAAGTCAAAGTTTTTTGCGATCTCGATGGTCTCATCCGCGGAGACGTGGTGCGGCGGCGCATCCAGGAGCTTCGAGCCCTCGAGCATGCCGGCGGGATAAGCGAGCCAGACGGGGTACCAGTAGGACTCGATCTCGCGGGTAGCGGGCCAGCGGGAGCTGGCACCACCGTCAAAATTCTCAAAGGAGGGCGGATTTAGAAAGAGTGTTTTAAGAGGCATAATAATAACTTAATTTTACCATTCAGTAACGAGGTTCGGGGGCTTTTCTGGAGTTCCGTCGATGGTTCAGACAGATAATACGGTTCACAGGCAATTTATTCATTTCACAAAAGATAGTTGGGTGAAGAAACTTAGGGTTTTGCATGTGTGGAGGGCTGAGCGCTCATGGTTGCGGCGACCCAGTTTTCGAGCTCTCCGGCTGCTCGCATGAGGCTGATCTCTGCTTGTTGCGCTTCGAAGTTAGCGTTGAGAAGAGCGACGAATTTTTCGCGTTCGGTGATGCGCGCGGTCTGCTCGTCCTTGGGAGACATCTGCGGGCCCGACAGATTGCCGGTGCCGGCCTTCAACTGGACGAGCATGATGTCGAGTTGCTGCTGAGCGAGTTGCTGGTCGAGAGTGGCGATCTCGGCACGCGTGGAGAGTTCGGCCGCGGTGTGGCGTGCACGGAGGCGGCTATCGAAGAACTGGTCCCGGATCGCGTCGGCTTCGTGTTCGGCATGGGATGCGTCGGCTGCAGCCTCGCGTGCCTTGGCACGGTGGGCCATGTCGTAGAGGGGAACGGTAATCTCGACTCCCACGGCTGCGTTGTTGTGCTGGAAGCGAAAGTAGTAGTCCTGGAGATTATTGAACGAGGCAAAGCGGCTGTATTGTCCCTCAAAGGTGATCTGCGGTCTCCAGAGGTAGCGGGCCTCGCCAAAGGCGGTTTCGCGTTTTGAGCGGGCGATGGCATAGGCGGAGTCGACCGCGGGACTGGTGATCAGCGCGGTCCCGGTGGGATTGGGCGCGATAGCTGGGAAGATAGGAACACTATCGCTGGTAGTGCCGAGGCCTTGCGGAGGAAGACCGATGAGACGCGCTAGATGAGCCTGGTCGGCGGCGGTTTCATCTTCTGCTCGGAGGCGGGCCAGACGGATTTGCGCGGCAGTGAGGCGGGAGGCGGTGAGATCGATGGGGGTGTCTTCGCCGGCGTCGAGCCGCTCCTCAACGATGCTAACGAGGCGATCTGCGAAGTCTTGCTGCTGCTGGAGCGCGGCCTGACGCTGCATATCGCGATTGAGGGCGAGATAAGTGATGGCGGTGTCCTCGGCTACGCCTTCACGAATGTCCTTGAGGGTGAATTTGGCTGCATCGAGGGCTGCGGTGGCCGCACGGAGATAATCGCGCTGGGAGTAGCTGAAGACCAGGGACGTCGCGGTGATGTTGAAGATGGATGGTTGGCCGAGCGGAAAGCCGTAGGATGGCGGACCCAAACCGGAGCCTCCGACGACGGTGGGAATGTAGACATCGCGCAACTGCTGGAGACTGGCGAGCGCCTTGTCGACGTCGGCCTGGGCCGCGAGGACTTTGGGGTTGCTTTTCAGGGCGAGAGAGATCGCTGTCGAGAACGATATCTGTGCGTGGGCGGGCACGACCGTAGAGGCAAACGCAGAACACGCGACACATAGACGAAGAAAACGGGTCATACGTCCTGAGGGATTCCTTGAGATCGGCTAGAGATCATGGTATCGCCTTTTCCTTTATGAACCCTGTATCGCTTTGCGGGCAGGTGCATAGTTCGGTGCGAGGGCAAGGGCCGCGGCATATTCGCGATGCGCCCCGTCAGGATCGCCGCGTTGCGCGAGGAGTTCGCCCAGCTGGACGTGGACTTTGAATGCGGGTGCGTCGTCGGTTTTGGCGGAGGAGGAGAGATAGGTACGGAGAAGGGACTCGGCGAGTTCAGGTGAGCTATGAGCCGCGGTGAGAATGCTGGCAGCGTCGACGAGGGCGGGGCCTTTGTGATGGTCGGCGCTGATGCCGGACTGCAAGGCTTCGAGCATTTTGTCGGGTTGATGATGGCGCTGATAGAACTGGCCGAGGTCGATGTAGGTCTCGGGGGTTTTGCCGGCGTCGACGGCATTATTGAACTCTGCTTCTGCGAGCGAGTCGTCTTTTTTCTTTTCTGCGATTAGGCCGAGCAGGCGATGGGCCTGGGCAGGGAAGTGCGGCTGCATTCTGGCGGCGAGTGCCTGTGCCTTATCGAGGCCGCCGCCGATGAGCGCGGGTGCTTCGACGTAAAACTCGCCGAGGTCATTCATGGCGTGGATATTTTCGGGATTAAGCTGAACGGCGCGTTCGAAGGCGACCCGGACCTTGATGGCGAGACTGAGAGCAGCGATGGGGTTGGCATGAGCGGCCCTAAATCCGTAGGCGCGGCCGAGCCACATCTGGTTGTCGCTGCTATCGGGTGCGTTGGCGACGGCCAGTTCGCACTCGTGGATGGCGTGGTCGGCCATCTCCTGGGCGTAATAAATGCGGCAGAGAAGCTGGTGTGCCTCAGCGTCGCGCGGTTGCACGTCGAGAACCTCGTGGAGGCTGACGGTTGCTTCATTGACTCGACCCTGCTGGAGAAGAGCGTTGGCGTCTACCGCATCAGCTCGAAGAGAGTGAACACCGAAGAGGAGGATCAGGAAAAACGCAAGGCGAATACGGGGAGGTGACGTGATGAACATAGCTAATCTACTATTTTGACCGGGAGCCCATTGGACAGTTCACGGTTGTTGTTGACAGCGCCGAGGGCCACTGTATCTTTTTCGGTGAGGCCGCTGGTGATCTCTGCGCGAATCAGATTGGTGGCTACACCGACTTGAACCGGTGTGCGGACAAGCTTGTTGTTGACGACGCGGTAGACGAAGTTGCCGGACTCGGTGTGGAGAGCCTCGCGAGGGATGCTGAGCGCATTGAAGCGCTGCGCAGTGATCACCGTGACCGTGACGTTCGTGTTTGGGAGAAGATCGCCCTTAGCGTCATCGACAGTGATAAGGCACTCGCCGACATTGCGTGTGCCGTAGGTGATGACTGTGGTTGGGGCGCGGCTAACGTGTCCGTGCCAGGTCTGGTTTGGTTTTGCGTCCCAGACGATCTTGACTGCTTGTCCGGCGGCGAGTTTGCCAATCTCGGGCTCGTCGAAGTAGGCACGGATCTGGATCTTGTTCAGATCGGCGACATCGACCAGGTTCTCGCCGGCGGGAACGAAATCGTAGGTGGAGACAGGGATGGAGTACACGGTTCCGGCCTGAGGCGTGCGGATGTTGTAGGAGGCGTAGCTGCTCTGTGCGGCCTCTAGGGCCGCCCGGGCGTCGGCGACCTGAGCTTCGATGCGGGCTTTGTCGGCTGGACTGTAGCGCTGGGTGCTGCGCATTTGAAAGCTCTGGACTGAACTGTTGGCCGTCCGCAAGCGTTGTTCTGCAGCGGCAACCTCGCTAGGTGAAGCTGCGCCTTTCTGTTCGAGCTGCTTGAGTGCGGCGAGATTTTGCGTTGCCTGCTGCTGCTCCAACTGGGCCCGGCTGAGGTCTCCGCTGAGAGTGATGTGCTCCTCTTGTGAACCACCCTGTTCCATGTCGTGGAGAGTGGCTTCGGCGGCGAGCAGGGTGGCGTTCGCTGAAGCAAGTTTTGCTCTTGCGTCGGAGTCGTCCATCTTCAAAAGAAGATCACCGACCTTGACCTTCTGCGAGACATCAACATAAACCTTCGCGACAACACCGGCCGCGGGAGCGTACGCCTGGAACTCGTCAATGGGTTCGACTTTCCCGTTGGTCGGGACGGAGGCAATCAGATTCTGCCGAGTGACTGCCGCCACTCTAATCTCGACGACCTCCCGGGCCGATGTGCGGAAGACGATAAATGCTAGGACAATGATCGCTAAGAAGATGACCCAGAGCAGGAGAGGATTCAGTCGTCTTGTCTCGGTCGTTGGCATCAGTCAAGGGTTCAGTATATAAGACGCTGGATGCACCAAAAACGAAGCAGAAAGTTTTGAACGCAAACTAGTTACCCGTGTTGGCCCGCCATTTAGGCCATTCGGATGTCGGCGAGTTCGAGCTCAAGCCCTGGAAATTGAGGGTTGGTTTTTGCCTTCAGGCGGTACGCAACGTCGATGGATGAGCCCTTGCCGAGGGCCATTTCGATGCACCGAGCGGGCCAGTCGATGCCGCGGCTCCAGCCGAGCGCGCTGAAGCGGCTGGGTTCGCCGGCTTTTTCGAGTTGGAGACAGATGTGTTTCTCTTTGATGAAGCGAACCGGGGCGGTGAGTGTTAGGCCGCGAGTGACAAAGACCGGCTCGCGATTTCCGATTCCGAAAGGCTCGCATCGAGTGAGCCAATCAAAAAAGTTTTGCGTCAGATCTTCGAGGAATACTTCGGCGTCACATTGCAAAGGCGGGGCGAGCATGACTTCTGTGAGCCTGGTGGACCCATAGAGCTGCATTCGTTCGCGCAGGAGGGTTAGCCGATCGGAGGGCATGGAGAATCCGACGGCGTGAGCGTGGCCACCGAAGCGTGTGAACAGTGCATCGGGCGCGTCGACTTCTCCATGGATTGCGGTGAGTGCGTCGAGGAGGTGGAAGCCTTCGATCGAGCGGCCAGATCCATGGGCGTGTCCATCCTCGTGGGTGAGGACGAGGGCGGGACGTCCGGTACGGTCGACGATCCGTGAGGCGAGGATTCCGAGTACGCCACGATGCCAGGAGGGATCGTCCAGAATAAGGCACTCGGCCAGAAGATCTGCAGGTGTGCTGCTTCGCGTCGCCAGCTGGGCCTCGATCGCTTCGAGTGCTTTCGCTTCCGTTGCGCGGCGCTCGTCGTTGAGGCGATTGAGTTTTTCTGCGAGTTCGGTCGCGCGGGCGGTGTCTTTCGTGAGGAAAAGTTCGACGACCTCGCTGGCGATGTCCATTCGGCCTGCGGCGTTGATGCGCGGCGCGAGACGAAAGCCGACTTCGGTCGCGGTGGGTGCACGGTTGATCGGGATTTGAGCGACCTGCATGAGAGCGCGCAGGCCGGGCTGTATGGGATTGCGAAGTTCGCGGAGGCCTAGTGAGGCAATAACGCGATTTTCTCCTTCGAGGGGGACGGAGTCGGCGATGGTTGCGATGGCGACCAGCTTGAGGAAGGAGGGAATGAGGCCGCGCTTGAGACGGAGGCGCTGGTCTACCGTTTCGGCTGCAGCCAGTAGGAGTGCGTGGGCGAGTTTGAAAGCGACTGCGGCGCCGCAGAGAAACTTGTAAGGGTAAGAGCAGTTTGCCTGGGCGGGATTGAGTACGGCGATCGCTTCTGGGATGCCCATTGCGCTGTCCGGAAGATGGTGGTCGGTGACAATGAGGTCCATCCCCAAGGCCTTAGCCTCGGTGGCTGCGGCGAAGGCGCGGATGCCGGTGTCCACGCTGATGACGAGACGGATGCCGGCTGAGGCTGCATCTCCGAGGACGCTGGTTTGCATGCCGTAGCCTTCGCGCAGGCGGTGGGGCACGTGGTAGGTGACGCGGGCCGGCGTTTCTTTGGGGGCGATTCGCTCGATGGCGGTCTTGAGGATGACCGTGGCGGTGGTTCCGTCAACGTCGTAGTCGCCGTAAATGAGGATGGGTTCGCTGGAGCGGACGGCTTGCTGGATGCGCGCTACGGCGAGGTCCATGCCGAGCATGAGCATGGGGTTGTGGAGATCGTCGATTGTTGGGTTTAGGAAGGTTTCGGCAGATGCGGGGTCAGCGATGCCTCGTGAGACGAGGAGGCGTGCGATGGCGTTCGGGCTGTGGAGGTGCTCCGCAAGACGCGCGACTGCCGCAGGGTCGGCGGTTTGAACTATCCATTGCTGCGGCCCAGCGTGGGCGGAGGACATGGTTCGTCTACTCGTCGCTCTCGTGGTTGTCGACGACGATGCCACCAAGATCGGTGACGGTCTCCATCAGGTTCTGGAAGCTGTCGTACCAGTCGGTGGCAACCTCGAAGATGAACATGATTCCCTGGTGCGCGAAGCCGAGCTGGAGATAGCCGATTTTGCCGACGTGGTTGACGAGACGTTCGGCGTCGTCGATCTCTTCGGAGGCGTCGTCGGGGAAGGTTTCGTCGCGGAGCTGGTCGAGGAGAATGGCGACGTCGGCCTTTTCGAGGATGACCTCGCTCATGGTGACGAAGGGTGCGCCTGCAGCCTTGGCGTGCTCGACGAAGTCCTTCCAGCCGTCGGGGTTGTCTTCTTCGAAGATGACAGTGGGGACTTCTTCTGAGATGAACGCACTGAGACGGCGCATGCCGTGGCCGGCGATGAAAGCCACCATGTCGTCCTTGAGCGAGATAAGATTGTCAGGTTGCATTCGTTGCTTATTGTCTCAGAAACCCCTGTGCGCCGCACAAGGAATCAACGAAACATCCAGAGTGAGGGGTACAGGGAAGTGGCTAAGTTCCAGCATCATGTTTTTATCTGCACGAATGAGCGCGACGAGAGCGCTACGCGTCCAAGCTGCGCCAGACAAGGCAGCACGAAGTTGAAGCCGGCGTTCAAAGACGCGATCAAGGAGGCCGGGTTGAAGGGGAAGGTCCGGGCTAATGAGTTGAGTTGCCTGGATCAGTGCGAACATGGGCCGGTGGTGGTGGTCTATCCGGAGGCGGTCTGGTATGGGTTTGTTGATGTGGGGGACGTGGAGGAGATCGTCGCGGAGCATCTAGTGCATGGACAGCCTGTGGAGCGGCTTCGGCTGGCCGATACGTGTCTGAATACAGAGCGTTGCCCGCATAAGCCTGCGTGATCGGCGCGGGTGGCAGCGCGGAGCTGCGTGGTATATTCAAAGGAAAGTCAAATGATTTTTTCTAAAGATTACGTTGGATACCTGGCGCGCCAGACGGTAAAGCATTTGGTCGCCGAGAAGATGATCCACACTGAAAAACCGGCGTTGGTGAATGAGCGCGTTGCGGCCGCAATGGTCGACGAGCTGGCGCTGGAAGACCGCATCAACGATGAGGTCCGGGTAATCCTCGAGGCGTTTCAGGATGATATGCGCAAGACCGGCGCGAGCTACCCTGAGATGTTCAAAAAGGTAAAGAACGAACTCGCCCGCAAGTATAAGGCGGTGCTGTGAGAATTTCGCGCGACAAGTTGAACAAGATAGCCCATACGGTAGCAGATACGCTGGCAGAGATTCCTGAGGTGGATTTTCTGGAGGATCGGAATACGATCCGGCAGGAGGCTCGGAAGGCGCTGGAAAAGCTGCTGATGGAAGAGACGAAGATCGACGCGGCGGCGCGGCAAAAGATTGCTTCGCAGCGGAAGATTATCGTGGAAGGCTCCCAGGAGTGGGACATTCTTTACCGGAAGTACTACAACGATGAGGTGAAGAAGCTGGGGCTGTGATGGCTCTGCCAGTGTGTTGACTGGTACCCCCCCCCCGTCAAAAAGTGTGCAAAGTCTTCGAAACAGATACTTTAGGTCTGGACTTCGATGTTGGGCTAAGGCCGATTTATATCCGACTTGCGCTTTCAGCTCTTTGCTCCTTCAGTTGGATGGGTGGTTTGGGGGCTGATTCTTGTCAAGCGATGGCGGACCCCGGTGCTCACGTGGCCGTCACGTTCCTAGGACTGATTTCAGAAGCAGGTCCTCCCGCTGCGCGGAAGGATGACAACTTTAAAAAGCCGCCAGGCAAACAATGCAACAAAAGCAAAGACGACGATAGACAGGTAGGCAGGGAGTCAGTCTGGGGAAATGGGCCCGGGCTTTTCAGCCCGCGGAATTCACCTGCCTTGATACCCAGAGCGTTGCCCTGGGCTGGTATAAGACGCGCCTTCAGCGCTCTGGCCGACAGAGATTCGTTGTGATGGAACGATTAGATGAAATTGACCCACTGGCAGCGCGGTTCACTTGTATGGGGGTGGAGAAGAAGCTATACTTTAAAGAGTGGCCTGGAGATAATTTCCTCCTTGCCGTCAATGATCTGGCGTTATGGTGTAACTGGTTAACACGTCGCCCTCTCAAGGCGAAGAGTCCGGGTTCGAGCCCCGGTAACGCTACCAAATCTTCTCGCCTCTTCAGTTTTCTCTGGAGTAGACGGCATATAGTTGAGTGGTGGGTGTTGTTGTGTGTTTGGCGCCATGGTGTAACTGGTTAACACGCGGCCCTTTCAAGGCTGAGAGTCCGGGTTCGAGCCCCGGTGGCGCTACCAACTTTTCTCTCGACGAAGATCGCCTAGAGGGACAGACGCAGAACCGCTCGAGGGTTTGTCGAGTTGAGCGGTGCCTTCTCAGCGGGTGATGCCACCGAGCCACAAAAAAACTGAGGAAAACCCAGTGGCGCCGATTCTTGACAAATAATTTAGGAGAAACTAGACTTCTCCTCGTTTTTCAGTACGTCGTTTTTAACTTTCATACCAAACAAGGAGGATAAATGGCTCGGACTGTTATTACAGGTACAGTGGACAAGAAACCGTTGCCTCAGGCAGCACAAACAAAAGTGCAGGACTCTCTCAAAACTGCTCTGCAATCGGAATTCACCGTTGTCGGTACGCATCACATCGAATTCACGCACATTGACATTACTTGGGACAAAGTTTAAGGCTACGTCGCTTATCCTTTGTCAAAGATTCCGAGATCATTCCTCCCCTTGAGCAGTGTCAGTAACTCCCACCGAAGTAAGCCGCTGGATCGATAAGAAGACTCGCAGGCTTACCTGCTGCTCAGCACCTCTTCCTTTGAGATGGCTTGGATGAAGGCCATCGTAGAGGAGGATTTGAGTCAAAGGTCTATCAGGGACCAATCTATAAGGGCCAATCTATCCGGGCCAATCCCATACCCCGTTTTCCATTGATCGACTGTCGGGTCGAGATCAGAACTTAAGGGCAGCATTCATTGCCCGGGCTAAGTCGTCTCGACAATCGGTCGAGTTCGGTCAGATCTGCCGCTCCATCCGCTCCAAAGGGGAGCGGATGGATAGGCAGTTTCTGAACTCATTGAGTTCCACTTCCTGATCCACCTGTGTGGGGAGGGGTGTCTCACTATTGCTCATCGATTACGACCAATTGCTATGCGGGAGTGTTTGCATGAATGAGGTTCGGCAGGACGGGCAAACGAACTATATCAGTCAGGTGATCCTGAAGGTTGCGTCGCGCTGCAATCTGAACTGTTCTTATTGCTATGTTTTCAACATGGCTGATGCTTCGTGGAAGAGACGGCCAGCGTTGATGTCCGATGAGGTGTTCGAAGCAGCACTCGCGCGCATTCTCCAGCAATGCCGTGTTACTGGCCAGGATCGATTCCGCATGGCCTTCCACGGGGGTGAACCGTGCCTGATTGGTCCAGACACGTTTGACGCATGGTGCGGACGAGCACGAGCTGTTCTGGGCGATATCGTGAAGTTGCATCTGGTGATGCAGACGAATGGAACGCTCCTGAATTCGCGCTGGATCGATTTACTTCGGAAGCACCGAGTGAGCGTCGGGATCAGTATGGATGGTCCCAAAGAGATTCACGATGCCGTAAGGGTCGATCATCGGCAACAGGGCTCGTACGATCAGGTGGCGCGAGGGTTAAGGCTCTTGCAGGAAGGGGAAGTACCGTACGGTGTCGGATGTGTGATCCCGCTGGGAGCCGATCCGCTAACCGTCCACCATCATTTCCTGCAGCTCGGTTGCAAGCAGATTACTTATCTGATGCCGCACTTTACTCACGACACCATTGAGGCTGTCCGGCAACGCTATGGCGGCACTCCGTGTGCGGATTTTCTCATCCCAATTTTCGACCATTGGTGGTTTGAGAGCACGATGGACTTCCAAATAAATAATTTGAAAGATGTGGCGCGGGTGATTATGGGTGGTTTGAGCCACAGTGAGGCGATTGGCAATGGTCCTCCGGGATATGTATTTATCGAAGCAGACGGAGAGATGGAAGGGCTCGACAATCTCCGAGCCTGTGGCGAAGGGCTCTCCCGAATAAAACTCGATGTGCGCCATTCAAACTTTTTTGATCTGTTACGCACTGAGACGATGCACGCCCAGGCTATCTTCGAAGGCATGCCGCTCTGCCAGACTTGCCGCAGTTGTAAAGAGGGGGAGACGTGCGCCGGCGGCCATCTTGCCCATCGCTATTCAAGCACTCGAGGCTTCGACAATCCAAGCGTGTGGTGCGCGGACCTGCTCAAGCTATTTGGCCACGTACGGGCTCGCATGGATGTGAGCATTGAAGAGACCAATGAGCGCAGGAAAATGCTCGTGGCGCGAAACGCTTCGGGCGCCGACGCGGAGCTCGTGCATGTTTTTTGAGGGCCAGTAGCGGAGAGCGCAGCTATAACCAACCGGTCAGGCTTTGCCGTCCGCTACCAGATTCCCTCAGCGTTATGGTTTTGTGACAACTTTAGATCGCTTTTTCGAGCGATTGAATTTGGAGCCTTGCTCTCTGAACGGATCGAATTGGCCGATCGGGGTTGACTTTTCCCACCGTCTGATAAAGTCCTTCGTGGTCTCGGGGTTCGATGGCGCGATGGTGTGGCCGCGCAATAACTCTGCCAATTGGCGCTCTCGGCAATGCCTGGCCGCAACTTCGTGGACAAACACGACCTCAAAAATACAACCTTCGAGCTTACGCAAGGCTTCGCCAGCTGCCTCATAGTCAGCATCGATCAATTCCAGCTCTGGTAAAAGGACTTGACTCGGTGCTTCTCTGTAGCTTGTTCCCGGGTTTTTCTTCGGCCATTCAATCGTGCCCATAGTGAGATAGATGCCTGAGATAGCTCGCCGGTTTTCTCGAAGTTCGCTTCGTCGGGCAGTAACATCTTCGTAGTTTTGGCGAGTTGGCCGGTGCTATCTTCGCAAAGCCAAGAGACTTAGTGAGATGGCCCATTTCCAGGCATCACACTGCATAGACTTGCCGGGCTCGGGCAACCTTTTCTTCGTCGCCACAGCGGCGAGTTACACTTTCTCGCATGGTGAGAAAAGGCAAAGCCGATGACGTGGTCTTTGAGGGAGTTGTCATTCCTGGAGGCACGCGTTCGGCGAAGCTGGCGAAGAAAGGGATTGCAGACACGGATGAAATGGCCGATTTCCTGACGGCGGTATTCTCCGACACTCTCAAGGGGAAGATAATTTTGCCGACGCGCAAATCTCGAATTCGAGTATCCTCCAAGTCGCTTGACGGTTCGGAGTTGAAACTCACACGAGGATTACCCGTGACGATTCAAGTAATGGGTTCGAAGGGCAAAGGGCCGCGCAAATCCAAGACCAAATCGCCTGAGAAGACCTGAGCGGCTACAGCACGAGGGTTGCCTCCGAAGCAAAGGCAAAAACGGTAGCAACCGCAGAAAACGAAATGCAGGGATCGCTTCGCTAACGCGATGGACGGCGAGACTGTCGATTGCTGCCTTTGCAATCGGGCGGACGGAGCCGTGGCGATATACTGGTGGGGTGAGTAAGACTTTTTACATTGAGACCTTTGGCTGCCAGATGAATGCCCATGACTCGGAGAAGGTCATTGGGACGCTGGAGCAGCAGGGGTATGCCCGCGTAGAGGATGAAGGCGAGGCGGGGCTGATTTTGTATAACACCTGCTCGATTCGCGATAAGGCCGAGCAGAAGGTGTTTCATCGGCTGAATGAGTACAAGAGACTGCAGGGCGAGGGGAAGAAGTTCGCCGTGCTGGGGTGTGTGGCGCAGCAGGAGGGCGAGAAGATCTTCGAGAAGGCTCCGTATGTGTCGCTGGTGGCGGGGTCCGCGTCGTATCGGAATTTGCCAGAGATGCTGCGGCGGCTGGAGGCGGGAGAGCAGAGGATTACGGGGCTCGACGACCGGCAGACCGAGCTAACGTTTGAGACGGAGTTTACGGCGCGGTCGAATCCGCATCGCGGGTACATCACGATTATTGAAGGGTGCGATAAGTTTTGCGCTTATTGCGTGGTGCCTTATACGCGTGGCAAGGAGCGGAGCCGGACTTCCGCTTCGGTGATGGTTGAGGCGCGGAAGATGGTGGACCTGGGTTACACCGAGATTCAGTTTCTTGGGCAGAATGTGAACTCGTATCGCGACCCTTCGGGGCGGATGTCGTTTGCGGAGCTGCTGGTGGCTGTAGGGGAGCTGCCGGGGATTCGGCGGGTACGGTTTACGACGTCGCATCCGCGGGACTTTACGCGGGATATTGTGCAGGCGATCGATGAGACGCCGACGCTTTGCGATCATATTCATCTGCCTGTGCAGTCAGGTTCGAGCGCGGTGTTGAAGGCGATGTCGCGGGAGTACACGCGGGAGTGGTATCTGGAGCGGATGAGCTGGATCAAGGCGGCGAAGCGCGATATCAGCATTACGAGCGACATGATCGTCGGGTTTCCGGGTGAGACGGATGCGGATTTCGAGGAGACGATTACGCTGGTGGGCGAGGTAAAGTACGACGCTGTGTTTGCTTTTAAGTTTTCGCCGCGTCCAAATACTCCGGCGGTGACGATGGCGGACAGTATTCCGGATGAGGTGAAGTCGGAGCGGCTGCGGATTTTGATGGACCGGCAGCGGGAGATTCAGCGGGAGCACTATGGGCGGCACTTGGGGCAGGTGCAGGAGTGCATGGTGGAGAGTTATAACCCCTCGCGCGGTCAGGTTGTCGGGCGGAGTTCGCAGAATAAGACGGTGAACTTTACGACAGCCCAGATTGCGCAGGCGCAGCCGCCGGTGGGGAGCTATGTCCCGGTTCGGATTACGCAGACGCTGCCGAACTGCCTGGTTGGCGAGGCGATTCCGGATTCAGACGAGGGTGCGGCGTTTGTGCCGCTGCCGCGTGTTCCGCAGTTTGTGGTGCTGAACTGATATGACGACGACTCCGGTCCATCCCGTGACGCAGGCCTCCGATGAGGTGGAGATGCAGATTCGCGGGTTGATGATGGACCCGGTGACGAATATGCCGATCATTGTGCTGAAGGACGTTGGGAGCGATCTGGTGCTGCCGATCTGGGTGGGAATCTTTGAGGCGAATGCGATTGCGCTTGAGTTGGAGAAGACGGCTATGCCACGTCCGATGACGCATGACCTGCTGCAGAACATGGCGAGAGGATTGAACGCCGAGGTGCGCAAGGTGGTGGTTTCGGAGCTTCGCGATGACACGTTTTATGCGGTGATCTGGATGGATCATGCGGGGGAGACGGTGACGATGGATGCTCGACCATCGGATGCAATTGCGCTTGCATTGCGCTGGGATTGCCCGATTTACGTCAATCGCGATGTGCTGGAGAACTCGAAACAGGCGGCCAGCGGCGCTCAGAATGTGAATGCCGATGAGATGCGGCGCTGGCTGGAGAACCTGAACGACGACGATATGGGCCGCTACAAGATGTAAGGCGGTTGAGCTAGCGCGGGTCGGGTTGCTGGCCGGTCAGTTGGTGCAGGAGACGGTCCCAGGTTTCGCCGTATTGGTCCCATCCGCCGAGGTTTTTGACGCGAAGCAACGCCGCTTCGCTGAGTTTGTGCTGGAGTGCGGGATCGTCGGCGAGCTGCTGCATTCTTTCGGTTAATGCATCGACGTCGCGGTCGGGGACGATGAAGCCCTGTTCGCCGTCGGTGAAGAGGTCTTCGGCGCCGGTGGCGGTAGTGGCGAGGACGGGGCATCCGCAGGCCATGGCTTGACCTTGAACGAGCGCGAGGCCTTCTTCGATGCTGGGCAGCACGAGTAGATGGCTGGCACTCATCTTTTTTGCGAGTTGGGCCTGCGAGAGTATGCCGGTGAAGATTACATTTTCAGTGGGTAGCGTGGAGAGTAGGTCGCGTATATCATCCTGCACGCCGCCGACGATGGTGAGTTGTTTTTTCGGATGCTTCAAGCGGGCAAAGGATTTCAGAAGATAAGGGATGCCTTTGCGAAGGCTGACCTGGCCGGCGAAGAGAACTTCAAAGGAGTCCGATGGCGGTTCATCGGTGCGGGTGAATTGATCAAGACGCACGCCGTAGGGGATGACGTGGACCTTCTCGGGGGCGATGCCCATCTGGACGAACGACCGCTTTGCGACTGTTGAGGGGACCGTAATTGCATTCGCGGTGTGGTAGATTTTTTCTTCACGGATCGTGATGTGAGGTTTGCTGAGAGGCTGGGGCAGGTTCCAGCGGCGGTACTCCTCGGCGATGACTTGCTCCTGATAGCGCTGGTGCGTGGAGCCACGATCGCAGATGAAGATGCCGCCGTTAGTCTGGATCTTGTGTCCGGTGAGTAGGCCTGCACCGGAGATAGCGATGAAGGCATCACAAGGCGCGATGATGCTGTTGGTCCAACGGTCAAAGGCACGGGTGTTCCATGAGGCCATCTTCGACGACATACGTGGTGAATAGAAGCGAGAGCGGTTGAGTAGGTAGTCGGGTACGTGGAGAACGGGAAAGCAGCTGACCAGCGAGTGGGGCAGGCCTTCTCGCTTCAATCTTGTCCATGGCCAGGTGGAGTAGATCTTCTGGAGATGATTGCGCCGGTGCAGTTGATGCGCCAGCTCGAAGTGATGGAAGACTCCAAAGACGGCCTGGGTAACTTTCATGAAGGATGGCTGCTTTCTGAGGCCATGCTAGCAGATGAATTGACGATTAGAGCCAGCCGCAGAGGTTCGCGACTTGTTCGGCCCATGTGTCCTCGGTAGGCAGGTTCGGCTGCGCGACGGCGTGGTGACGTCCTTGGATAACGCCATCGATTGCGGAGCGTAGCGCATCGGTCATTTGCTCTTCTCCGCCGGTGAGGACGGTGGCCCAGGGAGTGTCGAGAAGGATGTCACTGACGCCGGATTCGCGATGGAGCAGGACCGGGATTCCGCGTTCGAGGGATTCGATCGCCGGGATGCCGTAGCCTTGAACGGCCGGCATCAGGAAGAGGTGGGTTTGCGCGAAGAGCTGCTCGAGATCTTCGTCGGAGACGAAGCCGTGAAAATGAATGCGATCGCCGATGCCCAGGTCTTGCGCCATTTTTTTGAGGGAAGGGATGAGGGTGCCTTTGCCCGCGAGGTCGAGGCGCCAGTCGATGCGGGATGAGAGACGTGTTTCGGCTCGCTCGAGTTCGGCGAGAGAGCGGATGATCCAGTCGATGCGTTTATTCGCTTCGATGCGGCAGACGGAAAACATGCGGAGCTGCTGCTCGACGGGACGAATGCGGGGAGTGGAAGATGCTGGGCTAAGGCCGCCCATGCGGGCGATCTTTGCCTCGATGTTGAAGTTTTTGCGGCACTCGCTGCGTAGGTATTCGCTGGTGACAATGGTGTTGCCTCCAGTACGCAGACCGTATCCAATGATGCGATTGCAGACGGCGATGCGGATCTTCTCGCGGGTGTTGCGAACTCCCTCGTCTCCGAATAGAGACGGGGTATCGTGCATCAGAGTGTGGAATCCACGGATTCCGGCGAGTGTGGCGTGGAGCGCGGGTTGATAGCCAGAGAATAATGGTTTTGGTGCGTTAGCCGGCTGTTGGCGAAAGTAGTGGCGCAAGGCTGCGATCTTTTTGCGCGGTCCCATCGGTGGCTTCAATTCAAAGACCTGCATAGGGTGAGTTGCGTATTGAGCCAGATTGCAGTGATCGATGTAGGTGACGATGTGGTTGGGGCGGTGTTGCTGATATAGCCAGCGAGAGAGAGCGATGACGCTGCGTTCAGCCCCGCCGAACTGTTCGATTTCGGTGATGACGATGGGGCGGGAACCGATGGGGGTTGTCTGCATGGACCTCAAGGGGGATTCGTTCTCAGCTTACCAAGTTGGCTGAGGAGTCGTGATGGATTAGCGCTGGCAGAGGGTGTCGAGGTGGGTGAAGAACTCTGGGAAGCTGATGGCGGCTGCTTCGGCGCCGTGGATTTCGGTATCGCCATCAGCCCGAAGGGCCGCGATTGCGAAGGCCATGGCGATGCGATGGTCGGAGCCGGAGTCGATTTGTGCGCCGTGCAGGTGCTGATTGCCAGGGATCTCGATGCCGTCTTCGTGCTCGGTGAACCGGGCTCCCATAGCCCGGAGATTTTTGGCGACGAGGGCGATGCGGTCGGACTCTTTGACGCGAAGCTCGCGGGCATCGCGGATGGTGACGCCGTCGGTGGTGTAGGGGGCGATTGCGGCTAGGACAGGAAGCTCGTCGATGATCTGGGCGGAGAGGGCCCCGCCGATGTGCATGCCGCGCGGGCCGCTGGCTGGGCCGTTGACCTGGATGGTGCCGATGAGTTCGCCGTGTTGCTCTTCGACGTTGAGGACTTTGATTTTTCCGCCGAGGGCGATGATGACGTCGAGCAGAGAGGCCCGGGTGGGGTTCATGCCGATGGAGTCGAGGATGAGGTTGGAGTCGGGGAAGAGAAGGGCGGCGCAGAGGAAGAAGGCCGCGGAGGAGAGATCGCCGGGGATGGTGGCGTCGATGGCTTTGAGGGTTTGGTGGCCGGGGATGCTGAGTTTTTCGTCTACACGATGGAGCGTAGCACCGAAGGCTCGGAGGGCGTGCTCGGAGTGGTCGCGGGTGCGGATGGATTCGCTGAGGCTGGTGGTGCCATCGGCCTGGAGGCCGGCAAAGAGGACTGCGGTTTTGACTTGTGCGCTGGGGATGGGTGTGTCGAAGTCGATGGCGTGAAGCGGGCCTCCGTGGATTGTGATGGGGGCGTGACCTTCGACGAGGTCGATCTTTGCACCCATCTGGCCGAGCGGTTTGCGGATGCGTTCCATGGGGCGGAGGGTGAGGGAGTGGTCGCCGATGAGAGTGAAGGTGTGCGGGTGCGGGGCAATGAGGCCGGCGAGCATGCGCATAGTCGAGCCGGAGTTGCCGCAGTCTAGCGGGGCAGTGGGTTGGTGGAACTTGCCTGCGACGCCTGTGATCGAGATGGTTTTGTCTGGGTTTTGGACAACGGTTGCGCCGAGGGCCTGCATGCAGGCGAGAGAGGAGTGGGGGTCGGCCCCGGTGGAGAAGTTAGAGAGGCGCGTGGTGCCGGCGGCGATGCCGGCGAGCATGGCGTAGCGGTGGGAGATGGATTTGTCGCCGGGGAGAGTGAGGGAACCTTGCAGATTACGGGCGGGGCGGACGAGTTGTGTGGTGGCTACTGTGGAGGACATTGCTTCTAGCTTAAATGTTTTTGAATTGTTGTGTTGCTGCGGGTTTGAGGGAGTGCCGCTGAAAATGGAACGCGGCGGGAGTTTTGTGTTCCCGCCGCGTTTGGTTGTGAAGGTTTTTAGAGCTGTGGAAGGTTACCACCAAGGATTGGGGTGATCCTTTTTCTCGACGGGTGCGAAGGCCACGCCGCGCAGAACTTCGGCGAATCCGGCTTTGCGGATGGTGATGAAGCTTTCTTTGGCGGCTTTGGTGGGGTCGGTGTTGTTGATGTCGTCGATGATGGTGACGAGGCGGTTGGGATCGGCGCCTTGATCTCCGTTGCCGCTGACGGTGGAGGTGATGCCGTAGAGGACGACGTGGCCGAAGATATCGACGGAGCCGGTGATGTTCCGGATGCCGTCGGTTGCGGGCGCCCAAGGAAGGTTTGTGGCGGAGTTGTTGCCGGTCGGATAGTTCTTGACGGTGTAGGGAATGCCGAGTTCGAGACCAGTTTGGAGGACGTAGGCGAGGCCCCAGGTTTTGGTGGTGGAGTTGAAGATCCACTTCTGAATTCCTGCTGTGGTTTGTGCGGCGGCATGGGTATAGAGAGTGGTGTCACCGGCGAAACCGTCGCCCTCTTCGGCCACGTAGAGGGTGGTGTCATTGGCGAACCAAAGGCCGAAGGGCGCTGCGGGTGTGGCGAGGCTCTTGGCGAGAGCTGTGGGGAAGCCGGCGAGAATGCACATATTGCTGGGAAGACCATTCTGGGGATTGACGCCGCTGAGATTGAGAGGCGCGATGGGAAGCGTTGCGCCTGCTGCCGGAATGCCTACACCCTTCGGGCAGGCGGTGCCGGTGGTGTCGACGAAGTAGACCGTGTCGACACCGTTGCTGCCGCTGCCTTTGGTGAAATAGACGACGTTGTTGAAGATGGTGAGGCCGCGGAAGTTGTCGTCCTTGCCGACCTTGTCGGCCTTGTCGCCGAGGAGGGTGACGGAGAAGCTGCCGAGTGGTGTGGGTGCGGTGGGAGTCTGGAAGCTCTCTGGCGCGGTGGAGGGGTCGATGAATTGCGCTCCGGCACCGAGGATCACGCCGTTGGGCTGGGGGTTGGAACCGTTGCCTGCGTTGCCGGCGGTGTAGAAGAAGTTGGCGCCGTTGGTGTTGTTGAGGACGGCGGCGCGGCCGTTGTTGCCACTGTAGGCATTGGTCTCGGTGAAGGTGAAGTTGCCGTTGGAGTCGACGGTACCGACGGCGCGGAAGAAGTTGATGCCGACAGGATTGGTCGGGTCGACTGCGCCGGGAGTGTTGGAGTTGGAGGCGTCGATGGTGTTGACGGGAGCGACGTAACCCATGAAGGTAAGCACTTGCCATCGGTTGAAAGGTTCAGCGCCATCTCGGACTTGGAGCTAAAGCTGGTGACTAACTGATTGCCGCCTGTGTGGAAGTTCCACTGCGAACTGTTCGGGACTTCGAGGCTATTGAGGAGGAAGCCGAAGGGAGTGATCTGATCGAGGAAGATCTTGGAGGTGATTCCGAACGAGGGATCGGGGATGTCATTGTTGAAGACGAATGGATAGAGTCCGTTGTTCGTCGCAGGGGCGCATGGGCCTACGGTCTTGGCGCAGTTGGGAGGAAGCTGCGTGCCGACGGCGATATTGTTCGCATTGTTGTCATAGACGCTGCGGCTGACGACAAGATTGCCAGGGAAGAAATGAATGCGGCCGTTGTCATCGTGGTCCTCAGCGATGGCTGGAATAGTGACGAGGGCGGCAACTGAGAGGATGGCCAGTCTTTTAACCATAGGACGCCAAGAGCTCTTCGCATTAGAAAGGGTGGATCGCATATTGTCTCCGATAGGGTGAAGTTCTGTTACGTGATACGGGGAGGACAATATGCCTGAAATGTTAGTGGCTCATGAATATGTGTCGTCGCTTGGTTGTACTGAGCATTCTGACTCTGAAGCGATGCAAAAAATGGCTGTCTTTATTGATGTTTTGCGATGTAGTTGGTCGGAGCCATGACTCAATGAAAGCGTAAATTACATGAATGAATCTTAATCTTCGATAACAAAGATAGGTCATCGAGAAAGGTTTAGAAGGCAACGTAACGCAGGTCATGTTTCAAAATGCGTGTGCCGAGGTTTTGTGTAGTATTTGGTCAGCGATGGAATCCGCTCTGTCGTTCTCACCCAATTGAAAGAGGAATGATGAATCGACGTTTGGTGCGCGGGTGTTTTGTTTTTCTGCTGGCTGGTTTGATGATGGGTGCGAGGTTTGCTCAGGGTGCTTCGGGCAAAGGCGCTGCGTTTGATGTCAGGGAGGCGACGATTGCCGAGACGCAGGAGGCGATTCGAACGGGGAAGGTGACTTGCCGGCAACTGGTTGAGGCTTATATCAAACGGGTGAAAGCTTATGACCAGGCAACGCATCTGAACTCGATGATTCTGATTAATCCGGAGGCGCTGGCGGATGCGGACCGGCTGGATGCGGAGTTCAAGCGGACGCATACGCTGAGACCGCTGCATGGGATCGTCGTGATTGTGAAGGACAACTACGACACCAAAGGGCTGCAGACGACGGGTGGTTCACTCGCGATGAAGGGAGTCGTGCCGACCACGGATGCTTTTATGGTGAAACGGCTGCGCGAGGCGGGTGCGGTTGTTCTAGGGAAGTCGAATATGGCGGAGTGGGCGTTTTCGCCGTATGTGACAGAGAGTTCGATTGCTGGGATTACTCGTAACCCATATGCGTTGGATCGCGTGCCGGCGGGCTCGAGTGGAGGGACCGCGGCGGCGGTGGCAGCGAGTTTTGGCGAGGTAGGGTTGGGAACGGATACAGGGAACTCGATTCGAGGGCCTTCGTCGCACAATGCGCTGGTGGGGATTCGGCCGACGATTGGGTTGACGAGTCGTGACGGGATCATTCCGCTGAATTTTTTTGCGGATGTGGGTGGGCCGATGGCGCGGTCGGTGGCGGATGCGGCTACCGTGCTGGGGGTGGTAGCGGGCTATGATCCGGCAGACCCGATTACGAAGATGTCAGAGGGAAAGGTTGAGAAGGATTACACGAAGTATCTGGTGAAGGATGGTTTGCGCGGGTCACGGATTGGCGTGGTTCGGCGGTATGTGGATGCTGAGACGGGTGATCCGCAGGTGAAGGCGCTGATGGAGAAGGCGATCGCAGATTTGAAGGCGCAGGGAGCGGAGATCGTCGATCCGTTTGTGATTCCGGAGTATGACAAGCTTACGGAGAAGATTGGGTGTGGGGATTTTCAGAGGGATGTGAATGCTTATCTGGCGCTGCACGCGCCGGGTGCTTACTACAAGAGCCTGTCGGAGATTGCGGATTCGGGGCTGTATCTGCCTTACATCGAGGGGCAGATGAAGCGGAGTGTTGCGCCGAAGACGGAAGCGCAGTTGGCGCGCGGGCCTTGTGTGGATACATACCATGATCCGAAGAAGATTGCGTTTCGGGACGCGGTACTGGGTGAGATGGAGAAAGACAACGTCGATGCGCTGATTTATCCGACGTGGAGCAATCCGCCGCGGAAGGTTGGGGATATGAAGAGTCCGGCGGGGGATAACAGTCAGATTATTTCGCCACAGACGGGGTTTCCGGCGATTACTGTGCCGATGGGGTTTACGTATGATTCGCTGCCGGCAGGACTGACGTTTGTGGGCCGGTCGTTCAGCGAGGGGCTGCTGATCAAGTATGCCTATGGATATGAACAGTCTACGAAGCATCGGCGTCCGCCCGCGGGGTTCGGTCCGGTCGAGTGAACGGAGTGCGATTCTTTTGCGTATGGTGACGTGAAGGGGTTGCGATGCATCCCATGTGGTGTGTGATTTTGCGATGAAGATCTGCAACGAAGCAGCGTGTTATGGGTCGGTCTGTTATCGGTTGCGGCCCCATTTTGCGTCACGAAAAGGAAGAGGAAGATATATGACTCCGCAGGAACAAGAGATGATCGGCGATCTAATTGATCGCGTGCAAAAGACGCAGCTGCCAGAGAAGGATATGGATGCGGAACAGATGCTGCATGAGGGTATGGGACGCAATCCCGATGCGCTGTACATTCTGGCGCAGACGGTTCTGGTGCAGAAGTACGCTCTGGAGCAGGCTCAGGCGCAATTGGCACAGGCGCGGGCGCAGTTGCAGCATCCAGAGCCGAAGCATGCGACGAGTTTTCTAGGGAGTTTGCTGGGGCGGAATGATGCTCCGCCGCCACCTCCTCCGCAGGCTTATCCTCCGCCTCCTCCACAGGCTTATCCGCAGTATGCGCCGGTGGGTGGGTATCCGCAGTATGGGGCGCCGATGGGAATGGGGGGTGGAGGAGGATTTTTGCAGGGTGCAATGCAGACGGCTGCTGGGGTTGCCGCAGGTGCACTTGCGTTTGAGGGGATTGAGTCGCTGATGCATGGGTTCGGCCATGCGGCGGGGTATGGCGGGCAGGGTTTTGGCGGATTCGATGGTGGGCAGCGTCCGGAGGAGGTCGTCAATAACTATTACGGTGATGATCGCGGCGGGCATGAGGCTTCAGCGGCTGAGCGGTCAGAGGGTGATCGTGAGAGCCGGGACTTTGGCGGCGGCAGGGACGATCGTGGTTCGGGCTATGACAACGGGGCGGGCTTAGACGACCGAGGCACGAGCGATTTTGCGGATGCGTCGTCGTTTGATGATGGTGGGGCGAGCCTGGACGATGGTGGGGCGAATGATTTCAACGATAGCTCGTCGTTCGATGATGGGGGTGGCGGCTTTGATGATGGCGGGTCGGGTGGTGGGGATGATGGCGGATTCGCGTAAGGCTGATTGCAGCCGCTGATCTAGAGGGCGCGGAGGACGACGATGGTCTCGTCGTCGAAGTGCGCGGTGCCGGATTGGAAGTCGGTGACGGCTTGGAGGATGGCGTCGACTGTGGACTGCGCGGTGGGGTGGTGCTGGGACTCGAGGAGTTTAGTGAGACGCTCGTCGCCGAACATCTCACTCGTGGCGTTGACGGCGTCGACGATGCCGTCGGAGAAGAAGACGATGAGGTCGCCGGGGCGGGTGGAGAGGGTGAACTCTTCGTATTCGGCATTGGGGAAGAGGCCGAGAGGGAAGCCTTCGGCTTGGATGGTGCGGACGCTGGGTGGCTTGGTTGTGTCGGGGTTGGCCGCGACGAAGAGGGGCTGGACAGAGCCGGCGTTGGCGATCTGGAGGGTTTGATTGCTGTCGTCCCAGATCGCCATGAGCATGGTGACGTACTGGGAGTCGAGTTTGCGCTCTTGGAGCTGGTCGTTGAGCGCGGTGAGCATGGCTGCGGGTGAGAGGTGTTGTGGAGCGAGAGAGCGAAGGATGCCGCTGACCAGTGCGGCGTAGAGCGCGGCGGGTGCGGCTTTGCCGCTGACGTCTCCGACGGCGAGAGCGGTGCGGCCAGGGCCGTAGTCGAGGTAGTCGTAGACGTCGCCTCCGATGGAGCGGGCGGCGACGAACTGGGCGGCGATCTCGGCGCGCTCGAGCTTAGGTGGATGCGAGGGCATGAGGCGGAGCTGGACCTGGCGGGCCATCTCGAGGTCGCGCTCCATGCGTTGCTCCTCTTCGTGAATGCGCTGGTAGAGGCGTGCGTTGGCGATGCTGATGGCGACTTGTGAGCCGAGGGTGGAGAGCGTGCGTTGGTGGTCTTCGTTGTAGTAGTTGACGCGAGTGTGTTCGAGGTCGAGGACGCCGATGACTTCGCCTTTGTATAGGAGGGGGACGGCCAGTTCGGAGCGGACTTCGGGGTTGGCCTCGATGTAACGAGGGTCTTTGCGGACGTCGGGTGCGAGGATGGGTTCGCGGAGTTGTGCGGCGGTGCCGATGAGGCCTTCGCCAAGCGCGATGATCCGTTCACGGATGACGCGCTCGCCGAAGCGGGAAGAGAAACGGTGCTCGAAGTGTTGGGTGCGATCGTTCCAGAGGAGGATGCTGAACATCTGAAAGTCGATGACGCGTTTGAGGAGGTGGGCGATGCGCTCAAGGAGATCGTTGGGATCGAGAATGCTGGTGATCTCCCGGGAGATTTCATTGAGGACGCCGAGGGTCTGGGCCTGGCGGGAGACGCGGGTGTAGAGGCGGGCGTTCTCGACGGCGATGGCCATGCGGGAGGCGACGAGCTCAAGAAGACGCTGGTGCTCGACGGTGAAGTAGCCGATCTGTTCGGACTGAAGGTCGAGGACGCCGATGACTTTGTTTTTGACGACTAGGGGGACCGCGAGCTCAGAGCGGACGGCGGGGTTGGCGTCGATGTAGTTTTCCTGGGTGGTGACGTCTTCAACGAGGAGGGATTTGCGGAGGAGAGCGGCCTGACCGGAGACGCCTCGACCGAGCTTGATGCGCATCCGTTCGACCTCGGTGGTGTGGCCGATCTGGAAGCGCATGCGGAGGTCTTCGGAGCGGTCGTTGAGGAGGAGGATGGCGAAGATTTTGTAGTCGATGACGGCGCGAACGAGGTCGGCGACGCGGTGCATAAGGGTGTTGAGGTCGAGGGTGGTGTTGAGGGCGTCGGCGAGCTTGTGGAGGAAGTCGACCTGGAGTGGCTCGACGCGAATTTTGGGGTCGGCGGCGTGGGGGTGGAAGAGTACGGGCGCGGTGGGGCGGTAGTCGCCTTCGAAGGTATGTTCGGGTGGGGGCGTTTCGGTGGAGACGGGTTTAGAGCCCTGCGATTTGGTGGGTGGAGGCATTCTGCGTTGGGTTGATCTTACCGGGTGGGGTGGGGTTTTGGGAGTGCCTGATGATAAGAGGCTTCGGCTAGTGCTCAGATGTTTGGTTGGGTGAGAAAGACAATTCGCGCGTTGTACGAGTGACCCACCCTTCGCGATGAGCGCGAAGAATGGATTACCCGGATATGTGGATGGGCACCTAAATTTGTGCCACTTCGTGCGCCGGCGCTAGTAGCCGGGGGCGGGTGGTTCGGCGGGATGGCCAGCTAGTTCAGCGACGATCTTGACGCTGGCGCTGGCGCCGATGCGGGAGGCCCCGGCGTGAAGCATGGTGGTCGCGTCGGCGAGTGAGCGGATGCCGCCGGAGGCTTTGACGCCGGCACGGCTTCCGGATACGCCGCGGAGGAGGGCGATGTCGTCTGCGGTGGCTCCGCCGGTGGAGAATCCGGTGCTGGTCTTGAGGAAGTCAGCGCCGGCGCTGAGTGCGATTTCGGAGGCGCGGAGTTTTTCTTCGAAGGTGAGAAGGCAGGTTTCGAGGATGACTTTGACGATGGCTCCCTGGGCGTGGGCGAGTTCGACGACGCCGCGAATGTCCTGGCGTACGGCTTCGTAGTCAGCAGATTGTCCGGATTTGAGGAGACCAATGTTGAGGACCATGTCGACGTCGTGGGCGCCGAGTTTGAGAACGCGGGTGGTTTCGTCGCGTTTGGAGGCGGAGAGGGTGGCACCCAGGGGGAAGCCAATGACCACGCCGACCGGGATGCCGGTGCCTTTGAGGGCGGCGGCGGCGATTGCGACCCAGGTGGGGTTGACCATGGCGCAGGCGAAGCGGTGCTCGGCGGCCTCGTGGCAGAGCTGGAGGACTTGGTTGCGGGTGGCGTCAGGCCTGAGGAGGGTGTGATCGAGGATGGCGGCGAGGTTTTGCGGAGAGGAGAGGGCGTGTGCGGTGAAGGCTGCGGCGTCGAAGTACTCAGGGCCGTTTGGAAGGGGATCGGAGATGGACAACGTGTTCAAAAGCTTGCTCCTTCGGCGAAGGGGGAGTCGTTCGCCGGGTTACTTTCTATCATACTGAGGTGAGGACTGGTTGAAGGGGGTACCCCCTCCCCGTCAAATTGGTGCAAAGTCCTGATTCTTTGCGGGTTGCCCTTGGACTTCGTTGCGCAGAATCTGTCGCAGATTTTGAGGCAGGCTCACTGGCGGGGTTTTGTGACGCTGAGCGTGTCAAGTTGCCTATCTGCCTATTTCCATTCTAGTTGATGTGCTTGCCGCAGGGGTGGATTCATCCGAGTTTCTTCCACAGCAGGTCTTCGTTGCTGCGGTCGATGAGTGCGTCGACTTTGCCGCTGGCGTTGCAGCCCAGGCTAAGGCTTTGGAGGTTTTTGTGATTTGTCATCTTGTGACTTCTTATCTGTGATCAGGTCGGCCGGGACGAGGAACAGCTTTTCTAGTTGTTCGGGATTTAGACCGGAGGCAACTAACTTCTGAACCATTTCGGTCTGTTGTGCTTTGTATTGTTCGCTGGGCACGAATTTTTCGCCGATGAAGTCGCTCTGGGCTCCCATGCCTCGGCGGTCGGGATACCCTCTCTGTTTTGGCATGGCAGTACCTCTTTTCCGAAATTATATGTCCGGGGTACAAACTGCAACGTTCTGCTCGAGCAGAGCGCGGGGGCCGAAGAAACGCAGGTCCTTCGACTCGCGTTGCGTGCGTCACATGGGATGACAAGTTTCTGGATAGTTTGGCTTAGGGGTTCGTGGGTCGTTATGTTTCGATGGACATCTAAATCGATATGAACGATGGCGGAATTGGTGAAGGGTTTGAGGTTGTCGGTGCTGGATCAGTCGCCGGTGCCGGCGGGGAGTACGCCGGGGCAGGCCTTGCAGAACTCGATTGAGCTGGCGCGGTTGGTGGATGGGCTGGGGTATACGCGGTTCTGGATGTCGGAGCACCATGCGATAGATACGCTGGCGTGTACGGCGCCAGAGGTGGTGCTGGCGCGGATTGGCGGGGAGACGAAGCGGATTCGGATTGGGTCGGGTGGGATTATGCTGCCGCACTACACTCCGCTGAAGGTGGCGGAGTGCTTTCGGACGCTGTATGCGTTGTATCCCGGGCGAGTGGATCTGGGGATTGGGCGTGCGCCGGGCGGTGGACCGATTGAGGCGCTGGCGCTGAAGCGGGATCGGAAGACGAGGATGCTGGATGATTTTCCGGAGCAGGTGAGTGAGTTGCTTGCGCTTCTGGGACACTCGTTTCCGGAGGGACATCCGTTTGCGGGGATTCGGGTCTCGCCGGATATGCCGGGTGGGCCGGATGTGTGGATGCTAGGGTCGAGCATGTGGAGCGCGGCTGCGGCGGTGGAGTTTGGGTTGCCGTATTCGTTTGCACATTTTTTTAGTCCGGTGCATACGCGGGCGGCGATTGAGACTTACCGGCGTGGGTTCTCTGCGAGCGCTTACCGGAGTGAGGCGGAGGCCACGGTTGCAGTGGGTGTGATCTGTGCTGAGACGCAGGAGGAGGCGGAGTTTCTGGCTTCGAGTGTGCGGCTGCTGCAGCGGAGGATTCGGCAGGGAGATAGAAGGCCGGTGGCTTCGCCGGAGGATGCGGTGCGGGAGTTGAGGCTGATGGGGGAGATGCCGATGGAGGAGGGGGAGTGGCCGCGGTATTTTGTGGGAACGCCTTCTCACGTGAAGGAGCAGTTGGAGCAGATGGCTGCTGAGTTGGGGATTGGGGAGCTGATCGTGAATACGATTGTGTGGGAGCAGGCGAAGCGGCTGCGGAGTTACGAGTTGCTGGCGAAGGAGTTTGTTCGCTAGTTGGCGATTGACGATTATCTTCTGGTGGAGGCTGGACGCGGTCTCACAAAAGTGAAGTCTGCGTGTGCGCGCGGATCAGACGTGCGGCTGTGGCGACCAAATCAGCGTTGTCCCGCGCCTGCTTACCGTCAGGCAGCAGCGGGGCGTCTTCTAACCCGGTACGGATACCATGCCCTCGATTGAGTCCACGCTGATTGACTGCCCAACACGCTATGCCGTCACCGTGGTGAACCTGCTCCAGCGTGATGCCCGCGGATATCACAATGTCTTCCATCGTGGCAGCGTGCTGAACAGCGGCGTCGGGATCAGCGTCGAGCGGCTCGATAAGGACGCGGCGACACCGGCTTGCCAATCCGGAGAGCACGAAAGCTCGGGCATCATCGATGCTCAGCAATCCAGCCTCGATACCGACGCCTCGGGATAGCAGCAACTCACAAAGCTCTACAATTCCGGGTTCGCCCTGATTTGCAGTCACGAGGTCAGGCATTTCCTCCCAAGCCTCGACGATACGGAAACGCTCTGCCGGATCCCCCACGATCGCTGCTGACGTGGTTAAGGAAATCGGAGTCTCAGGGCACAGAACCCGGATTGCGTGCAGCACCTTAGCGCAAGCGACGCCTTCGAGAGTCTGCCGACCAGCATCGTCGAAAGCATGAACATGGACCGATTGAGCGCCAGCATCCACGGAAGCGCGAGCCGCTTCTGCGATAGCGGTGGGATTGCGCGGTGCTGCTGGGTGAATCCGGTCGCCATTCAGGGCGGCCTGCAAGAAAATGGTGGTCGGCATTACCTTCGGTCCTCCGCCGCGACCTCACCCGGGCAAGTTGGTATCTCCGCCCTGCTCCGATACGGCGGCCGTCGTGCTTCGGTGAGTTTAAGATAACCCCCGTTGCTGACCCGGGTGAATCCATTGTTCACCAACTCAAGCAATCTGCTATCCGGCGGGCTTGCTGGCTTGACAGGGAAAAACCATAGGATTACAAGGTGATTTCCTACTAAAGAGCGGATTCAGCGGAGCGGAGGTGCGCCATGTTTGGTTCAGTCGTTCTGGATGTTGCGATCGGGATGGCGTTTGTCTACCTGTTGCTGAGCCTGATTGCGTCGGTGGTGCAGGAGATGCTGGCGACGTTTATGCAGCTTCGGTCGGCGAATCTGTTACGTGGAGTGCGCAGTCTGTTTTCCGGCGACTCGCTGTGGGGAAGCGATCTGGTCGACAGCCTCTACGGACACGGATTGATTCGCGGATTATTTGCCGATCCGGAGGAGGACCTGAAAGCTCGTCAGCCAGTCGCTGCCGGAGCCGATACGAATGTGGCGCAGACTGCGGCTGCGAATGGTGATGCCACGCAGACGTGGAAGCCCTCGTACCCTCATCGTCTTGATCGTGTTCGGTACTGGTTGCGCGGGTGGCTCGGAATTAAACCGGAGAAGGATGTTCGCAGCGTGTCGAATCAACTGCTGCTTCCTGCCTACATTCCTTCGCGAACGTTTGCGCTGGCGTTGATCGATATTTTGAACCGCGATAAGGCGACCGGCGACGACATGATGCAGTCGATCACGCGGCTGCTCGGGGAACACCACTGGCTTTATCAGGAGAATAAGGCCGGGGAGGCGCTTTACGCGTTGGCGATCCATGCCAAGGGCGACCTCAAGGCGTTTCAGAAGAGTCTCGAGAACTGGTACGGCGACTCGATGGATCGGGCTTCCGGGTGGTACAAGCGGTATACGCAGACGATACTGCTGTTCATCGGGTTTGGGCTTGCGGTGGCTTTCAACGTGAGCACGGTACATGTGGCTCAGACGCTATGGTTTGACCGCGACACACGAGCGGCGATGGCGAATGCGGCCGATCAGTATGCGAAGGCTCATCCGGATCCTCCGGGCGTCCAGCAGAAAAACAATCCGTCGAGTACACCAGGGGATCTGGCGAAGAAGCTGCAGGAATCTGCAGAGGCATTCGATACCGCGACGAGTTCTGCGTTGTTGCCGGTGGGCTGGAAGCACTCGTTCGGCGAGTATTGGAGTTCGATCCTGGATAGTCTGAGCAAATTTTCGTGGAATAAAGAATGGTGGGGTCCCTTCGATATCCGTTTATTGCATGCCCTGTCGGTTCTTGCGGGGTGGATGATGACGGCTATCGCGATTTCTCTAGGGGCGCCGTTCTGGTTCGATATGTTGAACAAGATTATGGTGGTGCGCAGTACGGTCAAGCCGCAGGAGAAGAGCCAACCGGAGGGATCGAAGGACAAAGCGCCTGCAGCCTCATCGTGAAGGTGGACTGCAGGTGCGAATTGATCTGTCTTTAGTGGCCGGCAACTTCGGCGGGGAAGATGCGGATGTCGTCGACGCCGCGGTAGCGCTCGGCGTAGTCCATGCCGTAGCCGATGACGAACTGGTTGGGGATCTTGAAGGCTACGTAGTCGGCTTCGATGGGAACGAGGCGACGCTCGGGTTTGTCTAGGCAGGTGGCAATTTTGAGGGACGCGGGTTTGTGCTGGAGCATGAGGCCGCGGAGGTAGCTGAGGGTGAGGCCGGTGTCGAGAATGTCTTCGACGAGGATGACGTGCTTGCCTTCGATGGGGTTGTCGATGTCTTTGATGAGCTTGACGGCGCCGGAGGAGACGCGGGCGCGACCGTAGCTGGAGACGGCGACGAAGTCGAAGGTGTTGTCGACGCCGATGGCGCGGGCGAGGTCGGCGAGGAAGATGGCAGCGCCTTTGAGGACGCCGATGAGGACGATGGACTTGCCTTCGTAGTCGGCGGTGATCTGTTCGCCGATCTCGCGGGTGCGGTCGGCGATCTGTTGTTTCGAGATGAGAATTTCCATTCCGGCGGCGGGGGGGAAGACGGGTGTGCTGGTGGGCATAAAGGATAGCGTAGCGCGATTGGGGTGCGGAGGGAAAGGCCGCTATACTTAAGGGAGCGAGGATTATGTTTCCCTATATCGATATTGGCCCGGTACACCTGGGTACGTTTGGGTTGCTGCTGTGGCTGGCGGCCGTGGTGGCTACTGTGGTGCTGCATAAGAACTTTGTACGTAACGGCGTGGATGCAGATGCGCTGAGTGTGGTGGCGTTTGTGGTGATCGCCGGTGTGATCGGCGCGAAGACGTGGCATGAGCTGCAGAATGTGACTGATTTGAAGTACGCGCTGCGGTCGATGGGAGCGCCGGGATGGAAGCGGCCGTTTGATGTGGCGATGGAGTTTCTGCACTGGTTCCAGGCAGGGTTTGCGTGGTTCGGCGGATTGCTGGCCGGGATCGCGATGCTGATGTGGCAGGGGCGGGCGGCCAAGCCGGATGGAATGACAGGGTGGAGAGCTTCGGTGCGGATGCTGGACCTGGCGGCTCCGGCGGCGGCGATTGGGTATGGCGTGGGACGGATCGGGTGTTTGACGTCGGGGGATGGGGACTACGGGGTCAATACGACGCTGCCGTGGGGTGTGCATATGGCGAAGAATGCGCTGGTGCCGCCGACTCCACCGACCGCGCTGGTGCAACCTACGCCGGTATATGAGTTTCTGTTTGCGGTGGCGCTGGCCTGGGTGCTGTGGCGGCTGGGAGCGAAGGCGAGACCGATTGGCTGGCTGACGGGCTTGTATCTTGCGCTGAGTGGGATTGGACGGTTTCTGGTGGAGTTTGTGCGGATCAATCCGCGGCTCTACTTTGGGCACACGATGAGCAATGCGCAGGTGGCGGCGGTGGGTTCGGTAGTGGTGGGAGTTGTGGTGATGGTGGTGACGCGGAAGAGCAGCGTGGTTGCGGCTCCGGTGGTGGAGGTGAGTTCGTAGAGGATCTCTACGAACCCACTCTGGTTTGAAAAACTAGGGTTTTGCGGACATCTCTTCGCGGAGGGTCTGTTGTGGGGCGGCAAAGAAGGCTGTCGAGATGAGGCCTCCGATGATTGCGCCGAGGATGGGCGCTACCCAGAAGAGCCAGAGCTGACTGAGTGCCCAACCGCCGACGAAGATTGCGGGGCCGGTGCTGCGGGCGGGGTTGACTGAGGTGTTGGTGACCGGAATGCTGATGAGGTGGATCAGCGTGAGGCAGAGACCGATGGCGATGGGGGCGAAACCTTTGGGAGCGCGCTCGTCGGTTGCGCCGAGAATGACGAGGAGGAAGAAGGCGGTGAGGAGCACCTCGATGAGAAAACAGGCCAAGAGGTTGTAGCCTCCGGGGGAGTGGTCGGCGTAGCCGTTGGAGGCAAAGCCGCCAGCGAGGGAAAAGCCGGGCTTGCCGCTGGCTATGAGGTAGAGAACGCCTGAGGCGGCGATGGCTCCCAGAACCTGGGCAACGATGTAGGCGGGAAGCTCGGAGATCGGGAAGCGTTTGGCGGTTACGAGGCCGATAGAGACGGCGGGGTTGAGATGGCAACCAGAGATATGGCCAATGGCAAAGGCCATAGTGAGCACCGTGAGTCCGAAGGCGAACGCGACGCCAAGGAAACCGATGTTGAAGTTGACGCCAGGGATGGAGGATGGAAAGGCAGCGGCGAGGACCGCGCTGCCGCAGCCCCCGAAGACAAGCCAGAAGGTACCGAAGAACTCGGCCGTTGCACGTTTGGAAAGATTCATCGTGTCACCTGCTCTTTCTTAAGGGGTAGATTTTTTCTTTCTGCGAGAGAGGACTGCCGATCGGGGGCCGTGAGATCAATAAAGCTAGTTGCGATCTAACAGAAAAATTGTATGCCGGTGCGAGTACGCTTCCGACGTAGCGGAATCGTAGCACGGTGAGGGTAGTTGGCGGGTGAAATCTGATCTTCGATGGAAGAGGGTGACTGGGAGATCTTACAGTTGCTTTAGGTATGCTTTTGCGGCAGCGAGGTCGGGGAAGAGACGCTCTTCGGCCTGGAACTCGCGGGAGTGGACGCAGCGGCGGCCGGCTTTGACGCGGACGGGGTGCTTGAGGTGGAGCATCTCGTGGTAGAGGAGGTACTCGATTGCGCAGCGAGGAGTGTCGGAACGGTCGAAGACGCGGGAGACGACGATGGTGTTGTGAGCGGCGTCGTAGTGGCCTAGCATGCGACGGGCGTGGTGGGCGCTCCAGGTGAGTGTGGGGCGGCCGAGGAGGCCGTGGAAGAAACGGGTGTTGAGGGATTCGAAGATCTCGTCGAGATTGTAGTGGTGGCCGGAGGATGTGGAGATGCGTTTGCGTCCGCGGGTTTGACGGATGTGTTCGGCTTGCTTGCTGACAGCTTCGGAGGAGACGTGGCGGCGGTAGCGGTCGGCGTGGATGCGCGCGATGGGCTTCTTGTAGAGCTTCGCGAGGAGGATATGGGCGATGGCGTGGTGGATGGTCTCGGGTGCGGGCTCGAGGAGGTCGGAGAGGCGGACGTGGAGGCGGCCTTCGCGGAGGCGGATGGTGGTGTTGAGTGAGGTGAAGCGGCGAAAGCGGATGTCGAGCGCGGGGATGGGCGCGCGGGGGCGGAGCTCGCGGTACTCGTGCTCGAAGATAGCGACGAGGGAGTTGGGCGCGGGGGACTTTTTAGGGCGAGGCTTTTTGGTTTTGGGATGAGGGCTGGGAGGATGGATGGATGTTGCGTGGATTTCGTGGAACAGGGTAGGGGGTGGTGCTGGGGTCGGGGTCGACGAAAAGAGCTGCAGGAACTGACGCAGGGGTGAGGGGCCGGGATGCTTCGGAGTGGTCAGGGCTTGTCCTTGCTACGGAGATTCTCCGTGCTGGATTAATTTTATAAGAGGTGCGGGCTTATGGCGGGGGTATGCGTAGGTATCGTACTCAGGTGGATACGGTATCTGCCTGGGCGCTCTTCTTCGGGTGACTAGCCGCAAGGCAAGGACTATTGCGATCAGTTTTCAGTTAGTCGGTTTTTCAGTTTTTCGGTTTTAGAACGAGGACTCGAGATCGCGGAACCAGCTAGCGTGGATCGACTAGTCCCATGCCGATCATTCCTAGTGCGGTGATGCTGGGCAGGAAGAAATAATCTCCGCCTCGGAGTTCGACGAAGTTTGGCAGGTGGCTGCAGACGAACGGCGGATTGGTTGCGCTGGTGTCTCCCTGAACGACGAACCTGCCGTGGCCTCCGTGATTGCCCATCAGCAAATCCTTGTCGTTGCCGAGGTGCGCGTCGTTGCCGTACTGGATCCACTGTTGCTGCACGAATTCAAATTGTCGCGAGAGGTTTGCGTTGAGCGCGATGAAGATGACTCCGTGCTCGCCTGCATCGGAGGCGGGTTCGTTTTCGGGAACTGCTTTTCCATAAGGAAGACCGCGGCGGGTGATGCGGCGGCGGTTGATCAGGCGGCCCTGAAAGCCGAAAGCGTCTCGCGGATGGACTCGCCTGACATGGGCGCCTATGGGGCATTTTGTGCCTTCGGGATCTGCTGCGAAGGTGAAGTTCGTGTTGCGGTTTGGGTCTTGTGTGATTGCCTGGTCTTCTCGATCGGGGGAGAGTTCGACTGGTGTGCCGTCTCGCCAGCGGCCGATGAATTTGGCGGCGAGTTTTTCTTTGCCGCCAGCGTAGAGAACGGCGTGCTGGTCAAGGTAGGAGCGGAAGGTGGCTACGTTTTGATGCAGCTTGCGGTAGACCATGAAGGTTCCATTGCTGGCGAGGAGGTGTGGGACGGGGGCGACCGGGAGTTCGCCCGCTTCATCGGCGTAGCCGAGCAGGAGTTCGCCAGTGGCGAGTGGTGCCCAGGTTCTTCCGTCTGGCATGAGTTTGCCCTGGCCGGGCTGCGAGTCGCGCACTACGCCCAAGTAGTCGGGGTTGCCGAATCCGTCGGTGAAGCCGAAGTGTTCCTTGGTGGTGATCTTGCCGTCGATGACGAGCGCGGCTGCGTCCTGCGATGCGACCGGGATCGCTCCGCCTGTTTCGTTCATGAGGGCTTGCAGCTGAGCGGAGCAGGTGTCGAGGGCCTCGGCTGAGATCGCGTTGATGCCCAGCCACGCGTGGACACGGTTGTCGCGCCAGACCTCGTCCCAGTGCTGCGGGTCGTTGTGGCCGGTGTCGTTGAGGATTGCTGCGCGCTTCTTCATGCCTTGCTGGAACTCGACGGGAAAGCTGAGGAGTGTGGCGTCGGGGAGTTCGAGTGCGGTGAGTCCGCGATGGGTAAATGCGATGTTGACTGTGCTTGGGGGCCTTCCGCTATCCCAGTGCTGGCCGGTTGTGACTTCGTGAAGCAGGCGGAGAACAAAGGTTCGGGCTCGCGCGGCGTCTTCGAAGTGCAGGAAGAGATGCCGGGCGAAGGGCATGTTATAGCCTCTCAGAACGAAGCCCTGGATGTCGGTCTCGTTTAATTTACTCATTTCGACCGCCTGTCTTGATGTCGCGAATGGGCGCCATGATGCCTGCTTTGGGGATGGGGCATGCTTTTAGCTCGGCCAGGAATTGTTTGAAGTCGGATTGCAGGCGCGCGGATTCGACGCCCTGGTGGTTTGCGATGAAGTCCGAGACGGCTCGCTGAGTCTGGAGCGCGCGGAGAGTGTCCGGAAGTGACTTGTCGTTGACTGCGGCGAAGAAGAAGGTGGTTTCGAGCTGACAGGCCTTCATGTAGGCGACGAAGGCTTGCGGATTCGCTGCGCCAGGGTAGCCGACGCAATGGCTCCAGATGGAATCGAGATGATGGGGGATGGCGGTGGCGAGGCCGGTGAGGTAGGTGTCGAGATCGCCGTCGCAGTTGGACTCGAGGATGAGGTATTTGGATTTGAGGTGTTCTTCGTGTGCGGGTGATCCAACGAAGGTGACATCGTCCATGACGACGAGACGCGCGAGATGTGTGCCGGGAGCGAGGGCGAAGGGACTTCGTTCGTCTGTGGGGAGCGTTGCGAGGTAGTTGCGGATCTGCAGATCGTGCGAGGGTGTGGCGCTCTCGTCGTCGATGATCGGCGAAAGGATGGTCAGTCCGTAGAGTTTGCCGTTTTGGTTTGGCATGGCTGTTCCTTTAGCAGACGAGGGGAGCTTCGCCGGTGTTGCCGAGGTGCGCCTGCACCTGGATGACGAAGCGGAGATAGGCTTCGGCGAACTGGGCCGGGTTGTCGGTGTCGGCGTGCTGGCTGAGTTGGTCGAGGGAGGCTTGTACGATGTGAGCGGCTTTGAGATCGTTTGCGGTGGCGTAGGGATAGGCGGTGTAGTAGTAGTCGGTGTCGAATTGAAGCTGTGCGATGTATTCCTTGAATGGCGTTACGGGGATTGAGCCGGGAAACTTCTCGCTCCATCGCCAGATGAGATTGAGCCCATCGCTGAGGACTGCGGAGAAGGCATCGATGTACTGGTTCCATGTGCCGTTGAAGTTGCTGAAGAAGAGCAGGTAGTCGTATTGCAACTCTTCTTTTTGCTGGCCGTTGGCAAGGAAGGGGAGATGCCGGCGCGGGATGATGACCCAGCGGGCAAATTCGATGAAGGAAAGGTTGATGAGGTCCTGCTGCTTCGACTTAACGTGCCAAAGGATGAAGAACAAGAGGCGGAGGATTGGGGTCTTCCAGGGCTTCATCGGCGTGACGCAGTTCATTGCGTAGACTTTGCCGTTTATGTTGCTCATAGGGCTCCGGTGCAGGGGAGTGATTTCTATTTGTGCGGGGCCGGTCTTTCTTCCGAGCCAGGGCAGCGTGCTGGGGCCGATGTAACTGGAAGAAGAAAGTTAGAGAATTATGCCAGAGAAATGCCCGGCAATGCACACGCAGGATCGGGAGATTACGGGGTGCGCGGTTCGACCGCTGCATCGCTGTTAGGAGAGTAGCTGCTTCGAGCTGTGACGGTGAGGCCGGGGTAGTCTCTGAGGTGCAGGCCAATGGAGTGAAGGCCGGGATGAGGCGACTGCGGTTGAAAGGTGAGGATGTAACGGTTTGGTATGTGGTTGGAGATCGTCGTGAGGCTGCGTTCCAGACTGCGGCGGTCGCCTAGTTTGAAGAATTCGCCGCCGGTGAGCGTTGCTACGCTCTCCGGGATGTTGGTGCGGAGGCCATTGGTCGCAGCAATGGCGGCCATCTTGGCAAGGGCGAGCGGCGGTGCGAGTTGAGCGAGGCAATCGTAGGCCTGGATAGCCTTGTTGTGGGTTGCGTCGGGATCGGGGTCTGGGTCTTTGCCCATGCAACCGTTAGGAGGGTTGGGATGTGGGTTCTCCATCCACAGACCGCCGGACTGCGTTGGGAGTTCTCTGGCGGCGTAGTGTGATGCTTCCGACTTTCCGGTGGAGAATCCGATGCTGTAGATGGCTGTGTTGGTATCGCTGATGGTTTGGAGCGCTTCGGCAAGTTTTGTGTGGCTGCCGTTGTCGACGGACTCACTGAGAAGGAGAATGGCGCGGCGGTACTCGGGAGGTTGTTTGCGGAGGAGGTCGAGGGCGAATGCGAGGCCGTCGAGGATGGCCGCGCCGTTATCACCTGGACTGAGACCGTCCATCGCGTCCTGGATCGTGTTGGCGTTGGAGGTGAAGCTTTGAAATAGCCGAGGTTCGCTGTCGAACTCCACGACTGCGATCTTGTGTTTGACGTTGCCGGCGATGGAATCGATCATCGTTCCGAGGGTGTGGTATTTGTCGAGCTGGCGCGCACCGGCTCCGCCAGTTTCCACGACCACAACTAAGGCTAATGGCTCGCCGCCTGTGTCTTCTTCGAGGGTAAGTTTTTGCTCGATGCCGTCATCGGTGAGAATGAAGTCTTTGGCGGTGAGGGTGTAGACGAGGGCTCCGGACTTGCTTCGAACGAGAGCAGGAACGACGATCAGGGTCGAGCTCGTGGTGAGGATGGTGTCTTGCGCGGTTGGAGATGCCGGAGTTTGTGCAAGTGCAACGGGGACGCACGCGAAGGCGATTGCAACAGCGAGCCTCATGGTCGGTACCTGGTCCAGTGTAACTCTCTGCCGCCGGGTTCGATTGATTTACCGCGGGTCAAGTTACGGCGCTGTAGTTTGCGATGAGCTTCGATAGTTCGGCGCGTGTCTGCTGGTGTTTGGGGTCGTCGGCGAGGTTGGTGAGTTCCATGGGATCGGCGTGGACGTCGAAGAGCATCGCGCCATTGGCGGCATCTTTACCGAATTCGGCGTAGCGCCACTGCTCGGTGCGAACGGCGGTGCCGTGGATGGTCGTGCCGTCCTCGCTCCAGATGCTGAAGGCGGGCTGGCTCCAGTTGGCGCGCGGGTTGTTGAGCAGGGGCGCGAGGCTGGTGCCTTCGATGTTGGCGGGGACTTCGAGACTGGCAGAGCTCGGCCATGGTGCGGTAGATGTCGAGCGATTGGACGATGCGGGTGGAGGGGCGGCCGTTCCCGCGGGCTCCGGGAGTGTGGATGATGAGCGGGATGCGCGTGCCGCCTTCGAAGAGGGACCCGGCCTTGGACCACTTTCCTTTTTCGCCGAGCTGATAGCCGTGGTCGGCGACGAAGACGATGGCAGTGTTGTCGCGGAGGCCTGAGCTCGTCGAGCTCCGCGAGGACGCGGCCGAGGTTCCAGTCGGCCCAGGAGATCGAGGCGAGGTAGGCGCGGATGACCTCTTTGGATTCGGACTCGGATGCGCCGCGGCCGATGAAGAGGTCGGCGTTGCGCATGCGGATGGCGGCTTTGGGAAAGCCTGGAGGAACGGTGGGCCAGGCGGCGAAGTCGGGTGGAAGCTGTATCTTCGCAGGGTCGTAGAGATCGAAGAACCTCTGCGGGGCGGTGGGCGGGCTGTGCGGTTTGGAGAAGCCGCAGCCGATGAAGAAGGGTTTGGCGGGATCGTCTTTAGCGCACTGGTGGAGGAATTTGATGGCGAGGTCGGCGACCATGTAATCGCCTGCACCTTCGCCGTTGCCGTCGAGGATGAGGATTTGGTCGGAGTGGGCGGCGCGCTCGTTGTCGGCGGGAAGTACGGGGAGGACGCCGTCGGGCATGGGGATTTGGGCGCGCGGGATGTCCATGGGCTTGCCGGTTTGCGTTGGGTGCATGGATTCGACGTCGCCGTCGAAGTCGGTCCAGGCTTTGTGGTCGTCGAGGCCGGCGTGGAAGAGCTTGCCGCTGCGCAGGGTGGTGTAGCCGTTCTCGCGGAAGAGTTGCGGGAGGGTGACCCAGTCGGGATGCAGGTTGCGCACGCTGGTGGTGTTGCCGAGGACCTTGGTGGTGTGCGGCGGGTGGCCGGTGAAGAGCGACGAGCGCGACGGATTGCAGAGAGGGAACTGGCAGTAGTTGCGGTCGAAGCGGACGCCTTTGGCGGCGAGGGCGTCGATGTTGGGACTATGGGCGTTGAAGCGGCTGTTGTAGCAGGCGAGTTCGGGGCGCATGTCGTCGGACATGAAGAAGAGGACGTTGAGGGGGCGTTTGCGCGATTGGGTGGCTGGGGATTTTGCCTGCGATGTGGTTTGTGCAGCTACCGGGAGGGTTGTCGCTAAAGCGGCTCCAGCGGCTTGAGTAAGAAAGCTGCGGCGGGAGGTGGTACGAGGGGCCTGGTTGCTGTCTTCCGGATTACTCATGCTGGTGTTCCTTGGGGTAAATAATTTCAGTAATGGTTTGACGAGTCAAAGGATTGGTTGGACGCAGCGGAAGCCGATGTTCGAGGTGGCACTGTCTGGAGTGTTGGAGGTGCGGGCGGCGACGCGGTAACGGTTGCAGTAAGAGGCGTGGCAGAGGAAGGAGCCGCCCTTCATGACTTTGGTTTCGCCTGTCGTTGGGCCAGCGGGGTTGTGCTGAGGAGCGGTGGTGAAGGCAGTGCGGAACCAGTCGGAGCACCACTCCCATACGTTGCCGGTGATGGAGTAGAGGCCGAAGGGATTGGGTGGGAAGCTATCAACGGGGCAGGCGCCGGCGAAGCCGTCTTCGGCGGTGTCGATGCGCGGGAACTCTCCTTGCCAGATGTTGCAGAGATGTTTGGAGCGGCCGGTGCGCCGCCCATCCGGGGTGAGCTCGTCAGGTGTTAATTCATCTCCCCAAGGGTAGAGTTTTTGTTTGAGGCCGCCGCGGGCGGCGTACTCCCATTGGGCCTCGGTGGGGAGAGATTTTCCTGCCCATGAGGCGTAGGCGGCGGCGTCGTTCCAGGAGACGTGGACGACAGGGTGGTTGGGGCGGTCGTTGATATGGGAGCCGGGACCTTCGGGGTGTTGCCAGGAGGCGCCCGGGACTTTGCACCACCAGGGCGCGGCGGCGACGGTATCTTCGACAAGCTCGTCGAGGCGGTCGTGTGGCAGGTGCGCCCAGAAGACGAAGGACCACTGGTAGATCTCGGACTCGGTGCGGTAGTTGGTGGCGCCGATGAAGGCGGCGAAGTCGCGGTTGGTGACGGGGTAGGTGTCGATGCGGAAGGGCGAGAGGGAGACGGGCCGGACGGGGCCCTCGCCGTCAGCGGGGAAGGCGTCGCGGTAGTTGGTGCCCATAAGGAAGGTGCCGCCGGGAAGGGCGATGGTGGGGGTGGACTGATTGGTTGTCGTTGCGGTTTGGGGGATGGAAGGGGTTTGGAGTTTTGAAGGTGCTTCGTGTTGTGCCGATGGAGTGCAGCACGAGTGCGCGGAGTGGTTCTTTACGGTGCTGTCGTGCTGATCGCTCATTGATCTACTCTCACTATCAGCTTAATCAATGTGGCGACGTGATAGAGATGGGCGATGCCCCTTGAGGATCGGTCTCTCTATTCGGATGACGAGGATTAGCGTGGGACCATGGTGGGTTGGTTAGGGTTTTCTTTGGGGGGAGGGTGGGCGGCGAACCATGTCTTCTGGTCTTCGACGAGCTGCATAGCTTCTTCACGGATATCGCGGATCGCTTCGAGGGCCAATTTGCGCGAGAGGTCGTAGGCGGCGTTTTCGGGCGGCTGTTTGAGGTTGGAGGACCAGCGCTCGGTGGCGTCGAGGAGCTTGGGCAGAGCTTTGCGAATATCGCGGTGGTGTGGACCGTAGTCGTCGAGATTGTCGTTGAGCTCGTCGGCGATGGCGGTGAACTGCTCCAAGAGATCGTGGGTGTCTTCTTCGCGACCGGGTTTGCGCGGGTGGGCGTAGAGGTCGAGGATGGCCTTGTCGCGGGTGTCGAGAAGCTTGATGAAGACGAGGACGCGATCGTTGGCGACGTAGGCGGAGTCGCGGAGCTGTTCGATCTCGCCTTCAGAGAGGGCACTCTCATTCCGCTGAGCGTGGAGGGGCAAGGCGAGAGCGAGGAGGACGAGGGATAAGGGGATCCGGCGGAGCATTGGTTCCTAGTGTTTGAGGACTTCGGCGAGAAGCTCGTCGTGAACCTTATCGAGCTGCTTGAGGGTTGCGTTGAGAGTTGCTTGATCTTCGCTGGAGGCCTTGTGGAGATACTCGCCTAGCCGGTAGGTGGTGTGGTGGAGAAGCATCTCGGCGTTCTTGAGGCGCTTGGCGTTGTCGGCCATGCTGATGTGGATGAGTTGCGCGTAGTGGTTGACCTTCTTGAGTGTGGCGGCGGCCTGGTCGAAGTCGCCATCCATCATCTGTTTGCCAGCGATCTCGGTCATGGTATGGACGAGCTCGGTATAGAGGAAACACTGATCGCGCGGGCCTGCCTGCTGGGCGCGCAGTTCGAGCAGGGCTAAGGCCTGAGCATCGGGAAGATTTTCGTCGATGTTGGAGGCGTGGACCGGGGTGCAGATGGAGAGATACAGAGACAGAGGAAGAAGGAAGGTAGCGAAACGAAGGATGAGTTTCATACGCACCTCGAGGGAGCGCAGCTACTTCATGTGTTCGAGGGTGATGAGGCGGTGGCGGGCCTCCCACTCCTCGTCCGGAAACTGGCCGTTTGCCACGGAGAGGAACTGTTTGTACAGGTCGGTCGCCTGTTTCGTATGGTGAAGCTTATCGTGAGCCGTTGCTTCGAGGAACAACGAACTCGGCGAATTGGCAAGTACTGTAGCACGTAATGTTAGCGCTTGCAAGGTGGTCGCCGGATCGTTATTAGCAGATGAGGCAAATGCAAGATGACTGGCGGCGTTGCCGAGGTCGTCTTTGGTGGGGAAGGCGTCCGGTTTGGCTACGGCGCGCTTCAAGAGGGCTTCGGCTTCGGCGAATTGCTTGAGGCGGATCAGGACGTCGGCATCATCGTCGAGGAGGGTTGGGTCCTGTGGAGAGCTGGCTACGAGCGCAGCATAGAGGGGAGCGGCTTTGTCGTACTGCTGGTTGCGGCTGTAGAGGCGGGCGAGGAGACGAGTGATGGTTGGATCTTCGGGGTGGGCGGTGTGGAGTTTTTCTACGATGGGTAGGGCTTCGGCTGGTTTGCCCTGTTTGTCGTAGAGACTGGCGAGTTGGGCGTTAAGGGTGGGGTTGTCGGGGTCTTTGGCCAGGGCGGCTGTGAGGAGGGTTTCAGCCTGGTCGGGCTTCTGTTGATGCAGAAGGAGATGAGTGAGGGCAGCGGTGGCGTCGTGATTTTGCGGGTTGACGGCGAGGAGGCGGCGGTAGGCTGCCTCGGCGGCTGCGGGGTCGCCGGAGGCTTCGGCCAGTTCGCCGGAGAGGAGGATGTCGTCGGGGGTTTCGGGGGAGATTTTGAGCGCGGAGAGGAGTTCGTCGCTCGCTACGGCCGGGTTGGTGGTCTGATCGATGCGGGCAAGGGCGCGATAGGCGCGGGCTTTGAGGAGCGGGTTGTCAGTGGTGAGGGTGGTGGCCTGGAGGAGTTCGGCGTGGGCGAGGGTGAGCTTGCCGCTGCGGGCCAAAAGGAGGCCCAGGGCAAGGTGGGGATCGAAGTACGTGGGGTCAGCGGCGATGGCTCGGCGGTAGGTGGTCTCGGCGGCGGTTATCTGGGCAGGGGTTTCGGCGAGGGCGTCCTGGGTGAAGGCGAGGTCGTAGAGGAGGTGGGGGTCGTTCGGGGATTTTTCGGTGAGGGTGGTAAGGAGTTTGAGGGCGGTGGGGTAGTCGTGCTGGTCGAGGGCGTCGTTGGCCTGGGTCAGGAGGGGGTCCTGTTTTTGGGGTTGGGATTGAGTAGCGTCGGTGGTGCCGGGGGGAAGCTGAGCATGGGCGGGGACGGCCGGGAGTGTGGAAAACATCACGAACAGAACCGCCAAAGGGTGGTGACGGAGTTTGGGGAGGCGGAGGACTGCGGTGAGTCGTTTCATCGGTATTGGTTAGACCCCCTCCCTGCCTTAAAGTGTGCAAAGTCTTCGAAGGAAAAGACCTAAGTCCGGACTTAGGGTCCGGCATTAAGTGCGGAAGCCCGGCCTGAGCGGCCGGGCTCCCTTCATCTTTCGCTTGGTTTAAGACTAACAGCCGCGTCAACATCGTCCCTGTGGAAAAGAACGTCGACCGAGGGACACTCAGGCGACGTCAGAGACTTGAATTCGCTTCGTACGTGCCGCCTTCTTGAGTTCAGCGTAGTCGCGGTCGTTCTGTTCGCTGTACGCGAAGGCAAATTTTGTCAGCGCTTCATCGATTTCGTCGGTCTTGCCGAGATAGCCTGCGATCGTTGCGGCGTCTCCCGATTTGGCGTGCGCCAGTGCAAGAGCCCAGCCACACAAACCGCAGTAGACCTGCATACCTTTGTGGGTTGTGGTTTGTGGATCGAACTCGTAGCTGCCCTTCATGTCGCGAAGCTGGCGAACGTAGAAATGCGTTTTGCTGAGGAGTCCCCACCCCAGAAGAATGTCTGGCGAGCCTTGGATCAAGTGCTGTCCGGAGACTACGCGGAAGCCCTGGTTCGAGTATTTAGGTCCATTCAGGTAAGGCGCCAATACGGATTCCTCGGCTTCCTTGTATTGCAGGAAGAGCGGATCGCTTTCGTCCTTGCCTCGCATGAACGATATCCAACAACGTGTTCCGACGCTGCCCACGCCGACTACTTTTCGGGCCACGTCCAGTACTTGATACCGCGAGACTAATTGTCTTCGGTCCTCGGTCAAAGAGGCCAGATATTGTTCGAGGAATAAGCCTACGGCCACGCGGATAGGCGTTCCTCGGTCGGTTGTTGTCTCGCGCACGACAAAGGGAGCGTTTTCGACGATTCGTTGCTTGTTGTCGACCAGGTCAGTCATCTTCTCCAAGACCTGGAGGTGTGACCCTTTCTTCGCTTTGTTAATGGCTTTCTGCCATTTGTCGAGCAGCCGGGGTGGCACGGCTGCCAAAATATCCTCTTCGTGAATTACCGAATACCATGTGGCCAGATAGCCCATATCGGCGAATTCGTGAATGTGCTGCCGGTAGGAACTGACGATAGCCCGGCTATACGATTCGCAGGATTCATGGTCTTTTCCGATGAACTGACCGGCAACAACGGCGCTGGCCGCCAGGCGTTTCAAATCCCATTCCCACGGTCCCGGAATTGTCTCGTCGAAGTCGTTGATGCCGAAGACGAGGCTGCGTTCGGCAGAGGCGAAAACGCCGAAGTTCGAGACATGCATGTCGCCGCAGAGCTGAACTTGAAGGCCAGTGACCGCCGACGGACTGAGATCCTGCGCCATGACCGCCGCGGTGCCGCGGAGAAACGCAAAGGGCGACGCAAGCATTCGAGCGTAACGCACGGGGATGAGTTCCTGGAGTCTCGTCTTGGCCTGGGCCTCAAGGATCGCAACAGGATCTTTGCGGGTCTTCTGGGGTTTGTAGTCTGCCAGGCTGGCCCTAGGTACGGCCGTTCGCAGACGTTTGCCGGCAGCGATGCGGTCGGCAACGGAGGGACGGGGCGCAGTGAACTGTTCGAAAATCTTTTTGCTGCTTGGTGTGTCCTGAGTGGGCGATGCTTTCGTCGGTTTGGGCATTTGGTGGCTCCTCAATTCGAAAGCTCAACGTTCGAGGGTTTCCCGATGGCACTGATTCTGGCCGCAACACGTGTCCCTTTAGTTCCTTCAGCAATGAAGCTTGCCGAAGAGACCAAATGTTCTCCTATGCCTTTGCCTTGCGTCAAGTCGGCCTAGGACGTCACTTGTGAGTGGGCGGTATTTAGACTTGAGGACAGCGGAGAGATTGGCGGTGAGCAGGCTGCGAACAATTGGTGAGTTGAGCCGATCCTGAAACGAGGCGACATGGCAGATGAAAATTCACTCGTCTCGTGGGAGCAGATGGAGGGTCTGTGGAACTCGGTTAAGGAAGAGACGTCCGATCCGCGTGCGGGAATCTTTGGACCGTCGTCAGTAAGCTGGAAGGTCAATCGAGAAGCTGCTTTGTTTCTTGGGGCGGGGCGGGCGGCCCTGCTTCAGCTGGCGCATCCGTGGGTGGCTGTGGCGCTCGATCAACACTCGAATCTTCGAGAGGATCCGCTGGCGAGGTTTCATAATACGTTCCGCGTTGTGTTCACGATGATCTTTGGAACTTTGGAGCAGGCGTTGGCTGCCTCCGAGTATTTGTATCGTCTGCATACGCGAATTCAGGGAGAACTTCCTGAGAGTGTGGCGGCTTACAGGCAGGGATCGCACTATGAGGCCAATGAAGTGAAGGCACTTTTGTGGGTCTATGCCACTCTGGTGGAGAGTGCGCTGATCGCGTATGACTCTGTGTTGCCGCCAATCTCGAGCGAGGAGCGAGAGCTCTACTATGCCGAGAGCAGGAAGATGGCAGCGCTGTTCGGTATTCCTGCTGATGCACTGCCGCGAGATTGGCCGGAGTTCGAGCGATACAACCGGGCCATGTGGGCCTCGGGGAAATTGGGAGTCAGCTCGCACTCGAGGGAGATGGCGGATAGAGTTCTGCATGGACGCGGCTCGTGGGTGCCGGTTCCGGAGTGGTATCGCGCGTTGACTACTGCACAGTTGCCGGAGCGGCTTCGTGTTGAGTTTGCGCTTGAGTATGGTTCAAAAGAACGGGATGCGGCGGCGCGGGCGTTGAACTGGCTTCCGCGGATCTACCGACGGTTGCCTGCAGCGGCGCGATTTGTGGGACCGTACCGCGAAGCGTGCGCAAGACTCCATCATCGGCGGTATGGTCCGCTGATCGGCATGAGTAATCGCTTCTGGATGGGACAGTCGCGGATGTTGTTTTCTGAGTTGGAGCGCTAGTCGTTGGGAATATCGAAGGTAGCGCCGCAAGCTTATTGGCCGCACTCCGCCAATGGTGCGAGACGACGCCCTTGATCACGGAGCGCATGATCGAGTTTCGCTTCCATAGCAATGAAGCTGCCGCGTGGCTGTGTTTCGCTGACAAAGGAGATTGTTTTTTCTGCTCCGCAGATGTGAAGGGTCTCGTCTTGCCCTTTTGAGAGTTGACGCATCAGTTGGGGATCGCCGTAGGTAGCTGTTCCTCCGATCACTACGAGATCGATGTCTTCCGGAGTGGCGTGGGTCAGAGACCAGTAGGCATCTTTGCCGTTTTCTTTGCCTGTATCGCGAATGACGAGCAGATCGGCGACGTGGTTCGGCGCGAGGCTTCCGATTTTATCCTGCAGCCCCACCATCACGGAGGGGTTGGCCGTGGCCATCGACACCAGTTCGTGGTCGGTGAAGATGGACGTAGGCTGCGTCTGATTCCATTCCGAGGCATAGTTCAGCTCGCCCAGCAAACCGACGCTGCCTGTCGGACTCCAATCTGGGGCAATTGCCATAAGCAAGCCTGCAGCTTTTGCTGCAGCGATGTTCGTTGTGTCTCCATACAGCTCGATGTTGCTGCGCGGCGACCAGATGAGGCCGACTCCAGCTTTGGCCATTGCTGCAAAATTCTGGGGCGATAGGGCTGTCGCATGGATCAGCGAAACTCCTGGCTTGAGCAGACCGCGCCCCTGCAATGTGTAAAACTCTTCCGCTGCCGAGGCATTCTTCGGCGCGCCTTCGGAAAGATGAGCGAGCAGGGAACCTCGCGGTTTGGCAGAGAGCGCTGCGTTGGCTGCAGCCAGCTCGCTCTCACTCATTGAGAGGGGAAAGATGTTGTAGAGAATTGTGCCCAGTCCGCCGCCAAGTTCGGGATCATAGTCCAGGTTGCGCGCCAATCCCTGATCGCAGGAGGAATACATTCCTCCCACGACGGAGGTTTCGCCTTCGGTGATTGCTTTCACTTCTGCGTAGCGCTCCATCTGGCACTCGAGCCCCTCGTCGACCAGGGCTGTGTGCGGCGCGTCCATCAGCAGGTTGTAGACGGGCAGCGCCTCCCAGTCGTAGCGATTGCCGAACTGCTGATTCGGCTTCCAGCGCGAAAAGACGTTCCAGGTCAGATGATTGTGCAGATCGATGAGGCCTGGGGCAATCACGCCGTGGGTGTCGATGGTTTTGGTTCCGGGTGGCAGAGTTAACTTTGCGCCGAGGGCAGCGATCTTGCCGTTTTGGATCAGCAACACTCCGTCTTGAACGATGCCGTCGGGTGTGATGAGAGTGCCGGTGAGTGCGACAGGTGTGTCCTGTGCGCGGATAGCCACGGAAGAGAGCAAGAGTAGGACGAGAATCGACGCTGAGCGTGACACCTCTGCCTCCCAACTTCGACTGGATGAACTGCAGTAGCGTGATGATATCGCACGTGGCGGATACACGTTGCGTGACCTTCGGGTGGAGTTTTTTTTGCGGGTTATGCGGTGGTTTGGAGCTCGGGTTCGGGTTTTGCGGGGTGCAGGTTGAGGACCGGGGCCAGCCAGTGGCCGGTGTGCGAGGCTGGGTTGGCGGCGATCTCTTCTGGGGTGCCGGTGGCGACGATCTGGCCGCCGCCGCTGCCGCCTTCGGGGCCCATGTCGATGACCCAGTCGGCGGATTTGATGACGTCGAGGTTGTGCTCGATGACGAGGAGGGAGCCGCCGCCCTCGATGAGCTTGCGGAAGGCGGCGAGGAGTTTGGCTACGTCGTCGAAGTGGAGGCCGGTGGTGGGCTCGTCGAGGATGTAGAGCGTGCGGCTGCGGACTTTGGCAGCGGTTTCGTTGGTCGAGCGCGTCGGTGATGCAGCGCGCGGTGGCGAGGTGGGAGGCTAGTTTGACGCGCTGGGCTTCGCCGCCTGAGAGCGTGGTGGCGGACTGGCCGAGACGGACATAGCCGAGGCCGACCTCGTCGAGGACGTAGAGCTTGTCGACGATCTTTGGGTGGCCGGCGAAGTAGACGAGCGCTTCTTTGACGGTCATGTTGAGGACGTCGTAGATGCTCTTGCCTTTGTATTTGATGTCGAGGATGGCGGATTTGTAGCGGGTTCCGTTACATTCTTCGCAAGGGAGCTCGATGTCGGCGAGGAACTGCATCTCGACGGTGACGGTGCCGTCGCCTTCGCAGACGTCGCAGCGGCCGCCGGGGACGTTGAAGGAGAAGTGGCCGGGGCCGAAGCCGCGGCGTTTGGCGTCGGGTTGGGCGGCGAAGAGGGCGCGGATGTCGTCGAAGGCTTTGATGTAGGTGACGGGGTTGGAGCGTGGGGTGCGGCCGATGGGGGACTGGTCGACGAGGATGACGTCGTTGAGGTGGTGGGTGCCGGTGAGTTCGCGGAAGAGAGGTGCAGGGTCGCTGCCTTCGGTCTGGCCGAGGGCTTGCATGAGGGCGCGGTAGAGGACTTGATGGACGAGGGTCGATTTTCCGGAGCCGCTGACGCCGGTGACGCAGACGAGGAGGCCGAGGGGAATGTCGATGTCGACGCCGCGGAGGTTGTGGATCCGGGCGCCGGTGAGTTTGAGGTGTTCGCGGCCGGGTTCGCGGCGGTATTTGGGGACGGGGATGGTGAGGCGGCCGGAGAGGTATTTGCCGGTGATGGAGTTGGGGTTGGCGGTGACTTCTTTTACTGTGCCGGAGGCGAGAAGATGACCGCCGAGCTCGCCAGCGCCGGGGCCGAGGTCGAGGAGATGGTCGGCGGAGCGGATGACGTCGGGGTCGTGCTCGACGACGAGAATGGTGTTGCCGAGGTCGCGGAGGTCCTTCATGATGCGGATGAGCTTGGCGGTGTCGCGAGTGTGGAGGCCGATGCTGGGCTCGTCGAGGACGTAGAGTGCGCCGACGAGACGTGAGCCTAGCGAGGTTGCGAGTTGGATCCGTTGGGATTCGCCGCCGGAGAGGGTGGAGCTGAGGCGGTCGAGGGTGAGGTAGTCGAGGCCAACCTGGTGGAGGAAGTGGATGCGCTGGCGTACCTCTTCGAGGATCTTTCCGGCTATTTCGGTTTGTGCCGGTGAGAGTTGCAGATTGTCGAAGAAGGTTTGCGCTGCGGCTATGGTGAGGGCGGACGTTTCGCAGATGTTTTGATTGTTGATTAGTACGGCGCGGGCTTCGGCGCGGAGGCGTTGGCCGCGGCAGTCGGGGCAGAGGGCGTAGCCGCGGTATTTGGATAGGAAGACGCGGACGTGGAGCTTGTATTTTTTGCGCTCGAGGGCGCGGAAGAAGCCCTGGATGCCGGGAAAGGTGCCGTCGCCTTCTTCGATGAAGCGTTGTTGGTACGGGGCGAGATCGTACCAAGGGACGTTGGTAGGGATGTTGGCGGCTTTGGCGGCGCGGATCATCTCGCCGTGGTGGGGACGGTATTTCGTGGTGCACCAGGGTGCGATCGCGCCGTCGGCGAGAGACTTGGATTTGTCGGGGATGATGAGGTTGGGGTCGAAGTCGATGGTGTTGCCGAAGCCCTGGCAGCGTGGGCACGCGCCGTAGGGGTTGTTGAAGGAAAAGAGGCGAGGTTCTGGTTCGCGGTAGGCGCGATGGCAGGTGGAGCACTCGAATGCTGCGGAGAACCGCAACTTTTGTGGTTCGGCTTCGCCTTCGCGGGGGAGAGTGTGGAACTGGACTTCGCCGGATTCGCGGTAGCCAGTTTCGATGGCGTCGACGATTCTTGCGCGGCTATCGGGGGTGATGGAGAGGCGGTCGATGAGGACGAAGATTGGCTTGGTGAAGTCGAGTTCGAGGAGGGATTCGGGGGTGGAGAACTCGACGATTTTGCCGGCTTGGTAGAGGCGGTTGTAGCCGCGGCGGCGGAGTTCGGTGAGGCGATCTTTCAATGCGTCGGTGAGGTTGAGCGAAGACGAGGCGACCGCGGATTTTAAGGATTTTGCGGATTTTTTGAGTACGGATTTCTTTGGTTTGGGCGCGTCGGCTGCTTCTTCGGTGGTGGGGATCTGCATCGGCTCGAGTTTGACCTCGGCGCGGACGATGGGGAAGAGAGCGTAGGTTCGCGTGGCTTCCGGGAGAGCTGAAGAGGGTGGTGACGATCTCGTCTACGGTGTCGTGTTTGACGATGCCCCCGCAGTGCAGGCAGGTGACGGTGCCGCAGCGGGCGTAGAGGAGGCGGAGATAGTCGTAGATTTCGGTTGCGGTCGCGACCGTTGAGCGCGGGTTGCGGGTTTGGTTTTTTTGCTTGATCGCAATGGCGGGGGCTAGGCCGTCCATGTGGTCGACGTCGGGCTTTTCGATGCGCTCGAGGAACTGGCGGGCGTAGGCGGAGAGGGATTCGACGTAGCGGCGCTGGCCTTCGGCGTAGACGGTGTCGAAGGCGAGCGAGGATTTGCCCGAGCCCGAGACGCCGCTGACGACGGTGAGGGCGTTGTGGGGAATGTCGACGTCGATGCCCTTGAGGTTGTGGGTGCGGGCGCCGCGGATTGTGATCTGGTCGTTCATGGGGAGAGCGATACTAGAGTTCCTTGGGTTGGGGGCGGAAGATTTCGATCAGCAGGAGGCAGGCTCCGATGACGATGCAGCTGTCGGCTATGTTGAAGTCGGGCCAGTGGTAGTGGACGATGTGGACTTCGAGGAAGTCGATGACGTAGTGGTAACGGACGCGGTCGTAGAGGTTGCCGAAGGCTCCGCCGAGGATGAGGGCGAGGGCGAACGAGGTGACGGTGAGGTAGCGGCCCACGCGCCAGAGCATGCCGAAGAGAATGATGACAGCGACGACGGAGAAGGCGATGAGGATGTTGCGGACCGTGACGGGCGAGGCGTTTTCGGCGAACATGCTGAAGGCGGCGCCGGTGTTGTGGACATCGGAGATGCGGAAGATGCCGGGGATGACGGTGTGGGCCTGGCCGTTGGGGAGCTGCACGGTAACGATGTGTTTGGTGATGCGGTCGATGATGACGACTAGGGCTGAGATCGCGAGTATGAGGCCGCGCTTGTCCTTTGGTGTTGCGGCGACTGCGGGTGATGCGGTTTCGTAGGTTGTTTCGTCGTTTGGGGACATCAGGCTTGCGGCTCCGTTGGGTTGCTGGGGGTTGCGGTGTAGGGTGCGAAGTTGATGGCTTTGAGAGCATCGGCGCAGCGCAGGCAGACGGTGGGGTAGGTTGCTTCGTTGCCTACGTCTTCGGTGAAGCGCCAGCAGCGCTCGCATTTGGTGCCTGCGGCCGGTTTGGCTTGAACGTAGAAGGCTCCCTTTTCCACGGTGCCCTCGGTGACGATCGCGTCGGCGAGATGGACCTGGGCGACGCCGAGGAGTTCGGGAAGGATGTTTAGGTAGCGCTCGAAGATCGGGTTGGGGTGGCAGGCGATGGAGTTGAGCCAGCCGATCACGACCTGAACCTCAGACGGACGGTTACTGACCTCTTTGGCGGTGCGTGCCTCTTCAAGGACTTTGAGGACTTCGTCGCGGAGGGTGAGGAGATGCTCCCAGTCTTCTTCGATGTGCTTGACGTTGCCGGGGACGATGTCGGCGATGTCGGGGAAGAGGGCGAGGTGGACGCTGGGTACGCGGCCGTCGACTTTGGGCAGGAGTTGCCAGACCTCGTCGGCGGTGAAGCTGAGGATGGGGGCGATGAGGCGGGTGAGGGCTTCGGCGATGCGCCAGAGAGCGGTTTGGGCGCTGCGTCGGCCGGGGTGGTTGGGGGCGAAGGTGTAGAGGCGGTCCTTGAGGACGTCGAGGTAGAGTGCGCTGAGGTCGGTGTTCACGTACTCGTTGAGAGCGTGATAGGCGCGGTGGAATTCGAAGTCGTCGTAGGCTTCGCGGATGGTGGCGTCGAGCTCGGCGGTGCGGGCGAGGATGAACTGATCTAAAGGTTCCATCGCAGAAAACGCGATGGAGTTTCTCGCTGGATCGAAGTCGTTGAGGTTGCTGAGGAGGAAGCGGAGGGTGTTGCGCAGCTTGCGGTAGTTGTCGCTGACACGCTGCATGAGGTTTTCGCTGGCGGCGACGTCTTCGCGGAAGTCGACGGAGGCTACCCAGAGACGGATGATCTCACCGCCGAGGCGCTTGGCGATGTCTACGGGATCGACGCCGTTGCCGAGGCTCTTTGAGAACGCACGGCCTTGCTCGTCGAGGGTCCAGCCGCTGGTTGCGACCATCTTGTACGGGGCGTGGTTGCGCACGGCTACGGAGGTGAGAAGTGAAGAGTGGAACCAGCCGCGATGCTGGTCGCCGCCTTCGGTGTAGAGGTCGGCGGGGGAGTGGAGTTCGGGTTCGAGGTCGAGGACGGCGTGCCAGCTTGCGCCGGATTCGAACCAGACGTCGAGGATGTCGGTCTCTTTGCGGAACTCTTTGTGGCCGCAGGAGGGGCATGCGGTGTTGGCTGGGAGCAAGGCCGAGGGTTCGTGTTTGTACCAGGCGTCGGCGCCCTCTTTTTGAAGAGGTCGACGATGCTCTTGTTGATGGACTTGTCGTTGAGGGGCTCGCCGCATTTGTCGCAGAGGAAGACGGCGATGGGGACGCCCCAGATGCGCTGACGCGAGATGCACCAGTCGGGGCGAGTGGCGATCATGTTGGAGATGCGCTCTTCCCCCCAGGCTGGGTCCCAGACGACTTGCTTGATCTCGTCGAGGGCGCGCTGGCGGAAGGTGGTTTCGGCGCCTTCGGGATTGAGCATTGGGGTTTCCATGCCGATGAACCACTGCTCGGTGGCGCGGACGATGATGGGGTTGTGGCAGCGCCAGCAGTGCGGGTAAGAGTGCTCGTAGGTGGTGGCGCTGAGGAGTGCGCCCTTTTCTTTGAGGAGTTCGATGATGACTGGATTGGATTTGAAGACGGTGAGGTCTTCGTAGGATTGCGCGGTGTCGCCTCCGCCGAAACGGCCGGTGTGGCGCTGGCGGCCGGCGTTGTCGACGTACTGGATCTCGGGGAGGTTGTAGCGCTTGCCGGTGTCGAAGTCGTCGACGCCGTGAGCGGGTGCGGTGTGGACGGCTCCGGTGCCCTGATCGGCGGTGACGTAGTCGGCGGTGACGCCGAGGATGCTGCGGTCGAGGAACGGGTGCTGGAAGGTTGTGCCTTCGAGTGCGCTGCCGGGGAAGCGGGCGACGATGTCGGTTTGTGATGCGGGCTCGCTGTTATTTTTGCCGCTCATCAGATTGCAGTTGGTGATGACGGACGAGAGTAGAGCTTCGGCGATGATGTAGGTGCCGGTTGAAGTTTCGACCGCGACGTATTCGAGGTGCGGATTGAAGGCTACGGCTTGTGACGCGGGAAGCGTCCACGGAGTGGTGGTCCAGATGATGGTGTTGACGGTTTTTCCGGCCAGTGAGGCGTGGATCATCTCCGGATCGCTGATGAGTCTGTAGCGGACGTAGACGCTGGGCGAGGTGTGTTGCTCGTATTCGACCTCGGCTTCGGCGAGCGCGGTCTTGTCGTGGATGCACCAGTAGACGGGGCGAAGGCCTTTGTAGATGAAATCCTTTTCGAAGAAGTCGTAGAAGGTTTCGACGATGCTGGCTTCGTAGCCGTTGGACATCGTTAGATATGGATCGTCCCAGCGGCCGAAGACGCCGATGCGCTCGAACTGGGTGCGCTGGAGGTCGACATATTTTTTCGCGTACTCGCGGCAAGCTCGGCGGACGGCGATGGGGTCCATTTCGAGTTTTTTGCGGCCGAGCTGTTCGTCGACTTTAATTTCGATGGGGAGGCCGTGGCAGTCCCAGCCGGGGACGTAGGGGGCGTCGAAGCCGGCCATGGTCTTGGTTTTGACGACGAAGTCCTTGATGCATTTGTTGAGGGCGTGGCCGAGGTGGATGGCTCCGTTGGCGTAGGGCGGGCCGTCGTGGAGGATATATTTGGCGGCTCCGGCGCGGGCGGCGCGGATTTGGGCATACAAGTGCTGTTGTTGCCACGTCTGAAGGCGCTTGGGCTCGTTCTCCGGCAGGTTGCGCCTTCATCGGAAAGGTCGTCTGTGGCAGATTTAGCGTGGATTTCAACGCTTTTGATCCGGGTTTTTCGGCTTCGGGCTTGGTCTGAAGCTTGTCTGGGGCTGCGTCCGGCATTCGTTCCTCATATTCCTGATAGCAGAAGTGCTGTTTATGCCAAACTCTTATTGTAGACGGGGCGGCGGGGGAGCAAACAGGGGAAGACGACATTCGTATGGGGGTGTGCGTCCAAGATACAAGCGCAGGACGGTGAAAGTTTGTAGAATGTTTTGTGGAGCCAGGAACTGCTGAGGTAGAAGAAAGAACCGGCGAAAGATCGGGAACGTATTGACAGAAGTAGAGGCACGGCACGATTTTTGAAAGTGGGTGGTTGGTGGCTCCGGCTACTGCCACCGAGACCAAGCAGCTTATGGCTAATACATTTTTGCCACCATCGCCTGAGGGCGATCCCGAAAAGAAGTCTCCGACGTTGCGTCCGGCGGACGCGCCACACATGAACGAAGAGACCGATGGGTCTATGTGGACGTCGCTGATTGCGAACCTGCGGGACGCGTTGAGCAGGAGCACCGAAGAGCCGCTGAAGTTGGAATCAAGGCCGGCGGAAAACGACTTCATTATCAAGGAAGAGGGGGTATTTTCCTCTCTTTGGGACAGCGTTCGGGACGTGTTCTTCCCGGTGAAGCTGCCGCCGCTGGTGCTGGAGTCGAAGCCGATTCCGGTGGTCGACCGGATGAAGACGAAGCAGAACCCTGCGGCGACGGGCTCTGCCATCGTGATCTATGCTCTGCTGATTCTGTTCATCGCCTGGCTGATACGTGAGAAGGTCAAGTTTGCTGCGCCGGTGAAGGCGATGGTGGTGACGGATCTTACGATCCCGCCTCAGGCTCCGCCGAAGCTGGACAAGATGGGCGGCGGTGGTGGACAGCGCGGGCCGACTCCGGTGACGAAAGGAACGCCGCCGAAGTTCGCGGACACGCAGATTGTGCCGCCGAATAAGCCTCCACTGATCGAGCCGAAGATCCATATCGAACCGACCATCGAGGTGCAGCAGGATGTGAAGATGGCGAGCAGCATCCCGCAGATTGGCATCGCAAGTTCGCCACTGGTGGGAATGTCGATGGGAAATGGATCGGGGACAGGATTGGGGTCGGGTAATGGCTCCGGACTTGGGCCGGGATCGGGCGGAAATACAGGCGGTGGGCCGAGACGGATCGGCGGTGGAGTTTCGGCGCCGCAGGTGATCTACCAGGTTGAGCCGGAGTTCTCAGAAGAAGCCCGCAAGGCTAAAGTTGCTGGTAATGTGCTGGTCAACCTGTGGGTTGGGACGGATGGACTTCCAAGCCATGTCCATGTGATTCGCGGTGTGGGTATGGGCCTAGACGAAAAGGCGGTTGAGGCGGTGAGCAGTACGGTTTAAGCCAGCCATGGAGAATGGGAAGCCGGTTCTGGTGGAGTTGAATATCGAGGTCAACTTCCAGATCTTCTAGTAAGTTAGCTACGTAACATGAAAAGAGCCGGCAGGTTCGCGGACCCTTTTCTTTGTGCTGATTTACGAGTTTAGGCGGGTTGCAGGTGCGGCGATGGGGAGGCGTTGCGTGGGAGCGAAGCAACCAACCTGGCGTCGGGTGCGGACTTCAGGCTGAAGTGATCGACCTGTTGCTCGAGTGTGACCGCGGTGGTGCGGAGCGATTCGATTCCGGCAGCGGTGGTGGCCATCTCGGTGAGGTTGTCATGGCTGAGGGAGTGGATGGCGTCGAGGCTGGCGCTGGACTGATCGGCGGCGACGGCCTGTTGCGAGGCGGCGATGGCGATCTGGGTGATCATGCGGTCGACGCGCTCGGCCATACCGATGATGCGCTCGAGGGCTTCGCCGGCCTGGGTGGTGGTGAGGACGCCCTGCTCGACGGTTCCGGTGCCGCTCTGCATGCTGGCGATGGCAGTGCGGGTGCGGTCCTGAATTCCCTGGATCATGGTGGCGATTTCGCCGGTGGCTTGCGCGGTGGATTCGGCGAGACGACGGACCTCCCCGGCGACGACGGCGAAGCCGCGGCCCTGATCGCCAGCGCGCGCGGCTTCGATGGCAGCGTTGAGGGCGAGGAGGTTGGTCTTGCGGGCGATCTCATCGATGACAGTGACGATCTGGCTGATGCGGCGGGAGTCGTCGCCGAGGAGGCCGACGGTGGCTGAGGTGTCGCTGACGGCGGTGGCGATGGAGTGCATGCTGCCGAGGACTTGTTTGACGATGGTGCCGCCGTCGCGAGCGGTCTCGGCTGCGCTGCGAGCGGTCTCGGCGGCGGATTGGGTGTGGCGCGAGACCTCGGCGATGGAGGCGGACATCTCCTGCATGGCGGTGGCGGCCTGTTGGGTCTGTTGGCTCTGCTGGTCCATGCGGCGATGGATCTGGTCGCCGGCGGTGCGCATGGAGGCGGCGCTGCCGGTGAGAGAGCCTGCGGTCTGGACGACGGTGCCGATGATGCCGGAGAGATTGGTCTGCATCTGCTGCATGGCGACGGCGAGGGTGCCGATCTGATCCTGACTGTGCAGGTCGAGGGCTTCACCGGTGAGATCGCCGACGGCGATGGCGTTGGCGCGTTCGGCGACGAGGCTGACGGCGCGGGTGATCTTGCGAGCGAGGAAGAAGGAGAAACTGCCGCCGAACAGAGCACCGAGAATGGTCGCGATCCAGAGGGTGAGACGGGTGGTGTGGTTGGCGCGGCGAAGACGCTCGAGTTCGTCGTTGGTCTGGGCCATCTGCGACTGGGCGAGATCGGTCACGTTGGTGAAGAGAGTTTTTTCCAGAGGCAGAATCTGGTTCTGCAGCGTGTCGTAGGCTTGCGCGGTGCCTTGCGAGGTCTTCGTTTCGTTCAAGGTCTCGACTTTTTCTTCGAGCGGCTTCAGAGCTGCGAGTCCGGATTGAAGCGCTGCGAGGCGCGCGGCGTCGGAGCCGAGGTCGAAGTGGGCGCTGTCCTGACGCAGCTTGGCGAGGGAGGTTTCGGCCTGCTCGAACTGCTCGCGCCGGGAGTTGCGATAGGCCGCTGAGGAGTTCGCGTCGATGCCGAAGAGCATGTAGGACTCGAGAGCGCGAATGGTGTCGGTGAAGTGAGAACGGAGATCGCGGCTGCCCATGATGAGCGGAAGACGGTTGGTAGTGATGACATCGGAGAGGCGGTTGGCCTCTTCCATGCGGACATGCGCCGTGTAGGCACTGAGAAACATGGCGGCGACGAGAAAGCCAGTGCTGAGGCCGAGCTTTGATTCGAGTTTCATGAGGGTCCTTACCTGCACGGTGATGGTGGGTCGCGAAAAAACTAACAGTTACTGGCCGTCGGTGAAGTTGACGTCGATCTCCGACTCAGAGGCTTCGGGATTTGGAGCGAAACGCCAGCGGCTGACAGCGTCCTGTGCGGCGGGGGCGAGCAGAGCATGGCCTGACTCGACCTTTGTGGCTGAGACCGTTCCGTCGGGCTGAATGGTGACGAGCAGCACGACCTTTCCGCTGATGTGCATACGGCGAGCGAGTTCTGGGTAAGCAGGGGAGACGCGGGAGACGATGGCTCGATGAGTAGGCGCGGCGAAGGCAGTGCCCGTGCAGATGACCAGGCCTCCGGCGAGGAGAAGAGGATGTAAGCGGCGAAGTAGGGTTGCCAAGGAAACCTCCGTGTTCAGAGGTTGTATCGGCGGGAGAGAGGCAGGCTTTAGCGGGGGGTGAGGACGGGAGAGGCGATGTCGGCGAAGGTGAGGTGTTCGGCCGGGCTGCCGGTGCGCTGTTTCCAATCGAGGAAGAGCTTGCCGTAGCTGTCGGTGAGGCAGGTGGCGGGATCGATGTCGAGCTCGGCCAGAGTACGATCGATCCAGTCGGTGGGGCCTTCGAGTTCGACGTAGTTGCCGATGGGGGTTTCGTCGATGAGGAGGTGCGCAGTGGTATCGGAGTTGGGGCCGACGGGATGAGACCACTCGGTGCGGTATTTTTCGTAGATGAAGACGGGGTTGTAGCCAAGCTGCTGGAAGATTTGGGAGAGCGCTTCTCGTTCGGCGACGATGGTCTCGGTTTCGATGCGGATCTTGTAGCGGGTAGTGTCGACAGGGGCCTGCTGTTCAGGCTGGCGTTTGTGAGTGACGGTGCAGAGGGTGCCGTACTGGCGAATGCGGAGGACCTCGCGGCGGCTTCTAAGATCGCGCGTGGGTGTGTCGTAAAGAGCATTGTGCTCGTAAGTGCGGGGTGTGACGAGTTGGAAGCCGAGATGGGGAAGGCGGGTTTGGAGCGATTCTGGACTGGAGAGGGGGAACTTGAGTTCGATTTCGGCAGCCTGCATGGGTGGAGTATACGGGGATGGTGCGGTGTAAAACGAGGGACGTTACTTCAATTTTGCGGCTTTTTCGAGACGGTCGCGGATCGCTAGGCCGAGGCCGTTGGAACTTGGAAGCGGGCAGAGGATGACAGTGACGCCGCGGCTGTCAAGTTCACGGAGACCGGCGAAGAGGGTGTTGGCGAGTGCGACATTGTCGTCAAAGGAGCTCCACGGAAACGTTTCGACGTAGTTGCTGGGGATCGTCCAGTCTTGTGGAAGCATGATGCCGATTTTCTCTTTGCTGGCTGAGAGTTGGGTGAGGTGGGAGTTCAGGTCGGCTTCGCTGGCAACAAGGATGAGACGGGCGCGGGGAGCGTAGTGGCGGATCCCGATGCCGGGTGAGGGGAGACTTTGCGGTTCGGCTGTGAGTTGTTGCGGAGGCTGGTAGAGGGTGACAGGGCCGGCGATCGGTTCGAGCATGGCGGCGGTAATAGCGCCGGGCCGATAGAGGACGATCGGGGATTGGTTCGGGTCTGGATTTAGACCGATGACGGTGGATTCGACGCCGACTGATGTGGGGCCACCGTCGAGGATGGCGTCGATGCGGTGGTCGAGGTCTTCGATGACGTGTGCGGCGGTGGTGGGGCTGATGCGCCCGAAGCGGTTGGCGCTGGGCGCGGCGATGGGAAGGCCCGCGGCTTCGATGAGGGCGAGGGCGATGGGGTGAGCGGGCATGCGGACACCGACAAGGGGGCGTCCGGCGGTGACGTTTTCGGGGACTTGTGGTGTGCGGGGGAGAAGGAGGGTGAGTGGTCCGGGCCAGAAGGCGGCGATGAGGCGCTCGGCTTGTTCCGGAACGATGGCGACACGGTCGAGCATGGCGCGGTCGCTGACGTGGACGATGATGGGATCCCAAGTGGGGCGTTCTTTGGCAGTGAAGATGCTTGTGACGGCGTTGGCGTCGAGGGCGTTGGCTCCGAGGCCGTAGACCGTTTCGGTCGGGAAGGCTACGGTGCCGCCGTTGCGGAGGATTTCGGCGGCGCGGGCTATGTCTTCCGGAGTGGCGGTGATACGCTGCGTTGTGCGCTTGGGGTCACTCATCTGCTGGTGAGTTGGCCGGCGAAGGCATCAAGGGAGAGGCTGCGGAGGAGGTTGCGGCGAAGGCCGCTTTGTACCTGGTCGAGGCCACGAGAGGCGTTTTCGATCCAGACGAAGTTGAGGGAGTTGCTGATGCGGTCGAGTTCAGGGCGAAGGTCGGTGTTGCGGAGAAGTTCCGGGGTGCCGGCGTCGAGGAGGAGGAGGTCTTCGAGGAGGAGCGCGAGGGTGCGAAGAAGGGCGGAGGTTTTTTGCTGGCCCTCGGCTCCGGCGCGGTAAGTTTCGGTCATTTTGAAGAGGGCGGTGTGATCGGGTTCGGATGATGCGCTGCTGGTTGCGGCGGCGTTGCGGAGGAAGATGAGGGCATCGGCACGGGCGGCGGTGTAGGCCTCGAGATCGAAGCCGAGGGCTTTGCCGGCTGCGCCTTGAGAGAGACGCGCGATGAGGGTGCGCTGTTGCGGAGGGACGTCGGGGCGGCGATCGGCGAGGAGCATTTCTATTTCTTCGACGGGCAATGCGCCGAGGCGCACGGTGGCGCAACGAGAGCGAATGGTAGGGAGAAGTTCTCCGGGGTTGTCGGCAAGGAGGATTAGATTGACGGTGTCGGGTGGTTCTTCGAGAACTTTGAGGAGCGAGTTGGCGGCTTCCTTCACGAAGCTGGCGGTGGTGAGGATGAAGATTTTCTTTGGGGCTTCCGACGGCAGGTAATGGGAGCTTTGGATGAGGGTGCGGACCTGGCCTAGTTTGATGAGGAGCTGCGGGGGGTCGGGGGGGATGATGAGAACGTCGGGGTGAGGCTGGATGAGGACGCGGGTGTCCTTCTTGTCGACCTCGCGGAGCTCTTCGCGGACGGCTACGGCTTTGTCTACTTCTTCGTCGAGGTTAGCGGCGCTGGCGATGCGGGTGCAGTTGTGGCAGACGCCGCAGAAGCTGGCGAGGGACTGGCCGTTCGACCAGAGATCGCGGGGCTGGCGTTCGCATTCAACGGCCATGGTGAGCATGAGGGCGAGGGTGTATTTTCCTGCTCCGCTGGGGCCGGCGAGGATGAGGGAGTGGGGAAGGCGGCCCGCGGCGATCGCGGTGCGGAGGTGCTCGATGGCGGTGTTGTTGCCGATGAAGTCGTTGAAGGTGGCGGGAAGGGCGGGCATTGGTGGTGGTCTCTCCTTTCTGCTCCCTGTGGGGAATCCCCCTGGGTACTTTATGGTCTAAAGTATTCCATTCGGGTGGGTTAAGTCTGGACTTCGTTTTTTGAAGGACACTTTTGTTCTGACTTCATGATACGCGGTTCAGTTGGGGAATATGGCAGGTGAGAGGTGATACTCGATATGTGGGTTTTGGGCTGCAAATGGAAAAAACAACGGCAATAGATAAGTCGCTTCGCCTCGCCCGTGACAAATCCGCGAGTTAAGCCCGAAGGTAAGCGGCTGATTTTATAGCCTTTGTCTTTGCGTCTATATTTGTTTCTCCGTTTTCAGCCCAAAAAATGACATGTAAGGTCCAGGAGCCAACTAACCCATTACGAATAGGCAACGTTCGCGTGGCAGTTTAGTTCCATTCAACCCGGTATACTGGATCAAGACAAGCAATCCCCAAACCTAAACCTCTATTTTGCAAGTCTTTACACGATTCCGGAGGCGGATGGGAGTGCAGTCTCAGAACGCCAGTACAACCCCAAACACATTTCCTTGGAATGAGTAATTACGACTGAACTTGGTTCCGAACTGCGTCCGATACCCCTCAAGCCCCTCCCGAGTCACGGCAGGAGTCGAAATCGAACAGTTCGAATCCGGCGAAGCAAGCTTGCTCTTCCAGCCCCCCGCAATCATGTTGCAGAGTTCTCCGATCGCATCGTCGACCATCGGGTCGTGAGGTTCCGAAGGTGTCCCCAACAGCGCCTCCGCCGTCACTGATGCCGTAGCCTGACTTGCATATAGGAGGCACTCACCATCGACAGCACCGGTAAATTGAATCCTCGCCACGATCCGCCCTTCAACCGTGTCGACCTCGCCCTCCATCGGATCGCAGCTTCGCTCCAGCATCGTCTCAAACACCTCTGAGACGGCAGAGTCGAGTCGGTTCATTGCCTCATCTTGCACCTTAGTCACGCTTGTCCTCTTCCCGTTTCAAATTTGAATCCAGCAAAGCAACTACGAACCGGCTAAGCCGCCCGTAGCAACGGCATCACACGCACCTTCACCTGCTCCGCCGTAAACGGCTTGCAAATATAACCTTGAGCGCCCGCAGCAATCGCGCGCAGAACGAACGCCTCATTGCCTTCAGTAGTAATCATCACCACCGGAACACCCTGCGCCAGATTCTCCCGCCGCCTGGTCTCCAGAAACTGCAACCCATCCATCACCGGCATATTGATGTCACTCAAAATCAAAGCCAGAGGAGTGGAAGCACCTTGATTTTCACGTAGAGCCTGCAATCCCTCCTCGCCATTCGAGGCCTGCAAAACCTCAGTGAGCTCCAGGCCCGCCTGCCGCAGCGCCCGTTCGATCACCTTCCTCATCACCGCCGAATCGTCAACAATTAGAGCTCGCAACCAACCCTCCTCCAACTCAGCATCCAGACTGCATCTGGTCTGAAATCACTATCGGCAACCCATCAGCAACCTTGAGCAAACCGCGCCTTAGCGTCTTCTAACCCACTCCTCACGAACTTCGGCCACGCAACTGCATAAGCCTGTGGCATGGACAGCGGAATCTACGCAGCATATACAGGGCTTCTCGCACGAACGCAGGCGCTCGACACTGCGGCCAACAACCTCGCGAACGCAGGAACGACCGGCTTTCGCGCCCAGCGCGACTACTTCAGTGGAGTTCTGGCCGGAGGTATCGATCAGGATCCCGAAACCGCTTCGCAAGTAGGTCAGTCCGTAAACGGCTTCGGGGTCCTAGGCGGAAACCGCCTCGATCTTGGACAAGGCGAGATGAAAGCCACGGGCAATCCACTCGACCTCGCCCTCGAAGGCCAGGGCTTCTTCGCAATTCAGACATCCAACGGCATTCGTTACACACGAGACGGCGCCTTCTCCCGCTCCTCCACCGGAGTCCTTCAGACCGCCCAGGGCGAACCCGTCCTCGACGCCAACCAGAAGCCCATCACAATCCCCACCGGCTCCATCTATGTCTCCCCAGACGGCAGCATCTCGGTCTCTACGCCCGACGGTAGTGCGATTGTAGGCAGGGTGGGTGCCTTCGACTTCGCCGAAAAATCTGTTCTAACCGCAGAAGGAGCGAATCGTTTCTCGTCCAACGGAGCAAAGCCGATTCCAGCAAACGCAACCGTCGAACAAGGATCTGTCGAAGGAGCCAACGAAGACGCCATTCACGGAACGATGCAGCTAGTGCTCGTGCAACGACAGGCAGAGATGATGCAGAAAGCGCTCAGCGTCTTCAACAACGACTTCGACAAGACCGCATCAGAAGACCTTCCCAGAGTCTGACGCGCACGACCACATCAGACTTCGCAGTCCAGACAGAATAGGAGCTTGTAATGATTCGAGCGTTATATACAGCAGCAAGCGGAATGAGTGCCCAGCAGACCAATCTGGACACAATAGCGAACAACCTGGCTAACTCCGGTACTGCAGGTTTCCGGCAGCGTCAGGTGCAGTTCGAGGACATGATCTATCAGAACCTGATCACACCTGGATCGGCCGAGACTCAACAAACACTGTCGGCCGGACTTCAGGTCGGTCTTGGGACCAAGACATCTGCAAGCGAAGTCATCATGACGCAAGGCGATCCCAACAGTACGGGCAATACGTATGACCTCGAAATCCAAGGTGCGGGCTTCTTCCAGGTGTCATTGCCAGACGGAACAATCGGCTACACGCGTGCTGGAAACTTCCACTTGAACAGCCAAGGCACCATTGTGACATCTTCAGGCGATACGGTATTGCCCGCAATCACGATCCCGTCGAATGCAAGCAATGTCACGATCTCTCAGTACGGTGTGGTAACAGCCACTCTCTCCGGACAAACTAACCCTGCACAGCTTGGCACCATTCAGTTAGCGACTTTCCCAAACACCGGAGGGCTTAGCTCTATCGGAAGCAACCTATTGCAGCAGACACAGTCCTCCGGCAATCCCATCACTGATGCCCCAGGTGGCACAAGTGGAATGGGCACACTGCAACAAGGCTATCTGGAAAACTCGAACGTCGACGTTGTCGCAGAGTTTGTACAAATGATCTTGGCGCAACGCGCCTATGAGAGTAACTCCAAAGTCATCCATGTTGCAGACGATATGTACTCACAGATCAACGGACTAATCCGGTAGGAGCCTATGAGAAATAGTCTTAGTTTGCAGCTCAGATATTTGGGATTGGTCTCTTTAGTTACACTCCAGGTGGCTTTCGTGGCCAGTTCGGCACGGGCGACCTGCTACGACACACCAGATACGGCAATCAATGCAGACGCCACGAGTTCTCTATTTCTACCGGTTGTGAAAAGCGGTGGCTACAAAGTAACGAAGATTCAGAGTGATCCAGTGCTAGGACAAAGATGGGCGATGATAGCCAGTTGTGGTCACCCAGAATGGCCCGCATTTGCTCTTCCAGCGAACGGAGGAAGCTTGCCTAGAGCGTCTCAAGAGACAGCGCGACCTCTGACCGTTAGTACGGCTCCCGTAGTACATGCGGGCGAGATTGTCCGACTGTGGAGACAAGAAAGCCTTCTACGGATCGAAGCTGCGGGAGTTTCAGAAGAAAGCGGTGGTTTGGGTAAGACCATACGGGTTCGACTGTTGCGTAGAAACACGGACGATCAATCGGTACCCGAGCAGTTCTCCGGCATTGTTCGAGGACCATCAAATGTGGAGATATTGCCGTGATGAGATCGATACAGGTCAGGTTGTCCCTCGATGCGGCTGACTCGTCGAAGTTCGACGGCGCACAAACCATAGTTGTTGTTATGTTCCTTTCCTTGTTGATGGTCTCTACGCTCCAAGCACAGACCAATGCTGTCCATAAGGCGCTTGAACCAAAACCCAATGTCGCGGCAGCATCGTTGTCGTCGTATTTAGAACGGGTTCGAGCGGAAAACTCGAATATTCAGGCAGCCCCTGGTTCTATCTGGATCGACAGTGGACGTCTCACCCGGATGGTTACCGACGTACGCGCGATGCGGCCACATGATCTGATTTCTGTTGTAGTCTCGGAAAGCCTTGCAGCCTCGACCGACGGAACAGTGAAAAACTCGCGGGCCTCCAACGCAAGCTCCGCGGTCTCAGGCCTGATCGGGACTTTGCATGCTGGCAATGCACTGCAGAATTTAGTCAATCAGACATCGTCGTCCGGACTGAACGCGCAAGGGACAAGCGCGACAAACTCCAGCCTGAGTACGACGTTCGGGGGGCAAGTGATCGAGGTTCTCCCAAATGGAATGCTCGTGGTTGAAGCGGCGAGACAGGTCGAGTTCAGCCAGCAAACACAGACCATTATTCTGCGCGGGCTAGTTCGGCCTGAAGATATCTCTCAGCAAAACCAGGTTCTATCAACCGCCATTTCGAGCCTCGAACTCGAAGTGCGTGGGAAGGGAATTATCAACGATTACACCCATCGCCAGAATGTTCTTGTTCGACTTCTGCAAAAGGCATTGATCTTCTAGTGGGGAATTATGTTTGCTGAACTAAGTAGATCGAAGACGTCAAAGGCATCAAGGCTTTATCCGGGACATCTTTGTAGCGTATTTGTGTTTTTGGTTTTTGTTACTGGTGGTGCGTCCGCATCCGATCCAGCAACATCGACACCGAGACAAGCCCGTGTCAAAGATATCTCTTCGATCGAGGGTATTCGCGACAATCAATTGGTCGGGTATGGCATTGTTGTGGGTCTGCAAGGCACGGGCGACAGCCAGCAAACAACCTTCCCGATACAAACACTGGCCGCGACGCTTCTCCGAATGGGGGTGAGCGTTCCAGCGTCCTCGATTCGTGTACAAAATCTCGCCGCCGTCTTTATTTCGGCAACACTGCCACCTTTCGCTCGCTCCGGGACGAAACTGGACATCACCGTATCTTCCGCGGGCGACGCGAGAAGTCTTGAGGGCGGGTTACTTTTGATGACTCCTCTTTATGGAGCAGATGGCAAGATCTATGCACAGGCGCAGGGTTCGCTTGTCGTCGGTGGATATTCGGTTACCGCTAACGGCAATGTGAAGCAGTTCAACCATCCGAACACAGCTAGAGTCCCTTTCGGAGCGATAGTGGAACGTGGAGTTTCACTGGAATTGGAAGGTAAGAATCAGTTTTCGCTGTTGCTGAATGACGCAGATTTTCGCAGTGCGGAGGCTATGGCTCTCGCAATCAATCAAGCACTGGGACGCCAGGCTGCACATGTCCTTGATAGCCGGCGGGTCGATTTGTTTGTCGCCAAGGGTGAGGAGATCCCGGCTCTATTGGCACAAGTTGAGTCGATTGAAGTGCCAGTCTTTCCTCGGGCAAAGGTTGTAGTCAACGAGCGTACCGGGACGGTTGTTATCGGAGGTACGGTTGTCTTGCAGCCGGTGTCCATTTTGCATGGAGGACTGGCGGTGAATGTGGTGAGCGAGTTTCAGGTGTCACAACCGAATGCTTTCTCGGCCGGGGGTACGACGCAGGTTGTGCAGCAGACGAGAATCGAGGCCCAGGATAAACCGGTCAATCGTATAGAGCTGAAACAGGGAGCAACTGTGGATGATCTAGTGCGCAGCTTGCAGACAATCGGGGCATCAGCACGTGACGTCATCTCGATCCTACAGGCGATGAAATCCGCGGGAGCGTTGGAAGCGGAGATTGAGGTGTTATGAAGATCAGTCCGGATGTTTCAAGTCAGCAGGGGGTTGCAGTTGACGGACAGAAGCGGGCCAAGTTGGTCGATGCTGCTCAGCAGTTTGAGGCAACGATGCTGCAAGAGCTGCTGAAGCCCATGCAGCATGGTCAGGACAGCTGGGGAGGAGAGGCGAAGAGCGACGATTCCTCTTCTGACACGATAAGCAGCTTTGGGACTGAGGCGGTTGCGAAGGCTATCTCCCAAGGGCGCGGTTTTGGGATAGCGAAACAAATCATCTCGAAGGTAACCCTGGAACATCAAAGAAATTCCGAAAAGAAGACGACCTAGTACTAAAGTTTGCAGATTTTGCGCCGATACATTCAAGTAGATGGAGGACCAGCATGAGTTATGCAAGTGGAATCGGTAGTCTACAACAGGCAATCAACTCGATTACGCGATCAGAGGCGAAACCGGCGACATCGGTCAGCGTACCGGGCAGCGGGGTCAATGAACAACCTGCCGCAAATGTGGAACATGCTGATCAAGCGAGCCTGAGCTCTGCCGGAGGTCTTGTCGCTCAGGCTTTGGAGAGTCCAGATACCCGATCGGCGAAGGTTGCGTCTCTGCAGCAGGCAATCGCTACCGGGAGTTACAACGTGTCGTCGTCGGACGTGGCGGACAAAATTATCCAGTCGCTGTTGGACTAGGTACGACGATCGATCAAGCTTTTGCCGACATCCTCGTTGATACCGTTACATCGTTTAGAACTGCGAAGCAAACTTTGATGCATCTACACGTCTCCTTGCCAGGAACATGAGGAACCATGGGCTCAATCACGTCGCTAATAGATATCGCGCAACAAGCCCTTGTGGCTGATCAAGAGGCTCTGAATGTTACCTCGAACAACGTCGCGAACGAGAACACTGCCGGCTACACACGGGAGGTCGTGAACTTTCAATCGGTTGATACTGTCACCCTTAGTGGCGCCACTATCGGCTCAGGCGTCACGGCGAGCGCTACTTCGCAGAGAGATAAGGTCCTTGAACAACAGGTACAACAACAGACTCAGACTCAGGCACAGTCAGGGGCGCTCGAATCCGTCTTACAACAAGTGGAGAACATCTTTGGATTGAGTTCTACGCCGTTGTCAGCAAGCTCTACGACGCTTGGCACCGACGTAAATTCGTTTTTCAGCGCGCTTTCTGCGCTCACGAGCAATCCCTCCGACACCGCGACTCGTCAAAGTGTGCTGTCTGCGGCGACCACTCTCGCCGGGGACTTCAATTGGGCAGCCAACCAGTTAGCGCAGGTGTCTTCAAGCCTGAACCAGCAGGTCGTTGGCGATGTTAGTCAGGTGAACTCACTTACGACGACAATTGCCTCTCTCAATGCACAGATCACCTCGCTCAGCCCTAATACAGATGCGGGCACTCTAGAGGACCAGCGTCAGTTGGCGATCACGCAGTTGTCGCAACTGGTCGGATTGGATCAGATTTCAAACCAACAGAACGGTATTACGCTGACGACCAGCGGCGGCGCGGTTCTGGTCAGCGGCAGCCAGTCGTTTGCAGTGAGCACGACGCAGATTGGAGGAACGACCCACATCCTTGCAGGAGTTGATGGCCAGGACGTGACCTCAAATCTCACGGGCGGTGATCTTGGCGGCGTTCTCCAGGCAAGAGATCAGAAGCTGCCAAGTTACCAGAGCGCTCTCGATAGTCTGGCCTTCGGCATCGGAACTCAAGTGAACCAGCAGAACGAACTTGGAGTCGACGGTAGCGGCAACCCTGGGGCTGCACTCTTTAGCCTTCCGCCTACACAGAGTGGAGCCGCGGCGCTGATCCAGGTCGCAACAACCAACTCCAATGCAGTGGCGGCGGCAGCGCCAGGCGAGGGATCGGCCGGGAACGCAAATGCTTCAGCTCTCGCTGCTCTCTCCAGCGCTGGTATTGTGAGCAGCCAGACGGCCTCGGGATTTCTTGCCTCCTTTCTTGGCCAGATCGGCAGCGATACCTCTGCAGCGACGACAAATAACAGCGCACAGCAGGCGACACTCACGCAGCTTACAACTCAGCGAGATTCGCTCTCCGGCGTTTCGCTGGATGAGGAAGCGGCGAATCTAACGCAGTACCAGCGGGCCTATCAGGCCGCTGCACAGGTCTTCAACATTGCCAACTCTGTTATGGCGAGCGCGCTCAACCTTGGCGAAGAGACGACCGTGACCTAGTGACAACAATGATGCAACGCCGAATTCCAAGACTAAAGATCAGGAGCACCATCATGCGAGTTGATCCGAATTACGTTACCAATTTGACCGCGTCGCTGGATCAGTCCACCAGCGAGGAGGATACGCTTACCTCCGAGTTATCCAGCGGCTTGCGCGTCGCAACGCTTGCGGACGACCCGGTTGCGGTGGCACAGAGCACGCTGCTGGGCAGTTCGATTGCACAGGACGATACCTTCGTTCAGACTGCCTCCGGTGAGACTTCGCGGTTGCAGGTTACGGATTCGACGCTGGGCGACGTCGTGACCCAGGTGACCTCGGCGATATCGGCCGCGGTGGCGGGGAACAACGGGGCGGCCCTCAATGCGAGCGATCTTGTCAGCGTCGCCCAGTCGTTGAGCGGGATTCGCGATCAGGTGCTTTCTCTGGCGAATACGAGTTACCAGGGGCAGTATCTGTTTGGCGGGAGCCAGGGTTCTGCTCCTCCGTTCACTCTTGACGCCACTACCAATCCTGCGACGGCGAACTACGCCGGAGATAACAACATTCAGTATGTCGAGACTCCGAGCGGACAGAAGATCCAGGTGAATCTTCCCGGGTCTGCTGTCTTTGGTGCGGCGGGGACCGGCGTGCTGGGTGCGCTCAACCAGTTGATCTCTGATTTTTCGGGCGGTGCGGCGTCGGCTACGATTACGGCGGATACCTCCGCGTTGACGACGGCTCTGGGGCAACTTTCGTCGCAGCGTAGCACGCTCGATAGTGCGTTGAGCCGGCTGCAGTCGACCAGTACGTATGTGCAGACGGAGGAGAGCCAGCTGACTGTTGCGCAGGGAAATCTTGTGTCGTCAGACCCTGCGACTGTGGCCACCCAGCTATCCCAGGCTGAGACGCAGCATCAGGCTTTGCTGAGTGTGATTAATGCCCTGGGGAGTTCCGACCTCTTTAGCCTTATGAAGTAGGCCAATTCGCTTTCGTTCGGCTGGGGTTAAAGTGGGGTGCCCCCTCCCCTAGCATTGGGGCGCAAAGGTGTCTACGACGTCCTGCTCAGCGGAACAAAATGGAAATCCCCGCGGCCATAAAGTCTTCCCATCGACTCGAAGAAAGACGCTTCGTAGGATTCATCTGGAGAATCAGGGGCAAGAGGTTCCACTCGATCAGCATGGATTTCCCTCAGTCGAGCCAGTTTGGTCAGTTGGGAAATTGGATTTTGTAGACCACTTGTTCCGATCTTGAAGTTATATCCATGGGTTGGTTAGTCAAATATATTTATGCCCGCGGATGTTGTTGGTTGGTAATGGGTTAGGCTGGTTTGGGGGCTTGACATGCGTTTTTTTTGGTAGAAATTCGCGAAATCAAAATAACAGCAACAGGAAAGACTCATGCTTCGTCCCCTTCATCGTCGTCACAACAGTCGTCGTGGCGATCCTCACAACAAGATTCCTTGTGGCCGCAACACCCTTCCTGGCAGCTCTCACAACCCTGTTTGCAGCCGCAGTCGTTCCAAATTGTGTAAGCCATCACGTCCAGGGTCTTGACTGGGGTACTCGGGTCGTCGCTTTCAATGACCAGCTCACAAGATCGCGGACACTTTTCGGTGGCTTTGTATCGAATGACAACGCCTAAGCAAGAACCGGCGCGCAGCGTTGCAGGAAAGGGATTGTTGATTAACTTCCAATGAGGGTTCTTGCGCTTGAACGCAACGCTCGTCACACCCAGGTTGCAGCCGCCCACGTTACAGATGGATATGGTGCGTTCAGCACAGCAGCACGCTTTCACTCCTCCGAAGCACGTCGAGCCGGTGACAGCGAGTTTGCCAGCGGGCGCGTTGCCGGAGACGCCCACACTCTTAGGCCCAGCGGGGTCGTTGCTGAACACGGTTATGGTCGCGGACTTCGAGCCGAAACTACCCGGCTGGAATCGTATCGGAAGATTGATCGATGTGCCGGGGGCGACTGTCAGGGGATAGGTGCTCACGCTTGGTGTGATGAATTCGGTTGAAAACGAGGATGTGATATTTGATACGGACAGCGTACAGGGGCCGTTATTGTTGAGTGTCAGCTCCTGATCGACGAACGAGCCAACACAGCAATCTCCGAATTTGCCCTGATCCGGGACCACAGTTTCAAGCGAGGCGGTGCCGCCAATGCCGGTGGCGACCAAATCGAGCAAAGGAGTCACCGGATCATTGCTGGTAATACGAATCGTCGCCGTTTCAGTCGACCCGTGGGTTGTAGGGTTGTACTCGATGGTAAAGTCGACCTGGTTACCGGCAGCGATCGCCAAAGGTGTGGCCGGTGCGGGAAGCACTGTGAAGTCAGCGGAGCCTGACAGGCGCACGACGCTGAGCACCATGAGATCCCTGTTGCCGACATTGTAGACACGAACGGTCAAGAACTTCGGACCACGGCAGACGATGCCGAAACGGAGATCATCCTGAAGGTTGACGGCAATTGCCGGACCATAGAAGTGCTTCAGTCCTCTTAGCATCAGTGTGCCCTTCGGACTACCCCATCCAGTGCAGGCATCCCATCCCGGCGTGACAGGGTAGCCCTTCACGCCCGCAAAGCTGTTATCCGTCGCTCCGGGTTCCGAAACGATGTCTCTGAACACGCTTGAGCCTAGCGCGTATAGAACCGGATTGACGAAGCCGACGTTTTCGTCCAACGCAGCGTTGAGTACAGCGGTGAGTCCAGCCCATAGCGGCGCCGAAGCGCTCGTCCCGTTCGCCGGAAAGAGAGAGGGAGTGCCGCCAAGGATGATCGGATAGCCACTGTTCGGGCTTGCGTTCGCCGAAACATCCGGAACTCCACGGCCGTGGTGGCCATCATTCACGGATGGCGGCACGTGAGCGTCAACCTGATATGCGGGTTGAGGAAACAGATCGCTGACCCCACCGCCGGTCGCGCCAGATCCGGTAAAGCCACCAAAAGTAAACGAATCGTTCCAGGCGTATTCCTCAAAAGTCGATCCGACGATATGGCCGACAGTGGTTCCACCGACCGACAGAACCCATGGGTCGCTTGCGGGGTATTGAACATGAGCGCGACCATCGCCGACCTTCGATTGCGCGCCGGTGTCTCCCGACGCGATGCAGACGGTTACGCTCTGAATCGCGGCATCTTCGAACGCCGCCGAGACGGCGGTAAGCCAACCGATGCTGATGCCTTCGGCCAGTAGAGTGGACGCGTCGTCACCGTTCGAGACGTAGAAACTCGACGACAGCACGGAACACACTGGATCGCCCGCATCTGGGTGGACTACGCGCGTTATCAGATCGACCCAGCCTTTTTGGTCGAAGGTCGTAAAGTAGACTCCGATCGTAGCGCCCGGCGCGGCGGAAGCCGCGATGAAGATATCCTGGGTTGTTTCTGGATCGGCGAATCCGAGGTTGGGCGCGTCCACGGAGACATCGACCACGACCGGCGGGCTCCCACCAAAATTTGCGCTGATGTCGGAGGCCAGGTAACCGCCTTCGGAGAAGATCGCAATACTCTGTCCCGCGGCTAAACTGCTCGGGAAATCGTAGAGGTTTGTGACCTTCTTGACGGGGATGGGAGCCGTAGCCGGTGGATCGGCCATGTTGCGCTTGGTGACGCGCCGGTTATCGAGCCCGAAGATGCCGACGATAATTTGGGCCAAGTCTGCCGGCACATGGATGAAACCGTCGCGGCCACGGTAGGTCTCGGTGGTCGGATCTCCCGCCCGAGTTCGCTCAACCTGATGTTCATAGTTGTTCAGCGTGACCTTTAGGGCCTTGCTGAATTGGTCAACTGTACCGGAGACCACCATCGTACGCCGTTCAGGATGGGTTTCGAGAACCTTCAAACCTTGCCCGGTTACGAAGGCCGTGACCTTGTCTATATCCGCTTGGTCGGCGCCGTACGTCCGCGCAAATTCGTCTTTCGACAAACGCTGGCGTTCTGATGGCGGTGTATCTCGATAGTAGGAGTGATCGGGAACCGCTGGTCCATCCGGTCGGCGACGCAGAACGATTGTTACCGTAAAGGTTTCAGTGCCCTTTGCTGGGGCCAAAATCTTTGCACTCGAGCCAGGTCTGCGTTCGCTACCTTCGAGTCGCACGTAGTTAGCGGGGATGGTCTCGTTGTCGTCCTTATGTTTGGGAGATTGTGGCATGACGTCTCCTTCAAACCGAATTTCGGTTTAGTCCCGTACCCCTACTGTGGGGAGGGAGCGGATTCTACAACATTATGTTGAGTCAAGCTGACTTGATGAGTCGTTCTTCCGGGCCCGTCCGTTCACATTCGCAAGGCCCAAGGCCAGGCGATGAAGACTCTCAGCTTGGAGTTCTTGCTGTCCATTAACACGAATAGTGAGAAGAGAGCTTAGAACGTTTCAGCGAATCGAAGCTCTATCTGAGGCGCCGTGGACTCGGGTTTCGTGCGGCAGGAGAGCATAGCTTCACGTGTGCGAAGGGCTTTCCGGTGCATATACTTGATGATGGGCGAGTGGAATGGGCGAGGAGTTGAGGTTTCTGTGGAATGCGACGCGCGGCAACAGGTTGCGGCCGTGGCGGAGTCCTTATCTTCGGTGGCGGCTGGAGACCTACTCGGGGCAGAGGGCGGATACGGTGCGGGCGCGCGATTTCTGGAATCTCTTCTGGAAGGAAAAGAGGCAGTTTTTGAGGTTTCTGCGTTGGACGAGTGAGATGAAGAGCCACGCCGACTCCGGGAAAGTGTCGTAGTCGGGACATCGCTGCTTGATGCGCGGTTTGATTTTGATGATGCGGTTTGATTTTGTCGATATTCGGTTTGACGGCGCCGTTTCGACGATTGTTTTACTTTTATTTGACAAAGTTGAGAAGGGGGCGAGTGCACAACTTCAGCTGTACTCGTTATGATGGGAACCATGAGCGATTGGATTAAGTTGAAGGCAGAGGATGGTCATGAGCTGAAGGCCTACGTTGCGCGTCCCAAGGGCGAAGCGATTGGAGCGCTGGTTTTGGTTCAGGAGATATTTGGTGTCAATAAGCATGTTCGCGGCGTGGCAGACGGATATGCGAAGGACGGATTTGTGGTTTTTGCGCCTGCGATCTTTGACCGATTCGAACGCGACCTGGAGCTGATGTACGGGCCGGAGGACATGAAACGCGCTTTTGAGATTTATCCCAAGCTCAAGCCTGACGTGACACTGTTGGATATTGCAGCGGCGTATGGAGCGGCGAAGGAGACCGGCAAGGGGATTGGGGTGATCGGCTACTGCTATGGCGGCCTGACTAGCTGGCTGTCTGCGACACGCGGAGAGAACTACAAGATGCGGCCGTCGTGTTGCGTTGGCTACTATGCGGGAGGGATAGGGTCGGTTGCGAAAGAGGATCCGAGCTGCCCGGTGATGCTGCACTTTGGAGCCGAGGACAGTCACATCGGGAAGGACCAGATTGAGGCGGTACGGTCGGCGCATCCTGAGGTAGAGATCTTTGTGTATGAAGGCGCCGGGCATGCGTTTAACCGCGACGCTGATCCTAATAGCTACAATCCTGCGGCCGCGAAGCTGGCGAGGGAGCGAAGCCTGTCTTTTCTAAAGACCCACATAGCCTGAGTTATCTGCAAGTGTTTGAGCGTTTTGGGCTCAGCTTGATTGCCGCGTTTCCCCAGCGGTGATATCCTTATGCAGACACTAAGAGTGGACTAGAAGAATCAGGAGCAGAAAAAAGCTGTGTTGGCATCCGCTAAAAAAACAGACATTATTGCAAAGTTTCGTACACACGATTCCGATACCGGGAGTCCTGAGGTACAGATCGCGATTTTAAGCGAACGCATCGGCGAGTTGACGGAACACTTCAAAGAGCACAAGAAGGATCACGGGTCGCGCCGTGGACTTTTGATGCTTGTGAGCAAGCGGCGCCGTTTGCTGGACTACTTGAAGAAGTGCGACGCTGACCGCTACCGCGAGGTCATCGGCAAACTCGGAATCCGCAAGTAACCGTTCCATTCCCGGAGATACCGTTCAAACTATGGAAGTACACACGGCCCGTTCTCTGTCGGCTGCAACATTCGTGCAAGGTCAGGTAAGACCTTGTCGCTGGAGTTGCTGACAATGATCGAGGCTGGCGTTGTCTCCGCGGTTTGTGGCTCTGACGAGTGCACGACCCTAAACGACCTATACCAGTGCAGTTCCCTGGCGGCCAAGTAGCCGCAGAGGGGACTGCGCTTTTTCGCGCCCGCTCGACGGAAGACGCGATACAAGCTTAATCGAAGGAAAAGAGAGAAGAGAGGCAACATGAAACAGGACGTGACAGTTGAGCTTGCCGGCGGCAAGCAAATTAAATTTGAGACAGGGCGCATGGCGAAACAGGCCTCAGGCGCGGCGCTTACTTCAAGTGGCGACAATGTAGTTTTAGCAACGGCTGTGGCTTCGCCTGACCCGAAAGAGGGAATCGACTTCTTTCCGCTGACCGTGGAATATCGCGAGTTCACCTATGCGGGTGGCCGCATTCCGGGCGGGTTTATCAAGCGTGAGGGAAGGCCGAGCGAGAAGGAGATTTTGACGAGCCGTCAGATCGATCGTCCGATCCGGCCGCTGTTTCCTGAGGCGTTTCGGAATGAGACTCAGGTAGTTGCGTTTGTCTACTCTGCGGATAAGGAAAATGATCCGGATGTGCTGGGCATCAACGCAGCGAGCTGCGCGCTGGCTTTGAGCGATGTTCCTTTTCACGGGCCGGTTGGCGCGGTGCGGATTGGGATCGTGGATGATCAGTTTGTTGTGAATCCCACGTATGCCGAGCGCGCGAAGAGCACGTTGAACATCATGGTCGTCGGTACGAAGGACGGCATTGTGATGATTGAGTCCGGTGCGAAGGAGATTGCAGAAGGACGGGTTGTCGACGCGATTGAGTTTGCGCATGAGCAGATCAAGAAGATTTGCGCGGCTATCGAGAATCTAGTCAGCCGGGCTGGAAAGACGAAGCGTGAGGTCAGTGCGGTCGAGATTGATCACGAGTATCTGAATGCGCTGACCGCGAAGGTTGGTGCGAAGCTGAAGGATGCGCTGGATACGCAGAAGCACCCGAAGTTTGAGAGTTACGCGCTGGTCAAAGAGATCAAGGATGGGCTGAAGAAGGATCTCCCAGAGGGCGACTCGGACGCGGCGAAGAAGCTGAGCAAGTACTATGAGCTGCTGCGCGAGAAGATCTTCCGCGATCAGGTGCTGGTGGATCGGATTCGTCCGGATCATCGAGCGTTCGATAAGATTCGCGACCTGACGATTGAGGTTGGCGTGCTGCCTCGGGTGCATGGGTCGGCGCTGTTTACTCGCGGTGAGACACAGGCGCTGGTGAGTGCGACGCTGGGAACGACCGATGACGCGCAGCGGCTTGAGAGCTATGAGGGCGAGCAGAAGCGACGCTTCATGTTGCACTATAACTTTCCTCCGTTCTCCGTTGGTGAGGTTGGACGTATGAGTGGAGTGGGTCGTCGCGAAATCGGCCATGGCGCGCTGGCGTCACGGGCGATTGAAGCGGTTCTGCCGGCGGAGGATGAGTCACCTTATACGTTGCGGGTCGTCTCGGACATTCTGGAGTCAAATGGATCGTCCTCGATGGCGACGGTTTGCGGCGCGTCGCTTGCACTGATGCAAGCGGGCATTCCGATCAAGGGATCGGTCGCTGGGGTTGCGATGGGTCTGGTGAAGGAAGGCGACAATTACGCTGTCCTGACGGATATTGCCGGTGCGGAAGATCACTACGGCGACATGGACTTCAAGGTTGCCGGTACGCGCAAGGGAATTACTGCTCTGCAGATGGACATCAAGATTATGGGGATCACTCCGCAGATCATGCGGGAGGCGCTGGAGCAGGCGCGGCAGGGACGGTTGTTCCTGCTGGATACCATGGATGGGGTTATTGCGAGTGCGAGCGAAGAGAAGTCGCAGTTTGCGCCGCGCATTCATACCATTCAGATTCCCACGGACAAGATTCGTGATCTGATCGGGCCGGGAGGCAAGGTCATTCGCGGGATCATTGATGCGACGGGCGTGAAGATCGATGTTGACGATACGGGGCGCGTGAATGTTGCTTCGAGCGATGCCGATGGGCTTGCGCGGGCGATTCAGATGATCAGCGACCTGACTGCAGTGCCCGAGATTGGGAAGACCTATCTGGGCAAGGTGGTTCGGCTTGCTGAGTTCGGCGCGTTCGTTGAGATATTCCCCGGAACTGATGGCTTGTTGCATGTCTCAGAGATCGCGGAACATCGCGTGAAGGAGGTTAAAGATGAGCTTCGCGAGGGTGATCAAATCCTGGTGAAGGTGCTGGCGATCGAAGGGAACCGGATTAAACTTTCGAGGAAGGCGGTTCTGCGGGAGCAGCGCGCTAAGCTTGGTTTGCCGGAGCCGGGACAGGTTGGAACGGATGCCGGACGGGTTGAAGCAGCTGCACCGGGCGCGAACCAGCCCTCGGATGATGTCGATGAGGATGGCGAAGATTTCGACGATGATGGCGAAGAGTCGGCGGATGAGCCGAACTTCAACCGTGCCGATGGGGCTCCTCCGGTTCCAGTGGCGGCTGGTGGCCAGAGGCCGAGCGGACCGGGTGGGCAGAGACGGCCGGGCGGTCGACGCCGTCGCGGCGGGCGGAGGCCGGGTGGTCCGGGTTCCGGTGGACCGCAGGGTGGCGGCAATCGCTAGAGTTTCATCAACGGTAAATACAAAGGCCGCGCATTTGCGCGGCTTTTGTGCCTTTGGTGCGAAGGGGGCTCGAGGTGCGGGTCGTCGCTTTGGTTGCGGGATGCTGTTGCTTTCAGCGGTGCTGGTTTGTTGGGTCAAGTGCGCTTCAGGGCAAGGTGCGTCTCCACAGAAGATCGCCGATGGTGTGTGGTTTTTGCTCGGCGACGCGAGTAAGGGATATAGCAACACAGCCATTATTGAGATGGACAGCTATCTGATCGTCGTGGATGCGAATTATCCGGGAAGGGCGAAGGATCTGTTGCAGATCGTGAAGGGCTTGTCGAAGAAGCCGGTTCGTTATGTCTTCGATACGCATGCGCATGGCGACCATTCGTATGGGAATTCGGTGTGGACCGCGGCGGGAGCGACAACGATGGCGTTTCGCGGGGTTGTGACGGAGATGGATCGCTGGGAGCCCACACGATGGCAGGCGGCAGTGGCGAAACGGGAGGATGTTCGGGAGACGGGTGAAAGCGATGTTCAGAGGCCGCAGAAGGTGATCGACGGCGATTCGTTTGTGTTGAAGGACAAGACGCGCGAGGTTCGGTTTCTTTTTCTTGGGTGGGGGCATACGCCGGGCGATGGGTATGTGTGGCTGCCGAAGGAGCGGGTGCTTTGTACGGGGGACGCGGCGGTCAATGGGCCGAGGAATAAATTGCTCGATGCGAATATTGCGAACTGGCCGGACGTTCTCGACAAAGCATTGGCGCTGAAGCCGCTTCATGTTTTGCCGGGTCATGGTGAGGCAGGTGGGGCGGAGATCTTATCGGGACAAGCCAAGTTTCTGCGTGATCTTTATCGGGAGGTAAAGCTGCAAGCTGATGCGGGAAAGACGCCCGCCGAGATGCGTATCAAATTGCCGGATGACGATAACAACTGGGTTCCGAATCGTCCCGATGGATTGCAACAGGATATTGAGACTGTTTACCTTGAACTGACCTCTCATGCACCGGCAGGGTCGGTGCCTCATGTGTGGAGATGATCTTCTAATTTAGGTTACGACTGGATACCTCATTCGTTATGCGATGGCCCCTGTGGACTGCTTTTGCAGCGCTTTGCTTTCTGTCTGGGACGTCGTGGGTGATTCCTGTTGCGATGACCGATGGATTGCCTACCCTGGAGCAGCAGGGTCTTCTTTTCGGTGTTGTCGGACTGCTTGCTTTGGCGTTTGCTACTCGGGGGCGTCGGCGAGGAGAGGCAGGTTGGCGCTTTGCACTACTGGCTGGAGCGGGAGTTGCTTTCTTTGGGGTTCCGGACGTGGTTGCTGAGTATGTGGGTGGCAGTGTGCCGTCGATCAGCCGCTCTGCGCTGTTTGCTGCGGTTCCAGTTGTAGTCGTGATGATGGTTGCGGCTGGAGATGAGAGAGGGCGAGAGGAACGAGGTGCAAGACGTTTCTTGATTCCTGCGCTGGTTGGGTTGGGTGGGCTTCTTCTGCTGCTGCCGTTCGAGTTTTCGGGCTCGGCGCGTGGATGGGTGATGCTGACGATTGTCTGCGGTGCGGTTGTGCTGGTGGGGCTTGCGAGTGTCTGGTTGTATCGGTTGCTGCGTGGGATTGCTTTGGTAGATGCGGTTGCTGTTGTGGGCCTTGCCAATGCGGTGTTTCTGCTTGGTTCGAACGCTTTTCGTGGCGATGTTGTGTGGCGGTGGAGCGAGTTGAGTTCTGCAGTGTCGATCTCGTCGCTGGTGGATGTGGTTGAGGTGTTGCTGATTGTGTGGCTGCTGCGGGAGATGCCGCCAGTGCGTTTTGCAGCGCGCTATTTGATGATTCCGTTGGTGACGGTGCTGGAGAGTTATGTTCTGATGCGGCCGGAGTGGACAATCAGAATGTTGGGTGGGACGGCTGTGCTGGCGGCTGGAGCAGTCATGCTTTTGTTCTTGAAGTCAAGTGAAGAAGAGACGGTGCTGTCGCTTCGGTGATACTTTTCGGCGGGCGATTTGCGGGGTACACTGCGGTCAATGGCTGCTTCGATGTACATCGTGGTTGAGGGCGAGGACCCTGGGTTCGATATTTTTGTGAATGGGCGCTCGCTGGCGCGGTATGAGGATGCGCTGGAGCGGCTGGCGCTTCGGCTAGGCGTGCGTCCGCTGATTGAGTTCTTCTCGGCGGATGAGAATTCGATGTCGTTGCTGATTGAAGAGGGTGCGGGGAATCAGGAGTTGATGCGACGGTTGCCGCCGCCGCAGTGGTACTCGCCGGAGGATGGCTTGAGGACGGTGCGGGCACTTTTGATGGCGTTGGACGCCGATCCGCAGCAATTTGGCACTGAGGGAGAGCAGGTGCTCTCTGAACTGCTGGAGTATGCGCATGTGCTGGAGAAGACGATGGACAGGAAGATGCGGTGGCATCTGGCGGTGAGTTGGCGATAGCTCAGATACTCCTTTGTTCGGTCTTTTCATCTTTATGATTCTGGAGCATCGCCGCTATTTCACCATGATCCGAAGGGCCCCGTAGATTACAGACGATATCATTCCCAACATGAAAAGGTATCCCATCGCCGGCGCGAACCATCGGTCCCGAACGATCCAGCGATCGCGTTCTTTGTAAAGGGCTTGTTTCTCGCTCTTATCCGTTGCTTGTAGGGCGGAGCCCCAAAGGTAAAATCTGCGAACGTCTGCGTACATTGACAAGATTCCAAACATGGCAGCCATCGCAACGCACGCAACGCTTGCTATCGCCGCGACTTTCTGGTTCGTCGTCAGCGGAGGCTTGGCCTCGCCTGTCAAAGCGAGAAAGTAAATCGCCAACGTGCCGGTGGAGAGGGAAACTAACAATCTGTGGAGTTCTGTCCCCGCCGTTCGAGATCGATCGTGAAGAATCTGTGGGAATCCTTCACCCTTAGCCGGAGGGGTCTTGGCCGACTCACTTACTGGCTTGTCCACATCAACACCTCTCCGCGCTAGCATACGTGAAGGCGGGTATCTCAGTTCACGTTAGTGGCGGGTTTCGGTCGAGCCGACGGTTTGCGTGGCGCGGTCGCCTTCGCCTAGTTTGCGGTGGAAGAGATCGAAGACAAGGCCGTAGAGACTGTAGGCGAGTTCGGGGTCGTAGCGTAGGCCTTCGTCGCGCATGAAGGCATGTGCTCCGTTGACCTCGTGCCAGGTGAGGCGAGTTCCGAGTTCGTTGAGGCGGGCGAGGACAGCCATGCGACCCTCGGTTGGGATGTGCGGATCCTGGCGGCCCCAGATCATGAGGAGTTCGCCTTTGATGTCTGCGGCGCGCTCAAGGGAGTTGTCGTTCATGCCTTTGCCGAGGCTGTGCTTGTGAATGTCGGTAGCGTAGAAGCAAGCGGTGGCGATGACGTCAGGGTTCATGGCGGCTCGGAAGGCGAGGTGACCGCCGATGCAGATGCCCATTGCTCCGAGTTTGCCGGTGCAGTCGGGACGCGTGGTGAGGTGGTCGAGGACGGCGCGGGCATCTGAGTCGTAGGCGGCGACGGGTTTGTCGGTCTTGAGGAAGTTGCCGCGGTCGGAGCCGGCCTGGTCGTAGGCGAAGACGGTGCCGGCAGGTTCGGACTCGTGATAGATCTCGGGCATGGCGACGATGTAGCCGTGACCGGCGAGCATGGCGGCGGTGCGGCGGATGGGAGCCGTGATCTGGAATATCTCGGAATAGAAGACGATGCCGGGGTAACGGCCGTGAGCGGCAGGGCGGACGATGTGCGTTCGCATGGGGCCGGTGGGAGTTTCCATGGTGACGTATTCGTCGTTGACGATGATCATTTGCGCCTCATGGGTGTTTGGTAACGCGGGCTGATCAACAGTTTAGCGTGATTGGATTTTTCGACAAGAAAAGCCAGCCTTCGAGGCGAACGAAGGCTGGCTCATTCCGCTTTACGGAGATGTTTATTCTACGTCGCTTACTTTGCCGGCTTTGAAGGTGATCTTCATATCCTTATAGACGTATACCTTCTTGGTGCCGAGGTCGATGATGCGTGTCGGTTGTCCCATGCTTGCGGTTACCTGATCGACGGTCTGTCCGAGGGCAATCGTAGTTGGAGCAGCGGCTGGGGCTGCAGGGGGTGGGATGGGAGCTGATGCGGTAGTAGTATCTGCGGGCCCGGCGGCTGGGGTTGCGCTTGCTACTTCTTGTTCGGCCTGATCGGCGGCTTGAGTCTGCGCCGCGATCTCCGTGGAGGCAGTGGTATCAGGCGGTGGCGCGCCTACGGCGAATGCTGCCTGAACTGGAGCTGCTGTAGCGGACGGCGGTGCGGCGGGAAGACCGCCCTTGCCTTGTTTGGATTGCAAATCGCCCATGCCGGTGTCGATAGTCTCGCGCATGTGGTTCTGCATGTCCTGCAGATCGTTGAAGGCTATGGTGACGTGGTCGGATTTTGCACATTCCTTCCCGCCTTTGCTGGCGAGAACGACTGCGGTGGCTCCGGCGGCGTCGGCTGGAGGCGCCGAGGTGACTTCAACGATGTCACCCTGGCTGATGGGGCACTCTACTCCGGCGGTGTCGACGACGTCGAGATCAGTGCCGGCGATGAAGACGTGTGGCTGATTATCGCTCAACATGCGGGCGATGCTGCTGGAGGCGGGGTCAGGCTGCTGGCTCTGCGCGTTGGCGGCAGCTTCAGAGTTTTCGAGGGCAATCTGACGCTTGACCTCGTCGGCGACCATCTGCTTGACGTCAGGTGTGAGTGCTGGAGGTGCATTGGCTGCGGCGACTGCTGCAGCCTGAGCGTCGGCAGCCTGTGCGGCGTAGGCAGCCTGGAGGCTGGTGGCGATGAGGTAGTCAGTGAGCCAAAAGGCTGCGCTGGGATAGACGGGGTAGGGTGCGAAGTAGGCGCCGTAGTAACCGTACCAGGGTGCCGCACCCCATCCCCAGGCGTACGCGACGGGAACAGCCCAGGGGTTATATGCCCATCCGTAGAAGCCGACGGGGTAGTAACGGGCGGGGGCGTAGACGTCCATGTAAACGCCGCGGTAGGCGTAACGGTTGTAGTAGCGATCGTAGTAGCGGCCGTGATCGTAGTAGGTGCGATGACCGTATTCGCGGCCATGGTACATGTAGGGGTGTTGAACGTAGCCGCGGCCGCCGCGTTCGGCGTAGACACGGGAGTGATCGGCGCGTTCGACGGAGACGCGGCGGTTTCCGTCGAGGCCGTGATGGATGTCCATTCCGCGGCGGGAGTCGTGGATATCGGCGCGGGAGCCATTGGCGCGGGTGCGGACCACGCTGCCGTTAGCGGTGTGAACTTCGTGGCTTCCGACTGGAGTACGACCTACCGGTCCACCGGTATGCGAGACAGTGGTTGTTTTCGTTGTCGACGATGTCACGGTATGGTTACCGCCGGCAGTTGTGGTGGTGTGGGTGGTGGTTGTGGTGGTGTGGCTGGCGGTCGTGGTGTGACCTGCGGTGGTGGTAGTGGTGTGGCCAGCGGTGGTGGTAGTGGTGTGGCCAGCGGTGGTGGTAGTGGTGTGGCCAGCGGTGGTCGACGCTCCGCCAGCTGGCTTGGCGGCAGGGGTCGCGGGCTTGGCGGCGGGTGCGGCTGGTTTAGCGGCGGGCGCGGCTGCTTTCTTGGTTTGAGCCTGCGCGGTTGCCGTGAAGCCAAGGCTTACCAGAAGGGCCAAAGCGGCGATTGACACAGAGGGAATGGATTCAGTGATGCGGTTAGGTGAGAGGGACACGACGTTCTCCTTGAATGATGCTTCGTCTGATAGTGCTTCCCGAAGATGAAACGTTACTGGACGTCGGTGACCTTGTCATTGACGAAGGTCACTTTCATGTCGGGGTAGTAATCGATCTCCTTGGTGCCAAGCTTGACGATCTTTGTCGGTGGGCCGAAGTTCGCGAGCACCTCATCCTTGGTCTGTTTGAGAGCAATGGTTTTGGGAGCGGGCGGCGGAGTATCGGTTGGCGGCGGAGGCGGAGCAATCGGGGCCATGGGTGGCGGAGCGGCCGCCTCAGCGGGAGCCGCAGCTGGCGCGGGTTGCTTATCGCCGCCCTTGGCGCCTTTGTCTTTGTCGTCCGCTGCCGCGGAGTCATCGACCTTGAAGACTTCGCCAACCGTGCTGTCGGCTTGATCGGGTGAGGGGAGCGTGCCCTTGGTGAACGGGAACTTCAGGGTCGAATAGTAACGAACGTCCGAGATGGGATCGCTTAGGAGGTCGAAGACGACACTGTCATCGTGGACGGTAATCTTGGTCACCCAGAACTTTTCGCCGGCTACAAAAGTACGTGTGGTGACGGTCGCGCCGTTCGCAGCGTGTCCCACCAGACTGCCGAAGCCTGGCATCTTTGCGACTTTCCAGATACCTTGTGAGATTTTTCCGTCTCGGTAGGTGTTCGACGCAGCGCTGCCACCGGTGGTGGCACTCATGAGGAGGCCGTCCTTTTTGAGGACAAGGACAGCACCGGCGGTGACGATGTCGCTGTTGTCGGCAGCCGCCTTGGAGACGGCGAAGTCCGAATCGAGCTTTTGCTGGATGCTGGCGGGAGTGGTCGCCGTCTGGGCGTTGAGGGCGAAGCAGGGGAGTAGAAGGGCAGTGGCGGCGGAGCGAGAGATGAAGGCACGGAGGGAAATCATGGCATCCTTCTTCAAGACGACAATCTTTGGAATACCCTGGCCCGAAATACTGTGGAATTCGGAGAAGAATAGCACCGTCGGCGGTGCGCTGCAATGAGTTTTAGAAGAGGTAACTGAAATTTAGCGGTAGCTTAGCGAGGCTCCTTCGCTGACAGGCGGGATGAACCTTGAGAAGAGCTATGGGGTCAATTTGTTAGGTCAGGTACTGGCGAGATTGTCCAAAGGTAACTGTTACTGCCACGCGTGGCTAAGAAAGTCATGCAGCTTCGTTCCCGGGCGGCTTACGGCAATTTTATTTTTGGCGACTTGCTATCAGGAAACGAAGTGGTCTGTCTGCGGCTTTACTGATGCCGATGCGGGGTGTGGTTTGGATTTTGGTGGGACGGTGGCCGTCGTCGGCGATCTGGATGGGGGAGTCGTGTGCGGTTAGGTCGAGGTCGTTGGAGTTTTTGCGGGTGATGTCGAGGGCCTGGCAGAGGCGGCCTGGGCCTCCGGTGAGAAGTTTGGGTTTGGCAGTTGGTGAGATGCGTCGGAGGTGGGCCATGGTGTCAATGCCGTCGATGGGGGCGATGGCGCGGATGAGGACTCCGCCGGCCTCGCCGGCCAGATGGGCGGATGCGTTGACGCAGTAGTACATGCCGTAGATGAAGTAGACGTGGGTGCGGCCGGGTGGGCCGAAGAGGGGGAAGTTGTTGGGGGTGAGGCCGCGGTAGGCGTGAGAGGCGGGGTCGGTGAGGCCGAGGTAGGCCTCGACCTCGGTGATGCGGCCGGTGAGGCGCTCGCCGTGGAGATCGCGGATGAGTAGTTTGCCGAGGAGTGCTCGGGCGACGATCTCGGGGGAGCGGGAGTAGAAGGTTCTTGGGAGGAGCTTCGGGGTGTGACGGGTTTTTGGGAGTGCGCTCATATTCTTCTTGGAGATTTTTTTGTACCTATATCCTACTTCTCCACCCGTCCGTAAAAGCGCGTACGGATGGGACAATCAAAGAGATTTAGGTTTGGAAAGGAAGACCGATACTGATGGGCGACCAGTCGATGAACCGCGCATGAACGCTTACGTTTGCGGGCCACATGGTTTGCAGCGGTGTTGGCGCGTTCGAGAAGCGATCGGTTGGTATTATCTCTGCGAGTAGAAGCGCTCCGCAGAAGGTGAGCATTACGAAGGTGAAGGGCGGCATCCCCCTTGGACCGACGCTTGCGGTCATCCACCATGGCGAAAGGCGTGGGCGGATGGAAATGAGCGCGGTCTGCAATAGGAAGTGGCCGACGAGAAAGCCTATGTGCCGGACAGCGAGGCGGCGGAACTGCGAGCGTACGTATGGGCATTCGAAGAGGTACCGTTGCATGCCCCTATTGGCGGAAAAAGTGTAGAGGATCGTTGCCGCGGAATAGCCCATGATGGAGGCTAACTGAATGCCGAAGGGCCTATCCTCGAGCCAGATGAAGAGAATAGGGCTGCCGGGAAGCATGGTGAGAAAGGCGGCCGTGAGATTATGAATCGGTCGGCCGAATAAATTGGAGGTTGACCGCAGGCGTCGGTGGTCCGGTCCGTATCGTTCGATTGGGGTCTAGATTTAGCTCGAACATGCTAGTCACAAAAGTACCACGGCACTCAAGTGTGTCATCCTGCTGAGTTCACTGAAGAGGCATTTTTTGGTGCGGAGTTCCTTAACGGGTCGCGTATTTTGTTGGTAACTTCGTCAGTCTGCTGCGGGCGGTTGAAAAGGATTGAGAGGTTGCGGCGAGTATAGACCTTCGGGGTCCTTCGACTGCGCAGCTTGCACAGTGCGCAAGCTGCTTCGATCAGGATGACGGATTTTGGGGGGCAGGAAGGCGAAGGTGGCCCGGTTGGGTGATGCGTTCACGGATTCATTTTTTCGTTGACAGTGATGATTTTCCAACCCCAGGTTTCGGCGAGGTCTTTGAAGTCGGGATTTTGGGTGCGGATTAGGTTTAGCTTTTTTTCGCGGCGCCAGCCTTTTAGTTGTTTTTCGCGGGCTATGGATTGGCTTATGACTTCGTGCTGCTCGTAGTAGAGGAGGCGAGTGCAGTTGTATTGCTTGGAGAAGCCTTCGAAGGTGCCGTTTTTGTGTTGTTGAATGCGAGTGTAGATGTCGCTGGTGACGCCTATGTAGAGCGTTCCAGTGGGGCTGCCCGTGATGTAGGTGTAGCCTGCCATTCTGATCCTTTTGAGCTCGCTGATGGAAAGGTTCGATTCGGTATGAGCGATGTATGCGGTTTCGGGGTCCTTCGACTGCGCAGTTCACGATGATGCTGTGATCTGCTTCGCTCAGGATGACGAGATTAGAGATAGTAAATGAATAAAAGAAAAGTTAGCTGAATAAGAATTCTTTGGTGCGGAGTTCTTTTACGGTGTCGCGTAGTTTGGCGGCTTTTTCGAATTCGAATTTTTTGGCGGCTTCGCGCATGTCGGATTCGAGTTTGCCGATGTAGGTGTCGAGTTCCTGCTGGGTGGCGAAGTCGGGCATGCCTTCGGCTTCGTCGGTGAGGTCGGCGTAGTCGGCTTTGAGGATGCCGGCGAGGCCCATTTCGAGAGGGCGAATGATGGACTGCGGCGTGATGCCGTTCTCTTCGTTGAAGGCCTCTTGCTTTTCGCGGCGACGGTTGGTTTCGTCTATGGCGCGCTGCATGGAGTCGGTCATCTTGTCGGCGTAGAGGATGGCGCGGCCTTCGATGTGGCGGGCGGCTCTGCCGATGGTCTGGATAAGGGAGCCCTGACTGCGGAGGAAGCCTTCTTTGTCGGCGTCGAGAATCGCTACCAGCGATACCTCCGGAAGATCGAGGCCTTCGCGGAGTAGGTTGATGCCGATCAGGACGTCGTATTCGCCTTTGCGGAGGTCGCGGAGGAGTTTGATGCGCTCGAGGGTTTCGATCTCGGAGTGCATGTAGCGGCAGCGGACGCCGACTTCGGTGTAGTAGCTGGCGAGGTCTTCGGACATGCGTTTGGTGAGAGTGGTGACGAGGACGCGCTGGTTTTTTGAGGCGCGGTCGCGGATCTCGGCGAGGAGGTCGTCGATCTGGCCTTTGATGGGGCGAATTTCTACTACAGGGTCGATGAGGCCGGTGGGGCGGATGATTTGTTCTACGACGACGCCGGCGGATTTGGTGAGTTCGTAGGGGCCGGGGGTGGCGGAGACGTAGATGATCTGGCCGGTGCGGCTCTCGAACTCTTCGAAGCGGAGGGGGCGGTTGTCCATGGCGCTGGGAAGACGGAAGCCGTAGTCGACGAGGTTTTGTTTGCGGCTGCGGTCGCCGTGCCACATGCCGTGGAGTTGAGGGACGGTGACGTGGGACTCGTCGATGAAGAGGAGATAGTCCTGGGGGAAGTAGTCGAGGAGGGTGGGTGGGGGTTCGCCGGGGAGACGGCCGGAGAAGTGGCGGGAGTAGTTTTCGATGCCGTGGCAGTAGCCTACGGATTTGATCATCTCGAGATCGAAGCGGGTGCGTTGATGGATGCGCTGGGATTCGACTAAGCGGCCCTGGGTTTCAAGTTCCTTTTCCCACCACTCCATCTCTTCGAGGATGGTGGCGATGGCGGTCGTCTTGCGTTCGGGCTGAACGACATAGTGGGACTTGGGATAGATGGGGAGGCGAGAGTACCTTTGACGGACGGTGCCGAAGAGGGGATCGATCTGGGAGAGTGAATCGATTTCGTCGCCGAAGAGCTCTATACGGTAGGCATTTTCGTCGTAGGTCGGGTAGATCTCGATGATGTCACCGCGGACGCGGAAGGTGCCGCGGCGGAAGTCGACGTCGTTCCGGTCGTAGAGGATTTCTACAAGGCGGCGGGTGATGTCTTCGCGTTTGATGCGCTGACCTTTTTCGAGGAGCATCAGCATGCCGTAGTAGGCCTCGGGCGAGCCGAGGCCGTAGATGCAGGAGACGGAGCTGACGATGATGGCGTCGCGGCGTTCGAAGAGGCTGCGTGTGGCGGCGAGCCGGAGTTTGTCCAACTCTTCATTGATCGTTGATTCCTTTTCAATGAAGAGGTCGCCGGCTGGGATATAGGCTTCGGGTTGGTAGTAATCGTAGTAGGAGACGAAGTATTCGACGGCGTTGTTGGGGAAGAAGGTTTTGAACTCGTGGTAGAGCTGGGCGGCTAGGGTTTTGTTGTGCGCGAGGATGAGAGCGGGGCGTTGCAGCTCTTCGATGACCTTGGCCATGGTGAAGGTCTTGCCGGAGCCGGTGACGCCGAGGAGAACCTGGTCTTTTTCTCCGGCATGGATGCCGGAGATGAGTTCGGCGATGGCTCGGGGCTGGTCGCCCTGGGGCTTGTAGGTGGTCGAAAGCTGAAAGTCCATCTTTGTAGGATAGTGGATAGAGGGCTGAGGTTGTGAATATGAGGACGGCGAAGGCGGGAACAAGAGCGAAATGCGGGGGTTGTGCATGAGCATGGGAGAAGGCGGGAACAAAAGCGAAATGTGTGGATTCTTCGCTCCGCTTAGAATGGCAGACTTATTTGAGGAGGTTGTGAATGAGCGAAGGCACAAAACTTTGGCTAATGCGGCATGGGGAGACGGAATGGAGTTTGAGTGGCGCGCATACAAGCCGCACGGATATTCCGCTGACAGAACAAGGGCGCAAGCGGGCGGAGAAGCTAAGGGATTATTTGAAAGCGACGAAGTTTGATGCGGTGTTTGTAAGTCCGATGAAGCGGGCGCGGGAGACTTGTGAAATTGCAGGGTTTGGCGATGTCGCTAAAGTCGATGATGGGTTGAAGGAGTGGAACTACGGAGTCTACGAGGGAAAGACGACTAAGGAGATTCAGGCACAGATTCCCGGGTGGTCGGTTTGGAAGGATGAGATTGTCGGCGGGGAGACGGTACAGCATGTCGGGGAGCGGGCGGATGGGGTGATTGCGCAGGCTTTGGCGGCTGCGCAGGATGGGGGGAACGTGGCGCTGTTTGCGCATGCACATATTCTGCGGATTCTGGCGGCGCGATGGGTTGAGCTGCCGGCGACTGGCGGATCTTTGTTTGCGCTTGGGACTGGTAGCGTGAGTGTGCTGGGGTGGGAGCGGGAGACTCGGGTGATTGAGAGCTGGAATCGGGGGTTTAATTAGGGCTAGGTCTTGCCGATGTGCTGCGGTTGCAGGCCCATGCCGATGAAGCGCGCTGTGACATATCGGAAACCGGGAAGACCGGCCACGATGCGGAAGGCGAGCGGAGGAGTGAATGGTCCTGGGTTGTGCAGTATGTGATTGAGCATGCGATGGGCGAAGACCTGGAAGCGCTGGGTGTTGCGGACTGCGTTTTCGCGATAGTGCTGCACTCTTTCGAGGTCGTGCACGGTGACGGAGCCTGAGCGGAGGGATTCGGTGAGCATGTTAGCGGTGGCGACGGCGTCCTGCAGGGCGATGTTGACGCCGATGCCACCGACGGGAGACATGGCGTGGGCAGCGTCGCCGATGCAGAGCAGGCCCGGAGAGCACCATTGACGGAGGCGGTTGACCTGGACGGTGAGGAGTTTCACCTTGTCCCATGAGTCGATTTCGGCAGTGCGGCCGGCGAGGAAGGGAACGATGCGCTCGATGCTTTGGTGGAAGGCGGCGAGGCCTTGCTGCTGGATCTGCGGGAAGGTGTCTTTGGCGATGATGTAACCGATCTGGAAGTAGTCGTCGCGATTGATGAGGACGATAAGACGGCCGTAGTTGACGTAGCCGAGGCCATTTTCGGGATCGTTGGGTTTACGTGCGATGCGCAGCCAGAGGACGTCGATGGGGACTCCGTAATCAACGAGGGGAAGTTGGGCGGCGACGCGCGAGATGGCGTGGCGGCCGTCACATCCAACGGTGAGCGTGGCTGGAATCTCGACCGGGCCGTTGGGCGTGTTGGCACGGACACCGGTGACCGTGCCGTCAGGTTGCTCGATGAGGCCGGTGGCTTCCCAACCCATGCGGAGGGTGAAGGTAGGAAACTGGGCGGCTTCGGAGGCGAGGAAGTTGAGGAAGTCCCACTGCGGCATGAGGGCGATGAACTTTGCGTGTGTGGGCAAGTGGTGGAAGTCGGCCATGACGAAGGAGCGATTCCCGATGAAGCCAGAGAGTTGGGCGAGCTCAGAGTGCGGAAGCGCCAGGAACTTATCGAGAAGGCCTAGCTCGTAGAGCAGCTCGAGTGTGGAGGGGTGGATGGTGTCGCCGCGGAAGTCGCGGAAGAAGTCTTTGTGTTTTTCGAGGACGGTGACGGCGATGCCCTGGCGGGCGAGAAGGAAGCCGAGCATGATGCCTGCGGGGCCTCCGCCGATGATGCAGCAGGTGGTGGCGGGCGAGTTGGTTGAGGCAGGCACGGATGGTGTTGAGGGTAGCAAGCGGGTGGGGATGCGTCAAAGAGCTTGGCTGCGAACAGAGCAATCGGGGTGTCGGCCGTGCTAGATTCAACGCATCCCTGTTGGTTCTGGAGATTAGCTATGCGTGTGCGTCGGTCGGGTTTCGTTGCTGCTTTTGTTTTTGTCGTTAGCGGGTTTTTGGTGTGGGCACAGGCTGGGCCAGCGGTTCTGAGCGATGAGGCGCAGGGGAAGTTGTGGTGGGCTCATGTGCAGTATTTGGCTGATCCCTCGATGAATGGACGGCTTACGGGGAGTGATGAGTATTTGAAGGCCGCAGCTTATGTGGTTGACAAGTTCAAATCGTTTGGGTTGACGCCGGCAGGGGTGGATGGGACTTATTACCAGCCGGTTCACTTCGATGTGCAGCGGGTGATTGCTAGCAAGTCATCGATGAGTTTGGTGGTTGATGGGAAGGTGACGCCACTGGTGCTGGGTGAGGATGCGATTCTGGGATCGCGGTCGGCGCAGGTAGGGAAGGTGGATGCACCGCTGGTATTCATCGGTTATGGACTGCATCTGCCGGAGTCGAAGTATGACGACTTCAACTCGGCGGAGGTGCCGATGTCGGAGTTGAAAGGGAAGGTTGTTGTTTACATTAATGGCGGACCTGCGGATATTTCGGGCGCGCTGAAATCGTTTGCTCGGACCTCGCCGCTTGCAAAGGCGCTGCGCGAAGCGGGGGCAGTGGGGACCATTTCCATTCCTACGCCGAAGTCGATGGACTTTGGGTGGCAGAGGATGGCGAGTAGTGCTTCGCAGCCAGGTATGCGGCTGTCGGTTACGCCTGATGCGGACGCGGTGGCGACGAAGCATCCGGCGCTGGCGGACGAGCATGGGGCGATGTTTTCAGCGACGTTTAATCCAGCGCAGGCCGAGAAGCTGTTTGCCGGGACAGGGCATACGTTTGCGGAGATGCTGGCGCTGGCGGATGCGCAGAAGCCGTTGCCGCACTTCGCGCTGGGCAAGAGTGTGACAGCTGCGGTGGTGGGCGAGACGTCGCATGTGGTGTCGCCGAATATTGTGGGTGAGTTGAAGGGATCGGATCCGAAGCTGGCGGGGGAGTATGTGCTGGTGTCGGCACATCTTGACCATTTGGGTGTGGGGGCGCCGATCAATGGGAAGACTATTTATAGCGGAGCGATGGATGATGCTTCCGGTGTGGCCACCGTGTTGGAGACTGCTAAGAAGTTTGGTCAGGCAAAGACGCGGCCGAAGCGGTCGATGCTGTTTGTGATCTTTACGGCTGAGGAGAAGGGACTGCTCGGGTCGCGGTATTTTGCCGGGCATCCAACGGTTCCGGGGAATGCGATTGCAGCGGATTTGAACCTGGATATGTTTATGCCGATCTTTCCGTTGAAGAAATTGCATGTGCAGGGGCTGGCGGAGTCGTCACTGGGAGCGGACGCGGAGAAGGTGGGAGAGGCGCACCATATTGTGATTGCTCCGGATCCGGAGCCGGACAGGAACTCGTTTATCCGAACGGATCAGTACAGCTTTGTGCAGGCGGGGGTGCCGGCGCTGGCGATGAAGTTCGGCTGGACGATGGGGTCGCCAGAGTACAAGGCGTGGAGGGCGTGGTTGGCGCAGCGGTACCACTCGACCGATGACGATCTGACACAGCCGGTGGATCTGGCGGCTGCGGCGCAGTTCAACGATTTTTTTGCTGACCTGGCGAGGACGGTCGCGGATGACCCGGCGCGGCCGCATTATCTGGATACGAGTTTCTTCAAGCGGTTTGAGACGGGGAATTAGGACGGTATACCGAGGATCTGGAGCCAGTCGGTGGGGGTGTGGGCGAGGTAGTCGGGTGGTGCGTCGGCGAGGGAGTGGGGCTTGAGGCCGAAGGTGCAGCCAATGCTGCGGGCGCCGCAGTTGCGGGCGGTGAGGACGTCGATGTCGGTGTCGCCGATCATGATGGTTTCGGCGGGACTGATAGTGCGGTTGGCGATGATGCTGGCTTCGGTGATTAGACTTTGAAGGCCGTGGGGATCGGGCTTTTTGGTATGGAAGCTGTTACCGCCGTAGTTTTGAAAGAAGAAACGCGAGAGATCGAAGTGGGAGCAGATGTCGCGAGAGGGATTGACGGGCTTGTTGGTCAGGACGGCCATGAGGATGTCAGGGTGCGTGGTGCGGATGGTTTCGAGTGACTCGAGGACGCCGGGGTAGAGATAGGTGTAGTCGAGTTTGTGGATGCGGTAGTAGTTGAGGAAGAATGTGAGGGCTTCGTTGACGTATTCTTCGTCTTGAGCGTCGCCTTCGGGGTCTCCGAAGGCTCGCCGGACGAGCAGGGAGGCGCCGTCGCCGATGTAACTGGCGATGACGGCTTCGGGAAGTTCCGGTTTGCCGAAGTGCACAAGGGTTGCGTTGACGGAGTTGCAGAGGTCGATGCCGGAGTCGATGAGGGTGCCGTCGAGGTCGAAGACCAGGAGGCGGGGAGATGGTATGAGAGGCATGGTTTAAGGGTAATCGATTTGGCTGGTGTAAGCTTCTTGGCGACAGGAGGATCTATGTGCGGAGCGATATCTGAGGAGTGGACGCGGCGGCAGTTTGTTGCTGGATTGGCAGCAGCGGGTGTGGTGGCTGGAGGCGGCGTACCGGCGTTGGCGCAGTCGGAGATGACCGGCGATGCGGCGATGCAGGAGCTAGTAGCGGGCAATGAACGGTATATGGCGGGAAAGATTACATCGTTTCCTGAAGACCTGAAGATCTTGAAGGAGAAGACTGTGCTAAAGCAGGAGCCGTTTGCGGCGGTGCTGTCGTGCGCAGATTCTCGTGTGCCTGTGGAGATACTCTTCGATCAGAGCATTGGGCATGTGTTTGTGACGAGGGTGGCGGGCAATATTGTGACGCCGGAGATCATGGCGAGTATGGAGTATGCGGTTGCAGTGCTTGGAGTGAAGGCGTTGCTGGTAATGGGGCATACAAACTGTGGAGCGATCAGCGCAGCGCTCGCAGCCAAGGAGGTGCCGGGGCAGATCAGCGTTCTGTATCAACACCTGATGCCGGGAATAAGGGGCGCGAAGGGGGATGTTCCGCTGGCGGTGAAGATGAATGCAGCCTATCAGGCGCAGGTGCTGCGGGAGAGTTCGACCGTGATCGCGAAGGCTATTAAGGATCAGGGAGTGAAAGTCGCAAGCGCAAGCTACGATCTCGGGACTGGCAAGGTGACGCTGGGGGATTGAGAAGGGTGCGACGGCTTGGGGGCCGCCGCATACCCGGGATGTGGCTACTTGATTTGAATGTCGCCGGAGCCAGTGCCGATGCGGATAGTGGGGCCACCGCCGTTGACGGCGCCGCTTACGTGATGACGGTTCAGACTCCCCTGCATCGTGATGGGTTGGGAGACGTTGATGCCTCCGGAACCGGTGTCTGCGTCGAGATTGAAGTGGGCGTTGCCGACGATCAGTCGGACGGATCCGCTCCCTGTGGAGAGCTTCCAGTCTGCGGTGGGTTGGCCCTGCGCTTCGATGTCGCCGCTGCCGGTGCTGGCCTTGAGGGCGCCAGCGATGCCCTGAAGACGGACGCTGCCGCTGCCGGTTTCTGCTTTAACGTCGCCGGGGCCGATCTGCTGAAGTTCGATATCACCCGAGCCGGTGCCTAGAGTGGAAGGTCCCTGGACGCCGTGGACGCGAACCGAACCGGAGCCGCTCTGAGCCTTAATGGTGGCTCCGACGTCCTGGATCTGGACGTCGCCGGAACCAGTGGTAGCGCTGATGCTCGAGGCCTTGGGGAGGGTGATCTCGTAGTCGATGGTGATGTTGCGATAGAGATCGTTGTTATGGCGTTCGCCGATGGTGATGTCGTTGCCGCTCTGGACGATGGGCGGGTTATTAACGATCTGTTGGATGCGGCTGTCTGCGTCGTTGCCACCGCTCATCCAGCCGTGGCTGGAGCGGACATGGGCGACGATTTTGACCTGATTGCTTGACCCGGGGTTGAGACGAATGTAACCGGAGCCGGTGGAGACAGAGACGTTGGGAGAGTCACTGACGTTGAGGGTGCGGTCGAAGTTGCTGTCGGCTGCAAAGGCGGTTGCGGCGGCGAGTGTAAGTGTTGCAGCTGCGGAGGCGAGGACTTTGATGGTCATGGGATTTCCTTTAGTCGACTCATGTTATTGCGGTTTAGATGCTGACCTTTCCGGAAGGTGCTTAGATGTCGCTCGGATGGCTAACTTTTGAAAGCTTATCGCTGGCCTCATAGATTATTGCTGAAGAATGACAGTGTCGCCTGACTTGAGGCCGGCGAGGACTTCGGTTTTGGTGCCATTGGAGATGCCGGCCTTGATATCGACTTTGCGGCGGCCGTTCTTTGCCTTGGGGTCGGGGATTTCTACGGAGGCGTTGCGGTCCTTGTCGTAGAGGACAGCCTGTTCGGGGACGGTGAGAACGTTCTTGTGCTCTTCGAGGAGTATCTCGGCGTTGGCGGTCATGTTGGCTTTGAGTTCGCCGCCGGGGTTGTCGATGGAGACGCGGACCTCGAAGGTGGTGACGTTGTCCTTTTCAACGCCGAGCGGGGCGATCTTGGTGACCTTGCCCTGGAAGGTTTTGTCTTTGAAGGATTCGACCTTGATGCGTGCGGCCTGACCGAGGTAGACCCTGCCGATGTCGGACTCGTCGACCTTGCCCTGAACGTAGACCTGAGTGGTGTCCCCGATGGTCATGACGAGAGTAGCAGTAGAGCCGAGGACGAGGATGGAGCTGACGGCGTCGCCGATCTCGACGTCGCGTGAGAGGATAGTGCCGTCCATGGGCGAGGTGATGGTGGTGTAGCTGAGCTGCTCTTCAAGCTGCTTGAGGGAGGCTTGATTCTGGGCGACCTGCGCCTCGGCCTGGCGGAGCTTGGAGTTGTCGACAGTGATTTGCGAGACGGCCTTGTCGCGGGTGTTTGCCGCGGCGAGGTATTTCTGTTGCGCGTCGTCGAGGGACTGCTGCGAAACAACTCCTTGTTTGGACATTTGGAGATTGCGCTCGTAGGTGTTCTTGTACATGGGAAGGTCGGGGGCTTCGGCGTTGACCTTGTCGTACTGGATGGAGGCAGCGGCGGCGCGAGCGTTGGACTCGGCTGCGGCGAGCTGGGCCTTCTGGGCGGCTACCTGGTCGAGGATCTCCTGCTGATCGAGCTGCGCGAGAACCTGGCCTTGCTTCACCTGATTGTTGATGTCCACGTCGAGGCGTGTGACGATGCCGGAGGCTTTGGATTTAACCTCGACCTTCGTGATGGGCTGGACCTTGCCGGTGGCGACGACGGAGCGTGCGATATCGCTGAGTTCCGCCTTACCAAGTTGCGAAGGCTCGAATTTGGTCGTGTTGCCGCGGGCGGCGACGGCAATGCCGAGGGCCACGGCTGCAACGAGGACGACGAGGCCGGTCCAGAGCCAGATTCTACGTTTGTTTTTACGCTGTGTAGCCAAGGGGGTGCTCCCATTCTTTCTGGTTAGTGAGTCGTCTCGGAGTGTGGTTACGCAAGAAGATGCTGCGCAGTTCCATAGACGGGGGAGAAAGTTGCCGCAAAGATGCGGAATTGGTACCGGCTCCTATTTTGGACGTCCGGGCGGTTGAAAGGAATAGCAACTTTGGGGAGTGCTATGTACAAATTTTATGAGTATTTCCGCAAGACGCCCAGAACCTTCCCCTGGATGCTGACGTTGGCGGCGGGGGCGTAGATGGGGGACATTTCGGTGTTGGAGGGCTGTAGGCGGACCATGCTGCCTTCGCGGTAAAAACGCTTGAGGGTGGCATCAGCGCCGTCGATGAGGGCGACGATGATCTCGCCTTCGCGGGCGGTGCGGGTTCGCTCGACCAGGACATAGTCGCCGGAGACGATGTGCTCGTCACGCATGGAGTCGCCACGTACTTCGAGAGCGAAGACCTCGCGGTTGCCGATGATGTCTGAGAGCGAGATGCTCTCGGCGGTTTCGATGGCCTCAACAGGCTGGCCAGCTGCGATGCGGCCCATGAGCGGCAGGCGGTCGGAGCCTTTTTTGCCGCTGCGGACGGGGAGAACGTCGATGGAACGGCTGCGATTATGGGCGCGCTGGAGGAGCCCTTTGTTCTGCAGATTGGTCACGTGCTTGTGCACAGTGGCGAGGGAGCTGAGACCCAGACCGCTGGCGATCTCCTCGTACGAAGGGGAGTAGCCGTTTTTCTGGGTAAAGCTGGATAGGAAGTCGATGACTTCTTTTTGCCGTCGCGTGATTGCCATGCGCATGATTGTAGCGAATAAAAAGCGAATTGCAAGTCTTTAATGAAAACAAGGGATTGGCTGATAACTGAATTGATTCCTGGATTCGGAGTTTTCGGCTGAGCAGATGATCGACAGGGTTGAGCGAAATTCCCGTTTTGAAATCGGATGTGCAAAATCTTGCAAAGAGTTCTTGTAAAGCGATGCTCGATGAACCAAGGTAATGACACGCAGCCGAGCTAGTAACGGGGCCACGCGGAAAAAAGTACTGAATTTTAGTTCGGGGGAATTGAATGCGAGTTTTGGTTGTTGAAGACGATGCTGCACTTGGATTATTTCTGCAAAAAGGACTGAAGCTTGAGGGCCATGAGGTGGCCTGGGTGGGAGATGGAGAGGCGGCGCTGGTTCACGCTGCGGAGTATCGTCCAGACCTGATTGTGCTCGATCTGAGCCTGCCGAGGAAGGACGGAACCGAAGTGCTGGAAGAGATGCGCGGGCGGGTCGACGAGACCGCGGTGCTGGTCCTGACAGGACGGAGCCAGGTGGAAGAGCGCGTGAAGTGCCTGAACTTGGGGGCGGACGATTGCCTGTTGAAGCCTTTCAGCTTTCATGAATTGACAGCACGTTGCCGGGCGCTGCTGCGACGGCGGGAACAGTTTGCCGATCCGGTGTTACGGCACGGCGATGTTGAGTTGAACCGCATGGAGCGCAAAGTGGTGCGGAATGGGCGGCTGGTGGAGCTGACGGTGAAGGAGTTTTCTCTGCTGGAGTTTTTGCTGATGAGGCGCGGGCAGTGCTGCAGCCGGAGCGAGTTGTTGCGCGAAGTGTGGCAGATGTCTCCCGATGCGGGAACCAACGTGGTGGATGTGTATGTGAACTATCTGCGGAAGAAGCTGGGATCTGCGAGTGCAGACGGAGACGAGGGAGCTGCTGTGATCGAGACGGTGCGAGGTGAGGGCTACCGGATGGCTATCTGCAAGACGGCAGCACGGGTGAGTGACTACTCCGCGGGCGTAGTGTTCGCTGGTGCGTGAAGTCGGGCAAAATGCGGGTCGAACGAATCTCGTCGAGCAGATCGATGTGGCGCTGCATGGTCTTTGCCAGCCGCTGACGGTACTGCAGTGCCGGCTTGCGATGGGAGAGCTGATCGGCGAGCCGGACGCGATGCGTGAGGCGATTCGTGAAGGGTTGCAGGAGTGTGCACGGATGAACCAGACGGTGGGGACGATGCGTGCGATGTTGCAGCAGGTGATGGTGGATACAGAAAAGAGGACTCGATGAACGATATGCATATAGGACGGGACGTGGTGTTTAACGGAGATGCGATGGAAGCGGCGGCGATGCGCACGGTCGTGTTGGCGAGCGCGGATGCGGGGTTGCGGCAGAGGCTGCGCGCTTCGCTGACTGGGTTGCGGTGGCAGGTGCGGGAGGCGTCGGGTGGCGCAGAGGCCATGGCGCAGTTGGAGGACTCGCGGTCGGAGGCGCTACTGGTGGATAGCTGGCTGCCGGATCTTGAGGTGGGTGAGTTTGCGACTGTGATTCGAATGCTGTATCCGACGATGGAGTTGCTGCGTGTCGATGGTGGTGTCGATGGCGGAGCTCGGAGTCCAAGACGGAATGAGTTGCTGCATGCGCTGCGAGAGGCACAGAACTCGCCGTTGAACGATTCGGCGGCTTGGGCGGCGGCTCCGGATGCAGTGCCGGTGGCTGGGAGTGGACTAGGGGCCGGGGGGCCCAGGCGGATCACTTCTCTAGTACAGAAGGATGCCGGCCGAGACGAGTCGCGCACGAGGGATGAGGAGGCTCGATTGGATTCGGCGCGGCAGGCGTTGTCGGTGTTGATGGGACGTCCGGAGATGGCGCGTCCCGCGGTGCAGAAAGAGCTGATGCTGCCGGAGATGGTTGGTTCGAGTGAGCCGATGTGGGAGTTGGCGCGGCTGATCCGACTGGTGGCGCCGCGGTCGACAACAGTGTTGATCGAAGGAGAGACGGGAACTGGAAAAGAGGTTGTAGCGCGTGCGCTGCACCGGCTAAGTGAGCGTGCGGGTAAACCTTTTGTTGTATTGAATTGTGCGGCGATTCCGGAGGCGTTACTTGAAGCGGAGTTGTTTGGGCATACTCGCGGGGCGTTTACAGGGGCCGTGCAGTCGCGCACGGGACGGATTGAAGCGGCGCATGGGGGAACACTGTTTCTCGACGAAATCGGAGAGATGCCGATGGCGCTGCAGGCGAAGATGCTGCGGTTTCTTGAGTGCGGCGAGTTGCAGCGAGTGGGAGACAACGAGACAATGCGCGTGGATGTAAGGGTGATTGCAGCGACGCATCAGCCGTTGGAGAAGCTGGCTTCGAGTGTAGGAGTAGAACGGACATTTCGATTGGACCTCTATCATAGACTGGCGGTGTTTCCGGTGGAGGTGCCTGCGCTGCGGGAGAGGATGGAGGACTTGAGGCCGCTGGCCGAACATTTTCTGGAACAGATGGGACAGGAGATGCCGCGCAAACGGTTGACCACGGAGGCCATGGGGAAGCTCCATGAGCATAGCTGGCCGGGAAACGTTCGTGAGTTGATGCATCTGCTCGAACGCGGTGCGATTCTTGCCGGAGACAGGATGGAGATTGGCGCGGATGAGATTCGGTTTCGAAGAGCAACCCAGGGGTGAGCTTTGCGAAATTCGGATTTCGATGCTGATAAGAGCGCTCTCATTTGAGAGCGCTTTTCTTTGGTCGCCGGACTGCATATGTCATTGCGTGGAGGTGACGCGATGCAGACTACAACGGCAATGAGCGATGCGCTAGGACAGTATCTGGATCTGACCAGCCGGCAGATGCAACTGACGGCTAGCAATATGGCCAACGTTGATACGCCGGGGTATAAGACGCAGGGGTTTGATTTTGAGCAGGAGTTTGCGCGGCAGTTGAACGACACTGCAGGCGCTGCGGGGCTCGAGGGTGTGGAGGTTTCGGCGCAGAACGTCGATGGCCTGGTGGCGCGGCCGGATGGGAACAATGTGTCGATGGACCGCGAGGGGTTGCAGTTGGCGAAGGCGCAGCTGCAGTTCAAGCTTGGGGTGCAGCTTTTGAAGCACGAGTTTGCTGGTGTGATGAGTGCAATTCATATGGACTCGAAATAACTATGAACCTCTTTGGGGTAATGGATGTGAGCGCTTCGGCATTGCAGGCGGAGCGAGTGCGAGCCGAGGTGGTGGCTTCGAATATGGCCAACGCTGAGACGACACGGACACCGGAGGGTGGACCGTATCAGCGGCATCATGTGGTGTTCGAGGCTGAGGGCGGCGGGAGCTTTCAGGAGTCGCTGGTGAACCAGATGAATGTCGGTTCGAGTGTCTCCTTTGGGAGTAGGTTTAGAAACGCGCTTGCGGGTGGTTCGAACTCGGGCTTGAGTGATGGGTTGACGGCGGCGAATGGGGTACCCGGCGGCGTTGCCGTCGCGGGCGTGATCAGTGATGCGAGTGCGCCGCTCGAACGGTATGACCCGCAGCATCCGGATGCCGGGCCCGATGGGTTTGTGGCGTATCCGGACATTAATCCACTGACGGAGATGGTGGATCTGATGGGAGCGACGCGGTCGTATGGAATGAATGCTTCGGCGATTACAGCGGAGAAGGGAATGGTTACCACTTCGCTTGATCTTTTGAAGTAAGCCAAAGCAGTAGATGCTCAACGAAACGTGCAATGAGGTTGAGGAGGACTCGTGATCGGATTGTCAGGTGCTTCAGCGGTGCTGAATGGATTGAACTCGGGGGTCGTGGATGACGGCTTCCTGAGCGATGTGGGTGTAGCTGCTTCAAATACAGGCGCTGCTGCAGGCGTGCCGTTCGCGGGAGTGTTGCAGTCGATGGTCAAGCAGACGAGCTTGCTTGATCAGAAGGCGTCGCAGGCTGTGACGGGGCTGTTGAATGGCTCGGGCGTGGAGATCCACGACGCGATGATCGCGACACAAAAGGCAGATATGGCGTTTGAACTGGCGCTGCAGGTTCGCAATAAAGCTGTCGGTGCTTATCAACAGATGATGGGCATGCAGTTTTAAGGGTTTCGAATTTTTGAAGAGATGCTGAGGCGAGATGGCAGAGACAGAGCAGGTTGGCGGGGCGGGGATGCAGAGAGCAGGACAGGCCGGTGCGGCGGTCGGCGGCCCTGCGGAGAAAGCGCTGGCAACAGCTTCGGCGATGCGCGAGCGGTTGATGGCGATGCCGGTAGGAAAGCGGACCTGGCTGATTGCTTCTGCCGCGTTTCTTGCGGCGATGTGTGCCGCGATGACCTGGTTTGTGGGCCGGCCGGACTGGCGCGTTTTGTTCAGTGGGCTCGATGGCAAAGACGCGCAGCAGGTGTCACAAGAGCTGGCGGCAGCAGGGATTCCGTATGAGACGACTGTGGACGGAGCCGGGGTGCAGGTGCCCGCGGAGATGCTAGATAAGGCTCGCATGGAGGTGGCGGCGAAGGGCATCCAGTGGGGATGTCCTGTGCTAACGACTGACGGATTTTCTCCGGAGGCGATGGCTCTGGTGATGCCGAGAGTATTTGCAGAGCGGTTTGAATTGCTGCCGCTGCGTGTAGCGGGGTCGCGGATTTTGTATCTTGGCTTTACGGACCGGCTGGATGCGTCTGCTGCATTTGCGATCGAGCAGATGACGGAATTGAAGGTGGAGAATGGCGTTGTGGAAGGCGCTCAGTTCGAGGCTGCACGAAGCAGGTTGCTCGCATGTGACGGAGTCGAGACAAGGTTGGAGGACCTCGAAGACAAGGCGGCAATGGCGGCAAGGATCACCGCCATCCTAGAGCAGAAGCAGCCGATAGCATCTCGTCTTGTCAGGCTACATCAATATTATTGGTTGAGGATGTGGCTGGAGAGAGGTGCCTTTGGGAAGGCGGGGAGTTTACCGGCAACGAGTGAGGATGTTAAAGACCACGTATTTACAGTTGGGACCTAGGGCCAAACTCAGTGTGAGAACAAGAAACGACGGCCGACCAGCCCTCTTTTCTTTGTCCCTGCAAAGCAAATTTTCCTATCTCGGCATAAAGCCAGGCGCTGGCGATGTTTCGGGAGCAGCGACGGTGGCTGCGCTCTGACCGGAGTCCTGAGCAGGCCCGAGGCCGAGCTTAATGATGGCGCGGGAGTCCGGGATCAGTTTAGTCTGCCAGCCATTGTCACTCTGGAACTTTTGCATCGCGGCTTCGGTCCCAGCGTCCCAATGGCCTGAGGCTGCGCCGGAGAGATAGCCGGATTTGATTAGGGATGCCTGAATTTGGGCGGCGCGGGCATCGTCGATTCCGCGCTGACCGGCCGGCTTTGTCGCACCTTTCGATCGCTTATTGAACAACTTAGGAGAGGTGGGGCCGCGACGAGCATGGGTAAACGCCGAGCATGGCAACGCGGCCGTCAGAAGAAGAGCCGAGCTTAGGAGTGTTTTACCAAACTGCATGGTCAGGCATTACCTTGGGTCGAGTATTGAACAGAATTCACAATTCGAACGTCGTTGATGTGGGTAGAGTACCTCGAGAGTAACGGTTATGGCAACAAAAGGTTGACCAATTTGGCTACATCTTTGGTGGCGGGCTATTTACGGGCAATCCAAGGTAGACTTCCACGAGCAAGGAGAGGCGTAAGTTGCAGATACGCCGCTCCTTGCATCGCTGAAGTGAATCTATGGAAGTGTGCCGCCCACGTAGGAGTTCAGGTTCTTCTGGGTGGGAGATTGAATCACAAAGACGACATCGTCTTTGGATTTAAGGGTGGAGACGATGGCACGATAGCTGGCTTCGTCGGTGACGGGTTTGCGGTTGATGGCTGTGATGATCGCAGTCTTTCCGAGGCCGATCTCGTCGGCAAAGGAGCCGGGACGAACGCTGGTGATGATCACACCGCCCTTAATGCCTGTCTTTGCTGCGATAGCCGGCGGAATGGCCGAGACCGTGATGCCGAGTTTGCCTTCTCCTGCGTCCGCTTCCTGCGGGGCGGCCGGTTCGTCCTGCTGGCCAGTGATGTCGGCGTAAGTCTTGGCACGATCACCGATGACGATGTTGGCGGTGTTCTGTTTGCCATCGCGCAGATAGCCGATCTTGACAGTTGAACCGACGTGGCGCGCCGAGATGTCGTTCACGAGATCGTCACCGTCCTTGATGTTGCGACCATCGATCGAGACGAGTACGTCGCCGGCTTGGATACCCGCCTTTGCCGCACCTCCATTGGGAGTGACGACGCCGACGATCACGCCATTCGTAAAGCCGTAGACACGGCCAACCGCAGAGGACTGCGCAGTCTGGAACTGAATACCGATGGAGCCACGGACGACCTTATGTTCCGGCCCAATGAGCATGTTGTAGACATTTGCGATGATGTTGGCCGGCATGGCGAAGCCAACTCCCTGCGAACCCATGGACTGGGTGTAGATGGCGGTGTTCATGCCGACGACCTGGCCAGCCATGTCGACGAGAGGGCCACCGGAGTTGCCAGGGTTGATCGCGGCATCAGTCTGGATGAAGCGTTGGAACTGCGTTTGGGAGACTCCATTGGCGCTGGGCTCGTCGATGCTGCGGTTCTTGGCGGAGATAATGCCTGCGGTCACGGTCTTTGACAGCGAGAAAGGGCTACCGATAGCGAGAACCCAATCGCCTACTTGAGCGCCGTCGGAATTACCGAGCTTGATGGTTGGGAGAGGCTCTTTGGTGTCGATCTTGATGACGGCGATATCCGTGTCTTTATCGACTCCGACTACAGTTGCCGCACGGCCTGGGTCACCGGCATCGTCGGGATCGCTCGAGAGCTTCACGTAGATCTTGTCGGCTTTGTCGACGACGTGATTGTTGGTGATGATGTAGCCGCGAGGATCGACGATGAAGCCTGAGCCAAGGGCACGGCGTTCTCCGCCGGCGCCGTCACCGTCATCGCCGCCCTGACCGCCGAAGAAGCGGTTGAAAAAGTCCTGCATATCGCCAGGAGACTGCGGGTCTTCGTCATCACCGTCTGGTTTATTGGGACGGATAGGGCCGCGCTGCAGACCACCATGGCCGCGACGGTTGGTGACCGGCTTGGGTAACTCCTCGGTGTTGATGTTGACGACAGCGGGACCAACCTGTTTGACAATCTGCGAGAAACCGTTGGAGAGAGTTACGGGCGAAGGAATTACCAGGGGCTTTGCGTCGGAGGAGTCGACGCTAGCTTGCTCTTTGCCGCTGACGCTGCGCGTGAGGACCGAGCCAGCCAGGATGCCGACCGAGAGTGTCGCGAGGAGGGCAAATGTCGTGGTGAGGCGGTTGCTGCGGATGCGTTCGAATAGATTCGGAGAGGTGTTATTCGGTGTGTCCATTAGTCGGTCTTAGCCTCATTGGTGTGCATTGCGGTGTGCCGATCTGTGTGCGCGGCATGATTCTTAAGTATAGTCGCTGTTCTCTGCTGCCGCTTCGTTTGGGGAGGGAAGCGGTTTTACACGTTGTTTAGACGCGAAATACAGGCAAAAGTCTTATGTGTCTTCACTCCGGGTGGATAGGGAGTGGAGGGGTAGCTGAAAGCAGCTCGGTGAAGGCGATGCCCGTGAGGATGAGGGCCGCTCCCAGGAGGGAGCGCCGTCCAAGATGCTCATGCAGGACGAGGTAGGAAGTCAGACATGCGAAGACGGGCTCGAGTGTGAGAAGGATGGCGGTGTGGGTGGGAGGAAGGTGCTGCTGGGACCAGCTTTGGATGGTGAAGGCGGCGGCGGTGGCGAGGAGGCTGGTGACGGCGAGAGCGATGATGAGGCGTGGGGTGACTGAGAAGTGTGGTCTTCCGCCTAAAGGCAGCGTGAGGGCCATGATGAGCGCTGCTGCGCCGATCTGCAGGGTTGCGAGTTGGCCGGTGGGAACGCGGTGCGAGGTGTGGGCGAGGGCGAGAAGGTGGCCGGCGAAGGCTATGGCGCAGCCCAGCGTCAGGAGATCTCCGGGGCCAATGCTAACGAAGAGATTCTGGAAGGACGTTCCAGCTGGCGTGGTGAGAAGGAGCAGGCCGGAGAATGCTAGAAGAGCTCCGATGGCGGTGGTCCAGCGCGGAGGCGGTGTGTTGGTGGATCGAAGGGCTGGGACGATGGTGAAGAGAGGGACGAAGACCACCACGAGACCGGTGATGAAGGCTGATTTCGCGGGTGTCGTGCGGGCAAGGCCTGCGGTCTGGAATTGATAGCCGGCTGCGAGAAAGAGGCCAACGATCAAGCCCGAGAACATCGCCCGACGGCTGATGTGGCGGAGCTGTCGATGGTTCACGATTGCCAGCGCGACAAAGGCGAGAGACATGCGAAGAAGATTAAAGAGAAGGGGCGACGCGTCCTGAAGCGCGTCCTTGACGAGGACGAAGGTCGTACCCCAGACGAAGACGACTGCCAAGAGCAGCAGGTGAGCGATTGTGGTCGCGCTGAGTCGTTTGAACAACTACTTCGGTGCTCCTGCAGGGGTGTAGACGGTTTCGCCGTTGACTATGGTGCGGAGGACTTTGGTGTGAAGCAGTTGCTGGGCTGATGCGGTGGTGATGTCGCGGTCGAGGACGATGAGGTCGGCGAGATAGCCTGTCTCGAGACGACCTTTCACTTTTTCGCGGAACTCGCCGAAGGCGGAGGCCTGGGTGTAGGCGTAGATGGCTTCGTTGAGCGAGATCTTTTCCTGCGGCTGGAAGGTCTGGGTGCCGGCTTCGTTCTGGCGGGTGATTGCGGAGTAGAGCCCGCGGAAGGGATTGATGAATTCGACGGGGTAGTCGGTGCCGAAGGCGAGGACAACGTTGTGGTCGAGGAACGATTTCCACGCGTAGGCGTATTTGACGCGTTCGGAACCGAGACGATCGGTGGCCCACTTCATGTCGGTGAGGAGATGGGAGGGTTGCATGGAGGCGATCACGCCTTCTTTTTCGAATCGATCGAAATCGCCGGGGAGCAGGACCTGGGCGTGTTCGACGCGGAAGCGGAGGGCGGCTGGGGGTGGTGGGCCTTGCTCCGGTTTGGTGACGATGTTGGCGTCTGGGCCGTGTTCGGGTGGCGATGGCGGCAGGTTGGCTACCTGATCTGCCACGCCGAAGGCGTTGAGGGCCATGGCGTTGGCGCGGTCGCCGATGGCATGGAAGCCAAGCTGGAAGCCTGCGGCGGCGCGTTCGGCGGCCATCTGGTTGAGCTTGGCTTGGTCGTAGCGGGCTAGGCCGGAGTTGCCGGGGTCGTCTGCGTAGGGTTCGTCGAGGGCGGCGGTGCGGGATCCGAGGGAGCCGTCCATGAAGCCCTTGAGTTGGGTTAAGTGGAGGAGAAGGTCGTCGGTCGGGTGGCTGGCGCGGCGCTGCTTAAGGACTTCCACGGGCTGGTTGAAGTCTTGCCACTCGGCGACGCGGAGGGGGAGTTTGCCGGTGTGCTCGAGCTCTTCGAGGGCGAGGAAATCGTCCCACTCGGAGTTGTCCTGAACGCTGGTGACGCCGTTCGAGAGAATGTCGGCGATGGCGACGGTGAGGGCCTGACGGCGCTGCTCGAGGGTCGGCGGTGGAATTTTGCTGACGACGAGGGCGTGGGCGCCGGACTCGCGGAGGATGCCGGTGGGGTTGCCGGAGTCGTCGCGGTCGATCTTGGAGCCGGAAGGATCGGGCGTCGCGGATGTGATGTTGGCGGCGGCCAGGGCGGCGGAGTTGGCGACGGCCATGTGGCCATCCACGCGAACAAGGTAGGCGGGATGGCCTGCGGTGACCTGGTCGAGGTCAGTCCGGGAGGGAAGTTTGTTGTCGGCCCAGAGGGTGTGGTCCCATCCTCCGCCTAAGATCCATGTGCCGGGTTTGGCGGTTGCGACGTAGATGCGGATGCGCTGCTGCATCTCGGCGAGAGAGTGGACGCCGACCAGGTCGACGGATAGCTTTGTGCGACCGGCTTCGGCGATGTGGGTGTGGGCGTCGTTGAAGCCGGGCATCGCGAAGGCACCCTCGAGGTCGATGATCTTTGTCCTCGGGCCTTTTAGTTTGAGCAGATCTGCGTCGGTGCCCGCGGCGAGGATCTTTCCGTTGGCGACGGCGATGGCGGTGACCTTGGCCGGGGTTGGCGAGGGGTCGTTGGGGCGGAGGTGGGTGCCGGTGAGGATGTTGCCGTGGAAGAAGATGGTGTCGGGCGAGCTTTGCGCCGCGGCGACCGAGGCAACGAGCAGGATTGCGCTGAATGTGAGGGCTTTCACGGATGGAGTGTAGCAGGCTTTACGGCTGCTTGTGTGGCTGCCCCCCCTCCCGGCTGATTTTGCGCAAAGTCTTCCAAACACGTGGGTTAGGTCTAGACTTTGACTGCAAAGTGTTGATTCTAAACGTTGGACCTGTAAAGTCTTGATTTGAGATGAGAAAGAACGTGGTTGGTGCTTCTCTCGATTTTCGACACCTGACTTAATTGTAGCGGAGTGGATGGGGTAAACATGCCAACCGGATATCGCTCATTTGCTTGGGGTTAGGTGGTTTTGGGGCTTGACATGCGAGTTTTGGGCTAAATTTGAGGATTAATTCTTGCTGGCTGGGGAGGGAATCAAGTTGAGAAACGGATGTGTCGCCCGGCGGGCGAGACACAATTCTCTCGTAGTTTCCGAAAACCCCGTTTTCTAGGAACTTGGTTTAATGTAGGCGTATCCTATGGGCGGCTTGAATACTGGGGTTTGGAAGGCATTCATGGGGCACAGGTTGCAGTGTTTGAACGTCTTGGGTTAGGAACATTGTTATTGAGTTCGATTGGCGTATGCTTCGCGCAGAAGGAGCCCTCAGCCAACTCGTATTTGGTCGGTTGGGCCTCTGACAAGAGGCGCACCTGTGATGGGCATCAGTCTCGGTTCTGGTGGCGCGACGGTCACGGGTCCGCACGTCAGTTCTCAGACGGGCTCTATCTTTGCGGCTACCCGTAGCGTCGGGCATGATGCCGAAACAGGATTATCAACTCCTCTCTCTTGACATCAAGACCGGGAAGATTAAGGATTCACGGGAGCCGTTAGCCGCAAGATGCTGGAACCCGAGACGATGACGTGAGCGTCGTTCGTCGAAAAGATGGCGCGCACCCCAAAGCCGACAAGGTCATTCGATCGAAGAGTAACCCTGCGTAGCGTAACCGAACTTAGACAAGCGGCTATTCGACCCGAACGGTTTGCGGATCAAAGTCTTTCAATAACCATACGTCTGATTTCTCTTCGCCCACACTGACGATGATCTTTCGTCCATCGGGACTGACCGTACCGCCATTGAGCTCTCCGGGCATTGTAATCACCGATCTCGGCTTCTTCGGATCGCCAAGCTTGATCTGGAGTATCTCTCGTCCACCACCGAAATCACCGGGATTGGAAAACGCGTATACAAACTTTCCGTCGGAAGACCACCCGAAAGGAACGACAAATGGATACAACAAGCTCGTTGAGAAGTTTTCCAAGGTAATAAGCCAGGCGCCACTAGACTCTTTTCGATTCCAGTATGTGGCAATCTTTTTGCAATCTGGCGAGAATACCGGCTTTCTGGTAAGCCAACCTCTTGCATCCTCTGGAAGGAGTGGACTCTCCTCTTGAGTTTCAACGTTCAGACGACGAAGGTTGTGCATATCCTTTTTGGCATAGAGGATATCGGGACTCGGAGACCAAGCGAGGAAGTGGTTAGAATACGTGTCGTCGGTCTTATCCAACCGTCGGGCAGCGCCGCCTTCGGCGTTCACTACCCACACCTTTGGAGTGCCTCCTTGACTGCTGATGAACGCAATTCGGCCACCGTCCGGCGACCATGCGGGACTCCAGGTTCCCACGGCTTCAAATGAGGTCAATTGAACAGGCTCGCCACCGTCGACGGCCATTTTGTAAACGTTGCCCTTGGTGTCGGAGCCGATCGTAAAGGCCACTGAGCGGCTGTCCGGAGAGATGACGGGCGCGTGGTATGACAAAGTCCCCGACGTGAGTGGCTTTTCGCGCACCTCGGCGGCTGACCCCGGTGCTGGCAGTTCAACCAACCACAAATTCGAGTAAGACTGTGACCGTGTATACGCCAATTGCGACCCGTCCGCCGAGAGCGTGAAATAGTCCCCGGTTTCCAATCCGCTTAGCAGCACTGAGGCCTCCCTCGACTGATCCGAAACCGGAAGTCTTATAAGCTCCGTTGTATCTCCTTCTTGCCGGAGATAGTAGACTGCGTCGCCTGCAGGAGACCACACAGCGGATCGGATCGTGATTCCGCTCTCCGCTTCAATAAGCTTGCGCTGCTCCGTTCCGTCGAGCTTCATCGACCATATCTGATTCTTATCTGCGGTCTGAGTCAGAAGCAGCAGCATACCCGTCTTGGCGGAACAAGCTAAGCCTACTAACCACTGGTATCCAGGTGCCGGTATATGTTTTTCTTCTCCAGTTGAAATATTTACCAACCGGATTCCAAACTCGGGATTCTCGGCCGATGTTACAAGCTGCGCTCCGTCAGGCACCCAGCACCCGTAGGTCCCACGAGCTACTAGTCGAGGCGCTCCCCCAAGGCGGGAAATGACAAAGATTCCTTTTTCACCTTGGCTTGATGTCACATAAAGCATAAGTTTGGAACCGTCCAACGACCATGTGGGCCCATCCAGATGTTGTCCATGTAGAAGCTCGAGGTTGGGGCCGCCAGACAGGTCTTGCAGCATCAGTTTCTGTTCAGTCCCTGTGCGAGTCACATAAGCTACAGACCTGCCATCAGGGGAGATGGCAGGCGAATAAGCGTCACCGACAAAAGTGACCTGCCTATGCGTCAATCGCAACCCAGAGTGTCCCTCGCGAGAAGCTCGATGCGAATAGAAGACCACTACCAGCGCAGCGACTCCAATGAGGCCGCCCGACCATGCAAGCGCTCTTTGCGGCCAGCGGCGACCTGGAGCGGTGACGGCTACACCTGACGAAGTGCCCGATTCTGACAAAGCTTCCAGCGCAAACGCTAAATCCGACGCAGACTGAAAACGCTGCTCGGGATTCTTCTCCAGACAGCGATGAACGACTCTTTGCAGCCCTGGAGGAGCCGTCGGCAGAACCTGCGAGATGGTCGGCGGATCGTCGTTGAGGATGGCCGTCATGATCTCGACGTCGGTACCGCGATGGAAGGCACGCACACCGCAGAGCATCTCGTAGAGAACGGCACCGAACGCGAATATGTCGGTGCGATGGTCGACGCCTTTTCCGCGCACTTGCTCGGGCGACATATAACCTACGGTGCCCATCACCAGGCCAGGGATCGTCTGATGGGTGAGCGTGGGCATGTCGCCGTCTGATGTCGTCGGCGGCTGGATCAACTTGGCAAGACCGAAATCCAGAATCTTAATCCTACCCTCTTTGGTGACGAACAGGTTCTCCGGCTTGAGATCGCGATGAACGATTCCTTTGTCGTGCGCAGCGGCCAATCCATGCGCGATCTGGACACCGTAATCAATCGCTTTGCGGACTAGCAGTGGGCCACGTCCCAGTTGCTGCCGCAGGGTATCGCCCACCAACAACTCGGAGACCAGGTACGGCGCTCCCTCGAAGACCCCAAAGCGGTGAACGGCAAGGATGTTGGGATGGTTCAGGGCCGCAGCCGCTTGCGCCTCCTGCTCAAAACGTCGCAGTCGATCCGGATCTCGTGAAACAAAGGACGGTAAGACCTTGATCGCGACCTCACGTTTCAAAACCGGGTCGCGGGCACGGTACACCTCTCCCATTCCGCCTGAACCTAACAGGCCGAGAACTTCGTAGCCATCAAGTTTCGCGCCCGGCAGTAACGGCATGGTGAGGCGGATTATATCTCCTGCGCCAAAATTCGGGCTCTCGGCAAGTCCACCCTGTAGTTGCGACTCGAAGTTGCCGAAAACCCCGGCACCGTTTTTGGGGAATTACATCGCTAAGCTGGAGTCCTTCAGGATTGTTTCTGAGTAACCGACTAGAGGCCCGGACCTCGCAAGGAATGAGCGGAGCCTTTTCAATGAGTGCATTGGCCTTCCATGAGAAGGCCGGTCGATGTCAATCGTTTTCTGTGGTGGGGACAAGTTCATCTCCTTCCGGTGTGAACACGATTCCTGGCCTGCCGAGCTGCTTCTGTCGCCATCCTTCCATCCGCACTCTGGTGTGAGCGTTTCATCGCTCGGTGCAAGTTGGGTGTTCTCGATTCAGCCGGTGCTGCCACCTGTTATTGCGACCTTCACTCGATCTTGCAGATGGAGTATTGGGCCAGGCCAATGACGCAGTCACCGGAACTCGGCTTTGACACTAAACCTCCATACCTCTGGACTGAACTATGCCACTGCCGGCAGTGCGCCTGATCGTAGCGGCCTATAAACATCTCCGCTTACCCATAGTCGATGCAGCAGGACGGCCAGCTTACGCGCGACGGCGATCACGGCGCGTTTCTTCCCGCGCTTGCCTCCGTGCTCAGCCAGCTTCATGCCCCATCGGCGCAGGTCGCTGTCGACTCCCCAGGGGCCGAGAACGTGATGCGCAGCCTGCACCAGGAGTGATCGCAAATACGGATCGCCCTCTTTGCTGATGTGCATCTGCGGCTCACTCTGTCCCGAGTTGCGCCTTCCAGGTTGCAGCCCCACATAACAGGCTGCATCCCGGCTCTTACGAAAACGGTGTGGATCTTCCAGCGTCAGCATGTACGTCAGGGCGATCAGCGTTCCCACTCCCTTGATCTGCTTCAGCCGCTCTGCTTCTGGATATCTGTTCCGCGCCATGGACTCGAGCATCTGATCGTACTCGCAGATCCGTTCGCTGACCGACTCTATCTCTCTCATCAGCGGCTCCAGTGCACCCTTCAACTCCGGACTCAGATCCTGAGCTGCCTGCGGCTTCATCCCGCGTGCGTTGCATCCGCGGAGCCGCTCCCCGTAGGACTTCGTCAGGCCGCGCGCCGCGTTGACCAACGTCGTCCGTGTGCGGACCAGAGCTGCTCGCGCCCGGATCACCGTAAGATCTGCTTGTGCCTCGGCGCTGCGATGCTTCACCGGACACAAAAGCTCCGGATCGATCCTTACGAGTCGCGCGAGCGTCCTCGCGTCGAGCCGGTCATCCTTGCGCCTGCTCTCCCCGATCAGCCGCACGCTGCGCGCGTGTGCCACGATCGGCTCATGACCGAGTTCCTTGAGCAACCGGCTTACCCACGGTGAGTGTGTTCCCGTCTCCAGTGCGATACGGCTCCGAGGCATCGCTCCGAAAATCTCTTCTATCGCCTTGGGCGTCGTGCTCACCCTCTGCTCCAGCAGGACGTCTCCTGTCTCGTCCAGCACGCAATAAAAGCTCGACCTGTCGCCCAAATCCAGGCCGATGGTCAGGTGTCCGTCCTGCTTGTTAAGTGTCCGCTGCATCATCGTGGTGGTAAGCTTCTTCATCGCCGGTCTCCTCTATCTCCCCGCGCTTCGAGCGCGTCGATAACTTGGGAGCTTAACGCATCCCGCTGGAGACCGGCCTTCTCATCCCATCTGTTATCGCCAACTGAGAAGTGAAGTTTCCGAAAAGCTGACTTTGCGGAACTACAGTCTGATTGGTAAATACAAGAGCGTTTATGGTGACTGATCCCAGGATGGGCGCCTAACCCGGGCTCAATGAGTGCATTGCCTTGTTGTTGTCAACCGAAGATTGTGCCCTCACGGATTTGCGTCCGCGGACTGTTCGAATTGAGCGCTCATGTTTAGGAGCTTTCCGGGGTTATCTGTTGCGACTTTTCCGACTCGATCAATTCTTCATCTTATCCTTGCTTCGAATTCGGTAAGTTAGGCTCCGTAAATAAGTTACGGCAATGCTTAGGGCTGCGTGTTCCTATCTTGCGAAAGTGATGGCTTCGTAATAGAATGAGCCCCACCTCCCCCAGTCAGGTCCGCTCACAACACTGTCAGGTGAGACCTGTCCGAGCTTCTATCGGGTCTTTTGCGCTAAAACAATCTGCCGGAGTTGAGCGATGTCGAACGATGTGCTTCGCTGCATTTTCCGTCTTGGTTGCGTTCTGGTTGCCTGTGAGTTCGCAGCCGCGGGCCTACTGATTGGCTGTGGAGGCGGCGGAGGGTCTGCGACGACGTCTCCGCCTCCGACGCCGGATTTCTCCATCTCGGTCTCGACTTCATCTGTCAGCACGCAGGGGGGAACTACCAGCGCTCCGGTCACCGTCTCGATCACCGGCACGAACGGCTTTTCAGGATCGGTTTCAGTCACTATCGGCGGATTGCCGTCCGGCACGACCTGCTCCCCATCCTGTTCTCTATCGATCAACGCCAACGCTTCGGCGCAGGTGTCGTTTGTCGTGCCTGCAAGTTCGTCAGCCGGCACGGTTGCGCTTACAGTGCAGGGCACGAGCGGGAACCTGAGCCATTCCATGCCATTGAGCCTGACCATAACCGCCCCGCCGCCGGATTTCTCCATCTCGCTGTCCCCCTCGTCGGTCAGCACGCAAGCGGGAACCACCAGCGCTCCGGTCACCGTCTCGATCACCGGCACGAACGGCTTTTCAGGAATGGTTTCAGTCACTATCGGCGGATTGCCCTCCGGCACGACCTGCTCCCCATCCTGTTCTCTATCGATCAACGCGAACGCTTCGGCGCAGGTTTCACTTGTTGTGCCTGCAAGTTCGTCAGCCGGGACGGTTGCGCTTACAGTGCAGGGCACGAGCGGGAACCTGAGCCATTCCATGCCATTGAGCCTAACCATAACCGCCCCGCCGCCGGATTTCTCCATCTCGCTGTCACCCTCGTCGGTCAGCACGCAAGCGGGAACCACCAGCGCTCCGGTCACCGTCTCGATCACCGGCACGAACGGCTTTTCAGGAACGGTTTCAGTCACTGTCGGCGGATTGCCCTCCGGCACGACCTGCTCCCCATCCTGTTCTCTATCGATCAACGCGAACGCTTCGGCGCAGGTTTCACTTGTTGTGCCTGCAAGTTCGTCAGCCGGGACGGTTGCGCTTACAGTGCAGGGCATGAGCGGGAACCTGAGCCATTCCATGCCATTGAGCCTGACCATAACTGCGATACCGGCACCTGTCATCGCCGGCCTGAGTGTGAATTCTGGAGTTTCCGGTTCAACACTCATCATCTCCGGGTCTAACTTCGGGACGAGCCAGGGGAGCAGTACCGTTACGTTCAACGGAGTTTCGGCAGGAGCCGCGAGTGCGTGGAGCACAACGAGCATCACGGTGACCGTGCCAAGCGGCGCGACTACAGGCAATGTAGTGGTGACTGTCGGGGGCCGCACAAGCAACGGAGATCTATTTACGGTTGTTTCGCCGGACTTTTCGATTTCGGTGGCGCCCGGCTCGGTGAACACACAAATGGGAACGACCAGTGCGCCGGTTAAGATCTCCGTCACCGGGTCGGATGGCTTCTCGGGGGCGGTTTCGGTAGCCATCAACGGATTGCCAGGGGGCGTTGTGTGTTCGCCGTCCTGCCCGCTCACGATCCAAGCGAATAGCTCGGCGCAAGTGTCGTTCGTAATTCCGGCGAATGCTTTGACGGGCAATTCTTCGCTTGTGGTCCAGGGTACGAGCGGGAACCTGAGTCATAGTGCGCCACTGACTCTTGACGTGACTACCTCGCTACAGGGCTTCTGGAATCTCGCCCAGTTTGGCTCTCTGATTTCACAAAACCCCGCCACGGTAAGCGGCAAGATCTTTGTCTCCGGTTGGGGTTTTGAAAACATCCCCTTGACCGCCGTCACTGTGTTCGTGGATAACGTAGCCGTGGGGAATGCGTTTTACGGAACGCCGCGCCCCGATGTAATGAACGTTCCGGGCGCTTTCGAAGATTGCGGGTTTTCGCTGGGGTTGGACACGACTCAGTTTTCGAACGGCATGCACACAATTTCGGTGAATGTGACCGATTCAGCCAATAACGTCGCGCCGATGCAGAACTATCCCGACAACCCATTGACGGCCATCCAGGTGAATGTCAACAATCCCCCACCCGTGGCCAGTGGCCCTGTCGTGAATCTGACGTTGAATGCGCCGCCGACGACGCTTGTAGTGGGAACGATCGTCGGGTTTACCGCGCAGGCAACAGACGGGTCAGGTCAACCGGTGTCTCCGACGTTCGCGTGGAGTTCCAACAACACATCGGTCGTGAAGGTTACACCTACCGGGGCGATGTTGCCACTGGCCTCTGGCACTGCCACAGTTTCTGTTTCTGCGGGAGGCCAAACGAAACAGACAGTGGTTACGGTGCAGCCGGGCTCCGGAACTCCGGGGAGCATACAGGTATCCCTTGGCCCGCAGGAGGTCGTGTTTCAATACAATCGAGACGCCTGTATGGAGGGCGATTATGCCGACGGTGGGGCACGCGCAGTACGGTTGAATGACGACAGCATACTCCTCATCGCGGGAGACGATCCATTTAACTTCGCTGACGTGGGGCCGGACTTCTGGTCGCTTAAACGCCGGTGTGCACCGACCCTGGTTTCCGTCGATAGCCCGACAGCAAGCACGTTCCAGAACCGGGAATGGATCGATTCCTTGTATAACGACGGCACAACGATTCATGCCCTGGTCCATAACGAATTCCATGATCCTGTTGCGCCGACCTGCAAACCGGGCGATAGCACCGACGGCAATCCGTGCCAATACACCTCCGTCACCTATGCTGCCTCGACCGATGATGGACATACATTTGTAATGCCCGCGACGCCGCAGAATGTCGTGGCCCCGCCGCCCGGGCAGTGGATCCCGCCGGCGCAAGGCGTGACGCCGTTTATTTGGGGCTACCAAGAACCAACGAATATCGTCCACGGCTCGGACGGCTATTACTACGCGCGATTCGGAGCTTATCCTCCTCCCGGCCAACCGTATTTCGGAAGAATGTGTGTTATGCGGACACAGACACTATCTAATCCATCCAGCTGGCGAGCCTGGGACGGTACTGCGTTCGAATTGCAGATGACCGATCCGTACACCGGTTCCGCTGCTGTGCTTTGTGCCGATACCAGCACTGGAGGAACTTCTCCATACGAGAGCCTGACATTCAACACCTACCTGAACATGTACATGGCCCTCGGTTTGGATAGCGACAACTCAAACAGCGGGCCCGTCAATTGCGGCTTTCACTTCGCTCTTTCGTCCGATGTCGTGCACTGGACACAGCAACAATTGATTGCTCCTGCGTATGTTCCGGAACCGACGCAATGCGAGGAGCCTGGAGCCGGTGGCTGGGCCGGATCATTCGCTTACGCCTCGATCATTGATCCCGACGATCCATCGCCTAGTTTTGATACACCGGGGCGAACCGGGTACATCTATTACACGCGATTCAACAACAACTCTCAGGATCGCGATCTGGTCCGCGTGCCTGTGCTTATCACGAAATACTGATCGCCGCCGAGGGGTCATTCCGCTGCTCGTTTGATCCTTACGATTCCGAAACGGCTGCAAGTTTCTAAAACGGATATCACAGGCTCGGCCGAACTGTATCCGTGTACGTCCTCATAATCGCGCTTCACTCCAATAACTCCCCGCATCGCCTGATGCAACATTCTCAACGCGCCCTCGCTTCATTGAGATGCAGCAGAACCACGAAAAGTCAGCACCTTGCCGCCCCGTTGCATCTTCTCCAGATAGTCTGCCCACTTCTGCATCATCGTCGCGCGCGGCTTCAGGTACAACGCATGGTTGTAAGCCGCGTTCCGTGGTGCGTGGGCAAGCTGCAGCTCGATGTGCTCGTGCTCGAAGCCCTGCTCGTGCAGGATGGTGGATGCGACGCCGCGGAAGCCATGGCCAGTCATGCGGCCCTTGTAACCCATCCGCTCCAGTCCCTTGAGGATAGTGTTGTTGCTCATTGGCTTCTTCGAGTTGCGGTCTCCAGCGAAGAGAAGCGCGCCCGAGCCTGTGAGTGTGTGTAGCGTGCCTAACACCTTGATAGCGTGATCAGATAGTGGAACGATATGCGGTGTTCGCATCTTCATCCGCTCGGCGGGAATGTTCCACCGCTTCTCCTCGAAGTCGATCTCGCTCCACCGCGCGCCGATAAGCTCGCTTGTGCGGACGAATGTGAGCGCCATCAGCTTGAGCGCCAAACGGGTAACATGCGTTCCGGGATAGACCTCGATCTGCCGCAATAACGCGGGCAGGTCTTTTGCGTCCACCGTGCATAGTTTTCCTTTGCCGTCGCCTTCAGCACGTCCCTTGGCTTGATCTCCGCCGCCGGGTTACGCGTGGAGTGACCGTGCGCGATGGCATAGCGGAAAATCTGGCCGGTTGTCTGCAGCGCCCGCTTCGCGAGGTCTCGCGCGCCGCGTGCCTCCACGGCCCGCACCATCGCCACCACGTCCGGAGCTTGAATGTCTCCAATCTGAAGCGCCCCGAGACTAGGTAGGATGTTCGCATCGAGCCTACGCTGCGTTCCAGCTATATGCCGAGGGCTCTTGTCGTCCTTCCAGTGCTCTATCCACAGCGCGGCTATCGCCTCGAAGGTCGTCCCGCTCTGCTCCTGTGAGGCCGTCCTCGTAGCCATGCGTTGCGCCATCGGATCAACACCGGCGGCTAGCAGCCGTCTCCCTTCGGCGTGACGCCTCCGCGCCTCCGCTAGCGAGACCTCGGGGTAGCTGCCAAGCGCCATCAGCTTCTCCCGTCCCTCTACACGGTACTTCCACCGCCACAGCTTGCCACCAGGGGGCATCACAGCAAGAAAAAGGCCGCCCGAGTCGGCCAGCTTGTAAGTTTTCGTTGTTGGTCTCGCCCTGCGTGCTTCCGTATCGGTCAACGCCATTTCAGCATCTCTCGGAGCTATCTGGGGGTAGATTTTCTACTCCGACGAACCCTACCCCCCCAAATCTACCCCCACCAGGTCCCGGCTTTCACTGTACGGCATCGGACGATTTGAGACAACAAAAACAATAAAACCCGCTTGGCTAGCGGGTAATTCGGTCGCTCTAGGATTTTGTTGGACTGCCTAGGATGGTTATATGGCGGTGGGGGCAGTCCTTAGCAAACCGCTCTCCCGGCCCGATTCCCTGGTATCAGGGATTAATACAGGGATTTTCAGAAGATTTTTGCGGTAATGCCCTTGCATTATCCGTCTATCCTCTTGGATCCAGGCGGTTTTTCGCGACTTCCTCTAAATTAGCCACAGGGTGAGCAGGGAATTTGATTTCAGCTATCAGGGAATCGTAAATTGTCTATCTGGGTAAATTGAGGCCAATATCAGAGCTTCGGAATCTATCAAGCCGACGTATTGGCCAGACTTCGCAAATTCACCACTGTCGGTGATTAGGGCTGAGTTTGTCGGCCATCCTGACTAAGCCTGCAAAAGAGTCAGCTTGCATCTTTCGCATGATATGCCCTCGATGTAATTGAACGGTCCACTCGGTGATCCCCAACTCAAATGCCACTTGTTTGTTTAGTAGACCGCTAGCCAACAGCGGCAGCACCTCTCGCTCTCGGGGCGTCAAAGATTCATATCGGGCCACTAAGCTGGCACGTTCGGTAGCTTTTCGCCTATTGGCGAGATTCTGCTGCAACGCCCGTTCCACCGACCTAAGCAGCGCGGCTCCATCAAAAGGTTTTGTGAAGAAGTCACTCGCACCTTCCTTCATCGCGCTTACTGCTAATGGAATGTCGCCGAGTCCGGTGATGAAGATGATCGGTATGCGGCATCGTTCGCTCTTAAGATTCGCTTGCAGCTCAATACCAGACATGCCTGGCATGCGAACGTCGGCAATCAGGCATGCGGCCTTGTGGCTGACTCCGGATTCTAGGAACTGTTCTGCGGAGTCGAAACAGAGCGTGGACATTCCCTCCGATTCGACCAAGTCTCGCAGTGCGCTTTGAAGCGACTTGTCATCATCGAGGATTGCCAGAAGGCGTGAGGTGTGTTCGATCTCCATGGGCAAAAAGGTAACCCTGTCCACAAAGGCAGCGCAATCAGATCGTAGTCGAAAAAACTACGACTCAGGGGGTAGTCGATTAGAACCCGAGGAGGAGCGGAATAGCAGCCCGTCAGCGACAACTCCACGCTATTTAGGAAGAACAATTTTGAGCTTGTCGGCCATGCGGACCAATTCAATTACCGACCCTGCCTGCATCTTCTGCATTAGGTTACTTCGATGGATCTTTACAGTAGCTTCGCTGGCTCCGATTTCTGAGGCAATCTGCTTATTGAGCATTCCAGAGACCACGAGTCCCATAACCTCCCGCTCTCGCGGGGTCAATGCCTGATACCGCCGATGCAATCCGTGGACTTCCGCCTGCTGTTCTCGCGCCGCACGGTCACGCTGGAGAGCCTGCTGAATCGCGTCGAGCAGATCCTGGTCTCGAAAGGGCTTCGTCAGAAAATCCACGGCGCCCCACTTCAGGGCCCTGACAGACATTGGAACGTCTCCGTGCGCGGTAATAAAGATTATGGGTATTTGCATACCAATCTCACTTAGCCGGCGTTGGAAATCGAGTCCACCCATCTGAGGAAGCCTTACGTCCAGAACCAGGCAACTCGGATCAGAGGTGGATTGCCTATTCAGAAATTCCTGACCCGTTGCAAACGACTCGGCGCGGAGACCAATTGACTCGACGAGATCCTTGACGGCCTGTCGCATGCTGCGATCGTCATCGATGATGAACACGGTGGGAACAACCGCGGGCTTCATACATGAGCCTCGGTTTCGCCGGGGAGTATGAAATGGAAAGTCGCACCAGCGCCCTGATTGGCGGTGGCCCATACCCGCCCTCCGTAGGACTCCACGATCGAGCGGGTAATGGTCAGTCCCATACCCGTCCCCTGCGGTTTGGTCGTATGAAAAGGGTCGAAAATGTGCTCAGTGAATTCCTCCGGCAAGCCTACGCCGGTATCGCTGACGGAAACAATTAGGCAACCTTCTGGATTAACTCGCGTTTTGATCGTCATCTCGCCTCCGGTATCTTTCATCGCTTCAATCGCGTTGAGCATCAAGTTCATGAGGACCTGTTGAAGCTGCACGCGGTTAGCGAGGAGTCTAGGAATATCAACGTCGAGCTCCTGACGGATCGCTATTGCGTGACGATCCGCTTCAGCTCTTAGCAGAACAGTCATTTCGGCAATTATTTCCTTTAGGTCGACGCTTTGCCGCTCGGCAGGGAGGCCGGTTCTGTAAAAGGATCGCAAACTATTGATTACATCTGCTGCACGATTCCCATCCTGATCAATCCTCGCGGCCGCTGCACGCGCTCTTTCCAGGTCGGGTGGATCATGTGCCAACCATCGCAAAAGGGCGTTTGCGCTTGTGATCGAAGCGGCGATGGGTTGCTTGATTTCGTGCGCCAGCGCAGCAGCCAGTTCTCCCATCATGTTGACTCGGTTGATGTGTGCGAGATCAGCCTCTAACTGCCGCAGCCTTTCCTGCTCCCTTTCCGCATGCCTTCGGTCCGTTATATCCATCGTGATGCCAACGTACTCGCCGATTTCCTGAGAGGGGTTGTGATGTCCGATACCACGCAGAAATCTGATTGCGCCATCGGTGCGACGAATTCGAAATTCGACGTCGTAATCCGCCCCTGCGCTGATCGCATTCTCAAGCTGGGCCCTGATAATCCGTTCGTCTTCCGGAAGAATTGCTTTGTAATAGAGGTCGAATGGAATTGGGCCTTGGCCGGGATCGAAACCGTAGAGGCGAGCGTTTTCGTCCGATGAGTGGAATATCTCCCGCGTGAGCAAATTGCACGCCCAGCTGCCAGCGTGAGTCAAACTTTGCGCTTCAGCCAAGTACGCCTGCTCCCGTCGCAACTCCTGAGTCAACAGCTCCTGCGCTGTGACATCCATTGTGGTGCCGTTGAATCCCTGAAAAATTCCGCCCTCAACCACCGGAATACCAACACAACGGACGTACCGTATCTCCCCATCTGGCCGAACTATTCGCTTCGTGACATCGCAGCCGCAGCGCTGCTCATGCATCATCTTTATTGTTTCAGCCATGGAGGCTCGATCTTGGGGATGGATCGCTGCCAAATACTGATGAAGGTTCGGAGTTCCGTTTTTCGGATCAAGTCCGTAAATCTTGTAAACCTCGTCAGACCAATAGAAATTTAAGTCGTCGGACCAACGGATACCTAAATCTCTGGACGCCCAGCTCCCCATATGAGCAAGTCGCTCCCCTTCACTCAGGTAGAATTGGCTTCGCCGCAGGGCTTGTTCTGCGAGTTTGCGATCAGTGATGTCCTGGGTTGTACCGAACATCTTGTAAGGGCGTCCCGCAGAAGTTTTCTTCAAATCACCTAAGCTGTGAACGATGCGCATTTCGCCGTCGGGACGAATGAGTCGATGCTCACAGTCAGCGCGCGTCCCAGAACGAATAGCCTCCTCTGCTGTTCGAGACACAACCTCTCGATCGTCAGGATGGAACATTTCGCCTACTGTTGCTAGGTCCATGGGACCCGCCTGTGGTACTAACCCAAAGATGCGGTAGGTTTCCTCCGACCAGATCACCTGGTTCGTTTCAAGATCCCACACCCAGTAGCCAAGATGGGCAACACGTTGGGCTTCTTCGAGCCAAGCCTTGCTTTCTTGCAAATCCCGGGACAGGGCATGGTGGGCTTCCTATGCGCGCTTTAATTCCGTGACGTCTTGAACCGTTCCGAACAGCCTTCGGGCCTTTCCGGATGCCTCATTGTCCGGATCACCCGGCATCGCACCCCGAAGCTTTGAGGTGATCGCGTGCACCGTGCGCACTTCTCCACTTGGAGTGACAATTCGAAACTCAGCAACAGGGTGCACGCCGGCATCAATCTCCACATCCACTCCGCGGTAGAGAGCTTCTCGGTCCTCAGGGTGGACCATCCCGCGTACTGTTGCTAAGTCCATGGGACGTTCTTGCGGTTTGAGCCCGAAGATGCGATAAGTCTCGTCAGACCAGATGACCTCGCCCGTCTCAAGATCCCACTCCCAGTAGCCCACATGTGCGACCCGTTGTGCTTCTTCAAGTCTGGCGTTGCTTTCTTTCAAGTCGCGAGATAGTGCTTGTCGCTCCTGTTCTGCCCGTTTGTGTTCAGTGATGTCGCTGACTATGCCTATGTACTCGCGATTGCTGGGACTGTGATATCCGGCATGTGCGACCACGTGAAGATATTTGATGTCACCGTTGGGCATCAGCAGCCGGTGCTCGAGATCGAGGTCTATCCCCTCCCGAGTTGCGAGATTCCTGAGTTCTAACAGCCGCTCTCGATCGTCGGGGTGAATTCTGTCGAAAACCAGATCGAGCGTGGGATTCGTTTCTCGCGTAAAGCCCAGGATTCTGTACGTCTCGTCTGACCACTCGAGCACTCCACTGCTGACCTGCCACGCGAAGATTCCGGAATGGCTCAGTTTCTGCGCTTCAGCCAAGTACTCCCATCGCCTCTGCAACTCTTGTTGCCCAGTATTCATGTCACCACAGACCTTTCCAACTCCCCCGTTGGATCAACACCAGAGTGCTGGAGTTGATTGGTCGCTCCTGAGAAGTGTCCTCGGTTTCGGCCGCCAGTTATTAAAGAGGCCAGTAGCGAGCCGAACATCTTATGTGCGCGTTTCGCTTGGCCCAATTGCTATCAAAGAGACGGTGGCGGGTGTTCGAGCGCATATCGAAGGGCGTATCCCCGGCTCACCCGGCTGTGCTTGTCAGACGTTGGTTGTCCGGCATCTGTGTGTCCATCCATCGCCTCCTGGCGCCGCAAGAGTACTCCCAGAGCACGTTCGGCTAGTCGCTGTCATGATAAGGTGCGTTCCTCTAGCCAGTCTACGTAAAGCAGGCGCTCGGCAAAGAGCCATGCTCCGTCGATCTTCACAAATGTATCAAGATAGCGGAGCGAAGCGAGCATCAGACGTCGTCGTCCATCCTGCATGAATACATGATGCGCCAGGCAGTAGGCTTCGCCCGTGGCCCGGTCCGCCTCCAAAGTGAAGATTGTGCTCTGCCCGACGAAGTGCGTAGTCGCGTCATATTTGTTCAGATCTGCGAATACGGGAGCGAGTGCTTCACGCGAGTGCAGTTCCTGTGACGGTGTCGGATCTTTAGCGTTCATGTACACCACGAAATGGGTGTCTGCGGTAAATAGAACCGTCTGCCCTTCGCATCACGGCGGTCGGCGCAGTGTGCATAGGCCTCGATGAGTTCCCGGATGGCGAGGCGATCCGCCGCTTCTTCAGGAGAGATGGTTAGGCGTTTATTCATGCAATGTCTCCTTGTTCGTCTGTCTCAGACAATGTCTTTACTCAAGAATAGCTCGCGGCTAGAGAGAAGCCTCGATTCCGAAGGTCCAAATTCGCGGCCTTCGCCCGAGAACTTGAATCCTCTCCAAGGCGCCCGCGGATCGTCCAGCATTCCATTGATCGCCACGCGCGTATCACCTCGAGGCCGTGGGGTTCAACAAACTTTCCATCGATGTAGTGCGGCGTGATTGCTTTCATCGCATATCTCCTTGTGTAAGGATTTTCGGGCGTATAGAGTCGACGACGCCGTGGACGAGGTCCGTCCGTCTATTTCCCGCCGCATCGCCCCGCTCTGTGCTTTCGGCGAGGAATCGATGCACGAGATGAACCGCCATCGCGCCCTCGCCGACCGCCGATGCAACCCGTTTGATACTGCCTGCTCGTGTGTCACCAACCGCAAATATTCCTGGCACACTGGTCTCGAGCAGGAGCGGGGAGCGGCTCAGTGGCCATTGAAAGTTCTCATATTCAACAAGATCTGGTCCGGTGACAACGAACCCCTTCTGATCTAGAACAAAGGAGTCTTCTAGCCAATCTGTGCGGGGCGCAGCACCCGCCATCACAAACACATGGCGAACTGGCTTGGTTACCTCAAATCCTAAGGAGTCGTCTCTCCACTCGATGCTTTCCAAATGAGCGGTACCGGTGACAGCAACAATTTGAGTTAGATAGTGGATTTCGATCCTGGGATGCGCTTCTATCCTAGCGATCAGATACTGCGACATCGATTCTGAAAGTCTTTTCGAACGCACTAGGAGATGCACCATCGATGATGTCTGAGCAAGAAAAACGGCGGCTTGTCCCGCAGAGTTCCCCCCACCCACTACCGCTACCTCTTCCGAGTGACAGAGCTGAGCCTCCATATGCGTTGCGTTGTAATAGATACCTCGGCCCGTAAAATCGTCCGCTTCCTCGACAGGCAATCGCGCATATTGCGCACCAGTTGCGATCACGATGCTCCGCGCACTGAACTTAAGGCCAGACTCCAAAACGACCTTATATGGTTGTTTACTGGAGTCGATATGCACGACTGATTGAGCGACCATCAGCTGTGCGCCAAATTTCTGAGCTTGAGCGATGGATCGATTTGCAAGCTCCTGTCCAGAAAGGCCTGTCGGAAAGCCCAGGTAGTTTTCTATCTTTGAGCTCGACGCGGCCTGACCACCAGGTGCTGACTTCTCGACAATCAGCGTCTTTAGTCCTTCTGAAGCGGCGTACACCGCTGCTGCGAGGCCTGCTGGACCAGCACCGATCACTAAAATATCACGCACGCTTTTGTCGATGTTGATGTTGAGGTCAAGACAGGCCGCTAATTCGGCAATAGACGGATTTCTCAGCACATATCGCCTGTTGCAATAGACAACTGGAATGTCGCCATTACGAACGTCAAGCTTTTCCATCAACTCGCCCGCAAAAGATTCGGTCTCAATATCAACGTATGTGAACGGGTGCCCATTTCTGGTGAGAAATTCTCTGAGCGCAAGACTACGTGCGGAACTCTTGGTGCCGAAGAGAATGACATTTCCTTCGCCCAGCTCAATCATCAACAGGCGACGCGCGACAAAAGCTCCCATGAGAATCTCGCCGAGTTCGGTGTCTTTGGTCATCAGCGACAGCACTTTTTCTCGAGGGAGTTCAAGGACGGCACCATCTTTTGTCACCCGCGCCGTCAGGAGCGATCGACCGCCGGAGATTACAGACATTTCTCCCGTGAACTGTCCTGATTCGCGAACTGCCAAGATCTTCTCGTCCTCGCAGGCTCTGCTGATTGAGACTGTTCCGTCCAGGACAACAAAGAGAGGAACATCGGGACACGAGGGTTCATAGAGAACCTCCCCAGTACGAACGGAACGCAGCTGCGCCACTGATCTAATCCGGTCGATGAGTTCTTGATTAAGTGTGGGATTGTCTTGCATGTTGCAAACACCTCGCTCCCTCTCACAGGCCACTTTCCTTGCCTTTGGCGTTTGACTGAGTCAGTGGAGTCCACGCTTCCAAACGAGAGACTCTACCTGAGGACATGGCGATGCTATCCCCGCCTCCTGCACAAAGAAAGTACATGTTCCTGCAGGTTCGATCGATTTTTAGCGGAGGGTGATCAATTACGAAGGGTGATTTGAACCATCGATTGAGAAAGCATTTCGATATCAGGCCCAGACTCAATTGAGCAGATCTTACCGCAGAAGAGAATCGGAACTATCGGTCGAAGCACTCACTAGCATTAGTCATCATAGGTCCCCGCCTGCCGAAGCGACATGTGCTTTCCCACCCACCATAAGAACCAGAATTGTCGGGGACGAGGTAGGTAAGGGCGTGTACCAACTGTGTTCGTCCACCTAGGCGGATATTCGCGCGTAGTCAGCGCATCGTGCATCGAGTGCGGAGGTTCCAGGGCTGCGACACCCGGTACTTTTGACTCCGTGAGATCGTGGGCCAATTAGTTGGTTGTTGTCTCTTGCATCTTAAGCATCGACGGACGGAACAAATGAGGTTCAAGGAGCGCCCGGTTTCGGCATCTTCCGGCGTGACGAATCGGATAGACGGAACAGTCGTCGATCGTTGGCATAGTTCGGACCGGAGACGTGCGGATGGCCCCTGGATGGCATTCGAGGCGAAGACCTCTACCGAGATGGGGTGCGCACGAGCCTGCCGTAACGAGAGCCGCCGTTGTGCTCAAGCCGCAACAGTCATTGACCAACGGACCAGTCGCTAGTGGTCGATAGCTTGATTGTCTTCACAGCGTTTTCAAGAAGGTAATTAGAGCCTCTCTCTCCTCAGGGCTTAACTCTCTAAAGCGTCTGGCGGGCTCGCGTGCTTCGTTATCGTGACGCGAGATAGCATTTTCAAGAGATAACGACCCTAGGTCATGCATGAAGCGGGCCTTGTCGCGCAAGCCCCAGAGTGGCGCAGTCCTCAATTTATTGGCCGTGTCTTGCGGACCAACCTGGACAATCCCATCTCCAGTTCCGATGTCATGCAACAAAAAGTCGCTGAAAGGATGGATGATTTTATCCCCTAGAGCCTCTGGAACAGTGAACATCCCACCATCGATCACTGTCCCTGGAGGGGCCGTGGTAATGGATTGCACGTGGCAGACGCCGCAACCGAGCTTGGTGAAGAGAGCTCCGCCCTTCAAGGCTGCGGGAGTTGCGGCAAGCACTGTATCTCGAGGTGGAACCATAGTGCCGCGTATGAACTGAGCAAAGTGGTCGATGTCAGCCAAGCCAAGCTGATCTGGTTGATCTTCAATGCCCGTCGTAGTGTTGAGAACAGTGGTAACGTTCGAGGGGCGCAGCCGGTTCGTGATTCCCATCTCGTTGAGATAGGCGTCCGCAATAAAGGAAAGCAAGCTGCTGTGCTGGTCCTTCCAGCCGAAGCGTCCGACGCGAGTCTGTCCAGGGGCTTCGAAGATTGGAGCCTGCACCACTTCCCCATGAACTCTGCCTTCGCTTAGTGCAGGTTGCTGTGCTGCGATAGCGATCAGCGTACTGTCCTCAATGGCTTCCACAAAACCGTCGCCCAAGGTATTGAGGGCAGCGCGTAATGTACGGATGTTTTCTGTTGCAGGTATGGTCTCCTGGGCTTCGGGACCGACAGCGCGATCATTGACAATAGACCTGCCGGTAATCGTGTTTTTTCCGTCGTTGATGAAGATGGTCGGGTTAACGAAATTACCGTTTTCATCATTGTGGCCAACCCGGAGTTCTGTGATCTGGCTGGCTGCCCCACTGTTCGGATTCTGATGGCAACTGACGCAGCTGGTTGCGTTGTACACAGGTCCGAGCCCTTGTGCGACCGTCTCATTTTCCTCATAGACCTGCTGATCCAGGGCAAAGGTGTCTCCGGGTGGCTCGACGATTCCGTTGCTGACGCTTTGTGCACTGTTGAAACTGGGAGTGTTGAACCCAGCCGGGGCTTCCGTTGCTGACTGCGCTGCGACTCTAGCGAGTCCCGTACCCAACGCGGCAAGTCCCGCGAAGAGGCAAGAACAGAGGAGAACTTTTCTCCAATGGGCCATAAGCATGAGCATTCCTCCAAAAAATCCCAGTCGCCTACGCGCGTACGGGACGTAAGCTGACCGTTGACCTCAAATCCTCGAAGCCGTGACGAAACGATGGAGAACTACGGCCTGAAGACAGAAGTTCTGTACGCATCCAAACTGGGTTGCACAAAAATTATTCCCACCAAAGCAAAAAAAATCTGAGAGCAACGAAATAGAGCGTCCCCCGCTAGACGACCGGCGATAATTTCCGAAGGGATGCGAGTCTGCCAGAGTGTATTGGCCTCACCCTTCCCGTTCAATCCAAAAGAGTTCACCTGCACCTTCCTTCGGGAAGGATTTGAAGAACCTGTCGATCCGATCAAGCACAGACCCACGATCAACTGTTCACTTTACGCGGGCGATTGTGTTCGAACCAGGGTGGCTACGAGGAGATCGAGGTCGGCGGGGTTGACGTCGCTGACGGCGATGATGCGCAGGTCTGGTGTAGTGGCGGTGTGCAGACTGAAGCCTGCGCGGGTGCTCGGCAGCGCGGTGAGGGCGGGGCCAGCGGCCCGTTGCGTGAGGAAGACGGAGACCTCGTGTTTGTGGATGGTGAAGAGAAGCAGAGCCGCGGGTTGGCCGTTGAGGTAGGTGAGGTCCGCGCCTTTGAGAGTGGTGTCGGGAGGGAGGGCCGTGGCGTCGGGAAGGTTGAAGCTGAAGGGGAGACGGCCCTGGAACCAGGGCTTGACGGTGTGACGATCAGTGGAGATCACCTGCGGAGTCGCTGCGCTGGAGAGCGTGGCGAGGTGCTGGTCAAGGAGTTCGGCGGCGAGGGTGTTGGTTTGATGAAGTTGACGCCAGCCGAGCAGTGAGACGGTCAGCAGGATGGCAGCGGCGAGGGCAGCCCACGCCGCGGGCCGGATGGAATCGATGCGTGCGGACATCTTCGTCTCGGCGCTGCTCCGTCTGAGGCTGCGTATGCGACGAAGCTGGGCGGTGAGGCGGGCGAGAGCTTCGGGTGGTGCTGCGAAGCGATGGCCGGCGCGGGCCATGGCAGTTTTGAGTTGCGTTGCGGAGAGGACGCGTAGAGTGCAGGTGTGGCAGCCGGTGAGATGCTGCTCGATTCCCTGCTGTTCGGTGGGTGGAAGTTCGCCGTCGATATAGGCGTTGAGCCTGTCTGGATCGAGATGTTCGGTTGATTGGTTGGTTTGCGGCGTTTGATTCATAAAGATTCCCCGAGTTGCGGCTGCAGGAGTTGGCGGAGGGTGCGGCGAGCGCGAGAGATGCGCGACATGACGGTGCCGATGGGGACATCGAGGATGAGAGCGATGTCTTTGTACTTGATCTCTTCGACGTCGCAGAGGAGAAGCGCTTCGCGGAGTTGCGGCTGAAGCTGTTCGAGCGCCGTGTGGAGAGCGGCCTGATTGTCGAGACGGATGAGATTGTCTTCCGGCGTGGGGCCAGCGCTGGCGGTGTCGAGTGTGTCGGGATGATCTTCGAGAAAGACGGTGCGGGAGGCCGCGATGCCGGTGCGGGTGGTGAGGAAGGTGTTGCGCAGGATACGGAAGATCCAGGCCTTGAAGTTGGTTCCGGGCTCGAAGGTGTCGAATGCGCGGAGAGCTTTTGAGAAGGTCTCCTGCACCAGGTCTTCGGCCTCGGCCTGGTTGCGGGTGAGCCAGAGGGCGTGGTTGTAGAGCGAGGCAAAGAGTGGGAGCGCGAGTTGTTCAAAGGCTGCGCTGCGGGTGGCGGAGGGCATGGTGCGGAGTGCCTCGGTGTGTCTGAGGTTGCGGGGTAACTGCGACACGGCGTAGACCGGCAGGCATCGGCTGATGAACATCCCTACCGTAAACCGAATCGCAGACAAATTATTCCATGAATTATTTGCAGGGGCGTGGGAATAAAGGGAAGGTAAGCCAGTTTTGTGGAGTGTAGGCAATCAAAAACCAAATGGAGCTTTGATATGAATCGGTTTAAGGAAGACGAAGTAGTGCAGGAGAACCAGGCGCTGCGCAACCTGCGGGCGATGGCATCGACCGGCGCAATTTTCTGGGATGCATGGCGTGGGCGGGCACGGGTTTGCTTTGGTCGATGGTTGGCGGCGTGCCGACTTCGAAGCTGCTGGCGCAGACGATGAAGGGTGGTGGCGCCGGGGTCGGGAAGGTAGAGGACTTTTCGTTCGTGCAGATCAGCGACTGCCACATCGGCTTCAACAAGGGCGCGAACCCGGATGTGACCGGAACGCTGAAGAAGGCTATCGACAGGGCCAATATTGTTCCTGCCGGCATGAAGGCCCCGGACTTCATGATTCACACCGGCGACATCACGCAGAACTCGAAGGCGGCGGAGTTCGATACGGCCTCGCAGGTGATCAAGGGATTCAAGAGCGAGGTGTTCTACGTTCCGGGCGAGCACGATTTTATCGACGATGGCGAGCAGTACAAGCAGCGTTTCGGCAAGGGCACCATGGGCAATGGCTGGTACAGCTACAACCACAAGGGCGTTCACTTTGTGGGGCTGAATAATTGCGTGCAGGTAGATGCGATGGGCAATCATGGGCGACGATCAACTGGAGTGGCTGAAGTCTGACCTGGCCGGACTGAGTCATTCGACGCCGATCGTGGTCTTCGCGCATATTCCGCTGTGGATGGTCTATGAGAAGTGGGGCTGGGGTACGAAGGATGGCGAGCAGGCGCTCGCGATGCTGAAGCCGTTTGGCTCGGTGACGGTGTTGAACGGCCATATTCACCAGGTCGTCCAGAAGGTCGAAGGCAATGTGGCCTTTCACACGGCGATGGCCACGGCGTTTCCGCAGCCTGCACCGGGAGCGGCGCCGAATCCAGGACCGATGATGGTTCCCGCGGGCAAACTGGAGAGTGTGTTGGGAGTGACCAAGGTCAAGGTCGTTCGCGGGAAGAGTCATCTGGCCGTGGTCGATTCGACGCTGGCGGAGATTGTCTGATGCGCGTATGGACTGCAGCAGCATTGACCGTAGCCGCAGTTGTGGGGCTGGGGTTTGTGCATCCGTTTGGAAATCCGCGTGTCGAGCCTGCGGAGGGGCTCGGCACGCTGCTGCAGGGTGCAAAGATGCCGGCGGACGCGAAGGCGGTGCTGGTGGCCAAGTGCGCGGACTGCCACTCGAGCGAGACGCGGTGGCCGGTGTATGCGCGGATCGCTCCGGGATCGTGGCTGATTGAGCGCGATATCGTCGAGGCGCGCAAGAAGATGGACCTGTCGCAATGGGAGCAGATGCCGGCGGAGCAGCAGCAGGTGCTGACGGCGAAGATTTCCAAGAAGCGAAGAGCGGGGACATGCCTCCGCTGCAGTATCGATTGCTGCACTGGGACGCGAAGCTTTCCAAGGCCGATGTGCAGCGATTTCGATGTTGGGCAAGAGTACGGGTAGAAGCGACGCAATGTTGGGTGGGGAGGGTGACACTGTGCGGGGTAAAGCAGTGTTTGAGAAGCGCTGAATAGGCTGTCATGCGATGGAAGAGGACCGTGAAGGGTCAAGGCTCGCCGGAGTGTTTGGCAGGAAGGCAGGAGGGGTGTCGGGATTTACGTACTCAGCCGGACTAAAGAGTTCGGGGTTTACGTGGACGGAGGCAACGCTTGAAAAGTGGTTGGGCGATCCGGATATGGTGGTGCCGGATAACAATATGAGCTTTGGTGTTCCGGATGCCGAGGAGCAGCGAGACTTGATTGCTTATTTGAAAGAGCAAAGGGTCGACTGAAATACAAGGAGATCTCCGATATGTTGGATTGGCTGGACGATGTGATCGGCAACGAGTTGATAGCTGTCTACGAAGGTCACTATTTCACAGAGGACGCTCTCATGTGGCTCCGGGAAAAGCCTCGCACCTTTGGCGAGTTGCGCGCGGAGGAGATCGATTGGTTGCGGTGGATGGCGGCCAACATCGATGATCAGGGTTTACTGGAGAAGCTGTCTGAGGATCCTGATATCGATGTCCGTATGTGGGTGGCGTGTAATCCAATAACGTCTGAGCTGGTGCTCGCGAAGCTCGCTGAAGATCCAATTGCCTTGGTCCGCAGAGGCGTTGCTCAAAACGGAAGCACGCCGATGCCTCTACTAATGAGATTGAACGATGACGCCGACGTTGTGGTCCGAGTTCTTGCCTCCCGGAACCGTAACCGTAGGAGCCATCGGCGCGATTCGTCGCACGAGCGTCTGGTTCTTGGGCCCGCAACTCTGCAGTATTCAGGTTGGCACACGCGTCGCCATAAGTTGTGATCCCAACTGACCAGACAAGCTGATCCTGAAATTGCGCTTGAGCTGCGCTATACACCCTTGTATACGTGGTAGCGAAACCGTGGATGCTATCAAAATCTAAGAGTAGAGCGTCTCTTATGGGTTCCGGCTTTACAGCCTCGCTAAGGCCCACAAGTCCCGGTCCAAACGAGGTCGGCCTCGCGGCCGATCAGACCATGCGTAGATTGAGGGTGAGCTGATTCACAATGGATGCCGTGTTGTATCCTCCTTCACAGGCATTTCATTTTTGAGGGAACTGAAGAATGAGGGGCGGAGTAATTTTGAAGGCCGAAAGTGCTGCGGAAGAGCATCTCTCTCGTTGGCGATGCAGACCCCTTGGCTCCAGCCGTGAACCGTAGCACCTTGAGTTTGTGGTTATAGAACGCGCTCAAGGGTAAAGGCAAGGGCTGCCATTCCGCAGCCCTTGTTTAGTGGGAGCTCTCAGCTACTGCGCAGTGAAGGTGACCATGACACTTTGCGTGATCGACCCCGAGATTGCGTTGACTGTAACCTGCGTCGTGGTGGGTGCCGACGGCGTTGTAATAGCTGGAGCTGTGGATGAAGAGCAGCCAGTAATTGCTGTAGCCACAACCAGCACGAGAGCAAGGAGCGATCCACCTGCAAGAATCGATCTACGCTTCAGACCGACGAATGCCAGCAGTCCAACCGGGCCGATGAATGCAAGGGTCAGGCCGGTCCGTGACTGGAACAAATGGACAGGATGATTAGCGGCGGATCGGTTGTAACCGCCACCGGTCGTTGGCGGAGCTGCTACCGGCGCCACTGAAGCGATGGCCACGGTAACCGATGTTGTGCCGGAGCCCGAAAGCGTGACTGTTGCCGGATTGAAGGTACAGGCGACCGTGGCGGGCGAGCAGGAAAAGGTAACAGGGCCGTTGAACCCGTTCGTTGCGGCGAGTGACAGTGTAAGGTTTCCGGCCCCGCCTCCAGTGACACTAAGAGTGGTGGAAGACGCTTGCAAGCTGAAGCTGCCCACTCCCGTCGCCGGCGGAGCGACCGCGACGGAGCCGAAGAGACCGCCCTTCTCCCCGTTGATACCCGCTGCGAAGTAGAGGGTATTGGGATCACCCAACGTGGTGGTCTGCCCGCTGTTCTGCCCGAAGAATATCTCCCACAGGCCGGGGTTCGCGATCGGCGTACCCGCGCTGGTGTTCAACGAGCCGACCAGCGCAAACGTGTTCGGATCGAAGGCGTTGATCACGCCGTCTCCGAAGTTGCCGATCAAAAGGTCGCCACCGAAGCTGCCGAACCCTACCGGGGCAAGGGCCATTCCCCAGGGTGCATTCAAAACGCCCTGGCCGGTGACTCGCGTCATGAAGTTTCCATTGTTGTCGAACTCGTCGACATAGCCGAGACCCGCACCTATGCTCTCAAATGTGGCGGTGCTGACCTGGGCATAGGTAACATAGACGTTTCCGCCAATACTATGGATGCCAAAAGGCGAATAGCCCGTTGGCAATGTCGGATCGGTAAAGTTACCCACAAGAGCATGTGGAGCGAAGGTGCCGTCGAAGACATCCACGGTACCTTGCTTAAAGTTAGCCGCAAGCAGGAACGTTCCGGTCGCATTGGTGTCCAGCGCGATGTCGGTGTAAGAGGCCTTGGCCGAATTGTTGACCACCGTAACCGCTTGCGCTCCGCTGCTCACATTCCAGGCGGCAATCGTACCGTCCAGCGTACCGAAGAGGAACAAGGCCGATGTGCTGCCTGGAATATCGAAGATAGCAGAGTTACTGTTGTATACCGTGCCGCTCGGACTGCCGTGCGCCGACGTGGAAGCGGCCGCAGGTATCGTAACGGAGGGCAACGACGGTACCGCAACAGTGCCAGCGGCGGTATCGACCGCCACCGAGCCACCGCCAGCCTTATCGATCCAGATGGCCGGCCCTACCGAAACGCCCCAGGGATTGATCAGCGTGGGATCGGTGACGAGTGCTTGCACCGTCGCCCCATCCGAAATAATGTTTGTCTGCACATACGTGCTGCTGGTTTGCGCCAAGGCCCCGATCGATAGGGTACTGGAGAGCACGCCGACTACAAGGATAGGAGTGAAGGAAGACGAAGCTCTCCGAAGCGAGGGGAAAGCGTCACAGACGAACGATATAAAGTTGCTTCTCAGCATAATAATAACCTCTGCAGCACAAAACTGAGTAAGCTCTCTCTTATTCACAAATAGCGTGTAAAGAATTTGTCAAATCGTCTCTAGCATTCCGGTTTTGGGTAAGGATGCTCGATAGCCCAGTACGGGGATAGCTCTGCTGTCTGTCGACGCAATTCCATAACCGCAACCGAGGGGAAGCGTCGGCCCGCCAGAGGGCCCATCGAATCCTTGATTCAGTGGATATGGTGCCCAGTGGCAGCTCTGTGACAGCAGCACTTCGAGTGTGTGCTTCATAGATGAGTGCGCGAGAGCCTCGGATGAAGATCGAGTTTGCGAGAAAAAGGCGCTCCGAAGAGCGCCTCTTTCGGAAGTCGGTTCAGTTAGAAAGCGATCTTGGCCCACAGAACCATGTTGCGGCCTGGGTCTTCGGTAGCGTTCTTCCGGTTCAGGTAGTTGCCATTGCCGATATCGTTCACAGTCGTGTCAAGTGGCCCAATATTGTTATGGTTACCAATGTCTTGGACCTCAGCACGCAGGATCAGTTGCCCACGCTCCAAGTGGAGATAAGACAACCCGATCCCCTTTTCCAAAGCCAGATTATGGAATTGAAGGCCGGGGTTCGCAAAGCTGTTGCGGCCAATCTCCTGATGGAGGAACTGATTTGCAGGGTCGTAGGGAACCAACCAGTGAACATTGGATGACGCGATTGGATTCAGAGCACCGCTTCCGTTGAATGCAGCCACATCATAATAAACACCAGGAGTACCGCCTACCCAGTGACCATCAATACCCGCGGTTGTAAGAGGTGCGGCCACGTTACCAAGAATCGGTCGATCATTGCCTACGACACCGTCGCCGTTTGTATCAACAGCAGTGCTAAAGGAGCTGTATGGTCCAGATTGAAAGGTCTCGATACCAGACAGCGTCCAGTGACGAGTGAATGCGCCAAGAGCAGCATTTGCAAACACATTATTTGAATGGAAACCTCGCGGCGACCACACGTAGGAGATGACCAGATAGTGACGGTGGTCATATGCGGAGGGCCCGTAGTCCTGCCCAAGCTGGCCCGGTGCGAGATTGGCGCCTAATGCCGTGGGAGCGGCAAAGGTCGGAAAGATCTCCGAGACATCGTCCAGGTCCTTCGAGTAAGTATAGTTACCCCGAATCTGGAAGCCGTGCGAAAACAGGTGGGAGCCTTCTATCTGCAGACTGTTATAGTTCGAGTCCCCATAGTTGCCGATAGCATCGATCGCACCGTAGGTGGGGTTCAATCGTTGGCCGGTAATTCCTGAGAAGTAGTTGTATCGCTGGGTTGAAAACAGCTTGTTTGAACGCGCTCCAACATAGCGGATTGCCACGAAAATATTAGCCGGCAACTGACGCTCCACGCCCAGGTTGTACTGGTATGTGATAGGGTCCACCAGGTTGTTGACGGTGGCGTCGATCGTAGACTGCAACGAGAGTTGTGGGCTGATCGTTGGCACCAGCGAGGTTGCGTTTGCAAGCCCGAACCCCGTTGTCTGAATCAGCTGCCCTGCAACCGCGTTCGGCGAGGCCTGCGCAGCATTGACGACAAAGTTGCTGAAGCCGCTGTCATAGAAGATGCCAAATCCACCGCGGACGACGGACTTTCCGTCGGCGAAGAAGCCACCGCTATGAGGAGAAAAAGCAAATCCAACGCGAGGCGATATGTTATTAGTGTCATTGTTGGCTTTGATGACGTTTGGCGTCACCGCTCCTGCAACAAGTGTGACGATCCCAGTTGGGTTGTTCGGATCAAGGGCAGGGAATTTAAGAGAATTCTCTGGGTTCGACAGATAGTCATACCGGATACCAAAGTTGACGGTCAGGTCCGGATTGATCTTGATGTCGTCCTGGGCAAACACGCCGATGCGCCAGTTGTGTGGATCTATACGAGTGTTCCCGAACGTCTTGGTTGCACTACCCGAGGGACCCAGCTGGTTCTGCAGAAAGTTACCCAGCGCGCTAACGTAGCCCACGTTGCCAGCTGCATTTGTCCCACCGCTTACAAAGCTGAGGGTTCCCTTCGCGTTCAGCGAGACAACGTCGGTCTCAATTTGCCGGCCGATGTCACCCCCAATACGGAACGACTGTCTGCCCCTGGTCCAGCCCACCGTGTCCTGAAATTGGTACAGGTCTTCGCCGCGACCCTGGGGGAAGTTCTGGTCAGGACCAAGAGCGGGTAGAGTTCCGTCGTTAAAGGTAAGGGTCTCCTGCGCATAGAGGGGATTCGCTAACGTCTGTGCCGTCGGCGCAAAAAGGAAGTTGAGACGGACCTCCGACACACGGAACTCGTTCAGCAAGTTGGCAGTAAAGATGTGCGTCCATGTACCTTCGGCGAGTTCGCTGGGACCGCCCTGTTGCTGATCGAAGCCAGCCAGAGCGTTAGGAACATTAAAAAAATCGGGGCTGAAAGAGCTGCGATCATGGATATAACGGGCCGAGAAGCTGTCCTTGTCCCACGGCTTATAGTCAATGCGATACGTCCACTGCGTGTCAGGGTTGCTTTGGGCTGCATTTGGCCGCTGGAAGAAATTCTCCGTGATCGTACACCCAGTTGTGGGACAGTTGGCTTGCGGCCCCACTTGTGTGGTGATAGTGGTGCGATTCAAATTCGTATCGGTCGTTAGATAATTGCCGTTGTTCAGGTACTGATCCAGTAACGCAACCTGAGGGCCACCGATCGCCTGCAGCTGCGCATAGCCGGCAGCATCGGGCAACTCGTTCGAACCGGGCGTCTCCTGACCGTACACGCGAGAGAGTGACAGACCGCCGAAGGCGAACAGCTTGTTCTTGATGATGGGGCCACTTGCAGTGAATCCATACTGATGAGCATCCTGGCGCGCCTTGATCGCACCGGTTCCGCGCTCTTGACCACCGAGTGCATTTAAGCCGGAGCCTGTATAGCGCTCGAAAGCCTCGCCGTGGAACTGGTTCCCGCCCGCCTTGGTCACCAAGTTGACCACGCCGCCGCCACCGCGACCGAACTCCGCCGAAGATGAGCTTGTCAGCACTGAAACCGTTTCATACATGTCGGGGATGTTAGGCTGAAACGCCTGACCACCAATCCCTACGTCATTGATCTCCTGGCTGTCGAGAAGGAAGTTGTTGGCGCGAGGGCGAGCACCATTGACCTGAATATTGATACCGTTGCTAAAGCCGGCTTGGATGTTATTGTCGACGACCTGAACGCCAGGAACGGTCGCCGCAAGCTCATACGGGCTGACTGTAAATATGGGGAGCTTCGTGATATCGGTCCTGTTGATCACGCCCGTGAGTTGACCATTCTCCGTGTTGATCGACATCGAGTCAGCCTCGACGTTCACGGTGTCCACAGTTGTACCGACCACGAGCTTGATGTCGTATGACGTGACAAGTGACGGCGGGACGATGACGTCTTTCGCCGTGAATCCCTGAAATCCTGGTTGATGCAAAGTTACCGTATAACTTTCAGGGTCGAGCGCCTCCAGACGATAGCTGCCGTCCGATTTGGTTTTAACGCTGCGGGTTGCGCCATCCGAATTACCCACAATCGTTACAGTTGCGTTTACAACAACGGCGCCGGTGGCGTCACGGGCGACGCCCACAAGAATTCCCTTACTTGTCTGCGCTACGCCGCTGCCAACCAGAAGTGAACTGACAATTAGCGCACATACTAGACCTCTTATTTTCATACGTAACTGCTCCCTGGGGTATTTTGATAAGCAAAAAGATGCTGGCCTACACAGCACTAAACTGGTTTGCAGCACGTTTATTCTCGTCCGCACAAAAAAAATTGATAAACCAATGAGAGTTATGCGAAATAGAACCGCGCCGCTCGGTTTACCTCTGTGGGTTGGTAGTCATCATGAAGCATCCGAGTCAACCTTTTGCCTTATTCCAAGACAACAACTCGAAGAAAATCAAAACCCTGTGTCTTATCCCGGCTTCAAACACACCGTAGAAAGTAGATGGGAATAAAACTGGTGTCGGCTGGTTTACTGCTATGTGCGTGCCGCTGGAGGATTCACCATCGGGATCTTTCTAAAGAGTTGGCCACGTCGGCCAAGATATGGCCAACTCTTAGATCGAATCATCACAGAACAGACACATGGGAGAAAGATGATGGAGAGCGAAGACTATACGCAGGATCGTTTCCTGGTTAGCGAGACGCAAGGAGACAGCCAAGTGGCCTTTGAGCAGTTAGTGCACGCAAACGATCAAGCTGTTCTAAGACTGGCAATTCGGATCACTGGGTCGCAAAGCGACGCCCAGGATATCTATCAGGAAGCATTTCTGAAGGCTTACACGAGGCTCGAGAGTTTCCGGTTTGAGTGCTCCTTCTCTTCCTGGATCTACCGTATTGCCACCACTGTGTGCCTGGACCATTTGAGGAAGAATCGAAAACATAAAAGGAATAGCTCAGTAGAGGGGGAGAACGAGGTCGGGGAATACAACCTGGTGAATCAAGTCCCGGACGACAGGGCAACTAATAACCCAGAGCAACAATTGTTTAGCCGAGAGCTGAGAGCGCACATTTTATTCGCTCTGCAAAAACTGACGCCACGTGAACGCATGGTTTTTGAATTGAGGCATTTCCAGGGCCTGAAGCTGCGAAGCGTGGGTGAGATCCTCAATACCTCCGAAGCGTCGATCAAGAACAACTTGTTCCGAGCCACGAAAAAATTGCGACTCCAGTTGGCTCCGCACACGACACGAAGAAATATTCTATGCGGCAGCAGCGCGGGGATACAGAGAACCCTTGAGGTTTGATTTTTGCACGAATAATGCGAGTTCAATTCCTCGTTTATCTTCTGGTCCTTTGGGCGCGAACTCAGATGTTGGAGAAAAGAAGAATTGCAAGATGCGGTTCCTTGTCCCTCTCGCAGTCATGTCCGCCCTTTCGTTGACTTGTGTCTACGCGCCTGCCTCGGGCATAGACAACAGTCCAATGGCTCTTACGGAGCTTCAGGCCAAGGTTGATCACGCCCAGACACGAGACCAGTGTTTTCTCTACGCCGAGCTGGTTAGCCAGATGACGGACTTAGCCAGCCAACAGCTCAATTCTGGTGATTCGGGACAAGCTTCAGAGACCCTCAAGTTGGTGCAACGGTATGCAGAGAAGATTCATATGGGCATTGCCGATGACAGTAAGAAACTGAGGGATGCCGAATTACTCATCCGGCGCACCGCCTTTCGCGTTAAAGGCATGCTCAATAAAGCTTCGTATGAGGACCAACCGGCTTTGGACCTAACGCTGAAGCAGCTAAACCAGATTCAGAAAGAGCTGATGATGCAGGTCTTCAAGAAATAGAACGCTGTTAAAAATCAGTAAATGAGATTATTAGTTAATTCGACGAGTCAACGGTTGTCCTTTATCAAACCGATGGTTCGCAGTGCTTTACTTCGTCGCGCTGCCTGTTCCCGCTTCGGCCGCGTTCAGCGAAGCAGATATAGGGATAGACCACACATTGGCGTACCCGCTAAACCAACCCAAACTGTCCAGGTGCTTGAAATCGAGTTGCGCTTGCTCGGGAGAGCGTGGGAAATGGGCCGGGACCGCGCGATCGCTGCTGAAATAGAGCGTGCGATGGTCCGGACTCAGATGCGGCTCGTCGTCGGTACTGTAGCCGTTCTTATCATCACCGGCGTAACGGATCGGCACCACCGTCCCCCATCCCGCGGCTTTTCTCAGAACAATAAAAGATGATCTTTCGAGTCGCCCGGCAGTCGTCCCGCGCTGCAAAAAATCAAAAACGATCCGTCGGGAGCAACCTCCGGATCGACATCGAACGTGGTGCCGTCGCTGAACGGAAGTGGCTGAGCCTGCTGATAGGCACCATTCGTGTATTGGGAAGAGAACAGACGCTTCCCACCCTTCCTGTCGATGGAGACAAAGTAGATCGTGCCGTCGGCAGCAATGCTTGGCTTCCATATCGATTGGCCGGCAAGATTGACCGTATCTGGTAGCCGCGTGGGCTTACTCCCAGCCTGAACCGACGCGGTCGACACGCCAAAGGTTGGAGACGATGCCAGGGACGGATTCTCCTTCTTTGGGACGAGAGGTCAGCGGTGTCGCCGGGCGGTTCGATTCAAATACGACATAGGATCCATCGGGGGACATGGCAGGCGACGAGTCCGGCCATTCGCCGGAGAACGGAGCAAGCGTCGGTCGTGACCAATCACCCTGGATCTTGTGCGACTCGACAATCACTCCCCAGTTCGCAGTGCTGCGAGTAAAGAAGATCGTATTACCATCTGGCGAAAACGCAGGGGAGCCGTCATTGGCCGGACCGGATACCACGCCGGGCGCAAAAATCTGTGGCGTTGGCGGAGACGAAGTTGGCCCAGCCGAGTCCTGAGGAGACATGGCAATGCAGACGGTGGTGCAGAGCGACGCGAGGAGGAGAGTCAAGGTATGGCGGTGTAGCAAGGACATGGGGAGACTCCAGAGATGTCTTTACGGCCTGTTATGTGGAAACTGCCGAGGAACGCGTTTATTCTTGCCACCCTGAGAAGATTCCTGAAATAAATTTGCGGCGAGCGGACGAGAGGCCGAAGTCCAAGCGAACCAAAAATCTGGAGGCACATCTTCGCTGCGTCTTTTGCTAGGTCTCTTTTATACGAGACAACGCTGCGGAGTCGAGAGACGCAAAATAGCCTCGTGAATTTACGACGGAAGCCCAATCCGACGCACAAGGTCTTTGAAGCGCGGGTCGGAGCGTAATGGGTCAAAGCAGGGCCGCAGCAGGACGCCTGGATTAAATCGCTCTTCATACCCTTTCTCGAGCCATGTCATGGCTTGGTCCTTGTCGCCCAGGGCGGTATAGACCATGGCAATCTCCGCGGCAAGCGGATAGCCAGGAACCGAGCTTCGTTTAAGATCGTTCAGCAGCTCCGCCGCATCTGTTTTTCTGTTCGTTCCGACGTAGGCGCGAGCCAAGTTGGCGGTGGATATCGGGCTGCCTCCGGAGAGTTGGATCGCTTTCTGCAGTTCTGCGATTGCTTCCGCATACATGTGCTTTGCCAGGTACCCTTGGGCGAGTTGATTATGCGCGGCAGGAAAAGCAGGGTCCATATCGATGGTCTTCCGACTCTGTTGTATTGATTCGTCAGGAAAATGCGCAATGAGAAGAAGCTCGGCCAAATCGGAATTGATATTGAGGGACAGCGGATCCAGATTTGCCGCCTTTCTCATTTCGGCCAGGGCGTCGTCGTTATGACCTAACAAGGCAAGGTGCCAGGCATACCAATGATGTGCCGGGGCATACCCAGGATTGAGCTCGATCGCCCGGCGGAATTCCTTTTCGGCCGCGTCAAAGTTCCAGTCGTAGCCATCCAGGCAAAACGCGAGTGAATTGTGCGCTTCGCCCAGAGAATCGTCCAGCTCCAGTGCTTTCAGGGCAGCGGCTTTTGCTTTGGGCACAGCCTCCTTCGTGGGCATCACCGCATATTGCCAATCCCCCAAGAGAGCAAACGTGTCGGCCAGTCCGCTGTAAGCCGCAGCGTAGTTTGGGTCCTTGGCGATAGCTTGGTTGAAGTAATCAACGGCTTTCTTCAATCCGTCCGCCGTCCGTTTGCTCCAAAAGTATCGCCCCTTGAGATAATCCTCGTAAGCGTCAGGGTCTATCTTCTTCACGCTTTTCAGCTCGGCTCGCTCCTGAGAAGTCACTTCAATGCGGATTTGTTCGGCAACAGCCCGCGCAACCTTGTTCTGGAGCGCCAAAGTATCGCTGAGGTTTCCCTCATAGCTCTCCGCCCACAAGTGTTTGTCGGCCGGTACCTGGATCAGCTGAGCCGTAATGCGGACCTGGTCGCCAGAGCGAAGCACTGAGCCTTCCACGATCGCGTCTACTTTCAACGTCCTTGCGATTTCTGGAAGGGGCGTGTGCGTTCCTTTGTACCTCATCACGGAGGTACGGGAGATGACCCGTAAAGCTTTGATCTTTGCCAGATCCGTAATCAGCTCATCGGTCATGCCATCAGAAAAATAATCCTGCGAAGCGTCGCCAGAGAGGTTGTCCAGCGGGAGCACTGCGATAGATCGAATCCCCGCAGACGAGCGTTCCCAGGAACGAAATAGCCAGACTGCGAGAATCGTCAAACTCAGAAACACTACAAAGGCAACGATGGTGCGACGTTTCGACCACACCCAGCGTTTGAGCGCAACAGTTGGCGCGACACCTTGGTGCTGAAGCCCAGGCTTGATCCCGGTCCTATCTCCAGCCGCAGATTCCGGCGCTTTCGCGGGGGTGCCTGAATCGACAACCGACACTTCCGCAATGAAGCGATAGCCGCGTTTTGGAAGTGTCTCGATATATCGCGGACTTTCGGCCGAGTCGCCCAACGCATTTCGGAGCTTCGCTATGGCGATGTTGACAGCCTGGTCGAAATCACCAAAATTCTCCTCAGCCCAGATTCGGCTCCGCAACTCCTCCCTGGTGACAACTTCTCCCGGATGCTCCAGCAATATTTCCAGCAGTTTCATGGGTTGCTGCTGGACCCGGACTTTCACACCCGCTTTGCGTATTTCGTTCGACGCGAGAGAAACCTCAAACGTTCCAAACCGAACGACGGGCGTCTGTCGCAATGATTCCATCGCATTCAGCCTCGCGCTGCAGACATTCTCGCACAGCGCTGAAACCCAAAGAATATGTATGGAGCTAACTCACTTACCCTCAGTGGTTTGACAGGAAGCAAATCGTATAGGCGAAGAAAACCTGTGGTGAATTGCAGCCTGACCTTCGGCACGTCAGATTGGCTTATAACCGGTTTTCAACTGTAGGGAGATACAGATGCGTTCTCAGCTAATCTTTGGGGCTACGGCATACGTTTCAAACCGTTACCTGCTCGTCATGCTTGCCTCGAAGGCAACCCGAAAACTACATAGACCAAACTGTCGCATAGAAGATACGGCGAATGATGCCTTTGTCCGTTTCGCTGGTGCTGACCCTAGGGCAGACGTGCCGCATACGGGCAACTTGCAGCCGTTCCCTCGCGCGATGAAAGCTGAAACTCCTTTACTCCACGCAGATTTGAAGCGATCTGTGGCGTGAGACCGTGCTGGGGTCATCTCTCTCTCCTTGTCGCCTCTTGTGGATTGGCGAAGCCTTGCAAGTTCATGAACAACTTCTTCATCTTCCACTGGCAGGCTGTGACCGCCAAACCGCGGCGGACGCACCAGGTACATCGCATCTGCAAATTCCATCTTCGTAAGAGCATCCCCCAAGAATATGCACGGAGCTAACTCGTTGACTATCAGTTGCTAGACGGGAAATGAACTGACTAGAGGAAGAAAAGCGCCAGTGAATTGCACTCTGACCTTCGGCACGTCAGACTCGCCTATCACCGGTTCTCAAGCTGAAGTGGGAGAAGACAAATGAGACGAATTGAATGTACTCCACGAGGCGAGGTTCCATTCGGGACTTTATCCTTGCAGGGCGATCAAGCGTTGGCAGGATTTGAAGAGTTGGCTATGCCCTTGTCGCATTCCCTTTACAATTTCGCGCGCTGGCTGGCGCGCAATCAGCACGATGCTGAGGACCTCGTGCAAGAGACTTATCTAAAAGCTTTACACAATTTCGCATCGTTTGAGCCTGGCACCAACTTCCGGGCATGGATATTCAAAATCCTGAAGAATACTTTTCTGACAGCGTGTTCGAAGCAGGAACACCGCACCACCATTTCCATGGACATGGGGGAAAATTCCTGGGCGCTGCCAGCAACTTTCAACACTCCCGAGTCATTACTGATCGAGCATTTCGACATTGATGCGGTTCGAACCGCCATCGGGCAACTGTCAGCCACCCATCGCGAAGTCATTTTGCTCTGTGATGTCGAAGATGCGTCTTACAGGGAGATCGCCGAGATATTGTCAATCCCAATTGGAACCGTTATGTCGCGTCTAGCCAGGGCTCGGAAGACACTCTGCGAGTTGCTCGGTCGCGCCCGCTGTACACCACTCGCGAGCGGCTTGGCTCACCCCATCGAAATGCACGAAAGGGATGCTCGAGATGCCGAAGCGGCAAAGAGGACAGCGGGCTATGAGAGACGTGTCCATCGATCAGAACTCCCACGCGGAAGAGCGCAAGCTTCCGCTTGACCGATCTGGTTCGAAAATCGAATTTTGAGAAGCTCCTCGATACCCACAAAAGAACGCGCCTTGACGCAAATCGCGCCTCTCGTTTCAAATCGAGTTCACGGCTACACTCTTGAGGCCAGATTCTCTAATGCATACTTCGAAATATGCAAACCAAAGACCGTCCGCCCTTCGCCGCACTCTTCCAAATCTGCATAACCTCCGTGCTCCCTCGCGGTGCGATCTACGATCGAAAGGCCAAGACCAATTCCGTTGATTTTCTCGGTACTTACAAAGGGCTGAAAGAGCGTTTTTCGAATGGACGCAGGCACTCCGCGGCCACTGTCAATCACCCGAATATGAAGCAGCCGTTGGTCTTCAGCAAGCGTGACTTTTAACTCTTCTGGGAGCCAGTCCGAGGCGCGCCGCCTGGCAGGCGTTGAGCAATAGGTTATAGACAGCGCTGCCAAGTTTGGCGTTATCCATCCAGCACGCAACAGGCGCCGCATTCTGAATCATGACGTCGACATTTCGTGCGTCCGGATGGGCACGGACCATGCAAGCCGCATGTTCCACCACTTCGTTCAGAGATCCCCAACGGGGATGAAGTGGTTGGCCCGTCCTTGCAATGACCAGAAGAGAATCGAGCATGCCGGTCATGTCCTGGATCACTGCTCGTACTTCCTCCAGCAGTTCTTCTCGCTCCACCTTGGTGGTCCTGGATTCACTCATGAATTCGACATTGGAATAGATGGCAGTCAAGTGATTGCGGAGGTCATGTGAAACCGATTGAGCCATTCTTCCCGCGATAGCCAATGCCTTGGATTCTTTGCAACCATTACATGTCTGAGGCGCCGGGCTTATTGCTCTCGCAGAGGGAACTTCCGAGACTGGCGGCCCCGGAATAGAAGGTTTTGGCAGCACCGCGTTGACCTTCCTTGCTCTAAGGATCTGCATTTCAGAGAGACAGCTTATGCCGGCGGAGTCCCATTGATACGAAGCTTTCATGAATAGATTCTCCCGGCGGGCAAACTGCGGGGAGAAAGATTTATTCCCTCGACGCGGAATAAATTCGTTCCATGCCAGTTCTTACTCAATAGAGAAGAAAATGCCCGTAGATCTCATCGATGGTCGATTTCCGCCAAGGGCTAAGGGGGAACGACGAGCATTGAAGATGGCTTGCAATTACGCTCTCTTGCGCCTCGCTGATGAGAGCCATCTTCACACTAATCGTCGTCAAGCTGGGGTCAATTAATCCCGGCAGGAGGGCAGATTTATGACACGCGAGGAACTCCGGACGAATCAGGAATATATGTGGCAGGCACTTTCCGGCGAGCAATCAATGACTCTCACGCTCGCGGTGGAGATGCTCTTGCGTTGTCATTTATCCCCCTATCAGATCCTTACCAAAACGATGACAGCTCTGGAAGGCTTGCAACACGATTCTTAATGGATAACCCTTCGGTAGAGCGCGGACGTCTGCGCGTGGCGTTTCTAAGACGACGCCAAGTGTTGACCAAGACTGTAGTTGTCCAGACCGCCGGTCCGGCGATCTGTAGCTATCAATCATCTTGACCGTATACCGAATTGCTTACGGACAATTCACAAATTAATTGAGGGCGAATTGGAATAACGGGGAACGCGCTCAGTTTTGGTGCTTGGAGGATAATCGACCATGTCGAGCAGCAATTTCGTGTCGCACTTCCGCAACGCTTTCCCCTCGTTCCGGAGAGACTCACTTTCCTTCAGCACGATAGCGCAGAAGAACTGGTTCCGTACCCTTGGTGTAATCATCGGCGTAGTAGCCGCGTGCGGCTTCGGCATCAAGGCCCATGCAGCAGCAGACACGGTCCAGGCTGGAGCTGTAGCACCCAACTTCACCCTGCCCTCGCAGGAAGACAAGCCTGTCAGCCTCACAGACTACAAGGGTAAGTGGGTCGTCCTCTACTTCTATCCAAAGGATCAGACCAAGGGCTGCACTCTTGAGGCCCACGGCTTCCAGCGTGACATCGCGAAGTATGACGCCTTGAACGCCGTCGTCCTGGGTGTGAGTGTCGACACTGTAGAAGATCATAAGACCTGGTGCTCGAAGGATACCTTCAGGTTCAAACTCCTCGCCGACCCTGACCACAAGGTCGTCGATGCCTACGGCGTCCCGCTTATGACCTACAAGGAGATGAAGTTCGCCAATCGGCAGACTTTCCTTATCTCTCCCAATGGCAAGGTCGTCAGGGTCTGGCCCAAGGTCGATGAAGACATTCCGGGGCACAGTTCAGCGGTGCTAGCCGAAATCACCGCCAACAGAAAGTAAATTCATACCAGCAGGCACGAAGAACAAGGGCTCTTTATTGAAAAGACACTTTCGTGACCGTGTCCTGCGCTTCGCAGGTCTACCTTAGGCACCGGTCCAGGCGACAGAACTCTCAACGACATTTTGGCATACCTCGAATTTCCCGGCTCTTACTGATTATGGATCATCATGAGGTTTAGGTCGCAAACAGGAGGTCGGAATAGCTCTATGACTCAACACCTGAAAAGGATGATGCTACTCCGAGCGGGTGACAAGCAGATAGGCTCCCGCCTACGCGTGATCATCATGACAGCCTTGCGCGACGATTTGGAGAATCATCTAAATGGCAACCTCTTCCGATTGCCTATAGATAAGCAGGTCCTTGAGCAACAAAGTATTTAGCGCTGATGATGTCCCCTGCCGCACGGAACCGCCAGGTATGGCGGCGGTGGCGTCGCTACTGGCGATGGGTCGAACCACTTGCACGGCCTCTCTCAAGTCATTGCGGCGCCGACCTCTGATCAAGGTCACGGCAGACCTGAGGGACCGCCGGGATCGTCTGATGACTCTAACGGCAAAGGAGGGAGCTTGCTGCACATTCCAGTCTGAAAAAGTACGCACTCTGGAGTTGTGGCACTTCTTCACGATGTCAATTCGAATCGGTTCCACTGATACGTAGCTTCCATGAATAGATTCTCCTGGCGAGCAACTGCGAGGAGAAAGTTTATTCCCTTGACGCGGAATAAATTCGTTCCGTGTCAGTTTTTCTTATTAGAGAAGCAAAGTCCTTAATCTCACCGAAGTTCGGAGCAAACATGAAAAATCCAGTGAGCAACACCAAGCGTCCTGTCGACCGCCGTTCTTTTATGAAAAGCGGTCTTCTGGCAGGAGGCGCAGCAGCAGTGGGCGCCGGTTTGTTAGCAAATGGAACTCCAGCCCGTGCACAAGAACGCGGCAGGCTCAATCCGGGCGATGTTGCCATCCTCCGGTTTCTGGCAGCCGCAGAACTGATCGAGTCAGACCTCTGGCAGCAGTATGCGGAGCTGGGTGGTATCGGCAACAACCAACCCATTGAGGTAAACCCGAACCCGAACCCCCCGTTGAACAACTATCAGGTCGCCCTGTCGAACCTCGATGGCGATGGCCCGCAATACATCACCAGCAACACCCTGGATGAAATAAGCCACGCTACCTTTCTCAATGCCTACCTCGAGTCCAGAGGCGCAGAGCCGGTCAACTTCACCCAGTTCGAAACCTTGCCCGGAAGCACCGCTGCAGGATCGTCAGGCAAATTGCGCCTTACGAACCTGATGCATCTGAACGTCGACACCAGCTGGTTCGTTCGCTACCGTAGCACAACCAATCCGGACCTCGGTGCCAGCTTTCCCCAGGCGATCACTCTCAATGGAGTTACCGCCATTCCCAGAAACGATGCCGACTTCAACCTTGGCAACAACCATGTTCAGGCGATCGCGAATGTGGCTGCCTTTCACTTTGGATACATTGAGCAAGGCGGCTCCAGTCTCTACGCAGCCATGAGTCAAAAAGTGACGGACCCGGAGGTGCTTGAGATCACCCTCGGCATCGGTGGAGACGAGATCGCTCACTTCCTCGAATGGGTTGATTTTGCGGGCAATGGAGTGCAACAGCCTGTGGCCCCGTTTACCGATCCCATATCCGGCCTGTCGTTTCCTGATTTTTTCAACAACCCACCGCTGCAACCGCCCAACCTGGTTCAGCCCAGCCTGATCTTCCCCGTCCCCTGTGAATTCATCAGCCCCAACCTCCCCCATGTCGCTATCATTCGTCCCCTGACCGATAGATTTGCAGGCGCTGTCGCTACCATCGCAAGCTTCACCGCCGATGGGCTCTTCAACGGCCAAAGCAGGCGGTTCCTCAACATACTGCAAACGATGGCTCTCGAAGCCGATGCCGCCATCCGTCTTGCACTGTAATCCTTTCCGCCCAGGTTGTGCCGCATCAGAAGGTCGGGGGGCTCGCATGTTCAGCCCCCCGATACTGAAGATCATTCCCGTCAGATGCTGTCATCACGAATCAGCGTCGTTCTGAGATGCTGCAGCTAGTTCTTTCGGTGCTTACCCTCGCGCTTGTCACCACAGAACGCGCCATTCATCACCACCTGCTTGGTTTGATCTAGTCCTCCCATCGCAGCACATGGTTAAGGATAACCCGCGCAACATAGCCTGCTGCGCGGGCTGAGCGGTTTTGGATAGCCGTTAGAGAGCCGCTATGCCGTTGAAACCCGCCGTTTTGGGAAGACCTTGAATATCTCCCAGCTGATTGAGCGTTCCATCGGAGTTGATCGTGTACACGCCGATGGCGCCGGCTCCGGACAGCAGGTTGAAGAGGTATTTGCCATCACCGCTGATCGTCATGTCGAGATTAATTGCACCACCGGGCAGTGTGCTCACAATCGTGCCGCCGATGGGAGTCAGCGCCCCATTCGGTGCAATTGAAAACCCTGCCACCGCGGAGGTTGCTGAATTATCGGCATAGACGAACTTCCCGTTGGGCGAAATAGCGTTCCAGCAATTGCCATCCCCGAACGTGGGGAGACTTTGCGTAATCGCCGTGAGGGACCCGTTGCTGTTGATGGTGTATGTGGAAATGCTGGATACATCGGTACCATTAGGCTGGTTCTCAGAAACAATGAGCTGGCCGCTTGGGGTAAACACAGTCGCGAAGACGCCTGCTGTCACGCTTTTGTGGGCGACAACCGTGCCCAGCGTTCCCTCCCTTTGGATTGGAAAAACGTCAATGCTGTTTGAAGCTTTCTCGATCACGACAAGCCACTGTCCGTTGGGACTTACGGAGATGGATGATCCTCCAGAGTTCGTTCCCGTAAGGAACACTTTAGAGTTCGTGACATCGTGAAGCTTACCGGAACCGTCAGTCCTAAACATTTCGATGGCTCCCGAGCCGCCTGCATTGAGCACATACACCGTTCCGTTGTGTTCTGTTACGGCAGTCGGAAAGGCACCGCCCGAAGACTCGACGTCAACGAGCACCGGAAAACCGTCAATGATATGGAAGCTCGATACAGTCCCACTGGCGGCATTGACGGTAAACAAAAGATTGTGATCGCCGCTTAGCGTGAGAGATCCCTGGGACTGAAGTGGATCTGTGGTGCCACCGCTGCCGCTACCGCCAGTAGCAACACGAGCGCGGAGATCAAACTGGCCGTCGGAGCCCAGTTGGTAGGTAAGAACCTCGTTCTTAACATTGTCGTTCGATAGGACGAATACCGTCTCTCCGTTTCCTTGATGGGGATTGGCTCCGTACATGGTTGATGTAGTAACTCCGAGACTAAGCGCGATGGCGAGAAGGCCATGAACTGGCTTCAACATAATGCGAACTCCTTGGGGTGATGACCTGTTTTTGCGCAGCCACTTCTCCGGTGCGAGGCTCAGAACATAGAGCGTCGCATGGAGTCGCGGATTTGCGTGTCCATAGGAGTGTCAGATCGCAAAAAGGTTACAGGTGGACAACCTCTCTTAACCGTACAAAACCTCATGCGCCGGTTGTAACCTTTCGCGATATCGAGCTTCTAACGAAGCGGTCATTGGTGCTCGCACTGAAATGGAACGGCAGCGAGACAGATAGCCAAATATAGATAAACCATCAGGAGACTTCTCAATGAATAAGTTCGGGATATTGGCGACGCTACAGGCACGGTCTGGCAAAGAGCTTGAGGTAGAAGCGTTCCTCCAGTCCGCAAGGCCCCTCGTCGAAGCTGAAACCGGCACCACGGCCTGGTTCGCATTCAAGATCGGCCCAGCCACCTTTGGAATTTTTGATACTTTCAGGAATGAGGAAGGTCGCGCCGCACACGTCAATGGTGAAGTGGCTAGGGCGCTCTTTGCGCGCGCTGAGGAACTCTTTCTTGCACTGCCTGAAATCAAGACAGCGGACATACTCGCTGAGAAACTGTGAGCGAAGCGCGGCACACGCCACACCCAAACCTCATTGCAAGTAAGGATGTTCGTGATGCCGCTGATTCTGAGTTCGTTGCACACTCCAACGAATCATCAACTCCATACGAAATCGACTGTGCTGGCTGTCGCCGCAGCGCGGAGAAATCGGGCTCTTCGCACCTACTTTCCGTTGGAGGGGGCACAAATAGAAGTTGAGATCAGTCTGGGATAATCGGACCTCACCGTCGATGATGCCCTCGCTTGGGGCAGAAGAGCTGCCAAGGGACACAGCCCAGCCCAATTCTGAAGCGTGTGCAAAGCTCTCTCGCAAAAGTCCTAAGGTAAAACAGACAGATCACTTTGTGCGGGTTCGATTTTCTTTAGCACTCCGTTTCAAATCAGGTCGCTAGGAGATTCTCTTAATCCTGAGTGGCTGGGATTTCCCAGCCACTCATTCTATTCTTGCGAGCCCGATCGAGCATTGGCCTTTGTGCCATCTATATCCCTCAGAGCAGCGTACTCAGGGTTATCCTTCAGAGCAGCATACTCAGGGCTATTTTTGATGAGCCACGTAAGCTCACTATCTGTCAGATCCTTCGGCCTCATAGACCCGTAATCGCGTGTGTTCGGAGAATTCTGTTCTTCTGCGGCTCTCTCCTCTGCTTGCTGCAAAAACTTGTACAGAAGACGTTGTGCTTGGATGTTGCCAGTGGCGGCCTTGGCGATCACCTGCTTTGCCACGACCTCAATCATCTTGACCACCTTCCGTTTCCCTTTCTCAGTGATAAGCACTTCGGAGTTGGCCTCTCGCAATAGAGCCGACAGGAAATCTGATTGCTTCTTGGGTCGCCCTGAGGGGTTTCCTGAGACCCCTTTTTTGAACTGACCGCTTTTCGGTGGCTTCCTGTAGCCAACTTTATAGTCTTTTGGGTCGTCACCATTGCTCATATTTTCCTTTACCTTTCCGTCTCTGAAGTTGATGTACTGTGACTCATCTTGGAGATTCTTCTAGCCCCAAAGCTCTCTCCCGACTCAACGTGAATAGCTTCGCGTTTAGTGCGGCGCTGCCAGCGGCGAATGAGAGCATCGACATAAAGTGGATCGAGTTCCAGGCCGTAGCAGACTCGTCCAGTTCGCTCGGCCGCAATAACCGCAGTTCCGGATCCTAGGAACGGATCGAGAATCAGAGCCCCACGGGCGGTCGAGTCTTTGATCGCATCGGCGATAAGAGCAACCGGTTTTGGTGTTGGGTGAAGAGCAAGCAGGTCTCCTTCCGGTCCCGAGCGAGAGAAACTATTTGCCGAGGGATAGTTCCAAACATTGGTCCGGTACCGCCCGAATTTGCCGAGCTGGACGTTGTTGCGATGTGAAGCCGATCCGTTTTTGAAGAGGAAGATCAACTCGTGCGCACTGCGATAAAAACTCCCCATGCCAGCGTTGTTCTTGGCCCATACACACAGATTCATCGTCTCTCCATAGACTTCCAGGCCAGCCGTGAGGATCTGTTTCATATGCCGCCAGTCCATGAAGTAGTAAGCTAGCGAGCCCGGTTGGCTCGATTGCCTTGATAGCATCATTGCCTTGCGCAGAAACTCCGTGAACTCTCCCGAATTCATTTCACCGGCAGCCATCGCAAATTCCCTGTGACGGACTTTCCCAAGACCGCTCGCGTGACCATCAATGGCCACGTTGTACGGTGGATCAGAGATCACCAGATCCGCCTTGGCTCCGTCCATCAACCGCTCGTAGTTCTCAGTAATCAGCGCATTTCCGCAAAGCACACGATGCTTACCAAGCTGCCAAAGGTCTCCGCTGACTGACACGGCTGAGGTTTCTATCGCCGGGAGACGATCGTCTGGATCCGGCTCATTGAGCGTCTCCAATCCGTCGATCAGAACATCGATCTCGGCCATCTCGAAGCCGGTGACCTCGAGATCGAAGTCAAGCTCCAGTTCTGAGAGCACCTTGAGTTGTTCTCCCAGGAGCCGTTCATCCCATGAGGAGTTTTCGGTTAGACGGTTGTCCGCGATCAGGAATGCCGAGTACTGCGACTCGGAGAGATGGTTGAGCTTGATCACCGGAACTTTGTTCCACCCGAGTTTCCGCGCGGCCAGCAGCCGCCCATGACCAGCGACAACGTTCTGCCGATCGTCCACTAGGATTGGGACATTAAAACCAAATGCCTCGATACTCTGAGCGATTTGGCCTACCTGTTTGTCGGTATGGACTCGAGGGTTTTGTGGGTGGGGTTTGAGAGATGTTGTGGGGAGGTAAGTCACCTCCAGGGCTGTCGTCGACGATGGCATTCGTTCCTCCGCTTACAAGTGGCAGAGTGAATATGACAGAGGATCCGTAATGGCGCAAATGGCGATGACAAATTGGCGAAAATGAGTGACTTGGTAAGTCGCGTTTGCATCCGCGACTGATTCCATTGGGGTTAGGGAAAATTAAGGGTTTTTCAAGTGATTTTATTTGTCGATTTGCGCGACAGCGGATAGTATGGGCACATCGATTCGTGTCTTCCAAAATCTAAGTCAAAAATGCCCCGTCTCGCGAAGACGGGTTTTCTGTTTTAACGGTCAAGAATCAACTTGACTGTGTGCCCGAATACGGCATGAATCGGCCGTTGTGCTTTGCGGCACTGCCTCGCGTCCTCCGCCGATGCTGCAGGAGGAATGATTGCACGCGGCTTCTTCAGAGAAGCGCGTTTGTCCGCACTAATCGTCGCTGCAGTTCCGGAAACGGAGCCAGCTTTTGCGAATCGACCCGCCCTAACACGCCGACCTGTCGACTATTCCTCAGGCCAATCGGAGAGTGGCTCAAAATTCGGCGGTGCCGGCGCGTTCCGCCGCCCCTCTTCCGCGAGATCCCACCATCGATTGATGATTGTCTTCGCGCGTGAACCCTCCGGCAGCTCGGAGCTGAGCCTTCGAAGCTCTCCATAGATGTACTCGTCCGGCCTCCGGGCATGTCTCACGACATCCGCTACCTTGGCAGCCTGCTCAGCATCTGCGTTCTCCAACACCTCAATGATCGATTGGAAGCTATACACTCCAACCGGGTCGATGTCCCAGAACAGGTTTGCGAGAGTGTCCCCCGAATGCTGCAGATCCATTCGGACCGACAAACATCGACGGAGCATCGCGGGCTTTCTCTCATTAGGCGAACTCATAAACGAGATTGCATGGTAATCAATTCCCAAAGCACGATAATGCCATTCGTGAGCCCGCCGCCGTGACTCCTCGATTTGGATTCGCTGGATGAGGAATTCAAGTACTTGATCCGGGAAGATGGTGGTGAGGCGCGACAGGAACCGCGGAATCGCGCCTTGGCGAACGTCGAAATCTTCAAATGGAAGGAATTTCGCAAGCAGAACGATAGTCGTCTCCTCAGCTAAGATTGAGAGAGGCACTCCATACGGTCCGAAGGCATCAGTTAACGCGTTCGCCAAAGTCTGATCTGTTCCGATATCAACAGAGAGAGCTGCATCCAGCAACTGCAGAACGATAGGGGTATTGCCGCCCATGTATGCAACCGCGAATAGCGCGTGCCGCTTTACGTCGGCATCAGGCACATCCATATATCTCCTGATCAGCGCGGCATCCTCATCAGTTGCATTGTTGCGGAAGACTCGGAGAGCCGACGATGCTGCAACGAGGAAATGCTCCGGGCCTTCACTGAGCGCACGCCATGCCCTGCGGCGGTATTCAACGGGAGCATATGAATGTAACGCATCTAGAGTATAGGCAAGTTCATTTATCAAGGCACGGGCTTCTGGGTCCAGATGCAAGCGATCAACGAGCCCAGCGATGAATCCAGCATCATCCCGGAATGAATGGACAATTGGGGTAAATCCTCTAACCTCAATCCCGGCTGAATGAGCCGTTTTAACGAAATCCACTAATTTGGCAACACGCATGTCAGCGGGTAGTGCAACCAAACAATCGTGTGCTTCCTCTATCAGCGCACCATAATCTTCCTGCCAAGTGCCAGCCGGGTTATCTCTGTTCCTGAGGGGAAGATCGCCCTCACGCCTCGAGAGTGCGTCGAAGATGGCCAGATCGCAATCTCTTGAGATCGTTGAAAGTAGTTCACTGGACGCAGTGCGCACCGGTTCCGTATAGTTGAACCCGGTCGCTGATCGAATCGCATCATAGATTTCAGATCGAACCGGCAGGCTGAGTGGAGTTCGCTGAAGACGACCAGCGAGCAAATCCAAACAACGAAGGCGCTCCCGGTTTTGCCAGTTCACCTCGTCGTCAGTCGATTCGCGGCCCACCCTATTCAAATATTGGTGTAGTAGTCGTTCAAGTGAGTGGGCGGCTCTCACCGCAACTCTGTCGTTCCCTTCATCGAGCAACGAACCCAGGAAATCGAGTGCGTTCTCACGCATCAGTCCTACGACGGCGTAGTTGAGCCCAAACCCGCCAAATCGAAACGTATTTCCGTCGAATTCCGTATACTCGCCTTCTCGCTCCAATATCTGATCAATTACATCAAGCGGCGTAAAGGATGACTGGAATGCTCCGTGGCGTTCACACAGCCGAATGCAATGAAGGAGCACCGCGAAGTTGAAGCCGGCCCATCGGTTTAATTCATAAGATGCCAGGCGCTTCAGTACCCGCCGCGCGGACTTGTCAGGATTATCATGAATATCCTCCGTTCGAGCAATGTCCCAAAGAACATCCATCGAACCCTGCAGATAATCGATGTTGTGCGCTGTGGCCTCAAGCAAACGGGGTACAACACCCATAACGTACTTGCGCCCATCTCCGAGTAATTTTCTATAGGCAGGTTCGACCTCCGCCGCTGGAGTCGTACGAGCGAGATCAATGAGACGCAAAGCCCTCGGAGGTTGAAATACCGCAGCTGGAAGAAGGCCCTCTAAGATTCTGCGCCTCGTATTTGGGTCACCCTCCAGGAACTCCCGTTCGATCCTTGTCCAAATCCCTTCTAATAGGCTAAGTCCGTACCCGCGATGCCCAACGCGCCAATCTAGCTCTGCCAGGTTCTGGACCAGCTGTTGGAAAAAAAAAGAGCCAAATACATCGAATACTCGGTCTGCGTAGCCTGTCGGACTATTCGGGTTAACGCAACAATCTTCGAGGACGAAATCGGAGAGAACATCAGGAAGGAGCCGCACCGCTTTCTCTGCTCTCGAAAGAATTCCCCGTTCGCCGAGAAGCCTTACCGTCCGCAGTACCTCATCTCCCGTGGCACTGAGAAACTTTTGCGCCCCGACCAGGAAATATTCGCTCCGGACGTCGACGGGACCTACCGCTGCGATCAGGTTTAATAACGGACGGGGTGGATCGATGGCAAAATCTGGCCCTTCAAGACGCAACTCGCCCAGGAAACGGTCAAATATCGCCTTTCGAAATTCCGCAAAGCTTGACAGTTGGGCCAAATCGACCTTTCCGGCCGCGATTAGTCTGCCGCCCGCAACGATTACAAGCGGGGAGTTTCCAGCAATCTTCGACAACGCTTTCGCGTGTCCCGAATGAGACCGGCCGAGGACCTCGCGGGCGAGATTCTCCGATTGGTCATCAGTGAGTTCTTCCAATTCGGGAAGTTCTTGAATCTCAGCTTCGGAGATCATTCGGCGCAGGCTCCTGAGGAAAGAAGAGCTAACACCGGGCCGCGTCGAGAAAAGCAGCTTCAGAGGCTGCCTAATTCGACGCGCTGCAAAGATCTGAGCAACACTCGCAATCTCGTGCTCGATTTCAGGCCGATGAGCGTCATCAATCACGATTACTGTCGGGCCCGTTGGAATCTCTTTCTCTGAGTCCTCATGCCACTGAGGCACATACTTCAAAAAGACAACCTGCCAACCGGCGGCGCTGCCGCTCCAATCCTGAAGAAGCTTCGACTTTCCGATGCCGCCTCTGCCACTCAGCACACAAATATTCTTGTCTTTGCTAGCCAAGAATTGGTTCAACTTTGAGAGCTCGTTTGTCCGCCCAACGAGAATAGTCGAATAATCAAGAAGCGGGCTCGGAAATTGAGGTGCGGTTTCGCCAAAATACTCGGTGGAAGAAATAAAGGTCTTTTGAGCGCCCGGCCTTCCTTCGCTCTCCCACGCTTCGAGGGACTGAATAACTTTTAAGGCGAGGTTATCAGCCGTAGTAAATGTTGTCGTCGTTGCAAGCGATTCAACTCCGGCTTTCAGGCGGTTCAGTGCATCGACCTTGTCAGGGGACGTCTCGCCGTTACTCCAACGATTCTTGATGAAGCCAAGGATCGGCTGGCGGTCGTGGCGAGCCTGCTCGAACTCGGCAAGCGTGTAGGTCATGCTGCCATCAGGGAGCAGCGACCCGGACCTCAGCCCGACCACTATCACAACAACATCAGACTTTATCAGTTCATCGAGACACGTAGCGAGCGGTGTCTTTGGAGTAGCAAGGAAATACTCCATGGCAGTGAAGCTTTGCTGGCGCCGCTGCAGAGCGTCTAGCACAGCTCGCCGCCCTCTGATCAGGTCGCGAAAGGTGGAACTCAAGAAAATCTTCACCAAAAGTACCCAGCTACGCTACGCTAAATTTATTGATAACAATGATGTTATCACCATATGGGCGAGAAAAACCGCGACGGCCAGTCGCTGCACTCTTGATCGATAACGGGAAGTCGGCTTCTGTTGACAACCATGATTTGGCTTGACTCTGTGCCCGAGCAGAGCGTCACTGTCCACACGGCTGAAACTTCGGCCGAAGTGGAGAATACGTGCACGACAGGCTTTCTGAGCAAATTGCTACATTGCCATCCTTAAATAAGGCCCAATTACTCGCCATTTGGGCCGAGAACTTCAGCGAAGATCCTCCTCTGAATCTCCGCAAAGAACTGATGGTTCCCGTTCTTGCGTATCGGATGCAGGAGAGGGAATTCGGCGGCCTTTCGCACGCCGCTCGGCGTCGACTGCGGGAAGTTGCAACTTCTCTAAATACGGAGAAACCATCCCAGGAACGGTCCGATTCTGCCCCTCAAACTGGCACCAGGCTTCTGCGCATGTGGCGGGGAGAAATGCATGAGGCCATTGCCACCGGAAATGGCTATCTATATAGAGGCCAGACCTACTCTAGCCTGTCCAGGATCGCCCGGGAGATCACAGGGACACGGTGGTCAGGTCCATTGTTCTTTGGGGTCAGGAAGCCATGACCCTTCGGGTTCGCTGCGCCGTTTATACTCGCAAGTCATCCGAAGAGGGGCTGGAGCAATCCTTCAATTCCCTGGATGCCCAACGAGAGGCGTGTGAAGCGTACATCCTCAGCCAACGCCATGAGGGATGGCACGTTGTCTCCACTCGCTACGACGATGGAGGCTTCTCCGGCGGCAACATGGAACGGCCAGGACTGAAGAGGCTTTTGGACGATATCGCAGCGAAACGAGTCGACACTGTCGTCGTTTATAAAGTCGACCGCCTCACGCGCTCTCTCGCCGACTTCGCCAAGATCGTCGAACAGTTCGACAAACAGGGTATAACCTTCGTGTCGGTCACCCAGCAGTTGAATACCACGACATCGATGGGAAGATTGACCCTCAATGTGCTCCTGTCCTTTGCACAGTTTGAGCGAGAGGTGACGGGGGAACGCATCCGCGACAAGATCGCCGCTTCGAAGCGCAAAGGCATGTGGATGGGAGGCGTCGTTCCTCTGGGCTATGACCTCGAAGATCGTCACTTGGTTGTTAATCCAGAGGAGGCCAATCGGGTCAAGGATATCTTTCAAGCGTATCTCGCTGAAGGATACGTCTCCAAGCTTCAGATTTATCTGGAGAAGAAGGACATCCGAAGTAAAAAGAGATTGAGCAAGACTGGGAATGCCTCTGGTGACAACGCCTTCTCCCGTGGAGCCCTTTATTCAATGCTCCAAAACCGAATCTACCTCGGCGAGATCACGCACAAGGACAGGTCCTTTCCCGGCCAGCATCCTGCCATCATCGACCAGAACCTCTGGGATAGTGTTCAAGCACAGTTCAAAGCCAATCTTCAGGCTGAAAGAAAGCGCCCGCGAGCGACAAGCATGAGCCTTCTCACAGGTCTGCTTCACGACGAGGCCGGGAATCGATTTACTCCGTCTCACGCTACGAAGAAGAGCCGACGCTATCGATACTATGTCTCGCAAGCTCTGACCCAAGGTAGATCTAGAAACCCGACAGGCCACGGTCGTCTTCCTGCCGAAGAGGTTGAGGAATTGGTCTTGTCTCAACTCGCCGCTCTTTTGCAGTCTGCGCCGAGAATCCTCGATCTCTTGCGGCCTCACTCCCTCGACATGACAGAGACTCAGCACGTAGCGAAGGTCGCTCGGGAGTACTTGGTTTCACAGGAAAAGGTCCGGAATGACCTGGGATCGATGGTTACGCGGATCGTCGTTCGGCAGCATAAGGTTGAGCTGCAATTGAGTAAACACTCCGTCCTGAAAACCTTTCTCACTCCTCAACGAAGTGAAGAGATTGCCGCCACTCTGCTTGCTTCGGAAGATCTCATCGTCCTCGAAGCGGACGCCCAACTCCGGAGGTGCGGCGGTGAAGTTCGGCTGCTACTGGCTGACACTGAGCAAAACAGGGCGCGCCCGGTACTCTCTCTGGTTCGAGCTGTCGCACGAGCACACGACTGGATAGACCGGATTCTGAGCGGGGAAGTGCCTAATCAGCGGGCTTTGGCAATACAGACCGGCTTCGATAAACGCTACATTAGCAGGATCATCCCTTTGGCCTTTTTAGCGCCGGACATCACTGAAGCGATCCTCGATGGCAAGCAACACCCGAATCTTTCACTGGAGAAGTGCGTTAATGAGATCCCGTTTGAGTGGTCCCAACAGCGAGTTGCTACTTTTGCGGGAATGGGGGATTCGAACCCCCGATAGAGCTTTCGCCCTATAACGGTTTAGCAATTCTTTCTCCGTATGCGCCACAACGCAGTCCCAATTACTTACGGTCGTGCTGTCCGATATAAATGCATGTAGTGTGACCTGAGTAGTCAATTGCGGGACACCTCAAAGGACACCGGAGAACGTCCCGATTCCTCCTGCTAATATCCAGGACGACGTAGCTTAAATCCAGGCGTCTTAATAGCGTTCATTTCGTGCCTGCCTTTTCTGTTCACAGCTTAAGGTCGCATCTGCATGTACCGTTGCCGGTATCGCAGCTTGCGTTCTCGCCGCAAAAGCCCGATGTGAACATCCGGTTACAGTCCATGTCACCCGCGCACGTGCACTCACTCGTGAGCGTCTTTGGATTCCATCCGCATTGGAAGAAGGTTGGCCCGATCTTTCTGTGCGTTGTTGAAACCCCGCCCAACCCGCCGACGCGTAATTGAGAAGTAATGCCTTGCTCCCCGCTGAGATAGTTTTGAGCTCCTGCAACCACGTAGTGCCCGCTCGTTTTGTAGAGGGAATTATCCGCGGTAAAGCCAGGCATGTTAACGATATTCATTTCACATCTCCTATTCAGATCTAATGGTCGTAGCACGGTGACATCTTACTCACCAAGAAAGGAAACTCCTCGGTCACATCCACTCGCACGCAAAACTTCTCCGTGAAATCGGTATTGCGGTTGGTATAGGAAAAGCCGACCTCGACGATGTTGCGCGTGTTGCTCACCGGCGACCGGGTTACTTCCACTCGGGCCAGCGAAAAGTCCCGCCCGAATTCCTCCGCCGCTTTGCCATAGATGGCGGGATAGCGCATGGCCAAATAGTTCAAAGCGCGGTGCTCGTCCGTCGCGCCTGCGTTGTCCGTCATTCGCATGATCCTGTTGAACAACTCTTCGGCCGCCGGGCCGAATTTCTCGGCAGTGATCTTCTCCGGCTTTGGAATGGCCTTAATAAGCGCGGGGCCGTCGAAGGAATAGATCTGGTCGAACACAACGATGGGAACCATCAAACCGTCGCACATCTCCGGCGGCGCGATGGGCCCGCGCAGACCGATAACGACATCCATGTCATGGGCGCTTTGTACCGGCCGGATGGTTTCCACCAACAGACCGATGTCCGTCGCATCGCGCGGCTGCAAGATATAGGTATCCATGCCTTGGATCGTCAGCACCCAGCACAGTTGACGTACCAGATAGCGGTTCTCGCGCTTTGACAGAACGGCATGGAAAGTCTGTTGGTCCGTTTTCCCGGCCGTGTCTGCTCGTCCGACAGCCTGGGCAAATTCCTTTTCCGCGGCGAGGCTCCGGAAACGCTTTTCCACGCGCCCCAACGCATAGACGAAAGAGACCGGCATGGAGGCCGCTCCACAGTTTGGACAGGACGTCTCCATGCCGGGCGGGTTCGCTGCCGCATCGCCCTGGGATGGCGTGATGACAGGGAGGCCCGTCCGAATCGCATCTTGAGTCGTCGACTTTTCTTCCATATTATTGGGTTCCATCGTTTTTCTCCGCGTCAAAATGAATTCTTGAACATTGGTTATTTTGTCCTGCCCCTGAAGACGAACCACTGGTTGAGTGCGGCAGCGCGGCGTTCGCAGTCGCCGCAGGGTTTAATTCCTAACGTAGATGTGGCTCGCTTTATGACATCGCCTAGGCCAATGTCCTCGTCGCTGACGAATCCCGGAAGGCGCACGCGGTAGGGTTGACCTTCCGTCTGTTTGCGATCCGTTTCTTCTTCTTTCATGGCAATCGTCTCCTCGAGTATGCGGCGAGCATATATTGATATGCTCCCCAGGCATTGAGCAGAGGCGGGACGACGGAGGCACGCCGCCCCGAACTAGCGTGAATCATAGCAAACTTCAGTTCAATAGCGTTCGCATGCGGAAATTCCGACCACAACAACGCAATTGCCCCGGTCACAAAAGGAGCGGCGGCGCTAGTTCCTCCCAGAGTGAGCGGCTTACCCTCGGTGCCGAGGCTAGTAATCTTGTCGCCGGGCGCGCCCAGTCCTCGCCGGCCAATCGAAATGCCCAGAGTGGATTGCTCCAGGGGCTTGCCTTGCAGGTCATAAGCCACCACCGGGATGACACACGGGTGGCGAGTAATGGCTGTGCTGCCCAGCGTTCGTTGATTGCCCGCCGCCGAAATCACGACCGCTCCGCGCTTGCCAGCTTCGTTCAGAGCCGTTTCTAACACACGCTCGCCACTCGTGGAGGGTTGAGACAGGGCAACGCTTAAGTTCAGCACGCGAGCGCCCGCCTCAAGGCAGTCGAGAATGGCCTTGGCGAGTTCTTGGGGCGTCGCGCTTGGCATTCGTTCGCTGCCCTCTGCCCGTTCGGAAAAAATGGGACGAATTACTAGGGTACAACTGGGGCAAATGGCGGGTGCGGCGGAACTTTTCTTAGCACTCAGGATTCCTGCAACAAAGGTCCCATGCACGCATGCCGTGCTGTTGGCCTGAGTGCATGTGGCACCATTATTTCCGGGAATCTCCTGGAGGTATTCGCGCGCAAGATCTGGATGTTGGGTAACGACAGGTCCATCAATGAGCCCGACGCGCACTTGAGGGCTACCGCTGGTGCGTTCCATCAACGGAGCGAGCTTGACCAAGTCCAGCGGGTCCATAAAGCTCCCTAGTTATTACAACCGGCGGGCCGTGCGCTGCAAGGCAACAACATTAATGGACTCGCCCCTCGACGCTTCCTTGGTCAGAACCTTTGGTTAAAAACACACCTCGTAGCAATGCGTTGGGAAACATCCATATCTCGTACATCTCCATAGGCACCTCCACTCACATTGCTCAGGCCCTATCGTTATCCCAGGACCAACGGGAGCCTGGGGTTCAACCCCCGAACTGCTTCTTTCCGTGGTCGAGCTCGGCATATTGTATTTGCAGGTGTCGTAGAGCGCGTTTTCAGCGGTAAATCCAGGCGTCTTGATAGCGTCCATCTAACATCTCCTTTCGGGCGGTGGGGTCTGATCTTAACGGTTATAGTAGGCCGACAACTTCGTCACCAGAAACGGGAACTCGCCCGCCGAAGTAAATGGCGGAAACAAGAAATAGTCACTCAGCGCTGTGGATCGTCGTTCCCGTTAAAACCAACCGAACTTTAGACGAGGGGCCGGAGCGTGCGCCTTATAGCAGAGAATGCTGTCAGGTATGCCCAAAAGCAGAGCAATCGTAGCGTCCTGAGCTAGCAATGTCAACATTAATCAGCCTCTGGAGTCTAGAAATTGCTGCGTTTTCGTCCTGTCCTAGCTCCGGGAGGTGAGCTTAGTAATCGGGACCAGGAATGAGATGAGCAGCTTCTCCGGCAGAGGCTGTTTTGCATGAAGAAGACCACGAGATCACCTCATCGCAAGTGTCCCAGGATTCGCCTGTTCAGTCGTAGGAACTCGATAGGATGGCTTATAAAATCCGCCTGGCTGCGGCGGCCACTCTGCTAAATCTCTAACCTTCATAGGATCTCCACAATTTTGCGGTCAATTCTATGCCCACGACAATTTTACGGCGCGCTCAAGAGAGAGTCGTCTTGATCTCCATATGAGCAAAGAGAACGGGCCTGCCGAAGAGTTTGAGCTCACAATAAGGGTTATGGGGGGAGAGGCGGTTCCCATAACAGCCCCGGGCGATATGCTACTCGAAGACCTTATCGCCGAATTCATTGAGGCGGTAAACTTGCCGGGGCGAAACGCGAAAGGATCACCGACAGTCTGGCGCCTTGACGACAAATACGCGGGACGTACATGTAATTTGAACAAGACCGTAAGAGAGGTCTGTGCCAACAAGAGCAATGTCGAACTCTTTCTCACTCAAACATTCGTTGCGGGGTAAGAAATGCGGATCAAATTACGAGCGCCTGTTTCGATGGAACCAGCCACTTTAGACGATTTACTAAAAGTAGTTGACGGCAATCGAACTCGAATCCGCAATTTGGCGTCCATGATTTTGTCTAGTTGTGGCATGTTGCTATCAAGCACATTTGTGATCATTTTTTTTATTCTCAAAGAACGTACCACTGTCCGAAATTCGACAACGGTGACTCTATTTGGGGCTGCTTTTTGCCTCCTCCTCGGCAAGGCCCTGGAGAAGCTTCTTTCTCGTATCCGGCGCGCTCAGGGTTTTGGCCTCTTCGGGGGATGGCTACAGCGGCAGCCATTCTGTCCTGATCCTCGAAATCGAGAATCTTAGCGTCGTCCAACTCGCGCAAATTCTCCGACCACAGAGAATGGTCCAGAGATGTCCCTAAAACCCAAGGCCACGAAGTTTCTCCAGAGAATACGGCTTCGCCTAAGAGGCTGAATTTATAGGGGTTTTTGCGGGTTTTGCGGCTATCAAAAGCGGAGAGTAATCACGCCTGGACTGAATGGCGGGAGGGAGGAATTCATATCCGTCTGTAAACATTTTATTATCAACATATTATTTGCAATGGCTTACAAAGTACCCCCAAATGTACCCCCTGCGAGCCATGGCTAGGGATACAGCACCGCATTTTGACTCATTCGCTTCTCGGTGCTGGTCAATGAGTGCATTGTTTGAATGCTAAGTCTAGGAGGAGCACGAGGTGTTGCAAAGGCTGAACTCAGCCGTGAAGCTGATTCAGAGAACTACCTCGGAGGCTCCTCAGAGACGATATGTATTACATCGGACTGGATGTTCACAAGAAGACGATCAGCTATTGCGTGAAAGATGCAGCTGGTCATGTGCACCGGGAAGGCAAGATCGGATCGACCCGGCGCGAACTGGATGCCTGGATCCAGACGTTACCTCAACCCCGGATGATGGCCATGGAAGCAACGATCTTCACCGGCTGGATCTACGATTACCTGCTTCCGCATGCCGAGAAGGTGAAGGTTGGCCGGATCAGATGGAATGCGCGCTCTCCAGAGCGCGCCCAGGACTCTCGTGCTTTTTCTTGACAGATGACTTACATGGACGGCGATTTATCACCAATTGACATGGGGATGGACATCACGATTACCGGGAACTACGGCAGCGGGAGGCGCTGATTCGCATGCAAAAACACGGGACGGAATCTGGAGCAAGATCGACCTGAGCGATCAGTGGACATCGCGGAGAAGCACGGCCTCGGACGTGGGAGCCAGAAGTGAAAGGCCGAGCCTTTGGCCGTCCGGAGACAGCTGGAGGAAATTCACGTACCTTCCCGGGATGTTTGCTACCTTCACCGGGGGGCTCGCATCGACCGGCTGCCGCCAGATGGTTGTGTCCAGTCCGGTCATGGCAGCGTAAAAGACGCTCTTGTTATCAGACGAAAATACGACAACTTGATTATAAACTCCAGGCGACGGGAAGCTTTTGATCTCTTGAAGCGAATCCGCCGAAACGATGTGGACTTGACTGTGAGCTGCTCCCGGCGTGATGTAGACAAGCAAATCACCGGAGGGAGAGAGATCGTACCAAAAGCTGGGCGGGATAGCCATTTGGGCAGCAGCTCCGCCCTGGAGCCCCTGTCGCATGACAGTCCTCAGCTCCCCCTCACCGGCGAAAAAGAAGAGCCACTTGCCATCAGAGGTACACCTCGGCGATCCATCGTGAGGTCCCTTCGTCAGCTGCGTCAGGCCGCTTCCATCGGGACGCATTCTATAGACACTTGAGCCACTCTTATCCGAAAATCCGCCGCTCACCACCAACGTATCCGGACCACAGGGAGACGGGCTGACAAACCAACGTCCCTTCGCCGCATTCAGCGCAGTGGCCTCGTCCTTGCGCAGGTCGATTACGCTCAGACCTCTCTGGGGGGCGGATTCCAGAATCCTGTCGTTATCGAGCCAGGTGAACACCCATCGTCCCCCGCTTTGGTGCTCTTGCACGTGAGTGGGATCGGCTAAAGATAGCTCGCCGAAACTTTCGTTGTAACGTGTCTGCGTCGATGCGATGGTCTTGCCATCCGCCGTAAGACTTACCCCCGAAAAGTCATTCAGGCCGTTCGTGATCTGGCGCAGATCTCCGCTCGGATAGGAAAGAAAGCTGAGCTCATCAGTCGAGCTTTTGGTTTTCGAACCGGTTACAAGGAGACTCTTGCCGTCCCGTGCCCAAAGCAGGTCCGAAAGGAAAACGCCAAGCATGGTCGGCGAAGTCAGGGGCTTCCTCGATCCCGACGCAAAGTCGAAACTCTCGACTTTACTTCCAATGACGAGGACAGCAAATCTGCCACTTGGAGAACACGCCGCCGAATTAGGAAGTGGCGCCTTACCGTTCGCCAGGACCTGCTCGTCACCCCCGTCTGCGCTCGCACTGAGGAACTTGTACGTGCCCGCTGTAGAATCTTCGCGATAAAAACACACCCGCTGACCTCCGTCGAAGAAGGTGACAGGAAAGTCCACGCTCTCAAGAACGCGAGTCGGCTGACCTCCGAGAACTGGTATCCGGTATACATCCATTCGATCTGGATTTACGACGCTCACTATCCGGAAATAGATATAGCTGCCATCCGGCGAAAAGATGACGTCCTGATAGATATAGGACCCATCCTGCACAACCGTCCGTTCGCTATTGGTGGGAATGTGATGAACCAATAAGCTCCGACCCTTCGGATCCCTCACGACAGCCGCCAGATAATTGCCATCAGGCGAGATCGCGGTTATCGTTACGTGTTCACTATCGATCAAACTCTGGATGGAATAGTGCTCAAACGGCACCTCCTTGTGCCTGGTCATTAGGCGGTATGTGACGGCCACCGTCGCAAGGATCGCCACCATACCGACCGACCACGCCAGCACCTTGCTCAACCGGCCCGGACCCGCTGCTCCGATGACGGCCGCTGAGGAGATGCCCGATTCCGACAAGGCTTCCAGCGCAAACCCCAGATCCGATGCAGACTGAAAGCGCTGCTCGGCGTTCTTCTCCAGGCAGCGATGGACGATTCGCTGCAAGCCCAAAGGAGTGGTCCGCACAATCTGCGAGATACCCGGCGGATCTTCGTTCAGGATGGCCGACATCGTATCTGCCGATGTCGGCCGCTGGAACGCCCGCTTGCCTGCCAACATCTCGTACAGGATCGCGCCGAAGGCGAAGATATCGGCGCGATGGTCGGCCGCTTTGCCGCGAACCTGCTCCGGAGACATGTAACCGACTGTGCCCACCACCATACCGGGATCAGTTCCGCGCGTCTGAGTTGGTGCAACGCCGTCCGGGTCTGGTTGAGACTGGATCAATTTCGCAAGACCGAAGTCCAGAATTTTGATCCGCCCGTTCTTGGTAACAAACAGGTTCTCCGGCTTGAGGTCCCGGTGAACGATGCCTTTGTCGTGCGCTGCCGCTAATCCATGCGCGATCTGAACGCCGTAGTCGATCACTTTGCGGACTGGAAGTGGGCCACGTTCCAGCTGCTGCCGCAGGGTCTCGCCCTCCAACAACTCGGATACGAGATAGGGCGTGCCCTCGAATGTACCGAATCGGTGAACGCCAAGAATGTTGGGATGGTTCAATGCCGCAGCCGCCTGCGCCTCCTGCTCAAATCGCCGCAGCCGATCGGGATCCTGCGAAACAAAGGACGGCAAAACTTTGATCGCCACCTCACGCTTCAAAACAGAATCGCGAGCACGGTAGACCTCGCCCATTCCGCCTGAACCCAACAGGCCGAGAACTTCGTAGCCATCAAGTTTCGTGCCAGGGACCAACGGCATGGTGAGGGGGATTATATAGCTTGCACAACAGGGTCATGACGAAGTCTTGATCCGCGGAAGCGACCATTCCGACGCTTTAGCAATTACCCAATGACGTGCACCCCGAAGCAATCGTGAAACTCCCTGAAAGTCGGGTTTCTATGAGCAGGTCATTCACGTCAACCATGTCCTGGGTCCGCGAGGAAAAGACTCCACGCTGCGACGGTGGGGCTTGCACCTGGCTTCGCGAGGAGGCAAGCAGTCGCGTAATCGAGCCATCGTTGCTGTCGCACGCAAGCTTGCCGTCCTGCTCCACCGCATCTGGGTCACGCAGCAACCGTATGTGCCGTTCTACGCAGAAGCAGCTTAAGGTCTCTCCCATGTTCAACTGTCGCCATCCCGCGTCCCGATGACTGCGTGTCGGCTTGGGCCTTCACAAGGCCGTCCGATAACTGGCAGCATCGACTTCTCCGTCTGACCCCAACCCGTCACAGAGCTACGAACAGCTCATTCAAAGTGCGAATAGAAACAAGGTGGAGAGGCAACAACAACCTGAACCAACAACCACAAAGGCAAAGACGCTATCAAGGAAAAAGACAAAAGCAAAACCGCTTGACATAAAGTGACCTGCTCATAGAAAGCCGACTACTCGGCCAAGTGGACACTTTCGAAGGTTCGATGAGTGACTTGGCGATTAGGCGCTCATTGAGAAAGCCCTAGAGAATCAATTGGCAGCAATCAGTTGTCCGGATAGCCGGTTTTACGGCCAACTGAAAGAACAATCAATAAACAGAAGCCGACATATCAGGACTAATCGGTTCTTCGATGAGTGCCTCGGCGATTTACCATCAAATAACTAAGGGAAAAGCATCCCAACTTCCAGCTAGGCGCCAGGGTCAGTTCAGCCCGACGCGGCGCACCAAATCCTGAAAGCGCGGGTCGCCGCGCAGAGGGTCATACAACGGGAAGACCTTGATGTATATCAGAATATTGGATTGTTCCTCATAGGCCCGCTCAAACCACGTAAATGCCTCATCGTTGTCGCCGAGCCCCAAATAAGCATGCACAAAGGCACCGGCAGGAACGTAGCCAGTCTGCTGGCGTTTTTTCAGTTCTCCAAGGAGCCGAAGTGCATCTGCTCGTCGCCCGGCGTGGGCATACGCCCAGATGAGCGCACTGATAACCCCTGGGCTCCTGTTCGTAACAGAAACTGCCTCCTCCAACTCAGGGATTGCCTTTTCGGCCTGATGGTTGCCAATGAGCGCCCATCCAAGAGGCCAGAGAGGCAATCTATCGTCCGGTCTTACCGTCAGAATATCTTGGAACTCGCGTATTGCCTCGTCATAGCGATGTGCGTTGAACAGAGTCCACCCGATGGTATGGCCGGAAGTTCCGAGAGGGTCAAGATCGCGGGCGCGGCGGGACCACGCCAGAGCCTCCTCCATACGTCCATGGCACAACAGCCAGTCAGAGAATCCGTCGTGCGCAGCAGCGTCGTTCGGATTCAAATCGAGGGCGCGCCTGTATTCTGCCTCGGCCTCGGCCCACCTCCACTGTCTCATATACATGTTGGCCAGCAGGACATGCGCGTCGGCGAGATCAGGATCTAGCTCCAGTGCCTTTTGAGCCGCGTTGATCACCTTTGGACGCGTTTCACTCGGGGGAGCGCCGACAAAAACTGTGCCAAGTGCCCCGTATGCCGATGCGAGGCCGACGTAAGCTTGCGCAAATGCCGGGTCCTTCGTGATCGCCTCGTCGAACCAGGCAATCTGTTTTTCGACCTCAGCCCTGCTGTTGCCCTTGGCGGCCAGACCCTTGAGATAGCTCTCATACACCTCCGGCGAAACAGAACGGGCGGTGACAAGCCTGGCGCGCTCTTCGCCAGTGACAGTAACCTCCACTTTTCGGGCGATGGATTGTGCTACGTCGCTTTCCAAGGTGAGGGCATCACCGAGTTCTCGGTCGTAGGACTCCGACCAGAAGTGCTCGTCGGTTGATGCACGAATCAACTGCGCGTGAACACGAATCCGGTCGCCTTCTCGTATCACAGATCCTTCCACGAGGGCATCCACCCCTAGCTTTCTTGCGATTTCCGGCGCCAGGAGCCCGGTGTCCTTGAATTGCATCACCGATGTGCGGGAGATGACGCGGAGCCCACGGATCATGGACAGGCGTCCGATAACCTCCTCGGTCATGCCGTCGGCAAAGTACTCCTGTGCGGGATCGCCGGAAAGGTTTTTCAGCGGCAGTACCGCGAGGGAGGTGATTTTGGGAGCTTTCGCATGAGCCGATCTTTTCCGGGCGAGGATGTACGCTGTGACAGCGATCAGTACGAGCAAAGACACTGCTCCAAGCAGAAGCCACCTGTGGGCAAGCCAATTCCTCTGTCCGTGACCGTTTTCGGCAGCAGGCAATTTCGCCGCGGTTCGATCCTGCTGCTCCCCCACCGAGCGCAGTCCAGCTGTCTGCAACCGGCCGTTGGGCTCCGTCACGAGATTCTGCTCGCTTGTGGGGACGGTTGATGCTTCAGGGCTGTGTGTCTCCGCCCGATTTTCTTCCTCGGGAGGAGTGACCGGCACAATGAAGCGATACCCCTGTCCGGTGACTGTTTGTATGAATCGCGGGCACTCGGCGTCATCCTTCAGCGCCTGCCGAAGCTTCCGGACCGCGCCCCTGATGCTGTTGTCGGTATCGAGGAAAACGCCTTTGCCCCACACCCTTGAGACAATTTCGTCCCGGGTAACGATCTCGTCCCGGTGTTCAAGCAGCAGGAGAAGGATCTCGAACGGGATACGCTCAAGCTTCAGCACATGGCTGCCACGGCGGAGCCTCCGAGGACGCAGGTCAACCTCGTAGCCCTCGCCGAACCGGATCGGTTGCTCCACTCCAGCTGGCTCGGAAGCCATGGCACACCCCATGGAAGCTGAGTGATTTTACACCACATCGGTAGAGGCTGACGCAAGTGCAACCCACGCTTGTCTTTAGAGCGACACAAAGCATAACGCCGCGACACACTCTCCGATATGGACAACAGCCTCCGTTGCCGCGAATATGCCGATCACCACTACCGAAAAGTCAGTGAAGAATCAGGAGGAAGCACAATGAAAACGACGCATGGTGGCGCAACCAAGAGAACTTTTGGCATATGCATGTTGATGGCGACTCTACTGTTCGGGCCCGCGGTCGCAAAGGCCGATGCGGTTCTGGACTGGAACCTGATTGCGGTAAACACAGCTATTGCGAACGGCCAGAGCCCGTTCGCCCAGGCGCGATATGCAGCGATTGTCCAACTCGCTGTCTTTGAAGCCGTCAACGCCATCACTCAGGACTACCAGCCATATCTTGGGAGCATCGTCGCGCCCCATGGCGCTTCAGCCGACGCAGCAGCCATCGAGGCTGCTTATCGGGTGCTCAGTACTTATTTCCCCGCCAGCGCGTCCACGCTCGGCAGTGCTCGCGCGAACTCGCTGGCTCTGATACCCGACGGTCAAGCCAAGAATGACGGCATAGCGACGGGCGACGCCGCAGCTTCTGCCATGATCGCTCTTCGTGCCAACGACGGCTCGTCGCCCGCGCAATTCAAGATACCCGGGCCGGCCGTTCCTGGCGATTATCAAGCCACGCCGAGTTGTCCAATCGTGAATGGAATCGCGGTCGGAACCTTCTTTCAGTGGCAAAACGTAACCCCGTTCGGTATCCCGAGTGTCAGTGAGTTTCTGCTCGATCCACCGCCTGCGCTTGACAGCAACCAATACGCGAAGACGTACAACGAGGTGAAGACGGTAGGGAGCGCGAGCGCCAACAGCACAGAGCGGCCACCAGATCGGGCTAATGTCGTGCTCTACTACGCGGCCTCCACGCCAACCCAGGTATTCAATCAGGCTGCAAGGCAGGTCGTCGCGCAAGAAGGCCGGCGTTCGCTGTCCGAGAACGCGAGGGCTTTTGCCCTGATCAACATGGCGCTCAGCGACGGCGCGGTCACTACATTCTTCAACAAGTACCGCTACAACTTCTGGCGTCCCGAAACCGCGATTCATGCAGGTGACACGGACGGCAACCGGAAAACCGACGCCGATCCAAACTGGGTTCCATTCATCCCGGCCCCATGTTTCCCGAGCTATCCCTCAGCCCACGGCACCTTATCCGGTGCGGGAGCCGAGGTCATGAGACGTCTTTACGGCGAAGCCGGACATGCGATCACGTTGTCAAACCCCGCAGTACCCGGCATCGTGTTGCACTACGGGTCACTCAGGCAGATTACCGATGACATCTCTGACGCTCGAGTTTACGGCGGGATACATTTTCGAACCGACCAGGATGCAGGAGCGCGTTTGGGCCGAGCTGTCGGCACAGCAGTCTACAAGATCAACTTGCGTGCTGTGCATGATTATGGCTTGGATGATGACCGGGATGATAAGTGATTGATCAGCTTGAGAACGGCACTCCATCGTGTCATCCGATCCAGTGATTGTGCGGTCAAGCTATGCTCAAGGCGAGACCGCACAAGTCTCTCCAGCAGTTGTGCCCTCCTGAGCTTGGACGACGCATCCGAACAATTGCAGAATGGCACTAAGCCTCTGATCAACGGCCTTAACAAGGCCACCAGATACTAGGCGCGTGACAAGGTGTCTCGAAGTTGGCTCTCTCGGTTGGTGGTATCAGGCCAATTCACTCATTGAGCTGTTCTACCTAATCTCTGCCTAAGCCCAAGTGGCCGATAAACCAGCTACTCAGACAATGCCCGAAAAGTCGCATTATCGGCAACTTCGCCAGCCGGAAAGCGGTAGTTTCCCAAACCCCGTTAATGAGATGGTCCGCCGCTTGATCGATCACTGAAGGGTGACGGATCTTGTTGGCAGATTTATTCAAGGAGGATCATCTTATGTGGATGCGTTCGGTTGGTATTGATGTTGGCAAGACGACCTTTCACCTCGTTGCCCTTGGGGAGAACGGCAAGGTGCTGTTGCGCAAGAAGTTCACCCAGAAGCAGCTCATCACCTAGCCTCATCTAGTCAGGAGGAATGGCAACCGAATAGTAATTCTCGAATTAGCCCGTGACCCTGCGGTCTCTTAGGGGACGGCGTACCGTGAGTGATCATTGCAAATCTAGGACATCATCGACATCCTTACCCACGGCAGAATTTGCCACTGCCCGTTCTTGCGTTCCAACACGACCCAACGCCAGTTTCCGCATAGACCTCCGCAGTACATGCCTATTTCTGTCATCGCCAAAGTGTGCGCACGGTTGAAGTAGACGGCCGTAAAACTATGCATCCCCGCCGCGCCTTTGAACTCATCTGGCGTTGGAGGCGCCTGCATAATGCTGTTCTGCGGAGGCATGTAACCCATGACATGACTCACGTAACGCTTTCGCTCTTCTTCATCCAGCAATCGAACAGGCAATTTCACATGAAATTGGGATGCGTCGAGTAGATATCGGTCGTGACAATGGGCGTCGAAATCGGCGAGGACTTCGGCAAAGTCTGCTTGTCGTGGCTCAGGGGCCTGGATCGCTTTATGAGGGTTCATCATGCCGCCAGTCGCACAAGGGCTGTCGGGCGGCTCGGCCTTGGTTGTGTCCTCCATCAGCCAAAACGAACGCTGGACCTTGCCCCATTCAATCTCATCACCGGGCAGCAATTGCGAGTAGATAAGGTATGAATCGGCAACGCGGTCTTGTGGCATTGGCAACGGTTTCAACTGCGGTGCGGCTGAGGTCATCTGTTGAGCAGCACCTGTCGCAAATACGGTGGCAAACACGGAAAGAGCGGCCCCACGCCTCAGAGCACTTGTAAGACTCTCAACTTGCATGCTGCGAATGATAGCAGCAGCACTGACTCGCCCCTAAACGGTTTCTCCACTGTTCAGCCGGACTTGAGAATGGAGTTCCTGTCAACGCTACGTGCTCACTGACCGGATTGTGAGGAAGTGGTCGTTGATCTCATTGGCAAACAGCATTCGGATTGGTACCTGGAAACGCACTCACATTAACCGAGCTTTAAACGTTCCCACAAAGTCGGTTATCGGAAACTTCGTCAGCCGCGGGATGGGGAGAAGCGAACTTGCCGAAACCCCCTGCCGGCTCAGACGGTCGACGCAACACTTGCTTGCAGTCTAGCTGCAGGAGTTTGGAAACCCAAGGTCTTTCTGGGACGTTGATTCAAGCGCAGCGCGACCTGGTCGAGCTGCGCTTGCGAGATTGGGGCAAGGTCGGTCCCTCGGGGGAAGTATTGTCGCAAGAGTAGATTGGTGTTTTCATTGGTGCCGCGCTGCCAGGGACTCTGCGGATCGCAGAAGTACACTTTCACCTTGGTGGCCACTGTAAACTCGTTGTGCGTGGCCATCTCCAACCCGCGATCCCAGGTCAGCGAACGCCGCAGGGTCGCCGGGAGTTTACGAACCTGCCGGCTCAAGGCTTGAACGACCGCTTCAGTGTCTTTGCCCGGCACCTTAACCAGCATGGCAAAGCGTGACTGACGCTCCACTAAAGTCGCGATGTAACTGTTCTTTGCGCCGCTCAGCAGATCGCCTTCCCAATGCCCAGGAACCGCTCGGTCTTCCACTTCCGCGGGCCTTTCACGGATCGAGACGGCATCGACGATCTGGCCGCGGGACTGTCCGCTGACCGTTGCATGGAGCGAGCGGCGCATGCGGCGCTTGCTCCGCAGGTGCTCCATCAGCTCTTGTTTCAGCACGCCCCGCGCCTGGATGAACAGGCTTCGGTAAATGGTCTCGTGGGACACGCGCATGCTCTCGTCGTCGGGATACTGTGTCTTCAGCCATCCGGAAATCTGCTCCGGCGACCAGTCCAACACCAGCTTACTCGCGACCATCTTCCGCAACTTGCGGTTGCTGGCAAGAAGACACCTCTTCGGTCGCAAGGCGGATTTCCAGGCTTGCCGATCCGCATCGTGGGCGCGATAGGCCGCACGGCCGCCATGACGCGTGACCTCCCGGCTCACGGTCGACGCCGCCCGACCGAGGCCGCTGGCTATCGTGCGGATCGATGAGCCGGAAGCGATTCCTCGCGAAATGTCCTCTCGCTCAGCCAAGGTGAGCGCTATGCGAGAGCGCTGGCGAGCGGCTGGAGCAATCCCTCCGCGCGGCAACAACACACAGCGAATGCAGTTATGGGGCTTGCCGTAGGCACGCCCAATCTCATGCAACGACTCCCCCGCCTTCCATCGCCCCCAGACATCAGCCTTCTGCGCGGGAGATAGTCTCGACTGCTTTCCTTCACTCATAGACACCATCCTCAATAGAAGAACTTCTACTAGATGGTGTTGCAGCGACCTATCGAATGCACCCCGTTTTCTGGAAACTTGCTCAACGGACTCGATCCTGAGCGATCAGGATCGCTGATCATCCCGTCAGTCGGATCCAGGAGCTTCTGCCCTGGAACATGGCCGCCTCACTTCAGGCACGCTCTTCCCAGGCTGCTTAGACACACTCATCAGCTGTCCACCAAAAAGCAAGCGGACACCTGTTGACATACTCACTCTCGCAGTCAAGATGGGATCGCAGTACGCTACTCCTAGCCTAAACTCGACTATTGGTGTGGGATTACTTTCCCGTCATACACAATTTTTCCGCCCACCATCGTCAGCACCGATTCCGTCTTTGGTAGATCCGAAGCATCGACCGTGAAAATGTCCTGCGATAGAACAGCCATGTCAGCGAGCTTCCCTGGTTCCACACTGCCTTTGTCTTTTTCTGCAAACTCGGCGTATGCCGATGTCAGGGTGTAAGCGATTACCGCTTGTTCCCGCGTAATGGCTTCGGATGGCCGATCCGGATCGAGAGAGGCAAACATAATATTCAGATAGGGATTTGTCTGCCCATCCGAACCAAATGCAACGGGAATGCCTGCGGCCAGCAAGGATCGCAGCGGCTGGGCTTTCAGCCTTTCAAGAACGCCACCCAGAGCAGGAAGCACATTGACGCCGGCGAGATGAATCGGGTTCTGCACCACAACGATTCCCATCTCCTTCACCCGTGGAATCAAATCCGGTGTCAGGCTGTCGCCGTGCTCGAACCGGACTCGCTGTTTGTCCCACACCTGCGCTCCGCCCTCGGCCTGCATCGCGCTCAGCATCGCCGCGGCGGGCGGATATGCGGACACATGAAGCAGCAATTGATCATGATCATGCAGCGACTCCCGTAACATGGAGGCGAGCTCCGTTTGTGGAAACGTCATTTGCTCGTGCAGAATGACGTACTCCAGGGTTGCCGGATCGTTGCGGGGCGCGAAGGTTCCTTCAAGCGGAGTGCCGTCGAGCACCCACTTGGTGCCGCTGACCGTAATGAGCGGATTCGAACTCCGTGGAACTGGTCGGCCTTCCTGTATATCGCGGCCGGCAGGAGTTGTTCCCGGCATTCGTATTACGCGGACGCGAATTGGAACAGGCATCTTCTCAAGGAGCGCGATACACCGATCGGGCGGCATGTCATTCTCCATGTCCTGGATCGTCGTGATGCCCCACTTGACGGCCGCGGAAAGGGTATCGCGCAACTCCTTGAGAGCGTCCGCCTCGCTGGTCTGGTTCGAAAGGCTGCGCCAGACTGTTTCCAACGCATACTCGCGAATAACGCCGGTGAGCCTGCCGTCAGGTGACCTTTCGTAGCGTCCACCAAGCGGATCGGGCTGATCCTCTCGAATTCCAATTCGCACCAGTGCTGCACTGTTCACGATCCAGGCATGGCCAGTAAAGGTTTCCAGAATGACCGGGTTGTTGGGAGCCAACTGGTCGAGAGTGTCCCGATTCACTGCAAGATCGCGGAAAACCTTCCCGGCCATCTGACCGTAAATGAATGTCCCTTTCGGCGCCTTTAACAGAGCGGCGGCAATCGCAGCCTTCATTTCAGGCCAGTCCGGATCAGGGCCTTTGAACTCCAGGTCCATGCGATTGGGAGGAGAGATGCTGAGGTGGTTGTGTGCGTCGTTGATACCGGGGATCACTGTTCGTCCGCCGAGGTCGATCTGTTTCGTGTGAGGCCCAGCTAGGGCCCTGATTTTCGCCGAGTCGCCGGTCGCTGTGATGCGCTCCCCACGAATCGCGAGAGCTTGCACATGCGGATGCGCAGCATCGCTGGTAAAGATCTTTCCGTTGAGCAGAACCAAGTCTGGCGCCGCCTGTTGGCTTTTAGCTGCTACATGAGATAGCACCACAAACAAAACTGCGATGCAGGTTTTGATTGATCCGCTCATGAACTCGAACTCCAATTCGCGCCATCGCGGCACTGTCTACGATTCAGGCACGGCTAATAATTAAACCTAGAGTTTGGCAACTACGTGGGGAAGAAGGATTACTCCTTCGCGTTACTGATCTTCGGCGGAATTGTATGCCATTCAGCCTTGTCCCAACGCTCAGCAACGCGGTCTCCAACGAAGTGGGAGCCGCGATTGTCTGGGCGCTGCCTTGCGCCTGAGCCATACGCGTCCTCCTTGAATTCGCGGAAACACCGCCTCCTAGTACAAATGGCGACCGAACATCTGCAGTCTCAGCGCGAAGTGAAACCAAAGCGAGTTATGGATAAAGGCGTTGGCGACGAGTGGGCTTGCCACAACTAGGCTTGTCACAGTTATGGCCGCGCCACCCCCTAACGTTGTCAGGTGTATTTTCCGCATGGTCAGAAAGTCATAGCACGCGATCAGCGCGAGCAGCACCCAACAGCCGATAGTGGACGCCCTCAAATCGTGCCCCGGCCAGACTGGCCAACGGAAGAAAGCCTGAGGCAAGAGGCAAATTGTTGCGAGCAGCATCAAGCGTTTATGGGCCGGGGGATTTCTTCGCTGAAAGTAGCCGAAACAGGCGAGCAGCGCGAATTCCAGCACCTCAAAAAGCGTCACTGCCAGGAAAAAGGCTATCCGTGGATCGGCAGGTGGAAATAGTCTCGCTATGGCCTCGGAAGACACCGCGACACCACCTAGAACGACGAGACATGCTAAACCGAAGCCCGCAAGCCCCAATCGCCGATGCAGCCGCACCCGGTGGGCGGCAATCAGGGAAGTCTGCGTGATCAACAATAGAATCCAGGAGGTGTAAATGGCGCCATGGATCACCACGAGCAGCGGCAAAGGCTGGGCGATGGACATGAAGCCGCGTTGAATGGCGGGAATTTTGACAATCCCTCGAAGGAAAAACGTTGGCGCAAAGCCGACGAATACCGAGATCAGAATCAGCGCCGCCATTGCAGAGAAAAATTTGCGCTCGTAGTTCGTTCTGGTCTTGAGCTTAGGCCCCGTTTCTATTGTTGCCATTTTTGACCCCCGAGTCGACTTGTTGCAAATCCCTAAGTCTGCTGAATGGTTGCATCAGAGTAGATGGCGGCCCATCGCCTGCATGTAGACATGAGCCAAATGCCCGGAGACTGGGTCAATGCCCTCAAGTTCAGCGCTGCCCTGCTCAGACTCGCATACGAGGACGCGGCCATCCACAAGCTGATGTTCGAGGTCCAGCACCTGCTCAAGCCGCGCAGCGTTCTGCGCCAACCGGAAATAGTGGAGCGCGTGATGGCCCTGATGGCGAAGGCATAGAAGCAGTCCAAACTCGCCGAGTTTTGCGGATTGAGCCATCATGTGAACCTCCTTATGGCCGGACCTGCCTTTTGAAGATCCGCCGGCACTATCACCCGCGACCGTAATAAAAAGGTCCGTTCAGTACAGGTAGGCGAACGATACGGTCGGAGCATGAAATCACGCTCGCCGCGCCCAAAATCGGCTTGGCACAGGCCAGCTTACTAAGAGGTGGATTGCTCGAGCACACGAATCAGACGGGAAGTCTCAGGATTGTGCTATTTTCTTCGCATGCCGATCCTGAGCAAGCCCGAGATGGCCGAATTCAGCCGGGTTCCACCGTCGTTTCGCCATACAATCTCTGGGCGCGGTGTGTGGAGGCTTTGCACTCTGGAACAATCCTGCATCGGCCCAATGCACGACCCCACTCCATCGGCTCCCTTCCATCATTTTGCCGTCCGACTCGATCATGCTCCCCTGAGGATGGGGTGGATGCTGGACGGCAAACGCACGGATACGAATATGCCCGAGGATCATATTTCGTTCATTCCAGCTGGCGCAAGTTTTACTGGATGGTTGAATCGGCCGGTTGACTTTGTCTGCCTCTATTTCACGCCTTCTGCCTTGACGGCCGCCGCTGGGGAAGAGGCGATGGTGGCGGCAACGTCCGAGATTCGCCCAGTGTTGGGCCTGCAGTCTCCAACGCTGTGCAGGCTGGTACGCGCGCTGCACAGCGACGCAGTGCAGGGTCATCCCTATGGAAGGGTATTAGGCGACTCGATCTTTGTGAGCATGGCTGCCCTGCTCGTCAACGATGGCCGCATCGTTAGTCGAAAACTCTATCGCGAGGGAATTGGCGACCGACGCATTCGACGCACACTCGACTACATCCACGCCCACCTCGATCAGGAGATCGACGTCTGTTCGATAGCCGCGGCAGCGGCCACCAGTCCGTACCACCTCAGCCGCACGTTCCGGAGCGCTATAGGTTGCTCCATCTGGCAATATGTCTCACGCAACCGCGTCCAACTCGCCACCGGCTTGATGAAAGATTCGGCACTGACCCTCGCGCAGGTCGCATCCATGTCCGGCTTCGAAAGCTACTCGACCTTTGCGGCAACATTCAAGGCGGATCGCGGGCTCTCTCCCGCGCGCTTTCGTTCTGGTCTCTGAGAACTAAGTTGCCAGTCCCAGGCGGCCAAATTAGGTCGATACTTCGATCAAACCGATGCGGGTGTATCCCCGCCATGGAGGCGACGATCTTCACGGGATGGATCAACGAACACCTGTATACCGATCTCTTCGCAAATTCTTAGAACGGAATGTCTTCGTTCAAGTTGGCCAGTGTTTGCGATTTCATGGCAATAGATGCCGACTATCCGATCGCCCCCTTAACTAACCTGTGTCGATTTCTGCTGTCGATGACTGGTATGGCATTTCTGGCCGAAGCTGGCCTGGAACGAAAAATCGTCCAATTGGAACCAACGCGGGCATTCTTCTCGCAAGGAGGTCCGCTGACTCTATCTTTTATCTTCAGAACGGTCGCGCAAAACTCACTGACTGGGGAACCTCCAGTCGCCACGCCTGCGGGGGGTGGGAGAGGCGAGGGCAACTGGGTGAGCTTCTCTCAAACCGGATCGTCTCCGTTCGAGGGATCAGTCACCGTAACCCCTGGCCTTCCGGCCAGAACTCCGGCCACAAGCCTAGATGACTGGCTCTCACAGATGCAGCAACGCCCTGGGTCCCGCGCCTCCCATACTCCGTCCTTAGCAAGAAACGGTGGTCTCTCAACAAACTTCCCGCCGTAACCGTGCGCTATCGCCTTGGTGATGAAGCGGAATTCGAGACCACTTATGTCGTGGTGGAATCAGAGACTTTTCTTATCTCATTCAACTGCATGCAGCCGGGCCGCCTCGAAACGCTTGCCACGTATCCGATCTATTCGCAGATGCTCGGCAGCTTCAAATTCAAAGCCCCATAGAAATGCGACTTTTCAGGCGGTATGACGGCAGCCGCTTCACTACGGAACGAAAGAGGCGTGCAATATGATGACCAAAGGTCTGATTTCCATTTGTCTTAACTTGACGAGTTAGTTGTATTGCAAGGCGAATTCAGGACTGATGCACTGGTGAAGTGTGAGTGCAAGAGTCACTAACGCCATATCGATTCGCAGGAACAGTAGAGAATGCAAAGCGAAGTCAGACAGCTAACAGCAGAAGAAATTCTGTCGGAATATCACCGGCAGCTTCTGAGTCCCAATGCAGTCCGGCTATACGTCGCCGTCTGGTTCAGGATGAGGAGTCGCAATGCCACGGAAGTTTGGCTCACCGACGAAGACGCGTCTTGTCGCGCACGCCTTTTAATCAAGGATATTCCTGCCGCTCAATCGGAATTGGCAACGGCAAGACTCATGGAGCTAGTTTCGGGCGATGGACAAACGCGATACACGTTTGTCGATGATCCTGACCCTTCGTAGCACCTGACAGCTCCTAGTTTCCGAAAACCCAACTTTGCGGGCACTACGGGATTACCTCCGGTTTGCCCGTCACTCAGACGAAATCCAAGAGATGATAAGCGGAGATCAATACTGATGAAGCGACAGGCTGCTCCATTTCTCATACTTACGAGGAAGCCTCATTGAGGCTATGGGCGAAACATCGTGACTTTGTTTCACTTCAGCGAGCGCCATCAGCCATGACTTCCAGGACCAAGAATTCGCACAGGCACATCGTTCCGGTGCGGCGAATTAGATCTTGCTCCAGTTTCATTAAACAAAGGTCGATATCAGGGTCCAGGTCTGTTAGTCGTGTGACAATCACTGAGCTTTACGAGCGACCGTCACGGTGATGGGAGCGGTGTTGGCGGGAAGAGTCAAAGGTGAGCCGGGAACTGCCGTAAGTAAGCCTGTCGTCTGGTTGATTGCGTAACCGGAGATGGAAAAATTTACGTCTACAGCTCCGGGTTGGGTCAGCAAGTAGAGAAACGTACCCGACGGGTCCACAGCCAACGGTATAGCAGAGCTATTGCCACTTAGGTTAATTGCGATTTGTAGATCGGGGCTTAATAACGGAAATCCAGGAAGCCCTGACAGAGTACCCGTGCTCGCATTGATACTGAAGCCCGAGAGGGCGACAAAACTGTCAACTACCCACAGAAATCGGCCCAGAGGGTCCGCCGCCAGCGAGGTTGGATTGCCTAAGTTTGGCCCAATCGGATAGGGAGAGCCCGACAGCTGGGTCAGCGTGCCCGCGCCTGGTGCGATGCTGAATGCGGAGACGTCCGCCGTCGCGTCATAGTTTGCTGTGTAGAGAAACTTTCCAAATGGGTCCACGGCTACAGAGCGTGGAAAGGTTTGTAGATTTTGAAGAGGGTTCGTACTAAGGGCGAACGGGGATCCGGCAACTGGCTGTAGCGTGCCCGTTTGACTTATTGAGAAGGAACAGATGCTGGACTCAGGGTTTGAGGCAAACAGAAACCCTGCGGCCGGGTCCGTCACGACATAGTTAGCCGAGCCAAAGCCCGAAGTACCCGAGCTAAGACAAGCTGCCTGAGAGACCAAAGTCAGCGCGCCTGTCGTGCCATCGATGCTGAACTGGGAGATGCTATTGGGGACAGCCGGATTGTTACCATCACCACCGAAGTCTGCAGTGTAAAGAAATTTACCCGTGGGATCGACTGAGACCGAGAGTGTGTCTGCCCCGCTTGCGAACGGCGATCCCTGGATCGGCGTGAGAGCCCCCGTGGAGGAGTTTATTGTGAAGGCGAATAGCTCGTTCGAGGACGCACCATTCAGGTCGTTGGCTTCATATAGAAACCTGCCGCTAGGATCCGCCGCCACCGACGTTGGCTTTGTGCCGGCCGGGAAGGGCGAGCCTGGAACTGGAGTCAGGCTGCCGGTGCTCGGATCGATAGAAAAGGCCGAGATGCTCCCAGTGGTTAGGCTTGCGCTAGCGCTATTCGCCACGTAGACGAAGCCGGGAGTTCCGTTGACGATAAAGCCGACTGGACTCGACGTTCCGCCGTTAGCCGCTGGGTTGACCACGGTTACCTGTGCAAGGCCAACTGCGGCAAGATCAGCCGTCGTAACGGTAGCAGTGAGCTGAGTGCCGCTGCCAGTGGTCACGAGGCTCGTCCCATTCCAGTTTACGGTCGAAGTGGATACGAAGCCGCTGCCGTTAACCGTCACTGTTAAGCCGGCACTCCCCGCAATTGCGTTTTGCGGTGTGATGGAGGAGATACTTGGAGCCGAATTTGGTGCGGGATTCGGTGCGGGGTTCGGATTGTCGCCTCCCATTGATCCGGAGCTGTTGCCAGACGAGCAGCCCGCCAATGAGACAAGAGCCACTGCAGTCATGACGACTAAGCATAGGCGCGAAGTCACGAGCCACCCCATGTACTTTCTTCGATCTTGAGGCTCGATCCGTGAATGCGAGGAGTGGTACTGACCAGAAACCCGGCCGCACTTGGCCCGGTTTTCTGTCATCTGAAGCATTGACTGGCCCGCAATCACTATCATTCTCATCGTGTTACCTCCGGTCGCTCGAAGCGGTTCCTCTTCACCGATTCCGCTCTGTTGTAGGTCACTGTTTGGCAAGTTGGTCGATGAGTGGTCCCGCCTCCACCTTCGGGAACAGGTTCCCGATCTGTTTCTAGCCTCGATCAGCGCTTGGCCGTGACGATAACCCCGGCAGCGTGACGGCGAGGATCAAGTGCTCCTACTTCTTGATTGTGACGAAGATCTTACTCCCGTTTCATATTTTCCTACGCGGCCTACGGTGAAAAGGGTGAGTGTGGCTTCGTTTTCCGAAAACGACACAGCTGGGTACTGTATGCTCCACCCGCCAACGTTTGTGAAGGTTTTCCACCTTGGCGTGGGTGGCTGAGAAGCCACCAGGCCGCACGTGGTCAGCGCGACGGCGAAGAGGAGGACGGTCCTGAGCACAGGTAATCTCACAGCGCGAGTTTACTCGACGCGGGTCGCTGTTGCAGAAACTGCGGTGGTCAACGTAAGCGAGCCTTCCCAAACTATCCTTAGCGCCTGTAAAGTCAGCTCATCGGCAAGTTCGATCTGTCAGATGATACGAAGGGCCGAGTTTCCGACAACCCGTCTGTTGTCCCACTCATCATCGCCGCCATCATCGTCAACGTCAGTCTTCGCCGCGAGGCTGCGAAGATCGGCGCAATGGGGCCCCCACCAATCGATTATCCGCGATTTAAATTTGTATCGGAATAATCGAGTACATTACCGTCAATCTGTATGCGGGGCGGGGGAACTGGTCCGTTGGTTAGAAAAGGTCCCTGTTCATACCACAAATTCTTGTCAGTACCGAGAACCAATACGTTATCGACAGAACCAAGCGACTGGACGCCTTCTACGTTCCCATCGACGTGTGCCCGGTTTTGCGGTCCGTAAGAAGGGAATTCCAGCCACAAGTTATTATCTGTACCGAGAACGAAAACATCGCTTCCAGGAGTTGCCTGGAAACCTCTTACATTGCCATCAATGTGCGTGCGTGAGGGGGGAATGGGGCCCTTGATTAAGAAAGGTCCGTATTCTAGCCACAAATTCCGATCAGTACCAAGCACATAGATGTTTCCCCCATCAAGCGCTTCGAAATCGAGAACGTCGCCATCAACCTGTGCACGATGGGGCGGAATTGTCCCTCCGAATGGGGCGTTTTCAAGCCACAACTTTCTATCACTGCCAAGAACATAAACGTTGTTCTCGTCAATTGCGGCAAAATCAATAACTTTACCATCAACTTGAGCGGCAATTGGGGGCGTCTCTTCAAACCTGACTAGCCATAAATCTCCGTTGGTATAAAGAACGTAAACGGCCGGTTTCGAATTGATCATGAGTTGGCGACCGGTAACAGCGAGTCCGTCAAAGCCTACTACGTCGCCAGCAACCGGCTTGCCGGGCGGAACTTGTCCCCAAGGGGCGCTTTCTCGCCATAAATTTCCGTCAGTTCGTAGAACATATACATTGTTCTCATCAATTGATTCGAAGTCGAGAACGTTGCTGTCGACCTGCGTGCGACCGGGGGGAATTGGTCCGTTTTGTTTGAAAGGTCCAGTCTCCAACCAAAAATTTCGATCAGTACCAAGAACATAAATCGGGACATCGTAGGAAGGGATCGTAACAGTCATGGCTCGAAATCTCCTTTTTGGTGGATCGATTGCAGCGGCTTTGCAGCGCGCTCAAAGGCTCATCAATGCAGTCTGATCAGCATTTCCATTTTTGCCCTTCGGCTGTACGGCAATATGCTCTCAGTTGCATCCGCTTGCATTCCTTTTTTAGAACCCAGTGTGGCTGCCCGGGCACGCGCTCTGAAACAACAGAAGGTGATGGCTGTTTCAAGTTCTTGGACTTACCGAGGACCGTTGTGGACTCTTACTGCATCGCTATGGATATTTGCTGGGACGGTTTGCGTTGAGTTTGGAGGCGTAAGACTGGTAACGATGGTATTTAGCTGCCGGCCATCGTCTGAGATGACGAATAACAATTTGATAACTGCGCCGCTAGTTCCCCCCTGTGGTGTTGGGAAATCAATCTCGGCCTCTCCAGTGCAGTCTCGTTTACGGTGTAGGTGCCGGTTTCCATGTCGTGAAAGGCGTTGGCGTTCGTCGGCCCCGGACCGGAACGCCGTTCGCTAGTACATAGTCGACCTGTGTGAGCAGGTGACTCCCATCAAACGAGTAAGGGCGATGCCATCCCGGTTGACAACACCTGCGGGGGTAAAAACGTCGCCAGAGATGCGAAAGGCATAGTCACCCTCGATGGTAGCGGCGGAGCAGTCGTGCCGGGCATCCTGGGCGAAGCTCGTACTTCCCCAGAACGCTGCTACGGTGGCTAAAGTTAGTACGCTTCCGATTTTCGTCATACAATCCTTCCAATCGCGGCAGCTCTTGCGGCGCGGTGGACGAATCTAAGCCTAGCTGCGTACATTGCCGCAATAGAGGATTCATTAAGATCTCCTTTAGAATTGCTTTCCCTCATCATGTGTCGGATTCTTCTCGCTTTATGCTTCCAGTCTTGCGGTGCGTCAGGGGTAAATCATGCAAAGCCCGCGCTACAACTTCGGTGAATTCGAGTTAGACATCGGAGCCTTCGAGCTTCAGCGCTTAGGCGAACGAGTTCCTCTGGAACGAATCCCGATGGAGCTGCTCATCTTATTAGTCCGCCGGAGAAGGGAACTTGTAACCCGCGAGGAGATCGCCGACGAACTCTGGGGAAGTGAGATCTTCATCGACACCAACACGGCCATCAACGTCGCTGTCCGCAAAATCCGGCAAGCTCTGGACGACACCGTCGAAAGCCCGCGCTATATCCTGACGATTCCAGCCAAAGGGTATCGATTCATAGGTTCGATCTGTGATAGTCCGCCGAAGTCGCCAAACGGAACTCAGCCTGGACGGATCGCTGTTGAAGAACCCCCCGAAATGCCAGTCAGTCAGGATCCTGAAAAGCACGGACCCGCTGGCCGCCAGGACATAACCGGACCGAAAAATCTTTTGAAGCCTGGCATCACTGTCGCCGCGATTGCAGTCCTGCTATCGATCTGCATCGCCCTCTGGGACCGTCAGCCGCAGCCGCCCACCGTCACCAATACCGTTCGACTCACAAATGACGGAAAGGCCAAAAGCCCCATGAATCTGCCCGTTACGGACGGCGCCAATCTCTATTTCATCGAAGGGATGCCTTGGACGTCGGGCTCCGGAATCGCTCAAATGTCGGCGACAGGGGGAGAGACCACTTGGATCGCGACCACCCTTCCGGAAGCTTTGGCCATCTATAGCATCTCCCCGGACCGCTCGAAGTTACTGGTCGTAAATGGCGCCGCCGCGAACTCGGATCTTGCCGGCGAACTTTGGATGCAGCCATTACCAGCCGGCGCACCCCACCGCGCAGGAAACATCATCGCGTCCGCTGCATGTTGGACTCCGGATGGAACACATATCGTCTACGCGTATCACCACGCGATCATGATTGCGAACCAGGATGGGAGCGAGCCTCATCAACTCGCGACTGTTTCGGGTGTCGTACGTGCACCGCGGTTTTCGCCAGATGGCCGGCTGATACGCTTTTACATCCTTAGTGATGACCAAGATTCCAGCTCCATCTGGGAAATGGACGCGAATGGCAAAGACATCCACCCCCTCTTTCCGGACTGGAAAGAGTCGCGCTATCAGTGTTGTGGGAACTGGTCGCCCGACGGCGATTACTACTATTTCGTTGCAGGTCGCGGCAGCGTCCAGGCCATCTGGGTCACCCAGGAGCGCCGTTCCATCTTTCGCAGAGCCGCAATGGGCCCGTGGCGCCTAATCTCCGGTCCGCTGCGCTTTAGCGCTCCCCTCCCTAGCAGCGATGGCAAAAGGCTCTTTGTCATGGGCGACGAGACTCGCGTGGAGCTATTCCGCTACGACCCACGAGCCCGGCGATTCGATCCCTATCTCCCCGGTCTATCCGCCGGCCCGGTCGATTTTTCACCTGATCGCCAGTCGATGGCCTACGTCTCCTATCCGGAAGGAACCCTCTGGCGAAGCCGAATCGATGGAACTGGCAAGGTGCAACTCACGTTCCCTCCCGTCCGAGCGTATGAGCCACGTTGGTCGCCCGACGGTTCCAAAATCGCCTTCATGGATGTGCAATATTACCGTCCCTGGAGAATCGCCCTGCTTTCTTCGTCCGGGGGCAGCCCGGAGCCACTTGAGCGCGCACCCAACGGCGAAACCGAAGGAGACCCGACCTGGGCCCCCGACGGCAGATCCATCGTTTTCGGCAAATCCCACGGAGACAGCATTGCGATCTATCGCCTCGATCTCGAAACCAGCAAAGTCTCCCCCATTCCAGACTCCGATGGGCTCTTCTCGCCCAGGCTGTCGCCGGACGGCCGCTACATCTCCGCCCTTACAAATGGCGCGACGAAACTGATGCTCTTTGATGCAAGCACGAATCACTGGTCAGATCTGGCGGAGGGAGAAGCCGTAAGCTTCAACGAGTGGTCGCACGACGGCAAATACGTCTACATGCGCGAAAACCGCGGCGGCGGCGCCGAGCTGGTTCGTGTGAGAATCAAAGATCGTGTACTCGAAGACGTTTTAAGCTTCAAAGACTTTCCTGCTTCCGCAGACGATTTCGCCGGCTGGGTAGGACTTACCCCCGATGACGCCCCCCTCCTGATGCGTGATCGAAGCCTCCAGGAGATTTACGCGCTCGACCTCCACTTTCAGTGAAAATCTTTCGAACTCCATGAGGATAATGAACATGACGCGGTTTGAGTCAGTCATTCAGTGTTTTTCGAACCGAATGAGAACTCTGGGCACCTTCGAGTGATCAGGCCTCATCCGAGGGTGAAGTTGCCGGAAACCCGTTTTTCGGCAGCTGCCTGAGCCACTTGTCCGATAAATGGGATGAGTTGTTCATGACCTTCGTTCACAACGACGGATGAAAATGGGTTAGGCTGTTGTGGTCGTGCCCGCATGAGGTCGTGACCTGCAGTGGCGTTTGGAACCCGCTGATGAGTTTGACCGTGGATGCGTTCAGGAACAACGGACTGTAGCCTTCCTCACGGAAGAGCACGCGAGGGAGACTCTCGCACTCTGCATCTTTGCGAGCACGGCAGAGGAGGCAAGGATGGAAGTACTCTATGAGAGGTGTTGCGGTATCGACGTTCACAAGTCGTCGGTTGCGGCGTGTATTCTGCTCGAGCGAGGACACAAGCCCCAGAAGCATCTTCGTCGCTTCGGTTGCACAACGCGAGATCTGCGTGAGCTCGCTGAGTGGCTCAGGAGCTTTGGCGTTCGACATGTCGCCATGGAGTCGACAGGCGTTTATTGGAAGCCTGTCTGGAACGTGTTGGAAGAGCACTTCCATATGGTGCTTGCCAACGCTCAGCACATCAAGGCGGTCCCAGGCCGTAAGACCGACATGATGGACTGCCAGTGGATAGGCGAGTTGCTCCGACATGGTCTGCTGCGTGGCAGCTATGTTCCGTCGCCGGTGATCCGCGACCTGCGGGATCTGACGCGAACCCGGGCCACGCTCTCGCAGGAGCAGTCGGGCATCAGCAGCCGCATCCAGAAGCTACTGGAGAGCGCCAACATCAAGCTTGCCAGCACCCTGACCCACACCATGGGCAAGAGCGGGCAAGCGATACTGGACGCTATCGTCAACGGCGAGGACAGCCCGGAGCGATTGGCCGATCTTGCGCTGGGCAAGCTGCGCAGCAAGATCCCGCAACTCCAACTGGCGCTGGACGGTCGCATTCGCGATCACCACCGGTTCCTGCTGGATAGCCTGCTCCGCCAGTATCGCTTCCTCGAAGCCGAGATCCAGGCGCTCGACGCCCGGCTGGAGCAGCTCGGCGAGCAACACCAGGAACTGGCTGACGCGGTGGCCCGCTGGATCACGGTTCCCGGTGTCGAGCGGGTGGCAGCCTGGAGTCTGCTTGCCGAGATCGGATCGGACATGACAGCCTTCCCCAGTGCGGCACACCTGGCAAGCTGGGCAGGGCTATGTCCCGGCAACCATGAGAGCGCAGGCAAACGCCTCAGCGGCAAGAGCCGCAAGGGCAGTCCATGGTTGCGCCGCATGGCCTGTCAGTCCGCGTGGGCAGCGGTGAGGACGAAGAACTGTTACCTCTCCGCTCAGTTCAAACGACTGGCCGCACGAAGAGGCAGCAAACGAGCGCTCATCGCTGTAGCTCATAGCCTGTTGGTCATCGGCTATCACCTTCAGAGCAAAGGTTGCGTATATCAGGAACTCGGCGGCGACTACTTCGATCAACTTCACGCGGAAAGGCTCAAGCGACATCTGGTGAAGAGGCTAGAGAGCCTCGGCGTCAGTGTCACGCTGCAACCACAGGCTGGATAGGTGAGCATTTTCGAGGGAGCAGGTCTTGAGATCGGAGAGACTGTTCCCATGAAAAAGACGGCGCATCACCTCATTGCTGAAGTACCACACAGCAGCTCGAAGGTCGAGATGACGATCGGGATTGACCTTGGAGATGTCTGGAGCCATTACTGCACGCTCAACCAGGACGGCGAAGTAGTCGGCCGAGGGCGGTTCCGAACGACACCCGCAGGAGTCGACAAGTGGTTTACCGATCTACCACGGATCCGGGTCGCGATGGAGGCGGGGACGCATTCGATCTGGATCAGCGAACAGCTGCAAGAGCTTGGTCACGAAGTAATCGTGGCCAACGTGCGCGAGCTGCGAGCGATCTCGCATAGTGATCGCAAGAGCGACCAGGTGGATGCGGAGAAGCTGGCGCGATATGCGCGACTTGACCCGAAGATCCTTCGGCCGATCTCACACCGGACCGTCGCTCAGCAAGAAGCACTTACGCTGATCCGCGCCCGCAACCTCCTGGTCCGTCTTCGGACAGCTGCTGTGAACGCGGTGCGGGGTCTCGCGAAGCCCTGCGGCTATCGCCTGCCCGCTTCCTCCACACTGTGTTTTGCGAAGCGGTGCATGGAGGTACTGCCGCCTGGACTCGTGCAGGCACTTGGCCCGGTGCTCGAACAGATCGCCTCGTTGACGGTGAAGATCAAGCACTACGATCGTCTCGTCAAGCAACTCACCGAGACCGAGTACGTCGAGACCCAGGCACTGATCAAGGTCTACGGCGTGGGCGAGCTTACTGCTCTGACCTATGTGCTGACGCTAGGGAACAAGCAGCGCTTTAAGCGAAGTCGGGACGTGGGATGCTATCTCGGACTGCGGCCGAAGCGCAGTCAGTCCGGAGATCGCGACCCGCAACTAGGCATCACCAAGGCGGGCAACGTCTACCTGCGATCACTGCTGGTCGAGTGCGGGAACCATGTCCTGGGTCCGCGAGGAAAAGACTCCACGCTGCGACGGTGGGGCTTGCACCTGGCTTCGCGAGGAGGCAAGCAGTCGCGTAATCGAGCCATCGTTGCTGTCGCACGCAAGCTTGCCGTCCTGCTCCACCGCATCTGGGTCACGCAGCAACCGTATGTGCCGTTCTACGCAGAAGCAGCTTAAGGTCTCTCCCATGTTCAACTGTCGCCATCCCGCGTCCCGATGACTGCGTGTCGGCTTGGGCCTTCACAAGGCCGTCCGATAACTGGCAGCATCGACTTCTCCGTCTGACCCCAACCCGTCACAGAGCTACGAACGGCTCATTCAAAGTGCGAATAGAAACAAGGTGGAGAGGCAACAACAACCTGAACCAACAACCACAAAGGCAAAGACGCTATCAAGGAAAAAGACAAAAGCAAAACCGCTTGACATAAAGTGACCTGCTCATAGAAAGCCGACTATTCGTCTAACTGGAAATGCCCCAATGGAATTCAGTGAACACTGCGGTGTTTATCGGGACGTATTCTCTCTGGAGGATTTCATCGACCCGATAAGGGATTGTGATAAGCCAACCGATCTTTGCGGGGCTTCTGTCGTATAGCGGGTGAGCGGCAATTTCCTCTTTGCATGCCGCTGACATCCGCCAACTGAGACCAACATGCTGAATGGCTGCGTCTAGGTGCGGAAATGACCTGCCATGCTCGCGATCTTCGAATCAGATGTGGTTAAACTCGCGATACCGTGAAACGAAATCACAAGGAGGTTCACCATATAGTGTGCTCGAGGGCTGCGCGGAAGCGCGGGGTAGGTCGGTCAACTACTCTGAAGTCGGCATCGCTCGAAGTTGAAAAGGTCCCACCATGTTTTGTTTTCGTTCTCTTGAAGACTACGGGCCCCAAACATAAAACTACCCGGAGTCACCCATGCACCTGCGCCGCTTTCTCAAACTCGCGTCCGTCTCTGCCCTGTTTTCTCTCGCGCCTCTCGCCAACGCGCAGGCTCCGCAATGGAACCCGTCGGCCGCCGATCTCGCCCAGCTCGTGCAGCGCTTTCGCCCCTATCTCAAATTCAGCACAGGCAATCGTCAGGAAGCCCGTCCCATGACGTGGCAGAATATCTACAATAATGCCGCGCTCGTGAACGGCAACACGACCGTCCTCCCTGTCGGAGGCTTTGCAGGTTCCAACGCGTCCAAGGTGCTCACGTACGCCAACATCAACGGCGACGCTGGCGCTGCTGCGAACTATAAGATCGTCGTCAACGACCAAGCGCAGTACGGCGAGTACTGGCCGCAGGTCGTGCAGGGCGACGGCATCTACGCCCACGTCATCTGGCTGAAGACCGTCACTAACACCCCCACCTCGCCTGAGCTCGTCAACATCGAGTACTACGTCCTCTTCGGCCTCAACGTCGGCTACGTCCCCGCGGAAGACCACAAAGGCGACCTCATCGGCGTAGAAGTCGTCTACGATCACAAGCTGGACAAGCTCGTCCGCGCTACCTTCTCCGAACACGGCAAAACGCTCATCATGTTCGACCTCGCCAACGCCGCCGCCCCGGAAAGCGCAACCATCACCGGCAAGGACCAGAACGGCAAGGCCGTCTCCGAACCCGCCTGCAAGATTAACGTGTCGGACCATGATTACTGGTCTGGCGGCCTCAACGGAGGTCCAGGGATTTTCACTGGCGGCGACAAGCACGTCTTCATGACGCACGATCCCGCCTCGGGCCGCTGCGAACATCTAGCCGTTTACATCGAGCATGGCTCGCACGAACCCTGGCCAAACCAATCCGGCTACTACATCGGAGTCGCTTCCCACAATGGCGACGATGTCTCCTTCCTGCCCACAACCGTGCACGTCCTCGGTCCGGATGACGCCCCCTTCGTCCTCTTCGGCGGCAACTACGGCGACCCAGCCGGCATGGAGCGCCACCGCATGTGGCTCGGCTACTTCCGCGATGACAACCCCGCTGACCAAGACCCCTACATAGACCGCGGCTCCCTTAAGTGGCTCCCAGCCGTCACTCCATAGGCATGGTCGCCGTGACGCTGCTCTCCTATTTGATTTTTAAGATGGTGAACAAGAGCCTCTCATTGCTTGCTCCGTTCTTCAACCTTGTAGGACTAGCATTTGAGGCTCTTCAATTAAATCCTCAAGGCGTGAACGTCGCGGTAGTATTTCACGGAATCCTTTGCATGCTTATCGGCTACCTCATTTACAGGTCGACCTTTCTACCTGGAATCCTTGGCGCGCTGATTGCGTTTGGCGGTTTGAGTTGGCTTACCTACCTGTCACCGCCACTCTCTCACTATATCTGTCCCCCTACAAATCTGGCCTGCGACCTCCTCGGGGAGGCATCGGTATTCCTGTGGTTCCTCGTGATGGGCGTGAACGTTCCCCGAGCGCGCCGGAGCCATCGAGCTTCATTCTGCTAGGCACTGGCCTGCTGGGTATAGCTGGTTTGATATGGAAGCGTGTCGCCTAGAGCATCTGGACGGGAACTTGTCCAGAAGTTCGTCCAGAAATGTTCCCCAAGATTGCAGAAGTGTGCGCCCATGCCGAAATTGTAGGACGGCTGGCAGCCTGCACGAGCGTGCTAGTTGTGGATTCAAATTGGAGCCCAAGGGATTGAGCTCTCTATCGGAACGGCGTTGCATCGAAGACAACCTTCAGACCGAATGCCCGCTCTAATCTAGTAGCGCCAACGAGCGCAACGTACACATAGTCTAGCCTCAATAAGGCCCCACTCTCCATGGGGCCTATTTTTTGTCATTCGTTAGATAAGTTGATGTCTGCCGCTGCGGGGCACACGTTCGTCATACACTGGAGCGAATGCGTGTTTTTTGGGAATCCAACCACCGTCTTTGTTCACGGGGATTACCCGTTGCCCACAGAGCGAGGCCTCGGGAGAAATATATTTTTTTCCGGCGTGGACGGCACGGATCGTGTCCATCTCCAGCATATGTCGTCAGAACGATGATTCGAGCGTCGGGAGACTCACCGCGAATCGCGATCAACGCATCGAGGCCGTTCATTTCCGGCAACTGGAGGGTCCACCAGTGTGACATCTGGATGGTGTGCGCGAAACTGTTGAATCGCTTCACGCCCGTTCGATGCTTGGGCGACGACGCTCATATCCGACTGGCTGCTGACCAACGCCGTGACGCCTCCGCGTGAGAAGCCGAGGCGACAAGGTGCTCAAGGCCGGGAAACATCCATCTGCCTCAAATCTCTTGTTATGAGGATATTACTGCAATGTACAGTAGAGCTAGTAGGGTCTCGATGGCGGTCCCCACCTTCGGGCAGGAGAGAAGTTATGGCCCGGCATTACTCAACCAGGGATTTCTTTCGGCAGATGCCGAATGCTCTGCTCGCCCGTTATTTCCAAGGGCGGGATGTGTTGGATCACCTCAATTTTACGACCATGAAGGATACACAGCCGGACGAGTTGTTCACGGCGTGGCTGGCATTGCCTGACGCTAAGCGTAAGGGGATGGATGCGGAGTTTCAGGGCATCTTCGAGATGAGCTGCGAAAAGGGCTTTCGCGCAATCCTGGATGAGGCGGAGTGGCACCTGAGGGAAGAGCCAGGGGCTCGCGCGGAATTTGTTGAAAAACTTGCAGTGCTCGCCAACCACTATGAGCGTGCAATGGTTACGTTCCTAGATCATGCGTCGTTCTGGAACGGGGCGACCCTCTTCTATCACGCTGACACGTTATCGTATTGGCGGAAGCGGAAGAACCTGCCGCACCAGCCTGTGGCGTTGGACCAGGAAAGCCGACTAGAGCTGGCCGATTTGATCCGCAACTACTTCCACCAGACAGAGGGAAGGGGCAAGAATTGCGTGGTTGAACTCCTCCGCCGTGGCGAAATGGACTACTTCTTTGCCTACCCGGAAGATTATTCTCTACAAAGCATTGAGTGGGTGGATGGGGAGTTTGGGCGCAGACCGCACAATCCTGCCTTTGAGGTGATCTTCGTCTATTCGCAGAAGGAAGGCTCGCTCGACCTAAACTTTCGTGGCTCCTACAAGTCCATCGAGCCGTTGCAGGCAATGTTCGCCACCGCGATTCTCAAGCTATCTGAACTGCCGCCTGACTCGAAAGATGGACGCATCTATGACCTCAATCCACTTCGCCGAAGAGACTTCCATTTTGTCTACGACGTGCGCAGCGGCATTCAGGACGTAGCGATCAAAAAATTGCGGCTTTCGTCCAGGGTGGAGAAAGGCGACCGCATCACACTGGAAGCCGATGTGTCGGGCAACCGGGAAGGGATTTACGACTTGCTCGACAAGATCGGCGTGTCTTTGCCCCTGTACAACGTGAGTCAGGTAGAGCTTGCGGCGTCGGTTATGGTGGCCGCCGACAAGCCATTGAAGTCGGTGACGATCCGCATTACTCATCCCAACTCCTGTTCGCTTAAGTACGACGAACTCGATTTGAAGCTGCGCGAGATGCTAGTCGCCTCCGGGATCGAGCCCAGGGAGCCAGTTGAGGAACTGCCAATCGCTGAGGTAGTGGAGCCTGCCGGGGCATGACTCCGCAGGATGCGCTCTGCGAATTGCTTGCCCGCCTGGGGGCCAAGCAAGGGCGCAGCGGTGCTGATCAGCGAAGAGGAGTTGAGCCGGTGGCCTGCGGCAGCCGTTACGGCTATGAAGTCGGAGAAATTGCTCGTGAAAACGCGCCCTGCTACCGGCGTGGTCTGTCCTGGCTGTGAGCAGGAATGCGTGATGCCGGTGCATACACTTACCTACCAGTCGCGCGGGCCGGCATCCTTCATCGTTTGCGACAAACGCAGTGACATCAACCGCGTGGCAGTGTCCGTCGAGCGACTGACTCAATGGCGTTGCGATGTCGATGCGATGTGCGGATTTGTCGCGGAGAGCCTCGGACTTCGCCGTAGCGTGCAACGGTCAACCGATTCAGGAATGCTAAACATAGGGATTGCCGCCGGCATCAAGCGCAGCCAGATTCTGTGCCTTAAAGCCGACGGAGAGTTGGCCCTGTTTGCCGGGCACAACTCGATCCCTTTGGCCGAATTAGTACGCTACCACGAAGGCGCGTATTCAATCGATGGCATCAGGATCCGGCAACTGGCGGATTCTGCGACCACATCGGACAACCGCTACACGCCCACCACCGCCAGGCGTGAAGTGCGCAAGCTGGACACGCGAGATATGCACGATAGCTGGCAAAAGGAATATCGGAAGCTGAAAAAGAGCCGCCCGGATATGTCCGATGTCTGGTACTCCCAGCAGATCGCGAAGATGGCCTTAGCGGGCGGCCGTAGCGCCGAAACCATTCGCAAACATATGACGAGATAAGAAAGTTGGGCGAATCTTTTTCGCCCAACTCAGCCACTTTCTATCTTGCTGTTTCCAGATAGATTCTGGAGAGGCTCCTCCTCGGTGATCGCCATTTGTGCTAATTGGCCGTCTCTCAAACGATTGATTCTTAGACATTTGCTACGTAGGTGCTTGCGGGTTCCCGCTGTTTTCGCCCAAATCGCCCAGCTACGGTGTGTTTTGAGCGTTCCTAAATTGCTCAGTGAGGTTTGAAGATGACGCATAGCATACTGAGGCTTCCGGCCATCAAGACGAGTACAGGGTTGTCCCGCAGCACTATCTACCTCCGCATCGCGGAGGGCGTATTTCCCAAACCAGTGAGCTTAGGGGGTCGCGCCGTCGGCTGGCCTGCCAATGAAGTGGCGGCACTAAACGCAGCCCGCATTGCAGGGAAATCCGACTCAGAGATTCGCGATCTGGTGGTGAAGCTGGAAGCCGCTCGCAAGACAGTTGCTTGAGCCGGGCGGATAACGATCATGGGAAAACGCCGCCCCAACCACCGCCAGGTCAAAGTCCACCGCAACTACACGGTCGAAGAGATCGCCAGTCTGTTCGGCGTTCACAAAAATACCGTTCGCGAATGGATCAAAGCTGGGCTGCCTGTCCTAGACGACAGGCGCCCGATGCTGATCCTTGGCCAGGAGCTTGCAGCCTTTCTTCAAGCTCGACGGACCAGGAACAAGCAGACCTGCCAGCCGGGCCAGATGTACTGCGTCCGCTGCCGCGCCCCGAAAATGGCTGCGGGTGACATGGCCGATTATCTGCCCAAAACCGAAAAGCTCGGGATGCTCAAAGCTATCTGCCCAGACTGCCATTCCATGATGAACCGCCGCGTCAGCATGGCCAAGCTGGCGCAAGTTCGCGGGAAACTTGCCATCACGTTTCCGCAAGGACTGGACCAAGTAAGCAATAGTATCCAGCCCCTCGTAAACAGTGACTTGAACAGGGAGATGAACCCATGAGCAAAAACAACCCCAATAACGAACGGATCAAACGGCAGTATTTTGCCTACCTGAAGGAGGCCAAACGTCACAGCGAGCCCACCGTGGACGCGGCCGCGAAGGCCCTCAATCGGTTCGAGGTCTATACCAAGTATCGGGACTTCAAGGCATTCCACACCGAACAGGCGGTCGCCTTTAAGAGGTACCTAGCGACGCAAAAGGGCATCCAGTCGGGCGAGACATTCAGCAAAGCGACCTTGTATGCCACCCTGACCCAGCTCAAGCGCTTCTTCCAATGGCTCGCCTGGCTGCCGGGCTACAGGTCGCACTTTCAATATTCAGATGCTGAGTATTTCAATCTTTCCGACAAGGACACTCGGATTGCTACCGCCCCGCGCGAGCAGCGGGCGCCGACCTTGGAGCAAATCAAACACGTCATCCAAACCATGCCGACGAAGACCGAAATCGAACGCCGCAACCGTGCTCTGGTTGCTTTCACGCTCCTCACGGGAGCAAGGGACAGCGCCATTGCCTCAATGAAGCTGAAACATGTGAACTTATCACTGGGTGCGTCTATCAAGACGCGCGGGATGTAAAGACAAAATTCAGTAAGACGTTCAGCACGTACTTCTTTCCCGTGGGCGATGAAGCCCTCCGGATTGTCGAGGCATGGGTGTCCTATCTCCGCGAAGAGAAACTCTGGGGCAATGACGACCCGCTTTTCCCAGCGACGCGCATTGCTTTGGGGACGACTCGCCAATTTGAAGCTTCCGGGTTGGCGCGAGCGCATTGGGGGAGCGCCTCGCCTATACGTGGTATCTTTCGCGACGCGTTTGTGGGGGCAGGACTGCCTTATTTCAACCCGCACAGCTTCCGAAACACACTTGTCCGACTTGGCCAGGATCTGTGTAAATCACCCGAGGAATTCAAGGCGTGGAGTCAAAATCTTGGACACGAAAAAGTCCTGACGACATTCATTAGCTACGGTGCAGTGGCATGTGATCGGCAGGGAGAGATATTGCGAGGTCTGACAACACCACCGCAAGCCCCGAAGCCCGATACCAATGGACTTTTAGAGGAACTGTTGGTAAGGCTTCGTGACGCGCGGGTGGATATGCAAGCCAAAGGAGACTACACCGCTAAAACGGCACCTGAATCGACGCCACCTACGCCAATCGTCCACGTATTGGCAAAACCTTAACCGAACGTTGCGTCAGTTCCAAGAAGTTCGCCCAATCCCGCATCATTTTGGTGCGAGCCTCAAGGTGTAAAGCATGGTTGTAAGCGGCGCTCACGGCATTTCGGTGGGCGTGCGCGAGTTGCAATTCAATATGCTCGTGCTGGTATCCCTGCTCATGCAGGATGGTGGAGGCAAGTCCTCGGAATCCATGGCCAGTCATTGCGCCTTTGTAACCCATACGCTCCAAGGCTTTCAGGATCGTGTTATTACTCATCGGTTTAGAGGGATCGCGATCACCAGGAAAAACCAAGTCGTTACTTCCAGTAAGTTGGCGCAGCATTTCCAATACCTCAAGGGATTGCTGTGCGAGAGGCACAATATGGGGTGTCCGCATCTTCATTCGCTCTTCTGGGATGTCCCAACGGCCAGAGTCAAAGTCGAATTCGACCCAACGCGCCCCAATCAGTTCGCTGGTGCGCACGAAGGTTAGGGCCATTAGCTTCATTGCGAGACGTGTTAGCTGTCTCCCTTGATAGATTTCTATTTGTCTCAGTAGCCTTGGAAGTTCCTTGGCATCAATCCGCGCATAATTAGCCTTGCGGGTGGCCTTTAGAATGTCCCTTGGCCGAATCGCGGTTGCCGGATTGCGTTCCGCAAGTCCGTGGGCAATGGCATACCGAAAGACTTGTCCCGCCGTTTCCAGGGCGCGCTTGGCAATGTCACGGGCACCCCGTTTCTCTATGGCTTTGGCCAATGCGACGATTTCTGGGGCCTCGATCTCGGCTATTGGTCGGGCACCAAGGCACGGCAAAATATCAGCGGCCATGCGCCGCTTGACTGAATCCACATGACGCGGACTTTTTCCGTCCTGCCAATGTTCGAGCCACTGCGCTGCAACGCTGGCAAATGAGTTTTCACTAGCGACCCGCTCCGCAGTCTTCACCGCCTTTCGTTGCGCCATGGGGTCTACGCCTGTTGCTAGCAACCTACGCCCTTCGCTGTGGCGCTCCCGGGCCATCGCCAGAGGCGATTTGGGGGTATTTTCCAAGCGCCATCAGCTTCTCTTTGCCCTCAAATCGGTACTTCCAACGCCAAAGCTTGCCACCAGCCGGGAAATAACCAAGTGGCAGACCCTCCGGAATCGCTCATGCTGTAAGGCTTTTGCTCAGGTTTCGCCCGCTTGATCTCCGTATCCGTAATTGCCATGCTGACCCTCCAAAGTGCACCTTTGGGGAATGTACCCCCAACTAACAATGAGATACCCCCAAGAGTACCCCCACTGCAACGTGGCTCCCATCGTACTCCATAGGACGGCAAAAACACGAAACCCCAGCCTTTGCTGAGGTTTTGATAATTTTCTAGGATGTGCTCGGATGTCCTAAAACAAGATGATGGCGGAGAGGGAGGGATTCGAACCCCCGATAGACTTACGCCTATGTCTGATTTCGAGTCAGGTGCATTCAACCGGGCTCTGCCACCTCTCCGCGCTCTTCTATTTTATCTCAGGACATCGAGTTGCGGCATCCGCCACGGCCTCAACGCTCCTCGATTTATTCTGAAGACGACGCAGACAACGAAGACGTCCCGGACAGCGCAGACAGTCGCGGGCGAAGCGAGGTGAAGCACTTGGCAACCGGCGAATGGACTCCCGAGCTTGAGCTGTGGCTCCGCGAGCAAGCCATAGAGGCCGGCTTTGACACCGCGGGCATAGCAGCGGTCGATGCAGAAGACTCCCGCGATCCGCGAGACCAGGTCGACGCCGAGCGTTTTGCCGCATGGGTTGCCGCCGGCCGAGCAGGCGAGATGGACTACCTAAAGCGCCGCGACGAACAGGGCGTGCTACTCCGCAGTGCCGTGCAGGTGGCGATACCCTGGGCGCGGTCCGTGATCGTCTGCGCCCTGAACTACAACACCTCCGGTCCGCTTTCAATCGACACAGCACCCTCCGGCACAGGCTGGATCGCCCGCTACGCCTGGAGCGGACGCGCCGCGAGCCCAGAGAACGCAGCAGCAACAGAAAGCGCAGCAACAGAAAACCCCGCAGCCTCCGTAACAACCGAACTCGTTCCCACCGACTATCACGATCAGCTTCTGCTCCGCCTGCGCCACGTCGAGTCCGCCTTGCACCAGCGGTTCACCTGCGAGACGCGCTGCTACGTCGACACCGGCCCCATCGTCGAGCGAGCCGTCGCCGCGAAGGCGGGCGTCGGCTGGATCGGCAAGAATACCTGTGTCATTAATCAGGAGTTGGGCTCATGGCTCTTACTCGGCGTGATCGTCACCTCACTGCCCGTGGCGCAAGGAGTCGAGTTCCCAATCGCGGCCGACCGCTGCGGAAGCTGCACGCGCTGCATCGACGCCTGCCCCACCGACGCGCTTGTGGCTCCGCACGAGATGGACGCCTCGCGCTGCATCGCCTACCTGACGATCGAGAAGAAGGGCACAATCCCCGAGGAACTCCGCGCACCGATCGGCCGCCAGGTCTTCGGATGCGACATCTGCCAGGACGTCTGCCCCTGGAACCGGAAAGCCCCGACCAGTAAAGCCACACCAGCCTCAGCCAACGACGCGATGCTCCCTCGCCAGCAGATGATCAACCCCGCGCTGGACTGGCTCGCCACAATGGACAACGCCGAGTTCAAACGCTGGTTTGCAGGCTCCCCCGTCGAGCGCACCCGCCGCAAACGCCTGCACCGCAACGTCGCCATCGCCATGGGCAACAGTGGCGAACAGCGCTTTACCGCTCAACTGGAAGCATGGGCCGCAACCGATGACCCCGCGTTAGCCGAGGCCGCGGAGTGGGCAATCGAGCGAATAAACAGTAGAGGATCAATTTCCGGCAATCTGACTTTGCGACAGCTACCGCATCCTATGTAGGACAATTGTCTCTGCCATGGCTCAAGTACCGCCACCTACGGCTGAAAACCCTGCCCGACGGACTCTGCCTGTCACCAGGCACAAGTTCTTTTTGCTATTTCTGTTTCTGCTTTCAGACCTGGCTCTCTACCCTTACATGAGTAACACCGGCGCGCGTTATTACGTGTTCCGGATGGTCGGCGCCGCCGTCACACTGATGAGCGTATACGCGGTGAGCTTCCGCAAAGGTCTCATCTTTGTCGCTCTGATTCTTGCCGGTCCCGCATTCGTGGAGCATGCGATCGTTTTTCGCACCAGGCTGGTTCCTGCGTCGGTCTTCACCGTCGTTCTCAGCTTCGTATTCGACGTTTTCATTATTGTCGTTATCTTTCGCCGCGTTTTTGCACGCGAAGAGCCCACCGCGGAAACGATTTTCGGCGCGGTTTGCATTTATCTCCTCATTGGATTTTCCTTCGCACGCCTCTATGCCATCGTTGCCATCATCCAGTCTCATGCCTTTTATCTTGATCCGGCGATCAATCAGCATGGTGTTCCTGTGGGTTTCGATTTTATTTTTTTTAGCTTTGGAAGCATGACGACGGCCGGCGCGGCTGGCATTTCGGCCGCTCTGCCGCAGGTCCGTTCGCTGTCCATGATCGAATCCATTCTGGCGGTGTTGTATCTCGCGGTGATGATTTCAAGGCTGATGGGTGCCTACCGCCCGCACCAACACGGCTCCGTGGAATCCTCATGATCGTCACCAGGAAACCCATGCCAACCCCAACCAGCCGAACCCGCACCCCGCTCTGCTAGCATCGGAGTAAGCAACGGCCGGTCTCCTGCGCCGCGCAATTCCTTCTATGTCTCTTATCGTTCCCGACGAAACCGAAGAGCCGAAGCCCAACGAGCCGGAGCTTCCGCCAAAGCCGATGGAGGACCTCAAGCCCGTCGTCCGGGAGTCCGGTCTCGGGCCTGACATCGTCGCGCTCGCGCGCTACATGGCTCGCACCGAGGTCCATACCTACGCCTTCAGCGTCGCGGCCAACTCAATCCTCTCCCTCTTTCCCTTCATCGTTCTTCTGCTCACTATCAGCCGCAACCTCTTCCATTCGCGTCAGATGGAAGAGATCGCCGGTGACATGATGAAGAACCTTCTGCCCGTGGGGCAGGACTTCGTCATACGCAACATGCAGCTCCTCACCCACCCGCATAAAGGCACCCAGCTCTTCTCGGTAGTTATGCTGCTCATCACGTCTACGGGAGTCTTTCTGCCCCTCGAAGTTGCACTGAACGGCGTCTGGGGCGTCCGGCAGAACCGTAGCTACCTGCACAACCAGGCCGTGTCGCTCGGTCTGGCACTCGCCGTCGGTATTCTGGCAATGGCTTCTGTAGCATCGAGCGCGAGCCAGCAGACGATCCTCTCCTGGGTCTTTCTCAACCACACTGACAACGTAGTCTTTCGCTTCATCTCCTACGGTTTTTTGCGGCTATGCGCCGGGCTCGCGAGCATTCTGCTCTTCTTCCTGATCTACTGGATCCTGCCCTACAGAAAAATCCCGGCGCGAGCAGTACTGCCCACAGCGGTCGTCATCGGTCTGCTGTGGCAATTCGCGAAGGTCCTCTATATCAAAGCCTTGCCGTGGCTGGACTTTCAGTCCGTCTACGGCCCGTTTTATATTTCGGTAGGGCTCATGATGTGGGCATTTCTCACCGGCCTGTTGTTGTTGGCCGGAGCCCATTTTTCAGCCACGCGCCACACGCTGGCGCTCGCACGGCAGGCAGAGGCCGAGGAGGCGGCAAAAGATGCAAAATCCGAGTAGCCCGGCCAAGCCGCAAGCCCCCTCGGGACTCAGGGGACGGCTCCCGACAGGACTTGCTGGGGCAGTCTTCTGGCTCGGAATCTGGTTTTGCGTGCTCTTTCTCCGGCACTGGATTCCAGGAGGCTTCGGAACATTTCTCGGCGTCCTGCAATTCTTTGTGGGGACCGCTCTGGTCTTCGTCGCGCTTCCGCTGCTATGGCGGCTGGTGCGGAAGCACATGCTGTGGAGCCTGCGCAACAGGCTCGTGCTCACCTATCTCTTGATGGCCCTCGCTCCAGTGATTTTGCTCCTGACCCTGGCGGGAATCTTTGCCTACGTGGCCGCCGGACAGTTTGCCATCCATCTCGCCGACTCGCGATTACTGACCGAGCTGAGCCAGATGAGCGCAGAGAACGAACACCGCGCCGATTTCATCTCGCAACAATTAGAGCAAATGTCTGGGGCCGCAGCGGCAAAGGGAGCTGTGACAGTCCCACCGGCGGAGACGGAGCGGTCCGCCGCCAATCTGGATCTGCCGCGCATGAGGCTCCACCGCGAAACCCAGGCATTCCTCAATGGTGCTCCTGCCGTCCTGAACGCCCTGCCGGCCAGCTCGGGTACTCGCGGTAAAACACCTTTTTCGTTGCCGCCATGGGCGACCGAGTTGCCCAATGGACACTTCTCCGGATTGGTCCTGGACGGGAATGATCTGTACCTTGCGGACGTCCATCAACAGAAGTGGAACGATGGTCGTGTATTCAGCCTGATGACCAGCCTTCCCGTCGATACCGCCCTCCTCGACATCATTGCTGAGGGATTAGGTGTCGCCAGTCTTTCGACGGAGCGCATCACCAGTTCCTTGAACGAGGGAAAGGCGGGCACATCCGGAGCCGGGAGCGTTAAGACGCCTTCTCGAAGTGGCGCTGCGGGAACTTCAGGCTCAGGGGCCGCGAGCTCGAAGCCCGCTGGTTCCCGTGCGGCAGACTCCAGGCCTGCGCAGACGGATGCAACCGTCACGGCGCCCGGAAGGTCGAGGATCGTCGGTGGCACAGAGCCGCCTGCGGTCAATGTGGTCGACCTGCCGGTGGGCTTCGCCTCCACGGAACCGGTCACCGACTGGGACACCGGCGAACGGACTGACGTTTTGATCAGGGTCGATTCGCGGCCCTCGGTGCTCTACAACCAGCTCTTTGGAGCCTCGCTAAGCGGCGTCATCACCAGCGTCCTTCGCGTCGCCCTCCTCATCCTCTGTCTCGTCTTCGCCTTCATCGAGATTATGGCCCTGTGGATGGCGTTACGGTTGAGCCGCACCATCACCGCGTCGGTCACCAATCTCTACAGGGCAACCCAGCACATCGACCGCGGCGATCTCAACTACCGCATCGGCGTCACCAGCACCGATCAACTCGCAGAACTTAGCCGGTCCTTCAACACCATGGCTGGATCGATGCAAAAACTCCTCGTAGAACAGAAGGAGAAGGAGCGCCTGCAGAATGAGATCTCCATCGCCCAGGAGGTCCAGGCAAACCTGTTCCCGCTGCATGCACGTGGCATCACCGGTCTCGATCTGCACGGCGTCTGCCGCCCGGCGCGCTCCGTCAGCGGCGACTACTACGACTTCCTCGTCTTCCACGAGGAAGCCCACGACGGAATGGTCAGCCGCCGCGAGACCGGAGTCGGCATCGCCATCGGCGACATCAGTGGAAAGGGAATCTCGGCGGCGCTCCTGATGGCGACACTGCACTCGGCCGTGCGAGCATACCGCTTCGCAAGCGAGGAACTCGTCTACAGCGAGTCCGCCGTAGCCGGGCTGATGGCCAGCCGCGAAGGCCGCGGTGGGGAGTGCGACGAACTCTTTCACTCGCCCGGCCGAATCCTCTCTCTGCTCAACCGGCACCTCTACCGCAGCACGCAGCCCGAAAAGTACGCGACGTTATTCCTGGCGCACTACGACGTCGCCTCAACGAGACTCACCTACTCCAACGCAGGCCAGTTGCCCCCCTTGGTTCTAAGCAGAGACGGCAGCATCCGCCGCCTTGACCAGGGCGGAACCGTTGTCGGTCTCATCGACGGCATGCGCTACGACGAAGACAGCTTCCACATGCAGCCGGGCGACATCCTGGTCGCCTACTCCGACGGCGTGACCGAGCCGGAGAACGACTTCGGCGAATTCGGCGAAGAGCGCATGATGGAGGTCGTCAGCCGCTACCGCGACCAGCCCCTGCACGTCATCTCCAACCAGGTCATGCTCGCCCTCGACGCCTGGATCGGCGCAGACGAGCAACCGGACGACATCACCCTGGTCCTCGCCCGCCAGTCCTGAAGACCGGCAAGACCGGCAAAAAAATAAAGTTCAAAAATGTGGAAAATTTTCGGTCCAATTTAAGGACCATCAACTCACCACAATCCACCACGCATTCACCACGTTTTTACCATCAAAAAACCACACCCAACCACCCACATTTCCTAAAACACCCCTTAAAAACGCCCGCAAAACGACAAAAAAGGAGCCCTCCACCAGCCGTCATTTTTTTTCTGCAAATTACGGCTTCTTTCGAATCGCCTTGACGACGATCGCATTGGGAGAACTTCCAGCGGGCAGTATGGTGAACAGCGCAGGCCGCCCCTGACTGCTCTCCGTCCGCACAACCGCAACATCCCCGGAATGAGCGTCAGCCGCAAGCAACAGATTCTCATCTGCAGAAAACGCAAGCGCATTAGGCGCTGAACCTGCACGAACGCTCCAGATAAGCCTGCCATCGTCGATACTGTACATCGCGATGGAATCCGCACCAAAATTCGCAACCCAAAGTGTCCCATTATCCTTGCTGACTAAACCGCGTACAGGCCTGCTGCCAATCGGGAACGTTCCCCCAACCTCATTGGTTGGAGTGGATATCTCCGAGATAGTGTCGGAGTCATAGTTCGAGACGAAGATCTCACCATCATCCGGCTTCAACGCCAGATGAACAGGCGTCTTACCCACATCGAGCAACGCCAGCATATGGTCGGTCATAAGCGCCGGATTCTGCTTGGCGGGCGCCGCAAGACCGACGGCCATCACCTGATGACCCGCGGAACAGGCGATGAAAGCCTTTGAAGAATCATGCAGAACCACTGCATCAGCAGCACCGGGACAGCCGGGAAAGGCAGCGCGGAGGCGCGGAGGCGGTTCTGACGATCCTGCGGCATCGTAGGGTCGGACATCGAAGACCGAGACGCTGCTGCTTCCACGATTGGTGACGACAAGGCTTCGACCGTCAGGTGAGAGGCGAACCACGCTCGGCTGCTCCCCGGTGCCGGCCACAGCGATCTCGCGGCGGCGGTCAAGGTCGATAACACTGACCGTATTGGACCCCGAGTTGGCGACGTACGCGCGATGGCCGGTGGGGTCGACGGCGAGGAACGATGGCAGGCGGTGAACCGGGATCGTGGCGGCGACACGGTTGGCCTCCGCGTCGATTACGGAGATCGTGCCGGATTGTGTGTTGACGACGTAAATCTCATTGCGAGAAGGGTTTACCGCCAAGTTAGTCGGGTTGGTTCCAACCTGTAAAGTCCGGTCCTGACGGAGATAGACAAGATCAAGCACAGTGACGGTATTGGAACCACCATTGCTGATGTAGGCAAACTCCCGGTAGCCGTCGGGTACGTCGGGAAAGCTGCTTCTACGACAGCCTGAGACCCCGAGGAGGAGCACGCAGGCAGCGGCTGTGACAGATCGCACGAGAGAGGGTCGGAGGGGTGTTGGCACTGTTCGGAGTCTATCGAGGTGACGGGGGAGCAGCAAGGGGAAGGTACGCCGGGAAGATTTTTAGGGTCTTGCGAAACTTTTTAGTGGCTCAAGTGTCTATGGGATCGATGCGGAATGATGCCCTTCGGGTCTACCGCGTCATTTGCACTTTATTCTCGGACAACGAAGCCGCAATTCATTGTGGCTTCGTTGATTTTTTTAATGACGAGAACCTTTGATCCGGGACCAGTTCCACGCGATCCACGCGAGATAGCCGCCTTGGACGATCCATACGCCAAAGTAAACGAAGACCAGATGGCGGTGGCCCATGGTGCTGAAGTTTAGGAACGTAGACCAGGTCATCGCGGGATCTCCATAGAAGCTTCAATGGCTTGCAGGGCCGCTTCCTGCTCTGCGAGTTGACGTCGCCGCTCAAGCGCGAAGCGGAAGAGCATGATTAGGATGCCCCACATGAGCCAGCCAGCGAGATTCCAGAGAACCGGGGGCCAGAATTGCCGGTCAATACCGCCTCCGTTAGGACCGAAGACGGGTGCCGGGTGTTGGGTACGCCACCACTGGATGGACATGTAGACGATCGGCACGTCGATGGCAGCGAAGACAGACAGGACGGCACCGAGGGTTCCGGTCTGGCTGCTGGGGGAGAAGCGGCGGAGAACCAAATAACTGACGTAGAGTAGCCAGAGAAGTAGCTCGGAGGTGAGGCGTGCATCCCAGGCCCACCAAATGCCCCATGCAGGCTTGCCCCAGAGCATTCCAGTGGCGAGGCATATGCCTGCATAGAGTACTGTGACTTCAGCCGCTGCTACCGCCAGCGCGTCGGCGGTAAGGGCCTTGAGAGGATCGCGACGTCGCCAGAAGAGATAAGCGAGCGAGGCGATGAAGTTGATATAGGGAAAGACGAGACTCAAAATCGCATGGGCAAAGTGATAGTAGAAGATGCGATAGAGATCACCCATCGTTGCTTCCGGTGGTGTGAGGAAGATCGCCTGACGGAAGCCGACAACCAGCACGGCGAAAGCGATTCCGAACCAGAGCCAGGCGACGCTGCGGAGAGTTGGGGTGCGCTGCTCCATAGAGTTAGTTTATCGCGAATATGGCTATTCGGCGTTGAGTACGGTCTCGAAGAGGAGGATGCAGATGGTGGTGAAGATGATGTCATAGCCGGCCAACTGCTTGATCCAGGTGTTGATCTGGATAGGATCGAGATCTGCCGTGAGGACCCCCGTGGTCGCCTGGACCATCGCAAGCAGTGCGGGCAGCGAGATGGGCAAAAGAAGCAGTGGGAGGAGAAGTTCGCGGTTGCGCGCGCGAAGGCCAAGGGCCGCGAAGAAAGTCCCGTTGACGACGAGGGCCCATGTGCCGAGCGGAAGGATGAGTGCGAGGAGCCAGACGTTGCCGAGAACATGGAGGTTGAAGAAGATGATGAAGATTGGAGCGAGGACCGCTTCTACAACGAGAACGAAGAGCATGTTGGCGAGGGCTTTGGCGAGGAAGAGGGCAGAGGCGGGCGAGGGGGCCATGCGTTGGGCTTCTAGAACCTGATTGCGTAGTTCGCGGGCCCATGACTGGTTCAGGGCAGTGATGGAGGCAAAGAGGAGAGCGACCCAGAGGATGCCGCCCGAGATCTGGCGAGTCAGGGTGGGGTAACTGGTGGGATCGAAGGCGAGGCCGAAGACCACGACAACAAGAAGAGCAAAGAAGAGCATCCCGTTGATGGAGTCGCGGGAGCGCCACTCCAGGCGGAGGTCCTTGCGGAGGTGGTCGAGGACGTGGCGGAGGTAAGTCATACGGAGCTTTTGGTGAGGTCAGCGAGGGTGGCATCAGCGGCGCGGAGGTAGTCGGCGGGCGCGAGAACGAGTTGGAGGCCGCGTTGACCGGCGGAGACGGAGATTATGTCGAAGAGTTCGATGGTCTCATCGGCATAAGCAGGGAAGGGCTTCTTGGCACCCATCACCGTGACTCCGCCGCGGATGTATCCCGTGAGTGGCTCGACTTCTTTCAGGGACGCTAGTTCGACCTTCTTTGCGTTTGCCGCCTGGGCCAGTTTTTTCAGGTCGAGTTCGGCATCGCCGGGGATGACCGCGAATAGATGTTCACCAGCATTCGTATGAGTGAGGAGGGTTTTGAAGACCTGCTCGGGGGGCATGCCTATCTTGCGAGCGACGGAGATGGCGGTGAGGTCGTCGGGATCGACCTCATAGGGGCGGAGTTCGTAGGTGATGCCGAGGGAGTCGAGGAGGCGGGCGGCGTTGGTCTTGGCTGGTGATGTGGGTTTCACCGGGTGCCCTCGGGATCAAGGATCTGTCCGTTGCGCATGGTGAGGGTCCTGTCGGCGAGGGGTTTGGCGAGGGCGGCCTGGTGGGTGGTGATGAGGATGGTGCGGCTGCCACCACCTACGACAGGCCAGGTACGGAAGTCGGCGAGGAGTTCCACCATGTGGTTGGCTGAGGCGGCGTCGAGATTGGAGAACGGCTCGTCGAGGAGAAGGAGCTCGGGGTCGCTCTGGAGGACGCGAGCGAGGGAGGCGCGCTGGCGCATGCCTTGCGAGTACTGGCCGACGGGACGATTGAGGTTGGGGTCGAGGCCGACGGCACGGAGGGCCATCTCGGGGCTGCCAACGCAGGCGCAGCTTCCGCTGCGGTGAAGACCGGCGAAGTAGTTGAGGTTCTCCATGGCGGTGAGTTCGTCGTAGAGCATGGGCGAGTGGCTCATATAGGCCATGCGGCGGCGCTGTTGATGCGGAGATTCCGAGAAGACGGTGACGCTGCCGCGAGTGGGGCGGATGAGACCGGCGATGATGCGGAGAAGAGTAGATTTTCCCGCCCCGTTTTCACCAAGGATGACGGTGCAGGAGCCAGCGGTGAAGGCTGTTGAGACGTTGCGGAGTGCAGCGAAGCTGCCGTAGAGCTTGGAGACGGAGTCGAGATGGACTGCCGTGGTGAGCGTGATGGGGCGGGTTGTGGCGGCGGTCGACATTTCCTATGGCATCGGTACGGCGATTCTTCTGCCCTCATGCGAGTATATGGCTAGCGGCTGCCGGATTGGCAGCGTGAGACCTCTTGAGGAGATTCAATACTTTGAAACTGCTGGCTGTCCTTTTATCTACCGGTGTTTTTGCTGCGACTCTTCATGCTCAACAGGTACCTACGCTGGACGCGGTTTCGCGACAGTTAGCGCATGACATCTTCAAGCAGTTGATCGAGATCAATACGACTGATTCGGTAGGGAGTACTACGGTTGCGGCGGAGGCGATGCGCAAGCGGCTGCTGGATGCGGGTTTTCCTGCGGAGGATGTAGTTGTACTGGGGCCGAACGAACGCAAGGGCAATATGGTGGCGCGGTATCGCGGCAGGGCTGGGAGCGGGAATAAGCCGGTGCTGATTATCGGGCACATCGATGTTGTTGAGGCCAAGCGGGAGGATTGGACGACGGATCCTTTTGTGTTTACGGAGAAGGATGGGTACTTCTACGGACGAGGGACGCAGGATATGAAGGAGTCGGATGCGGCTTCGGTAACAACTTTTATTCGGTTGAAGCGGGAGGGGTTTGTGCCGGATCGTGACGTAATTCTGGCGCTTACGGCGGATGAGGAGGGGGGCAAATCGAATGGTGTGGACTGGTTGATCAAGAATCATAGGGAGCTAGTGGATGCGGGGTTTGTGCTGAACGCAGACGCGGGCGGATTGAATACGGAGAAAGGTAAGCCAGTGAATCTCGGTGTGGAAGCTACTGAGAAGTTATATGCCGACTATCAATTGACGGTGACCAATCCGGGTGGGCATAGCTCGCTGCCGACAAGGGACAACGCGATCTATCATCTGGCGGACGCTTTGGGTCGGTTGGAGAAGTATCAGTTTCCGGTTGAGCTGAATGTCGTGACGCGCGGGTATTTTGAGGCGATGTCGAAGATCGAAACAGGGCAGTTGTCTGCTGATATGCAGGGTGTATTGAAGACGCCGCCAGAGGCCGCGGCGGTGGATCGCTTGTCGGAGAGCCCGTTGTATAACTCGACGATGCGGACGACGTGCGTGGCAACGATAGTGCATGCCGGCCACGCGCATAATGCGTTGCCGCAACGGGCTGAGGCAAATGTGAACTGCAGGATCTTGCCCGGACATACTCCGGCTGAAGTGCGCGCCGAGCTGACGAAGGTGTTTGCCGATCCGATGGTTTCGGTGAGGCTGGTGAACGACGCTGGTGCCTTGAGTGACCGCGATGAAAATGAGGTGTCGGTTACGCCTCCGCCTTTGAATGAGGAGGTCTTTGGGGCGCTGCACACTGTGGTTGGGCAGATGTGGCCGGGGTTGCCGATTGTTCCGGAGATGGAGACGGGGGCGTCTGATAGCAAGATTACTATGGCGGCGGGGATGCCGAGCTATGGGTTCTCAGGGATGGGGATTGATGGCGACGATGTTCGCGCCCATGGTAAGGATGAGCGCATTGGGGTCGAATCTTTTTATACGGGCGTGAACTTCGATTATCGCTATTTGAAGGCGCTTACCGGGAAATAGTTAGTGGGTGCCGGGTAGGGCTGTTGCGGTGGTTGTGGGGCTTGCGGGGGCGGCAGGGGCGTATTTGGAGGCGCACTTGGCCTGGAGCTCGGTGGCGTGGAAGACGCCGTCGTGGCCGTAGGTGCCTACGGCGAGGGCCTGGGCGTCGTCTTTGAAGGTGTCGGGTGGGGGTTCGGAGCCCTGGTAGACGACGGAGAGTTTGCGGCCCTGCTCGAGGAGATCGAAGGTGGCGTTGGTGCCGGCGCGATGAATGCTGCCAGGGGCGACGTTGCCGGCTACTCTGAGATGGCGGACGTAAGCCTTGTCGCCCATGCCCTGGAGTTCGCCGATGGTGACGTAGTAGCTCTTGTTGTCGCGGCCGCCGGTGAAGGCCAGGTAGGCGACTGTGCCGAGGATGACGACAGTGGCGACGATGATCTTAGCGGGGCTCTTTCGGGCTTCGGTTGCCATACTTCTCCGTCTCTTTCAGTTTACCTCCGTTCGAGGTTGGGTACCCCTACCCCGTACTTTTTTGTGCAAAGTCTTCAAGTCATGAGACTTAGGTCCGGACTTTGATGGTTCGTCTCTTCATCCAGGTTCAGCTCCTGGCTTTCTGTTGTGGATTTCGACGGTGTGGTCTGTCAAGTTTCTTCTCTTTTGATTTTAGACGAATGGGAGAGTGTGACACGTCAATTCTTGTCTTGGTGGGGTGACCACGATGATCGGATAATAGTTGACAAAATCAATTATATTGTTTGACATTAGCGTCATGACATCAGCGTTGACCAGCGATATAGCGATCTTTCGGCGATTCAACCGGATGTATACCCGGTTCATCGGGACGCTGAACGAAGGGCTCTTGAATAGCCCTTATAGTCTGGCGGAGGCCCGTGTTCTTTTTGAGTTGGGGACGCGCGATGCGCCCAAAGCGCGAGAGATCGCGGAAGAGCTTGGGTTGGACGCCGGATATCTGAGCCGTCTGCTGGGAAAATTTGAATGCGATGGGCTGCTGAAGCGAAAGGCGTCTGAGCAGGATGGCCGGTATGCCGATCTTATGTTGTCGGCGGGGGGCAGAGCTGCGTTCAAAAGACTCAATGCACTTTCCGAGGAGCAGGCGCAGACGGTTCTCGAAGGCCTTGCGCCTTCGTCGCGGATGCAGCTCATCGATTGCATGCGGACGGTGGAGGGGATTCTGGCGAAGAAGGACGCGCGGCCGGTGGCGTACATTCTGCGACCGCATCGGGTTGGCGATATGGGTTGGATCGTGTATCGCGAGGGCATTGGGTATGCGGAGGAGTATGGGTGGGACGAGACGTTTGAGGCTCTGGTGGCGAAGATTGTGGGGGATTTTGTGGCGAACTTCGATGCGAGAAGGGAGAGGTGCTGGATCGCCGAGGTGGATGGGCGGAGTGTGGGGCATATTTTTTGCGTGAAGCATCCAGAGGATCCGGAGACGGCGAAGCTGCGACTGCTGTTTGTGGAGAAGAGTGCGCGGGGGATTGGGTTGGGGGATGCTCTGGTGAGGGAGTGTCTACGGTTTGCGCGGTCGGTTGGGTACAAGAGGGTGGTGTTGTGGACGCAGAGCATTCTGGCGGGGGCGCACCGGATTTATGAGAAGGCTGGGTTTCAGCTGGTGGAGCAGAAGCCGCATCGAAGTTTTGGGAAGGACTTGGTGGGGGAGACGTGGGAGTTGTGGCTGGAGCAACGGTTCGGCGGACAACGTAAACGCTAAGGGGTGTCGTTGCCCGCAGTCATGCGGCGAACGTTAGATAGTTTCCGGATTTTGCTGGGGCATTGGGAGCAATCTATGCGGCACTAGACGATTTGCCGGATACGACTGCCACTTTTGATAGTGGTTGATACCGCCATTTCGCCCATAGCATGGAAAATCATCCTCATGAGAAATGGAGGATCATGGCCAAATAAAGGAGGCAACGATGAAACTCGCTGAGAAATCCCTCACGCACCTGATCCTCTTCGGAGCCATCATGACTGCGACAACGATGCAATCCGCAAACGCTCCGGCACAGCAGGCGAGTGGCGCCAAACAAAATGACGTTACGGCCATCGACATCCTGCTTGACCCGGACGCGACGATGATCCAACATGCGACGGCTGCCAATGCCCAGCTCCTCAAGAATTTCCCCAAGGGCTTCACGTTGGGCGGCGTGCATGCACCGCACGTCACCATGCTGCAGCGGTTCGTCAAAACCGCGGACCTCCCCAAAGTGTACGCAACTGCCGACAGAGTGATTGCCAAGGCGAATCCAACCAGTTTCAAGCTTACTGCGTACAAGTACGACCACATAGGTGAGGCGAAGATGGGAGACGAGATCGTTGGTGTTGGCAACATCCTGGTTAAGCCGACACCCGAACTGCTCAAGCTTCAGCAGGATTTGGCCGATGCGATCAGGCCGTTCGAGGCGCCAACAGGAACTGCCGCCGCATTCGTCACCACTCCCCAGGCTCCCAATATCTCAGCGGACCTCATTCAGTACGTCTCCGTCTTCGTTCCCGATCACAGCGGAGATCATTACGTCCCGCACGTCAGCATTGGGGTCGGTACCATCGACTTTTTGACGACCTTTAGCTCTGCACCGTTCGACGACTTTACCTTCTCCCCTGCCGGAGCGTCCGTCTATCATCTGGGGGAATACGGCACGGCAATGAAAAAACTGCATGCCGTCCCGCTGAAGCATTGACAAAATGGTAGTGGCGTTTGTCGAGAGACATTCGGGTTCGGTCGTCCGAATCAAATTACTTCTGCTAGAGCGCAAGGGGACTTAAAGTTTAAACCACGAAGACCCCCTGGGTAGAGGTCTTCGCGGTTTCGCTTGCGGGACTAAATCGAGTTGTAAGGAATGCTAGACGGTGGTGGTACGGATGCTTCTCGTATCGGCGGTGGTGTTGACGGTGTCGGCGATGTTGGAGAGGGTTTCGTCTGCGTTCTTTTCTTCTTCGAGGATGCTTTCAAGGATGTCGACGGCTTCTCCGAGGAGTTCGGCCCAGGTGCGGAGGGTGCCGTAGACCGCCATCTCGTGGTGCTCGACCTGCTGGGCGGAGGCGATGAGTGTGATGTCGCGGATGCTGAGGTCTCCGGCGTCCTTGATGTTGTCCTCCGCTTCGGTGATGAGGGCAGAGATGGCTTTGCAGGTTGAGGTGCTTGACTCGCCGGTGGCGTCGCGGAGGAGGCGTTCGAGTTTGGCTACGTGGCCGCGGGTTTCTTCGAGATGGTTGCGGAAGGCCGTCGCGAGTTGGGGGTCGGTGGATTTTTCGATCATGGTGGGGAGAGCCTTGGTGATCTTCTGCTCCATGTCGAGGGCTTTTTTGAGGCTGGTGATGTAGAGGGTGCGGAGGTCTTCGATGTTTTCGGAAAAGAGCTTCATGGGTGTGGTTCTCCTTGAGACGCGATCTCTCGTGGGCGCAAGATGCGCCGGGTTGTGTTACATAGGATGTGGGTGAGAGCGGCGAACGTTCCAGCCGGAATGCTCACGGTCGTTCTGCGTTCTGTTGGGTTGGATGCGAGGTTGGTAGGAGGGTTGGCTAGAGACATTACTCGCGATCAGCAAAAATCGCGAAACTGGGGCGATCTATTTCACCCGTTTCACCCGTTCGGGCTACTGAAGCCTACCTTTTTTAGCTGGCGTTCGAATTCGTCTTCAAAAGCCTTCAATGCACTGTTAACGGCAGATGTTTGTTCCCGCATTACGGGTTCAAGTCGCTTGAGACTGGGAGCCGGCTTGTAAATCGCAGCGTGTTCTACGTCCCAAAAAAGGCCAATGAGCGTAGACACAATTTGATATTCACAAACGAGCCAGCCTTTAGATTCTGTATACGTGCCGTAATACTTCGCCGCAAGCCGTTGCCCGGTTTCCTTGTCAAGAACGGGATCCGAGGTCCAGTCACTGAATTGTGAATGAAGATAAGAGTCGACTTGATTTGCTCGACTTGCAGGAAAAGCCAGAACGCGAATTCCGACTAAATCAGGTAAAGACCGGAGGGTATAAATTTCAGGACGGTCCGGATCAAAGATGGCCCCTGGATATCGCCTTCGCAATGCTTCGATCGCGCTGGTACATTCTTTGACGCGGGATTTGACGATTACCGTCTCATGGCTCTTGAGCTCTCGGGTAATGGGAAGAAGACTGTATTGAATTTGTGTCTTAAGGTGCTCTGCGGTGCGAGTCATTTCCGGCAGCAGACCGAAATATTCTTCGCGGAGTTGATCGTCAATCGTTCTTTCAGTCACTTACTGAAGCACCCTTTTTAGTTCTTTTCTGGTGCCTTCGGATAAGTCGGAGTTAGTGTAAAAACTCCAGTCCTCATCGAGGCTTGGTTCTTGAATTTTCGAACTAATCTCTGCTTCGGGGTGGTCGTCTATAAATTCGACGCTGAAGGCTTTTCTTGCTTCGCGGTTGATATACATCATCCGGTCGAAGTTGTAAGAATAGCCCGCGTTGTCCAATAGATGGATCTTTTCAGTCTGTCTAGGCATCAACTCTTCCTCCGTATATCTATGATTATAAGCCTACAAAGCTTCAACCATGGCAAGTTATGGCATCTGGGGAGAGCTCGTGCGAAGTATCTTTGCTGTCCACTCTGCGCCGGGTAAACCGCAGGAGGAGAGAGCCTTCACCTCCTTCTCGACGTTGTACTCGACCCGCCGGATGGAGGGTGTGCTTCCTTCGAGGATCAGATAGGATGCGCGGGGATCCCCGTCGTGGGGAAGTCCGACGCTGCCGGTGTTGATGAGGAGATTTGGACGTCCAGCGATGCTGCGAATGAAAGGACGATGCGTATGCCCAAAGGCGATGATCGGCTGGCCGAGTGGGCCATAGATGGTTTCCAACTCTGTATCGGTTGCTTCTGGTGCAGGTGCTCGCCAACAACTGTTGGGTGTGGCATGGACCAGTGCGAAGGCTGCTAGAGTTTTTACGCGGGGCAGTTCGCGCAACCATGCGAGTCTTTCGTCTCCGAGCGCGGAACGGGTGGCCGACGCTATCTCGCGGATCGCTGTCCAGAGAGCTGGTGGAGCTGAAGACTGGCCCGCAAAATCCTCCAGTGAATCAGGCCGGACGAGCATTTCATCTGTGTTGCCCATTACGCCTTGCCAGCCGAGACCACGAATTCGGTCAATGATCTCGAGTGGACTGGATCCGCTATCGGCTAAGTCGCCTCCGTGAAGAACGAGGTCTGGAGAGGCTTGCCGGACATCGGCTAACACAGCCTCAAAGGCAGTGAGATTTCCATGAATGTCGGACACGACTGCTACGCGCATATCGCTGCTCCTTACACCATGTTTGCACGCTCAGCGGGCATGAGTGCCTTGCGTCACGCTTTGCTTGCGTTAGAGCGAGGTGTCTTCAGACCGGTTCTGAGTTTGTTGTTGACTTCTCTGAGGACGCGAGCGGCGAGAGTGTGTTTGTGTTCGGCGAGGAAGGCGCGGGCTTCCCTGGGGTGCTTCTTGGCTACTTCGCGTAAGGCCCAGGAGAGAGCTTTGACGACCATGTCGTCCCTGTCTGTTGTGAGGAGAGAACAGATTTTCACTACTTTGAGAAGGTCGTCGGGGTTTCCGCGCCGGCTCAGCGCAACTGTGCTGACGAGTGCGGTACGTCTCCACCAGCGGTCTTTGCTGCGGGCCCATGTGGCGACCATTTTGTCCGAGAGTCTGCCCTGGGCCCACATGGGACCGGAGAGGTACATCGCGAAAGAATCGACCGAAGACCAGCTGGCGAGTCCTCTGCCGAGCTTCAGGAGGTCGTCGATCGTAAGTTGTTTTGAGGCTAACTTGTGATGAGTGATTAATTCGTAGGCGAAAAAGCGCAGAAGGTCGGAGTTCTCGTCGAGGAGGTGGAGCGCAAGTTGAAACACGCTTTCAGGTGCAGCACCGGCGATTCGGCGGGAGAACTCCCTGCGGGTTGCGCGTACTGCCGCGGTGGTGGGAGAGGTCATGAGGCTGAGCTGGGAGCGAATCTCCCTGGCGAGACGGACGATTTCGGGCGATTGCTTCATTTCGGTGGAGCAATAGTACGGTTAGCGCCTTCGAGCCTCCAAATCCGCGCAGGATTTGTTATCCCGGATGGTGGTCTACTCGGAGACTGAGCTGCTTGCAAACTTTGCGGGAAGCCTCAGCGGAGGCGGTTGCATCGTATACTTACTCGATAAACATGGCTATCACGAACATGGCTATCAGGCAGGGGGCGTTATGAGTGGAAATGGAAACGGTGCAACTTCGAATGGCAATGGGGCGCACGCGCATGGCAATAACTACAAGGTGCCGACGGGGCGGGCGGAGTGGATCGTAAAGCGAAAGGCCGAAGCGGAGCGGACGGGCGACTGGAATATGTCGCAGATGCACTTTGCTCGCAAGGGGATGATTACGGAGGAGATGGCGTACGTCGCTCAGCGGGAGAAGATTGCTGCGGAGCTGGTGAGGAGCGAGGTCGCCAAGGGGACGATGATTATTCCGGCGAACATCAACCACCCGGAGCTGGAGCCGATGGCGATTGGGGTGGAGTCGCTGTGCAAGATCAATGCGAATATTGGGAATTCGGCGATTGTGTCGAATGTGGACGAGGAGCTGCGGAAGCTGCATACGGCCGTTCACTTTGGCGCGGATACGGTGATGGATCTGTCGACCGGTGGGGATATTCCGATGATTCGGGAACAGATTCTGCGGCATTCGCCGGTGCCGATCGGGACGGTGCCGCTGTATGAGGCGCTGAGCCGGGTGAAGCGGGTTGAGGATTTGAATATCGATATGTATCTCGAGGTGATCGAGGAGCAGGCGCAGCAGGGAGTGGATTACTTTACGATTCATGCCGGAGTGCTGATTCAATACATTCCGATGGTCGCGAAGAGGATCACGGGGATTGTGAGCCGGGGTGGCGCGATTCTGGCGCAGTGGATGACGGCGAATCATAAGCAGAATTTTTTGTATGAGAATTTTGATCGCATTACGAAGGTGATGGCGAAGTACGACGTGAGCTATTCGCTGGGCGATGGGTTGAGGCCGGGTTGTCTGGCGGATGCCAGCGATGAGGCGCAGTTTGCGGAGTTGAAGACGCTGGGTGAGCTGGCTCGGCAGGCGTGGAAGAGCGATGTGCAGGTGATGATCGAAGGTCCGGGGCATATTCCGATGGACCAGATCAAGCTGCAGGTAGACAAGGAGGTTGAGCTTTGCGATGGGGCTCCATTCTATGTGCTGGGGCCGCTGGTAACGGATATCGCGCCGGGATATGACCACATTACGAGTGCGATTGGCGCAGCGATGATCGGGTGGCATGGCGCGGCGATGCTTTGCTATGTGACTCCGAAGGAGCATCTTGGGCTGCCGAATGAGAAGGATGTGAAGGACGGGATTATTGCTTACAAGATTGCTGCTCATGCGGCGGATGTGGCACGGCACAGACCTGGAGCGCGGGATCGCGATGATGCGATCAGCCATGCGCGGTATACGTTTGATTGGGACAAGCAGTTTGCGCTGTCGCTCGATCCGGATACGGCGAGGGGGATGCATGACGAGACGCTGCCGGATGACTACTACAAGGAAGCGGCGTTCTGCAGCATGTGCGGGCCGAAGTTCTGCAGCATGAACTGGTCGAGTAAGGTGGATGAGTTCAATGCGAGGGAGCATGGACTGAAGAAGCCGGATCTGACGCAGATCATGACGGAGCAGATGGCGCTGCGGGGCTAGGAGTCTCAGACGAATTAAGTTCAAGAAAGATGCCGCACCCCGTGGACGGATGCGGCATCTTTGCTTTTCAGCAGAGCATTTTTGATTCTGCTGACTCGGAGTGGGGGCTACGAGTGTGTTTTGCGGGGGGCTAGATACGCTCGGGTGCCCGCAGAGGTCGAACTAGAGGATGTCTTCCTCTTCTTTTTCTGAGCGCATGGCTAGAAGTGCAGGCGCGATGATCATGGCGAGAAATACCAATGCGAGGACAAGATCGTGGACCATTGGGGGAATCTCCTTTTTTGGCGGGTTTCGCCGTCTCTGGGTAATAATGTGCCGGGTCGCGGGAAGGAGACATCCCACTTCGGGAAAGATTGATACCACTAAAGTTGTAGGGGCGGGAGCTGCGGCGTGTTTATGAGGTAAAAAGGTGCGGGTTGAGGATGGGGTGTGGTTATTTTGCGGCGGCCTCGAGGATGGCGGCGGAGCGGTTGAGGGCTTCGGCGAGTGGAACGAGTTGAGCCTGGGCGCGGGCTGCGTCGGGAGCTTCGATGGCCTCGTTGACGCCGGGGATGACGACGGCGGCGTAGCCGGTGAACTCCCCGGGGGCGTAGATGGTGTGCCTGTACCACGGACGCTTGGGTAGACCGGCGGGGTTGAGGAGCGCTTCTTCGGCTGCGCGCAGGGCCTGGTTGAGGGTGGTGGGGTCGGAGGGTGGCGCGGATTGATTGGCGCGGACGGCGGTGCCCGCGGCGGCGAAGCGCTTGGCGGCGGTGAGGGCAGAGGTGAAGTCGAGGGTCAGTTTCTGCTCGGTGGCACGCTTCTGAGCGGCGTCGAGGTAGCTAAGGATCTCTTTGCCGTAGAGTTCGTAGTCGTAGGGGAGGACGTCGGTGTCGGCCATGTGGAGAATTTCGAGGCCGAGGACGCGGGCCTGCTGCTGCTCATAGACGAAGTTAGGATCGGCGAATTTGGTGAACCAGGTGTAGTCGTCGAAGGTGGAGTGGTAGACGCCGTAGGGGCCTTCGGAGCCGATGTCGGTGGAGGGGACGCCGAGGTGCTGGATAAATGGGGTGTAGTCGGAGCCGGAGCCAAGGGTGCCGATGCGAACGTCGGCGTCTGAGGCGGCGGGGCGTTGGCGGCGACGAGTGGTGTTTGCGGCTGCGGCCTGTTCGGCCTTCCACTGGTCGTAGACGGTGCCGCCCTTGGGGCTGGGGACTTCTTTGGTGAGCTCGCGGACGAATTGTTTGAGGGAGGGGACGGCGGCGGCGTTGAAGTCAGGGCCGGAGACGGCGACGTCGGTATTGAAGTAGGCGACGGCGTGGGCGAGGACTTTTTCGTGTTGCTCGGCCCACTCGGTTGAGCCCATGAGGCCTTCTTCTTCTGCGTCCCAGCTGGCGATGACGATGGTGCGCTGGGGTTTCCAGCCTTGCTTGAGGAGATCGCCGAGGCCGTGGACGGTTTCGAGCATCGCGGCGGTGCCGGAGTTGGGATCAACAGCGCCGTAGACCCAGGCGTCGCGGTGGTTGCCCGCGACGACCCAGTCCTCTTTTTGAGTGGGGTTGGACCCGGGGATAGTGCCGATAACGTCCCAGATGGTGCGGAGGGCGATGTCTTGTTCGAGGTGCATGTGGACGGTGACGTGGAAGGAGTTTCCGTTTTTTGCACTGGCGTCTGTTTTATTTCCGACGGCGCCGAGGTGGTAGGTGAAGGGAAGCGCCCCTTGCCACTCGCGCGGCGACTCGTCGCCGCCAAGGGCTTTGAGGATGGGCGCGGCGTCTTTGTACGAGAGCGGGTTGGTGGGGATGCTGGGCTGGTTCGCCTGGAGTTTGTCGACGGGGATGCGGCGTGAGTTGGGGAGGTCGGGCGTAGCGGCGATGCCTGGGGTGGTGGGGTCGCCGGGGTAGATGGGAAGGAACTGGATGGAGCCGCGCTGGACGGCTGTGTCGGGACGCCAAGGACCCTTGGGGTAGACATCGCCGCGGAAGTAGCCGTCGTCGGCGGGGTCGGAGTAGATGAGGACGCCCTTGGCACCGTATTGCTGGGCGATGTAGGTCTTGATGCCGCGGAAGTTTTCACCGTAGCGAACGATGACGATCTTGTCTTTGACGCTGATGCCGAGTTTGGCGAGCTGTTGGAAGTCAGCGAGAGTGCCGTAGTTTGCGTAGACGACTTCAGCAGTGATGTCGCCGGAGGGGGAGGAGCCGTTGAAGGCGGGCAGGATGCGCGGATCGTCCTGGAAGGGGTCGCCGCCGTGTTTGGAGGGGTCGACGTGCTCGGGGGTGGGACCGGACATTATTTTGTTGCCCGTTGCGTCGAAGGCTTCGATGAGGATCTTGACGGGTTTGTTGAGTAGGACCTTGTAGGGGACGATCTCGGTTTGGAGGCCGGCGGCTTTGAACTTGTCGGCGACGTAGACGGCGGTGGCGTAGTCCTCGGGTGAGCTGGCCCAGTGCGGGGCGGAGGTGAGGGTCTTGAGGTGCTGGCCAGCGAGGTTGGCGTCGGGGACGGCCATGAAGGTTTCGTCCCATTTGGCCTGCTGAGTGAAGTCGCGGTAGCCGAAGACCTGCGGGGTGGGTGACTGGGCTGAGGCGATGAAAGCTAGAGGAAGAAGGCAGGTCAAGGTACGGAGACGAGTCAAGTAGAGCCCTCAGAGATTGAATACTGTGAGGGTATCGCAAAAGGATGAGTTGGAGCGAATGGTGGGGGTAAGCGCTCGCGATCAAGTTAGGGAAGTGGGTTCTCCGCGAAGCTGCTCACAGATGCGTGAGCAGCCTGGGTAGAAATAGCGATTCTCCTGCGGGTTCTTAGGGGGTGACGGGCTGGGTGCAGAACTTGCAGCGGGTCGCGGCGACGGGGATGTCGCTGAGGCACTGTGGGCAGGGCTTGGTGGCCAGCGGCGTGGTGGTGGGATGGAACTTCTTCAAGAGATATTGCGTGGGAAGAACGAGGAAGAAGTAGACGACTGCCGCGATGAGCAGGAAGTTGACGATCGCAGTGAAGAAGTCTCCGTAGTGGATCTCTCCTCCGTTGATATGAGCGATCAGGTAACCGAAGTTGGGTTTGCCGATAATGGCTCCCAGCAAAGGATTAATGATCTTCTCGGTCAGTGCCGTGACGATCCCGGTAAATGCCGCTCCGATGATGACGGCGACGGCGAGATCCATAACGTTGCCACGCAGAATGAAGTCGCGGAATCCCTTGAGCATGAGTGAATCTCCTCGAAGATTTGATCGTGCCTGGAGCTTACATGGAACGAGCGATCACAGTTCGTTCCAGTGCGGCGAGTATAACGCAATGGAGTGCGATTACTGGGCGGCTCTTTGATGCGGTGAATAGGGGCTCGATGGCAGCCACTGGGGGCGCGAGGGTGCGTTGGCGATGGCGAGAGTGAGGGCGGTGTAGAAGCGGTTGAATTTTCCGGCAGCGTCCCAGTCGATTGGAGTTTTGATGTCGTCCTGCGGCTTGTGGTAGCGGCGGGCGTACCAATCGCGGTAGACGACTTCTTCGGGCGAGCCCTTGTCGTAGCCGAAGACGAAGCTGGCGATGGGGACGCCGATGCGGACGAAGTTGTAGTTGTCGGCGCGGCGGAAGAGGTTGCGTTCGGGTTCGAGGTCAGGACGGATTTCGATTTTGAATTGGGCGGCGACGGTGCGGACTGTGTCTCCCAAGGTGGAGTCGGTGAGGCCTTCCATGGTGAGGATGTTGAGGGGGAAGATGGGGCGGAGCTGGTCGAGGTTGAGGTTGGCGACGATGTTTTCTTTGGGGACGGTGAGGTGTTGCGTGAAGTATGCGGAGCCCAGAAGGCCCTTTTCTTCGCCAGTGAAGATGCAGAAGAGAAGACTGCGGGCTGGTGGATGATGCTGGAGGTTTCGGGCGAGCTCGGTGAGGAGAGCGACGTAGGCTGCGTCGTCGAGGGTGCCGTTGTAGAGGTTGTCGCCTAGGACGGGAGTGCCGTAGCCGTAGCCGTCGAGATGGGCGGAGAGGGCGACGTACTCTGGGCCGAGTTTGGGATCGGAACCAGGAAGGATTGCGAGGACGTTGGGGGAGGAGATTTTTTTGCTGGTGGAGATGAGGTGGATGCGGGCGGAGAGATTGAGTGGGAAGGTGGTGAGCTCGGCGCCTTTGCCTCCATTGGCGATGATCTCGGCGGATTTGTGGCCGGAGGCGGCGAAGAGCGCGTCCAGGGAGGCCGGATTGAGCCGGATGGTAACGGGGCCGTTGGCGTTTGGTGCGGTTGCGCTCCGGCGAGGTGACGCTGCGGGCGTACGCGGCGGGCCAGTGGAAGGGCTCGATGTTGGACGGGTCGTCGACGGAGATGATTGCCGCTACGCCGGCTTGCGTGAGGGCTCGAAGACGGTGAGCTGGCGTAATGCGTGCGATCGTAGCGGTGGGAGACCGGCCGGGACTGTTGTTAAAGAAGACTGCGATTTTACCTTTGAGGTCGAGGTCGGCTGGAGGCACTCCGTAACCGATGAAGACTAGCGGCGCTTCGATGAGTGACGGTTGTTCGCGGGGTACTGTGGTTACTTCGGTAGTGAAGTGGAGGATGACGGATTTGCCTGTGGTGTTGAGAATCTCGACGGAAGATTTGTCTTTGTCCAGGTCGATCTGGTGCATGGGCACGCGCTGGAAAAAGGTGGCTTTTCCGTCGAGCAGGTCGCCGGCGGGTTTGAGGCCTGCGGCTTTGAATTGATCGGCGACGTATTTTGCTGCACGTTCGTAGGCTTCGGTGCCCGTGTCGCGGCCTTCCATGGAGTCGTTCGAGAGCGCGACGGTTTGGGCCCACCATGCGGCGGTGGCGGCGTCGGGCTTCTGTTGCGATTGGACTGGCGCGGCGAGCGCAAAAAAGATTATGAGTACAGCGTAGAGGGAGCGGGGCGTGCGCATGGTCGTCGGGTGTCTCCGGAGGGATGAGGTGATTTTAGTTTGTTTCTTCGATGGTGTGCGCTGATTCATTGCGTGGAGACGATCCAGCGAGCGTAGGGGTAGAGGAGGAGGAAGAGAATCATGCAGAGAGCCATGAGGTCCATGTAGATGAGGAGGAGAACGCCACCGTGGTAGAAGCTCCAACGGCGTTGCATGCAACGGATTGTATCTGCGGTGCCGGCAATGGCGACGAGCGTGGGGACGATGAGGAGCGGAGTGGCGTGGTTTTGCGGGAAGCCGGAGAGGAAGATGGCTGTGGCGAGGCTGGATAAAACGAGGAGACAGCCGCGTAAGAGAGATCGAGAACGCGGATTGAAGATGGAGGGTTTCACACGGGCCGCTGTAGATAAGGATAAGACTGCGGCGGCGCTAGTGCGAGTTTGCGAGGCTGCGGACGTGTAGGAGATGTGGGAAAGGGATGGATCTGTCTTTGGTCTGAGGATTATTTGGGTGGTTCGGAGGCTGTTGGGACCGCCTTCGCTGCAACATGGGTATTTGGGGCAGGGGGTAGATCCTTGACGGAGGCGACGGGGACTTCGACGGCGCCGATGTGGTCGCTGTTGAAGTCGTGGACGCCGATGCGCAGGCTGTAGTCGCCGTTGAGGGGAACACTGATCTCTTCGTGAAAAGGGAAGCCGCTGCGGATGAGCTTGTTGCGCTGCGCAAGGGACAGAGTGGCTACCAGGGTTTTAGAGGCTGTGTTCACGAGCTGTCCATCGTTTTGTTGATAGACCTGGATGATGAATTCGACCTTGCAGTCGAATCCGCCATTGGGATTGGGCGTGAAGAGCATGTCCTTGGCGTCGGCATCGAAGTCGACGACGTAGCGACGGAATCGTCCAGAGGCTTTCTTTAGACCGAGCGGGCTTAGGACGTTGCCTTCGGCGACGAGATCTTCTACGTCTCCGGTCGGGAGCACTCGGATTTTGTACAAGATTTCGGTTGCACCGGGAGCGCCGTGGATCATGGCTGCACGGACGAGGCGGCCGTTGTCCTGCGTGGGCGGTCCTTTGCCTGTTGTTTTACTCGCTGTTAAATTGGTCGAGACGATTTGATTTTGGGGAGAATTGGGATCGTCGGCGTAGTAGCCGCGCCGGTAGGCGAGGGTGTATCCCTGGCGGTCGAGCTTGACCTGAATTTTGCGGAAGTCACCCTTCCAATTTGCATTGGATGGGGTGTAGGAAATGGTGTAGTAGTTGGAGCCGATTTCGATGGCTTCGGCGGTTGCTTTAGTGAGGTCGTTCTCGTTCATGATGGCGCGACCGCCGGTGTTGCTGGCAAGACGTTCCATCGTAGCGTGCTCTTGGGCCATCGTGTGCTCGAAGTTGGACTTGTCACCGATGAAGGCGGCAGGATTGCCGCTAGCAGAGATATTTCCCTGGTATTCCCCGAGAGTCTGAGGTGAAGCCTGTACGCCGCGACAGTCTACGGGGTAGACGGCTATCTGGCCGCGGGCGAGCAGGGCAATAATGCGGTGAACCTCCGACTCTTCATTGCTGCCTGCAAAGGAGTTGGCGGAGTTGGGCGAGATAGCGTCATTTGGGTCCAGGTCTAAGGGGAAGGATCCGGAGAACCAGACAAGGTTTTTGCGGCCGGGAATATTGCTGAGATAACGCGCCAACACGTTAAAGGCGTCCAACGTCATTCGCGCTCGCTGATAGGTCTGGGCGTCTCCGTTGACAGCCGTTGACTGGAAGCTTTGAAAAGCGGCCAGGGACGCCGCGGCGGGGCCTGACGCCGAAGCTGCCACTAGATTGCTTGAATCTTCTCCAGTCTGCGTTCTGGCAATAAGAGGAGAGGCTTGACCGGCTTGTTTGGTGACGACTCGTTTAAGGACCTCCGGGTTGGTGGTAAAGCCCTGAAGCATGTTGAGGCTGGTGGTGAGCCCGAAGATTGCGATGCTGGCGCCGGGGCGCGCGTGGCTGATGTAGTTCACCAACTGGGAGCGCAGGTAGGACTGGTCGTCGTATGGGGTGTTGAGCGAGTCGATGAGGATGATGTTGACTGCCGAATTTACCGGAGCAGGGGTCATATTGGTGAAGACGCCGGGCGGCATCGGCGGAAGAGGCGGGAACTTGACGGCGTCGCTTGCGGAGAGAGCAACGTGCTCGTCAAATGTGTTGATCGTCTGCGGATTGCTGTTCTCGAGAACGGTGAAGTCCTCTTTTTTCAGGTTGTGAATGGGTTTTCCGTTCTTGTCAGAGACGGTGATGTCGACGATGACCAGCTTGGCTCCGGCACGAATCGTGGGCGTGGGTTGGGAGTGGGTCTGAAGCCCCGGAGTAATGTTCTGAGCTGGCGGTGGTGTTTGCGCGGACGCTAGAGTGACCAGGGTGAGCGTGGTGCCTAGGATGCACTTGAACGAGAGCGACATAGTGTTCCCCGGGAAACATCCTATTCGAACACAAAAGGTTTGGCGAAGTCGTGCTTTTTTCTTGTCAAGGCCAAGTCGCTTTTTTTTGCCGAATTGTTTGCATCGGCGAAGCCTTAGGTGGTTGCTAACTCGGGTTCAGGGATTGCCTGCTTCGCCATGTTCCGGATCGATTGCTCGTAAGGAGCGCGAAGGACGCCACGTTCGGTGATGATGGCGGTGACGTACTTGGCGGGAGTGACGTCGAAGGCTGGGTTTTCGATGGCTACGCCGTGAGGGGTTAGCTGTTTGCCGTTGGAGTGGGTGACCTCGCGAGCGTCTCGCTGCTCGATGGGGATGCCTTCGCCGGTGGCGGTTTGAAGGTCGAGGGTGGACCAGGGGGCCGCGACGTAGAAAGGGATGCCGTGCTCCTTCGCGAGGATGGCGACGCCGTAGGTGCCGATCTTGTTTGCGACGTCGCCGTTGGCGGCGATGCGGTCGGCGCCGACGACGACGGCCTGGATGCGGTTCTTGCTCATGAGGTGAGCGGCCATGTTGTCGCAGAGGACAGTGGTGGGGATGTTGTCCTTCATAAGTTCCCACGCGGTGAGGCGGGCGCCCTGAAGGAACGGACGGGTCTCGTCGGCGAAGACGTCGATCTTGTGGCCGCGCTCGATGGCGGCGCGGATGACGCCGAGGGCGGAGCCGTAGCCGCAGGTGGCGAGCGCGCCGGCGTTGCAGTGGGTGAGGACGGTGCCTTCTTTCGGAAGGAGCGAGGCGCCGTGCGCGCCCATCTGCTTACAGGCAGCGATGTCCTCGTCGTACATGCGTCGGGCTTTGGCGACGACAGCAGCTTTTATCTCGGGGATAGGAGTGTTTTTTGCGGCGAGCTCGATGTAGAGGTTGCGAATCTCGTCGATGCCCCAGAAGAGATTGACGGCGGTGGGACGGGTCTCGGCGAGGGTCTTGGCGATGACGGCTACTTCGGAGGTGAGGGCTTTAAGATTTGTGGCGGTGCTGCGGTCGATGCCGATGGCCATGCCCATGGCGGCGGAGACTCCGATGGCGGGGGCGCCGCGGACGATCATGTCGCGGATGACGGTGGCGACTTGTTTGTAGTCGGTCGCGAGGACGTAGGTCTCTTCTAAGGGAAGCTTGGTCTGGTCGAGGAAGTTAATGCCGGTGGGAAGCCATTCGAGGGTCGGGATCATGTCTTAACTAGTTTAGACGATGGCGGCCGATTGAGGCGTTCTTAGAGCCTAGCCGGGACTTAGAGCTTAGCTGGGAAGTTATAGCTTAACTGGGACGTAACGCTGGCAGCAGCAGGTGCAGCGTACGGGACGGAGACCAAGTAGGTTGAAGAACCAATCCTTGCCCCGGCGGTGGGAGCGGTGGAGGGACTCGGTGTGCCAGTCGGGGCCGATTTTTCCGTTTGAAAACATGGTGACCTCATCGGTTGCGATGTGTCCCAAGTTTATTTTTGGAGAGAGTTATTTTGAGGTGCTTGCAGTTTTTGTTTTGTGTCCCAGCCCAAATTGGGAATGAGAATTCATCGGTCGGAAAGGCATTGCCAACTGCTGATTTTGTATTCCAGCGGCGAATGCGGTGCGCTGGCACGTGGCTATTGGGCGATCGTCGCGGGAGTTTCGGCGGCTTTGAGGTAGTTGCCGTAGCCGACGACTACTGTTGAGCTGATGAGTAGAAAGAGACCCGTTGCTACCAGGATTTTAGTGCGGCGGCTGGTGCCTCGCCACTCTTTGAGGAAGAGACCCCAGAGCGTGGCGAAGATGATGATGCTGGCCATGTGGAGGGTCCAGCTGGAGAAGTCGTATTTGCCCATCTTGGTCTGGCCCATGGAGTAGAAGAAGAACTGGAAGTACCAGACGACGCCGGCGAGGGCAGCAAAGAGATAGTTGGCTACGAGGGTCTTGGGGGCGAAGCGATCGTAGGTGGAGGGGTCGAGGGGGTCGAAGTCGACGAGGGTATCACCGGATGCGTGAGTGGCGCGCATGGGGTTGAGGCCGGGTTCGCCGGCGAATTGTTTGATGGAACTGTTTTTGAAGATGAGGATGGCTGACCAGATGAAGTTAGTGAGGAAGCCTCCCCAGAGCACGACGATGAGGACGGGTAGGTTTTGCCAGAGGTCGAGGCGATGGTCGGCGAGAAGTTGGGTCTTGGCAAGGCTGCCGATGGGCTTGCCGGCGTCGAGGCCGAAGGCGAAGAAGCTGCTCATGATGCCGGCGAAGATGGCGACGGCGAGGCCTTTGCCGAAGTTGTAGTCGGTTTCCCCGGCTTCGGCTTTTTCTTCGGGGGTGACTTCGCGCTCTTTGGAGATGCCGGCGGCTCCATTGACGGCGACGCCGATGATACAGACGAGGACTCCGAGCAGGATGATCTGGCCGGAGGTCTGGTGGAGGATGGTGAGGAATTGCCCGTGGAAGATGGGTGGGACGATGGTGCCGAATGCAGCGCACAGGCCGAGTGCGATGGCGTATCCGAGTGCGATGCCGAGATAGCGGATGGCGAGGCCGAAGGTGAGGCCGCCGGCTCCCCACAGAATGCCCCAGAGGATCGGGTAGTAGACACTGCTGGGATCTTGCGCGAAGGCGGTGTGGAGAATGCCGAAGACGTTGGGGACGAGCAGGTAGGCGAGGACGATTGGCGCGACGATCCATGCGGCGAAGCCCTGGATGAGCCAGTAGATCTCCCACGACCAGCGCTTGATGCCGCGGAATGGGATGAAGTTGGTGGCGGAGGCGAACCCTCCAATCCAGTGAAAGATGACGCCGATAAACGGATTCGGTCCCACGAGGCCTCGTTTTATTGAAGGATAATGGTTCTTTGTTGAAGCGGTACTATCGTACCTGACGTGCGTTGCGTTGGGGAAATATACTCTCTATTGAATTTTATTCTGGAATGTTGTTTTGCGGAGGCCGGTCTGCGAGTCGCGCTGTTTATCACCTGCTATAACGATACGTTGTTTCCTGAGACAGGCAAAGCCGTGGTGCGGGTGCTGGAGCGGCTGGGCCATACAGTGGAGTTTCCGGCGGGACAGACCTGTTGTGGGCAGATGCACTACAACACCGGGTATCAGGCAGAGGCGATGCCGTTACTGGAGCGGTTTGTGGCGCAGTTCAAAGAAGCCGAGGCGGTGGTGGTGCCCTCGTCTTCGTGTGTCGCAATGATGCGGGATCACTATCCTAAGATGGCGCGGGAGATCGGCAAGGAGGAGTTAATTGCCGATGTTGAAGAGTTGCTGCCGAAGGTGTTTGAGTTTTCGGAGTTTCTGACGAAGCGGCTGGGACTGGAGGATGTGGGGGCTTACTATCCGCATCGGGTGACGTACCACGCTAGTTGCCATGGGTTAAGGAATCTCTTGCTTGGCGATGGGCCGATGCGCTTACTGAAGGCGGTGCGGGGGATTGATCTCGTGGATTTAGAGGGACTGGAGCAGTGCTGCGGATTTGGTGGGACGTTTGCGGTAAAGAATGCGGATGTATCGGGTGCGATGTTGGCGGATAAGACGACGGCTGTGTTGAATACGAAGGCTGAGGCTTGTACTGCTTGCGATAACAGCTGTCTAATGCATATTCAGGGGGCTTTGCATCGGCAGAAGACAGGTGTGCGCACGGTGCATCTGGCTGAGATTCTAGCTGGGGAAGTGGCTCAGTGATGGAGAACAAGCAAATGCAAAAGCGAAATGCGGGGGTTCTTCCCCTTCGACATGCTCAGGGTCAGAATGACAAGGGGTTTTACGGGGTCGAGCGATGAGCGGAGTTGCTTTGGATCCGAAGACGGCGCCGACATTTCCGATGGCGGCGAAGACGGCGATCGGGGATACGCAACTGCGGAAGAATGTTCGTCATGCGACGGACGTGATTCAGGCGAAGCGTGCCCGGGTGGTGGCGGAGATGCCGGACTGGCAGGACCTTCGCGAGTCGGGAAGGCAAATTCGCCAGCACACGATGGAGAATCTGGACTTTTATCTTGAGGAGTTTGAGGCGAACTGCACGCGAGCTGGTGGAGTGGTGCATTGGGCTCGGGATGCGGAGGAGGCGCGGCGGATTATTGTCGAGTTGGTGAAGGCTTCGGGCTCGGATGAGGTCATCAAGATCAAGTCAATGACGACTGAGGAGATTCAGTTGAACTCGGCGTTGGAGGCCGAGGGGATTCATCCGTATGAGACGGATTTGGCCGAGTTGATCATTCAGCTTGGGGAGGACCGGCCTTCGCATATTGTGGTGCCGGCGTTGCATAAGAATCGACAGCAGATTCGCGAGATCTTTCAGCGGACGATGAATCTGCCAGAGTTGGGGGATCAACCGCACGACCTGGCTGATGCCGCGAGGGTTTTTTTGCGGGAGAAGTTTCTGCGGGTGAAGACGGGGGTGAGCGGGGCGAATTTTTTGATCGCGGAGACGGGAGGCGTGTGCATCGTCGAGAGCGAGGGTAACGGGCGGATGTGTTTGACTCTGCCGGAGACGCTGATTGCGGTGGCGGGGATTGATAAGGTGGTGCCGCGGTATCAGGACCTGGAGGTTTTGCTGCAGTTGCTGCCGCGGTCGGCCACTGGTGAGCGGATGAATCCGTACAACTCGGTGTGGACGGGTGTGGATGCCGCGGATGGGCCACGGGTTTTTCATGTGGTGCTGATGGACAATGCGCGGACAGAGATTCTGGCGGATAAGGAAGCGAGGCAGACACTGAACTGCATTCGCTGTGCGGCTTGCCAGAATGCTTGTCCGGTCTATCGGCAGACGGGTGGACATGCGTATGGGTCGGTGTATGCGGGGCCGATTGGGGCGATTTTGACTCCGCAGTTGCAGGAGATGCATCATGCGCAGTCGCTGCCGTATGCTTCGTCGCTTTGTGGAGCCTGCTATGAGGTTTGTCCGGTGAAGATTAATATCCCGGAGGTGCTGATCCATCTGCGGAATAGGGTGGTGCAGCAGAATACGGCTGGAGTCGCGGGATTTTTTGATATCGAAGCTGGTGCAATGAAGGCGATGGCGGCGATCTTCCGGAGTGAGCGGAGGTTTCGCGCGGCGCAGCGGCTGGGACGGGTGGCGGAGTCTCCGCTGGTGAGAAAAGACGGGTGGATTGGCTGGCTTCCGGGAATGCTGGGGGGCTGGACTCAGGCGCGAGACCTCAAGGAGATGCCGAAGGAGACGTTTCGCGACTGGTGGGAAAGGCGGCCGAAGAATGGCAACTGAGATGGTTACAAATTCGGCTCGCGCAGAGGTGTTGCGCAGGATTCGCGCGGCGAAGGGCGGTATCGCGACGGCAGATGGGGCGCGGGCTGGATGGAGCGCGGTGGAGCGGCGGTATCGGCGCGAGGCGACACGCTCGCGTGAGGCGATTCTGGAGCTGCTTGTGGATCGTCTACAGGACTACGATGCGCATGTGGTGCAGGCCGTGCATGTGGATGTGCGTACTGTTGCAGGGAAGATGCTGGACGCGCGCAAGGCGAAGCGCATGGTTGTGCCGCGAGGGTTGGCAGCGGAGTGGTTGCCGGCCGGGGTTGAGTTCGTTGTTGATGAGGAGCTGCCTGCTACGGAGTTGGATCGAGTTGATGGCGTGATGACAGGTGCGACTCTGGCGATCGCAGAGACAGGTACTGTGGTGCTTCAGAACGTTGCAGGGCAGGGACGGCGCGCGGCGACGTTGGTGCCGGACTATCATCTTTGCGTGGTGCGGGTCGAGGATGTAGTGGAGACAGTGCCGGAGGCGATTGGGCGGCTGCAGGCGACGGCTGAGTTGGCGACTACGTTTGTTTCGGGGCCTTCGGCGACAGCCGATATTGAGATGACGCGGATCAAGGGAGTGCATGGGCCGCGGTTTCTGGATGTGATTCTGGTTGGATAAAGCTCGACGGAAAATACCTTTGACAATTGCAGAGGAAAGGTAGATTCTGCTGAATGTTTCAATAGAGAGTATATTTCTGTTTTGTACAACTTGATCCAATGAAGGGACGGAGCGATGACGATCAACGGCGCAGGTGCGACGGAACGTGAGGCACAGAAGGTCTGGCGTGCTCTGGATAGCTTCCGGATTGAGGTTCCTTCGTGGGGCTTTGCGAACACGGGGACGCGGTTTGGGAAGTTCGTGCAGGGTGGAGCAGCGACGACGATCGAGGAGAAGTTCAGCGATGCTTCGCAGGTAAATGCGCTGACGGGAGCCAGTCCTACGGTGGCGCTGCATGTGCTGTGGGATCTGCCGGGGGGAAAGGCAGATGTTCCGGCGATCCAGGGGTTGGAGAAGAAGTATGGAGTGAAGTCTGGGTCGATCAATCCGAACCTGTTCCAGGATGCGGAATATAAGTATGGCTCGATTGCCAATCCCAGCGCGGAGATTCGTGGGAATGCGCTGGCGCATTTGCTCGACTCGGTCGAGATTGGACGGGTTCTGGGATCGAAGGATGTTTCGCTGTGGATCGCGGATGGGTCGAACTATCCGGGGACGCAGAGTATTCGCAAGCGGATTGGATTTATGGAAGAGGTGCTGGCTGCGACGCATGCGGCGCTAGGAGATGGCCAACGCATGCTGGTGGAGTACAAGCCGTTTGAGCCGGCCTTTTATCACACCGATATTGCGGACTGGGGAATGGCGCTGGAGCTGGCGCGGCGCGCGGGACCGAAGGCTAAGGTGCTGGTGGATACGGGGCATCATTATCAGGGAACAAATATTGAGCAGATTGTGGCGTGGCTGCTTCGGCTGGGAGAGCTGGGTGGGTTCCACTTCAACGACCGGAAGTATGCTGATGATGACCTGACGCTGGGGTCGATCGATCCGTATCAGGTGTTCCGGATCTTCCACGAGATTTTGAGTGTGTCAGAGGAGGAGCGAGCGGGAGTCGCCTTCATGATCGACCAGAGCCACAACCTGAAGGGGAAGATGGAGGCGATGGTGCAGACTGTAGTGATGGCGCAGGAGCTGTTTGCGAAGGCGGCTTTGGTCGACCAAGCGCGGCTTGCTGAGTTGCAGCAGGAGTGCCGGCTGGTGGAGGCGGAGGAGTGCTTCCGTGGTGCGTTCTGGCAGGATGTGCGGCCTTTGGTGCGGGAGTGGCGGGTAGCTCGCGGGCTGCCGGCAGAGCCTTTGAAAGCGCTGGAGGAGAGTGGATATGTCGAGAAGATCACTCGGGAACGCGGGAGTAAGAACGCCAAGAGCGTTTCGAGTTATGCGTAGTGTGTGAATGGAAAGCCCCGGTCGATGACCGGGGCTTTTTTCATTGGGGCCTAGCAGCTTTACTGCGAGACTGCTTTCGCGGTGGCCTTGCCGGCATCTTTTACGCCGACGGCGGTCTTCTCGCCTGCCTTCTCTGTGTACTCCACTGTGACCTCGCCGCCCTTCTTAGCGCCAAGGTAAGTGTCTACGCTGCCCTTCTCGATTCCCTTGCCGGCATCTTTTGTGCCCTTGACTACGGTAGTGTCTGTCCACTTGATCGTGTGCTCAGTGCCGTCTGCAGACTTCACGATAAATGTTTTGGTGCCCTTGTCGACACTCTTCACAACTCCGCTTACGATGTGGGCTACGTCCTCTGCAAACGAGCTGCGTAATCCAATTGTCAAGGCGAAGGCCATGACTCCCGCCAACAGCATGCTGAACCGTTTCGACCGAAAGAACGACATAGTTTCTCCTTTTGCGAAGGTGTGAGGAAGGGAAGGACAGTTGCCTCCCTTTTCTCCACGCATCATTGGTGCGGATCCTCTCAGATCCAAGTTTTAGATTGCATCCGGGGCCGATTGGCCCGGCGCACGACGGCACGCTCGATCCCGACTCCAGCCGGTAAATGAGGGCTCTTCCAGTGTAACCAGCAGAACGGCGAGTTCCCTCAAACAATTTCATTTCTATCGCCCGGCCCTGGTTTGCGAGGAAAAAGGGGTGGTTCTCTACTGGATTTTGATTTCGTTAACGAAACATGACGAGTTTGCTTCATAATGGAGCGGCTGAGTGAGTAGTCCTCTGCGGGAGACTATGGCAGTTCGGAAAACGACGAAGAGGCTATATCTGATTCCTGTGCTGTCGAAGGCGCTGGATATTCTTGAGCTGCTGCAGGCGGAGAACCAGCCGATGACGCTGGAGGCGATCCACCGGCAGACGCGGATCTCGAAGACGACGGTATACCGGGTGCTGAAGACGTTTGTGCATCGCGGGTATCTCTCGCAGTCGCCGGATGGGCTGTACCGGCAGGTGACGAGACCGAAGAAGCTGCGGTTTGGGTTTGGCGGGCAGAGCGCCGATATGCCGTTCTCGGTGGAGGTGACGGAGAGCCTGAAGGACGCGGCGGCGTCGGTGGGGGTCGATCTGCTGATCCTGGACAATCACTATGACGCGGCGACGGCGCTGAAGAATGCGGAGGAGTTTGTCCGCAGCAAGGTAGACCTGGTGATCGAGTTCCAGGTGGAGCAGGAAGTTGCGCCGATGATTGGCGACAAGATCGCGGGGGCGGGTATTCCGTTGATCGCGATCGATATTCCACATCCTCATGCGACTTATTTTGGGGTGGATAACTATAGGGTGGGGATTGAAGCAGGCGAGGCGCTTGCCGCGCATGCGACCGCAAACTGGGAGGGTGAGGTGGATTGGGTGATCGGGCTCGATCTTCCGGAGGCGGGACAGTTGGTGCAGAGCAGAATAACCGGGGCGTTTGAGGGTGTGAGGAGTGGCCATCCGGAGCTGCCGGTGGAGGCGTTTGTGCGGATCGACGGACGCGGGATGCGGGATCGGAGCAAGAAGCTGATCTCGGATTTTCTGCAACGGCATCCGAAGGACAAGCATATTTTGATTGCGGCGGCGACGGACTCAAGCGGATTGGGTGCGGTCGATGCGGTAAGGGAACAGAAGCGCGAGAAGCATGTGGCGATTGTGGGGCAGGATTGTATCGCCGAGGCGATTCAGGAGATGAAGCGGGACAAGTCGCCGCTGATTGGGTCGGTCTCGCATGAGACGAGTTCGTACGGGCCGAGCTTGATCCATCTGGGATTGTCCCTGTTGAAGGGTCAGACGGTACCACCGTATAACTATGTGGCTCATAAGATGGTGACGCGCGAGTCGCTGGGGTAGCCTTTCGCGGATGGGTGTTCGGGCCAGAGTTTGTTGAAGAGACGGCGGGTATTTTCTCATTGGAAATAGTTGCCGTATTGGTGTTTCCTGTGGAATGATAGTCGGGATCAGATTTGACCGATACGACAGAGGTAGACACATGACAGCACAGAGTGGCCTTCGGTTTCTCGAAGATCGTTGGGACGAGGCAGTTGCGGCGAAGCTGGATGCACCGGAGTTGCTGCGGTACCGATCGAATTTGCTGGGTTCGGACCTGCGGATCACGAACTTTGGTGGGGGAAATACCAGCTCGAAGCTGGAGCAGGTTGATCCGCTGGATGGAAAGACGAAGCAGATTCTGTGGGTGAAGGGGAGCGGGGGCGATCTGGGGAGCATCAAGCGCGCAGGTTTTGCGACGCTGTATATGGATAAGCTGCTGGCGCTCGAGAAGGCGTATCGCGGCGTCGATCTGGAAGACGAGATGGTGGATATGTACCCGCTGTGTACGTTTGGGAATAATCCTGTTGCTGCTTCGATCGATACGCCGCTGCATGGATTTTTGCCGTTTCCGCATGTTGACCATCTGCATCCGGATTGGGGGATCGCGCTGGCGGCGTCCGCGAACGGGAAGATCAAGATGGAGGAGTTCAACAAAGAGTTTAGGCATAAGCTGGCATGGCTGCCGTGGCAGAGGCCAGGGTTTGAGCTGGGCATGATGCTGAAAAAGATTGTTACCGAGACGCCGGGGTGCGATGGCGTGGTGCTGGGCGGGCATGGGCTGTTTACTTGGGGGAATACGCAGCGTGAGAGCTATCTGAATACGATTACGATCATCGATCAGCTAGGGCAGTTTATTGAACGGCATGCTGCGGCTGGGTACAAGGTATTTGGTGGCGGTGCGGTGAAGGCTCGGGAGGATCGTGCGGAGATTGCCGTGTCGATCATGCCTTATCTGCGTGGTGCGGTTTCTAGAAAGCAGCGATGGATTGGGAGCTTTTCGGATTCGCCACAAGTGTTGTCGTTTGTGAATTCCGCGCAGGCGGAGAAGCTGGCGCATCTGGGGACGAGTTGCCCGGATCATTTCATCAGGACGAAGATTCGACCGATGTTTATTAAATGGAATCCGGAGGGCGAGCCTGCTGAGTTGAAGGAGCTGATCGAGACGGCGCTCGAGACTTACAGAGCCGAGTATGCGGAGTATTACAAGAAGCATGCGCTGAAGGATTCTCCAGCGGTGCGCGACGCGAGCCCTACGGTGGTGCTGGTGCCGGGTGTGGGGATGTTCAGCTTTGGCAAGAACAAGACGGAGTCGCGGATTACCGGCGAGTTTTATACCAATGCGATTGGTGTGATGCAGGGCGCAGGTGCGCTGGGAGCTGGTGTGGACTGCAAGGAGATTCCACAGGCTGGGCCGGCGGCTTCGGCGGACCAGTTTACGGTGCATGCGAATTACGTTGCGCTGCCGCCGAGCGAGGCTTTCCGAATTGAGTACTGGAAGCTGGAAGAGGCGAAGATTCGCAGGCAGCCGCCGGAGAAGGAGCTTAGCCGTCGCGTTGCGTTGATTGTGGGTGGAGGCAGCGGGATTGGGCGCGAGGTTGCGCTGCTGGCGGCGGAGCGTGGAGCGCATGTGATCGTTGCGGACCGCGATGTGAAGGGTGCGGAAGCAGTGGCTGCTGAGACTGCTACGATTTCTGGTAAGGAGGCGGTCAGCTGGACGAGTATTGATATTCGCGATCGGAAGGCGATCAAGGCTGCGCTTGAGGCGACGATCAAGCAGTTTGGCGGGATCGATATTTTGATCAATACGGCTGCGCTATTTCCTTCGTCGCCGGATGGTGTGATCAGCGATGCGCAGTGGGCGTTGACGCTGGAGGTCAATGTGACGGCGAACTATCTGCTGACCGATGAGGCGGCGAAGATATTCGCGGAGCAGGGAATTGACGCTAGTGTGGTGTTGACGAGTTCGGCGAATGCCGTTGTTGCCAAGCGAGGGAGTGAGGCGTACGACGTGAGCAAGGCCGCGTTGAGTCACCTGGTGCGCGAATTGGCGGTTGCGCTATCGCCGAAGGTGCGGGTCAATGGGATCAGCCCGGCTACGGTGGTTAGGGGGTCGACGATGTTCCCGCGGGACCGCGTGATTGCATCGCTAAAGAAGTATAAGTTGCCGTTTGAAGAGAAGATGACGGACGATGAGCTGCGAAATGAGTTAGCGAAGTTCTATGCGACGCGTACGTTGACGCACCAGCCGATCGATCCGAAGGATTGCGCGCAGGCGATTATGTTCCTGGCTGGGCCGCTGGCTCGATGCACGACGGGGCATTTGATTCCGGTCGACGGTGGGTTGACGGAGGCTTATTTGCGATGAGGAGGCGAACGCCTGATATGGCGCTGCTGCCTGCAGATACGCGGGCCTCGATCGCGGTGGACCTGGGAGCAGAGAGCTGTAGGGTCTCGCTGCTGCGATGGGTGGCGGGTAAGGCGGTGATTACGCTGGTGCACCGATTTGCGAACGCTCCGCGCGAGGTGAATGGCGGGCTGCATTGGGATCTCGAGATGATCGAGGCGGGGCTGGACCAGGGGCTTCGTCAATGTGCGGCGATTGCCAGCGAAGGTGTTCGCTCGATTGCGGTGGACGGGTGGGCAGTGGACTATGTCCGGGTCGATGCGGAGGGGAAGGCCCTGGCCGATCCGTTCTGCTATCGCGATGAACGCACTATTAAGGCCGAGCGGGCGCTGCATCGCAAGATAGGTCCGGAGAGGCTGCGTGAATTGACGGGAGTTCAGTTGATACGGATCAACACGCTATATCAGCTGTATGCGGATGAGTTGCAGGGGTTGCCGGAGGGACGGCAGTGGCTGAATCTGCCAGAGTATATTCTGTCGCGATGGGGTGGGGCACGAGTGGCTGAGCATACGAATGCCACCCATACGCAGATGGTAGAGCTATATCAACGACAGTGGTGCAGGGAGATCCTTAGCTCAGCGCATCTTGATTTGGCCAGCGCGCCAAAGCTTGTGCCTCCTGGGACGGAGATCGGCAAGTTGAGTGGGCGGTTGACGGAGTTGCCGGCGTTCCGCGATACGGTCTTAATTGCACCGGCGTGTCATGATACAGCCTCGGCGATTGCGGGGATTCCGGCGACAGGGAATGACTGGGCTTACATCAGCTCGGGTACTTGGTCGCTGGTGGGGACGGTTCTGGAACAGCCGAGAAATGGCGAGGCCGCTGCGGAGGAGAACTTTACGAATCTCGGGGCGGTTGGTGGCAGGATTTGTTTTCACAAAAATGTGAACGGGATGTGGCTGGTTCGGCAGTGTATTGAGAAGTGGGCGGCGGATGGACGGGTGTGGACTGTGCCGGAGCTGGTGACGGCGGCGGAAAAGATCGCAAAGCCGCATGGTCTGTTGGATGTGGACGATCCAGACTTGCTGCTTGCTGGACGGATGCCGCAACGGATTAATGCGCAACGAGTGCGTAAGGGTTTCGAAGCCCTGGATGAGAGACCGGACAACGCTCCGGTGTTTGCCAGCCTGATCTTTCATAGCCTTGCGTCGCGATACGCGAAGGTGTTGGATCGCGTGGCGTTTCATAGCGGCAAGAAGTTGAAGCGACTGTTTGTTGTCGGTGGCGCGAGTCAGAACGATTATCTGAACCGATTGACGAAGGAAGCGACGGGGCTGGAGTTGTTTCGTGGTGCGGCGGAGAGCTCGACGGTGGGGAACTTTGCGGTGCAGCTTGCGGTGCTGGAAGGGAGCCGCGATGCAGTGACTGGCGCTTACGCTGAGCAGGTATCGCGTTGGGCCGGGTTGTTTGTCCCCGCGCTGGAGTATGCGGCGGCGAAGTAGCACGACTGCGTGATAGGCTTCCCTTGCATGTCTACACCTACATTTGACCTTGTTGCCGCTGCCTCTGCGGAGATGATTCGTGAGGGCTTCCATCCTGATTTTCCCAACGGCACTGATGCGCAGATTGCGGAGATTCGCGCGTCCTTAGGCGCGGTGGACAGCAAAGACGCGCAAGACATGCGTGCTTTGTTGTGGTCTTCGATCGACAACGATACATCGCGTGATCTGGACCAGATTGAAGTCGCTGATCGGGTGGATGGGGGCATCCGCGTGAGAGTGGGGATTGCTGATGTGTCGGCCTCTGTGCTGATGGATACACCGATTGATCGGCATGCTGCGGATCAGACACAGACGATTTATACGGCAGTACGGAATTTTTCGATGCTGCCGACCGAGTTGTCGACCGATATGACCTCACTGAATGAAAAGGAAGATCGCGCGGCGCATGTGATCGAGTTTGTGGTGGACGGAGAGGGCAAGGTGGGACAGACCAGCATCTACAAAGCTGTGGTGAGGAATAATGCGCAGCTTGCCTATAGTCATGTGGGGCCGTGGTTGGAAGGGACTGCTGGGCCGGATGCGAAGGTTGCTGCTTCGGAAGGGCTGCAGGCGCAGTTGAAACTGCAGGATGAGGCGGCGGTGGCGTTGCGGGCGCAACGAGTGCGGCAGGGGGCGCTGGAATTCAGCCGGGCGGAGGCTGATCCGGTGGTGGTTGATGGAAAGGTGCAGTCGATCGGGACTGCGTTTCACAATCGTGCCAGCGATTTGATTGAAGAGTTGATGATTGCCTCGAACGAGACGATGGCGAGGAAGCTGCGCGCGGCGAAGCGGTCGTGCATCCGTAGAGTGGTGCGGTCACCGGAGCGGTGGGCGAGAATTGTTGAATTGGTGGGACGGCATGGAACGGAGCTGCCAGCGGAGCCTGATTCGGGCGCGCTGAATGCTTTTCTGCAGGCACAGCAGGCGGCGGATGCTGTGCACTATCCGGATTTGTCGCTGGCGATTATTAAGTTGATGGGGCCGGGGGAGTATGTGCTGGCGAAGGGGAATGAGGACGAGCTGCTGGGCCATTTCGGACTGGCGACGCAGGACTACGCGCACTCGACTGCACCGAACCGGAGGTTTCCGGACCTGGTGACGCAGCGGGTGGTGAAGGCGATGCTGGCGAATGAAGCGCCTCCGTATTCCGATGACGAGTTGGCGGCGATTGCGGCGCATTGCAATGAGCGAGAGGCGGCGGCGCGCAAAGTGGAGCGGGCGATGGTGAAGCGGATTGCCGCGGTGGCGTTGGCGGGGAGTATAGGGAAGAGCTTCCACGGAGTGATCACCGGCGCGAACGATAAGGGAACGTATGTGCGGGTGTTCGATCCTCCGGTTGAGGGGAAGATCGTTAAGGGAGCAAATGGGCTGGACGTTGGGGATACGGTTGATGTGACTCTGGTGCATACCGATCCGCAGCATGCGTTTATTGATTTTGCACATGCGAATGCGAACGGCGGGAGGCCCGCTGCTGCAGGCCAGCCCGTGGGACACTCTGGTTGATTGGTTGTGGCCGGGCGGCTCATTTCGGTTCCCCGTAGGGGATGTCCTTTGGGTTGGCTTCGCTGGTGGAATTGGTGAAGGTGACCTTGCTGCCGTCGGCGGTGGTGATGGTGTTGTCGATCATGGACCAGTTTTTTGCGTTGGCGATGGTGCCGGCGGTTTTGGCTTCGATGTTGAGGTGGTCGATTTTGAAGTTGTCTAAGGTGGCGTTGGGGTAGGCGGCTACGTTGAAGGCTTGTTTGGCACCGGTGGCTTTGATGTTCCAGATGTGGACGTCGCTGAAGTGAGGCAGGCCCTTGTCGGGTGGCGTGACGGGTGTGGTGATCGTGATGTAGTAGGGCGGCACGGTCTTGGGATCGGTGCCTGCGGGCAATGTGGCGTAGCTGTAGGTGGGGTTCCAGTTCATGGTGATGTGGATGGGGATGGCTACGCCTTGCAGGTCGAGGTCGTGGATGCGGATGTCCTTGGCGGTGCCGCCCCGGGTGTGAGCGGACTTGAAGAGGACTCCGGAGGGTACGCCGGAGAGCGCGGTGATGTTGTAGGCCTCGATGTTGCGGAAGCCGCCGGAGGTTTCGGAGCCGATGGTGATGGCGGCGGCTCCGTGGCGGATGATGGAGTCGCGGATGACGATGTCTTCGGTCGGGCGGTTGACGCGGAGGCCGTCGTAGTCGCGGCCGGCTTTGAGGCAGAGGGCGTCGTCGTTGACGTCGATGTCGGCGTGGGCGACGAGGACTTTTTTGGAGGAGTCGATGTCGATGCCGTCGGTGGAGGGGCCTTTGCCGCCTTCGTTGTTGCGGATGGTGACGCCGTCGATGGTGATGTCGTGGGAGTAGAGGACCTGGACGGTCCAGAAGCCGGAGCGCTTGAGGGTGATACCTCCGCCGAGGTGGATGTCAGAGGAGTTTTGGAAGAGTATGAGGCGAGGGCGGCGGGCGTCGTAGTCGGAGGCCCAGCGGAGGCCCTTGGGTTCGTACTGCGCGCGGAGGTCCCAGTAGGACTTCCACCAGATTGGGCCGTCGCCGTCGATGGTGCCTTTGCCGGTGATGGTGATGTTGTGCTGGTCGCGGGTGTTGATGAGGGCGGCGGGCCAGGTCATCTCGATGCCGGCGATGCGGGTGGGGAGCATGGGGTAGTCTTCGAGCTTTTCGGAGCCGATAAGGGTGACGCCTTCGGGGACGTCGAGAGTAACTCCGGATTTCAAGAAGAGGGAGCCAGTGAGATAGGTTCCGGGTTTGAGGGTGGCGGTGCCGCCTGAGGTGGCTGCGGCGTCGATGGCTTTCTGGATGGCGGCGGTGTCGAGGGTGGTGCCTTCGCCTTTAGCTCCGAAGTCGTTGGCGAAAAATATTTTTGGCTGGGCGTATGCGTGAGTGCCGAGGAGGGCGACGAAGAGGGTTAGGGCGAGCTTCGGAGTGCGCTCGGTGAGGCGATTTCTGGCGGTGGTCATGGTACCTCCCCCTCCCGGGGTTTATTGCGCAAAGTCTTCGAAGGAGAGACTTTAGGTTTGGACTTCAGGTGGTTAAAGTGCGGCGTTAAATGGTTCAGTCCGGCTTGCGCCGGACTGCTTGGTGTCTGAGTTAATTTTATCGTGCGTGTCAATATGTTGGGTGTGGATTGGAAGTTGGATTGCGCCTTGCGCGATGGCCCGCAGATGTCGAGATGAGACTGAGCCCGGCGTGTGGTCAGGCATACAATTGCTCACTGGGCACTGAGTCCATTGTGAGTGAATTACATATGTTGGAGTGACCTTATGCTCGTCTAGAACCGTGTATTTTCTGTTCTGGCGGGGATTGTGTTTTGTATTGCGGCAGCGTTTGGTCAGAAGGCCCCTTCCGAAGGCAGTCCAATTGCGCGAAGCGTTCGCTTGAATGTCGTAATTACGACGGCGTCCGGACAGTGCGTCACCGATCTTCAACAGAAGGACTTCAAGATTCTCGACAACAACCTGCCGCAACCCATCACGTCTTTTAGGGCCGTCACCAGCCCGAAGCAGGTAGAGGTTCCCGATCATGTCTATTCTGCTGGTAATGGGGCCAACACTGGGTGCTATGAACAGGGTGAGCTCTTCCAATATGAGATCACCTTTAACGTTCCGAGTGACGCACGGCCGAACGAGTACCACGGGGTTGAGGTCAAGGTCTACAAGCCGAATCTCACTGTCCGAACGCGCCAAGGGTACTTCACACAACCTTGACGGCAGATTTAGCCCGAAATTGTCGACGTCGACGAAACCTGTGCCCCAGGGGCCAAAGTCCGGCTTGCTGTTCGGGACTGAAAGGCCCAAGGAGACCCAAGGCTGAAGCCTTGGGCTAGCAGCCTTGCGGTACCTAGAACAGAAAGCAGATCCCCTTCGGGGATGACAACTAGAAATGCAACGGCAAAAGCAAGAGCGAGAACGAAAGCAGGTCCTCCGCCTACGGCGAAGGATGACAAGTTTTGGATGTTGATGGCAGAGAATCACTGAGCGTCCTGAGTGACGAGGTGGATGGTGCCGAGGATGCCGGAGGGGATGGGTTGGACTTTGTTCAGGTCCTGCATCTGGAAGCGGTCGCCGTATTTTTCGATGAGGGGTTTGTAGTCGTGGGGTGGGAGTGCGGACCAGGCGTTGAGGGCGGTGTTGTAGACGTGGATTTCGATGTGGTTCTGGCCGGGCTTGAGGAGTTTGGAGATGTTGAGGCGGTAGGGTGGGTGCCAGAGAGAGCCGGCGCGCTGGCCGTTGATGAAGACGATAGCGGCTTCGTGGATGGGTGGGTCGTAGTAGGCGTGCATGCCGGGGCCGGGGCGGGTGATGCGTGGATCGGGTAGTCCGTTGGGGCCGAGGGCCGGGTGTTCGTCGGGGGAGTTGGGTGCGCCTGGGAGGGGTTTGCCGCCCTCGATGTCGAGGAAGACGGCAGCAGACGGTTGGCCTGCGGAGTTGGCCAGCATTGGCGAAAAGGTGAAGTCGCGGGCGTAGACGGCTTCGCCAGAGTAGTGACGGGTGGCTGGATTGGTGGTCCAGTCGGTGAGATTGGGTTCTGTCTCCATCTCTCTAGTGGAGGTGAAGGTGACCTGCCAGTCCTCGCTGAGATCGGCGAGCGGGCGGGATGGAGCTTCGGTCGCGTTGTGGTTCGGAGCTTTGGTGATTGAAGACGCGTCGCTGAAGACGAAGATGCGAGATTCGTAAGGGGCGAGGTTGAGCGGCTGGTTCGATGAGGAGACGATTAACGTCGCATCGGTTTCAGGGCTCCATTGCTCGGCTAATTTGTGGGCGGTGGTGAAGGTGGCGGTTGCGTGGATGGGCTGGTTCGAGGTGTTGACGACGAAGTAGATGTCGGCGTCTGGGAGTTTGCGGCGGATGAAGCCGATGGAGTTCTCGGGACCCGGAGCGGGATTGTGGCCTGGGACCGGAGCCTCCTTCGACGGCAACACCACACCGTCGCTCATTGTGATCACGAAGGGATCGTCCGTGTACGACGTGTAGGTGCCGGACAACCGCACCCTTTGCCCGACCGCTGTTACCGGTGCCGCGTTCTTCCACTCGGCCATGCCAAGGTCATGCGGATTCATCATGAAGGTGAAGTCCGCCGTCTTGTTTCGCACGGCGTCGTCGGAGACAGCGACTTTTAACATCTGCGGCGAGGACTCGATCACAAGAGCAGGAATCTCATCCGACTTGCCCTTGATCGCCGAGAACAACTTCGCGGCGTCGTCTGATGAACCGTTCTGCAGAATGAACTCCTTATCTGTTGGTGCAAGCATCGTGAGGTCCGACGTGGTCATCAGCACGTTGTGGACGAGATCTGCCGGCTTTGGGCGGAGTCCGGGCGAGAGTTTCAGGTCGGGGCTTCCGACGTTGTCGAGGGCTTTGGTTAGTTCGTCGGTGTTGGGGACGAGCATGATGGCTTTGGAGAGCTCAGTAATTTCGGGTGAGGGAGTACCCTCGGAGTCGAGGGTGGGGGTATGGCCTACGGCGAGGACCTTGCCGCCCTGCGCGGACCAGGCGACGATTTTTTTGAGGGTTTCCATGGGGATGCGGTCGGTGGGTGGGATCACCAGGATTTGGTGGGTGCCCAGGCCTACGGAGTTGATGGCGTCGGCGTCGATGTAGTCGACGTTGTAGCCGGCGGAGAGGATGGCGGACATGAGCGCGGGGGTGATGAGGCGCTGCATGGCTCCGGTGACGGTGACGTGGGCGGGCGAGAAACTGGCCCAGGCGTCGTCGGTGGGGAGGAGGATGGCGACCTGGTTGGCGGGTTGGCCCTGGCGGAGGAGCCAACTGATGCGCTGAATGTAGCGGGTGACGTCTGGCATGACGGGGTGCCAGGGGTTGTGGTCGTTGAAGACGGCGGCGGCGTAGAGGGACCAGCCGGGTTCGGGGACTTTGCCTGGCGGTGGGGAGTAGGGCCAGCCGTGGCCGATGATCTGGTTCTCGCCCATGATGAAGTCAATGTCGGCTTCGGTCTTCATGTCGAGTGGCGTGGCTCGGAAGACGGGGGAGTGGAGCCAGGTGAAGGTCTCGCCGGAGGTGACGTTGTTGCCGAAGACGTGGTTGGCGGAGGTGGCCCAGCGGAGTGTGGAAAACGCGCGCCACTGTGGACCTTCGCCTTCGGGGAGTGCGGCGAGGCGTTGACTTGAGAATGTAACCGCTGGCTCTCCATAGGTTTGCGAGCGAAACTTTGTGTGGTGGGCGATGGCCCAGTTGTTGATTTGAGTCAGGTAATTTTCGTTGACCAATTCGGTGAGGGTCTGGCCCCAGTCGTGCCTTACCTTTTCGGCGGCGGGGGTTCCTCCGGCAACTAGTTCGGGTAGATGAGGGAGGAGATCGTAGCCGCGACGCTTCTGGAACTCGGCGGGGAGGTTGGGGGTCCAGTCGGCTCCGTAGGCTTCGAGCGAGTCGGAGAAGATGGCGTAGGGTGGGGTGTCACCGAAGGCCCTGATGAGGGGTTCGCCGACCTTTTCGAGATGAGTGGCTACGGCCTGGTGGCTGAAGGGATCGAGGACGTAGCCTTCGGCTCCGACGGCGGCTCGCTTGACGACTTGTTTGGTGTGGCTGGCGATGAAGAAGAGGGCTGTGCGGGGGATTGCAGCTTCATTGAAATTAACGTTGACGGGTGGGCAGCAGCTTCCAGCGACGTAGTAGTGGATTTCTTGGGCGGAAGATGCATCCCAATGCTTCGGGTCTCCGTTGACCATTGCAACTGAGATTTCTGACTCACCTTCGTCGAGCTTTGGGTAGGGGACTGAGGTTGCGTTGGGAGGGACGGGGACTTCGACGACGCGGAGACGGCCGGCGGCTTCTGACAAAGGTGTGTTGGGGCCGCCGTAGGGCCAGCCGCTGCAGAGAGTGACATCGATGCGGAGGCCGAGCTTGCGGCCTTCGGCCTGGGCGTAGTGGACGGCGTCGAGCATCTCGGGTGAGAGGAAAGAGAGGTTCTTGAGATTTTTGGCGGGGTCGTCGAGCACCTCGGGGTAGACGAAGGCTAGTTCGGCGCCGCCGATGCCGTCGGTCTTCATCTGCTGGAGTTCGCGGAGGATCTCGGGTTTTTCCACAGCTGCGCCGAACCACCACCAACGCATCATGGGCTTGGCGTCGGCTGGGGGATTCTTGAAGTCTGACTTGAGGGATTCTATTGGAGGTTGGGCAGACATGCGGGATGGAATGATGCTGAGCGAGACGGCAGCGAGGAGGAGTGCCTGTGGAAATCTTGTGGAGAAGAGCGCCATTTTGTGGATTACTCCTGTTTGCCGGTAAGGCTGGTGTCGGTGACGGGGCCGTCGAGGATCGGAGTGGGTAGGCCTGCGACGGTTGGGGTGGTGGCCGACGGGGCGAGGTCGAAGACTACGATTTCGTTGGCTCCGGTGCGGAGCCAAGGGCCGGGGACGAAGAGGGTTTGCTGGGGGCCGATGTTCCAGAAGCGGCCGATGGGGTGGCCGTTGATCCAAAGGGCTCCTTTGCCCAGGGAGCGGATGTCGAGGAAGGTGTCGCCGGTGGTGGTGAGGGTGAAGTGGGCTCGGTAGAAGGTTGGGGCTCCTGAGACGGCAGTGGCGCTACCTGCGAAATACGGGGGTTTCTCCACTACGCTTCGCTCCGGTCGAGATGACGAATCTACCCACGTCATGGGAAGGGGGTAGATCTGCCAGTTCGTGAGGGGTTCGCCGGCGAGTGTGACGGATTTTGTGATGCCCTTGGATTCGCCGCGCATGGCTTGAGAGAAATTGATGCGGGCGGAGTTTTCTACGAGGATGTCGAGGCGGGTGGGGCCGGTGGTGGTGATGGCGAGGGTGGATTGCTTGTCGCGGCGGTCGAGTTTGCCGGCGAGTTTGCCGTCGAGGTAGATCTGCGCGTAGTCGTGGAGCTCGTCGAGGACCAGATCGCCGGAGATGGCGGCGGGGAGTTGGTGACGGTAGAGGATGTAGCCGTAGGCCTGGTCAAACTGCTCCATTGGCTTGGGAGTGTCGGAGTGGATTGGTGCAGGGAGGTTGGCCCAGAGGGGGGTGGATTCGGTGAGGGTGATGGTGGGGATGGTGATGACTGGGGGTGGGTCGGGTATGGGGGGAAGGCAGGCTTCGCCGTCTTTGGCTTCCGCGGTCGTGTGTGCTGCTGCGGGCGAAATGCGGGGGTTCTTCGCTTCGCTCAGAATGACAGCTTGATTTGATTGATCGCAGGTGGCGTATTTGGCGAAGATCTTGCGGAAGGCGAGGAATTTTGGAGTTGGGTGGCCGGCTTCGTCGAGGGGGGCGCCGTAATCGTAGCTGGTGACGTCGGAGAAATAGTTGTTGTCGTTCCAGTTTGCTCCGGACATGAAGCCGAAGCTGGTGCCGCCGTGGAACATGTAGAGGTTGATCCCGGAGCCGCGGTGGAGGATGTAGTCGATGTCTTCGAGCTGGGCGTCCAGGGGGCGGGTTTGGTGGGGGTGGCCCCAGTAGTCGAACCAGCCGGGCCAGTACTCGGTGACGACGAGAGGTTTGCCGGGTTGGAAGGCTTCGAGCTTGTCCATTTCGGCCTGGTGCTGACCGATGCCGAAGTTGACGCCGGTGAAGACGCCGGGGATGCCGCCGGCGGGGAGTTCGTCGCCGCCATCGACGGTGTCGAGGAGCGAATCCGTGAAGCCGGCGCGGAGGAAGATGTCGCGCATGTGGGTCATATAGGCGTGGGTGGGGTCGAGTGCTTGATCGTGTTCGACGAAGCTGCCGTATTCGTTTTCAACCTGGGTGATGATGATTGGGCCGCCGCGGCCGATTTGGAGCGGGGCCGCCTCCTTGGCGAGGCGATTGATCCAGTGCTCGGCGGGGACCATGAAGGCGGGGTCGTTGGTACGCAGGGCGGCTGACATGCGCGGGTCTTTGAGGAGCCAAGCGGGGTAGCCGCCGAAGTCCCACTCGGCGCAGGAGTATGGGCCGGCGCGGAGGATGACGTAGAGGCCTTCTTCCTGGGCGGCTTTGATGAAGGCGACTAGGTCGTTGTTGCCGGAGAAGTCGAAGTGGCCGGGACTGGGCTCGTGGACGTTCCAGAAGACGTAGGTGGCGATGGTGTTGAGGCCCATGGCGCGAGCCATTTTGAGGCGGGCGTGCCAATACTCGCGGGGGATGCGGGCGTAGTGGAGCTCGCCGGAGAGAATTTTGAAGGGCTTTCCGTCGAGGGCGAAGTGGTCGCCTTCGATGGTGAAGGTGTGGGCGGGTGAGGTCTGCTGGCCGAGTGCGGGAAGAGTGGCGAGGGCGAGGAGCAGGGTGCGGATGGTTGATTTCATGGAAGGTGAAATTATAGCGACGGAGCCACGGTAGTTCATTTGGGAGAATGTTTCAAGGGAAGAACTTGCTGAGAAGCCAACGAGATTGGACGAGACGCGTAGGATGTTTGACGAGGCGACTGGGATGAGATTGCCGGGGTTGCGTTGGGGGCTGCTTCTGGGTGGGTTGGCGGTTTCGGCAGGATGGGCGCAAAAAGAGAAAGACCTGCCTCGGGTTAATATTCGGCTTCCGAGTGCGCCAGGGTCGAAGAGGGCTGAGGTGGCGTATAAGATCAGCGCCGGGGAATTTTATGCCTACCTCCTGCCGCAGGATCCGAATAAGGTTGAACGTGCCAATTGCTACTATCGTGCGGGTCCTGACAGAAGCTCGAACATGATTTGCGAACCACAGCCACAGCCAAAGGTGAGTCAATTTCTCATCGATGCGAGTGTGGGCGGGACCGCGGCAGATAGGGTACGGGCAGTCGTGTTCATCCTAGGCTGTGAGACGAATACGCTGGATGTTGCGATCCATGCCAAGATCGAAGTCGGTGAGGCGAAATGTGTCCCCCTGCCGCACTGGATTTTGAAGGGACAGATAGCGGACGCGGGCTTCCCAAAGAAGGGATGGCTAAAGGTCGATGTTATCTACAGGGCGAATTGGGTCAGCAGATTGTTCGAGGCTGGAGTGGAGCAGCCAAATGTGTTCAATCGGCCGTTGATTGAGTTTGATGTTGCGTACATCAGGTTGTCGAAGGACAGGAGTTTTTCGGTGGAACTTCCGATGCTTGCTCGCGATCCTGGAGAGCAGAGCGCCGATGCCGATGATCGAGGTGAGCTTGTATTCATGCTGCGGAATGCGGATAGCGGGGCTATTTTGGGTGTTTTGCGGCCGGACAAATTTGCTACTTCGTCGGGTGGGTTGGAGTTGCGGACGGAATATCCGGAGGAGATGCAGTTTGTGCTGGAGCATTGAGCCGCGGCGCGGCGGTTAAGTTACGACGCTGCTTCGTGCCAATTGGATGATGGTGAAGTCGGCTGGCTTTCAGAAGGTTCGAATAAGAGATACGAGGTTGGGTAACAGGTCCGTGGCGGCGTGCACGGTGACGACGACGAGCAGATTTTTCGTCCGCGACCAGAGCACGCCGAGAAAGATTCCTGCGACGGACGTGTAGGCGATGCAATACGCGATTGAGGCGAGCAGGGAGTGCTCGGGGCCTACGGTTTCGTTTGTTTTTGAGGCTCTCAGGTAGAGGCCGGGGGCGTGGGCGAGACCGAATAGCAACGAGCTGAAGACGATTCCGGCCACTTCCGACCGGAGTAGAGCGGTGATGCGCGATTGAAGAAGCACGCGGAAGAAAAACTCTTCGACGAGGCCGACCTCCAACATGAGGAAGAGGAAGGCGAGGGGCGTGCCGATGATGAGCGAGCGAGTGGACAGGCCAGAGCGATGAATCTGTTGCAGGCCGTTGCCAAAGACGCATTGGAAGGCGATGAGGAGGAGCGACATGCTCAGAGCGATCCAGCGGTGCTTTGAGAAGGAGAAGGTGAAGAGCTCGCGGGGGTGATAGCGCCAGAAGAGTGTTAGCGCAAGGTATGGCAGGAGAACGAAGATGAGGAGCTTTTCGAGGGTTGAGACCAGCAGGTGAGGCCACTGTGGGGCGTCGGCTGCTTGAGGCCTGATTCCCCAGGTGAGGTAGACGACGATCAGAAGGAAGTAGCAGGCGAGAAAAAGGCATTCGGTTGGGGGCCGCTTGACTTCAGAAGGGAGAGGAGTGGACCAGCGGGTCGCCAGCCAGGCAAGCGCTGGGAACACAACGCCGAGGATGAGGAAGATGAGGAGCGGTTCGGAGATGTCGGCGTGTTCGCGCTGATAGAGGAGAGCGACGGAGGCCGTCCAAAGAGCGAGGTAGAGAAAGATGGAGAGAAGGGTGCGTCGGGAGGACGAGGCGGGTTTTTGCACGATCTATCCTTTCACTCGGCGTCGGGAGCTGTGCTGGGATTGGTCACTCACAAATTGATGAGAGATAAAAGATACACGAGCGAGGTTTCTGAAGGATGTCGGTTGGGGAGATTTGCTCTTCCATTCGGTGCTAATTGCGAGGATACTGGCGGGGTTGGTGGGCTCCTGGTTTTCTGAATATGAGAGGAGATGCGATGAAGAGAGAGCTTTGTTTCGTGCTGGCTGTGCTGGCGGGTTCGGTAGCAACGGTGGCGCAGGATGTGCCGACGCCTCCGCCGGTGAAGATGGGGTTGTGGCAGAACACCATTACGAACACGATGACGGGGTTGCAGCTTCCGCCGGACGTAGTGGCGAAGATGCAGGCAGCGGGACGGCCGGTGCCGGGGGCGGCGCCGAGGACGATCGTGACGCAGTCGTGCATGACGGCGGAGAGTTGGCAGAAGTCGTTTACCGACATGCAGCAGAGACAGAACTGCCAAATTACGAATGTGCATCAGAGCGCGACGGGGATGTCGGGCGATATGGCGTGTACGTCAGCGGATGGGAGTTCGAAGGGGCACATGGAGGCGACGTTTTCAAGCCCGGAGAAGATGTATGGGAAGATGCACCTGGAGGTGACAACGACGCGTCAGGCGCAGCCGCTTATGGTGGATGCGACCTTCAACAGCGTGTATCAGGGGGCGGATTGCAAAGGGATCTCGCCGAATGCGGCGAAGGTTGTGAACTAGAGAGGAGTCGGGAGTGCGAGCAGCCGGGCCTCTTGCGATGCCATTGCGAGAGGCGCCAGGTTGTTGTTGACCGAACTGTTGGCCGGACTATGAACTCCAGTGATGCATGAGGACAGTGAGTTGCGTAAACCATGTGTGCCAGTTGTCGGTGAGAGCTTTTTCGGCGGCGCTCTCGACGACTTTGGCTGCGATGTCCTGAATGACCTTCAGACCAGTTGAGACCACCGAACGCTTCGGTTCGGATTTACCCAGTTCAGTCTGGACGGATTGTACTGCTTGTTCGAAATTCGCTTGCTGGGGTTCGGACAGTTCGAGTTCGGCGCAGTGAGAGTTGATGTTGCCCAGGAGGTCAAGCAGCGTTTTCGCGTCATTGTGGGTCTGAGTTGCCTGCACGGTGGAACTGCCGATTGCGATGGCTACGTTGGCGGATTCGGTAATGTGAACCTGGGGAGCAGCGGTGAGCATCCGCGGGAAGACTTCTTCGAGCAGAAGTTGTTTCTGGATTTTGAGGCGAGTTATCTCATCGTCGCGAAGTGCGATCTGTGCGGATTGGGAGCGTGCTGCCTCTTCGCGGATGTCCTCGACTGTTTTGGGATCGGGGTCATCGATGCTAATTGAAATTTTTGCGCCTCCGCCGGCCTGTTCAACGGATTTGAGACGGATTCCGCTACCGGGGTACTTCGCCGTGAGGTAATGCAGGAGGGCGGGGAGGGTGTTGAGCTCGAACGTGGTCATGCCGCCGGGGTAGAAGAGCTCGATGCGGGTGTGATCGGAGTAGAGGCGCTCGAATTCGCCGGGAGCGTAGTGGTCGAGATTCTCACCAAATTGCCCCCAGTTGGCTCGCTCGCAGATAATCCCTTTGATCGACCATCCTGCCCGTTGGGTCTCCCAGAGTTTTGTGTCTCTCAACGTTGCGTTATTCAGGTTAGCGTATTGAACGCTTGCAGAAGATAAATTCGCATTGCATAGGTCCGCGCTGCTTAGGCTCGCTCGGCTTAGGTCCGCGTGGCTCAGTTCGGCGCCTTGAAGGTTCGCGTCCTGCAGGTTCGCGCCGCGCAGGCTCGCGCCGTGAAGGTTCGCATCGCGCAAGTTCGCACTGCTCAGGTTTCCGTAGCGCAGGTCCGCGTAGCTCAGGTTCGTGCCGTTCAGGTTCGTGCCGTTCAGGTTCGTGCCGCGCAGGTTCGCGCCACGCATGTTCGCGCCGCGGAGGGCCAAGCTCAGGTCGGCGTTGCTCATGTCGGCCTTGCTCAGGTCCGCCATGCTGAGATCCGCGTCGCGCAGGTCCACTTCGCTCAGGTTCGCGTCGCGCAGATTCGCACCGTTTAGGTTCGCTTCTCGCAAATCTATTTTTACGTGTGGATTTTCCTTCCGCCATGCATTCCACGTCCTGACGTTCTCTTTGAGCTTTGCGAGGTGTTCAGGGTTTGCCATGAGGGTGTCCGCTTGGTGGTTAGAAGCCGGGTGGGTTTTCGGTGGCTACGCTGAAGTGCTGCTCGAGGGCGAGGCCGACGCGGGCGATGGTGCCTTCGTCGAAGAGTCGGCCGATGAGGGTGACGCCGTGAGGGACTCGGCGGGGTGGGTTGAATTTTGGGAGGGGTTTTGCGGGGTCGGGGGCCCAGTCGCTGCGGGCCTCGGAGACTTCAACGAATCCGGCGCGGAGGGTGAGGGAGGGGTGGCCGGTGTTGTTGGTGATGTGGAGGATTTCATCACGCAGCGATGGGACTAAGAGGAGATCGACCTGGTTCATGATGCGGGCCATCTCGACGGCGACCATGCGGCGGAGACGGTCGGTCTGGACGAAGTCGACGGCGGAGAGGAAGAAGGCCTGGCGGAAGCTGTTGGGCCAGGCGTCGGGGACCTGGGCTTTGAGCATGTCGAGTTGGTGGTTGAGGACGATCTCCTCGAAGGCGGCGGTGCCTTCGGCGAAGAGGATGAGGTCGAGGTTGTCGTAGGGCCAGTCGGGAAGGGTGACTTCGACGGGCGTCATTCCGAGTTTGGGAATGGCGGCGAGGGCGGCTCGGTCGACGTCGGTGGCGGGGGCTTCTTTCATCCAGTTGGGGAAGTAGCCGACTTTCAGGCCGGTGATGGGAGCTGCTGCGTCGAAGGCTAGTTTGCTGGGGACACAGGAGACGTCTATGCCGGCTTTTCCGGTTTCCGGACCGGTGATGGCGTTGAGGACGAGCATGGTGTCTTCGACGCTGCGAGCCATGGGACCAAGTTTGTCGAGGGACCAGCAGAGCGTCATGGCTCCGGTGCGGGGGACGCGGCCGTAGGTTGGGCGCAGGCCGGTGACGCCGCAGCGCATGGAGGGGCTGACGATGCTGCCGCCGGTTTCAGAGCCGATGGCGAAGGCGACGAGGCCTGCTGCGGTGGCTGCTCCGGGGCCGGCACTGCTGCCAGAGGAGCCTTCTTCGAGGAGCCACGGGTTCATGGTCTGGCCGCCGAACCAGATGTCGTTGAGGGCGAGGGCACCGAGGGAGAGTTTTGCGATAAGGACTGCGCCGGCTTCGTTGAGGCGTGCGGTGACGGTGGCGTCGGTGGTGGGGACGCGGTGCTGGAAGGGTTCTGCACCCCAGGTGGTGGGGATGTTGGCGGTGTCGAGGAGGTCTTTTGCTCCCCATGGAATGCCGTGAAGTGGGCCGCGGTAGTGGCCGGCGGCGATCTCAGTGTCGGCTTGTTTGGCTTGCGCGAGAGCGTGGTCGCGGGTGAGGGTGATGATGCAGTTGATCTTTGGGTTTAGCTGCTCGATGCGCTTGAGGTAGATGTTGGTGAGACGCTCGCTGGTGAGTTTGCGGGTTTCGATCCAGCGCGAGAGATGATGGACGGGGGCGAAGGCGATGGCTTCGTCGGTGGTGGGGAGTGGGCCGTCGAATTTGGTGCGGATGAACTCGTTTTTTGTGGGGCCGGGCGTGGTGCCGGGAAGGGCAGAGGTTACGGTTGAATAGGGAGCGGCGGTGTAGGGGATTTCGACTTTGCGAGGGCCGACGCGGCGTTCGTAGAGAGGGGCCATTGCAGAGCGCCAGTTGCCGGCGGCTTGTGCGCGGTCCTTTTCGGTGAGAGGGAACTGGACCAGCTTTTCAGCTTCAGCGAAGGTGGCGGTGGTGACTTCGGGGCCGACGGCGGGGGAGGTGCCGAAGGCTGGTGGCGCGCCGGGGGTTGTTGGTGTGGACGGGTTCTGTGCGAGCGCTGATGCGGCGGTGGAGGCGAGCAGGGTGAGTGTGCTTTGGGTAAGGAATTCTCGACGCGATTTCGACATGGGGCCCTCTGGAGCCGATTGTAGCGGGAGGTTGAGGAGGAGTTGTCAGGCAGGGAATGCCAAGAGAGATTTATTGGGATGGGGATTCTTGAGCGAGACCGGCGTGAGGCCATCCTCCCGTCCAGTCGATGGTGGATAGCTGCATGGAAGGTTTTCCTGTCTTCGCATCGTAGGCGTGGAAGACGATCAGGTCTTTGCCTTTGGGATCGAGGAGGACGCTCTCGCCGCCGGGGCCGAGCCAGCGGGTGTTTGCGATGAGCACCGCTGTGCCTCCACCCTCCGTCAATGGCTTGCCTGCGGCGTCTACATATGGTCCCGTTACAGATTTCGAGCGGCCGACCATCGTCTTGTAGGTGCTCTTAAGACCGCGACAGCAGAGGTCCCATGAGGTGAAGAGGTAGAAGTAGCCGCTGTGGCGGACGAGGAACGGCGCCTCGATTGCCTGCCAGTTCGCCGGAAGATTGGGTGGCGCGGGTTCGGTGGTCCCTGGCTTGGCGCGGCGAGCGAGGGAGTAGAGGGTTGTGTCTTTCTTCGACAACATGCCGGAGTCATCGAGTCTCCACATCTTAATGCCGTCCCAGAAGCTGCCGAAGGCAAGCCATGCGCCGCCTTTTCCGTCGAGGATGAGGTTGGGATCGATTGCGTTGTAGTTGTCGTCCGCCTTCGATTCGAAGACGAGGCCTTTGTCGATCCACTTGAAGTCGGGGCTTGTGGAGTTGAGGGTTTTATTGGTGGCGAGAGCAATTCCGGAGGTGTTTTTGCCGAACAGGGAGTAGGCGTAGTAGAGACGGTACTCGTGATTGACATGCGAGATATCGGGTGCCCATAGGTCGCGTGTTTCGGGGCTGCGTTGGTGGATCCAGTCGGGCACCGCATCGAAGACATGACCGCACAACTTCCAATGTTCAAGATCCTCGGAGCAGCGCACCGCAAACTGACCACCATCGGGAGCTTTACCGGTGGCGAAGACGTACCACGTCTTGCCTTCCTTGATTATCGATGGATCATGCGTTCCGGCAACGTCACCGGAGAGGGAATAGACGTGTGGATTCTGTGCTGAAGAGACGGTTACCGTCACGAGAGACAGAGTGAGTGCAATCGTTGATATCGATCGTTGGATCATGGTTGCTGCCTAGCCTTCGCTACTTCTTTTTCTCAACTTTCTCACGCGGTTCTTGGTGCGGATATCCATGTGATTCGGATGTCTTGCTGTTGGTTTCGCGGGTTTCGCTCTTGTGGCCATCGATGATTGTTGCCTATTAGGTTGCCAGTACTCCTAAAGGATCGCCCGCACGATTATTTGTTCTCGTAGGTTCTGGTAACGCCTTGAAGTGTTACAGGTCCTTTGAGTGCTTCCTTCTGTTTGACGACCATTGCGGCGACATCGGCAAGGAGTTGTTTGTCGTCGAAGACGATTCCGTCCTTGATGGTGTATTTAATTCCGCCGATGCGTTCTACCTTGCCTGTTTCGTCATTGAGCTTCATCCATCCCGTCGGATAGAGCACCTTCAAGTTGGCGAGCGGGTTCTGGTCAACGATGATCATGTCGGCCCGCTTGCCGGGGCGGATGATTCCGAAGTCGACGTCGGTCTGCTTGGGACTTTCGAGTTCTTCGGCGCCATAGAGCGTTGCCGAACGGATGACTTCGAGGGGTGTGAAGCCGGCTTCGCGTAGGAGTTCGAGCTCCTGGATGTAAGAGAATCCGTAGGTTTGATAGATGAAACCGGCGTCGGTGCCAGTGGTGACGTGACCGCCTGCGTTTTTGAAGTCTTCGAGGAAGTCCTCCCAGACGCGGTAGTACATTTTGTAGGCGTACTCGTCTTCGGTGGTCCAGTTGTAGTAGTAGGATCCGTGGTTTTCGCGATTGGGCTGGTAGTACTGCATCAAGGACGGAAGCGTGTACTTGTCGTGCCATTCCAGGGTGTAAGCGCGCTCGAGATCGCGGCCTGCAGAGTAGATGACCATGGTTGGGTTGAGTACGGTGCCCCCTTTGACCCATTCGGCTATGAGTGCGTTCCACTGTTCGCTTCCGCGCGGATAGATTTTGTTCCAGTTTCTCGCGACCTGGCCGAAGCGCATCTGTTCGTCGTTGTAGTTCTGGTCAGCGGGATAGTCCTGGACGGTGGTGTCTTTTAGCATGGATTCAAAGAGACCATAGCTGTGGGTTACGGTTCGGAGGCCGAGGCGTGTCGCATCGATCGCGGTGAGTCGGGGCTCGCTCTCCTGTCCGAGGTGGGCGAGTGAGCCGAGTTTGTACTTTTTCGCTTCGTCTAGAATTGCGGCGACGACGTCTGGATCGCCGCCGAAGAATTTGACTCCGTCCACGCCTTTTCCGGCGACGAAGCGCACCCACTCGCGGCCGAGTTCGGGAGTAAGGATTGCCTGAGGCTTCCAGCCGTCTCCGGTAAATGTCGGCTGGTAGACGTAGATATGGGGTGCTGTGATTTCATTTTTTGCGCTGCGTTCGCGCTCGCGGAGCGCCCAGTCGAGCGGCCCGGCTGGTACGCCGCGGACCGTGGTGACGCCGCTGGCCAGCCATAGTTTGTTGACGTACTCGGCGTCCGGGGCTTTCTTCGCGTCACCGTAGTGAACGTGAGTGTCGACAAATCCGGGCATCAGATACATACCCGTCCCATCGATTTCGCGAGTTCCCTTCGCCGGGCGTCCTTTCTCCTTGATGGGAACGTGCGGCGTACCGACAGAGACTACATCGACGATCCGGTCGTGCTCGACGACAACGTCCATGGGGCCGGCTGGTGCGGCTCCTGTTCCGTCGATGACGGTGATGCCGCGAATTACCAGGCGATCATAGGGGCCGCCTCCATCTTTTGGTGTCCGATTGGGCGCGGGAGCGGGTCCTCCCTGAGCGAGCATCTGTCCAGTTCCGGCGATGAGAAGGGTGAACAGCGCAGCTTTGAGCTTTGTCGTTATCTTTCTCTTTGGAAGCACTGTCATTTTGTCCCTATCCTCCGGTGTGATTGCGTTGAAAGAATCGAATGGCAAACGTGGTTCTCTTCCGACCCTTTTTCTCTGTGTACAATTTTGATTGAGTATCAAGATACATAAAGAGTTGAGACGAAAGATCGAAGCAATTTCGTGATGTGTCGGGCAGCACCGAAGTATCTCACGAGAAGAAACCACGCCGAAGTAGAAAATACCCAAAAGGGGATCGCATGAAATTGCTGCGTGTTGGGAACGTAGGGGAAGAGCGTCCGGCGATCGTCGACGCCGATGGGGCGTTGCGTGATCTGTCCGGTGTTGTCAGCGACATTGCGATTTTGAAGCCCGAATCGCTTGAGAAGCTGCGGAAGGTCAACCTGAAGGACTTACCTTTGGTTGAGGGTTCCCCGCGCATAGCAGCGTGCGTTGGTGAGGTCGGCAAGTTCATCTGTATCGGTTTGAACTACTCGGATCATGCGGCAGAGTCGGGGATGGCTGTTCCTGCGGAGCCGGTGGTTTTTATGAAAGCGACGTCGGCCATCTGCGGTCCTTACGATGACGTGATCATTCCGCGAGGCAGCGAGAAGACAGACTGGGAGGTGGAACTCGGTGTCGTCATCGGCAAGGAGGCGCGGTATGTGACGGAACAAGAAGCGCTCTCGCATGTTGCGGGCTACTGCGTGGTCAATGATGTCTCGGAGCGGGCCTTTCAGCTGGAAGGGACGGGCCAATGGGTGAAGGGCAAGAGCGCGGACACGTTCGGGCCGATCGGACCCTGGCTGGTCACAACCGAGGAGGTGCCGGACCCGCAGGCGCTCGGTCTTTGGTTGGAGGTGGATGGCCATAGGTATCAAAACGGCTCGACCGCGACGATGGTCTTCGGCGTGGCCTATTTGATCAGTTACCTCAGCCGGTTTATGAGCCTGCAGCCGGGGGATATTATTTCGACGGGGACCCCTCCTGGAGTCGGTTTGGGGCAGAAGCCACCGGTGTATCTGCGACCGGGTAATGTTATGCGGCTGGGAATTGATGGGCTGGGAGAGCAGAGCCAGACTGTAGTTTCATGTTCGTTCCGCTAATCGGATTTTTCTCTCCCTAATTTTAATTGATTTTTGATGCCGCCAAACGCGGCAAACCAGGCATCAAAGAATCTCTGGGCGTGGAGACCGCTCCACACAGTTATCCACTTTGCAATGGTAGAATTTTCGCAATTCTTGATCTACAGTCGTTAGCCTCACCGAGGTGACCGTATTTCAGACCTTACTGTGCTTGCGGTGATGTTCAACTCTTCCCGCCTGGCGGGCAGCGGTTCTGCGACGTCTTCTACGAGCATCTTTGATCCGGCGGCGACTCCAGCCCAGTGGGCGTTCGACTTGTCGATGCTGGTGTTGTCTGTCACCCTGGTTATCTTTCTTATTGTCGGAAGCTTGTTGCTCTATGCAGTGATTCATTTCAGGCAACGCCCGACCGACTCTGAGAGAGAGCCAGCGCAGATTTACGGCAGCAACCAGATTGAGCTTTCGTGGACGGTTATCCCCATCCTGATTGTTGTGATGCTGTTCCTTTCGACGACGCGAGTGATCTGGGAGACGGAGGCTGCTCCGAGGCCTCCGGGTACGGTGGACGTAGCGGTGATTGGGCACCAGTTCTGGTGGGAGTATCGCTACCCGAAGCTGGGAGTGATCACGGCAAATGAGTTGCACGTTCCTGTCAGCGACCCGGCGAAGCCCACGCGGACGTACCTTGCGATGTCGTCGGCCGATACGGACCATAGCTTCTGGGTTCCTCGGCTGGCGGGCAAGATGGATCTGATTCCGAACCGGCTCAATACGATGTGGATCGATCCGCAGGAGCCGGGTCTCTACCTTGGCCAGTGTGCACAGTACTGTGGAACGCAGCATGCAAAGATGTTGCTACGTGTTTATGCCCAGTCGCCCGAGGACTTCGCCGCGTGGATTAAACAACAGCAGAAGGTAGCGGAGCAGGATTTTTCTGGGAACACTGCGGCGGCGGAGGGACAGACCGTTTTTATGCACAGCGCCTGCATCAACTGCCATGCGGTTGCGGGGACGGTAGCGACGGGGCGCTTTGGACCAGACCTGACTCATCTCGCAAGCAGGGACACGATTGCCTCCGGGCCAGTTCAGAATACGCCGGAGAATCTCAGGAAATGGATCGCCGATCCGAACTCGATGAAGCCCGGCGTGCTGATGCCATCGATGCATATGAATGATCATGATTTGGACGTAATTACTGCCTATCTGACAACGCTTCACTAACGATCTTAGGGGAAAGAAGCAGAGCATGGCGACTCAAACTCCAGTACTCCAAGCCATCGATCGGCCGCTTGAGACCAAGCGGCGGCCGCCGTCGACCGTGCTGTACGAGTGGGTGTCGACGGTCGACCACAAGAAGATCGGCCTGATGTATATCGTGTATGCGTTGATTTTTCTTGTCATCGCCGGGTTTGAAGCGGTGCTGATGCGGATTCAGCTTGCGGTGCCTAACAATCATTTTATCTCGCCGCAGGTCTTCAACCGGTTGTTTACGATGCATGGCACGACGATGGTGTTTTTCATGGGTATGCCGATCCTGTTTGGCATCGGCAATTACCTTGTTCCGCTGATGATCGGGGCGCGCGACATGGCGTTTCCGCGGCTGAATGCGTTCAGCTTCTGGATCTCGGCGTTTGGCGGCCTACTGCTGTACTTCAGTTACTTTGGTGGCGACGGGCTTTACGGGATGGGTTCTGCGCCAGACGTCGGCTGGTTTGCCTATGCTCCTCTGACCGCGAAGGTCTTTTCGCCGGGCCATAGCACGGACTACTGGACGCTGTCGATCCTGCTGAGCGGGATCGGGAGTACGGGAACGGCGCTGAACATTGTGACAACAACGTTCTGCATGCGCTGCAAAGGGATGAAGTTGTCGCGGATGCCATTATTCGTCTGGTTGATGCTGGTGGCCAGTGGCCTCGTGTTCGTCGTGATAAGTCCGCTGACGGCGGCGCAGATCATGCTTGTGCTGGACCGTTACCTGGGAGCGCATTTCTTCGATACGCAGGCAGGCGGCTCGGCTGTGCTGTGGATGCACTTCTTCTGGATCTTCGGGCATCCGGAGGTCTACATTCTTGTGCTGCCCGCGTTCGGGTTTGTCAGCGAGATTCTTCCGGTCTTCTCGCGCAAGGCGATCTTTGGGTATCCGGCGATGGTCGCGGCATCGGTGGGGATTGGCTTTATCAGTCTGAGTGTGTGGGCGCACCATATGTTCACGGTCGGGATGGGGCCGGCAGGGAACACCTTCTTCGTCTTTTCGACGATGGTGATCTCTGTGCCTACGGGGATCAAGATTTTTAATTGGCTGGGGACGCTGTGGGGTGGAAAGATCATCTTCAAGGTGCCGATGCTGTTCTGCCTCGCTTTCCTGTTCCAGTTCCTTATTGCGGGATTGACGGGAATCATGCTCGCGGCCGCGCCGTTCAACTGGCAGCTTAGTGCTTCTTATTTTGTGGTGGCGCACTTCCACTACGTTCTGGTTGGGGCGATCGTCACCCCGCTTTTTGGCGCCTTCTACTATTGGTACCCGAAGGTGACGGGCCGAATGATGAGCGAAACGCTTGGGAAGTGGCACTTCTGGCTCTTCATCATTGGATTCCACCTTACCTTTGACTTCATGCATGTTCCGGGGCTGCTTGGCATGCCGCGAAGGATCTATACCTACGAGGCAGGGCGCGGGTGGGAGGTGTTGAACTTTATCGTTGGGATTGGGGCGCTCTTTCAGGCTGTGGGCACTCTGATCTTTGTCTACAACCTGGTGCGGTCCTACTACCGGGGCGAGATCGCCGGGAATGATCCGTGGGACGCGTGGACGCTGGAGTGGGCGACGTCATCTCCACCTCCGGCCTATAACTTTGCCGTCGAGCCGACCGTCAACAGTCGTCGGCCGCTGTGGGACCTTAAACATCCGGAAGATCAGGACTTCAACTACGAATGATGCAGACTACGAGTACGATTCCTATCAGCGCGCAGGTTGAGCCACCGTGGGAGTTGCCACATCGCGGTGTTGTGGGGATGGCGTGCCTGATCATCGCCGAGTCCGCGATCTTTCTCATCTTTGTCGTAGCGTATGTCTACTACATTGGCAGAAGCCTGAGTGGACCAACGCCCGCGCAGGTGCTGGAGTTGCCGATACTGGGCACCGTCTGCCTGCTTTCGAGCAGCATTACGGTCCATTTTGCAGTGAGCGCTCTGCGCAAAGCTAACTTACGCGGTTGCACGTTGTGGTTGGCAGGGACTGTTCTGCTGGGTGCGATCTTCCTGATGACGACAGCAAGAGAGTGGTATTACCTGATCCATGATGTAGGGCTGACGATTCGAACTAATCTTTTTGGCACGACGTTTTACTCGCTGGTTGGTTTGCACGCGACTCACGTCGTGATTGGGCTGATCATGTTGACGACCACGCTTGCGTTGTTGGTGAGCGGACGCGTGAAACAGGCGCATGCGGAGAGGCTGGAGGTGTTGTCGCTCTACTGGCACTTTGTCGATGGCGTGTGGGTTGTTGTGTTTCTGGTTGTGTACGTTCTGGGCAGATAGTGCTCTTAGCGGGAAGGCTCGAGAAGGGGGGACACTGATGGAAACGGCTGGCGTCACACACGACCAGGGGCCAATGCACGACCACACGCAGCCGACCGGCAGTGTTCAACTCCCTGCGCCGACGGCCTGGCCCATGGTGTTTGCCCTGGGTATCGCGCTGATGGTTGGGGGAATGGTGACGCATTGGGCGATTAGTCTGCTGGGCCTGGTGATGGCGTTGCCGGCGATTGTGGGATGGTTCCGCCAGGTGTTGCCGCAGGAGCATCACGTATATGTCGACGTGCATGCCGATGTGATCGAGGTCACGAGCACACGCGAGGCGCTCGCACAGTTGCCGCTCGATGAACGCCATCGCAAGTTGCTGCCGCTCGAGACGTTCAACGTGATGTCAGGGGTGAGGGGTGGGATTGCGGGTGGACTGGCGATGATTGTGCCGGCGGCCCTCTATGGTCTTATCCGCTATCACAGCGTGTGGTATGCGGCGAATCTGCTGGCTGCGGGTGGTTTTGTCAGTTGGGCGGGGCAGAGTAACGAGTTTCTGGCGCAGTTTCATCTGTACGGTTTGCTCGCCGCTTTGGCGATCCATGGACTGGCGTCTGTGCTGATCGGCTTGCTTTATGGAGCGATGCTGCCGATGTATCCCAAGAAACCGATTCTGACTTGCGGGTTTATCGCGCCGTTTTTGTGGACGGGCATGCTGCACTCGGCACTTGGGATCATCAGCCCAATTCTGAACCAGCGCATTGACTGGTGGTGGTTTATCGCCTCTCAGATTGCCTTCGGTCTTGTTGCCGGATATGTAGTGAATCTCCATGTGAAGGTGCGGACGCCACAATTTCGATCGCTGCCATTTGCTGTTCGAGCCGGAATTCACGTCCTGGGCGACGATGAGGATAAGGCTCCATGAGATTGGCCAAGCTACCACTCACTTCGTTCAACGCCCTGACTTTGGCGGTAGCAGCGCTTGTGCTGGCTGGCTGTAGCCGTGTTCCTGGACGGCCTGGGCCGGGTCCGGAGGTGGTGCGACCTGACGAGATTCTTGATTTTCCGACTCTGTACAAAGCGAACTGCGCGGCGTGCCATGGAGGAAGTGGCACGAATGGAGCGGCGGTTTCGCTGGCGAATCCGGTGTACCTTGCGATTGCCGGAGAAGACAATATGCGCGAGATTACTGCGAAGGGAGTGTCCGGTAAATTGATGCCTCCTTTCGCGAAGAGTGCGGGTGGCATGTTGACCGATCAGCAGATCAACGTGCTCGCGCATGGGGTGATGCAGCAGTGGAGCAGGCCGGATCTTTTTGCTGGCGAGAATATTCCGCCCTATAGGGCCACGCTACCTGGCGATGCCGCCCGGGGGCAACAGGCCTTCGGCATGTTCTGCGCGCGATGCCATGGGGTAGCGGGTGAAGGGGCCGCCGCAGATGCGAAGAGCGGTGCGGTTAAGGTTGGCTCTATTGTTGATGGGTCTTATCTTGCGCTGATCAGCGATCAGGGCTTGCGAAGCATCGTGATTGCCGGACGACCGGATGAGGGCATGCCGGATTGGCGCACCGATGCAGGGCAGCCGCTAACGGACCAGCAGATTACCGATATTGTTGCGTGGCTGGCATCGAAACGCTCCGTCAATCCTGGTCAGCCATATCCTACAAAGCCATGAACCAATCCGACTCATAAAAGCCGAGAGATCGCAGGAGCAAACGCGATGGATCCAGTTGAACAAAATACGCAGAGTGAGCAGCCAGTAAGGATTGAGTCCGAGAGTGTGCGAAGTGCGAAACACTCGCGGCGAGCTTTTCTGTTTAAGCTTTCTCTACTGTTGAATGGCGCGGTTGGAGCTGTGTTGGCGGTGCCGATCGTTGGCTATCTTCTGGGGCCTGCGTTGAAGAAGGGCTCCAGCTATAACTCGTGGATTACGCTTGGGCCGGTAAGCGATTTTCCCGAAGGCGAGACACGGCTGGTGAACTATCGCAATCCGGTGACGACCTCGTGGGATGGGCAGACGGGGGATATTCCGTGCTGGGTTCGGCGAGTGTCCGGCACTACATTTCAGGTCTTCGCGATCAACTGCGCGCATCTGGGCTGCCCGGTGCGATGGTTTGCGCAGTCGAAGCTTTTTCTGTGCCCGTGTCATGGCGGCGCCTACTATGCCGACGGCTCGCGCGCGTCGGGGCCGCCGGAGCGCGGGTTGTTTGAGTATGACCACAAAGTGACTGGAGACGCGCTGATGATCAGCGCGGGCAAGATGCCGACGCTGGCCAATGAGGCTAGCGTTGGGCCGACGCTGACGCAGATTGTGGGAACTGGTTCTGCAGAACGGCTGAGGGCATTGGAGCAACCGAAACCGAGGTGCGGATCATGCCAGGGCTAAAACAAAGATGCATCGAGCTCTACAACTGGTTTGAGCAACGGCTCGGTCTGGGTCAGCCGATCATCGAGATGGCCGATCACGAGATACCAGAGAATACCTCCAGCTGGTGGTATGTGTTCGGCAGTGCGGCGACGGTGCTTCTGGTGCTGCAGGTGGTGACGGGGATCCTTCTTGCCCTGGTCTACGAGACTTCGGCCAGTCATGCGTGGAGCAGTCTTCAGTTCCTTGATCACGGCGTAAAGCTTGGGTGGTTTCTGCGTGCGATGCACGGCTGGGGCTCGGATTTCATGATCGCCATCGTGCTCATCCACCTGGCACAGGTCTTTCTCTTCGGGGCGTTTAAGTTCCCGCGGGAGTTGACATGGATCATCGGTGTGTTTCTGCTTCTGTTGACGCTGGGCATGGCGTTCACCGGGCAGGTGCTGCGCTTCGATCAGGACGCGTACTGGGGTCTTGGCATTGGTGCGTCGATCCTCAGTCGTGTGCCGCTGATTGGTGGTCAGTTAGTCGATATGATGCTGGGCGGTCCGATCATCGCCGGGCCAACGCTCACTCGTTTTTTTGCGCTGCATGTGTTCGTCATCCCAGGGATACTGCTCGGGCTGGTTGGCTTGCACCTCTGGATGGTTCTGCGGCTGGGGATTAATGACTGGCCGATGCCGGGGCGGATCGTGCGGAAGAGTACGTATGTTCGCGAATACCACGAACTCACGAAGCAGACGGGGATTCCGTTCGTACCGGACGCTGCGTGGAAGGACGCTATCTTTGCGGCGGCGATCATGTTGTCGGTTATTGCCTGCGCGCTCATCTTCGGCCCCTTTGGCCCTACAGGGCAACCGGATCCGACGATCATTCAAACAGCACCAAAGCCTGACTTCGCGTTTTTATGGATCTATGCTGTTCTCGCTTATCTTCCGCCAACCATGGAGACACCGGTCCTCTTCATCGCACCTGTTCTTGGTATCGGTGCGATGCTGCTGCTTCCTCTGATCGCGGGCGAGGGAGAGAAGCATTGGTCGCGCCGTCCGGTCGCCGTTCTGATGGTTGCGGTGATCGCTGTTACGCTTGGGGTCTTCACACGTCTTGGAACGTATACGCCGTGGAGCCCGATCATGGAAGCCTGGACGAGCGACCCTATTCCTGTGACTTACCTCCATGGCCGCACACCGCTGGAGAGGCAAGGAGCGATCGTGCTGCAAGATAAGCAGTGCCGGAATTGCCATTCGATCGGCGGCGCTGGAGGGCTTCGCGGGCCGGCGCTCGATTCTATTGCGGCACGCATGACTGAGGACCAGATCATTCGTCAGGTGCTGCAGGGCGGCGGCAACATGCCGGCCTATGGCAATGCGCTCAGTCCGTCGGAGACGACTGCGCTGGTGCGCTTCCTAACGACCCTGCGGGGAAATGATCTATCGCCTGCGATTGATGCATCGAGACACTTGGTTCTTTCGAGCGAGACGCCAGCGGCGGTTCCTAAGGAGCATTAGTGCTGCGGTTAGTCTGATTCCATGCCTCCTGAGTCTCGAGCCATCTTTGCCGAGTGGTCCCCACCGATCGTTCTGACTGGAACGTTGATCGTTGTCGGCGTCATTTACACGCGAGGATGGTTGGTCATCCGCGAGACGCGACGAGCTCAGTTTCCCCCGTGGCGATTGGGATTTTTCCTGCTGGGGCTTGCTACTATCTGGGTTGCGATCGCCTCACCGCTTGATGGATTCGCCGACGTGATGCTAAGCGCTCATATGGTGGAGCATCTTTTGCTGATGTCGTTCGCTCCGCCGCTTCTTCTTCTGGGGTGGCCTGTGGTGCCGATGCTGCGCGGTCTTCCCCGGGGAGTGACCGTCTATGTGCTCGGACCGCTGATCCGCATTGAGACACTTCGGCGTCTGGGACTTTTCCTGACTACACCGCTAGTGGCGTGGCTGGCGATGAACCTGACCCTCCTTGGCTGGCATGTGCCGGCCGCTTATGACTTCGCGCTTGAACATGAGCACTGGCATGAGTTTGAGCATCTCTGTTTTCTTGGGACGTCGATTCTGTTTTGGTGGCCTGTTATCTGTCCGTGGCCCACGCGCGAGAGTTACAAGGGATGGCTTCTGCTGCTTTACCTGGTTATGGCGGATATCGTGAATACATTGCTCTCCGCGTTTCTCGCATTCTGTGATCGGCCAGTCTACCCCTACTATCTGAGAGAGCCGAATCCCTTCCATATCTCTCCTCTCTCCGATCAGAGAGCGGGAGCGGTTGTAATGTGGGTGATTGGGTCGCTGATCTTTTTGATTCCTGCTCTTGTTCTCACCGTTCGGCTTGTGCAGCATGATGGACGACCTCGAGTTCGCGACCTTTAGTTGAAGACGTCAGATTGCTGTGACGATTTTTCTTCTTATGCAACCCAGACAATTAAGCTGTTGCCGCCAAGAAGGCTCGGTCTCGTGAAATTCATCACTTTAGGGAATCGATGATCCCTATGAAGAGCCTTTGGCACCGGATATCCGGTTGAATACGCATGAACAGCCATCAAGGGCGAGCGTGGACGTGGTTCTTGAAGCAATACTGCAATACTCTCTCACGTGGACGAACCCGTCGTTAGAGTTACGAGCGGATCCAAGACAAATTGTCACGATGACTGCAGGAGATAGTAGAGGACCAGGTGATCGTTCATGCGTTTGAAGCATGGGGCATTTCGGTTGTTAAGGGAACTCGGGCCCGTATTGTCGTTCCGAGGCCTGGTGCGGATTCGATCGCGAATTTCCCCCCAATTACCTGCATCCTCTCCTGCATACTTATCAATCCCAAGCCTGCTGCGGTCTGCGATTCTCGAACATCGAAACCGGTGCCGTCATCACGAACGCAAAGGGTAAGTTCCTCGGTCGTACTCGTCACTTCAACCTGAACCGTCTTGGCGCCGCTATGTTTTGCGACATTATGGAGAGACTCCTGGATGATCCGAAGGAACGTAAGCGCTATATCGTTGTCCAGATTTGCGGTAATCCGCGAACAGGTGCATGTAACCTTGATGGCGTATTGTTCGGAGAACTCCCGGCACAATTTTGTGATCGCAACTGTCAGACCCAGGTACTCCAATTCTGAAGAATGGAGTTGATGGGAGAGGCGACCCACATGAACGCCTATCGCTACCAATTTGTCGCTAAATTCCTGCATTCCAGATTTTCTAGGCCCTGACTCCGGCCAAATCGAGGCCGAAGCTCTCTGCATCTGGATGCCGAGTAAGGCTATCTCCTGGCCTATACCGTCATGCAGTTCCCTAGCGATACGGCTTCGCTCAGCTTCCTGGGCTCCCATCAGGCGGCGAGCCAACTCAAGTCTGGCTAACTCTCCCGCTTTGCGATCATGAATATCGAGACAACTCCCGATGTATCCGGCGAAGGTACCATCGGCCAGGAACCGGGGTGAGCCAGCATCGCTGATCCAACGGTATTGTCCGTCGTATCTCCGCAAGCGGTATTCCATGGTGAAGTGCCGACGCGCGTCGAAGGCTTCGACGTAGGTTGCCATGCACCGTTGCAAGTCGTCCGGGTGGACGCCCTTTGCCCAGCCATTGCCCATCTCTTCTCCGATCGAACGTCCGGTAAACTCGATCCAACCCAGATTGAAGTCGGTGCAGAGCTTGTCGACGCCTGCCATCCACATCATGATTGGAGCGCCGTCGGCCATGGTGCGAAAGCGCTCTTCACTTTCACGTAAGACCTGCTCTGCGCGTCGCATTTCAGTGACATCGAGTAAGGTTCCGACTACGAGAAGAGGTCTTTGCTGCGAGTCGTACCTGGGCTGTCCCGACTCCACGACAATACGCTCTTCCCCATTGGGCCGCACGACACGATGTTCCGCACTGTAAGACTGGCGGGTCTCCAAAACCTTCTTCATTTTCTCTGTGTATTGCTGATCGTCAGAGGAATCTATCAGGCGGCCCGATGGAGTGACAGATCCGGGAGTTATTCCTAGAATTCGATACATCTCATCAGACCAATGCGTCGTATTCTTAGTGAGATCCCATTCCCAACTTCCGCATCGAGCGATGCTTTGGGCTTCCCGTAGGCGAGCTTCGCTCTCGTGCAGGTCCCACTTGATGCTCCTCTCTTTCGCGCGTTGCCTTAGAAGTTGGAAGATCAGCAGTAGTAGCACGAGCAGAAGAAAGAGCGCCCCAAAGACATATCGCCCATACGCCTCCATAAGTGGTGGCTGGCGATTCGGCACAATGCTTCCGGCCGGCAGGTTACGTTCGTTGAAGTCCCAGCGTTTCAGCGCTCTCCAATTTTCCAGGATGTCGCGGATCTCGAGGTCGGCGATGGCGATAGCGGCAGTCGACTGTCCGTGCTCATAAAGTATCAAGACGCGACGATTTTCCTCAGCGTTGGCGGCAGTCGCTATCTGTGGCAACAGACAGCAGGCGAAGAGGAGGGCGACACACTGTGCCCAGCCTTGTCTCCGTCTTGCGGTGACGCGAAGATATTCGTATGGGATCAAAACCGCCACCTAGCTGGCTAAATCTTGATACAAGTTGATATTGGACTGGCCCTGATTGTGTCACAAAGTAAGATGCACTGTCTAAGCTAAGGCTGAGAGCATCTGAAGGCAATTTGTACTTAGCCAAGCTGCGGTTCGCCAGGATACGAAATCTCATATACCAAATGGGTAACGACGGCAAGGTGACTAACAGGTAGATTCGCAGTTGAAGAATACATAATTTTGCTAGTAGATCGGTTCGGCGAGCAGAGGTATGTTGAGAAGGCGCTGGGATTTAAGGAATATAGGAATTCGTCCAATGAACTCAAACCTTGTGGCCGCCCCGGCGCTCTTGTTAGCAGACGATAATCCAGCCTTGCTAACAACTCTGGCAGAGATGTTGCAAACTAGATATATCGTTGCGGCGGCACTCCCTAACGGCACGTCTGTTCTGGAACAATTTGCTACTCTCAACCCCGACCTTGTGATTTTGGATATTTCTCTGGGGGATATGACCGGTTTTGAAGTGGCAAGACGTCTGAAAGATAGTGGCTGCACCGCAAAGCTTATCTTTCTGTCAGTACATGAAGACGTTGATTTTGTGACCGCTGCCTTTGATATCGGCGCATCCGGGTATGTTTTTAAGTCTCGCGTAACTGAAGATCTCACCAAGGCGATCGACATTGTTTTCAATGGGGGCCGGTTCGTTCCCATCGCCCCGTCAGCGGCTTCATAAACCCGCCGGCGATGAGCAAGCCACTTTGGGTTTTATCGAGCGACTAGTCGAAACTTGATTAGAAGGAAAAGGAGAGACCGGCGATGGGACCACGCTGCGTTTGGCGAATGTCCAGGCGGCTGCTCGTCCCATGAATTGCGAGGTGGCTTCCCAATTCATAACCTCCGACGGCGGCGACATGGCGGCCGAGAACGACTCCGACCTTCCCTGCAGTCGAGACGAAGTTTCCGTACCCGAAGAAATACATTCCCTTCACATTTCCATCGACATAAAGGCGATTCTTGGCGAAATAGTATCGAAAATCGGGACCCCCGACTGGCAGTGGGGCGAAGAGGGATCCTGAGGCAGTCGCAACGGTAGCTTGGCCCGGTTGCAGCACGGTGCCTGTGATGCTTGCCTTAATATCCAGAAGGTTGATCTGAACGAGAATCCCGAGATGCCCGGTAGGGCGATGAATGATGTCGTATCGATATCCGGGAGCAAACGAGTAATTCCTCAACTGTCCGGTAGCCGACGAGCCAGCTAAAAAGGTTTGATCTTTAAACGTAATTGTCTGTTGGAGCGTTTCTGTGCGGGTTACCTGGTTCGGTGCGATAGCGAAGTAAAGATGATGCTTCCTTTTGAAGTGCCAGTCTACAAAGGCATTGAAGGTTGAATAGGTATTAAAACCAAAAGTCTTGTCGAAGGAGATTGGGACCTGAGTACTGGATCCCGAGACAGTCGCAGTCGGGGTTGCGTACCAGAATTGGCCGTCAACTCTGAGTTTGTATCCTTCGGGGTCCGAAAGTGTGTCCTGACCGTAAAGGGTTGAACACGCAAACGCGCCGAAAAGTACGATCGCGCTTATTAGCCAACATTTCTTATTTAGGACCTTGGGTGATACGGAAACAGTAATCAAAATCGCCTTATCCACGACAGCCCCTTCGACCCCAGAGATTCTTAGCACGTCGTCAATATGACGATATCCCTCCAACATAGCGATCCTTTGCTGATTGGACTACTAGTAAAAGTAATAGCTACATCACCACAAAGAAAATAGATGAGGCGCGGGAGAGAGCCAGCATGGTTCGTTTTTGCGGATCCAAAGTTCTCTATCTGGAATGGTTTCGCGAATCGATTTTTCGTAATCGAAATCAGGGCGCCGAATAAGGATTCGTTTCGATAAACTGGCATTTTTGGTAGTCCCGCAAACGGCTCGAGTAGAGATATAAGTACCTATGCATTTCTCTCGTTTACCAACTGTTGGGTTTGACGGATCAGTTTGCAGTACGGAAATCGCTGGGAAACATATCGCAGTCCCGAAAGCCGGTGATACATGATTTCGGTCGAAGTGAGTATTGCAGTTTTCACTTTGCTCTTTGGTGGCGCTCTGTTGGGCATGTATTTCGACCCATTTCCGTCTGCCGATCAGCTGAAGGATGAGACCAGAGCTCACGTCCAAGTGGCCGTGGGTTTGCTGACCTCAATGTTTGCCCTTCTCCTCAGTTTGCAGTTGTCTTCCGGAAAAACCTACTTCGACACACAAGAACAGGACGTGACGGTAATGGCATCAAAGACCCTCATGCTTGATCGTGTGCTGGCCCACTACGGACCTGAGGCCCAGGGTGCACGCGAAACCCTGCGGCGCGGTGTTATCGACCTGCTTAATCAGGTTTGGCCGATGGAGCGATCGAAAGCATCAACCTGGGCTCCCCGACACGAGGGTGACGAGGTCTACGATGCGATTCAACGATTGTCGCCGAGGGATGAAGATCAAACCTCAGCAAAAGCAGCAGCTCTCGCCATGTCAATCGATCTGGGACAATTGCGGTACCAAAGCGCGGAGAGGATCAGGAGTTCCACGGCGGTGCCTTTGATGACTGTCGAGATCGCATGGGCGACGATCATTTTTGTAAGCTTCGGGCTTTTAGCTCCCCGCAATGCAACGGTTATTGTGAGTCTGGGTATCTGTGCGGCAGCGGTCGCGGGAGGGTTCTTTCTGATCGTAGAATTGAACATGCCATTTAATGGACTATTGCACGCCTCCAGCGCTCCAGTTCGAGAGGCCCTCAAGTATCTTGCGCGGTAGCCAGAGCGTCCGTGGCCGCTAGTGTTGTTGATGGCGAACTTAGCGAGTAAGACAGCCCGTCCGTACACGCCTTATCTATTGCCGAAGGTCCAACTGAGTCCTGAACTCGTACCGTAGTCGCTGCCGGTCAGTGTAGCTGGAGGGTGAGTGTCCCAGCTTCCATAGAACGAAAAGTTCCACGAGAGATCACTGATGATCTTGATGTAGTAGGCCGCGTTCGTATTGAATTGGACACGTGCGGGTCCTGTGATCGAGGGGAGGACATTGGCCGAGATGTCCAGATTTGTCTTCTTGAATTTGAAGGCTTTGATTTCAGCGCCAACGAAGCTGACTACGGTGTTCTGGGTGCCTTGATCAACGGTGTATTGCTTATAGCCGACATTCTGCCAACCGAAGCCTCCAAGGAGGTAGATACTCGCTCGGTTGGTATTTTTCAAATAACGTCCGACTCCTCCGCCAAGAGTCGTTTGCAGGTTGATCTCCTGCACCGAACTTTGCAGGAAAGACGCGGTACCAGCATAGAACCAGTTGTTCCAGCGCAAAAGCTTCAAGGCGTTTAGGTTTGTCTGGTTCCGGGTAGAGAGACTGGCACCGCTACTCGATGCGAAGGAGGAGTTAAAGCTGGCCTGACTCGACCAGCGCTCTCTGTTATAGGCCACCTGGGAACTCACGTTGAATTGGACCGATTCATTCCCTTTCGAATATTGGAGACCGGTGTTAACCGCGCCATTGAATCGATGCCAAAAGCTTTCGGAGGTTTGGCTTAGGTTGATGATCTGGCGCTGTCGGATTTCCACTTTCCTTTCCGGCGCCGCGGCGACCTGAATTTCTATAGGCGGGTCGTTCGATTCTCCTGAAGTGGACAGCTTGCCCGTATACACCGCGCCACTCTCTGTTTGAACCCGGAACAACCGGTTGCTCTCCAGGTAGGCCACCTGAGACCACTGCACAGAGATTGTGCCGTCGACGTAGCTCAGCTTGACCGAAAGCACGCCGGCGCTGAGCCCCTTGATCTCGCACGTAAAGCGATCGCCATTTTTCATCACGATTACGTCATCGTTTCCCTGCGCGAACATTGGCAGAGAAAAAAGAAGGGTGTAACCGAGAATGAGGGCTCGAATAGTCACAGCGTGTCCTGTCTCCATGCCGGTTCTGACTTCCGGCATCTTAGCCCACATCGTACGTGAGCCCACCCAGGCGACGCATATCGCGGGTTTTGTGTGCGATATCTCAAGCTTCTTAGAAGACCCGCCCAATTTGGAAATAGAAACGCGCATGGCCATAGTCGCCCACCGTGCCGGCGATTAAAACGGGGCCAAATATCGTGTTCACGAGAAGCCCACCTGCAACGTCCATTGGGAGATTCGGGGGCGAGGGAGCGTTCGGAAGCTTGTATGTCTTCCCCAGTTCCAATATCCCGAGAAAGTTAACCGAGCTACCCAGGAACGGCGGCAGCTTCGCCAACTCACGAATGTAACCCAGTTGCCCTAGAAAATATTGGTCTGTAAGTAATTCATTCGTGCCCCACGCAACCAACTGCCGGGAGCCGCCGAGCGAGAATGTCGGTATGCCAGTCTTGTAACCGTAGCTGCTGCCGCCATCCGCGGCTACATAAATAGATGAAGGGGCATTCAAGCGGAAGAAGGCTTCGGACTGTATTTCAGACAGTGGAAAAGGTCCCGGAGCAGCGGGATTCGTGTTATACCCCTTTGTGTACATCAGCAGGCTCACGCCAGAGCGAGGAATGACAGGGTCGTCGAGCGTATTCAGCTGGTACTGGATCCTGACATCGCCGGTCGTTCCAGAAGTCGTAGGGAGTAATGGCGAGTTCCCGATCACTGGAGAGGCTTTTTCATAGCCACCCTCGTAACCCAGGCGAAATTCGCCGGTTCTTCCGAAGGCATATCCGGTATCGAGGCCGCCACCAGCCTGGCGTATGCGGTAGCTGGCCTGCAACGTGTTCTCTGAGTAGATATTGAATTGCTGGCTGTTGAATCCCAGTCTGGGCGCAATGAACCAGTTGCTGGTTGTTGTGAATGGGTGGTAGTACTCGCTGTCCACCAGATATTGCGATCCGAGGATGACGTCGTTGCGCAGTTCCGACCGATAACTCCCAACATCCATAAACGTGATTCTGGCCCCAATACTGAAGAGGACATTGTTGTATTCCGAACCGTCGATCACGATGAGAGGACGCACGATGGGGGGAGCGTATGACTTCTGCTCAGCCTGAACCCGGAGACCCTGTTCGCCGTCCTTCTCCGTCATCGAATACGTAGCAGTGGCGAACCGTCCCATGCCAACGATGGTCATCATATCCTGGTCAATTTTCTTTGGTTCAACGGGCTGTCCTATCAGCGAAGACAACTGCTTCTCCATCGCCTTTGTCATCGGTGGAGAGGTAGCACCGACAACCTCGACAAACTTTGGTATTGGTGCTGTCTTTCGCCGGGAATTTCGCTTTGCAAGATAGTCCTCCCACTCCGCCTCGCTTACTGAATAAGCAGACAATACGGAGGCTTTTGAGGCGGCCGCGTCGTATCCCAACTTGATGATGGCATCCGCCTTGTTGTAGTCCAGAGAGGTATATTTCTGCAGCGGGACCGTCACAAGTATGTCCGCCTGCTCCATTGAACGAAGTTCGTTTACGGCGGACATGACGGAGATGGATTGACCCAGTACCCCGACACTTGACAGGTTCGTGTTCGGATCCATCGGAGCAGTTTCCAGATGGATTGCAAGTGTCACCTCGGGTCCCATCTCTTTGCCAACGTCAACCGGGAGATTGTCGAGCAGGAAACCATCTGCGTAGAGGCTTTTTCCAGATCGGACTGGCGTGAAGATACCCGGCAACGACATGGTCGATCTCATGGCCAGTGAAAGGGAACCGTTGCGGAAGACATGCCGCTTGCCGCTGACAAGGTCGGTGGCCACACAGGCAAAGGGTATTGGGAGATCGTCAAAACTGGGAATTTCCGAATAAGGAAGCGCAACATGATCGAGCACCAGATTAACTTCCTGACCTGTATTGAACCCTGAAGGAAACTGCAATCCATCACGCAAACCAAATTCAAGTTGGCCTGGGTAGTCGTGAGCGTCTTGTTTACGTCGAAAGGAGAGGTCACGAAATGGCGTCACTCCGCTCAGCACCTGGTCCCAATCGATTCCGTTGATGAGTTCCCTGACCTCGGCGGGGGATCGTCCAGTCGCGTATATCCCTCCGACCAGTCCTCCCATGCTGGTCCCTACGACATAGCTAACAGGGATGCGATGCTCCTCCATCCATGTGATGACACCAATGTGAGCGAGACCCAACGCGCCGCCACCTTCGAGGACAAGGCCAAGTTTCGGGTGCCCTGTTGTGTCAGGTTTCGGAAGCTCTTGTGAATGGTCGTAACTGGTCGCCGCCAAAACGCAAAGGAGAAACAATGATTGTGCTGCTCGGATCTTCATACTTGCCCTCTGTCCTTGCGTCCTGAGTATGGCCCGTCGGTCGACTACTTTCTGGAGTAGAACTAAGGCAATTGTGGATACGACGGCGTCAATTTTGGGCATGAGAATGGCATCCTCATGCCTGACGAATCAAAGAGACGTTCATATTATTCAAGCATCCAACCTGTACCGTAACTATCAAATCTATTAGGCGCGACTCCAAAAGTTACCAGCCGTAAGAGAGCATGATGCGGTTGCAGTCTTTAGCTGCGTCACTGCATGCGGAAAAATTGATAGGCGAAAGAACTAACGATGGGAAAAATCAAAGCGAATTCGACCCCGTTACGGAAAAAGTGTCTGGCGACGCAAGGGTGCGGCACGAGCGGATAGCGCGTTGAAGTGACAAAAAGCAGTTAGAAACTCTGCGAAGCAATCATTTGATGTTTCAGTGCGTATCCCAGAAGTTCGGCGTTGGTACGGATGTTCAGTGTCTCCATCATTCGATACTTGTGAAAGGCTACGGTGCCAGGTTTTACGTCGATCACACTCGCTACCTGCTTCATCGATAAGCCCTCAGCGAGCAACTGTAGAATTTCACTTTGCCTTCGTGTGATCCGCTTGTCTTCAGGGAATGGGTCTCTTTTATTAAGAAGAAATGTCACTGTTTCCTTGGCAACGAGCGGCGAAAGATAAGACTCCCCTCGATTGACCTTGCGGACCGCAAGCAAGAGTTCAGTGCCGGCCGACTGCTTAAGAATGTAACCGGAGGCGCCACGACGGAATGCTTCGGCCGCCACATCTGCGGCCAGAGTCATCGTAAGGAAAACCAATTTGATGCCCGGATTCTTTTTCTTAACTAGCTCGCCCGCATCAAGCCCATTCAAGCGTGGCATGTAGATATCCAGGAGGATAATGTCTGGTCTGGTTGCTTCAACTGCTTCTGCCAAGTCTCGACCGTCGGTAACAATACCAACTACTGAGAACTCAGGCTCTAAGAGGTTTTTGCATGCATCCGCTAGGAGTTGGTGATCATCGGCGATCAAAATTCTTGCAGCTGGTCGTTGTTCTCTCACGGCAAACCTCCTGGAGTAAATTTCTTCAGCTGGCCCGTGTCAATGCGTATTGCTTTTTTAGGAGACTTTTACTCAACGTCAATTGATGTCTCGAACATCAGGATCGAGAGTTCAAAAGTTGATGTGGTTCTTGCGAACTGATGCCAAGATCCTAACCATATCTACCGCAGAGAATTTTTCAAACTGCTAAAAGTGCCAGTATGCCCGCGGCAAACTGGCAAAAGCGGCAGTTATGGAACCAAAATATGACGGAAATGGCGTTCTGTGCCCACATCGGCCGCCTTGAAACCATAGTCGACCCCAGTTCCTCCACCATTCTCGATCAGTTTCCGGCGGGCGTGGTGACGTGGCTTCGTCTAGTAAATATTTGGTTAGGCGCTGGCAGATATGCCAGCAGCGCTGACGCCGAGCAACTCTTACGCTTGGCGAGAGAGCTCTTCGGCATCGCACAATTTGGTTTATGAATCGAAGCAAGTTACCCGGCAAAAACCTGGAGCATCAACCTTTGGCTTCCCCGCGGATATCAACACTGCCTCTTGCTGACGAGTCCACAATTATTGCGGCCCTTCAAAGACTCTGGCCACTCTGTGTCTTCCTGATATTGTTCTACAGAGTTGTGAGTGCGCAAGAAGCGGAGTTCCTACCGGAAGTAGACGTCTATCTAAAGTTCAATTCGACGGTCAGGCTCTGGATGCAGGCGTCGAATACACGAGAGGGAGGTGACCCGACGCAGGCCGCGGTAGGTCCTAGCCTGGAACTCTACATGAAACCCCTCATGATGCTGAAAAAAGTCACTGAGTTCGATCTGGATGATGCAAAGTCGCGGCCTTTGGTGTTTACCGCCGGCTACCGCTACCTGGCCACGCCGGGTTCGCCGTCGACAAATCGAATGGAGCTCACGGCAACGTCCCACTTGCCAATGAAGCCAGGGCTGCTATTGTCCGATAGGAACCGCTCAGATCTTGACTGGAGCAATGGAACGTTCAAGTGGCGTTATCGCAACAAGCTCGAGATCGAAAAGCCTCTGGTAATTCATTCCTATCACCCCGCACCCTACTCCAGCGTCGAGGTGTACTACGAAAGTCAGTATCAAAAGTGGAGCACCACGGAAGTTTACGTGGGGTGCCTATTTCCTATCCGAAAACGTTTTGAGCTTGACCCTTATTATGAGCACCAAAACAACACGGGCAAAAGTCCAAATAGTCAACTTCACGGCATCGGACTCAAGCTGAATATATTCTTATCGGCAAAGTAAAACTCTCGATCCCTCCTGTCGAATCCAGCGAGGCACCCTTCTCATTCCATTTATTGGTTCTGCTCCATATCCATGGAGGGTTGAACTTCAGTTTGCAGCTAAGGATGGACCAATAGGTTTTTTTATTTGTCCGTGTGTAGTTTTTTGTGTACTGGGTGTACAGTTTAGGATTGGAGTGGAAGATACTTTGTCAGCAGAATATTGATTCTGCTTTGGACAACGGCGAACGAAATTTGGAGGGACGAGTTTGGCAGAAGCATCTCATTTACGTAACAGTCACCACGTACCGGAATCACGCGAAATGCATTCGGTGGATGAGCCGAAGACTCGTGGGCGACACCGGAGTCTTGAGGCGGAGACGTCGATTCTAAAGTCAGCGCTTTACCTGCTCGAGCGCAAACCGCTACGTCAGGTCACAACGGATGCGATCGCCCGGCGAGCCGGAGTGAGCAAAGCGACGATCTACAAATGGTGGCCAAATAAGAGCATGGTGGCACTGGATGCGTATCTGGGAGGCATGACGGAACGGGTCGCGATTCCGGATACGGGATGCGCAGAGGTTGATTTCACGTTGCAATTGAAGTCGGTAACCGCCTTTTATCGGTCTCCTCTCGGACGATTGTTTGGCCAGTTCATAGCGGAAGGGCAGAGCGACCCAGGGTTTCTGGCATTGTTTCGGCAGCGATTTTTATATGCGAGACGGGATGCGGCACGCGTGATGTGGCGACGCGGCGTCGACCGAGGTGAGATTCGCAAAGAAATAGATGGGGAGATCGTCCTCGACCTGATTTACGGGCCAATGGTTTTTCGCCTGCTGGCCGGACACGGCTCACTTAACGACCGCGAGTCGGAAGCGATGATCGATGCCATCTTTGGTGGCCTTAGACAGCCCGGCAGCGGTTGCCTCAAGAACGCAAAACCAGCATCAGCCGAATATTTAGCGGGCCCCGGAAACTCTTGAGTCCTTGCAGGACTCGGTGTCGTCTAATTACTGAACTACTGGTCCAGTATCGACGGACCAGAACGTATCGAGACTGTTTGTTTCTTACACTTCAACCCCGTTACGGCAATCGCCGCTACCTAAAGAGCACACGCCAAGGGAGTTTCAATGTGGATCGTCCGTCTCGCACTTAGGAGACCTTACACCTTCGTTGTGTTGTCGCTTCTGCTCTTCATCGTCGGCCCTGTTGTCATGCTCAGGACGCCCGTCGATATCTTTCCGAACATCGACATCCCTGTCGTCTCCGTCATCTGGAACTATGCCGGCATGTCCCCCGAAGAGCTGAGCAACCGGATTGTATTGCCCTACGAACGCAGCCTGACGACGACCGTCAACGACATCGAACACTCCGAATCGCAGACGCTGAACGGCGTCTCCGTCATCAAGATCTTTTTCCGCCCGACGGTCAACATCTCTCAGGCGGTGGCCCAGGTTACAGCAATCTCCCAGACAGCGCTTCGCCAATACCCACAGGGTACGACCCCGCCGCTGGTCATTCAGTACAGTGCCTCCAGTGTGCCGGTATTGCAGCTTGGACTCTCCGGTAACGGGCTGACCGAGCAACAGTTGAACGACTTCGGGCAGAACTTTGTGCGTACTCAGCTGGCGACTGTGCAAGGGGCCTCGCTGGCATTTCCGTATGGCGGCAAGCAGCGCCAGGTGCAAGTCGACATCGACACGCAGAAATTGCAGGCACATGGGCTTTCCGCGTCCGATGTCGTCAACGCGGTAAATGCGCAGAACATCATTCTCCCTGCCGGCGATGTGAAGATGGGCCACGTCGACTACCCCGTCGAAACCAACAGCGCACCCACCTCTATTGAGGCGCTTAACAACCTGCCCATCAAAACGGTGAACGGCGCCACCACTTATATCCGCGACATCGGCAACGTCCGGGACGGATTTCCACCGCAGACGAACATTGTGCGTGTGGACGGGCAGCGTTCTTCGCTGCTGAGTGTTCAGAAGACCGGCAACTCCTCTACCCTCGATATCATCGCTAACGTGCGCGAGCAACTGCCGTCAATTCTCGCTCAGTTGCCGCCCGCTTTGCGGATCACGCCAATCGCTGACCAGTCCATCTTTGTGCGCGCAGCAATCAGCGGCGTAGTTCGCGAGGCAATCATCGCCGCCTGCCTGACGGCAGCGATGATCCTCATCTTTCTGGGAAGCTGGCGTTCCACCCTCATCATCGCGGTCTCGATCCCGTTGTCCATCATCTGTTCGCTGCTGATGCTGGCGGCCTTGGGCGAGACCATCAACATCATGACCCTCGGCGGCCTCGCGCTGGCGGTCGGCATTCTGGTTGACGACGCAACCGTCGAGATTGAGAACATCAATCGCAACCTGGAAGAGGGCAAGGAAGTCGAAGACGCAATTCTCACCGGAGCCGCACAGATTGCCGTTCCGGCCTTTGTTTCGACACTCTCCATTTGCATCGTCTTTGTACCGATGTTCTTCCTCGGCGGCGTCGCGCGGTATCTCTTCGTTCCCTTGGCAGAAGCCGTCGTTTTCGCGATGCTCGCCTCCTACTTCCTCTCACGAACCATCGTGCCCACCATGGCGAAGTACCTGCTGAAGGGGCATGAGCACGACCGCGTTGATCAGGCGAAGGCGAGCCGCAACCCTTTCATCCGCTTTCAAATCACCTTCGAGCACTACTTCGAAAAACTGCGCAACTGGTACTACGGCGTCCTCGGCTTCTGCATGGGGTACCGTGCTGTCTTCTTGTTTGCGATCGTCGCATTCTGGATCGGTTCGATCGCTCTCCTGTATCCATGGCTCGGGCAGGACTTCTTCCCGTCTGTGGACGGCGGTCAGTTCAAGCTGCATGTGCGCGCACACACCGGCACGCGCATTGAAGACACGGCCCGCATATGCGATCAGATCGAAGATGTGATTCGCCGCGAGATCCCCCAGGCGCAGATGGGAACGATCATCGATAACATCGGCGTTCCGTACTCGGGCTTGAATCTCTCCTACTCGAACTCCGCAACCGTAGGTACCGCGGATGCAGACATCCTCGTAACGCTAGCAGAAAAACACCGGCCTACAGACGAGTACACCCATAGTCTGCGTGACAAACTGGTCCAGCAATTCCCGGGCACCGAGTTTTATTATCTGCCGACTGACATGGTGAGCCAGATCCTGAACTTTGGTCTGCCTGCACAGATCGATGTGCAGGTCGTCGGGAATGCCGTCGATGAGAACCACGATCTGGCTGAGCACATGATGGAACAGATCAGCCACATTCCAGGCACAACGGACATGCGCATCCAGCAGCCCTTCAACCTGCCCAACTGGAGAATCAATGTCGACCGCACCCGGGCGCAGCAGGTGGGCTATAGTCAGCGCGACGTGGCTAACTCAGTACTCACCAGTTTAAGCGGCAGCTTCCAGACTTCGCCCACGTTCTATCTCAACCCGCAGAATCACGTCAGCTACAACATCGCGGTGCAGACGCCGCAGTACAACGTACAGAACCTTCAGCAGCTTCAGAATTTCCCCATCGCCACCAATGGATCCGGTCAGCAACCACAAATACTCGGAAATATCGCATCGATCGATCGGGGTACGGAGCAGGGAACTGTCAGTCACTACAACGCCCGGTCGGTCATCGACATTTACGGTTCGGTCGAAGGCTCCGACCTCGCGAGCGTTGCAGCCAGGGTCGACCAGATCGTGAAAGAAAATACAAGCAAACTCCCGCGAGGATCCGAGATCTTCGTGCGCGGTCAGATTCAGACCATGCACACCTCCTTCGTGGGGCTGGTCTCTGGACTCCTGTTTTCCATCATCCTCGTCTACGCTCTTATCGTGGTGAACTTCCAGAGCTGGCTGGATCCCTTCATCATCATCGCGGCGCTGCCTGGGGCGCTGGCCGGGATCGTCTGGCTGCTCTTCCTTACCGGAACTCACATCAGCGTTCCCGCGCTTACCGGCGCGATCATGTGCGTGGGCGTGGCCACGGCAAACTCAATTCTGGTGGTCAGCTTCGCGAAGGAGCAGATGGAAGCTGGACTGAACTCTGTGGACGCTGCACTCTCCGCAGGATTCACCCGCTTTCGCCCAGTCATCATGACGGCGCTGGCGATGATGATCGGCATGGTGCCGATGGCCCTGGGACTGGGCGACGGCGGCGAGCAGAACGCACCGCTTGGGCGCGCCGTCATCGGAGGCCTCTTACTCGCGACCTTCGGAACCCTAACCTTCGTCCCGGTTTTCTTCTCCTTTATGCACCGTAAAGATCCTCCGGCCATGAACCCGTGGACAGATAGTTAGGTTGAGACCAATGAGCCACCAGAAGCCGACGAATTCGACCGAACAACGCGCCAAGGGCGCACATGGAGACAGGGCGATGAATGCCGAAGAACAATCGAAACAAACTGTGACCCACGCACCGGAACTGCTGAAGCATGGGCCGCCGCCAAAGATCTCGCGCACATCGGCCCTGACACCGGTTGTCATCGTCTTTATCGTCACCGTCATTCTCGCCATTCTCGGCATCATCCGGCGTCAGCACGCCAGCACTGTTCTCGCGGAGTACACCGCTACAGTCTCGTCCCCCACTGTGTCCGTAGAGCAACCCGTACTGCAGCAGAGCGCCCAGGAGATCGTGCTCCCGGGCAACATGCAAGCCTTCACACTTGCCCTGATCTACGCGCGAACGACAGGCTATGTAAAAGCGTGGTACCACGACATTGGGTCGCATGTCGGCAAAGGCGAACTGCTTGCCATCATCGAAACCCCGGAGCTGGATCAGCAGCTCGCACAGGCGAAGGCGGATCTCGCGACCGCCCAGAGCAATGCGGCGCTGGCCAAGACAACAGCGGACCGCTACCAGGATCTCATCGGCAATAACGCGGTCTCCCAGCAAGACACGGATAATGCGACCTCGCAGTTGAAGGCGGCAACAACGCAGGTAAACTCCGCGATAGCGAACGTACGCCGGTTGGAGGAGCTACAGTCGTTCGAGCGCGTCGTAGCGCCCTTCGATGGCGTAGTCACGGCCCGCAACATCGACATCGGTCAGCTAATCTCCGCAACCGGCAGCACGACGACTGCTGGCGCGGGCACGATTGTCGGAAACAAGGAGATCTTCGACATCTCCGCAATCAACACGTTGCGCGTGTTCGTTAACGTGCCACAGATCTATGCGCCCGATGCGAAGAATGGCGTTGTCGCTTCTTTGACACTGCCACAGTATCCGGGCCGCAAGTTCGAAGGCAGGCTGGTGCGGACGTCGGACTCAGTGGATCCGGCAACGCGCACGCTGCTCGCCGAGATAGACGTAAAGAATCCGTCTGGCGAACTACTCCCCGGCAGCTATACGGAGGTCCATCTGCATACTTCGAGTTCGGCGCCTGCGCTGATCGTTCCCGTAAGCGCGCTGATTCTGGAGCCAGATGGATTGCGTGTCGGGACCGTCGACGCAAATGGCATCGCGCACCTGACTCGTGTAACTCCAGGCCGTGATTTCGGCACGACCGTTGAGATTCTCAGTGGTCTTCAGCCTGGGCAAGGAGTCATCGCCAATCCGCCGGACTCCTTGACAGACGGCGAAAAGGTTCGCGTCATGGCTCCGAACCGCTCGGCGGGAGAAAAGCAATGAGAGCGTACAGCCTCCCAATGGCAGGAGCGCTGCTCGCAACGCTGGCGCTCAGTGGATGCAAAGTTGGCCCGAACTACAAGACGCCTGCCATGCCTGCTCCGCCTGCCTACAGCGACAACGGTCACAATGGAAACTGGTCCGTTGCCGCTCCTGCGGACACCTCCAACCGCGGGGATTGGTGGACCATCTATCAGAATGCTGAACTGAACGATCTCGAGCGGCGTTGTGCGAACGCAAACCAGAACATCGCGGCCGCACTGCAGGCCTACGAACAGGCACACGACCTCGTGCGGGAGAACAAAGCGTCGCTCTATCCGACTGTCTCGCTCGGTGCCTCGGCAACACGCAACCGCATCTCCCAGACTAAGCCGCTTCATACACCGGGCTTGCCAACCAACTACTGGGATTTTCTGATTCCCCTGAACATCTCCTGGGAGCCCGACTTCTGGGGAGGCATTCGCAGGCAGATTGAGTCCAGCGCAGCCAGCGCGCAAGCCACCGCCGCCGATCTCGCCAACACACGTCTGAGCCTGCAAGGGCTGTTGGCTGTCACCTTCTTTCAGCTGCGCGGCCTTGACCTGCAGGCACAGCTGCTCCGGTCGACTCTCGACTCCTACCGGCAGTCGCTGGAGCTTACACAGATTCGGTTCAAGGGGGGCCTCGCCTCAGACAGCGACGTGGAACAAGCTAGGACCCTGTTGGAACAGACCAATTCGCAACTGATCGACCTCGGCGTGCAGCGCGCGCAATATGAACATGCGATTGCGGTGCTCGTCGGAGAGCCCGCCACGAACTTCCACATCGCGGAAAGCCCGTTAGTCGGCGATCCGCCCAGCGTGCCCACCGGCATTCCATCCGAACTGCTCCAGCGGCGCCCTGACATCGCGGGCGCGGAACGGCGAGTCGCCTCCGCGAACGCTTTGATCGGCGTGGCAAAGTCTGCCTACTATCCCAACATCGTGCTCGGCGCGAGCGGCGGTGTAGAAAGCGATCTGATCAGCCAGCTCTTCAGCGCAGGAAGCGCCACCTGGAGCGCCGGCCCCGCTGCGAACGAGGTCCTCTACGACGCTGGCCGTCGCAAGGCGCAGGTCGATCTTGCGCTGGCCCAGCGCGAGCAAGCCACAGCCCTCTACCGCCAGCAGGTGCTCTCAGCATTTCGCGATGTCGAGGACCAACTCGCCGCACTGCGCGTCCTCGAACAGGAGGCAACTGTAACGGGACGGGCGGTCACCGCCGCGAAGCGCAGCACGGAGCTTTCTACGATGCGCTATAAACGCGGTCTAGCTCCCTACCTCGAAGTACTGACCAACCAGACTCTCGAACTGGCAAATGAGCGGACGGCAGCCTCGCTCGTAACGCAACGCATCGTCGCCAGTGCCCAGCTTCAGATAGCCCTCGGCGGAGGATGGAGTTCAGCGCAACTCCCGAGCAACTAGTGAAAATTTGCCACCAGCTATCTGGCAAATACGAAAGGTGTTCGTTGAGAGCTGCCCCTTGATGACTATTGTGAGGCGAAAAAGAAGAAGGCCAGGCTCAGCATTAACGGAAGCCGTCGGCCAACATCCACCGGAATACTGGGGAGGACTTGCCCTTTCGCCTGACGTCTGTTTTTATCCGCAGGTTCCTTCGGTTTTACTGGCTGTACCTCTATGGAGATGATCTGGCCGATCATGCGGTCTCCATTTCTTGGGGTTTCGTTTTTGGTGTGCCCTTCGTATCGTCCCATTCGAGTAGACCCGTGCGCCGCTACTCGCCTAAAACTTTTTTTGCCATCTTTCACGCGTGCCGAGCCATCGCAAGGTCGACGATCTCCCCGATCATTTGGGTATAGGAGAGGCCGGATTTCTTCGCTGCCATGGCAAATTCCTGTCCGCTGGAGAGCCATGGGTTCGGATTCGCTTCGATGACATAAACCTCGCCCTTGCTCGATAGGCGCATGTCAATGCGGCCATAGTCGCGAAGTTTGACTGCGCGATAGGCCTTGATCGCGATATCGGTGAGCTTGGTTACGGTCTCTTCATCGAGGTCTTCGGCGATCGCCGATTTCGTCAGCTTATAGACTTCCGTATCTTTCTCGAATTTCACATCCTGGCTGGCGATCCTGGGCACGCCCTTCGGAAGCTTCGAAAGGTCAAGCTCCACCAGCGGAAGTGCATGTGCCTTCTCGTAACTGCCGAGGATAGCGGCGTAGATCTCGCGTCCTTCGATGTACTCCTCGATCAACGCAGGAGAATCGAATTCCGTCTGGATATAGTCGATGCGCTCCATCAACTCCTTCACGCTGGTAACTACGGCAGCGGCATCGATTCCGATGGATCCATCCTCGGAGGTGGGTTTCACGATGAGTGGGAACGAGATGTCATGTGCGTGGTCGATGGTGCCGCGATAAGCTGTCGCGAAGTAGGGCGACTGAATTCCGTAAAAAGCAAACATCTTCTTGGCGATCGCTTTATCCTGCGCCAGAGTGTGCGCGTGCGGTCCCGAGCCGGTGTAAGGGATATCGATCATGTCGAGAAACGCAGTGACGTGCATCTCCTTGGTGTCATCGCCCGCATAGGATTCCGTGAGGTTGAAAATGAGGTCGGCGCTACATCTGGTGAGCCCGACCAGTGATTGCGGTCGGCCGTCTAGGACGTAATACGACGGCTCATGACCAAGCTTTTCCAAGGCTTCGAAGATCTGTTCGCGGTCTTCCTTTACCGGCTTCTTCTTGCGTTTTGTTTGCGCCTTGCGCTTGCGTGGTGCAGGAACTTCTTCCTGCACTTCAGCAGGTTCTTCTTCCCACAGGTCGTACAATACGGTGACTTTCAATTTCCCTCCAGTCATGCGGCCTCCAATCGGAGTGACGGCAGATGCCGGTACGCCTCAGGGATGAATGAACTTGCCGCGGATCAGGTAATTCATCGAGAGTGCGGTTGTGTATACCGTGAACTCCGTAAGGTACTCGGACTCACGTCGAACGTCCACGCGCAGACCCAAGTCCTCAACACGCTTGCAGATGGCTTCCACTAGCCGTTTGACGATCGGACGTTGCACGCCGCTCCAATATGCGACCTTGTCGATAATTGGCTTGCGATGCTGATTCAACATCTCCTGGGCGGGTCGAACGCCCTTACGTCGCTTGGGGGAGATATTGAAGATGTCCGACAGGTCGGTATCCAGCGCGAGCTCCTCCACCGGAATCTCCTCCGGCAGGCTGAGATGATAGAACTCGCCGACCGTTGATTCCATCTCATCGACGGTGATGTCTGTGCGGCCGCGACGCCGGATGGGTTCGAGATTTCCGACTTTTCGCACCGTGCGATCGACGTATTGGAGCTTGGCCAGCGCGCCCCAACCTTTGTAGCGCTTTCGCCATTGCGAGCGAGGCGTGAGCCAGACCGCAAACGTCTCTGCAAAATCTTCATCCGGATGCTTCTGCGCGTACCATCCGGCCATGTGACGAACAAACTTCTGCGAGAACGGTATGGGACGGTAATGATCGCGATAGGCGCGACGAAACGGACCGAAGAGATCGCGCCACTCAGCCGATTTGTATAGCTGGTATGCGTAATTGAAGGCGTGCCCTGCCTCATGACGCATGTACATCATGATCTCGCGAGCGTCTTCCAGGTCGTTCATATTGCGCTCAAGCTGTGCGAGGTCCGGGTTGGCCAGATAGAACGGAATGCCGATGACGGGCTCGCCCGAGGGACATCCCCATTCATCGGAGAGATAACAAAGCGGGTGGAACTTGTGGATACCCTTGGCTTCCAGTTCGCGATAAAGCTGCTGAACGAATCGTTCGAGGGGAGAACCCTCAAGTTTGAGCCCGAGTTCGCGAATGGGCTTGGCGAGTATCTCCTGGAATTCCGTTCGGGTTTTCTCGAAATTGCGCACTGGGCTATTCAGAGTTCTATACGACGGAACCAGATTTGGCACGGCAAGGCGTATCGCTTATGCACATAGTATTGTGGGCACGCCTGGTTGGTTCTGGAACGTCAATCTCATGAGCGCTGTCGCGCAACGCAAGACTCACCGCTCGCAGGTGTGCCGGAGCGGGGCGCTATGCCATCTCTGGGCATAAAACCCGGAGCATTTTTGACCGCTTCAACATCGTTGCTGAAGAAGACCGGGGAGCTGCTGTGCAGCAGCTATCTGGCCGCCGGCACCGATCGAAAGGGCAGGGCATAGCTAGTCTCGGTATACGAGAAAGGAGGGCACGATGACGCAGAACGCAGGTAACGAGGAATGTTGGCAAACAAAATAGGAGTCGCAGGTTCTTGTCGACCCGCAACCCCTTTATTTTCATATTGTGTCTCGGTCGCGGGGGGAGCGCGACCTCCCGAACGTGCATTTCGTGATTAAGCTCCATGCTGACGACGCATGCTCCGATAGGCTGTCGCTCTGGTCCCTTCGAACTGGTATTCGCTCTGGCGATCTCCACAAGAACGGTCGACGGATACGCCTGCAGGAGAAGCCATGCCGCGTTCTGATCGCCCTGGCGGAGCGTCCCAGTGAGATCATTCTGCGAACCGAGCTACGGACCGGTCTCTGGACCAACGACACCTTTGTCGACTTTGAAGACGGCTTAAATAACGCTGTGGGCAAAGCTGCGCGAAGCTCCGGACGACGCCTCCCAATCCATCTCCTATGTCGAGACTGACCGGGGAAGAGGCTACAGATTGCTGGCAACGGTTGAAGTCATCGAAGACCTCTCCGCGGACACTGCAGAACTTTCGGAAATGACCGCTGGGCACGCTCGTTACCCAAATTTGTCATAGCGCTATTCGTTCAGGTGCAATACGGAACGCCTGACTCTTTCCACTACACTCGAAGTTCAGTCAACCCGAAGAGCGATTATCGGGTCAACGCGTGAAGCTCGCCGGGCTGGAATCCAGCACGCTCCAAGGGTGATTGCGAACAGAACGATCGGCACAGCTGTGAACGTAGCCACATCATAAGGACGTACACCGTAGAGCATACTGGTCGCCAGTTTTGCTGCGGCAAGGGCAATCGGCAGCCCCAACACAAAGGAGACAAGAGAGAGACGCATTCCTGCTCGCACGATCAGCTTCTGCACCACACCAGCCTGCGCCCCGAGTGCCATGCGGATACCGATCTCTTTCGTGCGTTGGCTCACGGAGTAGCTCACCACCCCATACAGACCGACCGACGCCAGCAGAACTCCGATTGATCCAAATACGGTGAAGAGCGTCCCAGCGAGTCGTGGCAGAAACAAGGCATCACGCAGGTGTTCGTCCATTGTCTGCACGTTGAAGACGGCCAGCGTCGTATCCTGCGCGTGAATCAGCCGTCTGACAGCTTCTACAAGCAAGGTGGAGTCTCCCTGATAGCGCACCATGAACTGATAACCCTCCATTGAGGGATCTTTTTCAATCGTCTGCTCGAAGGAGCGATACATGATCGGCCGCTGGTCTTCGCCGATCGTGCGCGACTTTGTGTTCTTCACAACGCCAACAATCTCGTACGGCACACTTCCATCGAAGATGCGGCGGCCGATTGGATTCTCCCCTGGGAAAAATCGGCGGACCAACTCCTCATTGACGATGGTGACCTTCGGCGCGGATGGACTCTCGACACCAAACTCGCGTCCTGCCAGCCGCGGAATCCCAAGCGTCTCAAAGTAACCGGGGCCGGCAATAAACATGTCCACTGTCGAGGCTTTTGTTGAGGCAGGCCTGCCCTCCGCAACAAACCCATCGCTGCGATGCCCCCCAGAGAGCGGTACGCCATCCGTCACGGTTGCGTTGAGGACACCGGGCATAGTAAGGATCTGTTGTCGCACGGTGTTTAGCAATTGGATCGTCTTCAAGCGGCGTGTAACTTTGCGTGGGTGGATCGATGCCCAGGATCACGACGCCGTTTGGCCGGAAGCCGGTATCGATCCTGGATGCCCCCTCAAGGCTGCGCAGAAACAGACCTGCTCCGCATAGCAATACGAGCGACATGGAGATCTGCACCACGACCAGGAGATTGCGCAGACTCCAGGCTCGTCCGGGCCTTGCCAGGCTCTCCTCTCCCTTCAATGCATTCGGCATGACTGGACGGGACCCTGTCCACGCCGGCATAAAGCCGCATAGGAAGCCGACGGCGAGACTCAACCCAAACGTGTAAACCATCACGCGCCAATCGACTCCAATCGCAAGATCTAACGGCATTGGAGCAGGCAGCTTGAAGGATGAGAGCGCATAGGTCGCCCATACCGAGAGCAGGATGCCCAGCATTCCTCCGCCCAACGAGAGCAGAACACTTTCCAGCAGCAGCTGCCGCACCAGCCGAACCCGGGTTGCACCCAGAGCTAGCCGCACGGCCATCTCGCGTCGCCGCTGCGCCCCCTGTGCAAGAAGCAGATTGGCAACGTTGGCGCATGCGATGCACATGACAAGCAGTACCACCACCGACAAAGCAGCGAGAAACATCTGGATGCTCTTCTTGTCGCGCGGAGGAAGCGAGCCCGCGGGCTCCAGATGAAATTTATCGCCCTTGTCCGTCTCGCTATGCTGTGCGGCAAAGCGTTGTCCCAGGAGTTGCATCTCCGCTGCTGCCTCCTCTGTCGTTACCCCTGGTTTGAGTCGTGCAGCGACCCGAAGCCATTGCATCGTTCGCGATTCCGGGTTCGGAGCCGTCGCCGTTAGTTGGGGCAGGTCACCTAAAGGCACCCAAAACTGGGGATCGAGAATCAGGTCAATCCCGCGAAATCCCTTTGGAGCAACACCGACAACCGTATAAATCTGCCCACCAAGCGTGACCGCCTTATTCACGATCCCTGGGTCGCCGTTGTAGCGACTCTGCCAGAGCTGATACCCAAGAACAATGACGGGGGCTTTCTCTTCGTCACTTGCAAAGCCTCGTCCCTGCGCCATGTGGAGTTGGGCTACATCAAAGTAGTTTGCCGTGGTCGCCTGTCCCCACACCCTCTCAGGCTCGGCCATCTCCCGCCAGGGATGCTGGAACCAACTCAGCATAGGCCGCGATGCCGGAGAATGACTTTGCCTGATCGCGAAGGTCACGGTACACCGGCATGGGTAAGGCATTGCAGCAGGCGCCGTTGTCATAGGTCCGATACACCGTCGTCAGTGTCTTCGGATCGCCTACCGGCGCAGGTGCGAGCACAAACTTGCTCACCAACGAGAAGATCGTTGCATTGGCCGCAATGCCAAGGCCGATGGAGAGAACGACGGCGAGTGCAACGCCAGGAGTTCGCGCAAGCCGCCGAAAGGTATAGATCAGGTCATGCCATAGCGTCTCCGCCTGCGATTCCCAGCCTGCGCTCCATACCTTCTGCCGGACGGACGTGACGCTGCCGATCTCGGCACGCGCCGCGCGCATTGCGTCTTCGCGACCCATGCCACGCCGCATCTTGTCCTCGATGGAGTCCTCGAGATAGGCCTGCAATTCCTCTTCAATCTCGCCGTTGCGCGCTTTCTTGCGGCGGAGCGCCTCAAATCCCTGGATGAAGCCTCGTATCAATCCCATGACTCTCCTATGCCTCCATGATTCGGCTAATTGCGGCAAATTGCCGGCTCCAAAGTTCCTTTTCGCACTTCAGCGCGTCGCGACCATGTTTCGTGATCGTGTAGTACTTGGCGCGGCGATTATTCTCCGTAGCTCGCCACTCGCCCTTCAATTGACCCGCACGTTCCATGCGGCTCAAAGCGGGCAGAAGCGATCCCGGATTCACCCGGAAGACCCCATCGCTGATCTGTTCCATACGCAAGGCAATGCCGTAACCATGCATAGGCTCCAGCGCCAGCGTCTTCAGCACCAGCATCTCCAGTGTTCCCTGGACTAGATCCGTCGGCTTTTCAGGCATGACATAAGACTCCCTTGAGACCGAGGAGTCATCCTCCTCTAGACGGTCAAGAGGAGGTATACGCAAGCCTTCGGGAAATGGTTCCATCTGCCGACAAAAATTTACTGTTCGGCCGTTTCGCCCTGCACGCCGAGATGAGACATCGGCCCTCGATTCATTCACATCGAGCGATATCGTCTAAAGCACGTTGAAAGTTGACCCGTGTAAAGCAGAGGCAGCCCTCCTGCTCCTGAATGACTGGCAAAACTCAGAAGTAATTCTCGACTGGTGCTAACAGATGGGATGAGAAGGCCGGTCTCCAGCGGGATGCGTTAAGCTCCCAAGTTATCGACGCGCTTGAAGCGCGGGAGATAGAGGAGACCGGCGATGAAGAAGCTTACCACCACGATGATGCAGCGGACACTTAACAAGCAGGACGGACACCTGACCATCGGCCTGGATTTGGGCGACAGGTCGAGCTTTTATTGCGTGCTGGATGAGGCAGGTGACGTCCTGCTGGAGCAGAAGGTGAGCACGACGCCCAAGGCGATAGAAGAGATTTTCGGAGCGATGCCTCGGAGCCGTATCGCACTGGAGACGGGAACGCATTCACCGTGGGTAAGCCGGTTGCTCAACGAACTCGGTCATGAGCCGATCGTGGCGCACGCGCGCAGCGTGCGGCTGATCGGGGAGAGCAGACGCAAGGATGATCGGCTCGATGCGAGGACGCTCGCGCGACTCGTAAGGATCGATCCGGAGCTTTTGTGTCCAGTGAAGCATCGAAGCGCCGAGGCACAAGCGGATCTGACGGTGATCCGGGCGCGAGCCGCTCTGGTCCGCACACGGACGATGTTGGTCAACGCGGCGCGCGGCCTAACGAAGTCCTACGGAGAACGGCTCCGCGGATGCAACGCACGCGGGATGAACCCGAAAGCGGCCCAGGATCTAAGTCCGGAGTTGAAGAGTGCACTGGAGCCGCTGATGAGAGAGATAGAGTCGGTCAGCGAACGGATCTGCGAGTACGATCAGACTGCTTGAGTCCATGGCGCGGAACAGATATCCAGAAGCAGAGCGGCTGAAGCAGATCAAGGGAGTGGGAACGCTGATCGCCCTCACCTACATGCTGACGCTGGAAGATCCACACCGTTTTCGCAAGAGCCGGGATGCAGCCTGTTACGTGGGTCTGCAACCTGGAAGGCGCAACTCGGGACAGAGCGAGCCGCAGATGCACATCAGCAAAGAGGGCGATCCGTATTTGCGATCACTCCTGGTGCAGGCTGCGCATCACGTTCTCGGCCCCTGGGGAGTCGACAGTGATCTGCGCCGATGGGGCATGAGACTGGCTGAGCACGGAGGCAAGCGCGGGAAGAAACGCGCCGTGATCGCAGTCGCGCGTAAGCTGGCCGTCCTGCTGCATCGACTATGGGTGAGCGGAGATGTTTATGTGCCGCTACGACCAAGCGTCGGGCCACACTGCCGGCAGTTGCATAGTTCAGTCCAGAGGTATGGAGGTTTAGTGTCAAAGCCGAGTTCCGGTGACTGCGTCATTGGCCTGGCCCAATACTCCATCTGCAAGATCGAGTGAAGGTCGCAATAACAGGTGGCAGCACCGGCTGAATCGAGAACACCCAACTTGCACCGAGCGATGAAACGCTCACACCAGAGTGCGGATGGAAGGGTGGCGACAAAAGCAGTAACTCGGCGTGCATAGAATCGGGTTCAGACCGGCAGGAGATGAACTTGTCCCCACCACAGAAAACGATTGACATCGACCGGCCTTCTCATGGAAGGCCAATGCACTCATTGAGTGACTCGGCTGATCTTGGATCAATTGAACCCCGCATAAAGTGAAGCTGGGAATGGATCCTGATCCATCCCCAATTCTGGAAGGCTGCGCTGTCACTATGAATTGGTTAGTTCAAACCTATCAGTATTGTTAGTGGCGATAGGTCCGCGGCTGGGTCTAGCATAGCTCCGGGGAAAGACCATGCGCGACAATGTCAATGATAGTGCGCAGGAGAGCGAGCAGCTGTTCCGTTCGATCTTCGAGAATGCCCAACTTGGGATCAGTTTCTTCAATATCAATGGGCACGCAGTGTTCTCTAACCGTGCATTGCACCAGATGCTGGGCTACACCTCCGAAGAGTTGAGCAACATTGAGAAATGGGACGAGATCGTCCATCCTGATGAACGCGCTGTCGGGGCGGAGCGATATGCCGAACTCATCGAGGGGAAGCGGGACACCTACGAACGTGAACAACGCCTCATTCACCGTGACGGCCGATTTGTGGTTGCCGACGCGAGGTTTCAGCTGCTTAGGGATGCAGACGGCAAGCCGCAATACGTAGTCGGCTTAATGGAAGACATTACAGAGAGCAAGCGTGCGCAAGCGGAGCGAAACCGCATCGCGAAAAAAATGGAGATGTTGCTGGAGTCGACCGGTCAGGGGATTTACGGTATCGATCTGCAAGGAAACTGCACGTTCGTCAACCGGGCTGCCTGTGAATTAATTGGCTACCAACCCGAGGAGCTTTTGGGCCGGAAAACGCACGATTTGATCCATCACCATAAGGCGGACGGCTCCGTTTACCCCGTAGAGGAATGCCCTCTGTACCTTGCATTCAAGAGGGGACAGGGCTGTTCCATAGACTCTGAACTAATCTGGCGACGGGATGGCACCCCAGTTCCGGTTGAATACTCCTCGTTTCCAATTCTTGAGGACGGAGTGATCACTGGGGCCGTCGTCACACTAATTGATATCACAGAGCGTAAGCGCGCTGAGGAAAGGCTGCGGTCGAGCGAACAACTCTTCCGTTCGATATTTGAGAATGCCCAGATCGGTATCGCTTATTTCAACATCGAGAACCAGAAACATATCTCAAACCGCGCACTCCACGAGATGTTGGGTTACAGCGGAGAAGAACTAAACAGCCTGGGACAATGGGATGAGATTGTAACTCCCGAGGAACGTGTTTCGGGGGCGGAACGGTACGCCGAACTCATCGAGGGAAAGCGTGACAGTGACGAATATGAACAACGCTTCATTCGACGTGATGGCGGCATTGTTGTTGCCCATGACAGGTTTCAGTTGGTCAGGGATGCAGCCGGCAAGCCGCAATATATTGTCGGCCTAACGGAAGACATCACGGAGCGAAAGCGCGCCCTAGATGCCTTGGAGGAGAGCGAGCAGCTCTTCCGTTCCATCTTTGAGAATTCGCAGATCGGCATCAGCATATTTGCGATAGATACTCAGACGCATATCACCAACCGCGCATTGCAAGAGATGTTGGGCTACTCCGAAGAGGAGTTGAGGAGACTGGAGCAATGGGACGGGATTGTTCATCCGGATGACCGCGCCTCCGGTGCAGAAAGATATGCGGAACTCCTCACGGGTAAGCGGGACACCGACGAATACGGACACCGCTACATTCGTCGCGACGGCAACACCGTCGTTGGCAACGGAAGATACCAGTTACTTCGGGACGCTACAGGCAAGCCCCAATACCTCGTCGCCCTGACGGAAGACATCACGGAGCGCAAGCGTTCCGAAGAAGTCCTGCAGGCGAACGAGCAACTCTTCCGCACCATCTTCGAGAATTCCCCTGTAGGCATCGGCCTATATAACATTCCCAAATCCCAGTACTTTACTAATCGCGCCTTGCACGAGATGCTGGGCTATACTCACGAAGACCTGAGCTCCGTGGGGAAGTGGGACCAGATCGTCCACCCGGACCAACGTGCCTCCGGTGCAAAACGCTACGCGGAACTCCTCGAGGGAAAACGCGACTACGACGAGTGGGAACAGCGCTTTATCCGCAGCGATGGTCGCATCGTCATTGCAGACGGCGCCTTCACCGTAATTAGAGATTCCGGCGGCAATCCGCAGTATCTCCTCAATACCACCAAAGACATTACCGATCGCAAGCAGGCCGAAGCTGATCTCCTCGCCGCCAAAGAAGAAGCCGTGGCGGCCACCAAGGCCAAGTCCGACTTCCTCGCCAACATGAGCCATGAGATCCGCACCCCAATGAATGCGGTCCTCGGAATGACCCATCTGGCCCTAAAGACCGAGTTGACAGCGAAGCAGCGCGACTATCTGACGAAGACAAAGGTGGCTGCCCAGGCACTCCTCGGAATCATCAACGACATCCTCGACTTCTCGAAGATCGAGGCTGGCAAGATGGAGGTGGAAAATACAGAGTTTCGCCTCGATCAGGTACTTGAGAACCTCTCCGCTGTGGTCTGCCAAAAGGCCCGCGACAAGGATCTGGAATTTTTGATCGCGTCGCCAAACAATCTGCCGCCGAGTCTTGTCGGCGACCCCTTACGCCTTGGTCAAATCCTGATCAATCTCGCAAACAACGCGGTTAAGTTCACAGAACGCGGCGAGGTTGTAGTAACCGTTGCACTGGAGGAGCGGTTAGCGGACCGGGTAAAGGTGAGGTTCTCCGTCCGTGACAGTGGTATTGGCATGACACCCGAACAGAGCGCGAAATTGTTCCAGGCGTTCTCACAGGCAGACACTTCGACGACACGGAAGTATGGCGGAACTGGGCTTGGGCTCTCGATCTCCAAACGCCTGGTTGAGATGATGGAGGGCGCGATCTGGGCCGAAAGTGAGGTTGGAGTAGGCAGCACCTTCCATTTCACTGTCTGGTTCGGGATTGGATCAGAGGACAAACGCAAACGCTTCATTCCTGATCTGGCGGGTATCCGTGCGCTCGTGGTGGACGACAACACGCAGGCTCGCGAGGTTCTCACCGAGACACTCCGGGTATTTGCGCTTCGGGCCGACTCGGTCTCGTCAGGGGAAGACGCAGTGCGCGAAATAGCTGCCGCAGATTCGCTGGATCCTTATCGTCTGGTGTTAATGGATTGGCACATGCCGGGAATGGACGGACTCCAGGCCAGCCGCATCATCAAGCGTAATGATCGTCTGCAACATATTCCCAAAATCGTGATGGTGACCTCATTCGGGCAGGGAGATGTCAGGACGCAGGCAGAGGATATCGGCGTCGATAGCTATTTGTTGAAGCCTGTCAATCAGTCGCTGCTCTACGACACTCTAGTTGACCTGTTCGGCTTTGCGGGACGCGAGGACCACCGTTCCCGTGAGAGTAAGGACGAAACCCCTGTGCATGATGCCACGGGAATCCGTGTCCTGCTGGTCGAAGACAACGAGATAAACCAGCAGGTTGCGACTGAACTGCTGGAGAGCGCCGGAGCGATCGTGACGGTGGCCAACCATGGCGGGGAAGCGGTGAAAATACTGACCGACGGAGACCGGGCTACAGCGTTCGATGTAGTGTTCATGGACCTGCAGATGCCCGAGATGGACGGGTTCACGGCAACCAAGCTACTGCGGAGTGATCCGCATTTGCAGAAGCTTCCGATTATTGCGATGACGGCGCATGCCCTCGTTGAAGAGCGGCAGCGCTGCCTTGACGCGGGTATGAACGATCATGTGTCTAAGCCCATTGATCCCGATAACCTATTTTCGACCTTGATGCGATGGGCGAAGCCCCGGCCTAAACCAGCGATCGAGACCAAAGCATCATTCACGGCGTCCGACGAAGTGGTTGTGCCGGACATTGCAGGAATCAATATTGCGGATGGCCTGAAACGCGTTGGCGGGAACAGGCGGCTCTACCGTGACCTGCTGGGGCAGTTCGCCGCCAAAGAAAGCAACGCACCTGCGCAGATTTCAACAGCACTCGAAAGTGGCGACCTCAAACTGGCTGAACGTATTGTCCATACCGTGAAGGGAGTTGCCGGCAATATTGGAATCACAGAGGTGCAGTCCCTCGCTCAAAAGCTGGAGATCGCGATCCGTGACGGTGAGGGAAGGATCCTGGCGTTGCTCGTTGAGTTCGCAAGCTTAATGAGCGCTCAAGTTCATTCTATTGAGACCGCGCTGTACGAATCAGGAAATGCCCGGCAGGAGGAAGCGCGGAGTTCGCCTTTCAATGCGGAGGAGGCGGCCGGCGCAATTGCCCGGCTGAGAACCTTGCTCGAGGCGAGTGATGGCGATGCCGAAGAATCATTTCGTAGTTTGCAGGACGCTGTATCAGGCGTTGTTGAGAAGCAACACTTGGACGATCTGAGCGTGTCGATCAACAACTTCGATTTTGCTTCAGCACTAGTGAAACTGGACGAGATCGCCAACACTGCACTCAAAATGGGGATAACTCATGAGCCAGGCTGATCAGAAGAAGATTGTGCTCGTGGTGGATGATGCACCCGCCAACATTCAAATCGTGAATTCGATCTTGAAAGACCTCTACAAGATCCGCATTGCAACTAGCGGCGCGAAGGCGTTGGCGTTGGCGAAAGCTACGCCCCCGCCGGATCTGATCCTGCTGGACGTTATGATGTCCGAGATGGATGGGTATGAAGTGTGCACGCAGTTGAAATTAGATCCGGAGACACGGGACATACCAGTCATATTTCTTACCGGGCAGACGCATGTTGAAGAGGAGACAAAGGGGTTCGATGTTGGTGCTGTGGACTACATCCATAAGCCGTTTTCCCCCGCGGTGGTCAGGGCGCGAGTGCAAACCCACCTCATGCTTCGCGGAATCCGCGAACAGCTCGCGCAACAGCTGCTCACAATCCAGAAGGAATTGGAAACGGCGCGGCTAATCCAATTGTCGATTCTTCCATCCGAAATCCCGAAGATCGAAGGTCTGGACATCGCTGCACGCTACCTCCCCATGACCTCGGTCGCCGGCGATTTCTACGACTTCATCGTCGTGGATGACAAACACATTGGGATTCTAGTGGCCGATGTATCCGGACACGGAATGCCCGCCGCGTTGATCGCCTCGATGCTAAAAATTGCACTTTCAGCCCAGGCGGTACATGCTGCCGATCCGGCGCAAGTTTTGTTAGGCCTCAATCGAGCGCTCTGCGGAAAGTTCGAGCATCATTACGTTACGGCTGCGTATCTGTTCGTAGACATGCAGAAGCGAACGCTGACTTACGCGGGCGCGGGCCACCCTCCGTTGCTGCTGTGGGGATCAGCCAAAGGGGTGCTTGATGTGTTGGAAAATGGATTGTTTCTAGGAAAATTTCCCTTCGCAACCTATTCTTCCGTGGAATTGCCGTTCAAGGCTGGTGATCGAGCTCTGCTTTACACCGACGGAATTTCGGAAACGACGAACCCGGCGGAAGTCCAGTTTGGCGCGAACCGCTTCAAGCAGTTTCTAGAGACGGAGCAAAGCACCTCGGCGGATCAGTTTTCTGATCGACTGCTAAAGGAGTTGTCCTGCTGGTCGGCGAGAGGCCCAGCCGAAGACTTGGATGACGATATTACGATGGTGGCAATCCAAATAAAGGGTGATTAAGAAATCTTAAAAATGTTGCGGTACCTGTGAGTCGGCCACGGCGCGCGTTGACTTTCGACGGGCCAATTCTTACAGTCTAGTAATCAAATGCAGTGCAGGCCATGTAAGAGCAACCCTAAGCGATTTTGTCGAAAGGGGATTGACTATGAAATGTACGATGGTTCACACGACGTGTCCTAAGTCAGTGAAGGGCTCAGCCGATACAAAATCCTACAAATTACTACTTCTGGTGGTTGTCGGCGTTCTTGCGCTTATGATCTCACCGGACCTGTATGGCCAGGCGACTGGAAGTTTCTCCGGCAATGTCCTCGATAAATCCGGATCGGGTGTTCCTGGAGCTACCGTCATCGCTACGTCTCAGGGAACTGGCCTGGCTCGAGACGCGAAGACGGACAATGCCGGACACTATCTGCTCCCTTTACTTCCTGTCGGGACCTACACCGTGCACGTCGATGCGTCGGGCTTTCAAAGCGCTGAATCCAAAGATCTGCATCTCCAGGTTGATGAAGCTCGCGAACTGGATTTTTCGCTCGCACCTCCTACCGTAGTCACTACGGTGGCAGTTACCGGTAACGCTGTAGCTGTCGAGACGGCCAATCCATCTCTCGGTCAGGTCATCACCTCGCAGCAGGTGTCGCAGCTCCCCTTGAATGGCCGGGATTTCGTACAACTTGCCACCCTCACCGCCGGCGCTACGGCAGAGACGAACACCGGCAGCTTTTTCGTCTCCGCTCCCAGCAGTGAGGTAGCCGCACGCGGTCCTTTCTCGCTGTCGGTTGGCGGCTCCCGTCCCAATAGCACGGACTGGCTGCTGGATGGCGTCGACAATAACGAACTGACTGCTGGGGGTATCAGCATTTTCTCGACGATCGATGGCATTCAGGAGTTCAAGGTTTTGACCTACACTTACTCCGCCGAATACGGGACTCGGGCGGGACCCACCGTGCTGGTCACGACAAGATCCGGTACCAACGACTTCCATGGGTCTCTCTACGAATTTTTGCGCAATACGGCTCTTGACGCCAAGAGCTACTTTTCCAGCTCCGTGGAGAAGTTTAATTTGAACGATTTTGGAGGCTCGGTCGGCGGACCCATTCTCAAGAACAAGCTCTTTTTCTTCGTCGATGGCGAACAGAAGTATCAGCTCCATGGCATTCCGTTTACGGGTCTGGTGCCTTCGCTGGCTATGCGCACTGGCGATTTCTCGGCGGATGCTTTTGGCAATCCTGTTTCGGGTCTCACTATCGTTAACCCGAACATGATTGGCGCGTCCACAAACCCCAACATATTTCCAAATGTCTATTTCCAGTGCAATGGCGCGGGGAATCCTCTCCCTTCGAATCCCGACGGTAGCCAAGCTCACGGCATTCCCTGTAACAAGATTCCTTCCGGCCTGATCAACAACATTGGACAGGCCATGATGAACCTGTACCCCGCGCCGAACGCCAACAACGCCAGCGCCGGCTACAACTTCGTCAATACCCCCGTGCGGCAACTGAACGACACCAGGTTCGATACCCGTCTGGACTACACGCTTTCCGAAAAGGACAGTCTCTTCGGCCGTTTCAGCTACGAGCAAGCGTTCTCCTATGTGCCGGGCGGCTCGACTCCGCCAGCCTTTGCCTCAGCGAACGCTTTCGGCACGAATCAGCACATCATTAACCATGCGCGGAACCTCGCGCTCGGCGAGACCCATGTGTTCTCCGCCAATATGGTCAACCAGGCCAGCTTTGGCTACAACCGAATCTTCGACTACATCACTTCGCAAGGCACAGGGACCTGCGCCTCAGCGAACATCGTGCCCGGCGGTATTCCCAACGCCAACCTGGGATGTTCCGGCGCCCCTGCCACATGCGCGAATGGGGCATACAGCTGCGGCTTGGTTTCGACAATCGTTTTAGGCAACTATTGGGCCATCGGCGATCGCGGCTATTCTCCGTTCCAGGGTGGAACCAACATCTTCTCTTTCAGAGACTCGCTCGAACTCATCCGCAATAAGCATGACATCAGGGTGGGACTCGACCTTCGCCGCAATCATATGAACGTGGGTACCGAGGCTTTCCAGGATGGCTTCTGGATTATCGGTAATGGCGGTAACTTTTCCGGCCTTAGCAGCGCGAATATCGGCGGCAATCCCCAAGCCGATTTTTTGCTTGGCCTCACTGGCCTGGCCATTCATGACCAGACCTTCAATGGGCCCGTCACCGGGCGCCGCTGGACAATCTGGCGTCCTTTCGTCGAGGACAATTGGAGGGTCACACCTTCTCTCACCCTCAATCTTGGCCTGGCTTGGGATATGACCACTCCGATCACCGAAGCCCACGGACGCCTGGCCAACTACGTTCCAGCCACTGGACAGCTTCTCATTGCCAATCAAAATGGTGTGAGTGGGTCGGCGGGAGTCAACATGGATTGGACCGCCCTCGAACCGCGCGTCGGCGCCAGCTGGAAGGTATTCGGCAGCGACAAGACAGTGCTTCGCGGCGGTTACGCCCTCTTCCATGACTCTGCCTGGAGCCAGGGCGCTCAGGGTCTGTGGCAGAACCCGCCCTTTCTGGGCGAATCCGACGCCTTCCCCTCCGCCGGCTGCGCCTTTGCGACCTCGTACTGTGCCACCGTGCTCGGACAAACCCCCACCGGCCTTAGTCTTTCCAGCGGATTTCAGGCGATTCCTGCGCCGCCTACCGTCGGCACATTTACAGGCTCGTTCTATACCCAGCCTACGGACTTCAAGCTAGGCCGGGTCCAGCAATGGAACGTGAACATCGAGCGCCAGCTGGTCGGCAACCTTGTACTGACCGCCGGCTATGCCGGTTCCCGCGGCACGCACATCCTGGTGGCCGGGAATGACCTTAACACCGCAAGCCCGAATGCGTGCGGCACGGTAGCCAACTACACGCTCGGTTGCCTTTCCAACGGCATGCCATACATACCGCCTTACAATACGTTCTCCGTCATTTCACTGTTCGGCGATGTAGGCAAAACAAACTATGACTCGCTTCAGATCAAGGCAGAGACGAAGACACCGAAGTACGGTCTCTACACTCTGTTTGCTTACACCTACTCTCATACGTATGACAACGGCTTATCCGACGGTTTAGGCTCGCTGCTGAGTGCACCCTTTTTTCCTCTTCCTAACTGGCAAACCCTGGATTGGGCCTTATCGCAGATTAACCTCAATAACAGCTTCACGGGCAGCGTCATTTACGATCTGCCGTTCGGCCACGGAAAGCAATTCGGCAGCGATTGGGGCAACATAACCAACACCCTTCTTGGCGGCTTCCAACTGACTCTTATCGAAAGAATCTCTTCGGGATTTCCCGTTCCATTGATCGACAGTAATAACCAGTCCGGCTCCTACTTCCAGAACGGCGGCAACGGAAACAACTGGAACCGGCCTAGCCAGGTCGCGGGTTGCAACACGCACAACGCGAACCACGGTCAGCTCCAGTGGATCAACGCAAACTGTTTTGCTGCGCCACCGGTCGGCCAGTTGGGGAATGCGTCGCGCGTTCCAGCTATCGGGCCTGATTTCGTCAACACGGACTTCTCCGTGATCAAACAGTTCGCACTGCCTCGAGAGATGGGTTTGAATTTTCGCGCTGAGTTCTTCAACCTCTTCAATCACACCCAGTTTGGTTTGCCGGTGAATGATGTGAGTGCTTCTGGATTCGGTGCCGTAAATTCCACCGTGAACAATCCTCGCTTGGTGCAATTTGGCCTCAAACTATCCTTCTGAAGCTCACAGGCCGAAATTTCCAAGCTCTTCTCGCCAGTTTTCGGGGCCGGTCAACAGATCGAAGTCTCTAATTTACGTCAGAGTTTCCGGGACGCATCATTTATCAGAGAACTCTCACTTCAAGTGGGCATAAGGTGTCGGCTCTGAGATGCACGACCTGAGAACTCAGCACGGGTCCGAGTCGGATCAGAAGTTCTCCAGTAGCCACGCGTTGCTCTCAGAAGTACGTTGGCTAAACGCCAGGTAACGACCGTCGGGTGACGGGCGGGGATAGGTAAGCCACTGCGCTCTTCCTCGATCGAGAAGGGTGTGAGTCGTTCCGTCCAACCCAATGCGTGCGATGAAATACTCGCTGGTTTGAGCGGCCACGAATAAGGCGTTTCCATCCGCCGCCCAGCCTAAGTACGAAACGCTCCAGCCACGCGGAAGTGGAATGTCGCGCTCGGCGCCATTCCGGGAATCGAGAACACGGAGCTGTCCGCGAAACTGATCCCGACTCGCAACGGCAATGTCAGACCCGTCGGATGAAATACTCCATTCCAAATGTGTGGGCGATCCCATCTTGCTTCTGACGAGTTCTTTCCCCTGTCCCTGCACGGGATCCAGCGCGTAGAAGATCAATTGACCCTGATCCCAACGACTCAAGACACAGAAGCTCACAGGGCGAGCAGGACAGTGAAAATCAGTAGCAGCATCTTTCCGAACTTCGAGAATCTGTTCCGGCGATCCACCCGAGATCGGGAAGCGCATTAGCCGCGCGGTAGTCGGTGGTGCGCTCCCGTGCGCAATCGACCAGTAAAGAATCCAGTTACCTTCCGGGCTTATCTCGGCATCTGTTTCATCGCCGGGTCCCTGAATTCGCGGGTCAGCGGTGTCATGTCCCATTAGTTGCTGAAATATCTGATTCCTTCCGGTGCGATTGGACCACAGTAGGACAGTTTTGCTGTCGTCAAGCCACCCGCTCGGATAATCCATGCTCTCGCTCACTGTAAGACGTGCTGGAGAATCCAAGCTTGTACCTCCGTTTTTGAGTTCGCCAACGTATACGTCGTCCCGAACGTGCAACTTCACCACTGCAAGACGGGTCCCGTCCCTGCTAACAGTCGGCGAATAGGGGACCAGCTCACCCCAATCCGTTATTCTCGTCGGCCTTCCAGAGGGTTTTCCTGTCCGTGGGTTAGTCATGATCTCCCAAAGATTAGAGCCAGAGTTGACCGAAATTCCTTCAGACCGGGTAAAGATCACGCGTCCATCCCGTGCCCAAAGCAGATTAGGCTCGTCATAAGGATCCGAAGTCACTATGCTCGGTGGTCCTCCCTCCAGCGATACGGTTTCGATGCTGGGCACAACTGAACTTCCCTTGTTTACCACGTATGCGAGGCGTTGGCCGGTAGGCGACCATGCCAGGCTCGCATACCTTTCGTTCTCGTCTGTTAGGACTTTATGGGGATTTTCTCCATTAGCTCCCATGACCCATATTTCGTGGCGGTGCCCGGCCACAAATGCAATCAATGTCCCATCGGGTGAGACGACTGGCCACCGGCTATCACTTCTCAGCATACGGGGCGCACCGCCTAAAACAGAAGTCTCCCAAATCATCCCCACTCCTGCATCCGACTCAGTCGAAAAGATTATCTTCTCGCCATCGGGAAACCAGGTAACGTCCCACAGGTGGGTCCGCAGCTCCTCCGGAAGCCCGACGTCATGGATCTCTCCGGTTTCAACGACACTTAAGTGGAGCCCTTTCGGGTCGACGTACGCAATGTAGTTGCCATTGGGCGAGATTGCTGCGGCGATGACGCGGTTTTCCGCAGGGTTATGGGTGAGCTGCCGCTCGCTCACCATCTTCGGGGAAGCGAGCCGCCAAACTTTGAACCAGCTGTGTCCTACCCAAAGCGCAACTAGAACGATCACCATCGCCGCCCCAATGAGCAGTCCTTGACCGCGCCGCCCGAGCTTGTGCGTGATAGAAGTACCGTCCACGCGTGGCAAGACCGCTTGTTGATCGGCCGTAGAAGCTTTGGCAACGGCCACCGTTCCTGAGCTTGGCATCGCGGCATGGCCGTTTCTAGAATCCCTCTTCAGCCGTTGCAAATCTGCTCGCATCTCAGCAGCGTGCTGGTAACGCAGATCGCGGTCTTTCTCCAGCGCCTTATTAATGATCCGTTCCAGTTCCGGGGGTACATCGGGATTCAGCCGAACCGCAGACGTGGGTACTCCATCCAGGATAGCTTTGAAAATAATTGCGTAACTCTCGCCGCGAAATGGCAACGAACCCGTCGCCATCTCGTATAGCACCACACCGAAGGAGAACAAGTCGCTCCGAGCATCAAGTCTTTTCGCACACGCCTGTTCTGGCGACATATAGGCTACTGTGCCCAACGCAGAACCGGGACTAGTCAGTTGCTCTTCGTCGATCGAAGTTGTTATTGAAGCTGCAGATGCGGGCGTCATGGAAAAGCTGGGCGGGAGTGCAATTTTCGCTAGCCCAAAGTCCAAAAGCTTGGCGTGGCCGCGCACGGTGACAAGGATGTTGGCCGGTTTAATGTCGCGGTGAACGATTCCCCTGGAATGCGCCGCGTCCAGCGCATCGGCGATCTCAACCGCCAAATCAAGCAACGTATCAATCTCGACGGGTTTTCTCGCGATGAAATTCTTCAGCATCATCCCGTCTAGAAATTCCATGACTATGAACGGCACCTCGTCTTGCTGCCCGATCTCATAGATTGTGCAGATGCCGGGATGATTCAAGGCAGAGACTGCCTGGGCTTCCCGCTTGAAGCGAGCTAATGCCAATGAATCTTTGACGACTTCATCCGGCAGAAACTTAAGGGCGACAAATCGGTGCAGGGTTATGTCCTCAGCCTTGTAAACCACACCCATGCTGCCGCCGCCAAGCTTCTCGACAATCCGGTAATGCGAGATAATTTGGTCGGTCATTGTACCAATGGTGCGGAAACGGCCAAGAACGAGCTCGTCTGTCTGAAGGCCCGCCTTCTTGTCCCAGAAATCGTTGAGATGGGCGTTCGGAGCGTCTAGCGAACCGTTGTCTTGCTGCTCGGCATCCAAAAGCTGTTTAAGGTGCATCTCTAGTTCGAGGTCACCACCACAGGCAGACTCTATGAATGCGGCACGGTTTTGTGTGCCCTTTTCCAGGGCGGCATGGAACAACGGCTTCAGGCGCTTCCAGAGTTCAGGTGTCATATCGGAGATCCCCGGAGTTTAGTTCGGGTCGCCTCATCTCAGGAACGCGGTATCCGGCACTCACAGAATGACCTCGCCGCATGAACCTTAGAAGTCAGAACACTTGCCTTGTGACGAGTTTATCTCTTGGAAGAGACCGCACAGGCCTTTTTGATCGCTGGTTCGCTAGGAGCTAACTACCACTTGTACGGAGAGGTGAGCCACAGGCACCGGAATTGGCGGACCAAAGCAATGTTTCGTTGACAAAATCCTTGGTAGAGCGCACACTTACTTCGCTTTCTCCTTGGTCTTGGCGCCCGGAGCCGTTTATTTGCGGCATCCAGGTTTTCTTTCGTTCGTAATCTGGCGGACTGGTACTTACGTCAGCCCTCCCGTTCGAAGTGAGAGGCTTATGGCATTCAAAATCAAAGATTTGATGATCAATGTTCTTCCTTCGGATCCACTTGGGTGCGGTCACACCAACCATTGCACTCCAACCCATGAGACCACGCTACACGATATCTGGAACATTTTCCTTTTGGCAGGTGGCCGCTGCACCTTTTTCAGCTTGGTGCAGTGCGGAGCAACCATTGGACCCACCGATATATATCAATTGCAAGGGTCATCTGTCACCGCGCTCTCTGCCCTGAAAGAGCAGCTCAAGCGACATCTCGCTGAAGTCGAGAAGCAGCAGGCCGCCGCCGAAGAAAGATTGCAGCCCCAAACCGTTGAGGAAATCGACATGCTTACCAACAAACTCAATGATGCACTTCAGGAGTTGAAGGGCCGACGCGCCGAACTTTCCAAGAAATCTAAGCCAGCGCGCAACAAATAACACGTTGGAGAGCGTCGAATTGTGATGAGTGGTGTGGCCCTGAATCCCATTCTGGAGCATGTGTTTCGTTCCAATGCCGCTTACGAACTCGCGCCTTTCAATCGCCTCCCTCTCGATCAACAAGTACTTCTCAAGGACCTGACCAACGACCCCGACTTCTACGGCGTTCTTTTGCCCCGTACTTCCGGTGCCTGTGGCATCAAATCCGTCTGTCGGGACACGGCACTCCTTGTGCATACGTTGCTTCAGCCCGGCCCGCTGCCGAGCTATGTGCAGCACTCCTTGGGTGAAAGATCCAACCAGGCTGTAGCCGAGATGGTTCTCGACGGCATCCTGGAGATAGAGCACGATGGCAGATTCGTCTCCGGCCCAGAAGCTTATCCTTTGATCTACGCCAAGTACGTGGCTGTCGAGCCTCAAGGCCTTCTGCCCCGCCTTTCTCTGGCCGCCCTCGAATACGCTCAGGCGCTTGCAATCGACGATGTCGTTCGTCTCTCGGCCCGCCTCTACTTTTACAACCGAATTCCTCTCACAGCGTGTTGGGCCCGTCGCTTGCCTTCGGAAGACGCGGTCTCTGAGTTCCTTGAGATTTCCGGCTCCACCAACCTGAAATCTATCCAGAAGAACTGGAACCGAGTCGAACGTCCGGTCTCCTACAACGGCTGGTTCCAATGGCAGTCACGTCGCAATCGCCCTGCAGAGCACGTCCGCCGACATGGCTATAAGCTCTACGTGAGCCCTCAGCCGGATGCTCTGCCCGCCGCGTTTCGTGCCGTAGTCGAGATTCTTAACGACTCGGCCGCGCATTCTTTCAAGGTTGGCCGCAACGCGATCGATCTTCTGCGGCCAGACAAACTCGTCCTCTATTTCTGGGACTTCGATCCGCTGGCGCAGACGGCCCGCGATATTGCTCTCGCTTTGTCCGGATTCGCCGTTCACGGTGTTCCATTCACCTCGGCGATAGGCGGCGACGGGTTGCTGTCCTGGGGGATCGATCCACTACCTGAAAGAGGAACTCTGTCGTGGCAAGGGCCGGAAAGCTGGCGACTCTGGATCACCAATCGACTTGCCACTGCCATCGTTTCAGCTCGCAAAAAGTACTCCTGCCCCCTCGAACCCTGGCAGTTTGCGCTTGAGCGTCTGCGCCTGGAAAACATCGATACCGACACCTGGGCTCCCACCCAAGGCTTCGGCCGTTCACCGGCCTAAGGAGCCAAATGGAAATCACTGGTACTTTCGTTATGGCAGCCGACACCGTGCTTCGTCCCGTCGAAGACCTTTCCGACGAGCTGCGTCGCCAGGTTCAGGCAACGGAAGGTGACTACGCTGTCACGCGCCCGAATTCCCGCACCACGGCGCGCATCATCAACGGCGATGCAGCCAAGCTGCTTGAGGAATTCCGACAGCCCACTAGCATCGTCCAGGCTGTCATCCGGTACTGCAGCGCCACCAAAGAAGACCCTGAGCTAACGCTCGACGCGGCCTTCCCTGTGCTTGAGCGGCTTGTGCATGCCCGCGTACTCGTGCCTGCCGATTCGCCCCAGACCCAAAGCGTCACCCCTCTGCTCGAGACCGGTTCCCGCTTCGCTGGCGTCGAGGTCCTCGCGTGTGTCCAATCCCTCGAAGACACCGATCTCTACCGCGTAAAAACCTCGCATGGTGAAGCCGCTGCTCTCAAGCTCATGCGTTTCGCGGCTGGCCCAGAAATCCACCGCGCGTTCGAGAATGAGGTCTTCGTCCTAGGGCATCTGGATGCTACCGTTACTCCCACCCTTCTGGCTACTGGTGTCGAAAGCGATTCTCGTTACTTGCTGCTTTCCTGGTGCCACGGCTCAGATTGTGCTTCTATCGCGGCCCGCCTTCGATCGTCCGGTGATACCGCCGCTCTTCTGCGCTTGTCCCTCGCCCTTCTGGATGCATACACGCACCTGCATGCCCAAAACGTCATCCATTCCGACGTTCATCCGCGCAACATCTTAGTCGATAACAACTATTCCGTTCGACTTGTCGACTTCGGTCTCGCGCGCATCGCCAATGTCGAGAACGAATTTCGCAGCAGCCTGCGCGGAGGCGTAGGCTACTTCTTCGAGCCCGAATACGCCAACTTGGTGCGCCACGATCGCCAGCCGCCTTACTCTTCCATGCTCGGTGAACAGTATTCCCTCGCCGCGCTGCTTCATTTCCTCATTACTGGAAAGCATTACGTCGACTTCTCTTTGGAAAGACACGAAATGCTCCGCCAGATCGCCGAGGATGGCCTGCTGCCGTTTAGATCCCGTGGCCTCGAGCCTTGGCCTGCAGTTGAAGATATCCTCGCCAAGGCTCTTGCAAAAGAACCCGCAGCACGCTTCAGTTCGGTCGCCGCTTTCGCCATAGCACTTGGCTCTGTCGGCCAGCCGCCCGCTCCGGCCATTTCGCCCGATCATACCCAGTTCTCCTATGCTACCGCTCTGGAAACACTGACACGGGTCCTCAATCGGCTAGACGGAGGTGCAGCGCTACTGCAGTCGGGCCTCGCCGAAGCCCCAAGAACTTCTATCACATATGGCAGTGCCGGTGTCGCTTGTGCGCTCCACCGCATTGCGTGTGCCCGTCAAGACCCTGAGCTACTCTCACTTGCGGATCTTTGGGGTGAGCGCGCTGCTCGCGATGTTCGACTTGACGATGCATGGTGTTGTCCCGACATAGAAATCACATCTGAGATAGTCGGGAGAGTCTCTCCTTATCACACCCAATCCGGCATCCACTTCATCAAGGCCCTTATTGCGCACTCGATGGGCGATATTACGATCCAACAGACGGGTGTGGATGCATTCATAGCCGCGTCTGTCGAACCTTGCGACAACCTCGATCTCACACTCGGTCGTGCGGGGACCCTTTTGGCAGCCTCGCACCTCCTGGCTGCTCTGGGCCCCGGCTCAACAGTCAATGTCAGCGCGTTGCGCGACTTGGGAAACGGCACCCTGGCTTCGATTTGGCAAGAGCTCGATTCCTACGCTCCGATCCTCGAATGCCACCAGATTCGCTATACGGGAATCGCCCACGGCTGGGCGGGGATTTTGTATGCCACTCTGTGCTGGTCCCGCGCTTCTGGTGCGGATCTCCCTTCCAACACAAAAGAACGTTTGGACCAGCTCTCCTCGCTAGCGCGCCATTCCGGACGTCAGGCCAGATGGAGTCGAACCATTTTCGGTGATAGCCAAGATGCTTCTGGCATCCTTACCAGTGGATGGTGCAACGGCTCTGCCGGCCAAGTGCATCTCTGGTTGGCCGCCCACTCCATCCTGAAGGACGATCGATACCTCGTGCTTGCTGATAAGGCTGCCCGCCATGCCGCCGAGACTGACAGCAAGAACGGTAGCTTGTGCTGCGGCTTCTCAGGCCAAGCCTATGCTATGTTGGCCCTCTACAAGCACAGTAGCGATAAATCTTGGCTGCACCGTGCGCAGGCACTTGCTGAGAGAGCTGCGATTGCCTACCGAGATCTGCCTTCGGGGCGCGATTCTGAGTCTCTAACTCTTCGTCCCAATAGCCTCTATAAAGGTGAACTTGGCGTTGCTGTCCTCGCAGCTGACCTTCAAAGCCCCGATAACTCCGCCCTACCTGCCTTCGAGTTCATCGAATTCTAAAGTGGCCATTCTAAGCATCTGCGTCCAGCGCATCGACAGTGGTAATGCCCGGATTGTGCTTGCTCACGGCCTTCTCAATCTCCGAACCTGCCATGCGTCCGGCTTCGAGATTCCGTTCCCATTCAGGCAATCCGCCGTACACGTCCAACGTGGAAAACGAACGCAATTCCGCTCTTGTTGGCAGCTTATTGGCTATTCAAGGAAAAGGCTCGGGAGCGTTATCTCCTAAGCCTTTGGATATCAGTAAGTTCTTTGGTTGCGGGGGTAGGATTTGAACCTACGACCTTTGGGTTATGAGTGGCCGGGCGCTCACGTATGTAGCTGATTTTACGGCACGGATGGCACCCCGGAAGTACGGAAAAGTACCCTCTGGACACCCTATTGGGAGTCTATTGGGAGTCTGTTTTGAGTGTTGGGTTTTGCGCCCAATGGGCGTTGGCTCTTCTGAAATCAAGACGATTTTCTTTATTTCGTTTGCTTCGATTATTTTCGTATGATTCGATTAGTTGCGTTTGCTTCGAATAGATGGGATAATGATCCTGAGGTGATGCCATGTCTCAGGCTCTCTTAGATCCCACTCTGCCGACCGAAACCGATGCCACTCTGGCAAGAGAAACCAGCCGTCTGCTCGCCCCTCGTATGCGTTCCAAGACCCCGCTCAGCTTTCGCGTGGGAGATGCCTCCAAAGAGGAGACATTGCAGCTTCCTGCGTCCGCTGTGAAGATGTTGGTTCGCATCCTGGAGGAGATGGCGCGAGGAAACGCCGTCACCTTGATTCCGGTCCACGCGGAACTCACCACGCAGGAAGCGGCAGACCTACTGAATATCTCCCGCCCGTCCCTGATTCAACTTCTGGATGAGGGAAAGATTGAGTATCGCAAGGTTGGAACCCATCGCCGTGTTCGGTTTGAGGCGCTGATGCAATACAAGCGTCGGGCCGATGCGGAACGTCGCGCCGCCTTGGACGAACTGGCCGCCTATGACCAGGAACTCGGGATCTGATCGTGGCCGCGTTCACTGTCTTCTATGACGCGAACGTTCTCTACCCTGCGGACTTGCGGAACTTCCTGATGCACCTGGCGCTGACCGGGGTCTTCCGAGCGAAATGGTCTGCTGATGTGCATGAGGAATGGATGCGAAATCTCCTGAAGAATCGGCCTGACCTGACTCAGAGAAAAGCTCGAGCGCACACGGCAGTTGATGGACAAAGCGGCACCGGATGCACTGGTTAGAGGGTATGAACACCTCATCTCTGGACTTGTATTGCCCGACGAAGACGATCGACACGTATTAGCAGCCGCGATTCGTAGCGGAGCCAGTTTGATCGTTACGTGTAATTTGGATGATTTCCCGCCGAAGCGCTCAACCCATTCGATATTGAGGCGCAGCATCCGGATGAGTTCATCCTCCATCTCCTCGACCTTACGCCGGGTCTTGTGATCGAAGCGGCGCACAACCATCGAACAAGTCTGAAGAACCCTCCCAAGACAGTAGAAGAATATCTCGATTCACTGGAATCGCAGGGGCTGACGCAAACTGCCTCCGCACTTCGGGAATATATGTTTTGAGTTGACTACCACGCATGGGCAGCTTGAACAGCACTCACTAATCGGCTGAAAGGAAATACTGTGGAGACTTGCCGTAAAGCTGCGCCAATTGGATAAGTTCCAGCACGTCGACACGTCGGTCGCCCGTCTCGCATTTCGAAAGGAAGGAATGGGCCACGCCCAAATGGGCTGAGACCTCACGTTGCGTCAAGCCGGCTTCTTCCCGAGCGGAGATCAGCTTCTGCAAAAATGCGTTGTAGAGGGCCTGATGCGGAGTCGTTCGCGCTTTGCGCGATCTTCGAGTCTCGCTTTTTGCTGGCCTGCTCACCATTCAAGTGTCATGACCGCTTGCGCAATCCCCTAATAAGGGACAAACTCTCTAGGAGCCGCGTTGGAGGCCAACCGTGTCGAAACCATTTATCGAATGTTCCGAGATAGCAGGGAAGACCGTTCGATCTCTCAGACTGTATGAAGATCCGGAGGAGGGTTGCGAAATGGTTATCGACTTCACTGACGGAACAACGTTCTCATGCTCTATAGAACACAAGTTGACGCTGAAATCAGTTCTCTTCCGGGGCGGTATCGGTACTCCCGAGATCCTTCGAGACTTCAATCCATAGCTCGTTATTCCAAAAGTGAATAACGGACTCCCAAAAAGCTATTGGACGGTTTGGAACATTCCGACATAGCGTTGCGCCATAGCTGACGACTTCAGGTCAGCGGAGGTGCAATATGGTCAGAGTCCGCCGTCCCCGCCGATTGGAAATGGCTCCCATTCGGCTGTCTGTTCGGTCTGCCAACAGGTGGACCCAACACTTCTCTAAACGAAAACTTTCTCATGCTGTGCGCGTGATAGGGCCAACCCTTTTTGCGCTCACATTTGCGGGCGTTGCCCATGCCCAAGGAACGATGGACTTCTCCGGCGCTCAGACACTCATGGGCACCTTCAAAACCTTCGCTATCTATGCGGGTGCTGTCATTTGTTTCGGCGGACTCATCTTCGCCGGTATTCGGATGATGAGCGGTCGCTTCCAGGACGCTATTCCTGGTCTCTTCGGTGCGTTGTTTGGCGCTGGGGTGCTCGGTTGGGGTGCGGGTTGGATCAGTTCACTTACCGGGCAGTCCTTTTGAGGGCGAACGACGATGACCAAGCGAGGAGAGCCGTTACCAATCAATCAAGCGTTGAACAGGCCGAGAGCCAAACTTGGCCTCGATCTTTCAACATGGATGGCGATCGTATTCGTCACGGTAACGGTTTTCCTCGTCGGGTTCCGAATGATTGCCATCTTCAGTTTCCCAATGATGGCGGGCGGCGCATGGCTTATCGTCCGCAAACACCCAAAGATGTTCCAGATATGGGGCCTAAGCCTCAACCAGAAGTCCTACTATGACCCTCGCAAACACTGAGCAACGCAGACATACCCCTTGGTTCGCAAAGGCCGGAGCTGCCTGCAGCATCGTTCCCATCTCTCGCTTTGTCGGATCAAACATCTTCGCGCTGAAGGGCGGAGGCTATGGATGCCTCTTCTCCCTGACGGGGATTGATGAAGAAGGGTTGACCGATCTTGAACTCGATTCCCGGATGCGGTCGATCGAAGGAGCATTGCGGGGACTCCCAGAAGGCTCGTGTCTATACCAATACGCCCGCGTGATGTCGGGCTTCCATCTCCCGCGTCAGGCCAAGTATGAGAATCCAGCGACTGAGGTCTTTGCAACCGATCGCCTTCGCTTTCTGGAGAAGTCCGCAGCATTTCGGCGAATTGACCTGCACTGGTGCCTGACGCTTGAGCCGTCAAAGGTGAAGGCCTTCGAACGTAAGCCAGACGAGAATGCGCTCGATACCTCGCGGATGTTGGCAGACCTGGAAAAGACCGCGGTCATCCTTGAGAGTCATCTTGGCAACTCTCTTGGACTGCGGTTGCTGGGTAAGGCGGAGACTTTTCAGTTCTTCAGTTATCTGTTCAACCTCGAGGAATGGGCCGGACAGAATCACCTTCGCAGCGATACTGGCGTGGACCGGCAGATCGTAAAGAGTCCTGTTGCCTGGCACAGCGACCACCTTCGAGTCGGCAAACGCCACGTGCAGATGTTCACGCTGGGGACGACACCTGAGTCATCGAGGCCGTGCCTCTTCTCCGGTCTGTTCTCTCTCGATTGTGACAGCGTGCTGTGTTCCTCGTGGCGCGTAAAGTCAACGTCAGCCGCCCGCAGTGAGATTGATGCCCAGGAGAAGTTCATCTCGTTTTTCAAGGTAGGCGTACTCACCCGAGTGATGAGCGGTCGGGATACCGCGTCCCTCGAAACGGGAGCCGGCGCTAAGGCCGCGAGCAGTAACGTAGACGACTTGAGCGAAGTCATTCGCGCCCTCGATAAGAAAGCTCAAGGCGAGTTCTCGCTGCGCCTGCTGTTAGCCGGTCGAAGCGCTGAACACCTACGAGATACAGTGCCAGCGGTTCATCGCATCTTTGTGGATGCGCGCGCACAGGTCATCGAAGAAACGCTCGGGAATTTGTCGGCGTTCTAGCCATGTTCCCTGGCAACCACAAGTCCAACGTCTTCCCGCTATGGCTGTCCGAGGATCCCGCTCGTCTTTCCTCTGTGTTCGCTCCGCATCTTGGCCATCCCCGCTCAGAGGATCTTGACTCGAATACCTCAACATCTTCGAGACCCGCACACGGACGCCGTTCTTTCAGGACGTGTATGTGGATGGCGTTCGCGTCATGCTCATCATTGGGCCTACAGGTACCGGGAAAAGCGTGCACGGCAACAACTGGTCGCGCTTGAACAGAAATACGGCGGGTTCACTTACATATTCGATATCGGCGGGAGCTACGAGAGCGTCGTCGAACTGTATGGCGGAAGGTCGACCGAGTCGGCAAGAACGGCCCCCGAGTCAACCCGTTCGCGCTAGAACCGACCGAGAGCAATATCAAGTTCCTCTACTCGTTCGTAAAGCTCCTGCTGACGAACGGCGGAGCTGAACTGGAGCCGGAAGACGATGATGTCATCCATAAGGCCGTGCAGGATATGTACCTGCTTGACCCACAGCAGCGCATGGCCGTGGTGACGTTCGGGAGCGATATGCGATCGCTATCTTGAGGAAGAACTACCGGAACGGTATTCCACCTCGAAGTCGTACCGCTCGAATATCAAAAATCACCTAAAGCCGCGCTGGGGCAACTATCTGCTTGACCTGCATCCGTCCGATGGCGGTCGAAGACTGGTTGAAGAAACTCCCTATGGCTCCGAAATCGAAGAGCGCATATCCGAGGCGTGATGCACCTGATGTATGAGTGCGCCACACGCTGGGAGTTGTTCACCGGGCAGAGGAATCCCATTGCGTTGGTTCGGGTGAAAGGCGGCAGCAAGCGCCGGCAGCGCCCCACCACGCTTACTGTGGACGAGTTCGAACTTATCGTGGGGACACTGAAAGAACCGTATCGCGCGATGGTTTATATCGCCCAATGCCTCGGTCTTCGCGTCAGCGAGATCGCGGCGCTTCAATGGGACGACTTCGATTTTGAGAAAAACCAGCTTCTCGTTCAGCGTAGTTTCGTGAGCGGACAGAGTGGATGACGTCAAGACCGAATACTCCCAGGACTACGTTCCTTTGCATCCGTCCTTGACAGAGATCGTGTTGGAGTGGAGTAAGGAGGCCGTGCCGACGGAAGAAGGCTGGGTCTTTGCCAATCCAGTAACGGAGCGACCGTATCATCCCACGGAGATCCAAAAGCGGCATCTTCGTCCTTCGGGATGCTGCGTGGTCCGGCGCGTCCCACGTGCGGAGCGGGTCCGGGCGTTTGGTGTTGCAGATCATCCAACGCCGAATGGCGCTCGGCTGCCCGATCCACGACGAACGCAAGGTCGCCGCCGGAAAGTACGGTGCTATCGGTTGGCACACGTTCCGCCACACGTACCGCTCGTGGCTGGACGAGACCGGGGCTCCGATGAAGGTGCAGCAGGAACTGATGTGCGTCATGCCTCGATCGAGACGACGATGAATGTCTATGGACAGGCTATGACATCGTCCAAAC
>CAWIQU010000004.1:0-216375 GCA_963838345.1 uncultured Acidobacteriaceae bacterium | reverse complement strand
CAATCATCGAGTTGTGCACACGTATCATCCAGCAGTGGGACGTTCACAATCTACGGGATGAGACCTTGAAATCTCACAAGCACTAGATGACGTAGAACACCATGGAAGACAGAGTTTTCTTGTGGGCTGGATTGTGGGTTGAGTTTCGCAGTGGCGTCTAAGTTATTCACAATAATTGACTTGTCGTCGATTGTTTAACAAGATCCAGCGTGTGAAGGTGGCAGTCGACGCTGGTTTGCGTGGGCGGCTCAGAATTAGTTCGTTCCGATCAGTTCAACGCAATTCGGCATCGTAAGCCTCGGTGTCGCCATCGAGGAGAGCCAGATCGCAATTTGCAAGGCCATCAAGAGCCCGCATTACCTTTGCCTTACCCCGTGAGTTTCACGTGATCTGTTTTACGAATGAAGCGCTGTGGCCCTTGTCTCGGCATCGGCACCAACAACATCCAGATGCCTCGGTCTTCACAGCGACGCATCAATGCTCTGCTGCTAGTCTGCTCAACTGCTGCAATCGAGGAAAGCGAGGTGTACTGGAGGCTAAACGCCGCGATCGACTCGTCAGATACCCGCAGTCCGACTCGGCGTCACTCGCGCTTGTAGAGCGCCGAGCTTTACGAGTGCAGGGATGGCATCTCTACTGCATGACAACAACCTTGCCACCTCACCGGGGTTCTTCGTGTTGCCGGCAGCGTTGGAGCAAGCATCCGCGACAACCTGCTGGTATGCGTCGCGGTCGATCACCAACCCGCCGACCGTTCCATCAGAATTGCCGAGGACAGGCAATATTTCTCGAGAGTAACGCTCGCACCACATTCAGTTTGATTTCCAATGAATCACGATGCCCGCAAAGAACGGAGCGTAAGGTTACGGTTCCCTTTCCTCGAACGGAGGGAGGCTTCATGGTCCTGGGCCAAATCGAGCAGTTTCTTGGCGAATGCCCTTAAATCGAGTTCATGGAAGCCCCCTCGTGTCGGTAGAAGGTGATTCACCTCGTAGATGCCGGATCCCTTAAGAGCCTTCAGGACAGACACGGAGAATCCCAGATGCTTCGCTGCCTCCCTATTCCTGTATATCTTCCCTGGCGCAAGTTCTCGGGATCGAAACCTGATCACTGTCCACGATAACCCGGTCGGCCGCTCCACACTTCACTCGCTTTGAAGGAAGAGTTGAATTTCTTAGCAGTCGGGCAGCGGTGCTCTGCTGTACTCCTATCCTGGCGGCAAACTCTGTCTGAGTGAGAAATCTTTTGGACCCAGTGCCTCCCAGTTTCTTGATGATCTTGTGATCAACAAAACCACGGCCCCAGTGATTCATCGCAAAGTCCAGAAAAGCAACTCTCAGGAACTCGGTATGCTTTGGATCTCCCATTGCCTTGTTTCGGAACAAGCCCCGATAGATGCCACCAAACTGTTTCCCGACGCCACCGCTGATGTCGGATGGAAGCTGCCGACCGAGGTCTTCCAGCAACGCAATGAAGTTCCTCGGCCACTGACAAGAACTCTTGAAGCAGCCGAGACGATCTCCTTGTCATTACTCCAGTCACCCGTTCCATCGGCCAGGATGCGATGCTTCGCTATCGTTCGGATGGCCAGGAGCATGGACCGAAGGCCCATGGCCATAAGTTGATCCTGGGGAAGACCCATCGGATTACTCTCCTCTGGCGGAGAGGACAGCGCTTTTCTTCGGATGATATCGAGCAAACTCGCTTCAGCCTCCGATATCGAAGACAGATCACAATTGGACAGGTCACCGCCGCACTCACATTCGAGCAACCCTCGCCTGAACCAGCGCAGACGGCGACCGCATTGCGGGCAAGACGAGACCAGCGAGCATCTGGTGGACAGGGCAGGCGACCATCAGCGCAAGATCCCAGTGCGCCTCGAGGAATCCCTTTCTCGCAGAGCACATTGAGGGCAAAACCTCGGGTGGGTTAGATTGAGGTCCTGGGGCAGAATAGGATGCCCCAACAGTCGAGACCACCGCGGCTGACCAGGGGGTGCTGAATACGCAATAGCGTCTAGCCTCTCTTGAGGCCAATTCGTTATCCTCGCCAGCTTCTTGAGTTTGACTCCCGATGCTCTCATCTCATTTGATTTCATGCCCGCCAGGCGGTAGACGCTCCATGGCGAGTTGTAGCCGTTGTCCTCGCTGACGCGAAGTACATATCCCAGGAGGCTTTCCGTAGGATATGGAGCAGGATGCCGGACGAGGAGTGGCATACTCACGCGGCCACCAGCGCGGCGTTGATCGATTCAGCCTTTCGCATTCCAACTCTCGGCCGCGTCGGCTTCTCGGGAAGATCGGCGACCGTTCCGATCCTGCTGGCGCGATTCAGCGCGTCTACCGTAGCTTCCGGTCGGAAGCCCTCTTCAAATGGCCTAAGCTGTTCCTGAACGGTAGCGTCGAACCACATTGCGCGTGCGTGGGCAATATTCAAGTCTTCGAGGGTGATGGAAGCCCTCTTCCGATCAGCTGCATCGCGCAGAGTCGTCCGCAGCAGTTTGGACAGATATCCCATCAGCCCTCCAGTGGCCAGGAAGAAGCGGAAGGCCATCTCTTCCGAGTAGAGTGTCGGCAAGCTGAAATCCTTGGCAATTTGATTGTGGTACTCCTCCAGGATCGATATGAACTCTCCGCGCTGTCTTGGATCGATCCAGGAAAACCTTGGGAGTTGAATCGAAGCCATAAAGCGCCTGGCGAGTTGCTCGTTCTCATTGATGACCACCCGGCAGGACGGGAGCCCTGCTACGACAAGCGTCGAACGTGTCTCGTCGATCAAGACTTTGAGCCAGTCAGCGACGTGAAGCATGATCTGCCGCTTCCGACGATCGTAGAAATGTTGAAATTCATCGATCATCACCATGCGTGTTCCCGTTTCCTTCATCAGGATCCTCAAGCGCCGCGACTTCTCATTCTCGGTGCCTCGCTCGGAATCAGGTGCGTTGAGAGCAGCTAACATGACGCCGGCAAGACTCTTGACCGTTGGCATGGGAGGAACTGAGGCGTATAGGATCGGGACCTCCATGCCGTCGCGACCACGCGTCGGCATGTGATTCAATTGGAAGCTTTTCAGCACGCTGGTCTTACCCGTGCCAGATTCGCCGACGATGGCCAGTCCCTCGGCCTCGGCCTTCGCCGCTGAAAATGCAAAGCACTGCTCGATTCTTTGTCGTGCCTCAGCAAAGGCCGTATGCGGGATGACCATCCGTTCGACGATGCTGGCAGAGTTATTGGTCTTCATGGATCTCCCTAATTTCCGCCTTGAATCGCGGCCGAGTGATGAGTACTGCCGATTCCCGCAGCGATGTGCCGGTCTGGTCCTCGACGCCGACCGGAGACGCATCGATCCGCCATCGCACTAATCGGAGCCTTCGTTCGAAGTGTGGCAGCTTCGATCGTCTCCGCCTTCGGAGCCACCTGCTCGGCGGTCTCTCGGTAACGAGCGATGCGTTTGTGCGTCCTCGTGCGTTTGAGCTTGAGGCTCTCGTCGATCAGATGGGAGATCTCGTTCTTTGCTTGCAGCCAGCCGTCCACGCCATGATCCGTATCGAAGTGCTGTCTTTGGTAGTTCTTGATGACCTTGTGTTGCCAAAGGCTGATTCCGCCGGCATAGTCAGGATCCAACGCCGGGACGGAGTAGGCTTTCGATGTCTTCGGTGACAACACATAGATCGAGCCGATGTCACTTTCATTGACGCGGATCTCAACTTTGAGATTTGCTCCCTCCTTGCGACGCAGTTCTGTCAGTTCAGGTGAGTTATAGAACAGGCCTTCAAACTCGATCCCCTTGTGTGTCAGGGATCGTGATTCCACGCGACCCATCACGATATCCAGTTGTGTGGTCTCGTCAGGCAGACGTATATCCTCCGGTCGTGATGCTCGATGTCCACATCTTCGATGGCGTCGTCTGCAGAGATCGGTGAACTTGCTGATGGTAGACGTCGGCAATCCACATTCGGACGACCTTTCGCAGTGTCGAGAGGGTTATCACCGCATGTTTCGCCGGATTGTAGTCACCCTTTTCGAAGATGTTGCTGAAGGTAGTACCAGGGACTCCATGAGCAACGGCTCGATTCATCGTCCCGAGGAAGCGTTCGATCTTCCCTTTGAACCATGCCGTACGACGAGGGGCGGCGACCCAATTGATGTTTAAGGAAAGGCACACCTGTTCGAGGCTCGCGGAGTAGAACTCGAGACCGCCGTCCACAACGAGGTTATGCATTACGCCATAAGCCGGCCATTCGTTCACGATGCCGGGGTAGTCTCGCTTGAGATTGACCTTCGGCAGAAAGCAGTCTTTCAGACAGGCTGCGACGGATTGATAGCTAGGTGGATTGAATCCGATATATATGCCCAGAATGCACCTCGTGTAGCAGTCGATGCAGGCCGTGACAGATGGCCTTCCCAGCGGCAGGCCAGTTTGGTCGTCTACAACCATGAGGTCGAGCAGAGTGTGGTCTATTTCCGCCCGCTCAAGAGGCGCTTGTGCGACGGAATGACCCTTGACACCGCGGAACTCTTTGACTGCGGAATCATGTCCATAGCGTGCAGAATGCTTGTCAAACGCGGGAATACTCGCGATCATCCGGGTGATCAGACGTCGCGTCGGTAGCGGCAGCGCATCGCAGGCAGGGACGCAGTTCGTTCTCCTTCTTCACCCGGCGCAGCGCATCTTCAAGTGTCTGCTGGATGCTGTTGCGTGTCCTGTTCAGATACTTGGTCGATATGGATTGCTCGCAGAGCTCTATAACTGACGCTGGGTAACGGCCTTGCTGGTTGCCCTTGCTACGAGTGTCGTCAACCAGAGCACGAACGTCGCCATTCGCTCTGAGGAATCGGCATTTCCAGCGGTAAACGGTAATCCAACCGGGAGCTCTTTGTGGGGCCTTGACCCTCTTCCAGGCATTGTGGATGGCTTCTTCAAGCCGGTTCCGGGAATTTGGCGTATTCAGGACTGCAAGGACGTAACTGCGCCGCAGCTTCGCCAATTCGAGGTCCGCCGTAGACAAGTCGCAGTTGGCAGGCCCGCATCTGCTTACCGGCACGCTCCCACGGAAGGTCAAATTTCCGTTCCGCTACCATGCGCAACAGATCTTCCTGCTCATATTCAACAATCCGCCCGGTCTTAGATTGCTCCAATTGCCAACAATCGTCGATCTTGCGGGAGAGGCGATGTTCACTCCCTTCAATCTGAACAACTGCACCTTGCTCCAAACAGGCGGTTGCCATGCTAAAGGCCCCCATTCTTTGCGACAAACTCGGTAGCGGATGAGATGGGAGAGTTCATGTCGATGGTCAGTACGCCCCTGAGTACGAGGCTCGAAAGGACCTCTCGGCCCTTTGCGCCGTAATTGCCGGAGCTGGCCCCCGACCAAACCAATGACCCCTGCCCTGCCACGGTCCGTCGGACATCTTCCCATTCGCAATCACTGACCGCTCGTTTACCTAAGCTGAGAAGAAGGTTTGCATTGTTCAGACGTGGCTGTCTGGCGAGGTCGTCACCAAATATGGTTCGGTACTCGTAGCCCCATCCCGGAAGGGCGCGCGAAAGAAACGCAGCTCTGGCGAGAACCTCCGGTTCGGAAGCGTTGGATCGGAGCTTAACCTCCCAGAGCTGTTTCCCTGCGGTCGTCGTAACCAGAATGTCGGGGTAATGAACCCTTTCCACTCCGTCCAAGACGTATACGATCTGGCAGGGCTGCTCGCTGTAGCTCGTGACGTTCGGATCGCAGTCGAGGAGGCGGAAAGCGTTGAGCTCATTGATGGATTCCCAGTGAATCATTCGCCCCATCTTCCAACTGGGGTATTTCCCGGTGGAACGTGCATTCGAGCGCGACACAACCTTGCGCGAACGCACCTGGCCAGGTTCAGGAAAGAGAATGCTTTTGATCCTTAAGAGATTCGGCTGACGTCTCAAACCAGTGGCAGTGAAATGGCTCGACGGATACGGTTTCAATCTTTGTCAACTCAACTGTCTTCATACATTCACTCTCTGCAGCTGCTGAGGAAATCGGGAAGTTTATTTTCGAAAAGTTCGCGCCATGACAAAGGTATGTGTATGGCTCAGCATGCTTCTTGCCGCAATCTCACGCTGAGATCGCCGCACGACCAACGCTTTGCAGGCTCTGATCATGATGAGCCGATGAATCCCGCCCGGCTGATCCGCCTAGTGGAGAGTTGGGAGGTCTCTCGCAGGGAACCGGACTCCCGAAGAGAGATCCTTCATGCAAATCTCGCGATTGCCTTCAAAGGCCAGTTGCCCCGCCATAATGTAGGCCTCGCGAAGCTGGGCAAGGAGAATCCTTCGGAATCAGAGACCACTGAATCGAGCTTCGCTGCCACAAACTTGTCATACATCCGACAGAAGTACTCGCGGCGCAGGGCGGACGATGGATTCGGGAAGTGGACGACGCGATCAAATCGGCCTGGCCTTCTCAGGATCGCGGGATCGAGGATAGTCGGTTCATTGGCCGTGGCAACGGTGACTATCCCCTCGCCGGTAGCAACGCCGTCCAAGCAGTTCAGTAACTGTTGCAGGCTAACCTTGCTCCTCGACTCTCCGGTGCGGGGGAAGGTGCGATCTATATCCTCCAGGAGGATCATTGCCGGGGCATCGTTGACGGCTTGCTCAAAGACACGCTCGATGTCTGCATCTTCTGTCCGGGAATCAAAGAGGCGAAGAGTGTAGGCCGTCAGCCCCGCGCTCGTTAGCATCGCACGAATCGCGGTGCTCTTGCCGTTAACTGGCGGCCCGTGGAGCAAATAACCACGGCGAAACGGAAGTCGCATTTTGCGGAACCAGGGTTCGCGTTGAAAGAAGGATCCAAAGTCATCCTTCAACAGGGACGTGATGCTCGGATCGAGCCGATGATCCCAACCGCATGGCGAGACGGGCCGTGTCACGCTGTTTTGGGTGTGCAACTTGGGTTGGCCGTCCGACTTGCTAAGTGTTGCCAATAGCTTAACAACCTGCTTAGCGGCGTCGCGTCGGAATATGAGGACTTGTGCGGTATTTTCACAAATACTGTCTGGACCAGCGTGATAAGAGACGACCAATGCGATCAATGGTGACGCAATCCCCCGCACTATAAATTCCACTGGGCCATCGTCCCACTCAAAGGCATATGATTGGCGGGACTCTCCGTCGCTGAGCACTTCTTCAAGGTCACGCGATCTGCTCACTGCGCCGACTTGAAGCAATGCCGCACTCGACGGCAGAATCTCCACGGACTCTACGACCTCCATGAAAAGACGCGTAGCGTTCTCGTTGGAGCCACGGAAATCGATGTTCCCCAGCAATTGTGGTATGGCCACATCAACAAAAGATATATCGCACGTCAAGATAACGGCCTTGGCTAGCGGAACGTCGAGGCGCTCTTCGATCCACCGTTGGTGTTGGTCAATCGCTCGCCGGATGAGTGCGGGCCGTGCTGCGAATTCATGGGTCAACATATCCATCGGGGTGCCTCTGGGGAGATCCAGCATCGATAGAGATTCGATTCCTATCGGCCTTATTCAGAACCTACAGACCTCGAGGACCCCTGGGGGACTTTTGGGCAAATAAAAATCCAACATTCGCTTGCTGGAAGTGGTGTACTTTCCAAACCTGAAGGAAGAGATCGGTTCCCGCATCACTTCTCCATGTCGCCTCAGGCTTGGTCTAAGACCTAACGGGCCACATCCAAGGTCAACCTGCGCCAAAGAAGGCGATAAACATGACGCTTCGATCAACTGAAAGACCTTGGTGACGACTGTACATTGCAGGATCGTGAGCCCGTTGTTCTTCGTGTCGTGCACGTTTACGTTTGTTCATGCCTACAACCTACGGACTGGGTGGAACCCCTGTGGGAATTGGCTCCTTTTCCTTGGTTCACCAGCCAGCACTCGCCCACATTCGGGGCGTCTGGTCCACCAGATCTTGAATCGCCGTAGATCGCGAGACTGAGACGCATTACACCGTTCCCTACACCTGCAAGTTGTCCCGTCTAGCAGAACGTCGGAAAGAAGCTTCAAGTTTTTGGAATGGATATTCCGGATGCACGGCCGGATGGGTATTAGCTCCTATAATCACGAAGGCCAACCTCTCGGAATTCGAACGGCGTGAAGCAGTTCGGGAAATGTTGGGCGACCTTATCAACCAGAAGAATAAGTCTTGCCTCGGTGACTCTGAGTTGCGCGACGCCGCTGAAAAGGCACTTGAGTGGACCCGGTGGGATGAACAAAACTGTGCTCTGTCGCGCTTTCGGAATTCGCCCAAATACAAGAGTTGCCTGGAGGCGATCGCTTCCGGAAAAGATCAGAAGGAAGCTCTCAAGCAGTATGATGCTCTGGTCAGCAAGGCGTGGATCCAGCAGTAATTAAGTTGTCGACCCCGCGCTCTTCCATTGCTTGCAGAAATTTGGGCTGGCGATGGGAAGCCCAGGGGATCATCTGGGTATGCCCTACGGACCTCATGGCCGGACTCTATATATAGATATAGATAGTGCTCAAAGCGGAGGCGCGTGCGAGTTCCGCACAGCTCCTGCTCGTCGCCTTATCGACAGCGTAGGCCCGCTCCCCGTCGGGGCCATCTATTTCAACACATACGGCGTCTTCGGCACCGCTAAAGGCGTTTGACATTCGGAATCTTCATCACTCTCTCAAAATATTATCCTATTGATAATAAACTGCTTACGCCTGATAACGTATCTTATGTATAGTGCGCCTGTAAGCGCTCGTTAGAAATGTCAGGTTCCCGCCAATTAGAAATGTCAGTTTCTAAGGATGGACTGGATCAGGATGAGCGAGCGCGATCTGAAGCGTGTGGAAGTTCTAAGTGAGGTTGAGTCAGGCAGACGCTCACGAGCCGCGGCGGCCTCCCTGCTCGGGGTGAGTGAACGACAGCTATACAGGTTGATGGCTCGGTATAGGGCGGACGGCGGTTCCGGGTTGGTCCACAAGGCCCGAGGGCGAACCTCGAACCGCAGCATCAATTCCGGGATCCGCCAGTACGCCATCGATCTGGTGAAGTCCCACTATGCGGACTTTGGGCCGACATTGGCGACGGAAGCCTTAGAACAAAGGCATGGGATCCGGGTTGGTCGCGAGACGCTCCGTAGTTGGCTACTAACCGAAGGACTGTGGCAGTCGCGCAAGCAGCGCAAACAGTTTCATCAGCCGCGCCTCCGCCGCGAAAAGCTCGGTGAGCTGATCCAGGTGGATGGGAGTGACCATCGCTGGTTCGAGGATCGCGGCGAGCCGTGCACGTTGCTCGTCTTCATCGACGACGCAACGAGCCGCCTAATGCAGCTGAAGTCCTTTGTCGAAGATGATGAGTTTGTTCAACCAAAGCGTAACGAAACAACTCCTCGGAGTGAGTGCCGTCTTACGTTCAAAAATACATTGACACAGCCGAGATTGTTAGAGATGGACGAAGAGTCGCCATATCGGACACTTGCAACCGGAACCGCAATTTGGGGAACCATTTCTCCGGATAGCCGGTTTTACGGCCACTTGGATTTCCCAGCACACCCTGTCACGGCAGAGGCCGCGGGTTCGAACCCCGTCGTCCCCGCCATTCAAAATAAAGCATTTAGTTTGAATGGCTACCTCAAGTGACAATCGCATGAGGGGACGGCTTCCACCCTCTTAGGAATGAGAAGGCCACCCGATCCAGGCTCTTCGCGAGCCTCCCGTAAGATTCGGCTCGATCAAACGTTGATTGCCGTGGAATTCAGAAGTCATTTCGTTGAACTGTTGGTGCGATATGCTTTGCCGATGCTGACTCGACGGCCCGGATGAGTTGCGCGCAGTAAGCTGACGGCTGGCGCCGTCAGCCAAACGCGAGACCTAGAACTCCGCTGCGGCGGGAGCATCAACGTCATATCTGTTATTCAAACAGGCTTCGTGTAAAAAAGGCATATCGTTGTCATCAAGAGTCCTCCTGCAATGCTCCGTGCAGTTCCCGATTGCGCAAGACCGCCGGTGTCCAGTCAATCACAACAATGACTCCGTCGTTCTGCTTGTAGACGCTCGCCCTCTTGAAGGAAAGCCAGGCCCGCGGCTGCGCTTGTTGCTCAGGCACCACAACGGTCTCAAAGCTCCTGCCATCACTACGCGCGGACATTTGATCTCCGTGGCACTGTCTCCGTTATCAACCGACCAAAACAAAGGGGCTTCTGTATAAGCGTTGAAATATATTCGGCACACTCCTGTCCATAACAAACTCATCGCTAACCTCGATTGGTTTGGGTGGATCGATCCAGAACATAATCTCTATCTTTTGGGAGGCGGCCTCAGGCAGGGCGGAGTATTTAACACTCCGCCCCAACCCGATGCCGGCTGGCTTTGCCTCCAATCGAACCTAGAATTCAACCCGCAGTGCAACTTGACCCGTTCGGTTCCCCGCATTTTCCGCGGTCTGTGCAGCAGTGAGCACACCAAACGACGTCTGGCTGCTTATGTTCGTCGCCGGGGGCGCGTAGTTGGTGTGGTTCAGCACGTTGGTAAAGGTCGATTCGAAACGCAGACGCCAGTTGTCCCTGACGGCAATGAGCTTAGCCAGGCCCGCACTGACTGCGATCGTACCGGGTGCCTCGAGAATTCCAACTCCTGCGTTGCCAACCCGTCCTGCGTTGAGCTGGAGTAGAGGCAAACGCGTTGAAGTTGAAATAATTGCTCGGCGAACGATTGGCAGGAATCGGATTGCCGACCCGGTCCGGTCGAACGATCGATCCGTCTCCATGCGGATCCGTATTGGTTTGGTCATTGTTTACGCTGTCGGTCGGAGTCAGGTATGGCCCTGTTTCCAGCAGCGTGATCGTGTTGACATTCCAACCGCCGAGGATGTCCACCCACGACGGGTGAAGAGTTCAACCACTGCCGTCCCTTGCCGAATGGCAGCTCATAGGTTCCCGTTACAAGAAAACGCTGACGCCGCGTTCCTACAACGTTGCCACGGTTTGCACTGATGTCGAAGCGATTCAGATCCGCGAGTCCATAGCGAGTCTCGCCCTGGAATGCGGTGGGCGCATCGCCCTGGGCATCGCTGATGTTATGAGTCCAGGCGTAGTTGGCCTGATAAGACAGCCCTCTGGCCATTCTGTGTGTGGCTTCCAACTCCAACGCCTGATAGTTCTGGCCGCCCAGATTATTTGTCGAGAAGATGACTCCCCAGTTCTGGAACGGCGCGTTGGCGAAGTTATAGGGTGAGGTGCTTGGTTTCGTCTGATTCAGGTTTTCACGAGACGTTGAGCCGGTACGAGTTCATGCCCACGTAACTGATACTCAACGAGGTATTGGAGGTAAGCTCCCGCTCGACCGTGAGGTTCCACTGTGCCGATTGCGCATCGCGATAGCGGGGATCGGTAGCCTGTTCCAGCTCTCCACCGCCAAACTGCAGTCCTGCGCCCGGCAGGCGTGACCTGTGGAAACGTGAAGATCGGCACGCCATTGTTGTTGTTCTGCCAGGTGTTGACTGCGGCCTGCGGGTTGCTTTCATTGTTGTTCTGGAGTTGACCCAGAGCGGTCACAGTAAAGATACCAAAGCCGGCACGGATCACCGTCTTATTGTCCCTGAAGGGGCGGTAGGCAAGGCTGACACGCGGATCGAAGTTACGAAGATATGTCTGCCGAAGACCTGTCGACACGCCGTCCTGGCCATTTGTCACAACAGGAGTGCAAGTGGCTGGGTTGTAGTTCGGATTGACACCAGCCAAACCACAGGCATTGAATGACGCCAGGAAGTCGGGAGCCGGCTTGAGGCCGTTCAACAGGATGTTGTTGACGATGACCGCACCCTGTCCGTTCGCACCAGGTCCGCTGTAGTTGGGATCGAAGTTAGCCTGAATTCCGTTCTTGTCGACGAAGGGAGGAAGCAACTCCCAGCGCAAACCGAAGTTGACCGTCAGGCGATCGTTCACCTGCCACTGGTCCTGTCCATAGATGCCTGTCTGAGCACCACCCGCATCGTCTCTTGGCCCGGTCACTGCAAAGTAGGTCGTGTTCGGAGCGCCAAGCAGGAGATCACCGAAGGAGTTTCCGGTAAACGTATTTTGATTGAAGGTGAATAGACCGTAGTCATCCGAGGGCGTCTCGATCTCCGGCACGGCGAAGCGTACCCAGCGAATATCCACACCGGCACGGATGGTGTGCCTACCCCGGCTATACGTGATATTGTCCGCAATCTGTTTGGTTGTGGACTGAGTGGGCCCGACGTGGTCTCTGCCTATTGGAGTGAAGTTCGTTCCATCGGAGAAGACAATGCTGGGAAAGCCCTGGTCCGTTGGATGGTTCGAAACATTTACGCCCTGATCCCCGCCTACTTGAAGATTCAACCCTTGAAGAGCGGCAGCACCTTCAATCCCGAAGTTCGGGGACAGTATTGTGTCTGTGAAACCATAAGCGAAACTCGTTCAGCAATCGGCTGCTGATCACGTAGTTGTGAGACACCAGGAAGCTTCGGTCATGTTCGGAGTCCACGTCGTTTGGCAACAGTGGGTTTACAACGTTGACGGTAAGGTTTTTCCGGTTGAAACGGGCATACACCTGCTGCTTCGAGGTAATGACCTGATCAATCCTGGCATCGAATCCATCAGTATTCGAAGGAATCGGAACCAGTGTCTGGTAATTGACACCACCCGAAAGACTGGCAGTTCGGCAATGGATAATAAGTGTTCAGCAGCGCTTTAGCGAAGGGGCTGATATTCGTTTGCGTGAATCGTAGCATTGCGCGTAGGGTTGATTGGTAAACCGGGATTGCTCGCAGCGAACTTGTACAGGTCACTCAGGTTGCCCGTTCTTTCGAGTGCACTCGGCACCGTGTACTGTTCCGCCTGCGAGGTTCGTCTCCTGTTGCCCTCGTAGTCGAAGAAAAAGAACGTCTTGTCGTGTCCATTGTAAAGGTGCGGAATCGACAGTGGTCCGCCGAAGCTGCCGCCAAATGTGTTGAAATGCTTCGGTGCTTTTTGGGCGAAGCCGAACACGCGAGCATCGAGTGCATCGTTTTGAAGATATTCGAAGAGACTTCCATGAAAGTTGTTCGTTCCGCCCTTGGTCGTGAACGTTACATCGCCGACCTGCGAAAACTCTGCATTGTTATTGAAAGCTGTGACCTTCAACTCCGCGATCCCTTCAGAAGAGGGATACGGGTTGGTGCCAGCAGCGCTGTTGAAGACGTTTGTCGTTGAGATGCCGTCGACCGAGAAGCCGACCATATTTGACGTTGCGCCGCCAATGGCAATATTTCCCTGACTGTCCTGTTGCACATTCGAAGAAGTGGCCAGCGCCGCCAGAGGGCTGGTGGTCGAAGCACGGAAATTCAGAGGCAATTGCCCTATGTCGTCCGTTCCCTTCGAGTCGCCGATAACGCCGTTCTCTGTGTTGATTTGGGTCGCCGAAGAGGTCACCTCAACGGTAGTAGCCTGTTGCGGCAGATTTTCATCTGGAGGGTGTACCGAAGATCCTGCCTGGCTGCCAGGGTGATGCCACCGACCACCGTCTCGGCGAATCCGTCGTGCCGCGCCCGGATGTTGTATCTGTTCGCGAGAACGTTTTCAAACGCATAGCTACCTGTTGCATCCGACTTCACCGTACGGTCGGTATTTTCATCGATGCTGTGCAGCGTAATCTGCGTATCGGGGATCGCAGCGCCAGTGCTGTCCTGGACCATTCCGCGAATGCTTCCAAACGTAGATTGCGCTTCGAGGCGAAGGCCGCTCCCGCAGAACAGCGCAAATAAGACGGCAAGCGCGCCGGAGAGATAAGGGCTCCGCAAAGTTTGCGAACGATGGGAAAGAGAGAGCTCTCTACTTTTCCGAAACGATGTGGCAATTGGATGCTCAAGCGAAAGCACGGTCTCCAAAGTATTTGAAGCTAAGGGTGAAACGGGGCGTATGGTTCCTCCGTGAGAGGCCATTTTTGTTCTCCAATCTGTCAGCACAACGGCTGCCATGCTCTATCAAAGGCCATATCCCATAACTACGGCCTAACTGAGAACAGAACTTTTATGGTTTGCTTACAACTTTCTCGACAGCAAACAGATCTCTGAAAGAGATCAGCAGTATCCCTAGGAGCGTTCGACGTTACATTCCTCAGCGACATGCTTCTCTCCTCTTTGAGAATCGATATAGACGATGGACGACCAAGATGCCGCTGCGGCTCAATGGATACCGATCCGCAGCGGCATGTCTTACACGCTCGATTCCCTGCGATTCTAGAAGTCTATCTTGAGGCTTAGTTGCAGAATTCTCGGCGGATCGGAGGTTGTAATCGTGCCGAACAGGCTCGGGTTTGAAAGCGTTGCGTTCGGTACAAGAAGATTTGGATGATTCACACAGTTGAAGCACTCGGCGCGAGTTTCAAGCTGCATCGTCTCCGGCAGTGGAATGTACTTCATGATCGCCAAATCCAAATCCACGTAGTGCGGACCATACAAAGAATACGGACGCGTGTCTCCGAACGTGCCTGTCGCAGCGGCCTGGAAGGCGGTGGGACTCAGCCACTTGTTACGAGCGGCGCCGTGAATGTAAGGACTTCCGACAAGATTGGGACGATCAAGACCCACTCCGGTCAAAGAGACGTCCGTCCCAGTCAGAGGCGTAAATGGTGTACCAGAAGTCCAGGTGAAGATCGGCGCAATCTGCCAGTTATTCAGGAACGACCGCTCCCAGCCCCCGCCTTTGACACTGCTCTTGGCTACGACCGAAGTCACAAAATTGTGTCGCAGGTCTTCGCCGCAGTTGCTGTAGTCCGCATGGGGATTCGCAGGGTTCTGGAATTGGTCGCCGCCGAGGTCTCCCACGTCCGTCGCACCCGTGAGGCAATGCGAGTAGGTGTAGTTGCTCAGCAAGGTGAAATAGTTAGCGAAGCGGTGCTGGATCGTGAAGATCACACCGTTATAGGTTGACGCGCCGCCGTCATACTCCTCCGATACCTGCGAGAAATAAGCGCCCTTCGTCGGGCTCTGCAGCGCAAGCGCGCGGCGGTTATTGGTATTCCCGGTGCTCGAGCAGGCAACTCCCGTACCTGGAGAAACGGTAAGCGATCCGCAGCTTCCGGGGCCTGTCCATACGCCAGGGATATAGGTAGCGGGGTTCTGCTCGTTGCCGGCCCAGATATGCAGCACATGATTGCCAAGATAAGCCACCGTTGCCACCCAGCTCTTCGCGAACTGCTTCTGGACAGTAAGGTTCCACGTCTGCGTGTAGCTGGGCTTCAGGTTCGTGGGAAACACGAAGTAAGAGCCCTGCGTTGGAAAGAATGCCGTCGCCGGATTCGGCGGAAATGCCTGAGGGAACGGGTTCCCGCCGGGATAGGTCGAGTAAGGATTCGACAACCCGCCCGCAGGCGCCGTCAACGTGATGGCATCGCCCCACGGCGCATTGTTTTCAAAGCGGTCTTCGAGATAAACCTCTGGCGTCTGAAAACCCAGCGTGTACGAAGCGCGGATACTTGCCTCGCCCTTACCGGTCGGATCGAACGCGACACCAATCCTCGGCTCGAAATGATCCATGTGACGCTGGATATAACCGCGAGGAATTCCCTGGTCGCCGTAGAACAGCAGTCCCGCGGGAGCCGTCTTGTACACCTGCGACGTCTTCCCCGCAGCAAAAGCCTCCGGAGAGAAGCTCACGCCTCGGCCTGCAGTCTCCACCTCCGGCAGATCGGACTCCCAGCGCAACCCGGCATTGAGCGTCAACCTTGGCGTTAGTTGGTAGGTGTCCAGCGCGTATCCGGCGATGATGTCCTTACGCCACGTGCTTCCCGTGTCATTTCCCTGATAGATCGTATAAAGCTTGCCCAGCATGAAGTCGGCGAGCGCATCTTTTGTGAATTGCCCATTGATCGTCAGCTGTGCGTTGGCATTGTTCGTGCCTTGCAGGTTCAGATGGTTATGGATGAAATTCGCGCCAAACGCAAAGTGATGCTTGCCCTTCGTCCAGAAGAGATCATCAACCACATTGATCGCGTTCGTGGTGATCTGGTAGGTCTCGCACGTTCCGCACGCCGCCGTGAAATCGCCCGATACCGCAAGGTAAAGGTAATTGGGCACCGGCGCACTGATATTGATCCCCACATCCTGCGGGTTAATCATATCCGAGGCGCTGCCGCGAGTGATGAAGTTGCGCGACCCTCCCAGGCGGAAGGAGTTCACAATGTTGGAAGTGATCGACCAGGTGTGGCCGAGAGAAAGAGTCTGTGCCTGATCGTTCAAACCAGGATTGGGCTGGGACTGCAGAAGATTCCCGCCGAAGAATGCCGGCTGAGTAAAGTGAGTGATAAAGTACCGGCCATAAACACTCTGCTTATCGTTTCTGGTCCAGTCGATGCGCCCAATATACTGATCCTCGTTCTGAGGATTGGGTACGCCATAGACGATCTTTCCGCATGGATTGGTCGCAATCGGAAGGTATTTTTCAATCGCCAGCGCCGACGCATTGTAGGAAGTGGTCGGTATTTGGTCATTCGGAAACGCCTGGCCAGTCGCTGGATTGATAAGTGTCAAGGCTTGCCCATTTGTGTGACAGTCGGCCGCTTCAAACTGGCTCCAGTCTCCATTCAGAATCGCCTGCGTAGGAACATAGCTGGTAATGTTATTCGACTGCTGACTCGTACGTGTTCCCTGGTAGCCGCCGAAGAAGAAGAGCTTCTGCCGTATGATCGGCCCTCCAATCACGCCTCCGAACTGGTTGCGCTTCAGCGAATCCCGCGTCGTTGAAAAGTAGCTGTCGGAGTTCATGGCTCCGTTGCGAAAGAAATCGAACACGGCGCCGTGAAAGGCGTTCGTGCCGGACTTGGTCACGATGTTGACGATAGCCCCAGGATGCAACCCGTACTGCGCCGAGAGACCCGAGGTCTCCACGCTGAACTCCTGGATCGCATCCGGAAAGGGAAACGGCAGGTTTACGTTCGTCAGGGCGTCGTTGTTGTCCGTGCCGTCCATCAGGTAATTCGTGCTGGTTCCCTGGCTGCCGGCAATCGAAAGGCTCACCGAGCTGGGATAATTCTTCGTACCCACATTGTCGCCCGCCGGAGCCGTCGTAGCCGCGCCGGTCAGCAAGATCAGTTGCGTCGGCTGCCGGCCGTTCAGTGGAATATCCACAATTCTCTGCTGATCGATCACCTGCGAGACCGAATTATCCTCGGTCTGCACCATCGAAGCCCCAGCATCCACCTGAACCGTCTGCGTTACGCCGCCCACCTGCAACGACATATCGACGCGCAGATTATTTCCGACCTGGATCACGAGACCGGACTGATGGTACACGTTGAAACCCGTCTTGGTCACAGTTAGCTGGTAGGGCCCCACTGGCAGACTTGGAAGGTTATACCCTCCCTCTGGGCCACTTGTCACCACGCGCCGAAAGCCTGACTCCGGCTGAAGCGCCTCGACCGTTGCGTCCGGTACTGCCAGACCGGTCGCATCGGTCACGGTGCCCTGAATCTGACCGCTTCCCACCGCCTGCGCGTGCGCCGGTGGAATGCTTAAGTTGTTGAACACCAAGAAAACGAACAGTGCCAATCCATAAGCAAGTGTTTTAGTTTTTGCGCTTCCGTTTTTTCGCCACTTCGAAAAAGAGTACATCTAGAACCTCTTATTATTTGGTTGGGCGAAGTATAGATTAACAGCGACAACGATAGTCAAATTAAGATTTGTAAATTGTTTCTATGTGATCACAGCCTTCACAAAAATCCCCTTCCCCGGGAAAGCCATGAACCTCAGTTTCATAGAGATGTAAGGCGAAATATGGATTCCACGTTACGCAGAAAATGGTTGATGAACCATACCTTCAAGCACCCCGCACAAACAATTCCCAGCAATCGCCCCCAAAAATTACGAACGCAGTCCAACCGAGGGAGGCCGGGAAAAAAGAGAAGAAAATTCATGACTCGAATAAATTACAATCCGCGAGATAGAATTACCCGAGACATCAATTGCTGTCGCTGGCCCATGATAATTTGTACTCCGCACTAATTGCAATTGCAGTTCAAGGAGTACCGATGCGTAACCGGATCAGTAAGACAAACCTCCGCTGGGTTGTTTGCGGCCTGCTTTTCCTGGTCACCACCATCAACTACATGGACCGCTCGGCCCTCGGTTTGCTCGAACCAATCCTTAAGTACACGCTGGGCGGCGACTTGAACCCAGCTCTGTACAACCGGCAATACAGCCATATCGTGACGTGTTTTCTCGTCGCCTATGGTCTGGGATTTCTGCTTTCGGGCAGAGTCATCGATCGCATCGGAGCAAAGAGCGGCCTTGCGCTCTCTATCATGATCTGGGGGTTGGCATCCATCAGCCACGCCTTCGCGCGTACAGTCGTCGGCTTCTGCATAGCTCGCTTCGCTCTTGGATTGGGCGAATCAGGAAACTTTCCGGCAGCCCTGAAAGCGACCGCCGACTGGTTCCCCGTCGAAGAACGGGCTCTCGCTACAGGCATCTTCAACTCTGGAACCAGCGCGGCATCACTCGTCGCTCCATTGCTCATTCCCTGGGTAGCTCTTCACTACGGCTGGCAGGCGGCGTTCTTCACCACCGGCTCATTCAGTCTCCTCTGGCTTGCTGCTGGCTGCTGTTTCCTTACAACCGCCTCTGTCGTCAGTTTGGCGTCTCAGCAACTCCGTCGTCCTCTCCAGGATCGGCCCCGCGAGTCTCCTTCCGTTCCCTGCTCTCCAACCGTGGAACATGGATCTTTGCCTTCTCCAAGGCGCTCACCGATCCCATCTGGTGGCTCTATCTCTTCTGGCTGCCCAAGCTCTTCCATGAGCGTTTCCACGTCGATATGAGCCATCTGGGCCTGCCGCTCATCATCGTCTACGTCGGAGCGACCATCGGAAGCATCGGCGGCGGATGGCTCGCCGGCTTCGACATGCGTTGCGGACACTCGCTTCGCTCTAGCCGTCGATTCGCCATGCTGGTTTGTGCGCTCTGCGCAACTCCGGTCATCCAGGTGCCCTTCACGCATTCGCTCTGGCAGGCAATCGGCCTTCTCTGCCTTGCCACAGCTGCTCATCAGGGCTGGTCTTCGAACCTGCTATCCACGCCATCCGACATGTTTCCCTCAAGCTCCGTAGGAACGGTCGTCGGCATTGGAGGTGCGGTCGGCTCCATCGGCAGCACGATCTTCACCACGCTTGTCGGAGTCCTCTGGATCAATCATTCGCTGCTCATTTTTTTCGGAGCAGGCTTCGCCTATCTCTTCACGATGGCCGCCTTCCATTGGAAAACGCCAACTCCCGTAGTCGAGGAACCAGTCTCCGCTTAGATGCACTTCTACCCAAATGCGCTCTGAATCGGAACAATGTCAGACGCAATAAATCTGAGGTGAATCACCGACTTTGTCCGCGAACAGAAACGCCGACCTTGTTCTAGTTCGATACCGGATCAATCGACTGCCACGCAGATTGTCATCCATCGAAAATATGGATTTCCGCCAACTTCTCGCCGTACCGATTGTTCTTCACGAGATTTCGGGCAATTATTTTGCCGAGCTTGTCGCGAAACAACGTCGGTTTGCCACTAATCAAATGGAGTCTCTTGAGGTCCGGACAGCATAGTGGATTTTCGATACTGCAAAATTTGGTGACATACGAATGGAGAGCATGTCTACTGCGCCCACGAACACGCCTCTTCCCTCCCGGGCAGCACTATACGTTCGCATGTCCACTGAGCATCAACAGTATTCACCTGAGAATCAATCGGAAGTGGTCCGTCAATACGCTGCCTTGCACAATATGGAAATTGTTCAGGTGTATTCGGATCACGGTAGGAGCGGCCTTAATATAGCGGGCCGCGAGGGCCTCAATCAATTGATGTCAGACGTAGAAAATAAGCAGGCAAACTTTTCTGCCCTGCTTGTCTATGACGTAAGCCAGTGGGGACGGTTCCAAGACGTAAATGAGAGCGCCTATTACGAATACGTCCTCAAGAGGGCAGGCATCCGCGTCCACTATTGCGCAGAGCAATTCGAGAATGATGGCAGCATGTCGTCTTCCGTGCTCAAGACGTTGAAGCGCTCCATGGCCGCCGAATAAAGCCGGGAGCTATCGGTCAAGGTATTTGCGGGTCAGTGCCGCCTCATCGAACTAGGATTCCGCCAAGGAGGACCACGGGATACGGTCTGAGACGGCGGTTAATCGACCGTGATCTGAATCCGAAGAGCCTGCTGGGCCGGGGCGAGCGAAAGAGTCTGCAGACCGACCGGGTCATCCTGGTCCCTGGGCCGGAATAAGAAATTGAGACCACCCGGCACATTTACGATCTGTTCGTCAGGCAAGGAAACACGGAACGCGAGATTATGGAAGTGCTGAATGGGCGCGGCGTCCTGGGAGAACATGGGCGGCCGTGGACACGCGCGACAGTTCATCAGGTGTTGACCGACCCGAAATATATCGGTGCGAACGATCTACAATCGGCGCTCCTTCAGGCTCAAGCATAAACGCATCAATAACCCGATGGAGATGTGGATCTGGCGAGACGGAGCATTTGAACCGATCGTCACGGCCGGCCTGCTTGAGCAAGCAAGGATGATCATTGAGTCGCGGCATTGTCATCTGTCTGATCAAGAGCTCCTTGAACGGTTGAGACAGTTGCTACGGGTCCAAGGAAGGCTCTCCGTCTCGATACCATCGTTATCTCCGTTGAACTTGTGGTCTATTTCGGGTTGGATGCGGGCTCGAGCAGACTGTCGACGCATCCTGCAGGTTTGTTCACGGGATTGCATCGGGCCACGAGTCCGTTCGGCAGTCCGACGGAATACTTAGTCCACTGCGAAGGCTCCGATGAAGGATAGTCTGTGCTTAACATCTGCGCGCCGCTCGATAGCGCAAGGTCACGACGCGTTGTGTCATTCGTCCGCGCTTGCTGAGTGCTCTCATCGGTGCGCGTCCGAACGAGATATCCCTGTTTTACCAGGGCATTGATCGCCTCTAACGACCCGTCGTTCTGCTCAATGAAGGCGGCATCCGGAGCCCCCGGCAATGCGTTAGTAAACAGAATCCGTCCCCGTAGAGAGGGGTGCCCCTCCGTATAGATAGGACCGACGTGCTGCTGGTCCATCAGAAAGATCACGCGGCCGCGCGCTTTGGCCAGCGTCGGCCACTTGCCAGCCTGCACAGCCTCTGCCAGAGTTGAGTCGTCGCCACGCACTTCATCTGGAGTGATCATTTCATTTGGCCTGAAGACGGACCGAATCTCGGCGTCCAGGGCGTCAAAAATGGCTGAGGTAAACGGCAGAGCACTGACGGGGTTCGGGATCTCATGCGGCTTGTCTTCCTTAGTTTCCACCAGAATAAAAATTGGAAGATGCCCGGGATGCTGCTTCGACCATGATCTGATGTCTTCTAAGCAGGCAACGAATGTGTGGCAGGTGCTCCGCTCGTCGACATCCTGAATGTGCATCACCTTAAACCCGGGCTTATCCATCTCGTGCTTGGAATCAAAGTCGGGGTCCGCTGGCAAGCCAGCTGCCGCCACAGATTGGACGATTGCCGGATGGGCGAATCTGCCGCCCTCGGGATCAGCAAAAACATCGATTTCAACCTGTCTCACGCCGCCGGAGAGCTGATCTCCCAGAGGAGCATGATGATAGTCCAGGCTCCGAAGCGCCTTGGGGTTCTTCATCTCCATGTACTTTCGCTCGCTGGGCGCGAATCCAGCGTGATAGCTGTTGTGTGAGCCGATGACCTGAATCTGATTCAGGCGCACGATCTTGTCCTGTGCTGCTTGTGAGTTCTGCTGCGCGATCACCATCTGCCCCATTGCGAGTAGTGTGGTGCCGACTCCAACCTGCATTGCACTTCGAACAAACATCATCGGCTTAGCCCTGAGGAGGATTCTATAGCTGGGCGGTGCCATTCCATGGGAATGACACCGCAGTTGTCGAGGATTGGGCAGCGATTGCAGACGACTAGAAGATCACCTTCGCTGCAAACTGAAACTGCCGGGCAGGATACGCAGAGGTGATAGAGCCAAACGTGGAGTCACTCACGTTAGGATCCGGTGCTTGGTAGTTCACTTTGTTGAGCACGTTGAAGGCCTCCGCACGGAAGTCGAAGCTCGATCCCTCCCGCCACAACGGAAAGGCCTTGTGAAGGCCGACGTCCGTCTGGAAAAAGGCATACGAGACAACCATGTTGCGCTGCGCATTGCCGAAAGGACTTCCGGTGAGCGGAATGAAAACATTAGCCTTGTTGAGGTAGCCGTTAAGGGCGCTGGATGTTTTTACGCGATTGGAGGCCGGGGCAACGGGATTACCGAAGACGCTGGGACGGTAGGTGTAGAGATCGGTCACGTTCGTACCAGCTGATGTCGAAAGGCTGTAATTAAGGTTCACGGGCAAGCCGCTGGACATGTAGTTGATGGTATTGAACTGCCAGCCGCCAAGAAAGAATTTGACGAGGTACGGGGCATTGCCTCCAAAACGGCGCCCCGCGCCAAAAGGAAGGTCATAAAGGATCGACGTTGTATTGTTCAATGGCTGATCGTACCCCGATCTGCCGTAGTCGCCTCTTGGGTTGGCGAAGTTCACGCGGGAGTTATCACCATTGCTCGTCTCGAGATGCCCGGATGACTCGTCAAAGGCGCGTCCCCAAGTGAATGAGTTAAGTAAATAGATGCCGTTCGTGTAGCGCTTCTCGACTTTGAACTGGAACGAGTTATAGTTCGAGGGTCCGCTACTGGAGGCAATCTCAATGTCGCCGAAGTTTTGGACAGGACGGCGCGCGGCAAGCGTACCGCCCGGGCAGTTGACCGCTAGAGCCGCAGTGCAAATTGCGGCTTGGTTGTAGTCGGCGAGGATCTGAAGATGGGTTCCTTTGTTGCCGACGTAGGCCACGTCCATCATGACGCCACCGGGAAGCTGCTGCTGTATTCCGAAGAAATAACTCTGGATATAGCCCGTCGGGCTGTGGGCTGGGATGTAACGCGACGTGACCAATGCTGGGTTGAATGCGGAGGGTGAGACAAGGCTCGCCGCGAAACCCTGCTGGGTCTGGCGGAAGCACGTCAATTGACTTTGTGTGTCGTTCACGCAAAGGTTTGATGTCGTTGGTGTTGGATTGTTGACGGTTGCATTGACGACATTTGGCCCGTTGTAGGTCAGGTTGTTCTCTCCGCCTGCGCGGTTGTATTGCGTATAGCTGATGCCGTAGCCGGAGCGAATCACAGTATTGGGCGTGTAGCTGTAGGCGAAACCAAAGCGAGGAGCAAGATCGTTCAGGGGCATGTTGACAAGAGCGCGGTTGTAGATGGATCCACCGCTCGCCTGGATAAGGGTGTTCGGACCCGGGTTGAAGTTGGCCAGCTTATTGTTGGCCTCATACTGCGGCGTAGCTAATTCGTAGCGAAGGCCAGCGTTGAGCGTCAGGTTTGGTCTCAGCTTGATATCGTCCTGAACGTACATAAAATTCATTCGCTGACGCACACTGGCAATGAAGAAGTTTGTCAACGAATAGGAATTTTGGTTTCCGAAGATAAAATCCGCCAAATCGCGGGCCTGCGAGATCTGTGCGGAAGCGTTATTCCCTGTGCCGGTGTCCGTTGGGGTTCCGGCAGTCTGTGGAATAGGCGCCACCGTAGTTACTCTGACCAAAGCTCGGGTTGTAGTCGTTGATTTGCGTGTTGATCGCCTGATACTCGTAGCCGACCTTGATCGAGTGGATGCCGTGAACCAGGGTGTAATTTACCTTCGGGTTGATGACCGAAGGGTTCTGGAACTGCGGACTCGCCGGCTGAGTGCCGAACTGAGTAAATCCTGTAACCGCCTGTGCATTTAAGCTACGCACGATAATAGGGCTGGTGGGCAGGCCGTCAGTGATTCCAGCCGCAGCGAGCAAGCCCGGAGTGCCAACACCGTAGGGTGATTTCGCGCCCTGATTGGTGCCAATCCCCATGCGGAAATCCAACAGAGAGGTCGACGTAATGACATAGGTTGTGCCAAAAGCGATCTGCCTGTTGTAGATGTGAACATTGGTATTGGCATTGCCACCGGCTGGTCCTCCAAAGGGAGGGGGATCGAAGATGGTCTCCTGGTGCTCGCTGTAAACAAAAAATACGCTGAGTTTGGCGTTGAAGGTGTGATCGACGCGTGCATCACCCTTATCGTCCTGGATAGTGCCGCGAGGGAACGCGGTGAAGTTGTTTGCGAAGGAGTTCGGCGTGCCGGGCAGTGCGCTGGTATTTGTTGCGGGGAGTGCAGCAAACACCGATGTCGCTAAGACAGATTGATCTGATGCAGGGATGACGCCGTTGGTGTAGACCTTGCCTGTAATTGGGTTCGTTAGGGGGATCGGGGCGGTGGTGCCGTTGACCCGATGAAGAAGGAACGTTCCGGTCCTCTGTTCCGCTGTCGGAAGAGTAGCAGTAGCGAAGCTCTTGAATATCTGACGGACTCCCTCGTAATCCATGAAGAAGAATGTATGCTCCTTCCAGATGGGGCCACCGAATGTCCCGCCGAACTGGTTGCGGATGAAAGTGGGCTTTATGCCGCCGCTTGGCGCAAAGGGCCCAACTGCATTCAGGTCGGTGTTGCGGATGTAGTCCCATGCCCGGCCGTGGAATTGGTTTGTCCCCCGACGGATGGAGGCGTTGATCACCGCACCAGAGGCGCGACCATATTCAGCGCTGTAGTTGTCCGTTTCCAGACGGAACTCAGAGACGGCATCCGGCGAGGGAGGAATATTTTCGTTCGCGAATCCCTGGTTCGACGTGCCGTAGGAGTTGTTGTCGAGTCCATTTAACAAGAAGTTATTGAATGCGCTTCGCTGTCCGTTTACGTTGAACGATGCTTCACGGCTTGTCGTCGACTGGTTCTCGAGAAACGACTTGCGGACACCTGGAGCAAGCAACGCCAAGTCGGCGTACGATCTTCCATTCAGGGGCAGGTTTTCGATCTCCTGGGTCCCGATCACTTGGCCGCGCGAACTCGTCTCTGTCTCGAGTGCCGTCGGCAAGGACGATACCGTTATGGTCTCGCTGACCGAGCCAGGTTTCAAAGTCATGTCCACTCTCTGACGCGAATCGGTGGTCAATGTAAATGGCTGCGTCTGTCCTCGTTCGAATCCCGAGGCCCCAACCGAAATCGTGTATTTGCCAATCGGCACGCTGGCGAATTCATACCGGCCTTCGGAGTCGGCGGTTGCCTTTTGCGCGATACCGGTTGAAGTGTTCGTCAAAGTAATCGAGCTGTTTGGAATTGTGGCGCCAGAGGCGTCTTTCACATAACCAAGAACGGATGCGGACTCGAACTGGCCGTAGGCGCAAAGCGCCGGTAACAACAGAAGGAGGAAAGCTGTTAGATAAAACCAATTCTGTAAACGGTTTAGCGGTTGTCTTACTTCACGAAATGAGCGTTGTACCGTCTTTTGGATTTTCATGATCTCCCTCGTTCAATTTCATTGGGCCTCGGACATTCAAACACGGCGAACGGCGCAGGATTCCGCCGCGTGGATTCCTAGCATTCAGGGACGGCCAAAACCTTACTGATACGAGACATCATTCGTCAAGAGAATTCAGCTCACGGTACCGATAACGTAAAAATAATGAAAAGTAAGTCAAATAACTGTTAACAAGTTGTTTACAGGAAAACATTCGTTATTTTAGCGTGTACTCTTGCTGATGCCCCTGTGACGAAAGGATCCTTGTTCATGCGTGCCGTCAAAATTCGACTAGAGGGGAGGAAAAATTCCTGGATTTACTAGAGATTAGGCGTATCTGGGATCTACTTGCACCACTCCCCACTTACGATCGACTACTTCGCGATGAGCAGCCATGATCCATACAAAATTCAATGTTGACCCTGGAATCGCCACGTTCGGGTGATAGCCCTCCGGCAAGAGAACAGCGTCTCCGTCGCGAACAATCTCAACCTCCGCCGGCGTAACCTCGTCGGTATACACCAGTTGAAGACCGAAGCTCGGCTTTGGCATGTCGACGAAGACGTAGATTTCTTCGAGCATCCCGGCATGCTCGTGAGGGGGCCAACTGGTCCAGTTTCCAGGCATGGAACGCGTAATTCCGACTAACAGTCTTCCTGCCTGGATGTTGGCTCCGAGGAGAATGCTAATCTCCCGTTGCGCACCTGGGCTGCCCGCAGCAAAATGCAGCTTTGGATCGTTTCGCAGGACCTCTCCGGAGATGAACTGCAACGGGTACTCACCATCAACCGGCGCGAAGCACTCAACGAGATCAACCTCTGACGAAGATTCCACTTTGATTGGAAGGCTTTTGGGAATGTATAAGGCGTCGTCGCGCTTCAGGTCAAACGATCGACCTGCAACCGATACTCTGCATTCTCCGTTCAAGCAGATCAGGCCGGTCTCCTGACCTTCATTCGCGAAGGCGACCTTATCGTGAGTGTCGGCTAGACGGATGCGCCCGTAGCTCACGAGTCTCATCGAACTGTTATCCGGATTGATAAGAATGTTGCGTCCCAGCTTGATGTTTGTCGCGGGCATCAACCGTGTCGACATCTTCCGCATCCTCCTGAAGTACGCAAAAAACTAGGCCCTGAGCGAAATTTCGCATCAGGGCCTGCAAAGCTTGATCTTGCGTTACCAGGCAATCTTCGCCGGGAAGAACTCCGCAAATAAATCGTCGTAGTAAGGCTTCAACTCTTTGGCATTCGGTTTCGTATGGCCCTTTGAATAGAGGTCATATACGTTGAATTTATTGACCCACTCCAACATTTCGATATCGTGCTTGCTCATCAAGTGCCGGTAAGCGCCGTGCCGGTGCGCCGAGTAGAAGGAGTGATAGCGCAGCATGTACAAAGACTCTTCCGGCATGTAATCCTTCATTACTTCGCCGATGTAGCCGTCATGGCCAAACGACATGTGCACGCTTTCGAGGCCGCAGTTCGGCTCATAGATCCCGTATTTTGTCCGATACAGCGGATTGTTGCTGTCGGGATTAGCCTTGAAATATTCGGGGAATACGATGTCCTTCGAGTATGCGCAACCCACGGGGAAGGTATCGCCGACCACCCCCCACTGCGGTTCACCCCACAGGCACAACACCTTTCCCAGATCGTGAATGAATCCGGTCAGCACGAACCACCGAGGATGTCCGTCCTTCCGGATGGCCTCTGAGGTTTGCAGCAAATGCTCAATCTGCGTTAGGTCCGTATCCGGATCGCTGTCATCCACGAGCGTGTTCAAAAACTCGGCCGCCTCCCAGATGCTCTTCTGACCTTTGTTAAGGCCAAAGTATTTCTTCTCTTTCGCCATCACGTAGTCGTACGTCTGGTATTGGTGATTCAGCCGGTAGAACTCTGCTACACCGGGAGTTGCCTTTTCGTCATACTGGCGAAACTCGTCCTCGCTCTTGCCTTCCTGGTAGCGGCCGGTAAGAAAGTCGTCCCATTCATCCATGTCCTTCAGGGGAGCGTTTGTTGTAATCAAAGGGGTGGCCACAGGGTTCCTCCGTTGCGTTTGGGAAATACGTTATCGCTAACTATAGGATTTACGTGAACGCTTGACAAGGAAAATTTATTCCTTCCGGTTGACCTCTTAGTGAAGGGTGGTAGAGCCGCCTGTCGACGCCCGCACGACGAGCGTGGACGCCACTAAGATGCTCTTTGGGTCTTGTTCGGGTTTAGCTGAAAGTTCCAAGGCAAACTCGCCCGCAATTCGTCCCAACTCGGCGGTTCCGTGGTCGATGGAACTCAAAGGTACTCGCAAGTAATTGGCGTAACGAAGGTTGCCGCAACCGATCACAGCAATATCTTCGGGAACTCGCAGCCCCGCTTGGAAGGTAGCTTCAATGGCGCCAATAGCTGTCAAATCGTTGTAGCAGAAGACGGCATCGGGTCTGGGATCAAGCTTTAGAAGCTCCTGCATCGCCTGGAACCCAACCATATCGCCGGATTCTTCCATCCGTTCTCTAACGATAATGTAGTTCTCCAAAGCTGCGAGCCGACTCTCCGCCAACGCATTTCGATAGCCCCGCAATCGATCGAACGACGGGCTCGTGTTTTTGCCGCCGATATGGGCTATTCGCTTTCGCCCGATCTCGATCAGGTGCCTGGTCGCCATTTCGCCCACCTCTACGTCATCCGATCCTACAAAATGTGCCGCCAGGTGGGGGAAGTTGCGATCAAAGAGAAGATAGGGCGTTCTGACATCGCCTAACTCATAGAAATTTCGGAGGTTTGCTTGGCAAGACGCGATCATTAGAACATCAACTCCCCGGCTCAGGAGGGTGCGTATTTCCTGCCGCTCGACGTCCGGATCCTCTTCGGAGGACGCAAGAATCAATGCTCGCTTGCTTGTCCTGAGGACTCCACTCAAGGACTTGGCGAACTCGGCGAAGAAGGGGTGCACCAAGTCTGGGACCACGAGGCCGACGGTGTAGGTTCGCCCGCTGGCCAGCCCCCGCGCCATCATGTTTGGCTGGTAATTCAGCTCTTTCATGCGCTTCAGCACGCGCCGTCGAGTAGCGTCGCTGATGTCGCTATTTCCGCGGAGCACCTTCGAAACGGTGACAACGGATACCCCTAGATCGCGCGCAATATCCTTGAGCCTGACAGCCATACAAACTCCTGATGGATGATGTCACATCTTAGGTCGAAACAAGTCGAAATGTTCACTGCGGGCGGTCTAGCAAAATCGGGTTCGATGCCAGAGACTCCATCCACCGGCGATCAAACTGGAGACCAATACGACAACCAGTCCAGCGACCCATTTAAGGGTCTGCACTGGATAGCTAAGACGAACGAACAGTTCCCAACGGCGTGCTCGCAACCTGCTCCCGCAAATGGTTCAATTGGCGAATTTGCTGGAGACGCGGCCCCCTGCGGTTGATCGCACTCGCTGAACAACTTACCCCAGCTTCTTCAGCTCCGGATATCTATGAGGTGGACCATCCCGCGACGCAGGCATGGAAACGCCAGCACTTGGCCGAAGCTCAAATCGCACTTTTGCCATGGCTTATTCTCGTGCCAGTCGATTTTGAGCGGGACGATGTGGGAGAGGAACTCGTCGCCGCAGGCTTTCATCAGAACTCGCCCGCGTTTTTCACTTGGCTCGGGGTTGTGCCATATCTGACACAGGACGCTATCGGCCTCACTCTGGACTACATGTTGTCAATCCAGAACTCGGAGGTGGTGTTCGACTACGTAGAACCTCCCGAGGCATTCTCAGAAGAGCCAAACCGCAGCGCGAAAGCTCCGGTATAGCCGACTACACCCGGAACCCAGAAGAAGCACCCAATATCGGGCTTCAATGAGCGCTAAGTCCTATATCGTCAGCTGATATTCGAGCTTACCGCAATCAGAGTTTTTCCAAGTATTGCGATCCTTGAGCCCTGCCCAAGAGGGATGGACAGACTTTTCCATCACTTCTTTGCGAATCTTCACCATGCATAGCCTGCGTGTTCATTATCCATTGCTGCGAAGAGCAATTACCGGGTCAATGCGTGAGGCCCGGCGCGCTGGGATGTACCCGGCGAGAACCGCCACGGCGCATAGCAGGAGCATCACTCCGGCAAAGGTCGCAGGATCGGTGGGTGCAGTTGCGAACAGTAAGGATGCAATCAGCCGAGCCACGGCAAGTGAAAGCATTGCTCCTAACGCAATTCCCAAGAGCGCCAAGCGCATCGTCTTGCCGAGGACATCTCGCTGCACTCTGCCTGTGGTTGCACCCAGAGACATGCGGATGCCGATCTCCTGACTCCGCTGCGTGACCGAGTAGGAGATGACACCATAAATCCCGAGCGACGCAAGAATGAGGCCCAAGATCGCAAAAGCGGCGACCAGCAGAACAAAAAAGCGGCGCGGCGATACCGCGCGGTCTACAAGCTGCTGCAGGGGACGAAACTCCGTAGCGGGCTGACCGGGATTGATCGAACGCAATGTACTCATCACGCTCGCTGCCATAACGTCGGGTAGAAGTTTTGTGCGCACCACCAGCTCCGCTCCCTGCGGATCGCCCTGAGTGATTGGCACCAGAACCTCCGGGCTGGAAGCCTGCTCTAAGCTGCTTTCGCGAACGTCGGAGATGACCCCGACAACACGGGTGTCGCTATAGCCTATCCCTTGAGCCAGCCGCCCGATTGGGTTCTCGCCGGGCCACTCGCGGCGAGCCGCAGCCTCGTTAATGATGATGACTTTTTCGCTATTAGGTCCATCCTGCCAGCTGAAGTCCCGTCCCTCACGCAAGTGCACACCCATCGCGTGGAGATAGCCGGGCGACACGAGATAGACGAAAGCATCGTAATTCGTCTCCTTGGAATAGACCTTTCCCTTCGCCATGAGATTCCAGCTGCGATTGCGATCAAGCGGCAGCATATCGGAGAGACCAGCAGACTCGATGCCCGGGATTCCGCCAACCCGCTGCAAAATATCCTGCAGAACCGCTCCGCGCCCGGCTGCATTTCCCCCATCGTCGTAGTCGATCTTCAGTGCGGCAGCATGACTCGGCTGGAAGCCCATATCAACGTCGAGCACTTGCAGAAAGCTCCGCAGCAGCAGGCCGGCACCAACCAGCAACGCACACGAAAGCGCCACCTCTACGATTACTAACGTCGACCGCAGGCTTTCATGCATCTTACCGTCGCTCGCACCGCGGCTGATTCCCTTAAGTGCCTCCTGCAGGTTTGGTCCGGACATTTTGAGGGCTGGCGCCAACCCAATAATCAAAGCCGTGATCGCTGTAACCAGAATGGTCCACACAACTGCAGTGCCGTTCACAGTGATACTGCTCAGCAACGGCAGAGCAAGGTTTTTGGATTGGGCTAGACCACGCAAAGCAGCATAGGCAAACACGAGCCCCAGCATTGCGCCGGCGCTTGAAAGAACCAGACTCTCCGTCAGCAGTTGCCGGACGAGCCGCAGTCGCCCGGAACCAAGGGCGCTGCGCAGCGCCAGCTCCTTACTCCGCGCAGCAGTTCGAGCCAACATCAGATTCGACAGATTCACGCAGACGATCAGCAGAATCAAACCCACCGCGCTCCACAACACAATCAGCGAACGCCGCAGCTTCCCGTTGACGTGGTCCTTCAAGCTCGTCATAGTCGTTTTGACATCGGAGCCCCAGTCTGGATTGCCGGCGTCTTTGAGTTGTGGGAAGAGTATGGTCGATTCAGCCTGCGCCTGGGCCTCAGTCAAGCCCGGTTTGAGACGGCCAACCAGCGACAACATGTGTCCCCAGTTGCGAATATCGTTCATGTATACGGGGCGGAAAGAGTCCATCTTCGATCCCGGCGCGAAGACGGCTCCAAAGTCGAATGTAGCTGGAAGCACTCCGACGACCGTCACAGAATCGTTGTTCAGTCGAATGGACTGGCCAACAATCGTTGGGTCCGCGCCAAACTGCCGCTGCCAGAACGGATAGCTCAATAACACCGCCCTCCTTCCCCCACCGACACACTCCTCCGGCGTGAACAACCTGCCGAGCATCGGCTTAACGCCCAGGGTCTGAAAGAAGTTCCCAGCCACCCAGACGGAGGACACGGGCTTCGGCTGCCCACTGCCCATCAGCTTGGCCTCCCAGAAAGAGTAGTCAGGCACAAAGGCCGTCACCTCCTGGAAAGAATGGTTGTTGCGCTGGAACTCTTCATATGCGTCCACCCGGTAGGTCTTATCGGAGAGCCCACCTGCTCCGTTATTCCCCTCTAGCCAGACCAACTGCTGCGAATCCTGAAATGGCAGCGGCCGCAGCAGGATCGTATTCACCACGCTGAAGACGACGATGTTCGCGCCGATGCCCAGCGCTAGTATCAATACAGCGACAGTCGTAAAGCCACGATCGCGGCGCAACGTCCGAAAGGCATAGCGCAGGTCCTGCACCCAATGCTCCAACCGGAGCCAACCCCATCGCTCCCGCGTCACATCCGCGATGAGGGGGACATTCCCGAACTCACGCAGCGTTTCTTTGCGTGCGTAATCCGGAGATTCGCCACGCGCCACGCGATCGGCGACGGCCATGCGCAGATGGCTCTCCAGCTCCTCCGTCAAATCTGCTTTGCGCCGCAGCGAATTCCGCAGGAATTGAAGTGGCTTCATGCCTCGCCTCCCTTCGCGTTCATGATCCCCTCGATGGTCGCGACCATCTTTCCCCAGCGCTCATAGTCGGTGGCCAGCTGCTTTTTTCCCAGCGCAGTAATCCGGTAGAACTTCGCCCGCTGGTTGCTCTCGCTCTTCTTCCATTCGGCCGAGACCCATCCCTGCCGCTCCAGGCGATGCAGCGCCGGATAGAGCGAGCCGGTCTCCACCTGCAACACCTCGCCGGAGGTCGCCCGGATCGCCTGGCTGATTCCATAGCCATGCTGCTCGCCCCATTGCAGCGTCTTCAGGATCAGCATGTCCAGCGTCCCCTGCAAAAGTTCAATTCGATTTTGATAGCCAGTCTTCGCGATTGCCATAAGGTGTAGACAATCTACATCCTAAATGCAAATGATGCAAGCGCCCTTCGGCAGGTCGAAATCCAGCGTCCGCAAAAAAATGGATTGTCAGTAATTGCTGCAGCAGCCTAAGTGCGTCCGTTGATGAAAAATCGCCGAGTCACTCACCGAACACTCCAGGAACACCGGAGAACCCGATCTTCCGGATTACGGGCGAATCACGGGCAATCCGCACCTTACCCGTCGTTGGCCGTTCGGATGCGTAACGGAAGGGTTGCCGACAATCCGGAAGTCTTGGAGGGATCCAGTTTGATGTTGCGACCACACTTAGGAGACGGATAGCATGGCTGACGCGGTCGAGCCAATCTATAGATTGTCCGATTCCGAACAGGTAGCGAGACTATGGCCGTACAGAGAGTGTGAAGCCAATATCATGCTCGACAATTCTGACGTGAGGGTAGCATTGGTGGCGGCAGTTGGACTTATCAGAACTCGCGCCGGGCAAAGACATTCATTTTTGCTTTTCATGCAAAAAAGTGAAAAATCAACTTGGGGAGTGGGGTAAATCGAGGCGCTAAATGGAAGGATCACTCGTTTTCGAGCCTGATAGGGCAGCTGTGCTCAGCATGGATCTGCAGACAGGGATCGTGGGGATTTATGCGAAGGACGATCCTCTCTTGCCAAACCGGGCCGCGAAGGTTCTGGAAAGTTCTAGGAACCGGAAGATGAGTGTTGTTCATGTCCAAGTCGGCTTTCGTCCCGGACTGCCGGAAGTCAGTTTGCGTAATCCGCTCTTCGGTGCCATGAAGAGGTCGATCGAGCATCAGCAGTTCTTCCAGGGACCCACCGGCGTGATTCACGCGACCGTGGCTCCGCAAGCCGATGACCTTGTCGTCACCAAGCACCGGATCAGCGCCTTTGCCGGCACAGACCTGGAAATGATTTTGCGGGCAAGGGAGATTGACACCCTGATCCTGTTTGGGATTGCGACGAGCGGGGTTGTCCTTTCCACCTTCCTTCATGCGAGCGATAACGACTATCGCCTGATCATTGTCAAAGACTGTTGCGCCGACCTGGATGCAGAGGGTCACAGCTACCTAATCGAGAGATTTTTCCCGCGCTTAGCTACCGTGACGACCAGCGATCAGTTGATCAACGCGCTTGGACCCCGCTAGCGTCTTTTATCTACTAGCTAATGTTGGCGCAGGAATCTCAATGAGGGCATCGCTGCCAACGCGCTCATTCAGTGTCACTGAGACGCAATTCACGGTTCCGGCCGTATCACGGGCTACACGAAAGTTGGCTGGAGCAGACTACTCGCGAAGTGGAGCCGGTATCGGACATACTGTCTGTGTGCATTTGATTGTTTGAAGTGTCCGGCGTATTCCGCACTTCGTAAGTGGAGTTCACTGCAGCTTCGCCGGAATTGTTCATCCAATCTTGCATGAGAATCCTTGTGATCGGCGGGAATGGTTTCATCGGCTCACCCTTGGTGAACGAATTGCTCGGTTCCGGACATGAGGTCGCGGTTTTTCACCGTCGCTCCGATGTTGCTCTTGCCGACTCTGGGGTTGTACAAATCCAGGGAGACAGGAATCGGCTTTCCGATTACGAAGGTCAGCTGCGCCGATTTTCTCCTGACGTCATCGTCGATCTGATCCTGAGTTCGGGAGAGCAGGCGGGGCAACTGGTGGAGACCGCGCACGAAATTGCGCGACGAGTGATCGCGATCAGCAGCATGGACGTCTACCGTGCGTGGGGCGTGGTGCACGAGATCGAAGGGGGCCCATTGGATTCGTTGCCGATCACGGAGGACTCCCCACTCCGTACCACTCGAAAGCTCTACCCGCAGGAGAAGGTGAAGATGCTGCAGAACGCCTTCACGTGGCTCGACGAGCATTACGACAAGATCGCGGTCGAAGAAGCCATACAGAGCGATCCTGCGGTGCCGTGGAGCATCTTACGGCTTCCGATGGTGTACGGCCCGGGCGATCCCCTCCATAGATTCTTCCCGCTGCTAAAACGCGTCGCAGATGGGACATCGTCCATACTTTTCTCCGAGGATCTCGCCGCGTGACGGGGGCCGCGAGGATATGTGGAGAACGTTGCGCATGCGATTGCGGTCGTCGCAACATCGGATAAGGCAGCCGGACGCATCTACAACATTTGTGATGAGCCAAGCCTGTCAGAACTCGCGTGGCAATCGAAGATAGCAAAACAGATGAACTGGAATGGGAAGTTCGTTCTGCTGCCGAGAGGACAGACGCCAAAGCATCTATTGCAATCCGGCAATGCGGCTCAGCATGTGGTCGCGAGCTCCGACCGCATCAGGACGGAGCTGGGCTACGAGGAACCGGTTGAAATCGAGGAAGCGATCCGACGAACGATTGACTGGGAGCAGCAAAACCCGCCCAGCACCGTCAATCCTCAGCAGTTTGATTACAGTGCTGAAGACGCAGCCCTCGCCAACGTGCCGTGAGTTCCTATGGCGACTGGAGCACGGTCTACACGGAAGTTGGCTATAGCAAAGCCAACTTGTCGGTATCAATCTAGGCCGTCATCTGGGTTAGTTCCGGATTGCCGACCAACCAGGATTTGTCAGCTCGCGGACCAGTGGGCCTGGATTCCCCTTAAGTGAAATAGCACGTTTGCAGTAACCGGCCACGAGAGCCCATTATGAATTGCACCCTTTCTGCCGCCGCTGAAGCAGGGCAACGATTCGGGATCGCCACGTTTATGCAGTGGCTCGTCCTGGAGGCTAGGAAATGTTGAAGCGGATTCGAGAAGTGTCGCCGCGTCTCAAGGCCCGGATTGCCGGTGTAATTTTTTCGCTCGCCATGATGACCGCAGCATTCACGCAGTTCTTCGTTCACCGCAGGCTGAGTTTCGCAGCGGACCTCGTAACGGGGATCATCGAGGTCTCGGGCATGCTCGCTGTGACGCTTCTCTTCTATGACATATTCAAGGCGGTGAACAGGAGACTCTCTTTGCTCGCGCTGTCTTTCAATTTTGTGGCACTCACATTAGAGCTTCTTCAATTCAATCCGCGGGGCGCGATGATCGGCATAGGATTTCACGGACTCTATTGCTTCCTGATGGGCTACCTCCTCTTCCGCTCGACTTTTCTGCCCCGAATTCTGGGCGCGCCGATGGCATTTGCCGGTTTGGGTTGGCTGGTCTTTCTGTCACCGACGCTCACACACTTTCTGTCCCCCTACAATCTGGCTGTGGGCATGCTTGGTGAAGCTTCGGTGTCCCTGTGGCTCCTCGTGATGGGCGTGAACGTTCAACGATGGAAGGAGCAGGCCGGCGCATGAAGGCCGCCTACACCAGATACGGTCCGCCAGACGTGATCGAGGTCGACGATCTCGACAAGCCTGTTCCCAGGGACAACGAAGTGCTGATAAAAGTCCGCGCGGCTTCCGTCAATCCACTCGACTGGAAAACAATGACAGGCGGCCCGTACATCGTTCGTTTACTGCTCGGGCTGCGCAAACCAAAGATCAAACAACTCGGCGTTGACGTGGCTGGCCAGGTTGAAGCGGTTGGCAGAAACGTAACGCAACTCAAACCAGGCGACCCGGTATTCGGCACATGCCGTGGGGCATTTGCCGAGTATGCGTGTACATGCGAGTCGGCGAGGGTCATGAAATCGGCGTTGGTCATGAAACCGGATAACCCGACGTTTGAGCAAGCGGCTTCTGCACCTGTTGCGGCACTCACAGCTTTGCAGGGTCTTCGCGATAAGGGACGGATTCAGCCGGGGCAGAAGGTCTTGATCAATGGTGCAGCGGGAGGCGTGGGTACGTCCGCTGTGCAGATCGCCAAGTCGTTCGGCACAGATGTGACTGGCGTATGCAGCACAAGAAATGTGGACATGGTTCGATCTATCGGCGCAGATCGGGTCGTTGACTACACCCAGGAGGATTTCACCAGGAGCGGGCAACATTACGACCTGCTCTTCGACAACGTCGGGAATCATTCGCTGTCAGCATGCAGGCGCGTGCTCAATCCCAAGGGGATATTAATCATGGTCGGAGCACCAAACGATGCTCGGTTGATCGGTATTCTGGCTCGTTTGATCGGAGCGCTTGTGCTGTCATGGTTCGTGAGCCAGAAGATGGTCTTTTTCATCGCGAAGGTCAACAAAGAGGATCTGACCATTGTGAGCGAACTCTTGGCGACCGGAAAGGTAACACCGGTCATCGACCGGCGCTTCAGCTTGAGTGAGGTCCCTGAAGCTCTCTGGTATCTGGAGGAAGGACACGCTCGAGGAAAAGTAGCAATAACTCTGGAACACAGCAACGAAACGTAACAACGCGCTGCGGAGAACATAGCTGGCGATCGGGCGTGCCTATGCCACCATCGTTCCTCCCGAATAACGGTCTACTCGGAAATTACGAGTCGTTTTCCGGTTCGCCGATCACTCGAAATCAGGTACAGAGAAGCGCATTCTGATACCAGATGATTCGGTTACGGCTCATACATTGGTCTTCCACAGGTGCACCCTGCTCGGCAGCAAGTCAACGAGGCTATTCGCGCACACGGATGCATCTAACCAGCAGCAGTATGGCTCTTTCAAAGTTTGACGGAGGCGCGCATGTATCACGCGATTGTCAAACGAATTGCGCTACAAAACTTTCTGCGAGTCAATCAGAAGGACTACGCTCCGATCCTGAAGGGCTGTTCCCCAGATGTTCATCACCGGTTTGGCGGGCATCACGCACTCGGCGGCGAGCGGCACGATCGTGAAGCGCTGAGACGGTGGTTCGAACGGCTGGGCCGGCTGGCTCCTACGTTGCGGCTCACAGTTCATGATGTATGGGTGAAAGGCGGCCCATGGAATACGACCGTGATCATGCGGTGGTCCGCAGTACAGGATCTTCCGGATGGCTCACCCTATAACAACCACGGCGTTCACATTATTCGCATGCGTTGGGGCAAGGTGTTCGATATCGATGCAAACGAGGACTCACAACTTGTTGCCGCATCTTTGCAGACATGGGCCGCATATGGCGTGAACGAAGCTCTTGCCGATCCAATTCTGAGTTAGTGGTAATCCCGGCATGAGACGAGGTGCAAAGAGAAAGGACCTATGACGCAGACGAAGAGTGCTACAAACGCAATCGAAGCGGGCAGCACCGCCATGCGCGCACTGGCGATTGGTGCATTCGCTCTTGGTGCGACGGCGATCGGGGCAATCGCGGTGGGTGCAATGGCCATCGGGCGCTTGCGAATTCTGGAGGCTCGCATTGAAAAGCTGTCCATTGGCACACTCACAGTGGACCATCTGAACGTACACTCCCGATAAGCTCTTGCTCGCTTGCCGCAGTGTGATTCGCGGCAATAGGCTCGCTTCCGAAAGGTACTCCCATACGACGGGCAATCCTTCCTCAATCCCGTAAGGGAACAGTCGCCGACCGCTCGGGAGCGATTCTGCCAAGCAAGGCGCTTCTTGCTTTGAGCTTCTCAACGCGTTCAATGGCCTCCGCTTCGCCAGGACGGTAACATCAGATGACTGCGCGGAGGGCAACAGTCACACTCTCACGTGCCGTCCTGATAGCAACAGCGACCGTCTTACCTGCGGCCATCGTATGCGCGAGTGCCGATCTCTTCCGTGTTCCCGGTGTTCGAAAACGACGGTCTCGATCCCACCACCGAAAAGTGTGTGCCTCTCTTCCAACTGATCGAGCGTGGTGTTCAACCCCGCGACAACTGCCTCGGCCTAATCAGCGACAACGATCAGTTCGACATTGATCTTTTTGTATAGCATCTGAAGACCTCCAGCCTCCAATCTTATGCCTGCCCGACTCCAAAGCACCCCCGGTTCCCGAGTCACGGGCAAACCGGACATTACCCGCCAAGGAGGGGGTAATGTCCGAGTGGCCGACCATCCTGCCAGGAAAAGCTGTTTGACTGGCAAGAAGCGAGTTTCGAGTTCCCGATTGTCACTGATTCGAGCCTTTTCGTAATTCCGTCCCCATGGTTCGTATACACCACGTATGTTCGATTATGAGCTGACTTCGAGGGCGTCAATGGAGAGCGATACGCAACAAATCGCGCTTGGGTTGCGCCAGGGAGATGTCGTTGTCCTTGAGGCGCTGGTCGAGCAATACCAATATCGGCCTGTTCGCTATCTCATTTACCTGTTGGGCAGACGCGACGGGGTTGACGATCTCGTGCAGGAGACGTGGCTGCGCGTTCTAGAGCGAGGCTCCTCCTACGATGGGCACTCCCGCTTTGAGCCCTGGCTCTTCAGGGTCGCACGCAATATTGCTTTCGATGCCATGCGTAAGCGGCCGATGTTCAGCTTGGACTCAAATGACGGTGATGGTGTTCGGCCGGCGCCTGCTTCCAATGAGCCTTCGCCATTCACGCTTGCGGCGCGGACAGAAGATGCTGACCGGCTTGCTCGCTCGCTGCAAACCTTGGAACCCGTCTATCGCGAAGCCCTCGTACTGCGCTTTCAAGAGGACTTATCGCTACAGGAGATATCCGTCGTTGTGGGAGCGCCGGTCTCTACCGTCGCTTCAAGAATTTATCGAGGGCTGGCAACGCTGCGGCCGCAGTTCGAGGGAGAAACAGCATGAACATCGACCACCACGAAAGTTTCCAGCACATGATCGACGAGAGTCTGGCGGGGGGCATCTCGGCTGAGAGGGAACAATCTCTTCGCGAGCATCTCAACACTTGCGCTCCTTGCCGGGAGTATCTCAGCGCCAGCAATAGTGTTATCGCGGGCCTCGGCGGTTTTTCCTTCGAGGTGGATCCAACCCTCAATGCCAGGGTTTTCGCGTCCCTCAGGCGACCCGCGCAGCGGGTGCGGGCCGCGCAGCCAGGCCGCCGGCGATGGGTGTTGATCAGCGTTGCCGCCGTCGTACTCACAATGGGCGGCTCGTTCGTCGATTTGCAATTCGGGAGCTTGGTCGCTTCTCTCTTCGATATACAGCGCATGCAGGTGCTGGCAGGGGCTGCTTGCTTTCTGGATTGTGCCCTCGCTGTGTTTCTTACTGCTGTTTCCGCTATTGCCTTTGCTATCGAAAGCCGCCACTCACCGGAAAGAAAGGATTTTATGAAACTCCTTAGTCGATTTTTGAACATTGTTCCGAAGACAGTTCAGTTTTGGGCTGTGGTACCATGGGCTGTGCCGTCCTGATCGGGTTGGTTACGGGATACAAGACCCCTGGCCAGGGCGCTGTGTTGCGGACAATGTCCGCGTATGGGAGCGCTGCCTTAGTGCTCGGCATCGTGCTCGCTATCTGGCTTCTGTGTCTCGGGTTCGTGTTTGCGGACGCTCGGCGGCGCGATATGCGGTCAGTCCTCTGGGTTCTGGTCGCAGCCTTGTTTCCTCACTTGCTCGGATTTCTTCTTTACTTTGTCATGCGTTACCCGATCGCCGCGACCTGCACCCACTGCGGCATGACTGTCTCGAACCATCAGCGATTCTGCTCCTGGTGCGGCACTGCGCAATTCCCACTGAACTCAACCAAAGGACCACTCACCGCAAACCCGTCGCAAGGAGCAAGCCAATGAAGCCGGTACCTGACCGAACATCTCAATCGCTTCGGGCTATACGATCAATTGAGACCGGGTTCCAGAACCCCTCGATAGCGTTCGAGAGTTCAAGATGCCACCTCGCGGTGAAAGGATAACGCGTACAGCCCAGGTCGCAGTGTGACAATCCAACACAAATCCTTACCGAAGGTGTGGTAGACGCTGCATACGAACCCAAGAATCTGTTCACACGTAGCTGCTCACTCCCCGTCCGCGGCAGCGACCAACTTCAGTTCTTCTCTGCTCATCAAGTGGTTGAACGTATCCGAGGGAAGGATTCGCGCGTTGTATTTCTTCGCGATCTCAGGCATCTTCTCCTTCATCTCGGCTTTCTTTTCGGGGGAGACCGGCGGGGGGAGAGCTTGCAGCGTCGGGAGGAGCGCTGGGCTATCGTCGATCTCATTGGCAAGGGAAGGCACATACGGACCGTCCCCGTCCCGAATATAGCGGACCACTTACGATACCGGCTGCCGCTAACCACGCATCGAGCGTCTCTTTCGCCCAATATTCCGATGTGTCTGTCGGGCGGGTAAACCATGGGGACACGGCATTTCAGAAAAGACGGTCTGGCACGTTGTCAAGAAGACTGCCGCGAGCATGAACATTCCACGTCTCGCGCCGCATGATCTCCGGAGGTCCCTGTGCGCGGCTCTGCCATGATTCCGGAGGCGAGCTTGAACAGATCCAGTTTCTCCTCGGGCATGTCTCTGTGCAAACCACAGAACGCTATATTGGCTGCAAGCAGCGTTTGAGAGTCGCGGTAAACGACAGACTTGGTATCGAACCCGAGTGAGTTGTTAACCCCGCAACTGGACGTACAGCCGACTCTTCGTCCAAGTGGAAAGTCCCCCACTGGAAGTCAGTGAACCCTACGGCGTTTCTCGTTACTATATGTTGGGTTGGATTCAAATCAACTGAGATCAAGATGTCGGAAATCTGTCACCGAACATAGGGGCTTTACTCTTCGACTGCTTCTCAGTGGCTTCGTCCTGAATGACATCCCAGTGCTCTACGAGACTGCCGTCTTGCATGCGAACGACATCAGCCGCAATCCAGTTCACCGGTGCTCCGAACCCGGAAAAGCGCCCATGCACGATCACGAAGTCTCCATCGGCGACAATCGCACCGGCTTCGTACTTTAGAGTGGCTGGGAGCGACTTGATCAGGTTGAATAGGCCTTCACGGCCCGGTTCAATGTGGTCACTGTGCTGGATGTAGTTAGGGGACCAGAAGCCTTCTGCGGCCGCATAATCGCGCTGGTTGAAAAGTGTGTCGAACGCCTTCAATACGAGGGCCTTGTTTTGTTCGGGTGTAGTCTTCGGCATCTTCATTCCTTTCTCTCACTCGGTTGGTCCAACTCAGGCAAATGCGCTGGGCAATTTGCTTAGGACGTGACTTCGATTGCATCGACCCGCGAGGGATAAAACGCCAGGTAGTCCCTTATGCTGGCGACTGCCTCATACGGCTTTTCATACGTCCAGACCGCATATTCCGATTTCGTGCCGCCGATGGGAATGCTGTAGTAAGTGCAATCGCCCTTGTACGGACAATAGGTGTAATGAGTCGTCCGAACGAGCAACGACATCTCCGCATCGCTCCGCGGCAAGTAGTAAACAGCCGGATATCCCTGCTCCTCCAGCCGCAGCGCTCGCGTCGAATCGGCGACTATCCTTCCGGCGACCGTTACACGGACCTTGCCTTCAACCGGTGAAATCGTGATGGGATGGTCCGGCCATGGAATTTTGATTTCCTTGCCCTTGCTCGACTTGATTTCCATGTCTCTCCTCGCGTGCCGGCTATAGCTTGGAGCCGCCATCGACCGGGATGCTCGCTCCCGTGATCCAGCGCGCCGCATCTGACGCGAGAAACGCGACTACGTCGGCAACGTCCTCGGGTTTGCCAAGCCGCTTCAATGCCTGCATTCCCAGAGCGACCTCGCGTCCCGCTTCTGTTTTCGTGAAGTTCGACATATCCGTGTCGATGATGCCAGGAGCGACAGCGTTTACGCGTACGCCGCTGGGCCCGAGAATGGCAGCCCAGTTCCTGACCAGGGGCTCAAGTGCTCCTTTCGTGGAAGCGTAAACAAGAATCGAAGGATTTTCCACGTCGGGCTTGCCCGCCACCGTACGGGCTGAGGCCGAAGAGATGACAATGATGTTTGAGCCCTCACCAAGAACTGGCATGAGTTGTTGCACCAGAAAGAATGGACCTCGAACGTTTGTCGCAAAAAGGTTGTCAAAATCCTCCACCGTGTAATCCGCGATGCGTGCCGACTTACTGATTCCGGCGTTGAGCACAAGTACATCCAATCGATCACCGACGATGGAGCGCACCTGCTTGGCGAGCAGCGCAGCGCCGTCTGGAGTCCCTAGATCCGCCGAGACTGCATTCGCTCGTCCGTTTTCCGCTTGGATTGCGGCGACGACAGATGCCGCCTCCTGCGCGGAATGGCCATAGTGGACCATAACGTGTGCCCCGGCCCTGGCAAGCGCCAGTGCCGTCGCTCGTCCGATTCCTCTTGATGCGCCTGTCACAAGCGCAGTCTTGTCTTGGAGTGAAGTCATTGTCATCTCTCTTGCCTTCCAGATAGCGGATAAGACGGGTACGGAGACTGGAGCCGATAGGAGAGCCCACTCCGTTAGGTCGTCGGCTCTCAATCAGGTCAACCGTTCAAAAACAGAGTCGCGTGTTCAACGAAGAGCTCCGGGTACATGTGGTTCGCGCCGTGATTGGAGTCGGGGTAGATGATCACCTGCGCATTTGGCATGTTCTGCTGCATGATGAAAGAGTTCACCGTGGGCATGATCACGTCATTACTGCCGTTCACGACGAGTGTTGGCTGTTTGATCGTCTTCAGATAGTCGTAGGACCCCTTTTTCTGGACGCCCCATTTGCCCATCGCTTCGACTTGGGCGGGCGACACCTTGTCGTTCACTTCGGGATCGCGGCCCTCCTGCCTAAGATGCGTGCGCTTCAGAAACTCCCGTCCCGCTGCCTGGCCTGCTGCGGACGGGCTGAATTTGACCGCGAGCCAGACATTCTCGGGCGGATCGTAGGTGGCACCAAAGAGCCGCCCTGCAGCTTGGGTCAGCAACTCCATTCCCTGGCCGCCGCGCGGACCTGTGCCATCGACGATCAACCTGCGAACGAGATCGGGTGCCTGCAAAGTGATTTCCTGCACGACCATGCCGCCGATCGAGAAGCCAAATAGGTCGACTTGCTTCAGGCCCAGCGCCTTGATGAAGGCGATGGCGTCAGCGCCCATCCGCTCGAACGTCGTCGGGACCTCGCCGGAGCTGCTGGAGACGCCCGCGTTGTTGAACAGGATCACCTCACGGTAGCGAGCGAGGCCATCCGTCACTGTTGGGTCCCAGTAATCCATGGTGCCGATGTAGTGCTGTTTGAAGACGAGCGGCACGCCGCCGGCTTTGCCGAATCGGCGAAAGGCGAAGCGGATTCCGTTGGCCTCGACGAACTGCGTCGGCGCGGTCTGGTGGGTATGAACCATTATGGTCGCTCCCTTTTCGTTTAGGTGGCACGTCATTTAGTTGGCACGGCATCGGACACGAGCGCTAGAGGCTGTTAATAACTTTAATTCCCATCTGTAGGAAGGCGGTGATTGTGTTGTTGTCATCGCGCAGCATAGTTTGGATGGGGAATAAGGGTCAGGTTGGTTATCCGAGTGATGTGAGCGATGAGGAGTGGGCGTTTGTGGCGCCCTATCTGGCGTTGTGTCGAGAGGACGCTCGGCAGCGGTCGCACAGTTTGCGAGCGGTGTTCAACGCTCTGCGCTGGCTGGTGAAGACCGGGGCGCACTGGCGGATGATGCCGAACGATCTTCCGCCGTGGCCGGTGGTGTACCAGCAGACGCGGCGCTGGATCGGTGCCGGATGCTTCGAGATCCTGGTGGAGGATCTGCGCTCTCTGTTGCGCGAGTTTGCCGAGCGCAAGCCGCAGCCCACGGCGATGGTGGTGGACAGCCGGACGCTGCAGTCCACGCCGGAGTCGGGTGCGCGGGCGGGATACGATGGCGCCAAGCGGCGCAAAGGAGCCAAGGTGCACGCTGCGGTGGACACCCTGGGCAACCTGCTCGCCTTGCATGTTACCGCCGCCAACGAGCAAGACCGCGCCCAGGTGGAGAAACTCGCCGAAGCGGTGCAGCAGGTAACCGGAGACCATGTGGAACTTGCCTACGTCGACCAGGGTTACACCGGAGAAGCCGCTGACAGCGCGGCCGCCCGGCACGGCATTCAACTGGAGGTGGTCAAGCACACGGAGGCCAAACGCGGCTTCGTCCTGCTGCCCCGAAGATGGGTCGTCGAACGAAGCTTCGCCTGGGCCGCACGCTTCCGCCGCCTGGCCAGAGACTACGAACGCCTCTCCCAAACCCTCGCCGCCTTCCACTACTTCGCCTTCGCGTGCCTCATGCTCAGCAGAATCTTCAAAATGCTCAACTGAAGTCATTAACAGCCTCTAGGGCCGCTCTCGCGCAATCCATGTCGTTCTGCACCGTGGGCGCCCCGCTCAGCCCGACCGCCCCGACAATTTCTCCGTCCACCTTAATGGGAAATCCTCCTCCCCACGCCGCCATACGCGGAAGCGTGGGCATGCCGGCCAAAAGCGACGGATCGGCTTGGATAAAGTTGAACAAGTCATGCGTGGGGACGCCGAACAAAGCCGTATACGCCTTATTCTGCGCAATCTCGATGCAAAGGATCGGGGCCCCATCCATCCGGCTAAATGCTTTGAGATTGCCGCCGTCATCGAGAATCGCTACGTTCTCGCTAACGCCAAGTTCTCTGGCTTTCGCCACGGCTTGATCCACCATTTTCTGTGCTAGCTCAGAAGAGATGCTGTATTTCTTCACCACGTTATTGACTAATTTAGACATGGAATCTCCTTTGGTTCTCTGTGAACAATTCACTACTCCACTGATTCAACTGATTGTTATCTTGCTCGGACTGTCAGACTCTCTATCTGATGCGCCAATATTGCAAGCAGAGTTCGCACTATTGGGAATACCATTGATTCCCAATAGGAATGCATAGCGCAGACGAGGAAACCTTCTCTTGGTCTGTATTCTTTACATCCGACAAAGAGAAGAAGAGCCGACTCCGTTAGGGCGTCGGCTCTCAATCATCTCCACGCGGATGTCTCTTTCTTCAGGCCCGGAGACTAAGTGTGGACATCGGTTCAGGCATTCATTCCGCCATCCACGGTAAGATTCGTCCCGGTGATGTACGAGGACTCCGGACCGGCGACAAACGCCACCATCGCGGCGATCTCTTCCACACGCCCGTAACGATCGAGCGCTGTGGCGGCCCTCTGCGGCACCGCCCAATCACCCGAGGCGGGATTTAAATCCGTGTCGATCGGACCCGGCTGGACGTTGTTGACCGTGATACCCCGGCTCCCGACCTCTCTGGACAGCGCCTGGGTGAACATCTTGACGGCGCCCTTTGTGGCCGCGTAGGGCACAAGCCCCGGCGCAACGGCGCGCTCGCCCACGGCCGAACCGACCATGATGATGCGGCCCCCATCCTTCATGTGCTTCAGCGCAGCCTGGGTCGTGGCGAATACGCCGCGGATGTTGATGTCGATCACGCGGTCCATCTCCTCCAGACGTGGTTTCCTCGAACGATTTCGGAATGGCCGTGCCGGCATTGTTCACCAGCACATCCAGCCGGCCGAAGGTCGCGACGGCCTTTTCGACCGCACCCTTGACGGCTTCGGCGTCGGCAGCGTCCGCCTGGATCGCGACAGCTTTTCCGCCAGCGAGTTCAATTGCTTTGACCACGGCGGAAGCCGCGCTGGCGTCCTTCGCGTACGTGAAGGCTACGCTTGCTCCATCGGCGGCCAGGCGCTTTGCAATCGCTGCACCGATGCCCCGGGAACCACCGGTTACGAGTGCCACTTTATTGGCTAACTTAGACATAAATCTCCTTTGGTTTTCTCACTTCCCATCGATCCAACTGACTGCGATCTCGCTGGGAGCTGTCAGACTTCCTATCTGATGTAGTGTTTCTGCGATGGATTTGGCACCATTGGGAATACCAGCTATCCCCAAGAGGAATTCGTAGCAACGAAGATTGAAGGTGATCAAATCGCCGAGAGGCGATCAACATAAGCGCGGAGCACTTCGCGTTGGAGTATGAGGCTGGCGAACTTGCCTTTACGAACGATTTCAACCAAGCCGGCCATCTTCAATTGTTTAATATGATGAGAGAGAGTCGCGGCGCTCACGCGGTGGATTAGGTGCAGCCTGGTGGTGGGCGTCGGGTCTTTGCAGGCCGCGATCTCCCTGAGCATCTGAACCCGTCTCGGCTCGGCCAGAACTCGGCCAATTCGCGCCATCTGGCTGCCTGTCAGTCCGTCATTGTGCATTCTTTCCACCATTACTCCGAATCGAGTATATGGTTCGGAAGCGTGCATCTACGGGATGATCCGATCTGTCCGTAGCTTCGTGAGTTGTCGTCTGAAACTCTCATGGGTATCGATACAATCTGCGAAGCCGGCCTGGCGGATCTTGATAGTGCTCAGGATTGTTTCTTCGCCGAAGTTAAGCATCCAGTCCACAAAAGACCAGTTCGCAATCTGTTCGTATGGCGTTGCATGCAGTCCATAACGAGCCACTATCGAATCCCACAGCGGGCCCTTCTCACTCATCTCCGAAACGGTCGACATTGCAAGAGGCTCTGCGACGGAAAGATCATAGAATGCAGCCAATTCGTTCCAAAGCTGCCGCCAGCGGTAGACGTCCCCATTCGACACATTGAAGATTTCGTTGCGTGCCCTATCCTCATCGAGCGCCCACAGGGCGGCACGCCCAAACAACTCTGCGTCGGTGGTTTCCTGAAGTGTGTTCCACCCTTCGCGGCTGCCCGGAAATCGCAACGGCAACCCGAGTTCGCGGCTCATCGCGGCGTATGCAGCGAGGCTCGTCACAAGATTCATCGGCGAATTCAAGCTCGGCCCCATCACGAGATGCGGACGCAAGACCGTCCAGTCCGCTCCGTTCTTGCTCGACCAATCGGCAACGATGTCCTCTTGTTGGTGATAGTGGATCGGCGCAATGAGACGAGGCTCTGTTTCTTTCGCCGGAGCGTTGAACGCGCCTAGGTTAAATCCATAGGATTTAGCTCCACCTGACAGGACGATGCGTCTGAGAGGGATATTGCGCGCCGCGAGGGCTTCAAGTGTATTTGTCAGCATCCTGGTATTGGGCTGTACGGTTTCGGCCATAGTCGGCCTCTCGACATAGGCGGCAAAAACCAGGTCGGTCACGGCATCCAGACTGGAGAAGGCCTTGATCGTGCCCTCACGGTCCATGAGGTCGACGCTAATGTGGCGGGGCGGGGTTTGGGCACGATATGCCGGTACGGGTCGGCGCGCTGCTGTTGTGACGCGCCAGGCCGGGTTAGTGGCAACAGCGTCGATCACTCCCGTGCCAAGTACGCCATACGGACCGACGAGTAGGATTTCACGGTTCGAAGCAGACTCTTTAGGAGTCGTGGTCATCTATGTTTCCTTCCATTTCGTGCTGAGTAGTCTAGTGACGCCTATCTGATGTGCCATTCCTGCAAGGGGACGTGGCAATTCGAGGAATACAAGCCATTCCCAATGGGAATGCTCTCGGGCCTATGAAATAGCCGCTAAGGAGTTGGGGGAATGGACTAGTGGGGGGTACGAATAATCCACCCTCAAAGAGTGAATCCTTCTCCAGCAAATACAATCCATTCCGTAGAGGAATAGGGAGGCTATATGGACAGATTGGATGCGATGCAAGCGTTCGTCCGAGTAATTGAGAAAGGGAGCTTCTCCGCTGTCGCGAAAGAACGTGGAATTGGTCAGCCTGCTGTCAGCAAACAGATTTCCGCCCTTGAAGATGAACTCGGCACCGAACTAATTCACCGCACCTCTCGTTCCATCGCACTGACTGAGCCAGGTCGGGACTTTTACGAGTCTGCTTTGCGCATTCTCGATGATTTTGAAAACGCGACTTCACGAATCGGCCGAGGCCAGACCGCTCCGAAAGGCCTCATCCGTGTTACCGTTCCTCCCACATTTGCCCGCCTCCATATGGTGTCAAAGCTGCCTGCTTTCTTTGCTGCCTACCCTGATATGGCAATCGAGATGTCCACATCGGAAAGTCCTACAACGATCATCGAAGACGGCTTCGACTTGGCGATCCACTCCGGTGATCTCCCGGACTCCACTCTGGTTGCGCGAAGATTAGGGCAGACGATGACCGTTCTCGTCGCAACTCCTCAGTACCTCGCACGCTATGGTGCACCGAAATCGCCGGAGGATCTCAATCGCTTTCGATCTGTCGTTTTTGTCGAGCGAGGTTCCGTACAGCCGTGGAGCTTTGGATCTGGACAAGACGCGAAGCGTGTTATCCCCACAGGAGTCTTTCGAACCAGCGATATTGAACAGATGAGGATGGGTGTCCTTGAACATTTAGGGATTGCCCAGGCACCAGCATGGCTCTTCGCTGCAGAACTCAGAGAAGGTACAGTTGTACGTCTTCTCACTCCGTTTGAACGAACAGTGCCAATCCTTGCCGTGCGGCCTGCCAGCCGCCGAACGTCCGCTAAAGTACGCATTTTCATCGAGCACCTGGAGAAGACTTTCGCGCAGTGCTTCCAGTTCAATCCACGACCCAGCTAAACTGCGGCGCGATGCTCGGTCGTCAAGATTAGTAACCTTAAGTCGTCCAGTCCTATAAAAAGGAATGTCAAGAGAAAAATCTTTCCATCGGCTCAATACCGCCCCCATTCTTGTCTCGGCATTCAGCCCCACTGTTTGAGCGTGTGGTCTTCCTCAAGGCCGAGTCACTTGTTTCGTCTCCGCGTGCGAAGCGCAGATACGCTTCGTCCCCCTGTGGGGTTTGTTTCCCTGTCGTGACGGCGCCCATCGTTTCTGAAACAACAAGCCTGACGGTTGTCCACTGCGTGAGTGGCAACGCATGGTCCTATTGGAGACTCGTGGCCTATGGCTTTATTCGATTGTCCGAGGAGGCATAGGGTGTTTATGGAGACTCGCGTGCGTAAAGCACGGGCCTAACTGGCCGATGGATACTTCCCCTCGAAATCGAGCGTCTCGAGAACCTGATGGCCCCGCCGCTAGGAATGATCTCCCCAGGGGGAGAACGGAAGGGTCTTGTTCTCATCGGTGCTTCAGCCTAGTATCGTGAGACACCCACCCATTAGGAGATTGCATGATCGCACGGACTCTGCTTCGCGCCATTGTCGCCAACGCCTGCCTCGCTGCCGGTTCCGCAGCCTATGCCCAGACCATGCCACCGCCGGCGGATATGAAGCTCGCCCATGACATCTACAAGCAGTTCGTCGAGATCCAGTCGGGCTACTCCACGGGCTCCACCACTCCGGTCGCCGAAGCTGCTGCGGCGCGTCTGAAGGATGCCGGGTTCCCGGACTCGGACGTCTTTCTCGGGGGCGCGTCGCCGAAGAAGTTCAACCTGGTCGCGCGCTATCACGGCACCGGCGCCCAGAAGCCTCTGCTGCTACTGGCCCATACAGACGTAGTTGAGGCCAAGCGCGAGGACTGGACGATGGACCCGTTCGTGCTCAACGAGAAGGATGGCTATTTCTATGGCCGCGGCACCGGCGACGACAAAGCGCAGGCTGCGGTCTGGATCGCGACCCTAATCCGGATGAAACGCGAGGGCTTTCAGCCTAACCGTGACATCATCGTGGCGCTAACCGCCGACGAGGAGGGTGGTGGTCCGTACAACGGCGTGGATTGGCTTATCAAGAATCATCGCGACCTAATCGACGCCGATATCGCGCTGAACGAGGGTGGATGGGGCGAGGAAGAGAACGGGAAGAAAATATCCAACGACCTGCAGGTTACCGAAAAGTACGTTATCAACTACACACTCTCTGTAACCAATAAGGGCGGCCACAGCTCCATGCCGGTGCCCGACAATGCCATCTACCATCTGGCTGGTGGGCTTGTACGTCTCGCGGCGTTCGGATTTCCGCTTAAGACTGACGAGGTGACTGCGGCATACTTTGTCGAGATGGCGAAGATTGAGAAGGGTCCGATCGCGACCGATCTTGCGCAGGTGGCGCAGGGCTCGCAAGCGGCAATGGAGCGAGTGGCCGCAGCGTCTCCGGCGTGGAACTCGACGTTGCGCACAACGTGCGTGGCTACGATGCTCGCAGGCGGTCACGCGCTCAACGCGCTGCCTCAGCTCGCGACGGCGACAGTGAACTGCCGTGTGCTACCGGAGGACTCGCCCGACTACGTGCTCAGCACCTTGAATAAGGTGGTCGCCGATCCCGAGGTGAAGATTGAGTCCATGAGCGAGAATGCTGCCGGCGCGCCGCCTTCGCCACTTCGGCCCGATGTTACGAAGGCTGTGAAAGCGGCGAGCGAGCGAGAATTTCCCGGCGTGCCGGTGGTGCCGATACTGGTGACAGGCGCGACCGACGGCCGCATGCTGCGGCAGGCTGGTATCCCTACCTACGGCGTGCAGGGCTTCTTCTTCGACCGCGACGACATCCGCTTCCACGGGCGCGACGAGCGCATGAAGACAGACGCGTTCTATCGAGGGCAGGAGTTTCTCTACGACGTGGTGAAGACGCTTTCGACTTCCGGAAAGTAGGGGCGGAATAGCGCATGACTTCAACAATCTGTTAGGCGTGATTATTGGTTTCGGTGAACTTGCGCAAGAAGCATTGGCGCTCGCCAATGGCCTGATGCTGGCCGGCGCGGCTCCTTCATAGGAATCCCAACTCAGAGCGTCGAGACCGAATACTGGAATGCCAGCTATGGGACCAATGTGCTCGGCCCGCTCCTGAGCGCTCCGCCGGTCGGCAATGAAATCGGAGGCCGACGTGCAGAACAGAATACCGCGCTGGCGCACCTCGATAACTCGGGCGAAGAGGGGGTCGGCCTCCGCGTATTTGCCTTCTTCCTCGAAGATCGATGCAAGAATACTCTGCGATTGGAGCGTCTCGCTATGTTCGGCGTCGAGGACGCGCGTGCGAATTTCGAGGACGAGGCGGCCGAGCGTTTCGGCTCCCGCCAAGTCGCACTGGCCATGTTTTAAGACCGCTAGGTTCGACATGACGGCCAGCGTCCGCGGATGCTCCGGCCCCAACTGCTTGCGCCATTGCTTGAGCACGTTTTCGTAAATCGGAGCGGCTTCGGAGTACTTGCCCTCGACCGCATAAAGGACTGCGAGATTGTTGAGTGCGTTCAGAGTATCAGGATGGGTGGGCCCGTTGACGCGGCGCTGGATATCGATGACAGTGGCATAGAGTTTTTCCGCATTCTGATAGCGGTGTTCACAGTGCTCTCGACCGGCCAGGACTATCGAGCAGTACCCGAGGCACTAACAGTATAAGCAGGCTTAGCAACCAGCAACAGCAAGTTCTCCCCACCGAGGTCTGCACCGGATCAGTGAAGATGAAAGAACAGTCAAAACGGCGCACCTGAAACCTGCTTGCCGAAATGGCCCATACGAGGCCGGCGTGTTTTCAAAGGACAGGTACGCGGCGTATCACATCAAGGCCAGGAGAAAACTCTCTAGTTCACGCCTTAGACGGCATGAGTCGGTAGCTCAATCCTTCCGGACGGCTTCAAACTTCAGTGGCACAATCTGAGCCGGTGGTTTGCGAACGTTGAAATCAAGGTACGTCGGTTCGTGGCCTTCTGGGTGCTGCTTTGCCACAGAACCGGCAGAAGCGGCGAAAACTCTGTAAGGACAACCTTTGTTCGGTGGACCTTCGCGTGACATCCCGCACGGAGAGCGATCATCAGAATGCAACAGAAACTTGCCCGGTTCCCGATGATGGACTCCGGGATCGGGATCACCGCACACCCTGCAGGCGTATCCATCGCGCTCTAAAACCTGCTCTCGCAGGCCGCCGAAATACTCGGCATCGTGCCGTTTCAGCGTGTAGCAGGTCGCACAGAGGCCCAGGGCGAGGATCTTCTCATTCCCTCAGGACAGCATATTGCGATCTGGATCGCCTTCTTCAAAGCCCTACTCCTTCGTCTTCAACTTGGAATCGTTTTCGCGGATGAACGCCTCGATCTCCGGTGCACTCGCCAGGATGCGAAGCCATTGTTCTTTGTAGAGGGTGACCGGAAAACGTCCCATGCCGTACAAAGAAACCCCGCCTTTCTCGCTCACTTTCAAAGTGAGGCCGCCCTTGTCTTTGCTCTTGAGCTGAGCATTCTCAGCCCGCAGGCGCTCCAGCTCCGCTTGCATCTCTGATTCACTCATCGGTTTCCCTCCTCAATTCATTTTCGAAGCTTCTCAGCCCGGCGTTTTTTGACCGGAACATACCGATATAGCGTGTCCCGACTGATGCCGAACTCACGAGCAAGCGCAGCCTTCGAGTTCCCATCGGCGCTCGCAGCAGCAACTCGGCCGCGCGAGTTGGTGACAACGATGGCTTTCTGCCGGTGTACTTCCCTTAGCAAAACCTATCTCGAACAGAAGATCGGTGTCACTGTTTAATTTCGTCGATGTAGATGGAGGTCAGGGTTGCCCGTCGGCATCATTGGTAGAGGAGCAATCTCGCGAGGCTTAAGCTAGTTTCGCGATAAGTTTTGACATAGAAACGAACCGGCACGTTAGAAGCGCTCCAACCGGAGGGCTTTTTTGCTGCCGGAAGCCGTTGTGGGCGTCCAAATCACTTTTCAACCCTCTGAATTACCCATCGGTGAAGTCTCGGCTGTTTTCGTCATTCGCGCCGTTCGCTCTGGCACATGAGCGGATCGATGTTGCGGCGCGCCGTGAGGGAATATGGCACGCCATTCTTGTTCCTCGTTTGTAAACGTCTCCTACAACTTTTTGGGGACCGCTTCCACATGACGTGCCATACCCCCAATTCATATGCCAAGTCATGATGTTTTTGGCTTCGAAGTTTCTCCAACTGCAAGTAGCTCAAGTTTTGAAACTCGTGCACGACTGGCATTTTGGTTAATCCGATCCCTTTTTTTTGGATTTCTCGGTGTTAGCAAGGCAAAACAGTTCAAAAAAGTTGCTTTTTGCGCAACGGAGATCCGGAGCCTTCGAAGAGAGGGGCTTGCGGTCTTGAAAAACAAAGGGCATGGTCCCGGAAGAAGAATCCCTGTTCGCAGTACCTTCTGAAAGGTTTTGAAATGCCTGTATTCATGAGTGTTTTGCGGAGTGCTCTGTCCACACTCCGTCTCTGCCAAACAGCATCGGCCCGCCTGTCGGGTGCTGCACACTGTTCGCTCTCGCAACCTCGTTTCCGAACTGCGAGACATCTTGAAGCAATTGGATCGCCACAAATCTTCGGCGGAGTCGAGGGAATATTAGACAGTTCTAACTACGCTACGCCACGCGGCGAAACATTTCTCCGGAAAAAACCTCTTGGCGCTCTTTCAGTCGCCTTCTTCGTCGCGATGTCCGCCGCTCTAGCCGGGGCGCAGACTACCTCAACCACACTTTCGATCACTCCTTTGACGGCGGCCAACGGATCTGTATTCACCATGACCGCTGCGGTAACGACAGGTACATCAACACCCCTGACGGTCGGTACGGTTACCTTCCGCGACACCTACGGCAGCGTCACGCAAGTCCTTGGCACTGTTCAGGTACAATCGGCAAACGGCACAAAAGGTAATGCGGTTCTGCGCATGCAACTTGGCGGAATTGGAACGCATTCCATCATAGCCACCTTCAATCCCACAAAGACTTTTCAGACCAGTTCGTCAGCAGCCATCCCTGTAACAACCACGGGCGTCTATCCAACGGTAGCCAGCCTAGTTCAGACGGGTGGCACGACGGGTAACTATTCGTTAACCACAACCATCGTTGGGGTTGGCAGTTTTAGTCTTTCACCGACTGGAAATGTATCTCTTCTGGATACAAATAACAGCAACCTACTGCTGGGGGTCGCGGGGCTCGGTGGAGGCACGTTCGGACTGCAAACTGTTACCGCGGCGGGGTCACCGATCGGCGTGGGCAATACCCCACAGGATGTGGCCGCTGGGGATTTCAACCGCGATGGAAACATCGATCTCGCGGTGCTAAACAGCAACGATAAAACCATAAGCATTCTGATTGGTAATGGTGCGGGTGGATTTACTGCATCAGGAACCTATGGGACCGGTAACGGACCTGTTGCGATTGTGGTCGGCGATTTCAATGGCGACGGCAAGCTCGACCTAGCCGTGGCAAATTCCTCTGATCAAACAGTATCGATTCGCCTCGGAAACGGCGACGGAACCTTCGGTGTGCGTAATTCCTACGCTACTACGCCGCTTACAAAATCTTTAACGGCTCTTGCGTTAGGAGACTTCAACGGCGACGGCATCCCAGATCTTATTGCGGCGGGCACTACCAACAATGCCGGCGCAGGTGCAATAGACATTCTCCAAGGCGACGGCAGTGGGGCTTTCACCAATGCGACCTCGGCAGGGATTGCCGTTGGCAACGGGCCTTCCGCAGTAGTGACAGGGTACTTCAACGCAGGCACCAGTATGGATTTTGCTGTCGCCAACCAGACTGACAACACCATCAGCGTGATGCTGGGAGACGGTAGTGGCACTGCATTCACGGCTGCCACGGGGTCGCCGTTTAATACAGGTACTGGTTCAAGTCCGGCGGCCATCGCTGTCGCTGACGTTAACGGGGACGGGCAACCCGATCTCGCGGTAGCCGAAAGCGGCCAAAACAGGGTCGACATCTTCAAAGGAAACGGCGACGGAACCTTCACGTTGCTGACAGGCGCTCCTGCCACCGGCGCCAAGCCTGTGTCCATTGTCGCCGGAGACTTCAATGCAGACGGCAAAGTCGACTTTGCCGTAACAAACCAGTCGGGCAATTCAACGACCATTATGCTGGGCACTGGCACCGGCACTGTGTTCACCGCTGCTAACGGTTCTCCGTTCGCCACAGACCCGCATACGACATTCAGCCCGGTTGCAGCAACGGCAGCAGACTTCAACGGAGACGGCAGCACAGACCTGGCAGTCGTAAACAGCAGCAGGAATACTGTCGGCATTTTGCTGAACCAACTCACGGATACTGCGAACGCTTCGTTTACGGGCATCTTCGTTCCTGGTAGTGGTAGCCAGCACACGGTGGAAGCATCCTATGTGGGCGACGCCAACTTCGCAGGGAGTACAGATACGTTGTCTCTGACGTCGTCGATAGTCCCGACATCCACACTTCTCACTGCGAATACCACGTCCCCAACCTTTGGTCAGCAAGTGGTCCTCACAGCGACGTTCCTAACCTCCCCTACAAACGTAGGCGGTCTGACGTCGACGGGTACCGTTACATTCAAGGACGGTGGAATAACGATCGGAACCCCGGTGGCGGTCTCCGGTGGAGTAGCAACTCTTAACATCGCAAGCCTCGGCCTAGGTACTCATAGCATTACCGCAACTTACGCAGGCGACACCAATTTTATTGCCAGCACTTCACCCGTTCTGGGCGTCATCGTCGGCAAAGGAACGCCCGTCATCACCTGGGCCAATCCAAGCTCCATCACCTATGGAACCTTGCTCTCAAGCACACAGCTGAACGCGACGAGTCCCGTAGCGGGAACTTTTGCCTACAGCCAGGCAGCATACACCTTGCTACCGGTCGGCACTTACACGATCTCCACGACTTTCACTCCAACCGACTCGACCGATTACACGATCGCTACCGCCAGCGTTTCACTCGTCGTGAAACCCGCAACTCCTCAAATCAGCTGGGCGACGCCGGCGCCGATCTCCTTCGGTACGGCGTTGAGTGGAATACAACTCGATGCAACTGCGGCCATCTACAACATGGTCCCCCTCTCCTCCTTCTTCAACGTCAGCGGTATTTACCCCGATGGCTCGAGCTTCGGCACCGGGGGATTTGATGCAGACGGCAACGCCTACTCATCCAATTTGCTGGGAACTTCCGTCACCTGGAATAACATCACTTACCAGTTAGGACCTGTCAGCGCACCTGATGCTGTTGCCAATACCACCATCACTCTTCCGGCCGGACACTACGCCAGCCTCAATATGCTTGGTGCGCTCGTCAATGGTAATGTTTCAACCCCGAGCACCTTCGTCGTCACGTATACCGACAATACAACTACGACCGTGACGCAAAGCCTGAGTGACTGGGTGTTCCCGTTGAATTATCCCGGTGAGTCAGTAATCACTTGCGTCCCTTACCGCGATACTTCCAGTGGCGGCCGAGATGCCCACCTGACGTGCGTCTTTGGATATCAAATTCCACTCGACAGCACGAAGATAGTTAAGAGCATTCAGCTTCCAGCGACGCAAAATAATGTGTTTCTCGCCATGGCGCTTGTTTCTCCCCCGGTGCCTGGAACGCTGGTCTATACTCCGCCTTCAGGCACCGTCCTTCCCACCGGGGCCAACACTCTTTCAACTGTATTTACTCCAACGGACCAGACAGATTACACGAGCGCTACCGCAAGTGTGCTGGAACTCGTCAACCCGGCGGACAGCATTAACCTCGTCTGGCCTACGCCTGCACCTATCACCTATGGGACAGCGCTCAGTTCGACGCAACTCAACGCAGTCGCCCAGACGGTACCGGGAACGACATCTGTATCGCTCTCGCCCTACTATCGCGTCAATGCCTTTCAGAGCGACGGATCGCTCTTCTCGACTGGAGGCTTCGACAATAATGGGAATGCCTTCTCGGCCACCGCCCTCGGTTCATCGATTGTGTGGAATGGGCAGACCTATTCCCTAGGGCCAGCGAACCTTCCGAGTGCAGTCTCGAGCTCGACGATTGCGCTGCCCCAAGGGAATTTTACGCAGATGACCGTGATTGGTGCGGCGACCACAACCGGACAGACCAATCAATTCATAACGATTACCTACACCGATGGCACTAGTGTGAACGACACTTTTAGCCTCAGCAGCTGGACCTCACCTCAGAACTATCCTGGCGAAAACATCGTTTCAACGACTCCATATCAAAATACGGGCAGTGGAGGCCGGACAAACGGCAACGTCTATCTGTACGGATATGTCGTGCCCATTGACGGCACAAGGGTTGTGAAGAGCCTCACGCTCCCAAACAATCGCAACATCGTGCTGATGGCGATGTCGCTCAGCAATACGTCCAGTCCAACCGTAATACCTGGTGCTTACACGTATACTCCGCCTGCCGGAACAGTGCCTGCAGTTGGTACCGTTCCGCTCAACGTCTTGTTCACTGCTACCGACCCGACCTTCGGGACGGCAACAAAGACCGTCAACCTCGTTGTCAATAAGGCTCCGCTCACCGTCACCGCCAATAACGAGACGGTCCTGTTCGGCGCCGCCATCCCGCCTTACACCGCGACCATTACCGGCTTCGTCAACGGCGACGCGTCCAGCGTGGTCACCGGCGCGGCGTCGCTCTCCACCACCCCGCCTACTCCTACCGCTCCAAACACATACACGATCACCGCTGCCAATGGCACTCTCGCCGCCAGCAACTACAGCTTTACCTTCGTCAACGGCACTCTCACCATCACCAAGGTCACACCGACAATCACTTGGAACACGCCGGCAGCAATCAGCTACGGCACCGCTCTAACCACTGCCGGCCAGTTGAATGCCAGCGCCTCGGTCGCTGGAACGTTCTCCTACTCGCCTGCTTTAGGTACCGTCCTCAGTGCTGGTTCCCACACCCTCTCCGTCACCTTCACCCCGACAAACACGACGGACTACACGCCCCAGACCGCCACAGTCACTTTGGTGGTCAACCAGGCCAATCTGAACGTCGCGGCGAATAGCCAGACGGTAGTCTACGGCACAGCGCTGGCTCCCTATACCGCTACCATCACCGGCTTCGTCAACGGCGACACCCTGGCCACCGCAGTCACAGGAACCCCGTCCCTGACCACGACTCCGGCCACCCCCGTCAACGTCGGCGCCTACACAATCACGGCCGCGGCCGGCACCCTCGCTGCCAGTAACTACACCTTCACCTTCTCGACCGGCACCGCCACGATCACCAAAGCCACTCTAACCGTCACCCCGAACAACCAAACAGTGGTGTACGGTACGGCGCTGGCTCCCTACACAGCGACGATCACCGGCTTCGTCAATGGAGACACCCAAGCCACTACAGTCACTGGAACCCCGTCGCTGACCACGATTCCGGGAACACCTGTCAACGTCGGCGCCTACACGATGACCGCCGCAGTGGGTACCCTCACCTCTAGCAATTACACCTTCATCTTTGCCACCGGCACCGTCACTATCACCACAGCCACCCTAACCGTCACCGCGAACAGCCAGACGGTGGCCTACGGCACAGCGCTGGCTCCCTACACCTCCACCATCACAGGCTTCGTCAACGGCGACACCAAGGCCACAGCGACGACCGGCGCTCCATCGCTGACGACGACTCCAGCCACTCCAGTGAATGCAGGCACATATACGATTACCGCTGCCCTGGGAACACTGGCATCAACCAACTACACCTTTACCTTCGTCAACGGCACCCTGACCATCAGCCAAGCCGCTCCGACCATCAGCTTCACGGTGCCGAACCAGACCTACGGGGCGGCTCCGTTCGCAGTGGCAGCGACTTCGAACTCCACCGGCGCCTTCACCTACTCGGTAGTCTCGGGCCCGGCCACCATCACGGGCTCGACCGTCACCCTGACCGGTGCCGGCACCGTCGTCCTCATGGCGTCTGAAGCGGCGGACAGCAACTACACCGCGGCCAGCAAGAACGCCACCTTCACCGTAGGCGCGGCTGCCCCGACCATCAGCTTCACGGTGCCGAACCAGACCTACGGCGCGGCTCCCTTCGCGGTGGCAGCGACTTCGAACTCCACCGGCGCCTTCACCTACTCGGTGGTCTCGGGCCCGGCCACCATCACGGGATCCACCGTCACCCTGACCGGCGCCGGCACCGTCGTCCTGCAGGCTTCGGAAGCAGCCGACAGCAACTACACCGCGGCCAGCAAGAACGCCACCTTCACGGTAGGCGCGGCTGCCCCGACCATCAGCTTCACGGTGCCGAACCAGACCTATGGGGCGGCTCCGTTCGCAGTGGCAGCGACTTCGAACTCCACCGGCGCCTTCACCTACTCGGTGGTCTCGGGCCCGGCAACCATCGCGGGATCCACCGTCACCCTGACCGGCGCCGGCACGGTGGTCCTCATGGCGTCTGAAGCAGCCGACAGCAACTACACCGCAGCTACCAAGAACGCCACCTTCACCGTGGGAGCGGCTGCCCCGACCATCAGCTTCACGGTGCCGAACCAGACCTACGGGGCGGCTCCGTTCGCAGTGGCAGCGACTTCGAACTCCACCGGCGCCTTCACCTACTCGGTAGTCTCGGGCCCGGCAACCATCACGGGCTCGACCGTCACCCTGACCGGTGCCGGCACCGTCGTCCTCATGGCTTCGGAAGCAGCCGACAGCAACTACACCGCGGCCACCAAGAACGCCACCTTCACCGTGGGAGCGGCTGCCCCGACCATCAGCTTCACGGTGCCGAACCAGACCTATGGCGCGGCTCCGTTCGCGGTGGCAGCGACTTCGAACTCCACCGGCGCCTTCACCTACTCGGTGGTCTCGGGCCCGGCAACCATCACGGGATCGACCGTCACCCTGACCGGTGCCGGCACCGTCGTGCTCATGGCCTCTGAAGCAGCCGACAGCAACTACACCGCCGCCACCAAGAACGCCACCTTCACGGTGGGCGCGGCTGCCCCGACCATCAGCTTCACGGTGCCGAACCAGACCTACGGCGCGGCTCCGTTCGCAGTGGCAGCGACTTCGAACTCCACCGGCGCCTTCACCTACTCGGTGGTCTCGGGCCCGGCAACCATCACGGGCTCGACCGTCACCCTGACCGGTGCCGGCACCGTCGTCCTCATGGCTTCGGAAGCAGCGGACAGCAACTACACCGCGGCCACCAAGAACGCCACCTTCACGGTAGGCGCGGCTGCCCCGACCATCAGCTTCACGGTGCCGAACCAGACCTACGGCGCGGCTCCGTTCGCAGTGGCAGCGACTTCGAACTCCACCGGCGCCTTCACCTACTCGGTGGTCTCGGGCCCGGCAACCATCACGGGATCCACCGTCACCCTGACCGGCGCCGGCACCGTCGTCCTGCAGGCTTCGGAAGCAGCGGACAGCAACTACACCGCAGCCACCAAGAACGCCACCTTCACCGTGGGCGCGGCTGCCCCGACCATCAGCTTCACGGTGCCGAACCAGACCTACGGGGCGGCTCCCTTCGCGGTGGCAGCGACTTCGAACTCCACCGGCGCCTTCACCTACTCGGTGGTCTCGGGCCCGGCAACCATCACGGGCTCGACCGTCACCCTGACCGGTGCCGGCACCGTCGTCCTCATGGCCTCTGAAGCAGCCGACAGCAACTACACCGCAGCCACCAAGAACGCCACCTTCACGGTGGGCCTGGCTGCCCCGACCATCAGCTTCACGGTGCCGAACCAGACCTACGGCGCGGCTCCCTTCGCGGTGGCAGCGACTTCGAACTCGACCGGCGCCTTCACCTACTCGGTGGTCTCGGGCCCGGCAACCATCACGGGCTCGACCGTCACCCTGACCGGTGCCGGCACGGTCGTCCTCATGGCTTCGGAAGCAGCGGACAGCAACTACACCGCGGCCAGCAAGAACGCCACCTTCACCGTAGGCGCGGCTGCCCCGACCATCAGCTTCACGGTGCCGAACCAGACCTACGGGGCGGCTCCGTTCGCAGTGGCAGCGACTTCGAACTCCACCGGCGCCTTCACCTACTCGGTAGTCTCGGGCCCGGCCACCATCACGGGATCCACCGTCACCCTGACCGGCGCCGGCACCGTCGTCCTGCAGGCTTCGGAAGCGGCCGACAGCAACTACACCGCGGCCAGCAAGAACGCCACCTTCACGGTAGGCGCGGCTGCCCCGACCATCAGCTTCACGGTGCCGAACCAGACCTATGGGGCGGCTCCGTTCGCAGTGGCAGCGACTTCGAACTCCACCGGCGCCTTCACCTACTCGGTGGTCTCGGGCCCGGCAACCATCACGGGATCCACCGTCACCCTGACCGGTGCCGGCACGGTGGTCCTCATGGCGTCTGAAGCAGCCGACAGCAACTACACCGCAGCCACCAAGAACGCCACCTTCACCGTGGGCCTGGCTGCCCCGACCATCAGCTTCACGGTGCCGAACCAGACCTATGGGGCGGCTCCGTTCACGGTGGCAGCGACTTCGAACTCCACCGGCGCCTTCACCTACTCGGTGGTCTCGGGTCCGGCAACCATCGCGGGATCCACCGTCACCCTGACCGGCGCCGGCACCGTCGTCCTGCAGGCTTCGGAAGCAGCGGACAGCAACTACACCGCGGCCAGCAAAAACGCCACCTTCACCGTGGGAGCGGCTGCCCCGACCATCAGCTTCACGGTGCCGAACCAGACCTATGGCGCGGCTCCGTTCGCAGTGGCAGCGACTTCGAACTCCACCGGCGCCTTCACCTACTCGGTGGTCTCGGGCCCGGCAACCATCACGGGATCCACCGTCACCCTGACCGGTGCCGGCACCGTGGTCCTCATGGCTCTGAAGCAGCCGACAGCAACTACACCGCCGCCACCAAGAACGCCACCTTCACCGTGGGAGCGGCTGCCCCGACCATCAGCTTCACGGTGCCGAACCAGACCTATGGCGCGGCTCCGTTCGCAGTGGCAGCGACTTCGAACTCCACCGGCGCCTTCACCTACTCGGTGGTCTCGGGCCCGGCAACCATCACGGGATCGACCGTCACCCTGACCGGTGCCGGCACGGTCGTGCTCATGGCTTCGGAAGCAGCGGACAGCAACTACACCGCGGCCAGCAAGAACGCCACCTTCACCGTGGGCGCGGCCGCCCCGACCATCAGCTTCACGGTGCCGAACCAGACCTACGGCGCGGCTCCGTTCTCGGTGGCAGCGACTTCGAACTCCACCGGCGCCTTCACCTACTCGGTGGTCTCGGGCCCGGCAACCATCACGGGATCCACCGTCACCCTGACCGGCGCCGGCACCGTCGTCCTGCAGGCCTCGGAAGCAGCGGACAGCAACTACACCGCGGCCAGCAAGAACGCCACCTTCACCGTAGGCGCGGCTGCCCCGACCATCAGCTTCACGGTGCCGAACCAGACCTACGGCGCGGCTCCGTTCGCAGTGGCAGCGACTTCGAACTCCACCGGCGCCTTCACCTACTCGGTGGTCTCGGGTCCGGCCACCATCACGGGCTCGACCGTCACCCTGACCGGTGCCGGCACCGTCGTCCTCATGGCCTCGGAAGCAGCCGACAGCAACTACACCGCGGCCAGCAAAAACGCCACCTTCACCGTGGGAGCGGCTGCCCCGACCATCAGCTTCACGGTGCCGAACCAGACCTACGGGGCGGCTCCGTTCGCAGTGGCAGCGACCTCGAACTCCACCGGCGCCTTCACCTACTCGGTGGTCTCGGGTCCGGCAACCATCACGGGATCCACCGTCACCCTGACCGGTGCCGGCACCGTCGTCCTGCAGGCCTCGGAAGCAGCCGACAGCAACTACACCGCGGCCAGCAAGAACGCCACCTTCACCGTGGCGCGGCTGCCCCGACCATCAGCTTCACGGTGCCGAACCAGACCTATGGGGCGGCTCCGTTCGCGGTGGCAGCGACTTCGAACTCCACCGGCGCCTTCACCTACTCGGTGGTCTCGGGCCCGGCAACCATCACGGGCTCGACCGTCACCCTGACCGGTGCCGGTACGGTCGTGCTCATGGCGTCTGAAGCAGCGGACAGCAACTACACCGCGGCCACCAAGAACGCCACCTTCACCGTAGGCGCGGCTGCCCCGACCATCAGCTTCACGGTGCCGAACCAGACCTACGGGGCGGCTCCGTTCGCAGTGGCAGCGACTTCGAACTCCACCGGCGCCTTCACCTACTCGGTAGTCTCGGGCCCGGCAACCATCACGGGATCCACCGTCACCCTGACCGGCGCCGGCACCGTCGTCCTGCAGGCTTCGGAAGCAGCCGACAGCAACTACACCGCAGCCAGCAAGAACGCCACCTTCACCGTGGGCGCGGCTGCCCCGACCATCAGCTTCACGGTGCCGAACCAGACCTACGGGGCGGCTCCGTTCGCTGTGGCAGCGACTTCGAACTCCACCGGCGCCTTCACCTACTCGGTGGTCTCGGGCCCGGCAACCATCACGGGCTCCACCGTCACCCTGACCGGTGCCGGCACGGTCGTCCTCATGGCGTCTGAAGCAGCCGACAGCAACTACACCGCAGCTACCAAGAACGCCACCTTCACCGTGGGCCTGGCTGCCCCGACCATCAGCTTCACGGTGCCGAACCAGACCTATGGGGCGGCTCCGTTCACGGTGGCAGCGACTTCGAACTCCACCGGCGCCTTCACCTACTCGGTAGTCTCGGGCCCGGCAACCATCACGGGATCCACCGTCACCCTGACCGGCGCCGGCACCGTCGTCCTCAGGCTTCGGAAGCAGCGGACAGCAACTACACCGCGGCCAGCAAAAACGCCACCTTCACCGTGGGAGCGGCTGCCCCGACCATCAGCTTCACGGTGCCGAACCAGACCTATGGGGCGGCTCCGTTCGCAGTGGCAGCGACTTCGAACTCCACCGGCGCCTTCACCTACTCGGTGGTCTCGGGCCCGGCAACGATCACGGGATCCACCGTCACCCTGACCGGTGCCGGTACGGTGGTGCTCATGGCGTCTGAAGCAGCCGACAGCAACTACGTTGCCGGCACCAAGACTGCCACCTTTACGGTGGGAGCGGCTGCCCCGACCATCAGCTTCACGGTGCCGAACCAGACCTACGGGGCGGCTCCGTTCGCAGTGGCAGCGACTTCGAACTCCACCGGAGCCTTCACCTACTCGGTAGTCTCGGGCCCGGCCACTATCACGGGCTCGACCGTCACCCTGACCGGTGCCGGTACGGTGGTGCTCATGGCTTCGGAAGCGGCGGACAGCAACTACACCGCGGCCAGCAAGAACGCCACCTTCACCGTAGGCGCGGCTGCCCCGACCATCAGCTTCACGGTGCCGAACCAGACCTACGGGGCGGCTCCGTTCGCAGTGGCAGCGACTTCGAACTCCACCGGAGCCTTCACCTACTCGGTAGTCTCGGGCCCGGCCACCATCACGGGATCCACCGTCACCCTGACCGGCGCCGGCACCGTGGTGCTCATGGCCTCTGAAGCAGCCGACAGCAACTACACCGCAGCTACCAAGAACGCCACCTTCACCGTAGGCGCGGCTGCCCCGACCATCAGCTTCACGGTGCCGAACCAGACCTATGGGGCGGCTCCGTTCGCAGTGGCAGCGACTTCGAACTCCACCGGCGCCTTCACCTACTCGGTAGTCTCGGGCCCGGCCACCATCGCGGGATCCACCGTCACCCTGACCGGCGCCGGCACCGTCGTCCTGCAGGCTTCGGAAGCAGCCGACAGCAACTACACCGCGGCCAGCAAGAACGCCACCTTCACCGTGGGAGCGGCTGCCCCGACCATCAGCTTCACGGTGCCGAACCAGACCTATGGGGCGGCTCCGTTCGCAGTGGCAGCGACTTCGAACTCCACCGGCGCCTTCACCTACTCGGTGGTCTCGGGCCCGGCCACCATCACGGGATCCACCGTCACCATGACCGGTGCCGGTACGGTGGTGCTCATGGCTTCGGAAGCGGCGGACAGCAACTACACCGCGGCCAGCAAGAACGCCACCTTCACCGTCGGCGCGGCTGCCCCGACCATCAGCTTCACGGTGCCGAACCAGACCTACGGGGCGGCTCCGTTCACGGTGGCAGCGACTTCGAACTCCACCGGAGCCTTCACCTACTCGGTGGTCTCAGGTCCGGCAACCATCGCGGGATCCACCGTCACCCTGGCCGGCGCCGGCACCGTCGTCCTCAGGCTTCGGAAGCGGCGGACAGCAACTACACCGCGGCCAGCAAGAACGCCACCTTCACCGTAGGCGCGGCTGCCCCGACCATCAGCTTCACGGTGCCGAACCAGACCTATGGGGCGGCTCCGTTCGCAGTGGCAGCGACTTCGAACTCCACCGGCGCCTTCACCTACTCGGTGGTCTCGGGCCCGGCCACCATCACGGGATCCACCGTCACCATGACCGGTGCCGGTACGGTGGTGCTCATGGCGTCTGAAGCAGCCGACAGCAACTATGTTGCCGGCACCAAGACTGCCACCTTTACGGTGGGCCTGGCTGCCCCGACCATCAGCTTCACGGTGCCGAACCAGACCTATGGGGCGGCTCCGTTCACGGTGGCAGCGACTTCGAACTCCACCGGAGCCTTCACCTACTCGGTAGTCTCGGGTCCGGCAACCATCGCGGGATCCACCGTCACCCTGACCGGCGCCGGCACCGTCGTCCTGCAGGCTTCGGAAGCGGCGGACAGCAACTACACCGCGGCCAGCAAAAACGCCACCTTCACCGTGGGAGCGGCTGCCCCGACCATCAGCTTCACGGTGCCGAACCAGACCTATGGGGCGGCTCCGTTCACGGTGGCAGCGACTTCGAACTCCACCGGCGCCTTCACCTACTCGGTAGTCTCGGGCCCGGCCACCATCACGGGCTCGACCGTCACCCTGACCGGTGCCGGTACGGTGGTGCTCATGGCGTCTGAAGCAGCCGACAGCAACTATGTTGCCGGCACGAAGACTGCCACCTTTACGGTGGGAGCGGCTGCCCCGACCATCAGCTTCACGGTGCCGAACCAGACCTACGGGGCGGCTCCGTTCGCAGTGGCAGCGACTTCGAACTCCACCGGAGCCTTCACCTACTCGGTAGTCTCGGGTCCGGCAACCATCGCGGGCTCGACCGTCACCCTGACCGGTGCCGGTACGGTGGTGCTCATGGCGTCTGAAGCAGCCGACAGCAACTACACCGCAGCTACCAGGAACGCCACCTTCACCGTGGGAGCGGCTGCCCTTACTGTTACCGCGACGAACGCCAGTCGCCTATATGGCGCTCCCAACCCAACCTTCTCCGCTTCCGCCGCCGGTGCGGTCAATGGCGATACCTTCACCTTCACCGAAAGCACCCCGGCAACCGCAGCGTCTCCAGTCGGAACCTATTCGATTGTCCCCGTAGCCACGGGCACGAACCTCGGCAATTACACAGTGATCTACAACAACGGCACCCTGACCGTAGGCCAGGCCACACTCACAGTAACTGCAGCCGACGCCACGCGCAGCTATGGCGCCCCCAACCCAACCTTCTCTGCCTCCGCAACCGGTGCGGTCAACGGCGACACCTTCACCTTCACCGAAACCACTACGGCAACCGCAGCGTCTCCAGTCGGAACTTATCCGATCGTTCCCGTAGCAACCGGCACCAACCTCGGCGACTACACCATCGTCTACAACAACGGAACCCTCACCGTAGGCCAGGCTACCCTCACCGTCACCGCAGCCAATGCCAACCGCAGCTATGGCGCCGCTAACCCAACCTTCTCCGCCTCCGCAACTGGTGCAGTCAACGGCGATATCTTCACCTTTACTGAGAGCACCACTGCCAACGCAACATCCCCTGCTGGAACTTATTCGATCGTCCCCGCAGCCACCGGAACGAACCTCAGTGACTATGCCGTCGTCTACAACAATGGCACCCTGTCCATCGGCCACGCCACCCTTACCGTAACCGCCGCCAACGCTAACCGCACCTATGGCGTCCCCAACCCAACCTTCTCCGCCTCCGCCGCCGGAGCGGTCAACGGCGACACCTTCACCTTCACCGAAAGCACCCCTGCAACGACCACGTCTCCGGTCGGAACATATCCAATCGTTCCCGTAGCAACTGGCATCAACCTCAGCGACTACGCAGTCATCTATGTTGATGGCGCCCTGACCATAGGCCCGGCCACTCCATCCATTACCTGGACCAACCCCGCACCAGTTGTTTACGGCACCGCCTTGGGAATCGCTCAACTCGACGCAACTGCATCGGTCCCCGGCTCTCTGGTCTACACCCCCGCCGCTGGTACGATTCCGCAAGCCGGCAACGACACGCTCTCGGTCACCTTCACTCCAACCGACTCCATCGACTACACCACCCTCACCAAATCCGTACAGCTGACCGTCAACCAGCCCACCCCAGTCATCACATGGGCCAATCCTGCAAACATCATCTACGGCACCGCCCTGAGCAACATTCAGCTTGACGCCACGGCTAATGTCGACGGCACATTCGTCTACACTCCGCCCGCCGGAACCGAATTCATGGTCGGTTCCCACCAGCTTTCAGTCACCTTCACTCCGACCAATCTCGTTGACTACACCACGGCAACCAAGACCGTATCGATCAACGTTACGCAGGCAACACTCACCGTCGCGGCCAACAACTTCAGCCGCCTCTACGGCACGCCAAACCCCACATTCACTGGTAGCGTCGCCGGAGCCCAAAACGGTGACACCTTCACCGAAAGCTTCTCCAACTCAGCGACCACCCTGTCGACGGTGGGCCAATACCCGATCATCCCCTCAGTCGCAGGGACCAACCTCGCTGACTATACCCAGGTAGTCCAGAACGGAACCCTGTCCATCACGAAGGCACCAGCGATTACGACAACAACTCTAAGCACGACAAACATCGCTTATGATTTGCCTGTCACAGTCAGCGCGACGGTAGCCTCGACAACCACCGGCACGCCCACTGGTACCGTCAGCTTCTTCGACAACGGTACCCCGCTGGGAACCGGAACTCTCTCAAACGGAGCCACCAGCTACACAACCACCTCGCTCTCGGTGGGGACGCACGTCATCAGCGCGATCTATAGCGGCGATGTCAACTTCTCTTCGAGCACCGCTTCGGGCACCTCTGGCACGAACACGATCCTCATCACGCCGCTCGACTTCTCCATCCAACTCACCAGCCAGGCCACTGTCGAAGGAACCTACGGTTCAACTCGCACGTTCACCTTCCACCTTGCTCCAATCGGAGGAACCTACCCGGGCGTAGTGCAACTGTCAGCAACCCCAACCGGACCGATATTGGCCACCTACACGTTCTCTCCAAACACCATCGGGAAGGTAGCCGGCCCGATGGACGTCACCCTCACCGTCGCAACCCAGAAACTCGCCTCGTCTTACTCTCCGAAAGGCTGGCCGAGCAGGATATCTCCCATCTCCCTCGGTCTCTTCCTGCTTCCGCTCCTGGGTCTGCGTTACTCCCGTCGCTCGGCCGGAAAACTCTCGAGGATCCTCACCTACTCTGCCTTGCTCCTGATGTCTCTGGGAGCGATCGGAACCATGACGGGTTGCGGCAGCGGTTACAACGATCACAACCATCCCATCACCATCACCGCAACAAGCAATGGTATTCAGCACACCGTCAGTGTCGATTACCACATCGACCAGGCGCCGCAATAGAAATCGCAAATTGAGAGAGACAAGTATGAAGAGGTTTTTTAGAAAACCCGTAGACGGCGCAAGAGATATCTTGGCGATAGGCAAGATGCTCCTGCTGATCTGCATCGCAAGCGCCACTGCTACACACCTTCACGCCCAGGCCTCTCAGACCGCTGAAAGCGCCGGAGACCTGCAGATCGGAGCCATGTTTAACCTCGCATCCCCTGACTACTATCCCGATAAATTCAAAGGGTACGGTTTCTACACCACCTTCGATTTCCAGTACCATCTCGGCATTGAGGGCGAGTTTCATCAGGTCAACGATCCCGATTCCACTCGCGGAGTTTACGAGCGCACCTATGAAATCGGACCGCGATACTTCTTGCGCCATCAACGTTACAACCCATACGCCAAGCTCCTGTACGGAAGAGGCGTCTTCAACTATCCATCGGAGTTAGATTCCAATGGCAAGATTGTGCCAACTGCGAACCTCGCCTACAACATCGGAGCAATTGGAGCCGGATTGGACTACCGCGTCCGGCCTGGATTCAATGTTCGACTGGACTATGAATACCAGCAATGGTTCGGCTTTCCTCTTCACGGCCTGACGCCCCAGGTATTCAGCATCGGCGTGGCCTATCGCTTTCATTGATCAATGTTTTATTGAACCGAATTCTCAAAATCTCTCACAGAGAAGCCCGAGGAGTGTCGCTTAGTGAGCTCGTGCGCGAAGTACTTTGCATGATACGGCGTGCGATTCATCGGGTCTTCTGCCGTGGCAATCTGAATGTTTCGACCTGGATAGGCAAGGTAGAAGCGGCGCATGTACTCGAGGTCGCTCTTGGAGAACTCGTTGCCTAATTCTGACATTAGACGCTCAGCCAGCTCCTGAATGACTTCCTTGCCATATTGAGCACGATCAGCACCGCCCTGCTCGCGCTCGACGATCCAACGGCCAATCTCATAGTTCGTGTGAACCTGTAAAAGATTAACGCCCGGTGCCACCGCCAGGCGGGCAGAAGGACCAAACAGGCAGCGTTACCTGGCCAGCGACGATCCGGATTTCGAATCGAAAGCCGCCTACATCGTCGGTCTGTACCTGAATCCGCCGCAGCACGCGGCAGTGTTCTGCGTGAATGAAAAAACGGCAATTCAGGCGCTCGACCGGCTCGATCCGGTACTATCGCTTTCGCCGGGCCGCGCCGAGCGTCACGGGTTTGAATACTACCGTCACGGCACGTTGTCGCTGTACGCGGCGCTGGATACGCAATCTGGCAAAGTGCTCGGAAAGACCGCCGCCCGCCACACCAGCCAGGAGTTTGTGGAGTTCCTCACAGAGGTGGTCGAACGGGTGCCGGCGCGGGAGGTCCACATCATTCTGGACAATCTGTCGGCGCACAAGAGTCAGGTGGTTCGCGATTTTATGGCTACGCATCCGAACGTGCATTTCCACTTCACGCCGACGTATTCGTCGTGGCTGAATCAAGTCGAGATCTGGTTTTCCAAGGTCGAGCTCGAACACCGATGGAACCGGGTACCCGGTGTGACGCTGCTTGGCGATGCAGCGCACTTGACGGCGCCATCGGACGAAGGTGCCAACCTCGCAATGTATGACGGCGCTGAAGTCGCGAAGGCATCGCGGCGAACGCGCAAGACGTGGAAGCCGCGCTCCTTGCGTATGAGACGGACCTCTTTCCGCGCAGCGCCTCCGGAGCTCCTGAGGCGGACCGGATACAAGAGGTGCTCTTCGGCGACAACTCGCCTCAGAGCCTGCTTGACTTCTTCGCTGCTAACCAGCCCGCCAAGTAGTTGCTTGCAGGCATTCTCTGCCTTACTTTGCTGCGCGGGTTGGATCAGTCGCGAAGTCGTCTTGTATGTATCGTTTCGGCTACCATCGAGAAGCGTCCCCGGCCAACAGCCCGTAGGAGCATCCGTTCTGAAGGGAATCACACCCAGATGAAAACAAAAGACAATGGGCTGCTACGCCTGATCGCCATCTTTAAGCTGTTCAAGGCCCTCACCCTCATCGCGGTCGGTGTTGGCGCTCTGCGGTTGATTCACGACAATAACGCTGCCGAAGCAATGACTCAAATGGTTGCAAGATTTGGCTTCAATCCGGGGGGCCGCTACCTCGATCATGCACTCGCGAAAATATCGAACCTCCCTCCAAGGGATTTCAGAGATCTCGGCATCGGCAGCTTCGTCTATGCCGCCCTATTCCTTACTGAAGGGTTTGGACTGTGGCTCGCGAAACCCTGGGCCGAGTGGTTCACCTCTATTATCACTGGCTCCCTGGTTCCGCTGGAGATATTTGAGATCCACCGCCATCCCACGATCATCAAGATGATCGTGCTTCTCCTGAATATCGCCATCGTTGCCTATCTTGTTGTAAGGATTCGTAAGGAAAAGTCGGGCCCGACTGAAGGATAGTGAGGTCAGCTCAATCCGGCGGCGCCTCAGCTTGTATCCATCGCTCCAGAATTCACTTGCAAACTCTTCGGTACCAGAAAACTCTCGGCGCTGAATGCGGAGAAAGGAATTCCTCCCGCAGGGGTTGGCCTGTCTGTCAAGGACCTCCGCGCCCAGTTGGCTAAGTATCGCGAAAGGAATTTGGCTCAGGTACGTCGGCTTGAGTTCACCCCCACTGGGGTCTCGCCCGAGACCGGCGCCGTCGCGAAAGCGCTCGGAAGCTGCATCGTGGATTCGACCGACCTTCAGGCGGCCCTCGTTTCAATTCTCGCGCTGCGCGACCGGCAACAGATCTCTGAAAGGCTGGATACAGCCGAAGCCTTGATCGTCGAAGCAGTGCTCGCCCTGAGCAGGGGAGGCGCCGACCAACTTTATGCGCGGGAGATCGCGGTCGAAGTCAACCGTCTAATAGAAGTGCGGGGCGAGAGATCCAAACTTAGCCCGGAGAAGGTCGGACATCGGCTGAGGAGGTTGGGTCTGCCCACCCGGCGGCTGAGTCAGAACGGCATAGATTACCTAATGTTGTAGATAATTTCTCCTAAATGAATTAAGATGACGTGATGCATTGGAGCTCCAATTCGGAACTTTACCCGCCCTACCTGCGACCGTGGATCTGCAAAGGAAAGGGAGTCGGCAAGGGTTCAGAGTATCGACCGTGGCTCGCGGTACGCGACGTCCACTCGCAGGGAACATCCGCCCAAATTGGGGGAATTCTGATCGATCGACCGTTTGAGCTTCTTTCGGAACTGGAAGCGACATATTTCTTCTTGGTGGAACGAAGGAAATCTACCGTCGATATCCGAGAGTGTTGGCCGATCCTCGATATCGACCGAACTCTGGAACTCTGCGCCGCGTTGGGTGTCCGTCATCAATATCGCGGTTACTATCCTGCGCCTTTTACGATCGACTTTTTCATCACAGAACTCATCGACGGCCAACTTCAGTACCGCGCTGCCAGCATCAAGACGCCGAAGGATGCTGCGGATCCAGAAGTGCGGGATCGGCTATCCATTGAATACCTTTGGTGCCGCGATCGCGAAATTCCTTGGACGTTGGTAGACACATCAAAGTTCGACAGGAAGCTCTTATCTGCTCTCCGGTTCATGCGTACTTGGTTCATGCACAGATACGAACCAAATCGGGATAGAGAACTCAGATTTGTAGAGTCCTTTCATACGGTCTACGCAAGAAATATCCCTTTAGCGGAACTGATTGAACAAACTGCCAAAGCCCTACGCGTTACAGATGCGCATGCTCAAGATATATTCCGATACTGCGTGTGGACTGATGGCATCGCAGTCTCCCTCGAGCACCCGCTTGCCTTGAATTTGCCTATCGTGCTGAGGCGGAGGACTGACGATCCTGCCTGAGTTCCATCCCATCGCTAACGCGACACCCTTGCCAGGATTGGTATTGCAAGTCGGTGAGAAGAGTAGCCGACTTCTGCGGATAACTCACGTCTTCGACGATTGCGTCTACGTCATTTGGGTGAGCGAGCCTGCAAATGCTTACTATGCCCGTCGCCCAAGAAAGATGCCATTGCAAGAACTCAAGAAACTTGCAGCGGACCCCTTTTCGACGTGGGGCAGGCTCGCACTACCACCCGCGTTGTCTGAGTCCCCGCAGGCCAATTCGGCAAGAGCTCAAGCTCTTGATGCATCTTGGGGTCTGATTGAACCGCTTATCAAAGCGTTTGAGAGTGAAGCGAATCTATCTCGGTCTCGGTTCACTGCACTCATCAGGGAGCGGGCCGAAGCAACGCAAACTCGGTTTATAACACTTAATCGCTTGGTTCTACGCTACTACTACTTTGGTGAAACTAGGCTGGCTCTGCTTCCCTTGCCACCCGGAATCCAACCTGGACAGGCTGCATATTCTATTGCGACCACTCACGCTGGCACTGGCGCAATAAAACAACAAACAAAGCGCAGGGGCCGGCAGCCAATACTGTCTAAGCAACTAGGGGCAAATGACTTTATCGTTTCCGAAGAGGATATTGCAGATATGGTTGCATCCCTCAAGGCTTGCCTCTTGAGAGGACCAACGTTCATTACCCACGCTTACGAGGACTATTTAGCAGGGAAATTTCGTATTCGACATCCCGCAATTCACGCAGACTACATTGCTGGTAAGCGCTTGGAGCCGGTCACTATAAAGCAGTTTCGATACTATCTTCATGATCGCGCACAACTAAGCGACGAACTAGCAAAGAACTTACGCACCAAGGAGCGCAATCAGGGATACCTTGGCTCATTACGTGCTGCAGGTCCCGGTGAAGTGTATGAAATTGACTCAACCGGAGGCCGCCTATATTTGGTGTCTGCGGATGACCCTCCGGTCGAGCTGGGAAAGCCGACGATCTACCTCGTCATCGACCGCTGGAGCCGCTACATCGTATCGGCCTACATCACCTTGCGTGCGCCGTCCTATGAGGAGGTGCGTCATGTACTGCTAGTTGCCTTCACTTCGCGCAGGACGCGCTTTGAGCCCCTTGGAATCGATATCGACGATGACCGCTGGCCCGTAGGGCGACTTCCTGCTGAATTATGCCCAGATAGGGGCTCTGACTTCATGAATGTATCGATGAGACAGTCCTTGGTTCAGGACCTAAGAATCGACTTAACCCCACTTCCTCCGTTCTGTCCCGATGGCAAGGCAATCATTGAACGAACGATCCGAGAGGTCAAACGAAGGATGGCGGCCTCTGGAATGAAAGGTGTTTTTGCGGAGAGCCCATTGGATCCGCTATCCAAGCGAGCCGCTCGCAAAGCCGCTGCCGCTGCCGTGCATTCGATAGCCGATGCATATCGAGTTCTGATCAGCATAATCGACGACCACAATAACCGACCGCATAGCGCATTAAAGCGCCGGCGAATACTCACACAAGCAGGGGTGAGACCTACACCCAAGGATGCCTACCTTTGGGGCCTGAAACATATCACGGGCTTGCGAACAGCCCCTTTTACTGAAGACGACTACCAGCGACTGTTACTGAGCACCGATACAGCCAGCATCTCGAATGGAGTGCTTCGCTACAAGACTCGGTCATATCTACCCGAGAATGAGTCAGCTTTTGACCTGGCGATGAAGTCCACAGCTCGCGTCAAACAAATCGGTGTTCGGGTCGACAAGACATCTCCGCAGGACCTCTTCGCCCCAACATCCAGAGGAGAATGGGCGAAGTTCAGGATCACGCCCGGTGGAGCAAGCGAATTGGCCGGCGTGACCCTCGATGAGGAGGAGGCCTCAGCTTCTCGTACCGCTCTCTTATGGGCTCAAGCTGACCATCGTGCTCGTCTCGAGCGTGTTGCCGCCAAGGGTGCAAAACCCAAAGGACCAACGAAGCGCAGTGAGCAGGCGACCAAATTAGGCAGACAACAGCAAATCACCGCCCGCAGCCAGGAGACCGTAGAGTTGAAAACTGTTAAGTGGAAGGCCATCTCGCCCAGAGGTGGATTCAAACGCTGAGCATTCTGGCGTAGAGAATTGGAGAAAACTGGAGGAGATGGAACGCCTTCGCAATCTGGAGCTAATCCGCAAGGATAGAAGTAGCCGATGAGTGATTTCGAAATCGCAGCAGAACGACGCATCGAAATCATCTCAGCCAATTACATCGACACCGGCGTTCGTCGATTCGAAGGCAATCCATTTATTGAGGCTCTACCACCCCTGGAACAGACAAAAAGGCAGTTCCTGACGAATCTTTCGCAATATCCAGAGCGGCCCACTGCTGCGACCCGTAAAGCGGGGGAAATTGTAAGGATCATGGAAATGCTGGTCCTCAATGATCTTATATTTCCATTTCCCGAATATCAAAAGGCAGGCATAGCTCTTGCTAGCATCATCCGCGACTCATATGTCGCGCGCAATCCACTCGCAACCCTTGATCGGCAACGCCGACACGCCCTTGCGGCAAACGGATCGGACGGTTTGCCATTTCCTTCCGACTGGAAGTCGTCAGCAAGAGGGCACCGTAATGATGGCCGTGAGCGGTATGGGGAAGACCACGTTTGCTCGGGCATTTCTGCTTCGTTATCCCCAAGTGATTAGACACACTGAGTATCGTGGTCAAGCGCTGCGATGCCATCAAATCGTCTACTTGATTCTGCGTGTACCGCACGACGCCACACTCAAAAGCTTATGTATTCAATTCTTTGAGGAAATCGACGCGCTTTTAGGAACCAATTATGCTCGTGAGGCCCGATCACGACGACAGATCGGTGCAATGGTTCAATTAATGGATAGAGTTGCCACCGCAGTTTCGCTTGCGTTCCTTGTTGTCGATGAGGTGCAGAATCTGCGAAATGCCAGAAGCGGGAATGCAGAATCCGTTCTGAACCTTTTTAGTGAGATTATTGAACGACTCGGCATCAGTCTTCTGGTCCTGGCAACCCCAGCCGTGCAGACAGTGATCGAGGGCAGTGTTCGCAATGCCAGGAAACTTGCTTCCTACGGAGAGACTGTCATAAAGCCTATGGCTAAGAATGATCCGCAATGGGAGGACTTCTGCGACACCTATTGGGATTACACCTTCGTTCAAAAGAAAGGAAGACTGGACAAGAAGATCCGGAATACCTGGCACGACGTTTCCGCGGGAAATACAGCATTTGCTGCCTTGGCGTTCATGCTCTCTCAAAGGAACGAAATCGGTGGACGAGAGATAGTCGATACAACTGCATTTGAACGTACAGCGGCAACTGATATGGCCTTTCTGCAACCAGCAATATCGGCCTTACGCAGCGGCGACCCCAAGAGACTTCGCGCATTCGATGACCTCGTATTTAGCCCACAATATAGGGCGCTACAAAATTGCTTGGTGCAAAGGACTCGGAATCGAGAGCTTCAATGAATGAAGAGTTCGATGATACGCCGGAGGAGAATGGACACGCCGTCAAGAGAGACATAAAGACGAAACACACGAAGAGCCATAGTCAGGACATACTCGACCGCACCCTGCCGATGGAGGATCCTTTGATTGTTTGAGGCTGAACTTGAACACGATTGTGCACACAAATGCTCGGTCGCAGGCGATCTGCTGTGCGGTAACCCGTTTGGCCGCACATTCGCAGGGTTGACCGGACCAAGAGAGCTCTTGAACTATGCGGTCGTCTTCTATGCTCGCAGACGACGTCCGACTGAAGTTAGGAGACGATCATGATGCAAATTCCACATCTACCCTATGAACCCCCGCCGTACCCGGACGAGATTCTCGGGTCGTGGCTCGCTCGGATCGCTGTACATAACGGACCAGGTGCTTGGGGTTCCCTTCTTGAAGAGATAGGCTATGACCGCGGGCTCATAAATCTCAAGCTGTTCGACATGGTGAACTATGACGATCGAATAGAGAAGCTCCTTAATGTCCTCGGAACCTGCTACGAAAAGGCGACTTGGAATTGACGACGCTACCCTACTGGATGGCATTCGATGCGGCAGGCGCGAGCCACGGTGTGCTTCCGGGTACAAAGCTATTCCTGAGACTCGCGTCAAAAACCAAGCCTATTGTTACGTCATTAGCTGCCATAAACAAAACAAGTTCCGCCGCTGAGACAAGACGCATTCGTTACTGCCCGAAATGTCTAGAACAGGATCATTCGACTTATGGAGAACCATATTGGCACAGGATCCATCAGCTGCCTAGCGTGTTTTTCTGCCCCGACCATCACTGTGCCCTGTCCTCCACTTGTCCGCAGTGCGAGCGATCAGCAGTTCTGATTGGGTGGACGCTGGCCGCCCCTCCGCCGCTACGCTGCATATGTGGACATGACCTTCGCAAGCCGACACAGCAAGAAGAAGCATCATCCGTCTATCGTGACCTAGCACGCTTCAGTGCAGCAGCACTGAACCATCACCCAGTTCAATGGAATCAGATATTAGTGCGCCATTACTTGCGCGCAGAACTGTCATCTCGCTTAGATTCTGGTCGAGGAACTCTCAGGCGTGCCATCTCAAAAGCGTTCGCGGTCGAGAGATCGACAGACCAGATGTTATACGTCAGAGTTCCAGGCCAAAGCCCACCGAGCACACCTGGCGGCTGAGGTGCCGCCTAAGTTGCTGTTCAGCGCCGGAATGCTGACGGCATTAATGACTGCTTTAGGCATTGAATTTAGTACAGCGGCTCAGGTTTGGCCGTCCTCGACAACCTTCCAAGACGCATTGAAGAACCAAGCAGCATCCCCTTGGAATCGCTGACAATCGAATCGGCCCGAAGAATTATTGAGGAGAAGGCGATCCGGTTTCCAGACTATAGTCCATCAAGTCATATAGGCCCATACTGGTTTTTGCGCATGAACGATGCTAATTGGTTGAAAAAAAGGTTTCCAAATTCAAAACCAAGTTCTATTCCGTCGGTTCTAGATGATCGAAGGGAGCTAGTGCGCCTTCGGAAGGATACCTCCCTAAGACCAAGCCAGAGGGACGGCAGGATGATACCGCTTAGCCTGCGCGCAAGAATGAGAGATCTGGATTGGTATCGGAAGCACGACGGCAGGTCAATTTCTTCGGGTAGAGGCAATACCGTCCCAGAAACGAAGATTCATTGAGTCCCCGTACTGTCAGGGTTGGCGAGGCATTAACAAAGAGCCGCCGACTGAAGAGGCAAGACCCCGCCGGATCGGGCGGAATGATCTAGCTGCAACAAGTGGACTTTCCCGTTCGCAAGTGACGCATGTTGTCCTATCCTGCCAAGATCTGAAGGTCGCAATATCTAATGTGAACGCAGACAAGAACCGCCGACTGTTACTTTGGGCCACCCGACAGCTCCATACTGAAGGACACCCCCTTTCCTCGAAGGCGATCTGCAAGCGGGCGGGGCTTCCAACCGATCGAAAGACAATTGCTCTGATAAGGACCCTTATTGCGGAACTACGACCGGTAAGCCGTGCGGAGACTATTGAGATTCCGTAGTCACCTTATGAGTGACTACACTACTTCATCGTGTCGCTGCTGTGCCAGTTGAAATTGAGTTTTCTGTTCGTTTGCGCGGGCTAACACTGCACCGCTGACCATGCTGGTATCGCCGATGTTCACACCACGGAGCAGCCTTACGTGGTTATCGGCGTAGTCATTGTATTGTGCCTGGGTGAGAGCAACCTTGGTGTACGGGTCTTTGATAATCGCGTGGGTGGCTTCGACCTTGCCGTTACCAGGAGACGATACCCGTCAATCGGGCCAAGCATTGCTGTACTGGAATATTTCGGACTGTCGCCCTGCATCCCATCCAGAAGCTCTTGCTGGGTGACGTTGTGAGCGAGAAGTGAACCCTGATCGTCATAGGCATGGATAAGAGATTTGTTGGTGTCAGCAATCTTTTGAATGGTGTCGGCGCCACGGCCTTCAGCCTCAGCGGTGAGAGCAGAGACGAGCGTTGATATCGGCGATGTACGCGGCACGGGTCATCGCGTCGGAGCGGTCTTTGGCGTCCTGTTGAGCCTGTTGCTCCTGTGCCTGATCCTGTTGTGTCCGCTGTTGTACTGCCTGCGCGTTCCAGCACCAGCAGCGCGACCAAGATTCCCAGGGCCGTTCGGAACGCTCAGACCCGACAGCGCACCGCTCAGAGTTTCATCGCAATCGCCATTCCAATGTCAGAACGCGATAGAGGCACCTTGGTTCGGGTTACGACTCCTGTGCTGGGATCGATAGCGGTTGTGTATCGCGGTCCCCCACGAGGGCTTCGCCAATAGAGTTGATGATACTGGCACGCTGCACAGAAGGATGCGCGGCGGGGTTCTTGGCGGGGGTCGCTGCGTTGCGACCGTATTCCAGGATGGGCGGATCATCTCAATGCGCCCCACTTCCAGTCCGCCGCAGTGTTGACCGGTAGTTCCTGCCACTGAGACGGTTCTGGCGTCGCGACGAGCACTTTGACTCTCTTTCCCGCAGACAATGTTTCGGAGATACGTCCCTTGATGCGCAAACTTGTCCTCTGGCCTTTGTGGCCGCGGCGGTATTGGTCGAACCGCGTTTTCAGCCGCTCAAGGTCAAACCGACATAGACGACGGCATCGTCCACGATGAAGGCGTAGACGCGGGGCAGCGCCGGCGCTTTGGCGTCAAGGCGGAGCAAGCTTTCGGGTCCTGCTTCCATTCGCCGATGAATTCAAAGCCCGCCCAGTAAGAACGGTCCAGGCTGTGTCCTCACGTGGCGCCGGCGCAGCATCGACTTCGACGGGTTCTCGCTCGGCCTGAGCTTCGCGGTGAAGTCCACCCGTCGGTCCGGATCGCAGCATTATATGACGGACATGCTGGTAGTGGATGCCGAGAATTTTGCCGATTTCGGTGCGATCGTAGTTTGCATTCGCTAGGGCTCGAACCTTGTCAGCAGTGGTTGAGAGATTCTGGATAGCTAACCCGCCTTAGTGATCCGATGGTGGCGTTTCATGTCTTGGATAGCAGGCACATTCCTTGATTCACTGGGCGATCCTCTGAAACAGCCTAATCGACGAAAAACTTCCAGTTGGCAGATGATGTGTCCGATCGATTTAATCTGCTTCGGTCTACTCATCTTCTGATGCCGCTGAATCCTCTGGTCCGTCCGCCTATTTGTGTTGTTCCTGCGAGACGGTTGTGATCCCTGCTAAAGCGATAGGCTTCATACCGGACTGTTTTTGTCTCGATCCTAACTTCGTATAGCAACGTGTTCTCATCCACCATCGTTACAATGCGCGCAGGATGTACTGCCCCATTGTTGTCTCGATATGCCAACTCGATTCCGCACCAAGGGGTTGTGCTGCACGTGGTATCGGCTACTCTAACGTAAAGCTGATGCGCTAATCCATCAACATCTAGATCCCAAGTACCCGTCCGGCGTAAGAAGAATTTTGTGAGCGCAAAGCATTCTGCAACACAAGAGAATCGAGGCAAGCCACGAGTTTTTCATCATTCTCTCCTAGCTTGAGCACAGATGAATACAAGGGAACGGCCTTTGAATCAATCTGGAACGGTGAGCAGGTTCAGGGCAAAACTCATACGTGATCACTGCGGGATTTCTCCATCAACTCTTACAGCTTAGGACACACCTGAGAATGTTTTGTAGGGGAAGCATCGAACAACTCCTTCAACAAGCCTCGCTATGTTCCTGCAGCGCTGACACCGGCAAAACAGCTTCCATTTCGCTTTTTGGTCACTCAGTGGCTCATCCTCGGCAAACCACCGATAAATCATTATTACAAGGAGTTGCTCCGTTAAACAGCAGCAATATGCCGATACTCGTTCAATTGTGGAAATACATGCGGACTTAACGTAACTTATTCATTCAGAGCGAGATAGGGGGTCACGCCATTGGGCTTTAGCTGAATTTGCGAACATGAACCGCTTCTAAGCCAATTGATTGACCACTATAAGCATTCGAAGTGCTGTGCCCCACCGATCGGAGGGTAAAGAGATGACGATCACGCCAGTTGCGGCAGAGCAAGCTTCGAAGCTCTTTCAACGAATATCAGAATTCAATCCTAATCATTAAGAGCTAAGTGCAAAAAGAAGTACAGCTCACCGATGCAGAATACGATCCACTACTTCTTGAACTGAATAGGTTCCTATCAATATGCGGTCCATATTTGGGAGTAGACATGATGTCAGTCGAGGTCGACCGCATCTGGCATCAATTCATTTTGTTCACTCGGGAATACGCAACTTTCTGCGAAATCAATTTCGGTTGCTTTCTACATCATAGTCCCGTCGTCCCAGGCGCACCCGAAGAAATTGCCGATAAATCTTTCTTTGATATTTATCGGGCTGCATACGGTCAAGAATCGCCGATTTGGGGCGGGGGGCCCTCGGACCCTGCTTGCAGAGATGGAAAAGGATCGTGCAAAGCTTGAAGGGCTGCAAGATGTCGCCGACGAAGAAGAGCTTCCAACTGATCCACGAGAACCAGGAACAATCCCTGAGAAACCGGAAAAGGAATCCGCACGTTTGTGAATACGAATTTATCCCGTCGTCGGAGCTGTGGCAAAGTGGAAAACGCCAGCGGCGTTTTCCAAGCAGGCGAAGCCTGCGTCTTTTCCATAGCTCGCCTTCTTAAGTGCTTGCGCGAACTCCTTGGGTGTTCTGTAGTCGAGGCTGCTGTGAGGGCGAAGCTCGTTGTACTCCTTTCTCCAGTCTGTGATTTTCGAGCGTGCATCGAAAAGGTTGCTGAACCAGTTGGCCCGCAGGCACTCCTCGCGCAGCCGTCCATGGAAGCTCTCGACATGGCCGTTCTGCATGGGACGACCTGGCTGGATGTGGCGCAGCTCGATCTTCCACTCCAGACCCCAGGCAAGGAAGTGCCGGCTGGTCAGTTCGGGGCCGTTGTCGCAGCGTATCGCCTGCGGCAGGCCACGTTGACCGATCACTTCATCCAGCACGCGTGTCACCCGTCGGCTGGCAAAACCTGTATCCACCTCAAGTGCGAGACACTCGCGAGTGAAGGCATCGACAACGCTCAGCACCCGGATCGTACGTCCAGCCGCGACCACATCATGAGCGAAGTCCAGCGCCCACTCCTGGTTGGCGGCGGTCAACTGCACACGCGGCGATCCAACGCGGGCGCAGTGTTTACGCTTCTTCCGCTTCAGACAAAGCCCCGCCTCGCGGTATACCCGATACAGACGCTTGTGGTTCACCCGCTCGCCTTCCCGTTCCATCAACACCTGTAGCCTCCGGTAGCCATAGCGCGGCTTCTCCCTGGCCAGCCGAGCCAGCTTCTCCTTCAGGTCTTCATCCGACCGCCTGGAACGATAGCGAAAGGTGCTCACTGCGATCGACATCAGCCCGCACACCCGGCGCTTGCTGGCCTGGTACTGCTCCTCAAGCCAGCAGGCATCCGTCCTTCGGTCTACGAGCTCAGACCGTTTTTTGCGATCACCGCCTTAAGCATCTCCCGATCCAGGCTGAGGTCCGCCACCAGCCGCTTGAGGCGCCCGTTCTCATCTTCCAGTGCCCGAAGCTTCTGCGCCTCACTGGCGTCCATGCCACCGAACTTCGCCTTCCAGGCGTAGATCGTGTGCTTAGACACGCCACACTCTCGGGCCACGTCGTCTGCCGTACGTCCTGCCTCTACTTGCTTCAAAGCCGCAATAATCTGCGCTTCGCTGTGCTTGCTCCTGCTCATGCCGATCCTCCCTCAAATCCGAAATCATACTTGCGTATGTGCGGATCTAGGGGGGCACGTCCATTATCGATCTTTTAGCGCCGGCCAATCTCCCGCTTGAGGAGTTTGCGAACGATCAGGAATTGATTTACAGTGCTGCGGGTGAATTGGAAGCGGGACGGATTATCGGATGGTTTCGAGGTCGGTCTGAATTCGGCCCGCGAGCGCTCGGCCATCGGAGTATACTCGCCCGATCCTCGGTGTTCGTCGATGAAGGAGTCGATTGATGGTTGGGTTAAGTTTGCGGGAAAGCTTTCGTCCTTTTGCTCCCGCCGTTATGGCGGAGCGGGTGGAGAACAGGTTTTTTGAATTTAAAGGCGAATCTGCCTATATGCTTTTTGTCGCAAGTGTGGCAGAAGATGCGAGAAAAACGTGTTCCAGCAATTTCTCACGTAGACGGGACTGCACGGCTCCAGACGGTTAGCAAAGAATCTGATTCATTATTTCATGGTCTCATCGCAGCCTTCGATCAGCGGACTTCGATCCCCTTGTTGCTGAATACTTCATTCAACTTGCGCGGCATGCCTATTGTCGAAAGTCCTTTGGATGCTGTCCAGTGTTTTTTGCTCACAGATCTAGATTGCATGTACATTGGTCGCTTCAGAGTAGACCAGCCGGACGTCGGAAAGTTTGTACCCAGCGTTCGGGAAGGTTGGAGAATTGTTTCTGAACACGAGCGCGGACCCCATCAAATAATTCGGCCAAAGCTTCACAGCGGCCAAGAGTCTCTTGATTTTGCGAGCAATGAGGATATTCGCGGATACGTTTCAATTGTTCGACGGTTTCCGCAACATCGCAGAAGCATGGAGCATCGCCGGAAATAACACTCCCATCCCCGCTTCGTTAGTCACTGCAATTCGCTACGCTGCACGAAGCGGTGCAATGCGATTTCAATCAGGGAAGATAACCATATCTCGTTGAGGTCTCTATGAAGTCAGGCTCTCAAGGCGCATCGTCCAACGAGTCTATGTCTCGAATGGGAAAAGGGTGGTCGACGGTGATTGAGCAGGTCCTTACAACACACGCCTTTGCTCTTAAGCAAGGAGCCGATCACGCGCTAATTGGAGCTGAGGAGGCATTTTCTATTTGGCTGGCAATTGCCGAGAGCCACAAAACGGATCAGAACTTTAGTAGGATCCGATTGTTCAGTGGTTAGAGCCAATCTCAGATGTGGCTCTCTATTTTATCCAGAACGTCAGGATTCGTGTTTCCGAGACTACTATGCCAGACTACTAATCGAGACTGGCAAGAGCGAGTTTGGCCTTTGTCTCTCCGATCCTCAACTAGCTGGCTCACTCCTGTTCCAACGGCTCCTCCGATTTACACATCTTCTCTATCAATCCGCTGGGATATCAGTGGGAGGAGCGGTTCCCGATCTGCTATCTATGAACCAACGGACAAGTTTTTTCGGACTTCATAAAGACTCTCAAGACGTGTTCACCTTCGTACTTCAGGGAAAAAGGCGCTATTTCCTTTGGCCGTACTCAGCTTTTGCGCAATCACACGGTGTGCCGCCAGGCGCGGAACTTCAATCCTGTCTTTGTATCACATCGATCATCTCCAACACCTAGATTCGGCTTTGGTCCTGGATGCCGAGGTTGGCGATATTGTCTACTGGCCCGCTGAATGGTGGCATGTTGGAGAAGTGAGGGGCTCTTATGCTACGACGCTGGGATTAGGTGTATTGCGATCTGGCGACCTGACGAAGCATCTGTCACGAGCGATTGCGAGTATTCGTCACAAAATGCGAATTCCACACGAAGTCATAAATTCAAGAGGAGGATGGAGCGCCAATTCTTGTAGTCAAAGCCACCTGGGGATGTTGGATGATGTAATAGTTGATCGAGTGTTCCGCGCGGCGCTTCAAAAGATTGTCCTGGATTGGATAACAAGTGGTGGACTTGATCGCGTCCCTCTCCCGAAATACCTGCAACATAGAGCTGACAAACTCGAAACGTTTGAGATCGTCAGTCCCAGTGCAATCGGTTGGACACTTTTGGATAAAATCGACGATCAGGTGTTCAATTGCAGGTCGATCTTATCCAACTGCCCGACACGCCAGTTCTGCGTACATTACTTGACATTATCTGTAGAGGAGGAGAGTTGAAGACAAGCAGCCTCTTACAAAAGCTGCAAAAGTCCCATCTGGGATTATCAGTAAATGACCTAAAAGAAGATCTGGAACGTTTCTTGGTTGTTGTTGAACAATATCACGGACTTCGTAGAGTGTGACATCATGTGAGTTATTCTGATGAACGTCAACCCGGTCCGATGTCCTGTTATTGAGCTGCTCTTTTTGTGCGATGGATTGCCGTTCGTGCCGCGTTGATTTGCGTCCAGCGTGGGAACATTCGTAGGAACAATGTGGGAACAATAAGCGTTGCGACGGGTTCTTTCCCGTTGTTTTCCGCTTTGTTTTGTTTAGCTAAGTTGTTGTAATTTCTTGAAACCTAGGATTGGGGTGGGTGAGGTCGCTAGTTCGAATCTAGTCGTCCCGACCACTTCTTCCAATTTGGCTCGTTCGAAGATCAAATTGAAAGGATATCTGTATGCAGGCGTGACACTTACGGCATCTACAGAAAAGTTCGAACACATCATTCTGAGTAGTTTGGCCCGTTCCGTCGAATCCTGCAAAAAGTACAGAGAATAGGCCTTATTTGCGAGTTCGAACATTTTCTGCGCATCCAGAGCCCTATCGCCGGTCTCGGCATTGGCGAGTCCGACGATAAAGCGTCGCATGTACATCCGCATGGCGAGGTTCTGACGTTCTACGAAGCTGGTAGAGACTTGCTGGAGATCGGGGCTACCACCTACCGTATTCATGTCTCAGCCGTTGCATTTACCGGGCAAGTATCGAGCAAATGTCTCGGTACCAACTCCGTAAATCTTTTGGACTTGTGCATAGTCTGAAGACCGGTGTTTTGCGATCTTTTTTGGAATGCCTCGGCAATGTACTGGCGCTGACATCGCAACGGGATTGGCCATGTCAGTACCGCTTTTGGCACGAAGACAGACCACAAGACATCGCTAACGAAACCGATACGATGAAAGGACATTCCTTGCCGCACTGCCCAAATGGGTCCTCGACCGATCTAGGCGGCTGCGCCTTTTCCGGAATTAGACAGCTCTCTCTTGTAGGGCGGAATCTCAAAGCCATTGAATACAAGATGTGCAGGGTGTGTGCAGTCGATTCGGTACGAAGCAGGCGGAATGGTACTAAGCCATCAAGGCCTGCACCCCTCAGGCGAGCGCAACCTGAGAACGCCTTCTCGCGATTTCCAAAGATGGCTTCGGCCTGGCTAGCAGCCCGTGCAACACGAATTACTTAATCCGCCTCGTCTCTTTTGGATGGTGGCCAGGAGATTGCTTTTGATCTGTCCCTGACTTCTTCGTTACGTGAAAAGCGAAACAAATGGGACATTCGTAGACGTATAGATCGTGCTTGCGAGCAGCTCTGTTCGCCTTGCTACGTGTGGAGTATGGCTTCTTGCGGTCGCACATGCGCCATCGCTGCCAGGCGGTCAGTTCCTCCATCATGGTTTCCGATTGCTCCAATCGAATTACAACTCCTCACGCACAAACTGCAAGGCTTCCTCCATCCGGCACCGCCAAGATACCCTCTACGTTCAACCCGGGAACGGCGAGCTCTGAATTCAGTGCTTCGGTACTACGCAGCTGCGAAGGTCTTATCTGGTGAAAACGGGATGACCTGCTGTCGCTCGAACGTCTGGCCTTCAGCATTGAGACCAAGTTCAACCGTGATGAGGCGCTCCCCCGGCGAACGCTGGCGTCAGTTCAAGAGCCAAATAATCAAACAATGGCTTTTCATGAACAGCGATCACTATTTGGCGATCGTGTTGACGGCTCAGCGTCCGCAGTAAAGCTGCCATCTGGGCAATGTGAACCTCGTCCATGCTCTGCACGGGATCGTCGATGATCAGACATGGAAACTTTGTGTCTACGGATAGATGTAGCGCGAGGAAAAGAGTGAGCGCCGCAGTGTTGAGATTACCGGCACTCAGCATAGCGCGAGGATTACCGCCCCGCCCCCCATCTCGATAGTGTGTTTCGAGAACAGCCTCGACTGCGCCATCTTCCTTTTCGGGCAGAGCAAACGCCGGAACGAAGAATTCGTTTGGAGCTAATCGGATGAACAGTTCTCGCCAAAGGGCATTGAGCGACTCGCTGAAAACACTACGTACGATCTCAGTTCTAATACCCTTCGCAATCTTTGCAAGCTCGCGCGCCTGCATCATTTTCTTTTGGAAGTTTTCGAGCTCCTGGTTCACAAGCTCATGCTCCGTGTCTACGGCAAGAATTTGAGCATCTAGGTTCGTTCGTTCGCTCAACCAACTTCGACAACTGATCGACGTCGACGAGCAACTGAGTTCTGACCTCCTGAGACCGAACGTACTGCCCTTGCTGCCGATCGATAACTGCTTGGAACCGGAGGAGGACGGCACTCGTCTCTTCCGAGAGAGGAATACTGGAAGACCCAATGCTTCTTCAAATGATCTCAATCCTGCTCTGAAGCCTGCCGCCTGTTCGCTTCTGCCACGAAGCTCTGAAAGATTTCGTAGAAGTCTTCTTGGTTTGCGCTCGCAATCAACTGCTCACCTTTGCTTGCCACTGCCGCGAGTTCCGCTCAAACGTCTTCGCTCTAGTTCACCAAGTTCTACGTGCAGCAATGACAGACGAGTCCGTTCCTCCGATTCAAGCTGAAAACTGACAAGCCCTTCACGTCTTCGCGAACCCTCTGTCTGAATCCGAAGAGCATCACTGCGTTCACGAACAAAACCCTGCAGACGACCAGCACTTTCAACCAGGTTCGAAATTTTTGCGGACAGGTGGGACTGCAGATGCTCTAGATATTCCTCACCGAAATCCCTCCCGCAGACAGGACATTCCTGTCCCTCGACCAACGGCAGCAGTGACGTTAAGGCTTGCGCGAGTCGATCAGCGTTAGCCAAATGACCGGCAATTTGTTCGTCCAGAACCTTCAGACGAGCTTCCGCACGTTGAAGCTGCTCATCTACCATCGCAATCTGCGAAGTCGCGTCCGCATCCCTTTTCAGAAGCTCGCTGTACCTGCGAAGCTCTTTCCTCACAAACTCCGTTGAATAGCTCACCGCACTTGCGGGACCGACAGTTGCAGGATCTGGCACATCTGACAGGAACGCTTTCACTCGGCTGATTGTCCGAGTGACTTGCTCTCCATCTTCGCATCTCCACGCCTCTAGGGCTTGGGAATATTGCGCAGAGCCACGCTCGGCTTCCGTGATCGCTGAGCCTGTTAGCATCTGCTGTATGCTGTCCCACTGACTTTTTGCCGCCGAGACATCGCGACGTACTTGCGCGATACGCTGCAGTTCGGCTTGGTCCGTCTGATCTGAGCCGATTCCCATGAGATACGACGTAGACTGGCGCAGATCTTCAGGAACGCCCAAGGAAGCCGCGTGCTCACTGACGCGAGCTTGGAGAGCACTCAATCTCTCGAGGAGATCTGATCTCTCCGACTTCAGGCTTGACGAGCGAGCTTCCAAAACCGGCATCCGGTCAAGTGCCGATTTGTACTCAACCAGCGCATTCTTCAATCTGGCGATGTGGCCAGCATCGCTAAGCCCATTGATCAGCGCGTCGAGATGCTAATCCCAAAAGATCTTTGACAAACTTGGTGAGTGCAGAATCGCTCTTCTTTGACTCCTCCTTCGTATAGCTCAAGCAGACGATTCATTGTCGATTGAGCTAAGTAGCACCTTTCGCTAAAGAATCAGGAGTCGGACGGCGTGAACAAAGGTTGCCGAAGACGATGGCGTCTTGAATCTTTAACTCTTTCGAAGTCCCCCTCGGCCGAATTTACCTTGACCGTGATGCTCGCCGACATCGCGTCCTTGTGCACCAAGTGAGCGAAGTAATCTTCGTCTAAGCGCTGTAAGGACGGCACACTTCCTGTCAGCGCGAGCTCGATTCCAGAAAGCAAGCTAGTTTTTCCTGCGCCATTTTGTCCATGGATGATAGATAGATGCATCCAGAGGGACACTAATCGTTCCGCGGATACTTCGGAAGTTCGTGAGAGAGATCGACCTCAGCAAAGATGCCATCGGTTAGCTTGCCTCCCTTTGCGACTGCAATTGACTTAGCAGCAGTTCATGCAACTCTTCCTCAACGACTTCGGTTCCACGCGGAACACCTTCGATCAGAGCGGAAATGTCGGCATCCAGACTTTCCGCTTTCGAACGCACCCTTTGCAATGGTTCCGCGGTAGACGCCGAAGGCCGCGGAATGTGTAGCGGCATCAAGACCGCAAGCGAATTGCGAACGGCTGCGTCAGCGTCTTCACTTTTTCCTGAAGTGATGGAAAGAACTCGACAGACACGCGACATCGCGTCCAGCACATCGCGGTTAAGGCTTGGTCCCGCTAAAACCAAGGTGATCGGACGCTTCGAGCATCACGTCCAGAGTTCTGGCGACGCTCTCAACTCGTTGCAGTAAACGTTTAGGTTCGTCGAATGCAAGGTCAGCTACCAGAATCAGATCTAAGGAACGTTCGTCTCCCATGAAGGCGGCAGGAAAGTCGAACGATAGTCCGGCAAGCTCTAACGGAGACACGCTTCGGTAACCGGCTGCTATGAGAGCCGACATGATGCGATCGGTAGGCGTTGGCGTCATATCCCGACCTCCTGCCGGAAGCGCTGCACAAGTTCATCTGAAGTAGTTGTCTCTGCTATAAGCTTAGCAATGCTAACCTCCCTCAATCCTGAAACGCCCGTTCGTCCGGGAGAACTCCTGGGCGACCTCGCTTGTGAAGGAACGATCTCGAGACTGTGTACCAAAATTGTGTCTCCTCGGTCATTCACCAGTCCATTGCTCCACAAGCGTAGGGCCGCGTTGGCATTTGCAGCAAAGAAGACCTTTCCTGGCGCTAAGAGGCTTTCGACACTGAAGGCCCCGGAACCAAATGCCGTCGGATCGGCAGCCTTCAACTGAATCTTTCCATCATTCAGCAGCGAACCAAAAATGCCAGCCGCAACGGCGGCCTCTGGCAATCCGGATGTCCCTATCAGCTGATCTCCCGCCATCGCCTGTACCGGCGTGCTGGTAACGGGAAGATATCGATTCGGGAGGGTTGGCACCTGACCCTTGAGGAACATTCCCATCAGCCTTCCGCTATGCTCCACGAATGCAGTCACGAATCCCATCCGATCAGCATCAGACTCCTTGCCGAGCTTGTCGCGAAGAGCTTGGATTCCGGATCGCAATTTCGCTTTCTCGACTTCGCTGAAATGAACTGCGGAGGCGTGATCGATAAGAGCGCACAGTTTAGTCGCTAAACTGTGCAGTACTAATCCAAGTAGCAGAGGCTTCGCATATGCGGGAAACGTGGCGGAACTGTCGATGGCATCATGATCGGCTCCGGCGTAGGCATCCCGGTAGACGTTTTCAAGCAATGCAGACTGGTCGATACCAAGCTCGCTCGCGGAGAACACCAAACTGGGCCGCTCTCCCGGCCACGGCCACTGTACGCTGCTCTCAGCTTTAGCAAAGATTCCTTGGATGTTTGAATCTTGCGCGGAAAGGCCGATCATGAGGGTCGGCTTGCTGGAGATCAACGTTACGAGGCGATTTGCCATCGCGGGGTAATCTTGTATCCAGCGATTGATCTGAGATAAGCGCCCTGTAAGATATGGACGATACCTCGGTTGATCTGCCGTCGCCTTTACCGCGCAACCGTGGAACTTGAGAAGTTGTGCTTTGCCGGGCTGTTGCTGTAGTTCGTCGGGCCGCACACACACAACAAGCGTCGTCGCATTGTCGGCAAGAGTGCTTGTGGCTTTTTCGATCAGGCCGTCCCAGTTGGCCGAAGCGATGTCCGAACTCAAGCCTTCCATCACCAGGATCGCGATACACAAATGCTCCACGTCGGGTCCGACATTTGGATCGGCGAATGTGCGGACGATGTCTATTCCCTCCCAGAGGAGATAGTCCAGCGGTTTGTCGCCCACCCGAATCTGCAATAAACGAGAGTACTGATTGATAAGCCGTTTCGTGAGCGATTCCGCATCTGGCCAAGTGGAATATGGTTGGTTGTAGTCGAATCTCGTTCTTTCTTCCGCCGTTGGAGCGGTCAAGTTCAAAGCAGACTGCCATGCAGTCCAGTACTGGCAAGTTTCGTCAGGGGAAATAACTCGCGAGCGGAGATGCTCAATTACGCGAGGAACAACCCGACTTAGGCCGTCCACCCTGCCGAATGATATGCCTGAGCCAAGCCATAGCGCATATCGGTTTTCCGAGATTCCGTCAGCCAATGTTCTGAAGGTTCCGTCCAATAGAGCCAGCGTTTCGGGGATAGAAATAGTGAACGCAGTCGACAATGTGATCCTTGGGCAAATGAGTTTTATCGCAAACAAAGGCCCGAATAAGAGATTCGTCACCAATAGAGCGGTCTCCGCATTCTAGGAGAAGATGCGGCGAAAATCAATTTGCGAAAATATTCTCCTTGCTGCAGAGATCTGATGTCTAAGTGCGCCGCAGGCAGCAAAGGGGACAGGACTATCGAAGACCATCTCGGGTATGCTTAGCAGGATGCCGCCTACGACAGAGTCTGCAATGGAAGAAGAACTAAACAAGTTCAAGGGTCTTGCTAGCGCATATTCAGTTGCGTCTCGTCCTAGACTGGTCGGTACGTATATAGCAGAGTGCCTACTATACCATCCGTATTTCGCTAACGAACTTGATGACGTCGAAGCAGCGCTTCTTCGTTTGCAGACCAGAATTGACCATCCTCGATTGAAACCCATTCTTGGCAAACTATTTGGGAAGCCGAGGACTGGGATCAAGCGCTGAGCGAGATGCTCACATTCGCCTATTTTGAGTCGCTCGGAATCCTACACTCCATCGGATGGCCTTCTGATTTCTCAGGAGATCCTCCTTTCGATTTTGCACTCAGTGTTCCGGGCGGTATCCTAGCAGGCGACGTCAAGCCTGCAAATGGCAGTGGATACCGATTATTAGAAGCAAACCTGCGCAAGTGCGTAGCAGAGCAGGCAACAAGGTCGGGCACAGCAGATCCAGGCGTAACTATCCGGTATCGCGGGCCGCTGACGCAAGAGGTCGTCGGGCCGAAGTCTTCGATCGGCAACTTCAGACTTTGCAAAGATGATTAGTGATAAGCGTCTCTCCGAGCCCGAGACTTTCTTTCTCCCGATTGGCTCTACTCGAGTCACTGTCATGGTAGGCAATACCAAGGACCTTGGTGGCGGTATTACAGGCAGTTCAACGCTTTCGGATAAATTGGCTCCTACGTTGGAAGGTCATCTGAAAAGCAAAGGCAAATGAGCCAGCAAATACAACGTTCCCTTTTTGATGGCCTATGTTCGGTTGCCAGGGCGCGGTGCCGCAGACATCAAAACTCATCTAAGTTTTGTCGACACACTCTCAAAGGCATGCACAATGCTTAACACTCGAATCCCCAATTGGCTTGGCACGGTATTCCTGTCTTTTGGAACGCCGAAAACTGAACCGCGTTTCTATGAGGGTAAGAATGCCGCGTGGCCGCCTTGTCTTTCCGCCGTATCTCTTTCCGAGAATCTCGGCGCAACATTGACACATCTGATCCGGCGTGAAGAAGCTGGTTGAAAACCGCTATTGTGAAGAGCCAACTGGTTTCGTAACGCCCCCGAACGAGGTCGTTACGAAACTCAGTTCGGGCGATGGTGTGAAGGACGCGATCGTTCTCGCTAACGATCTTCGAACTTGGGAGTGCGCGTACTGTCGCCGCGCTTCTTTAGGCGTGTTGCAGCGCTTCTGTCAGTTTGGTTGCGCCCAGCAAGTTTGTGATGCGCTTTAGGTTATATGCCATCGTAGCGAAGCCTGAAACTTTCATGACGTCAACCATCCTCCCACGCACTCGGCAAGAATACCCATTCGATAACTCTTCTCAGGGCTTCTCTATAGGTTCAATACGGTCTGCTGTAGCGCCAAGCAGCAATCTTTCCGAACCTTGCGTGGAAAGAACAGCATTGGATCGCACGATACCATCTCGAATTACGATCCCAGCAGGAAACGAGTCGGCATGAAAGATGTTCAATTCCGATTCAGGAACTACTAGAACTGACACAGCCGGTGGCAGCGTCCGTTGCCACTCACGCAAAGCGTCTCGTATCTGGTCGGAAGGTATATCTTCCCTTCCCGTGTTGGCGCGCCAGGAAGTGATTGCATAGATCCGATGAGCTGCAGAATATTTTGTCAGATCACGCAAAACACTCGGCGCACCTGGGGACCAAAGGGTAAAAGGTATCAGGATCACTGTCCCGTTTGCCAGAGGGATCGTGCGAGGAACGAGCGTATCTTTACTAATCGCGTGTCCATGTAACGAGTTCACAGGCAGCCTTGATCCAACCATCGTTTGCCGAGCCAGAGCAGCCTGCATCGGCGCGCGATCCGCAGTTCCCATCCAACTGCTTTGCTGCGCAACGTCGGCTAGCATTTGCAGAACGGGAGAGGTAGTCCCTTTTCCTGACATCTCTGAAAGGGCGGCGCACCGTATTGCATCCGAGAACAAAACACTTGAGGAGGCAACTGCGTCTTTGCCTTCAATCGCCTTTCCGCTGACAAGGAGAGGAAGAGTGATGGCGTTTTGCGTCTCACACAGGCGCAAAGCAAGTTTGTCGAATGTAGCGTCTACGCCTTCGGCAGCATCGATCACTTGACTAATGGCGAAGTGGATCTGCGCGTCGTATGGATAACCAGTTAAGAGCGACTTAATCTCTGCCGCTGCAGAAGCCGGTTCGTTCAGACCGAGATGCGCCCGCACAAGCAGGATGAGTGCTTGTCTTTTATCCAATGCATCGGGATGCACGAGATATTTTGTTATTGAAGCACGCGCCGGTTCGAATTGCTGCCCGAAGAGACACAACTCGCCCAAAGAAAGCAGTTCTTTGGCGTTATTTGCGAGGGCGGATACATCCGCCGAAAGTGTGAGGCAGTCGCGAGACGCAATGCCTATACCGACACCAAGGGCAAACTTATCCGCTTCGGTCAGATCGTTTTGCTGCGCTCTGGCGGCATTGAGGGGCGACAGAGCAGCTTTGTATGCCTCTGAAGGAGATAGAGATTTGGTGTCTTCTTGTGGCTGAGCCGGAGCGGCCACCATTAGCACAGACAGAAAGAATAGAATCACAAACAATCTCATTTTGCTAATCTTAGCCTGCTCAGCACATGAATCCGAATGTTAGCCTCCGATTTGTGAGGTGGGGATACATGACAGACTGGAAGGAATAACAAAGTCTGTTCTTCGTGGTGGTGGGTTGTCGTAACTCGGTAGCTGGCTGCAACGAGCTGGCTGCGAATATGGTGTTCGTAACAGTTCAAGCCTGTTACAAAACTCTTTGGCCGCATAACTCTTTCCGAATTCGTAACTATTCGCGAACCCGCCAAACCTCCCTTCTTCTCGAGTTTGTATCTTTCGAGAATGCGGTTAAAGTTCGCGATCTCTACAGTAACATCGGCAAAGCGGGCGTTCTAAACGATCAATAGGTCTTTGATTTGGTGACACATTATTCATTATGAAGCGACAAGGCGTTGATCTCAGGCAAGTACGCTTCCTCAAAACGAACGTTTGCTGTTAGCGCAGCTTCTTGCCTAACGCGACGGCTCAGGTAGACCAGAGCGAATATGAGAATGAGCGTCATTCCCCAATAGCCAGGTGGGTCGTTGAACGTGCGTGCCTCTAAGCGCGCAGCTGCGCCAACTAGGGGAAGGGCTAGAAAAGCCGAGATCCAGAAAACATACTGTAGGTTCCCCTTTCCAGGCAGATAAGAACACGTGAACGGGATTTTCTGGAAACCGTACAGGCTCAACTCGACGAGGAGCGCTCCGAACAGACTCAGCATTACAAGATGTCTTGCCGCCAGATAAGGGGAAAACTCATAAGCCAAGTAAGCCGTAGATACGGCGCAGGCAGGAAGAACTGTAAGCAGCAGCATCGTGTTCCTCACGGCGGCAACGTATTTAGGTACGGGCCGTAGCTCCGTGATGCGGAAGATCCAGTTCGCCCGTGCCGTGATAGGCATGGCAGCAACTACTCGAATCGCAGCTATCGTAATTGCAGTCATCAGGATGCTGGCTGCTAAAAACGGCACACTCTCCTGAGCATCTGCCGACCGCAGATGATGGAACGGGGCTTTGACGTAAGCAATCACAACCGCAAACGCAACCCCGAGATAAAAGCTCAGAATGACCCGATGATGACGACTGCGAAGCAGGGTGCGGAATGTAAAGAAGAACAGCGCGCTTTGCAGAGGTTGACCCAGATTCGAAATAGCGCGGAGACGCAATGAACCGGGAAGGATATCGGACTCTTCCACAATCTTTCTGATCGTATGGAGATAAGAGATCATCACGACGGCGAGTGCCACAGCGATCGCAATGCCCCATCCTTCCCAGGCGTGCCTTGCGAGTGTGGCGAACTCCGGCGACATAGAACCGTTCAACTGTTGGAAAAGCCCTAGAAACCAGTAGGAAGGTAGAAAATTCAGCAAATGCTGGTTCTCTGGAGCAGTAAGGGCAGCCTTAGCCTCGAGGGAGGGTTCGAGGATGTACATGCCCAACAGAAGTGTGAAGGCGGCCACTTGGAGAAAGGCTGACAGTCGCAAGAATAATTGGCGCGGCAGCAACTGCGAGGCGATACCCTGGACTCCCAAAACGCCGCAAAATACGAACAATCCTGCCACGAGCAACGATATCCAATAAGCCACAAATGAACGACCAATTCCAAGCAGGCCTCCGTATTGCGGAGAAAACAGGATCGGCCAGATCAGACCGGTGAAAACATTCAACGCAAGGATCGCAACCAATACCGCTGAGATTAAGGCACCCAACTTGGCGACAAAAAGTGTGCTGGGGCCTACCGGTAAAGGAGCCAGTACCAAAACATCTTTCCGATCCGGGAAGATGGAGTCCCAATTGAACACCGAGAATAGACCAACCATGACCATGGTCGTTGCGATCAGCAGATGCTCCATAGTCCACAGTGTTTCCTGGTCCAGCCTACCTCCTACCAAGATCAACGGGGCCGTGAACAGAACACTCACTCCGGCCAGAAGTGCCGCGAACTGTCCGAGTAGCTTGGTTACATCGCCATCGGCTGAAAGAATCTCCAGGTCAACGACGCGCAGGAGAAAAACTCGGTATAGGACGATGAATTGTCGTTGAATAGTCTGCGATCGCTTACGCATGGATAAGATCCGCAATCTGTCGGGAAACCGCTCCCGCGTCGTGCGCCACGGTAAGTTCAGAAAAGATGCCCTCCAACGTGGGAATCGACGATAGAGTACGTAGCCGCTCCATTGAGTCATCTGCCACAATCTTGCCTTTGTGCAGGATCACTACGTGTGAGGAAATGCGCTCGACCGTTTCGAGTTCATGAGAACTGAAGAGGATTACCTTTCCACGGGCAGCCAATTCTTGAATCAAACTTCGAAGGACGAGGGAAGTGTCAACGTCCAACCCAGAGAATGGCTCGTCCAACAAAATTAGATCCGGATTATGCATTAGAGCAGCGGAGAGCAACACTTTTTGCCTCATCCCTTTGGAATATGAAGATATTGGCACGTCTCGGTCGCTGTGAATCCCGAAGAGGCGCAGCAATTCATCGATGCATTCTGCTGCTGGCCGAGCAGCAAGATTGCGAAGCTGACCCACCATCACCAGATATTCGAGTCCGGTTAGATGACTGTATAGATATGGCTCTTCGGGCACGTAGCCAATGCGCATCTTGTATTGAATGGGATCCTGCTGGATAGGAATGCCATTAAAAAGGATCTCGCCATTGCTGGAGGCGATCAAGCCAACGATCATCTTCATAGTTGTGGATTTGCCCGATCCGTTGGCTCCCAAATAACCTGTGACTTCTCCAGTGCTAGCCGTAAAGCTCACATCCTGCACGGCGGGAATGCTGGAATACCTTTTATGAACATGACGAAGCTCAAGCATGAGTCACCTACACCCTATGTAGCTTACTACTTCGGCGGTTGTCAAGTAGCCTGCTACATAGGTAGTCTTCCCACATGACTAGTGATGGGAAGCTCTCGCACTCGGCGGCGATGATCCTCCAAGCGGTGAGCGCGGGATTTATCTACGGCTTCAGCGTAATGGAACTCACGGGACTTGCGAGCGGGACTGTATATCCCGCAATGCGTCGCCTGGAGAGAGACGGTCTGATCGTTTCAAGCTGGGAGAAACGATCACTCGCCGACGCAGAGCAGCGTCCAGCCCGCAAATATTACAAACTCACCCGAGCTGGCGTGACGACCCTCGAAGCCTCTCGGAAGCGATATCCCCTGCTCCTAAAATTGATTTCTGCCGCGGAGGCGGAACACATATGAACAGACCTCAATTGCCTGCTATCAAAAGTCTGCAATTCTGGCTCGTTAGAGGAGCCTCACTGTTCGTCCCTCAGTCGCAGCGAGCGCTCTGGTTGGAAGAGTGGACGTCGGAGTTTTGGTACGCCAGACAGAGTTGCGTCCAAAGCTCTCGGGGCAAAACGTGCGATTGGCAACTCACGCTCTTTTGTCTGGGCGCGTTCAAGGATGCGAACTGGGTACGGACAAATCAAACGCAGTTGACTACGAGTTTATCCCATGTACGATCTCCGCTTCGATTCGTCCTTCACCTGATGACATCAGCGACCATAACCGTTTCTCTGGCGCTCATCGTCCCTGGCTCCCGGCACGCACTCCTTCCGATGCCCTCGCCAGATACGCGTAGCCTTGCAATGATCTCAACCAACAACGCTTCGGGCGATCAGCAGTCGAATGATTCATCTTTCAGCATTTCGATCGACAAATACCGGTCTTGGCGTTATCGGGAAAATCCATCTTCAAAATTAGCCTTTTATCAGCCTATGTCTGGCCGGATTAGAGTGCGGCGGACTGAAACGCAGGACCTCCGAATCGCACGTGCAAGTGACAACCTTTTCGATGTCCTAAATGTCGCATTGGTCTTGCCCGGTTAAGGAGAGGCAAGATCATCTTCGGTCCGTCGTTCTGAGTGAATCAGTGTGGCGCAAATATTTTGTATCAAATCCCCAAATTGTCGGCAGTATGGTTGAAGTCTTCGGAGAAAAGGCAATCGTGGTCGGAATCGTCCCTGACGCTTCATGGCGTCTGCCCTCACAGACGGACGACCTGGCTTCTTGCCGATAAAGAGCCTGTAGATATGTACTCAACCAATTCCTACGGATACGTGATTGCTCGCGTGAGTCCTTTGACTTTCCAGGCCCATCCTCATGGATATTGGCAGGTCACGATTCCAACGCAGGATGAAAAGGCTGAGAGGATGACGTTTATTTCTCTGGGGAGGTTGCAACGCAACGACCTACATGTGCCACTTTCGACATTCCTCTACCCGTTTCTACTAGCATGTTTAGCGTTGCCTGCCATCACGTCCGTTTCACTTGGACATTCGGCAAAATGTACTGCAGAAGCAAAAAGGGATGACATCATCCGCTGGTTCTTTCTCACCACAAAATGTGTATTGATGCTTCCTGCCATTTGCTTCGGCACCATCCTTCTCACTCACTTTGGACACTCTGAATCCTCAGATGTCTCTCAGATGCTCGTGAGGTTCGGATCGTTTCTTGGTTTTCTGTTCGCATTTCGGTGGGCGTTCGAGGACCAGCGTAGGCGGTGTCCGCGCTGCATGCGAACGCTAGCTAGTCCAGCGAGAGTAGGCCAGACATCTCAAAGCTTTCTAGCTTGGAGCGGTACCGAACTAATATGCATTTATGGGCACGGCCTGCTCCACTTACCGGATTTTGAGACAAGCTGGTTCGACAAACAAAGGTGGCTTTCCTTGGATGCTTCATGGCAGAGCCTCTTCCTGTCCGATCCGAGATAAGTCGATTCCCACAGAACTTATATTCGCTCAGAGTGGCCCCGCGTAATCACGCCTAATGCCATCTAGCGATACGTCATCGCGCCGTCTCGAATCCTGAGAAGCCAGCGAGAGAAATTACGTCCCTCCTCTACGATTTCCTGCTCTGACTTTCGTAACGGCCTCGAACAGGCCCGCTGGGATGGGTCGAGGAAGGCGGCGGAGCCGACTGAAGCGACGCCTTCCCCGTAACAAGTCTTTTGCTCTCTCGTCGATTCTTTGTCTTACAGGTCGGTACTCAGCAAACGCTCTTTAGCAGGCGTTCCGCGAAGTGTCAGTCTGAGGCAGGTCTCGGTCTTTACTTCGTCGGGTGGGGGAGTTGTTGTAGTAATAATGTATTGAAACAGCGGTTGATTGCCTACACCCTCTAGCCACTGCGTAAACAGGAACAGTCGGTGATAAAGATCGAGTCCCAAGTCGGCCTCACGGGGACTGTCATGGATTAGGAACGCCGGCATATTGGCTGTTCCTTCGATGGATAGACAGAGCGCCGAGATGTCAAAGGCAATCACTTTGAGAGAGTCGATTGCACTGGTGGATCGGTTTCCGCCAAGCCGGACCGTTAGATTCAGGCCTTTGCCTGTCAGTGCGATATTGCCAGTTGCCTCGGGTCCGACAAGATAGCGGATGATGGGATCAAACTTCTCGCTAAGCCGGGTAAATACAGGTGTCTGTCTATCGACAAACGCTGCGATGATTTCACGCTCACTCTCAATGGTCGCAGTTTGATTCGTTAGATTTTGCGTGGCCTCACTCTGTTTGTCCATTAACTTGATAAGAGCAGATACGTCATTTGCCATCTGCTTTACAGAATTCCATGCGGAGGGGCGACTATCGCGAAAAGCTTCCATTTTCGCGAGGTGCTCTTCGAGAGTTCTTACTTTCTCCTTGGCGTGGGCGAGTTCTTGTTGCGCCAAACTTCGGTCTCCTTGGCGACAGAAAGGCGGTTGGTTTCTTCCGTCAGCTCTTCTCTGTTCGTACTCAGTCGACGCTTACACGATTCCAAGTCCGGTATTTTGTGAGAAAGGTTGCATTTCGTCGCTAAGACCCGATTAATCGGAACTTCGCAAATGGGACAAGGGTAACTCTGGGCTTCTTGGACTGCATTAGCGAGTCCTGGATATTCACCTTCGATCTTTGCCATAATTCGCTGGATATTGGAAATATTGGCACCAAGTATACCTATCTGCTTCTCAAGGCTGACGACTTCGGCGCGAGCCGTCTCGTATTCTTTCTTGCTGATTCAACGCCTTCACTTTCATCATCCGGCGGGTTTTGGGCAGAATCGTCCTGCCGCATCTGAACCGCCTTGAGCAATATGTCTTTGGCCAAGGCGCCATCGATGAAGATGTCTTCAGTAAGCCCCAAAGCAGGAACCAACTCTGCCTTCGTTAGATTGATTTGCCACTGTCGATGGCCCACTTCTAATTCGAGAGCACTCCTCGAATCATCCAATTTTGCGACTTGTTCTCTCTTGCGTTGTTCCTCAGGCGTAATCGCCTGGAGAAACACGCGCAAAGCCTCAAGCTTTTCCGTTTTGTTGAGCCCGCGTGCAGGTGAATCCGATTCTGAACTACTTGAGCGCCAGTCTAATACATGGTCGAATCGGCATTCCTGATCGCGCGTCAACAACGCGAGCACAATAGGCCAGACACGCCGGTCTTGCCGATGTCCAAGGATAAGGGAGGCCAATTCCTCAGGAAGGAATGCCCTCTCAACTGCATCCAGAAATGACTCCATTCCTGTTGACGGGCTATCTGTTGCTGCAAGCTCTTCCAGGTCTCCATCCGGCACCGGCAAGGTGGCGTCGCCGAATGCCGAGTGGACGAATAATCCCCCAACATACTCCGTCAAGAACTATTTCAGCGCCAACTAGTCCGTCAGGAAACGTAGCCGCTATCTCCGCACGTTGATCCTCAGGTGCGAAGCGGTCCTCACCCAGGCAATATCGCAGCAGTCGGCAAAACAGGGTCTTGCCACCGCCATGCCCGATTCCTTTGTCATCGGGTGTCCAGACAATGTTGAGGCCCGGCCTCAACTCTACATCTCGAATTTTCACTCCACCGGGCTCTCGCCAGACCACTATGCGGCGTACCCACAGCCGGGGGCCGATGGCGTCCATGGTTTGGATCGAGTTTTTGCTCAAACAGCTCATGCTGCAGCGGCATCAATCCACCCTCGTAGGCTGGTTGGCAATGTGGTGATAATCGTATCAGCCGAATTGCGCTTGAGAACCTCTAGCACCATCCCAGCTCTGCCGTCGGGCCAACCCGCCGTTGGGAATGCATCGAGGTTTAGCTGGTGACCACGTTCCAGTTGTGAGGTCGTCAACGAGGTAACCGTTTGTGCGCAGGTACCGTACTGCCGCACCCCAAGCTGAATCGGTCTTGGCAATGAATGCGGTTACTCCTGCCGGCAACGGGTCGGCCTCGCGGCCGATTCTACGCCGCCAAGTTTCCGATTCTTGCGTTTCGAGGTACGGAAGTAGAAGATTGGGCTCCAATGCGAGAATAGCTGCCAGAATCACTTGACGCTTTGGCAGAGGCCCATCCATTGCTTTGAGGAGTGCGGCCAACTGGGTGTATGTTCGGCTCGATGATCCTGCAGTGGGCATGCCCAGGCTCCGTCCGATACAGCTGGGAGGTCTGGCCTGACAAAGAGATGTTCGGCCTTCATCTTTGGCGAATGGCTCTTGTTTGCTTTCTTCTTAGCGTCTTTTCCAATTGCTTCTTGTCGGCAGCGCGCTCCTGATTTAGAGCTAGCAATTGGCGCAAAACTTCTTTTCGCGCAGCGGGACTTATTGTGTAGCGAACGCGATCATTTTCGGGAAGAGTCTGGATCTCGTAGAGGCCGTGTTCGAGATCGTGATTATGCCAACCGTAAGCGTCGCGGACTATGCCTGATTCGAGTTCGCTCTGGAGATGACGAAGTTCGATAAATCCTTGATATCCTCGATCGTTTGTTCTTCACTTTTCTTGCTCAGCTTGCAACTATAGATGGTGAAAGATCGCGAGCATGTAAAAGGTTGTAGATATCGGTGAAGCCTAGCCAGAGCGACAACATTAGCGCTTTTCGGTGCGTATGATAACGCTTACCGATTGTGGCCAAGCTGCCTTCCTGTTTGCCATAGACCTTCGGGAAAGGCGAAACTTTCGAAGCAGTTTGATGGAGAATATCGTAGTCGTGTTTTAAGTGAACCGCTATACTTACGTGCCCAGGCTTCGTGCAACGTGGATTGGACCATTGCGTAAAGATCCCATCGATCTGTTGCAAATATGTAGAGTGCATTTAAGTGAATACATAATTTGTCGGTGCTTCAGAGAAGTTTAAATACTTGTCGTACTTGCCGCCACAAAGCAATGATACAAGCTGCGAATTGCTCCGATAGAGATCTGGACGAGGCCTCCAGTAATGCCACCATTTGATATAGCCGGGATTATTTGATTGGCTAGATCGTTCAGCTTAACGTAGATTCAAAAGGCTCGTATTGAGAGGTGTAGGTCGAAGCTTGCTCCAATTACCAGTCAGAAAATTTATGATTGTTCGTCCAGCCTCTTGTCCGGTTCATTATTGATCTCCTGGCCATTTATAACAGTAAAAATCACATCCTCATTAGAGGCTCTTCTTTGAGAATTCCTCAGCTTCCGTTTCAGTTAGCAAGAATCCGTCTCCGAGAGATATTAAGCCTTGCGTCCTACGTTTCTCATTAGTCGCAGCCTTTTGGGCTCAACCTTCCTTCGCGGTCCTCCAAAAACGAATTGATGATAAGACTTCAGACCATTGAGGGTTCGATCTCCTGTCCATTTTCCTTTGTGAATTGCGACCAAAGAAACAACGAGGCTTGCTCTTCCCGGCCATTTGATCGCCCGGACCGCCATATTGATGTTTGCCCCTTTTGATGATACTTGCTCCAAGCCCGTCCTTGCGGATATCGCCGTCCTTGATCGAATTGGTAGTGATGAAGGCAATGAAACCGCCAGGCTTGAGCAGCTCGAAGATGCGGCGGACGAAATAGACGACGAGATCACTCAGGCCGGCCGGACATAAGCTCCCACTTTACATACGTGCACAAAATGGATGTCCGTATTTGCCGCTGAGTGCCTGGCCGACCAAGATATGGAGGATTTCCCAAGATACAGTCGAAACCGCCGCGCGCGATGATCTCCGGAAATTCGAGAAACCAATGAAAGAATCGCTTGCGGAGGGCCATTCCCAGCAGCCGCCGTCGCCTGGCCCTGGGGATGATGCCCTCCGGACCAGTAGCTCCGAAATTCGCGATCACCGATCAGCTCGGCTTTCATTTTCCTCAATTTTGGGAATGTAGAACTGAGCGATCGGGATCGCTACGGTCTGCTTTAGGATCCATGCATCCGGGCTTTCGGCAAAGGTCAATGAAGCGGCGCTTCTTCAGCTTCGATCTCAGCCGGTGTGCGTTCTGGGCAGCGAAGATAGCGTGTTCCACTGCACAAGATCCGATCGAGTGCTTCTGGATTGTCGGGGCTAGAGGTAACTGTCCGATATCATGATCCTTGCGGTCCTTCTTATTTGTCTTGCGCCAGAGTGCTGCCACCTCCTTGTCGTCGCCGGGCATGGTTACAAAGGCCTCGTCCGGCACGCCCTTGCTTACATCCTCACGGTGGACGAAACCTACGATGGCGTTGCCACATTTGATGTGGTGGTCGAGGAATTGAGCGGCTGGCCGGGATTGTGAGCCTCAAGCCAGAGGGCGACCTTGCAGAGCTCGACCGCGAGTGGATTCAGGTCTACTCCATAGATGCAGTTCGGATTACGTCGCGCAGCGCCGCGCGATAGGCGGTGGGCGAGGGCTGTTCCTCGCCGGTACGAATGACGGCGAGTTCGGTGGCGATCTGCCGGGCGGCGGCGAGCAGGATGTGGCCAGAGCCGCAGGCGATATCGGCGACACGGAGATCGAGCAGTGCGGCTTCCGGATTAGCCGTCTTGAGCGCTCGGCGATCAGATAATCGAGCGAATTCTTGATGAGTGGCTGAACGAGGTCGTCCGGCGTGTAGTGGACTCTGCGCGTCGTCGCGCCCTTCCGCAGTCGAATATGAGCGGCCACTTGCCATTGCCTGTTTAAAGGACGGCTTGTATTTCGAGCAGGCCCTCGTAAACAGAGCCAAATTCCTCGACATTGAGCGCGGCATAGTTTACGCGGATTAGCTGTCTGCTTTTCCGGGTGTTCGTAGAGGCTGAGGGAACGAAGGCAGCCGAGCAGGACGTCGTTGCCGAGAATGCAGTCGCGAATAGTCCAATAGCGTCATGCCCGAAAAGATCACCTGCAAGCGGGGCGACCCCCAGTTTTTCTCCCGGACCATCTGCTTCAAAGAGCTGGAATGTTGCCAACAGTGCCAACCATAGATCATGGCGTCGAGGATCGGCTAAGTAACGGTGCTCGGACAGAAGCCGTAGACGATAAACGCTGTAGTAGCGGCGATAGATGTCGCGCTGGTTGGGCTTGGCAGTCGAAGGGAAGACGAGGTCGCGCTCCTCGATCACCATGAGGAAGAGCAGGCGATAAATGAGCCGCAGAAGATCTCTGTAGTAATGCGTCTGGCGTGAGCTTTCCGTTCGCTACAGCTTCGCTGCAGTGCATGCGTTGGCGGGATGCGTGAGAAAGCCGTTGCCGAAATCGCGGATAGCCTCCTCGACGGCGCGGCTCAGGCCTCGCGGATACGAGCGCCCGAATCGAGGGAATCCTGATGGTAAGCTCGATCAAGCTCTCGGCCGCGGCTTCGTTCGTGACCGGCAGGCGCGTGGCGTGGAGCAGACGGTAGAGAATGGCGAAATCGGAGAACAGGCCGTCGGTGAAGATGCGGTCGAGATCGAATTCCAGATAGCTGAGCTTGATGAGGCGCGAGCTGTCGCGCAGGAGGCGCAGCACACGGCCGTTCGTGACGAGGCCGTAAAGTTGCTCGTTGAGGTTGAGGAACTCCTGGACGACGCATGGGCCGACATGCGCAGGGTCGGCGTTCTCGGGCTTTCGGTCAAGGCCAGCGGCTCGCGGTAACCGACGATCTGCACCGGGGCCTTGGCGCGATTCGTGGCGCGGTGCGAGATGCTGTAGATCTTGCCGTTCAGCTCGGCGCCCGCGCGCCTGGTATTCGAGCTGATATCCGAGAAGCCCGAGGAGTGGGGTGATCCATTGCTGCCGGGTTTCGGTGGTGGCGGGCGAATCAAGCCTTAGTGCTTCGAGCTTGCGCTGGAAGATGCGCCAGTAGTCCTGTGCGTCGGCCCAAGCGCGGGCGATTTCATCCTTGACCTTGATGGATGAATCGAGGCCGAAATCGATCGGCTTCTGCCCGGGGATGTCCTCGATGCGGTCCAGGATGTCTGGCGAAAGGATGGCGCCTTCGATCCGGATGCTCGGGTAGTTCATGCCGCGTCTCCGGAAGGAGAATGTAAATTCCGAGCAGGTCCATTGGTAGAACGGGATAGACGACCTGAAATCGCTGCTTGTCCATCAACGCGCTGAAACGCTCATGAGCGGCAACGAGACGCTTCGACTGCTCTTCGGCAATGACATCAAACTGGGGTTCGAGCATGACATCCATTAGGCAACTCGTTTTCGAGGAAACTGGCGCGCGATTGCGGCGAAAGGTCACTCGACGCCCGCGCAGCGGTCAGTAGTGTTTTGGCCTCGGCGTGGTCGAGAAACTCCTTCTCGCTGCGGCGTTCCTCGCCAGCCCCATAGGAGCATCTCTTCGGCGACGATCTGGTGGCCGCCTTGCTTTGCTCGATCACGTTGCGGCAGCGGAAGAGTAGCAAGGTCGTTTTCATGGCGACCTGACGGGTACGGATAACGGCTGTTCGTGCGGCGCGCTTGTCTTGCCGGGCGAGTGTGTTCGCCATGACGAGCTGGCAGAGCTGCTCGACAAAGCGGTGGTTGCGTCCAAGATAGTGGTAGCCCTCGGGCGTCGGGGATTCAAAGCTCACTTTCACGACGCGGCCAGCGGGCAGGAGGTCCACAAGCTGGGGCGGCAAGTTTCCCGCCACGATGCCGTAGCCTTCCCGCTCTTTTGTGATCTGCACGCCGAAAAGGTTCGAAAGCGCCGCTGTTACAAATTCCTGCGACCGCTTTCGGGTCGCCGATGGCCTCGTCGACGCCCCGGAGGTCTTCCTCGATCTCCTGCGCCTTAATCGCGTTCTGGGCGAAGATGCTGCGAGAAGTCTTTTCACGCTCAGCGGCCTCGTCGACCTTCCGGGTCACGTTCGCCTTAGCGGCGGCAGCCTCTCCGAATTCGCTGAAGTCGAAAATCAGCTGGTTGCCGCTCATCGCGTTTTTTCTCGATGCGGCGATCGGGATTCAGGAGTAGCGCCTGTGTGATAGTGTCGATAATGCTCTGCGAATCTTCAGGGAATGGGACGTTGATTCCGGTCGCGCGTTTGATTTCCCGCACCTTGCGCAGCAGAACGTCCAGAACGATTCCGTCAATCGGGTTGTCGGCACCATAGAGGAGGCAAGCTTTGACCTCGGGCGCTTTCTGGCCGAAGCGGTCGACACGGCCCTCGCGCTGTTCCAGTCGGTTCGGGTTCCAGGGCAGGTCGTAATGCAGGACACCGGTAAAAAGCTCCTGCAGATTGATCCCTTCACTGAGGCAGTCAGTCGCGATCAAGACCCGGGGCTTGTCGCCGGCCATCTCCGCAATCCGTTGCTTGCGAACGTCGTCCGGGTCTTCACTCGTGATAACCCGCAAGTCGAGCTTTGGGTGTTTCTTGCGAAGGGCAGGCTCAAGGTGCTTGCCAAGATACTTCGCGGTTTCGATATAGCGGCAGAAGACGACGGGTTTAAACCCCTTCTCGATCCACTCTTCTAGGACGATCGCGGCCGCAAAGAGTTTCTGGTCGTCTTAATGTTGCCCAGTTTTTCCAGCCGCTCGGCAAACTGCCGTAGTTGGCGCCGTTGGTGATCGGTCCACTCGCCTTGCTCGACGATCTGGGTCGGCGCGTTGTCGCCCTCGAAGCCGTAGTCGAGGTCACGGACAGGGTTTTCTTCGCGCTTCCAGTCCTGAATGGCGGCACTTCACTCTCTTTGGCAACTGCGGCAAGCTTATCGACGCCGGGTGTTGAGCATTTTGACGCCAGCTTCCGGGCTCGACATCACGCCGCGCAGAAGCGCCAGCGCAGTCCAGTATTGGACGCGCTTCTTCCTCTTGCTGGCGTCCTCGGGCACAACCAGCTTGCGGGCAAATTCGATGATGTCAGCTGAAAAAGGCGGCATACTCAGGCGACAAGTCGTACGGCCACTCAAAGGGATCGCGAGTGGGGAACGGCGTATCCTCGTTCATCCACTTTTCGACATCGGCACGCTTGCGCTGAATGAAATGCTGGGCGAGTTCGCGGCGCTGCGCCTGCGACGAACTTGGCAGGTCGAGCGGCTCGAACTCAGGCTTGAGCAATCCCAGAAGAGATTGGAATTCCTCAGGCTTGCCGCTGTGCGGAGTGGCCGTAAGCATGACGAGGTGTTGACCAGGTTTGGCCGCGATTCGGCTGACGAGGTGATAGCGCTGCTGCTGCGCGGCAGAGGCGCCGGTGGGCCGCGCACAGGTATGGGTCTCATCGACGATCACCATTTCCGGACACTGTTCGATGAACACATCGCGGCGCACGTCGGACTTTATGAAGTCGATACTGATGATTTGGTAGGGATAATAATCGTATACGCTGGCATCGCCCTGTATCTGGCGGTCCAGTCGCGCCTGGGTATTCGAGCGGATGATCACCGCCTCGATATCGAGCTTCGAGCGGATCTCCTCCTGCCACTGCTCGCAGAGGTGCGGAAGGCAGACGACGGCAAAGCGTTTGATCTTGCGCCGTTCCAGAAGCTCCCGCACGATGAGCAACGCTTCGATCGTCTTGCCGACACCGACATCATCAGCGATGAGCAGACGCACGGTATCCTGGCGGAGCGCCATGATCAGCGGGACGATCTGGTAGGCGCGCGGCCGGAACGAGAGTTTGGCGAGAGCACGGAAAGGGCCGGCACCGTTGCGAAAAGCAAGCCGAGCCGAATCGTATAGTAGCTTGGCTGTGCTCATGTCACCAAGATCTGCGCGCTGTGGGCGGCTCGAAGCGAGCGTCCGCGGGACGGTCGGCGCCAATTTCGAGGGAAGATATATTCCCGCGATCTCTTCATCCGAGCCGCCGAGAGGCTTGACGACGAGCAAATCGGGATCATCCGATGGCAGAACCACCCATTCACGTCCGCGCAGGGAGACGAGCTTTCCGGGCTGAAGAAGCGTCGTCATCGCACTTTCCTGAAGATGTCCGGGCGCTGGGCAATTTTTGCAGCGAGGTCTTCGCGATAGTGCCAGGCCCACACCTCGTCTCCTCGGGCAATGATCAATTGTCGTTGTTCTTCGTCGCGCTTCTTGACTTCTTCGTCATCGTGCGGAGAGCCATCGCAAAAGACCCAGAAGCGCGGCTCGTAATAGAAGTCAGGTTGGCAATAGATGCCTTCGACGCGCTTCTGCGCTGCATCAGGCAAACGGAGACCGTTCTCGTAAAGAAACTTAATGAAGGCGCGTTCGGTGGACGAGTTAGGATCGAGGTGGCGCAACATTGCCTGATACTGCTCGTCGTAGTCCCGGAAGCCGGTGTTCGTCTGGATCTCGATGGGCACAGCGCCAGCTTGTCCAGGGCGTCGCGGATCAGGAAGCGGTCGATCACCTTGTGGTCGCGCTGGTTGTAGTAGCTTAGCAGGTCGTCGTAGGAAGCTGGGGCGCGGTACTCGGAATCGTCAAATCGGCAGATCTTCCTTGGCTGCGTCAATCACCTTGTGGAACGTCTGCACGTCTTCCACGAACTGCGAAAGGATGCCGAGGCTGCCCTCAGCCGCTTCGTAAAGCAGGATATTGGGTGCTTCGGATCGCCCACCGTGACGACACCGATCTCGTTCGGCTCAACCTGGAAGACCGTCTCGATTGCGCGCTTCAGCGCGTGCTCGAGGTGATGACTCCCTCGGCGTTAAGACCGAGTGCCTGGATGGGCTCGATGTACAAGCGCATCGGCAAGATTCGAGGTCCATAGCTTCACCAGGCGGAACTCTTCGCGAAAGTTCGTCCTCGGGCTCCTGGCATCGAACTACGCCAGTCGCCGGACGTCAGACCGATGGGAAAGCCTTCTGTCGTCTGTGCTGCGCCACTGCGAATTGACGTGGATCAAGCCGGGCTGCGGAGATATAGCGAAGATTCAGGAGGCTTGTCTCACTGGAACGCGCGGTCGCCTTGCGCACTCTCTCGATGTTCCCTCCGTCCACCGCAAAGTATGTTTGCACATCGAAGCCACGGGAGACGCGCTCTTCTTCTTCGCATGAAATCCGATCGACCTCCTCTGCGCGGGATTCAGACATCTCAAGAAGATCGTGAAGATGTTCCTTGTTTGCATTGTCGCCGAGATTGACCCCGGAGAACGGGCAAATTTCGAGATCCTTTTGCTCCCCAGCCAGGAAGTAACCGGCTTTGGTGCTGATCTTGGCCTCTGTGAGAGACGACTCCGCGTCCTGCACGACTAGTTGGGAGACGCGGTATTTGCGACCGTTGTAGTAGATGATATTGAGCGGGCCGAATTCACGGAGGGCTATCGAGCGCGGCCGAGAGATGAATTCGCCAGTGGTATTGCCCGTCGGCACGAAAATCCGGAGTGGCAGGCGAGTGAAGTTGTAGCCGGGCAGAAAACCCTTCAGAGGCTAGGTAGCGGTAAGGATAGAACTCAGAGCGCTCCGTTGCACCACGCCGATATCGTTGCGTAATAGGTTGAGCTGCCGGTTTGCTTGATCCTGATGCCGCTTGTACTTCTTGTATTCATCGCTGCCGACGCTGAGACGACCGCTCTGGATTGGCTGCGTTGCGCGCGTCAGCAGCGTCCGGGCAGAACGGTATAGCCTACGCCATCGAGTCATCGAATTGTCGAGGTTATCAGCGAGTCTGGTGAGAGTCTTGTCGATCCATTCGTCGGAATACCATGCACTTGCCCGCGTCTCAAGTTCCGAGTCGAAATCCTTGATCACCCGACGAAATGTAGCCTTGAGCGAGTGTAGGTCGCCGGCGCTATTCGCAATCCTTCTCGGACGCCAGGAGTCAACGGCATCTGATCGTTGTCATCGATAACGAAGCGCATCAGTGACGGCCGCTCACCGCCTTGCGATTCGAGCCCAGGGAGCCCGATTTCGCTGATGGCTAGGGCATTGAGGTGCGTAAGCAGAAGTTCGCGGTTGCAGAGATCGAGCCTTGGTGCCTGAACCGCACCTGCAACGAGCGCGGCCTGCTGATGGAAATAGTGCCGGTCATGCGGGGAGTAGCTGGAGCAGTATGTGAAAACCAATGCCCCTTGTCCGCTTCGTCCTGCGCGGCCTGATCGCTGTGCGTAGTTGGCGGGATTTGGCGGAGCGTTGCGGAGGTGAACGACGCTGAGACCGCCAATATCAATGCCAAGTTCCATCGTCGGTGAGCAAAATAGCGCGCTGATCGACTGGCTCCGAATTCTGACTTCGTCGGGCCGCCTCCTTGCATCGTCGATGAACCAGTCCGCACGAAACCTGTCTTCGCGGTCTGCGCGGTCCTCAGTTTTCACATGGCCCGTGTGGTCTTCCGCTCGGAGTCGCTTCGACGGAGAGAAATCGCGGCGATATATCTCGGAAGAATTCGTTAGGCTTCGGGCTTTGCTCCTTATATGAACGCCGCTTGATGATGTCTGCCTTTACTGTTCGCCGTCACCCAGCCTCCAGAGCAGCTTCTCGATCCGCAGGCGAAAGACAGGCACTTCTTCGTTCCTCTCGCTGCGCGCGGTTGTTCGAATAGATAATCCGCCTGCTTGAGCTTGCGCATCAGCAGCATGATGAAGTCCCTGTAGTGGTCTCCGCGAAGATCCTCGAGGTCGAATGCTCTTTTGTTTCGGAATGTGTTTGATGTACTTTCCGAGAGCACTCGCCGGTCCCATGCTCTTCGAGGAAAGTCTTGCCGATCTGTGGAGCGGATCGAAGCCTGATCACGCACGGCTCGCGGAGGTCCTCATTCCGATCGAGTGTCCAGGGGGCTTTGAGCCGTTCGCGAAATGCCTTTTCGTTCTCCTTCAAGCGTGACGGCGTGAGGAAGTTTTCGCTATGAAGCGCGTACTCGAGGCGAAAGAAGTCGAGGATGGTCGCAAGAAAGTCCTCTCGCTCAGCCAGGGAGAGGTTCCTTACGATGGGCACATCAGCCCAGAACGCCTGCTCTCCGACTATTTCTTTGAGATGTACGTAGTCAACGATGAGAAGCCCACACTGTTCGAGATTCGGGAGGACGATTCGCCAACTGCGGCGAAGATCGGAGACGGCCCGATAGAAAAAAAACGTCTGGAGCGTTTGCTCATAGTCACGTCGGACGGCGGCAAGCAAAGGGGCTTCGTCGCGATTCCCGTAGTCGAGGAAAGGCAAGTCCAGCGCCTTGAAAACAGCTTCGCCAATATTGGCGAAGGTCAGCGTTTTTTCAGGTGCAGTCGATAGAGCCTTGTATATCCCGGCCCGTAGCTGAACCACTTGTACGAAATCATTGAAATGACCGGCTTGTAGCGCAGCGTCTTGGACATTGTCTGTAAAGCTGAGAAGTTTCTGGTCCCGGGAAGGATAACCTGCATCGTGAAGCTGGTTAAGGATAGAAAAGGCTGTGATAGTGGTCGATGTGCTACGGCCTTCGCTACCTAATTTTGTAAGCTTACTACCGTCGTTGGTCTTCGTGTCGAAGAACACGCCGCCCGTGGGATCGAAGAGCAGTGGCTCAGTCATGAACCATCCCCAGAACTTCATGGGACCTGAATCAGAGCAATTTCCGTATTCGTCGAAGTACACTCTCCGAGGAAAACGCGCCGCTTTTTTGGAATCTGGAACAACACCTTTCTTGGTGATTCGAAGCCAAGCTTCCGGAAGATAATCAAGATCATTCGCTGGGTCCCAAATGTCTTCCCCGATGATCAGGTACCCGTCCGTTGCTTGATCGTCATCGCCCGAACTCTCGCGAAACTCTCGTGGTTCGAACCGATCACCTACCCGGGACACGCAGATGAAAGGATGGCCAGTTGCGCGGCTAAACACGTTGGGGAAAATCGGTTTCTTATTCTCCTCATCTTGCTTATAAATTCCAGGTTCGAGAGTGATGAATCGGCTTTCATCTTGATCGAGGGTGGTATATACGGAGCCAGTCTGGGCAATGAATTGATGGAGCTTGAATGGAAGGATTGTGTAGCGAGAACCTGTGCTCATCAACCGTTGATTCACAACGCTGATCCACAACAAGAGGCTTCCCAGGCTTTTGCGACAGATATCTTCGAATTGACCAGAGTCCTCTGCAAGGGCCGACACAACTTCGCCAATCCGCATGGGTCTGCGGCGTACTAGTTGGTCCTTCCCGTTCCTCGATTGCAATTCGGTTCTCAAGCCAGACCGCGACAGGATGTGAACGGAGTGTCGCCTCGTCGGCACGAGCGTCGATCCCTGCAGCTATCGCTTGTGTAAGATCTGCGCGACTAGGGAGTGAACCTGGGTACTTGAGTGAACGCGCGAGCTTCTCGACGACAATCTGCTCTGGGCGAAACCGTCGTCCGAACATGGTTGTTGCTACCCGCGCTACCTCTTCACGCTGCGAAGCCAGACTTCCGACCGAAACCATCGTCGCAGAGGTACCAATACAGATGATGTCTTTCTTGCACTGCGCCCGGATGCGGCGAATAAGCATAGCGACATCGGCGCCCTGGCGGCCTCGATATGTGTGAAGCTCATCAAATACCAAGAAACGCAGGTTCTCGTAAATCGAATCACGAAGTGGGCGCTCCTGGAGCCGAGTAAGCAGAAGTTCAAGCATCATGTAGTTCGTCAGGAGAACCTGGGGCGGGTGTTCCCGCATCTTTGCCCGGACATCTTCCTTTTCCTGGCCGGTGTACTGTCCGAACGTAATCGGAAAATCACTGCCAGCAGCGTGTTCGTAGTTCTCCTTGTAAATCCTAAATTCGTTCGTTTGGGAGTTGATTAGCGCGTTCATGGGATAGACCACAATCGCAGTCACTCCGGACGACTGTGGTTCAGTGAGTAGTTTGTGGAAGATTGAACCGATATACGTAAGGGATTTGCCTGAGCCTGTACCGGAGGTTACAACGAAGTCTTGGCCGGCTATACCCAGCTTGATTGCCTCGATTTGGTGACGATAGAGCGAGTAGCCCTTGAAAATATCGGCGGTTGCTCCGTGGATCAAACCAGATTCCGCAATTTCTGTGACACTGCCTGCCAATTCATAGGCAGGATTGAATTGGAGTAATGGTTCCGGCCAGAGCTTGCCCTTTCCAAGGGCCATTTCGACTTTCTCTCGGATCGCCGAGTCGGCGATATTGATGAAACTCTGAATATAGCTGGCGTAATCATTGATGATCTTGGCGTGCGTTTCGAAAACATTCATGCTTATGCGTGCTCCCGGCTTCCATTCATTACGCCCTATCAGGATTTCTGTTGACCACAAAAAAAGGCCACCAGCTCGAAGTTGTGGCGTCAATGCGCCCAAGGAAAACGATACATCACCTCGAAACCTCCGTTTGCAGCGCAGAGTATTGGTCCCCTCGGTCCGTAGGCGAGGTCTTAGCTCACGACACCACCTGGATGCCAAATGATGAGAGCATCCTGTTCTCGTCTGACAATGATCTTGCCGTCATGCGGATCAGCAACGGCGCGATATCCCCCTGCGCATCGCTTGCGGCGTGCTTTCTGGATACGCTGGTCGTTTGACGGAAAGAAGCTCCGCTTTACACTTCTGGAACCGACGAATCATGCCTCTTCCCTTTGGGAACTCGATGCAGCGACGCGAAAACTCATCGACTGTCTTTTCCGGCTCGGAGCACCATGGACTTTTGTTGTGGAACATGGACGCCGGCGACCAGTTCACCTTTAGAGCGGTAATGTTCACGAGAGCAATGTCTGGGTCGTTGGAAGCGGCGAACAGGCATGGCCGGTGCAGCTTACTAACAGATCGATGCGCTTCACCTCGCCGCTGCCCAGCCGCGAGGGCCGGACCGTCTTCGCTTTTGGCGTCGCTCAGCCCGCAGGTACGCGCATCTACGACGTTGCTCTACATCGATTCGCCCCCGTACCGCACTTCCTCCAGAGCGCGCAACGCGTAACTTTTTCGCGCGACGGCGCATGGGTGGCCTGGACCGGCTCTCGAGAGCAACTTTGGCCCGCTCGCAACAAAGATGGAAACGTCCCCGCCCATCAGCTTGGTGAAGATGGATTCTGTTTGCCACTTTCTCTTGACCATCGGAGTTCCGTCCGAATCAGGATTGACGCCATGTGAAATTAAGCAAATTTGCGAAAATAATGGCCGCAACGCCAAAGGTTCATCCTTAAAGCAGCTTGAATGAATAAGTTATACGACTTGCACCTTGCCGCTCAAAACTTGCAACAAAATGTGTCACCCTTACATTTTGAGCGGTAACGGCACAGCATGTCCCCGAACAATTTGGCGAAGACCCATCGTAGTCAAAAATATCTACAATGCACAATTTTTAGTCATTCCTAGAAATGACACTGCTAATACGCCAGTATGCTCCGTAAAAATATCTACAATAATAGTCACTTTATGAACGGCAATGGCTTGGTTCTGGATAAGGAGACGATGAGGCGGCTCCAGACGCTCTCCGGAATGTACGTTGGGGAGGATCTGCTCGCTGCCACCGAAAACCTCCATAGCCCGCAAGCAACAGAAAAGAGAGAAGTTGGGGAGGTTATGTAGGTTATGGAGGTTTATAAGCACCTCACTTCAGGAACCTGCGCCTAAGCCATCTAAAATGAGTGACTTTCACTTTATGGGGTCTCGACTTTCAGCTTATGAGGTACAACTTTCACCTTTTGCGTAAACCCACATCGTCGCCTGTGAGTCTTTTCACTAAGCCTAGCTGCAGCCGCTTGTGCTTCCGCAACTCATGCAACGGTAGCAGGAGCCGCTGCGGGTCATGATGGCTCCGCAGGTGGCGCAGGATGGGGCGTCGCCCATGTCGTACATGGACTTCATGGCGTCGGCGGCGTGGTAGATGCCGCGGTCCTCGAAGGAGGATGGGTCCGGGGCGTCGAGGCCGCTGCGGGCGCTTAGGTCCGGGGCGATTCCCTGCTGGGGTGGGGTGGTTGTGTAGTAGTCGTCGGGTGAGTTCGAGGCCGAAAGGTTCAGGCTGCTGGTGGCAGGGCTGAACGCTTCGGGGTCCTTCCCTTCGGCTACGCTCAGGGCAGGCTTTTCCGCGCCCTGCGCTCCGCTCAGAATGACAGCAGCGGAGGGGCTGGTGACGGTGCCTTCGACGGGGATGGCGGTGGAGGGGGCGAGGCCGGCGAAGAGGTCGAGCTGGTGTCCGGAGAGGAAGCGGATCTGGATCCAGCGGAAGATGTAATCCATGATCGACTTGGCGTAGCCGATCTGCTCGTTGCCGGTCCAGCCGGACGGCTCGAAGCGGGTGTGGGCGAACTTCTCGCAGAGGACGCGGAGTGGCACGCCGTGCTGGAGGGCGAGAGAGACAGCGGTCGCGAAGGAGTCCATCAAACCGGAGACGGTGGAACCTTCCTTCGCCATGCGGATGAAGATCTCTCCGGGCTGCCCGTTGGGATAGAGCCCGACGGTGATGTAGCCCTCGTGACCCGCAAGACCGAATTTGTGCGTCACGCTGGCGCGCTCGGCAGGGAGACGGTGGCGGACGGCGCGGGGCGGAGCCTGGGCGTCGACGGAGTCAGAGTTCTTGAGAGCGGCTTCGGCGATCTGGCGAAGCTGGAGTTCCAGCGCAGAGATCTTCTGCTGGGCTTCGAGCTGGGCCTGCGCTGCTGCGGCCTTCGCGGCGATGACGGCTTCTTCGATCTCGATGGTGCCGGCAGCTGCGGGAGCTACCGGCGGCGCGGGAGCTACAGCGTTTTTGTCACTGGATGCAGTGCTGCGAGTTCCCTTCTTGTCGGCATCCGTCTGCGCGGTGACGTTGAGGGGCTGCGTGCCCTTGGAGTTGTCGCGGTAGATGGCTACGGCCTTGAGGCCCTGACGCCAGCTCTCCATGTAGGCCTCGGCGATGTCGTCGACCGAGCAGTCCTGCGGGAGATTGACGGTCTTCGAGATCGCCCCCGAAAGGAACGGCTGTGTCGCCCCCATCATCTTGATGTGGCCCATGTACGAGATGCTGCGGGTTCCCTTGGAGGGCTTGAAGGAGCAGTCGAAGACGGCGAGGTGTTCAGGCTTGATGGCCGGCGCGCCTTCGATGGTGCCGGTGGCGTCGATGTAGCTGACGATGGCGTTGACCTCGGACTCGGAGTAGCCAAGCTTGATGAGCGCCGAAGGTACGGTGTTGTTGACGATCTTGATCATGCCGCCGCCGACGAGCTTCTTGTACTTGACGAGCGCGAGGTCCGGCTCGATGCCGGTGGTGTCGCAGTCCATCATGAAGCCGATGGTGCCGGTGGGGGCGAGGACGGTGACCTGGGAGTTGCGGTAGCCGTGCTTTTCTCCGAAGGCGAGCGCGCCGTCCCATGCGTGACGGCTGGCCTCGATGAGATTGTCGAGCTGCGGGACGAAGAATGGCTCAGCCGAGTTCTTCGACTTCCCAATATTGTTAACCTCCGCCCGGTGCATGCGGATGACGTCAAGAAACGGCTCGCGGTTGACGTAAAACCCGGGGCAAGCTCCACCCGCGATATGCGCCTGCTGCGTCAGCGGAGTAGCCGCTCCCAGCGCAGGGCAAGACTCAGCGATGCGCGAAGACTGCCAATACGCATCACCGCAGAGAATCGAGGTAAGCGTAGCCGCGAAGTCGCGTCCAGCATCAGAGTCATACGGCAACCCAAACGCCATCAGCAGCGCACCGAGGTTCGCATAGCCAAGCCCAAGCGGGCGATAGTCGTGCGAGTTCTTCGCGATCATCTCGGTGGGGTAACCGGCGGCGTCGACGATGATCTCCATCGCGGTGGTGACGATGCCGATCGCGTGACGATAGCTGGGAATGTCGAACTGGCCTCCCGGAGTGAGGAACTTCAGGAGATTGAAGGATGCAAGGTTGCAGGCGGAGTCATCGAGGAACATGTACTCCGAGCAGGGATTGGATGCGTTGATACGGCCCGAGTTCTTGCTCGTGTGCCAGCGATTGATAGTGGAGTCGAACTGCATGCCGGGATCGCCGCACTGCCACGTAGCTTCGGCGATCGCGTGCATGATGTCTCGGGCCTTGTACTCCTTGACCGGGTTGCGCTCTTTGACGGTGCGGGTGGAGAAGCTGCCGTCGATCTCGACCGCGCGCATGAACTCGTCGGTGACGCGGACGGAGTTGTTGGCGTTCTGGAAGAAGATGGAGCTGTAGGCCTCGGAGTCGGGACCGCTGCCGTCATAGCCGGCTTGCATCAGGTGCCAAGCCTTCTGCTCTTCCTTGACCTTGCACTGGATGAAGTCTTCGATGTCCGGATGGTCGACGTTGAGGATGACCATCTTTGCCGCGCGGCGAGTCTTGCCGCCACTCTTGATGACGCCCGCGAAGGCATCGAAGCCACGCATGAAGGAGAGCGGGCCTGACGCAGTGCCCCCGCCGCTCAGCGTTTCCATGGAGCCGCGGATGTTCGAGAGGTTCGAGCCTGCGCCCGAGCCCCACTTGAAGAGCATGCCCTCGGTCTTGGCCAAGGTGAGGATCGAGTCAAGCGAATCCTGCACGGAGTTGATGAAGCAGGCGGAGCACTGCGGCTTGCGGTAGCCGGTGACAGAGAACTCGACCGCGCAGGAGTGCGGGTTCCAGTGCCAGTTCTGCGCGTCCGAGTTTGGCTCAAGGCGATCGCAGCCAACGTTGAACCAGACAGGCGAGTTAAAGGCGACCTTCTGGTTGAGAAGAAGGTGGGCGAGCTCGGCGTAGAAGGTCTCGGCGTCCTGCTGGGAAGCGAAGTAGCCGCCCTTGATGCCCCAGTCGCGGATGGACTCGGCGACGCGCGTGATGAGGGCGCGGACGCCGGATTCACGCTCGTTGGTGCCGTTCAGGCCGTGGAGGTACTTGGAGGCGACGATGTTGGTCGCGGTCATGGACCAGTCGGCGGGGACCTCGACGTTCTTCTGCTCGAAGATGGTCTTGCCCTTGAAGTCCTGGATAATGGCGTCGCGGAGCTCCCAGACGATCTCGTCGTAGGGGGAGATGCCGGGGCGGGTGAAGTGGCGATCGAAGGCGAGGCCAGGGGCGCGGGAGGTGAAGGGCGGGGCGGACTGGAGGTTGCCGGTCTGGGTGCCGGTCTGGCTGATGAACCTGATTAGGGGTCTGGTTGGGGATGGTCGCCATGGGTGGAACTCCTTCTAATTTGATGAAAATCTGTAACTTTTGGCTCACGCCGTTCGGTGAGTCTGGACCCGATGCTTGAAGCGGCTACGCTGCCCTGGAGCGCTGGGTGGTTGATCCGGGCTGGGGAGGCAGCTTCGGCAGAGAAGCGAAAAAAAGGCTAAATCCTACGAAATGTCCGGGGTGTTGCAGTCGTGAAAGTAACGCCCCCTATAGGGTCTGTCAAGTATAAAGCACAACATGTTGTGTTGCCTGTGCGAATACCTGTATTAACGGGAGGTAAATGGCCTGAAACAGCGGAAAATGGGCGTTTTTGCTGTGGATTTTCGCGGAAGAGCGCTAAATTCGCGGGTTTACTGGTCAGTAATACGGCATCGTTTGAGGGTAGGCGCGACGGAGGGGAAGGGCAAGGTGCAGGAGTGGTGCAAATGGGTGTGGATGAGCGTGGAAATGTGGGAAAGGAGCACGGGAATGTTCGTATCTGTTGATGGCGTTTTCTTGTATGACGAAAGCCAAGGAACCTCGCCTGCAAAAATTATTTGCCTTTTCTTCGCCTAAGGTAGGATGATTATGCCCTATTTAGGATGATTCCCACATGAAGAGAATTATGGTTGAGGTCCAGCCGGACCATTTGCAATCCCTAGCGGGCGTGAAGCGGCCTATTTCCGCCGTGACGGAGCTTATTTGGAACGGTTTTGATGCCGATGCCACTGAGGTCCGCGTTGATCTTGCCAAGAACGATATTGATGGCCTGCGCGAACTTACCGTGAGCGATAACGGAAACGGACTTCCGTATGAAATGGCCGAGGATTCCTTTCAGAAGCTCGGTGGGTCTTGGAAGAAACACGCATCCCGGACGCCTGGGGGACGGCTACTTCACGGACAGCTTGGCAAGGGGAGGTTTAAGGCCTTCGGGATTGGGAGCGCTGTTACTTGGACCTCTCGCTACAAGGAAGGGGCAGTAACGCTTGAATACTCAATCGCTGGAACAACAAACAGATTAGGCGAGTTCGATATAAGCGACTGCGAACCTACGACCCCCCAATCTCCTGGAATGTCGGTTGACGTAGCACTTCAGAAAAACTACGTCTCTCTCATGGGTGACGGAGCGAGAAACGACATCGCGGAAGAATTCGCCCTTTATCTCCTGCAGTACCCGGACGCAACTCTAATTTATGACGGTTGGCGAGCCGACCCGTCGCCACTGATACGGAACTTAGCAAACTATAACCTCGAACAGGCTGAAGGGGAGAGCCCTGTCACCGCCAGTCTAACCGTCATCGAATGGAACCGGCCTACTGATCGTGGCCTTTTCCTTTGCGATGAAGAGGGCGTGACACTCCACAAGATGAACGCAGGGATTCATGCTCCAGGGTTTGATTTCACTGCTTACCTAAAATCCCCCCTCATAAGACAGCTCGACGCTTCCGGGAATTTGCTACTTGAAGAAATGGACCCGACCCTAAATGGCCTGTTGGAACAGGCCAGAAAGCAACTCAAAGATCATTTTCGTCAAAGAGCTGCTGAGTCCACCTCCGACATTGTTGAGGAGTGGAAGAAAGAAGAAATATATCCATATCAGGGCGAAGCAATCTCGATTGTGGAAAGAGCTGAGCGGCAAATATTTGACGTAGTCGCTTTGAATATTAACTCTTATCTTCCAGACTTCGAAAAAGCTGACAAACAGAATAAAAAGTTATCGCTTCGTTTAATCAAGAAGGCCTTGGAGAATGATCCCGGCGAATTGCAGCAGTTGCTCGATGAAATCCTGAATCTTCCAATCGAGAAGAGGAAAGAGCTAGCTGAACTGCTTCGTAAGACAACCTTGTCGAGCATCATTACGGCCTCCAAAATCGTGTCTGACCGACTCAATTTCATCCGCGGACTAGAAATCCTCTTGTTTGAAAAAGACAACAAGCAGGCGCTCTTAGAAAGATCGCAACTCCATCGCATTCTGGCGAGCGAGACTTGGATATTTGGCGAGGAGTTTCATATAACGGTTGACGATCAATCTTTAGATGAGGTCTTGGCAAAACACATGAAGCTCTTGCGAGACGAGGAACCTATCCCGCAGTCACCCGCACTAGACGAGCATGGGAGTGTTGCAATTGTCGACTTGATGCTTTCCAAACGAATACCCCTCCCGAATGTCACGAGACGCCAGCACCTGATCATTGAGCTTAAGCGGCCCAGTCAAAAGATAGATCCTAAGGTGCAAAGTCAGGTCATTAAATACGCAACAGCTGTCAGCAACGATGAAAGATTCAAAGATACGAATACCGAGTGGCATTTCTTAGCTATTTCTAATGAGATGGACGACTCAGTTAGACTCATGGCTAATCAAGCGAATCGTGAACCGGGCCTTATTTTGGATGGATCAAAAGATGGGAACTTCTACGTTTGGGCAAAGACATGGGGACAGATCATCCAAGATTGCAAAGGCGGTTGGAGTTTTTCAGGGAGCGCTTGCAGTACGAGGCGGACCGGAGTTCAGCGATGGCCTATCTGAAGGCGACTCACGAGAAGTATTTACCAAAAACTGCCAAGTGATCAATCGCTTTCGAGTAGACGGTGGATACGAGGTTGACCCAGCAGATTGAGCGCATATTCCCAAAATGGGAATCGCTCAAAAATAAATCTGGAAAGAGTGGCGTGTTTTTCGAGCGTGAAAAGTGACCGTCAAATTACCACGATGTACCAGCAATCCACCACGAATTCACCATCAAAAAACCATGTTTTGCATATCGTTTTTGCCAAAACCCCCAGCAAAAACGCCGGTTATCCAGCCCCGAGAAAAATTACTGCAATTGTTGGCTCGGAAAGGGCTCTGGTAGGTTGTCGGTGAGCCACTGGTCGGCGGGGTAGCTGCGAACGCTGGCTTCGCCGAGGCGGCGGTAGCTTTCGAACTGTGACTCAGTGAACCACTGATTAAGCGTCGTATCGTTGGGAAAAGCATGATGTTGCTTGTGATAGTTGATGAGGTCGGCGGGAAGCCCTTCGGTGAAAGCTGTCTTGATGTAGAGGATCTTTCCGATGGCTCCGCTGGGATAGTGAATGCTGCCTGTGACGCTGTGGCACGGGCTGACGGGCGGGGTGCCGGTGAGCTCGAGTTTTGAAAGGTCAAGATCGATCTCGGCGCCGCTATCGATGCGGCATTTGCGGATGGCCATGCCGATGCCTTCGAAGTTGAGATCGCCGTCCTGCTCGGCGTCGCAGATGACGATGGTCATGCAGTGGCGGCGGACGAGTTCGTAGAGGCCCATGTTCTCGAAATGACCGCCGTCGGTGAGGTAGACGAAGGCAGCTTCGTCGTTGACCAAGCCGAAGAGTTCGGCGAGGAGATAGAAGAGGCCGAAGGCGGGCGAGGATGGATTGCCGTTGAGGCGCGGCAGAAGGAAGCGTTTGCGGCGCGGGTTGCGGATCCAGAGACCGAGGCGGACGTTGAAGATCGTCAGCAGGAAGGCCATGGTGGGGCTGGAGTGATAGCCCCAGTTGGGGCTGACGGCGGCTCCTGAGGATGCGACAGCAGTGGCCATGCGCGGGCCTCCGTCGTAGTAAGCGTAGTTGAGCGTGGGAACGTAGCCGTTGAACTGAACGCGAGTGGTGTCGGCGTCGGTCCAGCCGACGTCGTAGCCGCAGTAGAGCGGAGTGAAGGCGAAGGATGTGCCCTTGCGTTCCTGGTAGGCGAGGTCTTCGCCGAAGGAGAGGTTGAGGGTAGTGCAGAAGATGGGGAACGGTCCCTGGTAGGTGGGGAGCTTCGGTGTCGGTTGGCCGTCATAGGGCAGGAAATCGGCGGGGGCGTGACTGAAGGCGGCGGGGAGCAGATCGACGAGGCGGAGATGCTTGTCGGCGGCTGAAAAGCCGGTGAAGCGGTTGGGGCGCCGTTCGGGGTCGCTGGCTGCGGGGTAGCAGCGAGCGAGGCGATCGCGATAGAAGGAGTGCAGGGAGAACTCATTGATGTCGATGCGCCAGCCAAAGATTGCGGCTGTGGCGGCGAGGATGAGCAGTAAAACAAAAAATTCAGGGTGAGAGATGGGTTGATCGCCGAAAGAGGCTTGAAGGGCGGTGAGGATCTTCTCGACGACGTAGGACAGGATGAGGACCAAGCCGACGATGAAGACGGGCGGGCCGATGAGGGTGAGGGCGTTGAGCGCTCGCGAGGTGGCGGACTTGTTTTCGGCCGATGGTCCGTTGGTGGATGAGCTCTTCCCTGCCAGGACGCTGACCAGCGTGGTTCCCATCCAGCCGAACACAAGCGGCTTGCCGATATACGCCATGGTGAACAGATCATGAGCGAGTCGCGCACCAAGCAGGGAAGCGCCGACGACGAAAAACCAGCCGAAGCCGAAGAGGAAGCTCCATGCGCGAAGGCGGGCGAACCACTCGCGCACGGACTCGTCGACGAGGTTGCCGATGAGTCCACCGCCGATCTCAATGGAGACGAAGATGATCGCGAGGGCAATCGGGGGAAGAACGGCGAGATTGAAGCGCGTGATCTGCGAGAGCGGCAGGAAGAAGGACGAGGCAAAGACGAACATGCGCGCGAAGCCGACGAAGATGTAGGCCGCGCCCATGGCACCGGGAATGGCCAGGAGAAGAATGATGGCTCTCCAGTCTCGAGGGAGTGCGCGCGAGGCGGCGAGGATGAGCAGAGCTACGCCGCAGAGCAGGGCGAAGAAGGCCCGGGAGGTCGAGGGTTCCTCGTTGAATCGTGCAACGGGCGACCACCAGTGGAAGGAGTACGCAGACCACCATTGATGGAGATCTCCGAGGCCGTTGGTGCGGAGTATCCATCGGTTTATGGGGACCTCTTCGGGCGCGGGCGTGGTATGAGCGGCGTTCGCCGGTGGGACTACGCATTTGCGGGCGAGTTCGTGGAGTTCGCGTATGTATTGAATCGAGCTGGGTGCGGCCGGATTGCCTTGGGTGGGAGCACCGAGGACACTGGCGATGCACTTATTCGGTGCCAGGGCTTTTCCTTGCCAGAAGGCGGAGCGAAAGAGATAGGGAGAGATAGTAAAGGACGCGATGATGAGAGGTAGAAGGATGAGACACAATACTGCCGTCTGGCTGAGGCCTCTGGGCGTCTTCTTGGATGTCTGCGAAGGGGTGGGGCCGATCTGGAACCAGATGGAGACTGCGGAGATTGCGAAGCAGACGAAGATGAAGATTCCGGCGTGTCCGCCGTGAAGCAGGAGTTCGGTTGCGGTGCGGCCGGTGTGGTTGAGCTGCGCGTGAGGAAGCACGAGAACGAACAGAATGGAAGCGATGAGCACGATCTGATTGAGGAAGGTATTGCGCGCCCAGATGGCGAAGGCGACCCACGTGTCGGCGGTGAAGAGGCCGACCTGCGGGGTGAGGTAGTTGGAGTAGCGACGCAGCCAGCGCAAAGGCTCGGGCCAGAGAGTACGTTCTGCGTGTTTGCTGGGCAGAGGCTGAAGCAGACGTTGAACTTTGTCGAGGCGATCACGCGAGATCCATGAGGCGAGGAAGGAATGGATGTAGCCGCCGCCGGAGACGGTAGAGAGATAGTCGAAGGAACCGAGTTTGTCGAGTGAGGCGAGGCCCTGCAGCACGCCGAGATTGAAGGTAGCGCTCCGAATACCACCGCCGGAGAAGCAGATGCCTTTGAGATTAAGGCTTTCGGCGAGGAAGTAGACGTCTTCGGAGGGATGGTCAGTCTGCCAGTCGCCCCGCGCAGTGAGTTCCTGCTCGAGAAGCCATTTCGAAGGTGGGTACTCGACCAACGTGGCCATGGAGGCCTGCACCCGCGGTTCTGCGTGAAGCCGGTGGGCTATCTCGGCAGCGTCAGATTGATCGATTCGCTTTGGCTTATCGTCTTTGGGGAAAGACTTGCTCCATGCGGCTTCGAGCGCACTGCTGAGGACCTGGGTCTTTTCGACGACGACCTCGGCGCGGAATTCGGCGAGCCGGTGCTTTCGCGGAAACGCCTTCATCTCCTGGGCGAGACGCAGGCAGTAGTCCTTGGGGGGCTGCTCCAGGCGCTGCTGGTCGCGTGCTTGTTCAGGGGAGATCGCCATCGAGGCTCCTCTTCAAGAATGCATTCGAGGCTGGACGGTCTTCGTGGCGACGCGCACAGGGCTTGCTTAGAGGCCCGTTGATTAATAAAGGAACAATAACAGAGATGGAAACGTGAAACCGCGACGATCCGTCAGGGTGATGTGGTGGTTAACGTTCGAGGGTCGACGCTGCCTGGAAGTGGATTGGTGAGGGTGAGGCGGGGGCCGAGGGTTTTGACGAGATCGGGGATGTCGTAGCGGAGGAGGACGCCGGGGAGTATGTCTTCGGGGGCGTCGATAGGCATAGGGGCTTGGAGGAGGCTCTTGTAGCTTTCGAGGGTGTGGTCGATGGTGATGTGTTTGAGGCGTGGGTCGAGGACGGCGGCGTGCAGGAGGACGAGGCCAAGGTGGCCGGAGGCTTCGGCGCTGATCTGATTGGGGTCGCCGGTGGTGCTGCCCTGCATGAAGTTCACGGCAGCGATGACGTCGTCGACGCGGAGGCCGAGGAGGGTTTTGCCGACGAGTTCGGCGCGGAGTTCAGTGAGATAGAACGGGCCGAGGATGGAGGCTTTGGTTTCTTCGGTGCCCGGAGGTGAGGGGCGCGGGGCGATGACGAGGACTGCGGTGCCGGAGTCGGCGAGGGCGCGGAATTTTTTGATCTCTTCGGCTCGGGAGGGTTCGAGAGCGGGGTCGAGGCTGTCCTTCAAAATGAGGAGCATTGGATGTTTGCCGTCGGCGGGCCGATAGAACTCGGCCTGGATGTTGATGCCGGGGGCGGTCGCCAGGGTGAAGCGGTGGCGGACGTGGGCATCTCCTTCGGGGGGCGATGCGAGAGGTGGAGATTGTGTGTTGATGGGGGCGGAGTCGCCGGGTTTTACAGTGGCGTGGGTGACTCCGCGGATCTTGTCTTCAAGCGGTGGGCATGGACATAACTCGGAACGAACCGTTTGGTGCGCGCGCTTCAGAGTGAGGGTGTGGACGGTTTCGCTGCCGGGATAGCTGGTGGAGATTTGTCCGGTAGGAGTGACCTGTAGGGCGTCTTTTGGGAGGCTGGCGGGTAGGGCGAAAGGGCTCGTGCCGGGTGCTGGAGGTGGGGGCAGGATGGGTTGCGCGCTGGAGTTGGCGAGGTGGGTGAGGAAGAAGGAGACGATTTGTGGTGTGATTGGGCCGAGGTTGCCGTGGCGGCCAATGCCGGTGATCCACTGGAGCCCGGCTGTGGTAGGGATAGAGTTTGAGGTGTCGGGGTTGAGGGTGGGGCCATTGGGGATGCCTGGGGTCGGGTTGTTGGTTGAAGTGCCTGCCGATGCGGGGTCGAAGAGGGCGTAGAAGCGGCGGGCTTCGATTGTGGTGGCGAGGGCTCCGGCGTAGGGGAACATGTCCTGCGCGGTGGAGACGATGGCATAGGGACGTGGGGCGGCGAGTTCGACCCAGTCGGGAAAGTCGAGGCCGGAGGCGATGAAGTTGGGAGTGGATTGCTCGGAGTCCTGCGGGCCAAGGGAGGGGAGAAGGGTGTCGAAGCTGGTGATGTAGCAGGCGACCGCGATGGCGTGGACGCGTGGATCGAGTGCGCCGAGGAGCGCGGTCATAGTGCCTCCGCCAGAGCAGCCGAAGGCTCCGATGCGGGCGGGGTCGATCTCGGGACGCGAGGTGAGGTAGTCGACGGCGCGGATGCCGTCCCAGGCGAAGGTGCGGGCGAGGGCGTCGCCGATAAGGGTGGGTTGGAGGCCGGCTTCGCCGTGCTCGCCGGTGGAGGCTTTGAGGAGCGTCTTAGAGGGATCGGCGGGGTCGGGATATTGGAGACGCTCACCCTGGCCGATGGGGTCGTAGGAGAGAACGGCGAAGCCGTTGCGAGCGAAGGTGCTCGCAAAAATGAAGTCGGTGGCTTTGCCGGTGAAGCCGTGGCCGGGGGCAACGACAATGGCGGGAAGTTTCTGCTTCGCGGCGCCGGGCTTTGCGTCGGGGAGATAGAGGAGGGCAGTGACGGGGAAGTTGGGTTGGGATTCGTAGAGGATCTTTTCGATGCGGTAGCCGTCGGCTTGTGTGCTGCCGAGGACTTTGGGATTGAGAGGAGTTTTTTCGGGGAGACCGCCGATGAGGGTGAGGATCTTCTTGCGGACTTCGCGCTGGCGCGCTTCGGCCTGGGCGCGAGTGGTGATGGCGGCGATGGCGGCGCGGCGCGTAGCTGTTTCTTTGGCGGCGATGTCGTCGAGGAAGGTGGTGAGTTGGGTGTGGCCGATGTTGGATGGGCTGTTGGGGTCGGGTCTGGCCTGCGGAGATTGTGCGGAGAGGATGGCAGTGGCGAGAAGAACTGCAGCGGCAGGGATGAGAGGTAGGGTTCGCATCGTGCTGCCTTGATACACCGTGGGGGGAACGCGGGTCAATAGGTGGTCATACCAGTTTTGTTGCTGATCGGCGCAGGAACCGGAGTGTAGTGTGGTGCGTAGAGTTCAGGGACAACGACAAATTCAGTGGAGACGCGGATGGACGGGATTGTGACGGCGGAGAATCCAGTGAAGTTCGAGCGCGGTTCGCGTGCGGAGACCTGGGCGCTGGCGGGGATCGCGTTGGCGGTGGCTGTGATTCATGTGCTGACGAATGGGCGCTATGGGATTCATCGCGACGAGTTGCAGTTTCTGAGCGATGCGCGGCATCTGGATTGGGGGTTTGTGGCGTATCCGCCGTTTACGCCGTTTGTGGAGCGGATTGGGCTGGAGATGTTTGGGGTTTCGCTGGTGGGGCTGCGGATGTTCTCGGTGATTGCGCAGGCGATGGCGATTGTTGTGACGGGACTGATGGCGCGGGAGCTTGGCGGTGGCCGGCTGGCGCAGGTGACGGCGGCGCTGGCGGTGGCGACATCAGGATTGCCGGTGTTTGAAGGGACGGAGTTTCAGTACTCTTCCTTTGATTATTTGTGGTGGGTGCTGATTGCTTATTTTGTGATTCGGCTTCTGAAGTCGGAGGATCCGCGTTGGTGGGTGGGATTGGAGCGGCGATTGGCGTGGGATTGATGACGAAGTACACGATCTGCTTTTTCATCGCGGGGATTCTTGGGGGGATGCTGCTGAGTCAGGCGCGACGATTCTTTTTGAGTTGGTGGTTCTGGGGTGGGGTCGCGGTGGCGCTGCTGATTTTTCTGCCTAATTTTTTGTGGCAGGTGCGGCATGGATTTATTTCGCTGCAGTTTTTGCAGCATATCCATGTAAGGGATGTGGGTGAGGGGCGCGCGAATGGGTTTATGCGCGACCAGTTCATCATCTGCGCGAATGTGTTTGCTGCGCCGTTGTGGATTGCGGGATTGGTTTATTTTTTTCTAGACCGGCGATACAGGATGCTGGCGTGGATGTACGTGATTCCGCTGGCGCTGTTTTTTTTCGGCAAGGGGCGAGGGTACTATCTGGCGGCGGCGTATCCGATGCTGTTCGCGATGGGCGCGGTGGCCGGAGAACGGTGGGTCGCAAGGTTGAAGCGTGGCTGGCGGTTGGCGGTGGAGGGTGTGTTTTTTACGGGGTTGGCGGCGTGGGGATTGTTTGCTTATGCGATCCTGGTGCCGATTGCGTCGAGTGGGCCGTTGCGACAGTTTGCGCTGAAGAACAACGGCGACCTGCGGGAGGAGATTGGGTGGGATGAGTTGGTGAAGACGGTCGCGGGGATCCGCGATTCCCTTCCCGCGGAGCAACAGCAGAGTGTTGGGGTGCTGGTTGGGAACTATGGCGAGCAGGGGGCGATTGAGATTCTTGGGCCAAAGTATCATCTGCCGGCGCCGATCAGTATGACGAACTCGGCGTGGTTGCGCGGGTATCCGACGCCGCAGCCAACGACGCTGATTGTGCTTGGATTTTCGAAGGAGGGGGCGGACAAGAAGTTCACGTCGTGCAGGCTGGCGGGGCATAACGGAAACTCAGAGGGTGTGGAGAACGAGGAGAGCAAATACCATCCGGATATTTTTGTGTGCGGTGGACCGCGGGATCCGTGGCCTGAGTTCTGGATGAAGGATCACCGGTTTGGGTGAGCGCGGACCCTGCGCGGGTGGGGTTCGCGAGGATTTCATCGATCAAGTACGTATGGTCGATGAAGGGGCTTCCGGAAGTTACAAATGTCAATAGCAGAGGACCGACCACCTTCTTGTGGATAAAACGGTTGTTCGGTTTTTGTGGTGAGTTGTGGTGAGTTTCTGGCTTTTTGGGGTTGAGTTTGGTTTTGCTTTGGAATTTTGGGTGGTGACGCGCGGGAATTGTGCTTTTTTCAGTTACGAAATATGTGGACAATTTGTGGTGAAGACGTGGTTCTTGTGTGGATTTTTGCTGGTGGGAAACGACGAGGACAAGGACTGGGGTGAATGTGCGTAGTGGATCAGTTTGGAGTGACTGAACTTTCCGAAAATGCGTGCCAGCTCAACCGGTCGATGCAACACTATCTAATCAGCTGATCCACAAATGCTTACCCTGAAGAATCGATCTGTTTGGCCGATGTGGCCAAACCTAGCTAGGGTAAGGTTCCGGCTGATCTAACCCTAGCCAGCGCTTTTGGTTTTTGTTTTCAATGAATATGGGTCTGAGCTGAGTGTTGCGTCGACCCATTGAGACCACCCGACTTTGCGGGTACTAGGGGATTAGTTTCCGGTTTGCCCGTAATCCGGGAGCAACCTGACAAATGTAGAAGCGAACGGCAGATCAGGTCTGCTGTGCAGGCTCACGTTACCAATGTGGGGTGGTTCAGTCGTGCGCTGCATTAGCCTTCTGAGCAGCGTTGCCGGGGCGAGCCCTGGAAGATTGGCCGGAGGCGAGTGCTGTAGCTTTGCCTGCCGCTGCATAGAGGTTGAGGCGCGAATAGACACCGAAGGATGATCCATCGTCCAGGAAACCGCCGCCCGGTCCTTCGGTCTCGGTCAAAATCTGGTCGGCCTGCTCCAGAGTCAACGAAGGGAAGGCGGCTGTCAGCAGGTATCCCGCCTCTGGCGCAAGCTTGCCGATGTCTTCCAATGTGTTGGCGTTGTCAGGATAGACAACCGGCAGATTATAGGTCTGCGTGCCAGCATAGAAGGCTTCGTTTGCTGCGGGATTGCTCAGGCGGCCCGTGTCCTCGCGTGCGCATTCCTGAATCGTCTTGCCGCACGCTGCCTGCAAGGCGGTGGTCATATCGGAGCGTGCTGCCTTGATGGCGGCCTGAAAGTCCTTGATCGTTGGTACGCCCTGCAACGTGCGGCCCACGTAAGCCGGATCATTCGCGAGAAGATGCGCCATATCGTAGAGAGCCAGGGTGCGTCCGCCCATCACATCCATCGCATAGTGGGCCCCCACCAGGATGCGGTCATTCCCGTATTCGGCGCCGCGCGCGACCATCTGCTGGTATCGCTCCGGCACGAGGACGGCCAAAATCAACGCTCCCGTGTAACCGTAGTTAGTATGGCCACTTGGGTAGGAGGGGTTATTGATAATGTTCATGATCGGTCCCCGGTTGTATACCCAGTTATCGGCGGGCACATTGAAATAATCGGGTCCAACGATCGGTGAAACGCTCGGTTCAGTTTGAAACGGGCGCGAATTGCCGAAAGCGTCGGCCCCGGAGGTTCCTGCCGGAAGGCCATAGCTCTTACCAAAGATATCGGTCTCGCCGCCAATCTTCTTGAGGATTGCCATCGCCTCAGATGAGACAGGCGTTTTTCCGTCTGTCGTCGCGTTGCCGAAGAAAAATTTTGCGGCGTTTGAATTCATTCCGGTGGTCGCGGTCGCGTAGGCAATGAGGTCGGCAACCGGCTGGGAGATGCTGGTGAAATGCGTCTGATCTATGTAGTGGGCACGCGCAAGGTAGCTGGCTCCGAGCGTCGTCCCGAGTCCGTCCGCAAGTTGGGCGAGGTTGCCGGCCGTGGAAAAGGCATCCCTAAGCGCTTGTTGCTGCTGTTCCGCAAAAGGCAGAAGTGTGGATTGCCTGATGGCGCCAGTCTGGATACCGCCTGTGACCGTGTAATTTGCCCCGAGGGCCGCTGTGCCTCGGGGTGTATTTGACAACACGGTGACTGGCGCGAGTCCCTTCAGGACTGCCATATCGCTGGTGGATTGCGCTCCAGCATGGGAGGGCATGAGTGCACAAAGCACTGCAATCGCCAAAATTGTTTTGCCTCTCATTTTGTCTCCCCCTGAAATTCAAGGCGTGTCTTCGACAGGCCTCAATTTACCACTAGAACTTCAACAGACTCTCCGAAAGCTGCGAACTGCCTATGCCGCTCGTTGTCAGCGAAATCCCGTCCTTGAACGTGGGACAAAGCACCAGCATCTGAATGAGATTGCCAGCGTTTTCTGTCGTCGCGACGAGCTTAGACTTGCGCTCGGTTCTGGCTGGATCGTCGGCTATTCGGAAACAATTTCGCCACCGGCGATCCAGGCTAGTCTTCGTAATTCCCCGCAAAGCGGGGTTAGCGGCAACTTCGCTTGACGGTCGAGGTGCGCTGGTCTTCCCGGCGATAGCGACAGCCCTCCGGTCGCACACAGGCGAACGTGGCGGGATCGAATCCTTGTGTTCTCACCAGAAAGTGCCATGTATGTTGGTTTGACGCGATGATAGCGTCTCTTACACGGCCATAAGTTACTAGATCAGCAACCAGTCTTCGATTCGCTGACCAGATTGGGGAGAGGAGATTAAGTTATGGATACAGTACTTCTTATTCGTCTTGCAGCTGCAGTCCTCGCCGCAGGCGCACTGGGCACTATCATCTATCGTAGAAAAAAGGCATAGGCGGAGATCCATTAGCGGGGCGATGAGATCGTACATCGCTCCGCTACTGAAGCGGTCAGTTTCATGGAAATCACTCATGTTATCAACAGCTATGTGCGATGGCGTAGAACTCTCGCGCTGAGGAAAATCTAGGTCCCGGTGCCCTCAGGTCGCGTGTGGCCACCGTAGCGCGACTGGGGAGCGATATGCGCGCCTGCGCACTGGCGGGACTTTCGGCAAGTTGCCGATAATGCGACTTCGCGGGCACTACCATTGGGTGTGCTGATCTTTCCCACCTTCGACAAGCTCAGGGCAGGCTCAGAGTCAGAGGTGATGACTGGGGATGGTTGCTGTCGCGGGTGAGGCGGAGGCGAGTGCGGAGTTGGGCGGTGGCTTCGCGATGGCAGAGGAGGCAGAGGGTGCGGAGGTTGTCGAGGTCGCACTGGCCGCCGCCTTCGGCTACGGGGCGGATGTGGTCGGCATCCCATAGGCAGCGGCGGGTGGTGATGGACTTCATGCCGTAGAGACGCAGGCCGGCGGCTCGAGCGGTGCCGCGGGCGCGTTTGAGGGCGTTGTAGGCGGCGATGGTGTCGATATGGCAGACGGCGCAGATGCCGTGGTCGCGGGCGAAGACCTGGTCGCGCAGGTAGCCGGGGTCGGTGCGGAGACGCCATTGGTGGACGCAGTAGTCGCTGCAGAAGGTGCGGCGGCGTTTGGCGAGGATCTCGAGTTCGCACCAGCGGCAGAGGGGGAGTTTGTTCGGGCCTAGCGGCAGAGACTCGCGATTGGTGCGGCCGCCAGGGAGGGTGCGAGGAACGAGCATGCGTTTTTCAGGATAGGGGGGCGCGAGGCGCTTGGGGATTGTTGAGGTGGGTTCCGTCATCTCGGTGTGGGGGAGATAACGGCAACTGCGGATCGCGCTTTGCGCGATGGCCCACTCATGCGAAAAGCGCAATGAATGGGACCCGCACCCGTTGTCGGGGGAGAGAGTGGGTTCACCGACTTAAGCTGAAATCTACTTCGATGGGGTCGATGAGAGGCAGGAGCCAGGTGAGGAGTTGCTCGTGGACGGGGTGGGCGTTGTAGGCGTCGAAGGCGGCGCGGTCGGCGAACTTCATGAAGCCGCCGAACTCGTAGCCTTGTGCGCGAGGTGAGGTGTTGAAACCGGCGGCAGAGTTCAAGATGCCGGGGATCCTCGTATGAAGAGCGTTGACCTCGTCGAGCACACGCTGCTTCTGCTGCTCGGTGACGCCTTGTTTCCAACGAAAGGAGAACATGTGGATGAACATGGGTTGATTGTAAATAGTGCTCGAGGAGCGCTGAGGGTTGATGAAGGCTCTGTTACAGGACGTTGCTTCTACGTAGAGGCGGAGTTGGCTATGATCGAGAGGATGCGGAGGTGTTATGTCCAAGACGCAGTCGGCGATGGTAGCGCTGGGGAGTGTGGCTCCGGCGTTTGAGTTGGTGGATGTAGTGAGTGGCAAGGCGGTGGGGCGGGATGATGTGTTCGCGAAGGTGTCGGAAGATGCGCGGGCGGATGGCGCAAACTGCGTGGCTACAGGATGCCATGGATTGCTGGTGATGTTTCTCTGCGTGCATTGCCCGTATGTAAAGCACGTGGAGGAGGAGTTGGCGCGGATTGGGCGGGACTACGCGGGGAGGATCGCGATGGTGGCGATCTCGTCGAATGATGTAGAGGCTTATCCGCAGGATAGCCCGGAGGAGATGAAGAAGCAGGCGGAGCGGTTAGGGTTTCGCTTCCCTTACCTGTATGACGAGACGCAGGAGGTCGCGCGGGTGTACGACGCAGCGTGCACGCCGGATATTTTTCTGTTCGATGGCAAGATGGAGCTTGTCTATCGCGGGCAACTGGATGACAGCAGGCCGCGGCGGCCGAGTGGTGGAGGGAATGATATTCCGGTAACGGGGAAGGATCTGCGGGCGGCGATGGACGCGGTGATTGCAGGTAAGAGGCCGGATCCGAACCAGCGGTTTTCGGTTGGGTGCAATATCAAGTGGAAGGAATAGAGATTTCGACAGGCTGCGCTTGAGCGGTGTTCCGGATACACTGAGGTGCGAATTGAACCGCGTGGAGGAGAGACTATGGACGATGTTTTGAAAGAGTTGAAGGCGGGGATTCGGAAGTTTCGGACGGAGATCTATCCGGAGAACCAAGCGACTTATGTCAAGGCTGTGAGTGAGCCGCAGACGCCGCATGCGCTGTTTATGACCTGCGCGGATTCGCGGATCGATCCGGAGTTAATTACGCAGTCGGGTCCGGGAGATCTGTTTGTAACGCGCAATGTGGGGAACCTGGTGCCGGCGTATGGGGAGATGATGGGCGGCGTGAGCGCGGTGATCGAATATGCTGTGTCAGCGCTGAAGGTGCAGCATGTGGTGATATGCGGGCATTCGGACTGTGGGGCGATGAAGGGTTTGCTGCATCCGGAGAGCCTGGAAAAGTTACCGACGGTGAAGAGCTGGCTGAAGAATGCGCATGCGGCGTTGAGCGTGGCGGATTCGCTGAGGGAGACGGATGAGAAGCCGAACGATCTGCTGCGGAGATTGACGGAGGAGAATGTGCTGCTGCAGATGCAGCATCTGCGGACGCATCCTTCGGTTGCGGGTGCGATGGCACGGGAAGAGCTGACGATCTCGGGATGGGTGTATGACATTGGCAGGGGCGAGGTGAGGATTTCGGAAGACGGAGGACGGGCGTTTCGGCGGGTCGCGACAGACGGGGAAGACGCATGATTGTTCCGCAGGGGCGACTGGCGGCGACGAAGGCACTGACCTACGTGGGCAAGCCGCTGCTGATCTTGTTTGTGTATGACCTGGCAGTGGTCGCAGGGTTCAAGGTTGAGCATTGGAACTGGGTGGCGCTACCGCATATTCCTCTGGCGCTTTTCGGGTCGGCGATCGGCGTGATTCTGGCGTTCCGGAACCAGTCGTCGTATGGACGATGGTGGGAGGCGAGGACGCTGTGGGGCTCGCTGGTGAACAACTCGCGGAGCTGGGCGCGGCAGGTGACGACGGTGATGATGCCAGTGAGCGATGCGGAGGCCGGAGAGCTAAAGACGATGCAGCGGCGGCTGGTGTATCACGGGATTGCCTATGTCCATGCGCTGAGGCAGCACCTGCGCGGGCTGGAGCCGTGGGAGGAGTTGGTACCGCTGCTGAGTGAAGTGGAGTTGAGCGAATTGCGGGACCAGAGAAATGTCCCTCTGGCGATACAGCAGCAGATGGGCGCTCTGGTGCGGCAGTGCCAGGCGCGGGGATGGATCGATCGTGCGCACTGGCTGGCCCTGGACACGAGCCTCGATGATCTGGTGGATGCGCAGGGAGGGGCTGAACGCATCAAGAACACTCCGATGCCGAGGCAGTACTACTACTATCCGCAGCTGTTCGTTCAGATCTATTGCATGCTGCTGCCGTTGGCGCTGATAGCGAATATGGGATGGTATACGCCACTTGGATCGACGCTGGTGGGGTTCATCTTTCTGGCGCTGGACAAGATTGGGCAGGACCTGGAAGACCCCTTCGACAACAAGATTTATGACGTGCCATTGACGTCGATTACGACAACGATCGAGGTAAATCTGCGGCAGTTGCTGGGCGAGACGACGCAACGGAAGCCGGTGCAGCCGGTGAATGGGGTCCTTTGGTAGACAGCTGGGGTTCTAAGCAGAAGCCCCGTGCTTGCGCCGGGGCTTTTTTTGCGAGTCAGGCATTTGCAGTGTTAGTGGTGGCGTCGGAGCCGTGGATTTTTACGAGTTTGTTGTAGATGCCGAGGATGAGAAAAGGAGCGGCCCATTGGCCGACGAAGAGAGCTTCGTGCTTTCTGTTGGCGGCCTGGAAGGCTAAAGATGCTGCCATGGACCCCAGGGACAAGGCCAGGTAGACGCTGGACGGAACCTGCGCGGTGAACTTTTCTATAGAGGCGGTGATCTGATCTTCCTGAGCCTCACCCTTTGCTACACGGTAATCGGTCATGAATTTCTCCTTGGCGGTTGGTACGTTCTCTTTTAGGGAGAGATGCGTGAAGACGTCCCGAGTCCAAGTGTGACGACTTTTTGAGTTTTGTTTGATCAACAGACGAGCGGAAGGATTTGATCTGGCAATCAAGGCTGCAAATCGGGGGTTCCGTTGTCGTTCGATGCCTTCTCCTCTGGTTCGTCGTCAGTCCAGCGAAGGTCGCAGCTGTCGCAGTGCCAGGACTCGGAGCCGCGCGGCAGAGGGAGCGAGAACAGGTAGAGCGAGGCGAGAGCGGCCTTGCGTCCCTGACGCTCCCAGGTAATATCGGTCGAGGTGCAGCGGGGACAGCGAGGCTGTAGGAAGCCGGGCTGGTCGGGGATGGAGATTTCGTTGGGGATGGGCTGCGAGAGAATATCGCTAGCAGCTTCGAAATCAACGGCGGCGACCTGAAGACGAATGCCTCCGATGAAGTTGGAGACTTGCCAGTCGAGACGGACGAGATTCTCGTCCTTAAGAAAACAGAAGATGCCGGCAGACTCAACGACGGCACGCGCGACGATCGCCTCAGAGAGATCGCGGTAGCGGCGAACGGTGACGAGTTCGCGGAATTCAGGCGAGTCGTCTACAGGCGGTAAGGGCGCGATGAAGTCGAGGTTGCGTGAGGCTAACTCGGCGACGAGGGCGGTGCGGGCTTCGGGGACGAGGGAGTGCCAGTCTGCGCGGAGATTCTGAAGTTCCTGGTCCGACATGGGACGGTACAGGTCAGCGAAAGTAGGATCGGAGCTGTTATGGAAGAGGTTCGCCACGTTTGGCGATGGTAGCAGACGGCTCTCTAGCCTTTGCCGTCTTCGATGTGGGTGATCTCGCCGTCGCGCATGTGGAGGATCCGGTCGGCGATCTGGGCGGCCTCGGGGTTGTGGGTGATCATGAGGACGGTCTGGTTGAGCTCGCGGCTGGATTTGCGGAGCATCTTGAGAACGGCGTCGGAGTTTTTGGTGTCGAGGTTGCCGGTGGGCTCGTCGGCGAGGACGATGGCGGGGCGGTTGATGAGGGCACGGGCGATGGCGACGCGCTGCTGCTCGCCTCCGGACAGCTCGTTGGGACGGTGGTCGAGGCGGCCCTGGATGCCGAGCATTTCGGTGAGGTGGGCGAGGAGAGGTCTGTCCAGTTCTCTCTTGGTGGACGCTCCCAGCGTGGCGATGTCGTGCGCTATTTCGATGTTGCCCATAGCGGAGAGAGTCGGAAGGAGGTTGAAGCGCTGGAAGATGAAGCCGATCTTGGCGCGGCGCATTTTGGTGCGCTCAGAATCGGTGAGTTTGGCAAAGTCGGTGCCGTCGATGAGGACCGAGCCAGTGGTGGCGCCGGTGAGACCGCCGAGGATGTAGAAGAGGGTGGACTTTCCGGAACCCGAGGGGCCGACGATGGCAACAAATTCGCCGGGGGTAATGCCGAAGTTTACGTTGCGGAGGGCGGGAACCTCCAGTTTCCCGGAGCGGTAGGTCTTGCCGAGGTTCTGAGCGAGGATGATGGGAGGGCTGGAGGGGGTTTGGTTCGGCGAGGGGATTAGGTCGGGGCTCGGCAGCGTGGAAGAATGAGGAAGCATTAGGTATATCAAGTCTATCGTGAATGGGGTGGGGATGAAGGCGACGGAGCTTTTGCTGTTGGCGTTGGTGGGGTGGACGGCGATTGGGGTGTTGGGGGTGGCCGTGTCGCAGGTGCGAGGCGAACGGAAGCAGGTGCGGCGGGGGGTCAGTTGGCTGGTGGGAGCTTGGGTAGTCTATCTCTTTGTGCTGGTTGGGGTTTCGATGGGTCAACGGCAGAGAGTGGTGAAGATGGGAGAGCCGCAGTGCTTCGATGAGATGTGCTTTACGGTGACTGGAGTGGAGGAAGTGCCGGGGTTTCTGATTCGGGATGGACGGAGGCTGGTGCGGGTGTCGGTGAGGGTGACGAACAATGGAAGGAGGGCGCAGAGCGAGGGGTTGATCCGGGCTTATCTGGTGGATGGGCAGCGCAGGCGGTGGGAGGAGTCGCCGGGAGTGAATGGAGTGGGATTGACGGCGAGGGTGGGTGGGGGAGACTCAGTGGTCAGCGAGCCGGTGTTCAAGGTAGCGGCAGATGCGACGGGGTTGGGGCTGGTTTTTACGCATGGACGATGGCAACCAGGGGTGGTGGTGATCGGAGACTCGGATAGCTGGCTGCACCGGCGGACAGTGGTCGAGCTGGGGCGCTGAAGTTGGGTGCTCGTAGGGGCAGCGGAGACCGGGTAAATTCTGGCAGATCCTGGGTAAAAGGTCTCGGCTGGGTGGTCACTTTGAGACATCTTTTTTCCTTGAAATTTGCAAAAAACTGCAGTTGGGAACTTGCCCTAGCGTGAATCCCCCAATGTTTGCAGGATGTCGCTTTGGAACGACAATTGCACTCTTGAGCGCTGTCAAAGTCAGGACTGCGACATGGGCTCCTATCCAACCTGCGCGTGAAGGGTCACGCAAGATGCAGGGATGACAGTCATGCAAATGTTGGGCTTCACGTAAGATTGGTTTTCTGACGCAGCGACTTGTATGCTGCGGTTCGTACCGACTCCCGCTGTTTCATTGAGCTGGCTTGTTCGACCTGAGTTGAAGCCCTAAATCGACAGATCGGTGATGCTCCCCGTGCGCCCTGCGCCTATGCGCAAGGACAGCACGGTTCAGTGCGTCGAAATTGGCCACTATGCAGATGAGTCTTGCTGCGTAAACGGTCGCGCTTGTTCACAAAAAGCCCTCTTGGAGTCAGAGATGAACAAAATCATTTGCACGTTAGTCACTGCATCGGTTCTGGTTAGCGGCGCCGCCTATGGCCAGAGTAAACCCAAGACAACACCACAACCACTTCGTGACAGCCAGATGGACAAGGTCACGGCCGGCGATAGCGGCGATCCAGCTTCGGGTGGCAATATCGCAGCGAATAATTCCACGGTCACGACTACAACCAGCGGAAACGTCAATCTGAGCGGTGCGGCTCTGATGGGCGCAACCGGCATCAACATCGTTAGCTCGACTGACGCGCTTGTTGCTAATGGCGTGAACATTTACGACGCCAGCCTGACGGCAGACGCCAAGGGCACAGGAACCGATGTAGATCAACGCAACGACATCAGCCAGTCGGTGTCCACCGGGGCGACGATTGGCAGCTACCATCGCGGACAAAACAGCGAGCTGACAGTGAACAAGAGCTCGAATGTGACCAAGACGGACACGTCTTCGTCGAGCATCAACTCTTCGTTGAATGCCACCAGCAGCAGCAGCAAGACGTATTCCAACGATCTCAGTGACACGAAGTCCAAGACGAATACCTACAGCTCGAGCGACACCCACACGCAGCAGGCGGGCGCAAGCAAGAGCTTGACGGCCAACGAGTCTTCTTCTGCTTCCAACAGTTCCACGAAGTCGAGCGGCACGACAAATGTCTTGTCGGCGAGTTCGAACAAGACGAGCGGCACGACAAACGTGGCGTCGGAAGCCTCCAACAAGTCGAGCGGCACAACCAATGTAGCAGCCGAAGGCTCGAATTTCTCGAGCGGCACGACAAACGTAGCGTCTGAAAGCGCGAACAAGGCGAGCGGCACGACAAATGCGTTTTCGACGAACGGCTCCTTAACTGCCAGCAGCAACCAAACGCTCGCTGGGACGTTGGGCGTATCAGCGAACGCCTCAAAGGGAACCAACTCCACGTCGTCGTCCGGTACGACTGCTAACGCTGCGTCTGCTGGCACGGGCGGCAGCTCTGGATCGGGTGGCAACTCGACGTTCAACAACAGCTCTGCCAGCGGCGGAAGCACTTCGTCCAACGTGGGTACTGCTGGCAACAACACAACCGCGTCGGGCCCTTCAAGTGCTAGCAATAGCACGACCAACAACTCCGGCACGAACACAACGACTGGCACCGCTGCCGGATCGTTGAATGCGAGCCTGAATGCTTCTTCGACCAAGAGCCTGGGAGCGAACACCGCTACCTCGGACAACTTCGCGACCAGCAAGACGGCCGCTCAAACTGCAAGCGACAACTTCGGGACCAGCAAATCGGGAGCGCAGAATGCAAGTGACAACTTTGCAACCAATTCAGCTTCTGCTCAGAATGCAAGTGACAACTTCGCAACCAACAAGTCGTCTGCTCAGTCTTTGAGCGACAACTTTGCAACCAACGCATCATCCGCCAATATGGCCCAAAAGGCGCAATCCGCCTCGCTGGCCACAACTTCAGCCTGGAACGAGTCGTCGAGCAGCGCAAACATGAAGAGCGCCTCATCGACCGACAGCTCTGCATACACTCACAACATCAACTCGTCGGACACGAAGTCAGACAGCACGGTGGCGACACTCGTTGCCAGCAAGTCTGACTCGGACTCCCTCACCTCGGTAAAGAATACCTCCGTGGTGAAGGACGTTCAGGGTGCAGTGACCCTGGATGACGCTGCTGCGACCAACATCGCAGTGGACGGCTCGACGATCACCACCACCACCACCTATGCCGTAACCCTTGCGGGAACGGCGGAGGAGAATGCGAAGGCGTTGAACATCGTGAACGCAGCTGGCGGCTTGGTTGCCAATGGGCTGAACATTGCTCACTCGACAAACATCAACGCCATCCCGACGCTCACGCAGACCAACAGCATCTCGCAGGTTAAGTAAAAGACGGCAGCAGGAGGGGCTCTCTAATCCGGGAGCCCCGGCCTGCGCTTCTCTACAGCTTCAAGGAGGATTTATGCGTCGTCTTCTACTCATTGCGAGTCTTGCGCTGCTAACGCAGTCAGGCATCGCCCAAACCGCTGTTCGGAGCGCCCCAAAGCCGTTGAACGATGCCGCCATGGATCGGGTAACGGGAGCTGGAAGTGGCAACTTCACAGCGGGGCTGTCGAATGGCGTCATATCGTTTCAGGGATCAGTTCCGACTAAGAACGGACTGGTGACTGGAGCGGGCACGCTGGCGGTGCTAACCGGACCGCTTAGCTCTACCACGAACATGGGCTCGATAACGTTGAACGGCCAAGCTCAGCAGAACCTGAGCTCGCTGGTCAACATCAATGCGGTTAACTCAAACGTCAATGTGCTGCTGAACCTGAACGTCAATCTGAACTCGACGGTCGGGACGATCACGCAGACCAACTTCACTGGGAAACACTGATGAACTGGCATAAGCCATTCGTTGCCATTGGACTGGTTATTGGATTGGCCGGTCCTCTTTTCTTCCCTGCGCCCGCGCTTTCCCAAAATACGGGAGAGGAAGCGAGGGTGCAGGGGAGTAAGAACATTCGCTCACTCCAAGAGATTCGCAGCGAGGGTGTAGTTCGGCAAAAGTGGGACATGAGCTGCGGCGCCGCGGCGTTGAGCACGGTACTTACCTACGATTACAAAGACCCGACGCCGGAGACGGCGATCGTGGTGTGGCTGCTGCATCGCCTCGATGCGGCGAAGGTGCGGGCCCGCGGCGGATTCTCTCTGCTGGACCTCAAGCACTTCGCCGAGGCGCGCGGATACACCGCAGAGGGCTTCAGCGATATGACGATTCAGGATCTTGCGCTGGAAAAGACTTCTGTCATCACGCCAATACGGGCGAAGGGACTGGATCACTTTGTCGTGGTGAAAGGCATGGTTGCGGGGCACGTGCTGATCGCCGATCCGGGCTTCGGGAACATGACGATGCCTGTCGAACAGTTTGAGAAGTTGTGGAAGAACGGCATCGTGTTTGTCGTACATCCGCCAGACGTGCGGATGATCGGCGACAAGAATCTTTCGGTCGCGTCGCGGATAGTTCCTGACGAGACCATCATCACGCGCAAGATCGGGGTTACGGCTCCGAGCAATTATCTGTACTAAGGGGAAAGGCGGGGCCATGTCGCGGGAAAGATTATTGGGAGGCGTCCTTATACTGTTGGTGTTCGGTGGGACCATGGATGCTCAGACAGCCTCGGCGGGGGGAGGCGCGGCACAACAGGTGAAGGACCCGGTCGACATGAAGATGCAGGAGGCGTTGCGGGAGCGTGATGCGATTATTCGTAACCTGCTGGAGCGAGTCTCCGAATTGGAATGGAGAGTCAACGGGGGTTTTACAAGTGCCGCCAAGGCTGACGAAAGGCCTGTGATCACGGGTGCTGCGAACAGCCGAGTCATCAATTCGCTGACGTCGACCAATAGTGTGGTGTCGACCTCGGCCTACGATATGACGGAGCGCCAGGCGACGGAGGCTCTCGACCGCGCTCTGATTGTGCGTGGCAGTTTGCTGCTGCCTCCAGGCCAATTGGAGATCGACCAAACCGTCAATTATTTCAGCGCATCTTCAGACCATGTGACGATCAATGGATTTGCGCTGCTACCTGTTCTGGTGGTGGGAGATATCGCGTCCCAGCGAACACGACAGGATTATCTGCTGCCGTCCTTTACGGCTCGTCTGGGACTGCCGCATAAGCTTCAAATGGACGTCAACGTTCCCTATGGCTACGAACTCATCCGATCGGTGGATGCGAACAATGTCGAGAAGGATGAGAGCAACTTCGGGCTGGGAGACATCTCGGCCGGGATCTCACGACAGTTAACCATCGAACACGGAAAGGTGCCCGATCTCATAGCGAATGCGCGATTCAAATCGACGACGGGAGCAGACTCCTTCACCCTGACGAGCAGCGAGGTCGCCCTGGGAACCGGATTCAACGCGATCCAAGGAAATATTACCGCGGCCAAGTCGAGCGATCCGCTGGTGTTCTTCGGAAACATTGGGTACACATACAACTTGCCGGCAGACCACACGATTTCGGCGAACGACCCGTCGAATCCGGGCGCGACGACGATCGGACACTTCAATCCCGGATCGGCCATCGGGTTTCAGGTCGGGTCAATCCTTGCTATAAACCCGGACACCTCCATGACGATCGGCTGGGATCAGCGTTTCACTCGCTCGACGCAATTGAATGGAGTCGATATTCCAGCTTCGTACCTGGTAGAGGGAACGCTGAGGCTGGGCACAAGCTATATGTATGCGCCGGGGAGGATGGTCGATCTGAGCTTTGGGGTGGGACTTACTCCGGATACTCCAAATCTGCAGTTCTCGGTAGGATTCCCGTGGCGGACGACGTTATGGGGACCGCGACCCAAGAAGCTGCCGACGCACTAGAAGTCGCGTTTCGTCGGCGGCGAATGTCAGGCGGGGGGCCTGGCGAGGACGGATTGCAGGGTGGCGTCCTCAAGGAAGCTGACCTCGATACGGATGGCGACGACCTGGCCAAGGTCGGCGGGGGTGCAGAGGTTTTTTCGGCAAATGCAGAGGTGGGTGAGGCCAAGATGGCCGGCGCGGGTGAGTTCGAGGCCGGACGCGAGGATGGAGGAGTAGAGATCGACAACGGCGCGGAGTTGGATCTCGATTCGGAACTCCATCGTGGTGGGGGAGAGTGTCTTGCGTTCGAGGATCCAGCCGCCACAGTCGGCGAAGGCCGAGGTGAGGATGGGAAGAAGGCCGTGGCGCTCTTCGTAGCTGAAGCCCTGGATGTCGAGCGATTGCATGGGTGAGGGCCTCTGAGGCGTGATTGCCGTTAGGGTGTTCATCGGAGAGTGGGAACCAATCGTTAGGGGCGGGACCGGGTACGGTGGTCATGTGGCGCGCAGGAGTTATGGTGCTGCAACGATTCGATTTGTGGTTGTCGAGCCCGAGGAGATTTTCGCCTTTTCTGGAGATTTTTGCGCAGCCAGCAGAGCGGGTGTAGGAGGATGGTGTTGCGAGGTATGGCATGGTGCTGGGTTTGGGGACGGACATGATTGAGATCAAACGATTGCAGGAGAGCATCGACCGGTTTGGCGAGCGGTTTCTGGAGCGAATCTTTACCGCGGGTGAGATTGCCTATTGCATGCGAAAGAAAAATGCGGCGGAGAGCTTTGCGGCGCGATTTGCGGCGAAAGAGGCTGCGGCAAAGGCTTTGGGAACAGGAATCAGCCGCGGGGTGAGTTGGAAGGAGTTCGAGGTGATCCGCGAGGTGAGCGGAAGGCCGATACTGCGCCTGAGCGGGCGGGCGGCGGAGATGGCCGAGGCTATGGGAGTGAGGAGGATTCAGTTGAGCCTGACCCACAGCCGGGAGCTGGCGCTGGCGGTGGTGGTGGCGGAGGACTGAGTTGGATCGAGTTCTTATATTGAAACCATCTTGAAACCGTCTGAAACCATCAGGAGGATTTCCGCATCTATTGAAGACAAAGCACTTTCAGAGCGAATGGATTCGTGCTGGATTTACGGCGGCGGGGTTGGGAGGTAATGTATTCTCTCAATTACGAGTAGTCTGCTGTGTCGAGGGCTGGTGACGGCAGATGTGTGGCCGTGCTGGTGGATTTTTGTGAAACGCGGATTTAAGGAGAGCTATGCCCAGCCAGCAGGAGGTTCGATGGTCGCAGTTGAAAGTCGGCGTCATTGTACTGATTTCGGCCATCATTCTGGTCACTCTGCTGTTTCTGATGACGAGTTCTTCGGGCCTGGGGATACTGACGCACAAGCTGACGGTGGTGACCTACTTTGAGAATTCGGCCGGGCTGAAGACGGGCGCGGCAGTGAATCTGGAAGGGGTGACGATCGGTACGGTGAAGACGGTGACAATTGACAATGCGCCGGAGCGCAAGTTGACGCCGGTGAAGGTCGTGATGAAGCTGGACGATAAGTATGGGGCCAACCTGAAAAAGGACTCGAAGGCTTCGCTGTCGACCGTGGGTGTACTGGGCGATACCGTGGTGGACATCAACAGCCAGTTTGCGGTGGGTCCACGGCTGCAGGACGGGGATGAGCTGAAGACGCTGGAGACGCCGAGTTTGACCGACGTCGTGAAGGCGAGCCAGGGAACGATCGAGAGCCTGAATGTGATTCTGGCGAAGATGAACGTGATCGTCGACAACCTGCAGTCGGGCAAGGGGTCGGTTGGTCAGTTGATCAATAATCCTGACTTGTACAACAAGGCTAACGCTGCGGTAAACGAACTCCTGACACTCGAGAAGAATCTGAACGCCGGGCGCGGCTCGATCGGAAAGCTGATGACCGATGACACGATGTTTAACCGGTTTAACGATGCCGCGGCTAAGCTGGAGAGCATTGTAGATTCGGCGAACTCAGGCAAGGGCACGATTGGGAAGCTGCTGAAGGACGATTCACTTTATAAGAACCTGAACTCGACGCTGGAGCATGCGAATTCACTGATGGCGGATGCAGATGCGGGCAAGGGTGGCCTGGGGTTGATGTTGAAGGATCCGAAGTTCCGGCAGGACCTGAGCAATACGCTGACTCAGGTGAACGCGCTGGTATCCAACATCAATGATGGTAAGGGCACTCTGGGCAAGCTGGCGACGGACGATTCGATGTATACCAATGTCAATAAACTGCTGACGGCGAGTACGGATCTGGTGACGACGATTCGGAGCGATCCCAAGAAGTACCTGACGATTCACATGAAGATCTTCTAGGCGGTCGATGAGTGGAACATAGCGGGTTCGGGCTTGGCCTGAACCCGCTTTTTCTGCATTGGCGGGGTTAGAAACTTTGTGATACGGTGTTTCGTCTTCGTAATATCTCAAATATCTATGTATTCAAGGTAAGAGTTTGAGACTCGCCTTTAGGAGAGATTTCTCTATCAGGCTTCAACTTCGGGAGGATCGTAATGTTCAAGTTTCTAGCTAGTTTTCTGGCGCTGTCCACGGGGATATGTGTGGGGCAGTCGTTTGTTGGGGCGGATACGGCTCCCGGGCCGACAGCGGAGCCGAAGAAGCCGATCATCTTCGATCTTTCGGCGATCGATAAGACGGCCGATCCCTGTGTGGACTTCTATCAATATGCGTGCGGAAACTGGCTGAAGCAGAATCCGATTCCGTCGGATCAGGCGCGTTGGGGACGGTTCAACGAACTGGCGGAGCGGAACAACTATTTGCTCTATCAGGAGCTAAAGGCTGCGGCTGATGCCCCGAAGACCCCGCTGCAGAAGAAGTACGGGGACTACTTTGCGGCGTGCATGAACGTCGATCTGGCGGACAAGCTAGGGGCGAAGCCAGTGGAACCCGCGATGAAGACGATCGCGGCGCTTGACGACAAGAAGCAGCTTTCCGCGATGGTGGCGAAGCTGCAGGTTGAGTATGCCGTTCCGACGTTCTACCAATTCGGCGTGCAGCAGGATCAGAAGGACTCCAGCAGCCAGATCGTGAACGCTGCCCAAGGTGGGCTTACTCTTCCGGATCGGTCGTACTACATCGATGAGAGCCCGCGAAGTCAGAAGCTCCGCGATCAGTATGTCGACCATGTGACGAAGATGTTCGTATTGCTGGGTGATTCGCCGGACAAGGCGGCGGAGGAGGCCAAGAGCGTGATGTCGATCGAGACCGCGCTGGCTAAGGGAGCCATCGATCGTGTCGAGCTGCGTGACCCGGCGAAGCGTTACCACATCATGACGTTGGCGGAGTTGCAGGCGCTTTCTCCGGACTATAACTGGGATCCCTACCTAAAGGGCGTAAAGATTGGCGAGTTCAAGACGCTGAATGTGGCGACACCGACCTACTTTGCGGCGATGAATGCAGAGATCGAGTCGGCGAGCGTGGATTCGATCAAGAGCTATCTGCGGTGGCATGCGCTGCGTGCGGCTGCGCCCTCGCTGTCCAAGCCATTCGTAGATGAGAACTTCAACTTCTTCTCGGCGACGCTGCAGGGCCAGAAGGAACAGACACCGCGCTGGAAGCGGTGCACGCGCGCGACCGATCAGGCCCTGGGCGAGGCTGTAGGCCAGGACTGGGTAAAACAAAACTTCCCGCCCGATGCGAAGGCGAATATGGACAAGCTGGTTGCGGCGCTCGAGCGCGCCCTGGGCCAGGACATCCAGCAACTGCCGTGGATGAGCGATGCGACCAAAGCAGAGGCGAAGGTGAAGCTGGATGCATACCGGAACAAGATCGGCTATCCGGAGAACTGGCGGGACTACGGCGCACTGGTGGTGAAGCGCGATGATCCGCTTGGCAATATCGAACGAAGCGAGATGTTTGAGCGCAGGCGGAACTACAACAAGTTGGGCAAGCCGGTCGACGAGAAGGAGTGGACGATGACGCCGCCGACGGTGAACGCCTACTACTCCCCGCCAAATAACGACATTAACTTTCCTGCCGGGATTCTGCAGCCTCCATTTTTCGATAACACCATGGACCCGGCGGTGAACTTCGGCGGGATTGGCGTGGTGATCGGCCACGAGATGACGCACGGGTTCGACGATCAAGGATCGAAGTACGATCCGAAGGGCAACGTGAAGCAGTGGTTTACTGCTGAGGATCTTGCACAGTTCAAGGAGCGCACCGAATGCGAAGCAAAGGAGTATGACGGCTTCAAGGTGGCTGAAGGACAGAATTTGAACGGCCACTTGACTCTGGGTGAGAACACGGCCGACAACGGCGGTATTCGAATCGCGTTCCAGGCGCTGCAGGAGGTTCTGGCTAAAGGCGGACCAAATGCTGAGCCTGGTTATGTGAACGGGGAGCGAGACGGCTACACACCGGCGCAACGGTTCTTCATCACGTTTGGCCAGGTATGGTGTCAGAATCAGACCGAGCAGAATGCGCGCGTGCTGGCGAAGACGGATCCTCACAGTACAGGCGAGTGGCGGACGAAGGGCACCGTGCAGAACTTCGATGAGTTCGGCAAGGCGTTCGGCTGCAAGGTGGGCCAACCGATGATGCCGGTGAATTCGTGCCGCGTCTGGTAGTGTTGAGCGAATGACAAGGCCCGGGCTTCGGCCCGGGCCTTTTTGTTTGCCGTGATCCGCGCGTGGTTGGTTACGAAGAGATGGCGAGTTGTGTCTAAAAGGGTAGATTGGTCAGAATGCACGCGACAAGTGGCACAAAGTCGCGACAGCTTCTACAATAACCAGAGGAATCGTACCCTACAGAATTGCTCGCGGCAGAAGATGGGCGGAGACCGCCCATTGGCGAGGATTAAGGAAGCGCATGAAGTTGAGCAGGATTGGCCGTGTTTCAATGGCCTTGGTAGTGTCCGTAGCGATGGGTCTGGGCATGACGGCGTGCGGTGGCGGCACGATCGGGTTCATGTGGGTTCTGGGAACGCAGTATAACCAGATTGCTGCCTTCAAGATCGATGACTTCACCGGAAATCTCACAACGCCTCCCGGCTCGCCTTTCAGCTCCGGTGGGTCGAACCCAGTTTCACTTGTAGTGAAGCCGGGAGGGCGGTATCTGTATGTGATCAATAAGGGCGGTGGCGCGACGTCGAGTGCGTCGGGATCCTTGCCATGCGGCACCGCAGGCGGGATCGCCGAGTTCGCAGTTGGAGGACAAGGCGTGCTGACATTCCAGCAGTGCTTCACGAGCCAGGGAACGACACCTGTTTGGGCGGCTCACGATAGTACGGGAAACTTCCTCTATGTTCTGGACCAGGTGGCGCCCAAGGCGGTCTGCAGCGGCTCTGGAGTGACACCGACCTCTTGTTACGGCGACATCACGGTGTTCTCGGCGGATCCAAATACTGGCCGGCTGTCACTGGTTTTGAATCAGCAGATCAAGGATCCTGTGACTGGGCTCCAGTTGACCTACTTCCCTGTCGGGCAAAACCCAAAGATGCTTGCCACTTCAGGATCGTGCGTGTTTACGCTCGACAATGATGCGAATCAGACGGTTTTCCCCTATATTGCGGCCTCCAGTGGCCAGTTGACGCTGACGACGAACTCGACCATCAATTCGGGAGCGACGCGGGCGACATCGATCATTGCAGGAGGCACAGCGGTCTACATCACGGACGCGGGTCCGGCAAACTCGAACTCGCCGGGACAGATACTTCCGTTTACCGTGGGAGGCTCCAGCTGCTCATTGAATACCATCACGGGCGGCCCCACTGGTAATCTTCCGCCGGCAGCAAACCCGGCGTATACGCTGGTAGATAGCAAAGGCAAGTACCTATATGTGGCGAATCAGTCGACAACGAATTCGACCACGCCGAACAGTTCGATATCAGCGTTTACCATTCTGTCGAATGGCGTGCTGCAGGAGATTCCGGATCCACCGAACAATCCTTATCCAATTGGGGCGGGACCGGTGTGCATGGTTGAGGACCCTTCGAACCAGTATCTGTATACGTCGAATGGCGATGGGACAGTCACTGGCAAGGTTCTGTACGCCCCGTCAGGCCAGCTCTCGAACTTGACTCGAGGGTCGACCTTTACGGCAGTAGGACAGGCGACATGCCTTGCAGTGAGCGGCAACGTAGACTAGTTGGCAGGACGGCAACTGGAGAATCAGTGCAGGATGTCTTGACGAATCCTGAGTATCGGGACAGCAGGAACGGGCGGAAACGAATTGCCCCGGAGTTAGGTAAGCATGAAGTGGAATAAGTTGGGCCGTGGAACATTGGCCTCGATATTGTCTTTGGCGTTGGTGAGCGTAACGGCGTGCAGCCGCGACTATGTACTGGCGTATGTGTACGTGACAACAGCAAAACCTCTGACGACCACGACGCAGAATGGCGGCATAAGCGCATATGCGGTGGACTATCAGATCGGTTCGCTGACACCACTGGCGGATTCGCCGATCCAGGCGGGCCGGAACCCGGTCGCCCTGGTTGCGTCGCCGAACGGGCTGAACCTTTATGTGGTGAATCATGACGATTCGTCGGTCGGGGAGTACTCGATCGGGACGGATGGAAAGATTTACCTGCAGAACACCTACAACGTGACAGGAAGCGAGGCGACCTCGATCGCGATTGATGCCCCGGGAACGTTCCTGTATGTGACGTTTACCTACCAGATCGGGCCAAACGGGCAGCAGCTCTATTCGCCGGCCTCGCCTGGGCCGGGTGGGGTAACGATCTTCCCGATCAAGGCAGATGGAAGCCTGGGAACTCCGTCCACAGTGAACGTCGGTAATAATCCGGTGGGAGTTGTAGTGAGCCGCCCGAAGGCGGCAGCGACCTTTGTGTACGTGCTGGATCAAGAAGTCGCACCCAAAGCGACGGTGCTCGGATTTTTGCAGAACCCCTCGAACGGCGCTTTGACGCCAACACGGGGCACTGTAATTACGACCGATTCCACCGGGAAGACAGTGGCAACCGGTTATGGCGCGGGCACAACACCGAGCGCGATCGCTGAAGATCCTTCGGCGCGGTTTGTGTATATCACGGACGAGGCTACGAACCAGCTGTATGGCAATGTCGTCAACACCGATGGCTCCCTCACGCCGATGATCAACGGCCCCTTTGCAACGGGTATCCTGCCGTTGGGACTTACGATCGATCCGCGGGGTGAGTTCCTGTACGTCGCGAACTACACCTCCGGCACTGTAGGGGCGTATGCGATCAATACATCGACGGGGACTCCGGTTGGATCTGTCGGATCTGCGTCAACGGCAACTGACACAGGGCCAACGTGCGTGACCATCGAACCTGCGCTGGGCATTTATCACGTACACCTCGAATCAACTGGCGAATACGGTTTCGGCACTGAAGCTGAGTCCAAATACTGGCGGATTGTCGCAAGTGCAGAACACTCCGTTCCCGTCTTCTGGATTGCCGACCTGCGCTGTGGCTGTGGCAAACGGATCGCATCCGACGCAGATCATCGTTCCTTAGTCCTCAACGTACTGGTTGAACAAAAGCCCCGCGATTGCGGGGCTTTTTTATGCCTGATGCGGAGCTTCTTCTACTTGAGAATGAAGTTAGATCTCAACGGGATTCGGCGATTGCCTCGCGCAGACGGAACGTGTCGATCCACACCTGAGCGGGCGAGACCCATCGGCGTTCGTGTCGCTGAGCTAAGCGGCGGGGAGGAGGGTGCGGGGTTTGCGTGAGAAGCGGTTGAGGATGGCTCTGCGGGCGGGGATTTCGACGAAGCGGAAGACGGCAAGAGCAAGCAGGATCAGGATGGCGTAGGAGAGCCAGGGATCGAGAGCGGCGAGATGGAGTCGCTCGGGCACGTGATAGGTGTGGAGGAGCTGAAAGACGTTGAAGTGAAGGAGGTAGAGACAATAGCTGCTCTCGCCAATCAAGAGAAGGGGGCGCCAGGAGAAGAGCGCTGAGATAGGGTGCGGGCCGCTGAGACCGAGAACGAGAGCGGCGAACACCGGGGTCATGAGGCCACCGTGCATGAGCAAGTAAGGTGTGCGGCCGACGAGGAAATAAAAGAAGATTCCGACGATGGCAAGGCTGACGCTGGAGAGAACGAGACGCTGACGCGGCGTAAGCACGAGGGCGAGTTGAAGCTTGCCAAGGGTGACACCGCTGAGGAAGGTGCAGACGTAGGGGAGCGGCGTGTATTTGAGGAAGCGGATGAGTTGGCTGGAGCTGTATCGATCGACGGGACCGACGATATGGTCGGGGTTGAGGTAGAGGTAGAGAGTGTGGGGGAGGAGTCCGACGATCCAAAGCGTGATGAGGAGTGCGACCAGGCGCAGCGGCTTTTTAGGCCAGGGCAGGCGGATGAGCCAGGGGAAGGCGGCGTAGAGGACGCATTCGCTGGTGAGGGTCCAGGCGACGGTGTTCCAGAAGGTGGCGACTGAGGGGCTCCAACCCTGGAGGACAAACGGGGTAAGGATGATTCCCTGCCAGAACTCGGCATGGGAGCGCGCTTGCCACTCCTCCTGCAACATGCTGACGGAGATGATGAGCACGAGGAGATAGACGGGATAGAGACGAGAGAAGCGGGCGAGCCAGAACTCGCGCTTGGAGAGATTTTTGCCGCGGTCGGCGTAGTTGTAGGTGAGGACGTAGCCCGGAGATGAGGAAGAAGACGCCGACAAAGACGTAGCCGTTGTCGATGAATGGATAGAGAAGGCCGAGGTGCGGGGGCGTGAAGTGAAAGAGGATGATGAATATCGCCAGCAAGGTGCGGATGCCCGTGAGCGCGGGGAGGGGTGGCTTGCGAGGAATGGTCGGCCGAGAGGCCGCCGCTGGCGGCTGAGCAGGCGCTGATTCCTGGGCTCGGATTTGGGTTCTAATTCGAGGATGCTGGTGTTCACCGATTCGTCCTGCTATTTGGATGCGGGTGCTGCTCTATCTAACGCAATTTTCTGTGATATGACGCGCGGATTTTGGTGCATGAGCCATTCTTCCCGCAGTTTAGCGATATATCGGGAAAGACTCTGCTGCTATTTCTGCTAGTCATGCAGTGGCAGTTAGGCAGTGACGAGAGAGCCGATTTTTTCGCCGCTAACGACGCGGACGATGTTGCCAGGCTCGCGCATGCTGAAGACCATCATGGGCATGTTGTTGTCTTTGCAGAGGGAGACGGCAGTGGTGTCCATGACGCGGAGGTTGAGGCGAAGGATGTCGTTGTAGGTGATCTGCTCGAGCTTGGTGGCTTTTTCGTCGATCTTCGGGTCGGCGGTGTAGATGCCGTCGACGGAGGTGGCTTTGAGGAGGATGTCAGCCTTTATTTCCATGGCGCGGAGGCTGGCGGCGGTGTCGGTGGAGAAGAAGGGGTTGCCGGTGCCGGCGGCGAAGATGACAATCCTGCCTTTTTCCAGGTGGCGCATGGCGCGGCGGCGGATGTATGGTTCGGCGACCTCGTGCATCTCGATGGCGGACATGACGCGGCAGAAGAGGCCGAGCTTTTCGATGGCGTCCTGAAGGGCGATGGCGTTGATGACGGTGGAGAGCATGCCCATGTGATCGGCGGCGACGCGGTCCATGTCGATGGCCTGCTGGGCGACGCCGCGGAAGAAGTTACCTCCGCCGACGACGATACCGATCTCGCAGCCGAGGGCATGAACGGCGGCGATTTCTGCGGCTACTTTGTGAATAAATACCGCGTCGATGCCGAAGCCTTTGCCGGCAGCCAGGGCTTCGCCTGAGATCTTGAGGAGGATTCTTTTGTACATGTCAGATCTAAGTATCGCATGGGGTTGCGCCGGGCATGATCCTGCTGCGAGCGTGGAACGGCTGTACCCTCCCCTACCCGTCAAAATTGCGCAAAGTCTTCAAAAAAAGTCAGTTAGCTTTGGACCTACTACTGCCCAAGGTGTCTGAAGGTTCGGCTTCCGATGTGACAGAAAAATTCGCGCTTTTGGCTGTCGTGAAATGACGTTACTTTATGTCAAGTGAGAGTCTTCCATTCAGCTAGATCTCTGCCCATTGTCGGAGGAGATTGTGGTAGACGCCGGTCAGAGGCAACGCCGAGGGGTGGTCGGGGTGATCGGCGGCGAGCTTTTGAATGGCGTTATCGAGATCGAGGAGCATTGCGCGATGTCCGTCGTCGCGGATCATGCTCTGGAGCCAGAAGAAAGAGCTTACGCGCGCACCGCGTGTGACGGGGCGGACGGCATGCAGGCTGCTGGCGGGATAGAGGACCATGGCGCCGGCGGGGAGTTTGACGCTGTGGGTGCCGTACGTGTCCTGGATATCGAGTTCGCCACCATCGTAGTCTTCGGGCTCGGTGAGGAAGAGCGTGGCGGATAAGTCGGTGCGGATGCGCTGACCGGTGGAGGAGAGCTGACGGATGGCAGTGTCGACGTGGGCACCGAAGGTCTGGCCACTGGAGTAGCTGTTGAACATGGGTGGAAAGACCCGCAGGGGCAGTGCTGCCGCCATGAAGATCGGGCTGCGGGCGAGCGCGGCGAGAATGACCTCGCCCAGTTCCCGGGCGACGGGATGGTTCTCCGGGATCTGATAGTTCTTCTTGACGGTTTGTGCCTGATAGCCGGCTGTGACCTTGCCGTCGACCCAATCGGCCTCCGCGAGACGGGCGCGTGCTTGTGCGGCCTGCTCTTTGGTGAGCAGGTCTGGGATGGTGATGAGCATGAAACGTTCTCCTGGAGATTAGAACTTGAAGTTGATACCGGCCAGGACGTTCGCCCCTTCGCCGGGGATAAGGTGGCTGGGATGCGGAAGATCGATGAAGAAGCGATTGAGCACGTTGTTGGCGTTGACTTGAAGATCAATATGGTCGTTGATGGAGCGCTTGAGCATCGCGTTGAAGACCCAATAACCGGGAACCTGCTTCATGCCCGTGGACAAGACGGTGTAGGTGACGGCTCCGGTGACCGGATTGACGTTTGGGCCGGAGAAGGTAAGGGCGACGACGGGGACGGTAGAACTGGCGGTGCGGCTTGCAACGTAGTTGCCACCTAAACCCGCGTTGAAGCGCCATGGGAGACGATGTGTGATGAACGCATTGAACGTCTGTTTGGGCACGTTGGCCAGGGGATAGCCGACGGAGAGTGGATAGTACTTTGAGTAGATGACGGCACTATCGAGATAGGCATATCCGAGGACAACGTCCAGACCATCCGGGAGCCGTCCGACCAGACTGAACTGTGCGCCTTTGACGAGTTGATTGCCGGCGAGCACGACGTTGTTGGAGTTCGTTGGATCGGTCTCGCGGGCGTTGTCCTTCTCTGTGCGGAAGAGAGCACCTTCGAGCATGAGGTGGTCGTTGAGAAAGCTCCACTTGGATCCGACTTCGTAGGTCTCATTTTCTTCGGGCGGAAGGAGAGAGCTGCTGACGCTGAGGGAGAGACTTTCGGCGGAGGGATTGAAGCTGGTGCCGTAGTCGAAGTAGATGCTGCCGTGGGTGGAGGGTTTGTAGACGAAGGCGGCGCGGTAGGTGGGCTGCTCGTCGATGCGGCTGATGGGAGCAGATGGCGGCCGTTACAGTGCCACCCGCAGGAGGGGTGGGCTGGTAGAGGTTGAATCCGGTGTTGAAGCGGTCCCAGCGAATGCCCCCGCTCAGTTCGAAGAGACGACCGAGGTGGATGGTGTCGATGAAGTAGAGGCCGACACTGTTCGATTTGGTGTGAGTGATCGAGACGATGTACCCAGTGCCGCTGAACGCCTGCTCCTCGTTGGGATCGACGAGAGTGGTGTACGGAACTGTGTTCAAACCTTTGATCGCGTAGCCGTACTTGGTTGGATTTGAGACCTCCTGGCCACCTTCGACGCCGGCCACGAGGTCGTTCAGGATGCCAAGGGCTTTGAAGTGCGCGGTTACCTGGGTCTGATCCCAGAGATCGCCTTCGACACTCTTGATCTGGATCTGGTTCCGGTTTACGAGGATGCTGGAGGGATTGCTGGACAGGGTGTAGTTGCATGGAGCGCCAGTAACAGACGAGGTAGGCAGCGCTGTGACAGTGCCTCCGACGGGTACGCTGACAGCAGCATTGGAGCAGATCTGCGGCTCCGTGATCTGAACGTCACGTGGGTAGTTTGCCCAGCGTGCGATGGTGTGGAGACCGATGTCGTGGTTGAAGAAGTGATCGGCGCGACCGGTGACGATGTCGTCGTTGGTGCGAAGGAAGTTCTCATCGTGAAAACCGAAGTAGCTGCGGCGATTGACTCCGGGGGCTAACTGGTTGAAGAGCCAGGGCAGACCGTAGTCGGGAACATCGTCTTCGCCGAGATGGACGTAGCTGAGACTGGTGGGAGTTTTCGAGTTGAGACCGAAAGAGATGGACGGGGCGACGCCGTATCGGCGGATTTCGGCGTAGTCTCTTTCCGCTACTCCGGACTCGACGCCCATCGCATTGAGGCGGATTGCGGTTCCTGCGGCGAAGTCGGGAAAGGGTTGGTTGATGTCAGCGGCGATGCGGCGGGTGAGGTCGGTGCCGAACTGAGACTGGACATTGATGAAGGGCTTGGTCTGTGGCAGTTTGCTCTCCTGATTGATGACGCCGCCAGTGGAACCGCGACCAAACTGAATTCCCGAGGGACCTTCGAGGACATCGACCTGCTCATAGTTGAAAGAGTCGCGATAGTAGCTGCCGAAGTCGCGGATGCCGTCGAGGAAGATGTCATTGCGGGCAGTGAATCCGCGAATTGTAAGGTTGTCGCCCTGAGCACCGGACTCACCGGCGGCAAGGCTGATGCCGGGGACGTTGCGAAGGGAGTCTTTGAGCGTGGAGATACCTTCTTCCTGCAAAAGGAATTGGGGCACGACGGAGATGGATTGAGGAGTGTCGAGGAGCGGCTCAGTGAACTTCAGCATGGAGACTGAGTCCGGCAACGCGCTGGTGACGTCGACAGAATCGTTGTGTTGCAAACCTACCTCGACGCGATCCGACCCGACGAATTTAAAACTGAGTCCGGTGCCGCTGAGAAGTTGCCGGAGGGCGACGTCGTTTGGATAAAGGCCGGTGACGCCGAGGGAGTTGAATCCATCGATCAGGGCGGGCGTTCCATTAGAGTCGGCCGGGAGATTGATCTCCGTTTTCAGACCAGACTCGGTCTCAAATTCGCGAAGTGCGCCTGTCAGGGGTCCTGCGGGTATATTGAAACGCCGGACAGGGAGGGTTGAACTGGGCTGGCTGGGTGCTCCGGAGCTCTTGCCTTGAGGACTCTGAGCGATTGCGGGGCCGCGACCGCCGGCGGCAACATACGCAGCGAAAGTTGCGAGGGTGACAAGGCGGATATGCCGGGCTCTAGCTTTGGCAGGTAGATTTGTGTGCTTCACTTGCGCTCCATACTCTTCCGTGCGGGCCTGTAACTCCTTTGGGAACAGGTGGGTCCGGGAACTTTATTGGCGACCTAATTGGTCCGATATATCAAAGATACACGAATAGGCGACCAGTTTAGTCCTAGTTGCCAAAATATTAATCCTGGCGGTGGGAGTATTTGAAGCGGGTGTTGCGGGCGGCTGATTTAAGGGCGATTTCTTGAGCGGAGAACCGGCGGGCGGCGGGCTGGGCAGCGAGCTGGCATTTAGAGTTTTAGGGAGCGTAATCGGTTGGTGAGGCGGTCTTCGATGGCCGTTGCGCGGATGGCCATCCAGACACGGAGGCGCAGCGGATTGACTGATACCACTGACAAGAGCATGCCGCAGGGTGGGTCGAGTTTGTGGCGGCCGCTGCGTGTGCCTATTTTTCGCAATCTGCTAACGGCGAATTTTGTCTCCGACATCGGCACGTTTATGCAGAGCGTGGGCGCTGCGTGGCTGATGGTGTCGCTGCATGCGGGACCGGCCTACGTCGCGCTGACGCAAACTGCCTCTTCCCTGCCCTATTTTCTGCTGGCGCTTCCTGCGGGTTCTGCGGGAGATATCCTTGATCGCCGCAAGCTGATTCTTGCCACCGAGACGTGGATGACGTGCGTGGCGCTGCTGATCTGTGTGTTGACCATCGGCGGGTTCATGTCACCATGGCTGCTGCTGGTGCTGACGTTCGCGCTCTCGGCGGGGGATGCGTTCGAGACGCCATCGTGGCGCGCGGTCCTGTCGGAGCTGGTTGGGAAGGATGAGCTGCCGGCAGCGTCAGCGCTGAATGGAATCGAGTTCAATCTCGCAAGGGCTGTCGGGCCTGCGCTGGCTGGCGTTGTGATCGCTGCGGCGGGAGTCGCTACGGCATTTGTAACTAACTTCGTATCTTTTTTCGGGGTGATTTTCGTTGTTGCGAGGTGGAAGAGGCCCGTTCGCAAGCGGACCACGCCGCCGGAGACGTTCACGGGAGCCACAATCGACGCGATTCGGTACGTCCGCTACTCCCCTGAGATCCTGACGGTCATAGTTCGGACGGGCGCGGTGATGTTTTTCTCAAGTGCTCTGTTTGCGTTGTTGCCGTCAGTTGCGCAGAGCGTCAATAAGAGTGCGATGGGGTATGGACTGCTACTCGGATGTTTTGGGGCAGGCGCGATTGGCGGCGCTTTGATCATGCAGCCCGCCCGCGCGAGATGGTCGACGGAGGCTGTTGTTTCTACGGGCGTAGCGATTCTTGGGCTCGTGATCGTCGCGATGAGCGGCCTGCATCGGCTGGCTACGCTCGGACCGGTCATGTTGATTGGCGGGGCGGCCTGGGTGCTCTTCATCTCTCTGATCAACGCGCTGGTGCAGAACCTCGCGCCGGATTGGGTGCGGGCGCGGGTGCTAGCTGTCTTCATTCTGGTTTATCAGGGAAGTTTTGCTGCGGGCAGCGCTGCGTGGGGCGCGGTGGCGGAGAGAGCGGGGATCGGGACGGCTCTTGTGGTGGCTGGAATCGGGACCATGGCGACGACTGTGCTCGCGCTTCTCGCAGCTCTTCCGGAGTCGACTGCCGATCTGAGTGCATGGAACGGCTGGCGCATGCCTGGTGTTGTGCGACAGGATGACTCTTATCTTCGTCAGGGCCCCGTACTGGTTACGGTTGAGTACGCGGTGGTTCCAGAGAAGACAACGGAGTTCGTGGAGGCGATCCATCAGTATAGCCGGATACGACGGCGTGATGGGGCGTACCGGTGGGGAATCTACGGCGACACAGAAGATGCCAACCGCTATCTGGAGACCTTCCTTGTGCGTTCGTGGGCGGAGCATCTGCGTCAACATGAACGGATGACGCAGGCGGATCTCGAGTTGGAACGACGCCTGGGAGGTTATCTAACGGGGGATACAGTGGTGCATCACCTGATTTATGCGGAGTCGAGCGAAACGTAGCGGCGCGGGACTGCAACTTCGGTGGGATGGGGTTCACGCAACTTTCGAAGGGAGGATGGGTATAGCAGGTTGCGTGCGGCATGAATGCCGACCAAGGAGAAAGAAAAGTATGTTGAACAAGGCACGATGGATGGTATTGGCGGCTGGACTTGTTACGGCGACTGTGCCGGTGACGATGCAGGCGCAAGAGGTTCCAGGACCACACCCGCATTATCTTCACGCATTGAGTGATTTGCGCGCGGCGCGGCATTACCTGAACGATGGCTGGGCGTGGGATCCGGTGCGGCGTGATGACAATGCTGCGATTCGCGAGATCGATGCTGCGATCAATGAGATCAAGAGAGCTTCGATCGACGATGGCAAGGGATTGAACGATCCGTTTACGATTGATACGCGCCTGAGCCCGCATGACCGGTTCCGGAAGGCGAATGAGCTGCTTTGGGCGGCGCATAATGATCTGTCGAAGGCCGAGGATGTGCCGGAGTCGCGTGGGTTGCGCGATCGGGCAATCGGGCATGTGGATCGCGCGCACCAGATTGTGGATACGGCGCAGTCGACGGCGCGCTGGGAGTAAAGAGAGTGGAGGCAAAGCAAAAGCCCGGACGATTGTCCGGGCTTTTTGTTTGGGTGAAGGTTGGGGTTAGCTTGCGGCTTCTTCGGTTCCTGCGGCTCTGGCTTGCGCTACGGTCCAGTCGGGGGCGCCTACTTTGAAGCGGGCGAAGCGGCGGACGCTGATGTTTTCTCCGAGCTTGGCGACCTTCGAGGCGATGAGTTGCGCGATGGTCTGCGAGGCTTCCTTGATGAAGGGCTGATCGAGGAGGCAGAACTCTTCGTAGAACTTCGCGAGCTTGCCTTCGAGCATCTTCTCGATGATGTTCGCGGGCTTGCCGGTGGCTGCGGCCTGGGCGCGATAGACATCCTTCTCGCGCTCGAGGTCGGCGGCGGTGACGTCGTCGCGGCTGACGAAGCGCGGGTCGACGGCGGCGATGTGCATGGCGATGTCGCGGAGCAGCTCCTGGAAGTCTTCGGTGCGGGCTACGAAGTCGGACTCGCAGTTGAGCTCGAGGAGAACGCCGATCTTTCCGCCGGCATGGATGTAGGTGCCGACTGCGCCTTCATTGGTGGTGCGTGAGGCTTTCTTCGCAGCGGAGGCCATGCCGCGCTTGCGGAGGACGACGAAGGCGTTTTCCATGTCGCCTTTGGCTTCCTGGAGGGCCTTGAGACAGTCGCCCATGGGGGCGCCGGACTTTTCGCGGAGTTCCTTGACGAGTTTTGCGTCGATTTTGGGTGTGTCAGCCATGATGGTGGTCATAATCCTCTGTTGATGATGCAGTGTGAGTGTTAATGGGTCGTTGACGCAGAAAGAGCGTGGCGCCGAATTCGCTTTCGCGGGCAGCCACGCTCCACTGGGTGAGTGTTCGTGGTGCCTTAGACGGCGGCGTGGGCCGAGATGGCTTCTGAGTCGGCTTCGGGCTCGGAGGCGGCAGGGGCCTTGCGGATGTTTCCGCCGAGGACGGCTTCGAGGTCGACGGTCTCGTCTTCGTCGGGAGCTGCTTCGACGGGCTCGGCAGCGGCGTGGATTTCGACGGGCTCGAGTTCGCCGTCTTCACCGATGTACTCGGGGGAGACTTCGAGAGGCTGAACGTCAGCGGACTCGGTGGCGAAGGCCTTCTCGGAGACCATTTGGACGCCTTCGTATGCGGAATCGGCGATCTTCGTGGTGAAGAGGCGGATGGCGCGGAGGGCGTCGTCGTTGCCGGGGATGACGTAGTCGACGACGGTCGGGTCGCAGTTGGTGTCGACGACGGCGACGACCGGGATGCCGAGCTTGCGAGCTTCGGCGACGGCGATGGCTTCATTGTTGGAGTCAACGACGAAGAGGGCGTCGGGAAGGCGCTTCATGCTCTTGATACCGGCGAGGTTGGTCGAGAGGTGCTTGCGCTCGCGCTCGAGCTTGATGACTTCCTTCTTGGTGAGGAGCTCGTAACGGCCGTCGGTTGACATGTCGTCCAGTTCCTGAAGGCGCTTGACGGACTTCTGCACGGTGATCCAGTTGGTGAGAAGGCCGCCGAGCCAGCGGCTGTTGATGTAGGGCATGCCGGCGCGGGTGGCCTCTTCGGCGATGGCGTCCTGCGCCTGGCGCTTGGTGCCGACGAAGAGAACGAGCTTGCCGGTGGAGGTGAGGTCGGTGACGAACTTGGAAGCCTCTTTGAACATCTTGAGGGTCTTCTGGAGGTCGATGATGTAAATGCCGTTGCGCTCGCCGAAGATGTACTCCTTCATCTTGGGGTTCCAGCGCTTGGTCTGATGCCCGAAGTGAACGCCAGCTTCGAGCAGTTCTTTCATAGTGATGTTTGCCAATTTAGCTCCTTGGTTGAGGCGGCCGAGTGTGAGCATCGGTGCCTGGATTGATCCCTCGTAAGGGAGATTTGACTCCTTGCCTCCGATGGTGGTGCTTCGGAGGGTGATGCTGACGGCGAGCGGTATCGCCGTTTTGAATCGAGGCCCGGGGCTAAAGCCCCACTTCGATTTGGACTAAGTCAGGGGGCTGAAGCCCCCTGCTTAATCCCAAGAGCGAAATCGAAGTCCAGAGACCCAAGTCGAAAAGCAACAGCAAAGAATCTTGCTGAGAGGCTTTTATCGCTTGGAGAACTGGAAGCGAGCGCGAGCACCCTTCTGGCCGTACTTCTTGCGCTCTTTACCACGCGAGTCGCGGGTAACGAGGCCTTCTGCTTTGAGCGCCTTGCGGAGCTCGGGGTTGAAAACCATGAGGGCGCGGGCGATGCCGAGCTTGACGGCGTCGGCCTGTCCCATGACGCCGCCGCCCTTGACGGTGGTGATGACGTCAAAGGTCTCGCCGATGTCGGCGATGCCGAGGGAGCGGCGTGCGGCTGCGCGCTGCTGGGCGGTGACGAAGTAGACGTCACAGTCCTTTTTGTTGACGGTGAATTTGCCGCTGCCCGGACGCAGGAAGACGCGTGCGATTGAGGACTTGCGACGGCCGGTTCCGTAGTATTGAATCAGATCTGCCATGGTGCTCCTTGAACTTGTAAGAGGCCCGGGGCAAAGCCCCTTGTCGACCCTTGCTGTTTCAGTGGACTAAAGCCCACTGCTTAATCCCAAAAACAAACTGAGTGAAACCTGGCACTAACTTAGGCTTCGAGCTTCTGGTGCTCCTGATGGGGGTGCGTCGGCACCATCACTTTGGAGGTGAGCACCTTGGGCGCGTTGGAGGCATGGAAGTCCATGGCTACAGGCTGCTGCGCGAGATGCGGATGCTGTGCTCCTTTGTAGACCTTGAGCTTGGTCGCCATCTGACGGCCCATCTTGTTCTTGGGCAGCATGCCCTTGACGGCCTGCTCGACGATAGCTTCGGGGCGACGGGCGAGAAGCTTGATGAAGGACTCTTCGCGAAGACCGCCGGGGAAGCCGGTGTAGCGGCGATAGAGCTTCTGGTCAGACTTGAGGCCGGTCAGAACGATCTTTTCGGCATTGATGATGATGACGTGATCGCCCATATCGATGTAGGGGGTGTAGAGAACATTGAGCTTGCCGGCCAGGATGGAAGCAGCCTGCGTTGCGAGGCGGCCGAGGGTCTTGCCGCTGGCGTCGAGCAGGTACCACTTACGCTTAATATCTTTGCCGCTCGGAATGGTAGTAGACATCGTTTGACTTACTCCCTGATTCTGCCGTCTTCCTTGTTCGGCGTGGTTCGGAAGAATGTGGTGCAAAGTTGGTGGTTCGTTTACGGGAACTACCGGAAAAGCAAAGACCGATTGTTCCAGAGCCGAGCGGGAGGCGGCGGAGGAGAGGATTTATTCCTTCCCAGCGCGCGGAGATATACCGCATGACCTGGACTACGCACAACCTATGGGATGGGTGCTTCAGGGGCAGCTATGGTGAAAACTGCTCCACAAGTGGATCCATCACGGATGCCTCGATTGCCTGAACATGCCTGGGAACAGTGGTGACACAGACGTACAGGCGCGAGACTGCGCGAGTGGATAGAATATCGAACCGCCGGGGTGAAGTCAATGGACTACCTGGGGATGGCTCCCTGACATGCTATTATCGGGCGAATTTGGCGTGGGAGGGTAGTTAAGGATGGCGGAGACGGCAGTTACCCAAGGTGTGGGGGAGACCAAGGCCAGTGGCGGGCGTGTCTGGTTCGGCGAGCCAAAGTCGCGGTGGCGGACGGCGGTCTGGGTGCTGTTTACGCTGGGGATCTGTGTGCATTTTGCCCTGGCTTACAACCTGGAGATCGACTATCTCGACCTGAGAGCTTACACACAGGGTCTGGAGAAGACGCCCTACCAGTACAGGGTCCTGATGATGTACGTGTTCCGGCTGCTGTCGACACAGCATATCTTCGTCGCGCTGGCGCAGCATGCGGAGCATATGCATGTTCCGCCGTGGTGGCGGATGCCGCAGCAACTGGTGCAGATCGGCGTGGCGATTGTGAGCCTGTTTGGAGCGGTTGTGGCGACGGCGGGAACGCTTTCGAAACTGACCGGAGACAGCATCTTCAGCCGCTGGATGAGTTTGCTGATGATCTACATGGCGTACTTCAACCTGGCGCCGAGCTGGGGTTTGGGCTATACGTTTCCGTACGATACGCCGAGCCTGCTATTCTTCTGCATTGGGGTGTATCTGGTGGTGAGCGGGCGGGATACGCTGTATTACCTGCTTTATCCGATTGCTGTGCTGAACCGGGAGACGATCTGCTTTCTGACGGTCTTTTTTCTCATCTGGCAGTGGCAGGAGGCGCGGGCGGGCGACGGCAGGGTGACGAGGAAGGATGCCTTGCGGCTGGCGTGGCATGGGTTGGCGCAGGCGGCGATATGGATCGGACTGAAACTGTGGCTGGCGCACAAGTTTGCAGCGAATACGTACGACTATGGATCGCGGGTCACGAACCCTCCAGTGGTGGGAAGAGTGCTGTTGAACATCCATGAGTTGGTGCTGCCGCAGCAGTGGCCGGTATACCTAAGCGTCTTCGGATTTCTGCTGCCTGTGGTCTGGCTGCAGCGCAGATGGATCGGAAACAAGGGGATCTATTGGGGCTGCGCGATTCTGGTGCCGCTGTGGTTCGTGGGGATGTTTTTCATGGGGTTGCTGCCGGAGATACGGATATTTTCGGAGTTGAGCGCATTGTTGGTGCCGGCGCTGGGTCTGATCGTTTATCACCGGTTTGTTCCGGTGGACGCGGCGGCGAGTTCTCCTGAGGCTTGAGCGGTCGGCGGCCTTTGAATCGCCGCTTCGATGGGCGGAGGCCCGCCGTGGATGGATCGCTCGATGGGATGTTGTCGATGAGAGCTAGCGGGACGAGGTCGTTCGGGTTGGCGGCGGTGTTGCTGGCGATGCTTTCCGGGCTTGCGAAGCCGGCGATGGCGCAGCAGAACGCGGCTACGGCTACGCCGGAGGATCTTTCGTTGAGGGCGGCGGAGTTGCTGGTGGGAAGAGCCCTGTTTCTGCGGGGATTTTATCTGAGCAACGATTTGACCTATGACGCTGCGGGGCGGGTGCAGGGGTCGCCGAAGGTGGGCGACTGGACGCTGGCGGCGGTGAATGTGCAGAAGGTGGAACGGCGCGGAGGGGGCGAGATCGAACTGGATGGGGTGCGAGTGGCGATCCGGTACAACACGGACACCCATGAGTTCCAGCGGCATGAGCTGAAGGATGACAAGGTGCGGCTCCTTGTGAAGGACCCGGGCGATGTGAAGCAGTTGGAGACGGCGTTTGGAGTGATGTTCTCGGTCGGGATCGACCCGGCGTTTCAGCGTGCCATGCCGGATTATTGGAGGCACTATTTTGACCCGTCATTGGCGTGGGCGCAGGACGCGCTGAGTGGGCAGACCATCTATGTGCTGTATGGACCGGCGGATCAGGCGAAGGATGTGATTGGGCCGAAGGTGGAGCATCGGGCAGAGGCGAAGTATGGGGACTTCGCGGTGCGGGATAAGGTGCAGGGGTCGGTTCAACTGCGGATGGTAGTGGATGCCGGCGGGGTTCCACAGCGGATCAGCTTGGCGCGGCCGCTTGGGTATGGGCTGGATGCGAGCGCGGTAGACGCGATGACGAAGTGGCGGTTTTCGCCGGCGACGCGGGGCGGGAGTCCGGTGGCGGCCGGGGTGGTGGTGGAGCAGCAATTCGCGGTCACGGGTGTGCCGCGGTAGTTAGTGGACGAGCTGTGTGGGGCTGGGTTGCTGGCCGAAGGTGGTTCGGAGCAGGCGGGGGATGATGGGTTTGCGGTGCTGACGCGGTGGTGCGCCGGGGATGGGTGGATCGAGGCGGTAGAGGATGAGGAGGTTGCGCTCGGGGTCGTCGAGTGCGGGAAAGGCGGCGACGCGCTGGAGGTTGTACATGGGGGCGAGGGCGTCCATCTTGTCGTCCTCGACCTGGTTCCAGGCGATGTACCAGCCGGGGCGGTAGGCCTGGACGCGGACGGGCAGGTCCACGGTGCCGAAGTCGTCGCAAATGGAGGGCAGGCCGGTCATGAGGGAGAGCTGGGAGCCGCTGATGGAGAGGATAAGCCGGTTGTGGCTGGGGTCCTCGGAGATGATCTGGCGGATCTGGGAGGCGGCGCTGGCGAAGGTGTAATCGGGTGTGCGGACGTAGTGGAGGGTCTGGCGGGCGTCGGTGACGGTGAGGGCGGCCAGGACGGCGACGATGGAGGCGATGGCGAGCCGGTGCAAAATGGTCTGGGCGGGGGTGCGGCTTGGGGTGCTAGAAGTCCAGAGGGTGGAGAAGACCATGGGGACGAGGAGGGTGAGGGGGACCGCGATGACCAGGTAGTACCGGGGCTGGAGGTTGTTGTGGTAGGCGAGGAAAGCTGCGTAGGCGCCGGCCCAAAGGAGAAGCGCGGGGATGAGCGGATTGCGCAGGAGTCGGGGACGGAGGACAAACACTGAGAGTACGGCGAGCAGAGCGAGGGGGTAGAGGATCCTGCCGATCCAGAGGCCGTCGCCGATGGTTTCGGCCAGGACGGACAGGACGTTGGTGGGTGTGATGCCGGTGTAGGCGTTGGCGCTGAAGAGGTAGTGGTAGTCGGGAAGGAAGTGGGGACGGACGATGAGGAGGTAGTAGCTGAGCCAGGTGGCTACGGCCAGGGCAGCCGACGGGAGGCTGAGACGAAGCCAGGGGCGGAGCCGGTATCCGGCGCGGGCCCAGAGGAGCCAAGCGATTGCAGGAAATAGAAAGATGGCGGTGGTCTTGGTGAGGACCATCAAGGGAAGAAGGAGTCCTAAGAGGACGGAGAGCAGGGAGTAGGAAGTAGGGACTAGAGGGTGCTTGGGATGGGTTGGTCTTTTCGGCTGTGGGGGGCGTATGTAGCTGGCGGTCAGGAGGGCGAGCAGAGTGAAAAGAATAAGGAGCGGCTCAAGGATGGCCATGCGGGTGAAGACGTAACAGAAGGGGCTGACCGCGAGAAGAAGGACGGCGATGGCGGGGGCGAGGGATTTCTCTCGAGCGGAGGGAGTCTGCCAGCGGCGAAGCAGGAAGTAGGAGGCGATGAGGATGCACGCGAAGATGCCAACGGTGAGGGCGCGGGCGGCGACGAGGTTGACGCCAGTGAAGCGGAAGAGGGCGGCTTCGACCAGGGGCCAAACGGGAAGGGCGGCGGCGGGATTGAAGTCTCCGGGGACGTGCCAGTGGCCGCGCTGGAAGTGGCGAATCGCTGCGTCGCCGTACCAGCCTTCGTCGGTGTACTTGGCCCAGTCCATCCAGGGAGAGTGGTTGGGGAAGTCGGCGTTGAGGTGGAAGGCGTGGAGGACGAGGAAGATGGCAGCGACGAGGAGGAACACGGCTTCGGCAATCTGAAAGATGCGAGACGTGATGGGGTGCGACTGGTTCATTTGCCCTAGTATTAAACGCAGGTTGGTGGCTAGAGTTCCAGAGTATTACAGAAACCGTCTGGTTTCAGAGGCTGAGACGCCTCGCGGGACACGCCGGGTTGTGAAGAGAGCCGCTGGCAGCGAGGCGCAGGATGCTATTCTTTCCACTCAATCCATTGAGAGGCGAGACCTTTAGCCGATGGTGCAGGGCCCCAAGAGAGTCGTAAGCGTTCTGCTTAGCTTGATTGTACTGTCGGCCGGGTTTCTGGACTATTGGGGTTACAGCCAGGCGTTTCACCAGGAGCCGGGCATCTGGATGGACGTGGTGTCCGGGACGGCCAGGGCGCCGGGACAATACCGGATCGGCGTAATCGACACCGCTTACTTTCTCAGCCAAAAGATGCATCTGACTCTACGGCTTATGCTGGCCGCATTGGATGTAGCCGGGGGATTGATTGCGGTCTTTGCACTGTTTCTGGTTTTGTGGCGTTCGGCAGTCTATCGCAGGGCCAGTCACACTGAGCAGTGGTTCGGCGCGGCGAGTTTTGTTGTTCTGGTGCAGTTCTACCTGGCGTGGCTGCTCTGGTACCAGAAGCCTGAGACGCTGCCGAGTGCGGCGATGCTTGCGCTGGCGTTGTTGCTTTTGACGGTGCGTCTGCCGTTGGAGAATCGTCTGGGCACGGCGCTGGCGGTTGCCGCACTTCTGGTGCTTGCTGCGGCACAGGCGTTCGTTCGCGCCGATGTTGCGGTTGCGCTTCATGCGGGAATGTTGCTGGTGTGCCTGACCGCTCGCGGGCAGGAGTTTGCGCTGCCGCGCTGGCTGCAGGCAGGGACGAGCCTTGTCGCAGTGATGCTGATTCTGGGAATTCAATATTGGCTGACTAAGAAGTTGTACCCGCTGGCGACCTATGGGGATTTATCGGTTGTGCAACTGCTCTATAACGTGAAGTCGGTGCAAAGCTTTGTTCCCTTTGTTCTTTTCATGACACCGGTTGGCTGGACGGCGGCGATGGTGGCGCGGCGACGGTATGCGATAGAAGGGGCGGAGGCTGGAATGTTCGCGGCGGCGGTGATTTTTTTTGCGATGTGGGTGACGCTGGGGAGAATCAGGGAGGTGCGAATCTTTCTGCCTTTCGCGCTGGCACTTGCTCCCTTGACGGTAGGGTTTGCAATGCAATGCTTTCTGCCTGGTGTTGATGATGTGGAGACGCGGACTGGTTTGAGTTCGAACGACTAAGCCGATTGAGCTGTGGGCAGAGCCTCAGCGAAAGAGAGGCGCTATCTCGGAGGGGGCGGAGTTGGCGATACGCCGGCAGAGTTCGGGCGCGGTCGATCGCGGCACGATGAGGTAGTGCCGGTCGTTCTGATTTACGTTTCTAAAGTCATACTGGGAGCATACCTGCCAGTCATCGATCTGAAGATAGTGGCTGGCACGATCTATTCCCTCGATATCCAAGAAGATGAAATCGGGATGAGTTGTCGCGCATGCTGCAAAGCGTTCCAGGGGCGTCAGGCGGGCTTTGTCTCTCCCGTTCACCAGGCCGGCGAGGTCGCAGATATCGGCGCGAGAAAAATAACCGACGTAGCCGATGTCAAAGGCGACTCCGCGCTTGCCCTGCAGGGCTTCGAAGTGATCGGTTTCAAATTGTGTGAGCAAGGTCGCGCGATCTCGCAACATGCGATAGAGCTTTATGGACTCGAACGGGAGGGCAAGCAGAAGGAGCACGAGGAAGCAGTAGGCAAGAGTCTTGCTCTGGTCCTGTAATCGATGATCGGGCCGGGGCGTGCTTAGTTCGAGGATGTTCCAGAGGATCGAGAAGAAGAGGGCCCAGACGAAGTAGCGGGCTCCCTGGATCTGCTGGCCTCGCGAGGCGGCGAGGGAAAACAAGATAGGAAAAGCGAGATTGGCGAAGAGCGTAGCAGGGGAAAGACGTCGCGCGCGCCAGACCAGAACGACGGTTAAGAGCCAAAGGAGGAGGATTCCAACTCCGAAGGAAAGCGCACCTGCCATAATCTTTGCGCTCACGAAGAGAGTGCCGCCCCAATCAGCGACGCCGGTGGATTTTGCTATGGCCGTGTCGGGAAGGAAGACGTGCATTCTGAGCCTGATGAAAATAATGGCGAGGATGCCGCCGAAGAGAAGATGGCTGCCCCTGAAGAGCGCGGTGGGGACCCGATTTGGCTTCGATTGCCCCTCAGAATTGAAGAGGCGTTTCCAGACAAGGATGACGAAGGCCAAACCGCACAAGAGTATGAGTTCGGTGCGCAGGAGAACTGTGAAGAAGCCGAGCGCGACACAGGCCAGGTACTGCGGGAGAGTGAAGGTGGAGCGGTTTGACTGGCGAAAGGTGGCCCAGCAGAGAATGCCTACGAAACAGAGGGAGAGACCGGTCTCCATGCCGTCATCGAGCCAGCGGACGGCTGATGGGCCGACGAAGATGAGAAGCAGAATTAATCCGAGGAGGCGGGCAAGGGAGTCGCGTGGGATCGACTTGAGAAAAAGGATCGCGAGACCAGCGACAAGCAAGAGATGCGCGCACGTTGAAACAACGCGGGGGAGATTCGGTGAGGAGAAAAAGGCGCGGAAAAACGCAAGCAGATAGACGTAGAAGAGGCTGGATGCACCATAGCTGGGATGCACGCCGTCGTAGGTGATGAGATGGGTGCGGAAGAGATTGTCGGCGTATCGGAGATGGATGAAGGCATCATCCTGGACTCCAGCCCATGAGAGAACTATCCACAGCAAAAGCCATAGGGCCAAAACTGGAATCGCCCAACGATATGCCTTATCGGTCAATGGAATCACCTTTTCACAGTTGGCTGAAGCGATGGCGCTGAGAGATACAGGGCAAACCCTACTTACTCATAGGCGAGGGCGTCGATGGGGTCTTTGCTGGCAGCCTTGAGGGCTGGGTAGAGAGCGCCGAGGATAGCTCCGATGAAGGCGATGAGAATGGCCTTCCAGACGTAGGGAACATTGATGACGAAGTCCAAGGTGGGAAAACGGGCTTCGAGCGCAGCGCTCAGGGCAAAGCTGGCGGCGATGCCGAGAGCGATGCCGACGAAGGCGAGAAGACTGGTTTCGCGGAGCACAATGCCGACGATGTAGGCACGGGAGGCTCCCATGGATTTGAGGATGCCGATCTCGCGAGTGCGCTCCATGACGGCGGTGTACATGGACTGGAAGATGACCAGGAAGCCGATGACGACCGCAATGCCGATGACGACGCGAAGGCCAATATTGAAACCGGGGAGCGCGTTGGGGGTCATGGAGGAGAGATATTCATCGGTCGTAATGACGTTGTACTGGGCCATGCCGGGAGTGGCGAGGATGGACTTGCGGACGTCGTCTTCGTATTGGGGTGGGTGCTCGGTTTTGAGATAGAAGGCGGTGGCTTTGCCCTCGGTACCGGTGATGGCGCCCATGGTGTCGATGGGGATGAACTTGCGGCCGCCCTTGCCGTGCTCGACGATGCCGGAGATGCGGAAGGGGTGGTTGAGGATGGTCAGTGTATCGCCGACTTTTTTGCCGGCTCCGACGTAGTCATCGACGATGACGTCGAAGGGGCTTTGAAATGGGCCGCCGGAGAGAAAGACGAAGGGGAGCAGGCCGTCGTAGGTCTTAAAGTCGATGCCGTAGATGTTGTCGAGGGAACTGGTGATCTGAATGTTGACCGGGGCAACGACTTTGATGTGAGGAATCCGGGCGAGGACATCGGCGACCTTGATGGAGGCGCCGGCAGGGCTCATGCCGATGAAGTTGTTGGTGGTGCTGGGCCGGACGAACATGTCCATGCCGATGCCGTTGGTGCGGTCCTTGAAGCCGTTGAGTTTGCCCATCAGGATGGCGGTGATGGAGAGAATCATGATGACTTCGATGGCGATAGCGAGGCAGCTGATTAGCGAACGCAAGGGACGATGGACGAGATTGCCGACAACCAGTTTGTTCATACAACTACTAGTGTATGGGAGCGGGAGGGCAAACCACGCATCTGGGCGCGGAACCAGCACCGGCCGCTGTACTGCTTTACGGTCTTGCGCGCAGATCAGCTTTCAGACGGAGCTTGGGGCAATCGGCGTGGAGGCATGCTTCGGACAGGCCTGCCGCGGCGAATCATGATGCCTTCAGGACCTATGAAGAAGGTTCCGATTACGGGCATGACGTAGGCGCCCAGAACCGCGGCGAAGACGATGGCAATGACGGTGTAGACGCACATGTAGATAATGGCGCCGATGTCCCCTTCGGGAGCTGCATGGGCGTAGAGGACCAGGACGAGGAGACCCCACGGAGTTTTGCGCGTATCTCCGCACAGCGAGTCAAAGATGGTGAATAAGCAGAGCCAGACCGCCGGCGCGAGTAAGAAAACTCCCTTCCAGCCGAGATTGTGGTAGGAACTAGCGGTAGACGAAAACGAGATGCCGGTGGTTTCGTCTTCCTCGCCGAGGATACCAACCTCGTGCGCATAGACGTTCCCACTCAGCAGGAAGGGCTTGTCCTTCCAAATGAAGTGGGGGACAACATTCTCCAGGGCCGCGACAATTGGGTAGATGCCGTATGTACCCGACTGTTCGGTCACGTTATTCAGGGCATCGTCGATCGAGATCATCTCAAGACGGTCAAAAAAGCCCTGCGGTTGGTTGTAATAACCAAGAACGCGCTCCTCGTACACGCCTGCGGAGCTTTCACGATATTGCTCGCGAACGTATCCGAGGTGGGAAAGCAGGGAGAGAGAGGTCTCGATGTTGACGTCGCCTGACTCCTCTCGATAGTTTCTTCCATATTGGGAGTAGGGAACCATGTATTGAAACATAAAGACGGTTCCGAGAATGACGCATATCACCTGGAAGCGGGATACCTTGTAACGCTGAGAGGCGGCGGCCAGGAGGAGCGAAGCGAAAGGTGCGAACATGCCCTCCTTGGAATAGCTAAGAACTCCCAAGGCAAACGAAATCCCCGCTGCAATCAGGACAGGAAGATTGACGCAGCGGGTTCCTCCGCTGCGCCGGATAGTATTAATGACTCCAAGAATAATTGCCAGAGGGAAAAAACGATTGAGTTGATTAAGCGCACTGAGTACCGTCCCGTTACCTGAGGGCAAAAAGCGGCCGGCGATAAAGATTAAAATCCCCGCCACAAGACAGCCCACCGTAGCAGTTTGCAGATTGGAATCAGTGACCATCCTTCCCAGAATTGGGCGCTTGGTCGACAACCTTTTGCTGAGATAGACCGCTACGAGCATCATGCACATGCCGGCGAGATAGATCGCCATCGTCAGGAGGGGGACATATAAATTGGTGTCCGCCGCTTCTCCGAGATAAGCCTTTACGCAGAGACCAACGATGACTCCGAGAGTCGCATTGAAGAAGACAAATGCGCCGGAGGTTCGAGTGAATCCGCCAGCCAGATTGAAGGCGATGGCTGCAACGATAATGTAGAAGAAACAAAGAAGAGAAAAGGTCGAGTTAGTTCCCTGGAACTGCTGGATGGCACAAAGTATTCCAGCAAAGTAGAAGACGGGCACCAGCGAAACGCGTTCGGGGAAGGGTATGCGCAATCGTTATCTTTCTCTGCCTGGTACTGGATTCTGCCTTCAGCGTGAGTGCGGCCAGAGCTTACGGCTTCGATGACCGATGGGCGAGCTAAACCTTCGATACGAAGGGCTTCCCCTCATGATAGAGACTGCCGTATGGCTCGTCAAAAACCGGCCTGCCTGGGTCACAACCCGTCTCCGGGACGCGAGCGGCTTGCCGGTAGCCACGGCTGGAAGCCCAAAGGAGTTGGAGTCGGTTGTTGGCAGCAGGCGAGGGCGTGCGCAATTCCTTGCAGCGATGGCAAGGGCGATGCCCTAACTAATCTGGTTCCAAGAACCTGAATTGGAAGTATGTCCCCCAAAAGGGGCTTTGACTTTGGCAAATATTCCGGTCTATTCTTCGAGGAACTGGCGCGCGCTTTCCATTAGGCGGCGTGCGTTCGGCGGGCGGTTGGACTGCACGGGCATGGGTTGAACGGAGCGAATGGAACGATTCTGCGACGAGCTGCGATGGGAGCGGGAGCGGCGCCAGGTCTCGATTGAGAGGATCTGCGAGGAGACGAAGGTTTCGCTACGTCATCTGCTCGCGCTTGAGGCCGGGGAGTACGGCTCGCTGCCGGGTGGAGTGTTTCGGAAGGGCATTGTCCGCAGCTATCTGTCTGCGCTTGGGCTGGATGAAGTGCCCTGGATTGAGCGATTTGAGGCTAGCCTACGCGAGAGTGGAACGCACAGCAGCGAGAATGAGGACTGGACTGAGTTCGCAGAGAATGTGCGAAGGAACAGAATCGGGTCTGAGTCCAAGACTGGCTTGCGATGGTTAGGAGTGGCAGCTATGGTGACCTCTCTTGGAGCGCTTGGTTGGGGTTTGTGGAAGTTCGCGCTGCATGGCCGATTGATTCCGTAGCAGTTGCGATGGCCGTTGCGCGGTTTGTATTCCTATCAGCCGGATTTTCATTTTGAAGCCCAGGCTTTGATTAGGTCGGCAGGCCCTTCGTGTGCGCCTATACAGACCAAAACAAATAAAATGCGTCTTGAGGAAACGATGTCGCTTGGGAACGGAGAGAGCGAGCGATGATCGATAGATTACGATCAAAGAGTGTTTGACGTGGGAGGTCCCATCGCGAAATTAGAGACGCGCCTGTCTGGTCGGCACGTGGCGAGTTTGGACGGTCTCCGCGGACTCGCATTCCTGATGATCTTCTTTCGGCATTATGGGTTGACTTCACACCAGATACCGACATGGATGAAGTGGGTCGCCTATTTGTGCGACGGTGGCTGGATGGGAGTCGATCTCTTTTTTGTGCTTTCGGGCTTTCTGATCACTGGAATCCTGCTGGATACACGTGAGCTTCCGGGTTATTTCAGGAATTTTTATGTACGCCGTGCACTCCGCATTTTTCCTCTCTACTACACCATGCTGGCGGTGCTGTTTCTACTGACACCCTGGTTGCATCTGCAGTGGCACACGGGGCACATTGCGTACCTGTTTTATGCCGGAAACATCGCTTACAACCTGAACCCGGATCTTGCTCAGGTGCGCCCAGTGGTGTCATTTCTGCACCTCTGGTCGTTAGCGGTGGAGGAGCAGTTTTATCTGATATGGCCTCTTGTGGTGTTAATGGTCTCAAGTCGTCGACGCCTGGCGTGGATCTGCGGAGGCCTCTCTTTGGGAGGACTGGCACTGCGGGTTGCCCTGCTGCTTTGGCTGCCCCGCGAAGGCGCCTATGAATGGTGTTACACCCAGTTACCCACGCACATGGACGGCATGCTCTATGGTGCATTGGCGGCGATCTGGATACGGACTCTGCCTTTCGAAGAGGCACTGCGGCGGGCTCGAAAGGTACTACCGTATGCACTCGGCACGCTGGTACTAGTGATTGCGGTCGCTGGAATCGATTTTCATTCAATCGCTATGACGGTACTAGGTTTTCCTGCCCTCGCCGGAACGTTCGCATGTCTTCTATTGTTGGCTTTGCAAGATGCATCGCTGGTCAACCGGTTGGGGGAGATAAGGGGACTGCGTTTTATTGGGCGTTACAGCTACGGGATGTATGTCTACCACATACTTTTCTGGCTCGGCCTGGCCCGAATATTGCCGTGGTTGCAAATTCGACTGCATTCGACTGTGTTGGGCGGCGTGGGTTTTGTGCTCTTGATGCTGAGCGGGACGCTGGTTCTGTCTATCGCAAGCTACGAACTGTATGAGAAACAATGGCTAAGGCTCAAGAGACGGTTCGCGTATGAAAAACCAGAGACTGAAATTGCCGTTTGATGCGGGATGCTGCCGTTGAAGGATCGTTAGCTTCGGCGTGGCGGCTATGGTGACGTCGGTTGCCGCGATTGGTTGGACGGTACGGAAGTTTGCGCTGCATGGGCGATTGATTCCATAATTACGGCATCGAGCCGTCCGTCGTAATACGAGGGACGGGTCTCTTTGATCGCCAGCCATAGTCTGAGCATCGGTCTACCTCGAGCGTCAGAGTGGCAGACCCCCTTGGGATATCCTTTTGCCATGCTAGCCCAGTTGGACGACACCGGAGTACTGCCGACCAGAGAAGCGAATATTAGCCAGATTGACAGCCTCCAGATCCTCAGAGCGGTTGCGGTTTTCCTCGTCGCGTGGCTTCATGCCGGGCAGATACTCGGCGACTGGAGAGAAGTGGAGTTGCCCCACTTCTACGCATTCGGGATCGACATCTTCTTCGTCATCAGTGGCTTCATCATGTCGCTGGTCCTGCTGCGCACCCGACAGGAATCGGGACTGCGGGCGACTTGGGGCTTTCTCAAGCGGCGGCTGATAAGGATCTTCCCTATCTATTGGGTGTATGCCCTGTTGAGGTCTGCACGTCTGTTGCATGCCCACGGGTTCTCGAAGGACTATCTCCCCAGCTTCCTCCTGCTGCCCGGACTGTATCCCCGCTTCCCGCTCGTCGTGGATTTCTCTTGGACAATGGTCTTCGAGATGTACTTCTACTATGCGCTTGCGGCCATTCTGCTCGTCACGGTGCAAAAGGCGGTTCCAGTCTCGATTGCGTTCTTTGGCGGGATGGTATTGCTCGGAACGGTCCTCAATGTCCAACGCTCGGCGTGGATCACCTTCAGCAGTCCGCTTGTGCTGGAGTTTGTCTTGGGTGCGGTTGTTGCTTTGGCCTTCGTTCGTTTCGGCCAACAGCGAAGATGGGGGATAGTCATGCTGCTCGTCGGGGCGGCTCTCTCGTTGTACCTACGTGCCGACCCAAGCCGGGGTGGAGCTGGCGGGATCGGCATGGCGACATCTTCGGATGGGGCGGTGAGGCACGTGTTCACCTGGGGGCTGGCGGCAACGTCCATAGTTTCCGGGGTAGTGTTCTGGTCGCCGACCATCCGAAGTCTGCCGGGGCGGGTTGCTGTCGTTCTGGGAAACTCTTCGTACTCTGCGTACCTGGCATCGTCCCTGCTGATCGAGTTGGCTTGCCGGCCTCTGTTGAGGTGGGGTGGACACGCCACTCTCGGAAAGGAGTGGCTGTTACAGTTTCTGATCGTTGCCTTCGTCCTGAGCGGTGGGTGGGTGTCCTATAAATTTGTGGAGAAGCCGATGATCCGGCAGTTGAGAAGAGGGTCAGAATGAAAACCCGCCTTGAATCAAGAGTTCTTTATCATCTGCTTTCCGTGATGATTGTTCTCTCGGTGACTCTGCTGCTGGCGTGGCTCAGCTACAACTTCTACGAGCGACGTTTTCTCCAACTCAAGAAATACTTTCCATATTCTGCCCGGCAGCCGCAGTCTAAACTTACGGCATCTGTTTCTTAGTTCTTGATCGGGCGAACTAAGTCATAGAAATCACTCGGGCGCTGTTCAATGCGAGATATCGCCGTTGAGCGCCATCAGGATACGGATGGCTGCGGCGCTTTGCCGGTCCGAAGGATGCGCGGGTAAAATGAGAGGGTTGCACGCTGTCGGGACTAAGTGTTCCGGCAGGTACTCTCTGGAGGAGTTGTTTTGGCTAAACGCGACCGTTTTCTTTTTACAAGTGAGTCTGTGACTGAGGGACATCCCGATAAGATCGCCGATCAGATTTCCGATGCAATTCTGGATGCCTGCCTTGCGCAGGACCCCTACAGCCGTGTGGCGTGCGAGACGCTGACCTGCACCGGACTGGTGGTGATTGCCGGAGAGATCACAACGAAGGCCTACGTGGACTTCCAGAGCCTGGTACGCGGAACCGTTGCGGCGATCGGGTATGACAACGCGCTGTATGGGTTCGACTCGAATACCTGCGCGGTGATCTCGACGATCAATAAGCAGTCCGGCGATATTGCGATGGGCGTGGATACAGGTGGCGCCGGCGACCAGGGCATGATGTTCGGGTATGCGACGAACGAGACGCCGGAGCTGATGCCGACGCCGATCTCGCTGGCACACAAGCTGGCCCAGAAACTGAGCGAGGTTCGCAAGAACGGTTTGATGTCGTACCTGCGGCCGGATGGCAAGAGCCAGGTGACGGTGGAGTATGACTCGAACCATAAGCCGGTGCGGGTGGATGCGGTGGTTATTTCAACACAGCATGCGGAGACGGTCGGGAATGAGGAGTTGCGCGCCGACATTCTGAAGAACGTGATTCAGGCGGTGATTCCGTCGAACCTGCTGGATGAAGATACGAAGTATCACATCAATCCGACGGGGCGGTTCGTCGTCGGTGGGCCTATGGGCGATACGGGGTTGACGGGACGGAAGATCATCGTTGATACCTATGGCGGCATGGGACGGCATGGCGGCGGAGCGTTCAGCGGTAAGGATGCGACGAAGGTGGATCGCTCGGCGGCTTATATGGCGCGGTATGTGGCGAAGAATATCGTTGCTGCTGGATTGGCTGACCGTTGCGAAGTGCAGCTTGCCTATGCGATCGGCGTGGCTGAGCCGGTGAGCGTGCTGGTGGATACGTTTGGCACGGGCAAGGTCGATGAGACCAAGCTGGAGGAGCTGGTGCGGAAGAACTTCTCGCTGACGCCGAAGGGCATCATCGAGGGGCTTGATCTGCGCAAGCCGATCTTCAAGGCGACGGCTGCGTATGGCCACTTTGGGCGCAAGGGCGAAACCTTTACGTGGGAGAGGACGGACAAAGCTGCCGCGCTGAAGGAAGGCGCGCGCGAGTTGGCTGCCGCGAAGTAAGACGTTTCAAAATATTTGAACCGGAATCGGCGAAAGCGTTGTGACTAGTCCCTGATGAGGGAGCGGCCACAACGCTTTTGTTTTGCTGTTTTGCTGTTGAACTACGCGTGAGACACTGGGAGCGCTCCGAATATCTCGCTTGGCTCAGGTAAATGAAGGATGACCGCAGGGTCGATGTCCGAACGTTACAGGCGATGGTTCGGCTTGTACCTGCTCTTTGTTGCTGCGATCTCGACGGTTTATGGATTTCTGAACACGCGGCGGGGCAGCGCGTGGGCGATTGGCGAGTGGCTGACGAACTATAGCGCGGGCTTCATCCGGCGGGGGCTAGTCGGGGAGGTCGTACTCCTGCTTGGGCATGTGTCGGGAATCCCTCTGGCCTGGATTGTGTTTGGGATCCAGGTTGCGGTTTACCTGACTTTTTTGTGGTGCGTGTACCGGTTGACTGATGGGCTGCGATGGGGCTGGATGGTCGCAGCGCTGCTGCTCTCGCCTGCCACGCTGGGATTCATCGTGCTCGATCCTCCAAATGGATTCAAAAAAGAGATCCTGTTGTTTGCCGTGCTGGCGGCGGTGATTTGCCTATTCTTATTCGCCAGGCTAAGGGATTGGCAGATGGCGATTTTGCTGTCAGCCTTCGGCGTTGTTCTTGTGCTATCGCATGAACCGCTGCTGTTCTATCTTCCATATATTTTTGCCGCTGTCGCCTTGCATGCCGGCAGTACGAAGCGGGCACTGAGTGTTGCGGTGTGGCCGGCGATATTTTGTTCGATCGCGGCGGTGTCGGTGCTGCTGCATCCGGGGGACCGGGCTATGGCGGAGAAAATCTGCTCTTCCGTGGGTGGAGTGATGGGTACGATGGATGTCCACGATGCGAACGTGTGCGGAGGAGCTCTCCTGTGGCTTGAGCAGCCGCTTGCTGAGGCCCATCGGTATGTGATGGCGGCGGTGCGGCTGCATCACATCTTTTCTTTGTATGGGATGCTGGCGATTCCAACGCTGCTTCCTGCGATCGCTGCTCTGTTCATGCTCTATCGGCGGGAAGCAGCACGGCGAGAGGTCAAGATCATTGCTGCTTGTTCGGCGATTGCCTTTGCTGGTTCGCTTGCGGTCTTTTACAGCGGGCGCGATTGGGGCCGATGGCTTCATATCCATGCGGTTTGCTTGATGCTGTTAGTGCTGATGGTAAGCCGCGGCGATCGACATTGGACTCAGCCGCCGATCCGCCTGCGTGGAACCAGACGTTGGGCAGCGTGGGCGGCGCTGGGAATCTACGCGACCTGTTGGACGCTGCCTGCTGTGGACATCTATCCGGCGCGTTCTGGTTATTACGGTTTGTACCGATATTTGCGGGGCTACGGACAGACCCACGGTGGCGAGAGAAGCAATGCGGACAAGGCCGCAGACAAGCCTGTTCAAGAGCCGCTCCACGTAAGTGGCTGGTTGGGGTAGACTGCTGGTTATCACTTAATTGCATCTCAAAGTAAGACCAACCCCTGTAGGGAAAGGGTTTTTCGATGCTCATTAAGTCTGAATTCGATATTCAATTTCATCTTTCCATGCCTACGCCTATGGTGGCGATGCTGCATCTGCATCCTGCGCTCGAGCCTCGGGTGCGCGCGGGTAATGAGTTGAAGGTGGAACACATAGACCGGGATACGAAGACGGAGGTTCCATCGTCGGAGTATGTGGATGTGTTTGGGAATCGCTGCACCCGATTTACGACTCCAGCGGGGGCGATCCGGCTGAGCGCCACGAGCGTCGTAGAGATGGAGCCGGTGGCCGATCCGACCAACGCTTATGCGCAACAGGCTCCGGTGGAGAATCTGCCCTCTGAGGTGCTGCAGTTTTTATTGCCGAGCCGGTACTGCGAGGTGGATCAGTTTGGACCGATCGCGCAGGATTTGTTCGGGTGGATGACGCCGGGGTGGACACGGGCTTCGGCGATTCGCGACTGGGTGCATGAGAAGGTGGCGTTCAACTACAAGACGGCGCGGCCAACCAAAACGGCGATGGATGTTTTTATGGAGCGGATTGGGGTTTGCCGGGATTATCAACATCTCGCGATTACGCTGTCTCGGTGCCAGAATATTCCGGCACGGTATGTGACGGGGTATCTGGGGGATATTCGTGCGCCGTTCAGCGGACCTGGGGATTTCAGCGCGTGGTATGAGGTTTTTCTGGATGGGCGATGGATGACCATGGATGCGCGGCACAATACGCCAAAGATGGGGCGGGTGTTGATGGCTACGGGGCGCGATGCGGCCGATGTAGCGATTACGACTTCCTTCGGGAATGCGATTTTGACGAACTTCTATGTCGACAGCTATGAGGTGCTGGAGGATGGAACGACGGTGCCGAGCCTGCCGGGAGCGGCGGCACAGGAGGCGGTTGTGACGTCGGCAAACAGGGGTTCGGCGGGCGCGATTCAGGGCTTTGCGGAATAGAAGGTGTAGGTTGCGGTGTAGGGGACGCGGGAGACTGCGTTGAGGTGCTGGGCGTCGCAGCCGGTGGTGGGCGCGATGCCGCCTTGGGTGTCGGAGCGGCGGATGAATTCAACGCGTGTCATGATGCCGGAGCCTGATGGGCTGACGGCTTTGAGGAGAAGCCAGGGGATGGTTGCCGGGTCGGGCGATGCGCTCTTCTGGATGAGTTCGCCTTTGACGGTGCTGCCGTCGTTTGATTTCCAGATGGGCCCTGCGGCGTGGGTTCCCACTGGGTTGCCGGATGGGTCGGCTAGGGTGGCTTCGGGGGCCTGAAATGTCCACTGAGGACCGGTGGCAGATGGTTGGCAGGTGTAGATTTGCACGCCCTTGCCCGTAACGGTGAGGATGGGGCGTTGCGCTGGTGGCGGGTCGGTGGAATTTTGGGCGGGGTTTTGGGCCGCTGCGGCGGTCGCAAGGGAGAGTGTTGCGGCGAGGATGAGAGGCAGATGGGTGCGCTGGATCATCGGTCACAGTTTACGCCGCTTCGGGGTTCTCGAGTTTGAAGGAACGAAACGGAGTGTGCGGATTCGCGGGCGGTGGGAGGATACTGGAATGACGATGACGAGTGCAGCAAAAGTGAATACGGATGCGATCGTGGTTCCGAGTTATTTTCCCGGAAAACAGTGGCAGCAGGTGTTGGAGCGGGATGCGCGTGCGGACGGGCAATTTGTGTATGCGGTGAAGTCGACGAAGATTTACTGCAAGCCAAGTTGCGCGAGCCGGCGGCCGACACGGAAGCAGGTGAGCTTCTTCCCTACCCCGGCGCTGGCCGAGGCTGCGGGGTATCGTGCGTGCAAGCGATGCGAGCCGGAGCGGGCGGAGGCGAAGGCGGACCCGCAGGCGGGAGCGATTGCTGCAGTGACTGAGTACTTGAAGGAGCACTCAGAGGAGCGGACGCGTCTGGCGGATGTGGCGAAGGCGACGGGAGTGGGCAGGCTGACGATTCTGCGCGGGTTCAAGCGGGTGCTCGGGGTGAGTCCGGGGCAGTATGCGAAGGAGGCTCGGCTGGAGAGATTTAAGAACAAGGTGCGCGAGCCGAAGAAGGGGAAGGCGCCGATTACGGATGCGATCTATGAGGCGGGGTATGGGTCGAGCAGCAGGCTGTATGAGAAGAGTTCGACTGCGCTGGGGATGACGCCGCGCGTGATGCGGGAGGGTGGAGCGGGGCTGCTGATTCGGTATACGACGGCCGCTAGTCCGCTGGGCCGGATGCTGGTGGCGACGACGGATGTGGGGATTTGCTCGATTGCGTTTGGGCGCGATGACACGGAGCTTGTCGCTGGATTGCGGGAGAAGTTTTCGAAGGCGCAGTTGGTGGCGGCTAAGGGGAACACGGGGTGGTTGGCGGATGCCGTTGCGTTTGTGGCCAGTCAGCTTGGGGAGCATCCGCTGGCTGCGACGTTTCCGCTGGACGTGCGGGCGACGGCGTTCCAGCAGCGGGTGTGGAAGGCGCTGCAGGCGATTCCCCGAGGCGAGACGCGGAGTTATTCGGAGGTGGCATTGCAGCTGGGAGTGCCGAAGGCTTCGCGAGCGGTGGGGGCGGCGATTGGAGCGAATCCTGTAGCGGTCGTCGTGCCTTGTCATCGGGTGGTGGGGAAGGATGGATCGCTGACGGGATACCGGTGGGGCGTGGAGCGGAAGCGGAGGCTGCTGGAGGCGGAGAAAGCCTAGACGGACTGTGCCGTTGAACGATTAGAGTAGAGCGATGGCAGAGGTCGCTGGCGAAACGGCGGTGAATGAGCGTGCGCTGTACGCGAAGATTTCGTGGCGGCTGATCCCTTACATGTTTCTGCTGTATATCGTGGCGTATATGGATCGCGTGAATGTGGGGTTCGCGGCGATGGACATGCAGCGCGCGCTGCTGTTCAGCAACACAGTGTATGGCACGGGCGCGGGGATGTTTTTTCTTGGGTACGCTTCGGGCAATCTGCCGAGCAGCTTGATGCTGCAACGGGTAGGAACGCGGAAGTGGATCGCGTGGACGATGATGGCGTGGGGTGTGGTTTCAGCCTCCATGGTGCTGGTGGGGTCGCCGGCATCGTTTTATGCGCTGCGCTTTTTGCTGGGGATCGCTGAGGCTGGGTTTGTTCCCGGGATGCTGCTGTATCTGACGTTCTGGTTTCCTTCGCATGTGCGGGCGAGAGCGGTGGCGAAGTTTATGACGGCGACGTCGTTGGCTGGCGTGGTTGGCGGGCCGCTCTCAAGTGCGCTGCTGAAGCTGAACGGTGCGGGCGGTCTGAGTGGATGGCAGTGGCTGTTTTTGTTTGAAGGACTGACGACGCTGCTTGTGGGTAGCTCTGTTCTGTTTTTGCTGAAGGATGGTCCGGATAAGGCGAAGTGGTTGAAGCCGGAGGAGAGGCTGTGGCTTCGGAGCGAGTTGCAGCGCGACCGCGAGATGTATCGCACGGCGAGGCAGGAGAAGTTTTCGGATGCATTCAAGCTGCCGGTCGTGTGGGCGCTAACGGGCGTCTATGTCGTTATTCAGATCGGGGTCTACGTCGTTAAATTTGTGGATGCCGTTGATGCTAAGCAACCTTACGCGGGGAGGCACGGATTCGAGCCTGATCGCGCAATATTCGACGCTTCCATATCTTCTGGCTGCGATCTTCACCGTGGTGGTGGGGTGGAGTTCCGATCGATGGAACGAGCGGCGAGGACATCTAGCGGGTTGCATGGCGCTGGCGGCCGTGGGGTTTGCGTGGGCGGCGGTTGCGGGCAATATTCCGGTAGCGTTGTGTGCGATGTCGCTGGTGGCGATTGGGCTGTTTAGCACGATGGGGCCGTTCTGGGCGTTGACTACTCGGATGGTCGGAGGTGCAGCGGCCGCGGGCGGGGTAGCGATTATTACGGCGACGGGCGCGGTGGGAGGATTTCTAGGGCCGTATGTGACGGGGCGGTTGCGGGATGCGACGCACAGCTTTGCCAGTGGGCTATATCTGATCAGCGGGCTGGCGCTGGGGGCGGCGGTTCTGAGTCTTGTCGTGGGGAGATCGTGGCGAATGAATTCTTCGTCAAATTAGGTTGAGGCGAAAAATCATTGTCTTTGATGTGGCTGAAAACAGTGTGCTTAGTTGAATCCGCGTTCACAAGAAGCGCCGAAAAGACAGTGCAAACTGTTATTCTGGTTAGGCTTGTAACGACTAGTGAATTCGAGAAGAGGTGCATTGATGGCAACAGCGACAGTGGATAAGGCGGCGGTTCAGGACAAGGCGGCGGACTATAAGGTCGCAGATATCTCGCTTGCGGATTTTGGACGCAAGGAGATCGATATCGCCGAGCAGGAGATGCCGGGGTTGATGGCGATCCGGAACAAGTATGCCGCGGATAAGCCGCTAGCAGGCGTTCGCGTGACCGGTTCGCTGCATATGACGATTCAGACGGCTGTGCTGATCGAGACCATGGTTGCGCTGGGCGCGAAGGTGCGCTGGGCGAGCTGCAATATCTTTTCGACGCAGGACCATGCGGCGGCGGCGATTGCTGCGGCGGGCGTATCGGTGTTTGCCTGGAAGGGCGAGACACTGGAGGAGTTCTGGTGGTGCACGAACGAGTCGCTGAAGTTCCCTGACGGCAAGGGTGGATTCCTGGGACCGCAGCTTGTGATCGATGACGGCGGCGATGTGACGCTGCTGATCCATAAGGGAGTGGAGATGGAGAAGGGCGACAAGTGGGTTGACTCGCCTTCCAGCTCGACAGAAGAGACCGTGATCAAGACGCTGTTGAAGAAGGTGCATGCGGAGAATCCGACGCGTTGGCAGGATGTGGCGAAGGAGTGGCGCGGCGTTTCGGAAGAGACGACGACCGGCGTTCATCGGCTGTACAAGATGCTGGAGAAGGGCACGCTGCTGGTGCCGGCGATCAACGTCAACGATTCGGTGACGAAGTCGAAGTTCGACAACCTTTATGGCTGCCGTGAGTCGCTTGTCGACGGAATCAAGCGCGCGACCGATGTTATGGTTGCGGGCAAGGTTGCTGTGGTCTGCGGATATGGCGACGTGGGGAAGGGCTCTGCGGCGTCGCTACGCGGACTGGGAGCGCGAGTGATGGTGACGGAGATCGATCCGATCAATGCGCTGCAGGCTGCGATGGAAGGGTACGAGGTTACGACGCTTGAAGAGACGCTGGGCCGCGGCGATATCTATGTGACCTGCACAGGGAACGTGGACATCATCACGGTGGAGCACATGAAGCTGATGAAGGATCAGGCGATCGTGTGCAACATCGGCCACTTCGATAACGAGATTCAGATGGAGCCTCTGAATGCGCTGAAGGGCGTGAAGAAGCTGAACATCAAGCCGCAGGTGGACAAGTACACCTTTGAAGAGACTGGCAACAGCATCTTCATTCTTGCTGAGGGACGGCTGGTGAACCTGGGTTGTGCGACAGGCCATCCGAGCTTCGTCATGTCAAACAGCTTTGCGAATCAGACGCTGGCGCAGCTCGATCTGTGGAAGAACAAGGATACGTACAAGGTGGGAATCTACATTCTGCCGAAGAAGCTGGATGAAGAGGTTGCGCGGCTGCATCTGGAGAAGATCGGCGTGAAGTTGACGACGCTCTCGAAGAAGCAGGCGGATTACTTGAGCGTTCCGGTGGATGGGCCTTACAAGGCGGAGCACTACCGGTACTAGTCTTAGCGAACAAAGAGAAAGGGCCGCTGGGGAGGTTTCCTCGCGGCCCTTTTCTTTTGTTGCATGGAGAGAATAAGACAGGGTCGGTTCAGTGTTCAGTCGTCCAGTTGTGGTGCGAACTTTGCACACTAGGCTTTTCTACCGTTGTGTTTATCGCGGTAGATCCGGCGGGATTCCTGGTTCTGTTGTTGGTGCAGGGTCTTGCGATCGGCCGTGGTAAGGTGGCCGTTGTCCTGGGCACGCATGCCGCGCTCTTCCTTGTTGATACCGGCCTCCTGAGTCTCGAGGTGTGCGGTCTCGCCGGCGGTGAGCTGTCCGCTCTTGACGCCCTGCGCGATGCGGTCCTGCTGATTCTCTTTGCGCTGGTTGATGTCGTAGTCGTGCTGACCGGGGGTTGGGGTCGTGGTTTGCGCAAAGACTGCCGCGGGGGCAATTGCGAGGGATGCGATGAGGGCAAGTTTGATGAGGTTCATGATGGCTCTCCTGTGAAGTTCCTGCGGCAGCCTGGGTGTTGCTGCTACCGCTTACGGTGTGCATAGACACAGGGGTTTCACGAGTGTTGTGGTGGTTTTGGAGGGTATATTTTTGCGAATTGCCGCGACTTTCAAGACACTTCCGGGTACGCGCGCTGGATGCCGGGGGCCAGATCGACGTCTGGAGAGAGTCGTTGGTGAGAGAACTAGCTGGCGAGAGAACTAGCTTGTGGCGCCGGGAGGGGTGAAGTCAGCGGCGGTGATGACCTGAAGACCGGGAGTAGATACGAGCTGCTGGTCGATGAGGACGATGGTCGTTGCGGAGCCGCCGGTGTAGGTGACCTGGGGACCGGCGTAAGTAGCGACGGTCGTGCTGATGGGAACGGTTCCGGCGGACACCATGACGATGCTATAGGTGCCAGTAGGAATGTTGAGGTAGCCGGTGTTGACGCCGAAGGTTATGTCGCTGACGACGGGAGAGACTGAGGTGAGCTTTTGGCCGGCGGGAACGAGGTAGATGTCGACGGCGCTGATACGCGTGGCCTGGTCAATGAAGCGAAGAGCGATTTGGCCTGAGGGTGCGGGCTGGCTCTGGTCGTTGAGGGTGACCTGCTCGAGGCTGGCGGCTACGTTGCCGACAAGGATGGTGTACTGATTGGGGGCGGCAACAGTCGCTTTGGAGGAGGAGAGAACCTGCTTGGTTCCGGAGGAGTCGGCATTGAAGGTGTAGGTGCCGGGAGTGAGCTGAACGTACGAGGTGACTGTTCCGAAGCCGAGATTATAGGCGAGAGCGGCGGAGCCTGCGTAGATGTCGAGACCGGGAGCGTCCGGGCTCGCGTCGATGACGCGGACCTGCGCCTCAGGAGCGGTGCTGACGACGGCCTGGCAACCGGTAAGACTGAGCGCCCCTAGGATCGCGAGGGCGAACCGGGCGGCATGGCGGTCGAGTTTGAGGTTCTTGGCAAACATGGAACGTCTGGATCTTGAGGATCGTACGTATCTTAGCGATCTTCGGCTCGTGAGGATCGCGTTTTGTTGAAACATCAAGATGCTTCAACTCTAAACGATTTAAGGGCCGTAAGCGACGATGGAATCCAATGTGCAAATGGCTAAATAGTGGGAGATGGCCACATTGCGCCGAGGGAATGCGAGCCTTCAATGCGGAGAGTGTAAGGCAGGGGCGAAGGTATTGAGGGTGGAGGCATCCTTCTTTGGAGCAACGATCTCAACGCCATATCATTTTTTCTTTTCCTGCGGTGAGCCCGGGCGCTGCTCGGGCTGGGCGTAGTAGCCGGCGCTCGTGTGTGCGATCAGGCCGGGTTTATCGAGCTTCAACTCGAGGTTGTGATAGTCATTCGGGTGTTCCGTGGGGAGGCTTTCGAAGGAGAGGATGTAAAAGGCTTTTGTGTCCGAGACGCAGTCGTCTATTTGGCCGCCGATATCATTGCCAGTAGTGAGGACGCGGCCCCCGCTTCGAGTTACTAGAACCTGAAGCGCGAGGTTTGGGGGCGTCATCTCCTTTCCACTCGGGATTCCCTTCAGGTAGCTTTCGTAGCCGAATCTGTCGCGCGGGCCGCTCTGGCTCTCAAGCCTGCCGAACCCGCCACCGCTGGCTCCCTCTGGATCGATGCTGTAGAGAGTGATTCGTGCCTCGCGAAGTGCCGTTGAAACCTTGACCAGCGTCAGGAAAAGCTGCTCCTTTCCGTTTGAGTACATCTGTTCACCGGCGCTGCGGAGCAATGGCCAGCCTGGGCTTATCCAAATCACGATCTTCTTGCCTGGTTTTACGGCTTCAAACGCGGCGAGCGAATAGAGCTTGCTGATGGATGACGTGAGACGCTCGAAGTCTCCGTTCTCCCCCGACGCCTGATGCATGGAGTGCAGACCAGTGACGTCATTTCCGCCTAAGAGCGTGCTCAATGAATTTCCGTCGAGGGTGGAGTTGCCGAGGTTTTTCAGTCCTGAGTCAGAGAAGATGATGATCGAGGTGGGATGGGCGAGTTTGCCATCGTTTTTGCGGAGGTATTTCTGGATCTGGAGGAGTTCGTTCGCGACCGTCTGAGGAGAGGTGTTGACGGTGTCGATCACAATGACAACCTCGACTGGAGGAACCGCCGGAGCGCCGGGCTCGTCGATTGCCTGAAAGGACATGATCTTCTGAGGGGACTTGTTGTCGAGGAGCGTGAAGTCTTGTTGTTGCAGCCCGGCTTGCGGTTTGCCGGATTTGTCGCTGACGACGACGTCCAACGTAACCAGGGGATGAGTTGCGGCGGGTGATTCGGAGGGTTGCTGGGCGAAGAGGGGGAACGAGAGGCCTACGAGAAAAAGACAGAGCCGGTGTGAAACTTTCATGCCGAAATGACCCGCTTTCAGTGTGGTTTCAAAGTTCGAGAGCCTCATTCGGTCTCAGTGATCGACGCCTTTGACCAACCGAAGGGTCTTGAGTCAGCGGTCACAGCAGTTAGCGGCCTGGTGAGCTTGTAAGAGAAGATAGCCCGTTGGGGGGCGGTGATCAAACAATTTCTTGATGTGGGCGAGTAGAAGTGTCGATGGCGCAGACGAGGAGGGTCATGTCATCGTGCTGGGGTGCTCCGGCAGTGAATTTATCGGCGGCTTCGATGATGCAGTTGAGGAGTTGTTGGGCGGAGACGGTGCAGTCTGGCTGGGTGAGGAGTTGGCGGGCGCAGGCGATCATGCGATCTTCTCCCCACTCCTCGTCTTCGTAGTTCATGGCTTCGGAGATACCGTCTGTGTAAGTGAGGAGTACGTCGCCAGCGTGCATGGGGATGGTGACCTGCTCGTATTCGGCGTTGGCTAGAAGGCCGACGACCATCCCGGTTGCTTGGAGAGGAATGGTCTTAGCGCCGCGGAGAACATACGGGGCGTTGTGCCCAGCGTTGACGTAGGTAAGTAAACGGGTGAAGGGATCATATTCGGCGTAGAAGAAGGTGGCGTAGCGGTTGGTGGTCGAGGACTCGTAGACGAGATTGTTGACATGGGCAATGAGTGTGGCGAGGTCGCCCTGCTGAAGGCTTGCGATGCTTCGAAGACTGGCGCGAAGACTCGCCATGAGGAGCGCGGCGGAGATGCCTTTGCCGGAGATATCGCCGAGAGCCAGCGCCAGGCGTCCGTCACTGAGCAGGAAGTAGTCATAGTAGTCGCCGCCGACGGCCTGGGCGGGCCGACAGTATCCGGCTAGGTCGATGCCGGGGACCTTGGGGCAGCTCTGGGGAAAGAGGCGCTCCTGCACCTCGCGGGCGATCTCGATCTCGCGGGAGACGCGTTCGCGCTGGGTGACTTCGGCGGTCAGATTCTCGAAGAGCTCTGCATTTTCGAGCGCGAGGCCCGTTTGCGAGCCGATGGATTGAAGAAGCTGGCGATCGGTCTTCGTGTAGGGCTCCTCGGAGCGTTTGGGGCCTAAGGCAATAACGCCGGCGAGGCGGTTGCGTCCGGGAAGGGGGACGAGGAGTTCGGTGGAGAGATCGGCGAGGGCGGAGCGTTCGGCGGGGGCGGCGTCGACGAGCCAGCTGGAGGGATCGTCGCGGTAGACGTTGGCGGGGGCTTTGGCGCGGCTGAGGGTGGTGATCGTGGTGGACGCGGAGGGAAGAGAGAACATCTCGGCGGTGGCGGGGAGAAGCGGGGCTCCGGTGGCGAGTTGCAACCGGAAGCTATCTCCGCTGCGGAGGAAGACGGCGATGCGGTCGACGTGGAGGGTGTCGCCGAGACGCCGGGTGATGGTGCTGATGAGCGGGGCCACTTCGGTGAAGTTGCGCACTTCTTCGGAGAGCTCGGAGAGGAGCTGCTCGGTGGAGTAGGCCTCGCGGAAGAAACGCTGATCGATCATTTGCTGGAGGCGTTTGGAGAGCCTGAAGCGAAATGCCATGAAGAGGCCGAGGATACCTAAGATGCGCACGACATCTACGTTGCGCTGATGGCCGGGGTGCTGGAGGAAGTCCCGGATGGAATAGACAAGCCAGACGCCAAGAAGAAGCCGCAGAATATTGACGGACTGGCGCGCAAACGCATAGCGAGTACCCTGACGGATGAGGATGCGGACGTCGACAGCGCGATGGACGATGACAGCGTAAGCGAGGGACAGAGGAAAGAGCAGGAGGATGAAAAATGAGAGGAGGATGATCCATTGCGGGATGTCCTGACCTACGTCCTTGGAGCGGATGAGGGAGATCAGGACAAGGATGAAAAAAGGTGTAAGCCCGACGGCGGCACCGTAGTAGAGAATCTTCAACCGGCGACGGGCATCTCCAGTGGCCGTCGCCGTCTTGGTACTGATGGTGATGAAGAAGTAGCAGATGGTGAGAATGCTAAAGATGTTCTCAACCATATTGATCTTCATCGCCCACGGATCAACAGGAGCGTCGAGATTGAAGTTGTAGGTGTGACCAAAGCTGGCTAAGAAGTCAGTAGGGAGGAGCACCAGTATAGGGAGGATAAGAACCCATTTGATCCATGGAGCCCGCACGTCCAAAATCGAGCGTTCCGGAAAGTAGATACCAAAGAGCATGAGACAGATCGGCATCGCGGTCTGGGCGACAATGTTCCAGGTCAATGCGACTGGTGCGAATGGGCCGTGAAACTGATTCTGCGGTATGATGATCGCCGGCAGATAGGCGAGGATCCCGAGGATGAGCCACGCGTGGACGTTGCGAGGGCGGGCGAAGACGGCGTACAACCCGACAAGCATGCAAAGGAAGGGCAAGAAGACAAAGGTGCATCGAATAATCCACGCCCAGACGCCGGGGACGGAGGGACTCTGCGGGGCGAGCGGGAAACTTATCGTCGCCTCGGATTCGTCCGGACGCAGGATGGTAAGGGACATCTGCTGACCAGGCTTGCTCTTCCGCAACTCATCGAGTAAAACCTCGCTTCCAGTAAAAGGGCGATGGTTCACGTCGAGCACGGCATCGCCGACATGGAGGCCGGCCGCCAGTGCCTCTGGCATTGCGAGGGTGACGGTGACTGCGGTATCGCCGGAATTGCGACCTGCTCCTACCGCCTCCGGCGTGGTGAGACGAACTGCATGACCAAGGCTCCCCTGAAAGAAGGGATAGCGGGGGCGGAGGTGACCATTCGCGAGAGTGTCAAAGTCGTTCGCCACACCCATGAAGAAGTGAGTGAGGGCGAAGAAGGCCACGAGCGCTAAAAGAGCGTACTGGAGGCTTGCGGATCGCTGCAGCATAGGGAGACTGGCTGCATCTTAGCAGCCAGTCCTTGGTTTTGAAGAGATTTGTTGGACACTACTTCTTTGGATGGCTTGCGATGATCTGGTCTTTGATCTTGTTGTAAGTGGCCTGGGGGAGGATGCCACGCGTGACGAGCTGGTTCTTGGCAGTGTAGGGGCGTCCATCGATAATGCGCTTCGAGTAGGCGTCGCCGATGCCGGGGAAGGCCTTGAGCTGGTCGGCTGTGGCGGTGTTGATGTCGAGAGGCGTCCCCGTAGCAGCGGCGGTAGCGGCGGGCGGCTTGGGTGTTGTCTGTGCAAAGTTGACCATGGGGACGACAGCAACCAGCAGGGCGGCAGCGAGCAACTTGCGGTTAATGTTGAACATTTGAGGTTCTCCTTGTGGGGGTGGATACCTTACTGCGGAAGAGTACGAGAGCGTGCGGAGCGCGTCAATCCACAAGTTTTTGCGGTTCAATATTGTGTGAATGTTTGCAGGGGGATTCGCATGGCGAGTTGACTTCTCAAAGGTCGAAAGTTACCCTGAAAGGGAGATGAGCCTGCTGCACCTTCATCACGGGCATCACCATCATCACGCGGAGAGCGTGTTGGCGGTTGTGTCCGGTGTGGCGAAGTAACGAACGCTTACTCAGGATTTCGAAAGGCCCGCTAACGCGCATACCGCGAGCGGGCCTTTTTGTTGCGCGAGACTGAATTACAGGAGAGATCGGTATGGTTGATACGGTGAAGATTGATTTTGCGAAGATGGATGGTCTGGTTCCGGGTATCGTTCAGGACGCGAAGACGGGCGAGATGTTGATGCTCGGCTTTCTGAACGAAGTGAGTTATGCGAAGACGCTCGAGACCGGCTTTGTGACTTTCTGGAGCCGGACTCGGCAGAAGCTATGGATGAAGGGCGAGACCAGCGGCAATCGGCTGCGCGTGATCGAGGCTTCGACCGACTGTGATAATGATGCTCTGCTGTTCAAGGTTGAGGTTGAGGGTGACGGACTGGTGTGCCATGAGGGTACGGTGAGCTGCTTCACGAAGAATATTGGCATGGAAGCGAAACGGGAGGCGAAGTGAGCGAAACGAACAAGTTGAAGTTGGGAATTCCCAAAGGCAGCCTGCAGGATGCGACGATTGCGCTGTTTGAACGTGCGGGTTGGAGGATATTTGCGAACGGGCGGAGCTACTTCCCTTCTATTGATGATGTCGAGATTGAGTGCATGCTGGTGCGGGCGCAGGAGATGGCGCGATACGTCGAGCATGGCGCGCTGGACGCCGGGCTGACCGGAAACGACTGGGTTCAGGAGAACGAGACAGATGTGGAGTATGTGACGAGCCTCACCTACTCCAAACAAAGCCGGCAGAAGGTGAAGTGGGTGCTTGCGGTGCCGGAGGATTCGCCTTTTCAGAGGCCGGAAGACCTGGCGGGGAAGATCATCGCGACCGAACTGGTGGAGTTTACGAAGCGATATTTTGCTGGAAAGAATATTCCGGTGACGGTGGAGTTCAGCTGGGGTGCGACCGAAGTGAAGCCGCCCACGCTTGCGGATGCGATTGTGGAAGTGACGGAGACCGGGTCCTCGTTGCGGGCGAATCGGCTGCGGATCATTGAGACTCTGATGGAGAGTGAGACGCAATTGATCGCGAACAAGACCGCATACCAGGACGCGTGGAAGCGGAAGAAGATTGACAACATTTCACTGATGCTGAATGCGGCGATTGCGGCGCAGGGCCGCGTGGGCTTGATGTTGAATGCGCTGAAAGCGGATCTGCAGAAAGTGATCGGCGTGTTGCCTGCCTTGAACTCGCCAACGGTGTCGCAGCTAAGCGACCCAGATTGGGTGGCGCTGAATACGATTCTGGATGAGGCGCTGGTGCGTGAGGTGATTCCGAAGCTGAAGGCGGCGGGAGCCACGGGAATTGTGGAGTATCCGTTGAGCAAGGTTGTGCTGTAGTCCAGCTTTTTGGCTGGCAGGTCGCGTGGAGTGGTGTGATGAAGCTTGTCAGGACCTTTGGTCGCGGAAGAGCAGCGGCATACGAATTGATCGAGACGCTGGAACAGCGTGGCGCCATGAACACGGCTCGGGTGGAGCCGGTGGTGCAGCGCATTCTGACGGACGTTCGTAAGAGTGGAGATCGAGCGCTGCTGAAGTATGCGTTCGAGTTCGACGGATTTGCGAAAGGGCAGGAGCTGCTGGTTTCACGCGAGGAGATGAAAGGGGCGTGGGATGCGACACCTCCGAAGCTGCAGGCCGCGATGATGGTGGCGCGAGGAAATATTCTTGCCTTCGCGGAGGCGCAGATGCCGCGTGACTGGACCATCTCGCCAGCGGCGGGCGTAAAGACGGGCCAGATTGTTCGACCCCTCGGCAGTGTGGGTTGTTATGTTCCGGGAGGGCGGTATCCGTTGCCTTCGACGCTGCTGATGACGGTTACTCCTGCGCAGGTAGCTGGAGTGGAGCGGATTGTGGTCTGCTCTCCGAAGCCCGCGAAGGAAACGATGGCTGCCGCGTGGTTGGCCGGAGTGAAAGAGTTCTATCGTGTGGGGGGAGCGCAGGCGATCGCGGCGATGGCGTTTGGGACGGCTACGATTGGACGCGTCGATAAGATTGTGGGCCCGGGAAATCTGTATGTGACGGCCGCTAAGGTCCTGGCGTCGAGCGAGTGTGGGATCGACATGCCGGCGGGACCGACGGAGATTGTGGTAACAAGTGAGACGGGGAGCGCGGTCGGGATTGCGGCGGATCTGGTTGCACAGGCCGAGCACGATCCTGAGACACTGGCTGTGCTGGTTACGAGCAATGAGGTCTTGGCCAGAGATGTTGTGGCCCAGGTCAAGCTTCAGGCGAGAGGGAATGCGATTGCGAAACAGTCGCTGGATGCACAGGGCTGCATATTTGTAACTGCCACGGTTCGTGAGGCGCAGGAGTTGACGAATCGGCTGGCGCCCGAGCACTTGACTGTAGATGCAACGAGCGATCTGAATTGGGTTCGTAATGCCGGGTCAGTGTTCGTGGGAGATTATTCGCCGCAGTCTTTGGGTGACTACGTATCCGGACCTAACCATGTCCTGCCGACTGGGCGGGTTGGGAGGGTTCGCGGCGGGTTGAGCGTGATGGATTTTGTGAAGGTGATTACGGTGCAGCAGTACACGCACAAGGGACTAAAGCTTTTGGGTCCGCATGCGGTCGCGCTGGCTGAAGCCGAGGGATTGAGTGGACACGCAGAGAGCGTGCGAGTGAGGATGGACTGATTGTGACTGATACTGCTACAAACTTAACGACTGTGAAACCGCGCAAAGCAGTTTTGGAGATGCCGGAGTACCATCCGCCGTTGGCTGGACGGACTGCGTTGCGGTTGGACTTCAACGAAAACACCTTCGGGTCTTCGCCGCGTGTGATGGAGAAGTTGCGGGCGGTGACCGCCGAGGAGTTGACGAAGTATCCGGAGCGGGAACCGATCGAGCGGGCCGTTGCGAAGCATTTCAAGCTGCAGCCGGAGCAAGTGCTGCTGACGAACGGCGTGGATGAGGCGATTCACCTGATGTGCTGCGCCTTTTTGGAAGCCGAGGACGAAGCGCTGATTGCGACGCCATCCTTTTTCATGTACGACGTAAGCGTGCAGATGATGACGCCATACCTGCGGAAGGTGCAGGCGGACGCGACGCTGGCGTTTCCTTTCGAGCGATTCATGGCGGCGATTACGGAGCGTACAAAGCTGATCATTGTGGCTTCGCCGAATAACCCTACGGGGGCGGTGGTAAGCCGTGAGCATCTGCTGGCGATTGCGGCGGCGGCTCCGCAGGCGCTGTTGATGGTCGACGAGGCTTACTATCACTTTGATGGCGCGACGGTGATGGAGGATCTGGCGACGGTTCCGAACCTGATTGTGGCGAGGACATTTTCGAAGGCTTATGGACTGGCGAATCTTCGGATCGGCATGCTGGCGGGAAGCGCGATGCTATTGAAGTATGTGCGGAAGGTGAGCTCTCCCTACAACGTGAACGGAGTCGCATTGAATTGTCTTCCGATCGCGCTCGCGGATGAGGAATATGTCGCGTGGTATTCGGAGCAGGTCCGGGTGGGACGCGAGCGGATGATGGAGGGATTACGGGAGCTGGGGGTTCCATTCTTTCCGAGCCACGCGAACTTCGTGTTGATGAATATTGGGCCGAAGCATAATGAGTTCGTAGCAGCGATGCGTGCCCATGGGGTACTGTTGCGGGACCGATCGATGGATCCGGGTTGCGATGGTTTTGTGCGAATCACGATCGGAGTCGAAGAACATGTGACGCAAGGGCTGACGGCGCTGAAGGCTTGTCTCGCGGAGATTGGTTGGGATAGACAGCACGTTGGCGATCTCGGTGGCCACGATGACAGCGGGATTGTAAGGGAGTTTGAGTAATGGCTAAGAGTGTGCGAACGGCAAGGATCAAACGAGATACGACGGAGACGCAGATTGCGTTGAAGCTTGTTGTCGATGGACAAGGTGTTTATAAGGTTTCGACGGGGATTCGGTTCTTTGATCACATGCTGGAGTTGTTTACGCGGCATGGCGGATTTGATTTGACGCTGAAGTGCGTGGGCGATTTGGATGTCGATCAGCACCACACCGTAGAAGATGTGGGGATTGCGCTGGGAGAGGCGTTTGGGAAGGCGCTGGGTGATAAGAAGGGCATTATGCGCGCCGGATATTTCGTAATGCCGATGGATGAGACGCTGGCGGTTGCTGCGGTGGATTTGAGTGGGCGGGTTGCGTATGTCGTCGATGACAAGGTGAAGGTGCGGCTGGTTGGGGATTTTCAGAGTGAGTTGCTGGCGGACTTCTTCGACGGTTTCGCTCGTGGCGCAAAGGCGAATGTGCATGTGAAGACGATGTATGGGCGGAGCAGCCATCACAAGATCGAGGCGATCTTCAAGGCATTTGCGCGGGCGCTGCGTGGGGCTTGTTCACGTGATGAACGAATGCGGGAGATGCTTCCGAGCACGAAGGGTTTGCTGTGATCGCCGTTATCGACTACAAGGCGGGGAATTTGACTAGCGTGGTGAAGGCGCTGCGCTATCTGGGGGCTGAGACGCAGGTGACTCAGGATCCGGAGGTGGTGCGGGCGGCCGCTAAGGTGGTGTTGCCCGGGGTTGGGCACTTTCAGGCTACGCAGTTGCTGACTGATCTTAGGTTGACGGAGGCAGTGCGGGGGAGTGTGGACAAGGGGGCTTGGTTTCTGGGGGTTTGTGTTGGGTTGCAGTGGTTGTTTGAAGGGTCTACGGAAGCTCCGGGAGTTGCCGGGCTGGGGCACTTTGCGGGGATGTGTGAGCACTTCCCTGCTCTGTATGAGGGGGCGGAGTTGAAGTCACCGCATGTGGGGTGGAATTCGCTGGAAGGAGTGGGGGCGGATTCGCGGTTGTTGCGTGGCGTGAAGAATGGTGGGTTTGTGTACTACACGCACTCGTGGAGAGCCCCGGTTGTTGAGGCGACTGCGGCGACGACAGAGTATGGTGGAGCGTTTACGGCGGTTGTGGAGCGGCAGAATGTGATGGGTGTGCAGTTTCATCCGGAAAAGTCGAGCGGCGTGGGTTTACAGGTCTTGAAGAACTTTGTGGAGTTATAGCAATGCCTTTTGTGTATGAACTAAAGATTGCAGCTGAGGAACCTTCGTATACGTTTGTGCAGCAGCTAGTGCCAGCTGGATCGCTGGTTGGAACGGGGCAGGCGGTTTGTACGCTTACGGACGGGGCGATGGAGTTCCATGTTCCTGCACCAAGGCAAGGGTTGTTGGTGGAGTGGTTTGTGGAGCATGGGGCGGTGATCGAGAACGGGGAAGTGCTGGCGCGGGTTGTATGCGAGGGCTCGCAGGTCGATGTTCCTGCGGCTGTGCCGATGAGGTTGGGTTAGAGATGCTGACGAAGCGTGTGATTGCTTGTCTGGATGTTCGCGGCGGCCGCGTGGTGAAGGGTGTTCAGTTTGTGGACATCGTTGATGCGGGCGATCCGGCGGAGCTGGCGCATCGTCATGCTGCGGCTGGAGCGGACGAGATTGTGCTGCTGGATATTACGGCGACGCATGAGGGGCGCGGAACGCTGCTCGACACGGTGAAGCGGACGGCGGCGGAGTTGTTTGTGCCGTTTACAGTTGGGGGCGGAATTCGGAGTGCGGAGGATGCTGCGGCGGTGTTCGATGCGGGGGCGGATAAGGTGAGCATCAACTCGTCTGCTATTTCTCGGCCGGAGTTGATTGGGGAGATTGGTCGAAGCTTCGGGGCGCAGGCGGTGATTGTGGCGATCGATGCTCGTCGCGGTGATGCTGGTGTTGAGGATTCCGAGGTTTTTGTGAATGGCGGGCGGATGGCGACGGGGTTGCGGGTTTTGGATTGGGCCCGTGAGGCGGAGGAGCGTGGGGCCGGGGAGATTTTGTTGACTTCGATGGATACTGACGGGATGCGAGCGGGTTTCGATTGCGAGTTAACCGCGATGGTGAGTGGGGCGGTGCAGATTCCGGTGATTGCGAGTGGAGGCGCGGGTACGGCGGGGCACTTTGTTGAGGTGTTTGAGCGGGGCAGGGCGGATGCGGCGCTCGCGGCGAGCATCTTTCACTTTGGCGTGATGGATTCGCGGGAGTTGAAGGCGGAGTTGCGGCGGGCTGGGGTTTCGGTGCGACTTCCCTGCTGAAGGCTCGACCGCGGATTTGCGCGGAAGACGCGGATCAAGAACAGACAACTATTGGTTTGGGTGTGCTGCGCACCCAATTTTTTTTGCATCCACGACGGTTTGAGTCAGGCGTCCATTGCTCCGCTGTATACGGCCATGCCGGCTACGGCGTCGACTCCCATGGCGTCGAGAGCGTCGATCTCGCTTTGCTGCTTGATGCCTCCGGCTACGATGAGTTGTTTCGCGGTGCAGGCGCGGAGGATGGCGGCTACGTTGAGCGGGAAGCCCTGCATCGTGCCTTCGGTATCGACGTGGGTGTAGAGGAAGGCGGCACAGGAGTCTTCGAGCCAGGTGATGGCCTCTTCGGGTGTGAGGTCGACGGAGTCCTTCCAGCCTTTGACCGCGACTTTGCCGGCCTTGGTGTCGACGCTGAAGACGAGAGTTTCTTCGCCGAGGGTTTTCTTTAGATCTTCGGCGAACTCGAGGCGGATGAGTTTGTGGCGGCGGGGTTCGGCGGCTTCTGCTGGACCGAAGAGGCTGGAGCCGTAGATGACTCGCTTGGCTCCGGCTTCGAGGAGGGCTTTGCCGTCGGCTGCGGTCTTTAGGCCTCCACCGACCTGGCAGGGCAGACGTTTGCAGATCATCTCGATGAGGGTGCGATTGTCGCCCTGACGCATGGCGGCGTCGAGGTCGATGAGCTGGACGATGGGGTACTTTGAGAAGCGTTCGATCCAGTACTCGAAGTCGTCGAAGGCTAGCTTGAGCTTTTCGCCCTGGACGAGTTGGACGATCCGGCCGCCCATTAGGTCGATGGAGGGTATTAACATTCGTTCTTCTTTCTTCGTTCTGATTTCGTTCTGCTCCTTGCAAAATGCAGGTCCTTCGACTGCCCCTTCGACTCGCTTGCGCTCGTTCAGGGTTCGCTCAGGATGACACCTTTTGGGGTGTCCATTCCCGAACCGTGACCAAGAACCCACCAAAACTAGCTGAAGCCGAGGACGGGGTGAGGGATGTAGGGCTCTTCGAGCGAGGTGATCTCTTCGGGTGTGAGTTTGACCGAGAGAGCGGCGACGGCGTCGGTGAGGTGGTTGGGTTTTGTGGCGCCGACGATGGGTGAGGTGATGACGGGCTTGCTCAGCATCCAGGCGAGGGCGAGGGTTGCCATGGGGGTGCCGCGTTTTTCTGATAGCTCCTTGAGGCGATCGACTACTTTTTTGTCGGCCTCTTCGGTTTTGGTGTAGATGGCTTTGGCGAACTGGTCGGTCTCGGTTCGTTTGGTGGTCTCGGAGTTCCAGGGGCGGGTGAGGCGGCCGCGGGCGAGCGGGCTCCAGGGGATGACACCGATGCCTTCGGCTTTGCAGAGGCCCATCATCTCGCGCTCTTCTTCGCGGTAGAGGAGGTTGTAGTGGTCCTGCATGGAGATGAAGCGGGTCCAACCGTGAAGGTCGGCGACGTAGAGGGCCTTAGCGAACTGCCAGGCGTACATGGAGGAGGCGCCGATGTAGCGGACTTTGCCGGCCTTGACGACGTCGTGGAGGGCTTCCATGGTTTCCTCGATGGGTGTTTCGTAGTCCCAGCGGTGGATCTGGTAGAGGTCGACGTAGTCGGTCTGCAGGCGCTTGAGGCTCTGGTCGAGTTCGAAGAAGATTTCCTTGCGGGAGAGGCCTTTGCCGTTGGGGCCGTCGCGCATGACGCCGTTGAGTTTGGTGGCGATGACGGTGTCTTCGCGCTTGGTGTTGGCCTTGAGGAAGCGGCCGAGGAACTCCTCGCTGGAGCCGGTGGAGTAGACGTTGGCGGTGTCGAAGAAGTTGATGCCGAGATCGAGCGCCTGTTTGAAGAAGGGCTTGCTGTCGGCTTCGTTGAGGGCCCAGGGGTGGCTGCCGGGGCGGAGCGGGCCGGGAGGCGCGACGCCGTAGGTCATGCAGCCGAGACAGATGCGGGAGACTTTGAGGCCGGTCTTTCCGAGATTGACGTAGTCCATGCTTCTTTTCCTTTGGGGGTACCCCCTATTGCCCGGGTATAAAACTGCTTATTTTCAATGATTTACGGGGAGTAAGTCCGAGTAAATATGTCCAAAGAAAGGGCTTACGGCCAAATTCGTCCAGTGAAAGGAGTTAGCGGCTTTCGGCCGATTTCGTTTCTTCTTTTTGGATGCTTATATCCAGTATAGCGATTCGGACACAACTAATACGCCACGCGGATGTTATTGTCCGGCAATGGGTTAGGTGGTTTGGGGGCTTGACATGCGATTTTTGGGCAGAAAACGCGGAAGAAAAAATAGGGCCAACAGCAAAGGCAATGGATTCAGTCACTTCGCCTGCGAGCTTCGCTCCGGTCCCTTCGACGTTGCTCGGGGCAGAGTGGAACCCACTCAAGGCGCAAAGTGCCGCGCTATGAATGGGGCAGCGGGCATCCGGCGGCTTGCGTCCCTTTCCCCACGTAGGGGATGTGATTATGGGATCGCCTTTGGGTCGGAATTGGCAATTTCACGCTGGCCCCAGTGTTCGGACTGGAGTGGTTTGTAAATCTTGGCCCAGGTATTAGACGGGTTGTATGGTCGCCCTGCGGGGACGTATTTGTGATCGGCGATGTAACTCGTGAGGAAAGCGTGCCAGGACACGGCTCCGCCGGCGATAAAGCTGAGTGTGATGTAGACGCTATGGTGTCTGGAGTGGTCTATGACCAATCTTGCGAACCAGCCCGCAACCCAGGTCAAAGTCAGCGTCACATCCAGAGTCTGGAGACGGTCGCCACGCGGGTAGTCCTGGACCCAGCGGACAGGGGGGCGATCCGGGTGGAACCAGCGGTTCCACGACCGAAGTCCGATCAGGAGACCTGGAATTCCGAAGGTGGTGAAGCCGAGGAGAGTCCAGGGCCAGATGCCCACCCGTCGCACCGCGATGACAAGTGCAGGAAGGACGAGAATCCCCAGGACCATGCCATAAAGCTCTTTATAGGGGCGCTTGCTTGGTTCTGCGGCGGGTTGTGGAGTTTGGGATTCGGTCATGTCTCGGAACTCTCTCAGCGACACCGGCACGACGCAAACTAGCATATCCTTGATCACGCGAAATCCGGACAAGAAAATGTAACAGCGGATGGTCTGAATACCTTAGACGCCTCCATTACACTGTCGAACTCGCTCACCGCGCAAAATATTAGCAACGACAAAAGACGAATGCGGGGGTTTCTCCACTGCGCGACGGACGATGAAACTGTCCGCCGCTCCGGTCGAAATGACGCTTCCTGGGCGGGGTTGATGACGCTCTTCCCAAGCGTTGTTGATGACGATTCCTGGGCCGGGTTGATGACGATTCCTGGGGCGGGCTTGCGGGATAAATGATGAGGCCCGTGATTGATTCAGTCCGTAATGACTGAGCTTTGGGAAAAGGAAGTGCTAGACTTCTGGCCTGCCTATGACTGCCTGAATTGATGTGCGTGTTGCGGTTGTGCTCCGGAGTTGTTTGGCCGGGGTGTGCGTTGCTGCTGCATTCACCTTTTCAGGAGATCTTCAATGTCTATTTCGTTGTGTAACGATATCGTCACGGCTCGTCTTTCCTTGATTGCTATTACGCCGGAGATGCTGCTGTCGGAGAAGAATGGCGATGGGCGTCTTGGCGAACTTACTCAGTGCGTCATTCCTGCTAACTGGCCGCCGACGAATTGGGAGCCGCACGTTTTTGACTTCCTGCTGACGCAGCTTGCGGAACATCCGGAGCAGTTGGGGTGGCCGCGGTATGTGAGCTTTGTTGCGGAAGATGGACGGCGAACGTTGATTGGTACGCTGGGCGCGTTTGCCACGGCGGCCGATCCGTCGGTGTGTGAGATTGGTTATGAGATTCTGGCGCCTTACGAAGGAAGGGGTTTTGCGACGGAGGGGGCTAAGGCTCTGATTGAGTATCTTCGCCGCAATGAGCGAATCGAGGGCGTGATTGCGCATACGTTTCCGTCGCTGGTGGGGTCGATCAGGGTGATGGAGAAGTGCGGGATGGTGTTTGATGGGAACGGCGAGGAGGCGGGAACGGTTCGGTACAGGCTTAGGTTGCGGCCGACGGTCTGAGGCTACTGGCCGGGGTCGAGGGCGTCGGCCATGGCGTAGTAGCCTTTGCGGGCCTGGATCTTCTGGCCCTGCTGGCAGGTGATGTTTAGGGTGCGGAAGGTGCCGTCGATCTTGGGGTTTGTGGGGGTGTAGCTGGCCAGGTATTGGGTGCGGAGTTCGTCCTGAATCTGGTCGAAGGCTTCCTGGAGCTTCTTGCCGTTGTTGCCGACGTTGATGACGCGGCCGCCGGTCTCGGAGGCGAGGCGCTCCATGTCGCGTGCTCCGGTGTCGGCGAGGTTGATGCCGAAGCCTCCGCCGTAGAACTGGCGGTCGGCGATGAGGATGACGTAGACGATGGCGTTGGCCTTCTGGGCGGCTTCGGTGGCGGTTTTGAGGGTTTCCTGCGAGCCCTGGTCACCGCCGTCGGTGAGCAGGACGAGGATCTTGCGGCCGGCTTCCTGGCGGAGCTTGTCGTGGGCGGCGAGGTACACGGCGTCAAACAACAGCGTGCCGCGGGGGTTGCTGTTGCCGGTGACGGAGCCAGTGCCTGCGCCGGTGTTGATCACGGCGCTGTCGATGGAACGCTTGATCTCGCGGGGGCTGTTGGTGTAGTCGGCGAGGAGGTTGACGTTGATGTCGAAGGAGATGAGGAAGGCTTCGTCCTTGGGTGTGAGGACGTCTTTGAGGAACTCGGCGCCGGATTGCTGCTCGAGGGGGAGAACGTTCATCTGGCTGCCGCTGGTGTCGAGGAGGATTCCGATGGTGAGGGGGAGATTTTTTTCCTGGGTGAAGTTCTTGGTCTTCTGAAGCTCTTTGTTCTCGAAGATGCTGCAGTCATCCTTGTGGAGGTTGGTAATGTAGCCGCTCTTGTCGCGGACGGAGAAGTAGACGTTGACGAGGTTGACGTTGACTTTGAGGGTCTGGACGTCACCGATGTCGACGGGCTGAGGCTCGGCTTTACTGGCCGGGGGCGGACCACCGGGGGATGGTGCTTCCTGCGCATGGAGGACAGAGGCGATGCATAAGGCCAGGGCGGCAGAGAGACAGAGAGCGCGCATACTGCATTAGACGACAAAGTTGGAGTTGAGTTTAGGGAAAAATTGTGGAGAGGGAGGGTCGGGAGCACAACATTGGGAGATTGGGGAGCGTCCAAGAAGGACGGGCTGCGAGGACGCGCTGCATTGCAGGCGGGGGATGGCGGCGGCGCGGGTGCGCTGGTAGTCTGTAGGTGTATAGTTTTTGGCTTGGATGGCCCGGCTGGAAAGTATGGGGGAATCGCGTGGTGAGTAAGAGCATATTGGCGGGGGCTTTGGTGTGCGCATTGCTCGGACAACCGGGGCTTGGACAGCCTGCGCAGCAGACTGCGCCACAGCAGCAGATCCCCGATGGGCCGAAGCCGCAGATTCCCGATGCTCCCAAACCGCAGGCGCTGCCGGTGGATACGCCTATCACTCCGGGCCGGGGGACGACGCCGGATTCGAATGGAGACACTGCTTCGAGCTCTGATGAGTCGGCGGTGCCGAGCAAGCTGCCGCAGACGACGGCGCAGAAGCCAGATGATGGACCGCCGCCGGATCTTCCTGAAGCCGGACAGGGGCCGGAGTATGTGATTCGCGCCAAGGTAAACTTCGTCGAGATTCCGTTCACCGTGAAGGACAATAAGGGCAAGCCGGTGTGGGGCCTGAGCTGGCGCGACGTGCAGGTGTATGAGAACAACCTGCGGCAGCATCTGGCTCTGTTTACGGTAGATCCGTTTCCGATGTCGGTGGCGCTGGTGATTGATCAGAGCCTGGGCTTCGACAACATGGCCAAGGTCAATAATTCGCTGGCTGCACTGCAGGGCGCGTTTACACCGTATGACGAGGTGGCGGTGTTTACGTACAACAACGGGCCGCGGATGGTGACGGACTTTACGGCGGGGCCAAGTGCGCGGCTGACGCAGGCGCTGGATCGGTCGAAGACAACCGGGCGCGAGATGACGTATTACAGCACCGGTCCTCTGTCGCAGAACATCAGCAAGAATGATGGGGCGGAGAGCTATATCGATCCGAATACCAATAACTCGCATGGGGGGAGCATTCTCGGGATCCAGAATCCTCCGAGAGATGTGCACACTTTGAACGATGCGATTCTGGCGGCAGCGACTTCATTGGCGAAGACGGCGCCGGGGCGGAGAAGGATTATCTTCGTCATCAGCGATGGCAAAGAGTATGGGAGCACGGCGAAGTTCTCGCAGGTGGTGAAGTATCTGAACACGAACAAAATTGCGGTGTTCGGAACGCTGGTGGGAGATTCTGCGCTGCCGGTAACGGGGTTCCTTGACCGGATGCATCTGCCGCTGATGATGCGGGACAACATTCTGCCGGCTTATGCGAAGCAGACGGGTGGAAACTTCGATGGGGAGTTCCGGCAGAAGGGCATCGAGACGAGCTTTGCGAAGATTGCCGAAGAGGTGCGCACGCAGTATACGGTGGGCTATTACACGCATGAGCCGTTCATCGATGGGAAGTACCGGTCGGTGGAGGTGAAGGTGCTGCGGCCGAACCTGACGGTGCTGGCGAAGCTGGGCTACTATCCGACGGCGGAGGATTCTAAGCCGCCGACAGTGACACCGATGGCCAAGTAGGCCTGCGAAAGCTTCCTGAGGGCCGGATCGGAATTTGATGGAGATGTTGCACGGAAATGCGCTGCTGGCGCTGGCGGCGGCGGCCTTGTGGGGTGGGGGGGACTTTTCGGGCGGCATGGGCGTAAAGCGCGCTGGCGGCACGATGGGAGCCGCGCTGCGGGTGATCCTGTTGAGCCATGCGGTGAGTCTGACGGTTCTGACGGCGCTGGCGTTGTGGCGGGGAGACGCGTTTCCGCATGGGGCTGCGCTGGTTTGGGGTTTGGTAGCGGGCGCGACGGCGGGGATCGCGCTGGCGTGTTTTTATGTGGCGCTGTCGCGTGGGGCGATGGGGGCTTCGGCGGCGTTGAGCGGGTTGCTGGCAGCGGCGATTCCGGCGGCGGTGTCTGCCGGTGCGGAGGGGTCGCCGGGGATGCTGCACCTGGTGGGTTTTTTGGTTGCCGGGATGGCGATCTGGTTGATTGCGGCGGGGCCGAACCCGGAGGCGAAGCCGGCGGACAGGGGGACGTTCTGGCTGGCGGTGGCGGGCGGTGTGGGGTTTGGGGTTTATTTTGTGGCGCTGAAGTTTGCGGGGAGCGCGGGAGTCGTCTGGCCACTGGCTACCTGCAGGATGGGCAGCCTGGTGGTGTGTTCGTTGCTGGTGGGGGTGATGTCTCTTCAAGGCGCGTGGAGGTGCGGGCACAGTTCGCCTGACGCGGATGGCTGTGTTGTGGGCTCTGGGTGCGGTACTGCTGGATACTTCGGGAAATTTGCTGTTCATTGCGGCGACTAGGGCGGGGAGGCTGGATGTGGCGGCGGTGCTCGCGTCGCTGTATCCGGCTTCGACTATTCTGCTGGCGGCGTGGACACTGCATGAGCGGCCTACGCGCCGGCAGGGGCTGGGGATGGCGGTCGCGGTGGCGGCAGTGGTGATGATTACGATTTAGATTGGTTCAAGGAGAACAATGTCCAAGGAAACCGGAGCGGTGATCGCGAGCCGTATTCTCGCGATTTACTTTATGACACTTGCCTTCTATCGCCTTACGGACATTCCCGTCGAGGTCATGGCGTATCTTCACTACAGACATTACGCCGAGATGGGAATCGGCAGCTATCTCTACCGCGTTGAAGTCGAGGCTCTTTCGCACTCCGTTTTGATCATTGCGGTGGATTTATTGGTGGCTTTGATATTCCTGCGTTGCGGTCCACCTGTTGTAAGGTTTTTGCTTGGCGAAACCCAGGATGCAGCACAAAGCTCGACAGTTTAGTCCCCTCAAGAAAATGCTCGAGGGTAAAGAGTCCTTTAGTTGTGGGTTCTTTTTCGCGGGGCTAAAGGCCCCACGCTAATCCCGACATGCAACAACAAGATGCAAAGGCAACTGCAGATCCTCCGCCTGCGGCGAAGGATGACAACCCAAAAAACGGCATGCCAAACAAAAGCGAACGCTTAGAGTTTGATGGCGGAGGCGTCGACGGTGGGTGCGGGGTATTGCAGTTTGAGGCTCTGCATGGCGTCGACGATGATCGTGGAGATGGCGATGTTGCGATACCACTTGTTGTCACAGGGGATGACGAACCAGGGCGCATGCTTGTGACTGGTGGTGGAGAGGATTTCGTTATAGGAGTCCATGTACTGGGGCCAGAACTTGCGCTCGTGCAAGTCGGCTGCGGAGAGCTTCCAGTGCTTTTTGGCGTCGTCGATGCGGGACTGGAGGCGGCGAGTCTGCTCGTCGCGCGAGATGTGGAGATAGAACTTGAGGATGAGGACGTTGTTGTCGAATAGCATGCTCTCGAACTCGTTGATGTCTTCGAGGTGACGATGCACGATGTCGCGGGAGATGAGCTTGTGGACGTAGGGCGAGAGAACGTCCTCGTAGTGAGAGCGGTTGAAGATGCCGATCATGCCGCGGGGGGGAACCTGGGCGTGGGCGCGCCAGAGGAAGTCATGGCGAGCCTCGAGTGGGGTGGGCACCTTGAAGGAGGCGACTTCGCAGCCCTGCGGGTTGACGCCGGAGAAGATGTGGCGGATGGTGCCGTCTTTGCCCGCGGTGTCCATGCCTTGCAGGACGATGAGCAGGGCTTTGGACTGACTGGCGTAGAAGACGTCCTGGAGATTGGCGAGCTGGGCGCGGTGCTTGACCAGAATTGCCTTTGCGGCCTCTTCTGTTTTGTAGTCGCCAGTGTCGGAGGACGATATTTTGGCAAGCCGAACCTTTGTCTTCGGCTTGATGAGATAAGGCGACTTGATTTTCATGAGGCGATTCCCGCCGAGTCGAGGCTAGGGTAACTGCGGGACCCTGAATGGTCCGCAGTGGCTTACTTGACTGTTTCTTCTGGCTTAGGGGTGACGGTGTGTGAGGTTTCGCCTGGCTTGTTGATCTCGTCGCTGACACCCTTCAGACCGTCTTTGAATCCCTTGTAGCCTTCGCCGAGGCCTTTGCCGAGCTCAGGAAGCTTCTTGCCACCGAACAGGACAAGGACGACGACGGCGATGACGATGAGATGTGTTGGTGTAAATAGTTCGCCCATACTGTTTCTCCCTGCAGCCGAATTCTACGCGGCGGCTGCCCACCCATTATTGTCGCACAATCGGGCTCTGCGGATAGATACGCAGGGAGAGGCAAGGCAGATGTGGTCTGAACGTTATATCTTGGTTAGTGAAGGAAATGTTTGAGCCGACGCTGGAAGCGGCCCGGTGCAGGCAGAGGCCGGATGTTAGAAGAAACGTGGAGACGGATGTTGCGATTGAAGACGATTGGTGAAGTGAGGACGACAGGGGCGCGGATGACGGGCAACCGCGCGGCAACTGGAATTCTGGTGGCGGGCTTACTGATGGCGGGTGCGGCGCAGGGACTGGCGCAGGACACGGCAGAGGAGCCACAGACGGCGCAAACCCAGGCGGCTACAACGCAGACGACGACTACCACCACACCGTCAAAGATCGGGCCGGCGGCTCCGGTGACTTACGACAACAAGTATGAGGTCTATGGCGCGCTCAACTTCCAGAACTTTATGGCGGGGCAGAATCTGCCAAGACGAATGAATCTGGGCGGCGGCGAGGTGATGTTCACTTACTGGTTGCCAGCCAAGAACTGGGCGAAGAACGTGGGCCTGGCGGCAGATTACCGGATCGATGCGGGAACGACACCGGTGTTTGCCAACTCGGGAATCACAGAGCCCAATGCGATCGGCGGCACCGGCATCAACAACCGGCCATTGGTGTATATGAATACGCTGATGGGAGGGGCGCAGTACCGCACGGGGTTAAGGAACCAGTATGTCGCGGTGAACCTCCATGGCTACGCCGGTATTTCACACGGAATTTTCAATTCCAGCTTTAGGAATCTGGTGGTGCCTTTGTCCGAGGCCTATGCGGCCACAGGCCTCTACTCGAATCGCACCGCGCCGTTTTTCGCGGTGGGCGGAAGCCTCGACTTCAACCTGTCGAAAAAGTGGGCGATCCGGTTTTCGCCTGATCTGATTCTGGAGCACTACGGGACTGGGACGCGGGAGTTTGTGGCGGTGTCGGGTGGAGCGCTGTACCGGTGGGGGAAGAAGAAGTAAGGGTGTAGGGACTAGGGACTAGAAGACAAGCACGTCCGCCTGATTTGGCGGCCGCTTTCTTTTGCTTCGTGCGGGTTGCGGTTTTTCTACACCACCCTATTCCCTACTCCCTATTCCCTGCTCTACCAGGTGTTGCCCTGCTGCAGGAACTCGGGGGAGACGGGGTTTTCGTAGACGGAGTAGTCGCGGGTGACGACGGTGAGGCCGCTGGAGGAGACGAAGTAGTTCTTCTTGTCTTCCTGCGGGTCGTAGCCGATGACGGTGCCGTCGGGGATGTGAACGTCGCGGTCGATGATGGCGTGCCGGATGCGGCAGTGGCGGCCGATGTTGACGTGAGAGAAGATGATGCTGGAGTCGACGTCGGCGTAGGAGTTGACGCGGACGTCCTGTGAGAGGACGGAGTTGCGCACGACGGCTCCGGAGACGATGGAGCCGGCGCAAACGATGGAGTTGATGGCCATGCCGGTGCGGCCGGGTTCGCCGAAGACGAACTTGGCGGGCGGGTACTGGTAGGGCCGGGTGCGCATGGGCCAGGACTTGTCGTAGAGGTTGAAGGTTGGGGTGACGCCGGCGACGTCCATGTTGGCCTCGTAGTAGGCCTCGAGTGTGCCGACGTCGCGCCAGTAGAGGGCTTTCTGCTTGTTCTCGTCGACGAAGTTATAGGCATGCATTTTGAAGCGACCGAGGATGTTGGGCAGGATGTTGTGGCCGAAGTCGTGCTTGGAGTTGGGATCTTCTGCGTCCTTGATGAGTTCGGGAAGAAGGACGTCGGTGTTGAAGATGTAGATGCCCATGGAGACGTCGACCATGTCGGGGTTGAAAGGCGAGCGGATCTTGGTCTCTTTAGGCTTCTCCTCGAAGCCGGTGACCTCACCGTTACGGGCGACCTCGACGACACCGAAGGAGGCGACTTCGGAGGGAGAGATGGGAAGGGTGGCGAGAGTGACGTCGGCGCCGGAGTCGCGATGCTGATCGAGCATCAGTGCATAGTTCATCTTGTAGATGTGGTCGCCGGAGAGGATGATGACGTGTTTCGGTTCTTCGGAGCCGATGGAGTAAATGTTCTGGTAGACGGCGTCGGCTGTGCCCTGATACCAGGACTTGGAGACGCGCTGCATGGGGGGAAGGATCTCGATGAACTCGCCGAGCTCGTTGGCGACGACTGGCCCCCAGCCTTCGCGGATGTGGCGGTTGAGCGAAAGCGCCTTGTACTGGGTGAGGATGTAGACGTGGCGGAGGTCGGAGTTGATGCAGTTGGAGAGGGTGATGTCGATGATCCGGTACTGGCCAGCGAAGGGAACGGCCGGCTTGGCGCGATCGCGGGTGAGGGGGAAGAGTCGTTCGCCGGCACCACCGGCGAGTAAAACGCCAAGCGTATCTCTCATATCCTTAGAACTCCGGCACTGCTGCTTCTCTTGAGAAATCGTTGAACCCCGTGAGTCAGATGCACAAAGCCGCTCCGGTGTATCAGAGAAACGCGAGTCTACCACGCGAGATTGAATTTGTAATCTCAATCGCCGGAAGAGCAAGAAAAGAGGCCCTGCAACGGGTGCGGGCCTCTTTTGGAAACCTTGTGTTATTGGCTGACTAGGCTTCGGAAGCGTTGTCTCGTGACGGGTCCGTTGCGGAGTCTGCGGATGCATCATCGGTGAGGCTGATGCGTAAAGATTTCAGGAAGGTCAGGTCGCTGCGGGTAAACGGCCCGTCCGTGTCTTCGACGGCGGGTTCGCTGGACTCTTCGGCTTCTGTCTCAACCTCGTTGAGGCCGATCGTGGCCTCAAGCATGAGGAGAACATCAAAACCCTGTTCGCGGATGTTTTTGACGACGCCTGCTATATCCTCCGACTCCGAGACGGACTCGTGGATCGCTTCGCCAAGTTTCTGGATAAGGTTTTTGACCTTCTGATTCAATGCCACCTCCGGGCTGCCCTATGGTTCGAATCCCACCACGCATCGGGTATTCCCGGCGAAGGTGACCGGCGGGAACGGCATTGCGGGTACTGCGGTCGTACCTGGTTACTGTTAAAAGAATACGCCCATGGCGGCGGAGCCTGCAACGACATTTCTTTTGCGAATTAATCGACGGGACCTAACTGGGTTCGACGACGGTATGGTGGTCGGCCCAGGCCTCCTCGAGGCGATGGGCGAGCAACTCTACCGGCGGCGTGCGTTTAGAGCCCCACACCAGAAATCCTGCTACGGCCGCACAGCAACCGCCCACCATCCAAAGAATATTTCTCATTGCGTTGCCCCTTTTTCGTTTTATTCGATCGACTTATCGATTCGTCGTGAGGGGTTGGATGCAATAAAGTCTGGCGGCGTTGATTCGGGAGTGGACTAATTCGGAGGACTTTCGCGGGCGGATGGAGAGCGACTACACTTTCCAGTATGGATTCGGTTCGATTCGGTCGTGCGCTTGGTGTCGGGGCTCGTGCGGCGGCTAAGACGCTGGTGATGGCAGTGGATGCGGCGACGGCGCCGAATCCTTCTGCGGGTGCGAAGACGAAACAGGGCGCCGATGCGAGCCCCAGTGCTGCGAGTCCGGATGCTGCGAGGCAGGGTGCTGCGGGGCAGGGCGTGAAGCCGCCTGTGAGTAAGGGGAAGGCTGAGGCTTCCGGAGTTCGGATGCCGGAGCAGGTTGCGCGGACGGCTGCTCAGGTTCGACAGACGGGGCGGGGGCTGAAGCAGGGTAGCAAGCAGTTCAACAAGACGGTTGGCGGACGGCTGGTCAGGCTGTCGGGCGCGCTTTGGCTGGAGCTGACCGGGGTCTTCTTTGGGATTTTTGCTGTTTCCGCGGTTGCGGGCTCCTGGAGGATGCGCGCGGCACTGCATGAGACTGCGGAGAACCATGATGCGCACGTTCGTCTTTTGATTTCGCTGACCATGGCGGCGGTGTTTGGATACTTCTGCGTCAGCAGCTTTGTGAAGGCGAATCGCAGGAGCCGTGGCTGAGGGGCGAAAAACGAACGCAGACGACGCAGAGGTTTCGCGGAGGGCGCGGAGGCTAGGCTACACTTGTGCGGGTCATGTCGAAGATGCCTGGAAAGACAATTCAGGACGAGTAGTGGGATTCCTGTCGAGCTGGTTTATGACGCGGAGAGCTTGAGGGTTTTGACGCTGGCGGCGACGGTGGGAGAGCCGGGTGAGTATCCCTATACGCGGGGAATTCAGCCGACGATGTATCGCGGGCGGCTGTGGACGATGCGGCAGTATGCGGGCATGGGGGATGCCGAGGAGTCGAATCGGCGATATAAGTTTCTGCTGGCGAACGGGACCAAAGGGCTGAGCGTGGCGTTCGATCTGCCGACGCAGATTGGGTATGACTCGGATTCGCCGCTGGCGCTGGGTGAGGTGGGAAAGGTTGGGGTCGCGATTGACTCGATCGAGGATATGCAGCGGCTGTTCGATGGGATTGCGCTGGATACGATCTCTACGTCGATGACGATCAATGCTACGGCGTCGATTCTGCTGGCGCTGTATGTGGCGGTGGCGAGACGGACGGGCGCGGACGTTCGCAAGCTGAATGGGACGATCCAGAACGATATTTTGAAGGAGTACATCGCGCGGGGGACGTACATCTATCCGGTGGCGCATGCGATGCGGCTGGTGACGGATATCTTTGCATGGGCGGCCGAGGAGGTGCCGGAGTGGAATACGATCTCGATCTCGGGTTACCACATGCGCGAGGCTGGATGTACAGCAGTGCAGGAGGTCGCGTTCACGCTGGTCAATGGGATGACGTATGTGCAGGCCGCAATCGACGCGGGGCTGAATGTGGATGCGTTTGCGCCGCGGCTGAGTTTCTTCTTCAACTCGCATAACAATCTGCTGGAGGAAGTGGCGAAGTTTCGTGCAGCGCGAAGGATGTGGGCGCAGATTATGCGGGAACACTTTGGCGCGAAGAATCCGCGGAGTTGGATGCTGCGGTTTCATACTCAGACGGCGGGTTCGACCCTGACCGCGCAGCAGCCGGAGAACAATATTGTGCGAACGACGCTGCAGGCGCTGGCGGCCGTACTTGGAGGAACGCAGAGCCTTCATACGAATGGATTTGATGAGGCGCTGTCGCTGCCGACGGAGAATGCCGCGCGGATTGCGTTGCGGACGCAGCAGATTCTGGCCCATGAGAGTGGCGTGGCGCAGACGGTGGATCCTCTGGCGGGGTCGTTCTATGTCGAGTCGCTGACGAATGAGATTGAGCGGCGAGCGGAGGAATATATGGCGACGGTGGCGCGGTTCGATCTGGGAGGCAAATATGGGATGCTGCGCGCGATCGAGCAGGGGTATGTGCAGCGCGAGATTCAGAACGCGGCGTACGCGTATCAGCGGGCGGTGGATGCGAAGGAGGCGATCGTTGTTGGGGTGAACGAGTTTGCCAGCGAGCAGGAGGTTGCGGTACCGATTCAGCGGATCGATGAGGCGCTGGAGAAGCGGCAGGTGGAGCGGATGCGTGCGCTTCGGGCTCGGCGGGATGCGGGAGTTCATGCGGCGGCGCTGCGGGGAGTGGAGGATGTGGCGCGGGGTGGCGGGAATTTGATGCCTCAGATACTGCATGCGGTGGAAAGCTACGCGACCGTGGGTGAGATCGCGGATGTGTTGCGAAGAGTGTTTGGGGAGTACCGGGAGACGGTGACGGTTTAGTTTGCCGTTGTGAATCAGGAGCGAAACATTTGACCTGAATGCTGCGTCTGCAACAGCGGACGATTCCCTCGTCTGAGGGAAGGAGATGGGTATGAAAATTTCCCGGCTTGGATTCGTTGCATGCCTTGGCGTCGTCGTTCCGCTGTCAGAGATCGCTTTGCTTGCGCAACAACTTGCGCCTATTGCTATAGCTCCGGTTCCGCAGTTACTGCTGAGTGCGAAGAAGGTCTTTATCTCAAACGCTGGAGCGGACAGCGGGCTGTTTTCGCATCCGTTTACTGGTGATCCGGACCGCGCGTACAACCAGTTCTACGCAAATGTTGTGAGCTGGGGTCGATACCAGCTTGTCGCTTCTCCCGCAGAGGCCGATCTCGTCTTCGAGTTGCAGCTTACTGCTCCGAATGGGCCGGCCAATGCCGACAAGCAGAAAGGTGCGTCCGATCCGCTGCCCATGTTTCGCCTGGTGATCTACGATCGACCAACGCACTATGTTCTTTGGGCGCTGACCGAGTCGATTGAACCGGCCACACTGCAGAAGACGCATGACCATAACTTCGATGAAGCGCTGGCGACCCTTGTACTCGACGCCGGCAGATTGACAAAATCTTTGCCGAACGGGATGCATTGAAGAATCGATCGGCGGATCGTTCTCACGATAAGGATAGTAGCTAACGTTCACGAGATCACAGTAAGTTCCTCGTCCCAGAAAAGGCTCGCGAGCGCGGACTATACTCGATGTTATGGCGACGGGCTTCGCGTTTTCTGTGGGACGGTATCTCTCCCTGACGCTGCTGGCCGTGAATGGACTGGCAGCGCAAGATCGGTCCGCGACGGTGCAGATTCCCGAGGTGCATGGGACGGCATTTTCGAACGAAGCAGTGAATCTGCCTGCTGCGTTGCAGGGAAGGGTGGGCGTGCTGGTTCTCGGGTTTAGCAAGGCATCGAGTGCGGGCTCAACGGCGTGGGGGAAGAGATTGGCGTTGGACTATCGAGACTCTACGACGGTCGTGTACTACCAGATGCCGGTGCTGGCTTCGGTTCCGAGTCTGGTCCGCCCCATGGTGATTCACTCGATAAAATCCTCGGTGCCTGCGGGGGAGCAGGCCCGGTTTGTGCCGGTTTTGGATCACGAGACGGAGTGGCGGGCGCTGGTGCACTACGGAGCGCCTGATGATACCTATGTGGTCGTCGTCGATGGAAAAGGCGATGTTGCGTGGCAGACGCATGGACCAGTGACGGATGCTGCCTATGGTGCGTTGAAGCAACAGGTTGAGGGGTTGAAGACGAAGGTTTCGAAGTGATTCGTCGCTGGGGCGGTAATCGACGCCGGGTGGTTTGATGCGGCTGCCGGTGCTATCGTTTTAGAGGCCAGCTTTCATGAGAGACAGAAGGAAACAGCTATGGAAGAGACGATGACTCCCCTTCGGAAGACAGCATTGAACGCGGTACACCGGGCGGCAAAGTCCAAGATGGTCGACTTTGGCGGATGGGATATGCCGGTCGACTGCTGCGGGTTGATTGCGGAACATATGGCGGTGCGGACTGCGGTGGGGGTGTTCGATGTTTCGCACATGGGCGATATTCAGTTGCGCGGGCCGGGGTCGCTGGCGGCGGTGCAGCGGCTGTGCATGAATGATGCGTCGAAGCTGGCGGTGGGGCAGGCGCACTACTCGGCGATGCTGTATCCGAATGGGACGTTTGTCGATGACGTGATCGTGCATAAGCTTTCGGATAACGACTATCTGATCGTGATCAATGCGGGGACGCGAGAGAAGGATGTGGAGTGGGTGCGGAAGACGATCGGACATATGCCGGGCGTGCATGTGAATGACTTCAGCGACTACTACACGCAGATTGCGATCCAGGGACCGAGAGCCGCGGAGACGCTGCAGAAGCTGACGTCGACTGATCTGAGCACGATCAAGAACTACTGGTTTACGTGGGGGCAGGTTTGCGGACTGTACAACGTGATGATCGCGCGGACGGGGTATACGGGCGAGGATGGGTTCGAGATTTATATTCCGTCGGACGAGCCGACCAGCGCGCGGGTGTGGGGCGAGGTGCTGGAGGCCGGCGAGGAGTTTGGGATTCTGGCGTGCGGGCTGGGGGCGCGGAATACGCTGCGGCTGGAGGCGGCGATGGCGCTGTATGGGCATGAGATCTCGGACACGATCAATGTGTTTGAGGCGGGGCTGGGGCGGTATGCGAAGCTCGACAAGGGCGATTTTGTGGGGCGCGATGCGCTGGTGAAGATTCAGGCAGAGGGCGGGCCGAAGCGCAAGCTGGTGGGGCTGGAGATGATTGAGCGCGGGATCGGGCGGGATGGGTATCCGGTGTTTTCGGTTGGCGGGAAGAAGATTGGCGAGATTACGAGCGGGTCGCCGGCGCCGTTTCTGAAGAAGAACATTGCTCTGGCGTATGTGCCGGTGGAGTATGCCGGGTTGGATGAAGAGGTCGCGGTGGAGATTCGCGGGCAGATGGTGAAGGCGAAGGTGGTGCCGACGCCGTTCTATAAACGGCCAAAGAAATCTGCGTAGGGTGAGCCGACAAGCCACGACCACACGAACTACAATGGAAGTTCTGGACTTTTACGACACGGAGAACGAGACGAATGGCCTACCCTGCGAATTATAGCTACACGAAGGAACATGAGTGGATTCAGGTCGACGGCAATATCGGCACCGTCGGCATTACGGACTACGCGCAGAACTCGCTGGGCGATATTGTGTTTGTCGACCTGCCGAAGGTGGGCGACACGATCGAGGCGGGCAAGATCTTCGGTTCGGTGGAGTGGGTGAAGGCGGTGTCGGATCTGTATTCGCCGGTGTCGGGCACGGTGACGGCGGTCAATGAAGAGTTGAAGGATAAGCCGGAGAAGATCAACGCCGACGCGAATACGACCTGGATGCTGAAGGTGGAGCTGACGGACGCGAAGCAGGTTGATGGACTGTTGTCGGCGGCAGACTACGAAAAATTTATCAGCGAAGAGACCGGACACTAAGAGATGCGCTATTTGCCGAAGTCCCCTGCGGATCGCGAGGAGATGCTTGCCGAGATTGGCGTGGCGTCGATCGACGATCTGTTTTCTACGATTCCTGCGGAGTATCAACTGAAGCGCGATCTTGCGATTCCCCGGCAGCATGGGGAGTCGGAGATTCTGGATCGCTTTCGCGCGTTTGCGGAGAACAATGCCGTTGGCTATGCGAGCTTTCTGGGCGCGGGTGTGTATCGGCACTACAGGCCGGTGATCATCGACTCGCTGGTGCAGCGCGGCGAGTTTTTGACGAGCTATACGCCGTATCAGCCGGAGATCTCGCAGGGCACGCTGCAGGCGATGTTCGAGTTCCAGACGATGATCTGCGAGCTGACGGGCATGGAGATCGCGAACGCGTCGATGTATGACGGGTCGACCGGCGCGGCTGAGGCGATGATGATGGCGGTGCGCGTGACCGGGCGCGATAGCGCGGTGATTGCGCGGACGGTGCATCCGGAGTATCGCGAGGTGATTGCGACGTATGCGCAGCACCAGGAGATTCCGACGGCCGAGGTTGGCTATGCGGCGAATGGGCGCGTGGATATGGCGGCGCTGGATGCGGCGATTACGGAGGAGACGGCTTGCGTGATGATTCAGTCGCCGAACTTCTTTGGGACGATTGAGGATGTGGCGGCGATTGCGGAGATGGCGCACGCGAAGGGCGCGCTGCTGATTGTTTCGATTGCCGAGGCGGTGTCGCTGGGGATTGTGAAGCCGCCGGCGGAGGCGGATATTGTTTCGCTGGAGGCGCAGTCGTTTGGCGTGGCGGTGGGTTATGGCGGGCCGTACTGCGGCGTGATTGCGTGCAAGGAGAAGTTTCTGCGGCAGATGCCGGGGCGGCTGGTCGGCGAGACGAAGGATAAGGACGGCAAGCGTGGGTTTGTGCTGACGCTGTCGACGCGCGAGCAGCATATTCGGCGCGAGAAGGCGACTTCGAATATCTGCACGAACCAGGCGCTGGTGGCGATGATGATGACGATCTTCCTGACGGTGTATGGCAAGCAGGGGCTGAGGGAGTTGGCGGAGCAGAATCTGGCGAAGGCGGCTTATCTGAAGGGTGTGCTGGGTGGTTCTGCCGGTGCGAAGGTGCTGTTTGATGGTGCGCCGCGGTTCCATGAGTTTGTGCTGGAGCTGCCGAAGAGTGCGGAGGAGACGAATGCTGCGCTGCTTGAGCAGCAAGATTATTGGCGGGCTGGCGCTGGCGAAGTGGTATCCGGAGCTGGGGCCGAATGCGAGCCTGTGGTGTGCGACGGAGTTGACGACGCGGAAGCAGATGGATGCTGTTGCGGCGGCGCTGTGCAGGTAAGAAGGCTTAGGCGATGGATATTTCGGCGATTGATGGCGAGGAGTTGAAGGCGGTTGAGTTTGTCGAGGACTTTCTGCAGCTTCGGTTTGAGGCGCCTCTGCTGACGCTGTATGAGTGGCCGCATGTGTTGTTGCCGGAGTTTTCGGTGGCGTATGGCGAGCCGGAGTATCGGAATGCGCTGTGCGCGCAGATTGGCGAGAAGGTTGTGCAGGCGTCGCTCGAGGAAGGCGATGCGCTGACGATTGAGTTTGAGAATGGCATGGTGTTTGGGCTTTCGCTGCGGGAAGAAGATGTGGATGGGCCGGAGTCGGGGAGTTATTCGGAGACCGGCGATGAGTGGATGCGCAGGAGTTTTAGACGTGACGTCGAAGAAGTCTCTGATCTTGGACTCGGTGCGAGATTCATTTCTCTGCGTTCTCGACGTTCGCAAGCTTTACGACGTCCCTTGTATCTCACCTCACCAGAACCCGTGGTGGCGCGTTTCAATGATATTGCTCGGTGGCTTTCAACACTTGGAGCGTTGTGAATTCGTATCGCCGACGGGTGGAACGCAGGCGCAAAGAGCGGCTGCAGCAATTAGGTCAGAGCTGGTGAGATTCGAAGTTACAAGTAGAAGGCGGTTCAGGATGGCGGATAAGTTTGTAGGGACACCGAAGAAGGCGACGACGCATGTCAACCAGAATGAAGATTTGATCTTTGAGAAGTCTTCGCCGGGGAAGAAGGCTTATCGGCTGGCGGAGTTGGATGTGCCGGCGGTGGATGCTGCTTCCCTGCTGGGCGCTTCGGTGCGTACGGACCTGGGCGTGATGCCGGAGTTGAGTGAGATTGAGATCATTCGGCACTTCACGCGGCTTTCGACGTGGAACTATGCGATCGATCTGGGGATGTATCCGCTGGGAAGCTGCACGATGAAGTACAACCCGCGCGTGAATGAGGCGGTGGCGCGGCTGGAAGGGATTGCCGAGGCGCATCCGTATCAGCCGGAGTCGCTGTCGCAGGGCTGCCTGGGCATCATGAAGATGCTGCAGGATTGCCTGATCGAGATTACCGGCATGGATGCGATTACGCTGCAGCCGGCGGCGGGCGCGCATGGCGAGTTTACCGGGATCCTGCTGGTGCGGGCGTATCACGAGAGCGAAGGGCAATGCGCGGAAGAAGATTCTGATTCCGGACTCGGCGCATGGGACGAATCCGGCGACGGCGGCGGTGTGCGGGTATCAGGTCGCGAACCTGAAGTCGAATGCGCAGGGGATGGTGGATATCGCCGAGCTGGAGCGGATGGTCGATGAAGATACGGCCGCGCTGATGCTGACGAATCCTTCGACCATTGGCGTGTTCGAGAGCGAGATTCACAAGATCGCGGACATCCTGCATGCGAAGGGCGCGCTGCTGTATATGGATGGCGCGAACATGAATGCGCTGGTGGGCAAGACGCGGCCGGGCGATTTCGGCGTGGATGTGATGCATTTGAATCTGCACAAGACGTTTTCGACTCCGCATGGAGGCGGTGGGCCGGGATCGGGGCCGGTGGCCTGCAAGAAGATTCTGGAGCCGTTTCTGCCGACGCCGGTGCTGGCGACGCGTGCGGATGGCTCGCTGGGGCTGGACTACAACCGGCCGCAGAGTGTGGGGCGCGTGCGGATGTTCTATGGCAACTTCGGGATGTTTGTGCGGGCGCTGGCGTACATCCTGGCGAATGGGCCGGATGGGCTGCGGCAGACGACCGAGGATGCGGTGCTGAATGCGAACTACATTCGCGCGAAGCTGGAGGGCACGTTTGAGCTGCCGTACAAGACGCCGACGCTGCATGAGGTTGTGTTCTCCGACAAGCTGCAGGCGAAGAATGGCGTGAAGACGGGCGATATGGGCAAGCGGCTGATCGACTACGGCTTCCATGCGTATACGGTGAGCTTCCCGATGATTGTGCCGGGCGCGATGATGATTGAGCCGACGGAGAGCGAGAGCCGCGAGGAGCTGGACCTGCTGATCGATGCGCTGAAGCAGATTGCGCGGGAGGCGGAGGAGAATCCGGAGCTGGTGCAGACGGCGCCGCATACGACGCGGGTGCAGCGGCTGGATGAGACGACGGCGGCGCAGGAAGCCGGTGCTGCGGTGGAAGGGGCCGGTGGCTCGGAGCCCGTGGTGGTCGATTCGGCCGCGAAGGAGTGGTAGCGTGTCCGTCTTTTATGACCGACAGGATGAGCTCGAGAAGTACGAGTTCATGATGGGAGAGGCGCGGGGACGGCTGGCGGTGACGCTGGATGTGCTGACCGATGCGCTGATCCTGGTGGGGCAGCATGGCGTGTACTGCACGAGCGCGCGGAACCCGAAGGTTCCGGCGCTCGATCTACAGGCTGTGCTGGCGAACATTACCGGAGCGAAGGAGCTTGTGGCTTCGGTGATGGAGAAGCTGCGACTGGACAAGGAAGCCGCAGAGTAGAAGCTACTGCGCTTTGATGGTGACGTACTGGTCGGTTGTGCCCCATTTGATGTGGAGTTCGGTGCTGTTTCCCTTGGTGTTCTCGAAGGAGATGGACATATTCTCTTGAGGAGACCCGACGGGCTTGCTGGTCATTGGAGTGCGGCCGAGGTCATTGCCTTCGGGGTAGGGGATGCCCCACTCGCCGGTCTTCTTGCTGACGATGAAGACCCACTGGTCCTTGTTGGGCAGGGTGAAGAGGGTGTAGGTGCCGGCGGGGACGTCGAGCGTTCCGATCTTGAGGTTGCCGGCGGTGACGAGGGTGGTGGCTGGATTGGCTCCGGTGCGCCAGACTTCTCCGTAGGGAACGATGTCGGAGCCGATAGTGCGGCCTTTGAGGCGGGGAGAGTTGTAGTGGATAGTGATGGCCTTGCCGTTCAAACTAACGTCAGCGGTTGCGGCGGGACTGGCCTGCTGGCCACCACCCATCTGGGCGAGGCTTGCGGTGGCGAGGAGTGTACAACAGGCGGCGGTTGCAAGGGAGCGGAGGAGCATGAGGGAGTCTCTCTTTCTCGTTGAGGATTGCGTTGGATGTTCGGCTTGAGGGACAGCCTACAGTGTTGCATAGAGGGCCCGTGATGATGCTGAACTGGCGCGGCGCCGGCTGTCAACCTGGAGCGATCGTGCTAGGCTTAAGAGAGCGCGCCCGTAGCTCAGCTGGATAGAGCGGCAGCCTCCGAAG
>CAWIQU010000003.1:0-1758786 GCA_963838345.1 uncultured Acidobacteriaceae bacterium | reverse complement strand
TTGTCCGATAAGCCGACTACACGTCCATGTGGCTCGCGTTCCATTGTCGGTGAGTAATTTGGCGATGAAGCGCTTTTCGATAAGTGAAGAGCAGAGAAAGGAACCCGGGCCGCACCAAAGAGTTCACAGCATCACCGTGGCACCTGGAGACACGGATTGTTCTCGCGTCAGGTTCTCTTTCTCAGATGGCTCGCAAGACCGCCACAGTAGCATCGTCCGTCTGGACGCCTCCGGAAAATGCGTCCATGGAATCGACGATCGACCCAACGAGTTCATCCGCGGACTGCATCCTGCGGGCCTTCGCAGCCTGGAGGAGGCCGTCAATTCCCCACTCTTGACCTGAAGGATTGGACGCTTCAATCACACCGTCTGTATATGCAAGGACCAGATCGCCGGGATGGAGGTGCATGACCTCCTCGTGCCACGTTGCGTCGGGAAACAATCGTACCGGCGCTCTGCTCGGCTCAAGCCAGTCGAGAGACCCGTCAGGATGAACGACAACCGGCGGATTGTGGCCCGCATTCACATACCGCAGCGTGAGCGTCACACGATCAAGCACACCATAAAACAGCGTCGCATTGCGGTCAGCGAGCGACGAGGCACAGGCTTGAACGTTAACCGCCCGGAATAGGCCGGCCAGATCGTCTCCTGTAAACTGAGCCGCGGTCTGCACTGACGCCTGAACACTGGCAATCAGTAGGGCGGCAGCAATCCCCTTGCCGGAGGCATCGCCCACAAGCATCGTTATCTGGCCATCTCCCACGGAAGCGAAGTTGTAGCAGTCGCCGCCGAGAGCTCGCATCTGCCGGCACCTTGCGCTCAAATTCACCCGGCAATTGTTCAGGGCCGGGCCCCGCATGAAATGCTCCTGGACGGAGCAGGCTTGAAGCCAATCCTGGCTGACATCCACCACCATGTCTTCGGTCGTCATTTGCCAACCTCCACTTGTATGTCGGTTTCGTGGGCGCAAATTCGACACTGGGCCTCCGATTCTGCCGGAAGATTTTTTTTGCGATGAATGTCGAGAATGCGAAACCGGCTCCGACTACCGGATGAAAGCGTAGAGTGGCCTGACAGACCATCGTTCCTAGGAAGGTCGAGATCTGGCACTCGGATGCGGAACTCAGGAGAAAAAGCCACGGAGGACATGCAATGACGACCCTAACCCCTTATCTTTTGTTCGACCGAAACTGCAAACAAGCCATGGAATTCTACAAATCCTGCTTCGACGGAGAGCTGACGCAGATACCGGTGAAGGACTCTCCGGCAAAAGACTCGATGCCCGCATTTCAGCACGAGAAGATCCTCAATGCCCGACTGAAAAGCGGGAAGGTCGATCTCTCGGCGTCGGACTGGCTGCGGGCGGATCGCATGCGAGTCCCAGGCAATACCGTTTGCCTTTATCTGAACGGCGGAACGTTCCAGGAACTGAGCACTCTCTTTGCGTGCCTCTCAGAAGGAGGGGATGTGACCGATCCGCTGAAAGAACTGTTCTTCGGCATTTATGGTGCGTTGAACGACAAGTTTGGCGTCCGATGGATGTTTCATTCCAATCTGGGAAATTAACGCATTTGAATCACGAGCGAAACCACAAAGGAGAAGAGGTCATGAAATACATTCTGATGATGTCGGGCACCAAAGCGGGCGTTGCCGGGTATCACACCTGGTCGCAGAGCGATCGGGACGCCCATATGCAAACCCTGGGTGCCATCGTGAAGGAGTTCGTGGAAACGGGCGAGTTCGTCGCCACCCAGCACCTGGCCGAACCGAAGGAAGCCAAGGTCGTGCGCGGCGAGAAGAATGGATTGCCGGTCACGGACGGTGTCTTTCCCGAATCGAAGGAGTTCCTGCTGGGTTACTGGATCGTCGATGTCGCCGCACCCGAGCGCGCCTATGTCATCGCGGGCCGAATCTCTGCGGCGTCCGGGCCCGGAGGCGTTCCGACGAACATGCCGATCGAGGTGCGGCAGTACGCGGAGCCCAGAACTATCGCGAACTGAGCCCGTACTCCCGGCTGTGATGGACAAAAGTGCGGAAATTACCCTCAACAAGATCAGAGAGGAGGAGGAAGATGAAATACATTTTGATGATGAACACCATGCGGGCCGGAGCGGGAGTTCCTACCTGGCCCCGAGCCGATCTGCAAGCGCACATCGCATTTATGCATGGCCTGAACCGCGACCTGCGGGAGTCCGGCGAGTTAGTCTCGGCTGAAGGCCTTGCGTTCCCCGATCAAGCCTGGCTGGTACGAGCCGGAAAGGACGGCGTTCCAATCACCGATGGCGTCTTTCCGGAGTCGAAGGAGTTTCTCGCCGGTTTCTGGATCATCGATGTGGACACTCCGGAGCGGGCGTATGCGATTGCGGCCAGAGTGTCGGCGGCGCCTGGGCCGGGAGGAAATCCGCTCAACATGCCGATTGAGGTGCGTCCGGTGATGAACGCACCGCCGCCGGAGATGCTGTGACGGACTCTGCGACAACAAGGCCATGGGACCCCAAGTCGGAGCAACTGCTGCGCGAACTTGCGCCGCAGGTGCTCGGGGTGGTAGCTAGGCGCTTTCGCGACTTTTCCACGGCAGAAGACGCAGTGCAGGAAGCGATGCTGGCCGCCTTCAGGCAGTGGCCCAGGGAGGGCATTCCCGAGAATCCTAGCGGGTGGCTGATTCGAGTGGCATCGAGGCGGATGACGGACACGCTGCGCAGCGAGATGGCGCGCCGCCAGCGGGAGACCGCGATGATAGCGGAGGAGGATCCGGCGATCGAGCCGGCGGAGAATATCGAGGCGGACATGGATCCTGAAGACACACTCGTTCTCCTTTTCATGTGCTGTCATCCAGCGCTGAGTACGTCCTCAGCAATTGCGCTTACGCTGCGAGCGGTGGGCGGCCTGACCACGGCAGAGATTGCCAACGCGTTCATGGTTCCCGAGGCGACGATGGCGCAGCGAATCAGCCGCGCAAAACAGAGCATCAAGGCATCGAAAGTTCCCTTTCGTCTGCCAACTCCGCAGGAGCGGAGGGAGCGGCTGCCCGCGGTCCTCCACGTGCTGTACCTGATCTTCAGCGAGGGATATGCGAGCAGCATCGGCGCGCAATTGCAGCGCCTCGACCTGGCTCGCGAAGGGATTCGCCTCACCCGCGGCGCAATGGCGCTGCTGCCCGAGGATGCAGAGATCGCCGGCCTGCTGTCGCTGATGCTGCTGACTAACGCGCGGCGGGCTGCCCGGACCGGACTGCATGAGGAGCTGATCCCGCTCGACAAACAGGATCGGGGTTTGTGGGATCCGGACGAGATCACAGAAGGCAAGGATCTACTGGCGCTCGCGCTCTCAAAAGGTGCTGTGGGACTTTACCAGTTGCAGGCGGCGATCGCTGCCGTTCATGACGAGACGGCGTGTCCGGAAGATACCGACTGGCCCCAGATTGTGGCGCTCTATGAACTGCTGCAACGCGTGGCGCCCAGCCCCATGGTCACACTGAACCAGGCTATCGCTATCGCCATGGTGCACGGTCCGGAACGGGGGCTGGAACGTCTGCGGGCACTCGACAGCGACGAACGACTGGGTGGGCATTACCGGCTGGATGCAGTGCGCGGGCATTTGTTCGAGAAGCTTGGAGATTTCGAGAGGGCCGTACATCACTATCGAACGGCCGCGGCCGGAACCACCAGCATTCCGGAACAGAATTATCTGATGACCCAGGCGGCCCGGCTCGAAGAGGATTGCAGACAACTGAAGAACAGCTCTCCTGGCCCCGAGTCGCGGCTTTGAATCGATTTAACTTCGAGAGCCATTGAAGCTGGAACTCGACGAACACGTGGAAGGCGACGAATCGAGATCGGGATAGGAAAAACCCGCCTGCGGGTTTCTGTTGATGACTTCAGATGGGATGAGAAGGCCGGTCTCCAGCGGGATGCGTTAAGCTCCCAAGGTATCGGCGCGCTCGAAGCGCGGGAGATAGAGGAGACCGGCGATGAAGAAGCTTACCACCACGATGATGCAGCGGACACTTAACAAGCAGGACGGACACCTGACCATCGGCCTGGATTTGGGCGACAGGTCGAGCTTTTATTGCGTGCTGGACGAGACAGGAGACGTCCTGCTGGAGCAGAGGGTGAGCACGACGCCCAAGGCGATAGAAGAGATTTTCGGAGCGATGCCTGGGAGCCGTATCGCACTGGAGACCGGAACACACTCACCGTGGGTAAGCCGGTTGCTCAAGGAACTGGGTCATGAGCCGATCGTGGCACACGCGCGCAGCGTGCGGCTGTCGGGGAGAGTAGACGCAAGGATGACCGGCTCGACGCGAGGACGCTCGCGCGACTCGTAAGGATCGATCCGGAGCTTTTGTGTCCGGTGAAGCATCGCAGCGCCGAGGCACAAGCAGATCTTACGGTGATCCGGGCGCGAGCAGCTCTGGTCCGCACACGGACGACGTTGGTCAACGCGGCGCGCGGCCTGACGAAGTCCTACGGAGAACGGCTCCGCGGATGCAACGCACGCGGGATGAAGCCGCAGGCAGCTCAGGATCTGAGTCCGGAGTTGAAGAGTGCACTGGAACCGATGATGAGGGAGATAGAGTCGGTCAGCGAACGGATCTGCGAGTACGACCAACTGCTCGAGTCCATGGCACGGAACAGATATCCAGAAGCAGAGCGGCTGAAGCAGATCAAGGGAGTGGGAACGCTGATCGCCCTGACGTACATGCTGACGCTGGAAGATCCGCACCGTTTTCGCAAGAGCCGGGATGCAGCCTGTTACGTGGGTCTGCAACCTGGAAGGCGTAACTCAGGACAGAGCGAGCCGCAGATGCACATCAGCAAAGAGGGCGATCCGTATCTACGAGCACTTCTGGTGCAGGCCGCGCACCACGTTCTCGGCCCCTGGGGAGTCGACAGCGACCTGCGCCGATGGGGCATGAAGCTGGCTGAGCACGGAGGCAAGCGCGGGAAGAAACGCGCCGTGATCGCAGTCGCGCGTAAGCTGGCCGTCGTGCTGCATCGACTATGGGTAAGCGGAGATGTTTATAGGCCGCTACGATCAGGCGCACTGCCGGCAGTGGCATAGTTCAGTCCAGATGTATGGAGGTTTAATGTCATAAGCCGAGTTCCGGTGACTGCGTCATTGGCCTGGCCCAATACTCCATCTGCAAGATCGAGTGAAGGTCGCAATAACAGGTGGCAGCACCGGCTGATCTAGAACACCCAACTTGCACCGAGCGATCAAACGCTCACATCAGAGTGCGGATGGAAGGGTGGCGACAAAAGCAGTAACTCGGCGTGCATAGAACCGGGTTCAGATCGGGTAGGAGATCAACTTGTCCCCACCACAGAAAACGATTGACACCGACCGGCCTTCTCATGGAAGGCCTTAGCACTCGTTGATGTGATCGTGGAAGGATGGTCGGCTATGCGTCAGTGTCGTTAGCAAGTAGAAATGTCCGCTTTTGAGAACAAATGAAGTGTCCGGTTGTTAAAAGTCAGTCGTAGTAGAGGCGGTGGGAAAGTGCGAATCTCGCGTAGTTTGCGGGATTTGCAAGTTGAGAGGGAAAGTTGGTTTTGGGACTTTTCCTCTCACGCTAATGGATGGAGCGCGGAGGATCGTCGGATCAATATGACGTCGGATCTGGGCCCCGTGGGTAGAGAAACGGTAGAGACCCTGTGCAACCAGCGGCATTGTGCCCGAAGCTGCCTGTCGATCGTGGGGATAGCGGTCGTTCAGCCTTTTCCCGGTCATCCTTCCCCAATCGATCCTTGTATCATGTGGCAACGCGAAGTGCGAGCTGGTTGATTGTGGGCGGCAGACTGCGAATGAAACAACGAATACGTTTCTGCAAGTCACGCGACGAGGTACGGATCGCTTTTGCAACGGCGGGCGAGGGTCCTCCGCTGATGCGCGTCAACAACTGGTTCACGCACCTCGAGCTCGATTGGGACAATCCGGTCTGGCGCCATTGGTCCCAGGCCCTCGTCGAACGGCGAATGCTTGTCCGTTACGACCCGCGAGGCTCGGGCCTTTCCGATCGGGACGTGACCGATTTTTCTCTCGATGCCATGGTGACGGACCTCGAGGCAGTTGCCGATGCACTCAAGCTTCGTCGCTTCCCACTGATCGGCTTGTGCCAGGGCGGGGCGGTCGCCGTCGCGTATGCGGCACGTCATCCTGAGCGTGTCAGCCGCCTGGTGCTCTACGACAGCTACCTCTATGGTGCCTTCGTGGACGACGCGGGCCAGAAGCTGGCAAGGCAGGCACAGGCATTCTCGCAAATGATCGAAACCGGTTGGGGAAGGAAGGTCGGGGCGTTTCGCGAACTATTTGCGAATCTGCTGATGCCAGAAGGCGCCGGACCCGAGCTCAAGTGGATCGGTGAGTTGCAGCGGCACAGCGCGTCGGCGCCAACCGCTTGCCAACTATGGAATGCCTTCAACACATTCGACATTCGCAGCGACGCGTTGAAGGTCACTGCACCCACGCTCGTTTTTCATGTGCGAGGCGATGCCATGGTGCCGTTCGAGGCGGGCCGGCGCCTCGCCGCAGCGATACCGAATGCCCGCTTCCTGCCGCTCGAAGGGAAGAACCACATCCTTCGTGCCGATGAGCCGGCGTGGCTGAATTTCAAGAAAGAGCTGAATGAGTTCCTTGGTGCGGACGAGCAGATCGATACCTCCGCGCCGGAGGAGTTCGCTGCTTTGACCGCACGCGAGAGAGAGATTCTAGACTGGATTGCACGAGGTCAGACCAACGCTCAGATTGCACATTGCCTACATATCGCCGAGAAGACGGTCCGCAATCACGTCACTAGCGTTTTCTCCAAGCTCGGTGCGCAGCATCGCTCGCAGGCCATTGTGATGGCTCGCAAGGCCGGTCTCGGCCGCGACAACTAGCGGCAGGGGCCCCAACCTGGGACCTGCGTCCTAATAATCGCGGTTGCCCGTGCGGGAATTCGATTCGATATATGACTGTCGCCTCATGACGACGCCCGGGGCGCCATGTCACCCTGCGAGTGTCGAGTTCATACGAAACGGAGGGTACCATGAGCGCGAGACGAGTAAGCCTTGTCCAGCAACGACAACACCCGCTGCGGGAGCATTACCGCAGCGTTCCGGCCGACGCCTGGATCAGCGACGGGGCGCATACCGTAAGCGCGTGCGGTGGGGATCCGTTCCACGGCGTCGTTGTGCCTGCTAATAGCGCCGACGCACCCGTGCAATTCGGGATTCATCGGGCCGTGGGTGGTTTTCACGACAACCCTAATCCTGGCGATCTGCTGTGCGCGGCAGTGGCAGCTTGCTTCGACTCGACGTTGCGGATGATCGCCGATCATCGTGGCATTCGCCTGGAGTCCTTGGAAGTGAAGGTCACTGCGGAATGCGACGTGCGCGGTTGCTTGCTGGTAGAAGGGGCGGTTCCTGTGGGATTCCAGCGCATGCGTTGCGGTGTACGGCTGCAAACAAAGGATCACGTCGATGAAGACACGATAAAGATGCTCCTTGCCGCCGCAGAACACAGTTGCGTCGTCATGCAAACGCTGCGTAGCGGTGTCGCCGTGCAAATGTAAGTCGAGACCAGCGATGCTGCGGCAGCGACCACTTCTGGAGCCCGCCCCAATCTGTGGGGCTCGATGCCATCGCCGTGACCAGGAGAACTGCCATGCTCGAAGTTACTTCCACTTCCTCGCCCACCGTCGACCTTGCTCCTGCAAAAGCCATGCAGCAGGTCGCTTGGTCCGCCGGCGACTGCGCCGTTGTGGGCACGACCCTGCAGATCGTCGGCGAGATGCTTTGCGAGGCAATCGATCTGCGTGCAGGCGAGCGTGTGCTCGACAGTCACGACGGATGACAGCCGCCGAGACATCGTCGCGGAGGGCTTCGACGCGGGCATTCACTGTGGCGAGTACATTCAGAAAGACATTGGTCGCCGTTCGGGTGTCCCCCGATCACCGGACGGCAAGACAGCAGACTGCCGCCCTATCTGCGCAGGTTAGCATTCTTCGAGTGTGAGGGGTTGTAGTCTCACAGAGGAAGCTAACGGCCAGCCCGCATGGATTGGCGCATCTTGAATGCTCAAATTTCGATAACAGGTTAGCATTCTTCGAGTGTGAGGGGTTGCAGTCTCACAGAGGAAGCTAACGGCCAGCCCGCATGGATTGGCGCATCTTGAATGCTCAAATTTCGATAACAGATGGGATGAGAAGGCCGGTCTCCAGCGGGATGCGTTAAGCTCCCAAGGTATCGGCGCGCTCGAAGCGCGGGAGATAGAGGAGACCGGCGATGAAGAAGCTTACCACCACGATGATGCAGCGGACACTTAACAAGCAGGACGGACACCTGACCATCGGCCTGGATTTGGGCGACAGGTCGAGCTTTTATTGCGTGCTGGACGAGACAGGAGACGTCCTGCTGGAGCAGAGGGTGAGCACGACGCCCAAGGCGATAGAAGAGATTTTCGGAGCGATGCCTGGGAGCCGTATCGCACTGGAGACCGGAACACACTCACCGTGGGTAAGCCGGTTGCTCAAGGAACTGGGTCATGAGCCGATCGTGGCACACGCGCGCAGCGTGCGGCTGATCGGGGAGAGTAGACGCAAGGATGACCGGCTCGACGCGAGGACGCTCGCGCGACTCGTAAGGATCGATCCGGAGCTTTTGTGTCCGGTGAAGCATCGCAGCGCCGAGGCACAAGCAGATCTTACGGTGATCCGGGCGCGAGCAGCTCTGGTCCGCACGCGGACGATGTTGGTCAACGCGGCGCGCGGCCTGACGAAGTCCTACGGAGAACGGCTCCGCGGATGCAACGCACGCGGGATGAACCCGAAAGCGGCCCAGGATCTAAGTCCGGAGTTGAAGGGTGCACTGGAGCCGCTGATGAGAGAGATAGAGTCGGTCAGCGAACGGATCTGCGAGTACGACCAACTGCTTGAGTCCATGGCACGGAACAGATATCCAGAAGCAGAGCGGCTGAAGCAGATCAAGGGAGTGGGAACGCTGATCGCCCTGACGTACATGCTGACGCTGGAAGATCCACACCGTTTTCGTAAGAGCCGGGATGCAGCCTGTTATGTGGGGCTGCAACCTGGAAGGCGCAACTCGGGACAGAGTGAGCCGCAGATGCACATCAGCAAAGAGGGCGATCCGTATTTGCGATCACTCCTGGTGCAGGCTGCGCATCACGTTCTCGGCCCCTGGGGAGTCGATAGTGATCTGCGCCGATGGGGCATGAGACTGGCTGAGCACGGAGGCAAGCGCGGGAAGAAACGCGCCGTGATCGCCGTCGCGCGTAAGCTCGCCGTCCTGTTGCATCGACTATGGGTGAGCGGAGATGTTTATAGGCCGCTACGATCAGGCGCACTGCCGGCAGTGGCATAGTTCAGTCCAGAGGTATGGAGGTTTAATGTCATAAGCCGAGTTCCGGTGACTGCGTCATTGGCCTGGCCCAATACTCCATCTGCAAGATCGAGTGAAGGTCGCAATAACAGGTGGCAGCACCGGCTGATCTAGAACACCCAACTTGCACCGAGCGATGAAACGCTCACATCAGAGTGCGGCTGGAAGGGTGGCGACAAAAGCAGTAACTCGGCGTGCATAGAACCGGGTTCAGATCGGGTAGGAGATCAACTTGTCCCCACCACAGAAAACGATTGACACCGACCGGCCTTCTCATGGAAGGCCTTAGCACTCACCGAGACTCACTATCAGTGATTTAGGTTAACGCGAGCGCGTTTCCGGATAGTAATCCGGCCTCCAGCGATAAAGTCAGCGTGTGTCATTTTGCGCTCTATGAGATTCATGATGGATGAAACGTCCGGTTTGGCGACCAACCACCCGAAACTCACGATAAGAACTGTCGTCGCAACAGGGTAGTGGAATTTCGGAACCGCTAGTCGAGGATGAGACGTGCTGTTTTCAACCACCACGCTGAGTGATGCCTCACGGTATACAAGACAAAGATCTGGCAGACGACGAAAGACGGAAGCCCATACAGATAGACCGGATCCGCCGGTCGATGATCAGATCGCGCCCGAGAGCGAGAAGAATCAGAGATACGCGAGGCGGTTGGACACGAAAACTTCTTTCTCTTCGGCCTCACCGCGGCGGAGGTTTCCGCTACCAGGGCTGCAGGCTACCATCCTCACGCCATCTACGAGTCAAATCCAGCTCTGCATGAAGTGATCGACAGCATCCTTTCTGGCCAGTTCTCAGGTGGCAACCCAATCTTTTTTGTCCACTGGTCGAGGGTCTGTTGAATAGCGACCCCTACCTCTTGTTCGCTGACTATCAGTCCTATGTCAACTGTCAGGACCGCGTTGGCGCGACTTTTCGCGATCAGGAGGGATGGTCGAAGATGTCAATCTATAACACTGCGCGGATCGGTAAATTTTCCTCCAATCGGTCGATCAAAGAGTATTCCAAAAACATCTGGAACATTACGCCGTTCGAGGTCGAAGCGGCGGCGGCGTTCGCAAGCTTGTAAGCACAAATGGCGAAGGTTCGTTCTCCTGCGAAGGGATGCTTCTGACAGACACTACGTAACTAGAAGAGCGTTTATGACGACTACTCTTCTCCAATTCACACGTCCTCGATGAGCACTGAACTCGCCAACCGACATTGCGATCGGCCGCAGCCAGATGCGCCCGAGAACTTGTTGCATACTCAAAGTTACAGGGCCCCAAATTGTCAAAAACGTTCCGTCTTAGTCCTCAAAAGGTCTGAGCGGAGCAGGCCATTCTGTATCTGCAGGGCTATGGTAAGTATGAGGGTGGGGAGGAAGCGATCCGCGCCGCAGGCAATCGCCTGAACCATCTACTAGCCGGTAAGTTTGCAGAACAGAATCCCATCTTCGGGAAGATCATGACCACAGACCTGAATTCACTCATCGTGTTCGCACACGTGGTCGAGGCAAACAGCTTTTCAGGAGCGGCGCGTATTCTCAAAATGCCGACCTCAACTGTAAGCCGCCGCATCGCCGAATTAGAGGATCAGCTTGGTATGCGTCTGATCGAACGTTCCACGCGGAAACTGCGGCTGACCGACGCCGGCTCAGAGGTCCTCGAACATGCGCGGCGGATAGTTGAACTCAGCGATGCTGTCGACAATGCAGCCTCCAATCTACTGTCGCATGTCTCAGGCACGCTGCGACTTGCGTCGCCACCCAGCATCTCCGACACCTTGCTGGCGCCGATCGTAGGGGCGTTCCAGGAAGCATATCCCGAGGTTCGCGTTCACATTTTCATCACCGATCGAATCGTCGACCATGTTTCCGAAGGTGTTGATCTAACCTTCAGAGTCGGGGATCTTGAAGATTCTTCCCTTGTCGCCCGGAGAATCCTGAAGTATCGTCATCAGCTTGTTGCGAGTCCCGCGTACATGAAGAAACACAAACCGCCGAGGAATCCGGGAGACCTCCTCCAACACAGGCTGCTGGCGTTTTCCTTCTGGAAGCCGAAATGCCGCTGGGACTTCATTCATATAAACGGCAAAGATAAAGAAACCCTGACGTTTCAGCCATATTTTTCAATGAACGATTACGCCGGACTTGCGACGGCGCTGCTCGCGGGCGTCGGCATTGGTGATCTTCCGCCAGTGGTGGAACCAAGCCTGCTGCGCGAGGGCGGATTGGTGGAGATCATGCCAAAGTGGAAGTTTCGGAACTTTGATCTTTCCCTGGTCCATGCAGGCAATCGCCACATGCCGCGAGTGGTGCGAGTGTTCAAGGAATTCGCAGCCAAGATGGCCCCGCAGCTTTTTCCCAAGTTACCTGTCTAGGGCAAGTTGTGCGTGGGACGAATTATTCCATATTTGGAAAATACATTTCCAGTTATTCGCCTAGCTGAAACGAGCTGGGAAAGCCTATATTCGAGGCGAAATGCAGATTTAGGAATTCAGGACACGCGGATGAGTGCTACGAAAGCAGCAGTGACTGTCCTACTCGCGAAGTACAACGATGCCTTGAATGCATCGAGTACCGACGCAGTGATGCCCCTCTATACGGAAGACGGCGTTTTTATGCCTCCCTATAGTCCATCTGCAGTTGGCTCAGAGGCCCTCAGGAAAGCCTACGATGCAGTTTTCAAGGCGATTAGGCTGAATGTGAGGTTCATTATCGCTGAAATAGTTGAGTTAGCGCCAGACTGGGCTTTTGCGCGCACCAACTCTGCGGGAACAACGTTGGACCACGCGACGGGAAACAGAAGCGCCGAGGCAAATCAGGAGCTCTTCATTTTTAGGAAAGGCAGGGACGGTTCCTGGAAGATCGCGCGATATAGCTTTTCTTCTACGAATCCGCTCAGACATTAGGCCTGGAAGGAGCCGAGTCATGGCTGAGATGAAAGCCATTGTGATCTACGAGGCGGGCGGACCAGAAGTCCTGAAGGTGGAGAGCCGCCCCATCCCGACTCCGAACAGCGGACAGGTGCTAATTCGCGTCAAGGCGTTCGGATTGATCCGTTCCGAACTCTTTACGCGGCAGGGCCACTCACCGGGAGTGAAATTCCCGCGAGTGCTCGGGATTGAAGCTGTCGGTCTGGTGGAGGAGGCCCCGGGCGGCCAGTTCCAGAAGGGCGATGTAGTGGCGAGTGTGATGGGCGGCATGGGCCGCGAGTTCGACGGAGGGTATGCCGAGTACACCTGCCCGCCAGCGAGCCAGGTGCAGAAGATCGATGTGAAGTTGCCGTGGGAGACGCTGGGTGCGATGCCGGAAATGTTGGAGACCGCATGGGGTTCGCTGTTCCGCGCTCTGCAGCTGACGAAGAACGAGCGGCTTCTGATACGCGGCGGTACGACCTCGGTCGGGCTTGCCGCAGCGGCCATCGCCAAAAACTGCGGCGGCCTCGTCGCATCCACCACACGGAAGCCCGACCGCGCCGAGCTGCTTCGCTCAAGCGGCGCCGACGATGTCATCGTGGACTCTGGCTCCATCGCCGGCGAAGTTCAACGCAAATACCTCGGAGGCGTCGACAAAGTACTGGAAATGATCGGCACGTCGACGCTTGAGTACTCGCTGCACTGTGCCAAGGAGGGTGGCATTGTCTGCATGACCGGCTTCTCCCATCGTCGGAATGGAGTATTGTCCGCCGACTGCCAGGAGGCGAATGGAGAGTTTACCGGTGAACTGTTTTTTGTTGAATTCCATGTCGTCGACAATCTTGCGGCAATAGTCGAAGGCCGCATTCATTCGCCCTTCTCGCGCGTAGGCTGCCACGTAAGCAGCGACGTCGCGCGGAGGGACCGCTCCCGGATTGTAGACCTTATTCTCGAACCACCATCCGACATAGATGTCCTCTTTGCCTTTGGTGAGTTCGGCCGGCAAATCGGGAAGCGTCTGAAATATGAAGTTCCACTTTCTCTTGTAGTCAGAGAGCTGAATCTCGTTCAGCAAGGTAATGCCGGGAATTCCTGCTTCGATGAGAGTGAGAGACTTGAAATCACCCGGAAAGAGGAGCGCCCAGCTGTACGCACACCATGCGCCAAAATCGTGGGCGACAACATGCAGCGGCGCGCCGAGGTTCGAAACGAACGCATGAAAGACTCTGGCGACATTTTCGGCTGTTGCAGGCGCCGATAGGAATCCCGAGTCCCCGAAACTCGGTAGGTCGGCAGGTATCGTCTGAAACTTGGGGGACAGTAGCGCGATTAATCTGTTCCAGGACCTGCGCGTCTGCGGAAAGCCCGATATCAGGAGGACCTTTTCTCCGTTCCCGATGCGGTCGAATGCGATCTTCTTCGCTTCGCTCGACGCATCGAGAGGCCCCGAAGTCCGCTCGGTGCTTTGGGCGGCAGCAGCAATCGAACTGAATCCGATACCCGTGCCCAGAGCGCCCGCAACGCTAATCCCGAGTTTGAAGAAGTTACGCCGCTGCATACAATCATTCCCGGCAATGCCTTCCTGTATGGTCGATTCATCGTTGTACCAGCGATCCATCGCTGTGACTCCTTTGCCTGTTCCTGCTCGTGCGGTGATGATTCAGGCGAGATCTTCAGGTGAGAACTACAATCTTTCCGCCAGCCTTGTTCTCCTCCATCAGGCGATGGGCCTCTACGATTTCGTCCATATGGAAGGTCTTTCCAACCTGAATGTGCAGCGTGCCCGCCGCAATCTGCTTGGCGAGATCATTGAGGGGCGTCCGCATGAAGTCGTTGGACTCGCCAGCATAGACCGTGAAATAAACCGCCGTGGGGATAACGTCCATAGGAGCAAATTGATCGAAGGACCACTTGTTTCCGACGATGAGTGTACGGATCCCGGTTGAACAACTTCGCTTCGATGTCTACGAGAATCCCCGCGGCGGCGCGAGCTGCGAAGGAAGGGTCTACTATGCGGGACCACGGCCACGGCCTGGAACGTTTCCGCGTATCAAACTCGATCTCACAGTAGACGAGTTCGTTGCTCTTCCCCCGGTGACTCGCCCTGTCGGACATCCGTACAGCGATCTTCCAGAGGAAGGGATCACAGCGAATTGCTATGCGTATGAAGAGGTCTTGGTGAGAAGGCTCGTGCCCTCGGGGAGCGGGCACGTCCTCGCGATCTTTATGACGTTGTCAATCTCTTCCGTCACGGAGAACTTCGTCCTCCTGCAACGACGCTGATTGCTGTACTGGGACGGAAGTGCGCGTACAAGCGCCTCCCCATTCAACCTTCGGGAGTTTACAGGGAAAGCTTGAGGAGTTGACCGCAGACTGGCAGCACATGCTAGGGCATCAGCTGCCGGTGCTGCCCCCATTTGAGTCCTTCTGGAACGCACTTCCGGAGTTCTTTACTTGGTTGAACAATCCTGTTGAAGCGTCTGTCCCCGGCGTACTGGCTTCGATACACGCAGTCGAGGATAAGGACCTATATCGCCCAGCCATCGGTGCGCTGCGGCGCGAAGGTATCTATGGATCGTCATTCATCGAGTCCATCCGTTTTGCTGGCGTGAACCTCCGTGTTCTTCTCACCTACCAAGGCAGTGTGCGGATGATCGAACCGTACTCCCTTCGCCGAACTCGCGACGGCCATATTGTGGTTTATGCCATTAAGACGGAAAGTCGCGAAGTCCGAAGCTACCGGCTCGATCGCATGCAGCACGTTGAAGTCACCCGTGAGGTGTTCGTCCCTGTATATGCCGTTGAGCTGACCGGCGGCGAAACCGGCTCCATTCCACCCACCAGCCGCGGCCAACTGCATTGGGGCGGCCATGCTCCTGTTTCCAGAACCCGTGCGCACACCGGTCCCACCTACATCTATCAGTGCCCAATGTGTCAGAAATTTCGCCGCAAGACCCACGATCCAAAGTTAAACCCGCACAAAACAGAACATGGCTGGCCATGTTCTGGAAGACATGGATACTTCGTTGACACAGCTTACTGAGGCAAGAATCACTCGACTGTGAAAGGTCGGTCTTAACACTAAGTGCCTTACCTTCTTTGTGCGCGTTAGCGCACCGATCTATCGGGCCGGGCGTTCCCGGGCAGGAACAGGCCTCGCTGGGGAGGGTGGCGAAAGACGCGTGAGCGGCTACAGCCAGGTGAGGAGGGCAACTCCTCTCCCAACAGGGAATAGACGCGATCTTTCTGCCAACGATGTTGGTGGGTAGGGTGAGTGGGTGATATAGGATGTGGCTATCCTTTAAAACAACTTTAGGTACGTTTTCGAATGGGTTTCTCCTTTCGGCGCAGTTCGAGCTTCGGGCCATTCCGTCTCAATTTCTCCAGATCCGGGATTGGCGCATCGGTAGGTGTCAAAGGTGCGCGTGTGACCCTTTCTCCGAGGGGCACAACTTACATCACGGTGGGACTTGGCGGATTCTCCTACCGTCAGAACCTCTCTGCGGCCAATAGACGCTCCTCGCCGAGACCGCAGCCTGAGACGGTGGAAGTCCAACCCGTTCTTGACGAGATCAGGCGGCGGATGTTGAAGAACTCCTCGAGAGCTCCAAGAGCGAGTTGGTCGAGAACTTGAACAAGCGATCCCAGATGTTCAATCCGGCTAGTATTCTCTTCGCGCTCGCTGGAATATGCGCTGACGCGGGCTTTGTACAACTCGGGAGTTCTGTGCCGCCGACGCTACCTACGTTGTCCAACGTGTCCACTCCACCGGACGCCACGCGTCAGGGTAATGCTGATGGTGGCCAGAGATGGGATCGAACCACCGATCTCCCTTCAACGGGGATGTTCTCAACTCATCAAGCGGACTCAGAGAAAACTTCAAATGAGCGGCGGCGAACGCCGTCTATGTTCCTCTCGACGGAAGATACTGCAGGAAAAAACTCAAATCTACGGGAGGTTTTTTCGAATTGTTGTCAGTATCGTCGGACGAGAACTTCACCAACGACTAAATGGCGGAAGAGGAGGGATTCGAACCCCCGATACCCTTTCAGGTACGCCAGTTTTCAAGACTGGAGCCATCAACCGCTCGGCCACTCTTCCTCTCTGAAGTTTAGTATGCGGCGGGCACGTAACGCAAAAAGATCAAGGCTTGACCGGCAAATGTCGAGGCAACCCTTCCTACTGATCTCCAGTGAGGGCAGGTAGCGCTGAAATTTTCTGAGTTGCGTGACACACGGGCGAAGCTTGTTTGGAATATCGATCCACCATTTCCGATGTCCAGAGCCGCGGAAGAGGCGTAACAAGAGTCGCCTCTAATCCAGAGTCGTAGCAGATTCAGTCACTGGCCGTTGTTTTCCTGTAATTGTAAGAAAAACCGACCGAAAAGCGGCGGGGCTGGGGGCGGGGGAAGAACTCGATCAGAAAATGGCGCAAAAAAATGTGTTGCACAAAATTAATTCTGTGTTACGTTCCTGATATCTCATATTTGAATTTAGCTCCATTTGCAGCAGACCGCATCCCGCGGTTGCAACATGATATCCAGAGTAACTCGTGATCCTCGATATGCCGAGTTGAAGCGAGCTTTACTTCCTTGGTACGTGATGTGACTTGGGTGTGTCGCGACTTGAAGAGATATCGAGCGCGGCGAACCTATTTGGATTGAACTGACTCTAGTCTTCTGCATCATTCGATATTCCAGATCCAGCGAGTTGGAGGTCAACCTGGTAGCTTCAGACCTTTGCATTTCGATTGGGGTTAATGAACCCCCCATTTATACGACTGGCATAGCCATTTAGTTTCGCGATTGTGACGAACTGTTCATTATTTGTGACGAGATATTCCTTTATTCCGATCCGTACCGAAGGTTACGAGCAGAGTGGAATCACCCTTGTGGGGTGAAATGCAGTTTTATCAAAGTCAAAATGCCACAAAGAGTTCACTTCCTAAGTGGCTTACCAAGAACACCGGGCTCGCCAAGCCGGAGGGATCTAGAAACATTTCAAAGGAGACCACATGACAAAGCTTATTCCACGTTTACAGACGTTGACTGTAGCAATAACCATGCTTCTGGCTTTGTTTTTGAACGTTGGACATGTCTTCGGGCAAGCCACAAGCACTGGCACCATCGTCGGCGTGGTCACGGACGCAACCGGCGCGGTTGTTCCGGGAGCAATCATCACTCTGACCGACGCGACTAACGGCACGAAACGCACAACCGTTACCAACAAGGACGGTCAGTATGTGCTCGTGAACGTGCCACCGGCCACCTATAACCTCTCGTGCACCAAGGCCGGCTTTGAAATGGATCAGATTAGCGGCGAAACCGTAAGCGTCGGCACCCAGACTACGGCAAACTTCGGGCTGGTCGTCGGCTCGCAGAACACTATCGTCGAAGTACAGGCGGCGGCCTCCGATCTGCAGACTATGAACGCAACGATCGGTGACACCGTGAATCCATTGGAGATCACCACGCTCCCATCGCTCGCACGCGACGTCAGCACCTTTGCATCCTTGCAACCCGGTGTGACTCCAGGCGGTAGCGTCGCCGGCACCGTCACGGACCAGGCTGTCTTCCAGCTCGATGGCGGCAATAATTCGAGCGACATGGACGGCAGCATGCTGAACTATACGGGAGCTTTTGGCGGTAACACATCGGGTGTTACGTCGATCGGCGCGAGTTCCTCGGGCGTCATGCCGATGCCGCAGGACAGCATTGAAGAGTTCAAGGTCGCTACCGCCGGCCAGACTGCCGACTTCAACAACTCATCGGGAATGCAGGCGCAGATAGTCACAAAGCGGGGTACGAACCACTGGCATGGAACAGTGTACGAGTACTACCTGGACAGTAACATCGGCGCGAACACCTGGCAGAACAACTTCCCCACGGTGCCCGGGGTATCGACATACACTCCGAAGCCGAGCAATCACTACAACCGTTTTGGCGCAGCAGCGGGCGGACCGATCCTACCGAGCTATCTCGGCGGGAAGACGTATTTCTTCGCCAACTATGAGGGCTTCCGTTTTCCGAACTCCGCGACCTATGAGCGCGCCGTTCCGTCAGCGAACATGATTGCGGGCATCCTTACCTTCAGCGGAACCAACTACAACATGAAGGCCCTGGATCCCCGCGGCATCGGCGTTAACCCGACTGTAGCCAAGATGTGGTCTACGCAACTACCGGTGGGCAATGATCCTGGCTGCACTCTCATTGCTGGCGCCCGTTGCGACGGAGTGAACACTATCGGGTACAAGGCCAACATCGCGATTCCCCAGAAGAGCGACACCGGCGTCGCCCGTCTGGACCACGACTTCGGAGCGAAGTGGCACTTTATGACGAGCTACCGCTACTTCAAGCTGACCAAGGCCACGATCAACCAGGTGGATATCGGTGGAGTCCTTGCCGGTAAACTGGGAACGCCCACCGCGTTGGCCAATCGTCCGCAGGACCCCTGGTACTACGTGGCCGGATTAACGACCAACATCTCTTCAACGTTTACCAACGACTTCCACTACAGCTACCTTCGCAACGTCTGGTCCTGGAATGACGCCAACGCTCCAGCCCAAATCTCCGGCCTGGGCGGCGCGCTCGAGCCATTCGGCGAGTACTCGACTACAGTCCTTGCCCCCTACAACGTCGATACACAAGACATTCGGACCCGTTTCTGGGACGGTCATGACCACTTCCTCCGGGATGACCTTACAAAGCTGAAGGGGAACCATATCGTTCAGTTCGGAGGCCAGTACCAGCACAACTACAACTTCCACCAGCGCACCGATAATGGAGGCGGCATCAACTTCACCACGACCTACCAGCTCGGCGATTCGAGCGGCGGCGGCCTGGTCAGCCTTTCAGGTCTCGCGGCCGCTGGTGTCCCAACAAGCAGCACGACAAATGCCCGCATCATCGACGCCGACTTGGGCATCGTTACCGACTCGCAGGTAGCCTACACCCGCTCGGGCACTAACCTGACGCTCAACGCGCCACTGACTCCGGCTCAGGATAAAGCAACCATCCCGTACTACAACCTATATGTCAGCGATACATGGCATATTAAGCCAACCTTGACGATCAACTACGGCCTCGGCTGGGCGCTTGAGATGCCGCCGGTCGAAAAAACGGGCAAACAGGTGGTCCTGGTCGATGGAGCCGATGAACCGGTCAAAGCGCTCGATTACCTCACAGCCCGGAAGAACGCAGCACTTGCTGGACAGGTCTATAACCCCCAGCTCGGCTTCGCGCTGGTCGGCAACGTCGGCAACGGGCTTAAATACCCTTACAACCCCTTCTACGCATCTTTCAGTCCGCGAATCGCGGTGGCTTGGAACCCGCAATTCGCGAATGACAGCTTCATGGGACACATCTTCGGCGCAAACGAGACCGTCATCCGCGGCGGCTACGGTCGCGTCTATGGCCGTCTCAACGGTGTCGGTCTGGTGCTGACTCCATTGCTGGGACCCGGACTGATTCAAGCTGTGCAGTGCCGCACGGCGCTCGCAACAGGCACCTGCGGTACCTCCAATCCAAACGACACCACTGCCTTCCGTATCGGAGTCGACGGAAGTTCAGCCCCTCTCGCGGCGACTACCCAAACGCTGCCGCAGCCCTTTTATCCGGGCTACAACGGCGCTGCGACGGCCACTTCAGCCACGCTCGATCCATCCTTCCGTCCTAACGATGCTGACTCCTTCAACCTTACGCTCCAGCGCCAGATCAACCGCAAGATGCTGATAGAGGTCGGTTATATCGGCCGCCTCATTCACCACGAGTTCCAACCGCTCAACCTCAACACCGTCCCCTACATGATGAGTCTGGGAGGCCAGTCGTTTGCCAGTGCGTATGCGGCAGTTGAAACCGCATGGGGCTGCGCGACATCAGCCGGCATGTGCTCCGCAACAACCACCAGCGCGACCGCTAAAACGCCGGTTTATCCGGCCGTCTCTCCGCAGGCGTTCTTCGAGACGGCGCTGGCAGGCACGCCCTACTGCACCGGCTATGCCAACTGCACTACGGCAGTCGTCCACAAGGAAGCCAGCCACTTGGGCAATCAACAGGTCTTCAACCTCTGGTCCGACCTGGACAATGGAGGTTTCAACTTTGCCCGAACCATGCAAGGCACTCCGATTCCCGGTCAGACACTGGGCGCGAACGGGCAACTTGGGAGCGGCTCCGGCCTGACCACATCAATCGGGTACGGCAACTACAACGCCGGATTCGTCACCTTCAAGACGACTGACTACCACGGCCTAACCCTGCAGGAGAACTTCACCTGGAGCAAGGCCCTGGGAACCGGCGCGGAAGCGCAGGCAACCAGCTCTTACACCGTCAACGATGCCTTCGATCTGAACAAGAGCTACGGCGTTCAAGCCTTCAATCAGAAGATCATCTTCAACACGTTCCTCGTCTATCAGACACCGTGGTACAAAAATCAGTCGAGCTTGCTGGGACGCGCCGCTGGAGGTTGGACGTTCTCTCCCATCTTTACCGCGGGCACGGGCCAGCCGATAACCTGCGGCACGTTCTCCGGTGCTCAGGCCTTTGGGGGCGCCGATGATCTGAACTACACAGACTCTGAGCAATGCGTGTTTACCAGCCCCTACACGAACGGATATCACACATACCGCAACGTAGCTGGAGGCGTTGACCCGAATGGCATCAAGGTCGGAACCACCGTAGCCGGCCCGGGTCCCGCCTCAGTCAACATGTTCTCAAATCCTGTTGCGGTCTACGGCCAGGTTCGCCCAGCGATTCTTGGCATCGACCAGAAGAACCCAGGCATGGGTCCCATCTCTGGCCTGCCGTACTGGAACATGGACATGGGTATCCACAAGAACGTCAAGATTTGGGAGACCGCAAGCCTATCGTTCTCCGGAGTCATCACCAACATCTTCAACCACAACGTCTTCGCCAACCCCGGCTTCAGTCTGGCAACCCCCGGCAGCTTCGGAGTCGTTACCTCGCAAGGCAACAATCCTCGCTCGATCGAGATGGGGGTGCGCGCCAACTTCTAAACCTAACTCAAGAAAGGAGACATCCTGCTTGAAGCTATAGCTGTACCTGGAGTGGTCCTCTGAACAACAGGGGACTACTCCTTTCATTTGGGCCAGAGTTTAAATTGGGCACCTCGGAGGGCGCCCCTTTGTCTCTTCTTGATCTCGACCCGCGGGGTTTCAACAACGTTAGCTTCACCGGGAGCGATAGACACTCATCCTGCGGTGGGCGCCTCAATCGCTACGACAGATACGATGGAGAGTAACCGTGCGGACCACTTTGAATCCCATCCTTATATAGAGCTCAATCGCGTGATGGTTTTCGGCGCTGACATGGAGCCACGATACAACGTTGTCGCGACGATGATCTCGCACGACCTGCCAGATAAGGCTCGCTGCATAGCCTTTGCCACGATGTTCAGGGTGGGTGCACACGCCACTGATCTCGGGGTAGCCCTCAAGCATCAACCGTTCGCCGCTCATCGCGATCAGCTCGCCTTCAGATCGTATGCCATAGTAGGAGCCCATCTCGCAGGTCCTATTACGGAAGAAGCCAGGGAACGCGATGGTCGTAAGCGCGACCATCTCCTGCGCGTTTGCGTTGGAGAGGCGAACGATCTCGGGCGTCGGAGCAGGCGGCGTGACGTTCTCGGGCAGGACCATCTGCAGGCACTTCAGAGTTTCCTGACAAGAGAGTTGCGGCACGGAGGGATAGCTTTCTCCTACGAGCCACACGTACTCCCCCAGCACAAGCAGCGAGTGAAGCGATTGCAGCGCGCTCTCGTTCGGCGCAGCAACTGCTGCGAACGGAGCGACGTCCGCAGGATATCGGCACGCATCGCCAGCCGTTAGAGCGAAGTGGCTATGCATTGTCCGAAGAGCATGCCAGACCGGATTTGAGAAGAGATTCTCTGGAAGATCGTTCATTTGTAGAATATGCTTTTGAACACTCAGATGAAGTCCCTTTGCGCTTTGAGGCGACAGTCACAGCATAAACGGAAGCGGCTCCGGAACATCTCCGGAGCCGCTTCTGGTTTGGATTGGATAAGTGGTTAGAAGAACAGCTTGGCGGCGAACTGCATCTGGCGCGCGCCATAGAGGCTATTGTTGGTGCCTGAGGTTACGCCGAAGGCCGACAAGCCGGTCCCGCTGAAGGGAGAGATACATCCCTGGAACGTGGCGCCGGGTGCGGGAGTGGTGCTGTTGCACTTCAGCGATCCGGAGGTGGCGCCACTCGCGAGGAATTGCGAATAAGTTCCGTTGACTGCAGTGATGATCTGGTGGTTGAGAAGGTTGAACGCATCTGCGGAGACCTGCATGTAGAAGCGCTCGTGGATGGGGATGTTGCGGGCTATGCGGAAGTCGAAGTCGTTATAGCCCGGCATGGAGATGCTATTGCGACCGATTTGTGGGGGACGGCCTGTGGTGGGTGCGCCGGAGCTGGAGCTCATAGCGCCGCCGTAGATGTTGCCGTCGGCTCCGTAGCTGGTTCCGGTGCCGGAGTAGACGGTTCCGCTCATGGCGAGGGAGATGGGCTCGCCACCGGAAGCGATGAAGCCGCCAGAGAAGAGGAAGTCGTCGAAGGCATATTTGACGAACTTGTTACCTTCGAGGATGTTCGGCTGATAGACGAAGCTGAGAGCGAAGCGGTTGCGGACGTCGGTGTCAGACGGACCGTTGTCGCGACGAGTGTTGTTGGGATCAAGCGGGGTGTCGCCGCCGTAGAAGGTGCCGAACGTACCTGCCACCTGCCCGGTGTCTGTAGCGCGTGCCCAGGTGTAGTTGGCGAGAACCTCGAGGCCGTTCGAGAAGGGGCGGCGAACGGTTACGGCGAGCGAGTTGTACCAGGTGTTGGCCACACTGAACCCGGTGTTGATCGAGGTGATGGCTGAGTTGCGGCGGTCTGACTGCAAATAAACCGGCACGGTGATCTGGTTGGTAACGTTATTGGCGGCGTTCTGGATGTTGTAGGTGGCCGAGCCGTGCGGAGTCTGGCCGATGAGGTTGGCATCGAGGAAGACCGGCAGGCGAAGAGCGCGGGTGCCTACGTAGCCGACAGAGAGGGACATATTGCCAGGCAGAGCCTGCTCGACACCAAGCTCTGCTTCGTGGGCCAGAGGTGGAACGAAGTTGGGATCGAGGCCATGGAAGCTCTGCGAACCGAGGATCGGGGGACCGTTGACGGCTGGCGCGGTACCACCGGTGGGAATGAGTGCCCCGGAGAGCGGCGGGCCGGTGACGGGGAATGGGACGAAAGGATACTTGAGGCTGTTGGCGGAGCTGGGAACAGTCGGACACCGGGCCTTGGAGACGCTGCCGACGGAGGACTCGCAACCGGAGTAGTTGTAGTTAACCTGAACGACTCCGTTTTCGACGCGCATGGCATAGTAGGTGCTGCCCTGGTTGAGCGCGGAGAACATGCCATAGCCGCCGCGAACCACAGTGGTGGGATAGGGCGACCAGCTAAAGGCGATGCGCGGCTGGACGCGGTCGGTGACGTTCTTGATTGTCTGGCTGTACTCGGTAGAAATGGGCGGGAAGTTGTTGTTGATAAGACCGGGAGCCGGGGTGAGTTGAATGTCGTAGCGGACGCCAGCAATGAGGGTGAAGTTAGGCTTGATCTTCCAGGAGTCTTCGGCGAAGGCGTCGTACATCTTCATCCAGAAGTCGTCCTTGCCTTCGGTGGTGGGGGTGGTGTTGACCTTGTCGATGGTCTGGACGAAGGTGTTGTAGTGGTAGCCGGCGTAGGGGTCTGTGTTGCCTGGCTGGCCAGCGTAGGCGTCCTGAATCCAGTCCTGGAAATTGAGCAGAGTCGTCGCATCGCCGTAGTTGTAGATACCACCGCCCTGGAAGAGGTTGATCATGACCTCGTGGACGAGGTTGACGTCGCCGCCAAACTTGAGCGAGTGGCGGCCCTTGGTCGTGGAGAAGACATCGGTGAACTGAATGCGGTGTTCGTCGGGCTCGGCGACGCGCGGCAGGGCGTTGGGCATGCCGAAGGTAACGACTCCGGTAGCGACGCTGGGACCGGAGGCGTTGGCACCGGCGGTCTCGAGGTCACGACCGTACTGGAAGTGGACCTGATTGACGGAGGACTTGGCGATCTGCGTGGTGAGTCCAGCGACCAGAAAACGCTCGTGGTAGCTAGTAGGACCGTTTGTCGAGGGCGAGCTGTTGCTGAAGGTGTTGGCAGGGCTGTAGCCGTACGTCGAGTCGTAGTCGGAAAAGTTGTAGTCGACGAAGACGTCATTACGGCTATTAATGTGCCAGTCGAGGCGCGGGAAGAAGAGGTTCTGCTTCTGAAAACGAGCCGGAGGCGCGTCCCCTGGCGCAACGTTGGCTACGTTGAGGAGAAACTGGATACCGTTGGTGCACTGCGTCGCGGTGATGGTGGTTGGACACTGCGTTGGGGTTACCGTAGTGGTGCTGGAGGTGGGGCCCGATGGGGTGAGCGAGATGATATTTGTGTCCGAGTAAAGGACGCGGCCCACTTTGCGGAAGCCGTCATAGGTGAAGAAGAAGAAGAGACGGTCCTTCAGGATGGGTCCGCCGATGGAGCCACCGAACTGTTGCTGCTGGTGGACCGGCTGGGTCAGGAGGAAGGCATTTCCATTGTTATGGAGCGCCTGAAACTTGTTGTAGGGGTCTAGCGCATTCAGCGTGGGATAGCGCAGGTAGTAGAAAGCATCGCCGTGGAACTGGTTCGTACCGCTCTTGGTGATGGCATTGACCTGTCCGCCGGCGGCTTGACCGAACTCGACCGAGTAGTTGGAAGCCTGGGCCTGGAACTCTTTGATGGAGTCGATGGAGTAGACGTATGGGGCGCCGGACGCGCGGCCACGGGCCTCGGAGAAGAGCATCTGGTTGTTGTTGGAGCCGTCGACGTAATTCTGATTGTAGAGGCCGCTGATGCCGTGGAAGCTGACGAGACCGGAACCGCCGTCAGGGGTGACATTGGGGGTGTTGAGGACGAAGGCACTCCAGTTACGGGAGGCGACGGGCAGATTGGAGATGAGGGACTGGTCGATCGTCTGGGCGACCTCGGTCTTGTCGGTATCGATAAGCGGAGACTCGCTGGTGACGATAACCTCAGTGGAGACAGAGGCGGGCGGGAGAGTGACGTCGACGGTAAGGATCTGGCCGACTGTTAAGACAAGATTTTTACGATTGACCTTGCCGAAGCCGCTTCCGCCGACGGTCACTTCATAGTGTCCGGGAAGGAGAAAGTTCGCTGCGTAGGAGCCGTCGTTGTTGGTGGCGAGGGTGCGGGAGACTCCGGTGTCGGTGTTGAGCACGACGACCGTGGTGTTGGGGACGGCGGCACCTGTCTGGTCGGTGATGGTTCCGTTGATGTTGCCGTTGCCGGAGGTCTGGGCCGCGAGGGGGGCGGCAACAGCAACGAGGAAGACGACAACTAAGAGTGCGCATAGACGCTTGTAAGCGATGAAAAGTTTCATTTGGAATTGCCTCCTAAAAAACACCGATGACAAAAACGGTGTGTGTGAACGAGATGCTATCGCTGTGAATTGGGGCCTGTGTTATCTGCCGAAAAACGTTCGCGAGCAGGCTTAAACTGAATTGTCGTAATACTTCAACACTCAGGCTTGGGGGTGGAAACTGTCAAGGGGCTTAGTAAGAAAGCAGTCTGCTAGAGGGCTTTTACAGTGTTTTCGCCTGATGGAGACATCGGTTTGACAGCACCTATTCAGGTAGCCCGAGCCGCTGAAATGCCTAGTGGAGCTGGCTGGGAATGACTGCGTACTGGATCAAGAGTTCGAACGGAACGATCTTGAGGGTGTTCTCGTGGGTGGCTTCGAGGACGATGGAGCAGGCAGCTCCGGCCTGCTGAACCTGTAGCCAGCGGGCGGCACAGACACACCAACGGTCGCCCGGTTTGAGGCCAGCGAAACCAAACTGCGGCATGGGGGTGCTGAGATCGTTGCCCAGGGCCTTGGAGGCTTCGAGGAAGGGAGCGTCAACGACGCAGCAGATAGTGTGGACGCCGAAGTCGTCTTGGCCGGTCTCGCAACAACCGGTACGGTAGAAGCCGGTCATGGGCTCGCAGCCGCAGATGTCGAGCGGCTGGCCCAGGACGTTTTTGCCACGGTTTTTGATGGGTTCAACGGTTGGCATAGCTCTCAGTTCGTCTTCCATTATCCCACCATTCGAGGCGGCATTGCGAGATCGCGGACGGAGGGTCCGATTGCCGGAAGGTTCGGGAAGACAGTTAGATGCGGGCAGGGCAGGGGCTGAAGACCGCACGTTTCTTCCCAGCCGCAGGAATGGCTCTTCGTAGAACCTCCTCGAGAGCCAGGCAATCAAAATAGCGACTCCTGCACAGACGGCGAAGCGAACCAGGGACAACTGCAGGAACTGATGCAGGGAAGGAATGGAGACGTGCGGGAGAACTCTGTCGTACCAGTGGAAGATCAGGACATGAACGAGATAGAGGCCGTAGCTGATATAGCCCAGGAAGCTGAGCGGTTTGGTCCAGGTACTCGTAAACAAGGGGCTGCGCAAACCAAGCAATAAAAGCAACAGTCCAGTGAAGAAGAGGTTCCAGGGAACAGTCTGCAATGTGGCGCCAATGACATTTTCGCGGTGAAGGATTCCTAGCGGATAACCGACCAGAAGGATGCAGAGGCCCGCGATACATAATGCCGATCCGAGCCTAATTCCGTTGCGGAGGGTGCCATAGCGGGAGCGGGCAAAGATCGCCGCCAAGGCTCCCAGGGCAAGGTTGTCCGCGATTAGATAAGTTGCGGACTTGACGTCTCCGAGAGGGAGACGACCGGATGCGTCCAACCACCGTAGGAAGGGTTCGAGAACGCACAACGCCAAACAGAGAAACATAAGAACACGGACGCTCACCCTGCCTACAACCGCCGGCCAGAGAAGGTAGAACTGTTCCTCGACCGAGAGTGACCAGAAGGGGCCGTAGCCTCCCGGCATATGCAGGATGCTCATGTAGTTTGCAACAAAGAGGAGTGCCGCGACAGTCTCCGGCACGTGCAGGTAGCTGATCAGATCGAGGACAACGATGATCGCAAGGTAAGCCGGCAGGATTCGGAGGACGCGTCGAAGATAGAACTGCCGATAGTAGGAAGGGCTGCCCTTCGTATCGAGCAAGATTCCAGTAATCAGGAACCCGGACAGCACAAAGAAAAGATTGACGCCGAGCCAACCAGCGACGGTTGCCTGGATAAAGAGGTTCACGATGTGGATTGAGGTCGTTGCACCCGACCAGTACAGACCGTGGAACAGAACCACCATCAGAATCGCCAATCCGCGTAGCACGTCAAGCTCTGGCATGTGCTTGCGCAGAAGCGGCATATCGGACGTCTTGACCAAAACAGGTACCTTCCCCGATTCTGACTGCGATGTCCCCAGGGGACTTGCTCTCGTCTACCTTACCACCGGATTACAGGCTACTATCCATGGCAACGAGCCGCTCGACCGCCCGCAATATCACTTTGCGGCGAGCGCGAGTTGCTGTTGATATTCCTCGTAGGGGCCCTTGTGGTCGGTGATGTGGAAGTCGGTGGGGCCGCCTTCGAAGTGCCAGATCCGGGTGCCTGCCTCTTCGATGAGGTCTTCGTCGTGAGTGACGAGGAAGACCGTGCCTTCGTACTTCTGTATCGCCTGATTGAGGGCGTTGATGCTTTCGAGATCCAGGTGGTTCGTCGGTTCGTCGAAGACGAGGACATTGGGCTTCTGCAGCATGATCTTGCAGAAGAGAAGGCGAGCCGCTTCACCTCCGGAGAGAGCGTCGGTCTTCTTGAGGCCCTCCTCACCGCGGAAGAGCATCTGGCCGAGAATGCCGCGAATGTCTTCCTTAGTGGCCTCGGGGTCAAAGGTATGAAGCCATTCGGCAACGGTGGTCCCTTTGGTGATGGAGCCGGTGTGGTCTTGCGCGAAGTAGCCGATCGAGACCTCGTGGCCCCATTTGACAGTGCCGGAGTCGATGGCGGTTGGGTCCGACTCGTCGAGGTTCGGGGCGTTGGCCAGGAGGGCTTTGAGGAGGGTGGTTTTGCCCTGCCCGTTGCGGCCGATGAGGACGACCTTGTCGCCACGCTGAACAGCGGCGGAGAAGTTGTTGATGACGTGCTCGACCTTGCCGTCCTTCTGGATGTAGGACTTATTGACGTTCTCGAACTCGAGGACGTGCTTGCCGGAAGGACGCTCCATCTTGAAGCTGATGAAAGGGCGCGCAATGTTGGAGCGGGCGAGTTCGCTGGTGGCGAGTCGTTCGACTTCTTTCTTGCGGGAGTTCACCTGCGACGAACGAGTACCGGCTGAAAAGCGGGCGATGAAGTCGTTGAGCTGGGCGATCTTCTTCTCGCGCTGCTCGTTCTGACTCTCGATGCGGGTGCGGATGCTGGTCTTCTGGAAGATCATGTCGTCGTAGCCGCCGTTGTAGATGATGATGGTCTCGTAGTCGATGTCGGCGGTGTGGGTGCAGACGTTATTCAGGAAGTGCCGGTCGTGCGAAATAGTAATAACCGTGCCGTTGTAGTGGTTAAGGAAGTCCTCAAGCCAATGGATGGATTCGAGGTCGAGATAGTTGGTGGGCTCGTCGAGCAGCAGCGCTTCGGGGTTGCCGAAGAGTGCCTGAGCGAGGAGCACGCGAACCTTCTGGCCACCTTGCAGCTCGGACATCTTGCGCTCGTGGAGTTCGTCGGGGATATCGAGGCCTTGGAGGAGGACGGCGGCGTTGGACTCGGCTTCGTAGCCGTCTTCGTCGCCGACGATGCCTTCGAGCTCACCGAGGCGTGAGCCGTCTTCGTCGGTCATCTCGGGCTTGGCGTAGATGATCTCGCGCTCTTCAAGGGCCGCCCAGAGAGCTTTGTTTCCCATGATGACGGTATCGATGACGCGGTAGGTGTCGAACTCGTACTGGTCCTGCTTGAGGACGCCGACTTTTTTCGGGCGGACGACGGAGCCCTTCTGGGCGTCGATCTCGCCGGTGAGGACCTTCATGAAGGTGGATTTGCCGGCGCCGTTGGGTCCGGTGAGGCCGTAACGCCGGCCCGTGGTGAAGGTAACTGAGACATCCTCGAAGAGGAGTTTCGAGCCGTAGCGCATGGTGACATTGGAGACAGAGATCATCAATATTATTCTCTCACGGCTGATGTCAATATCGACAGGCCGCGAGCAACTCTAAGTCGCACCATGCATAGATGTTGGGACGAAAGATTTCCGAATCACGACGGCCGGGTAGCAACAGAGGGGTGAGAGTACCTTGCCATAGGCGCGAAGACGAGATATTACCCGGCTTTGCTAAAATGGGATGATTGCCGATGATTCTATTGAACTCCTTACTCCCGCGTTCACCTTTCTAGTTCACTCTGCATAGGATCGGCTCATTGACCAATCTCGTTTTCCCTCGGCATCGCCAACTGCGCCAAATCGAAGGCTTGCAGGTTTGGCGCGCAATTGCTGTGCTGCTGGTGGCGTGGCTTCATATTGATCAGGTGGTCCGACTTGATCAAGTGGTCCACCTATCACAAACAGCCACGGTCAATCTGGTGCGGGCATCCGATCTATCGACTTCATCGCACGGAGAATTTTGAGGATTTTTCCGATCTACTGGATCGTGATCCTCTTTCCCTTGTTCCGCTCGTTCCGTCTGCATAAGCTGACCGGGTACAACTTTCTGGACTATTGGTTTCTCTTACCTGGAGTTTCGTATCCTGAAACCCAATTGATCATTGGTATCGGGTGGACTCTGATTTTTGAGATGGTCTTCTACTATGTGATGACGATCTTCATGCGTTTGAGTCTGCGGCACGCGGTTCGCAACGCGATGGCAGCGCTGATCTTGCTTGTAGCTACCGGGCTCATCGTTGATATCAGGCGACCGGTGTTGATCATTTTGATGAACCCAATTTTGCTTGAGTTTGTGCTCGGGAATCTCACTGCGCTTGCCTTCAATACGTTTGGCAAACACCGCACCGCAGGCATCGGGATTCTCGTTGGGGGTGTGATCGTGACCTGTGTGCTAACGTACCGCATCACTTATGACGCAGCGCTCGAACACGATATTCTCCTTGGCGTTAATGCTTTATCGCGCGTCGTCACCTGGGGCATTGCGGCATGGTTGCTGGTGAGCGGAGTGGTCTTCTGGGGACCGCAGGTGAGGTCGCGTGTGGGGAAGACCTTGGTCACGCTTGGAAATGGGTCGTATTCGATTTATCTTACGTCGGCTGTTTCGATTGAAATGGTCATTCGTTTTATGGCCAGAATGGCGATGGCACCCGCAATTAGGGGATATGTGCTACTGCGGATGGATCGACCTAATCCTCGTGGTTCTGATCGGAATGGTCTTCCACTGGATGATCGAAAGACCGTTAGGTAAACAACTCAATGGGGCCTACAGCTCGCTCGTGAAGCGAAGATCGGCTCGAGCCTTCCATAAAGTTGTTGCAACCTGAGGTGAAAATGGATCTCCGCTCTACGGCTGGTTGGCTCGTCAGAGCGGAGCATGTTTTCGTGTCAGTTATTGGCCGCGGCGAGCTGGGCCCGAGCGACTGCTACCGGGGCGGCTGTTGGGACGGCCATTGCCAGGTCCACGACCACCGGAATTACGTCCGCCGGAAAAGCCACCGCCGTTACGGCTGCGGAAACTATTCTTGTTGCCGCCGTAGTTGTTGTTCGGCGACGACATTGGCGTGACAGGGTCGTTGCCCTTCCACGAGCGGGTTTCAAGCTGCAGAATGTCCATCCCCGGAGCTGTTATGTCGAGGGGCTGGTTGCGAACTTCCTTCTCAAGGTTCTTATCGGCCTCGCGCCACTCGAACTTTATCTTCAGTTCGCGCTCGAGCTTGCGGGCGTCGTGCCTTTCCTGCGGCATGACAAACGTAGTCGCAACACCCTTCGCTCCTGCACGTCCTGTCCGGCCGATGCGATGCACGAAGTCGTCCGAGGCATTAGGCAGGTCGTAGTTGACGACGTGGGCGATGTCCTGCACGTCGATGCCGCGCGCAGCAACGTCGGTGGCAACCAGGACGCGGTGCTTGCCGTTCTGGAAGCCCTTGAGCGCTGCGGTGCGCTGCGATTGGCTGCGATCGCCGTGAATAACGTCGGCGTCGTGGCCGAGCCGCTCGAGCTTCTTCGAGATGCGGTCGGCACCGTGCTTGGTGCGCGAGAAGACGAGGAATGTGCCTTCTTCCTGGCGCAACATCTGGTCGAGCAGGCCGAGCTTTTGGTCCTGCATGACGGTGTAGACGCGGAGTTCGACCTGGTCCGATGGCTTTGAGGTCTGGCCGATCTCGACGCGGACAGGCTTGTTGACGTAGTCGCGGACGATCTCGCGGATGTTGGCGTCGAGGGTGGCCGAGTAGCACATGGTCTGGCGGGTCTTCGGCACCGCGCCGACGATGCGGCGGATGGCTGGGAGGAAGCCCATGTCCAGCATGCGATCGACTTCGTCCAGGACAAGCATTTCAACCGAGCCAATATTGACCGCGCGGCGGCGGAGGTAATCTTCCAGACGGCCTGGCGTTGCAACGACTAAGCGTGGGCCACGGTCGAGTTGATCGAGCTGATTGTTTTCGGAGAGGCCACCGCAGACGAGGACGGCATCGTTTTTCGAACCGGGGACAAGCTTCCAGTAGGCATCAAGGACCTGCATAGCGAGCTCGCGGGTGGGCAGAAGGATAAGCGCGCGGATGGGGCCGCGTTTGCCCTTCGTGCTGGGCACCGAAGTGGCGTCCATGCGCTGGATCATCGGAATGAGGAAGCTGAGGGTCTTCCCGGTACCGGTGGAGGCAGTGGCGAGAATGTCGTTGCCTTCGAGAGCGGGCGGGATGGCCTTGGCCTGAACCGGGGTCGGCATGGTGAAGCCGGCGTTGGTGAGGCGGTTCTTGAGCGAGTCCGAGATGTTGAAATCGGTAAAGCGGACATCTCCAACGAGAGAGAGGCCGGCTGGATTCGCGATTCCGGGGTTGGGCTGGGGAGGGTTGGAAGGTGCTGGATGCTGATGATTCTGTGTGTGTTGTTCGTTTTGTTCCAAAGTTGCAGAGTTCAAAATTTGTCCTGTCTGATCGTGGTTATCTAACGGCATAGGGATGCAGAGGTGCCGCATGGCACCATGGATTCAATTAGTCAGCATTGCTGTCGTTAGTCGAAGCGCTGCTGCTGCACGGCGAGACTCGTCCGATGACGTGTCTTCCAGCCAGAGCAACCAGCGCGGCTTCCAATCGTAGGGGGAAGGTATGCGGTGGGGAGAGGCGAATCGCAGTCTCTGGCCAAACTCCGAAGTCCATGAAGAGTCTTTGCCTGCGATGCCCGCACTCCTTTTGATCAGAGTACAAAATGATCATAACACAGACGAGGTTCGATGAGCGATAGGAACAGAAAGCATCGGTGATTCTGGTTCTCGTTTATGCGAATACCCCCCAACCCGTCAAAAGTGGGTAAAGTATTAGAAAAAATTGGTTTAGGGTTGGACTTCGGGTGGCATCCGGCGCTCCTCACCGCGATCCGGCATAGCCGACTGGGCCACATACCGTTGATTCTCGGACATGCTTTGTCAAGTTTAGGTGATGGAGAAGGCCGTGGAGGGTCCTGGACTCTGTGTAAAACACACCTTCGCATTGAAAATATGGAACCTAAGTGGTAAGCGGGAACGAAGGGATGCTGAGAGTGCAACGTCCGCAAACGGACACAGCAATCCATGGATGAACAGCGCGGTCCGCCGGTCAGGCTGAGTGCGGTTTCATTTACAGGATGTTAGGCCGTTGTTAGCTTGGCAGCACACGTGCAAATGCAAATGCCAGTTGCAAACTTACCGAGGTAAAAGCAGAGATGCAATCACTGATGCAGGACCTTCGTTTCTCTCTTCGCCAGATCCGCCGCTCGCCGGGGTTCATGGTGACGGCCGTCCTTACGCTTGCGCTTGGCGTAGGAGCTAACACAGCGATCTTTTCGTTGCTGGATCAGGCACTTCTGCGCTCTCTGCCCGTCCGTGCGCCGGAACAGCTGGTGATCCTGAGCGCTACGGGCGAGGCGTGGGAGGGCCACAGCAGCAACAATGGCGCAGGGGTCGAAAAATCCTTCTCGTATCCGATGTACCGGGATCTGCGGGATCGTGGAACGGCGTTCGATGGCCTGATTGCCACGTCACCAGCCGAGGTCGGCATTGCGCGAAATGGTGTGTCGAATCTTATGCATGCGGAGATCGTCAGCGGAAACTACTTCAGCGTTCTGGGCGTGTCCGCTGCGCAGGGACGCCTGCTTGCGCCAAGCGACGATACAGCTCCCGGCAGCAATCCGGTGGCGGTGCTGAGCTTCAACTACTGGAAGACGTACCTGGGAGCAGAGGCGGGAGTAGTTGGACAGACGCTCTCGATCAACGGCAATCCGTTCCAGATCGTCGGCGTCTCGGCGCCGGGATTCCAGAGCGCAGTGTGGGGGCAGGTTCCCGATGTCTTCGTACCGATGTCGATGCTGGACCAGGTGAGACCAGGCCAGGGTCAGCGTCTTCAGAACCATAAAGATCGGTGGATGAATATTGTGGGGCGCCTGAAGACGGGCGAGACCCCGGAGCATGCACAGGTCGCGATGGCGCCGTTGTGGCATGCATTACGCGCGGAGGAGTTGAAGGCGCTGGGAACCAAATCGCCACGTTTTGTCGACGATTTCCTGACAAGGAGCGAGCTGCAGGTGTTGCCCGGAGCGCGCGGGCTCTCGTATGAGAGGGACTCGGTGGAGAAGCCGTTGTACGCCGTAATGGCGATGGCATTCCTTGTACTTCTGATCGCCGCCGTGAATGTGGCGAGCCTGCTCCTGGTTCGTTCGGCGGCCAGAGTGCGGGAATTCTCTTTGCGCTATGCGCTGGGGGCGAATGCGCGCCGAGTAGTGCAGCAGCTTCTGCTGGAAGGGGCGCTGATCGGCATTGCCGGTGGAGCGGTAGGGCTGCTGATGGCACCGGTATGCATCCGCGTTCTTGTGCATCGACTGGATGCAGATACTGCCACGGCGTTCTCGACGACGCTCGATGCTCGTCTGCTGGCCTTCAATTTCGCGATCGCATTGGCGGTGAGCGTTCTCTTCAGTCTGGCGCCGGCGGTTCAGCTGCTCCGGCCGGACATTGTGAACTCGCTGAAGCAACAGACTTCTACGGCCGCTGGCGGCACACTGAGCTTTCGCGGTCTGATCGTTTCGCTGCAGATTGGGCTCAGCATTCTTCTGCTCGTCGGCTCGGGGCTCTTCGTACGAACGATGCAAAACCTGCGCCGTGTCGATACTGGCTTCAATACCTCTCATCTCATCACGTTCCACATCAATCCTCAGCTCTCCGGATATGCCAAGGAAAAGATTCCGGCGTTGCACCATCAGGTTCTGGATGCCATGGCGGCAATGCCTGGTGTGCAGGCTGTGGGTGCAACCGATGATCCGGAGCTGGCCGACACTGACCACGGCATCAATGTAACGGTGGAAGGCTACACTCCGCCTCCTGATGAGGACTTCGACGTGGAAGCGCCATCGGTCAACGCGGGTTACTTTCACGCGATGCAGGCGCCGTTGCTCTTCGGACGCAGCTTCAGCGAAGACGATGACTCGACTCATCCACCGGTCGCGATTGTGAATGAGAGCTTCGTAAAGCACTACTTCAGCAGCCCGGCGGTGGCGGTTGGCCGACGCGTGGCTCAAGGTGCGGGCAAGCATCTGGAGTACATGACCATCGTCGGCGTCGCACGGGATACCAAACACATGGACCTGCGCGCACCGGCGAGAGCCACCCTCTTCACTCCGCTGCGACAGCAGGAAAAGGATGCGGGCCAGCTCTATCTTTATCTGCGCACAATGACACCGCCCGAGGAGACCTTCGCGGTGGTTCGGCGGACGATGAAGCAAATCGCCCCCGGGCTCGCTGTTGATTCGCTGCGAACGATGAACGACCAGATTGAGACGACGCTTTCGAACGAGCGCATGATCGAATTGCTGGCCATCTCGTTTGGTCTGCTGGCAACGGTTCTTGCCGGTGTCGGTCTCTACGGCGTCCTGGCCTATTCCACCGCGCAGCGCACAAAGGAGATCGGCATTCGTATCGCCCTTGGGTCCACGAGGCTCGGCGTGACGCGCCTGGTGCTGGCGGATGTCTTGCGGCTTGCGGGCATCGGCATAGTGGTAGCGATTCCCTGCTCGGTGATGTTGAGCAGATTATTGCGAAGCCAGCTCTTCGGTGTCTCCAATGCAGACCCGGTCACGCTGTGTGTAGTCGTTTTCTTGATTGTCGTCGTTGCGCTCGTTGCAGCAATCGTGCCCGCACGCCGCGCTACTGCGGTCGACCCTACCACCGCTCTCCGCGTCGAGTAACCCGGAGCATAGAGAAACCTGAAGCGGCGACAACGGAAATCCGTGGTCGCCGCTTTGGTATTTAGATGTGGCAGCTCACCATGCCACGTTTTTCGAGATATTTCTGGTGGTACTCTTCAGCCTTCCAAAACGTTGTGGCTGGAACAACCTGAGTCGCGATGGGCTTGCGGTAAGAGCCGGAGGCATTGAGCTCGGCGATCTTTGCGCGGGCCTGGGCGAACTGCTGGTCGTTACTTGTGAAGATGACGCTGCGGTACTGTGTTCCCCAATCCGGACCCTGGCGATTCACCTGGGTGGGATCATGCATGCTGAAAAACGCGTCCAACAGCGTTTCATAGGATAGACGGGATGGGTCGAAGGTAACTTCAACGACCTCCGCATGGCCGGTGCGGTCGGTACAGACTTCTTTATAGGTTGGGTGTTCGAGATCGCCGCCTTCGTATCCTACGGCCGTGTCGATAACACCTGAAATCTCTGCGAAACGGGTTTCAACTCCCCAAAAACATCCTGCACCAAATGTTGCTTTTTCTATTGCCACTCTGTTGCTCCTTACTACCCCTATTGGATGCTCTCTGGCTGTGATTGTCATCAGCCAAAAGGTTAATAGCGGGAGTATTTTGGGCGCATGAAGTGAGATGTGTCAATGGGGTTTACCGAACTTTTGTGGGAGAGTAAACGGACTGCAATATTCGGGCGGAAAACGATGAAAAGAGAAGTTTTGCCCCGGCCGCGAACATAGTTGGTAACGGCCAACGGTAACCTAGTGGTCCCGGCGGCTGGGATTGGATCTCGAGGCGAAGGTGCGGCGAGCACCTGTGGATTTTTTCTTCGCCGGAGATTTGAGCTGCGCGAACTCCGGAGTCTTCTTTTTGGGGACGACCTTCTTCCCTTTGGCCGCACGATCGAGAGCCATCACCTCGCCAAGCTTAAGCTCGCGGAACTCGCCCGGCGGGATGTCCAGCCGAAGTGCACCGTAGCCGATGCGGCGGATCTTTTCGACGTGGTGGCCGATCTCCTCAAACATTTTTCTGATCTGACGATTCCGCCCCTCGGTGAGTGTGAGCTCGTACCAGGGGTTGTCGCCCCCGCGGACGAGTTCGATCTTCGCCGGGAGAGGTGATGATGCGGTCGCGACGGCCGCTGCGGACCTCGTCCAGCCGGCCACGGTCGATCATGATGCCGCGCCGGATCTGTTCGAGGCCGGAGGCGGGCGGAACTCCGCTGACCTTCACGAGGTACGTTTTTTCGACACCCGCCGCCGCCTTGGAAAGCGCATTGGCAAGGTTGCCGTCGTTGGTCATTAGGAGCAGACCTTCGCTCAGGTAATCGAGGCGGCCCACAGGATAGAGGCGGACGTTGTCGCCATGCGGCCCTGACTTCTGCTTCGCCATCAGCTGCATGACGGTGGGTCGCTTCTCCGGGTCATCAAGCGTAGTGACGTAGCCGCGCGGCTTATTGAGCATGTAATAGCGTTGCTGTTCGGGGCCGTGGAGAAGCTTGCCATCGACGCGGATGTGGTCGCGAGTGGCGTCGTGGCGCGTACCGAGCGTGTTGACGACAACGCCATTGACCTGCACCCGGCCTTCGAGGATGATCTCCTCGGCCTTGCGGCGACTGGCGATGCCGGCCTGGGCGAGGATCTTCTGAAGGCGGTCGCCTTTGGGTACGTCGTTCGATTCAGGTTTGGGGGAAGTAGTGGACTTCGTCATTGGTTAGCCTTCTGACTGCGGAGCTGCTCATCGCGGTCGGGTACATCGAATCTCTATTATCTCCTGTTTCCGGGTCTCTTGTTTCCAGACAAGTGCGGAACCCATTCGCGGCAGCGAGGAACGTAAATACCGCAGCGCAGTAAGTGGAAGAAGGCGCGACCTACTTCGCTCACTCCGTACCGTAGACCCGCAGGATGAAGGAAATTTGATAGAGCATGGACACCGCGAGCAGAACCAGTTGAATACGGCGGTTCCTCGTAACCATCGCGACGCAACAAATAATCAGGCTCACCGCGATTCGTATCGGGTATTCGATTCCAAAGGAATGAAGATAGGCGGACCCTTTGAGTTTCGGTGTCGATGATGTCGGCGACGAATGTGGCCGCAAGGAAGCCGAAGAACCAAAGGCGGCGCGAGAGGAAATACTCTTCGTAGCCGGAGTAATCCTGCAGATCAGACGGAAAGAGCAACGTGCAGAGGAAGTAGAAGAGGATCGCGTACAAAATAATGAAGAAGTAGATCGCAAAGGTCCATTGCGGGACCAGCGTCAGACGAAACTCCCACCACCAGAAGTGGATGATCCAGAGTAAGAGCGATACCGCCCAGCCAAGATGCAGGATCGAGACCTTCGCGCGCTTAGGATGTTGGACGAACCTCGCAAAACCGTTGAGCAAAGTCGTGATGCACAACCCGACGATGATCGAGATAACGACTTTGACGTGAAGGTAGAGCTCCGGACTGGATTGCGGAGGGCTCATGTGAACTGCACCGCCTGATCGATTGCTCTGCTAGAGTTTGTTGGTGTTGATCGACCGCGGGCGCTGCATACCCTCAGGAGCAGGCGTGAGCGGCACATCAGGAGGGTATTCGTTGTCGCCCTCGGGTGTCGCTACGGTGTCGGGCTCCTCGTCCTCCGGGCTATCGGGGGAGTCACGCGGGTCGGGTTCGGGGTCAAGGTTCGATTCTCTCATCAGCCCTCCTCGGAGTCGCGGCGCTGGTCACTTTGAATCTCGGCGTCGAGTGCAGGCGAGTCTTCGCCGTCGACGACCTGGTCGGTGTCGTAGTTAGGAGGCAGACCGGAGACGCGCCCGTCGACGATGACCTCGTCCGCGACAGTCTCGCCGATACTCGTGCTGTCGCCATCGGCCTGCGGCTCGATCTGGTCTTTCTCCCGCTCGAGATCGTCCGGGGACTCAGGCGCGTGGTGCTCCATCGGGATCTCCTCCTGCTCGGCCAGCTCGCCAGCCATCTTCTCAAATTCTTCGATGCTCGGGAGCTCGTTAATGTCTTTCAAACCGAAGCGAAGGAGGAAATCTTTGGTCGTTTTGTACAGAATTGGCCGACCGATGACCTGTTTGCGGCCGGCGGTGGTGATGAGCTTGCGCGCCATCAGGCTCCCCAGCACACCGCCCGAATCGACACCGCGAATCTCGGAGATCTCAGGTGCAGTGACGGGCTGCTTGTAGGCAACGACCGCGAGAGTCTCGAGCGCCTGCAGAGAGAGCTTCAGTGGTGGCTTCAGAGATTTAACGAAGCCACGAACGGCGTCGTGGTACTCGGGCTTGGTAGCGAGGCGATAGCCACCGGCGACCTCGCGAATCTCAAGGCCACGGTCAGAGGTTGCGTAGTCGGCGATGAGTTCGTCGAGGATCGTGCGGAAGTAGTCACGGAGACGCCGCTCTCTCTCCTTCGCTTCACGGGTGATCTTCTTTTCGTCTTTTTCTTCGGACGGCGCTTCAGCAGGAGCTGCGCTTCCCTGCTCTGCGACGGCCGGTACAGCTCCGAAGACGGCCAGAAAAGGTTCGACCGAGTCGGCGGAGCTCATAGCAGCAGTGGCAGCAGCAGTGCTCAGGCGAACGGCCCTGGCATGAGCAGCTTCTTCTGCGGCAGCATCATGCAAATGACGCTTGAGAGCCTCGGCGTGCTCGGCTTCCGTCTGCGATTGGACTTCGGAGGTATCTGAGAGGATTTCGCTATTGAGATCGTCTTCGTCGGGCTCGGCTTCGTCGAGCGCCAGGGCGTGTTGGGCGGCGTCGAGGTGGTCAAGCTCGGCCTGGGCTTCATGGCCGAGGAGGCCGGCGAGTTGAGCCAGCGTGACAGGTTCTTCGGATGCGTAAATGACTGCTTCGATCTTTGCTTTAAGGCTCATAGTCTCGTTGGTGTACTTCTAAGCATACCAATGCTGGGTATGATTGCTTTCAACAGCCGAAGGAGACGCAGAAATGCTGACACGCAGGGAGTGGATGAGGCAGGCGGCCGGTGTAACCGCTGTAGCTGCAATGCCGGGATTGCTGGGCCGCAAAGCTCTTGCCGGAACGCCTCCGGACAAGGACCAAGCGATTACCGGATCGGGGTCGTTGAAAGCTCACGCCGCGGCTCGTGGTCTGCTCACCGGATGCGCAGTGAACGCTGAGCTGTTCCGTCAGGATGAGGACTTCCGGAGACTGCTGGCGGAGCAATACACCATCGTCGTGCCGGAGAACTGTCTTAAGTGGAACATCCTCCGCCCTACAGTCGACACGTACAACTTTGCCGACGCGGACAGCTTGATCGCGTTCGCCGAGGCACATGAGATGAAGGTGCGGGGCCACAACTTCGTGTGGCACGAGGCGCTGCCGCGCTGGTTTGCCGGCACTGTCAACAAGGACAACGCGCAAAAGTTTCTGGTGGATCACATCCACACCGTCGGTGAGCGCTACAAGGGCAAGATCCACTCATGGGATGTTGTGAACGAAGCGATCTGGGTGAAGGATGGACGTTCCGACGGGCTGCGAAGCACGTCGCCGTGGTTTGAGTTGCTCGGGCCCGGATATATCGATATCGCCTTCAGAACGGCGCGGGAGGCAGACCCCTCTGCCCTGCTGACCTATAACGACTACGGCATCGAGTACGACAACGAGGAGGAAGGAAAGAAGCGTGCAGCAGTCCTTGCTTTGCTCCGTCGCATGAAGGCCGACAAAGTTCCGCTGGACGCCTTGGGAATTCAGTCGCACATCAAGGCAGTCAGCAAAGACGGCTTCGGCAAAGGCCTGCGGGAGCTTCTCGACGGCGCAAAGGCCCTCGGGCTGCAGGTCTTTGTGACGGAGCTGGACGTCAATGACGATGCCGTCGAGACGGAAGACATAGCCGAACGCGACAAAATAGTTGCTGGCGTCTATAGCGACTATCTGACCAAGGTGCTTCAAGGGCCGGAGGTCAAGGCAGTGTTGACCTGGGGCGCAACCGACAGAAATTCATGGCTGAACCACGGGAAGATTCGTAAGCTTCATCCCGACAGGCTCCAGCGGCCGTTGCCCTTTGATCCCGACTATGCGCCCGCTCCAGCCTTCTTCGCCATGCGAGACAGTTTTGACAAAGCAAAGAAGAGATGAAGAAGGGATAGGGAGACACAGTCCCGGTTAAACGAAGACGGCCCGCTGATTAGCGGGCCGTCTTCCTTGCCAAGGTGGTTACTTAGCGATGGTATTGAAGAGCAAAAACAGGCAACCGGAGAGCAACGCCGCAACCGGCAGCGTAAACACCCACGCGAGAGCGATATCGCGTAACGTGGACATCTGCAGCCCGCTCTTGTTCGCAGCCATCGTGCCGGCCACACCTGAAGAGAGGACATGCGTCGTACTGACCGGGAGCCCGTATGTATCGGCAGCGAGGATGGTGCACATCGCGACCAGCTCAGCCGATGCGCCTTGAGCATAGGTGAGGTGAGTCTTGCCGATCTTTTCACCCACGGTCACAACGATCCGCTTCCAGCCAACCATCGTCCCGAGACCAAGCGCCAGAGCAACCGCGACCTTAACCCAAGTAGGAATGAACCGTGTCGATTTATCGAGCCAGCCCTTGTAGTTGGTGATGATCTGTTTATCCGTATCACTCATCTTCGGCCCGGATTTCGAAAGAATCCGGAAGGATTCGCTGGTCAGATACATCTGGTTGCGAACGTTGGCCTGCATGTCCGACGGCACCTTGCCAAGCGAGCCATAAGTATTGGCCTCGTTGCGAATATCAGTGACCATCTGCTGGAGGGCCAGAATGACGCCCGGCTCGTACGTCTTTGTGCTGACGAAGTGTTCGAGCACGGGGTCCGCGTCCTGCGGCACAGCGCTGGGATCGACGTAGTTATTCAGCACGCCCGCTACCTGCGTCGAGACGGCGGCGAAGGTTTGCACATCCTTAACGCCAACCGCGTGGTTGAGCGCGTAAGCGGTAGGAACCGTGCCAACGAGGATGAGCATGATGAGGCCCATGCCCTTCTGTCCATCGTTCGAGCCGTGCGCGTAGCTGACACCGCCGCAGGTGAGGATCAGTAGAAGACGAATATAGAACGGTGGTGGCGCCGTGCCCTTCGGAGCTTCATAGAGGCGAGGATCTTTAATCACCATCTTGAACAGGAGAAAGACCAGTGCAGCGCAGACAAAACCGACAATCGGAGAGATAAGAAGGGCTTTAAAGACCTTGATGACCTGGTCCCATTCAACGCCGGAGGTACCGGAGTTGCCCTGCATCAGCTGGTTGGCGATACCAACTCCGATAATGGAGCCGATCATGGTGTGCGAGCTTGAGGCCGGCAGGCCACGCCACCACGTCGCGAGGTTCCACAAAATCGCCGCGACCAACAGAGCGAAGACCATGGAAAACCCAGCGCCCTTGCTGACCTTCAGGATCAGCTCCACGGGCAGCAGCGTGATGATCGAGAACGCAACAGCACCCGAGCTGAGAAGCACGCCGATGAAATTCATAATGCCGGAGTAGACCACGGCAATATGCGGCTCAAGCGAGTGCGTATAGATGCAGGTGGCAACGGCGTTTGCGGTGTCGTGGAAGCCGTTGACGAACTCGAAGCCAAGCGCGATAAGCAGGGCCACGCCGAGCAGAATGAACGGGAACACGGAAGCGGAGTGGACGATGGAAAGATCATTGGCCAGCTTCGTTCCGATGTAGATCAAGCCGCCAAGAAGCATGATGCCGAAGACAATTCCGCCAATTTTGCCCGGGGACGACTTCTTGAGTTTCTCGTCGAGTAGCGAGCCGGGAGGTGTAACTACGGGTGTAGCCATGTTGATATCGCCTGAAAGTTCAAGATGATTGCGTGAGCCTGACGATAGGCCAGATTTGCGAACGGAGTGTTACAGGAGAGTGAAAGATGGTGTTGTAATTTGATCGGTGAAAGGGGCATCCGTCCCTCGTCGTGCTATCTCAGCCAGATGCGATAACTTGCAGAAGTTTCACAAACGGACCCGCGCAGGCGGGGCAGAACGGAATTCGATCCGGAAGACATCAAGTTTGATGGGTACGCAAACTCGTCTATCCTGATGAAAACACAGCTCAAAATCCCCCTGACGTCTACAACTATCGTTCGTTGCCTTGGACCCCGCGCAAAGCTATGATTCAGCTTTTCGAAGGGTGTTTTTTGATGAAAATCTCGGCACAGTGGCTTAGCGGTGCGATTGCCGTCCTTGTAGCGATTTTGGTAGTCGCTCCACGACCGGCGTTCGCCGATAGCTATACCATCTATGACCTTGGCGATGACAACGCCCATGGCATCTATGGAATCGACACTTCCGGTGACGTTGTTGTCTGGGGGAGCAACGGGTGCGGTGTTGCGTCTCCAACCTGCTATGTAACCTACGTTAACGGCGTCGCGACCAGCGATACTTCGACGGCTCCCACTCTCGCTTACGATGACGGAACATCATGCGGCTCGAGTCCCGCGGGTTTCAATGTATCGAAAGAGGTTTGTAACAACGGATGGATCGGGTTGGGGTCTCTCTACAATCCAAATGGCGATCCAAATGGCGTGTACACCGGCTCCTCATCCAGCCTGACGTTTATGGGCTACGGTTCCGCGGATCATGTCTTCCTGAATTCGGTTGGTGATTTTGCGTGGGACGATGGCCAGGACGACCAGATATTTGTTGCGATCCGCAACTCGCCTCGCTTCGAAACGACTACCCTCCTTGTCGAGTCCGATTTGGTTCGGGCAACGACTCCTGAGCCGGGCGCTCTTTTGCTCTTCGGCACTGGCCTTTTTCTGTTTGTGGCCGCGATTCGTCGCAAGGCGAACCGGCCACCCGTTGTCTACTTCAAATAAGCGACTGAAGGAACCTAGCGCCAGTCGTCGCGTGCCTGGGCCTGGTCGGCGATGACCTGATCGAAGTCTTCGGCCTTCTTGATGAGGATGTCGCCCTGCATTACGGGCTGGTGGAGCAACACTGCCTGTAGCCGCACCAGTTCGAGCATCGCCAGGAACATGCAGATCAGCGCACGCTCCGTGTGGGTGTTGTGCAGCAGGCGGCGCAGACTGATGGGCTTGTCTTCCATCACCAGACGGCGTTTGACGTAATCGATCATCTGCGCGACCGTGACCGAATCCTCATCGACATCGAGGACGGGACGTTCGCGCATGCGGTGCAGGATGTCCTGAAAGACGCGAACCAGGTCGACGGTGTCGGCGGCGATCTCCTGATCGAGGCTCAGCTCGTCGGCTCCAGCCTCGAGCGTGTCGCGGCGGAAGTTCTTCATGCCGGGGTTGGTCCAGGTCGCTTCTTCGATCTGCTGTTTCTGGAGGAGCATCTGTGCGGCGGCCTTGAAGCGCTCGTGCTCCAGCAGACGCTCGACCAGTTCACGCCGTGGGTCTTCGGATTCGCCGCCCAGGACGTCGGATGGGTCGCGCGGCAGCAGAGTCTTCGACTTGATGTGGATCAGCAGCGAGGCCATGTAGATGAACTCGCCGGCGGAGTCCACATCGACCTGTTTCAGATGATGGGTGTACTCGAGAAACTGGCTGGTGATGCGGGCGATGGGGATGTCGTAGATGTCGATGTTCTGTTTGCGGATGAGGTCGAGCAGAAGATCGAGGGGGCCGTCATAGACCTGGCCAACGGTGACCGAGAAAGGCGATTGCGAGACCTCTTCTTTTTCCTTTGCGTCCTTCGAGGAAGCGGTGCGTTTCTCGTCGGGAGCCGGGGGAACGGGTTTTGGTTCGAGGCTGAACGGGGCGCCCGACGAATCCTCGACCGGTGAAACGTGAGGGGATTCAGGCGAAATGCGGGGGTCCTTCACTTCGTTCAGGATGACAACGTCGGAAGAAAGAGGCGGGTTGGAGATTTTTTGGTCAGGCATAGCAGTTACTCGAGGCCCATGGCCTGGCGGACGTGCTGGAGGGTCTGGATGGCGCGGCGGCGAGCGCGGGCGGAGCCATCCCATAAGATGGCGTCGACGTTGCTGGGGTCAGCTTCGAGGATGCGGCGACGCTCCTGAATGGGCCTGATTACGTTGACGATGGCGTCGGCGACCCAGCCCTTGCATTGAATGCAGCCAATGCCAGCGGTGGTGCAGCCTCGGCGAACCTCAGCTTGCGCCTCTTCGGCAGAGAAGACCTTGTGGAGGTCGAAGACGGGGCAGACGTCAGGGTTGCCGGGGTCAGTGCGGCGAACGCGCGCGGGGTCTGTGACCATCGTCTTCAACTTGGCGCGGACGTCGGCCTCGGGCTCCGAGAGCGAGATGGTGTTGTTGTAGCTCTTGGACATCTTGCGGCCGTCGAGGCCGGGCAGCTTGGGCGAGGGAGTCAAAAGAACTTTGGGCTCGGGAAGAATCCCTCCGCTGACATTGTTGGCGGCGACTTCGGCGGCGATGATCTCTTTGTCGGAGTGGTCGGCGCGGGCTTTTTCGATGGCCGGCGTTGGCTGGGAGCAGTAGAGGGCGTTGAAGCGCCGGGCGACCTCGCGGGTCAGCTCGACGTGGGCGATCTGGTCGTGGCCGACGGGGACGAAGTCAGGCTGATAGAGGAGAATGTCGGCGGACTGGAGGAGCGGGTAGCCGAGGAAGCCGTAGGTGTTGAGGTCCTTCTCGCGGAGTTGTTCCTGCTGGTCCTTGTAGGTGGGGACGCGTTCGAGCCAGGGGAGTGGGGTGAACATGCTGAAGAGGGTGTGCAGCTCGGCGTGCTGGGGCACGTGGGACTGGATGAAGATGGTCGAGCGCTCGGGGTCGAGTCCGGCGGAGAGGAAGTCGAGAGCGACGTCGCGGATGTTCTGGCGCAGGGTCGAGGGGTCGGCATAGTCGGTCGTAAGGGCGTGCAGGTCCGCGATGAAGAAGTAGCAGTCGTACTGGTCCTGGAGCTGGACCCAGTTGTAGAGCGCTCCCATGTAGTTGCCGAGGTGCAGGCGGCCGGTGGGGCGCATGCCACTGAGGACGCGGGGTCGTGAGGGTATGGAAGTGTTTTCAGTCATTGCGATCAAGTGCAAGGGTAAATGATGCGTGGGAGATGGAGGCTGTGGGGAGTTTTGCTAACTTCAGGGCTCCCGGGAGGGGGTACCCCCTCCCCCTGTCTTCGGGCAAGATTCTTTATTTTCAATAGTTTGCCGTATGCAGTGTCTTGCAAAATCGTCATATGAAAAGGGTTACAGCCAAATTCGTCTAACTAAACGAGTTAGCCCCGGAGGGTGACCGGGGCTTCGTTGTTTTGATCTCTATATCCAGTATAGCGGGTTGAGCGCAACTAAAATGCCACGCTGATGTTGCTGAAAAACAACAAGTTAGGCCATTTTTGGGCTTGACATGCGTTTTTTGGGCAGAAAACGGCAAAAGAAAAAGACATCGATAAGCGGCCCTCCAGTTTTGCTTCGAACCCGACTAGGTGGTCGAGCCTTTGTGGGGTTTTGGGGACGCTTTAGCAGAGCAATTTTATTCGGCTTGAGGCACAATGGGTGGCCCCAAATTGTTTTCGACAAGTGAGAGGAAATCAAAGGATGGAAGAAACTAACCGACGGTTGATGTTTCATGGCATGTGTCTGTTCGTGCTCGGTCTGCTAACCGGTTTTGCGGAGCAGCATTTCGCGAATGTCCGAATGGGACTTGCAGCACACCTGGAAGGCTTGATGAATGGAACCTTTCTCGTTGCACTTGGTGCCATCTGGACCCATGTGAGGCTATCGCCCCCGGCGATGACGATCACCTACTGGACCATGCTTTATGGCACTTATGTGAACTGGCTGATGACCCTGCTGGCTGCGGTCTTCGGTACTGCGGCTCTTTCTCCAATCACCGGAGCCGGTCACAGTGGACAGCCTTGGCAAGAGAGCTTTGTCACGATTGGCTTCATGTCGGTTGGTATCGCGATCGTTACCTCGTCTGTCCTCGTTCTTTGGGGTCTTCGCAAGAAAGCTTTGGGCGGTTTGAGAGCTTGACATTCGTTTGGGTAGAAATGGCAAAAGAAAAATAAATGGGCCGTTTCGCCGTGATGGCCGCCTATAATTTCCGATTCATGCAAAGAGACAACACCGTGCTCCACCCTTTATGGCGGAATCTTCCCAACGCCATTTCGATCGCGCGACTGTGCGCGACAGGGATTTTGCTCGGTTCTGTGGTGTTGGATCGCGAGGATATCTTCAAATGGGTGCTTCTCGGCTGTCTGCTGAGTGATGTCGTAGACGGGCTGATTGCCCGTGCCCTCAATCTGACCTCGAAGCTGGGCGCCTTTCTCGATTCGCTTGCCGACGTCGCCACAATGTTGGTTGCTGTTCTCGGCGTCCTCATCTTCCGACAACTTTTTGTCGCCGAACACTACCCAGGATTGCTGCTGGTCATGGGTCTCTACATCGCGGAAGTGGTGGCATCGTTGTGGCGCTACGGTCGAGTGTCCAGCTTTCATACAGTGCTGGCTCGCGTGGCCGCCTTCATTGGCGGGGTCTTCGTGATGTCCCTCTTTATCTGGGGCTATCAGGACTGGCTTTATCAAAGAACCATCCTCGTATACGTTTTGGCCCTCGCGGAAGAGATGCTTCTGATCTATCTTCTGCCAGAGTGGCAGAGCGACGTTGGAGGTATCTACCGTTTGTTGCTTCATCAGACCGGCGCTGACAAGCCGGGCATTGGCAGTGATGGATAGCCCGAATCATGGCTGAGACGGTGCGGGGATAGGCTGCTTGCCGTTGGCATAAGAGGGGACCTTCGTGGTGATACTGCGCAAGGCGAACTCACGAAGGAGGTTCGCGCCTGCAAGGCGGCGGTGTGCAGGAGGGCGTTGTCGATTGTAAGACGGAGGCCGCGGTCGTCTTCGGGACGGTAGAGATTGGAGATGCCCCCGGCAGCCAGGTTGCCACAGATTCCGTCTCGTTCCTTAACCCCGCCTTGCTCGCTGCCCTCCAGCAAGCGCGAAACACCTACCCGGATCGCGCTTCTGGCTTCGACAGGATTTTGATGGTGCCCATGTATAGCATGCACGTCATCGGGAGGCTAGCCTTTTTCCCTGGAGTAGCGGTGATTTGCGGTACACTGCGACTCACATCCACAAAAAAGCTCCATCCTGAACTTAGCTTCTCGCCGTTCTCTGCCTTGTTGCGAAGGAGACACATGAAGACCAAGGAGTTCCGCATGCGTACTGGAAGGTTTTGCCTTATTCTCGGGCTGCTGGCAGGGCTTGTCGTGCCGGCACTAAGCCAGACCCCGCCGATCACCGCTGAACAGAGCGCTGAACTGAAACAACAGATTTTGAAAGAGGTGGACGGCAACGCAAAGCTGGTGCAGGTCATGATCGACACTCTGTACAGCTACGGCGAGCTTGGTTTCCAGGAGTTCGAGACATCGAAGTACCTGACTGATCTGCTAGGGAAGAATGGCTTCAAGGTCGAACACGGAATCGCGGGAATCCCCACTGCGTGGATGGCGACGTGGGGAAGCGGAGAGCCGGTGATCGCTCTCGGCTCGGATCTGGATTGCATTCCGCAGGCATCGCAGAAGCCTGGAGTGGCGTATCACGATCCGATTATTCCGGGCGCTCCCGGTCATGGCGAAGGGCACAACTCCGGCCAGGCCGTGAACATCGTCGCTGCGTTGGCCGTGAAGGACGTGATGACGAAGAATCATCTCTCCGGCACGATTAAGATCTGGCCAGGTGTGGCTGAGGAGTTGCTTGGGAGTAAGGCTTATTACATTCGCGATGGCTACTTCAAGGGCATCGACGCTGTGTTGTTCTCGCACGTTGGCGACAACCTCGGAGCCTCGTATGGCGGGTATTCGACCAGCGGCCTCGTGTCGGTTCAGTACAACTTCCATGGGGAGAGCGCACATTCGGCCGCGGCTCCATGGCGCGGACGCAGCGCGCTCGATGCTGTCGAGCTGATGGATGTGGGGTGGAACTTCCGCCGCGAGCATCTTCGTCTTCAGCAGCGTTCGCATTACGTTATTTCCAATGGCGGCGATCAGCCGAACGTCGTGCCGCAAAGCGCCGCGGTCTGGTATTACTTCCGGGAGATCGACTATCAGCACATCAAAGAGCTGTGGGAGATTGGCGACCATATGGCGAACGGTGCGGCGATGATGACCGATACGAAGTGGGATTCCACGCTGATCGGTACGGCGTGGCCCGGATATTTCAATAAGCCGATCGCGGAGGAGGTTACAGAGAACGCGAAGCTGATCGGCCTTCCAACGTGGTCCGATGCCGACCAGACGCTTGCCAGGGCGTTGCAGCATGAACTGAAGGTGCCGGAGAAGGGGTTGGCGACGAAGCTTGACGAGTTGAAGACGCCGAACGATCCGGAGAAGTATTACGGCGGTGGCTCGGATGATATTGGAGATATCTCGTGGAATGTGCCGACTATCGTTCTCCGTTACCCTTCGAATATTCCCAATCTACCTGGACACAATTGGGCGAACGGCATTGCGATGGCCACTCCGATTGCGCATAAAGGCGCCGTTGCGGGCGCGAAGGTGCAGGCTCTTACTCTCTTTGATCTGATGACAAAGCCGGAGTTGGTGACAAGCGCCAAAGCTTACTTCAATGATGTTCAGACCAAGGACGTGAAGTATCAGCCGTTCCTTCGACCCGGGGATAAACCGTCGATCTGGTTGAACAAGGCGACGATGGACAAGTATCGCCCGGAGATGAAGAAGTACTACTACGACGCGACGAAGTACTCGACATACCTCGAGCAGCTGGGAATTAAGTATCCGACCGTGAGGACGAACTCGACACCGGCTGCTGCTCCAACGACAGGCGAGGGAGCTGAGGACGACGGCTCGTTGCGCTAGGCTTCGCGCTTAAGCGAGAAGACGGGCTGGGCTAAACGGAGAAGAGGATGTGGTTGAAGATGCTGTGAAGCGGATAGAAGAGTGCCCTGATAAAACTGCCGCCGACGAGGAAGAGAATGATGAGGCTGAACACGCCGATGCGGTCGTAAAGCTGGGCGGCCTTATAGGGCAGGAAGTGGCGGAGGATGTGGCTGCCGTCGAGCGGGGGCAGCGGAATCAGATTGAAGACGAAGAGCAGCAGGTTGATCGAGATGGCGAAGTAGAGAAAGAGCGCGATGGGAAAGAGGGCGGGAAGTCCTTCCGTTACGACGCCGGGAGCGTGGCCGGCGATAGCCATGGCTGTTGCGATGGCGGTTTCTCCAGCGGGGAGCAGGTGCTTGACCACAATCAACAGAATCAGTGCGATGGTCGCGGAGAGCAGATTGCTGGCGGGGCCGGCGAGGGTGACGAGGATGTCGTCGCGCCGGTAGTTCTTGAAGTTGCGGCCACTGACCGGAGTGGGCTTTGCCCAGCCGACAAGAAAGCCCCCGTAAACCAAAGAGATAAGTGGAAAAAGGACGGAGCCGACGGGGTCGAGATGCTTGAGCGGGTTGAGGGTGACGCGGCCGAGCATCATGGCAGTGGGATCGCCGAGGCGCATGGCCGCCCAGGCGTGGGCGCACTCGTGAACGCTGAAGGCAAGGATGAGGACGACAATCTCGAAGAAGATGACAACGACGTTGAGGGGCATACGAACTCAAGTCTACTGAATTTCACGCGATGAAACCGTAAAGATCGTTTACGGCTTGCCTGGAGGGGGCTGCGATGCGTCCTTCCGGCGTTTGACGTGAGCGGGAATGCCTACGGCGACAGTGGCGGGAGGGACGGGTTTAGTGGCGAGGCCGAGGGCGCCAAGCATCGCGTTTTCGCCGACGTTGGCTCCGGCGAGGACAGTGGCATGGTAGGTGACGCGGGCGTGCGGGCCGAGTTCAGTGACCTTGTTGGTGACGTCGGCTTGCAGGTTGATGTTGTGAGTGTGGGAGTAGACGTTGGCGTAGTCGGAGACGCTGGTGCCCTCGTGGAGGATGATGCCGCCGCGGTCGTCGAGCATGACGTTTTTGTGGATGGTGCACCAGTCGTTGATGGTGAGGTTGTAGCCGTAAGTGAACTCGACGTTGTGGAAGATTTTGACGTGCTTGCCGAGGTGGCGGAAGATGTGGCGGCCCAGCATGCAGCGGAAGCGGAAGCCCAGCCAGTGGTTGAGGCCGACGGGAGAACGGTCGAACATCTGCCAGAACCAGATGAGAGGTTTGCGGACGGCGTACTTTTCGGCATCGACATCGCCGTAGTACTCGGGTTCGAGGGTGGCGTTGCGCGGGTCGAGGCTCTCGACGAGGGTGTGCATGGCGAGCTCGTGGTTGAGGGTCGCCTTGGCAGGGCCTCCATAGGGTCGACCGAGGTAGAGCTGGACGAGCTCGTCGCGAACGATCTGGGAACGCGTGTTGGCTGTCTGGTGGCGGTTGAAATCGTCGTTGAGGCGGGCAAGCCAGCGGCGGTAGATGGCTTCAGCTTCGGGAGTGGGCTTAAGTTCGCGGTATTCGTGGACTGGCATGGGACCCTCTTTAAGAACAGCCTATTCTATGGCGAAGACAGCGTAGACGGTGGCAGATTTTTCGATGCGGCGGGTGTTGATGGCGAGCGGAGCTACCTTGTTGGCCATCATCGCGGCGGGCGCGGGCGGCATAGCGCGCATGACGGGGTGTACTGGCTCGGACTCGGTTTCGTTGCTGGCGTAGATGAGGTTGCCCAGCTTGACGCTTAGGCCTGCAGCCATCTCGCCGGCGACTGTACGGGCGCGCTGGAGGGCCTTGGCTGCGGCTTCGGCCTGCGGGGCGTTCTCGTCCTTCAGACTCCAGTCAATCTGACCGGACTGGTTGGCTCCGGCATTAACGGCGAGGTCGAGGATTCTGGCCGCATCGGCGGCGTTGGCGCGGACGGTCCAGCTTTGGGAGACCTGGAATTTGCGCTGGGACTTCTCGGCGGGGGTGAGCTTGTCGATCTGGTACTCCTGCACGGGGGAGACGTTCTGGTTTTCGCTCTCGATGGTGTCGCTGGGGATGCCGGCGGAGGTGAGGGCCTTGATGATGGCGTTGGAAAGCGTCGAACCGGCAGCGTAAGCGGCATCCTTGTCGGGGCCGTAGGTGATGTAGCCAATATGGATTGTGGCGGTGTCGGCCATGGCGGTGACGCTGGCAGTGGCCGTGATGGCAATGGTGCGGTTGTCCTTGCTGACATTGACCTGGATGGTTTGGGCTTTGGCAGGGGTGGGGACTACGGTCGCGAGGACGGAGGCTGCGAGGACGAAGAAGTGAGGGATCTTCATTGGTCTTCTCCTGTAGAGCTGAGCATATCGGCGAGGGTTTCCTTGTGCTTCGGTTTGGCGGCGAGCTTCTGTTTTGGGTCGGGCAGGATGCGTTCGGGCGGCGGGGCGCCGACACGATCGCGAGCGTTGGACTTGACTGCTTTGACCTTGGAGAAGACCTTCTTCTTCGGCTTGCTCATCGGCGTTCCTTAGGGGGTTTGAAAGCCCATGCGTGATTATGCATTACTCTTGCCTGCGAGGGGTGAAGTCAGGCAGGATTGCAGGTGGGGGGACGACTGGCTGAAGCGGTCGCCGACCGGATGAGGTGTGGCATGGAAGAGCGCGATTTTTTCGATGAAAAGGCAGAGCAGCGGACGCATGTGATGACCTGTCCGCACTGTGGACAGCAGGGGGAATACCAGATCGACTGGATCGTGCGGAGGAAGAAGGCGCAGGTGCCGCGAGGGGCCGACGACCGCGACCGGGCGCGTTTTGCCAAGGCGCAGAGTTACATGGTTCGCCGCGATGACCCGATGGGATGCAAGAATGTGCGATGCAGGAAACGATTCGATGTCGTAGGGATTCAGTCGGTAGCCTTTATCTAGGAGTTGACGCCGGACAAGGGATGGTTGATCGATGCCCCGTCGATGCTGTGGCAGCAGGCTTCTTTTGCAGTCGTGGGTTGGCGGGGGCCAGGCTGTGATTTAATACACTGAGAGCGGCTGATGCTCCCTGATGGGCGTCAGCTCTCTTCGAACCACCGAACACGCGGAGACCAGAACGACATGGCGAACACACTGCTTCCCATTGAAGAACGCAACCTGACACCGGAACAGGTGGAATTATTGGATAGGCGCCGTCGTCGCGGCCAACTCTTTCTCGTGCTCTGCTTTCAGACCATGATCATTGGGACCCTGGTGACGTTGTGGGCCGGACAGGACTGGACGCTGTCGCCGGGCTGGACGAAGCCGATGGTGTATTGGGATGCGACCATGTTTACACTTTCGCTGGTGTTCGGCATTTTGGGTGTGCGGCTGAAGCGCGGCAGCAATGAGTTCATCAGCTACTAAGGTGTAAAGCACGTCAGGCAGCAGGTTGCAGCGGCGAGTTGTTGGCTGTGCGACACCTCTGTGGTGTCATCCGGCGGTTGGGCCGGTCGCGCAGATTGTCAAAATCGAAGGTCGGCGTCGAGCTCCAGGCCGCCTATGTGCCGTAGAACACATAGGGTTCCAAGCGAGTGGGACGCTATACTTGGATTCTTGCAGGTCTGATTCGCTTTCCGAGCCTACGCATCTCATGTTAAGTATAAGAAATGAAGCAGATGGCGGCGACGATGTCCTTCTCTTCCCTGATCCTCGACGACGGAGATACCGCGGTGCTAGAGCCAGTGGATGAGGCTCGGCAGGTGCCGGGCAGGCTTCGGGACAAGTTTGGCCGGGCCATTACGGATCTGCGGGTCTCCGTGACCGACCGCTGCAACTATAAGTGCGTCTATTGCCGGACGGGCAACGAGGGAGCGCAGTACACCGAGCTTGCGATTGCCGATTACCTGCGGATGGTACGGCTTTTCGTCTCGCTGGGGGTGGAGAAGATTCGGCTGACTGGCGGGGAGCCGCTGCTGCGGTCGGGCCTGGTGGAGATGGTGCGCGAACTGGCGGCGATGCGTACGGCTTATCTGCCGGACGGGACCTTCGTTGGCGAGACGGGGTTTGGGCTGCCGCTCGATATTGCGCTGACCACAAATGGGCATTTGCTCGAGGGGCTCGCGCAGCCGTTGAAAGATGCGGGACTGAACCGTGTGACCGTCAGCATGGATGCCGTGGATGCGGAGACGTTTGCGGCGATCACGCGTGTTCCGCGGAGCTTCAACAAGGTGCTGGCCGGCATACGCAAGGCGCAGAGTGTGGGGTTGGGGCCGGTGAAGGTGAACTGTGTGCTGCTGCGCGGGTTCAACGATTCGCAGATTGAACAGTTCGCGGATTTCTCGCGGCGTGAGGGCGTGATCGTTCGATTTATCGAGTGGATGCCGCTGGAAGAAGATCGCAGTTGGAAGCGCGAGAGTGTGATCTCGATGGATGAGATTGTGGACCGATTGAATGCGTATCGTCCGCTGGTGGAGCTGGCACCGCATGCGGCGAGCGAGACGGCGAAGCGGTTTACGTTCGACGACGGAGTGGGAGAGATCGGGATCATTGCGCCGGTGTCACGGCCCTTCTGTGGGCATTGCAGCCGTGTGCGGCTGACCTCCGATGGAAAGATTCGGACTTGTTTATTTTCGCAAAGCGACCATGATATGTATGGCGAGATGGTGCGCGGCGGAACTGATGCGGAGTTGATTGCGTATATTCGCAGAACTGTGATGCGCAAAGAGGCGCGGCATCACATCGGCGAACCGGGATTTGAGAAGCCGTCGCGCAACATGGTCCACATCGGTGGATGATCGATATTGTCTTTTTGCAAATGTTTGTAGATGCAGACCGACGTGAAACTCTTTTTTCCTTGAACCCGTCTTAGACTTTGCTGATATCTGATGTTTTACTGCTGTGAGGGTCGAGAGTGAAAGATAGACGGCACTTTGAAGTCATCGAAAGCCGCCAGATGGATCACCTCCGGGTGTTCCATGACGTGGCACGTGCGCTGACTTCGAGTCTGGAGCTGGAAGAGATTCTCGGCGCCATTATGGACAAGATGGCGCAGTTCTTCGGACCGGAACGATGGTCGATGCTGATGGTGGACGATAAGTGCGATGAGCTGTACTACGCGATCGCAGTGGGGGAGAACACTGAGAGCCTGAAGGGGCTGCGCGTGCCGATGGGCGAGGGGGTTGCGGGCTGGGTGGCGTCGACGGGCAATCCGCTGGTGGTGCCGGACGTGGCTCTGGATCCGCACTGGTCGGCGTTTGCGAATAAGCATCCGGACCTGAAGATCAAGTCGATTGCCTGCGTGCCGGTGCGATCCGGAAATAAAACGCTGGGTGTGATCCAGTTGCTGAACAGCAAGCTGGATCTGCTGTCGGAGTACTCGATCTCGTTTCTGCGCATTCTGTGTGACTATGCCGCGATTGCTATCCAGAATGCACGGTCGATGACGCTGATCCAGGAGTTGACGATCACGGACGATGTGACGGGACTCTTCAATGCGCGGCACCTGTACACCCTCCTTGATGAAGTTGTGGCGCAGGGGCAGGTATTTAGTTTGATGTTCGTCGATTTGGATCACTTCAAGGCGGTCAACGATACCCACGGACACCTGATCGGGAGCCGGCTGCTGGCCGAGATTGGCAGTCTGCTGAAGAGGTGTCTGGGACCTAATAATTCCGCGTTCCGGTATGGTGGCGATGAATTTGTCGCGTTGCTGCCGGGGATGGGTAAGTCGGCGGCCAGCGGAACAACGATGGCACTGCGCGAGGACCTGCGGGCGGCACGTTTTCTGGAGGGTGCCGGTCTGTCGCTCAACGTATCTGGGAGCTTTGGACTGGCGACGTATCCGGAGGATGGGAATACGGTGGCGACGATCCTGCGTGCGGCCGATACGATGATGTATGAGGCCAAGGTAACGCGCGACAACGTCGCTATCGCGGGCAAAGGGCTGATTGGAAGGGCGGCGATCGCTAAACCCAGCAGCGGTTCGCGGCAGGCGGTCTCAGGATTGTTTATCAAACGCGATGAATTGCCTCGCGGCTGAAGATAGCTAACCAAAGACAGGATTTTCTATATCTCTAGCTGGGGCCATGACGCTCAAGCGCGGTTCCGTGACGGGGATCGGGCTTGATGGTGTCGCGGTTTTCGGGTGAGACCGGGTGGACACCGAAGTCCCAGACGCCGAGGTTGACGGCCTTGGCGGAGATGACTTCCATGAGAGCGAACTCGCCGAAGTCGAGGGGCTCTTTAGGGGTGACCTTGAGCCAGTGGCCGCCCGGAAGGAGCTCAGTGGTCGTCTCGACGACGTCCTCCTGGTGCTGGCCGGTGCCCAGCAGAGGAATCCGGAAGCTGAAGATGACGCGCGCGCCGGTGCGGACATCGGTGCGGACGATGACGTAGCGGCTGTCGGGCGAGCCGCCGCCGGGGTCGTTCGGTATGCGGCTGGTAGCGCCGTGCGTATCGACGGTGAGCGGCGTGCCGGCGGTGTTGCCGACGCTCTCGTCGCCGATGCGAAGGTAGAGGACTGGATCTTTGACGTGAAGCTGGACGGGCGAGGTCTCGCCTTTGAGTGTGATGATGGGATGCGCTGCAGAGAGCGGATTGACCGACGCCTTCAGGAGATTATGGCCGGTGTTGCGGTTGAGGTCGCTGTCGGTCTGGGCGAGCGGCACGAGCTCGGGTGTGCCGCGGTAGGTGTCGAGGGCGAGGGTGCTGTCCTCTTCAGGGAGGCGGAGGTCTTTGGCGACCTCGGGTGTGAGGGCGGCGCGGTCAGCCTCTTCTTTGAGGAGCTCGGGATCAATGGCGGGAGGCTGCGGATTGTTGGGGTCGGGTTGGGCGTGCTGTTTCTCCCAGCGGTGGGTGGCGTCGAGGTCGACGAGAGAGAGGGGGATCTCCTCTTCTTCGCCGCCGCGCTCGGCACTGATGTACCGTACGACGTTGCCGGTGATGCGGTAGCTCATGACGATCTGGTAGCTGCCGTCCTTGAGGATGAGGCGAGTGCGATGTGGGGTGGTCGCGTCGGGCTGAAGCGCGGCGGTGTGTTGTGCGTAGCTCGGTTGAGCTAAGGCAAAGACAAGGGCCAGCAAGAGCACAGCGGAGACAATTTTTGGTGTGTGATGTCGGTGGCTCATGGTGTGACTCAACAGTTTAGACGCATGGCGGGAAAGGACAATATGTCCGGACACGGTTTCTTTCGAAAAGAAAAGACGGGGCGCCTAAGGCCAGCGCTATCCGTCTTTTCTGGGAATCCTTGGCTACTTTGCGGCGAGTTGAATGCACTCCTCGAGGATGTCGAGGGCGATGTCAGCCTCGTGCTGGTTGACGATGAGCGGTGGGCAGAGGCGGATGCTGGTCTCCCCGCAGCCGAGGATGAGCAGGCCGCGCTCGAAGGCGAGGTCCACTATTTTGTCTCGCATAGGGCCGACTGGTGTGCGGGATTTCTGGTCTTTGACGATCTCGATGCCGATCATGAGGCCGCGGCCGCGGACCTCGCCGACGGTGGGGTACTTCGCGACCCAGGGACGCAGGCGTTGCAGCATCTCTTCGCCAACGGTAGCGGCATTCTTGATGCCTTCGCGCTCGAGAATGTCCATGGTGGCGAGTGCGGCGGCGATGCAGATGGGGTTGCCGCCGAACGTGCTGGCGTGGGAGCCAGGAACCCAGTTCATGACATCGGCCTTGGTCATACAGACGCCGAGGGGCATGCCGCTGGCGATGCCCTTGGCGATGCAGACCATGTCCGGCTGGACGCCGGAGTGCTCGATTGCCCACCACTTCCCTGTCCGCCCCATGCCGGACTGAACTTCGTCGGCGATGAAGAGAATGCCGTGACGGTCGCAGATGCGGCGGATCTCCTGGAGGAAGTTGTCGGGCGCGACGACGTAGCCGCCCTCACCCTGGATGGGCTCGAGGATGATGGCAGCGACCTCTTCGGGTGGGAGGATGGTCTTGAAGAGACGATCTTCAATGTAGCGGGCACAATCGAGGGCGAAGGCATCCTGCTCAGCCGGGCCGCCTGCGGTGCCGCGATAGGTGTAGGGGTAGCGGATGTGATGGACGCCGGGGACAAAGGGGGCGAAGCGGCGCTTCTGCTGAGGTTTAGAACCGGTGAGCGAGAGCGCGCCCATCGTGCGGCCATGGAAGGCGCCGAAGAAGCTGATGATGTTCTGGCGGCCTGTGTGGTACCGGGCGAGCTTCATGGCGCACTCGACTGCCTCGGCGCCGGAGTTGCCGTAGTAGAAGCGATGTGGGCCGGGCATGGGAGCGATGGCGGAGAGGCGCTCGGCCAGGTTGGTCATGTGCTCGTAGTAGAAGTCGGTGCCGGACATGTGGATGAGTTCGGCGGCCTGATCCTGAATCGCCTTCACGACTTCAGGATGACAATGCCCGGTGGAGTTGACGGCGATGCCGGCGGCGAAGTCGAGGAACTCGTTGCCATCGACGTCCGTGACGCGGACGCCGCGGCCGGATTTGGCCACCAGGGGGTAGCTGCGGGTGTAGCTCGGAGAGATGAGGCGGTCGTCGGCGGCGACGGCCTTCCTGGCGTTGGGACCGGGGAGGGTTGTCTTAAGCTTGGGGCCGAACTTAGCGTAGTTGACGGTGCTCTGGCTTTGCTCCTTGGTTTGTTCCTTCATTTGATCCTGGGTCAGGGTGCTCATGCGGTCTCTCCTTGTGTCAGCGGTGCGTTGGTGGGCCGTTCGTGCCGTGCCTGGATGTGGGACGGCGGCCTCGCGGGTTAACGAGGGAACGGTTTGCGCTGGTGGCGGGACTTCGCCGGCTGGAGGGGTGTTCGAGCTAATCGCCGGCGAAGAGGCTAGGTCGCGTAAGGCTCGGGAGAACGCGGAGATGGCGGCGCGGCATCTGGTGTCGTTTGGAGCGGCACTGCGGGTCGGCGATTCGGTGCGAACGGGCTGTAATGACGGGGAGTTTCATGGCCCTCTACCTTTGGCGCTGAGTATACCCTACGGTGACGACATCAAGCACTAGTCTTCGACCATCGTTCCCTGGTGGAACATGATCTTCCATCCCACTTCTGTGCGATGCCAGATCGTCGAACGGCGGGTCTTGCGTATCTTGTTTTGAATCAGCGTATAGGTGAAGAGGTAGACATCGGGTGCCAACTGGCGGCAGAGGAACTCGCTCGTCTCCCAGACGTCTTCGTGAGGCTGCTGGTAGCGGCGTTCGAGTTCGGCCAGAACGTATTCCCGGCTGTAGCGACGGCCGGAGGCGCCGATCTCCCAGAAGTCAGCGTGCATCATGTCTTCAAAGTCGGCCCTTGTGGTGCCGAACTCAGAGCGATGGAAGATTGGCTCGCGGCGTTTGAGCTCCTCGAGGATGCCGAGGAGGGCAGGGGCAGTCGACAGGGTGGGTTCCATCTCGTCTGCCTGCAACGATACGGCTACCGGATCACACTGCCGGGAACCATCGGCAGAGGAGGATCGTTGTCGAACTGCATGGTGAAGGCGAACATCAGGGTGTAGAGGTCGCTGTGTTGCGTGGTGAAGTCGAAGCAGAGGACGTGGCGTGTGGGCTCGACTGGGTCTGATTTTTTCTTTGGCTTGACGGGGATATTGCCCAGCACGCAGGCCTTGGCCGCGTAGGTGGTCGTCGGAATTTTGCCCTTCACCTGCGGCAGGGGGACCGACGCCAAAACAATGGCGGCCGGGTGACCGTCGATGGCGTAATTTGTGGGCTCCTGGGTGATAGTTGGTTCGCCGTACTGTTTGAGCTGGCGGAGGATCTGCTCACGGACGAAGGGGCCGAGCAGGGTGGCGCCGCGCAGAACGTTGGGGCAGGTGTTGTCGATGGTGGAGAGGACGAAGGAAGCGGTATCGACCGGAGTGACTGAGTTGGCGAAGAGGGTCGAGTGGGCGCACTTGGGCGAGGCATCGGCGTTCAGCTTCGGGGTGATGCTCGCGGGGTCGGGAACGAAGCGGCCGGGGTAAAAGTAGGTGACGTTAAGAGCGGGATCGTGAAAGCTCCTTGGCACATTTGGGTTGGGTTGAACGGAGGTTTGGGATAGAGCTGTCGCACAGACAAAGACAAGGAGAAATGATGCAGCGGACCGAAGTACCATCCCCTTATCGTAGCACCGTGTGGGCCTGAGAATGGGGTCCACGCCCCGCTTCCAAGCGAGATACCATTGAGGCATGCCCCCCGCTTCCTCCCCGAACCGCGCACAGGTTTTGCTTTCATTTTGTTGTGTTTATCTTTTCTGGGGAGGGACGTATCTCGCGATACGCTTCGGCGTGGAGGTGATGCCGCCGTTCATGCTGGGCAGTGCGCGATACCTGATTGCTGCACCCCTGCTGCTGGGAGCAGGCTTGGTCTTACGGCTGCAGATGTGGCCGACCTGGCGTGAGATGGGCAGGCTCGCGATTATCGGAATACTCATGCTGGGCTGCGGCAATACGGCCGTAATCTGGGCCGAGCAGTACATTCCGATTGGCCTGGCTGCGCTGCTGGTGGCGTCGATTCCGCTGTATGCAGCACTGATCGAGGCGATCCTGCCGCAGGGAGAGCGACTGCGCGGTGCAGGGATGGATCGGAATCGTCATAGGATTTGCGGGAACAGTGTTTCTCCTGTGGCCGGAGCTTCGCCACGGAATTCAGGGTGACTCGCGAGAGATCCTTGCGTCGGCAGTCACCCTGGCAGGAACAGTGTGCTGGACAGCAGCGTCGATCATCTCGCGGCGCTCCACGTTTCGCATTAGCGGAGCCGCATCGGCTGGGTGGCAGATGGTCTTTGGTGGTCTGTTCAACCTGGGCTTGATGGTGGTGTCGGGCAGCTATCACGGCGCGCAGTGGGGGATGAAGGCGTGGGGATCGATCGTTTACCTGGTGGTCTTCGGATCGCTGATTACCTACACGGCGTATATCTACCTGCTCGATAACGTGGCTGTGTCGAAGGTGGCGACGTATGCCTACGTGAATCCCGTGATCGCTGTGATTCTTGGGGCGATCTTCCTGCATGAGCGCTTTGTCGCGGTGGAGTACGTGGGGATGGGCGCGACGCTGCTTGCGGTGTTCCTGGTGACGAGCTCGAAGATGAAGAGCGGCAAGCCGAATGTGGTGGACGAAGACCTCGCCGAGAGGCAGCAGGCTTAAGGCTTGGCTGTCGTCTGCTAGTCTGTCGGGCATGAGATGGCTCCTTATTGCAGCGGTTGGGACGATTGCGCTCGGTTCACTGCGAGCTGCGACTCCAGTGGCCACGGACGCTCGGGCGCAGGAGCTGATCCGTACGCTGAAGTTGACGGTGCTGCCGAAGGAGTCGGGGTACCTGGGGATTATCGGAGTATCCGCCCAGAAAGTGGACGTGGGTGGCCGGATGCTCGCGGTGCAGAGTCAAAACTACTACATGCTGACGCGCGACCGGCCGATCAACTATCTGCATTGGCTGGCGCCGGACGATACGCACATCCTGGTGGAGGGTGGGCCGGTCGACTACTTTATCTTTCATCCGGATGGAAGGGTGGAGAAGGTAACGCTGGGCTTCGACTACGCCGCTGGTCAACAACCCGTCATCGCGGTGCCGGGTGGATGCTGGAAGGCGCTCAAACTGCATGAGGGGGTGAGCTTCGCACTGATGGTAAACACCCTTTCGCCGGAGTTCACTCCGGATCGCGTAAAGATCGGCGAGGGTGCGGAGTGGGTGAAGCGCTATACAGGTGCTGCTCCGTGGGCGACGCCGGACAAACTGCGGGAGTTGATAGGACCCAACTGGATTCCAGATACCGCGAAGGGATATGCAAAATAAAAGGGAACCAACCGGCGTTTTGTCGCGTAGATAACTGCGAGAGGGTATGCCCATGAAAACCCGCACCTTAACTCTGGCACTTTCGACGTTGCTTCTATCGGTAGCCGCAGCATCCGCGCAGAGCGACGCTGCATGGGACAAGAGCTACCCGGTTACCGGACAGCCGTCACTCTTCTTAACCACTGGCGACAGCCATCTCAACATCCATCCGTGCACGAGCTGTCAGGCGGTTCATATCCATGTCACTGCTGAGAATACGAGCCTTTCGCGATACACCCTCGAAGAGAACCAGAGCGGCAACACCGTCCACTTCTCTCTAAGGAGAAGCCTTCCCTGGGCATGCATATCAACTGGCATTCCTCTTCCTCCGTGCACGTCGATGTTGAAGCACCGGCAAACCTTACGCTTGATGCCAGATGCTCTGACGGAAGCCTGACAGCGAGTGGCCTGCACGGCGACCTTACCTTCCAAACCAGCGACGGCAGCCAGGAGTTGACTGGATTATCGGGGAACCTGAAACTGCACTCGAGTGACGGACATGTTCGCGTTCGAGACGCCAGCGGGACCCTCGAGGTGCGAGGTTCCGACGGAAATCAGGAGATCGCAGGGTCCTTTACTTCGCTGCAGCTGCACAGCAGCGATGGTTCGATCACGGTTGAACTTGCCGAGGGGTCGCACCTCAGCTCCGACTCCCGAATTGAGAGCAGCGATGGAAGCGTGACGCTCCGACTGCCGAAGAGCTTCCCAGCCGAGCTTGCCGTCAGCACGAGCGATGGAAGCATTCAGAGCACCCTTCCTCTGGTTGTTGATGGATACAACTCGAAGGGGAACTCAGGGCACACGATTCGCGGCAAGTTCAACGGCGGCGGCTCGTTATTGACGATCCACACCAGCGACGGCAGCGTGCATCTTACGACGCTGTAGGGTCCGCCCGTAAGCGATGCTACATGCCGGTGATCTCGCCTGAAGCATCGACGTCGATGGTGAGGGCGCGTGAGGCTTTGGGAAGCCCGGGCATCAGCATCATACTGCCGGAGATCACGACGAGAAAGCCTGCGCCGGCGGAGAGAACGACGTCGGTGATGTGAAGCGTCCAACCAGTGGGCGCACCCATCTGTTTGGGGTCGTCGGTAAGGGAGTACTGAGTCTTGGCGATGCAGACGGGAAGGTTCGCGTAGCCCCATTGCGTAAAGCGAGCGAGTTTCTCTTCGGCTTTCGGGCTAAGTTCTACGGAGGCTGCGCCGTAGATCTTCTGCGCGACGCCGGTGATCTTTTCGAGCGGTGAGGCGTTCGTTTGATAAGTGGTTTGGAGTGCGGAGCTCGGGTTAGCCGCGATGACACTGACGACTTTTTCAGCGAGTGCGACTGCGCCGGCTCCGCCCTTCGAGAAGGCTTCGGAGAGCGCGAAGGCGGCGCCCTGAGCCTCGCAGTATCGCTCGAGGAACTGGAGTTCCTCGTCTGTGTCGTTCGGGAAGCGATTGATGGCTACGATCGCGGGCAGGTTGAAGCCGCGGACGATAGCAATGTGTTTCTTCAGGTTGGCGAACCCGGCCTCGAGGTCGCCTGCCCCCTGGTTGCGAACGCTTTGTACCGTGGTGACGAGCACCGCGGCAGCCGGTCTGATGCCGGAACTCGGCATGACGATGTCCATGTACTTTTCGAAGCCGAGGTCAGAGGCGAAGCCGGTCTCGTTGACGACATAGTCGGCGAGGCGAAGGCCCATCTGCTGGGAGAGCACGGAACTGGTGCCGTGGGCGATGTTGGCGAAGGGGCCGCAGTGGACGAGCGCGGGCGTGCCCTCGGTGGTCTGGACAAGGTTCGGCAGGATGGCTTCGCTCAACAGGGCCATCATGGGGCCGGTGGCGTTGAGATCCCGCGCGAGGACGGGTTTGCCCGCGCGGGTCTGGCCGATGACGATGCGGCCAAGGCGGAGGCGCAAATCTTCGCGGCTGTCGGCGAGCGTCATGATGGCCATGATCTCGCTCGCCGCGGTGATGACGAAGCCGGTGTGCCGGTTGGCGCCATCGCGCTTGCCGCCTGAACTGACGATGATATGGCGGAGAGCGCGGTCGTTCATATCGAGCGTGCGCGGCCAGGTTATGGCGTGAGGATCGAGGTCCAGTTCGTTGCCGTGGAAGAGATGCGAATCAATGAGCGCAGCGAGAAGATTGTGCGCAGAGGTGATCGCGTGGAAGTCGCCGTGAAAATGCAGATTGATCTTTTCGGCGGGCTCGACCTGCGAGCGGCCGCCGCCGGCTGCTCCACCCTTCATGCCGAAGACCGGGCCGAGCGAGGGTTCGCGCGAGGTGATGATGGCCTTCTTGCCTATCTTTTCGAGGCCCTGCACTAGACCGATGGAAGTGACGGTCTTGCCTTCGCCCGAGACCGTGGGAGTGGTCGCGGTGACGAGGATCAGTTTGCCGCGAACGGGAAGCGAGGCGTCAGTAAGGAGGTCGAGCTTGAGCTTCGCGCCGTAGGGGCCGAGGCGTTCGACGTATTTTTCAGGCAGGTTGAGTTTTTCGACGATGGCTTCGATGGGTAGAAGATCTTTGTTCATGGGCCTCAGAGCGGAAGATAAGAAGACAAGATGCGTGGCGCGATCACGCGGTTACGGCGTCGCGTTGCCGATAGTGAGCGGATAGAGGGGTGCGGCCTGATCGCGTCCGAAGCGCACGGTCGTCTTGGTGATGCGGTTGAGGGTGTCGATGCTGTTCGAAGAGAAGTACCAGACGAGAAGATGGCTGTTCCAGTTGGTGGAGATCCCCATGGTGTAGAGCTGCGATGGTGTTGAGTTCGGTGTTTGCGTCGCGGCTTGCGGTTGTCCTTGCGCGGCGGCCATGTGGACCTTCTGCCAACCGATGGTGTACGTGGCTGGTTGGGCGTTCGACTTCATGCCCGGAACCTTATTGACGATCTCGGCCATATCGTTGAGCAGATTGGTGGCTTTGTTCTGCTGCTCAGGCGTGAGGCAGTCGACGTCGAGCTCGGCGAGCAGAATGGACGCGGTGGTTTGCCTGCGCTGCCTGACTGGGGCAGGTTCAGTAGAAGGACAGGGCGAAGGCAGTGGGTCGCCTCGGCGAGCTTCGGGTCCGACGCACCGGAGATGCCGAAAAGGCTTATTTGCCCGTCGTGCATGATCTGCGCAGGTTCACCTTTCACAAGATCGGAGGGATAGAAGAGTCGTAGCTTGAGTGCTTCGTTCTCCCATTCCGTGGTGTTGGGGGCGGGTGTCTGCGCTATCGCGGAGAGAGAAAAAGCAGCAGCGAAAAGGAACGCGACTAGCAGTGCGAGTTCTGAGAGAAAGGGTCATCTATTTGCGCTTCCAGCGCACGCCATCCTTTGAGTCCTCTATTAGGATGCCTTTGGCGAGAAGGTCGTTGCGGATGGCGTCGGCACGAGCAAAGTTGCGAGTCTTCTTGGCCTGGGTGCGTTCGGCAACGAGTGCGTCGATGTCGGCGTCGGAGAGTGAGAGGGTGGCGACGAGCGCGGGGTCGGCCTCGTCGAGGCGGCCCTCCGCCTTTGCCCAGGCGAGCGCGGCGCGGGTGATAGCGGTGTCTTTATCCTCAAGGACAGCGAAGACGCCGTCGAAGAGCGCGAGTACCTTCAGGATCTGCGTGGCGTTTTCGGCGCGGAGGGTTCCTGCATCGGCCGCTGAGTTGGCGGCCCGGACGAGGTCGAAGATGGCAGCGCGAGCCTCGGCGGTGTTGAGGTCGTTAGCGAGCGCAGCGGTGTAGTCTCGCTCGGCCTTAGCGGTTGCGGCTGCGATCTCTGCGTCGAGGCCTTCGGGAAAGCCGCCCTTCAACATCCGCTGATGAAATGTGCGCAGGCGATCGACAGCGTTGGTCGACTCGGTGAGGCTGTCGAAGGTGAAGTTCATCTGGTTCCGGTAAGGCACCGAGATGAGCAGAAAGCGAATAGCGGAGGCGCGGTAGCCCTTGAGCAGCAGGTCGCGAAGGGTGTAGAAGTTGCCCTCGGACTTCGACATCTTCCTGCCTTCGACGAGCAGGAAGCGGACGTGCATCCAGTGGCGGACGAAGGGTTTGCCGCTGGCGGATTCGGACTGGGCGATCTCGTTCTCGTGGTGCGGGAACATGAGGTCTTCGCCGCCGGCGTGGAGGTCGATGTTGTCTCCAAGAAGCTTCGTGGCCATGGCGGAGCACTCGATGTGCCAGCCGGGGCGGCCCGCACCGAGTGGTGTCTCCCAGAACTGTTCGCCGGGTTTGACAGCCTTCCAAAGGGCGAAGTCGCGCGCAGCGTCCTTCTCATACTCGTCGACGTCGACGCGGGCGCCATCTTCAATGCCCTCGAAGTCCTTCTTGGATAGCTTGCCGTACTCGGGAAAACGCGCGATGCGGAAGTACCAGGAGCCGTCCTCGGTCTGATAAGCAATGTCCCTCGCCGCGAGCTTTTCGATAAGCGCGACCATCTCCGGAACGCAGTCCGTTGCGCGGGAGAAGTGCTCGGGGTGCTCGATGTTGAGGGCGTCGAGGTCCTCAAAGAAGGCGCGCTCGTAGCGGGCGGTGTACTGTGCGATGGGAACACCGGCGGCCGCGGCGTTGCGGATGATCTTGTCATCAACGTCGGTGATGTTCATGACGTGGTTGACAGGGATCCCCTGCTGGCGGACGAAGCGGCGGAGAACGTCGACATGAAGGAAGGTGCGGAAGTTGCCGATGTGGCCGTAGTCGTAGACAGTAGGGCCGCAGCAGTACATGCGCAGTGCTGGGCCGCCGACCGGGGCGAGCGGTTCAATCTTTCCGCCAAGGGTGTTGAAGAGTTCGATGGTTGCCACGTGTGCTCTGTTCCTGCCGCAGCCGGGCGCGTGGCGCGGTGCAGACTGCTCTCGCTTGGAATTCCCTGTTGATTTTAGCCGATATATGGAGGTTATTTGTCTCAGGCCGGATCTACTGCTGGCCGAGGCGTAACTGCGGGGTCGCACCGAGGTCCTCCGAGGCAAAGTCGCGGGCGAGGAGTTTGGGCCAGGCGGCGGCGGCAATCATGGCGGCGTTGTCGGTGGAGAGAGCCAGCGAAGGAAAGGCGATGGGGAGACCGCGACGGTCGGCTTCAGCCTGAAAGCGGCGGCGAAGCTCGCCGTTGGCGGCGACTCCGCCAGAAACGACGATGCTGTGGGCACCGAAGGCTTCAGCGGCGGCGAAGGTCTGGCGCTGCAGGTTGCCCACGACCGCGTATTGGAAGGAGGCGATGAGGTCGAGGGTCTGTTGATCGCACAGGTGCGTCGCGCTCTTGGGCGTGATGGAAGGATCGGCGGCGAGGGCGGCACGCCGGGCTTCGATGCTCGCGCGAAGATGGTGAGTTTCGACATAACGCAGAACTGCAGTTTTGATGCCACTGAAGGAGAAGTCGAAATGCGGGCCTTCGGTGGCCGCAGGCGCTTTTTTGTTGGTGATGCCGGCGCGAGGCGGACGTGAGTTGATTTGGCCGAAGCTGAAGGGAACAGCGCGTGGGTTGCCGTGTGGGGCGAGAGCGTCGATCCATGGTCCGCCGGGATAGCCAAGGCCAAGCAGCTTCGCGACTTTGTCGAAGGCCTCGCCGGCTGCATCGTCGACCGTGCGGCCTACATTGCGATAGGTCCATGTGTCGTCGCTTCCCTGCTGCTTCGCGAGATCCGGTTGCTGCTTTGCCAGATACAGATGCGTATGGCCGCCGGAGACGACGAGGGCGAGGAGGGGAAGTTCCATCGGGGCTTCGCTGCGCTCGCGCGCCTCCATCAGGACAGCGTGGATGTGGCCTTCGAGATGGTTGACGGAGATCAGCGGCTTGTCGAGGCCGAAGGTAAGAGCCTTGGCGTAGGTGATGCCGACCAGCAGCGCGCCGGCAAGGCCCGGGCCTTCGGTGACGGCAACGGCGTCGAGATCGGCGAAGGTGACTGGATATCCGGCCGCAGCGCTGGCGCGGGACATAGCCTCGCGGACGACAGGAACGACGTTGCGCAGGTGTTCGCGAGAGGCGAGTTCGGGAACAACGCCGCCGTAGTTGGCATGGAGAGACATCTGCGAGGCGACGACGTTCGAGAGCGCGGTAGTGCCGGAACGTACGACAGCGGCTGCAGTCTCGTCGCAGGAGCTTTCGATCCCGAGAATCAGGCCGGTTCCACTGCTTTGGCGCATCTCTCTATCATAGGGGAGAGAGACGATGAGCCAGTGGATCGATAACCCGAAGTATCGAGCGGCGCAGAAGATCGTGTTCGCGCTGCGAACCGCTGGCCATCAGGCCTACTTCGCAGGTGGATGTGTGCGCGATCTTCTGCTGGGAGTTGAACCAAAGGACTTCGACGTGGCAACCAGCGCGACGCCGGATGTAGTGATGCGAATGTTTGCGAAGACTTACTCGGTCGGCGCGCACTTTGGCGTGGTGCTGGTTTGCACACCTGATGGAGAAGACCGCGAGATTGCCACCGAGGTCGCGACGTTTCGACATGACGGGGCATACAGCGATGGCCGACGACCGGACGTGGTGCGTTTCTCGACCGATCCGCGCGAGGACGTGCTGCGGCGCGACTTCACCATCAACGGAATGCTGCTCGACCCCGTGCTTTTGGAGGAGACAGGAGACGCCGCGGCCGCGACACTCGATTATGTGAACGGGCGCGGAGACCTGGCAGCCGGGATTCTGCGGGCGATTGGAGAACCTGCGCTGCGCTTCGCCGAGGACAAGCTGCGGATGCTGCGCGGTGTGCGGTTTGCGGCTCGACTAGGTCTTGAGATCGAGCCGCGCACAATGGCGGCCATTCGCGCGGCCGCGCCAGAGATTGGGCAGGTGAGTTCGGAGCGGATTCGCGATGAGCTGACGCTGATGTTGACCGAGGGAAATGCGCGGCAGGCGTTCGAATTGCTCGATGCGACGGGGTTGCTGGCGCAGGTGCTGCCCGAGGCAGTGAAGATGCATGGAGTGGAGCAGCCGCCACAGTTCCATCCTGAGGGCGATGTGTGGGTGCATACGATGCTGCTGCTCGAAAAGCTCAAGCCGGGCGTGTCGGCGACGCTCGCATGGGGCGCTGTGCTGCACGATATCGGCAAACCAGCGACGTTTCGTCCCCCTGACCCGAAGAAGCCAGGAGATCGCATTCGCTTCGATGGTCACGTTGAAGTCGGAGTCCGCATGACCGAGGAGATTCTGGGCCGGCTGCGCTTCTCGAACGAAGACACCGAGCAGATCGTCGCGCTGGTGAAGAATCACATGCGCTTCGGTGACATTCTGCAGATGCGAGAATCGACGCTGAAGCGGTTTCTGCGCTTGCCGAAGTTTGACGAACACCTCGCATTGCATTGGATGGACGCCAGCTCTGCGCACGGCGATCTGCGGCTGTATAAGTTTGCAAAGGAGCAATTCGAAGCCACTCCCGTAGAGACGATGCGCCCGAAACTGCTGGTGACCGGGAAGGATCTGATCGACGCCGGGTATCGGCCGGGGCCGGAGTTCAAGGCCATGCTGGAGGCTGCCGAGGATGCTCAGCTCGAAGGCCGCACTACGACGACCGAGGGTGGGCTGGCGATCGTACGAGAGCGATTTGGCGGGCCTTCCGCCTGAGAGCTGAGCGCCCTGCTGTGCTGGTTCCGAGCATGAGTCTTTACTGCTGGCGTCAGCGTCTTCACAGGTAGGATTCTCATACATATGCCACTTCAGTCTTCCGCGCGATTTTGTTTGCTGAGCCTTATCGTCACCATGCCTCTTTATTCCGCAGTGATCGGGACAAGTAAGCCCGCAGAGTCCATAACTGCCGCGCGGATTGCGACGCTGCCGGCAAAAGATCGCGCTGCGTGGACGGCCTATCTCGAACGGTCACAGAAGCAGATGCAGATCGACCGGGCCACGCTCGCCGCGGAGCGCACAGCCGGCGCCCCCGAGCCTCCGACGCCAAAGGAAGGCTTCAGCGCGCGAACGATGCCGCTGAACCGCGATACAGCATGGTATGGCACAGCAGAGGCACGGCATGTTGCGGATGTGATCGTCAGCTTCCAGACGCCTGCTGGAGGATGGAGCAAAAATCTCGACATGAGCGGTGCCGTTCGTGCGCCGGGTCAGAGTTACACGACGAACAATCTTTCGCGGTATCCCAGCGTTGATGACTTCGATGCCCCGAAGGACCCGCACTGGAACTATGTGGGAACACTCGACAACGATGCGACCAACACGGAGCTGCATTTTCTTGCTCTGGTCTCTGGTGCGACACCTGGCGCTGACGGCGAGCCTTACCGCGCCAGCTTCCTTAACGGCATACGGTATCTACTGGCGGCGCAATTTCCCAACGGCGGCTGGCCGCAGGTGTGGCCGCTCGAGGGCGGCTATCACGACGCAATCACGTTCAACGACAACGCCGTAACGGAATCGGCGGAGACGCTGACCGCGGTTGCTGAGGGAACTGGCAACTACTCCTTTGTGCCAGCAGATCTGCGGCGGCAGGCTGCGGCAAGCGCAGACCACGCCCTGCAGTGTATCCTCACGACGCAGGTGGTGGTGAAGGGTCAGCGTACGGTATGGGCCCAGCAGCACGACGCCCTGACGCTTGAGCCAGTCTCTGGACGCAACTATGAGCCGGCAGCGCTATCCTCCGGAGAGAGTTCAGACGTTCTGCAGTATCTGATGCAGCTTCCGCATCCGTCGCCAGCGGTGATTGCCGCTGTGAACGCTGGCGTAGCGTGGTTGAAGAGCGCTGCGATCTACGGACAGGACTGGACGGGAGGCCGTGGCACTCCTGGTGGACGGCACCTCGAAGCCAAAGCAGGGGCCGGGCCGATCTGGGCGCGCTATTACAGCATCGCAACGGGAAAGCCCGTCTTCGGCGATCGCGACAAGACAATTCACGACGATGTGAGCGAGCTGTCGCTGGAACGGCGCAACGGATATGCATGGTTTAGCGCAGGTCCGCAGCAGGCGCTCGACGCCTACGCGACGTGGAGCAAAAGCCACAGCGGCACCGCCGCGCACTAACCGCGCATCTAACGGCTCATGACCGATCGCACTCATGATGTCGTTGTAATTGGCGCGGGAATGGCTGGGCTTACTGCAGCACGAACGTTGGCCGAGGCCGGGCTGAAGGTGCTTGTGCTGGAGGCGCAGGACCGGATCGGCGGCCGCATCTGGACGCGACATATCGGCGATGAAGCGATTGAGCTAGGCGCGGAGTTTATCCACGGCAGACCGCCGGAGCTGTGGGCCTTGATTGAAGAGGCTGGGTTGGAGACGTACGAGCGCCGTGGAGCGCAGCTTTGTTTTGAAGATGGCGTGCTAAATGATTGCTGCAACGAAATGGATGCTGTCTTTGAGCCGCTGGAAAAACTGAAGGAGTTCACCGGCCCTGACGTGAGCTTCGCCGAGTATCTCGACCGCGAGCAGACACCGCTGGCGGAGCGCGGGCCAATGATTGGCTACGTCGAAGGCTTCAACGCCGCCGACCATCGAGAGGTGAGCGCCGCTGCGTTGGGCGCGCAACAGAAGGCCGAAGACGCGAGCGGAAGCAACCATAACTTCCGGTTACGCGGCGGCTACGACCAGCTTCCGCGCTACCTTTCCGAAAAGATCGCCGAGTTCGGCGGCCGCGCGTTAACGGGAACGCCCGTCAAGGAGATTCGCTGGGAGCAGGGCCACGTAGAGATCGTCTCTGAACTCTGGACCTTCAATGCACCCCGGGCAGTTGTTACCCTGCCACTGGCGGTCCTGCAGAGCGGCAGCGTGAAGATTGAGCCGCAACCCGGCCACATTCTGGAAGCTGCCCAGCTGCTGCGGATGGGCCAGGCCCGACGCTTCACGTTGCTGTTCGCTGAGAGATTCTGGGAGAATCTGCTGCCGCAATCAGCATGGGGCGAGATGAGTTTTCTCTTTGCGTTTACGGAGATGCCGCCAGTCTGGTGGACGCCGCATCCGGAGGCGAGTCACACGATCACGGGCTGGGTGGGTGGACGTCGTTCGGCGGCGTTAGCGGGATTGGATACCAAGACGCTTGCCCGCCAGGCCTGCGCCACCCTGGGAAGAATCTTCGGCTTGCGAAAAGAACGGATTCAAGGTCTGCTCAAAGGTTGCTATACGCACGACTGGCAAAATGACCAGTTTGCGCTTGGCGCCTACAGCTACGTGGCGACAGGCGGTATGGACGCTTCAAAGAAAATGACAGAGCCCGTCGAAGACACGCTCTTCTTTTCCGGTGAACACACCGACGTTACAGGGCACTGGGGAACGGTGCACGCGGCGATGCGCTCCGGGCTAAGGGCTGCGCAACAGATTCTTTCAGGTGTCGCTGACGCGGAGGCGGGGGACTGAATCGGTAGCAGGTTAGCGCCCGTAATCTCAAGCCGATAAACGCGTTTGATGCCCGCAAACCCACTTTCGGGTGCATTTTTTTGTCAACGTTCTGTCAATGCAAGTTGGGTGTAATGTGGATGGGAACAGCGTGCGCGCAAGAGCGCCAACGCCGTCACACGACTCTGCATCGGACAAATTTATGCCCATCACAAAATCACTTCTGAACACTCCCGCTGACCATTCTCCAAATACCCAGCTGACCATCGATGGGCTCGAGGTCCCGGGCCATTCGGGCGAGTTGCTGATCGATCTGTTGAACCGACGCACGGATGTGCAGGCGCAGAAGGCCGTGCCGCAGGTCTGCTATGTGCCGCAGATGGGCCCGATCCAGAGTTGCGACACCTGCATCGTAAAGGTCAACGGCGAACTGGTACGCGCGTGTGCAACCAAAGTAGCCGGAGGGATGAAGGTGGAGACGGCAGGCGAGGCCGTCGACATCGCGCAGCGCGAGGCCTTCGACCGCATTCTGAAGAATCACATGCTGTACTGCACGGTATGCGACAACAACAATGGGAACTGCACGATCCACAATACGACGAAAGAACTGGACGTGAAGCACCAGCTGCGTCCCTACACACCGAAGCCGTATGAGAAGGATATGTCGAACCCGTTCTACCGCTACGACCCCAACCAGTGCATTCTGTGCGGACGATGCGTGGAGTCGTGCCAGAACGTGCAGGTGAATGAGACGCTGTCGATCGACTGGGAGAGCGACCATCCGCGCGTGCTGTGGGATGGAGGGATGCAGATTGAGGGTTCGAGCTGCGTCTCCTGTGGGCACTGCGTGACGGTGTGTCCCTGCAATGCACTGATGGAGAAGTCGATGCTTGGAGAGGCGGGGTACCTGACCGATACGCCTGATGACGCGCTGAACAATATGATCGAAGTGGTCAAAGGCGTCGAGCCGCCGATCGGCTACGGGCCAATCCTTGCGCTCTCCGAGATGGAATCCGAGATGCGCACCCACCGTACCAAGAAGACCAAGACCGTCTGCACCTACTGCGCGGTCGGGTGCAGCTTCGAGGTGTGGACACGCGACCGGCACATCCTGAAGATCGAGCCCTGGCATGGTCCCGCCAATGGGATTTCAACCTGTATTAAGGGCAAGTTCGCCTGGGGGCACATCAACTCTGACGATCGGTTGGTCAAGCCGCTGCTCCGTGACGGCGAAAGTTATCGCGAGATCGAATGGAAGGAGGCGCTCGACATCATCGAGCAGACCTTCAAGAAGATCAAAGCCGAGCATGGACCGGATGCCCTCGCATTTATTGCCTCCTCGAAGTGCACGAACGAGGAGAGCTTCCTGATGCAGAAGCTTGCGCGTGCTGTGATCGGCACGAACAACGTCGATAACTGCGCCCGCTACTGCCAGAACCCAGCAACCATGGGGCTGCAGCGCACCGTGGGCTACGGCGGAGACTCGGGCTCGATTGCGGATATTGAAAAGGCCGGGCTGATAATTATCGTTGGGGCAAATCCGGCGGAGAACCACCCTGTGCTTTGCACGCGAATCAAACGGTCGCACAAGCATCGCGGACAGCGGCTGATCGTCGCCGATCTGCGCAAGAACGAGATGGCCGAGCGTGCTGATCTCTTCTTTCAGCCGAAGCCTTCGACCGATGCAGTATGGATGTCAGCTGTAGCGAAGTACATCATCGACAGCGGACTGGCGAAGATGGACTTCGTCAATCAATGGGTCAATCACTTCGACGAGTACAAGAAATCGCTCGAATCTTACACGATGGAATATGCGGAGAAGATTACGGGCGTTCCGGCGAGCACGCTGACGAAGGTGGCGCATGAGATTGCCGCGGCCGATGGCACGTGCATCCTCTTTGCCATGGGAATTACCCAACATTGTGGCGGCTCGGATTCAGCGACAGCGCTCTCCAATCTACTGCTGGTCACGGGCAACTACATGCGGCCCGGTGCAGGAGCGTATCCGCTACGCGGCCACAACAACGTGCAGGGCGCCAGCGATTACGGTTCGATGCCGAATGTCTACTCGGGCTACCAGAAGGTTGACGATCAGGATGTCCGGGCAAAGTTTGAAGCAGACTGGGGTGTGACACTGCCCACCAGCGTTGGCAAAGACAATCACGAGATGCTCGACGCCATTCTGGAGGGTTCGATCAAGTCGCTGTACATCAAGGGTGAGGACACCATCACCTCTGATTCGAACGCAAACTTCGTCGCTCAGGCGCTGGAGAAGGTTGACTTCCTGATCGTGCAGGACATCAACTTCTCCGAGACGTGCCGTTATGCCGATCTGGTGTTGCCGGCCTGCCCGTCGCTCGAAAAAGATGGGACCTTTACCAACACAGAGCGCCGCGTCCAGCGCATCTACAAAGCGATGGAACCGCTGGGCGAATCGAAGGCCGACTGGGAGATCATTCAACTGATCGCCAACCGCATGGGCGGCAACTGGCACTACTCGCATCCCTCCGAAGTGATGGACGAGGTGGCGCGTCTGACTCCGCTTTTTGCCGGCGTGAGCTACAAGCGGCTGGAGGGCTTCAACAGCCTCCAATGGCCGGTGCACGCGGACGGCACCGACTCGCCACTCCTGTTTACCGAAAAGTTTCCCTTCCCCGACGGCAAGGCGAGGTTCTATCCCGTCGACTACATTCCTCCATCGGAGGAGACCAGTGCAGTCTACGATCTGCACCTGAACAACGGTCGTCTGTTGGAGCACTTCGAGCAGGGCAGCATGACCTATCGCACGGCGGGCATCAAGGAGATCACGCCGACAAGTTGGATCGAGGTCTCGCCCGAACTGGCAGCGGAGCGAGGCATCACCAGCGGCCGGTATGTCCAGGTGGCGTCGCCGCATGGCAAAGTACGGGTGCAGGTGCTGGTGTCGGACCGCGTGAAGGGTAAACAGCTTTACATGCCGCTCAACTCTGTCGATGAGCCCGTGAACAAGCTGACCAGCAGCTTCACCGACCGAAATACCCATACCCCTGCCTATAAAGAGACGGCGGTGAACATGACGGTACTGCCGGAACAGGGCGAGAACCCGCTGCCGCGAAGGAACTTTCGGTACGGCAAGCGCACACCGCAGCCTGGACTTGAGATTGAGCGTAAGTGGGCACGCAAGGACTATCACCTGCCCGGAACTTCTCCCGCCGACAAGCTCGTTCAGATCGCCTCTACTACTACCACTACTTAGTCCTTCTCGTCATCGTAAGGAGTCTTTATGACCAAACCGATCGCGTTCAAACCCATTACCGTCGACTTCAAAGCCGATCTTCAGCGCCGCCTGGAGAAGTCCCGCGACGAGCACGCCGCAGCATTGCTGGCCGCATACGACGTGCTCGAAGCCGCCTACGACGAGGGGTTGCTCGACATCCTGCATGGCATGATCGCCTCGAAAGACAAGATCATCACCACCCTCTCGCGCTACGCCAGCCAGCCCGAGGGCATAGCAGGCATCCGCAATCTGCTAACCGCCGCCAAGATCCTCACGGAACTCAACCCCGAGGTACTCGACCAAATTTCAAAGGTGATGGCAAGCGCCACGGAGGAACACAAGCGCGAACAGAAGCCGCCAAGCCTCTTCCAGCTTGCCAAACGCGCCACCAGCGAAGACAGCCGCCGCGGGCTCTCCTTCATGACGCTGATTCTCTCCGGCCTCGGCAAATCGCTGAAGAGTTAGCGAGCGCAAAGCATGCCTCAGCACCAATTACAGATCTAGTGCGACGCCGGCTGTGGCCTCGCTAAAAATCGCAACCCCGAAAACGGCCCCACGGGAATGTACTCCACATCGAGATAACCCGCTTTGACCAGCGGCAGACCTGCGAGAATCGCCTTGGCCTCATCTACGGTCGTGCAGTGCAGGAAGAGGACAGCCCCCTTGCCATCGCCCCTCGTGTACCACTGATCAATCTTCCCATCGAGATAAAGCTGAACGGCCACGTGCACCTCTTCCTGTACCAGCTTCATCACATCCGGAAGCGCGACTCCGGGCTTCAACGAAGTCATCGCAATCACCTCAGTCGCTGGAGCAGGGGTGGGCGTAGTCTGCGGCTGCATCTGCAGCCCGGCGCCGAGTACAAGAGCGGAAAGACTGAGCAGGATCATCTCAAACCTCCATCAACTGCGTAAGCATCGATGGATTGCAGATAACAACCATCTCTCTGTCTTGTCCACCTTTTTCCTGAATATGGTCAAATAAATCTGTGACCAATCCTTTTGATATCGGCAACGCTCCCCATCAGGTCCCCGTCGGACGCGGCAAACTCTTCCTCATCGCCGGCCCGTGTGTCATCGAATCCGAGCAACACGCACGCATGCTCGCCGACGCCATCCAGCGCATCACCTCCGACCTCGACGTTCCGTATATCTTCAAGGCCAGCTACGACAAGGCAAACCGCACCTCCATCAAGAGCTTTCGCGGTCCTGGCCTAGTCGAGGGCTGCCGGATTCTCCGCACCATCGGCAAAAGCACCGGCCTGCCCGTGTTGACCGACGTCCACACCGCCGCCGACTGCGCACCCGTCGCTGAAGCAGTCGATGTGTTGCAGATTCCCGCGTTCCTCTGCCGCCAGACCGACCTGCTGATCGCAGCAGCCGAAGCGACCGCCAAAACCGGCGGTGCGGTCAATGTAAAGAAGGGCCAGTTCGTCGCCCCATGGGATATGCGCCACGCGGTCGAGAAGATTCGCGAGAGCGGCAACCCGCGCGTCTCACTGACCGAGCGCGGCGCCAGCTTCGGCTACAACAATCTCGTCGTTGATATGCGCTCGCTGCCGATAATGCGTTGCTTTGCGCCGGTGGTCTTCGACGGTACTCACTCGGTCCAGACACCCTCAGCCGGCAACGGCGTCAGCGGGGGCCAGCCCGAGTTCATCCCTGTGCTCACGCGGGCCGCAGTCGCTGCAGGCATCGACGGCGTCTTCCTTGAGGTCCACGACAATCCGGCGCAGGCGAAGTCAGACGGGGCCAACGCGCTTCATCTGAACAAGCTGAAGGGTGTGCTGGAGCAGTTGCTGGCCGTGCATCGTGCAGTAACAACTCAAGCGAACTAACAGCGCCGACTTCATCTACCCAATACCAGGTTAAAAAAAGCGGCCCCTCATTGAGGGGCCAATCTGCCTTGGTTCTCTCTGGTTAGGAGAGGTTTTTGCGAGTGCGATCTTAGCCGCTATCTCGGCAAACTTGCGGGCGGCACAGACTGCGTCATGCCGCCCTATAGGGAGGGCTACTGGTTATTCACCTCTTGAGGTGAAGTGGCTCCCGTCGGGGAGGGCTTTGGTGCGCTGTTCGACGCTGAGGTTGCTCCCATCGTCGCGAGGCTGTTGTGCAGCAGGGTGACGCGAACGCCGTTCACGATTGCCTGCTCTCCATCTGCCGGCTGGGCGGTATCCTTGCCAAGCCCACTCTTGTAAATCCGGTAAACCGGAACCTGATGCTCGGTTACCAGGTAGCGGGCGACTGCATCTGCCATTGCCTGCGAGGTCTGCACCCCAGCCTTGCTGTAACCCTGCACTTCGATGATGTAACCCTTCTGGCTGGAGAGAGTCGTCGCCAACGCATCGAGATCGGATTTAGCGGTCGGTCCGAGCGTCGTGCGTCCCGCGGCAAACTTCACCGAGGTCGAGGAGACCGTCTGGTACTGGTCAAGATTGACGACCGTGGTATTCAGCGCACTTGTACGGGTGCTGGCAGTGGTCGCCAGCTGGTTCGCTGCGTTTGCGCGATTCGAAGCATCCTGCGCATGCTGGTCGGCGGTATTTGCCGCGGTCATCGCGTTCTTGATGCCGGCCTGAGCGCGGGAGTCTACATCCTTGATATCGTTGGCGTTCTTCGCCTGCAGCTGATCGAGCTCGTTGACTCGGTCCTTGACAGGATCAACCTGCCGATTGACCCACTTCTTGCGGGCAAATGGGTTCATGTGACCCCAGAAACCTTCCTTCGACTGATCCTGCAGGGGCTGACCGGTTGCATAGGTCGAATTGTCGCTGGCATTCTTGACGCCGGTCGAGCTGGCTGCCGTCTGATCTGTGGTCTGCGTCGGAGCGGTGCTGGTTTGGGCAAAAGCTGAGATGCCCAACGCACTTCCTAATAGCAATGCTGGGAGGCCGAAAGTGGTTCCGGATTTCATCATGGTTTTACTCTCCTCTGATCAACGATGCGCCTGTGTTCCAGACGTCAACACGCAATCACTAGAGCAGGTCGCGTGCCAAACTGCAGACACTGTCCAAGATGATGAAAATAATATGCTTACTGGAGATTGTCGATTACCGGCCAGTGGCAGATTAGGCCCGACTCACGCAAAATCTTCCGGGTCCCCGGGTAACTATTACTGAGGAGTCATTCACCCGGAAGGATCATTTCGTGTCCACCTGGATGATGCGGATCTCGGGCATCTGCATGTTCCAGTTCGCCGGAATGGACTCAAAGATAAGGCGAAAGTCGCGCTCATCCCCTGGCTTCAGTGGAGCCGAGCTGACCGACTGCGTGTCGATATACGGTTCGCGTGTCCGGATCAGCGAGAGGGGTACGGTCTCGATCTGCGGCGGCATCGCCTCGTCGTTGCGAAAGAGCACTTGGACCGTGACGCCGGAGACAGTCTGACTGCCGGTGTTCTGGACGTGGCCATCAATATAAGTCGATTTGCCGCCCGAAAGGCTGGTTGACTCGCTCATGGCAAGCTGGGACAGCGGCATACTCGCCGCGTAGGCAGCCAGCGGCTGTACTGTATTTGGAGCAGCCGTCTTGTGCCTCCCCATCATCACCAGAACTGCGACCACAACCAGCACCGCCAGCCCTGCCACGCCCCAGGCCATGACGGGGATTCCGCCACCTTCGGGCGGTTTGCTGGCGAACATCTCGTTGGTTTTTGTAGGAGCCACGGGAGCCGTAGCGTTCAACGGTGATTTTGCGGAGGGGCCGTCTGGCGGATGCAGTTCGCTCATAAGCCGAAATTTTATACCCCGCACTCTGTCGATTGTTGCAGTCGATCACCACCGCGGCATCCTGGGGGAGGAATCTACGAAGCTCCCACTTGTAAAAACTTCGCCTTCTTTTCACAAAAGACCGGAACTTGTTGATGCAATATCGCGTTAACGAACATCTAAGGGTGTGTAAGCCAACCTCCCCGAAGCAAAAGAGAAGGCTAGTCATGAATCCGCAGAATGAAAGGTCGCCAAACTCTCAATTTGAGCCGCAGTACGCCCTCCCCGGGATCGCTAAGGCTATCGTGGAAGCCCCTGCAACGCCTACCGTCGCGGACCGCATGTACCAGGTAGCTGCGCTGACCGCCGGTTTCTTCCTGCTGGCGACGCTGCTGTAGAGCGTTCGCCGCCAAGGCTTCAGACGAAGCTCGCCCGTTTGACCTTCTGCCGGAAGTCTTCCCCCTGCATCTCCACCACAACGCACATCTCCTGCAGCCTCGATCGCATGCGCTCGCCGATGCGGTCGCCCAGAGTCTCCTCGCGCATCGAGACACGCACGCCAGTCTCCGTCCCCAGCGGGCCTGCGTTCGCATAGTTCGTCGTGATGATCGTCGTGCGGCGGTCGTTGTAGCGAGTGTTAAGGATGTGAGCGACGGTGTCCCACACCCAGTCGGTGGGCTTCGACGCGCCTAGTTCGTCGAGCACCAGCACTTCGGCATCGAAGACTGGCCCGAGCACTTCAAGCTCGGTTGCGCGAACCTGCGAGTTGTAGCTGTTCTGTACCTGCTTCAACAGGTCGCGATAGTCATAGAAGAGCCCTGTCGCGCCCCGTTCCGCCACCAGCGCCTGCAGAATCCCCACTGCCAGATGCGTCTTGCCAACGCCGATGGAGCCTGTGAGCAGGAGCCCTCTTCCACCTGTCTCTAGGGGATAGCTCTCAATAAACTTTCTTGCCGTAAGAAGAGCTATTCCCTGCGATCGATGCGAATAAGGAAGGTCGGTGTCGTAGTTCTCCAGCGAACAGTGCTCATAGCGCTTGGGGATATGCGCCCGTCCCAACATCCGGAGCGTCCGTCGCTCGACCCGGCAGACGCAATCCTGGGCAAACTGCCTGCCGTTCTCCTGCACCACCCGCAGACCTGACCCACCGCAAATCGAACAAACTTCACTCATAGCCGTTCCTCCAGTATGGCAGCATCTGAATCCAACTGCCCCCTGTGTGAATCTTGGATATATCTGGGAAAATCAGATAAACTTAATACACTGCTTGAGCGCTCCCTGAACCGGGGCGTAAGCGGCGGCGCGACAGGCACTTCGATGTGACGTGAACTCTACCGTTGCAAGCGATCCGCACGCCGGCAGGCATACAAAGATCAGGAAAAAGGATATTTACCATGCCAAAAGAAGGAATTCACCCGAAGTACCAAGCCATCCACGTCAAGTGCGCCTGCGGAACAACCTTTGAAACCCGCTCCACGCACAAGGGCGATATCGTCGTCGAAATCTGCTCCAACTGCCACCCATACTTCACCGGCAAGCAGAAGCTGATCGACACCGCAGGCCGCGTCGAGCGCTTCCGCCGCAAGTTCGACAAATCAGACGCCGGCAAAGCCAAAACCGCCAGCGAGACCGCCGCGAAGTAAGCGGAGCCTAATTCACCCGAAGGCCTCCGCCCATCGCGGGGGCCTTCGTTTTTGGCATATGGAACAATGGACGCATGCAAGCTGTGCAAGTGCAGCACTATATTCAACGGGCCACGGATTTTCTCGAAGGAATGCAACTAACGCGCGCCGACCAATCCTATTGGAATTCGTCAGCACTACTCGCAATTCATTCCGCCGTCTCCTTCACTGACGCGCTCCGAACCGGTCTTGGAGATCAAGAATTGCCAGCGGACGATCATAAGAAGGCTGTAGCTGCTCTTCAAAGACTATTAGCGGCGAACCGTTTGGAGGATCAAACAGGCTTCCGGCATCTTCAATATCTAATCTCAAAGAAAAGTCTTGTGGCGTACAACAATCAAAGATTGGAGCGTACGGATTACGAAGCGCTTTTCACAAAAGCCGAACGGTTTGCAAAATGGGCCAACACCGTTGGTCGGCGACTCAATGTAAAAGGATGGCATCATGGCGGATAGAGAAGAACGACAAATTGGTCGAGCCAAGAACGCAACATTGACGTTCCTTGAACGAAAGCTCTCCATACCCAAAATCTACATCAATACCCAATGGCGCGGCATTGACGGCAACCCCGTTGACGTCGACGTATTAGCCATTGATCGCGATGGGGTGGGCGATGTCCATGCTGTTTTGCTTTTCCGGCCAGACTTCGATGGTGACAAGTTTGAGATGAACCCGCCAGTTCATCTATTGCCTCGGTTCACCAATTTGCCCGTGCATTTTAAGTACTTTGGCGTCATCGATTCGAATAACGAGCAACACGCAGCGCCTCGCAAGCTCACTCCTGAAATTCTCGAAAAGACCTTTTCCCCAGATGGGATTGGAAGAATAGGTATTCTGCGAATTTATGCACCACAAGACGGAGAAATTCAGACCAGAATTGAAATCAAGGCAGAACGATTTCGCGCGGCCGTCGCAAAGCTAGCAGACGAATACATTCAGCACCATGAAGCGGACTGGGAGATCCGCGCCTGAAGTTTATGAAGAAGCGCTACACCCTCGAGCAGAAACGCTGGGACTCACCCCACGAGCACGCCATGCCCGAGCACACCCGCGTTCCTGCTAGCTTCACCATCGGCAACGTCAAGATCGCACCCGCGACCGTGCTCGCCCCCATGGCCGGGGTCACCGACACGGTCTTCCGCCGCTTCATCAAAAACGCCAGCCAGTTCACTGCCTCTGCGAGCACCACCGACATCACCGAAGAGACCTCGAACCAGCAATCCGGCTGCGGCCTCATCATGACGGAGTTCACCTCCGCCGACGGCCTCTCCCGTATGCGCGAGGTCAAACGCAAGCGCTACCTCACCTACTACGACGACGAACACCCCATCTCCGCGCAGCTCTTCGGCTCGAACCCCCTCACCCTCGCCGACTCGGCGCGCATTGTGCAGGACGCAGGCTTCGACCTCGTCGATCTCAACCTCGGCTGCCCGGCCAAGCGGGTCGTCGCCTGCAACGGCGGCTCCGGCCTCCTCCGCGATCTGCCGCTCATCGAAACCATCTTCAAGGCCATCCGCGCTGCCGTCACCATTCCCTTCACCGTCAAGTTCCGCATGGGCTGGAACGACAAGCACATCGTCTGCGTGGACCTCGCGAAGCTGGCCGAGGATTGTGGACTCAACGCGATCGCCCTCCACGCCCGCACCCGCGAGGATGGCTACACCGGCCAGGCCCGCTGGGAGTACATCGCCGCATGCAAAGACGCCATCAGCATCCCCGTCATCGGCAACGGCGACATCCGCACCCCCGAGGACGCTGCAGCCATGGTCGACATCACCCACTGCGACGCCGTGATGATCGGCCGCACCGCGCCGTCGAACCCCTGGATCTTCCGCCAGATCGCGCAGTACACCGCCTCCAAGGAAGCCACCGGTGTCGGCACCTACGACCAACCCGCTGACCAGGACCGCTACCGCATGATCCGCGACTACTTCGGCATGCTGGTCGACGAGATCGCCATCGAAGAGGCCGCCGAAGCTGCTCGCGCCGCGGCAATCACCGCCTCCGGCCAGATCGCCCGCGACCAGCGCCATCGCGACTGTGTCGGCAAGATGAAGCAATTCGCCAGCTGGTTCACTCACGGCGTCCCCGGCGGCGGCGCTCTACGCAAACAGATCTTCGAATCGAAGAACGGCCCCGCAGTTCTCGACGCCATCGAGAGCTTCTTCGCTGCTCGCGCGACCGCCCCTGAGACGGAAGATGCTGTCGCGGAAGTAGACGAAACGATGCTCGCCTCAGCCGCCGCCTACTGCGACTGATCGAAATTCCTCACAACAATCTATTGACTCGTGACCGTGATTCCCCACGGCGTAACTCCCGCTACGATTGTTGCGGTGGGAAGCGGCGTGAGCGCACCCGTGCTCCCTATCGAGAACTCGTGAACCACGTTGTACAAACCGCCTGGGCAATTATTGCAAGCCTGCGGTACATACAGAAAGCTGCCGGAGGGGTCGACCGCGATCTGCTGCCCGTACACACTCGAATAAACCTTCCCTACAGGCGTGAACGCTCCATCGCTGACTGTGTATGAAACCAGTTCGTTGTCGCTCTCGATGGTGTACGCGAACTTTCCGTTTGGCGAAAGCGCAAGCGTTATCTCTCCCATCTGTTCTGCGGTGGGCGACGACTTCGCCAGTTTCAGCAAACCGGAAGCCGGATCGATGTTATAGCTCAGAATCGCGCTCGAGCCGGTCACATACAGATAATTTCCTGCCGGATCCAACGCAATTCCGTCACCGAATTGAATTGGAAGAGTTTGTAAAAGGTTAAGAGCGCCTGAATTGGGGTCGATGCCGAAGACAAACAGGTGCGTAAGATCCTGCGTGTACAGAAATTTGCCGCCCGCGTCCGTAACCATAGCCGCAACGTCGGCGCTTTCGCTGATCCCAGGCACTCCGGTAGAAAACGGCATGCCGGCCACGTTGGTCAGAACACCGGTTGCGCTAAGGTTGTAGGCTTGAATCTGATTGCCGCCCTGACCTGGGTACGCAACATTCTCGCCCGTAACATAGATGTAAACGTGAGTTCCGGAAGGATCGATGACCATCGGACCTGGTTCATTCTTGGTCGTATACGGCGAGGGACTGACCTCCGCCAGAGCCCCGGTCGTACTGTCGATCGCGAGCACGTGCAGCTGGTCCGCCGAGTTATCAGCAACAATCAAAAACCGATTCTGCGGATCGTGCGCGAGGATGGTGGGATCCACACCAAGTGGAACCGGAAAGCCGGCCAGAGGCGTCAGCGCACCGCTCGATGGATCCACGGAATACCCTGAGAGGGTCTTTCCCTGATCGCCGACATAAGCAAACTTGGCCTTCGGCGTAACCGCAGGCGGCGGGATCTGGACTGGTGGAGGGCCAGGGGAAACAATAGCTGTTCCCGCGCTCGAACAGCAGATAAGACAGCAGGTAAAGCAGAATCCGGCGGCAGCAAGAATGCAACGATGCAAATATCTCATAGGCCCGAAAGGATTGCAGACGCAAATATACCATCCCCCTGCGCTATCACTATTACTACGAACAACCTGCTTATTGATGCGCGGAAGGCACCCGCTTCAACGTCACATTCATCGTCGTGTCGATCGCTTTCAAATCCCGGTCAAGCTGCACCAGGGAAGCCCCGCCATCCTGAACCAGCAGCGCCTCAGAGCTTTTTTCATTATCCGGATTAAGCTGATACACCGTCGCGTTGTCGTCTGTCGCATCCCCGCGCAGCAACGTCCACTCCCCGCGGTCCGCGTACGTCACGTCTCCATGCGGCGCGCCGCGATAGGTCTGCGTCCGCACATAATATGCATACGTAAAATCGAACTTACTCTTCGTATAGAACCGAAGTACCGTATCCAGACCTTCGCAATCCGCACACGGCAGCGTTCCCTTATAAACACCCAGCAGAATCGCCGTCCCCACACGAGGAGCACCCGACGCAATGTGAACCCGCACTGAATAAGCAGACGTATCCTGCGGTGCCGCACCCGGAACCTTCACTTCGGTCTCAAAGCCAAACGCCAGCGCCACGTCCCCAACTGACGCCGCATTGAAGCGAAACCGTTTTACATGCACCGGCACATTACTCTTCTTATCAACAGGTAGATCCTCTTCATTCAGAGCCGTCAAGGCTGACCCCTTCGGCAGGTGCAACACCCAACGGAAGCCATTGATATCAGCTGACGACAGCTCGACCACAAGCGTATCGCCGAGATTCAGATAAACATCCGTTCGATTGTCCGGAGAACTCAGCGTCACCGTCTTGGCATGCACCGTTGTTGCGCACAACATCACGCCGCTCAACCCGATTACCGCAACAACCTGTCGGAAAGTCATCGTTGCCTCCCGTAATCCATCTCACAACCGCGAACTAGGCCCCACTGCGTTTGCGCCAAACTGCCTTTACCTTGGCGCGCCAGCGCTCATCCAGCGCAACCAGAATCCACTCTACACGCGGCGAGAGATACCGCAACACAACCTCGGTCGCGGGATGAACGCGCAGCGCCGGCGCAACCAGATACAGACGTGGAGCCTCCGGCGACAGCCGCAAACCACCGAAGTATCCATGCCGTTGAAACTCGCCCAGACCTGTGACATTGTCCGGGTTCTGCAGATGATGCCACCGCACCCGAACCCAATAATCCAGTCCCTGCAACGCAAGCTGCAGATCTTCGTCCGCCTTCAACTCAATCACCGCAAGCCGTCCATCGCCGGTCACGCCCAGCAGGTCGAGCATACCCCGATCCGCCGCTGCAAACGCAGGCACCTGCGTATAAACATGCGCCGCATCAAGATGAGCATCGAGCGGCTCAACATCCCGCCGCAGCACGCTCTCCAGCCACCGCTCCGGCTGCATCCGGTAGAGCGGATCGCGTTTGTCGCCACCCGCAACACGCCGCGCAAACAGCCGCGCCACCAACTCGCGCAGCTCCTCTTCGTTTTCCTCAGTCAGCGGAGTCTCGTTCGCTCCCGCACCAAACGTAATCTCCTGCGCACTATTGAACGAGTTCCCCGCATAGCCCATCCGCACTCGCGCAAACTCCAGCCCATGCAGCAAAAAAGTCATCTCTGTGCCACTGCGAATGCGCTGCTCCACCGTCCCACGCATCGCGAGCGGCACCAGCGCCATCACCCGCGCCTTCGACTCGGCAAATCTCTCCTCCGCGGCCCGCTCATTCGGCGCATGCATCAGGCGAGTCGTCAGATTGCCGTGATCCGCAGCGTCACGCTGCTCCAGCTCTTCATTCTTCTGGTCAAGCTCCCACAACTCCCACTGCGCGACATTCGCGTTGAGCCACGCCATCCGCGACAGCGTTAGCATCGCCATGCCCCTTGGCACAATCAGCTTCAGTCCCTTGTAGAGCCTTCTTCCATCGCCGGACTCGCGGCAGTGCTGCAGCCACAAGATCCCCAGCGTCAGAATCCCATCGACGGTAGCCTGTGTCTCCTCCTCATTCACAGCGATCACAGCCCAAGCCTTCTGTCCTTGCACAAGAGAACCCCGAGCATACGCCGGCCCAAAGCTCTTCTCCAGGTCCATCGCCGTACGAAACGCATCCGTCTTGAACTCAGGAAAGCTCCGCAGCAACACCCGCTCCAGCACTCGCAGATACTTCACCCGCGTCGCCTCACGCGTCGACGGCGTGCGCCGGTCGCGGTCGGCCACAAGCTCAAGCGTCTGTGGCTTCGTCTGCCCAAAGCGATGGGTACTCAGTCGCAGCACGCCGTTCCTCATCGTCGTCGCGGTCACCCGCCGGACAAGATTGCGCTCTTCACCCCACAGGTGCAGCGTGCATCGGCCATGCTCAGTCGCCAGCCTGTACTTCGCCTCGCGCATGTCGAAGAGCACCTTGCCGTCTTCGAGCACCACGGCACGCGCATGCTCCGCGAGAAATCCCTCTAGCGCTGCTGCGATCTGCTCTGTCGTCTGGACGGGGCTCTGCGCGGACTCCGCGGAAGTTGCTCTTGGCGGCATAGCCGAACCTTAACACATCCGCCAACTCCATGAATCCCCCAGCCATGTTCAGACCGGAGTTAAAGTGGAAGGTCAAAGTGAAAGCAAGTGATCCTCAGCTTGTTCCGAAGGTAGAAGGCATGCGCCTCCTGACGATGCGTGCCGGAGTCCAGGCTGAACGTGCTGCAGCCGGCCTCCCTGGCCAGCGCAATAAGCCACTGGATCATTGCCTCGCCATGCCCCTTCGAGCGTGCCCCTTCATCCGTCACCAGATCGTCAACATAAAAAGTCTTCCCGCTCCAAAGCATATTCTGCACGCGGAATCCCGCAACCGAAACGATCGCTCCCTCATGCTCAAGAAAAGCAAGCTGATATCCCTCGGCCTGCTGCGCTTGAACGCGACCGGCAAACTCCGCGGCGATCAGCTTAGGACGAAGCTGGCTCATCACTGGAAAGCAGCGGTCAATCTCAGCGAGCGTAGTAGCGATCTGGATATTCCGCATGCGTCGCAGCCTTGTCTACCAATTCTCTTTGGCACGCAGATGCGTAATGTGCGCCACATGATGGCTCGAGTGCCACGCATACAGCAGCGTTGTCATCCCCACCGTCATCGGCCCGTTCTCCGGATGGTTGAACCCACGCTGCCACTGCTCCTCGCTAAGCGACTGCAGCAGCATCACCCAACGGGCATGCAGGCTCTCGATCAGTTCCAGCGACCACTCCACCGGCGCCGCGACGTCGTGCAACTTCGCCCACGCCGCTTCGTCATAGGGCTTGATCGTCGGCCAGTCTTCGGTCAACGCGAGCTTAACCCGGATCAAGGCGTTCATGTGGCTGTCCGCAACATGATGCACCACCTGCCGCACCGTCCACCCACCCTCGCGATACGGTGTGCTCAGCTGCGCGAAGTTCAGCCCATCCACAGCATTGCGCAGTTGCTCCGGAAGTTCTGCAAGCGTTGCAATCGCGCCGGTACGTTCGTCGGGCGTGATGATCGCAGGCGGCGTGAACCGGCCAACAGGATACTTCGGATCTAAATCATGCAAGGACATGCGCCGCTCCTTCCTCTACTATGCAACGAAGTGCGCGAAATTGTGTAACCTTTATCTAGTATTAATCATTCTCGAAGCCGCCTATGCGACGATCGGCAACACTCCTTACTGCTCTCCTATCCTTGGCCGTCATCGCCTGCGCGCAGAGCTCGCCGCCAGCAGCAAACCCCACGCCATCAACTACAACGCAGAACCCCATCGGCTTCGACAGCAACAACTACCCCGGCGACGCCGCCCTGCCCACACTGCGGCAGCACTTCGCCTTCGCCGGATACTGGCTCACCAATCCGCCCGGCGAACACCACAACAGCTGGTTGGGCAAACGCGACACTCTGCTTCGTAACGGCTTCGGCTTTCTGGTGCTGGCAAACGGTCGACTCGATGCCGAGATCAGGAAGGCAAAGCGAACCGGCACCACGCCCGCCGCTCTCGGAACGAAGGACGCCGCCGCAGCAGCAGCAGCCGCGCAGCACGAACACTTCCCCGCCCACACGATTATCTTTCTCGATCAGGAGGAGGGCGGCCGCCTCAACGCAAATCAGTCCGCCTACCTTCTCGCATGGACCGAAGCAGTCGCACACTCGGGCTTCCTTCCCGGCGTCTACGCCAGCGGCCAGCCCGTCGACGACGCTCCCGGCAAAACGATCACCACCATTCAAGACATACGCGAGCAGGTCGCCGCCCAGCATCTCCACGAAATCGCGTTCTGGGTCTATCAGGACGCCTGTCCGCCCGCGAACGGCTGCACCATGCAGCCTCCGCCGTTCGCCACCAGCGGAACGCCGGACATAGCGGCGTGGCAGTACGCGCAATCTCCACGCCGCAAAGAGATCACCGCCTCTTGCGGCAAAACCTACGCCGCCGACGGCAACTGCTATGCCCCCGGTTTACCGACAGTCATGCTCGATCTCAGCGTCGCCAGCTCATCCGATCCCTCGCACGGACGCTGAAACGCAGCTACACGAGCTCCTTCAATCGCGATGACGAGAGGCTCCATCACGCTAACTTGAGCAGCACCTCCACCATCGTGTGATTTGCCGCAGCCCTCCGCGAAGCCTAGAATCAAAGCAGATGACAATACCCCCTCCCGACCACAAACGCTACTTCATCGAAAAGCTGGGTATCTCCGAACGGTTGATGGAACGTTGCCTTGGAGAAGCCCTTTCAGCGGGAGGCGATTACGCGGATCTTTATTTTGAATCGGTTACATCCACCTCGCTCGGCATCGACGAGTCACTCGTCAAATCCGCCAGCCAGGGCATCAGCGTAGGCTGCGGCGTCCGCGTCGTCTCCGGCGAGCGCACCGGCTACGCCTACACCGACGACCTCTCCAGCGACCGTCTCCTCCGCGCAGCGCGAACCGCAGCCCTCATTGCCAGCGGTCCCGCCAAAGAAATCATGAGCGGCTTCCGCCACACCGAAACACCCGCGCTCTACCCCGTCGCCGGTGCCACCAGCGACGCCGAGATCGCCGCCAAGCTCGCCCTCATCCAACGCGCCGACAAGGCCGCCCGCGCGTACGACTCCCGCATCACCCAGGTCCGCGCCGGCTTCAACGACGAACTCCGTCGCATCCTCGTCGCAGCATCCGACGGAACCTTCGCCAGCGATACCCAGCCACTCGCCCGCCTTAATGTCTTCGTCATCGCTAAGGACGCCCTCAACACGGCACGCGGCTCCAGCGGCGGCGGCGGCCGCGTCACCATGGACTTCTTTGAGGGCACCAAATCCCCCGAACACCACGCCCGCGAGGCCGTACGCACCGCCATCCTGCAACTCGGAGCCGTCGAAGCTCCCGCTGGCGAGATGCCCGTCGTCCTCGGCCCCGGCTGGCCCGGCGTTCTGCTCCACGAAGCCGTAGGCCACGGCCTCGAAGCCGACTTCAATCGCAAAAAAACCTCAGCCTTCGCTGGCCTCATAGGACAACAGGTCGCAAGTTCAAAAGTTACCGTAGTTGACAACGGCCTCATGCCCGGCCGCCGCGGCAGCGTCAACGTCGACGACGAAGGAACCCCGACACAAGAGACCGTGCTCATCGAAAACGGCATCCTCAAAGGCTTTCTCTCCGACAAGCTCAACGCGCGCCTCATGGGCATGCCCAACACCGGCAGCGGCCGCCGCGAGAGCTACCACCACATCCCCATGCCACGCATGACCAACACCTACATGCTCAATGGCGAGGACATGCCGGAAGACATCATCAAATCCGTCAAGCGCGGCCTCTACGCCGTCAACTTCGGCGGAGGCTCCGTCGACATCACCAACGGCAAATTCGTCTTCTCCGCCAGCGAGGCCTACCTCATCGAAGACGGCATCGTAACTCGGCCTGTCAAAGGCGCGACATTAATCGGCAACGGCCCTGAAGCATTGAAGTACGTCTCAATGGTCGGAAACGACCTTGCACTTGATGAAGGAATTGGCACCTGCGGCAAGTCCGGGCAAAGCGTGCCGGTAGGCGTAGGCATGCCCACAGTAAAGCTCGACCGTATGACGGTCGGGGGAACGGGACAATAAACCATGGCAGTCGAGCGCGAAAAAATCTACGAGTGTGAAGTAAAACGCCGTCGCGTGAAAGAAGGCGGAGGCTACGAACCTTTCTGGAAAGTGAAGTCGGTCGCCGTCGCATTGGTCGACAACGACACCGAGTTCCGCTGCAAAGACTGCTACGGCGACGTTAAGCTGCTCGGCCGCAACAGTAAGGTCGGCACCGTGCCCTACGTCGAACACAAGTCCGCCGCTGACTCGGAGTATTGCCCGAACGGCTTGCTGTTCAAAAAAGCCACCGATGGCCGCCAGCCCAAGCAGTCCGAGCATCCAGTCCAATAGCGAATTTTGTCCCTCGCAACAACTTCAGTAGCCTGCCCTGCGCATGACACCGGAAAGTACCAATCAACGCAACAACTCAACCGAATCATGCAAACGAGGTCCTCTATGGCAGTCGAACGAGAAAGATTTTACGAGTGCGAAGTGAAACGCCTTCGCGTCCGCGCAGCCGGCGGTTACGAGCCGTTCTGGAAGGTCAAAGCAATCGCCGTCGCGCTCGAAGACAACGACACGGAGTTCCGCTGCATGAGCTGCGGTGGCGCCGTCAAGCTCTTCAAACGCCGCTCGGAAGACGGACCAGCCACCCACATCGAGCACAAGCTCAAGAGCGACTCCGAGTACTGCTCCGCCGGCTTGTACTTTCTGAAAGCTACGGACGGCCGTCAGGCACGGCTCTCCCCATCGCCTGTTCGTTGAATCCTGAAATTTGAAACCTGAACTTTGAATCCAAGTTCGTCGAGGTCCTAAGAACGTGTCACAGTCAGCACCGGTAGCCGCCTCAGACCTTAAACAACTCGCCTCCGATGTCCTCACGAAGGCGCTCAAGGCTGGAGCCACCGATGCCGAAGCCGTCGTCTACGAAGGCGACGAGTTCTCTGCGCTCGTACACCTCGGCCAGGTTGAAACCCTGAAGGAATCAGGCTCGCGCGCCGTCGGTCTGCGCGTCTTTATTGGTCATCACACCGCCAGCACCTCCTCCTCCGACTTCTCGCCCGAGAGCATCAACCGTCTAGTCGAAGGCGCGATCGCTCTCGCCAGAATCACCAACGAAGATCCCTTCGCCGGACTCCCCGAAGCCCACGAGTTCGGCCAGCTCGATGGCGATCTCCATCTCTACTTCGACGACGTCAACGAGATGCCGCCCGCCGAGCGCATCGAAATCGCCCGCCGCACCGAAGCCGCGGCCTTCGCCTACGACACTCGCATCCAGAACTCGCGCGGCGGCGACTTCGACACCGCCACTTCGCACAAGATCATGATGAACTCGCGCGGCTTCGTCGGCGAGTACCGTCGCAGCTACTGCGGCTTCTCTACCTCACCCATCGCCCACGACGAAAACGGCGGCATGCAGCGCAACTACTGGTTCTCAAATGCTCGCACGGTCACCAAACTCGAAGACCCCGAAGAGATCGGACGCGAGGCCGCACGCCGCACCCTGCAACGCCTCGGTGCACGCCGCGTCAGTACACAAAAGGCCCCCGTGGTCTTCTCAGCCGAGATAGCCCAGTCGGTCATCGGCAACATCTTCGACGCCGCGAACGGTGACGCGATCTACCGCAACGCCTCCTTCTTCAGCGGCATGCTGGGCGAACGAGTCGCCGGCGAAAACATTACCGTCATCGACGACGGCACTTTGGTATTCGACAACATCGGCGGCTTCGGCACGCGCCCCTTCGACGGCGAGGGCCTGCCCACGCGCCGCACTGTCCTGGTCGAACGCGGCATCCTCAAGAACTACGTAATGAACACATACACCGCGCGCAAGCTTGGAATGCACTCCACCGGCAACGCCGCGCGCGGCCTCGCTGGAAACCCCGGCATCGGCGCGGGCAACTTTTACCTCGCGCCCGGCACGCTCACACCGGAGCAGATCATCGGCGACATCAAAAGCGGCCTCTACGTCACCGAGACCATGGGCCACGGCATCAACCTCGTCACGGGCGACTATTCGCAAGGCGCTAGCGGCCTCTGGATCGAAAACGGCGAGATCGCCTACCCGGTCGAAGAGATCACCATCGCCGGCAACCTCAAAAACATGTACCGCAACATCGCCGCCATTGGCAATGACCTCGTCTTCCGCGGAGCCAGCGCCGCCCCAACCATCCGCATCGAAGGAATGACCATCGCCGGCGCTTAGAACGCGCCACAAACGCTCTCCCAACACGTAGCTTGTGCTCTCTCCGCAAGAAAAAAAGCTTGTCATTCTGAGCGCAGCGAAGAACCCCCGCATTTCGCTTTTGCATTTGCATGTTCTGATCTGTTGAGCCTTCGGGCTCTACCCCAATAGCTGCATAAGAACCTGCAACAATTTGCAACAAGCGCGACTACAATTCTGAGTGTGGCCACGAGCTTCCACTTCGATCACGTCGTAGCCTTCGCCCCCGAGCGAACCGACGAGATTCTGCGCTCCATTCCCGCACAAACTGGAGTCTTCGCCCTCCGCGGCCCTCGCGCCGAAGACGCTCCTTACCTCACCCAGACCACCGACCTGCGCCGTCGCATGCGTCGCCTCCTCGACCCACCCGAATCCCAATCCAAGCGACTCAACCTCCGCGAAAAAGTCGCAAGCATCGAATACTGCGTCACCGGCTCCCGCTTTGAATCCTCACTGGTCCTCTACGACGCAACCTCAGCTCTCTTCGGCCACGCCGAGGCCCGCCGTCGCCTCAAGCTCCACACCCCATACTTCCTCCGCATGACGATGGAGAACGCCTTCCCCCGCGTCTACTCCACCAACAAGCTCTCCAAGCGCGGCCTCACCCAGATGTACGGCCCCTTCCCCTCGCGCATCGCAGCCGAGCGATACTGCGACGCCGTTCTCGACCTCTTCAAACTCCGCCGCTGCTACGAAGACCTCGCACCCTATCCCGAGCATCCTGGCTGCATCTACGGCGAGATGGGCAAATGCATTGAGCCCTGCAAACAAGCCTGCTCGCCCGAGCGATACGCTGACGAAGCCGCAGCTGTAAAAAAATTCTTCGACACCCGCGGCGAGAGCATGGTCATCGCCATCGGCCTCGAGCGAGAAGAGGCCTCATCAGGAATGCAGTTCGAAAAGGCCGCCGCTCTGCACGCTCAATGGCAAAAGGTAAGAGCCGCACAGGCCCTCGCCGACTGGATCGTTCGCCCCGTCCCCAAACTGCGCGCCGTCATCGTACAAACCGCAGCCCCAGAAGAAGACCACAAAGAAGAAGCGGCATTGTTCCTCCTCGAAGGCGGCTGCCTCGTCGGCCCGGAGCGCTTATCCACGCTCGGCGTCCGCGCCGTGCGCGAGCAGACCAGTGTCGGCAGCTCCCTCTTCGCCCAGCCGCTGATGCTCCAGGCCGTCCCCCTCAATGGCGACACCACGGGCAGCGCCACCAACTCACCCGAAGACCGCGCAGCCCACGCTCTCAAATCGCTTGAAGAAAAAGTTGGCAAGAGCAACGACCTCGCTCTCCTCAGCGACCATCTCTCCCTCCTCCGCCGCTGGTACTACCGCCCCGAAAAGCAGCGCATCGGCGAAATCTTCTTTGCAAACGAAGACGGCACATGGCCCATCCGCAAGATCCTGCGCGGCGCCGCCCGCATGGTCATCGGCGACCCCAAGCCCATGGCCGAGACTCAACGCGACGCCGCAAAAGAAGCGAAGACAAAGATCCTCCACGAAGGCCGACCCGACGTCGAAAGAACAGTGCCGGTAGTGCCCAAAAAATCACCTGTAGGTTAGGTCGAAGAGAGCTGCTCCCAGCCGCAGACACACAGATTCCCGCTCTGCAACATCGTCTGCCGCGAGCCGGGAATCCAAAGTGCCCATCAACTACACTTAGCCTTTGAGCGAGGCCATGTCGATGGAGAAGCGGTATTTGACGTCCGCTTTAACCAGTCGGTCGTACGCTTCGTTGACCTTCTGGATGGGGATGACTTCGACGTCGGAGGTGATGTTGTGCTTCCCGCAGAAATCGAGCATCTCCTGAGTCTCGGCAATACCGCCAATCAGCGAACCGGATAGACTGCGGCGGCGGAAGAGGAGGTTAAAGGAGGAGACGGGCATCGGCTTTTCGGGTGCGCCGACGAGAGTGAGGTTGCCGTCGCGGCGGAGCAGACCGAGCAGCGCATTGATATCGTGGTCGGCAGAGACGCAGTCCAGAATGAAGTGGAAGCTGTCGGCATGCTTCGCCATCTCGTTCGCGTCCTTCGAGATGACAACTTCATCGGCGCCCAGTCGAAGCGCGTCATCCTTCTTGCCGGGCGAAGTGGTAAACAACACGACATGCGCCCCAAGCGCGTGGGCAAACTTCACGCCCATATGGCCAAGTCCTCCGAGACCGACCACACCAACCTTCTGGCCCTTGCCAACACCCCAGTGATGCATCGGCGAGTACGTCGTAATACCCGCGCAGAGCAACGGCGCGGTTCCTGCAAGATTGAGGTTCGAGGGAACCTTGAGCACGAATCGCTGATCGACGACGATACTGTCGGAGTAGCCTCCATAGGTAACGCCCCCGCTGTGCTTATCGGGAAAGTTATAGGTCAGAATCAAATTCGGACAGAACTGCTCGAGACCCTCTTTGCAATCCGCGCAAGTGCCGTCCGAGTCGACCATGCAGCCCACGCCGGCCAGGTCGCCAACTTTGAATTTTTTGACAGCGGGCCCGACTTTCGTGACGCGACCGACAATCTCATGACCGGGGACGCACGGATACACAGTGGGCATAACGCCGCTCCACTCGTTACGCACCTGGTGAAGGTCGGAATGACAAATTCCGCAGAACAGAATTTCAATCTGCACGTCGTTCTCAGTCGGATCGCGCCGCGCGATCGTGGTGGAGGCAAGCGGCGAAGTCGCACTGGCAGCGGAGTAGGCTTTTGCGTTGTACATACATCCGCTTAGATGCACGGCGATTGGCAGGAAGTGCAAAAATTCCCGTTCACCGTCCTGTAAAACTACCTGGACCGAATCCAAACGTTTTAGGCGAAACAGAGCCACTCACTCGCCCATCTCACACTGATAGACTTGCACCGAGGAGCCTCACGTGATCGAACTGGCATTCTCCATCCTGGCCTCCGACTTCGCCCACCTCGCCGACGAAGTCGCAGCCGCCGAGCGCGGCGGCGGCACCATCGTCCATGTCGATGTCATGGACGGCCACTTCGTCCCAAACATCACCTTCGGCCCGGCCATGGTCAAAGCCCTGCGCACCGTCACTAAGCTCCCGCTCGACTGCCACATGATGGTCGAAAACCCCGCCGATTTCATCGAAGACTTCGCCGAGGCCGGAGCCACAATGATGTCCGTCCATCAGGAGGTCTGCCGCCATCTGCACCGCACCCTCCAACACATCGCCAAACACGGCATGCAGCCTGCCGTCGTCATCAACCCGGCCACCCCGGTCGAGACCCTCGTCGAAGTCCTTCCCATGGTGCATCATGTCCTCGTCATGAGCGTCAATCCCGGCTTCGGCGGCCAGGAATTCCTCCCCCTCGCCATCGACAAAATCGCCCACCTCGCCGAACTCCGCGAGGAGATGGGCCTCAACTTTCGTATCGAAGTCGACGGCGGCATCGCTCACGATACCGTCGCTCTGGTCGTCGAAGCAGGAGCGGACATGTTGGTGGCCGGAACGGCGATCTTCGCCCCCGGCAAAACGGAGCACAACGCGCGGGAGTTCTTGAAGCTTGCGCGCGCTGCCTCCCCAGCACAAATCTGACCGGAACGTTTAGAATAGAACACAGCCTGAAGCGCCCTTTTGGCGCGAGGCGGATGGGGTTGATAGCGGATGAACATGCGTTTCTTTTTCCCAAGTGTCTGGTCTCCAAAAAGCTGGTTTCCAAGCAACAGGGCCGCCTCACTGGCCAGCCTCGCGATCACCGGTCTGATCATCTCCACCCTGAGCGCAACCGCCCAGGTAACCGGTTCCTCCCAAACCACCACCGACGCCAAGGGACAGACACAGCAAACCGTGAGCCTCTCCGCTTCCCCGGGCAAGAAGGAAGATAAGGTCGTCCAGTCCAAGGACACCAAGAAAGAGATGCAGAAGGAAAAGAAGATCGCGCCGGTTGACGCAGGCCTGCCCGACAAGGTTCTCTACGACAAGGCCCTCGACGCCACCAAGCGCGGCCACTTCGACGTCGCCCGTCTCGACCTGCAAACTCTGCTCAACACCTACCCCGACTCGCAGTATCTGATGAAGGCCAAGCTGGCCATCGCCGACAGCTGGTTCAAAGAGGGCGGCACCGCAGCTCTCACCCAGGCCGAGCAGGAGTACAAGGACTTCGAAACCTTCTTCCCCAACGCACCCGAAGCCGCCGAGGCCCAGATGCGCGTCGGCGACATCTACTTCCGCGAGATGGACAAGCCCGACCGCGACTACTCCAAAGCCACCCACGCCGAAGAAGAGTACCGCCTCATGCTCCAGCAGTACCCCGAATCCACCCTGGTGCCGCAGGCCAAGCAGCGCCTGCGTGAGGTCCAGGAAGTCATGGCCACACGCGAGTCCGCGATCGCCGCGTATTACGCCACGCACAGCAACTGGCCCGCCACAATCGCCCGCTACCAGACCGTCGTCGACACCTATCCCCAGTACAGCCACATGGACGATGTGTTGATCGGGCTCGGTGACGCCTACGAGACCGAGGCACGCTATGTCCGGACCTTGAAGCTTCCCGAGGCAGGCAAAGCAAGGCTCGAAAAGATCTATGACGATCAGGCTATCGCGGCTTACTCCAAGGTGGTCCTGGAGCACTCCGCCTCGCCCCACGTCGAGGACGCGCGTGACCGTCTTGACGCAATGAATGCGCCGATCCCAACCCCCACTCCCGAGCAGATTGCTGCCAGCGTTGCGCTCGAAAACAGCCGCAGGCAGTACCGCCTGCAGGATCGAGCGACGATCCTGTTCATGCATCAGCCGGACGTAGTCCTCGCTGCAAGAGACGGCGACCCGACGGTGACCGACCCAGCCCCCACACTCGCGCCGCACGTCACCAAGAAGATCATCGACGACTTCAACGAGGCGATGAATCCTAGCGCTCCCAAGGCGGGCACCCCCGCACCTCTTGCTCCGAATACCGCCGGATCATCCCCGGACACCGCTGCCGCGGCCGAGCCGTCTGCAGCACCGGCACCCCCCGCAGCACCGCTTCAGTTCCAGGAGGTTCCGAAGGCAGACGCAGTTGATCGCACGGGATCGGCCGTCGTGACCAGCGTACAGAGTGGCACCCCCAGCACGCCGAGCACCGCCGCCCCAAGCAGCAATACCATGGGCGTCGAGATCCTCACCCCGGGAGCAACCGCGCAGCCAGCCGACAACGGCGGTCTGAAGGCCGTAGGCCCGCCAAACGCAACGCCGTTACCCGCGGCAGAAAAGCCCGAGGCCGCACCCGAAACCGTCAACGACATTGCAGCGAAGCCCCAGCCTCCGGCACAGACTCCCAACGCCAATGGGAAGAACGGGAAACCGGAGTTCGACAAGAGCGACGAATCCTCCAGCAAGCATAAGAAGAAGAAGGGCCTGGCCAAGCTGAATCCCTTCTAGCTTCATCAAACCACCACAATAAAAGGGGATGCGACCAGCCGGTTGCATCCCCTTTTATTGCTCAATTTTTATGGAGCGCGATCTGCTCTCGCGTCCGCCTGATCAGGTTGACTGGTTAACGGCGACGCGTCGCCGGATCCGCGGCGCGATGAAAAGCGACAGTAGAAGAAGAGCAACGATGCCGAGCAACGCAGAAAACAGCGGGCTCAGCGAGATGCGGCCATGTGTCCGGCCCTCTCCCTCTCTTGCAACACGCGACATGTGTCCACCCAGTACATACACGCTCCCCGAGAGCGATTCATCGGTCTCATAGACCGCATTGCCTCCCAGAACCACGGTATTGCCGCCGATACGCGCCTGCGAGTCGACCACCGCATTGCCCCAGACGACCGTAGCGCTGCGCCGCACCTGACCACTGACGTTGAGGCTTCCAAACAGAACAAAGACGTGCCCAGTCAGGTCTCCCTCCACCTGCACCGAGCAGAACAGGCAGGTCGCGTTATGCACCTGCTGCCCTGCGGCGACGAAGATGTCCTGCCCGAGATAGGTGCGATTGCCCGGCGCCTGGCCAAGTGCGCCAACCGTGAGCAGAAGCGGCAAAACGAAACTACGTAGCGCGCGTAAAGGCAATTTTCCCCCAGTACCTAACCGCCAGGACACAACCAACCTGCTGACTCGTTGACTTGCTGACTCGCCTAAAGTGATACGCAGACTCAGTAAGACAGGTTCCCCGAACCCTGCCTCGCCATCGGCCGCAGGACAAAGCCTTTAGAAACCCCGCCCATGTGGATAGGCAGGAAACTGATACCGGTTGCGCCGCACGATATACACGATCAGCCAGATCAATCCGGCCAGGATCAGAAACGGCGCCAACGGTAGCAACAGCCAGATACGGCTTGGAAGCACCATGCTGGAGCCATGAACCATCGCACCCGGAGCCAGATTCGCATCCCCGGCAGCCAGGGCAACATCCCCGCCAATCGTTGCTCCCGGCCCCAGGTTGAGATCGGCGCCGAATGCAGCCAAATCACCCGAAATAGTGCGACCGGGATCGACATCGATCTTTCCGAACAGCACGGCAACGTCGCCCTTGATATCACCGTGGACACGAACAGTGCAGAACACACAAGCAATGTCGCCCGCGGTCTCCCCCTCGGCAACGGTAATGTTGTTGCCAACGCTCGCACGTCCCTCATCGGATCTGGCGAATGCTGGAAGTGTTGTGGCAAAAAGAACTGCAACAGCGAGGAGCCATCTGCGCATAAAGACCTCGTCGAACAAGTCTAAGCCTTCACACCCGCATCAACCAGAACATCGTAGCTCAGTGCTACCCTTAAAGTACTCATGAGCCACGAACTGCCAAAAGCATACGATCCGTCTGTCATAGAAGAACGCTGGGCCGAATACTGGGTCAAGGAGCGTCTATTTGACGTTTCAACCCCCCAAAGTACGCACGACGGAACCACAAAGTTCACCATCCTCCTCCCCCCGCCCAACGTCACCGGACGTCTGCACATGGGCCACATGTTGAACCAAACGGAGATGGACATCCTCACCCGCTGGCACCGCATGCTGGGTGACCTTGCCGTCTGGGTCCCCGGCACCGACCACGCCGGCATCGCCACCCAAATGATGGTCGAGCGTCAACTCACCACCGAAGGCACCTCCCGCAAACAACTTGGCCGCGAGGCCTTCATCGAGCGCGTCTGGTGCTGGCGCAAGCTCTACGGCGGAGCCATCCTCGACCAGATGAAGCGCCTCGGCGCCTCCGTCGATTGGTCCCGCGAATACTTCACCATGGACGACCGCCTCAGCATCGCGGTCAAAGAAGCCTTCATCCGCCTCTACGAACAGGGCCTCATCTACCGCGGCGCCTACATCGTCAACTGGGACCCAAGCATCCAAACCGCCGTCTCCGACCTCGAAGTGGAGCACGAAGAGCGCCTCGGCAAGCTCTACCACATCCGCTACCCCCTCGCCGACGGTTCCGGCTCGATCACCGTAGCCACCACCCGCCCCGAAACCATGCTCGGCGACACCGCCGTAGCCGTAAACCCCACCGACGAACGCTACATCGCGCTCATCGGCAAAAAAGTCCGCGTCCCACTCACCGGCGTCAGCGCTGCGGCTGGTTTCAAAGCCGGCCCCGACCGAGAAGTCCCCATCCTCGCCGACGACTGGGCCAAGCCCGAGTTCGGCACCGGAGCCGTCAAAGTCACGCCCGCCCACGACCCCAACGACTTCGCCATCGGCCAGCGCCACAACCTGCCCAGCCCTTCAGCATCCTCGACGAGACCGCCCACGTCGCTCTCCCCGGCTCGCCCTACGACGGCCTCGACCGCTACGCCGCGCGCGAGCGCATGGTCGCAGACCTCGAAGCTCTCGGCCTCCTCGTCGCCGTCAAAGACCACACCAACTCCATCGGCCTCAGCCAGCGCACCGGCGTCGTCATCGAGCCGCGTCTCTCCATGCAATGGTTCCTCGCCGTTAACAAAACCCCCAACACCGGCGGCAACTCCATCGCAAAAAACGCCATCGACGCCGTCACCGAAAAACACATCAACTTCACTCCGGAGATGTACAAAAAAATCTACCTCGAGTGGATGACGAACATCTACGACTGGTGCATCTCCCGCCAGCTCTGGTGGGGCCACCGCATCCCCGCATGGCATTGCAAAAACCCAAAATGCAACGCCATCACCGTCTCCCGCGACACCCCAACGCACTGCGGCACCTGCAACTCCACCGACATCGTGCAAGAAACCGACGTCCTCGACACCTGGTTCTCCTCCGGCCTCCTTCCCTTCACCACCCTGGGCTGGCCCGCAACTGAGAACGGACAACTAAGAACTGACATCTGCACTCCAGACCTCGCCAACTTCTACCCCACCACACTTCTCGTCACCGGCTTCGACATCCTCTTCTTCTGGGTAGCCCGCATGATCATGCTCGGCTGCCACTTCACCCTCGACGTCCCCATGCCTGACGGCACCAAGCGCGATCTTGCGAACGCCGTCCCCTTCAAAGAGGTCTACATCCACGGCCTCGTCCGCGACGCCGACCGCCAGAAGATGTCCAAGACCAAGGGCAACGTCATCAACCCCATCGACATCATCGAGCGCTTCGGCACCGACGCCGTCCGCTTCACCCTAGCCTCCATGGCCTCTCCCGGCACCGACATCGCCTTCAGCGAAGCCCGTACCGAAGGCTACCGCGCCTTCGCCAACAAAATCTGGAACGCCGCCCGCTTCCTCTTCATGAACATCGACCGTGCCAAAGAAGCCGGCATCACCTTCGACCTCACCACCCTCTCCGCCGCACTCAAACCAGCCGCAAATCCGGGTGCCCCAGGCATCGCTTCTGATGCCTGGGTTGGAGCAGCACAAACTCCAATCGAAACCCGCTGGATACTTACTCGCCTCTCCGAGACATCAGCCTCGGTTGGCAACTCTCTCACCAACTACCGTTTCGATGAAGCCGCCAACACCATCTACCAATTCTTCTGGGGCGACCTCTGCGACTGGTACCTCGAAATCGTCAAGCTCCGCCTTAACTTCGGCGAGAACGACGACAAGCAAGCCACTCGCACAGCTCTCACCACCCTAGTCGCTGTCTTCGAAGCATCGTTGCGTCTCCTAAGCCCCTTCATGCCCTTCCTCACCGAAGAGATCTGGCACGCCCTTTACAACGACGCACCTCCGGCAAAATCCATCGCCCTTACTCGTTACCCATTGGTCGAAGATTTCCTCATCGACAAAAGAAGTGCCGACGGGATGAATCTATTGCAAAACCTGATTACGACAATTCGGGCCAGACGGAAGGACTTGGGGGTTCCAGAAAAGGAATTCGTCGGTATCTTCATGGTCTTCAGCAACCAAGCAGCACTTGGATCAACGGCGCAGGAAATCGGGAATGTTGTTATAGAGAACGAAAACATTCTTTTCCGTCTGGCGAAGGTATCCGCCATGGAACAGAAGGGGCTTGATTACCTCGAAGGAACCAGGGGTCTTGGTTGGACGTTCGCAGGCCTAGCTGGTGAAGTCGCCGTCATCTACGAGCGCCAGATCGACGTCCCCGCCGAGCGCGAGCGCCTCACCAAAGACCTCGCCAAATACGAAAAGGGCCTTGCCGCAGCCGAACGCCAGCTAAGCAACGAAGTCTTCATGGCCAAAGCCCCCGCCCACATCGTCGACGGCCTCCGCAAACAATCTGCCGAAACCAAAATCCTCTACGACAAAACCAAAGCCGCCCTCGAAGCCTTGAATTAAGCTCAATCCATTTTTCTCATCAGTTGATTGCGTTCGTTAATAATTCAGTCCAGATCTTTCGCCTGTCGCGCCCGTTGTCCAAACTCCTGTGCGACGACAACACAGACGATCGCCAGAAGCGCCACAATCATATAGCCGGCGGCCCGTCCTGTGGCATGGGTCGACTCCAACTGTCCCCAGGGTTCAGAAATAGCCTGGCAAGCGCCGAGTGAAAACAGCGCACCCACAACATACAGGACGACCTGCATAATTCGATAACCCATTCTGCCATCCCTTCAACCTACAGAGCCCGCCTTCGACTACCTCAGCGGTTAAGGTCGTGAACAGTCTCGCCAGCCGCCTGACCCCATCTGCCGACTGTATTCTTCACTCCTCCAACAACTTGGTCTTCAATTCCATCGTCATCGCCTGCGGTTCTTCCAATACCTTCTTTCATGCGCCCCACCAGCGTGTCAGCACCCGCGCCGAAACGTTTCTCCGTTCCCCAACGCCGCATCCTGTTCGCGGTGTCTTCCACACCATCAAATTCGGCTTCTTGCTGTAACGTCGACTCATAAAACAACGCATACGTCAGCACGGCCCCTACCCCGATTCCTGTAAGTAACAGACTGCCAGCTCTCATTGAACACCTCATTCACTAGGATGCGAAAACGTTCCGACGGGTAGGCGAAAACGCTCCGAGGTTAGGCGAAAAGAATTGTTCGGTGACGGCATCCCGAACAAACGATTCGGACATCTCGTAATTAGGCGCGTCGTTCTCTGGTTACGGCGGGGCAGCTCTCACGGCCAAAAGGGAGCTGCCTCTTGCCGCATTTAAGGACTGATCAATATTTGATCTCCGTTCGAGATATGCCGCAGCAACGCAATCTACTCCCTATACTGACTCTCAACGCTACTGGTTGGACAGCGTCGTCGAGCTAATCGCAAACCACGAGGCCGCCTGCCTGGTGCACTGCCGAGGTTACGCGATGGTATGAAGCCAATGATCTAAAATCAACTCGTTACGCCTCGGAGCACACCATGAGCCGAATCCTCATCATCGGAAACCACACCCCGGTAGGCCGCGAGATCGCCGATACAATCACCGCCGCCCACCTGCCCATGGAGTGTTCGGCCGGCCATGCCGACGCCCTGCAGCGACTCCGTGTCCGATCCTTCGGCGTCGTCATCACCAGCGCCGACAGCGCCATCGAGGAAAGCCTCGCACTCCTCGAAGAGATGCGTGCCATCAGGCCCGGAGTGAAGTGCATCGTCCTCGCGCATCACAGCACTCCCGACAAAGTGATCGCAGCTCTTCGCGCCCGCGTCTTTGCCTGCTTCACGCCCCCATTCGATACCCACGAGATCGCGAACCTGGCCCGCAGCGCAGCATCCGACAGCCAATGGCGAGAAGACATCGAAATCCTATCCGCCCGCCCCGGCTGGGTCTCCGTCCGCGTCAACTGCCGCCTCATCACAGCCGAGCGTCTTCTGTCGTTCGCGAAGGAACTCAGCGCTCAACTGCCGGAGGACGCAAAGCAAGACATCATGCAGGCGTTGCGAGAGATCTTGCTGAACGCCATGGAACACGGAGCGGCGTTCAATCCCGAACAGGTCGTCGAGGTGACCGCCATCCGCACCGGACGCGCAATGGTCTTTCGTGTACGCGACCCCGGCTCCGGCTTCCGCCAGGAATCCCTTAGCCACGCAGCTTTTGCAAATTCCACTCCCGATCCCACCGCCCACATCGCGAAGCGCGAAGAAGAAGGAATGCGCGCCGGGGGATATGGCCTTCTTCTCGCAAGCGGCACCGTCGACGAGTTGATCTACAACGAAATCGGCAACGAGGCCATCCTCATCAAGTACCTCGATTCAATTCCGAACGCCAATAAAATCTAGAAAAGCCGGGCCTTTTGTACGGCAACGGCTTCTTATTCACTAGGTCGGGCAACGTCCATAGCCTTGCAATCGGAGCGGCTATTCGGCTTTTCGATACGGCAGTCCCAGGAGCTTCTTTACCAGCGACGATAACTTTTCCAAATCGCCGGACGCCTGCCGCGCCAACGCCCTTGCATTCGTACCTTCTTGACCTTCAGCTGCTAAATAGAGGACGTTTGTCAGGCTTTGTAGTGGGTTGTTGATCTTGTGCGCCAGCTCGTTCGCCATGGCTGCAGCAGCAGCGGCGCTCGCCTGCTCCACAAGCAGCCCTTGTTGTCGCTGGTGCCTTACGCCCATCGCAGCAAAATCGGCAAGTACCTGCATCATGCGGCAGTCGTCTTGGTCGAAGGCCTCGGTCCGGCCATGGGCCATGACAAAGATCGTTCCCCGCGTTTGGTCCACCTCCCACGGAAGGAGAATACCGTCGGTTACCAGCGGCGCCTCAATGCCCATCAGGTCAAAAAAGCGCTGCCCCACAGTAAAGAACTGCGGCCGCCCCCGCTCCAGGCAAACACCGCATGCGCTCGGATAGCGCGGAAGGATTGCGTTCAAAAACTCAGAGTATTGACCGGCCGTTGCGACCCAGTGGTAGAAATCCTTTTCGGTCCCGTTCTCTCGCTCGACACTGATGCCGGCACTGTCCGCACCACAGAACTCGACGGCAGCATTCACCAGCTCCTGCAGGATGTTCTCGGGATCTTCGACAAAAGCATGAGCGATACGCTGCATCCCCTCCATGGGCACCGCAGAACCGCGGGCGCGGACTCGCCTGGCGGCAAATGCCGCGTCCCCACTAATATCGGTTACCTCCAGGCCCGTGTCAGCCGATGTCAAGACAGGTGTATTCATATCAACCTTGGATGCTTCGGTTTCCTCATTCCCTTGCCTAAAAGGAAACACGCAGGAGAAGTCAGTTTTCTGATTGCGCTCTGACATCTCTCGAGGTGGTCAGAGTTCTCTATTCTAGGCCAATCAATGGCTTGGGTCTCCGGTAATGCGCCAAGGACCAAATTTCCACAGAAATATTAACGATAGTCCCTTTGACTTAGGATGAGCGTCACCCGCTCAAAAACTAACTATGAACGGAAAATGGGGGTACCGTGACAGGGCAGCGATGCTACTAGCTGCGGTAATTGGACTAGTGTTTTTGTGGAATTTTGCGAAGCCCTTTGAGTTGAGAAATTATAACGTTCGGATCGCAGACAGCAAATGCCAACTCCACCTTTTTACCCAGCACCCAATCGGGAGTTTTGCCACAGATACTCTCCATTCGTTCTGGGCTATCGGGGAAGCCATCATGATAGGTCATGATCCCGGCAAAAATGATCTGTTGCCTACCTTGGCTGATGTCGCTTTCGTTAAACACGTGGATAGGAATCACATATTCAGCCAATTCGCCGTTTGGTATATGAGGATAGTCATCTTCCGACTGGTACCCGTCAATGAGATTGCTTTGACTTTGCATCGGAAACGATTTCCCGAACGTTGCTTGGTAATAGACGAATTTGCCGTTTTCGGCGGGGATATGCCCGCTATTAAGTACTTTTATGCGGATTTCGCTTCTAGCGGAATCAATTCTCGGCTCGCGCAGCGAAATGTAGGCCCGTTGGGAAATATGCAAAGTATCTTTAGCCGTGTTGGCGGCACTCCTAGCGGCAGTAGCGGCATTTTTAGCTGCCACAGCCTGCTCCCCGGCGTGTATAGCCAGCAGCCCCGTACGACCCAATCCGGCATCGAAATGTGCAAGTTGGGCTTGAAATTGTCTGGAGGATTCAGCGGCATCATCCTTCATCTGTTGCAAGGTGGAATTGGATGTCTGCCAATTATGCCAATTCATTCTTCCTTGGTACCAACTCGCCGCAGCGGTAACGGTGGAGAGGATTATGACGCCTACGGTCAGGTTCCGATTCGTGCGAGCCAAATCGTTCGCCGCATCTGCCGCATCAATCTGGCGTTGCTTGTAGGCGTTTTCGGTTTCGTATCTTTGCTGCTCCTCTTGCCTCTCCTTTTCCGCCCGTCGCTCTTCTTTGGTAGGAAGGATAATGGAATCCCCTGGCGGTGGGCCCTTCTCACCTTCGGGTGGTTTGCTTTGGCTCAAGGGTTCATTTTCCTTATTGTGAAGGGACTCTCGGGATGAAACACGAGTGGCCCGGAAGCGGCTTTTATTTGTTCGTCTTAGAATACTCGCATGAAGGACATAACAACAGACGCGGACAAGTTTGATGAAGTATTGCGGCGGCTCCTGAATTCCAAGCCAACCAGCAAAGAGGAGATAAGCGCGAAGATCAAAGCACAAAAGGAAGCGCGCCGTCCGCCCGCCCAGATAACGGACAAGATCAAGAAATACAAGGCATCTGTCCGGAAAATGGACAAGGACTGATAACAGCCTTTTCTTTCAATACCTCTCCAGACCTGTGGTAGTGTGGTGTGACCTTGAAAAAGACTCTCAGGGTTGCTCATTGTTTAGTTACTTACCGATTGGTACTACGAGGGGCCAACCTCGTAAACCGTGGTCTTTCGCATAAACACGATTGCCGTCCTTATCGGTTTTCCATGCCCGAAAAATCAGCATGAAGCCTTTAGGGACGGTAAGCTTTTCAGCTTCCATGACCCAACACCTCCTATCTGGCGGCAGAGGCCGCCTGCCCTTTACGGCATACGACCAGATAGTATTGAGGCCCTGAGAGTCACTTCACAGTTTAGGCTTTCTCCCCCTGTGTGTACATCGGAAAAGCTGTTACAGGCGCTTCGGGCACGTTCCGTGGACCATTGGTTACCTCTTTTCCCGATAACCTTATCAAAAAGTTAGGTCTTTGTACGGCAGAGGCTTCTTATTCACCAAGTTCGTAAGCGTCATCTCGAATAACCACGGTTGCATGGTGCGGCGGTTGTATCTCCAGCAGAACTCCCCAAGATACCTGTCCAAATGCTCTCTAGATAGCTGGTGATAGTTGCCAACTATCCCGCGCTTGAAGAGTGAAAAGGCATTCTCCACCGTCTGTGTTGATGTCCAGTTCTTATCCTTCAACTCTTCTTTGTGGTTGGCGCGGGTGTGTTTCTCTTCGGGGATGATGTCCTGATATGTCCGTAGAGAGTCTGTAACAACCTCTTTGGTTGACGGTCTGAGTTTCGCGTCAATCGTTGGCTTCATATCCTTCGACGTGCGACTTTTGACGGTCTTGAGGTGGATGCGCCCGCCACGTTCGGCCATGCCTAGCACGATAGTTTTGTGATCCCGGCCAGCTTTGACGCCTACACCGCGTTTACGACCGCCCACAAGAGTTTCGTCTATCTCGACCGTGACAGACTCGCCGCCCAGCTTCAAAGACTTTGGTTCCTGCATAGCCTCACGGACGCGATGACAGACGTACCACGCTGTTTTGTAGGTTAGGCCAACATGACGTTTGACTTGGTTGGCCGATATGCCTTTCTTGCCTTCCACCATTAGCGCGATGACCGCAAACCATTTGGTCAGAGGTAAATGCGTGTCGTGGAATAGCGTTCCTGTCGTGGCAGAGAAGTGCAGACCGCAATCGGCACACTCAAACAACCGCGCGATCTTGCCCGTTTTGCCTTTGGTTTCGATTAGGTAGCACTTGTCGTGGTCACAAGCCAGACAGCGTACCCCGCGCGGCCAGCGCATCTTTATCAGGTGCAATAGCGCGGCATCTTCGTTTGGAAACTTTTTAGCAAGAGAGAAGAGATTCATGGGGATTACTCCGGTAGAGTGGCGATCTTCGACCGCAATAGAGTCAAATGCGATTCAACCGTACCCTTGTGGTCTGGGAAACGATTGCGGATTGCATCCTTCTGCAATATGCCGCTCGCGACAAGTTGAAGTTCCAGTGCGTCCAGACTTGCCGCTGTGTCCGACAAGCGATCAACGATTTCAGAGAGAATCCCTTTCATCGGCTGATACCTCGAATACATAATGCACTTTTCAACGTCCTAAGTCAAAGGGATAATTATTGAAATATTTTCAAGAAGTGGCATATTTTTAGCCGCCACATAACGACCGTAGTTGGCTCACGATTGACCACCCAATCACCACAACTTCACCACAAAAACACCACACAAAAAACGCACTTTTCCCAAAACCCCCTTCAAAAACGCCCGCAAAAACAACAAAAATCCCCCTTTCCGGCCTCTCCAAAAAAAATCTGAAAAAACAGGTTTAGGATTAGAGGATGGACTGGAAAAGTAAGCGGGTAGGCGCAATTCTTGAAGCAGCTCTGGCCGAGGACAAAGTCGCCAACGACATCACCACCGCACTCACCATCCCCCCTAACCTCCGCGCCTCCGGAACCATCATCGCCAAGCAAGCCTGCGTCGTCGCCGGCCTCGGCTGTATCCCTGTGTTTCTAGAGATCTTCGCCAAGATGTCCCCCACTCCCGTGGGCCGCTTCGAAGTCGTCAGCCACCCCGAAATCTTCGACGGCGTCAAAGTCAAAAAAGGCCAGACCCTCGCCGTCATCCGCCACAACGCCGCCGCCCTGCTCTCCTGCGAACGAGTCATCCTCAACCTCATGCAGCGCATGACCGGCATCGCCACGCTGACCAACGAGTTCGTCAAAGCCGTAGCCGGCACAAAAACCAAAGTCCTCGACACCCGCAAAACCATTCCCGGCCTGCGCGCCCTCGACAAATACGCCGTCTGCTGCGGTGGCGGCGTCAACCATCGCCTCGACCTGCAAGACGGTATCCTCATCAAAAACAACCACATCTCGCTCGGCGGCGGCATCCCCGCCGTACTCGAACGCGCTCTGACAAACCGCAAGACTGGCCAGTGGATACAAGTCGAAGTCCGCACCCAAACAGAGCTCGATCAAGCCATCGCCGGCGGCGCAGAGTCAATCCTCCTCGACAACATGACGCCATCCCAGGTGAAAAAAGCAGTCAAACAGATTCACGCAGCACTCCCCAAAGTCCCGATCGAGGCCTCCGGAAACATGAACCTCAAGACAGTGCGCAAATATGCGCTGGCCGGTGTGGACTTCGTCTCCGTCGGCGCCCTCACGCACTCCGCTGCAGCCGCCGATCTGAGCATGCGAATCACAGCGGATATCTACTGAGGACAGCTTGGCCGATTCATTCGATCTACCTTTTGTAACCGCCGCTCTAGCCAACACCACATTCGCAGACAAGCTCCAGCACTTTCATTCTGTTGGATCGACCAACGTGCTGGCCCTGGAGGCCGCGCAGGCAGGCGCACCGCATGGCAGCGTATGGGTAGCCGACGAGCAGACCGCAGGGCGAGGACGTAGCGATCATAGGTGGCTTTCCGCGGCAGGTGATGGCCTCTATGTCAGCACGCTTTTACGCCCCAGGATGGCCCTGGCCGATGCGTTATGGCTGTCCCTCGCAACTGGACTGGCTGCGCAGGCAGCCATCACAACGGTTACTGGCCTAACACCTGATATCCGCTGGCCAAACGATCTTCTGTTCGGGAGCAAAAAATGTGGCGGCATTCTGGTTGAAACCTCCACCGTCGCCCCACAGTCTGACTCACCGGCGATGCTACGTTATGCCGTTGTGGGCGTCGGCATTAATGTGAATCACGACGGCTTTCCCGCGGAATTGGAGGCACTCGCCACCTCTCTGCGGCGCGAAAGCGGTAAATCATGGGCACGCGAGCGAATTCTCGTCGAATTTCTGCAGGCGCTTGAAAAAGAGGTTGCACTGCTCGAGGCAGAGTTACGTGGGCCCTCCAGCGAGGTCAGCCTGCTGGACCGCTTCGCCTCAGCCTCAAGCTGGGTTCGCGGCAAACAGGTCAGTGTTGACGAGGCTGGCGGCTATACTGGCGTGACGGATGGGCTCGATGCGCGCGGCTTTCTACGCGTCATCGGAGACGATGGTCTGCTGCACACCGTACTCTCCGGTGGTGTCCGCGCGAAGTAATAAGACGGTAAGAGAGGCAGCAATGTTACTGGCGCTCGATGTAGGCAACACCAACACGGTCCTTGGGCTCTACCGGTTGGCAAACGATGCTACGGAACCCGCTACAGGGCCGGAGATGGTGGCGAACTGGCGCATCACAACGCCTTCGTCGGTGCAAACTAGCGATGAGTTTGGGGTCTTGCTGCGCAACCTCTTCGAACTGAAGGGGCTGAAGATTGATGTCGTCGATGGCATTGCAATCTCGTCGGTGGTGCCTCCGCTCGACTCGACCCTGCGCCAGGTATGCGAGCTTTATTTCAAGGTAAAACCGTTGTTCGTCGAGCCCGGGATCAAGACCGGTATACCGGTCTTGACGGACAATCCCGCCGAGCTTGGCGCCGACCGTATCGTCAACTGTGTTGCAGCCTTCGAGCGTTTTGGCGGTCCTTGCATTGTCGTCGATATGGGAACCGCAACCACCTTCGATGTGCTCTCAAAGAAAGGTGAATTTCTCGGTGGCGCAATCGCACCCGGACTTGGAGTGTCGGCCGATGCACTGTTTTCCCGCGCGGCCCGGCTGCCCCGCATCGACATCAGGAAACCCGCGAAGATCATCGGTACCGCCACCGTCGACAACATCCAGATCGGCCTCTACTACGGGTACATCGGCCTGGTCGACGGCATTCTCGAACGCATGATCGCCGAGATGGGACCCGAGACTAAAACTGTAGCCACAGGCGGGCTCGCGAAGCTGATCGCCGGTGGGTCGAAGCACATCGGCGCAGTAGACGAGATGTTGACCTTGACCGGACTGCGACTCATCTACGAGCGCAATCTTGACCGGCACAGGAAGCGCGGGGCGTAGTTGAAGAGCGCTCGATTTACGCGGGCTTAAGCTATAGAAGAGCGCATGCAGAACTACTTCAACTACTTTACGGAGATCGAAGAGCGATTTCAGCAGCGGCGCGGCTTGTTGCTGATGCTGTCCACGTTAGATTGGGCACTGATCGAAACCTGGCGCGAGGCTGGTGTTCCGCTTGAGGCCGTGCTGCGCGGTATCGATAACGCCTTCGACAAGCACGATGCAAAGAAGTTACGCTCCCCCGGCAGAATACGAAAAGTAAATGGCCTCGCGTGGTGTGCGCAAAGTGTAATGGAGGCCGTCGAGCAGGCAATGCAGGCTTCGATCGGCGCTACCACCGCCCTGGGAACCGAGGCCATTGAGAGTGGCTTCGAAACCGAACGCGTGTGTCAGTATCTGGAACAGAATGCCTGTGTCATCGAAGCGACATCTCTCAATCCTCCGGCGGATGCAATGGCTGCCGAGGTCGCTGGCCGGTTGCGTGCTCTCACCGTTGGCCTTCGCACCGAACCAACTCGATCGCTTGAGGAACTCGACCGAACGCTCAGCGTGCTCGAAGAAAAGATGTTCGCGGCACTCCTGACCTCAGCGCCAGAAGAGGAGCTGGTCTCATTGCGCGAGCAGGCGGCAAGAGAGCTCGCACCATATCGCGGCAAGATGCAGGCCGTACAGATCAAACAGGTGCAGCAACAGTTTCTCCAAAAGAGATTGCTTGAGGCACGCAAACTGCCCAGACTCAGCCTCTTTTATATGAGCCACGGATGAAGTTGCAGATTGAAAAGGCGGTATATGGTGGAGCAGGCCTGGCCCACCAGACCGAAGGCGAGGGCGCGGGAAAGACGGTGTTCGTTCCCTTTACACTGCCTGGCGACCTTATCGAGGCACGCTTCATCGAACAAAAGAACGCCTTCGGCGAAGCCTCGCTGGTTCAGATTCTAAGCGCATCCCAAGATCGCGTACAGCCTACTTGTGCGCACTTCGGGCGATGCGGCGGATGTCAATATCAGCACGCCTCGTACTCTGCGCAAGTGCGAATGAAGAGTGCGATTCTGCAGGAGACTCTCGAGCGAGCAGGATTAACGGCATTGCCTGCGATACAGATACACATTCGCGAACCGTGGGCTTATAGGAATCGAACGCGGCTGCGGTTAGCAGAGCTGGATTCAGCTCTGAGGGTTGGTTACAACCGCCGCGGCTCGAATGAGTTTCTTGCGGTCAACGAGTGCCCCATCTTAGCTCCGCTGTTGTGGCGAGCGGCTGAAGCATTACTGCAGGTGGCGTTGGAGAACTCTCCCGCTGCGCGCTGGCTTCGCCTTGGGGTTGAGGTAGAGTTTTTCACTACCGGCGATGAAAAGAAGCTGCAGATGACAGTCTTTTTACGAAAAAAGCAGGCTGGGCTCTCGGCATTGTGCAAACGAATGCAGGAACTCTTGCCCGAGCTGTTCAGTGCTCACGCTGTTCTGCTCTCATCTGAAGGATCGCAACGACGAGCGAAAGGCCCGCGTCAATTAGAGACTTGGGGCGCAGAGGGTTTGAGCTATCGTGCGTCCGGCGAAGACTATTGGGTGGGCAGCGGCGGCTTTTTTCAGGTTAATCGCTTTCTCGTCGATGAGCTTGTCCAGATCGTAACCGCGAACCGGAGCGGCGCTATCGGATGGGATCTGTATGCCGGGGTGGGGTTGTTTTCTCGAGCGCTTGCGAAAACCTTTCAGCAAGTCGTTGCGGTTGAAGCGGCTGCAACCGGCCTGCCCAGGTCATTCAAGGGGCCCGGACGACGTGCCATAGAAGCCACAACCGTCGAGTTCTTGCGAAGCGCCGTGGTGCAGCGGGAGCGGCCGCAGCTTATCGTCATGGACCCTCCCAGAGCGGGTGTAGGCGCAGAGGTTTGTGCTCTGTTGGCGCGAGTCTCCGCTCCGGAGATCGTCTACGTCTCCTGCGATCCCGTAACCCTGGCTCGAGATCTGAAGTTACTCACCACAGCCGGCTATAACTTGGTCGAACTACACGTGGTCGATATGTTTCCACAAACGTTTCATCTGGAAACAGTCGTGGTTTTGCGCAGGTAATCGAAGTGACCTTGTGGTGAAATGGTTGTTGAGTGCGGTCCGCAGGCAGAGTTTCGAAGACCGGAAGAGTAAACGAGCCGAACCCTGATCTTTGGCCGAAGGCGGTCGCACGTGTACCGGCGCTCGAGTTCCGCCGCGCTCCTCTGTTGACCGCAGTGTGCTGGTTTGCGTTGGGTGAGCTGATCACGCGTAACCGCCTGCCCGTAGTCATTCTACTCATCGCAACACTGCTGTTGTCTCTGCTAGCATTGGCCGCCTTGCGATGGTCGCTGCGAATCGCGATCGTGCCAGTGGCGGCGGTCTGGACGGCAATCGGTTGTTGGTGTGCAGAGATACAACCAATTCCTCCAACCCAACAAGCCCTCGCAGGCTATGCAGACGGTCTAAGCCGACAGCTTCGCGGGCGTGTTGTGCGCGTTCGCGAGCTGCCCGCTCCAGCAGTCTGATTCCGACCACGATAAAGAGACTGGCTGGTGGCCGGAGAAAGAGACCGACGACGAGGCCGCGGCCGTGGGCGCACTCTCGGTGGATATCCAGGTCGATTCCATCGAAGATGTAACTCCGGATGTCTCGCGAATGGTTCCTATGACCGGCGGCGTACGAATGAATGTGATTGCAGACAAACCGTCCAATCGCGGCGCAGTCAATACGACCGTCGCAACGGGAGTTTTGCCCGCATTGAAATGCGGCGATGTAGTCGAAGCTCCCATGCGGATCAAGGTCGCTGAACGCTATCGCGACCCCGGAGCGTGGCAGTATGCTGACTACCTCCTCGCACAAGGTATAGGAGCGCACGCCAGCGTACGAGCCTCAAAGATCGAACTGCTCAACGGACCAGGCGCAAGCCTTGTGACACGAGCTGACCGTGCTGCCCAGTGGCAGTGCGAAATCTTCTCCGCTCAGAGCTGGGCTTCGGGGCGCGTACTCGGCTATGTGCACTCAAGAGCCAATCGCGTTCTACCCAAAGTTCTGCGGCTTAGTTCAGACGACGCGGGGATGTTGAACGCGATGCTATTTGGTGATCGCGCAGGATTGAACAAAGCGCAGCGTATAGGCTTTGAACGTACAGGATCGTTTCACCTGTTCGTCGTCTCTGGTATGCACGTGGGTCTGTTGGCCGGTCTGGTATTTGGGCTGTCGCGAAGATTGAAGCTGCGAGAATCGCTGGCAACACTCCTGACCATCGGTCTCACTTTTGGGTATGCTCTGCTGACGGGCTTCGGTGCTCCCGTCCAGCGGGCACTATTTATGACGACGGTCTTTCTACTGGCGCGTTTGTTGTCGCGAGACCGCAACGTTCTGAACGCCCTCGGAGCCGCAGCGCTCGGCGTCCTGGTGTGGTCGCCGGGGGCCTTGTTCGAAGCCAGCTTCCAGATGACGTTCCTGGCGATCATAGCGATCGGCGGCATCGCAATTCCGCTCGGTGAGCGCAGCTTTCTCCCCTATGCCCGAGCTGCCACACACCTTTGGGATAAGTGGGAGGACGCAGGACTGCCGCCTCGCGTGGCACAATTCCGCGTGATGCTGCGCCTGTGGAGTGAGACCGCTGCCGACGCCGTGGGAGGCTGGACACGCGAACTACCGTCACTGCTCGTACGGTGGAGCCTCTGGGCGCTGGAGTTGGCACTGATCGGCGCGGTCGCTGAGATGGTAATGGTTCTGCCCATGGCGGTCTACTTCCATCGCGCAACCATGTTCGCCGTCCCGACAAACATGTTGAGCGTACCCCTTGTAGCGGTGCTTGCTCCGGCGGCTGTCGTCACGTTTTGTGCCTCCCTCATTAGCCCGTGGATCGCGATGCTCCCCGGTGCGGCGACCGCTCTGCTGCTGCACGGAGTCACCGGCGTCATTGGCCGCGTCAGCGCCGTGCATGCCGCGGACCTGCGCGTTCCCGCGCCGGTGTGGTGGGTCTCGCTACTATCGGTCGCGGCCTGGGCCTTCTGCTGCTGGGCGGTACGCGCTTCGCGCAGCTGGGCATGGGTCGCGGTCGCTCTACTGCCGCTGGTCGCGGTGATGGTGCTATGGCCGGAGCGAGCAGTCGTTTTACCAGGCATGATGGAGGTGACGGCGATCGACGTCGGTCAGGGCGATTCCATCTTCATCGTGGCCCCGGACGAGACAACGATGTTGGTCGACGCGGGCGGTCCGGTCGGAGGAGTGACTGAAGCCGCCGAAGCTACAAGCCATTTCGATGTCGGCGAAGAAGTAGTGTCGCCCTATCTCTGGTCGCGCAGGCTTCGCAGCCTCGATGTACTTGTCTTGAGCCACGCCCACAGCGATCACATGGGTGGAATGCCTGCAGTGATGCGAAACTTCAGGCCGCGCGAACTCTGGGTCAGCATCGATCCCAACTCCGATGCCTATCGCGCTTTGCTGGCCGAGGCAAGAGAGCTCGGGGTACAGGTGCATCATTTCTATGCCGGAGACCAACTCGCCTGGGGCGGAACGCAGGTGACCATACTAGCGCCGGAAAATGGTTACGCTAATCCTCTTGAGCCGATGAATAACGACTCGCTCGTGATGCGGATGCAGTATGGCGAATCGTCGGTGTTGCTTGAGGGCGACGCCGAAGCACCTAGTGAGCGCGCGATGTTGGCGCACGGACGCGTTGATGCAGTGACTCTGCTCAAGATCGGGCATCACGGAAGCCGCACCTCGACGACCCAGGAGTTTCTGGAAGCCGCGGCCCCGAAGGATACGGTGGTATCGGTCGGCAGGGGGAATACATTCGGGCACCCTCGGCACGAAGTGATCGAACGGATCGCGGAGAGTCGGGCTAAGCTGTACCGAACGGATGAGTTTGGCCTGACAACATTCCTGCTGGGGCGGGACGGCGAAATCCGGGAGATTGTTGGAACGTCTAACCAGTGAGTGGTTGACTTGATCGGGAGGTCTTCGATGGAGTTGAACGAGGCGAGCGCGGAGGTTATTGCGATCGACGCAGATGAGCGGGCGGAGGAGCAAAAGCGTATACGCCGTCTGCAGATGATGATGAACATGGTGATGCAGGTGATCGCACAGGATGGCTCGCTGACCGTCGACGATGCGGCACAGATGATCGCCGACAGCCGAAAGGCGGCACTCGCGATGTTTCCTGGTAAAGAACTCGCTTACGACCTGATCTGGCGGCCACGTTTCCAACGCCTCATGCGCGAGCGATTTCGCATTATGTAACCGCGAAAGTTTCTTGAAGCATAGCGAGCTTAAGACTGGGGAAGCAACTCCTGCTCTGGTACGCTGGGGAAACCATGCGTATACGACGAGCCGAGCATGACGATCTTCCTGCGCTGACGGCACTCATGCGGCGGGTTATCCCGCTGATGCTCGCGGCAGGAAATCTTCAGTGGGATGAGACCTATCCAAATGAGGCGGTCTTTCAACGCGATATCGAACAGGAACAGCTTTGGGTGGCCGACGCGGGGACGAGCCTTGCCGGAATCGCCGCGATAACTACGGACCAGGAGCCCGACTATGCACAAGTGGGGTGGGACATCGATGAGCCTGCCATCGTCGTACATCGGTTAGCAGTCGATCCGGCATTTCGCGGAGTTGGAGTCGCCCGCACATTGATGCAGAGGGCGGAGAAGATCGCGGCAGAACGTGGCATCACAATACTGCGCGTCGACACCAACACGCAAAACCAAGCCACACAACGGCTCTTTCCGAGACTGGGCTATCAGTTGGCTGGAGAGATCAGCTTAAAGATTGAGGCCTGGACTTCGTTTTTTCTGCTATGAAAAACGCCTGCAACAAAAATGATCTGCACCCGCAACAGACTCTATGGCACTGAAACCATTTAGCGATGGATTAGAATGCCGGGAAGCACTGCTCAATAAAATCAGCAGTCTTGAAAGGAATGATTGCAATGCGCGTACGTTTTTCTGCTGCACGGATGTTATTCGTGATGACGCTTCTTGTGATGGCACCCGCATTTGGGCGAGCACTCGACAACGGACTGGCCAGAACGCCGCCCATGGGATGGAATAGCTGGAATAAGTTCGGGTGCAAGGGACTCAATGAAAAGGTCGTGCGCGATACCGCGGATGCAATGGCAAGCAACGGCATGAAAGACGCTGGCTATCAATTCGTCATCATCGATGACTGTTGGCAGACCGGGCGAGATGCGACAGGCAACATCGTGGCGGATGCGGAGCGCTTTCCTTCTGGCATCAAGGCACTCGCCGACTATATCCACGGGAAGGGACTTAAGTTCGGTATCTACACGGACGTGGGAACGATGACCTGCGTCAAGCGTCCTGGCAGCATCGGGCATGAATATCAGGACGCGAAGCAGTATGCGAACTGGGGCGTCGACTATCTGAAGGAGGATTGGTGCAACACCCTGCCCGGGCAGAACAGCGAGTCGTCATACACATTGATGCGCAATGCGCTCGCCGAGGCAGGCCGCCCGATTGTCTTCAGCATCTGCGAGTGGGGGGCGACGAAGCCGTGGCTATGGGCCGGGCCAGTGGGAAACCTCTGGAGAGCGACACCTGACATTCAGGACTGCTGGGACTGCAAACGGGATTGGGGTGGTGGCGGAGTTGTCCAGATCCTCGACCTGATGAACGGGCTGGAGTCATACTCCGGACCGGGACATTGGAATGATCCCGACATGCTCGAGATCGGCAATGGAGGGATGACGAAGGAAGAGTACCGTGCGCACTTCAGCATGTGGGCGATGTTCTCTGCGCCGCTGCTCGCGGGCAACGACATCGCCAACATGACTCCGGATACAAAAGAGATTCTTCTGAATAAAGAGGTCATCGCAATTGATCAGGATGCGCTCGGGCAGCAGGGTCGACGAGTGAAGAAGACAGGCGATCTGGAGGTCTGGTCGAAGCAGTTACAGGACGGCGGACGCGCAGTTGCTTTGATCAACCGGGGACCTGCGCCGGCTCCGATTTCGGTAGCCTGGACCGATATTGGGTACCCGGATGCGATATCGGCAAGTGTGCGAGATCTGTGGACGGGGAAGGAATCGCAAGCGGCGAAAGGCGGATACTCTGCCGAGGTCCCGAGCCACGGCGTCGTAATGGTAAAGGTAAAACCTTAGGCGCTGATATGCGCTTTAAATAAGTAGCCGCCTGCTGGCTTGCAGGCGGCTACTTGTTTTTGGACCAGCTAGAAGGTTAGAACTCGATACGACCCGAGAGTTGTGCGGCCCTGCGGTTATAGTTCGCGTTGGTGGTGACGTCTCCGAAGCTCGCGTTGCCGACTGCGGCACTGGCTACGCCGAAGAACGTGTGGTTGGTGAGGTTGTACATCTCGGCCCGGAGGTTGAGCCTGGACGACTCGCCCAGGTGCAGCGGGAAGCTTCGAACGAGGGCGATGTCCAGTTGGTAGTTGCCGGGACCGTAGAGGTTGTAGGGTGCAGTGCGTGCGGCGTTCGGAAAGGTATAGTTCGGGGCGAACGGGGAGCCATTCGGGAACGCTGTCGTGGTGGCAAGCTGTGACGGAGCGATGAAGGGACCAGTTGGCGCAGCCTGTGTGCCTCCGCTAGCCGCGATGTAGCTGATGGCGCCTGTATTCGCTGCGGTGATGCCTTGCCCCCACTTGCCGTTCACGCGTACTGGACCGGCGAAGGCTGGATTGAGGTTGGCCGCACAAGTGCTAAGAGCGGGATTGGTTTGGCATGAAGATCCCGTAATCGCCAGGGGTGAGCCGGAGAAGGCCTGGAAGATCTCAGAGAATTTGTAACCTCCGAAGATCGCTCGCTCTATAGCATTTCCGTTGAGAAAGGACTTGCCGATGGGTAGGTCCCAAACACCGGTGATCACAACGTGCTGTGGCTGGTTGGAAGTAGATACCGACCGTTCGATTGCGTCCTGTTTCCAGGCCCTACCGCTATTGGAGTACGCCGCCGGAATGGCGTAACCAGTGCGGAAGGTGCCACCGTCGTCGATCGCACGCGACCAGGTGTAGTTGGCCATGAACGTTAGACCGTGCGAAGCACGCATATTCAGCGTGGCCTGCAAGGCGTTGTAGTTCGAGTTGGCTACATATCCGAAGGAGTCACTTACTCCCTGGAACGGAAAGGGCTTCAGCAAGGTAGCGAGGTTCTGTCCTGTATTGAAGATGCTGGTGGTCGGTGGGCATACTCCCGAGTTTGCAGCACAAAATGCGGTGAGTTTAGTGCCGCTGAGGGTCAAATTGGAGTTGAGTGAAAGATATTGCGGGTCGAGCTGGTCGGCCCAGTAGCCGCGAGCATTGGTGCCGTCGGCAGGCAGGAAGTGGCCCTGCGAGCCCACGTAACTGATGGACGAGGTGAGAGCGTCCGTCCACTGGTGCTGGAAGCCGAGAGTGTAGTTGATGTATTCAGGAGCCCGGCCGCCTAGGTAGGGATCGGTATATCCGATACCTGAAGGAGTTCCGGTATAGCCTGAAGTTGTTGTGTAACCCGTGCCAAATGCCGGCCCGGACCCCACCCCCGAGGCAACAGCGTAGGCCGGAATAGCACCGTTTGTACCGGTAAATGGCGCCGTGCTGAGGAAAGTGCTGGTGTTTGAAGAGAAGCTCGGCGCAGAAGAGAAGCCCAGCGTGCCAAGGCTCGTCGCTGATCCGCCCACGGCGTTCCCGTGAGTAAACATCACGCCATAGCTTGCGCGGATGACCGTCTTCGGATCCACTTGGTAGGCGAGGCCGAGGCGCGGTCCAAAGTTCTTGTAGTAATTGTTGACTGGCGTCGAGCAGTTGCAGGTGCCCGCGCCGGAACCTGTGAACTGAAGCGCTCCTCCAACTCCGGTGACGGGGTTTATGAGAGTTGGGCTGAAGTAGCTTCCTGCGTTGTGCACTTCGGTCACACTTGGGAAAAAGTCATACCGGAGACCAAGATCGAGCGTCAGCTTGGGAGTCACCCTCCAGTTGTCCTGCACATAGGGCGAGATGGCGCGAAAACGAGCGCCGAACTCCTGCTGGAGGTAATTCGTGAAGCTTGCCTTGTCGGTCTGCCCGATAAGAAAGCTCGCGTACGATAGACCGGTGTTCGAGACCGTGGCACCTTTGCTGATGCCTGCTGTCTCAGTGACCGCATCGGCGAGCGTAAGTGGAGTTGATCCGGTCGTGGCGTTAACCACGTTGTAGAGCAGCCATGCAATCTGGCCACCGAAGGTCAGCGTGTGCTTGCCTTTGACCCACTGAAGATTGTCAAGCAACGTGTAGTTTTCGGCAAGAGTAACGGAGGCCGGCTCACCTGCCCAGTTGGTGGGTGCATCTGTACCTGCATAGGTCACAGCTGGGAATGCCTGCTGCGCCTGGCCGGCCGGAAGACCCGAGATGCCCATCGAGGTTGCGGAGTAGGCGGGCAACTCGTCTGCATTGAATGTAGGTCCGTTGTAGCGCGCGTAGCCATACTTCAGCTGGTTGACGATGTTCGGAGTAAAGACGTGAGTCTCCTCGATGACTCCCACCGCGGTCTTCGGGGCGTAGGCCTGACCGAAGTTGTACGGGATGGGCCCTACATTGCGACCAGAAGTGGTTTGACCCACCGGGACGGAGCTGGCCTGGCGGCCGATGGCAGCGACCATCGTGAGCGTATCCTTGCTGGTGACGGTGTAATCGATACGGTCCGTTGTTGACCAATTGACCAAGCCGGTTTTGTTGGGCGCGACGTAGTTGTTCTGCAGCGCCGAGCTAATACCTGTTGTCGGGAGGAAACTCTGCATCTTCAAAGCAACGGAGGAGAACTCGCTAGAAGGAATTTTATTGAACGGATAGGGATAACGGCACAAGGTTCCACCATTTGCCGCGGTACATGCTGCTTGCGTTGAGGGATCGTAGATCTGGACGCCGCTGGTGCAGGTTCCGGCGGTGTTGAACGTGGAGCAGACAGCGCTGAAGTCGCCTTGCTGCTGGGCCAACGTGGGAAATGTCATGAGTGTGGGGGTCGCACTGGTGTAACGGAAGCCATTGTAGTTACCGTAGAAGAAGACCTTCTCTTTCCAAGCCCCAAAAGGGACCAGCGGACCGCTGAGGTTGATGCCGTACTCGTTGCTGTGCTCGATGGGCTTAACCGGTTTGCCGGTCACGGGATTGGGAACCGATCCGAAGAATCCCCAGGTGTCGAGCGCGGTATTGCGGAAGAACTCGTAGACCGAGCCGTGATACTTATTGCCTCCCGCCTTGACGGTGTAGTTCTGAATGCCCTGCCCCTCATAGATGGCCGAATAGCCGCTGGTCTGCACCTGGAACTGATCGACCGCGTCGACGGAGATCGCGGTCCACACATAGCGCGGGTCGCCATTGCCACCGGCACGCACAAAGGGGAGACCGTCGATGTATACCGCGGTAACCGCGCCGCGGCTGCCGGACCCGTTGACGATACCGGTGTTGGTGGTGGCGTTGCCGGTGGTGTTATTGCCCTGGACACCGGGCATGAGGAAGGCGAAGTCGCTGGCGCGGCGCTGGTCAGGCTGGCCATAGGCGCCCATCTCGATGGGAAGCGCGGAGTACAGGTCGTTTTCCATGGTCGCGCCCAGGGTCGCATTGCTGGTCTCCAACTGAGGCGGAGCGGTGGAGACATCGACGGTCTGGGTCTCTGAACCGACCGTCAATGCGAGCCTTAGATCTACGACCTCCAACGAATTGACGTGAACGTTTTCCTGGGTCAGCGACTGAAAACCCTTGCCGGTTACGCTCACGGTGTAGATGCCGGCATCCAGCGGCGATAGATCAAATTCACCAGCGTTCGACGTCGTACGGGCGAGCTTCGTCCCCTGCGTGGTCGAGGTCGCCGTGACGGTCGCGCCTGGGACCACAGCTCCGGTAGAGTCGGTGACCGTTCCCTTGATCTCGCCTTTGCCGGCAAGCTGAGCGCTCGCCGAAGAACTCCAAAGCAACATCATGGCAGTAAGGAGTACAAACAATCCGGAGAACACACGGAAGTTGGAAGTTCCACGGCGCAGCGTGGCCTGTCTTTGAATCTTGTTGAACGTCATATATCTAACCTCACAAATTGAAGTATTTCGGGGGTAAAAATTAGTTTTTAGCGGGTCTCGATGAGGCCCGCTTCTCGTTCTTGGAGATCTAAGGTCAGACCACCTTGGTTGCGCTACAAAGCTTCCGCTCTTTCAGCAAGGCCTGTCAAGCACAAAATGGAAATTTCTTGATAGTGAATCTCGGACGAATACACGCTGTTCCAGCCAGTAAGTGCGGATGGATTAGGACTTTAGGTCTTAAAGCCGCGCAGGCATAACGGGATGGAGATGGCCGGGTCGAGGTGGTTGTACCTCGAAAAGCACCATTCCCAAATTGGGCGATGTGGATGGCCACAGGCTTAGAGCCGCCGACGCAGCCCTAAGGCGACTGCACTGGGCCTAACTGTGGGGTCTTCACGGGCGTCGCCAGCCCCACGATCTCGGTCAGAATGTTGTTGAAGAAGTTCGTGACCCACAGGTTGCCACTTGCGTCGATCGCGACAGCGAAGCCCTCATCCACGTTTGCATCCAGCGCCCATCCTGCGGTAGGCGACAGGATTTGCCCGGGTGAGCTGGTGGCCGAACCAGCCAGTTCGGTAATCGAATGGCCTCCGAAGTTCGTCACCCATACGTGGCCGGATCCGTCGATCGCAATACCCTGGGGATACACGATGCTGGCCTTGTTATCACTGTAGCCACTGGAGATGACGGTGCCGTCACTCGCTAGTTGGCTGACGCTTTGGCCAAGGTAGTTGGCCACCCAGACGTAGCCACGCTGATCGATGGCGATGCCGGCAGGTGCTTCGCAGCAGGAGTAGCTGCTGAACTGGCTACCATCCGGAGAGACCTTAGTGACAACAACGTCTTCGATGTTTGCCACCCAGCCGTTATGGTTCGCATCAATGGCGACGGCAACTGGATAGGCAAGCTTGGGCGCGGTATATCCGTTCGCACCGGACAGCGGCTGACCGGTGCTGGAAAGCAGAGTGACGCTCGCGTTGTAGTTGTCAGCTACCCAAACCGTTGCATTGGTATCGATGGCGATCGCATCAGGGTACGCAATGCCCCCGGCACTGTACCCAGTGGCGCCAGAGATCACCTGACCGGTTGAACTAAGAACAGTCACGCTGCCGAGACCCTTATTTACGCTTGCCGATGTCGACTCATTCGGAATCCACACGTTATTCTGAGCATCTACGGCGAGCCCGTAGGACTCAGACAGGCCGCCGCCAGTAATGCCGCTCGGAAAAACTGGAGTGCCGGTAGGCGAAAACTCCGATGCGGCGTTGAAGTAGTCGGCAACCCAGACATTGCCGGTGGAGTCGACGCCGACGCCCGAAGGTCCATTCATGCCTCCGCCGCTGTAATTGATAAACATCGTCCAGTCCGCGGGCGCCGTGGTCAACGCAGGCATAAAAGCCGTGCTCGCAGTGGACTGCGTGTACAGCGTGGCGACGTTGGTTCCAGGATTACGCACCAGATTAAGGACAGCGTCGAGCGTATTGGCCGGGGCTGTCCCGCCACTTGGCGTCGTTGCAGAAAAAAGCGGGCTGCAAGCTGCCGGAGAGGTCGCCGTCGTACAGGTGTTCAGCAGGTTGGCGACGGAGTTGACCCTCGCGACAGGTGATGCGCCAGTCTTGGGAAAAGAAGCTCCCGGCGACGTTCCCGCCGTCGGATTGGCCAAGTTCGCGGCGGTAGCCACAGCATTGCTGAGGCCCTGACCGTTGGTCGCCGTCGCTCCGATATTGCCGCCCGCACTGAGAAACTGGGAAAGTCCCCATGCAGTAGCGGCGGTCGTAACCTCGTTGAGGACAAGCTGGGAGGAGGCTGCAAGCTGGTTGCACGCGCCGAGTGTGGTTGCAAGGGTAATCGCTGCATTGCTCGCAGAGGTTCCCACTTGTCCGCCGCGAACGATGACATAGAGCTGAGAAGCAGCCGCAGGGCACGCATACCCTGCAGGAACCGTGAAGGCTCCGTTTGCATCCGTAGTCACCGCGGTCGTCAGCAGAGCAGTTCCGGCAGACCCGTTCCCAGTCGTGCCCGCAGCGTAAAGCTGAACCTCAGCCCCCACAATCGGATGCGTACCTGCCATCGCCTTACCCGCAAAGGTGACGCCTGGGTTGGCGGGAGGAGGCGGCGGGGGAGGCGGAGGGGGCGTAGTTGTGTTTCCACCACATCCTGCAAGAGACAGAGAAAGAGCGCCGGTCATCACCACGGCAAGAGATATCGGAACGCAGCGAAAAAGAGATCTCACGAACACTAAGGATACCAAAGCTGGGACCGGATTACTGACGGCGGTACGGTTGAGTAAGTCCACCCAGATCGACGGCAGCCAGGAAGGAACGGACAGCAGTAGTCATCTGTTGACGGGCCACCGCAGGCGCAAGGGTCGTGTCGATCGTCTCAGCCTTGATCAGAATCGGAATAGGGCGCTGCGGGTCTTCCGAGAAAAGAGCATGAGAGGTAGGTTTACTGTAAACAAAGCCAAAGTGAGCACGGTCGCTCGAGTACTCGCCGCACGATCCGCCATTGCAGATCGTAGTTGCCTCAAGATACTGCGTTGCGCCATCGTTGAAGAACGACCCGGAGAAGTTGACTGGTTTGTTGCCCGCAGTCGGCAACGTAATCTGATCGCGCCAAAGTGGATCTTCGCCGCGCGCGGAATGGCAGATCAGCGTGTCGTGGGAACCGAGAAGAGGAGATATACCTAAAGAGATGTGCGTTCCTCCATCGGCTGGCACATACTCAGCCCAGTGAAAGAGAAGCGGACCAGTGACAAGGTTCTCATTCCATGTCCGCGACAGCGCATAGCTTCCAATGTGGGCAGGAAATTGCCCCGGAGCATCCTGGTCGGTCTTAATCTCCGCCGCATAGCTGCCGCTGTGCGTGAGCACGTAGGCTCGCCCCACCCCATAGCAACTGAACAGCACAAGAACGAGCATCGCCGCGAATCGAAGATTGATGGAGGGCCCTGCCACCGGACCAGCCACGGCCGTCGAATTCAGCGCCGGCGGCTTAATCTTGCCGGGCGATTCGCTCAGGCGGCGAACAACATAAAAGAGCAGAAACGTGCCCAACAAAAAAAGGCAAGCCCCGATGATGTAATCGGCCATCTCCGCCTTGTTCCGCAACGAAGTGAAGTGCAGCGCAACCAGGTAATACAGCACCAGGATGCATAGGCGGGCGAAGTTGAAGACATACCCCAGCAGCACAGCCCCGGCAACCACGGCGGCATTCGCATACCAGCGAAAGCGATACACGTAGCCGGCAATCAACGCGATGAAGCCCATCGTGACTGCGCCCCGGATGCCGTTACACCCGGGAGCGATAAACATGCCAAAATCCGGCGTGAACATCAGGCGCAACTGGTCCGGACTCAACGGCTGCCCCAACGCAATCGCAAACGCTCGTGCAACATGCGCGGACGCGCGTTGCAAGGGCAAGTCAACAAACACGTTGAAAATGTGAGGAATGGGGTTAACAAACCAGAGAAGTATTAGAGGAAACAGCGACGCTCGGAAAAGCCGTTTACCGCCAAACAGCAGCACCACTCCCGCACCATAGGCAAAGATCACCAGCGAGTGCGGCGGAACATAGACCGACCATTGTGGCGAGAAGACGAAGATCAGAATCGACTGATCACGCACATGCACCACAACAGCAGTGACAACCAGGATGACCAGGCCCCACCAACTGCCCTCCATCTCCCATCCAAGTGAACGCCACACCCGCAGAATCAGCACGAAGCTGACCAGCGGAATGAACATGCCGATCGACTTCAGGGCGTCAGTGGTCCACAGGAACCAGAGAGCGTTCACTGTGGACCAGATCATGGACAGACCGAGAACTGCGAGGAGAGCTGCGAGTGCTGCAGGCCGGGGCACGTTGAATCCAACCACTCTAGACCTACGGAGTGGGCTGTCGTCAGCGGCAGCCGGAAAAGTTGACATACTGAGTGGCTTCAGGCGACGCACCGGGGGAGTATACGGTGGTCAATCCCCGTGAAAAGTTCTACTTAGACGAACGACGACGAGCTTTGAAGCGTGCACGGGCCGACACGAAAAATGCACCTGCCGAGCCCACGACAGCAAGAATCGCTGTCGGATTTTCAGGCGAGTTCACACACCCATCCTGGCCATACAGCGGGAGGGCAACGGAAGAGAGGAGGGCGATGCCAGCAAGTATTAGGGAGGTTTTCTTCATTTGTGTCCTCAATTGGGAAGGTACCGTCACGAAAGTTGAAAGTCAACGCAGAATGACCCTCACTACATAACACTTTTGTGTATCAATGATATTTTAATGGTTCGTCTACAAAAACGGACGCCCTCTTGTTGTCGTGTGCCTCTAATGATACTGCCCTTTGCAAGAGCCTAAGGGTCGGTCGGACACCGCGAACCGGCAGCTCCTTCCGAGTTACAGTACACCCGATAACCGCAACCGGTCTACAACTTACGTTGTATCGGTCAGATGTTTGTTATCTTGTCTGATTCTCCAACCACCTGTGGAAATCTCCCTCCTGCGTCGACCGTAGCTGAACACAGTCGTTGATGCTGTCCACGGCCTTGGCAAGCCTGCGTTCGGCAGCCTCAACCTTATGGGTTGCGAAGAAGTTCGTCACCTCGTCACGCTGCCGCACCGTGCAAAAGAATCCCGTAGCCGCGACCACATCAGCGCCTGACGAAACCGTCAACTGCGCATGAACCTTGTCCCAGTTTTTCTGGATGTACTCCCAGGTCTGATCGCGGGTCGCGGGATCACGCAGCAGCGCAACCAGTGCAGTCCAGCTATCCTGATTCCGCACCTCCCCTGACACGGTATAGTCGAGCGTGCGCTTCACAAGCACAGGATCGCGGAACCGTGCCAGCGTGCGCAGCGCATCCGACTTCTCGCCCGGGTCTCCCGAGTTTCTGCTTACAGCGAGCATTTTGTCATATAGCGCGGAATCGCCATTGCTCGCGCTCACCAGAACAGCCGCATCCGAGAGCGTCGCATCCAGCGTTTTGTCTTTCTTGTTACCCGCAGCAAAGGTCCGCGCCGTTAGCTCCTGCGCCTGCGCGAGCACCGTCGGATCATGTGCCGCCCCGAGCATCTCGAACAACGTGCCGCGAAGCTGTTGCCGATCGAAGCTCTCACCCTTCACGGGGCTTCCCAGCGCCGCATAGACCGGCCCAAACTGATGCTGCACCACCGCGTCAAACTGGGCGCGATCCGCGTCAGTAGCGATGTCCGCGTCGATCCTCTCCATCTGCTGACGTACTGTATCGAGCACCGCGGCGTTCGGGTCCTGCTTCAGCGCCAGAACCAGATCGAGATAGTCCCCAACCATCCCCTGCCCCGAACGCACCAACGCCCAGTGATCGCCCAGCAGCCCAATCTTTTCTGGCGGCGTCAATGCCGTCTCTGCCTTCGCCACAATCGCCTTGTATTGCGTCGGCGTGTACACGGTCCGGTAGTACCCCTTCCCGCCGGCGTTGGCATAGAACAGCGGCATTCCAACATCCATCGGGATTGGAATGCTTGAATCCTCCGGCGTCAGAACCCGGCAGATCGGTTCACCGCTGGTCTTCAGACACACCGGCACAGTCCACCGCTGGTCGTTCCCCGCATGAGCCGTAGAAGACAAAAAGAACCGACTCTGCGCCACTGGACCCCCGTTCGCCTGCCGTTCGCCGAGCGTCAGCAGCGGCACTCCCGGCTGTGTCACAAAACTCGACATGATCTTGTCCACCGGAAGGTGCGAGTTCGCCGTCTGCGCGTTCCAGAAATCCTCCGCAGTCGCGTTCGCATACAGGTGCGCCTGCAGATAGTTATGCACACCCTGCCGAAAGACATCCTTGCCCAGATACTTCTCGACCATCCCAATTACCGCGCCTGCCTTGCCATACGCGATGCCGTCGAACATCTCATTGATCTCATCCGGGGTATTCGCCGTCGCGCGAATCGTCCGCGTAGTCTTCTGCGAATCGAGGTTCAGTGTCTGGTCGAGATCCTGTGCGTCATCCTGCGGAAAGTTCCACTCCGGTTTCCACTCGGCGACGGGCTTCGTCTCCATCCACGTCGCAAAGCCTTCATTCAGCCACAGATTGTCCCACCACTGCATCGTCACCATATCGCCGAACCACTGGTGCGCCATCTCATGCGCAACTACGACTGCTACGCGCTTCTTCTCCGGAATCGTCCCTACCTTCGAATCAACCAGCAGATCGGTCTCGCGATACGTGATACACCCGAAGTTCTCCATCGCGCCTGCTTCAAAATCCGGCAGCGCCACCATATCCAGCTTCGGCATCGGATATTTGATCCCGAAGTAAGTATCGTAATAATGCAGAACATACTTCGCCGACTCCAGCGCAAACCTCGTTAGCTCCACTTTGTCTGGAGTCGAGCAGGCGCGGATCGGCACTCCATCTGACTTACCTTCTGTGCACTTGAAGTCACCCACCTGAAACGCCACCAGATAGGTTGACATCTTCGGCGTCGTAGCGAATCGCAGCGTGTGCTTGCCCGCAATCGGCCCCGGCTTGTCCGAAATCATGTTCGTATTCGAGATCACCGTATCGCCCGCATCGACGATCAGCGCAATATCGAAGGTCGCCTTCAGCGCCGGCTCATCGAAGCTCGGGAACGCGCGCCGCGCATCGGTAGCCTCAAACTGAGTCACCGCGTAGTTGCGCGCCTTCGTCTTTGAAAGATAGAACCCACGCAGCTTATCATTCAAAATGCCTGTATACCGGATCGCCAGCGTAACCCTCCCAGCGGGCAGTTCGTTCGGAAAGGTAAACGTGGCCTGCTCTTTCCCTCCGTCCAGCGTTACGGTCGCAATCTGTGGATGTTTGTCGGCCTCGATCGCGTCGAGTGGCCTTGGCTGCGATCCCAGCTTGCCGTAGTCGTACGCAGCAGATGACAAAACATACGCCTTCACTTCGCCGAACTTGATCTCAGCAGCATTCAGCGTGATGCTTCTGCCCGGCGCGTCGAGCGTTACGTCGATTGTCTCCTCCCCGCTGAAGGTAGCTGCCTGAAGATTAGGGGTCAGCGTAAGTTTGTAGTGCTCAGGGTGGACGCCGCTTGGAAGCCGTTGAGCCTGGGCTGTAAAGTTTGCGGTAAGAAGGAAGGCTGAGAGAGCAAGTACAGTACTGCGAAAAGACATGAATACGCCTCTATCTAATAATAGTAAGTTCCTAGGAACACAAGCGAGCCTTGTGACGAGTCGTCGATCTATTTAGCTTGGCCAACACAAAGACGCGCTGGACGGTACTCCCGTATCGAGACCGTCTCCTCATCAAGTCCCGCAGCCGCGCATAGCTTCTGCCAATCCTCCACAACAAAGCTGCGTCGAATCGACGCGGGCCCATCGTGTTTAACAAACGGATGCCAGTTCGTGAACCGCGCCAATAGACGAAAGAGGTGATACGGCACTCGCTGACGATGAAGATCGTTAATGAACCACCCGAACCGTGCCGTCCCCTCCATCCATTGAAGAAACTGCACGATCTGCGAATCGGTCAAATGATGCGTCAGGAGCGAACAGACCACAACATCGATCTCCCCGGTCGTGGCATCAGAAAGCGCATCGCCAACAATCCATTCAATGCACTGCGCCGGCGGCGTCGCCTCCTTCGCCGCGCGAATGGCATCCGGATTCAGGTCGATGCCTGTCAGCTCGACTGCAATACCGCGCTTCGCCGCCCATGCGTCGATCTTCCGCAACGTATCGCCATAGCCACACCCCACATCCACCACTCGCAAAGATTTTGTCTGCGGATTAGCCGCGACCAGCTCTTCCATCCAGGAGATCGTAGGGCGATGGGCAAACGTAAGCCGGTTCACCCTCGCGATGTCATGCAGGCAAGCTCGAAGCTCCTCATAGCTGCACGGCCGGTCCATCATCTCCACCAGCTCAGCACGCTGCGAAAAATCAACCCTGGAAGGTGGCGATGGCACTCCTGCGCTCCCGGAAGAAGAAGCGTCGGAACTCGGAAGTGGTAAAACCGGAGAAGACGGGATGGATGCCGGAGACAAGATAACCAGCGACCAGTATAGCGGCTGAACCATCAGTTTCAACCGCTGGTTTGTCCCTTCAGCCTCAAATGCTCTCGCAACAGGTCATCGACATCGCCGATCTTTTCATTGAGCAAATTCAACTTGTTCGACAGTGCCTGGATCTCAGACTCCGCGCGAAGATTCACGTCGTAGTCCAGCTCACCGCGCACCCGATCCTTCGTGTCCTGGCGATTCTGGCTCATCATAATCACCGGAGCCTGGATCGCAGCAAGCATCGAGAGGAACAGATTCAACAGAATAAATGGATACGGATCCCACGCCCTTCCCTTGAGTGCCATGTTTGTCCCGGAGTATATGAGGATCACAATGCCGAACAGAATGATGAATGTCCACGACCCGCCAAACCGCGCAACTTCGTCCGCGATACGGTCTCCGAAGCTCATCTTCTCTTCAATCACATCGTTCGAGTTCCGGCTGGCGCGAACGCGCACCAGCTGCTGCGACGCGTGAAACTGCCGGCTCACGACGGTCAGCATATCCATACCCGCCATGGGTTTCTGCTGCAGCAAAGCGGCGATATCGTCACGGCTCACTTCGAGACAAGTCGTCTCTTCAATCGCAAGCGCTGTGGTCTGGTGGGGCGTATCTTCAAGCATTGAGGCAAAGCCAAAGAAATCGCCATGACCGGGCTCATCAACCAGCACCTCCTGATGGTCCTGGTCCACCGTCGTTACGCGCACCACACCCGATATCATGACGTAAGCATGTCTGCCGGGCTCGCCGATCTTGTAGATACGCTGACGCGCAGCAAACTTCTTGATCTCGACCTGCGCAGCCAAGACGGCCATCTCATCGTCGTCGAGCAGCGCAAAGAGTGGTATCTGCCTCAGGTCTTCTGCCTTGCAATCCATGGTTCACCTCGTTTTTGGCCTTTGAGCTATTCTGCACGGCGCACGCTGCATTTGGCACACTTTGTCCGTCCAGAAATATTAAAACCGGAAGACTAGGCAAGCAGACTTATTGCGAAACAGAAATCTTCCCCGCGGACACGTCCCCCAACCGACCCTATCCCGTAAACGGCAACCTCAGGTCAGCCTTGCACCCAACGTGACCGTCGGTCCGGTTCGCCAATTGCACTGATCCACGATGCGCCTGCGCGATCTGCTGCGCCAGCACCAGACCGATCCCCGTACCACCCGGCTTCGTGGTGTAGAACGGCACAAACAGGTTGTCGGCATTGGTCAATCCGGGTCCATTGTCGAGGATCGCAATGACTACTTCTGCACCAGTAACATGCCAGGAGATCTCCACGTGTGCTGCGTTCCCGTCGATCGCATCCGGACTCAGCGCAGCGTCCGCGGCATTGCGAACCAAGTTGATCAGAGCCTGTTCAATATGATCCGCATCGATCTGTAGCACCACATCTGCCGTACCCGTCACCGTGACGACTACACGTCTCTCCAGTTGCGCAACCCGCTCCACCAGGGTCGCGAGCGAAACCGCACGCAGCTTCGGTGCCGGCAGTCCCATCAACTGCCGATAGGCCTGCAAAAATCGGTTTAACGACTCCGATCTGTTCTCAATCACCTCAAGCCCACGCTCAAAGTCACCCGCAGACATCCTTCAATGCAGCGAGCCTGCCCCGCAGGCTACCTGCAATCGATTTGATCGGCGTCAGTGAATTGTTAATCTCGTGCCCAAGCACGCGAATCAACCTCTCCCAGGCAAGCCGCTCCTCCTCCCGCAACGCCGCACTGACATCCGAAAGCACCAACAGCGTGTGCGGAATGCCACGCAATCGAAAGCTCGTCCGCTTCACCACCCATCGCACCGGCTGCTGCCCGCTGCCCAGCGAGATGACATCATCGTCTCCTACATTCAGCAGCTGTTCCAGTTTCAGCCGGGCTGCCGTGTGACCAAGTGCCGTCTGCATCCGTATCCCAAACGCCTGTTCTCCCGCAGAATTCAGCAGCCTCAACCTGCCTTCAGGATCGAACGCCAGCACCGGCGACTGCATCGATCGCATCACGCGCTCCACCAGCGCCATGGCCTCCAGCGCGCCCGAACGCTGTGCCTGCAGCGTACCCGCTAGCCGATTGACCTCCAACGCCAGATCGCCCACCGCGTCGTTCCTTTGCCCTCCGCGAGCGCGAAAGGAGTAGTCGTCTTCACGCAGTGCGGCGACTACGTTCGCCAGCGTCTGCAGCGGTCGAATAATCTGCTCCAGCACAATCGAGACGGCGAACATCCATCCCAGCACCAACGCCAGCAGAACAAAGCACTGCTCCAGAGGTTCAACCGAATATCGCCGCAACAGAAGCCAGCACATCCCGGCCATCGGCAATCCAAGCAGATACAGCCATAGCCGCAGCCGTCTCTCAAAGCTCAGCCGCCGTCCGGACCTCCCCAGTGGCATGCGCTTAAGTCGCGGGCTTCCATCCGGGGTCGTTAGCTTGGGTTCTTCAGAGCCCATATTTTTCGATACGACGATACAGTGCTCCCCGGCTCAATCCCAGCGCATCGGCAGCATGACTCACATTACCATTCGCGCGCGCCAGCGCTTTACGAATCAGAATCGCCTCCACCGCCTCCAGGCTCATCTCGTCCATGCTCTGTGCCGCGCCCCGCTGGGCATTCAATCCAAGGTTCGCGGCTTCGATCCGCTCTCCCCGCGCCATCAGGACGGCACGTTCGATCGTATGATCCAGCTCCCGCACGTTTCCCGGCCACCCATAATGCAGCATCATCTGGAGCGCAGCGGGCTCCAGTCCCTGAATCGGTCTGCGATAGCGAGCGGCATATCGAGCCAGAAAATGCGCCGCCAGCGCCGGAATATCCTCCCGCCGCTCGCGTAACGGAGGCAGGCTGATCTCCACCGTATTCAAACGGAACAACAAATCTTCACGAAAACGCCCGGCCGCTCCCTCGGCCCGCAGGTCCGCGTTAGTCGCTGAAAGCATCCGCACATTCACTCTCTGGGTCTTCGAAGAGCCTACCCGCTCTAGCTCTCCAGTCTCCAGCACACGTAGCAACTTCGCCTGCTGCCGTACCGGAATATTCGCAATCTCATCCAGAAACAGCGTGCCGCCGTTCGCCAGCTCGAAGCGCCCAATACGATCCGCATGGGCATCCGTGAAAGCTCCCTTCACATGTCCGAATAGCTCGCTCTCGAAGGTTCCTTCGGGGAGCGCACCCGTATTCACGGCCACCAGCGTTCGCTCCGCACGCGACGATAAGCGATGCAGCGTCTGTGCCACAACCTCTTTCCCCGTCCCATGCTCGCCGGTAATCAACACATTCGCATCTGACGGCCCTACCCGCGCCATCGTCTCGAGGACAGGACGCATCGATGGAGCAGAAGCGATAAAGTCCGGCGCGCCCGGGGCTCGCAGAATCCGATTCTCCGCCTCCAGCCATTGCGTTCTCTTCTGGCTGCGGTGCAGTTCCATCTGGGTTCGCAGAATGCTCAGCAGCCGCGCATTCTCCCACGGCTTCTGGATAAAATCTCCCGCACCGCGTCGCATCGCCTCGACCGCCAGATCAATATTGCCCCATGCCGTCATCACCACGATGGGCAGCTGAGCATCCATCTCCTTGACCCGCGCAACCAGATCCAACCCCTCCTGGCCCGAGGTCGTATCGCGCGTGTAGTTGAGATCGATCAGGACGCCATCGAAGCTCTCATGTGCCAGTGCCTCGAGCACCAGCGCAGGCATGCGCACCATCTCCAACTGATAGCCTTCAGGCTTCAAGAGCAGACGCAGCGCCTCCAGAATATGCGGCTGGTCATCCGCAATCAGAAGTTTGCACGGCGACTCAGTCTCTCCCGCCGTCGGCGTGTCCTTCTCTATTCGTTCCACCAACATACCCACCTGCTTCCGCCCTACTGTCCACTCGGGGCTACCCCCGTCTTTGCCGATTCTATCGAAATCGCGTTCGCCTCCAGAGTAGACCCAACCGATCGATCCAGCTCAATCTTCGCCTTCTGATACGCCGTCATTGCCGCCACCAACGCAGACTCCGCCACCGCCAGGTCGCGCTGTGCCGTCAAGGTCTGAAAGTTCGACCCCGCACCAAGCTCCTGCTCCTTAGCGGTAATATCAAAGGTCTTCTGTGCCAGGTCGCGCCCCTTCCGCGCCGAAACGACGCGCGCTTCACTCTGCTCCAAAGCATATTGCGCGTTCCGCACCTCGATGCGAATCTGCTTCTTCAACTGCTGCAACCGCAGCTCCGACTGTCTCGTCTCAAGCTCCGCGCGATACTGGTCCGACTTCGCGATTCGGTTTCGAATCGGAATATTGACCGACACTCCGACATAATAGTCAGGCGCGGTATTGTTGAACGCGTTCTTGACCGCTCCCCCCCAGTCAGGTGGTGCCGTTGATACGAAGTCCGACGCCGGATTCGGCAGTCCTGCCAGTCCGGTACCTCCATAAAAAGCCGTCAGCGCAACAGAGGGCAGCACTGCATTACGGGCCGCAGCCTGACTGATCCGCCGGTTATCAAGGTCGAGGTCCGACTCCCCCAGTTCAATCCGGTCATGCAATGCGCGGGCAATCATATCTTCCGTCTGACCCTGGGGCGTCGCTGTGTCCAAGGTACCGCTCTTGTCCGTAGGGTGCACGGGCATCGCCTCGAGAATAGGATCATCAAGATTCTTTGTCAGTGCGTTTTTCATCAGCAATTCCTGAAACTGCAATGTCGTCTTCGCGACCGTCAGGTCTTGCTCACGATTAGCGACCTCCGCCTCAGCTTTCATGACATCCATTGCCGGAATCGCCTGCAAAGATAGTTGCTTGCGATCGCTATCCAGCGTCTGGTTTGCAAAATCCAGCGACCGGCTCTTCACCTGCTCGTCGTCGTATGCAGCCACCAGGTCCCAGTACATATTCGCGATCTGCGTTACTGTCGAAATCACCTGCAGCTTGAACGCCTCGTCCGAGATCCTCTGATTGTTCTTGGCGATTCGAAATAGCGCAGGTTCGGTCCAAAACCGAATCCTGCCAGCAGTTGCTGCTGTAATAGAACATGGTAGTAAGAGTTCAGCGTCGGATTAAGAAGCTGTTTGGGCTGTTCGTCGTCCCACGGCTGTTATCGAAGATCGCCGACAAAGACGTTCCCGTTGCAAATGCCTGCGAGTAACCGATGTTTCCGTTCGTCGTATTCTGTTGCAACGTGGGAACGCCATAGATGGCGATGTTCGACAGCGGCTGCGTGTAATGCTCGACATTAAACTCCCCAGAGATTGATGGATCGTAGGAGGAAACGTTTGTTCCGGTGCCCAACGTCGACGATACCAATCCCGATGCACCTGAACCCGCACCACCCGCACCGCCCGAAGTTCCGCCCGCACCGGCGCCGGACGAACCCGCGCCGAAGCCGCCCACACCGCCGCCCGGCGTATTCTGCACCACGCCCGTATTCACACCGCGAAATGAGCCGCCCGCCCGCGTGCGAAGAACATCGGCTGCCGCAATCGGCAGATTGTATCGAGCAATCGCAATGTCGAGATTGTTTTCAAGTGCCAGCGAGATCGCATTCTTCAAACTAAGTTCGAGAACACCATTGATCACCAGTGCGTCGAGTCGTGGTGAGTTCACCAGGTTGGGCTGTGGCACAAGCGTAGCGCGGTACGTGTTAAATGGGTTATTCGAATGGGGAATATCCAAACGTAGCGCGGGCTGCGGTGCTGGCGGCGTCTGCGCCACAGTTGCCTGCTGCACCTGGGCCAGCAGAGGCATTTCCATCAACATAACTACACTGATGCAACGGAACAGAGAAAAACTCCTACTCACGCCTTCACCTCCGCGCCGGCAGATGTCACAAGACCCGCCGTGTCCCGGTATAACCATCCATCGCGCAACTCGATCGTTCTGGTTCCATACGCCGCGTTGGTATCCGAGTGTGTCACCTGTACCACGGTTGTCCCCTGTTCATTCAATGTCCGAAACAATTGCATAATCTCCTTTGCCTGCTCCGAATGCAGGTTTCCCGTAGGCTCATCGGCCAGTAATAGATCAGGTTTGTGAATCACCGCGCGTGCGATCCCTACCAACTGCTGCTGGCCACCGGAGAGCTGACTAGGAAATAGATCCTTCTTTCCTACGATGTTGAAGCGGTCCAGCGTATCTGCCACGAGAGCCTGCCGCTCCGATTTCGGGATGTCCTTATACGAAAGCGGCAAGTCGATATTCTCCGCCACGGTCAGATCGTCCAGCAGGTGATAGCTCTGGAAGACCATACCGATTCGCCGCCGCGCCAGATCCGCCCTCTGCTTGCGGTTCATTCCATGAACGGCGTAGTCCGCAAAATAGAACTCACCCTTCCACTGATCATCGAGCATGGCCAGGACATTCAGAAGCGAAGACTTACCCGCTCCGGACGGCCCCATCACAGTGACAAACTCTCCCTCGCGGATCGACAAATTGATTCGCCGCAAAACCCATGTCTCCGTGTGCCCGGTCTTGTAGCTCCGCTCTAAATTCTTCATTTCGATCATTGCCCTACTCCGTTCTCAAAGCTTCCATCGGTTCAATTCGAGATGCGCCGCGTGCCGGCAGATAGGCAGCAATTGCCTACGGTGATCATAAGCAGGGTCGCCCCGACGATCGTCATAAGGTCCCACGTCTTCACGCCAAACATCATTCCTGCCTGACTCAGCCGTTATTGCGCATCCTGTCACGGCTACTCTGTCCGCAACGCCTGCACGGGTTCGATCGTTGCTGCCTTCCGTGCCGGCGCGATACTCGCCAGCACACCCACCGCGATCAACGCCGCAGTCAGCCCGGCTAGTAACGTAAGATCGTGGGCTGCATGCATCACCACCACTGCCACTAACAGCTTCTTCAGGGCCAGCGTCAACAGCCATCCGAGACTCACTCCTGTCACCATTAACAACGTCACCCGCCGTAGAACTCCGCTCATAACAAATCCCCGCGTCGAGCCCAGCGCCATCCGTATGCCAATCTCCCTCGTCCGCAGCTCCACCTCGTGATTGATCAGACCATACAGTCCAACCACAGCCAGCGACAAAGCAAACGCAGCGAATATACCGAACAACCAACCCTGCATCCGTTCAAAGACCAGCGTCTCACTCACTATCTCAGTCATCGTTTCCGGCGTCTTGAACGGAACGGTCGCGTCAACCTCATGAAACGCATTGCGCAGCGACGGCGCCAGCGCCTGCAAATCTCCACTCGAACGCACCACCAGCATCATGTTTGCCAGGTTCCCGAGTCGGTCCTTCGGAGCAATCTCATCGATTAGGAAGTCCATTTCAGCCATCGAGGGTTGATTCAGATCCTGACGCACATCCGTCACCATCCCAACAATTCCCGTCTTCAACTCAGGCTTGGAATTGTCGTCCAAGTGTGCGCCCGCGGGATCGCCTCCACCGGAGAAAAACTTTTGTCGAAATGCCTCATTCACCACGACTGCTCCCGCTGCGTGGTCCGGCGTATCCAGCGCCTGCGACAGCATTCGTCCACGCACAAGCTTGATCCCCATCGCGTCGAAGTAACCCGCAGAGACCAGTCTGCTCTCCGCCAGCATCTCTTGATTCGGCGGATACGGCGGTTGACCGGCAATATGGACGTCCGAATTGCTGCCCCAATTCTGTACCGGCAGCATGTTGATCAGACCCGCCCCCTCCACGCCCGGAAGATGCGACACCCGCTCCAGCAATGGCTGATAGAACGTAACCAACGGATCCCTGCCCTCATATCTGCCCTGCGAAAGTCCAATCTCAGTCGTCAGGATCGTCTTCGCATCGAAGCCGAGATTTGTCTTAAGTAGCCCCTGTAGATTCCTTAGCAGCAGCCCCGAGACCACCAGCAGCACTAGCGACAACGCCACCTGCGTCACCACGAACCCCGACCGCAGCCGATGCTGCCCCAGCCCCGTACCCGATCCCCCTCCCACTCGCAACGCCCGGTTCGGATCCGTGCCGGAGAGCCTCACCGCCGGTGCGAGCGACGCCACCACGCTCGTCCCCGCAGAGAGCAATAGCGCCACAACCAGCACCGTCCAGTTCATGCGGACGTCCGTCCCTCGCGCAAGCGCATCCACCAGAAAAGTCCGCATCGCCGCCAGCAGCAGCCAGCTCACTGCGATCCCGCCGGCCAGCCCCGCTCCCGACAACACCACGCTCTCCGTCACCATCTGCCGCACCAGCCGCATCCGTCCCGCGCCCACCGCCGCCCGCAACGCAATCTCGCGCTCCCGCTTCACCCCTCGCGCCAGCAGCAGCCCTGCAACGTTCACGCACGCAATCGCCAGCAAAGCCAGCACCGCAACTATCAGCGTTTTCAGTGGACCACCCGTCTTGCCGCTCACCTGCACATGCAGGGGAACGATGCTTACCGTCCGTCCCGCATCCGTTCCGGGATACGCCCGCCCAATATCGGCTAGCACCCGCGCAAAGTCCGCCTGCGCCTGCTCCCGGCTTACGCCTGCCTTCAGCAGACCCACCGTCCGCAGCCAGTGGGTGCCACGGCTTGCCTTCCATCGGGGATCGAGATGCAGCGGTGTATAGATTGCATTGCGCATCGACAGCGGAAACCGGAACCCCGCCGGCATTACGCCGATTACCGTGTAGGGAGCGCCATCCAGCCGCACCACCTTACCCACCACATTCGCCTGCCCGCCAAACTGCGTCTGCCACACCTCATAGCTCAGCACGGCGATATCATCCCTGCCAGGCTGGTCCTCCCCCGCCAGATACGTCCTTCCCAGAATCGGCTTCACTCCAAACACGTTGAAAAAGTTATCGGTCCCCTTCACCGCGTTCAGAGACACCGGCCCCGATGGGCCCTCAAGGTTGATCTTGTTGAAAGATGAGTATCCCGCCAGAGCATCGAAGGTCTTCAACTGCGCACGTGTATCGAGATAGCTCAGGTACGACGGGGGCTGCGAATACGCCTGAGCTGACGTCGTGTCAGGAAACACCAGCCGCTCCTGGTGTGCGAACGGCAGCGGCCGCAGCAACACCGCATCGATAACGCTGAACACCGCCGCCGCCGCGCCAATTCCCAGCGACAACGTCAGTACGACAATCACCGAGAACCCCGGGGATCGTCTTAACTGTCGCAATGAAAAACGAATGTCCTGCGCGAGTTGATGCATTAACTTCTCCCCTTATAGTCTCTTCGCCACTTCAGCCACCCGCTATGCGTTTCAGCACTGCACAAAGGCAATCGTCATCTTCCGGTGAGAACTACCCACAATCTCGACGTCACAGCCTTCGCTGCTGCTTGGAGCGGCCCAATCAAAACCAACCTCGAGCTTGTACCCGGTAACCTCTGTCCCTCGATCCATCACCCACTGTTGCGCCACGCACCATCGCCGCTTGCCACCTTGAATCTTCTTCAGGGTTGAAACCACTACGGTCCGCATCACCTTCAACTCGGTCCGAGTCGCACTCCGCAAAGCCGTCCGGACATACCTATGCCCCGGGTGTCTCTCGTTCCGCACATACTCCATCCCACTCAGAGCGGCTATATTCAGCGCGACTCCCAGCACAACCAGCGGAACCACGGCCGCCGCCGTTCCTGACAACCCTACCGCCCGGCAAACCTGCCGCAACGCCAGCCTCAAGTCCTCGAACAGCGTCATCATGCCTCTACCTCCGCTAACAGCTTGTTGAGTTCTCCCTCCGCCACGACTTTGCCATCGAACAGATGGATCTGCCGCTCCGCATGTGCTGCAAACCGTGGATCGTGTGTCACCATACAGATCGTCGCGCCTTCACTATGAAGCTCCTGAAGCAGCTTCATTACCGCTTCTCCGTTCTTCGAATCCAGATTTCCCGTTGGTTCGTCCGCCAGCAGAATCGACGGTGAACCTGCCAGTGCTCGCGCCACCGCGACCCTCTGTTGCTGACCGCCCGAGAGCTGCGCCGGATAGTGACGCATCCGGTGCGCCATATTCACTCGTTCCAGCGACTCCTGCACTCTCCGCTTTCGCTCAGCCGACGGCATCCCCGCGCGATACGTCAGCGGCAACTCCACGTTCTCGGCGACCGTCAGGTCTCCAATCAGGTTGAAGCTCTGAAAGATGAACCCGATCTCCTGATTGCGGATTCGCGAACGATCCGCAAAGTTAAGGTTCGCCACCGCCTTGCCATTCAAGGTGTAACTCCCGCCTGTCGGAGTATCCAGCAATCCGATGATCGACAACAGCGTCGACTTCCCGCATCCCGACGGCCCCGACATCGCCACATACTCGCCGCGGTTGATATTCAAATGCACGCCCGACAGCGCATGCGTTTCAATCTCATCCGTATAGAAAATCTTCGTCAGGTCCTCGATCTGAATAATCGTCTCTGTTGTCGTCATCATTACTCTCCCTTTTCTTAGTTGTGGCTAGTTCAAGCGAATCCTGTCCGTGTTGTCCCATCGGCTCATGTCCGACAGAATGACCGTGTCGCCTTCCTGCAATCCTTCCAGCACCTGAATGCTGTTCACCGATGCGCGTCCTACCTTCACAGGAACCCGTACCGCCGTCTTGCCATCCGGACCCAGCTTGAACAGGCTGATCGTGCTGTTTTCATTCCCAAACGCCGGCCTGCCCACAAAAAGCACGTCCGCCATCCGGTCCAGATCGATCGTTCCATCCACGCTCAGGTCGGGACGCGCGCCCAGCGGCATGGCCCCAGAAAGCTCTACGTCAACCGTCACCGTTCCGTTCACTACTGCGAGATCAATTCTCATCACTTTGCCTTCGATCACCCCGTTGTGGGTATCGACCTCAGCCGGCTGCCCGATCTGGATGTCACGCGCCTGCGTCTCGGCAATCTTTAGCGCGGCCTTTAATTGATCCGGCTGTACCACCTTCGCCAGCATCGTCCCCGGATCCACATGCTGCCCCACCTGCAACGGCACGTCCGGGGCCTCCAGCACTCCGTCGATTCCCGCGCGCACCGTCAGAGCGTCCTTCTGCCTCTGCTTCAGCGCCAACACGGCCTCAGCCTGCTGCACCTTGGCCTCCTGCACGCCAAGCATCGTTGCGATGGCCCTCTGATTCATCTCCAGCTTCTGTTGCTCAATCTGCTGCCGTTTGCCCATCTCATCGGCCTTCCCCCCCGAAGCGCTCGAGGTCAGCCCGCTCACCACGCCCAGGTCGTACAAGCTCTTGTCCGTCTTGGCCTGTAGAAGCGCCTGCCGGGTGTCGTCGTCCAGCGTCGCCGATTCGGCGCGCAGCACCATCATGTTGCTGTTCACCGTGGCACGTGTATTTTCCAGGTCAGCCTTCGCGCCCTTCAGCGCTAGGGTCGCATCCATCATCTGCTGGTCCACCGTTGGGTCAACCATGTCCATAATGATGGTGTCAGCCTTCACCTGCGAACCCGGAAGCACACGAATACGCGAGATCGTCGCCTCGGTCTCCGCAGGGATGACTCGTATCTTGTCCTCACGTGCCACCAGCGTCCCTGGCCCACGTACTTGCCGCAGCAACGGTCCCCGCTTCACCGCGTCAGTCCAGACCGTCGCACGGTCTACCTCAGGAGCAGCTGGCTTCAGCCGCGTCACAAAAAACGCCACAACCGCGAGCGCCACAACTCCGCAGCCAGCCACAACCAACTGCCGCTGCATCTTCTTCTTTTTGATATCTGGTCTTGAGATGTCCATTGCGCTCGGACTGAAAGCAAACAACAGGCCAATCCCAACTACACCTTTTCAGTCACTTAGCAGACCCCACCAGCCCCAAACCGTCCACAACCAGAAACATCTGTCCATTTCCGAACACAATAAGACTGTGAACCACCGCCCTACCCGGCGAAGACAAAACACGTTCAGCCCTTGTCGCAGAGCGGCTCTCGGTAGCTCTCGTCGACATGAAAAACTTCAGCCAAATTACACCGAAGCCTTAGAACAGCAACTTAAGCGACATCTGTATCTGCCGCGCACTACCGATGGTGTGGGTGACCACGCCGAGGCTAAATGGGCAGTTGTAGAAGCCCGCGTTGCTGGCATCGCAGGAGGTGGGCAGAACCGGCGTACCAGCTTCCGGGAACCCGTTATAGTTCTGGTTTTGCGAAACCTCGTTGCCCGGTACGTCGAAGCTGCTCGTGTTGGTGAGGTTGTAGACATCGAACGTGTACTTCAGGCTGTAACGCTCGGTGAACTTGGTCAGTTTCACCAGCGAGGCATCTGACCGCTTCTGGAAGGCCTGGCGGAAGATGTTGCGCTGGCCGGTCGTGAAGTCAGTCTCATAGGGATCGGAGGTGGGGATAGCACCGCCCAGACCGCCCGCCGACAGCAAGGGGATGGTGAAACAGGAGGTCTTGAGTGCTTCGTCGTTGAAAGCTCCCGAGAGACCGGTCTTGGCATTCTTGGGGGTGCAGCCGGGAGCCAAGGGAACGATGGGGTTGGTGATACCGTTGCTGACGCCATAGAAGACGCTGGCCACGGCGCCGCTGAAGTCGATGACGCTATAGGGCTGACCGCTCTGCAGGATGGTAAGGCCAACCAGCGACCAGCCATTGGTGAAATAGCTTTCGATATTGTGCTCGTGGACAAAATCGGGCAGTTTGTAAACGTAGGTGAAGTTGATGACATGAGTACGGTCGAAGTCGGCCGAGGCGTACCCATCACGCAAATTGAGCGGGTTGTTGCCGTTGTAAAAGAGGCCCAGGCCGCTCTGTTCATCGAGTGCGTGCGAATAAGTGTAGGAAGCAGCAAACTGCAGGCCATGGCTCATGCGCTTTTCGACGTGTGCCGTCAGCGCGTTGTAGGCGTCGACGCCGGCGGCTCGGTAGTCGATAGACTCAGCCGCGTAGCCGATGTAGGGAACCCGGTGATCGACGTTACCGCCCTCGTAGTCTTCGTCGTAGCTACTGCCGTCGGGCAACGAAGCTCCGAGAACGTTGTAACCATAAGAGTATTTCTCGCCATGGATAGTGTTGCTGGGTGAGGCGATCCCCGGCTGGTTGAAGGGAACCGGAATGACCTGATGGCGACCGATGTTGCCGACGTAGCCGAGTTCGACAACCCAGTTATTGCTTGGCTGCCACTGGATATCCAGCGTGTAATTGTAGGTGTAGGGCAGCTTGTTGGCGCGGTCATAGACACCCAGCGAGATGGGCTGGCCGCCATTCTCGATGCTAGCGAGATTAGGCAGGTACTTGCTGAGATCGGACGATTTGGGGTTGCTGGGTGGCGCGCTCTGAACGTCGGTGTAAGGGTTGGCCAGGTTGCCCGTGGCTGCGGTCGGCGCGATCGTCGGCGGACCGAAGGGGTCGCCGCCTTCAGCCAGTCCACCGCAGGTAGGAATGTAGTAGCTGTAAAGAGTGGCGGTAGGACAGCTCTGCGCAGTCACGAAGGGAAGTTGCTGGTTGACGCCAAATGGACCACCCGTGACGGTGCCAATCGCATAGCCGGGCGAGAAGTAGCTGAAGAGTTCGCCCCGGTCGTAGTACATACCGAAGCCCGTGCGGACGACCACCTTATTGTGGAACATCTCAGGCTGCCACGCTGCGCCCACCCGGGGACCGATGCCCCACTGGCGACCGGTGAGCGTGGTCGGACTGACGCCGGCAGTGCCATTTGTGTTGTTGCCGGCGATGATAAAGCCCGGATTGACGATGGTGTCCGACGCCGCGCTGTAGTTGTAAAGCGTGGGATCGAAGTTGAAGATGCGGCCCTCCTTCTCCGTAAGGCCCCCGTTCCAGTCATAACGCAATCCAGCGGTGAGCGACAGGGTTGGCGTGACCTGGAACTTGTCCTGAACGTAGCTGCCCAGCTGGTTGGCCCGATAGTACCGGCTGGCGTTGCCCTGCAGGAAGGAGCTGACATAGAAGGCGGTGGAAGAGCTGCCAGGGGTTACGTAACCTTGCGCGTAGGCACTCAGGTCGTCGGTCGCGACAGTGCCGTCGCCAGTGCGCTTGTCGATCGTATTGAGCTGGGTGTAGCTATAGCTGGTTCCAAAACTCACGGTGTGCTTGCCCAGCGTCCAGATTGCGTTCCCGGACGGCTCCCATCGGTTTTGGAACGCTCCGGTGTTGGGAGCCTGACCCTCAGCGTTGGGGCCGATGTTCAGGATGCCGGTGCTGATACCGGCGTTGTACGCAGTGTCGCCTAGAACGTTCACGATCGAGACGCCGGGAAAGTAATTCGAGTTGAACTCATTGATAGAGACCGTTCCAAGTGAACCACCTGGAATCGCCTTCGGACCGAAAGGCTGCTCATTATCAACCCAGGTCTTCTCTCGCATGAAGCCCATGGTTTGCGTGGTGCTCAGGTTGGACTTGACGAGATAGGTGTTGATGATGGAGAAGACCTGCGCGCCGGAATCGAGGTGCTCAGTAAATCCAGGAACGCTCGAATAAGCGTAGGGCGCGAGAGTGGGATCGTGCTGGTAGTAATACTTCAGTGAAAGGGTATCCTTCGATGTGGCGTTGTAGTCGAGGTTGGCTACCGCCATATCGGCCTTGAAGCGGCCTGTCCCCGGAAGAAACGCGTTGAAGGGGTGAGAAGGAGTCAGACCAGTTCCACTGTCATTCGGTACAAGCCACTTGCCGGGCTCGCCGGGTAGCGAGGGCGAATTAAACAGGGCGAGCGCGGTTCTATCGATGTTCCCACCGCCCAGACCGGACTCGAAGCTATTATTTACAACGCCTGCGAATCCGTTGGCGTCACGGTTCGTGTCGGAGAGACCGGCTGGCACGTCAAGGAAAGAGTCGCCGATCTCCTGGTCTGAGACCTGTAGGTGCTGATAGGCCACAAAGCCGAACAGCTTGTTCTTGATGATAGGACCGCCGAAGGTCGCCCCGATGTCGTAGCGATGCAGCTCTGGATTCACCAGCCTCGGATTGCTGGCAATGATCGGGTCATTCTTGAAGAAGAACGGCGCTGCATTGATCCAGTTTGTGCCGCGCATCCCGTAGGCCGAGCCGTGATAGAGGTTGCTGCCGGAAGAGGTACTCATGTCGATGTGCGCACCGGACGTAGAACCCTGCTGCGCGTCATACATAGACGCGTTGACGCGAACCTCCTCGATCGTGTCAGGCGCGGGTGTCGGGATGGCGTTGCCGATGGAGAGATAGACGGAAGCAGTGGTCTGAATAACGCCGCCGCCGCCGGTGCTGGTCGAAGCGCCCGTGCTATTGATGACGCGCGCCGAGGCGACCTGGCTGGTGCTTTTACCGTTGAATAGATTGCTGGCGTCCACGCCATTCAGCGAAAAGCTATTGCTGGTGTCCCGCTGACCGTTCGCCCAAATGGGAGCATTGCCCAGGCCAGAGAGGGAACCGGTTCCACCCTGCAACTCCGCGTTCACGCCCGGCGACAGAATCGCCAACCCCGTAAAGCTCCCCGTCGGCAGCGGAATCGACTGGATCTGCGCCTTGTCCAGCACATACCCATTCGTCGTATCCACCGCGTTCATCAGCGGCGCAGCATCGACACTCACCACCGTGTTCACCGCACCCACCTTCAACTGCACATTCAGCGTGCCTGTGCGATCGCTCTGAACTGGAATAGCCTGCGTCTTCTGGGTCTCGAACCCTTCCTTCGTGAACGACAGGGTGTACGTCCCAATCGGCAGATTGGGAAAGTCATAAAAGCCATTGCTTCCAGAGGTTTGCGCACGCTTCAACCCCGTCTGCTCGCCGACAAGCGTCACCACCACTCCCGGCAGAATTCCGCCTTGGACGTCGGTGACCACACCGGTAAGTCCACCGAGCGTCTGCTGTCCAAACGCAGGACACACCAGCGAGAGACAAAGCATCTGGAGAACGGCGATAACGAGGGGTAAGCGTGAACGCTTGATCATAGGTCTGGCTCCAAAAGTGAGGCAAATTGTGTCGAAGGCAGTTTTTTCGTCTCGGAACTATCGATCAGGAAGACACCGATGCAACGATGCAGCACGGCGGACCCGCGGCAACTACGCTGAGGCAACTACGAAGTGCAAAACTCGGAACCGGAGCGATTCAGTTTTGGTGCTTTTCTTGGAATGAACATGAGGATATCCGAAGTTGTCAAAATCGGAAAGCAAATTTTTCGTCCATTCATGTCACTTGTGACTTTCCCGTGTCCAATAGACCTTAAACCTTGAAGAGTACGGAAAGCCCCAACTTCAGCGGGCTATGGTCTTCACTTCCAGTCAACTAGCATGGGTGAATCAGACATGAAACAGCTCTCAGGCGTGGCCAAAGTCACCGCGCAGCACACCCTGCCCGCGCGGCACCGTCTTTGCAGGCTCGGCAACATCCTCACAAACTCATCAAGTTTATCTATTCTTCGAGGTCATCATGATTCGGTTGTTTTGCATTCGCTAGAATCTTGTCAGCCAGCAGCGGAGGCACTACATCGTAATGGTCCATCTCCATCCGAAAACTGCCTCGTCCCTGCGTAATCGACGTGAGCGTCGTTCCATAGCTCAACATCTCCGCCATCGGAACCTCCGCTCGCACCATCGTCCCTGCTCCCACACTCTCCATCCCCTGTACTCGGCCACGGCGTGAGTTCAAATCGCCCAACAGTGCACCGGCGAAGTCGTCCGGCGTTTCAATCTCCACCCGCATCACCGGCTCCAGCAAAACAGGCTTCGCCTGCTCCATGCATTTGCGGAAGGCAAGCCGCGCAGCCATCTTGAACGACATCTCGCTCGAATCCACTTCGTGATAACTGCCGTCAAACACCGTTACCTTGATATCCACCACCGGATATCCCGCTAGAAATCCACGAGCGGCCGACTCGCGAATACCTTTCTCCACCGCAGGAACGTACTGACGCGGAATTGCACCGCCAAAAATATCGTTCTCGAAGACCACTCCCTTTCCGCGCGGTAGCGCCTCCATGCGAATCTTGCAGTCGCCAAACTGCCCATGCCCACCGGTCTGTTTCTTATACCGGCCCTGGGATTCCGCTCGCCCACGCACCGTCTCAAGATACGGAATCTTCGGAGCCTTCAAGGTAACATCGGTGTGATAACGCCGTTTCAACTTCGCCACGACCGCCTCAATGTGCTGCTGACCCGCGCCCGCCACAAGAAACTCATTCGTCTGCGGATCGCGGAAGAACCTCACCATCGAATCCTCTTCCATCACCTTGTGCAAAGCCGGCGCCAGCTTGTCCTCATCGGCACGCGACTTCGGTTCAATCGCGTAGGTCATCGCAGGCTCAGGCATTCGCACCGGCTCCAGAAAGATCTCGTGCGACTTATCGCCGAGAGTATCCCCAGTCAGCGTCACCCGCAGCTTCGCCACAGCGCCAAGATCTCCCGCATGCAGCTCCTGCACCTCCACCGCCTTTCGCCCCTGCATGATTGAAAGATGCGCCAGCCGCTCCGGCTCCTGACGCGTGAAATTCACCACGGATTTATCCGTCTTCATCATGCCGCTGACCACCTTGAAGAACGAGATTCTCCCCGCAAAAGGATCGCTCATCGTCTTGTACACATACAGCGCGAGCGGCTCCTCATCGTTGACCTTGCGCATGACGATCTCGTCCTGAACATCCAGAGCTCCGCTACCATTGGGCTTTCCTTGCACGGAGTGCAGAAGACCATGCGCAGCCACCGGCTCCCGCTCCGTTGGCGCAGGGGCATACACCTTCAGAAAATCCAGCAGATGATCGGTCCCCACATTTCTCAAGCCGCTCACATACAGCACTGGAAAGATTCGGTCCTCGCGAATCGCCTCATGCAGCGCAGTGATCAGATGCTCCTCAGGAATCGTCCCCTCCCTGAAGAACTCCTCCATCAATTCATCCTTCCCCTCAGCCACAAGCTCCACCAGCGCCTCATGCGCAACCTTGGCATCTGCCTTGATAGCCTCAGGAATCGCGCCAACCTCTCCCCGCCCATCCCCATCCGGTTTGTACAAATAAGCCTTCATCGTCACCAGGTCCACCACCCCATGAAAGCCGTGCTGGTCAACGATCGGCAGCTGTACCGGCACAATCTGCCGCCCCCACTTCTCCTGCAGAAGTTCGATCATTCGTTGCCGTCCGACTCTGCTGTCCGCCTTCGGATGGTCCACCTGATTGATCACCACAATCCGTGGCAGATTGACCTCCGCCGCATACTTCCAAACCTTGTCCGTCACCATCTCCGCGCCGCACTGCGCATTCACCACAACTACGGCGACCTCTACCGGCAGCATCGCAGCCCGCGTCTCATGCACAAACATATGAAAGCCGGGAGTATCGATCAGATTGATCTTCACGCCGTTCCACTCTGCGAAAGCCGTAGCATTCGACATCGTAGTCCGCCGTGCAACCTCTTCTTCGTCATAAGCCGTAACGGCGGACCCATCTTCCACCCGGCCTCGCGTCATCGTCATCTTCGCGGCATGCAGCAGAGCGGAGACTAAGGTGGTCTTCCCGCAATGCGCATGCCCCACTACAGCTACGTTGCGAATATCACTTCCCATATAAGTTTTCATCGAAAATTCCTCCAGCACCCTTCAACGGGCGGATTCGAAAGTCTTTCTTGTCGACGCAGGGCAGGGATGGGGTTGCGGCATAGCCGTTCAGGTTGTATCTGCCAGTCTTGTGCAGCTGGTCTTATCGGTCTGCCGTCCGCTTCATCCAAGGGAAACACCAACAATCCGAATCTCGTGGCAATCGTTTGCCACGATCTCCTCTGACGACTCGTACTTCCCAGGCCCTTCATTTCAGACCCGCCGCAGGAGGCATTCCGAAGAGACAGGGATGCTATCACACAAGAATTTGCCTCTCAATGGGAACCATCCGCTCCGGCCATCCGCTCCATCCAACCATCCGCGCCCGGCCTGATGTTAGACTTCATCCACTTTCATTTAGCGCTTTTACTGCCCATGAAACCAGAGTGTCCGATCGGCCCGTAACCCTATGGAGACCATCAAACAAACAGCCCGCGTGGTAGTTCGTGAGGCAGACCAGACGCGTACCGTGACCCTCGGCTGTCTGCCCTTCGCGATTGGTCGTCAGGCCGATTCCCATCTCTACCTCTCGAACTCGCAAGTCTCCCGCAAACACGCCATCATTCACCAGGATGCGGAGGGTTTTTTTATTCAGGATCTCGGTAGCCTCCACGGGACCCTCGTCAACGACGTCCGCAAGGATACTGCTCGCCTCCATTCCGGTGACCGCATTGAGCTCGGCGCGTCCGGCATCACCCTCCTCTTCGTCACCGCAGACGACGACGCCTCCACCCAGTCTCTCTTCAAGCGGATGTCGTCAGCAGCCTCCGGTACCGAGCTCGAGAAGCTCTCCCTCTTCCTCCAGGCCGCACAGAGCTTCAACAGCACCCGTGTGCTCGAAGACATCCTCACCACCATGATCGAGTACACTCTGCGCCTCACCGGGGCTGAGCGCGGCTTCGTCTTCCTAGGCGATGGCCCCACCGCACTTGCTCTCCAGTGCGCCCTCAACTGCGACGGCCAGAAGATCCTCGACGACACAAAAATCTCGCACTCCATCGTCCGCGACGCAGCCGAGTCCGGCAAGGAGTACATCGTCGGCGACGTCAGCAGCGATGGCCGCCTCATCGGCCGCGAGAGCATCGTCGCCCACGACCTCCGCAGCGTCATCGCCATCCCCCTGCGCTGCCACAACTCCGACCGCCTCCTCGGCCTCCTCTATCTCGACAGCCGCCTCCAGACCAGCACTCTCAACCGCGTCGGCCGCGACATCCTTCACGCCATCGCGACTGAAGCAGCCAACCTCGTCGAAAATGCCCGCCTCGTCCAGGCCGAGCGTGCCGCCGACCTCCTCCGCAACGAGATGGAGATCGCCGCCTCCATCCAGCAGAGCATCATCGCCCGCGATCTTCCGACCTTCCCTTACGCCAAAATCATGGCTAAGACCATCCCGTGCACCGAAGTCGGCGGCGACTTCTACGACGTCATCCCCGTCGATGACGGCTTCGTAGCCATCGTCGCCGATGTCTCCGGCAAAGGCATGCCCGCTGCCCTGCTCGCCTCCATCATCCAGGGCATGATGTACGCCCAGGCCCGAAGTCACGTCTCCCTCCTCGACACTGTCGCTACCGTCCACTCCTTCCTCTGCTCCCGTGTCTACGGCAGGAAGTATGTCACCCTCGTAGCCCTCCACTATAAGCAAAACGGCGAGTTCGAACTCATCAACGGCGGCCACATCTCTCCGTTCCTCATCCGCGAAGACGGCACCGTGACCCCTATCCTCGATGGAGACGTTCCCGTCGGTCTCCTGCCCGACTCCACCTTCCACTCCATGTCGCTCACACTGCCCCCGAGCGCCCGCCTGGTACTCCTCAGCGACGGAGTCACCGAAGCCGAAAACCCGGCAGGCGTCCAGTTCGGCTCCATCGAGCGTCATCGCGAGTTCTCCGCCCCCGATCCCGTCGAAACCACCTTCGCTTCAATTCACCGTTTCTGCGAGGGAGCCCCACCCCACGACGACCGCACCCTCCTCGTCATCGACAGAATCGCGTAGCAACTTATCCACGCTTCAGGGACCCCATGAAACTTCTGCTCAAATTCAATCTCATCGTCATCGCCCTCGTTGCCATCGGTCTCGCCATCGTCTCCTGGGTCGCTCACTCCTTCCTCATCGACAACGCTCGCAGCCAGGTCATCCAGCAGGCCGAACTCATGATGCAGAGCGCAACCTCCACCCGCAACTACACCACCGAAGAACTCAAGCCGCTCATCGTCACCACTCCGGCCATGCAGCACGACTTCCTCCCTCAGATCGTCCCCGCCTACGGGGCCACAGTCACCTTTGACCGTCTTCGCCAGAAGTTTCCCGAGTACATGTACAAGGAAGCCACACTCAACCCCACCAATCTGAAAGACCGCGCCGTCGACTGGGAGACCGACATCGTCGAAGCCTTTCGCAACAAGCCGGACATGAAAGAGTTCGTCGGCGAGCGCGAGACCGCCACCGGACGCTCGCTCTACCTCGCTCACCCCATCGTCGCCGTGGCAAGCTGTCTCGAGTGTCACTCCGTACCCTCTGCCGCACCCAAGGTCATGATCGACAAGTACGGCTCAACCAATGGCTTCGGCTGGAAACTCAACGAGATCATCGGCGCCCAGATCGTCTCCGTGCCGATGGCCCTCCCCGTCCAGATCGCAACTGGGGCCTTCAAAACCCTCTTGTGGTCGCTCGTCGCAACCTTCGCCGCAATCCTGATCGCCATCGATCTGGTTCTTTACTTCCTTATCATCCTGCCCATGCGAAAACTCTCCGCAGTCGCCGACCGCGTCAGCCTCGGCCAGCTCGACCAGGCCGAACTTCCCGTCCGCGGCAAAGACGAAATGGCCCAGCTCACCGCATCCTTCAATCGTCTGGTCGTCACCGTCGTCAAGGCCCTCCGCATGCTCGGCTAGCTCGCTTAGTCCGGCTAGCTACAACGACCCGCTCTTGCGAAACCGTCCGCCGACCGATGCAAGAAAACTCTGCCGCGCATCCGCTGGTTCAATCTCCCGCGCCACCTGCTCCACAAGCGTCTGCAGATCATGGGTACTGCTTGAAGCACGCTTCACCAGCACACTCGCAATCGGCCCAACGTAGTGCGCCAGCTTCAACGTAATCTCGCTCAAATGCTCCGGCTCGTACTTCGATCTCTCCGCGACCACAGCCTCACCTGCCGATGTCGGCGTCGAGGATCCAGTCGTACAGACCCGAAGCTGCGAAGCCTGCCCCAATTGCGACGCATTCAAAGCCGCAAGAAATTCAGCAGCCGTCTGCCATCGCTCCCGCTTCTCCTTCGCCAGCGCCTTCATCACCACCGCGGAAAACTCCTGGGGAATCAGCGGGTTCACCTGACTGGGCGACACCGGGCTGTGCCTCAGAAGCGCCCCGATCACCTGGGCATAATTCGTGCCCTCGATCGGCAGCTTGCCCGTAATCATCTCGTACAGCGTCACCCCGACCCCATACAGATCTGACCGCACATCATGCGCCCCACCCGATATCTGCTCCGGCGCAATGTAGTGCAGCGACCCCACAAGCGCGCCCGTCATCGTCAATCGCGCATCCGGAAGCGCCAGCGCCAGCCCGAAATCAAGCACCTTCACCTGGCCCGTGGGCGTCACCATAACATTCGAAGGCTTGATATCGCGATGAATCACCCCGCGCGAGTGCGCATACTCGAGCGCTGTAAGCACCTGCCGCGTAAACGCCACCGCCTGGTCCAGCGTAATCCCCACCGCCAGAGCGCGCCCCAGGTCGGTCCCTTCCACATACTCCATAATCATCACAAGCTGCCCATCGTGATGAAACGCCGTATGCAGCCCCGCGATATTCGGATGATTCAGTGCCGCCAGCACGCGAATCTCCCGCGTGAACCGGTCCAGCATCTCCTGGTTGGCCGAAGACGCTCCCAGCAACACCTTCATTGCCTCCATACGATCCGAGATCAGGTGTCGCACGCGAAACACCTTACCCATCCCGCCATCGCCGAGCACATCAACTATCTCGTAAGAGCCAACCCGAGTTCCCGGAAGCCAAGCCATCGTCTTGAGTCTATACGCTTCTCCCACTCAACAACGCCAGCAACCCCGCCTCGTCCACCACCTTCACCCCCAGCGACGTCGCCTTATCCAGCTTGGACCCAGCCTCCTCCCCAGCCACCACGTAACTCGTCTTCTTGCTGACGCTCCCCGAAACCCGCCCACCCGCCGACTCAATCCTCTCCTTCGCCGACTCACGCGTAAGATTCGGCAGCGTCCCCGTCAACACAAACGTCAGCCCCTCCAGCGTCGAGGTAGTCACCCGTTTCTCCGCTGTCATTGTCAATCCCAGCGACGTGAGGTCTCTCACAAGATCCTTGTTTTTCCCTACCGCAAAGAACTCCACAATCGCCTGCGCCACCTTGGGGCCAACTTCCGTTACTGCCTCAAGTGCCTCGCTCGCTTTCTCGGGGCTCTGACTCGCTGCCTTCTCCAGCTCCTCCATCGAGCCGAAATGTGACGCGAGCAATTGTGCCGTGCGCTCACCTACAAACCGAATCCCAAGCCCCAGCAGCACACGCGCCAGTCCCGCTTCCTTCGATCGCTCAATCTGCCCCAGAAGCGCATCCGCCGTCTTCTCCCCCACACGTTCAAGACTCAGCAACTGCTCGCGCCGCAAACGGTAAAGATCGCCGATGCTGTGGATCAGAGGCTTACGCGTCACAACCGGCGCACCCTCCTCCGTCACTCTTTGCTCGATCTCGCCTCCCAACTCCGCGCTCTGGCCCAGCAACTGCGCCACCATCGCATCGCCCAGCCCCTCGATGTTCATCACTCCCCGCGCTGCCCAATGCAACAGCTCCTCCCGCACCCGCGCGGGACAAGAGTCGTTGACACATCGCCAATCCACCTCTCCCTCCACTCGCATCAACTCGCTCCCGCACACGGGACACTGTTCCGGAAACACAATCTCCCGCTTCCCCCGAGGATGCGTCTTATCCTCCACCACCTCCACAATCTTCGGAATCACATCCCCGCCACGTTCCACCGACACAGAATCTCCGATGCGAACCCCCAAACGCGCAATCTCATCCGCATTGTGCAGCGTCGCCCGTGTCACCGTAGTCCCGCCAATCAACACCGGAGCAAGCGCCGCAACCGGAGTCACCTTGCCCGTCCTTCCCACCTGAAACAACACATCCTCAAGCTTGGTAATCCCCGCGCGAGCCGCAAATTTATAAGCGATCGCCCACCGCGGAGCCTTCCCCGTAAAACCCAGCCTCCGCTGCTGCGCCGTCGCATCCACCTTGATGACCACGCCGTCAATCTCATACCCCAACGTGTCGCGCAGCGGCTCCGCATCCGCGACAAACGCGATCACCTCATCAATACTCGATACCGTCCGCGCATACTTGTTCACCCGAAAACCTGACGTACGCAAAGCATCCAGCGTCGCCGACTGCAGCGGCAACAAAAACTCCCCATCACGCAGCAAAAAGTAAGCGTAAAAATCCAACCGCCGCTGCGCCACGATATTCGGCTCCAGCGTACGAATCGTCCCCGCCGCCGCATTCCGTGGATTCGCCGCAGGCGCCATCCCCTGCGCCTCGCGTTCTTCATTCATCTTCACAAACGCCGCTTGCGGAAGCACCACCTCTCCGCGCACCTCAAAACTCTGTGGCAACCCGGCCGCCTTCAGCTTCGCCGCCGAAACACTCAGCGGCACCGACCGAATCGTCCGCACATTGCTCGTCACATCCTCGCCGATCGAGCCATCCCCGCGCGTCAACCCGCGTTCCAGATGAGCCGACCCCTGCGCCCCCGGCCCATAGTGCAACGCCAGCGACAATCCATCCAGCTTCAACTCGCACTCATACCGCACCTTCTCCGTACTCGGCAACGCATCCCGGACCCGCTGCTCCCACGCCCGCAGCTCCTCTTCGTTGTAAGCGTTATCCAGCGACAACATCGGCCGCGAGTGCGGCATCTTCGCGAAACCCTCTTTCGGCTTCCCACCCACTCGCTGCGAAGGCGAGTCCGGCGTCACCAACTCCGGATGCTCCGCCTCAATCTTTTTCAGCTTGTTCATCAGCGCGTCGTACTGCGCATCCGTCAGTTCAGGAGCATCCTCGACGTAATACAAATACTCATGATGCCGAAGCGTATCGCGCAGCTCCTGCAACTCTTGCTCAAGCGTAAGTTTCCGCGTCATAGGCAGGATTATAAAGAGGTCCCGCGAAACTAACTGCTATCGCATCTGCGCTGCCAGTCACGCTTCCTCACCAGATTCTGCATCTCAAAGACATGCCCTTCCGTCTCCGCCGCTACCCGCCGCAGCCCCAACCCACGCAGGACGCGCAAAAGAACCTCGAACGACCCAGCGCCCAGGACATCTACGAGCAGGTCGCCAACAATGCCCGCCAGGAGCTCGGTCGCTCCAGCGTATCCCTTGCCATCTCCGGCCTCGCCGGCGGCATCTTCATGGGTCTCTCAGCCCTCGGCAACGCTATCGCAATCGCTCTACTCACCACACCCGGCACAACACCCACCAGCACAATCCTCTTCGTCGCAAAGATGTTCTATCCCCTCGGCTTCATCGTAGTCATCCTCGGCCGCTCCCAGCTCTTCACCGAAAACACCCTCTACCCCGTCGCTCTCGTCCTCGCCGAAAAGAAGCATTTCTGGAAGACCCTGCGCCTCTGGGCTACCGTCCTTCCAGCAAACGTCCTTGGTGCACTCGCCTTCGCCGCAATCGCCTCTCTCACTACCGCGCTTCGCCCAGACGTCGTGCAATCTCTCGCTCAACTCGGCCTCGACGCTATCCACAACCCACCCTCCACCATCTTCTGGAGCGGCGTCATGGGCGGATGGATCATTGCCACCGTGGCTTGGCTCGTCTCCGGCTCGCACTCCATCACCGGCTCCGTCATGATCATCTGGATGCTGACCTTTGTCGTCGGCCTCGGCAACTTCGCCCACTGCATCGCCACCAGCGGCGAGATCCTTACCGCCATCCTCATCGGCAAAGCCGCATGGATCACCTACCCCGCGTGGCTCCTGCCAGCCGTAGCCGGTAACATCTGCGGCGGGGTCGGCATGGTTACTCTTCTCGAATACGGCCAGGTCATCTACGGCAAGGACGCAGAAGCCGAGGCCATCGCTCCGCTCATAAAGGAAGAACCCAAAACCGAAGAACTCACCAAGGCCTAGTCTTCCTCAAACGAAAGAGGGGACAACGCAACAGCGTCGCCCCTCGTCCTTGCAATCTTCTATTTCGTGCTGGCTGCAACCACAGGCTTTTCCGGCTTCACATACGTATCCAGCCAGCGATCGATCTCCCACAGCACATGCTGCTTGGTCTCAAGCGCTCCATAAGCATGCGGTTCCAACGGCAGAAACACCAGCCGGACCGTCGCTCCCTGACCTTTGAGCGCCGCATAAAAGCGCTCACTCTGGATCGGATACGTGCCCGTATTGTCGTCAGCCTCGCCGTGAATCAGCAGGATCGGCGTCTTGATCTTGTCCGCATAACTGAACGGCGACATATCGAAATACAGCTTGGGATCCTGCCAGTAAGTCCGCTCCTCATTCTGGAATCCATAAGGAGTCAGCGAGCGGTTATACGCTCCGCTCTCCGCAATGCCCGCGCGGAACAAGTCCGAATGCGCCAGCAGATTCGCCGTCATGAACGCGCCATAGCTGTGCCCCATCACCGCAACCCGCTTGGGATCGACCACGCCCAGCGACGCGCCTTTATCGATCGCAGCCTTCGCCGCAGCGACCAGCTGCTCGACGTACGTATCGTTCGGCTCCTGCTTGCCCTCACCGATGATCGGGATGGTCGCGTTGTCTAGAATCGCATACCCCGCCTGAACCAGATAAAGATGCGATCCCCCGCCAAATACCGGATAACGGTTCGGCGATCCGCTCACCTGGCTGGCCGAATCCCGCGTCTTGAACTCCGCCGGATACGCCTCCATCAGCGTCGGCAGCGGACCCTGGCTCTTGTCATACCCCGCCGGCAGCCACAGTATCGCGGTCAGGTCGACCCCATCCGCGCGTTTGTACTTGAGGAACTGTCGCGTCGGCATCTTGATGTTGTCGTAGCGCCCGGGGAAGTGCGTCAACTGCACCGGCTCTCCACCAGTTAGTGGAGCAGAGAAGTAGTTCGGCGACATCGTCTGACTCTCGCGGCGAATCAGCGCCGTAGAATCCGACAGGAGTGCGACCGGCTCATCGTAGTAAGGATCGCTCGAGCGATAGAGAATCTTCTCCTCTCCGCCGCCCACCGGCATTACCCCCACAAACGGCTGGTCCCCCTTAGGCGACGCGCCCGGCGAGATGAAGTACATGCCCGTCCCGTCCGCCGTCAGCTTCAACACCATCTGCCCCGTTGCATTCATCGCCGTCATCGGCCGCCCAGGATTGTGATACCGATCCTGCGAAGAGCCCGAGTAGATCGTCTTGGTCTGCCCCGTCGACGGATCGAACGCCAGCATCATCGACTTGCGATCCGAGAACCGCGCCACCGACACAATCGCCAGGTGGTCGTTGCCCCACTCGATCCCACGCGCCGCAGCTGGCCCAAAGCCCCGCGCCAGACGCATCGGAAGCTCCAGGATCGTTGTTGCCGACCCGGTGAACGGAGCCGGCAGCGCCATCACCTTATCGACGATCGCGGCATGCTTCGTCGGATCGCCGCCATCCGCAGCCTCAACCCAAACCACCGTCGCCGGAACATCCCCGCGCCACTGGTAGTCCCTCGGCCCCGGCTCCACCGCATCCCGCGAGATCGGCAGATTATCCACTGCACCGCGGTCGGACAGCAGCTTCACCGCACCCCCGCCCTTCACCGGCACCACCTCCGTCTTCAACGGAAAGCGCTCATACGGAAACGTATAGCTGAACGGCCGATGCACGATCGACACCAGCGCATACTGGCCATCGGGCGATGGCGCCGCGCGCTCGATCAAACCCTTCGCCTGCAGAGGCTTAACCACCCCACTCAGCGACACCTCCGCCAGCTCCGACGACGCGTAATACTCGAAGATGTTCTCGTCGGTCGTCGTCTTCAGCATGTCTTCAAAGGTCGGCGCGGGACTCACCTTTCCCAGGCTCTCCTCCACGTCCGGCCCCGTCGGGATGTCGCTCACCTTCGGCGCAGCTCCGCGGTTCGCCGGCACCGTCTTGCACAGCAGCGACGCACTGTCCGGCATCCACTCGCACGGAGAACCCAGCACTGCATTCAGCTTCACCGTCCCCACCCGATGCGCATGAGAGGTCGCCACATCAATCACCCAAAGCTCCAGCCCTGTAGCCGGAGCAGTCGCGTGCGCTACAAACGCCGCATGCTTCGAATCCGGCGACCATATCGCGTCAACTGCCTTTAATTTCGCCGGCAGACCCGTAATCGTCTTGGGCGCAGTCGCGTCAACGGCCTGCAGTTGCAGCGCAACATCATACCGCTCCACACTCGGTCCGTTCGACGAAGGATTGAACCGGATCCCCGCCAGCCGGTATCGCGGCTGCGCCACATCGGCAATCGTCGGAAACGTCGCAGGCTGTTCGACCAGCATCATCTTGCGGTCCGGGGAGAGCCGCACGATCGGCGTCGGCGGCGCCTCCAGCAGCTGCTCAATCGGCGCCGGCGGCTTCTGATACGTCAACGCCGCCTGCGCCATCGCCGCCTGCACGCCTACACATCCAACTGTCGTCCCGAAGAAAAACGCGCCAAAGATAAGCTTCCGCACTCCACACCTCATAGTTAGTTTTGCTGATGTTGATTGAGACGAGAGTCTCCCCCGCAAAGACGCACGAAGCAAACCTTCACGCCCAACTGACAATCTCCGGGATCATTTTGAGCGGCAGAGCCTACCTGTTCGCCGCCGTCTGTTTCTTCAGAATGGGATCCAGATTTGTCTTATCAATCAGGGCGACCCCTGTATCGATAAAGGCCGGGAACGGCGAGTACGGATCCAGCCCATAGTCTCCGCCCAGCGGTTTCACCGGGTAGTGATGGATATCGTCCAGAGCCTTCAACCCAAGAAAAGCCATCGTATACGGCTTTTGAGAGATGGTCGAATCAATCGTCCCATCCCCCACCAGCTGCAACGTATCCGTGTCCACGTCCATCGCTATCAGCAACCGGTCGGTCGCATTTCTTCGCTTAAAAGCCTCCGCTACATTCGAACCCGACCGGGAGTCCAGGCAAATGAACGCATCAATTTTGGCTGCACCCGTTCGCGCAAGGTACACACCCGCCTGGTCCAGCGCCGAACCCGGATCTGCCTTGATGTCGAACACCTCCACTACCTTGATCCCCGGAAAAGCAGCGAAGATATCCTGATACCCCTTCAACCGCTCGTCCAGGTTGGGCTGCCCCGGATTCGTGAAGAACACCACATTTCCTTTGCCGTTCAACCGGTCCGCCACACGTCTCCCACCCAGCTTCCCAGCCTCCAGGTTATTGGTTCCGATAAAGTACAGTCGCTTGCTCTCTGGCGAATCCGAATCGATCGTAATCACCGGGATGCCCGCCGCAATCGCAGCGTCAATCTCCGGCGCCATCAGCTTGGAGTTCGCAACCGAGACCAGAATCCCCGCCGGCTTCCTCGCCACCATCGCCTTAAACTCCTCCACCTCCGCCTCAGGATTCAATCCTGCCGGCCCGCGGGTATCGACCGAGACACCATATTCAGCGCCGGCTGCCGCAAATCCGTCCGCAGCCGTCTTCCAATAGGGCACAGCCGTATTCGTAGCGACCAGATAGTACTGCTCACTCTTGCTGTGCCGCGTGCATCCCGCAAGCACGGGAAGGACCGCCGCCAAAAGCGCTAATGAAATCCGTTTGCTCAACGTCATCATCGTCTACCTCCGGAGCTTCTCTTGTGAAACAGCGCGATTACCCCCAGTAGGCAGATGCGCAACGTCATCTTTCCCACGGGAGCCCGATACTACTCCAATTGTTTAGATGCTGAAAACTATACTTCAACTAAAATCAATCAAGCATGGTTCTTCCCTTCGTCCGCGAGCTCCTGGCGGACCTGGAGCACTCCGAAGCCTTTGAGCGTGTACGCCGCCACTTAAGCGGAGGCACGGGGCGCAGACGTGTCTCTGGCCTCACCTTCACTGCCCGCGCGCTCTACCTCCCCTTCTTCGTCCGGGCCGCCGACGCCCCCTGCGTCATCATCGTCGCCGACAACAAAGCCGCCGAGGCCCTCCACGCCGCCGTCCTCAGCGCCTGCGAGCTTACCGGCGCCCTGAACCCCGAATCCGTCCTCCGCCTCCCGGCCCATGACGTCCTCCCCTTCGAAAATCTTTCGCCCCACCCCGAAATCCAGGAGACCCGCGCCGCCACCCTCTGGAAGATCGCCACCGCCCCCAAAAGCAATCCGCCCCGCCTCGTCATCGCCCCCGTCGAAGCCGCCTGCATGCGCCTCTTCCCCCGCGACTACTACCGCGCCCTCACCCTCCATCTCAAGCTCGGCGAGGAGTACATGCCCGACATGCTCGTCGAACACCTCCTCTCCGTCGGCTACACCCGCGTCGACGTCGTCGAGATGCCCGGCCAGGTTACCCTCCGTGGCGGCATCCTCGACGTCTACTCCCCCGAGATGGATCGACCCGTCCGCATCGACTTCTTCGGCGACGAGATCGAATCCATCCGCAAGTTCGACCCCGAAACCCAGCGCAGCAGCTCACCCCTCGACGACGCCTTGCTCCTCCCCCTCACCGAAACTCCCGTCACAGAAAAATTGCTCGCCGCCATCAACGCCCGCCTGACCCGCGCCGGCACCGCAGGCGCAGCCCTCGAAGGCGGCGAAGAACCCACCGAACTCCTCACTCATGTCAGCACTCGAACCGGCGAAGCCACCATCTTCCCCGGCTGGGAGTTCTTCGCCCCCGTCGCCGGAGCTAACCTAACACTCCTCGACCTGTTAAGCGCCAGCGGCCCAGCCGCCCCGCGCATCTTCATCGAAGAGCCCGCCATGGTCAAAAATCAGGGCGAGCGCTGGTGGAACAAGGTCGAGCAGCGTCACGACCGCTCCGGCATCGGCAATCTCGTACGCCCCGAGGACATCTACCTCTCCCCTTGGGACCTCGACGACCGCCTTCACAAATACTCCGGCATCGAACTCGACCAACTCGGCGCCGTCGACATCCTCGACGCCGACCGCAGCGACCTCTCCGAAGTCGACTTCGCCACTCGCCCTACGATGCGCTTCCACGGCTCCATCCCCGCGCTCATCGACGCACTCAACGCGCTCATCAAACAGGAGGCCCGCATCCTCCTCACCGCGCCCAACCAGGGCGAAGTCGAACGCCTCGCCGGTCTTTTACAGGAGTACCAGCTCCCCTATCGCCTCGGCTCGCGCAGCGAAGCCCCCGGCAGCTCCAACATCTACAGCGAATCCAGCTACCTCGCAGGCGATCTCCGCACCCCGGTCATCGTCAAGACCACGATGGCCGCCGGAGTCCAGATTCTCGACCTCGACAAAGCCACCGCCCGCCAACTCATCATCTTCGGCGCACAGGATTTAAGCTGACGACGCCGACGTCACCGCCCGCCCCGTCCGCCGCGGCAAATCCAAAGCCGCCGCCTTCATCTCCGACTTTCGCGACCTTGCCGTCGGCGACTACGTCGTTCACGTCGAGCACGGCATCTCCCGCTACTGCGGCCTTCGCGTCATCGAAGAAGACTCCGGCATCCCCCTCGAACTCATGATCCTCGAGTTCGCCGACGAAGCAAAACTCTACGTCCCCCTCACGCGCCTCGACCTCATCCAAAAATACCGCTCGTCAGAAACCGGCCCGCCCCCAGAGTTAAACAAACTCGGCACCCAGGGCTGGCAAAAGACCAAGGCCCGGGTAAAAAAAGCGATGGCCGACATGACGGCCGAGCTCCTCAAGCTCTACGCCCAGCGCAAAGCCGCGCAAGGCACACCCTTCTCGCCCGACACCAACATGCAGCACGAGTTCGAAGACGCCTTCGACTTCAACGAAACCGACGACCAGCTCACCGCCATCGCCGACATCAAGCGCGACATGGAGTCCACCCAACCCATGGACCGTCTCCTCTGCGGCGACGTCGGCTACGGCAAAACCGAAGTCGCCATGCGCGCCGCCTTCAAAGCCGTGCAGGACGGAAAACAAGTCGCCGTCCTCACGCCCACAACAGTCCTCAGCTTCCAGCACTACGAGTCCTTCAAACGCCGCTTCGCCAATTTCCCCGTCAACGTCGAGATGATCTCCCGCTTCCGCACTCCAAAGGAACAGAAAGCCATCCTCGAAAAAGCCGAACAAGGCAAGGTCGACATCCTCATCGGCACCCACCGCATCCTCTCCAAAGACCTCAAGTTCCAGGACCTCGGCCTCCTCGTCGTCGACGAAGAGCAGCGCTTCGGCGTTCGTCACAAAGAGCGCCTCAAGCAGATGCGCGCGGCCATCGACGTCCTCTCCATGTCCGCCACGCCCATCCCCCGCACTCTACACATGTCCCTCATCGGCCTTCGCGACATGTCCGTCATCGAGACCCCGCCCAAAGACCGCATGGCCATCCAGACCATCGTCGCGAAGTTCGATGAAAAACTCATCCGCACCGCCATCGAGATGGAGCTCGAACGCGGCGGCCAGGTCTACTTCGTCCACAACCGCGTCGAAACCATCTACGACATCGCCACAAAAATCCGCGAATTGGTCCCGCAAGCCCGCATCGTCATCGGCCACGGCCAGCTCCCCGAAGCAGAGCTCGAACGCGTCATGCTCGCCTTCATGAACCACGAGTACGACGTCCTAATCGCCACCTCGATCATCGAAAACGGCCTCGACATCCCTCTCGCCAACACCATCATCATCAATCGCGCCGACCGCCACGGCCTCAGCGAGCTGTATCAGTTGAGAGGCCGAGTAGGCCGCAGCAACCGCCGCGCATACTCCTACCTCCTCATCCCACCGGAAACTGAATTGACCGAAATCGCCCGCCGCCGTCTCGCTGCATTAAAAGAATTCTCCGACCTCGGCGCCGGTTTCAAGATCGCCGCCCTCGATCTCGAACTCCGCGGCGCAGGCAATATGCTCGGTGGCGAGCAGTCCGGCCACATCGAAGCCATCGGCTTCGAGCTCTACACCACCATGCTCGAAGAGGCCGTCCGCAAGATGAAGGGCGAAGAAGAGCAACCCGCCCACGCCACCACCACCATTAACCTCGGCATCTCCGTCCGCATCGACTCCGACTACATCCCTGAGGAAAACCAGCGCCTTCGCATGTACAAGCGCATCGCCGGCGCACAAACCCAGGCCGACCTGGCCGACGTCCGCGCCGAACTGCAAGACCGTTACGGTACTCCACCCGAAGCTGTCCTGAACCTCCTCGCCGCCGGAGAAATCCGTCTCCGCTGCGAACAACTCGGCATCTCTCAGCTCGACCGCAAGCGCACCCAGATCGAACTCCCCAACCCCAACGGCAACCGCAAAGCCCCCATCAAATCCTTCATGGAGATGCTTCACGTCAAATTCGCCGCCGTTAACGCCAGTCCCGACGAGCTCGCGCGCGCCGCCGTCGATCCCGCAATGCTGATGAAGCTAGTCAGCCGTAATGCCAAACGCGGCGCACAATTCACCCCGCAAGGCACTCTCCGCTGGCCCCTACCCTCCGCCAAAGCCGAGGATGTCCTCAGCGAAACCCGCGCCCTCCTCGACGCCCTCAACACACCCAAAGAAACACCAAAGTAAGACTCTTCAAAATAACCTTCGTGCCGCAAGTCACCTCCGGTATTATTACCAACAACCCATCGGGAGCTAAGCAGAATGCATCACACGATTCGCGTCGGCGAGATGAGCGTTACCTTCATTAAGACACGCCATGAAACCGGCGGTGCCTTCGACCTCTTCGAACTCACCATCCCTCCCCTCGCCCGCATCCCGCTCCCCCACATCCACCGCAAATACGACGAGACCATCTTCGGCGTTGACGGCACCATGACCTGGACCCTCCAAATGGAGGGGAAGGACAAACCCACCCAGGTCCGTCGCGGCATAACCCTCTTCATCCCCCGCGGCACGCCTCACTTCTACGCCAACCGCACGCACACCGCCGCACGCATTCTCTGTCTCCAGACCCCCGGCGTCATGGGCCCCGAGTACTACCTCGAAATCGCTGCCCTCTATCGCAACAACCGCCATCCAGATTTGGCCGGCATCGGCGCCGTCATGAGCCGTTACGGCGTTGTCCCTATCAACACCCAGAAGGAAAATCTCGCCGCCACCCGTCCCGAAGGGTAACGAATCTTCTCAACCGGAGACACGTTCTATGCGAGCCTGCGTTGCAGTTGCCTGCCTGATACTCACTGCGTCCGCCATCTCCACGCAAGCCCAAACCAGTCCAAACTCTCCCGCCCCCATAGGAAGGCAGGCAGTCATACCTGTCCACGCCACCGGGCCCTTTGACGTAAAGATCGTTCCCCAACCCCCCGACGAAAATGCCGGCTCCCCGGCCATCGGCCGCATGCTCTTCGACAAGCAATTTCACGGCGACCTCGAAGCTACCAGCAAAGGCAGCATGCTCGCCGCGGGAAATGGTGCCAAAGGCTCCTCCGGCGGTTACGTCGCTCTCGAAATCGTCACCGGAACCCTCAAAGGCCGCAGTGGCACCTTCATCCTCCAGCACAGCGCCACTATGAACCACGGCGTTCCCACGCTCTCCATCACCGTCGTCCCCGACTCAGGTACCGGCCAACTCACCGGCCTCACCGGCAAAATGAACATCACCATCGCAGACGGCAAACACTCCTACGACTTCGAATACACCCTCCCCGAAAACCCATAGCCAACCCGGTAGTGGGGTCAGTTCACGGTTGGCTCGGTCAAAACAAGTTCGGCCCGTAAGAGCGCCGAAGGCGCAACCCATACCAGCTGGCGCAGCCAGAGCGCTGAAGGCGCAATCTATACCAGCCTGGGGCGAAGCCCCAGGAAATCGGTCCCGGCCAAGGCCCGATCTATTCTTTTGCCAAATTGACCCGTCCGCGTCTTACACTGCCAACAGATCACATGCGTATCCACAAGCTCGCCTTCGCCGCCCTCCTCGGAGCATTCCTGCTCACCTCCGCCTCCCAAGCCCAGCGCCTCTCCGCCGACGGTGCCGTCCAAACCTTCAGCTTCCTCGCCGACCAATACTTCTCCGACGTCTACTTCCACTTCGCCCCAACCGTCGGCACACAAAATGGTCTGCACCAGTACGACACCCAGCTCGAGGACTACTCCGCTGCCGGCGTCCAGAAAGAAATCGCCGCCCTCCACACCTACGAAAAGAAAGTCGAAGCCATTGACCCCAGTGCACTCGACGCCTCCATCGCCGGCGATCGAGACATCCTCCTCAACAACATCCGCAGCCAGCTCCTCACCCTCGAGATAATCCGCCCCTGGGAGAAGAACCCCGACACCTACTCCTCGGGCATCACCAACTCCATCTTCGTCATCATGGAACGCCCCTACGCGTCCACCAACATCCGCCTCCGCGCTGCCGTCGAGCGCGAGAAATTAATGCCGCAGGTCCTCCTCGAAGCTCGCAAGAACCTCAAAAACCCGCCAAAGATCTATACCGAGATCGCCCTCGAACAAATCGACGGCGACATCAGCTTCTTCCAGAACGACGTCCCATCCGCCTTCTTCACCGGCCCGGACGCCGCAACCGACGCCGAAGCCAAAGCCGCCTTCGCCAAATCCAACGCCGCAGTCATCGACGCCCTCAAATCCTACGCCGCATGGCTCAAGTCCGACCTCCTTCCCCGCTCCAACGGCGACTACAAATTAGGCCCCGAGACCTTCGCAAAAAAACTCCACTATGACGAGATGGTCGACATCCCCCTCGACCGCCTCCTCGGCATCGCCTTCGACGACCTCCACAAAAATCAAGCCGAGTTCGCCCGTGTCGCCAAAGAGATCGACCCCTCCAAGACCCCGCAGCAGGTTCTCGCGGAACTAGCCTCCATCCACCCCGCTCCGGATAAGCTCCTCGACGCATTTCAGAACACCTTCTCCAGCCTCATCACCTTCATCGACACCCACCACATCATCACCATCCCCTCCAAGGTCGAGCCCACCCTCGAAGAAACTCCTCCCTTCATGCGCGCCACCACCTTCGCCTCCATGGACCCTCCCGGCCCCTTCGAGACCCACTCCACCAAGGCTTACTTCAACGTGACCTTGCCTGAAAAAGGCTGGACCGCCGAGCACATCGCCGAGCACATGGCCGAGTTCAACGTCGGCACCGTCATCAGCACCAGCGTCCACGAGGCCTACCCCGGCCACTACGTCCAGTTCCTCTGGACGCCGGAGTTCTCCTCAACCATCCGCAAGGTCCTCGGCGCCAACACCAACATCGAAGGCTGGGCCCACTACACCGAGCAGATGATGCTCGACCAGGGCTACGGCCAACCCGGCACAGGCGCGAAAGACGAACGCGAAGCGAAATTAATCCGCCTGGGCCAGCTCCAGGACGCGCTCCTCCGCGACGCCCGCTTCGTCAACTCCATCAAGCTCCACACCGGCCAGTTCACCTTCGATCAGGCCGTCGACTTCTTCGTCACCGACGGCTACCAATCCCACGCCGCGGGCCTCGTCGAAACCAAACGCGGCACCGCCGACGCCACTTACCTCTACTACACGCTAGGCAAGCTAGAAATCATGAAGCTCCGCACCGACATGATGAAGAAACAAGGCGCGGCCTTCAACCTCGAAACCTTTCATAACGACTTCATGCGCCAGGGATTCGCCCCCATCAAAGTCATCCGCAAAGCCATGCTCCACGACGACTCACCCGTGCTTTAACTCCGCGACTCCTGCGCCCCGCGCGCAGAAGCCGCCGTCATCGCACGCCGCAACCACCCCAGCTCCTCCGAACTAAACCGGCTCCCCTCCATCGCCGCCACATTCGTCCGCAGATGCCCCACCTGCATCATCGAAGGAATCACCACCTGTATCCCTGTCCCATCTGTAATCGCATTCAGAACCACATCGGCCAGCACCGCATCATCTACTACCAGCAGTTTCTCCCGCAGCTCGACCGCAGTCCCCACATCCTTCGCCAGCGCCGCCAGCAGCGCCTTACTCTCCGCCACGCGCCGCATCCCACCAAACGGATGGTTCGCCACCACCACTACATCGCTCCCGAATCCCTTCAATCTCGCCGCAATCCCCAAACCAAAAAGATTGCAAGGAAACTGAAAGCTCCTCAACCCCTCTAAATTCGCAGCCAGCGTCACCTCAACCACCTCAGGCTCCGCCGAGATCCCCACCCGCCGCACCTTCCCCTCACTCACCATCATCTGCATCTCCGCCAGCAGATCCTCCTGCTGCAGCACACTCACAGGCGCCGAGTGCATGAACAACAGATCCACATAATCCGTCCCCAGCTTACGCAGACTCGTCTCCACACTCTCCCGCAGCACCTGCACCGAAAAGTTATTCGCCGAAAACTGCGCCCCAATCTGCCGCTGCACCGCGCTCCGCGCACTCGGCACCAACTGGAGCACCTTCCGCGCCAGCGGCTTCACCGTCTCCTTCAAAAAATTCGTCCGCGCCGGCAGTATCCCAAACTTCGTCGACACCACCACCGAATCTCTGCGCCCCCGCAGAAACTCCCCCAGCAGCGCCTCCGACTCGCCATACCCATACGATCGTGCCGTATCGTAAAACGTAATCCCCGCGTCATACGCCGCCCCCAGCGCCGCCAGCGACTCCCTCCGCCCCACCCGCCCCATCACAGCCGAGCATCCAAACCCCAGTGCCGAAGCGCGCATCCCCCCATCACCCAGCGCGACCGTTCGCATCGTCAGAAATAACGCACTTGAAACAACAGCCGTTCCGACTTCTCCGGCGGCAGCGCCTTGTGATAGCAGCTGCTGTCCTGCCAGAACCCTGTCCCCGCCTTGCCCTCAATCACCAGCACCTTTTCCTTCGGATAGTGCGCATACACCACATCGTCCTTCTGATTCGCCGACCCAAACAACCACGCCGTCGGCTTGTCTTTATGGCTTCCCGTGATCATCACATGCGCCCCATTGTTCCGGTCTGTATCGAGCACATAGTACGCCGCGTACGCAAAGTTGTACGAGTGCACATCAAAGTGAAACTCCGTCGTCTGCGTCGCAATCTTTCTCGCCTCCAGCGCCGCATCCGAAGCAAAGCTCCAGAACAGATTGATCTCCCACCGCGTCGGCGTATACCCCAGATACCCCGCCATCACGCTCAACGCAACCGGATCCTCCGCAATGCGATTCGCCACTGGAAACTGCTTCGCATTCGCCACCAGCCCCATCAATACCAGCTCCCCGTTCGGCAGGTGTGCCTCCTTCACATCCGAGTAATGGAAGAACTGCTTCCCACCCTTCGAGATCGCCTCCAGGTCAGCCGTCTCAGCAATCTGCCTCAGCTCCGCAACCACATCCGGCGGCAGCGTCACCGGCAGATACACCGCCTTCTCTTTGATATCGGCGATCGCCTTCTCCACGTTCACATCGGGAAACATCGTCTTCGCCAGGTCTTGCTTCTTCTTCCCCCGCAGAGCCCGCGACTGCGCGCTGTAAAGAGTCCGAACCGTATGAAAACGCCCCAACGCATAGGGCATCAACTTCTTCAATCCCTCGCGTCGAATACGGCCCAGAGCCTGCTTCACAAATGACATTCGGTCCCTCCAACGGGCATTGCACTGTCATGCTCATCATAGCAACAGCGACGCTTGTTCCATGCCTTTGGTCGTACCCGCAATCACGCGCTGTAACGCGTCAATCGCCTTCAAATCATCAAAACAATCTGAATTCATTCAACACAAAAGCGTTACCGTAGGACACCATCCTCTAACGCGCAAAACCGCCTATCATCGAATCTCTTTGCTACGATTGACCGTAAGACATCAACCAGAGAGCCCGTCCAGACAATGATTCCTCAGAAAATCCGTAAAGCCGTCTTCCCTGCCGCGGGCCTCGGCACTCGTTTCCTGCCTGCCACCAAGGCCATGCCGAAAGAGATGCTCTGCCTCGTCGACAAGCCGCTCATCCAATACGGCGTCGAAGAGGCCGTCGCTGCCGGCTGCAACGAGATCATCATCATCACCGGTCGCGGCAAGTCCACCATGGAAGACCACTTCGACGGCAGCCCCGAACTCGAAGCCAACCTCGCCGCCAAAAACAAAACCACCCTCCTCGAAATCACCCGCGCCGTCTCGAAGCTCGCCCGCGTCACCTACACCCGACAGGCCGAGCCCCTCGGCCTTGGCCACGCAGTCCTCATGGCCAAAGAGATTGTCGGCGACGAGCCCTTCGCCGTTCTCCTCCCCGACGACATCGTCGACGCTACCGTCCCCTGCATGAAGCAAATGGTCGAAGCCTTCAACGAAACCCAGTCCTCCATCCTCGCCTCCGAAATCATCGAAGGCCCCGCCATCTCCGCCTATGGCGTCCTCGACTGCACCCCCGACCCGAAAAATCCGCGCCTTCTCGACGTCAAAAACATGATCGAAAAACCGAAGTTCGAAGACGCACCCTCGAAGAACGCCATCATCGGACGCTACATTCTCACCCCGCGCATCTTCGACATGCTCGAAACCATCACCCCCGGCGCAGGCGGCGAACTCCAGCTCACCGACGCCATCAAAGCGCTCCTCCAGTACGAAAAGGTCTACGGCTTCCACTACGACGGCAAGCGCCACGACGCCGGCGACAAAATGGGCTTCCTCAAAGCCACAGTCGAGTTCGCCCTCAAACGCGACGACCTCGGCCCGCCCTTCCGCGAGTGGCTCAAGTCCTTTCCTCTATGAACGTTTGTTCATTGAAACAAATCGACTTCGCACCGCGTCTGTAGGCTTGCCGTATTCCACATCTTCTCTAGAAAAGGTACTCGCCAGAATGAATAGGTTCCGTCGATGCTCTCTCGCCGTTGTGTGTGTTGGCTCTCTTTCGGCTCACCTCATGTTCGCTCAGGAGACCCCAGCCCCGGCTCCGGCCGCACAGACAGCCAGGCCGCCCCGGGGACCGCGTCCGAATCCCACCAACATCAAAGTACTTCCCAAAGACATCACTGGAGACGAGGTTATTGAACTCATGCGCCAGTACGAGGGAGACCTTGGTGTCGAGTGCGAATTCTGTCATGCGCGCAACCCCGAAACCAGACGCAACGACTTCGCTTCCGACGCGAACCCGGTCAAAGAGAAAGCTCGTCTCATGATCAAACTGACCGATGATCTCAATGCCAAATACCTCACCCAGCTCAGCGATCACAAGTCCGCCGATGCGGTAACCTGCGGAACATGCCATCGCGGCATGTCGCACCCTGAAGCGTTCGTCCCGAAACCGCACGAGCGTGAAAATCGACCCGCTCAACCGGCCACGCAACCGCCACCGCCAGGCAATTAAGCAAATCTTCGTCGGAACGATCTGGCAAAATCGAGCGTTGCTAGTCCGCGCCAGCAAACTCCCCGTTTACAAACTCCCCGTCACAAACTCCGGTTAGAATTCCTGCATCTCAAACATGAGATCACCATCCGAAGAAAGTACTGGAGAAGACATGGCCACCAAAAAAGCAAGCGCTGCAAGCACCTCGCTCACCCGCGAAAAACTAATTGATCTCCTCAACGAAGACCTCTCCCGCGAATATCAAGCCATCATTGCCTATGTCAATTACTCTCAGGTCCTCAAGGGCGCACAATACATGAACATCGCCGGTGAGCTCGAAGTCCATGCCAAAGAAGAGCTCGCCCACGCCCTCGCCCTCGCCAATCACATCGACTACCTCGGCGGCATGCCCTCGGTCACCCCGGTGCCTGTCAAGACCTCCGAGAAGGCCGAGGACATGCTCCGCTTTGACCTGGAAAATGAAAGAGTGACCATCCGCAACTATCGCCGTCGTATCAAGCAGTGCGACGAACTCAACGAATTCGCCATCGGCGAATCAATCCGCGAGATCCTCATGCAGGAACAGGACCACCTCACCGCCCTCGCCACCGCCCTCGGCATCGACCCGCCCAACCCCGGCATCGCCGACTAACCACACCAAAGGAAGATGGCGCTGGATCACCCGATCCAGCGCCATCTTTGTTTGCAAATCGCGGTAAGTTTCCGATAACCCAACTTTCAAGGAAAGACGTTTGAGGTGGCAGTCGTTATCACTAAAAATGACATTTCTCAGACATTCTCGAGACATAGTAACGGTGGGATCGCCCTATAGTACCCAAGAGATGAATCCATTCGTCCGCCATCGGTTTCTACTTATCTTCAGCGTCTGTGCTGCTTGGGCGCTCATTTCCTCGGCTCCCATCTATAAGTATCTGACTCATGGCAAAGCCACCGCGGCCCTGTTGCTCGGTATTCTGTTCATCGCGCTGGGAATGCACTGGCTCGATCGACTCAACCAGCAACAACGTCAGATCAGCGCCGGCTGGCTCCTGCTTCTTTTTCTCATTCTCACGGCAGCATTTGCAGTACTCTATCCCATCTCCCTGAAACACAGCCTTAACGTTGGTTCTGACCGGGAAGATGCTCTCCGCATAGAACTCAACGCTGTCCATCACCACAAGTACCCTTATGATGCCCATACCTTCCTGGGAAATCCCCCTACCCCCCCGCCCGGAGCTATGTTGCTAACCGCACCCTTCTTCGCGCTCGGGCACATTGCCTGGCAAAACTTTCTTTGGTTCGCCCTCTTTTTCGTCTTTACGATTTGCTTCTTCCGCCACCGTGCAACCGCTCTCTTCTTCCTCGCGGTATTTCTTCTGTTAGCACCCGCAGATCTCAGCGACTTCACTTCCGGCGGCGACTACCTCACCAACTTTTTCTATCTCGCAATCGCTGTCGCCCTCTTCATTCGATCGCTTGACCGCGCATTCTATGCCTGCATTCCTGCCGCGCTCTTTCTCGGAGTCACGCTCTCTTCACGCATTATCTATGCGGTTATTCTTATTCCATTGCTGGCGCTATCACTGCAACGCACTTCGCGCTCTCGCACCATCGCATTGTTTGTCGTCGTTCTTATCGCCGCCGCCGCCGTCACTCTCCCAATCTTCGCGCCTCACGCCGTCACGCATCTCCTGCAGCAGCTTGGCCAAAATACTACCAAGCTACGATACATCCCGACCGCACTTCATCCTCGCTGGACCCTTCCGCTGCTCGCCGTGATTGTGGCCTGCACCACCTTTTTTGTGCACATGAATTTCCCGCGTCTGTTCCTCACCTTCAGCATCACCAGCTTCGTGATGCTTGCGCCGTTCGTTGTTACCTTCGCCGTCCACTCGGAAAAGCTACGGTACAGTTTTTCCTATCTAAGTATCTGCTCCCTGTCCTTCTCTCTATGGGCACTGTCGCGATATGAGTGCATGTCCGTGAGCACTCCGCGTTGCATTCGCCAAGATTCATAAGAGGGTCTAGGACAATGATGGACAAGGTCCGAGCGGACGGCCACTCGGAAGCAATGTTTAGTCTGAGGCGCCTTACTTTGAGTCGAAGCTCACGCAAAAACGAGGTTTTCGGAAACTAACCACCTCAAAAACCTTGAACTACTTATCAATCTTCAAATTGATAAAAAACTGGCTCTTGCTATCGAACGAACTGATCGTCTTCACCGCGCTCTTCTTGCCATTGTTCTCGGCCCATATCTCGTAGTCGGTAGTTTGTGAGAGCTGGCCGAACCGATAGGCCCCCTCCGCATCGGAGAAGTAGCTCTTCACCGACAGGCTGCGGGTGTCCTTCAGATAGACCACCGCGCCTTTGATTGGTGCATTTGCGCCGTCAACGACCTTGCCCTGAACGACACGCTGCGCCGGTCCGCGATCCTGCGCGAGCACAGCTACGCCACGCACAGCAACCGAAAAGGTTGTCATGCAACTTGTGGCAAGGATCACTTTGCAGGCAAAGGAACGGAGCGAGACAGAATTACGCTTCATAGCTTCAGTATACGGGTCCCCCAGTCAGAGACTGTCGTTACTCATCTTCCTCATCGTCGGTATGCATGGGGTCTTCATCGTCATAACCGACTACATCGACCGCCGCCACCTCCAGCGGATCGACCGAGACAATCTCGAGATCCATCCCGCACTCGTCGCATTGCACCGTCTCGCCTTCTTCTACCTCATCGGCATCCACGATAATCGGGTTATCGCACTCAGGACATACAACAGCCATAATCGAGCCTCCAGAATTTTGGGTTCACCCACCCACCTATAGCACGACGCTTATAGGATTATGGGAACAGCACTCGCGGATACCCCCGCTATTTATTTAGCGACCTTCCCGCCCGTTCGTCAAGCATACGATTGCATTAGCATTTTGGTTTCCACACAAGGAGAATTCTCGTGACCGTCGGCCCCCGCTTCCTTACTCATTTCAGCCGCCTTACCGTTGCTGCCTCACTGCTGGCCGTCGGCCTTCTCCATGCCCAACAGGCACAGCAGCCGCTTCCCGCCGGCCAGCCCATCACGCCCGCACCAGCCGACCCCGCCATCGCCGGCGCTCTCCAGCAGGTCTCCCCCGACAACATCAAGGCCATCATCACCAAACTCGTCAGCTTCAAAAACCGCAGCACCCTCTCCAGCATGGACACCGACCTTCCCCCCGGCACCGGCATCAACGCCGCCGCCGACTGGATCGAATCCGAATTCAAGCGCTACTCCGAGGCCTGCGGCGGCTGCCTTGTAGTCAAGCGAGATGAATTCATTGAGCCTCCCGCAACCGGTCCCGCTGCCCGCATCACCAAACCAACCAAGCTCACCAATGTCTACGCCATCCTCCGCGGCACCGACCCCGCCCAGGCCAACCGTATGGTCCTCGTCACCGGCCACTACGACTCGCGCAACTCCGACAACTTCAACACCCACGACCCCGCGCCCGGTGCCAACGACGACGCCAGCGGCACCGCCGTCTCCCTCGAATCCGCCCGTGTCCTCTCGAAGCTCAAATTCCCCAGCACCATCATCTTCCTCACCGTAGCCGGCGAAGAACAAGGCCTCAACGGCAGCCGCCACCTCGCCAAGCTCGCCAAATCTGAAGGTTGGGATCTCGAAGCGGTCCTCAACAACGACATCGTCGGCGGCGACACCACACCCGGTGCGGTCGGCGCGGACAAATCCGCCGTGCGCGTCTTCTCCGAAGGAGTCCCCGGCCCCGCCACCCTCGAGCAGCTCCACGAGATCCAGACCATCGGCGCCGAAAACGACTCACCCGCCCGCGAACTCGCCCGCGCCATCGTCGACATCAGCCACACCTACTTTCATCCCACCTCGCAGCGCCTCTCCGCCGGCACACCCGCAGGCCAGGCCCACAACATGGCCATGCGCATGGTCCCCGCCTTCCATCCCGTCATGATCTTCCGTCGCGACCGCTTCGGCCGCGGCGGCGACCACACCAGCTTCTCGAACGAGGGCTTCGCCGCCGTTCGCTTCACCGAGTGGCTTGAAAACTTCGATCACCAGCACCAGACTCCGCGCGTCGAAAACAGCATCGAATACGCCGACGACATCAAGTACGACGACTTCGACTACATCGCCAACGTCACCCGCCTCAACTCAGCCACCCTCGGCACTCTCGCCTCCGCCCCCGGCCAGCCACAGAAAGTCGCCGTCCTCAATCCGCCCTACGACACCCGCACCGTCCTCCGTTGGGAGAAACCCGCAGGTTTCCCCGCCGACGCCACCTTCGAGGTCGTCTACCGCGACACCGACCAGCCCGACTGGACCACCTTCGTCCCCGTCGGCAACGCAACCACGGCCGCCCTGCCCATCTCCAAGGACAATGTCATCTTCGGCGTCCGCTCCGTCGATGCCGCCGGTCACCGCAGCGCCGCGGTCTATCCTGTGCCCCCGCCCCGGACAAGACCCGTTCCCGGCACCACACCCGCGGCGCCTGCACCTTCAACCAATTAGCGCAGAAACCACAAGGGCGTGTGAGTCCCAAACCCACACGCCCATTCGCGTTTGACACGTTGACGCGTTTGTAACGTCCAAGCCGTGCAGTCCAGCACACGCCCATGCCTTCCGCGCCTATGATGAAATAAGAAAGCAGACATGCCCCGCTCCGGTCCCATCACGCTCAGCCTGCCGGCCTTCGCTGGCGTCACCCGCAAGCTCATTCTTGCGAACGTTGGCGCCTTCTTCGCGATCATTCTCCTCCGCTGGCTCGCACCTCACCTCGAAGGCCTCCTCCGAGGCCATCTCCTGCTCGAACCACTCGCCGTCCTCCACGGCGAAATCTGGCAGCTCTTCACCTACTCCTTCGTCGACGACAGCCTCCTCGGCGTCCTCTTCGGCATGCTCACCCTCTGGTTCACCGGCTCGCTCCTCGAGCCCTCCTTTGGCGGTCGCTGGCTCGCCGAACTCTACGGCTCCTCCGTCATCGGCGGCGCACTCCTCGCCTCTGCGATCTCTTTCACCCACATTCTCAACCTGCGCCCCGACGTCGCCACTGCCGGCTGCTGGTCCGGAATCTTTGGCCTCCTCGTCGCCATCGCCATGATCTTCGGAGATCAGGAATTTCTCCTCTGGTTCCTCGTCCGCATCAAGGCGAAGTACATGGTCGCCATCTACATCCTCATCGCCGTCGCGCTTCTACTCAAACAAGCCGACACATTCAACGCCCTCCTCCAGCTCTCCGGCGCATTCTGCGGCTTCCTCTACGTCAAGTTCGCCCCCCGCCGCGGTCTCGCCTTCGGCTTCAGCGAGCGCTACTTCGGCCTCCGCAACAACTACTACCGCTGGAAGCGCCGCCGCGCCGCCCGCAAGTTCGAGGTCTACATGCGCAAGCAGAACCGCGAAGTCCACTTCGACAAAGACGGCCGCTACGTCGACCCCGACGAACTCCGCAAGAACCCCAACGACAAGCGTTGGATGAATTAGCTAAGCAGTTTAGTCTGAGCCACCCGTACTCACGCCCGTCTGACCATTCCACGAGTGCAGCGCCCATCCCAGATAGTGAGGATCGTTCCGCAGTGTCTCATCGACGATTCTCAACATCTGCGGAAGCAGCATCTCATAATCCGGCGTGCGCAACCCAATCGCCATCTTCGCCAGACTGCCATCCCCCAGTCCTGCATACGCAATCTCCATAAACTTCTTACTTGCGCTGCGAAGTTTCTCTTCCTTCTCTTCCACAGTCTGCCCATCGTTCGGGCTGCTCAGCTCATACAGCATCAGCGTGATCCGCGGCAGCGAAGTCAGCAGACTCCGTCGCTGCTCCAGATCGCCCTTCAGAAGTTTGTTCTGTATATCGGCATTGATGCTCAGGTGCGCCGACGTCGCGAGCTCGCGCGCTGCCCGAAACGTCTCCACCAGGCCGGGTAGAAAAATCAAATTGTCAGGCCCTTTGTTCTCCGGTCGCTGCTGCGGCTCAACATCCAGATGAACTCCGTCAAAAGAATCTCCCGCATGGCTGCGATTGAACTGCACCACCTCGCGAATATGATTGAGCAGTTTCTCGCGCGGCTTCCCCGCCTCATCAGCATCCGTACTCGACAGCAGCGCCTCCACCCGAATATTCGATCGGTGCAGCACCCGAATCAAGCCGGCCAGAAGATCATCCTCCGCAGCCCGTCCAGCCGCACCACCCGTGCTCGCGAACGAAACATAAACCTCATTGATATGTTCCGCGCGGCAAAACCTGCTCAACTCCTCTGCACTGCCGGGCGAAGCCATCGCCTGAGACGTCTTCCACACCCACATCCCATGCGAGAGATTCGAAGAGGCCTGCGCCCATCCCCACGCCGAGATCAGGCACACAAGAAAGAAGAGGAGGATTCGAGACAGAACGGAACGGAGAGACATGCCACGCATATCAACCTCACTGTGACATCAGTCTAGTGCAATCCCCTTGGTCCCCTCCTGTCGCATATCCACGCGCACTTGCCGTTACGCAGTCATGTCACCCCTCCCGTTTGTCATTCTGAGCGGAGCGAAGAACCCCCGTATTTGCTTTTGTCGTTGCTGTTGCTTTTGCCCTTCCTCCACAGACACTAACGCCCTAGTCATGTCGCCCCTTCTGCTTGTCATTCTGAGCGGAGCGAAGAACCCCCGTATTTGCTTTTGCCGTTGCTGTTGCTTTTGCCCTTCCTCCACAGACACTAACTCCCTATCATGTCGCCCCTTCTGCTTGTCATTCTGAGCGGAGCGAAGAACCCCCGCATTTGCTTTTGTCGTTGCTGTTGCTGTTGCTTTTGCCGTTGCTTTCCCGTTGCTTTTGCCGTTGCTTTTCCCGTTGCTTTTGCCGTTGCTGTTGCTGTTGCCGTTGCTGTTGCCGTTGCTGTTGCCGTTGCTGTTGCCTTTGCCTTTGCCTCTCCCAATCCAAATCTCGTCATCTCGACCGAAGCGTCTGATTTTACAGCCTTTGCCTTTGCTCTTATTTTTTTTCTGCGTTTTTGGCCCAAAAAACACATGTCAAGCCCCAAAACCACCTAACCCATTCACCATCATCAACTTACACTTGGCATTTTAGTTTCACTCAACCCGCTATACTGGATATATAGAGTCAAAAAAGCCCCGGCATCTGCTGGGGCTTCCGTATTTAAGCCAATAAGTCGTTTGGTGGCACGAATTTAGCTATAACCCCAATGGTTGCACGAATTTAGCGAGAGAAGCCTCCGCTAAACCATTGCAAACATTAGATCTTCACGTAACACAGCAGGGGGGTACCCCCCAGGGAGAACGCGATGCAATACGCACTATGCCGTCATATCAAGACCAACGGAACCCAATGCGAGGCGCCCTCACTCAGCGACGGCCAGTGGTGTTTCTTTCACTCCCGCCTCCACCAGCGCCACAGCCGCTTTCGTCCCATTGAGGTCGCGTCAGACTCTGTCCTCCGTGCGCAACCCGTCCATCTCAGCGCACTCGAAGACCGCGAGTCCGTTCAGGTGGCCCTTTCGGTCGTGATCAACGCCCTCGCCTCCGGCCAGATGGAATCACGCCAGGCCACCGCACTTCTCTACGGTCTCCAGATCGCCTCCAGCAACCTCGCGCGCATGAATTCAAACCCCAGCCCTGCCAAGGTCGTCCTCTCCGCCGAACCCACCACCGACGGTCAGTACCTCGCCGAACCCGGTGCCGTCTACGAATTCAGCGACAGCCCCGACCCCAAATTAGTGTGGGGATTCGAAGAGGACGACGAAGAGGAAGACGAGGACGAGGACGAGCGATAAGCGCCGCTGCTCGACTAACTCCGCGTCGCAATCTTCAAGTGCAACTCACGCAACTGCTGTTCGCTCACCGGCGTGGGCGCATCGACCATCAGGTCGATCGCCTTCGCCGTCTTCGGAAACGCAATCACCTCACGGAGGCTCGTCGCGCCGGCCAGAATCATCACAATCCGGTCCAGCCCCAGCGCGATTCCACCATGCGGTGGCGTGCCGTACTCGAGCGCATCAAGGAAGAAGCCGAACCGCTCCTTCGCCTCAGCGTCCGACATGCCCAGCGACCGGAAGATCTCCGCCTGCACGTCCTGCCGGTGAATACGGATCGAGCCCGAACCAAGCTCAGTCCCGTTCAACACGATGTCGTACGCAAGCGCGCGCACGGCGCCCTTATCGCTGGTAAGCCGCCCAGCCTTAATGTCTTCCTCATGCGGCGAAGTAAACGGATGGTGCGCGGCGTTCCACGTCTTGGTCTCCTCGTCCCACTCGTACATCGGAAAGTCGGTAACCCACACAAACTTGAAGTCGGCCGCGGTGCCCGTCTGCTCGAAGAGCTTGTGCTTGTCGGCGAACTTCTTCGCCAACTCGAGCCGCAACGCGCCAACCCGCTTATAGATCCACTGCGGATCGTGGTTCCATTCGGCGGGTGTGGCGAATTTTGGAGTTATGACGGCAACCTGAAGGTCGTCGTCAGGTGAACCGTGAACTGCGGTTTTTATGAACTCTTGATATTGCTCGCGAAATTTCCGAGCAATCACATCGGCCAAATCAAGAAAGCGCTCAGAACTGCGGAGGCGTGGCGTGTCGAGATAGTCCAGTCCACTCGCGCCGAGGATTGCTCGAACTTCTCCGACCAATGCCTTTCGTTGTGTCCCACTCATCTCCCCGGCATTCGGGATAGAGAAACCGAGTACCGGCAAGCCTTGCTCTATGTTCAGTTCTGTTCGCAGTTCGGGTGTCAGCTCAGTTGAAAGATCCAAAATCGCAGGCAGCCGCATATCCGGCTTGTCGATGCCGTAGTTCCGAATCGCGTCATCGTAGGTCATCTGCACGAAAGGAGTGGTCAGCGAAATCCCAGCTGTCGCAAATGCCGCCGTCAGAAAGCCCTCGACTACACGAAACACCGTCGCCTGTTGCGGAAAGGTCATCTCCAGGTCGATCTGGGTAAACTCCGGCTGACGATCAGCGCGTAGGTCCTCGTCACGGAAGCAGCGCGCAATCTGGAAGTAGCGATCGAAGCCCGAGATCATCAGGATCTGCTTGAAGATCTGCGGCGACTGCGGCAGCGCATAGAAGTTGCCCGCATGCACCCGGCTCGGCACCAGGTAATCGCGCGCACCCTCCGGCGTAGACCGCGTCATGAAAGGAGTTTCAATCTCGAGAAAGCCCTGCTCGACAAGGTAGTTGCGGATCGCCATCGCCACACGGCTGCGCAGCGCGAAGTTCGACTGCATCTGCGGACGCCGCAGATCGAGGTAGCGATACTTCAGCCGCACCTCCTCGTTCGCAATCGCCTCGTCGGCAGGAGAAAACGGCGGCGTCTTCGCCTCGTTCAGCAGACAGCAACTCGCTGGCGACAACTTCGACCTGTCCGGTAGGCATGTTGGGGTTCTCGAGCCCCGCGCCACGACGACGCACCTTGCCCTTGACCGCGACGACGTACTCCGAGCGCGCAGCCTCAGCCTTCGCATGCGCTTCGGCGGACACCTCTTTATCGAGCACGACCTGCGTAATGCCGGTCCGGTCGCGCACGTCGAGGAAGATCAGGTTCCCGTGGTCGCGCCGACGGTTCACCCAACCCATCAAGACCACCGGCTGCCCGTCCTGCTCCGCGCGAAGCTGGCCGCACGTATGTGTCCGCTGCAAACTGCCCAAAAAATCCAACATGATCCTATTCACTTTCCAATCGTTGTCGCTCGTTGAAGGATAAAAAACTCAACCTCGCAGGAAACCCGCCAAGTCGGCTCGAGGCACCTTCGTCTGCGCGCTTGCACTGAAGTCCTTCACCGTCAGAATACCGGATGCAACTTCGTCCTCACCTAGAATCACCATGCGCCGCGCGAGTTTGTCCGCGGCCTCGAAGGACTTCTTCAACCGGAAGCTTCCATCGCCAACCTCAATCGCAAGCCCTGCAGCACGCAGTTCCTTCGCCAGCACAAGCGCAGCAGCGTTTTGCGCCAGGCCCATTGGAGCGATGAACGCATCAAGCTTCGGCTCTGCAGCGGCTTCTTCCTGCGCTTGCAAGGTCAGGATCAGACGATCCTCTCCGATGGCGAAACCGATTCCCGGAGCCTTCGGTCCGCCCAGCATCTCCGACAATCCGTCATATCGTCCTCCGCCAAGCAGAGCGTTCTGCGTTCCTAAACCGCTCCCGTCAGGAACTGTGAACTCGAAGGTCGTCCGCGTGTAGTAGTCCAAACCGCGCACCAACCGCGGATTCACGGTATAAGCAACGCCGCAAGCATCGAGCGCCGCGAGCACCTGAGCAAAGTGCTCCTTGCTTGCGTCATCCAGGAAGTCCGCAATCTTCGGCAGACCGTTGATGATCTCCTGGTCAAAGGGCTCTTTGCTGTCCAGCACGCGCAGCGGATTCGTCTCGGCGCGTCGCTGATTATCAGGACTCATCATCTCCTTGACTGGAGCCAAAGCCTCGCGCAACGCAGCAACATATCGCGGACGATCCGTCGACGAGCCAACCGAGTTGAGTTCCAACTTCCAGTCCTTCACGCCAACTTCGTTGAGGAAGGTCGAAAGCATCTCCAACACTTCTGCATCGCGCAGAGGGCTATCGGAGCCCGACCATGCCGGACCAAGCACCTCGACACCGATCTGCCAGAACTGCCTGTATCTTCCGCGCTGAGGCCGCTCGCGGCGAAACTGCGGCCCGATGTAGAAGAGCTTCTGCAACATGCCAGTATCGGAGAGCTTGTGCTCGATATAGGCGCGGACAACGCCCGCCGTATTCTCCGGCCGCAGCGTCAGGCTCTGCGCGGTGGAACCATCGGCTCGCGCGCGATCTTCCCACGTGTACATCTCCTTGGAGACGATGTCGGTCTCTTCGCCAACGCCGCGGGCAAAGAGCTCGGTGGCTTCGAAGATCGGAGTACGAATCTCGCCAAACCCATAGCGCGTAAAGACGGCCCGCGCCGTGGCTTCGACGTGGTTCCAAAGCGCGGTCTCCGGAGGAAGCAAGTCCCTCGTGCCGCGTACTGCTTTCAGAGTGCCCATTAGTTTCAGTGTAGCGAATAATGGAGTCGTATTTTAGGACCCGGAGGCTTCTCGTAGATAGATCGCGGTGTAGTCCAGATAATTCTGAGCGTATTTGAGGATCAGCGCCCGGTCTTCCTCGCCGAGGAGTCGGCGCACTTTGCCGGGAACGCCGGCGACCAGCGAGTTGGGTGGAATCACCGTCTGCTCTGGAATCACCGCGCCGGCAGCAATGATGGAGCCTTCACCAATGCGAGCGTTGTTCAGGATGGTTGCACCGATACCGACCAGAACCGCGTCCTCCAGCACGCAGCCGTGGACGGTGGCGTTGTGGCCGATGGTGACCATCTCGCCGACGATGACCGGATACACGTAACGCATGCCATGCAACACTGCACAGTCTTGCACATTGCTTTTCGCGCCGATGCGGATGGAATTCACATCGCCACGGACGACAGCGTTCATCCAGATGCTTGCCTGTTCGCCCAGAATGACGTCGCCGATCACCTGCGCGGACCGATCGATGTAGCAGTTTGTTGGAATGACTGGAGTTATTCCCTGATAGGAACGAATCATGGATCAGATTTTACGCCGAAGCGTAAGTTCATCCGGTAAACGATAAATTTGATCGCCTCGCAACTCCAAATTAGCGGCGATTTTATGGAATATCGGTGCTAAACAGGCGTATCCTGAGAGATATCCCGATTGGGACTGTTTGGAGGTGTATTTTTCTTGGCAGAGGTTCGAGTACAAGAAGGCGAACCCCTTGAGAACGCCCTGCGGCGCTTTAAGCGCAAAGTGCAGACGGAAGACATTATCAAGGAAGTCAAGCGTCACTCTTTTTATCTGAAACCAGGTGAAAAGAAGCGCGTGAAAGAGGCGCTTGCTCGCAAGCGTAATCGCAAGAAGGTCCGTAAGGAGCAGGATTAGTTTCAAGCTCCGTAACCATGGCCGGCCGTCTCCTCCTCTAGTGGAGAGTTCGAAGAGACGGCCGCCTGAATCCGCCAGAGAGATGGACTCCCGCCATTGACTGGCCCCAGCTGAGAGAGCCTGAACACCGGTTCACATTGACTGGCAAACCAACGTATTCGCAATTCCGGGCCCCCTTCAAAATCCAAGAAGTAACGGTTATCAGCAAAGGTTGACGTCTCGGCGGTGTCACCACGATCAGGCCCGCACGGTACTCTTCCTTTCCGTAACAAACGGGAGAAGCGGTATGGAATTTCTGGATCGGCTCTTAACATGTGCAGATTGTGGCGGCGAATTCATCTTCACCGCTGGGGAACAACTCTTTTTCTTCGACAAACAGTTCAAGAACGACCCGAAACGCTGTAAGCCTTGCAAGTCGAAGCGATCGGGCGTGGGCTTGAAAACTGGCTCGGGGCCTGCTGCAGCTGGTCTTTCGCGCACGGAGACGCGCACGGAATGCTCGGCGTGCGGTATTGAAACGACTGTGCCTTTCAAGCCGACGCAGGGTCGGCCTGTGCTTTGCCGACAGTGCTTCCAGAGCAAACGCGCTCCAAGCACTGGTGCTCTGGTTACCGCTGCCGCCACCGCTGAGATGGTCGCCGGCACGGCTGGAGATCCCACTGCGGTTAACGCGGAGCTGTTGGTGGCGGCACAAGCTCCACAGGCGTAGGCGGCGTCTGGCTTGGCGTCTTCGCTCACAGTAGGATGTGAGCGAGGACAGCTATGAACTCCAGCGAGAGTATTAGTGTGCCCGTAGCCGTGGAGTTGAGCGCGGCATCGGAGCTGGTTCGTGCGCGGACGCAACTTGGAGACTTCGAACTGACTGTTTGTACGGATGGAACGTACAAGCTGGACGGTGGCGCGATGTTTGGCGTGGTGCCGAAGACGCTCTGGCAGAAGCGCGTGGCGGCGGACGATCAGAACCGTATCCTGCTGGGGCTGAATACAGTTGTGGTGCGGACCGGCAGGCAGACGGTGCTGATCGAGACAGGCATCGGCAACAAACAGTCGGCGAAGATGCGCGAGATTCAGTGCAACCAGGAGTTGCTGCCGCAGTCGCTGGCGGCAGCCGGGATTCGACCAGAAGAGGTGGATGTTGTGATCAACACACACCTGCACTTCGATCATTGCGGCTGGAATACGACGTTGCACTCTGATGGTTCTGTGACGCCGACGTTTCCGAATGCGCGGTACTTCGCTCACCGGGGCGAGGTCGAGCATGGCCATCTGCAGCTTGATCGTGATCGCGTCAGCTATCTCTCGCCGAACTACGATCCGTTGATCGAGTCGGGACAGATGACGTTGCTCGATACGGATGGAATCAGGGCCGATCCGAAGATATGTCCCGGGATCAGCGTGGAGCTTTTTCCGGGGCATACGGCCCAGTTGATGGCCGTCCACATCGAGTCGAGGTCAGCGGGTGGCGCGGTGCAGCATGCTTGTTACATCTCCGATCTGATTCCGACGAGCGCGCATCTGGACCCAACATGGGTGATGGGATATGACCTCGATCCGGTGGAGTGTATTGCGCAACGGAAGCGGTTCTATCAAAGTGCGATTCCGGAGGGCTGGCTGGTGCTGTTTACACATGACCACGAGGTGCCGATGGCTCGCATCGGGCTGAACGAGAAGGGCCGGCCGGTGGTTCTTTAATCTGTGCTTCCTCCTTTCCGGGAGGGGTACCCCCCCACTGCCGGGGCGTAAATTCCTTTTTATTCAACAGCTTACAGCACGTTGCTGTCTGCAAAAACGTCATAACAAAGGGGTTAGGGCCAAATTCGTCTAACTAAACGAGTTAGCCCCGGAGGGTGTCCGAGGCTTGCTTGTTTTTCTGATCTATATATCCAGTATAGCGGGTTGAGTGTAACTAAAATGCCACGCGGATGTTGTTGGTCGGTAACGGGTTAGGTGGTTTTGGGGCTTGACATTCGTTTTTTGGGCCAAAAACGCAGAAAAAATAAAAGGGCAAAGACAAAAGCAATGGAATCAGTCGCTTCTCCCTTAAGCTGTCGCCTGCAGTGAAGTGGGTTGGGGTTGGGGCTTCTTGCGGAGGATGGCGGCGGAGATCAGGGTGATGAAGAGGCCGACGGGGAAGGGTTCGATGAAGGTGTAGAGGGCGTTGACTAAGGGGTTCTCGTAGAGCTGCTGCGAGTGGCGGATGGCGGCGACTTTGGCCTGGATGGCTTCGGGGGTGCCTGGTGTGGATTGAACCTTCTGGATTTGGTGAGCGAAGTAGCTGTCCATGAAGCCGTGGAGAAAGTTGAAGTAGATGATCTCCCACGTGATGACGTAGAAGACGCAAGAGATAAGGGTGATGCCAATGCCGATGGTGAAGGCGCGGCCGAAGGTGATGGCACCGTTGGCGAGATTGTCACGGTAGGAGCGGATGCCGAAGAAGACAAGGAGGAAGGAGAGGACGATGGCGGTGTAGCCAAGGTAGTAGCCTTTATTGCCGTGGTTGAGGTCGCGGAGGAAGGGCACGGTGCCGCACATCAGGATGGAGGAGATAACGCCGGAGATGACGCCGAAGGTGAGGATGGTCTTCTTCATGGGAGGCTCCTGTGGGGTGACTTGGAGACACTTTGCGGGGCGGAGGCGGTGCTTGTCGTCATGCTTTCGGGTGATTTTGGGGGATGAGTGGGGGAAATCATGCTTTGGGGTGACGGGTTTAGAGCAGTTTCACTGTCGCTGCGCCCAATCCTACGAGGATTGTCCGACAAGCCGGTGTCCGTCTAATGTATGGAATCGCGGTTAGGGTTCACTTTTAGGGAGACTGGCAAGAAACTCATTCATCTCAGCGATGACCTGAGTTTCATTGGTGAGATACACGTAGTGGTCCGCATTCGGGATCAGTACGACACGGGCACTCGGCACGCCGCGCCTGAAGGCATTGGCCCAGGCATTACAGCGTCCTGTGTCGTCCGCAACCAAAGCGGCTTTGCGGTCCGGCTCGTTGGCAGGAAAGCGGTCCCAGTTGTGCGGGCAAGCATATATAGCAAGTGCGGGAACAGAAATGCTTGTGTACTTCTGTGCGCCGAAGTTGAGGGCGGCGCCTATCGGCGAGCGCGGTGGCAACGGAGGCATGTTTGCCACCTCCTCGTTGCTCTGATGAAGAATGGTCTCGAATTTCGCGACGGCAGCCTCCAGTTCCAATAGCTTTTTCTGCTCATCCACTCCACCGGCCTCGATCTCGTCGATACGCCGCTTGATGTCGTTCATCTCGATCGATATCGGCGGCCGCGCTGGATCGTAGAAAGCAAAGCCGGTTGCGGCGTCGAGATAAATGAGCCCGGAAACTCTCTCCGGAAAGCGGCTGCCGATGGAACTCAGTTCCTGGCCTGCAAGAGAGTGCCCCACAAGCACAGGACGTTCGATGTGAAGCGCCTTCATCACCGCAAGAACGTCATCCCCGAGGTGGTCCGCTGAGTAGTTGCCGTTGGCCGGTGCGGGTTTGCTCGATGCGCCAAACCCTCTTCGCGTAATGCCATAGACGTGATGTTGCCCGGTGAACCGTGGAGCGAAACTGTCGAAGCGATGCGCGGTATCTCCAGCCCCGGCGAGGAAGATGAGCGGTCTGCCGGAGCCGCCCCAATCTAAAACTTCAAGCTGAACACCTTGTTCGACGGTCACCAGCTGGATTTTATGCGGCGAGGAGTCCATCTGGGCGATTACATGTATCGGAAGCAAGAGTGAGACATTCAAGAGAAAAGATATCTTCAATCGCTCACGCACAGGAACCCCCTCGAAAAGCGTCAGCACCAATATGTCATATGTAATGGGTTCGCCAAAAAGTCAGCATCTCGCAAGTGGCTGATGAAGCTAGCGAACACGGGTTTTCGGCAACTTCGAAGCTGACCCCCTACCGAAAAACAGCCAGAGCACCTGAAGCCTCAGGTACACCAGCAGTGAAACGGCTCTAGGGGATGAGGCCTAGTTGTTTGCCTAGCTGGACGGCCTGGGTACGGCGGCGGGCGCCCAACTTGTCGAAGGCTCGGCTGCAGTGGGTTTTGACGGTGTTCTCACTGACGAAGAGGCGGCCGGCGATTTCGCGGTTGCTGAGGCCCTGAGCGATGAGGCTGAGGATTTCGAGCTCGCGGGGGGTGATGCCGAGGGCTTCGAGCTGGGGTTGGTTGAGGGTGAAGGTGGCGGGAGGATCGGTGGGGACGAGGACTTCGCGGAGGATGATTTTTTCGCGGGGTTTGGTGAGCTTGATGCCGAGCCAGATGCCGAAGGCGACGAAGATGATGGCGACGATGGCGCCATAGATTTCGAGGGAGTGCTCGATGACGAGGAACTGGTACTCGGACCAGCGGAGGATGGCGATGAGGACGCCGCCGACGAGGCCGAGAAGCAGGACGTGGCTGAGGCCGGGGCGCTTCATGTCTGTTGGGTGGATTTTACTGCGTAGCCGATGCCAGGGCTAAAGCCCGCTCTACCTAGAAGCAAGAATAACGGCAACTCGATGCTCAAGGACAAGCAGAAGGGACGACGACCGGAGCAGCTGTTAGTGCAACGGCGGGCAAAGAGATGGAATTAGTAGCTGCGTTGGTACATGCGGGAGATGCGGTCGTGCCAGCCGAGGCCGTCGTCGTCGAGCCAGGCCCAGAGGAAACCGATGCCTAGCGGGCAGGCGGCGAGGATGGTGGCGAAGATGCGGCGGCGCATCGCGGTGCGGGTGGGGTTGTCGTCGGAGAAGGTGCAGAAGGCGATGCGGGCGTAGCGCATGCCGGGAGTCGCGTCAGAGAAGGTGAAGAAGAGAAGCTGGTAGAGCAGGGTGAGCACGACGAACGTGCCGACGGCGCCGATGGCTGCGGTCTGGAGCGTGATGTGGCTGCCGGTTGCATGGCCGCCGGAGAGTTTGCCAACGGTGATGGTGAAGGCCGCAATGAAGGCAAAGAGCGCGGCGGTGATGATGCAGCCGTCGACGATGGCAGCCATGAGACGCAGGCTGAAGGCAGCGGTCTGGGGAGAAAAGATGGGCTGGAATGGGGCTTCCGGGACCTCGGTGACGGTCGCTGAGACGGGGTGTGCGGCGAGCAGAATGGAAGACCACTCAGGCGCCGCGGATTCGACGGCGGGAGCGGTAGAGATCTGAGTCGCCTCGACCTCGAAGATGCGGAGCTGGGCGGCTTCGGGGGTTTGATCGGCCTCTTCGCGCAGGGGACCTTCGGCGAGACGGGGCCGGGCTTTGCGGGGAGCTACGAGTTGACGGGGGAACTCGATGAGGTTGGCCGGGATGTCGATGGGAGGGGTGACGTCCTCGAAGACGGGTGATTGACGGAACGCAATCTCTTCGTCGAGCGCGAGTGCTTCGGTCTCGTCGGGCGTGGGCTGGTGCCAGCTCCGGCTTGAGCTAGCGAATGCTTCAGGCGAGCTGCGGGCAAACTGATCTTCGTCGAAGAGCCTGACCGTGAGGCCGGAGCCGGCTGACGGCTTGACGATAGGGGCTGACGCGAGAGCTTCGGTGATCCTCAGCGGGTCGACCTGATGGGTCGTGGAGGTTGGGGGCGGGGTAGGAGGCGTAAGAGTCCATTGGTCGAGTTCGGCGAGGAGCTGGTACTGAACGTCGGCGACGGCCTGGGCGTTGAGAGCGGCGATCTCAGCGGCGGCTTCTGCTTCGCGGATTGCGGCTTCGGCCTGGGCGGCGAGGAAGGCGCGGTAGCTTTGCGAGTGTGCGTAGCGTTCGGCGACTGCGGCGGCGATGCGGGAGGCGCGGGTGTTTACCGGTGTGGGGTTGGCGATGGGGGTTACGGGTTGTCCGACTCGCTGAGTACGGCGGGCACGATGGGCGGCGAGACGCTGGGCGACCTGCTCCTTTAATGCAAAGGGCGCTGCGGCTTCCGTTTCGGCCGGGGCTTCGTCCAGTGGTAGAGGAAGGTCTCGCTGTGCTGCGCTCATTGTGCTCAAATCCCAACTCGCTTCCGTAAAAATCGTTTAGCCTCAAAGGGTGGTGTGTCTGACAAGGGTCAAACCGAACGAACAGGGTGGCACGATATCTTGGCAGCGCTGTCTGCTTTTGCTGGTGTTGCAGTTTGGCGCCAGTGAATGCAAGAAGTTGCAAGCAGTTTGGGGCGGCCGGGCGAAAAGCTTCGCCGAGGGCACCCTAAGGGCTGTTTACCTCTTGATAACTATCACGGTGGTTGCGGCAAGTCATCCACATCTGATGGCGCAACAGGTGACGACTCAGGCAACCCCCGAGACGAGTCTGCCGGATGCGCCCGGGGCGGTGCGGTATCCGGTGGCTGAGGTGCTGCCGCCCGTGGATGACAGCACGACCGCGTTGACCGAAGCGGACACGCTTTCCAGGGTTGGAAGCGTCGTGATTCTGGATGGCGACGTGAAGGTAACCTATCGCGACCGTGTTGTGACTGCGGATCACATTGAATTCAACCAGGAGACCAGTGAGTTGACAGCGAACGGGCATCTGCACGTGACCGGCGGTCCAAACCACGAGGACATCACAGCCAGCCACGGGACGATGAACCTGAAGATGCAGACGGCGCGCTTTTATGACGTGACGGGTTCGGTGGGGTTGAAGAATGAAGCACATAGCCTGACGACGTACGCGAACAGCAACCCTTTTCTGTTTACGGGTCGGATCGTGGTGAGGACAGGCCCGCAGGAGTATGAGATCTATGACGGCACGCTGACGACGTGTCAGCTTCCGGATCCGGACTGGATGCTGAATTCGGGCAAGTTCACGGTGAACATGGACATCAGGAAGGCGAAGGCGCAGAACAGTGTCTTCCGGCTGATGAATATTCCGGTGATGTTTCTGCCGTATGTGACGCAACCGGTGGAGGCGGGAACGCGGCAGAGCGGCTTTCTGATTCCGACACCGGGCTACTCCTCGACGAAGGGATTCATCTTTGGGGAACAATACTACTGGGCGATCAACCGGAGCACCGATTTGACGGTGGGGACGCAGTACTACTCGCTGCGTGGATGGGAGGAGTCGGCGTCGTTTCGCTATCGCGGGTTGGGCAATGACTTTGCCAAGTCACACTATTCCGGACTGCAGGACCGCGGCATCGTGACGAATGGGGTCTATGAGAATCAGGGAGGCGAGGACGTAACGTTCTCGGGCCGGCATGATTTCAGCCCGGAGACGCGCGTGGTGGCGGATACGGAGTACCTGAGTTCGTATGCCTATCGCGAGGCGTTTGCGGAGAGCTTCAGCCTGGCGGTGTCGAGCGACATTCTTTCGATCGTCTATGGGGTGCATGAGGCGAATGGATATGAGGAGGCAGGACGTGCCGACCGCTATCAGGGGTTGAAGATGGCTGCCGTGCCGGCGACGGAGACGACGCCGGGAACACCAGAGGAGCAGGTGCGTATCTTTCATGCGCCGTCGCTGGACTTCAGCAGCACAGAGCACGAGATCGGCCGGAGCGGGTTGCATTGGAGTATGGAGTCGTCAGTCGCAGGTTTGTCGCGGGTACAGCCGAACTTTGCGACTGGCGGCCTGACGGCGCGACTGGATGTTCATCCGGAGATCTCATATCCGCTGAGCTTTGGCGGATGGAGGTTGCGGTCGTCGGTTGGTTTTCGGGAAACGGCATACAGCCGAAGCCGGCAGACACCCTACACGATAGGACCGCCGGTCGAGCTTCCGAATGGGCTGAACCGAGCAGATTTTGAGGCCGAGGTGGCCCTGCGGGCTCCGGTGATCGAGCGGACGTTCGACTCGGCCGGGGTGGAGAAGTTTTTCCGGGGAAACGATGTGAGACATACGATCGAGCCGGAGGTGACGTATCGCTATGTGGCCGGGATCGATAATTTTTTGAATGTGCTGCGCTTCGACGACGTCGACATCGCGAGTGATACGAATGAGCTGGAGTACGGAGTGACGCAGAGGCTTTTTATGCGGCCGCTGAAGACTCGGCCGTGCAGGGAAAAGACCGTAGTGGCAGGCCAGGAGGATGACCCGGATTTGGACGCGGGAAGGGTTTATGCGAAGGAGCGGAGCAGCGACTCGAAAGTGCCGTTGTGCGGCAGCCGCGAGTTGATCAGCTGGCGCTTAACGCAGAAATACTTCTTCAATGAGAACTTTGGCGGGGCGGTGATCGATGGCCGGCGCAACATCTTCGATACGACGCTGAATCTTTCGGGAATTGCTTTTTTGACGGAGCCACGGGCGATCTCGCCGCTGATCTCGCGGATGCGGGTGCGGACGTCGGAGCACCTGGATGTGGAATGGGACTTCGATCTGGATACCGGAGCGAAGAAGTTTACGTCAAACAATGTGCTGGTGGACGTGCATCAGAACAACGTCTTTGCCGGGTTGAGCTATGCCAAGTTGAACGCGCCGGGACGCTTCTTTACCGAGGGAGTCAGTTCTTCGATCTCGAACTTCAACCAGTTGCGGCTTCTGTTGGGGTATGGGTCGCCGACCAAGGCAGGGCTGGGCGTGGCGGCGAATGTGGGGCTGGATTTGAACGCGAGCGACACCACGGGATTGGTGCAATATGGAGCGCTGCAGGGCTCGTACAACTGGGACTGCTGCGGGTTCAGCATAGAGGTCCGGAAGTACGAGCTGGGTTCGGTGCGCAATGAGACCTCGGAGAGGTTCAACTTCACCTTGTTGAATATCGGGACGGCGGGTAATCTGCGGCGTGCGGCAAGTCTATTTTGAGCTGGGCCGAAGCGGTGGTTGCGAGTGGTTTGCGCTCATGGAAGGCGCCTCTGCATGAGATAATCGAGGTATTGTGCCTACCGTTGTGAAGCCTCTCCGTGCCCTCATCTTTGCCCTAACGCTGGCTGCTCTTGGTTGCCATGCACAGACCCCTGCAGACGCTTCGGGGAAGCTTTCTCCGGAGCTTGCGCGCCGCGTCGAGGTGTTGATCCGATCGAAGTCGAGTGTTCCTGCTGACTACGATCTGCAGATCGGTCCGCGGACGAAGAGCGAGGTCCCTGGCTACGATGCGATCAGCGTGACGTTCACGTCGGAGGGCAAGACGAGCAAGCCGGTAACTTTTCTGCTGTCGTCCGACGGCAAGACGCTGGCGCAGTTCAGCAAGTACGACATCAGCAAGGACCCGAAGCTGCTGGTGAGCGGGGATGGGCGGCCGGCGCGTGGTGGCCCAGCGAATGCTCCAGTGTTGATTGTGGGGTTCGATGACCTGGAGTGCCCGTTCTGCGCGAAGATGCATGCGCAGCTTTTCCCAGCACTGACGCAGCGGTATAAAGACCAGATTCATATTGTTTATCGCGATTTTCCGCTGGATCAGCATCCGTGGGCGATGCGCGCGGCGATCAATACGAACTGCGTTGGTGCACAGAGCCCCACCGGCTATTGGAATCTGGTGGACTACATCCATGCCCATGCTGCGGAGTTGGGCGGCGACGAGAAGAGCCTGGCGAAGGCGAACGAGACGCTCGATTCGCTGGCGCGCGACGAGGCGAGGCGGCAGAAGTTGAACGTTGACACCGTGAATGCGTGCATCGTCAAACAGGATGATACGGCGATCAAGGCCTCGATGAAGCTGGGCGAGTCGTTGGGCGTTGACTCGACGCCGGCACTTTTTATCAATGGAGAAAAGGTCGAAGGGGCTCTACCGCTCGAGTATGTATACCGTATGATCGATAACGCGCTGATTGCTTCGGGCCAGACACCGCCCCCACCGCCACCGGCGGCGCCGACCCCGGCACAGCCTCAAACGACGCCGGCGACTAAACCTGGCAACTAGCAGCAGAAGGCAGGAGATTTAATGCAGGAGATGCAGGACGTGCCGATATTGTCGACCGAGAGTGATCGGTCCTTCACCATGCGCTCCTTTCGCCAGGTTTCTCTTCCTGTCGCTCTGATTCTGACCGCTGGTTTTTTACCGATGACGGGCTGCAATCGCGGCCATAGCGCCGATGTGGTCGCGACGGTGAATGGCCGCGCGATTATGCGGACGGACCTGGATAAGGGCTACCAGGCGCAGCTTGGCGAGGCCCCCCAGCAGCGGCAGCTTCCGCAGGAGCAGGCCGACTCGCTGCGGTTGAATGTGTTGCACGCGCTGATCGACTACGAGATCGTAGAGCAACGCGCCGCCAAGATGAATCTGGCCGCGACCAATGAAGAGGTGGATGCGAAGTTTGCCGAGATGAAGGCTCCGTTCTCCGAGGAGCAGTTCCAGGAGCGGCTGAAGGCAAGCGGCCAGACGGTAGAGGATTTGAAACGGGCGATCCGAAGAAACATCACGATCGACAAGCTCTTCAACAAAGAAGTCAACTCGAAGATCACCGTTACCGACACTGACGTAGCCAACTACTACAACCAGCACAAGGCCGAGTACAACCTGAGAGAGACACAATACCATCTGGCACAGATCCTGGTGACCGATGTGCCGGCGCCGCAGCCGGGCAACCTGCAGAACAGCAAGGCGACCAACGATGTGGAAGCAAAGCGGAAGATTCAGGCGCTGAAGAACAGGCTGGACAGCGGCGAGGACTTTGGCACAATCGCGTCGAATTTTTCGGAGCAGCCTGAGACGGCACCCAATGGTGGAGACATGGGCTTTGTCGCTGAGTCGCAGATGCACGCGGACCCGGCAGTTTTCAATGCGGTGACCAAACTGAAGCCCGGTGAGATGACGGACATTCTTCCACTGCTGGATGGGCAGACCAAAAAGCCGGCGGGTTATGCGATCTATAAGCTGCTCTCGCGAGATCCTCCGGGGCAGCGCGATCTCAATGATCCGCGGGTGCAGCAGGCAATCCGGCAGCAGTTGCGCGAGGGCCGGTCGCAGCTGTTGAAGGCTGCCTATCTGGAGATGCTGCACGACGAGGCCAAGGTAGAGAACTTCTTCGCCGAGCAGATCTTCAAAAACGACGCGCACTAGAGCCCATACATTTCGGAGAGATCATGACCCAGTCACGGGTGCGTTTTGCGATTCTTGGCTTTGGACACCACGCGATTCGCCGCCTTCTGCCTGCCTTTGCGCAGTGTGAGCAGGCGACACTGAGCGGGATGTGGCGGCGTGACCAGGCGGCTGCTCTCAAGAATTGCGCCGAATACAACATCCCGCATTGCTTCCCCACGCGAGAGGCGCTGTGTTCTTCGCCTGAGGTCGATGTCGTCATGATTACGTCGCCGGATGCGATGCATCGGGACGATATGTTGCTGGCCCTGCAGCATGGAAAGGCGGTGCTGTGCGAGAAGCCGGTGGCGATGAACGCTGCCGAGGCCGAGGAGATGAACGCAGCGGCGAAGGCGGCCGGGAAGCTGTATGGTGTGGCGCAAAACTTTCGCTTCAACCGAAGCCTGGAGTGGATGCGGGACCAGATCGTCGCAGGACGCATCGGTAAGCCGCAGCTTGCGCATGCACAGTACGCTTATCCGGCCGCGCAGGCTCCCCGGAAGTGGATTACCGATCCGACGCTGGCGTGTGGCGGACCCATTGCCGATGTTGGCGTGCATTGCATCGATTCGCTTCGCTTTGTGCTGGGTGAGGATGTGATCAGCATCAGTACCGCGGCTCGGAAGGACGAGGTGTCGGGAGAGGTAGAAGCGATTGCTTCGCTGCAACTGGAGATGACCGGTGGGGTCTATGCGAATGTGACTGCGAGTGCGCGTGCGCCGTATCGGACGCTGGTTGAGGTAACGGGAAGCGACGGTGTGTTGATCGCCGAGAATGGTTTGACCGTGGATCGGCCCGTGCAGCTTGTACTGCGCAAGGGCGGTGAGCTCGTGGAGACGGTCACGGTTGAAAATGGGGATGGTTATACGCGGATGCTGGATAGCTTTGCGTTGGCGTTTCGGGGTAAGGGTAGTTTTGCGGCATCGGGTGAGGATGGCGTTACCAATATGCAGGCGCTGGATGCAGCTTATGCGAGCTGGCAGAGTGGACGCCGTGAGGCTGTCTGACCTAGCTCAATGTCTCTAGGGCAGGGCGGTTGCAAGAGCAGACGTCCCGCTGTGATGCGACGTATTGCGGTCTGGGGTGTTAGTTGGGGGAAGATATTCTTTGTAGACGCTGATGTGAAAGCAGGCCTGTTGGAATTCCTCTTCCACGTCGACCTTACCTTCCTGCACGAGCGGTAGGAGGTAGCCGCGCAACCATGCGATCTCGGTGAGCGAGAGGCCATGTTTCGCGATGTCGATCGCCTGGCCGGTGAGATGAGGTGAGGCTGTGTCGCCTTCGGCCGGCGCTGCGTTGCCATTGATATGCACCAGGTGCTCCTGAAATTCGACGGTGCGAACGGCAGAGTTGACCTGTAACGGAGTGTGGAAGTGAGCGTAGTGGGCGCGGGCGAGGACGTTGAGAAACTGCGCGGTCCATGGGCGGCAGAAGCGACGGTTCCCTGGAAGGCGCTCGTCAATTTGCAGGGCAGGGCCGGCGGGGAGAGAGACGAGGAGCCGTTCGCCTCGCATGTCGAGAAGAGCTTCGTCGTTCTGGATGCGGTCGAGGCCGTCGCGGTCCGCTACCTGGTTCTGATGGACGAGGATCTCGTGAGAACCCTTAAGCGGGGGAGGAACGATGAGACGGCCGCGCTTGTTATAGAGCGTGGGCAGGATGACTGGGGTTGAGGCGGCCTCTTCGACACTGGGCAGAGCTGGCCTTTGGGTGGCCGGAGCGGGTGAACTGACGGTGTGGTGCACGCCGTGATGTGACACTGCGTGTCGTGTGTGTGCGTGAGTTAGTGTCGTGGCGTGTCTGGTCGTGGCGTGCGCTGATCCGGCTGTTCGCTTGTGGTGAGTTGGCGTTGCCAGGCTGTCGGCGGGAAAAAGGTACAGTGCCGCAAATGCCAGAAGGGCCGGGATGGTGGCGTTCGCACGCATCATGATTTCGGAGGCGCGGAACGCCAGAGCACTTTCTACAGTAATGCCCTGGCTGAAGAGAGGGTAGTGATCAGATCGATTCCGTGTACTCGGTGATTAACAGATATGAGGACCGCCTTCCTTCCTTATTTCTTTAGTTGCTCGCGACAGCAGAGATTATTTTTTGCTGGCTGACCCAGGTTTCGAGGTCGGCGGAAGTCAGGAGATGGTTCTGTATCAAAGTGTCGAACAGGGCACGAGTGGAGACAGCGGAAAAAGGCTGGTCAATGCGGGAGGGAGCTTGCTGGTTGGGGAGTTTGACGATGTAGGCGGGGCGGTCATCGAACTCGCCGCCGTGGCTGGCGGATTGATCTTCGTCTGTCCATGTCATGGAGTCCTTCCATATCTGAGTAGTACGCCAGGAGTGATCGCCCATGACGACGATGGTGGATGAGTCCCACTGATTTTTCTGATCGAGGAGTTGGCGAGCGTGCGCGAGGTAGCGATCGGCCAGGTCGAGGTTGTCGATGTAGGAGGTGTGTTTGGTGCTGAAAGCTTCCTTCTTCCGGTCGTAGAAACCATAGGGATGAGGGATGGGCATATGAAGGAAGAGAAAGGTGATGGATGGGTCGGCGAGAAAGGCATCACCGGCGGCGACGAGACGGCGGTAGTCGCTATAGTGCTGGCGGATGTCGCGGGACTCGTCGGTAGGTGAGCCGGGGCCGCGGCCAAAAAGGTGATTGGTATCGAGCCAGAGGTAGCGGAACGGACGCAGGAGATCGACCGCCAGAGAACGGTTTGGGGAAAGGTTGGCGGGCGTGGATTCGCGGTAGGTCCAGAAACAGTGATCGAGAACCTCGGGCATGATGCGGCAGTAGGGGTTGTACCAGCCGGCGATGCCGGTGATGTAGCCTGCGTCGATTGCGTCCTGAAAGATGGTCTGGTGTTGCTGGAACGGCGTCCACTTGCCGGAAGAAGGGTCTTTGAGAGAGACGAGAAAACCGCGGGCGGAGATGTCGACCGCGTTCGAAGGGATGCCGGTGAAGAGAGTCGGAAGGATGTAGCGGGTGTACACGCCGGCAGGGATAACGTGCGTGAATACAGTGGATTGCGCGGCGAGCTTATCGAAGGCGGGAAGGTCGAGGCCGGGGAATCGGCGTTCGTAGAGCTGTTGGTACGAGAGCTCGTCGAGCAAGAGCCAGATAATTCGCTGGCGAGGCTGCGTCGAAGTGAGTTGGGCCTGGTGGAGTGTCGGCGCCGGGTTGAGGTTGCGCGCCTGCCAACAGCTCCAGACCAATTGCCCGAAGATGAGCAGGCCGGTGAAGGCAAAGAGACCCAGAATGGCGGCGGCAGCGTGCTGGATCTTTTCGAAGCGGGGGACGAATTTTTTCCAGAGGATGGAGATCGCAACGAGGGTGAGGAGGCAGAGAATGGCGACGGAGTAGGTGAGCCAGTCGGGAATCTCGGTGCTCGTAAAGTTGGCGATGGTATGGAGAAGGATCGACGGCAAAGCGAGGAGGAAGGCCGACCAGACGATCACACGGAGAGCGCCCGGACGTTCGGCGAGAAAGAGCAGTACAGCGAGCAGGAGGGAGAGGGTGATGAGGTAGACGATGATCGGAATGATGACGGAAGAGGCCGAACCAACGAGGTGGTAGACCAGATCGTGCTCGGTGGAGATAAGTGGACCTGTGAGATCGAGTAGATACAGGTTCGCGAGCCCGAAGGCGACTGTGAAGGGATGGGTGAGGAGCTTCACGGCCTGTCTTCTTTCAGGGCGAGATAACAGGACGCGAACATGCGCATAGGCCGTTTCAGATCAGAATTGAGGCGTGGCTCTGAGCGGGCACAGCTGTAGCCAACGCATTGCCGAAAGGCTAAAGGCGCCTTCTCCTGATGTCAACAGCACTTCTACGACGGGCGACTGGATTGCGGAATAGCCTTGGGAGCTCGAACGAATAGATTCTTGAGGCGGCGGCGGAAGTAAAACAACGCTCCGGAGAATACCGCGCTAATGCCTTGAAAGATGAGAAGCCCAGAGCCCGGATCGACGTAGGCGTGGGCCTGGCGCTCAAATGTAAAGCTGAGCGCAATAAGAAGCATCAGCGTGATGGCGAAGTATTTCAGATTGTGTGCCATTCGTGTTCCCTCGGGGAGACTGCCTGTACTGGGACTACTGTACTTGGGATGAAGACGTAGATTGTGGACAAAAGTTTCGGCAGGAGTGGCACTTTTGGTGCATAGATTTTATTTTTTAGTGTCACGAATAAATTAAAATCTAAATTAAATCGCCGTTCACCGATTTCCGGATACGCGTCGCCATAGGGATTGGTTTTAAGTGGTTCTTTTCGCCGACCCAAACGTGTACGATAACCGAACTTATTGAACTTCACTTGATTTGGAGAGCTAAACTTGCGCTTTGCTTCGCCTACTACCCTTGTTTGTGCGTGGATCTTCGTAGGGTTCACAACAGTTTGCCTAGCCGCTACCTCTAGCGATAAACCTCATCTGCTGCAACGGCCGGCCCTGAGTCAGACACAGATTGTGTTCAACTACGCGGGCGACCTATGGAGCGTGGATCGCAAGGGAGGTCATGCCACACGACTGACGGTGGGTGTCGGGATTGAAACTTCGCCGGTGTTCTCGCCGGATGGAAGTACGATCGCGTTCACGGGCGAGTATGACGGCAATACGGATGTGTTCACGATTCCCGCAACGGGTGGCGTGCCGCATCGCGTGACCTATCATCCTTCAGCAGACGTGGCGGTGGGATGGTCGCCGGATGGGAAGGAGATTGTGTTCCGTTCGGACCGTCAGGCGAACAGCCGCTATACACAACTCTATGAGGTTCCAGCGGCGGGCGGATTTGCCAAAGCATTGCCGTTGCCGATGGCGTATGAGGGAGAGATCTCCGGCGATGGCGCGAGCATAGCCTACTCACCGCTAGGGCCTTCGTTCAGTTTTGACTACAACCGTTATGTGGCTTGGGGAAACTATCGTGGTGGCCGTGCCAGCACGATCTGGATCACCGAGTTGAAGGATCTCAATAGCTCGGAGATTCCACACGAGACGGGGTCAGACCTCGACCCGGTGTGGGTGGGGAAGATGGTTTATTTTCTCTCCGACCGCAGCGGACCGATGACGTTGTACAAGTATGATCCTGCGACGAAGGCTGTGACGGAGTGCGTGAAGAACGCGGGCAAGCCAGACATTCATTCGCTCTCGGGTGGGCCGGGCGGACTTGTCTATGACCAGTTGGGCGAGATTTATTTGTACGACACAGCCACGGGGCAGTCGCATCAGGTATCGATCGATGTAACGGGCGATCTGCCTGAGGTGCGGCCGCGCATTGAGAATGTGAGCACCCAGATCGATCACGTCGGCATTTCGCCAACGGGTTTGCGAGCGGTGTTTGAGGCGCATGGTGAAATCTTGACGGTGCCGGTGAAGAAGGGACCGACGCGGGATATTACGAATACTCCGGGCGTGATGGAACGGAGCCCGGCATGGTCACCGGACGGCCAGTCGATCGCTTATTTCTCCGACGAATCGGGGCTGTATGCGGTGCATGTATCGAGCCAAACGGGCAGCGGATCCGTGAAGAAGTTTCCCTTGGCGAAGGACCCTGCGTTCTACTTCGATCCGGTGTGGTCGCCAGACTCGAAGCTGCTGGCCTTTCGCGATAATCATCTGCGACTCTGGATGCTGGACACCGGGAGTGGCAAGCTGACGCATGTCGGCAACGATGACTATTACCAGACTGACAAGCGCGACATCGCATGGTCGCCGGATTCAAAGTGGATCGCTTATTCGCAGATTGTCGAGAATCATCTGCATGCGCTGTTTTTGTACTCCGTGGAGACGGGCACAGCCACGCAGTTTGCGCCCGAGTCGGCCGATTCGCGCTTCCCTACCTTTGATCGAAACGGAAAGTACTTGTACTTTACGGCGAGCACAGGCTCCGGCGGAACCTCTGCCGGTCTCGATATGACGAGCGATCTGCTTACGCCATCGCGCAATGTTTATGCCGTGGTGCTCGCTGCGGATCAGGCTTCGCCGATTGCGCCAGAGAGCGACGACGAGAAGGCTCCCGGGGCGGCAAAGGAAAAGGCGAAGGAGAATCCCGAGGCTGCTCCTGCAGAGGAAGGTGAGCGAGCCAGGCCCGCAGCCGCGCGGACGCCTGCTCCACCGGTGCCTGTCAAGATCGACCTGGCGGGAATTGAAAACCGCATTGTCGCATTGCCGTTGCCAGCTGGTGATTATCTGGAGCTGGTGGCGGGCAAGCCGGGGGTGCTGTACTTCCGTGTCGCTGGCGGCGGCAATCGAGGTTCGGAGCGAGCAGCTACCTTAACCAGATTCGTCTTCGACACGCGCAAGACGGAGAAGCTTGCCGAGCGCGTCGCGAGCTTCGATCTCTCTGCCGATGGCGAAAAGATGCTGCTCGGGATGGCGCCGGAAGGAATGGGCGAAGGGCGTGGCGCTGGTGGCGGCGCTCCTCCGCGGCCTACATACGTCATCGTTCCTGCCAATGCACCTGTAAAACCGGGCGAGGGAACGGTATCGCTCGCCGATCTCGAAGTGCGTATCGACCCGACAGCCGAGTGGAAACAGATGTATCACGAGGTATGGAGAGTAGAACGTGCCTATTTCTATGACCCCAACTTCCACGGCGTAAACACGGTCGAAGAGGAGAAGCGTTTCGAGCCCTATGTGCAGTCGATCGCGGCACGCAGCGATCTGAACTACATCTTCCAGGAGATGCTGAGCGGGTTTTCGGTTGGCCATCTGCGGGGTACGGGTGGAGCAATTCCAGAGGCGAAGCGGGTTCCGGGAGGCCTGCTTGGTGCCGACTACGCCATTCAGAATGGACACTACTGCGTGGCGAAGATCCTGACCGGTGGCAGCTGGAATCCTGAAGAGAAGGCGCCACTGGCTGAGCCCGGATTGAATGTTCACGTGGGCGATTGCATTCTGGCAATCGGCGGCGAAGAGGTGAAGGCTGACGACGACATTCAGCGGCTGCTGGAAGGAACGGCCGGACATGCGATTACGCTGCACGTGGCCTCGGCAGATGGTAGCAATGGCCGAGACATTACAGTGATTCCGATTCGCAGTGAGGCCGCGCTGCGCAACAGTGAGTGGATCCAGGACAATCAACGCAAGGTCGATAAGCTGTCCGGCGGCAAGCTCGCGTATGTCTATCTGCCTGACACAGGCGCGGGAGGATTTACAAACTTCAACCGCTTCTATTTCTCTCAACTCAATAAGCAGGGCGCGGTGATCGATGAACGCTTCAATGGCGGCGGGCAGGTTGCCGACTACATCATCGAAGCGATGCAGCGAAAGATCGTTGGGTACTGGGCCTATCGCTATGGCGCGGTGCAGATCTCAACGAATGCTTCGATACCTGGACCAAAGGTGATGATCATCAATGAAGTCGCCGGCTCCGGCGGCGATGCAATGCCGTGGCTCTTCCACCAGGAGAAGGTTGGCACGCTGGTTGGCAAGCGCACCTGGGGCGGGCTGGTCGGTATCGGCGCGATTCCTGTGCTGATGGATGGCGGCAATGTAACCTCACCGAGCTTCGGCTACTTCTCACCTGAAGGTAAGTGGCAGATTGAAAATCATGGCACTGATCCGGATGTAGTGGTCGAGCAGGATCCGAAGGCGGTGAGCGAAGGACACGATCCGCAGCTGGAGAAAGCGGTGAGTGTTGCGATGCAGGAGCTCGCGCAACATCCTGTGCAGGAGCCGGCAAAGCCTGCTTATCCGAACTATCACAAGAAATAGTGGGCGATGCGGAGAGAGATCCTCCGCATCGAAACTCGTGCCGATGGGCTTATGGGCACCAGGCGGCTTATGGGAGAGATACGCCGCATGCAGTGACGACTGACTTTGCAGCAGACGCGATCTGCGAAGGATCGTGAGAAGCAATCGCCGCTCCGAGGACGATAACTGAAGATGCAATCTGAATAGCCTTGTCGATCTTGGCGAGTTTGTCGAGCGCGCGATCGGCGGTCTGCGTCGCAACTGAGATCTGCTGCAGAGCTTGAGCGGCATTCTGCAACGTGAGGTTCGCTGACTGTACCGCAAGGTTGTCGGAGACGTTCTTCAAGGAGAAGACATAGCCCTGAAGTTGAACGATGCCGGGATCGGTGAGGCTGGCGCCAGCCTTGATGGCATCGAGGCGGATCTGGCCGATCGCGACCGAGATGTCGTGAAAGGCCTGCGCGAGCTGCTGCATCTGATCGTCGGTGAGTGTGGTGCCAGAATCAGCCGCGGTGGGGTTGGGGGATGCGGCCGTCACTTTGGGTGCAATGCCTGAGGGAGCTGAGGGCGGTTTCGTTGGGGATTTCTTCATAGGAGATTCACCTCATTGCAGAGCGGCAAGCGTGGGCTTGAGCGATTCGATGATGGGCATGGCCTGTTTAGCGATCTCGCTTGGACTGGCCTTCTGCATTGCCTGCCGCGTCAGCTTGGCGTGGAGAACGCCAAGACCATCCATAAGCTTGCCGTAGGAGGCGGCGGCGGCTTTGCGCGACTGGAGCGCAGTCTTGTCGTGGGCGTACTGGCGCTGGACAAGGATCAGCGCGAGGCGCTCGTCGGGCTTAGCGGCAGCCATAGGGCCCTGGTAGAAGTTATCGAGCGTGGATTCCTCGTTGGACAGCATGAGGCCATAGTCGTTTGTGATGATCTTTTTCAAAGCCTGAGTGAGGGTCTGGATAGCCTGATCGTTCGCTTTCATCAGATCGGCGAGCTGCTTCTCGCGATAACCCCGCGTCGCGGCATCAGCGAGGGCTTTCAGAATACCCTCTGCGGCTGTTCCTGCAGTCGACAGCGCTCGCGGAGAGCGAAGAGTTTGCGCTGATGGCCGCTGAGTTTGTATCGATGGAGGCGTCGTAGCCGAGAGGTTTGTTCGAGGCGAGTTTGCCGAGGGCGTCGAAGTAGTCGAGCAGGATGTTCTGATCCTTCGCAAGCTGCGTGGTCAGGTCCTGGTAGGGCTTGCAGTCGAGGGCCTTCAGAGCCGCTGGGTGTTCTGCTGTCGGGGTGTTTTCGAAGAGGGTGTTCTGGCGCGCGCAAGTGCCGGCGATGTCGTTGGAGACTTTGGGCAGGGCGATTCTGGCTTCGTTCGAGAGCTTCGATAGACCGGCAGCGTCGTCCTGGTTCACGCATCCGTTGAGGGTTGCGAGAAAAAGTACTGTCGTGACAATTCGCAAGGAGAGGTGGCGAGGGCGCATTAAAACCTCATTCCTGGGGACGGATTGACTGTAGTTGAGTTTCTGTTATTTTGCCAGAGTGGTGGGGGTTTCGGTGTGGGCCTGGACCAGCCACTTGGCGGTTTTGGGTTGGCGGACCCAGACGGTGATGGAGTTGTTGTCGTAGTTCTTGGTCTGGGGTTTGTCGGCGGTGCCGCAGTTGAAGGTGTTGACGACGTGGTAGGCAGTGAGGGCGGAGTCGGGGCTGAGGATGCGGACCTGGAGGTCGCGGAGTTCGTACGACTCGAGCTTGCAGTGCTTGAGGGTGATCAGGAGAGAGTCGACAGCCTGAATGCGGTCGTCGACCTGGATGAAGTCCCTGGCGAAGAGGTTGCGGACGGTGGCGAAGTCGCCTTCGGCCATCGTGGTCCAGAGATGCTGCTCAAGGTTTACGATTTCGACCGGGGCGGGGGTGGTTTGGGCGGTTGCAGTCAGGGTGGCAAATAAGGCTAAGAGGATGAGGCGCATGGGATTTATGTTAGCGCGGGTTTGGATTGCCATCCCCTCCCCAACCCCGTTTAGCGGTAAAGTATTCCATTCACTGGACTTAGCCTCTGATAGTCTGAATGCTGATTTTTGATTTTGCCCCCAGCTTAATTCGATCAGCTTGGACAGGGAAAACGCCATGCAGATCATGTTGATTCGTAATGATTTAGATGGTTTCTTGAGGGCTTGACAAGCGTTTTTATGGGCGAATTTCGGTTTTGTGGAGGCTCGGGGTCGGTTTTAGCGTCTTAGTACTATCTGTCGCAATGTCGATTGGAGGATGTGTGAAACAGACGGCGTCTTTGGGGACACTTTGTGGGGTTCTGGTGTTGTTTAGTGTGGTGGGGTTCGCGCAGACGACGAACAAAGAGTTCAAGTGGGGGTAGCGACAAGCCGACGATGGCGGTGTGGTCGCCGGAGGTGCAGCAGACGCTGGGGGTGTCGGCGGAGAACTTCAATGCGGAGGGGTTGAACAAGTTGACGAAGATGCAGTTGTTTGCACTGGAGACCTCGGCTCGGCGCGACCCGAGGAAGGGATTGCTGACTTGTCCGGCGAGCGGGACGGTGCCGGCGGGGAGGCTCAAGGTACTGGTGACAGTGGCGGGAGACGATCCGACGGGCGCGATTGCGACGGCGATCAAGCAGTCGGTGGCGTCGTTGAGCGGAGTGGAGGTGGTGGATACGCCGGCGACGGCAGACCGCGCGCTGCATGTGGTGGTGCAGGAGCAGACGGTCAACAAGCGGACGATCGGGTTTACGGCTTCGTATCTGACGGCCACTCCGTGCAGCGAGGAGATCGGGAACAAGAAGGTGGAGGTTGAGTTGAAGGGCACGCTGGGGACGTATTCGAACGCGAAGGGTCCGGGGCTCGCGAAGGATCTGGCGGGGATGCTTGATCAGGATTTGCAGCCTCTGCGTGCGGGTGGGGCAGTAGCTCAGTGAAGCGATTCGCGAATCTGCTGGTGGACCTCGACGGAACAGTGACAGACCCGTTCGAGGGGATCGCAGGGTGTATCCGACATGCGATGCGGTGCATGAAGCTGGAAGAGCCGCAGAAGGACGAGCTGCGCGCGGCGATTGGGCCGCCGTTGAGGCAGAGTTTTGCCCGGTTGCTCGCTCGACACGGAGCTGAGGGCCAGGTAGAGGACGCGATGCGGTTCTATCGCGAACGCTTTTCAACGGTTGGGTTGCTGGAGAACCGCGTCTACTCCGGAGTGCCGGAGATGCTGTGCGAGCTGAATCGAATGGGAAGCCGTTTGTTTATCGCGACCTCAAAGCCGACCGTGTTCGCGCAGCGGATTATTGATCATTTTAGATTGTCGGAACATTTTGCCGGTGTGTATGGGAGCGAGCTGGATGGGCGGCTGGAGAACAAAGGCGACCTGATCCGGTTCGTTCTCGATCAAGAGGGTATCGGAGTCGACGATGCCGCAATGATTGGGGACCGGAGTCACGACGTAGTGGGGGCGAAGGCGAACGGGGTTTGCGCGATCGGTGTCACGTGGGGGTATGGCTCGCGGGAGGAGTTGAAGGGCGCCGATGTGAGGTGCGATAGCCCGGGTGAGGTGATTCGTTTCTTGGCCGGTGATGCCGGCGGAGTTGCGGTCGAGGTAAGAAGTGCGGTTCGCGCGTAGCGCGAATGCCCACCTTAGCCGCAAAAGACGCAGCGAAGATGGATCACCCAAACTACTGTGATTGTGGTTAGGCCCGGGCCACCCGTCCGGCGAGACCTTGCAGATATGGACAATTTTGTATATACATATCTGTATAGGCGGTTTGTTTGCAGTTCTCCTGGGACGAAAATAAGGATCGCAGCAATTATCGGAAGCACGGGGTGTACTTTGAAACGGCGACGCTGGTCTTTGACGATCCCGATTTCTTGATGATGCACGACCGGACGGTCGATGGCGAAGAGCGTTGGCAGACGATCGGACTTGTTAGAGGTGTGTTGCTGTTGCTCGTTGCCCACACAATACAAGATGCGGAGGATCAAGAAATTGTTCGGATCATTTCAGCCAGAGAGGTAACGGCCCATGAAAGGAGACTCTATGAAGAAAGCCGTCAATAAGAAGCCAAAGATGGTGATTTATCGGCGTGAACCGGGAAGCCCCTTGACGGCGAAGCAGAAAGCGAATCTAGAGGAGTTGGCGCGCAGGCCAAAGCGTGAGATCGATACCTCCGACATTCCGGAGCTACCGCCGAGCGCCTGGAAGAATGCGGTGCCCGGAAAGTTCTATCGTCCGGTGAAACAGGCGGTGAGCTTACGGCTGGATGCGGATGTGATCGCGTGGCTGAAAAAGGATGGCGAGGGGTATCAGACGCGGGCAAACCAGATGCTGCGCGAGCGGATGCTGGCGGATTTACGGTCGCGGTAAGGTGTGCGGTTCGTGCGTAGCGCGAACGTCCACTCATCGCTTACGACAAAGACGCAATGAATCGGGCACCCGCCCAAAGCTAGATGCAAGGGCCTCTGTGTCGTTATGTCCTATAAGGGGAGCAGACGACGCTTGCGTGCTGTATACCGTACAGCTCTTTCCTAAGACCGACGACGCTGTCAATCCGCACCGGTATCTTATAGCCTTCAATCCGGACATCGAAGATGTCGCCGACTTTGGGTACACTCTCGCCTGGAAGTACCACGTTGCCTGTGCGCCTGTTACCGAGATGACTTACAGCATATTCAGCTATGTATTTCATACGGCATACCCTGCCTTTGCGCGAGCGCGATTGAAGATTCGTTGGGAAACAGCGGAAGGATTGCAGACGTGATCCTTGTCATGTTTCTCCAACTCGGCTTCTGTTCTTGCGTTAGCGATCGTGAGCAAGCACTTAAGACAGATGGAGTCGAAGGAACCATTCGGATTTCGCCTGTGAGGGAAAAAGGGAGGAAGCTTAAGGACCATCGCGTGGCCTCTTTTCTGGGTGAGACTTCAATTTACGGCGACGCTGTTCAGAAAGATGTTCAATACAGAACACTTCAGCCCTATTTCTGAATGCATCTTGTGAGAGGGTTTGAGCGAGTCGACGCGAACTTGCCGTCAGTGAATAACGCGACTAATCACTGCTTCATGCGGGTGAACGGACATGCTCCCGGGACGCGAGGCTAGCGTGCGGGCAGCTTCGGCCTTTGCGGCCTGAGCCGCGGCATGGCAGACGAGGCAGATGGAGCCGAAGCAACGATCTACGTTGCGTCGTTGCGGGGAATAGATGGTGATTTTATCGGCCATCTCATCTGCCTCCTTTCTGGGGAGAGGTCTAACCTACCGGAGATTTACCGGTAAAGAAGTTCAGTTCAGAACAGTTCGGATAGATATTTACTTTGATGTGCCCTGCAATCAATGGGCGACGGCCCCGATAGTATGGGGTTGGGCCGGGTGAGGAACCCCATTCTCTTTAGGGCGGACGCGGTTCCAAGTTCATGTAGAAACCGGTTTACAGAGGCGAAGTAGTGCCCGCCAACGTGTATTCACTCTGTGCAGCAGGAGAAAGCCGGCTTTTTTTGTCCTAAACCGCACACATAGCAGCCGAGTGGGTATGCCATGCTTAAGAACAAAGGACTTGAATCGGTAAAGATTTTGCAGTAGTGTGTATTTTCGGAAAGTTGCCTGGTGCCAGAAAGCTCGACTCCATTCGACGCCGCTGTCTTCCTTGCCCAATCGGGCCTAGGGAAGACCATCGTGCGTTTTCGTAAGGGCGCCAACATCTTTTCCCAGGGTGATCGTGGACCCAGTATCTTCTACATCCAGCAGGGCAAGGCAAGGCTGACCGTAATCTCTGAGGTTGGCAAGCAGATTACGCTGGCTATCCTGAACGCCGGAGACTTTATCGGCGAGGAGTGTCTCCCTGCTGAGCACAAGCTCCACATCGCGTCCGCCACCGCGCTCACCGACTGTGTCCTGCTGCGCATCGGCCGCGCCGAAATGATTCGTGTCCTCCACGATGAACGAAGGATGTCCGAGTTCTTTGTCACCTATCTCCTCGAGCGCACGAGCCGCATTCAGGACGACCTCATCGATCAGCTCTTCAACTCCACCGAGAAACGGCTGGCCCGCGCTCTCCTTAACATGGCAAATTTTGGCAAAGCCACCGAGCCGGACGCGAATATCCCAAAGATCAGCCAGGAGGCTCTCGCCTCCATCATCGGCTGCACCCGGTCGCGCGTGAACCTATTCATGAACCGCTTCCGCAAAGCCGGATACATCGAATACAACGGCAACATCAGGGTCAACAGCTCTCTGCTGAATGTCCTTCTCCACGAGGCCGATCCTGCCATTCACGACAAGAACAGCCTGAAGACACAGCGGCTCAGGAAGACGGCTTCTAGACCTCTAAAGACAAAAGACTAGCGCGCCCTGCTTATAGTTTGGACATCGAAGATCAGGTGCAATTCCGAACGACTAACAAAAAAAAGACCCCAGTGATGGGGTCAACCTGTGTTGACGTTGTGATAGGAAAGTCCCTTAGTAACGCTCTTCGTCGCTACAGAACTCCTAGGCTACAAAATGTCCATCAAGAAAGATGTCGCATTCTGCACACAATTGAGCGATGGCATAAAAGTGCCCGATCTCCGCTGAGGGTACGGTGACGATGCGGCATCCGGCAGACGCTGGTTTAAAGGCGATTGCGCAGTCAGGTGATGGTGTAGATCGGGGCGAACTCGGGGATGCCGGCGGTTTGGCCGGCGATCCAGCGTAGGACGTAGACCTGGGCGGGGTCGGTGAGAGTGTGGGTGAGGGTGTTGGGTATGACTTCAAGTAAGACGTGGGCCAATGGGTCTTTGTAGTAGTCGATGTCGGGTTCGAGCATGACGCAGTTGACGCCGTCGATGACGAGCTTGTTGTTTTCGTGGAAGGTGAGCTGGACGTTGGCTTCGCCGAACTGAACCTGCTTCCAACTTGAGGTGGCGCCGGGGTGGAGGAGTCCGGGGTCGACTTCCACGGCGAACTTTCCGGCGGCGGCGGCAACTTTGACCTGATCGATGAGCGCAACATCGCACCACGCGAAGAAGCGGTCCTGCGCCGGGGCGTTGGGTGCGTCCCAGATGAGCTGCTTGATGTAGTCGAGCGGAGTGCCCTGGGAGAGAGCGATCTGGCTCATGGCTTCGCCGAGGTTGAGAAGACAGGCGAGGGACTTCTCGGACTGGTCAAGGAGATTATCGTAGCGGGTTTCGCCGGCGGCGTCGGTGACGTCGGAGCCGAGGAAGGGGTAGGCAGATTTTGCGGCGGGCCAGCGGGCGTTAACGAAGCTGAAGCCGGGGTCGTTGGGAATGAGCATGATGTCGAGGGTGGTGAGGTACTGGTTGGAGAGCTTGACGGGAGTGTAGCCGGCTTGCTGGTAGCCGTCGGTTGAGACGAGGACGGTGTAGTTGTCGAAGAGATTGTCGTAGAAGGGGAGGCCGTTGAAGGTGATGTCTGGGTCGGGGTAGTCGCGCCAGACTTGCTGGGTCTGGTTGCCGTCGACGATGCGGACAAGAAAGTTGGCGGGGGTGGAGAAGAGCTGACGGGAGCCGTCGAAGATGCGGAGGCGGAGGGAGCTAGTGGGGGGCATAGGCACCTCTGGTGACGAGGATACGCTTATGCGCCAAGCCCACTCATCTGGTGATTGAGTGGGCTCGGTGGTTTCCTTTGGTGAGGCGATGGTGTTGGCTACTGCTAGTGGGCTATTGGACTACGATATTGACGATTGCGCTCTGGGTGATCGAACCGGAGGTGCCGGTGATCGTAACCGCAGACGATCCGGGTGGAGTGAATGGTGGGGCAACTGGGCTGTTGCTGGAACAGCCGACGAAATGGCCGCCGGAGATGATCAGGATGCCCAGCAGACCGAGGAGTCGGATGTAGCGTTGTTGGTTGGGTGAGCGACGCCGGGAGAAGGTGAGGATTGCACCGAAGGGGAGAAGCAGAGCCGTGGTGATTCCGATTCTTGCCGCTCCGCGGAGAGTGAAGGGCCGGAGCGAGGCCATCTGTACGGTAGCGATGGTGACGGTGGTAGTTGCAGGCGCCGAGGAGGTTACGGTCAACTGCGCGGGAGAGAAGGTGCACGTTGCGGCTTGCGGGAGACCGATGCAGGCTAGGGTGACGGTGCCGCTAAAGTTGTTGGTGGGTGCGGCGCTGACGACGAACGTGGCAGAGGAGCCGGCGGTGATGGCCGCGGTAGAGGAAGAGGTGCTGAAACCGTAGGTCGGAGTGCCGGTCGCGGTTGAGTTGGTGTTGATGGAGGCGAGGAGGCCGTGTTTTTCTCCCGCGAGGCCGGCGGTGAGATAGAGAGTGTTGAGGTTACCGCCGTTGTTGGTTGCTGTGGGTGCGGTGAGGCCGAAGAAGATCTCCCAGAGGCTGGCGTAGCTGAGAGTCGTGCCGGTGCCGTCGGATAGTTGACCGAGGAAGGCGAAGGTTGTGGGATTGTAAACGTTGATGACGCCGTCGCCGAAGTTGCCGACGAGAAGGTCTCCGCCGAAGACGCCGAAGGTGGTGGGAGCGATGGCGACTCCCCAGGGCGCGTTGAGATTACCGCCGGTGGTGATGGCGTGCGCAACGAAGTTGCCGGAGGTGTCGAAGACGTTGACGAGTCCGTCGCCGGGAACGATGGTGGGTGTGCCTGTAGTGGAGCGGAGAGCGTAGGCAACGAAGACCTGGGTTCCGATGACGTGAACGGAGTAGGGGACGTAGCCGGCGGGCAGAGCGGGATCAGTAAAGCTGCCAGCCAGAGTGGCGGGGGCGAAGCTGCTGTTGTAGACCTCGATGGTGGCGGCTTTGCCGAAGTTGGCGGCGAGCAGATAGGTGCCATTGGCATTGGTGGCCAGGGCTATACCGGTGTAGACGGCGCCGGCTGCGTTATTGTTGATGGCGACTTGTGCGACGGCGCCTGCAGTGCCGAGCTTGCTGTTCCAGCCGGTGATGATGCCGTCGAGGGAGCCGAAGAGAAAGCTCGCCTTGGTTCCGTTGGGCAAGACGAAGCCGGTTGCGGCGCCGGTGGACGCGGCTCCAGTGGGTGTGCCGGTGGCGGTGGTACCGCCTGTGGCCGCCGGAATACTGATCTTGAATGCGATCGCCGGGGTGGCGGGCGGGGTGAACGGCGGGAAGTTGGTGGGCGAGATGACGTAGTTAAGGCCAGTCCCCTGGGTGTTGATCCAGAAGGTGGCGTTCGTGACGCCCCACGGGTTGATGAAGTTGGCGTCCATGATTGTGGCGGGGACAGAGCCGTCAGAGACAAGATTGGTGGCCGCGTAGGTCCCGGCAGTTTGCGCGGCTGCGGGAATGGCGATTGCAATTGCTAAAAGGCAGCATACGAGGATTTTCAGCTTGCCGATTTTGTTTTGCGTTGGGTTGATGGGGCAGGTTGAGACCTCAGAGTGATTCGATATGTCTGGCATGTTGCCTCGCTCTTCTCTCTCTGGAGCGTGCACAGAAAGGATGCCGGATTGTTCCGGAGGTTGAAGAGTACAGAGTCCGCATATCGGGTGTTGTCAGAAAAATGTCAAAGTGAAGTCATTTAATCGCACCAGTTTTGTCTCCAACTCTCCAATGAGATCAAGGTGATTTGTAAACGTGGGAGCAACCCACTTGGTTCAATGGCACTTCTCCCACACGCATGAGCAGGCGCGATTGAAAGTCGAACGCGGCGAAGATGAGTATCAGATTGACAACACCTGGCTGCGCTTCTTATTCAATTGATCGGAGTTGCATTGTGCAGATCGAGCGCCAGCGAGTTTGAACCAGCCTTGAGTTGCACGGACTGACCCCATACGATTCCCTGATTGTTATAGCGCGTAGAGATCATCAGGTAGTAGGTCCCCGGGGGCACACCAGGAAAGGTTCCACTACCGTTGGCGTCGGCGCGGACTGCTGACGCGGCATTGGCGTTGATGGCGTTCATGATCTTTTGGCAGTCAGGCGTTCTGCTGACACAGATGCTACCGACGTATTTGTACGGTGAGGTTCCTGACGGGACGGAGATGCCCCCTTTTGCAAGTGCGTTGGCGTAGCTGTCGCGGAGAAGAACGTAGGGACGCCCGGCGAGAGGATTAGGAACACCCGGTTGCGCAGGAAACCCGGAGGCGATCGACAGAGTGGCGTTGCCCAGCGGCGCTGCCGGAGTTGAGAGTGTGCCGCCGTTGTTGGCTGTCCCTGTCGCGGCAGTTCCTGTTCCGGGAGTTCCTGCTCCGGGAGTTCCCGATGCAACCATCGTTGCAGCAGCGCCGCCACCGGAGGGAATCGCCTTGCTCGGAATGAGAACGGCGAGGTTGCAAGTCTGCTCCATCGGAGCGAAGGTGAAGTCGTCGTTGTCGTTCTGCCCCGTGACGATGCGCCCATGAACCTGGTATGGACCGGAGCCGCCAGGGTCGAGCGAACCGTCGGAGTTGAAGGCAAGGGTGAGCGGGTGATCGGGCGCGTCGACCTTGACCGCAGCTTTGCTTCCGTCTGCCACGACCGTATAAGGATAGGCGCGCGCAGCGTCGGGACCGCAGCCCAGAATTGCAGACTCTGGAAAGAACTCGACACTGAAGCCTGTGGAAGCCGCGTAGATGCCGTGCATACGGATGCCCGGAGGCGTCGGAGGCCCTTTGTCCCCGCCGAGCATACCTTTCAGGAGATCGGTCTGCATGGTCTGGATGCCGACACTGGCGCCTTTGGTGGAGAGGTTGATGGCGGAGCAGGTGGCGCGTTTATGGGCGAAGTTCGTGTAGCCGGGTGTGGATGTGCCGGCGACGTAGGTGCTGTTGGTGTGGGTGGTGGCGGCGTCGTATTGGCCGTTGCCCTGGTAGGTGAGCTGCGATTGGCCGTAATTGCCGGTCTGGCTCTGATTGATGGTTTCGTGGGTCGTGGTCTGGGAGGTCTCGGTGTGGCCTGGTGTGGAGTTCCCAGGGGTGTAGCCGCCGGGGACTACGCCGTCGATGGTGACGGGGCCGGGCGGTCCGGTGATGGTGTTATCGGCATGGTAGGTGAGGACGAGAGGCCTGGGGGTGGTGTTGATTGTGACGACGGCGCGGCCGCCTTTGAAGTCGACGGAGTAGGCCTCTTGATTGGGCGAGAGGAACGAGCAGTTGACGAGGACGCCGCCGTCGACGAAGTCGAGTCGCCAGCTACCAGGGCCGACGAAGACTCCGGCCATGATGGGGCCGTGTGCGGGTCCGTCTTTGATCAAGCCTGGAGCGACCTGAGATGCGACCGAGTTAATCATCTGGCCGAAGGCACCCAGCAGCCCGTTCCCCATGCAGGTAGCCGGAAGCCGTCCGGAACTGACGCAGCGACGCATCGCGCGTTCCTCGGCGTTCTTAGGCGGAGTTGGCTGCTGCATGCCGGCTGCCTGAGTCTGCGGTCTGGCGGGAGCGGGTTGGGGGTTGGCCTTCGCGACGTTGGCATCGTAGATCTCCTGCTGCTTCTTTTTGAAGGCGGCGGCCGCGGCGAGTTCCTTCGCAGAGGGCTGCGTGCATGTCGGAAAGAGCTTCTTCAACGCGCCTCGAGTCATGTTGGTGTATTGCATCAGTCCGTTCGCCATCACGTGGTCCGGATGTCCAACCATGCAGGTTCCGTTATCGGAGGTATCGCGGATGTTGCAGTTCTCGATGAACATGCGCTCGCCGTTGCAGACGTAGGTGACGTTTTGCAGAAGGTCTTTGTCTTGCGCAACAGCGAGTGTGGTTGCGAAGACGCCAAGCAGCGTTGCGCCGAGCTTCATGACGAGGCGGATATTTTCACGGTAGTTCGAATAGTACGGGCGCATCTTGAACCCCCCGATCTTCGAAGTGCGGGCGGCGCCTTGATGGCCCTCAAAGGAGTCGCCGGATAGCGACAGGAGCATGGCTCCAGGTGTTGCTCTGGGAAGGGAGTCTGATGGTAGAACCTTATGGCGTCAAAGAGCAAGCGAGATGGTTCGCGCATGGCACGAATACTCACCTTCTGCAAAAAACGCAGTCACTTCGTGGAAGAAAGGCCCGGAGCGTCCGCGACCCCGGCCTTGAAAAGCAGCGCGTGGAGTTTATCCTCGCCCATCACCCGGCCGAGTTCCCTGAAGGCGAAGAGAGGAACAAAGGCGCAGAAGATGACGATCGACCTACCAATCAAATCATCGATGTGGAGATTGTGCCAGACAGTTCCGAAAGGATCGTGGTGAATGAGGCGTTTGATGAACTCCTCGACGAAGTGGAAGGCGAAGACAAGCACGGCGAAGACGACTGACTTGTAGAGAACAGACTGGTACAGCGGTTTTGCTTCGCCCCGCTTGCCAAGGTGCGCCCACTCTCCGATAAGAATGATTTTGGCGATGATAAGAGCGTTGATGATCGCGAAGCTATAGTTCAAATAACTGATCTCATACTTTTTCAATAAAAGCATGGTGTAGGTCACGAGGGCACAGAAGAAAAAACCCAGATAGAAGGAAATCATGGCGAAATCCTTAAGTTCGTGCTCGGCCTTCTGCTTGAAACCAGGTGCTGATGGGTCCTTGGTCATTGAGTTCTCCCCTTCGTCATTCGCGTCCGTGTGGGTGGTGCGTCAGGGTTTGGCGGGGGTTTCGGTGTGGATCTGGGCGAACCACTTGCCGTCGCGACGGACCCAGGTGGTGGTGGCGTTGTAGTTGCCCGAGAGGCGAGTCTGATCGCAGGTGATTTCGCTGAAGGCGTTATACGCGATGATAACTGCATCTGGTGAGATTACGCGGAGTTGATGGTTGCTGAACTTGAAGTTGGTGAGGGTACAGGTGTCGAGATTCTTCATGATCTGTTCGCGGGTCTCGATAGCTTTTTGGACATAGATGAAGTCGGGGAGGAGCATGGCGTGGAAGGCGGCGGTATCGTGCGCCTGAAGGGTCTTCCACAGAGTGATCTCCTGGATGAAGATGAAGTCCGGCTCGACGCCGAGGTCTGGGGCAGCGGTGGTCTGTTGGGCGAGAGCTGGAGTGAGCGTCATCGCGAGCAGCGTAAGGATGAGAGCTGGCTTCATGCGGGAATTGTAGCTTGGACCACTTCCCTCCCCGTCGAAATGTGTTCAAAGTCTTCACTCAATTTGGTTTAGGTCAGGTGGTTGTGTGGCTTGGCATGCGATTTTGCTGAGGTTTTGGCGGTAACGCGGCGATTTTTGTTTGGGTGGCGATCGTTTTGGACTGGCGTTGACGAAACGATGCCGCACCTGTGTTCACCATCTGCAAGGAGCGACTGACTGAAAATTTCAGCGAAAGGCTCGACAACCGGTCACTCACAAAGGAGAACGATATGGCTCTTTGGGGTCCTTTCACACAAAACGGAAACACAACTCAAGGGTGGGAGGTGTGGGGAGGCAATATCACGAACCACGAAGCCTTCGCCGTACAGCTCGACAACACCAGCCCAACCAATGGAACCGGCGCGACCTTCTCGAATTTGATCGTGTACGTCAATCCGACGAGGTATACCCTCTGGGTCACGACGGAAGGTCCGCAGGCGATCACCTATCACATCAACAGCAATCAGGTTTAAGGAGACAGCTATGAAGATTAATGTGGTTAAGGACAAGTCCGGGAAGGTCGTCGCGACCTTTCAGACGGCTTCCGGGGACGGCGCTCAGGTAAAGCCAATTACCGCCGATGGTCAAAAGGTGGAAGCAGCCGAAGTTCCCGACAACTATCATTCGAACCTTACTTCGGTTTACAAGTAACGGACTGCTGCACTCGCTCGAGGCAGGAATCGATCAGGTTCCCGCCTCGTGTTTTTTTGCGCGCCGCATCCCTCGCCTTCAATTTTTACGGCGCCGGGGTAAGGCCGTGGCGACGCATGATTTCGCCAATAGCGGCAGCGCTGGGTGGAGTGCCGGCCGGAGTGGATTGGAGAACGCCGGCAACTTCGCGGAAGAAGTCGGGGCCGAGAAGGCCCGGAGTGAGAATGGCGAGGGCCTTTGCCGGAGTCGAATGGAGGTTATCGAAACGGTGAATGGCTCCGCGATGGATGAGGATGGAATCGCCAGGGCCGCACTCCATTGTTTTGCCATTGACCGTGAAGGTGAGGATGCCCTCCAGCCCGTAGGCCGTCTCTTCGTAGGCATCGTGGCTGTGGGCGATGGGGACCTTGGCTCCGGGGGCGACTTCAAACTCGAACATGGCGACGGAGCCTCCGGAGGCCTGGGGCTCGACGAGGTAGCGGATTGTGAGGCCTCCGATGCGGATCTCTTCGCGGATGGTTGTTGGCATGGTCTTTCTTGTGGCTCCCTTTTTGGCGTTCGGGTGATTCTATTCTGTGAGGATCTTCGCCAACGCGAAAATGCCCCACTCATCGCATAAGACAACTACGCGAAGATGGGGCACCCGATTTGCGGTGGTTCGGTCAGATGCGGGCACCTGCCCACTCAACCTGTTGCCGCGCTATATCAATTGTTCTTATCTGGTGAGGGCTAGTTATCGTGTGGTTTCCGGTATTTGAAGAACCATCCGGCCGAAGCAGTCGAGAGAAAACCAAAGCCAACAAGAATAACTACAGTAATCAGAATTCCCACAGCGAACGTAACCATGCTGCCTCCTTGGTCTTTGCTGCTCTGCGTCCGGCTGCCGACGCCGGACAGCACACAGAAAGGACCAATCAAACCTGAACCCTAAGGAAACACCTTACGCTTATCGCTTCAGAGTTAAATACCCCAAACGGGGCAGGTGAATGAGCGTAGGTGCAAGGAAGATGAAACCTCCGCGAAGCTGGGCACCCGTCGGGTCGTAGGGTCAGATGTGGGCCACCCATCCGACTCCCGTTCACCGCAAGCTTTATTCGTTTATAAAGAACCTCCGTTTTGGCGTAGACTTGCGCCTACAGCCATTTGAGAGGTAGGGCGCAATTTGAAACAAGGATCGATTTGGAGAAAATGGGATCTACACATCCATACGCCTAACACGGTACTCGAAAATAAGTACGGCACTTGGGATGAGTTCTTACAAGCCTTAGAAAATGAAAAGGGCGTCGCTGTGATCGGCGTCACCGATTACCTTTCTATCGAAGGTTATAAGAGACTCGTAGAAGAAAAGGCGCACCGATCATTCGGTAGCATCGATTTGCTTATCCCAAATATCGAATTTCGTGTAACCCCCCTAAACCGATCGGGGACATGCAATTAATCTTCACCTCTTGGTCGACCCAACGCCGGAAGATCATGTGGAGAAAATTGAGTCTGCATTGAGTCGGCTCTCAATTCGTTATGACGGTGATAACTACTCGTGTATCCCGTCTGAAATTAGGCGATTGGGAACGGCATTCGATAAGACCGCTCTAACAGATCGAAGAAAATTAGAGGTTGGGACAAATCAATACAAGATTGACTTCTCGGTTTTCATGCAATGGTTCAATGCCGAGCAATGGCTCGCCAAGAACTCGTTAATTGCAATATCAGGAGGAAATGACGGACCCTCGGGTCTAAAAGATGACGGCTGGGTGGCGTCCCAAGAAGAGATATGGCGGTGCGCGCAGATAATACTTACCGCGAACGAAAACAACCGTGATTTTTGGCTTTGTAAAGACCCAGTCAAAGCGGAAGGCGCAACTAAACTCGGAGCCCCAAAGCCTTGTATTAGTGGTTCTGACGCGCACTGCTTGAAAGATCTCTTCATACCTTCTGGTGAGCGCTTTTGCTGGATTAAAAGCGAATACCTCTTTTGAAGGGCTTAAAAGTCGATCCTTTATGAGCCTGAAGAACGGCTGCACATCGGCAAATTTTCGCCCGTCCAGCACGACGTATCGCGGGTAATTACTGAGATCAAAATTAAGGGTTCTTCTACTAGCGGAATGGGTACCATGTCGATTCCGTTGAACAGCGGCCTCGTTAGCATAATCGGCGCAAAAGGTTCTGGAAAGTCCGCTCTCGCTGACTTCTTAGCCTACGCCGGAGGAGCAGCAGTTCTTGATGATAAGCGTAGCTTTCTGAGTAGAGCGAAACAATTTGTGAAAGGGACGTCAGTTGACCTTGTTTGGGGTGATGGTGCCACAACTAGATCGACTATCCCGACCACTGCGCCAAGCCGTGAGATGGTCAGATATCTTTCCCAAAGTTTCGTTGAGCAGTTGTGTTCCGAGGATTACGCAGGCATTTCTTTGGCCGAGGAAATTGAGAATGTAATCTTCGGCCATCTCGACCCTACGGACACGCTCAATGCATCTAGTTTCAGTTCTCTCCGCGATCTACGAACTAGGGAGTTTACCAAAGAAAGAATTGAGATTGGATCCCGGATCAAATCGATGATCGGCGAAGATGAAACATTGCGCGAAAATCTCCGAGGCATTCCGTCAAAGAAAAAGCGTATTGAAGAACTCGCTCAAGAGGCTGAGTCGCTGCAGAAACAAATTCCCAGGGCTGAGAGTGAAAAAGAGGCCATTGCGCAAAGAGATCTGACCAGTCTTCGTGAACAACTTCTGGTTCAGCAGAGTGGAGTGGCCACACAAAAGCAGTTACTGCTAGGCGTAGACGATCTTCGTGGAAGCATCGAAAAATTTGGCACACAGGTTGACGACTTCAGGCGAGACCTTTCAGAGCGTGCGCAATCGATCGGTATCGATCCAAAAAGGCTAACTGTGAAGTTTGAGGTCGCAGGCCAGGAAGTCTTGATCGAACGCCGCAATCAACTCGACAGTGTAATCGCCAAGCTGGATCACGGAGAAGGTCTACCAGCGAAATCAATCGTCGAACTCACCGCCAAAATCGCAGAGCTCGACAAAACGGTTGCGCAAGACAAGATTCAAAGAAATCTCATTCAGCAACTGCAGAAACGAATCTCTTCTAATTCTCAGGAAACACAGAGGCTTCAGAAAGAGATTTTTACCGCTGAAAGTGAAACCGTTAAAAAAGCAAGAAAAACTCAGAGCAGACAGGCTCGAAGCTTATCGGAGACTATTCTCGTTATGGAAAGATGAGCAGCGAACCCTTGAGCTTCTATACAAACCAGTTCAAGAAAAGTTGAGAGCCGGCGACGAGGAGGAGAAACAGCTCGATTTCTATATCCGCTGGAATGTTGAGCTGGATTCATGGATAGATCGCGGAAATTCCCTCTTTGATCAGCGGAGGGGCCATCCTTTTGCCTCGACATCAGCATTCAAGAGCGAGGTGGACAAGATTCTGGTCCCCGCTTGGAAGAGCGGTGATCCTGCGCAAGTGAAGTCTGCAATGGACACTTTCTTAGGAAGGTTGAAAGAGCTCAAAGCAGAAGATTTTCTCAAACAGAGCACATCACACGCGATGATGCTTGAATGGGTTTTCAGCTGCGATCACATAACTCTCGCTTATGGATTGAGGTATTACGGTACCGAAATTGAAAAACTCTCGCCCGGCACGAAAGGCATTGTTCTTTTAATTCTGTATTTGGCAATGGACGTTGAGGATTCGCGGCCACTCATCGTGGATCAACCTGAAGAGAATCTGGATAACGAGTCTATTTTTAGCCTCCTATCCGTTTATTTCAGAAAGGCGAAGCAGAGGCGCCAAGTCATTATCATCACGCATAATCCCAACCTAGTTATCAATACCGACGCAGAGCAAGTGATAATTGCTACGGCCGCGCGAACCAAAAGCGTTTTCCCAGATTTCTCATATACTGGCGGCGCTCTAGAAGATGTTGGAGCGGTGAGAAAGCGGGTGTGCAGCATCTTAGAAGGTGGAGAGAGGGCGTTTCTAGAGCGAGAAAAGAGATATGCGTTATCAAAAGCAGGTAACGTCTAGTTTTTTTCGAGCCGCCACAAAATTAGCCATCATCGAAAAACCACGTTCTGCCGCTCGTTTCGATCAGCCCGCAGACCTGAGATCCTCAAACCTGGCTTGAATCAATCGCACAATAACAGTAAAAATCATCGCAGTCGAAACGCCGAACATAAGCGCTCCGTCCGCTGCTTCCAGCGGTCCCAGCAGTTTCCATGACGGCGACATAATCAGATCTCCGTAACCCAGGGTCGTGTAGTTGACCGCTGAGAAGTAGTAGGCGATTCCGAACTCTTGAAACTCTCCGCAGATCAGGAACAACCCCGCCCACAAGGCCATATCAATCAGGTGCGCCACGAACGCCAACGACATCACCACCACAACAATTGGGAAATCGACCCAGATGCCTGCGCCTGCGCGACCGAGGCTTCTCTCATGGCGAAAGAACCGTACAGTCCCCGTCACAGCCAGCCCGTGGATCAACAGCGTACATAGGACGGCGCCCGCGCCAACCGCCAATGGAACTAGGATCGCGACTCGATGAGCTTGCGTCATTGTCTGCCACAGCATCCTACTAACGCATTCCCAAAACGGGAAACACCCAAAAATAAATCCTGAAAACGTGGCAAATTTTTCGAGCCCGAATAGGGACCGTCAACTTACCAGCTTTCACCAGCAATCCACCACAAATTCACCATCAAAAAACCACGTTCTGGCACCCGTTTTTGCCAAAACCCCCAGCAAAAACGGGTAAAACCAGCCCCGAAAAAATTTACTGCAAAAGCGTTCCCTCTTCGGGTTGGATCTTGACTTCTTCGGGTGGGATGACGACGGCGGCGGCTACTTTGTCCTGGTCTTCCAGGTCGAGGAGCTTGACCCCCTGCGTGCTGCGGCCGGCCGAGCGGACGGACTTGGTGTCGATGCGGATAATCTTGCCGAACTGGCTGATGACCATCAGCTCGCTGGTATCGTCTACAAGATTGATAGCAGTGACTTTACCGATCTTCGGCGTCGCCTTCATGTTGATGACGCCCTTGCCGCCGCGAGACTGGAGACGGTACTGATCAACATCAGTACGCTTGCCGTAACCGTTCTCCGAGACCGAAAGGATGAGGCAAGGCGTAAGACCAAGCTGCTTATCCAATTTCTCCAGCTTCGCCGAGGCCTCAGGCGAAAGAGCCGGAGCACTAAGCTCTGTCGGATCGCCAGAGAGCTCAAGCGGAGTGCCTGCAGTGGAGTCTGCAACCTCATCGATAGCCTCTTCTACCTGATTTACAAGGCCTTTCTGGCAGCAAGCGCGAGGCGGGTCTTGTTGCGGGCCTCGTTGGATGGAGTGACGGCGGCGCCGATGACAAAGTCGCCCTTGCGGAGCGAGATGCCGCGGTTGCCGGTGGCAGGACGTCCCATAGGCCGCAAGTCCTTCTCATCAAAGCGGATAGCCTGACCGTCGTGCGTAGCGATGAAGATGACCTGGTGGCCGTCGGTGACGCGGACAGTGATGAGCTCGTCGTCCTTGTCAATATTGATGGCAATGATGCCGCGAGACATCACGTTCGAGAAGTCCTTAAGCGCAGTCTTCTTGACGGTTCCGTTGCGGGTGGCGAAGAGGATGTACTTGCTCTCCTCCTCTAAGTCCCTGACAGGAAGGATGGTTACGACCTTCTCCCCCGGCTGCAGCGCAACGAGCGACGCCATCGCCTTGCCCTTACCGGCGGCGCCGACGTCGGGGACTTCGTAGACCTTGAGCCAGTAGACGCGGCCCGTGTTGGTGAAGCAGAGAAGATAGGCGTGGGTCGAGTCGATGATGAGCTGCGCGACGAAGTCCTCTTCGCGGGTCTTCATGCCGAGACGCCCGGTGCCTCCGCGACGCTGCTGGCGGTAGGTGGAGATGGGCGTGCGCTTGAGGTAGCCGGTGTTGGAGACAGTGACGGCGACCTGCTCGTCGGCGATGAGGTCTTCGAGCTGGAGCTCAGTGGTCTCGTCGACGATAGTAGTGCGGCGGGCGTCGCCGTACTTGTCGCGAATCTCGGTGAGCTCTTTGATGATGACTTTGCGGAGCTTGGCGGGAGAGGCGAGGATGGACTCGAACTCGGTGATATTGTCGCGGACCTCGGCAAGTTCCTTGAGGAGCTCGTCGATGGAGAGCTGGGTGAGGCGGTAGAGCTGCAGTTCGAGGATGGCGTCGATCTGTTTGTAGGACAGGATCAACGTGCCTGTGGTGCTAAAGGTCATGTCGACGCCGTACTTCTTGGGGTCAAGGGTGACTCCGCGAAGCTCTGTGCCGCGAAGGTTGATCTTTTTGCCGGAGAAATACTGGAAGAGGTTTTCGCGGGCCTCGGCGCGGCTGCCGGACTGACGGATCGTCTTGATGACGTTGTCGAGGTGGTCGAGCGCGATCTGATAGCCGAGGAGAATGTGCTCGCGGTCGCGGGCCTTGCTGAGGAGGAATGCGGTGCGGCGGCGGACGACTTCGATGCGGTGATCGAGGAAGGCGCGGACGGCTCCGTCGAGCGGGAGTTCTTTGGGCTGACCGTTGTGGACGGCCAGGAAGATCATCGAGAACGACTCCTGCATCTGCGTGTGCTTGTGGAGCTGGTTGAGGACGATCTGGTGCTCGGCGCCGCGCTTGAGGCCGATGACGATGCGCATACCGTCGCGGTCGGACTCGTCGCGGAACTCGTCGCGGGCGATGTCGGTGATGATGCCTTCGTTGACCAGCTCGGCGATGCGCTCGATGAGCTTGGCTTTGTTGACCTGGTAGGGAATCTCGGTGACGATGATGGCCTGGCGGCCGCCGGAGATGTTTTCGATGCTGCACTTGGCGCGCATGATGAAGCGGCCGCGACCGGTCTTGTAGGTGTTGGCGATGGTGCTCTTGCCGAAGATGAAGCCGCCGGTGGGGAAGTCAGGACCTTTGACGTGCTCGAGGCAGAGGTCAAGGTCGGAGCGGGTTTCGGCCTTGTCTTTGGAGAGGATGGAGATGCAGGCGTTGACGACTTCGGTAAGGTTATGCGGCGGAATGTTGGTCGCCATGCCCACGGCGATGCCGGAGCTCCCGTTGATGATGAGGTTCGGGACGCGTGCCGGGAGGACGGTGGGCTCGAGGGTGGACTCGTCGTAGTTGGGGGAGAAGTCGACGGTATCGGAGTCGATGTCGGAGAGCATCTCGCCAGCGATGCGGGTGAGGCGGGACTCGGTGTAACGCATGGCGGCGGGTGGGTCGCCATCGACGGAGCCGAAGTTGCCCTGGCCGTCTACAAGTGGGTAGCGGAGACTGAAGGGTTGAGCAAGGCGGACCATAGTGTCGTAGATGGCAGAGTCGCCGTGGGGGTGGTAGTTACCCATGACGTGGCCAACGACCTTGGCGGACTTGGTGTACTTCTTGTTGAACTGGAGACCCATCTCCTGCATGCCGTAGAGGATGCGGCGGTGGACGGGCTTGAGGCCGTCGCGGACGTCGGGCAGAGCTCGGCCGATAATGACCGACATGGAGTAGTCCAGGTACGACCGGCGCATCTCCTCTTCAATATTGATGGGGTAGAGGAATGCGGCGCCACGGCCGGGGACGTTGTTGCCGGGAGGGCCGTCGGGCGGACTGCCGGCCGGCGGAGGGGCATTTGAGGCTGCGTCTTGTGGGGAGGGAGGCGTGAGGGGGAGTTCTGGATTCTGATCGTCTGCCATGGATTTATGTACCCATTATATAGAGAATTTATTGGGGTGTTCTCACAGCCGGAAATCGATGAAATCACCCCCTTTTCTGGCTCCCCGCAACGGGATATTGGGGTGACGTCAAGTCCACCTGATACAACTTTTCATATTTTTGATGACAACCCATGACAAAATCTGGACATCTCAAAAAAATTGTGACGAATGCACCATTCTTTGTGACGAATGCACTTAAATTTGGGCTGAATTGCAAGTAAATGAGGGTACATTCATTTTAAGTTGCAACTTTCCGAGACAATCCGGGTCTAATGTCGGCACAGGCGGTGACACGGGGTTCCCTGTCGGGATTGCCACGAAAGTGATAGTGGTAACTCTGCGGTTTGGAATATGAGCTGCCTACGCGCCTTCCGAAGAATTTCGCTTTTATCCATTTTGAATCAGAGAGATGTGAAAAAAGTTCGCTGATGCGAGCAAATGGCATGGGAAATGCGTTGCGAGGGGTATGAGAATCTATCGGGGCCTACTCGCTCTTTTTTGCGTTTTTTCCTTCGTTTTCCTCTCCTCACTTCCCTTCACCGCTACAACGACTGCTTACGCACAAGAAACAACGGCTGGCCTGCAAGGCGCCGTTAAGGATGGTACCGGCGCCGTCATTCCAAACGCGACGGTGACGATTTCCAGTCCGACACTTGTTGGCGACAAGACGGTCCTGACCGACAAAGCGGGAAATTATCGGTTCGCCAATCTTCCTCCAGGACCCTATGTCGTCAACGTGACGGCGAAAGGGTTCACGACCCTAAGGCGCGAGGGGCTGATTCTCGAGGTAGGCCACCTTCCAACTGTCGACCTGACCCTTGCGGTTGGCGGTGAAGCGACTGTGGTTGAGGTGAGCGCGGCGTCTCCCACGATTGATGTCACTTCCGTTACAACTCTGACGAACGTCACTCAGGACGTGATCGACTTCGTTCCGCGCGGAACATCCTTTCAGTCGGTCATTCAGTTTGCTCCTTCGGCTCGCAACGAGCCGCTGATGGGAAATACGACGACCAATGGCAGCGGCAGCGTTTCGCCGGGCAATGGCAGCAACGGCCAATCGTTTGGATATTCGATCGCCGGCGGCTCCGACTCAGAGAACTCCTATCTCGTTGAAGGACAGGAGACGGCCAATCTGATCGGCGGCTACTCCCACACCAACGTGCCGTTCGACTTTATTCAAGAGGTCGAGGTCAAGAGCTCGGGCATACAGGCCGAGTATGGTGGTGCTCTCGGTGGCGTTGTCAACGTCATTATGAAGAAGGGCACCGCAAAGTTTCACGGTTCGATCTTCATGCAGTTTGAGAATCAGGGGCTCGACGCAGGCCCAAATGGTACGGCGCGTTATGATCCGACATCGACTCCAACTCCTACCGGCTGGAACAGCTTGGCCTCGTCACTGCCTGGCTGCAGCACGACTCTGACTACCGGCTGCTTCCCTGGCTATCAGGGTCTTAGCGACGCAAACTATCAGAGCTACCAGAATTCGAAGGACCATTACAGCGACATCCGGCCTGGCTTTACCTTGGGCGGCCCATTGTTTCCCTTTTTGTCTTCGGCATGGCGGGATAAAGCCTTCTTCTTCGTCGGCTTCAATCCTGATTTGAACCGCGATGCTCGCAGCGTGAACTACGGCCCGGCTTCTGCCGGCAACCCGGCGACAGGTGTGATTCCGTTCAGCCAGAACACGAACACCTATTACACGACCGCCCGCGTGGACGTTCTGGCGAGCAAAAAGGTTCGCGTCTTTGGTTCGTGGCTCTACCAGCTCCAGAAGCAGTATGGCGAGCAGTTGCCCTTCGCGGATTCCGTCCAAGCCTTCAACTACACCACCGGGGCAGGGCAATACAATCTGTCTTCAGGAAACTCCCCCGACACCTACGGTCACAATCTCGGTTTCACGGCTCCAAACATAACGGTCAACACCGGAGCTGACTATACGATCTCGCCAAGCCTTGTATCGACGACCCGCTTCGGCTATTACTTCGAGAACTATCACGACTTCGGATATCCTCTGGGCGGCGTGGTCTACTCATGGCAGACAAGCGGCTTCGGTCAGACTCAAGGGGCTTTGAGCGGACCGCTGAATCAAATCACGAACTATAACTCCAGCAAGGCAATCGAGTTTAGTCAGGATTTTGCATGGTTCAAGACCACGAAGTTCGGCGCGCATAACTTCAAGTTCGGCTACCAGATGAACCGGAACTCCAACCTTATTCAGCAAATCTATAACGAGCCGTTGATACAGCTGTTTCCTGGGACGGTTTACAGTCCTGGCAGCCCGCTGGGTACAACGAATTGCACTGCAATTGGGACGCAGCTTGGTACGGGTACTTGCCAGGACGCCAACGGAGATGGTTATGCGACAATTTACGACTTCGGTACCGGGGGCAGCGCCATTGCGTACGACAATGGGTTCTACGGTCAGGATTCGTGGACGGCGGGACGCGGTGTCACTATCGATGCCGGCGTGCGCGTCGAAAAGGAATATCTTCCCGGTGAAGCGTTCGGTGGTGGTGCTCCTCAGAAGCCAATCAATTTCGGTTGGAAGGACAAGATTGCTCCTCGTATTGGTGCCGCATGGGATGTCTTCCGTGACGGCAAACTGAAGATCTTCGGTGGTTATGGTGTGTTCTATGACCAGATGAAGCTCAACGTCGCGATCAGCTCGTTTGGCGGCCAGTACTGGAACAACTGCTCCTATGTACTGACGAACTCCAATTACACGACCATCGATCCGAAGTTCAACGGCGCGGGCCGTTACTGCCCGTCTGGCGATACTTCCACGGGTGCGAATTTTGCAAGTGGAAGCGCTCCCTCCAATGCATTGTTCGTGGAAAACCTCAATCAGCGTGCCTTTCCAACGACCTGCCCCACCTGCAGCGTGACTCAGGAAGGTGTTGCTCCCGACCTGCAGCCTTACCGGCAGCACGAGGCACTCTTTGGCACTGACTATCAGTTGAGCAGGACAGTCGCATTCGAAGTACGCTACGACCGTCGACGTCTCGACCACGTGATCGAAGATGCGGCGGTTTATAACCCAGCGATCGGTGAGACATTCGTGATCGTCAATCCGGGTCAGGGTGTCAACGCAACGGTTAGCGGGTATTGCAACTTCCTCTACGGTTACGGCGCTCCTGGTTGCGACAATCAGGGCGGTGCCTATCCTGCGAACAACAACCCTCAGGCGGCTCGCAGCTACGATGGTGTCGAGTTGCGCGTGACCAAGGCGATGAGCAATCACTGGTACGGGCTGTTCTCTTACACCTATAGCAACTTCCGTGGAAACTATACCGGCCTGACCAGCTCGGATCTCTCCGACGGTGGAAGCGGCGGTCGTAACTCTCCCAACAACAGCCGCGCGTTCGATGAGCCCTACTTCCAGTACAACGCGTTTGGTGGTTCTTCCAGCGGCTTGTTGCCGACGGATCGCCCCAACACTCTGAAGGCGGACGCTTATTATCAATTCAATTGGCTGCACAACTTCACTACGAACCTCGGACTCTTCCAGTATTTCTACGAAGGTTCACCCAACACGACCTATGCCAACGTGGGTTATAGCGAGAATGCCTTCCCGGTCAAGCTCTTCGATTGGGGCAAGTGGGCAAACATCACGCAGGACCCCCGCACAGGTGCGGTTACTGTGGGAAATCCTTTCACGTACCGCAACCCCTGGTACAACGAGACAGACTTCAGCTTCAGTCAGTCGTACAAAATCGGCGAGTCAAAGTCTCTGAACTTCCAGTCAACCTTCACCAACCTGTTCAACCAGCACGCGGTTACGGCGGTCTACTCGCAGGTCGACTCCGCTTACAGTGGCACGCAGTACATTACTCCTGGTGGCCAGGCTGTTTTCAACGGCATTCCGTTCTATGCCGCGGCAACAGCTCCGTATAACGTACAGGCTTCGCTCAACGGTGCACCTATCGGCGGGCAGTTGTCGAATAACGTGGCAGGACCGGAGACCATCAACAGCCAGTATGGCAAGCCGCTTTACTGGCAGCATCCTCGGACAATTCGTCTGCAGATCGGCTTCAACTTCTAATGCGACTGCAGCACTTATTGGGGGGGCCGGTTCAACCGGCCCTCTTTTATTTTAAGTATTAGAAATTCGTCGCCGAGCGCCGCCGAGTCAACCTAATCATAGTGACTCCGAGTATGACGAACGCAGCCATCAAGCCCAATACCGTGATGAGGACCTGCCGGTAACCAAGATTGCCCGGGTCGAGGAAGGGGTAGGAGTAGGTGCCGATCCTTGCGCCGCGGATCATGGAGTAAATTAGGTAGATTCCGGGCCAGATGAGCCAGACGAGGGCGCTGCTCCACGGGAGAGGCTCTCGTTTGCGACGGAAGAAGAACCAATAGAGGACATAGAGCAGCGGAATGAGATCGTGGAGGAGGACGTCGGCCACCTTTTCCGCTCCCTGTGGGTCCCAAATATGACGCAGAAGCACGGTGTAGCCGAGGCCGACTACGGCGATGTAAACCGCGGCTGCGGCTTCCAGGTTTGAGTTGGAGCGGTCGGGAGCGAAGGCTATCCAGGTGCAAACGCATACGACAAGCAGATTGCTGAGAATGGTGAAGAAGCTGCAATAGCCGATGAGGACAGGCGCGAGATCGAGGCCCTTCGCGAGGGCATCGGCAATAGAGAGATAGAGCCGCAAGGCCAGGGTGAACCAAGCTAAGAGAGCGAGCAGCATGGCTGCGATGCGAGCCACCTGAGTTTTCGGCATAGGCATTTCTCGCGAATTGCGGAAGCGGAGCCTAACGACAACGATGTTATATGGATGACTTGCTCGGTCACCCGGTCAAAAAATCGCGGCGCATGTCGTGTGGATCGAGTTGGAGTCGAGGTTTTTGATCGGTAATCGAAACAAAGACTAAATTTGTCGCATATTCACTTGATATGGGACTATTCCTGTCGTATATTCGGTTTATCGCATGATTGTGCGGGTTTCAAGGGATTGGATGGAGCTATGAGGCCAGATCCCCGCGGAGTGTCTCCTGGCAGAGACCGCGAGGACCTGGAGCTACAGACACGTAGATGGCTGTAGGTTGGTTGCATTATAGGGTCCGGTTCGCGGGCTGTTCAACCTCGGCTCAAAACTCCATTGCATAGCAGGTAGGAACTTCGTCGTCCCGCTTGGCTTCGGTCATCGTTGGGATTTCGGGGGCTAGCAGTCAAGGACGACGTACGCCCTTTTTGCGGGCGGCTGAGCTTCTGGCCTGAAATGGACTGTAGAGGATTGGCGTTGTTCTCAGGCTCAGAGATCACGACCGGCCTCTATCGAGCATGGAAGCGATATGGAAGCGATTTCGAGGAGCAAGCATGAGGCAGATGACGCGCCGGATGGCTGTGAATAAGAAGAGTGCGGGACGACCAAGGTTTAGTGGTTCGCGTGGATGGATCGCGGCAGGGACGCTGGCGGCTTATTCGGTGATGGGGGGAACGAAGTCCGCGCTGGCGAAGACGGCGAAGACCGATCCGTCAGGTACAGTTTCCGGCGAGGCAACTCTGCCGCTGAAGAGGTTCGATATTGCCGCAGGACCGCTGGATGGGGCGATTGAAGCCTATGAGAAGGCCACCGGGCTAACAGTAAAGATTGTGCTGCCGTCGGGGACGCTGGCAGGGTTCAACTCGCAGGGAGTGGTGGGGCTCTATCGCGAGGATGAGGCGCTGCGGTTGCTCCTGGAGGGGACGGGGCTGAACTATCGCGCAGAGGATGCCGCGACGATGGTCGTGGGGGTGCAGGCGAAGGATACGATTTCTGTAACTTCATCCGTTACAGATTTAGTGGCGATGACGAAGTTTACCGAGCCGCTACTGGATACGGCGCAGAGTATTTCGGTGGTGCCGCAATTTGTGATGAAGGATGAAGCGGTGACGACGCTGCGGGATACGCTGCGAAACGTCCCGGGGATCAGCCTGGCGGCGGGTGAGGCGGGAGCGCAGGGGGATAACCTTACGATTCGCGGATTTACGGCGCGGAACGATATTTTCCTGGATGGGATTCGGGACTTTGGAAGCTATTACCGGGACTCGTTTAACTATGAACAGGTCGATGTGTTGGAAGGGCCAGCGGGAGTTCAGTTTGGGCGCGGGTCGACTGGTGGGGTGGTGAACCAGGAGAGCAAGGTTCCGACGGTGCAGCAGTTCGCGCATGTGGATGCACAGTTCGGCACGGATGCGACGAAGAGAATTACCGCTGACCTGAACAGCCATGAGTTGGATGCTGTGGGGGGGACGGCGTTCCGTCTGAATCTGATGGGGCAAGAGAGCGGCGTTGCAGGACGGCCCTACGCGGAGATTCGCCGGTTTGGCGTTGCGCCTTCGGTGTCGATTGGCCTGAATACGAAGACGCGGGCTACGTTGAACTACGTTCATCTGCAAGACTTCGATGTGCCGGACTACGGACTTCCGTGGTTCAACAATACCGTGGCGCCAGGGCCGATTCGTCACAACTACTACGGGTTTCCGAATGAGAACTACCTGAACACGAACGACGATGTTCTGACGTTGAAGGTGGAGCATGAGTTCTCGCCAAACTTGAACCTGCATATGCTTGCGCGAGCCGCGAATTATCCCCGTCAGGCCCAGATTACGGAGCCGCAGATTTGTTCGAATGCTCCGCTGAGTGTGCCGGTAGGTGGAATCGTGGCGTCGCTGCCGACGTCGGCTGTGAATACTGCCCTTCCCTGCCCCTATACGGAGTCGAGTCCCCCGAGCACGATGATTGTGAACCGGAACCAGATCCAGACCAAGAGCGTTGAGGGCGATCTGTGGGACCAGACGGAGGTGACGGCGCGGTTCAAGGTGCTCGGCGTTCCGAATAGTCTGGCGGCTGGTGTGGAGGGCGGGCAGGAGATCTCGAACCCGATCCGGTACAGCTACACGATCAACAAAATTAATACGGTGCCATCGACTTCGCTGCTGAATCCGGATGCACAGCAGCCGTTTTCTGGGACGCAGTACATTACTTCCATCGTGCATACGAAGTCGGAGAGTGTTGGAGTCTACTTCGTCGATACGCTGAAGCTGGGGCGTCTGTTTGAGTTGAGTGGCGGTGTGCGGTGGGACCGCTTCGATACGGGATACAACCTGTGGCAGCCTATACCTCCAGCGGGTGGAACGGTGACTGCTCCTGTCGCGCCGATCAGCCGTGTGGACGAGCAACCGACGTATCGAGCAGCGTTTGTTTATAAGCCGTCGACCCATGGAAGTCTCTACTTCGACTATGGGACGAGCTTTGATCCCGCGGCTTCGTCGCTGAGCTTGAGCATTGGACTGGCGAATAGTTCAGCCGCGCCGGAGGAAAACGAGACGTATGAAGCGGGAGTGAAGTGGAGCTTCCTTAATGAGCGGTTGCTAACTGAAGGAGCGTGGTTCCGGACCGAGAAGGACAACGCGCGCGAGACGGACCCGACGAACTCGAACAATATTGTCGCGGCAGGAAATCAGTTGGTGAAGGGTGTGCAGTTCAGTGTGGTGGGACGGCTGCCACAGGGAGTGGATCTGGTTGCAGGTTATGCGTATTTGGATAGTGCCGTGATCTATTCGAAGTTCTACCCGACTTCGGTTGGATACCCACTAGCAAATGTGCCGAAGCAGACGTTCAACATGTTCATCACGCATCGTCTGCCGTGGCGGCTCAACGCGGGGCTGGGTGGGAACTATGTGGCGAGCAGGACTGCCAGTTCGACTGTGCCCTATGTTCCGACTGGCTATGCGCCGAATCCGAATGGTCCGGGCTATGTGGTGACGAGTGTGGCGATGAAGCAGGTTCCGGGATATTGGGTGTTCAACGCGATGTTGCGGAGGCCCATCACGGAGAAGCTGGAGCTGCAGGCGAACGTGAACAATATTCTAAATCGCAACTTCATTGACCTGCCCCATCCCAGCCATTTGATTCCGGGAGCAGGAGCGAATGCGTTGATCGGGATCAACTTTAAGTTCTGAGGAGTAGTGGATGCTGATTACGATTCCCGATGTGTTGGCGGTGGGCGAGGTGGCGCAGGCACGGGCCGCGCTCGACGCTGCCGAGTGGGTAGATGGCAAGGTGACGGCCGGGTATCAGGCGCAGAAGGTGAAGGACAATCTGCAGCTGCCGGATGGTCATCCTGTGACGGTAAAGCTGGGCGAGATGGTACTGGCGGCGCTGGCACGATCGCCGCTGTTCATGTCGGCGGCGCTGCCGCTGCGAGTCTTTCCGCCGATGTTCAACCGGTATACGGGTGGAGGGCACTTCGGCACGCATGTGGATACGGCGATCCGGTCGAATGCGACAACGGGACAGAGGATCAGGACAGATGTTTCGGCCACGTTATTTTTGTCGGCTCCGGAGGAGTATGAGGGCGGCGAGCTGAGTGTGGAGGATACGTATGGTGTGCACTCGGTGAAGCTGCCGGCCGGGCATATGGTGCTGTATCCGGCTACGAGTCTGCATCGGGTTGCTCCGGTGACGAAGGGGGCACGGGTGGCTTCGTTCTTCTGGGTGCAAAGCATGATCCGCAGCGATGGAGACAGAACGCTGCTGTACGACCTGGATACTGCGATTCAGCGACTGGCGGTTGAGTCCCCGGCCAATGGAGTAGGAGTGCAATTGACCGGGGTGTATCACAACCTGCTGAGGCGCTGGGCGGAGATGTAGTTCGTCATACGTTGACGACGTTGTAAGTGTCGGCCAAGGCTCCGCCGACGACGTGAAGGTTGTTTGGGGCGTATTTCGAGGTTGGAGTGGCGCAACGATCCTTCGCTCCACTGTCGATGCAGGAGTCCATCACAATGTTGCGCACGTGCGGCGGAAAGATCAAGTAGGCGCCAGTGCGGGAGTTGTGGAGGGTGGCTAGCGAATCGGTCAACTGAGGTTGAGGAGGAAATGCGTCTGGCTTGAACTTGAGACCGTAGATTTGCGCGTAGTTCGCCATCCAGTAGAGAGTGATCTTCGAGAGGGCGGATCCGTTGGGATCGGGCGCATAGCCGCCGCCAACATCACAATGAACGCCGGTGAACCAGACCTGAGTCATGGATTGATTGGGGGCGGGCGATGTTGTCCAGAGAGTGGGCTGGAACTGAAGCCTCGCCTCGTCGATTGCAAGTGCCTGCACCGCGTTCAGAACGTCCGGGTGCAGCCCTGTGTCGAGAAAGCCATACAGACAGGGATCGACGCCGCCAAAGATGGCAGGGATTCCCAGGGAACCGACGGTGTCCCATACGCCGAGTAGCTGGATCTGAGCATTGTCCATGGCATAGGAGGTTTGGAGCGTCTCGAGGAGAGTCGCTCGCTGGGCAGCGTTGCGATAGGCTTCAAATGCCATATCGACGCATTGGGGGTCGTTCTGATTGACGGTAGGGAGGCCGCAGATGGCGATCATTCCGCCAAGAGAGCGGGCAGTGTACGCACCACGGCTGAATCCAAACAGAAAGATCTGATCGCCCTTTTGATATTGGGCCGCGATCTGAGAGTAGCCTTGCTTGATTTTTAGAAAGAGGTCGGCGCCGAAGGCACCGCCGAGAAGCATGTTGATTGGATTTCCGTCGACGCCCGCGCCCGAGTCGTAAATGGGCAGCTGAACACCAGGTATGTTAGCGAGGGCGTTGTAGAGCTGGATGACGTTCGAGTTGTTGTTGGGATCGTCCCATGTGCCATCTGAGCAAAACACTATGTTCTTGGGCATGTCTTCTCCTTGTAGTCTGATTGAACGGAATTGAATAGGACGTGGGCCGCACGTTCCCGCCGGTCTGACATCGCGGTGAAGATGGCCTGTACAGGCGTTGTAAAGGATAGCTGTGTTCGGACGAAAAAGCACTTCCAAGAATTTTTCTACAACCTCGCGACGCCTAAGTCGTTCTTGAATACTCAGATATAGGATGGAGGAACTATGGATTTCAACTTTTCAGGCGGGGTTGTGGTGGTTGCCGGCGGAACGGGTGGTTTGGGAAAAGCGGTGAGTCTCGCGTTTCTTGAGGAAGATGCGAAGGTTGTCGTGAGTTATCGAAAAGAGGAGGAGTTTGCCGCGTTGAAGAAAGCGGCCGGTGCAAAGGCTGCAGCGCTGGAAGGCGCTGTGGTCGATGTGACCGATGAACGTGCTGCCGGTGAGTTCGTTGGGGGCGTTCTCTCTCGACACGGCAGGGTGGATGCCCTCGTCAATACCGTCGGTGGCTACGTTGGGGGCGTGAAGCTGTGGGAGCTGGAGACGAAGGTGTTCGAGACGATGCTGTCGCTGAACCTGCGCTCCGGTTATGTGCTGTCGCGAGCAGTAGTGCCGGCGATGTTGAAGCAGAAGCATGGGTCCATCGTGAACGTGGCGGCGAAGGCAGCCTTCGATCATGGAGCGGGGGCTGCTGCGTATGCCGCATCGAAGGCCGCCGCAGTGGCGATGATGGATTCGTTGGCGGCGGATGTGAAGGGCACCGGAGTGAGGGTGAACTCGATTCTTCCGAGCATCATCGACACCGCTGCTAACCGGCAGGCAATGCCGAATGCCGATTTTACTGTGTGGCCGAAACCTGAGGAGATCGCGCAAGTGATTTTGTTTTTGTGCAGCGACAAGGCCGCAGTGGTGCATGGTGCGGCTGTTCCGGTGTATGGAAATAGTTAGTTCGGAATCTACGTCATGCGGTGCTTTAGGGCTGTGTTGGGGTGGCGGGCGGTACGCCATGCGTGAGGTGCTTGAGGAGGAACTCCTGGAAGAGCGTTCCGATGGCGCCGCTGCCGATGCCGATCAGGATGTTATCGACTGTGACCTGGGCGTCGTGTTTATCGCTGTTGGGATAGTAGAGGCTGGAGATGCCGCCTGCGGCGAGGTTGCCGAAGACGTTGGAGTAGTTTGGTTGCCAGTGTCCGTTGTCGCCTTTGCAGATGACGACGGTTGAGATGGCGTAGAGGGCGCGGTGGATGACCTTCCCTTTGCCCATGTAGAAGTAGCGTGGGTCTTGATGAAGGAGCGACGGCAGAAGGGCAGCGCCGAAGAAGGTCGAGGAGAGGCGGTCTCCGTAGGTGGCACCGTAGCGCTTGGCATAGCCGCCGAAACCTTCGCCGTAACCGGAGAAATCGTTCTGCGCCTGCTCGATGCTGGCGGTGATGCCGGTGGTGAGGAAGGTGACAGGGTCGACGCTGACCTTAAGCGCGAGCTTGAACTTCTGCTTGCGGGTGAGTGGGGCTGCGTTCGGAATGTAACTGACGTAGAAGTTGGGCAGGACTCCGAGGATTCGCTGCTTTACCTCGGCGCTGATCTGCTGCTCGGCGAGGTCTTCCTGCGTGATGGCATCGACGGTGGAGCTAATGGATTCGACGCCGAGAAGGATGGGCGGCAGGACGAAGTTTTCCCCCGGGCGAATGATGACGTCTTCGATCTTCCAGGATGCAAAGCCAGGGGCAGTTATCTTGACGAGATATCTTCCCTGTGGGACGGCGAGGAAAGAGAATTCGCCGGTGGCGCCGGATTGCGTCGTGCGAGAGGATCTCGTTTCGACTTCCTCCAAGGTGATGTGCGCGTTGGAGATCGTGGCCTCTTCGGTGTCGGTGACAGTGCCGGAGAGGATCGAGGTGCTGGGCGCGTCGGGAAATTGAACGGCGGGGATTGGCGGGGATTGCTGGGCAGGGAGGTATACGGCGCAAGGACCGAGCAGGAGAGTGAGGGCGCAGAGGAGCCAAGTTTGCCTAGCCGGGTTACGCTGCCGATTGCCACACCTCATCACTGCTGCCGCCTGTCGAGAAAAGCCGAATGCTCGCAAGTATGCGGGAGAGTTCGGGGAAAGTCATGGAAATTGTTTGTAGTCACAGAGTATATGCAAGCTATCTCAGCGTTGCATCGATTCCACGCTTCGTCGGATCGGTACCGCGATCTTGTTCCGGCGTTCGCGGATGCGATGCAGTACTGCCTACGGAAAGTTTGTAACCTTTGGGGTGACACGGTGGGGAGCGAGGGCGGTGGGGCCGCCAGTGTTGTTGATGACGTTACTGATCTCTCCCTTGTCGTCGAGAGCGACGGTGATCATGTCGTGAAAACGAACGTTGGTGTTGACCGGTACTTCGATGGCGCGCGTGAGAACGACGTCGGGATGACGGAAGACGCTGTAGATGCCCAGGCCCCAGGCTTCGTGGCTGGTGACGCTGTCGGCCACTTTGTAGGAGGCCCAACCGTTGGTGCCGGGAGCACTGGTGTAGCTGGATTGGTCGGGAGGATCGTAGGGGATTTCGGACTGATAGAAGTAGGTGCGGCCGGCGTTGCCGTTCCAGAGGACCTGGAACTGCTGGTGATGTTCGACAAAGAGTCCGTAGATAGTAACGCTGTCGCCGTTGACGACGAGGCCGTTGGCGCTGGTGTTCGAGTCCCAGCCGACGCCGGCTCCGTGATCGGCCCGCCAGATCCAGGTGTGATCGACGATGGTGTCGTTGCTGTTGATCTGCAGATTGATCAGGGTGCGACCGACACCAGCGCCGCCGACGCGGAAGAAGACATCGTGGAGTGAGATGGGATTTTTTGCGTGGCTGGCTTTGCTTTTGCCTTGACCTATCTGGAGCAGGACGGGTGAGGACGTTGGGCCTGCGTCGAAGAGGAGGCCGGCGATGATGATACCGTCGGCGTCCGCAGTAGTCATGGCGGCTGTGCCGTTGACGGGGCGCAGCGTGGCGAAGCCGAGGCCCATCACTACGGTGTTTGGATGAGTAATGTGAATGGCGTCGGTAAGTTCGTAGATGCCGGGCGTGAGGAGGAGATCCTTACCTTTGGCGAGCTGCTCGTTGATGGTCGCGGCGTTGTCGCGGTTTGGGTGAGCGATATAGAACTCGCGAATGGGGATGGATTTTCCGGGTGCAGTGGCGGAGTGCCACGTGATACCCGAGCTGTTGGTGCGCAGCGATGGGACGCGGACGCTGTAGTTTCCGGATGCGTCGACCTCGAGGAATGGCTTTTCGCGGACGATGGGGGTCTGCGCGATTTTGGTGAAGGGTGGGTTGGGCCATTCGCCCTCTGGCGGGCCAGGAACGCCGACGAAGACCATGTTCCAGTTTGCGCCGGTCCAGCTGCGCCACTCGCTGTTGCGTGAGATCCATTGCTGCTGGGTGCCTGAGGCTACGTTGCCGTCGATGAGGGTGTCGGACATCCAGCCGCCGCTGGCCCAGCCGCCATTCTGATTGAGGACGATGTCGCCCTGGACGTGCATCCGGCGGAAGGGGGCGGCTTGCGAGACGGCCCACTGCATGGTGCCGCCGGTAGGTGCGACGGAGAAGTTTTCGGCCGCGCGCCAGAAGGTGGTGGTAGCGTTGTTGTTGCGCGCGGCGGCGTCGGAGTGGACGTTGCCGGTGATGTTCACGCTGTCGGGTGAGGCTCCGAGGCCGAGTACCTGCGTGTAGAAGCCTAGGGGGAGGTCGACGTTGTAGCTACCAGGATGGAAGAGGATCGCGTTGCGTTCAGGGCCGAATTCATTTCTGCGCTGAGTGACGTAGACCTTGTCGATCTTCGCCTGGATGGTTGCGGAGGGCATGGACGGGTTGAAGATGAGGACGTTGGGACCGAAGTCCGGCGCAGCGACGGTGGCTGCAACCGCCGGACTGGCAATGGACGCGAACAGGGCGAGAGAAAGAGTGAGCTTGGTCATCATTGCCTACTCGGCTTTGCCGAGGGTCTTGTCTTTATATGCCTTCTGGAGGATAAAGAAGGCTTGTTTTTTTACACCCTGGTCGGAGATGAGACCTTTGCGGTTGAAGTTGTCCTGGAGGCCGGGATTGACCCGGCGAGCGGAGCGGAAATCCATCAGAACCCATGGGCTGGTGCCGCGGAGTTGTGGGATTTTGTTGAGCATCGCGATCTGGTGGTGGTAGATCTCGGCTTGATATTCCTCGGTCCATAGGGCGGGATGAGTGTCGCCCGCGGGTGCGTGGTTGCCAGCCCTGGCGTCGCCACCCCACTCGGACATGATGAGGGGTTTCTGGTAGCGGATGTCCCAGGTGGTGGTGTCAGCGCCTTCTGCATGTTGCTCGTACCAGCCGATGTACTCGTTGGTGCCGATGACATCGAGGGCCTTTCCGAGCGGATCGTCAACGATCTTTGTGGTGCCGCCGGCGGGGTTCTTCTCCGTACGGACGAGGAGCGCTGCAGTGACGAGGCGGGTGGGGTCGAGTTGGTGGGTGAGATCGGCCATAGTGGTGAGGTATTTGGTGCGGGCAGGAGTGTTGGGGGTTTCGTTGGCGACGGACCAGAGGATGATGGAGGCCTTGTTGCGATCGCGGCGAATCATTTCGCTGAGCTGCTGTTTGGATTTGACGAGGACGGCAGGATTATCGAACTGGAGTGCCCAGTAGTCGGGGATCTCGGACCAGACCATGAGGCCGAGGCGGTCGGCGGTGCGGGTCATGCGCTCGTCGTGAGGGTAGTGAGCGAGGCGGACGTAGTTGCAACCGAGCTCTTTGGCCCAGCCGAGGAGGGTATCGACATCTTTTTGTGAGTAGGCGCGGCCAGTGCGGTAGGGGGCCTCGGCGTGGATGGAGATGCCGCGGAGGAAGACGGGTTTGCCGTTAAGAAGGATCTCGGTCCGGCGGGTTTCTATGGTGCGGAAGCCGATTTCGTCTTCGACGGTGTCGACGGTGGGAGCGGAATTGGCTGTGATTTCGACCTTGTAGAGTTTGGGGGTTTCAGGAGACCAGAGGCTGAGGGATTTTGCTGGAATGCTAATGAGGGCGCGGGAATTGGCGTCGACTGCGGCCTCAGCGTTGGCGTTGAGTTCGGGGATGCTGACCGTGACCGTAGTGCCAGGGGTGGCGCTTTCGACGTGGACGTAGCCTTCGATGAGGGAGTGGTCGGTGCGGCTGATGTGGAGGTCGTAGTCGTCGATGAACTGCGTCGGGACTTCGACGAGGGAGACGTCGCGGGTGAGGCCTCCGTAGTTCCACCAGTCGGTTTGCAGCGTGGGGACGCCATCGGCGATGCGGGTATTGTCGACGGAGAGGACGACGAAGTTTTTGCCGTCTTTAAGGACGCTTGTGAGCTCGCAGTCGAACGGGGTGTAGCCGCCCTCGTGCTCGCAGACTTTGTGGGTGTTGACCCAGACGAAGGTGCGGTAGTTGGCAGCGCCGATGTGGAGGAAGGTGCGGGTGTTCGGCTTGGCCGTGTGCTCGAAGTCGCGCTCGTACCAGATGGGGCCTTCGTAATAGAAGAGCTCGGGGCGCTGGGTGTTCCAGTCGCCGGGAACCTTGAGTGTACCGGCGTTGGCGAAGTTGTAGTCCTGCGGATTGCCTGATGGGTCGAAGGGCGCGTTCATGAAGAAGCCGTCTTTGCGAAGCTCTTGGTGGAAGGTGTAGAGACCCGTGGCGTACTGATCGACGATGACGTGCCAGTCACCGTTGAGGGAGGTAACGGGGCGATGGTCGATGTCGACGAGGAGCGTGGTGTTGGTCTGGGCCTGGATAGTGGCTGCGGAGACCAGGAGGAGTGCGGCGAGGAGGAGGCGGTTTGGGGCTTGCGGCATTGAGAGTCTCCGATGCTAAAAGACGAGATTCGACGAAAAGCAGCTCCGGTAGACATAATACTTCGGTCTTTGAACAATTACTGTTGCGTAGTGGATTTCGCCCGAAGACAACGGTCGAGATGACGACCTTATTGCGGGTATCGAAAACCTAGGTGAGCCGGTCGGCCAGGAGGTGGTCGGCGACGCGGATGGCATTGGCGATGATAGTAAGACTTGGGTTGACCGCGCCGCAGCTGGGAAAAAAGCTGGCGTCAACAACGTAGAGATTATCGAGGTCGTGGGCCTTGCAGTTGATGTCGAGGACGAATTGTTTGGGGTCGGTGCCGAAGCGGCAGGTGCCGTTCTGGTGGCCGACGCCTTCGAGGGGGATGCGCTTTTTAAAGTAGGCGTGGAGGGGGACGGAGCTTTCGGCATGGCCGGCCTGTTTGAGGACGTCGATCCAGCGGGCCTTGAGGCGGGAAAAGGATTGGACGTTGTTGTCGGTATAGGAGAGCTTGATCTGCGGGGTGCCTTCGGCGCAGGTGGTCAAGGTGACGCGGTTGTTGGGGTCGGGAAGGTCTTCGGTCATGAGCCACCAGGGGACGGCGTGATCTTTCATGGTTTCGAGGACGAAGCCCGGGGTGAGGGGTGGGGCGTCACTCTTCATCATCTCGTAGTGGAAGCTGCCGACGGGTTGGATGGAGCCCATAGGGAAGTCGTATTCGCCGTTGGGGTCGCGGAAGTAGAAGTCGTTGGTTCCCCAAGTTTTCATGTAACTGTCGTCGTTACGATTGAAGCTGAGGGAGAGAATGGCGTCGGCCTGATGGTACATGAAGTTGCGGCCGACCATGCCTGAGCCTGAATTGGCGAGGCCGTGGGTGTGCTTGTCGGTGGCGGATTGCAGGAGGAGCGCGGCGGAGTTGATGGCTCCGCAACAGACGGCGATGATATTGCCGAAGTACATCGCAAGATCCGATGGGGCGTTCCCAGGGCCGTTGTGCGGAGCGTTATGTTCGACTTCGACGGAAGTAACGGCTGTTCCGGTCGAATTTGTAACTATTTTTGTTACTTTTGTTTCGGTGAGAAGTGTGACGTTGGGGAGATGCATGATCTGGCGGATGCAGTTGATGTCGGAGTCAGATTTCGCGTGGACAAGGCAGGGGTAGCCGTCGCACGTGTCGCAGCGGATGCATTTGGAATCGAGGATGTCGGCGCTGTTGCGCTTGAGGCCAAGAGGGACGGGAAAGGGGTGGTAGCCGAGTTTTTTGACGTCGTTGTAGATCGACTGCATCCGGGGTTCGCTGGGGAGCGGCGCAAATGGGTAAGGCTTGGAGTGAAAGGGTTCGGTCGGGTCGGGGCTGGTGAGGTCGTCGTTGAGGTAACCGTGGGCGGCGAAGAGCTCCTCGGCGCGGGTGTAGTAGGGCTCAAAGTCGGTGTAGGTGAGGGGCCAGGCGGGCGAGATGCCGCCTTTGTGATGGAGGACGCCGAAGTCTTCGGCGCGTAGGCGGAAGAGAGCGGCGCCGTAGACCTTGGTCTGACCGCCGACGAAGTAGGCCTGCTGGGGATGGAGGGGTTCGTCATTCTTGTCGAGCCAGACGTCTTTGGTGTGGTAGCGGTTGTCGAGGAAGACGGCTGTGGTGTCCCAGTTGAGTTTTTCCTGAGCAAGGAATGGACCGCGTTCAAGGATGAGAATGCGCTTCCCTGCTTGCGCCAGATGGAGCGCGAGCGTTCCTCCGCCCGCTCCCGTCCCGATGATGATGGCGTCGTATGGGTTAGGCATGGAGGTCCTCTCTGCTGTTCGAGTTCGTTCGGGCCCGGTAGGCTTCGTTCCAGCTGCTAGTGAGGTTCAGCGGTAGGGAGTGGGACTTCGACGCGCGGCAGGAACAGGGAGAAGACGGTGCCGTGGTGAACGGTGTCCTCGGTGCTGCGGAAGGTGAGCCGGCCGTGGTGGCGGTTGACGATACCCGCAGAGATCCAGAGCCCGAGCCCGGTGCCGTTGAGATCCTTGGTGGTGTAGAAGGGCTCGAAGACACGCTTGCGAACGGTGTGGGACATGCCGTGGCCGGTGTCGGCGATGGTGATACGAATGCCGTGGCGGCCTTCGGGGTGTTCTGCGGAATAGTGTGTAGCGTCGTGGGCGCGGACGAGAAGACGTCCACCCTGGCGCATTGCGTCAATGGAGTTGGCGATGAGGTTGTTCAGGACCTGACGAATGTCGTTTTCAAAGCAGAGGACGGTGCTGGTGGTGGAGTAGGAGGCCTCGACATGGATGCTGGAATTGGCGAGGCGGCCGTGATACAGGTTGAGAACGGCGTCGACGAGATCGGCTGCGCTGACGAGAGTGGCCCGGACGGCCTGACGGTGGAAGCGCAGGGTCTGAGTGGCGATCTGGCAGACGCGAGACAGCTCGCTCTGCGCGACCTGGACGTAGTGGCGAATGCCCTCTGGAAGATCGTCGGAGAGGGCGATGAGATAGAGAAGGTTAGTGATGGCTTCGAGCGGGTTGTTGATCTCGTGGGAGATGGAGCTGGCGAGCCGGCCGACGGCGGCGAGCTTCTCGCTCTGGATAAGAGCGGCCTCGGCCTTTTTCTGAGTAGTCACCTCAAGGATGACTGCGGCGATAGCCTCGACGATTCCGTCGGCGTTGTAGACGGGGGAGTAGCTGACGTTCCAGAAGCGGTGTTCGCCAGGACGTGTAGGGAGTTCGCCTTCGAGGAGGAGGTTCCTGACCGCTTGGCCTTTGGCAACCTGCTCGAAGATCTCTCGGATCCCTTTGAGCGGGGCGAGTTCGGTGATGGGGTGGCCGAGAATCTGTTCTCTCGGAAGGCCGAGGGTCTCACACTGACGGTCGTTGATGCGAAGGTAGCGGAACTCAATTGGGTCGAAGAGCGCGAGCCCGATGGGGGCCGTCTGGTAGATGGTTTCGAGTTCGGCACGCTGACGTTCGGTCTCGTCCTGTCGACGCTGAAGGGTCTCGGCGAAGGTCTTGCGATCATCGATGTCGATGGCAACGCCGAGCCAATCGAGGATCTTGCCGGACTCGTCGCGGACCGGCTGGGCGCGGATCCACCACCAACGGGCGCGGCCGTCACGGGCGCGGACCATGCGGGCTTCGATATCGTAGTCGTCTCCGGACGAGACGCAGCGTGACCAGGAATCGAGAACGCGATCGCGGTCTTCGGGATAGAAGCCGTTGAGCCATCCCAGCCCCGCGAGGTCTTCGATGGTGAAGCTAAGGTAGTCGAGGAGGCCCTGATTGGCATAGGTGACGTTGCCTGCGGGATCACCCATCCAGATGCCTTGAGGATTGAGGTCGGCGAGCACACGGTAGCGGGCCTCGCTTGCCCCGAGCGCTTCCTCGTTTTGTTTGCGCCTGGTGATGTCGGAGGTCATGCCGCGCAGGTGAGTGGCAACTCCTGCACTGTTGTAGACGGGGACGCGGCGGCATTCGACCCAAAGGGTCCCGCCCTCGGGAGTGAAGACCTCATAGTCGACGATGCTGATGGTGTTCGTGTCGATCGCTCGTTTGGCATCCTGCTGGACGTGGACGAGGTCGGAAGGCTGGATGATCCTGTCCAGATCGTCAATCGTAGTGAGTTCAGAGAAAGGGCGTCCGTAGACGGGATAGGAGCCCTCGCCGAATTTAACGGTTCGGTTGACGAGATCCATCTCCCATGTGGCGACGCGGGCGGTCTGCTGGACGAAGGCGAGGGTTGCTTGCTGATCGAGGAGGATCTGGCGGGCGACGCGTTCGGCGGTGACGTCGCGGAAGAAGAGGACGATTCCGCCCTCGAACGGACGGCACTGGACCGAGAGCCAGAGATAGAGAGGGTTGGGGTAGAAGGTCTCGAATTCACTGGGAACGCCTTCGTCCATGGCGCGGTGGAGGTAACGACGGACCTCCTCGTTCTGTGCAGCGACGGGGAATTCCTGCCAGAGGTTTTTTCCGAACACGTCGCCTTTGGGGCTAAGCAATTCTTTGGCTCGGCGATTCAGGAAGGAGATGTTCCAGTCGCGGTTAATGCTCGCGACGGCGTCAGTGGTCGTCTCGAGAACCTGGCTGAGCTGGCGTATGGAGGCATCACGAAGGAACTCGGCGCCTTTGCGGTCGGTGACGTCGTGATAGTAAAGGGCGATACCCTCGTCAGTGGGGTATACGGAGACGTTGTACCAGGCGTCGACGCGTTCGGAGTAGTACTCGACCTGAGCCTTCTCGCGGGTCCGCATGACGTCGCGATAGAACTGCTCCAGCTCCGTGCCGATGAGGTGCGGGTAGATGTCCCAGTATGTTCTGGCTCCGCCGATGTCGGCCGGAGTGATTCGGCTACGGTGGCACGCTTCCTCGTTTGCGAAGGTGACCATCCAGTTTCGATCGACGCAAACGATCCCTTCGGTGACCTGGCTGAGGAGCCGGGCAAGACGCTCATTCCGTATGTCGTCCTCGCGCCGGCCGTGGCCACTTCTCTGTGTTGACGGGTCGGTTTGAGTGAGGGATTCGGACATAGGGAGCCTGTTCTTATTGATTGAAGTCTCTCAGGGAGGCGGTACTCCTATTTGAGCATACGGATCAGTTGTTTGGCTCCAGGAGTTCAACGCGGGTCTGTAGCTCCTGCAGGGTGGCTGTCAGCGAGGCGACCTCGGCCTCCAGGCGAGCGATGCGCTGCAAAGTACTGACGGAGTTGGGTGTTGTTGGGACTGGATCGGTGTGTGCCTCGGATTGCGTTTCGGGTAACGCTCCAAGGAGATGGGTGTAACGGGACTCGCGGGCGCCGGGTTGGCGGGGAAGGACGGTGGTAAGGGGTCCGGTTTCGTTGCTGGCTGCGTCGGCGGGTGGGCGAGTTGCGAGACGCTCGAGGGTGGACAGGACAGCGGCGAGGTCGTCGAAGGTGTAGAGGCGCTCGGCGCGGCTGCGGAGCTCGCCCGCTGTCTGGGGACCACGAAGCATCAGGAGACAGAGAACCGCGGTCTCGTCGCGACGGAGATTGAGAATCGTGCGGATTCGGTGTTCGTACTTGGGGACGCGAGTGTCACGGACTGGGGTGACGAGGGTGAGATCCTCCAGGGAGTGGATGGCCTGGCGAACCTCTTCTTCGGTGAGATCGAGGACGGGGTCGCGGCTGGAGCGCTGGTTGCATGCGTTGACCAGGGCGTTGAGCGAGAGAGGGTAGTTCTCGGGCGTGGTGATCTCTTTTTCGATGAGGGAGCCAAGGACGCGGAGCTGGATGGGGTCGAGATACATATCTACAAGGGTGCCATACGCGGGCAGGGATGATAATGAAGAACACTTATGTCGAATGACAAGGTTTTATTTTTCAATGAAGATCAGGTGCGGGCTGTGCTGTCCTATGACGAGCTGATTCCGGCGATCCGGCAGGCGTTGGTGGATTTTTCTGCTGGACGTGTCATCCAGCCCTTGCGGACGGTGATGTCGGTCGCTGCATACGGTGGGTGGTTTGCCGTGATGCCGGCGGTGTACGGCGGTGTGATGGGCGCGAAGATGGTGACGTTTTACCCGGGAAACGTTGAGCTGAAGAAACATACGCATATGGCGATGATTGAACTGTTTCGGGCCGATACGGGAGAACCTCTGGCGGTGATGGATGGAAGGCTGATTACGGAGATGCGAACGGCGGCGGTGTCGGCTGTGGCTGTGGACTGCCTGGCCCCGCTGGACGCCAAGGTGCTGGGGATTCTGGGTAGCGGTGTGCAGGCGCGGTCGCATGTGCAGGCGTTGTCTCGGGTTCGGGCGTTTGCGGAGATACGAGTCTGGAGCCGGTCGGAAGCGAATGCTCGGAGGTTCGCCGAAGAGGTCGGAGCTAAGGTGTCTACCGCAGAGGAGGCTGTGGTAGACGCGGATGTAGTACTGACGCTGACGAGTTCTCCACTGCCGATTTTGCAGGGACGATGGCTGAAGAAGGACGCTGTGGTTTGTGCCGTGGGAGCGGTGACGCCGGATCGCCGGGAACTCGATGATGAGGCAATGCAGGGGGCGGTGGTAGTGGAGTCGCGGGAGGCCGCGCTACGGGAACCGGGGGATATTTTGCTTGCAAAGGCGGGGGTTAGCGCTGAGATTGGGGAGTTGTTAAATGGGACTTCGCTTGAGAAAAAGGGGCGGCCAGTGGTGTTCAAGTCCGTCGGGATCGCGATAGAAGATATAGCGGCGGCGAAGCTGGTGTATGAACGGATCCGGGGTGATCGTGGCTAAAATTCTTAGAGATTAAACCATGTGAAATGTGCTAGTTAGAGTCTAATCGGAGCTAATCTGCAAGTGTGACACTTAAGTTACATTCCCACGGCTGTGATTTCGGTATGAAATGGGTAAACTTTAGTGAGCGAATGGTAAATGCCGAATCTCATTTAGGATTTACATTCGCAAAAGATTCTAAGGGCCAGGGAGTTTGGATGCGGTTATTGAGCGTAAGAGGCTTCGCGATAGTTACGGCGGCGATGGTGGTAGTGTTTGGGGTGAGCGGGTCGTCATTCGCCAGGACCGTGAAGACGCGAGTCCATGCGGGGCTCAAGAGTTCAATGCATTTGAAGACCCAGCCGATGGTGATGAACGGAGAAGAGGTCGTTCCGGGGGTCATGCCGGACAACATCGCGGCAAGTGGGGTTGCAACGGAGGTCCCGGAGGATGGGAAGCCGTATCAGCTGAAGATGACGAATCTTCATACGGGCGAGAGCCTGGATATTGTTTACCGGATAGGGAATACGTATCTGCCGGACGCTCTGGAGAAGTTGAACTACTTTCTGCGCGACCACAATACGCAGGACGTGAGCAACTACGATCCGAAAGAATTCGATGTATTGCACGCGATGATGGCGCGGCTGGGAAAGCTGGACGGCGTGATCACGGTAGTGTGCGGGTATAGAACGCCGGAGACGAATGCGGAGCTGCGGCATAACTCGCCCCAGACCGGTGTGGCCGAACATAGCCAGCATATGGAAGGACATGCGATCGATCTTCGGGTGTTGGGAGTTTCGACAGCGAAGTTGAGGGACGCGGCGCTTTCCTTGCGCGCCGGCGGGGTCGGATATTACCCGGTAAGCCAGTTTGTGCATGTGGATGTGGGTCCGGTGCGGGAGTGGGTGTTTGGACCGAAGCAGCGGAGGACCATCGTTGCGCAAACGCGCCGGGCACATTCGAGCCATAGTTCAGGTGGCACGTCCGGAGAGTAGCATCCTGTGGGGCCCATCCCCCATCCCGTCAAAAGTGTGCAAAGTCTTCGAAAGAAATGACTTGAGCTTGGACTTTGCTGTCGGTAAATGCTAAGCAGGAAGACCGCGGGGAGGGCCCCTCTCGCTTTTTTGGTCCTCTTTGGGCAGTTCGAATGTCAAGTGCCGTCCGACTATGTTTCGCGACGGGGTTCGGTAGGAAAGACTGAAATATACTTCGCCGCATGGACTCTTTGGAGAGCCGGCTGCGGAATGGAGCGTGGGGGCTGGCTCGTGCCCGTGCGACCGCTGAGGAGATCTCCGGGGACAAGGCTGGTGTTCGGGGGCTGGTGCGGGAGCTCTTTGGCGAGGATGTCGAGGTAAGGAAGCGGGCGGCGGACGTTGCCCGGCGAATCACCGAGAAGGACGCCAGGCCGCTCGAGCAATATGCGGATGAGCTGGCCGGATTGCTGGAGACGCTGCCGGTGGAGGAGTCCCGTACGCGGTGGCATCTTGGGTTGGTGGTGCCACGGGTCGCGCATTCAACGGTGCAACGGCTGCGGGCGGCTCGGACGATGTGGCTGCTGACGGAAGATGAAAGCAATGTGGTGCGATGCTCGGCGGTGGAGGGGATTGGGCTGCTGGCGCTCGAGGAGGCTTCGCTGCGGGATGAGGCGGAGGAGATGGTTGAAAAGTATTTGCGAGAGGGGACGACCAAGGCGATGAAGTCGCGGGCACGGGGAGTGATGCGGATGTGGGCGAGGGCCGATCGTAAGAAGAACTGATTATCGTGGTCAGACATCGTTCTTCTTCTGGGAAGAAATCGCGGCAGCTACATGAAGAAGCGATGGATAAGACGTGCGCACTATTGATTTTTAGTGCTCAGACACCTAGGGGTTCCACCAGTATCAAAACCCGGTCAAAGGTAGTACGTTGCACCCCGTAGACGTAAAAACGGGCTCCCTATACAGGGGGCCAGAGTAATTTCGAGAGGCCAGCTTCGCGTAAGGACGGTTTCTATGACCGTAGAAGCGATGTCCCCAAGGGCTCGGGTTGTCCGTTTGGTAGAACGTATCCTGCTGACAGCAGGAGTGATCCTTCTTATTGCCGATGTTGGCGTGGTCCTGTATGGAGTAATCGCTTCGCGCTATGCCGTTGCGGCATTTGAGCAAAAGGCTGCTGGCGGGGTTGTCTCATCGCATGCAGATTCCGGCACAACGAGGCCACCAGGCGTGGATACAAGCCTGTGGAGCGATAAACGGATACGCGCTTACAACGAGAGCCTGAGCCATGCGTTTGGAACGCCGCTGGCGGTGCTGTCCATTCCGAAGATTCACCTTGAAGTTCCTGTGTTTGAAGGCACTGATGACGTGACCCTAGACCGGGGGGTAGGGCGGATTACGGGAACAGCGCGTGCTGGCAAGCCGGGCAACCTCGGAATTGCGGGCCATCGGGATGGATTTTTTCGCGGACTCAAGGACGTGACAACGGGTGATGAGATCAAACTTGCTTTACCTGAAGGAGCAGCAACGTATGTTGTCGATCAAATAACTGTAGTGACCCCGCAGGATGTTTCGGTTCTTCAACCCAAACCGATCTCCTCGATCACCCTGGTGACTTGTTTCCCCTTCTACTTTGTGGGGAGTGCGCCGGAGCGATATATCGTCTCTGCGTCTTTGCGAGCAGATGCACAACCAGCCGTAAGCCGAAATGCGCGGCTAAACCCGTAAGGAGGAAACATGGCAATTACATATTTTAACAGCAGACAGATGTCCATTTTCCGCGCAGCGTTGTGCACGTTGGCCTGCGCACTGATATCAACAGGTGTCTGGGCACAGGACGTCAGTTCGACGACGACTATGAAGGGACCGTCGACGTACGAGACAACGGTGAGGAGCGGCACAGTTGTTTATGTGTCGGGCAATGAACTTCTCGTGAGATTACCCGACGGTGCAGCGGAACACTTCGTTGTCTCCCCCAGTCAGACGTTCATGGTCGACGGCAAACAGATGACGATACGTGACCTGAAGCCGGGGACGCACCTGACGCAGACGATTACGACCACGACCACTCCGAAGACGATTACCACGACACGCACGATTGAAGGAAAGGTCTGGCATGTCAATGCGCCGAACACAGTGATCCTTGCACTTCCCGACGGAACGAACAAGCAGTACAACGTTCCGAAGGACCAGGTATTCAACATCAACGGCCAGAAGGATACGGTCTTTCAGTTGAGGAAGGGGATGAATGTGAGCGCGACGGTAGTGACGGAAGAACCCGCGGTCGAGGTTTCGCACAACAAGATCGTGACGGGAGTTGCGCCTAAGCCTCTGCCTAAGGCTCAGGTTCCGGACACGGTGACGACACTGCTGGTGGAGAGCCCACAACAACCTCCTCAACCGACTCAGACGACTCAGACCGCATCGGCTGAGTCTGCTCCAAAGGCATTGCCTAAGACTGGGAGCGAGTGGCCGCTGGTTGGGCTGCTCGGGCTTGGCAGCTTGGGTGCGGGGATGTTGACACGGCGATTGCGGATGGGTTGGAAGTAGAACTGCTCTTGAAGTAAGCTTTAGCCGCAACATGAATCTTTTGTTTCAAACAAATAAAGGCCGCCATTGCTGGCGGCCTTCTTGCTGTACGTTGCGATGAGCGGTTAGTCGCCGGAGACGGTCTCTTCGACCTCAGCCTTGGCGATCGGCGCGGCTGGCTTGATCTCGCCGAGGGAGATGAAGCCGGGCTGCTCCTGCTCGCCAAGCACTTCCTTGCGGTAGAGCTTGGCCATGCGGGCGTTTTCGGCGTCCTGCTTGATCTTTGCATCGCGTGCGCGGATCTTTTCTTCGCGAGAGTTCTTCGCGACTCCGGACTTCTCGAAGGTGTCGTTGGCAGCGGCGTTGACGTGCTCGTCGTTGAGGACGAGATCGTACTTCGCTTCCTTCTCGAGACCGACCTTCTTGCCGCCGGCGAAGATCTCGTGACGGCCGTGCTCCTCGTACCACTTGGTGAGGGTGGAGGTCATGTGCATCTTCTCGATGATGTTCCGCCAGCCCACGCCCGTGTTGTACGCGCAGAAGCTGATCTCACCCTCTTGTGTGGCGTAGGGGATGATGCACTGCTCGGTGCGGCGGAAGTCGTAGTTGAAGAGATCCTGGAACCACATGCCGGCGATGAAGAGGAAGTTCCAACGGTCGCCGCGGCGCTTCTTGATGTCTTCCATGGTGCGGTCGGCGGTGACCTTGCCGTAGCTGCGTCCGCTGGCGCCGAAGCTCTTGTCGAACTTCTCGAGCAGGTCCTTGATCTTGAAGTGGGTCGGTGCAGCTTCGGGCTTGTAGTTGCGGATGAGCGCGAGAGCGGCGCCGATCATGGTGAGGTACTTGCCACGGGCAGCGTCGTTGACGCGCGCGATGTCCTTGGCGAGGCGATCGGCGTTGATGAAGGCGGTGACAGGAACAGCTTCCTTGGTCTCCTTATCGATCATCAGCGCCATCGAGATGCCGCAGTTCGGGTGGCAGCCGCAGGAGAGCTGGCCCCAGTCGCGATCCGGTCCGTGAACGAGGTCGGCCCAGTCCGAGAAGGTGGACATGAACGAGATGGGGAACCAATCGCGCGTGGGCTCGCCGAGGCCGGTCTGGTTCTTGACGTCGTGGGCCAGGTGCGAGAGGGTGTAACGCTGCGCCTTGCGACGCTCGTCGGAGACCTCTTCGTCGCGGCCGGTGAAGCTGACGGGCTGGAAGGAGAGGAAGTTGATCTTCTTCGGATTGTCGAGAGCGAACTCGATGATGCGTCCAACCTGCTCGTTGTTGATGCCGTTGACGATGGTGGTGACGGGGACGATGTCGACGCCGGCCTCGTAGAGGTTGTGGATGGCCTGGAGCTTCACATCGAACGCATTGCCGACCTTGCGGTGCGAGTTGGCGGCGTTGCCGATGCCGTCGAACTGGAGGTAGGCGTAGCGGAGACCGGCTTCAGCAGCGGCCTTCGAGAACTCCTTGGACTTGGCGAACTCGATGCCGTTGGTCGCGGCCTGCACGGAGGTGTAACCGACCTTGCGGGCGTAGGCGACGGCGTCGAGGAAGTATGGGCTGAGCGTGGGCTCGCCGCCTGAGAACTGAACCGACATCTGACGCTTGGGCTTAATGGTGACCGCGTTGTCGAGCATGGTCTTGATCTCGTCCCAGGTGAGTTCGTGGACGAAGCCGACCTGATTGGCGTCCATGAAGCAGGGATCGCACATCATGTTGCAGCGGTTGGTGAGGTCGATGGTTAACACTGAGCCACGACCATGCGTCACTGTGGACGTCCCGTGGTTGTGGAGCTTCTCGTCGTTGTGGGCGCGGATGTCGCGGCCGGGGAAGACCTCTTCGAGGTGCTTGAAGAAGGCGGTGTCGATCGACATCAGGTCTTCAAAGTGGCCGTGGATGGGACAGTCCTTGACCATGAGGATCTCGCCGTCGCGTTCGATGATCTGCGCTTTAATCTCGCCGACCTTCTCATTGAGAAGAATCTCGTGAGGGAGTTTGCCGTCGACGATCTGCTGACGAATCTCAGGGATGCACTTGGGGCAGAGTGAGTCGGTGGTGCGGGGCCAGCCGAGAGGCGGTTTCTCTTTCTGGTAGCTCTTGAGCAGCGGCTTGTCACTCCATCTGGGAGTGAAGCTGGCGTTGGGGCTGATCGAGTTCAGCTTATTGAATACCACCCAACCTGCTTTGGCTGCGTAGGTGAGAGACTTTTCGAATAATTTGGCCTTCGGCATTGAGGTGTCTCCTGAAATTTTGGATGCTGAATGTTTTGGAATGGGTCGGTCCCGGTTCAAAGCTATCTGTCGTCTTTGTAAGCAGATGCAGCGGCGCTACCCTTTGATTCACTCTTGTAAGAGTACGCACATGGAAGGCCACATCGAAGCATCTGGTAGCGAATGGCGAGAATTTGCATTGAACGGTAACGATGGGCGTTGGATGGGACTGAGTTTTTGACCCTTCGTCCGGCTCTTACGGGATCGCTGTGGTGTTGTTGCCGCTGGCGACATTGTTGAGGATGCGCTGCACGAAGATGATGCGGATGTGGACGCGGCTTGCGACGTCAGGCAGGAACTCGTTAACGAGATTGTTGACAGGGTCGAGGGCATAGCCGGTGAAGATGCGCTCGACGGTGGAGGCAGCGTTCGTCTGAATGCCGGGAACGTACAAGTTAGCGAGCTCGGCACCGATAGGGTAGGTCAGCAGCGTGGCGTAGTTGGGCATTGAGTGGCCTTGGTCGCTGCGCGAGATGACGGTGCGGGAGATGGAGTACACAAGGCGCTTGGTAAAGCGCTCGTGCGGCATGCGGAAGTAGCGCGGGTCTTGATGGGCTATGGCTGGAATCGCAAAGGCTCCGAAGAACTGGCCGGTCGCATCCTCGAGAAGACTGACGCCGACGATCTTGCCGAAGCCCTTGAGGCCGGGACCATAAGCGGTGTGGGAATCGGCTCCGATGGTGATGGCGGAGATGCCGAGGATGGTGCCGAAGTTCGCGGGATCGGTGAGGTCATGGAGCGCAAGGTAGCCCTTTTGCTGCCAGGTCATCGGGATGACGATGTTAGTGGTGAGGAAGCGCTGGTAGGGATAGACGAGTTCGCTGCAGGGCTCGGGGACCTTGTCGTAGTTGCTGGGGTTGACATAGACCACCTTCATCGCGCTGAATGCGTTGCAGCGGCGGACGCCGCCGCCCGTTGCTTTGAACGAAGCTTCGGCGACCGCGACGACGTTCTGCTGTTGAACTTGCTCGGGATCGGGCGCGTCGGGGAGTTGAGTTGAAGGGGAGTCAGGAAGATGGGCAGGCGTCCCGGGAACCGCCGGGGGTCGCGTCTGGGCGAATGCTGTCATTGCAGACAGCAGCAACCCCGTTGTCAGCAACCGACGCATCCGAAAGATCCCCCCGCTTATGTTCCATAGTACGTGGAGGGCCGTGAATGCCTCTAGTCCTTCCGATGGAAGATGGCCTGGTTGATGTCGGGCCAGAATTCCTTCAAGACGAAGGCGGCCCCGTCGACGCCGACGTTGATGGCCCACTTTGAGGCGGTGTTGGAAAAGGTGCGCTCGGCTGATGGGTAGTAGAGGTTCGAGATGCCAGCAGCAGCGCCTGCACCGATGACCTCACTCGAATTGAAGGTATTGTTTCCAGCATCGTTTCGGGTAATGACGACGCGGCTGAGAGCGTAGCCGGTGCGCTTGAGAAAGCCGCCCTGGCCCAAGGTGTAGTAGCGGTTATCTTGATGCGTGATTATAGGGACGATGGCTTCGACCATGTAGTTCTCGACCGCTTGATCGACATAGTTGTGCCAGTAGTAACGGGCAAAACCGGCAGCGCCCTGGTGAAACTCAGGGGTCGCGTTGGTGGCCTGGCCATAGCCCGCAAGAATGGCGGGCACAAAGAGAGCGGAGTAGTCGAAGGAGTCTTGGGTGGCGGTGAGGAGCTTTTCCTTGGGCGTTTGTGGAGGAAGCTTAGTGGTGGTGCTGACGGCGCGGAAGTTTGGAAGGATGCCGAGGATGCGTTTGGTCTGCGTGGCTGGCTCATCGCTCGTTGACTGACTGCTCGCTGACTGACCGCTTGGTGATGAGGAAGCGTTGGTTTGCTGGAGCAAAGATGGTTCGGCTGCGGTGTCGTTCGATGAGGAACTCTCGTCCGCTGAGGCGCGGTGAGTACTACTTGCGAGGATGACGCCAGGCGAGTCGGGGAAGGACGCCTGAGACGCTTGCTGCGCCTGCGCGACACCGTAAACGGAGCATGAAGCCAGAAGAAGACAGGCAAAGTTGCCGGGAGAAAATTTAGACATAAGTGGTCGATTGCGCCGCACAGCGTGCATTATCAATAGACTCCAGATGAGTGACGATTGATTCATGGTCAGCGCGAATAAATGGCGACAGTTTCCGATGAGATTGAGTAGACGCCGCCACAGGTGCCCTTGCCGGTGCCTCAACCAGTGTGGAGGCGAGCGGAACGACAGCTGCACTCCGGACGAGGTGCCGGATCAGCTGTGGCTGAGAAAGAATGGGATTGCGTGCCCTGCTCAAGTGCATTTCCTCCGTGGGTTTCGGCCCTGCAGTTTGCCAGAACGCGGTAGAAACAGAACCTCGACTCCACGTCTCAGGGTTGGATTGGCGGTCAGTGCCTTACAGTATGGACGCCTGCGCCCCGGAGCAGGGTTGTATCGCGTTGGTGCAACAGAGGTTCAATCGCTGCTTCAGTGTTGCGTAAGCGTCGTTATCACAAGGCACATAGAGGGTATCATCTGGAATCGACGTTGACCCTGTCTTTTCCCGATCATCATAATCAAACATGGAGGAGCTACGGCTGCGGTTGCTTTTTCTTGAGGTGAATGTCTACAAGCGCATCGACAATGAATTCATCGACAATGAACCCGAACGCGGAACCGGCGAGCGAGGTGCCAAAGGTTCGAGTCACTTGGCTGAAAGTGGTGTTCTGTGCCGGGTAGTAGATCACGGTGAGGGCAGCGCCGCCGGCGTTCCCGGCAAAGAGAGCAAAGTTTGGCGTGGAATGGCCGCTGTCAGTGCGGCTGATGATGACACGGGTGGTCGCATAAACGAACCGTTTCAGGAAGGGATGGCCCGGGCCCATGACGTAGTATCTGGGGTCTTCATGAAATATCGAAGCGAATAGAGAATTGCTGAAGACACCATTTGAGATGCCGTGTATAGCGCCTACGCCAAGCCGTTGACCAAAGGCCCCGGCATCGGTTCCAAAGTTAGGGCTGCCATTGGTCAGCTGCTCATATCCAGCGGATGCAAGCCATCCCGCCATGGAGAAGAGGGATACCGAATTTTTGAGTCCGCCCTTGACCTTGTCGGATACCGTCATCGGAGCGGCGACTTCGCCCTGGTAAACGGTCAAACGGAGATGAGGTGCATGCTTGAAAATCGGTTTGTGTCCGGGGTCGAATGAGGCGCTATCGGGATCTGCGGAACTGCTGAAGAGGAATCCCGGTGAATCGGGGATATCCAAACGAGTGCTGGCGACGTCGTCGGCGGCGACGGGATTACTCGCGAGAGGCGCCTGAGCGGTTGCGAAAGGAATCACTGAGATAAGCAGAGCAAGTGTGGCGAAGAGCCGATTAAGGGAGTTCTGATTGCGTGTCGAGATCAAATAGACACCTCGTTAAGGTGCGGGTTGCGCACCCTGTCAGGTAACCGGCAGACGCGAATCCTTTGGCGCTAGGCACTATCGATGAAGGAGAATATTGCAGCATCTTACTACCTTCTACCTTACGGACGCGGATCAGGAGCGGCAAGTTGTCTGGTGTCTCACTCGTTCGAATATTTCTCCGGGCTCGTTCGTATTTCGTGGTCAATCGTTACCACGTAGGAACAATGAGTGGAATCGTCTGCGATGGACGTTGACCCTGCGTTTTTCAAGTCATCTAATTGATAGTGGCGAGGTGTGCGTATGGCTACGGAAGATCCGAAACCGAAGTGGGAGCAGCAGCTGAGGGATGCCGCGACGCATCTGGAGTCTGACCTGCGGAACGTCGTGAAGTACATCAACGATGAGGTGGTGCCGGATGTCCGGCGGAATGGGTCGGAGGCTTTGCGCGCGGCCGCTGCTGAACTGCACAAGCTGGCGCAGCGGATGGACGAACATGCGCGAAGAACGGCGACGCCTCCGCCACCACCGAAGGACGCGCCCAAGCCGTGAAGCGCAGTCGGCTTGTCTCCACTGGGGCGCTGTCGGCGTTCGCGCTGATGGTTACCGGCTGTCATCGAGAGACGACTCGGGCGTATCAGCCTCCGCCTCCACCGGCGACGAGTACAGCTGCGAATCATAGCGGAGGGAGTGCACGGGCGGCGGATAACAGTGCGCCTTCGACGACGGCGATTCCCTCCCCCGCACCGGTGCCGAATAGCTTTGGCAAGCCCGTCTCCACCGAGGTTGGGCTGGCGAGCTGGTATGGACCGCCGTATGCCGGCCGCAAAGGCGCCGATGGCACCGTGTACGACCAGAACGCGATGACCGCCGCGCACCTGACACTGCCGATGGGGACGATGGTGCGAGTGACCAACCTGACGACGAATCAATCAGTTGTGGTGAAGATCACGGATCGGGGACCTTTTGTTCGGGGACGGATTATCGACCTCTCGCTGGCTGCGGCGAAGGCGACGGGCGTATACCGCGCGGGGGTGGCGCAGGTAAAGGTGGAGGCGTTTGCTCCACCGGTGCGGGCGAATGCCGATCCGGGTGGACGATGGTGCGTGCAGATCGGAGCGTTTGCGCGGGAGTCGGACGCGGTGAAACTGAAGGAAGATCTGCTGCGGCGCTACACCACGGCCAAGGTCATCGAGTTTCCCGGGCCGACGGGGTATTGGGTGCGGGTCAATCCGAAGTTTCCGGACAAGAGGAACGCGACGGAGGTTGCCGACGGCATTCATCCGAAGGACCCGGCTGCAGAGCCCTATTTGATACGAACGGACTAGGCGCGTGCTGTGACGTTAGATGTGGGTAAAGACAACAGCAAAGACAAAATGCGGGGGTTCTTCGCTGCGCTCAGAATGACAACTATCAAAAATCTTTAGATGATGACGCGTTTGCCGGTGCGGCGTTCGAGTTCTTGCCGAAACTCTTCGGCGGCGCAGTGGTTCGAGGTATGGGTGATCCTGACGCGGTTGTCGCCGAGGACGCGGGTCATGCGGCCGGCCTGCACGGACTGGATAGCCATAACTTCGTTGTACTGAATGGCCTTCGAAGGTTGAAACCAGAAGCGCTGCGTGATCGCCGTCGGAGTGAGGGCGATGGTACCGGGCATCTGAGCGACGATGAAAGCGATGGCAACAAAGAAGAGTACTGGCAACCACCATGGGAACGGCTGCTTGTTGGTCATCATGGAATAGAGAACAAAGACAACTAATGCCGGCAGAATGACGATGCGCGTCCAGGCGATGACCGGCTTGATGCCGAAGACGGGCCCATCAGCGGTCTGCGTTACTGAGCCTTTGGTGAAGCGGCTGCCGAAGACGACGAGGAGAATAACGCCAAGGGCGATCGAGCGGAGCATGAGGGGATCGAAGTGCATTTTGTCTTCCCTTTTTGATTTGCCGTCTGATTCTACTTTACGGGTAGAGCGGGTGGCGGATAGTAAGGGAGCTTCTGCTGCTCGACGGTGGCGCGCTTTACGCCGATGTCGTCGAAGAGCATGCTGGGCGCAATGGTCGTCTGGGGGATGGCGCCGAGCGAGTTCGAGACGTAGGGGTCGTTGCCGACGGCGACTATGCCGGACCGGAGGCTGCGGTTGTCCAGTTCGTCGAAGACGGCTCCGCGAACAAGCTGGCGGGTGCCATCGGGTTTTACGCGGTAAAGAAGACGGGGGAGGAGCTCGCCGCCGAGAGTTTCCACGGCGTAAACATCCTTGCCTTGTTCCTTTGCCATGGCGAGCAGGCGCTTATTGAGTTCGTCTTTCGATACGGCTTGGTCTGCCTTGATGAGGACGACGCCCGAGCGCGAATGGGCAGGCTGCACAGGAGCAGCGCGGCCGTGGCCATTGGAAGTGGCGAAGTCCTTGATGGGTTCGCGGCCAATGAGGAAGTTTTCGAGTTTGCCATGGACGACGATGTCGACCGATTGCGCGGGCACGCCCTCGTCATCGATGGCATAGGCACCGAGGAGGGCCTTGCCGTCGAACTTCGTCTCGAGCGGGTCGTCGGTCACGCTGAGCATGTCAGGAAGGACACGCGATTTATAGCTGGAGGAGTAAGCGCCGGTGGTGCGGGCGGTCGTGCCCATCTCGGGACGGTCGGCCTCGACATTGGGAACGAAGAGGCGGCTGAAGACGTCGGCGACGGCGTCCCCACTGAAGAGAACAGGACCATGGTAGTCGTCGGCTGAAACGACGGGGGCGTTGCGCAGCTCGTTGAGGCTTTTGAGGTCCTCGATGACGCGTTTGCGAAATGCGGAGGCGCTCTCGAGTTCCTTCGCCGTGGTCGCGACGGTGCCGTTATCACGGCTGAGACGCATGCCGTCGGCTGCCTGTCCCCCGACACTAATGGCACCATCGTAGCCGCTATAGCCCATCCGGATCATGGTGCCTTCGGTGTTGACGAGGTAGCGGTTGAGGGCGATGCCGCGAACGCTTGCCGTGGAGTACTGAACGTTCTCAGAGAACGACCGAACTTCGGGGTCGGAGGCGTAGAGACCGCTGGCTTCGACGATGCGCTGCTTCCATTCGTTGCGGTCGATATCGAGTATGACCAGCGGGGATATATGAACAGTCGGTTTGGCCTGCGCGAAATCCTGGTGGGTCTCGGCCGACTGGAACTGCTTCAGTGCAGCCTGCTTGGCGGAGTAGGCACGGAGAGCGTTCTTGTAGGCTGTGTCAGTTGCAGTCCAGAGAGCGTATTGCAGGGCCAGGGGATTGTCGTCGGTGGGGGCAAGCTCGACGGTACCGTCGCCACGGCTGCTGCTGCTGTCCATGACGTAGTCGCCAATGCGGACGGTGACGCGGACGACGCGCTGATGGTTGGCCTCCTCGCGGGTGAGCGCGCCGTAGTTGGCGACGGCCTCGTAGGTGGAGATGTCGTCAAGGCGGTACTCGACAAAGTAGGGCTTCTGCATGCCGGGGAGCAGGAGGTTCTTCTCGCGATCGAGCTCCTGCTGCATCGCCCGGAGAAGAGGGTCGTTTCCTTGAGAGGTGGCCTCGGCGGAAGCATTATTTGTAACCGTAACGGTGCTAAATAGGGCCCCGAAGCACAGTGCCGCAGAGAGAAAGCCGGTTATTTGTAACTTCCTTTGGACTAAATTCATTATTGGCCACCCTTTCCGCTGTTTGAGGCTGCGGCTACACCAGGCGGCGGGAGGATGGGTGGACGGGCGATGCCTTGCTTCTGACGCTGGGTCTCGATCTCGCTGACCAGCATGGCAGGAGCGACTGCGCTGACCGGGATACTGCCGGACTCGGCGCCGCAGATGCCGTTGAAGATGTCCGGGTGGTCGTCGGTGGCGAGGATACGGTTGAGCGCGGCCTGCGGCGTGCCTACAATGCTGACTCCACGGACGAGTTCGTCGGGGCGGCCATCGACGTAGACGCGGTAGACAACCAGCGGGATGACCTGGAAGGCCTGCGGCGAACTGCGCGTCGTGACGGCGAACCCGGAAGAAATATCTTCGAAGTAGAGACCGTAGGCTTTGCCTTGTTTCTTTGCTTCGGCTTTGAGCATCTCGCGGAGCTCAGCGTCGCTGACGGTCTTCGAGGAGGTGACGATAAGGTTGCCCTGGCGACCAGTGGGCATATGGCCGGTTTCGGCGCGGCCGTGGCCGTTCGAGGTGGAGAAGCTGGCGATGGGGAGGCGCGACATAAGGAAGGTGTCGAGGACGCCGTCCTTAATCAGGTCGACGCGGCGGGCCTGCTGGCCTTCGTCATCGTAGCTATAGTGGCCGCTGAGGGAGACGCCGTCAAAGGTGGCCAGGGTGGGATCGTCAGAGACGCTAAGGAAGGTCGGGAGTATCTGTTTGCCGAGGAGCTTGGTGAAGGTCTGGCCTTCGTCGTCGCCGCGCTGGCGCTGACCTTCAAGGCGATGCCCGAGGACCTCGTGGAAGAAGACCGCAGAGGCGCGGCCGCTGAGGATGGCGGGACCGTTGAAGGGCTCGGTGACAGGCGCTTCACGGAGGGCCTCGAGGTTTTTGGCCATCGCGATGGTCTTGTCGGTGAGGGTCTTCTGGTCGGGGAGATGTCCGACGTCGTCGGCCTCGAAGGTCTCGGCGCGGAAGAGGTCCATGCCGTCGGCTGCGCGGGTGCGGGCGACGATGATCAGGCGGGCGACGTGGCTGGGTGTAGCGACCTTTGCCCCCTCGGAGGAGACGAAGTAGTCGGTTTCGGTGGAGGCCTCGAGCGCGACGTTGTTGAAGAAGACGTCGGGGTATTGCTTGAAGAGGCCGGAGAGCTCACGCAGACGATCCTGCCAGGCGGCGGTGTCAACGACCAGAGCGGAAGGCGACGGAAGCAAGGCCGTTGCGGGCTTTTCGCTGGAGAAGTCGGCAGATCCGTCCTCTTCCTTCGCCCGAACCTGCTGTTCCGTCTTAACCTTGAGGTAGCCGTCGAGCGCCCTGCCGTAGCCGCGGTTCGTGGCGTACCACAGGCTGCGCGCAAGGGCTTCGCCGTCGTTGGTGAGGGGGAGCGGAACGGTAGTGAGGGCGCTGTTGCGATGGTCGCCGTGGGTGTTGTCTTCCGCGGCGGTTCCGAGCCGGACCTGAACGTCGGCGATGCGGCGGCGGCTCTCGTTGGAGCCGGTGATGGCGCCGAACTGCGCCGAGATGGCGATGCTGTCGCTGTCGGAGACGGCATAGCTGAGGAAGTAGGGTTTGGGCTGCTGGGTTGCGTCGGTGGCAGAGTTGCCGAGGGAACCCATCGCCCGGTGCAGCTCGGACTCCATGGTATCGATCAGGATCGCTGTGGGGTTGGGTTCGGGATGTGTGGTTGCTGCTGCTGCAATGTGGCCGACGGAGGTCATCGCCACAACTACCAGACCGGCCAGACCGACGCCGGCAACTGCCACTCTTTGTCTCTTCATGGGAACGGGAACTCGTTTCGCCTGCAAAAAATACGCCTGCTGCCGAGTGTATCGGAAGTGCCGCCGTTTCGCGTCCGCAGTACGGCTTTCGTTGCAGGTGCCTGTTCGTTGGACGGGCGAGACTCTGTTAAGTTGACGGGGGCTACCGCATACTGTGGCGCCTGACGCTGAGCCATATGGCAAGGACGATGAACTGAGTCAACAGCAGCGACTCCGGGAGTCCGAACGCGGCGCGACCCGTGCTATGCAGGGCAAAGGCCACCATTGCCAGGAAAGTGACCACCATGCCGAACACCATCGCGTGGTCGCCGTAGTGGGTGGGGGTCAGCGAAACCGGGCGTTTCGCAGGGAGTCGGCTGGCAACGCGGGCGGCGAAGTCAGCGGGGATGTGCGGTTCGGGCACGGTCTCGAGAGCGCGGATGAGGCGCTTGTCCAGATCCTCGATTGCGGCTGGCGACGGGTTGTCCTGATTTAGCGGTTCGTCGTGCATGTCGCTCTCCTCTCTGGTGTTTGACGTTGCTGAAGGGCTTCGCGTAATTTCTTTCGGCCGCGGTGCAGATGGGTTCGGACGGTGCCGATGGGCATGCCGAGTGCGTAGCCGATCTGCTCATAGCTGCGCTCCTCCTGATGATAGAGGACGAGGATGGTTCGCTCGACCTGGCTCAGGCGCTGGAGCTGCTCTTCAACGGACTGCTGGAACTCACGCTCCTCGATCTGTTGCTCAGCATTGCGGTCGGGATGGGGGAGCCGGTCCTCCCACCCGGACGTGTCGTCGGAGATGGAGACGTGGGTGTCACGGTCACGGCGCCGGCGCTTCCACTCGTCCTGGGCAACGTTAACGGCGATGCGATAGAGATAGGTAGTGATAAGGGCTTCACCGCGAAAGCTGGGGAGGGCGCGGTAGAGGCGGAGAAACACGTCCTGGGTGAGATCGTCGAGGTGCTCACGGCTGCCGGTGAGGCGCAGGAGCGTGCGGAAGACCATGTCCTGATGGTCGCGTACCACTTGCTCGAAGGTGAGATCAGTGTCCAACCAGCGTTAGACCCCCAAAGCGAGGTTAGACCGTAGCATGCGCCTAAAGTTTCATGCCCGTCGAGTGAAACTTTAGGGGGGTGGACCGGTCTAACGCGGGCAGAAAGAGGAGGTAGTGCAATGGGAAATTTCGTATTTAGTCCGTTTATCGTGCCGGTTGCAGGTTGCATGGTCGGCATCGTAGCAATAGTCGCCGGTATTTGGCTCGACGGCCACAAGCGCCGGCTGAAGTCCGAGGAGCGCATTGCCATGATCTCGCGCGGCGTGCCGCTGTCCGAGATCGAGAAAGCCCTGGGCGCAGGTGGCGAGGATAAGCCCCCAGTCAAAGATCCGCTGCGCAGTTTGGGAAATGCCCGGCGTACGGGGATTGTTCTGGTATCGGTCGGTCTGGGACTAACGCTCTTTTTTATCGCACTGAGCTATATCGTGCAGGAACGTGACGTGTTGGCAGGAGCGGCGGTCGGGATTATTCCTCTGGCCATCGGAATCGGCTTCTTTATCGACTACAACCTCCAGAAGCGCGAGCTGTCGCGCTTCGGGTTGGAGGTAGGAGCCGAGTCAGGAAGCGCGCTGGATCGATAGGGGGCCGACAAAGCGTTACCGGAAGCCGTCGGCCAACATCAGATCACTTCCCGCAGAATTCGATTGCGAATAGGCGATCCATGTTTCGTCAGGGGAAAGGGCAAGTCCTCCCCAGTATTCCGGTGGATTCCCAATCGGGATCCGGCGTGTGACGCGCGCCGAGGAAAACTCATAGAACGCTATGACGGCAGGAGAGGAAGCGGCATCGATGTAGAAGATTCCCTTGGATGCCACCACCCAATTTGTTGGAAAGGCGACATGGGGCATTCCCTGAAGGGGACGCTCTGCTCCTCCCGCGCTATCCAAGATGCGAATGGTCCCATCCGACTCCCCCTGATACGCGGCGAAGAAGTAAAGTACTTGTCCATCCTTGGAACTCTGCACGTTGTAACCATGATTTCTGGTCACTAGTGTGGGAGTTCCTCCCGCAGAAGCCACGCGATAGATAACGTCACTTTCATAGGATTGCGATCCAACCGAGGTGAAGTAGATCCAATTCCCATCGGGCCACGACGGTACAGAAGCGGGGATGCCGTTTGTCGCTATCTGCCTGGGAATCGCAGACGTTGGATCAACAAGGTAAAGAGCGGCTTCGCCCGAAATGCGAGAGTCGAAGACAATGCTCCGGCCATCTGGAGACCAGCGAGGGGTGCCAGAGAGGGAATGGAAGTTACTCAACTGCACGGCATCGCTGCCATCGAGGTTTGCCACCCAGATCTCCGTTGCTCCAGAGCGATTGGATTCAAAAGCAATGCGCTTCCCGTTCGGCGAGATTGCGGGCGCTTGCTGAGAGCGCGAAGTTGGGACAAGCAGACTTCGGGTAGAGCCGGATTTAAGGTCAACTCGCCGTCTGACCCCAACCCGTCACAGAGCCACGAACGGCTCACCCAAAAGTGCGAATAGAAACACGGTGGAGAGGCAGCGACGCGGATCAACCTTAACGAACGACAGCAAAGGCAAAAGCACTAATGAAGGAAAGACAAAATCAAAAACCGCTTGACAGCAGTGACCTGCTCATAGAAACCCGACTTTGCGGGAGGTTCAAAGTCAACTTCCGGATAGCCGGTTTTTCGGAAACTTGCGAGAGGCATCGTTACGACGTCTTATGCATTTGCGGCCAATCTCCAAACCTGCAGTTGCCCTTTTATCGCGCTGTCATTTCATCCATTCCTATTGACATTCTTTATGAGCGTTCTCTAAATTCCTATCGTCATTCAATAGGAGCACGGCGAGTGGAACGAAATCAGGCGAATCTTCTGCAGGGAACGCTGGACCTGCTTATCCTCAAGGCAATAGGCGATGCCGAATTTCACGGTCTGGGAATTGCCCGGCGTGTCGAGCAGATCACTCGTGAGACGTTTGCCGTCAGGCCCGGTTCGCTCTTTCCCGCTCTTCACCGCATGGAGGAAGCCGGGTGGCTGACCTCGTCTTGGGGCGAGTCGGAGAACAACCGCCGCGCCAAATATTACCGGCGAACACTAGCCGGCGAGCGTCAGCTCGGAGTCGAAACGGAACAATGGACGACCATCTCCCGCGCCATCGGCCACGCTTTGAAGACGACATAAAGAGGGCAAACCGCATGTGGTCCCACATCAAAGCGGTGTTTCGCAACCTGCTGCACACTCAAAGGGTCGAGTCTGAGCTCGACGACGAGATTGCGAGCTACGTCGATGCTGTGACCGAGGAAAAGATCGCCGCGGGTTTCGCTCCTGAAGAAGCCCGGCGCCGCGCGCTCGCCGAATGCGGCGGAACCGAGCACGTCAAGCAGGCCGTCCGCAACAGCCGCGCCGGCGCGCTCGCCGAGTCGGTGAGTCAGGACATTCGCTTCGGAGTTCGCCAGCTGCGCCGCAATCCCGCTTTCGCCTGGACCTCAATCCTCACGCTCGCTCTCGGCATCGGCGCGACAACCGCAATTTTTTCCGCAGTCTACGGACTCCTGCTGCGACCGCTAACCTATCCGGGCTCAGACCGCCTGATGTTTATTTACCAGCACACAAAATATGACGATATGTCTGCCCTGCTCAATCAGGATTTCGTCGCTGCACAGTCCGCTCTGCGGTCGTTTGAGTCGGTGGCCGGCTATCTCGGGGCCGAGGACGAGAATTTGACCGGCGTAGATGCTCCGGTGCGTGTGTCGGCTATGCGAGTGACTGCGAATTTTTTCCCCACGCTGCGCGTAACTCCTGTGCTGGGCAGAAATTTCCTGAGCAGTGAAGACCGCAAGGACGGCCAAGCCGTGGTGATCCTGAGCCAGCGTCTCTGGCAGAGCCGGTTGAACAGTGATCCCTCTATCATCGGCCGCACCATCACGCTCGCTGGAAAGGTGCAGACCGTCGTGGGAGTTTTGCCCGCGCATTTCATCTTTCCCGACCCGGCAGTAGAGCCCGATCTTTATGTTCCCTCCGGTATAGATAGCGAAACAAGTCTTCAAACTACCAACGTTACTGTCTATACGGTGCTCAGCATCGCCCGGCTTCGCGACGGCGTATCCCTACCCCAGGCTCAGGCGGAGCTCAATTTCTTTGAAAAGAACCGGGTGAAAGATTACGGCCCTTTTTTCGTGAACTGGGCTGAAGGCCGCAAGATCCTCGCCCAGCCGCTACAGCGTTATCTCAGCGGAGACGACCGCAAGCCGCTCCTGATCCTTTTGGCCTGCGTTGCCGCCGTGCTGCTGATCGCCTGCGTGAACGTAGCCAACCTGCAACTGGCGCGAACCGTCACCCGCGAGCCCGAGATGGCGCTGCGCGGCGCGCTCGGCGCCGGTCGCATGCGCCTTATCCGACAGTCGCTGGTTGAAAACCTCACTCTTTCTGCAGTCGCCTCCGTGCTCGGTCTCGCCATCGCCGCCGCAGTTACATGGCTCATTCGCAAGAGCGGCGCGCCGGGCGAATTCTTCTCCGGGTCGCCGATTGCGGATCTGCTCCAGGCGCCGTTCGGAAAGCTGACCGCCGCCGTCGAAGTTAACGGCTGGGTTCTTGCATTCACCGCAGGCCTCGCGCTGTTGACCACAATTCTCTTCGGTCTTGCTCCGGCGATCGGCTCCTCGCGCATCGATCTGCGCACCGGGCTTCAGGGCGCAGCGCGCGGCGTCTCCGCGGGCCGGCAGCAGCGGCGGTTGCGCAGCGTGTTGCTCGCCGCAGAGATCGGCCTGGCCGTGCTGTTGCTCACCGGCGCGAGCCTGTTGATTCGCAGTTTTGCGCATGTGCTTCAAAACGGCACCGGGTTTGATCCGCGTCTTTGCCTTACTGCGAAAGTGCAGCGGAACTATCCCGAGGAGCCGGAAAAGACGAGGACGTTTGCGCAACAACTGCTGCCGCGGCTCAAAGCACTTCCCGGCGTAAATGCCGCGGCCATCGGCAGCGGGCTTCCGCTTGAACATATCTACCGGGGTAGAACTCTCGCCTTCGGTGATGGACCTCCGCTGCCGATGGGACACCGCCCAGATGCCCGGAGCATTAGCATCAGCCCTGAATATTTCGCGGCCACAGGCACGAGCCTGCTCCGGGGCCGCACCTTTACGGATCACGATAACGCCGCCGCTGTTCTCGTCGCTATCGTCAATCAGGAATTCGCCCGCAAGTATTTCAATGGCGACCCACTCGACCAACAATTCAGAATCAACCTTAACGGCGCGTTTATCCCCTTCACCACCATCGGCATCGTCGAGGATGTCCACTACGACGGCCTCGAAGGAGATATCAAGCCGGTGATCTATCTGCCGTTTGACCAGATGCCGGAACGCGAGGTGAACATCTTGCTTCGCAGCACCGTCGAGGCTGCCTCGCTAACCGCGGCCTTGCGTAGGGCCGTCATCGACACTGACACGACGCAGCCACTTTTCGATGTAGCAACAATGGACAGCCGCCTCTCGCAGTCGCTCGCTCAACGGCGGCTCATCATGCTGTTGATTGCTGCTTTCGCCGCTCTCGCCATGGTGCTCGCCGGCGTTGGCGTCTACGGAGTGTTTACCTACTGGGTCAGCCATCGCCGGCAGGAGCTGGCAATTCGGCTGGCCCTTGGCTCATCGCGTCGTGAGCTATTGCGCCTCATCTTGTCGCAGGCCATGCGCTTAATTCTGGCGGGCGGCATCATGGGTATTGCGGGCGCATGGTTCCTGGACCGTCTTCTTGTCAGCATGCTGGTCGGCATCCAGGTACACGACCCGATATCACTCTCCTTGGCCGGAGCGCTGATGACGCTCATTGCACTTGTGGGATGCAGCGTGCCCGCCAGGAGCGCCATTCGGACCAACGGAATCTCCGTTCTCCACTCCGAATAGAGCTCTGGATGCTGCCGGGGGAGACCTCGAAGACCTTCACTTGGCCGAATAGTCGGCTTATTGGACAAATGGCGTCCCGTAGTTCCCTGAAAACGGGGTGCATTCGATAGGTCGCTGCAACACCATCTAGTAGAAGTTCTTCTATTGAGGATGGTGTCTATGAGTGAAGGAAAGCAGTCGAGACTATCTCCCGCGCAGAAGGCTGATGTCTGGGGGCGATGGAAGGCGGGGGAGTCGTTGCATGAGATTGGGCGTGCCTACGGCAAGCCCCATAACTGCATTCGCTGTGTGTTGTTGCCGCGCGGAGGGATTGCTCCAGCCGCTCGCCAGCGCTCTCGCATAGCGCTCACCTTGGCTGAGCGAGAGGACATTTCGCGAGGAATCGCTTCCGGCTCATCGATCCGCACGATAGCCAGCGGCCTCGGTCGGGCGGCGTCGACCGTGAGCCGGGAGGTCACGCGTCATGGCGGCTGTGCGGCCTATCGCGCCCACGATGCGGATCGGCAAGCCTGGAAATCCGCTTTGCGACCGAAGAGGTGTCTTCTTGCCAGCAACCGCAAGTTGCGAAACATGGTCGCGAGTAAGCTGGTGTTGGACTGGTCGCCGGAGCAGATTTCCGGATGGCTGAAGACACAGTATCCCGACGACGAGAGCATGCGCGTGTCCCACGAGACCATTTACCGAAGCCTGTTCATCCAGGCGCGGGGCGTGCTGAAACAAGAGCTGATGGAGCACCTGCGGAGCAAGCGGCGCATGCGCCGCTCGCTCCATGCAACGGTCAGCGGACAGTCCCGCGGCCAGATCGTCGATGCCGTCTCGATCCGTGAAAGGCCCGCGGAAGTGGAAGACCGAGCGGTTCCTGGGCATTGGGAAGGCGATCTGCTCAGCGGCGCAAAGAACAGTTACATCGCGACTTTAGTGGAGCGTCAGTCACGCTTTGCCATGCTGGTCAAGGTGCCGGGCAAAGACACTGAAGCGGTCGTTCAAGCCTTGAGCCGGCAGGTTCGTAAACTCCCGGCGACCCTGCGGCGTTCGCTGACGTGGGATCGCGGGTTGGAGATGGCCAGGCACAACGAGTTTACAGTGGCCACCAAGGTGAAAGTGTACTTCTGCGATCCGCAGAGTCCCTGGCAGCGCGGCACCAATGAAAACACCAATCTACTCTTGCGACAATACTTCCCCCGAGGGACCGACCTTACCCCAATCTCGCAAGCGCAGCTCGACCAGGTCGCGCTGCGATTGAATCAACGTCCCAGAAAGACCTTGGGTTTCCAAACTCCTGCAGCTAGACTGCAAGCAAGTGTTGCGTCAAGGAAATCATGCACACTGGCTTCACGGTTTGGGAGCCTTCTTTGATAAGTTTTCGCGGTTTCTTGCTTTTGTTGATCGCTTTTTTTGCGGTGGTGATGACACCGGCGCAGGCACAATGGACGACAACCCCAACCGAGGCGCAGGCGCTGCGAGAGGCCGCGGCGAACCGAACGGCTTATACGCTGCCGCCGGAGAAGCTGAAGACGGCTCAAGAGCTGTTTCGGGTGCGGACTACGCTGCATTTTGCGGGTGAGGGGTGGGGGATTCTGCAGCTGGTGCTGCTGCTGGCGCTGGGTGTGCCGGCACGGATAAGGAATGTCGCTGAGAACCTGACGAAGAACCGGTGGGGGCAATCCTTTGTCTTCGTATTTCTTCTTTTGTTGGCGATTACGCTGCTGAATGTTCCATTGAGGATTTATGGGCACCACACCGCAGTGGCGTATGGGCTGTCGGTGCAGGGGTGGGGGAGTTGGACTTGGGACCTGGTGAAGAGTTTTTTGCTGACGTGGGTAGTGGCTGGACTGCTGGTGATGCTGCTGCTCTGGGTGATCCACCGGTCGCCGAAGCACTGGTGGTTCTGGTTCTGGATTCCGACCATGGCAGGGGTTCTGTTCGGGGTCTTTATCTCACCGATTCTGGTCGATCCGCTGTTCAACAAGTTTGAGCCGCTTCAACAGGCCCATCCCGCGCTGGTCGCGCAATTGGAAAAGGTGGTGGCTCGCAGCGGCGTCAGCCTGCCGCCGGACCGGATGTTCTTCATGCGGGCAAGCCAGAAGGTGACGAGCCTGAATGCCTACGTCACGGGGTTCGGACCATCGAAGCGGCTGGTGCTGTGGGACACGACGATCGCGGCGGCAACTCCGGATGAGCTGTCCGGCGTCTTCGGGCACGAGCTGGGACATTATGCCCTGCATCACATCGTATTGGGTCTGCTGTTCACCGCCGTGCTGCTGCTGGTCGCGTTCTTTCTGGGGCAGAAGATGACGTGGTGGCTGCTGCGACGCTACGGGGCGCGGTGGCGTATCCGCTCGCAGAATGACCTGGCCTTCGTGGCCGTGCTGGCGCTGGTGCTGAATACTCTTAACTTCGTCTCCGAGCCGATCGACAATGGGTTCAGCCGGTCGATCGAACATGCTGCGGACGTCTATGGGCAGGAGGCTATTCACGGTATCGTTGCCGATCCGCAGGCCACTACGCAACAGGGTTTTCAGCGGCTCGGTGAGACCTCACTGGACGACCCGGCGCCGCATCCTTTTGTCGACTTCTGGACGTCGAGCCACCCGTCGATCGCCAGCCGCGCCGCCTTTGCCGCAGCTTACAACCCCTGGACAGCGGGGGGGCATCCGAAGTACTTTCAGCCATGAAGATAACGCCGAGCACTCCTACATCTTCCGACTGCCTTTTCTGCAAGATCGTCGACGGCACCATTCCTGCCAGCCGCGTGTACGAAGACGAACTCTGCATCGGCTTTCCCGACATCAACCCGCAAGCGCCCACACACCTATTGATTATTCCCAAGCAGCACATCGGTTCGACGGCAAAGGCTCTCGCTGAAGACACGGCGCTGATGGGTCATCTGATGGCTGCGGCAGCAGAGATTGCACGCAAAGAGAAGCTGGACAACGGTTACCGGATCGTCGTGAACACTGGAGACGACGGCGGACAGACCGTGCACCATCTGCACCTGCATCTGCTCGGCGGCAGACACATGAAATGGCCCCCCGGCTAGGGCACCATTCTTCATTCTCAAAGACCCCCATTCCCAAAATGGGAATCAGCCAAAAATAAATTTGCGAATTGTGGCATATTTTTCGCTCCGAGAAGATGAGGCGTTTAAGCGCCACGATTCGGACCACGATTCCACCACAAACTCACCATCGAAAAAACCACGTTCAATCACCCACTTTTTGCCAAAACCCCCTGTAAAACCGCACAATCTCCTTGCCAAAAATTAAAAGGCCCGACAGAAAAATCTATCGGGCCTTTCGTGGGAATTCGATCCTGCGAGAGTCGCAGGATAGCCAGCGCGTTTACTGGTTGTAGTTCGGCTCTTCTTCCTCTTCCATGCCATAGCGGCGGAGTAGGTTGGGCAGGTTCTGCGAGAAGGCCGCACGCGGCATAACCGTGTCACAACCGGCTTCGACGGCCTTGGCCTTCAAATCTCCCTGCAAATGCGAGAGAAAACCAACGATGGAGGTGTTGCGCTTGAGCTTGGCCTTGAGCTTGGGAATCAGCGTCAGGGGCTTAGCGTTCGCATTGTTGAGGTCGAACACGATGAGGCCTGGCAGATCCTCATCCTCACCAGCCGTAAGAGCGGCAATGGCGTCCTTCTCATTCTTGACGAAGGCAACCTTGACTCCGAGCTTGCGTGCGGTCTCCTGAATCTTCGCGATAAAGAAGAGATCCTCAATGAAGAAGAAAATCTTGGTGGGTGCGTTCTCCGGGATAGGAATGGCGCGCCCCTGCGAGTAGTCGATGGGCTGCGAGTCGCTTTGATAGCTGCGCCCGCCGCCGTGGCCATTGCTGCGGCCATAGTTGCCGTTGCCAGAATCGATCGTGGATGGCGGGGTTTCGGCGAAGTTGCCGTTCACGGCGCGATAGCTATGGTCCATGGGACCGACGAAGCCGCGAGGACCCCGCGACTGCTTGCCGCCTTTGCGTTTGAAGCCGCCGCTGCTGTTGCCGGGTTGGTGCGTGTCACGGTCGCGATATCCGCCACTGTTGTTGCTGTAGCCACCGTTGCTGCCGCTGGCGACGTTGCCGGGGTTCTCCTGCGAGCGCTGGCGATCGCGGTCGCGGAACTTCTTCTTCCACCGCTTTCCGCCGCCTGAGCCGTTCTGCTGTTGACCGGCGCCGGCCTGGAAGCTGTGTTGCTGCGATGTCTGTGGAGCGGCTGAGCCCTGGATGGACACAATGGGCTGGGCAGCAGTCTGGTCGCCGCCTGATTGCGCGCCTTGCGCGGCGTCCACGCCTTTGTTCTTGCGTTTACGACGACGGCGGCGGCTGCTCTTGGATTGACCCATGCCGTGCTGAACGTTCTGGGGCGTGAATTGCGCCTCCCCGTCCTGCTGGCCGGGTGACATTGTCGAACCCTGGTGGGACTCCACCTCGGGTGCATTCTGTTCTGAAGTCATGCTTCCACTTCCTATTGCTTTAGATCGCAATTAGCGGTTCACTCTCCCACGGCACAATGGTCTCTTCGTCTCCATGTAAACCATGGAGGATGAACCAAACCGGTATTGCAGCGTCGGAGGAAACGGTCTCAAGTTGTACTCGAACGGACGTCTTCTATTGCCATTGGCTGCGACCGAACCAGAATCTACTGGCTACGCGCAGCCCGGAACGCCTGACAGCGGCGAACCTTAAATTTTTTCACCCTCTACCTGTTTGCGACAGAGTCCGACAAATTCGGTCCACTGTAATCCTGTGTCTTTTGTTGCCCAAATGTACCTAACAGGAGACGTTCTGGCAACCCACACAGCGATCGGCACCCACAGCCGGTTCACAAGGCAATTCTTAGGGTACGCGCAAAGAGAGTACTTGGCAAGAGCTCTCTTCTACGACTTCCCGGTCACTACTTCGAACGGGCCTAATCTGACAAGAAGGGCCGCTTCGTGTGGGAAGCGGCCCTTACGCTTTGATGGCCAGTCACTGGCCTCCTGAGAGCTTCCGCGGAGGGAAGTAGAACTCCTGGCTGAAGGGCTGCACCATCGATCGGGTGTAGCTCCTTTTCAAGCCGAGGGCATACGGACGACACTCTGCAGATCTCCGTCAGCGCGTTTGCGCTGTGATGAAGAGCAATTGAATCGCCAAATAAATATGGCAATTTTCGGGCCAAATTCTCATTGGTAGTAGATAAGGGTCTAAAAAACCGGAGACTTCCCTGGGACGGCTCCGTATTTTGGGAGGCTGGACCAGCGAAGATCTCTGGATTGACCCCTGTCGGGCTGGGTCCTATAATTTGATGTGTTCCGGCAGCTCTCTCGTTTTGCTGCCGATTTGCTGGTATGGGAGTCGGGTGGATCGAGGTATGTATAGGTGGGCGTGCTCCGTGAAGAGCGCGTCGATCGAGAGTATGCAGGGAACGGCTGAGAAGGCACGCGATGGTGCGCCTAAGGCCGGATGAGTTAGGACAATCCCCGAAGGAGTACCACACACCGCATGAATCGTACCTTTGCACTTGTCACCGCCCTTGCTGCGGGAATGACATCCGCTGCTGGAGTGGCCCAGACTGCCGGCCCACAAGCACCCGCTACTGCACCGGCCACCGGACCTACTACTGCGGCAGCTCGGCCTGCTCTTCAGGTCGTTCCCGCAAAAATTGCCATCATCGAATATGAGCAGGTGACCGCTGCTACCAATGAGGGCCAACGCGCGCTTCAGGCGCTGCAGAAGAAGTATGAGCCGCAGAAGACGCAACTGCAGGCTCTGCAGAACGAGATCGAATCGCTGACCAAGCAACTGCAGAGTGCGCCGGCAACGATGAGTGACGACGAACGCGCCTCGCGCGCAAGAACGATCGACCTAAAGCAGAAGCAGTACCAGCGCGATGGCGACGACGCCACCGCTGCCTTCAATGCCGAATTGCAGGAGACGCTCGGCGCAGTTGCGAAGAAGCTTGGACCAATCGTGATCAAGTACGTGCAGGACAATGGCTACACTTTGCTTTTAGACAACACCGGTCAGCAGGGTGGCATGTCCGTACTTTGGATGCAACCAGGCACGACCGATATCTCACAGGCCGTGGTGGATGCCTACAACGCCTCTTCAGGAGTTGCGGCACCTGCTGTGCCTTCGGCACCCTCTGCGACGCGTCCGCATCCGACGACGACGACACCCGCGAAGCCTCCAGCCGCGGCGCCAAAGCAGTAGAAACTGTACGGATTTGGCCATGATTTTTGGCCGCGATGAGAGGCTTGCATGCAGGCCTCTTTCGCCTGAAGACAGCAGAAACAATATTGGCGAAGTCAAACAACTTTAAGCTTTAACGATCTTTCGAAGGAGTACCACAAACCGCATGAATCGCACTCTTGTACTAGTCTCCGCTCTAAGCGCAGGATTGATGACCACAGCCGGAATGGCCCAGACACCTGCAACCCCGGCCGCGACACCACCCGCATCACAGCCCGCTGCACCTGCAGAAGCGGCGCCTGTGACACCACAAGCTATCCCTGCCAAAATCGCACTGGTTGCCTTCGAGCAGGCCGTCTTCGCGACGAATGAAGGTCAGCGCGCTGTGCAGGATATTCAGCAGAAGTACAAGCCGAAAAAGGACGAGATCGACACGCTCTCTGCAGAGGTCGAATCGCTGAAGAAGCAGTTGCAGAGCGCACCGGCTACGCTGCCTGACGCCGAGCGTGCCACCCGCCTGAAAGCGATCGATACGAAAGAGAAGAAGCTGACCCACGACGCCGAAGATGCTCAGACCGCCTACAATACCGATCTGCAGGAGGCGTACGGCAAGCTTGCGGCGAAGGTTTCTGCTTCGTTGAAAAAGTACGTCAGCGACAACGGCTATACGCTGCTGCTCGATGTCAGCAGCCAGCAGAGCAACGTGATGTGGGCGAATCAGAGCACGGATGTAACCCAGGCAGTGGTCACGGCGTACAACGCCTCCTCGGGCGTCGCTGCGCCTGCGCCGACTGCACCAGCACCTGCAGCGGCTCATCCCCACACGACGACTCCTGCGAAGCCGGCAGCGCCGAAGCAATAAGCTCCGATCGGACGATTCCGCCCAATTGGCAAGTTGGCGAGGAGGAGGCTCTACGGAGCCTCCTCCTCGCGTTAGTAACTAGGAATTTTGTGGTCACAAGCACGGAACTCCTGTGGAAAAACTTGTGGATCGCGGGTGAAGAGGCCGCCTGAAAGGCCCGCGGCGGCTGGCTTTCGTCCTACCGGGCTGCAATGTGCTTAGCGTCTAACTGCAAGTAAATGATGGGGTTGGTGAGGAGACTCGCACATTTTGTTTCCCGTTTCTTTCGGGAGGCCAGCAAGTATAGGTGTTTCAAGGGTTTCCACAGATCAGCGTTACGACCACGTTACAATTTCGCGCATCGCACTCTCCGCGTTGCGAAACGAAACTGCAGATGATGGCGGTAGAACTTCTTTTCGACGAAGTGTTTGCGTTGACTAACAGTGGCCTTCCACATCGCAAGAGAAAATTATTGATGGCTATTCTTCGCCCACTTTGAGAACTGCGAGAAAGGCCTCCTGCGGGATGTCGACCTTGCCGATTCGCTTCATGCGCTTTTTGCCTTCTTTCTGTTTTTCGAGCAGTTTGCGCTTGCGGCTTATGTCACCACCGTAACATTTGGCGATGACGTTTTTGCGGATGGCGGTGACGGTTTCGCGGGCGATGATCTTGCTGCCGATAGCAGCCTGGATGGCAACCTCGAACATCTGGCGTGGTATGAGTTCGCGCATCTTGGAGACGAGAGCTTTGCCGCGATCGTAGGCGAAGTCGCGATGCACAATGATGGAGAGCGCATCGACAGGTTCGCCCGAAACGAGGATGTCCATCTTGACCATTGGCGAGACCCAAGTGCCGGCGAGGTGATAATCGAGTGAGGCGTAACCGCGAGAGACGGACTTGAGCTTGTCGTAGAAGTCGAGGACGATCTCGTTGAGTGGGAGCTCGTATGTGAGCATGACGCGGGTCTCGGAGACGTACTCAAAGTTTTTCTGGCGGCCGCGCTTGTCTTCGACCAGCTTGAGGATGCCACCGACATACTCTTCGTTGGTGAGAATTTTTGCAGTGATGACGGGCTCTTCAATCTGCTCGATCTCGGAGGGGTCGGGCCATCGGGATGGATTGTCTACTTCGATGACGCTTCCGTCGGTGAGGGTGATGTTGTAGCGCACGCCGGGCGCCGTGGTGATGAGGTCAAGGTCGTATTCTCGCTCGAGACGCTCCTGGATGATTTCGAGATGCAGCAGGCCGAGGAAGCCGCAACGGAAGCCGAAGCCTAGGGCAACGGAGGATTCGGGTTCGAAGGAGAAGGACGCGTCGTTGAGGCGGAGTTTTTCAAGGGCATCGCGAAGCATGGCGTGCTCGTGCGAGTCGACAGTGTAAAGGCCGGCGAAGACCATGCTCTTGATGTCTTCAAAGCCAGGGAGAGCTTCGGCACAGGGGTTTTCGACCGAGGTGATGGTGTCGCCGACTTTGGTGTCGGCGACGTTTTTGATCGTAGCTACGAAGAAGCCTACTTCACCGGCGGAGAGCTCGGTGAGTTCGACAGGCTTGGGGGTCATGACACCCATACTCTCGACATCGAAGACTTTGCCGTTGGACATCACCTTGATCTTCATGCCCTTGCGCAGTTTGCCGTTGATGATGCGAGCGAGGACGATGACGCCTCTATAGGGATCGAACCAACTGTCGAAGATCAGCGCCTGAAGTGGGGCTTCGGGATCGCCTTCGGGTGGCGGCAGCAGCATAACTACCGCTTCGAGGATGGTCTCTACGTTCAGACCGGTCTTCGCTGAGACAGCAATTGCCTCATCGGCAGGAAGCCCGACGGATTTTTCGATCATCTCCTTGGTGCGTTCGATGTCGGCGCTGGGGAGATCGATTTTGTTGATGATGGGGATGATCTCTAGGCCGTTCGAGATCGCGAGGTACGCGTTGGCGAGCGTCTGAGCCTCGACGCCCTGCGAAGCATCAACGACAAGGAGTGCGCCCTCGCAGGAGGCGAGGGAGCGCGAGACCTCATAGCTGAAGTCGACGTGGCCGGGTGTATCGATCAGGTTGAGCTGATAGGTGTCGCCATCGTGCGCTTTGTACATCATGCGGACAGTGTGGGCCTTGATGGTGATGCCGCGCTCGCGCTCGAGGTCCATGGCGTCGAGCACCTGGGCGTGCATCTCGCGTGCGGTGACCGACCCGGTTAGCTCGAGGAGCCGGTCGGAGAGAGTGGACTTGCCATGATCGATATGCGCGATGATCGCGAAGTTGCGGATGTGACTTGGGTCCATTTTGTAGCTGGGTGGCCTCAGTATTCATGTTAACACTCACGCGGCGCGCGGAGACGGTTCGATGGCAACGAGCACGGATGATTTGGCGCGGTTTTTGACGCCACTCTTCAATGGCACGATCTTGAACTGCGTGAACGGCGCGTGTGCGTGTTTGCGGTGGCCCGCGAACGATTGTGTGATAGCGCATTTACGCGTTGCACGTCTTACAATGAGCGAGGACGATGGCTCGACTACTTTTAGAGAAGATGATGCGGCGGTGGGCACTGGTGGTGGGATGCGCGCCGCTGGTCATGCTTGCGGGCTGTCCGCAGGATCACTCTACCGCCCCGGGCAAGGCGACAACGCAGGCTACGGCACCTGCTCTGGCAGGAGCGAGCGGAAGTTCAGGACAGGCGCAATCTAGGATGTCTGCGGCGCAGGCGGCAGAAGCTGCTGCGAAGGCCGTCAAGGTGCAACAGCTCATCAACAAGGCGGAGACGGCATATCGCAGCGGCGTGGATAACTATCGCGCGGGGCATCTGGATGCAGCACGTGTGGACTTCGACTCTGCAGTAGACCTGATGTTGACCAGCGGCATGGATCTGAAGACGGACCCGCAGCTGGCGGATGAGTTCGACCATTTGCTGAATGCGGTGAACTCGCTGGAGATGGCGGCTCTGAAGCAGGGCAATGGATTTTCTCCGGTGCTCGAAGCCGCTCCTTTGGATGCTGCGAATGAGGTTACGTTTCCGGCGAACGCTGCGCTGACCGCGAAGGTAACGGCTGAGTTGAAGACAACGCAGTCTGACTTTCCGCTGGTGGTGAACGATTATGTCGCAGGCTTCATCAGTTATTTCTCGAACTCTCCCGCCGGTCATGCACATCTGTTGCGTTCGCTGGAGCGGGCGGGAAAGTATAAGGAGATGATCTCGAAGAATCTCCGCGACCAGGGCGTGCCGCAGGACCTGATCTATCTTGCGGTGGCAGAGTCGGGGTTTCAGCCGCAGGCGTTGAATGCGCGTTCGGGTGCGGGAGGCATGTGGCAGTTTATGCCCACGGGCGCGTATGGACTGGCGCGCAATGGGTGGTTTGATGAACGGTTCGATCCGCAGAAGTCTTCGCTCGCGTACGCGAAGTATATGAAGACGCTCTACAACCAGTTCGGCGACTGGTATCTCGCAATGGCGGCATATGACTGGGGCCCGGGCAACGTACAGCGTGCAGTGATGCGGACCGGTTATGCAGACTTCTGGGAGTTGTATCGGCGCAATGTTCTGCCAGGAGAGACGAAGAACTATGTCCCGGGTATCATCGCGGCGATCATCATGGCGAAGAATCCGGAGCAGTATGGGCTGGATAAGATCGTGCCGGATGCGGCGGTGGTCTCCGATACCGTGATCGTTGACTATGCGATCGATCTTCGACTGGTGGCTGATGTGACCAACTCGTCGCTGCAAGAGATTGTTGCCCTGAATCCGAGCTTGTTGCGGATGACGACTCCGCGCGATATGTCGTTTGATCTTCACATTCCGATGGGGATGCGCGATGTCTTCACGGAACGCATCAAGGAGATTCCTGAAGACAAGCGCAGTAGTTGGCGCTTTCATGTTGCGCGTAGCGGGGATACGCTGGATGGAATCGCGGCTGCGCTGCATGCCCATGCGAACGATATTGCTGTGGCGAATGGGTTGACTGCGAGTGATGGCGTGGACGCGGGAGATGAGCTTGTGGTTCCCGTTGCGAGTGCGGTGGCGAACGCGGGTCCGCAACGATATGGGGTGCGTCGCGGCGATACGCTGATTACGGTCGCCGATCGTTTTGGAGTTTCGGTGGAGGAGCTGCGGCAATGGAATCATTTGTCGTCGAACGTCGTGAAGCCGGGCAGTTCACTTGCGGTCGCAGAGCCTGTAAAACTTGCGCCTAGCGCTCGCGTGCACAGCAAGTCGACACGAGCGAAAAATGGCTCACATACTGCTACGACCTCTGTTCATGCGGCTTCGACGCACACAGACACGAAACACGCGTCTCCTAAAGACAGCACGCCTTCGACGACATCGAAGAAAGTCGTGACTTCAAAAAAGCAAAACACGGTGCCGAAAACAAAATGAAAAAGCTGCCCGACAAGCTACCCTATGAAAAAGATTGCTTGCCATTGGTAGCGCTTGGATGCATCCTGTTGCTAGAATCTCGTGCCGGGATGTAAAGATGATTTTCTCTGCATCGTACTCGTAAGACAGAACCAGGGAGCGGTGGAAGTACAAAGCAGTGAGGGGAAGATGACGATGATGTTTGACGACACGATCAAGCTTTATGCAGCCTCGGCAGATGACAACAACCACTACGGTGATGAAGCTGAAGACGATCATGATGATCTACGTAACCGCTTCGAGGACGAAGAAGAAGAGGTAACGATGACCTCGGACGACGATGAAGAACTGGACATGGATGATGACGGGTCGCTGCATAGCGCTCATGCTGAGGACGCGACCATCTTTACACTGCCTCCGTCGCCAGTGACAAGCTACGAGCCCGCGACCAAACCGTCTGAGTTGCCAGCCCCTTCGGCGAACATCGCGAAACCGAGCACCAGCGTGAAGCCACCGGCGAAGAAAGTCGCAGCGGTTCCAGCGAAGAAGACGGCGGCACCTGCAAAGAAATCTGTTCCTGTGAAAAAGGCAGTTGTCGCAAAGAAGACAAAGCCTGCAAGCAAAGCGGCTCCGATAAAGAAAGCGAAAAAAGCGGCAGCGAAAAAACCTGTTGCGAAAAGAGTTCTGGCAAAGAAGACTGCTCCGAAGAAGAGCGCCGCCAAATCGAAATCTGCCGCGAAGAAAGTGAGTGCTCGTCGCGGCGGTAAGGTCGCTCGTAAGAAGGTGACCGGTAAAAAGAGCACCAAAAAATCAATGAAGAGAGGTATTACCTTGGCAACTAAGAAAGCAGCAAAGAAGGCAGTAAAGAAGGCAGCGAAGAAGGCACCAGCAAAGAAGAAGGCTGCAAAGAAAGTCGCAAAGAAGAAGTAAGCACGTTTAAGGCAAGCAAATAGGCCCGGACTCCTCAATTGAGAGCCCGGGCCTTTTTGCGTCTGCTGGTATGGGTTTATTTTTTGTTTGCTTCGATTTCGGCGAGGACGTCCGTGCTATGGACGGTGGGGTCAACCTTCTCCCAGACCTTGACGACTTTGCCGGAGGGCGAGATGAGGAAGGTCTGGCGGGCGGCGTACTTCATGTCTCCGTGGGTCATGACGGGGACACCGTAGGCATCGACGACCTTGTGGTCTGGGTCGGCGAGGAGTTTGAAGCTGAAGGTATCCTTCGCGCACCACGCTTTATGGCCTTCGACGGTGTCGAGGCTGACGCCGAGGACAACCGCGTTCAGGGCGTCGTATTTAGCCATGTCACGCTGGAAGTTGTGAGCCTCGATGGTGCAGCCCTGGGTTTGGTCCTTGGGGTAGAAGTAGAGGACGACCCACTTGCCCTTGTAGTCGGTGAGGCTGACAGGCTTGTCTTCCTGTGACGGCAGGGTGAAGTTGGGCGCCATGGCTCCAGCCTGTACTGTGTCTGCCGCGGCTGCTGCATGGGCTTTGAAGCCGAAGCCGCACGCCGCTACTACGCCAATGATTACTGCGATCCAAACTGCTTTGCGCATGGTGTTTCCCCTTTATTGAGTCTCTTTTGTAGACGAGTGTAAGCCGCGTAAGACGCAGGCTTGATGTGTGGCTTTGCAATTTTACGCCCCGCTCACGAGCTCTTTACAAAACCGTGACAAACTCTTTACTTCGCGGCCATTTTAGTTTGCGGCTTCTTTAGTTTGCGGCTTCTTTAGTTTGCGACGATGGCGATGCCAGCTTGATCTGCTGCGGCGATGATGGCGGCGGGATCGAAGAGGAGGGTCTTCCCTGCTTCGATGGCGAGGCAGGTTGCGCCCGCGGCCTGCATGGTGCGAATGGTGGCGACGCCGATGACAGGGACGTCGAAGCGCATGTCCTGGTTGGGTTTGGCTACTTTGACGACGGTGAGGGAGCGGCGCAGGGTGGTTGCGGGCTGGATCTCGGCTGCGATGTCGTCCGTCTTCAAGTCAAGGGTGCGGAAGAGCTCGCCCGCGCGGGCGATAGTTGCGTCGGTGCCTTCCATGGCTTCGACGGCGACACAGGCCTGGGCGGCGATGACGACGGTCTGGCCGAGATCGTAGGTGGCGATGGCCTGGGCGACGGTGCGGCCGTAGGCGATGTCCTTCCCTTCTTCTTCATCGGGGGCTCGGCTGGTGAGGACGCCGGGTTTTGCCAGGAGGGGTTCGAGGTAGGTCGTGGAGGAGATGAGTTCGATGCCTTCGTCGCCGAGCACTTTGGCGACTGCGCCGAGGAGCATGTCGGTGTTGCGGGTGCGGAGGTTGAGCAGGAGCTTGGCGAGGCGCCAGTCGGGGCGGATGCTGGAGAAGATCTGTTTGTGCTTGACCTGGCCGGCCATGACGGCGCGGGTAACGCCTTCGGCATGAAAGGTGTCGATGAGGCGGGAGAGCTCGCCGAGGGAGAGCCAGTGGACGTGAATGTTGGGGTCGGCGGCGGCGCGGGCGTTGATTTCGGGGTCGGTTTCTTCGTTGATGGCTGCCACGACGACCTGGAGGCCGTGAGCGCGTGCAGCGTCGAGCAGGAGAAAGGGAAAGCGGCCGTTGCCGGCGATCAGGCCTAGTTTCAACATTCGTTTTACTCTAGCTCAGTCTGCGAGAAGGAGGCGGACGTGGGTAGGGTGTTTCTGTGGGGGATCGAAATCAAGAGCGGTGGCCGGACCAATCCGCTGTGAGAAATTGCAGTCTTCGGGTTTTACCGGTTTTTGTGGTGTTTTGTGGTTGATTCTCGTATTGCGCTGATTCGATTTGGCTTACTTCGATTTTCCCTGTAGTTCGGAACAAAAATTGGTGCGCAAATCGTGGACAAATTGTGGTGAATTCGTGGTCTTTTGTGGACATACGATGGTGCTTAGAGCGTGATCGCGTCTTCCTTTACGTTTCTGCGATCACTCTTTGATTCGCTCCCACACCAGTTTGTAGGTCGCATGGCTTCGGTCAATCGTGCCTCCCTTGCCGTCCTCGGAGGGAATGAGGAGAAGGCGATCGTTGCCCTGAAATTCGAACCAGCGGACGTTGTTGAGCCCGGCACCATCTGGATAGGAGTAGTCCTTGATGTGGTGAGTGATTGTTTGCGCTTTTGGATCGACCGTATAGGTGCCGTAGTAGGAGAAGTAGCTGTCGAAGGCCGCAGCTTTCTCTTCGACGGTGCCGGAGCCCATTCCGCTCGTGAAGCGTTTGCGGTCACCTTTCACCGCGATCTGGACGCTCATCCAGCCTGAGCGGTCGTACATGATCAGGCCGGTGGGATGGTCGTAGGCGACGTGACGAACAGGGGAGTTGCCCTCTACGGCGACCATGCGCCAGGCGCCCAGAAGCCGGTTGGCGACGTCGTCCTGCGGCGACTGGGCGGAGACCGAGACACAGAACAGAATCAATGAGAGGATGCGGAGTCGTTTCATGGAGGCCAAGTATATTCCAGCGTCGAGAGTTCGCCGTTTGGCGGATCGCGCCTTGTTCGATGGCCCACTCATGCGATGAGACTCCATGAATGGGGCACGAGGCGGGAACCAAAGCGAACGCGGTTCAGCGCACGGGTGAAAGCTCACGCACTACTTGCTATAACGTACGAATGCGCCTCCACGATTACTCACCCCGGCCCGCGCACCTCAAATGGCTCCTCGATTCTGACCCGGCCATCCGTTGGCAGGTCATGAGGGACCTCACCGGTGAAGCCCCGGACGCGATTGCAGCCGAGCGGTCTCGCGTTGCGACCGAAGGCTGGGGAGCCCAGCTTCTCGCCCGCCAATCTCCTGCCGGCGACTGGGGCGGCGGGACGAAGTGGGATCTTATTACCCTCTGGAGCCTCGTCGTCTTGAAGGACCTCGGTCTCGACCCCGCCAGCAAGGAGGCGCGCAGAATGATCGACCGCGTCGACAAGGGACTCGTGTTCAAGCCGCTCCACAACCGGCCTTTCCTTCACGGCGAGACGGAGCCGTGCATCAACGGCAGAATCCTTGGCATCGGTACGTATTTCAAGGAACCGAACGACGCACTGGCTAATCAGCTCCTGGGCGAGCAGCTCGAGGATGGCGGCTGGAACTGCGAAGCACCCAAAAGCCGGCGCTCTTCATTCCATACCACCATCTGCGTGCTCGAAGGTTTGCTCGAATACGAACGAGCAGGACGCAAATCCGCGGCCGTCACTAAGGCCCGCAAGAGGGCCGAAAACCATCTACTGGAGCGCCGCATGTTCCGTTCGCTTCGAACCGGAGAAGTCATCAACAAACGCTGGCTGCGCTTCTCGTTCCCGATGTTTTGGCACTACGACGTCTTGCGCGGACTCGATTATCTGCGGAATGCAGGAATCAAACCCGACAGCCGCGTTGGTGACGCCATCGAAACCGTGATTGAGCGCCGCCACCAGAACGGACGCTGGCCGATGAACCTTCTTCATCCAGAACATATTCCCTTGGAGATGGAGACCGGTGTCGGCAGGGCAAGCCGCTGGAACACACTGCGCGCGCTTCGTGTTCTGCGCTGGCACGACAATTCAACGTGGACGTTGTAACGCTCGCGCTATGGCTTGGGTCAGAGGGTTGCCGCGAATTCGTACCGAATCCGTCAGTTAGGACGAGCGGCCAATTCCCGGAGTTTTGCGATGGCAATCCTGATGTCTTCGTCTAGCGTCGCAATGTAGTCGCGGAACATTCTTACGATGCAGATCAGGCTGGCTCTCGTTCCTGCTGTCGCGTCTGAATCGCTGAGATGGTAGAGCTGGGCTTCGATCCGCCGTGCATCGATCAGAGCTGAGGAACGTTTTTGCTTGAGAAGTTTTAGGGAGAGGGCCGGGTTGTGGGTGTTCATGTGGATCACCTACATCCGTTCGATGCCGAGTGTCCAGGTCGGGTTGTATGGGCACTCCCAAGGCGCGTTACTCCCCGACACAGCCATGACCTTGGACGCCACGCGCAACCCCTGCTGTGTCTTCTTCGAGACGCCAGGTTGTCGTTGCGTTGAGTGTTACTTCTCGTTTGGTGTGGCGAGGGTTATGGCGCGGCCGGTTTGGGCAGAGCGGCGGGCGGCGTCGAGGATGCGGACTACGGTGACGTTGGTGTCGAGTGAGGTTAGGTCGTGTTGCGGTTTTAATGTGCCTGCTAGGACGGCGGCTAGATAGTTGAGGGCGTCGTTTTGTGGTGGGGTAAGTGCGGGTGCGGTTTCGATGTGTTCGGTGGGTTCGCCGGGAAGTCGGATGCGGAGCTTCGCGCCGGGGTTGTGGTCGTCGTAGAGAGTGTCGACGTAGCCGGTGGCGCCGTAGATCTCCATGTCCTTGCGAGAGAATGGCCAGTTCCATGAGCCTTGAATGATCGCCTGGGCGTGCGGGTAGGTGAGGACGATGGTGCTGTCGTCGTCGACGTTGGGGTAGATCTGCGGCTTGAGGTGAAGGGTGACGGCGGTGACGGTGAGGGGGAGTTCGCCGTGCATGATCCAGGTGGTGAGATCGACGCCGTAGCAGCCGAAGTCGAAGAGTGCGCCGGCACCGTTTTGTTTGGGGTCGGTGAGCCAGGTGAGGAACTCGGGGCCGACGTTGATCTCTTTGGGGCCTTGATGGCCGTCGTGGACGACGATTTTGCGGAGGTCGCCGATCTTGCCGGCGGCGAGGATGTCGGCGGCGGCGGTGTTGGAGTTGTACCAGGTGGTCTCGTAGTTGGTGAGGACGGGGACGTTGTATTTTTGCGCGAGCTGCTGGATGGCTAGGGCGTCTTCGACCGTAGTGGCCAGGGGTTTTTCTACCATCGCGGCGATGTGGAGAGGCGCGGCTTGTTCGATGGCGGCCCGATGTCCGGCGATGGAGGTGTAGACGAGGATGGCCTGGGGGTGGGTGCTCTGGAGCATGGCTGCTTCAGTGGGAAAGAAGAGGTCCGCTGGAAGATGCGTGCGGTCGATGTAGTGCTGACGCAGGGCTGCGTCGGGTTCGGAGATGCCGACTAGGGTGATCTCGGGGTGCGCGGAGAGGTTGTGGAGGAAGCCCTGGACGTGGCCGTGGACGAGGCCGACGATGGCGACGCGGATGGGCTGGGCCGTTTGGGCGATCGCGCTATCTGGTGTGAGGCTCGAGGCGAGGAGGGTGGCGAAGAAGAGGAGTTTGGCGAGTCTCATAGGAGTGGGGACAAGTGTACCGCTCGCTGTGGTTGAGGGTGCATCCGGCGAAGCACGACAACAGCAGATCCCCTTCGGGGATGACAGAAAGAAAAACAGAGGCAGCTACTTGATGATGCCGCGCTGGCTGTTGGTGATGAAGTCGGCGAAGTAAGCAACGTGTTCGCCGAATTCGCCGGAGGCGATTTTTTCACGCATGGCGGCGAGGGCGTCGGTGGTGTTGAGTTTGCTGGATTGCAGGAGGCGATAGGCGTTGCGGAGTTGCTTGATCTGCTCCGGGGTGAAGCCGCGGCGCTGGAGGCCTACGCGGTTGAGACCGTAGGAGCGGTTGTTGCGCTCGGCTGAGGTGAGGGAGTAGGGCAGGACGTCCTGCGTGGCCATAGTGCCGCCGCCGATGTAGGCGTGACGGCCGACGCGGCAGAACTGGTGGACGGCGCTGAAGGCACCGACGACGGCGAAGTCTTCGATGACGACGTGGCCGGCGAGAGTAGCGGCGTTGGCGAGGATGCAGTGGCTGCCGACGTGTGAGTCGTGGCCGATGTGGGCGCTGGCCATGAGGAGGCAGTTGTCACCGAGGGACGTAAGTCCGCCGCCGCCTTTGGTGCCGCGGGAGATGGTGACGCATTCGCGGATGGTGTTGTTGTCGCCTATTTTGACGCTGGTGGGTTCGCCGGCATACTTGAGGTCCTGTGGGGCGATACCGATGGAGGTGAAGGGGGAGACACGGTTTTTGCTCCCCATGGTCAGGTGGCCGTCGAGGACGACGTGGGAGATGATTTCGCAGTCTTCGCCGAGGATGACGTTGGAGCCGATGGTGCAGAAGGGGCCGATGGTGCAGCTTGTCGGGATCTGCGCTCCGTCTGCGACGATCGCGGTGGGATGAATGCTCACTCTGCAGTCTCGACCTTGGCTTCAATCTTCTTTGCGACGCGGGGGACGACCTGGCACATGACGGTGGCGTCGCAGACGAGTTTGCCGTCGACGGTAATGGTGCCTCCCATCTTGACGACACGGGTGCGCCAGTTGAGGACAGTGACCTCGATGCGGAGCTGGTCGCCGGGGGTGACGGGGCGGCGGAAGCGGGCGTTCTCAATGCTGGTGAAGACCATGAGCTTGGAGTCGCGGTCGGGGATCTCGGTGAGGAGAAGAGCGCCGCCGGTCTGGGCGATGGCTTCGACCATGAGGACGCCGGGCATGATGGGGTAGTCGGGGAAGTGGCCCTGGAAGTGGGGCTCGTTGAAGGTGACGTTCTTGATGGCGACGATGCGCTTGTGAGGCTCCATCTCGAGGACGCGGTCGATGAGGAGGAAGGGGTAGCGGTGCGGCAGGAGGGACATGATCTCGAGGATGTCCATGGTGCGCGGCGCTGAGGGTTGCTCGTCGGGTGAGGGATTGGGCGTGTCAGTCATGGCATGGATGAGTATAAACGGGTGGTTGGGCTGGGTCGCCGGGGACACAGATCAGGAGACGCTAGTTTTCTGAGGGCTTGTCGATGTGATCGATGACGAGAACCTTTATTGGCGCTTTGGTTGCTTTGAGCTTGAGGCCGAGTTGGTCCTGAATTGCTGTGAGGAGTGGAGGCCAGACTGTACCGTCGTCGGTTGAGTCGTCAGTCGTTGAGCCGTGGTATTGCAGGGTGAAGTCGTATTTGCCGTTGAGTCCGGTTTCGTCGGAGACAGGAGTTTGAAATTGCCCTTCCATCGCCTCCGCGAGTGATTTCATGGTGGCGCCGTGCGCGATGAATTCGTAGCCGCGCCTTCCGTCGCCGCGCTGATAGAGCAAAGGCATCTTCTGGGCCGGATGGTCTTTGGCTCCGGTGGGGTCTGGAGTGTCCGGTTGGGTTTCATGAAATTTGGGGCCGCTTTTCATGACCGTGAGGGCAAAGGCCTGACCCTCCTTCGTCTCCTCGTGAACCTTGAGGTTGAATCGGTCGGCGAGGAGCATCTGGAGCATGTGTTGCTTTTCCCGGCGTGCCTGATCGTTGCCAAGTTTGGCTAGAGCTTGATCGACGGAGCTGTCGCCTTTGGCCTGAACGTCGAACCGTGCGGTCTGGGCCCAGGCGGGTTCACCGGAGATTTCAAAGTGCCAGCGATCGAATGCAATGGCAATCAAATCCATCACTGAGAAGCTGGTTACTTTGAAATTGCTGGCGTTAGGCGGATTCTGGATCGTCAAGGTGTAGGAATCTGATGGTTTGTTTTCTCTGATGGAGGCGACGTCGAAGGTGAAGGTGGGGACGTAGGCCGCATCTACGGGTGGAGAGGGAGCTGTGCTTCCCTGCCCGGATGCGACACGCACCACGGCTAGCATTGCACAAGCAGCAAAGAACAGGAGTGCTCCGCGGTGATGTGTCTGGCTTGCTCTGCCTTTGGCCATTTTGGCAAGGATGAGTATAAACGCCCGTTGCTTACGGAGCGCTGTGGCCTGTGCACTGCAGCACGCCTAGATAGGCGCTCCATGGACCGACTGCGTCGCGATACTGGTGGGCCATCAGGCGGGAGAGTTGATGCATGTGCGTGAGGTCGTGAACGGCCCATGTGGCTAGAAGTTGCGACAGAGTTACGGCGCCGAAGGATGGATGCTTTCCTCGCCGGGGCAGATCTTCGGGCTGTAGATTCAGCGTCTGCAGCGCGGTTAGATTTTCGTTTCGCAGGTGGGCGAACTCGTCCAGGAGCTGCTCGAGCGATTTGTCCTGACTCTCTTTGAACTGCGCGAAGCGGTTGAAGGGATCGAATGGACGCGCTTCGCCGTGCTCCAGCAGGATCCGTACTCGCGGTATCCAGTCGTGGCGTTCGCCGGAGGCGAGGTGGCCTACAATGTCGAAGGCGCTCCAGGTGTCTTTTCCTTCGTTGCGACGGGTCCAGATGTCGGGGAGCCCGCGCAACAGGGCGTTGAGGGTTGCGGGAGTGCGGGTGAGAAGGGCGGTGGCCTCGGGCAGGGTGAATTCCGTTGGGCTTGTCATACTTTCATAGTGCATGTGTGGGGGTTTGGACTCAAGCGCAGGGACCTACCCGTCAATCCGGAGATCGACTGTAGTGATCGGTTGATCGCGGAGCTTCGAACAAAATACAGGGGTTCTTCGCTACCCTCAGAATGACAACTCAAAATTCCTATCGATAACCTCACAATTCATATCGGCAACCTTGAAATGCTCTAAACAGTTGGTGGTGGGAGCTGGGCGCTGGGAGTTGATTTGGAAAGTTCTAATTCTTCGGGGGTCATGTCTACGGGGACGTCGGCGAAGAGGGGGGTGGTGAGGTAACGCTCGCCGGTGTCGGGGAGCATGGCGAGGATGGTGGAGCCTTTGGGGGCTTCGGCGGCGATCTTCAGGGCTCCGGCGAAGGTGGCCCCTGAGCTGATGCCGACGAAGATGCCTTCTTTTTTGCCGAGTGCCTGGCTCGTGCTCATGGCTTCAGGGTTGGTGATGCGCAGGACCTGATGGATGCGGTGGGTGTCGATGGCGTCCTGGGCGAGCTTGGGGATGAAGTCGGGGCTCCAGCCTTGCTGAGGGTGCGGGGTCCAGGAGGGATGGCTGGCGGAGGCTGTGCCGTCCGGATTGTTGGGCTGGGGCAGGCCGCTTGAGACCATGGGAGCGGCGTCGGGTTCGCAGAGGATGATTTTGGTATCGGGGCGCTTGTCGGCTAGAACGCGGGAGACGCCTTTGAGAGTGCCGCCAGTGCCGAAGCCGGTGACCCAATAGTCGAGGCGGTCGCCTTCGAAGTCGCGGAGGATCTCCTGCGCGGTAGTGCGGGAGTGGAAGTCGGCGTTGGCCTCGTTGGTGAACTGGCGGGTGAGGAACCAGCTGTTCTTCGCTGCGAGTTCTTCGGCTTTTTTGACCATGCCTGTGCCGCGGGCGGGGCCGGGGGTGATGACGACTTTTGCGCCGAGGAAACGCATGAGCTTGCGACGCTCGATGGAGAAGGTTTCGGCCATGGTGACGACGAGGGGGTAGCCCTTGGCTGCGCAGACCATGGCGAGGCCGATGCCGGTGTTGCCACTGGTGGCTTCGACGACGGTCTGACCGGGTTTGAGAGTGCCGCGCTTTTCAGCGTCTTCGATGACGCCGAGGGCGAGACGGTCTTTGACGGAGCCGAGAGGGTTGAAGGCTTCGATTTTGACGTAGAGGTTGATGCCGGCGGGGGCAAGCTTGTTGATGCGGACGACTGGGGTGTTGCCGACTGTTCCGAGGATGTTGTCGAACTTCATCGTTGAGGGCTCCTTGATGATTTGATGTGATTCGCGGGCCCGATTACTTTTTCTTCTGCAGGAGAACGTTGGGGTCGAAGGTGCCGGGTGGGAGGTCTATGTCGTACTCGATTTTGGAGTAGAAGGTCTGGCTGGCCATGTCGCCGTTGTGATAGCGGGTGATGGTGAAGGCGGTGGGCAGGCCCTGAATGGTGTGGTAGTCATCGTACTCTTCGGCATCTTCGTCGATGTCTTTGAATTTGGGGTTGCGGGTTTCGAAGGTGCGGCGGCGGGGGAGGTGGCTCTCGGCGTCGATATCGACGGTGACAGCGTCGTTGTTGTCGCTGAGGATGGTGACGCGTTCGGTGAGGCGGCGCTCTACCATGGTGCTGCCTCCGTCGACGACCATGACGCCGGGGGCCTTGAGCCAGACGCGGAAGATGGATTCGATGGAGTGGTCCTGGCGGCGATAGTAGTCGTCGACCTGGTCCTTGGGGAGGGCGGCGTTGCCCTTGTAGGTCACCTCGTGGCCGGCGTTGTTGGCCCAGATCTGGACGATGTCGATTTTTTTGCCGGGGAAGATGATGCTCTTGTCCGTAATGAAGCCGATGCGCTGAGCGTCGGAGCGGTCGCCGTTGGCGAACTGGCGAATGGTGGTGAAGTCGACGACGATGCCGGTGGGTGCGCCGCGGAAGAAGCGGGCGAGGTGGCCGAGTTCTCGGACGTTCTGGCGGCGGAGCCAGGCATCGCCGCCGAGAGCTTCGAGCATCTGGTCGAGGAGCTTGCGGCCACGCTGGTCAGAAGTTTCGCCAACCGGTTTTTGGGGAGCGGCGCTGGGAATGTCGCGGGCCTGGGCGTGGAGCGATGGTGCGGCGGTGAGAGTTGTGAGGGCGATCGCGAGGACGACTTGCTTCATTCGGGCTCCGTTTGGCCGGCGGTCTTTGAGCCTGCGCCTAACCGACAAGGACTGCGCCGCCATTGACGTTGAAGATCTCGCCGGAGATGAAGCCGGCGAGGGGGGTGCAGAGGAAGAGGATGGGTGCGGCGATCTCGTCGACGTGGGCGGGACGGCCGAGCGGGATCAGGGACAGCAGTTTCTTGGACGTCTCGGGGTCGCTAAGGACAGCCAGGGTCATCTCGGTGCCGACCCAGCCGGGCGCGACGCAGTTGACGTGGATTCCCTGGCCGATGAGTTCGGTGGAGAGGCTTTTGGTGAGGCTGATGAGAGCGCCTTTGGTGGCGGCGTAGTCGGCGTGGAAGGCTTCGCCGCGCTGGCCTGCGGTTGAGCTGATAAGGACGATGTGGCCTCTTGCTCCGCCGGTTGCGGGCTGAGATTTCATTTGGGCTACTGCGGCGCGGATGACGCCGAAGACGCTGTCGAGGTTGGTGCCGAGGGTGCCTCGCCATTGCTGCGTGGTCATCTCTGCGATGGAGACGTCGTGCGAGGGCCAGATGCCGTGGTTAAGGATGGCGCAGTCGAGGCGGCCGAAGGCGGCGACTGCAGCGGTGACGAGGGCGTCGCCGTCCTCAGGAGTGGAGAGCGGTTGATGGATGGCGCGGCAGAGTTCGGGACCGCCACAGTCGGCGACGATTGTCTCGGCCTGCCGGGCGGCGGAGCGGTAGCTGAAGACGACTTTGGCGCCAGCCTGACGGAAGAGGCGGACGGTGGCGGCACCGATTCCGCGGGAGCCCCCGGTGATGAGGGCGACTTTTCCCGCCAGTGACATTACAACGCCTGAGTCGTTGCTGTTCGGCATATACTCGACGCTACCGAATCAACCTTCCTGACGCAAGTTGTACCGGCACTGGGAGTTCTCTGCTAATTCTTTTGAGGAGCTGACTGCTTATGAAGATCGCCGTTCTTATCGCACGGATTTTGCTTGGACTTGTCTTTCTCATCTTCGGACTTAACAACCTCCATCCCTTTATGCCCATGCAGCAGATGCCGGGAGATGCAGGGACATTCGGCACGATTCTGTTTGTGCACGGATGGCTTGTGTTCCATGGCGTGCTTTATGTGATCGCTGGGGTGCTGCTGCTGGCGGGGCGGTATGTTCCGGTCGCGCTGGTGATCCTAGGACCGTTCCTTGTGAATATTCTGATGTTCCACTTTACACTGGCGCCTGCCGGGGTTACGCCGGGATTGGTTTGCTCTTTGCTGGAGATCTTCCTGATCTATGCGTATTGGCCGGCGTTTCGGGGGATCTTTACTGCGAAGATGGAGGTGGGGTAGGGAATTTCGGGTGAATTCACGGAGAGGCAAAGCAATCACTAAGCCGCTTCGCCGCTGGACGATTATGCTTCATCTCCAGCGATCTTGCCGGATGCCGTCTCGTTCGGATAGTTGAAGAAGAGCTGATTGCCATCGAGATCATCGACCACCAGAAGCCGGTAGCCCCACGAACCCTCCTTGACCAGAACGCCCTTGGCCTCGAGTTCTGCGCGCAGCGCGTCCAACGCGGCGACCGCGGCCTCGCGCGTCTGCGGCTCGACGTTCAGGGAAATGAACATCAGCCCCTTGCCGATCTTCTCCGGCCACGAGTCGGCCAGGATAAGCGCGCAGCCCTGCCGGTCGACCTGTGCGACATACACTCTGCCGTCCTCGTCGTAGCGCCAGGGGCTCGTGAAGCCGAGCCGATTAACGTAAAAGCGAAGCGAAGCCTCGACGTCCTTGACGTGCAGGACGGGGCGCGCGAACCAGTCTGTCATAGACCATGTCTCCTCGAATTAAGAGGATTTTTTCCAACATTAGTTCAGAAACGAGGTGTCTTTGAAGTGGGTAAGGGCCAAGGACTGAGAACAGCAAAATGCGGGGGTTCTTCGCTCCGCTCAGAATGACAAGCGTTTTTGTGGATGCTAATGACAAGGGTTTTTGTGCATGCAAAAGAAACGCACAAAAGCTAGAGCGCGGGCTGGGTACGTGCCTGCACCCCACCTATCGCAAGCGACGCGATAGATGGGGCACCCGCTCGGTGGTGCTTGGCTATTAGTTGAGAACGGGGAGCTGGAGTGTGGTGCCGATGGGCACGCTGTTCGGGTTGGCGATGTTGTTGGCCTGGGCGATTTGAGGGTACTTGTTGGCGTTGCCGTAGAAGAGCAGGCTGATGGCGGATAGGGTGTCACCGGATTTGATGGTGACGGGCTGGGTTGCGCCGCCGCTGGTGCCGATCTCGTGCTTGAGGTCGGAGTAAGTGGGATCGACTTTCTTGATCGCGTCCCAGACGCGGTTGGCGACGACGGTGGAGGGTACGGTGCCTCTGATGTGAAGCTGCTCGCCGGCGAGGTCAACGGCTTCGAGGGTCGCGCCGTAGGGGACGAACTTCTCGATCATGGTGATTACCGGGGTGTACTTCTGTTTCAATGCGTCAAGATCTGCCATGGCGTAACTCTCCTTGTCAGCGTTGCTGACTGTTTGTCGTGCTGGTTTTGGGACGAGTGCTGTAGTCAGTGCACTCATCGGGATTCGGCCAGACAGTGTCTGGCTCGGGGCAAACTTGTTAGGACTTGAGTTTGCTGAGAAGCTGCTCCGCCATGCCGCTCATGCCGCTGGCTGGAGTGGCCTGGCCGTTAGGAGCAAAGTGCTGGATGACCATGGGCAGGACGGTGGCGAGCGCTGCCGATACAACTGCAGGCGAGACGCCAACCTTGGCTGCGGTTTTTTCGATGAGGCCGGTACCGCCGAGGCCTTGCTGGACCTGCTCTGGCGTTGCAGTGGCGGCCTGACCTGCGCCCCAGGCGCCAATGTGCGAAGCCATTCCGTTATTTTTGAAGGCGTCGAGGACACCCTGAATACCTTCGGGATGCTGGGTGAGGGCTTCGATGAAGCCTCCGGCTACCTTGGCCTGATCGGTACCTGCAGCTGCTCCGGTCTGGCCGGCGAGCGATTGAATCATGTCCATAATTCCCATGGTGTTCACCTCGCCCCAATCTTAGGCCGGTTTTTCGGGCAATGCCGTTGGGCGATGTAAATTTTTGCCGATTTCCGGCGGCTGAATGAATTTTTGATTGGATCAATTTGATTGGGTGAAATTGCGGAGGCCGGATTTTTTAGGCGTTGTTCGATTGCCTCCAGATTGACCGTCTTCGCGGGTCAGTAAAAGCAATTGCTGGAGGTACGCACAATTTTCCATGAGAGCTGGACGATACAATTGAGCCCTCTCACGAGCTTTTATGGTTCCGTTCACTGTCTTTACGGCCGTAGCGCTACAGCTTGTCCTCAGGTTCCTTCCCGAGAGGACAGTGCTTAGGCTGTTATTTGGAGGGTCGATTCAGGCCCGGAACAAAACCAAGTTTGCCTTCAAAGAAACTGTTGACCGATACAAATCGAGCATCGACGACCTGAATTCGTTCCTGACGTTCAGTATTGGACTGGCAATCATCGCTTTATATTCCTACTTCGCGCTTCCAGCATCAGGCGAAGTGAGTATTCCCTTCGTCGGCCTCAAAATATCCCGACAGCTTTGGATAAGCATCGTGCCGGCGATTGCGTATGGGTTGCAGGTATTTGGATTCACCTCGTTGATCTGGTTCATGCTTCTGCGCATTGGATTGCGGATGATTTTGACTGAGCATTTGAGCTCCGATGATGAGTATGGAGACGTAACCAACATTTCTCTCAAAGGCCCGCTGGGCCATCTTTGGATTGCCCTGCGGATCAAGGCGTTCTATCAATCGTCCTGGAACTACTTTTGGTATCTGCCTCTGTCGGCCGTTGTTCTTACGGTCTTTCTGAGTCCACTGCTTGTATGCAGCTTCTTTATTCTGCAGCTTTTTCGATCCCATAATCTGGTGCTTGGCTTTCTATATGGCGGGCTACTGATTCCCTATCTGGCGTTTTTCCTTCTTCTCGTCTGCACGGCCGGGCTCCTGGGGATGGGAGAGAACACAGTTCAAATTGAAGACGAGATTGCAAAAAAGGCAGGACTGGACGAGATTCTGACGACAGCGACTGGATCCCACGCAGAAGAAGAGAGTGTGGCGAAAGAGCCCAAACCCGAAGTTTTGCCGGCTGTATCCGGTGTATCTGGGGACGTTGAAGCTAAGTGATAAAAACTGGGCTCTTCAACGTCTCAACGGTTGGAGCCCCAGGTGACGCAGTCGCGGGTTGGGTCGAGTGTATTCAGGCTCTGACAGCTTGCGACGCTGCCGGCCTGTGAGTTTTTGCCACCGAAGGGTGTGAGTTGCGGAGGACCAAGAACGCCGAGAGTGGTTACGTCCCATGAGGCAGCGATCAGGGTACCGTTCTTGATGTTGAGGATGAGTGGATCGGGGACCGGATTGTGGTGCGCGGGGTCGAAGGTGATCGTGACCTGGTTCTTTTCCTGCTTCCAGTGGGCGTGCCAGGTCTGGGGTTTTTTGTCGTGCCACTTCTGCTGGAGGATCGCGGTGCCGTCTGCGGCGAACTCGATGATGAGGACGCGGTGCACCTCTGCCGAGAGGCCGCCACTGCCGGCGTAGAAGCCCTTGAGTTTGTCGGCAGCATGGGCGGGAGTGGCGAGGATTGCTCCAAGGAAGATGAGAACGGCGAGTGCGGAGGGGTGGGTGCGCATGGTGGAATCCTATCTAAACGGGTGAGCCTGAGGTAACTGAGAGTTTTGATAGCTCTGCTACGACGACAGGTGCGATGCCGTGGCGTTGATTTTCATTGCATGAGGAACGAGATAGACTTAGGGGCTATGAGCGATCAAAGCAAGACTGCGATTTCTACCAAAGAGGCTCCTGCGGCAATTGGCCCGTACTCCCAGGCGGTGCGGGTGGGGGATATGTTGTTTGCGTCGGGGCAGGTTGCGCTGGATCCGGCTACGGGACAGCTGGTTGCCGGCGGAATTACAGAGCAGACGGTTCGCGTGCTCGAGAACGTCAAGGCTGTACTGGCGAAGGCCGGGCTAGATATGGTTCACGTGGTGAAGACGACGGTGTTTTTGAAGTCGATGGGGGACTTTGCCGCGATGAACGAGGTTTATGCACGGTATCTGGCGCCGGAGGGCGTGGTGCCGCCGGCCCGGTCGACGGTCGCGGTGGCGGGGTTGCCGAAGGATGCGCTGGTGGAGATTGAAGTGATCGCTAAGGATGCTTCGGGAGCGGTAGAGCTGCGATGAAGCATTAATGGCGATTGGGCATCTAATCTTCAGAACCTACATGGAAAAGGAGGCTGGAACAATGGCCGAGACAAAGGTTGAGAAGGTGCACAAGACAGAGGCGGAGTGGCGGGAGCTGCTGACGCCGGAACAGTTTCATGTGATGCGTGAGGGTGGGACGGAGCGAGCGTTTACCGGAGCGCTGGTCAATAACCACGAGGACGGACTCTATCACTGTGGGAGTTGCAATGCGCCGCTGTTCACGTCAGATAAGAAGTTCGATTCGGGGAGCGGATGGCCGAGCTTCTGGAATCCGGTTTCTGCGGATGCGATTGAGGCGGTTGAAGACAATTCGTATGGGATGAAGCGGATTGAGGTGAAGTGCGCGACCTGTGGTGCGCATCTGGGACATGTGTTTCCGGATGGGCCGAAGCCTACGGGGCTGCGGTATTGCATCAATAGCGCTTCGTTGGGATTCGAGAAGAAGTAAATCTCTCAGTTGGCAAAGGCTGGCGATATGCGCCAACAGCTCTTGCGATGAAACTGCGAGAGGCTTCGCTCAGGATGACACTTCCTTTACCAATCAACAGTGACAACGACGGAGGAGTCAATAACGCCCCTCGGAAAACAGGAAAAGCCCCAGCCGGAAACTACTCGGCTGGGGCGACCTTTTCTGGAGTTTTGTAAAGCTCTTAGCCTTTGACGACTTTGCCGGTCTTGATGCAGCTGGTGCAGACGCGGATGCGCTTGCTTCCGCCAGCGACCTGGGCCTTGACGGCCTGGAGGTTCACGTTCCAGCGGCGCCGGGTAGTGTTGTGGGCGTGAGAGATGTTGTTGCCGAACTGCGGGCCTTTGCCGCAAAGATCACATTTGTGTGCCATGACTTGCTCCGATCTTGAGTCGCAGAAAGTTCCCGGGGATCCTGAGTGATAAAGCCTCAAACGATGCCGGGGAAAAGGGTCAGGTGCGAGGAGATTCGAGCTCGCGACCTCTACCGGTGAGGGTAGTCTGCCGATTCCTCATCATACCATGCAAGGGGTTGCGGGCTCAATTGGGTGGGGATTTTGGGGGCAGTATTCGAGATGAGCAGGCGGAATGATCGCTGTTTGAGTTACTGTGTAAGGGTCAACTTAACAATATGCGGGCTCTTGTTCCGGCCACGGCTCATCTCGTGATCTATGTAACTTTTCACGTTACTGAATTTTGACAGGTTACCGCTGATCCGTTGAGTCTTTAACCACATGCTGACTCGTCGATAGAGTAACGGACGAGTTGCTCAACCAAGTCCAAAATTTTAGATGTGGCAAAGGGAGACGTATTGCCAGCCGATCCAACTGACCACCCCGTTATCGGGCCTGACCATCAACTTCTGGCCCCGCCTCCAACGTCGCCCCGGCACAAGATTGTGCGGGTCATCGTATGGATCGTGCTGCTTGCGATCTTTGCGGTGGGTTTCCTGCTTGTTCTGCGGCACCACGACGAGACCACCAAGGCTCCTTCGCGTCGCGGCGCCGGTGGAGGGCCGGTTACGCTGACGGTCGCTACAGCGACGAAGGGCAACATCGGCGTGTACCTGGATGCTATCGGCACTGTGACGCCGGTTTATACGGCTTCGATCACCAGCCAGGTGACCGGGCCAGTGATCGCTGTGCACTTTACTGAGGGACAGATTGTGGGTAAGGGCGCGCCACTGGTCGATATCGACCCGAGACCGTTCCAGGCGACGCTGTTGCAGGCGCAGGGAACGCTGGAGCGGGACGAGGCGATTCTGGCGCAGGCGACGATGGATCGCGACCGCTATCGCGACGCATGGGCGCGGAATGCGATTCCGAAGCAGACGCTGGACGATCAGGAGAAGATCGTGCTGCAGGATGCGGGCACGGTGAAGAACGATCAGGGGACGGTTGCGTTCGACCAGGTGCAGCTTGGCTACTGTCACATTACGGCGCCGATTGCAGGAAGAGTCGGATTGCGGCTGGTCGATCCGGGCAATGTGGTGCAGTCGTCGGGGAGTACGACGCTCGCGGTGATCACCCAGCTGCAGCCGATCACTGTGATCTTCACGATTCCTGAGGACAATCTCGGGCAGGTTCAGCCGCGGCTGCAGCAGAGGGCGAAGCTCCCGGTGGAGGCGTATGACCGGGCTGCGTTGAAGAAGATCGCGAGCGGAACCCTGCTGACGCTGGACAACCAGATTGATACGACGACTGGAACCGTGAAGGCGCGAGCCACGTTCGACAATAAGAGACAATTCACTTTTCCCCAACGAGTTCGTCAACACGCGGCTGCTGGTGAATACGCTGCAGGGAGCGACGATTATTCCTTCTTCGGCGATTCAGCATAACGGCAATGCTGTCGTTTGTCTATGTGATTCAGGACAATACGGCACACCAGCGCAGCGTCAAGCCAGGCGTAAGTGAAGGCGATTAACACTGAGGTGACGGGAATCAATCCGGGGGACGTGGTTGCCAACAGCAGCTTCGACAAGCTGCAGGACAAGTCGAAGATCGTTGTCTCGAAGCAGCCGATGCCCACGAGCAGCGATTATGGGAGTAGTGCTCCTTGAGCCCTTCGCGTCCGTTTATTCTTCGCCCTGTGGCGACTTCGTTGCTCATGGCGGCCATTTTGCTGGTCGGGATCGTGAGCTACACGCAGTTGCCGGTTTCGGCGCTGCCTGAGGTCGACTATCCGACGATTCAGATATTGACCTTCTACCCGGGCGCGAGCCCGCAGGTGATGGCGACGACGGTGACGGCACCGCTGGAGCGCCAGTTTGGCCAGTTGCAAGGGCTGAGCCAGATGACCTCGTCGAGCTCGGGTGGAACGTCGGTGATCGTGCTGCAGTTTACTCTCGCCCTGAACATCGACGTTGCGGAAGAAGAGGTGCAGTCGGCGATCAATGCGTCGTCGAGTTTTCTACCGGCTAACCTGCCGGCGCCACCGATCTACAGCAAGACGAATCCCGCCGATGCGCCGGTGCTGACGCTGGCGATCACGTCGAATTCGATGCCGCTCTCTCAGGTGGAGGACCTGGTGGACACGCGGCTTGCGCCGAAGATCTCGCAGCTTTCGGGCGTGGGACTGGTGAGCATCAGCGGCGGCCAGAAGCCTGCCGTCCGTATTCAGGCGAATCCGACGGCGCTTTCGTCGTACGGCATCAATCTGGAAGATCTGCGCACGGCGGTGACGCAGAGCAGCGTGAATGCGGCGAAGGGAAACTTCGACGGGCCGCGGCAGGACTACCAGATCGACGCGAACGATCAGCTGGTGACCAGCACCGACTACAGACAGGTGGTGGTGGCGTATCGCAACGGCGCGCCGGTGATGTTGACCGATGTGGCGAAGATCATCGATGGCGTAGAGAACTCGACGCAGGCTGCGTGGATGAACGAGACGCCTGCGGTCATTCTGAATGTGCAGCGACAGCCCGGCGGCAACACGATCAGTGTGGTCAAGAGCATCAAGCAACTGCTGCCACAACTTGAGGCCAATCTTCCCAAGGGGATTGAGGTCACCACACTGACTGACCTGACGACGCCTATTCAGGCATCGGTCGACGACGTGGAATTTGAGCTGCTGCTGACTGTCTTCCTTGTTGTGATGGTCATCTTCCTGTTTCTGCGTAATCTCTACGCGACGATCATTCCGAGCGTGGCGGTTCCGCTGTCGTTGATCGGAACCTTCGCTGCGATGTACTTGCTTGGGTACAGTCTCGACAACCTGTCGCTGATGGCGTTGACGATTTCGACGGGCTTCGTGGTCGATGACGCGATTGTGATGGTGGAGAATATCTCCCGGTACCTTGAAGCAGGGCGACCCTCCTTTGCAGGCAGCGTTGAAGGGCGCTGAGCAGATCGGGTTTACGATTCTGTCGCTGACCGTATCGCTGATTGCTGTGCTGATTCCGCTGCTGTTTATGGGAGATGTTGTCGGCCGACTCTTCCGTGAGTTTGCGGTTACGCTGGCGGTTACGATCATTGTGTCTGCGGTGGTCTCGCTGACACTGACGCCGATGATGGCGTCGCGTATTTTGAAACATAATCCACACGAGCAGCAAGGGCGTATCTACCAAGCCTCCGAGCGCGTCTTCGAAGGAATGATCGCTTTTTACGGGCGCACGCTGAAGGTTGTCCTGCGCTACCAGACCATCACGCTCCTGGTGGCGGTTGCGACTCTTCTGCTGACGGTCTACCTGTACATCATTATTCCGAAGGGCTTCTTTCCGGTGCAGGATACCGGCGTGATTCAGGGTATTACGCAGGCGACACAGACGATCGGCTCGAAGTCGATGGCGGAGAAGCAGAAGGAGGTCGCAAAGATCATTCTTCAGGATCCTGCGGTGGAGAGTCTCTCCTCTTTCATCGGTGCGGATGGCACGAACACGACGACGAACAGCGGAAGAATGTCGATCAATCTGAAGCCGCTGGATCAGCGCGACCTGAGCGCCTCGGATGTGGTTCGCAGGCTGCAGTCGAAGTTGAAGAACCTGCAGGATATTCAGATTTTCATGCAGCCGGTGCAGAACATCACCGTTGATGACCGGGTGAGCCGCACGCAGTATCAGTACACGCTGGAGGACCCGGACCAGAACGAGTTGAATGACTGGACGAACCGGTTTGTGGCCAAGTTGAAGGAGCTGCCGGAGCTCGAAGATGTGGCGACAGACCAGCAGATGGGCGGGCTGGCGGTGTCGCTGGTGATCGACCGGGCAACTGCTTCGCGGCTTGGTGTGGCACCGACAACGATCGATAACACGTTGTACGACGCGTTCGGTCAGCGGCAGATCAATACGATGTATACGCAACTGAATCAGTACCACGTGATTCTGGAGGCCGAGCCACAGTTTCAACTGGACCCCGACAAGCTGAACCATCTCTATATTCAATCGAACTCTTCGGCGGGGCAGAGCGGCGCGCCGGCATCCTCCTCTTCGGGCAAGGGTTCCACGTCGGCCGGCTCGAATGCACTGACCGGCTCGGCGTTGTTCACTCCGTCGGCGAATACGTTTGCACCGCCCGCGAACGCGCTGCAGTCTAGCATCTCACGCGGGCCTGGAGGCGCGACCTCGGCCGGGGCGACCAGCTCGACGACGGCCAACGCGGTGCCGTTCAGTGCGTTCTCGCACTTCGATACGACGACAGAGGCGCTTTCGATCACGCATCAAGGACAGTTTCCGGCGATCACGGTCTCTTTCAACCTCGCGCCGAATGCTGCTCTGGGCGGCGCGATTACCGAGATCACGAAGGTCCAGAAGGACATGCATATGCCGATGAGCCTGCAGGCTGATTTTCAGGGCACGGCAGCATCGTTCCGGAACTCGCTGTCGAACATGCCGCTGCTGATTCTGGCTGCGCTGGTGACGGTGTATATCGTGCTCGGAGTTTTGTATGAGAGCTTCATCCATCCGATTACGATTCTTTCCACGCTGCCTTCGGCGGGCGTTGGCGCGTTCCTCTCGCTGATTCTTTTTCATCAGGACCTGAGCGTGGTTGCCATTATTGGATTGGTCCTGCTGATCGGCATCGTTAAGAAGAACGGCATTATGATGGTCGACTTCGCGCTGGATGCGGAGCGGCATCAGGGGTTGGACGCGACCGAGGCGATCTATCAGGCTTGCCTGCTTCGCTTCCGGCCGATCATGATGACGACGATGGCGGCGCTGCTGGGCGGGCTGCCGCTTGCGTTTGGCACCGGCATCGGATCAGAGTTGCGGAGGCCGCTGGGTATTGCGATGGTTGGCGGTCTGCTTTTGAGCCAGATACTGACGCTGTATACGACGCCTGTGATCTATATCTTCTTTGACAACCTAGCGACGCGGTTCTCGAAGAAGAAGGTCGATCATGGCCCTCGCGAGCATGGAACTGAGCCCGAGGCGGCGGAGCTGTCATGAATCTCTCTTCGCCATTTATCCATCGGCCGGTAGCGACTACGCTGCTGACGGTGGCGATTGCGATTGCGGGTGCGATTGCGTTTACGGTGCTTCCGGTGTCGCCGCTGCCGCAGGTGGATTTTCCGACGATCTCAGTGAATGCCGGCCTGCCGGGCGGCAGCGCCGAGATTATGGCATCGTCGGTGGCGACGCCGCTCGAGCGGCAGTTTGGGCATATTGCCGGCGTTTCGGAGATGACGTCTTCGAGCAGCCTGGGTACGACGTCGATTACGATCCAGTTTGATTTGAGTCGCAATATCGATGGCGCTGCGCGCGACGTGCAGGCGGCGATCAATGCGGCGCGCACTTATCTGCCTGCGAACCTTCCCGCGAATCCGACCTATCGCAAGGTGAATCCGGCGGATGCGCCGATCATGATTATCGGCCTCACCTCGGACAAGTATGGAACGGATAAGTTGTACGACGAAGCGTCGACGATCATCCAGCAACGGCTGTCGCAGATTCAGGGTGTGGGACAGGTAAATGCCGGGGGTGGCGCGCTGCCGTCGGTGCGGGTTGAAGTGAATCCGACGAAGCTTTCGAGCCTTGGGATGACGATGGCGGATCTTCAGGCTGTCCTGAGCATTCAGAACTCCAATCTGGCCAAGGGGCAGATCACGAACGGAGATATCTCGGCGGACATCGTAGCCAACGATCAGATATCGCATGCGGTGGATTACAAGCCGATCATTGTCGGGTACAACAACGGCACGGCGGTGCGGCTGTCCGATGTGGCGGACGTTGTCGACTCGACGCAGAATATACGAGCGGCGGGGTATCTGGATGGCAAACGGGCGGTGCACTCTGATCGTCTTCCGCCAACCCGGCGCGAACATTATCGACACGGTAGACCGGATTAAAGCGGCGCTGCCTTCGGTCGAAGCGTCGATTCCCCAAGGGAATCGACACGACGATCGTTCTCAACCGCACGACGACGATCCGGGCATCGGTGAGTACGGTCGAAAAGACGCTGGTGCTCTCGATCGTACTGGTCATCATCGTCGTCTTCGTCTTTCTGCGCAGCGGCCGGGCTACGCTGATTCCGGCGGTTGCGGTTCCGGTGTCCCTGATCGGCACCTTTGCGGTGATGTATCTCTGCGGCTACAGTCTCGACAACCTGTCGCTGATGGCCTTGACGATCTCGACCGGTTTTGTGGTGGACGATGCCATCGTGGTGATGGAGAACATCACACGCCATATTGAAGACGGGATGGAGCCCTTCGCGGCAGCGCTGAAGGGGGCGAAGGAGATTGGGTTTACGGTTTTCACCATCAGCATGTCGCTGATTGCTGTCTTCATTCCGCTTTTGATGATGGGCGGAATTGTCGGCAGGTTGTTTCGGGAGTTTGCCGTCACGCTTTCGACTGCGATTCTGGTGTCGATGGTCATTTCTCTGACGACGACGCCCATGATGTGTGCGTACATTTTGAAGAACCCCCACGCGGAAAAGCATGGCCGGCTGTACATGGCTGTGGACCGGGTCTTCGAGTGGGTGCTGTCTCTCTATCGGCGCAGCCTGCACTGGGCGCTGGAGAACCCTGTCCTGATCTTGACGGTGCTGCTGCTGACGATTGCGCTTAACGTTGCTATCGTCATCAAGATTCCGAAGGGCTTCTTTCCTCTGCAGGACACGGGCTCTCTGGGTGGAGCGATACGAGGGCCTCAGGACACCTCGTACTACTCGATGAATGACTCCATCCAACGTATTTTGAAGATCATCAAAAGCGATCCGGCTGTCGAGCATGCGACCACGTTTACCGGTGGTGGTGGCGCCTCCAATACCGCAAACATGTTTATATCGCTGAAGCCGCTGGACGAGCGAAACATCAGCGCTTCGGATGTCATCAACCGTCTCCGTCCTGCGTTGAACAAGGAGCCGGGAGCCTCTACATTCCTGCAGGCGTCGCAGGACCTCCGCATCGGCGGCCGCGGCAGCAACGCGCTGTATCAATATACGATCCAGGCCGATAACCTTACGGACCTTGCGACGTGGGGACCGAAGCTACTTGCGGAGATGATGCACCTTCCAGGCTTTCAGGACGTAAGCTCCGACCAGCAGAATGGCGGACTGGATGAACTGCTGCACTACGATCGAGTGACAGCGGCAAGATTAGGTCAGACGGCTCAGTCGCTCGATGCGTCGCTCTACAGCGCCTTCGGTCAGTCCGAGGTCTCGCTGATCTATACGCAGTTGAATCAGTATTACGTTGTGCTTGAGGTGGCACCGGAGTATTGGCAGTCGCCGGAGGGTTTGAAGAACATTTATTTTCATCCGCCAGGCACCAGCAGCCCAACGGCGAGCGGGAATGTACCGCTCGCCACGATGGCTTCAAACAAGACGAACACCACCCCGCTTGCGCTGAACCATACGGGGCTGTTCCCTTCGGTTACGGTCTCGTTCAACCTTGCGCCGGGTGTTTCGCTGAGCGATGCGACGCTTGAGATCGCGCAGATGCAGCAGAAGTTGGGTACTCCTTCTACGGTGCATGGATTCTTTGCCGGGACTTTGCTTGCGTATCAGCAATCGTTGGGCACGGAGCCGCTTCTGGTCGTGACCGCGATCCTTGCCATCTTTATTGTTCTCGGCGTCTTATATGAGAGCCTGGTGCATCCGATTACGATTCTTTCGACGCTGCCTTCGGCGAGCGTAGGCGCGATGTTGGCGCTGATGATCTTCAAGGAAGACTTGAACGTCATCTCGATCATCGGCATTGTGCTGCTGATCGGCATCGTGAAGAAGAACGCGATCATGATGATCGACTTTGCGCTGCAGGCAGAACGCGAGGGCGGCTTGAATACAGAGGATGCGATCTTCCAGGCGTGCATGCTTCGCTTCCGTCCGATTTTGATGACGACGATGGCGGCGTTGTTTGGTGCACTGCCGCTGGCGTTTGGATCCGGCACGGGCTCTGAGCTGCGCCGGCCGCTCGGCATCACCATTGTCGGCGGGCTGATCGTGAGTCAGATGCTTACTCTCTATACCACTCCCGTCGTCTATCTCGCGCTCGACCGTCTGCGCCTGCGGGTGATGGGAAAAGAACGCGATACGTTTCATCCCGACAACGGCGCTGCTGCCGCCGGTGCGGAGTAAATTATGGATGTCTAAAACTATGATTACCCTTCGACTCAAATTTGCTGTATGTCCCGCGATCACGACGCTCCTGCTGACAGGGTGCATGGTGGGGCCGAAGTATCATGCGCCTTCGCCTCTGCCCACGGCCACGGCTCCGCCGGCCTCGTACAAGGAGTCGCCGACGCAGTTTCAGGAGACGGACGGCTGGAAGGTGGCGCAGCCGCAGGACGCGATGCTTCATGGCAAGTGGTGGGAGATCTACAACGATCCGGAGCTGAATGCGCTGGAAGATCAGTTGAATATCAATAACCAGAACATCAAGGAGTTCTTTGAGAACTTCATGGAGGCGCGGACGCTGGTTGCGCAGGCGCGTTCGCAGCTCTATCCGACGGTGGGGATTTCTCTATCGTATTCGGCGGCGCGCACGTCAACCAACCTGTCGAACTCTCCTTCGGCCAACCCCGGCCGAGTGGCCTCGATAGGATCGTTGCCGGCTGACGTTTCGTGGGAGCCCGACCTGTGGGGGAAGGTGCGCAATACCATTCACGAGCAGCAGTACAACGCGCAGTTGAGCGAGGCCGATCTTGAGAATGAGAAGCTCACGGAACAGGCGAGCCTGGCGGAGTTTTTCTTTGAGATTCGCGGGCAGGATGCGCTGCAGAAGCTGCTGAACGATACCGTGGAGGCGGACAAGAAGGCGCTGGAGCTGGCGCGCGCGCGGTACGAAACGGGCGTTGATGACAGGATCTCGGTGGTGGAGGCCGAGAGCCACATTACAGACGGTGCAATCTCAGGCGATCAATCTTGGAGTTGCGCGGGCGCAGTTTGAACATGCGATTGCTGTGCTGGTGGGAGTGAACCCCTCGCAGTTTTCGATTCCGGTGAAGCCTTTGCTGACGGACTCGCCGCCGATTCCGGTGGGAATGCCGTCGGCACTGCTGGAGCGGCGGCCGGATATCGCCGCAGCGGAGCGAAAGATGGCGGCAGCGAATGCGCAGATCGGAATAGCGTATGCCGCTTACTATCCGTCGCTGAGTCTGAGCGCAAGTTACGGCTATGAGAGCTCGAACTTCAGCCACTTCTTCAACCTGCCGAGCCGGTTCTGGTCGGTTGGGCCGACGCTGAGCGAGACGGTTTATGATGGCGGGCTGCGCCGCGCGACGGTGAATCAGTTCATTACGACGTATAACGCCGACGTTGCCAGCTATCGGCAGACCGTGCTGACTGCGTTTCAACAGGTGGAAGATTCGCTGGCCGCGGTGCGCATCCTGTCGCAGCAGATCTTGAAGCAGCAGCAGGCGGTGAAGTCGTCCGAGGAGGCTCTGAAGCTGGAGACCGCGCGATATGAGACGGGAGTCGACCCTTATCTCGATGTGGTGACGGCGCAGACGACGCTGCTGAGTAATCAGCAGACGCTGGCCACCCTGCATGTGCAGGAGATGACGGCTTCGGTGCAGCTGATCGAGGCTCTGGGCGGGGGTTGGGACAGGACGCAACTGCCGACGCCAGCCGAGGTTTCGAAGAAGCTGGATAAGGCGGACACCGTATACAAAAGTAGGGAGCCTGCCTGGCTTTGATCGGGAGAGAACGATGATTGGCGATGAGGCGCAGTACCAGGAGCTGGTGGCGCTCTATGGCAGCTATGGCGATGACGAGTTAGTCGAGCTTGGGCGCGGGATGGCCGATCTGACCCAGATGGCGCAGGAGGCTTTGAAGGGCGAGTTGACGCGGCGGGGACTGAAGATCGCGCCAGCAGGAGCGCAGGTAGAGACTCGAGTTTTGAGTGACGAAGATATGTCGGACATGCGAGCCTACGCTGAGGTGGCACCGACGGAGTGCATGTTTGATTTCGAAGACGAACGGGCTGCGTCGGCGGCCTACTATGCGCTGACAGGCGAAGGTATTGAAGCGATCGTCGTTTCGCCAAGTAGCGCGAGGTCTGGCAATCGCGGGCCGCGGGTTGTGGTGAGGCCGAAGGACGCGGAACGGGCGGCCGCCATTTTGTCGGAACCTTCGACAGACAAGCTCAAGGCAGATGCGGAAGAGACGTCTGAGGAGTTCGCGCTACCGCGCTGCCCGGCTTGCGGTGGAGAGGAGACGCTGTTGGAATCAGTCGATCCTGTGAATCAATGGCGGTGTGATGACTGCGGCCATACCTGGCTGGAGGAGACTGTTTCGCAGGCTCGGTAAGGAAGCTTCGATGGTTGGAGGCAAAAAGACCCGCACGAGGCGGGTCTTTTTCTTTGGTGGGCGGAGCTTTAGTGGTGTTTGTCCTGCTGGGGACGGGGGCTTCGCGGGTCTGCTGAGGCGTTTGACTGAGGTTGCGGCGCAGGTCGCGACTGCGGCTGTGGCGCCGGTCTTGACTGGGGCTGGGGAGTCGGACGGGGCTGCGGTTGGGGACGCCGGACGTGACTCGGGGTTGGGGAGTTGGACGAGGCTGGGGAGTCGGTTGCGGCCGAGGGTTGAAGTTGCGGCTGAACCGGACGGGCCTGCAGGCTGCGGCTGGGGACGCGGTTGTGGGGTTGGTTGTGGCCGAGTGTTGAGGCTGGATAGGGCTGTTCTCCGGCTGTACAGGACGGGTCTGAGGCTGGGAGGGTCGGTTTTCCGGTTGTACTCGGGCGAGTCTGGGGCTGGCCGGGGCGGACCTCGGGTTGACCAGGTCTTACTTCAGGCTGGCTGGGGCGGGCTGGCTGGATCTGCGGCCGGTTGTTCGGTTCGGCCGGACGGTTGCTCGGCTGGCCAGGACGAACTTCGGGTTGGCCGGGACGGGCCGGCACCGTGCCGGGGTTTGGGCGGGTGAAGCCGGGCTGCGCGGCGATGGGCCGAGGGGCTGCGACCACGGCAGGACGGCCCTTGTTGACGTTGTAGAACTGCTGGCGGTTCTGCGCGGCTTCGCGCTGATTCTGAATCTGGGTGGTCATTGGCGGAACGCGGGGCCCGCGCATGGCTGCGATCTCAGCTGGCTGCGGGCGAACTGCGACTGCCGCCGCTGACCGCCGTTGTAGGAGACGCGGGTGTTGTTGTTGACGATGACTGTGCGGTTGTAGACGTTGGTGATGTTGACGTTGATGCGGTTGACGGAGCGGTTGTAGTAGAAGTTGTTGCCGTTCCAGTAGCCGCCGTGATAGCCGACGCCGGTGTAGCCGAAGCCGTAGTTGATGCCGCCGTAGAAGCCGATGTGAGGGCCCCAGAAGCCGCGATGGAAGCCCCAGCGATTGCTGATACCAGCCCCAGTAGCCGGGGGTCCAGAGAGCACCGTAGTAGGGCGGAGCGCACCATGCGCCGGGGATCCAGTAGTAACCGGCGGGAGCCCAGTACCAGTAGCCGGGGGTCCAGATATAGTTGGGCGCGGGAGCTTCGGGCTGCTCGTAGACGGGGAGAGGCGGAGGCGGCTCGTTGGCGTATTCGACGGGCGGGGTTTGGCCGTCTGCGTCGAGCTGGGCAGGGCCTGCGCGTCCTGATAGGCCTGGTCCTGATCGGAGGAGGCGGAGCTGCCTGAGGGTTTGCGAGCGGATTGTTGCAGGGATATTGCTCGGCGCTCTGCTGGGGCTGGGCCTGAGAGCGAGCTGCGAGAACTTGTCCTTGAGGAGGCGGTGGGGCGGGGGCCGGTTGTGGCTGGTTGTTGTCGACGGGCGCCATGTTGGCGTCGGCGGGATCGGGGCCGGAGTTGTCGGCGATGGCGGCTTCTGTCGCGTTGGGGTCTCTGTGGCAACCCGTTACGCCGACGAGCGTTACGATCCCGAGCGAAAGACCTAAGAAAAACCTGGGAACCAATTTGTGCATACTGCCTGTCTCCTCGTACCTGCTGAACGTTTTAACCCGAACTTATTGAATGAGATGCGTTTTTTCGCCGGAGCACGGTTCGCGGAACGGCAAATACACCGCTTATATGGGTTTGCTGACCTACCGGGCTGTCGCTGTATGGGTGCGCGTTGAGAGATTGTTGCTCGCGGTCGATGTGTCTGGCCGTGGCGACTTTACGGTCAGGGAGCGCGTCTTCATTATCAGGCGGACCGGACTTTCATCGGGACCGCGGATCGCAGTAAAATGATGTCCATGGCAGGCTGTCTTCCCAACACGAAGCGCTTCCGCCACGGTCGCCCTGACCGCGGACGCTGCTAGCGCCATCCCTCCCTTGAAAATTTTTAGACTTCAGCCGCATCCGTTCTGCGGCCCGGAGTCGTGACTACGGCCCCTATACCTTCGCGCTTATGACGCAGCGCCTCGGAGAAGACACCATGCCGACCCAATCGCATCCTGATTCGTTCAAGAGCTTGTCCACACTTGACCTCGGGCTCGAAGAACACGTACAACCTGTTTCGTCTGAAGGCGCTGGAGGAGATCGGGCGTCGACCTGACGCGGCTTCCCTTTTCGCTGCGCATTCTGCTGGAGAATCTGCTGCGGCATGAAGACGGCCGCACGGTGACCGCGGATGATATTCAGTTTCTGGCTTGCTGGGATCCGAATGCGGAGCCGTCGCGCGAGATTGCGTATATGCCGGCGCGGGTGTTGATGCAGGACTTTACCGGCGTGCCCGCGATTGTCGATCTGGCTGCGATGCGGGATGCGATGAAGGCGCTGGGGGGCGATCCGGAGAAGATCAATCCGCTGCAGCCGGCGGAGCTGGTGATCGACCACTCGGTGCAGGTGGATGAGTTTGGAACGCAGCGGGCGTATGACCTGAATGCGGCGCTGGAGTTTCAGCGGAACCGCGAGCGGTATGCGTTTTTGAAGTGGGGGCAGACGGCGTTCAATAATTTTTCCGCGGTGCCGCCGGGGATGGGGATCTGTCATCAGGTGAATCTGGAGTATCTGGCGCGGGTGGTGTTTACGACATGACGCCGCGACGCAGCAGGGGAAAGGTGTTTGCTTATCCGGATACGCTGGTGGGAACCGACTCGCATACGACGATGGTGAATGGGTTGGGCGTGCTGGGTTGGGGCGTGGGTGGGATTGAAGCCGAGGCCGCGATGCTGGGGCAGCCGGTGAGATGCTGGTGCCGCAGGTGGTTGGGTTCAAGCTGACGGGCAAGTTGAAGGAAGGCACGACGGCGACCGATCTCGTGCTGACGGTGACGGAGATGCTGCGGAAGTTGGGCGTCGTGGGCAAGTTTGTGGAGTTCTATGGGCCGGGGATTACGGAGTTGCCGCTGGCCGATCGCGCGACGATTGCGAATATGGCTCCGGAGTATGGAGCGACGTGCGGAATCTTTCCGGTGGATGCGGAGACGCTGCGGTATCTGCGGCTGACGGGCAGATCGGAAGAGCAGATTGCGCTGGTGGAGGCTTACTACCGCGAGCAGGGGCTGTTCCATACGGCGGATGCGAAGGAGGCGGTGTACTCGGCGACGATTGCGCTGGATCTGGCGACGGTGGAGCCGAGTGTGGCGGGGCCGAAGCGGCCGCAGGACCGGGTGAAGCTGTCGCAGGCGGGCGCGAGCTTCAAGGAGCAGTTGCCCTCGCTGCTGGGGCCGAATGGAAATAAGCACGGTGATGCGGCAGATGGTGCGGTGGGAGGGTGAGGGCGGAACGGCTTCGGCATCGGGTGATCTGAGCAGCAGCGTCGGGGCTTCGGCTCCGGTGGTGGAGGCTCCTGTCGGTGCCGGTGATTACGATTCAGGATGAGACGATGCCGCAACTGGAGGCTCCGCATGTGTCGATTCGGAGCAGGTTTGGGGTTGATCCGGATAAGTATCTCGACCATGGATCGATTGTGATTGCGGCGATTACTTCGTGTACGAATACTTCGAATCCTTATGTGATGATGGCGGCGGGGTTGTTGGCGAAGAAGGCGGTGGAGAAGGGGCTGAGCACGCCGCCGTGGGTGAAGACTTCGCTGGCGCCGGGTTCGCGCGTGGTGACGGATTACTACGTCAAGGCGGGGTTGATGCCGTATCTGGATAAGCTGCGGTTTCAGGTGGTGGGATATGGATGTACGACGTGCATCGGGAACTCGGGGCCGCTGCCGACGGATGTTTCGAAGTCGATTGAAGACAATGGGCTGGTTGCGGTGTCGGTGCTCTCGGGGAACAGGAACTTTGAGGGACGAATTTCGCCGGAGGTGAGGGCGAACTATCTGATGAGTCCGCCGCTGGTGGTGGCGTATGCGCTGGCGGGACATATCGGGCATAACTTCGACACGGAGCCGCTGGGACAAGGCAAGAATGGCCAGGCGGTGTTTTTGCGCGATATCTGGCCGACGCAGGAGGAAGTCGCGGCGGTGGTGAACTCGTCGATCGATTCGGAGATGTTCCGGCATCAGTACAGTACGGTTTCTGATGGGGACAACAACTGGCAGAGTCTGAAGTTTCCTGATGGGGAGACGTATGGGTGGGAGCCGGATTCGACTTATATTCGCAAGGCTCCGTACTTTGATGGGATGCCGGCTAAGCCTGCGCCGGTTGAGGATATTCATGGGGCGCGGGTGTTGGCGGTGCTGGGGGATTCGGTGACGACGGATCACATTTCGCCGGCGGGTTCGATCAAGCTGAATGGGCCTGCGGGGAAATATCTGACCGAGCATGGGGTGAAGCCTTCGGACTTCAACAGCTATGGATCGAGGCGCGGCAACCATGAGGTGATGGTGCGCGGAACGTTTGCCAATGTGCGGCTGCGGAACAAGCTTGCTCCGGGAACCGAGGGTGGGGTGACGCGGCTGCTGCCGGACGATCTGCCGATGTCGATCTACGACGCGAGCGTGGAGTATGCGAAGCGGGGAACGCCGCTGGCGATTCTTGCGGGCAAGGAGTATGGGTCGGGATCTTCGCGAGACTGGGCGGCGAAGGGGCCGCGGCTGCTGGGGATCAAGTTCGTGATCGCGGAGAGCTATGAGCGGATTCACCGGTCGAACCTGGTCGGGATGGGGATTCTGCCGCTGCAGTTTATGCCGGGACAGAATGTCGAGTCGCTGCAGCTTGTCGGGCGAGGAGGTGTTTGCGATTGGGGATACGCCGGGACAGTTGAAGGCGATGCTCGATGGCAAGTTCGCCGATGGCAAGGTGGTTACGGTGTTTGCGGAGTCGGACCTGGGCAAGACGACGGAGTTTTCCGCGACGGTGCGGATCGATACGCCGCAGGAGATTCTGTACTACCAGAATGGCGGGATTCTGCAGTATGTGCTGCGGCAGTTGGCGGGGAAGGCGTAAGGCGTCTGCTTAGCTAGACTCAGCAGTGTTCGCTAAAGACATCGATAGGCTGGCAATTCGTAGGTGAATCTACGAAGTTGCCAGCCTGCCGATGAATGCCACGGTATTGCGAGAGCCTAGGGCGACGGAATTGTTACTTGAATGGAGTTTGAAGGAGCGCTTTGTACGCCATTGGCGTCGACGCTCTCCACGGTGTAGGTGTAGGTAGTGCCAGCGACAACCGAGTTATCCACATAGGCGGTCCCCGTAGTGGGAGTTGGGTTAAGGAGTTGAGGAGACCCGCTGCTTGGTGACCGGTAGATGTTATACCCCACAACCGGATCAGGCGAACTGGTGGGCGCGTTCCAACTGAGGTCAACCGAATGCGCGACCGCTGTGCCGGTTCCGCTCAACGCCACTACAGCGGGACTGCCACTTGTAGCGTTGTCGCTGATCGTCAGTTGTCCTGTAACTGCTCCCGCTGTGGTTGGCAGGAACTGTACCTGCAGCGTTGCAGTCTGCTGAGGATTGAGCGTCAGCGGGAAGCTGCCGCCCACGGTAGTGAAGCCTGCGCCGGTGATCGAAGCCGCACTGATGGTCACCGGGGATGTGCCGGACGACGTCAGCGTTATCGACTGCGTTGTCGAAGTGTTCACGCTTACGCTGCCGAAGCTTAGGCTTGTGGTGCTCACCGTCAATTGTGGATTCGCCGCCACACCTGTGCCGGTCAAAGCCACCGTAGCTGTACTGCCACTCGTCGAGTTGCTGCTGATCGTGAGCTGGCCCGTCGCTGCTCCAGCCGCGGTCGGCAGGAACTGTAGCTGCAGGGTTAATGACTGGCTCGGGTTTAGCGTTACGGGGAAGCTACCTGCGACGATGGTAAAGCCCGTCCCGGTAATTGAAGCGGAGTTCACCGTCACGGCTGAGCTGCCCGACGACGTAAGTGTCACCGAAGCCGTCCCGGACGAGCTTACGTTCACGTTGCCGAAGTTGAGAGTGGAGGCGCTCAGCGTCAACTGCGGATTCGCCGCCGCAGTGCCTGTACCCGCGAGAGCTACTGTAGCCGTACTGCCGGTCGTCGAGTTGCTGCTGATTGTGAGCTGTCCTGTAGCTGCTCCGGCAGCGGTTGGAAGGAACTGCAGCTGCAAGGTCACCGACTGGCTCGGGTTCAGCGTTACAGGGAGGCTCCCTGCGACGATGGTAAAGCCCGCGCCGGTGATTGAAGCCGAGTTCACGGTCACTGCCGTGGCCCCTGATGACGTAAGTGTGACCGAACCCTTCGCAGACGAGTTCACGGTCACGCTGCCGAAGTTGAGAGCTGAGGCGCTCAGCGTCAACTGCGGATTCGCCACACCAGTGCCGCTCAAAGCCACTGTAGCCGCACCGCCACTCGCGGAGTTGCTGGTGATTGTGAGCTGTCCGGTAGCTGCTCCGGCCACGGTGGGCAGGAACTGTAGCTGCAAGGTCACCGATTGGTTCGGATTCAGCGTTACAGGAAGGCTTCCACTGACGATCGTAAAGCCCGTGCCGGCGATTGAAGCTGAGTTTACCGTCACAGCTGAGGTCCCCGACGACGTCAGCGTCACCGACGCCTTCGCAGACGAGTTCACGGTCACGCTACCGAAGCTGAGAGCCGAGGCGCTCAGAGTCAACTGGGGATTCGTCGTCGCAGTGCCGGTACCTGTGAGGGCCACTGTAGCCGTGCTACCACTCGTCGAGTCGCTGCTGATTGTGAGCTGTCCGGTAGCTGCTCCAGCGACGGCTGGAAGGAACTGCAGCTGCAAGGTCACAGACTGGCCCGGGCTCAACGTTACAGGGAGGCTCTCTGCGACGATGGTAAAGCCTGCGCCCGCGATCGACGCGGAGTTCACCTTGAGTGCTGAGTTTCCCGACGACGTAAGGGTGACCGAGGCCTTCGCAGACGAGTTCACGGTCATGCTACCGAAGTTGAGAGTCGAAGCGCTCAGCGTCAATTGCGGTCGTCGCTCTCGACTCTGCCTCGCTGACGCACTTCTGGCTGACGTTACAAACGCCAGGACGCAAGCCAGTGCAAGGAGAAGAAACCTACCTCGTCCGCTGAACCGGGGGACCTTCGCTACAAACCAAGAGTGCCGGCCAAATTGTGTTGGAGATTGAGTAGTGGAGCTGCAGGTTGAAGTCGATACAACATGAGCCGAGGGCCTAAAAACAAAATCACTAGGGGACACTGAAAACACCTCTTGAAGTCGTGCAAAAATGCATGGCTCAAGAGCAGAAAAAGGAAAAAGAAGCAGTTTTTACAGGTTCGTATGAGCTGCGCGCCGCCCAATTTGGAAGGACGATACGTGCATGGGATGCTTGTTGTCTTACCTGGCAACTACCATGAAGCCGCTCAGGTTGGTGATTCTCATTCTCCAGCTCATACAGGATTGGGGACTACGGGATCTCACGCTTACATGAGCAAGACGCGAATGTCTCGCTCTCACGAGCCCAAATTGACGTTCACTAACTGGCAAATTCAATCGTGCTCGTTCTGTTACCAATAGTTACTAATGGGTGAAAATTTATGTGACTTTTGATTCTCAACAACTCTAACCTTGTTTATAGCAAAGATAACCTCAAAGAGCAATGAGGGATTCCGGGAATTATCCTCTAAGCAGCGATGAGTCCGGGAACCTCTGTAGATTCAATGGGATTTGGAATGACTCTGCTACCCCATCAAGCAGATTGTTGACGGTGCAGCCTATAATGTCCTATGGCAACCGCTCATCCGGCCTCTTCGGAGGCTGGCCCGCAGCCAGAGTCGAACAAAAAACCGAAGAGCCAACCGGAGACGCAGGTCGATGCAGGGATGGAGCTGGAAGCGGCTCTTCCTGTCGCGGCCTCGCCGGCGGCGCCGGATGCGATCTCTCATGGAAAACGGAAGAAGCCGGTCGATCCCGCTGCAGAAGCGGTTGGCGCTGCTTCGGGCGTTGCGCCGTTGGTGATTGCGGGCGTGGACGAGGCCTCGGAGTCGTCGGCCAGTCATCTTGCGGGTAGCTCTGCCCGGGATATTCGGTCGGTGGACGCAAAGTTTCAAAGGCTGCTGGCGACAGTTCATGAGAATCGGCCTGGGGACGATCTGGAGATTATCCGGAAGGCGTGGGCGTTTTGTCTGCAGCAGCATGAGGGGCAGAAGCGAGCGAGTGGGGAGCCTTACATCATCCATCCGCTGGAGGTTGGGCAGGTGCTGGCCGAGTTGAAGATGGACTCGACGGCAATTGCCGCGGGGCTGCTGCATGATGCGGTGGAAGACACGGATGTCACCTCGGCGGAGATTGCGAAACGGTTTGGGGACCAGGTGGCGCACATCGTTGAGGGTGTAACGAAACTGGAGAAGATCAAGTTTGCCAATCGCGAAGACCATCAGGCGGAGAATATTCGCAAGATGCTGCTCGCGATGGTGACCGACGTTCGTGTAGTGATCATCAAGCTGGCGGACCGGTTGCACAATATGCGAACGCTGGAGCATTTGAAGCCGGAGAAGCAACAGAAGATCGCGCGGGAGACGCTGGATATTTATGCTCCACTGGCGCACCGGCTGGGGATGGGCAAGCTTCGCGGCGAGTTGGAGGATCTGGCGTTTCGTTACACCGATCCTTATGCGTACGAACAGGTGTCGACTGAAGTAGACGCTCTGCGCGGGAAGGGCGAGGAGTTTCTGCATAAGATTGTGACTCAGCTTGAGGCGAAGCTGAAAGAGCTTAAGATTCCAGGGCGTGTGGAGTCACGGATCAAGCGGCTGTATTCGATTCAGCAGAAGCTGCAGGACCAGAAGATTCCGGTGGACCAGGTGTATGACCTGCTGGCTGTGCGCGTGATTACGCAGACGGAGCAGGACTGCTGGGCCATCCTCGGCCTTATTCACTCCATCTGGCGCGCGGTGCCTGGCCGCATCAAGGATTTCATCTCCATGCCGCGGCCTAACATGTACCAATCGCTGCATACGACGGTGATTGGCGAGGGTGGTCATCAGTTCGAGGTGCAGATCCGGACCGAGGATATGCATCGGATCGCCGAGGAGGGGATTGCAGCGCACTGGAAGTACAAGGCTGATGACAGTGTGAGCGCCAAGGACGAACAGCGGTTGGCGTGGGTAAGGCAGTTGATGGAATGGCAGCGGGAGATGACCGATCCCAATGAGTTCATGTCCACGCTGAAGATCGATTTGTATCCGGAGGAGGTTTACACCTTCACGCCGAAGGGCAAGGTTGTCGTGCTACCAAAGGACGCGAGCCCGATCGATTTCGCTTATGCGATCCATACCGAAGTGGGGAATACGACAGTTGGGGCGAAGGTAAATGGGCGGATCGTTCCGCTGCGGACGAAGCTTCGCAACGGCGATATTGTTGAGATTTCGACGCAGTCGGGACATGCTCCGAGCCGCGACTGGCTGAGCTTTACGAAGAGCTCAAGGGCGCGGAACAAGATCAAACACTGGCTGAATGAACATCAGCGAGAGCGGGCGATCGAGATTGGCAGGAAGCTGCTGGAGCGCGAGGCGAGGAAGTACAAGCTTTCGTTGGGCAAGTTTGGCGAGGCGGATTACGACAAAGTCGCGAGTGAGTATGGGCTGGGGACGCAGGCGGAGTTGTTGGCCGGTGTGGGGTTTGGAAAGTTTTCGGCGCGGCAGGTGCTGAATAAGCTGGAGCCGGGTTCGACGATGACGGCTGAGCCGGCTGTTCCTGAGAGCGGCGTTGGCAATACGCTGGGGCAGATGTCGGAGGCGGTAAAGCGGGTCTTCTTTGGGAAGGGCTCGGAGTCGCTGCAGGTGGAGGGGCAGGATGATCTGCTGGTGTACCGGGCGCGCTGTTGTAACCCAATCCGTGGTGAGGAGATTGTGGGGTACGTGACGAGGGGCAAGGGCGTGGCGGTGCATGCTCGGAGTTGTCCGAATGTACAGAATTTGCTGTATGAGTCAGACCGGCGGATTCAGGTGGAGTGGTCGCCTTCGCCGATAGAGCCGGGCAGCACGAAGCCGCAGACGTATCCCGTGAAGCTGACAGTGATTTGCGATGATCGCGCAGGATTACTGAAGGAGTTTACAGCGATCATTGCGGATGACGGGACGAATATCCGAAGTGTGGATACGAAGCCGACACCCGATGGACAGATGGTGGTGGATTTTGTGGTGGAGACGGTAGACGTGCGTCACCTGAACAAGCTGGTGCAGAATCTGCGAAAGGTTCCCGGAGTGCGGGATGTGCAGCGGGTCCAGAAGATTTGAGGGTGTGGGTTGCAGAGCTGATCGCCAGCATGTATCTTGGTCTCACGATGATTCTTCAGTCCAGCCGAATTTCGTTTATTCTCCGCTATTGGCGCACAATAGCGGCTCGGCGGAGTAGCTTCATCTGACGGAATTCTGAAAGTTCAGTTGATTCGACATCCATACGAGCCGCGACCCTACGAGTCGCGGCTTTTGTTTTGTGTTACGCGGGGAGAGAACGATGAGTGCTACGACGAGTTTGCCGACGGCAGTGGCGGGGCGGTTTGGGGCGTATGGCGGGAGATATGTTCCGGAGACTTTAATGGCGGCGCTGGAAGAGCTGGAGCACGCCTACGGTGAGGCTAAGGGAGATCCGGCGTTTCAGGCGGAGCTGGATGACCTGTTGCATAACTATTGTGGACGTCCTACTCCGCTGTATTTTGCAAAACGGCTGACGGAGCAGTGCGGCGGAGCGAAGATTTACCTGAAGCGCGAGGACCTGCTGCATACCGGAGCGCACAAGATCAATAATGCGCTGGGACAGGGATTGCTGGCGCGGCGGATGGGCAAACAGAGGATTATTGCGGAGACCGGTGCTGGGCAGCATGGAGTGGCGACGGCTACGATTTGCGCTCTGTTTGGGCTGGAGTGCGTGATTTATATGGGCGAGGAGGACATGCGACGGCAGGAGTTGAACGTTTATCGTATGCGTCTGCTGGGGGCCGAGGTGCGAGGGGTTTCGGGCGGGTCGGCTACCTTGAAGGACGCGATCAACGAGGCGATGCGGGACTGGGTGACGAATGTGAGGACGACGTATTACATTCTTGGCTCGGCGCTGGGGGCGCATCCTTATCCGACGATGGTGCGGGATTTTCATCGAGTGATCGGGCGTGAGGCGAAGGCGCAGATGCTGGAACGTGAGGGACGGCTGCCAACAGCGATTATTGCCTGTGTGGGCGGTGGGTCGAATGCAATTGGAGCATTTTATGAGTTCCTGCAGGACGAGAATGTCGATTTGATCGGTGTCGAGGCGGGTGGTCGGGGGACCGCATTGGGCGAGCACGCTGCCCGGTTTCAGAAGGTCGGCGGCGGGACGCCGGGGGTATTGCAGGGCACGTACTCGTATGTGTTGCAGGATGAGGCTGGGCAGGTGAGTCTAACGCATTCGGTTTCGGCTGGGCTGGACTATGCGAGCGTGGGACCTGAGCATGCGATGCTGCACGATTCGGGGCGGGCGAGCTACGTTTCGTGCTCGGATGACGCTGCATTGAAGGCTACGGTGACACTGTCGCGGACTGAGGGGATCGTGCCGGCGCTCGAGAGTGCTCACGCTGTCGCTGAGGCGATTCGGTTGGCTCCGACGATGACGAAGACAGCTGTGCTGATGGTGAATCTGTCGGGGCGAGGCGATAAGGATATGGGCATTCTTGCTCGGGAGCTGGATTTGAAGGGTGCTTGAGGACACGACCGCGGATATTCGCGGAGGAACGCGGATAAAAGACGAATGATTTGATTTGGAGGATTTGTGGCGATTGAGTTCAGGAAGAAGCCGGGGATTGTTGCTTATTTGACGGCTGGTGATCCCGATCTTGCGACAACGCGAGAGATTGCGCTGGCGGCGATCGATAACGGTGCGGACGTGATCGAGCTGGGGGTGCCGTTCAGCGATCCGCTGGCAGATGGGCCAGTGATTCAGCGGGCGAGCGAACGGGCGGTTGCGCGGGGTACGCGGTTGATCGACGTGCTGGGCTTGGCGAAGGAGCTTCGGGTGGCTCGGCCTGCCGCGGGCCTGGTGTTGTTTTCTTATTTGAACCCCGTAGTGCGGATGGGGATGAAGACGTTTTGCGCACGGGCCGCGGAGGTTGGTGCGGATGGAGTGTTGCTGACGGACATGATCGTTGAGGAGGCAGGGGAGTATCTGGAGGCGGTGCGTGAGCATAAGCTCGCTCCGGTATTCCTAGCTGCACCGACGAGCCCAGATACGCGGTTGAAGGCGATTGCAGCGGTGTCGCAGGGGTTTGTGTATGCGATCTCGCGCGTGGGGATCACCGGGACTCAGCAGAAGGTTGCGGGAGATGCTGCGGAGTTGGTGGCGCGATTGCGGCAGTTTACGACGTTGCCTATTGCGGTTGGGTTCGGGATTTCGAATGCAGAACATGTGAAGGCTGTCGGCGAGTTTGCGGATGCGGCGATTATTGGCAGCGCGTTGGTGGCGCTGATCGAGAAGACCCCGCCGACGGAGGGTGCCGCTGCAGTTGGGCGATTCATCGCGGGGTTGCGAGCATGAGATTCGATGGAGATAGGGCTGCCCGTCGTAGCGTGAATCGACGTTTATCATTAGAGGAAGACACTATTCCGCAGCGCGCAGTTTGTGAGATTGCGCCGCTCGCCCATGAGGAAATTGGATGGACATCTCCGACTGGAGAAAAAAAATCGATGAGCTGGATATTGAGATTGTTCGACTCATCAGCCAACGTGCCGCGGCTGCGCGTGCGATTGGAGAGCTCAAGAAGACAGCTAATCTTCCCGTGTATGAGCCGCGCCGGGAGCAAGATGTCTTCGACCGAGTCCGTGCGGCGAATCCAGGACCGCTGGACGATGCGGAGCTATTGCATGTGTATGAGCGGATCATCGACGTGATGCGTACGCTGCAGCGGCGAGACATTTAGGCAACAAAGTTTGTGATGAATTCAGTTACGTATAGAGAGTGAAGCGAAGACGATGATAGTTGCGATGCATGGCCAGGCGACGGAAGAGAATATTCAGCAGGTGATCGAGCGGATGGTCGAGCTCGGATTCAATGTTCACCGAACGACTGGCGCGGCACAGACGATTCTAGCGGGTGTGGGGACGCCGGAACACTTCGAGGTCGCCGAGTTCAAGGTGTTGCCGGGAGTGTATGATGCGTACCGCATTTCTTCGCCGTACAAGCTGGCGGGGCGGAGCTTTCGGCCAGAGGGAACAACGGTAAAGTTTCCGAATGGCGTGGTCGTTGGCGGTAAAGAACTTGTGGTGATGGCCGGCCCTTGTTCGGTGGAGTCGCGAGAGCAGATTCTGACAAGCGCGAAGCAGGTCGCGGCGGCTGGCGGGAAGTTTCTGCGGGGAGGAGCGTTCAAGCCGCGGAGTTCGCCGTACAGCTTCCAGGGTATGGGACTTGATGGGTTGAAGCTGCTGCGTGAGGTCTCGGATGAGACGGGGCTGCTTGTGATCACGGAGGTGATGGAGATCTCGCAGATCGAGCTGATGCTGCCCTATATCGACTGCTTCCAGGTGGGGGCGCGGAATATGCAGAACTTCAACCTGCTGCGCGAACTAGGACATGTGCGGAAACCCGTGCTGATGAAGCGCGGGATCGCGGCGACGATCGAGGAAGTGCTGTTGAGCGCGGAGTATATTCTGTCGGGCGGCAACTACAACCTGATGCTGTGCGAGCGCGGTGTGCGTACCTTCGAGACGTATACGCGGAATACGATGGATATTTCGGCGATTCCAGTGCTGAAGAAGTTGACGCATCTTCCGGTGCTGGGTGATCCGTCGCATGGCGTGGGGATACGCGACCTGGTCCCGGCGATGGCGCTGGCGAGCGTGGCTGCTGGAGCGGATGGACTACTGATGGAGATGCATCCGAATCCAGATAAGGCGATGAGCGACGGGGCACAGAGTTTGTATCCGGAGCAGTTACAGAAATTGATGGCGCAGTTGCGGCTGCTGGCTCCGGTGGTTAACAGGACAATTGCGTAAGTTGGAGCTTCGAGGATGATGGAGCGCGTTTTTATCATCGGAACTGGGCTGATTGGCGCTTCGACAGGCCTGGCTCTGCGCGCGGCTGGATTTGCGGGCCGCATCGATGGGTGGGACACGAGTCAACTGGAGATGGGTGCGGCGGTGCAGATGACCGCGATCGATGGCAGAGCCGCCAGTCGCGAAAGTGCGCTGGAGCTGGCTCGACTGGCGAATGTGATTGTGCTTGCGGTACCGGTGCTTGCGATCAAAGACTGGATGCGGTTGCTGGCGCCGGTGTTGCGCGCGGGGCAACTCGTGACTGACGTGGGGAGTACGAAGCTCGAGATTGTAGAACTTGCGCAGCAACTGTTTGCCGATGAAAAAACGGCTAGTTTTTTGCCCGGACACCCGATGGCAGGCAAGGAGTCGGGTGGCGCCTTGCTGGCGGAGGCTGGTTTGTTCGACGGGGCGATGTGGCTGTTTACGCCGACCAGGCCCGAGATGACGGCGATGGAGAAAGAGTGGCGTGGCTGGGTTGGTTGTTTCGGGTCGCGAACGCTGGACATGGAGGCGGCGCGGCATGATGAGCTGTGTGCCTGGGTGAGTCACCTGCCACAGATGCTCTCAACGGCGCTGGCAGCGTTGCTTGAGGAGAGATTTGGCGATGCGCCGGAGATTGCCGCGATTGGGGGACGGGCGCTGAAGGAGACGACGCGGCTAGGAGCCAGCCCGTACAGTATGTGGCGTGATGTGGCGTTGACTAATACAGAGCCGGTTGCGAATACGTTGCTGGCACTGGAGCAGCGCTTGCAGCATGTGCGGGAGAATCTGCGGACGCCGGGGCTTCGGGATGAGTTTGCGTTGGCGAATAAGTTTCGTCAGCGGCGGTGAGAGGTTGCCGGACTACGCTGATCCGTTAGGATGACGCGCTGAAAATCTAAGGAAAGATTAATGACCTGTGAGTGATTTGATAAAGAGCGCCAGTATCAGCCTTGCCGATGTGGTTGCCGCACGAGAGCGGGTGCGTGGAGCGATTTACCTTTCGCCTTGTCCGCACTCGCAGATGTTGTCTGCGCTGACGGGACAGCAGGTTTATCTGAAGCTTGAGAACCTGCAGATGACGGGCTCGTTCAAAGAGCGGGGTGCGTTGAACCGGATTGCGATGCTGACGCCGGACCAGACGGCGCGTGGGGTTGTGGCGGCGAGTGCTGGAAATCATGCTCAAGGCGTTGCGTATCACGCGACCAAACGTGGGATTCGAGCGCTGATCGTGATGCCGCTGGCGACGCCACTGGTGAAGGTGACTGCGACGCGCGGATTTGGCGCTGAAGTAGTGCTGCACGGCGCCAACTACGATGAGGCGTACGAAGAGGCCACGCGGCTGTGTGCGGCAGAGGGGATGACGTTTATTCATCCGTTCGACGATGCCGTGGTAATGGCTGGGCAAGGCACGATTGGACTTGAGTTGCTGGAGCAGGTTCCGCAATTGGAGGCTGTAGTGGTGCCGATTGGCGGCGGTGGGCTGATTGGCGGAATTGCGTGCGCGATCAAGGAGTCGCGACCTGAGATTCGTGTGATTGGCGTGCAGACATCGAGGCTGCCGTCGATGATAGCTGCGCGGGCGGCGGGGCATCCAGTGACGGTGGACCCGGCGACGACGATTGCCGATGGTATCGCAGTGCGGCGTGCTGGGGATGTGACGCTGCCGATGGTGGAGCGCTATGTCGATGAGATTGTAACCGTGGATGAGGATGAGATTGCGTCGGCGATTCTTGTGTTGCTGGAGCGAGAGAAGACTTTGGCCGAGGGTGCCGGTGCTACCGCACTGGCTGCTTTGCTACAGAAGAAGACCTCACTCAACGGTGCGCATACGGCGGTGATGGTGTGCGGCGGAAATATCGATGTTACGTTGCTGAGCCGGATTATCGAGCGTGGTTTGGTGCAGGATGGCCGATTGATCCGGCTCAGGATTCATCTGCTGGATAAGCCGGGGGCGCTGGCGGATCTGACGCGGCTGATTGCGAGCTACCGGGCGAATATTGTGGATACACTGCACAATCGCGCATACTACGGCGTGAATCTGGGCGATACGGTGATCGACATTACGATGGAGACGCGCGGACGGGAGCAGGTGGAGGAGCTGCTGGCTGCACTGACGGCAGAGGGGTACAAGCATAGCCGGGTGATTTAGAGGTTTGAACCGGTCAGGCTTTTTCGTAGTGGAAGTGGAGTTCTTGTTCGCTGGCTACAGGTTGGCCGTCTCTGGTGGCCGGATGGAAGGTCCATTGCTGGACGGTGGCGATGACGGTTTCGTCGATGCCGTGGCCGAGGCCGCTGGTCATCTTGATGTCGGCGATTTTGCCTGCTGTGTCGATGACGATATCAAGGATGACGTCGCCCTTGGTGCCGCGGGGAAGGACGGAGAGGTCAGGCTTTGGTGTAGGGAAGTAGCTAGCCCGCGCGATGTTGATGTTGCCGGAGCCGAGGGAGTCCGCGCCTTCGGTGGAGTCGGGATTCGGGGTGGCTGGGGAGTTGGTGTTGGGCGAGGCGGTGTTGGTTTTCAGCTTCGGAGCGAGGGTTGGGAGCGGAGTGTTGATTGCGGCTTGTTGGGGCTCCGTCTTCGGGTTGGGCGTGGCGGCCTGGATTGGGGCTCGACCAGGCAGGTAGGTGACCATGAGATTGGTGCCGTGCTCGTTGCCGGGGAGGCGGATGGGAGCAATGAAGGAGGCCCGCTGATGGATCAGTACGACGAGGATGAGCAGATGCAGGATGGCCGACGCTGCGGTGTACTTTGGGCTGCGGCTGGGTGCTGCGACGGGTTTGAAGATGGTGTCGATGCTTGTTTCTCCGTAGCTGCACGCTCGTTTACGCTTGAAACAAGGATATCAGTCGCTTGTGTCGTGAGTGATGTTTCTAATGGGTTTAGACGCGGGTGAAGGTGGTCTGTTGCTTTTCGTTGTGGCGTTCGGTAGCCAGGGTGATGAGGCGGTCGATCAGTTGTTGGTAGGGGATGCCGGTGGCCTGCCATAGCTTGGGGTACATGCTGATGCTGGTGAAACCGGGCATGGTGTTGATTTCGTTGAGGTAGATGCGGGTGGGTTTGGCCTTTTTGTTCTTCTCCGCTTTGACTGCGGGCTCCATGAGAAAGTCGACGCGGGCGAGGCCGGCGCAGTCGCACGCTCGGAAGGCGGCGATGGCCATTTTGCGGATCTGTTTGGATTCGGATTTCGAGAGTTTCGCGGGGATGATGGGGACGCTGGTGTCGGAGTGGTACTTGGCGTTGTAGTCGTAGAACTCGGCGCCGGGGACGATTTCGCCGACTACGGAGGCTTCGGGGGAGTCGTTGCCGAGGACGGCGACTTCGAGTTCGCGGGGCTTGGCGCCGGGGCCGCCTACTCCCTGTTCGACGATGAGCTTGCGGTCGTAGCTGGCGGCTAGGTCCATGGCGGGGGTGAGTTCGCTGCGGTCGTGGACCTTGCTGATACCTACGGAAGAGCCTAGATTCGCGGGTTTTACGAAGACAGGGTAGGTGAGTTTTTTTTCGATGAGCCTCGTGCAGCGTTTGGGGTCGGCCTTCCATTCGCTGCGGATCAGGTTGACGTGTGGGGTTTGAGGCAGGCCGGCAGCGGCGAAGAGCTGCTTCATGGCGGACTTGTCCATGCCAGTCGCGGAACCTAAAACGCCGGAGCCGACGTAGGCGATGTCGGCTAATTCGAAGAGGCCCTGGATGGTGCCGTCTTCGCCGAAGGTGCCGTGGAGGACGGGGAAGATGACGTCGAGGGACTGGGCGAGAGGGCCGTGTTGTTGAGCGAGGACTTCATTTTGAAGGGCGAGGCCGGCGCCGGCGGCTAATTGGATGGATTTGGTTTTGGGTGTTTTGAGCAGGACTGGTGCGGGTTTTGCGTTGCCTGCGAGAAGAAGCGTCGCTTCGGTGGAGGTGATCCACTGGCCTTGTTTGGTGATGCCGATGGGGATGACGTCGTATTTGGTTTTGTCGATGGCGTTGAGGATGGAGGCGGCGGAGAGGAGGGAGACTTCGTGCTCGCCGGAGCGGCCTCCGAAGAGGATACCGACGCGCAGTTTCTTTTTTGCTGGTTTCTTCGTCATGGATAGATACAAGTTTCTACTACTTTGCGGTTGGAACGCGGAAAAAAGTTGGGAGGGGTATCGAGGTGGTTTTTACAGGGGGTTTTGCGGATTTTGGTGTGTTTTGTGGTGGTAAATCGTGGTGAAGTTGTGGTGGATTCGTGGTGAATTGTGGTGGTTTGCATGGTGCTTTTTCGGATCGAAAAACATGCCACTTTTTGTATGAATTTCAAAAGAAAACTACTGTGCGTTTTTTTCCGGGCTCGGCGGGAGAGGGGTGCGGTGAGATTTAGCCGACCCGATTGGTGGTAGACTTCCGCGATGCTGCCTGACCTACAGAAAGCCCGCTCCGCCGTTGCGTCCGAGATTGGACCGGACGTTGCCGAGTTCACGGACTCCGACGAGAAGAACTTTATCGCGGAGGCTGCCCTGATCGAGATGGGCGGCTCGTTCCTGTTTGCCTTCTTCAAAGGAGTGGCGAAGAGTGCGACCGAGGCTGCGCAGAAGAAGATAGGTGGTGCGGTGGGGACGGCGATTGGAGATGCCTTCGGCAACCTGATCAACCGTTTGACGCACAAGGCTCCTCCGCACGACAAGGAGCTGGAGGATGCCCGCCAGGACGCAGCGTCGGCGGTAAAGAAGAGTGGACTATCGCAGGAGGAGATTGCGGCGATTGCCCAGGCGGTGGCGACAGCGATGGCCGCGGCGCTGTCGAAGGAGTCAGATCCGAGTGTGAGCGAGCGCGTAGCGGACCGGGTGAAGGTAGAGGGCCTGAAGGTGATTGCGACGGGGGCCTGAATACCGAAGGGGGCTTAAGATGCCAGGGTACGAGGCGAGCATTGGACACCGATTGAATTCGATTATGCGTCTATACGTATCGTGGTCGCCGGAAGCGGCGGAGGCGGTTTGGCAGAGCCGGCAGCAGTTTGAACAGCTTGCCCCCGAGCAGAAGCAGCTTGGACGCTGGTATCGCTACCCCGGGCCGGGGGGTTTGATTGAAGTTCGCTCAAACGGAAGCGGCCAGTGGCACGCGGATGACAGTCTGCCGGAGGGAACGGACCCAAGCCTGGTGGTGGATGTTCCCGTGGGAAAGCCTGTCCCTACGCTGCTGGACACGATGGCGGCGATTCTGGGTGAGTACCCGAAGGATGCACCAGCGTATCCGCAGATCGTTGCGATCCTCGACAGATTCAAGGGCCTGAGTTCGCCCGGCCGAGCGAACCAGATGGCGAAAGGTTTTCAGCAGACGCTTGCGTCGGTTCCTCCGGTGGCGGAGAAACAGCTTCAGTTTCTGCATCAGGCTTCGCGACAAGTGGTGGAGGAGGATCTGGTTGCAGGGAAGGTGACGGGGAACGAGGTTTCCGGAGTGTTGATGGTGACGGCGATCGGAGATGCGATTGGTGCGGCGAATCCTGGCTTCTCCGCGCTGATGAAGATGATCGCGGGCTGGGAGGTTGGCTCGCTGGAGGAGTTGGGGGCGCGTTTCGCTGAGGGATGCTGGCATTTTGGAATGGGGAGTAAGGTGACGGAGGCGTTGGATGCGCTGCGAAGCGATGGGGAGACGAGGTTGCAGACTGCGCTTCAAGGGCAATATCTGAATGAGCCTCCGGAACGGGTCCTCGATATTTTTTACGCAATGCTGTTGCAGACGATTCCCTATCTACTGGCGGCGAGCAATGGCTACTACAAGCTCAGTCATGCGCCGAAGCTGAGCCCGGACGACCTGAAGGCATTCAAGAAAAAGTCCAATACCGCCGAGGAGAAGCTGGTTCGCCTGATGACGGCGTCTGCAGTATGCGGTGACCAATGTGGATCTGTCGCGGCTGCGAGCGCAACAGAGGGAAGTTGCGGCGGCGCTGGCGGCGGGCGATACGGATCGCGCCGACTCCCTTGTGCGAATGGTTGTCGATCTGGAGTTCTTTTATCCTCCGGCGTTCAAGCCGATTCTGCTGGGTAAGAGTGCGGCGACCGCGCCAGTCGTTCCTGCGGCTTAGATTCCGTAGTTTCAATGTGATGGCGGCGACGATTCCCGTAACGGGGACGGGGCGCGCGTGTGCCGAGAGGGTTTCGCGGGATGCAGGGGGCCCGGTTTTTCCAGGATGCGGGGGAACCTTGAAATTTGCCGAACAAAAATGCAGATGGGGATATCTACTGGCTTGGCGGCGGGCGTATACTCGGGCCGTCTGATAGGTTTTGGCGTGGTTTTGCCGATGATGGTTAGGAGGCTGCGATGAAAACAACTTTCAGAACGACTGTTTTGGTATTGGCGCTTGGGATAACGGGTGCCGCGGCGTGGGCGCAGAGTGGTGTGGTTGGGGAGTTGAGTAAGGGATTGAGTAATCCATCGGCGGGGCCGACTCCGGACCCGATGGCTGCGCAGGACACTGCAAAGGTTGACAACGGCGCGCTGCCGGGCGACTCGCATGTGAGGATTGTGCGGCTGAGCGATGCGAAGGGCCAACTGGCGCTCGATCGCAATACGGGCGCGGGGTTTGAGCGGACGATGCAGAATATGCCGATCGTTGAAGGCGAGAGATTGCAGACGGGTGACGGATACGCCGAGGTGGAGTTTGAGGACAACAGCACATTGCGGCTGACGCCGAACTCTGGAGTGACTTTTCCGCTACTGGCGTTGCGGAGCTCGGGCGCGAAGGCTTCGACGATGAACGTAACTCTGGGAACCGTGTATGTGACCACGGAGAGCACGAAGGGCAATGAGTTTCTGGTGGAGGCGGGAAACGCGAAGATGACGGTGACGCCTTCAACCCATCTGCGGCTCGAGTTCGATGGCCAGAAGACGGTGTTGTCGGTCTTCAATGGCAGCGTGGAGGTGCAGCAGGGTTCGGATACGACAGTGGTGAATAAGAAGGAGACGCTGACGCTGGAGGCCGACCAGCAGGTGGCCGTCGTCAAGAAGGTCGCGGAGTCGCCGTACGATGCGTGGGACAAGGATTCGAACGATTATCACCAGCGCTATGCCGCGGCGAATACATTTGCTGGCGGAGGGAATGCGTTTGGACTGAGCGACCTGAACTACTACGGAAACTTTATCAATGCGGGCGCGTTTGGTTCGTTCTGGCAGCCTTATTTTATCGGCGCGGGTTGGAGTCCTTACGCGAATGGGTTGTGGGCGCTGTATCCCGGAGCAGGCTATTCGTTTGTGTCGCCGTATCCGTGGGGATGGCTGCCGTATCACTCGGGCTCGTGGTCGTTTTATCCGGGCTATGGCTGGGGTTGGCAGCCGGGCGGGACTTTTAATGGTTTGAACAACATCGTTGCAAGTGGAGCGCCGGTGGGAGCGCTGACGAAGACTGGAGTGAGTTCGCCGCTGCGGCCAGCGGAGCTTCCCCAGGTGCCTACCGCAGGGACGACGAAGTCGCTGGTGGTGATGACCAAGGGGCCGATCGTGTATTCCCAGCAGGATAAGGCGGGGAACTTTGTGTTTCAACGCGACTCGGCGGGGCTGGGCGTTCCGAGAGGATCGCTGGGCGATCTGAATAAGGTTGCGAACGATGTGGGACGGCATGGGTCGGCGAGTATGCCGGTGTATGCCAGCAGTCCCGGTGGGCAGATAGGCGGCGCGAGCCGCGGACCCGTGACGCTGCGGTCGGCATCGGCGGGAAATGGATCGATGGCAGAGCGCGGGAATTCGTCTGTCTCTTCGTCTTCGCGGCAAGGGGGGTACGAGGGATCGACAGGTGTGCAGTCGGCGTCTCGCGGCGGAGGAACTTCTCAGCCAGCGGCAGCGCCGATGAGCAGCCCGGCGGCCGTCTCGGCCGGCGGGAGCCATGGTTCTGTAGCCAGCCCGAAGTAGACAACTGATATAACCACGCAGGTGCGGTCAAGCGCGGAGTTGTGTCAGTGCACCCCGCGATTCTATGCTGCACGGTTTTGGGGTCTTTGTCGTACTCTGACAGAGAAGGAGAGTACCTATGTCGGATGAAGATCTGAAGGCTGAGATTGAGCGGTTGCGGGCGGAGAACGAGAAGCTGAAGAACAAAGGCGTGCGGGGGCTCAGCCTGAAGGTGAGCGAGAAGGGTGGGCTGTCACTGTATGGTGTGGGCCGGTTTCCGGTGACGCTGTATAAGGAGCAGTGGCGCAGGATTCTTGGGATGGCTACGGAGATTGAGGCGTTTATTCAGGAGAATGAGAGTTTGCTGAAGAGTAAGGAATAGCTTCGGCATCGATTCTTGATGACTGGTTTCGCTTTGCCTTGGCTCAGATGTCGATTGCTACGACTTCGTGATCGACGACGGTGGGTACGGTGAGGGTGTGGTAATCGCCTGATCGGTAGACCGAGATGGTCATTTCCGCGACGAGCAGGTGGGCTTGCTTTGCGTGGATGCCTTCAGGGAGACGCAGCTTGAGCGTCTGTGCCCCTATGGGGAAGAAGTCGCGGAAGGGACCCTTCATCGCCATGGGGTTCGTGAGGTTGACGAGGTGGATGGTGATGGAACCGGAGTTGCGCCATGCGGTGACGTCGAGTACGCCGGGGCCCGTGACTTCAATGGCAGGGTCTTCATTGCTGGCCCATTGGACGGTGTTGCGCAGGAGCTTGAGATGGTCGGCGGAGAGAACCTCCCAGAAGGTGCGGTCGACGTCGAAGGGAAAGTAGGCGACACGACCGGCGGGCTGGCGGAGGTAGAGGCAGGAGATGTCGGTCTTGGGCGAGCGGGGGTAAACCTTCTCCATGGGGAGGTCGGGATAACTGGGAATGAGAGTGATGGGGGTTTCAGCGAAGCGTTCGCGCGGGGTGACTTCGAGGCGTGAGACTCCGTTAATGATGCGCGGGGCGTCTTCGAGTCCCGTGAAGACAACGTGACGGGGCAGGGCTTCGTGCTCAAGGCGGAGGTAGGAGTTGAGCATGGGGCTCTGGCGTTGGCCAGTGAAGTCGACGGCGAAGAGGTCGGCGAGTGCGAAGTTTTTTCGCGGGGAACCGAGCTCATCGTAGAGGCTGGTTTCATAAGTGGCGATTAAGCTTGCCACCGTTGTTGATGAAGGCGCGGAGCTGGTCGCACTGAGCGTCGCTGAGCGCGGCGATGTTGGGGAGGATGAGGGTTTTGTAGGGTGCAAGGTGGGCTGCGTCCAGATTGCGGTCGTGCACCATCTCGAATGGGACGCGTGATTCGATGAGGGCCTGGTACCAGCCGAGGGCATGGTCTTCGACTTTGGCAGCGTACTGGTCACCACCGTAGTACCACGCGGTCTGCTGCGAGTAGACGAGGGCGACGCGTGCGAGTGGCTGCTGGTGAGTAAGGTAGTGCTGGTTCTTTTCGGTCCAGAGGTAGATTTGTTCGACGCCGCTGAGCCAACGCTCATCGTGGAGGGTAGCGGAGAATTTGCTGAACCAGGGACGCATGCCGTTGGCGATGGCGTCGAGGACCCAGATGCGGATTTCGGCGCTGGCGTTGACGCTGTCTTTCCATCGGTAGGGCTCTTCGAGGCCAACTCCGAAGAGACCGACGATGGGCTTGTTGCCCATGGTGGCGCGATACTCTTTGGCGGTTTTGCCGATGAGCCAGGGGGGCTGGAGCCCGCGGCGGGCCTGACGATCGGCGACGAGCATGGGTGCGCGATTGCTGGCTTCGATGGCGTCGATTGGGTTATGGGCGCCGCTGCCGTTGTTTGGGATCGAGCTGGATTCGGGATTGATCTTGCGAATCTCGGCGTTCCAGAGATCGATGAGGCTGATGAGACGCTGCTGACGCCAGACGATGTAGGCGCGGCGGGAGGGATCTTGCGGGTTGGTGGTGCGGGGGAGATCGAGGCCGGTGGCGGCTTTGAAGTTTTCCATGCAGTGCTGGCAGTAGCAGTCGCCGGAGCCGTCCCAGCGATTGAAGAAGAGGCCGTCGGGACCGTAGCGCGACATGATCTCTTTGTGCACGGAGGTCATGAAGTCGAAGTTGTATGGGCCGAGAGCACAGGTGACCCACATCTCGGGCGAGGACCAGTGGCGGCGAGGATTGCCTTGTGCGTCGACGGCGATCCAGTCGGGGTGGGCGACTTTGGCGTCGTCATAGGTAGCGTGCGGGTCGGTGCGGATGAGGACGGACATGTTGAGTTTGCGGCAACCGGTGACGAGTTCGCCGAGGACGTCGCGATCACCGAGCCAGACGCTGCGATGGTGGAAGGGGATTTGCGTGGGATAGAAGGCGACGCAGCCTCCGCCACTGAGACAGACTCCATCGGAGCGCGTGCTTTTGAAGTAGTCGAGCCAGAAGGCGGGGTCGAAGTGGATGGGATCGTCTTCGACGAGGGTGAGTTGAGCCCAGCGCTGGGGTTTAGAGGCCCAGGTGGGAATTAGCTCGGGCGTTGGTGTTGGCTCGGCCCATAGGTGACTCGGAGTAAATGCGACGGCGGCTCCTGCGATGGTAGTGGATTGCAGAAATTCACGACGCGTGAGGGAAGGTAGGCTCATGCGCATCATGGTACGCGAGCGAACTAAGGGTTATCGTAACGTTGGTGGTTTCGAGAGCTTCTGCTCGATATCCATGCTGCTGCTCCCATGAGGATCGCAACTGCCCAGAAGCAGGGATCGATTCTTGACGGAGCTAGATCGTTCCAAGTCAAAGAAGCGAATCCGAAACGAAATGGCAGCAGTAGGTGAACAACGAGGAGTGCCCACAGGCCGACGGCCGCGACGCGAAAAGAATAGAACGCGCAGAATTGGATTGGAAGCACGAGAAGCAAGGGAATGGAATCCGTCAAGCCCCCGAATCCAGTGCCAACCCATCCCATTAAAGAGATGAAGGTACTGAACGGAAGCGTAAGTACGAAGAGCGACCACCGCGTAATCTGTACAATCGTTTCGGTTTTCGCACTCATTCGTTCTTCCAACTAGACGTTGAATTTGAAGAAGAGGATGTCGCCGTCTTTGACGACGTACTCTTTGCCCTCGGAGCGGAGGAGGCCGGCTTCTTTGACGGCTTGCTCGCTGCCGTATTTGAAGAGGTCGGCGGAGGCGTAGCAGTCGGCTTTGATGAAGCCCTTTTCGAAGTCGGAGTGGATGACGCCTGCGGCGCCGGGGGCCTTGGTGCCGCGGCGGATGGTCCAGGCGCGGACTTCCTGTACACCTGCTGTGAAGTAGGTGATGAGGTCGAGCAGCGCGTAGGCGGAGTGGATGAGGCGGTTGAGGCCGGGTTCCTTGAGGCCGAGTGATTCGAGGAATTCGGTGCGTTCGGCGGGTTCGAGCTGGGCGATCTCGCTTTCGAGCGCGCCGGAGATACGGACGACCTGACTTCCCTCTTCTGCGGCACGTCTTTCTACGGCTTCGGTGTAGGGGTTGCCGGTGAGAAGGCCGGATTCGTCGACGTTGGCGACGTAGAGCTGGGGCTTGGCGGTGATGAGGAAGAGATCGCGCAGGTACGGCTTTTCTTCGTCGGTAAGGGATCCGGCAGAGATTAGGGTGCGGGCTGGCTTGCCGGCTTCGAGGGCTTCTTTGAGCTTGCTGAGAGCGGCGAACTCGGCCTTGATCTTGTGGTCGGCGTTGGCGGGCTTGTTGAGCTTTTCGACTTTGGCGTGGCGCTTTTCTACGGTCTCGAGGTCGGCTAGGAGGAGTTCGGTGTTGATGATGTCGATGTCGTGGAGGGGGTTGACGCCGCCGGCAACGTGGACGACCTCGGGGTCGTCGAAGCATCGGACGACGTGACAGATGGCGTCGGTGGCGCGGATGTGGCCGAGGAACTGGTTGCCGAGGCCTTCGCCTTTGGATGCACCTTCGACGAGGCCGGCGATGTCGATGAACTCCATGGTGGTGGGGACGAGGGACTTAGGCTTGATGAGCTCGGAGATTTTGGTGAGGCGCTCATCGGGCACGGTGACGACGCCAGTGTTGGGGTCGATGGTGCAGAAGGGATAGTTGGCGGCTTGCGCCTTGGCCGAGGTGAGGGCGTTGAAGATCGTGGATTTTCCGACGTTGGGGAGGCCAACGATTCCGCAGTTCAATGGCATTGTGTGCTGTTTCCTTGTTACGAGGCGCGTTGTGGCGTCGTGGGGTGTCTTTAATAGGATAGTTCATTGTGGGCAGGCGTAGGCGTAACGGTGATAGGGAGATAAAGACGGATAAAAGACGATTTCTGGGGCCATACTGTTGCGCTGGTCTGGTTCGTCTAATCTGGACAGTGATGAGACTTGGCGTTCCAACATTTGGGGTTCTGGTTGCGGTGTTTGCGTATGCAGCGTTTGCCCAGACGACTCTGCGTACGACGACTACGCTGGTTGTCGTTCCTACGCTGGTGCAGAACTCTGACAGAGAGGTTGTGTTTTCGCTGACTGCGGACGATTTCATTTTGACCGACAACGGCGTTCCGCAAAAGGTGACGCTGGAAGAAGAGATGAAGCGGCCGCTTTCGCTAGTGGTGCTGATGCAGACGGGTGGCGTTGCTCACGGCCAGTTTGCGAGCTATTCGAATCTTGAGACGATGCTGTCTTATCTGCTTGGCGAGGCACCGAATAAGGTTTCGATCGTGAACTTTGACAGCAGGCCGGCGGCGGCGTCTCCGTTTACGTCGGATATTGCGCAGTGGAAGGAAGCGATCAACAAGCCGGATCAGGGAGACAGTGGTGCAGCGATCTTCGATGCGATAGGGTTTGCTCTTGATCTGCTGAAGAAAGAGCCTGCAGGAAATCGTCGCGCGATCTTGCTGATCAGTCAGGAGCATGACGATGGCAGCAAGACGCCGATGGCGGATGTTGTGCGGGATTTAGGCGAGTCGAATACTGCGATCTACAGTGTTACTTTTTCTGCGCAGAAGACTGCGGCGAAGTTGGGGCTCAAGAATCCGCGCGTGAATCCGCCGTACCAGGTAAATCCTTCCCCGAGTCCTACCCAGGCCATAAACGATCCAGCTTATCCTACCCAGGGATATTTCAAGCTTGACGCGCCTTTGAGATTGATTTTTGGAGCGATGCAGAAGAATCTCTCGGCGGAGGTTGCCAACCTCTCGGGAGGCGAGTCGTTCAGCTTCGACGGCCGCGGTGAGTTGGAACACAATCTCAATGTTCTGAATAATCACATTCGCAACGGGTACCTTCTCAATTTTTATCCGACGTCGACGGAGCCGGGGCTGCATACGATTAAGGTTTCGCTGGCGCATCATCCGGAGATGATCGTTTCGGCGAGAACGAGCTACTGGGCCGCGGATTCAAATTCGAAATAAATGAAGGTGAAAGGCTTGTGGCGGGAGCGCAGGGCGGGTAGGCTGGTGGGGATGTTCGAGGAGAGTGCGATGCGGCGAGTTGGTTGGATGAGTTCGGCGGTGCTGGCGATTTCGAGTGTGGCGTTTGGACAGGCGGCTCCTGCAAACGGAGCTCCGGTGGCGACCGGGCCGGCGGGTGAGGTGCAGCGTGCGTATGCCGGGCAGATGGGCAACATCCTGAAGGCGGCGGAGAAGATGCCGGCGGAGGACTATCAGTACAAGCCGACGCCTGAGGTGCGAACGTTTGCGCGGGTCGTGAACCACGTGACGGAGGCACAGATGCGAAGCTGTGGCATAGCGAACCATGTGGCTCCGGCTGATATTGCGAAGCCGCCAGCGGACACGGCGGATAAGGACACCATTCTTGCCGGGCTGAAGGCTTCGTTCGCTGAGTGCGATAAGGCGTTTGCGGCGACGACCGATGCGAATTTTACCGAGATGTTTACGGTGGGACAGGGGAAGCGGTCGCGCGCGGGACTGGTGTGGGGCACGGTTTCGCATGACAATGAACAATACGCGACGCTGGCGATGTACCTGCGGTTGAAGGGCCTGACGCCGCCGAGCAGCGAGAAGTAAGTAGGTGCAGTGGGCCAGCCGCCGGTAAGGCGGCTATATCGTGCTTCGGAGATCGCTATGAGACGAGGATTGGTTTGCCTGATTGCAGGCCTGTCGTTGCTTGCGCAGGTTGCGCGAGCACAGCAGGAAAAACCGATGACGTTGAAAGAGGTTTTGGTCGAGCAGCTGCGGTCGACGCACAACAAGGCGGAGTGGTTTGTGCCTGCAAATACGGCCGTGGCGGGGCTGACTCCAGCGCAGGCTAGCTGGACGGATAAGAGCGGGAACCACTCGGTGGGTCAGCTGGCGAATCATTTGGTGTTCTGGGACCGGGAGTCGCTGGCGCGGTTCAAGGGAGAGAAGCCAGAGAAGTTCGACGGCAACAATGACGAAACTTTCAATGATTTTGACGCAAAGAGCTGGGCGAAGACGGTTGTGGATCTCGACGCCGTGATGACGGAGTGGGAGAATGCAGTAGAGGCGGCCGACGACGCGAAGGTCGCGTTGTGGGCTTCGCGGATCGCGCATGTTGGGACGCACAATGCGTACCACATCGGGCAGATGGTGTATGTGCGGAAGCTGCAGGGAGTGTGGGATCCGGCAAAAGGGGTGAAGTAGCGGAACTGATAAAAAACGTTGCCGCAAATTGACGTTTGCCTGCATCTCATCCGATGTTGAGGCGTGGCGGGAGATTGGTATCTCTCCGTCCACCGGATGAAAGGACAGCACGACATCGGCGCCACAAACTGGGTTTCGAGCGCTTCTCTGGACAGGGGCGATTTCATTTGTTGGCTTCGTGGGCATTCAATTGATTCGCCCGGAGCTGACGAATCCTGCAGTGACGGCGGAGTTGCAGGCGCCTCCTGACGGGGCCGGGGAAGTATTTGTATCGGCGTTATGAGGGGTCTCCGTTGAAGCCGGTGGCGATGAGTGCTGAACCGAACAATCGAGCGGATTATCTGTTGGTGCATCGGGCGGTGATGCCTTAGCCCCCACCCCGGCATATTTTGCGCAAAGTATTCCATTCATTTGGTTTAGGTCTGGACTTGGTTTGGTGAGGAGGCAATTTCCGCTGAGGGAGGTTAGAGCTTGTGATCTGGTGGGGCTGCGTGTCAAGGGCGGGCCGTTTCAGGAGGAGGGACTGTGGCGGAGAACGAGGGGTACGACCGGTACGATTTAGAACGGTTTGTTGAGGCGCAGGCTGGGGTTTATGAGCAGGTTTGCGCGGAGTTGCAGGCGGGGAGGAAGCGGAGCCACTGGATGTGGTTCGTGTTTCCGCAGATTCAAGGGCTGGGGAGTAGCGAGATGGCGGTGAGGTATGCGATCTCGGGTCGGGATGAAGCTCGGGCTTATTTGGAGCATGCGGTTTTGGGTGCGCGGTTGCGGGAGTGTGCGGGGATTGTCGTTGGGGTGGAGGGGAAGACGGTGGGGGAGATCTTTGGGTATCCGGATGATTTGAAGTTTCACTCGAGCATGACTTTGTTTGCTGAGGTCGGGACGCTTTCTGCCGACGGTTCTTCGGGGAGCGTGTTTCGTACGGCACTGGAGAAGTACTTTGGTGGGAAGAAGGACAAGGGGACTTTGGAGCGGCTTGCCTCTACCAAGTGAAGCCGCCTGAGGCTGGGGGCCAGGCTTGAAGGAGCTGGCGAAGAAGGACGATGCGGCCGAGGTGGTAGGCGTTATGGGCGGCGAGCGAGATGAGCTGGTCGCGCACGGACATGATGCGGGTGGGGGTGCCGGGTCGGGATGGGCAGCGGACGCGATGGTTGAGATTGGGGGAGTCCTCGGCGGCTGCGGCGGCCTGGTCAGCTCCGTGGAGGAAGCGCTGGCGGAGTTCTTCCCATGACTCGGCGTGCGGTTCTGGAGGGAAGCCGTCGGAGGGTTTGATTGGGTTGGGGGTTTCGATGCCGGCGATCCAATCGAGGCTGAGCTGCTGCCAGAAGGTGATATGCCAGAGTTCGGAGTAGATGGTGTGTGGGACGTTGGGGAGTTCGCGGTGGGCGAGGTTGTCGGTTAGGCCCTCGAGGATGTGAGAGGGTGGGGCGGCGTAGCTTTCGGCGATGATGGCTTGGGCTAGTTCGTTCATGGGGCTCCCTGGTTGGTCTTGGTCTAGGTCTTGGGATCATTTTACGGATTGGTCGCGGCAGGTTGAAGGGGAGCGGTTCGCGCGCAGCGCGAATGCCCACCTTAGCGACGATAAGACTGTCGCGAAGATGGGGCCACCCGGTTTTGTGGCAGGTTGAGACTTGGGGCGCAGCTAGTTTGCTGAAGGCTTCTCGACGTGGTCGATGACGAATACCAGGGCAGAGGCCTTTGTGGCGTCGAATTTTAGGCCGAGCTGCTCCTGCATCGCTGTGGAGAGAGCGGGTGGTGCGTTGGGATCTTCGGTTGCCGGTGGTCTGTAGCCGCCCATCGTTTCGAATTGCGATTCGTCGGGGGTCCAGTTCAGGTTGAAGTCGTAGCGGGCGGTGAGGCCGGTTTGGTCGACGACCGGCTTGTCCATGACGGCTGACTGCATTCCGTCGCAGAAGTCCTTCATCGTCGAGTTGGTCACCATCAGGGCTCCGGGCTTTCCTCTGAAGATAAAGTTCACAGGATCGCTCGGCTTGTGGATAGTCTCGGTCATCTTCGGTCCGCCCTTCGCGACTGTAAGCGCATAGACGGAGAGTTCCTTCTCATCACGATGAAAGGTCAGCTTGAACCGGTCTGTTAGAACCGATTGAAAGAGCATTTTGAATTGCTTTGAGCTTGGCTGGCCTTCTACATCGGGCACGCCGTCGATATCGAATTTGTCGGTGCTGAACCAGGCGGGTGCGCCGACGATCTGTTTGGCATGGAGGCCGTAGGCAAAGGTGATGATGTCGTTCAGATTTGTGTTGATCGTCATGATGTGACGGCCACGAATCGTGAAGAGTTTGCCGGGGCGGCTGGGATCACTGGGCTTTACGGTTACCACATCGAACTTCGGTACGGCGTTAGGATCCATCGCCTTTGGCGGCTCTGGGATGGGCCACGTGTTTTCGGGGGTGACCCGCTCAAAGTTCATTACGTTGGTTTGGCCGCCCTGGGTTTGATTGCCCGAGATGGTGTTGCCGTCAGGGTTCAGCGTTCCGACGTAGGTGACGTCGATCGATTTGATCTCGAAGTTGACGGATGAACCCTGCACGGTGATCGATGTGATGGGGAGAGGCTGTCCGCCCTGGTCGATGCTGTAGGACACGGCCTTCAACTTTCCGTCATCCTTGGTGATCTTCATGACGATCCGCAGGCCTTTTCCTGCCTGGAGAGTTCCCTGCCAGTTTCCTGTGATGTCTTTTTCCTGGGCGTGGAGCGATGTTGCGAAGATGCCGAAGGTGAGGGTGAGCCCAACCATCCACAAAAGCGCTTTCTTCATGTGCGATCTCCTGATTGGGTCACGGATTATTTGGGAAACGGTTGCGTAATTCTATCCGGTTAGACCTGTTGCATTGATTACGGTTAGGTCTGGTTGAAAGTTCTGGGGGAAGGGATGTTTTCACGGTGGAAGAAGACGGTTCGCGCGTGGCGCGAATGCCCACCTTAGCGACGATGAAACCGTCGCGAAGATGGGGCACCCGATTTTGTGGTTGATCGAGACCTAGGCCACCCGCCCACCCATGATTGTGGCTAAAGGCGGGCGGCGGCTTTCAGGCCCAGAGCACGTTCTTTTTCCATGAGCTGGGCGGAGGGGATGGTTTTGTCGCGGATGGAGAAGCCGATGACGGTGTTGCCCTTCTTGATGAAGAGGGATGTGCCGAGCTGCGAGGTGATGTAGTAGGCGTCATCTCCGATGCCGGGTGCCGGGGTCATGGTGATGCGGGGGTGGGGGTCGCGCTCTTTTTCGAAGTAGTCGGGTGTGGTGAAGTTGAGGACGACTTCGGCGTCGTTGGTGACGCCGGTTTTGGCCCATCCGCACATGATGGTGCTGGTTTTGAGGACGTGCTGGCCGGGGTCGATGGGCATGGCCAGGACGGCGGTGATTTCGGCGGGGGTTAGGACCTGGCAGGAGTCGGTGACTGGGGTGGTTGTGGCTGCGGTGGGGGTTGGAGTCGTGGTGGGTTCGGTGGGGGTGGAGGAGTGGCAGCCGAGGAGCAGGAGGGTTGTGGTGAGAAGGGTGACGAGTGGAGAGATGGACATTTTCACTGGCCTTTTGAGCGCGGTGTAGAGGCGCTCGTCGTGAGATGGACTTCGGGCCGGGTGGTGATTTAGGAATGCGGTGGATTATTGCAGGTTGGAATGGCTGGCGCAATCTTCACTTTTCTTCTGGGAACTCATGGCGACCTTCGGGCGTATTTCGACTCGAACGTGATTTACCTTGCCGCATCAATGCAGATTTTGAGGGGAGAGGTGTATGGTACTCGCCGCGCAGTCCCGCACGCAGGTTCGGATTCGCTATACAAGAGCGATTGTGACTTTTGTGTTGGCTTATATCGTGGTCACGATTCTTGGCATTGCTTTGTCGGTTTCTATCGGCATCGTGGGACATATGCCTGAGAGTGCAGAGCCGATGAAGAATGAGGCTTATCTTATCTCGGAGAGATTTCTTCCGTTGCTGAACCTGGTGGTGTGGGGGATGTTTGCGCGGGTTTATTTTCGAGGACGCATGGGCGGTCGAGAGCAGATGAGTCTGCGGAGAGAGGCTTGGGCTCTGGGGATTTTCTGGCTGGTGGTTGCGGTGTTGGTGGATTACGTGGGATTTGTGCTGATCAAGAATCCGATATCGCTTAGCCCGCATGATTTTTATGTGGGGCAGTTTCCGTGGATCTATCTGATTTATGTCGCGGTGTTGTTTAGTCCGGTTTGTTACGTGATGTTGGCCAGGGGCGGCGCGGAACGATCTTGATCCTATTTGACGGGATGAAGCTGGAGCGAATGGTATTCTGTGTGGTAGGAATTATTCCTACCCATTGAGGGGCGAGAGATGGCGACCATCGAAAAGATCAGTATTGCACTTCCGCAGGAGATGGCGGACCAGGTGCGCAGGGCCGTCGAGCGGGGAGAATATTCCTCGCATAGCGAGGTAGTACGTGATGCGCTGAGGGAATGGACGCTACGGCGAAACCTGCGCCAAGAAGGCTTGAAGGAGTTGCGGAGGATGTGGCGCCAGTCGGTCGAGAGCAAAGCTCCGGGAGTTCCGGTCGATGAGGTGTTTTCGCGGCTTAGGAAGAGATACAGCGGCGCCAAGAAGACGAGGCGAGCGGCGAAGTAATGCGCATTGAACTATCGGAGTATGTTGAAGGCGATATTCAACAGATCGCGGATTACATAGCGCAGGACAGCCGGGAAAGTGCGCTCCACCTCGTGGAGGAGATCTATGACACGATTCTGCGGATTGGCCGCGACCCGCTGCACTATCAGGTGCGGGTTGAGATTGGCAAGGATGCGCGGCTGGCGGTTGTGGGCCGCTATGTGGTTCTTTTCCGCATTATCGAGCGTTGCGTCAGAATCGAGCGGGTGGTCTTTGGCGGGCGCGATTTGCCCGCGTTATTGACATGAGGCGTGCGATGGCTCGCCAGAGAGATCGGTTCGCGCTTTGCGCGAATGCCCACCTTAGCGACGAGATTGTCGCGAAGATGGGGCACCCGGTTTTGTAGTTGATCGAGACCTGGGGGCACCCACCCTGGTCTCGAACTCATGGGGATCCTTCGCTGCGATCAGGATGACAGCAAAAGTGAGACTCGTCTACGGATATATGCGGTTGAGGGTGCGGGCGAAGGGGATGGTTTCGCGGACGTGGTCCAGGCCGCAGATCCAGGCTACGACTCGCTCGATGCCCATGCCGAAGCCGGCGTGGGGGACGCTGCCGTATTTGCGCAGGTCGAGATACCACTGGAAGGCGTCGAGAGGTAAGCCGTGTTCTTCGATGCGGGACTTGAGGAGGTCGTAGGAGTCGACGCGCTGGCTGCCGCCGATGATTTCGCCGTAGCCCTCGGGGGCGAGGACGTCGACGCAGAGGGCCTTGGTGGGGTCGGCGGGGTCGGGCTGCATGTAGAAGGCCTTGATGGCGGCGGGGTAGCGGTGGATCATGACGGGTTTGTCGAATTGGGAGCTGATGTAGGTTTCGTCGGGGGAGCCGAAGTCGTCGCCGTATTTGTGGGGGGTTTCGATTTTGCCTTCGGCGAAGGCTTTTTCGAGCATGGCGTGGGCTTCGTCGTAGCTTAGGCGGGGGAAACGGTTGGTCGGAGTTGATGTCTGTGCCGCTTCGGGCGAAATGCGGGGGTCCCTCCACTCCGCCTTCGGCTCCGGTCGGGATGACGCATCTTTACTTACTCCACTTGATGACGCATCTTTGCCAGCACCAGAAGCAGGTCCTCCGCCTTCGGCGAAGGATGACAAGTTTGAAGAGGATGCGTCGGGGGCGATGACGGCTTCCAGTTTGGCGATGTCTTTGCCGATGACTTTGAGGTCGGTGCGGTGGTGGGCGAGGACCGTGGTGACGATGTGGGTGATGTAGGCTTCGGCGAGGTCGAGGAGGCCGTCGAGTTCGAGGAAGGCTACTTCGGGTTCGACCATCCAGAACTCGGTGAGGTGGCGGCGGGTTTTGGATTTTTCGGCGCGGAAGGTGGGGCCGAAGCTGTAGACCTTGCCGAGGGCCAATGCCGTGGCTTCGACGTAGAGCTGGCCGGATTGGGTGAGGTAGGCCTTGTCGTCGTCGAAGTAGTCCATCTCGAAGAGCTCGGAGGTGCCTTCGCAGGCGTTGGGGGTGAGGATGGGTGGATCGGTGCGGATGAAGCCGTTGATGTCGAAGTACTCGGCTGCGGCACGCATGATGGTGGCGCGGACACGGAGGATGGCGGACTGGCGCGGGGTGCGGAGCCAGAGGTGGCGGTGCTCCATGAGGAAGTCGACGCCGTGCTCTTTGAGGGTGATGGGGAAGGGGGTGTCTTCGGGGACGCGCTGGAGGACTTTGACGTCTTCGACGTCGAGCTCGTAGCCGCTGGGGGCGCGGGAGTCGGCGCGAACTTTGCCGGTGACGGTGAGGCTGGATTCGAGGGTTAATTCTTTCAGGGTGTTGAAGACTTCTTCGGGGACGGCGGCTTTGGGGACGATGCCCTGGATGGTGCCGGTGCCGTCGCGGAAGATGGGGAAGAGAAGCTTGCCCGAGGCGCGGAGGTTGTAGAGCCAGCCGCGGAGGGTTACGGTTTGGCCTTCGTGTTGGCCGATGGTGGCGATGGTGGCTAGGGGTGTGGGAGTTGTGACTGTATCGGACATTCTGCCTTCAGTTTACGGGATGTGGAAGTGGACCACCTAAAACGAGAGAAGAGTCGCAGTTGCTTTTCGATCCGCGTCCATTGTTCTTAATTCCTGCACAAAAGTGTCTATTGATGCCGCTTCTATTGGCAACAATAGCGAAACGGACTGAGATGGAATATCTTCGTTGTGGTCAGATTCCATTTTGAGTTGCAGTTGTATGTGCCCTGCGCGGTCGGTGCACTGGAAGATCATGCGCACGCCGCCACCGGCATAGCCCGGTTGAAACGTCCCAAACTCAAGGGTGCATTGATCGAGTGATCTCTGAGGAAAGCCTTCTAGTTTTGTTGCCGAGTCGTTCAGCGCGCTTGTATCGCCATAAACCGCAACGCTGCCGCTAAACATTCCGTTGGAAGCAGTGATTCTGAGCTTCACATAATCGCGGTCGATGTCTGCGTGCTCTAAATGAACTCCACGAATCATCTGATCAACTCTTCCGACCATTTACCTTCATGCTAGTTGTTCGGTGGTTCGCTTGAGGAGGTCGAAGGCCTGGGTGGCTTTGGTGGTGACGGATTCGGGGGTTTCTTCGAGGTCGTGGGCGATTTCCAGGATGCCGGGCGTGTTGGCGGGGAGCGTGGCGATGTGTCTGGCTGCGTTTTGCCAGTTGATGCTGCCACTGCCGGGCCAGAGGTGGTCGTCGTGCTGGCCCTGGTTGTCGTGAAGGTGGAGCTGGGCGATGCGGGGCTTGAGGAGTTCGAAGGCTTCGTCGATGCCTTTATTGTCTTCCGGCTGCGCCAGGTGAGCGTGGGCTATATCGAGGCAGACACCGACGCGGTCGAAGTGGCCGACGCGGAGGATTTCGAGAATGTGCTCGGGGGCGGTGATTTCGTTTTGAAGATTTTCAATGAGGATGCGGACGCCGAGGGGGTGGGCGAAGGCCTTGAGGTGTTCGATGGCAGTGAGGGAGTTTTCGAGGGCGCGGGTGTTCCAGGCATCGCCCTTGTGGCCGAGGTGAAGGACACAGGCGTCGATGGGAACCTGCTCGGCTGATTCGAGGGCGCGCTTGACCTCGTCCATTGCGGTGATGCGCTGGGATTTTTCTGGGTCGATGAGATTGATGTTCGGGGCGACGTGGCGGGACCATTGTCCGCTTCCCCGGTCGCTGAGGTAGAGGGGCTGGTGGAGCGTGGCGGCGACGCCAGTGTTGCGGAACCACGTAGCGATGTCGCGGACGGCGGCGCGATCACTGTAATCGAAGTGGTGACGGGCGGCGAAGATCTCGATGGTTTGGGCGCCTCCCTTGTGCAGGGCGTCGAGCAGGCCGGGGTGCAGGCGCTGCTGGAGGAAGACGTGGGTGGATAGGCTGGGTTGCATCTCCCCTTAAAGGTACAGCAGCGGAGGGTTGCAAGGTATTGCAATGAGGTTTCGCGGGTGGGTCGGCTAGAATCGGAACGCTGTGAGAGGGGGAGCTATGACGGTTCTGGTGAGGGTGGTTTTGCTGGGTGGGGTTGCGTTGATGAGTGGGGCTGGGTGGTCGCAGGCTGCGCCGGCAGCTGCGCCTTCTGCTGCGGCTCCGGTGGATACGGCGAAGCAGATTGCGACGATGGAGGCGAAGCTGGCGGATTGGCCTCAGTTGGGGCGGTACAGGGCGGACAATGCGGCGCTGGGCCCGGCTAAGCAGGATGAGCAGAGGGTGGTGTTTTATGGCGACTCGATAACGGATGGGTGGGGACGACGGCCGAATACGGGGGAGTTCTTTCCGGGGAAGCCTTACGTGAATCGCGGGATCAGCGGGCAGACGACGCCGCAGATGGTGGTGCGGTTTCGACAGGATGTGATCAATCTGCATCCGGCAGCGGTGGTGATTCTGGCGGGGACCAATGACGTCGCCGGGAATACGGGACCGATGACGCCGGAGATGACGGAGGATAATTTTCGATCGATGATCGATCTGGCGAGGGCGAATGGGATTCGGGTGATTGTGGCGTCGATTACACCGGCGGCGGACTATCCGTGGCGGCCCGGGCTGGCGCCGGCGGCGAAGATCAAGGCGCTGAATAGCTGGCTGCAGGGGTATTGTGTGACTCGTTCGGTGACTTATCTGGATTACTACTCGGCGATGGTGGGGGAGGATGGGGGGATGAAGGAGGGGATAAGCTTTGATGGGGTGCATCCGAATGCGGCGGGGTATGCGATTATGGGGCCGCTGGCGCAGGCGGCGATCGATAAGGTGCTGGGTGGTGGGAGGTAATGACGCTTGCGGACTGGTTGGAATTGCAGAAGCAGATCCCCTTCGGGGATGACAACAAGAAAGGCGATTGCCGCGACGGCTACCAGTGGACTTTTGGGCTGAAGATGTAGTGGGTTTCGAGGAACCAGGCGAGGAAGAATAGAACGATCATGATGCCGGTTGCCCAGTAAAAGAGTTGCATGGGCAGGGTGGTGGCGAGTGATGGGTGCGGGTCCGGCTCTGCCTCGCGGAAGATGAAGCCGCCGAGGAGACAGATTCCGGCGGAGAGTGCGAAGAGCAAGAGAGAGTCGATGATGCGGTCGCGGAAGGCCTGGTGGGGCTGAAGGATGAGGTGCGGGTCTTCGATGGAGAGGAAGAGGGTGTGGAAGACGGCGTAGAGGGAGAGCAGGCAGAGGACTAAGGCGACGGGTTTGGCGAGTTCGAGCAACATGCTCCGTACCTTGGGCCGTAGTTTACCGCGTTCGGAGCGGTTGCGCAGTACCCAGTCAACGTAGCTACTAAGGGTGCCCCAGCCAGGAATACTGCCACGCCAGGGCGACGTTTTGGTAGTTTCCACCGTAGCGTACGTAGGTGCCGTTGGCATAACTGACTTTTACCGACTGGTGTTTCGTGATAGGCACCGAGGCGGTTACGCCGATGCGCGAGCTCGTTTGGCGAGTAGCGAGGTTGTCTACACCGTTCAGGCTGGTGAGACCGCCGAACCAGAAATTACCGTCAAGGGAGATCCAAAATCGTGGCTTCAGATCGTAACTCAGATGGCCCTCGAAGGAGCCGATGGGGTTCTCCTTTTGAGGTTGCGGACCCGAGGGCGAATAGAATTGTTGATTCGTGGTGAAAAACCAAGCTCCTGCATATGCGTCCCACAGGATGTGTTTCCGGCGTCGCGAGTAGCCAAACTCCGGTTTGAACGACCAACGGTTGGAACCCCAGTTGACGAGTTTTGTCGGGTCGTACTGCCCGGTTGGGGCCACCACCTTCAGGCTCACACCCAACAGGGCCTTCTGGTTCCATTTCGCATACTCCCTTGCTGGCATCGCCGGGCCACCCTTGAGGTTTACCGACAATCGAAAGGTCGTATCCAAAAGGCCGGAGCGGTAGATCTGTTTCCCCACGCCAACAACCTCGCCCTGGAAGGTCCCTACCGCATAAGGGAGCGCGGCGTTGAAGTTCGCGGAGCGGCCAAACAGACCGAAGGAGTGATAGTAGGTGAAGATCGGTACGCTGTAGGTTCCAGTCGCGCCGGTAATGGGTGCGGCTCCATTGAATACAACACTGCCACTATAGTAGCTATAGGTTAGGGTGACCGCATTGGAATGTAAGGCCGTAATCACGTAGGCTCGCGGCGACAGATCCTGCGCCTTGAGGGACGCCAGAAAAAACGCAAAGAACATGATGTCCACGTAAGTTTCAAGGCTCGCTGCATCTGAAGGCGTCCGCGCGGATGCGTGATCACGGTTTCGGAGCGCATTGCGTGACTCGCTATTGCTTCAAATTCACGGGCGGCCCGCTTACGCGCTTCGCATGGAGGTCGATATCCACCTCAACGCGGTCGGCGATCTTGATGAAGGGGATGCCGCTATTCATTCCGTATTCCTTGCGGTCGAAGGCCATCGTGCCCGTGATCGTCGCCGGTGCCTGTCCCGACGCCGGAGACCGTCAGCTTCAGGGTCTCGGGTTTCGAGACGCCGCGGATCGTGAAGGTACCGGGTACGTCAAAGGTGTTTGGACCGGTCTGTACGATCTTGGTTGATTTGAACGTGATCAAGGGATTGTTCTCGACGTCGAAGAAGTCCTTGCTCTTCAGCTTGTCGTTCTTCATGCCGCTGCCGGTATTGACGGTGGCCGCCTGAATCTTGATATCCAGAACACCGGTGGTGACCTCGGGAGATGTAAACGTCAGGGTGGCATCCCACTTATCGAATTTACCTTCGATCGCGACCGATGCCTTTACGTCGAACTTGATCGTGCTCTGTTCCCGGTGTAATTGCAAAGACAGGAACTTGTGCCTGAGCTAGCGGCGGTAGCAAGGCGGCTGCGAGCATTGGCAGGAGTGCCAGATATCTCATCTTCATAAATTTTCCCTTTCCTGATCCGATGACAGGCGAGTGGGGGCTGCATGATTCCGCGTAGCAGCGGCGATTCAAACTCCTGGCATTGAAGACATAGTAGGGATCAATTGCGGGAAAGAACACTAGCAAAAGTGCCTGTGGCGCACTCAAATATGGAGCGGGGCCGGATTACCGGATTAATAGCCGGCGGCTTTGCCGAAGGTGCGGCGGTTGGCGTGAGGCAGAGTGTGATTCAATAACCCGCCGCCTTCCCGAAGGAGCGGCGGTTGTCGTGGCCGCCGAGGAGTTCGTGGGTTTTGGGGTCGATGGCGATGAGTTCGCTGTCGCCCCAGACGCCGGGATTGTGTTCGTCGGCTACGGCCAGGCGGTTGATGGTGTAGCCCATGGCGGCGAGAGCTTCGGCGGGTGGGACGGGGAATTTTTTCTCGAGGTCGATGCGGTCGGGCAGGTATTGGTGGTGGAAGCGCGGGGCGTCGGCGGCCTGCTGGATGTTGAGGCCGTTGTCGATGGTGCTGATGATGTCGTTGGCTACTGTGGTGATGATGGTGGCGCCGCCGGGGGTGCCCATGACATAGGCGAGTTTGCCGTGTTTGTACCAGTGGTCCGGTGTGGTGAGGATGGTGGGGGTCATGGCGGAGAGCGGGCGCTTGCCGGGAGCGATGGAGTTGGCGGAGCTCTGGATGAGGCCGAACATATTGGGGACGCCGATTTTGGAGGTGAAGTCGTCCATCTCGTTGTTCATGAGGAAGCCGAGGCCTTCGACGGTGACTCCGGAGCCGAAGCCACCGTTGAGGGTGTAGGTGGTGGAGACGGCGTTGCCGTCAGCGTCGACGATGGAGTAGTGGGTGGTTTGGGTGGGTTCTTTTACGGGCGCGGATTGAGGCGGCGGCGGCATGAAGCCGGCGGGGCGGACGAGGTCTTTGCTCGGTGTGGGTTTGGTTGGGTCGATGGAGCTGCGCCAGGCTGCGGCGTACTTCATGTTGGCCATTTGTTTTAAGGGGAGGGTGTTGAAGTCGGGGTCGCCGAGATAGTCGCTGCGATCCATGTAGGCGCGACGGAAGGCTTCGGTGATGATGTGGACCTGGTCGGCGCTGCGGTCGGGGCCTAGTTTGGGCAGATCGTAGGTGGAGAGGATGTTGAGGATCTCGACGAGGACGATGCCGCCGGAGGATGGGGGTGGTGCGGTGATGAGGTCGTAGCCGTGGTAGTGGCCGCGGATAGGTGTGCGTTCTTTGACCTGGTAGGCGGCTAGGTCTTCGGCGGTGATGAGGCCACCGCCGGTTTTTTCGAAGTCGGCGATCTGGTGGGCCATTGCACCTTTGTAGAAGTCGTCGGGGTTGGCGGCGATGCGGGTGAGGGTTGCGGCTAGCTCGGGCTGCTTGAAGGTGTCGCCTTCCTTGTAGAAGTCGCCGTCGCGCTGGAAGATTTTTGCGGAGGACGGGAAGCGGGTTAGGTTTTTGCTTTGGAGGGCGCGGGCCTCTTCGGCGGAGAGGACGTAGCCGTCGGTGGCGAGTTTGATGGCTGGAGCCATGTCCTGCGCGAGAGTGAGTTTGCCGTAGTGTTTTTGGGCGTAGGTGAGACCGGCGACAGAGCCGGGTACACCGCTGGCTTTGTAGCCGATGAGCGACATGCCGGGGACGACGTTGCCCTGGGCGTCGAGGTACATGTCGCGAGAGGCGGCGGCGGGGGCTTTTTCGCGGTAGTCGAGAAAGTGGGCTTTGCCGTTGTGGCCGCGGATGAGCATGAAGCCGCCTCCGCCGATGTTGCCTGCAGCAGGGTAGACGACGGCGAGGGCGAAGCCTACGGCTACGGCTGCGTCGACGGCGTTGCCGCCTTGTTTGAGGACGGTGACACCGGCGTCGGTGGCGTCGTGCTGGATGGTAACAACCATCGCGTGCTTGGTGCTCGTTGGCTCTTCGGAGATGGGAACTGTCTGTGGCGCCGTTTGGGCTGCGAGAGTAGCAGAGATGAGGCAGAGTGAGAGGGTCGATGCAGCGAGACGGGTTCCGAGGTGCATTCAGCGCGCTCCAGCTAGTGTGGATGTAGGGTGGGGACAGGATAGCTGGTTGAAGGTGAAGAACCGCAGATAAATGTGAGCGGTTATAAGCAGCGAAGTAAACAGAGGATTGCTGAGGTGAACTTCCAGATTCTCTAAACGGCGGTTTTCGTCAGGGGTGAGGATGGGTAGAATCGAAGGTCATGTCGACGCGTGTTCGTTCGTATTCGAAGATCAACCTGGGTTTGGCGATTGGGCCGGTGCGGGCCGATGGGTTTCATGGGTTGACGACGCTGTATCAGACACTGGATCTGCATGATTTGGTTACGGTTAGGGCGAAACGACTGGATGCCGGGGCGGAGACGGCGATTTCGTTGACGACGAATCATCCGTTTGTGCCTCGGGATGCGCGGAATACGGCCTGGCGGATGGTGGAGCGGTGTTTGGGTCTGCTGGGGGTTGCGGCTGAGGTTGCGATTCATATAGAGAAGAGGCTGCCAGTACAGGGCGGGATGGGAGCCGGTTCGGCGAATGCTGCGGCGGCGTTGCTGGGGTTGGAGCGGGAGTTGGGGTTGGCGTTGCCGGGGGTGGAGCGGTTGAAGCTGGCGGCGGAGATTGGGTCGGATGTGCCTTTGTTTCTGCTGGGTGGGGCGGTTCTGGGGTTGGGGCGGGGGGAGTTGGTGGTTCCGATGCCGGATCTGCCGAGGACGTGGTGTGTGGTTGCGGTGCCACAGGTGGGGGTTTCGACGCCGGCGGCTTTCAAGGCCTGGGATGCGTTGGTAGCGGGAGAGGTAGAGGAAGTACGAGCAACGGCAAATACGGGGGCCCTTCGCTCCGCTCAGGATGACAACAAAGAGCTTGAGGAGGAGGATGTAGAGCATCCGGATGACGACCCAGAGCGCCGAAGATTGACTTCCCCGCCCCAAGTTGATAAGCTACAAAAGTTGAGTCTTGCTTACTCATCCCTCTCTGCGAAGACTGGCGATAGTAAGCCCGGCACCTCCGGTATCCTTCGCGATCCTAATCCTGAGAAAAAACAGGGTTTATCTGGTGAAAGCCAGAACTATGCGCTGAATGATCTGGCCGAGAATACCCTTCTCGCGCTTGTCCGCACCGGGATTGGAAGCGACGGTCTTCATAATGATTTTGAAGACGTGGTCTTTCCTCAGTATCCCTCCTTGCGAATAACCAAGCGTCAATTGATGGGTAGTGATTCGGATGGCTCCGATGTAAGTCGTTCTGCGATTTATGCGGCGCTTTCAGGTTCCGGCTCTGCTCTGTTTGGACTTTACCGGTCTGAGCAGGATGCAAAGGCGGCTCAGCAGCGCGTCCAGTCCTCTGGCGTGCAGGCGCTCCTGACGGAGACCCTGCCCAGAGCCGAGTATTGGGAACGGATGTTCGCAGAGTGACCTCGCCGGTCAATAAGTAAGCTCGATATAAGATCGAGTTGTAACCGGCGGTGTACTGGGCGATCGACTAACGGTAGGTCAAGAGACTTTGAATCTCTTTGTCTAGGTTCGAATCCTAGTCGCCCAACCACTAAGTCGACGCCAGATGCGACGGAAAAATTTAGGGTTATTTCGCGGCAGCAATTTGCCGCAGAGGTATGACGTTTTGGACTCCGCCAGAAACAGAGCGGAGAAAGAAGTGAGAAGTTTGAAAGACCGAAGTCTTTAGCTTTTTAGGATTCGCAACAAAGGATTCAGAAGAAGTGCGGGGCCGCAACAAGGCTTTGCAAGACAGCAGGAACAATTCAAGGTCAACCAACCTGGAGGGTTTCACGTGAATAACAACGACACGACTGCGGTTCTTTCCCCTATTTCAGAGCAGGCTGAAGAGACAGAAACGAGCTCTCAGCCTGCGCTAGCGCTCTCCGAACAAGACGGACGGCCGAGGACGACAGACAAGACAACGTCTGGAACAGATAAGGCAGCCCCGGAAAAAAAGCGCTCCGGCCGCCTGACGGAAAACAAGCGCATCAAGATTTTTTGCGGATCGTCGAATAAGGCTTTGGCCGAGGAGATCTGCAAGTTCGTCGGTGTGCCGCTGGGCGAGACCCGGTTGCAGAGATTCTCCGACGGCGAAGTTCATTTTCAACTGCTTGAGAACGTTCGCGGTGCGGATGTTTTTCTCGTGCAGCCTACGTGTTACCCGGTGGATCAGCACCTAGTTGAGTTGCTGATCATGATGGATGCGCTGAAGCGCGCCTCGGCCGGGCGAATCACGGTTGTGATTCCCTACTATGGCTATGCGCGGCAGGATAGAAAAGACCGGCCGCGGGTCGCCATTACTTCGAAGCTGGTTGCCGATCTTCTGACCACTGCCGGTGCGAACCGTGCTTTGCTCGTCGATCTGCATGCAGCGCAGATTCAGGGTTTCTTCAATATCCCGGTGGATCACTTGTTTGCCAGTCCAGTGCTGGTGAGCTACTTCCGGGAGTTGAACCTGCCGAATTTGACGATCGTTTCGCCAGATGCAGGCGGTGTGGAAAGGGCAAGATTTTTCGCCAAGAAGCTGGAAGTACCGTTGGCCATCGTCGACAAACGGCGGACCGACATTAATATCACCGAGGTGATGAACGTGATCGGCGATGTGCAGGGCCGGACGTGCTTGATCCTCGACGATATTATCGACACCGCCGGAACGCTGGTGAAGACGGTGGATGCGCTGCTGGCGGAGGGCGCTGAAAAAGTTTATGCGTGCGCGACACATCCGGTGCTTTCCGGGCCGGCTGTTGAGCGTATTGCGAACTCACGATTGGAACAGTTGATCGTGACGAATACCATCCCACTGCGTGAAGATGCGCTGAAGGTGGAGAAGATTAAGGTGCTTTCGATTGCTGGGCTTCTGGGCCGGGCCATCGAGAGCATTCATATGGAGACCAGCGTAAGTACGCTGTTCAATTAGTTCTCAGTTTTCAGTTCTCTGTTGTCAGTTAGAACGGAAGACATAACCGCAGCGAAGGCTGCAAAGGGAGCGGGAAAGAAGACAGTTTCGTTTGAGGTTCTTTATCTGAGAACGGAGAACGGTCAACTGCAACTTATTCTGTGCCCGAAAGGAAGATGGAAGTCATGGCAGCAACGAAAAATACTGAAGCAGTCGTCGCAACTCCCCGTGAGGGCAAATTTAACAAGAATGCCGCTCGGCGGGTTCGTGTTGCAGGCAAGATTCCCGCCGTGGTTTATGGCGCTGGCCTGGAGACGGTTGCGGTCGCAGTCGACCCCAAGGTGATTACAAGGATTCTGCACTCGGACTCGGGTCACAACACGATCTTCGATCTGAGCGTCGAGGGTTCGGGCGCAGTGAAGGCGATGATTGTGGACTGGCAGCATGAGCCGATCAAGGGCAAGCTGCTGCACATCGACCTGAAGCGGATCGCGATGGATAAGGCGATGCGTGTTTCCGTGCCGATTCAGCTGATTGGTATTCCGGTCGGCGTGAGGTCGCAGGGTGGGATTCTCGAGCATGTGCTGCGCGAGGTCGAGATCGAGTGTCTGCCGGGCGATATTCCGAGCCACCTGGATGTGGATGTCTCGAACATGGAGCTGCATGGTCTTATTCACGTTTCGGACCTGCCGCACTCGGGAAGCATCAAGTTTCTGGGCGATGAGAATGCGACTGTTGCCCACGTCACGGTCATCAAGGAAGAGGTTGTGGCTGTCGAGGAAGTTGTTGCTGCACCGACGGAGCCCGAGGTTGCGAAGAAGGGCAAGACCGACGCCGCGGCTGCTGCTCGGCTGCTGCTGCACCCGCCGCCGATGCCAAGGATGCGAAGAAGAAGTAATGTTTGCGCGGCCTGTCGAGTCCTTGGGATTCGCAGGCCGCTTGAGTTTGTTGGAAAGGGAAACACCGCGTGAGGTTGATTGTCGGTCTCGGCAACCCCGGTATCGAGTATCAGTTCACGCCGCATAACGCCGGCTTTCTGGCGGTAGATCGCATCGCGGAGGATTGCGGTGTGATGGTCACGAATCGCCGGGGACGGGCGCTGACGGCCAGGGCGAAACTTGCAGGGCAGGATGTTCTGCTGGCGAAGCCTGAGACGTTTATGAATTTGAGCGGGCTTTCGGTTGCCGCTCTGATTCAGGAGTTCGAGATTTCGTCCGGAGACATCATTGTTCTCTATGACGAGCTTGCACTTCCGCTGGGCACGATTCGGATACGCGAACGTGGTTCGGCGAACGGGCATAACGGAGTGAAGTCGATCTCCGGTGTGCTGGGAACGGAAGAATGGTTGAGGATCCGCATCGGCGTCGGGAAGCCTGCGCTGGCGGATGGAAGAGAGATCAAGGTCGGCGGCAAGGATTATTTATTGTCGCCGATGCGCAAGCAGGAGCTTGCGGTGCTGGATGAAGTGCTCGACAGGACCAGAGGTGCTGTCGAGATGGTGTTGACCCAAGGGGTTGGCGCCGCGATGAATGAGTTCAACCGTCGGCCACCGGATCCGGAAGATGGGACGGATGAGTTGAAGGGGAAGTAAAGAAGTTCGAGTAAGAACGTTGTCCGAGCAAGATTTAACGCAGTTGGTCTAACAGAATATCCAGACCGGGTTGGCAGAACAGACGTCAGCACGGTGCGAAGCAGAACTTCGCAGAAAGAAGTAATCGAATGAATCGTACCTACGAAATTATGTTCATCGTCCGGCCGGACGTTGAAGAAGCCGACCTCGACAAGCTGATTGAAGGCTTCCAGAAGAACGTCACCGACGGTGGCGGCGAGGTGAAGAGCGTCGAGAAGATGGGCCGCCGCCGGCTCGCCTATACTGTGCGCAAGTTCAATGACGGCTTTTACGTTCTGCTGAATGTCGCTGCCGCGGGCTCGCTGATCACTGAGATCGAGCGCCGCCTGCGCGTCTCCGAGCAGGTGATCAAGTTCATCACCGTTCGCATGGATGAAGAAGAGAAGCGTCTGGCGAAGGTCAAGGCGATTCGCGACACTAAGGTGAAGCGGAGCGCGCAGCCGATCGCCCCGGCACAGCATGCACCGGCAGCCGAGGCGACGACCGCGGTTGAGACCGACGAAGAGAAGAAGCCAGCTGCAGCGGCTCCGGCGGAGCACGCACCGGCCGAGACTGTTGCATCAGCGGTCTAGTCTCACTCTTCGGCTGAAGATTTGCGATAACGGTTTGACCGCATCGCACAACGTATCACGATCGCTGAGTTCCGCTTCCGTTCGACGCTGACTGGTCGAGTGTTCAGAGACTCCAACGCGGGTCTGGAGCGGAGGAAGGCACAACGTACTTGAGAGGGAAATATCATGGCTGACGAAATCAACAGCACGCAATCATCAGAGCAGCACACACATGCATCCCGCCCCAGCGGCGGACACTCCGGTCACTCCGGCCCTGGCGCCGGGCCGCGTACCCCACGTCCTGCCGGCGCTCCTGCCGGTGGCCCTGGCGGCCGCAAGTTTTTCCGGCGCAAGAAGGTTTGCAAGTTCTGCACCGAGAAGATCGACGCGATCTCCTACCGCGACGTTCGCCTGTTGCAGGGCTTTGTCGCTGAGCGTGGCAAGATCGTTCCGCGCCGTCTGACCGGTGTGTGCACACGGCACCAGCGCCGCCTCAGCCTGGCCATCAAGCAGTCGCGGAATATCGCGTTGCTGGCATTCGCTGCGCGCTTCTAACTTTTCCGTGGCGCATTTGTAAGATTGCGCGCGGATTTACCGGATCAGAAGACTGGCTGGAGTTTGGCCAGACAGGAAATTGGAGAAACTGCTATGGAAGTCATTCTGAAGGAAGACGTATTAAAACTTGGACATCGTGGGGATGTGGTGAAGGTCGCGGACGGCTACGGGCGCAACTATCTGCTCCCCGAAAAGCTCGCGATTGAGGCGAATGCAGCGAACAAGGCTGTCATCGAACAGATGAAGGCGTCGGCAGTACGCAAGTCCGTCAAGGAGAAGGCCGGGGCTGAGCAGCTGGCCACGCAGCTCTCTGAGGTTGAGCTGGTATTCGAGCGCAAGGTCGGCGAGAACGAGCATCTCTTCGGGTCAGTCACGTCGGGCGATATCGCGCATGAGCTTGAGGCGAAGGGCTACACCATTGATCGCCGCAAGATCTCGCTCGATGAGCCGCTGAAGACCATCGGTGAATACCATGTGCCGGTGAAGCTGCACCGCGAGGTTACCAGCCACGTGAAGGTCACGGTAAAGGGCGAACCGCAGGAAGCCGAAGTAGCCGCAACTGCCTAACTTCATCCGCAACACACGACAAACGCATTGGCCTAGAGAGTTCTTTCGCTACGGCTGATGCGTTTTGTTTTGCGAGCCAGGATTTGAGGCTGCATCACTGTTACTCGTACTTGAGGGTTTGCACCGGATCGAGGCGGGCTGCGCGGTTCGCTGGCAGGGTTCCGAAGAGCACGCCGACTAGAACCGAGGTCAACAGGGCAGCCACTGCGGACCATGGGCTAACCGGAATTTTGAATGGCGATAACAAGCCCAGCGTCAAGGGGATGGCGAGGCCGAGGGCTGTACCGATTATTCCTCCGCTTAACGAAAGGAAGACTGCCTCCGTGACGAACTGGAGCCGGATCTCGCGGCTGGTGGCGCCGAGTGCTTTGCGGATTCCGATTTCCTTGATGCGGGCCTGAACGTTGGCGAGCATGCTGTTCATGATGCCGACGCCGCTGACGATGAGCGTGATTCCTGCTCCAAGGGTGAGAACGATGGTGAGCATGTCAGCGATTTGCGTCATGGCACTGAGAAGGTCGGTGAGTGTCGCCGCGTTGTAAACCGAGCCCGCATAGTGACGGGACCGCACGATGGCGAGAATGCGGTCGCTGGCCGGAACCACCATGGAAGCATCGCGCATGGTAAAGAATATTTCTTTAAGGGTGTTCGTCCCGGTGAAGTAACGCAGTACGGGATAAGGCACGAGCATGGTGTGTTCGCTGATCTCGGATTGTCCGTAGGTGTTGAATGCCTCACGGAAGACACCGATGATGACGAATGGTATGCCTTTGACGCTGATGGTCCTGCCGACAGCGGCATTTACCGATCCGTAAAGCTCTTTGGCGAATGGCTCAACGATAACGGCGACCTTCTCGTGAGCGAGTTCGTCCTGATCGTCGAAGAAGCGGCCGGATACCACCACGAGATTGCGCACAATCCGATACTGGGGTGAGACGCCAAGCAGTGTGGTTTGCTTGGTAATGCCGCCGCCGAGACTTACATTGTCGTGAAACTCCAGCATGGGGGACGAGGCGACGATGCCTGGAACCTGATCGAGCACCGCGTGCATATCATCGAGGGTCATATAGTCGGGCGTGGAGGTGTTGTCCGGGCCACTGACAGTGCCGCCGCCATACTGTAGCTCAACTTTGTTGGGACCGATGCTGGTGAGCTGGTCCAGTGCGTACTGCTTGCCGGTTGATCCCAGAGTTGCAACCAGAATGATGGAAGCCGATCCGATGACCATACCGAGCATAGTCAGCAGGAATCGAGTCTTGCTGGCGCGGAAGCTGTCGACCGCGAGCCTGACCACCTCGCTGAACATCATGGTGGAGCGCGCACTGGCCAGTGTGCGTTCAAAGGAGGTCGGCTTGGAGAGACTAGTGGTCGCCATTAGCTTAACAATTAGACGCCTTCAAGTATCGCAGCGGTGCACGGTTTCGGGTTAACTCTCTCTATAGTAGGCCCGGAAAGATGTATCGGCGGTTGAAACAGGGAGTCTTGCGGCTGAGGGCGGTGGCGCCGACTACAGTTTCCCTTCGAGGCTCGCTTCGCGGTATACCATGAGGCGTGCAATTTTCGCTGTCAATCCGTCTCGGGCGACTGACACAAAGCTAACTGAAGCGCGAAAGGAAGACGTAATCACCATGCTCGATCGAAGAACCTTCCTCCAATACGCCGCGAAGACCGCGACCATCACTGCCGCCACGACCCATCTGCATCAGCTCCTGGCGCAGACGTCACCATCGGCGCTGCGCTCTCCGAATGACGCGATCCAACTCGCGCTCATCGGCGCGGGTATTCAGGGTCAGGGGGACGCACGGACCGCGCTCCAGGTTCCCGGGGTGAAGCTCGTCGCCGTTGCCGACTGTTACGACGGCCGCCTTACGCACGCTAAAGAGCTGTGGGGCTCCGATCTTTTTACCACTCGGGACTACCGCGAAATTCTTGCCCGTAAGGACGTCGATGCCGTCCTGATCGCGACGCCAGACCATTGGCATAAACAGGCCGCCGTCGACGCCATGCATGCCGGCAAGGATGTCTATCTCGAAAAGCCGATGATCCATATATACCCCGATGGGCCGGAGATCATCGACGCTGCCCGTTCTACCAACCGCATCCTTCAAGTCGGTAGCCAACGCGTCAGTTCAATTGTTTATGCCAAGGCCAAAGAGCTGCTGGCCTCTGGTGCCATTGGGAAGCTCAACATGGTCACCGCGCGTTGGGACCGCAACTCCTCTCTCGGTGCCTGGAATTACTCGATTCCGCTTGATGCGTCCGTCGAGACTTGTGACTGGCACCGATTCCTGGGGTCTGCGCCGAACATACCCTTCTCCGGCGAGCGTTTCTTTCAGTGGCGCAAATGGAAAGACTATGGGTCCGGCGTCGCGGGCGACCTCTTTGTGCATCTCTTCAGCGGCACCCACTTCATCACGGGCGCGAATGGCCCTACTCGCGCCATGGCTACCGGCGGCCTGCGCTTCTGGAACGACGGCCGCGATGTCTACGACGTTCTGCTCGCGCTCTTCGACTATCCAGAGGGTTTCAACCTCAGCCTCCGCGTCAACTTCGTCGACGGCGGCGAAGAAAGTGAAGGTTTCCTTTTCACGGGCTCGGAAGGCCTGATGGAGATTGCAGGTAACACTGTCACTGTCACCCGCACTCCACTCGCGACTGAACCCGGGTACACTGTCTCCACCTTCGCCGACGCGATGCAGAAGCAGTACGTTGAGCAATATCGCAAGAAATACCCCGTCAAGCATCCGGACGGTCCGCCGTTGCAGGCAGTTGAGAAGTTTGTCGCCCCTAACGGATACTCCGATAGCTACGATCACTTCCACAACTTCTTTAACGCCGTGCGCAGCCGCCAGCCCGTCGTTGAAGATGCAGCCTTCGGCTTCCGCGCCGCCGGTGCGGCCTTGCTCAGTAATCTAAGTGTCGAACGGGGCAATGTCGTCCACTGGAATCCGGAGACCATGAAGCTCGCGTAGCACATCCAGACCCATCGGAGTCCTATCATGAAGACCCTATCCAAATACTTTGCGCCGCTGTTCGCTCTGCCTCTCTTTGCGTGCGGTTTGGGGCATGCCCAAGATCCCGCGCACGCCACTGAGTTTCGCATGCAACACCCTGGCAACGGCCCTGGTGGCGAGCCTCGCATCGCCTTTCTTACCCATCGTCTCGGAACGGACCACGCCGAAGGCATCTCCATGCTCGACATGAATGGCGATGGGTTCCTTGATCTGCTCAGCGGCGCCTACTGGTATGAGAACCCTGGAGCACAGGGTGGAGAGTGGAAGCAGCATCAGTTCCGCACCGTCGGCATTCACAACGAGTTTGTCAGTGACTGCGGAGAGTGGATCGTCGACGTCGATCATGATGGCCTGCCCGATCTCGTCACTACTGGCTGGATCTCGAACGGTCTCTGGTGGTATCGCAACCCCGGGCCTGCGGCCATTGCTGCCGGCGCGATGTGGAAGGCCGAGAAGATCACCGACAGCTACGACACCGAGGGTGGCGCTTTTGCGGACATCAACGGCGATGGCAAACCTGACCTAGCGCTCGCTCACTACAACCGCTCCGGTGTCATCTGGGTCGACTTCAGCACAGACAAGCCACGAGTGCATCATCTGGGAGGCCGCGAACAGGATGGCCACGGTATCGGCATTGCGGACATCAACGGCGACGGTAAAGCCGACGTGCTGACACCGCATGGCTGGTTCGAGCAGATCGACGCGAATAATGACAAGTGGCAATGGCATGGGGATTGGGATCTTGGCGATGCCGGCTTCCCCATCCTGGGTTACGACGTTAATCACGACGGTAAACTTGATCTCATCTACGGCCAGGGCCACGGCTACGGCCTTTACTGGCTCGAACAGGCCGGGACGCCGGCCCATCCTAAGTGGATCCGCCACACTATCGACGAATCCTTTTCGCAGTCGCACGCTCTTGCCCTGGTCGATATCGACGGCGACGGTGTACCTGAACTCATCACTGGCAAGCGCTATCGCGGTCACTCCGGCGGCGACCCTGGATCCTATGATCCAGTTGTGGTCTATGCCTACAAGTTGCCTACGAAGGCGCAGCTCGACTCTGCCAAAGCGCTCGCCGCTGGAACAACAGACACGACGGCAGGTAGTTCTGGCAGCATGCAGATCGGCAGCAGCACATCCGACCCGGTCTTTACCCGCATCGAACTTTCGGTCAATGGCACTGCCAGTGCGGGCACTCAGTTCGTTGCCGCTGACTTCGACCACGATGGCGACATTGACCTCGCCTCCGCCGGCAAACTTGGCGTGCATGTGCTCGAAAACCTCAAGGTCAATAACGTGCCCAAAGCGGTCCGCGAAGAGATGCAGCCGCTCAATCGTAAGTGGCCCTTCCCTGGTGAAGGTAAAGAGGTCGAACAAGAAGACGGTCCCGCGCCGCAGCAATAGTGGGACGGTAGGTAAATGCAGATTCCGATGCTATCTCGTCTCCATATCTGGATCAGTTTTGCGGTCCAGATAGGAGGGATCAGCGACCATGTCGATTCTGCCATCCGGGCCAACTGTCAGCGTCGGCGCATACGCTCCAATCAGTTGACGCCGCCACCAGATTCCCTGCGTTCGCTTTTCCTGCAGCGTGCTGAACCAGTATTGCCACAGGACCGCCCGCACAAGCCGCGGTGGCTTGCCAGGGAATGGGTTGTTCGCAAATAGCTGCAACACATCGGGATCGTTGATCAACAATAGCTCTTCTGTTCGCGGAACAATTGGATATTGCGACCATGTTCCCAGTGAGGCAAACCACAGGTTCCAATCGAAACGCGGCTGATAGGGCGCGTAGATGCGCGGTGGTTGCGTGACGTCCTGCGGCTTGTAACGGAAGGGATAAGCGACCCAGGTAAGGCCATCGTTGGATCCTTGAAACTCAATCTCGTAGCGATGCGGTGTCATCACTGCGAATAGACCATATTGATTGGCAATGCGAAATGGTTCGAGCACTGTGACCGGGGCTTCAAACAAAGGAATTCCTCGCCAGAATATTTGCAGCATCGGCAAGGTTGTGGCGTAGAAAATCCAACTCAGCGCCACCGCAATCACTGCCAGCCGCAGGGCGCGAAAGGGTTGCACGAACTGTGCAGATTGCAATCGTGGCGAGGTTTCGCTTTCCAGTGACGAGTCCTGGTCGGATGGATTGCTCTCAGGTTTCGGCTCTGGCTCTTTTGTTGTTAGTAGGCCTACTCTCCAGCGCGTAGGCACGAAACGTACAAGGGAGCGATCATCCAATAGCAGGAAGCCTAACGCCAAAACGATGTAGTTTAAGAATGCGTAGTTCGCAGTCAAGATGACGGCAATCTGCCAAGGCGTGACGAGAAAAAAACATGCGATACGCCAGCGTCGCGGCAGAAACCACATCCACACCAGTACTAGCTCCATCGCAAGCGTGGCCACGACAGTCAAAGCGTGAAACCAGTGGGGTAGATGCTGCACGTACCAGCCGACCCAAGTAGGCAGCGGGCCATTCTGGTAATACTCATCCATGGCCGTCAGATGTCGCCACTGCTGATCTCCGCTGGCGAGCTTTACGACACCCGATTCGAAGTAGATGCGGAACCATTCCCAGAGCAAAAGAAAGAGACTGGCGCGCGGAGGAAGCCGGAAACTTCCCCAGCCGGGGAAAAATCCGCGAGGCGCAAAGAAGAGCGAAATAAAGCCTGCCTCCAACAACATGCCATCGGACTGATAGCCGGAAAAATCGCCAGCCCCGCTAACAAAGGAAAGAAAACAGACAAAGCAAACCGCCAGCATGGCTCGTGGCCATACATTTGCAACTACTAGCAGCGAAGCGACGATACCGGCCCAGCACAACGCCATCAGCATGTGCGAGCCACTTGAAAGCCATAGCAACGTAGGCGCGAACCAGAAACGCAGCGGACCCACTCCACGTGCAACTTCCGACAAATATTCGGATGCAGGAAGGATTCCGCGTGGGCCGTTCAGACCACGAATCTGAAAGATCAGCGAATAGAACGCCGAAAAATAGATGAGGCCGAGCGCACGCAGAAAGATCCATCGCGGTATTTGGTGGTCAGGCACACCCGGATCGGGATCAAACCAGCGGCGGATCGTACGTGCGGCGGTCCCGGTCATCGGCGTTGCAAAATTATAGTGGTCGGAGATAAGAAACGGATTCCATACTCTCCGCAACTTCGGTGACACAGGGATGAACCGATCACGGTTCGATGGATTGCACCAACCGATCCATTCTCTCTTCTTCCCGCTCGATGGATTCGAGCAGTTTAAATTGCGTCCGGCAGCGAGCAAGGTTGTGTCCGACGTGACGCACTTTGTAATATGCATCGCCTGCCAAATAGTCGGTCAGGAATCGGATGCCCTGCTCGAACGTCATCAATTTACCGGAGAAGACAAGGTTTTGCTTCTCTGCTTTCGTCAAGAAACCGCCAGCTGACGTGAGATATCCGCGCACAAGCGCCTCGAACATGGAGAACTGCATCGTTACCTTTGACAGATCTTGCTCGTCTTCCTTCGCGGGGCTTGTTGTCGTGCGCACCATATCGCCGAAATCGTGTAGTGCTAATCCGGGCATAACCGTGTCGAGGTCAATGACGCAGATGCCTTCGCCCGTGACGTCATCGAGCATGACGTTGTTGAACTTAGTGTCGTTGTGGACGATGCGCTCCGGCAGGTTTGCATCGAGCAGAACGCTTGTGATGGATTTGCGCGAGAATGCGAACTCAATTTCTGGATTTGCCTGGGTGACGCGACCGGCAACATCGGAGGCCATTGCCTGCTCCAGTGCCATAAATCGTTTCGGTGTATGGTGAAAGTCTACGACGGTATCGTGCAATCGCGGCGCTGGCAGGTCGACGAGTAGCTTCTGGAACCGTCCAAACGCCTTGGCCGCCTGAAACGCCTGCTCCGTGGATTCAACGGCATCATAGGTGCGTGCTTTTTCGATGAAGCGATACGCACGCCAATGGTTGCCCTCCGCATCCAGGTACCAAGCCTGCCCATCACGTGCAGGAATGAGCGTGAGTACAAGCCGATCGCAGTCCGGTTCACCTGACACCTTCGCTGCAAGATGCGATGTCACACGTTGGATGTTTTCCATGACGGAAACCGGGTTCTTGAAAATACTGTGATTAATACGCTGAAGGATGTAGCGCATGGGTACGCCTGACCGACGGAAGGTGGCGCAATAGGAGTCGTTGATGTGACCACTACCGTACGGTGTAGCACCGACAAATTCGCCGACGATTTGAAATTGGCGTGCTATGGCGGCGACATCGTGCTTTTGGTTCATGACCAAAGCCTCTTCGGATAACTACCACCCTGGATAAGACGGCTTATGCTTTCGACGACGCGTGCGTGGTCCTTACGGTAGGTGATGCCATCCCATGAATCATGGGTGCGCAGGACCTTTACTCGTGCCTGCCCAGACAAAATAAGCTCATTCACTGCAGTGGGCAGGTAGCTTTCGGACTGCACATCTGAGGCATTGAGTTCAAGAAATTTTTGAAAGTGCTCTCTCAATTGTCCAAAGATCTGGGGAGTAAATCCCCACATGTTCATCGAAACTATTTCGTTACCTGACAGCCTGGTTATCCGACCTGCCGCGTCAGTGTTTTTGGCATGCACGCCATCTGGTTCGATATTTGTTAGTTCAACAACCTCCTGGAGAAATCCATCGCCACTTACACGGCACACTCCACGTGACACCGCGCCGAAGTCGGAGAGCGTAGTGCGCAAAACAAATCCGACCATCGCGTAGTCCATAGTGCCGGCCTGTAAATGTTGCGCCAATACACGATAGCCCTCCGCTCCGTAAAAATCGTCGGCATTGATAACGGTAAATGGCTCGGCGATGGCGCTGGCTGCCGTCAAAATTGCGTGCATCGTGCCCCATGGCTTGGTCCGGCCAGCCGGGACGGAAAATCCAGGCGGGAGCTTGTCGAGTTCCTGAAAAACGTATTCGACCGCGATGTGCTTTTCGAACCGTGCACCGACAAGCTCCCTGAACGGCTGCTCAATATCCTTGCGGATAACGAATACGAGTTTGCCGTAGCCGGCGCGAAGAGCGTCGTAGATCGAATAATCCATGATGGTTTCACCGGACCGGGCCGACCGGATCAATTTGCTTGAGCCCGCCATAACGGCTGCCCAGGCCGGCCGCGAGGACGAGTAGAGTTGGAGATGTCATCGGTTTCATTAGATCAGGTGATGGCTTATCGAGGCATTACATCGAGCGTGAGCACTTCGAACGGGGCGAGATGGAATTCGTGGGCCTGTTGCGCATGAAGCAAAATAGGAGGACGGCTTGCATCCTCTTTCCACGGGCTCTTTGCGAGGTATTGCTGCGCGGCTCCCGAAGGCAGTTCGAATGCATCCTGCAGATTGATGCGAAACGTCTTCTCCTGATCGCTGGGATTGCGCAGGACGAGGATGCCCTTGCCTGGAGTCCATGATGCCCATCCATACACTTCCAGCCACGCGGGATCACCGCCGATCCAGTGCGTGTCTTTCAACACCTCGGCGTTGGCGCGTGACCACTTCGCTGCCTCGGCAAGATCATCCCAATTGGCTTCGGTCAGCAAGGACGGGGTTATGTACATCTCCTGAAGCTGCGTGCCTGTGCCGAAGTACGACCGGATCTCATTGCGGAAGTCATTCCCAGGATCTTTATCGAGTTGCTTGCGGTACCTCGCATAGATCATGCCATGGAGCATGAGAGAGTTGAGCGGGAACAGCGGGCCATTTTGTACGATACCCTTATAGGTCTCTGAGTCGCGATAGGTGATCCACCGCTCACGGTACGGTCCGACGCCGGCCGTGCCATCATCTTCTCCGCCCCGCCAGATGGAGTCTGCATAAATCAGCCAGAAGGGTGAAGGCCATGTGCCCGTGGTCAGGTTGATGTAGATATCAGGTTTGGTTGTGCGAAGCTCGCCGATGAGGTGAATTGCGGCAGCGAAGTCGCTGTCGAAGCGGCTCCCTGGGAAGACCGAGTCTACGTTGCCAGTGCCATCGAATTTGAACTGGTTTACACCGTAAGTGTGGATCATGTCCAGACAGACATCGCGGAAGGCGGCATAGTACTTCGGACCGGAGAGCGCGTATCCGTTTGCAACGATCTCGTATCCAGCAGCTTTTCCGAACTCAATCCGCTCTTTCTTTGGATTGGAATATCCACCCCACGGGGACATCCACACGCCGGGATCGGCTGCGTACTTTTCCGCCGCCTCCTTCACCGGACTGAAACCGTTGGGAAACCCGTCGTTGAACTTCCAGAGTGACTTGTGGTCGTCCCAGCCGTCGTCGAAGAGGAAAGAGTCCAGCTTCACGCCGCGCTTTTGCGTCAGCTCGCGTCCGAATACGTTCACGCGATCCAACACACCCTCCTGGTCATAGGGCGTGAAATAGCCGAGATCGTACCAGGAGTTGTAGTGAAGAAACGTTCTGTAGGGATGCGCCCGCTCCCGCTCCATATACGCGAGAAAGTCACGCCGCATCTGCCCAGAACGCGCAACACCTATTACGGAAGAATAGGTGATCGACTGGCTTGCCCGGAGGGGCAGGTCGCGATCCACCCAGGCGGTCGCTCGGTAGCCTGTAACCTTACTCTGCGAAAGCGGGTCCTCGAATCCGACGAACAGATTTTCAGTCACAATGGGCGAGCCCTGTACCGATCCGCTCACATGTGCTCCGGGAAGAGGCAAATCGATCAGTTCTACGCGGCTAATGGGAACGTCGCGGCCGACCGCAGTGATTGTGAGAAGCTGCCTGAGGTAAGAAGAGCCGTCGAGAAGAATGAGCGACCACACTACTTGGAGGGAATGGTCGCTGCTTTCCAAAGGAAAGTCGAACTCTTCGCCATGCAGTCTGTCGGCGAGGCGCGATGCATCCGGCCGCGGAGTCAGTTCGCGCTTCGCGGGCTGACCAGCAAGTTTCAGGGTGCCGGCGTCGTAGATAGATCCATCTTTCAGGAGGATGGCGAAGGGCGCAATGACTCGAAGCTCAGTTCCATGCATCCGGTCTGTGACGACCAGGCTGTTCACTTTGCCTTCTGTAACAGACCACGTCGCGCCGAGCGTGTGGTTTTCCAGGTGGAAGTTGTCGCCAGACTGCGTTGCAACGACGATCCCAGCTGCGAAGTCTCGCTGAGTGCTCGACGCGATGACCGAGCCGGAGAATACTACTAGCGATAGAACGATACCCGTTGCGTCCCTGAGTGCTTTCCAAGGGTGCATGCTTTCATTCATTTGGCTTTCCCGATAATAACTATGTTTCTTCCGAATTTGCATAGATCAGGTGACGCACCTCTGGCTCGATGGCAACATAACTGCGCAAGCGTTGCTCCTGTTCGCGATCCGCTTGTGTTTGCCGCTCGTGTTGACGCAGATGTTCTGCCCACGAATTCACCAGGAATATCTCGAGGTAGTGATCCGCCACTTCAGTATTACGGAAGATTCCCCAACTATACGCACCATCCCGACGCCGTACGCGAGCATATTGATGGATCGCGCTCACGAACTCTGCTTCCTGTTCTCGAATGACAGCGTATTCGACCGTGACCAGCACCGGTCCCTGTTCAAGGTCATCCCCAAGTTCCTTGACGACGACAGGCATGCGCCAGTGGTTCCAAGGACTCAAGTCCTCAGTCGAATCGGGAAGTTTGGCGAAAAGTGCGAACACAGTACTCCCGATTGTTCCAATGCCAGCGTAGATAAGAGCGGCCCGGATACCTGCTCGCTGAGCTACGGCGCCCCAGACGGCACTGCCAAGGGCGAAGCCTCCCTGATAAATCAGGATGAAAATGGCGAGGACTCGCGCTCGTACCCAATCTGGCGCCAAATTCTGAACCAGGGCGTTGATAAGAGAGATAAAAGTGACCCATGCTGCACCGCCAATCAGCATGAGGGGCGCAAGTGTGCTCAACCTGTGTAAGCCACCGGTCGCTACAATCACCAGCCCCAAGATCGCTACACCAGCCGACACAACGGTTTCCGTGGACCACCTGGCACGGGCCGACTGCATTAATAAAGCGCCGATAATTGCACCGGCCCCAAAGCACCCGAGCAATATCCCGTAGCCAATTGCGGTCTTACTGATATTCCGAGCAACCGTCGGCAGTAAGGCAAAGAGGACGCTTGAGAAAAACATGACTATGCCTGTCCGGACCATTACGGTGAGGATTGCCGGCGAGTGACGGACGTAGCGAATTGCAGCAACTGTGGCTCCCGTGAAGGTTTCCGGGGGCGTCGTTCGCTTGCGAATCGGCCTTTTCCACTTCGCAACAACCAGAATGACTCCGAAAAACGACACAGCGTTCCACACAAAGGCAGTGGCGATACCTGCGGCAGCTATGACCACGCCCGCCAGTGCCGGCCCCACCGCTCGGGCGAGATTGAACTCAATCCCGTTGAGCGCAGATGCTGATGCAAGGTCTTCCTTAGGCACTAATTCAGGCAGAATTGCACGCCACGTCGGTGTTTCAAACGCATCTCCCGCCGAGAGCGCAAACGTCAGCATCAGCAGTAGCCAGGGCGACATGAAACCACTCAAAGTCAAGGCCGCTGTAATCAGCGCCACGACCAGCATCCACGACTCGGTAACTAAAATCAGCTTTCGGCGGTCGACGATATCGCCAGCGGAACCTGCAGGAAGGGCGAGCAAAAAATACGGCAGAGAAGAAGCAGTTTGCGTGAGCGCAACGTAGATCGGTCCGGCGCCCAGCGATACCATCAGCCACGCCGCACCGACGCTCTGCATGAAAGCGCCGATATCCGAAACAACATCTGCGATCAACAGATTTCGGAAAGTAGGCAGACGCAGTGGTCGCCACAGATTCGATGGGGCGGCGGGCTTCAAGGTGTTTTCAGTAGTATCAGTCAATCTGGTTTCTCACTGTTCCAAGTGCCAACTTCTGATCAATGAAGATGTTTGAACGAGACACCGATTCAAGTCGAACCGTCCCCAGGAACGGAGCATTCGGACGGCGCAGAGGGGTCAGCGTCGTTTAAGGGCTTCCAGTTCATCGAGAGTTCGCGGCCAGTCCGATCCCAGGAGACGAGATAAGCTGCGGTCCGCAAGAACTTTTCCACCTGTTTGGCAGCGGGCGCAATAGTTTGTTTCGTTGTCTGCGTAACGAATTCGCAAGATCTTGTCTCCACATCGCGGACACGGCTGTTCATAGCGTCCATGGACCGCCATATCCTTGCGAAACGCGGTTACCTTTTCGGGGAAGCCGGTTTGGGCCTCGGCGCGCAGTCGGTCTATCCACAACTCAAGTGTTTGGCGCGTCGCAGCATAGAGTCGCTCCCATTCGCGAGGGTCCAGCTTGTGCGTAAGTAAGATGGGAGACAGTTGCGCCGCGTGGAGAATTTCATCCGAATAGGCATTCCCAATGCCACTTAGCAGGCGCGGGTCGGTTAAGGCCCGCTTGAGTGTTCGGTTTTCCGCTGTGAGCGCAGCGCGAAACGAGCTGAGATCGCTGGAGAGGATGTCGATCCCTCCGGGATCGATAGACCGCAAACCCTCCTCTCCACTGAGGATGTGCAAGGACGCACGGCGCTTGGTCCCGGCTTCAGTGAGCACGAGAGAGCCGTTGGGAAAGTCGAAGGCCGCCAGATTGTTACGACCTGCCAGCTTCGCCTCTGGGGTCCGCCAATGAAGTCGACCGGCGATCATGAGGTGAAGAACCAACCAGAGATCGCCTTCTACTCCAATTGCAATGCGCTTACCGATGCGCCTCAGTTCGCGCACGGCACGACCATCTACACTCGCGAGCGGGGGTTGTACGGTTCGAAGCAGAAAGGCGCTCGCCAATCGAACCCCCAGAAGCGTCTGACCGACGACGCGGGGTTCAAGCGCACCGATATATGCGGCTATGTCCGGTAGTTCGGGCATAAGTATCAGATTGCATGCGGATCCAAGTCTTTGCAACTCACGATCTCGATTAGATTGGGTAGCCGGGCAGGATGCCCTGCGCAGGTTAAGGTCGATGACAGTCGCGTCTGTGCTTACCCGTCACAACGGCTGTCCGCTGAGTACCGGGGCGGTTCTTTTGTTCAAGGTTACTGCTTGAGTGTGAACTTTGTGGTGAGATCGGCGCGTGAATCTGCACCGGCCCACAACGTGAACGTGCCGGGCTCTACCACCCATTTGCCCTCGGCATTCCATATCGCAAGCTGCGACTGCGGAACTGTGAAACTAACGGTCTTGGTCTCGTGCGGTCGAAGGTGAATTCGCGAGAAACCGGTCAACGAACGCTCGGGTGTCTCCACGCTCGTCGTATCCTCGTGTTCGTAGAGCTGAACAACATCATCGCCTTCGCGGATGCCTGTATTGGTAACGTCTACGGTCACGCGAATGTCTGCGTGGCTTCCCGCCGCCGGCGGCTGTACCGAGAGATGGTCGTAGTGAAAGGTGGTGTAACTGAGGCCGAAGCCGAACGGAAAGAGGGGCTGGCCATCATCGTCGACGTACTTGCGTTTACGTGACGGATCGCTGTTGTAGAAGTCAGGAAGCTGGCCGAGGCCGCGGGGAAAGCTAATGGTGAGGCGACCAGCAGGGTTGTTGTCGCCGAAGAGCGTCTCAGCGATCGCCTGGCCGCCGAACTCGCCGGGATACCACGCTTCAAGGATGGCCGAGACGTGCTCTTTCGCCCAGCCGATCGTTAGTGGACGACCGTTCTGCAGGACCAGAACGACTGGCTTGCCGGTTGCAACGACAGCCTCGAGCAACTGTTCCTGATTGTCCGGAAGATCCAAATTTGAACGATCGAAACCTTCGCCGGAGATACCCTGACGCTCGCCGAGACTGAGGATCACCACCTCGGCTTGCTGCGCCTTCCTGATTGCTGGAGGGATGTCTTTGCCATCGTCGAACTCTACCTTCGCTTCGGGAAGCTCTTTGCGCAGGCCGTTAAGCAGGCTGATATGCAGACCGTTTTCCTCCCGTTCGTAGTCGCCGTAGCGGGCCACATCGGCGTTGGATCCGATGACGGCGATGATCGATACAGATTTGGAGAGGGGCAGGATGTTGTTTTCGTTCTTCAGCAATGTCATGGACTCACGCGCAGACTGCAGCGATACGTCCAGATGCGACTTCGAACGGTAGACGCGCGCGTTGAGGGACGGGTCGACCATAGGATGGTCGAAGAGGCCAAGCATGAACTTGACGCGAAGTACGCTGCGAACGGCGCGGTCGAGGTCCAGCATCGGTAGAGCGCCATTGTGCACGCAATCGATGAGCGCCTGTTGAAAGACATCGTGAGGGAAGTCGTAGAACTGCATGTCAACGCCGGAACGAATGGCCATGCATGTGGCTGCTTTGGGCGAGTCAGCAACATGGTGAACCTCATAGAGTCTCCGAATGGCGCCGAGGTCTGAGAGCACGAAGCCTTTAAATCGCCACTCGTCGCGCAAAATTTTCTTGAGAAGCACTGGGTCCGCGGTGACAGGAATGCCATCTATCTCGTGATAGGCAGCCATGGTGGCCATGGCGTGGCCTTCGCGGAAGGCTGGCTCAAACGACTTCAGCATCACGCTGCGCAACTCACGCTCGCCGACGTGTACGGGCGAGGTGTTGGTGCCGCCTTCGGGCGAGCCGTGGCCGGCGAAGTGCTTCGGTTCGGCGACGACGGTGTGGTCCTCACTCAGACTGTCGCCCTGTGCGCCGCGAACGTACGCCAGACCCATCCTGCCGGTAAGGTATGGGTCTTCTCCAAAGTCCTCCTCTACGCGACCCCAGCGCGGATCGCGCGCCAGGTCGAGCACCGGCGCCAGTATCATGTCGACCCCGTTGGCGCGAGCTTCTGCTGCTATCGATCCAGCAGACCTCTGCACGATCTGTGGATCCCACGTAGCAGCAAGGCCAATGGGGACGGGAAAGACTGTGCCGGTGTCGTATCCGTGCAGCGCCTCCTCGATGAAGAGCGCCGGAATGCCAAGCCGGTTATGCGATATGACCCACTGCTGAATCTGGTTCGCTTGCTCTGGCGTAGGGTATAGATCGTGTATGCCGCCAACGCCAAGGTTGCCAAAAAGCGTCTGTGCCTTGTCCGGCAAGAAGACCGATCCTGGTGCTGCATGCGTCTCATCGGTCTGCTTGTCGACTAACGCCTTCGCGCCGGAGTAGAGGTCAAGCTGACGTACCTTTTCGGCCAGCGTCATACGGCGCATCAGGTCGTCAATCCGGCGTTCGATTGACTCGCTGGGTTGCCGATAGACAGGCGTTGAAACAGTGGATCTCTGGGCCGCAGCCAAGGTGAGAGCCGCCCCGATTAACATAGCGGCCATGGAACGGACGGGCTTCGGACGCATTTCTACTCCCCGCAGAGAAGCATGGAAGGACTCACGGTACCGTAGACGGAGACATTGCGCAACGTGAGAGGCGCAAAACCCCGACTCGACGGTTAGCGTGTGCCTGACTGCGGCCAAGTCTTAATCTTTAGAGATTTGGGGTGCGACTCCTGGCAGTCGCGAGGGGCTCCAGTCGGAAGCCCAGTGAGACGGCGCTGCTCCCATGACCAGCTTTAGCGAAGCGCCCGCTACGATGTCGTCATATCGAATCACTGGAATCGTGAGCGGCTTTCCGTTCAACGTTGCTGACTGAATATAGACGTTCTTCGCCGAATTGTTCTCGGCAGAGACGGTGAAGTGGTTCCCATTTGCGAGCGTAAGCGTCATTTTGGTAAAGAGTGGGCTGCCAAGCATGTAATCGCCCGAGGCCGGATTAACCGGATAAAAGCCGAGTGCGGTAAACAGATACCACGCTGACATCTGTCCACAATCATCATCGCCGTCAATACCGGACGGAAGATTGGCATATTCCGCAGCGGCAATCTCTCTCACTTTGGCTTGAGTCTTCCAGGGCTCGCCGCTGTAATCGTATAAGTAGCCATAATGATGGCTCGGCTCATTGCTGTGGTCGTTGTGGTGACCGTTGAAATGCTCATCGAGCCTGGCGTTGTAATTTTCTTTGCCCATGAGCTGCATCAGCCCGGGAATGTCGTGCATGACGGCCCAGGTATAGACCCAGGTATTACCTTCGGTCCAGCCGTCTTTGGCATCGGCCCAAGATCCATCGGAGTTCCTGGCCTGCATAAAGTCAGTTGTTTTATTAAACAGGTGCTCATAGTTGTGAGAACGATTGAGAAAGAACTGATAGTCCTTCGTTTTCCCGAGCGCCTTCGCAACCTCGGCTGCGCACCAGTCGTCGTACGAGTCTTCCAATGTACGCGATGCCGACTCTGCCGTCTTATCATCGGGGACATAACCAAGTGTTTTGGAGTAAGTGAGACCGGCACGAGCTTCGTAGGGAGTATGAGGTTCACGGTCGTACCAACGGCGTGTGGTGTCTCCATCGGGCGGCGTCATTGCGTCTTTATAGACCGCATCCCAGGCGAGGTTATAGTCGAAGCCTTTGAACTGTTTGTTGATGGCCTCTGCCACAAGCGAGTCTGCGTGGGTGCCGATCATGATGTTGGTATAGGAAGGATTCGGCCACTTAGGCATCCATCCACCTTCTTGATAGTTCTGCAGGAGAGCTTCGATCATACCGTCGATACGCTCCGGAGCCAGTAGTGTAAGTAGACTGTTCTCGGCGCGGAATGTGTCCCATATGGAGTAGGCGGTGTATGACACGCCATTATGCACGGTATCGTCAAAGGCGCTGTAGTAGCGGCCGTGCTCCGAGAAGATGCGAGGGTAAAGTAATGCGTGATAGAGGCCTGTGTACACGATCCTCCGCTGATCCTCTGTGGCCCCTTCAACTGCAATTCGCCCGAGTTTTTCGTTCCAAGTTGAGCGCAATGATTGCCGGACTGCGTCAAAATCCCAGGCAGGTATCTCAGCCTTGAGGTTCTGACGAGCCTGGTCAATGCTGATAAAGGATGTTCCTACGCGTGCCTCAACGACTTCAGCTTCGGTAGTTTTGAATTTCGCATAAGCGCCGGTTGCGAGCCCAGGTTGCTGCGGCGTCGGCCCATAGGTACCTGAGTTGCCGAATGCTTTGTGAAACTGGATAACGAAGTAGCCCTTAAAGTTTGGCAACTGCATTGGGCCAAGATTGGCATCCATGCGGTCCGGGTTATAACCAGTGATCTCTTGTGCCGCAGCATCCACATGCGCAAATCCAGCTATACCGGGGCGCGATGCTTCCACGATGACGATGGAAGAATCGTTAGCAGGAAAGGTGAAGCGCATATATGCGCAACGCTCGGTTGCCGTCATCTCGGCGCGGAGCTTGCGCGGACCACCCGCATTCATCCAGACCGAGTAGTAGTCCGGACGGACGATCTCATCTGCGTGAGTGAAGGGAAGCTTGCGGTCCTCCGGGCTCGTTTTGAGACCGTCAATCTCAGGCATCAGGGTCACATAGCCGTAATCGCCCATCCAGATTGCTGGCTGATGGGTGCCGATGAAGCCTGAGATAGCCGTGTCTTCGTACTTATACGAAACCCCGCTGACCTTGTTCTGGCGGGTTTGTGGCGTCCAGTCTGTCATACCGAAGGGAGGTGTGACGAACGGCATGGTGCCACCATAGCCGATTGGCCCGCTGCCAGTGCCGATGTAAAGATTGACCCAATCGACCGGATCCGTCTGCGCAGCACACGTTGCAGCGCATAAAGAGGCGAGCGCAATCAAGGAGGTGGTGCGAGAAAGCACCATGTCAAAGATATGGAGAAACCGATTTCCCGTTTGCAGCAATTTACAGAGCGATCGCGTGACTTTCATCGTGGGTTCCGGCACCCTCAATCAGAGCATTCTCTTGTGACTTAGTTCGGCGATGGTTAACCCCACACCTAACTGTGGTAACGCGGCGAACGTACCGCAAAAAAACGCGATACGTTCGCTACACGATAACTGATCAGTCTCTAGAAGAAAAGCTTTAGCGCGAGTTGTATCAACCGGGGGTTATTCCTCGTCGAGGTAATTGAACTGAAGCCTACCGGTGTAGTGAAATTCAGGTTTCCTGTCGCTGGTTGTCCGAATTGCGGATGATTGAATGTGTTGAAAAACTCAGCCCGGAACTGCAGGCGGACCGTTTCCGTGAAGTTGAAATACTTGAAGACCGATGAATCCAGGTTGCTGAAGCTAGGACCCCGGGCTTGCTGTCCACCTCCACCGAGAACCGAGTAGTCAGTCTGGCCAATCGCAGTGGCCAAGGCCGGCTGCGCGAAGGCACTGGGATTCAGCCATTGAGTATGGTTGTGCGGACCGGCATAGAGACTCTGGCCGGGAACCACATTAGCGAAGCAGCCAAGACCCGCCGCGGTCGTGACCGGGCAGTTGATAGTGAACGGCTGGCCGGTCTGGAACCCGTAGATGAAGTTCACCGCCCATCCCCCGAGGAAAGCATCCACTGCACGGTTCGCATCGCTCAGGACCGCCCTGCCGCGGCCAACAGGGATCTGCCACGAACCTGAGAGGTGAAATACGCTGGTCGCGTCGGTATCACACACGGCGTTGTCTTTTGCGATTCCAAATCCGGGAAGCCATTCGGCTCTGTACTGCTGATTCTGCCCGGCCTGGGTGTGTTGATCGGTCATGCATTTACTCCAGGTGTAGTTGGAAAGCAGAGTCAAACCGTAGGTCACTTGATGTTCATACGTTGCCTGGAGCGCGTTATAGCTGCTTGAGGCATTTGTCGTTTCGTAGGTTGCATTCCGGGCAAAGCTGGGGAACGGGATGAAGTTCTGAGGGTTGGCGCTAGGCGGCAGAATCTCAGAGGGAGAATTATTGTATCCCAGATTGTCCAGATGTCGACCCATGGTGCCGACGTATCCGATTTGAATGGAATCGTGATTTGTGAATTGGTCCTGGACCGTCAGATTTACGGTTTGAACATAAGGCGTCTGAAAGTTGTACTGCCGTCCGTACAAATTCAATCCTGTGCCGATGTTGACCGTCGGATCCCCTATGTTGATGATGGCAAGGCTGTTTTCCAAGGTAGCTGTCTGCGTAGTGCCGGGGACCAACAACGGGTGTTGGGAGTCAGGACTGTTGAACGTCGAGGTGTACACGAACGGATAGTTGGTTCCCAACGTACCGCCATAGCCGAGATTGCCCAGCGCTCCGAATGCCGGACCGTAGCCACCCCGGATGACCAACGTTGGTTTGGCCCGGTAGGCGAATCCGAGTCTTGGAGCAAAATTTACTTTCTGCGCATTTCCCAAGGTGAGTCCGGAGACACAGTCAAGCGTGATATTGCTGCTTGTCAGCAATGCGTTGAACGCAGCAGACCTGGGTACCTGGCAGCCTTGATTTGACATGTAGTAAATTCCCGTGTTGCCGTTGCCGCCTCCACTTGGAATGAAGTTTGCCTGCCTGCCAAACACTTCGGCATAGGGGGTGAAGTAATCCCAACGAAGACCGAGATTCAACGTTAGGTTTGGAGTGACTTTCCAATCGTCCTGGAAATATGCTCCGATGTACCAGCGATGGTCGTCCGTAGCGGCGACATTCGAGCCCCCGAAGCTACTGAGACCGCCGACATTGGCAATGCCGGCCGGAACGGTAGAGGCCGTTGGGACCAGAAGCATGTCTGCAATTCCGTTCAAGCTGTTATTTTTGTTTGGAATGTCGGAATACTGCCCGTTGAAGGTGTAATTTCCTCGTCCTTGGGGCGGCTGAGAGATGTTCGCTACTAGATCGTCGACTTGAACGCCGGTCTTGAAGGTGTGGCCGCGAAGGATCTTGGTCACGCTGTCCGACCCTTCGATGCTGTAGACGGTTTGAATCGTTGGGGTGAAATTGCCTACGCCAATATGGGTCAAACCGCTGATGGTGATGGGGGGAATACCGCCATTGTTTGCAACCTGTGGGACGCCTCCGATACCGTACTCGGCGGGAATGCCGAAGACGTTCCCATAGATGGATTTTTGAAATTTATCGGCGTGGACCATTCCCACATGCATTTCGTTGGCGAGCGAAGGAGTAAATGCTACGTTGTAACCCACGGCCCATGCATATGCTGGAAAGCTGTCATTCCGGCCTCCGGTCTCGCCCACAGCAAGTCCAGGTAGGCTGGATGGAACGGACCTAGTGATGAGACTTCGGTCATATACCCCAAAGAGGGTGTTTTTCTGGTTGATCGTCTCATCAATCCGTACGTCCCAGGAGTTGTCGGTCTCGTCCTGGCTTGGGGTCCACGCGAAGTTGTTTGCCAGTCCGCTGTAGATTGGTATCGGGTAGAGGCCGAGAATTTTAACTGAATTTTGATCGATGCGCCCCACCGGAATGATGTTCAGCTGAGAGGTCGCTCCGACGAAATTCGTCTTGCCTACGAGGCTTCCTGTGTAGAAGGGGTCACGCACGTATCCGGTTGCCGTTGCAAGCAATCCGGTTACGGGGTCGACAACGCCTTGGACTACGGGTCGCGTGGTGGCCGGATCAAGGATGGTTCCATGTGAGAACGTCCGGCCCAGGACGTCGGTTCCGGTCCCTCCGCTGAACGTAATGAGATCCTGCAGGTTCGTAAAGCCGCTGTTGATCATGTTTTGAGTAGGTACCGTACTGGTTGCAGGCGCGGGAGTTACGAGCCTGTCACCTTGATAATCAACGAAGAAAAACGTTCTATCCTTTCCGTTGTAAACCTTGGGGATAAAGACCGGTCCGCCGAGCGTGGCTCCAAACTGGTTCTGGTGATACGCGGGCACCGGCTGGCCATTGCTGAAGAAGATGTTTGCGTCAAGATCAGTGTTTCGGAAGTACTCCCAGACGTCTCCGTGTAAACGGTTGGTTCCGGATTTGATAGCGGCGTTGATGACCCCTCCGGTGGAGTGTCCGAATTCGGCATTGAAGTTGCCATTTTGCAGTTTGAATTCCTGAATGGCGTCCGGAGGAGGGATAATCGCGGCATTGCTTCCGACCGAAGAGCCGCCATAGATTTCAATGTTGTCGTTGATGCCATTCAAACGGAAATCGTTCTGCCACAAATTGACGCCGTCGACTGAGAAATAAGCGCTGTCCGTGGATCCCGAGTTGCCGCTGGGCTGGCCCACTGGAGCGGTGGAGGTCCCGGCGGCAAGTTGCGGCAGGGAGGTCCAGTTGCGACCATTCAGTGGCAGATCATTGACCGTTTGACTAGTAACCGTTTGGCCGACTGCGGCATTTTCGGCTTGCAACAGAGGGGCCGCTGCTGTCACGGTAACCTCCTGTTTCACGGCGCCGGCAGTGAACGCAACGTCAATCGTCAGGGTGCTCTGGAGATGCACCTCCAGCCCCTTGTCAATAAACGTTTGAAACCCTGCCGCTTCGCCGCGCAGGGTGTAAGTTCCTGGCCGGATGGCGTTCAAGGAGTAGGTGCCGGTCGAGGTGGATTTGGTCGAGAGTACGACGCCAGTCGCGTCATTCGTCAACGTGATGGTGGCGCCGGGGACCATCGCGCCAGACGTGTCACTCGTGGTCCCTGTAATCCCTCCCGTATCAATCTGTGCTGAAAGAGGATTTGCCTTAAGCAGGATGAAGCACAAGACACTGGCGAGCAGGAACATTCGCCTGAGCATGCCCGGCTCAGGAAGGAAGGAAAAATATGAATTATTGTTGCTGAGCTTTAGCATGAGAAGCCTCCTGAAGTTCAACACACGATCTTGCCCATTCTTTGCTCTTCGCTAGACTCTCGTAAGGGGTATACCCGGTGTTTACACCGGTGATTTTCCATGAAATCCAACCACCTTTCCAATTGGTTACAAAAGGGTTAAAAGTGGAGTCGCTCACATAAACGAAGGGATCCGGAACTGTGGAGCCTTTTTACCGGTTGTTGTTTAACTTTTGATACCCTTCACGGGTGAAAAGATGGATCAACGAACCAATTGGACATCAGATTTAGACTCCTTCACGAAGGGTTCAGTTGCCAATTCCTTGATGCATGCGGAGTCGGTTTGGGAGCCGGTTTGCTTAACCGAGGATCCACGCTGGCAGCTTGCGCAAAGGGTCGTGGCCAGCAAGAGCTTCGCGAAGTCTGCCCTCTTGTCTAAATTTCTGCTCTACATCTGTGATCGCGCGCTATGCGGGAGACCAGACGAGATCAGCGAACACCAGATTGGCGTTCATGTTTTTGTCAGGAAGCAGGGATACAACCCCGGAGAAGACAACATCGTGCGCAATTACGCGCGCCAGTTGCGCCAGCGGTTGGACCACTACTTCGAAGAAGAGGGTAAATCTGAGGAGCTGCACATCAGTATCCCGTTGGGCAAATACATCCCGGTTTTTTCGCCCAATCAAACGGCCGAGTCAATGCACATACCCGTGCAAACGGTTGAAGGACCGTTTTACCCACCCGCAACTGGCTTCAGCGAAGTTCCTCCTGTTCCTCCGCTCGCCCGGAATCGCAGCACGCGATTTCGTGCACTCTTCGGGTTGCTTTTTTTCGTTGTTTGCGGCGTTGTCGCGTGGAGGGTTCTGAACCATACCCACCCCGTGCAAGCAGACCCTTGTCATCCGCTCTGGTCGCAGGTCTTTGACAAAGAGCGTCAGACATTCCTGGTTCCGTCCGATGACGGTATCGTTATGTTCCAAAACCTGACCGGTCACGCTGTTCATCTAGCTGAATACGTCAATCGGGACTATCTCTCAATAAAAAGTCCCTTCAAGATCGATGCCCAAAATCTCGCCGACCTCGATGCACAACGTTACACGAACATCGCTGACCTCGACGCTGTCCTCAAGTTTTCGCGAATTCCTGAAGCAGTCCCTGCTCAGCTCGTCATCCGTTATGCTCGGGAGCTTCACATGGAGGATCTTAAAGATTCCAACGCGATTCTCCTGGGATCAACTTATTCCGACCCATGGGTGGAACTCTTTCAAAAAAGCCTCAACTTCGAATTTGACTACGAACCGCACCCGAACGCTTCCTTCATTGTCAACAAACACCCGCTGGCAGGTGAGTCTCAGGTCTACACGAACGACGCAGCAGCGCCCTCGCATCGAACTTACGCAGTAGTCGCTCTGGTTCCTAACTTAAACAACACTGGATGGATTCTGATCGTCGAAGGACTAACGATGGCTGGCACTCAAGCCGCTACCGACATACTCTTCAACCGTGAAGAGATGCGATCGGTTATGGAAAAGGCAGCAGCAGGCAATGGCAAACTAAAGCCGTTCGAGATCTTAATTGAAACCAGAAGTTTCGGATCAAACTCACCGCAGGCCAACATCATAGCCAGCAGAATCTACTCGAAACTCCCGGCTTCATAATCAGACTATTCTTTTCTCAAGTAGCTGGGCAATGCTCAGTCAGAGCTATCGGAACACGCGATCTTAGGGCAATTCGGGAGGGTGCATGTCTTCATTTCCACGGGCAACCTGGGAAAACAGACACATTACCTTTTCGCGACAATCGAACCCTGCGCTTTATACTTTATTCTTCACAAATGAGTCCGCTTCGTCTACCGCTCCTGCTATCTTTCGTTCTGCTCTTCACGGGAGCGCTCGACCGTCCGGCCTCTGCTCAAAACAATACCGGTCCGGCATCAGCCATTCCAAGCGTTCAGGTCGAGGCCCTGCCAAACGGCATCCGAATATCAACTCACGGCATTATCCTGCAAGTCACTGCTCTCCGTGATGATGTATTGCGTGTTCGCGCTGGAGACAATGGGCAGCTTCCGGAGGATGCGTCCTGGGCAGTTCTCCCCGCCGCGCGCAGTGCCTCCGTCCGGACCGTACCAGAAATCACGAACGGCGGGATGGGATTTCACACCGCCTCGCTCCGGGTGAGGTGCGATTCATCGCTCCGCCTCACAGTTACCGACCTTGCCGGAAAGACTCTTCAGCAGGACACTCGCCCGATCGAATGGCACGGTCACAATTTCCGCATCTACAAGCAGAAATTCGACGACTCCCATTTTTTTGGCCTCGGTGACAAGCCCGGCCCGCTCGATCGCGCTGGTGAAGCCTTCACCATGTGGAATAGCGACTCCTTCGGGTGGCAAGAGTCCACCGACCCCATCTATAAGAGTGTCCCGTACTTCATCGACTATCGCGAGGGCCGCGCACTCGGTGTCCTTTTCGACAATACCTGGCGCACCTTCTTCGACTTCGGCCGCGAGGTTCCCGACCAATACTCCTTCGGAGCGCCTGACGGACCCGTCGACTACTATCTGATGTACGGTCCCGATTCCAAGCATGTCGTCGAAACCTACGCGTGGCTCACCGGCCCTACGCCGCTGCCACCGCTCTGGTCGCTCGGCTATCAGCAGTCGCGCTACAGCTACTATCCTGAGTCGCGTGTCATGGAGATCGCCAACCGCCTTCGTGCCGACCACATCCCCGCCGACGCCATCTACCTTGATATCGACTACCAGGATCACAATCGCCCCTTTACTGTGGATACAGAGCGGTTTCCTCACTTCTCTCAAATGATCCACGACCTGACACAGAAAGACTTTCACGTCGTAGCTATCACAGACCTGCACATTGCCAAACTTCCCGACGCCAACTACGCTCCTTATGACACAGGCTCCGCTGGCGACCACTTTGTCAAAAATCCAGACGCCACTGTTTACACCGGCGTTGTGTGGCCAGGTCCCTCGGTCTTCCCCGATTTCACACGCCAAGTCACTCGTGAGTGGTGGGGAACACTTTACAAGGATTTCCTTAACGATGGCGTCGCCGGTTTCTGGAACGACATGAACGAGCCAGCCATCTTCAACGTCCCGTCCAAGACCATGCCGGATGACATCGAGCATCGCATCAACGAACCTGGCTTTCAATCACGCACAGCAACTCACCTTGAGATCCACAATATCTACGGCATGGAGAATTCGCGCGCCACGTACGATGGGCTTCTTGCACTGCGGCCTAACGAGCGCCCCTTCGTCCTCACTCGCGCCAGCTACGCTGGAGGTCAACGCTACGCCGCCACATGGACAGGAGACAACAGTTCCACATGGAACCACCTCCGCATGACCATTCCTCAACTCATCAATCTCGGACTCAGCGGTTTCGCACTGAGTGGCGCTGATGTTGGAGGCTTCGCCGGATCGCCGTCGCCTGATCTGCTCACACGCTGGCTGCAGCTCGCCGCGTTCCAGCCCATTGACCGCGATCACGCAGCAAAGGGCACACGCGACCACGAGCCGTGGGTCGACGGTCCCGAGCACGAGGCCATCCGCCGCCACTACATCGAAGAGCGCTATCGTTTGCTGCCGTATCTCTATACCGTCGCCGAAGAGACCTCACGAACCGGCGTCCCCATCATGCGGCCACTCTTCATCGAGTTTCCCAATGCCACTGCCGACGGCCATCCGATCGACCTCGATTCGGGCAATGAATTTCTTTTTGGTCCCAGCTTGCTGGTCGCGCCCTCACCGTCGCCCGAAGAGGTTGGACAGTACGAGGTCAATCTGCCACCTGGAGTCTGGTATGACTATTGGACGGGCGAACGTTTCGACCGCAGCACCCAAACCGCCGCGCGCGATCTGGAGCAACGCGACGCAAAGCAGCCGAACAAGCCTCTGCTAATCACGCCGAGATTAGCTGATCTGCCTGTCTATGTTCGCGGGGGCGCTATCTTGCCCATCGCTCCGCTCAGTCAAAGCACAGAGGAGATGCCCGTTGGCCCTCTGACCCTGCGCGTCTACGCTGGCGAAGATTGTCGCGGCGATCTCTACCAGGACGATGGCAAGAGCTTCGCGTTTCGCTCAGGGCAGTTTCTTCGTCTGCACTTCTCCTGCGCGGTTAGCGCTGACGGCTCGCTAATGATTCATCTCGGCGCGCGCGAAGGCTTGTTCGCTCCATGGTGGAAACAAGTACGGATTGAGGCTTTCGGCTGGACACCCAGATTGAAGCAAGCGACTTCGGCCGCGGGGACGAACACGCTCGAACAATCCGGTAACGCTTGGACCCTGACTATTCCAGAAGCGTCCTCAGGCACAGATCTGACACTCAATTAGTTGTGTTCTTATTTACTCAGCAGCACGGGATCTACCCGGTGCAGCCTATGCACCGTTTAGGGTGCCCTGTTATTCGCCTGGAGGAAGGCCGCCTAAGTAGTAGACACTTAGATTGGTGGCAGCTTTTATCATTCGCTCAAGCGCTGGATTTGGAAAACGCCGCACATAGGGAGGCGCCCAGCCGATCTGGTCTCCATCGGGCGTCTTCGGAACCTCCTGTTGCACGCCTGTCGCTTTGACGAAGGGCGTTGGGTCCTGGAGGCCCGTCTACCGAGAATGTATGGTCCGCCGCGCGACTGCAAGGGGAAAGTTTGGGCGAGAAGACAAGTCTGCGCAAATGTATTCGGCCTTTTGGTGGAGGTCAACTCTCCTGGCCATGATGAGTTGCGCGCGTGTCTGTCCTTTTTAAGTCGGTCGGTTGCTCTTTCGAGACCATTCTCGGTACCAGGCTGCGGACACGCCGTTGTGATTGTTCTTTCGTCCTTGCTTATCCTGTGCAGACTTCGGCGGGAAAACTTTAGTCGTCGTCGTAGTGCGGTAAAGTGGGAGCGCGCTAGCGCTTCCACGCCGCAGGCGTCTTTTCCGCGGCGCTACGCGGCGACAGATCTGTACTCGTTGCCGCTGGAGAGTACGGCCCATGCGATGCGCGCCAGCTTGTTGGCCATGGCGACTACAACAACGTTTTTAGGCGCTCTGGCGTCGAGTGCATCGAGCCAGGCTCCGATCGGTGCTCGGTCGCGCTTGATCCGCAGTACCGCAGCTCGTGCACCATGGATCAGGATCTTGCGAAGGTACACGTTGCCGCGCTTACTGATGCCGAGCAGCTTCGCCTTGCCTCCGGTCGAATACTGGCGTGGCACGATGCCAAGCCATGCTGCGAACTCTCGACCCTTGCGAAAGGCGCCGCCGTTACCGATGGCGGCGACGATAGCCGTCGCGACGAGCGGCCCGATCCCCGGAATCTTGCGGATGCGGGTACACCCTGCATCGCTGGCAGAGATGCGTTCCAGTTCGTCGTTCAGCTCTTCGATCTGCTGCTCCACAAGCTTCCACTCACCCCACAGCGTGTCGATCAGGTTGCGCATCAGTGGTGTGAGGTCGGCTTCGGCGTTCTCAAGAATGTCTGCCATGGCGGCCTTGAGCTTCGCCGGCTTCTGCGCGAACACCATGCCTCGTTCCAGCAGAAACGCCCGCAGTTGGTTAATCACCGCCGTTCGACGTGAGACCAACCGATCACGAACTCGATGGATGGCCTGGAGGTCCAGCTGGTCGTCCGTCTTGATCGGAACAAAGCGCATGTTCTTGCGCTCGACGGCCTCTGCGATCGCCTCCGCATCAACGAAGTCGTTCTTGTTGGACTTCACGAAGGGCTTCACAAACTGAGCGGCAATCAGCCGGACATCGTGGCCTTGCTTGCGTAGCGCTCGGCCGAGGAAGTGGGCGCCTGAGCAAGCTTCCAGCCCGATCAGTGAAGTCTGCATGTTCGCGGTGAACGTTAAGAGTTGCTGCTGCGTGAACTTCTTCTTCACAAGCACCTTGCCGGCGGCTCCGAGCGCAACGAGGTGAAAGGTCGTCTTGCCCAGGTCGATGCCAACTGAATGTATCTGCATAGCGATGATCCTCCTTGTTAGAAGCTGCCACCACCATCCCCCTGGCAAAGCGGAGGAATCAAGCGGCGGACCATCTCATTAGTCGACGAGGCGATGAATTGCGCCGTTTGCGTGGGCATAAAGATCAAGATGATTTGCTTCTCCGAACTCTGCAAGCAGGACGAGAGGTGCCAGGGCATAGAGATGATAGTGTAAGGCTCGACTGCCTCGAGCCATCTCTAATAGAAGCGCTCCGTCTGGCTGTATCTGCTCAACTCCCTTGTCGTAAGTTGACATCGCCCAATCGAAATCTTTGCGATTATTCGCAACACCGATCGGGGCAAGTTCTACCCCGGCCTAGTAGAGATGATTATTTTTGGCTTTTTGCTCTTCGTAATACCCAATTGTTTCCGGGTAATCGCACATTGAGCCGCTTTGTGCGAGCCTGTGGGTCAGCATATGCTTGCACTACGGTTGGGTTCGATCTTTTGCTATGTATCCAATAGGGCAGCGACCGCGGCGACCACGATCGTTAATAAACAAGCCGCAACTGCGAAACGTCTCTTCATGCTATAAGGAGCCAAACCGAAACTCATGCTACTGAAAATCATTCGTCACGAGAAGAGAAGGGTTCGGATATCGCAGATTGAAGCGCCTCTTCGATGTCAGCATTAGCTTTTGAGCTAGGTTGCTCGCTCTCCCCTTGTACCATGGAGATCAATGCTCCGCGTCGCTCCCTCCCATCCGCTTTCTCTGCTTCTGCTCATCACCGCGCTTTTCACCTTCCTCATCCAGTCCGGCGAGCTTGGCACGTCCGATACTACGCACCGCCTTCAAGTGACGCATTCCCTTTGGACAGGCCAGCCCCAGGTCTTTCTGGACGAATATCCAGAGTTCGGATTGCATGGACGTCATGGCAACCTTTACGCCTGGTATGGCATTGGCCAATCGTTGCTTATGCTTCCGGCCGACCTCGCCGGCTCTGCGGTAAGCCATATGCCGCTCTGGAGCAGTTACGTAAGCAGTGAAACTGACCCGGCAATTCGAAGCATCGTCGTCAGCATGAGCACGAACATCCTGGTCAATGTGTTCACGGCACTTGCCGCATTCCGTCTCCTCGGCCTCCTTGGCTTTTCGACACGCGAATCGATCGCCGGCACTCTGAGTCTGCTCTGCGCCACAACACACCTGCACTATGCGCAGAACATGACAGAGAACAACTACATACTGCTGCTGACAATTACGGGCTTCGCCTTGCAGTATCGATGGCTCACGACTGGCAGTAAGAGCGCGCTGCTTTGGGGCTCGGCGGCACTCGGGCTCAACCTGCTCACGCGTCTTACCACTGCGCTCGATATTCTGGGTGCCGGCTGCTTCCTTCTGTTCGCGTCGCTCTTCGCTCGACACAATACAACCTCAGGCACCCACACCTACGGACAGTCGACGCAGGTAACACCGCCCAATCGTGCCACTGTCCGCACCTACCTCCGTATCGCTCTCCCCACCTACGCAGTCTTTCTCTTGCTTGATCGGATTTATCAGTACATTCGCTTCGGCTCGTGGACCAACACCTACATCGACATCTTTTCGCGTGAACAACGACAGCTAGATCCGACGCTTCCCGTCAACTTCCCCTTCAATGGAGCATGGTTCCATGGTGGGATTAACTCCGGGATTATCGGCCCATTTTTCGCGCCGGAGAAAAGTATTTTCCTATTTGATCCGATGTTCCCGCTAGCGTTGCTGCTCACCGTTTTGCTGTGGAAACGGCTGTCCCCTCCGGTACGAGCTTTTTTCGCGAGCACGCTCGTGCTGCTTGCCATTTACGTCGTCTTCTATGCTCGCTACATTTGGTGGGCTGGCGACTTCGCGTGGGGCGATCGTTACGTCTCGAGTGCCGTCGAACTCGCTTCTCTGCTTGCCATTCCACTCCTGCTTCGTTACCGGGAGGCTCTCGAACGACCTATTTGGTATGTCGGGCTCTCAATCACCGCGGCTAGCGTAGCGATCCAGTGCGCATCGTTAGCCTTCTGGTTGCCGCTTGAGATCTACCAGATGGATGCCCTCGGTCACCCCACTTGGGTCGCGCTTCTGCGCTTCAAAAATATCGCAGCATTCGCGCTGGGCAAACGAGGAGCCTGGGGTTTGAATACACCCACCATGTTTACGGATCCCTGGGATGCAGTGCACATTGCTACGTGGAACTTCCTACCGTCTCTGCTGCGTCACGTCGGTGTCGCTCCACTCTGGGTTGTGCACGTGCTTTATGGCGTGTGGTTCGCAGTAGCACTTGCGCTAGTCTTCAGCTCAGTCAAGCTAGTCCGCATTCTCTTCCGCTCTACGTAAGTGTCGATGTGGCGATCTTTCGTCGCGCAACACATCCTTGAATTACATGGCAGATATGGCCCATCTCGACAGGGTAAGTCAGAAATGCATCCGCCTGATGGTCAACACCCGCCGAATCGGCAGCAGTATGGAAGACAATCGCCACATTCGCTGTGGCGGGTTCACTGCGAAGCCTGTGGCAAACCTCGTAACCGCTCATATCAGGGAGGTTCAGGTCGAGAAGGACCGCGTCCACCGATTGACTGAGAGCTAGTTCAAAACCTCTGGCTCCAGTGGTTGCGTAAATTGCGTCGAACCCGGAGAGCGCCAAAAGCTCTGCAAGTCCTTGAGCATGAGCCTCATTGTCATCGATCACGAGCACTTTAATAGACGACATGGTGGATGGCCTGCGCGGCATACAAGACTATTCTACTGCTCCACCATTTATGTAGTGCTATAAGTGCTGCTTCCGTGCCAATCCAACATTTAGACGTATTCATGCATCAATTAGGCTAGGGTATCTCTATGTGACCCTTCCCTTTATCTCTTTAGCAGTTTCACTTTAGGAGCGATTTGAAAGACCTTGTGAATGCTGAGAGTCCATGGCGCGAGCGGCTGCGTGCGCTTCGAAATATGCCTCCCGTTCTCCGGATTCTATGGGAGTCGGGTCGAGCAGTTGTGTCATGGGGAATCGGGCTCCGAGTCATCGTCGCTGTTCTTCCCTTTGCCATAGCCAAAGTTGCGCAGTACATTATCAACGACATCGCGGGAGTTCTACGCGGCACAGCTCTGGCTCCCAACTTCTGGGCCTTGGTCATCACAGAGATCGCCCTCAATGTTTTTCTAGGGTTGCTCACCAGAGCCATCGACTATTCCGACTCGCTCCTTGCGAATCGTTATACCCAGTATGTCAGTGTTCGCGTCATGGAGCAGGCCGCGCGCCTCGATCTGACGACCTACGAAGACCCCGTCTTCTACGACCGGCTCGAACGCGCCCGCGTGCAGGCGACCGACCGGCTAGCGATGATCCAGCAGATTGGCCGCTTGATCCAGCAAGTCATCACCACTCTGGTATTTTCGGCGGCGCTGGCATGGGCTTCCCCTTGGCTGGTGCTATTACTCGCGGCAGGCGTGCTCCCGTCATTCCTTGGCGAAACACACTATGCCTTTCTGGGTTACGCAAAAAACTTTCGTCAGACCCCGGCCAAGCGACAGATGGACTACCTGCGACAGGTAGCCGGAAGCCGCGAAGGCGCAAAAGAGGTGAAACTTTTTGGCCTTTACAAGTTCCTTACCGGAAGATTTCAAGCCCTTGCGAACCATATCTATCTTGAAGATGTCGCCCTTTCACGGTCGAAGCTGATCGTCGGCGGACTGCTGGGCATCATTGGCACATTGGGGTACTACGGCGCCTATGTGTATGTCATCTGGCGCACGCTCGGGGGCGCCTACGACATCGGACAGTTCACCTTCTTAACTACGGCCATCCAGCAGGCAAGCTCCAACCTGCAACAGGTCTTCTCCACCGCGTCAGGCATCGCCGATCAGGCGCTCTTTCTCACTGACCTGATCGCGTTCTTCGACATGCAACCGACCGTGCAATCCAAACCCGGCGCCCTGCCCGCACCGAAGACGATTCAAAACGGCTTCGAGTTTCGCAATGTCTCCTTCGCTTATCCGGGCACAGAGCGGACTGTATTGAAAAACTTCAATCTCACACTTTCTCCCGGAGAAAGGATCGCTCTCATAGGAGAGAACGGCCAGGGCAAGACAACTGTTGTCAAGCTGATCACGCGCCTCTACGACCCCACCGAAGGACAGATACTGTTGGACGGTATTGACCTGCGGGAATATTCCATCGAAGATTTGCACCGCCATATCGGCGTCATCTTTCAGGACTTCATGCGCTTCGAGATGACAGCGCGAGAGAACATCGCCGTAGGCAGTGTCGACCGGTTGCATCAACAGAACGACATCGAACTTGCCGCTCACAAGAGCTTAGCCGACACCGTAGTGAGCAAGCTCAGCGGCGGATACGATCAGATGCTTGGCCGCCGCTTCGAGGGCGGCGTCGAACTATCGGGCGGGGAGTGGCAAAAGATGGCCCTCGCCCGGGCCTATCTTCGCGACGCGCAGCTGCTCATCCTCGATGAACCGACCGCATCCCTCGACGCGCGTAGTGAACTCGAAGTGTTTGAGCGCTTCGCCGAGCTGACCGCCGGAAAGATGGCCCTGTTGATCTCCCACCGCTTCTCAACAGTGCGCATGGCGGACCGCATCGTCGTACTCTCCGGCGGCCGCCTGATTGAAGAAGGCAACCATCAGGAGCTGATGGAGAAAAATGGACTCTACGCCAGCATGTTTGAGATGCAGGCTGCAAGCTACAGGTAAGCCCGGCCCCGCATCCTACCCGACAGCACCAAAAGCAATGGAACGAATTACATCCCCGCTCCAGCGGGCGAACGATATCGAGAAAGGCGTCATGGCACCGTTTTCAGAAGACCCAGTCGCTTCAGAACACGCGCTGCCACTGACTGCGCCGGGGTTTGATCTGCCGACTACCGGATTGCCCGAAAGACCGCCCGTGTCGGATGCGGAGTTAGAGGAACGGGCCAAAGCACTCGGCAGACAATGGGTGATGGTACCGGCCAATCCAAAGGCCGGTGGGTTGTCCGCGCGACTCGTCCGGCTGAAACAAAGACTCACGGAAATCTTGCGTGCCTGCCGCAAAACAGCTTCGCTACAGGAGCTGACGCCGCAGCTTGAACTGCTCGAAAGCACGCGCATGCTGGAATCCGCGCTCATCGCCGGGGATGACACCGCCGCTACCTTTGCGCCGCTTCCTTATGTCCGCGTAGACGGCGATAAAGAGTTGCCACGGGTGATTAACCTGGCGGAAGGATATCTCTCCGCGGCCCAGGGAATATGGTCGCCTGAATCTCTCACCACTTACGTTCAAGAAGCGCAGCAGCGCGACGCGCTCTTGCTCGAGGAGATCACGGTCCTGCCACAGGCGCTCAAGTTAGCGCAGTTGGAATACATTCTGGACCGTGCCGAGGAGGCATTCCAGGCGGGTGAACTACCGCCCATAGAGCAGTCACCATTCTCTGCCATCCTCCACAGCATGCGACGGTTGAATCAGTTTGAATGGCGCACTGTGCTCGAGCCGCTGATAGCCTTCGACTCCATCCTTCGACAAGACCCAACCGGTGTCTTCGCGCAGATGGAGGACGAGACCCGCCACACCTACCATATGCGCATCGCGGAGCTAGCGCAGTTTGCCGATGCAAGTGAGGTCGAGACCGCACAGGTCGCCCTCAACCTCGCTCGCCAGGCCGCACAGACCGCCGACCCCGATCCTCGTCATGCCCGGCGGACCATGCACATCGGTTACTACCTGTTTGCTGAGGGTCTACCCTTACTCAGCCAGCGCATCGGATATCACCCTCCGCCTATCGAGCGAGTACGCAGCTTTCTCCGGAGGTGGAAAGAGGACTTCTACATCCTCGGAATCTTCACGCTGTCCTGCCTTCTGATCGTCGCCATTATTGCGCCTCTTGTGCCTCACCATGCGTTCTGGCCGGTAATGGGCGCACTCCTGTTTGCACTTCTCCCGGCCTCTCAGGGTGCAGTCGATTTGGTGAACAACGCGGTCACCGCACTGATGAAGGCCCACTCGCTTCCGAAACTCGATTATTCAAAGGCCGTTCCCGACGATGCGATTACCCTGGTTGTTGTTCCCACACTGCTATTCAACGAGACGCAGGTCCGTGAGTTGTTCGACCAGCTCGAAGCTCGCTATCTCTCAAACCAAGACCCGAATATCCACTTTGCTCTCCTGACGGATCTGCCCGATGCTAAGGCCCAGCCGTTGGACGAGAGCTCTAATCCCCTAGCAACGTTTGGCGCACAGTGTGTCAATGATTTGAATGCAAAGTATGGCCGCGAAAAGGGCGGGTTTTTCTTCCTCTTGCATCGCCATCGTGTCTTCAACTCCCGTCAGGGGGTTTGGATGGGATGGGAGCGCAAGCGCGGGAAGCTGCTTGATCTCAATAAATTCTTACTGCATAAATTCGATAGCTTCCCATTAAAAGCAGGGCCTCTCGAGATCCTGGAACGCGTCTGCTACATCATCACGCTGGACTCCGACACGCAACTTCCACGTGGCACTGCCGCACGTATGATCGGCACGATCGCGCATCCTCTGAACCAAGCCATCATTCACCCGAAGCTGCGCATCGTGACCGAGGGCTACGGCATCCTGCAACCTCGCGTTGGCGTCAGCGTCGCCTCCGCATCGCGCACCCGCCTCGCATCCCTTTACTCCGGCGAGACCGGCTTCGACATCTACACTCGCGCCGTCTCCGACGTCTACCAAGACCTCTTTGGAGAAGGCATCTTTGCCGGCAAGGGCATCTACGAGGTCAGCGTCCTGCACGAGGTATTGGACCGGCGCTTTCCAAGAAATGCGCTCCTTTCCCACGACCTGATCGAGGGCTCCTACGCGCGTGCCGGCCTCGTCACCGATATCGAAATCATCGATGACTACCCATCCCACTACTCCGCTCACACGCGACGAAAGCATCGCTGGGTGCGTGGCGACTGGCAGATTGCCCGCTGGCTCTTTGGCCAGGTGCCCGACGAATCCGGCAGGTTGGCCGCAAACCCGATCAGCACGATCTCACGCTGGAAGATCCTTGACAATCTGCGGCGCAGTCTGGTCGAGCCAATCACCTTCCTCCTGTTCGTACTCGGGTGGTTCGTTCTCCCAGGTGGGGCGCTCTATTGGACCGTGGCGGGGCTCGTCCTTCTGCTTCTCCCCGTCTTTGTCCAATTGGCCTTCAATCTCGGCCGCGCGTTGCTGAAGTTGAGCTTCGTTGGAGCGCGCGAGGGTTTCTTTATGTTTGCCTCTTCTTTCGGCTTCACGATCCTCAACCTCACCTTCCTGCCCCACCACATGTTCCTTTCACTCGATGCGATCATACGGTCGCTGAGCCGCAGTCTCGTGTCGGGAAAGCATCTGCTTGAGTGGGAGACGGCCGCGCAGGTTGAATTCGGCGGATCCAAAACGCCGTTGGACGTCTATCTGCAACTCTCGCCCGTCGCCGCTCTAGTAATCGCGCTCGCCCTCGCATTCACGCACATGCGATCTTTGTTCGCTGCAGGCCCCGTCCTGCTGCTTTGGGCAATCGCACCACTTGTAGCGATTTGGCTCAACTTGCCTCCTCGCCAGCACGAAGGTCCGCTTACGTCAGAAGACAGGCTCTTCCTCCAGCAGCAGGCCCTCCACATCTGGCGGTATTTCCACGAGTTTGGCGGCGAAAGGAACCATTGGCTCATCCCCGACAACGTCGAAGAAAAGAACATGCTCCAGGTGCGGAAGCTGTCTCCCACAAATCTCGGCATGCTCTTCAATGCGCGCCAAGCCGCGTATGAATTTGGTTTCCTCACGCTTCCCGAGTTCGTCGAGGCTACACTGGGGACCCTTAAACACCTACGACAGTCTCGAGAAGCAGCGCGGCCATATCTATAACTGGTACGAAATGGAGACATTGCGAGCGATTCCCCCATTGACTATCTCCACTGTGGACAGCGGCAATCTGACAGCATCTCTATACACCCTGCACACCGGCGCGCTCGATCTGCTGAAGCGTCCACTACTGGACGTTGGAATGTTCTCAAACCTGGAACAGATACAGCCAAACTCCAAGATACCGGCGACAGAAACAAATACCGACGCAGCGCAGCAACCAAAGGGTCCAGATGTCGCAAAGATACGGGACCACGTGCGCTCACTTCTCCAACAGACGGCCGCGCCGTCACTCTCCATCCCGATAGAGAACGACCTGTCCGGCACAAGCCGTGGAGACTGGCTCGTCCATGAACTGTCCCGCCGCCGCCTTGCATTATCGATCTTCATACAGAACTATCTGCCCTGGTTTCTGCCTCAATTCGAAGCCCTCTTTGCACTACCGGAACTCAGCGGGACCGAGGACAGGTGCGTCCCTGCCTTGCATGAGGCAACCAACTATGCAACCGAATTGGATTCAAGAATAGCGGCGGCGCTCCCTTCGCTACCGTCAGACTCCCCGCTCGCTGCCTCCGCTTCTTCGCTACGTGCCTTGCTGCTTGAAGCCGCACAACGCCTGAAGAAATTGAAGACGGACATGGCGATAGTCGCGTCGGAGGCAGAACGTCACGCCGACGCCATGCACTACGGCTTCCTCTTCGTCGAATCCCGTCAACTCCTCTCAATCGGATTCGACGGATCCACAGGTGAGTTGCATTCGGCGTGCTACGACCTTCTCGCCTCCGAGGCGCGCATCGCCTCCTTTATCGCCGTCGCACGGGGAGATATTCCTCAACAATCGTGGTTTCGACTCGACCGCTCTCATGTCCTGGTTCGTGGCCGTCCCGCCCTTCTTTCCTGGACCGGGACCATGTTCGAGTACATGATGCCGGCCTTGTGGATGCGCACCTTCCCAAACACGCTCATCTCGCGTTCGCTCGAGTCTGCTGTTCATATTCAGCGCGACCACGTACACAACATTCCCTGGGGCATCTCAGAGTCAGGTTTCGCAAAGATGGACCCTCAGGGAAGGTATGGCTATCAAGCCTGGGGGATTCCGGCCCTGGCCCTGAAATATGGAGCAGAAGACGGGCCTGTGATCTCACCCTACTCTACTTTTCTTGCTCTTTCCGTCCATCGCAAGGAGGCTATAGCGAACCTACGGCGTATGGCCACAATGAATTGGATGGGCAATTTCGGATTCTACGAAGCGGCCGATTACACGCAAGGCAATCAAGCTGAGTTGGTGCGGTCCTGGATGGCACACCATCAGGGAATGTGCCTTCTGGCGGTGACCAATTTATTGAAGGACAACATCGTGCAACGTTGGTTCCACGACACTCCTCGCGTTCGTGCTGCCGAACTCTTGCTCCACGAAAAACCCTTGAGCAAGGTGACGTTGAAGGAGCTTTCGAATCAATCCAAATTGCTGCAGACAGAGTAACTGTTCTCGGTGATCACACCACCCGCTGATCGATCCGGAAGGCTGACAAGAAGCAAGATGACAAGCTAACCCATGGTTCGGCCAGTGGTCGACGGTTCGTATTCTCTCGATCCTGCTAATAGTTTCAAAGACGCGAAGCCGCTATTTCTGCAGATACACATTTGCAAGACGGAAAGGCTTTTGGCCGTAGTTCTCTATCTCGAGCTCGTTCTTCTTGTTGAACTTGATCTTGCATACGGGCGCCAACTTGCCCGTACCTTTTCCGGTTTTGTCTACGTCCAACACAACAATGCCAAATTGATAGTCAGTAGAACGCCCGGAGCGATATAGTTCGCCAAACGACATGGGACGGTTTGTCACCATCACGATGTGCAGTCCGCCGTTTGCTGTTGATCTGTATCGGGCAAAGCGCATGCTGCTGCCTACGAATCCGGTCGGGGAGAGGCGGCCCACGTCGTCGGTCTTCTCCATCGCGCTCACCAGTCCGTCCGAGCCCTTTTCTTTCAGAACGCTAATGAAGTCCGTGACTTGTTGATCAGTTGTCCACCCTGTGATGTAGAGGTTAACTCCGAAGCTCTTACCGGCCATAGTACCGGCTTGACCAAATGCAGTCGCCGCAAATTGTCGGGGTAAGTCTGAGAGTGGCTTGTTATCTCCACTCTGGGAAAATGCGTTGGACAGCATGCATCCTGACAGAACAAACAGGACAGGTATGACTCGAAGATTCTTCAATCGCATACTCTCTTCTCCTGGTCTCAGCGCAAGACGACACCGGCAGACCAACATCGTTGGCACTCACTTAGCTTCGGATAAGGTTAGAGTCGATATCTTGGGCTGTCAGCTAGCATTTTTAACAGGAAAGATGAGACATTATTCGAGCTAAGGTTGAAACACCAGCCGTGTGCCTTCTTCTGCGGTGTTCCAGAGAGCTTCGATATCGTGCAAGGGAGCGGCTTTCGTATGGAACTGAAAGGGCTTCGTCGCTGCCACCTGGAGAAATTCAACGAGGGCCTGCCGAATCTGATCGAGAGATGCACTTCCAAAGCCGCTACCGAGAAGTTCGAGCCCAGAACTGCGTAGAGTTGCGGCGTCCAATGAAATTGCTTTGCCTGCACTCTCACCTATTTGAATAAATCGAACTCGCGAGCTGGCCTTTCGCAGTCCTTTTTGCGAGATCGCTTCGAGCACACGCTCGGCAGGCTGGCCCCAGAGGTAGTCGAGCACAACGTCCACTCCTGCTTCGGCCAACTCACTGCGAAAGGCAGAGACGAGGGGCGCCTGATCCTGATCAAGCGAGATAACTGCATCGGCGCCGAGCGTCTTCAGCTTCTCCAATACTTGCGGATTGCGACCCGCAGCAACGACGCGACGCGCTCCGAGACGCTTTGCGACCTGTATCGCAAGTTGACCGGCAACGCCGGTTGCACCGAGGATCAGGACGCTCTCACCGGCGACAAATTTCGCTCGAGCTGTGAGCGCAGCCCACGAAGACATGGCTGGATTTGCGATTCCCGCAGCGGTCACATCGTCGATTCCGTCGGGCAGTGGCAGGCACATCCAACTAGACGCCAGGGAGCGTTCGGAAAAGGTGCCAAACGGGCTTCGCGCGATGCCGAAGAAGACTCGGGTGCCGTCCTCCAACCTGCCGACGCCATCTACCCCGGCAATGAACGGGAGCTCCCCTGAACTGCCGTAGTGAGTTCCCCTCGCGAGCGCCTTTACGATCGGGTGCAAACCGGCTGCAGTTACGCTTACGAGCCTCTCTCCTTCCGCGGCTACAGGTTCGGCAAACGTGGTGTAACGCGGAGGAGCATCGAAGGACTGGACAACAGCAGCGTTCATGGCCATCTCCTGAGATTTTTTAGTTACACGCGGCGAGTTTCAACCGGTCACAAGAATTTGATACCCGTGAGATCTTCGCACACCTGCCACAGGCGAGTCGCAGCATTCGTATCTCGCGCCTGCGGGGACACTTTGGCCGGCCCTACGTCGTCGCCGGACATCTCCTGAAATCCCTGAGGACCGTAGTAGCCTCCGTCTTCTGCGGTTGGTGCGGTCGCCGCGTAGAGCGTGGGGAGTGCTCCTTCGGCGTCTGTGTTCAGTACGATGCCGATCACGTGACCCACGACGTTGCGGATGGCCTTCTCGGCTGAGGAGTAGTCGCCGACCAGAAAGAGGTTGGTCTTGGCGACGCCGGGGTGCGCAGCTACCGACATCACGCGGGAGTGTGCTGCGTGCAACCGACGGTTGAGTTCGAAGGCAAACATCAGATCGGCCAGCTTCGACTGTTCATAGGCCCGCATCGGGCGATAGCTTTTGGTGGATTGCAGGTCGTCGAAGTTGAGCTGGCCTCGCTTGTGCGCGATGGAGGCGATTGTGACGATGCGTGGTCTGTCAGCAGATTCAGCAGCCGCCTGCTCAAGGGCAGGCATCAGCAGGGCAGTAAGGGCGAAGTGGCCGAGGACATTGGTTCCGAACTGTAGCTCAAAGCCGTTCTGCGTCTCGAGGCGTTTGGGCGGAGTCATGACGCCGGCGTTGTTGATGAGGATGTGAAGGGGGCGATGTTTCGCAAGCTCTTTTGCGGCGGCTTCGCGTACGGAGGCCAGAGAGGCGAGATCGAGCAGCATGAGCTCGGCGTCGATTCCGGGAGAGTCGGTCTTGAGACGGGCGATAGCAGCTTCGCCGCGCTGCTGATCACGACAGGCGAGGATGACGTGGGCGCCTTTGCGGGCGAGCTTAAGTGCGGCATGGTAGCCGATGCCGCTGTTGGCGCCTGTGATGAGGACTCTCTTACCAGTGAGAGATGGAACATCCGCGGCTCGCCATTCTTTGCTCATAAGTATTGGACGTGCAGGGAAGGGTCGATGGTCGCTAAATATTCCGAATCGTGATAATGCGTCGGTTTGCACTGAAAAAGAACCCTATTGGCAGACCCGAGCAGCAGCCCACTTGTCCGATGAACCGACTTATCGTCTAAGTGCGTTGACGCGGTTCATCCTCGAACGCTTCGATCTGCTTCCAGTATCCAGAATCGTCTCGTTGGGCCAAATCGTCCCTGGCTTCCCTGACTGATCATTCCACTCTGTCTCATAGGGAAATGGCTTGGAGAGGATTTCCGCATCACCATTGACGCATCTGGGCGAGGGGGGCGACCCAATGCAGCGATCTGCCCCTCCTGGTCTAGGCTACGCCTCCGCCCGTCTCAGAAATTGAAGAGTCACAGTATTAGTGATCAATCTTCAAATGATCACGACGGTTTTGCTGCCAGCATGACTCGGTTTCCTCCGTGCAGAAAGGCTTTTCTTTGCCGTAGCTGATGATCCTAACGCGACTGGCGTTCACGCCATCGTTGGTAAGGGCCTTCTTGAGCGCTTCAGCGCGGCTTTGCCCAAGGGCGATATTGTATTCCGCCGAGCCCCGGTCATCGCAGTGCCCCTCGATAAGCATCTTGATGCCGGGATGGCTTTTTAAAAACGACGCGTCCTGCTCGGCCGTGGATATGTCAGCGGGACGGAGGTCGTATTTGTCATAGTCGAAGTAGGCATCGTGGATGTTTTGAGCAAACAACTCTTCGTCAGTCATCGACGGAGCCGGACTGGGGGGAGGGGGAGGCTGTGTCACCGTCACTCGCGTAGTAGCTTGCACAGACGCGCCACTGGCTCCAGTGGCTGTGATGGTGTAGTCAATTGAACGCGTCGGCGTGACGCTGCGAGAGCCATTGGGGGAGACGGTCCCAAGACCGGTGATCATCACCTGATTCGCATTTGTGGTTGTCCAGGACAGCGTGGAGGACTGGCCTTGCTGGATCGCACCTGGGTTCGCCGTGATATTAGCCGTCGGTGCAGGCGGAGTCGGAGGCGGAGGCGGCGTGGGAGGAGGGGCGACCTTTTTATGGCATCCCGAAAGAACAAGAACTGCTGCGAAAATAAAAGCGGCGGAGCGCTGCTTGAGTTGATTGACGTTCACTCTAAAAATCTCCTTTTTGTAGTTTTCTGGTTGGATCAGGTAGAAGGCGTAACCATACAATTTGGCTAATCGCGACTCCGCTGTGGAGGTTCGCACCGCACGCACATCCGTTAAGCGCGCCGCAGCGGCTTACAGGCAGGCAGCGGATTGAACCTCCAAGCCACGTTCGACTAATTGGGGGCGACGAACAAGGCTACCTGGGACTCGGGTTTGGTAAAGCAGCGGAGCTGCTCTCCCTTGTTGGGATGGAAGTCGGCCAGTTTGACAACCCCCTCCGGGGTGTCCATGACCGTATCGTCGGAGAGAACCAACTTTTGCGGCTCAGCAGTATCAGACTTGAGAGTCAGCAGATGCTGGTGGCGGTCGAAGTTAGCTACGCTTCCGGTGCTTCTCTTCGGGGTTTCCGAGCCCAAGTCCTTGATGGCTACCGCGGTCGGAGCGTCGAACCCAAAGTAGAAGACAACTACGTGAGCACCCACTTTATTGAATGTTCCCGCAGGGACGGTTTTGCTACGCACATCCTGATTGAAAGAGATCGCCGGTTCAGGATTGCCGACGTCTTTAAAGACAACGATAGAACCGTCGGCGACCTTCAGGGTGAGTGTCTTCGCAGTGGAATTGGTGGCGACGATCTGACCGGCGCGTGCGTGAATAATCTCTTGAGCGCTTGCCGACAGCCAAGCTGACGAGAGGCAGAGAATCACGGAGAGGGGAAACATTGTGCTCCGATTGCGAAGCAGAACACTCTTGGTTTTTTCCGCGACTCTTCGCATCGCCGTCTTGCGACGTTCTTCGGCGCGATTTCTGGCGGCGGCGTAAAGACCGATTGCTGCACAAACCAGAGGCATTGCAAAAAGAATCAATATGACATTCATCGACCGATCCTCCCAAAGTTGTTATTAGCGGAGACTGCTCATCGCCCATCCTGAGATGAGGCGCGGACGGAATGAAGATCATTCCGCAGTCTGACTATGCGAGGGATCGAGGGGGAGGATTGGAGAAGAGCGAGACAGAACTGAGTAGAATGTCGGGTAAGACAGTCGAAGTATCTGGCTGGCGTCTGTCCGTCAGCAGTAGGGGTAACACTTCAGGGCTATCTAGACAAAAGAGTTGATGATGCTCTTCGGCGACGAAGCGCTGTTGCGATTGCGCTACATCAAGGGACGCGGTGTTGCGTTCGTTGGCATCGAAAAAAGCAACGGCGGCCGGAGGGCCGGCGCTCGAAGGGTGATATTGCTCGATGCGAGAGCTAATGCGCCATGCGAGCAAAGAGGTGCAGAGAAAAAGCAGGAACCAGCCAGTTGAACTCCGAGCCAATCGTGCTGTCTCTGACCGCGACATCGGAACTACCTCGTACCTCGGGAGGAGCCAACGACCCGAGGGTTCGATTGTACTCCCTGCGATCGATTGGCCGACCACAATGTGTGCCTTCCGGGTAATGGGTCCGTTTGAATCCGCAGGGCAGACAAACACTACGACATGCCTTCGTGCTGTCGCCGCCATCGCCGTGCGCTATGGGCCGGACAGGTCTTATTGTTCCGAAATTGGGACGGACCGGGGGAAAACACAAACATGGCGTTTTCGATAGCTTTGTTTTGGCCCGGAAACGGGAATTTGCTTTCCATTCTTCTCTAGGAAGCGGTTGCTCGGCTTATGTTGAGTAACCGCCACTTGGACGATAAACGGGCCATCGGACAGTTGCCTCTGAACTCATAGCGCAAACTAAGTCATTCGCTGCGGTGACGACGGACTTGATCTGTGCGGCGAACCTGCTAACCTTAAGAGAGCTTCAGATTGGTTGGTTTCAAGATTGTGCTGATTACTCCGCTTCAACTCGTAGATGAACCCCTTGAATTCAGTGAGGTCATTGCTCCGGGTGTGCTGGACTATACCCCGGATGTTCGGCAGGTGGGCCCGTTGCCTGTCAATGGCGTGGCTGACCTGCTGGTTGAACATCGCAGCTCCAATTCGCATGTGAACGACATCCGGCTGCGGGCGCATTTCGGTGCTGATTTTGAGATTCTTTGCGCGCGGTGCGTGGATCCGGTTGCGGTGCCGATTTCGGGCGATTTTGACCTCATTTTCAGGCCGGAATACGCCGATGCCGACGCCGGGGAGCGGTCAATTACCCCGGATGAGACCGAAATCGGTTATTATCAAGAGAGCGGTCTTTTGCTTGAGGATGTGGTGCGCGAGCAGGTGTTACTTTCCCTGCCGAGTCGCACCCTCTGTACGGCGGACTGCAAAGGGCTTTGCCCGCGCTGTGGTCAGAATCTGAATCAAGCGAAATGTTCCTGCGATGAGGCCCCGGCCGATCCGCGATGGAATGCGCTTGCGGGTCTGGCGAACAAGCTCGAGTTGAAGCACTAAAATCAAGTTTTTTGCCTCGTCGACCGCGTGTTTCTTCGCGTAACCGCCGCGGCCGATTGAAAGGGATACTGCAATGCCTAATCCAAAACGGCGCCACTCGAAGCAACGGACTGCCAAGCGCCGCAGCCACGATTTTCTGACCCCCACCGGCCTCTCCGAGTGCCCAAACTGCCATGAGCGTAAGCTGCCGCACGTTGCGTGCAGGAAGTGCGGGACGTATAAGGGGCGCGACGTCCTTGTGACCAAAGAAGCCAGTTAGTTCTCCCAATCCAAGCCCTGCTCTTCCCTGCTGATGCCGACTGACATCGTTGTAGACGCAATGGGTTCCGACAGATCCCCCGAGCCAGAGGTTCGCGGGGCTGTACTTGCTGCGCGCCAGTACGATGTGCGAGTGCATCTTGTAGGGCCGGAGGACAGGTTGCGTCCCATCCTGCGGCATGCATTGCGCGGACAGCGTCTGCCGGTATTCATCGCACCGGCCAGCGAATGGATCACGATGGACGACAAGGCCGCGCAGGCGGTGCGGTCTAAGCGGGACTCCACGATGCGAGTCGGGTTGAAGATGGTCCGCGAAGGGCGCGCCGCTGGGTTCTTTACCGCCGGAAACACCGGTGCGGCGATGGCAACCGCGAAGATGGTTCTAGGCATGCTTTCGGGCGTCGACCGGCCGGCGCTGGCTACGATCCTTCCTACGATCAAAGGTGTTCCTTCCCTGCTGCTCGATGTGGGCGCGAATGTGGACTGCGATCCGGATAACCTGGTCCAGTTTGCAGTGATGGGTTATATGTATGCGAAGAACGTGTTGCGAATCCACAATCCTCGCGTGGGACTGTTGTCGATCGGCGAAGAGGACATGAAGGGCAATGCGCTGACTCGCGATACGCTGCCACTGCTGCGTGCGCTGACGAATATCAACTTCACCGGCAACGTGGAGGGGCGCGATCTGTTCAACGGCCACAGTGATGTGGCGGTGTGCGATGGTTTTGTGGGCAACGTTGCGCTGAAGTCGATTGAAGGGACCGCGCAGTTGCTGAGTGCTTCGCTGCGGCAGTCGCTGAAGTCGACGGTGACCTCACAGGTTGGGGCGCTGCTGTCGCGCAAGGCGTTCAACGAGTTCAAAAAGCGGCTGGATTACTCGGAGTATGGTGGTGCGGTGCTACTGGGTGTGCGCGGGGTGTGCATCATCGGCCATGGATCGTCGAATGAGAAGGCGATTATGAATGGCGTTCGCGTGGCGGCTGAGTTTGCCCAGGCTGAGGTGAACTCTGGGATTGAAGCGGCGTTGCAGTCGACTTAGGCCGACCTCTTCTATGGGGTTACCCCCTCCCCTCATGGGGTAATCTTGGGCTTAAAATCTCTGCATTCAATGGTTTGCACGGTGTTGGTGTCTGCAAAATAGTCATAACAAATGGGTTGCGTACAAAATACTTCTTATCAATAAGTTAGCCCCGGAGGGTGTCCGGGGCTTGCTTGTTTTTGATCTATAGATTCAGTATAGCGGTTTGACTGCAACTAAAATGCCATGTGGATGTTGTTGTTGCGTATGAAGTTAGATGGTTTCGGGGCTTGACATGCGATTTTTGGGCCAAGAATGAAGAAAAATAATTTGGCTCGCTGCAAATCTCTCTACTGATTTGACTTATCCGCTCCTTTGGGATGAGAAGAGGAAGGACGAATGCAACGACAACTACGAAGAGCAAAAACAAATGCGGGGGTTCTTCGCTGCGCCCAGAATGACACCAGGGAGAGGGTGGGTAATGGTGCGGTGGCTGGTTGAAGGCTTGCGATTCCGCCCGTAGATTTTGCGATCCCGCCTGTAGATTTTCTGGTGCGATTTATTTTGCGACCAGGCTGGCTTTGCGGGCGGGTTCGAACTCGTCGTTGGGTTTCCAGTTGATGGTTGTGGGTGCGGCGAGGGCTTGCCAGCCTAGCTCCATGCCGAAGCGGTCGAGCTTGGCGTTGCCGGCGAAGTTCCAGTCGGCGTGATAGTTGTCGGTGAAGTTGTGGTAGTCGTGGGCGGTGAAGTCGTCGTGTTGCTTCTTGCCCCAGGCTGCGTCGTGGCCTTCGTACAGGTTGCCGGTTTCGATGGAGAAGGCGGGGATGCCGACGCGGGAGAGGCTGAAATGGTCAGAGCGGTAGTAGCTGCCGGCGGACGGCTTCGGGTCAGGGACTATGGCGAGGTTGAATCGTTCGGCAGTGGCTTCGACGGTGGGGAAGAAGGTAGTGCGCTGGGCTCCATTGACGTTGGTTTCAAGAGGGACGCCTATGGGCAGGATCATGTCGTAGTTGATGTCGAGAGCGATCTGGCCGGTGGGGATGGGCGGATGCTGGCCGAGGTATTCGCTGCCGAGGAGACCTTGCTCTTCGGCGGTGACGGCGGAGAAGATGACGGAGTGGGGGAGCTTGATGCCGGATTGGGGCTGGACCATTTGAGACCAGGCACGGGCCATTTCGAGGATCATGCCGACGCCGGTGGCGTTGTCGGCGGCGCCGTTGTAGATGTTGTCGCCGGCCATTCCAGGGACGAAGCCTAGATGGTCAAAGTGGGCGGTGTAGAGGACGGCTTGGTCTTTACCTGACGAATTGGCTCCGGGAAGAATGCCGACAACGTTGGGCGACTGAAAGGGGCGGACGACGCTCTCGACGTGGGCGTGTAAGCGTACGGGAAGCTCGACTGCTTTGAATCCACGTTTTCCGGCGGCGACGATCTCTTCGTCGGCGTTGAAACCGACGGTGGCGAATAACTTCTTGGCTACGTCGAGCTGGATCCAGCTTGCGGCTTCGAGCTGTGGGTCTTTGTTGTCGCGGAGGTAGGTTTTTTCGCTGGTGTTGGAATTTTTGACGACGTCCCAGCCATAGCTTGCGAGGTCGGTGCGGTGAATGATGAGCGCGCCGACGGCTCCCATGCGCGCGGCTTGTTCGAATTTATAGGTCCAGCGGCCGTAGTAGGTGAGGGCGTCGCCGCCGAAGAATTTGGGATCGGTAGAGGGTGGGTCGCCGACGATGCAGAGGATGACTTTGCCTTTAACGTCGACGCCGGCGTAGTCGTTCCAGTTGAACTCGGGTGCGGTGACGCCGTAGCCGACGAAGACGATGGGGGCATCGATGTCGACGACGGGAGTGAGGGTACGATTGCTCACGGTGTAGTCGTCGCCGTAGGTGAAGTCGATCGAATACATCATGATGGAGATGCCGCCTTCGGGTCTTTTGGGGACGATTGAGAAGGTGGTTTTTTCGGGGATGGCCTTCATGCCGACGAAGTTGATCTGCTGGAGGTAGGTGCCGTTGTCGCCGCCGGGCTTGAGGCCGTCGAGAGCAAACTGCGTGGCGATGTACTGGGCGGCGATCTCACTGCCGCGGAGGCCGGGGCCGCGTCCTTCGAGGAGATCGTCGGAGAGGAAGCGCACGTGGGCCCGGATTTTTTCGGGATCGATGGAGGCTTCGGCTGCTTTGACCGCGGGCGGGATGGTCTGGGCTAGTACGCTGGCAGAGAGGGTGAGAAAAGATACGGCGAGGGTGACGGCAGAGCGGATACGGGTCTGGATACAGAGCAAGGTTCGTACTCCTGACGGCTTCTTTGTGCGTACAAGTCTAATTGCATTCGCGGCAGCTCATATAGACTTCTTGGCCCAAGGACGCATCTTGTTAGGAGAGAATAATTTTGATTGACTGTATGCTGGACTGCTGCCGGTTGCGACGGAGCGATTTTGGTATGTTGATTCGCATGGGGATGAAGCGCGTTTGCGCGGCTGCAATTTTTTTACTCGCGGCTTTGCAGGTGGGTGCGGAGGATAAGCTGGCTCCGACGCCGCCGATGGGGTGGAACAGCTGGGACTCGTATGGGCTGACCGTGAATGAGGCGCAGTTTCGCGCCAATATGACGGTGATGGCGGCGCAGCTGAAGGAGTTTGGCTGGCAGTACGTCGTGGTGGATGAGGGGTGGTATCTGGAGAACCCGGAGATTGCAGCGATGCCGGAGAAGCTGCGATACACGATTAATTCCCAGGGGCAGTATGAGCCTGCGACGAACCGGTTTCCTACCTCTGAGTTTGGAGGCGGGTTCAAGCCGCTGAGCGATGCGGTTCACAAAAATGGATTGAAGTTCGGGATCCATATCATTCGCGGGATTCCGAAGAAGACGGTCCTTGCTGACACACGCATTGGCTCGATGCATGTCCGTGCAAGTAAGGCTGCGGATACGACCGATGTATGTCCGTGGAATCCGGATAACTTTGGCGTAAAGGCGAATGCAGCGGGACAGGCGTGGTATGACGCGTTGATGAAGCAGTATGCGTCGTGGGGCGTGGACTACATCAAGGTGGATTGCATTGCTTCGCGTCCGTATAAGGCGGACGAGATTGAGATGATTCATAAGGCGATTGTGAAGTCGGGGAGGGCGATGGTGTTGAGTTTGTCGCCGGGGCCGACCGCGCTTGAGAATGCAGCGGAGGTGGGGAAGAATGCGCAGTTGTGGCGGATCTCCGATGACGTGTGGGACTACTGGGAGAAGCCAGCAGGGAAGAGCTGGCCGCAGAGTGTGAAAGGGCAGTTTCCCGTGATCGCCAGTTGGTCGAAGTATGCGCGCGCGGGGAATTGGCCGGATGCGGATATGTTGCCGATCGGGATGCTTGTCCCGACGCCAGGCGAGGGCAAGCCAAGGGCTTCGAGGCTGACGGAGGATGAGCAGAGGACGATGATTACGCTATGGGCGATGGCGCGGTCACCGCTTTTTATCGGGGGAAATCTGACGCAGATGGACGATACGATGAAGTCGCTGCTGACGAACCCGGGGGTGATTGAGGTGGACCAGCATTCGATGGGTGGGCATCTGCTGGGGCAGGATGGGGACGTAGTGGCCTGGGTAGCGGTGTCGGCTAACCGGAACAAGAACTATCTGGCGCTGTTCAATGTTGGCGATTCGCCGGTTCAGGTGGACAGGACGTTTGCGGAGTATGGGTTTGTCGACAAGGCGGAGTACAAGGTGCGGGATCTATGGATGCGGAAGGAGTTGGGGATGCTGAATGCGGTGACGGTGGAGTTGCCGCCGCATGGGTCGGTGATGTATTCGTTGCATGAGTAAAGACGGTGTGGTTGCTTCGTGCGCGGCTTCGCCTTAGTATCGCCCTGAGTGGACACTTTCAAGAACAAGGCGAAGATGGATTTGAACAGGGCAACACCAGAAGGTGCGCGGTCGGCTGAGGCGGAGCGGTTGGTTTCGGCCGGGCGGGTCGAGGATGACGCGGCGTTTGAGCTGAAGCTGCGGCCGACGCGGCTGGCGGAGTTTATTGGGCAGACGAAAGCGAAAGAGCAGCTGGCGATTGCGCTGGAGGCAGCAAAGTCGCGTGGTGAGGCGCTGGATCATGTGCTGTTGTTCGGGCCGCCGGGGCTGGGGAAGACGACGCTGGCAACGATTATTGCGAATGAGTTGGGCGTAGGGTATCAACAGACGAGTGGGCCGGCGCTGCAGATTCAGGGAGATTTGACGGCGATTCTGACGAATCTGCGAGAGAAGCAGGTGCTGTTTCTCGATGAGATTCATCGGCTGCAGCCAGTGCTTGAAGAGAAGCTTTATACGGCGCTTGAAGACTACAAGCTCGACATCATCATTGGGCAGGGGCCGGCGGCGCGGACGCATGTGATGGAGATTCGGCCGTTCACGTTTGTGGCGGCTACGACGCGGCCGGGATTGTTGAGTTCGCCGTTGCGGTCGCGGTTTGGGATTTTGCTGCGGCTGGAGTTTTATACCGATGATGAGCTGCGATTTGTGGTGGAGCGCAGCGCTGAAGTGATCGGTGTGCCGATCGATCGTGATGGAGCGGCGGAGATTGCGATGCGGTCGCGGGGGACGCCGAGGATTGCGAATCGCCTGTTGCGGCGCGTGCGGGACTATGCGCAGGTGCGGGCGCAGGGCGTGATTGATCGCGCTACGGCGCAGGCTGCGCTGGAGATGCTGGAAGTGGATGCGCATGGGTTCGATGAGCTGGACCGGCGGCTGTTGCGGACGATTATTGAGAAGTATGACGGGGGGCCGGTGGGACTGAATACGCTGGCGGCGGCGCTGGCGGAGGAGCAGGACGCGCTGGAAGAGGTGTATGAGCCGTTTTTGATTCAGATTGGGTTTCTGGATCGGACGCCGCGGGGACGGGTGGCGACGCGGCTGGCTTATGAGCATCTCGGGATTGAAATGCCTCGGAAGCTGAGTTTGTTTTAGGTTTTTTTCCGGCGTGGTGAAGTGGTGTTTTTTCAGGGGGTTTTTGCGTTTTGGGGATTGCAAAACGTGGTGAATTGGATGGTAATTGGTGGTGAATTTGTGGTGATTGCGTGGTTCTTAAGTGCATGAATCGGGCCGCTGAAAAAATGCCAACTTTTTGAAATATTTCTGTGGATTTCTTTAAGGAGGTCCGCTTGAAGACGCTTCGGGAGCTGTTTGCTTTGGCGGGGTTGGTTTTTGCTGTGCTGGTCGTGGTGGATTTTTATCGCCGGCTGCCAGAGCGGATTGCGACGCACTTCAATGGGGCCGGGGTGGCGAATGGGTTTGGAGCGCGGTCGACGCTGTGGGTGCTGTTGGGGATTGCGTTTCTGTTGTATGCGACGCTGTCTGCGATCCAGGGTATTCCGCGCGTTGTGAATCTGCGGAAACCGCTGGCTCCAGAGCGGGAGAAGGTGGCGCTGGCGGAGTCGATGGCGATGGTGGGATGGATCAACGTCGAGGTCTGCTGGATGTTTGCTTACATTTGCCTGGCGATGGTGCGGAATGGGATGGGGTTGCAGGTTGGGTTGGGGTGGTGGTTTCTGCCTTTGACACTTGCGGTGGTTCTGGGGACCTGTGCGGTTTATCTGGTGAGGATCTTTGGGGCAATTCGCGGGGATTGATCGAAGGGTGGGTGCAATGGGGGCGACTGCAATGGCGAAAATGTGGGAGTTCTATGGCGAGTTCAGGGCGATCGAAAGACGCGGACTGGGTTGACAAACGGGGTATACTTGGCCCGAACAAGCTGTCCATCGGAAATGTTGAGGTTTGATTAGTGACTCTTTCGGCCCTTTCTCATCAGCGGTTGTGCGGTGTCGTTCTGACTGCGCTTTGTGGATCGATCCTTGGTTGCAGTATGAATGTTTCGCCTACCAGTTCTCTTGCCGGCGGACAGCTGCGCGGCAACGTGCATGGGGGACAACAGCCGATCTCTGGAGCGAGTGTGCAGCTTTATGCTGCGGGAACGACAGGGTATGGTTCGAGCGCGACGGCTCTGCTGTCGTCGCCTGTGACCACGGATGCGACTGGAAGTTTTTCTATCACGGGCGACTATGTGTGCCCTGCTGCGACGAGTCAGTTGTATATTGTCGCGACAGGAGGCAACCCTGGCCTTGCCCAGGGGACGAACAATGCTGCGAGTTGGCTGATGACGGCGCTGGGGCCGTGCAGCCTGCATAGCGGCCAGTACACGCTGGATCCGAATAGCTTCATTACAATCAACGAGGTGACGACGGTTGCGTCCGTGTATGCCTTGGCACCCTTTATGGGTGCAGATGCGGCGCATCTGGGGACCAGCAGCACCAACGCGGTTGGGCTCGCGAACTCTTTCCAGACGGTGAACAACCTGGTGAATACGGCGACTGGGACTGCTTTGGACGTCACTCCGGCGGGTAATGGCACGGTTCCTCAGAACAAGATCAATACGCTGGCGAACATTGTTTCGTCGTGCGTAAATTCCAATGGAATAGGAAGCCCGTGCACCACGTTGGCTGCTGCTGCGACGCCGAGTGCAGGGACACCGCCGACCAACACGATTCAGGGAATCTTGAATGTCGCCCGCAACCCGTCGAACAATGTGAGCACGCTGTACGGGCTTTCGAGTCCCACGCCGCCATTCCAGCCGACGCTGTCCGCGTCGCCGAATGACTGGGCGCTGGCGTTGAACTATACAGGTGGTGGATTGTCGAACCCGCAAGGTTTGGCGATTGATGCCAACGGCAATGTCTGGATCGCGAATAATGGCACTGCCGTGAACACGTCCACTGTTACGGAATTGGGCAACAACGGCGCGGTACTCTCGGGCACTAGCGGCTATACCGGGGGTGGGATGAGCTTTGCCATTGGCATTGCGATTGATCAGGATGGAAACGCCTGGGTTTCGGCCTACGGCAATAGCAATGTCGTGAAGCTGAGCAGCAGCGGCGCTAATCTTTCCGGACCGAATGGATACACCGGAGGCGGACTGAATACTCCGATGGGCATTGCGATTGATGGCAGCGGAAATGCATGGGTCACCGATACCGGCAGCCAAAGTGTCATCAAGCTAAGCAACAGCGGGACTGTTCTTTCCGGGGCGTCGGGCTTTACTGCGGGAGGATCGACGGATCCAATCAGCATTGCTCTCGATACCACGGGCAATGCGTGGGTTGCGAATGAGAGCGACAACACGATCACCGAACTCAGTACGAGTGGTGCGGTACTTTCAGGCTCCACCGGATATTTTCTGGGTGGACAAGTTCATCCCATTTCGATTGGCCTTGATTCCGAAGGAAACGTTTGGTTCATGAATGGGTTTGGCGATGCCGCCTTCGAGATGAACAGCAGCGGATCGTTGATCTCTCCTGCGGCCGGGTATCCAACCTGTGTTTCGCCGAATCCCCCGGTGTTGCCTGGCCGACGCTGCCAGACGAGCTTTGTTTTCCCGATGGCGATCGATGGCTCGGGAAATATCTGGCCAGGAACAGCGAACGATTTCTTAACGCTCAAGGAAGTCTGACCAGCAGGGTTTTTGGGGTGGCGGAGTTGAACAGCAGTGGATCCATTATTTCGGGTTCGAGCGGGTACGCCACTGCTACGGGCGCCTCCGCGATAGCCGTTGACGCTAGTGGAAATATCTGGGGAGACAACGCTGCGGGGAACAATGTTATTGAACTGATCGGCGCAGGAACGCCGGTGGTGACTCCGTTTTCGGTTGGGCTGCTGAATGGGACGCTGGGGATGCGGCCGTAACTTCGGTCGAGATTGCGGTTTTGTTGATGGGGCGGGGCTCTCCACTGCGACGGACGATGAGGCTGTCCGTCGCTTCGGTCGAGATGACGATTTATTTTGCCGCATGGGTGAGAAGAACAGACAACGACAAAGACTAAAGCAGGTCCTCCGCTTCGCGAAGGATGACAACCTTGGTTAGGGGCTGGCGGTGAAGTTGTGGGTTAAGGTGCGGGTTGGCGGAGGGATGCGGGGACCAGGGCGCTGCTGAGTGAGGCGGGGGCGCCGGTGAGGTAGAAGGTGGGGATTTTTGGGAACTGCTCTTCGACGAGGATGAGGGTGCGGAAGTCGAAGCTCTGGACCTCGGATTGGGACTCCATGTGGTTGCGGGTGATGGCTCCGCAGAGAGCGGTGACGAAGGCCTGTGGGTCGTAGGTGTGGTTGGTGGTGGGTTCGGCGTGCCCGTTGGTCAGGGGTGGATTGGGAGCGCCGATGGGGTCGTTGGGGAGGGGGAGGATTTTGGTTTCGAGGTTGAAGCGGACCTTCATGGCGTTGGCGGCGCGGGCGTGGGCGTCGGGGTGCGACTTGCCGGGGCCGGTGCGGTAGTATTCGGCGTAGAAGCGGGAGAAGCGGAAGAGCTGCTCGGCGTTGGTGGGGACGTAGGGGCTGATGAGGTGCTCTTGCTTCGCGAAGGCTACGGCTACGGGTGAGAGAGCAAGGTCGTTTTTCTGTTGGGGGAACTGGGCGTGGAGTTTGTCGCAGATGAAGGTGCTTTGCGCTTCGGCGAGGGAGATGTCGCGGGTATAGACGCGGTTTTCCAGGGTGTAGGGTGCGCCGTCGGCGCGGCGGCAGGACTCGGGGTTGAGGAACTGATCGTGCCAGATGAGGGAGACGTGGTCGGTGGTGACGCCGGTGTCGGTCTCGAGGGTGGTGGCGAGGTGGTCGAGGCCGGACTCGAAGGAGGGGAGAGTGTTTTCGGGGCGGAGACCGCGGCCACCGCGATGGGCGGCGATGTCGAAGGTGGCGAAGTAGGTGGCGTCGGCTGGGTGGTTGGCGGCTTCTTCCTTGACGACCTGCTGGAGGATGTCGGGGTAGTCGGAGATGATGCCATCGACGCGGAGGTCGATGAGGGCGCGCATCTTTGCGGGGTCGTTGGTGGTCCAGGGGACGATTTTGAAGCCGGCTTTGTGGAGCTCGGCTACGTTGACGGCTGGGTTGGGGCCGAGGAGCGTGGCGTCGACGGGAGAGAGCGTGGGGGTGGGGGCGCCGTGGGCTTTGGCGTGGGCGTTGGCGGCGGTGAGGAGTCCGAGGAAAGGATCTTGCATGGGGGGCTGCTGGGCGACGAGGACGGGGGTGCCGAGGAACATGGCGGCGACGAGGCGCGCCTGGATGGAGGTTAGCATGAGGGACAATGATAGCTGATGCGATGTTGATCGGACGTGAATTGGATTGGATGGAGAACGCTCGGTCATCCTGGAGACATGTAGGATGTGTCTGATAGGAATCGTCTGGTAGGAATCAAACGGGGAGGTCCCCATGCAAAAGTCTTCAGCACCGGGAGGGACTGCTGTCTTCAAGTCGGGCCGAGCTCCTATCGATGTCCTGATTGATCCCTTCACGCGCTTTGCGGAGATGGAGGCATCGGGCGGGATTCTGCTGCTGGCCGCAACCGTCATCGCGCTCGTCTGGGCCAACTCTCCGTGGGAACACAGCTACCATGCGATCTGGGAGACGGAAGTAACGGCAGGGCTCGGGAGCACTGTGCTCACCTGGAGCCGGCATCTTTGGGTCAACGACGGACTGATGTCCATCTTCTTTTTCCTGGTCGGCCTGGAGATCAAGCGCGAGCTGCTCATCGGCGAGCTTTCGTCTTTCAAGCGGGCGGCGTTTCCGTTTATGGCGGCGCTGGGAGGGTGCGTGTTGCCCGCTGCACTTTACCTCGCGATCAATCATGGAACCCCTGAAGCGGGGGCATGGGGCATTCCGATGGCGACCGACATCGCATTTGCCCTTGGCGTCCTTGCCCTGTTGGGCAGTCGCGTGCCGGTCTCACTGAAACTCTTCGTCGCAGCCCTGGCGATTGCCGACGACATCATCGCCGTGCTGGTGATCGCGATCTTCTATACGGCGCATCTGAGTTTCTTGTATCTGACACTCGGTGCCGTGGGACTCGGCCTCTCCTATGCAGCGAACAAGGTGGGTATACGAAACCCGTGGGTGTACGTCTTCATCGGAATCCTGGTGTGGTTCGCGGTCATGCAATCCGGAGTGCATGCGACCATCGCGGGCGTCATGCTTGCCTTTACGATTCCCTGTAACAGCTCGACTGACAAGCCGGGGTTCGTAGCGAAGGTGCAACGATTGATCGAGCGGTTTGATGCAGCGGAGAAGGACTCGGTGGAGGCACAAGCGGCACTGCACGCAATGGAACAGGAGTGCGCCAGGATGGAGTCGCCTCTGCACCGTATCGAACACGGGCTTCAACCGTGGGTAAGTTTCGTGATCATGCCGCTCTTCGCGTTCTCGAACGCCGGCGTCCATGTACTGGGTAATTTAGTCGCTGCCGCGAAGCATCCGGTCACGCTTGGTGTCGCGCTTGGCCTGCTTGTGGGCAAGCCATTTGGAATTACAGCATTTGCATGGGTAGCTGAAAGGATCAAGCTGGCGGCGCGTCCTGCGGGCGTGAACTGGATGCAGATTTTCGCGGCGGGCTGGGTTTGCGGTATCGGCTTTACGATGTCTCTGTTTATCGCCACACTGGCACTGCCCGAAGGGGGACCCCTGGACCTTGCGAAGATTGGAACGCTGGGCGCCTCCGTAGTTGCGGGCTGCGTCGGATGCTTTCTCCTGCTGAGATCCCCACGCGAGATAGTTTGAAGAAGTGAAGCGACCCAAAGGTCAGGAGGGATGCATCTGATCTGCTCTCTACTCAACAAAGGGCTTCGATATTTTGCGTTGATAGCGGCGTTCCTGATTGTGTCCAGCGTGCGTGGGCAGGAGAGTTGCAGCGAAGAAGTAAAACTTCTTCTTGCCCCGACGCAGGTGCAGACTGCGATTCTGGCGCTGCAGGCTCGTGGAGAGACGCATGGCCGTGTTTATTTTTATGACACGCCGGCGCTTGATCTGCTCTCGAAGGGCGTGATTCTTCGTTTGAGGGCGGGCGAGGAGATTGATCTTACGGCGAAACTGCGGCCAGTCTCCGGCGAGAGATTTGCCGATCCGACCGGCGGACGCGAACGGTACAAGTGTGAGGTGGATTTGAACGATGGCGTCGAGAACCAGTCGTTTTCAGTGCAGAGGAAATATGTTGCAGCAAAGGTGCCGGAAACGGGCACGGAGGTCTTCGGCCTGCTGAGCGAGGGACAGAAAAAACTGCTTGCGGAGTCAAAGGTCTCGATTGATTGGAAGCGCGTGAGGCGTATGGAGGAGATTCGATCGACGAGTTGGACGACGAACGCGAAGGAGCCGTTGGGCAAGTTGAGCCTGGAGCTTTGGGAGTGGCCGGGAGGCAGCATTCTGGAGATGTCGACAAAGGTGGGGCTGGATGCGGGGCAGGCCACCTATGGCAAGCTGCGGGATCTTGCTGGGAAAGATGGGTTGGCGTTGAGTGCGAACCAGCACTCGAAGACGGCGATCGCTTTGACGGAGATTGCTGCGGCGCATCGGGAGTGACTTCAGGGTTCTCCGCTGTGCGGCCCACCGCCTATTGCGATGGGCCGCTTCTGGTCGCACGTACCTCCGTGTACTACAAGTTCTACCCAGCGGTTGGGTCGTCAGTTAATCAGTCGCGCCGGAACTTGCGGCGAACTGTTGCAGCAAGGCCGAGGATGCCGGTGCTGAAGAGAGCCAGCGTAGATGGTTCAGGAGTTGCGGTCGTCGCCGTGTCACCGGTTAGCTCGAAGTAATCGAAGGCAATGTAGTCGCCCGAGCCATTCCGGTTTAGGTTCAGGTCCACGTAGCCCACCGCATTGGCGTTGGCGAGTTCCGTGGCGGTTAAGGTGATCGAGTGAATTGCGGTCGCAAAACGTCCGTCCGCATAGAAGAACGGAGTGGAGACTCCGTTGATGCTTGCTGCAAGAGCGCCAAACGCATCCGATTGAAAATCACCGGCGGCAAAGCTTATTGTTGCATCGGTCAGCGTTCCGGTGAAGTCGAAGATGACGTCGCCAGAGTTAGTGGGATTTGGGCCTGCGCCGCTGAACAAAGCGGAGTACACGTCTGTAAATTGAGCGCCGTTCGTTGCCGCAGCTTCGGCGGGCGAGCGATTGTCGATCGAGGGACTGGATAATTCGGAGCAGGTACCGACGTCTGGACAGGTGCCGAGACCAAAACCGAAACCGTCCTTATCGCCGACCAGAATATCGATTGAGTCGGCGGCTGCAACTTTGCACATGAAAAGGGGAACCAGAAGCAGGGCGATCATCAAAGGCGCCCGGACTTTCAAGGACTTATTCATAAAGAATTCCTCCAAAGGCTTGTGTAGTCGGTTGGCTTGCGCAAGCGATACAGTTCACGATCCCGGTGGACGCGCAGGGATACTGCATCGACAAATTTCACCTAAATTTTGGGAGCGGGGGCCGATTAGCGGCAGCTCAAGGTGCACGCAACTGGCCGAACTGCTGCCGTGGCAACTTGCTGAATCTAAGCCCGAAATTTGTGACGGCGAGGATTAATGCCTGATTGGGGCGCAGATGTTTGCAGGGTAAAGTGACAAAGATTTTTCCATGAGGCTTAAATCACTCTACCGATGCCAGAGAGCGACTGGATCAGCCAGGGATTTGCTGGAGGAGGGCGGAGAGGTTTCCGTTGTGGTTTTTCAGGCTGGCTTCGGCGGTGGGGCGGTCGAGGTTGAGCTTGTGCATGACGATGGCGGTTTTGACGCTGTTGCCGGAGTTTTTCAGGAGCTCGGCGGCGATGGATTGGGCGTCGGGACCGTTGATGCCGGTGGCGGCCATGATGATGCGCTGAGCGCGGTCAATGAGTTTGGCGTTGGTGGGCTGCATGTTGACCATGAGGTTGCCGTAGACGGCTCCGGTCTTGACCATGACGCCGGTGGAGAGCATGTTGAGGACGAGCTTGGTTGCGGTGCCAGCCTTGAGGCGTGTGCTGCCGGTGATGACTTCGGGGCCGGTGATGGGAGTGATGGCGATGTCGGCGGCGGCGGTCATGGGGGAGTTGGGGACGCAGGCGAGGGCGATAGTGAGGGCGCCGAGTTTTTTTGCGTGGGTGAGAGCGCCGAGGACGTAAGGAGTACGGCCGCTGGCGGCTATGCCTACAAGGGTGTCGCGGGTTCCTTCTGTTCCTGACGTCTTTGTGTCTGCTCGAACGCCGAAGCCAGCGGCGGCGAGGTCGGCTGCGCCTTGTTCGGGCGAGTCTTCGGAGGATTCGCTGGATTTGCGGAGAGCGGAGTCTCCGCCGGCGATGAGGCCTTGCACGAGGGTTGATGGTACGGAGAAGGTTGGGGGGATTTCGCTGGCGTCGAGGACGCCGAGACGGCCGCTAGTGCCGGCACCGATATAGAAGAGGCGGCCGCCGTGGTTGAAACGCTCGGCGATAGCGTCGATGGCTTTGGCGATTTCGGGAAGGGTGGCGAGTGACGGCAGCTGCGGCTTTGCGGTCTTCGTCGCTGATGAGACGGAGCATGTCGAGGGTAGGGAGTTCGTCGATGTGCTCGGTGAGTGGGTTGCGGGCTTCGGTGAGGAGGGAGGAGAGATTCATAGCTGGTTCCATGATACGAGGCGAAGACAAAAGCGGATCCCCTACGGGGATGACAAAGCGAAAAGACAAGGACAAAGACACACAGCAGGTCCTCCGCCTTCGGCGAAGGATGACAACGAGAAAGGCAGAGGCAAAAGCAAAGAATTCTAAGGGAGGATGACTACGGGGCCGTTGGCGGTTTCGTTTTTGACGGCTTGGAGGGCATCGTTGGCCTGGTCGAGGGGGAAGACCTGGACCTGGGGCTTGATGCCGATTTCGCCGGCGAGCTGGAGGAAGTCGCGGGCGTCGTCGCGGGTCATATTGGCGACGCTGCGGATCTCGCGCTCGCCCCAGAGGAGCTTGTCGTAGTCGAACGCTGGCATCTGGTCGAGGTGGATGGCGTTAATGGCGACGACTCCGCCTTTGCGGAGGCTGGAGAGTGCGCTGATGACGACGGCTCCGCTGGGGGCGAAGGTGATGGCGCGGTCGAGTTCGACGGGAGGCTTGTCGTTTTCGGTGCCGACCCATTTTGCGCCGAGGGATGCGGCCTGGTTGCGATGGGCTTCGCCACGAGTGGAGACGTATACCTCGCACTTCCAGTGGCTGGAGGACCTGGATGGCCTGGCTGGCGGAGGCTCCGAAGCCGAAGAGGCCGACGCGCTCGCCTGGTTGAGTGCCGGCGACGCGGAGGCTGCGGAAGCCGATGATGCCGGCGCAGAGCAGAGGCGCGACGTGGGTGTTGTCGAGCCCGGGAGGAAGCGCGAAGGTGAAGTCGGAACGGACGAGGGCGTACTCGGCGTAGCCACCGTCGACGGTGTAGCCGGTGAAGATCGCGTTGTCGCAGAGGTTCTCTTCGTTGCTGCGGCAGAAGAGGCAGGTGCCGTCGGTGCCGCCGATCCAGGAGACTCCGACGCGCATGCCGAGGGGCCGGTCGGAGGTCCCGCCTTCGATGATTTCGCCGACGATCTGGTGGCCGAGGATGAGGGGTTTGTGGATCAGGGGGAGATCGCCTTCGAAGATGTGGAGATCGGTGCGGCAGACTCCGCAGGCCAGGACGCGGAGGAGGAGATGGTTCTCGGTGAGGACGGGGCGAGGAACATCTTCGATTTGAAGGGGCTGGTTTGAGGCTTGCAGGACGGCGGCTTTCACAGGTCACTCCCTGGAGCGAGGCTCGAGTCGGACTCGCTGCGTGGTTGATTGTAGTTCGATGCTGAATGGGGATCGAAGTGAGCTGATGATCGATCACGACTTTCATGCCTGTGTAGCTGTTTTTTCTGTTGCAGGCAGCGGTAGAATCGGTGCGGAACGCGAGGGAGGGTGAGATGCAGAGGTGGGTTTCCATGCTACTGGCGGGTGGTTTGCTGATGGCGGTTCCTGTGCTGGCGAAGAGCAAGGACAAAACGCTTCCGCCGTACATCCTGCAGGCCCATACGGTGGCGGTGATCATTGCCCCGGCTACGGAGATCGATCCTGAAGATCCGCGAGCCAACGCGATAGCCCAAAAGGACGTTGAAGCAGCGCTGGCTAAGTGGGGAAGGTTTCAACCTGTGGACAGTACCGTGGGTGCGGATCTGATCATCGTCGTTCGCAAAGGACATGTGCGGCCAGCGGATTCAACGATCAGCGATCCCCGGCAGACTCAGCCGGGCGGAGTCAACCCGGCGAGCAATGGCGGTGGTATGGGGGCGCCAAATAGCAGACCGCCCGCCATGGGTGGCCCGGGTGGAATTGGACAACAGAACCCGCAAGGCGGGCCTCCACAGCCTCAGATTCCGCAGCCGCAACCGGCGATCGTAAGCACGGATGATTCGCTCACAGTTTTTGACGGCCGCGCGGAACGTCGAATGGAGGGTAACCCGGGGTGGAAGTACATGGGGCAGGAGGGGCTTCGCTCGCATGATGTTCCTGCGGTCGAGGCTTTCAAGAAAGCTGTGATTGCGGCGGATAAGGCTGCGGCTGAGGCTGCGGTCAAGACGCCTTAGCTGAGGGCTGAGGCGAGAGCAAAGCAAATGCGAAATGCGGGGGGTCCTCCACTGCGCTGCTCGCAAAGGCGCGAGCAGCTTCGGTCGGAATGACGCTTCTGTGGTTGTTCGCTCTGTGGTTGTTGGCTTTGTGGTGTTCTCTCTGTGGCTGTCAGTTCTAACGGCTTGAGTGCGGCGATTAATATTGGCCGTAGCGGCCTTTGATGCTCTCGAAGAGTTTGGCGGAGTCGTAGCCGATGCCGTCCTTGAAGACGATTTCGACTTTTTCGATGTCGTTGATGTTGGTGGCGGGGTTGCCGTTGATGACGACGAGGTCGGCGTTCTTGCCGGGGGCGATGCTGCCGATGGTGGCTTGTTTGCCCATGTAGGTTGCGCCGTTGAGGGTGCAGATCTTGATGGCTTCGAGGGGTGTGAAGCCGTCGGAGTCGACGAGGAGTTCGACCTCGCGCTGGTCGCCGAAGCCGGGGAGGGTACCGCCGTCGCCGGTGGGGTCGGGGCCACCCATGAGGAGACCGCCGGCGGCTACGAACTTGTGCTCGAGGGCTGCTCCGTTGTGGTAGGCCTTCTCGCGGGTGGGGTTTGGCGGGCGGCTGAGTTCGAGGTTGCGGGTGTAGAGGTAGGCCTCGCGGGTGGGCGGGGACATTGCTTCGAGGACGCGGTTTTGCAGGTGGAGATGCATGGGGATGCTGCTCTCGAAGACGGGGAGGGTGCTGGTGATGGCGACGTGGTGGTCAACGAGGAGTTTGATGAGGGCAGTGGCGTCGGCGCCGTCGGGATCCATTCCGGCGAGAGTTGGGTTGCCGGTGGAGCGCGGGCAGAGGTCAGGCTGCTTGCCGGGGTCGTTTTGGGTGTTGACGAAGAAGCCGTGCTCAAGATTGTCGATGCCGATCTCGGCGGCTTCGGGATAGGTGACGGCGCAGAGGTGGCCGGTGACCTTGATGTGATGCGCGTGCGCGGCTTCGACGGCGGCTTTGAGTTCGGCGCGGGTGATGTTCATGTAGGCCTTGTAGCTGGTGACGCCCTGCGAGGCCCAGTAGTCGACGAAGGCGCGGGCGTCGTCGGGGCCGGTGAGGTTGTGCATCTGGACGAAGGGGCTGTTGGGGCCTTCGAGGTAGGGAGCGGTGATGTCCATGTGCGGGCCGGGGAGATGGCCGGCGTCGATTTCGCGGCGCATGTTGAGGTCGAGGTACGGCTCGACGGAGCCGGTGGTGCGCATGGTGGTGACGCCGGCGGCGAGGTACATGCGCGGGGCGGTGAAGGTCATCTGGGGGACGATGAGAGGAGGTTCGGAGGAGCCGTCGGCGGCTTCGTCGGCGCGGGCGATGTAGTAGAGGTGGTCATGCATGCCTACGAGACCGGGGATGACGGTGTGGCCGTGGAGGTCGATGACTGCGGTGCTCGCGGGCGCGGTGGTTTCTTTGGAGATGCTGGTGATCTTGCCGTTCTCGATGAGGATGGATTGGTCTTCGAGGGGGGCGGCGCCGGTGCCGTCGATGATGCGGACGTGGGTGAGGAGCACGGAGGGGGCGTTGACTTTGACATATCGGAGTACGTCGGGAGAGAGTGTGGGGGTTTGAGCCTGAATCGGGGCGGCGGCGAGGGTTGCGAGCAGGGACGCAGTTAGGGCAAAGCGTGAGTGCATGAGTTTCTCCGGTGGGGTGAGTTTACCCTGAGACCGGCCTGACGAGGCGGAGAGACTTAACACCGATTGCGAACTGCGACACGGGCAAGGATAAAAGCAAAGACAAATGCGGGGGGTCTCTCCACTGCGCGACGGACGATGAGACTGTCCGTCGCTTCGGTCGAGATGACGATTTTGGGGTTGGTAAAAAAAAGAAGAGCCGGAGGCCTGTGGAGGGCCTCCGGCTTGTGTGGGGATGGGGAGGGTTATTCGTTCGTGACGTAGCGGCGGGAGAGGCCGACGAGACCGAGTACGCCGGTGCCGAAGAGGACAAGGGACATTGGCTCCGGCACGGTGCCGGAGTCGGCGATTGAGCCGGAGAAGTCGAGGCCCTCGTTTGCAAGGTTGACCTGCTTGACGTCAAAGGTGAGTTCGTTGAGTCCGTCGGTGAGGCCGGTGAAGGTGAAGGTCAGAGGGGTGATGCAGTTCGGTGCCACGTCGGAACACCGGGCGTAGCTGTTGGATGGTCCCATGGGACCTGCGGACGCCAGGATGAGGGAGTTGTTGAGGAAGACCGAGACGGTGTCATCGGCCAGCACGGTCAAAGTTCCGACGCTGTCGACATCGGCGGGGGAGACCGTGAAGGTTGTGTTGTAGACGTAGGTGCCGTTGGGGACGACCAGGCTGGAGGTTGGTCCGGTGGACGCGTTGAAGGAGACCCAACTGGAGTTACCAGTTGGCGCGTGCCAGGTGGTGCCGGGGTCGATGTCGAAGGTGGCGGTCGATCCGTCGTTCACGGTTGAGTCGGTGGGGTCATACGTGGTCGCGGAGTTGGCGACTCCGGGGTTGGGGGAGGAGGCGCCGTAACTGCCAAGGAGGATGGGAGAGGCATTGGCGGAGAGAATACCGCCAAAGACGAGTGCGGAAACGGTGAAAAATCGACTGCGGTTTTTCAAGGGAGCGCTCCGTAGGACAGGGATCTGCTTGCGGTCGTGCCAGACATCTAAAGGGCACGTGGGTTGCCACTCAGGTATAAAAAATCAGGGTGATAAATCCTCTGGAAGACGGTGATTAGATATTTCGATTGCGGGGTTGCATGAGCGTCGCTGGTCATTAATTTCGGGGACAAGGAAATAAGTTCGACCCTCATAGCCGGCGTTTGATCTAAGGCCAATGAGATCAATATTTCCAAGCTGAGAAGACGGCGAAGGATGGGAAAAAAGTATCCAGGACAAAACAATCTGGAGAATTTCTTGAATCGCAAATGAAAAATCGGAAGCCCGATGAAGGGCTTCCGGATTAGACAGAAGGTAGTGGTTATTTCGCGTCGACGTAGCGCCGGGAGATACCGACCAGACCGAGGAGGCCAGTACCGAAGAGGGCCAGAGAGGCCGGCTCGGGAATGGAGGAGATGGACCCCGAAAAATCGAGGCCCTCATCGACCAGGTTGACTTGCTTGACGTCAAAGGTGATGTCATTTTCTCCGGCGACGAGACCAGAGAAAGAGAAAGTGAACGGCGTAAGACAGTTTGGTACGACGTCGGAGCATCTGGCATAGCTGTTGCCTGATCCCATGGGGCCAGCGGATGCCAAGACCTGGACGCCGTTCAGCAACACCGAGAGCGTGTCATCTGCCATGACGGTTAATGTAACGACGCCGCCCGCATCGGCTGCGGATACGTTGAGAGTTGTGTCGTAGAAGTAGTCGCCGTTCGGGACGACCACATTGGAGGTGGGTCCAGTGCTTGGATTGAAGGATACCCAGCTGGAGGGACCGATCGGGGCATGCCATGTGGTACCTGGACTGATGTTGAACGTGGCAGTGGAGCCGTTGTTCACTTCGGAGATAGAGGGGTCGTAGGTGGTCGCCGTGTTGTCGACGCCGGGGTTGGGGGCGGAAGTGCCATAACTTGCGAGTAAAATTATGTCCGCCTTTGCGGAGACATAGCTGCCTGGAGCGAGCGCAAATGTGAGGAGTAAGTAAAAATATTTTTTCAAACGAATTCTCCGTCGTGCAAGCGGCTTGATACCGTCCTGCGGAGATATAAGTGCACCCCGGTGGCCATACGAAGACAAAATTGGGACTGCCGTAGTCGTGTGAGGGGCCAAGGTTATGTCTTGGGCTGAAAGGGTTGCCTGTGCGTGTATGCAATGATGTGCAGGTAAAGAGAAAGCTAACTCCACTTTGCACGATTCGCCAGCGAGCTAAATTATTCTAAATAAATGAGAAAGCGAAGTTGACCCTGTAAAAAATTGCTACAAGAGGTTGGCGAGTCATCCAACCTTTGGGCGTCGGTTCTCATCGAGCTCAGAGGCCGTAAAATGGAAAGATACGCACGCAAAGGATGATTGAGGCAGATGGGTATGGGAACGCAGGCAGTGTTGGCAGGACAGGTAGAGGCGGCGGCTAAGGCGGCTGGATTGGTTGTGGTTTCGAGCGAGGTAGGGCGGGACTTCTCCGGGAACCCTACGACGCGGTTCATGCTGGCGCTGGCTGACGACCGTGCGAAGACGCAGGTGCTGGAACTGAGCGACAAGTTTGATTTCAGCCGGGCGGATATGCTGGCCGAGGTGGGGACGTATCTGGCAGAGGCGGCGAAGCGGTTGAAGAATCCGCGGCAGGACTTCTACCTGACGTTGCATGGGCTGCCGCTGAGCTTTGAGAAGTTTACGTGGCCGTTCCACGCTTCGAGCACAGGGGCCGATACGTTCCTGGTGCATGGGGAGGTGCGGCTGGAGGATGGCGAAGCGAGTCCGCTGCATGCGAAGGTGGCGGCGTCGATGACGGTGACGTTTGCCGAGATCGTGAAGGCGCCGGAACAGCCGTTTGCGGAAGGGTTTATTTATAACGCTGTGCGGAAGACGATGGACCAGGGACAGTTGGAGTTGGTGAAGAGCGGCAACCGGCAGCCGGTTCCGGTGACGACGCGGTTCTATAGCCCGTGGAAGAAGCGTTTCAACTTCAACGACACGACGGAGGCGCAGCGGCAAGAGTATCTGGCGGCGAAGGTGTTCTGGCTGTCGGGGGTGCTGGGCGGGAGACAGCCGGTTTGGGTGCTGGATCCGCGGGATGCGCAGTATCTGAATACGACGGTGGAGGAGTTGAAGAAGAATGCGGCGGCGCTGGCTGGGGAGGGTATTGTTCACCTTGCGGCGGATACGGAGTATGCCACGCCGACTGAGGCGCTGATGGGGCATCGTGCGCAGTATGTGGCCGAGGTTGCGGCGGCGCTGGCGTTCATCAAGCCCACATTCAATGAGGAGATGCGCGGCGGTCATACCAATATGTAGGTTTGCAGCGGTTTTGCGGCCCAAATATGCCAGTAATTAACGTTTTTTTGTGCGTCCGCCTGGACTCCAGGTGCGTCTATTGACCTGGCAGTACAGAGGAAACGTATGAAAAAACTAATTCGAATTGCTACACCACTGATTGCAGTGGCACTTATGAGCGGTGCAACCCTTCTCGCACACGCCCAGAATCAAGCACCAACGACTGAGAACAGAAGCTGGAACACACCCCCTCCGGGGACAGAGCAGGCGCAGGCAGCCTACCGGGATGGAGTGGAATCGGCGCAGATTGATAAGGTGGCGCAGCGCAAGGTTGATGCGAAGTCATCTTATAAATATCTTCATCCGCCGGTGAAGGGCGCGGCTCGCGATGAGTACCGCTCGAACTTCGTGGCTGGGTATGAGGCTGCGGTGAAGCATAGCTCCGGCGAATAATTGCGGCTCTGGTGAGATTCCAGAGATGGGAAAAGGAGCTCCGGTGCGGTGCTCCTTTTTCTTTGCTTTGTCTGGATAGCAGTGACGCTTTGGAAGAAATGCGGGGATTCTTCGCTTAGAATGACAACTCTTTGTATTCGTGACAACTCTTTGTATTAGGCGGAGGGTTGGGTGCTGAGTGCGGCGTGATTGACTGCGGCTCCGCAGTGGTTGCAGAAGATGGCGGTTGGGTCGATGAGGTTGCCGCATGCGTCGCAGCGGCCGGGGTTAGATGCGGCTGCGGGAGGATAGGCGGTTCCGAGGATCTGGCTGGAGATGTACATGGCCTGCATCACGTTGTAACTGCGGACACGGCCGGGCATAAAAAAGGCTTCGACCCAGGCGATGATCATGGGGATGCCGGTCCAGGAGAAGAGGAGATAGAGGATGCCGAGGCCGTCGCGGCGCAGGTAGAAGTGATGGATGCCAAGGCCGCCGAGGAAGATGGCGAGGAGGACGCCGATGACCTCCTCCTTGTGGGCGCGTTCGTATTCGGCATAGAACCAGGTGCGCTGCTGGTCGTTCATGTTGGCGGTATAGATAGGGTCGATGGGGTACATGGTGTCGTTCCTCTCTAATGGATGCAAGAAGATATACGCGGGAGGGGAAAGATAGTTCCCCGGCTGCAGGGGGCACAATCAGGCGAGGTTAGCGGGGGCTGCAACTCGTTTAGTCGCAATTTGCAAGGTTGTTTGGGCGGCGTAGAGTCGTAGCAGCGCACGAGGCAACGGGTTTGCTGTGATGGTGAGTCTGATGGAGAGACACCTGGAGGTATTTATGCAGGCAGTTCATAGCGGGCAGTGTGGACTTTGCAATCACTTTGGCGAGCATCACGCAAAGAGTCAGGTTCTCGTCACGATTCTTTCGAGCAAGAAGGCAGATGAGTCGCTGCTGGATGAGTGTGGTCATCCGAAGCATGCAGCGCTGCACCTGAAGGTGTCGCCGATCAGCGGCTGCGATGGGTTTGTGCCGGCAGCGCAGGCGTGACATAAGTTGTCAGTTGTCAGTTGTCAGTTGTCGGTCAGTGTCAGTTGTCAGTTGGGTGACTCGGTGTGGGCTCAGGGGTTGCCTCCGCGCGCGGTTCTTCTTCTGTTTGTCAGCGGCGGTTCATGCCCAGAAGACTGAGAAAGAAGCTGCCGAAGATGGCTTCGACGCCGAGCATGAAGCAGGTGGCAGAAGGTAGCGTGAGGCGGAGCATGCGCTGGGGGGAGAGATCGCCGAAGCCGGTGCCGTGCCAGATGTGGAGTGCGTAGGCGAGGATGCCGAGGCCGATCAGAAGAAGCGTGCCGCCGAAGATCAGTCCTACTTCAAGATTGATGTAGTTGAAGATGCGCTCGAACTTTGGATTGGGCGGCAGGAAGCCCTCTTGTGTGCCGAAGACGCGGGCGCTGACGGCGAAGACGGTGATGTGGGCGCCGATCAAGACGAGGCCTAGGGAGTAGGTGAGGGTGTCGACGTCGAAGGTCCAGCGACCGACGGTTTGCGGGCCGGGTAGAAGCCAGAGGGAGAGGATGAGGCCGGCGAAAAACGTGACGATGCCGGGATAGTAGAAGAGCCAGCGGGGGCTGAAGAGAAGAAGGAAGCGGAGGTGACGCCAGCCGTCGCGCCAGGTGCGGAGATGCGGGGGGCGGCTGCGGCCGTCGGGCGAGAGGGTGGCGGGGACCTCGGCGATACGGAGGCGGGCGAGGGAGGATTTGACGACCATCTCGCTGGCGAACTCCATGCCGGTGGTGCGGAGGTTGAGGCCGAGGATGGCGTCGCGGCGCATGGCGCGGATGCCGCAGTGGAAGTCGCGAACGGGGATGCCGAAGAAGAGGCGGCCGATAGCAGCTGAGGACGGGGTTGCCGAGATATTTGTGGAGCGGGGGCATGGCTCCGGGCTTGATTTCGCCGCTGAAGCGATTGCCCATGACGAGGTCGTTGCCTTGCTGGAGTTTGGTGAGGAAGCGGGGGAGTTGGCCGAAGTCGTAGCTGGCGTCGGCGTCGGCCATGAGGACGTATTCGCCTTTGGCGGCCTCGATGCCGGCCATGAGGGCGGCGCCGTAGCCGCGGACAGGGACAGGGACGACGCGGGCGCCTTCGTCTGTCGCGATTTTTTGCGAGCCGTCGGTGCTGCCGTTGTCGGCGACGACGACCTCGCCGGGGATGTTGTTGTCGCGAAGGGCGGCGACAGCCTGGCGAACGCAGAAAGCGAGCGTCTCTGCTTCGTTGAGGCAGGGCATAAGAATGGTGACCAACAGCTCGCTCATTGATTGAATGCTACCAAAGTGATGTTGTGGGGTTTTGTGGTATGTGACCGTGGGTTCAGGGTTGGGAGTTTTCTTTGGGAGCCGGTGCGGCTTCGGTGGTGAGGTTGAGCGGGAGGGCGTAGAACGGCGTGTCGTCGAGTTCGATCCAGCCTTTGGAGATTGGGGTTGTGCCGGTCATGAGGCCGGGGTCGAGGTAGCCGACGAGGACCTTGGCACCATTGGCGCGCACGACGTCGTAGGCCTGGTCGCGGTTGGGCATGGAGGCGAGCTCGGGGTAGAGGGGATAGTTTGGTTCGTAGATCTCGGTGAGGATGCGGACGCCGGCGAGGCGGGCCCAGTAATGATCGTAGACGCAGGCGCGGGTGCCGATGCAGGCGATGGTGTCGCCGGGGCCGACGCCGAGCTTGTTAAGGGCCTGGGCGGCGCGGAAGGTGTCACGGTCATACCATCCGGCGGGGTATTTGATGGTGATGAGATCGCGGCGGAGTCCGCCGACAGTGCGCGCTGATTCGCCGACGGCCAACAGGGCCAGGAACACGACAGCGGCTGAGGCTGCGGTGCGGGCGGCAAGGGTTTGAACGGCGGGTGAGATGCGCATTGCCGCAAAGACTGGAAGAAGAAGAATGAAGAAAGCGGCGGTAAGGTAGCGGTCTTCGACATTAACGATGCCGTAGATACAGAGGGTCGCGCTTGCAATCAGGAAGGGTGGAAGCCAGAAGGCATTGGCGGATAGGCGCCACTTGGGGTGCAGGCGTGCTCCGACGAGGAACAACAGGACGATGAGCAACCAGGCTTCGGGATGGTTGCTCATGTAGCGGACGACGCGCACGATGCATTGTGCGATGACGATGATCTGGAGGCGCGGATCGATGCGGGCCTTGATGTAGTCATTGAAGTACGACGCGTCGAACCAGGCAGGATAGGTGCCGTAGGGGAACGGCTTGAAGCTGTAGGTTGGGGGAGCGTTGAGGAGTCGCGTCTCGGGGTGCTTGAGATGGACGTCGGCAGCACCGAAGCTGGAGGTCATATCCTGCTCGAGGTGCATCTTCTCCGTGCCGGAGACAAACCAGATGTAGTTGAGGCTGCCGGAGTCGCCGAAGTCGAAGCGACCCTTTTGCTTCGAGAGCGCGGCGATGTAGGGGCCCGCGACGATAGAAAAACAGATGAGAACGAGAAGCGCAGAGGCTGCGACACGGGCTGGGGCGTGTCGCTGCCGGAAGAGTCGGAAGGCGACAAGTGCGATGACGCAAAGAAGGGTGAAGACAAAGGCGAAGGATTTGGTGAGATAGGCGAGGCCAAGAACGAACCCCATGAGAGCGGCGTAGCGGAGGTAGCCGGTGGCGAGATGGCGGAGCAGAGCGGCGAGGGCGAAGAGAAAAAATGCCTGAAGCAGAGCGTCAGGACGGACCTTGCCCATGCTGAGTTCGCGCTGTGTGGAGATGACGAGGATGGCGATGCCGAGGTAGCGGAGGCTGTAGCGGTCGAGAAGAAAGGCAAGGGAGTTTGATGCGGCGGTGGCGGTTTCGCGAAGGTCGCGGAGTTGGATAAGCGCGTCGGCGAAGGCGATGACGGCGAGCATCTCGAGAAGGAAGATGCCGAAGTTGATCATGTAGTAGGCGTGGAGTTCGGTGTAGCGGGTGGAGTGGAAGATCGTGTGGCCGAGGGAGAGCAGGGCCGGATAGAGCGGGTTCCAGTACCCGTTGATGACGCCGGCCCACTGGTGCGAGCGGATGAGGTCGCCGATGTCCATGTAGGCGACGGCGTCGCCGTCGATCTGGTATCCGTCGTAGAGGGCGTAGCCGAAGGTGACGAGAGCGGCGAGGAAGCAGTAGAGGGGCCAAAGACGACGCAGCCAGTAGGGGAGGCGGTTGGGCTCCGGGGAGGTTACGGTCATGCGGTGAGATTCTCCTGCGATGTGCTTGTACCTGTCTCCTTATCATCGCAGAGTCGTGCGGCTGGCCGGCTGATTTTTTGGTGGTGGTTGTGGATGAAGGGATAGCAGATCCCCTTTGGGGATGATAGTAGGAAATGTTAAGGCTATTGCAACGGCACCAGAAACAGCGAAGCGGGCGACAGTTTTGCTGGCGCCCGCTTTGTGCTGAGTGGTTTTGTAGCGGCTAAAGTTACATGTCCTTGACGCCGTCGACGAAGGCCTTGAGCTTGCGGCTGCGGCTGGGGTGACGGAGCTTGCGGAGAGCCTTGGCCTCTATCTGACGGATGCGCTCGCGCGTGACCTGGAATGACTGGCCGACTTCCTCGAGGGTGTGCTCGGAGCCGTCTTCGAGGCCGAAGCGCATCTTGATGACGCGCTCTTCGCGCGGCGTCAGGGTGCGCAGGACCTGCGAGGTGTACTCCTTGAGGTTGACGCTGATGACGGCGTCAGCCGGGGAGACGGCCATGCGGTCTTCGATGAAGTCGCCGAGGTGCGAATCTTCCTCTTCTCCGATGGGAGTTTCAAGGGAGATGGGCTCCTGAGCGATTTTGAGGACCTTACGGACCTTCGCGACCGGGATATCCATGCGCTTGGCGATCTCTTCTGACGACGCTTCGCGGCCAAGCTCCTGCACGAGTTGACGCGAGGTGCGGATGAGCTTGTTGATGGTCTCGATCATGTGCACCGGGATGCGGATGGTACGTGCCTGGTCCGCGATGGCGCGGGTGATGGCCTGACGGATCCACCAGGTGGCGTAGGTCGAGAATTTGTAACCGCGACGGTACTCGAACTTGTCGACGGCCTTCATGAGGCCGATGTTGCCCTCCTGAATGAGGTCGAGGAACTGGAGGCCGCGGTTGGTGTACTTCTTCGCGATGGAGACGACGAGGCGAAGGTTGGCTTCGATGAGCTCGCGCTTGGCGCGCTCGGCGTCCATATCGCCCTGGATCATCTCGCGCTGGGTGCGCTTGAGATCGGCGATGGAGATGCCGGCGTCGGCTTCGACGCGCTCGAGGTCGGTGCGGCAGTTTTTCTGCTGGCGCTTGTACTCCTTGCGCAGCTCCTCGGACTTCGAGTTTTCGAACTTGGACTCGAGGGTCTTGATCTGGCGCTCGAGGGTGCGCATGGCATCGACGGTTTTGTTGACCTTGTCGAGGAGACGCTTCTTCTCGGCGTTGGTGTACTTGAGTTCACGGACGATGCGGTTGATGTAGACGTGCTCCCGGCCGATGAGCCAGCGGGTCTTGCGCGCGTCTTTGACCTTCGCCTTGGCGTCTTTGCCGTGCGGTGCGGCGAGCTTCTCTTCGAGCCCGTGAATTTTCTTCTGGTGCTTGAGGATGACGTCGATGCGGCTGGCGGTGGCGCGAACGCGGGCCTGCAGGATCTCTTCGGTGAGCTCTTCTTCGTCGAAGGTAACGACTTCCTTGATGTTGCGGACGCCGCGGCGCAGGTCCTCGCCGAGACCGACGATCTCGCGAATGACGATGGGCGAGCGGGAGATGGCCTTCATGACGCGCATCTGCCCGCGCTCGATGCGCTTGGCGATTTCGACTTCACCCTCGCGGGTGAGCAGAGGGACGGTGCCCATCTCGCGGAGATACATGCGGACGGGGTCGTTGGTCTTCTCGAGGGTTCCGGGCGAGAGGTCGAGCTCTACGTCGTCGGACTCTTCGCCGGCTTCGGGCTCGTACTTTTCGCGATCGCCGGCAAACTTGTCGCCTGAGAGGACGTCGATGCCCTGGGTGTTGATGGTGGTGAGAAGATCATCGAGATCGTCGGGGGTGGTGATGTCACCGGGGAGAAGGTCGTTGACCTCGCCAAAGGTGAGGTACCCTTTTTCTTTCCCTGTGTCGATGAGCTTGTCTATGTCTTCTTCGTACTTGTCAATTTCTTCAGCCACGGCTGTACGCACTCCTGCGAAAGATTCAGATGATGGGGTTTCCGTCGTGTGAAGCGGTATTCAGGCGGAAAATTCCCTGGGTTGTTACGGTAATGGGCAGGGAGCAGATTGCGGTTTAGACCGCTTTGGCAAGCCCGGTGACCCTGAAGAGGGTCTGGGCATTCGAAGGCACACGTCCCCAGCGAATCACAGAATACCATATCTTTAGACGTCCTGTGGGAGAAAAGGATTCCTTGAGCGCCCGAATTTACAAGGGTACGGCGTGTTTTGTGAACCAGGCGGTGAGTTCCTCTTCGCTGAGGGTGCCGTCGGCAAGGTGGAGGAAGGTGAAGTAGACATCTTCTTTCAGGGCTACGATATCCCAGCCGTTTCTGTCCAGAAAGGTGAGGGAAACGACCAGCGCGGTGCGTTTATTGCCGTCAACAAATGCATGATTTCGGGCGATTCCGAAGGCATAGGATGCTGCCAGCCGAAAGATGTCCGGCTGGTCAGCGTGGGCAAGGACGTTGTGGGGCTTTGCGAGGGCAGAATCGAGAAGAGTTTCGTCACGGATGCCGTCGGAGCCGCCGTGTTCGGCCAATTGTGCGCTGTGCATGGCCAAAACGGCCTTCTTTGAGATCCAAAGCGGCTCGTCCATTACTCAGCGAGTTTTCGCAGGACATCGCGATGCTTTCTCATGACGCGCTTTGCGGCTTCCATTTCTGCGGCAAAGTCCTGATCGTATGGGGTGAGCGTGATTCCGTCCGGAGTCTCCAGAACGTAGAGGCTGTCACCCTTTTCGACGTGGAGGCGGTTTAGCACCTCTTTGGGCAGGACGATGCCGACGGAGTTTCCGATCGTGGTGATCTTGACTGCGGTTGCCATGGCTGACCCTCCTTATCTGATTATAACAGGGGTTATAATTTGAATTTTGGGCTGACTTTATTCCACTTGCATCTGCTTGTCCGGGTAGGATGTTGCCTGATGCAAATTACTTCTATTCAATCGTTTGAACAAGGCGAGTGCTCATGAGATTGTTCGGGTCGGTGCTGGGAGTTTTGTTTGCCGGAGGAGTGGCGATGAGTGGTTCTTTGGCTTTGGCGGCCAGCTCTTCCCTTCCGCAGCCAGTGACGATTGGCAGTGGTTGGCAGATGCAGGATGCGGCGAAGGTGCCGGAGGCTGGTGGGGCGATTGCGCTAGCTGGCTATAAGCCGCAGAGATGGTACGCCGCCACGGTGCCGGGGACTGTGCTGACCAGTCTCGTAAAGAACGGTGTTTATCCGGAGCCCCTGTATGGAGAGAACAATCGTCCGGATAAGATTCCTGACAGCTTGTCTCGGACGCAGTTCTGGTATCGGACGGTGTTCAGCGTGCCGAAGACTTATGCCGGGAAACACGTCTGGTTGAACTTTGAAGGGATCAACTTTTCTGCGCAGGTGTGGGTGAACGGGAGGCAGGTGGGCGCGATCAAGGGGGCCTTCAGCCGAGGAATCTTCGATATTTCGCAGGATGTGAAGCCGGACAAGAAGGCAGTGCTGGCGGTGCTTGTGTCTCCGCAGCCGCATGCGGGAGATCCGCATGAACATACGATTCGCGATGGGGTGGGCAAAAACGGAGGGATCACCGCGATAGATGGGCCGACGTTTCTTTCGACGATTGGGTGGGACTGGATACCGGCGATTCGCGACAGGGATACAGGAATTTGGCAGAAGGTTTTTATCTCGGCGAGTGGGCCGGTGGTGATCAAAGATCCGCTGGTGACAACGGATCTTCCGCTGCCGAAGGTGGACACGGCGGATATTTCTGTTCAGGCGAAAGTGGAGAACATCAGTGATCTGCCGCAGAAAGGTTTGTTGAAGGGGAGTTTTGGGGGTGTGTCGTTTGAGCATAGCGTCGAGGTAGCGGCGCATAGTTCGCAGATCGTTTCGCTTGATCCTAAGAACACGCCGGTACTGCATGTCAGCAATCCGAAGCTATGGTGGCCGAATGGGTATGGACCGCAGAATCTTTACTCGCTTCATCTGAGCTTTGAGGTTGATGGAAAGGCTTCGGATAGTAAGGAGGTGAGCTTTGGGATTCGCAAGTTCAGCTACTCGGTACCGGACTCAGAGAATCTGACGATATCGGTGAATGGGGTGCGGGTATTTATTCGTGGCGGGAACTGGGGCCTGGATGAGGCGATGAAACGCAATCCGCGAGAGCGGCTGGAGGCGCAGATTCGGATGCATCAGGTCGCGAATCTTAACATGATTCGGAACTGGGTGGGGCAGAGTACGAGTGAGGATTTTTACGAGCTTTGCGACAAGTATGGATTGCTGGTGTGGGACGAATTTTTTCAGCCGAATCCAAACGATGGGCCTGACCCTGATGACTTCGATACCTATATGGCGAATGTGAGGGAGAAGATTCTGCGGTTTCGGAATCATGCTTCGATTGTGCTGTGGTGCGCGCGGAATGAGGGGAATCCGCCGAAGGAGATTGACGATGCGCTGCGCACGTTGATGACGGAGCTAGAACCGACGCGGTTGTATCAGGCGAACTCGGCGGATGGACGCGGGGTGAGTTCGCATGGGCCTTACCACTGGAGAACGCCGAGGGATTTCTATGTCTTCAACGAGGCGTTCAAGACGGAGGTTGGCAGCGTGTCGGTGCCGACGATTGAATCGATCCAAGGCATGATGCCGGAGAAGGACTGGGAGACGATCAACGATGACTGGGCCGAGCATGATTTTGCGAAGGGGGCTTCGGGGGGCGACTCGTATCCGGCGATGATTGCAGAGCGGTATGGCAAGGTGGCGAATCTTGCGGACTTTGTGCGGAAGTCACAGCTGGCGAACTATGAGGCATTTCGCGCGATGTATGAGGGGAGAAATGCGAAGCTGTTCAACCCTACGACCGGCATTCTTACGTGGATGAGCAATCCTGCACAGCCTAGTTTTGTGTGGCAGCTTTATCATCACGATCTTGAACCGAACTCGGCTTTATTTGCGGTGAAGAAGGCTGCGGAGCCGATTCATATTCAATTGAATGAGAGCACTGACGATGTGCAGGTGATTAATAATCTCGCTGTTGCGCTGAATGACGCTCGCGCGCATCTTGCGATCTACAACCTCGATGGAACGGTCGTGTATGAACACGACTATGATGTGTCGGCTGCGCCAAGTGTGGCGACGAGCCTTGGTACTGTCGATTGGCCTGTTGGGCTATCGGCAGCTCACTTCATCAGGATCGAGTTGCGGGATGCGGAGGGGAAGCTGGTTTCTGAAAATTTTTATTGGCGCGCGTTGCCCGAGCATCCGGATGATCTGACGGCGTTGGGTGGACTGCCGACTGTGATGCTCGATGCGAAGGTTGCTCGCCGCGATGCTGATGGTAAGAGTTTTTTTGATGTGACGCTGCACAATCCTGGTATGCCTATTGCTTTGATGACGCATGTGCAGTTGCGCAGGAAGCGCTCTGGCGAGCGGGTGCTGCCGGTGTATTACAGCGATAACTATGTGTCGCTGGTTTCGAACGAGAGCAGGACGATTACGATTGAGGCGGCGACCGCGGATCTGAAGGGTGAGGCTTGGCTTGTTCTGATCGATGGATGGAATGTTGGGGTGGCGGCTTCCTCTTTGGCGGGGGGTACCGTTGCAGTCAATGCCGGGGCCCAGGTGGATCATTGGCCGGTGACGGGGTTGCCGATGATATCGGATACCAAGTAGTTCCGATTCCGAACGCCAACATCTCAGCGACGGTGGGGATGGTTAGAGGCCTGATCCTACAACCATTGGGGGATTATTGTTTGTTTTCAAAGAGGCCTACCTTACAAGGGTGCGGAACTTCCGTCCCGGTCGCGTGTCTGTATGGGAGGAAGAAGAGCGGGCGGTCCATAGGGTCGTTCGACAAATTTGAAGGCGGCGGCAGCAATGCCGTTATGCCGAACCCAGAGGTGGCGTATGAGATTTTCTAATTTGATCCGTAAAGTTTTTGTGGGCGCGGCTCTCGCGCTTGTGCCTGCGGCGTCTTTTGCCGGCGTCTTTGTTTCAGTGACCATTGCGCCGCCAGTGCTGCCCGTTTACACACAGCCGGTTTGCCCCGGAGATGGCTATCTCTGGAACCCAGGCTACTGGGCGTATGGCGATGAGGGCTACTACTGGGTTCCGGGTGTGTGGGTCCGGCCGCCACAGGTTGGGCTGCTCTGGACGCCTGGTTACTGGGGCTGGGGTGGCGGTGCGTACCTCTTCCACGCTGGATACTGGGGCCCGCATGTCGGCTTCTATGGCGGCGTGAACTATGGCTTCGGCTACGGTGGCGTCGGATTTGGCGGCGGACGTTGGGTAGGCGGGGGTTTTGCCTATAACACCGCAGTGATGAATGTGAACAGCGTTTCCATCCACAATACGTATGTGGACCGGACGGTCATCAACACGACGGTGGTCAACCGTACGAGCTTCAATGGTGGGGCAGGTGGAATTCAGGCCCGTGCAAGCGCACAGGAGCTTTCCTACGCTCATGAGAACCATGTTGCCGCGACCGCAGAGCAGCAGAACCACATGCAGATGGCGCATGCTGATCGAAGCAATTTTGCTTCGGTGAATGGCGGGCATCCGCAGAACGCGGCGTTCTCGCGGCCGGGAGTGCGGGCGGAGAACCAGCAGCAGCGGATCGGCCAGGGAGTTCAGTCCGGCCAGCTTACCGCGCATGAAACTGCCAATCTGGAAAACCGAGAGTCGAGCATCAATCATCAGGCCGCGGCGGATCGTGCGGCGAATGGCGGCCACCTGACGGCGCAGGAGCATGAACAGATCAATCAGCGGCAGAATAACGTCAGCAAATCGATCTATAACGATAAGCACAATGCGAACACGCAGGCTCATCCGCATGCTGAGGGTAAACCGAAGAAATAGAAACATAAGTTCAGGACGCGGCCGGCGGATGTCTTCGCCGGCCTTTTTTTTCGGGCATAGAATCGCGCCTAGAATCAAGGATGATGAGTGAGCGAACAGCTGATCGAGTGGTTGTGGTGCTGGTGCGGGCGCGCAATCCAAATAACATCGGCGCGGTGGCCCGGGCAATGCATGATTTCGGCTTTCGCCATCTGCGAGTGGTGAATGACTATGCTGTGCCGTTTGAGACGGCGCGGTCAGCAGTGGATGCATCGGCGGTACTGGCAGGGGCGTCGTCGTTTACGAGCGTTGCGGATGCGATCGCGGATTGCACGATGGTGGTGGGGACAACGGCGGTGGGGGAGAGAGTGTTGCATCATCCGCTGTATGGATTGTCCGAGGCCGGCGGAATGATTGGTGAGGAGCTTGCGCGAAGGGGTGGGCGGGTTGGGCTACTGTTCGGCTCGGAGAAGACGGGGCTGAGCAATGACGAGTTGAGCCACTGCCACTGGCTGTTGACGATTCCGATGGAGAAGCATGAAGAGGTCCGGCATCCTTCGATGAATCTTGGGCAGGCGGTAGCGGTTTGTCTTTATGAGTTGGTGAGGCAGTCGAGCGCTGCTTTCTCTGCTGGAGAGGGTGTCAGGGTTGCAGCCGAGGCGGGTGAGGTGGAACGGCTGACGGCGTTGCTGACGGAAGTGCTGGAGGAGACTGGCTATACAAAGCGGCATCCGGCCAACTGCGATGAAGGGCAGATTCGGCGGCTGGTTTTGAGGATGGGGGTCGCGGCGAGCGATGTGCCGGTGTGGATGGGAATTCTGCGGCAGGTTTTGTGGAAGATTCGCGGGGGCAATCGAGACTAGATTGCCGCGCGAGCCGTTATGTAGCGATTTCAACTATCGCGAAGAGTGCGGCGAACTGTAGACTAGGCGACATTCATACACTTTGAAACAGAGTGTGGACATACGGAGGGTTGAACGATGTTTGTGCGTAAGGGACTGTCGGCAGTTGCCGGAATTGTATTGGGGTGCTGTCTTACGGGAAGTGGGCTGGCACAGGGAAAGCAACTTACGACCGAGGATTACGCACGGGCCGAGAAGTTTATGGCGTACAACGTCAATCCGCTGGTTTATCACGGGGTAGCGCGGCCCACATGGATGGACGATGGGCGCTTCTGGTATCGCGACAGTGGGCCGGATGGGCTGACCTTTATGGTGGTCGATCCGGTGAAGGGGACGAAGACGCCGGCGTTCGATCAAGTAAAGCTGGCGACTGCATTGACGGCGGCGACGAGCGGCAGAATGAAGGCCGATGCACAGCATCTGGTGATCTCGGAGATCACCTTTTCCAATGGCGATAAGACGGTGGTGGTGGGAAATGGGTCGCGCAAGTTTCGCTGCGACCTGAGTGGAGCGGGCGTCTGCACTGAGGTGGTTGCACCCGGTGCTAAGCCAGCAGATCAGGCGGCTGGGGGGCGAGTCCGCGCTGCGACGGATGTTTCTCCGGACAAGAAGAAGGCTGCGTTCATCCGCGACTGGAACCTGTGGGTACGCGACACAGCTACCGGCAAGGAGACGCAACTGACTACGGACGGGGTGAAGGACTACGGCTACGCGACGGACAATGCGGGCTGGCAGATGAGTGATAACCCCATTCTGGTGTGGTCGCCGGACTCGAAGAAGATTGCGACATTTCAGCAGGACCAGCGCAAGGACGGCGAGATGTATCTCGTTCCGGTGACGAATGGCCATCCGGCGCTGCGGGCGTGGAAGTATCCGCTGGTTGGCGACAAGGATGTGACGATGATCGAACGCGTGATTATCGATGTCGACTCGCCGAAGGTGATTCGGCTGAAGATGCCGCCGGACCAGCACCGCTCGACTCTATGCGATGACGTCAGTTGCCGCGGTGGCAGCGGATGGGACGACGTTCAGTGGAGTGCGGATGACACGCACCTGGCGTTCGTTTCCACGTCGCGCGACCACAAGCAGGAGTGGATGCGCATCGCGGATGCTTCGACTGGCGAGGTTCGCGATGTGATGGGAGAGACGACGGCAAAGTTCTATGAGAGCGGCAACGACAAGGTGAACTGGAAGTACCTGTCGCAGACTAATGAGCTGCTGTGGTTCAGCGAGAAAGACAACTGGGGCCAGATGTACCTGTACGACATTGCTACCGGTAAGTTGAAGAACCAGATCACGCATGGCGACGGCAATGTCACACAGGTGCTGCATGTGGATGAGAAGACGCGGACAATCTACTTCCTTGGAGTAGGCAAGGAGACTGGGGTCGATCCGTACTTCCAGCACTACTACAGCATCAAGTTTGACGGCTCAGATATGAAGCTGCTGACGCCGGAGAATGCGGATCATGCGGTGACGCCGTCGCCTGATGGACGCTACTTTGTCGATGTGTATTCGACGGTGACCCAGCCGGAGACGGCGGTGGTTCGGGATAGCAATGGCAAGGTCGTCGTCGATGTTGCCAAGCAGGACATCACAAAGCTGGTGGCCGCAGGATGGGTTGCGCCGGTGCCAATTACTGTGAAGGCTCGCGATGGGAAGACTGATCTGTATGGGTTCATGTTCAAGCCGACCGACTTCGATGCGACAAAGAAATATCCGATTGTGAACCATGTCTATCCCGGACCGCAGACGGGCTCCTGCGGAGGGCGCGGCTTTGCAGCGGCTCATGGCGATTCGCAGTCGCTGGCGGAGCTTGGTTTTATCGTCGTGTGCATTGACGGGATGGGGACGCCGTGGCGGTCGAAGGCGTTTCATGAGTTTTATTTCGGCGATCTCGGTGATAACACGATTCCTGATCAGGTGTCGGGCATGAAGGACCTGGCGGCGAAGTATCCGTGGATTGATCTCGATAAAGTGGGCATGTATGGACACTCGGGTGGTGGCAATGCGACGGCTGCGGCGATGTTCCACTATCCCGATTTCTTCAAAGTCGGGATTGCGGAGAGCGGCAACCACGACCAGCGCGACTATGAAGATGACTGGGCGGAGAAGTGGTCGGGGCTGCTGGTTAAGAATGCAGATGGCACGACGAACTACGACAGCCAGGCCAATCAGAACTTCGTCAAGAATCTGAAGGGCAAGCTGCTGCTGGCGCATGGGACGATGGACAACAATGTGCCGTTGAATAACACGCTGCTTGTCGTCGAGGCGCTGATCAAAGCGAATAAGGACTTCGATCTTCTGATTATTCCGAATGTTGCTCATGGTTATGGCGAGGCTTCGCAGTATATGACGCGGCGGCGGTGGGACTATTTTGTGAAGAATCTCGCCGACAACGTGCCGCCGCATGAGTATGAGATGAAGTCGTACGCGTCGGTGATGAATGCTATGCGCATGGGGCCCTATGATGCGGACGATGAGTTTGATGATCAGTAAGTAAGAAGGAAGATTGAGAAGGGCTGGCAAAAGATTCGATCTTTGCCGGCCCTTTTTTGCTGTGGCTTAGAGCCATCCTTTGGCGCGAGCGATGCGAGCGGCGTCGACGCGATTGGATGCGCCCAGCTTCGCGATTGCTTCGGAGAGATAGTTGCGGACAGTGCCTTCGGAGAGATGGAGTTCGCTGGCGATCTCGGTGCTGCTTCTGCCATCGCCGGCGCGCTGCAGGATCTGGCGTTCGCGGTCGGTGAGAGGGTCGAGCTCGGCGTTCCAGGCTTCGGTCGCGAGCGCGGGATCGACGACGCGCAGACCGCGGTGGACGCGGCGTACGGCGTCGGCAAGTTCGGCAGCGGGACGGTCCTTCAGGAGATAGCCGCGTGCTCCGGCGTCGAGTGCGCGGCGAAGATAGCCGGGACGCGCGAAGGTGGTGAGGATGATTGTGCGAACGGTGGGATGAGCGATGCGCAGGTTGGAGGCGAGCTCCAGACCGGTCATGATGGGCATCTCAATGTCCGTGACGAGAACGTTGGGAGCCAATTTGGCGACGGCATCGAGCGCATCACGGCCGTTGGCTGCACAGGCTACGACGGAGATGTCCGGCTCAAGTTCGAGCAATGCGGAGAGGGCGCCGAGCACCATGGTCTGGTCTTCGGCGAGGACGACACGGATGGATGTGTTTGATGCACTCATAGCGGCACGCATGGCACCGTGAGCTGGCGCGCAGCTGTTTGTGGAAGCTCGATGAGAAGGGTGACACCGGGGTCAGTGGTGATCGAGAGGCGGCCACCGAGCGACTGGACTCGCTCACGCATGCCACGGAGGCCGTTACCCTCGTGAAGTTGCAGCGGAGTGCCATTATCCGTGATGAGCAGGGAGTGATAGCCGTCTGCGGATCTTGCGAAACGCATGGCACAGTGCGTGGCTTGAGCGTGGCGGACGATGTTGGTGACCGCTTCGCGGACGGCGAGGCAAAGCACAGTCTCTTCTGCCGCGTGTAGCTGGGGCAACGGAGATTCGCAGGCCAACGCTACGCCTGCTGCTTGCAGCGTGCTGCGGGCGAGTTCCATCTCCGCGGGCAGGCCCTGCGAACGGTAGCCGCCGATCGCCTCGCGTACCTCGCTGAGGGCCGTTCGCGCAGTTTTTTCGACGTCGGAGATCTCCTTGGCTGCACGCTGCGGGTCAAGTTCGATGAGGCGCCCGGCTAGCTCTGCCTTCAGCACGATGACGGACAACGTGTGGCCGAGGACATCGTGCAGATCGCGGGCGATGCGTTCGCGTTCGGCCACTGCGGCGAGGGCGAGGTTTTCTTCCTGGGCGAGGCGTAGCTTGTGGTCGGCGCGCTTTTGTTGTGCGAAGAAAATGTTGCCGGTGCCGATGATGAGGACGAGAAAGATCGCGATGAGGGTGTTGGGCCACTCGATAAAGAAAGGGCCACCGTGCGAGCGGAAGAGGTAGCCTTCTGCGAGGATGATGAGCGTTTCGATAAGGAAGAGGGAGAGGACGAGGCGTGTGGACTTGAAGGTGAATGGCAGGAAAGCGGCGGCGTAGACGAAGAAGGTGGATGCGCCCGGATTCCAGGGAAAGGTGATGAGGCCGAGGACGAAGATCGCGGCGATCATCCAGAAGCGAATGGGACTTCCCTCGTCGGTGGAGCGGACGTAGCCGACGAAGATGCCGAGGAAGATCGCCAGGGCAGCGATGGTGCCAATCCAGAGACGCAGGCTCGGCTCTAGTATGGGATCGATAAAGAGGAAGCCGACGTAGGCAAGCCAGATGTAGGCCCAACCGCTGCGGGACTTCTTCCGGGTGGTGTCGGTGGCGCTCATGATTGCCCCTGCAGTTTACTCCGTGGAGGTTTGTGCCTGTGTCGGTGACTACGCGTTCTGCTCTTTGCGATGGAAGATCAGCCAGCTAGTTCCAAGCATCAGGAGGGTGAAGCCGATGATGGCGTTCCAGTGAGCAACGAGGGACATGGAGTCCTGGTAGCCGAAGATGCTGAGCATGAGTTGAGAGAGATGATAAGTCGGCAGAGCTGGCGCGAAGCTTTGCAGCCAGTGCGGCATGAAGCGGAGGGGCATCCACAGGCCGCTGAGGAAGGACATTGGCAGATAGATGAGATTGACGATACCGGTGGCGGCGTTTGCCGGGACGAGTAGCGCGAGCAGGAGGCCCATGCTGGCAAAGCTGATGGAACCGACGATGGTCATACCAAGCATCTTGATTAACTCAGGGGCCGAGAGCGAGACGCCACCGAATGATGTGGCAACTGCTGTGAGGATGCTGACGATGATGATGCCGAAGGCGACTGCGGAGGCGCACTTCGCGAAGAGGTAGGCTGAGGCGGGCATGGGGCTGGCGCGCTTGAGTTCGAGCCATCCGGCGGCGAGCTCTGACGCCAGGCCGACGCCGATGCCGAAGAGCGCGGCGCCGATGAGGCCGAAACAGGCGTAGCCGCCGAGCATGTACTTCGCGACGTGGATGTTGCCGGCGTAGGCGTTGCGGTTGGCGATGCCGAAGAGCACGTAGAACATGACGGGAAAGCCGATGGTGGAGAGTGAGAAGGACTTGGTGCGCATCAGTTTGAGGAATTCGTACTTGGTCTCCTTGCGGAAGATGCGGAGAGTGTCGACGGAGCGGGTTGCGGTGGATAGAGGGTGAGTGATTGCGGAGGTTGCCATGATTTTCTCCTGACTTGATTGAGTCGCTTGTCGCGAGCGCTTGTAGCTATTGGTTTTTTGTTAGTGCGAGGAAGGCGTCTTCAAGGGCGGGGCTGGCGACTTCCAGACCGCTGAGCGTTTTGTCGCGTAGCAGCATCTCGCGAACTACGGTTTCAGCATCAGAGGCCATTACAACGACAGCGCCGTCGTTGAACTCGACGGTGGCTACGCTGGGGAGTGTGAGAAGGAATTCGCGGAGAGGCGGGTTTGGCAGCGGATGGTGCGGCCGCCGCAGTTTTGCTTGATCTCGGCAGGAGTGCCTTCGCTGATGACGCGGCCTTTGTTGATGACGATGACGCGGTGAGCGAGGGCGTCGGCCTCTTCGATGTAGTGCGTGGTGAGGAGAACGGTCTTTCCCTGGGCGGACAGGGAGCGGATCTGCTGCCAGAGGGCGCGGCGGGCTTCGATGTCCATGCCGACGGTGGGCTCGTCGAGGAAGATGAGGTCGGGGTTGCCGCAGAGTGCAAGGGCAAAGAGGACGCGCTGTTTCTGGCCGCCGCTGAGTTGTCCGAAGAGGCGGTCTTCGATGCCCTGGAGCTGGGCGATGCGGAGGATTTCGGCGATGGGAAGCGGACTGGGGTAGTAGCTGCGGAAGAGGTCGAGGTGCTCGCGGACGCGGAGGGTTTCGGTGATGCGGGCTACCTGAAGCATGGCGCCGACGCGGGTGCGGGTGGTGGCGTGGCGGGGGTCGCTGCCGAAGACTCGCGTGGTGCCGGAGGTCGGGGCGATGAGGCCGAGAAGCAGTTTGATTGTGGTCGATTTGCCGGCGCCGTTGGGGCCGAGCAGGGCAACGACTTCGCCGGGATGCAGGGCGAGGCTCAGACCGTCGAGAGCGACGGTTGTGCCGTAGCGTTTGGTGATGTTGGTCAGCGTGGCGATGGGTTGTTGCGGCACTAATGCTGGTACTTTCGCTGCAATTTGTTCCGTCTCGTATGCGACTGCATTCAGCGGCATGATCGTCTCCTCTTTTCGGTTTACAAGAGAGATCATGGGCTGATTTGTGTGGCGGCAGTAGTGTTGGGCGTCAGGAATTGTGGGTGACAGTTGTCATGCGGAGTGCCATGCTGAGTACCTGGGCTGGGGTGAGGCCTTGTTGGCGGAGGGTGCGGATGGACAGAGCGTCGTGGCGCTTGGCGAGGCGGATGCCGTGTTCGTCGGTGAGGAGATGGGTGTGGAAGTAGGCTGGTGTGGGGAGATTGAGGGCGCGCTGGAGGAGGAGCTGGCGAGCAGTGGATTTTAGGAGGTCGCGGCCGCGGACTACTTCGGTGATGTGGGTGTCGGCGTCGTCGACTACGCAGGCGAGCTGGTAGCTGGGCAGACCGTCCTTTCGCCAGACCAGGAAGTCACCGAAGTCTTTGCTCGCAGTGAAGGACTGCGGGCCGAGGTTGCGGTCTTCGAAGCTGATCGTTTCGCCGTCGGGGACGCGGAAGCGGTAGTTGATATTGGGCTGGAATGACGCTTCGCGTTGCTGCGCATCAAGAACAGGGCGGCAGATGCCAGGATAGACGGGTTCGTCGTCGGTCTCTTCGTGGGGTGCGTGCATCATGGCGGCGAGGTCTCTGCGGCTGCAATGGCAGGGGTAGATGTGTCCGTGGTGAGGAGTTGGTCGAGTGCTGCACGGTAGAGCGGGATGTGCTGAGATTGGTAGAGAACGGGTGGATGCCAGGAGATGCCAAGCCATGCGAGATCTTCGAGGATGGCTTCGGTGAAGTGTGGCTTTGATCGTTGGGTGTCGAGGTCTTCGATGCGGAGTAGGAGATTGCCATTGGCGGCTTGGACCCGTTGGTGAGCCGCATAGAATGTGGCGGCGTGACCTAGATGGAGGAGGCCAGTTGGTGATGGGGCCAGACGACCGATGTAAGACATAGAGGAATTGTGAGGGATCGGCAGGTGGTAACGCTATAGTGTCCTTCATGAGCGAAAAGGAGAGAAGGCCAAGGCGGCGGTTTCATGCCCATGAAACGGCCCGAGTCGACAGCCTGAATGGCCGGATGCTGGCTACGTTCTGGCAAAGGGCAGTCGCGTATGTGGTGGATATATTGGTATCGACTCTGCTGTTTTCGCCTGTGGAGTTTCTATGGCAGCGCTATCTCGAACACAAGGATGATGTCGTAATCAAGCTGGATTTTCACGAGTGGCGCAGCCTTGTCATTATTGTGTTGTACTTCGGGTTGTGTACTTACTTTGCCAATGGAAAAACGCTAGGGAAGTGGATTACGCGGATTCGCGTAGTGAGCTTGACGCAGGAGCGGATGTCGCTTTGGCAGTCGACGGAGCGGGCGCTGGGGTACGGGGCTTCGGTGCTTGAGGGAGGGTTTGGATTTGTGCAGTTCTTCATCAACAGGAACCGGCAGTGTGTCCATGACCGGATTGCGGAGACGATTGTGGTGGACGAGCGAGCCCGATCGCTACATGTAGTCGACGCCGTACTGAACGGGGATTTGGGTGAAGGCGATGCGGGTGGGGGCGGACTCGCGGGCGGGGAGCATGCCGGCGAAGTGCAGCGTGGTGTGACCGTACTTTAGATTGAGCTTGTCCATGGTGGCAGAGAGATCGGCGCGGTTGCTGGGGTCGGCGAAGAGCTCGGCCTGGTGCTCGCTCTCAGGGACGAGGTCGCGCAGCGTGATGCCGACGAAGAAGGGCTTTTGGAACTCCCCGCCTTGCGGGCGCTGGGCCCAGAGAGAACGCAGGACTTCGAGCAGGGTGAGGGTGTCCTGGCAGTCGCGGAAGCGCGCCTCCATGCCCCAGCCGGAATGCTTGATGCCCGAGTAGTGTTTTTTTGACTTCATACGATCAGCCTGTTCGCGCGTGAGCTGGTAGCGGATGGTGACGGAGAGAGAGCCGGTGTAGAAGTGCTCCATGCGGAGGCGCATGGCGGCTTTGTGCAGGAGTTTGTGCGCGACGGCCCAGGAGCCTTCGGGGGAGCGGTACTCGGGTGCGAGGACGTGGGAGTGGCCGAGAGATTTTTGCACGTCGGCCTGCGAGAGGTTGTTGCCTGAGGCGTCTTCAGTTTGGGCGCCACGAAGCCAGTGGTACATGCGATTGCCCCAGACGGAGTCGAAGAGCTTGCCCATCTGGTGATGGTCGAGGGCGAGGAGCTGCTCCATGGTGGTGATGCCTTTGTTGTTCAGGCGGACTTCGGTGCGGGCGCCGATGCCGGGAAGGTCGCGGAGTTCGAGGTGGGCGATGGCCCGCGGGAGTTGCGATGGAAGAAGTCCGATGAGGCCGTCGGGCTTTTGCATGTCGCTGGCGATCTTGGCGAGGTAACGGTTGGGCGCCATGCCGATGGAGCAGCGCAGGGCGACGCCGACGTTTTTGTAGATGGAGTCCTTGATTTCGAGGGCGATTTTGCGGGCGCGTGGGGGTTCCTGCTCGCGGCCCATAAGCTGGCAGACCATCTCGTCGATCGATGGGTTGTGGGAGACGGGGCATGCAAGGTCGACGGCTTCGGTGATGGCGTGGGAGTATTTTGCGTACTCGGTGTGGCTACCCTCGATCAGGATGATCTCGGGGCATTTCTTTTTGGCTTCGCCGACCTGAGTGCCGGTCTTAACGCCGAAGGCCTTGGCTTCGTAGCTGGCGGCGATGCAGCAGGTGGTGTCGGCCATGGTGGGGACGACGGCGAGGGGCTTGCCGCGATACTCGGGGTGAAGTTGTTGCTCGACCGACGCGAAGAAGCTGTTCAGGTCGATGTGAAGAAAGCTGAAGCGGTCGGGATGGACGACGGTAGACACGAGGCTGTGGGGCAATTATATTCGCTTTTTATTTGCCTTCAATCACGTCGTATGTAATACCAAAAGGGTCACGAAAATAGAACGAATTCTTGTCTTCGCGCAGGATGATGCAGCCGTTTTCCAATAACGAGCGTCTGGCCGCTCCAATGTCCTTGACGGTGAAGCTTGGGAAGGGTGGCTGCGTGTTCAGGTCGCGGTTTACGCAGAGAAGAAAGTGCCCGGTGTCGTATTGCAGGGACGCATCAGACCTGGTCAGCAGCCTGAACTTCATCACGTTGGTGTAGAAGTTCTCTGCGGCAGTGATGTCTACGAGATGGATGGCAACGCAGTTCGATTTGAACATATCGATACGCTCCTGCCGATGTTTGATGTCGATTGTGGCGACTTCGTCATCGGGGGCCTTTCTCCGCGGAACAGGTCAGGTAGTGCGCTGCTAGAATCTCGTTCTATGGCTACCGCCGAGCGTCCCGTTCCGCAAACCGTTTCCGCAGAGAAGTCTAACAGTCATCAGCGCAACCTGGCCGAGCTTGCGGCGCGGCATGCCATTGCCGAAGAGGGCGGTGGCGCGGAGCGGCGTGAGCGGGAGCGCAAGGCCGGCAAACTTTCGGCGAGAGAGCGCGTTGAGTTTCTTCTCGACGAGGGCACGTTTGAGGAGACGGACAAGTTTGTCACGCATCGCGCGACGGACTTTGGCATGGCGGAGCAGCGCGTTCCGGGGGATGGATTCATCACCGGGTATGGGCGGGTGCATGGCCGCGTGGTGTTTGTGTTTGCGCAGGACTTTACCGTCTTTGGCGGGTCGTTGTCGGAGGCGAATGCGGCGAAGATCGTGAAGATCATGGATATGGCGATGCGGGTGGGCGCGCCGATTGTGGGGTTGAATGATTCGGGCGGAGCGAGGATTCAGGAGGGTGTGGTCTCACTGGCGGGCTACACGGATATTTTTCTGCGCAATACGCTGGCGAGCGGAGTGGTGCCGCAGATCTCGGCGATTCTGGGGCCGTGTGCGGGCGGTGCGGTGTATTCGCCTGCGATCACGGACTTTACTTTGATGACGGAGAAGACGAGCTACATGTTTGTCACGGGCCCGGATGTCATCAGAACGGTGACGCATGAGGATGTGACGAAGGATGCGCTGGGTGGAGCGGTGACTCACAATGAGATCTCCGGCGTAGCGCACTTTATGGCGCATGACGATCAGGAGTGTCTGGCGATGGTGCGCGAGCTGCTGAGTTTTCTGCCTTCGAACAATCTCGACGATGCTCCAAGGAAGGCGACGCAAGATGATCCGGCGCGCGCGGATGCTGCGCTTGACACGATTGTTCCGACGGAAAGCAACCAGCCTTACGACATGGTCGATGTGATCACGCGTGTGGTGGACGATGGTTATTTCTTTCAGGTGCAGGAGCACTTTGCGCGGAACATTGTGGTTGGCTTTGCTCGCATGGCCGGGCGTTCGGTGGGGATTGTGGCGAATCAGCCTGCGTTTCTCGCGGGAGTGCTGGATATCAATGCAAGCGTGAAGGGTGCGCGGTTTGTGCGGTTCTGCGATGCGTTTAATATTCCGCTGATTACGTTTGAAGATGTGCCGGGATTCATGCCGGGCATTCAGCAGGAGCACGGCGGCATCATTCGTCACGGCGCGAAGCTGCTGTATGCGTTTGCTGAGGCGACGGTGCCGAAGCTTACGGTGATCACACGCAAAGCTTATGGTGGGGCGTATTGCGTGATGAGTTCGAAGCATCTGCGGACGGACGTGAACCTGGCGTGGCCGACGGCGGAGATCGCGGTGATGGGGCCGGAGGGGGCGGTGAACATCGTCTATAAGCGTGAGTTGGATATGACGGTGCGACGGCGGAGGCGATGTGGCCGCAGGGTAAGGCGTTTACGGAAGAAGAGAAGCTCGCTGTGCTCGCGGAGGCACGGAAGGAGAAGGTAGAGGAGTTTCGCGAGCGGTTTGCGAATCCTTATGTCGCGGCGGAGCGCGGATATATCGACGCCGTGATTAGGCCAAGCGAGACGCGGCGGAGGCTGAACTACTGCACTGGATATGCTGGCGACGAAACGGGACAAGAATCCTGCCAAGAAGCATGGCAATATTCCGCTGTAATCAGTAAGGATTAAATATCGGTCGAGAGCCGTCTGCCCTTTGTCTCGGGAATCCAGATCCAAAAGAAGGCAGCTAGCAAAAAGGAGAGCGCGCCGACTGCAAATGCCGCTCCGAAGCCGTGTTTTTGCGCGAGGGAGCCGACGGTGAAAGGTGCGACTGCGCTGGCGACTCGGCCGGCGTTGTAGGTGAAGCCCTGTGCGGTGGAGCGGACTCTGGTGTCGTAGATCTCTGCGGTGACCGCAGCGAAGCCCGTGTAGTAGCCGGTTCCGAAGAAGGCAACGAAGGGGCCGAGGAGCAGGAGCAAGAGCGGCGAGCGCGTGGTTCCGTAGACCAGCAACAACACTGCACGCGACCAGCAGATAGGTGATGTAGGTCCGCTTGCGGCCGATTGCGTCGCTTACGAAGCCGAAGGTGACGTAGCCGAACCACATCCCTACCTGCATCACGATTACGACGACGGACATTGCAGTAGAGGTGAGACCGATGCCGCCCTGCGTGATGGGAAGAGAGAGGTATGCCGGCACCCAGAGGTTGAATCCCCACCATGCGAAGAGGCAGCAGGCATTCATCAGTGTGAGGACGACGGTTAGAGGCAAGAGCTTGCCGCGAAATATTTCTGCGAATCCGCCGAAGGTCGAGGAGGCGGCAGTCGCGAGTATTCTTCCAAACCTCGGGTTCTTCGACGCTGCGCTGAATCCATAGCGTGAAGAAAGCAGGCAGGATGCCGACGAAGAAGACGGCGCGCCAGCCTCCGAGAGGCATGACGACTGCGGCCACGAGCGCGGCCAGCGCGTAGCCGATCGCCCAGGAGCTTTGCATGAAGCCGAGGGCTTTGCCGCGATGCTCGGCCGGCCAGGTCTCGGAGACGAGCGAAGCGCCGCTGGCCCACTCGCCGCCCATGCCGAGGCCAAGCAGGATGCGGAAGACGGCGAGTTGCACGAAGTTTTGCGCGAGACCGCACGCGGCGGTGAAGATGGCGTAGATCAAGACGCTTGCCATCAGGGCGCGGGTGCGGCCGAAGCGGTCGGCGATGATGCCGAAGAGAAGTCCACCTGCGGCTGCGGCAAGCAGCGTGACCGAGCCGAGGATTCCGGCGGTGCCTTTGCTGAGGTGCAGGTCGGTCATCAGCGAAGCCAGCACCAGGGAGTAGAGCATTACGTCGAAGGAGTCGAGCATCCAGCCGAAGGATGCTGCGACTAAGTGCTTTCTTCGCTGAACGCGGAGCTGCATGCCACCATGCGAAGGCGTGGCGCTCGTCACGCTTTGAGCCGGAGCTTCCAGTGGCGTGTTGTTCATTGAGTGTGACCTGATTGGGGCCGCCCGTATCCGCCGCCGCCGGGAGTCTCGATCCGCAGACGATCGCCGGGATGGAGCTCGATCCTGGCCTTGGAGGGAAGGAGCTCGATGGTTCCGTTGGCGCGGATGATCGTGTTGCGGCCAGAGGTGCCGGGTTCTCCGCCTTGCGCGCCGTAGGGGCGACCGACGCGGCGCTCGGTGAGTACGGTAGCGGAGGTGTCGGCGAGCACCTCGTACTCGCGGATGAGGCCTTCGCCGCCCGGGTAATGCCCTGCTCCGCCGCTTCCCTGCCGCAGGCTGTAGGTGCGAATTCGCACTGGCAGATGATGCTCGAGGGCTTCGACGGGTGTATTGCGCGTGTTGCTCATGTGGGTGTGGACGCCGTTGATTCCTGCAAGTCCGTTGCGCCCGCCCATGCCGCCGCCCGCGGTTTCGTAGTAGGCGAAAGACGCGCCGGTGCGAGGGTCGTTCGCTGGAATGCGCCGCCGAGAGTGACGTTGTTCATCGTGCCCTGGCTGGCGGCGGGAATCGTCTGCGGGAGGGCTTGCGAGAGCGCGCCGAGCACGACGTCTGTGATGCGCTGCGATGCTTCGACGTTGCCGCCCGCGACGGCAGAGGGATGCAGCGCGTTGACCACTGTGCCGGGTGGCGCGATGACGCGGATGGGCCGCGAGATGCCGGAGTTGTAGAGAACGTCCTCCTGTGACGAGGCAGCGAAAGGCATAGAGGGTGGCGGAGAGGGTGATCGCGAGGTTGGCGTTGACGCCACCACTGGTCTGCAGGTCCGTTCCAGTGAAGTCCACCTCGGCCGAATCGCCGACGATGCGAATTGCGACGCGGATGAAGATAGGCTCGTCGCTGAAGCCGTCGTTGTCGAGAAAGTCCTCGAAGCTGTAGGTGCCGTCGGGAATGTCGGCGATGGTTCGCCGGAAGACTCGCTCTGCGTAGTCCTGTGTAGCTGCGGCGTATTGGGCGACGCGTTTGAGGGTGTATTTGCGGGTGATTTCGCGCAGCCGCGACTCGCCAACGCGATTGGAGGCGATCTGCGCGGTGAGGTCGCCTTCGCGCTCGTCAGGCGTGCGGACGTTGGCGAGGATGAAGGACATCAGTTCTTCGTCGAGGATGCCTCGCTTCACGAGTTTCATGGGAGGGATGATGAGCCCTTCCTGAAATATCTCGCGGGCGAGAGGCATCGAGCCGGGACTCATGCCGCCTACATCGGAGTGGTGGGCGCGGTTGGCAACAAAGAATGCTGGAGGGCCTGTTCGTCTTGAGGAAGACGGGCGATACGAGCGTGATGTCGGGTAGATGGGTGCCACCGCGGAAGGGATCGTTGAGGATGACGGTGTCGCCGGACTCCATTTCGACATGATCGATTGCTGCACGTACTGAGAGCGGCATTGCGCCAAGATGCACGGGGAGGTGGTCACCCTGGGCGATGGTTTGACCGGAGGCGTCGTAGATGGCGCAGGAGTAGTCGAGGCGCTCTTTGATGTTGGGAGAGAAGCCGGTGCGGCAAAGGGTTACTCCCATCTCCTCGGCGATGGAGACGAAGAGGTTTTTGAATATTTCGAATTCGATTGGATCAAGACGCATCGTTCGCCTTCAATTTCCAAGTTCAATGTAGACGCTACAGGTAGTCCTGAGCTACGTGATACTGCTTTCTGTTACTTGTTTTTGTGCTTTGCCTTTACGCGATGGCAGACGTGAGGCGATGAGGGTTTCGACACTATCGATCGCAAAACCGTAGTGCGGAGGAATGACGGTAGTGGACTGTCCGCTGACGATCAAGTGCGGGGCCTTGCCCGTGCATGCCGGCAGAGAGCAGTTCGCGATGATAGGCAGGTGTCGAGACAGCGCGTGCGCCCAAAATGTGCCGACCGTACAGAAGAAGGCTTCGGCAGTTCGCAGGGAGTGACGGCTGCACTGGGCAGAGCCGGCTTGCTGGTGCGACCGATTACTTTCACGCGGAGTTGAACGATCTCTGTCGCTCGCAATTCGTTGGCGTATCCATATAGCTGGTTGTGACGGCGGCTGAACTCGGCCTCGTAGCCTGGTGCGAACGGCAGAGTGATCTCGTAGGCCTGTCCTTTATAACGCATATCGAGCGCGCACTCGATGGCGATGTCTTTTTCTGCAAAGCCCTCGGCGAGAAGGTCGGCGAGGGCGCGGTCTTGGAGCGGCCTGAACCGGTGGTGTAGTTCCTCTTCGGTTATGGCGGCTGTTGGCTTGAGAATTGTGAGCGAGTAGTCCTTGGTTACGTCGGCCAGGAGCATTCCGAGAGCGGAGAGGACCCCGCTGTGCTCGGGAACAAGTACCGTCGTGATGTCGAGCGAGTCGGCGATGTCGCAGGCATGAAGACCGCCTGCACCGCCGAACGCCAGCAGAGCGAAGTCTCTTGGGTCATGGCCGCGCCGCACTGAAACTACACGGATCGCGGCCTCCATGTTCGCGTTAGCGATTCGGACTATGCCTTCCGCGAGAGCGATCTTAGATAGCCCAAGGCTGGCCGGCGAGATCGTCGGCTATGGCGCGTGCTCGAGTGAGGTCCAGGGCCATGCGGCCGCCGAGAAAGTATTCGGGATCGAGGCGTCCGAGCAGGAGATTCGCGTCAGTGACGGTCAGCTCTGTACCTTTTCCATAGCAGGCGGGGCCGGGGTCCGCGCCTGCGCTTCGTGGCCCAACTCGTAGCGACCCTCCCGAGTCGATGTAGGCGACGGATCCGCCTCCTGCACCGACAGTGTGGATATCCAGAACCGGAAGGCGGACAGGAAAGTCGCCGACTGTCGATTCGATCGTTGTGCCGATCACTCCGTTGATCAGGCTGACATCGGTCGAAGTGCCGCCCATATCGAAGGTGATAAGCCGCGAGTATCCCGAAGCATTGCCAACGGCCTGAGCCCCTACGACTCCGGCGGCCGGCCCCGAGAGAATGGTCTGGACGGCAGCGGTCTTTGCCCGCAGTGCGGAGATCGATCCGCCATTCGACTGCATGATCTTGAGCGGCTTTCCACCCAAACCATCTTCCAGTTTGGTCAGATATCGCTCCATGAGTGGAGTGACATACGCGTTGACTACGGTCGTGCTCCAGCGCTCGAACTCGCGATACTCGGGCAGAACTTTGTGCGAGGCGGAGACAATGAAGCCAGCCTCCTCTAACGCTTTGGACAAATGATCTTCGTGGATCGGGTTTGCGTAGGAGTGCAGCAGGCAGACTGCCACCGAATCCACTGTATGTGCGCGGAGTGCTCCGACTAGCTGACTGACCTCGGACTCGAGCAACGGTTCTAAAACGCTTCCATCGGCGTTCAACCGCTCGCTCACGCCGAAGGTAAGGCCGTCTGGAATCAATGGACGGCGAGCTTTCACCATGAAGTTATAGAGTTCTGCCCGTGTCTGTCGGCCGATTTCGAGCACATCCTCGAAGCCCTTCGTGGTGACTAAGGCAACTCGTGCGCCCTTCCGCTCCAGCAAAGCGTTTGTTGCGACGGTCGAGCCGTGGATCATCTCGGTCCACTCGGCATCACCGGCCAACTCTGCGATGCCGGCGAAGATCGCTCGGGCCGGATCGTCCGGTGTTGACCTTACTTTATGCACCTTCATCCCGTGCTCATCCAGCCGCAGGAGATCGGTGAAGGTCCCGCCTGTATCAATGCCAAGTCGAATCATACGTGCTCTTAACCCAGTTACTCACTTCTATTGAGACTATCTCCGGCTTTGATGCGTCCTATGTCCATCACTCAAAATCTGTGCTGGACAGCAAAGATGACGCGCATTTAGTAATCGGTTCGGGCTTTTCGTTTCTGTATAGCTGCATGCTACTATCGTCGCATTCCTTTTAGCCTCTTTCTTCAGGAGATCGTCTCTGATGAGTCCCTCTGTTCCTCGACTTGCGCCCGTGTCTGCGATCGCAGGTGTTTTCGTGCTTTCTGTGGCAGCTGCGACTGCACAGACTTCGACTACTCCCACCGATCTGGTCATCAAGAATGCGACCGTGATGACGGCATCGCATGGCACTATCCAGCATGGCACCGTTTGGGTGCATAACGGCAAGATCGCTGGTGTTGGCGCGACCGTGAGCGCTCCGGCAGGCGCGACTGTGGTGGATGCGACGGGGAAGTATGTGACGCCGGGGATCATCGATCCCCACTCACACTCGGCGCTGGGGGACGATGTGAATGAGGCGACGAGCCCGGTCACCCCGAGCATGATGATGATCGATGCGTTCGACAACCGCGATAAGGCGCTCTACCTGGCGCTTGCGGGCGGAGTGACCTCGGAGCTGCTGCTGCATGGGTCGGCCAACATGATCGGCGGCCAGGCGGTGGTAATCAAGAACAAGTTCGGGCTGTCGCGTGAGGAGATGCTGTTCCCGAATGCGCCGCAGTCGATCAAGTTTGCCAGCGGCGAGAATCCGAAGCGGGTTTATGGGACGCGGAACCAGCTGCCGTCGACCCGGATGGGTAACTTCGAGGTGATGCGGCAGTCGTTTGAGGATGCGAAGGTCTATCGCAGAGAGTGGGATGCTTACAACGACAAGGTGGCGAAAGGCGATAAGGATGCACGGCCGCCGCATCGCGACCTGAAGCTGGAGGCGCTGGCGGACATTCTGCGTGGCAAGCTGCTGGTGCAGATTCACTGCTATCGGGCTGACGAGTTCCTGACCGAAGAGGCAATTGCCCAGGAGTATGGGTTCAAGATCAGGGCGTTTCATCATGCGCTGGAGATGTACAAGGTTGGGGGCAAGATCGCTGCCGATGGAACCGCCATCGCGACGTTTACGGATTGGTATGGCGGTAAGTTCGAGATGTGGGATGGAATTCCGTGGAATGCGGTGATGTCGATGCGCGAAGGCGTTCGTGTTGCGCTGAAGAGCGACTCGAATGATCATATTCGGCGGCTGCCTCAAGAGGCGGGCAAGATGGTTCATTATGGTGGAGCGACCGAGGATGAAGCGATCACGATGGTGACGCTGAACCCCGCGTGGATCATGGGGATTGACGATAAGACCGGCTCGCTCGATGTGGGCAAAGACGGCGACGTTGTGATCTGGAATATGGATCCGCTTTCGACTTACGCGCGGGCCGAGAAGGTCTACATCGATGGCGATTTGTACTTCGACAGCAGCTTGCCTGGATTTGGGACGCCCCACTTCACGGGCGTGATGCACGGCAGCGGATTTGGCGCAGGCGAAGACGATGACGACAATCAGGGAGAGAACTAATGCTGAAGAATTTGTTCGTGGATAGATTTGCTGCGCTTCGGACGCTTTCGGTTTCTTTGATCTTCGGCGTTGTGGCCCCCGCCACCCTGTTGGCGCAGGCGCCGATGGTGGATACTACTCCGCCAGCTGGGACGATTGCGATCACAGGCGGCAAGCTGCTGACGATTACGCATGGCGTGATCGAGAACGGTGTGGTGTTGATTGAGGGCGGGAAGATTACGGCGGTTGGAACGGCTGCTTCTGTGAAGGTGCCTAATGGCGCGACGATTGTGGATGCGAAGGGGATGACGGTTTATCCCGGCCTGATTGATGCGGACACGCGGCTGGGGCTGTCGGAGATCGCATCGGACCAGATGACGAACGACACGGTTGAACTGAGTGACGAGATCTTTCCGCAGATGCATGTCTATGACGCGTTCCATGCGGAGAGCGAGCATATTCCGATTACCCGGTTCAACGGCATCACGAACGCGATCGTTGCGCCGGCCGAGACGGACACGATTCCGGGGCAGGATAGTTTCATTCAGCTCGCCGGGCGTGACCGCGACTCGATGCTGATGGTCAAGGATGTCGCTCTGTCGATGAATTTTGGACAGGCTCCGAAGCGGGGTGGCCGGGGTGAGGGGGCTGGGCCGGCTGGTGGGCGCTACCCTTCGACGCGGATGGGTGAGATCTCGCAGATGCGGCAGGCGCTGCTCGATGCGCAGGAGTATATGGCGCGGCGCAGCGATGCTGGGTCCTCAGCTCCCGCGGGCGGGCGCGGCGGCGCGGCCGGGGCGGCCGGGGCGAGCAATACTCTGCGGAACGAGGCGCTGATTCCGTACCTGAAGGGTGAACGGCCAGTGGTGCTGGGCGCGTATGACGGGCACGATGTCGAGACTGCAATGGCCTTTGCGCAGGAGTTTCACCTGAAGGTGATCCTGAGCCATGTGACTCACGCACAGGACGTGCTGGATAAGATCGCTTCGTACCATGTGCCGGTGATCGTTGGACCGATCTACGATCTGCCTGAGCCGAATGAGCGGTACGACGCGGTTTACAGTGTTCCCGGAGAACTGGCTAAGCGCGGCGTGAAGGTTATCCTCGCTTCGTACAACGTGAGCAACTCACGCAATCTACCGTATTCGGCGGGTTTTGCGGTGGCGTATGGGTTGCCGTACGACGAGGCGATGAAGTCGATCACGCTGAATCCGGCGGAGGCCTTCGGGTTGGGCGACAAGCTTGGGTCTCTCGACGTGGGTAAGATTGCGAACGTCGTGATCGCAAACGGCGATCCGCTGGATGTGCGGACTAATGTGAAGCAGGTTTATATCAACGGCGTTGCGATCCCGATGGAGACGCGACAGACGCGGCTGCGGGATGAGTACTGGCCGAAGAAGTAGGGTAAAGACCGGCAAAGCAAAATACAGAGGTTCTTCTTTGCGCTCTGAATGACAAGCGCAAAGAAGAACGAAGCGATAGTGATGAGAGCTGGTTGCGTTACTTGCTGCCTACGAGGAGAAAGTTGGAGGGGATGGCGCGGCACTGGAAGTTCGCGGTTGAGTGCCAGGTGGTGCCGTCAGCGTAGGCGATGGAGATGAGGTCGGCCCAGCGTAGGGAACCTACCAGATGCATCCAGACGTCGGCGTCGGTGAGGCTGGTATCGTCCGAGACGCGGTGAAGTTCGAATGTCTTTGAGACTGTGTCGGTGGAAGAAGTGTCGACAGGAAGATAGAGCCCCTTCTGGGACGTGCCGTAGACCGTGACCTCGATGCTCTCGATGGCCGGCATATTTTTGAGATTTTTGAGTGTGAGGTGCAGGCCCTGCGCGGGACCGGACTGTTTGACATCGCCAGTGCTTATGATCTGGCCGTTTGACTGACGGTTAGCGGTGAAACCTACGGGGCATCCTGAAAGTCCCCGGTACTGGACGAATAGTTGTCCTGTGGTGAATTTGGGGACGGGGAGCTCCTTCGAGACATCTGGAGGACTACTCGGCGTCTGGGCGAAGGTGAAGGTGGCTGCGAGGAGGATGAGGAGTGAAACGGAGAGCCGACGCATACAAAGCTCCTTGTGTTCCCGGGTGCCGCGTTCCTGCGTACACCACGACTTTACTCCTGCGGATGTGGGAGTTCAATGCAGGCCGTGTTCGTAGTGGCTTGGGCCGAATTGCTGCCGGACGATACCTTGGGAGCGGGATGATCGTCGGTCCTGTAAACACCGTCGCTATCTATTTTTTCTCCGGCAGTTTGAGGCACCCGCGATCCCACGTGTTCGTTGCGTCACACACGTGCTCCTGGTTGTACTCCACGGCTTCAGCTTCGGTTTTTACGTTCGCGACGATTGAAAAGCATTTTGGGCATATGGTGTCGATGGAACCATCTTTGTTGCGTCTGAACGGAAAATAACGAGTGGGTGGGAGGGCCATCGTGCGGCCTCCTTCTTGATAAAAGCTAAGCGTAGCCCAATAGAGTGGTTGGGAAAACCTGCAAAATTAATAGTTACTTCGCCTATTCTTCCGGGCGACATTCTTCGACTGCGTCGTTTGCAAAGGGTGCGAACGACAATCGCGGCTGCTACTGCGTGGTGCCGGTGAGGAAAATCTGTTCCGGGTGAGAGGCGATGACGCGGTAGAGGGCGAATTGGCGTGCGTTCTGGCTGCGGAGCTCGAATAAGAGGCTGGCGCGGTTGCTGGCCTCGGCATCCACGACGTCGACGAACTGCATCTTCGGAGTGCGATCGAAATGCGCTGCGTCGGTGACGCTCTGGATGGCGGGCTTGATTTCGCCGAGGCCATCGTCCTGCGCGACGATGGTGACGTAGCGGAGCGCTGCGCCGGTTCCACCGGTGTTCGCGGAGTAGACGTAGGTTGGTGCTCCGCCATAGCTGAGCATGTATGCCTTCAACTCCTCGTCCAATAAAGGCTGCGGCGGCGCGGGAGCCGTGGTGCGATGCGCGTGTGTGGTTGGCGTTCCTGGCTTCTTTGCGGCAGATGCTGGAGTGGGCCCTGTTGCTGGCGCTCCGTAGGCAGCGAGTTGGACGCGAGCCATGTCCTGCATCTTCTTCAGGACCGCCTGATGTTGCGCGTCGTCATCCCAATCGAGCGTGAATGGGTGGGGGTCGCGATTGACGGCGTCGGACACGGCGACCATCTGGTGCAGGTTCGACGGCAGGCCTGTGAGTTTGGGCAGATCGGTCTCGTTCATGGCGCTGGTGGGTTTGCCGTGATGCAAGTTTGGGCGGCTGGGGTCGTCATTCAACGAACCGACGCCGCTGACCGAACCTGAGCTTGTACCGCTGCTCGCACTCCGGGTCTCCGCGGCTGTGTGGCGCTTCAAGGTTGGGCGATCCGGATCGTTGGCTGAGGAATCATTTGCTGGTGTCGAGCCGGTTGCTGGTGCCGAGCCGGTGCCATTGGCCGTAGTGGTATCGGTAGTGGTGTCGGAGGTGCGCCGCTTCATTGTTGGCCTGTCGGGGTCGTCGGCTGGGGTGCTTCCCGTCTGGGTGCCCGATGCGGTGGTTGTTGAACCGTCGCTGGTGGAGGTTGCGGTGCCGGAGCTGTCACGACGTTTCATCGTTGGGCGGTCGGGATCGTCGGCGGGAGTTGTTGTGCTGCTGGTGGCTGAGCCGGTAGTGGCCGGGGAGCTGGATGCGGTTGTCGACGTGCCGGAGCTGGCTGTGTCTGGACCTCGGCGCTTCATGGTGGGGCGGTCAGAGTCGTCGCTAGTGGCTTGGCTTGCGGTACCGGCTGTCGTGGTTGTGTCGGGTTTGCTGTTGGTTTGGCTATTTGTTTGGGACGTTGTCTGGGTAGAGGGCTTGCTCTGATCGCTTCCGGCGGAGGAGGTTGTATCGCCGCTCGTTTTGGTGACGAGGTGCGGACGGTTCGGGTCGGTTGATGAGGTGGTGATGGTCGAGAGGGTCTTTGAGGGCTTCAGCGCATGGACTGTGTTTCTAGGCGCGGACAGGGGCTTGACGCTTCCGTAGCCGAACCAGCCGTCGTCGAAGGCAAGATCGCCGGTTGCTTCGACGGCTTGGAGATGCTTTGCGTAGGCGAGGTCGAGGGTGCCTTTATCGACGCCTGCGGACTGGAGGATATAGAGGTTTCCGGGGAGCAGGGCGAAGGGGATGGGACGGGCGATGTAGACGCCGGCGTCCTGGAACTGGCCTTCGATGTAGAGGGAGACTGGGATGAGACGGCTGGCGGTGGGCTTGGCGAAGTCTCCGGTCCACTCGTAGACGCCGACGGCGCGGACGACTTGGTCGGGCTTGGCGACCTTATGCATCTGCGCAACGGTGACCGAGGCGGCGAGGGTTGCGGTACCGAAGATTAAGCGGAGGACGAGAGCTCTCATGGTCTGCTAACGAGATTAGACGCTATCTGGCGGGCAAAGTCCTACTCGGGTTCGGCTAGTATACGGAGCATGGATGTTCGGCCGCTGCTGGATGTGAGGGATTTGTCGATCGCGTTCGGCCAGAGCGAGGCGGTGAAGGGTATCTCTTTCCATATCAATCCGGGGGAGACGCTGGGGTTGGTGGGGGAGTCGGGGTCGGGGAAATCGGCGGCTTCGCTGGCTGTGTTACGGCTTTTGCCGCATAACGCGACCGTTGCGGGAGCGATCGATTTTGATGGGGAGGACTTGCTGGCGCTACCCGAGGAGACGATGCGGCGGCGGCGCGGGCGGGAGATCGCGATGATCTTTCAGGAGCCGATGACAGCGCTGAATCCGGTGATGCCGGTGGGGGCGCAGATTGGGGAGGCAGTGCGGGCGCATCATCCGCGGGAGTCGCGTGGGGCGGTGAGGGCGAAGGTGTTCTCGGCGATGGAGGCGGTAGGGCTGCCGGAGGTGGAGCGGAGGGTGAAGGATTATCCGCATCAGTTTTCCGGGGGGCAGCGGCAGAGGATTTTGATCGCGATGGCGATCGTGAATCGGCCACGGCTGCTGATCGCAGATGAGCCGACAACGGCGCTCGATGTGACGGTGCAGGCGCAGATTCTGGGGCTGCTGAACGATCTGCGGAGAGAGTACGGGCTGGCGATGTTGTTCATCTCGCATGACCTTGCGGTGGTGGCTCAGGTAGCGGATAGAGTGGCGGTGATGCAGCGGGGGGAGATTGTGGAGCAGGGGGCGGTGCGGAGTTTGTTTGAACGGCCACAGCATGCTTATACGCGTAGGTTGCTGGCTTCGGCGCCGACGATGAGGACGGATCGGGCGCGACCGCTGGCTTCGGTGGTTTAAGGCGGTTTCCATGATGCAGAAAATGCCTATAGACTAAGAAATTGGTCGTTTGGCTTTTCTGCACCGCAATGCGCGCTCTCATACTTTCAGATATTCACGGAAACCTCGAAGCACTGACCGCAGTTCTTGCCGCAGCAGAGCCGTATGACGCGCTTTGGAACCTTGGGGACATGGTGGGGTATGGGGGCAGTCCGAACGAGGTGATTGATCTGATGCGGGCCAAGGCGCAGATCAATGTGCGGGGGAACCATGACCGGGTGGGTGCCGGGCTGACTTCGGCGCTGGGGTTCAATCCTGTGGCGCGAGCGGCAGCGACCTGGACAAACAAGGAGCTGACGCCGGAGAATCTGGAGTGGCTGCGGGCGGTGCCGGCAGGGCCGATTCAGCCGGAGGAGCCGGGGGTGACTTGTGTGCATGGGTCGCCGCTGAATGAGGACCAATACATTTTGAGCATGCGGGATGCGTGGGCTCCGCTGCAGCAAATGGCGACGGCGATTACGTTCTTTGGACACACGCATCTGCAGGGTGGGTTTTCGCAGAAGGAGCATGACTGGCACGAGATTAAGCCGCAGTACAGGACGAAGAATGAGGCGGAGAGCTGGACGATGGCGATTCCGGAGGGGACGCGGCATCTGATCAATCCGGGAGCGGTGGGGCAGCCGCGGGATTGTGACTGGCGGGCGGCGTTTGTGATTTATGACTCGGAGGCGAAGGAGATTATTTATCATCGCGTTCCCTATGACCTGATAGGGGCGCAGGGGCGGATTTTGATGGCGGGATTGCCGGAGCGGCTGGCGGCTCGGCTACGCGAAGGACGTTAAATTTTTTGTGGTGGTTTTTGGGTGAGGTTTTGCAAATTCCGGGTGAATTTCGTGGTTTTTGGGTGGTAAGAACGTGGTGAATCGCTGGTGATTTGTGGTGAATTTCGTGGTGGTTTTGTGGTGCGGAAAATTTGCCACCTTTTTGAAATAAATCTGTGGAAATTGGGCGCCCGGCTTATTTCGGCTTGGACAACAGCGGCTTCAGCCGGTCCTTGTTGATCTTGAGCACGATGCCTGCGTTACGGTCGGCGACCTCACTGATCTTGTACTCGGCGGCTGTGCCGAGGAGCTGGGCGATCTCGGACGGCGTGAGCTTGTAATCGTGGTCGAGCCAACTGACCATGTCGGCGGTGGCGGACTTCATGGCGTCGTCGAGCGACCCGTCAAGCCCCATGGTGATGATGTGCGTGGGTGTTTCGATGCGGCGGCCATGCAGGTGCGTGCCCTGGATTACATCGACAGTGAACTCGACGTCCATCGAGGTCTCGAGTGCATTGCCGTTGAGCTCGCCGTCGCCCTGTTCGGCGTGCGCGTCACCGACATAGAGCAGAGCTCCGGGATTTGAGACGGGCAGATAGATCGTAGCGCCCTCGGAGATCTCGTTGAAGTCCATGTTGCCGCCGTAGCCGCCGGAGTCGCCTGTGCCTGGCGGTGATTGCGACCCTGGATTGGTGGCCGTCGCGATGCAGCCGAGCATGGGGTGCAACGGAATTGTGTAGTGTGCGAGGTCTTCGCCGGCGCCTTCGGGGTACGCGACGCCTTTGGCCGCGTCGATATGCCAGCGGATTGTCTTGCCGTTATCCTTGAACTTGACGGCGACATCGTTGTCCATGGCGCGGTCGTCGAGTCCGTCGTCGCTGATGGCGTAGTCGCGGTTGAGCTTGAGGCGAACGAGGTGGACGACGAGGGTGTCGCCGGGCTCGGCGCCCTCGATGTAGAAGGGGCCGGTTTCGGGATTGCCGCCCTGGACGCGCTTGACGCCGTTCATGTCGTTGCCGCCTGCGTCTACGGTGGTGGTGTGGATGGTGTCGCCGGGCGCGACCGTCAGCACGGGCTTGTTGAACGGCGAGAACTGGCGGTAGTAGACCGTCGGCGCAAACTCATGGCGCTGCGGCGTGCCGTGCTTGAGCACAGGCGCGAGCGTTGCTGTGAAGCTGTACTTCAGCGGATGATCCTTATCGGCGGGGTCGGTTTCGATCGAGGTGCCGGAGATGACTCCGTCTTTGACCGTTGCGTTGACGTCGGAGGTGACGCCGCTGTCGCTGGTTGCCAGCAGATGGAAGCTGTCTCCACTGACTTTGCCCTCGAACTTGTCGCCGGTATAGGTGCCGGAGAGCTTGTCTCCCTCCTGCTTCAACTCCATTGAGAGATAGGTGGGGGAGCCGAAGATTTCGGCGGTCATGACCCACTTGCCGGTAATGCCGGGCTGTGACCGCTGCGCGAGGGTGGGAAAGGCGAGCGCGGAGAGCGCAAGGGTATGGCCGAGGACGGTCTTGAAGCGCATGGGGGTCTCCCTGGAGATGGAGCTGCCAGATTTGTCTCTTTGATTGCTTTTACGTGCGGCAGTTAGCAAAGTTCCGTTTTTTCCCAAAATCCGGTCCTCGATGAGTGACTCGGCGATTTACCATTCATCGAGATTCAGACGCACGCTAACTTCCGGATGGCCGGCGATCCGGGAGTAAAGTGGCGAGAAGCACGTCTAGCACGGGCGACCTTCATTTGACAGTTCCCGCCTCTGTCGTCAACCCTTGCAACAGCCATCTCCAGCACTCGCCCTTCGCGGCCCCTTTTGGCAGAGAGCACCTAAGGAGTTTCATGTTCGCGCGCCGCATGGTCAGCACCTTCTCCCTCGCCACCCTTCTGCCGCTCGCAACCCTCGCCGCTAACAGACAGGCAAGCTCCGCATCCACCGTTGCCAACAAGTTGGAGATCATCGCCTATGTCTTCCCACGCGGCCGGGTCCTCAGGCCCGATGAAGTTGCAGCGAAAAAGCTCACGCGCATCAACTATGCATTCGCAAACGTGGCAAACGGCAGAGTGGTCGAGGGCTTTGAGCACGACAAGGAGAACTTCGTCATCCTCAAGGGACTGAAACAGCAGAACCCAGACCTCAAGATTCTCATCTCCGTTGGCGGCTGGACCTGGTCCAAAAACTTCTCCGACGCCGCATTGACAAAGAAGAGCCGCAAGATCTTCATCGATAGCGCAGTGGACTTCGTCACTCAATACGACCTCGACGGCCTCGACATCGATTGGGAGTACCCCGGCCTCAAGGGCGACGACAACAAGTTTCGCCCTGAAGACAAAGAGAACTACACTCTGCTTCTCAAAGAACTACGCCTGCGCTTCAACCGTGAAGGCACCCGCCTCCATCGCCATCTCTATACCTCCATCGCCACCGGAAGCAGTAAGAACTTCCTTGAACATACCGAGATGGCCAAGGTACAGTTCTACGTCGACTCGATCAACCTCATGACCTACGACATGTACGGCGGTGACAAGAACACCGGCCACCACTCGCCGCTCTACGAGAATCCGGATGACCCCAAGCACGTCTCATCGAACAAATCCGTACACGATTACCTCGAAACTGGCGTAAAGCCGAACAAGATCGTCCTCGGTGTCCCTTTCTATGGCAAGGGCTGGACCAACGTTGCCGCTACCAGGAACGGTCTCTTCCAGTCAGGCATCTCCACGCACGACCTTCACCTCGACTACGGCAGCATCGAGTCCATTCTTCTCAAGCCTGGCTCCGGCTACGTGCGCTACTGGGACTACAGCTCTGACTCACCTTATCTCTACAACGCCAACACCCAAACCTGGGTGGACTACGAAGATGCAGAATCTCTCGCGCACAAGGCACTCTACGTCCGCGACTATCACCTCGGCGGCATAATGTTTTGGGAGTACACGGGCGACCCAAACAACGTCCTCCTCAACGCCATTAATACCGGACTCCATCCTCACACAGAGGTGAAACCATGAGCACCACCACGACATCCGCAGCGCCGCATCCACTCGGCACGCAGGCGATTGACCATCATCGCATTGTCTCGCTTGATATTCTTCGCGGACTCAACATCGCGCTCATGATCTTCGTTAACGAGCTCGGTGAGGTAAAAGGGTTGCCCTGGTGGACCTATCACGCCCCCGGCAAGATCGATGTGATGACCTACGTAGATATGGTCTTCCCCGGCTTCCTCTTCATCCTCGGCATGGCCATCCCGCTCGCGCTCGAGACCCGCATCAAAAAGGGCGACAGCATTCCCGCACTTCTCGGACACATCACGCTCCGCTCCATCGCTCTGCTTGTGCTCGGCATCATCCTGGCCAATGGCTCCGATGGAAACCCGGGCCTCATGCACGGTATCGGTCGCTTCGCATGGGGATTCGCCGCGCTCCTCAGCGCATGTCTCATCTGGTTCGTCTATCCGAAGACAGAAGACAAATTCCGTTGCAATCTCTATCGCGGACTACGCCTCCTTGGTTTCGTGGTCCTCGTCGCGCTCGCCGGCATCTATCGCCACAACAACCGGGATGGCTCCATCGGCTGGTTCTCCTACGGCTATCCGGAGATCCTTGGCCTCATCGGCTACACCTACTTCGCCGTCTCGCTGCTGTATCTCGCCACACGCCGGTGGCTCTGGGCGCCCGCGGTCTGGTTCGTCGCTTTCACAGTCTTCAACGTCGCATGCTCAGGCCACTACCTCAACATGCACCTGCCCTGGTACCAGTTTCCCCTGCAGAACGGCTCCATGCCATGCATCGCCTTCGCGGGCATCACACTCACGACAATCTTCTTCCTCGAACCGCGCTTCGACACCTTCCGCAAGAAGGCCGTCCCCGCGATCATTCTGGCTTTGCTCTCACTTCTAGCCGCGCGTCTGCTCCATCCCTTTGGCATCTCGAAGATCCGTGCCACGCCAACATGGTGCCTCTACTCCATCGCCGCAACGGCGCTTCTCTTTGTACTGCTCTATTTCATATGCGACGTGAAGCACCACACCAGGTGGGCTTTCTGGGTCCGCTCCGCAGGGTCGAACACGCTCCTCACTTACCTGCTACCGGACTTCTGGTACTACGCCCTCGGCGCCGCAGGCTTCACTTACCTTGACACGCACTTCAACTGGGGCGCTTGGGGCATCGTCCGCGCACTCGTCTTCACGGCGCTCATGCTCTCAATCTCCACTCTGCTCACAAAGATGAAGCTGCGCCTGCAACTATAAGCCAACCTAGGATAGGATCGCCGGTCGGCTTGGACTCCGCCAACGGCCGGATGAGGATTAGTAACGGTAAACGCGCTACTCGTCATATACTCCCGGTTTGTCGGCAACCGGAGGTAGTTTTTCGCCCCAATACCCATACCCTATCCTCGTCCGCCCGCAAAACGAGGTTATCGGTGCGAGCGGCGCTGGAAGAGAAATAGGCTCTAGGCGAGCTGTTGCTCTTCGAGGGTGAGGGAGAGTTCTTCCCATTCGGCGAGGAGGGTGGTGCGTTGGTTGCGGAGGGATTCTAGTTCGGCCGCGTCCTTTTGGGATTGGTCGGCGGAGGTGAAGTTGCCTAGGCGGGTTTCGGCGGCAGCTATGGCGGTCTCGAGACGCGGGATTTCCTGCTCGGCGTGGTGGAGGCGGTCTTCGAGCTGTTTGAGCTTGATGGGGTTGAGGCGCTTGATTGGAACTGAGGGGACTTCGGGTATTGTGAGTGCCGCTTCGGAAACCCACGTCCCAGCATCGGGACGTGGGGCACCCGCTGCATCGCCCTTCCCCGAATCTGTAACCACAGATGAGCTTTTTGTCGATTCCGCCAGAGAGTTTGTGATTTGTTCGGTTACTTTTTCGGGGCCGCCTTGTTTGCGCCAGAGGTAGTCTTCGTAGTTGCCGGGGTAGATGTGGAGGCGGCGGTCTTCGACCTCGAAGACGCGGGTGGCGAGACCGTCGATAAAGTAGCGGTCGTGGGAGACGAATAGGACGGTGCCGGTGAAGTTGCGGATGGCGTCGAGGAGGACGTCTTTGGCGCGGAGGTCGAGGTGGTTGGTGGGCTCGTCGAGGAGGAGCATGTTGCTGGGCGAGACGAGCATCTTGGCCATGGCGTAGCGGTTGCGCTCGCCGCCGGAGAGGACGCCGAGTTTTTTGAAGACGTCGTCGCCGGAGAACATGAAACAGCCGAGCAAGCTGCGGAGTTCGACGACGGGGACCTTCGGGGAGGCGGCGGAGATGTCGTCGAGCATGCCGGCGTTGGGGTCGAGGACTTTGTATTGGTCCTGGGCGAAGAAGTCGACTAGGGCGTTGTGGCCTAGCTTGATTTGGCCGCTGGTGGGATCTTCCTGCTGGCTGAGGAGTCGGATGAGGGTGGACTTCCCTGCTCCGTTGGCTCCGACGAGGGCGATGCGGTCGCCGCGGTCGATGGTGAAGTTGAGGTTGTCGAGGATTAGTTTTTCGCCGCCGTCGGGCATCGGGTAAACCTTGGTGAGGTTGGAGACTTCGATGACGGTGCGGCCGGAGGCGGGAGGTTGCGGGATGGAGAAGTGGATGGTGCCTTCTTCTTCGGGGACCTCGATGCGCTCTATCTTTTCGAGTTCTTTGATGCGGGACTGGACCTGTTTTGCTTTGGTGGCCTGGTAGCGGAAGCGGTTGATGAAGGCTTCGAGGGCTTCGATGCGGTCGCGCTGGTTTTTGTACGCGTTCATCAGTTGGGTGCGGCGCTCTTCTTTTTGCACGACGTACTTTTCGTAGTTGCCGTGGTAGACGTGCATGCGCTTGTTCCAGAGCTCGATGGTCTTGTTGACGGTGACGTCGAGGAAGTAGCGGTCGTGCGAGATGAGGATGTAGGCGTTGGGGTAGTCGTGGAGATAGTTTTCGAGCCAGTTGCGGGATTCGAGATCGAGGTGGTTGGTGGGCTCGTCGAGGAGTAAGAGGCTGGGTTTTTGGAGGAGGAGTTTTGCCAGGGCGATGCGCATCTGCCAGCCGCCGGAGAACTCTTCGGTCTTGCGCTCCCAGTCTTCCTTGGTGAAACCGAGGCCGGCGAGGACGGCGCCTACCTGCGAATCGAGGGTGTAGATGTCGTGGACGTGGAGTTGGTCGGCGATGTCGGAGTAGCGCTCGGCTGCGGCGGCGTACTCTTTGGATTTTGGGTCGGCGGTGGAGAGGGTGTGGGTGAGGTCTTCGGCTTCGCGCTCGAGGGCGTGGAGGTGGTCGAAGACGGAGAGGCACTCGGCGAAGACGGTTTTGCCGCGGAGGGCGAGGCCGTCCTGCGGGAGATAGCCGAGGGTCATGCCTTTGACGCGGGTGAGCTGGCCGTAGTCGAGGGTTTCGATGCCGGCGAGGATTTTGAGGAGGGTGGATTTGCCGGTACCGTTGCCGCCGACGAGACCAGTGCGCTCGTCCGGCGTGATGAGCCAGTTGGCGTCTTCGAAGAGGAGTTTTTGGCCGAAGCGTTTGCCGGCTGAGGAGAGTTGGAGCATTCCTCTTCTATTTTCTCATTTCAGGCGGAGTGTTGCTGATGGCCTGCTTCCGGATTGCCTCCACTCTTTTCTGGGGATTCGTTAAGTACTCGTTTCTTGTGCGGCGCCTGATGCTCAAAGTAGTAGGCGATGCCTAATGCGAGAATCAGGGCCGCGATACCGAACAACGTCATGCCAGGTACGTCGTTTGGCTCTTCGATGATTACCTTTCGCGCCATCGCGATCAATGCGACTTCGAGGACGACGCGGACGTGAATGGCATCTTTCCTGACGTAGGCTTTCAGGGTTTCGATCAGCTCTACGCCGATGAGGACCAACAGGAAGTATCCGAAGATTCCCAGCAATCCCTGGACTGGAATCAGGAACCGTGGCGGCTTCATGATCTCCTGTCCGATGATGACGCCCAGGTGAATTGTCGAAAGGACCATTACGATGACGAGCATTATCGCGAGGGTCAGCACAGTGAGCTTCTGGACTTTCGTCATTAGCGATTCAACGGTCACTTGCAGGTCTCCGTTCGATTGAAGATGCTGTTTCAATGTGCTGGTGATTGTATTCCAATTCCGCGTCTTCGCAGTCCGATCGGATGAGGAGCGTTGCGGATAGAAATTTACGCCGTGTCTTCCACTGTTAATGTTGCCAGCGGTTTCTTCACTCGCGTCGTTGTGATCACCACTACGCTGACGAGAACAAATAAGGTGCCGAGGATCGTTCGCAGGCCAAGTGTTTCGCCGGCGAGGAAGTATCCGAACAGCACGGCTACGACGGGATTGACGTAGGCGTAGGTTCCGACTTTTGTGGGGGATTCATGGTGAATGAGCCATACGTAGGCGGTGAATCCGATGATGGAGCCGGCGACGATCAGGTAGAGCAACGAGAGCCATGCTCCGCGTGAGACGGTCGATGGGTGGAAGTTGCGAAACTCTCCGAGTGCGGCTGCGGTGAAGGTTAATAACACTCCGCCGGCGAGCATTTGGGCGCCCGAACTCATGACTTTGGACGAGGGGAGAGGTAGTTTGCGCGTCAGCACGGAGGCTATCGACCAGCTTATCGACCCGATGATGAGCGCTATGGCGCCGGTGTTGTCGATCGGTGCGCCGCCGAGGTTGAGCGAGTGGCTCATGAGGACGGCGACACCGCCGATACCGACCAGCAGCGCCAGGGCCAGGCGAACGGTGAGGGTCTGGGTGCGGAGGAAGATGATCTCCGACAGCGCCATGAAGACGGGGATGGTGGCCATCATGACTGCGGCGAGGCCGGAAGGAACGCGCTGCTCGGCCCAGAACAACAGACCGTAGTCGATGACGAAGATCAGGAAGGCAAGTAAGAGGACGGACATCCATTGGCGGCGGTTTGGTGAGGGCTCGCCCTGTGCGATCATCCAGCCGTAAAGGACGAGTCCGGCGACTGCGAACCGCATCGCCGCGAAGAGGAAGGGCGGAACTTCGCGCACGCCTATGCGAATTGCGAGGAATGTCGATCCCCACACAAAGTAGATGATCGCGAAGGCTAAGAGAGTCTTCCACGCCGGGCGATGGATGTTGGCTTCCATGGGAGAGCTCCTACCAGCACTCTACCAAGGTTCTACGCATCGTCTCTTATGCGGCCGCTTGTGAACATATAAGGGCGCGTTGCATAGTGGAAGGTATGCAAACGGAACAGCTCGAACTGGCTGGGAGATACGTTCGTCTCGAACTGCTCGATCCGCGTCACATCGACGGCTTGGTAGCTGCCGCGGCGGGCGATCCATCACTCTATCAATGGAGCCCGGTCCCGCAGAGCAAGGACGAGACTGTACGGTATGTGGAAACGGCTTTGAGGTTGCGGGACGCGGGCACCGCTGTGCCGTTCGCGATCGTTCGGGTTGAGGATGGTGTCGTTCTCGGGTCGACGCGCTTCTTCGATGTGGAGCGATGGTTGTGGCCAGCAGGGAATGCGAGACATGATCGCGAGAACCCGGATGTCTGTGAGATTGGCTATACCTGGTTGACCCGATCTTCTGTTCGAACCGGGGTGAATACTGAGGCTAAGCTGCTCTTGCTGACGCATGCGTTTGAGACGTGGGGGGTGCTGCGGGTCTGTCTTCATACGGACGTACGCAACCAGCGTTCCAGGGCTGCGATTGAACGGATTGGCGGAGTGTATGAAGGCACACTGCGCGCGCATCGCATGGCGGCTGACTATACGGCGCGAGACTCGGCACGCTATTCGATCGTGGCGGCTGAGTGGCCTTCGGTGAAGGAACGGTTGACTGGGTTGCTGCTTCCGTCGTGACCCTGCGGGGCGAAAATAAATGTTGCGCGGCGTCGACAATTCGCCTCTTGCTCATTGACACTGGATGCTCTGGACGGCGGAGCGATTGATGGCTACCGTCACAGCACACAGACTGATCCGAGATAAAGGAGAACTATCGATGTACGACATGGCGAATTTGAAGAAGTTGAAGACCCTGGGTGAAGGCGCTCCGAAGGCGATGGATGCTTTCTGGGCTTTCGATAAAGCGGCGCTGGCGGATGGGGTGGTGCCGAAGAAGTATAAGGAGCTGATTGCGCTGGGCGTGGCATTGACGACGCAGTGTCCTTATTGCCTGGAGATTCATCGGGGGAATGCGGTGAGGGCAGGCGCTACTCCGGAGGAGATTGCGGAGACTGCTTTGGTAGCCGCTGCTCTGCGTGCAGGTGCGGCGGTGACGCATGCTTCGCATCTGGTCGCCGATGGCCCGGGATCGAATGGGTGAGGAGTTCCTGGGCTCGCTTGCATGTCTAGCTAACGCTTAGGGAATCGGCTGGGACATTTGGTATTCGATTAGAGCGGGATCGTTTGGATAAGGTTCCGTATGCCCGGTGTGTGCGAATCCCAAGCGTTGGTAGAACGACATGGCTGGTTCGTTGCTGCTGACCACCATTAGCTGCAACGTGCGGGCGCCTCGCAGGCGAGCCCATTCGAGAAGTTGATTCACCAGGAGGCGGCCGACACCGCGCTGACGGTACGTGGGGGCTGTCCACATGGAGATCAGGTGGGCTCGGGTTGCATCGTCGTGGTCGAGATACGAGCCGGCGATGCCGACTGCTGCGCCTGCGTCCATCGCCAGGTAGAGAATCGATCTCTCGCCGTTCCATTTGGCTGCGCGGGTGATCCAATCGGCGTCCGTGAGGAGCGATTCCTTTGCGTAGGTCGCTCCGAAGGCGCTTGGGGTGTCTTGCAGGGCGCGCAGACGGGTAGCCTTGAAGACCGATGCCTTCTCCGGGGTGATTGGCTCGATGACGATCATGGGATTCGATGTTACCAAGGGCCCTGGAACCGATTCAGAACGCGCCGGGCGTCCGAAAGCGAACAGCGATTTGCGATTGTGGACGGCTGGGGTCTGGCGTGTGGGTTTGGGAGCCGGCGGCTATTTCAATCCTGAGAGCGACTTGCGGGATTTGCGGCGGCCTGATTTTTTGGCAGGCAACGTGCAAATTGATTGGAGCCGAAGAACAACTTACGGAGGCTTGCCCATGGCTCATTTTGAACGGATTCGCGATGTGATTTCGGGGCCGTTTAGTCCCGAGATTATGCAACAGCGTGCTGCGGCGGGGTGGCAGATGGTGTCGATCGAATGGCGCCGCGAGCTGCCGGATGGGGAGGCCCCAAGTGAAGGGGCTTTCGGCGAGGACATTCCGTATGGGCTGCGGATCTCGGACGATTGCCTGCGGCTCGAGGTCGAACCGACGGAGAACCAGGCGATGATGCTGATGATGGAGTTGCTGGGACAGGACTTCTCGTATTCGAGCATCGTCAGCGACCTGAATGAGAAGGGGTTTCGGATGCGGGACGGCAAGCCGTGGAACCGGGTGGCGGTGTTCAACATGATGCCGCGATTGATTGAGGCGGGACCGCGGATGTTCTCGAGCGAGGATTGGAAGAGGCTGCAGAAGGGGCTTTCGCGGACAAAGAGCGCCTGAGGTTTCGTGGGTAGCATCTTGATATGTGCTCGCCTTCGGGTTACCGTTGGCAGAGATATGTTTTTGCTTCGTTCAATCGCCACGCGACAGCAAGGTCAGGCAAAGCCTGAGCCTTACGTGCGCGTGGTCGTCGGAGACAGAAAGCAAAACATTCTTTAGCTTTCTCCACCTGAACAAGGAACCGATCAACCCGCCACCTACCCGGCGGGTTTTCTAATTGGCCTGTCGGGTATCCGCACCGGAGCCTGATATGCCTACTTTTATTCCCTTCGCTTCTGATGACGAGGTTTTAGAGATTGGTCACGGTCTGATTGACCGGACGTTGCCTAAATCGGCATGGACCCATGCTGCCCACTTCGCGTCAGCACTCTGGTTGCTGTCGAATCGTCCCAGGATTGAGGTCGCTGAGCAGATGCCGCGCCTTATACGTGCCTATAACGAGGCTACCGGGGTTGCCAACACTGATACGAGCGGCTATCACGCGACGATCACGGAGGCGTCTCTTCGGGCGGCTGAGGATTTTCTTTTCAGGAGTCGTCGGAGTCCTCTGAATCCTGGGCGTCCTCTTTTTGAGATCTGTAATGCGCTGATGAAGTCTCCGCTGGGCAAGTCGGATTGGCTGCTCAGTTATTGGACGCGTCCGCGATTGTTCTCCGTGGAGGCTCGGCGGGCATGGCTTGATCCTGACATCAAGGCGTTGCCGTACTGAGGGGCTGTCGCCTGCCAAGTTGTTGATGGCCCTCACGTGGAGGCCGTCACTGGAGTCTTATTCTTTGCGGCTTCGGCTTTGGTTGCAAATTAAGCGTCCAACCACCAGGAGCACGACTTGAGCGAAACGGGTACGGAGACTCTGGTGCAGCAAGAACGTCGGCGATGGTGGCGGAGGCGGTGGGTTTTGGTGACGGCGTCGGTGTTTCTGGTGGTGGCGATTGCGGGGGCGCTGGCGGTGAGATGGGGGCTGCAGCAGATGCAGCCGATGTTGCGGCGGAAGGTGGTGGAGACGCTTTCGGCGCGGTTCCATTCGCCGGTAGAGCTGGATCGGCTGGACGTGTCGATGCGCAGGGGCGTGCTGGTGACTGGGGGTGGGCTGCGGATTCTTTATCTGGCGGGACCGACGAAGCCGGATGTGCGGCCGAACGCTCCGCCGATGCTGGTGGTGGATAGCTTCGAGTTCGGCACGGGGTGGAGAGAGTTGCTGAGGCCGACGACTCGGGTGGTGATGGTGAAGGTGAAGGGGCTGCAAGTGAATATTCCGCCGAAGGAGGAGCGGGGACAAGCGACGCCAGATAATCCGAAGCGCAAAGGGCAGCCGGTGCTTGGGATTGCAGTGGATCGGATTGAGTGTACGGATGCGAAGGTAACGATTGAAACGAACAATCCGGGGAAGAAGCCGCTGGAGTTCGCGATTAGCAAGCTGACTCTGACGGATGTGGGGCTGAAGAAACCGTTCAACTATGAGGCGACGCTGGTGAACCCCAAGCCAGCGGGAGACGTGCATTCGACGGGGCACTTTGGGCCGTGGCAGGATGACAATCCGCGAGATACGCCGATGGATGGGAGCTACGAGTTCACGCATGCGGATCTGTCTTCGATCCATGGGATTGCGGGGATTCTCGCTTCGACGGGGAAGTTCGCGGGGACGCTGGGGGAGATTGCTGTTGAGGGAGAGGCGGATGTGCCGGAGTTTCGGCTGGATGTGAGCGATCATGCGCTGCCGCTGCATACGGAGTTTCAGGCGGTGGTGGATGGGACGACGGGAGATACGCGGCTGGAGGCGGTGAAGGCGCGGGTGGGACGGTCGGAGTTGACGGCGTCGGGTTCGGTGACGCGTGGAGTGGGTGCGCCGGGGCACAACACGGATTTGCATGTGGTCATGGAGAAGGGGCGGATCGAGGATATGATGGCGCTCTCGATGAAGGGAAACCCGACGCTGATGCGAGGGGCGCTGGCGGCGAAGGTGCATTTCGAGCTTCCGCCGGGGCCGGTGAGCGTGTCGCGGAAGATGCGGCTTGCGGGAACGTTTGCGATTACGGGAGCGATGCTGAACAACCCGAAGATGCAGGAGCAGATCGATTCGATGAGCATGCGGGCGCAGGGCAAGGCGAAACTGGCGAATGCTCAGGATGCGGAGGTGGTGGGGTCGTCGGTGAGCGGAAAGTTTTCGCAGGCGGATGCGGTGCTGGATGTGAGCGAGTTGAACTTCCAGATCCCGGGGGCGACGGCATTGATGGAAGGGCAGGTGCAGCTGGTGGGAAGCACGTATGAGTTTCATGGGAAGGTAAGGACGGAGGCGACGGCGTCGCAGATGACGACGGGGTGGAAGAGTCTGTTGCTGACGCCGTTCGACAAACTGCTGAAGAAGAATGGAGCGGGGTTAGAGCTGCCGATCAAGGTGACGGGGACGAAGTCGACGTATGATCTGCGGCTGGATTTTCCGCATGACACGCATGCGCCGCAGGGGCTGGCAAGTCCCACGAAATGAGTGTGGTGCCTGCCGTGGTGCTTCTGTTGGAGAGACAACGGACGGGCGCTCTGCTACTGTCAATCTTGAGAGTTTTGAGCTTTAGAGTTTCAAGCGGGAAATTTTACGCGGAGTTTGATGTCCGGACAGCCACAACTTTATTCCAGCCCTGAACCTGCTGTGGGGCAGGCACCCTCGGACGGCACGGAGCACAGCAAGCGGACTGCGCCGGTCTGGTTGCAACGGCTGTCGCTGTTTGTACTGGTGTTGTTCTGTGTGTACCTGGGCGTGCTGGTGATGGTGCTGCCGTGGTGGACACGGATATGGGACCGGAATGAATTTATTCTGGCGCGGCCTTGGCTCGCTGCCCTGCTGCATAACGGGGCGGTGCGAGGGATGATCTCCGGACTAGGGCTGATGGATATTTGGATCGGTATCTCGGAGGCGGTGCACTATCGCGACTACCGTGGATAAGAAGAGATCGGACAAAGAGCCGCAAACGGTGTCTGACCTGCCGGAAGAGGCTCCGCTGGCGTATGAGAATCCTGATTTTCTGAACTCGCCTGAGGGGCGGCCGTTACGGATTATGGCGGAGTATGCCGAGCCGATGGCGCGGTTCCGGCGGGAGCGGATTCAGGACACGGTGGTGTTCTTCGGGTCGGCACGGTTTCGCGCGTTGGATGTAGCGAACAAAGAGCTGGAGCTTCTGGCCAATACGGGTTCGGCACAGCCGGCGCCTAAGCAGGAGCAGCCTGCACGGCCAGAGGAGATTGAGAGCGGCGACGCGAGCAGATTGAAGCTGCGACTCGCAGAAGCTGCCGTCGAGATGGCGCAGTACTACGAGGACGCGCGCAAGCTGGCCGGGATGGTGGCCTCGTGGGCGAAGACGCTGCCCGGGCGGAGACATCGATTTGTGGTGACGTCGGGGGGCGGCCCGGGGATTATGGAGGCGGCGAATCGGGGCGCGTTTGAGGTTGGGGCGAAGACGATCGGGCTGAATATTCAGTTGCCGTTTGAACAGCATCCGAACCCGTACATTACGCCGGGGCTTAGCTTTGATTTTCACTACTTCTTCATGCGGAAGTACTGGTTTGCTTATCTGGCGAAGGCGCTGGTGGTGTTTCCGGGTGGGTTTGGAACGCTGGATGAGATGTTCGAGTTACTGACGCTGGCGCAGACGAAGAAGCTGGCGAAGAACATGACGGTTGTGATCTACGGGTCGAACTACTGGAAGAATGTTCTGAACCTGGAGCTGCTGGCGGAGAAGGGTGCAATCGCGATGGGGGATCTGGAGCTGTTCAAGTTCGCGGATACTCCGGAGGAGGCGTTTGCGATCCTGAAGACGGAGTTGACGGATCATCACCTGAACTCCGACTATGAGCGCGAGCAGAGGCGGCTGGAGAGTGAAGGAATGACCGCGGTGCAGGCTCCCAGCGCAGAACAGATCCTGGGGCCGGATATCGCGAAGACGCGGTAAGGCCGGCTCAGGACGATCTCGCGGAGAGGACGATTCTGTCTACGCGAGATTCTTAGAGCCTTACGCCGTGTTCGCCGATGATTGTAAATACGGACAAGAGATTGGTGAGGCCGAGGAGCTCCCGGATCCGCTTGCCAATGTTGAGGAGCTGCAACTCGCAGCCGGCGGCCATCGCTGAAGTGTAGAGTCCGACGAGGGTGCCGAGGCCCATACTGTCCATGCGGTTGACATCCGACAGATCCAGCACGATTCGTTTGGTGGCTGGGATCATTGGCCGGACTTTGGAGTAGAGGATGTGGGATACCTCAGCGAGGAGTTGCCCATGGCATCGCACGATCGTCACGTTGTCGGTGCGTTTGATATCGAGGGTCAGGCGGGGTGGAGCTGGTGTGTCGGACATGAGGTTTTCTCTAATCGGCTTTCTCTATTCGAAACAGCGGGAGATGACGGGAATTGGTTCGAGAGAGTTTCTCATGCGGCTGCATGGAGGCGAAAATGCTGGGTCAGGCGCGGGTCTGTTGCTGGGAAAGGTGCGGCTACAACTTTCGGGGAACCATTGCAGTAACAGAAGTTACGGATATTGAAGCTCCATTCTTGGTGCAGTCATACTGCAGTCATGGAAGGCCCTCATACTGTGCTCGGTAGAAGCCTGAATGGAGGTAGCCGATGGGCCAGTCGAGCATATCGTACCTGTGGCGCGAACCGGAGGCGGCGAAGGGTTTTGCGACGGGTGTGTCGCTGCATAGCCATACCAATCAGTCGAAAGAGACGCTGGATTTTATCTCGGAGCTATCGAAGGACTGGAGCGTGCTGCAGCCGGTGATGCGGTGGGCGGAGCGGCGCTGCAAACGGATTACGGGGATCGATCCGGACTATGCCCGTGCCTATTGGACGCCGCCACTGACGCCGAGCCTGGCGTTCGACCTGGAACGGCGACAGATTGAAGACAGGCTGCAGATTCCGGGGTTGGTTTCGATCACCGACCACGATGATATTCAGGCGCCCATGCTGCTGCGGACGGTACCTTCGTCGCGGCATATTCCTGTGTCAGTGGAGTGGACGGTGCCGTTTGGGACGACGGCGTTTCATCTGGGCATTCACAATCTGCCGAGCGCAACCGGGGCGGCGTGGATGGAACGGATGGCGGGGTTTACGGCGATGCCTGTGACGACGCGGCCGCCGAAGCTTTTGACGCAGATGCTGGCGGAGTTGGATGAGCTGCCGGGAGTGCTAATCGTCTTCAACCATCCGCTGTGGGACCTGTACCGCGTGGGTAAGGAAAAGCACGATGTGTTGGTGAATGAGTTTCTGGCGGTGAATGGGCAGTTTGTGCATGCGTTGGAGTTGAATGGGCTGCGGGACTGGAAAGAAAATCGCGAGGCGGCGACACTGGCGGGTAAGTGGAACCAGTTGGTGATCAGCGGAGGCGACCGGCATGGCGTGGAGCCGAATGCGAATGTGAACCTGACGCGGGCGGGGAGCTTCAACGAGTTTGTGTATGAGGTGAGGCGGGAGCGCCAGAGCCATGTGCTGTTTATGCCGCAGTATGCCGAGCCGTGGAAGCACAGGATTCTGCAGTCGACGATGGCGGCGATACGGAATTATCCGGAGTTTCCGGAGGGTTCGCGGTTCTGGGATGAGCGGGTGTACCATCCGGACGCGGATGGAGCGATGCAGCCACTGACACGGCTGTGGATGACGGGTAAGGCTCCGGCGCTTTGTGTGGCGGTGCTGTCGGTGGTGCGTATGATGGGCGCGGGGCCGGTGTCGAGCGGGCTGCGGTTGGCGTGGAACGATAGCGGCGAGATGCGGGCTGCGCTGGCGAAGCTGGACGCCTGACAGGCTATCGACTTTGCGCCTTTGGCTTTGAGTTCCGTGGTTTTCGTCGAGGATAGGCGCGGGGTAGTCTAGAGCGATGCGGGTGCCGCGTGTTGCCTACTTTCCGGATTCGTTCCATGAAGTAAATGGCGTCGCACATACAAGCCGCAACTTTGTTGGGTATGCCGAGCGGCATGGGCTGCCGTTTTTGTGCGTGCGGGCGGGTGCGCGGGCACAGGCGTTTGAGCAGATGGGAGAGCTGAGGACGCTCGAGCTGAAGCGGAGCCGTGGTTCGGTGCGGATGGAGAAGGACCTGGAGTTCGATACGCTGTTCTGGCGGCATGGAGAGGCGATACGGCGCGAGCTGGAGCGGTTTCGGCCGGACGTGATTCACATTACGGGGCCGAGCGAACTGGGGATGTTTGGGGCTTACTTCGCGTGGGAGATGGGGATGCCGCTGGCGGCTTCGTGGCACACGAATCTACATGAGTATGCGGCGCGGAGGATGGGTTGGCTGACGGGGCGGATGTCCGAGAGCCGCGGGGCGGTGATTGAAGATGGGGTGCGAGGCTGGATCATTGTGGGCTACGTCGCAGTTTTATAAGCTGGCGAAGGTCTTGTTCGCGCCGAATGATGAGCTTTGCCGGATGCTCGAGAAGACGACGGGAAGCCCTTGCTTCCTGATGCAGCGGGGAGTGGATACGGAGTGGTTTTCGCCGTCGCACAGGACGCGCGAGGCGGGCGACAGGACGGTGGTGCTGGGGTATGTGGGGCGGCTTTCGGTGGAGAAGAATGTTGCTCTGTTGGCACGGTTGGAGCGGGAGCTCGTGGCGATGGGCGAGGGTGGGGTACGGTTTTTGATTGTGGGGCATGGGAGTGAGGAGGCTTCGCTGCGGAGGGATTTGAAGGAGGCGGAGTTTGCCGGGGTGTTGCGCGGGTCGGCGCTGGCGCGAGGCTTACGCGAATATGGATGTGCTGGTGTTTCCGTCGCATACCGATACGTTTGGGAATGTAGTGTTGGAAGCGCTGGCGAGTGGTGTGCCTGCGGTGGTGACGCCGGATGGTGGGCCGAAGTTTATTGTGCGGGATGGGGAGACGGGATTTGTAACCGACGATGATCACTTTGCAGGGCTGTTGCGGAGTTGGTGCAGGACCGGGTGCGGCTGGAGGAGATGCGGCTGAAGGCGCGGGAGTATGCGCTGGGGTGCAGTTGGGATGCGGTCTTCGACCGGGTGTATGCGGGGTATGAGACTGTGTTTGAGGTCCAGGAACACGCAGGAGAGTTGCGGAAAGAGCTTGGGTCTGCTTAACTTCTTTGCTGCGTTCGTTCGCGTCCGGATGAGTTTGCGAACGAGGCAGAGGCGAGGAGGGCAGCGATGGACAAACGTGAGTTTCTGAAGGCGTCGGGGGCTGTGGTTGCTGGGACGCTGCTTTCGAAGATGTCGCGGGGACAGACGGGAGCGATTGACGTGGAACAACGGACGAACTGGGCGGGCAACTACACGTATCGCGCGAAAGCATCTGGATGTACCGGACGAGGTTGAGCAGGTGCGGCAGGCGATTGCGGGGCACGCAGAGGCGAAGGCGTTGGGCGCGCGGCACTCGTTCAACGGAATTGCCGATAGCAACGATGAGCAGATCTCGCTGAAGCACTTCGACCAGATGGAGTTGGATACGAAGAACCGTACCGTGACAGTGGGAGCGGGCGTGACGTATGGGCAGCTGGCTCCGTACATCGACAGCCGGGGGTTTGCGGTGCACAACCTGGCATCGCTGCCGCATATTTCGGTGGTTGGAGCCTGCGCCACGGGGACGCATGGGTCGGGAAACAAGAATGGCAATCTTTCGACCGCGGTGCGTGCAATGGAGATGGTGACGGCGGGGGGAGAGCAGGTGACGCTGTCGAAAGAAAAGCTTGGGGACAAGTTCGCGGGAGTTGTCATCGGACTTGGAGCACTGGGCGTGATTACGAAGATCACGCTTGAAGTGGAGCCCGCGTTTCAGATGACGCAGGTGGTGTATGAGGATCTTTCTTTTTCGCAGCTGGAACATCATCTCGACGAGATTTTTGCGAGCGGGTATAGCGTAAGCCTGTTTACGGACTGGCAGAAGCATAGGGCGACGCAGGTTTGGATCAAGCGGCGCATGGATGGGAATGGAGGTACAAGCTTGGCGGGCGATTTTTATGGGGCGAGGCCAGCTACGCGAAAGATGCATCCGATTGCGGACCACTCGGCGGAGAGTTGTACGGAGCAGATGGGAGTTCCGGGGCCGTGGTATGAGCGGCTGCCGCACTTCAAGATGAACTTTACGCCAAGCAGCGGGGCAGAGTTGCAGACCGAGTACTTCGTTCCGACGGGCGCGAGGGTATGAGGCGATTGCTGCGGTGGAGCAGCTGCGCGATCAGATTACGCCACACCTTTTCGTCACGGAGTTTCGCACGATTGCGGCGGATGAGTTGTGGATGAGTCCGGCTTACAAACGGGATTCGATGGCGATCCACTTCACGTGGAAGCCGGAGTGGCCGGAGGTGAAGAGACTGCTGCCGCAGATTGAAGAGAAGCTGGCGCCGTTTGATGTGAGGCCGCACTGGGCGAAGCTATTTACGTTGAAGCCGGCGGCGGTGCAGGGGCAGTATGCGCGGCTGGCGGAGTATCGTGCTCTGTTGCAGCAGTACGATCCGAAGCGGCGGTTTCGGAACGAGTTTCTGGAAGCCAATGTCTATGGCGCGTGAGTGTATGGCGCTGCAGGGGAGATTTAAGTCCTAAAAACTTAGGTTGACAAAAACAGTGTGCTGATCCTAAACTCCTATTTGTTTAGGAGGTCTCATGGTCGGTCGCAAGAAAGGCTCTCCTTCCCTCACTCCTCTCGAGCTGCAGATCATGCAGGTGCTTTGGAAGGATGGGCCTAGCAATGTGCAGCATGTGCAGAAGAATCTTCCTGTGGAGACTGATCTTGCTTACAACACGGTGCAGACGATGCTCAATATCCTTCACCGCAAAGGCAGAGTTCGACGCAGTCTGAAGGGGCGTGCTTATACGTACCGCCCTACGGTTTCCAAGGAGAAGGCGCTGGGGCAGGCAGTGCGGGACCTTGTCGAACGAATGTTTGGAGGGTCTTCTGAAGAGCTGGTTATGAGCCTGATCAAGAGCCGTCAGGTCGATCCAGCGCGGATTGCTGATTTGAGCCGGAGAGTGGCGGATCAGGAGAAGGGAGAGCGCGATGAATAATCTTGTTTGCTCGGTCGCTTCGTATCTGGTGAATTCCGTCTGGGAGGTTTCCCTAATCGGAGGTGCGGGGTGGGCTGTGAGCCGCTTGTTGAAGAGGCTCGGCCCTAAGGTGGAACATGTTGCTTGGGTTGTGACGTTGTGGCTCGCCATTCTGACGCCGGCGCTGCCGCTTTGGCGGTGGCTGTTGAGTGCTGTTTCCAAGTCGCGAGGGGTTGCGGAGAACCTTTCGATTGTTTTCGTCGCTGGTGAAGGCGGGAGATCGAATACGGGGAGTGTTGCCCTGCTCTCGCCGACGCTGATTTTAATTTTGATGGTGTTCTATGCGATTGCGCTATTGTACTTCGGGGTGCGGCTGGCTTCGTCGTTGTATTTGACTACTAGGGTTCTGCGAGAGGCTTGCCCACTGTCGCTCGATCCGGAGAAAGACAGTTTGTGGAATCGTTGTCTGCGAACATTGTCCGTACAAGACGCCCTGGTGCTCGGCTCGGGGCGGATATCCGGACCCGTGACGATCGGGTTTCGTCGTCCTGTCTTGCTGCTGCCTCTGGGTTTTTCAGAGGAATGCAGCGATCGCGATTTTCTCGCTGCGCTGGCGCATGAGTGTGCGCATATGCAGCGGCGCGATTTTCAGAAGAATCTGTTGTACGAGATTGCTAGCCTTTGCCATCGCGTTTCATCCCATCACGTGGATGGTGAAGGCCAAGATTGCGCAGACGCGCGAGATGATCTGCGATGGTATCGCCACTGAGAAGCTGATCGATTCGCATGCTTACACGCAATCGCTTCTGCGACTCGCGACGATGGTTTCTTTGAGTTCGCGGGTTTCACCCACTCACGCCATCGGGATCTTCGATGCCAACATTCTGGAGGAACGAATTATGACGATGCAGGCGAAGAAGCGCCATTTCAGTCTTTTCGTGAAATATGGCTTGATCCTTCCTGCGGCTTTGCTGTTGTTTTCTGTGGCGGCTGGCGCTGGAGCCATGGCGGTGGCGATTGCTCCACAGACGACTCCGCAGGCCGCGGATCAGGATAAGCCCTATGGGCAGGTCTATAAGATCGGCAAGGATGTTAGTGCTCCGAAGCTAATTTCGCACGTCGAGCCTGAGTTTCCTCAATCGGCCAAAGATGCAGGCGACAGTTCGAGGGAACGTGTCTGCTTGGCCTGGTTGTTGATGAGTCGGGAATGCCCCAGGACATTCATATTGTCCGTTCCCTGCGACAGGACTTCGATGAGAAAGCGCTTGAAGCGGTGCAGCAATATCGGTTTAAGCCTGGTATGAAGGCGGCAACACCTGTCGCCGTGTCATTGAAAATTGAAGTCAAATTCGCGAGATTCTAAAGCCATCTCGAAGTAATGGAGCGGCAATAGATCGGCTTGCGCGCTGGCTGCGCCCGAACTCAAATTGGGCCACTGTTACCTACTCTCGATCAGGCGATGACGTTGGGTTCAGGGTGTGAATGGTCGCCGCTGAGTTCTATTCCGGCAACGATGAACCAGATGGCCTGGGTGAAGACGACGATTGCCATTCCGTGAACGTTCAAGGTGAGATGGCCGCTGGCGATGGCGAGTATGAGGAGAGGCGCGATGATGCAGCCGTAGATCGCGATGCCGCGTCCGAGTCCGCCGTGGCGCAGTGCGGAGGCCGACCATAGAGCGACGGAGATAGAGGCGGCGACAGTGAAGATGCGCGAGAAGGCCTGGTTGATCTGAAAGATTGAGTCGATGACGATGTGCCATTGAGGGGCGGCGGTGGCTGCGTCTCGCACCATGTGGCGCATGATGTTCGGGATGATGAATCCGCTGACGGCGGTTGCGATCAGAACTGCGATGGCTCCGAAGACGTAGACGACGAGGCCGGAGAAGGCGAGACGGTCTGGCGCGGCGAGACGCTGCGTGAGGCCGAAGGCTCCGAGAACGAGGATGAGGGAGCTGACCATGGCCAGGGAGTGGGCTATGGCGGAGGTTACGGCGAGGTGCTCGAATTGGGCGGGTGTGAGAACGCCGGATGAGGTGGGATGGATGGCCATAGTGACGATACCGCCGACGGAGCCGGCGATGAGGGCGATTCCGGACTTACGATTGTCTGTCATGTGAAGTACTGTAGAGGGGAAAAGCGCATGTGTCCGCGATGGATTTGCGGCAGTGACGCGATACGGAACAAATGAGGCGCCTATGTCCGGAAACGCGAAGGCTCTTGACCCGAAGGCGGCTGTTGCGAAGGTTGACCGGCGCGTTCGGCGAACACGAGACACACTGGGCGATGCTCTCATCGAATTGATGCAGGAGAAGACCTTCGACGAGATCACAGTGCAGGAGGTTCTGGATCGTGCGGGGGTTGGGCGATCTACTTTTTATGCACACTATCGCGATAAGGATGATCTGTTCCTGAGCGATGTGGAGGATTTTTTCGGGATGATGTCGACGTTGCTGACGCGACGCGGAGCGAGTGTGGATCGTGTGGCTCCGGTGGCGGAGCTGCTTACACACATTTCGGATGTTCGGGAGTTTTATGCCGCAACGGTGGCTTCGGGAAAGGTGCAGGATGTTCTTGAGCTGGGGCAGGGATTTTTTGCGCGATCGATTGAAGAGCGGCTGATGCTGGCGAAGGTGGAGATGGAGCCGATGCAGTTGAAGGCGCATTCGCATGCGCTGGCAGGAGCGTTGTTTGCGCTGCTGAATTGGTGGATCGACCATGGTATGGCGGAACAACCGCAGGCGATGGATGCTCTGTTCCACCGCATGGTTTGGAGTGGGCTGAAGCTGAGCGCGAGAGCGTAGATAAAGGCTAGCTGAGTGTCATCTGTCTATTTTTCTGTATGTCTTCCTGTCCATATTCGGACGGCTGGATCCGATTATGGACAATTGTGCGCTACGCGGTAAGTGTGTTTTCGTGCTAACTGGCTGACTTGGCATGGGTTGTAGGGAAAAGCCTGTGGCGAGGAAATTGCTGGGGTGTTGCCAGCTCATCGTGTGAGGAATTCCATGTCAACTCTTTATCGGGACCTGAAGGTTGCTGTTCGTCATCTGTTGAAATCTCCTGGCTTTGCGATACGGCCGTGCTGATGCTGGCGCTGGGCATTGGCGTGACTACTGCGATCTTTTCGATCGTTGAAGGCGTGTTGCTGCGCCCGCTGCCGTTTCCTGAGCCTGATCGGCTGATGCAGCTCTCGGACATTCTGGTGGGCGCGCAGATTGGCGATAACGGCGAGGCCGGCGTCACTGTTCCCGATATCCATAACTATGTGCGCGACACGCACAGCTTCACGAGCCTGGGTGGATATATCGGAGCCAGCTATGAGCTCTCGGGCGTGGGTGAGCCGGCGATTATCAATGCGAATCGCATGACTGGCGGAGTCTTTCCGGCGCTTGGAGTGCAGCCGATGCTGGGGCGGTACTTTACGCAGGCGGAGGACGAAAAGCATGAGCAGGTCGACTGTTCTGAGCTACGCGACATGGCAGAGCCGCTTTCAAGGCGACCAGAGCATTCTGGGCAAGAAGATTCTTCTCGACCGCAAGCCGTATGTGATTATCGGCGTGATGCCGCGCAACTTTGAGTTCCCTCTGGAGCCCGGCCACCTGAACCGCAGGGAGCTCTGGGTTCCGATGAGCTTTACGGAAAATGAGCTGGCTCCGACAGGAGGTGCGAACTGGAGCTACAGCATGGTTGGGCGGCTGAAGCCGGGCGTTTCGGCGGCGCAGGCGGTAAGCGACGCGGATCGTGTGGCGAAGGAGACGGTGCGCAATTATCCGGCGTTCATGGCCGGGCTTAGCATGCGCCCTGTTGTCCGGCCGCTGCAGGAGGAGACGGTGGAAGCGGCCCGTCCGCTGGTGCGTACGCTGTTTCTTGCTGTTGCTGTTGTGCTGCTGATCGCATGCGCTAATCTTGCCGGCCTGTTGCTGGTGCGCGCGATTCGCAACAGACGCGAGGTTGCCGTTCGTCTCGCACTGGGGGCGAGTGCGGGCACACTGCTGTGGCAGACGATTCTGGAGAGTCTGGTGTTGAGTGTCTCGGGTGGAGTGATTGGGCTCATCTTTGCTTCGATTGCGTTGCGGGTTGGCGTGAAGCTGCTGCCGGAGACGCTGCCACGCGTCAACGAGATCGGCCTCGATTGGCCTGTGGTTAGCTTTGCGCTTGGTCTGGCCGTGCTGACCGGAGTCGTGTGCGGGCTTGCACCGGCGTTTGCTTCCATTCGTACGAACGTGAACGACACCCTGAAGGAGGGAGGGCGCACGGGCACTGCAGGCGGAGGACACGCGAGGCTGCGTGCGGCGCTGGTGATTACGGAGATTGCCGTTGCGCTGGTGCTGTTGACGGCTTCCGGTCTGTTGTTGCGCAGTTTTGAGAAGATGCGCGAGGTCAATCTCGGCTTTCAACCCGATCATTCGCTGGCTGCGTCCTACAACCTTCCGCGGAAGCAGTATTCGACACAGGCCTCGATCGATGCATTCAACCACGAGTTGTTGCGGCGGCTGCAGCAACTGCCTGGGGTTAAAAGCGTGGGGATAACTTCGTTTCTGCCAGCCTCGGGAAACAATAACAACAGCGTGTTTGTGGCAGAGGGTTACGTTCCGGCGAAGGATGCGCCGATTGATCTCGCTACGACCATCGCGGTAGAGGGTGACTACTTCCAGGCGATGGGAATTCCTCTGCTGCACGGGCGGTTTCTGAACCAGGATGACAAAGAGGGCGCGCAACTGGTGGTGGTTGTGAACCGGAAGCTGGCGGAACAATCGTGGCCGGGACAAGATCCGATCGGCAAGCGGCTGCGGCTGGGTACGGAGAAGATGGCGACACCATGGGCCCTTGTCGTCGGCGAGGTCGCGGATGTGCAGGAGGGCTCTCCCGATCAGCAGTTCAAGCAACAGTACTACTTCCCCGTGGCTCAGTCGGAGCAGTTGGCGGGATCGCTTGCTTCGCCGACGGATTTGAACGGCAACGGGGGCTACATCGCGTTACGCACAGCGATGCCTCCTGAGGAGATGGAGAATGCACTGCGCGCGACGGTGCGATCGATTGACGCACAGTTGCCTTTGGACCAGGTGCAGACGATGGAACATGCCATCTCGGAGAGCGAGGCTCCGCGGCGGTTCAATACTGCGCTGATCTCGTCGTTTGCGGCGATTGCGGTGTTGCTGGCTGTGTTAGGTATCTATAGCGTGATCGCGTTCTCCGTTGCGCTGCGGGTGCAGGAGATGGCGATTCGTATGGCGCTGGGTTCGCAGCGGGTGGACATCGTCCGGCTGGTGGTGGCTTCCGGAGTGAAGCTTGCGCTGGTTGGATGTGCGATCGGACTGGTAGGAGCCTGGGGTGCGTCGCATCTGCTGCAGAGGTTCTTGTTCGGAGTGCATGCGTTCGATCTGATGGTATTGACGCTGGCCGCGGCGGTATTGCTAGGGTTGACGGCGGTTGCGTCGTTGTTGCCAGCTCGGCGTGCCGCGTTGGTCGAGCTGACGGAGGCGCTGCGGACGGAGTGATGGGAGCTTTGCGCGTGCCTTGCGTTTAGAAGCGCATCTCGCCGATGTACGCGGCGTATGGCGCGAGGGTCATGGATTCGAGGTGCATGGTGCCCATGCCGTTGTCTGAGCGGAGGACGGTGCGGAGAAAGCTGCCGCGCAGATGGAGCTTCATGGTGTCCGTCTTGATGGAGAGGTGTTGCGGCTCGCCAGAGAGATTGCAGAGGATGACGAGGATTGGATCGATTGGGGAGACGACCTTCGGCTTGCGGATGATGATGAGGACGTTCTGATCGTCGCGATTGATGGTGAGGTATTCGCCGGAGTTGATGGTTGCGTTGCTGTGATGGAGTTCGATGAGCTTGCGGTACCAGTTGAGGAGCGAGGCGGGGTCGGCGTCCTCTAAAGCTACGTTTGGGGCTGCGTTGGATGTTGCGGCGTTCCGGTGGGGGCGCGGGTTTGCCTTTTGGGGGTGGGGGTGGAGCGTCCCAGATGATGAGGGGCGTTGCGGGTGTGGATTCGGATGCTTGTGGGGCGGCGACGCCCAGCTCCTGGCCGTAGTAGAGGAGAGGTTGGGCGCGGGTGGTGAAGAGAATGGTGGCGAGAAGTTTGGCGATGGCGAGGTCGTGCTTGCCGTCGGCGTAGCGGCTCCAACTGCGTTGGAAGCTGGGGCCATCGGTGGCGAGAAGCGGCATGCTGTGGCCGGCTTGCAGGATGTTTTCGGTAGATTCGATGGCGGCGCGAATGGGGGCTGGGTTGAGTGGGGTGACGGCGCCTAAGCTGGCATCGAGGAGAAGCTGCGTGGTTGAGGTGTCGGGACCTTTGTAGGTGCGTTGTTGCGGAGATGGGCGGAGGGTGGGGTCGACGTCGCCGATGAGGATGCGCTGGCCGAGGTAACTGCTGGCGGCTTTGCGGAGCGCGACGGCCTGGGCATGGGCTTCGGGGGTGGTGCCGTTGACGTGGAAGCCGGCGATGCCGCGGTTGAGCCAGAAGCGGGCGACGTTGGGAAGATCTGCGGCGGGGATGTGGGGGTCGAGGTCGAGGAGGACGCGGATGTTGTGGCGGCTGGCCTCGTGGATGAGGTCGTCGAGATCGTCGAGGGTGCCGTAGGCAGGGTCGATGGACTGGGCGTTGGCGGCGTCGGGCTGGATGGGAGTGAGGAGCAGGGCGTCTGCGCCGAGCGAGTGGATGTAATCGAGATGCTGGGCGACGCCGTGGAGACCGCTGCCTGCTGCGGCTCCATCAACGGGGGGGCTGAAGTTGAGGGGGTTCACCTGGTAGACGATGGGGTGCTTCCACCAAACGTCGGTGTTCATGCCGGAACCGACCCAGCCTGGGCGGGCCAGGGTCTGCGATAGGGCAGGCGTGATGAGAGTGAAGGCGAGAAGCGTGAGGAGTCGGCGGAGTGTCGGTGTAGTCATGCGCTCGTTAATGAGATGCTACGCGTTTTTTGCGGAACGATGGGTGACCAGGTTGGTCCGGTCCACTGAATGGAGTGGACTATACTTCCGCCATCGCGACGAAGCATCGCAACGAAACATCGAAGGAGCGCTTTATGCCTGTTGCCGCTGCGGATCAGCCGCTGTACCAGCTTGTGAGTGGGGTTGCGCCAGCCACCATCGATGACGTCGTGCGGACGATGGAGAGTATCGACGAGCTTCTGCCGAATAATGATGGCTTGAAGTGGTTCAATCGCCTCTACCTGATGGTGACGACGGAGGTTGACTTAGATCCTCCGGCAGGTGGGTGGAAGGATCCGGATTGGCTGCTTCTTCTGGATGTTGTCTTTGCGGGGTTTTACTTCAGAGCAGTGGCTGGTTTTTTGTCTGGGGATCCGACGGTGCCGAGCTCGTGGAACGCGATGCTGAGTGCGCGCTATACGGCGGGAATCGATCGTATTCAGTTTGCGCTGGCGGGGATGAATGCGCATATTAATCATGATCTCGCTCTGGCGTTGCTGGCGACCGATCAACAGATGAATCTCGTGCCTGACGACGCGAGTCCGCAGCATGTGGACTATGAGGCGGTGAATGGTCTGCTGAATACAGTGATGCCTTCGGCGCTGCAGATGCTGGCGGTGGGCGTTCTCGGAGAGCTGGCGCAGGATACGGGGAAGATCGGACGGATCCTTGCGTTCTGGAACATTTGCCGTGCGCGTGATCTGGCGTGGGATTTTGCGGATCATCTGCGAGGGCTGGACGATGGAGCCCGGCAGGTGGCGCTTGCCGCGCAGGACCAGCTGACAGGTGCGCTCGGGCGGGCGATTCTGGCTTTCGTTTGAGGAATGCCCGAGATTGGTAGCTATAAAAGCGAATACGAAACTCGACGGCCATCGCTATGCCACAGAATGGTTTTGTTCTACGGTTTCGTCTGGTAGGCTCAAGGCTTCAAAGAAAAAACAGGAGATCTGCATGAATCGTCTTGCCACTTTATTGATGGGCGCTGCGCTGTTGGCGGCACAACCAGTTTTTGCTCAGATGGGTGCGCCGGATGCAAAGCCGGTGCCGGGGTTGCCGGGTGTTGCAGGGCCGTTGGCGGCAAAGTACAAGGCCGATGCGGACAAGATTTTGAAGGCGGCGGAGACCGATGAGGATGGCTATGCGGCCTTGACGTATCTGTGTGATCACGTGGGCAAGCGGTTGAGCGGAACGCCACAGTTGAACACGGCCGTCGAGTGGGGCGCGGATTTGATGCGCAAGGCCGGATTGCAGAATGTGACAGTGCAGCCGGTGATGGTGCCTCGGTGGGTGCGCGGGAGTGAGTCGGCCGCGATGATGTATCCGGGCGCTGCCGGGCCGATTACCAGGCCGCTGCATATGTTGGGGCTGGGAATGAGCGTGGCGACACCGGCTGATGGCATCACCGCACCGGTTGTGTTTGTGCCGAGCTTTGATGCGCTGGATGCGATGACGCCGGAGCAGGTGAAGGGGAAGATCGTTGTGTATAACCCGGGCTGGCATGGCTATGGGGTGAATACGCAGTACAGGACGTATGGTGCGTCGCGAGCCGCGGCGAAGGGTGCGGTGGCGATGCTGGTGCGGTCGGCGACGGGGCTGGCGATGCAGATTCCGCATACGGGCACGCTGGTGTATGACGCGAAGCAGCCGAAGATTCCAGCGGCGGCGATCTCGGTGGAAGACGCGCTGATGATCGAGCGGCTTTGCAAGGAGGGACCGGTGACGGTGCATCTGCAGATGGACGCGCATATGGAGGCGGATGTCCAGGCGGGCAACGTGATGGGCGAGATTGTTGGGAGTGAACATCCGGAGCAGGTGGTGTCGATCGGTGGGCACATCGATTCGTGGGACGTGGGCCAGGGCGCGCAGGATGATGGGTCGGGGATTATGGCGGCTTACGAGGCGGTGACGCTGATCCATAAGCTGGGGCTGAAGCCGAAGCGGACGATTCGGCTGGTGTTCTGGGTGAATGAGGAGAATGGCGGCGCGGGTGGACGGGCCTATCGCAAGATGATTGGAGACAAGATCGGCGATCAGGTGGCGGCGATTGAGATGGATGGAGGCGCAGAGAAGCCGTTGGGGATTGGATATGGGAGCATGAGCGGGCCAAGGAGAGCGCGTGGTGCTGGTGGTGCTCCACCTGTGCCCGGCGGACAGGTGGATGTGAATGCGTTGCCATCGGAGGTGAAACAATCGGTGACGGCGCTGCAGGATATCGTTTCGATGCTGGGGACGATTGGGACGGACACCGTTTCATCAGGGGGTGGTGGATCGGATATTGAGGAGATTGTAGCGGATGGAGTGCCGGCACTGAGCCCGCGGACAACCGAGGCTCACTACTTCGACTGGCATCATACGGAGGCGGATACGCTGGATAAGGTCGATCCGGTGGAGTTCCGGAAGAATGCGGCGATGCTGTCTGTTGTGACGTATGTGCTGGCGGATATGGATGGGCGTCTGGCAGGGCGCAAGTCTGCCTCAACCGAGTAAGTTGTCGTGATGAAAACGGCGGCCGACGCGAAGTGTGGCGACGGCCGCCGTTTTGTTTGCGTGGCTAACTGCCCCTTAGCCGATGTCGAAGCTGACGCCCTGAGCGAGTGGTAGATCCGTGCCGTAGTTGATGGTGTTGGTGGCGCGGCGCATGTACTGCTTCCATGCGTCGGAGCCGGATTCGCGGCCGCCTCCGGTTTCTTTTTCGCCGCCGAAGGCTCCGCCGATCTCGGCGCCAGAGGTCCCGATGTTGACGTTGGCGATGCCGCAGTCGGAGCCGGTGGCGGAGAGGAACTGCTCGGCCTCGCGAAGGTTCATGGTGAAGATGCTGGAGGAGAGACCCTGGGGAACGTCGTTGTGGAGGGCGAGGGCGTCGGGAAAATTGGTGTAGCGGAGGACGTAGAGGATGGGGGCGAAGGTCTCGTGCTTGACGATGTCGGTTTGGGTGGAGATTTCGACGAGCGCGGGACGGACGTAGAAGGCTTCCGGGTCTTCTTTGGTGTCGTCTCCTTTAGAAACGACGCGGTCGCCGCCAGTGATGGTTGCGCCCGAGGTACGGGCGTCGGCGAGAGCCTTCTGCATTGCGTTGAAGGAGCGTTCGTCGATGAGGGGGCCAACGAGGGTGCTGGATTCGCGTGGGTCGCCGATGACGACGGAGGCGTAGACCTTTTTGAGCTGAGGGATGAGCGTGTCGTAGATGCTGTCGTGGACGATGAGACGGCGAAGGGAGGTGCAGCGCTGTCCGGCGGTTCCCATCGCTGAGAAGGCGATGGCGCGGAGGGTGAGGTCGAGGTCGGCAGTGGGGGCGACGATGGCGGCGTTGTTTCCGCCGAGCTCAAGGATGGCGCGGGCGAAGCGGGCAGCGAGGCGGGGAGCAACGGCGCGGCCCATCGCTGTGGATCCGGTGGCGGAGACCAGTGGGATCAGCGGCGAGTCGACTAATTGCTGGCCAACGGTTGCGTCGCCGATGAGGAGGGTCGCGAGTCCTGTCGGGATGCTGCCAAATTTGGCTTCGAATTTCTTTGCTGCGCGGTCGAAGATGGCTTGCGTGGCGAGCGCGGAGAGGGGAGTTTTTTCGGAGGGCTTCCAGACGATGGCGTTGCCGCAGACGAGAGCGAGGGCAGCGTTCCAGCTCCAGACAGCGACAGGAAAGTTGAAGGCGGAGATGATGCCGACGACGCCAAGAGGGTGCCAGGTCTCCATCATGCGATGTTTGGCGCGCTCGGATGGAACGGTGAGACCGGCGAGTTGGCGCGAGAGGCCAGCGGCGAAGGTGCAGATGTCGATCATCTCCTGGACCTCGCCGAGGCCTTCGGAGAGGAGCTTGCCGGATTCGATGGTGACGAGACGGCCGAGAGGTTCGATCTGTGCGCGCAGTTCTTCGCCGAGGAGGCGGATGAGTTCGCCGCGTTTGGGGGCGGGGACGGTGCGCCACTCGAGGAAGGCGGAGTGGGCTTGCGCGATGGCCCTAGTTGCTTCGGCTGCGGTGATGGTGGGGAGATGCGCGATGACTTCGCCGGTGAGCGGGGTGCGGACGGTGAGGTTGCCGTTGGAGTATGCGGTGGCGGGAACGCCGAGGGTGGTGAGGATGGTCTGGACTTCTTGTTTGATGGAGGCGTTGTTCGAGGTCATTCGATTCTTCTTTCTATTGCTTTGCGGCGTGCGCCTGGGCGAGAACTTCAGCGAGATGGAGAGGCTTTGTCGTGGTGTTCTGGGTGATTTGCTCGCAGCAGCTGAAGCCGTCGCTGACGATAATGGCGTTCGCGGGTTTGTTGCGGACAGCGGGTAAGAGAACGCGTTCGCCTAATTTTTGGGAGAGATCGAATTTGTCCTTTTCGAAGCCGAAGGGGCCGGCCATACCGCAACAGCCTGAGTCGAGAAGTTCGACTTGAGCTCCGGTGAGACGGAGGAGAGCGATCTCGTCGTGCATGCCCATGGTGGCGCGGTGGTGGCAGTGACCGTGGACGATTATTTTTTCCGCGATCTCTTTTCCGATCTGGGGAGGTTGGTAGTGAGGGGCGTGGTGGACGAGGAACTCGCTGAGGAGGAAGGTCTGGTCGCGAAGTTTTGCGGCACGTGGGTCGTTGGGAAGGAGGTTCGTGAGTTCGTCGCGGAAGACGGAGGCGCAGCTTGGTTCGAGGACGACGATGGGGGTGCCGGCGTGGAGTTGTGGAGTGAGGGCGTTGAGGGTTTTGAGGAGGTAGTCCTTTGCTGTATCGAGCATGCCGAAGTCGTAGAGAGGGCGGCCGCAGCAGAGGTGTCGGGTCGGGAGGGTGACGCGGAAGCCGGCGGCGGTGAGAACCTTGTGGGCGGCGCGCATCGTGGATGGATGGAAGTGATTGTTGAAGGTGTCGGCCCAGAGGAAGACCTCGGGTGCGGTGTTAGGCAGCGCGGGACGGCGATCGCGGCGGCGGCGTGCGTCGCGGGCAAGACGACGATCGGGGGTGAAGGGTTTGGCGAAGCGAGGTAAGGTACGCTGCGGATGAATGTGTAGGATTTTTTTGATGAGGGTGCTGATGAGAGGCGCGTTGTTGACGGCGTTGACGAGGTGCGGCGCGAACCCGGCAAGGCGGGCGAAGACGTCGATGCGGCCGAAGGCGTAGTGGCTGAGCGGGCGCGATTCTCCTTCGTAATGGTGAGAGAGGAACTCGGCCTTGTAGGTGGCCATGTCGACGGAGACGGGGCACTCGCTCTTGCAGGCCTTGCAGGCGAGGCAGAGGTCGAGGGACTCTTTGACCTGTTTATTCTTCCATTGGTCGGGTAGGACTTCGCCTTGCATCAGCTCCCAGAGGAGATGGGCGCGGCCGCGGGTGGAGTGGAGTTCTTCGCCGGTGGCCATGAAGCTGGGACACATGGTGCCAGCGTCGGTCTTGCGGCAGGCGCCGACGCCGACACAACGTAGCGTTGCTGAGGCGAGGGAGCCGTTGTCTTCGGCAAAGGCGAAGTGCGTTTTGGGCTCCCAGGGTTTGTAGTCGGCGCCGAGGCGGAGATCTTCGTGGGGTTGGTGGGCGTCGATGAGTTTGCCCGGATTCATGCGGTTGGTGGGGTCGAAGATGCGCTTGAAGGAGCGGAAGGCTTCCATCAGCTCTTCACCGAACATCTTTGGAAGCAGCGCACCGCGGGCCTGGCCGTCGCCGTGTTCACCGGAGAGCGAGCCGCCGTGGGCGAGGGCGATGTCGGCTGCGCGATCCATGAACTGGCGGAATTTTAGAATTCCGGCAGAAGTCTCGAGGTCGAAGTTGAGGCGCATGTGGACGCAGCCCTGGCCGAAGTGTCCGTACATGGCGCTTGAGTAGTTGTACTCGTCCATAAGCGCGCGGATGGCGCGGAGGTAGCTGCCCAGTTGAGTGGGGTCGACGGCTGCGTCTTCCCAACCCTCCCAGCCGGTGCCGACGCCGGGGATAAAAGCAGTGGCCCCAAGACCAGACTCGCGGATGTGCCAGACGCGCTTGGCCTCGTCCGAGGTGTAGATGCGGGCAGTTGGTTGGGCGGGAATAGAGGTCAGCGAAGCGACGAAGGCGCGTGCTTTGGCGTTCGCTTCAGGTTGAGTGGCGGCGCCGAACTCGACGATGAGGAAGCCATCGCCGGGCGGAAGGAGTTTGAGGTCTTCGACGGACTTTTGCTTGCGGCGAAGCGCGTCGAGGAGGTATCCGTCGACGCCTTCGAGGCCGATGGGCTTGTGTTCGAGGATGTGCGTGACGTGGTCCGCGGCGATGAAGATGTCGGAGAAGCCGACACCGACCAGGGTACGGCAGGGTGGGCTTTCGACAAGTTGCAGCGTTGCACCCAGGATGATGGCGCAGGTGCCTTCGCTGCCGACGAGCGCGCGGGCGACGTTGAAGTTGTTTTCGGGGAGAAGCTCGTCGAGATTGAAACCAGACACGCGGCGGGGGATGCGCGGGAATCTTACGCGGACTTGGTCGGCGTAGGTGTCGCGGATGCGTTTGAGGGCGGTGTAGATCTCGCCTGTGCGGCCGCCGTTGGAGATGAAGTCGGCAAGGTCGGCTTCGGTGGTGGGACCGACCGTCATGCGAGTGCCGTCGTAGAGCAGGAGGTCGAGAGAGTGGATGTTGTCGACGGTTTTGCCACCCATCAGCGCGTGGACACCGCAGGAGTTGTTGCCGATCATGCCGCCGATGGTGCAGCGGCTGTGTGTGGCGGGGTCGGGGGCGAAGGTCAGGTTGAATTTTTCTGCGGCGTCACGGACGCGGTCGAGCACGATGCCGGGTTGGACGCGGACGGTTTTTGTTTTCGGATCGACTGCGCCCATGCTGTTCATGTATTTGGAGAAGTCGAGGATGACAGCGGCGTTGCAACCCTGACCGGCAAGCGAAGTGCCGGCTCCGCGCGAAAGGATGGGGGCGTTGAGATTGCGGCAGATGGTGACCGTGGCGATTACGTCGGCTTCGTCGAGCGGGATGACGACACCGATGGGAATCTGGCGGTAGTTCGAGCCGTCGGTGGCGTAGAGGGCCTTGGAGGAGGCGTCGAAGCGGACCTCGCCGCGGATGTTGGCGCGGAGCTGCTGCTCGAGTTTTTCAGACTCGGGGAAGGTGTCGTGGGCGCGAGCATGGGAGCTAGGCAGAAGGACGAAGGGGGAGGTGGACATAGAGAAGCGCTGCTCTCCAATGCAGTAGAACTATTCTAGTCAGCCGTGGAGGCTTCGAACTCAACAGACAGCTTGAATGCATGCATTTCATCAATAGCAACAGGCTGGACGTTGCGTCGGCTGATGGCGGGTTGGTTATTTCTGCTTCGGCGAGAGGGTGGAGGCAAAGGCCAGCAGGGATGCGTCCTGCATGGGGGCGGCGAGGAGTTGAACACCGGTACCGAAGGCAGCGCCGATGGGTTCGCCGGGGAGTGTGACTGCGGGAATGCCCGCAAGGCTTGCCGGGGTGGTGTAACGCAGGATGGCTTTGCGGGAGTCGGTGTGGTCGTGACCGGCGTAAAGCTTGCTGACCGGAGCACTTGGTGCGATGAGGAAGTCGAATGATTCGAAGAGCGCGGCCATTTTGGAGCGAAATTGTTCGAGTCGGCGGCGTGGGCTGGCGAGCTCGGTGGCGGTAATGGAGGCGCCCCCGGCGAGACGCTCGGCGATTGTTGGTTCAAAGTGCTGGAAGTGGCCGCGGTGGATGGCTGCGGCTTCACAGGCGACGATAGGTGAGTAGATTTGAGGGCTCTCGCTCCAGAAGGCCGTGTCGAAAGGGGAGAGGGCGGCTCCGCGTTGTGCAAGGTTTCGTTTCCAGGTTTCGTAAGTGTCGAGGACTTCGGGTTCGCAGTCGTAGAGGAATTTGCTCTCTACGTAGCCGATGCGGACCGAGGTGGGAGGAGGAGCAGGTGCGATGTCGAAGATAGCGCTGGCCAGGGCTTGGGCGTCGCGAAGATCGCGGAAGAGCAGGCCGATGGTGTCGAAGGTTGGAGCAAGATGGTATGCGCCGGCCCAGAGGGTTTCGCCGCGGCTGACGCCATGAGAGGTGCGGTAGCCCGCTAGACCGCAGAGGGCGGAAGGCACACGAACGGAGCCCCCGGTGTCGGTCCCGATCGCTACGAGTGCGGAGCCTTCCTGAACGCTGGCAGCAGCGCCGCTGGAGGAGCCGCCGGTGAGCAGGGTTGCATCGCGGGGTTGGACGCAGTTGCCATAGTCGGCGTTTTCGCCGGTGATGCCGTAGGCGAGTTGGTGGAGGTGGGTCTTGCCGGTGAGGATCGCTCCGGCGTCGAGCAGACGCTGCGCGACCTAGGAGTTTTTTTCTGCGATCGGATTGTTTTGCGCGTAGAAGCGTGAGCCGCAAGTGGTAACGCTGCCGGCTAAATCGAAGCAGTCCTTAATAGAGATGGGGATGCCGAAGAGGACGGGACGGTTTTGTGGGTCAGGAAAGAGACTGGGAAGTTGTTCGGCGCGTTGAAGCGATTCGGCGTCGTAGGTCGTCAGGTAGGTGTTGTGGGAGGCGTTGCTGTTTGCGTTGCGCAAGGCTTCCGCTGCCACCGTTCGAGGGTCACTGAGCGAAGATGCGAGTGCGTGGCGCAGAGACTGGAGAGGAGAGAGATTGGCGGACATAAGTGGAGCGACCATTCTAACGTTGCGCCGCGAATTGCAGTAGGGTCGTTATTTCAGGAGAGCTAGAATGCCGGTGAGAGGAATGAGGACCCAGGTGGGACGGTTGTCCAGTTCGTAGAGTAGCTCGTAGAGAGATTTTTCGAGAAGGTAGGCGTTGAGCAAGAGCTGGGACTGGGCGGGCAGCGGAATGAGGTTTGGGTTCGTCTGGTTGATGGTGAGTTGATACGTGCGGAGGAACTCCGCGGAGACGGCGTTCTGCCAGAGAGTGGCCCAAGGCTCGAGGTTTTTGGCGTCGTCGGGGCGGCGCTGGGCGAAGGTGTTGAGCGCAGCGTAGGCCGCGTAGCTGAAGGATCGCAGCATGCCCGCTACATCTTTGAGCGGAGATTGCTTGGCGCGGCGCGCCGCGAGACTGCGAGCGGGTTCGCCTTCGAAGTCGAGGATGACGTAGTCGCTGCGGGAACGAAGGACCTGGCCGAGGTGATAGTCGCCGTGGATGCGAATGCGCTGGCCGGCATCGGCGGGTGTGGCGGAGGCGATGGCGCGGGCGCGCGCGAAGAGCTCAATTCGCCGGCTGAGCAGGAAGGCGGCGTTGTCGGCGGTGGTCTCGATGAGGTGCGACATGCCGCGCTTCAGGGCGTCGAGGGTGAGGGAGAGTTGCGCGTCGATTCGGTCAGCTTCGGCGACGAGATCAGCGGTGGTGAAGCACTCGGCTGTGAAGGCTGGGTTATGAGTTGGCGTGGCGAGTGCCAAATGCATCTCGGCGGTGCGGCGGCCGAGGAGAGCAGCGGCGTCGAGATAGAGCGCGGCGTGTTCGCGGGCTGGTTTGGATGATGCATTTTCCGAAATAAAGGACGGATGAGTGCCGAGGTTCCGCGGTGCAGGGAGAGTGGCGACGCTTTCGTAGTAGCGGAGAAGTTCGTCGAGGGTCCACTGCCAGCCGTCACCTTCGTTTTCGACGAGACCTTGCAGCATAGCGAGAGTGGTGGGCTCGCCGTCTTTCGGGTGGAGTGTGATTTCGCCGAGGAAAGGTGCGATGCGCGGGAAGTGGGCCGTTTCAGTGAGGAAGCGGCCGATCTCGGTGTCGGGGTTTTCGCCGGGCTGGAGACGGCGGAAGAGCTTCATGATGAGCTTCGCGTCGTAGAGGATCGACGTGTTGGATTGTTCGGCGGAGCCAGTGCGTGCGGGAAGAGGATCGGTGCCGCGAGCTTTTGCGAAGGCGCTGCTGTGGTGGCCGACGAAAGTGCCGTAGCGGGTAGGCAGATGGGAGTTCGCTTCGATGAGTTGAAGGATGGCCTGACGGACATCTTCGCGCGCGACCGCATCGTGCAGGATGGCGGGGCCGCTTGCGGTTGTAACGGTAGCGAGGATGCTGGTGGGGTCGGAGCCGCGAATCGTCTCCACAGCTTCGCCAAACGTGATGGTAAGGGGGAGCTGATAGACGCCGGTACTGCCGTCATCGTAGGTGAGCTCGAGGAAGACAAGGGCGGCGTTGAGACCCGGGAGTTCCGCGGAGTCAACGACCGTGACGGAATTGATGGTTCGTGATTTGGCTCCGAACCAGCGCTGGTGGGGGAGGTAGGGGATGAGGAGCTTCTGAAGGAGATCGGAGCCTGGGCCGGTGAGCAGGCCTTCGATGCCATGGCTGAGAAGATCGACAATTGGCTCTTCTTCGGGGACTTTTACGGGTTCGGGAGTTTCGGGCGCGAGCTGGAGTTCGAGCCAGAGGAAAGAATAGGGCGCAAGGGTGAGTGGATAGGGTAGCGTCGTGATGGTGGGGAAGGTGACGTAACCGAGCATCTCAACGGGGATCATGCCAGCGAATCTGGCGAGGTCGAGCGAGACGGGTTGCGAGAAGCGCGAGAGGTTGGCTACGCACAGGACGGTCTCACGGTGTCCGTCTTCTTCGTACTGGCGGATGTAGGCGAGGATCTTTCTGTTGTCGGGATTGAGGAACTCCTGCGTGCCGCGGCCGAAGACGTGGAAGAGTTTTCGAAGCGCGATCATGTTGCGCGTCCAGTGGAGGAGCGAGGACTGATCGGATTGCTGGGCTTCTACGTTGATGGATTGATAGCCCCAGATGGGGTCCATGATGACGGGGAAGTAGAGCTGGGCGGGGACGGCCCTGGAGAAGCCGGCGTTGCGGTCGGAGTTCCACTGCATGGGCGTGCGGACGCCGTTGCGATCGCCGAGGTAGATGTTGTCGCCCATGCCGATCTCGTCGCCGTAGTAGAGGATGGGTGTGCCGGGGAAGCTGAGAAGGAGTGAGTTGAGGAGTTCGATTCGGCGGCGGTTGTTGTCGACGAGAGGCGCGAGGCGGCGGCGGATGCCGACGTTGATGCGCATGCGCGGATCGGCCGAGTAGGCGAGGTACATGTAGTCGCGCTCGTCGTTGGTGACCATCTCGAGGGTGAGTTCGTCGTGGTTGCGGAGGAAGAGGCCCCATTGGCAGTTATCGGGGATGGCGGGCGTCTGCGCCATGATGTCGGTAATGGGGAGACGGTCTTCCTGACGGAGCGCCATGTAGATGCGCGGCATGAGCGGAAAATGGAAAGCCATGTGGCACTCGTCCCCGTCGCCGAAGTACGGGCGGACGTCGTCGGGCCACATGTTGGCCTCGGCGAGCACGAGGCGATTCTCGTATTCGGCGTCGATGACGGCGCGGATCTCTTTGATTTTGACGTGCGTCTCGGGCACGTTCTCGCAACTGGTGCCATCTCGTTCGACGAGATAGGGAATTGCGTCGAGACGGAGAGCGTCGACGCCGAGGTCGAGCCAGAAGCGCATGGCGGTGAGAACTTCTTCCATGACGCGCGGGTTGTCGAAGTTGAGATCGGGCTGATGGGTGAAGAAGCGATGCCAGTAATACTGCTGGGCGACTTCGTCCCAGGTCCAGTTGGATTTTTCGGTGTCGGTGAAGATGATGCGGACACCTTCGAAGAGCTTGTCAGTGTCGCTCCAGACGTACATGTCGCGCTCGGGAGAACCTTTCGGAGCATGGCGGGCAGCTTTGAACCATGGATGCTGATCACTGGTGTGGTTGATAACCAGCTCGATCATGACCTGCATGCCGCGAAGATGGGCAGCATCGAGAAACTGCTTGAAGTCGCTCAGGGTACCGTAGCTTGGGTTGACGTCGACGTAGTTGGCGATGTCATAGCCGTCATCGCGCAGGGGCGAAGGGAAGAAAGGAAGCAGCCAGAGGCAGGTGACGCCGAGATCCTGGAGGTAGTCGAGCTTCGACATCAGACCGGGGAAGTCGCCGATGCCGTCAGCGTTTGAGTCCATGAAGGCGCGGACGTGGATCTCGTAGATGATCGCGTCTTTGTACCAGAGTGGGTCGGTGGCGCTGCCGGCTTTTTTCACTCGATCTCCTCCGGGTGGGGTGTTTGTGTGCCTGGCCCGGATGCGTTTGGATCGAGTGTAGTCTCGCCGTTTGATGGAGGTATCAAGCGGAAGATATGTGCGGGCATGACGTCCGGACGTAGCGCGACGTAGTTGCTGCGGTCGTGCCACTGGTAGCGGATGCCGGTGAGAAGGTCTTCTATCTCGAAGTTCTTGTTGTGCGGGATCGCGAGCTGCTTGAGGTTGAGATCGATCCAACCTGCTTGCTCCTGGGTCGGATCGAGATTAATGGCGACGAGAATGCGGTTGCTTCCGCTCGATTTGCTGTAGCAGAGGATGTTCGGGTTGTCCGCGGGATGGAAGTGAAGAGAGCCGTCGCTTTGGAGTGCGGGGTTCTCGCGGCGAATATGGTTGACCTGGGTGATCAGGGGGGCAAGGCTGTTGCTGGCAGAGCGGTCCCAGTGGCGAATCTCGTATTTTTCGCTGTTGAGGTACTCTTCGCTTCCCTGCTTGATTGGGACGTTTTCGCATAGCTCGAAGGCGGGGCCGTACATACCGTAGTTCGCACCAAGCGTCGCAGCGAGGATGAGGCGCTGCATGAAAGCTGGCCGGCCACCGGTCTGGAGTGTGGCGTGAAGGATGTCGGGGGTGTTAGGCCAGAGATTGGGGCGGAAGAAGTCGGCGACGGGCGGCTTCGAGATCTCTTCGAAGTATTCCTCCAACTCGTCGCTGGTATTGCGCCAGGTGAAGTAAGTGTAGGACTGGGTGAAGCCCGCCTTGGCGAGCGAGTACATGACGTGCGGGCGGGTGAAGGCCTCAGCAAGAAAGATGACGTCGGGATATTTTTTGTGAATCTCCGCGATGCACCACTCCCAGAAGGGGATAGCCTTTGTGTGGGGGTTGTCGACACGGAAGATACGTACTTTGCGGCGAATCCAATACGTGAAGACATCGCGCAGAGCCTCCCACAGGCCGCGCCAGTCGGAGGATTCGAAGTTGAGCGGATAGATGTCCTGATATTTTTTGGGCGGATTTTCTGCGTACTGGATTGAGCCGTCGGGGCGAATGACATACCAATCAGGATGTTCAGTGACCCAGGGGTGGTCGGGCGAGCACTGAAAGGCGATATCAAGAGCCAGTTCCATGTCGAGGTCGCGAGCGGCTGTGACAAGAGCATCGAATTCGCGGAGAGTGCCGAGCTGGGGGTCGATCGATTTGTGACCGCCTTCTTTCGAGCCGATGGCCCAGGGGCTGCCGGGATCTTCTGATGTGGAGATGATGCTGTTGTTGCGGCCCTTGCGGAAGGACGTGCCGATAGGATGGATCGGTGGCAGATAGAGCACGTCGAAGCCCATGGCAGCAATGGTGGGTAAGAGTGCTTTTACATCGGCGAAGGTGCCGGGGCGAGTTGGGTCGGGAGAGGCGGATCGCGGGAAGAGTTCGTACCAGGTGGAGTAGCGGGCGCGTTCGCGGTCGACCCAAAGATGCAGCTCCTGCGGGTAGCGCGTGGCGAAGGTGAGATCGGGATACTTTGCGGCGAGTGCGACGACCTCGTCGCTCAGTGGGAACTTGTATGTCGTGATATTGCTGTCGGCTAACTGGTTTAGGTGAGCGGCTGTGTCTGCGAGGAGCTTGCGGTCAGAGCCTTCGGCGCGTTGCGCGACTTGCTGCAGCAGAAGAGCACCGGAGAGAAGGGCGAGGGGAATGTCCTGCGATTTGACTGAGTCCAGCTTGTCTGGCTTGTCTGTGGTTGGCTGGGCAGTTAGCCGCTTCCGAAGATCGGTGCACCAAGTGTCGAAGTGGTCGACCCACGCCTCGATGGTGTAGAGCCAGTCGCCGAGTTTGTCCGCGGTGAAGTTAGCGGTCCAAAGATCATTCGTAAGAGGCGTCAGCGGCTTAGAGCGCCAGTCAGGTTCGCTGGAATGCCGATACAGCAGCCGCCCGGAGACGTGGTCGTGGCCATCGCCGAAGACTGCCGCAGTTACGGGGACGGTGTCGCCGAATATTCGTTTAGCGGGGTAGCGGCCGCAGTCGACCTGCGGTTGAACCTCTTCGATAACAACGCGTCTCCGGCCTTCAACAGGTTTCATATCACCCAGATCTTGAGATTCAACTTTGCGTTCCCATGGTATGCCTGTAGTCCGCACTTCACATGCGACCAGATAAAGCTAAAGGAGGCGCTTCTTAGAAGATGCATACTAAAGCGCAGGCGTTTGCCGGCCGAATGCGGAGGGGAAGGGTTTCCCTGGGGCGTTTTCTAGTTATTTTCACGGGAGATTGCAGAACGCTGATGTCGCCCCCCTGCTCCTTTCAGAAGTAGGAGGTCGCACCACACGGTGCACAGAAGCTTTCAGGACAGGGTTTTGAACGACTCGGCACAGAGAAGCACCATGCCGTCGGGCGACTCGATAAAGTGCAGCTTTTCCTCTTCCATCCATCGGTAGAGCATGCGCGGAGTGGATCCTGTGAGGGCCGCGGCGGTATCGACGGGGAACATCACGACCTTAGTTCCGCATTTTTGGCAGTGCAGGAGGATACCCTCTCTGTTTGAGCGCAGGGTCGATACCTCGTGGCGTTCCACCGAGATTTCAATATGCCGGGTGTACTTCAAATTTCACCGTTTCTTGCGGTCGGCGTAAGCGGCTGGTAGATTTTCACCTAGAAGACGACCGGCAACCTATCTCCCTATAGGCTGCCGGGCGTCTCTTTGAACCCGATGTTACAAAGTTCGACGGTCATCATGACCTTATTGGGCGACAGTGTCCTCAAGGTTTGGTTCAATCTGTCTCAGGATTTCTCAGGATTAGTATGTCCCTCTCGGTGAAGCACTTATATCGCTTCGGGCCCTTCGATCTTGACGCTGAGCAACGGCTGGTTCGCCGCGATGGCACGAAGATCGCGCTTCCGCCAAAGGCCTTCGATGTTCTGCTGTATATGGTTAGGAATCCCCTGCGCCTGGTGACGAAGGAAGAGCTTCTCCGGGCCGTCTGGCCGGACAGCTTCGTCGAGGAAGGCAACCTGAGCCAGAACATCTTTCTACTTCGCAAGGCACTGGCGACTCCGCAGAATGATTTTCGCTACATCGTTACGATTCCCGGGCGCGGATACCAGTTCGGGTCAGCCGTGGAAACGGTCAGCCAGTTGCCCCAGAACGAAGCGTATCTGACAAACGACAACAGCACTGGTCTGAGTTCCGTTCACTCAACGATGCGCATTGTCGTTCACGAAGAGATCGACGACGCGAACTCCTCCACACCGGCTGAGTACGCTGCTATTCCGGCTCCATCCCGGAGGTCTCGGGGCCGGCTGTTTGCTGTTGCCGGACTCTTGCTTTTAGGGCTCGCGACTGGTTTCTTTTTCTGGTGGAGAAAACATCGGCGGCCACCTTCCAGCCAGACGATTGTCCTTGCCGACTTCGATAACCGTACTGGCGATGGAAGCTTCGATGTTGTGTTGAAAAAGGCACTGGAGATCGATCTGTCTCAATCCCCCTATTTGGACGTGATGAGCGAACAGGAAGCCGTGGTCACGCTCCACCTGATGGGCCGCAAACCAGATACGACACTCACTCCGGACGTCGCGAAGGAGCTATGTCAACGCAGCAACCGGCAGGTAATGGTTAAGGGCTCGATCGCCAATCTTGGCCGGGAATATCTGGTGACGCTGGAGGCGAGCGACTGCATCTCAGGCAAACAACTTACCCAGACGAAAGCCGAGGCTGCGAGCAAGGAAAAGGTACTCGCGGCACTCGATTTGACCGCCGATAAGCTTCGAACGGGCCTGGGCGAGTCGGAGAAATCAGTCGAGCGGTTCCAGGTGCCCATCGCGCAGGCGACCACGTCGTCGCTGGAGGCGCTGAAGGCCTACTCCATCGGCGAATACTTGGTGGGAAGAGCAGGCAAGGAGGAGCCTGAGACCCTGCCGATGTTTCAAAGAGCGGTAGAGTTGGATCCGCAGTTTGCGATGGGTTACGCGGCGATCGCCACGGACTACAACAACCTGAACGAAGTTAAACAGGCGGCGCCGTACTACCAGAAGGCGTTCGATCTGAGCGGCCAGGTAAGCGAGAAAGAGAGACTCTACATCAGGGCGCACTACTACGCCGATAGCCTCAAAGACGTGGAGCAAGGTATCAAGGAATATCAGCTATGGGCGGCGACCTATCCGCGCGACTGGGGACCGTGGCTCAATATGGCCAATGAATACACCCTGACTGGGCAGTATGCCTCTGCGATTACCGCTGGCGAGCAGGCTCTTCGACTAGACCCTAGCCGAGGGATCAGCTACAGCGTTCTGGCCCGCGCGTACATGCGCGCAAACCGGTATGCCGACGCCAGATCGACTGCAGTGCGCGCTGTAACGATGGGAAAAGATTCCTATGGCCTCCATGCGCTCTTGTTTCAACTTGCCTTTATCGAAGGCGACCAAGCGGCGATGGCTCGTGAAGTTGCCTGGAGTCACGGCAGAGCGAGCGAATGGCGCTGCCTGGACATACGGGCATTCGCGGCTGCTACGGCGGGAAAGTATAAGCAGGCCGAGGCACTCTTTCACGACTCCTACGGCGCCGCGGAACGCGAGAATCTTGCCGAGACCGCAGACGATATTCTGGTCGATCAGGCTTCTGTGGAGTTTGAGTCCGGCATGCCTCTTGCAGCACGTGCCACGTTGAGCCGTGTCAAGCAACAAGACACGGACAATCCGGATTTTGCCTTTCTGAAGGCAGAGCTGGGAGACACCTCATTCGCTGAACGTTTTCTGGCTGTATATGGCAACGCCGGTCATCCGGGGGCGCTGATGACGTATGTGTATGTGCCTCGGCTTCGCGCAGAGATTGCTCTGCACCGGGCCAAACCTCTGGACGCTATCGCTGCATTGGAGCCCGCGACACCGTATGAACTTGCTGGCGGCCTTACAGCGTTCGCGCAACGAGGCGAAGCGTACAGAAGAGCGGGGCAAGCGGATAACGCTGCCATCGAATACAAGAATATCCTTGCCCATCAGGGAATCGATCCCGTCTCTCCACTGTTCCCGCTTGCGCATCTATGGCTGGCGCGGGTCGACGCAAAGGCTGGCCACCTGCAGGAGAGCAGGTCAGAGTACGAGAAGCTCTTTGCCGAGTGGAAGGATGCTGATCAGGGACCTCCCTGTGCTGCTGGTTGCGCGAGGAGAATATGCCGCCCTGCCGCGACCCACTGATCAATGATGACCGATGGCCTCTGAAGGCTATCTTGCCTTATAACGACGCACGGGGATGTCGAGGTGTGGAAGATTCCTTGTGCCCGATTTTGGTGCGCTCAACAAGGCATAAAGAAACAGTTTCACTTTTCGGTTGACAACACTTGTATAGAGTATTGTACTGGTTCTTATCATCTCACTCATTCTCGCGTCCAGCACGGATGACACTGTAGCGCAATGGTTTAGCCGGCGCCTCATCCACCACGAATCGCTGGATAGTTCCTTCAACGAGCCGACGCAGTTCGGCAAAAAAACGCTTTAAACCTTTCAGGAGATCAGGCATATGAGTAGGTTGGGACTTCGTATATCCACCTTGGTGTGGGTGGCTTTGCTGGCGATGTTATCGGTTGTGGCAAACGCTCAGGAGACAACAGGCAGTATCAGCGGAACGATCACGGATTCGAGCGGCGCCGCGGTGAAGGGCGCTGCGATAACGATTACAAATACGGACCGCGGACAGGATATACGCAAGCTGACGACGAACGGTGCGGGCTTCTATACAGCGACGTCTTTGCCACTAGGAACCTATACGGTGAAGGTGGCGAATACTGGCTTCAAGACCGAAACGGTGACGGGTCTCGTTCTGCACGCGACTGACGCGTTGACTGTAAACAAGGCGCTGGTGGTTGGCAGTCCCGACCAGGTGGTTTCGGTGACTGCAGGGCAGGTGCAGTTGAATCTGGAAGATGCTACTTCGGCCGGCCTGATCAATAGCACGCAGATCGACCAACTCGCACTGATTACGCGCAACTACGAGAGCCTGATCAATCTGCAGCCAGGGGTTGCTTTCGGAGGCGCCAGCGACCAGTTGAACCGCGGTCCGAGCAGCCCAACCGGCGGCTCCAGCACGGTGGCCTTCTCCATCAATGGCGGCCGCACGACTTCAAACAACTGGACGATCGACGGTGCGGACAATGTGGATCGCGGCGCGAACCTGACGCTCTACACCTACCCCAGCCCAGATGCGATCGCGGAGTTCAAGACGCTGCGCGGCCAGTACAGCGCACAGTTTGGCCGCAATGCTTCTGGACAGATCGACGTCATTACGAAGTCCGGTACGAACTCCATTCATGGCAGCGCGTATGAGTTCCTTCGGAACGATTATTTCGATGCCAATGGCTTCTTGAATAACACCCTCCACCAGCGTATCCCGAAGTATCGTTACAACGACTTTGGCTTCTCCTTCGGCGGCCCGGTCTATATTCCCAAGATTTATGACGGCCGCAACAAGACGTTTTTCTTCGTCTCTGAAGAGTGGCTTCGCGAGGTAACCTACACCACCGGTACCGCGCTGGTTCCGACTGCGGCCGAGCGCACTGGCGATTTCACCAACGATGGGTTCAAGAATGGAGCCACCTGGACATCGCAGAACATTAATGTCTGTACCGCGTACACCTACAGCGCAGCGAACCAGGTGAGCACCTGCACCGCGCAGGGAACGAAGATTGCGAACTTCTCCCCCACCGCACAGGCTTACCTGAAGGACATCTTCAGCGTCATTCCAGCCCCGCAGAGTGCGGCTGACTTAGCGAACAACATAGACCCCCACACTCTCACGTCGACGATCCCCAACAGCTTCAACAACGACAACACCGTCGTCCGTATTGACCAGCAGTTCGGCCAGAAGTTGAGCATGTTCTACCGCTATATGCATGACACCTTCCCGTCGTTCACCGGCTCCGGTGTCTTTGTGGCGGTACCGATCCCTGGCCTTTCGGCTACAGTCTCCACGGCCCCGGGAACGGAACAACTCGGCCACGCGACCTACGTTTTCAATCCGACCCTGCTGGCCAACATCGGCTATGCGTACTCGAACGGCTCCATCTTAACGACTCCGCAGGGTGCGCTGCTGTCGTCGCAATCACCCGACATCAAGATTCCCTTACCGTATCCCAGTACGGCCGGCGTTGTCCCGACCATCGCAGTCGGTGGAATGACAACGATCGGCGGCGGCGTGGTCTACGTTGACCACGGTATTAATCACCAGGCCTTCGGTGATGTGACGAAGACGCTCCGTAACCAGACGTTCATCGCAGGTTTCTCATACAACCACTATGAGAAACAAGAGAACTCTGCCAGTGGTGGCAACCAGGGTTCGTTCGGCTTTACGAACGACTCTTCCCAGGCGGTCGTTGTTCAGCCTCAGGACTCGGGCGGCGGTGTGACCGAAGCTCAATCCTTCGCTAACTTCCTTACGGGGAACGCGAATAACGGTTTCAGTCAGGCATCGAAGAACATCACCGTGGACATCCAGACAGATATGTACGAAGGATTCCTTCAAGACAACTGGAAGGCGAGCCCACGGCTGACGCTGAACCTTGGCGTTCGCTATAGCTACTATGGCCAGCCATTCGATGCCAATGGCAATTTGAGCAACTTCGATCCGTCAACCTATTCCGCTTCGAAGGCTCCGACTATCGCCACTAGCGGCCTGATCTGCTTCACCGGAGTGTGCAGCCAGGCAGGCAGCAATGCAGGTCAGTCCACGTCGCCGAACCCGAGCGCGACTTACGTCGGCCCCAACTACATCAACGGCATGATTTTCGGAAATCCGAGCGCGGCCAACAATAACCAGGCGTCGCCGTACGGCAACAAGGTCGGGTCGGCAGCCAAAAATAACTTTGCCCCGCGCGTTGGCTTCGCCTTCGATGTCTTCGGCGACGGAAAGACCGCGCTGCGCGGAGGTTACGGATGGGCCTTCGACGATGCCGAGGTCAGCTATTACGAGACCACGATCTTCGACAATCCTCCGGCCGTTGCAACCTACTCGCAAACTAACGCAGTACTGGATGACCCGACCGGCGGAGCCACTTCGTTAACACCTTCGACGACTCCGGGCCGTCTGCAGGCACTGCCGCTCAACTTTCAGACTCCGTACGTTCAGCAGTACTCGCTGGACGTCCAGCAGGAGCTCTCACCGACGTTCATGTTAGATGTGGGTTACTTCGGCACGCATGGCACGCACCTGTTGGGGATCGTCGATATCGATGAGCCCATGCCCGGCGAGTGGGTAGGCAAGGTTATGCCAGCAAACTCCGGCAGTGCGTGCCTCTATCCGGGCAGCACAACGCAACAGGCCTTCCTGAACTCGACCTGTGATCGCGTGTTGAACCAGGTCAAACCGTATCTCGGCTACTTCGCGATCGATGCAATGCGGTCGATCTTCAACTCGAACTACAACTCGCTGCAGGTTAAGGTGACGAAGCGATTCTCAGGCCATACTTACATCGATGCGAACTACACATGGTCGAGGGACCTCACCAACGCCCAGGCCGACTACTCCGGAGTTATCCAGAACACGTACAACATCAACGGGGACTACGGTCGTGCGGCGGTCGATCGCACTAATATCCTGAACGTCGATGGCGTATTTGAACTGCCATGGTACCGCGAGCAGAAGGGTCTGAAAGGCCGGTTGATCGGTGGATGGGAAATTTCCGCAATCTACGCCGCCAACTCGGGTCTACCCCTCACGGTATCCGCTAGCGGTGGCTCGCTGGTGACGTACAACGGAGTCACGAGTGTCTTCAACAATCAGGTTAATGGCGGATATGAAACGGATAACGCCGGGCTGAGTGTACTTGGAAACACGAATGCCGGCCTTCGCCCCAACCAGATTGGTAACCCCAACAACGGCTATGGTGTGAATCTCAAAAGGAGCAGAGCTTACGAGTCGGCATCGGCGTTGTGGTTTTATCCGGGTGCCTTTGCCGCTCCCTCGCCAACCAGCATAATTCCTGGCACTGCAAAGCGGGGCACGATCATTGGTCCTGGCTTCCAGACGGTCAACCTGGGCGTCTTCCGCAACTTCCGTATCTGGGAGCGGTTGAACTTCCAGTTCCGTGCCGAGGCCTTCAACGCGGCGAACCACACTAACGTGCAATCGATCGGCACCTCAGCGACCTCGGGCACGTTCGGTGAAATTACCGGCTACCGCGACGCTCGTATCCTGCAGTTCGCTGGAAAGTTCACTTTCTAGGCGACTCTTGCATCTTCAACCAGAACAGCGTCTTCCAAAGCTTGGATAGACGCTGTTTTGTTTGTAACCATTGCTGCATAGCGGAGATTCGCTCATGATATGGATTAAACCTTTCGCCATGCCATTCCTTCGCCCACTATCAACTCTGGGTCTTTTAGCGGTTGCACTTTGTCCGACGGGCGCTTGCGCACAGGGCACATCGGCATCCCTTGCCGAGCAGGTCCGCGCGATTGTAGCCGAGCATCATGGGGATGTTGCGTTGTTCGCGGAGGACCTGAAGACTCATGAGACGGTGGCGATCTCGCCGGATACGCCGGTGCAAACGGCGTCGGTGATCAAGCTGGCGATTCTGTATGAAGCACTCGAGCAGGTGCGCAGCGGCAAAACTCACTTTGACGACAAGATTACGTTAACGAAAGCGGATCAGGTGCCGGGGTCGGGCGTGCTGCTCTTTTTCGACGTGCCGCTTCAGCTGACGCTGAAAGACCTGCTGACGATGATGATCGTGATGAGCGATAACACCGCCACAAACCTGGTGATCGATCATCTGGGGCTTGAGAATATTGATCGACGAATTGCAAAGCTTGGATTAAAGGACACGTATCTTTACAAAAAGATCTTCACGCCGGCTCCCGCGGGGATAGTGATGCCGGCTGACCAGAAGAAGTTTGGCCTCGGCAAGACGACGGCGCGCGAAATGGCGGCGTTGATGACGAAGATCGTGCGGTGCGAGCTCGCAGAGCCCGGCAGCTCAGCGCGGGCTGACGATGCAGCGCTTTGCGACGTCGCTCTGAAGATGCTGCACGTGCAGTTTTACCGGAGTGCGATACCGCGGTATCTGGATGGAATGCCGGGCGTGACGAGCAACTCGATCGCAAACAAGACGGGGTCGCTAGACGCAGTACGGAACGATGTCGCGGCAATCTCGACGAAAAATGGGATGGTGATTATTTCGGCCTTCACGTTCAACAACAAGGACCACGCATGGGGAGCCGAGCAAGAGGGTGAGTTGACCATTGCGAAGTTGGCGCGTGCGATTATTCAGAGCTGGTCGCCGGAGGGTCTTGCGGCGTGGCCCGATACGTCCGGCAAAGATATACCTGCGGGGAAGTGATGGCTCTCCTGTTGAATCTACGTCACTGTTTGGGACTGCTCGCTGTGAACTCAGAACAGCATGGCTTGACTGATGGCTGAAACTCCATGATCTCCGCTCGAGTGCCGTCAGGATCGTACATATTGAACTGCCACTTTCCGTCGCGCCCGATCTGCGCGTTGCCGTGCTTGCCGGTAAGACGGTCTCCGGACCACAACAGATCAACCGATTTCTCGATGTTTTCCACGCCAAGAGAGAAATGATTGAGGACGCCGAGATTGTCCTTCGACATCGTCGCAGGAATACCACGCGTCTCCGGCCCACTTACGACCATGTACTCAAGCCAGTCGGTGCCATCGGGGACCTGTTGTGAGACCCATTCGACAACGTTATCCGACTTACCCCCGAACCAGTAGGGACGGAAGCCAAGTACGGTCTGATAAAAAGCATCTTCCGCTGAACGGCTGTGGACGATGTATCCCACGTGAATGATGTGACTGCTGAGAGGGTTGGCCGGCACTGGCGTTGGTTTCGCGGGAGGCTGCACGAACTCAACCTTGTTGCCCTCCGGATCGGTTACGTCAAACCAATGACTGCCGTCGCTGCCGCTTTCAACGTGCTGAGGTACCCCAACCCCATGTGCAGCAAGATACAGTCTCAGCTCTTCCACGCTTGCCGTGTTGTAAGCGACATGGTCGAGACGATTGATCGACGGAGGCCCAGAGGGAATGGGCAATACTTCGACAAACTGTATCGGGCTGAAGTAGTAGCGAACTCCGTGCGAGTTCTCCGGGTCTTCCCGTTTTACAGCGCCTAAATCATGCACATAGAAGAATTCTGTTTTGGCAGGATCCGAACTATACACGGAGATGTGCGAGACGCTCGTGATCGGCGGACGGGACGGCGATGATTGTGCTCTTACCGGAGATCCGGCGATTAGAACAAAGACGGCAAAACCAATATGTCCAAAGGCCTTCATTAATCTAACCTCAAGTCCTCAAACGGATTGTTTACCATTCGACGGAATACGACACGCGCTGAATCTGCCTCTACTAAGATCGGCGATCTTTACCACAGTAACCCATAAAGAAAGTCCTTGGACATCCGCAAGGGCTCATTTGGAAGAATGGTCGGGACGATCTCGACTTGCTTCTTCAACTTCCGGGCGGACGAATACTGTGCAGCAGCCGTCTCGCGTATGGGCCATAGTGCATAGCCTCATTCCGCTTTGGCTTTTACGAACACCAGCAGGCGTCCATTTTCCGAGAGTGACGGCTGTCCGCACTGCGCACCAGCACATTGGCTCACATCGACCTCTTCCTGAGTGCCCACTTTGAGAAATACGTCGCTCCATTCAACTGTCCCCGAGAGAGCTTGTTTCGTTTGACGCTTCACATAGACGCGTTGGTCACCGTAAGTGCGCGACCATCCCTGTAAGCTCTCCACCATCTGCAGGTCCTGGCTTGAAGCGGAATCATAAGGGACAATCGTGACCGCTCCCGTACTGATTGCCAGCAGCGCTACGCGTGGATGGCCACCGGCTTCGCCCCGCAGGAGTATAAGGACCTTTCCTGGGTCCTCCGATCCGGAGGCTACAAGCTTAATGATGGCGTCAACGGAGCAAAGCTTTTTGCCGTCTCCGCCTGCGGACGAGATCCGCATCACATCACTTCCTCGCAGTGCGAGAACATCCTTTGTTCCCGACAGGAAAACCGGAGAGCGGTAGCCAGCGCTGGAGGTCAAGGCCCGAGTGGTTTTGGCATCCAAGTCTCCCAGCCAGAGTTCGCCGCTTGTCACCTCATCTCCCGGGCCTTTGAGGGTACTTGGGCTATCGGAGATACCAAAGAACTTCAGTAGCTTCTCGGTGAAACTGGTGGACGCCCGCCGTTTGCCGGAGGCAGTGCTGGTTGGCTGTGTCTGGGTCTGTCCGTGGATGTCACCCACCGCGATGGCAAGTAGAAAAATACAGGTGATCAGTTTATTCATGGCTTTCCCTCCCGGTGGCAAGGGCGGGGACCAGCGTGGTCCGCACCGAAGAGCACGCAAAATATGTCGTCGTAAGCCACGATACCGACTCTGACGTCCTTTCTCGGTATTGTCACCAGCGTGCGCTGGTCTTTGGAATCGCGAACGAAGTAGGTGAGCGCATCTTTACTGTCCCACACCAACCAATCGCTTTGCTCCTCTGCAGTCTTCTGTTCTCCACTGAATCCGGCCACGCGGGGAAGTTGCTGTGTGGAGATCAGAACACCGTAGTTGACCGGCAGGAGCAGAAACTCCACTGCAACCAGGAAAACCAGAACTCCCACAAAGAACCGTGAGGAGGAGGTTGTTGCCGTCCCACGGCGCACTATATAGAGAAGGATCACGGCTGTAAGAAGCGTGCCCGCCACCAAACCGCTGAAATAGAGCGCAAGCTTGCCATCGCTGGTAAGCAGAACGGAGGTGATCCATTCATCCGGCAGTTCTTTACTCAAAAGGACATTGCCAAAGGCGAAGCACCTTCGCAGAACGAACTGGATCAACACCACGCCGAGGGTTACTCCCAGCAGAGGAAGATGGATGGGCGTCGCGCACCAGTCTGAGACCCACGACTTCAGACGAACTTTGATGGAGACCGGCACCAGCCTGTAAGGCACATAGCCGATAGCAGACAGCACCAGAACGATGATTAAGATGTTCGGGCACGGACGAGACCAGGTACACCAGAAAGCGGCAGCCCGCGAACAAATACTTTTCGTCAAAGATATCGAGGTTCGTTGCCACGCCGTAGGTGCTGAGCTGGAAACGAAGCGTCAGGTAGCCGAGCAGGTAGAGCACGAAGGAGCCGAAGGCGGCATATGCCGTCCACTTTCCTGCTAGGTTGCCTAACTGCTCCGTGAAATCTTTCCAAAGCTCGGCCATTCTATTTTCCCGTCATCAAAAATGGCGCCCAGAAGAAGGGATGACTGTACTCTGGACGAGACTTCACCGCAACCAGGGCCCTCCGTGCCGCTTCAGCGGGGAGGTTGGCTTGTCCCTCCTTGTAGAAGGTCTCCATCCACAATTTAGTGGACCTGGAATTGACCTCCCATGACGAAAGCACGAGATTGCCGGCCCCCGCATAGAGCAACGATCGCACCATCCCCAGTACCTCATTGGCATGTGTGGTCTCTACCCGTCCTGTCTCACAGGCACTCAAGACCACCAAACTATTTTTCTGCAGCGGCAATCCAAACATCTCGGCCGCGGTGAGACGTCCGTTGTCTGGAGAGACCTCCTTGAACTGAAGATACGAAAGCAGCGGGTCGCTTGCATTGAACTTTCCGTGCACTGAAAGATGGACGACATTGTAGTCACTCACCCATTTCTTCACGTCCGCCTTGTTGACGGAGTCCTGTGTCACGACTTTGCTTCGACCGGGGTAGAGCTTTCCGATGGCGTCCACTTCTTCTCTGGCATCGTGGATCTCCGGATCGGCCACGGCCAACAACCGTCCGCTCTTCAGAGGTGATTTGTTGTCGAGGCTCGCAAGCACAGTGGCGCTCGGCGCATAAGAAATTGCAAAGCTCTCGCCCAGATACTTTGCCGTCTCTGGATTCTGCAGCGCCTGGAACGGTATCGAATTCAGCTCTTCCTGCGGAACGATGATGAGGTGATTGCTCTTGATGGAAGAGAGTACTGGCTGGATGAGATAGAGAAACAACTGACGCGAGATCTGTTCGTCAAAGGTTGCATCGGGAGCGTCCCTGCGGGCGACGAGGCTCTCATGGAACGCTGTGGTCTTCTTAATCAGCTGAATTTGCGGCAGAAATACATTTTTTACATGGACCTCAGTGCCATTGATATGCCACAGAATCAGGCCCGTGTTCTGGACCACGTAGTAGAGAACGTCGTAACCTCCCTCAGCTGCGGAGCGCTGCACGCTCGCCAACGTGACCGGCTCTGAGGCTGTAAGTTCCTTGAGTCTGGGCGCCTCTTTCGCGATACGTGCCTCGATCTGGTCATACTGCTGCTGCAGGCCGGCGATCTGGCTCTCGAGATCCACGATCTCTTTTGTGTTCTGGTCACGATTTTGACTGCCGGTCAGGTTGAAGAGCTTCTCCTGATGCGCGGCGATATCGATCTTCACCGTCTCCAGTTGTGAGAAGAGCGTCCGCTCCTGGGCCGTTCCCAGGGTCAGCGGCCGGCTGGCGAGCAGGTCGGCCATGACCCGTGAACGTGAGCGCTCGAAGAGAGCAAAGGCTTCTGAATACCGCTTCCGGTCCAGCAGCAACATCGCCGGGTTGTAATAGTAGATGATCTTGTCTTCCATGAACGCGCCTCGCGCCTGTTCGTCGCGAAGATTCCGCCGGTCCTTCTCCAGCAGGTCAACCGCTTGCAGATATTTCGTTAAGGCCAGGTCATTGTCGCCTCTCACCTCGGCCAGTTGGCCCTGGCCGAACAGGTCTGAGGGATTCAGGTCCTGGATAACTATCCCGCGTTGTTGCAGCCTCGCCTGCCAATCCTGGACCTGTTGGGTTGCGGCTGCCAGAAGGGCAATACTCGTGGCATCTAATCCGCCCGGGGCGAATCGCTCAGTCACCAGAACATCTTTCGGCCTTTGCGGGCTGAACAGTTTGGTGCCTGCGACGATCTGATCGCCGCGCTGCGTTGTTTGTATCAGGGCCTTGCGCGTGTCAACGTCTTTCACCTGACCCTCGAATATCTGCGAGATGAAGTCGTATCTGAGTTCGCGGGTCAGAGCAATGGCCTTTTGATAATCAGCACGCGCCAACTCCAGCGACTGATAACAGACATCAAATGTCCGTTCGTAATCGCACTTCATGGCTAGTTGATAGTAGATGTCGGCCCGATCGGCATAGCCAAGGTATAGCTGCTGCTTGTCATCAATCTGGCCGCTCATGGCCAAGGCGCGGTCCAGGTATTCTCCAGCGGCCACCAGATTGCCGCGCGTCACCTCGATCTCGCCTGCCGTGTCGAGGGCACTGAAGTAGAAGGTCTTGTTGCCGCAATTCGCCCCAAGGCGCACGGCTTCACGGGCGTAGTCTGCTGCGGCGTTCGTATCGCCGAGCTTCAACTCGGAAAACGCCAGCAGCGACAACGCTTTGGTTTGATAGTCCGTACGGTTGGCACGTTGCGCAAGCTGCGATTGCAGCCTGGTAGATCGCGATAGCCTGTCGCCATTGATTCTGCAGCCGCTGGATGTCACCAATCTTGATCGCACTCAACGACGCGCCGGCAAAATTCTGCTGCTTCAGAAAAATATCGTAGCTGGCTTTCAGTTGGGACTGAGCTACCGCCAACTCGCTAACGGTACTCTTGGCGTCGCCGGTGCGCCGGACGTAGTCCAGCCAGTGATCAATTGCGGCTATCCCGCTCTTTTGCAGCAGCTGCGGATCGTTGCTCGGCTGACTGAGTGCCGGCTGCAACATTGCCGAGAGAACGAACAGGCACCCCAGCACCCGGAGAGCACGCTGTCTAATTGGACCCTGAGTGTTCATCTGCCCTCGGCTAACGGGCTGCTGCCATTTGCTGTTGCAATAGAGTCTTCAACTCAGATAACGAGGTATCTGCCGATCTGAACAGATGGCTCCGGGGGCCCGGGACAGCGCTGGCACGCCCTTTGATTACAACTAACAGAAGTTTAAACCCAATCTTACAATTCCTGACAAGGATTCCTGATCGAGGAGGAGCAAATTAGGAGACATACCCAATGAGAGCATCGATGATTTTGCAACAACTGAGAACGTGTCTATAACTTTGCCTAACCCGTCCCGCGTCCGAAATGCTTTCAAGAGCCGACCGACTTACCCGTGGCAGGCGCGTGAGTATCTCATCCTGGACCCTCTCTTGAGTGCAGAAGAGTCCCAGGGGTTATAGCTGAGCCGACGGCCAACACTCTTCCGGTTCAGTTCTGATTGAACCCGCCGCGAGGTTTTGACGAACCACAACCCATGTTGGGCTCTCGACTGAGCCCGCCGCGGAAACGATCAGAAGGTGAAACGACCACCGACTGTTGGAGCAAAGTTGTTGTTGTGGAGATAGGGGACGCCGGGGCCGTGAGGAATGGCGATCGCCAGACCGCCGGTCACGAAGGAATACGCAAGTCCGGCAAAGGCGTCGAAACGTTTGGTGAAGTGATGATCGATATACAGCGACCCCTCCTCGAGGACGCCCGCGCAGGAACTGCGGAAGCCGGCTGCGATCGAGCAGGTCGACGGAACACGGAAGGTGTTCTGCGATTGCCCATACCAGGCGAAAGTGATGTCGGTTTTGCTGTCGTAAGCGTATTTCACGCCCGTCCACCAGATCTGCACCAACTTTTCAGAATCAAGATTGTTGTCTTCGACGCCGCTCAAGATATAACCGCCCTGGTCCGAGGCGCCAACGCCCAACGGGTCCTTCGGGTTATTCTGCCAGATGTATTCGTAGCCGCCAAAGAGCTTGAAACGGTCCCACGTATACCTGACAGCTCCCATAATGGCCTTGTTGTCGGTCACGATGCCATATACGGTGTTGGTCGTGCCGATCAGATTGACCCCGGTGATAGGGTTTGTATTGATGCTGTTCGTGGTCGACTGATATGACTGCGTCGGACTCTGAGGCCCCAGCAAGGGGTTCAATACGCTGACCGCCTGGTTGTAATGTTGGAAGACGACGTCGGCGGAGAACTTGCCGTGCTCTCCGCCGCCGTCGAATCCAAAGGCGTTGTTATGTGCCGATTCCGGCGTACAGGTGGCGGCAGTCCAGGTTGCGGGGGCCGAGTAGCAGCCGCCATTGCCATCGGCGAATTTATACATCGCGCCGAAATGGACCGGGCCATAGGTGAGGCGATACTTCAGGGCGGAGTCCCAACGGCTGTTTTCGGTGTCGCCTCCGCCGGCCATCGTACCGTTATACCCAATGTAGGAAAAGGCATAGCCTCCGCCGGCCGGATCGTAAAGGAGCATCACATCGGTACCGAGAGCGCGCTGACGACCGAAGGTCAGCGTGCCAAAATGCGTGGACGACACACCGCCATAGATTTCGTCATTGAAGGGTTGGCCCGCGCGCGCGCCGTCGATCGTGTAGGAATAGCTGCTCCTGGGAAGGCCGTTATTGATGGTCATGGTGGCCGATGCGTTGGCGAGCAGGCCGGACTGCGGATTGATGCCAGTTAAAGCGTTGAACACAACGGACCAGCCAGGCAGAAACTCTTCCTTGCCCCTGACGCCCAGACCCGTCTGCTGCAGGTTGTTCGGTGCGATAAGGAATCGATGTTGATAGCCGTTTCGGTTGACCAGAGATGCGCCTTCGTAGTTGTAGCCGTTTTCAGGTAAGCCGTGGCTGACCCAGCCCACGCCGACGTCATATGCACCGTACAGCGTGATGCCGTGCCATGTCAGGGCGCAATCGGTGGCGGCGAACTCCTGGCCGCTCGTGCAGGCGTCGGAGGTCTTCAGCTGCATCTTAATGTCGACCGCAGCATCCTGGCCAGCGGCCAAGCTGATTCCCGTGCGCGTTTCATCGGCGAACCCTTGCTTTGTGGCGCGGATCTCATAGCGTCCGACGGGAAGCGCAACCATCTCATATTGACCCACCTGGCTTGTGACGGCGGTTCGCGATACTCCTGTGTCCAGGTCCTTGGCCGTCACAGTCGCTGCTGCAACGACACCCCCGGTAGAATCCGTGACTCTACCTGACAAAGTCGCAGACACCTGCGCTCCTGCGGAAACTGACAAAAAACACAGGCATGTGAACATCACTGACAAGCGTAAGACTGTTGGCTTCATTACGGCCTCATAAAGTATTAATGAACTGGTCTGGACTTCCGTCACCTGGCGCTTTCTTGCATACTGCATACGATTAGCACGCGATGCAGTATCGCCCCGGTGCAGGAGTTCACTTTTGAATGACGAAAAGTTCCGAACGTGGAATTGCAGATTTCCTTCAGGACGGGGAAGATTGGAAATGAGCCCTCGGATCCCGCCCCAGCAAGGCCACCCTTCGATTTAAAACGAATTAAACCGTTATTGTCAACGGTATCTAGTCGGGTAGGACGATCATGACTTCCGTTGATTTGATCAGAGCAATAGCGATCTGTCCACGCTTCAGTCGCAATTCACGTACCGCATCGACTGTGATAATCGATGTAATGCGCTGATCTCCAATTGCAAGCGTGACCTGTGCGAGCAACCCGCTCATCTTTATATCGGTTACTCGTCCGGTCAACTGGTTTCGCCCGCTTACGCGCCGAAACATGCGACGTGTCTTCTCTGGTTTGCCTTTGACAGAAGCCCGGGGCAGCACGCGGTCGATCTCAGACTCTGAAATACGATGGTGACCGCCCGGCGTTTTAACACTCTTTAGCTTTCCGTGGTAGATCCACTGCTTTAGGGAAGCGTAGCTGACACCTAGCACTTGGGCCGCTTCGCGAGGAGTGAAGAGCTTGGGCATAGATAGTAGCCTCCAGCAGAGCATAATCGCGTCGGAAGTCCGCAGCAAGTCATCAGTCTATCGAGCACGAATCGTATTGATCAGCTTTTTGAAACATTCTTCGCAGAATCTGTTATTCGGCCCGCGCCGCGCTGTATCGTCTGCATCCGCTTGTCGGCGTCTAAGGCTAGATCCGATGAGCGACCCCTAAGGCTTGTGACGAGATGTAACTTGGAGCGGCTAGTGGGCGTTAATTGTCGACGACCGGGGTCCAGCCGCCTAGAACAAAGGCGGGGTTGCTATAGTTGGCGATGGTTTGGGCATCTTGAGGTGTGGTGAGCTGTTTGGATACGGGGTGGCGTTGGGTAGTGTCGATGGGATGGCCGTCGAGGTCAGTGCTGTTGAACTCCCAGAGGTGCAGGTGGGAAGTGTCGTCGTCGATGGGTCCCCAACCGACAGGAGGGATGCCCTTCAGGTGACAGTTGATGAGCACGGCCTCGGCGTAGGGGTAGTTGAGGCCGTGGTTGTTGGGCAGGCGGGCTAATACTGCGCCCTGCGGAACGCGGGGCGGCGAAGCTGCTTGAGGCGCAGGAGCGGGAGATCGAGGCTGCGGGGCCGGGGCCGGCCGCTCGCGCGTGATGAAGGTGGAGTTGAGGAAGACGTTGCCATGGTTGGCGTCAGTGTTGCGGATCCACATGTACGGGCCCATGGATTGGAGTTCGCAATGGTTGAAGAAGGCAGGACCAACACCGAGGATAGTGTCGCCGTCGCCAATAATCCTACTATCGGTGAGGTAGACCGGGCCGCGGAGGTTGAGGGCATCGCCCGAGCCCTTAATGTTCATGTGGCTGACGACGTTCTTCGAGCCGGAGATGAGAAGGCCTTCAGCTTGACCGTAGAAGTAGTTGCTGACGGAGAAGTTAATGAGCTCGATGCCGGTGGAGTCGTAAACCGAGAAGGCGCAGCGGCGGGAGGGTCCGGGCATGGGCGGGTTGAAGGCGCTGTTGTTGCCATAGCCGACCTGCACCTTGTCGCGGTCCTCGCCGCGGAAGGTGAGATTGGCCTTGTTGCGGAAGAAGACGATCTCCTCATAGGTGCCGTTTTTGATGAAGATGGTGACACGCTGAGCAGGATTGTCGGGGACGAAGTCGACAGCGCCCTGGACGGTGTTGAAGTCGCCACTGCCGTCAGCTGCGACGACGACGCGTGTGGTGTTGGCGGGAGGCGGGGCGGCTTTGGTGGTGAAGGTCCAGGCGAGGTCGGTGGCGAAACCTGCGAAGTCGCCGATGCCGGGGATGAGAACGCCAGGATCGATCTGCACGATATATTTGCTGCGATAGTGCAGGACATTGTTGTGGGGATAGATGGTCGCCACGTTGCCGTGGAGAATCACCGGGTAGAAGTGAAAGTCGGCCAGGCCACCGATTGTGGTGAGCTGGTATTGGTGCAGGTCTGCGGGCGTCGTCCTGACGGCCGGTGTTGTAGTGGTGGGCGACGTTGAAACGGTTGAGTCCAGAGCGGGCGTCTGCGCGGGCGCTGCGGTGATTCGGTGGGAAGGATCAGGGCCGGCTGGGATACTGAGGTCGAGGGTGTCGACGAGGTGGTGGTCGGCGGCATCATAGATGCGGATCTGCCCGGATTTACCGAGCGTCGGAGGGGTGGAGAAGGTGAGGACGAGATGTGTGTCAGGATTTACGCCGACGGCCTTATCTGCCGGAAAACGTATGACGGCTGCGGTTTGTGCCTCTCCATGTCTAGCGGCCAATGGCGCCAAGGTGAAGAGGACGCAGGCCACGCGGATCAAAGAGCACGGTCTCATCGGAAATGCCTCGACGGTCATTCAAATTTTTACATGTAAAAAAGACAGACCTCAAATTCTATTCTTCTTCAATGATCAGTACTGTTAGCCGGCCGTGATCGCGTTAAGAACGAGTTACGGTCGGGTCGCCCAGGCTAAACCGTCCGGTTCGCCGCCAACGTCGATGTGCCCCGTCACCGCTAAGGTCTTCAGGTCCAGTACGGCAACGTAGTTGTCAGGCCCACAGGCGATGAAAGCACGATCGCCATCCAGATCCATCAGGATACCCGCCGCTCCATGGCCAATTTGCACTCGCTTGAACTCCTTGCGCGAAGCTGCGTCGTAGATAACTAGATCGCCATCGCCAAGACTTGAAATCAGCACGAGCTCTCCATCAGGAGTGAATTTCAGCCGGTTTGCACCGAACGTCTTCGCATCCAGCGTGGCCGTCACCGACTTGGTCGTGAGGTCAACCACTGAGAGTGTGCCATCCTGCGCATTTGCAGTCCATAGCTCACGTCCATCGGGCGATACGTCAAAACCTTCGTCGCCTTTGCCGACCGGAATGACGGTCTCATTCCAATCCGTGCGCGGTTGGTTCCCTCCCGGCGGGGGCGGAGGAGGCTGAGAGCCCTGGGGCGGGCGCGTTCCCGGAGGTGGCCCCATCGGTGGCAGAGTGATTTTTTCCAGAATGCTGACCGTCGCGGAGCTTACGTTGGTTGTGTAGATTCGCTTCTCGTCCGGAGTGACGTGAATCATGTGTGTCCGGTTCTGGCCGGTGCCCATGATCCAATCGATCTTGGCGGATGCGGGGTTATAGCTCGCGACGGCCTTCGCGCCTTCGGCCGTGAACCATACCTTTCCTCCTTCAAACGCGAGTCCGTGTGGGCCATTCAATGCTCCGGTATCGATATCGGGCAGCGCTTTCTGCCCGACCAGATCGATAACGGAAAGCGTATGGTAGCGACCACCTCCGTAGATCGAGACATAAGCCGTCTTCCCATCGGAAGATGCAATCACCTCGTGAGGATCGGGACCGACGGGAGCGCGTGCGATGACCTGCAGCGTTTTCGGATCCACTATGGCGAGCGTGTGGTTACGTTTGGAGAGCGCCAACAGGGACCGACTCGGCGTCGATTGAGCAACAACTCCGATTGCGGGGGAAAGGAGTGCCGCCAATGCGACACCGACGAGAAGCGATTGTGGCGTTTTGGATCGCATGATTCTGCTCCATTGAGTGTGGTGTTCGATGGCGTGTTGATTCAGTGGATTTGGTTTTTGAGAGCAGTCGACTTACTCTCCTTACGTGAGAAAAGTTGAATAGGACCGAGAATTCGTACCGAGTCGATTGGATCAAATTGGTCGACATTTGGCCAGGGTTGGCATCATCCGTTGAGAACTGGAGAAAGCAAACTAGCGGCTCACAGGATTGGGTGCTTGCTAGTCCTCTAGCCCTTGGGCGAAAGCCTCATTAGCCAGATGTCGTGCTAAAGCGGCATATCTTCCCGCGCAGCGAAAAGGGCAGGGATTACCAAGCGCACACGCTGGCACATCTTCCGGCGCACACTGGCAACCCTGCTGCAATCCTCCGGGCATCGTAGAGACGACGCAGCAATAGCACATGCGCAATGAAGCCAGTTGTTCCTTTTTGTTCCATACCAATCACCGTTGTTCCTCGCTTCAAGAAGCCAAGTGATAGGAAGTAAATGGTCGGCCCTAGTAGACGATTTTCGAACTTTTGGCTTCCGGTCCCCAACGATCCGGGGTGAAAAGCTCTTCGCGAAGCTACTTATTCGTGCCCGAGAAGGGCGCGAAGTTGAGCGACCTCAACCTTCTTCATGTCGGATTGCGATAGATTGGCAGGGGTTACGTCGATCTCGACCTTGTTGAGGTGCCGGGAAATGGGAAGGGTGATTTGTAGTCTGCGCTGACGGGTGAGGCGGAGTCGAATCCTGTGTCGAAGGTTTCGTCGGCGGAGAAACGGCCAGCGGGTTCGGTCTTTTCGACGCGGCCTTCACCGACCTTTTTGCCGTTGAGGTAGAGGGCAACGAGACCGCCTTTCGCGATGCCGCCGCCATCGTATTTGAAGTCGATCTTGACGACATTTTTGCTCGGGGTGACGGAGGCCGAGGAGGCGATCTTGTAACGCTCCTGGGTATACCAGTTGTATTCGAACCTAGGCTTGCCCTGCTTGATGAATAAGGTGTAGCCGCCCGCGACTCCGCCTTTGGCGACGATCACTCCGTCGCTGCCGCCTGTCTTCGGAACGTCGATGGTGGCGGTGATGGTGAGGGAGGTGTTGGCGGTGTTGGCGGCGGAGCTCTCGGGGATGTGGGCGGCTCCACTGTAGTAGACGAAGTGGGTGCGGCCCGCGATGAGGCTAGGACGAAGATTCGGGTCGCTGCGTTCGATGAAGCGGTCGTCGAGCGGGAAAACGTTGTACTTCTTCGCCTCGGTCATGAAGTCTGCCTGCAGTTCTTTGAGCTTATCGGGATTCTGCGCGGCGACGTTGTTGTACTCGCTGAAGTCTTTGGAGACGTCATAGAGCTCCCATGTGTCTTTGTCGAAGTCGTAGGAGCCGGCGCTCAGCCATGGCAGGCGGCCGTGGCGGCAGACGGCGATCCAGCCGTCTTTGTACAGCGCACGGTTGCCGAACATCTCGAAGTACTGGATGTGGCGCTGCTCGGCGGCGTTGGGACCTTTGAAGCTGTACATCATGCTGATGCCCTCGATGGGCTTCTGCTTGACGCCGTTGACTTCGGTGGGTTGGGGGATGCCCGCGGCTTCGAGGATGGTAGGAGCGATGTCGATGACGTGGTGGAACTGCATACGCTTTCCGCCGGGATCAGAGATGTGGCCGGGCCAGGAGATGACGAGCGGATTGCGGGTTCCACCGAAGTGCGAGGCGACCTGCTTGCCCCATTGGAAGGGTGTGTTGCAGGCCCATGCCCAGCCGACGGGGATGTGGTTATACGAGGTGGGGCCGCCGATCTCGTCGATGTGCTTGATCAGGTAGACAGGTCTTCGGCGACTCCGGCTAATCCTGTGAACTCGTTGAAGGCTCCGTAGAGGGTGCCTTCGAGGGATGCGCCGTTGTCGCCGATCTCCCAGAGTACGAGCGTGTCCTTGGTGATGCCTGTTTCGTCGAGGGCATCGAGGACGCGACCAACCTCGTAGTCGGTTTGGGCAGTGTAGGCGGCGAAGGCTTCCATAAGTCGGGAGGCGACGCGCTTCTGGTCAGGTGTGAGCGAATCCCATGCAGGGATTTCGGCGGGGCGCGGCATGAGCTTAGTGTCGGGCGGAATAACGCCCAGTTTCAACTGACGCTGGTAAGTCTCTTCGCGGTACTTGTCCCAGCCTTGATCGAACTGGCCTTTGAATTTGTCGATCCATTCCTTGGGAACATGGTGGGGCGCATCGGTCGCACCCGGAGCATAGTAGATGAAGAAGGGACGGTCGGGGGTGATGGATTTCTGGTTGTAGATGTATTTGATGACCTCGTCCGCAAGCGAATCGTTGAGGGTGTAGTGGCCTTCGCGGCCCTTGGGAATCTCCATCTCGACAGGAGTGGTGTCGCGGAAGAGGAGGTGGCTGCCACTGGTTGGTCTCTCCACCGATGAAGCCATAAAAATGGTCGAAGCCCTGGAGGCCTGGCCAGCGATCGAGAGGACCCGCTAGGCTTGTCTCCCAATCGGCGATCTGGTGATTCTTGCCCACGTACTCGGTCGTGTAGCCGTTCTGGCGGAGCACCTCGGACACCATGGCCGCCGATTTTGGAATCTGACCGGAGTAGCCAGGGTAGGCGTCGGCGAGCTCGCTGATGACTCCCATGCCTACGGAATGGTGGTTGCGTCCGGTGAGCAATGCGGCACGTGTGGGCGAACAGAGCGCAGTAGTGTGGAAGCGCAAGTAGCTGATGCCGGAGCGGGCGAGACGGTCCAGGTTGGGAGTGGGCGTCTGGCCGCCGAAGGTACCCCATTGCCCGTAGCCGGAGTCGTCGATGAGGGTCATGAGGACATTGGGTGCGCCCTTGGGTGGGTTGATGACGGGGATCTTGTCGGGCGTGGAGTCCTTGTAAGTGGTTCCGATGACACCCTTGAATTCGGGCGTCGGTTGAGGCAGGACGTATCCCTTGTTTTCAGATTCGTTTCCTGTAGGGGATTGCTTGCAGGAAAGAACGAAACAGGTGAGGAATGAAACGAACAGGAAGGTCGCCAGACCCGACTTCTTCATAGGAGTTCTCCTTTTTCAAAAGCGTTCGCTAAATTGTGGCCCCGACACCTCAGTTGCATCTCTCTGTGCGCGATCTCCTATTTCGGGTGGAACGTACGGCTCGGGAGTGCCCGCCTGGATCGGCGGATATTTCTTCAGGCTCAACTCCAGATCGATGATGATCTTCGTCATCGGTACACCTACCCACGAATCCGTGGCGCCTACATCGCGCTCTTCTTTCAGATCTTTTATTAGGTTGACAACTTTCGGCAGCGGAAGCGTCTGTGGGGGGTCGTACATGTTCACCTGCGAGATCAGGTGCATCTTCCAGTTGTGCCATTTGACTGCGGAGAGCCGGTCAGCTACGTAGGCTGGAAATCCTTCACGGTTGGAGTTCTCCTGCTTGCCGAGGAAGAAGTCGAGCTGATCGACTCCGTCGATGGGACGGTCGGTTGGTACCTGCGTCTCCGCCTATACGTGCAAGGGTCGGATACATATCTACGATGTGAACGATTTCGTTGCTAACGCGGCCAGCGGGGACTTTGCTAGGCCAGCGAAGGATGAACGGAGCGCGGAGCGAGGCCTCCATTGCAGTGAAGTAGGTGCCGCGCCAGGGACCGCTGTCGCCTTCCCATGGATCGGTTGCCTCGGGGCCGTTGTCGCTGGCGAAGATGACGACGGTGTTGTCTTCGATGCCAGCTCCCTTGATCGCATCGAGGATCTGGCCGGTGCGGTAGTCCATCTCAGCGAGGCAGTCGGCCCAGTCGCCGTTGCCGGTCTTTCCGGCGAACGCTCGATTTGGCAGTACCGGCATGTGAACCAGTGAGGAGGAGACGTAGGCGTAGAACGGCTTTCCGGCGCTGCATTGCGCTTGATGAAGGCGACGGCGTGGTGGTGATCTCGGCCTCCATTGTTCGGCGGTGTGTCGAGGTTCAGGTTCTCAACTTGTTGGGCCTTCTCTCCTTTGCGTGCTTCGTAGATGGGCTCGGGCGGAGTCGATGTTCGCGTTCCATCCCTGCTTGTTCCCTACGGAGGGCCAAAGGCCGGTTGCTTCGTTGAGTGACGGCCAGAACGCTTCGTCATAGGTACGCGGGATGCCGTACCATTCGTCGAATCCTTGGTGAGTAGGAAAGCGTTCTTCCGCGCTGCCGAGATGCCACTTGCCCCACATACCCGTCGCGTAACCCTGACCAGAGAGAGTTCCGCGATTGTGATCTCCCATAGCGTAAGCCGTCGGCTTCCACCTACTGGTACGGCGTAGGTACCGGAGCGGATGGAGAAGCGACCCGTCATGAGTGCGGATCGAGACGGGGTGCACTGTCGCGTCGACGTTGAAGTTCAGGAGACGGGTTCCCTCATTGGCGAGCTTGTCGATGCGGGGAGTAGGAGCTCCACGAAGGATGCCGCCGCCATAGACGCCTAGTTCGCCGTAGCCGAGATTGTCTACGAGGATGAAGACGATGTTTGGCTTTTTGGCCTCCAGTGCGGAGGAAGCTGGCCGAGCTCTCATACGCCATAAAAAATCCGGCGATGATTGCGATCCAGATTACTGATGTACGACGGAGTCGTTTCATGGCTGCTGCTCGCTTTCTCTACTCTTATTGCGTTCTTCTTCGATCACTTCGCCTCAATGATGTCGTCCGGCCTCCATGTCTTGTCGAAAAACGCCTCCGTCAGCTGTAGAAGCGGAGATATGTGAACCAGCCCCTACCTTGTACGGTCTTTATCCAGTTCTTCTCCTTGCCCGTTGGTGACTGGGGGCCGAAGTATATGTCCATTGAGCCATCGGCGTTAGGGACTGGCCGGTGTATTGGCTGACGCTCGGAAACACTTCGCCGTTCTGCAGCTCGGATCGGCTGAGAGCGTCGTAGACCACAACCGACCAGAAGAGCTTGACCGGAACATTTGGCGGCAGATGAAGCCGTAATTCTTGCCGCCACCAAGGAACGCACCGGTGTCGTCACGCGTTGTCATGAGGTATTGCGATCCGGAACCGACGGTTCTTTCCACCATCGCCGGTGAGTTGCCGGTGGCGGCGTAGTTCCATGCAGCGCGGTGGTCGACGTTGACGTAACCCTGCTCATCCCATGTTGCGCTGCCCCCAACGAATGCCCATTCCCAGCGCCGGTCGGGATAGACCTGCGCCGCTGGATCGCGCGAGGCAAAGGTGTTGGTTCGCGCCATCGCCGCGCCTACGCGAGCTGCTTCTGTGAGCAATTGCTTTGTGTTTGTGTCGGGCGCGAATGCCTTGCCCTTTTCGATACCGATCGATGCAAGAAGGAAGCGGTCCGAGGGGGGGATTGCCTTCACCGGTTCTTTTTCGACGACCGTGGCGAGGCTCTGAAAGTATCGTAGTTGTCGGGAAAGATTGTATCGATTGCCTTGCCCGAACCGTTGATGAAGATCATTGCTGGAGGATCAGCGGCGTTGGCCAGCGAGTAGATTTTCGTTGTTTTCATCAGTGCTACGGCCCGGTCGGACTTTCCGTTGACGAGGAAGCCACGCACTCCAAACCAGACGCCATATGTCGGAGATTTCGCGGTGAAATAACCGGCAGGCGGCTTGCCTTGATAGTCCGGAGGCAACAGCAAAAACTTGCCACCTTTGCCTTTGTCCACGCCTGTCGAGCCGACACCGAGCAAAGACTGCTGCCACATGGTGCTGAAGCCGCCGAGCAGGCCTGGCAGGCGCCTCGACCACTGTTGAGCCGTCAGCTTGAGGTCGAGAATGCATTCGTAGACGCTCTCGGTATTCGCCGTGAGGTATAAGCTCTGCGCATCGAGGAGCGTCTCGAAGAGCAGGAACTTATTCGAAGCATCCAGCCCGAAGTCGTGAAGACCCTTCTGCATATAGAACATCAACATCAATGTCACGCAGTCCAGATACGATTCGACCGCACGATTGAACGTGCGAAATTCATAGAGCTTGTCAGTAGCTTCGGCGGTTGGGTAGCCGTTCTTAACGCGAAACTGCCGTACCGGGTCTCAACCGTTTCCGTTCCGATCCAGCCGTGCTCATCTGTTGTCTGGGGGTAGGCGTTCGCGTGCATCGAGAGAAACGGAGGACCAGCGGCGAGAATTACTAAAAGGATGAGAACTGTGCGTTTCATGCTTGTTCTCCTTTTGCGGATGATCCCGGCCCGGCATAGAGCGTCAGTTGATCTTTTCGATGTCCGGCAGCTTCCACGTTTTGTCGAACAGAAACTTCTCTGGCCCGTAGAAACGGAAGAGTACTTCGAATTTGCCGTCCGAGCTTGTCGGTACCCAGTTCGATTCCTTGCCCTGCTGGCGCCTTAGGGCCGAAGTAAATGTCCACCGAACCGTCGGCGTTCTTTTGCAGGCCCGGAGTTTGTGAGGAACGGCTGGGCCATGGCATATTGCGAATGAGCGCGTGGGTGTCGCGGTCATAGACAGTCGCCGACCAGTACTGCGAGACGGGCGCATTTGCCGGGACGTTGAGACGATAGGTGCTGCCGCCATTCAGGTGGTGGTCGGCCTTGTCGTTGAACGTCATGAGGTAGAACTGACCCTTCCCCGTGTGTTTGGGGCTGAAGAAGGCGATGGTGTAGGCGACGGCACGGTCGTCGACGGGATATGCTGTCAGGGTCTGTCGAAGAAGGTCGTTCAAGCCTTACGATGACGTCGCGCGAGACGGGCATCATGCCAGTGTGCCGCCTTCATAGTAGGCGGGCGGGAGGTAGGAGTCTTCGTACTTGCCCGCCAGCCGCTCGTGGGCCTCACTCGACGGCTGCTTTGAGGGTGTCCTGGGTCTTGGCGTCGGGGTTGAAGGTTTCCCTTTCTCTATGCCAATCGATTTGAGTCTGATCGATCATGGCCTTGTCGCGAGGAAGCCATGGCTCGGTCTGGACTATGCGGTTCAGCGATTCAAAGAAGCGCATGTCCCATGGAATGGTGGCGTCGTAGACCACATCGATCGCATCGACGAACTGAGTCGCGGCGGATGAGCGGCCTGCGAGAGCGGGTAGAGCTTGATCCGCTTCCCGTAGGCCACGGCTTTAGCGACGTCGGCCTCGCTGTTGCTCTTGAGAATGGAGCGGAGCAGACCATAGCCCTCGTAGTTGTAAGCTTGCAGCGGAATATAACCCGAAGGAACCTTGTCTCTATAGCCTGTCGGGCAGGATGAGATACTTGCCGCCCTTGCCCTTGTCGACTCCGGCAGGACCCACGTCCTCGATGGCCGTCTGCCAGCAGTCGTCGATTGAGCCCGTGATGGAGCCTCCGTCCTCCGGTGGAATCTCTAGCACAACGGGACCGACATCCTTCGTGTTGAAGAAGGCCATGAGGTAGATCGAGTCGGGATTCGGGTAAGAGTCTGGTTCTTCCAGTCTAAGAGTCGCGACCAATAGACGATCTTGTTGCTGCCCTCGCCGCCTTTAGCGTCGTGAACCATGGCCTGATACATGCGGTCGAAATTGACTGCAGGCGTACCCCAGATGACCGCCTCTACAGTGCGTCGCTCCAACGTGCGCTGGGTAAGATTCTCAGCAGTGAAGCCCTGTGATATCGCTGCTAGCTTCACGTTGTCCGTTGTCTCTGCTCTGCAGCCAGCAAGGATAACGAGGAAGGCGGTCATAATTGTTATGCGCGTTCGGTTCAATGGCGCTCTCAATCGATCCTCTCGTTTCGCGATTCATGAAAAGTTCATCTTCTAATTCGCAAAGGTTCACTTCAGCTCACGGTGACTTTGTGGAGTTGGCCCGTATGCGACTGGCAGGCGACTTGAATAGCTTAGGGAGGTGACATGGTCTCCATATCTTGCAAGCGCTTCATGAGTTCAGCCTGCCGCAACGTGCCGTAACCGAGTTGCCCACAGAAAGGGAACTACCTTCCTGGTGAGGATATTTTTCGTAATCCCCGAAGAAGTCTTTGATCTTTTCCTGGATGGGCACAAGTAGCCACATCTGTCCCGAGGCAAATTTAGTATTTTCCCCTCCCTCGGCAAATCCCCGTTCATAGGGATCCGTTAAGTTCCAGACCAGGGGCCAGTTGGTGAGGGCGCGTGTGCCTGTGGCGATGTTGCCATCTATAGAAGCGAAGCTCAGCTTCCAGTCGTTCCAACGGATCGCATCGAGACTTCCGTCCTGATCGAAATAGAGGATGGAATCCCGCGGCGCCGCACTCACTTTCCCCTGGAAATACGGCATGAAGTTATAGCCATCCAGATGCACCTTAAAAGTATTTCCAGCGCCCGACCATCCTGCCGCCATCTTCTCTTTAATATCGGGGATTCCCGCAGCCGCGCTCAATGTCGGGAACCAATCGATCAGTGAAATGATTTCGTTGCACTGCGTTCCGGGCTTGATGACTCCTGGCCAACGCACCATCATGTGGATGCGAAAGCCTCCTTCCCACGTAGTTCCTTTTTCGCCGTGGAATGGCATCATTCCCCCGTCGGGCCATGCAGCAATTTCAGCTCCGTTGTCGGTGGTGTATAGAACGATGGTGTTGTCAGTAACGCCGAGGTCGTCGAGTTGCTTGAGCAGTTGACCGACCATATCGTCGTGCTCAGCCATGCCGTCGGCCTCGATACCCTTGCCCGTTCTGCCGAGGTCTCCGGTTTGAGGTGCGTGTCGATGTGCATGCGCGTGGTGTTGAACCATACAAAGAACGGCTTGTTTTGCTTTGCTGAAGTGTCAATGAACTTCTGAGCCGCGGCGAGGAACTCCTCGTCAACGGTAGGCATGCGCTTGACGGTAACGGACCAGTGTCCTCGATTCTTTGTTTGCCAACCTTTCCCCATCGCGGTCTACAGTCAGGTCGTCTTTGTCGGTTGCCCAGGTGTGCAGCACGCCACGCGGACCATACTTCTCCTTAAATGCCGGATCCTTTGGATAGTAGTAGCCTTCAGGTTCTTCTTCGGAATTCAGGTGGTAGAGATTGCCATCAAATTCGTCAAAGCCATGCACAGTCGGTAGATGTTCGTTGCGATCGCCCAAATGGTTCTTGCCGAATTGACCGGTGGCATAGCCCTGCGCCTTCAGAACATTAGCGAGTGTGGGCATCCACGGGGTAATCCCGTGTGGGTTACCCGGCATGCCAATGGTCAGAAGTCCGGTACGGAAAGGCTCCATTCCCAGGATGAACGCTGCGCGGCCAGCCGTACAACTCTGTTGGCCATAGGCATCGGTGAAGATTGCGCCCTCACGTGCGATTCGGTCGATGTTAGGTGTGCGGTACCCCATGAGACCCATCGTGTAGGCGCTGACCTGCGACTGCCCAATGTCGTCTCCGAAGATGACAAGGATGTTGGGTCGCTTGGTTTGCGCTGACAAATTGGCTGGCAACGCGCCAAGAAATACAGCCAGCACCGCTACCCACCCGAGTCGCGAAACTGGATGGCATGTCATAGTTCTTTCTCCTTTCTGATTCTGGAACTTGTTTTTTGTTCGGCAATTTAATCCAGCTCAGGCAGAGAAACCTCTGACTTCAGCTCGACGGTGACTTTGTGCAACTGGCCCGTAAACGGATACGGCGGCGTGTATGTGAAATCGACAGGTGAGCCGCTGTCCTGCCCGATGTCCTGTCCCTCGTAGAGCGAGTATTTGATTGGCGTTGTCTTCTCCACGCGGCCTTCGCCGATCTTCTTGCCATTCGCGAGCAGCGTGATCGTGCCGCCCTTGCCCATTCCGCCGCCGTCATATTTGAAGTCGAAGGTCAGGGTGACTTTTCCGGTTGGCACGCTCTCAGTAGACACAACGCGGTAGCGGTCGAAGCCGATGTAGTTATGGACGCCAACCAGCTTGCCCTTCTGCAGGTAGAAACCCCAGCCAGCAGTGATTCCGCCTTGCGTGAAGATCATGCCCTCACCCCCATCCGCAGGCACTTCCACTTCAGCTGTGATGGTGAATGATTTGTTTTTCAGATCAGGCGCCGAGGCTTCCGGCAGAGCGACAAGGGGAGTTTCTTACACGAATGCATTGCGGCCTGCTGCGATGCTCGGTCTTCCGGTGAGTTGGTCTGACAATCGCTCAACAGCACGCCAGTCGAGTGGCAGAATATTTTCACGCGCCGCTTCCGCCCACCATAGATCCTTGAGTGCCTGGAGCTTCTCCGGATATTTTGCCGCGAGATCGTCGGCCTGCGAGAAGTCCTCGTCGATGTGGTAAAGCTCCCATTTTGCTTTGTCGGGGTCATAACCTGTTCGAACCGGTTCCCAAGGGACGAACGCCAATGACGAAGCCATCCATCCGTCCTGGTACATACCACGGTTGGAGACGAGTTCAAATATCTGGGACTTACGGCGATCCGCAGCCTTGGCATCGTTGAAGGTATAGACCATGCTGACGCCTTCGATCGGCTTCTGCGGTATGCCATTGAGCATTTCAGGGGCCCGAATACTGGCTGCTTCGAGGATCGTTGGCATCACGTCCATGATGTGATGGAACTGCGTTCGCACGCCACCCTTGTCCGTGATCTTCGCTGGCCAGGAGATGATCATCGGATTACCGCGTTCCGCCGAAGTGCGACGCTACCTGCTTGGTCCACTGCAACGGCGTGTCCATCGCCCACGCCCATCCCGCTGGAAAGTGGTTGTAGTGCTTTGGTCCACCCAGTTCGTCGATGTACTTCAGATCGCTCTGCCACGTCTCAAGCACCCCATTGAAAGCTGCGTTCTCGTTCGTCTCGCCGTCGAGACCACCTTCGGCAGAGGAGCCGTTGTCGCCCATGATGTAGATGACGAGGGTATTGTCTGCGTCGGGAAGCGCTGCCGCTGCGTCGAGCACACGTCCCATCTCATAATCAATTTGGCTCCGAAACCGGCAAAGATCTCCATCATCCGGCGTAGAGCCGCTTCTGATCGGCGTTCAAAGAATCCCACGCAGGCAGACTTGCAGGACGCGGCGTCAGCTTTGTGTCCGCCGGAACCACTCCGAGCTTCTTCTGTCGCTCCAGCGTCAGTTCGCGGTACCGGTCCCAGCCGATCTCAAACTGGCCCTTGAACTTGTCCCTCCATTCCTTGGGCACCATGTGTGGAGCATGCGTCGCCGAGGGAGCAACATACAGGAAGAAGGGCCGCGACGGGTCGATCTCTTTCTCTCGCTGCATCCAGGCAATGGCGTGATCTGCGAGGTCGTGGGATATGTGGTAGTTCGGATTAGTCGAGCGCGGCACGAGGTTATGGTTCTCGATGAGAACAGGCTCAAACTGACTGGTGTCGCCGCCATTGAAGCCATAGAAGTAGTCGAAACCGAGGCCGCTGGGCCAGTGGTCGAAAGGACCGACTTCGCTGGTTTCCCACGCGGGCGTGTTGTGGTTCTTGCCGATCCACGCAGTCGCATACCCGTTCTGCTTCAGAATCTCAGCTACCGTTCCAGCACTTTTCGGAATAATGCCTGTGTAGCCGTCATACCCCGTCGCTAACTCGGTGATGACTCCTGTACCCGCCATATGGTGATCTCGCCCCGTCAGCAGTGCGGCACGCGTTGGCGAGCACAACGCCGTCGTGTGGAAACGGGTATAACGCAGGCCCTGCGCCGCGAGCTTCTCCATATTCGGCGAGGGGACGCCCCCTCCGAAGACACTGAACTGCCCAAAGCCCGCGTCATCGAGCAGGATCAGCAGAACGTTGGGTGCGCCTTTGGGCGGGCGAAGCACCTGCGGAAAAGTAGGCGGATCGGAATCCTGATACGTTCGGCCAACCTGTCCCTGAAAGCGAAAATCAGGTCGCGGCAGGGACTCAGCTGGCTGTGGCGGTGGAACCGTGGTGCCAACCGGTGCACTGGTCTGTGGCGCTTGCGCCAAAGTAATACCCGTAGTCGCCAATAAGATCGAGAAGACTGCAACGAAGATTCGTCCGCGGATTCGCATTTGAATCGTCCTTTCGAACCGCCGTCCGCATTTTGACTCGACTTCACTTTTTTGGTGGCGGTGGAGTGAGGTCGAGATACGTGATGCTTATGAAGAAGGCGTTCCCTGACGTCTTGGCCTGCACTCCGAACTGCTGTTCAAACCGGAAGTCGAACCCTAGACGCCATTTGAGATTGGTGTACTTCCACTCGGGGCCGATGCCGAAGGAACGGTCAGTGATTCCGGCGAGTAAGGGATTGATGCCACTGCCCGAGTCCGGCGAAAGCTTCTTGTAGCCGTAGCCAGCGATGCCAGCGTTCATCTGGTACTTGTCGAAGCGGCGGCCAAAGCTGTACTCACCAGTGAACATGGGGCCGGGTTTGACATCCCCGCTCCTGCTGTGGCTGATCTCCCAGGTCGTAAGGAAGGACGTGTTCCACAGTTTTGGCTTGCCAATCGAGTACGTCGCACCGGCCTGTATCTGATGCTCCCAATACCCCAGACCTGGATTCAACGCCGATGACGGGTCAAAGCTGCCGGTCGGCGCGTAGAAGCCATAGTTGACCGCGTAATTGGTATTGCCTTTTTCCCAGCCGAGCACGATTGGAGCGAAATAGATATCTGATACACCTGCCGATTCAGCAGAAGCATTGAAGAGATTTGCGGTAAAACGTGTGTTGACTACAGGGAAGATCACGCTAAGCCCATAGTCCGCCCGAGAATCTTCTTCTGCGTGGTTACCGCATACGCAACCATGTTAGCGACGACGTTGATGTCGGGCTTCGCGATCGTGGTTCCCCCTGGCCCCTTCAACGCGTTCACGCGCTCGACAACGGGAAAAAAGGTGCCGTAGAAACCGGGGGGTGCGGTAGTTCCGTTCTCAAGGCCAGTGGCTCCGCCGATGTAGTGCCCGGCCAGTTGTCCGCAAGCCATTGGCACTACCACGAAATCGGTGGCCAAAATACCAACAGAAAGCACGAGAGATACATGCGCATGGAGCTTCAAGGTCCCTCCATCAGCAATGAGTTCGAGTGAGCTAAGGGCCTTTGCGTGCGATCTTCTCGTTTACGATTCAATGACCGAGAGACCAGAGAAGATCAGCAACTGCAGACGGGTTCGCGCTGTGTTTAGATGCAAGCGGTGGTTACTGCGAGAGACCTCATTAGGAATCATCGCCGACTCGCGAAAAATCGTACGCTCAATTAGTTACATGCCAACACTCGTAGAATTGACAGGTCAACGATGGCGGAATTTTTTGGCAGGCCTTGTTCAGATTCGCACGCGAAACGTCGTTGCGTTGACTGAAACCATCGACCTCCATTCTCTATTAAGAATCTCAGTTGACGTTAGATTGCCGAGGCACTCATAGATAGGCTTTGCTCCAAAGCGAACCAATCGACGAGAGTCGCTCGTGTAGAGTTCGAAATAGAAAAATGGGTTCTGCTGTAAGCTGCTAAAAACAAAGGGACGAAAAAGAATGGTCGGACGACTAGATTCGAACTAGCGACCTCACCCACCCCAAGGGTGCGCTCTACCAGGCTGAGCCACGTCCCGACTATTGGTTTGCACGTCAGCCCAGGCGGGCGACGGCGGGGTATCCTGCACTTTTAAGTGTACACGACCGGCCGCAGTTGCGACCCGTTGCCCACCCCCGTTAGTGCGTAGGCGCAACATACTCCTTCGGCAACGACCCACCCTCGCCAAAGAAGAACTCGTTCATCTGCTCGACCAGGAACTCCTGCGCCTCGCGCGTCCACGGCTGCAGGCGATACTCATTCAGCAGCATCTTCTGCCGCTCCACCCACTCGCCCCACGATTTCTTTGAGACATTCTTGTAGATCTTCTGCCCAAAGTCCGAGTCGAACGGCGGCTCGTCCAGCCCCTCCATCTCAGCTTTGAATCTCGTGTCGAAAACCATGTGTGCCATCGGCATGAACTCCTTGGAGCTTTCATTTTACGATGCGCGGGGTAATTGCGCTGCATCGAACACCGTAATGACCATTGCTTACGATATAGCGACCGTAGCCGTAGCCGGAACGATGGCCGGTAACGAGTTCGCCGTGGCCGCGTTCGTCCATCCACAATTGCGGAGGCTGGCCGATAGCGCCCACGCTCAAACAGCCGCTCTCCTGGCAGGCGTGCTCGGCAAAGCGATGCCGCTTTGGTATGCCCTGGCCCTTGTACTCATCCTCGGTGCAGCCTTCGAGCATCGCCCACTATCAAGCGGACCTGGTTTATTCATCGTCTTGGCCGCCGCCCTCTGGATAGTGACGATTGTGTTTACAGTAACAATGCTCGTTCCGATCAACAACCGAATCGCGAAGATGAATCCGGAGCACCCTTATGACGGATGGTTGCGAGACCGATGCCGCTGGGACCAACTGCATCAGATAAGGGTGGCGCTTTTGATCATGGCTTTTCTTGCGTTGCTCACCGGCCTCTTCACAGCACCGCAGCTTCGGTAACTTAACGCCGCTTGCCCTTCGTCTTTTTATTTCGCTCCCTTGCCTTGGACTTCGTCTTTCCCTTCTTACCCGAGCGATTCGGACTAGAGTGCGGCCTCTCCCCTGTACTCGTCGCCGCAGTGCTGGACTTCCGCAGCGATCGAGGAGAACTCGTTAACTCTTCCTCCGACGGCAGCAGCGCAAACTGCAACCGCCTTTGTTGTCGATCGATGCGATCCAGCAGCACATGTACCCGCTGCCCCATCTTGAACACTCGGCCGTTCCGCGCTCCAACGATCTGTCGGTCGGTATCGCGAAACATGTAACGATCGTCCTGCAACGACGTCAGCGGCACGAGCCCTTCGATAAACAACTCATCCAGTTCAACGAAAAATCCATACTTTGTACACGAAAGTATGATCGCGTTGAAGTCTTCGCCTACTCGGTCCTGCATGAACTTGATCTTCTTCCACTCAATCAGCTCACGCTCTGCATCATCGGCGCGCCGCTCCGATTGGCTCGACTCGGTAGCGATTGCTCCCAGTTCGGCCTCTGGAATAGGGCCCTCCAACGTGGGTCTTTCATGCCTCTCCGAACGTCCCTTCGAAACCGATTTTTCCTGCCATGGCTGAGGAGCATCCGACAAAATCGCTGCACCTTCAGGATTCGCACCTCCCTGAATCAGGTCCCGCAAGAGCCGATGCACAATCAGGTCCGGATAACGCCGGATCGGCGAGGTGAAGTGGGTATAACTTGGACTTGCCAGCGCGAAGTGACCGACATTCTTCTCGCTATAACGCGCCTGCTTCAACGATCGCAGCATCAGGTATGACAGGATCCGTTCTTCCGGCTTCCCCGCAATCTTTGCGGTCAGTCTCTGATACATCTGCGGCGTCACTGGAATCGACTCCGCCACCTCATGCGTCTTCGCCTGGCGGTTCGTTCCGCGCGCATCGCGCCGGTCACCCTTGGTCTGAATCTTCTTCACTGGCAGGCTGCTGAACCCAAGCGAATACCCGAACTGGCTTGCCGTCTCCTCAAAATCAACAATGCGCTTCGGATCAGGAATCTCGTGAATCCTGTACACACTCGGCACACCCTGCGACTCAATCCACGTCGCCACACACTCGTTCGCCGAGAGCATGAACTCCTCGATCAACCGATGCGACCATCCTCGCTGCGATCGGACGATCGCTTCCATGTTCCCATCGGGATCGAACTGAATTACCGGCTCCGGCAGATCGAAATCAATCGATCCTCTACGATGCCGCTTAGCATTCAGCTTCAGTGCAAGCTCATACATCCGTTCGAACTCCGGCACGAGCTCGGCAAACTCCTCCCTCGTCTCTGCATTCCCATCGAGCACACCCTGAATCTGTGTATACGTCATCCGCTTCACGCTGCGAATGATCCCCTCACACACCTCGTACCCGAGCACCTCGCCCCGTCCGTCGATCTCCATCACGCAGCTCAGCACCAGCCGGTCCTCATCCGGCCGCAGACTGCACATGCCGCTCGAAAGCTGCGGCGGCAGCATCGGAATCGCACGATCCGGAAAGTAAACCGACGTCCCTCGCAGCCGCGCCTCAAGATCGAGAGCCGTCCCCGGCCTTACATAGTGGCTCACATCCGCGATATGAACCTGCAGCTCCCAATTTCCATTCGGCAGCGGCGTCACCAGCACGGCATCATCGAAATCTCGCGCCGTCTCACCATCGATGGTCACAATCTTCAACCCACGGAAATCTCTTCGCCGCGCAAACTCCTTCGCATCCAGCGTCTCTACTGTCTGCGCCGCAGAAGCCGTAGCCTCCGCCAACACATTTGGTGGAAACACATGCGGCAGATGGTGCTTGCGAATGATGATCTCAACATCCACGCCAAACGCATCCGGTGGTCCCAGCACCTCGATCACGCGTCCCCGCGCTGGCCTTCCAACCGTCGGAAAATCCGTAATCTCCACATCGACGGCCAACCCCTCCAGCGGCCTGTGCGGATCGAGTTCATCCGACCAGTGAGCCTGCTGTGCTTGCGCCTCGTCACCTAGCACGCGATGTGGAGTCACCCTCGGCGCCGACGGAACCTCCGCGCCCTCTGGAATCAGAATCGCCCCGCCGCCCGGTGAACCGGCCATCCGCTCATCCAACGGTGTTACGTAGTTGCCATTGAGAGGCGAGCTATCCCACGCGCTCCGATGTGTCCGCGCATAATGAAAGATCCCTACCACCGTGGGGTTTCGCCTATTTAGAACCCGCGCAATCCGCCCTGACCGCCTTCCATCTCTTCCTGGCGGAGCTTCGTCCACCAGCACTTCATCTCCCTGCATTGCGCCATTCAGCTCATTCGGGGGAATAAAAAGATCGTCGCTCCGATCTACGCTTCCATTTGGCCGCACAAATCCATACCCATCGCGATGCAGATCCAGCCGTCCTGCAACGAGCCTGTCGCGCGTCGCGCGATGCTCCACCGGCTGCTCCGTACCACTGCGCTTCACTCGCTTCGTCTTGTCCGGAGTAGCCGCAGGCAAACTCCACTGCTCGCTCTCCGTCTTCACCAGCTCGCCCCGAGCCGTGATACGCGCAAGCTGTTCCAGTAGCAATCGCCGCTCGCGTCCGCCGCCTAATCCAAGCTCACGAATCAACTGCTTATACCCCGCCCGATGCCCAGGCGAGCGTTCGATCAACCGCATCAACTCACGATCAGTCTGTGGATAGGGAGTGTGTGCCATCGTCTCCGAGCATACAGCCAGCCTCTACTTCGCCGTTCCATTCGCAGGCACATTCCTGGGCACATTGCCTGGCTTCGTCATCTCCGCAGCCTGCTCCAGCGTCGTTCCGTCGGGCACCTGCGTAAACTCCGTCTGCACCTCATCCTGCTGCTGCCCGATGTTCTTAAAAACAACACTCTGCCAACAATGTGCACATGGGTCTCTGTGATCTGCCACAGCCCCGGCGCCACCTGCCTGCGCTCCACGCGAAACGTCCCACCCTCGTGCAGCCGTCCCAGCAGACCCCACCCGATCATCACGTCCTGCGTCAGCTTGCCACTGATGGTCTCGATCCTGTTCTGTCCTTTATCCACCACCAACTCGCCGGCCATCAGCCCCAGCACGCGCCCCTGCATATCCGGCGGGCTGAAGTTCGGATTCGGTTCAAAGTGCAGCGTCATCTTCTCCGCATCCTCGCTCTGCACCTTCCAAAGGAACGCCTCGGGCAACATCCTCAGCAACTCTTCGGCGTTCTTTCCATCCTGCATCCCATCTTTTTTTTGCTTTGCCAGTTGAGCGGGATCGTGAATGAAGCTCTGCACCCTCTGGTCTTCCGTTCGCGCCTCTGCTTCGCTCAACGGTTGGCCGTTCCTGCTGATCAACCGCTTCACCGAGCCATGCGCCGTCTCAACCACAATCGAAATGGTGTTAGTTCCATCCCTCTGATCAACACGGTAGCGCCATCGCGAGTGATCGTTAAGATCTGCCGCCAACTCGGCATTCATCGCAACTCGAACGATCTCCTTCGCATCTTTGGTAGTCTGCGCGCGCAACGTCCACGGCCCCACCACCAGCAACACACCCAACCCAATCAGACCTGAAGAAAATCTCAAACTCATAGACCCACGTTCTTTAAGATGCAGCTTTTTCAACTAGGTTGGTGCTCTTTGCACTCTATCAGCCAACCGGCTTTGTCCCTCATTTATATCCACTCTACCCGCACAGCCTTCTTGCCCAATCGCAACGTCGGAGACTCGCCGAGCATCGCTTCCGGATAGGCCCTGCTCGTTATTTTCGCTCCGTTTACGCTTACCGCATTCTCCGCCAGCTTGCGTGTAGCCTCACCCGCGGAACTCGCCAGTCCCGCTTCTACTAACAATTTCGGCAAATTCATCTGGCCAAATGTATCAACGGGCACCTTATGCTTTCCCACCTTCACCACCGGCACATCCTCGCTCACACCGCGCTGCTGAAACATCTTCGCCCAGCTCTCCGCCGCGGCATCCGCCTCTTCCTTCGAATGAAAATCCCGCGTAATCGTCCACGCCAGATTCTTCTTCGCCTGCATCGGATGCAGCGCTCCACTCCGCACCTGCTGCTGCATTGCTGCAATCTCCGACCCGCGCAGATCTGTGCAGCATCGTCCAATACGTCCACATCAGCTCGTCCGAAATCGACATCAACTTCCCATACATCTCCGCCGCTGGCTCATGCACCCCAATCGCATTCCCCAACGACTTCGACATCTTCTGCACGCCGTCCAACCCCTCGATAACCGAGGTCATCAGCACAATCTGCTGCGGCTGCCCAAAGTGCTTTTGCAGATCACGCCCGCGCATCAGGTTAAACTTCTGGTCCGTCCCGCCCAGCTCCACATCGCACTCCAGCGCGACCGAATCATATCCCTGCGCAATCGGATAGATCAGCTCATGCAGCGAAATCGGTTGCTCTTCGTTGAACCGCTTATGAAAGTGCTCACGCTCCAGCATCTGCGACAGAGTAAACTGCGCCATCAGCTTCACCATGTCGTAGTAGCTCAGCTTGTCCAGCCACTCGGAGTTGTACCGTACCTCCGTCTTCTCGCGGTCAAGAATCTTAAAGACCTGCTCCTTGTACGTCTCCGCGTTCGCCGCAATCTCTTCCCGCGTCAGCGCCTTGCGTGTCACATCGCGCCCCGTCGGGTCGCCAATCAGCGCCGTCGCGTCGCCAATCAAAAAGATCACCGTATGCCCCAGCGTCTGAAAGTGCTTCAGCTTCCGCAGCAGCACAGTATGGCCAAGATGCAAATCCGGAGCCGTAGGATCGAACCCCGCCTTGATCCGCATCGGCTTTCCCGTCGCAATCGACTTCGTAATGCGCTCCTTCAGCGCCTCCAGCGGAACAATCTCCGCAGCACCTTTAGTAATTAAATCAAGTTGGTCTTCCAGCGAAGCAAACGTAGCCATATCTCTCAAGTATAAAGACCTGTTGACAGCGTCGTTACGCAAAACATATTCCGCGAGCGTTCAAATTTCGCCAGTGCCTCGCGCCTCCCCGTGTATCATTCGCTCGTATGTACGCAGGCGACTCGCACCTGACAGCAAGCCAGGTCCTACGGGCCTTTCACGAAGGGGTGTTCTACCTCTTCCTGGGTGCTGCTTTTACCACGTTCGGACTGATCTCGGTGGCGTTCGCCTTTCTCAGCCGCAAGTTCGACGCAATGCTCTTCTGGCTGGGTCTCTTCGCCATCTTTTACGGTCAGCGCGTGTGGATCGATTTGCCCTTACTCGCCCTGATGATCCCCCCTTCGGCCTTCTTCGACAACCTGCGCTGGGCCGCCAGCTACCTGGTGCCAATTCCAGCCTTCTTTTATTTCGACGCTGCAGGATTTCTCACGCGTTTCGGAGGCCGCAAAGCCGCCATCGCTATATCGATCCCGCTCCTGTGTCTCTTTGTAGCAACCTTCTTGTTCGGTCACAAGCAGGCATTTGAACTGATCAACCACGGAATCGTCATCCTCAGCGTGATTGCCCTGGTAATTCAATCGGTGATACGAAAGCGAACCGATCAGGACTCAGTCATCCTTAGCAGGGCCGTCCTCTTGTTCGCCGCTTTTGTCCTCTACGACAACATCACCGCAGCTTTGGGGCACTTTCAAAATGTAGAACCCTGGGGCTTCGCCTTCTTCCTCGCAACTTTGGGTTATGTAGCCGCGAAACGGAGCCTGGCGCGCGATCATCAGTTCAGCGAAATCCAAAAAGAGCTCGAGATCGCTCGCCGCATCCAGGCCGACATTCTCCCATCCGCCTACCCGCACTCCGACCACTTTCACGTCGCCGCACGCTACGTCCCCATGACCTCCGTAGCCGGAGACTTCTACGACTTCCTCGTCACCAACCCACAGCAAGCGGGCTTACTCATCGCCGACGTCTCCGGCCACGGCGTCCCAGCCGCTCTTATCGCCTCGATGGTCAAACTCGCCGCCACCTCGCAGCACACAAATTTCTCCGATCCCGCCGCGCTCCTATCCGGAATGAACGCTGTCCTCTGCGGAAACACGCAAAGCCAATTTGTGACCGCCGCCTACGTCTACCTCGATGCAGCCTCCGCCACCTTCCGATATTCTGCCGCAGCCCACCCACCCTTGCTGATACTACGCGCGGGAAAGGTGATCGAATTAACCGAGAACGGTCTCATGCTCGCCGCTTTTTCTTTCGCTACCTACTCAACCCTAGAGCATTCCATCAAACCGGGCGATCGCTTCGTCCTTTATACGGACGGCCTCCTCGAAGCCGCGAACACAGCAGGAGAGGAGTTTGGGCCGCAACGACTATCTGCCTTACTGCAGGATGGATCTCACCTCACCGTGGAAGCAGCCGCAGATCACATCATCTCCTCACTGAAGATTTGGGCCGGGTCTCAGAACGACGATCTAACGATTCTCATCTGCGATTACGTAGGCGTTCCAAACGGTTTGCAGTAGAGCTCCGTGCGCCGACCTCAAAATCCGTTTCAAAATCAAGAACCGGAGTGTTTTCGTATAAGAGTGCTACTATCCTTCCCCTATGAGCGAAAAGCCTTCATCGTTTCATGCGCCCCTAACCGCAGCCTTCCAACACGCCATGGATCACCTCGCGTCGGCATCTAATCTCCCGGTAGCTGCAACCGCAGATCTCAACACCCTGCGAACCAAACTGGCAATTCCCCTCGGCGAGTCCGGAACGGACGCCACGACAGTCATCGACGACCTGGTGAAAGCAGTCGATGGCGGCATCATCGACACCGGAGGCCCGCGTTTCTTCGGCTGGGTCATCGGTGGCTCTCTTCCCGCTGCCCTGGCCGCTGACTGGCTCACATCAGTATGGGATCAGAACGCAGGAATGTTCGCGACCTCCCCAGCCGCTGCTATCGTCGAAGAGGTCGCCGGCGCCTGGCTCAAAGACCTCCTGCATCTTCCCTCCACCGCAAGCTTCGCCTTCGTCACAGGCTGTCAAATGGCGCACGTAACTTGCCTTCTTGCCGCGCGTCACGCACTCCTGGCCCAGCGTCAGTGGGATGTCGAAGCCGAAGGCCTCGCCGGATCGCCTCCCATCCGCATCCTCACCAGCTCAGAGCTGCACGGCTCAACCATACGAGCCTTTCGCATGCTTGGACTCGGCGACAGACACATCGTTCGTCTGCCGGTAGACGCACAGGGCAGGCTACGCGAAGACGCCCTCACTAAAGCGCTTGAAAGCTCTCCTACTGCGCCGACGATCCTGGTCCTTCAAGCCGGTGATCTCAACATCGGCGCATTCGACGACTTCGAAACACTCATACCGATAGCGAAAAAGTTCGGCGCATGGGTCCACGTCGACGGAGCCTTCGGCCTCTGGTGCGCAGCCAGCCCTCGCCTCCGCCACCTCCTCGCAGGAGCCGAAGGCGCGGACTCCTGGACCACCGACGGCCACAAATGGCTCAACGTTCCGTTCGATTGCGGCTACGCCTTCGTGCGTGATCGCGAAGCCCATCGTGCCTCTCTCTCGCACCGCGCCTCATACCTTACCCACGCGGAAGACGCCCGCGATCAAATCGACTGGAACCCCGAATGGTCGCGTCGTGGCAGAGGATTCGCCACCTACGCCGCCCTCCGGCAACTAGGCACACAAGGTGTAGCCGACCTGATCGAACGCACCTGCGACCACGCGCACGCACTCGTCACGCGCATAGGTGCTCTCGAAGGAGCCGAGGTCGTTTGGGAACCTCAAATCAATCAGGGACTCGTCCGCTTCCTTGCTCCAGGTGAAGATCCTCGCGAAGGAACGTCCGCCAGCGACGCCTTCACCGACCACGTCATGGCAGAGATCCTCGCCTCAGGAGAAGCCTTCTTCACCGGAACAACCTGGCACGGCCGTCGCGCCATGCGAGTCAGCGTCTGCAACTGGCAGACCTCGACGCAGGACGTTGATCGCGTCGTCGCCTGTATAGACAAAATCCTGCATGCAGCAAAACAGAAAAACTGAACCATACTCTTCGAAAAGGACTGTCTTGATGACACCGAAGATCACATTGACCGATGCACCTGATACCGGCATGATCAAGGCGCTAGCGAAAAAGTTGGCCCACTTCAACGACATCAAATCCGGTCGTCCGATCGACTACCGCTCCCTGGCAATCTTCCTGACGCATCCGGACACAGACGAACTGCTGGGTGGACTCTTCGGAAGCACCCAATACTCTATCCTTCACATCGATCTGCTCTTTGTCCCGGAAGAAATGCGCGGTGCCGGCTTAGGCCGTCAACTCATGGAGCAGGCAGAGCAGGAGGCTGTCCAGCGCGGTTGCCACGCAGCATGGCTCGACACCTTCAGCTTCCAGGCCCCCAGCTTCTATGAACGACTCGGATACACCGTCTTCGGAACGCTCGAAGACTACCTGCCCGGCCACAGCCGCTTGTTCCTCAGAAAGACCCTTGAACCCGGCAACGCTTCAATCTTGCAATCACCTCGATAAACCAGTAAGTTTGTTCCCCATAACGCACAAGTCTCGCTCGGGCCCCCAACGTTCACCAAACCACTTGGTGCAATCTCCGTATGTTGCGAAGGACGCATCATGCCCGACTCTCCAATCCCCCAGCCCACAATACTCGGCCATCGTGCCGCCAACTTCATTGCCGCGGCACTCCTCGCCATCTTAGCCATCCTTCTGGTCACCTCCGAGCGGCAGCAGTCCCAGACCTTCGATGAATCAACTCATCTCTTCGCCGGCTTCGTGTACTGGAAACACGGCGACTTTGGCAGAAATCCAGAGCATCCTCCGTTCGTTAAGTTCGCTCGCCACTCTCCCACTCCTTCCCATGGGCCTCCGCGAGCCGCCAACCGTCCCCATCCCCTTCTTCAAAGCCCAGGACCTCGTAAACGGCACACAGCTTCTCTACACCGCCAACGCAGACGCCATTCTTCTGCGCGGCCGTCTTATCATTGTCCTCTTCAGCCTCACCCTCGGCCTGCTCGTCTTCCTCGCCACCAAAGAAATCTTCGGCCCACTCGCCGGAATCCTCGCGCTCTTTCTCTTCATATTTGAGCCCAACCTGCTCGCCAACGGAGCCATCGTCACCACGGACATGCCTCTTGCATGCCTCCTCTTCGCCTCCGTCTACACCTTTTACCGCTACTGCAAGAAGCCTTCCGCTCCCCGTCTTGCACTCTGCGCAGTCGTTGCGGCCCTCACCATCGTCACCAAACACTCCGGCATCCTCGTCCTTCCCACTTTGGTCCTCCTGGCGCTCGTTGATCTCTTCCTCCCGACAATCGGCAATACCGCCGCGCAGGATCGGAAACATCATCTCCGCCAACTCAGCTTGGCCCTCATCACGATCTGCATCGTCAGCTACTTCGCCCTCTGGGCCATCTATGGCTTCCGTTACCCCGCCCGCCCTGGCCCGCTACAGATGATCCCTTCTCTCACCGCCTACGCTGCAACGCTCACGCATCCGCTGCAGCTTAATCTCATCACCTTCTTCGCGCGCCATCATGTTCTCCCCGAGGCCTATCTTTACGGCTGGGTCGATATCCTTCGTACCATCGGAGCCCGTTCCTCCTTTCTCTTCGGTCATGTGTACGGCACCGGCCAATGGTTCTTCTTACCTGCCGTCTTCCTCATCAAAACCACGCTGACTCTTCTCATCTTTCTTCTACTCGTTCCCTTCGCCCGCATCGCCAACCGCCAGCGCGAGTTCCTCTTCCTCACCGTCCCCATCGCCTTGTTCCTGCTCGCCGCCATTTCGTCCTTGATCAATATGGGCGTCCGTTACCTTCTTCCCATCTACCCGTTCTGCATCGTCCTTGCCGCTGCGGCAGCGGCATCTCTCTTCTACCGCTCGAGCTTCGCCAGGGTCGCTGTGGCCGCTCTCCTCCTCTTCACCGTCGTCTCTTCGCTTCACTGTTTTCCAAACTTCCTCGTCTATTCCAATGAGCTCTTTGGTGGCCCCTCTCACACCTATCGCGTTACCACCGACGCCAACGCCGACTGGGGCCAGGGCCTCAAGTGGACCAAAACCTACCTTGACCAGCATCCCGACCCCAACTGCTGGTTCGACTACCACGGTAATCCGGGCGTCAGTCTCGCCTACTACGGTATTTCCTGTAAACCTCTGCTCTCCGGCTTCTCACATATCATCGGCCGCGGCGGCGCTCCTGTTCCATCCACTATCTCTGGCACGATACTCGTCAGTTCCACCGAAACCAGCGGGATTTTTTGGGGGCCCGACAATCTAAACCCGTACGCACCCTTCCGCGACCGCACCCCGGATGCGACGATTGGCAACATCATCTTTGTCTATCGAGGCACCTTCAACGTTCCGCTCCTGGCCGCCGAGACCAACGCCTCGGCCGCTCTCGGTCTAGCACGTCAACGCCGCCTTCCTGAGGCGCTTGCCCTCGCGCAAACCGCCGTTCAGCAAGCCCCGGACTCCGCTGATGTCAACACCGTTCTCGCCGAGATTCTCCTTGCCTCCGGGCGCACGGCAGAAGGCCAGCAGGCCATTGCTACCGCCCTCCATCTCGCACAGACCGATCATCCCGACTACCAGAAGGACCTTATCGACGATCTGCAGCATATGCAAAGTCACCCTTGAACACTGCGACCAATCAGGTGGAGTACCGCCGAATGCCTGAAATATCGCCTTTGCTTTTTTAATTTCTTCAGAAACCGCAGCAAAATCGCATGTCAAGTCCCAAAACCACTTAAGCGGCTCAAAATAAACGGAATAGAGTTGGCACTTTAGTTAGGCCCAGCTCGGTACAATAGAAATAGAGATAAAAAGGGAAAAGAAACGAGTTAGGGCCTGGCCTATGTCCGGCGTAACTCGTTTGCTTGCACGAATTTGGCTGTAACCCCTTTGACTGCACGAATTTGGCGACAGTAACCCGCCCTAAACTCATGCAAACAAAGGATTCCCCCTCGGCAAGGGGGGAGGGGGTACCCCCGGGAAAGGAAATCATGGACGCCGAACGCATTCGCGCCTACCTCCTCACCCTTCCTCACGCCGTCGAGACCATGCAGTGGGGTGCCAACCTCGTCTTCTGGGTTGGAGACAAGGCCATCGGCGGAAAGATGTTCGCCCTCGTCAACCTCGACGGCGACGGCAGAGCGGTGATCTCCTACGCTGCCGGTCCCGAGCGTTACGCCGAATTGATTGAAGTTGAAGGCATCATTCCCGCTCCATACATGGCGCGAATCTTCTGGGTAGCTGCCGAGCGATGGGATGTCTTCCGCACATCGGAGTGGGAGCAGGAACTTAGCGCAGCCCACGCCATCACCCTCAACAAGCTCCCGCCGAAAACCCGCGCCGTCCTCGCGATGCCTGCCACTCAGCAAAAACGGCTCATCGCGGATCGCAGAAAAGTTCTCGCCGCAAAAACTAAAACTCGCTGATCAGTTCGTTTCTGCAGCCGCTGAATCGAGCTCGCCGGCAAAGTAGCTCTCACGAAATCGAATGCGCGCATCAGGATAATCCGGTATCCTCACACGAATTCGATGCATCCCTGACGCAGGTTCGCCGTTCGCCTCACCATGCGGCTGAAAGCTCAATAAGTAATAGTTGTGAACGTGATTCGTGAGTTGATGCAGCCCTTCGTCGAAGCCCTTCTGTGTCGTGAAGTTGATGTACTCGCCGCCTGAGAGCGCAGCTAGTTCATGAGCAGCGTTCTTCTTCAGGGCATTCACTGCCATCACGAGCAGACCGATCGGTCCGCTTCCGCCGCCGTACTTCAGGTCGTTCAGAACCTCCGTCTTTCCTGGTCCAAACGCAACGGAATCGACAACCGTGTTCGTTCGCCCGAGTGCTGCAATCACCTCAGCGGGCTTCTTCTGGCTGCCGTGATCGCGGGTCTCACTGATGAGCAGGATCGCGTGACGATAGTGGTTCTTTCGTGCTTCGAGCAGTCTGGTCGCGTAGTCCACAGCATCGAGCGTCGATGCGTCCGGGTCATCGCAGGGCTCGAGTTGTGCGAGCGCGTGAGCCATTGCGTCGACGTTGCTGGAGAACTTGCCGAGCAGCAGCGGCGCAGAGCCGTACGTGACGATTGCGACCTCGCGTGGCGCATCGCCGGCGATGTCGTCGACCATTGTTCCGAGGCCGTTCAGCTTGGTGTATTCCCAACCAGCGGAGCGGCTGCATTGCACGACGACGACCAGCGAAAGGCCAAGGGAATCGGTGTCTTGATCGAGGTGAATCGCCTGGGGAACGCCGTTGTCTTCTACGACAAACTGATCTTGTTTCAGGGTGTAGAGGATGTCGCCATGTTTGGTTTGGACGGTCGTTGGGACGAGCACGATGTTCGACTGAGTTTTCAGGGTGTAGCTCTGGTCGTCGGCTGGTTTAGGTTCCTGCGCGAGGCAAGGGATCGCGCTGAGGAGCAGGAGGACGGAGAGGAGAGTCCGCATGGTTCAAGTCTAACCGGAGTGATTTTTGAAGATTTATCGAACAATTTTTTTGGGCGTGGTGGAGGACCGTTTTTGCGGGGGGTTTTGCGATTTTGTGGTGTTTCCTGGTGGTTAAATCGTGGTGAAGTTGTGGTGGATTTGTGGTGAATTGTGGCGTTTTGATGGTCCCTATTCGGAGTCCGAAAATTTTCCTCTTTCTTGAAATATTTTTTTGAGGGGTTCTGTTTCGGCGCGCGGTTTCTAGCAGGCGAGGCACCTTCTATCTGCGTTATAGTCCGAATAGCGGACAGACTCCCCTGCCGAAATCCCTGAAAGATGCTCTCCATGAATCCAATTGCTTCTGAGACGACATTAGAACTTGCCTATCCCACTGCCCGAACGGTTGAACAGACCGACGACTACTTCGGTACGACTGTCAGCGATCCTTATCGCTGGATGGAGGATGTCGACTCAGCTGAGCTGAAGACGTGGATCGACGCAGAGAATGAGCTGACGCAGAGGTATCTGGCGGAGATTCCTGTTCGCGAGACGATGCAGCGGCGGCTGATGGAGCTGATCAACTTTGAACGGTATACGGCACCGTCGCGGCGGGGAACGCGGTACTTCTACTCGCACAACAGCGGGTTGCAGAACCAGAATGTTCTTTACTGGCAGGAGGGGCTCGACGGGGAGCCGAAGGTGCTGCTTGATCCGAACACTTTCTCGGCCGATGGAACGGTTGCGATCAGCGGCATCAGCATTACGGACGATGGCTCGCTGGCGGCGTATTCGATTGCGGATGCGGGCAGCGACTGGGTGAAGTGGCATGTGCGCAATGTGACGACGGGAGAGGACCTGCCCGATGTTGTCGAGTGGTCAAAGTTCAGTGGGGCTGCGTGGATGAAAGACGGGAGCGGCTTCTTTTATGCACGCTACGACGAGCCTGCTGCGGATGCGAGCGAGGCTGAGGCGCTGAAGACCGCGAATTACTTTCACAAGGTTTACTTTCACAGGCTCGGCACGCCGCAGAGCCAGGACGCGCTTGTTTTTCACCGGCCGGACGACGGGGAGATCAACATTGGGGCGCAGGTGACCGATGATGGCCGCTACCTTGTGCTTCACCAGAGCAAGGGCACAAGCCCCAACAACGAGCTTGCGGTGCAGGATCTGCATGATCCGAGCAAGCCGCTGCAGCGACTGATCGATACCGCGGACGCGACCTACGTGCCGATCAATAACGACGGAACGCTCTTCTGGTTGTTGACGACGCTGGATGCACCGAACGGCAAGGTCATCTCGATCGATTTGAACCACCCGGAGCGGGAGCACTGGAAGACGGTGATTCCAGAGAGCACGAACAAGCTGAGCGACATTTCGATCATTGACAATACGTTCATCGCGAACTGTCTTGCGGACGCGCAGAGCCTGGTGGAGCTGCGGCGGCTCGACGGCAGCCTGATCGAGCGGCTTGAGCTGCCGGCGATTGGCACTGCGATGGGCTTCGGCGGGTTGCGCGACGACACCGAGACCTTCTATCAGTTCACGAACTTCACCACGCCGGGTGTCACCTACCGGCTGGATATGAAGACGCGCAAATCGACGTTGTATCGTCAGCCGAAGCTGCTCTTCGATCCGTCGCTCTATGAGACCAAGCAGATCTTCGCGACGAGTAAGGACGGGACCCGAGTGCCGATGTTTATCAGCCACAAGAAGGGACTGGTGCTCGATGGCACGGCGCCGACGCTGCTGTATGCGTATGGCGGGTTCAATATTTCGCTGATGCCGGAGTTTTCGCCCTCGCATGTGATGTGGATGGAGATGGGCGGGGTCTATGCCCAGGCCAGCCTGCGAGGCGGCGGGGAGTATGGCGAGGCCTGGCACGAGGCTGGGACGAGGGTGAGAAAACAAAACGTGTTTGACGACTTTATTTCATTAGCAGAATGGCTAATAACTAATCAGTACACAGTTCCGAAGCGGCTTGCTATCTCGGGCGGGAGTAATGGCGGGCTGCTGGTGGCGGCGTGTGAGTTGCAGCGTCCCGACCTGTTTGGGGCGGTGGTGGCGCAGGTGGGAGTGATGGATATGCTGCGATTCGATAAGTTCACGATCGGGTGGGCATGGAAGGAGGAGTACGGTTCGCCGTCGGAGGATGTTGCTGAATTTACAGCGATTTACAAGTACTCGCCGCTGCATAACATCCGGCCGGGGGCGAGCTATCCGGCGACCTTGATCACGACCGGTGACCATGACGATCGCGTGTTTCCGGCCCACAGCTTCAAGTACACGGCTGCCCTGCAGGAGGCCCAGACTGGCCCAAATCCGGTGCTGATCCGAGTGGAGACCCGGGCTGGTCATGGGGCGGGGATGCCGCTGAGCAAACGCATCGAGGCGACGGTGGACCAGTACGCGTTTATGGCCAGGGAATTGCAACTAGGGATAGGGAAGGGTTAAGCGTAGGGTCTCTCCAGACGTAGAGACCTGGGTACCGGGGAATAAATTAATGTGACAGATCGGCCTGGCTCGCCGATACTTTGAATCGTCCCCCGATAGTTGTATACCCAGAAATGGGTGTTTTAGTGTAGCAGTCGGCGGAAAATGAATCCGGGCCAGCGTTCCGTACGTCGTATATGTGAGGGAAAAAGGTTGCTTCATGAAGCTGAAGATTTCCATCGCGGTGTTGCTGGCTATGGCCCCGGCTCTCGCTCAGGCGAGGCCGAGATCGCCGACCGGCCACATGCGCCCTCAGCTCTTCCATGACCGGACGCCGAAGGGTCATACGCACGACGCGCATGTGCATGAGGCGCGTGTGCCGCCTCCGAAGTCGCCACCGCCGCCACCTCCTGCGCCGGAAGATTTTCAGTAGTGTTAACCCCCTGGTAAAGGGGGTTTCTTTTTGGGGTTGATTCTTTTTGGGTGGAAGAGAACAAGCAAAAGCAAAGACGAAATGCGGGGGTTCTTCGCTCCGCTCAGAATGACAACTGTTATTTTTTGACTCCGGCACGATGACAACTGTTATTTTTTTTTGCTCCGGCACGATGACGGCTCTTATTTTCGCTGCGATAACTTCGAATGTGCGCTAGGTGGCTGCGGTGGAGGTGCGCGCGGCGCGGATGAAGGCGGATAATTTTTCTGGACTTTTGTGGCCTGGTGATTCCTCTACGCCACTGGCGACGTCTACGCCCCAGGGGTTCAGTCTGCGGATTGCGTCGGCGATGTTTTCGTGACGCAGGCCGCCGGCTACGATGAGTTTCAATCCGGCGCCGGCTTCGGCGAGCGTCGTGCGCGCTGCGTTCCAGTCGAAGGAGATGCCGGTGCCACCGGTTGCTGAGCCGACCTTTGAATCGATCAGCACGAGGTCGGTGAGTCCTTCTGCGGTGATCTCACGGAGTTGTCGTGCTACGACTGCTGCGTTGGCGTCGGCGTCCACCTGCCAGTGCACGGTCTGAATCAGCTTCACTCGTTCGTCGAAGATTTTATGGAGCTGCCGCAGAAGCGCTATGCGGACGCCGCCGTGAAGCTGAACCGCGGTGAGTCCGGCTTCTTCGACTGATTTGGCGATCTCCGTAGCCTCGAGGGCGGGGAAGACTCCTACACGTTCGACTCTCCGGGGCAGATAGGGTGTAATCCGTGCGACCTGAGCAGCGGTCACGCGACGCACACTTGGGGCGAAGACGAAGCCGACTGCGTCTGCGCCTAGCTCGGCGGCCAGGTGTGCATCGTCGAGGTTGGTGTTGGCGCAGATTTTGATCCACATGGCGGAGGACAGTCGAGAGTTAGATGTCGGGGGAATACTCGCGATCCAGCAGGAGAGCCAGCGCGGCGGCGGGATCGGGTTGCCGCATTAACGCTTCGCCGACGAGGAAGGCCTGGTAGCCTACGTCCTGGAGGCGGGCGATCTCCTCAGCGGTGCGGATGCCGCTTTCGGCGACCATCACGGCGTGCTTCGGCATCCAGATTGAGAGTTCGGTCAAGAGCTCAGGGCGCACGGAAAAGGTGCGCAGATCGCGGCTGTTGACGCCGATGAGGTCAAAGCCCAGCGCGACGGCGCGCTCGATCTCCTCGCGGTCGTGGGTCTCGCAAAGAACATCGAGCCCCAGCTGTTGGGCCTCATCACGCAGGTCGCTGAGAGCAGCGTCAGTGTGGGCCGAGACGATGAGAAGAATTGCGTCGGCACCGGCGGCGCGAGCCTCGAGGATCTGAAAGCGGTCGAGGATGAAGTCCTTGCGCAGGCAGGGGATTGTGACGACGCTGGATGCCTCGTCAAGGTAGGAGAGCGAACCCTGGAAGAACTCCTCGTCGGTGAGGATGGAGAGCGCGGCTGCTCCGGCGGCCTGGAAGGTGCGAGCCAGCGTTGCGGGGTAAAAGCCGCTGCGGATTAGGCCCTTTGAGGGCGAGGCTTTTTTGATCTCAGCGATGATGGCGGGGCCGTTGGCGGCTGCAGCGCGAAGACCGGCGGTGAAACCTCGGGGAGTATGCGCGGCGGCCTGGCGCTCGAGCAGACCGTAGTCTGCTACCGCTTTGCGGGCCTTTACCTGTAACAGCGTGTGCGCAAGGATCTGATCGAGCTGTGTGGCCATAATCCCTTGTGATTTCGCTGAAGAGGTGATGCGACCTGCGCTCGTCGCGGGCTGGACCTGTTTCGACCCGCGCTCGATTTGCTTCCGGCAATTGCTTGCCGATGCCTCATTGAGTTGAGGGCTAAAAACTTTGGTGCCGAAGGGGGGACTCGAACCCCCACACCCTTGCGAGTACATGGACCTGAACCATGCGCGTCTGCCAATTCCGCCACTACGGCACGGTGTTTTACGCTCCGCACAGATGGCCGGAGCACGCTAACCGCGAGCCTTTAGTCTTACAAACCGAGGGGCGGCTGTCAATTCCTGGCGGCTCGGCTTGGGGGTATTGCCGCGAGTCGGCTGAAGGCGAGACTTCTCCTGAAAAAAGGCGTCTACTTGTCGAGGAAGGCTACATTTCTCCCAAATGACCGAACAGAAAAACCACTTATCCCAGGCCCCATCAGACGTTGAAAAGATTCCCGAAGATCTCTCAGTTGAAATGCGGAGAATCGCCCATGATCTTAGCAACGCCCTCGAGATCATTATCCAGACCAGCTATCTTCTCGGCACGGTTGAGCTGAAAGAACCCGCCTCAGACTGGCTGCGCATGCTGGAGGGCGGCGTGCAGAAGGCGCTGGCACTGAACCTCGAGCTGCGAAATTACATCAAGGAACACACTCCAAGCTGACACGGCTCGGCATGGCCTCAGACTGGGTTTCTTCGTCGCGCGGTTAACGGGACTTGCGCTTGGGGGAGGACTTCGTTGCCCTTTTTACGGGTGATTTTGCTTTGCCGACAGCCTTTTTTGCGGGCTTGGCCGCAGATTTTTTCGCGATGACTTTCTTTCCTGGCTTTTTTTTGTCGACGGTTTTTTTGGATGGTGCTTTCTTCGCGGTTTTAACAGCCTTCTTTACACGTGCTTTTTTCGTGGGCGCCTTTTGCGCGGGGGCCGGTTGAGGCGTTTCTGGGGCAGCGGCAGTGAGCCCCAAGGTTGCGAGCTTGTGCTCGTGCGAGGCGATGAGGTCTTCGATCTGCTGTAGCAGAATGCGCGTGTGCACCGGCTTGACGAGGAGCTGGTCGGCGCCCATCTCCTGCCAGTCTTCTTCGGCAACGGGGAATGCCGTGAGGAGAGCTATCGCCGGGTGATACGTCGCTGCACGCGCGGCTTTGATGACCTCGACGCCGGCAACGTCGTGCTCCATGCGCATGTCGGTGATGAGCATGTGATACTCGCGGGTGTGCAGCTTCGAGACGCCTTCGCGGCCGGAGGCTGCCGTATCCACATCGAATCCGCTGATCTCCAGGACAGCCTTCAACGTCAGCAGTACAGCGACTTCATCATCAACCAGCAGAATGCGACGTCTCATTTGGGTTCCTCACTAAAGAGCTTCCGAGCAAACATACATGATCCTGCGGACGATGCCAAAGGCGGCTGTGGGAACTCTCAGGCGATCTTACTCGTAGTGTTATACTTGAGGTTGCTGGTGCAACCTTTGCCAGGTGTTGCATCTAATCCCTAAACAACGCATAGCGAGTGAGAAAACCCGCTGTGGAGGCGACTTATTCCACCAATTGATAAACGTTCCGCAAAATCTTTTATCCGCACCAACGAACGTATTCGTGCCCGCGAGATCCGCGTCATCGACGAAAACGGTGAGCAACTCGGTGTTATGGCACCGTTTGAGGCCCTCAAGATGGCCCGTGAACGTTCGCTTGACCTTGTAGAGATCTCCCCGAACGCCGTTCCGCCGGTCTGCAAGATCCAGGACTACGGCAAGTATCTGTACGAGAAGGACAAGAGCGAGCGGGCAGCGCGCAAGAAGCAGAAGGTCATCACCATCAAAGAGGTTAAGTTCTCGGTCACCGTCGACGAGCACGACTACCAGACGAAGAAGAACCAGGCCGTCCGCTTTTTGGGCGATGGCGACAAGGTAAAGGCCTCGCTCCGCTTCAAGGGCCGCCAGATGGCTCATCGCGACCTGGGCTACAAGATCATCAACCGCCTCATCCTCGATATCGGCGATGCTGGCCTCGTCGAGTTCATGCCTCGGATGGAGGGAACGACTTTGCACGCTATCCTCGCGCCCTCAAAGAAGTCAGAGGGTTCTCCCAAAAAGGCAGATCCAACTCCAGCCACGACTGGAAGCAAGGCCGTAGAGCCGACCACCCCGGCTGCCGTTTAAGCAAGCTTAAAAAGCACCCATTTTTGCCTCATTTTGGTGCAAAAATGGGTGTGCAGCGGCTTTCACAGTCCGGTTAATCGTGTCACTAGTAACTTCTGTGTAACGGATTCTTTGACCTGCCGGGCTTCCAACGCTTTGCCTGCTGCGCGTGAGCAATCCCCTCTCAGCGCACCAGACACCTCTATTATTCAACCAGTCCGGCTAGTTCGGGCCCTTCTTTGGGGGTCGAGCCGGCGTCTCTAGATAGTCAACAGGCGCCTGCTGCTGACCTGACTCGCCAACTCTCCAAACAGAGATGTTTCCCTTATTTTTTGGGGTTTTATGCTGCAGAATTTTGCATAGAGAGAGGGTATTGGGTACTTTAGTAACCAACCCTATTGCATACTTCAGTATATCACTGATTCTATTAGACTTATTCCATTATGTATCCTATTGTTACCTCATCTGGTTGTCCAGAGAAATCTTTATTTGCAAATACAACTTCAGGGGTATCCCATTATGAAACATCTCGTCCGTGCTTTCGTTGTCGTCCTCGTCCTCACCGGCGCCGCTGCATCCACCCAGATCCCTTCCCCCTCTGCCGCTAAGAACAAGGTCACCGCAGCCCGCGTCAGCATTCTCCCCGTTCCGACGTGCCCTCCGGACGATCCCAACGCCTGCGGGATGGGTCTTGGCCGCTAGGTCTACGCCGCGATCTCCTTATAAACGTTTATTTATCAACGACTTATCAACCAACACGAAGGGGCCAATCCAATGAAACTAGCTATCCGCACTCTCGTCGTCGTCCTTGCTCTTACTGGTGCCGCTGCCACTAGCCAGACCTCCACCGCGTCCACCCACAACAAGGTCACGGCAGCCCGCGTGAGCATTCTTCCGGTTCCTACCTGTCCCCCGGATGATCCCAACGCCTGCGGAATGGGTCTGGGTCGGTAGTCTGGGCCGCTAGTTCAGCACATCCTTTCAACGAGTTATACAACAGGAAATCTAAACGGAGCTTATTTCCATGAAAATTATCGTCCGCGCTTTCGTCGTCGCCCTGGTCCTCACCGGAGCCGCTGCCACCACTCAGACCTCCTCCGCCTCCACTCAGAACAAGGTCACGGCCACTAAGGTCAGCATTCTTCCGGTTCCTACCTGCCCCCCGGATGATCCCAATGCCTGTGGATTGGGTAGCCGCTAGTTCAGCGCGTTCTTTCAACAAGTTATAGCAACAGGAAATCTAAAAGGAGCTTATTTCCATGAAAATTATCGTCCGCGCTTTCGTCGTTGCTCTGGTCCTCACCGGTGCCGCTGCCACTACTCAGACCTCCTCCGCCTCGACCCAGAACAAAGTCACCGCTAACCGGGTCAGCATTCTTCCGGTTCCTACCTGTCCCCCGGATGATCCCAACGCCTGCGGAATGGGTCTTGGTCGGTAGCCTGGGCCAGTGTCTGGGTCGATAGTCCAAGTGTTGTAGGGCTCGTTACCCTTTAGTTAGCAATTTCTTGCATATCCGCGTAATAAATTGTTGTGTCCGTGCCTGGAATACGCTAGGCTGAGTTTGCTTTACAGGTACGGACACCATGAAAGAATCCCTCTCGAGTCTGTTCTCGCAGCTTCAGTTCGTTGAACCTGTCCTCTGCGGCTTGCTCGTATACTTCCTAATACGAGCCAAAGCTACCCGCCAGTTTTCGTATCTCTTCGCACTCTTGTGCGTGAGACTCGTGTGCTCATTCATCTGCATTCCGCTGCTGAACCTTAGCGGGCATGGCATTGAGCGCCATCTGGCTTATCAAATTTATTTTTATGTGTATTGGACAAGCTTCGCCCTTGAAGCGATCCTCTCCCTGCTTGTTATCTACGGCATCTTCAAGATGGCAATGGCTCCCTTGAAGGGTCTACAGACGCTTGGAATGTTGGTTTTCCGTTGGGTCGCGGCCATCTCGGTCGCGGTTGCCATCGGCGTCGCGGTATCCCCTCACCAGTCTGGCATTCATTTCATGACTGCCATGATCACGCAGCTTCAGCAGACCTCAAGCATTCTGACTCTCTGCTTGCTGTTGTTTGTGTGCTTCGCTATCCGGCCGATGGGCCTCTCGTTCCGCAGCCGCATCTTCGGCATAAGCCTTGGGCTTGGCTTTCTTGCCACGATCAATCTGGTTAACTCTGCATGGATTGCTCACAACCCCACGATGTATTCCTTGTTTAGTCTGGTCTCGGGAGCGGCCATCACTCTGACCCTGCTCACGTGGTCTGCCTACTTCGCCTTCCCGGAGCCGAAGCGTCGCATCATCGTGCTGCCGACAACCTCTCCCTTCCTTCGCTGGAACCAGATCTCAATGGCTCTCGGCGACGATCCTGGCTATGTTGCGGTTGGCGGTATTCCGCCGGAGCTCTTTGCGCCGGCCGAACTTGAGGTCATGCGTCGTGCTTCCGCGAAGATGACCCCGGCACTCGAAAGTCCCGCCGCGATGCGTTCTTTGTCAGCATAAGAGCACCCACACCGTATCAAATGGCCGTCCCGAGTGGGACGGCCATTTTGTGTCGGATGAAGATCCTGCTGGGCGTTGCCGATGGGCTGGCGATTGGGCGGCCCTATGCCATAACGATTGACGTCCCGGCGTGTCGCGGGAGCAAGATGGAGAACGTCGTTCCTCGCCGCCGTCCTTCCGTCGTAGACCGAACTCTGATAGAGCCGTGATTTTTTTCAACAAGCTGCTTACAGACCCAGAGCCCAAGACCGGTTCCGACCGTGCCCTTGGTCGTAAAGAAAGGATCGAAGATATTTTTGATCGTTGCCAGTGCCATGCCGCTCCCACAGTCGGCCACTGTGATTCGGACGCGCCGCGTACCATCGATCGGATCAATGGAGGCAGAGGCGCGCAGCACAATCCTGCAGTTTTGGCCAATCGCATCCAGACTGTTAGCGAGCAGGTTTGCCAGTACCTGCCGAAGCTCCCCGGCGATTCCTATCACCTGTAGCGTCTCCTCACACTGTTGCTCAACGTTGGCCCCCTTGGCCCTTATCTTCGCCTGAAGCAGATTGATAACAGAGCCAATCAAATCGGACGCAGAGTTGCTGGTCGCCGCGGAAAACTCACGATAGAACCCCAACGTCTGTCGAGTGATATGGGCGATTCGCATCAACTCCCCGTCTGCGATATCCAGAAACTCGAGGGCCTGCGCCGGAAGATCGGAGGTCGTTCGGACAAGATACAGCGTGTTCATCATGGCTTCGAGCGGGTTGTTGATCTCGTGCGCGATGCTTGCCGCCATCCGTCCCGCGCTCGCCAGCATTTCGCTTCGCAGCAGTGCCGCTTCCGCCAGCTTGCGTGCGCTGTTGTCCGTGCCAATCAACAGGTAGCCAATAATGGCGTCTTGCGCATCGCGCAGCGCCGTGACCGACACCACCGCAGGAAACCGGCTACTATCCTTGCGGCAATAAGTCAGCTCGTAGATGTCCTCGATCCCACGCGAGGCCTTGAACACCAATGCTTCAAAGCCTGGTGTAATCCGGGTTCCGAACTCCAGGCTCAACGCCTCGGCGCGCGCTATCAGTTCCTGAGCATCAGAGATGTCGGCCGGTGTGACCTTGTTGATGACTTCGGCTGCGGTATAGCCCAGCATCCGCTCGGCTCCGACGTTGAAAATTTGGATAACGCCATGCGCGTCCGTAGCGATGCTTGAGAAATTCGCGCTGTTAAAGATCGCGCGCTGCAAAGCGCCCGCCTTAAGCAGGACCTCTTCCGCCTGCGTGCGCTCGTTCATCTCGGCTAACAATTTTTGGTCATTGTCTCGTTCGACCTATTGAGCCGGCGTGTCCAAACAGGTTTGGCTCACAAAGTTATTCCCCAACCTACTACCCATCTTCTCTCTAGATCTGGTCATTGACTGTGCTGTATTGCACACGGAAGGCCGGCTTGGTGTGGTTTGAGCACGTTTTACAGGGGCTGAGGTACTCCTACCTGAAAAAGCCGTCCCGGTTGGGACGGCCTTTTCATTCTTGCCTTGGTCTGAGATTAGTCCCTCTCAGACTCAGAGCGCTTCCAGTTGATCAGGTCACCCAGCGTTGTGCTGCTGCTGTTGCCTGAGGAGGAAGAGGACGAACCCGAGTTGTTGCCCTTCGGCGTCTTCTCGCGCTCCTTGTAGCTTTCGACCTCGGCGCGGCTGGCCTCTTCGCCAACGGCACGAATGCTCAAGCCGACCTTCTTCTCTTCCTGGTTCATCTTGACGATCTTGAACTCGTGCTCTGAGTCGACATCCATCGCCACTGGCTTCCCGTCAGGACCGACCGCTTCGGAGACGTGGCACAGGCCCTCGACTCCTTCGGCGATCTCAACGAAGGCGCCAAACTGCGCGGTGCGCAGAATCTTGCCCTTGATGACGTCGCCGACGCGATGCTGCGCGAAGAACGTGTCCCAGACATCCGGCTGCAGCTGCTTGACGCCCAGCGACAGACGGCGATTCTCGGGTTCAACGCCCAGAACGATCGCACGAACCTTCTCGCCCTTCTTCAGGACCTCGGAGGGGTGCTTGATGCGCTTGGTCCAGCTCAGGTTCGAGACGTGGACAAGGCCGTCGATGCCGTCCTCGATCTCGATGAAGGCGCCGAAGTCGGTGAGGTTGCGGACGCGGCCTTCGATAATGGCGCCGGTCGGGTACTTGTCCTCGAGCTGCTCCCATGGGTTTTCCTGGAGCTGCTTCATGCCAAGCGAGATGCGGCGGTCGTTCGGGTTGACGCTGAGGATGATGGTGTCGACCTCGTCGCCGGGCTTGACCATCTTCGACGGATGCTTCATCCGCTTGCTCCAGGTCATCTCGGAGACGTGGACGAGGCCTTCGATGCCCTGCTCGAGCTCGATGAACGCGCCGTAGTCGGTGACTGAGAGCACGCGGCCGCGAACCTGTGCGCCGATTGGATAGCGCTCGGTCGCGTCCAGCCACGGGTCAGGCGTGAGTTGCTTGAAGCCGAGGGAGACGCGCTGCTTCTCCTTGTCGAACTTCAGCACCTTCACCTGGATCTCGTCGCCAACGTTGACGAGGTCGCGGGGGTGCGTCAGCCGGCCCCAGCTCATATCGGTGATGTGGAGCAAGCCATCGAGGCCGCCCAGATCGACGAATGCGCCATAGTCGGTGAGGTTCTTGACGGTGCCGGTGAGGACGCTACCCTCTTCGAGGGTGGAGAGGGTGACCGCCTTCTTGGCGTTCTGGTCCTCTTCGAGAAGCTCTTTGCGGCTGATGACGACGTTGCCGCGCTTCTTGTTCAGCTTGATGACGCGGACTTCGATCTCGGTGCCGATGTAGCCATCCAGATTGCGGACGGGGCGAACCTCTACCTGCGATCCGGGCAGAAACGCCTTGATGCCTATATCGACGGTCAGCCCACCCTTGACGCGGCCGAGGACCATGCCCTTGACGGGCGTCTTATCGTTCGCCGCCTGCTCCAGCTTGTCCCATACCTTGTGACGGAGAGCCTTGTCGTAGCTGACAAGGTAGCCGCCTTCGGGCTCTTCCCGCTCGACCACAACCTCAACCGAATCACCGGTCTTGAACTTGGGCACGCCGTGGATGTCCAGAACCTGCTCTAACGGGATGAGACCTTCGGATTTAAGCCCAATGTCGACAACAACATGCTTGTCGGTGATCTTGACCACGGTGCCAGTGACGATGACCTCTTCGACGGTCAGGTTCTGGGCAGCGGCGGACTCGGCAGCTTGCTCGCGGTCGAAATTGGCGAGGGCTGCAGCAAAATCGGCTGCATCGTAGTTCAGATCATCTTCAGATTCGTCGGCTGCAGCGGTTACCGTAACAACGGTGCCGTGATCTGCGTGCGCAGCGGCAGCAGGTGCAACATGCTTTGCAGCTGCATTTGACGATTCGTGGGCGATCTCATGCGGTTGGTTAGAGGTGGATTCAGATGACAGTCCGGTATGATCGGCTGTCGCTTCGGGCGCCAGGACTTCCGTTTCGGTGGTCAGGGGTTTGCTCTCGTTGATGTCAGGATTATGGTTTTCTACCATGGTGAATGCGTACTCCGGGATCCAAGGACTCATTCCCTCTCAGGCGGCGCAAGCTGGGAGAACAATCAGCATTCCAGAAAGGAACGCCGGCTGCTCTTTCTCTCCCCGCGACTGCTTCGGCAGGATGGAAGGAATCAGGTGACGCAGAGGAGCTACTGCACTTGGGTCCCACACGCAATAGCTCGTTAACTAAAGAATAGAACTTTGCATACCGTCCGTCAACAAAGGTCGACCCCGCGCCCTGCATTTTCATCACCATGTCACGCCTGCAGACTGAATCCTTTTGGATCGTATGAGATTTGGATGCGGCGGACGGCTTCGCGAAGCAAGCGAAGCGAAAATAATTTGCTTCTCGAACTTGGCCGGCGACCGTGTTCGATTGCCCCCGCTATACTCGGCTAATGGACCGCCTCTGGACGCCGTGGCGCTATAGCTACATCACCCGTGCCGACCCGGAGGCGCGCACGGGTGTGCCGGAAGCGCTTAGCGCCTGGCCACCGTCAGAAGCCGAAGACAGACATTGCATCTTCTGCAACATGATCGCCGCAGTCGACTACGCCATCGCCCGGGGCATGCCGCGCGAGACCGCCGAACAGGCCGTGCATATCGTCCATCGCGGTTTGCACTGCTTCGTGTGCCTGAACGCGTATCCATACTCTACCGGCCATGTGATGATCGTGCCTTATGAACACCTTGCCTCGCTCGCCGCTGTTCCAACGGACGCGGCCAACGAGCTGATGCAGCTCTCGCAACGCGCCGAACTGGTGCTGCGCGAGGTCTACAGGCCGGGCGGACTCAATATGGGGCTCAATCTCGGCGAGGCCGCAGGCGCAGGCATCGCCGACCACATCCACCTGCATGTATTGCCGCGCTGGCTGGGGGATACAAATTTTATGACAGTAACTGCAGAAACTCGTGTACTTCCTGAGCCGCTGGATGTAACATGGGCCAAACTTCGTCCCCTTTTCAAAATTTAGTACAACCAAGACTTCGCCATAACCATCCAACTCGGTATAGAGACAGACGGCAAAAGCCTCGTCACCTATCGAGCTACCGAGGGCTTCCCCATGGCAATCTTTCAACAGAACCTCCCCGCATCCGTCCGCTTCGGACCCCCGAATCCACAAGAGAATCGCGGCGTTCCGACGGGCGATCGTCGTCCATACCTTGTCACCGTCCCCCAACGCAGATCTGCAGGAACGACGCGGCAGACCGTAGCCACAACCCGTCAATTTTTTGCCCTCTTTCCTCACGAATCAGAGGACGCGCGCCTCACTGGCGCGACTCGCTCGCTCTATCGCCGTTTACTGGCTCTGAATCTTCCCCGCCCCGTAACTAGCGTTGATGCCTCTGGAGAAATTCGTGAGACCACCGAGGTGCGGTTCACGCTTGTCGATACAAGGATCGCCTGAGATCGGCTAGAGCACAGAATCACAGACAGACTAAGACCTTGCCCGAACGAGCAAGGTCTCTTTGTTTAAGTCGTCAAACCTGTTTTGTTGAAGTTCTAAGAGGGTCCGGGTTGCTGAGGCACGCTCGCCGCTGATTTAGGAGATACATCACGATTGCGATCCCTCGGCCCTGGCACTCGTGTGGCCTCAAAGCTCGTGATCTTCCAGACCCCTGATGGCAGGCGTTGATAGACGCGGGTGTAGCGGTACGTCCCCTTCACGGGTAAGCCGTCGTTGGTTCCTTCCACCTCTGCGCGCGAGGTCACAATCGCGATAGACCCAATCAGTTTCACCTGCCGTTCGACGAGGTCGAGCCGGGTAAGCGCCACCTTGTGCATCCGCATCCGGTCGAGCTGCTGGGTCTTGGTATTCACCTGTCCGGTCATCGAGATGCCGATGTAGTCGTCGGACAGCAGCTTGTCCATGGTGGCAACGTCGCCTACAAGCTGGGCCTGCCGCCATTGCTCTTCGAGAGCCTCGACCTGCTGCTTGGCTGCATGCTTCTTTTCGTGCAACGGCTGGTTCCAATTGGCGCAGAGCGCCGGCACAGACCATCCCATCACCACCGCCGTTATCAGAACAGTCGTGGGTATCAGATTATAGCGAATTGGACGACCACTTAGCCGCATTGCGTACCGGATACTAGACCGATCGACCGAAAACAGTCAAAACAACTTTAGTCGTACGAGCCTCTTGGTACCATAAGACGCAGGAATCGCCTAAAAAGTCCAGAGGAAACGATCAGCAGATGGCCGATAGGTTCTCGACCCGGCGTTCTTTCATCTTCTGATACAGGCCCCCGATTGCATATTGATGAAAATGCGGCGATCCCCGGTGATGATCCAGCGCCGCTTCGTCGGTATATTGCTCGTAAATTAGCACGGTACAGCTCTCGCCCTCGACGAAATGAGGGACGTAACTGACGCACCCTGGCTCTTTACGCGAGGCTGCGGTCAGGTGGCAAAGGATCTCGTCAATGGCCTCGCGATCCGCCTGGTCGAACGTCATTCGCACGGTAAAACTCAACATTAGTCCGCCTTTTCTTACGCCTTCAGCGCTTCCTCAAACGCCGGCAGCATGATCGTCTGGTCGCGATCAGGCCCGGTCGACACCATTCCAATCTTCGCGCCCGATTCCTTCTCGACAAACTTCAGATAGTCCTGTGCCAGTTGCGGTAGCTTATCAAACTCAGTGATGCCTTCTGTTGAACTCTTCCACCCTTTCAGCTTCGTGTACACCGGCTCAATCGCGTTGTAGCCAGGCATGTCTGCTGGGATCACGTCGGTCAGCTTGCCGTTGATCTTATAGCCGGTGCAGACCGGAATCTCCGCGCACTCGTCCATTACGTCCATCTTCGTAACCACCAGCCACTCGGTTCCGTTGATCATGTTGCTGTAGCGGAGCAGCGGCAGGTCCAACCAACCGCAGCGTCGCGGCCGTCCGGTTACCGCGCCGTACTCCTGCCCACGGGCCCGCAGCAGATCGCTGGTTGAATCGTGAATCTCCGTCGGGAACGGCCCTTCGCCTACTCGCGTTACATAGGCTTTGGTGACGCCGATCACCGTGCCGATTCGCGTCGGCCCAACACCTGTACCGGTCACCGCTCCACCTGCGGTTGATGAGGAAGAGGTCACAAATGGATACGTGCCATGGTCGATATCGAGCAGCGCGCCTTGCGCCCCTTCGAACATCACCTTTTCGCCGTGGTCGAGCGCATGATTCAGCAGCACTGCCGTATCCGTGACGAAAGGAGCGACCTGCTCTGCCGCCCGCGCGTACTCCTCGTACATGGTCTTGGGGTCGAGCGGCGCCGTGCCGAAGAGCGCATGAGCGATGGTGTTCTTCTCGTGACAAGCGTTCTCGATGTGTGTCCGCAGGAGTGCTGAGTTCAGCAGATCCACCACACGCAGCCCGCTGCGATGCATCTTGTCTTCATACGCGGGCCCGATGCCGCGACTGGTCGTCCCGATCTTCGTCCGCCCCGGCGCGTTCTCCGCAGCCAGTTCGATCATCCGATGGTAGGGCAGAATCACCTGCGCGCGGTTCGATACAAATAGCTGCCCATCAATCGGCAGCCCCGCGTCTTTCAGCTTCTTCACCTCGTTCAAAAACGCCATCGGATCGAGCACCACGCCGTTTCCGATCACGCCCTTGCACGCCGGACGCAGGACGCCGCAGGGAATCAACTGCAGAACAAACTTCTTGCCCTTGATGATGACGGTGTGCCCGGCATTGTGGCCGCCCGCGTACCGTGCCACGACGGAGAACTTCTCCGACAGCACGTCCACGATCTTGCCTTTGCCCTCATCGCCCCACTGGGCACCCAAAATAACCGCTGATTTGCGTTGATTCACGACGGATATGTTCTCCAAGGATTGTTTTTGGCCGGAAGCGCACAATGCACCACGCAAAGGCACGCCGATATTCATCATATCGCGTTCCGTCCGGATGCACTCAACGTGCTCGCCGGACGACCTAAGGCTGGACGTAATACCCGCCTCGAGTCCGCGCTGTCAGCCCAGGCGCCGCGACCTTTACCTCGATTGCGTGATAGGTATTGGGTTGGTCAGCCGGCGCCGCATCCACCGTGAGCGTGTAATAGGCGTCGGCGTCCGCGACACAGCGGGCGATCTCAGATACTATGTCGTTGCTTGCGGTAGTGACTAGACCTCCGCTTTGTACCGCAAGCACCTGCAACGAAAGATCGCCGGGCACCGTCTTCTTCGCCGACGTTACCGGCTTCAAAAACTCCTGGTAGTAGAACTGCGTCCCGATGCCAGCGCCCGCTCCTTCTGGGTCGACGCTGTAAAGTGTCAACCGCGCATCGCGAAGCGCGGTTGAGATGGAAACGATCGACGAAAACAGACTCGCCTGCTCCTTGGCGCTGATGTCAACTCCGGGTCCGGAGAGGATCGGCCAGCCGGGGCTTATCCAAACAACGATTTTTCTTCCAGGCACCTGCGACTCCTTGGCCACGAGCGATCGCAACGTAGTCAGGGACAACTGAAATCGCTCCACCGCCCCATAGAATCCAGCGGAACGCCGTAGCGTGCGCAGCTGCGTCTCATGCTGATCGAACGCCGCAAGCAATGCGTTGCCATCGCGCGAAGCGTTGTTTTGTATTTCGGTGCCAGTGTCCGAGAAGAAGGCCATCGACACGGGATGAGCCAGGACTTCACCGTTCTGTTGCAGAAATCTTCTCATCTCATCCCGCTCATAAGCCACTCGGCGGAAGGTCGTGTTCACCTCGTCGATCAACAGGATGATCTTTACCGGCGGCTCGGCAGGCTGGACATTTGCTGTTGCGGTTCGGCCCCCGATCGCCTGGAAAGAGAGGATATCCTGCGGATGCCCGTTATCGAGTACCGTAAAATCCTTCTGCTCGAGCCCCTTTACGGCCTTGCCTGACTTGTCCGAGACCACAACGTCCAAAACAATACGGCGATCGTTTGCAGAGGGTGAAGAAGGGGTTCTGCTCTGCAGTTGTGCAAATGCCGGAGACGAGAAGCACGCAAGACAGAGAGAAAATATCGCGGCCCGATACAACAGGTTCATGCCCATACCCCTAAAGCCCTACTTGCACTGTAATAAGGACGAAACTCGTTGCAAGAAAGACGAACTATATATCCAGATTCGCTATCCCTTTTTGATAGCGCGAGGCATGACTGCGCCGCTATCCTCCTTCTACGTCTCGCTACCTCCAAATCGAGTGACGCAACGCCATGCTTTCTTCATCTCGCCTGCTCTACGGCATCACAGTCTTCCTCGGCGCATTCCTGCTCTTTCTGGTCGAGCCGATGGCCGCGAAACAACTTCTCCCAAGCCTGGGCGGATCCTCGGCTGTGTGGCTGACCTGCCTGGTCTTCTTTCAGGTCGCGCTGCTACTCGGCTACCTCTATGCGCACTGGCTGACGCGCTATGGCTGCCTCGGCTGGCGGCGGCATCTTTATCTAGCTTCGCTGCTCGCAGCCGTGTTGCTGCTGGCGGCGCAAAAAATGCACCCGGTCGAGATCAACAGTGGCTCCAATCATCCCGTCACGACCATCTTCGCGACGCTCACCTTCACGATCGGCCTGCCGTTTCTGCTGCTCGGCGCTACCAGCCCTCTGCTGCAGGTTTGGTTTTTCCGCACCTGGGGCGGCAGTGTTCCCTACCGTCTCTTCGCCCTGTCGAACGCAGGTTCGCTGCTTGCGCTGCTCGCTTACCCGTTCGTGGTCGAGCCTCATCTCACACTGGGTTTCCAGCGAACACTATGGTCCCTCGGGTTTTTGGTCTACGCTGTCTTCTGCGCTCTGCTCACCCGTCCGGTTAAGGACGCTGCGGTCCAAACCTCTACGGTAGACGAAGATCCAATTCCACGAACGCGAAGAACTAACAAATGGCTGTGGTTCCTTCTTCCCATGGCTGCCGCGATGCAGTTGAGCGCCGTCACCGCGCATCTCACCGTCAACATCGCTGCAATTCCTCTGCTCTGGATGCTTCCGCTTGCGGCCTATCTACTCACCTTCATCCTCGCCTTTGAATTCCCCACGTTCTACCGACGCGGCATCGTCGTGCGTCTGCTCGTCGTGATGCTGGCCAGTCTCGGCTACGCCATCTCGAAGACCGATGTCAGCCTGCCGATCGGAATCGCAATTCTCTTCTTCCTCGTTGAATGCTTCCTCGCCGGCCTCTTCTGCCACGCAGAAACCTACGCCCTGCGCCCGCAACGCAGCGCCGAGACCACACTCTTCTACCTCCTTATCGCTGCGGGCGGGGCTGCTGGAACATTTTTCATCGGCATCGCCAGCCCTTTGATCTTCTCGGCAAACTACGATCTCGCCGTCTCCTTCTTCATCACCGCGCTTCTGGCCGTCGTTGTGACCTGGAGCGACGGCTGGCCTCAGCGACTGCTGTGGTCTACTGCCAGCGCTCTGCTGCTTATCTTTGCGATCATGCTGCACAGCGCCTACGCCCGCGATGCGATCCTCGAAGTCCGCAACTTCTACGGCACGCTGCGCGTGAAGGAGACCACTACACCTCATGGCGACCCGGAACGCATGCTGCTTAACGGCACCATCCAACACGGCACGCAGATCTTCGCCGACGGTCTCACCCGAACTCCGACTACGTACTACGGGGTCGACTCTGGGATCGGCCTTGCGCTGCGCTTCTGCTGCATCGACGGCGGCAGTGATCTCCCACGGCCACGCACGATCGGCGTCATCGGCCTCGGCACTGGCACTTTGGCGGCTTATGGCCACCCTGGCGACCGCATCCGCTTCTACGAGATCAACTCGCTTGTGCGACCCATCGCGCAGAACCTCTTCACCTACCTCCGCGACTCACCCGCGCAGATCACCTTCAGCGACGGCGACGCCCGCACCTCACTCACTCGCGAAGCGCCGCAAAACTTCGATGTGCTCGCGGTAGACGCCTTCTCGGGCGACGCCATTCCTCTGCATCTGCTCACGACCGAGGCCATTGCGCTTTATAAGAAGCACCTTGCTCCGGGCGGGATCATTGCCTTCCACGTCTCTAACCAGTACTTGAACCTTGCGCCCGAGATCGCGCAGCTCGCCATCGCGGCGAACATGCAATCGAAGCTGGTTGAAAGCGCCGCGGACGACTCGACGGGATCGTACCGCTCGACCTGGGTTCTGCTCACTAACAGCCCGGACTTCTTTGAGCGCTCTGCGATTGCCAATGCGATTACGGAGACGCCCACAACGCCACGCTTGCGCCCATGGACGGACGACTACTCCAGCCTGCTGCCTATTCTGCAGCTAACCCACCACTAAGCTAGTTTGCCCAAGCCAGTCCATCCGCGGTCTTCCCCGCGTCGATCAGCCGCGAGACCTTCCACTGGCCCAGATCGATCTCGGCGATCTGACTTTTGGAGTTGCATGCCACGTAGGCCGTTTTCCCGTCTGGGGTCATGAGGATCTCAGCCGGGCCGTCGGGAACATCGATCGTCTTTGCAACTTGCATCGTCTTCAGATCGACTACGGCCACCTGTTTTGACGTCCGCAGCGCGACCAGCAGCCAACGACCATCGAGCGTCGGCGCCGTCCCATAACCGACCGCGGGAAGCGGGACCCACGTCTTCACCTTGTTCGTCGTCGTGTCGATCACCGCGAGCTGCGGCTTGGTCTGGTCCGCGGTGAAGACCATGCTGTCGTCGCGCGAGATCGAAATCCGCTGCGTCCCCTTCGAGATCGGAATGATCGCCAGCGTCTTGCGTGCCTTCATGTCCAGCACTGATACCGTTCCGGGGCCGACGTTCGCCGTATATCCACGTGAGCCGTCCCGCGACAACGCGAGCATGTGCGACTGCTCCTGCCCTGTGGGCACGCTGCCGACAATTTTCAACGTCTTCGGATCGATGATGCTGATGGACTTGTCCAGCTCCGTCGTAACATACAGCATGCCGCTGTTCCGGTCGTAGATCGCACAGTGCGGCCGCACGCCATGGCCGAAATTGATTGTGTTGACCACCTTGCGGCTGGCCAGATCGATCACCGAGATCTTCGAGCCATCGGTGCCCGGTCTGCCTACACCCGAGTCCCCGTAGATCGGCACGTACGCCGTCATTCCGTCTGGCGATGCCGCAACTTCATGACCGGTCACACCATCTACCGGCACCGTCGCGACTTGTTTGCCTGCGCTGGGATCGATGAGGCTCAGATCGTGGTCGCCCTGGTTCGCGACAAGCAGCATCGGGTGCGCGGTCTTTTCACCACGGCCCTGGGCATAAGCAAAACAAGCAGCCACACACAGCAAGGAACAGCCGGCCAGTACGCATACAAAAGTAGTCTTCTTCATAGGACGACAAGTATAGCCGTGCGGAGCTTCTCACCGCTGACCTTCCTTCTCCGAAGCAACCACAACCGAACCAACGCTAGCCATATACTTTTAGAAGGCATGCCCGAACTCCCCGAAGTCGAAACGATAGCCAACGGCGTCCACGCCCGCATCCACGGCCAGACCGTCCGCTCGGTGTGGACCAGTAACAAGCCACAAACCTTCAAGTCCACTCCCGACGAGATCATCGAGGTCCTTACCAGCAGCCGAGTCGAGCGCGTTCACCGCGTTGGCAAGACCATCGTCGTTGATCTGAACCGCAAGAAGAAGGCCGCACAGTTCCTCGTCCACCTCGGGATGACCGGCCGCCTGCTCGTCTCAACCCCAGATACTCCTGTCCCTCCACATACCCACGCCATCCTTACCCTCAGCAGCGGCAAGGAACTGCGCTTCGTCGACGCCCGGCGTTTCGGCCGGCTCTCGGTCGTCGCGCCCGACACGAAGTACGAAGGCCCCGGCGCGGAGCCCCTCACTATTCCGCTTGAAGACTTCATAGCGCTCTTCCGCAATCGCAGGACGCCCATCAAGGCCGCACTGCTCAACCAGTCGCTGCTCCATGGCGTCGGTAATATCTATGCCGATGAGGCACTCTTCCACGCCGGCATTCGCCCGACGCGCCACGCCGGACGCCTTACCCGCGCCGAACTTACCCGCCTCCGTGCTGCTTTGATCAAGGTGCTTACTGAAGCCATCCAGCTAGGCGGCTCCTCGGTCTCTGACTACGTGGATGCGGATGGAGTCGCTGGCTTCTTCCAGCTCCACCACCATGTCTACTCGCGCACGGGCGAACCCTGCCGTGTCTGCGGCACGCCTATCAAGCGAATTGTTATCGGCGGACGCAGCACGCATTACTGCCCCACCTGCCAGAAGTAAAACATTCGACCACGGATTCACACGGATCAACACGGATTAAGAGCAAAGATAGAGCCAATCAAAATCTGCTCCTGATCCTTTCTTCGCTCTCGCAGTGATCCGCTCTTATCCGCGCAATCCGTGGTCGCCGCGATTTTTTACCGCGCTGCTGCCTGCTCCGCCGAAACTGCGGCACCGATCACCCTTACCTCTGGCGTATCCTCTACGATCTCCAGCGAGTAGCTCTGCAGCGGACTCATCTTGACCATCTGCTGGAGATAGTCCTTCAACATGGGCAGGTCGAGAAACCGGGCGTTGAATCCGGTCAAAAAGATCTTGCCCGGTCCAGACATGTGGATCGTCGTCGACGAGGCCGCCGCCAGCGCCTTATGCCAGAGCCGCTTGAACTCCAGGCATCGCGCATCGCCGTTCTTCGCCGCCTCGAAGACCTCCTCCGGCTCCATGTCCAGGAACCGCAGCCGCATCGACCGGTGGCCCATAATTCCTTCCATGTGTCCGCGCCCGCCGCACCCGCAGAAGCGTTCTTTGTCATCCAAAGTCACCACCGTATGACCGCCCTCCCACACCCCCGGAGCGAACGGATACCGCCCGTATCCAATCCCCACCCCCAGCGTCCACACTCGGATCATGCTGTCCAGCTTTCCATGCGCGGAAGCCAATCCAGCAGCCATCCCATCGGCGTCGTTCAACGCCGTCACGGGCGCTTCAATTCCATGGGTGCGCAGCTGAGCGGCCACCAGCTCCTCAATCCTCGCACCCTTCAATTGCGGCAGATTCGGGGACTCCTCCACCACACCATTCTTTAACAGGCCAGGCAGGGCGACGCCAACTGCCGCCAGATCCTTCGTTCTATCGGCCGCCAGCACCACCTGCTTGCAGATCGTCTCCACTACGGCGTCGGTGTGCATCTCCACCAACGCATCATCATCGTCATGGTCTTCGGGAAAACGACGCACCTCTCCCGCCAGCTTGTGGTCCACCACCAGCCCAGCCGAGATCCGTTCCGATAATGTGACCCCAATTGTCTTTGCCATGATCTTCTGCCCGCCTCGTCCCGGTCCCCGCGTCCCTATTCGAACTTGCTCACGCGGTTCAATCCGTTGAAAGCCGCAACTTTATAACATTCCGCGAGCGTTGGATAGTTAAAGACCGTCTCTACGAAATAATCCAGCTTTCCACCCAGTGCCATCACGGCCTGGCCGATGTGCAGCAGCTCGCTGGCGCCCTCGCCGATGATGTGAACGCCGAGGATCGCATGGGTCAGCCGGTGGAAGATGAGCTTTAGCCTTCCGGTCGTATCGCCGCGAATCTGGCCGCGCGCAATCTCGCGATAATACGCGACGCCCACCTCGTACGGCACATCCTCTTCAGTCAGCTGCTCCTCGGTCTTGCCGATAAAGCTGATCTCCGGAATCGTATAAATTCCATACGGATACAGCCCCGGATTTGAGAGAACTTTGTCGTCCCCAAACGCCCTTGCCGCCGCCACCCGTCCCTGCTCCATCGACACCGATGCCAGCGAAGGAAACCCGATCACGTCGCCTACAGCAAAGATCGTCGGCACCTTTGTCCTGAAGTCCTTGTCAACGGGAATACGCCCGCGCGAGTCGGATTCGATCCCTACCGCCGCCAGATTCAGCTCATCCACATTGCCTTGCCGGCCGACTGCATAGAGCAGCGCATCGCCCTGAACCTTTTTCTTGCTCTCCAGATTGGCCACAACGGTGCCGTCCGGCATCTCTTCGACCGACTCCACCTCTTCGTTCAGCCGCATCGTCACCCGCGAGTCCCGCAGATGGTAGCTCAGCGCCTCGACGATCTCCTGATCGGCAAACTCAAGCAATCGTGGCCTGCGCTCGATCAGTGTTACCCGCACGCCAAGGGCCGAGAACATGCACGTGTACTCCACGCCAATCACGCCGCCGCCAACGATAATCATCGTCTTGGGCAGGTTCACCAGCTCCAGCACCAAGTCGCTGTTGATGATACTCCGCCCGTTGATCGGCACCTTCGGCGAGCACGCCGGTTTAGTCCCCGTGCCGATCAGAATGTTCTTCGCCTCATACACGGATGACCCGCGCGAGTTCGTCACTTTGATGTGGGTTGCGTCTTCAAAGCTCGCCACGCCGACCAGCATTTCAATGTTGTTGCGGGAGAGCTGCGCCTCGGTAACGTCGATTTCGGTCTTGATCACATGCTGGACCCGAAAAGCCAGGTCCGCCATCGTGATCCGTTCCTTCACGCGGTAATTCATGCCATAGATGGACTTGTAGTTGTACCCCGAGAGGTGCAGGACTGCCTCGCGCATCGTCTTCGAAGGAATGGTGCCCGTACTGATACAGGCGCCGCCGACCACCTCGCGCATCTCCACCAGCGCCACTTTTTTGCCCAGCTTGGCAGCGTAGATCGCGGCCCGCTGCCCGGCCGGTCCGGACCCAATGACGATCAGATCGTAAACACTACTCATAGTGGCACATACTCAGGTACGTTCGCCCCAGCAGCATGACTGGCTCCAGTCCCGTTATCGGCCCAAACTCGGTAGTTGATGAGGGGCAGTCTCTTGATGTTATGGGCATTTGCCTCGCTATTTTGAAACTACCACACCGGCGTTAACAGCTCTACTTCCGGGCTCCAGCACCATACACTTAGACCACGATGCTCCGCTACGCCATCACCAGCCGAACCCTATACCCCGGCGACGAGCTTCAGCAACAGGCTGCACTCGTCCGGCAGGCAGCTCGCTGGGCTAGCGATGACATCGGCCTCATCCAGCTTCGCGAAAAAGACCTCCCGGCAGCAGCTCTCACAGTCCTCGCTCGCACGATCCTCCAAAGCATCGCTCTCGCGGGCAGTTCAACCAGACTCATAATCAACTCCCGCCCGGACATCGCCCTGGCGACCGGCGCCCACGGCGTCCACCTCCCCGCGTCGCCGGAAGAACTCACGCCAACACAGGTGCGCGATCTCTATGCCAACGCCAACCTTCCAGCACCGATCATCACCGTCTCCTGCCATACCCTCGAAGACGTGAGGCGCGCCCGTCAGAACAAGGCCGACGCCGTCCTCTTCGCCCCGGTCTTCGAAAAGACCGTTTCCGGAGAAATCGTCGCTCCTGGCCAAGGCCTCGGCCGGCTCCGCGCCGCCTGCGCAGCCGCGTCCCCCATCACGGTCTACGCGATGGGTGGCGTCACCCTCGAAAATGCCCAATCCTGTCTCGACGCTGGAGCCGTCGGCATCGCGGGGATCCGCCTCTTCCACTGCAGTTAGAAGGTCGTACTGACCGTCAGCCGGAAGGTCTTACGCGGCTCGCGCAGGATGTAGTCGGCTCCGTAGAACTGCAGCGCCTGCGCGTAGCTGTATTGTCCTGCTCCATTGGTCGGGAAGTAGTTCTTGAACTCATTGTCCGGCCCGGAGTTCGGCACCGCAAGCTTCTGCGGAACGTCCTCATAGAGCCGCAGCGAGTTGTACGCGTAGAAGATGCGGAACGGAGCGTTGATGATCGGCAGAATTACCTGAAGCTCCGCGCCGTTCGACATGCGCGGCACATAGTTGGTCCCTGGAACGATCGAGAGTATCTCCGGGAACTTGACCGAGCTGCCGCCGAAACAGGCTCCATTGATGATAGTGGGGCACCCATACGACGCGCCACTGATCAGCGAATTGCCGGCCGTGCTCTGTCGCAACTGACCCGGCTGCGCATCGAATGTCATGCCGAAGTCGGTAAAGAACGCAAACGTCACCTGGCTCACGATCGGAATGCGATATTCCAGGTTGGTCACCAGCTGCGTATCGCCACCGATCGCCACCATCCGGTAGATCGGCAGCGGGATCACTACGTTGCCCAGTGCAGGATTGGCCGGATTGAGCGGAACCGCTGTCCCGTCCGGATTCGTCAGAGTGAAATTAACCTTGTTCGGGATAAAGGTGTAGGGCGAGACCGACCGCGTGTCGAACCCGCGCAGGTCCTGTTCGCCGCCGCTGTAGAAACGGTGTGTCGGCGGAGCCACTTCGCCACCGAAGCCCGTGGTGTGAGCAAACTGGATGCGGTAACCCAGTACGTTGTGGCCCTCGCGATTGACCTTCAGGCCCTTCATCGGGAAGAACTGACGATAGCTGGTGATCGGCGAGATGTACTTGACGTTGCCGCCTACACCGGCGACCTGCACCGCAACGTTGAAGTCCTTGCCGTGATGTGGCCCGACCGCGCGATCCAGACTGGAGAACGAGAAGCTGGGCGTGACCACTGAGGTGATGATTCCGGTCAGCTGATTCTGTCCCGCAACCCCCGACCGGAACGCAAGGGACTGGAAGACGTTGGTCGTATTCTGGTTGAACGTCGTCACCGACGACCGCGACAACGAGTAGGACAACCCGACACGTGTCACGCCGGTTTTGGCGAAAACATGCCGCAGCGCCTCATTCCCCGAGAGCGTCAGTCCGGTTGTCGACGTGTTGTAGTTTGTCAGCAGCGACTGTTGCGCAGCCGATAGATTCCCGGTCGCGCCTGTCGTCGACTGGCTCTTCGAAGGGTTGAAGTCGTACTTAGTGGCAAACACCTGCGCGCCAACCGAGATCGGTTTATCCCGCAGATACGGTTCAGTAAATCCGAAGCTTACTGTGCGCGACAGATCGCCAATATTCGCCTGCACCGACAGTGTCTCGCCGAGCCCAAGGAAGTTGTTGGTCTCATAGTTCAATCCGATGAAGGTTCCCGTCAGGCCGCTGATTCCGCCGTTCAGGCCGATCGAGTTCTTACCCTTTTCCTTCAGCTTCAGCAGCAGGTCGACCGTTCCATCTTCTGTATTCTGTCGGCTCTCAGAGTCCTGCTCCACCCGCAACGTATCGAAGTAGTTCAACTGGTTCAGCCGCAGAATCGACAGCTCCCACAGCTGGCTGTTATAGGTCTGCCCCTCTTCCAGCAACAGCTCGCGCCGGATCACTCGGTCGCGCGTAATCGTGTTTCCCTGAAACTCGATCCGTGAAACATAGAACGCTTTGCCTTCATCAATATCGATGTCGAGATAGATCAGCTTCTTCGCCTCATCGATCCGCGGCACAGGGTTTGCAACCATGTTGATATACCCAAGCGAACCATAGGACTTGCGCAGCTGGTCAAGCCCCTTGCTGAACAGGGTCCGATTGAACCACTCGCCATCCTTTTGCGCGAACTGCGCCCGCAGCGCCCTCGTGTTCGGCGCATGCGTGTTCCCGGTAAAGGTGATGCCGCCGAGCTTGTAGCGCTCACCCTCTTCGACTGGCATCAGAATGTCGATCCGCTTGCCCTTGGAAGGCCGCAGCGTAAACGGGTTCAAGCCACCTTCATCGCGAACGTGCGTCGTCGGATCGCTGGTCTGAGCTTTGAAATAGCCACGGTCCTGATACGCCGCGCGCACCCGCTCGGTGTCCTCGTCCAGCTTGCTCGCGTCGAAGGTCCGCGCAAACAGATTCTCCAGGATGATCGAGTGGGGTATCCCAATCGGCCTCAGATTCTTCATCGCAGCGCGCAGCGTGCGGTCGCTCAGGTTGTAGTTGCCCTGGAAGGCAATCTTGCCGACCTTAACGGTCGGACCTTCTTTAATCACGAAGGTGACCGACACACCGGCCGGGGGAATCGTCTTGATCTCGGGCGTGACCGTGGCGAACTGGTGTCCATGCTCCGCTAGCAGGTCCTTCAGTACCACCACAGCCCGCGCGATCTTGGTTGGGTCGTACTGGCTCTCTACTGAAACCGCAACCTTCGCCTTCTTGAAGCGTTCCAGGACGTCGGACTGCGTCACCGCGTTGAGTCCCTTATAGTTGATATCGCGGATGGTCGGCTTCTCTTTGACAATAATGATGAGTTGAACGCACTTTGACGTATCGAGCCGTTCAATCTGAACATCTTCAAAGTATCCGGTGTTCCAAAGCGAGTTGAAGTCCCGCTCCACCACCAGCGGGTCATACAGATCGTTCTGGCGGCTGAACAACCGGGCCAGCACCGACTCCTTGGGGATTCTCCGGTTACCGATAACCTGTGGCTGACAAAGAGTTTCCACTCCCTGCGTTGAGAGCGGCGCCGTCGATGTTCCCGGCGTTACCTGGGCAGAGAGCGACGTGGCGGCAATTACCGTAACGGCGAAAAGAGACGCGGCATGAGCAATGCGGGAGCGGCTGGAGCGCGTGCACACAGGTTTGGCCTTGCATTTCAGGGAGCTTCCGCTCTCTCGATTCACGGTAAAGATACGCACACCCTCACTGCTCTAAAAATGACACTCCGCCATCACACCAAGCGAAGTTCTGATTATATGGGAGCGGCCAGCCGTTAGCGAGTTCGTCCCCAGGTTCGGCGATGTATCTATCTCCAAATTAAGCTGTTTACAACTATTAGACGTAGATCAAAAAGCTTCTTCTCCTCCACTCCGCTGAATCTCCAATTTTTATTGATCGTGGCCGCTGCTGCGCGTATCCTGCACACTCAACCCATCTCATTTGGGACAAGCACAGGATGCTCAAGCAGCTTCAGAGGACCCGGCACTTCTTCACGGTAACTACCGTCATCGGCTGGGCCGTCCTGGCCCTTCTGCCTCTGGCCAATGCGCAAACTTACGATGTCGTCATCAAGAATGGCCGTGTGCTCGATCCTGAATCAGGCCTGGACGGCGTCAGGAACGTCGGCATCATCGGGAATCGCATCGCAGCTATTTCGACAAGTACGCTCAACGGAAAGACGTTAGTCGACGCAACCGGCCTGGTGGTCGCACCCGGTTTCATCGATCTGCACTCCCACGGACAAGACGCGGAAAACTACCGTTTCAAGGCAATGGATGGCGTAACCACTGCCCTGGAACTTGAAGTCGGGGTCTGGCCCGTGCGCGAGTGGTACGCCGCGCGCGAAGGCAAAGCCCTCATCAACTTCGGCGCAAGCAGCGGCCATATCCCCGCTCGCATGAGCGTCATGAAAGACTCCGGGACGTTTCTGCCCAGGGACGCCGCGATGACCGAGTCCGCAACGCCCAGCCAGCAGTCGGAGATCCTCGCAGACATCGACGAAGGCATGAAGCAGGGCGCCCTCGGCATCGGCATGGGCCTCGCCTACACGCCCAAGGTGACCCCAGAGGAGGCGTTGAACCTGTTTCACCTGGCCGCGAAATGGAAGCGGCCCGTCTTTGTGCACATGCGCTATCCCGGCGGTATGACTCCCGGCGTCGTGGATTCCCTCCAGGAGATGATCGCGGATGCCGCGATTACGGGTGCTTCCGTGCATATCGTCCACATTAACAGCATGGCCAACGCCAAAACCCCCGAGGCGCTGCAAATTATCAAAGGAGCGCGTGCTCACGGCCTGGACATCACCACGGAAGCCTATCCCTATACCGCCGGAGCCACCCGGCTGGAATCCAGCGTCTTCAACCCTGGCTGGCAGGAACAACTGGGAATTACCTACTCCGACCTGATGTGGGTAGCGACCGGCGAACGCCTGACCGAGGAATCGTTCAACCGCTATCGCAAACAGGGCGGCGGGGTCATCCTCTTCACCAACACGGAAGAGATGGTGCGCGTCGCCATGTCCGACCCCATCGTGATGATTGCAAGTGACGGTATGCTGATCAATGGCGCCGGCCATCCTCGCAGTGCAGGCACCTACGCTCGGCTTCTCGGAGTCTGTGTCCGGCAACAGAAGGCACTTACGCTGATGGAAGCGGTCCGTCGCGCCTCCCTCGCGCCCGCGCAACGGCTCGAAGCCTTCACTCCGCAGATGAAGAACAAAGGCCGCATCAAAGTTGGAGCCGACGCAGACATCGATGTGTTCGATCCCGGGCAAGTGATCGACAAGTCGACCTATCAACAGCCCGCGCAATACTCCTACGGCTTCCGCTATGTCATGGTAGGCGGCGCGTTCGTTGTACGCGACGGCAAATTGGATGAGATGGAACTACCCGGCAAGGGCATCCGTGCTCAGTAGCTCGATCCTCACCGCATCAGGCGTTGCGGAACGTCACCGCGTCAACTCTCCAGCTCCGCCGCAATCGTAAACTCCTGGGCAGACCCATCCCATCGCACGGTCAACACATTAGGCTGGCAGCAAACCTGACAGTCCTCCACATACTGCTGCTTCGACCCTGCAGACTCATCCACCGAGGTCTCTATCCACTCTCCGCACCCTGCACACTGAAATCCCGCAGCATACATCGCATCTCTCCGTCCTTCGACGACTCCCGACCTATGCGAGCGATACGGCGCCGGCCAACACCTCGCCAAACACCTCCGTGTTTACATTGCCGCCGGTAAGCACCGTCCCCACACACTGGCCGCCGGCTGCGCGGTCCTTCAACAGCGCAGCCAGCCCGGCCGCACCCGCCCCCTCCGCCACATTGTGCGTATCCGCAAAGTAAGACCTCATCGCGTCCCTCACCTCATCGTCATCGACCATCAATATGCGATCCACCCCCGCCCTGATTATCTGCAGCGCGGTAGCGTCCGGCTTCCGGCACGCCACTCCATCCGCGATCACCGTCACCGTCTCATGCTCCCTCACCTCTCCGGCCGCAAACGACAAGGCATACGCCGGCGCGTGAGTCGACACGACTCCAACCACCTTCGTTGCCAGCCCCAACGCATTGCGCACCGCAATCGTGCCACACACACCCGATCCCATCCCGATCGGCACATAGATCGTATCCAATGCCGAACACGCGGCAAACAGTTCCAGCGCATAGGTCGCCACGCCGGTCACCAGCCGCAGATCGAAGCTCGGCACCCGGTGCCACCCGTTCTCTCGCTCCAAGCGCTCCGCGTGTTCGGTTGCCTCCTGAAAGTCTTCGCCAAACTCAATCAGTTCTGCACCTAATGCGCGCATCGCCCGGTTCTTCTCGACGCTGTTGCCGAACGGCACCACAATCACCACGCGAATTCCATACTGCGCCGCGGCGTACGCCATCGATTGCCCATGGTTCCCAACAGTAGCCGAGACCACCGTCTTCACCTCAGGCCGTTCCCGCCGCAGCCAGTCCATATAGACCAGCCCGCCGCGAACCTTGAACGCGCCCACCGGCGTATGGTTCTCATGCTTCACCCAGACCTCGGCGCCTGCCCGTGCATTGATCAGCGGCCAACTGTACTGTGGCGTGGGCGGCATACTCTGGTGGATCAACCGCGCGGCACTCTCAATCTCACTCAACCCCGGCAGCAATGCGTTCATTCCATTCCCTTCAAGTCATCTCGTGTCGTTACCTGATGAGTCATAAACTGCTGCCGACCTTCCGCACCTCAACCAGCGTCGAATAAAACGTCGGGCCGCCGCCAATATCGGTCAGCGTCTCGGACGTCAGCGCATTCACGTTCCCGCCGCCGGCCGACAGCTTGTTCCAATCCAGCCGGGCGGCCACCACTCCAGCTGCAACCTGTGCATTCACCAACGCCTTCAGCGCGACGCTGCCCCGCCCGTTGAACACCTCTACCTCATCGCCAGTCACAATCGCTCGCGCCGCCGCATCGGTTCCGTGCATCTCCAGCACACCGGCCAGTCGCGCCTCCATCCGCTGATGCGGCGGAAGATTCGCGAACGTGGTGTTCATGTAGTTGTCCGCCTTCCGCGGCAGAAACTCCAGCGGATACGCTCCCTCCGCCGCATGCGCCCGCGACTCCGCCGGCGCTTTGAACACCGGCACCGGCACAAGCTCGCCCCGCCCACTCGCTGTCTGGAACCACTCCGCCGTACTGAACGGCAACACCTCACCCTGTGCATCCACGGGCAAATTCAGCGGAACATGTCCCTCGCACTCCAGCCGCTCCCGCGTGATCCCCGCAAACCATGGATGGTCCGTCGCGAGCGCCTGGTCGATCAGCGCATCCTCGCGATCGTCAAAGCAATCCTCTTCAAAACCCATCCGCCGCCCCAGTTCGCCAAACAGAGCAACGTTGCTCTTCGCCTCGCCTAGCGGCGCGATCGCCCGATTGCTCACCTGGGTAAACAGATGCCCATAGGCTCCCTGCACATCCTTCACCTCAAGGAACGTCGGCGCCGGCAGCAACACATCCGCATAGTCCGCGGTATCGGTGAAAAACTGCTCATGCACCACAGTGAACAGGTCCTCACGCATCATCCCGCGCAAGACATCGTTCTGGTTCGGAGCCACCGCAGCCGGATTCGAGTTATAGACAAACATCGCCTTCACCGGAGGTCCATCGTTCCCTCCGCGGCCAAGCGCAGTCAACGCCTGCCCCAACAGGCTCATATTCACCACTCGCGACGCCCGCCCCAGCGGACTCGCCTGCATCAGCTCCGGCATCTCCAGCGCATTCCCGTTGAACGGAAACGACCCCGAGGTAGAGAGCTGCAATCCGCCGCCCTTGTACCTCCACGCGCCAGTCAACAGCGGTAGCATGCACACCGCCCGCACTGCTGCACCACCGTTCTCACTCCGTTGTATCCCGTAGTTCAACCGGATCGCTGCAGGTCCCTTCGCACCAGTTCGACCCGCAATCGCATAGGTACGCGCCAGCCGCACAATCGCCTCCGGCGAGATCCCAGTAATCGCCGCCACCGTCTCCGGCGAGTGCTCGGGACGCAACGCATAGACCTTCAGTTCGTCGAACCCTGTCGTGCATCGCGCCACATACTCGCGATCTTCCAGCCCCATGCTCAGAATCACATGCATCAATCCCAGCGCCAGAGCCGTATCGGTCCCTGGATTGATCGCCAGATGTTCGTCGGCCAGTGCAGCTGTCCTTGTGCGGTAAGGATCGATCACCACCAGCTTCGCGCCCTTGCGCCTGGCCTCTTCGATAAACGGCCACAGATGAACATTGTTCCCATGAATGTTCGCGCCCCACGCAATGATCAAACCTGCATGGGCAAAGTCCTGCGGCGCCGTCCCCAGCTTGACCCCGTATACGCTCTTAAGCGCCACACCGCCTGCCTCAGAACAGATCGTCCGGTCCAACTGCGACGCACCCAGCCGGTGAAAGAACCGCCGGTCCATCGACCCATACCCCAGCTTTCCGATCGTCCCGGCATAGCTGTACGGCAGCACGCTCTCCGGCCCAAACTCTGCTGCAATCTTTTTCAGCCGCGCCGCGATCTCATCCAACGCGTCGTCCCACGAGATCCGCTCAAACGCCTCCGCCTCGCGCCCCTGTGCCAGCGGTCCTTTCGGCACACCGGGCCGTCGCCGCATCGGATACAGCAGCCTCTCCGGCGAATACACCCGGTCCAGATACTTCGCCACCTTCCCGCACAGAAATCCCCGGGTCACCGGATGCAATGGATCGCCCTGGATCTTCACCGCTCTCCCGGTCAACTCATCCACGGTCACCAGCACGCCGCATGAGTCCGGGCAGTCATGCGAACACACCGCATGAACGACCTTCATCCTATCCAAAGGCGGCCCCAATTCTGTGGAAGTTGCAGCCATAGATTGATTCTAGTTCAGCGAACCGTCAACGCCCACACAATCGCCGTTGTATGCTTCTGCAAGATAAAGACAGACCAGGCATCGGCCACCATGACCCGTCACGCCGCCACCCCAGCCCGCCTTGAAGCCTTCTCCGACGGAGTCATCGCCGTCATCATCACCATCATGGTGCTTGAACTCAAGGTGCCCGCGCAGAACGGCCTCGACGGCCTACGCGCCGTTCTCCCCACGCTATGCCTTTACCTCATCTCCTTCGCGTTCACCGGCATTTACTGGATCAACCACCACCATCTCGTTCACCGCACCGAAGAGGCCGACGAGCTGATCCTCTACGCCAACCTCGGCTTTCTCTTCTGTCTGTCTCTGCTGCCCTTCTTTACCTCCTACGTTCTCGAAAAAAAGATGGACTCCTTCTCCGTCGCCATCTACGTCGCTTCGATGGTCCTTACGGGCTTCAGCTTTCTTCTCCTGCGTCTCGCCATCGGCCGCCGTCTGCGCCATGCAGGCAAGCTTGAGGCGGAGGACACCGCTGTACAGCGCAAAAACTACCTTTCTCTCTTCGTCTATCTCGTTGCGATCCCGCTAGCCTTCCAACACCCTCGTATGTCTCTCGGCCTCGTCGCCTTTGTCACCATCGTCTGGATCACCCCGACCACCGGCATCAAACCCCGGGAAGAGCATCCTCCCCATAACCGCATCTAGCGGATTCGTACTACTGCTAGTATCGCCAGTGCTTTTTGCCTCTCGCTCGTGGCTACACTTGATAACTTGCCAAAATCTCTTATCACCGGCGTCCCAATCGTCTACTATCAAACCGACATGAAACAGCCATCCACCGTAACGCTGTACAAACCAACTCTCCTTTCGAGATCCCCCATGACGCTTCGTTCCTGTCTCCTTGCCACTGTTCTCTTCACCCTTCTCGCACCGGCTCTTCTTCCCGCGCAGGAGCCAAACCCGCTCCACACTGCCAGCCGCCAGGAGCTTAACATCATCAAGGTCCTCGTGGCCCAGGAGAACGCCTGGAACAAGGGCGATCTCGCCGGCTTCACCAGCAGCTTCAAGGATTCACCCGATACGCTCTTCATCACCCATCAGCTCTTCCGTGGCTTCGCCGGCCTGCTCGACGAGTACAAACACGACTACCCAAACAAAGCCTCCATGGGCACCCTTACCTATTCCGACCTTGAGGTTCATCCCCTCGACGAAAACTTCGCCGTGGTCGTCGGCAAATATCACCTGGAGCGCACAAAAAAAGACGGCGGAAGCGCCGACGGCCTCTTCTCCCTTGTCTTTGAAAATACGGATAACGGCTGGAAGATCGTCGTCGACCACACCACTTAGGCTTCTACAAATCAGCTTCACTCAACTCCGCGATCAGCTCGTCGAGCTCCGTCTTCGTTCTCTCATCGAGAAAGGCAAATAGAAACCCTGCACCCTTCGTCCGGATCATCCTGCTGGCGGCATCACAACGAAACACTCGATCGTTTAACCGGAACACCATCTCAACTGACGTTCCCGGCGCCAGGCGAAGCCGTGCCTCCGTCTCCACATAACAACCCGCCACGCTGATATCGAGCACCCGCCCTCGAAACAGCATCGTCCCATCCTTCACCATCACCTCGGCCCAGGCATCCACCGCATAGCGCGTATGCTGCCTCCGCTCTAATACCCCTCCCTGGCCGACCCTCCGCCTCTCCCGCTGCTCGTCAAACTCCACACTCAGCTCAAGCTCAGCCATCTCAGTCACCTCACGCGTATAAACCGGCTCATCCGGTCATCGGCACAAACCGCAAAAACTTCACGCCCAAAACTCCTCGCAGGCTTTCACTCAACGCCTCCTCCCATGTATCGTCAACGGTGCAAGGACAACCCTCATGACCAACTCGCCTCTTGCGATCTCCCGCCGGCACTTCCTCGCCACCACAGCAGCCGCGACCGCAATTACCTGCCTCAATCCCCACGCTCTTCTGGCCCAGCAGCCTCCAGCCCAGGGAGACCCGGACTTCCTCACCAAGGCGCGCGCGGCCAATGTCAATAACAAGATCACCGCTACTCCGCTTCGCCGCAACGTTACTGCGCTTCGCGGAGCCGGAGGTAACATCGCCGTCCTCTCAGCCAAGGAGGGTAAACTCATCGTCGACTCCGGCTACGCCTCCTGCCAGCCCCAACTCACGGCCGCGCTTGCCGCCATCAACGCCGATCCCATCAACGTTCTCATCAATACCCACTGGCACTTCGACCACACCGACGGCAACGAATGGATGCACTCTGCCGGCGCCACCATCTGGGCCCACGAGAACACCCGCTATCGCATGAGCACTACCCAGAACATCGTTGCCTATAAGGCCATCATCCCACCCGCTCCCATTGGTGCTCTTCCCACCATCCTCTTCAATAGCTACCGCACCCTCTCCGACTCCACCAACACACTCAAGCTCACCCACTACGAGCCCGCTCATACCGACACTGACCTCTCCGTCTATTTCACCGAGGCCGACATTCTCCACTGCGGCGATACCTGGTGGAACGGTATTTATCCCTTCATCGACTACTCCAGCGGGGGCAACATCAACGGGATGATCCAGGCCACCGAACAGAACCTCGCCACCGCGGGCGCGGATACCATCATCATCCCGGGCCACGGAGCCATCGGCAACAAAACGCAACTCATCGAATTCCGCGACATGCTCGTTGGTGCCCGCGACAACATTGCCAAGCTCAAAAAGGAAGGCAAGTCCCTCGACGAGACCATCGCCGCCAAACCCACTGCGACCTACGACGAAAAGTTTGGCCAGAAACCTGCCGCCTTCATCGGCTACGTCTACCAGGGCGTCTGAACGTATTTCGGTGTTTCGTAACCACAGAAAGAACGGGGTCGAGCGATATCGCTCGACCCCGTTCTGTTGCGCATACGCGCAGTAGTCAGACCGTCATGATCTCTTTTTCCTTCGCCTTGCACAGGTCTTCGATCCGCTTGATCTCGACATCGGTCAACTGCTGCACCTCATCGCTCGCACGCTTCTCGTCGTCGGCGGAGATCAACTTGTCCTTCGCGGCCTTCTTGATATGGTCATTGCCATCTCTGCGAATATTCCGGATCGCGGTCTTATGGTCTTCCAGCGTCTTGTTGAGTTGTTTGACCACTTCCTTGCGCCGCTCCTCGGTCATCGGCGGTACCGGCACCCGAATCACCTTGCCATCGCTCATCGGGTTCAACCCTGTCCCCGATGTCCGGATCGCCTTCTCGATCGCCGACACCATCCCCATGTCGTACGGTTGCACCAGAATCAGCGTCGGCTCAGGTGTACTCACCTGCCCCATCTGCGCCACAGGCGTGTCCGTGCCGTAGTAGTCCACATTGACATGGTCGAGCATGTGCACATTCGCCCGCCCCGTCCGCGCCGACAGCAGATGTCCACGGAAGTCTTCCACCGTGCTCTCCATCTTCGTCTTCATCTGCTGATGTGTTGTCTTCAACGCCGGATGCCCGGCCATAAACGATGCCATACAGTCTCCTCTGGTGCAACCGATATTTTACAGAGACGTTCCCAACCGTGCGAGGAAAGCCCCGGAAAATCGCAACTCCTAAGACTGGTCATTCTCCGACCCAATCTCGAGCGGCCCCAAACCCAGCCCGCGATTAGGCTTCTTCTTTCGCGTCGGATAAGCCTTCGCCGCCGCCGGAGGCGCCATCGCCTCTTTCACCAGCGCCTCAATCCCCCTCCAATACTTCACCTCTCCGGGCTGCGCCGACGGAATCGCCTGCCGCATCTGGCAATGCCACAACGACCACTTCAGCTCCTTCGCGTTTTTGTTTTTGATCGCGGTTTCAATCCGCGTTACTTCAGAAAACCGGGACACCTTAGCTCCTCAAGACCCGCAACCGCCGGCAAGCCTCGGCCAGGTCCTTATCCTTTTTCGCAAAGCAAAAGCGCAACAGGTCCTCACCCTTCCCCGGCCTGAAGAACGCAGACCCCGCCACCGAAGCCACTCCCGTCTTCGCCAGCAGCGCTCTCGACTTCTCTGCCGCCGTCGCTCCAGGCAGGCTCCCCGCCGAAGCCAGCACATAGTACGCTCCATCCGGAACATGCGGCCTCATCCCGGCATCGCGCAGGGCATCGACGATCATCGTGCGCTTCCCCTCATGCTCACGCGCCAGCCCCTCGTAGAACTCCGCGCCCAGCTTCTCCACCCCATCCGCGCAACCCTGCTGCAGTGGAGCCGGCGCACACACATACGTCAGATCGTGAAAGTACCCAATCGATCCAACCCACTTCGGATCGGCGATCAGATACCCAATTCTCCACCCCGTCACCGAAAACGTCTTCGAAAACCCCGACATCAAAATCGTCCGCTCCCGCATACCCGGAAGTGTCGCCGGACTCACATGTTTCGCTCCGTCATAAATGAAGTGCTCATAGATCTCATCCGTAAACACGAACAGATCGAACGCCTCGGCAATCTCCGCCAGCCCCTCCAGCTCCTTGCGCGTAAACACCTTCCCTGCTGGATTCGATGGAGTATTGATCACCATCCCCCGCGTCTTCGGCGTAATCGCCGCCCGAACCGCGTCCAAATCCAATCCCCAGTCAGGAGCGGTCAATGCAACCGGCATCGCCGTCACCCGCACCGACTTCAGCGTACTCACGTGGTATCCATAAAACGGCTCGAACACCAGCACCTCATCGCCAGGATTCAGCAGCGCCATCACCGCCGCTTGAAACGCCCCAGTCACGCCATTCGTCACCAGCACCTCGCGCTCCGGATCGACCGTAATCCCCAGCGTCCGCTCCACCTTCGCCGCAATCGCCGCACGCAGCCGCGCAATCCCATCCATCCGCGTGTAGATATTCAGCCCATCGCGAATCGCGCGAATCGCACCCTCGGCCACTACCTCCGGCACCTCGGTATCGCAGACCCCCTGCGCAAGATTCACCCCGCCCATACGGTCGCACTCCTGGGTCATCGCGCGAATCTCCGACTGCACCACTCGCGGCGCCAGCTCGCTCAACCCCAACCCTTGTCCCGATGCCAGTCCCGAAGCCAGTCCCGAAGCCACCCCGATCTGTCCCATACACCTCAACTCCTTAGCCAGCGTCTAGGTCATCTTACGTCCAGACGAGGTCAACGCTCTACTTACCGCCAATTCTCGTTCGCATCGCGCGTGAGGGCACAGCCGAAGCCGTGCCCTCACGCGCCAAAGCAGCAACCTAGCGGACCGCAGGCAGCCCCAGCGAAATGGTCACCGCGGTAGTAGTGCAAACCGGATGTCCCCATCCAGAGGTACTGACCCCAATCGGAAACCCAACCGGGTTAGTGATGTCGTACACAATATTGTCAGGACGGCTCGGGTCAGGACCGACCCCAGCCGGCACATAGTCCAGCTTCAGGTTATTCCGCGTCCGCCATGCAATATTGTGGTCGGCACAAGAAGAGTCGCCACTCACTCCAAGCCCTCCAATGAGTTGTCCCTGAGAGTTATAGAGCGCCAGCCCGCCGCCAAACACATTGATGCCGCCAATCTTTCCGCCAACCATGGGGTCATTCGACTGCCCATAGTCCGCCGACTCGCCTCCATACGCCACATCCGTGTTGACTGGATTGCTCTCCTGCAGGCCGAACAACGAGCCACCAGGCTGTGTAGCGCTGTAGAGGTCGGCAGTCGAGAGCGCAAGAGCCGGCAGGCTGAATGCATTTGCTGTATTCGCCTTCTGCGCCGAGATCACGCGACTGCCTGGCCACTGGGACCCGCGATTGCTTCCCGTGAACGCCACTGCGCAAACCACTCCGTCGCGATTGACGATCGTGCCCCACATATCGAGGTTGAACCCGCCGTTCGACGCCATTCGTGCCGAGACCAGCGCTGCTCGTAACGCATTGTAGGAAGGGAGCTGGTTGCACGCGGCCTGCCCGCCATAGCCGTTTGCCGCCGCCTGTACGATCGTTCCGCCTCGGGCCAGCAGGCACAGGGCAACCGCAGCAGTCATCTTGATAAACCGACTTTTGTTCATGTTCATAGCACTTCCTCTCTTGAAGATCAGTTTTTTGGGGCCCACGATTGTGTACACGATTGTGTAGAAGACCCAAAAGATACGTTGGAAGGCCCGGAAAAACACGCAGGACTTCCAGCGGCCGGGGGACTCCTGCATGACCGGCCGCACTTTCTCCGGAGACGGACGAAAAACTTCTGAAGGCAGCGATCCATCGGGCAACCTGTCGCTCAGAACTGGTTGTCGGCGGTATTGAGCAACCATCCGCCGAAGCGCGTCCCGTTCGGTTGCATCATCGGTGCCGTCAGGGCATTGCCGTTGAGCCTGAGAATGCCTATCCCCCAGGGACTCGTCACCAGAGTCTCTGACGTGGGCCCACCTTCATAGCTCGCCGCAGGCCCGAACTTGTTGTTGGACGTATCAAGCAGCCATCCTCCAAAGCGCGTACCGTTAGCGGCCATCAGCGGCGATGACAGCGTGCTGCCCGCGAGCTTGAGAATCCCCACGCCCCACGCACTGCTGATAAAAACCTCAGCCTTGCCGTCACCGTCATAATCTGCCGAAGGACCAAAGAGGTTGTTGTAGGTATCCAGCAGCCACCCGCCGAAGCGCGTCCCGTTCGGCTCCAGCATCAGCGAAGTCATCGAGTTTCCCGATACCTTCAGGATGCCGATGCCCCATGGACTCTGCGCAAGAATCTCCGCCTTGCCGTCGCCATCATAGTCAGCTGCACGGCCCAGGTGGTTATTCGAGGTATCGAGCAGCCAGCCGCCAAAACGCGTTCCGTTGGGTTGCATCATCGGCGCAGTCAACGTGCCGCCGGCGAATTCAAGCATGCCGACGCCCCACGGACTCGTGACCAGCACCTGCGCCTTGCCGTCGCCCAGATAATTCGCTGCCGGTCCGAAGTTGTTCTGCGTCGTATCGAGCAACCAACCCCCAAACCGTGTTCCATTCGGCTCCAGCATCAGCGACGTCAGTGTGCCGCCCGACAGCTTGAGAATCCCCACGCCCCACGGACTCGTGACGAAGATCTCAGCTTCCCCATCGCCATCGAAATCAGCCGCCGGTCCAAAGGTGTTCTGCGTTGTATCGAGCAGCCATCCGCCAAAGCGTGTTCCGTTCGGCGCCATCATCAGCTCATTAAAGGTGCTGCCCGATTGCTCCAAAATGCCAACACCCCACGGGCTGCTGATAAAGATCTCCGCCTTGCCGTCGCCGTTGTAGTCGGCCAGCGGCCCTACGAGGTTGTCTCCCGTATTGAAGAGCCATCCACCAAACCGCGTTCCATTTGGCTGGCACACCAGCCCCGCCATCGTATTGCCTACCTCCTCCAGCACGCCGATGCCCCACGGACTCGTCACCACCACCTCTGTGCATCCATCCGCGTTCGTATCGCCATCCTGATCCGGCAGCGGCGGATCGACACCCAGCGTCATCCAGCTTCCGCACCCAGCCGGCTTGTCCCCGTACTGCGGATCGTCGTCGGGACCTGTGTCGTTGGCCTTCGCCCAATCGCACGCAGCCTTGATCGGCACCAGGCCATCCAGATTCGGGTTGGGCTTGGAGGGCAAGCTCGCTCCAGCCGGCGTTGCGCTCACCAGCGACTCGACCAGCGCCAGCGCCCACGGATCAAAGTGCGCGGCACCATCCGACTCCGTATTTGCATCGACCGCTGACGCAAATACGGTATTGACCGCAGTGCTCTTGGCGAGGACAGGACTCTGAAATGCGCCGGAGTAGCACTGCTCCATCGTGACAATCAGATCGCGAAAGGCAGGCAAGCCACTCAGCATCGTGCCAAACTGCGTCGGTGTGATCACCGTCGAGTTGTCGACGCACATCCCCGAGGGCGCGCCATGATTGTTGGTGTGGATCACCAACAAATCCTTCGGCTTCAGCTTCGCCGCGAGATCGTTGAACACCGTCTGCATATTCGCCGTAGTCGCCGACGCAAACACCTTCATCTGGTACGGAGTGTTGTTCCCGGCCCAGTTGCCCACCGCTCCCGTCACGTTCACCGCACCGATCGTGCCGTTATAGCAAAGCACGTAGATATTGCTTGCGCTGAAGCCGTAAACATTCACCAGCGCACGCCAGAAAAATTCGAGATCCTCAACATGGCGCAGGTCGGAGATCTGGCTGGTCCACAGAATCGCATACCGCTGTTGTGCCGCATCCGACACCAGCGGCAGCGCATAGTTCGGCGGCAGCGCGTCGACCAGCTTCGCCACATCGTCCAGCGTGTGAGCAGTTGGAGCTCCCATGACGATCGGCTGATGAAAGACCTGAAGCGGCGTGTCGCCAGCTAGATTCGGCGGAAAGAGCGCATTCTCTGAGTAGAGCAATGCGCCGGTGTTCGGATCGTAAAACTGGTAGGTACACGGATGACCCCAGTTCGCCTGCGGTTTCAGGTCGACGAACACAAGCGCTGCATCCTGCTTCACGACCAGCTTTGTGTCCACCAGATTGAAGACATGTTGCGCCGGGAAGACCACCGGCGAGATCGAGAGGTTTGCCTTGCCAACGAGAGCAGGCGGAAGGGAAGACAAGGCGATCCGTTGAATGGTCGCCGATACGTCAACTCGGATAGGTGCAAGCTGGGGGGCCATACTTCCTCCTTATTTGTCGTTCTGTTCCTTCTGTGGAGACGCGGCGGCGATCGGAAGCAACCGCCAGTCGTCAAGGTTGAGCGATCGCCACACAACGCGCCACGTTGGCGGCAGGACGCCGAAGACCGGGGGGCGATCTGCAACGATCGAGGTCACTGCACGTGCAGCGGGATCGATCAAAAGATAACGGCAGGGATGCATCCAGTTGGCTCCCGGGCGCTGGTCGACAAAGCCAATCACGTAGCTATGGGTGGGTGCGACCTGTTGTCCTCCAATCTCACTACGGCCAGCCGCGTGGAGTTCCGCGTCCAGATACACGACCGACTTCTTACGCTCCTCGTCCGTCAGTTGTTCGAGAACCAACGTATCGACGGCTTCAAAGCCTGCCGGGTTTGGAGGTCTATTCATAGGACTGACAGTCCATCCGTGTGACACTCGAATGTCACCACTCACGTGCAATAGCTGCGGGGGCCTTTGCGTGACTAGGGCATGCCGTACAAAGTCGTCATAGCCTGCCACGCCATCACGAAAGGGAGGAGGCGGACACGCTTCTTAGCTGCAACGACTAACCTGGGGAGCCTGGACCGGGGAGAACAACACACCAACGGGAGACAAATCTACCACATGCTTCGGCGCTGCGGATAAGCACTTCCTAAAGGGAACGCTTCTAACTGAAAACAAAGCCGCTCTACGCCAGCCCCGTCGACTCCGCCTGCTCCTGTGCATGATAACTACTCCGCACCAGCGGCCCGCTCTCCACATGCTTGAAGCCCATCCCGAGCGCCTCATGCTTCAGGAAAGCGAACTCATCCGGAGTGTAGTACCGCGCCATCGGCAGATGGTCTCGCGAAGGCCGCAGATACTGCCCCACCGTCAAAATATCGACCTTGCGGTCGGCCAGATCACGAAACACCGACAGCAGCTCGTGCATCTCCTCGCCCATCCCAACGATGATGCCCGTCTTCGTCACAATTCGCTCACCCAACTCCGCCGCAATCTCTTTCGCATGCTCCAGAAACCGCAAAGACCGCTCATACCGTCCGCCACTCTTCGCCACACGATACAGACGCGGCACGGTCTCGATGTTGTGGTTCAAAATCTCCGGCTTCGCCGCCACTACCAATCGCAGCGCCTCTTCAACACCCTGAAAGTCCGGCGTCAAAACCTCTACCCGGCACCCCGGAGCCTGCATCCGTATCTCTTCGATCACACTCACAAACGCCCGCGCTGCGCCAACATTGTCGTCATCGCGATTCACGCTGGTAATCACGGCATGAGCAAGCCCCAACTGCGCCACCGCAAACGCTACTCGCCGCGGCTCATCGAAATCAATCGGCTCCGGCTTACCCTTCGGCACGGCACAGAACCCGCATCGCCGCGTGCAAAGGTTTCCCAGCATCATGAACGTCGCCGACTTCTGATTCCAGCACTCGCCGATGTTCGGGCACTGCGCGCTCTCGCAGACCGTATGCAGGTTCAGCTCCCGCGCCATTTTCTTCAGATTGTGGAAGGTCTCGCCCATCGGGGCCTTCGCCTTCAGCCAAGCCGGCTTCGGCGTAGGCTTCCTGGGCGTCAGGTCAATCTGCACCAGCCCTTCATGGGGCTGGGGAATCAATTGGGCAACCGGCGGAGTCATCCCTCCCATTGTATCCAAACCTCAACCGCCGCCTGCCCGCGCCGATTGTCTCGCCTCATGCACACTCTTCTTCGCGCAGTAGATCACTCGCTCCACCTCGGCGACCACCCCGCCCTCCCCGTCCTTCACCTCAACCACAAACCGCGCGTCATACCGTCCCTCCACTTCAAGCTTCGCTCGAATCTCTGCGAGCCTCTCGTCGCTCAATCGAAACTCCGCCCGCACCCGTCCCTTCCCGGGTCTCTTGTAGCGAATCGACGCGGACTTGTCCCAAACCACATACTCGCTGCCAAGATTCGTCGCCAGCATGACCATGTAAAACGGGTCCGTCATCGAAAACAGCGACCCGCCAAAGTGCACACCCATGTAGTTCCTGTTCCACCGCGTCAGCCGCATCTCCACGTCCACCGCACGCAGATCCTTGTCCAGACGCGTTACTTTGATCCCCGTCCCGAACAACGGCGGCCACCAGCCGATATGCCGCAGCCACCAACTCATCGCAACCTATCCCGCACTTCCGTCCGCACCAGGTAAAGAAAAAACACCATCGCAAAGAGCCCCTGCACTAGAAACGGCCCCCCATGCGTCTTCTGAAACACAAACAGATTGCCCAGGCAAAGCGTCAAGCATCCACCAAGGACCAGCGCCCATCCCCACCGCTGCAGACGCAGCAGCCCGAACACCCCCGCCGCAAGCAGCGTGCACAACAACAGCACGCCATACTTCCCGCCGCCACTGCCGAACCTTCCCTGCAACGCAGCGAATGCGTTGATCATCGTCAGCACAAGCATGAACATGCAAATCCCCGCCACGCCCGGCAACATCCCATGCGCCCGCGCCTCGAGTTTTTTTACCTCGTCTCTTTGAGTCCCGTCCGTCTCACTCATAACGTATGCAGATAAGCCAGCAGATCCTCGATATCCTGCTGGTCAATCCTATTCCCCATCGCTGGCATCAGCCCGTGCCCATGCACAATCGTCGCCGTCACCCGCTCATCGTTCGCTGGCGCCCCACTTGGTAGCGAAGGCCTCTTGAATACCCCGAGCATCGGCGGCCCATGCAGCGGCTTATCCTTGCGGTCGTAGTGACACTGCAGGCAATGCACCCGGAACACGTCATGCCCATGCATCTGTTGCGCATTCAACTGATCCAGCGGCGTTGGCGGCGGCTCCGACTTACACCCCGCCAGTGCAAGGGCCCCTAAACCCATCAACAAAACAGTAAATATCCTCACCTAACCATTCTCGCATCTTGAACCGCGGTGGCCGCTACACCCAATTCAATTCGCCGCCGCGATCGCCGCCACAATCTTATCCGTCACGTCGCGGTCTCCATTCGTCTGCGGCATATGGTTCCCTACCATGATTGAAAAGATGACCGTCCGCCCACTCGCGCACTCCACATACCCACTCAACGCACGCGCTTCACCCAGGGTCCCTGTCTTGGCAAACACCTTCCCCTTCAGTGGCTCCTTCGCATAACGAGTCTCCAACGATCCATCCACCCCACCCATTGGCAGCGAAGCCTTCCAATCCGCAAACCATGGCTGCGTCGCCGCATACTGCAGCAGTCGCGCAGTGGCCCGCGGAGTCACCAGATCATGTCCACTCAGCCCCGACCCATCGAAGAAAACAAAATCATCTTTATCGATCCCCGCCTGCAACAAAAACTGGCGCACAACTCTCGCTCCCTGCGCAGTTGAGCCGTTTTCCTCGCCACCGATAGCACTTGCCAGATGATGGAGGAGAAGTTCCGCGTGCAGATTTTGGCTAACTTTGTTCGTCACGGTGACATCATCTGCCAGCGTCGGAGATTGATGACTTGCAATCACCTTCTCCCCAGGAAGAGCGCTCCGGTCGTGACCCGGTCTCAGATCGAGATTCGGCAACGTCTTACTGGCTTCTGAAACAAAGCTCTCTGCATCCGTAGAAATTCGATGCAATGCCCGCGCCTTCCCCGTCACCACAATTCCCCTCGCCTCCAGCATCCCCTTCAATGCCATCGCCGCATATTCGGCCGGATCATGAATCGCGACCTCCTCTTCATCCGGCTGCGCATCGACCGCAATCGATCCATACACCCGCAGCACCTTCGAGCCCAGCGCCCGCTCCATCTGCACATGGCTGCCGCTCTTCTTTGCGCCTGTCGTCACCGACACATCAAGCGTGTAGTAGGAAGGCACCGCCGGATCAACCGCCACCGTCGCAGGCTCTCCAGCGATAGCAGCAGGCGTCACCGTCACCTTGATCTGGTTATCGTTGATCGTTAACGCCGATACCGGCGCTCCGTACCCCCACACCGCATCATCGATCGACCAATCCTGCGGATACGGCTCCCACGGAAACAGCGTGTCATCCCCCACCACATCGCCATTCACCACCTTTAACCCAGTCGCAGCCACTTGGTCCGTCATCGCCTCGAGATACCGCAGCGGATTGACCTCCGGTAAAGCTGGAGTACCCGACGCTGGCTTCGGCCTCAAAGCAGGTGCCACATAAGGAATCTCCCGCCCTGAAAGATTCGCGTCTCCCGCTCCCACAAGTACTAAATCCCCCGTCAGCGTCTCTTCACCGCCAAAGACACCCTTAGCAATTATTCGCGTTTCAAAAGTCGTCTCAGGCCCGAGAAGCGCCATCGCAGCCGCCGTCGTGTACAACTTCGCATTGCTCGCCGGCTGAAACAACTGCCCTTCATTCAGCGAATAAATCGGCGACCCATCCATCGCCGTCACTGCAATTCCCCAGTGATCCCGCACCACCGTGGGACTATTCAGTAACCCAGCAATCGTCTCCGCCAGTTCGGTGCAGGGCCCGCTCCTGCCTGCCTTCAACGCGACCGCGCCATCGCACCCGACGTTCTTATCCTGCGCAAACGCCGGATGCAGCAATACCGCGCTCGCAAACATCGCCCACGCCGCTCCGCGCACAAAAAACCGCACCATTCGCGCAGTCTAGCATCCTTCCTCGCGCGCCCAAACGTCCCAGTGAGCTGAGACAAAAAGCGTATAGTTTCCTGACCGAGAAACCAGAGCAATCGCACCAACCCTGTCCTAATGAGGTATGTCCGCATCTCAGGCGGAAGAAAAGAAGTAGCTGCGTCCTGCTTCAATCGCTGCATCCTGCAACTGTCCTACACTGTTCTCCCATGCCCTTCGCCACTCGCCCCAGCTTCGACTGGCATCTCCGCACCCGCACCCTCGCTCTGGGCCAGCGAACCCTCGTCATGGGCATTCTCAACGTCACTCCTGACTCCTTCTCCGACGGAGGCCTCTTCTACTCGCCCAAGCATGCACCCGAACGTGCTCTCGCCCAGGCCATCAAGCTACTCGACGAAGGCGCCGACATCCTCGACATCGGCGGCGAATCGACTCGCCCCAACGCCATACCGCTCACCGCCGACGAAGAGCAAGCCCGCATCCTTCCCGCCATAGCATCCATCCTGCAAAAAAGACCCGAAACTATCCTCTCCGTCGACACCTTTCACGCCTCCACTGCCCGGCACGCCATCGAAGCTGGAGCCGAGATCGTCAACGACGTCAGCGGCCACCTCTGGGACCCCGATATGTCCGCGACCTGCGCGCGACTCGGCTGCGGAGCCGTCCTGATGCACACGCGAGGCCGCCCCCAGGACTGGCCCACCCTCCCACCTCTCGCGCCCGAAGAAGTGCTGCCCCTCGTCCTCACCGAGCTTGCCACCCGACTCGATGCTGCGATCGCCGCTGGCATCCCGCGCAACAAGATCGTCCTCGATCCCGGCTTCGGCTTCGGCAAGCGCCTCGACGAAAACTACCCTCTCCTCGCGCACCTCGATCAACTCCGCCAGTTCAACCTGCCCATCCTTGTTGGAGCTTCGCGCAAAGGCTTCCTCGCCCACACCCTCGTGCAGCACCCTTCCCTGTCAGTCCTTCTGAGCGGAGGCGCTCCCTCTACGGCAGATCGTCTCCACGCCTCTACCGCCGCGAACGTAGTTGCCATTCTCGGCGGTGCCCACATCATCCGCACCCATGACGTCCGCCCCGCAGTTGAGGCCGCGGCTATCGCTGACCGCATCCTCTCCGCGCTCTAAACCGGATTTCCTGCCGAATCCGTCGTCCAGCTCTCTGTCTGAAATGCAATAAACACCGCCGTCCACGTTCCCTTCGACGGCAGATTGATCAGCAACGCTCCATCCTGCCATACTCCGTTGTCCCCACCATGATTGTTCGCCGGATTCCCCTGATTCATATGGATATCGTGAATCCCATCCACCTCTCCAGAGTCTGCATAAGCGCTGCCAAAGGCATAGATCACGCCATCCTTATCCGCAATCGTCATATTCAGCAACGTCACCACGGCGTTCTGAAGCGCCGCCGCCCGCGCCTTTTGAATCATCTGGTCCTGTGCGCTGCCAGTCGTCTGAGCACCCGACTCCGGCAGCAATGTCATCTGCGCCTTCGTAATCATCGGCGCGCCACCTACCGTACTCCGCACAAAGTCCAGCGCCAGCCCACCCGGCTCACTCTTCAGCGCAGTCATTCCCATTGGCAGCGCAGTCAACCCCACTAAATCCGGTGGCGTGAAGTCCTCCACAATCGCATACAGAACCTCCGACCCATCCACCGACTGAATATTCACCGCGACCGTAAACGGCCCACCCGGGGCGTTCATCGTGATCTGATAATGCGCACTCGCCCCACTAACCACCTTCCCCGAAACCGGGTCACCCGCCAGCACACTGTAGTTCGTAATCGGCATCGTCATCTCCTCCACTTCAAAGCAGGTTCCTAGACGCCTGCCTCGTCCTCAACATCTTCTTCCTCATCCTCTTCGTCGTATTCCTCCATCGCGGCAGCGTCGTCATCTTCCTCTTCCAACGCTTCATCCTCGCCATCGACGGCTGTCGCCGCATTCGTCGCCTGGCTGTTCGCAAACTCAGTCGAATCGCCCGTCGAGTTATCAAACGTAGACGTAGCATCCGGCCCAACCTTACTGAAGAACGAATCGAAATCCTGATCCTTCCCAACCTTCGCCATAGCCATCCTCCGCATTGAATTTGCCGCATTGAATCGTTTTGAAGTCGACAAAACTCTCTCGACATCACTCCATTGGATGCAGGCCCGAGACCAACAAGTTCTACATTGCAGCAGGCAAGAAGATTCACAGCATCTTTCGATGCCGCGATCGACCGGTTTAGTCCTCCACACCCTCTGACTCTGCCGCCACCAACGACAGTCGGCCCTGCCACTCATCGCTGGTTAACGGTCTTAGCTGGACCGCCGCCGGCTCCAGCACTGGTAGCTCCTGCTCTCCAATCTCCAACTCTCGCAGCTTGCGCGAGATCGAGAACAGCCCGCCGCGACCCTCCGCCTTGGCCAGCATATCGTCATAGGCCTTTCCGGCACCTCGCAGCTTTTTGCCAAGCTCCACAATCGCATCGTGCATTCCCACCAGCTTCGACTGCACATTCAGCGCCTCATTACGAATCAGCTGGGCATCACGGGCGATCTGCGATTGCTTCCAGCCATACGCCACCGCCTTCAACAATGCGATCAGCGTCGTCGGCGTCGCCAGCAGCACTCTGCTCTCCGCGCTGTACTCCAACAGCGACGGGTCCTGCTCCAATGCCGCAGAGAACAATACTTCACTCGGCAAAAAGCACACCACAAAGTCCGGCGACTCAGGAAACTGCTTCCAGTAGGCCTTGCCGCAGAGAGCGTCAAGATGCTTCCTCACCTGCGCCGCGTGGGCCTTCATAAATTGTGACCGCTGTGTCTCATCCTCACAGGCACTGGCATTCAAGAACGCATCGAGCGGCGTCTTCGCGTCCACGATGATCGACCGTCCGTTCGGCAGCTTTACCACCATGTCGGGCCGAATGGACACCTCTTCGCCCCGGACAAACTTCTCCACCTCAAAGGAGGCGTACTGGAGCATACCCGCAAACTCCACGCACTTTTTGAGCTGCATCTGACCCCAGTTACCGCGGACCTGCGGGGCACGCAGGGCAGCCACCAACTGCGTCGTCTCACGCCGCAGATCCAGATGCGATTTCTGCATATTTTGAATCTCCGTCAGCACCTCGCGATAGGCACCCTCTCTTTTCACCTCGAGATTCTGACTATGGGTCGACAGCTTTGCCAGCGACTCCTGCATCGGTTTCAGCAGCATCTCGATCGCCGACTCCTTCGCCGCCAATTCTTTGGCCGATTCCATCTGCTGCTTATCCAGCTCACCCTTCGCCAACGCCACCAACCGCCGGCTGTTTGCATCCAGAGCCTCCCCAGCTAAGGCTTGAAAGCTCGTCTTGAGACTCGTCTCCATATCCACTAGGGCCTTAATCTTCTCCTCGGTGGACCTCTGCTCTGCTAGAATCTGCGCGTTCAGTCTCGCAACATCCTCCCGTACCGCCGTGTGAGCCGCGCGCTCCGCTACGATCTCCTGCTCCTTCAGCTTCAGCGTCTGTTCCTGGGACGCGACGACCGCACGAAGCCTTTCGAGTTCTCTGTCGCGCTCTGCCAGTTGAATCTCGACGACAGCGCGTCGACCGTGCGCACGGCTATTCGCAATCATCCAGACCACCACGCCGCCAGCAAAGCACCCCACAACGAACCACACAATCGTCATCTCTTGCATCCCTCAAATCTACGCCTAATATTCGCCAAAACCAAAGTGCAAATCTCATTCCTACCAAGGACAACTTCGTGAACTTCAAACGACTTGCCTTGTCCCTTCATTCCCCGTTGGCCCCCTTTGCTTTACACTCACCTAGGCGCTCAGTATGCTTGAGGCTGGCTGTGTGGGCTAGCGCGCACGAAAATTCAGGCTTTGATTTCAGAGGAAAACAGGAGAACGAAATGGCAGCAGTAGACGAAAAGGTAAAACAGATTATTGTCGAGCAACTTCAGGTGGACGAGGCTGAGGTCACCCCCGGCGCAAGCTTCCAGGAAGATCTCGGCGCCGACTCCCTCGACGTCGTCGAACTCGTCATGCAGTTCGAAGAAGCCTTCGACATCCAGATTCCCGACGAGGATGCCGAGAAGATTAAAACCGTCAAGGACGCCGTCGATTACATCGAAAAGAACCAGAAGGCGGCAAAATAAAAAATGGAACGTCGCGTCGTCGTAACCGGCCTCGGGCTGATCTGCGGGGTCGGCAAAACCACCCCTGAGGTCTGGGAAGGTCTGCTGGCTGGCCGTAGCGGCATGGCCGAGATCAAGGCCTTCGATCTCACCGGCCACCCCGTCCGCTTCGCAGCCGAGGTCAAAGACTTCGACCCGCTCCTCTTTGTGGACAAAAAAGAGGCCCGCAAGATGGGCCGCTTCATCCACTTCGCTCTCGCCGCCTCGGCGGAAGCGATGGCCCACTCCGGCCTCCAGGTCACTGACGAAAATCGCGACCACATCGGCGTTCACATCGGCTCGGGCATCGGGGGGTTCGACGTCATCGAGCGCGAGCACACCAACCTGCTCAACGGTGGCCCTCGCAAGGTCTCGCCCTTCTTCATCCCGGGCGCCATCATCAACCTCGCCGCCGGCCACGTCTCCATCAAGTACGGCGCGCGCGGGCCAAATGAAGCCACCGCCACCGCCTGCACCACCTCTGCGCACGCCATTGGCGATGCCTTCCGTCTCATCCAGCGCGGCGATGCCGACGCGATGATCGCCGGTGGCACCGAGGCCTCCATCACTCCGCTCGGCGTCGCAGGCTTCGCTGCCATGCGCGCCCTCTCCACCCGCAACGACGACCCCACCCACGCCAGCCGCCCCTTCGACAAGGATCGCGACGGCTTCGTCGTCGGCGAAGGCGCCGGTATCCTCATCCTCGAAGAGCTTGAGTTCGCCAAAGCACGCGGCGCAAAGATCCTCGCCGAGATCGTCGGCTACGGCCTCTCCGCTGACGCCTTCCACATGACCGGCATGGCCCCCGAAGGTGAAGGCTGTGCCCGTTCCATGCGCCACGCCCTCAAGGTCGCCGGCATCTCTCCCGACAAGATCGACTACCTCAACGCCCACGCGACCAGCACACCGCTGGGTGATGCTCTCGAATCGCAGGCCATCGAAAGCGTCTTCGGCGAACATGCCAAAAGCCACAAGCTCCTCGTCAGCTCCACCAAATCGATGACCGGCCATCTTTTAGGCGGCGCCGGCGGCCTCGAAGCAGGCATCACCATCATGGCGATGCTCAAGCAGACCGCACCCCCGACGATGAACATCGTCGAGCTCGATCCGCAGTGCCGTCTGAACTACGTGCCCAACAAGCCACAGTCCGCCAAGATCGACTACGCCCTCTCGAACTCCTTCGGCTTCGGTGGCACCAACGGCTCCCTCGTCTTCAAGCGCTGGACCGAATAACCGCACCGAAAACAACTTCACCGAAACCGCAGGCCCGGACACGATCCGGGCCTTTCGCTTATGCCAGAGATCCCGGCTAGTCGAAGCCGCGTTATAAAGGTACCCGCCGGAGATTTCGGAGATATCCATGAACCCTCGCTTCACCCGCTGCTTCTTCACCCTCGTCCTTCTCCTCACCCTGCGTGCAAGTGCCGAAGTCTCTCTTCCCAAACTCTTCTCCAGCCACATGGTGCTCCAGCGCGACATGCCAATTCACGTCTGGGGAAGCGCCACCGCCGAAGAAAAGATCACGGTTGACCTCCACGGCCTCACTGCCTCAACCACCGCAGACAACGTCGGCCGTTGGAGCGTCTACCTCCCCGCTCAATCCGCCGGCGGACCCTTCACCCTCACCGTTCGCGGCAGCAACACCGTCCAATTCGACGACGTCCTCATCGGCGACCTCTGGTTCGCCTCCGGCCAATCCAACATGGAGATGCCTCTCGCCGGCTTCCCCAACAGCGCAGTCGTTCAGGACTCAGCGAAAGAGATTGCCGCAGCGAACTACCCCGACATTCGTCTTCTTCTCATAGACCAAGACGCAGCCGACTATCCACTCGAAGACGTAAAGTCCGCAACCGGTTGGTCGACCTGCACCCCCGACACCGCAAAAAACTTCTCCGCCGTCGCTTACTTCTTCGCACGCGATCTACAAACCGCACAGGGCAAACAACACGTTCCCATCGGCCTGATCGACTCCACCTGGGGAGGCACCCCCGCTGAAGCCTGGACCAGCCTCGACGCCCTTGGGGCCGATGCCGCTCTCATGCCCGTCTTCGCCACCCGCGCCGAAAGAATGGACCGCGAATCCACTGAAGTCCGCCTCGACCAGGCCGACAAGCTCGCCAAAGAGCAGGGCAAGCCGTCCACACCCGGGCGCGACTGGCATCCCAACCCCGCGTCCTGGCGTCCCGCTGCACTCTACAACGCCATGGTCGCGCCTTTCACCCCACTCCCCATTCGCGGAGTCATCTGGTATCAGGGCGAATCCAACTCAAGCCACGCCGGCCTCTACGAACGCATCTTCGCCACCATGATTCAGGACTGGCGCAATCAATGGCATCAGGGCAACTTTCCGTTCCTCTTCGCGCAGATCTCCGCCTTCGCCAGCACTCCGAAGGAAAACTGGGGTCTCCTCCGTGATGCGCAGCGAAAGTCTCTCTACGTGGCCAACACCGGTATGGCCGTCACGATCGACATCGGCGACGAGCACAACGTCCATCCCGCCAACAAACAGGCTGTAGGAGAGCGCCTCTCACTCCTCGCGCGTCACACCGTCTTCGGAGAAGACATCGTCTCCTCCGGCCCACTCTTTCGCCTCGCCTACCCCACCGGCGGCACCATGCACGTCTGGTTCGACAACGCCGCCGGACTCCGCTCCAAAGGTGGCGCACCCGAAGGCTTCGAGATCGCCGGCCACGACGGAGTCTTCGTCCCAGCCAACGCTCGCATCGACGGCGAAACCATCATCGTCGAAAGTCCATCCGTCGCCAGCCCTGAGTACGTCCGCTACGCCTGGCCAAACTTCCCCAAAGCAAACCTCTACAACGGCGCCGGACTACCCGCCTCCACCTTTACCTCGTTTCAGCCTCCATCGCCACGTTAGATGAAGCAGCCTCTAGCTCGTAGCGGCAGCAATCGCAACCGAGATCAGCATCCCAAGCACCCACCAGCCCACAACAACCGCAGCGGCCTTCCCCGTCGAGACCTTCGCCACAATCGCTGTCCCAATCACCAGCAACACCAGCTGCCACAATCCGATCAGATCGAAGAAGCTCAGAGCCGCCTTCAACGCCGGGCCTGAATCGGGCATGAAATAAGCCAGGTTCGTCCCTACAGGATTCTTCATGTCGTAGGAGTCGGCACTGTTGCCAAACAGCAGCGTAAGAATTGTCAATAGCCCCGTCAGCAGCCTCGGCAGCGACGCATACATGCATACCGCGAACATCTGACCGAACGTCGTCTTCGCTCCCAGTCCAAAGTTAAAGCTGGCCCAATAGATCAGCGCGAAGATCGCGACGAACACCAGAATAAAAGCAAACGATCCGTAGCTCGTGTAGCGATAGATAGACGACGTGAGCTGCATTCGACTGGCTCGTTGTTCCGGCGTCAGGTTCGCCAACGCCTCCTCTTGCTTCGGATTGTCGTGGATCTGGTTCTCCGCCACCCGTCCCCAGCCCACCTGCTTCTCCACCACCACGGTCGTCCCCAGCGTCACCAGCACCAGCAGCAAAAACGGCAGCCACCAGCTCGTGCTCCGCAATATGTCAGTAAACGTCTTCGACGGAGCGATGAACGTGTCCACCACCCGCTCCACCTGGCTCAAACCCGGTCCCAAAGGCTGTCCATCCACCGCAACGACATCGCTCATACACTCTCTCCTCGCGCAGGTCTTCTCTACGTCAGCAAAACAGTCTTTTAAGCGCTGCCGGATTGTAGCCCGCCCCGCCACACCTCCAAACAGAAATCTTCATTCATCGACGTGAACAAGGACGCAAAAGGACGTTATTTCGACCGAAGCTGCTCGCGACTTTTGAGCAGAGGAATCCCGCTTAGAGCTATCGCGCGTCGCAATGAGTGGGCATATAAGCCGTCCGCCAATCACCAGGCAGTTGCCGTCGGTTTTTGCCGTTGTTTTCGGTGTTGAATTATTTTTGTGCGTTTTCTGCCCAAAAAACGCATGTCAAGTCCAAAAACCACTTAAGCCACTCAAAATAAAAGGAATAGAGTTGGCACTTTAGTTAGGTCCAACTCGGTACTATAGAAATAGAGATGAAAAAGGAAAAGAAAACGCCTATGTCCAGCGTAACTCGTTTGCTTGCACGAATTTGGCTGTAACCCCTTTGACTGCACGAATTTGGCGACAGCAATCCGCCGTAAACTCATGCAAATAAAGAATCCTCCCTCGGCAAAGGGGGAGGGGGTACCCCCCAAAGAGAAGAAGCCCAGACACGAGGACTAGTAAAAATCCGCGCAGCTCAAAAAGTACCCGCACGTTCGGCACACCAGTTTGCACCGGCTATCCTCCAGCCGCGAACTGCATGTCGGACAGAAGCGGGAGTGGTGCTCCGAAGAGAGTGGGCACGCAACAGACACCGGTTCGGTAGCAATCTCGGGCGCAGAGGTCGTTTGCATTAAGAGATAGTAGCGCACGGTGTCAATTTTCAACGTCCTTTAGCTGCAGCAACGCATCGAAGAAGATACTGTTATTAGGCAAGTCGACACGCAAAACAATAAGGAGAAATACGATGGATCGCAGCGCATCAGCAGTCTGGCATGGCAGTCTGAAAGAGGGCAACGGAACGATCTCGACTCAGAGCGGAACGTTGAAGGACACGCAGTACAGCTTCAAGGCCCGCTTTGCCGACGGCGTTGGCACCAACCCTGAAGAACTGATCGCAGCCGCACACGCCGGTTGCTTCACCATGGCTCTGAGCGCCGAGATCACCAAGGCCGGCCTCACTCCGGACTCGATCGAGACCACTGCACTCCTCACCCTGGACCTGCACGGCGAGAAGCCCACCATCACCAAGATCCATCTGACCACCAAGGCGAAGGTTCCTGGCATCGACAAGGTGAAGTTCGCCGAACTGGCCCACAACGCCGAGGTCGGCTGCCCCGTCTCGCGCGTCCTCCAGGCCGCTGAGATCTCCCTCGACGCAACCCTGCTCTAATCGCGCATCCCTCTAGTGGGCATGGCCGTGATGGTCATGCCCATGATGATGGCCATGCGCCCCAACGGCCTCCAGCTCCGGTGGCGCGCTGCATCCATGGGTGGTCTCGCAGCCCGTCGTTTCAAACTGAATCGTCGTATGCGTAATGTGAAAGCGATCGCGCAGGGCGCAGTTGATGCCGGTGAGGATGTCGCCGCACTCAGACATAGGCATCTCGGCGATCGTAACGTGGCTCGCCAAAGCATGGGATTGCGAGCCCAGACTCCACACATGCAGATCATGAACATCCAGAACGCCCGCAACTGAAGCCATCGCTTCCCGGATCTCACCAAGCTGAAGGTTCCGTGGCGTTCCTTCCAGCAGAATATTCAACGTCTCACGAATAATCCCCACCGAACTCCATAGAATCATCCCGGCAATCAGGATCGACAGCACCGGATCGATCCACGTCATGCCGGTGAACAGGATCGCCGCACCACCCGCGATCACAGCGGCGGTCGACAGCGTATCGCCGAGCATATGCAGAAAGACGCTGCGGATGTTGACATCACCGGAGAAGCGCCAAAGCAGCGTCGCCACCGTGCCGTTCATCAGCACACCAGCCGCCGCGACATACATCATCACCGTCGGCTGAACCGCCACCGGAGCGCTGATGCGATGAATCGCCGCAACCGCGATCCACGCGGAGAGCACGACGAGAGTGACCGCGTTAACGAACGCAGCCAGCACGCCCGCCCGTTGATACCCGAAGGTCTTCTGGTCGGTCGCCGGGCGCGCCTGAAAGTAGACAGCGACAAAGGACAGGACAATGGCCAGCAGGTCGCTGACGTTATGCCCGGCCTCGGAGATCAACGCCAGCGAATGCGCCCGCAGACCGAAGTAGAAGGTCGCCCCAACATACGCAAGCGTAAGCACCATCGATACTTGCAGCACGCGCTGCATCTTGCTGTTCGGGGTAGCGATCATGTGCATAGTACTTAGTGTAGTCTGCGCGGGAGCGCCGTTCAATCCGCCTGATATGGATGCGAAGAACTCAGCCGTAACCCGCTCCAGGATTCGGCGACCACGATGCTGTTCGCCGGATTCTGCGGCAGATAGCGGACCTGAATGGGCAAGTCCGTCCGGATACCGTGGACATACTCTGCGAGCGCGGTGACGTCTTGAGCGCACTCGTAGGTGACTCCAGCGATTCGGTAGACGTAGACAATAATCTGAGGCGTCGGAATCGAACGGTCGTCCTGCGCCAACACCTCCGTGGTGCTACGGGTCTCCGTAACCATCGTGTCCATAATGGTCCCGTCCGTGATTCGTCCAGAACGGGCAAGTAACTCCCGCCGCTCGCGCTCAATCTCTTCAGCGGTGGGTTTCCGCCGTGTAAAGACGTAGATAGCCGCACCTGCCACGGCCGTTACGGCAACGCCAATTGCAGCGATGACCTGTGGGGAGCGGAGCGAGAGGGACGGATGAATTGGAGTCGGCGACAGCACAGTCTTCTGTCCAAAAGCATAGTCCATACGAAGCGATTGGGCAGGGGAGGGGTACTGTCTGAGTAACAGGAGTTTCGGCGCAATGAAATGCAAGTTCTCCATTCTGAAGGGGAATGGAATCGGCGATATACTGGAGGTTGCCCATGAAGCCGTCTTTTTCTCACTCTGCAAAGTCCTCCGCCCCTGTGAAAGCTTCCCCCACCGTATTGTCCGGCGTCGCCCATCCGCTTGATTTGGCTGATGGCCGGCGTATTCGCTCGACAACTGTGATCTGTGTCCGGCGAGGCGACTCCGTCGTCATGGCCGCTGATGGCCAGGTCTCGGTTGGCTCGACAGTCATGAAGAGTTCGGCGAAGAAGATCCGCCGTCTTTACCAGGACAAGGTTCTTGCCGGATTTGCAGGATCTACCGCAGACGCTTTCTCTTTGTTTGCCCGGTTCGAGGTCAAGCTGGAGCAGTACGCGGGCAACCTGGGCCGCGCAGCCGTGGAGCTCGCCAAGGACTGGCGCACTGACAAGATGCTGCGTCAGTTAGAGGCGCTGCTGATTGTGGCGGACCCGAAGCAGACATTCCTGCTCTCCGGCACGGGCGACGTGATCGATCCTGACGAAGGGATCGCCACCATCGGCAGTGGCGGCAGCTTCGCGTTGGCGAGTGCACGCGCGCTGATGGAGAACACCAATTTGAGCGCCCGAGAGATCGCGGTGAAAAGCTTGAAGATCGCCGGCGAGATCTGTATCTACACGAACGATCAGATGACGATTGAAGAGCTGAAGTCCGAAACTACTGCGAACCAATAGCATCCATTCTTCGTAGAACCTTCAACGATTGATCGCGGCGTATCGCGACCACCGTTGGAGTACAAGGAGCACCGCACCATGGCAATTTTTCTACCCGGAGCCGCTGAAGATCAGGCGCTCGCACTCGATGAGATGACCCCGCGCGAGATCGTCGCGGAGCTGGACAAATACGTCGTTGGACAGCATGCGGCCAAGCGGGCCGTTGCCATCGCCTTGCGTAATCGTATGCGCAGGCAGAAGCTTTCGCCCGAACTCGCGGACGAGATCATGCCGAAGAACATCATCATGATCGGGCCAACCGGCGTAGGCAAGACCGAGATTGCCCGGCGGCTGGCGAAGCTGACCAACTCGCCATTTCTCAAGGTCGAAGCCTCGAAGTTCACCGAAGTTGGCTACGTCGGCCGCGATGTTGAGTCGATCGTCCGCGATCTGGTGGAGATCTCCATCGACATGGTTCGCGAGGAGAAGATGGAAGAGGTTGAGGACAAGGCAGAGCTGGCTGCGGAGGACCGCTTGATCGATCTGCTGCTCCCGCCGACACCGACCGCCACTGCAACTGCGACCACGCACGAGCCCGGAAGCAATGTCATTCAGCTTCCTGCAGCGACGCCTCTGGAGAATTCGGAGGAAAAACCGGGTGATCGCGAACAGAGGACGCGAGAGAAGCTGAGACAGCAGTTCCGCGAGGGCAAGCTCGACGAGCGCATTGTGGAGTTGGACGTGCGCGACCGCAATCAGCCCAGCTTTGAGGTCATCTCGAACCAGGGTGCGGAAGAGATGGACATCAACCTGAAGGACATGTTGCCGGGGCTCTTTGGACAGCGCACGAAGAAGCGCAAGATGAAGGTCGCTGAGGCGTTCGACTACCTCGTGCAGGAGGAGGAGAACCGGCTGATCGATATGGATCAGGTGACGCGGCTTGCGGTGGAACGTGTTGAAGATTCAGGGATCGTGTTTCTCGATGAGATCGACAAGATCGCTGGGCGTGAGGGCGGGCATGGACCGGATGTCTCGCGCGAGGGTGTGCAGCGCGATATTCTGCCGATTGTTGAAGGGACTACGGTTAGCACCAAGTATGGGATGGTTTCGACGGATCACATCTTGTTCATTGCAGCCGGAGCGTTTCATGTGTCGAAGCCGAGCGATTTGATCCCCGAATTGCAGGGGCGTTTCCCAATCCGCGTTGAGTTGAACTCGTTGACGGTAAATGACTTTATTCGCATTCTGACCGAGCCGAAGTCTTCGTTGGTGAAGCAGTCTACGGCGTTGCTGGAGACGGAAGGGTTGAAGCTGGAGTTCACGAGGGAGGCGATTGCGGAGATGGCGCATTTTGCCTTCAGGGTGAATGAAACTACCGAAAACATTGGGGCTCGACGGCTGCATACGATTCTGGAACGGGTGCTGGACGAGATCAGCTTCCAGGCTCCGGATCTATTCAAGAGTCCGCGGGCCGAGATTACCGAAGAGGGCGTGGTTGGGGAGGTTCATGTGTCGGCGCCGTTGACTTCGGAGCCACAGAAGCCTTCGCCGCCACTGCCGGTGATCGAGCGGCAGACGGCCACCGGCGTGGAGAAGGTGATTGTGGTCGATCCCGAGTATGTGCGGCAGCAGGTCGCCTCGATCGTGAAGGATCAGGATCTTTCGCGGTACATTTTGTAATTTTTTTCTGGGTGGTGGAGGGGCGTTTTTGCAGGGGGTTTTGAGAATTCCTATGCGCAAAACGTGGTGAAATGCGTGGTAAATCGTGGTGGATTTGTGGTGAAAGTGTGGTTGGAAACGATCGCAAATCCATCCATGAAAATGATGCCAACTTTTGCATATTTTTTTCAAATTTTTGCAACGATCAACGTCTAACCGACACTACTACCTTTGTGGTGACTCTTCGGCTGAGCTGACACTACCTAATGAGTGATGCTTTGCGTCAGCGGATGGTGCAGAGCCACTACAACTCGATGGTGATGCTGTGTTGTGCCCAGGCGGCCTATGCTGCATGGAGGAGTGTTTTCGTGACGAGAGGGAGTGGCTTTAGCTGAATTGCCTCTACTAAAAGGCTTAATCGGTAAGTGGCAGAGGATCGTATGTTAGATACCTGACCGAGAGGTTTACTAAGCTGAGGATTTTCATGTAAGTTTTCTTGCCGGTTGTTGGATAATTGTTGCATAGTAAACGCCCGACGCCTGTGATACGGGTATGGTGACCAAATCCCCTGAGACTGTTTGGCGCCATGAGGCAAAGACCTGCCGAGCGGGTCCGGGCTTGTACTTCTAGCTATTTCAGATATTTCCGGTCAATCTTTTTCCGGAGTTGTTCAGACGCCAAGGTGCGCGGGCCAGCGCGGGCGCCGAATTAGGGTTTTTGCTGTCTTGATTCAAGGCGAGAGTTGAATTGTCGCCGGCAAGGTGAAGACGTGTCTCTCACGGGCCATTTCTGGCTAAATCCAAACGGTGAGACACATGGAGCCTGATGAATTATTCGTTCTTACCCGATCTGCTGGCCCTGACGATCCTGATCGTCATCCTTCTGCTGCTGCGTCGTCGGCATCCGCAGGGGCGTGCAGATATCTGGCTGCTGGGTTTGTTTTTCACCCTGGTCGAAGCAGTTGCCCACACCTTTTATCCGATGAGCGGCCCGTTGCCCAAGTCCCTGCACCTGATCGTGATGGACTGCTACCTGCTGGGCGGGGTGGTCTTTGTATGGGCGTCGGGCGGGCACTCCATCTCCACGCGGGTCGAACTGCTCTATCTATCGCTTAATTCTCTGCCACTGCTGGCCATCACCACGCTGTATGGCCTGCATATCTATTCGGCCGTTGCGTTCTTCGCTTGCATGGCCTCGGGTCTGGTGATCGGCGTTGCGAGTTCGCTCTACCTGCGCCACAACTGGAGATACGCTGCGTTGCACGTTTGCGGCTGGCTGACGATGGGGTATCTGATCCACCACGGCAGCTATCGGACGGCGGTGTACTGGAGCCTTTGCTGCGTGTACATTATTGCGGCGGTCAACTTTCAGCGCCGCCTGGCGCGTAACAGCACCGGCAAGCTGGCCATTGTGACGGGCTTTACGATCTGGGCCCTGTGCCTGCTGCTGCACCCATGGATTGTGAGCTACCGCGCGTACGCCGACATCGCATCGCATGTCTGGAACATGCAGAAATCGCTGATCTCGATCGGAATGATTCTGGTGATGCTGGAGGAGCAGGTCACGAGCAACGAGTGGTTGGCACTGCACGATGAGCTGACCGGCCTGCCGAACCGGCGGCTGTTTGCGGACCGGCTTACCAATGCGATCGAGCGCGCGGACCGGATGCGCAGCCGGCTTGCTCTGTTGATCCTGGACCTCAACGGCTTCAAGGCTATCAACGACACGATGGGTCATCAGGCGGGAGACCAGGTCTTGCGCGAGGTTTCGAGCCATCTGCGGAAGAGTGTGCGGGCCTCGGATACGCTGGCGCGGCTGGGCGGCGATGAGTTCATCATCGTCGCAACGGACCTGGGGGTGGACCAGTCGCTGGATCACTTCATGGAGTCGGTACAGAGCGCGCTGGAGAGGCCGATTCAGGTTGAAGGCCAAACCATGGTTGTGTCGGCGAGTCTGGGCATGGCGATCTATCCGGATGATGCTGACGATTCGATCAAGCTGCTTCGGGTCGCGGATCAACGCATGTATGCCCTGAAGCGGAGGCCGGAGTTTTCGCCTAAAGGGGTGAAATCTGCCGTGGTGGAATCGACGACGATTGCGATCGCGGGTGGTCAACAGTAGGTATTTAGTTCACGCGAGTACAATGAAAAAAGAGGGCCCCCTCCGCGAGGCCCTCTTCTCTTCAGGCAGCTTCAACTTTTCATATTGAGCAGATTAACGTCCGTGGGGATGGCCTTCGCGGACCTCGTTGCCGTGGAAGTTTTCGGCGTGACCATTCCAGCCTGCGCGAGGTTTTTCACCAGCCTTCGGGTACTCACCGTGGTATCCGTGATCGGGGTGGTAGTGGGTATCGACGTGGCCACGGAAGTCGGCTGGACCGTGGAACCAGGGGCCGGCTCCGATGAAGACGCCACCGCTGAACCACTCCGGACCGTAGTAGCCATAGGGCGCACAGGTATAGGGTGGAACGTCATAGTAGCCGTAAGGACAATCCGGGGCCACTCCGACGCTGACAGCAACCTGGGCCTCTGTTGTTTTTGGGGTTGAGATTGTGAAGCACAGACCTGCGAGTAAAAATGGTGCAAGGACTTTGATACTGCGCATAGAAATCACCTCTTCCATATTTAGAGAAAAGCTGTTGCGGAAGAGTTGTGCAGAAAATCCCTCTGAGAGCAATGTTTGCGCGGCGTTTGTCTTTGAAAGGTTGCTTGCGCGCGGAAGAAAAAAATTGCTGTGCGCTTAACAATTTTTTTCAGGATATTGCAACTGTACGGTTGCACTAAAGTTTCTTCATCGCGCACTTTCTGCTGCGAGGCTCACCGACGAGTTGCGCAAAAAAATGAAGGACCCTTGCGGGTCCTGTCATTTTTGATTTGGGTCGGATTGCTATTTGCCGACGTGACCGCGACCATCACGTACTTCGTTTCCTTTGAAATTTTTGGGTGGGGCTGTATGCTCGGCTTTCTCGCCGCGCTCTGGCATTGCGCCCTTGTACCCGTGCTCGGGGCTGTAGTGATTGTCTACGTGGCCTTTGAAATTGGCATTGCCGTGGAACCACGGGCCTGCACCGATGAAGACGCCGCCGGTAAACCAGCTGGGGCCGTAGTAGCCGTAGGGGGCGCAGCCGTAGGGAGCGGCCTCAAAGTAACCGTAGGGACATTCTGGTGCTACACCGATTTCGACGCTGACCTGGGCCTGTGCTTTGGGAGCGCTTGCTGCGAAACATAGACCGGCGACAGCGGTCAAAGTAAGAAGTTTATAGCCTTGCATGGAGTTACCTCAGCCTAGTGAGAGAGGCAGCGCGGTGGAATAGATGTACCGACGACAAAACTAATACCAAAACAACTCGACGGCCTTTGCAGGCCGTCGAGTCTGTAACGATGAGTTGATGAGAGTTATTAGCGGGCTGCGGCTGGTTCGCTGATCTCACTGAGGCGCTTTTCCATCATCACCTCGAGCTCTTCGATGGCTTTGGAGAAGCCTTCGATGCCTTCCTTCAGCTTGTCGTAGGCCATGCGGTCTTCGGCGTGCATCTTGTCGAAGGTCGCCTTGTCCATGGGGATCTTCTTGATGTCCAACTTCGCCGAGGCGGCGGGATCGAGCTTGCGGGGCAGCGGAGCGTCGGTGGTTTCGAGTTCGGTCAGCAGTTTGGGTGCGATGGTGAGGAGATCGCAGCCGGCGAGTTCTGTAATCTCATCGATGTTGCGGAAGCTCGCGCCCATGACGACGGTCTTGTAGCCGAATTTCTTGTAGTAGTTGTAGATCGTTGTGACGGACTGGACGCCGGGGTCGTTGGCGCCGTCGTGGTTGCCGTTGGGCTCGTTCTTCTTGTACCAGTCGAGAATGCGGCCGACGAAGGGTGAGATGAGAGTGACTTTAGCCTCGGCAGCGGCGATGGCCTGGTGGAGGCCGAAGAGCAGGGTCATGTTGCAGTGGATGCCCTCTTTCTCGAGGATCTCCGCAGCGCGAATGCCTTCCCAGGTTGAGGCGAGTTTGATGAGGATGCGGTCGTGGGAGATGCCGGCCTTGTCGTATAAGGCGATGATGGCGCGCGCTTCAGCGATGGACTTGTCGGTGTCGTAGGAGAGGCGAGCGTCAACTTCGGTGGAGACGCGGCCCGGGATGATATCGAGAATCCTGCGCCCGAAGGCGACCTCGAGAGGCCTGAAGGCGCGTGCAGCGACCTCTTTATCCGACACGCTGGGACCGGCATCCTTGCGGACCTGCTTCAGCACGTCATCAACGATTGGCGCATACTCGGGCTTCTCCGACGCAGCTGCGATGAGAGAGGGGTTCGTGGTGGCGTCCTGAGGACGGAACTGGTGAATGGCGTTGAAGTCGCCGGTGTCCGAGACGACGGTGGTGTAGTTACGAAGCTGTTCGAGTAACGATGCCATAGTCTTGCTCCTTCGCTGTTGATGCTGATTTTACCAAGCTCTGAGCGGTTGCGCTGCCAGTATGCGCGCTGGATGTTACTCGGCTGCGAATTCGTTTTCGAGTATGCCCAGACCGTCTATTTCTACTTGGATGCGATCACCGGGCTTAATGGCGCCAACTCCTGCGGGAGTTCCTGTGGGAATAAGGTCGCCGGGTTCGAGGGTCATGCACTGGGTGATGTAGCGGAGCAGGTCGGCGATGGGGAAGATCAGGTCGCGGGTTGAGCCCTGTTGTTTCACGGCTCCGTTGAGCCGGGTGACGACTGTAACTGGTGCGCCACCAGCGGGATCGATCTCGTCGGAGACGATGGGGCCGACGGGGCAAAATGTGTCGAAGCCCTTGCCGCGGGTCCATTGGCCGTCGCCTTTCTGGATGTCGCGAGCGGTGACGTCGTTGACGCAGACGTAGCCGCGAATGTAGGGGCGGACGTCCTCGTCGGGACCGATCTTGTGGCAGCGGCGGCCGATAACGATGCCGAGTTCGCCCTCGTAGTCGACGCGGGTGGAGATGGCGGGGATGCGGACGATGCCTTTGGAGGCGATTAACGCTGATGGCGGCTTGAGGAAGAGCAGAGGCTCCTTGGGCACTTCGTTGCCTAACTCGGCGGCGTGATCGCGGTAGTTGCGGCCGATGCAGAGAATCTTCGACGGGGTGACTGGCGGAAGGAGCTGGAGGTCGGAGAGCGGCACGGGTTCGAAGTTGACGTCGAGCGTGGGAACGGGCAGGCCGCCGAGGATGCGGGCGGAGAGATCCTCCTGCGGGGCCTGCATGGGGAGCGTGGCCCAGAGGACGCCGCGACGCTTCTCGACCAAGGCATAGCGCGAGAGACTGGCTCCGCTTTCGAACGACAAATACTTGCAGTAACGCATTTCTATTGCTCCCTCAGGGTTTCTTGGACTACGTCGCTGGGCGCACTTTCGTTTCCTGCCGCGTCGACAGCAGTGACATGATAGGCGTAGCGGCGACCGGCAACAGCAGTTTGGTCGCGGTAGGCAGGACCGACGACCGGGGTTGGGTTCAGACGCGTCACTGTACCCGTGGCTGCGCCTTTTGAGTCAATCTCTTGACGATACACAATATATCCGGCGAGGTCGGCATCGGTGTTCGGCGTCCAGGAGAGATCGATGGAACGATCGGCGGCTGTTGCGCCTCCGGGGATGGCCTCGAGGCCTGTGGGGGCATGCGGAGGGAAGATGTCGCGAATGACGACGGTCACGGGTGGCGAGATGGCGCTGCGGAGCTCGAGCGCGTGGCCGCCGAGGGAGACGGAGAGGACTCGCTGGGCGGTGTAGCGGTAGGTTTCGCCCTTTTCGGCGGTGTGGTCGATGGTGCCCCCAGAGTCTGTGGGTTGGGTGGGGGTTCGCAGCTTGACTTCGATTGGGGTGGCTGGAGTTGTTTGCAGCGGCTTCGGAGTGGGGGCCGGGGTGGTTTTTTGGGGCGTGGGCTGCTTTTTGGCCGCAGGCTTGGAGGAGGATGAGGATTTTGAGGCGGTCTTTGGCGGGGCCGGCTCGATGACGACTCCGTTGGGGCCTACGGGAAGGCGGTCGAGCTCCACGGCGGCGGTGGTGGAGTTTTGCTGCCACTCGAGCATGGCACCGTCAGGAGACGGTGCTGCGCGGAGCTGTTCGACGGGCGCGGGGGCGGCGCCTGCGGCGGCGAATGCCTCGGGCGAGGGACCGGCGGAGTGGCCGTGGGCGTTGAGAATTTGCACGCGGTATGCCAGGAGAGATGCGGGGTCGACGATCAGAGCCGGGGGTAAGATGTCCGCCGAATGCGACGGGCCAGGCTGTACCGGCAACCGGGTGACCGGTGTGCAGACCTGGGATGTCTGGGCGGCAATTCGGCAGATCTCTGCAGTTATCGGGCCTTTGATTGCAATGCGGTCGGTCGTCATTTCGGGGGTGGTCCAGCGCAGCCGGACCTCGTTGGCTACACGCTCGGCAGTGAGATCTTTCACGATCTCGGGGAGATCGAGCGAGGGTGGACGCGGTGGTCCAGGACTGGCGCAACCAGTTGCACAGGCGATTAGAAGCGCGGCAGTGGCTGCCGGTAACCATCGGTGGGAGTGCAGATGGCAGGGGATGAGCGAAAACTTCATTGAAGATTGATCATACGGCGGTGATTGGGTCCTAAGGGCTCAGAGGCCCGGTGCAGCATTTTGAGCGTTTCCAGCGTCTCCGGGGCCGAAAAAAGTGCATCCAAATCCAATTTAGAGGCTATTTCATACAACTTTTGATCACATTTCAACATCTGTTGGCCTAGCAAACGCCTATGAGCAAAAATATCATTTCCTCCCCAGCTTTGACTTCGTCGGAGACCACACCGGCTTCACAGGACGTTCTGATTGACGATCGATCGAACGGGCATCGCAACCTCCACGTGGATGGAGAGGCTGCTGAGTCGTTTATTGCGGAGAAGCGCATTGGCGAACGCATTAAACACCTGCGGCTGAAGAAATCTATGGGTCTTGTTGAGCTGGGGCGGCATACCGGGCTCTCAGCCAGCTTTCTTTCGCAGCTGGAGACTGGGCGCGTGGTGCCGACGCTGCGGAATCTGGCTCGCATCGCGATGGTTTTCTCTAAGGACCTGAGCTACTTCTTCGACCCGGAGCCGCAGACGCTGTTCCGTGTGCATCGCCGCGACGAGCGCGTGCGCCTGCCGCAGACCGGTGCCGATGACCCGGCATATTTCTTCGAGAGCCTGGGCTACCTGGTTCCGGATCGTCAGCTTGATCCTTATTTTGCGGAGTTTCTCCCGGAGAAGGAGGGCCGTTCGCCACGTGCGCATCAGCATGCGGGGTGCGAGTTTCTTTATCTGCTGTCGGGGACGCTCGATGTGCGGCATGGTGAGATGACGCACCACATTGAAGCAGGTGACGCCATCTACTTCGACGCGAATACCATTCACAGCTACGTCTGCATCGGCAAGTCGCCCGCTACGGCGGTGATTGTGACGCTGCAACATCCTCTGCTGCAGCTTGGAAATAGTTCGCGAGGGATCAACCTGGGGAATGGGAAGGTCCGGGGCGTGCCGGCGGCGATGCTGCCTGGCGTGGCCGTGGCAAAGAAGAACTCCGAGCGAATGCAGTAGGTCGCTTAGTTGCCGATTCCTGATAACTGAATCTTGATCGGGCGAGCTTGGGGCGTTGCTGACGATCTGCAGAATTGCGCTGCAGACACCAGATGCGGTTGGACTGAATGAGACGGAGATGACGCAACTTCCGTTTGCCGCCACGCTTCTCCCAGAAGACCTGCCCGAATCGATTAACCTGAATCCCTCAACGTTGCGGGCAGCATGGGGAGATTCATGGCCATCACGTCCAGACGCTGCAACGCCTTGCGCGTCAGCCCCGTCAGCGGCAAAGTGCCCAGGCGATGGGTCAAGACCCAGTGGAGGTCGCTATTTGAGGCTGGGATAGCGCGGCGCAATCCACTATCTTCTGGGCCGTGCGCGGCAAAGATCTGAACGTAGTAGTTCGTGTTGGTGATTGCGTGACGCAGCCGCAGCAGAGGTTCGCGTCCCTGGACGGCGTCCAAGGGCAACGGTGGGAGTTCATACATGCCCGGCATGAGGCTGGCTTCGTCCGCGCGCAGCTCCAGCAGAACCTCGGTGACCGTGCCGCGCTTGCGCAGGCTCAATAGATACGCCGCCTGCCGGCTGAGCAGCGTAGCGCGCGGTCGCGTCACGTGCTCGCCCCGTGTCTTGCACATGGAGTACACCGGACAATGCAGACAGAGGGGTGCCCGCGGCAGGCAGATCGTCGCGCCCAGCTCCATCATGGCCTGGTTGTGATCGCCGGCAGTGTTGATGCCTTCGCTGATGCGCCGCTTCGGCATGAGAGCGCTTGCCTTGCGCTGCACAAAGGCTCGTCCTGCAGAGGTTTTGACCTCGGGCCGGCCGGCCAGACGCAGCAGAACCCGCTCTACGTTGCCGTCGACGACGGCCGTGCTTTCGCCGAAGGCGATGCTGGCGATGGCTGCGCTGGTGTATTCGCCAATGCCCGGCAGAGTGCGGAGCTCTGCCGCTGTGGTGGGGAGTACGCCTCCGCGTTCGCGAGTGAGAAACTGGGCGGTCTTGTGCAGCAGGCGGGCGCGGCGGTAGTAGCCCAGGCCGGACCAGGTCGCGAGGACGTCGGACTCGGGGAGAGCGCGAGGGACAGCATCGTGGGGAATCGCCGCAGGAACTTGTCGTAGTGCTCGATGACGGCTGCGACCCGGGTCTGCTGGAGCATCACCTCGGAGAGCCAGGTGCGGTAGGGGTCGTTGATTCCGCGCCAGGGTAGCTCCCGTGCATGGCTCTTGTACCAGCTCATCAGCTTTCGCCGGAAGAGCGCGGCATCGAGCTTTGCATCCGAAGACGCAGGTTCCTGCATCGGATTTTCATCCGTAGTCTCTGACTTTGGGCGAGAACGCATCGCAGCAAGTCTATAGCCTTCGCGCCGAGGAGCTAAACTCAAACTGATCATGCGGCAGCAACGACACTCCGACACGTACCCTCTTGAGAAACCTTCGCGGAAAAAGGACAGGAGAGCTTTTTTGAAGCTTGCTGCGCTAACTGCCGGTGCAGCGTTGCTTCCCGTGCAGGCTGAAGCTGCGCCCGGCGCGGCCCAGCGGCCGGTGTTTCCAAGCAACGATCCGCGCTGGCAACGCACGTGGGACGCTGCGCTCGCCGTCCTGGCCGGAAACGTGAAGACCGTTCCCCGCTATGAGCAGCCCGTTCTGTTCGAAGGCGCCGTCTATCCCGGCATCTGGCAGGAGTGCGGGCCGCATGAGGGGCTTGTGTATGGGACGCTTGCGCCCTATGTCGCGACGCAGGAGGGAGCGCTTACGCCGCTGCAGATCGCCCGCAATAACCACATGGCTTTCTTCGCGCTTCAGTACCCGGTTGGGCATGAATCAGCGGGTCAACTCCCCGCCGCGATCAAGATGTCCGACGTGGGGTACGGTCAGATTCAAATGGTTGTGCCCATTGCGTCTACGGCGTGGGAGCTGTCGCAGATCACAGGCGACGATGAACTGCTCGTCACGGCCTACTCTGCGTGCAGCAGGTGGGACGCGTGGCTCCGAGAGTATCGCGATACGCGTAAGACTGGGTTGGTTGAAGGCTTTTGCACGTACGACACGGGCCACGACAACAGCCCGCGCTGGGTTGGCATTCCCAACCGCTGCCCCGACGGTGACGCGCGCAAATGTCCACCCATGACGACCATGCCGCGGCTTTGTCCTGATCTTTCTGCTACCGTGTTTGGCGCGCGGATGGCGCTTGCCCACATGGCGACAGCGTTGGGCAAAGGCGACGAAGCCAGCCGCTGGCACGACGACGCGGAGACGATTCGACAGCTCATCATTGAAAAGCTTTACGACCCAAAGGATGCCGCCTTCTACGATCTCGATGCGCAGAACAACTTCGTTCGTGTGCGGTCGGACGTGAACAGCCGCGTGCTTGGCGAGCATGTGCTGAAGCGGGATGACGCGAAGGACAAAGCGATCTTCGACGCGGTGTGGACGCGGCAGATTCACAATCCCAAGGCGTTCTGGGCGCCGTATCCGCTTACTTCGATTGCGATGGACGATCCCACCTTCGTGCGGCCTATCCCTCGTAATAGCTGGGGTGGAGCGAGCCAGGCGCTAACGGCGTTGCGCACGCCGCGTTGGATGCCCTACTACGGCAAGCAGGTGGAGATGAACCACATGATGCGGCAGTGGTGCGAGGCGATTAGCCGTCACACCGAGTTTCGGCAGCAGATGGATCCGTTGACGGGGGATTTTACCCAGGCTGACCCCAGCGGCTATTCGCCGGCTGCGCTGGTGTTCCTCGACTTTGCCCGACGACTGAGCCATGCCGCGGTCTGACTGGAATGCACCTCGCGATTATTTCGGAGGTATCCACTCAACGGCCTCCGGGGACAGGACGAGTTCCTCGATTGCGATGTCGTTGCCTTTGCCTCCCAGCGTAGGGCCCTGGTATTTCGTCGGGTAAGCACTACTGAATCGCCACGTAATCACTGATGTGCCTGCGCTATCGCGCAGTGTCAGGACCGCATTTCGCCTGACTGCCACCCCTCCCGAGCGGGCAGCCTGAAGCCAGGCTGAGAGGTCGCTCGAGTCCACGACGCCACGCTTCAGGGTGACATCCGTCACCTTATTCAGGCCTCGCACTTTGACTGGAAGGCCTGTGGCCTCGGCGAATCCGCCTAGCGGTTTTTCCAAACCGAGAGAATCACACAAAGAAAGGAGGTAGGTTTGCGTAGGAAACGGGACAGGATTGCTGGACATATCGTTCCTCCAAATGAACGCCTCAAATTGAACGCGGCGCGGGGCCCGAAGATTGAAATCCTGTCAGCAGTTCTGATACTTCCAGTTGCGCTGTTTGCCCTCGGCGATCCACTCTATCGCCGTTGCGATGCGTTTTTCGCGGGTTTCCGGGCGCTTGGCATCGGTGATCCAGTCAGCGTATTCGCGCTGGCAGGAGGGAGAGAAGCCTGCGAAGACCTTTGCTGCGGCCTTGTTCTTTTTGAGTGCCGCAGTTAGTTCTGCAGGAACCTTTGGGGCAGGCTTCGGCGTCTTTGCGGTACGCTCGAGCGACTTGGTGCGCTGGCCGGTGAGGATCAGCTCGGCGGCGTGGCGGTAGTAGCCAAGCATCTTCTTATCCGAGGGCAGATCCTTTAGGCTGGTGATCTTCCCGAGCGATCCCATGCCGTCCTCTGAGTGCAGACCGGCGGCGTTGAGGATCGCATTCATCTCCGGACCCCAGAGACCGATGGAGCAGTGCTGCTTGAATGCAGCCATGTGGCCGAGGATCACGCCACGAAGCACAAAGAACGGCATGCTCCATTTGATCGCTTCCTCGACCTCGGGGGCGGCTTGATGGACCAGATCGCGGATATGCGACAGGATGGGTTGCGCGAAGGGTTGGGCCTTCGCGATGTAGGCATCGACCTTCGGGTTGAGCGCGGAATTTTTCACGAGTGCAGTTTACAACTGCCGTTTACGCCGTGTCTCCCGGTTTGGGCTTTGGAGTTGCAGGATAGGGTTTGATTGGGTAGGGCGGCCCTTTGGCGAAGACCTTCTGCATGGAGGCGTCGTAGCCGTAGATGTCGTCGAAGAAGTAGGTCTTGTCGTCTTCGCCAACCCTCGCTGTGAGGTAGAAGATGACGATGGGCAGAGGAGTTTTCAGGCTGACGGTGCGGTTGTCCGGGCCGCTGTTCATCGCGGCCTGCACCTTGGCGAGATCCCAGTCGCCGCCCTGACCCTGCAGGACCCACGCAGCGAGATCGGCCGGCTTTTGTACGCGGATGCAGCCATGGCTGAAGTCGCGGCGAGTCTGTTCGAAGAGGGAGACCGCGGGAGTGGAGTGCAGATAGATGTCGTACTGGTTGGGGAACATGAACTTCACGAGGCCGAGCGAGTTCTTTGGCCCGGGTCTCTCGCGCACCATGACGGCGCCCTGGGAGACTTGACCGGCAGTGTAGTTGGCTAACACGGCGCCTTTGGCGTCGGTGACTTCGAAGTTCTTGGTCGCGAGATAGCCGTGGTTCGTCGTGATATGCGGGGCCAGTTCTTTGCGCGCGATGTCGACCGGCACGTTCCAATATGGCCTGAAGACGATGTACTTCATCATGTGCGTAAACACAGGAGTTTCGTGCTCTCCAATAACCTTGCCCACCACGACGCGCATGGTGAAGTCCAGCTTGTGGTCGGGATCGTAGCCGCGCAGAACAAACTCCGGGAGATTCACCATCAGGCGTGCATGGAGATATGGGTCGGGAAGCCAGCGCCAGCGTTCGAGCGAGTCCTGCAGCTGCGCGACGCGGTCTGTCATAGGAACGTTGAGGGATTTGATCGTCTGGGGCGTCAGCTTGCCATCTTCGGTGAATCCATGGCGATGCTGATACTTCTTTATTGCGTCGGACTCGGCCGAGTTGAAGATGTCGCTGGTCGCCGCATCGGACGGGTCAGCATCTCCTTCGAGCTGAAGCCGCGCCAGCAGAGCAAGAGCCTTCGGATAGACTTGTCCGGTCGATAAAGGCTTGGTCACCATGGGCAGCGGCTCCGCAGCCGCCTGCTCCTGCTGCTTGGCGAGATCGAGATAGTGTGCGAGCGCGTGTTCGGTCTTCCGGTAGTCCTCCGAGTCGGGCTCGACGCCGGCGATCAACTTCGGCACATCGGTTGAATCGACTACGTTGTCCGAGACGAACTCGGCGAGATCGTACTTCTTGTCGGCGATGTTGATGTCGAAGTTGAAGTGCTGCGGATTGACACGACCGATGCGCAGGTCGGAGATGTAGCGCATCACGTTCACGGTCATTGCGACGTCGAAGAGCGAGATGGCATCAGGCGACTTGCTGTTTAACTCTTGCACGCGCGCGGCCCAGCGGGGAGCGTCGTAGTCCTCGGGGATGAGCCCCTTCGCCGCGGCATTTTGAAACTGCTCTATGAACGCCGTGGCTGTTGGCGTAGGCAGCCCGTCACGGGTCCAGGCGACTTCGTAGTTGCGGTCGTCGTAGAAGGTCTGGATGATTGTTTCGTAGTCGGAGAAATCGGGCCAGCGCAGGTTGGGAACCTTACTGGTGTCGACCTTCTCGGGCGGGAGCGCCTTCTTTTCGATCAATTGGTGCAGGTTGTCGGAGTAGGCATCCGTGTTGGGCGCGGACTTCGACTTGCGATGGCGGTGGCATCCGCTCATAAGAAGCAGAAGTGTCAGAACACAGGCGGTGGAGGCGGAGCGGAGAGGAGCTTTCATCATTGCGGACTGACCATCCTTCAGGCGGAGCCGTTGCTCAGGGGTGACGCCCTATTATGCAGGAATTCGAGGAAAATTCTAGAAGAACCTAGCAAGAATCCGTGCCGAGGCAGATACAGGCTAGCGCGCGATCTCCGGCAGCAGTGTGAGGCAGAGCATTGCCTGCGTCAGAAGGATTCCACCCGACAGAACAAGAAACAGTCTCCGTCGGCGGGTCTCCAATGCATCGGCGAACGCGCCGCCTACAAACGTAAATAGGAACGGCAGCGCCCATAGCCAGGGTTGCGACACCGTCTGCGTAGTCACCAGAGGGAACAACAGCAGCGCCATCACCAGAGGTGCCGTGTTGCCGAAGTAGCGGCAGCGACGCACCGCAAGATAAAGCAGGAGTGCCACCAGAGTTGCCACTACGATGGGCCCGTTCGCTAAGTTCAAGAAAAAGTGGGTGGCCCCGTCCAAGGCAAACCAGGACCGCGCTCCGCCGCCCGTGAACACGTAGCTGAACGGAGCCGGCCGGAATGCGTAAAACGCGAAGAGGATCGCCAGCGCACCGACCGCGGAGAAGACCATAATCTGTATCACGTAGCTTCGCCGCCGCTCGGCCAGATACAGCATCCATATCACCGCCATGACGAAGCCAATCATCGCCGCCAGTAGATGCGCCGTCGCAGTCAAGCCCAACGCAATCGTCAGCAGAACGATGCGCGGTTTCCATTTGCTTCGCGGACCTTGCATGGCGTGGGCCACTCCCATGGCGGCATAGATCAGACCGTAGAGCCCCCACATCGCCAGCACATCGTTGTTCGGCGTTACGGCGTACCGCACCACGGCAGGACAGAAGCAGTACAGCCCAAGGGCAAAGAATCCGCCTTCATTGCCGAACAAACGTCGCGCGACCCACCATAGGCCACCGCCCAGCCACACAGCGAAGAAGATAAACGGCAGGTGCAACAGGTACTTCACGCTGAAGAGTTCGTGCCGTGCCTCCCAGGTTGAACCGTGGAGCGTGCCTTCGGCATAGAGCCGGTTCTCCGGCTTGCGCAGCTTATCCGCGCCGAGCATCGCCAGTCGCTGGACGGTCAGCGGGAGGCCGGCGACTCGGTAGGCAAAGGTACCGTCTCCGTTCAGGTTGCCGCAGGTTGTAAAGTATCCGGTGAGCGGCGAAGGGCGCTCCCACATCTCGCGCCCGCACTCGGCGTAACGGTAGTCCTGTTGCGAGAGCTGCTGGTGGCTCACCACCCACAGGCATTCCGCCAGGAAAAACAGCAGGAGCAACGCGGCCAATCGCTGAGGTCGGCCGATCGTGATGCGGGGGAGCTTCATGCGCTGAATTGCCGGCCTTTACGTGTCATTTAATCTTGTCCCGCATCTGGCTTCGATCCTGCAACGTGCTGCTCCTTTCGATAAGGAGTACACCGCCTCAGATGAGCAGCAGCCGCTACTTCGAGTGTATCGTGAGAGATATGCAGTCGCTTTCCTTCATCCCAGGCCGCGCGTTTCTCTCCTCCAACTCCACCACCGTCCCATGGACTGTTGTCTTCGAGGACGAAGGGGTCGCGGGCTACTTTTACGCGTGCGACCGCTCGCAGGAGAAGCACGAAAATAGCATTCTCGACGCGATGCTTATCTACAACGTAGCGGCGCTTGCCAAGAGCGACGCCGAAAACGAGCGCCCTGAGCCGCAACGAATCGCATCGATCGAGTGGTCTCGCGACGGGCTGCAGGCCGTGCTTTATCTCGACGGCACCGCCCAGGCTCTGTACGATTTCCAGGCCCGCTGCGGCTACTGCCGGATGGACTTCCCCAATTTTCGTGAAGAGCGCGGCGACACCTGGCGCAAGACGAGCCATGCCTGGTCCGATGCAGCACTGCAGCGGTTCGAGTCAGCTCTGTATGCCTGAAGTCTCCGCCGCAGGAGACAGGTGCAGCTCCATAAAGACGTTTGCACGAGCGTAAGGGTTTAGTTCTACTCGCTCTGGCGGGAGGTGGCGAAAGCCCAGCGATTCATACAGATGAACCGCATTCGCCAGCTTTGAATTGCTGGCGAGTTCGAGCTTGTTGGCTCCGAGCGCCTTCGCCTGCTCGATCGTGTACTCCAGCAATTTGCGGCCTATTCCCTGACCGCGATAGCGCTCTGATACGGCCATCTTTGCGACTTCAAACACGCCTGGCCTTACAAAGATCAGCGCACAGCAGCCGATCCTCTCCTTACCGGACAGCGCCATCACAATTTGTCCTCCAGGCAAGATAATGTTGCCCTCCGGGTCTCTCAACTGGATCAGATCATGCTCTTCCAGGCGGAAGTACCGCGTGATCCACGCTGCGTTCAGTTCATAGAAAGCGCCCGAGTCGCCGTGTTGAAATAGCCGAAATGCGATCTGTGGCATCACGATAGCCTCTTCAGACAAAGCTGGTTGGATCCCGGTTTGAGTCATGGTAATTCGCCTCTGACAAAAATTTAGGCTGACCCATTTGATATGTCCAATATCTTGTTTATTCGAATTATGATGTTTGAAATATGGATGGAGATATTGAGCTTCGCCATTTACGCTACTTCTTGGCGGTGGCCGAGGAGTTGCATTTCGGACGCGCCGCGCTACGCCTTCACCTCGCGCAACCCCCACTCTCGCAACAGATCCGCAAGCTTGAGGAGATCCTCGGCTATCCACTGTTTCTCAGAACATCTCGTGCCGTAAAACTGACCAGTGCAGGAGAAGTCTTTCTCGAGCGAGCAAGGCGGACCCTCCGCAATGTGCAGGAGGACATGGAGGAGGCGCGCAGCGTCGGGCGCGGCGAAGAAGGCTTCCTGAGGGTGGGATTCATCGGCTCCGCGATGCTGACCGCACTGCCAGCCATGCTCGGACGCTATCGCCGGCTTTATCCGAAGGTGAACCTGCAACTGCACGAGGCGCATACCTCCGCTGTGGTGCAAAAGCTTCTGAAAGGCGAACTCGACGCGGGTTTCCTGCGCGATGGCGGCCAAGCATCCGGTCTCGAGATAGAACCGCTCTTCTCCGAACCATTCATCGCCGTACTTCCAAAGAAGCATCCTCTTGCAAAACACAAGACCATCTCTGCAAGAGAGCTGCGCGATGAGCCCTTCGTCTTCTTTACTCCGTCCGCAGGGACGCTTGCTTACGAGAAGGCCGTCTCTCTCTGCGAAGAGCATGGCTTTCGCCCTCGCGTCGTGCAGGAGGCGCCACAGTGGCTGACGATCATGCGTCTTGTCGGTGCAGGCCTGGGGGTGACCATTGCGCCCGCATGCGTAAAACAGATAGCTGCACCCAACGTCGCGTGTCTAAGCCTGCGCGGCGCCACTGTTGAAAGTGACATCGAGCTCGCCTACCGCACGAGCGAAGACCGCGCCATTGTGGAGGCTATTGCGACCGTTGCCAGACAGGGTTTCCCGCAGCGACGATATCGGTCTCGGGCCCGTGCCTTGTGAAGGCACTAGCCCAGAAACATCTCCTCGACTTCAAGCCAGTCGTTTACTCGCTTGTAGCCGGTCACGCCAACATTGTGCGGTGAGCTGTACAAAATTCCTTCGCCCTTGAAGCGCCGGAGCTGGCGTGGGTTGTCGTCGATCAGGTAGTCGGCACGCAGGATGCTTTTGTCGCCGCAGTAGACGATGTGCGAGGCGGGAATGTGCGGAAAGTGTTTCGCCAGCCAGCGATACTTCGCCTGAAACGACGTCGGTACTTCCATCGCCGCCGTGGCGATGAATACCTCATAGTTCATCTGCAGCCGCCGCAGAACTCGCTGCGACTCGGGCATCACTGCCAGGACATCGAAGAAGTCCTCCGACCGCAGATACTCTTCGAGCACGGCATGGCGGTCGGCCGAGACAACGTCCCAGAGCCACTTCCCCTGTAGATCTTCGAGTGTGATCTCTTCACCAAAGTGTTGGTTGTAACGCAACAGATGCTCACCGAGTGCATCTGCCATCACCTCATCCATATCTACACAGATTCTTTTCACAATATCCCTGACTACTAACCACTTTCAAAGAGAACGGATGATCGACGCTGCAATGCTTTCAACCGGAACCGTCTTGCGCTGCGGAGAATCGCGTGCGGGATCGTAGTACAGCAAACGACCGCAGCTCTCACAGCTCATCATCGCCTCATCGTTACTGCGGTCGCGCAGATCGTTCCAACGCTGAGGACGCACCATCATCTGGCACGCCATGCATTTTTGATTGAGTGCCTCAGCCACCGCCGTTCCTTTGGCCTTCGCGATGCGGTCGTAGATCGAGAGAGCACTCTCGCTGATCTCCGCGCGCTCCGCCTTGCGTTTTTCTTCAACGGCAGCGAGTAGAATCTTGTCCTGTGCTATCGTCTCCGTCGCGAGAACACGTTCGCGGTCCAAAGTAGCCGTAGCATCGACGAGAGCCTCGTCGGCGAGTCGCTTTTGCGAATCGAGCCCTTCGCTACGCTCCATGCTTTCAATCTCCGCGTCTTCCAACCGGCTGATTTCGGCCTGGGCAAAGGCGATTTCGTGTTCAAAGGCTGTCACCTGCACCGTCGTAGTCGCGAGATCCATCTGCTTGCGTATGCGAGCGATCTTCGCCTGGTGGTCCTTGACGTCGGACTCCTGCCTTCGCCGCAACGCCTCTTCTTTGGCGATGAGATCGACGACTACAGCCCGCTGTCCCTCGGTCGCCTTCGCTTTCGTTTCGAGCACAGCCACGTGCTTCGGCAGTGCGATAATCTCATCGCGCAACCGCTTGGCTTCGACATCATGGGCCTGCAAAACAATCAACTTCTCAAGATCCGGATGCATCTCGCGTCTCTCTTTCTACTCAGCACCATTGCCGAAATACTGCGGCGGAAGACTCGAAGTCTAGCACCGCCCTGTCCCTGTTGTTAAGTATGCGCCTTACATCTTGCTGACGTTGATGTAGTAAAGGTCGGTCGCTACATCAAACTGGTCTTTCGTCAGCGGTGTCTTCATCGTTTGCCAGTCAGTTGTGGGATGGATCGTCTCCCAGTGCTCCTTCAACCCTACGCGAACCGGCATCGCAAAGGCCTTCTCATCGGCGACCCATCGGTATTGGACCGTGCTTGCTGCGTCATCAAACTTCAGCTCCAGTGTGGGAATTGCAGTATGTCGCAGATATTGGTTGAAGACTGGCGTCAGGTCCATCCCGATCTGCTGATCGAAGTATTGTTCGATGTCTTCAGTCATGATGTTTTGATATTTGTACTTCTGGTAGTAGCCGCGCAACATCGCCCACCATTTAGCATCGTCATTCACAATGCTGCGCAGGGTGTTGATAAACAGAGCACCTTTGAAGTACTGGTCCTGTGGAGGCTCTGCGTTTGTGCCTCGCGTGGTGATGATGGGCCGGTCATTCTTTACCTTCTTCTTGTAGGCATTGAGGTACTTCATCGCATCGTCGTACCCGTAGGTGTACTCGACGTAGAGGCTTTCGAGATACGTCGTCCAGCCCTCGTGAATCCACATATCAGACTTGTCGGCTGCCGTAATCGCATTGCCAAACCACTCATGTCCGCTCTCGTGGATGATGATGAAGTCGAAGCGTGGGCTGATGCCTACTCCTGTCCAGTCGCGGTTCAGGTAGCCGTTGGCAAAGTGGTTGCCGTAGGCTACCGCGCTCTGGTGCTCCATGCCTGCGTACGGTACCTCGACCAGTTTGAATCCGTCCTTCTTGAACGGGTATTCGCCCAGGTAGTGGTAGTAGGCCTTCATCATCCCTGGCACCTGGGCGAACTGCCGTTTCGCCCCTTCCAGATCCTCAGGCAGCACATAGTAGTCGAGCGGCAGGTCCTGGAACTTGTCGTCGAAGTGAACGTAATTGCCGATGTTCAGTGCGACGTCGTAGTTGTTGATCGGGTAGTGCACACGCCAGTCCCAGCGCGTATAGCCGTCACCGAGGTCTTTCTTGCCCATGAACTTTCCGTTCGAGACATCCATTAGGCCGTTCGGTACAGCAACCGTGATCAACATGCCCTCCTGCGGTTCGTCGCGCCACTGTTCTTTGTTGGGCCACCAGATGTAAGCGCCGTCTCCTTCGCAGGCGGTGTTGATCCAGTCGTGGTTAGACGTATCTTTCTTGAAGGTGAAGCAGCCGAACCGCCCCGTCTCGGGTGGATTGCCCGAGTAGTGCACATCGATCGAATAGGTGCTGCCAGAACGCAATGATTTCGGAAAGTCTACATAGAAAGTGCCGCCGTCGCGTTCGTACTTCAGCGTCGTTGAACCCATCACAATCTTGTCAATCTGCAACGTGGGATAGAGTTCAAGCTGAATGCGCGTGCCATCTTTCAGCATCTTGAAGCGGATCGTGTTTGTTCCGCTGATGAACTTCTTGTCGGGATCGACCCGAAGATCGAGGTGGTAGAAGAGCAGATCGTTGTTGGCGCGATACGGTCCATAGGAGCCACGCAGCAGATCGGCGTGGGTTGGCTCCTTAGCAACGGGCGGCGTTGCCGCGGGTGTAGCCGGTTGAGACGTCTGCGCGGGAAGAGAGATTGCAGCACCCGCCAACAAAACAAGAACACTGAGCTGCCGATTGCAAAGACCGTATTTAAGCATTAGTGCTAGCCTATCGTGATTTCCTGGGAATTGCGTTGAAGGTCAATCTCGCTGCTGGACGAGAGCTTTCATCGCGAGGCTCTCCGTCGTGTTCAACTCAGCCAAACCCCTCGCCACGCCTCTGCGATCCTGCTCCGAGCGATTCTGGCTGACCTTCCACTTGCCTTCGATACGCTCGACGACCATTTCGAGCCCGACGATCCCCTTCAGTTGCGATGCGATGTAATCCGGCGGTGCATCTCCGACTTTCCAGGGAACAGGGGAATCGGCTTCGTGGATATTGACCAGGCTCTGAAGGTGGGACATCAACCAATCACCATCCTCAATCACCTTCAGGTGCCCATAGGCGTGGACGACCACGTAATTCCAGGTGGGTACGACCTTCCCGGTCTCCTGTTTTTCCGGGTACCAGGTCGGAGTGATGTAATGCTGCGGACCGGAGAATATCGCAAGCGCCTGGACAGAGTGAGTGTAGTCACGCCACTGCGTATTGGCTCGCGAGATATGGCCTTTCAAACGTCCCATCGCGCCGTTCTGTTCGAGCACCATGGGAATATGAGAGGCAAACAGACCGGATGATCCCACAGTGATGAGAGAGGCAAACGGCTGCTCTTCCATCAACTTATGGAGAACAGGGATGCGATCTTCTATATTTGCCCGGGGAATGTACATGCAGACTCCTCAAGATGGCTCAGACTATGAACCTATCACCCATTAGTGGGATCTAAGCCATTCTAGAGAATGCTGCCATCCCCCAAAAAACTGAATCCCGCCTCTTATCCTTTCAATCGAATAAGGAACGCATGGCAGCTACGACACTCGAACTCCCGGCGCAGCTACCCGACGCCCAAGGTCACGATCCGCACCCAGCGGTGGAGAAACCGTGGCGTCCGCGTATCAACCCGTGGATCGTCGCCATGACGGTGACTCTCGCCACCTTCATGGAGGTGCTCGACTCTTCCATCGCAAACGTTGCCTTGCCACACATCGCCGGGGGCCTGGGTGCCACGCAGGACGAGGCGACATGGGTCCTTACCGCCTATCTCGTCGCCAACGCCATTATCCTGCCGGCGGGCGCGTACATGACCACCTTCATCGGGCGCAAGAAATTTTACATGATCTGCGTCGCGCTCTTCGGGATCAGCTCCGCGTTGTGCGGGTTTGCGCCTTCGCTGCCCATCCTCATCTTCTGCCGGGTTCTACAAGGCGTTGGCGGCGGTGGGCTCGCGCCGTCGGAGCAGGCCATCCTCGCCGACACCTTCCCGCCTGAAAAACGCGGCCAGGCCTTTGCGATGTACGGCCTGGCCGTAGTGTGCGCACCCGCAATCGGCCCAACTCTCGGTGGTTACATTACGGACAACTTTGACTGGCGCTGGATATTCTTCCTCAACGTGCCGATCTGCCTCATCTCCCTCTTCCTCACCTCTCGCATCGTTGAGGATCCGCCTTATGTGAAGAAGCAGGTCGCGATCTCGCAGAAGGGCGGCATCAAACTCGACTTCCTCGGTTTCGGTCTGCTTGCTCTTACCTTCGGTTCGCTCGAGTTCGTTCTGGACAAGGGCCAGGAAGACGATTGGTTCTCCTCGCACCTGATCGCCTTTTTCACCGTCGCCATGGTCATCGCCTTTGTTGCGATGATCTGGTGGGAGCTGCGACAGCTCCGCATCGGGCACCGGCCCATCCTCAACCTGACGCTCTTCAAGCGCCGTAACTTCGCCATCAGCTTTCTACTGATGTTCGTCCTCGGCTTTTCGCTGTACGGCACGACTATTCTCATTCCGCAACTTGTGCAGACGCTGCTTGGCTACACCGCAGAGCTTGCCGGCCTTGTTCTCTCTCCGGCAGGCCTGATGATGATGTGCATGATGCCTGTGGTCGGCCTCCTTGTCGGCAGGGTTGATCCGCGCAAGCTCATCGGCTATGGCTTCGTGATGCTTACCATTTCGCTGATCACCATGCACACGATGGATCTTAGCGTCAGCTATGGACGCCTGGTCTTTTTGCGCTGCTTCCAGGCCTCAGGGCTCGCCTTCCTGTTCATCCCCATTAACACCATCGCTTACATCGGCGTGAAGCAGTCGGAGAACAACGATGTCTCCGGCCTTACCAACCTCGCGCGCAACATCGGCGGCTCCTGCGGAACGGCCTTTATGGCCACGATGCTTACGCGCCGCACCGCTGCGCACGAGAACAGCATGACCCGCAACCTCACAACGGGCAATCCTGCCTTCATGAATCAGGTTGCGAAGCTCAAGGGCATGTTCGGCGGCCACACCAGCGGCAACCCGATGACCGGTACAGGCTCTCACGCCGCCCAGGCCTACATTTACAACGAGCTCCATCGCCAGGCCGCTATGCTTTCCTACCTCGATATCATTCAGTACATGAGTATCTTCTGCGCCTGCATGATTCCGCTGCTTTTCTTCATCCCCCGCCCGCCGAAGCACGCCAGTCCTTCCGCCGGTCACTAGAGCGGCTAAAGCACCAGCTCAAAGTACACCAGCGGCGCCTTGCGATAGGTCACTCGCCCGACCTCGCGGTAGCCACAATTCGCATAGAATCCCTCTGCCCCTGCCTCGGCGTCAAACGCATCCAGCCGGATCGCTTGAAACTCCCTTGCACGCGCCGTTTCCTTCGCAGCGTCGAGCAGATAGCGGCCCACCCCCTGGCGCTGCATCTTCGGCTCCACATTCATGCTCAGCAGATAAATGGGACGCTTCACCGGAGTGAAGTAGTTCACATCAATCGCCCACGGCTTCTTCTTCACCAGGCAGAGGCTGGCAGCGATGCGCTTTCCCCTGCGAACAATCACTACCTGCGACGAGCGCATATCGCGCAACACACCCCGCTCGGTCGCGTTGTACGACCACGGCCCACTCCCATAACGAAGGGTCAGGTCCTCGGAGACGCGATTGCGGAGTGCGGCGATCTCCACCGCGTCCGCCTCTCCAGCCGTTGTCACCGATAACCTCATACCTATAAGAAGATAGTATTCGCCATTGCGACTGCGAGCTTTACCTGATCATCAAGCCTGATCGCTCCGATAACATAGCGGGAACAGCATACAAATCTTCCTTATTGACATTTATTAGGTCTAGGTGCAAGCTCATCCCGTTCCGTGGAATCAAGGGTTTGCAGCGTCGAACCGCATCAGGGTTCGAGGTCGAGCCAATCTGCGTTTCCAAGGTCCCGTTTTTGCAATCTGCTCCTGATCTCCCAGTGTCATCTGGCGTACTTGATTCCTGTGCGCCGGCGAACCTTGCACCTGATCTATGCAGCTCAGCCAAGGAGGCTAATAATGAAAAAACTAACTCCGCTCTCCGTAGGATTGTGTTTTCTTTTTCTCGGTTCCGGCATCGCGTCGGCGCAGGAACCGACCGCAGGTCCGCCTAAAGTCCTCGTCATCCAGCGCGAGTATCTGAAACCGGGGCGGGCCGGCTCCATGCACGAGAAGACCGAAGGCGCCTTCGTCCGCGCAATGACTGCCGCTAAATGGTCTACTCACTACTTCGGAATGGATTCGCTCTCCGGTCCCTCGCGATCGCTCTTCTTTATCGGTTATCCATCGTTCGAGGCCTGGGAGAAGGACACCCTGGCCACACAGAAAAACACGGCCCTCAACGCGGCTATGGACCGGGCGAGCAGCGCGGACGGCGATCTGCTCAGCCTGTATGAGTCGAGCACCTCTGTCTACCGCGACGATATGAGCCTACGTTCGACCGTGAATATTGCGCAGATGCGCTACTTCGAGATCACCCAATTTGTCGTTCGTCCGGGTCATGAAAAAGAATTTGAGGCACTCGCGAAGATGTACGTCGACGGATTTGGAAAGGCAGTCCCCACGGCGCACTGGGCCACTTTCGAAAGACAGTACGGCGCCTCTACTGGAGATTCTGTCGGCGGCGTCTTCATCGTCCTGAACCCGATGAAGTCTCTGGCGGAGGTTGACAGTGGGTTCGGAGACTCCAAAAAGTTCGCGGACGCCATGAGCGAGAGCGACAAGAAAAAAATGGCCGAGCTGACCGCCTCCTCCGTTGAATCGGTCCAAACTAACCTTTTCGCCTTCAACCCTAAGGAAAGCTATCCACCCGACGAGTGGATCAAGGCCGATTCGTTCTGGAAGCCAACGCCAGTCGCGCCGGCAGCCAAGCCCGCGCAGTAGCGGTACCGTGGAAGATATACCAACTGAGATCAGGCGGCCCTCCGTTCATCACGTGAAAGGAGGGCCGTTGAATTTAGCGCGTTAGAACTTGTAGATCAAGTCCATCCAGAAAAAGAACTGGTTCCGCGCCGTTCCATCGTCATATCATCGTGCCCCGCGAAACTCGGAATATTTTTGCCAACAGCAGAATCCGAGTACTGTATCCCAGTGTCAAACAAGCAACAGATGCAGGCCAAAGAGAGAGTCAGTGGGCATACAGCCCGCCCCCTCCATCGAGATCTGGTCGATCGTGATGCGCTCACCAGGCGCCTTTATGGAATCGTTATGACTTCTTGACGAACTCCTTATAGGCCACTGGTTAGGCTCAGAACATCAGCGTCTTCTGGCTTGGCAATTCCTTGCACCAGCCTCAGAGGCTGCGAGGAATGGAGAGGCAGAAGTGAAAACGAGAATACAGGCAAACATTCGGCGACTCAGTCTTACAGGGTCCGCCTTTGTAGTCGGGGTCACGCTTAGCGTTGGATATTTACGTGCGCAGAGCCAGACACCCAATCTGCAAACGGTGGTCGAAAACGCCCAGACAACGCAAGACCAGAAGATCCAGCAGTTGGAGGACAAACTGGAGGAGATCCAGAAGGAGCTGATGGAGTTAAAGCGGGCCAACTCAGCCCAGCCGGAGACCCATCACATCACAACGGCAAAAGCCTCAGTCGCCGCGCCGAACCTCACTGAAACACAGCCAGAGATTACCGATCCCTCCAGCCCGCATTCGGAGCCGTTCGCCTACGCCAATTTCACTTGGCTAACTGGCAATCCCCGGACTGTAGATACACCGTATGCAACGAAGTTCTTCACTCCGGAGATACGCTCAGACGCAAACTATACATACGACTTTCGTCATCCGCAGGACGATACGATCAGCGGGTCGAGCGAGATCTTCCGCTCGGATGAAGTGCAGCTGACCCAGTTCGGAGTCGGTGGCGACTTTCACTACGACAACGTGCGCGCCCGCCTGATGACACAGTTCGGCCTCTACTCCGAGACCACGCCGCGCAATGACGCCAGCCCTGCACGCGGACAGTGGAACCTGGCGGATGCATACCGCTATGTCTCCGAAGCCTACGGAGGTTACCACTTCAACGTACAACACGGGATAAACGTGGACGCCGGCATCTTCATGTCCTACGTTGGTCTATTCTCCTACTACCAGTTCGACAACTGGGCGTATCAGCCGTCGTATGTCTCGTCGAACACGCCTTGGTTCTTCAACGGTGTGCGCGTGCAGTGGTTCCCGACAGCGAAGTTAAAGATCGAACCGTGGTTCATCAACGGCTGGCAGTCTTACGGCAGGTTCAACAATCGGCCCGGTCTCGGCGGAGAGATACTGTGGAGGCCCAACGGCAACTGGTCGATCGTTGGCAATCAGTACGGCTATGGCGAAGATGCTCTTGGTATACCCACCCGCACCCGGTACCACACCGACGACAGCGTCCAGTACAAGTACTACGAGGGCACTAAGTCAATTATCAGCATGGCGGCCGCCACTCTCACCGGAGACGCGGGTTGCGAGAGCGGAGGCGGCGTCAGTTGCTTCGGCGATACCAAGGGCGGCCCCAAACAGAGCTTCCTCGGCTTCATGGCGTACAACCGCTTGTGGTTCGATCGCAATCGCTACGCACTAACCCTTGGTGGCGGAAAGATCAACAACCCCGGCCGATATCTCGTGCTGTTACCGCCGATCAATGGAGCGACGGCAGCCTCGGGAACACCGTACTTCACGGAAAACCCCGGGGATCCGTTCAAGGCTTGGGATGCTTCAGTTACGGCAGATTACATGCCGAGCCAGTACATCACCTACCGCCTGGAGTACAACCACCGCGCAGCGAATGTCCCGTACTTCAGTGGACCTGGAGGTGTCACTCCCCCCGGAGGAAACACTGGCGCACCAGGCTCCTTTGTGCCTGGCTGGAGTCCTGATCTTCGCAACAGCGAGAACCGGATGACGGGAGCCATCCTGGTGAAGTTCTAATTGGATGCCCATCCTTCGCAGTTATCGCGAAGGATGGGCTCTAATGTCTACACCGGAAACGGATTCCGCTCGTTGAACTGAACCTGGTGCCAGTATGGATATGTCTTCGGGAGCTCACTCGCTGCATCCAGTTTTGCAATCTGCTCTTTGCTTAGCTCCCATCCGGTCGCGCCAAGATTCTGCTTCAGCTGCGCCTCATTTCTCGCGCCCACAATGAGAGTTGAAATTGTAGGCCGCCGCAGTAGCCAGTTCAGCGCGATCTGAGGCACTGTCTTGCCTGTCTCCTTTGCCACTTCATCGATCGCGTCGACGACCTTGTACAGATATTCCTCCGGCACCTGCGGACCCTCCGCCGCGGTCTTGTGCAGACGGCTCTCCGCCGGTATCGGTGAGCCTCGGCGAATCTTGCCCGTCAAACGTCCCCAGCCCAGCGGTGACCAAACGAGCGTGCCCACTCCCTGGTCCAGTGCGAGCGGCATCAACTCCCACTCATAGTCGCGCCCAACCAGCGAGTAGTACGCCTGGTGCCCCACATATCGCGACCACCCATAGCGCTCGCTTACGCTCAGCGACTTCATCAGATGCCAACCGGAAAAATTCGAGCAGGCGATGTACCGAACCTTGCCTTCGGTAACCAGGTCGTCCAACGCCCGCAGCGTCTCCTCTATCGGCGTGATCGCATCGAACGCATGCAGGTGATAGATGTCGATGTAGTCCGTCCCCAACCTCTTCAGAGAGCGCTCGGCCGACTGGATCAGGTGATACCGCGAGGATCCCACGTCATTTGGGCCTTTACCCAGCCGAAACGTTGCCTTCGTAGAGATCAGTACGTGTTCGCGATTGAGGTGGTCAATTGCTTTACCGAGAACCTCCTCGCTCTTTCCATCCGAGTAGATGTTTGCAGTATCGAACATGTTGATCCCGGCATCCATGCAGATGCCGACGATTTTTTTCGCCTCTTGAATGTCGTCGGTAGCCCCCCACGCGTTGAAAAACTCGTTGCCACCGCCGAACGTCCCCGCCCCGAAGCAAAGCTCCGGCACCTTCAAACCTGACTTACCCAACTGACGATATTCCATGAAGACTCCTTGTACGTTGTCTGATGTTCCTCAACGGCGCAAAGCTTCACATGATGCCTGGCAGGCTATTGAATAGTCTTCTTCGGTGGAACTGTCGTGGCATCACGAACGATCTTCCATCCCGCCGGCGTCTTTTCAACTACGAGCAGAAAATAGCCGTCCGCATTGCCTCCGCCGGCTGCCGTACGCTCCAAATGAAAATTTCCGGTTACGGTCGCGAAGTGTTCGTCGAGCGGTTGCACCTCAAGCGCCGTGAAGTTGAGCGTTCCCATCTTCTCTTTGGTGGAGTAGCCGTTGCGATAGGTATCCAGCATCTGAGCGTAGCCTCGCGAAATCTTCGAGCCCATAAAGAGAATGTCCGGCGAATTCTTATAACCAGTCGCGAAGGATTCCAGATCGCCGCGATTCCAATCGACGACCTGCTTATCCAGCACGGCACGAATCGCTTGTGCCTCAGGCGTGTTTTGAGCTCTAAGGAAAGTCGACGTTGCCATGATTGCAAAGAAGAGAAACAAGATGAGAGCACGGAAAGATCGCACGGGCAAAGACTCCTTTTAATGACACGGGACATCTGTCATACTAGCCGTGCTCAAGCCTCTTGCCAACGCTGACTAGGGACCCTTACCCCTCCACCGGCTTATCCACCTGCGACTGATAGATCTCCTCGACCCTTTCCACGGTGTCGATCTCGCTCACCGGCTTGTCTGTGCGGATGCGCAAAATCCTTGGAAACCGCATTGCGAACCCACTCGCATGCCGCCCGCTGCGCATGATGTTGTTGAACGCCACCTCGAGCACCATGAGCGGCTCGACAGTGCGAAAGAAGCCGCGGTCCTCGAGCGTATGCTCCATCATCCACGAACTCATCTCCGCAATCTCCGCGTCGGTCAGTCCTGAATAAGCCTTCCCTACATTCAGCAACTCGCTGTCAGCGCCCCGCACCGCAAAGGTATAGTCACTCAAAATTCCAGCGCGCTTGCCATGTCCGAACTCCGCCCCCGTCACCACTACATCGAGCGTCGCTAGCTCGCGCTTCAGCTTCACCCAAGCAATTCCGCGTCTCCCTGGCTGGTAGACCGACTCTGCTGCCTTAAGCATCACCCCTTCATTCGCTCGTGCGCGAGCATCGGCGTAGGCACGGTCAATATCGTCCGCCGACTCTACCAGTCGCGACGGCGAGATCATCAACCGCTCCACCGCTTTACTTTCTTCCGCAGCGAATAGAACTGTCTGCGGGTCGCGCGCCCGCTCATCCACGATCACTGGCGATACCGTCCGCTCTACTAAACCCTCTACTACTGCCTCGAGCCTGTTGCGTCTCTCGCGCAACGGCAGCTCCAGCAGCAGGTCGCCGCCCGCGTACATCAGATCGAACGCCATAAAGATCACCGGCACCTGCTGCCGCCACTCATTCGAGACTCGCTTGCGTCCGATCCTCTGTCCCAGCACTGCGAACGGCAGCGCGCGCGCCTGCTCCAGATCCCACCCTAGAATCTCCCCATCGAAGATTAACGCTCCATCCTGCTCCGGACGAACCCGCGCGAATGCCTCCTCCAGTTCAGGAAAGCTCTCGGTTACATCCTCGCGGTTGCGCGAGTAGATCGCAACGCGACCCGGTTGGCCTGCATCCCCACAATGCACCTGCGCGCGCATCCCGTCGTACTTGTCCTCGAGAAACGCTTCTATCCCGGCAACCTGCGCAGTTGAAAGATTGTCGTCCTCTTCGCCCTCCGCCGGGGTCACGAGATCTTCGTCCTCTCCTTTCTTCTTTCGCGCTTTTCGCTCCTTTGGGACTGCAACCTTCACCGGCTTTTCGGTAAACCGTTCCGCTGCTTCTTCAGGTGTCTCGACGGGCGAGGCCAACATGAACCCGAGCGGATGAAACAGCCGCATCCGTGCCTCGTCGAGCGTTCCTGCAAACGCTCGCTGAACCGCGCCGGCTAGGTCCGCCTCCAACATCACCGCTCTTCTTACCCCCTCCACGGGCGCGTTCGCTGCCGCGGCAATCGCCTCCTCCACGAGGCTCTGTTTCACGCCAATTCGCATATCACCGAGCATGAGTTTCAGCAGATACTTCGCCTCCAGCGGAGTCGCCCGCCGCAGCATCCCCTCCACCAGCGCCGCGCGAATCGCTGTCGTCTTCGCGACTGCCATCCCTGCGAACGCATCGGCCACATCCACCAGTGTCAGCTCTGCCTTCCTCTCAGCCACCGCAGGCGAAGCCGTCAACAGATCGAAGGCCGCGGCACCCATATCTCCATGCCTCCGGTAAGCTGCGGTCAACTCTACGTTGCTCGCGCCGCTCACCGACAGCAGCGCCTTCGACAGCAATGCACCGCCTGCGTTCAACTTTCTGGCATCCGCCTCCGCGAAGGGCGTTCCCGCCAGATACAGCGCAAACAGCCCGGCATCCTCACCCTGCGCCGCGGCCGCATTAACGGCCGAAATCGCTTCGGCAATCGTCGCTCGCTTTTTCAGCTTGCCCGGCTCGCCCGCCAACTCCTCGGCCAGCCCTGCCACCGCAGAAAACAAAGCCATTCCACGCCAATCCTCTCGAGAACAGGTCCTGAACGGGATTCTCCTCTAAAAGATGCATTCCGCATCGTTCAGGTAGGAGTAACATCTAAAAAGTAATGAACGCTGCCGCAAATCCGGTGTTTACTCCCCGCGTGACCGAGTCTCCCGACCGTCACGACTTTGCCTAGCTGCGCTCTCCTGCCCGACTCGAATTACCCAATCCTAATCACTGTTTTATCAATGGAGTAGCTATGTTCGACCGCCTCGACCAACTCGAAGCCCGTTACGAAGATCTCGGCCAGCAGATGTCCGATCCCACCCTGGTCCAGGACCAGAAGAAGTTCCAGGCCATCGCCAAGCAGCACCGCACCATGGAGCCCACCGTCGAGAAGTTCCGCGAGTACCGCAAGATCAAGGAAGGCATCGCCGAGGCCAAAGCCATGCTCGCCGAAACCGACCCGGACATCCGCGCTATGGCTCAGGAGGAACTCAACACCCTTGAACCTCGGCTCGCGCCTGTCGAAGAGCAACTCAAAGTTCTGCTCCTCCCCAAGGATCCCAACGACGAGAAGAACGTCATCCTCGAGCTCCGCGCCGGCACTGGTGGCGACGAGGCTGCGCTCTTTGTCGCCGAGGTCTTCCGCATGTACCTCCGCTTCGCCGAACAACACAAGTGGAGAGTCGAGATCCTCTCCCAGACCGAATCCGGCATCGGCCACGGTTTGAAGGACGTCACCGCCATCATCGAAGGCGACAACGTCTACTCGCAGCTCAAATATGAGTCCGGCGTGCATCGCGTGCAACGTGTTCCAGCAACCGAAACCCAGGGCCGCGTCCACACCTCGGCCATCACCGTAGCCGTTCTACCTGAGGCCGAAGAGGTCGACATCAAGATCGAGGCCAAGGATCTGCGCATCGACACCTTCTGCTCATCCGGCCCTGGCGGTCAGTCGGTCAACACCACCTACTCGGCGGTGCGCATCACGCATCTTCCCACCAACACCGTCGTTAGCTGCCAGGACGAGAAATCGCAGATCAAGAATCGCGAAAAAGGGATGCGCGTCCTCCGCGCCCGCCTCTACGAGATGGAGGCTGAACGCATCCATCAGGAACAGGCCAAGGACCGCAAGCAGCAGATCGGCTCCGGCGACCGCAGCGAGAAGATTCGTACTTACAACTTCCCGCAGAACCGTCTCACCGACCACCGCATTGGCCTGACTAACCACCAGCTCGCGATGGTGATGGAGGGGCAGCTACAACCCACCATCGACGCTCTTATCGCCCATTACACGGCGGAAAAACTGAAGGCGGAAACCACTGCCGCTTAATCCGCGCTTCGCGTCAACATAGCGGAGCGCTAAAGGCCAAGCCGGTTCCCGCGCAATCGGCAGGAACCCTCAAACTCGCAGACGTACAATCCAACCTGACTGACAATCTGGACGGAGTTCTTATGCTTCTTCGCCTCGCGCTCGTGTGTGTGATTGCAACGACACTCACACCGTCCTTGCTGTCGGCGCAAAGCCCAGCTGCACCAGAATTGATCGACGAGCTTGTCGCCAACGCTACTCTCTATAACGCGACATTGCCCTCTATCACGGCAAGCGAGACCATCGAATCTGAGGCGAGCTACCTCACCATCTTCAGGAACAAGGCTGTGGCCAAGGGAACCTTCAGAGTTGTGCGCGATCCGAACGGCGGCGTGCTGCAGGAGTCGCGGCATATCACAGAGCTGGACGGGAAGCCCGTCGCCGAAGGTCAGCAAGCCCATCTTCCGACGACGCTCTTTGGCGGCTTCGGCCGCTTCCAGGAGATGTTCTTTACTCCCTCACACCGGCGTTGCTATACCTTTACGCGTTTGACCGAACCGGGCTCCGATGGAAGCTGGCAGATTGCTATCGCCCCGCGTCCAGCAGACTCCGCTCCGCCCGACTGCGCGTCCCTGACCCCCGGCGCAACAGGCGTTGCACGCATCGATCCCACAGCTCATCAGATCGTCCATCTCGAGCGCACCGTACCCGGGGAGATCGCGGCCAAAAATCATCTGGCCCCCTTCGCCTCCGTCGACATCGCCCCAGCAAAGATAGGAGACACGACCTTCTGGCTCCCGACCCTCGTCGTCGGAACCTTCAACAATGGCAGGCTGAAGGGAAGGTTCGTTGCCCATTACAGCGACTACCACCGCTTCACTGGAAGCGTCTCTCTACTGCCCGGAGTAACGGAGGTCGATCCCCAGACACCCGACACCAAGCCAGAGAGTGCTCGACCGATGGCACCTCAACCCGAGTTGAACTAACGCCTTCGCCTTCCTGGCGGCTCGATTCCTCCGTATATAGTGGAGGACGTGATGATCTCGGTTCGTCGTTCCGCCCGCCTCGTGGCTATGCTCTTAACTCTTCTGCCGAGCTTTGCCCGCGCCCAGTCAGACGCCCCACCCCCGCCCTTCAACGGTATCGCCCACGTCGCCATCCGTGTCCACGACCTCGCCGCCTCCGTCGCCTTCTACGAGAAGCTCGGTTTTGAGCAGGCCTTCGATCTTCGCAAGAACGACATTCCCTACGAGTCCTTCATCAAGATCAACGACAGCCAGTTCATCGAGCTCTACCCGACCACCGAACGTGATCCCGCCGTTGGCTTCCTGCACCTCTGCTTCGAAGGAGTCGACCTCAACGCAATCTACGAGGACTACATCAGCCACGGCCTCACCCCCACCGCTGTTCGCAAGGCTGGTGCCGGCAACCTGCTCTTCACTATGGCTGGCCCGCAACAGCCATCCGGTCCGCAGAACATCGAGTACACCCAGTACATGCCCGGCTCGCTCCACTCCGACGACCAGGGCAAACATCTCGGCCCCGATCGTATCGCCACCAAGCTGATCGGCGTCGCGCTCGCCATGAAAGACCCAGCCGCCGCACAGGACTTCTACATCAATCAGCTTCACTTCAAACCCATCGCAGGCAACCAGATGACCATGCATCTGCCTGGAGAATCCGGCGAGCAGGTGCAGATCGTCACCGCAACCTTCGGTGCCAAGGCCGGCCTCCTCCTTGGAACCGACAGCCTCGGCAAGGCCGCGCGCCATCTCCATAAAGAAGGAATCGCTGCCATCAAAAAAGCTGAGACCCTCACCATCACCGACCCCGACGGCAACACCCTGCTCATCGAGAGCCGCTGAACGTCACTGATGACTCTCCGTCAGGCACTCACAGCCGCATCCGCACAACTCGCCGCCGATCCGTACCTTAGCGACAACGCATCCCGCGACGCAGAGCTTCTTCTCCTCTACACCCTTCAGATCCCTCGCGCCACCCTCATCACTCACCCTAATCGTGAACTTACACCTGACCAGAAAACCCTCTACGAGACCAATATCGCCCGCCGTCTGCGCCACGAGCCTATCCAATACATCACTGGCCAGCAGGAGTTCTACGGCCTCAGTCTCCACGTCAGCCCTGCGGTCCTCATCCCGCGCCCCGAAACCGAGCACCTCGTCGAAGCCGTCCTGACACGATTACCTACAAGCCAGCCCCTCAAGATCGTCGACATCGGCACCGGCTCCGGAGCCATCGCGATCGCTCTCGCAGTTCACCTTCCAGCCGTCGAGATCACGGCCCTCGACATCTCCACGACGGCCCTCGACATCGCGACAGCTAACGCCCGGACACATAACGTAGCCGACCGCATTCAGTTCCTTCAATCGGACCTTCTATCCGCTCTCGATCACAAAGCTGAGACCTTCGACGCCATCGTCAGCAACCCACCCTACATCCCCGAAACCGACCGCGACACCCTCCACCGCCAGGTTCGCGGCCACGAACCGGCCATCGCGCTCTTCGCCGGCGAAACCGGCCTCGACATCTACCGCCGCCTCATCCCGCAAGCCTACAACGCCCTCAAACCAAATGGCCTGCTCGCCCTCGAAATCGGCTACGGTCAGCAAGAAGCTCTTGCTTCTCTCCTCGCAGCTTGGCACAACATCTCCTTTGTCAATGATCTCCAGCAGATCCCCCGCGTCGCCCTCGCACAAAGACCAGCTGCTCCCGTTACGATTCGATAAAATCCTTCCACGGCGTTGCTGTCTGAAACCCTCTGTCCCGCCGTTCGTATAACAGTTGGAGCGCATGGCATGACCAACCCGAAACTTCAAGATCATCTTTACTCTCTCGAAGAACGTCTCCTCCACCCCGACCGCGAGCGCGACCGCACCGCCCTGATCCCTCTCTTCGCGGAAGAGTTCAAGGAGTTCTGTATCTCAGGCCGTATCTTCAACCGCCAGCAGGTCATCGACGCCCTGCTCAAGAGCGAACCGCGTCCAGCGACCATTAGCAATTATTACGTCGAGCCCCTGGCGGAGAACGTTGCACTCGCCACCTATCGTGCTACGGCAGCCCTCGTAGTCTCCCACCGTTCTTCTCTGTGGATCTTCCGTGACAACCGCTGGCAACTCTACTTTCATCAGGGTACCGTCGCCGACTGACGCCAGGAGTCACACCAGCAAAAAGTAGCGCAGCTCAGATATCACGTCTGCTACCCTCGATCCATGCGCCCACAGCTCCTTACCCTGCTTCTCACCACGTGTCTCTCCGTTCCTGCAACTCAGTTCCTCGCCGCCCAAACCGCACCTGCCTCCGTCGACTCTCGTCTCGCGGCGCAGGACGCTCTCTTTGAAGAGCTCTATCAGGCTGATCTGAAGAATGCCCCCGAGCGCGCCACAGCCTTCGGAGACTATCGTTACAATGACCAGCTCTCGGACCGCTCCCTTGCGGCTGTCGAACGTCGCCACACCTCGGACGTCGCCTACGTCGACCGCCTCAAAGCCATCTCGACCGCCGGTTTCCCCGAGCAGGACATCCTCTCCCACGATCTCCTCACCCGTGTCCTCAATCAGCGCCTCTCTGACTACGAACTCAAAGAGTACGAGATGCCCATCGACCAGATGAACGGCGTCCACACCGCCCTAGCCGACCTTCCCCTTGCCATGCCATTCGACTCGGTCAAGCACTACGAGGACTACATCGCGCGTCTCCACCAGATTCCGCGCGTCCTCAGCCAGACCACTGAAGTCCTCCGCGCCGGCATGAAGGACAACCTTATGCCCGTCCGCTTTCTGCTCGAAAAGGTCCCGGCCCAATGCAACGGCATCATCGAAGCAGACCCCTTCCTCATCCCGACGAAGAAGTACCCTGCCAGCATCTCTCCCGCAGACCAGCAGCGCCTCACGGCAGAGATTACCGACGCCATCAACAAGGATGTCATCCCGGCCTATCGCAGCTTTGCCGCCTTCGTCGCAACTGACTACGCCCCGCACGGCCGTACCACCCTCGCCGTGACCTCGCTGCCCGACGGGCAAAAGCGCTACCAGAACGACATCCTCGGCCGCACCACAACGCAGCTCACCCCAGACCAGATCCACACCATCGGCCTCAACGAGGTTGCCCGTATCACCGCCGAGATGACCACACTCGCGCACAAGGCTGGATTCAAAGATCTCGCGGCCTTCCGCGCCTCGATCAACAGCGATCCCAAGTGGATCCCCACCTCCGCTGAGCAGATCCTCGACGACTACCGCCGCTACATCGCGCAGATGCAGCCCAAGCTGCCCCAACTCTTCACCGTCATCCCCGGCAGCCCAGTCACCGTTGAAGCTATCCCCTCCTTCCAGTCCGCCGATTCGACCCACTACTCCAGCGGAACCCCCGACGGCAAGCGGCCCGGCCGCGTCGTCGTCGCCACCAGCGACTACTCCCACCGGACCCTGCTCGAAGACGAGGCCGTTGCCTACCACGAAGGCATCCCCGGCCATCACATGCAGATCTCGGTGCAGCAACAACTCAAGGGCCTGCCTAAGTTCCGCCTCCATACCGGCTTTAGCGCCTACACGGAAGGCTGGGCTCTCTACGCGGAACAACTGGGAAAAGAGGTGGGCTTCTACCAGGACCCCGTTAGCGACTATGGACGTCTCAACTCCGAACTCTTCCGCGCCGTCCGCCTCGTCGTCGACACCGGCATCCACGCCCAGGGTTGGACGCGCGATCAGGTCGTCGACTACATGCGCAAGAACGACGTCAATGAGCCGCTCATCCAGTCCGAAACCGACCGCTATATCGCGTGGCCTGCGCAGGCCTGCTCCTACAAACTCGGCCAGCTCAAGATCCTCGATCTCCGCGAGCGCGCCAAGAAAGAACTCGGCGCCAAATTCGACATCCGTACCTTCCACGACGAGATCCTAAGCGGCGGCTCACTTCCTTTGGACATGCTTGACCAGCGCACCACGCAATGGATTGCCGTTCAAAAGTCAAAACCAGGCCAGATCGAAGGTGTTGGCGTACCAGTTCTGCACTAAAGACCGGCGTACCAGTCGTATCCCAGCTTCGTCCAGTAGTCATCGGGCTGCATATCCGTATAGGCGATCAGCCCGATGCGTTTGATCTGTTTGTAACCGTACTTGATCGGCATATGTAACCGTATCGGTGCACCATGCCACTGCGTCAGCGGTCGCCCTGCCATCTCCGTGACTAGCAAGCTCTGCGGATGCATACAAGCCTGCAGGCTAAACCCGCAATAGTAATCCCCGTCCGGCGTCTCCATGTAGACATACTTCGGCAGCGATCCATCCGCTCGGCGCGCCGGGGGATACTTCGCAACTAAATCGGCCAGCCGGTACCCGCCCCAATGCACCACCTGGCTCCAGCCTTCGATGCACTTGAACTCCGTCACCAGCTCGTGGTGCGGCAGACTTGTCACGTCATCCGTCGTCAACAATAACCCCGGAGTCCCAGGATCAAGCGTGTTGTCCGACATGCCTGCCTCTTCCTGCCCACGCGGCCGCTTATTCCCTTGCGCCTTCTTCAACGCCGCAAACGCAGCCTCGAACGCCGGCGACATCTTCGTCTCTTCTTTCTTGTCCCCGATGCCGCCAACCATCGTGCTTGCAGGCCCACCCTCCATCATCGGCCCCTCACCCGCGCCGGCATCGCTGTTCGGATCGACCTTCGCCTCATCCTTCGGGGCCACCTTCGTATCGTGCAGCGCTGGACCGTCCTCCTTCTTCGCCGCGTACTTGTACTCCCACGCCGTTACGTCATCGACATACTGAGGAAACCGCTTCGCATTCTCCACCCCCACCATCTGCAGCCGATAACTCTCCGGCACCAGGTCTTCCTTCAACCCATAGTTACCGTTCGTCCGGAGCTCCACTGATTTGCTGACCGCATAGGTCGGCGCCAGCCCACGCTCGTCGAACACCCCACGCGCCACCTTCGCATTGAAATCCAACATCTTACGCAGCGGTCGCGGAATCAACTGATCGCCCGGGCTTCGATCGATCCATCGATAAAAGCTATACCCAGCAGCAGCAGCAGCCGCCGCTACCAAAAAACTTCGTCGCGTCCGCCGCCCCGACTCCGCCCGCACCGCTGCGTCCAGCGACCCCACAGCCCGAGAATCTCTCCGCTCCCGATCTCCACCCCTTTCCCAGTCGCGGTCCTGATCATCATCGCGATTCTTCCGCTCTTCCTCCCACTTACGTCGCTCTTCCTGCTCCTTGCGCTCCTCCCGTCCGTCGCTCATCGCGCGCTCCTCTCTTCCTCCAGCTGTGCTTTCGCCGCCGGCACAATCTCATACCCGCTCACCATCGACCTGAAGTTGTTCCATCCCGCCAGGATCACTTGCACCACATGCACCACAAAAAACGCACAGAACCCCATCGTCAACCAGAAATGCTCCCATCGCGCCATCTCGTACCCGCCTAGCAACGAGGTGATCCAATGCACCTGCGTCGGCTTGTAGATCGAAAGGCCTGTCACCAGCGAACCCAGCCCCATCAGAACGACTGCGGTATAGGCAATCCTCTGCGCTCCGTTGTACTTTCCCTGTGGTGGCAGCCCTTTACGAAGATGCAGATCGACCAACGTCACCTGAATCGCATCCCTGATCGACTTTCGCTCCGGCACCAGCACCCGCCACTCACCCGAGATCAACAGATACGCCACATACAAAATCCCATTGATCGCAAAGATCCACATGAAAAAGAAGTGGTACCCCAGTCCCTCCGTCACGCGATATGGTGCGTTGATCGCCTTCCAGAACCACGGCGGAAACATTCGCACCAGCGTCAGCGATCCCACGCCAATGCGATACACCGCATGAGGATGCTGGTACGCATTATCAGAATCATTCCAATAGATCAGCAGGCCGCTCCAGATCATCGTGAACAGCACCGGAAAGTTCACCCAGTGCATCCAGCGAATCGCCAGTGGATGCTTCTTCTCCAGCCGTATCGTCGCAACCGCAGGCTCCCTCGCTTCCGGTTCCATCGCGACCGTCACGGGTGCCGACGGAGGAACGGCGACAGGCGAGGCGGTATCAGCCGCAACTTCTTTCCCCACAACAGGTAAAGCCTCTGGGGAAGCCTCGACACTCTCCGCAGGAGGATTAACTGTCGGCTTGACCGGCCCACTCGCGTCGATCGGATTCTCTGGCATTTGAGCTCCCATTCTGCGCTTTCGCACACAACGTCTGCACTCAAGTATCGTTCGAATCCTTAGATTGGATTTATCCCCAGAGGTTACGCCTTATTTGGTGCCCGATCAAACCCTACCGCAGAGCCACCCTGACCTTGGCGCCCGATTCGTCCACGAACGTAACCTCCTTTGCGCTCATCGCCGCGGGCGTTTTCCCACCGACGCCTTCCACGGGAAACACCGCCGCTTTATCCGCGTCCGTCCAGCACATTAGACCGGTGAGACAAAACAGATGCTGAGGAACTCCAGGCAACGCACTCCACCCCTGCACCAGAACAAACTGATGTCTGGCCGGATCCTCCACCAGAACATCGTTCGCGTAATTGATATACAGCCGCACTCCATCCAGTGCGACTTCATTCCGCGCCACTTTACCAAGCGGGTCACGCACAAAGATCCGCTGCCGAAACACCGCAACAAAGATCACAAGTAGCAACGTCCCAACAACGAGAATCTTCTTCATGCTCTACTTCTTCTCCTCGTGATACTCCTGCTCGGTATTGATCCCCCAGAGCGCTGCCTTATCGACATGCCCAGCCACAATACCGTCCACAACCGTCATCGCGGTTAACATGCTGTGGTCCTGGTTGTTGTATTTGTGCATCCCATTTCTTCCCACCAGAAACAGGTTCTCAAACCCATCGGTAAACTCACGCAGCTCACTGAAACGGTCGTACGTTCCGAAGTATGCAGGGTACGTCTTCGGCACGCGCACCACATGTCCGTCCGAAACATCCTCCGCGTTAAGTATCCCGATCTTAGCCACCTCACCGATCGCGAACTTTTTCAACTCCTCATCCGGCATCTTCCACAGATCATCGGTGTCGTAGCAGAAGTACTCGAGCCCAATCCACACCTTCGACAGATCGGACACAAGGTATGGGCTCCAATTGTTGAATATTTGTAACCGTCCCAGGATCACATCCGGTTCCTGCACATAGATCCACGTATCTTTCAGGAGCCCCCCATCCGGCTCCTTCACCTTCAGTCGATCCACCAGCAGACCAACAGTGATAAAGTCGCGATACTGCAGCCCCGCGCTCACCTCACGCACATTCTCCGGTACTGGCGCGTCCATCGCCTCCACCAGCTCGCGCATCGGCATCGTCGAGAAGAAATAATCTCCGGCAAACGTCTGCCGTTCACCCTTCTCATTCACTGCGTCGATCGAAACCACCTGATTGCCTTCGCAATGAATCCGATCGACCCTCCACCCCATGTGGATCTCTCCACCCTTCTCACGAATCTGATCCGCCACATGCTCCCACAGTTGTCCGGGGCCAAACTTCGGATACATGAACCGCTCGATCAAACTCGTATCCGTCCCTTTCTGCGCGAGATCGCCTTTTCCCTTCGACTTCCCACGGAAAACCTTCTTCACAAAATGCTTCACCGCCGTCGTCAGGCTAAGCCCTTTGATCCGCTGCGCCCCCCACTCTGCCGAGATCTCATTGCAGGGCGTCCCCCACACCTTCTCCGTATAACTTTTGAAGAACGTCAGATACAGCTGCCTCCCAAACCGGTTGATCAGAAAGTCCTCGAGACTCTTTTCCGGCGTAATCTGCGTCACCTTCGACTTCAAATAACTCGTACCAACACGAAACGTCCTCACCAACCCAAGATTCTTCAGAGTCGTCGCGGTCAACGTAATCGGATAGTCGAAAAACTTCCGCAGATAATAAATTCTGCTCTTCCGCGGGCGAATCAGCATCACCAGGTCAGGATCGTGTGGCGCGACCGTCACCAGTATCTCGGCGGCCTCAGGATCGAACTCCTCGTCAGCCTCCGTCACCTCCGCGGCGTGATGGTCGATAGGCCCGGCGCCGCGCAGTACAGGTTCCTCCGGCAGATGCGCCGGCACGGCAACCACACGCTTTTTCCCCTGGTAGCTGATCTCCGGCTCGGACCCCGTATCGTCCACATCGGGTGGCATCAGGTCGACCCACCACTGCATCACTCTGTCGCTCTTGGAAAAAAAACGGTGGCCACCGATGTCCATTCGGTTGCCTTTGTATTTGATCGTCCTTGAGATCCCACCAATCTCCTGGCTCGCCTCCAAAAGAACCGGCTTCACGTCGGACCGCCTGAGCAGCTCCAGCCCCGCCGTCAATCCCGCAGGCCCCGCCCCAATAATCACCGCAGTCTTGCTCATCGAAAGAGACCCACTCCTAAAAAAAGGCACTTCTGCCAGTATACGTATCCCATCATCCGGTCAACCACACTCTGCACTCGGCGGCGCAAGATCCTTTGTCGCTTGTCTCGTCGCCCCGTCCCACTCTCCAATCCACATGCAACTGCTACACTCATGTCACATTTTCTTCTCACTGATCTTGCGTTTTTTCTGCCGCACTTTAGACCAACCATAGACACAAAACCGTTCGTATATTCCTCAAAACCCTATCGACCGGAGACCCTAGTTTGAAGTCCGCTAAACTCCCCGCCCGCTCAGCCGCTGCCCTCAACGAATCCACCCGATCCTCCCTGCTCAAGCCCGCCGCCTTCTGGCTCGCATTCGCCGTGCTCGCCCTCATCGCCCTCTACGCCCGCCTCCTCCATCTCAGCTTTGACGGCGACTTCCAGGGCTGGGCCAGCGCCAGTTGCATGACCATGGCCCATTCTTTCAACCAGCTCGGCGCTCTCCACACTCACTTCGTCCCCATCCAGAACAACCTGCCTCTTGGCTCCGACCCCGACGCCTATCTGCACTGGCCTCCACTCTTCCCTCTCCTGCTCTCCTTTGTCACCCGAATTCTCGGTGATCACGAGTCCTCCGGCCGTCTCTTCGCGCTCACCATTACGCTCGCAACGACCCGCGTCGTGGTCGCAATCTCACGACACCTCTACGGCACTCGGACTGCCCTGCTCTCCGGCTTTTTCTTTCTTACTGCCCGCGCCACTTTCGAGGGCGGACGCGCCATCCTGCATCAACCCCTCGCGATGCTCTTCGGCTCTGCGACCGTCCTCTTCTTCCTCCTTGCAGTCGAGGCGCCAGCCTCCGCCGCACAGGCTCCAACCTCGCGCAGAAGGCTCTTCGCCACTCTCGGCCTTCTCGCCACCGTCTGCACCGTCCTCAGCGCATGGGACCCCATCTTCATTCCGCTCGGCCTTCTTCTCTCCGCGATTTATCTTCGCCGTCGCGACGCCATCCGGCTGGCCAGCCTCTACTTGATCACCGGTGTCCTCACGTTCATCGCCGTTCAGGCCAACTACATCCTCTCCTACCCCGCGCTCTTTCAAAATCAGTTCGCCACCATCGCCTATCGTGCGGGAATCAGGTTCAATATCGAGTCCTCCACTCGCCTCCACACCATCGTCGATCTCGTCCACTACGGCTTCAACCAGCTCTCCTTCTTAGGCACCTGCTCCCATATTCTGCGATGGATCTTTCAGGACTTCGACACATTCTCTCTTCTCGCCGCTTTTCTCTTCCTCGCATTTTGGCTTCAATCGAACCGCCGCCAAAACGACCCTGCCGTCTATATCGTGGGCGGCCTTTGCCTTCCGTGGCTCCTCTTCTACGTCCTGATGCGCAACTACGTTGCCATCCATCCGTTCGCCCTCGTCCTCGGAGCTCCATTTCTCGCAATTGCTAGCGGATTCGTGCTGGACCGCATCTGGGAGTTCCTTAACTCCGACGGCCGTAACGACCGCCGATACCTTCTTCGCGTCATGATCGTCGTCCTTCCCCTGCTCATCCTTTACCCACTTCTGACCAACGTTCGCGACGCGAAGAGGCCCTACGAATCACCAAAGTTCCAGGACCTCTCCGCCATCATCCAGAACAACACTCCGCCCAACGCTGTCACTCTCGCCGCAGCTGAGTCTGCTGTGCCGATCTACTACTCCGACCGCCACGTGGTTCGCGGCATCGAATCTCCTGAGCTCCTTCACCTGGCTATCCCTCAGGCACGAGCAGCCTTCCCCGGCAGTCCACTCTTCTTCGCCTTGCAGGATGTTGACCGTCCTGCCTTCGCCAATGCTCTCCCAAACTTCGTTGTTGTTGCCCGGCAAGGCGACTCCACACTCTACGCGGTCCCCTGAGACGCGCAGCAGCCGCTACTGCGGCATCGCCAAAGCTACAGGACAAAAGAATTTGCGGAGGAAAGATGGAGAAGATGCAGAGCAGACGGATGGCGATACTTGGTGGCGTACTCGCGATGGTGTTAACTGCGGTCTTCTTCTCGCTCATCTTCAACCGTTTCGCCGGTCTGCGGTCGGGTTCTGGAGAGTACGGCGGCGGCTACACCCTAATACACGGCAGCATGCCGTTTCGCGACTACTTCACAGCCAGCCCTCCGCTGAATCAGTTCAAGAGTGCCATCCTGCTCCGCATGTTCGGAGAGAACCTCGTCGTCTCTCGCACCGCAGGCCTGGTGGAAAGAAGTTTTATCGCGCTCCTCCTGTATCTCTGGCTACTTCGACTGTGCCGTCCTGCCTATGCGGCCGTAGCTGCCTTCGCGACTCTCGTCATCTCGACCGCTGACTTCGCCGATCCCATAGCCTCGTACAACCACGATTCCATCTTCTTTGCCATACTCAGCGGATACCTCGCGGGTTTTGTTCTGGACCGCAGCCGATCGATCCGTTCAGTTATATGGATGGGCCTCGCAGCGGGTATCGCTGCTGCACTCAGTCTTCTCACCAAGCAGACGATCGGCCTTGGCGCAGCCGTTGCCGTGCCTGTCGTTGTCGCCGCCATTGTGTGGCGCCTGCAGACCTTTCGCCGCGCCATCGCGTGGCTGGCAGCTTTCGCCGGTGGTGCGGCCATACCTGTTGGAGCTTTGCTGATCTGGCTCGCCAGTCTCGGCGCACTTAAAACTTTTCTGGTCGCCATCTTCATCAAAGGTCCTGCCGCCAAGGCCCAGCACGGCAGCGGCGACTTTTTGACCCGCGCGATTCGTCTAGGGCTTATCGCACCCCGGCCCGCGATCCTGGCCGTCAGCGCTGCGCTTATCGCTATCTGGCTCATCGCCCGGTCCGCGAATCCGCGCTCTGAACAGGATCAGGGTCGTCCGAGTTGGGAGATGATCGCCGTCGCTGTCTTCGGAATCGTGTCCATCGCCTTAGGAGTGGTGTTCTCGTTCCGTCATTGGGGAGCGGCCCATCGGTCCTGGCCGCTGAACATGATCTTTCTCACAGCCGTGGCAGTTGTCACCCTGCTCATCCTCGGCACATGGCAGCTCCTTAAGGGCTCACTGACTGAGCGTCAGGCTCAGATCTACCTCTTTGCTGCGGTCTCCTTCAATATCGCCTTCATGCTGTCGCTGTCTTTTCCGATGTTTTCCCCGATGCTGTTGCCCGGCTTTGGCCTCGTCTTCGCTGGATCGCTCGCGGGCAGTAATCGTCTCGGCAGACTAGCTATCTGTGCCATCGTCATGCTCGTCTGCGTTGATACGGTGCGTCTCAGGCTGGATATTCCCTTCGGCTTTGGGTTCTTCGCGGACGGTCCGGTTGCAGAGGCAACCGTGCGCTCCGATCAACCCAAACTCCGCGGTATTCTGCTTCCCCCCGCCACGATCCGTCTCCTTGACGGCGTCGCTGACACCGTCGCGTCGAATACTACGCCCGCAGACACCATCTTCACCTATCCCGAGATGTCCCTCTTCTACATACTCACCGATCGGAAATGGCCCACCCAAACCGCCTCGCACAATGTCGATGTCGTCAACGACGCAATGGCCGCTGAAGAGGCTGCCAGGCTCCTCCAAAATCCGCCCAAGGTCATCATCTATCTCCCCGAAACTGAAGAACAGTCACGCACGGAAGAGAGCGTATGGCGAGACGGGCATCGCATGGGACAGAGAGACATTGCAGCAGCAGTCGAATCTCTCGCCAAGAGCTATCGCCTTGCCGGCGTCTACCCCACGCTTCCAGAAAATCAGCCCATCTACGTCTACGTCCGGCCCGACGACGCACCAGCCCTAACCACCAAATAGAACAGCTCCACGAGAAAAGGCGGGTGACCGGCTCAAATCCACCGTCACCCGCCTCGCTCCGCGCAGTCGCTACCTAGGTTGTGGCCTCGCGTCCCTTCACCACAAACTCCAGCCCATTCTTACCAGCCTTCACCACCACATGGTCGCCATGCAACACGCTGCCATCCAGGATTTTCACTGCCAGCTTGTCCTGCACCAACCGCTGGATCGCCCGCTTCAACGGCCGCGCTCCATAGGCCCGATCGTATCCGGCCTTGAAGATCGCCTTCCGCGCACCGTCGGTCATCTCGAGCGTGATCTTGCGATCTGCCAACATGTTCTGCAGATCCTTCAGTCGCAGATCGACGATATGCGCCAACTGCTCATCGCCAAGTGGACGGAACACAACAATATCGTCCACGCGATTGATGAACTCCGGCTTGAAGTGCTTCCGCAACTCATCCATCACGCGGGTCTTGGCTTCTTCAAAACCCTCCTCGCCCTGCGCCCACGCCGTCGATAACTGCGCCGCGCCAACATTCGACGTCATGATCAGAACCGTGTTCTTGAAGTCCACCGTCCTGCCCTTTGAGTCCGTCAGCCGTCCATCATCGAGCACCTGCAGCAGCACATTGAACACATCCGGATGCGCCTTCTCGATCTCGTCGAACAGCACAACCGCATACGGCCTGCGCCGCACAGCCTCAGTCAACTGCCCGCCCTCGTCATACCCGACATATCCCGGAGGCGCTCCAATCAACCGCGCTACCGCATGCTTCTCCATGTACTCGCTCATGTCGATCCGCACCATTGCGGCTTCGTCGTCGAACAGAAACTCTGCCAGCGCCCTCGCGGTCTCCGTCTTGCCCACGCCCGTCGGTCCCAGAAAAATAAACGAACCAATCGGCCGTTTCGGATCACTCAAGCCTGCGCGTGAACGCCGAATCGCATTCGCTACCGCACTCAGAGCCTCGTCCTGCCCAACAACCCGCTCACGCAGACGATCCTCCATCTGCACGAGCTTTTGCATCTCGCCTTCGAGCATCTTCGCGACAGGAATCCCCGTCCACTTCGACACGATCGCAGCGATATCCTCTTCATCAACCTCTTCCTTCAGCATCCGCGAACGCTTCTTCGCAACGCCCGTCGCCGCCTCGGCTGCATCTTCACGAACCGCAGCATCCTGCTCCGCCGTCAATTCACGCAGCTCCGCCTCGAGCTTCGGAATCTCGCCATACTGCAACTCCGCCGCGCGTTGTAGATTGCCCTTGCGCGTCTCCTCCTGCATCTGGAACCGCAGCGCCTCAAGCTTCTCCTTCAGCTCCGCGATCTTGCCAATCGCCACACGCTCCTTCTGCCACCGCGCACGCAGTGCTGCCGCCGACTCCTTCACCTCTGCCAGCTCACGCTCCACAACCTCCAACCGCTCCTTTGAGCCGGCATCCTTCTCCCGCTTCAATGCCGCGCGTTCAATCTCAAGCGAGGTCGCCCGCCGTTCAAGGTCATCAATCTCCACCGGCACGCTGCCAATCTGAATCGCCAGCGCCGCAGCAGCCTCATCGACAAGATCAATCGCCTTATCCGGCAGAAATCTGTCCGAAATATAGCGATGACTCAACGTCGCCGCAGCCACAATCGCCGAATCCTTGATCCGCACCTTGTGGTGCGCCTCATACTTCTCCTTCAGGCCACGCAAAATCGCAACCGTATCCTCGACGTTCGGTTCGCCGACGAACACAATCTGAAAACGCCGCTCCAGCGCGGCATCCTTCTCGATGTACTTCCGATACTCATTCAGCGTGGTCGCGCCAATCGCCCGCAATCCCCCGCGAGCCAACGCCGGCTTCAGCATGTTGCTCGCATCCAACGCTCCCTCGCTCGCCCCGGCACCGACCAGAGTATGCAACTCATCGATGAACAAAATAACTTCGCCGTTCGACTCCTCGATCTCCTTCAGCACCGCCTTCAGCCGATCCTCAAACTCGCCGCGGAATTTCGCTCCGGCGATCATCGCGCCCAGATCAAGCGAGCACACTCGCTTGTTCTTCAGAATCTCCGGGACGTCGCCGAGAAAGATCCTTCGCGCCAGCCCCTCCACAATCGCCGTTTTCCCTACGCCCGGCTCACCAATCAACACCGGATTATTCTTTGTCCTGCGCGACAGCACCTGCACCACGCGCCGAATCTCTTCGTCCCGCCCAATCACCGGATCGAGCTTCCCGCGCCGCGCCAGATCCGTCAGATCCTTCGCATACTTCTCCAGCGCCTGGAACTTCCCCTCAGGATTCTGGTCCGTCACCCGCTGCGAACCGCGCACTGTGCTCAACGCCTTCAGAATCGCCTCATGAGTTCCCCCAAGCGCCCCCAGTGCCAACTGCACAGGATCATTCTTCGCTTTCGATAGCGCCAGCAACAGGTGCTCCGTCGAGACGTACTCGTCCTTGAAGTTCTCCGCTTCCTTGAACCCCTGCTCCAAAACTTTCTGCAGCGCCGCACTCATTCCCGGCTGCCCGCCGCCCTGCACCTTCGGCAGCTTCGCAATCGCGGAGTTCACCGCCGAAAGCAGCTGCTCCACCGGTACCCCCACCTTCTCCAGCACCGGGATCACCACGCCCTCCCGATCCTCCAACAGCGCCGCCATTAAATGCAGCGGCAGCACCTCCGGGTTGCCGTTCTCCGCGGCATGTCCGCTGGCGGCCTGTACCGCCTCCTGCGACTTCACCGTCAACCGATCCCACTTGATCGCCATAACTACCCTATCCTCAATGATTTTGAGCTTGTCATACGATTAGACGCTCAATACCCTCAACAAGATGCGAAAAATATGATAATAAGTCACTCATATTTATGAGTGGCCCGACCTTGATGCTATTGCCGCCTGAATCTATGGCGCCCACCCGCCAAAGACCGCATCCAAAACCCGCGTTTCACGATACTCTCTCAACTGTCCCTCCATCCACCATGCCGCCCCACGACACCTCCGTCCAGCCCGACCCGCTCTCCGACGCCATGCTTCTGGCCACCACCGGTGGCCTGCTCGACGCCGTCGTCTACCTCAACCATGGCCATGTCTTCGCCAACGCCATGACCGGCAACATCATCTTCCTCGGCATCGCCGTCCTCGGCCACAACCCTGGAGAGATCACCCCTCGCCTCGTCCCCTTGGCTGGTTTCTTTGCCGGCGTCCTCACCTCCAAACATCTGCGCATCCGCCTTGGCATCCGCTCCCTCCCCTTCGCCCTGGGGTTGGAAATCGCAACCATCTTCGTCCTCGGTTGGCTTCCGGCCGGCCTCCCTGAAATGGTCTTCACCGGCATCATTGCGTACGTCGCTGCCATTCAGGTCGCCAGCTTTCGTCGCGTCGGCCGTTTCGCCTACAACTCCACCTTCGTCACTGGCAACCTCCGCGACGTCGCCGACGGTCTGTACGACGCCCTCACACCCGTCTCCTCCCCAGAGACCCGCGAAAAGGGCCGATCCCAGGCGCGCGATCTCGGCCTCGTCTCTCTCTGCTTCCTCGCCGGAGCTGTCGTCGGCGCCTGGGCCGCTCCTCGCTTCGGCAACTACTCCCTCTGGCTCGCCGAACCCTTCCTGCTCACCGTCGCCTTCATCACGTTCCGCCAGCCCTCCGCACCCATCTCACCGCCTCCCTCGCATTGAAGATCTAGCCTCTGTGCTTGCCATTATTCTTCAGGGTACGAGACACCGTTTTCCGGCGTGCCCTCGATCTTCCGCTCTCTGGCATCGCTCCCAAAATGGCACGCGACTCACCCCCTTGCGCCATCAATCCTGACTCGAAAGTCGTACGTGGTACCCCCACGCTAACTGCTACGCTTGCCTCACTTGCAGTTCTCGGGAGATTCTCCTTTGCCCCGGTCATCCAGCCGCCTCTACCTTGCGTTCTCTCTCCTCTCCGCCGCTCTCCTGAGCGGCTGCGGGGCTTTCCAAGAGCAACAGCTCACTCCGGGCACAACAACTCCCAGCAACCCAACGAGTCCCTCCACCGTCCCCGGCTCTCCGATTGCGGGCAACGTCCATGGTGGCCAACAACCCGTCGTCGGCGCCCGTATTTATCTCTTCGGGGCCAACCCCGCCGGCTACGGTTCACCCAGTGTCTCCATGCTGAACACAGCCCAGCCAGGCGTGGCCACCGATGCCATCGGCAACTACATCCTCACCGACGCCCAAGGCAACTTCAGCATCTCCGGCGACTACACCTGCACCACGGGCCAGCAGGTCTATCTCCTCGCTCTCGGTGGCAACCCAGGTCTGCCTCCGGGTCAGGAGAACCCTGCTCTCGCCCTCATGTCCGCATTCGGAGCCTGTCCCGAGGGCCAGACCAACTTCATCAGTACCATCCCATACGTCTTCATGAACGAGGTCACCACCGTCGCCGCTGTCTACGGTCTCTCCGGCTTCATGACCGACTCGACCCACCTTGGCTACGCCCCCACTGCTGGGGCTCAACAAGGCCTCGCCAACGCCTTCCTCACCATCAACAATCTCGTCGACCCCGCCACTGGCATCGCTCGCATCCAGAACATCTCCGGCAACGCCGACGTCCCCCAGGCCGAGATCAACTCGCTCGCCAATCTGCTCGTCAACTGCGTCAACTCGGACGGAACCGCCGGCTGCACCCAGCTCTTTGACAACGCCCCCGCTCTCGACGGGACCCCGCCCACTGAAACCGTCACTGCCGCAATCAACATCGCTCACAAGCCCGGCGCCAACGTAGCCGCGCTCTTCACCGCCAGCACAGTCGTCGACACGTTCCAGCCTACCCTCACCGCCGCGCCTAACGACTGGACCATCGCCATCACGTACTATGCCGACAACATGGTCGGTCCGTACTTCCCCGCGATCGACTCCGTCGGCAACGTCTGGGTCCCCGGCTACGTCAGCAACACCCTCACTGAGTTCGATCCCACCGGCAAACTTCTCTCCGGCAGCAATGGCTTCACTGGTGGCGGGCTCAACCTTCCCTACACAATTGCCATCGACGCCCACGACAACCCCTGGGTCGTCAACTTCGGCCCTGCCAACTCCTCCAGCGTCTCCGAATTCTCCACCAGCGGCGTCTCCCTCATCAGCTCCCCCTACGCCTGCGACACCGCCTGCTTCTTCCCCGCCTTTGACTCGGCCCAGAACCTCTGGATCTCCGGCTCCGACCGCACCACCGTCCTGCGATCCGATGGGTCCGTCCTCAAAAAGTTCTCCACCACCTCGTACGACTCCGGCATCGCCATCAACAGCGCCGGCATCGGCTGGACCATCGGTCAGCCTAATCTTCTTTACCGTATGACCCTCCCAGCCACCATCTCGTCGACATCCGAGTTGACCACCGCCCAATCCGGGCCTGACCTCACTTCCGTCGCCATCGACTCCGCCGACAATGTCTGGTACGCCAGCAGTCAGAACAATTCAATCGGCGTCTCCGATAAAAACGGCGTTCTCGTCTCTCCTGCCAATGGCTACACCGGCGGCGGACTCAAAGGCCCTGCGCAGATCGCCATTGACGGCAGCAACCGCGTCTGGGTTGCCAACCGCGACGGCAACTCCCTCTCGGCCTTCACCAACACCGGCGCCCCAATCTCCCCCACCACTACCGGTTTCACGGCTCCCAGTCTGAGTAATCCTCGCGGCCTCGCCATCGATGCCTCCGGCAACGTCTGGCTTACCAACTTCACCGACAACTCCGTCACCGAGTTCGTTGGCATTGCCACCCCAGCCGCCACGCCCATTTCACCCACCAACCACGGCCAGCGTCCTTAGGCCCATACGGAAACCTCAGAACCGGGCGATCTAATCCTTCGCGCTTTTGCGCAAACAAAAAGGGGAGGCACTTAAGCCTCCCCGTCACTCATCAATCAAAGAATTACTGAGCAGTCTGGGCTTCCACCTGCTTCGAAGCACCTACCTGCACCTTGATCTGCTTGGGCTGCGCCTCCGCCTTCTTCGCCAGCGAGATCGTCAGCACACCAGCATCCGAGGTAGCAGTCACGCCGTCGGTGTCCACTGTCTGCGGCAGCGTAAAGCTGCGAACGAAGCTACCAAAACGACGCTCGATGCGGTGGAAGTTCTCGGCCTTCTCTGTCGACTCAAACTTCCGCTCGCCCTTGATTGTCAGGGTCTGGTTCTCCAACCGGATATCCAGATCTTCCTGCTTCACCCCAGGAATCTCCAGCTTCAACACCAGCTTTTCCGCGTCCTCATAGACGTCCACCGCAGGCACGAAGCTCGCGCTGGGCGTATCTGGTCCTGCAAAGTCGTTGAAGATCGAGTTGAGCCGCTTCTGCAATCCGGCGACATCCTCAAAGGGTGTCCGCAACGGAACAAACCGAGTCATGGTCGTCATAATGCACTCTCCTAAAGAATATCTCTGAATCCAAGGGGGCTCTTCACCGCCTTATACCCCTTAAGACGTGATATGACTCGAAAGGTTGCATAAAATATGCTTGACTTACACTAATATTTGATGAATGCCCGGCTAACAAGGCAAGTCGCTAAAAATAAACAGGTTAATGTCACTATGCTAAGAAAAGAGCCACTTTAAGGTGGCTCTTTTCGTCATTTCCAGGTCAAAATTCGGAGAATTTTACTTCCCGTCTTCAGTCCCCTTGATAAACGCCGCCACATCCGCGTGGAACTGCTTCAGCACATCCTCATTCACGTAGACCATGTGCCCGCTCTGGTAGTAGTGGTAGCTGATGTTTGCCTGCAGCTTCAGCGGAATCGGGAGATGATGCATCTCGAACTTCCCCTCAAAATAGGGCGTAGCCAGGTCGTAGTACCCACCCGCTAGCATCACCTTCATCTTCGGGTTCGACTTCATGGTGAACGCCAGGTCCGTCATCACGTTCGTCCCACCCTCCTGCTGATTCGCCGGTGGCCCTCCTGGAGGCTGATGCTGTAGATCCCAGGTAAAGTCCGGATCATAAGCGCCCGGCTTGTACGTCAGGTCCTTCCCGTACTTCAGCTCCGTCCGCATGTACTGGTTCAGCGCCGCCGTATACGCCGACGAGATCGCATTACTCTGCGGGTCATACTCTGCATCCGCGCTGAGCGGATCCAGATCCGGCCCCTTGTACCGCGCATCCAAACGCCCCGTCGTCATCTCGTCGTCGAGCTGCAGTTGCTTGCTAAACGCTCCGCCCGTCACTCGCAGATTCGCCCGCAGCAGATACGCCACCGGTAGTCCCGTATACCCATGCAGCTTCTCCGCGACCGCCTGCCTCTTCGCCTCAGGCAGCTCCGACCCCTGGAGCAGCGCTAACATATAGTCACCGAGCGCATACTGCTCCACCTCGGCGAGAAACGGCTCCAGCGCCGCCGGCTGCGTCGGCAGCTTGTGATGATAAAACGCCGTCGCTGCGAACGTCGGCAACCCCAGCGCATACGCCTGATCGACACCGGGGTTCCACTTCGGCCCGTCGATGCTGTTGTCGAAACTCAGAATCTGCGACAGCAGAATAATCCCGTTCAAATCCACATTCTGCAGATCGGCCGAGAGAACTGCACTCCGCGGCGTCCCATAGCTCTCGCCAAACAGATACTTCGGCGAGTTCCACCGATCGAACTTCGTCAGAAATCTCCGGATGAATCGATCGAACGCATGCGCATCCTGATCAACGCCCCAGAACGCCTTCTCCTTCTCGGCGCCCATGATCCGGCTGAATCCAGTTCCCGGCGCATCGATGAACACCAGATCGCTCGCATCCAGCAGGCTGTAGTCGTTGTTGATAATTTTGTACGGCGCACCTTCATCATGTTGCGCGTCCGTCGTCACCACTCGCCGCGGCCCAAACGAGCCCATATGCAGCCACATCGTCGCCGAGCCCGGTCCGCCGTTATACAGAAACGTCACTGGCCGGTTTGTCCCTGCGTCCTTCTTGAAGTACGCGACGTAAAACATCCGCGCGGTCGCCGGAGCCTCCTCCGGCTTCTCCGGATCGGGCGTCTTCTCCCCGGTTCCCGGAAGCATCTTTCCATCGAGGTCCAACATCGCGTCCTGCGAATCCGTCGACCCCACCGTCAACGTCCCCGCGACAGCCTTATACGCGATCGCCTGCCCACCCACCGTCACTGAACCCTCGGTCGTCGAGTCGCCTGGAAGCTCGGCTTCGGGCGCCTCCGGCTTACCCTTCACCACGACCTTCTCGTCCTTCTTCTTATCGGCGTCCTTTTTATCCTCCGCCACCGCCAAAGCAGCCGAGGCCATCAACGCACCCGCAAACACACCAACCAAAACTCGCTTCATCACCATCCAGTACACTCCACACCAATAGATAACCAAAAGTATAGCTGCAGCAGAACCCCGGCTGCGTGACTCGGCGTGAAACGTCGGCGTTGGATCAATTCAGGATTGCGAGCAAAGATAGGCCGCAGCACACTCTCAGGGGCTCTTCGATTGCTTCAGGAAAGCAATCAAATCCCGCCGGTCCTCTGCCTTCGGAACACTCAGGCTCATATTGTTATCCGGAACCACCATATCCGGATCGCTCAGCCATCTCTCCAGCGTTGCATCGTTCCACGTCAGTCCCAGGCTCTTCAGTCCGGCAGAGTACGTAAACCCCGGCACGCTTCCGGCTTTCCTGCCGTACACTCCCGCCAGCCTCGGGCCCTCGCGATCAGCTTCCATCGCGTGGCACCCTATGCAGCGCTTCTCGAACACCGCCTTGCCCCGCACAGCATCACCGTCCCCAGCCAGAGTTGCCTCGCTTCCACCCGCACTCTTGCCCAGCATCGACAGCGCTTCAACATCTGCCTTGGAAATCTTGGCATCCCAATGCAGCGCCAGATACTGCATTGGAGGCATATCCCGACTCTTTACCTCTTCGATAATCTTCGCCATCAACACCGCCTGCTTGTCTGCCGGCATCTCTTCCCATCGCGAAAGATCCATCTTTTTGCGCGCCTCAACGATGTCGCGCTCAATCAGCCACGACCCTGGAGCGATCCACGCATACACCGGCCACCGCGTCTCGCTTGAGTGGCAGTCCGCACACTTCGCCACCAGTATCGCCTTCGCATCTGCGGGCATATTCGCACCATGAAGCAGAGTACCAAGCCCCTTAGCAGGCTCGACACGCGGATCTCCAAACGGATGCAAATGTCCCAGCGCCGCAATTGACACCACTATCAGCACCGCTGCAATCAACGAACGCATCAAGCACTCTCCGCCAGCGTCGAATCGACCACGGCCAGATGACTCTTCCCGCGAACGACCTTAACCTTGGTCACTCCCAACACACTCTCCAATTTGCCAGCGGGAACCATCATCGGTCCTGGATTCGGCGCCGCTCCAGGTGCAGGCTGCGGAAACGCTGTGGCCATCGCTGTGTGAAAGGCCACATTGCCTTCGACCTTCTGGACAACCTGGTGAATATGGCCGTTCAACACCGTCACCGAGCCAAACGGTTTCAGCATCGCGAGCGCCTGCTCACCATCCTTTGTACCCCAACCCCACTTCTCATAGACCATCCACAGCGGAATATGCGCAAACACCACGATCGGCGTCGAATGACTCATTCCGGCCAAGTCAGACTTTAGCCACTTCAGTTGATCGTCGCCCAGATTGCCCATTGCATCAACCTGCACGCAATTATTCAGACCCACAAAGTGAACGCCCTTGTGGTTGTAACTGTACCAGCCATTGCCCATCGTGCCCTTGCTGAAACGCTGTTTATACTGCACGCCATCGTCGATAAAATCGTGCTCGCCTGGAACGTAGAACACCTCGCTCTTGAAGCCCTTGATCACCTCAGAGGCCGTATCGAACTCCGTTGCCTTCGAGTTTTGCGTGATGTCGCCTGTGTGAAGCATGAAGTCCGGGGCCTTCATGCCGGCGGGAACGAGATTGGCCCTGTCGATAGCCTTCTTCAGCGTCTCGGTCACATCCGGGTTCGCACCCTTGTTGAAGCCGATGTGGCAGTCGCTGATCTGCACGAACGAAAAGTCCTCTACCTTCCCGACCCCGGCGCCGCCACCACCCTTCATCGTCTGCGCCAGCAGCTTCGATGTCGGCACGCCGCCAACCATCGACCAGAGCAGTCCTGTTCCGGCCCACGCCATGCACCCAAGAAAATTGCGCCGGTCGATGCCATCGCTCGCAGGTTGAGCCACCTGATTCTCCTGCACTACTTCGTCTTCCTTAAACCGATTCATATCAAAGCTCCATGTGGTTTCTGATTGCCTACACTCCACAAAACTGGCTTACCTTCCCTTTATTCCCACGCCCCTGCAAATAATTCATGGAATAATCTGTCTGCGATTCGGTTTACGGTAGGGATGTTCATCAGCCGATGCCTGCCGGTCTACGCCGTGTCGCAGTTACCCCACAACCTCAGACACACCGAGGCACTCCGCACCATGCCCTCCGCCACCCGCAGCGCAGCCTTTGAACAACTCGCGCTCCCACTCTTTGCTTCGCTCTACAACCACGCCCACTGGCTCACCCGCAGCCAGACCGAGGCCGAAGACCTGGTGCAGGAGACCTTTTCAAAAGCTCTCCGCGCATTCGACACCTTCGAGCCTGGAACCAACTTCAAGGCCTGGATCTTCCGTATCCTGCGCAACACCTTCCTCACCACGCGCACTGGCATCGCGGTCTCCCGCACCGTCTTTCTCGAAGATCATCCCGACACACTCGACACCGCCAGCGCCGGCCCCACGCCGGAAGACAATCTCATCCGTCTCGACAATCAAGCCGCTCTCCACACGGCCCTCGAACAGCTTCAGCCGCCACTCCGCGAAGCTCTTCTCCTCTGCGACGTCGAAGAGATCAAGTACAAAGACATCGCTCTCATCCTCGATGTCCCCATCGGCACCGTCATGTCGCGTATCTCTCGCGCTCGCCGCACCCTCCGCCAACTTCTGCAGCCGCACCTCGGGGAATCCCTATGAATCAAACGCCGCAAACCAGCCACGCAACCGAACATCTCGATCCAGACAGGCTCAACGCCTATATCGACGGCGAACTTTCACCCGACGAGCAGCAGGGAATCGAGCGAGCATCTCACCGGCTGCCACACTTGCACCCTACGTGTCCTCTCCGCAACTCAACTCAAAGCTGCCGTCGCTCGCGCCGGACATCGCTTCGCACCACCACCCGAGGCACTCGTCCGCCTCACCGCCCAACTCCACGCGCAACCTCAGACGGAGCAGCGGAAGAAAGTGCCCGTTCGTATCGACTCGATCCGGCCCGCGGCGTGGGCTGCCCTCGCCGCTGCCATCCTGCTGACCGTCTCACTGCTCGGCTGGCGTCAACTTCATCAAACCAACACCCTGGCCGCCGAACTCCTTGACCAGCACCTCGCCACGCTCTCCAGCGCGGCGACCCCGCAGGTCATCTCCACCGATCGCCACACCGTCAAGCCGTGGTTCCAGGGCCGTCTCCCCTTCAGCTTCAACCTCCCGGACGCCACGGCCCTCCCTCCCGACACCGCTCTCAAAGGCGCGGACTTAACCTACCTCAACGGCCAACCCGCGGCTCTGCTTCTCTTCACCATCCACAAACACGAGGTCTCCATCTTCCTTATGCAACGAGCCTCCGGTCCCACCTTCACCACACTGCCGCCCACCCGCGCAGGCTTCACTCTCCACACAGCCACTACACCTGACCTGCGCATCATTGCCGTCAGCGACGTCAACCCAGCGGACCTCGACAGCCTCCTGGCCACTCTCGTCCAGGCACAAAAATCCCTCTAAACAATCAAATCTGGCAATCGATCGAGTGGACAGCACCGTGTCACTCGCCCGCCGGGCCAGGACAGGTACCTGGCAGCTTTTCTGATGTGACAGCCGTCACAGACCGGAGATCGATACTCGGCTTCTAATAAGTGCATTAGCCGCCACTCGGATCAATTCGAGCGGTCGGCAAAATCGAGGTTCGTATGCCACTTATCGAAGAGCGGGTTTCCCTTTCGGTTAAAAAGATTCTCTTAGCAACCGATTTCTCTTTAGCCTCAGAAAAAGCCTCTGCCTACGCGAAAGCGCTTGCGCGCCGATTTTCGTCGACGGTTGAGATTGCGCATGTCTTCGATCCATCCGTCGTTACTTCGTATGAAGAAGCAGTCATCGGGCAGCCTGCCACCGTCAGGCTGAGCACAACGAGAGACAGGTTGGAACTCCTGAAAGCCGAGTTTACGAGTGCCGGAATCAAGGCCGAAACCGTTCTCCCCGAAGGACATCGACCCTCCGCAGCGCTATTAAAGATCGCAAAAACAAAAAAAGCAGACCTGCTCATAGCGGGGACGGAGTCGAAATCTGGCGTCGAGAGACTCGTTCTCGGTTCAACGGCGGAGGAGCTGATTCGGAACGCGGAGATTCCCGTCTTGACGGTCGGACCAAACGCCATCCTCCCAAAAGATGGGCCGTTAGTCTTCAAGAATATTATTTACGCCACAGATTTTTCGAAAGAATCGGCCCAGGCGGCGATCTATGCTCTTTCGTTTGCCCAGGATAGCGGCGCGAATCTCTACTTCTGTTACGTGCTCGGATATCAGGCGGAAACCGCCGCAAAGAAGGACTTTCTGGATCTGGGCTTCCAATCCGCGCTCAACAGAATGGTTCCTCAGTCGTCCTACGACTGGTGCAATCCGGAATGTGTCGTGGAACACGGTGATGCTCCCAGAGCCATCCTCGAACTGGCGGAGAAAGTGCAGGCGGACCTGATCGTGCTGGGAGCACGTAAGGCCTCGTTTTGGCTCACTCACATCGTCCATGGTCTGACTCCTGATCTATTGGCTCGAGCTAACTGCCCTGTAATGACAGTCTGTTGACCGTTCTTATCGCGTCCTGAACACTTGATACTGAGATCGGGTACGATCTTTATCCAACGCACTCTCTTCGATTGTTCTCTCTGAACAGAGGCATTCAATGCCAGATTCTTCCACAACTCGCACGAGGCACAACTGCCTTAGCTGCGAACTTCGTTCGTTGCGCATGTTTTGCAATCTTGATACAACCGCCCTCGCCGAGTTCGGTCACATCGGAGCGCAGGCGCTGGTTCCTAAAGGTGCGAAACTGTTTCGCGAAGATGACCCAGGCAATGGGGTCTACGTAATCTGTACCGGCCAGGTAAAGCTCTCCTGTACCTCGAGAGAAGGGAAGACACTGATTCTCAAGATTGCAGTTCCCGGAGATGTACTCGGACTCGGCGCAGTTATCTCAGGATCAAAATACGAGGTGACCGCCGAAACAATCGAACCCACCGAGATCAAGCACATTCGCCAGCCGGAGTTTCTCGCCTTCGTCGAGAGACACGGAGAAGCAAGCCTTCACGCTGCAAAGGCGTTGTCAGAAGAATACAAAGCAGCATTCTTCGACGCGCGCCGTCTTGCTCTATCGGGTTCGGCGGCGGGTCGCCTCGCTGGCGTTTTGCTCGAGTGGGGAAGGGCAGCTTCCTGCGGAAAGCCTGAGATGCGCTTCACCATGGCTCTCACCCATGAAGAACTTGCGAACATGGTCGGCGTCTCTCGCGAGACCGTCACTCGCATGCTGGGACGCTTCAGGAAGGACAAGCTCATCCAGGTGAGGGGCTCTTCGATCCTGATCCCCTCGCCGGAGCGGCTTGAGAATCTTTCGGCCTAGCCTCCTTGCGCCGTTTGACACTCCATTAGCTGATCAAGCCCCAAACAATGTGATCGTCGTCACTGCGCGGCTCCGACATTCAAAATAGATTTCTTGCAGAGGTGGCTCATGACCAGTCCAACCGTCAACCTAACACCTGCGATCGACTCCGTACCGTCTTTCAAGAGGGTTCTCCTCGCGACCGATTTCTCTCCCGCGTCGGAAGCTGCCTTCAAGGCCGCCCTCCGTTTCTGCACTGACTTGCATGCGAGCCTCATCATCCTCCATGTCTTCGAATACGCAGACGCCGTGCCTCCAGACAGCGGAGGACAGCTTGTGGGGCTTGAAAGCACATATAAATGGGCGCAGCATTCCCTCAATGAGTGCCTAAAGATCGCAAGAGAGGCCGGACTGCGTGCTGAAGCAATCATGAAGAGCGGTATGGCTCCCTTGTCAATCCTGGAGATAATTGAGCTCAGACAGGTTGATCTGGCGATCCTCGGAACAAACGCACTCCACGGTTTTGAGCGCACAGTCTTTGGTTCAACAGCGGAGGAAGTTTTGCGCAAATCACCTTGCCCAGTCCTGACTGTAGGGCCACGCGCGTCTCATGTCGCTGAGACATCTCTTTTGCAAGGCCCCGTCGTCTTCGCAACGGACTTTCATCGGACCACGATGCATGCCATTCGCTACGCCGCGGCGCTCTGTGAACAGACGAAATCGCGTTTGCATTGCCTGCATGTCCTGCCCAGAGCCATCGAGACGAATTCTCAAAGCAAGATTATTCCGCAAATCATCACCGAGGCCTTGCAACACCTCGCTTCGGAGACTGGCTACACCATCAAACAACCTGAATCTGTAGTTGCCTACGGTAGCGAGATCTCGAACGCCGTCGTGGATTACGCCAGACGCCAAAAGGCCGGGCTGATCGTCCTGGGAGTGCGTCAGGCATCGATGATCGCAGCACACGTTCCCGCCCATATTGCCTACCGCATTATCACTGAAGCTCCGTGCCCTGTTCTCACCATGGCATTCGCATCGCACACAAACCTTATGCACACAGCCGCATGCTTTTGATCGCGAAAGTCTGGCACGCTCGTAACCCTGTTGTTATGAAATTTTTGCAGACCATCACACGCTGTAAACCGCTGAATTAAAGGATCTACGCCCGGCAATTGGGCTTACCCCACCCGGCAGATCAGGCACTTCAGATAGCTAGTCTCTGGCAAAGTCAAAATCGCCGGGTGGTCCGGTGCGGCTCCACGAATCTCAAGCGCCTGCACCCGCCGCCCCGCATCTGAAGCTGCCGCCGCAACCACCTCGGTGAACTCCGCAAGCCCCACATGGTGCGAGCAAGAGCAGGTCACCAGCGTCCCGCCGGGTCGCAGCATCTTCATCGCCCGCAGGTTCAGCTCCTTATATCCGCGCATCGCGCCCTCGGCAGCACGCTTCGACTTCGCAAACGCCGGCGGGTCGAGCACGATCGTGTCGTACCGCTCACCATTCGCCTCATACTCCCGCAACAACTCAAACGCATCAGCCTCAATCCACTCCACCCGCGCCGCAAGCCCTGAATTCAAGTCAAGATTTCTATCCGCTACCTCGAGCGCACCGCGACTAGCATCGACGCCGATTACATGGTGGCAACGCTGCGCAAGATGGATCGCAAAACCACCCTGATAGGTGCAAATATCCAGCGCTGAACCACTCGCATACCGCGCCGCAGCAGCATAGTTCAACCGCTGATCGAGAAACGCTCCGGTCTTCTGCCCCGAGCTCGCGTCATAGTGAAAGCGCAGCCCATTGATGGTGAAGATCGTCCTGAGCTGGGCTGAGTCGCTACTAGAATGCAACGGCTCATGCGAAGGCGCAGCCAACTGCTCCAGCTCCCGAATCTTCGGATCAGGCCGCTCAATAATGGTCGCTGGATTCAATCGCTCCCGAATTACCTCAGTCAGCACGGCGCGAACATCATCCTGCGCCGTCCCCTGTGTCAGCAACTGCAGAATAACCAGGTCGTTGTACCGATCTGCCACAATCCCGGGCAAACTATCCGCCTCCGAGAACACCAATCGGCAAGCATCGTTCTCCATCGACTCCGGCGCGACCTCATCCCGCAGCGCCAGCGCAGCAACAACCCCCTCCCCCATTTGTTCCAGATACGCCCCACGCGTCAGCGCAGCCTCAGCCGACACCATCCTCACCGCAATCTGAGACGCCGCACTATAGAGCCCCGTTCCCAGCGGAATCCCGCGGCTGTCCATCACCGTAACCAGCGCTCCGCCATCAATCTCAGCCGCTCCAACCGGCGGCACCAGTGACTCCACATCCGACCGGTAGACCCAAAGATGCCCTGCCCGCAGCCTATCGGCTGCCCGCCTCGTTACCGACGCCGCCGGCCCGTACGGTTGAGCCGCAACCACTCGCGGCCCACGCTCTTCAACATTTCTAACCATGAATCAATGGTCGCACAACCCACAGAACCAGCGATTCATCAGCTAGGACCACTGAAAACCATAACGAATCTAGAATGAGAACAAGCGATTGAATCTGGATTCGAAGAAAGCAACGGGGAACGGGCGTGCAGAAGGTCGATGTCGTCATCCTGGGAGCCGGCGCGGCAGGCCTGATGTGCGCGATTGAGGCTGGCAGACGCGGGCGACGAGTTGTTCTGCTGGACCATGCCGAACGTATCGGCAAAAAAATCCTGATCTCCGGTGGCGGCCGCTGCAACTTCACCAACATCCACTGCCGGCCGGAAAATTTTCTCTCCGAGAATCCTCACTTCGCAAAGTCGGCGCTGGCCCGCTTCACGCCGGCAGATATCATCGCCATGGTCGAGAAGCACGGAATCCGTTATCACGAAAAGACCCTGGGACAACTCTTCTGTGATCGTTCAGCGCACGATGTCGTAACCATGCTGGAGCGTGAGTGCACAGACGCAGGCGTGCGTATTCTCGTCGGCACTCGTGTCATCTCGGTCGTGCGCGATGGAAACTTTCGAGTGGAGACAGCAGCTGGCAACTTTGAAGCGGAGGCTGTAGTCGTCGCCACTGGTGGTCTGTCGATTCCGAAGATGGGCGCAACAGAATTTGGCTACAGCGTCGCAGAACAGTTCGGCCTTCGCATCGTGGAGTGCAGACCCGGACTCGTGCCTCTGGTCTTCAGCGCGGAGGACCGCGAGCACTGGTGTGATCTGGCAGGCGTCTCTACTGAGGTAATCGCGAAGGCCGGAGCGAGGCAGAGATGTGGCAGCTTCAGGGAAAAAATGCTGGTGACGCATCGCGGTCTCAGTGGTCCCTCGATTTTGCAGGTGTCATCCTACTGGCGGCCCGGTGAGGCTATCGAAGTTGACCTCGCGCCAGACATCGAAGTGATGGCGCCTCTCCTGACGCGCAATGCGAGGCGTGATCCCGCAGCAGCAGTGCTCGCAATACGCGCAGTACTGCCGGCCCGTATGGCTGAGCGATGGGTCGCGCTCCACGAACCCGCCGACTGGACCAACGCCTCTCTTGCGAAAATGGAGCAGCTATTGCACGCGTGGCGAATGACACCCGCGGGAACTGAAGGCTACGCCAAGGCAGAGGTGACGGCTGGTGGCGTGGACACCGCTGAACTGGACGCAAAGACCATGCAGAGCCGCAAGGTGCCGGGACTATATTTCATCGGCGAAGTCGTGGATGTAACCGGATGGCTGGGCGGATACAACTTCCAGTGGGCATGGGCTTCGGGAGTCAGCGCGGGGCAAGCTGTCTAAGTTAGATCTTTGCAGTATCGAATCCAACATCTACTGAACGATGAGTGTAAGGTTGACGGTTCGCGTCAGGCCGCCACTGGTAGCCGAGGCAACAACGGTATACGTGCCGGCGGGTGTGACAGAAACCGGCGGAGGGTTTGGATTCGAGCCACTCTCAAGAGGAATTGCGCGCCCAGCACCACATCCGGTAGAAGCAGCGAGGCAACACAACAGAGCAAAACTGGCAAGGCAAGAAAGTCTGGTTCTACGCAGTGCCAGAATGCTCAACGGAAACAAGGCTGCGAACCAAAACATACTCGACGGAGCCACGTGAGATCGCGAAATTGCTGCATTTGTGACACCCGTAAGAACAGTGACCGAAACCGTGGTCGTGCTGCCTAGCGCCACGCTGGCAGGCGTGACGGTACAGGTAGAATTCGCTGGCGCACCCGTACAGGTGAAGGTCGCCGTGCCAGGAATGTTGGCAGCAGAACTGAGCAGTAAAGGGTAGACCGCGTTCTGGCCATTGGTGATGGTAAGGCTCGTCCCTCCGTTCGGATCGAGCGTGAAGTCAACTCCGGTACCGGTGAGTGAGAGAGTTTGAGGAGAACTACCGGCGTTGTCCGTGACAGTGAGTGTTCCTGCACGCGGCCCACCAACGGTCGGTACAAACGCAATCTGCATGGTGCATGCTCCACTTCTTGCGACGCTGCTGCCGCAGGTGTTGCTCCCGGCCACAATAAGGAAGTCTCCCGTGATCGCGATATTTTGTACTAGAAGTGGAACGCCTCCATTGTTAGTCAGAGTTACCGTCTGCGCTGCGGCGGTAACACCGACTCCAGTAGGAGGGAAGGTGACGGTCGAGAAAGGTGAAAGCGAGACGCCGGGTGGTGCAACGCCGGTGCCACTCAGCGCAATGGTCTGACTGCGATATTGATCTGAGACAGTCAACACGCCGGCGATCGTCCCGACATTCTTCGGCTGGAAGGCAACGTTGATCGAACATGTGGAGTGAGGGTTGAGCGAGTTGCCACAGGCATTGACTGCAGTAAAGTCACCGCTGGTGATCTGCGCCGCAATCAACGTCAACGGCAGATCGCCGGAATTAGTTAACGTAATCTGCTGAGCGGCGCTCGCTGTGGTAATTTGTTGCGCCGGAAACGTTAGCGCCAACGGCGAGAGAGCATCCGTAGCGGGCGACGTTCCGGTTCCAGTGAGCGACGCAGTCTGGGTGCCGGCATCGTCTGTGATGGTGAAAGTTCCGCTGCGGGCTCCAGAAGCCGTGGGAGTAAAAGCGATCGAAACCGTGCAGCCAGTGCTGGGGCCAAGGCTTGTGCCACAGGAGTTTGCAGTGATATTAAAGTCTGCACCGGTGACGGAGGTCGTCTGGAGCGCCAAAGTGGTGCCTCCAGTGTTTGAAATTGTGATGTTCTGCGCTGGACTAGTGGCATTGATCGTCGTGGAAGGAAAGGCAAGAGCGATGGGATTCAGAACAATGCCTGCGGCCGCACCACCCGTGCCGAAGAGCGTTGCCGTTGCCTGGCCACCGGAGACATTCCCATAGACGGTGAGCACGCCGCTGCGATTTCCTGTCGCTGTAGGCAAAAAACTAACCTGAATCGTGCAGGTCAGGTTCACAGCAATGGAAGCAGAGCTACACGTGTCTGTTTCGTTGAAGTCTCCCGTAGTCGCGACCATAGTTACGGTGAGCGGAGCACTACCGGTATTTGTGACTGTGATGGTCTGCGGAGAACTTTCGGTACCAACCGGCTGCGCGCTGTAAGTAAGCCCGATCGGACTAAGGCTGATCGAGGGTTGCTCTGCCGTGGAAGCAGTGAGCAGCGGAATCTGCCACAGCCCGCGGCCATAGGTCGCAGCGCGAAGCTCACCGCTGCGACCATCGCCAGTAGGCATAGCTGCCGCAGCAGCAAGTTCGACGACAGGCGAGTTAGGCAGACTGACACCGTAGACACTCCAGCAGTTGGCAGTGGCACAGGTCGTGACCTGTGTCGTGACATAGACACCCGTGTCCAACGCGACGTACAGAGTATTTGCGTCGTTCGGATCGACCACAACGCTGTTCGCCGGAGCATTCGGCAGATTGCTGCTGATGTTGGTCCAGTGGGTGCCCGCATCGGTGGAACGATACAGGTGCACCGCATTGATGCCGTTGCCTGCAAATCCCATCACCGTGGCATAGATCGTATTGCCGGTCGTGTCATGCGGGTCAACCGCAAGTGACGATAGATCGAAGCCGCCAGCGTTGAAGCTCGTACCCTGACCATTCGTGACGGGCGAGGTCGCGAGATCGTTCCACGCCGTAGTACTGCCCGCAGTATTCGCTGTAGTGGTAGAAAAAAGATGACCTCCGAAGCTGCCGCCGCCATCGAGCGTTCCCGCCATTCCCGCGTAGAGAACCTCCGAGCCTGCATTCTGCGCAGCAGCTGCGTTACTAGAAGGCCCCCCGGCGGCTAGAGAACGGATAACCGGATTCTTACTCTCGCACGATGTGTTCAGCGGTCCGGCGAGAAGTTTGCTGATCGCGTTTGACGAGGACCAGAAGGCCCCACTCGCCGCAGGTCCACGCCATACCCGGCAGGTGCCAACGAGGATGTCGGAAGAGAAAGCCGGGTCCAGCAGCCAGGGAGCATCGATCAGGGAGTCATCATTCTCGACCTGGGCTAGTCCTATCGTAGGCGCTCTGGTAAAGTTCGCCGCGGTGCAGGCCGCACCGCTCGTGCACTGACGAACGCTGACACCAGCAGCAGTCGAAACGTACCAAAGCAGAGGATTCGTCTGGTCGATGGCTACCGTGCCACCTTCGCCAGTCGACAGCTGGGGCCACGGCGCCGAAGAAGAAGCGGAGGTGGAAGCAGTCCCGTTCGCACCAAGACCCACGAGCAGCTGACCCGCATCCGTAGGGTGTTGGGCGAAGCTAATCACCTCGGCAAGCGATCCAAGGCCGCCATTAAGATTCTGAAAGTGAGTCGCGTCATCAGTGGAGCAGGGAGTTGCCTGTTGGTTGACGCCGTCCGTCGAGCGCCAAAGGCCGCCATCGTTGCCAAGATAAAGCAATGGTTGCGTCAAAGTTGCCGACGTCGCGATGGCATGTTGAGCAGGCGCAACCTGCGCGGGCGCGGCGCATCCATCAACTGCGTTGGTAGTGTTGCGCAACACACATCCCGCAGCAAGCGAACAGCGATAGAGATCAATCGTACCCGCATAGAGCAGCGTGTCCTGCGTCGGGCCGCTTGGCCCCGCTGGCACCGCGGATAACGCAAGATTGTAGTCAGCCTGTGGAATCACAGTGCTGCCATTGCCAACCTCCATCGGAGACGAGGTCAGTTGGTTGCCGAAGGTGACGGTCGTATTCGTGCAGCTTGTACCGGACAGCGCACACGCGTCCTGCCAGAGGCCCTGGTCGACATTATTACTATCCACAGTCAACGCGAAGGTATCGCCCGTGGTCACCTGCACAGCAAGCGCCCCGCGAAAGATTGGACACGCCACGCTGCCTGTCGTGCCCGGAGCAGTGGGGCAAGCAGTCGTCGTCAGGCCCACTCCAGGTTGATGCGTCAGCCGTGTCCAAGTCACACCATCTGCAGATTCGTAGTAACCGTGGTAACGGATCGCAGCGTAGAAACGCTGGCGAACGGGATTCCAAACCACCGCGGTCGCCGCTCTTCCACCAAGGTCCGCCCCGGACGGTTGCGGAGTTTGCACAATCTGGCTTCCGTCCATGATGGTTGACATCTGCCAGGTAACACCGGCATCCGTTGAATAGTAAAGCCCCATCACGCTATTGGTAGCATCTGGCGCATTGACGAGAACGCCCTCTGCGGCTTGAGAAACAGCCGCGACAACGGTGCCCGGCGTTGCGCTGCTCCAGGCAAATCCCGCAAAGCCAAGCCCACTGAAGGAGTGATTACCCGCCACACCATCATGCGAATTTTGGATTAGCGTCCAAGTGAGCCCACCGTCGGCCGACCGCAGCAGCCCGCTGCCATAGAAAGAGTCCGAAGCATCATTGGGATCGCCGGTGCCTGCCAACACCACACCGGACTGAACACTGATCGCACCAATGCTGAGCGATGGAATCGCCGCTGTTCCGGCGTTGGCACTGAAGACCGGCAGCGTGTCCGTGAGTGCCGTAAAGGTTACAATCGCCGCAGGTCCGGCCGCATTGGTTGACTTCCACACCCCTCCCCCGGTCGTTCCCACATAGACCGTATTGCCGGTCGAATCCGCCGGATCAATTGCAATCGCGGTGATACGGCCGGTGACATTGCCGTAAGCGATGCTGGCGACCTGGTTCGGACCTATCGGCTGCCATGCTGCAGTCAGGCTGGACGGCTGAGGTGACGCAGCCTCTTGCGCCAGCATCGCGGCGTGTTGCTGACGGGCTGTGTCCATCGCTCGTGCAGCAGAGATATTTCCGGCCAGAGTGCCGCCACCAAGAAAACGGCGGGCCTGAACAGCATGTGATCGAGCCGGCTCTACCGACGCGACATCACTTGACGTCGCCGGTGTTGCAATCAGCTGACCGAGAACGGCAATCGGTACAACGGCTGTGATGCAGAGACCGATCGCGACAAAGCAGCGGGTTACGCCATGCAGGAGGAGTGGTCGTGCGCGGCGCGCGAGTTGAAAAGATGCAATCAGGCCCATAGCGTGCAATCCGAACAGCACAGTCAGCTAACCTTGATGCTGCAAGCTGACATCGGACGAGTCAACGCTAGAGCGGGAGAAGAACGACGGATAGTTCCACAACGGGATGAGAAAACTCTCATCTGCGTTGCGGAGTGATCGTTGGAGTTACTCTGCGGCCATCTCTCAGCGTGTTCAGCGCGGACGATCCCGGTAAAATCGATCTTCCGCGTGGACGTCCTCACTCTACCATCAGCCGCGCTGCGCTACAATCTCCCAGTAGTTGTATAGATAAGCACTTGCATCATTTTCTTGGTCCGTGCGAGACAGCAGCCAAGCTCCTAAAAGAGAAGCGACCCCTGCTGCGGCAGCAGCCCCATCTGCTGAATGTATCGCTTCGAATCGAACTTCTTCCCCGTTGACGCACCGGACATGTAACGAATCTTCCCGAAGATGGGCCGCTCTCCCCATGCCCGGTCGAACTTGCCCAGGATCGCCCACGCAATCCCCGCATATCCGTTCGGATCCCGGCCATCGAGAAAATACTTGTCATTCAGATAGATCGCGTACTTCATCGCCGTCGCAACATCAGGCGTCCATTCCAGAATCTTCTTTGCCCAATACATGCGCAGGTAGTTGTGCATCCAGCCATGGCGAACCATCTGGATCTGGCCTGCATTCCATAGGTCATCGTGGGTCTGCGCTTTCTCAAGCTGCTGCAACGCATACAAGTGTTGGCGTTCGTCACGTGCATGTTCAACGATGGTAGCCTTCGCCCAACTGTCGGCGCACTCCGGCGAATCGTACTTCGGCGTATAACGGACGAAGTTGATGGCAAGCTCACGCCAGACGATCAGCTCATTGAAGTAGCTGTCGCGGGCAGCCTGCAACTTCGGGTTCGCTTTCGCCGCTGCGTCGACGGCAAGCGCAACCGTAATTGGACCCACGTGTCCGAAATGCAGGTAGGGCGACATGCATGAGGTGCCATCCGTCTCCGGGTGATTGCGCTGCGAGTCATAGTCTTCAAGAAGACTCCCCGTGAACACCTTCAGCCGCTTGAGCGCAACATGGGTGCCACCCTTCCATACCTCGACAGGGGGAACGCTGCGATCAAAGTCCTTCCAGTCACACGTCATATCTTCGTGCACGGAGTCAGCGTAGAACCCTCTCGGCCGCTTCCACGCGTGTTCGGCATGCAGGTTTTCGTATGGATGCAGATACTCCGGCAGAAGGCGATAGAGCCGCGGCCGAATAGTATACGCCCCATACTGCGCCTTCTCCATCAACTTCGACGGAACAACCACATCGGTATCGACCGTCCAGAATGGGACTCGGATGCGAGAAGCAAGCTGCCTGCGCCACTGTTCCGGCACACGCATCGGATTCTCATCCCCAATCAGAAATGCCGCACGAACATCCGCCAATAACTGCTCATGCGACTCCCGCGGAGCCCGCCGCGTGATAAATGAGATATTCCTGGCGGCCAAATCGGCTTCGATGTCAGGCAGCCCTTGATTGAGAAACACATAGTGCCGAAGATTGGCATGGGGGAAGTTCGAGATGCCCGCAAAATACACAACCAGCGGCAAACCAAGGAGATTCGCAACCTTTACCGCCAGATCGACGCCATGATTGTCGACGCCGCGTTGCGCACGCTGCATCCAGTAAACGACACATCTGCCATTAGGATCGGGCGTTCCTGCTCGCCGCACCGTGACACGCGAATCGCAGGACCAGCGGTGAAGTTGTTCAGAAAGATCAGACGGCACCTTGGCCATGGTTCAAGTGTACGAGGTACAAACAGTAGACTTTCACGGCAGCAAAAATGCGGCCCGAAGGCCGCATCCCTGTCAAAACGAACAAAGACTCGTTACCAGAGTCCCCAGGCTCGGCTAATGTAGTCGCTCAACGTCATCGTAATCAAAACGAGAAACGTAAAGAATCCGGAGGCGACCGTCAGCTTGACCAGCTTTGACTGATACTTGACGTGCATGAAAAACAAAATGACGATCACTGCCTTCGTGCAGGCGATGGCAAGCGCTATGACCGGATTCAAAACTCCCAAGTCTATCCTTGCCGCGACGACAGTAATCGCCGTCCCGATCAGCAGAGCGGCAAAGACCATGCCGTATTGGAACGGCGTCACGATATGATGCTCGTCATGCTCGGGGTTCACTACATTCGGCGGGTCATGATATTCGGTCATAATCTTCTCTCTCCAGCCAGTGTTAGTGGCTAGACGGGGTGTCGGTTGATGAGATAGAGCAAAGGAAACAGGAAGAGCCAGACAATATCAACGAAGTGCCAATACAGGCCGAAATTTTCAATTGGCGCAACATATCCCGCTGAAAACTCGCCTCGGTTCGCTCGCCACGTCAGCCAGAACAGAAGGACCACACCGATGATCATGTGGAGCGCGTGCATGCCGGTCATAGCGAAGTAAAGGAAGAAGAACACCTGGGTCTTCTGTGCCATATCCGGCGCGAGCGGCTTTTCTTTCAGCCCATACGCTTGAGGGTTGACGAACTCCCGCACATCGAAGTTCTGTCCGGGGATGTGGTTTTTGTCCCACTTCTCCTTGTATTCGACGTACTTGATGCCGAGAAATGCCACACCAAAGAGCGTGGTTAACACAAGAAAGATGACCAGAAGGCCACGCTTCTTGACCTCAGCGGCCCACACACCCAGCGCCATGAAAAACCCAGAGGTGATCAGGATCGCCGTATTCGCAGCGCCAAGTCTAACGTCCAGCTGGTTGGACGAAACTACAAATGCGTCGTAATACCAGTTGCGGTAAAGCAAGTAGGCAAAGAACAGCCCACCGAAGAACATGATTTCGGTCAACAGAAACAGCCACATCCCGAACGTCCCGGCCTCGCGCTGCTGCTCCTGCGTTTCGAAGTGATGGCGGTGCTGCGGGAGCGCAACATGCTGGTGCTCCGCCGCAACTGCAGTTTCATGCGTATGTGGATGCGTTGCTGCGATCGCATTATCCAACGGTCGTCACCTCTTGTGCAGTCTTGTGTTCGAGCCACTCGTAGTCATAAGCCTCGTGGTCCACGATTGGAATCTCGATAAAGTTTTCGGTCAGCGGCGGCGACTGAATCTGCCACTCCAAGCCAGTTGCCTGCCACGGATTATTGCCGGCAATCGCACCATACTTCAGCGACCACGCCAGATAAAGCAGCGGAAGCATATAGCCGACGCCCAGCACTGTGGCTCCCGCTGTCGACAACACATTCAACACCTGGAACTCTGGCGGATACGCATGATAGCGCCGCGGCATCCCAAGATACCCCAGAATGAACTGCGGCAGGAACGTCAGGTTGAATCCGATGAATGTCGTGACGGCCGCGAGCTTCGACAACGACTCCGGATACATGCGGCCCGTCATCTTCGGCCACCAGAAGTGAACGCCTGCCAGAAACGCCATCAACATGCCGCCCACCATAACGAAGTGGAAGTGAGCGACGATGAAGTACGTCTCGGTCAGGTGAATGTCCATGCCCAGTGCACCGAGGAAAACGCCCGTCATGCCGCCGATCGTAAACAGACCAAGAAACCCGAAGGCATAGAGCATCGGTGTCTCAAAGGTGATTGAGCCTTTTTGCATCGTAAAAGCCCAGTTGAAGGTCTTAATCGCCGAAGGCACCGCAACCAGCATCGTCAACAGCGAGAAGACGAGAGCGGAATAGTTGGACACGCCCATGATGAACATGTGGTGCGCCCAGACGAAGAAGCCGAAGAGCGCAATCGCTACCGAAGAAAATGCAACGGCCGTATATCCGAAGACCCGTTTCCGGCTGAACGTACTGATAACCTCGGAGATCACGCCCATGCCCGGGAGAATCATGATGTAAACAGCCGGGTGCGAGTAAAACCAGAAGAGATGCTGGAACAGCAGAGGATCGCCGCCCTTGGTTGGATCGAAGACGCCGATACCCACCAGCCGCTCGAGCGCGACCAGAACCAGCGTGATGGCCAATACCGGCGTACCAAGCACCATCAGGATCGATGCGGCATAGTGCGACCAGACAAACAGCGGCATCCGAAACCATGTCATCCCGGGCGCCCGCATGCGATGGATTGTCACGATAAAATTCAGCCCGGTGAAGATCGACGAGAAGCCAAGAATGAAGACCCCAGTTGCCGCGGTCATCACATGAGTATTCAGGTAGTGCGTCGAGAGCGGGGTCGTGAAAGTCCAACCGGTGTCCACGCCACCCAGCACAAGGGCCGCAAGAACAACGATACCGCCAAGCCAGTAGAGGTACCAGCTCAGTAGATTGATCTTAGGGAACGCCAGGTCTTTGGCGCCCAGCATGATCGGCATCAAGAAGTTCCCCAGCGTCGCCGGAACCGATGGCACCAGGAAGAGGAAGACCATGATGATTCCGTGCATGGAAAAGAACTTATTGTAGGTGTCTGCCGCCACAAGGTCCGGCTGCGGCGTCAGTAGTTCGAGCCGGATAAGACCCGCAAACGCGCCGCCAATAAAGAAGAAAAACGTGATCGAGACCAGATAGAGCATCGCGATACGCTTGTGGTCCCCGGTAAACAGCCAGCTGAGCAACCCATCCTCGCTGTTGATATAGTTCAGCTTCGGCAGAGTTGCTGTCCGCTGATCAGGTAAGTTGAGAATTGTAGAACTGGTTGCACTCATGGCTTTACCACCCCTGGCGTTGTCGGCGCCGTTTGGTTCGACTCGGACGTGGTCAGCGTCTGCTGCACACGGTAGTTGCTCTGCAAAGATTTGATGTACTCGACCAGATCGATCAGGCCGTCTTCGCTGATCTGCCCTTGATAGGTCGGCATAATCGGCGCATAACCCGCCGTAATGTGCTGCGAAGGATTGAGGATCGAATCGCGCAGGTAGGCGTCATTCACCAAGACCTGCGAGCCGCTCGTGAGTTGCAGCTTCGATCCATACACTCCAGCAAGATTAGGCCCGCGAGCCGCCGCGCTTCCGGAATGACAGGCGTTGCAGCCCATACTGGCAAAGAGCCTCTCTCCATTCTGCGCAAGCGACATACCGCTGGTGGACTGATGGGTCCACTTTTCGTAATCATCCGGGCTCAGCACCGTGACCTCGCCGATCATGACGGAGTGGTTGGTCCCGCAGTACTGCGTACAGAAGATGTGATACGTCCCCGGGGTCGTCGCGTTGAACCACACTGTCGAATAACGGCCTGGAATAACCTCGCGCTTCACCCTGAAGTCTGGAATCGAGAAACTGTGAAAGACGTCCTGCGAGATCATCGTCAACTGAACATTGCGTCCCGTTGGCACATGCAACGCATTAATCTCGTGCTGGCCGCCTGGATGCTCCGCCTTCCACATCCACTGTTTGCCAACGACATAGATATTCATCGCGTTGGTCGGCGGGTTATAGATCCGGAAGTACAGCAGTGCGCCCCAGACGAACACAATCAGAAAGAGCGCGAGTGGAATAATCGTCCAGGTTGCCTCCAGCAGAGTAGAGCCTTCCACCTGGATCGCGACCGGGTGCCTCTCCTTGCGGTAACGGATCGCGAAACTGAAGATGAGGCAGCCCACAAACGTCAAGCCTATCACTGTGATCAACAGCAGGAAGAAGTAGAGCGCGTCAGCGTAGGGCGCAATGGTCGATGCCTCGCGCGGAAAGAGCGCCGAAGCGTTGAGCCATTTCACCAAAAATTGCCACAGGACTGGACTGATATGCATCGTTACCCTTTATCCGTTTCTTTCTTAGTCAGGTCGTGTTCGCGCGCAAGTTTGACGTCTCTCCGAAACATCAGAAACATGAATCCGCCTAATCCGGCCACCGTGATCATCCCGCCAAACTGCACCACACGCGCGATGATGAGCGAGTGTTTGTTGATGCTCGGATCGTAGTGATAGCAGTAGGTCAGAATGTTCGCCACAGGAGAACCAATCTTATTGCCGGATGCATCGATCAGCCCCAGCAACATATCCTTCGGCGAGTACTCAACCCCAAGGTAGTACTGGGCCAGCTTGCCTTCCGGCGTGACAATCTCGATCGAGCTCGCATGCGCGAACTGCGACAGCTTGCCATCGGGTCCGGGAACCCGGACATACCCGAAGCCGACCGCATTGGTCACCGCATCGATCGCTGGCCGCTGCCCTGTGAGGAAGTGCCATCCCGCCGCCGTCTCCGGACGCCCATAGCGTTTGACATAGAGAGCCTTCGACCTCGCGGCCTGCTCCGGCGTGTCACTGGGGTCGATACTGATGACCACGACGTCGAAATCCTTACCCGGCGTCAGCTTCACCATCTCCAGCGAGCTGGTAATACCGTCCAACTCCTCAGAGCAAAGCATTGGGCAGGTGTAGTAAACCAGCGAAAGAAGCGCAGGATGCTTCCCGAAGTAGTCTCCCAGCTTCACCGGCTTACCACTTTCATCCACAAAGGAGGCATCGAGCGGAAGCTGCTGGTTCAAGTGCTGCGACACAGCAACCTTCTGCAGCACCGTCGGCAACTGATCGCCGGCATTCTCGCCGCTCTGTTTGTCGCCGTAGCTTGAGACCTGGGCGAGCACCGGCGCACTCAGCAGCGCGCAGCAAAGAATTGCCGCTTGCCAACCGCCTCGTATTGTTCGCCAGTCTCTCATCGTCTCTCTATCTTAAATCGCTTCGATCTTCGTTACTTCACGGGAGCAAGTTCAGCTTTGTTCTCGCCCACAGCCTTGCCATAGCTCATCTTTTGTTCGCGAGCTTCAATCGTCTCAAGCTCATATCCTGTGCGAGCAAAGCCTGAGGTCAGCGGTGCATGAACCACCGGCTTTTCATCGCCTGCCATCTCAACCGTAGTCGCTCCCGCTTGCGCGTTCACCGGCAGACCGCGCTGCGCGATGATCTCCATGGCGCGCGAGATCGGAATCCGAATCGACCCACCCTCTCCCGGAACGACGCTGTAGTTGTTCAGCAGAAGATCTTCGCGAGCGTGCAGGTCAGCCGTCGCCTGGTTGCCGTCGTCGATATCGAGACGAGGCTCAGGGAACGTTGACGTCATCTGCTGGAACTCCTTCTGCTCCATCTCCGGGTTGCTGGCAAGGTCCTGCCGCTTACCGTTTGTCGTCTCGGCTCCGGCAAATGCGCTGAGCGTGTTCCACTTCGTCGTTGGACCATCCTCATTCTTGATCCCGCCGTTGATGAGTATTCCCAATCCATAGCAAAGCAGGAAGAAAACAAAGACAGAGCCAAGCAGACCGGCCAGAAAGACGGCGATGCCGCCGGCATTGACGTCTGTTACCTCATACCCCGGATGGTCGGAGTCACGCACATGCGGATCGTGCGCTGCCGGCTTATTCAGATCGTGATCGTTAGTGGGCATGTTCAGGCTCCAGCATCTCCTCAACGTGAGGATCATTCACATCAATCAATGGACGCGCTTGCAGTTCTCTCATGTAGAACCAGCTCCACAGCGATAACACAGCCACAGGAACGGTAATGTACGCGAGGATTCCGATATTGCCGGCAATATGGAGATTCCCAGCCGCGTCTGCGAAGTTCGGCTCAATCAGCCAAAACATATCCAGGCAGCGCGCGAAGATCATAAAGCATGTCAGCCAGATCATCTTCTGCTTGTTCCGCTTAAGATCGCGCGACAACAGCAGGCAGAAAGGAATCAGCCAGTGGCAGATGAAGTCTGCCGAGCAGACATACCACCATCCGCCGTGGATCCGATTCAGATACCACGGAATCTCGTCCGGAACATTGCCCGACCAGATGATCAGAAACTCGGCGAAGCACAGATAGATGTTGAGCATCACGAAGGCAAACGCCAGCTTGCCCAGATCATGCTGCTCGGTCTTCCGCAGCATCGTCTTCATTGGCTCAGCCCGCGACAACAGAATCACGGTCAGAATGCCCAGCGCGAGCACCGCATACCCTTGTCCAACCAGGAACTGAAGACCCCAAATCGACGAGTACCACGTAACATCGAGCGACTTGATCCAGACGATTGCGCCATCCGTAAGCAAGATGGAATAGATTACGATTCCAACGCCGCTGAGATTTTCGAACTTGATCCGCCACCTGTCGAAGCTGGGTTCCGTCCCCCGCGCAGGATCGGCGTCTCGCTCTAGCGACCACTTATTCAATAGAAAGGCAAAGGTCCAAAGAATCGCGAAGATCACGACGGTCTGGAAGATAGCCGCAGTGGGATTCAGCATCGCCCGCTTGGCATTCAGTGTCATCGCCTGTTCCAGCGAGACCCAATGATTGGAAAGTGCTTCGGCAACCGCTCCCTCAGTCGGGAATGCCGCCCACTGATACAGATGCTTCCAAAAAAAGATGATCGGCACGAACATGAGCCCAATCAGCCAGATCGTTCGCGACATCGCCTCCAACGGACGGCGCAGCAGAAGCCCCCACTTACCGCCGCTCACATACTGCAGCATCAGCATGGCGAGCCCCCCGCCGGCGAAGGCAAAGGAGACCATGAAGCCCAACAGGTAAGCACGAAGAATGTGGTTTCTTCCTTCATGCGTGAAGGCAAAGAAGACCGAGAGAACCGTGGCGACCGCAAAGACGATCAGAGCGCGCGTCCGCCATGCGGAGACAATCTCCGGTGCAGCTAGCGATGCAGGCAGCACACGCGGTCCATGATCGTCATGGTGCCCGCCCGCTTCTCCGTTATGTTCGTGTCCAGATGACATGCGTTTCAAGCCTTCGTTCGGAAGCTTCCGAGGTTACTGCTTCGGTACGGTTTTGCCGGCAGGCGCTGCGGCCGGTGGAGCAACGTTCGTGTGTGTCGGTGCAGCGTTTCCGGTTCCAGTAGCTGCAGCTCCCGGCACCGGGAGAATATACAGTCCGTTATCTGGAGTCCCTGTCACTGCGGTCGGCGGCAGAGTCCATTCGTCTGCAAACGATGTGGGCAAGCCTTCGTGTTCGGCAATACTCGAGAGCGATTCAACATGGGCGCCGGCGGGAACATCAGCCTGCGTCGCCTTCTGGCTCAACTGCAGTGCCCTGATATACGCCACAATCGCCCAACGGTCCGCAGGAACAACCTGCGCCGAATAGTCCGGCATCGCGCCATAGCCGTTCGTGATCACGTGAAAGAAGTGGCCCAGCGGGGCACTCTCAAGCCGCGCCGAGTGGAAGCTGCCCGCCTTGGCGTACCCGCGCTGCACGATCATCCCGATCCCATTGCCCACGCGAGAGTGGCATGGCGTGCAGTACACGTTATAACGCTCCTGCCCGCGCTCCAGCACCTCTAACGTAGCAGGGAAGGGCATGCCGTCCCCTTCTTTTCCGTTCACCAGGCCGGTATAGAAGTAGCTATCCTCATGCAGCTGATTGCGCGCAACCGTGTTCTCCACCTGCGGGCGCACCGAGCGGCCATCCGCATAAAAATCGGTGCCGCGCTGCGGAAAGAACTTCGGCTGATCCTGCATATCCTGACGGCAACCGAGCACAACCATCAGCCCGAGTCCGGCAGTCGCGAATGCGGCGCGCCGCGCGATCTGTTTCACTTGCATATTAATGATCCACCTCCACCACGGAGACCGCGGGGAACTGCTCAAGGAAGGCCCGTGTCCCGGTGGGCGAAAACATCGGATCGACAGCCTCAAGACAAAGAAAGAACTTGTCCGTAGTCGCGCCATTTCTGAAGTTGGGCGCGTTGAAGAGCGGATGATAGGGCTGCGGCAGTCCATTCAACGCCAGCATTCCAAAGCACGCCGAAAAGCCCGAAAACAAAATCGTCCATTCGTAAGCCGGAATGATGAACGCAGGCCACGAGAACAACGGCCGTCCGGCAATATTCAGCGGATAGGCCCACACATTGATCCAGGTCTCCATCAAAAACGCGGTCGTCACGCCCATGACTCCACCAAGCAGGCACACCAGCGGCACCCGTGTCTTGTGTAACTCCAGAGCTTCCGCAGCCTCCTCCACCGGATAAGGCGTGTAGCACTCCATACGGCGGTATCCAGCAGCGCGCGCCTCTTTCGTTGCATGCACTAACTCACTGGGAGTGTTGAACTCGGCCAGCAATCCGTAAATTCCTTCGCGCGGCGGCATTAGGCTCTCTCCTCCGTAGCTATCTCTGCTTTAGCTCCGCCCGGCGTCACCTTCGTCTGCGGCAGCATCATTCGAATCTCGGACATGGGAATCATGGGCAGGAAGCGGATGAACAGGAAGAACAGGAACGTGAACATGCCCAGCGTTCCCACATAGATCATGTAGTCCCACTTCGTCGCCCGGTAGGTGCCCCAGCTTGACGGCAGATACTCACGGTAAAGGCTGGTGACAACGATCACGAATCGCTCAAACCACATTCCCGTATTGATGATCAGCGACAAAATGAACAACCACACTACATTGACTCGCAGCTTGCGTGACCACAGCGTCATCTGCGGAATCGCGATGTTGGTCAGGATGAGAACCCAGTACGCCCACCCCATCGGCCCGAACATCCGGTTCCACATCATGAAGAACTCCCAATGGCTGGCTGAGTACCAGCTCATGAAGACCTCCATCGCGTATCCGTATGCCACGATCGATCCCGTCGCCAGCATCACCTTGGCCATGTTGTCCAGGTGGCGCAACGTCACCAGATCTTCCAGGTGGTAGAACTTCCGCAGCGGAATCGCGAGCGTCAGGACCATCGCAAACCCCGAGTACACCGCGCCCGCAACGAAGTAAGGCGGGAAGATCGTCGTATGCCACCCCGCCAGTGCCGCCACAGCGAAGTCGAAGCTGATGACCGTGTGAACCGAGAGCACCAGAGGTGTCGAAAGCCCTGCCAGCAGCAGGGAAGCCGACTCATACCGCATCCAGTGCCGCGTCGAGCCGCGCCATCCCAGCGACAGCATCCCATAAAAGTACTTCGCCAGCGGCATCGTCGCCCGATCGCGCAGCGTCCCGAAATCGGGGATCATTCCCATGTACCAGAAGATCACCGAAATCGACGCATACGTCGAAACCGCAAACACGTCCCACGCAAGCGGCGAGCGGAACTGCGGCCACACATTCATCGTGTTCGGGTAAGGGAACAGCCAGTACGACAGCCATGGTCGTCCCACGTGAATCAAGGGGAACATACCCGCACAGACGACCGCGAAGATCGTCATCGCCTCGGCGAACCGGTTGATCGAGTTGCGCCAAGTCTGCTTGAACAGCAGCAAAATCGCAGAGATCAGCGTCCCGGCGTGACCGATACCGATCCACCACACAAAGTTGATGATGGCGAATCCCCAGGCCCCGGGGATCGTCACACCCCAGATACCGACGCCCTTCAGGAAGAGCCATGTGCAGCCGATCACCAGTCCCATGGCAATACCGGCCGCCACGATCAGGCCGAAGAACCATCCCAGCGGCGTATTCGACGTCAATACGATCCCGGCGATCTTCTGCGTCACCGACTTGAAGGTATGACCCGGGGCGATGACCGCATACTCGCCTGTACGCGGGTCGATCATGGGATCGACGATCGGGTCCTGCATGGGTCCTTTGGTCGCCATTATGCCAGCTCCGGATTCGGGTTGATGACGCCGGCCGTATAGGTCGTGCGCGGACGGAAGTTGAGGTCCGCGAGTACCTGGTAATCGCGCTCCTCAGCCTTGAGCTTTGCCACCTTGCTTGCCTTGTCGTTGATATTGCCAAACGTAATCGCGCTGGTTGGGCACGCCTGCTGGCATGCCGTCACAATCTCGCCATCGCGAATCTCACGGTTTTCCTTATCGGCCTCGATCTTCACCGCTTCGATCCGTTGCACGCAGTAGCTGCACTTCTCCATCACGCCGCGCGAACGCACCGACACATCCGGATTGCGCATGAACTTCAAGCTCTCCGTGTCATAGTCCGCGTACAGCAGGAAGTTGAACCGCCGCACCTTGTACGGGCAGTTGTTCGAGCAGTACCGCGTCCCCACGCAGCGGTTGTACACCATCGTGTTGATGCCCTCAGGCGTATGCACCGTCGCGCCCACCGGACAGACCTGCTCGCAACCCGCATTCTCGCAGTGCTGGCACGCCATCGGCTGGAAGTGCGCCTTGGGCGCATGCAAGTCGCCTTCAAAGTAAGTATCGATCCTCAGCCACTGCATGTTGCGCCCAACCTTCACCTGCTCACGGCCGACAACCGGAATATTGTTCTCCGCATAGCAGCTCACAATGCAGGCGTTGCAGCCAATGCAGCTGTTCAGATCGATCGCCATCCCCCACGCATTCTGAATCTTCAGCGTCGAGGGGTCCTGCTTGTCATACTTCCACGCATCTGGGAAGAACGAGTTATCGTGTGGCACCTTCTCGCCCTGCGGCGAGTACCCAACCTTATCAATCAGCGTCCCGCTCGCTCCACCTTCATGCGCGAAGTTCGGATTTTTCTTCGCTTCCTCGACAGTGGCATAGCGAATGATCGACCGCTCCTCCGCCTCATGACCCGCCAGAGAATAAACCCCATCTTTATCTGACAGCGGCTTCTCAAGATCATGCTGCGCAAAGCTGCCGCGATGCTCGATGTTGTGCACCTTAGTTATGCACAGGTCGTACGTTCCCGGCACCTTCACCGCCGTCGCGCCAGAGATTAAGAGCGGCGCATCCGAGGTCCGAATCTGGTACGCATCAAAGCCGACACCCTGCGCCACGCGACCCGCCAGCACGCCACGGCCAAACCCAAGATGAACCGTAATCACTCCATCCGGATGACCCGGCGCCATCAACGCTGGGGCAATGCACTCGCGGCCATTGAACGAAATCTTCACCGGGTCCGACTCTTCCAGCTTCAGATCGGCCAGAGTATTGATGCTCATGATCGCCGCGTTGTCCCAGCTGAGGTTCGTCACCTGCTTGGGCAGCTCCTGGAGCCAGCCAACATTCGCAAACCGCCCATCATATAGAGAAGGATCGGGCCGGAACGAAACCTCAAGACCATTCGAAGCCGTCGGAATCGGGAACGAGCCTACCGCACTCTTACCCGCACCGCCTGCCTTCGCTGGAAACGCCGTTCCTTCGACCCAGCCGTCGTGCAGCGCCTTCCGCCATCCTGCAGCAAAGTCGCCCTTGATGTAGTTTCTCGCGTTCGCTTGCACCACGGTGTACGCCGAAATCTGCGAATTTTCCAGCAATGTCTGGAACACATCAAACGCCGACTTGCCGCCATACAGCGGATCGATCATCGGCTGAATGATCGAGATCGTCCCGTCATACGCCCGCGCATCCGACCAGCTCTCAAGGTAGTGCGCCTTATTGATATGCCAGTTCGCAATCGCACCCGTCTCATCCACATGCGAACCGAGAGCCACCGTCACAGGGATCTTCGCGAACGCATCCTGAAAGTGCAGATCACTCGGCGCCGAATAAATCGGATTGACGCCCAGAATCATCAGCCACTGCACCTTACCGGCGTTCATGTCAGCGACCAACGACTTCAGGTCGGTGACCTGCTCGCTCGGCATCGGATTCACTGTCTCGGTATAAATCACCGTCTTGCCAACCGCACCCAGCGAAGAGTTCAGTGCATAAGCCGCAGCATGTACCGCGGGCGAAGCTTGCTCGCCCGGAATCACCACACACTTGCCGCCCGAAGCCTTCAGATCATTCATCAGGGCAGAGAAGAACTTCTGCTCATCCCCACTCGCACCCTGCGGAGCGGCACCATTCGCCAGCGCCGTCGCAAATCCCGTAATCTCACTTGGCTTCAAAGCCAGCCGATGATCCGCCTTGAACCCGGTCACCGTCGGCATCGTCTCGACGACGTACATCCGGTTCATCGTCTTGCCTTCTTCGTACCGGTGTCGCTCCGCATACCCTGCAGCCAGCGGCAGGAACCCCGGATGCCCAATCCCACCCAGGAAATCCGCATCGAGCGAAAGAATGACGTCCGCCTCTTCGAGCTTGTACTGCGCATCGGTATAGCTGCCGAACGCTGCCTTCGATGCCGCGCGCGAGGAATCCTGATTCACCGGCTCCCACTGAATCAACTTCGCGGAAGGATAAGCCGCCTGCACCTGCTTCCACTGCGCTGCAAGGGACGGCGACGTAATCGTCTCGCTCAGGAAATAAAGCCCCTGCCCGCCATTCGTCTTCTTCGCCGCAGCAGCAAACGTCTCCTGGAACTCACCCCAGCCCGAAACCTCACCACGATGCAGCACATGTTGCGACCGATCCGGGTCGTACAAATCAAGCAGCGTCGCCTGCGTAAACACATCCGACTTGCCCTTCGACATCGGATGCTCCGGATTCCCGTCCACTTTGATCGGCCGGAACGAATCCGACTTCACCAGCACCGGAATCGCGCCTGTCGGGAACGGATACGCCGTCGCAAAGTACATCGGCTTACCCAGCACCAGGTCTTCGGGCTGCTTCACATACGGAAAGATCGGTTCATCCGGCTGCTTCGTGCAACCTGCCAGCCCGGCCAGCGTAAGCGACGCGCCCATCACCTTCAAGAAGCCGCGCCGACTCACCGAATCGACCCACTCATTCGATCCAGCTTGCCGCGGAAACTCCTCGCGCATCAGCTCATGAAAAGCAGGCGTATCGGCCAGCTCATCCAGGTTCTTCCAGAAGCGCCGCCCGGTCTTGCCGTCCAGCTTCGCGCGAACCTCCGCCAGCGTCATCTTCGCCGGTGCAATCTCGGTAACAACTACGGGTTGTGTTGCCGGTGCTTTCATCTCAGCCATCGTCTCGTCTGTTCCATTCCGCGTCGTCTTGAGTCCGGTCTTCATCATCGGTGGCACGTCTCGCAGCTCGACAGCTGCTCCGGGTTGCGAATGTGATACTGCGTGGTCAGATACTTGCCCAGTTCCATCTGGTCCGTAAACTTCTCATAGCTCGCCGGCAGTGTGATCCCCAGAGGCGGCACATCGCTCGACGTCGGGCCATGCGCCTCAGCCCCAATCTGCATCATCGCAACCTCGGGTCCTTTGCCCGAAGGATCGGTCGTCGTGCAGCTCACGTTCTGCGCCGTCGGGCCAGTTCCAGCCGCGCCCTTCGTCGTGCTCGCCGTACACCACACCGGCCTGTCGTTCGAAGGCCCATTCCACGCCATGTTGTAGATCTCGCTCGTCGGCCGCAGATTCACCGCCGGATTGCGATGGCAGTTCAAGCACCACTCCATCTGCAGCGTGTTCTGCTGATACATCAACGGCATCTCATCCACGCGTCCATGACAGCTCGCGCACCCAATGCCCTTGTTCACATGAATCTCGTGATTGAAATAAACGTAGTCCGGAAGGTCATGCACTCGAATCCACTGGATTGAAGCACCCGTCGCCCAGCTCTGCCGTACCGGCTCCAGCAGATCGGCGTTCGTCCAAATCTGCGCATGGCAATTGATGCAGGTCTTCGTCGGCGGAATCCCGGCATACGAGCTCTTCTCCACCGACGTGTGGCAGTACTGGCACTGCAGCCCAAGCCCTTCAACGTGGTGCTTGTGGCTGAACGGTATAGGCTGGTCCGGCCGCTGGCCCTGCCGCGTCACCCACGGTGATCGCTGTAGCTGGTCCAGGGTTACGCCGAGCGCGATAACGATTACGCCAGTCAATACCAGGCTGAATCGAGCCAGCGCGTTCGAACTGCGGTCAAAAACTTGCGCCATGAGTGCGTTCCTGCTTCCTCTGCATTACCTTCGGCTAGGGGTTGAGAAGTTGCTGTCTGATGGTTGATCTTTCTTGCTGTTTACATTGCCGGGCATTCGTAGCCGGCGGTTGGGGCGTCCGCGTTTGGATTGTGCCCGAAATTTTCGTCTCTAATAAACTTCGAGTATAGCAGCGGAAAAGCCGTACAAAACCCGCTCGCATTTCCTCACAACTGTTTTTTCATCTGCAACATCCGATTATCGAACCGCTCCGCAATCGACCCTGCACAACATCTCGTGCACCACGCTTCATTGGGCCCGAACCACCACTACATCTACCCTGCCGCATAGGTATCGCACTTGTAAATGCGAACCAATCTAGTCCGAATTCTCCATTCCTCGCAAGACTTTCTTCCGCCCCTTGCGATACCGTCAAAACATGCCGCGTCCACTCAACAGTCCGCGCCCTCCTCGCTACGATGCCGCTCAAGCCTGTTTGGATCTATCTTCCTCGGATCCAAAACTTGGCAAGCTCATCGAACGTGCCGGCCCCTTCACCATGCGTGTCGCCAGCTCTCAATCTCCCTTCGAAGCGCTCGTCGAATCCATCATTTATCAACAACTCCACGGCAAAGCCGCTGCCACCATCCACCGCCGCCTCCTCGAATCCTTCGCGCCGGTGCTGACGCTCGAGGCCGCAGGCACCGGAGCCCATCCCACCCCGCAGCAACTTCTCGATTGCCCCAACGAGCAACTCCGCGCCGCCGGCCTCTCCAAGAACAAATCCCTCGCCCTCCGCGATCTCGCCACAAAGACCATCGACGGCACCGTCCCCACTCTTCAGCAGATCCGTCGTATGCCCGACGAAGCCATCATCGAGCACCTCACGCAAGTCCGAGGCATCGGCCGCTGGACCGTAGAAATGTTATTAATCTTCCGCCTCGGCCGCCCCAACGTCCTCCCCGTCGACGACTTCGGCGTCCGCAAAGGCTTCGCTCTAACCTTCGGCAAACTCAAGCCCACCGACAAGGTCACTCCCATGGATCTCCCCAAACCCGACGTCATGCATCGCCGCGCAAAAAAATGGCAACCCTGGTGCTCCGTCGCCAGCTGGTATCTCTGGCGAGCCTGCGACCTCGCCAAGCCCAAGACCTAGCCGCGTGTCTTCTCAGTTCCGGTTGCTGTCGCAGTTGCAGTTGCTGTCGCACTCGCCCCTTTGCATTTTTGTTGTCATCCTTCGCCAAAGGAGGAGGATCTGCTGTTGCACTTGTTCTTGCCGTTGCTGTTGCACTTGCCTGTACTGTCTTTCTTGTTGTCATCCCCGCAGGGGATCTGCTGTTGTTCTTGTCTTTGAATCCGCCTCAGCCACAAAACCCACAAAAATGCACCGCTCAATCACTGCCCTCATCATCCTGCTCATCACCATCCCCATAGGCCTGGCCATCCGTCTGCTCCCCCTCGGCCTACCGTGGTTCCTCTATAAATACGGTGGCTCCGTCCTCTGGGCTATCGCGCTCTATTGGTTCCTCGCCGCAGTCCTCCCGAAACTCCGCCCACAAGCCGTCGCAACCTTCGCCATTGTCATCGCCTCTTTTCTCGAGCTCAGCCGTCTCATCCCCATCGCACCCATCGACGCCTTCCGTCTCACATTCGCCGGCAAAATCCTCCTCGGCCGCTTCTTCTCCATCAAAAACATCGCCGCCTACATCCTCGCCATCGCCCTCACCGCCACGCTCGACCACGCCTTCATCGCACGCCACCGCCAAAATCCTGACAACTCCGCCGTATAGCTCTTGAAAAACTCGTACGTGTTCGGAGATACTCGACGCGGGCCTCCATCGCTGCGTCCTCTGCCCGCGCTGAAAGGTTCATCGAGCTCTTAACCAGGGACCCTATGCGACTCGGCCACGCTCTTACCTGCACTCTTCTCTGTCTACCTCTCGTTCTCACCGGCTGCGCTCTCCAGCAAACCGCGTCTCCTGCACTCGAAGCCGGCGTCAAGCTCACCGGCAGCGTGAATGGCGGACAGCAGCCCATCGTCGGCGCGCACGTCTATCTTTTGGCCGCCAACACCACAGGCTACGGAGGCCCCGGGATCCCAGCGTCCGGAACCAACGCCTCCATCTCGCTCCTCAACGCAGCCAACACAGGTCTCGCCGACTACCTCGGCGCCTACGTCCTGACCGGGACTCATGGCAACTTCACCATCACCGGCGATTACACCTGCACATCCAACACGCCGGTCTATCTCTACGTCCTCGGAGGCAACCCCGGCGCCGGAGTGAACTCCGCAGCTGGTCTTCTAGCCGCCCTCGGCAACTGTCCATCCTCCGGCTCCTTCCTGGCATCGATCCCATTCATTCAGGTCAACGAAGTCACCACCATCGCCGCGGCCTACGCCATGGCGGGCTTCGCCACCGACGCCACCCACGTCTCCAGCTCCGGCACACCCTTAGCCCTAACCGGCATCGCCAACGCCTTCGCCAACGCGACCAACCTCGCCGACATCTCAACCGGCGCCGCACTCAACGTAACGCCTGCGGGCAACGCCGATGCTCCACAATCCACAGTCAACACCCTCGCCGACATTCTCGCCTCCTGCATCAACTCAACCGGGCCAGCCTCGACACCCTGCTCGACACTCCTCTCCACAGCCCTGCCAAACGGCACTTCAGGCACGCAACCCACCGATACGGCCACTGCAGCTCTAAACATCGCCCACAATCCCGCTCTCAATGTTGCTGCGCTTTATGCCCTGATCACGCCCAACGCCCCGTTCCAACCAACTCTCTCCTCTGCTCCCGACAACTTTACTGTCGCACTCTTTGTCAGTGGCGGCGACGACACGATTCCATGGGGGATAGCTGTTGACGCTGAGGGAAACATCTGGACGGCGAACTGTTTCACCGAAAATGTTTCAAAGTTCTCGAGCCTGGGTGCACTTCTTTCACCATCAACTGGCTTCACCATCAGCCCAGAGTCGACCTCTCCGATAAGGATAGCGATCGACAGCTCGGGAAACGCCTGGGTCGTAAGTGGTGGCACGGACGCTGTCTCGTATAACGTCTTTAAATTGTCCCCTTCAGGCTCTTCACTATCAGGAGACGAGGGCTTTGTAGGCGGCGGGTTAAACACCCCCACGGCAATCGCTATAGACGGCGCCGACAACGTTTGGGTTACTAATAGCCAAGGAACCGGACTCCCTCTCGATTCTAGCGTTACCGAATTTTCCAACTCAGGAACTCCGCTGTCACCGGCGACCGGCTTCGTTGGCGGAGGATTGAGCTCTGGTACAAGTTTTGCTACAAGTATCGCAATTGATAACTCGGGAAATGTTTGGATCGGTAATGGTGGCAACTGCTGCACGATTTCTGAGCTCTCAAATTCTGGAGTCCCAATCTCCCCGGCTAACCCCACAGGAGGAAACTTCACGAATGGTGAAACCGGAGACGCCTACGGTATTGCCATCGACTCTTCTGGAAATGTCTGGACCGCGAATGCCGTCGCCTCCGTCTCGGAGTACTCCAACTCCGGTGTACCTGTCTCGCCATCGGGCGGTTATCCACTTACGCTTTCCGTCAGACAGGAGCCATACGCGATCGCCATCGATGGGGCTGGAAATGTCTGGGTTGCGGACGATACTGCCAACAGCATCGTCGAACTCTCACCCTCCGGCTCCATCCTCTCTCCAGCCGTGGGTTATACCAATCAATACATCGCCTACCCAACTGATGTCGCAGTGGATGGCTCGGGAAACGTCTGGGTAGCCGACAGTGAATATAACGGTGTCGCTGAGCTTATCGGCGCAGCCACCCCAGTCATTACTCCCCTCTCCGCCGGGGTAAAAAATCACGCCGTAGCCACCCGCCCTTGACCTCAACCCCTGAAAAACCACAGGCGCGTCATTAATGTCAGGTTGTACCTGGAATCGATCCCCTCGACCACAGGCAAACCCCAGCCGCTCCAAACGAATCGTACTTATACGACCTTTGCAGCGCTGACCATTTCAGCCACGATACCCTTACACTTGAATACGTCTCGAGGAATCCCTGCCCCCACTCATGGCGAAATCCCGAACAACCGCGAAGGATCTCAAGTCCCCACCATCTCCCGCCCCCGGAGGGCCTCGCTTCGTCTGCATTCACGGCCACTTCTACCAGCCGCCCCGCGAAAACCCCTGGCTCGAAACCGTCGAAGTGCAAGACTCCGCCGCGCCCTACCACGACTGGAACGACCGCATCACCGCCGAGTGTTACGCCCCCAACGGAGCCTCACGCATCACCAATAAAGAAGACGAAATCATCCGCATCATGAACAACTATGCGCGGATGAGCTACAACTTCGGCCCCACCCTCCTTAGCTGGTTGCACGACAAGGCCCCCCGCACCTATCGCATGGTGCTCGACGCCGACAAAGTCAGCCAGCAGCGTTACAACGGACACGGCTCCGCGATGGCGCAGGTCTACAACCATCTCATCATGCCCCTCGCCAGCCACCGCGACGCTCTCACTCAAATCCGCTGGGGCATCGCCGACTTCGAATTCCGCTACGGCCGCAAGCCCGAAGGCATGTGGCTCGCCGAAACCGCCGTCAACCGCAGCGTGCTCGACCTCATGGCACAGGAAGGCATCAAGTTCACCGTACTCGCCCCCGCCCAGTGCGCCCGCGTCCGCGTCCTCGAGTCGGCCACCGAAGCCTCCAAAGCCGAAGCCGCCTGGACCGAAACCCCCAACGCCTCCGTCGACCCCACTCATCCATATCTCATCCGCCTCGACGAAGGCCGCAGCATCGCCGTCTTCTTCTACGACGGCCCCGGCTCCCGCGCCATCGCATTCGAAGGCCTCCTCAACAGCGGTGAAGACTTCGCCAAACGTCTCCTCGATGGCTTCCATCCGCCATCGCCCGGCGATCCCGAAGCCGCGCAGATCTCCCACGTCGCCACCGACGGTGAAAGCTACGGCCACCATCACAAGCACGGCGAGATGGCGCTTTCCTACGCCATGCACACCATCGAAGATGGAGACCAGGCCAACCTCACCAACTACGGCGAGTTCCTCGAAAAATTCCCTCCCAAATGGGAAGCCGAAGTTGCTGAAGACACCTCTTGGAGCTGCGCCCACGGCGTCGAACGCTGGCGCTCCAACTGCGGCTGCAACGGCGGCAAGCCTGGCTGGAACCAGGAGTGGCGCGCCCCGCTCCGCGAAGCTCTCAACTATCTCCGCGACGCCACGGCGCCCCTCGCCGAAGAACTCTCCAAGCCTCTCTTCAAAGATCTCTGGGCCGCTCGCGACGCCTACATCCAGGTCATCCTGGACCGCTCGCCAGCCTCAATGATCCGCTTCTTCAACCAGCACGCCACGCGCGAGCTCAACGAAGCCGAACGCATCACCGCCCTCGAGCTCCTCGAGCTCGAACGCCACACCCAGCTCATGTACACCAGTTGTGGCTGGTTCTTCGACGAGATCTCCGGCATCGAGACCGTCCAGATCATCGCCTACGCCGGCCGCGTCCTCCAACTCGCAGCCAAGTTATTCGGCCAACCAGGTGCAGCCCTCGAAGCCGGCTTCCTCAACATCCTCGCCAAGGCAAAAAGCAACGTCCCCGAGATGGGCACCGGCGCCGAAGTCTACCGCCGCTACGTCAACAGCATGCAAATCGGCCTCGAACAGGTCGGCGCCCACTACGCCATCAGCTCCATCTTCCGCGCCTACCCCGAGCACGGCGAGCTCTTCTGCTTCGATGTCCACCGCGAAAGCCACGAGGTCTTCAACTCCGGCCGCGGCCGCGTCGCCGTCGGACGCGCTCTCATCTACTCCCGCATCACCGAAGAAAATGAAGACATCTGCTTCGCCGTCCTCCATCTCGGCGACCAGAATCTCTCCGCCGCCGTCAAACGCTACAACTCCGAGGACCCCGCCGAGGTCGCCGCCTTCCACACCTTCTCCACCGAGATCGGCACCGCCATCCGCCGCGCCAATCTTCCCGAGGTCATCCGTCTCATCGACCGCTTCTTCGGCGAAACCGCCTACTCTCTCACCTCACTCTTCGCCGACGAGCAGCACCGCATCCTCAACACCATCCTCAACCAAACCATCTCCGAGATGGAGGACTCCCTCCGCAAGATCTACGAAGACCACGCCTCCCTCCTCCACTTCCTCACCGAGACCGGCGTGTCCGCGCCGCCCGCCCTCGCCTCTGCCGCGCGCTTCGCCATCAACGCCAGCCTCCGCCGCGCCATCGAGACCGAAGCCTTCGACCCCGACGACATCGAAACCCTCCTCAGCCGAGCCGAAAACGACCAGATCCCCCTCGACGCCCAACTCCTCGGCTACACCGCCGGCCAGCGCATGAAACGCGCCATGGTTCGTCTCGAAGCCTCCGCCGCCGGCGACCCGCTGGCCTCCGGCGCCCTCGCCACCGCGCTCGTCATCGCCGACACCATCCACAAGATGCCCTTCGAGGTAAACATCTGGCAGGCACAAAACATCTGGAATGACCTTCTCCGCCGCAGCGACATGAACTATTGGACCGCCGAGTGGAAAGAGGACTTCAAAAAACTCGGCAAAGCCATGAACATCTCCGTCGACGAACTCGTCATCGAAGAGGGCGTCAGCGCCTTCTAGCCATCTTTTCACCCCAACCTATTAGAATTGCCAGCTTCGCTGACGCCCTCAAGAGTCCATACTCCAACACAGAGGAGCAAGTGCTCGATGGCATTTGTCTGCCACCGTGCTGCTCCTCAGCGACAGGAGCGTCCCAATGAATCGAGCCAACACAAGAAGCATCTCTTCGACGTACACTCTCAGCGCCACACCTCGCATCGACAACAAAGGCGTGCTCCTTATCGCCGCGGCGTTGCTGGCTTCCCTCCTTCTGGCGACAACCCACGCAAGAGGCCAGGCTCCCGGCCTGCAAGAAAAACTGGCGGCAGTAAAGCAATCAATCGCCCTCAATCAGCAGAAGCTGCATCAGTATCAATGGACCGAGACCACCCAGCTCACTCTCAACGGCGACGCCAAGCCCCCATCGCAGTCCCTGTGTCAGTACGGTCCCGACGGAACCGTGCAGAAGACTCCCCTCACTCCGCCGCCACCACCACCCAGCGGAGGCAGGATAAAGCAGAGAGTCATCGCGAATAAGACGGCCGAGATGAAGGATTACATGGGACAGGTCAAGACCCTGCTCGCCAGTTACGTCCCACCCGACCCCCAGAAAATGGAGCAGGCCTTCCAGGCCGGCAAAGCCTCACTCAACCCTTCCCCGGACTCCGGCACCACAAGCCTTGTCTTCAAGGACTACGCTCTGCCTGGCGACCAAATGACCCTCACCTTCAACACTGCCGCAAAAAAGATCGTCGCGTTGAACGTCAACACCTACATGGATGATCCCAAGGACACAGTAACCCTGGCCGTCCAGTTTGCCAGTCTGCCCGACTCCACCAACTACGTCCAGCAGTCGATCCTCAACGCCACCGCCAAAAAACTCGTGGTCACAACCACCAGCACCAACTACCAGAAGATGGGAGGGCAGTAGCTAGCTCTAATGGCATCGACGACTCGTGCGCACAGATGTGTGTGCTCCGCCGGACCATGAACCTAACTTACTTAGTAGAAAATCTGCGTGGTTACGTGAACTCGACTATTCAGTCAACAACCCAGTTCCTCGCCAACTGTTGCCGTTATGCTGCGAGATTTCCACCTCTTTTGTATTGGCGGTTTGAAACCAATCTACGACTTCCTCTCTGGAATGATAAAAGGCGGTAGGAGCGACCAATTGATCAAAAACGTTCCAGAAATTCTCCGCGAAAGAATAATCAGAGATCGAACAAAGATAATCGGAGTATGGCAACAGACTCTTCAACCACACTCTGGTTTTAGCAGGGGCGATAGAGGAGTTTTAGAGCAGCATAAAGTGTTACAGCTGGAAAAAACGAGAGGCAACGAGTAACAAATCTCGGCAGCTTGGATGTGACGTTCTCCCGCACAGGATCGACGAGCTTCTCAATCCAAAGATTTCCTTCCTTTCCGTATACCCAGGCTGAAATCCGGCCATCAGGCCTCACGTGCTTAGACAGAGAAAGGAAACCGTCTTTAGGCACGGGCAAATGATGAAGTACGCCAATGCTGTAGGCCAGATCGAAGGAATTCAAAAACGGTAGTTTAGAAATGTCAGCCTGGATAACATGCGCATTCGGCAGTTCTCGAGTGTTTTGATGCGCAGCCTCAACAGCATCGGACAAATCGATGCCTACAACCGTGCGGGCTCCAAATTGGGCTGCCAGAAAGATATGCCGTCCCTTCCCGCAACCCGCGTCAAGCACAACCTGATCTTCAAAATCAGCCGGAGCTAGAGGCGAAATCCAGCCCAGAAATTCCCTCTTATCGGCGTCTGTCAATTTTGAATAATGGGTCCACTCGTAGCCGAACGCGTCTGCTGTGGCCTTCTGATCTTCGGTTAGCGACTCTGCAAGGAAGCGTGGGATGCCTCTGGTGATGGGGAACACAGAGCCACAGTTCGAACAGGAAAGTGTTCCTTCGATAATTTCACTGTTATCAGTTTGATCTGCGCTAACTTCTAAAGTGTTTTTGCACGTGGGACAAACCAGTAGCGGTAAAAGGGCCCTTTTCAAACATTGCTCCCATCGAAGACAGATCTTGTCTCGCTCTAAATAAGCTTATTGCTGTAAGCCGCGAAACGGACCTGGTTCCCTTCGAAGGTTTTGCCGATCAGACGCCGCTTTTTTAAGACCAGGAGAATCCAAAAACAGGACAGTGCAGCAGTGACATGCTTCAGCGAGTGTCCACTGACAAATTCGCGGAGCGCGAATATTTGACTGTCATAAACCTCAAAAAGTTTCGCTACGAGGTAGAAGATAAATGCAACCAGTAAGAAATCCGAATGGGTGTACCGGGGCGGGAAAAGAACGATAATGGCAGCGAGCAAAATTGGCGGGAAAAATTGCACGAACAGATAGAAGCGATAATCGCCGGTGAAATACCAGTAGGCCACGCTCGCCATCCCAAAAAGAAGCAGGGAAAGGAAGATTGAGAGTCCAGCCCTGACGTTAATTCGCTCCATCACCACAGCCACGACCATAGACATGAAGGAACATGTCATCGGCAAGAGGTCCCACGGCAGACGAGAATCTCCAGGGGAGAGGTGATACCAGAAAGAGCCTACGCCGGTTAAAGCTACGCCAGCAAAAAAGACGAGGTATGGAAGTCGCTCTCGTGGATCGGTAAACGCCGCAACAGTCGATTTGAGAAACAACCAGGCGATGCCCCAGACGCCCACGAAAACGAAGGGCAAATTTGAGAGGACATCAAGACCATTCGGGATTCCCAAGATAGCTCGCTTGTCCGCAAAGTCATGGTACGAGGATCCCAACGGGATACGCGGGCTGAAACACAGAGCTGTCACTGAGACAACGCTGATCGTGATGATGATTCCCACCCGTTTCCGCCGGTCCCAAAGCCTGAACCGTGATACATCCATAGACACATATTATCTATCCTCACTTCTGAGAATCAACAGCCGACACCGCGCCGAAATCTTAACTTGGCTTTGAAAAATCGGGAACGATTTCGTCACCCAGAACGACGCCGAAGACGAGGCGGTCAAAAAATGAGTCTGTCGTAACGACAAAATCCGCGACTTCTTCCTCGTGCAGGGCCTTCGAAGGTCAGCCCGACAAACGAATACTCAAGCATATGCTCGCCTCGCAACTGACCCCTCGGCCATGCCAGCGAACTTAGGGACGCCCGCGTAGACCACGCCGCCGAAACCAAAGACCATCACCTCTCCGACGCCGTCGTCGAAGTCCTCAAAAACCGCCGAACCGCAGCCTCCACCGCCCAAAAACTATCCGGCTGATCCGAAACCGTCCGGGCAACGTTGCACAACTCTTGGAGCAACACACATCCAAGTCCAGACTTAACCCTATTTTCTGGAAGACTTTGCACAATTTTGACGGGAGGGGGCGGTATAGCCTCAACTCCTCCAGTGCAGCGTCACCGACCCACTCAAAGGATGCTCTCCCGTCCCCTTCAGCCGCGCCTGTTTCAGCGCGAAGTACCACTTCGCCGGCTTGTCCGCATCATCGATCAGCATCAGCCCCGGATTGAACCTCAACCCCTCCGCCTGCTCGATCATCGTCTGCTGGTCCTGCCTCACAAATCGCGCCCCAAAAAACGTAGCAATCGGAGTTACAAATGGCACCGAGTAAAAAACATTCCACGCCGAATACACATCAATCCGGCAAGTCGAAGCCGTCACCGGCGTCACCGTGGTCAAACTCGCAAACCACTTCTCCCCAGCGCGGATCGTCTCATACCGCCGGTTCGGCAGCACAAAATCAATCGTCGTCGTGATCGGCTCGCCATACACCCCAAGCAGCTTGTACGGCGCTGAATTCGCACTAGGAGCATGCGACGACATCCGAAATCCAGCATTCCGCCCCTTGTTTTCGCCGTCCTCGATCGGCTCAAAGTGCTTTGTCTTCTCATGAATACTCGCCTTGCTCCGCCACCACCACGCCTGATGCACAAACGGCCCATGTGCCGGATCCATCAACCCGATAATCCCGTGGTCCACATTGCACGGCAAATCCGCAGTCAGATGTGCCGTGCGAAACCGCCCCGAAAACTTCGGCACCTCCGGCACTGCAGGCAACTCCCCCACAACCCTGCCCGTCCCCGCCTCTGGCAAATAAACCCACGCATACCCATCGCGCTCCTCACACGGAAACGCCCCGGCAAAAATCTTCGTCGGGTCCAGCGTTTCATGGCTCGTCAGCGAAGGAATTTCCTTACATTGCCCCGAACAAGGCTCAAATCGCCACCCATGATACTTACAAGTCACCGTCTCCCCATCGAACCACCCCGCCGACAGCGGAATCCCGCGATGTGGACAAAGATCGCGCATCGCAAACAGCTTCCCATCGTTCTTCCGCCCAACCAGCAGCGGCACACCTAACAACGTCGCCTTCGCAGTCTTGCCCGCACGCAGCTCACCGCTCCGCATCGCCGGATACCAATCCCCGAAGATCAGCTCCGTCGGCGGCCCCGAACCCTCATTCACTTGGACAAGATCACGCATCATCATCAGCCTACGACAAACCGCCCCAAAGTCGACCACCGATCGCACGGAGACACGCGGATAAAACAGAAACCCAACCAATACCATCCTTTCTCTTTTGGCTCATCTCATTCTTTCTGTCTTGCGTCGATTCGTCTGGTAAGTGTCCTCTGCATCAATCCGTGCAAAGTCCCTCCGTCCAAATCCAAGCCAATCCGCGGTCGCTCTCATACACTGTTCACGTGACTACCCCCTCACCGGAGACGCGCCGCAACCGCCTCATCCTCTTCGCCCTTTGGCTCCTCTTCTACGCGAGCCTCAGCCTCATCACCCCTCCTCTCCTCGACGACGCCGACTCCGTGCACGCCGAAGTCGCCCGTGAGATGCTTCTCCGCCACGACTGGGTCACCCTCTACGCCAACGGCATCCGCTACCTCGAAAAAGCCCCGGTCCTCTACTGGTCCATGGCCGCCAGCTTCAAACTCTTCGGCATCCACACCGCCGCCGCACGCCTTCCTCTTGCCCTCACCGTCCTTGCCCTCGCGCTCATCGTCGAAGCCTTCGCCCGCCGAGCCTTTCGCTCCTCCGAGCAACAGAGATCCAACCCGCGAGCCGGCCTCTACGCCGGACTCATCCTTCTCTCCAGCTTCGGCATCTTCATCTTCACTCGCATCATCATCCCCGACGCAATGGTCTGCCTCTGGCTCACCCTCGGCCTCTATTGCTACTGGCTCACCGAAAGCAATCCCACGCAGCAAATCAATCCAAACCCGCTCCTCTGCTGGGCCTTCGCCGCTTGCTGCGCCCTAAACGTCCTCACCAAGGGCCTCATCGGCATCGTCTTCCCTATTCTCATTGTCATCGCCCACCTCGCGCTCACGCGCCGCAACGTACGCGGGATCCTCACCCGCATCCGCCAGCTCCGCCCGATCTCCAGCATCGTCGTCTTCCTCGCAATCGCCGCGCCGTGGCACGTCCTCATCGCCCTCGCGAACCCCACCCAAGGCCATTCCGGCAACCTCACTTTCACCCATGGCCACTGGTCCGTTCCACTCCCCACCGACGGCAACGTCCACGGCTGGCTCTGGTTCTACTTCGTCAACGAGCACCTCCTCCGCTATCTCAATCTCCGTGTCCCCCGCGACTACGACACCGTCCCACTCTTTCTCTTCTGGGGGCTTCTCCTCATCTGGCTCATGCCCTGGAGCGCCTATCTCTTTCGCGCCCTCGGCACTGTCCCGTGGCGCAAATCCATCCGTCCCCTCGTCTCCATCCGCACCCTCACCGAAACCGAGAGCACCCGCCTCCTCCTCGGCCTCTGGGCGTTCATCCCTTTACTCTTCTTCTCGCTCTCCACGCGCCAGGAGTACTACGTCCTCCCTGCACTACCCGCGATGATCCTTCTCATCGCAGCATGGCTCAACGACGAAGCCACCGAAGCCGAATCCTTCACCGTCCCCAACCCACTCACCCGCTCCGGCCAGCGCATCTCCGTAGTGCTCCTCGTTGCCGGATCTATCGCCGCTCTGGTCGCCGGATTTCTCGTCCTACGCTCTCACCCGCCAGCCCCGGACACCGACCTCGCCTCACTTCTCAAGCAGAACCCAAGCGACTATGCCCTCTCCTTCGGCCACTTCCTCGACCTCAACGCTCAGGCCATGGGTGCTTTTCACGACCCGCTCATCCTCACGGCCATCGCACTCTTCGGCGGCACGCTGGCCAACTGGCTCTGCCGCCGCAACTACAAACCCCACGCCGCAAACCTCTGTCTCGTCGCCGCAACCTTCGCTTTTCTGCTCGCCGCACATATCGGCCTGCAGATCTTCTCGCCGGTCCTGACCTCGCGCCAGCTCGCGGCCGCCATCGCACCCGAGCTCAAACCCCCAGGCAGTTCCCCTCCAGACCTCATCGTCATTCACGGCGAATACGAAAGCGCCAGCACCCTCGCCTTCTACCTCCAACGCCCCAGCGCCGGAACGGAGCCCCTGCATATCCTCAACGGCCGCAGCTCGAACCTCTGGTACGGGGGCTTCTTCCCGGACGCCCCCCCCATCTTCGAAGACGATCGTTCCATCAGTCTGCGCTGGACCGAACCCCGCCGCATCTTTCTCTGGCAGGATCTCAGCGACCCCCTCCCTACCCTGCCTGGCAACATCTATTTCATCGCCCAGAGCGGCGGCAAAGAGATTCTCAGCAACCAGCCCAACCTCCACTGACCGAAAACGACTTTGATTTGAGCGAATTTTTCTTTGATGGAGCTTTTCGCGTTTTTGCGGGGGGTTTTTGAAAAAGCGGGTGTCAAGACGTGGTTTTTTGGTGGTGAATTTGTGGTGGAATCGTGGTGGTTTTGTGGTGGATTGGCTGGCACTTTTCCAGTCTCAAAAATTTTCCATGGATTCTAGATTTATTTTTGAGTGATTCCCGTTTTGGGAATGGTCAGGATATCTCGGGCTGCTACCTTCCGTGGACGAATTCAACATTACTCGAACGGTTCCTCTACGCACGGACGACCCGACTCCTCAAAACGGAAGCGCGCTACTTATCCGTTTTCCACACATATAGAAACTCGTCGTTACTCGACGTGGCCAGGTTGATCTTCTTCTGGCTCGCAGCTCGGCTCAGAGCAGAACGAATATTCTGCTTCGTGTCTGGGAGTTGCGCGATAGGAATCTTCAGCGCGGCTCCCGGGGCAAGCTGCGCAATGTCACTCAGCAACTGAGTGATGATCTCCTTATGCTTGCCGTCCCTCCCCTTCGGGACGTTGACTTGGAGAACCGATTCGAACTTCATAGCTGCTGGTGTTTCAGTGAATTCAATATCGTTGTCCACGATCTTCCCCCTTAACGTGACCTGACGCTAACGTAACAGTAACGTAATAATAATCTGATACGTTGCCAATCTGACAAGACATTAAGATCAGCAGGAACTAAACATCGACTTAACCGACAGATTTAAAAGAGTTAACCCGTATAGAAAGAAAGGGTCTACGGTCTGATTAGAGGTACCCGTCGATGACTCCAAAATTGAACTTTGAAATAGTTCCCGTGGCTGAAGTCCCCAAAGAAGACGTTGTTGTTCTTCCCGTGAGAGAGCACCCTGTTGTCCTAGTTGTGGACGACGAGAAGGTCATCGCGGACACTCTCTCGATGATCCTCTCCAAAAGCGGCTTCGCCACCCTCACCGCTTACGACGGAATCACCGCTCTGGAGTTTGCCAGAAAGGTTTCGCCTGATCTCCTTATCTCCGACGTCGTGATGCCCGGAATGACCGGTGTCGAACTGGCCATCACGGTGACCCAAACCATTCCAGGCTGCAAGGTCCTCTTGTTTTCTGGGCAGGCAGCGACAGTCGACCTCCTCGAAAAAGCGCGCCAGAGCGGCCATAACTTCACCACCTTGTCTAAACCCATACACCCAACGGATATGCTGCGGCGAATCTCAGAATGCTTGACGAATCGAGAGACAATCCCCGTGCCGTTCCCAGATTCGAGAGATCAGGTCGTCCGGGCTGGATGGCCTGTCGTTGAACAAACTCCACAGTAATCGATCGGAACCATATCTCCTTTCGAAACACCGGCTTCCACTATGTCCGGGCAATGGGAGGAGGCCCCCCCAGGGAAGATTCCCGCGCAACAGGCGTAATCCGGCCATCGCGCAGGTGGAAAAGCTCGCCCCGCCACACCACCGTATCGCCGGCAAAGCTCCACGCCCAGAAGCCCAGCCCAAAAAAATCCCGCACAGGCAGCAGCCACAGATCGCGCAAGACCTGCCCATCGCCCAGCAGACCCACTCCAACCGATAACGCCACCGCCACTCGCGCCAGAGCCACCACGCTCAGCAACGAGAAGCTCCACAATGCAAAGCCGCTTGCAACGCAGGTCATCAGCGCCCAAGGCAAGGCATACGTAATCCCCAGGCCCACATACCCCAGCTTGCGCGAGTCACGAGTCGACCGTGCCCACCGCAACTGGTGGTCCCTGAAGCCAGAAAATCTGTATGCAGGAATCGTCGTCTCCACCACCTCGCAGCACAGCTCCACCCGATAACCAGCCTTCGCAACCCGCGCCCCCATCTCGTAGTCATCGGCGAGATACTCCACCAGCGGCTCCAGCCCCCCAGCCTTCGCCAAAACAGTCTTGCTGGTCGCCAGCGTCGAGCCGAGCCCAAAGCGAATCCCGCCTTCAAGCCAACGCGCCGCCAGCACGCCGGGGAGAAAGTCAGTCGAAATCCCAAGCGCCTCCAACCGCGACCAAAGCGTCATCGCAGGCCGAGCCTCCGCTGTCCGGCCAATATAAGGTGCCGTCACCATGCCGACGCCCGCATCCGAAAAACACTCCATCACCCGCACCAGATAGTGCGGCGAGACGCAAATATCGCTGTCGTTGATGATCACGTGCTCATACTGCGCCTCACGCAGCATCTGCACCAGATTGCTTACCTTGCCCGATGTCCCAAGCCGTTCGCGGCACTCGACCAATCGTATCGCACACGCGGGAAACTCCGCCCGCAGCCGCTCGATCTCTCCAACAGCCGGATCGTCAAGGCTGCTCACGCCGAAGACAATCTCAAATTTACCCGCGTACTGTTGCCGGCAATGGCTCACCAGACCCGCATACATGCGCGGATCGACACCCTTGACCGGCTTCAGGATGGTGACATCAGGCGCGAATCCGCCCTCGAGCTTCTTCCGCCGCCAATAATGCGCAAAGCTCCGTGCGCCCCATAACGCCAGTAGCAGATAAGCCAGCCCAGCAAAAGTCAACAGCGCAGTAATCGCCTCAATTGCTGTGGCCATTCAACAAGTTTACCAACCGGCGCGGACGCTCACCCTTCACTCGTAACGCAGCGCGTCGATCGGGTTCAGATTCGCTGCCTTCCACGCTGGATAGATCCCGAAGATAAGACCGATGGCGCAGGAGCTCAAGAATGCAACAGTGACCCAAAGCGTGGACAGGGTTGATGGGAACAAAAAGCTGATGCCCAGCGCGAGCGCGCTGCCGATACAAAGGCCGATGACTCCGCCGACGGCGCAGAGCGTGATGGCCTCCAGGGTGAACTGGACCAGAATCGTCTGTTTCGACGCACCAATGGCTTTGCGCACCCCGATCTCTCGCGTTCGCTCGGTGACACTGACAAGCATGATGTTCATCACACCCACCCCGCCGACGAGCAGCGCCACGCTGGAAAGAGCAAAGAGTAATAGGAACAAGCCGCTGGTGATCTGGTCCCAGAGCCGCGTCAGCGAGTCTGTCCCAAAGATCGCAAAGTTGTCTGGAGCCTCGTTCTTCACCTTCCGCCTGCGCCGCAGCAACTCCTGCAGCTCGTCCTGCACCAGCGCCTTATTCTTCTGGTCGTCGAACTTCAGGCTGATCCAGTAATCCAGCACCTCCGGATGGATCTTGTGGAACGTCGTCACTGGAAAGAACGCTTTGTTGTCTTCCGGATTCTTCCCTCCCCCAAACGCCTGTTTCTGTTTGTCCATCACCCCGACAACGGTGAACACCATGCCCGCAATGGTCACATCCTGCCCCAGAGGATTCAACGTGCCGAACAACGTGTCCGCCGTATCGTTCCCCAGCACGACCACGTTCGCCGACCGCTCTGTGTCGGCATCGGTGAAGAATCGACCTTCTTTCATGTCGAGCTCATACACATCCTTCACACTCGCCGTGTCCCCCTCCAGGGTCGTCCCCTCTATCTTTTTGTTGCCATACTTCACTCCCACCGTGCCTTCCACCCCGCTATTGTCGCGATATTGCAAACCCGGCGTCACCGCCACCACATGCGGCAGATCCTTCATCGCCATCGCGTCATCGTAGGTCAGCTGCTTCCGCGTCAGCATCTCTGTCGTCGGCCGCACGCCGATCACTGGAAACCGGAACACCCAGATCACGTTGGTCCCCAGCGACTCAACAAGGCTCGACACACTCGAGTTCAACCCATTGATCACAGACGAGATCACAATGACCGTCATCACGCCAATTACGATGCCAAGAATCGTCAGACCGCTGCGCAGCTTGTTCGCGCGCAGTGTATCCAGCGCCATCGTTACCGTGTCTTTCGTATCGGCGATTCGCATCAACGGCCTCCCTGGCCTTTGTTCCTGCCCTGCTTCTGCCTCAATCCGCTCGCAGCGCGACGATCGGATCTAACTGCGCCGCTTTTCGTGCTGGATAGACACCGAAGAAAATTCCCGTGCCTGTGGCCATCACCAACCCGGCAAGCACGCTCCACACCGCAACGGTCGAAGGAAATCCCGCCAGAATTGTAATCACCTGTGCCACCAAAATCCCGCCTACGACGCCGAACACGCCGCCAACCAGTGCCATCGTCCCTGACTCGATCAGAAACTGCATCAGGATATCCTTCGGCCGCGCGCCCAACGCCTTCCGTATTCCTATCTCGCGCGTCCGCTCGGTCACGCTCACCAGCATGATGTTCATGATCACAATGCCGCCCACTACCAGTGAGATGAGCGCCACTGCCCCAGCCACCGCTCCAAACGACTGCGTCACCGTGCTGAAGAACCCGACCAGGGTGTTGTTGGTGTCCAGTTCAAACGAGTCCGGCACCCCTGGGGCGTCGTGCCGGCTCGACCGCACCAGCACCCGAACCTCGTCCGCTGCAGTCTCCAGCATTGGTCCAGCTTCGCCTGCCTTCACATAGATAGTCAGCGTCTTCGCCGTCCCATAGCTCTTCTGAAACGCCGTCAGCGGCACTGCAACCCAGTTGTCCTGGCTTGCACCAAACGTGCTCCCCTGCTTTTCGCTGATTCCGATCACCGTGTAGGGAGTGCCGTCTACGCGCAACTCCTGCCCCAGCGGATCCACTCCTTCAAACAGATGGTCCTGAATATCGGTCCCGATGATTGCCACATGCGATGCGTGTTCCTCGTCCGCCTCTGTAAACCCGCGCCCCTGCATGATGTCCAGATTCTGCAGTGCAGGCATCTGCCACGTATACCCCCGGATGCTGGTATCGGTTGTGGACTGAGTCCCCCGCACGATCTTTCCCGTTACCGCCTGCTGCGCGCCAATCCCAACGCAGTGCTTGCAGTTCGCCTCCACATATCGGAAGTCAGGCAGCAGAATATTCTTCCGCTTCTGAAACCGCTGATAGTCCTCCGGGCTGGTGATGATCTGCGGCATCTTCGACACTGTGAACACGTCTGCGCCATAGCGGGCGAACTTGGTTGTAACGTAGTTATTCGCGCCGTTCACCAGCGTCACCACTGCGATCACACTGGCCACGCCGATGACGACGCCGAGCAGCGTCAGCACCGAACGCAGCTTGTTCGCCCATAGCGACTGCAGCGCGATCTTTATCGCCTCTTTGAATTCCATTGTTCTGTCTTCCCTGGGTACCCTTGAGACTACCAGCCGGTGGTCCGCAAGGCGAGGCTTAACCTACTGTTTACTACGCAATTAGACGCTGTTTTGTTCGCTTCGTGGGATACACTTGTACTTGCAGGCGGCTGGATGATCGCTGCCGCCCGGACCGCAAGGTGTTGGGCGGGGGAGGAAAGTCCGAACTCCGCAGGGCAGTGTGCCGGATAACGTCCGGGACGGCCGCTTCAAGGCGGCTGGACGGCTAGTGCAACAGAGAACATACCGCCCTAAGTTGGTGATTTACTTCGGTAAATCCGCATGCGGCTTAGGGTAAGGGTGAAAAGGTGCGGTAAGAGCGCACCGCGCGGGCAGTAATGACCGCGGCAGGGTAAACCCCACACGGAGCAAGACCAAATAGGCAGGGATCTCGCCGCTTCTCTCCAGGCGGCGATGAGCGTATCGGCCCGATGCGCCCAGGCGGAGAGACCCTTCGGGGAGCCAAAACCTGCGGGTAGGTTGCTAGAGCGCCGCAGTAATGCGTCGCGTAGAGGAATGATCGTCTAAAACAGAATTCGGCTTACGGGCCGTCTGCAAACCTATGGCCTCGAAATCGCTCAAACGGTTTCGAGGCCGTCTGATTTGTGCATTTTTTTTATTTTGTGGTGGGAGTGATGTTTTTACAGGGGATTTCGCTATTTCCACAGGGTTAAATCGTGGTTTTTCGCTGGTGGTTAAGTGCATTTTTGTGGTCGTTACGCGGCTGTTAAGTGCATGTTTTTCGACGCTGAAAATTTTCCTCTTTTGAGATTTATTTTTGACCGGTGGTAGGGTTTGAGGCCGAGCGGCGAGAAGCTCGTTCTTACCGAGCCTCCGCCGCCAGCCTTAGCTAAATTCCGCGCATGACCTCGGCGAAACTATCACTCTTATTTCGCCTGCGCTAGCCCTGCAACAACCGCAGCAACTTTCTCGAGTATCTCGTTCCAGCCCTCCAATTGCCCACTGTTCTTTGCGCTCTCCATGGGTTCGTTTCCAATGTGGGTGAGTCTCGTCTGGCCGTTCCCGAGATCCTCAAAGATGGTCACGTCGTACGCACCGTCGATGGCCTCATGTTCTATTCCCAATTCCGCAAGGTCAATCTTGTTCCCCTTCGAGTCGGAAAAGTACATGGAGGAAACGATCTTCTCGTACGGAACAATCTCGTGGTATTCAACCGCATTCCAGCCCTCCTGCCCATCCGGCGCCTTCATGCAGCAGAGAAGTTTTCCTCCCACGCGAAAATCCATCTTGCAAACAGGCGCAGTAAAGCCCTTCGGTCCCCACCACTGCATGATGTACTTCGGGTCTGTCCACGCCTTCCAAACCAGTTCGCGTGGGGCATCAAAAACTCTTGTCACAACCATCCGCTCAATTTCGTTAACCGTGTTTTCTGTCATCTCTGACCTCCTCTTTCTTCATTTGATTTACAACTACTTCCAGTTTGTCGAAGCTCTCTTCCCAGAACCGGCGATAGCTGATCGCCCAGTCGCTGACTGTCTTGATCGCCTCTGGTCTAAGCGTGCACACACTCTCTCGTCCACGCTTTGTCTTGATCACAATCCGCGCCCGCACCAGGCAGGCAATATGTTTTGAAATCATCTGCTGGGAGAGTGCAAACGGTTCCGTCAATCCATGCACAGAGGCAGGCCCACGGGAGAGTCGTTCGATCATTGCCCGGCGGGTTGGATCAGACAAAGCCGCAAATGTTGTATTCAAACTATCCACAACCATATGGTAGTGGATTTTCTATCGGTGTCAAGTATGAATTTTGCGATCCCTGATTGCTGCTCCCTGAGCGCGGCCCGGCAGGGTTGAGGCGCTGGCATCCGGGGCGGGAGGAATGTGGATTGCCTCTGGACTGGCAACGACAAAGCCTCAATGATTGCATTGGCCTTATCGTCACTTGACTACTTCAAAGTCCCCGGGCTTCCAGGTTCCGTCGAAAGCGGATGCCCCCGGACCGTAGATGCGGAAATAGGTGAACCACCCTTTGCCTGGGTTGGTCTTGATCCATTGGCCTTCGTGGCCTGCGGGAGCAGTGGGGCCGAAGTAGAGATCGACCGACGGTGCGTTGGCTGTATCTTTTAGCTCGAAGAGCGAACGCAGTGCAGCTTTGTACGTATCGGTCACGATCTCGCTTCGCGAGTCAATGTCATAGACCGTCACCGACCAGAAAAGCTTTGCCGGAACAGGCTGCTGGACTGTCAGCTTGTAGGTTTTGCCACCGTCGAGGAACGCGCCGCTCGCGTCGCGCGTTCCCAGCCAATAGAGCGAGCCTGCAGCGGCAGTGCGGCGGAACATGGCGGGGGATTCGATCTGCGCCTGATAGAACCACTTGGTACGCGCCTCGAGATCTTTATACGAGGGCGTGTCGAAGGTGCCGTTTTCGGGCCGCAACGTAGCCCACTCCCACTTGCGGTCCGGCCATGCCATGCGGTCGGGGCGGCGGTCGGCAAAAGACTGCACACGCATCTGGTCATTGGCGATATTGGCAGCTTTGACGAGAATGCCCTGCATGCGTGCATCGGGATTGAAGGGTTTGCCCTTCTCGATGCCGAGGGAGGCCAGCAGGCCATACTCCATGCGATATGCCTCGAAGGGAGGCTCGTTGTTAATAACTTCCGCGAGCTCACGCCAGTAGTCGAGTTTCTTCTCCCACGGTACTGGAGTGAAGTCGATATGTTTGTCGCCGACGGGAAACCATGTGACCTTGAAGGCGGCAGCGGGGTCGTTCAGCGGATAAAGCTTAGCCGTCTTCAACATGGCAATTGCGGCCTGCACATCGCCGTGTGGAGGAATGGCGCGGACGAGAAGAAGGACGTGATTGGTGGTGGGAGTTCCTGTGAAGTAGCCGGTGGGGACCTTGCCTTTATAGCCGGGAGGCAAGATGAGGTGTTTGCCGCCTTTGCCAGCATCAGGACCGGGCAGGCCCATGTCCATCACATAGCGCTGGTTCATGTCGTTGACGACGCACATGAGCGGGCCTGGAGGCAGTTCAACAACCATAGGGCCGTTCGTCAGATCGATGTTGGCCCCTTCATATGGCGTGTCAGAGTTAGGAGTGAAGACGAGTTGTTTCGGACTGCCTTCGAGGATGAGGAACTGATTGTTGGTAGTGAGCCCTGCGGCGGCGTTACCCTTCCACGTTGCAGCAATGGAGACGGTGGGATAGAAGAACTTGTAGGCGGTGATGGCGGTGTTGAGGTCGGCGTCGTCGTAGGCCCTGGATGCGGTGTCACCGGAGGGAAAGCCGCGGTCGAAGGTGTAGCCGGTGTCGCTGGTCTGTGTGGCTGGAGTCTGCTTCGGTTGTTCGCAACCGAGTAGCGATGCGGTGAGTATGGCGGCAGTCAGTGCGGTGAGTCCATGCATCGATTTCCCTCCTCGTGTGAGCTGGTCGATGATTGGTCCTGAATTGTCTTTACTGTGTTTTCTCGATGTCACGGTTTGAGTCTCGGGAGTCTGTTTGCAGGGCGATGAGTGTAGTTGCAAGGCAACCAGCGAAGAAGGATGGGACGAGGCCGGATTTTTCATTTGGAATCCACCTAGAAATGGCGCTCGCGTTCGAGACAATTCCATTGCCAACCAACATTTTGTCGATAGAAAACTTACTTGGTTACTGTTGAAATTGACAGATAGAAAGGTGACTGACTGGAAATCTCAATTTGTGCCAAATCGCCAATGCACTCACTGACAGACGGATTGGTACTGGGAAGTCGGCACCCGGCAAAGGACGAAATGCAGGGGTCCTTTGCTGCGCTCAGGATGACGACTTGAGTGATGTTGCAGCGGGTTAGCGGATGGCGGCCATGGCAGCGCGGAAGAGGGTTTCGAAGTCGTGGGCGGCGTTGGGGTCTTTGGTGATGGCGGTTTCGATGGCTTTCTGGGCAATGGGGCGGGGGTAGCCCAGGTTGACCAGAGCGGAGAGGGCGTCGTCGCCGGCTGCTCCGTGGTGCGGAGTGCCTGTGGTGGTGGGGATGGTTGTGGCGAGGTCGTCGAGTTTGTCTTTGAGTTCGAGGACGACTCGCTCGGCGGTCTTTTTGCCGATGCCGGGGATTTTGGTAAGGGTGGCGTGGTCGCCGGAGCGGATGGCGTTGACGAGACGTGTGGAGTCGATGCCACTGAGGACCGTGATGGCGAGCTTGGGGCCGATGCCAGAGATGGTGAGGAGCTTTTCGAAGAGGCGTTTTTCCTGCGTCTCGGAGAAGCCGAAGAGAGCGAGCTGATCTTCGCGGACGTGCGTGTGGATGTGGAGGGCGACGTCTGTGCCTTCGCTGGGCAGGGCGGAGAAGGTGGCTACGCTGATGGTGACGTCGTAGCCTACGCCACCGCAGTCGATGATGGCCTGGTTGGGGGTTTTCGAGAGGAGGCGTCCGCGGAGATGGGCGATCATGTTCTGGTGATTGTAGCTGGCGATCCCTCTCAACGAGTGCTCAAACTTCCCAGAAGCGACTTCTCGTTACTTATTTGTGCTCGATGAGTGCATTGACGATTTAGCATCAATTGACTTGCGGATTGTTGGCCCCTTGGTAACACATCCATCCGGCGAAGTCTTCAGAAGCCTCTGTCGTTACTGCCTGTCATGCTCCACCATAACGGCTGAAGCCTCAGTTCTGAGTGACGGGATCAGCCAACGAAAGAGCAAAGTTGCCGCGACTGCCCCAGCCAACTGGGCAGCGACAAATCCGGGTGCATCGGCGGGTCTGATCCCAGCAAACGTGTTACTCACGGATCGCGCAACGGTAACGGCTGGGTTGGCGAAGGACGTAGATGCGGTAAACCAATAGGCGGCGGCGATATAGGCGCCCACAGCGAAGGGAACAGCGGAGGGCCGGTGTTTGGCGCACCCCCAGATGACGGAGAGCAGACCGAAAGTAGCGATGAACTCACTAAAGAGCTGAGCGGGGCCGGTGCGGACGTGAGTCGAAGCAGCGTATAGGGTGAGCCCGAACATAAGATGAGCTGTTGCAACCCCGGCAAATGCTCCGGCTATCTGTGCCGCGATATATGCCGGGGTCTCGCGCCACGCGACACCACCCTGCCACGCATCGGCAAGCGTTACGGCTGGATTGAGGTGTGCCCCGGAAATGGGACCGAATGCGAGGATGATTGCGACCAACGCAGCGCCCGTTGCGATGGTGTTGGCGAGGAGAGCAAGGGCGACGTTGCCCCCCGCCAACCTTTCTCCCATGATCCCAGAACCGACAACGGCGGCGAGTAGGAGGAGCGTTCCAGTGAACTCTGCAACGATCCTTCGTAAGAGTGGTGGCTTCATTGTTTGCCGATGCCGTCGAGTTCTTGCTGGATTGCAAGGCTCTCCAGTGTGGAGAGAGGTAGGGATAAGAAGAGGCTGATTCGGCGATCTAAGACGGTGAACGCGTCACAGAAGGCGCGGGCCTTCTCTTCGGGCGTACCCTGTACTGCTGCGGGATCGGGGATACCCCAGTGAGCGGTCATGGGGTGCCCCGGCCATATAGGGCAGACTTCGTTGGCCGCGTTGTCACAGACCGTGAAGATGAAATTTATGTGCGGGGCGTTGGGCGCTGAAAACTCGTCCCACGACTTGCTCCGCAGTCCTTCGGCGGAGAGTCCAGCGCCTTCGATCTGTTCTAGTGCTTCGGTCCGGACTGTACCGGATGGATGACTGCCGGCACTGTAGGCGGTGAATACGCCTTTGCCTTTGTGTTTCAAAATTGCCTCAGCCATGATGGAACGGGCGGAGTTGCCAGTGCAAAGGAATAGGACGTTGTAGTTGTTAGGAGTGGGAGAGGTCATGTCAGGCCCTTCCGGGGATAGCTTCAGGTGTGCAGCATCCCGGCGCACAGCATGGCGCTGCAGGCTTCGTCGCGCGAATGAATGCGCTTAGGAATTTGCCTTCGACTTGAGGCGCAATCTCGTCAACCGAAATCCCGGCCTCCGTGAGAAACACGCGGGCGTCTTCGATGTCATACACGCGGGTTGGCTCAAGGTCTACAGACTCGAATCCGGCGTCTCGCAGCTTCGCCCGATAGTCAGACTCCTCCAACGCTCCGGCAATGCAGCCCACCCAAAGCAACATACTTTTGCGAACGGCATCCGGCACCTCGCCGCGCATCACAACGTCAGAGACAGCGAAGCGACCGCCAGGACGGAGTACGCGAAAGGCTTCCTTGAGGACGCGGGATTTATCGGCGGAGAGGTTGATTACGCAATTCGAAATGATCACATCGACAGAGTTGTCCGGCAGAGGGATGTTTTCAATCTCGCCCTTTAGAAACTCTACGCTCGTCGCTCCTGCCTGACGCTGATTCTCTCGCGCAAGCGCCAGCATGTCAGCCGTCATATCGAGACCGTAGGCTTTACCCGTTGGCCCCACACGCTTGGCTGATAACAGCACGTCAATTCCGCCGCCTGATCCTAAATCAAGCACAATCTCGCCCGGCTTTAGCTCTGTGAGCGCCGTGGGATTGCCGCATCCCAAAGAGGCGAGTACAGCCTTCTCCGGCAAGCCTTCCTTTTCCAGAGCGCCGTACAAGTCTTTGGTGATTGGATCGCAGCATCGCATTGCAGGATCGCAGCAAGCGGTTGCACCGGAGTCCGTGACGCTTCTGGCGATAGCGCCGTACTTGTTACTGATATCGGTTTGGGTTGCCATTGTCGGCGTCCTCGTATACGCCAAGACAAATGTATGACGCAGCTAACATATCTGTCAAGGCGTATACTTTGGGAATGGAACGGACTGCTAAATTCGATCTGGTTACTTTGTTCGCCGCTCTCGCAGACTCGACGCGATTACGTTTGCTGAATCTGATGGATGGGCGTGAGGTGTGTGTTTGCTACTTCGTGGAGATTTTGAAGCAAGGGCAGCCTAAGATATCTCGTCATCTTGCGTATCTCCGACGTGCGGGAATTGTTGAGGCCCGGCGCGATGGCAAGTGGATGCATTACCGTATCCAGCGACCCGATGATCCCAAGGCAGCATCGATTCTGGATGCAACTTTACAATCCTTCAAGGCTCACAAAGACATGCAAGCTGATCTTGCGAGGTTGGACAAGGCATGTTGCGAACCTCACCGTTTCGTTACACTGCAAGGCGCACCCATGCCTCTGAACGTATAGTCGAATAGGTCAAATTCGATTTCGGAACTTCAATTCTCAGTTGGGATAACAGATGGGATGAGAAGGCCGGTCTCCAGCGGAATGCGTTAAGCTCCCAAGGTATCGGCGCGCTCGAAGCGCGGGAGATAGAGGAGACCGGCGATGAAAAAGCTTACCACCACGATGATGCAGCGGACACTCAACAAGCAGGACGGACACCTGACCATCGGCCTGGATCTGGGCGACAGGTCGAGCTGTTATTGCGTGCTGGATGAGGCAGGTGAAGTCCTGCTGGAGCAGAAGGTGAGCACGATGCCCAACGCGATGAAGGAGATTTTCGGAGCGATGCCTGGGAGCCGTATCGCACTGGAGACCGGAACACACTCACCGTGGGTAAGCCGGTTGCTCAAGGAACTGGGTCATGAGCCGATCGTGGCGCACGCTCGCAGCGTGCGGCTGATCGGGGAGAGTAGACGCAAGGACGATCGGCTGGACGCTAGGACGCTCGCGCGGCTCGTAAGGATCGATCCGGAACTTTTGTGTCCAGTGAAGCATCGCAGCGCCGAGGCACAAGCGGATCTGACGGTGATCCGGGCGCGGGCCGCTCTGGTGCGCACGCGGACGATGTTGGTCAACGCGGCGCGTGGCCTAACGAAGTCCTACGGAGAACGGCTCCGCGGATGCAACGCACGCGGGATGAACCCGAAAGCGGCCCAAGATCTAAGTCCGGAGTTGAAGGGTGCACTGGAGCCGCTGATGAGAGAGATAGAGTCGGTCAGCGAACGGATCTGCGAGTACGACCAACTGCTTGAGTCCATGGCGCGGAACAGATATCCAGAAGCAGAGCGGCTGAAGCAGATCAAGGGAGTGGGAACGCTGATCGCCCTGACGTACATGCTGACGCTGGAAGATCCACACCGTTTTCGTAAGAGCCGGGATGCAGCCTGTTATGTGGGGCTGCAACCTGGAAGGCGCAACTCGGGACAGAGTGAGCCGCAGATGCACATCAGCAAAGAGGGCGATCCGTATTTGCGATCACTCCTGGTGCAGGCTGCGCATCACGTTCTCGGTCCCTGGGGAGTCGATAGTGATCTGCGCCGATGGGGCATGAGACTGGCTGAGCACGGAGGCAAGCGCGGGAAGAAACGCGCCGTGATCGCCGTCGCGCGTAAGCTCGCCGTCCTGTTGCATCGACTATGGGTGAGCGGAGATGTTTATAGGCCGCTACGATCAGGCGCACTGCCGGCAGTGGCATAGTTCAGTCCAGAGGTATGGAGGTTTAGTGTCAAAGCCGAGTTCCGGTGACTGCGTCATTGGCCTGGCCCAATACTCCATCTGCAAGATCGAGTGAAGGTCGCACTAACAGGTGGCAGCACCGGCTGATCTAGAACACCCAACTTGCACCGAGCGATGAAACGCTCACATCAGAGTGCGGCTGGAAGGGTGGCGACAAAAGCAGTAACTCGGCGTGCATAGAACCGGGTTCAGATCGGGTAGGAGATCAACTTGTCCCCACCACAGAAAAAACGGCTTGACACCGACCGGCCTTCTCATGGAAGGGCAATGCACTCATCCAGCACAGAGTCATGCAAGAGGACTGGCGCCGATCGGATTAATCCTCATAAACCCGCTTCTGAGAAGTCACGTGAGTGGAGCGATCGCCCAGTTTCGATCAAGAGCGAGAACTCCTCGCATTCATTCAGTTATAGGTCGCAAACGAAATCGAGATAGTGCCACAATTCCCTGGCGGGGGTCATCCTCTTCGGTTATTCGGTGCGGAGGGCTTGCATGGGTTGGACTCCGGCGGCTCTGCGGGCGGGGAGGGCTGCGGCCAGCAGAACTACCACGATGATGAGGGCAGTGGATGCGGCGAGGGTGATGGGATCGTAGACGGTGACGCCGTAGAGCTGGCTGCGAAAGTAACGGGCAAGAAGGACGATGGACGGGAGCGCGATAGCAGTGGCGATGGTGGCGATGATGGCCATCTCGCGCAGGACGGTGATGACGATGCCGCTGCGGGGCGATCCGAGGGCGAGGCGGACGCCGATCTCCCGGGTGCGCTGCTCTGTGGAATAGGCGAGGACACCGTAGAGGCCGACGGCTGCGAGGATGAGGGCGAGGATGGAGAAGCCGACGGCGAGGATGGCGAGAGCTCGTTCGCCAAAGGAGGCGAGCTCGGTCTGGGCTTCCATGGTGCGGAGGCCGTCGACGACGAGAGTGGGGTCGAGGTCATGAACAGTCTTTCGGATGGAGGATTCGACTGTCTCGGGCGACTGCGTGGTGCGGACGTAGAACTGTACGCCGCCGGGATGCTCGCTTTGTGCATAGGGGCGGTAGACGGCGGGCCCGAGTTCGGTGCGGAGATCGGTGTGACGAATGTTGCCGACGACGCCGACGATCGCGGTATCTGGTTTCGCGTTGGGACGGGAGTCTTCGACGATGAGATGGCCGATGGCATTTTGTGGCGTGTGGAAGAATCGTTTCGCGAAGGCAAGGTTAACGACTGCGACTCGGGCGGCGCCTTTGGCATCCGCTGCGGTGAATTCGCGGCCAACCAGGACGGGCTGGCGTATGGTGGCGAAGTAGCCAGGAGTGATGTCGGGAGATTCGATATTGTGGTTTTCGTCTTCGGTGAAGGTGTAGCCTTCGATCGTGTAGCCGTGGATCTCGTTATCGCCAGTGAGTTCGGGGTCCGTGGTGGCTGCGGTGGAGATTACGCCGGGGATGCGGTTGAGGGTGTCCACGGTAGTGGTGATGATTTGCGGTGTGCGGTCTTCTCCGTAGCCGGAGTTGGTGGGATCAAGACTAAAGGTTACGAGGCTGGTGATATCGAAGCCAACCGGCTGATGGCGGAGGTTGTCGAGTGTGTGAACGAAGAGACCCGCAACTCCGAGAAGAAGAACGCTGAGTGCGATCTGGATGCCGACAGCGGCTTTGCGGAAGCGCTGTGAGCCTTTGGAGGCAGTGCCGGCGCTTTGGCGAAGAGCTTCAACCAGGTTGGGCCGGAGGAAATGGAGCACGGGGGCGAGACTGAAGAGAAGGCTTACGAGGACGGAGATCGCGAGAGTGAAGACGAGGACGCGCGAGTCGATGGCTGCCGAGTAGGGTTCGCTGCCGGGGTCGGCCTGCGTCATGAGACGAACAAGCGTGTTGGCGACCAAGGGTGCGAACGCAAGCCCAGCGAGTGCGCCGGCGAGGCCGAGAAGGCCGCCTTCGACGAGCAACTGGGAGATGATGCGTGAGCGGCTGGCTCCGAGGGCGTAGCGCATGGACATCTCGCGAGCACGAGCGGCGGCGCGAAGAAGGAGAAGTGTGGCGACGTTGATGGCGCACATGGCGACGAGCAGGCCGGCCATGCTCATGAGGATGATGAGCGGAGCTTTGAGGTCGGCGCGGCCGGGAGAGAATCCGCGGGAGTCATCCTTGACGAGGAGATGCGAGTTGTCGAGGAAGTTTTTGGAGAAGCGCGCGGTGCGATCTTTGTAGAGGGTGAGCTCCTCTGCGCGGAGGGAGTGCCAGAGAGGCGCGAGGCTGGATTCAGCTTGCGTGATGGTGACGCCGGGCTTGAGACGGGCGATGAGTGTGAGCCAGAGGTACTGGTGGTTGTTGAATGGGTCGCGAGGAGCCATCGACGGTATGGCAATATCGGACATGCTGAGGGGAAGGAAGAGGCCGGGCTTGTAGCCGCCGATGGCAGTCTGGAAGGCCTCGGGCGCGACACCGACGATGGTGAAGGGATTGCCGTTGATGCGGACGGTCTGACCGATGACATCAGGCGAACCGGCAAAGTGGGATTTCCAATAGGCGTAGCTGAGGACGAGCTGTGGATTGGCGCCTTTGGCGGTGTCGTCCTGCGGGGTGAGGAGGCGGCCGAGCACGGGTTGCAGACCGAGGACCTGGAAGTAGTTTCCCGTGACGAGCTCGACATCTTTGTCTTCGGCCTGATTGTTCCAACTGACGCCGACGTTGGCTCGATCAACGGCGACGACGTCGGAGAAGACCTGGTTTTTGTCGCGCAGGTCTTTGTACATCGGATAGGAGACGTAGTCGCCCATTTCTCCGCCGAAGATGCTGGCGCCCCCACTGTAGCCTCCGGTCCAATTGAAGCGGACGAGCTGCTGCGGCTTCTGGACGGGCAGCATGCGGAGCAGCACCTGATCGAAGAGGGTGAAGACGGCTGCGTTGGCTCCGATGCCGAGAGCGAGCGTGAGGATGACGGTGAAGGTAAAGCCGGGGGACTTGCGCAGGTGTCGCAGGGAGTAGCGCAGATTTTGTAGCAGGGATTGCATTGGATCCTCCGGAGTTTGCTCCATAAGCATGGCATTTTGCTGGCCATTGACGGAGGACGCAAGGTATTGATGCGAAAGAGGAGAGACTGTGGGAGAGGGGTGCGGAATGTCCGAAAGCGGGAATCGGTGTTCGCTGGCGGACACTTGAAATCCGGCCATTGCATCAGTTACACCGCCTGCGAAGGATTTAAGTGTGAAGCGCCGGAGCTGAGGGTTTCGGCTCCGGCGCTTGGTTGGTTGGAGTTGCTGTCGTCTTATCTTCTTATTGTCAGTTCAGTTCGTCCACGTAGTGCGCGAGCAGGACTGTCTGGCCTGAGATGGGGTCTTTCAAGAGCAGACCGACGACGCGTACGTTCTGACCGCCCTGCACGGACGTCATGGCGGTAAGGCCATCGCGGAAGACTGTCGGAGCTGCGACGTAGACCGTTACTGTTTGTGGGATCAGGATGCCGGCAAATCCGTTCACCTGCATCTGGAAGGTGTTGCCGGATTGATTGACGCTGCCGGCGACGACCGTTCCGTTGAAGCCCCAGTTGCGGAGTACGACTCGGTTGACGGTTACGGCTTGCGGATTGGTTGCACCGGTTGCTGGTCCGCCGATTGAGACGTGCTGTCCGGGCAGAAGAGCGCTCGAGTTGAAGAGGAATTCGGTGAGCGGGTTGTGGAACCGGTAGATGAAGAATTTCTCCGTGCCACCTAGATTCACCTGAGCGATCTGGCCCAGCGAAAGTCCGGTAGTGGTCGGCAGCAGCGCGCGTACGTACAGGTCAAAGCTGCTTGCTGCTCCTGAGGCGGGTTGAACGTAGGTGACCTGACCGGCTGCGTAGAAGGCGCTCTGAGAGAGAATCGCTACATCGTCGGCGTCGATGGTCGCATCTGCGCGGTCAAGCGTGCCGGAGAGCTCGATGATGCTGCTGGTGGTCAGGGAGTTGATGGTCTCGTTGTTCTCCCACTCGGTCGACCCGTTGACGTTCACGGTGAAATTACGACCGTGCGGCCCTTGAATGACGAAGGACTGCGCGGTTGCATTCACGCTGACAACGGCAGCGTCGAACTCGTCGATGTAGGCGCCGGAGTCGCTTGGCCCGACGGCGTTGACGTCGAAGGTCGGCGTTACCTGTCCGGTGATCTGTCCGTTTGAGTCGAGCTGGATTGATTTACGCAGGTCGAAGTCCATGTGCAGGCCGACGGGCGCTGTCTGGGCAATGACGAGAGGCGTTGCGAGAGTGATGTTGACGGTGGGCTGCGACAGAGTCGCAGGTTCGGTCTGGATCGTCGGTGCTGATCCGGCCTGGGTGTTCAGGTAGCCGATGGTTGCGGGACCGAGTGTAATCGCGACTTTAGTGTAGGTGCCGACGGGAACGTCGTTCATGTCGAGCAGTGTCTGCAATCCGTTGAAGCGCGCAAAGTCGACGGTGGGTTCACCGCTCACGAGCGACACACTGTTTCCGCTGGTGTCGATTGCGTCGACGCTGACGATCTGCACGGAGAAGGAGGTGACGCTGGCCAGCGGAGCATCGGTGCCGACGACAAAGGCCGGACCTGTGACGGTGTTCGGATTTGTGGTGGTGGTTGTGTTCGGGCTCGTACCGCTGCAGCCAACGGCGAGGAACGTGGCTACGGGCAACGTAACGAGGGCGGCGAGGAGTTTGCGATGGATTGAGAACGACATAGAGTCACTTCGCTTTCTGCGCTGCCCCGCAGCTGATCGAGAACGAACGCTGAGTTGGCAAACTGTGCCACTCCCCTGGGACGCCGCGAAGACAAAGAACCTCCAGGCACCCGCAAGATACGGTTACCGACAGGGCTTTTCCGTCGCAGACAGCACGATGTCAATCGTTCCAGGGCGCGCCCGTGTACGGGGTCAATCGCCTAAATCAAATAATTGCGGGCCGGAGAGACTACAGTCACTCTCAGCCTTCCCACCGCTCAGACACAGCGTTTTTGGTGAAGTTGCGAAAATTGAAGCGAAATATCTTTTGGCTGCAACTTTTGGGCTACTTGTTCGTCGCGCTTTGCGAATCGGGCTCTCGTATATTAGCGAGCAACCGCCTGAATCCCTTGGAGATGCGGATCCGGGCGATGAACGCAACGGTGATAGTTACATTTAAATCGCGAGACGTGGCGGCCAGAATGGCACTCGAAATGCTGCAGGTAATTACTGGAAAATTGACGCTTGTGAGACCATTTCACAGAGCAGAGGATCAGGTATGGCTGCTGAGCGCACGAAGATTACGGTTGGGGTTTGCGGCGGGATCGCGGCGTATAAGTCGGTGGAGCTGGTGCGCCTGCTACAGGACGCCGGGTATGATCCGCATGTCGTGATGACGAAGGCGGCGGAGGAGTTTGTGCGGCCGTTGACGTTTGAGGCAATCTCCGGACATAAGGTGATTACGAGTTTGTGGGGTGAGGATGCTGGAGTTGTGTCGGAGGGAGATGACTCGTCGATTGAACATATTCATGAGGCGCAGACGACGAAGTTGCTGATCGTCGCTCCGGCGACGGCGGATACGCTGGCGAAGTTTGCTCATGGACTCGCGGATGATTTTCTTTCGACGATGTTTCTCGCGACGACGGCTCCGGTGATCGTTGCGCCGGCGATGAATGTGAATATGTGGGAGCATCCGGCGACGCGAGCGAACGTGGAGACGCTACGGGCGCGCGGGGTGAGGGTGATCGAGCCGGGTAGCGGCTATCTGGCGTGTGGGATGGTTGGCGGTGGACGTCTGGCTGAGCCTGCGGCTATTGTTGCGGCCGTTGCTGAGACGCTGGGTGGCGGCGCTGCGAGCAATGTTGCCGACGCTGCGCAGAACCGCGGTCCAGCTGCGGTTCAGAGCTTGGACTTTGCGGGTGAGACGGTGCTGGTGACGGCGGGAGGAACGCGGGAGGCGATCGATCCGGTGCGGTATATCGGAAACCGGTCCAGCGGGCGAATGGGATATGCGGTCGCGGAGGCGGCGCGATGCAGGGGCGCGCGGGTAATTCTGATCACTGCTCCTACAAGTCTGCCCGAGCCGGCGGGGGTTGAGATCGTACGGGTCGTTACCGCCGATGAGATGCGGGCGGCGGTGATGGAGCGGCTGCGCGAGGCGACGATCGTCGTGATGGCGGCGGCTGTGAGTGATTTTCGCGTGAGGAGCGTTGCGGCGCAGAAGATCAAACGCGAGTCGGCGCGACCCGTGTTGCTGGAGCTTGAGGCCACAGAGGACATTCTGCGCGATGTGGTGGAACAGCGCGTTGTGGGAACCATCGTGGTCGGATTTGCGGCCGAGACCGAAGATGCGCTGGCCAACGGACGGCTGAAACTCGCACGCAAAGGCGTCGATGCGGTTGTGGTGAACGATGTCTCGGTGGAGGGGATAGGGTTCGATGCAGAGCAGAATGCCGGAAGCTTTTTGACGAGGGGTGGCGCGGTGGAGCTGCCGGTGATGAGCAAAGCGAGGATGGCTGACCGGATTCTTGATGAGGTGGGAAAGCTGAGGGAGTGAGCTTCTTGAAGGCCAGGAATATCTCAGGAGGCTGGCGAGGGTGTGCTTCTCTGGCTCACAATTCGAGCCTGCCACTGCACTCAAACCGCCTGAACTAGTAAACTAAAGCCACATGATTCTCCGCAAAGCAGTTTTCCTTCTTGCCGCCGTTGCCGTCGTTACTGCTACCTCCGCTTACGCGCAAGTCGGCGCTTACGGTATGTTCACGGTAAACCGTCTTAGTAACATCGTTTCGTCGCCGCTGCCGGAGTCGGGTTCCCCGGCCGATGTCAGGAACAACACGGTCGATCCGCTGGGGGGTACGGGCGGGGTTTACTACGACTTTCTGAAGTTGGGTCCGGTCAAGCTGGGAGTTGACGCGCGCGGCAGCATTCTAACTACCAAGCGCGGTGCCTACGTCAACTTCGACGGGCCGGGCGCGCGCATTTACTCCGCGCTGGGTGGTGTGCGAGCGGTCTTCCACACGAAGTATGCGCCGTTGAAGCCATATATCCAGGTCTCGGCCGGCCTCGGTCGCAGCGACTACGGACTGTTTTCCACCAGCTCGACAACGGCTCAACAACCCAACGCTATCCACAGCAACTTCGAGTATGAGGGGCTGGCCGGACTGGATATCAAGCTTCTTCCCATCCTCGACTGGCGTGTGGCTGAGTTCGGGTACGGCGGTCTCGATCCGTTTGGTACGTATAGCCACAACTACCCGATCAAACAGGTGAGTATGGGGTTCGTTGTCCATTTTCCTTGAGACAGCCATGCGCGTAGCCCTCTTCGGCGGCAGCTTCGATCCACCGCATCACGGCCATATCGCGATCGCAACCGCCGCGGCGGATGTATTCGACATGGACCAGGTTCTTTTTGCGCCTGTCGGGCGGCAACCGCTGAAGGCCGGTGGAACTCCGGCCCCGTTCGCCGATCGGTTGGCAATGGTGGAGCTTGCTTGCACGGGGGATGCGCGCTTTGCCGCCTCTGAGCTGGACGCGCCGCGGCCCGACGGCACCCCGAACTACACGGTCGAGACGCTCGCCAGGCTGCAGGAGGCGATGCCCGAGGCAAGGCTCTTCAACCTTGTGGGCGCGGATAGCTTCCTCGATCTGCGGCGCTGGCATGAGCCTGAGCGGCTGCTCGAAGTAGCCGAATGGATCGTCGTCAGCCGACCGGGGTTTCCGCTTGCGGACCTCTCGGCGCTGGGGCTGACCCCGCAGCAACGAGGCCGCGTCCATCTGCTGCAGACAGTGCATGAAGATGTCGCAGCCACGAATCTTCGGGAACGGTTGGAGGCAGGGGATTTGTGCCGGGACGTGCTCTCGCCGGAGGTCTCTGCGTATATCGCGGCGCACCATCTCTATCGATAGTTGCAGGATGCGATCAATCTATTTCTCGAAGCCTCAACTTTTTTCATTGGATGCGAAACTTTTTGGAACCCCAGGTGTCTCTAACTTGTCGGCCTATTACAGCTATCCCCTCTTCCACAACCAAAGATCCGTCAGCGTGCCTGACCTAGCTTGAGCAACATGCAACCCCTATGGCGGAACTATTGACATTGCCTCTCCCCACCTTTCGCGATCCTGCGGGCAGCGTTGAAGTCCGGATGGACGGCGCCTATCGCAGCATCCGCGCTCCGTACGACGCTGAGGTTCTTGAGTTTCTCGGGCTGCCGCTGGCTACTGAGCTGGTTGCCCAGAGACGGCTTGTCGCCAGCGAGGTGATGTCTCCAGCAGGGGCCGAGACGCTGGTGCTGCGGCATCCCAGGATTGCGTTCCAATCCTTCCCGTGGGAGTGGGCTCCCGGTATGTGGCTGGCGGCAGCGGAGCTTACGTTGAACCTCTGCAGCGAGCTGGTTCAGCAGGGTTGGCTGCTGAAGGACGCCACACCGCTCAATGTGCTCTTTCAGGGCACCCAGCCCATCTTTGTCGATGTGACTTCAATTGAACGGATGGACCCGCATCAGCCGATCTGGCTGGCGTATGGGCAGTTTGTCCGGATGTTTCTGCTGCCGATGCTCGCGTACTCGCGGCTGGGTTGGCCGCTGCAGGCGTCGTTGACGCGGCGTGACGGCTATGAGCCGGAGGATGTTTACTCCGCGCTCTCCTGGCCGGCACGGCTGCAGCAGCCTGCGCTCTCCGCGGTTACGCTGCCGTCGCTGCTGGCGAATAACAAGAAGATGCAAACTGCGAGTCTGTCTTCGCGAGCGGTCAAAGAGCCTGAGCTCGCCAGGCAGATTCTTCTGAAGACACTCAAGCGATTGCTGTCGCAGATGCGCAAGGTTACACCGTCGCACCGCTCGTCCACCTGGTCGGACTATGCCGAGACGGCGACCCACTACAGCGACGAGGATCATGCGCTGAAGCGAAATTTCGTCATCCGTGCCCTGGGTGCGGCGCGCCCCGAGAGGGTGCTCGACGTAGGTTGCAATACGGGTGTTTACTCCAATCTGGCAGCTGACGCCGGGGCTGAGGTAGTTTCGATCGATACCGACGTGCAGGCGGTCGATCGCCTTTGCGCGAGCCTGAAGGGCAGCGGCAAGAATATCCTTCCGCTATGCGTTGATCTGGCTCATCCGACGCCCGCTACCGGATGGGAGAACCGTGAATACGCGTCCTTCCTGAATCGCTGCACGGGCCACTTCGACACTGTGATGATGCTCGCTGTACTGCACCATCTGTTGCTTCGGAACCAGATCCCGATGAACCGCATCGCGGCCCTGTGCCATACCTTCACGACGGGACACCTCATTCTTGAGTGGGTTCCGCCAGCCGATCCGAAGTTTCAGGAACTCTTGCGCGGCCGCGACGCCATTTACACGCACATTACCGAGGCGGTATTCCGCGATGCGTTCACCGGGTATTTTGCGATTGTCGACGAGCTGACTCTGGCGAACGGCCGCACCATGTTTCATCTGGAAAAGAAGTGACCAAGAAGACGCTCCCCGGAGCTGGAACGAGGTAGATTCACGGCGTTCTGTGGCTTGCAGGGAGCAAGCACCTAATCCCTGCAAACACTGGCTTCCGTGAGCACAACCCGCTACGATGGAAGTTGAAGGAGTCTCATGCCATCGATTGAAAGCAACCAGCTACTGCTCGCCGCCGCAGCGGCGTGCGAGGACAAGAAAGCTGAAGATATCCGCATCCTCGCGCTGGACCCGGCGGAGAGCGGCCTCACCGATTACTTCCTTATCTGCAATGGCACCAACGAGCGGCAGAACATCGCAATCACCGACGAGATCGAACTCCGCCTGAAGCGTGAGTATGGCGTCTACCCCAATTCGGTCGAGGGCCGACGGCAGGCCGAGTGGATACTGATGGACTACGTCGACTTCATCGTGCATGTCTTCTCCGCGGAGAAGCGGGCCTTCTACGGCCTGGAGCGGCTTAGGAAATCCGCTACGACGATCAGCGTTGCTGAGCTCAACGCTGACGTGAGCGCACGTATTACGGAGACGCGTTCGAAGAAGGCATCTGCAAAGAAGACGCCGGCAAAGGTTGTTGCGAAGAAGGCTGCAGCGAAGACAGCGCCGTCCAAAAAGCCTGCAGTGAAGAAGAGCGCTGCGAAGAAATCGATCGGTAAGCCTCCAGCACGCAAAGCTGCTCCAAAGAGAGCCGCAAAGAAGTAGGCGCTGACGGCAGGCAAAGCGGATATCTTAACGCGAAGGAGGCGCTCTCAACTGGAGCGCCTCTTTTGCATGGGGTATCGATTCCACGAAAAAGCGGAGAGCCGAAGCTCTCCGCTTTGATTCTTGTTCCGCCTTCACAGGCGAAACATGTTGGGTTAGAAGTAGATCTTCGCGACCAGCTGAGTCTGACGACCTGCGGCTGCAGCAGTGATCAGACCGAAATTGGACGACGTGAAGTTCGAAGTGGGAAGCGAGAACTGCGTGTGGTTGATGACGTTGTCGCTTTCCATACGAAGCTGGAGGGAGCGGACGCCATCGCTCGACAGTGCGAAGTTCTTGGCGATAACGAGGTTGATGTTGTTGATCCCTGGACCGTGATAGGCGTCGCGGCCGATGTTGCCGAAGCTTCCAATGGGTTCGGCCGCAAAGCTGGCTGGCCCGAACCACTCGGTCTTATTGGTTGAAGTCGGGGGGGTTCCTGACGTGAGAAAGGTACGCGGATTGCCTCTGACCAGCGGGGCAATCTGTTCCGGGATATCGGGGCAGGCATAGAAGGATGTAGCATCCGAGCACCACAGAGAATGAGAGGTGCCGCCACCGTAGGAGATATCGTACGGGAAGCCGGTTGCGAAGGTTGCGATACCAGTGATCTCCCAGCCGGCTGCCAAGAGGTTCATCGGCGAGAAGGCGCTGCCACCCTTCTTGAAGGGAACGACATAGACCGGAGCGATGACGAACCGGTTCCGTGTATCGAAGGCGGCGTTTCCGTAGTTCAGGCCAGTCTGGTATTGGTTGTAGCCACGTGAGCCGCCGAATCCAGAGTTCTCGAAGCTAGAGGCGTTGTCGAGTGCGTGGGAGTAGGTATAGCTGGCCTGTAGCTGCAGTCCGTGTGTAAGGCCTTTGTCAACGCTGAGCTGAAACGCGTTGTAGTTGGAGGCGGAGATGGTCGAGATGAGACCGATGCTGGCGAAGTCGTTGATACCACCGTTTGCCACATCCGCATAACCGTACTGCGTGTGAGTCGGGTACAGATAGTTCTGCAGGTTCCGATTGGTACCACTGCAGACAGGATCGGCCACGCAGGCAGCGTGACCAGCCGGTGTGATCGGGTTACCTTCGATGACCGCCTGGTTGTGGCGTCCGAGCGTACCGACGTAGCTGGCGGTTGCAACCAATTGCCCCGGGAATTCACGCTGGATCGTAAGTTGGAAGTTCTCGGTGTAGGGAGAGCGGAACGTAGAGTTGTACTGGCTCAGCTCGAAGGGTAAGAATCCCGAGAAGTCAGGAGAAGAGCCCGCAGTCGGAGGTACGAAGGGGAACTTGTTCTTGTATATCCCGGCCGGTCCAGGTGTATTGATGTCCTGGTACGGATTTGCGAAGGCGGGATTGATGGAAACATTAGTGGAGTAGTCGGTAGCACCACCCGAGCTGACGCCGAAGGGTGGATCTTCCAGGTTCTGCAGTGAGGTCTCTTCTTCCGTTCTGTTGTAGTAGATACCGAAGCCGCCACGGATGGAGAGTTTCCTGGAGGGGCCTGCCGACAGCGAGCCGAGATCCGGGGCCCAGGCGAAGCCGATTCTGGGTCCAAAGTCTGTGTATCGCGTGGTTGCGCCACTGGCGTTGTTGCAACCGGGATCTCCTGGATAATCCAGGTTCTTCGGAGCGGAGGGGAAGACCTTAGACTGTACGCCTGGAAGGAAGCAGGTAACTCCGATGCCGCCGAACTGAAGGTTGTGGAGCGGAGTATCGATCTGGTAGCCGAGACCGAAGGATAGGGTGAGGTCGCTTGTCGCCTTCCAGGTGTCCTGGGCAAACATGTAGTTGAGGAAGGCATACGCCTGGATGGGCGCACCAGAACCCTGAGCGTATGTAGCGGGGATGCCGAGCAGGAAGTCCAGCGCGGCGTCACCCGAAGTAAAGTTGTTCGAGGTCGTATTGAAGTTGTAGGAACCGTTATTGTTCGCAGAGAAGGGATTGGAGACGTTGTACCGGCGGAGGTCATACCCGAACTTCAGGTTGTGATGGCCGAGGCTCTTGGAGACACTGTCGTTTATCTGGTAGACCTGGTCGATACGGGGCTGAGGTCCGTTGGTGCTGAAGCCTAAGGTGAAGTTTGGCTGGTTTGCATTGGCACCAACGAGAGCGATTGTCGGAACACTCTCGCCTGCAGTGTTCTGCGGGAAGATGGAGAAGCCGAGGCTGGACGGCGCGACGACGTTCTGTGGCTCAACCGCCTGGAAGTTGAACCGGGTCCAGTGAGCCTCAAGGTCATTGACCATTGTGTTACTGATCTGGCGGGTGTAGCCGACCGAGACCTGGTTAATGGTCGTGGTGCTCATATCGCCAAAGCCGGGAATGGTAGCGCCGGTGAAAGGCAAGGTATCTGACGCGACCGTCTTCTGCCAGATGTAGACGCCGTAGAACTGGTCCTTCGACGTGAGGTTGTAGTCCACTCGACCGATTGCCTGGTTCGCGGTGGTTGGCGTGATGGCATTGAACGTGTACGAATTGACGGTCCCAGGGTTAGCAGCAGGAACATACTTTTTGATCAGATTGGCGGCGACTGAATTGACGGCCCCTGCCGGCAGCTGGCCGTTTAGTCCGCTGGTACCGAAACATTGCGCAAAGGTCTCCCCTGTGCTGCATCCGGGAATGCTGACGGTCGCGGGTATCGGGTTTGTCGTCAACAGGCCGCCAGTTACGTCGCTGGAGAAGTTACCTGCAAGCTCTGCAGCGGAGAAGACGTTGACGTTACCGCCGGTTTGAGGAACTCTTTGGCGTGTTCCCTGATACGCACCGAAGGCGAAAAGCTTATCCTTCAGGATCGGTCCGCCGAGCGTACCGCCGAAGATGTTCTGGTGGTAGGGCGACGTTGGTTGGATGATAGGCGCGCCTGAGGAGGTAGTGCCAATGACGGACTTCTGGAAGTAGTTGCGGGTGTTCAGGAACGTGTCACGGTAGAACTCGAAGACATCGCCGTGAAAGTGGTTGGTGCCCTGTTTGATGGCGGTATTGACGACGGCGCCGCCGTTACGGTCATATTCGGCGTTCAGCGGGCCGGTGACGAGGTTGAACTGGGCGAGGGCGTCGATGTTCGGCCGGATGGCGGGGGTGTTCAGCGGCAGGTCGTTCGAGTCTGCGCCGTTGATGACAAAGGCGGACTGTTGGGTCTGTCCACCGTTGACCGAAAAGGTACCAAAGCGGTCGCTCGAAGCCTGGACACCGGGCAGAATCTGTTCAAGCTGGGTAAAGTCACGGCCGATCAGCGGCAGCTCGGTGATCTGGTGCGAGTCCACGATGTTGTTCAGCTGCATGTCGGTGGTGTTCACCTGGACTGCATCGGCCTCGACGGAGACAGTGTCGGCATTGCTGCCAAGCGTCAGCTTAACCGGCTCGACAAACTCCTGGTCGATGTTCAACTTGATTCCGGTCGCCGCAAATCCTTTAAAGCCGGGAGCTTCAACCTTGATGTTGTAGGTTCCAACCGGAAGGGCAGGGAAGATATAGTCGCCGGAGTCGCTCGTAGTCGTGGTCGACACGACGCCGGTATCCGCATTGGTGACTGTAACCTGAGCCTTTGCGACGACGGCACCGCTAGGATCGGTCACAGTTCCCTTGATACGGGCGGTGACTTCAACCGCGTGGGCGTAGCTGAACGATAGCGCGAGGATGGCTCCCAGGACAATTCGATGCCAAATAGAAATCTGTCTCATGTAACGATTCCCTTCTGATTTTCAGGCTGGTGCAGAATGGGATGCACGTAAAGGGCCAAATTAGGAAACCGCCGATTCCGAAGAATCTCGCCCTTTTCGCGCCTGTCCCTGAGGTTCTTCTATGAAATATTGGATAATCCAGAGATCGAATCTACGAAACTGGACTAACCGGATATAAATGAAGGTCACACTTGCAGCCGTTGTCCCGCGTCGAAGCCGCTCCAAGTCAGAGGCTACGGATCGCCTGTTCGCCGATTATCTTGAGCGCATCGCCCGGTACATTCCCTGCGACTCGCAGCTTTTCGAATCCGAGGCGGCCGTCCTTGATTGGCTGGACCGCCAGTCCGGCCGCACCCCTGCCCATGCCATCCTGCTGGATAGCCGCGGCCGGCAATACAGCTCGGAGGAGTTCGCAGCGCACATTGGACGTATCCGCGATGAGGGCACTCAGCGCCTGGTACTCGCCATCGGTCCCGCCGATGGTTGGTCTTCCGCCGCACGGCGGCGCGCCAATCTTCTCTTTTCCTTCGGTCCAATGACCCTGCCGCACCAGCTCGCCCGGGTTGTGCTTGCCGAGCAGGTCTACCGCGCCCTGACCATCCTGGCCGGCCACCCTTACCATTCTGGACATTAGAGTCGGATCTGGTCTTCGCTCCCAATATATAAAAGGCGGGGTGCTCCCTGCCTCTGCGATGCTCGGAACAATTCTTCAATGCTCGAGATGGTAGTTAACTGTCACCGGCGTCTTCATTTTGCAACTCCTTGTGTTCGGCAACGAACGGAGGATTGATCGAAATGATGTGGAAAGTCGGGCTCTCCGCAAATTTCTTGCACGCCAGGTCGCGACTCTATATCGTTTCAGTCGTTACGGGAGAACGTTTACTCAATGTCACAAAATCCGACCACCCGACGCTCGTTTCTCAAAGGATCCACGCTCGCTGCTTCTTCTGTTGCGCTTCGCGGCTCCAATCTTCTTGCCCAGGCGGCGCAGGCCGACGCGCGCATCGATATTCTCCCTAGCGAACCCATCGCGACTATTTCTCCGGAGATTTATTCGCACTTCATCGAGCACCTGGGCGGCGTGATCTATGACGGCGTCTGGGTTGGCGAAGGGTCGAAGATTCCGAATGAGGGTGGAATTCGCAAAGCGTTCATCGACACGATGCGCGCCGTCAAGGCACCAGTCCTCCGCTGGCCCGGCGGCTGCTTCGCCGACAGCTACGACTGGCGCGACGGCATCGGCCCGATCGCCAAACGCCCCGGTCGCACCGGCTTCTGGGGACAGCAGGACTCGAACCAGTATGGCCTTCACGAGTTCATGCACACCTGCAGGGCCATCGGCTGCAAACCCTATATCGCCGCCGACCTTCGCTCCCTGCCAGCGCGTGATTTTTATCAGGAGATTGAGTACTGCAATGCTCCAGCCGGAGACGTACCATCGAACTCCGCCGCAAAGGCTGTTCCCAATGCGCTCGCTGCGCAACGGGCCGCCAACGGTGACGTCGCGCCGTTCGACGTCGACCTGTGGGGCGTCGGCAACGAGAGTTGGGGATGCGGGGGCAACCTGAATCCCGAGGAGTACGCTGCCGAGTTTCGCCGTTACACTGCCTGGACTCCGAGCTACAGCAAGACCCCGCTCCGCTTTGTCGCCGTCGGGCCGAACGGCGATGATGTTGACTGGACCACGCGCCTCTTCAAGGCGCTCTATGCCAATCCTGAGCGCCGCCATCTCTGGGGACTTTCGGTTCACTACTACACCTCCGGCAGCCCGACGAAGTTCGCTGCCGGTGATGCCCTCAACTACAACAGTGACGACTACTACGACCTGCTCACCCGTGGCAGCATCATGGAGCGCGTCGTCACCGACCACTGGCACGCCATGGGCACCGCAGAAGGCCAGCCCCATGTGAAACTCGTTGTCGATGAGTGGGGTGCGTGGTACGGCAAGGGCACCGAGCTTGCGCCGGAGTACAACCTTTCGCAGCAGTCGACCATGCGTGACGCGCTGCTTACCGGCATCACCTTTGACATCTTCCAGCGCCATGCCGACAAGGTCGCTGTCGCAGCCGTTGCGCAGTCCATCAATTGCATTCACTCGTTGATGCTCGCACAGGGAGATAAGTTCACCGTCACCCCGACCTTCCACGTCTTCCAGATGTACCTGCCGCACAGCGGAGCACAGGCTATCCGTGCCGAGTTCACCGCGCCCAGCATTCCCAACCCGCTCGCGAATGCGCCCATTCCGGCTGGTGGCAATAGCTATCGCGGATCACTTGATGCCAGCAAGACTCTCGCAGGCCTTAGCGGCTCCGCCTCCGTCGCTACCTCGGGGAATGGCAAGCAGATCACGCTAACCGTGGTGAACCCGCATCTCGATCAACCGTTGACCACCGAGGTCGTGGTTCACGGAGCCAGGATTGCAAGTGCCACGGGCACGGTGCTCAACGAGCCTGACGTTCATGCCCACAACGACTTTGACCACCCCAACGCCGTTCATCCGAACCCTGCAACCATAGGCCAGCCGACAGCAGGACGACTGCTCCATACTTTTCCTGCAGCAAGTGTCACCACGCTGAATATCACGCTTGCTTGATGAACGCTGAACGCGACGCCTTCACTATCGCGGTGACTATCGAGGTCCACAAGGATCGAGCCGCTCGCGGCTCGTGACAGAATGAAGGCTCACAGTTGGAGAGCCGAAAATGGGTCCTTCGTACCCCCTTACTCGAAGACAGACGCTCGCCTCCTTCGCGCTGGCTCCGTTTGCCTTCCTCTTCGGCTCGCGGTTTGCCTGGGCGAAAGATGCGCGGCCGAACATTATCTTCATCCTGGCCGACGACCTTGGCTACGCGGATGTGTCCTGCTACGGCCGCCCCGATTATGTGACGCCGAACATCGATCGCCTCGCCGCGGGCGGCATGAAGTTTACCCAGGCGTATGCCAACTCCGCCGTCTGCACCGCTACGCGGGTAGCTCTCATCACCGGCCGCTACCAGTACCGTCTTTCGGTCGGTCTCGAGGAACCGTTGGCCAGTCCCGCGCGCAATATTGGCTTGCCTCCAAGTCATCCGACGCTTCCCTCGCTACTGAAAAAGGTTGGATACGGAACCACACTGATTGGCAAATGGCACCTCGGCTGGCTTCCCGACTACGGTCCACTGAAGAGCGGCTACGATCATTTCTACGGCTTTCGCGGCGGCGCGCTTGACTACTTCACGCATAAGTCAGGACCGGCCAATACCGACACGGACGACCTCTGGGATGAGGACGCCAAGGTCCATCAGGCTGGATATCTGACCGAGCTTCTCGGCAACCGTGCAGTGTCGGTGATCGAGAGCTACGCCAAGACTCAAGCTCCTTTCTTGCTCAGCCTTCACTTCAACGCTCCCCACTGGCCCTGGGAAGGTCCGGGCGATGAGGCAGAGTCGAAGCGCATCTCCGCACTCGTTGACTACGATGGCGGCGATCAGGCGACCTATGCGCGCATGGTCACGTCCATGGACGCGCAGATCGGCCGCGTTCTCGACGCGTTGGACCGCACTCACCTCGCCGAAGATACGATCGTCGTCTTCACGAGCGATAACGGAGGCGAACGCTTCGCCGACACCTGGCCGTTTACCGGCAAGAAGAGCGAACTTCTCGAAGGCGGTCTTAGAATTCCGGCAATCATTCGCTGGCCGGGTCACATCAAACCTGGCAGCTCTACCGATCAAGTCGCGATCTCGATGGATTGGGTTCCCACGATGCTCGACGCCGCCGGAACAAAGCCGGACGCGGCATTTCCATCCGACGGCATCAATTTGCTGCCAATCCTCACTGGCAAGGCTCCCGTGGTCCCTCGCAAACTCTTCTGGCGCTTCCATGCCAACGCCCAGCGTGCTGTTCGCGACGGCGATACCAAGTGGTTGAAGATCCGCGACAATACTTTCCTCTTCAACGTAGTTGCGGACCCGCTTGAGCGCGCCAATCTGAAAGCCAGAGAACCTGAGGTATACAAGCGGCTCGTTGCCGAGTACGAAGCGTGGGAAGCTACGATGCTGCCCCAGGATCCGGCTGCCTACACCTATTCGATCTCCGGCAAGCAATGGGCCGATCACTACGGCAACATACCCGACTAAGCCGCGACGGGCGTCATCGATCCAGGTTGAAGTCAACCTTAACGGTCGTTGCAACATCAACCGGCTGGCCGCTGAGTAGATACGGCCTGTATCGCCACTTGGAGACAGCGTCCAGCGCTGCACTCCGCAGACGTGAGTCTCCCTGAATTACGTGCAGGTGTTTCACCGTACCATCCTTCGAGATAATCGCCTGCATCACTACTTGCCCCTGGATGCGATTTATCTTCGCAACCTCGGGATAGGCAGGGACTCGCGATATGAAGAGACGAGATTCCATCGTAGCCGGATCCACTCGGACCGAGCCTGCCAACTCGGAGCTTGTTATACCGTCCGCTGGAGACTGCTCGGCAGGTACAGCGGTCCGATTCGAGATCGGCTTGTGACCGCTGCTGGAATCGAAGCTGCCTTTGGTGGCCTGCGACCCAGTGGAAGCTGCCAGCTTCGATGCATTGCTCGGCCTTGCACTCGGCACACCGGGCGCATCCGGCGAAGGCGGAGTCGAAGTGCCCTGAAGCGCTGGCTGCTGCGCAGGAGGCTGGTCTTGTTTCGGCTGATCGGCAGGCGGCTGATCTTCGGAAGCAGTGTCCGCGGACGCACTGGACGCGCTCTGATTCGGCGGTGCCGCTGTCGGCGTACTTTGGATCTTGTGGAGTTTTTGGAGGAGTCCGGCGTACTCGTCCTGCAAGGGCACGCGGTATCGATAGCCAGCAAAGCCTGCTCCAGCGAGCACCAGGACGAGCAGCATGGCCGAGACTGCTCTTCCGTATCCTTGCGGCTGCGAGTAGTCATCCAATGGAATATGTGCCGGAGGGACTTCACTTTTCCGCGCGAAAGAGTTTTCAGCAGGCGGCTCGGCAGGTTGCAGAACAAGCCGCGTTTTGCTCACAGGCTTGCTGGCTGGCTCGGCGATTGCTCCCGAAGCCGGTTCTTCTGCGAGTCCCCGGATCGCTTCATGCGAACCCGATCCTGTCGAGTTGATGTCGGTGAGATGGGGTTCCAGCCTGCTTATCTTCTGATCGATGTCGTCGAGATGCTGCTTCAGTTCGAGGTTGGTCAGCTCGAGGCGCAGTAGAGCCTCGTCCAGTTGTGGGGATAGCGTTGGGGACGAGGTGGCCGGGTGCTCCGCACCTTCGTCGAACGCCGCTGATGTGAAGGCGGCTCGTGAACCCGAGGGCCTGGGCGAAGGCTCGACGTCGCGGGTCTTCCACTCTTCATCACGTTGTTGCGAGTCAGTTTCACTTTTGGGAAAGGGCGCGGGCTCAATCCGGCTCTGCTCAGGCCCCTGAATATCGACGCCGGCGAGCATCGCGCGCAGATCATCGATGGGCCGCTTCAGTTCGCCGTCTTCGTCGGAGATCTCACTACTTGTGACGCCTTCGACGACGAGAGCGAGCATCTGATCGTCGGAAAGATCGCCGCCCTCGCGGTTACTCACTTTGCCAACAAATCCCCAGAAGTCCATCGCGAGGTGTCTGTCCTCCACCAGCTTCTTCATGAAGCCCGGGAGGTCAGGGCGTGACCCGATCTGTACGCCATGCATCACGCAGATCACTCGAAATTTTTTGACGTATCCGTCGAAGCTCTCTGGCTTCTGCAGACTGTTCGCAGTAGCAGACATCATGTCACCTTGGATGCGGACAATGGCCTGTTGTTAGCTTTACCACGCCACCACGCGGGTGAGCCCCGCAAACTCGATGGCGTGGCTAAGATGTTTTTTATCAATTGAAAACGACGCCTGTCTCGTCAGTCTGCGCTCTGATTCGAAACAGTTAGCAAAAAATAAAAGTAGAAAAAATACCTTGAAATTATCCGGGGTCTAAAGCCAAAACCAATGAGAAATTGGCCGTAAGTTTCCATTGTCCATCATTTTTAACATCATCTCACTGCAAACAAGCGACTTATTCGAAGATTTTGCGGCGGCTGCGATCTCCTTCGCCCGCTACAATGGTCAAGGCACCTCCGGAAGGGCAAGCAGGCATGAGTTGGTTTAAACGCGAAGACCACGAGATCGTCAACGACTCGGAGAAGACCGTCCGCACAGAGGGCTTATGGATCCGCTGCCCTGACTGCGGCAAGATCCTCTTTAAGGCCGAGCTCGAAGCTAATCAGCAGGTCTGCCCCCATTGCGGCCATCACTTCCGGATCGACGCGCGCACACGCATCGAAAACCTGCTCGAACCTGGCTATGAGTTGGTCGACCTTGGACTTCGCTCGACCGACCCGCTCCAGTTCACCGATCTGAAGCCTTACAAGAAGCGGCTCGCCGAAGCGCAACGGAAGACCGGCCTCAACGACGCCATTATCAACGCCATCGGTCAGCTCGGATCGCACAACGTCGTCCTCAGCGTGATGGAGTACAACTTCATCGGTGGCAGTATGGGCGCGGTCGTGGGGGAGACAATTGCAAGGGCTGTCGACCGCTCGCTCGAAACGCGCCATCCGCTGATCATCGTTGCGGCCTCCGGCGGCGCTCGCATGATGGAGGGAATCGCCTCGCTAATGCAGCTAGCGAAGATCTCCGCCGGACTCGCTCGCCTGGATGACGCGAAGATCCCCTACATCTCGGTGATGACCGATCCCACCACCGGCGGCGTTACCGCCAGCTTCGCGATGCTCGGCGACCTGAATATCGCCGAGCCGAACGCGTTGATCGGCTTTGCCGGCCCCCGCGTCATCGAGCAGACGATCCGCCAGAAACTCCCTGACGGCTTCCAGCGCTCCGAATTTCTGCTCGAGCACGGCTTCCTTGATGCCATTGTTCCGCGCAAAGAGATGAAGCAATACCTCAACCAGGCCTTGAGCTGGATGACCAATCCAGATCAGTAACTGAATCAGTTACATTCGACACGATGCAGCAAAGCATCCCCTCTAAAACCGCCCTCCGGGTAGCTCTGCGCCGCGCCGCGCATCAGCTCTACGACGCGCAGCCGCTGGTGCTGGACGATCCCATCGCCGTCCCCATCCTCGGCCAGGAGTATCTGCCCGAACTTCACAAGACTGCCACTAAATTGGAGAAGCCTTTCTCTGTAGCACTCCGCGCCTTCCTCGTCGCGCGCAGCCGCTATGCGGAAGATATGCTCGCGGGCGCCGTCGCCCAAGGCGGAACGCAGTATGTGCTTCTCGGGGCAGGCCTCGACACCTTCGCCTACCGAAACCCTTACCCGAATCTCCGTGTCTTTGAGGTGGATCACCCCGCGACGCAGCAGTGGAAGCGCGAGCTGCTTGAGACTAATCTCATTTCGATCCCGCCTAACCTCATTTTTGTCCCGGTGGACTTCGAGCACCAGGACCTCGCCACTCAACTCGTCGGCGCAGGCTTCGATTCGACCGCTCCTACTTTCTTCGCGTGGCTTGGCGTTGTCCCTTATCTCACTCTTGAAGCGTTTCGTTCGACCTTGCGTTTCGTTGCTGCCCAACCGCCCGGCAGCGGTCTGGTCTTTGATTACGGACAACCTCGATCTGCGCTCCCCCTGCTCGAACAACTCGCCCACGACTCCCTGGTCGCTCGCGTTCACCAGGCTGGCGAGCCCTTCCGGCTCTTTTTCACTCCACGTGAGGCTGCCGCCGAACTCGCCGCGTTCTACAACCTCGAGGACCTTGGCTCTCCCGAGATTAACTCCCTTTACTTCGCCAACCGCACCGATAACCTTCGGCTCCGGGGTAGTGCCGGCCGCCTGTTGAGTGCGTGGCTTTAGCAGCTTACGTTTTTCTGAAGCAAGACATCGAGAGCATTGGTGTACTGTGTTGTCACGCTGAAAAATCGTCTTGCAACCACTCTATCTTTGTCTTCAACCTCGAGGTCCTATGCTCCGCACTAATGCCATTTCCCTTCTGCTCCTCGCCTGCTCCGCAACTGCAATCGCCTCGGGGCCAGGAGACCGCGTACCTACCGATCCCAAGAGCGTCGTCTCTGCGACGCAAGCTGGAGCTGCACCGGTCAATGTAGCGGACCTGCTGCAGACCACACGAATCGCAGGATCGACCCTCTCTCCTGACGGTGGCCACATCGCGTACATCGGCAACGCTTCGGGTCGCCTCAATCTTTGGGTGATGAACGCGGACGGCACCGGCGCCAGGCAGCTGTTGAAGTCGAACGACCGGCAAGCTGATCCAATCTTTACGCACGACGGCAAAGAGATCGTCTACATGCAAGATAAGGGCGGCGATGAACTGTACGACCTTTATGCTGTCCCGATTACCGGGGGCGACCCTCGTAACATCACCAACACAGATCACACGAGTGAAGTAAATCCGCAATTCTCGCCGGACGGAACCATGCTCGCTCTCGGCAGCAAGGATAAGAGCACGGCTTACACGAATGTAGCCGTGATGGCGTGGCCATCCGGCGCCATCCGCCTGCTGACCCATGAGAATGACCCACAGGCGAGCTGGAATATCACCTGCTGGAGCCCTGACGGACACTCCATCTACGCAGTGCGCCAGGTGGGACGGGAAGACTCCGATGTCTACAGCATCGATGTCGTCAGCGGTAAAGCGGAGAATCTTACCGCTCACAAAGGAAAGGAGCTTGACTCAGTTAGCGACGTTTCGCCTGACGGCAAGACTCTTCTGCTGAGTTCAAATCGCAAGGCGGGCTATGACAACGTTGCGTTGTTCGATCTCAAGTCGAAGCAGTGGCGCTGGGTCACGGACACGCAATGGACGGCGAGACCCGGCGAGTTTTCGCCCGACGGTAAGACCTTCACCTATGGGATCAACGCAGATGGACGAACGACAATTTTCTTCGCTGATACTGCGACTTTGAAAGCAAGCGACCGCGGCGTGCCTCCGGGTATCAACAATGTTGCCGCGCGCCCAACGTCGTTCACCTCAGACGGTGGCTATCTGCTCAGCCATGAAGATTCCACGCATCCTGCGAACCTCTATTTGCTGCATCCGGGCGGTGAGTTGAAACAGATCACCCATAACGAAAGCGCGGCCCTCGCCTCTGCCGCTCTGCCTGGATCGCAGCTCGTCACCTACAAGAGCTTTGATGGCCGTTTGATCTCAGCCTTCGTGTGGGTTCCCTTCAACCTCAAGCGCGATGGAACTGCCGCCGCAGTTGTAATGCCTCATGGCGGACCCACGGGCCAGACGGTGGACTCGTTCAACAGCCGCGCGATGCTGCTTGCCTCGCGAGGCTTCGTCGTTATTGCGCCCAACGTGCGCGGCTCTACTGGCTACGGAATGGAGTTCCAGAAAGCGAACTATAAAGACCTTGGCGGCGCAGACTTGAAAGACGAGATTGCGGGCGTTGACTTCCTGAAGGCCACGGGCTTCATCGACGCAAAGAAGGTTGGCATCTGGGGCGGTTCTTACGGCGGATTCATGACCCTGATGGCTATCGGCAAAACCCCTGGTGTCTGGTCGGCTGCGGTCGACGAGTACGGCATCCTGAACTGGTACACGATGCTCCAGCACGAAGACCCGAGTCTGCAGGAGTATGAGAAGAGCCTCCTCGGCGATCCGGAAAAAGATCGCGCTATCTATGAAGCCAGCTCTCCGTTGAAGTACATCCGCGATGAGCGCGCGCCGTTGCTCGTGCTGCAGGGTGAACGCGACATTCGCGTGCCGCTCGAAGAGGCTCAGCAGGTCGTTGCGATTCTCAAGAAGGAAGGCCGCACCGTCGATGCGGTTTACTATCCCGAGGAGGGTCATGGCTTTATCAAGCGCGAACACCAGATCGATGAGCTTACCCGCGCCGTCGAGTGGTTCGAGCGTTATCTCCACAACGCGCCCGCAGCCGGCGCATCTGAATGATCAGATTCCACAACGCCCGATCGAGAGATAGCATGACGAAGAAGACTGCAGTGATTCACCGTTGCTTCTGGGCTGACAATGACCCGGTGATGCGTGCCTATCATGATGAGGAGTGGGGCGTTCCGGAGCGCGACAGCCGTGCGCTCTGGGAGGCGCTGATGCTCGATGGCTTCCAGGCGGGTCTCTCGTGGCTGACTATCCTGCGTAAGCGCGAGGCGTTCCGTAAGGCCTTTCGTGGCTTCGATCCGAAGAAGGTTGCGCGGATGGAAGAGGCCGACATCGCGCGGCTCCTACAGAATGAAGACATCATTCGTTCCCGCGCCAAGATCGAAGCGACGATCAACGGCGCACGCATCTATCTTGCGATGAAGGACGCAGGCGAAGACTTCTCCACCTGGATCTGGAAGATGGCTGGCGATAAACCGATTCAAAACCGGGGGCCCGTTCCCGCGAAGACGCCGCTCTCCGAAGAGATCTCTGCGGCGTTGAAGAAGCGCGGATTTAAGTTTGTCGGTCCGGTGATCGTCTACGCCTGGATGCAGGCGTGCGGTATCGTCAACGACCACAGCCCTGACTGTTTTCGCCGCAAAGCCGTCTGATTCCGTCCTGCATAAGGCACAAAAAAGCCCCGGAACTAGGCTCCGGGGCTTCTCTTTTGCAAATTGGCATCGCAACAGCTACTCATTTATCTGGTATGTAGCGATGTCTGCTACATATTCCATCGTGCCGGTTACGTATTCTTCAAACTGGAGGCAACGACGCTCTTTTTGCATTACTGCTGACGTCGGCGGCCCTGACCGGTTGGTTCATCCGGCGCTCCGGTTGAGTTGGGAAAGATTCCGGGGATCGGCGCGGACTGCTGCCTCTCCAGTTCAGGGTGTGGGAACGGTTTGCGGGGCATCATCGCCTCGCGTTCGCTGGTGTTGTAGAGGAAGATCGCCTCGAGCACAGCACCCTGCTCCAGATCAGCCGCGTGCAGCCTGTCGAAGGTGTCCATGTCCGAGTGATGCGTCCGCGTCTCGTAGTCCATCGGGTCCTGGATGTACTGGAAGCCGGGCAGACCGACTGCGTCGAAGGAAAGGTGATCGGTTCCGCCTGTGTTTCGGTAGGAGATCGTGCTCACACCAAGGTCCGCTAGCGGCGCGATCCACTGCTTGAAGATCGGACCGACCGCGAAGTTCTCCTGCGTGTAGACGCCGCGCACCTTGCCGGTGCCGTTGTCGAGGTTGTAGTAGGCGTCCAGCGTCTCCCACTCCTTGGTTGTCGTCAGCTTGCCGCGCTGGCGCTGAAAGCCAGGTACGGTCGCTGGGTCTGGATGCTCGGGCTCGGCGAATTTTCCGAAGTGGTTGGCCACGTAACCCTGCGAGCCGAAGAGCCCCTGCTCCTCGCCCGACCACAACGCGATCCGGATCGTCCGCTTTGGCTTGATGTTCAGCGCCTTCAGGATGCGCACAGCCTCCATCGCCATGATCGAACCTGCGCCGTTATCGGTTGCGCCCGTGCCGGAGATCCAGCTATCGAGGTGGCCGCCGACCATTACGACCTGATCCTTCAGCTTCGGATCGGTTCCGGGAATCTCGGCGACGGTATCGAAGCCATGCTCGTGATCGCCTGTGAACTTCGTCTCGATGTTCACCTCAAGCGTCACGGGCACATGGTTTTGCAGCAGCCGGCCAAGCCGGTTGTAGTGCTCGATCATCATCACGGCGTTGGGAATTGTGACCGCGTTCTCCTTCGTCTGAGCGTTCCGGACGAGGTTCGCGCCGTTGTCGTCGAAGATGATTCCTGTCCCGCCGCCGTTGCGTGCGTCACGCGTCGGCGTGATGATCGCGGCCACACCCTCTTCGGTCATCATCTTCACGGCAGCTGTACGCACAGCGGCCAATCGCGCCCGATCCGCCTGCAGCTGCTGGATATTCACCTGGGGAGTTCCGGCCACATTCTGCGCCGACTGATACATTTCCATCTCGGCCAGCTCTTCGGTCGTATAACGGTGGAAGAGCGGTTCGGTGATGTCCGGTGTCGGCCGCATCGCGCCGAAGAGCACGATCTTGCCCTTCAACTGGCCTTTGTACTTGTCGAGATCCTTGACGTCCGTGATGTTGATGTAGACTGCCTCACCCGTCACCGGTCCGTTCGTCGACGGCGACCAAGGTGCGGCCTGCATCCACAGCGGCTCCGGATCAGGCGATACCATCCGGGCCCAGGTGTTGATCTGCTGCCATCCCATGCCGAACTCGCCCCAGTCCTCCAGATGCGCGTTCTCAAGGCCGATCTTCGTCAGCGTGTCGCGCGTCCACTCGTTCGCCATCTTCATGTTCGGCGAACCTGTAAGCCGTGGTCCGATTCCATCCGCCAGCGCGCTGCCAAACTCCATCACATGCGAGTGCCTCAAGCCTTCTTCGCGAATCCGCGAATACATCGTCAGGTCGATGTTCTCGGTCGCCGGCTGCGGCCCATAGTACGAAGGCGTCGTCTCGGGAGCGGCGGCGGGTTTCTTATCGGCGGAATAGGCTTGAACGGAAAGGCTTGCGATTGCGGCCGCACAACAGCCCCAACGCACAACGGCGCGAACAAATGACATACTCGGTGGTCCTCCAGAATTTATGCTAGGAACGAAGAATAGCAGAATGATCTAGAGACGCGGGCGCGCCTGCTATTGTTTCGCAGCGGCCGAGGCTGGGAAGGTCCAGCAAATCCCGAAAGTCCTGCGATTACGCCTTGCGCAGCTGCCGTTTCACCCACAGGGTCCCCAGATATGCTAGCGCTGCCACTAGAACCAGCAGCCCGACCGGCAGCCCAACCCGCTTGTACGTCAACGCAAAGTCGACTGTACGGTGCATCACCGTGTTGTAAAACAGCGTGCCGATAATAGCGCAGAAGGTCGCCGCGAAGAACGCCGCAAACCCCAGCGCAAAGCTCATCAGCAGGCTCGTAAACCACCCCAGGTCACCCACAGGAACACCAAAAACATAGCCCGAGCCGATCGTCCGGGGAGAAGTCGAGCTTCCATGCTGCGATACATGCGCCATACCAGTAGAATACTGCTTTATGGCAGAAGGTGTTCAGAGCGACTTGGTTCAGGCAGTACAGGTAATCCACGAAGCGGAGGTGCGTCACGCATCGAACGGCGTCCGCTACGCTTCATTCGGCGAAAATGCGCTCGACGGCCGCGACCTCGAGCGCATGGTCCAGGCTGTCCCTCTCGCGATCGCCGGGGCGCTGACCCGCAAGACTTACTACTTTGTCCCGCTTGCTCTTAGCGACCGCCGCGGCAGCGAGGCCACTCTGGTGGCACCGGCCTACACGGCGGAGCTCGGCGACCAGGCCATCTGCCATCGCAACGTCAGCCACGACGGCACGGAAGGCGTCTTTATCTCCACCCGCCTTCTCGGCGACCGTTTTGCCCTGGCGTTCGAGTTCTTCATCAACGTCGGCCACGCCTTCGTCGATGTCATTGGCGTTCCCGAGGCCTTCGATCAACTCGTCTGGGGTCAGGCCCTGGCCGACATCCGCGGCGAAACCAGCCAGGACGCCTGGGAGAGCCGCAACCTCGCTCTCGCCGGCAAGACGGAGAAAATCGACGGCAAGCCGCTGATCGACGAGAAGGCCCGCAACAACTTCCTCGAAGCCGCCTTCTCCGACGCTGTCGCGATCTACCAGCTCTCGCTCTCGGTTGACTTTGACTACTCTGAGCTGCGCGAACGCGAGTACCCTCTTCTCGCTCCGCAAGCGCTCGCTGATCGCCTTCGTCTCGTCGCTCGACTCTTTCCGCCCAACCCCACGTACGAGTTCGCCATCCGCTATCGCCGCCGCGCTTAGCGGCCGTTTGCAACCGAAAGTCGCCCAAGCAATCTAATCCTTAGTTAGAAGGAGCGACCCAATGCCTGCGATAAGAAGCTGCAAGAGTTGTGGCCAGAAAAACCGTATTGCTTCAAATCATCTCGCGGACACTGGCCGATGCGGTGCATGCAAAACCGCGTTGGCGCCGCTTGATGAACCCCTGCAGGTCGACACCGCACTCTTCGACGAGATCGTCCAGAGTTCGCGCGTGCCCGTTCTCGTCGATTTCTGGGCAGATTGGTGCGGACCCTGCCACGCCGCAGCGCCCGAGGTCGCACGTACCGCAAAGGATATGGCCGGCCACGCGCTCGTCCTCAAGGTCGACACGGACAAACACCAGCAACTCGCCGCTCGATTCAACGTACGTGGCATTCCCAACTTCGCTGTCTTCTCCGCCGGCAAGCTCGTCCGCCAGCAAGCCGGGGTCGTCGATCACAACGTTATGGAAGGCTGGTTGAAATCGGCCGCGCTGGCGCAATCAGCTTAAGACAGACCGTCGTTTCGATCAGCGATGCAGCCCAAGCGATCCCAACAGACCAAACGTCTGCAACAGCCAGATGATGACGGCGATGATGACCACCACCCGGATAATCTGCTTGATCGTGCCATCCATCGGGATCAGCCCGATGAGGTACAGCAACAGACCCACAACAATCAGGGTAACGATGACGCTAATTAAGACAGGCGTAAGCATAGGGGCATCTTCCTCTTTCTAAACTCGTTCTAACTGCCTGCATAGTGTGATGCGTAAGATCGCTGGTCTCTAGTGCCTCGGAATCGAAAATAATCGCAAAATCGTTACGATAGGCTACCGCCAAGAGGCTGAGTGTCCGGAATTCGATGCTTTAACGACAATGACTTTCAGCTGATCTGGAACGATGGTGCTGAGGCTTATAACCTAGTAGCGATTTTCATTTGTGGATTCGTACAACAACGCGATTCGCAACGAAACCGCTACCAGTCCCGCCCATGGTGAGGAATGCGCGCGCAATCGCCTTCGGTCAGGTAGCACCGCAGCAAACCGCAGACCACCGTGCACCCGGCACCAAGAATCATGAAGAGGATGCCCGACATGATCCGTCCTGTGAAATAGGGATAGAGAAAGACGGCAACACCTGCATACATCAGAATCGTCAGCACAATTCGTAGGATGCCTTTGGTCACGCCAACCTCCCTGCACACTTCTCCGACGGCTCAAGCCTGAAGAAGCGAGCGGATCCCTTCTTTTTAGCCTCCGGCTTTCGACGGGAAGACGCCGAGGCAGCCGGTCAAGGCCTTCAGTACCGCACATCCTACTCCAATCACTCTGGTTTAGGCCATATTTCAATGTTTCTGTAGTGGGCGGTCGGTCCAACGATCAATACTATACTCTGAAATATCCCAAGCCTATGTTTGCAGGCATTTGTATCCCCTGCAACCTATTGAATATAGGTTTCTTACGACAGCTATCCCGTCACCACACCCATCGCCAGGACCGCACACACGATGGCGCTCACGTCTTCGGCCAAGGCCACCGGCCAGTCCTTGCAGCCAAGCTGCAACACAATCTCGCGCCGAATCAAGAATCCGCCGAATGCACCGACCAAAGCGCCACCGACCCCCAGAATGACGCCCTCGAACTCCGACCCGTTCAGACCCGCCGCCACAATCGCACCGACCAGACCGCCAAACACCACCCGCGCCAGCAGCGGAAAAGGAGCGGTCCGGTTGGGCGTCTTCGGCAACTTGTCTACGACGAGCTCCGCGAGTGCGAGCACGGTAAAGATGATTGCGGTGAGCAGCTTCCCGGCCCAGAACGCCCAGGTGTCATCGAGCGACAGATCGCCCCGGTAGGCGAACCAGCAGAGAACCGCCATGGCAGTCATCGAGCGCATCCCCGTCACCAGGCCAAGCAGGGGAATGGCAATCAGCCACGTCAATATCGCCATCGCCATTGAGATTTACCTTCGCCGCAAAACAGAAATGCAGCTTCGCCGAAAGCTTATCCCTTGCGCAACCAGCCGTAAAGCGGGAACTTCTCGGCCATCTCCATTACCTGATGACGAATTTGGCTCAGTTTCGCAGCGTCGTTTCGACTCTCGAGAGCCTGCGCGATCCATCCAGCGATGACGCGCATCTCCGGTTCCTTCATTCCGCGTGTCGTAAGCGCCGGGGTTCCGATGCGAATGCCGCTGGGTTTCATTGGCGGGTTTGTGTCGTAAGGAATCGCGTTCTTGTTGACGGTGATTCCTGCCTCTCCCAGCGCGTATTCAGCCTCTGACCCAAGCATTCCCTTCTGGAAGACGTCAATCAGCATCACGTGCGTGTCTGTTCCGCCGGAGACGATCCGATAGCCTTCGGCAGCGATCGCCTCTGCGAGAACCTTCGCGTTGGTCACGACCTGCTGGGCGTAGCTTGCAAACTCCGGCGCTAATGCCTCCTTGAAGGCCACGGCCTTTGCGGCAACGATGTGCATTAGCGGACCGCCTTGTTGACCGGGGAAGACGCTGCGATCGATCCCTGCAGCGAACTCCTGACTGCAGAGGATCAATCCGCTGCGCGGTCCACGCAGGGTTTTGTGAGTCGTCGTCGTGACGACGTGCGCGTGGGGCACAGGCGAAGGATGAACACCGCCAGCGACAAGGCCGGCGAAGTGCGCCATGTCGACCATCAGGTATGCTCCGACTTTGTCGGCGATGGCGCGCATGCGAGCGAAGTCGAACTGGCGCGGATACGCGCTTCCGCCGCCGACGATCACCTTGGGCTTCTCGCGTTGTGCTGTGGCCTCGAGCGCGTCGTAGTCAATGGTTTCGGTATCTTTGCGAACCTGGTAGCCGACGATGCGGTAGAGTTTGCCGGAGAAGTTGAGTTTGTGGCCGTGCGTGAGATGGCCGCCGTGAGCGAGATCGAGGCCCAGAATGCATTCGCCGGGCGATAGCAGCGTCATGTACGCGGCGGCGTTGGCCTGCGATCCGGAGTGGGGTTGGACGTTAGCGTGTTCGGCGTTGAAGAGCTGTTTGGCGCGGGCTCGGGCGAGGTCTTCGACGACGTCGGCGTACTCGCAGCCGCCGTAGTAGCGCTTGCCGGGGTAGCCTTCGGCGTATTTGTTGGTGAATACGGTGCCTGCGGCTTCGAGGACGGCGCGACTGACGAAGTTTTCGGAGGCGATCATCTCGAGGCCTTCGTGCTGGCGCTTGATTTCGTTTTCAATCTGGGCGGCGATCTCGGGGTCGGAGGTGGCCAGCGGGGCATTCAGGTCGATGGGCATGGTGCTATTTTATGTCACTGTTTTTGACTTTTATTTTTGCGGTGGATTTGGACTGGGGAATTGAGGTTTTGCTGCGTTTTTTGAAGGGGGGTTTGGGAAAAGTCGATTTTGCGTGTGGCGTTTTTGTGGTGAGTTTGTGGTGGAATGCGTGGTTCTTGTGGACGGAAGATGCCACGTCGCGTGGAGCTTAAAAAAATGCCACGGATTTGAGGTTTATTTCACTTCCGGTGTGGAAAAGGCAATGGCCGTTCCGCTTTGGGAACGATTTATCAAAGTACCGAGAAACTTTGATTTCTTTGCGTTGATCTGCCGATTGTCTCGCTATAGTCGGAGTTGGCTTTGAGGATTTACGAGAGGATTACTGCCATGCACGAGTGGATGATGGGTGTTGGATTTATTGCGATTCTGATTGCGCCGTGTCTTATTGCGATGCGGCATGGGGCTGAATACCCTGACGAGGGCTAGTCCGTGTTGGATTGAAAGGTCCGAACGGCCGAGGCCGGACGGGGTGCATCGGGATCGATCCTACGCTGCGTTTCAGAACTACAGCAAAAGACGACAGCTGAAATAGACACCCAACAGCAAAGGCAGTTGATTGGCCTAGCCAGCTCTTGTCCCTTCCGCGAGGCGTTTGAAGCTGCTGTAGATGAAGTGGCCTAGGTACCAGCCGTCCAGGTATTTGAAGGGGAACTCGCCGGTGGTGTAGTGGCCGCAGGGAAGGATTTTGGAGACGTAGTCGATTTTGAGGGCGTCGAAGTTTTTGTGGACGTCGAAGGAGTAGTCGAGGGGGAAGGTGAGGTCGTAGGTAGCGTGGACGACGAGCGAGCGGCGGGGTTTTCCCGGATGGTTTGCGGCGAAGCGGTCCATATAGGACATGGGGCTGACGATGGAGAATATCTGGCGGACCTGGTCCTGCGTGAGGCCGGCGTCCTCGAAGGCGGCGCGGATGTGACGCGTGCTCTGGCCGGCCCAGACGACATCGCCGAACCAGGTGGAGGCGTGATTGAAGGCGCAGACCTGGAGGCGCGGGTCGAAGGCGGCGGCGATGAAGGCGTAGCAGCTTCCGAGGCTGGTGCCGAGGACGCCGAATTGTTCGTAGCCTTTGGATTCGAGCCAGTCGAGGCAGCTGCGGATGTCGACGACGGCCTGGCGGCAGGCCTGGGTGGTGCGGCCGACGTTGGAGCTGACGGCGTAGTCGGAGCGCTCGAGTTCGGCGGGGCGGCGGATGTCGTGGTAGGGCTTGGAGAGGCGCAGGCAGGAGATGCCGAAGCGATTGAAGAGGGTGCAGAGGGCGTTGTGGGAGAAGGCGTCGGCGTTCCACTGGGGCATGACGATGATGGCCTGCTTCGGCTTGCCGTTTTGGGTTTCGGGGTGGGCGGGGTACCAGCGAGCGTTGACGGTGTCGTTTTCGGGGTAGCGGGTGCGGACAGCTGAGGTGAAGCGGAGGAACTCGGCCACGTCGAGTTCGCCGGTCTCGGCCTGGCGCTTGATTTCGGCGTCTTCCTGGAGGGTCTCGGGGCGGACGTTGGTGGGGAAGAGCTGAGGGTAGCGGGCTTCGAGGCGGAAGTCAGTGGGGGTGGTGTAGCCGAAGAACTGGTCGGCGCGGGCGACGATGTCGGCGTTGACGGCGATCATGCGTGCGTAATCGTCTGCTGCGGGCGCGTGGGACGCGGCGGCGAGGGGGCTGAAGTCCTGGAGCCAGTCAAAGCCCCATTCGAGGGGGCGGACGATGCGGTTGGTGTCGCGAGTGGTGAGGGCGGTTTCCCAGGCGTACATCCACTTCGCATAGAGCCTTGAAAGCATCTCTTAAGTTTAGCAAGGTATGGGGAGAAAGGCAGTTACAGAAGACCTAGTAGTCGCGCCGTTTCCGATGACCGGACTTTCAGGCAATTTGGTGCAAAGGCGATTTTCGTCGGTTGCGAAGCCGAACCTTGGCGGCGTCCGATTGACCATAGCAATGTCGTTGCTTCCTGCAAGCGGCTTTATCGTTACTAATGCTGCGTCCACCGCCGAATTCAGCCTGTGGATGGGAACTATCTCTTCGGAAGAGATATCGGCAAACACGCTGGAGTACGCAGTTTCACCTTGAAAACCGATCAGCTCCCGCATCAGTTCGTGATGGTGTAGTCCTGCCGTTTTTCCGTCTTCTCAGTGCCAGTGCAATTTAAGGGTGTAGATCTCCTGGCTACCCGTGTCACGAGTAAAGACAGGGGAGCCGTCCGGCGCGACGTTGATTTGGGTCATCGAGACGAGCGGGTCCACCGCTCGGCGAAGGACTTTCAGGTCGGGGATGACCGTTTCCACGTGATGGTCGGCGAAGCGAATCCGCATGGCCTTTGGGTCCGCGCCGCCGGTCGTGAAGTATAGATACTGGCCATCGGGAGAGACATACCAATTCACAAAAGAGCCGGAGATTAGATCCGACCATCTTCCAGTTTTAAAATCGAAGGTTCGGAACTTCGTGGTATCTGTGTTCGCGGCAACCAGAGTATCCTGCGTTACCCAAAACGGGCCGATCATGTCTCCTTGGGTGGGAACGGTCGAAGTTTCACCCGTCCGCAGGTCGAAGGTGAGTAGCCGGACTTTAACGGCTTGACCGGGGCTCGCGGGAACTATTTCCGCGAAGACCAGCTTGCTTCCGTCCGGCGACCAGCTGGGATAGGAGCTCCTGTCGGTCCCAATTCGTTGCGGCGGACCGCCGTCCATGCCGACAATGTGTATCTCGGACTGAACGTCTCCGAAGGCCACCTTCGTTCCATCTGGAGAGATGGAAGGGAAGATCACCTGCATGGGAGGGTAGGTCAATTGCATCCGATCGCTTCCATCCGCACGACTCCGCCACAGGGTATGGTCCGGATACGAGAGATAGCTGAGCCATCTCCCGTCGCGCGAGAATGTGACGTCCGTCGCCGCGATGCCGGAGAGAAAGGGGACAAAGCTCTTGGATTGGATGTCATAGCGGACGAGTTCTCCCCGCCACTTTGTGCCGATTGCGAAAATCTGCTTTCCATCCCGGCTCGGGCGCGGCACAGCGGCCCAGTAGGAAAGCTCACCGTTGGTCAACCGATGGGATTGGTTCGGGCGAAGAAGAAGAGACAGCCCTGAGTTTGCTGGTAACAGCCAGAGATCCCCGCTATTCCTGTGCCGGACTATCGTGACCATAGACTTCCCGTCGGGCATCCATACTGAACAGCACTGTGAATCGTCCGGACTCGGAGGGGGAATCTCGTGGAGACCGCTGCCATCCGACCCGATCTCAAGCAAAGAGAGGTTATTCGCAAAACTCGAATACATCGAGAAAACAACTCGCCTTCCATCCGGCGACACTTCGGGCCTCGCGGGCAATCCGCTAAATTTTTCAAGCGAAGCTAGTTTGTGTGGCTCCGAACCGTCCGCAGCTGCACTATACAGAGCGTTATCGCGAAAGTAGACGATCCGGCCATTGGGGAAGTACCCAGCGTCCTCTACCAGCTCGTTGCCGAGCCGGCGCGGCTCGCCGGCGGGCAAAGGGATCGACCACATCGGCTGCGTCACAGTGTCCGGGCCGCCGACCAAGACGAGCAGAGACGAACCATCCGGCGCCAGCCCCCCAATAGCGGGACTGACAAGACCGGTATTTACCAAAGCTGTAGGGCCGCCGGAGACCGAGACCTGCGCGATTTTCATGCTCCCGGGCAGTCCTTCGTTGAAATAAATGCGCGATCCGTCCGTGACGATGATGCCCCCCTTCGGTTCGCCATCGTTCGTAAGCTGAACTACGTCTTCGATCACCGGCGCCGGGGGAGGTGTTCTCCACCAGATCACAAAAGCAGCGGCGGCCGCCATGGCAAGTGCCGTTGCACCGAACCATCTCCAGCGAGAGCTTGATTTCGACTGCTCGACGGCGCCGAGTCCGGATTGTAAGCCGGAGTCGGAAATCGCCTCCAGCGCGAAGGCCAGATCCGATGCGGATTGGAAGCGCTGCTCGGGATTCTTCTCCAGACAGCGATGCACCACTCGCTGTATTCCGGGTGGAGCGCCCGGTGAGACCTGTGAAATTGCAGGCGGATCCTCTTTCAGAATCGCCGTCATCGTCTCGGCTGACGTTGTTCGTTGAAACGCCCGCCTGCCAGAGAACATCTCGTACAGGGTCGCGCCGAAGGCGAAGATATCGCAACGATGATCCACCTCCCCACCGCGTACCTGTTCCGGCGACATGTAGCCGACGGTGCCTACGACTAAGCCCGGTTCAGATCCGACAGCCTGGGTCGGCGCATTGGCGTCCACGTCCGGCTGCTGCCGCTTCAGCTTAGCGAGACCGAAGTCCAGTATCTTGACCCGACCATCTTTGGTGACAAAAAGATTCTCTGGCTTGAGATCTCGATGAATAATCCCTTTTTCGTGGGCGGCCGCCAACCCATTGGCGATCTGCACGCCATAATCGATCGCCTTGCGAACGGAAAGCGGGCCGTATTGCAAATCGACCCGAAGGGTTCCACCGGTCAGAAGCTCCGAGACAATATAAGGTGCGCCCTCGAAGGAACCGAATTGGTAGATCGCAAGAATGTTGGGATGGTTCAGGGCCGCCGCAGCCTGCGCTTCCTGTTCAAAACGCCGCAGCCGATCAGGATCTAGCGAAACGTAGGCAGGCAATACTTTGATCGCCACTTCGCGCTTCAAATTCGCATCTCGCGCTCGATAGACCTCACCCATGCCGCCGGCGCCAACAAGCCCGAGGACTTCATAGACACCCAGTTTTACGCCAGGGGTTAGAGCCATAAGTGATGCGGATTATACAAGTTCAAGGCGTCAAGACGTTCAGCTTCTAGGAAGTGAGCGGGGATTCCCTCGATGAGTGCATCGGCGATTTTTTGTCAATCGAGAAGCCGAAACTCGGCAGCGTCCGACAGACCATAATAGTGCCCAAGCCGATCATGGCCGGCGCGATGGATACGTCTGTTCTGAAATCAAAATGAATCTCTCCGTGGTGCGTCCTGTAGCGAAAGCGATTCCAAGAGATGCTTCGTATACAGTCCGGTTGCCACAAACTTTGCCCCATCCCGAATCATCATCAGGAGGAGCTGCTCGCCATCCTTGTCGATGGACGTGATCTCGTTCAGATCTACGACACAGCTCTGAGATGGTTGACATCGTCGATTTGCGTGCCAACTGGTGATCAACTCTTCGATGGCTGATCCTGTCAACCGTCCTTGAAGAATCCATCGTTGCTCGGATGTACTCTCGGTCACAGTGATTCGCAACATGTTGCTCGTTCCTTACAATCCGATCTGTCGACGTATCTCCCAGAGACAAAGCTTGCTATGGCGCACTAGCCCGTCAATCATGCGTCTGGCGTCGACGGACGGTCAATATTTTTCCTCTCTCCAACATCCGTCTCGACGTCCATGTCTGTCGGCTGGCTAACATGCGAGCAATCGGCATGCCTAACGTACAGCCACTTTCCAGTGGCTAACTTTTGTGTAGAAGATGGTGAAATCCAAGGGAGACGCTCTCGGAGATGCTTATAGATTGGCAGGATGCCAAACGGTTGGCACTCAACGGGAAGATCTATTGCGCATTTTTGTGCGGGCGGGAGATGCCGAGCTTTTGCATCCGAAACTGCAGTGTTGGGCGCTTCATTCCAAGCTTCGCAGCTGCTCCGTTTGGACCCGCGAAGACCCAGTTGCTCTGCTCCAGGACCGACAGAATGTGCCTTCTTTCGATCTCCTCCAGGGTCGCAGCACCATTGATGTGACCGTTTGGGGCGAAAGATTTTGATCTCAGGTCAGTTAAGGACACCTTGAGAACGGATCCTTTCGAGAGGATCACCGCCCGCTCGATCACGTTCTGCAATTCACGAACGTTCCCCGGCCAGGAGTAATTGGTCAGTGCATTCATAGTTTCGGCTGAGATCGTGTCGATGTCCCTCGTCATATTGCGAGCGAAGTGCTGTGCGAAATGCCTGACCAGGAATGGGATGTCCTCTTTCCGGTCCCTCAGAGGCGGGACATAGACCGGAAAAACATTGAGCCGGTAAAACAGATCAGAGCGAAACTTTTGTTCCTCCACCATCGCGCTCAGGTCTCGGTTGGTGGCTGCAATGAGGCGGGCATCGGTGCGAAGCGTGCGCGAACTGCCCAAGCGTTCAAACTCCCGTTCCTGCAAAACGCGCAGAAGCTTCGGCTGCAGGTCAACGGGGATCTCGCTGATTTCGTCAAGGAAGATGGTCCCTTGGGATGCCAACTCGAAACGTCCAATCCGTTGCGCGATTGCTCCAGTGAACGCCCCCTTCTCGTGCCCAAACAGCTCGCTCTCCAGCAAACCGGTAGGAATCGCCGCGCAGTTCAATTTGACGAAGGGACTTCCCCGTCGACGGCTAAGGTTATGAACAGCGCGAGCAACTAGTTCCTTTCCGCTTCCAGTCTCCCCCTGTATCAGAACAGTTGAGTTTGTCGGCGCAACCGCTTCCACTTGTCGCAGCACCTGGCGGAGTGCCGCACTGTTTCCGATGATCTCTTCAAAGTTGAGCTCGCTGCGGATCTCATCTTCAAGATAGAGGTTCTCCTGTTTGAGCTGGTCGGAGAGCTCCGTAATGCGCCGATAGGCAAATGCGTTGTCGATGGCGATCGCGACCTGTCCGGCTATTTGCGTCAGGAATTCGATATCTGGATGAGTGAAGGCGTTCTTCTCCAGTCTCACCAGACAGAGGACTCCAAGGGTGCTGTTGCAGCGGATTAGTGGGAGCATGCACAACGTCTCGACGCCTTCGCCAGAGATGACCCAGTTGTCAAAACCGGATTCGTTCAGATCTTCAATGTTGCCAACCCATGGCTTTCCAGTACGAAAGACCTGGTCGGCGAGCGAACCGTCGAGCCGTTTTGAGATGTTCTGATGCGCGATGCCTTTGCCGTTTGGAAAATCGAGCGCATAGAGTTGAAGCTGTCTGTTCGCTGCGTCAGGCAGGATCAGGGCCACGCCGTCCAGGCGCATGATCTTGCGAATGCCAGGAGAGACAGACCCCAGGACCTCTCGCAACTCGAGATTGGATACGACGCTGTTGTTCAGATCGAGGATGAGCTGCAACTTCTTCCGCTCGCTCTCCAACTGAGTTTGCACAGTTTCCGAATGGGCAAAATTCAGACGATCGTCGATTGCCAGCGCGACGTAATCGGCAATGAGGCACAGAAGGTCGATCTCATTCTTGGAGAAGGCGTTTCGGGATGCTCTCGCAAAAGAAAGTGCCCCCAGCCGACGGACTGCCGTTTGCAGTGGAAGGACACAAAGAGACTGGCTTCCGCGTTCACGGAAGAACCGAACCACCTCATTGAACCCGATCTCCTCGTCGAGGGACGAAACGACAAAAGGATGCGGCTGCTCAGTGATCACCTGAAGGATCTCATCCTGCCACGATTCCCTCCGGGACTGAGGGATGATTGAAAGTCCTCCATCGTCAATTACATAACCCGAAAGAGCAATTTCCTTCGAAAGAACCAGCGCAGCCGTATTGGAGACGACAAGAGCGGAAAGCTCGGAAGGAAGCAAACGTATCAATTGTTCCGGATCGGAATAGGCATCCAATCTGCGAGCAAACCGCACAAGTCCTTCGACCTGTTCGGCCGACAGGCCGCTATCGGTCAAAGGAATACGTTGGGGTCGCGATCTCATGATCGGTGATTAACCTTCCCCTCCCGCGGATGACAAATAGATGAAGTTTTGGGCCTGAAGGTGGCAACGATGATGCAGTATTAACCTTCTTTGACGGCCACGCAGCGGAAACGATTGCGAGTTTCTGTTGACTGCCAAGTGTTTGGCAGGCAGTCAATAGGCTGGCAGGCAGCGGCCTGTTCCAGGTTGGTTGCCGCAAAGCGAGTCAACAAAATTTCCTTTTGTATGAGTGGCTTATAGCGACTCGTCAAGATGAAGCTCATGGCCCGAAAGTTGCTGGGTGGTCTACAAGGATCGTCAGCTCATCCTTTGAAAATTGCGGAACGACGCCTTTCATTTTGTTCTGAGGGGGCCCGGATGCATCTGGAGCAACAGCAAACTGAACAACCGCCTAGCTTTCGCCTCGATGTCCCACTTCACGATCTGCTCACCAAATCCCAGGCGAGTGCGCGGGGGCTGCAGCCCAGCGGGAAGCCTCAGGCATTTCCGGATCCTGTGTTTCCCCAACATCCCGAACTGTTGGGGCCAGTCGATGAGGCCGACGGCTGGGTTCGGCCTGAAAAACGCACCTGGACTCCGGGGCAGATCTACCACGCGATGCAGGGATGGCTCTTTCCCTACATCCATTCAAGGGTTACAGCCGGGGACTTCCATCCACTCATCTCCTACCTCTTTACGGAGTTCAAGTGTAATTTAGACTGCCATTACTGCTGGGCCTTTGATAACAAAGTCAAGGGAATGACTGAGGATACGGCGAAGCGCTCCATCGACTGGCTTCATGGAACGGGCTGCCGGGTGCTTGCCTACATGGGCGGAGAGCCGCTGCTGCGCCCCGATCTTATTCATCGGATCACCTACTACGCTGCTAAGAAGAACTTTTGGATCTACCTGCCGACGAACGCGCGGCTATTGCGCACCGACGTAATCGACAAGCTGGCTGATGCGGGTATCTCCACCTTCAATATCGCCGTGGACGCCGTCGATCTGAAACCGGGCTTGCCTAAGGCCCTGGTCCCCATCCGCAAACAATTCGACTACCTCATCCGCAAGCAATATGGATACGGCTTCTCGGTCTTCCTCAACATCAATATCTGCCGCAACAACCTGGACGATGTGCGAGAGCTTACCGAGATAGCTCACGACAACGGCATCGCAACCGACTACCACATCAACGAGTCCCCATTGCTTGAGCAGGACGAGCACTTCAAGCACGCCGACCACAACGTCACCTACATCACGAAGGATGACTGGCCAGCCGTGGAGGAGACGATTCAGTGGCTGACCGAGAAGCAAGATTCCGGATACAAGATGGTGAACTCAAACACCCGGTTATGGCAGATGGTCGACTTCATGAAAGGCAAACACTTTCCCTGGAACTGCCGCGCCGGTCAGAACTCGATGATCATCCGTGTCGATGGAACGCTCGCGCCGTGCTTCCCGATGTATACGGCGAGCTATGACTGGGGCGTAGTCGGCGATCACAAGTTCGAAACCAAACAACTGGATCGCCAGAAAGAGTCCTGCCAGACCCACTGCTTTTCTACGCTCAATCACATCCTGGGCTGGTGCTACAACGACCAGCGTGTCATCAAGTATTTCTTCAAGCAACTCGCTCATGGTTTCCAGGGAGCGCACGGGCAGATGTAATGCCGGCCTATCCCTGATAACAGAACCGATCGAAAACTCGCACGCAATCGAGCACAAGGAGACGCAAATGCCGGTAACTGAAGAGATCGTTCAAAAAGACTTCGAAGTAGAAATCCAGGCTCGTATCGACGCCGAGCGGGCGCGCCTTCGCGCGGAAGCTGGATTGGCGCGCATGCGCGAGTTCAAGAAGCCGGTAGAACGCACATTCACGGCTGCGGAACGGGACTACGTGACGATTCTCTTCGGCGGTCTCACCTGGAAGCACGAGGAGATGATCAAGGCCGTCTTTCACGGCAGCGGCTATCGCTGCGAGAATATTCCGACGCCGGTCGTGGATGACTTCCAGGCCGGAAAGGAGTTTGGAAACAACGGGCAGTGCAACCCGACCTACTTCACGGTCGGCAATCTCGTGCGTTACCTCCAGAAGCTGGAGCAAGAGGGCCAGACCAAGCAGCAGATCATCGACAACTATGTCTTCTTCACCGCCGGTTCTTGTGGTCCGTGCCGCTTCGGAATGTACGAGGCTGAATACCGCTTCGCTCTGCAGAATTCTGGCTTCGATGGCTTCCGGGTTCTACTGTTCCAGCAAACTGATGGCATCAAAGCCGCAAGCGGAGAGCCAGGCTTGAAGTTCTCCGTTGACTTCGGCATGGGCATGCTCAATGCGCTCAATCTTGGAGACGTCATCAATGAGCTTGTGTACCAGGTTCGTCCCTTTGAAGTGAACAAAGGCGAAACCGACCGCGTCATCCAGGAATCGGTGAAGACACTCACCGACACGCTGCGCGACCGGAAGCGCTGGCACATCATGGACGCTGCTCCTTCCTGGGCAAAACCATTCCTCGATAAGAATAAGAAACTCACGGGAATTAGTTGCACGCTCGGGAAGATCGGCGACAACCTCTACGGCAAAGAGTATGTGGATGCGTTGCACGCCTGCCGCGACAGCATCAACGCGATCGAAGTCGACCGCTTGCGCGTGAAGCCCGTCATCAAGATCACAGGTGAGTTCTGGGCCCAGACAACCGAGGGTGACGGCAACTTCAATATGTTCGCCTTCCTCGAAAAAGAAGGTGCGCAGGTGCTAGTCGAACCGATCGCTACATGGATCGCCTACATGATGTTCGTCGCCAAAGAGGGCGCCAAAGCGCGAGCGGATGCCGAAGCTCCCTATCGTGATCCCAGGTGGTACGAGGTGAAGAAGCGTCTTGCGAACGAACTAAAAGTCTTCAAAAAGACCGGAGGGCTCAGCGCCGGCAACGCCATGTGGACATATTTCTATCACCGCACCATCAAGCACATGGGAGATACAGCTCACCACCTGGTTCCGCAGAAGGAGCTCGCACGGTTGGCACACCCTTTCTACCATCAGCTCGCACGCGGCGGAGAGGGCCATATGGAGGTCGGCAAGAATGTCTACTACACGGTGAACCATTTGTGCCACATGGTCCTGGCGCTGAAGCCCTTCGGCTGCATGCCCTCGACGCAATCGGATGGCGTTCAATCCCGGGTGGTCAACAAGTTCAAAGACATGATCTTCCTACCGATTGAGACCTCGGGCGAAGGCGAAGTCAATGCGCACAGCCGGGTCCAGATGGCACTGGCAGAAGCAAAGGCCAAGGCGCGCGCGGAGTTTGATGGAGTCTTGCAGGAGACTGGAAAATCCTTAGATGAGCTGCGCAATTACGTCGACCAGCACCCGAAGTTGAAACACGCGCTCTACCGGGTTCCACATCGGAAAGGTATTGCTGGAACCGCCGCGCAGTTCGCCTGGCACGTGAGCGATTTGATGAATAAAGATAGTGCCTATCGTCGCCGGACTGGCGTTTCCATACCACCGATACAGCGGGTTGCCTAATGCGGATCTTGTGGGGGCTGCTCCTGCAAGCTTGTTTCACCTTAGGCATGGCGCTCGCGGCGTTGGTCGTCGTGCTGCTGCGATCCTCCCTGCTGCATTTGCAAGGCGGAAAGTCGATCCCGGAGAGTGGACTTTATGCGGGTATTGGCCGAACGGAACGAATTGTACGTCCAGCTTTTCTTCCCGGCATTCAGGATTAGTGATTTGAGGAGAAGGTAATGCATCAATTCTTCGTTGGCCTCGACGTAGGTTCCACTACCGTCAAAGCGATTGTGGTTGATGCGGCCACAGATAAAACGATCTGGCAGGACTATCAGCGTCATGAGACGCGTCAGCCGGAAAAGGTCCTCGAGTTCTTACGGCGCATGGAGGCCGACGCTGGAATCGCCGCGGGAAACACACGCATATTCGTCACGGGATCGGGTGGTGGAACCATCGCCGAGATGATCGGCGCGAAGTTTGTTCAGGAGGTGCACGCCGTCTCCCTCGCCGTCGAGAAGCTTCATCCCGAGGTCTACTCCGTCATCGAATTGGGCGGACAGGATGCAAAGATCATCGTCTTCAAAGATGACGAGGAGACGGGGCGCAAAAAGAAGATTCCCTCCATGAACGACAAGTGCGCCGGCGGCACCGGAGCTGTCATCGACAAGATCAATGCCAAGCTCAAGATCCCCGCTGCAGAGCTTGCACTTCAGGGATATCACGGTATCAAACTGCACAAGGTCGCCGGTAAGTGTGGCGTCTTCGCCGAAACGGATATTAACGGTTTGCAGAAGACCGGTACGCCCCCGAATGAGTTGATGGCCTCACTCTTCGAAGCAATCGTGCTGCAAAATCTCAGCGTGCTGACGCGCGGACATACATTGCGGCCACACGTTCTTCTCCTGGGCGGACCAAACGGATTCATCCGCGGCATGCGAGAGGCCTGGCAGGCCAACATTCCTCGCATGTGGAAAGAACGGAAGGTCGAGATTCCGGAGGGCGCGACTCCGGAGGAGTTGATCAAAGTACCTGACAATGCGCAGTATTTTGCAGCGCTTGGATCGGTCGAGTTTGGAAAAGAGGAAGAGCCTGGGGTAGGCGACTATCTCGGTACAGAAAAGCTTCTTTACTACATTGATTATGGCCGGGCCGAGGAGAAGGCAACCTCTGGTGGCAAAGGTCTCGTTGCGGAGGACGCTGAGCTTGTCGCCTTCAAGTCGGCGTATGCGAAGAAGAAGTTTAACCCTGCAGAGTTTTATCCTGGGCAGGTTGTCTCCGGTGTCATCGGAATTGATGCAGGATCGACGTCGACCAAAGCTGCTGTGCTCGACAAAGAAGGGAACATTCTTTGCAAGACCTACCAACTTTCGAACGGCAATCCGATTCAGGACACGATTGAAGTATTCGAGAAGCTTCGAGTCCAGATCGAATCGAAGGGCGCGTCGCTTGAGGTTCTCGGTGTTGGCACTACCGGTTACGCCAAAGACATTCTCAAAGATGTTTTGAACGCCGACGTCGCTCTGGTTGAGACGGTCGCACACACTGAGTCGGCGCTGAAGTTCTACGACGACCCCCATGTCATCGTGGATGTGGGTGGACAGGACATCAAGCTCATCGTTTTGAAAGACGGCCGCGTCAAAGACTTCAAGCTGAACACACAATGCTCCGCCGGAAATGGATATTTTCTGCAATCGACCGCGGAGGGATTCGGCATGAAGGTCGAGGAGTTTGCGGACATCGCCTTCGCCGCCAAATCCATGCCGTCCTTTGGCTACGGATGCGCCGTCTTCATGCAGTCCGACATCGTCAACTTCCAGCGTCAAGGGTGGCGATCGGAAGAGATTCTCGCCGGCCTCGCGGATGTACTGCCAAAGAATGTCTTCCTTTACGTCGCCAGCATCCCGAATCTGGCCGCTCTCGGTACACGCTTCGTCCTGCAGGGCGGAACCCAGAACAACCTTGCCGTGGTCAAGGCAGAGGTGGACTTCATCAAATCCAGCTTCCGCGCGAACGGAAAAGAGCCGGAGATTATCGTCCATGAACACTGCGGCGAGTCCGGAGCAATCGGCGCCGCACAGGAGGCACTCCGCCTCTGGAACAATGGACGTCAGACCACGTTTATCGGTCTTGAAGCCGTTGCGAACATTCGCTACCACACGACGCGAAATGAAGACACGCGCTGCTATTTCTGCAAAAACAACTGCCTGCGTACGTTCATCGATGTCGATGTAACTGGAGGGCAAACCCCGGAGCACAATCACACCCATGCTGCAGAAGACCGTGCTGCTACGAAAGAGGAGATAGCCGCGGTCGTATCCACCCTGCCTTCCCTTGAACAGATCCAGGCGAACCTTCCCCCTGTCGAATCGCATGGTTCCTGCAGCACCGGTGGACACAGCTCTCCCTCAGTGTTCAAAGCGAAGATAGAGCCGCTGGTTCAAATTCAACTGGCTCCGGGATCAAACAAAGTTGTCGAGCTGCCAAAACCCACGGAATTTCAGCCGCGCAAGACCAAGGTCCCCCTGCGAATGGGCGAACAGCGGCTCATCATTGCCACTTGCGAAAAGGGCACCGTAGAAGATCTCGATGAGATGAAGGACATCAAAGCCGATATCGACAAAGTCAAAGCCGTCAATCCCAACTACGTTGATATTGCTGCACGCGATGTGTTCCGTCACCGTGAGGTCGAGGTCGTCTCCGACGCCATTCCAGCCACTCGTGGCTTGTTCATTTCAAAGGCAACCAAAGAGCGCGCTTCTCAGATGGAGCGGCGTAAGGACTTCCGCGTAGGGATTCCGCGTCTTTTGAACACCTATACCTATGCGCCGTTCTTCAACGCGTACTTCGCCAGCCTTGGACTAAAGTCCGAAAATATCATCTACTCCGACTACACGACTCCGGAACTTTACCGTGCAGGCGCAAGTCGCGGCGCAATCGACCCCTGTTATCCCTCCAAGATCGGTATCGCGCATGTTTACAATCTGCTCGCAACCAAACACGCAAAGAAGCCGCTTCACGCCATCTGGTTCCCGATGTATGACGTCCTGCATTCGCATCTTGTGAACCTGACGGGATCGAACGCCTGCCCAACCGTAACGGCAACACCGGAGACAGTCAAAGCCGCTTTCACCAAGGAGAGCGATATCTTCTCCGAAAACAACGTCCTCTACATGGATCCGATCTTAAATCTCCAGGACGAAAAGATCTGTGCGGACCAGATGTTCAAAGCATGGGGACCCGTACTCGGCGTTACCCGTGAAGAGAACGATCGCGCCATCGCCGTTGGGTTTAAATCGTTGCACGAGTGCGAAACCGAGATTCGCCGGCAGGCGCGAGAGACGCTCGATGAACTCGAACGCGAAGACCGCATCGGTATTGTGATGCTGGGCCGCGTCTATCATCACGACCCAGGCCTGAACCACGAGATCATGGAGGAGTTCCAGAAGTTAGGATATCCGGTCTTTTCGCAAAGCACATTGCCACTGGACGAAGACTTGCTTGACCGTCTCTTCGGAGAGGAGGTTCGCGCCGGGTTGATCACTCATCCGCTTGACATCAGTGACGTCTGGAAGAATCGTTACTCCACCAGCACCAACCACAAAGTGTGGGCCGCGAAGTTTACTGCGCGCCACCCAAATCTGGTTGCGCTGGAAGTCTCCAGCTTCAAGTGCGGCCACGACGCTCCCATCTACGGCGTCATCGAAGGCATCATCGAGCAATCTGGTACGCCCTACTTCTCATTCAAGGATCTCGACGAAAACAAGCCCACCGGCTCTATCCGCATTCGTGTCGAGACAATCGACTACTTCCTGCGCCGCTATCGTGAAGACATCATCAAGCGCCGCCGCATAGAAAGCGATATCGAAACGCAATTGGCCGTGCTCGAACAATCACTTCGCAACCAACCTCCGGAGCGATACGAGATGGCAGTAGCAGGGGATTGAGATTCGAGGTCGCACCAGAACCACCTGCCGCATAACATCAAACGCATCGCCGATCCAGGAGTGGTTCGTTCTATGGTTGCATCTTGGAGTCCCATCAACCGGTTCGTCCTCTCCAACCTCGCTCATCGGCCCATTCGCACGCTCCTGAGCGTTCTGGCTATCGCGGTTGAAGTGACCATGGTTCTTACTCTCGTCGGCGTCAGCTACGGCACGCTCGACGGTACAGCTCGTCGAGCCCGCGGGGTTGGAGCGGATATCCTCATTCGCCCGCCCGGATCGTCGATCATCTCGCTGAGCACTGCTCCAATGAGCGACAAGCTGGTTCCGCTGCTCGCCACCCAGCCGAATGTCACGATGGCAATAGGAACAGTTGTTCAGCCTCTTCAGGGCCTCGACACGGTCACCGGCCTCGATCTTGATGAGTTCTCGAAGATGAGTGGGGGCTTCCGCTTCCTCGAAGGCGGCCCATTTCAAAAGGATGATGACATTCTTATCGATGAGTTTTACGCACGCCAAAAAGGACTCCGACCGGGCGAGACGTTAAATCTGCTCGGCCGCGATTGGCATGTGGCGGGTGTGTTTGAGTCCGGCAAGCTCGCCAGAATTTGCGTCAGACTCCCGGTTCTCCAACAACTAACCGGAAACCCACACCACCTCAGCCAGATCTATCTCAAGGTCGACAATCCCGGTCATGCGCAGAATGTGATCAACGAACTTCACACCACGCTTCCCGGATATCCGGTTTATACGATCGAAGAATTTACTTCACTGCTATCGATCAACAGCATCGGTCTGTTGCGTAACTTTATCGGTGTTGTGATCGCGGTCGCGGTCATCGTCGGATTCATCGTCGTCTCGATGGCAATGTATACCGCTGTCCTCGAACGTACGCGCGAGATTGGTATTTTAAGATCGCTCGGTGCATCTTCATCTTTCATCCTCAACCTTCTCCTTAAAGAGACCCTTCTTCTGGCTCTCGTCGGCACAGGCGTAGGCATTGTGTTGACGTGCCTCGCGAAGTGGTCGCTCGAGCATATCGGGCATTCCGGCCTGACACAGGAGACGGTCTACTCCTGGTGGCCAATAGCCGGTGCGATCGCCGTTACAGGCGCAGTGCTCGGAGCTGTGGCTCCCGCACTCATGGCAATACGCCAGGATGTAACTCAGGCGCTTTCTTATGAATAAATCCGCGTGTCCTCAGTGTCTTGAATAGCCATCAAACTTCGCTTGAATGGCTCCCTCAGCGCGATGAGACTGCGCGAAGATGGGCGTCCAAATTTAACCTGCGCCACCGGCCCTGAAGGAAAGAAAATCACTGCCGAGAGCCTCATGGAGAATCTGACTCGCATGAATCTCGCGATCCCTTGACTCTTTTAGTTCGTGATCGAATCCAGGTTGGTTTCGCACACTGGCAAAGGCGGCATCTTTCTCCAGAGCGCGAGATGATGAGAAGCCCGCTCGACGTGCACGGCGCACCATCTCAACGGCAGCGGGGGCAACGCGGTGGCGCATGCTGCTGGCCGGGGACAGCCTAGCGAGCTCCAGCGATCCGATTTCGGTCATCGCCCCGTCGCTCGGCTACGAATCCGAAAGCGCCCTCAGCACCGCATTCAAAAGGGTTATGGGCTGTTCGCCACGCAATACAGCCGGGGCCGGAATCCGGCTTCCTCTTCCCATGGCGAAGAAGAAGCCGCTCGTGCCGATCGGCTCGAACTTATCGCAGGTTAACGTCTTCTGTGTCTTCAAAAGCTGTTTGGTTGTGTACCCTAAGAACTGCAAACAAGAATGAGCCACGCTAAACTCTCGCAGAATCTGCTTGTCTTTTTGTTCGTGCTGCCGCTCATGTCTGCTCTCGCGCAGTCGCCAGCGTCACTCCCGGACATGCAATCCATCGGGGCTCTCGGCACAGACCTCTTCCTTCAGTCCGGCACCACCGGTATGGTTCTTGTCGTCGTTCGTGATGATCAGGTGTTCTTCCGGGGATACGGCGAAACCGCGCCCAACTCCAACCAGCTTCCTACCCAGGATTCTCTGTTGCGGCTCTGCTCGCTCACAAAGATCTTTACTACGGACGTTCTCACCAAACTCGTCGCGGACAAGACCGTGCGGCTTGACGATCAACTCCAGCGCTATGTGCCGGCGGGCACTCGTGTGCCGAAACGCGTCCGCCCCATCACGCTCGCCGATATAGCGACACACACATCGGGTCTCCCGCGGGAATTGGGAAACGCTCCGCGCGATACGCCGCACTTCACCTTCCCCGACTACCGCACCCGCTGGCGCTGGCTGCCAAACCAACGTCTCCGCAGCACTCCCGGTACCGCGGCGCTCTACTCGAATGTGGCGTTCGATTTCCTCGGCGATGCTCTCCAGGCGGCTGCACACAAGCAATATGCGGCTCTTCTTGCCGAGCGTACTCTCAACCCGCTTCAAATGTGGCACACGACGCTCTTTCCTAACGCTGAGCAATGCGAACATCTGCTGGTCAGCGCCCATGATGACGGACCCTGCGTCGCCACCGAGGCCACTGCCGGAAGCTCCGGCCTCTACTCGACCGCAGCGGATATGACGATCTGGCTCAAGTACCTGCTCGGGACGGGTGGCCCTGGCATCCCGGCACAGGATGCGTCCGCTCAGGCCGTCTATATCCTTCCCTCGAATCTTGTCAGCCAAAAAGGACTTGACCACGCGGGCGAACCCACTGGCGTCGGTCTGGGCTGGATTCACATCCTGCCAATCGACTCCCCTTCACACATCGTCGAAAAGACTGGTGGCGGGGCCGGCTTCGAGACTTATATCGCCATCAACCACTCTCGTCGCACTGCTATCTTTGTGGCCGCGACCGACGGTTCCGTCGACACTCATCTGAACCTCTTCAATGCGGCGAATAAGCTGCTACTCGCCGTAGCCGGTCTGCCGCCGCTACCACCGCCGCCACCCGAACCTGCGGCTAAACGCAAGCACCCTCATCACGGAGCTCAAAGGAGTTAGCGTCTCTGTGTTGGGATTAATGATCAGCAGGCATAAGATCAGAGGCTAGAGGTATTGAGATGCTATACAAAAAGATCAATGTGGAACTGATCGTGGTCGCTGATGAAGCCGAGGCCGTTGTCGCGGAGCTGAACGCCGCGCTCGATCGGCTGGAAGAGAAGCACACACTTTTTGGTGGTGGGATCCAAACCGTCGCCGTCGAGCACCCGGGAACACGGAAGAGATCGGCACTCGTACATACGATGGCCGCAGGGGAGACGGCCGTCAGGGCTGCACGCAAGGGCTTGACTACTGCCTTCCGTGCGGTCATCTGATGTTACTGTCCGGTTGGGCTACCTAGCGGTGGCGAACTCCATCGAACTCCGCTTCGCGAACTCTCACTACTTCGTGACCAGGGTGCTGGCCGTCTCCTCGGCCTCCTGACCTTGCCCCAGTCTCATCGCGCGTGTCTCGATATCACGCTCCGCGAGATCCTTCTCCGTGAAGGCTCCGTTCGCCTGAATAACTCGCGCAATGCATCCTGTCCATCCTGTCTGATGGCTTGCCCCTACGCCAGCTCCGGTATCGCCGTGGAAGTATTCGAAGAACAGAATATTGTCGCGCCAATTCGGGTCCGTCTGAAACTTCTCCATGGCTCCATAGACCGGGCGCTTGCCTGAGCTGTCTTTGACGAAGGTGCTGATCAGGCGCTCTCCCAGCACCTTTCCTACTTCAAATAAATTCATCAAATTCCCTGAACCGGTAGGGCATTCAATCTTGAACGAATCGCCGTAGTACGCCCCAAGACGCATCAACGACGTGTAAAGAAGGAAGTTCACCGGCATCCACACCGGTCCTCTCCAGTTCGAGTTCCCTCCAAACATCCCGCTATCCGAATCTCCCGGAAGATAGCCAACCTGGGACTTCTGTCCCTGTATTTCGAACTCAAAAGGATGTTCGCGGTGATAGAGCGACAGCGCGCGAATCCCGTGCGGGCCAAAGAATTCCTTCTCGTCCAGCATTTTTGTGAGAATTCGCCGCAGCTTGTCTTCGTTCACCGTCGCGAGCAGCCGTCTCCCCGCCAGGCCTGGCGTCGCCGGCATGTGCAGATTCGCCGCCAGCTCCGGATGCCGCATCAGAAAGTCCTTAGCATGCTGTCGAAACGTCGGCAGCTTCTCCATGATGTCTTCCTCGAAGATGGCTACTGCAGTCAACGGTAAGAGCCCCACCATCGATCGCACCTTCATTCGAAATGCATCGCCGTTCGGCATCCGCAGCACATCGTAGAAGAAGCCGTCCTCCTCGTCCCACATCGTGTCTTGCGCCTTGCCCATCCGGTCCATCGCGCCGGCGATCCACATCGTATGCTCGAAGAATTTGCTGGCGAATTCTTCAAACATCGGGAAGTGCAGAGCCAGCTCGATCGCAATTCTGAGCATCTGCTGGCTGAAGAACACCATCCACGCCGTTCCATCCGCCTGTTCCAAGTGTCCCCCGCCGGGCAGCGGCGCGCTTCTGTCGAAGACCCCGATATTGTCCAGCCCAAGAAAACCTCCCTCAAAGAGATTGTTCCCGTCCCGGTCTTTTCGGTTGAGCCACCATGTGAAGTTCACGAGGAGTTTGGAGAACGCGTAAGCGAGAAACTGCATGTCCCCCTGGCCGTTATTCCTCTCCTTGTCGCTCAGGTAGATCTGCATGGTTGCATAGGCATGCACCGGGGGATTTGTATCGCCGAAGTTCCACTCATACGCGGGTATCTGGCCATTCGGATGTTGATAGTCGTTTCGCAGAATGAGCATGAGCTGCGACTTCGCAAAAGCCGGGTCGACTGTCTGGAACGCGAGCATGTGAAACGCCAGATCCCACGCGGCGTACCAGGGATACTCCCACTTATCCGGCATCGAGATAATGTCGTTGTTGTACATGTGGAACCACTCTCCGTTGCGCACCTTGTCTCTGATCTCAGGCGCACTTGTCGGTTCCACCTTGTGCTCTCGCAGCCATACGTTCAGGTCATAGTAGAAGTACTGCTTGCTCCACAGCATCCCAGCCAGCGCCTGCCGCATTACCATCGCGCGGTCCGTGTCGGCCTTCACGGCTGGCGGCGTAAACGAGTCGTAGAACTCATCCGCCTCTTTCAACCGTTGCGCGAACACGTCGTCAAAGCGCTCGAATGGACGCGCGTCCTTCTCCGCAAGCGCCCGTGCCAAGCGCAGACGGACAATCTTTGTCTGCCCCGCGCTCACATTTAACACATAGTGCGGAGCTGCCTTTGTGCCCTCCAACGCCGGATTCACTGCCTGCTTCTGACCATGTATGAGGTAGTTGTGAAAGGCATCCTTCACGTACGGCGAAGCGTTCTTCGTACCAAACAATTTCTTGTTGTTGCTCTCGTTTTCCGTGAACAACAACTCCGCATCACCCTCGCAATACAAGGCGTAGTCAGCCAGGGACTCTAGAAAGATCGGGTCAGTATGATGCGCGGAGATTGCGCTAAAACCGTTACGCTGTTCTCCCTTGAGAACCGGCTTGCTGCCTGCGTCGGACCACATCCACGTATTGCGAAACCACACCGTCGGCATGAGATGCAGAGTCGCCTCCTCAGGCCCCCTGTTTGAGACGCTGATCTTGATTCCGAGGTCCTCCGCGTCACCCTTGGCATACTCAACGAGCACGTCGAAGTACTTGTCTTCGTTGAACACGCCGGTATCGAGCAGCTCATACTCAGGTTTCCCGCGACCACGTTCCCTGTTGGTTTTTACCAGATCGTCATAGGGGTAAGCAGCCTGCGGATACTTGTACAGATACTTCATGTACGAGTGCGTCGGCGTGCTGTCGAGGTAGAAGTAGTACTCCTTTACGTCTTCGCCGTGATTGCCTTCGCTGTTCGTCAGCCCGAACAGCCGCTCTTTCAGGATCGGATCCTTCCCGTTCCACATCGCCAGTGCGAAGCACAACACCTGGTGGTCATCGCAGACTCCGGCCAGCCCATCCTCGCCCCAGCGATACGCTCGCGACCTCGCCTGATCGTGGGTGAAGTAATCCCACGCGTCTCCATTCGCGCTGTAATCCTCTCGCACGGTCCCCCACTGCCGTTCACTCAGGTAGGGTCCCCACTTCTTCCAGGGGACAAGCTTTTCGCCGGCTTCTTTAAGTCTTCGCTGTTCTGCCTGTGCCATCGATTCCTCCACGGCTCTCGCCCGGAGCACGGAACGCGCATTGCGCGGGCAATCGAACACATCGTAATCCGCGACAATTACACTGAGATTACCTCGCTGCGCGATCCGTTACTCCTGCCAAAACATGCAGGTACTTATTGCCGGGATTGACAGCTGCGATGCCGCTTCGGACACTGTTTTCGAACGCTTTTCAGCCCTCAGGAGGGTGGATCGCCGTTGGGGAACTGGGCAGATGTAGTACTCTGGCCGAGCCGAGCCGGGGACACGCCGACTCAGGGCCCGCCGTCAGCACCGATCTACACATCGAAAGGAGCAGTCATGGCATACCAGTTTTACTTGAGCATTAAGGGAACAAAGCAGGGCCAAATCAAGGCCTCTCCGACAAAGAGTCGAACGTCTGCCGGCTCGTCGGTACCGGGTTACTCCCCTCAAGAGATATTTGAAATAGACGACTTTAGCTTTGACATAGAGCAGGTACTAAACATTGGATCGCAAAGCAGCGGGGCAGGGTCTGGAAAGGTGACCTTCAATCCCTTCCAGATCACCAAGAAAACTGATTCGGCGTCTCCTCAACTTTTTGCGTCGTGCGTCACCGGCGAGGCCTTCGAAAGCGTTGTCCTCCAGATCTACGAGTCCGGCAAGCGCGGAACCGAGACCCTCACGAATACAATCACGTTGACAAATGCCTCCATCCTGAGTGTCATTGCATATTCAATCAAACACAAGCTGTCCCACAAGTTCTCGTTCGGATTCGAAAAGATCTCAGTCGATTTCCTGACTCCCGCCCTGGTCGCCTTGTCGAGAGAGTAGCAAGGCTCTCGGGGGCTGTCTCTACCCCAACAACGCCTGAAGCGTAGCTAGTATTTTTGTGAGTTCACGTTTGACGTCTGATTCGAGACACTGATTACGCTGAAAGCAGTGCACCTGACGGCGCAACTGCAAGCGACTTCGAGGATCCCAAATGTCTAAAGACAGAGCAACAACAGGAACCGACGGACTCCCCCTGCCAATTCTTCCGCCTGAGCGCGACGCTCGCGTGTGGGCGCGGCTGGTACGGGTGATGTTCTATCTCCCGGGCTTTATGGCGTTACTGCTGATTAAGGCTGGCGAACCGGAGAGCTTTGGCATCACGGTGGAGCTGCTGATGCTGTCGAGTGCGGCAGCGATCATCGGCGGGATGTTCATCGGCTCGGAATCCACAGGTCCGGGCGCGGATCCTGCTTCCCAGGTCGGGACGTGGAGTGGGTCGCTGGTGCTCGAGCTGCTCGCTGTGGTGCCTTTCCTGTGTGCGCTACCGGCGCTGTTCCATGAACTGGCGCATAGCACACTGCTCCACGCCAGAGCTCCTGGCGCGGCCATCGACGTGGCGCTTGGCGCCTCGGAGATGCTGCCTATCGTGGCGATCCTGCCATTCATGATTTACCAACTCGCCGGGTTCGGCACGCTCAACTTCGTTGTGTCGAAGGCCGTGAACTGGATCATCAACATTGGCATCCTCGGCCTGATCATTGGCGGCTACATCGCCAACCGCGAGGCTGCGTACGACGTGGAAAGGAAGCTCTCGGGGCTCCTGGTGATCAGCATGGCGATCACAGTGTTCTACGGCGTGCTGAAGCTGAAGAAGATGCAGACGATCTATGACACGCGCCGCCCCGTGAAGGATCCGAAATAATTCAGTCGCGCGATGCTGTTCGTGTCGCGAGTGCACCTGCTTGGTGGCACTCTCTACATTCTTGTAAGTTGCAGATTGCAGGCTGGTTTTTTGACAATCCTGACCCGGCGGGCGATCCTCTGACCATAACGGCCACCCGTCTCGTCTAAGGGGTGGACAACTTTTCCCTTCGCAGACCCTTAATTCAAAAGAAGTTGTTGGAGTTATCCCGAAAGTGGAAAATGTTTTCCCTTTTCCGAGGACCTCATTTGGGGAAGCAGGGACCTTCCCCTCCCCAATTCGGGCTGATTTGTATTGAAAACATTAGATAATTGGGATTTTCATTTGGGGTGGCACTCCACTTGCAACTATGCAAAACATAGCACATGCACTATGCAAGTTCACCGATACAAGAAAGGAGGAGAACTATGGCGGCAACAACTTTATTTACCTGCCTTTGCGGGCTTCAGAAGAAAACCAGCAACCACTGGGTTCTGGCCAAGATTACACAGAGTGGCATCACGTTCATGCCATGGGACTGGAACCTCGCGCTGAGCGGAGACATTGTCGTTCTTTGCGGCGAAGGCTGCGCAACTTCATTGCTGAGCCGTTCCCTTGGTGAGTGGAAGAAACCTGCACAAACCGTCCCTGCTGCTGCAACTGCAACTGAGCCTGAGTTGGCTGTAGCTTAGAGGTTTTCACGAAGGACTCCCCCGGTTACAGGCGGGAGATCCTTCTGTGCGGAAGACCTGCACCAGTAGGAACTGTCGCGTCCGTGGCATCTTGTCTTGCGAATCGCTTGCGTCTGCGTTGGTGGACGCTGGTTAGAAGCTTGAGTAGGCTTCTGAGCAGAGACGGGAGGTGCGACGATGGGCGACGACTCGAAGGCAGACAATTCCCGAACGAATCCTTCCCTGCGAGACCCAAAGGTATCGCTTGCGGAGGAGCGTACGGAGATGGCGACTTACCGCACGAGTCTGGCGCTCGACCGGACGACGCTGGCCTGGATCAGAACGACGCTGACGATGAGCAGCTTTGGGTTGGGGCTGATTGGCTTCTTCAGAACAGTGCGGCTACAGGAGGAGACGCCGGAGACTATTCGCCTGCATGAAGGTGCGATTCTCTTTGGCGTGGCGCTGGTGCTGATCGGGGTGGTCGCTACGGTACTGGTTGCGATCTCGCATCTGTCGATGGTGAGGAAACTGCGAGCCGGAGAGATGCCTCTGCCGACGATGTGGCCGCTGAGTATCACCGTTTCTCTTCTGCTCTCACTGTTAGCTCTTGGCGGACTATGGGCGTTTTACCGATAGGGTTCCTGAACGGATGCAGACTGGGGTGTGGACCTTATGGTTGGGGTAAGGTGACGCTTTCGACGATGACGCCTTCGGTTTCGAAGTGGGTGACGCGGTGGTTGGTGCTGTGGCCCATGGTGATCGCCTTTTTGAGGAGGATGACGAGAGGGTGAGAGGTCTCGGGAAACCAGCGGTCAGTGGATTCGTCCCAGTCGACAGCGAGATTGTAGGTGGCGTCACACTTTGGGCAGGAGAGGGTTTGCTCAAGGATGCGGGCGAAGGAGCTTATGCGGAGCTTGCGGATCGGGTCAGTGCCGGAGCGGATGGCGGCGATTCTCAGGTTCATCTCTTTCGTTAGGCTATCACTGGGGAGTTAATGGTTCACCTTCGGCTGTGACGCTCGAGGCTTGATTGTGCTTCTTAGGAGACGACGCGATGAGAATTGCGCACACGGTTGCGAGATAGATGGCGCAGACCGTGTAGGGGAGCACGGTAAATCGAGAGGAAGGCCACCAGTTCCACAGCACAAAGCAGGCGACGGCGCGGACCACAGCATGGGTTGCGAAGATGGCAGTGCGGCCATACATCCAACCGATGACCGGCCAGTGAGTCGACATGCCGATGGCCAGTATGAGCGGTACAAGTTGAGGGTATGTCCAGAAAGCCGAGATAGCGATCGGCCAGAAGATCAGCATGGAGGCAAGTGCGGGGAAGAGGAGGTCTGTGATGGCTGTTTTGTCGTGCATGAAATCAATTTTGAACAGCTTGGCGAACAACAGGGCGAGCGGAAAGATCGCTCCACTGGTTACGAAGGCGAGGAGTATCCATTGCCCGCGCGAGTGCAAGAGATAACCTGCCGTACCAAGGAAGGCCCACCATGTCGCGCCAGCAAGGGGAATTGGGTAGCCGCCCCGAAGCCGGAAGAACGAGGCCTCACGGTCGGCGAAGAGGGCGTGCTTCAAGTCCATGGAGTCTTGCATGCAGCAATGCTCCCAAGGATAGGCTTCCTGGACAAGTGACAGATGTCATCAACTTCCGTGACTTATGTCTTGAGGAAGACCTGATACGGATGAGTTGCGTTGGTTGAGGATTTACGATCCCCATCGGTGGGTTGAGAAGAACAGACAAACGCAACGACGAAATGCGGGGGTTCTTCGCTGCGCTCAGAATGACAAGCGTTATAGAAACTACGACAACGTTGGTGAGAGTTGAGAGGGCTGAGAACCAGCTTCTAGAGTTCGGAGAATATGAGGCAGACTCGGCCTACGATGTAGTCGGCTGGGGTTTCGTGTGTTGCTAGCGGCAGGAGCTGGACGGGGAAGTCGCGGGAGTAGGGGCGGAGGATGAGACGGCCCTCGTCGAAGTCGACGAAACGGAGGAGGAGGGCGGCGCCGCAGCGGACGGCGTAGAGCGTGGGTTGATGGGCGCGGTAGGGAGCTAGGGAGTTGTAGTGGCGGTCGAGGACGGCGATGGCGCCGGGAGAGACGAGCGGATCCATGGCGGCGGATTGCTGGGTGTCGGCACGGATGGCGAGGAAGCGCTGCCAACGGGCGTGTTTGGTGGAGGGGCGGGCGCGGTTGTCGTACAGGCGCGAGGCAGAGACCTGGATGGTTTCGATGATGGCCGCGGGAGAGATACGGGCTTCGTCCATGGCGGTTGACGGGGAGACTACGGGGACGATCTCGATGGGATCGCTCATCTGGATGGGGGACTGCGCGGCTGTGAGGTCGAGTGGGAGGATCTGGTCGATGGTGAGGTTTTGTGAGGCGAGGACTCGATCGAGGCCCTCGAGCGAGAGGGCGCGTTTGCGGTTGAGGAAGTTCGAGATATGGGCCGAGCTTAAACCCCGCTTGGTGGGCGAGGCGGGTGCCGGTGAGGGTGCCCCTTTCGATGCGGCTAAGGAGTTCGACGCGGAGAAGTTCGTGCAGGTCTTGGAAATTCATAGATACCGGAAGTTCATGAAGAGGGGTTTCTCAAGGCGAACCATATCATTCGACAAGGCGAAGATAAGGCAAAATTTTTACTTTATGCAATAAGATTCGTCGATCAAGACGTTGATAGATGGGATTTTGAGGAGTTTAGTTGCCTGAGGAAAGATTTGAGTTGACATGAATTTTGTCTAAAGCTATAACCTTGAGACTTTCCCAATTCGGCACCTGAGTAGAGAGCGAGCGGCGACCCCCCGATGATGGACGATAGCGCACGACTCAAACTCCGGGAGCCGTTTGTGGGGTAATGCAAGGTGGATGGATTTTTCCCAAGGTACGACACCGTATTGATCAACTACAGATGAATGCCGCCGATTGACCGACCGGGCCGAAGAGCCTCTGCGGAGTGACCGATGGACTTCCTAACAATTTGGTGAGCCCGGTCGACCGCTGAAAAATATCGAGGCTCATCGAAGGAGAACTACGCCTTGAAAGGGACTGAAGTGAACGACTTGCGCATTGATTTGAAGGTATGTGAAGGCTGCGGGGTGCTTTGGCTCCGCAGGGTTATGGCTGAAGGTGTGTACTGCCGGGGCTGCGCTGGGCGACTGGCTGAGTTTCCGGCTCCGCGAGCGAAACATGCTGGAGGCCGGCAAAGACGTCGGGTACGGGCTGCGGGATGCACGAGTTCGGTTGGTGTTGCCGGAGGTGCGCGATGAGTGCAGCTTTGGTGATCTTGCCGATGGTGTGGGCTACGACTGTTCCAGCGAAGTCTCCGGAGGAGAAACTACCGGAGGTTGTGGAGCAGACACGAACAGAGCCAGGACGGACGGCTCCAGAGGTAGCGTTCTACCGGAAGTACACGGAAGGGCTGCTGCGACGATATGTGCGGCTGTCGATGGAGGCGGGAAGAGCGCCGTCGTTACTGGGACGGGAGATGTTTCGTGGCAATGTGACGAATTATTCCGTGCAGGGCTTCGACGACGTGGTAATTTTCGTGCATGACGTGGAGAGCTGTGTGAAATTGCTCGACGAAGCACAGCAACACCTGATCCGGCGGATTGCAGTGCAGGAGTTTACGCTGGAGGAGACGGCGAGCCTGCTGCAACTGCCCCTACGAACAGTGCACCGACGGTATGGGAGTGCGTTAGATGAGCTGACGGAGATCTTCCTGGAGCGGAAGCTGCTGGAACCTTCGAAGGCTGGACGAGAGGCGGGAACTATTCTTTAGCGAGATTCACTCTTGTTTCAATTGCAATACTTCTCTGTCTTCAGGTTGACGCTGGTTATGCCAACTGGTTTTCCTGGAAAAGGTAACAAAGATTGAAACGGGAGAGTGGCGAATCGACGCTCTCCCGTTGGCTTTTGTAGCCTCGCGAAAAAAATTCTACGAAAATGGCCGGAAAATCACATGTCAAGAGGGGCGAATCGGCGTTCTTGGTGTAAGTAACTGAATTGATTACAAATAAAAGTTTGGGCAAATTGGCATTTTAGTTAGGTTCAGGCTGCTATTCTGGAATAGTAATAAAGATTTGAGACGGGAGAGCGCCTAAAGGCTGCTCTCCCGTTTGCTTTTGGGAGGAGAACAGATGGAACGGAAGCGGGTGGGAGGCAGGTTTGTACGGGAGGGCCTCGATGGGGATGATTGTGGGGCCAAACCGGAGGAGAACAAGGGTGCGAGCAAGGCTCCAAAGCCAAAGCAATGCAGGACGTTTACCCAAGCGAGGGTGGCGGAGGCGCTGCCGGAGATCGTGGATCGTTTTGTCGAGGAGGCCAAGAAAGGGAGCATCGGCCAGCCGGGCAGATTGACGCAGCTTGAGGAACGCGTGGAACGGCATGAGCACACTGTACAACGAATGAAGGGCCTAGTGGGAGCGGCGGGCGGTTTGCTGACGGTCTTTCATCTGGCGATTGATTATTTTCGGCAATAGGTGGGATGTAAGGAAAAGGAGAGGTATATGAATTTTTTGAAGCTGTTCCTGCGGGCGATTGCGTTGATCCCTGGAGTGGTCCAGGGCACGGAGACTTTGTTCGGCGCGAAGACGGGAGAGCAGAAGAAGGCGGCCGCGGTTGAGATTGTCGGGGCGGCGATCAACATCGCGGATGCGGTGACAATGAAGCATATCGCCGACTCGGATAAGTTTACCGAAGGCCTGAGTACGCTGATCGACGGGGTAGTGATGTGTCTAAATGCTAGTCTGTGGGCGAAACACTCGTAGCACAGTTGCTGGCGCGGCGTTCACGGGGAAAACCGTATAATCGGGCAATGGACGCCGAGCCGCTGGGCAACGTTTTAGTTGGGGTTGTGATGGGAAGCCGCAGTGATTACGCGGTGATGCGCGGCACCGTTGAGGTGCTGAAGGAGTTTGGCGTTGCGCATGAGGTGCGGGTGGTTTCGGCACACCGCACGCCCGATCTCCTGTTCGAGTACGCGGACACTGCTGTCGCTCGTGGTCTGCGGGTGATCATTGCAGGAGCAGGCGGCGCGGCGCATCTGCCCGGAATGATTGCAGCCAAGACCGTGGTGCCAGTGCTCGGCGTGCCGATACCGGTAACGGCGTTGCAGGGAATGGACGCGCTGCTGAGCATTGTTCAGATGCCTAAGGGAATTCCGGTGGGGACGCTGGCGATCGGCGCATCTGGAGCGACAAACGCCGGGTTGCTGGCGATAGCGATGCTCGCGACGACAGACCCTGCGCTGCAAAAGAGACTGGTCTCGTGGCGTGCCGCGCGGCGAGATGAGGTTCTTGCGCAGGTGGTTGGCGAAGATGAGGTTGACGCGTGAGCTCTGGTTCTTCGATTGTGAGGCCGATCTTGCCGGGAGCGACGATTGGGATATTTGGCGGCGGCCAGTTGGGCCGGATGACGGCGATAGCGGCTCGGGGCATGGGATATCGCATCCTGGTACTCGATCCAGATCCGGCGTGTCCTGCGCGGTTTGTGGTCGATGGATGCATCGAGGCGGGATGGGATGATTCGCGGGAGGCGGCAAATCTCGCGCGTGGATGCGATGTGGTGACGTTGGAGATCGAGCAGATCTCACCGAAAAGCATGGAGGCCGCGGCTAGTTATGCCCCGGTGCGGCCTGATGGAACGATGCTTGCGGTAATTCAGGACAGGATTGAGCAGAAGGACTGGCTGCGGCGAAACGGGTTCCCGGTGGGGGAATATCGTGCGGTGCGGTCGCTCGATGAGTTGCGCGCCGCGGTCGCTGCTCTGGGTGGCAAGTGTTTTTGCAAGAGTGCGACCGGTGGTTACGATGGACGCGGACAGGGAAAGGTTGGGTTTGCCGCCGGCCCTGTCGTTGAGGATGAGATCAGAGGAGCGTGGGAAGCTCTGGGCGAGCGGGCTGGCGTGGCTGAAAAGGCTATCGAGCTGGAGCGTGAGATCTCCGTGTTGGTGGCGCGTGCTCCCAATGGTGAGGTGAAGGTCTATCCTCCAGCGTGGAACCACCATGAGGAGCAGATACTGGCCTGGAGCGTGATTCCGGCGCCGATCCCCAATGCGATGGAGATAGAAGCGCAAGGAATCGCGGCGGCGATTGCCGATACCTTTCAATTGGAGGGAGTGCTGGCAGTCGAGATGTTCTGCACGACCGACGGAAAGCTGCTGGTCAATGAATTGGCGCCGCGACCGCATAACAGCTATCACGCAAGTGTGCGCGCGTGCGTAACTGGGCAGTTTGAGCAGCTGGTGCGAGCCGTTTGCAATCTGCCGTTGGGTGATGTGGCCGTTGTGCGGCCCGCGGCCATCGCGAATCTGCTGGGAGATCTGTGGCTCAATCTCGACGGTTCGGCGCGAGAACCCCAGTTCGATAAGGCGCTGGCGGTGCCTGGAGTCAGATTGCACTTGTACGAGAAGCATAAGCCGCGCAAGGGACGAAAGATGGGGCACCTCTCTGCTGTGGCTGCGACGCCCGATGAGGCAGTGAAATTAGTACTGCGGGCGAAGGCATTGCTTTAGAAGATCGGGGTTTGTAGAAATAAAGCGCGGCAGACTGAACTGAGTCTGCCGCGCTTTGTGGTTTCGAAAGTGTTGAACTATCCGATATCTTCCGACCAGTTTTCGAGGTAGGCCTTGAAGTCTGACATGAATTTGCCGGCGTCAGCGCCATCGACGATGCGGTGATCGAAGCCGAGGGTGAAGCGCTGGATGGAGCGGATCGCGATTGAGTCGTTGCCATCCTTGTCGGTGAGGACTTCGGCTTCCTTGTTCAGGCCGCCGATGCCGAGGATCGCGCTCTGCGGCTGGTTGATGATTGGGGTGCCGAACTGCTCGCCGAAGATACCGGAATTGGTGAGTGTGAACGTTCCACCGGAGATCTCATCCGGTGCTAGCTTCTTCCCGCGGGCGCGGTCAGCCACATCGACGATGGAGCGGGCGATCCCGAGGAAGTTCTTCTCCTCTGCTTGTTTGATGACCGGAACGATGAGTCCCCAATCGAGCGCGACGGCGATACCGATATTGATGTTCTTGTTGTAGCGAATCGCCTCACCCTCAATTGACCCGTTGACGATCGGATGTTTGCGCAGCGCAACGATGGCAGCTCGCGTGATGAAGGGCATGTACGTCAGCTTGACGCCGTTGCGCTGCTCGTACTTCGACTTCTCCTTTTCGCGGATCTTAACGATGCGCGTCATATCTACCTTGAAGACGGTATGGACATGCGGGCTGGTGCGCTTCGATTCAACCATGCGCTGCGCGATGATAGAGCGCATCTTCGTCATTGGGACAAGTTCGCCGGGCTGTGGCTGGGGTGCCGCAGGCTTGGCGGGGGGCGCAGGAGCAGCTGGAGCGGAAGTCGCAGGCGAGGCCGCGACCGGCTTCGGCCCTTGCTCAAGGTGGCTAACGATATCCGACTTCGTGATGCGACCGGAGGCGCCGGTGCCTGCGACCTGGGTTAGATCTACATTGTTGTCCTTCGCGATCTTGCGAACCAGCGGCGAGGAGCGAACGCGTTCGCCCTCCGACACTGCAGGCACCGGAGCAGCGGCAGTCGGCGCGGCGGCAGCAGGTGCAGGAGCAGCGGCTTTGGGAGCAGCCGCAGATGCAGCAGGTTTTCCGGCAGCGCCACCGATAACAGCCACGACGGTGTTAATCGTGACCGTCGAGCCCTCCGGAACCTTGATCTCGGAGAGGACGCCGGCGACCGGTGACGGAATCTCAGCGTCGACCTTATCGGTTGAAATTTCAAAGATAGGCTCGTCACGCTGAACCGTATCGCCAACTTTTTTAAGCCACTTGGTGATAGTGCCTTCGGTGATCGACTCGCCCATCTGCGGCATCAGGACTTCAGTGCCCGTACCACCCGCGCTAGGTGGGTTGTCCTGAGCGGCGGCCGGAGTATCCACCGCTGCTGGAGTCGCGCTGTCTGCAGCAGGAGCCGCTGCGGTCTCAGCCTTTGCGGGGGAAGAAGCAGGTGCAGGGGATGATGCCGAACCAGCGCCGTCGATTACGGCAACGATCGTGTTGATCTGAACCGTGCTTCCCTCAGGAATCTTGATCTCCTTCAAAGTGCCGGCTGCGGGTGAGGGAATTTCCGCGTCAACCTTGTCAGTGGATATCTCGAAGAGCGGTTCGTCGCGTTGAACCATGTCACCGGGCTTCTTGAGCCATTTAGTGATGGTGCCTTCAGTGATGGATTCACCCATCTGCGGCATGACTACGTCGGTCGGCATGAACTTTTTTCTCCCTCAATTACAGATACGGACGGCTTAGATCCAGCTCTTTTGCTGGGTGTGCCATGGAGGATATCCTTTCGGATTATACGGCGGTCGCACGACTGCTGCCCGGGCGGTGCGGTAAGCGAACGACTTAGCCCTCGCGACTTTTCAAACGCGGGCGGCCAGCAGCTGATCGACTGATTCGCACCAGAGCATCTGACGCTCGAAGACACGTCCAAAGTTGCGCGCCGTGGCATGAAGCGCCCGCTCCATAGTTGGTTGCCGGTCAGAGTCGGCTTCGAGTTCGAGACTGGTGACCCCGCGATCCGTAATCCCGCAGGGGACGATCCACTCAAAGTCGCGCAGGTCCGTGGTCACGTTGAGCGCAAACCCATGTGAAGTGACACCTTGCGAGACGTGGACGCCGATAGCGGCGATTTTTTTCTCACGGATACTCCCGCCCGCAATTGTCCAAACGCCTGTGAGCTTGCAGATGCGTTGGGTCATTACGCCGAAGTCGCCGCAGGTTCGGATCAGTGCCTCTTCAAGCAGGCGAACATAGTCCACCGGCCCGAGGTAAGGGCCTTTTTTCCCAGGAAGGTCGCCGCGCAGATCAAGGATGGGATAACCGATAAGCTGGCCCGGACCGTGATACGTTACATCGCCGCCGCGATTCACCTCATGCAGCTCCACTCCGCGCTGTGCCAGCAGCTCATCGCTAAGCAGGACATTCGAACGATGCGCATTGCGGCCGAGCGTCAACACCGGCGGATGCTCCAAGAGAAGCAGTGTGTCGCCGATAAGGTTCTGCTTCCGCGCGGCGATGACCTGCTGCTGGATCGCCATCGCCTCCGCGTACGCGATTCGACCGAGATGGAGGAGGTTGATATGCATACGTATTACTGTGGCTGATTCCACATCTGTGTAGTTTGGTCGTGTTCGCGTTGCACGAATGCAGCTTTTTCCGCGGCACTCGTCGGAAACTCTGGGCCAACCGGCCAGATAGTGAAATCCCGCAGCGCTAGTCGAGCCGGCTTGCCGTGCAGCGAAAGAAGCCCGTCCTCCAGCTCCAGCAGCGCTCCCCGCGATAGGTCGAGCTGATGCTCCTGAGACTGATAAATCGTACCGACTGGGTAGTCGACGAATGGTGTTCGAGTCTCCTCAATGTGATTGCCCAGGATGTGAGCAACATGCTTTCCCTGCGTGAAGCGAATCATCCGCTCCGTACTTGCCTGAAATGCGGCGAAGTCCTGCACGTACAACCTGCCCGGATACAGGCTATCTCCCGTAAACAGGATCGCAGTATTGCGGTCATAGATCGCAACCCCTACAGCGTTGTGACCAGGAATTGGAATCACATCGAGAATCCGGCCGCCCAGGTCGATTTGACCAATGTCTTCCGGCCAATGCTGAATGCCATAAAGCTTCTTCGTCGCTTCAAGCTCCGCAGGCACCAGAGTGATGGGCATCGCCGGATCCTTGATCGCCTGAACCTCTGCATCGCCTGCTGTGTGGTCCGAGTGAGAGTGCGTATGGACCACGATCAAAGGAATGCTAGTACGCCCCTTGCGGGTCAGCCAGTTCGTCACAACACGGTGAAGCTCCGGTGCAAGGTTGCCGTGACGCGAGCCCGTGTCGAGGAGCATCGCCTTGTCGTTGCCGAAGAAGAGAAAGATGAAGGGTTTTTCGTAGTCAGTACATCCGGACTGTCGTAACAGATATAAGTCCTCGTTGTACTCGTGCACCTGCCACTCGGGTACTTCCATGCACTTCGGCCCGGCCGGCGTCCATTGCTTCGGAAGCACTCCGCCTTCTACTCCTGCTCCGGTGGGTTGCCCGATCTGGGCAGTCGCACACACGCTGGAAAGACCAAGAAGAGTAGAAGACATGATATTCAGGACGATCAACCGGCGCATCTCTTGTTCCTTGCCGAACAGTTCTAAAGAAGAAGAGCCCGAACCAAGTGTCCGGGCTCATCCCATCTTTACAGATTAGACATTGACCGCCATGCCCTCAACGCTCGAGAAGCCATCAAGCAGCGCCTCGGCCACGGTCGGGTGCGCGTGGATTGTGAACATCATCTCCTCTATCGTTGCTTCAAGCTCGATCGCGGTGACGGCCTCGGCGATGATCTCCGTCGCATACGGCCCGATGATGTGCACGCCCAGAATCTCGCCGTGCTTCGCGTCCGCAACCACTTTGACGAAGCCGTCATGCGCATCAACGATCGTCGCCTTCGAGTTGCCAACGAACGGGAACTTGCCGGTCTTCACCTGGAAGCCCTTCTCCTTGGCCTGCGCCTCAGTCAGACCGACGCTGGCGATCTGCGGATCGCAGTAGGTGCAGCCCGGAATGCGCGTGCGGTTTACAGCCTTGGCATACTTGCCGGCAATGCGCGCTGCAACCACCAGTCCGGCCATGCTGCCGACGTGTGCCAACTGAGGCAGCCCAGCGACGATGTCGCCGATCGCATAGATGCCAGGCTCGGTCGTCTCCATCCACTCATTCGTAAGGATGAAGCCACGATCAGGCGTGATCTTCACCTTGTCCAGCCCCAAATCATAGGTACGCGGTGCGCGGCCCACAGCGACCAGTACCTTCTCGGCCTGCTTGGTCTCGGCCGTCCCATCCGCCTTCGTAAAGTGGACGAGCACGCCGTCCTTATTCTTTTCGAGCTTGTCGACCTTCGCCGAAAGATGCACATCGATCCCGCGCTTCTTGAAGAGACGCAGCAACTCCTTGCTAACATCCTCATCCTCTGCAGGAACCATGCGCGGCAACATCTCGAGAATCGTTACTTCCGCGCCAAAGCTCTTGAAGATCGACGCGAACTCGACCCCTACCGCACCCGAACCGATCACCACCAGCGACTTCGGCGCCTGGTCGATCTTCAGGATCTCGTAGTTCGTCAAAATCGTGTCGTCCGGTGTATAGCCCGGCAACATGCGGGCGTCGGAGCCGGTCGCCAGAACCACTTTCTTAGCCTTGACGGTATCGGTCTTGCCATCGGCCAGCTTCACCTCAATGGTATGAACGCCGTCCTTCGCCGGGCCGGTCAAACGGCCATAGCCTTTGATGGCAGTGATCTTATTCTTCTTCATCAGGAAGTCGAGGCCTTTGACGTGCCGCCCGATGACGTCGTCCTTGCGCGCCAGCACGCCCTTCCAGTTCAGCTGTCGGCGTCACGCCGTCGATGCCGTACCGGTCGGCATGCTTCAGGTGGTCCCACAACTCGGCGGAAAAGAGCATCGCCTTGGTCGGAATGCAGCCCCAGAGCAGGCAAGTTCCGCCAAGGCGGTCGTTTGCATCAATCAACGCGGCCTTCAGGCCGTATTGCGAGGCGCGGATCGCGCAGGTATATCCGGCGGGCCCGCCGCCGAGCACAACTACATCAAAAATCGTATCTGCCAAGGGAATCTCCGTGTGTGGGAACCAATCACCCTATTTTATTCGATTCTCGGACGGTCGATAGGATTCGACCTCCGGTTGGAGCCCTACCCTCGCTGGATCATAGCTTCCATCAACGCGACCGCCATGCTGTTGGCAGGTGTCGCGATTCCGTGCTTCCGCCCAAGCCGGACGATCACACCATTGCGAGCGTCAATCTCCACCAGACGGCCCGCCTGCCGATCAGCCAGCATGGAGTTGATCGAGTCAGCAGGAGCAGCACGCTGAGCCGCTAACACAACATCGGCCACATCTTCCTCAAGTTGTGCACCTTCGGCCCGCGCCACGGCGGCGCATTCGCGAATGATCTGCAGCGCCACTTCGCCGAGAGCCTCACCGCGCACGACGCCGGCCGGTTGCAACACCAAAGCTGACAAAACTCCAGCCGAGTTGAAACACAGCTTTCGCCACACGACGCTCAGAAAATCCGGCACGACCGTAGCGTCTGCCTTCGTTCCGGCAAACAGCCCCACGAAGTCGCGGCCCAGAACGTTATCAAGCACCTTCAGGTGCATCACCCCGCGCTGGCGAATCCTGTCAGGAGCCTGGCGCTCGGCCGGACAATCCACCATCACCGGGAGTATCTTCTCCATCGCCACATAGGGCGCGAAGCGTTCACGATGCTCCACCCCATTTTGCAGTACCGCCACCGGCGCGCCTTTGCGGCAGAGCCGTTCCAGCCATTTCGCCGCTCCGGCGACCTCGTAGGCCTTGGTAGCCACAATCACCCAGTCCACATCAAACGTTTCGTTGGGGTCGGTCACAAAGGTTGCATCAACATTCACGAGACCATCCGGTGTCTCGACCGAAAGCCCGGACATCGAGCGCCGCGTGCATAGAAGCAGCTCATGACCACCTGCCTGCTGCAGTAAAGCTGCCGTCACCCCCCCGATTGCACCCACTCCAACGATCGCGATTCGCGCCATCCGACAGCCTATCCTTTGGGGCTTTTAGCCCAGCACCTTCGCCGCATTCTTCGCGAAGTAAGTCACAATAAAGTCCGCCCCTGCTCGCCGTATCGACAGCAGCGACTCCATCATCGCTCGCTCCGGTTCCAGCCATCCGCGCTGAAACGCCGCTTGCAGCATCGAGTATTCTCCCGACACCTGGTACGCGCCCATCGGCAGATCGTACCGCTCCCGCGCCGCGCGAATCACATCCAGATAGGGCATCGCCGGCTTCATCAACAGCATGTCGGCGCCCTCGGCCATATCCTGGTCGATCTCCCGCATCGCCTCGCGCAGGTTAGCCCCATCCATCTGATAACTGCGACGGTCGCCAAACTGTGGAACAGAATCCGCCGCCTCACGAAATGGCCCATAAAACGCCGATGCGAACTTCGACGCATAGCTCATCACCGGAATCTGCTCATGTCCGCCGCCATCCAGAGCATCGCGAATCGCCTCCACCCGGCCATCCATCATGTCCGATGGCGCCACAATATCCGCGCCAGCCTTGGCCAGCGATGCCGCGGTCTTCGCAATCAACGCGACGCTTGAATCATTTTCAATCTCATAGTGATCCCCATCTCGCGCGACAACGCCGCAGTGCCCGTGCGAGGTGTACTCACACAAACAAACATCGGCAATCATCACCAGAGGATCTAACGCACGATTCTTCTTGAACGCCCGCAGCGCTGTTTGCACAACTCCATCGTCAGCCCACGCTCCCGTTGCCTGCTCATCCTTCTCCGCCGGCAGGCCGAACAGCAGCAGCCCGCCGATCCCCAGCGCAGCGCATGCCTCCGCCTCCTTTGTAGCCTCGTCGATCGACAGATTGAAGACCCCCGGCATGGAGCCGATCTCTTTGCGAACCCCTTCGCCCGGGCAGATAAACAGCGGATAGATCAGCGCCCCAGAGTGCAGCTGGGTCTCGCGGACCAGCGACCGCATCGCCTCCGTTCGGCGCAAGCGGCGCAAACGCGTAGCAGGAAAATTCATGTCTTTAGTTTACGGCCAGCCTCAGCTTCGGTCTGCAATCGCGTCGTACTCGAGCCCAGAGGCCCCCGGCGCCAAAACCCACAGCGTATAGATGCCGAGTGCCGTACCAAGGGGAAATTTGAGCAGGGCCAGAATCGCCGCAACGATCGCCAGCACCCTGCCCCAGGGCCTACGCGTTAGCAGGCTAAAACCCGTTACCAAAGCTAGTGCAGCCGCCACCACCGTCGCTATAGCGATCACCGGCCACAGATCCGCCCATCATCCCCGGGGTGAACGGTCCATGCCAGCGTCCGCCGAACATCCAGGCATCATCGCCGAAGTTGTGAGTCGTAAAGGCCCGCAGAAAAATGATGCCGATCAGGCCGGTGATCACTCGATACACCCCCAGCAGGCACCACAGGAAGCCCAGCGCCTGCAGATTCCTCTGCACTCGCGGGATATACATTGGCATCATCGGCGGCGGATAGGCCGCATGCATCGGCTGAGTCGCAATCACCTGCGCCCCGCACTTTGAACAAAAATGAACACCTTCCGCGACTTGCGTTCCACATGCCTGACAGACCATCTCACACCTCCAACTCACTAAGGCGCCGGCCCTGCGCTCTTATTGCTACGCGCAGTCTCTATCAGCGGTTCCCTGCGAGGGTACGATAAAAGGAGTGAATGTACCAGAGCTATTGCCGATCATCCCCTCTCCGCTGCGTGAATCGAGCTCAGCTGCCCTGGAGTGGCCACGCCTCCGCGACCACATCGCCGGCCGCACCTCTTCCCCCCTCGGCCGTGCCTGGATTCTGGCACTTGAACCCAGCGCCGACGTAGCTTGGATCGACCAGCAGCAGCAACGCACCGCCGAGCTGCGCGCCATGCTCGCCCGTGGCGGCAGCTTCGAGTTCCACGGCCTCTTCGACCCCACCATCCTCCTCGACAAGGCCCGCATCGACGGAGCCGCCCTCGAATCAACCGAAATCCGCGATCTCCTCACCGTCGTCGAGCGCGTCGCGGCCTGGCGCAACGTCATCGATCCACCCGCAAATGGCACACGTTACGAATGGCTCAGCATCGCTGAGCTTTCTTCACCACTCCTTGACCACGATCTAGCCCCGCTCCTGCGTCTGCTGCGCGGGAAAATCGAGCCGGACGGCAGTCTGAACGACGACGCCTCCCCCGAGCTCCGCCGCATCCGCCGCGCCATGGAGCGCCAGCACCGCGTCATCGAAGAGAGCCTCCGCAAATCCTTACGCAGCCTGAGCGAAGGCGGCAGCACCCAGGACGACCTCATCACCATCCGCGGCGATCGCTTCGTCATCCCCGTCAAGGCCGAGTTCAAGCGCAAGGTCCCCGGTGTCATCCACGGCTCGTCTTCTTCCGGTCAAACCGTCTTCGTCGAACCCCTCGAGACGATCGAGCAGAACAATGAGCTCGTACGCCTCCTCGACGAAGAACAATCCGAGATTCACCGCATCCTCGTTGCCATGACCCACGCGCTCGGCGAGAACGCCGTAGCGATCCATCGGGGCACCTGCATTCTCGCCGAGGTCGAATCCCACTTTGCCCGCGCCCGTTTCGCCGTCGCCCTCAACTGCGTTCGCCCGACGTTTGCGCTGGAGCTGTCCCTCACCGCAGCCCGCCATCCTCTGCTGGAACTGCGCATGAGAGCAGCGACTCTCGCGGCAGGCGAAGAGCAAAAAACTCCCGTCCCGGTCACCATCATCCTTCCGCCCAAAACAAAACAGCTCATCATCAGCGGTCCCAACACCGGCGGTAAAACCGTCTCACTCAAAACTCTCGGTCTGCTCTCGCTCATGGCCCAGTCCGGCATCCCCGTCCCCGCCGAAGAGGCAAAACTCCCACTCTTCACCAGCGTTTACGCCGACATCGGCGACGCCCAGTCGATCGAGCGCAACCTATCCAGCTTCTCCGCCCACGTCGTCAACCTCGACCGCATCTCCCGCGAAGCCACCGCCGAATCCCTCGTCCTGCTCGACGAACTAGGCTCCGCCACCGATCCCGAAGAAGGAGCAGCCCTGGCCGTCGCCGTCGCCACTCACTTACTCCACCTCAACGCGTGGTGCTGCATCACGACACATCTCACCTCGCTCAAGGTCTACGCCGCCAACCACGCTGGAGTCCTAAACGCCGCCGTTGGCTTCGATCAGCAAACACTCACGCCCACCTACGAGCTGCGCCTTGGCGTCCCCGGCGCATCCGCTGGCCTCAACATCGCCGAGCGGCTCGGCATGCAGAAGGACATCATCACCGCCGCACGCGCCCAGATGACCACGCAAACCGCGGACATTGGTGCCTTCCTTGATCAACTCCACGACCAACTCACCGCCACCACCGTCGAACGCGAAACTCTCCAGCAGCGAGAACGGGAGCTCTCCCGCGAAAAAGCTCGTCTTGAAGTCGAAGGCCGTGTCGAGCAAAAGGCCCGCACCAAAGAGCTCGAAGCCAAGCTCAACTCCCTCATCGAAGACTTCGCCTACCAGCTACGCGAGACCGTGAAAGCCATCGACGACAAGGCCCTCGCGCAGAAGATCGCGCGCGACTCCGACCGCCGCATGGCTACCCTCCGCCGCGAATTTTCTGAGCAGTTCAACTCGACCGTCGTCGCTCACACCACCCGCGCCGACAAAAATGACCCCGCCGCCCAACCTCACATCCCCAAGGGAATCAAAATCGGCGACCTCGTTAAACTCAAGTCCCTCGGCCGCCAGGCGCGCGTCGACCGCATCATCGACGGAAAAACCTTCGAGGTCTCCATGGGCCCCATGAAGATGCGCGCCGCCATCGACGACATCGCTGAAGTCGAATCCGTCAAAGTCGTCACGCCGCTCGAAGCAGCACGCAAACGTGGTGGCGTCACCGTCGCCACGGCTCACAACGACACCGACTACATGGCTTCAGAGATCAACGTCATCGGCCGCACCGCCGACGAGGCCCAGACAGAAGTGGAACGTTTCCTCGATCGCGCCTTCCTCGCCGGGCTGCCCCGCATCCGCATCGTGCACGGCACCGGCATGGGCGTCCTCCGCCGCACCCTTCGCGAATACCTCCGCAGCCACCCTCATGTCACCGCCATCACCGAACCACCGCAAAACCAGGGCGGCCAGGGTGCTACTGAAGTCGAACTCCGCCAGTAGCGCTCTGCCGTCAGCCGGGAATTTAGATCAATTCTTTACGGTCATCGCGTCTGAGTCGACAGCCTTCTTGCCTGTCATACCCTCCAAGGCTGTAAGGATCCCGCGATATTCATTCTTATCGCACTGCATGACAAACCCTCCTTTTTTCTCCCCATCGGCCCACGTGAGTCCCACAAAGTGTTTTTTCGATTTGGAGAGTGCCATCAGAGCGCCAACACCCAGCGAAATGACAGCAAGACCAATCGCTGTCCCAATGCGTCTGTGAACATCTTGCCCATAACTGATCTCTGTAATTGATGATGCCGGGATGCTCACAAGCTCATCTTTGCCATGTGCAAGCTTGATCGTTGTCGGTTCAAGAACTAGTTGAATCCCGGTTCCAGACTTGAGGTTTTGGAGGGAGCCTCCATCATAAGAAACTTTATAGCTGTTATCGCCAGCGAAGGCAGTGGTTGGTACAACAAGGCAGAGAAGTAGTGCAATCAAACTCTTCATTGAAGAAAATTCTCCTTAGGAATCAGTCATTTATACGGGGTGACTACGCCTGTGGCAAGATGTTTTTGTTCTGGCAGAGTCAGTGAAGACTACTTTGGGAATTCAGGAGGAAGGACACCGATGCCCTCTCACCGCACACGCATCTCCGTCATCGGCTGCGGCCACGTCGGAACCTCCTGCGCCTACGCCATCCTGCAGAACCACCTCGCTCGCGAGATCGTCCTCATCGGCGACACCGAAGACCACGTCCACGGCGAAGCACTCGACCTCCAACAAGCCGTCCCCCTCGGCACACCCGTCAAAATCTTCGCGGGCACCTACAGGGACGCCGCCGCAAGCTCCATCGTCATCATGACCGTTGGCATACCGGCAAAGTTCAGCGGATCGCGCCTCGACATGCTTGCGGGCAACGTAGTCATCGTACGCGGCTGCATCCGGAAGCTGATGGCCGAAGGCTTCGACGGCGTTCTGATCATCGCCACCAACCCCGTCGATGTCCTTACCTTCATCGCCCAGAAGGAATCAGGCCTGCCCGCCAGCCAGGTCATCGGCTCCGGCACCCTTCTCGACACCGAACGCCTGCGCCACATCCTCGGCGAAAAGCTCAACGTAGACCCGCGCTCAGTGCATGCCGTCGTCATCGGTGAACACGGAGACTCCTCCGTTGCCGTTTGGAGCGCAGCCCAGGTCGCTGGCATTCCCCTCGCCCTTTATCCTGGAGCAAGCACCCTGCCCTCTCAGGAAGAACTCCTGATCAGCGTCCGCCACGCTGGCCCCGAGGTCGCGAGTCTGAAAGGCAACACCTGCTTTGCCATCGCCGCCTGCGTCACGCGCATCTGCGAGGCGATCCTCCGCGACGAGCGCTCTGTGCTGCTGGTCTCAACCCTGATGAGCGGCCAGTACGGCCTCCACGATGTCTCCCTCAGCACGCCCTGCATCGTCGGGAACTGTGGGGTCGAGTCCGCACTTGAGCTCCATCTCAACGCAGCCGAGCAAAAAGCCCTGGAAGCCTCCGCCGCAATCCTGCAACACGCCTACGCCCAACTCCCGCCGGCCTAGAGAACCGTGACGAAGCCCTTCTGCTTCGTGTGGGAGCTGACGATCAGCTTCCACACATCCCACAGCAGCTTCACCACACTCAGCGCCAGCGCAACCTTGAACCCGAAATTAATCGCTGTGTTCAACGTCATCAGGTCCTTGATCGACATCGCTCCTACACTCGTTCCAGGAACCATGTACGTCCGGGCCTGCACCATCACCGCAATGATGAGGATCCCAATCACCTGTACGACCATGTCAAAACCCTTACGCCATTGCTCAGCTCCATGCAGAAAAGCCATCACCGTCTTCAACACCAGCTGCACCCCCAGCAGAGAGATAATCTGCCAATAAAAGATGTGCCACTCCGGAGTGAGTCCAAACGGCATCTCCCGCAGATGCCCCACCAATGGCCCCAGGATCAGATACGGCTTATAAGGGATGGCCAACAGCCACACCATCCCCAAGGCACTCACAATCACGTCGGCTATTCCACCAGCCAGCGAAGGCCGTTTACTCTGCGCCGGCTCTACCTTGGGCAGATCGTTCGGATTCCATCCCTTCGACAGATCCACCTGGTGGAAGTACCGTCCCTGCGCATACTCAAAGCATGCAAAGCCCAGCGTAACCACTGCCCAGAACATCAACGCGACGCTCGGAAAGTGGCCGATGGCAGCGCCCACGTCCAGGCCTTTCTCCCCTTGAAAGAGCCACGCCACTACCTGCGTCACCACGTACGCCAGCACGACAAAAGGGAAGCTCCTCTTCAGCGTGAACCAGTAGATCGGAAACCACGCAGGCCCGATCAGATGCTGCTGCGGCAGATATCGCGCTGCCACCAGCACGGGTCGTCCGTGCTTCTCCAGCACATCAGCCACCTCGCCCTGGGTCAGCGATCGCCCCAGCTCCTCTTCGCGGCCCTCCATCTCCGCCAGCAGATTCTCCCGCAGCTCAGCCAACGTATCATCCTTGCCTTTGGCCGGCAGATACTGCCCTACAGCCTGTAAATACCGTTCGAGTAAGTCCATAGCCTTACCCCTCCTTTTTGTCCTTCAGAATCTTGTGCAACGAATCGTTGATCCCGTTCCACTCCGCCATCAGCTGCGTCAGGATCGCGGCTCCTTCAGCCGATAGCCGGTAGAAGCGCTTGTTCCTCTTCTCTTCCTCGCGCCACTCGCTTGTTAGCAGACCCTGCGTCTCCAGCCGCCGCAGCAACGGATACAGTGTGCTCTCCTCGATCGCCAGACCCTCATCCGCCAGCGCCTTGCGCAGCGTGTACCCGTAGTGCTCAACGCGAAGCTGTGCCAGCACCGCCAGAATCAGGCACCCTCGCCGAAGCTCCAGCCGAAGGGAGTCAAACAGTTCGTTTTGGATCTCAAGAGGCATACTGTATCAAACACACTGTATGACAAACAGTGTGTGATGTCAAGTATATTCTCCAAAAGCCGACAAGCAAAAGAAAAAACTGGCACTTAGCCAGGTTTCTCAATTTCGTATTTGCGCCGATCACCGTCCCACACACTTGATATGAAGATATCGTCGATACCATCGTCCAATTGTTTTACTCCCTTCACCCCTGGTTTAATCGGGATCGTTCCAGACGCACGTTCGATCGGGCCTAGAAAGCGTTCTTTTGCGAAGGGGAACACACCATGCCTGAACTTATGCGGGAATCTATGGGTCTGCCGTGGATTGGCGGGTGGGGCGGAGTTGATCGCAGCGTGGCGCTAAAACACAAGCTGATGCTTGGCGTGATCGGTGCAATGCTGGGCGGTTTGCTTCAAGGTTGCACAGCGAACAAACCTCCTTCCGAGGGGGAAACCACCCTGGCCAATGCGGCTAAAGACGTTGTCATTCCATTGGAGGCAGGAAAGATGCCGAACCCGCTGCCTGAGACCGATGAGGTCGTGAGCCAGGGCCAGGAAGTGTTTCTTGGGTCTTGCGCCCAATGTCACGCTCCGGATGGGCGCGGAGGAACCGACATCGGGCGCAACATGTACCCGCCGGCCGCGGATCTGAGCTCATCCCACGTCCAGCACTGGAGCGACGGGGAACTGTTTTGGATCATACGGAACGGAGTTCGCCTCACGGGCATGCCTTCCTGGCAGTCGAGCATCTCCGAAAACGACACCTGGAAGCTTGCACGGTTCATCCACAAACTTCCCCACCTCGACGCTGCCTCCCCCTCTACAGCAGTCCAGCCGCAGGCGCAAAACGCTACTTCCGCGCAGGACAAGTACACCCTCAAAATACCGAATGGCCTCGCGTTCTCTGAGTTCACAGGATACGAAAGCTGGCCGGTGATCTCCGTCAGCCATAACGGAGGTACGGTCGCTGCGATCCTCGGGAATTCTGTAATGATCAACGCCTATAAGGCGGGCTTTCCCGGTAACGGCAAGCCCTTTCCGGATGGCGCCAAGATGGTGAAGGTTCATTGGAACGCGAAAGTGGATGCCGGTCAACCCGGTGCACCAACAGTGCCAGGTACGCAGCATGACGTTGATCTCATGGTGAAGGATAGCAAGAGGTTCGCGGATAGCGGCGGATGGGGTTACGGCGTCTTCGAGTATGACGCCGCGTCCGATAAGTTCAGGCTCGGCAACTTGACTGACAAGCCGCCGCAGGGAAACGACGCCAAGTGCGGGTTCGCGTGCCACACGGCAGTAAAGTCAAAAGATTACGTTTTCACGGCTTACGGGCACAGGTGAAGCAGACTGTTCTTGTGCACTGATGACATGTGCCGTCGCTTTTTATCAGATCCGCATCGGCATCAGGATGTAGCGGTACTTCACATCCTCATTGCCATCTTCAGGCCGCATCTGTCCAGCACTCTGAGCATCCTTGAACTCCAGCCGCACCTCGCCGGTATTCCCGATCGCCTTCAGGAAATCAATCAGATACTGGCTATTGAACCCGACCACCAGCGGATCGTAGTTGTAAGGCGTCTCAATCGTATCCTCCGACTCGCCCGCATCCGTCGAAGACGAGGACAGCTTCAACTCATTCTGCTCCAGACGAATCTTGATCGCACCGCTCCGCTCATCGGCAAACTGCGCCACACGCTGAATCGAACCCATCAGGTCCTCCGAGCGCACGATCACAAATTTATTGTTGTCTCTGGGCAGCACGGCCTCATAGTTCGGGAACTGGCCCGTCAGCTTACGACTGGTCAGCACGCGACCGCCAACTTTGAAGAACAGTGTCTGGTCGTCATCGGCAAACTCCAGCGTCTCCGCCTCAGTCGAACCCAGAAGCGAAGAGAGCTCGCTCAACGCCTTACGCGGAATCAGCGTCTTCTTCTCACCCGACACACCATCCAGCGTCTCGCCCTGCTTCTCGATGTGCGCCAACCGGTGACCATCGGTCGCCACCATCGCCATGCTCTCGGCCTTCAGCACCATCAGCGCGCCGTTCAGCGTATAGCGCGACTCTTCATTCGAAATCGCAAAGATCGTCTTCGACACCATGTTCCGCAGCGAACCCACCGAGATCTTCACCGCTCCGTTTGTCGGAAACTCCGGCACCTGCGGAAAGTTCGCCCGCGCCATCCCGACCATCTTCGTATTCGACCGTCCCGCACGAATCTGCACCCAATGGTTGTCCATCAGTTTGATCGAGATGTCGCCATCAGGCAGCAGTTTGATGTAGTCGTACAGCTTGCGCGCCGGAATCGTGCACGCGCCCGGCTTCTTCACCTTCGCCGGGCAGCTAGTCCGCAAACTCTGATCCAGGTCGGTTGCGGTGATCGTCAGCTTGTCGTCACTGGCCTCAAACAAAAAGTTCGACAGGATTGGAATCGTCGTCTTCCGCTCGACGACGCTCTGCGCGGCGGTCAGCTCCCGCAGCAGCTCCGCACGCGAAACGGTGATCTCGAGGTTGCCGGTTGGCACTGCTGCTGCGGTCGTCTCGGTCATCTGGGGCTCCTGGGTTGCACTTGTCACGTCGGCATCTCCGAAAATCAGTTCGTTGTCACTGGCCAAACTGTACACCGAATCTAACCTTCTGTGCACATCCGGCGCGACACCGTCTGCTTGATTCTAGGGTGGAACCCACCCCGAGCGCGACAGATTTATCTGTGGAAAGCGGGGTTGCTATGTGTGAGAGTCAGCACAGGACCCTCATCCTTCAAGGAAGCCGCTACTGCTTCTAAGAAACAATAGAAAAGAAGAAAAATACTAGTAGCAGTAACCGTTGTCGCTTGAAAAGTGGATAACCGTCCGATCTGTTCTTACGCCACAGCTTGAGACCCAGTCCCGTTTTAGAAAATCGGCCACCTCAAATCGCATACCTGGGAAGACCCGCCTCATTCCACCTCTCAACCATCCGGTTATCCGACTTCTTCACACCCGGTCGTACATTCACTTTCAGAAGACTGGGTATGAACCGTGTAAATATTCACCAAACAAAACAAAATGATGCAGTTACCCCAACCACTTTTTTCACACCTTCGTCTTACGCCAGAGGATAATCAGTCCCAAAGCAAAAAGGAGTCCTCCCATGAACATCGCCATCTTCGGCGCCAGCGGAGCGACCGGAACTCTCCTCACACAACGTTGCCTCGCCACCGGCTATAGCGTTACGGCGCTCCTCCGCACCCCCGAAAAATTTCCTCTACGCGACAAAGTCCGCATCGTCCGGGGCAGCCCCTTCGACCTCGTCTCGGTCCGCCATACCATCGAAGATACCAACGTCGTCCTCTCCTCCCTCGGTGCAAACTCGCTCAAGAAAGAAGACGTCCTCGAGCGCGCCGTTCCACAGATCATCGCCGCCATGCAGCAGACCGCCTCCCAACCCAAACCCGTCCGCCGCATCATCGTCCTGGGCTCTGCTGGGGCCCTCCCCACCGCGCTCGACAAGCAGCCCCCCTGGCGCCACTGGATCGTGCAGAACATCGTCTACAAGACCTTCCTCAAGTGGCCCATAGCCTCGCAGATCTCGCAATGGAACGATCTCTCTCACAGCGACCTCGATTGGACCATGGTGATGCCGCCCATGCTCACCAACACTCCCGCCCGCGGTGCCTTCCGCATCGATGGCGACGCTCTTCCCCGCAATGGCGGGCGGATCTCCCGCGCAGACGTCGCCGACTTCATGATGGAGCAGATCAACAACCCTCAATGGATCAAAAAGGGTGTGTATATCTCCTGGTAGCCGATCGATCCTTTCATCCCCTCAGAAGAACTCGAAAGAAAAGAGCCCCGTAATGACCTTGAATTTTGCGACAACGCTTTGGACAACCGGCACTCTAGCCCTACTGATCAGCGTCTCTGCCACCTCTTCAGCCCAGACGTCCGCTCCGCCAAAAGACCTCAACGCGAACTTCGTAGGCAAATGGACCGGCCAACTCGAATACCGCGACTTTCAAAGCAACGCCCAGACCTTCCTCCCCACCTGGCTAACCATTGTCGAGGCCCCCGATCAAAAATCTCTCCAGTTCAGCTACATCTACGATGACGGCCCAACCAAGACAGTCCGCGAACTCATGACCGTAACACTAGACCCGTCAACGGCAAAGATCACCTTCACCTCCGACCGCGATCACAGCAGCGACACCTACGCCGTCCAGGGCCTCGACGAATTTGCCAAGCTTGGCCGCGGCACTCTTACCCTCACCGGCCCCGGCAAAGAGAACGACAAACCCGTCGACGTCCGCATTACCCTTACGCTGCGCCGCAATCTCTACACCTTTCGCAAAGAGACTCGCCATCAAGGTGAAGACTATAAATTTCGTGATGCCTACACCTTCACCCGCGCAGAACCTCCCTCCGGGCAGTAAAGTATCTCCTGTCCCTCAAGGAGTCATAATGAAGCAAGCCAGCAGCATCGCCACACTCGCCGTCCTTGCGCTCTTAACCTTCGCTGCGTTAGCGCAGGCCGCTCCAGCTCCAACTCCGGTTCCTGCCCGTCTCGTAGGCTCTATTGCAGGTCACCCAGACTGGCCCAAAGCCAAGCCCGAGGACGTCAAATCTCCCGAGGCAATCCTCAACGCCGTCTACAACGTCATCTCAGGCGGGAAAAACGAGCCGCGCGACTGGGACCGCATGCGCTCCCTCTTCATCCCCGACGCCCGCCTCATTCCATCCACCACAGGCAAGGACGGAAACACCGACGCCATCATCCTCACCATCGACGGTTACATCGCCCGCAGCAACGCGCGAATGACCAGCGACGGCTTCTTTGAGCACTCCATCCACAACGAGACTGAGCAGTTCGGCAACATCGTCCAGGTCTGGAGCACCTACGAGTCCCGCCACGACCCCGCCGACCCGAAACCCTTCGCCCGCGGCATCAACAGCTTCCAGCTCCTCAAAGACGGCGACCGCTACTGGGTCGTCAACATCTTCTGGGACTCCGAATCCCCCACTAAACCCATCCCAGCCAAGTACCTGCCCTAGTCGATTCGCCTGAATCACTTAGCATGCAGCGCGACGCGTCCATCGACCTCGCGCTGCACCTTCGTCAGGTCCTGCTTCAGCGGAGTTCCCCGCTCCACCATCAGCTCACCCCCCACATACACGCGCTCGAGATCCGGCTGACTCGTTACAAACACCAGCGTCGCATAAGGATCGTAGACATGGCCGAAACGCTGCGGATCGATCACCAGAAAATCAGCCATCTTTCCCACTTCCAGGCTTCCTAGTTTGTCCGCGACGCCCAGCACATCCGCGCTCCCCATCGTATGCAACCGCAACACATCGTATGGACTCATCACACCGGCGTTCTCATACTTGTCACGGATCGCATAGAGTCCCGTCCGCATATTCTCAAACGGATCAGCCAGATCGGCGCTCGCCTCGCCATCCACACCCATCCCCACACGAATCCCGGCCTTCTGATACTGAGGAATATCCGCAACCCCTGACGCCAGCCGTCCATTCGAAAGCGGATTCCAGCTCATTGCGGCGTGCGCCTTCCCGGTCGCCGCAAGAATCGCCGCATCCGTGTGAATGAAGTGTCCAAAGATCATCTTGTCCGTCAACAGCCCGCTCTCGGTAAACCACTTGAACTCTTCGCGATCGACGACCTGCGTCTCCGGTTGCTCGAGATAGTGGCTCTGGTTGCTTACGCCGTAGTGCTTCATCAGCGCGGCTTCCAGCAGCGCCTGCTGGTACGTATCGTCAAACGCAGTGCCACCGTTGATCATCACCGAAAGCAGCTTCGTCTCCGGCTTCTGCTCTTTGGTCCAGGCAAGAAAAGTTCCCAACTCACGGTCTGCGATCTCCGTCGTATACGCCGGCCCTGCCCTGCCCGGCTCCCAACCATGCACAAACCGCACGCCCGAGTCAGCCTCACCTCGGAACTCCCGCTCATTAAACGCCTCGCTCTGATCCCTGCCGTGCCCACCGTAGTTGAAGCTGTACGTCGCGGTAATCCCATGCCGCAGATGGTCCAGCCCACCCTCCAGCGTGAACCAGTAGAGGTCCTCCGCCGAAGCCTGAGTCACTGCCTTGCCGTACAACGCAGCGATCCACCCCAGCAACGTCTGATCCGAAGCCAGCCCACGATACGCGCTCTGCCACAGATGGCTGTGTGCCGAAATAAACCCCGGCATCACCCAGCGCCCCTCCGCGTTCCACACCGTCGCTGCCTTCAAAGACGCAGGAGGATCTCCCGCTGCCACCGCCATCAGCCGTCCGTCCTCACCAACCACCAGATAACCCTGGAAGGGCGCACGCTGGTCAGGTGCCATCGAGAAGATGTACGCATTACTGACCACCAGTTTTGCAGGCGCCTGTGCGACCCCGCTCGCCGCGCAACCGGCGAATAGCAACGTGAAAAGAATGGAAAGAGCAGCGCAACGGCGCAACGCCTCTTCGTTCGTCATACCCTTTCTTATCCTGTGCCAGCCACGAAGACAAGAACATTTACAAACGAACGCCGTGGCAATTCCGAATTCGCTGTCCCTTTACGGCTTCGTCGCCAGAATCAGTGGTGACGGTCCCGGCGCATCCAGCAGTCGCGCATCCACAAATCCGGCTTCAACCAGCCACTTGCGTATTTCGCCAAACGAGAACGTGTCGCCTTCATCCGTATTCACCAGCATGTTCGCCGCAAAGAACAGCGAAACCACCGGCCCCGTCCGGTCTTCATTCACTAGAAACTCCGCAATCGCAACCGTCCCGCCCGGAGCCAGCGCATCGAAGATCTTCTGTAACAGCTTCTTGCTTCTCGTCTCGCCCTCGCTGTGCAGAATATGCCCCAGCGTCGCCACGTTGTGTCCCTGCCCGAAGTCCACCGTCCTCAGATCGCCTTCGGCGAACGTATATCGGTCCGTCAATCCAAACCGCCCTACCGTCGCCCGTGTCGCCGGCAACACATCCACCCAATCTACAGCAGTCACCGTAACGTTCGGTGCACTCTGAGCCAGCGCGATACCCCACACACCCGAACCCGCCCCGAGATCCAGCACACGAACCGTCCCGCCCTTCTGCTCCAACGCAAGGTGTTTCCCCAACACCTGTGCCGACGGATAACTCATCGGAAAAATATCCTGAACGAAGTTCTGAAAGAACTCGGTTCCCGCACCTTCCTGACTCACGGAAGCCTTGGGCTTACCGTTCGCAACGATTTCATCCAGATCCAGCCACTTCGGAATCAGTTGCGTGCTCGTATGCTTCAGAAGTCCTCCCTGAAAGCTGGGTTTCGTGCTCACCAGAAACGCATCGCTCTCCGGAGTCAGCGCATACCGGTCCCCATCCGGTCTCGCAAGAAAATTCAGCCCCACCAGCGCATTCATCACGATACGCAGCCCACGCTCCGACGCCCCTGTTGCCTCCGCGGTCTCCTTCAGCGTCTTTGGCCCAGCGTCCAACACATCAAAGACGCGATGACGTATTGCCGCCTCAAGAATGAAGGTCGGCACATATCCCCAGGCAAACTGCATAATCCGTTCTGGTGTTACAGGCACACTCGTACTCATCGATCTTCCTTTGGCGGTGAATTTGGTGGATTAGTCTCTGCGCCGCAATTGTAGCCCACAGCAATCCAATTCGCTGCCGCAGTCAAAAGAAAGAGGCCAGCATCACCGCTGGCCTCTCATTCGTAGTCTCAGGAAAAGCCTAACTCAACGTCTCCATCAACTTGTTGATCGTTCGGTTCAAGTCCTTATCCGCTCGCCGCTGCTCATCGATCTTCGCGATTGAGTGCATTACCGTCGTATGGTGTTTGCCCCCAAACTGCCTTCCAATCTCAGGCAGCGAAGCCTCCGTCAACTGCTTCGCCAGGTACATCGCAATCTGGCGCGGCACAACGATCTGCCGCGAGTTGTTCTTCTGCTTGAGCTCCGCGATGCGCATCCCAAACTGCTCCGCCACAGACCGCTGAATCGTCTCGATCGTGATCTTGCGTACCTGCGTATCGATGAACTGCTTCAAACACTGCTGTGTAACGGGAAGCGTAATCTCCACGCCATGCATGCTGCACCACGCGATCAACCGCACCAGCGCGCCTTCAAGCTCACGCACATTGGTCCGCACGTTCGAAGCAATGAACATCGCCACGTCGGTAGGCAGCGAGGTCTGCTCGCTCTCCGCCTTCTTCTGCAGAATCGCGACTTTCGTCTCAAGATCCGGCGGCTGAATGTCCGCGATCAATCCCCACTCGAATCGCGATCGCAGCCGGTCTTCAAAATCTGCCAGCTCTTTCGGCGGCCGGTCACTCGCAATCACGATCTGCTTCATGCTCTCGTGAAGCGTATTGAACGTATGGAAGAACTCTTCCTGCGTCCGCTCCTTGCCCGCGAGAAACTGAATGTCATCAATTAGCAGCACATCGACGTTGCGGAACTTGTCGCGAAACCCGGTCATCTTGTCATACCGCACCGAGTTGATCATCTCGTTGGTGAACTTCTCGCCGCTCACATAGCTGATCGAAGCATGCGGCTGCCTGCGCTTCACGTCATGGCCGATCGCATGCATCAGGTGCGTCTTGCCCATGCCCACGCCGCCATACAGAAACAGCGGGTTATAGGCCTTCGAAGGCCGTTCCGCTACAGCCTGCGCAGCCGCCATGGCAAACTGGTTCCCGCTCCCAATCACAAACGCATCGAACTGATACCGCGGGTTCAACTGCGATGCCGCACTCCAGTCAAACCGCGCCTGCTCCGGCGCTGGCCCGGACGCTGACCCTGTAGAGCCCATTCGTCCCTGCCGCGGCGCACTCTGGCTATGACTCGGCACCGGTGCGAACCCACCGTCCTCCCGCACCTTTGGCGTGCGCGGGTCCTGCTCCGGAGTCGTGAACGTCACCGTCTCCACGTCCAGCCCGAGGTTGTCGATCGCCTCTTGGATCAGGTCGGCATAACGATCGCCGATGTGTTGGAAGTCGGCCGAGGGAATCCGCACAAAAAGTTTCTTGCCTTCAAGGTGTGAGAACCGAGTAGGCTTCAGCCACGTCTCGTACGACTGGCGATTGATCTTCTTCTCCAGCGCCGCGAGGATGCGGACCCAATAATTCAATACGGCGGTAGCCGTCGGAACGAATGACATTCTTTAGTTTCCTTTGTCTCGTTTCCTGTTTCAACCCAGACAGCGGCACTTAGTAAAAATCGCGCGTCACGCGCGAGCAAACAGCAAATAGCAGTCTATCCCTGTCCTTGCAGACAAGAGGATATATTCCCGAGTTGCCGGTAGTCTCTCCGTAGATGCCTATCAACGATCAGGCTGCGGAGAGGAGTTGTTCAACCGAAGCAGAGTGCGGAACAGCTGGACCTGCAGAAAAACGTCTTACTAAACGGGTTCGATAGTAGCACGGAAAACGCAGCCTTTTTCAATGCGATCTTTCAAAAAAATTAAAGTTGCACCATTCGCGGTGAAGAACAGAAAATATTAGCGTCCTGCGCGAGAAAAATTTCGCAGGTGGGAACATTTAGCGCTACACCTTCGCTCCATCTTGTGGTATCGAAGGGCGCGCACCAACGACTCTCACGCGAGACTTTTTCGTCTCCTCCTCCGGTCATTTCTTCTTGACTCGCCATCAAGTGGCCGTCTACAACCACATCCATGCGGAACATCGTCCTTGGTCTCGGTATTAGCCTGGACGGGTACATCGCTCGTCCCAACGGTGCCCTCGACTTTCTTTTCAGGCCGAAGGGCTACTCGATGGCGGATTTCTTCGCCACCATCGACACCGCCATCATGGGACGCAAGACCCTCGACGCTGGCATTAAGATGAACGGTGGCACTCTTCCCCGTTACAACATGGCGATGTACGTCTTCTCCAACTCAAAACCACCCGATGAGCGCGACGGCGTCATCTTCGTCAACGAATCCCCCACCACGTTCATCCGCCAACTTCGCGAGCGCCCAGGCAAAGACATCTGGCTCGTGGGCGGCGGCGAGCTGGCACGCGCCTTCCTCAACGTAGATCTCGTCGATCGACTCCACCTCGGCATCGTTCCTACCTTGCTCGGCGAAGGCATCCCTCTCTTTCCAAGCAGCTTTCCCCAACGCGACTTCACGCTGATCGAAAACAAAACCTACTCCCGTGGCCTCATCTCTCTCACCTATCAACGCTCCCGCACAAAGCCCAAACGAAAATCCTGACACACTCCATGGCCCGCAAACCGAAGCCTGCAAAGCCCGCATGCAACGCGCAAGTTATTGACACACGAGAGACTGCCAATCATCCCTGTGAAAATCCCGTCCCATCAGGTATACTCAGAGATTGCTGCTATAGCTAAAGTTTGAGCAGGAGCTCTCTCCTGCCGCAGGAGTTTTTTGTCATGCCGAAGCGTACCTTTCAACCCAACCGCCGCCACCGCGCCAAGACCCACGGCTTCCTCACCCGCATGAAGACCAAGGCTGGCGCCGCCGTACTCAGCCGCCGCCGCGCCAAGGGCCGTCACAAGATCGCCGTCAGCGCTGGTTTCCGCGACTAGTTCGCCATCACGATGCCTTCGAAGTCAAAATTCGAAGTGCAACAAGCCCAACAGAACCCCATCTCGCTCGAACAAGCATGCTCCGCTCTCAAGGAGCTTTGGTCGCCGCGAGTCGTTGGTCAGGTCAACAACCAATACATCAAGGTGGCAAAGGTGCAGGGAGAGTTCCCATGGCACTCCCATGAGCACGAGGACGAAATGTTCCTCGTCCTCCGTGGCCTCCTCCGCATCGGCCGCGCCGAAGCAGACGGCGGCCCCGTATCTCTCCACCCTGGCGAGTTCTTCGTCGTTCCACGCGGCATCCTTCACAACACCTCTGCCGACGAAGAGACCTGGGTCGCGCTCATCGAAACCACCACAACTCTTCACACCGGCTCCGAGCAAACCCCACTCACCCGCAGCATCGCCGAGCAACTCGATCCCACTTCATAAAAAATTCCCCGCTGAAATTTAATTGTGGCCACGCAGTAGGGCATCGACCGATGTAAGCTTTTTGCTTTCTTCGGTGTCATCGATTCATGCCGTCTTTCGCGAATGGAATCAATGGGCAACCCTGCCATCATCCCCTTAGTCGAATGTTCTATCAGCATCGTTGTACGCGCACGAAGAAGCGCCTGCTGATATCAGGAGCAGCACCATGGCACAGCAAAACCAGCCGAATCAACCGCAGCAAGGGAATAAGCCCGGCCAACCCAATCCGATGCAGAACAAGCCCGGCCAAACATCCCAACAGAGCAGCAGCGATCAGCACGATCAGTCCGCGAATAAGAAATAAATAAGCGCCACAACCGTTATCTCCAACGACGAGAAGGCCTGCTCTATCCAGCAGGCCTTCTTCACAACAACAACGACGGACGATTTCGCTCAACTCCCGTCACAGTCTAAAATTGCGTCATGCGCGACTCGACACTCATGAGATCGAGCCCAGCCGTATGACCACCAGAGCCATCATCTTCCGTCTTCGCAAACACGCCGACTATCAGCGCGTCTACAAGGCCAGCCGCAAACAATTCGCGAAGCAGATGACGTACTTCTTCCTTCTGCGTCCGTCACTCGGCCCCGATGGCACGCCCTTGCGTGGCGCGGACGCCACAAGTCCACGCGTTGGCCTTACTGTCGGAAAAGTAATGGGCAAGGCCGTCGACCGCAACCGCATCAAGCGCCGCATGCGCGAGGCCGTCCGCAACAACCTTGCTGCCCTCAACACTCCAGTAGACGTGGTTCTCCACCCCCGCCGCAGCGTCATCGATCTTGAGTTCGCCACCCTGGAGCGCGAAGTGGCCAACGTCTTCCGCGCTATCCAGCTCGCCGCCGAAAAGCAGCGGAACCCTTCTCCCAAGGCACCCCGTGCCTCCTGATGCAATGCCAGCCCCCCAACCCAATCCCCAACCAGGTCTTGCCATCCGCATCACCTACGGGCTCTACAAGTCCGTCCTATCTCCGATCCTCCACGCCTTCGGCCCCTCGCAGTGCCTCTATCTCCCTACCTGCTCGGAATATGCCTACGTCGCCCTGGTCCGTTTCGGCGTCTTCAAAGGCTCCTGGCTGGCTCTCCGCCGCCTCGCCCGCTGTCATCCCTTCGCCAAGGGAGGCCTCGACCCCGTCCCTTTGCGAAACTCCGATTTAGCCCCATCCGTCACCATTCCCACAGACCATTTACCATAGAGTTTGCGCCTCAAACCGGCGTGGCATCAGCCTGACCCTCAGTTAAGAATAGGAAGTCCCTTTTGGCAGAGTTCAAAAACCCAAATCAACAAGGCGGCGGCGACAACAAGTCGCTCATCGTCGTGATGATCGTCATGGTCACAGTCTTCTTTGGCCTGCAGTACTTTCGCGCCAAAACGAACCCCCAGACAGCCTCGCCCAACGCCGCCACCAGCGCTAGCCAGAGCGCGGCTCCAGCCGGACAGCAACCCGCCGCGCAATCTGTCCCCGCAGCCAATCCGGGCACACCCGCCGCCGGGACCGCCACCGCCGCAGTCCCCACCGTTCAGGCCGCCGCAGAATCCACCACGACCATCGAGAACGAGCTCTACCGCATCACCTTCACCAACCGCGGCGGCCAGGTCTCCACCTGGATTCTCAAGAAATACAAAGACTCCGACGGCAAGCCGCTCAACCTCGTGCACACGCAGGCCGCCGAGCAGTTCGGCTACCCCCTCTCCCTCTACACCTACGACGCTGCCCTAACCTCCAGCCTAAGTAAAGCTCTCTACGTCCCCTCGGCAACCGGCACCCTCGCCGCTCCCGCCAGCCTCACCTTCACCTACTCCGACGGCACCACGAAGGTCCGCAAGACCTTCTCCTTCGACGAGACCTACGTCCTCCACGCCGACGTTGAAGTCACGCGCAACGGCTCACCGATTCGTGCCCTCCTCAGCTGGCCCGGCGGCTTCGGCGACCAGGACAACGCCATCTCCTATCAGAGCGCCCAGCTTGATATAGCCCGCAATGCCAAAGAGGAGCACCTCGCGCCGAAGAAGATCTCCGGCGGCGACACCATCAACGGTCCCATCGACTGGGCCGGCACCAGCGACAACTACTTCGCCGCCATCTTCCTGCCCGACTCACTCGACACCGCCACCGTAGCCACCCTCAACAACCAGCTCGACGTGGCCAAGACCATTCGCCGTACGGGCCTTGGCAGCGGAGCCCCTGCCAAGGGATCCATCGAAGTGCCAATTCTCGGCGCGGCCCTGGGCGACACCACCGGCCACACCCAGACCCGCATCTACGCAGGTCCCAAGGCCGTCAACGTCCTCCGGGCCATCCACGCCACCGGCAACGCCATTACGCTCGAGCCACTTCTCGACTTCGGCTTCTTCGGCCCCATCGGCAAATATCTCTTCCTCGCCCTCCAGTTCATCCACTCCAGCATCCTCGGTTGGCCGGGAGCCTGGGGCTGGGCCATCGTCATCCTCACTGTTCTCATCAATCTGGTCATCCTCCCGCTCCGCATCAAGACCATGAAAAGCGGTCTAAAAATGCAGCGCATCCAGCCCCAGATGGACGCCATCAAGGAGCGTTACAAGAAGTACAAGGCGACCGATCCCAAGCGCAACGAGATGAACGTCGAGATCATGAAGCTGCAGAAGGACAATGGCGTCAACATGTTTGGCGGTTGCATCCCCACCCTCATCCAGCTTCCGCTGCTCTTCGCCTTCTTCACCATGTTGCGGTCAGTCGTCGAACTCCGCCAGGCCCACTGGTTCTGGCTCCCTGACCTCTCAGCGGCCGACCCCTACCACATCCTGCCCATCGTCATGATCGTCAGCCAGTTTCTGGTGCAGTTCTACACACCGTCCCCCGGCGTCGACCCGCAGCAGCAGAAGATGATGGCCTTTATGATGCCCGCCGTCTCCGGTTACATGACCTGGAACTACGCCTCCGGCCTCGCCCTCTACTGGACCGTCGGCAATCTCATCAGCATCGCCCAGCAGGCCGTCATGAACCGCACCAGCCTCGGCCGCGAGATGCGCGAGATCGCCGCCAAACGCGCCCGCCGCAAGGCAGGAACAGGTGCTACCATCCAGGGCAAGCGTTAATTCCCGGGCCCGTCCGAATCTTTTCACCCCAAAAAGTCGTCATATCCTACTGATATATGAAATTTGACACGAGTTTTGTTGGTGCAATGAAGCAGAAGCAAGAGACCTCCCTGTGCAAATGACGAATCCCCTGAAAGACCCGGACAAAGCGGCAAAAAAGATAGCGGACTTCCTGGCAGTACTAAGTAACACCGGTGGTCTGAAACTCAAGTCCAACATCCTTGCCTGCAACGGCCAAGTGCAACCCAACTCCAGCGACCTCGCCGGTGCAACCACGGCTGTCTCACCCCAAAAAGCCACTCCTCCCGATACCACCCCCGAAATCACAGTCGAACTCACCGGCCCCGACACTCCCCTCCTCCTGGCCCGCAACGGTGAACTCCTCCACGCCATCGAGCACATCGCCGCCAAGATCCTCCGTCTCGAGCCCGAGGAACATGACCGAATCTCCTTCGACGCCGACGGCTTCAAGGCCACCCGCAATCGCGAACTCGACCTCATGGCCGAGATGGCCGTCCAAAAAGTCCGCGCCACCGGTCGCCCATTCTCTTTCGCGCCGATGACCTCGCGCGAGCGCCGCATTCTTCATCTGTCTCTGGCGAAGTCCGGCCTCCCGACAGCCTCTTCGGGCGAAGGCCCCGGCCGCTTTGTCGTCCTCTATCCTGAGGGCCTTGAGCCCACCCCAGTCGCGACGCCCCCCGTGGAAGACCGCACCCGCGCCATCCGCAGCAGCTTTCGTCGCCGCTAGCTGTTCGGTGGCCGTGGCACAGCGATCCCCTGCGCGCTGCGCAGCAAGATACTCCCATCCCACCGGACCGTCGTCTTCCCATCGACAGAAGCCCCTATCTGTCCCTCCACTCCGTCAGCCACATACTTATGCCACTCTTCCGACTCCGCCACCCGCTTGATCGCCGCATTTCGCTCCATCAGAAAGGCCTTCAGATGCTTGCGAACAAACATCCTCGTTGCTAGCCGTCCCAGCGGCCCCCACGGAACCGAGAACCGTATCTCGTCCCGTATCCGCGTCCCATCATCCATCGTCGCGAAGTGGTGATCATGCTCGAAGCGCCTGAAAGGCCCGGCGATCATCACATCACGAAAGTGGCTATACGGCCGCAGCGTTTCGATCCGGCTCGTATGCCGCCACCTCAACCCAAAGTGGCGCCCTCGAAACGTCACCGTCTCGCCTTCGGCGATCAGCCCGGTCGTCACCCCGGCAATCGCTTTTTCTCCCGTCCTGTAGGCTGACGCGCAATGCAGGTCGATACTCAGAGATAGCAGAAAGCACCGCTCAACCGGCGCATCAATCCATGTTGCCAATCGAATTGTTTCCATAGTCCGCAACGGGCCCATCGCCCAACTACTGACAGCAAATAGACTACGCCAGCAGCAGGATTTTTCCGATCCCGCCCTTCTCCGCGGCCGCATGAGCCGCACCGGCCTCAGCCAGAGAGACCATCCGGTCGATCGGGATCACGAAATGGCCTGCAACGACATCCTCGGCCATCGTGCGCTGTGTCCTGGCATCCGGCTCTGCCCGGACAGCTTCAACCCTTACCGTAGGGTGCATCTTGGCATTGCCCGGCGCACCCAGCACAGACGCAAACACCCCGCCCTGCTTCACTTTTCCCAGCAGCATTTCGGCAGTCCTGCCCCCCACCGTATCGGCTACGGCATCAATGAATCCCAGCTTCTCCATCGCCGCCACATCATCCAACGCCAACACCTGGTCTGCGCCCAGCGTCGCTGCCTCTTTTACTTGCGACTTCTTCACCCCGGCGATCACCTCTGCTCCTGCCTTCTTCGCCGTCCACACCGCCGACCGCCCCACGTTCCCCACCGCTCCCGACACCAGCACCGTCTGCCCACGCTGAATCTTCGTCCCCCGCGTAATCAGCTGTTCACCGGTCAGCGTCACCAACGGCAGCGCCGCCGCCTTCACCAGGTCCAGCTTCTCCGGAACAAATGCTAGATCCTTAGCCTCCACCACCGCCAGCTCCGCATAGGCCCTGTTCCCGAGCGCCATCACTTTATCGCCCGGCTTGAACCCGCTCACGCCTGTCACCCACAGCCCGAACAATCCCTGAGATGTCCCTCCCCAGAATCGTGGGAAGCTCCAGCGGCCAATACGCCTTCATCACGCCGCTCCGCAGCTTGTAGTCGATAGGATTCACACTACTCGCCGCTACCCGCACCAGCACTTGCCCTGCGCTCGCCACCGGATCCGGAACGTCCTCATACTTCAACTTGTCCGGCCCGCCGTACTCATGCAAAACGACAGCTTTCATGCACACACCTCAATCGAATGAGATGCATACATCCACACCTATGCTCTCTCCTACTGTTAGAGGAATGCAAAATTAAATGCTGCGCGTGCAAGAGATCCGTGTTCCCGCCCGGCGCCTTATTGCGCCACGTTCTCTTCCGGCAGGTACTTCTGCCACTCCTTGCGAGTCTCCGCCACCTTCCTCAGGAGCGTCAACCGCCGCCGCAGCTTCCGTGAGAGGTACGGCACGAGCACAAACTGACCCACCAGCCGTCCCACAAAACCCAGCGGCATGGTGAAACGGATCTTGTCGTTCAACACCGTCCGTTCATCCATCTCATAGAAATAATGGTCGTGCTGATACCTCTTGAACCGCCCCCGCGCCATCGTGTCCTGAAAAAAGGCAGGCCGTTCATATCGCGTGACCACACTCTCGTGCATCTGCGGAAGCCCAAACTTCCACCCCGCCCACAGTAGTTTGTCGTCAGCTTCGATCATTCCGCTGGTCTTGCCCTCAATCGGCTTCATCCCCAACGACTGCCCAACCAACTCGATGTTGGTCGAGAGCAAAAAACATCTCTCGATCGGAGCCTTGATAAAAATACTGTCGCTTATCGTAAACATCGAACTCCCGTAGAAAAATTGTACTGGTTTTTCCAGCCGTTGACCCAATCGCAAGACACGCGCATTCGCCCTCTATCTGCTGTCATCGCGTCGGTTACAGTCACCGCGCTACCTATACATTGAGGTCTACAAGGTTTGACGCAAATCCAAACCATCTCTATCTAAAAATCACAAACACCAAACAAATCCGAGAGTTGTATTTCTGCCTGCCTCCCAAAGGAAGCATTCGCGTCCTTAGAGCGCAACTCCCTTCGACTCCACCAACCCCTTCGCCCGTTCAATAAAGTCGAGAAGCGAGACACTCCCCTCATCGCCCTTCCCCCTCGTCCTCACACTCACCGCCTCAGAAGCCGCCTCCTTATCCCCCATCACCAGCACAAACGGCACCTTCTGCAGCGTGAACTCACGAATCTTTGCATTCATCTTTTCATTCCGAGCATCGAGCTCGACGCGCAGTCCCGCGGCCTCCAGCTTCGCCTTCACCGCCCCCGCATATTCCAGATGCTTCTCCGAAATCGGCACCAACCCCACCTGCACCGGAGCCAGCCAAAGCGGAAACGCGCCGGCGTAGTGCTCAATCAGCACCCCGAAGAACCTCTCGACACTTCCGAACAGAGCGCGATGCACCATCACAGGCTGATGCAGCTCCCCATCCTCGCCCTTGTACTCCAGCTCGAAACGCGCCGGCAGGTTGAAATCGAACTGCACCGTCGACAGCTGCCACAGCCGCCCAAGCACATCCACCAGTTTGATATCGATCTTCGGCCCATAAAACGCACCCTCGCCCGGAATACTCTTGAAGGCAACGCCGCGCTTCGTCAGCACACCCTTCAGCGCCTCCTCGGCGTTCACCCAGTCGGACTCATTGCCCACAAACTCGCCCGCTTTTTTCGGATCGTGCAGCGACAGCTCGACACGATATTCGTTGAACCCGAAGGTCTTCAGCACGGCCTCGGCGAAATCGAGGCACGCTTCAATCTCGCTGACAATCTGTCCCGGCGTGCAGAAGATATGCGCATCATCCTGTGTAAACCCGCGCACCCGCAGTAACCCATGCATCGTGCCCGACCGCTCATACCGGTACACATTCCCCAGCTCCGCATACCGCACCGGCAAGTCGCGATAGCTCTTCGGCGAATTCTTATAAATCAGAATATGCCCCGGGCAGTTCATCGGCTTCAGCCGGTACTCCGCGTCATCCAGCTCCATCGGCGGATACATATTCTGCGAATAAAACCCTTCATGCCCCGAGATCTTCCACAGCTCTCGCCGCATAATATGCGGGGTAAACACCATATTGTAACCACGACGGATACATTCATCCCGCATCCAGTCTTCCATCGCCTTCCGGATCAACCCGCCCTTCGGATGCCAGAAGATCAGCCCCGCACCCGCGACCTCCTGGATCGAAAACAGATCAAGCTGCTTGCCCAGCACCCGGTGATCGCGCGCCTTGATCTCCTCCAGCCGCTTGAAGTGAGCGTCTAAATCTTTGCTATTGAAAAACGCCGTCCCATAGATCCGCTGTAGCTGCTGGTTCTTCTCATCCCCCAGCCAGTAAGCCCCCGCGACCGACGTTACTTTGAACGCCTTCACCCTCCCCGTCGAAGGTACATGCGGCCCCCGGCAGAAGTCGACAAATTTACCGTTTCGGTAAAGCGAAATCTCCTCACCCGGCTGCGTGAACTTCTCAATGAAGTGGACCTTCATGAAGTCGCCATGCTCCGCGTAGTCCTTCAGCCCCATCTCACGCGACTCCACCTCGCGCATAAACTTCTCATCCCGAGCGACCACCTCTGCCATCCGCGCCTCGATCGCCGCAAGGTCCTCCTCGCTGAACGGCGTCTCCCGGTACACGTCATAGAAGAAGCCTGAATCAGTCGCCGGCCCATGTCCCAGCTTCGTCTCCGGAAACAGCTCAAGAATCGCCGTCGCCATCACATGCGCAGCCGAGTGCCGCACCACCTTCAGCGCCGCCTCATCGCTCTCTTTCAACAACTCCAGCGCAACGTCCTCATTCAGCGGAGCCGCCAAATCTACCAGACGCTCCCCACCATCCCCACCTCCATACATTGCCGCCTCGGAACCACCTTCCTCGGCCACAGCAGCGGGTGCCCCATCTCCTGATTCTGGGACATGGGTGGAATTAGTCAGGGGCTTTACTCTCGCCACCACCACCGCTGCCGCCAGGCGCGGCGAGATGCTCATCGCCACATCAAGTGCTGTCGTACCGCGCGGAACCTCGCGCACTGAACCATCCGGAAGCTGAATCTTGATCATCTGCTCATTCACACTTACAAGAATAGATGGTTGCCGCAAACCCCGTCGAGGCAGACTCTCCAATCACAGATGAAAAACCGGCCCATGCGACTCTTCGTGTTGCCCCGTCAGCGCGAATCGTTACACGTCCGTGCTATAGCTCCGCCCTTCGTGCCCGTCTACGGTAGAAGTGTTCGAGGTCTCCAGCAAGCACGGGTAAACGCCCGGTCAGGACGGCGGAAAAATGCAGGTTCTACTCAGACGATCGGACTTCCGGCAGGACGTTCAATGCAGCGTTTGCGGCCAGGGCTTCCGTCTTTATTGGGAGCCGGACTCTCCCACCGAACGCGCAACCATACGCTCCATCGTCGTTGGCGAGCTTCGCGACCACCATTCGCGGGAACAGGGCGGCGATAAAACCGCGGCCGCACACCCGTTCGATCTCTTCCGGCTGCCCGGCTGGTCAGGATCGCCCAAGTTCTCTCGGGATGCGCTGCTTGCTGGCCCCTCAAAGCAGCCCAGCCACATCTCCAAGGTTGTCATGATATCCCGGCAGGCGAAGTAGCACTCCGGGAAGAAAGGTCTCCATGCACGTCTTACAGGCATCAAAGCTCTCCTCAACCGTCCGCTGTCCCGTCTGTAACCAGGGTTTTCTCATCTATTCGGACCAGGGCATGAACGTCGGCCAGGACGCGTGCCGTCGCATCATCCGCCACGCCCTGCGCACCCATCACACCACCCGCGCCACCGCCGCCAGCGCTCATCCCACTACCCCCTTCAATATCCCCAGCTGGTCTGGAGCGCGGCCTTTCTCCGCCTCTGCCGCTCTCGGCAACCTGCTCGACAACGCCCTCTAATCCGCCGCTAAGTTATTACGAAACCATAAATCTCGACATCGAATGAATCAAATACGTTTCGATGGACATCTATCTACTGTGCCTGGTTCTAACCGTGGCCCACAGGAGATCAAACATGTCCACACTTTTGAAGATCGATGTCAGCCCGCGCGGCGACTATTCCATCTCACGTAAGCTCGGTAACCACTTCGCGACCGAGTGGCAGTCCAACCACGTCGGCGGGGAGATCATCACCCGCGACCTCGCCACCACCAAAATCCCCTACGTTGACCTGCCCTGGATAGCTGGCGCCTTCACCGCTCCAGACCAGCACACCGCCGAGCACAAGGCCGCCCTCAAGATCTCCGATGAACTCATCGCCGAGCTGCTCGCCGCCGACGAAGTCGTAATCTCCACCCCCATGTACAACTTCAACGTCCCCGCCGTCCTCAAGGCCTGGATTGACCACATCGTCCGCCTCAACAAGACCTTCGCCTTCGGTCCCGACGGCCTCAAGGGTCTCGCCGCCGGCAAGAAGGTCACCGTCATCATCGCCAGTGGCAGCGAGTACACCAAGGGCTCACCCCTCGAGTCCTACAACCTCGAAGGCCCCTACTTCAATGTAGTCTTCGGCTTCATCGGCATCACGGACGTCACCATTGTCCACGCCGGCGGCACCAACAAGGTCGCCCAGGGCGCAGTCACCGAGCCCGTCTTCCTCGAGCAGTTCACCCACGAGGTTGACCTCGCCGCGGCCAAGTAATCGAGCGCCAGCAAAAACGGCGGACAGCCATAAGGCCGTCCGCCATTTTTCTCCCCTGAAAACGACATCAGGTCAGTACTTATAAAAAAACTGTTTCACTGAAACTGATCCAATAGCCTTAATTTGTCGCCGCTCGTCCACCGAACAGAGGGTCATTGGTACCCCTTTGGAAATTCACGGCCTCATCGCGAGAAGCACACAAAAAAAGAAGGACCGCGCCATCCCGGCAGCGGTCCTGTGCTTGTTGCAGGCACGGTAAAACTTTTATGCAATCCCAGGAATACTCTTCACTGACCGTTCTGCGGGCATATGCTTTCTAAGCCACACATTTGCCCTCCACCGTCCAACGAACGGCGCAGCAGCGATCATTCCGAACGAAATACCTAACGCGATATGCATTCAACCTTCTCCTTTCTCCCCAGGGTTTTGCAACTTCCTCCAGGGTTGAACCGGCAGTCTATGTTGCAAAATCTTGCATGTTGCTACAGTTGATTCCTTACTATCCGCCGACCGAACCAGCCTCGATATCCCACCTTCGTGTTATGTCTCGAACCGGCGGGGCATGCCTTCAGCCTTACGGTCCCACCTTCGTACCTTTTCGCACCTTTCCGCACCCATCCAGCACCAAAAACACGCCATCGCCTAAAATAGCCGCATGTCCTACGCCGCTGCGGTCGACCATCTCTATGCCTTGGGCCACGAGCTAGCTCCAGCGTCCCCCAGCGCCCCCCGCCGCAAGTTCGACCTGGCCCACATGCGCATACTTGCCGCTGCCCTCGGCAACCCGCAAACGACCTTCTCATCGGTACTTATCGCCGGAACAAATGGCAAGGGCTCCACCGCCGCCACTCTCGCCAGCATCCTCACCGCCGCCGGCTACCGCACCGGCCTCTACACCTCGCCCCACCTGGTCCGCGTCAACGAACGCATCCAGATCGACGGCACCCAGATCTCCGACGAAGACTTCGCCCGCCTCTACTTCCAGGTCGACGAGACCGCCCGCCATCTCGTTGAATCCGGCGATCTCCCCCACCCCCCAAGCTTCTTCGAGGTCCTCACTGCCCTCGCCTTCCAGTATTTCTCTGATAGAAATAGCAAGGAAAAAACGGAAAATCCGGTCGACATCGCCATCCTCGAAGTAGGCCTCGGCGGCCGTCTCGATGCCACCAACATCGTCGAACCCCTCCTCTCTGTCATCACCGACATCGCCCTCGACCACCAGGACTACCTCGGCAACACCATCGCCGAGATCACTCGCGAAAAGGCCGGTATCCTCCGCCCCAACGGCACCCTCATCACCCTCCCCCAGCACCCGGAGGCCAACCAGGCCATTGGCGAAGCCGCCGCAACCCTCGACCTCCGCGCCATCAGCGCCGCCAACTTCATCCCCCATCTGCCGCCCAGAAGCCGGAACCAGCAAGAAGATCGTCATCTCGACCGGAGCGAAGCGGAGTGGAGAGACCGCCGCATTTCGTTCGAATTACCTCTATCCTCCCCGCTCCCCCGAAACCAATACACCGTAATCCTCGACAACCAACCGCTGGAAATCAACTCCCCTCTGCCCGGCCATCACCAGCAGCGCAACATCGCCTTGGCAATCGCTGCCGCCGCCGAATTACGCAACCAAACAAGTTACAAATCACCTAAGAATGCTACAGAACGTAACAAATATGGTTACAAAATCACTAACGCCGCAATAGAAACAGGCATTCGCAACACAAGATGGCCCGGCCGCCTCGAGCTCCTCGCCTTCCCCGAAGGCCCCCACATCCTCCTCGACGTAGCCCACAACCCCGCCGGTGCCTGGACCCTCCGCGCCGCTATCGCTCAGCTTCCCGACTCCCAGCCCCGCACCCTCCTCTTCAGCTGCCTCCGCGACAAGAACCTCAAAGAGATGGCCCAGATCCTCTTCCCACTCTTCGACTCCACAGCCGGAGACCCTCAGCGCGCCAAAGACCACATCCTCTTCGCCCCCATCGACAACCCCCGCGCCGCCACCCTCGAGGACCTTCTATCCGCCGCCCACACCCTCGACATTCCAGCCCACGCCGCCCCTGACCTCGCAGACGCCCTGTCCCAGGCCCGCGCCATCACCCCTCCCAACGGCCTCATCATCGCCACCGGCTCCGTCTACCTCGTCGGCGAAATCCGCCACCTAGCGGAGCAGGGATGAACAACCCAACCCTCTCCGCGAACCCGGCGAACAACGAGAAACCCGATACCCGCTCCGCACTTCCAAACCCCGAACCCCCACTCTCCAAAAAGCCCCCTTTCGCCCTCCGCTGGCTCTCCTACTTGCTTCTGGTCCCCTTGGTCGGCATTGCCACCTGCTTCTTCGGTAGCATCTCCCTCCTCTGCGGTCTCTGGGACAAATCCGGCCGCCAGCAACACTTCATCGCCCACCTCTGGGCCCGCACCCTGCTCCTCATCAGCTTCTCCCCCGTCAAAATCATCGGCCGCGACAAACTCCACGAGCACGAAACCGCCGTCTACGCCTCCAACCACCTCAGCTACATGGACACCCCTGTCCTCTTCGCCCACCTCCCCTTCCAGTTCCGCATCCTCGCCAAGCAATCCCTCTGGAAGGCCCCCTTCATCGGCTGGTACCTCAACCGCTCCGGCCAGGTCCCCGTCGACCTCAAGGGCGGCCGCTCCCTCATCGCCAGCCTCAACCGCGGCGTCACCGCCCTCAAAGCCGGCCTACCCCTGGTCCTCTTCCCAGAAGGCGGCCGCGCCGCCACCGGCCAGCTCCAGTCCATGATGTCCGGCTGCGCCTACATGGCCATCAAAGCCCAGGTCCCCCTCATCCCCCTCACCCTCATCGGCACCTACGAGCTCCTCCCCATCCACGTCTACGCCCTCCACCCCCGCCCACTCCTCATCATCGTCGGCGACCCCATCCCCACCACCGGCCTCCACACCCGCGACGCCGACGCCCTCACTCAGCGCCTCTACGACTCCATCTCCGCCACCTACTCGCAATACAGTTCCCAGCACTGCGCGCAATCCCACTAGCCGCAGCCGGCGAGCGATAAAATACCCACACCAATCACGCTCGCATCAGAACCTCGATCCAGAGGACCATCGCATGAGCTGCAGACTCACCGCCCGCCTCGCCACCTGCGTCACCCTCTCCGCTCTTCTCGTCGCCCTCCCCGCCTCACTGCAAGCCCAAACCGCAACCCCACTCACCGACTCTCCCGTCGGCCGCTGGGTTGCAGAGTATCCGTCCGACGGCGGCATCGGTTCCTGGTGGGATTTCCGCTCCGACGGCACGCTCACCATGCACATCGGCGCCATCGTCACCTCGCACATCACCCGCTCCGGATCCACCTTCACCTCGCCCCCCGTCACCACCACCGGCCCGCCAATCACCGTGACGTATCGCATCGACGGCGACACCCTCCATCTCGAATCGCTCAACACCCCGGAGCAGACACTCACACGCATCGGTCCCGCACCCTCCGCAACCGATCCTCTCCTCGGCAAATGGAAGCCCCTCCCTCCCGCCACCCCCAGCCCAGATCCCAACGTCGCCGCTCAACAAAAAGCAATGGCCAACGCCATTCTCGTCTTCGCCGCTGACAACACAGAGAGCATCCGCCTTCCCTTCACCTCATTCGAGGGCACCTGGGACGCAGCCGCTCACACCTTCCACGTCCAAAACCAGCCCACGACCTACACCTTCCAACGAACCAACTCCAAGCTTACCCTCGGCCAGCCACCGGACAACAAAAGGACCAACACCTATATCCCCGATCCCATTCTTTAGCCCCAAACACGAGCACCCAAACAACGAAGACTATATTCGGCCGAAGACTATACTTAGCATTGATGGCCTCCTCATCTCATCCCCGCCCGCGCGTCGCAATCCCCATCCCACCAGCACCGACATCGCCTACAACCAGCGCTCCTGGCCGCAATACGCAGCCTGTGTCGAGCGTAGCGGCGGCGAGCCAGTCGAGATCCCGCTCCTCGCCACACCCGTCGCCATTGCGAACCTCATCAACACCTGCCAGGCCGTCCTCCTCCCCGGCAGCCCCGCCGACGTCAACCCCCACAAATACGGCCAGGATCCCATCCCCGAGTGCGCCCCCACCGACAACCCTCGCGAAAACGTCGATGAACTCCTCCTCCAGGACGCCCACAACCTCTACAAACCCATCTTCGCCATCTGCTTCGGCATCCAGTTCCTCAACGTCTGGCGCGGTGGCACCCTCGTTCAAGACCTCAGCCCACTCCCTGTCAATCACTCCGCCGGCGGCAAAGTCGCCATCGCCCACAACGCGGCCATCGCACCCGAATCTCTCCTCGGCACTCTCCTCACACCCGACGAGGCCCCCGAACAAGACAACTTCCTTCGTCTCCCCATCAACTCCAGCCACCATCAGGCCATCGGCATTCACGGCGACGGACTCCGCGTCTCCGCCCGCTGCCCTCAAGACGCCGTCATCGAAGCCGTCGAAGGCGGCCAGGCCACCGAAGGCGCCACCGCCCACTTCGTCCTCGGCGTCCAGTGGCATCCCGAGCGCAGCTACGATATCAGTCCCGCATCCCGCGCCCTCTTCGACCGCTTCATCGCCGAAGCCACCGCCTGGGTCCCTCGCCCCATCCACACCTCCGTCGCTTGAGATCGTTTCCTGGCGCCCGTCATCCTAAAAAACCTTGTCATTCTTAGCAAAACGCCCGTCATTCTTAGCTAAAAACGCTTGTCCCTTAGCTAAACACTTGTCCCTTAGCTAAACACTTGTCACTTAGCCAAACACTCGTCACTTGGCTAAACACTTGTCCCTTAGCTAAACACTTGTCAGTTAGCTAAACACTTGTCACTTAGCTAAAACGCTTGTCACTTAGCTAAAACGCTTGTCACTTAGCTAAACGCTTGTCCCTTAGCTAAAAACGCTTGTCCCTTAGCTAAACACTTGTCCCTTAGCTAAAAACGCTTGTCCCTTAGCTAAACACTTGTCCCTTAGCTAAACACTTGTCACTTAGCTAAACACTTGTCACTTAGCTAAACACTTGTCACTTAGCTAAAACGCTTGTCATTCTGAGCGAAGCGAAGAACCCCCGCATTTGTCGTTGCTGTTGTTGTTGGTGTTGTCCTTGTCGTTGCTGTTGTCGTTGGTGTTGTCCTTGCCGTTGCCGTTGCCGTTGGTGTTGTCCTTGCCCTTGCCTCGGTATTTGTCTTTCTTGTTGTCATCCTTCGCCCGAAGGGCAGAGGATCTGCTTCTGTCGTTGCAGTTGCTCTTTGCTCCCGCCGCCGCCCTTGCATCCAGGTACCCCAAGGCTTTAGCCTTGGGGCTCTCATCCCCACAAAAAGAAAGGGGGGCTTTAGCCCCTGGGGGTATGCCTTCCTCTCCAAGCCCATGCCCACCCTCTCCGAATCCGCAATAGCCGACCTCCTCGCCCCCTACCTCACCCCACCTCCCGAAATCCTCCCCCAGCTCTCCACCTATCTCGATCTCCTCCTCAAGTGGAACGCCCGCACCAACCTCACCGCCATCCGCGACCCCCGAAGAGATCGTCCGCCGCCACTTCGGCGAAAGCCTCTTCGCCGCCCGCCACCTCGACCCCGACACCCCCACCCTCCTTGACTTCGGCTCCGGAGCCGGTTTCCCCGGCCTCCCCATCGCCATCCTGCGCCCAGACATTCACGTCACCCTCGCCGAATCCCAGAACAAAAAGGCCACCTTCCTCCGCGAGGTCGTCCGCACCCTCAACCTCGCCACCGAAGTCTGGCCCACCCGCGTCGAATCCATGCCCCCCACCCGCCAATTCCACACCGTCACCCTTCGCGCCGTCGACGACATGTCCTCCGCCATCGCCGCCGCCGCCCCGCGCGCCGCTCGCCAGCTCATGTTGCTAACAAGCAGCATCCCCACTCTCCCCGCCAGCTTTTCCGTCGAACCAGGCATCCCAATGCCTAACTCAGCAACGTCCATCCTCCTCCGCGCCACCCGCGTGTAATCCGGTCAGACCAATCCCACCCTCGAAATCCGGTCTTGAAAAATAAATCTGCAATTTTTTGCAAAAACCAGTTGTAGTGAGGGGGAACCTTTGTTATAAACACCCTTGCCTCTGGAAACAGGGGAACTCCCCACGAAAAACGTTGCACCAGACGCAGGGGAAACTCTGTGCTGCGACTTAAGGGAGTTACGACACGTGAACGTAGAAAAGAACACACCCACGCCAGCCGGTTCAATCGTCCCCCGTGAACCATCCGGCCACGAAAAACCAGTCCTCCACTACACCTCCAACTCCTACCAGAAGATTCTCGACTACCACGTCAGCGAGATCCTTCTCACCACCATCATCTTCGGCGTCATCCTCCTTCTTCGCCTGCGCCACTAGAGCTTCTAGCCGATCAAGATTCTGACCTCGGGTAATCCAGACTCTGAGTGATGCCGGTGTTGTACACCTCCTAGACAGAGAAAGTTCCACGTGGAACATCTTCAATACCCGGCACACAGGCAAAGCGCACTGCGCGCCTCCACCCAACAGCGACGCTGACCCCACATAAATGTTCGCTTTCAGACGCAAGACGTGCCGCCAACAGTGCTGGCCAGCTTGCGCAGCGTAGAAGCCTTAGCCGCAGCCGCCATCGCCTCAAAATGTTCCACGTGGAACAAAAGATTTCCACACCGCTTCCTTCAAAACCCGCGAAATCCCTCGGCAAAACAACACGTTCCACAAGTTCTCCACAACCCCCGCCACTTCTGCACAGCCCCACCGCATTGCCACCAATTCAACCTCCCGATACCCTTCTCCTTACGCCGATGATCACCATTCACCCCGTAAACAAACCCAAGCCCGAACCCATCCCCTCGAAGGTCATCGCCGTCGTCAACCAGAAAGGCGGAGTCGGCAAAACCACCACCGCCATCAACCTCGCCGCCGCCATCGCCCTCGAAGGCCTCCCAACCCTCCTCATCGACTGCGACCCCCAGGCCAACTCCACCGGAGGCCTCGGCTTTGCTCGAGACGAAGCCCGCCTCAGCATCTACGACGTCCTCCTCGGCCATTCCACCCTCGCCGAAGCCCTCCTCCCCACCGAAATCGACAACCTCAAGCTCGTCCCCAGCAGCAAAAACCTCATCGGAGCCACCATCGAGCTCATCTCCCTCGAAGGCCGCGAATTCAAACTCCGCGAAGCCTTGGCCCCCATCCGCGCCGACTACCCTTTCATCCTTCTCGACTGCCCCCCAGCCCTCGATCTCCTCACCCTCAACGCCCTAGTCGCCTCCGACGGCCTCCTCGTCCCCATGCAGGCCGAATACTTCGCCCTCGAAGGCATCTCCGAGCTCATGTCCACCCTCGACCGCGTCACCCAGGCCTTCAACCCATCGCTCGCCCTCGAAGGTGTCCTCCTCACCATGTACGACGACCGCACCAACCTTTCCCAGCAGGTCACCGACAACCTCAAATCCTTCTTCGACGACAAGCTCCTCAAAACCTCCATCCCCCGCAACATTCGCCTCGCCGAAGCCCCCAGTCACGGTAAACCAGTAGCTCTCTACGACCCCAAGTCCCGAGGAGCCGAAGCCTACCGCGAACTCGCGCTCGAACTGCTCACCCGCAACAACCTCGAAAGCCCCGAAGCCAAGCGTCGCAAAGCTGCCGCCGCAGCCGCGGCCAGCTCCCTCAAATCCTTCACCGCCCCCGAAAAGAAGAGCCGTTTCTGGAAGTCCAGCAAAGAAAAATAAAGACAAAAGCCGGCCAAAGGCCGGACCCATGTATTCAGAATCACCCAGACCGGTACACACGCCACGAAGTGGCCGCCCCACGCGCAGTGGGCCCGTCCGGCAGGACACAAGCTTCTAAAAACAAAAAATCACACGAAGAGAGCCAAACATGCCCCCAGTAACCGACCCAAAACGCCGCGCCCTAGGAAAAGGCCTCGAATCCCTCCTCCCCTCCCGCCCGGCAGCCCCCGCACCAGCCGCAACCCATGTCGAATCAACAGGGAAACCCCTCGAGATCCCCCTAGACCACATCGAGCGCAACCCCTTCCAGACCCGCACCCGCTTCGACGAGGTCCAGCTCACAGAATTAACTCAGTCCATCGCGGCCTCAGGAGTCGTGCAACCCATTGTAGTCAGGCCACTTAGCCAACCCAACGGCCAGGTCAAATACCAGCTCATCACCGGCGAACGCCGCTGGCTGGCCAGCCGAAAAGCCGGCAAATCCACCATCCCCGCAATCGTCCGCCAAGTGTCTGATGAACAAGCACTTGAGATGACCATCGTCGAAAACCTCCAGCGCGCCGACCTCAACCCCATGGAGCAAGCCCGCGCCTATCAACGACTTAGCCACGACTTCAAGATGACCCAGGAGCAGATGGCCACGCGCACCGGCAAAGAGCGCGCCAGCGTAGCTAACTTCCTTCGTTTGTTACGTTTACCGGAACCGATCCAGCACAAAGTCGAATCCGGCGACCTCACCTTCGGCCACGCCCGCACCCTCCTGGCCTTAGACGATCCCAGAATCAATTACTTCCGCCGCTCAAAAAGTCCTGGCCCTCAATCTCTCCGTCCGCCAGACCGAAAGCTACGTCCAGGGCCTCATCAACCCCGAAGCCAAACAAAAGAAAGAAGTAAAGCCAACCCAACCCGAAGACCCCAACGTCCGCGAAGCTCAGGACCGCCTCCAGCGCACCCTCGGCCTCAAGGTCCACATCGAGGACAAAAACGGCAAAGGCCGCGTCATCATCGAGTACTCCGGCCTCGAAGACTTCGACTCCATCCTCACCGCACTCGGCGGCCAATAAACTCTCGACAACCCAGCAACAATCACAGACACTCTCAAGACACGCCTCAAACATACGATCAGGAGACTGCAAATGCGTATTACGATTCGCACGAAGCTCTATTTGTCACTTATTCTGTTACAAATTGCAGCCTTCTCCGCCTTCGCTCAGCAACCCACCCGCACGCTCATCCGCACTGGCCATCTCCTCGACGTCAAAACCGGCGCAGAACCCGCCGCCCAGACCATCATCGTCACCGGCGACCGCATCACTGCGATCGCTCCCACCGCCTCAACGCCGAAACAACCTGGCGACGCCGAGATCGACCTCACGAAGTACACCGTCATGCCTGGCCTCATCGACGTCCACACCCACCTCACCATGGCCAACAACTTCGATCCATACTTCGAGCTCTCGATGACCCCCGCCAAAGAGGCCATCATCGGCGTTGAAAACGCCAAGGTCACCCTCGAAGCCGGCTTCACCACCGTCCGCAACGTCGGCGCCAACGACTACACCGACGTCGCCCTCCGCGACGAGATCAACGCCGGCCACATCCCCGGCCCGCACATGCAGGTCAGCGGTCCCGCTCTCGGCATCACCGGCGGCCACATGGACGAGAACCTTCTTCCCTACGAGTACCACATCCACGGCGAAGCCGTAGCCGACGGCGTCCCCGCCGTCCAGCATCAGGTCCGCGAAAACATCAAGTACGGCGCCGACCTCATCAAAATCGCCTCCACCGGCGGCGTCCTCTCCAAGGGTGACGATCCGCAGGCCAGCCAGTACACCATGGAAGAGCTCCAGGCCATCGTCGCCGACGCGCACCGCCTGGGCCGCAAAGTCGCCTCGCACGCTCACGGAGCGCAAGGAATTCTCTGGGCCACCCAGGCCGGCGTCGACTCCATCGAGCACGGCTCCTACATCAACGACGAGTGCATCGCCGCCATGAAGCAGCACGGCACCTACCTCGTCCCCACCGCCTACCTCGTCGACTGGATGCAACAGTACGGCCATCTCCCAGCCCTCTACCAACAGAAGATGGCCGACGTCAGCGCCGCGATGCGGGCCAACCACAAACGCGCCATCGCCGCGGGCGTCAAAGTCGCTCTAGGCACCGATGCCGCTGTCTATCCTCACGGCCTCAACGCTCACGAGCTCGACGTCTACGTCAACGAATACGGCATGTCGCCCCTCGCCGCCATCCAGACCGGCACCCTCAACGCCGCCGATCTTATGGGCTGGACCGCTCAAGTCGGCGCCATCGAACCCGGCAAGTGGGCTGACATCATCGCCATCGACGGCGACCCGCTCAAAGACGTCAAGATCCTCCAGCACGTGAACTTCGTCATGAAGTCCGGTGTCGTCTACAAAGACGAAAGCCATAAGCAGTAAGAGAAGACAATTAAGAGAAGACCAGATGACAAGTCGAACTTAGAGGAAAGGAGATTCATCGCACCGGAATGAAAGCAACACCCTTTGAATTTCGCTTCCGCTTCGTCATCCTAACCGTCATCTACGTTCTGGGCTTCACTGCCCCGTGGAACTATGCGCTCCATATTGACAGCATCCGCACCTGGCAGCTCCTTGCCGCGTGGCCAGCACGCAACGGCTGGCTCACCTTCAGCACCGCAACCATCGTCGTCCTGCTCCTCGGCATCCTCTGCGCTCTAAAAGCAGCAATCCTCCGCACCTGGGCCACCGCCTACCTCGGGCCCTCAATCGTCCAGGATCACTCCATGCATGGCGAAGGCGTCGTCGCCGCCGGCCCTTATCGTCATCTTCGCAACCCGCTTTACGTCGGCACCTTCATCCACACCTTCGCGCTCGCGCTCCTCATGCCGCCCAGCGGAGCCATCTTTTGCATTCTCGCCATCGGCCTCTTCCAGCTCCGCCTCATCTCCGGCGAAGAATCTTTCCTCACAGCCAAACTTGGCGAACCCTACCGCGCTTACTGCGCCAAAGTCCCCAGCCTTCTTCCAGCCATCAAACCGCGAATCCCCGCCTCCCCCACGCAACCTGCTTGGTCCATCGCATTTCTTGGCGAAATCTACATGTGGGGTGTCGTCTTCACCTTCGCCGTCTTCGGCTGGCGCTACAACTCCATCCTCCTCATCAGGGGAGTCCTCATCTCTCTAGGCATCTCTCTCATCGCCCGCGCCTTCATCCCAAAAAACTAAGCACGAACCCCTTAGCCGTCATTTGCGACGAAGCGACTGACCGATGCGCAGGCACTCATCTCGAGCGCTTCAAAAACGGAAGCAGCATCGGCGTACGCTGCCGGTACTGCCTGTACGCATCCCCGAAGAAGCCGATCAGGTCGTGCTCTTCAAACTGAATGGCTATCAGGATGTAACCTGTCGTCGCAAGGGCAAACAGCAGATGCCCCAGGGTCATCTTTGGCGTAGCCCAAAATGCGATCAGGAAGCCCAGATAGATCGGGTGACGAACGCTTTTGTAGAGCATCGGCGTCTTGAACCCGATCGGCTCATAGGGCTGACCACGGAGGTATAGACCAACCTGCCGCAAGCCGAACAGGTCCGTATGGCTCACCATCAGCGTGCTCCCCAGGACAATCAGCCAGCCAAGGAAGAAGAGAGCCACAAGGATCCAACGTCCCGCCGCGTTCTCGATACTCCACACAACCCCCGTCATCGGCCGCCATTGCCAATAGAGCAGGTCCAGGCACACGCTCGCGAAAAGAACAAACGTGCTCCGCTCAATCACTGTAGGAACGGCCTTCGTCCACGCTCGCTTGAACCATGGGCGGGCCATCACACTGTGCTGCACCGCGAAAAGGCTCAGCAGAAGAGCATCGATCACCAGGGCCGCGAAGGAGAAATCTCCCTGCCCTGAATCAATGGATTTAGGAACTAGATAGTTCCCGACAAATCCCACCGCATAGAGAAACGTGACCAGGAAGAGGAGATAAGCCAGGATTCCGTAGAGAAACGCAGCAATCTTTGCCAAGGTCGGCCTCCAAAAACTTCGGACTTGCGTGGCCCCAGGGGATGGCGCTAACTATACGCTTGCCGATGGGATTGAGATACTGTCTCCCGCACTCTTTCCCTGTTAGAGCCGTGCAATTGTGGCAACCCCAAAACAACAAGCCCGTCGCACCTAAACGAGTCAGGGCACAACGGGCTTATTGTTACTCTCGCACCTCAGCTAACGCCAACTAAGGCGCTACATATCGGGGAGGGCGATTCCGCATGCGACACCGCTGGCACAGATTGCCGCGATCAGCGTCGCAACGAATTTACTTCTTTACTGGTGCGATCGTATCCTTCGCAACCTTGGCCACGCGGAACTTCACCACGGTCTTGGCCTTGATCTTGATCGTTTCGCCGGTCTGCGGGTTGCGACCCAGCCGCGCCTTGCGCTCAGCCTTCACCAGCTTGCCGATCCCAGGAATGGTGAACTCGCCATTCTTCTTGGTCTCTTTCACAGCGGTCTCGGCCAGAAACTCCAGGAACCCTGCGGTCTGCTTGTTGGTGAGTTCGAGCTTCTCCGCCAGGTGGCGAACCAGCGCTGTCTTTGTCATTCCCTTTGCCATGTGTCTTGCTCCTTCTGCTTTCAAAATGTATTTTTCTTAGGATCCGCTCGCCTTACCTGCATCAACCCCGAGGAGAAACCGCATCCTTTTTCAATGCGAAATCATCAATGTTCATGCGGGTGCGGAGAACTGTACCGCAATTCACCTTCATCCTTTCCGAGCGCTTTGTCAACCATAAATCTTCGGTTTCCACAGGTTTTTTCCGGTTTTTTCCGGTTTTGTTCGCATCTGGGCACACTTCACCCCAAAAAACCCAGCAAAATGGCCAATTTTCAGCGACGACCAACGCTCAACCCAACCCATCGTACCTGCTGCAAAAAAACATTTCCACGCACAAATCACAGCCGCACTCGTGAAATTCACATCCACTTACCAAACTCCGGCATCCATACCCAAGCGAAGAGAAATCTCAAGCGCAGTCGCTGCGCAACCAACACCTGCGAACGCCTCAGCTTCGCACCAACAGAGGATAGAGAAGACAAGGAGAAATCTCACATGCCCACCATCACCACCAAAGACGGCACATCGATCTACTACAAAGACTGGGGCACTGGACAGCCCATCACCTTCTCCCATGGCTGGCCTCTCACCGCCGACGCCTGGGACGCGCAGATGCTCTTCCTCGGCCAACAGGGCTATCGCGTCATCGCACACGATCGCCGCGGCAACGGCCGCTCCAGCCAGCCCTGGGACGGCAACGACATGGATCACTACGCCGACGATCTCGCCGAACTCATGAACTTCCTCGATCTCAAGAACGCCGTCATGGTCGGACACTCAACCGGAGGCGGCGAAGTCGCGCGCTACCTCGGCCGTCATGGCACCAAACGAGTCGCCAAGGCCGTACTAATCGGCGCCGTCCCGCCACTAATGCTGCAGACCGACAAAAACCCTGAGGGCCTGCCAATCTCCGCCTTCGACGGCATTCGTGCGAGCCTCGTCGCCGACCGCTCGAACTTTTATCAGGAGCTCACCTTGCCCTTCTACGGCTACAACCGCGCCGGCGCCAAGATCTCGAAGGGCGTGCAGGACAACTTCTGGCTCGCGGGCATGCTCGGCTCGCACAAGAGCCAGTACGACACCGTCAAGGCCTTCTCCGAAACTGACTTCACCGAAGACCTTAAGAAGATCGACATCCCAACCCTCGTCCTCCACGGCGAAGACGATCAAATCGTTCCCATCGTCGCTGCTGGTCTGAAGTCGGCCAGGATCGTGAAGAACGCCAAACTCAAGGTCTATCCTGGCTTTCCCCACGGCATGTGCCAGATACACGCCGACGTCATCAACGCCGACCTCCTCGCCTTCATCAAGTCCTGAGGTTTTCTCGGACAACCCAATCGCAACCTCGACCAGAGCCACGGACAGTCTCATCGTCCGTGGCGTAGTGGGGAGAATCCCGCATTCCATCAATATATGATCTTGAACATAATCTAGCTGCGTGTTCCCATCCATGGGTGTGCAATAACAAACGCCTGGAGGCACGATGAATAGCGAAGCGCATATTCCCACGCGCAGACAAGTAATCACTGGAATCATCGTCGCCTTCTGCAGCAGGATCGTGCCGCCAACCCTCTGGGGAGAAAGTCAGGAGAGGGCTATGAACGAAACGCCCAGCTCGGCAGCCAACAAGAGCCGCACCTCGCTCCACCAGGAGATCGACCTCAAAGCAACCCCACAACGCATCTACGAAGTGCTTCTGAGCTCAAAGGATTTCGCCGCATGCACCGGCGCTCCAGCCGAGATCGACCCCAAACCCGGCGGCGCCTTCGCCATGTTTGGAGGAATGATCGTCGGCCGAAACATCGAACTCGTCACTAACCAACGCATCGTCCAGGCATGGCGTCCTGCCGACTGGCCTGCTGGCCTCTACTCTCTCGTCCGCTTCGAACTCAAACCACGAAGCTCCGAAGCCACAGTCATCCTCGACCACAGCTCCTTCCCTGAGGGCGATTACGACCACCTCAGCGCTGGATGGCACGAGCACTATTGGGAGCCGCTTAAGAAGTTCTTCGCATAGATTCCGTCTGCAGACCTGCGGCAGGCTAAGATGTCTCCATTCGGGAAATGACCATTTGGGAATAGCGGACCGCACTGCCCAAGCCTAGTCAATGGAGAATATCGATGAAGACTGGGTCACACTCGATCATGCTAGCCATTGCTCTCTGTTCCGGACCTCTTCTGGCGCAGCCATTTGACTCCACTGGAGCAGCCGCAAAGACCAGCGCCAACACCTCTCAGCCTGACGTGAATTCGCTCGAACAGCAGATAGTCGCCAAAGAACGCGAGGGCCTCGAAGCGCTCAAGTCCGGCAATCTCGAGCTCTTCGGCAATCTCACCTCAGAAGACGCCGTATTCGTGGACTCGCAAGGTCCGGCGACGAAAGCACAGGTGATGAAGAACGTTCAGAACTTCCGACTCGTCGACTTCTCCATGCAGGACGTGAAGTTCGTCTCCATCTCGCCGACCTCCGGCCTCATCTCGTACAAAGCCACCGAAAAGGGAACCTCGCACGGCAGAGACTTCGCCACAACTGTCTATGTCTCGTCGGTCTGGACCCTGCGCAACGGCAAATGGGTCTGCCAGTTCAGCCAGGAAACCGCCGCCCCAAAACCAATGCAGCAATAGCCGATGCGGCAATAGAACGTCCTTCGCTTCAACCCACCAGCACAAGCCGCGTTGAATCGATTCCCACCCCACAGCATCAAGCTCTATGCGGCCATTAACATAGATAGAGGGAATACAACAGATGCAGATCGGCATCGACAGCTTCGCAGCCTTAGTTCCAGACCCCATCACCGGCCACACGGTCACCGCTCAGGAGCGCATCGCCCAGCTCCTCGAAGAGATTGAACTCGCCGACAAGGTCGGCCTCGACGTCTTTGGCCTTGGCGAACACCACCGCAGCGAGTACCTCGACTCCGCCCCCACCATCATTCTCGCCGCCGCAGCCGCCCGCACCACGAGCATTCGTCTCACCTCCGCCGTCACCGTCCTCAGTGCCGCAGACCCGGTTCGCGTCTTCCAAAACTTCGCGACCCTCGATCTCATCTCCAATGGCCGTGCCGAAATTGTCGCCGGCCGTGGCTCCTTCATCGAGGCCTTCCCCCTCTTCGGCCTCAAACTCGAAGACTACGACGACCTCTTCGCCGAAAAACTCGACCTCCTCCTCACCCTCCGCGAATCCACGAACGTCCACTGGTCCGGCAGACATCGTGCTTCGCTCACCGGGCAGGGAGTCTACCCTCGCCCGCTGCAAAACCCGCTGCCCATCTGGCTGGGCGTCGGTGGCACACCGCAATCTTTCGTCCGTGCCGGCGACCTGGGACTTCCTCTCATGGTCGCCATCATCGGTGGCGAACCCCACCGCTTCCGCCCCCTCATCGACCTCTACCGCGAAGCCGGCAAACGCGCCGGACACGCCCCCGAAAAACTCAAAGTCGGCATCCACGCTCTAGGCTACGTCGCCGACACAGACCAGCAGGCCTCCGACGACTTCTTCCCCGGCTACGCCGAAGCCTTCACCAAGATCGGCCGCGAACGCGGCTGGCCCCCCGTAACCCGCAATCAATTCGAAGCCCTCCGCCGCCCCACCGGCGCACTCATGGTCAGTGACCCCGAAACTGTAGCCGCCAAGCTCCTGCAGATGAACGAAGCTCTGGGCGGTATCTCCCGAATTAGCTTCCAGATGAGCGTCGCCGCCCTCCGCCACGACAAGCTCATGCACGCCATCGAACTCCTGGGCACACGCGTAGCCCCCATCATCCGCAAAGCCCTTGCCTAAACCGCCTACCGTCGGCAGAACGTTTTAAAGTTGTCATCCTTCGCCGACGGCGGAGGACCTGCTTTTGCCGTTGTCCTTTTTCGTCCCTGAGTCGGAGCAAGACCGCTCCTGACCCACCACAACGCTTCTCAAAACATCGGCCGCTTCGGCTTCCCCACCAGCGGCGCATTCAACATAGCAATCACAGGCGCTGCCGCACGAAACCGCTCCACAACCTCCTTCACCAGTGTCGCCTTCATCGCAGTCTCCCCCGGCAGGCTCGCCGACACTCCCCACTGCCGATTCTTCAACAAATCAATCGCCGGATGATCCTCCGGAAATCCCTTCGGCGCCCGCGTCAGCGGAGCCCCATCGTTCTCCTGCATCAACGCCCGCAGCTTCTTCGCCTTCATCACCGTTCGAAACTCCGCATGATGCTCCGCCAGATACCGTCGTATCGCCAGCAACTGCTCCCGCTCCGGCATATACACGCCTGCCGCTATGAAAACCTCCTCCGGGCTCATATGAAAATAAAACCCCGCCCCCGAAGTCTTCTGCAGCCCGTCCCTCACCCACCACGCCGAAACGTGCGTCTTATAAGGCTGTTTGTTCTTACTGAACCGAATATCCCGATAGATCCGCATCATGATCTTCTGCGGCGGCCTCACGTGCATCGGCGCAAACTCTGCCATCTTCTCATTCACGTCGCCGATCAGCGCGAGCATCGGAGCCTTCAGCTCTTTCTCATACACGCCTTTGCGCTCATCGAACCACACGCGGTCATTGTTCCGCTTCAACCCCCGCAGAAACTTCATCGCCTCATTAGAAAAATGCGTCGCCATACCCAATCGTAACGCCTCACCGCGAACTTCCCCACGCTCCCCTTGTTCTCATGTATCCTCGCTTGCAAAGGGCACCCTCATCCATGGAACCACTGAACGTCTTTCTCTCTGTCTTCTTCGTCATCCTCGCCATCGTCGTACTCGTCACCATCCTCAAAACCCTCTTCACCGTCCGCACTTACACCGCCGGCGTCGTCGAGCGATTCGGCAAGTTCAACCGCATCGTCCGCCCCGGCCTCCACGTCCTCATCCCCTACGCCGAGCGGGTCTACTTCGTCGATCTCCAGGTCAAACAAGCCCAGTTCTCCGTCGAGACCAAAACCCACGACAACGTCTTCGTCCAGATCCCCGTCTCCGTCCAGTACCAGATCCTCGACGACAAGATCTACGACGCCTTCTACAAACTCTCCAGCCCGCAAAAGCAGATCGAGTCCTTCGTCTTCAACTCCATCCTCGGCCACGTCCCCAAACTCTCCCTCGACGAGACCTTCGAGCAGCAATCCGGTATCTCCATCGCCGTCAAAACCGAGCTCGACTCCACCATGTCCAGCTTCGGCTACAACATCCTCAACGCGCTCGTCACTGACATCATCCCCGACACCAAAGTCAAAGACGCGATGAACGACATCAACGCCGCCCAGCGCGCACAGGTCGCCGCCCAGGCCCGAGGCGAAGCCGACAAGATCCTCAAAGTCAAACAAGCCGAAGCCGAAGCCCAGTCCAAAGCCCTTCAGGGCCAGGGCATCGCCGCCGAGCGTCAAGCCATCATCGACGGCCTCCGCTCCTCCATCGAGCACTTCCGCGAATCCGTCCCCGGAGCCACGGCCGAAGACGTCATGGCTCTCGTCCTCCTCACCCAGTACTTCGACACCCTCAAAGACATCGGCACCAAAGCCGGCACCAACACCCTCTTCCTCCCCAACAATCCGGGCGCGGCTAATGACTTCCTCGTCCAGATCCTCGCCGGCCTCCGCGGCAACAAAGCCAGCAATACCCCGGCCATAGCTTCGCCACCCCCGCCTCCGCCGGCCTAGCGAAGCACCATACAATCGGCATGTAGCGAGTCGAGAGCACTCATGCCCTATAGCCACACAGTCCGCGGCGTAAAGCATTCCTTCTCCGATCTGCGAACGCTTCTCGCAAAAGCATCGCCACTCCGCTCCGGTGACCAGCTTGCCGGCATCACCGCATCCACAGCAGCCGAGCGAGCCATCGCCCAGATGACGCTAGCAGATGTCCCCCTCACCGCCTTCCTCAACGAAGCCGTCGTCCCCTACGAGACCGACGAAGTCACTCGCCTCATCCTCGACACGCACGACCCCAACGCCTTCGCCCCCGTCTCGCATCTCACCGTCGGCGCCTTCCGCGACTGGCTCCTCTCCGACGAAGCCTCAACCGAACGCCTCACCGCACTCTCCCCAGGTCTCACACCCGAGATGGCCGCCGCCGTCTCCAAGCTCATGCGCGTGCAGGACCTCATCTACGTCGCGCGCAAAATCTCCGTTGTCACCCACTTCCGCACCACCGTCGGCCTTCCCGGCCGTCTCTCCACACGCCTCCAACCCAACCACCCAACCGACGACCCCATCGGCATCGCCGCCAGCATCCTCGACGGCCTCCTCCTCGGCTCCGGCGACGCCGTCATCGGCATCAACCCCGTCTCCGACAACGTCGCCTCCGTCACAACCCTCCTTCACCTCATCGATCACATCCGTCAGCGCTACAGCATCCCCACCCAAAGCTGCGTCCTCGCCCATCTCACCACGCAAATGGACGCCATACGGCAAGGCGCGCCACTCGACCTGCTCTTCCAATCCATCGCCGGAACCGAAGCCGCCAACGCCTCCTTCGGCATCACGCTCTCTCTCCTCCACGAAGCCCACGCCATGGCCCGCGAGCTCAACCGAGGCGGCATCAACCAAGAAACCGGCGGAGACAACATCTTCTACTTCGAAACCGGCCAGGGCAGCGCTCTCTCTGCCAACGCGCACTACGGCGCCGGGGGTGTGGGAGTAGACCAGCAAACCCTCGAAGCCCGAGCCTATGCCGTCGCACGCCACTTCCACCCAATGCTCATCAACACAGTAGTCGGCTTCATCGGCCCCGAATACCTCTACGACGGCAAGCAAATCCTCCGCGCCGGCCTCGAAGACCACTTCTCCGGCAAGATCCTCGGCCTACCCATGGGCTGCGACATCTGCTACACCAACCACGCCGAAGCCGACCAGGACGACATGGACGCACTCCTCACCATGCTCGGCGCCGCTGGCGTCAACTACATCATGGGCGTCCCCGGTGCCGACGACATCATGCTCAACTACCAGAGCACATCCTTTCACGACGCCCTCTACCTTCGCCGTCTCCTCAACCTCCGCCCCGCGCCGGAGTTCGAAGCCTGGCTCGCAACCGACGCCTTCCACCAACTCACCTCCATCGGACAACCCGCCGCCCTGCTCCCACCCGGAATCCCCGCATGACAAACAAACCAAAACCCTGGGTGCCCCACGTCCCGCCTCTGGGACGTGGGTTTCCAAGCAAGCCTCAGCCCCCGACGCCCGCAAACCAAAGCTCAACCCTCGCCAACGTCCTCCGCACATACACCCCGGCACGCGTAGGGCTCGGTCGCACGGGGCCTTCAGTTCCAACCACCGAACAACTCCGCTTCCAACTCGATCACGCCCTCGCCCGCGACGCAGTCCACGCACATCTCAACGTTCCCGCGCTCCTTCGCGCTCTCCAGCAAAGAAAACTAGCTGCCCTCGCCGTGCAAAGCGCAGTCACCGTCGACCCCCAACAAGACGCCCGTCAACTCTACCTCCGTCGCCCCGACCTCGGCCGCACCCTGCATCCACAATCCGTCCAAGCGCTTCAACAACTCTCCGCGAACTCTAACGAAAAACCCGAAATCGTCTTCATCATCGCCGACGGCCTCTCCGCGCTCGCCATAGAACGACACGCACTCCCACTCCTCGATGCAACCATCGACCTTCTCAACCCTGATCAAAGTCGTATCGGCACAATCTGCATCGTCACTCAGGCTCGCGTAGCCATCGGCGACGAGATCGGCCAACTCCTCCAGGCCCAACTCACCGTCACACTCATTGGAGAACGCCCCGGCCTCAGCGCACCCGACTCCCTCGGCGTCTACATCACCTGGCAGCCGCGCCCCGGCCGCACCGACGCCGAGCGCAACTGCATCTCCAACATCCGCAACGAAGGCCTGAGCTACGCCGAAGCCGCCCAGCGAATCCTCTTCTACCTCAACGGCGCAAAACAACTCCAATGCACCGGCATCCGGTTGAAAGAAAACACCGCACTCTCCGGTCAAAAGTAAGTTGAATCAGCACCGGCAATCACGTACTAACGGCCCAGATGTTGGGGTTGGTGAACGAACCCGCCATCGTGCCACAGTTACAAATTACGTAACGACCCACCCCTTGCACCTGATACCTTGGGCGCGAAAGGTTCAACCTCGCGCTATACTCAGCCAGTCCGGAGTCCCGCCTACATGCGTAATGTGTCTTCGTTGTTTGCCCTTCTGCTCCTGTCTCCGCTTAGCCTCTTCGCCAACGCGCAGAACCCAGTCCCCTCCCAGACGATGGATCCCGACTTTGCCGCACAAGTCAAAGAGTGGACCACCCGTCCCGAGTTCCTCAGTCCGCTCGTCGATCACCTGCCCCAATCCTCTACCGTGCCCTCGCCGAAAGAAGTTCTCGGCTATCACATTGGCGCGCCCAAAAAGCTCACCTACTACGCCGACGTCCTGCGCTACTACCGCACGCTCGCCTCCAAATCTCCCCGCGTCAAGGTCATCGAGATCGGCAAAACCGAAGAAGGCCGCGACTCCGTAATCGTCTTTGTCGGGTCGGAAGACTCCATCGCTCACCTCGAAGAAAACCGCAAAAACCTCGCTCGACTCGCCGACCCGCGCGGCCTCACCGACGACGAAGCGCATGCCCTGATCGCAAAGACGAAGCCCATCTACACGCTCTCCGGCGGTCTTCACAGCGCCGAACTAGGGCCGCCTGAGATGCTGATGGAACTCGCCTATCGCCTCGCCACTGAAGATTCGCCGCTCATCCAGAAGATCCGCTCTGAAGTCGTCGTCGCCATCATGCCTGTGGCTGACCCTGATGGCCGCGACCGCAGCATCGACTGGTACAACCGCTATCTCATCGACATCACCGACGACAACGCCAGGTTCGAAGGTGGAGTGCCCTACTGGGGCAAGTACACAAAGCATGACGATAACCGGGACATCAACTACGCTGGCCTGGCCAACCAGAACCTCCTCAAGTGGTATCTCGACTGGCACCCGCCCATCATGCACGACCTGCACGAGTCGGTCTGGTTCCTCTACACCTACAGCGGACAGGCCCCGCAGAACACTCTCTTCGACCCCATCCTCTGGGCTGAGCTCCCCTGGTTCTCCAACTTTGAGATGGCCCAACTCACCAAGTACGGCATGCCCGGCGTCTGGACCCATGGATACGTCGATGGCTGGTCTCCAGGCTACGTTGCTATCATGTCCGCCAATCACAACGGCATGATGCGCATGTACGAGATCATGGGTAACGGCGGCGCAACCACCATGCACCGCTTCATCTCCAAACCTAACCCGGCCCTCTCCGACGCTGGCGGCGGACCCGGTGGCGACGTCACCAAACGCCAGTGGTTTCGCCCCTCGCCTCCCTACGCCGACGTGATCTGGTCCATGCGCAACAACACGAACTACGCCGAGACCGGCGTCCTCACCGCGCTCCAGATGACCTCATCCTTCCCCCAGGTCATCCTCGAAAACTTTTACACCAAGAGCCGCAACTCCATCCGCTCCGGTTCGACCGAGCCGCCCTACGCCTTCATCCTTCCCGCGAATCAGGAGGACATGACCCGCGTCGCCTTTGCCGTTCACATCCTGCGCATGCAGGGCATCGAGGTCGGCCGCCTTTCCGCGCCTCTCAAACTCAAGGATGGCGATTTTCCCGCGGGCTCGCTCGTCGTCAAGTGCAATCAACCCTACGGACGCCTCGCAAAGACGCTGCTAGGCAAGCAAGTCGATCCCGACCCCGAGCTCAGCACCTACGACGACAGCGCCTGGACCATGGGCCTCATGACCAACACCACCATCACGCCCACCACCGATGCATCCGTCCTTCAGGCCGCCGTCGAGCCCGTCCTCGACTATGTTCCTCCTTCAAACTTGAAAGACCTGCCCAACGCCGTTGCCTATGCGGTCCCCGACCACGGCTCTCCCAACCTCATCACGTTCCGCTATGCGCTCAAGGACGTCCCCGTCCAGATCGCCGAAAAGTCCTTCCAGGCCTCCGGCGTCACGCTTCCCGCCGGCACGTTCATCATTCCCGCTTCGGCGCTTGCCACCTCCAAACCGCTCGCCTCACAGCTAGGACTCGACCTCATCGCCCTCACCGCACAACCGCAGGTCGCCACGCACCCCGCCGGCCTTCCGCGCATCGCCATGTTCAGCACCTGGGCCGGAACCCAGGATGTCGGTTGGGTCCGCTATGCCTTCGACCAGTACAAGGTCCCCTACGACCTCATCTTCAAAGAGCGCGTCCTCAAGGGCGACCTCCACGCCGACTACGATCTCATCCTCGTCCCCAACCAGGCGCGCAACTCAAAAGCCCTCCTCTCCGATATCCCGAAGGGCAAGATCCCCCTCGCCTACACCAAAACCCCGCAGTTCAAATTCCTCGGTGACTACGGATCGTCGGAAGACATCACTGGCGGCATGGGCGCACAGGGCGTCGCTGAGTTCCAGCGGTTCACTGAGCAAGGCGGCCTGCTCGTCACCCTCGGTTCCTCCAGCGCCTTCCCCGCCGACCTCGGCATCATCCCAAAAATCGATGCCGGCACTCCCACCTCGAGGTTCTACGCCCCGGGCCCCATCGTCGAGGCGGAAATTGTTCAGCCCACCAACCCCATCTTCTACGGCTACTCCGGCAAAACTATCCCTGTTCGCTGGGCCAACGGCCCGCTTCTCCGCATGGAGTCTGCTCAAGACAAACACGACGTTCTGATGCGCTTCACGGGTGGCGATAAGGCTGTGCTCAGCGGTCTCATGAACGGTGCTGACGAGATCAAGGGGCGAGCCGCCGTCGTCGTCACCTCCGCCGGCAAGGGCGAGGTCGTCCTCTTCACCACAAATCCGATCTGGCGCTGGCAAAACGTTGGCGAATTCCGTATGATGTTCAACACTGTCTTGAATTACCAAAACCTCAGCCCCCCCGCACCCCCCGAGAGCAAACCCGAGCCCCCCTCTGCGAAGCCTTAGTTCCCCGGTACATCGTAAGTGTAATTGTGCGTCGTCGCATCAGGTGACACCCTGACGATGAACGGGAGAGCTCGCATGAACGACCGTCGGCATTGCAAGTTAACCGCGGTCGCCGTTGTCCTGGCCGCACTGGTTTTTATGACACCGCGAATCGCGCACGGCCAGCAAGCATCTCTTCCGCAATTGCGCCCCGTACTCACTGACCCCACCAACCGGAACGTGATCATTATTGGATTTGTCGGAGGCTTTGTCAGTCGGGATGACGTAAAGCACCCCGAAGTGCAGTTTGCCGCCTATCTTCGCGACCGCTACCCCACCATCCACGCCGAAGTATTCGGGAACCACCATGGGCGAAAGGCTCTCCATCAGGTCATTCGCCTCCTCGACACCGACCACGATGGCATCCTCTCCTCCCTCGAGAAAGAGCGAGCCACAGTTATCATCTATGGACACAGTTGGGGTGCCACCGAGACAGTCGAATTCGCCCGCGAGTTGGGAAAAAAGGGCATCCCGGTGGCGCTCACCATCCAGATCGACACCATCGGCAAACCAGGACACAAGGCCTCCGCAATCTCCCCCAACGTAGCCCGCGCGATCAACTTCTATCAGAGCGAAGGTCCTCTTCATGGAGCCCCGCAAATCGTCGCGGCAGACCCCGCAAGGACAGAGATCCTCGGCAACATCCACATGACGTATGAAAATCGTCCGATCAACTGCGACAACTACAGTTGGTACTCTCGGACCCTGAACAAACCTCATCACGAAATCGAGAACGACTTCCGTGTATGGGACGAACTTGCATCCCTGATCAACTCGAATCTGCCCGGCACCGCATCGATCGTGCAGGCGCCCTCTCCCTCTGCATCGCCGTTCTTCAAATACCTCAAGCGCGGCTTCCAGGCACACGGAACCGAAACCGCTCTACTCGAAACTCCGAGCGAGGAAACAGGTAACTAAAAGCCTTCTCGAAGATATCCCTGAAACATGTCCCAAAAATAACAGCTAATCTTGCAAGGTAAACTTGCAAGATTAGCTGTTTTTCGCATACGATGGAATAGTCATGCCGCGACAGCCCTTCGACATTGCCGTAACCGACTTTGGCCACGCCATCGGGCTATTGGTACGCCGCGCGCGGGCCGCAGCCTCAACCCACGAGCTTTCATGGACCGAAACCGCAGTCCTCAAGCGTCTCGCTAACGAGGGACCTGCAACCACCGCCGATCTAGCCCGTGCGCAAGGCATGCGACCGCAGTCGATGCGAACCATCATCGCCGCGCTCGAGGAGATGAGCATGGTCAAGCGCAAGCCGCACGCGACTGACGGCCGTCAGGTAAATATCGAACTGACCGCCAAAGGCGCCGCCGTACAGAAGAGCGTCGGCGATGCAAAGCGAACGTGGCTCGCGCAAGCCATCGCCCGACTCGACGAACAGGAACGGGAGACGCTCTTCGAGGCCGGCAGGATCATCAAGCGCCTGGCGGAAGGTGATCAGCAATGAAAGAAGAACCCGAGCGCGTGCGTAAGCCCGGAGGTTCGATGTCGCACGCATGGCGAGCACTGCGCCATCGCAACTTCAAGCTCTTCTTCTTTGGCCAGAGCATCTCCCTGATCGGCAACTGGATGACACGGCTGGCGACAACCTGGCTGGTCTATCACCTCACCCATTCGGCACTGCTGCTCGGCGTCGTTAGCTTCGCCGGGCAGATTGTTTCGTTTCTGCTCGGCCCATTTGCCGGCGTCTGGGTCGAGCGCCTCACGCGCCGCAAGCTGCTGGTATGGACACAAGCCGCTGCCGCCGTCCAGTCGCTCGCCCTGGCCGCGCTCACCCTCGCGCACGTCATCACCCTCTGGGAGATCATCGCTCTCACCGCTCTGCAGGGCTTGATCAATGCCTTCGATATGCCTGCGCGCCAATCCTTCCTCGTCCAGATGGTCGACGACCGCAACGATCTTAGCAACGCCATCGCCATCAACTCCTCGATGGCAAATGGTGCGCGCTTGGTCGGCCCTGCCATCGCCGGCCTGGTGATCGCAGCCGTCGGAGAAGGCGGATGTTTCCTGATCGATGGCCTCAGCTACTTCGCCGTGATCGCGTCCTTGCTGCTGATGCGCATCCGCCCGCTAGACGTCCACCCGAGCAAGGCCAGCATGTTCGAACAGATGCGCGAGGGCTGGGACTACGTCCGCACCTTTCGGCCCATCCGCACCATCCTTCTGCTCTTTTCGCTTATCAGCCTGATGGGCTACTCCTACGCCGTACTTCTACCGATCTTCGCCGCCCAGGTGCTGCACGGCGGCGCAACCACCCTCGGCTGGCTCATGGGAGCCTCAGGAATCGGCGCCCTTGCATCCGCGTTTTCACTCGCAGTTCGCAAATCGGTCGTTGGACTAACGCGCATGCTTCAGATCGCATCCGCAATGCTCGGAGGAGCCCTGATCCTCTTCGGCCTGTCGCATACGTTGTGGCTATCCCTTGTGCTGATGGTCTTCGTTGGCTTCGGTCTGTTACAGGGCGCGTCTGCCAGCAACACGATCATCCAGTCGCTGGTGCCGGAAGACAAACGCGCCCGCGCCATGGGCTATTACACGATGGCCTTCTTCGGCGCAGCGCCGTTCGGCAGCCTGCTCGCCGGCGCGCTGGCTAACCGGATAGGTGCGCCCCACACCGTCCTGGTCACCGGCGCGTTCTGCCTCGCCGGCTCGCTTTGGTTCACACTCGAGCTGCCCAAAGTCAACGCCGTCATCCGGCCAATCTATCAGGAGATGGGCCTGCTTCCCGCGCGCGACATCGGCCTCACTCGCGACGACCGCGAACCCTCAATAGGACCCTCGAAAGGAAAAACCACCATGAGCTGGTATGACTACATCGCTTGTTTCTTCGCCGGAATGTTTCTCGCTAACTTCGTGCCTCATTACGTGAAGGGCGTCTGTGGCGACCGTTTCCCGACGCCATTCGCTAACCCTCCCGGAAAAGGATTGTCCTCGCCCACGGTGAACGTTCTCTGGGCACTCTTCAATCTGGTCGTGGGCTACATCCTGTTTCGCGTCGGGAAAATTGCGAGCGGAGACGAATCAGCGCTCCTCACGTTCTTCGCAGGCATCGTCGCAATCAGCACAATGCTGAGCGTGAACTTCGCAAAGAAACATGCCGAGTAACCGCCTCATGAAAACCCGCAATCGAAAGGGAACACCATGCCTGTCACGCAACTCGATACCAACGCCGCCCTCATCGTAATCGACCTGCAAAAAGGCATCGTCACCATCCCGACGGCGCACCCCGCCATCGAGATCGTCGCTCGTAGCGCCCAACTCGCGCGCGCCTTCCGCAAGCGTGGTCTGCCGGTCGTTCTAGTCAACGTGACGGCGCCGGCTCCGGGCCGCACTGATGCTGGACCTCGCACATTTTCATTTCCGCCCGACTGGACCGAGCTTATCCCTGAACTGGAGCAGCACCCCGACGACCACCTCATCAGCAAGCAGCGGGTAGGCGCGTTCATCGGGACATCCCTGGATGAAATCTTGCGCCGGCGCGGTGTAACCCAGGTCTTCTTGGCGGGAATTGCGACGAGCGTCGGTGTGGAAGCAACGGCGCGGAGCGCCTACGACCATGGCTACAACGTCGCGCTTGTCGTCGATGCGATGACGGACCGCAGCGCCGACGCACACAACCATAGCGTCCAAAAGATCTTTCCCCGAATCGGCGAGACCGACACAACCGACAACGTGCTGAAGCTATTGTGCGCCTGAAGAAAAAGCGATAGCCGCCGCAACGACTCCTCGTCTATTCGGTCCGCAGCGCAATCATTGGATCCACCTTCACCGCGCGTCGTGCAGGAATGACGCAGCCAACCAGGGCGACGACAAGAAACACAAGAGCGATGGCGACGAACGTGACCGGGTCATCTGGTTTGATCCCAAACAGAATCTTCGCCAACGCCCGTGTCGCAAACGCTGCCGCCAAAGACCCCAACACCAGACCCGTCACCACCGGCACCATGCCACGAGTCAACACGTTCCGCAGAATATTCTGCCTGCTTGCTCCCAAAGCGATGCGGATGCCGATCTCCTTCGACCGTCTCGCCACAGAAAGAGCCAGCGTCCCACTCACGCCGACAAGCGTGATGAACAAGGCGACTGCCGCGAAGATACTTAGCAGCGCGCTGGTCACACGCGGAGTGCCAAGCTGCGCACTGCGCAGTTGATCGAGTGTTCGAACCTCCGTAACCGGCTGTTGCGGATCGATCTCGTGAATGATCGCCGCGACCTGCGTCGCCATCCGCATCGGATTCCCGCGGGTGCGGACGAGAAGGTGTCCGCTCGTTAGTCCGGTCTGGTCCACTGGAAAATACATTGTGTCCGCAGGTTCTTTGTCCAACCCGTACTGATGAACATCGCTCACCACACCGACAACAGTCGCCCACGTCTTCTTATCGCCGCCACCTGCAGCGACACGGTGTCCAATTGGATTCTCATTCGGCCAGTAGTGCCGGGCCATTCGGTCATTCACAATCACAACCTCCGGAGCCTGCGGCTCATCGCTCGGCAAAAAGGAGCGCCCCGCAAGCAAAGGAATCCCAAGCACGCGAAAATAATCCGGGCTGGCAAGTTCAAAGTTAATCTGCGGCACCGGGTCATTCGGGTGCAGCGGCTGCCCTTCAATAACGACTCCCGCGCTCATCGGACCCATATCACTATTCAGCGGGACGGCCATACTCACCGCAGCGCTCTCAACTCCCGGAATCGCTTGCACGCGATCAAGCGTCTGATGGAAGAAGTTCCTGGCTACTTCGCTCTTCTGGTACTTCGTCCAGTTCAGACTTATCTGCATGGAGAGTACATTCGCCGTCTTGAATCCAGGATCGACCGACAGCAGGTTATACAGGCTGCGCACCATCAGCCCCGCACAAATCAGCAGCACAAACGAGATCGTAACCTGCGTCGTCACCAGCAGGCTGCGCATCCGCGTCCCGCCGCCGCTGCCCGCCGTGCGTTCACCCGCATCGCTCAGGCTTGTCAAACCAACCCGGCTCGCAACATATCCCGGCAACACTCCAAACAGCAGGCCCGCGAGCAGAGAGACTCCAAGCCCAAACAACAACACCCTTCCATCCAGCCGAATTCCAGCGGCCAAGGTGGTCATGTGTGCGGCATAATCAATCAACAGTTTGGAACCGATCGCCGCAATGAATACGCCGAGTACGCCGCCCGCCAGAGCAATCATCATGCTTTCAGTCAGTAGCTGACAAAATAGATTCCATCGGCTAGCTCCCGTCGCCATGCGAATGGCCATCTCGCGCGACCGCTGCAACTGCCGCGACAACGCAATGTTGGCAAGATTGGCGCAGGCCAGCAATAGAACAAGCCCTGATGCTCCCAGCAGAATAAAGAAGGTTGGCCGAGCCGCATGCGTAAGCTCCTGCTCGACAGCGATTACCTGCGGAGCAATTCCCTCCGACAGCGGATACGATTTGGGATATTCGACTGCAAGCCGGTTAGCCACAGACGCAAGATCGATGTTTGCCTGAGCAACCGAAACGCCCGGCTTCAGCCGTGCAAATCCCGTAAGCATTCGCGAGTCGCGGTTTGCAATCATCGCCGGTGCGGAGCGAAACGGACAGGACGTTGTCGGCATGTAGACGTCGTCTGCATCGGGAAACTCGGGCAACGACGGCAACACTCCAACGACCGTATGAACCCGATCGTTCATCTCGAAGGTGCGCCCCAGAATACTTCGGTCGCCGCCAAACTCCTTCATCCAGTACGCATAACTCAGCACCAGAACCGGAGGTGCAGTCACACGTTCATCCTCTGGAATCAGCAAACGGCCCAGCAGCGGCTTCACTCCGAGCACATCGAAGTAATTGCCCGAGACCACACCAGTCACCACTCGCTCCGGGTCCTTCGATCCCAGCAAGGTGAACGTCATGGAGTGGTATTCGGCGACGCCCGAAAAAACGTGATTCTGCTCCCTGAAATCCCGCACCTCTTGAACCGAAAGGCCGAGAGGATCCGGCCCCACCTTCGCAGCCGTCAGGTCCAGATGCACGATCTGTCCCGCTTGCGCGTAGGGCAGAGGACGTAACAGCACTCCATTGATGACTGTGAAAATTGCGGTGTTGGCCCCTATGCCAAGACCAAGCGTCAGTATCGCCAGCAGCGCGTACCCGGGATTATGCGTCAACACTCGCCACGCATAACGCACATTGCGAAGCAGGCTCTCGAACGGAGCAATGCTATTCATCTTCCACGTCTCCTCGCGCACCTTCGTCGTATTTCCGAACTTCAGATACGCTCGCCGTCTGGCCTCCGCCACTCCCATTCCCTGAGCGACGTTGTCGTCGATCTCCTCCGCCAGATAAAGATCGATCTCCTGACGTAACTCAGCGTCCGACGAGCCGCGTCGAAAAAACCTGCGCCAGCTCATTCTTCACCCCCATCAGCCGCGGCCTCACCCATCACCAGAGCGATCGCCCGCGCCATCTGTCGCCAGCGGCTGGTCTCTGACGTCAGCTGCTTTTTGCCTGCAGCCGTCAAACGGTAAAACTTCGCTTTGCGGTTGTTCTCGCTCGCTCCCCAATAGGACGAGACCCACCCTCGATCCTCCAGCCGATGAAGCGACGGGTAAAGCGAACCTTGTTCAACCTCCAGCACATCCTCTGAAGTCCGCTCGATCACCTTGGCAATCGTATGTCCGTGAGCATCCCCTGTAATGAGAGTGCGGAGCACCATCATGTCCAGAGTTCCCTTCAGCATCTCGTTACTGTCACGCTTAGTCTTAGCCACGATTCCCAGCTCTCCACTAGAAGTCCTATGCAAAGGAAATACTAGACCACTCGGACTTCTATGGGAAGAGAGAAAGTGAGTTTTTTTGATTTATCCCATCGAAATTCTCCCGGCCCGACCAATTCATGATCAAAGCCAAGGAGCGAGCAAAAGAAAATGCCCTCCGAGGAGGGCTAATGGAGGTTTCATTATTTATCCGCTACCCATACATGGGTATGCATTTAGATACACTCAGATCGAACTCTCAGCAGCACGTCTGCAGGTTTTGGCTTGATCTCAAGGCTACGCAACCAGGCTCAAGCCGTTCGCTAGAGAGTCCGCTTCTAACCGTCTACGAACTCTATCTATCGTCTTACTTTTGGGCTACGGTCGAGCTATCAAAGAGCAGGGTCATATTTCTCATGTAAATTGCGTGCAGGACGTCGACCCCGCCTTGGTTGTCGGTACCCAATCCCTCGTTCTTATTAGTCTCTTCGACCAGTTTTGCCGGCAGAGTCACGATCACCTTCTTGTTCCGCGTCAAAGTCACTTGAACGTTTGCCCCCGAACCTTCCCATGTCACGTTGTAGTCGCCCGGAGTAAGCTGCGCGGATCCAGCTTTCATCGCTTCGGGGACGTTCACAGTTTGAGAATTCTTACCTGCGAATGCAGGGGCAGAAAACAGAGCGAGCATCATTGCGAAAGCAAAGAAACGCTTCATGTGTATATCCTCCAACGCCCACTGATATTTCCCTTCCGGGTCAGGCATTGAGAAAAGTACACCATGCTCAGTTGACGCCGAACCTTAAGATTCTTAAGACCCGCAGAACTGAAAGAGATGAGCAGCGACAAGTATCGTCAATCCTGCACAGTCGCTTTGAAGAGCGGGATCTTAATCTGTACCCGCAGACCGGGCGATGCATTCTCTGCGGCAATCGTTCCATGATGCACTTGCACCGCACGTTTTGCGATCGATAAACCAAGCCCCGATCCTCCACCCAGCGCATCGCGTGCCTCTTCGACCCGGAAGAATGGATCGAAGATCCTTGTAAGCATGCCCTCGGGAACGCCCGGTCCATAGTCGCGAATCGCAACATTCGCAGAATCAGAATCTTCAACGATAGTGACGTCAATGGTTGAGTGTTCCGGAGAATAGCGAATTCCGTTGCGCAGAACGTTCTCGACCGCGCGCCGCAACAGTTCACGATTCCCGAGAACTTCGCCGGAAGCCTCACCGCTTAATGCGATCCGGCAACTCTTGGCCTCGGCCTCCAAAGCGCAATCGTGTACGACTTCGTTGAGGACGTCTCCGATGCGCACAATCTCTAAGCCCTGGGCCTCAGGATCACCTTCGGCGATAGTAATCTCCACAATGCCGGCCACAAGCAATCCGATTCGGTCCACATCGCGGTTGATACGATCAAGCGCCGCTTCCTTGTCAGGCGATGTTCTGGCTAGCTTAACCGCAAACTTCAGCCGCGCTAACGGAGATCTCAGTTCATGCGAGATGTCCGCCAGCAGCCTTCGCTCACTCACAATCATCCGCTGCAGGCGCTCCGCCATCTGATTAAACGAATTGCCAAGCTGTCCAATTTCATCCTGTCGTTTCGAATGCACGCGAACAGACAGATCGCCTTGTCCGAAGCGCGCAATAGACCCCGCTATTCTGTGGATCGGCGACACCACAGCAACCGACGCCAGCCAACACAGAAGGCCAGTGGCGCAGATATTCAGGAAATAATACGGAAGATAAGGCCAGAATTGCGGGCGGCTAGGCTTACCCACCGCCGCAAACCAATACTGACCATCCTCCGATCGTTGCGCCGCGATCGAACGGTCATAGTTACGGATGCGCCATTTGGTCGATGGAGATGGAGGCAGCAGCCCCGTCCTGTCATCGCCCGCTACGAGATCGATGCCATGTGCGTCGAGTAAATAATGACGCGCCCCGGAGAGTCGATCCAGGCTTGCCAGATAATTTGCCAGCGCCGTCGACCCCTCGCTATTGAATATTCTTCTCGCAGTCTCGAGTTGGAGTCCATCTAAGCGGTCATAGACAGGATCGAAATGCTTTCTCTCGAGGTGAACCGAAATCTCTCGAAACACAACGAACGAAAGTGACAATGTCCCCACCATCGCGAGAAAGACGGCGAAATAAAGCGACCTCGTGGGTAACAACCTAAGCGGTCCGCGCAAAGACATAGCCGACTCCCCGAATCGTTCGAATCAGACTTCGACCGCCCTTTAGCTTCCTTCGCAGATGGCTTATGTGAACGTCGAGAATGCGATCGAAAGGAGCCGCTGCGCGTTCAAACAGGGCCAAAGTCAATTCATCCCGCGAGACAACACGTCCCGCAGAACGCATCAATATCTCGAGCAGGGTGAACTCCATCTCAGTCAGCTCTCCCGGCGAACCTCCGATCCACACTTCGCGCGTACTGGCGTTGATTCGGATGTCCCCGATCGTTACATCTGTGCTGCCTTTCCGGCTCGCAGTATCAGAGCGGCGCAACACCGCGCGAATCCGCGCCAACAGCTCATCCGGATCGAACGGCTTTGGAAGATAGTCGTCCGCCCCCGCATTCAGCCCCAGAATCCTGTCATGATGTTGAATTCGCGCGGTCAAAAGGATTACAGGAAGGTCGCTTCGTCGCCGCAAATGCTGCAGCACGGTGAAGCCATCAATCACGGGAAGCATGACATCCAGAATCACCAGGTCATACGTTCCGCTCGCCGCGGAGCCAAGGCCTCGTCGCCCATCGTGCTCGCAATCCAGCCGATGGCCAGCCTCGGCAAAAAACTCCTTCATCATCCCACAAAGCTCTTTATCGTCATCGACAAGCAATAGGGACAATTGCGCTTGTTTTTCCGCAATCTCCATCGGCCATTAAGTCTCGCACAGATCAAGCCCCCAGCGACCCGCTTAACAAATCTTTAGGTAACAGACCCCCGCTACTTCTCCCCATCCGCAAAGCGGATCTGGTGCATTTGACCGCCGCTGGCGATCGGGCTCGTGGTCCCGGGAATGTTGACGGTTACATCGAGCCCATTCGCGCCCCGCGCGAACCCCTCGCATTACAACCAACCAACAACTGACAACTATGCACTGACAACCGAGAACTAAAAACTACTTCTCATCCCGCAACAGCGCACTAGCCGCCCACATCACCGGAGCCTGCCCATGAAAATCCCCGGTCCTCCGCTTGCGAGCATAGTAGTAAGCCAAATCGTCCTTCTTCCCTGTCCCCTCACACACCTGCGTCACATCATTGTTCTGGTCCACATACCCCACCACTGCGATCCAGCTCTTCCGCGCCGCCGGCCCATACTCCTTCGCATCCAGCCATCCATGCTTCACGCCCGTAATCATCGCAAAGCTGAACATCGCCGAGCTTGAGCTCTCCGGCCACGCATCCTCCTTGTCGATCAGCTGCCGCCACATCCCATCTTTCCCCTGGTACTTCAGCAGAGCGCTCATCATCAGCCGGTACCCTTTCAAAATACGCGCCCGGTCCGGATGATTCTCCGGAAGCGACCGCAACACCTCCGCCATCCCTGCCGCAACCCATCCATCCCCGCGTCCCCAGAAGTACTTCACATCCGGAGCGTGATAAAACAACCCATTTGGCTGTTGCAGCTTATCCAGATACGACACCATCTCCTTCGCATCCCGGTCCAGATACTTCTTGTCTCCCGTCGCGCGATACGCCTCAAGCTGCAGCATGACCAACATATACATATCGTCGATCCAGTACCGCGTCTCCCCCGACAACCCATCCGGCTGCGGACTCTCCCACTGCCGATCCGCCCACCACACACCCTCTTTCAGAAACGCAGGATCCTTCGTCTGCACCGCAATCTCCAGCGGAACTACTCCAAAGATCGAGTCATCCACATGATGCCGCTCCGGCCTCCGCTCCGCCTCCGCCCCACCCGGCATCAACGGCTCAAATCGCTTGATCAACTCCTGCCGCAGCGCATCATCATGCGTCAGCTGCGCAAACGTCAACGCCCCATACCACGAGCAAACCTCGGAGTAGTGAATTGTCTTCGTGTACTGGTGCGGACTCGTCACAAAGTGCTCCGCCAGCTTCTTACCCACCTCCTGAGGCGCAACCCCCTCAGGCCAGTTATTGAAGTAGTTCTCCTGCGCCGAAGCCACACTCACGCAACCGGCCAGCACACATCCCAGCACACCTATCTTCGACATCGAAACCGAAAACGAAATCATCCTCACCTCGCAAAATCCTCGCAAACAACGCCGCCGCCCATTTTATCGATAAAGCAACGCTTTTTCCCTCAAAAATAAATTTTCATAAGAGGAAATATCTTGTCGATGGGTGCATCGGCGATTTTCGCGTCAACCGTAGTTCGCCAAGCCGATCATTGCACTCAGGGTGCCTCGTCGGGGGAAATGCCGTTGTCGCAGGACGCCTGGAACAAACCGCCCGCACACAGCGGAACGATCAGGAGAGAGAGCGCAGGCCGTTCCGGAGGCGATCGGGATCGACGTCCTTGAGCTGCGCTTCAACATCGCGATGGGTTTGCTCCCAGATCGGCACGGCGGAAGCGAGCAAAGTCTTGCCCTTCGGGGTCAGGCTCAGCAGCCGGCCACGTCGGTCCGAGGGATCTTCGGCAACTGCGACCAGGCCCCGCCGCTCGAGCGGTTTAAGTGCGGCGGTGAGCGTCGTGCGATCCATCGCGAGGAGAGTTGCGACCGCTGCTATGCCCGGTGGCTCGGGGCGATTGAGCGACATCATCAGGGAAAACTGGCCGTTGGTCAGGCCGACGGGGCGGAGCGCCTCATCGAAGCGACGTGCCAGGGCGCGCGCCGTCCGCTGCACATGAAGACAGAGACAGCAGTCGCGAACGCGCAGAGTGGTCTCAAATGGGACCGATATACCCCTTGACATAAACTCCACTATGTTGATATCAACGTACATTGTCAAGCTGTCGCGCCGCGGCCCATAACCCAGAGCAGATCCTCCAGGAAACGAGCTGGTTGGTAGAAATGCAGTCAGAATTGGTTGCGATGGTTGACAGCTCCCAAAATTAGGCGAAATTAAAAGTGTAGGTCTGTCGATTTAAGGACCCCTGATTCGACTAACAATTAGAGGTCCCGTGCTTTGAGAGCCTGCGGGATGGCCAGTGGAGGACCGCCATGTCATTCTTTCGTGATTTGAAGATTGCGGTGCGATCGCTGTGGCGCGTTCCTGCGCTGTGGATCACCGTCGCCCTGACGTTAGCTCTGGGTATTGGCGCTAACGCCGCCATCTTCAGCGTGGTACGCGCCGTTCTGCTGCGTCCGCTCGCGAACCGGGACGAAGACCGCCTGCTCTACCTGCGCCAGAGCGCACCCGGCATCGGCGAAGACAACGCAGCGTTTTCGGTCCCCGAGATTCAGGACATCGGTCGGGGGCTGAAGTCCATTAAGGAACTCGGCACATTTTCAGAGTTGGATTTTACGGTCGTGGGTCTGGGCACGCCACGCGAGATTCCTGCCGGCGTGGTGGATGGAAACTACTTCGAAGTAATGGGCCTGCGCCCGGTGCTTGGGCGCCTGCTGACTCCGGCCGATGACGGTCCGAATGCCGCGGGAGCTGTGGTGCTGACCTATCACTTCTGGAGGACATCGTTGCACTCCGATCCCAGCGTGATTGGGAGGCCAGTTCGGCTGGAGGGCCCCACCGGCGCGCGTCCCGCGACCGTGGTTGGTGTTCTGGAACCATCCGTTCCTTATCCGGTGGCAACAGAGATCATCGCAAATATCGTCACCAGCCCGCACCATCTTTCCGCCACCATGGTGACGGGGCGCGAGCATCGCATGACGGAGGTCTTCGCGCGGCTGGCTCCCGGCGCGACTGTCGACAATGCGCGGGCGGAGGTGCGCAGCGTATACGGCGCCATGGTGGCCGCACACCCGGAGGTGTATAAGCCGGAGGACCATTTCAAGATCGACGTAACGCGCATGCACGAGCAGATCAACTCGCGCGCCAATACCATCTTGTGGATACTGTTCGCGGCTGCGGCCCTGCTCTTCGTGATTGCGAGTTCGAACGTTGCCAATCTGGTGCTGGCGCGAACGGTGCGCCGCGAACCGGAGCTGGCGATACGCTCGGCGCTGGGCGCAAGCACTACAGTGCTGCGCCGTTCCCTGTTGGCTGAAAGCCTCGTGTTATGTGGGAGCGGGGCAGTGGCGGCAGTGGCTCTCGCCATACCGATGGTGGCCGTGCTGGGTCGTTATGCATCGCGCTTCTCCGTGCGCGCCAACGATCTCACGCTCGACTTCAGTATGGTGTGGTTTGGAATTGGGCTGGCGTTGATTGCGGCCGTCTTCCTGGCATTCATCCCGCGGCTTCCGTCGGCAAACGCGCCGCAAGGCGGCCTCACCGGGCGGGGAACACGTGTGGCCGGAGGGAGCAGCCGGCGTCTCCGCATCTTTGCCGTTACGCAGATCGCAGCCTCATTCCTGCTGCTTGCCGGAGCGTGTGTGCTGATGAAGACTCTGTTTGTGCTGGAGCAGACGCGGCCGCCGTTCGATTCGGCCAACGTTCTGGCAGTGAATCTTCCGCTGATGTCGTATGGGAAGACACCCCAGCAGGTCGATGAGTTCTATCGCGAGGTGCAACGCCGAGTCAGCGCGCTGCCCGGAGTGGAGCACGTGTCTTCGGGTTTCGGCACTCCCTGGCGTGACGATCGGGGCCTGAGTATCAGCTTTCAATTTGCCGCGCAAGGCGCCAAACGTGCGGACGGTCAGGATTTTCGGGCCAGGTTCCGGGTGGTGTCGCCCGGATTCTTCGATACGTTCGGTGTGCCGTTTCAGGAGGGCCGCGACTTCAACGACGCCGACAAGGACGGTTCCGAACGCGTGGTCATCATCAGTCAAAGCCTTGCCAAGATGCTCTATCCAGGGCAGGACGCGGTGAACCGTAAATTGTGGTGGACGGACGGGGTCATCAAGTTTGTCGGCATCAGCCCCGAGCCAAGGCGAATCATTGCCGTGGTACCCGATTTCGACGATGAAAATATCATCCCGTCGCCGGCCATGACCATCTATGAGCCGATCGAACAAGAGCAAGGATGGACCGGCCGCCTCTTCGTACGCGCACATCAGGATGCTTACGCGCTGGTTCCGGCCATCACACAAACCGTTCGCGCGATGTCGGCAGACCAGCCCGTGGAAAAGGCCAGCACGCTTGGAGACGTTCGCGCGGAGGTGCTGACGCCCGACCGCCTCAACGCGATGGTGTTTGGCGGATTCGCCGCCGTGGCACTCTTGATCTCCGTAGTAGGTGTGGCGGGCGTTCTTGCTTTCTCTGTGAGTTGGCGCACACGCGAGTTCGGAATCCGCATGGCCCTGGGTGCTCTGCCGCGCAACATTCTCGCCATTGTTCTCGTAGAGGGCGTGGCGATGGCCGGCATCGGAGTGGGCGCGGGTGTGGTGGTAGGGTTTGCGCTCTCACGCGTAATCGCCAAATACGTAACAGATATCCATCAGCCGGGTACACTTGCGTTTGTCGCCTCCGCTGTGGTCATTTTGGGTGCGGCCGTAATTGCTTCCGCTGTTCCTGCGGCCCGTGCCGCAAGAGTAGACGCAGTGGAAGCGCTACGTTCCGAATAGTTCGCTGGGAATGGATATTTCCAACCAACAGGGTTCCCCACCTGCGCGGCGTCTTTTGCGGCTAATTGTGGACTTCGCAGCTTTGCACCGACCCCTGTGGCCCCTCTGAGCAAAAATAAAGTTCAAAAAGGTGGCAAATTCTTAGCCGCCAAAAACCACGCGCTAAGAACCACGTTCAGACCACAAAAATGACGCTAAGAACCACAAAAAAACCATCATTTTTGCGCGGTGGAAATCGCAAATCCCCCTGTAAAAACGCCACTTCACCAGCCGAGAAAAAAATATCCCGTTACCATAAAAAATCAGTGCCCGAATTTGAAGACACCATCGTCGCCATCTCCACCCCACCCGGCCGCGGCGGCATCGGCATCGTCCGCCTCTCCGGCTCCGCCGCCCGCACCATCGCCGAACCCCTCCTGAAACTCCGCCACCCCCTGGCCCCAGCCCAGGCCCGCTTTGCGGAAATCCTTGACAACACAGGAGAAATACTCGACGAAGCCGTAGTCACCTGGTTCGAGAAACCCCACTCCTACACCTCCGAAGACATTGTAGAAATCGCCGCCCACGGCTCCCCTGTCCTCCTCGACCACCTCCTCCGCCAATGCCTCGCCGCCGGCGCCCGCCTCGCCGAACCCGGCGAATTCACCCAGCGAGCCTTCCTCTCCGGTCGCCTCGATCTCACTCAAGCTGAAGCAGTTAGCGACCTCATCGAAGCCACCACCCTCCACCAGGCCCGCATCGCCGCCCAGCAGCTAGGCGGCTCCCTCTCCCGCCAGATCACCCCAATAAAACAACAACTTATAGCCCTCATCGCCGCCCTCGAAGCCGGCATCGACTTCGCCGAAGACGACATCGATCTCCTTCCCGCTACCGAAATCACCGCCCAGATCGCAGCGATTCAGACCCCCCTAACTGCCTTAGAACAAACGTTTTCCTACGGCCGCATCGTCCGCGAGGGCTTCACTTTAGCCCTCGTAGGCCGTCCCAACGTAGGCAAGTCCTCCCTCTTCAATCGCCTGATTGAACGCGACCGAGCCATCGTCACAGCCACACCCGGCACCACCCGCGACCTCGTTACCGAACGAGTCTCTCTCGAAGGCATCCCCGTAGAACTCATTGATACCGCAGGCCTTCGCAAGTCCACAGACGAAGCAGAATCGCTCGGTATCGCGAAATCCCGAGAAGCCATGGCCGAGGCCGACATAGTCCTCCTAGTCCTCGACGCCACCACACCCATCCACGAAGAAGACGAAGCAGCGATAGCCGCCTTGGCCACCCGGCCTTTCCTTATTGTTATCAACAAGAACGACCTCGCACCGGCCACCCTCCTATCAAAACAACATCCTCACCCCCCGCTGGAAACCTCGGCTCTAACCGGAGCCGGTATCCCCGAACTACGCCGCGCCATCCTGTCTCTCCTCACCAGAGAAACCCCCAGCGCCGAGACCGCCCTGCTCACGAATCTCCGCCAGCAGCAATCCGTTTCGTCAGCACTGACAGCACTCGCCCGTGCACAGCAAGCCGTGGCCGTCACCATTCCACACGAGATGATTCTTCTCGACCTCTACGAAGCGCTCCACGCTCTCGACGCCCTCACCGGCACCACAACAAGCGATGACATCCTCAACCTCATCTTCAGCAAATTCTGCATTGGCAAGTAGACCCTCTTCCAGCAAGGTCCCAGGCCTTCCCAAAAATGCGTGCTAAATCTTGCTTACAAATACATAAGCGCCTATAGCGTCCAGTGATTTCGTGCGAACGGTTTGTGTCCACAGATGTGTCCACGGGGTACACGGAAAACGCACTTTTTTGGGCTCCCGTGGACACAAAACGTGCTTAACTCATTGATGCACATTGTGTTACAGGCATCACTGTAAATCTAAAGGATTTACGGATCCATTTTTTCCGATATCCGCAGGCAGAAGGCGAGACATTCCACCATTCACCATTCATGACATGCGCAGGACGGGATCGACGCTGCTTCATGTATCTCACTATCGGCTCGCTTCGCGAGGTCGTGAGCGGGTTAGTTGGAACTTTTGGTCTGGCCGTGGCGGGAAGGGCACCTTGCATTTGCAAGTTGACGCTCGTAACCTCCTCGATCGAGCGAATTCATCACGGAAAGGAAAGAGGCCTTATCTTGAAATATTCACGACGAGACTTTGTCAAAGCCAGTTCTGCCTCGCTGATTGTCGGCTCCTCGGCTCTCCACGGTGCTAAGGTAAGCGCAAAGACGTTAAATTTGCCGCTCGCACTCCAACTCTATTCGGTGCGCGATCTTCTACCGAAAGACTACGCTGGCACGCTCAAAGAGATCGGTGCGTTGGGCTACAAGGAAGTGGAATCGGCTGGCTACTTCAATCACACTGCGGTTGAGGTCAAGACGGCGATGAGTGATGCGGGGTTGAAGCTAGTGGGCGCGCATCATTCGTCGGACGATCTGCATCGGAGCTTAGCGCAGATTCTTTCCTTTAGTCATGAGTTGGGCATAAGTTACATTGTCTGTTCCTCTCCGGGACATAAAAATCCGGCAGATAAGGCAAACCTTACGCTTGATGATTGGCGATGGAATGCCGACGAGTTCAATGTGTTCGGAGAAAAGGTAAATGCTGCCGGGATGAGGTTTGGCTATCACAATCACATTCTGGAATTCAAAGAAACGGACGGAGTTATCCCATACGTCGAGCTGTTGCGCCTGACCGATCCTTCCAAAGTCACGATGGAACTGGATTGCGGGTGGGTCGTCGTCGTCGGAGGAAATCCGATCGAGTATCTGCGCAATTACCCGACTCGCATCACGATGCTGCATGTGAAAGACTTCAAACGGCCAGCAACTCCGCCATCGAACACGAATCGGCCTGCCGTCGCAGAACTTGGACAGGGAACAATCGATTACGCTCCCATCTTGGAGGAGGCGGCAAAATCTGGAAATGTGAAGCATTGCTTCGCCGAACAAGAAGCATTTAACGTGCCTTGGATTCAATCCCTGAAAATCGACGCGGACTATTTGCGGAAGTTAGGCCTGAGCTAGTTTCCGTACAGCTCCATATCTGCTGGATCAGTCGTTCCTGATGTCTATCCAGCGTCGATTGCGGTGACTTTCAAGTTCTGCTTCCATGATCCTCATCTGTCGCAGCCCGTCCGTCATTTCCGGATACTCTGAAGAAAGGTGAGGCTCGACGATCGAGCTATAGAATCGTCGGAAGATTTGTTTGAACGTGTCGTCGTATCCCTCGGAGTGGCCCCCTGGCAGGTCGGCATACCCACCAGCCGCCTTCTTCAGTAATGACGGATCTTTGACTATCACTTGGTTCGGACTGTTGCGCTGTCCGATCCACAACTCATCCGGGTGCTCCTGGTTCCATTGGACTGACGACTTTGTCCCATAGATTTCGATGCGGAGATGGTTTTTCCTGCCGGCGGACACTTGACTCGCGGTCATGGCACCCCGCGTCCTCTCTCCCATCCGAAACAGAACTGCTCCGAAGTCCTCAGTGTGCACTGGAGTATCTTCGACATCTTCGGCGGTGAGCAGTTTTCCACCAAATGTTTCGACACGCCGCCTCGGTCGCTTGCGGGTCGAATAAAAGGTCTGCAGATCGGCACACAGAGACCGAACCCGCAACCCAGTGAGGTGTTCGGCCATATCGAACCAGTGCGAGCCGATGTCCCCCATCGCCCGCAAAGTTCCTCCTGCCTTCGCGTCGATTCGCCAGTTCCAGTCGGTCTCATGGAGAAGCCAATCCTGCGAGTATGTCCCCTGCACCACCAGCACCTCGCCAAGGTCGCCATCCTCACGCATCCGCCGTATCTGCTGGACCATCGGATAGTAGCGCAGGTTATGGCAGACACAGTTGCGAAGCGCCCGTTCTCGTGCCAGATTGACCAACTCCTGTGCCTCCTCTACCGATATGGAGAGAGGTTTCTCGCAGAGAACATGCTTGCCGGCTAACAGCGCATCCTTCGCCATTTGATAATGCGTGGCATTGGGAGTGCAGATGTGTATCGCATCGATCGTCGCATCCTCGAGCAGCTTGCGATAGTCGTCCACCGCAGTTTCTACACCAAATCCAGCCCCAAGTCGTTTTGCCGACGCAAGTTCACGGCCAGCGATCGCGGCTACGTCGACGAACTCCACTCGCCGGAGCGCCTCCAGATGCACGCGCCCCATAAATCCGGTCCCGATTACTGCCGCTCTAAGCCGTCTCAACCTGACCTCTATCTGCGGAGCGCCGCCTTCTTACACCCACCACGCTGCTGTGGGCTGCTCTTTGATGACAATCTCATTCAGTAACTGAGCTGCTTTCCTGAGCCCTTCTTCGGGAGAGAGCAGGCTATCTTCATGTTCGATCGAAAGCACATTATCGTAGCCGAACATTCTGAGCGTTGAGGCAAACTCCTTCCACCACTCCGCGCCATGGCCATAGCCGCAGGTGCGAAAGATCCATCCGCGGTTCCGCTCATCGGTGTAGGGCTTCGTGTCGAGTACCCCGGTCAGAGGCAGATTGGCAGCGTAGAGTTGCGTGTCCTTGGCATGAACATGGAAAATCACCTCACCAAGAATTCGGGTGGCCGCAATCGGATCGATGCCCTGCCAGAACATGTGGCTTGGGTCGTAGTTGCAGCCAACTGCCGGCCCAGTCAGGGAACGCAGCCTCAACATCGTCTCGGGGTTATACACTACAAACCCCGGATGCATCTCCACCGCAATCTTCACTCCGTGCTGCGAAGCGAACGCAGCATGCTCTATCCAGTATGGTGCGACCACCTCATTCCACTGCCATTCCAGAATATCGCGATAGTCAGGAGGCCAGGGACAAGTGACCCAGTTCGGCGCCACGGACAGAGGCGAATCTCCAGGACAACCAGAAAAATCCACCACAACCGGAACGCCCAGTTTTTCTGCCAGCAAAATCGTCTTGCGGCTCACCTCGCGGGCCTGTCGTGCCCTGTCTGCATCCGGATGCAGCGCATTACCGTGACAACTGAGAGCACTGATGCTCGCGCCGTGGTCAGCCAGCCTGCTCTTGAAGTCAGCGAGTGCGGAGCGATTCTCGAGCAATGACAGTTTGCAGTGAGCATCGCCGGGGTAGTTACCGGTCCCCAGTTCCACGGTGTCAACCTGAAATGCCTTCAATTTCTTCAGCACTTCATCGAGCGGCAATTGCGACAGCAGCGCAGTGAATACACCGACCTTCATGCTCTTAGCCTCCGCGGATCAGTATAGAGAGTTTACGTGCCGGAGCTTAGCGCGAAGGAACCCGAGCGCACCCCCCGGTTCCGCAGACTTCTTAGAAGGAGGTTATATACGCATTGTTGTAGACTCGCCCCTTGGGATGCGGCTGGCTAATTCACCGTGCCAGCCGCCACGGGCAAGCCAGATTTCGTTGTTCGAACGAGGAGAAAGCAGCATGAAGAGACTTGCGTTCACTACCCTTTGGAGCACAATCCTCTTTGTAGCGACTTCATCTGCGGCAACAAGCCCGATACGCGTTTTGCTTCTAGACGGACAAAGCGCTGGACCCTATCACAACTGGCAACTGACCACGCCCGTATTGAAAAAAGAACTGGAGGACTCCGGCCGGTTTCGGGTCACCGTCGCGACGTCCCCTAAGTCCGGAGGCGACTTCAGCAGTTTCAAGCCTGAGTTCAGCGAATATCAGGTGATCGTACTCAACTATGACGCTCCCGATTGGCCTGCTGATCTTCGCGTGCAGTTCGAGCACTACATAGAAAATGGCGGCGGCCTTGTCATCGTTCATGCAGCCGACAATGCGTTTCCTAATTGGCCGGCCTTCAATCAGATGACGGGAGTCGGCGGATGGCGGGATCGAAACGAAACAGCAGGGCCCCTCTGGTACTTCAAGGACGGCAATCTGGTCTCTGACACCTCTCCAGGATCTGCTGGCTCGCACGGCAATCGACTCCCTTTCCAGATTGAGACCCGGGTGCCTGAACACCCAATCATGAAGGGACTGCCGCACGTTTGGATGCATGCCGCCGACGAGCTTTATGCAACGCTTCGTGGCCCAGGAAAAGACATGACGGTGCTCGCAACCGCTCATTCCGACCCGAATAATAAGGGCACAGGTCATGATGAGCCGATGTTGATGGTTCTGAACTACGGAAAGGGAAGGATCTTCCACACCACACTAGGGCACGATGTCGCCGCGTTGAGCGACGTAGGATTCATGACGACCTTTCAGCGAGGAACAGAGTGGGCAGCTACCGGAAAAGTGACTCAGAAGGTGCCAGCCGGATTTCCAACCGCAGACACCGTCAGTTTTCGCGTGGACATAGCTGAGATGGATCCGGCCTTCGCCAAAGGCCAGGTTACCGTCTCACCTAAATCGAGCACTACAGGTTCAGCCGCACCTCCCCTACCATCCGGATCAGAATCCTTGGGCATCTTCGATGGTCAATCCGACGTCGGCAGCGTTACTCCTCCAGGAACTCTTGTGTACGACCCGGCCGCACATACCTATACGATTGCTGCCGCGGGCGCGAATCTATGGTCTACGGTCGATGCTTTCCACTTTGTCTGGAAGAAGGTCTCCGGCGATGTGTCGTTGACAGCAGACATTGATTTTTCGGTTAAAACCGGTAGCCCCAACCCCCATCGCAAGGCACTCTTGATGTTTCGCCAGAGTCTCGACGCCGACGGCGTCTATGCCGATGCGGCGCAGCACGGCTCAGGACTAACCGCGCTGCAGTACCGGCAAGCAGTGGCCGCTACAACTCAAGACATTGAACTGGACATCACTTCTCCAAAAAGACTGCGCCTCGAGAAACGTGGCGACACGATCACCATGTTTCTAAGCATGGGCAGCGAACCGATCCATCAGGTTGGCTCGTCGATCAAGCTCCATTTCCACGAACCGTTCTATGTTGGCCTTGGGGTATGTTCCCACGATGTAAAGGTTGTCGAGAAAGCTGTCTTCTCAAATGTTGAACTCAAATCGCTGCCGCCGATCCCACCTGAGCAGCTCGCGCTCTACAGTACCCTTCAGACCATTGGAACCGAAGACAACTCTCGCAGAGCAATGGTGTACACGGCACGGGGTCGCTTTGAAGCGCCCAACTGGATGAAGGACGGAAACACGTTACTCTTCAACCAAGACGGCAAGATCATGAAGATTCCTGCCACGGCGGGGACGCCTGATGCCGTCAATGTTGGCACCGCGACCCACTGCAATGGAAGTCACGGTCTCTCACCCGATGGTAAGTGGCTGGCCATCAGCTGCAGCATGCCTGAAAAGCCGGAATCGCGAGTCTACATCGTGCCTTCGAGCGGAGGAACGCCGCGTCTGATAACAGAACGTCCCAACTCCTATTGGCACAGCTGGTCGCCCGACGGCAAGACGATTGTCTTCACTCGCCCGGACCACGGCTCCCTCAATATCTACGCCATCTCGGTTGAAGGTGGCGAGGAAAGGGCTTTGACCTCAGGTAGCGGCGTCAGCGATGATCCGGATTACGCTCCAGACGGACAACACATCTACTTCAACTCAGACCGTAGCGGAAGTATGCAGATCTGGCGTATGCGCCCGGACGGTAGTGCGCCGGAACAAGTCACCTCTGACGACCTCGTGAATTGGACGCCCCACATCTCACCCGACGGCAAGTCCATGGTCTTCCTCAGTTATGAAAACGGTGTGACTGGCCACCCTGCGAACAAGGATGTTGTGCTCCGCATCATGTCAATGGACGACAAAAAGGTCAGGGTGCTCGTAAACATCGTCGGCGGATCTGGCACCATTAACGTTCCCTCTTGGGCCCCCGATAGCCATCACCTTGCTTTTGTCAGTTATCAGATGCTTCCGGCTGACTACGACGGAAGGAGCCAGTAAGGCCTTTCCTCAGCGCTTGATGCATTTGGTCCGTCAGCATCTAGCCGTCGACATCCACCGATACACTGTGGCCCCCTGTCGGAATATGCATCGAGCGGTGCCCGGAACCTGCTTTTGTGTCCACGAATGTGTCCATGGAAAGTTGCCGTTTGTCGTATCTTACTGATAAATCCAGATTTACAAGCGTTCAGCAAGTTTTGCATCGGACGATCATGCCTCGCGCCGTTCTTCAATTTGGATAGAAACGCAGAAGGCAAATCCATCATTGCTTGGCAATATCGATGGTATTGTCGTCGGGAATCCTGTCGATGAGCTTGTTGTAAGGATCGATGCCTGCCCGCGTTGGCATCTGGTCAACGACAATCTCGAAGGTCTGATTCGCCTGAGTGATTTTCTCCTTCTTGAGATACAGCGGCTTCTCCTGGTCCTTCTTGCCAGTGAAGACACCGATATCGATGTAATCATTCAGCGTCATGGGAGTTTCCTTCCCGCTGCCATCTGAACTCACTTTGCGAGCCTGCACGGTAAGCACGACCTTATATTTCTTATCTGGTGTTTGGGTAACGGTGGCGGTCAACGCCTTATTGTCGTACAGAACGATGGATTCAAAGGCATCCGTGATGTAGTACTGCAATTCCGGCGGCGTCTGGGCGCGGAGGGCGTCGACAAACTGGCGGGTATCGGGGTAGGGCTCGTCCTGGTTATCAGTGGCGTTGGCGTACCGGTACTGCATGAGGAAATTATGGAGGGCGAGGTTGAGCTTGTCTTCACCGATGTAGTCCGACAGGCCGTAAAGGACGAGTGAGCCCTTCTGGTACCAGACATACGCTTCGCGCTGGACAAGAACGAGGGGCGGCTCATGGCGGCTCTCACCGGCGCGGCCGCGGAGGTAGCCGTCGAGCTCGTGCTTGAGGAACTTGTGCATCTGGTTGTCGCCGTATTTCTTCTGCGCGACACGGAGGGCAGAGTACTCGGCAAGGGACTCGGACATCATGTTGGAGCCTTCGACCATGCCGCCGATGAGCTGATGTCCCCACCACTGGTGGGCGAGTTCGTGCGCCGTCACAAAATACGTCCGGTCGATGTCCTTCTGGGGATCGACGACGCGACCGAGGAAGCCGGGCTCCGTGTAGGGAACGGTGTTGGGGAACGACTGCGCGAAGTTGCGGTAGCGGGGATACTCGAGGATCCGGAACTGTTTGAACTGGAACGGACTGTAGTTCTTCTCGTAGTAGGCAAGGCCGGCCTTAGACGAGTCGATCATGTCCTGGACATCGTAGGGGTGAGCGGGTGCGGAGTAGACCTCGAGGTTGATGGGGCCGTCGACGCCTTGGTAGACCTCGCGCGTAACGTTATATTTTCCGGAGACGTAGGCATAGAAGTCCTGCATGTGAACCTGGCCCATGTCGTAGGTGAAGTAATTGCGGCCGTTCTGCTGCCATGTGCGAGTGGGGTAGCCAGGAGCAAGGGCGATCTGGTCAGCCGAGGTGCTGACGGTGGTCTTGTAGGTGATCCAGTCGGACTCGGGGCTGAAGAGGTTGACTCGGCTATAGTAGGGGTCGCCGCGGTGGGCTAGCTCTTCGAGTGGGGGAAGATGTTCGTCGCGGCGGCGGCGCGGGTCGTCAAGTTCGACATTGACGTCGTAACCGATGAAGGGAAAGAATCCGACGTCGAAGAAAGTGCCGGAGTAGGCAAATTCGGGCCGCTCGTTGCCGTCGCGGAAGCCGTGGGTGGCATAGCCGACGTTGAAGGTCATGTTGAGCTTGTCGCCGGGCTGCAGCGGCTGGTCGAGCGCGTAGATGGTGTACATGGCGCGCGGGCTTTGGCTGACGATGTGGAAGGGGCGGTCGAATTCGATGTTGGTGACCGACTGCTGCTGGTTCGAAATGTGAATCTGGGGAATGGCGACGGTGGTTTTGTTCTGGAGGACGAAGTGGCCGGTGCCGGAGAAAGCGCGGCGCTCGGGAAAGATGTCGATGTTGGCGTCGACGGCGATGATCTTGGGCTGGGCAAGTCTCTCGTATTTTTTGAAGTCGCGTTCGTATTGAGCCTGGATATCGCGACGTGCATGTGCGTTAAGAAACTGGTTGAGGATGTGGGCGTTGTAGAAGTACCATCCGCCGCTGCCGATGGCGAGGAGAAGGAAGAAAGCGCCAGCAGGGACGAGGTGAGGAGCGCGATGAAGTGCGAGGCGGAAGCGCGCAGCCCACGAATCTTCTGAGCCGCGCAGGGCGACGGCAATGGAGACAACCCCCATGAGGGCTGCGATCGAGAGCCAGTAAGTAATGGACCAGAAGAGCGCTGGGACGAAATGTCCGTAGCCGTTCATGTCCGAGTAGGTATAGGGCGGGGTGTTGCCGAAGAGATAGAGCGTGTTCTCCCAACCGAAGTTGAAGAGAACGATGTTGAGAACGAAGAGGCCAATGACGATGCCGTGGGCGATGAACTTGTTGGAGAGGACAGTCTGGAAGAAGAGCGCGGCAAGCGTGAAGATGAGGATTTGCGGGAAGGTGACGAGGTAGAGCTCTTTGAAGTACTGGAAGAGCTCGTAGTGGTAATAGCCGGCGAAGGTCTGGCTGAGAATGCCGCAGAACAGGACGACCGTAAGCAGGATGAGTTCGATGACGGCGAGTGCGGCGAGTTTCGAGAGCCAGTCGGTGGTCTCCCGCAAAGGGAGTGCATCGTGGATACCGTCGAAGTGGGTGTCGCGCTCTCGCCAGACGAGCTCGCCGGCGTAGAGAGTGGCGATGATGAAGAGGAGGAGGCTCGCGTTCCCTTCTACCGCAGCGACCATGAGGTAAGTGACGGGGTAGAGCTGGCCATCGTTGCTGCGCCCGGCGAAGTGGCCTTGCAGGAAGGCGTACATGAGCATCACGGCGAAGAGGGCCCAGAAGGGAAGCTCGTGGGTGATGTTTGAGATGCGTATCCGGGTAAGGGAGACGAATTGGGCAAAGGAAGTACCGGGGCCGAAGACCTGATGAACTATGGGGAGGCGTTTAGCTACGAGCGAGCGGGCGACCCTTACTTCTGCGGCTTCGTTTTCGCGAGCGCGGGCGGCGCGGCGGCCCTGGGAGACAGCGGTGAGGGCTTCAACGGAGAGCGGGAAGAGCTTGTAGACGACTACCAACGAGATAAAGCCGATGCCGCTCCAAAGGAGACGGTTATAAAAGAAGATGCCGCCTTGGACATGGGGCGACCACGAGAGCTGTAGCGTGTTCTTTTCGAAGACCGTCCAGTAGCGAGTGACACTGTCGAAAAGCCGAAGGCCGACAGGATCGAAGATAGCGGACCAGAAGTGCTCGAGTGAGCCGGTGGCCTGAAAGATGACGTTGACGATGAGGTAGACGATGAAGAAGACGACGCCCTGAAGGTAAACGATGAAGAGCTTGCGGGTGAGGGCGGCGACGGTGAAGAAGAGCGAGCCGAGGAAGAAGATCTGAACGACTGTGATGGCCAGGAAGGCGTGAAGATACCAGCCGAAGTGACCGTGAACGATGCGGGTGTGATCGGCCCACGGAGCGAAGGTTCCGGCGGCTTCGCCGAAGACCAGGCCGGAGAAGCAGAAGATAGCAGTGATGAAGGAGCCTGCCCAGCGGCCCCCAAGGTAGGCGAATTTGGAGATGGGCTTGGTGAAGACGATCTGGAAGGTATCGCGCTGGAAGTCGCGCAGGATAGAGCTGCCAAAGATGGCAGCGATGACGATGACGCCGAAGAAGGTGATGACGATGTAGAGGATGCTGGTGGAGAAGGGTCCGTTGAGAAGGATCTTGTCGTTGCCGGTGTTAAGGAAGTCCTCCGCGGCGATCGCGAGGAAGCTGAGAAAGAACCAGAGCGCGAAGTAGACGTAGGTGGAGATACTCTTCACGCGGAACTTCAATTCGAATGTAAGAAACTCCAAGAACTGTGCCATTGATCTCCCCTGCGTCTCCGTGTCGTTGCGTGCGAAGTCAGTTCTTCGCCTCTCTGGCGAGGTTGAGGAAGTAGACGTCTTCAAGACTGGAATCGACTGAGCGGAAACCATCGCCTGGGCTGGAGTCGGCGTAGACACGAACTTCGTGAAGGCCGCCGATCAGGTGAGCGGAGATGACGTTGAAGCTTCCTTCGAGGGCACGAAGCTCGTCGTCAGTGGCAACGACCTTGGACCAGATCTTACCCCGCAGAGAGTCAAGTGCTTCGGCCGGAGCGCCTTCGACGAGGAGCGCACCATTCGAGATGATAGCCATGCGAGGGCAGAGCTCGCGCACATCGTCGACGATGTGGGTGGAGAGAATGACAGTCACATTCGACCCAATCGAGCTGAGGAGATTGAGGAAGCGATTGCGCTCGGCGGGGTCAAGACCGGCAGTGGGCTCGTCCACAATAATCAGCTTCGGGTTGGCGATGAGTGCTTGCGCGATGCCAAAGCGCTGCTTCATACCGCCAGAGTAAGTGCTGAGCGCCTTTTTGCGGGCGTCCCAGAGATTAGTCTGCTGAAGAAGAGCCTCGACCATCTGAGTCCGCTCAGTCTTGTTCGTAATGCCCTTGAGGATGGCTAGGTGGTGGAGCATATCAAGCGCCGACAGCTTGGGATAGACGCCAAACTCCTGCGGCAGATAACCGAGGACCTTGCGGACCTCATCTTTCTGAGTGAGGACGTTGAGATCATCGAGCTGGACAGTACCAGAGTCGGGATCCTGAAGGGTAGCGACGGTGCGCATCAATGTGCTCTTGCCTGCTCCATTGGGGCCAAGCAGACCAAACATGTGGTTGCCAATCGTCAACGTCAGGTCTTTGAGCGCTTTTACACCGTTCGGATAGGTCTTAGACAGACCTGTAATTTTGAGTGCCAAGGAAGGTGCCCTCCAGATCGGTCGATAGTACTTTTTTGCAGTAGCCGCAATTTATCACATTCGACTGGCGTGCCGGGTCTCATTTGTAACTCGGGGATGGTGAACACGGGCGTCGGCGAGCCTTCTCCAGCTTATGTGCTGGAGTCAGTACGCAGTCGATCAATCGTTAGTTCAATTAAACCGTCGAAGCTCTAATCCACCCTGGCCCACGAATCAGAGTCGCCTGTCGCCAGGCCCCGTAGCACTCGCCGCTCAGCTGAAGGTCGTTTCCTGACTTCGGTCGTTAGTTCGCCCCAGCTGACCTGGTTACGGCCACTAGCCTTGGCTTGATAGAGGGCCTTATCGGCTGAATCAAGCAGGTCTTCCTTGCAGTTGGAATCGTTCGGCCAGCATGTCGCGACCCCGCAACTCACCGTTGACAGTCGAGCATGGCTGCTCGGTTCCGGCAATGCGGGCGATCCCGCGACTTCAACAAGTTTGCGGATTCGTTCAGCCACAATCATCGCGCCTTCCTTTGTCGCACCAGGAAGCAAAACGACGAACTCTTCCCCGCCAAATCGAGCTGCAAAATCGTCCTTACAGCGCAGACTCTGCGACAGCAACGATGCCACGCGTACCAGCACCCGATCGCCATAAAGATGTCCGCGAGTATCGTTTGTCGCTTTGAAATTATCAATATCAATCACAATGGCCGAAAGGGAGCGCCCCGCATGGACGGCCTCACGCCACAGCTTTGCGAACTGCAATTCGTAAGCATGCCGATTGGCAAGTCCGGTCAAACTGTCAATACAGGACATCTTTTGCAGCTCTACGTTCAGAAAGGTCAGCTCCCTGCTTTGTATCTCGCTGCGCAGCCGCATCAGGTATGCCAGCCGCTCTTCGCGCCCAACGCTATAGTTGGCGACTACGGTCATCAAGGTGGCACAGACCGCTAACGTAAGTCCGAGCAACTTCTCTGAGCCGTTGAGAAAGTGGTCATGGAGAACGAAGACGAGATCGCTCGCCAGCAAAACGGCCGACGCAGTCAGGGCATACATAAACTGCAGCCGCATCACAACGTTCACAAAGATCACTGCCACGATCAGCCCAACCTGCGCATACGCAGATGAAGTCGCGTTCGTGTTGCTTTCAAGGTAAAGATGCGTAATTCCTATCAGGCAACTCACCAGCGCAATACTGGTTTCGCGGTAAACCTTGTTCGGACTCCATCGCATGCTGATGTTGATCAGTAGAGCTATTGGCGTAACGAGACAAAGTCGTACTTGCAATGGAAGCCAGGAAGCGCCGCCGCGAATAAAGTAGTCAGCGATGACATAGATATTGAAGAGACCAATCGCGATCAAACCTTCAATCCAGAGACGTTCCGCGCGCTGGACGAACGTTGACTGCTCAAAGCCGCTTTCCAGAGGCTCCGGCAGAGCTAGCTGCAGGAAACCTCTTCTTGAAAGCCGGTCTATCTCCGTCATCGCAAGTTCATGAATTGAAGTGCCAGGCATCTCGAATATCGTTTCTTTCTAACGATCAGATTCTCTTCTTCACTCTGTCGGCGGCCGGACGTCTTTCATCAGAGGTTGAAGTGCAAATCGCGACCGAAAGTGCTGCAATCCAATGTTACTAAGGGGGGAGGCCGATACACTCCCCCTTCCAGTGGGAGACATGGTACTTCTGTGTCATCTCTTCCCCAGCTCTGTGCATTGCCATTCCGGCCACGTTCTTTTCCCGATCAAAACTTCGCGATCAAAAACCGTAGGTTTAGACCCGGAGACTATGGACAAGTCGCGGGCAGGAACCAAGGTCTATTCCACAGCCTTATCTATAAGAGGTTTGTCGATCCGAAACCTTCAAACCGCAAGAAAATTATCGATTAAACGCGTACTCCCCACATACGCCGCCACCGCAACCAGTGTGCCTGTCTCAACCGTCGCCACCGGCAGCAAAGTATTCGCATCCACGATAGCCAGATAATCCACCCGCACTCCAGCCACACCGTGCATAGCATCCAGTCCGCTTCGGATCAGCGCTACACTTTGCCGTTCGCCCCCGGCGATCATTCGTTGAATTTGTAACAACGTTCGATGTAAGACTAGAGCCTGTTCCCGCTCTGTTGCGGTTAGATATTTATTTCTGCTGCTCAGCGCCAGCCCATCCGCGTCGCGCACAATCGCGCAGCCCACCAGCTCCACATCGAAGTTCAAATCTCTTACCATCTGCCGCAGAACCGCAAGTTGGGCGGCATCCTTCTGTCCGAAGTAAGCCCGATTCGGGCCCACCACGTGAAAGAGTTTCGCAACAACCGTAGCGACACCGGTAAAGTGTCCTGGCCGCGAAGCTCCGTCCAGGCGATCCCCAACTCCAGAGACTGTCACGGTCGTCACCGCGCCGTTCGGATACATCTCTGCCGCCTCAGGAGCAAACAGAACCTCCACTCCCTCCGCCTCCAGCCGGCTACAGTCTTCCTCAAATGTCCGGGGATACCGGGTAAAGTCTTCCCCCGGCGCGAACTGCAGCGGATTTACAAAGATGGAAGCAGCAACAACATCGCAATCCCCCTTCGCCCGGCGCACAAGCGACAGATGCCCCTCATGTAAAGCACCCATCGTAGGTACGAAGCCCAGCACAGAGCCTTCCCTCCGCAACTCGCGGCAAACGCTCTGCATCTCGGCAACACTCTTTACGATTCGCATCAGCGGCGCGCTTATCCTCACCGCACCTCAGCAGGAATCGCCATCAACTCCTGCATCTCCCGCGAAAGATGGTAGCTCTCCGCGTCGGAAGGAAACGTCCTCGCTTCGACATCCTGCCTATACTCTCGCAACGCCTCTCGCATCACACCCGCGACATCGGCGTAGCGTCGTACAAACTTCGCTGGAGCCGAAAAGGTCATCGTCATCATGTCGTGAAGCACCAGAATCTGCCCATCGCAGTCCGGCCCGGCACCAATTCCAATCGTGGGAATCTGCAACTCCTCAGTCACGATTCTGGCCAGTTCTCGCGGCACACCCTCAAGTACAAGCGCAAAGCAACCCGCATCTTCGAGCGCGAGCGCATCCGTGCGCAACTCATCGATTGCCTCCATCGTCTTTCCCTGAACCTTGTAGCCGCCCATGCGATGCACGCTCTGTGGGGTCAGGCCGAGATGGCCCATCACAGGGATCTCCGCGTCAACCATTCGTCGCACCAGGCCACTCCGCTCGCGACCGCCTTCAAGCTTCACCGCCTCAGCGCCAGCCTCCTTCACAAACCGGACGGCGTTCGCAACACCCTCGCGCTCATCCGTCTGGTAGCTCCCGAACGGCATGTCAGCCACTAACAGAGCGCGTCGCAGCGCTCGTCGAACTCCACGCGTGTACAGCAACATCTCGTCCATCGTCACGGCGAGTGTGTTCTCGTGGCCCTGCATCACCATCGCGAGCGAGTCGCCGACCAGCACAAAATCCAGGCCAGCCTCATCGACCAGCCGAGCACTCGCATAGTCGTAGGCCGTCAATGCGGTAATCGGCTGCCGCAACAGCTTCTTATTTAAGAGATAGGGGACTGTAACTTTAGTCGGAGAATCGGCGTCACGCCCAACACGCGCACCGACTCGCTCCGTTGAGAACGTAGTCAGACTCATCGTAAATCTCCAGTGCAGTTCCACCGCGTGTCGCCTGAAGAAGCTCGACTTTGGCCGGATACCACCTGTCCCAGCAGCTACCTGGGTCCGCGTTAAAGCCTACGCGCCTCAGCTTCGCGTAGCAAGTCCGCCCGATGTCGCTGATCCCTAAGGTTTTGCCACGACCGGAAGTTCAATGAAACTGGCCTGCCCCGGTCCGTGGTAGATCTTCTGCTCGGCCTTGCGATAGTCCTGCGGCTTGGCCCAGAAGATATTCTGCACAAAGGTTTGCGGATTGCGATCGTAGAGTGGAAACCAGCTCGACTGCACCTGCACCATGATGCGATGGCCGGGCAGAAAAACGTGGTTCGCCGGCGGCAGGTTGAACTTGTAGAGCAGCGGTTGTCCGGCCGCGATTGCTTTCGGATTTTCAAGGCTCTCGCGGTAGCGCCCGCGGAAGATGTCGGCCGAAACCATGAACTGATAGCCACCCATCTTCGGTTGGCCGGCTACTTCGTCGGGATAAACGTCGATGACTTTGACGACCCAGTCTGAGTCAGTTCCGCTCGTGGAGGCGATCAGGTTGGCGATGGGCTGGCCGCTGATCTTTACCGGGGCGGTGAGGACGTCGGAGGTAAAGACCGCAACGTCGGTACGGCCTGAGGCCTCGCGTTGGTCGTCGGCCAGCCAGTTCGGCCACGTGAGGCCATTGTCATAACCGACGGGTTGGATTGGCCGGGCGCGAAAAGGTACGGGTTTTGCCGGGTCGGAGATATACGCGTCGAACGGTGCTTCCTCTTGCTTTGGCGCGGTGAAGCTGAGCTTGCCTTCGGCTCTCAGATAGAGTGGCACGGAGGTCGACGCACAACCACTCTCGCAGGCGATCGGCCACGCTGGCAGTTTGCGCCAGGTGTTAGTGCCGCTTTCGTAAGCAGAGACTGGCGCGATTGCTGGTGCCGACGCGTCGTCTTTCAGGTACTTCGCGAGGAAGGGAGCAAGGATGTTCTCACGAAAATACAGCGAGGTGTCGCTGTTGAACCTGATCGCGCCCAGGGTACTTCCGTCTTCAATGCCTTGGCCGTGGTGCCACGGTCCCATTACCAGGAAGACCTTGTTCTCCGTATCCTTGGGTTTGATCGCTTTATAGACAGCCATCGCTCCGTAGATATCTTCAGCGTCCCAGAGGCTGTGAACGAGCAGCGTAGGAACTGTGATCGGTTCCGCGGCGAGAAGCTTATCGACGGCTTGGCCCTGCCAGAAGGAGTCGTAGCTGGGGTGTGCGATGACCTTGCGCCAAAAGCCCGTCTGTTCCAGACCGCGGCGTTTCCCGAGTTCACCCGCGGATCCGGCGTCCATGAACATGTCGTAGTCGTCGAAGTTGCTCGTCCACCACTTCACCGAGTTGTCGCGCGTGCCGTCCTGTTCATAGATGTAGGCCATGTTCTGCTGGCGAAAGGCTCCGTTGTGAAACCAGTCGTCCCCCTTCCAGCCGTCGACCATCGGATTCATTGGGACCGCGACCTTCAGTGCAGGATGCGGATGGACGAGGCCCATCAGAGTGGTGAACCCATCGTAGGAGATGCCGATGATGCCAACCTTCCCATTGCTCTCGGGCGTATTTTTTACGAGCCAGTCGATGGTGTCGTAAGTGTCGGTGGCGTGATCGACTGTAGTTGCGTTGAGCGGTCCGCGCAGGGGGCGATTCATCACGTAGTCGCCCTCGGAGCCATACTTGCCGCGAACATCCTGGATAACGCGGATGTAGCCGCCGTCGACGATGACGTCGGTCGCATTGTCGTAGCCGTAGAGGCTTGCTCCGAGGTGCGAGCTCTGCGTGTTTGTCGTCAGCGCGTTTGCGCTGTAGGGCGTCCTGGTGAGCAGGATGGGAGCATTTTTTGCCCCTTTGGGCACAAGGATGACGGTATGAAGTTTGACGCCGTCGCGCATCGGGATCATGACCGAGCGGCGGTCGTAGTCGAATCCGTAGTTGGTCGGCACAAAGGCCGTGGGGGATTCGCTCGGCAGAGTGGCGGGGCTTTGGGCGGATACGACAGGGAGCAGGCCGCAGACGACGGTGGTGATGAGCAGACTTCGGCGAAGCAGGAACGCGGACATAGGTTTCCTTTTCATGAAAGGACTGGAGTGGGCTCTCTGTCGGTCGTGTAGGACAGTGTCAGAGTGCTGACCGTATCATATGCGGTGGTTACAAAGGAAAGACAACGATGCGCAATAAGACGGCCTCTATCCTGTGGTGTTCGATGTGCTTCTCTCTCGGTGTGCTTCTTGCGAGCGCTCCGGTGCTCGGACAAAAGCCTGCCGCGCAGGACTTTACCCGCAACGTCGATCCCTTCATTGGCGTCGATTGGGGCGGGAACACATTCGTCGGCTCCGCGATTCCGTTCGGGTTGGTCAAGCTCGGACCCGACATGGCCACCTTCGACAATCGTCGCTCCGGTTTCGGTTACTCCAGTTATGGCAACATCCTCGGTTTTTCTCATCTGCATCTGAGCGGAGCACAAGGCAAGTACGGCAATATCCTCGTCGCGCCAGTGACAGGCTCGCTCGATCTGGCGGACATCAAGACGCCGCGCACGGACGAGGTCGCCAGGGTGGGGTACTACAGCGCAAAGCTCACGCGTTACGGCGTAGACGCCGAACTTACCAGCAGCCGTCGTGTCGGCTTTCATCGCTACACCTTCCCGGCCTCGCAGCAGTCCCATATCACCGTGAATGTCGCCGCGGCACTTGGCCTGGGGCCAGGAATCGAGGCGCAGAAGTTTGTTGGCGCCGAGATTCACCTGCCCTCTAATCACGAGGCCCAGGGCGTCGCACGTTTCAAAGGCGGCTGGAACGAGGGCGGGGAATACAAGGTTTATTACTACATGGTGCTGGATACTCCAGCCACTGCGACACAAACCTGGACGGGCACGACTCTGAGCGCGGTAAAGGACGCGTCTGTAGTCGCTGCAACGCCGGATGGCCCATCGATTGGCGCCACCTTCGACCTCTCCACCAAGGCCGGCCAGGTTGTTCAGGTAAAGGTTGGCATCTCGTTTCTCAGCGTCGAGCAGGCAAAGCAAAACGTCCAACAGGAGATTCCGGGCTGGAACTTCGCCGCCGTTCACGCTGCCGCTACCGCTCTCTGGAACACCGAACTCGACAAGCTCAGCCTCTCAGGCGAGACCGACGCTCAGCGTCGCGAACTTTACACCGCGATGTACCACATCATGCTGATGCCGACCGATCGCACGGGCGAGAATCCCGATTGGCAATCGACCGAGCCCTACTACGACGACTACTATGCCATCTGGGACACCTACCGTAGCTCCAGCCCATTGCTTACCCTGATCTCACCCGATCGCCAGCGCGACATCATCCGCTCACTCATCGACATCTACCGCCACACCGGCTATATGCCCGACGCTCGCAGCGGCAACGACAACGGACGTACTCAGGGCGGATCGAACGCCAATGTCGTGATTGCTGATGCTTGGGTCAAGGGCCTGAAGGGCATCGATTATGAAACCGCGTTCAAGGCCATGGAGCACGATGCAACCGTGCCGCCGGAGAACGCTCAGAAGGAAGGCCGCGGCGGCTTGAAGGATTACAACGAGCGCGGTTACATCACTCTCGCGGACGAGCGCTCCGGCTCTCGAACCGTCGAGTTCGCTTACGACGACTTTGCCATCGCTCAGCTTGCCTGCGGGCTGGGTAAGACAACCGAAGCTGCCCTGTATGCAAGCCGCACCCACAACTTCGAACACCTCTGGGACAAGGACATGACCGTTCAGGGTTTCAAAGGTTTCCTTCGTCCGCGTAATCCGGACGGTTCCTGGGCCGAGCCGTATTTGACCGTGCGAGGCACCTGGCCGGACTTCATGTACGAAGGCGATATCTGGACCTACTCGCTCTATGCCCCACAGGACATGCGGCGCCTGATCGAGATGGCTGGTGGTAACGAACTCTTCAACCGTCGCCTGGACTTCATCTTCTCGCGCGGCCACTTTGACGTCACCAACGAACCCGGCTTTCTCATGCCGGTCCTCTATAACTACGCGGGTCGTCCCGACAAGTCTGCCGATATCGTTCAACTTCTGCTGGAGAAGGCGTTCACCGATAGCCGCGCCGGAATTCCGGGCAACGACGACTCAGGAGCGATGTCGAGCTGGCTTATCTTCCAGACGCTCGGCATCTATCCAGTAGCTGGGCAGGATGTCTATCTCATCAGCACGCCAAGCATACCGGATGCCTCCCTAACTCTTGGTAACGGAAAGAAGCTTCGGATCATCGCGAAGAATCTCGACAAGTCTGGCCTGAATCACTACATCCAGTCCGCAACGCTCAACGGTGTCGATCTACCCAACTCCTGGTTCCGCCACGCGCAGATCAAAGATGGCGCCACCTTCGTCTTTACCATGGGCTCGGCGCCGACTCGCATGGGGTCGGACCACGCCGCCGCCATCCATGAGCGATGCCGATTTTCATTTTTGCGTGCCGCTGCCGGCGATCCCCCAAGTCGTGAACTAGCTTCACTCCCTCGAGTATCGAGCCGTCTAACTTCGAATCTAAGCGCGACCCCTGGCAGAGCTAGGTGGTGGCGGATAGTTGCGCTTGGGTTTGGCCGGCATTGGGGCTGGCGCTTCGAGATCGATGGGACGGTGAGCCGCGACCATCTCAGCGATGGCGTATTTGAGGGCTTCGACACCTTCGCCGGTCACCGCGGAGATCTTGTAGAAGGGGAGCTTGCGGCGCTTAGCCATGGCGGCAAGTTTTTTCAACTTGTCGGGATTGGCAACATCGACCTTTGCCGCAACCAGGATCGTCGGCTTGGCGGCGAGGGCGGGGTCGAAGCTTTTCAGTTCTTCTGTGATGACCTTGTAGTCGGCCACGGGGTCGGGTCTGTCGCTCGAATCGGAGACGTCGACGAGGTGGACGATGACGCTGGTGCGCTCGATGTGTTTGAGGAACTGGATGCCAAGGCCGGCACCGAGATGTGCGCCCTCGATGAGGCCGGGAAGGTCAGCTATGGTATAGGACTCGGTGTGGGGGTACTCCCCTACCTGAACGACGCCGAGGTTGGGTTCGAGCGTGGTGAAGGCGTAGTTGGCGATCTTGGGCTTCGCGGCCGAGAGGCGCGAGATAAGTGTCGACTTGCCGACATTCGGGTAGCCGACGAGCCCGGCGTCGGCTAAGAGCCTTAGTTCGAGGCGATAGTTGCGCTCTTCGCCGGCGCGGCCGAGCTCGTGTTCGCGAGGAGCCTGGTGGGTGCTGGTGGCAAAATGCTGGTTGCCCCGACCGCCACGGCCCCCTTTAGCTATGACGATGGTCTCGTTGGGGTGGGCGAAGTCATGGACGAGTTCGCCGGTCTCGTCGTCGTAGAGCAGGGTGCCGACAGGGACCTTAAGGGTGGTGTGCTCGCCGGCTTGGCCGGAGCAGTTGGAGCCGAGGCCATGGCCGCCGCGCTGGGCCTTGTGCTCGGGGTTGAAGCGGAAGTGGACTAAAGTGTTGTGGCTGAGGGAGGAAGACATGAGGATGTCGCCTCCATGGCCGCCGTCGCCGCCGGATGGGCCTCCCTTGGGAACGAACTTTTCCCGGCGGAAGGCCATGCAGCCGTTCCCGCCGTCGCCGGCCTTGATGCGGATTCGTGCTTCATCAATGAACATTTTCCAATATTCAGTGTACTAGGATGTGCGCTACACTGTTGCCACTCACACAGATTCTCGAAGGCGCGTAGACCGTTGGCGGTTTCGACAGCTGCGACGTCGTTGTTCGAGGGATAGTTCGACACGATAGATCGAGAAGCGTAACCGCATATTAACTGCTTGTTAATCACGGTATGCAATCTTCAGTACAAACCCATAAAACGACCTGAAGACGGACGCAGATGTTAACGCAGCGTCCGGACCGAATGTGAATTAATTTGAGGAGCCCGACGATGAAAAAAATGATGGTGTTTCTGCTTTTGGCTGCGGCTTGTTTTCTTGCAAGTCCCGTTGATGGCACAATCGACAACGCAAGGCGCGATCGGCGGCACGGTATTCGATGTAACGGATGCGATCGTACCGAAGGCGACCGTGACGATCCACAACGATGCCACGAATGCGGAGATCCATCTGGCCGCGGATGAGAGCGGCTTCTTCAAAGCGCCTCTCGTTGAGCCGGGAACTTATACCGTGACAATCGTTGCGGCCGGGTTTAAGGAGTTTCGCGAGGATAAGGTGCTTGTGCAGGTCAGTCAGCTCACGACAGTGACTGCGCATCTTGCGACTGGCTCCTCCACACAGGTGGTCGAGATTACGTCAGAGGCGCCGATCCTCAACCTAGAATCCCCGGACTTCACGGCGAACCTGAACACGCGCGCGCTGCAAGATGTTCCGGTGAACAATCTGCGGTGGTCGAGCCTTGCCATGACGACTCCGGGTGTGGTGTCGGATTCGAATGGCTTCGGTCTGGTCAGCATTCGCGGTATTAGCCCTATCTTGAACAACGTGCTGATCGACGGTGCGGACGACAATCAGGCCTACTATTCGGAGGAGCGTGGCCGTACGCGTGAGGCCTATTCAACACCTCCGGCAGCGATTCGAGAGTTCCAGGTGAACACCGGCGTGTATGCCGCCGAGTTTGGCCGTGCGGCGGGCGGTGTGATCAACTCTGTGACGCAGAGCGGCGGCAACACTATTCACGGACAGGCATACTTCTACGATCGCGAGAGCGCGTGGGGTGCATACAATCCCTATGCGACGAACACCACGGCCAGTTCGAATGGGAGCGGCGGGACGACCTTTACTACAGCTCCGTACAAGCCTGAGGATTCGCGCAGAATCTGGGGCTTTACCGCAGGTGGCGCGATCATCAAGGACAAGCTGTTCTGGCAGTACACGTACGACCAGCACCATCGGAACTTCCCCGGCACAGCCAAGGCCAACTCACCGTCTTCCTTCTTCAGCCAGCCGGATGCCGTACTGCCGAGCAGTTCAACCTGCAATCTGACGACAGGCTATCTCTCCGGCAGCACGTCGACGAATGCGAACTATACCCTGGACAGCTATGCCTGCACCTTGGCCGCGCGCGAGAAGTTTGCGACCTACGGTGCGGGAGCCTCCGCTTATGCAGCCGGGCTTGTCACCCTCCTTTCGGACCTGGGCTCGGTGCCTCGCACGGGCGACCAGGAGGTCAACATGCCGAAGATTGACTGGCAGGTAAATAGCAAGAACCATGCCAGTTTTCTGTACAACCGTCTGCGGTGGGACTCGCCCGGCGGCGTTCAGACACAGGCAACCAACCAGTATGCGGTGGACACCTTCGGTACAGACTTCGTGAAGCTGGACTACGGAGTGGCGAAGCTGACGACGCTGTTCACCCCGAACATCAGTAACGAAGTCCTCTATCAGTATGGCCGCGAACTGAACGACGAAGGTCAGCAGCCATACAGCGCCTTCACCAAGCAGTACCTGATCGGGACCGGTGGCAATGTTCCCGAAGTGGCGCTCGCGACTTCAACAGGCTTCTATCTCGGTTCGCCCTATTACTCCTACCGCAAGGCGCTTCCGGATGAGCGCAAGTGGCAGGTTGGCGACATCCTGTACTGGAACCGCGGCAAACACAGCTTTACGTTTGGTGTGGATACGGTGCACAACTACGACCTGATCAACAACACCTACGAGAGCAATGGCTATATCTCGTACAGCTATACCGGAAACTTCCTCGCTGACCTCGCCTCCGAGGGCAAGGCGTCTACCTGCAACAGCACAGCCCTCTCTGCGGCGACGGCAACGACGAGCGCAGTGGGCATCTATCCTTGCTACGGATCGTTCACGCAAGGCTTTGGTCCGCCGATCTTCGCGGTCTCGACCATGGACTATGGCTTCTTTGCGCAGGATAGCTGGAAGCTCAACCCACGGCTCACGCTCCAGTTGGGCCTGCGATACGACTATGAGACAGCTGCCGGGATCAGGTTCGAACGCAACGCTAACGGCACCCTCCGGTACGTTTATGCCGTATACGGCTCTCACAAACGCCCCAAGCGACAAGAACAACCTTGGACCACGGGTGGGCTTTGCCTATGACGTATTTGGTACGCGGAAAGACAGTGGTGCGCGCAGGATACGGGATGTTCTACGGCCGCATCACGAACGGCGTGCTGTTGAACGTGCTGCTGAACACGGGCAGTCCGCTTGGCCAATTCACCGCGGTCTTGAAGCCTAATGCGGCAGGGGCGCCTGTATTCCCCAACATCATCGCAGCGGCCACGCCACCGACACCGAGCTCCTACTACCTTGCTTCGAATCTGCAGAACCCCATGGTCCATGAGTTCGACCTTATCGTCCAGCAGCAGATAGGCAGAGGGACAGTGTTTTCTGTGAGCTATCTTGGCGCGTTGGGCAGGGAGCTGACGAACTTCGTCGACCTGAATCTGAATCCAACGCAGACAAGCACCTTGATTACCATCGCCGACCCGCACCAAAAAGGACCGTTACTGAACGGCGCCCAATATACCGTTCCACAGTACACTGCCTACGGCAACTCCGCTCTGTTTGGTTCAGTGGCCACTAAATTCACCAGCATCACTGAGGTGACCAGCAACGTCAATTCGAGCTACAACGGATTCGTCGCAGAGGTCCAGAACACTTCTCTGAAGTCAATTCAGTTCGATGTGAACTATGTATGGGCCCACGCGCTCGATTTCAATCAGAACGCGACGACAACTACGTCGACAAACGGAATGTACGATCCGTATGGCAACCAGCGGGCGAACTATGGGAACTCGAACTACAACGTTCCCAACCGCCTTGCAGGCTACGTGTTGTACAACCTCCCGAATACGCATCGGAGCGACTGGGTCAGGTATGTGGCCAATGACTGGGCACTCAATACTGCGTTCCAGGCCCAGAACGGCCTGCCCTACTCGGCGAGCATAAGTGGCTTTGCCTCCGCCGGCGCGTTGAACAGCAGCTGGAATGGGGCTGGCGGCACGTCGTGGATTCCCATGATTGGACGCAATACCTATCAGTATCCCCGCGATATAGTGCAGGACTTGCGAGTGCAAAAGCAGTTCGCTTTTACAGAGCGGTATCGTGCCGAAATGCGGCTTGATCTTTTCAATATCTACAACCACCAGAACGTGACCGGTCTACAGAGCACAGCGTATGCTCTCCAGTCGACGGGGAACACGGCCACGGCAACCTTCCAGGACGGAACAGGAAGCACCGCCTTGTTCGGTACTCCGAATAACTCAAACTCGAGCGGGTTCCTGTATACACCGCGTCAGGTGCAGATCGGCTTCAAGTTCCTCTTCTAGCTGATTGAGACGAACTGGGGCGGCGGCTTCGGCTGCCGCCCTTTTTTGTCGTTAACACCTTCGAAATAGGTGGGGATTGCGGTTCCCTCTGCTGAACTCAACGTTCGGCGGACATTTTGTAGACAACCTGGAGACATCTTGTAACCGTACGTTCTTGACCGCGTTATGTCTCGTTTACTGATATCTGAAATCCTAGATTTCATCAAGAGAATATGCCGTTCACGAAACACGCGGCGTGTCAGTTTAGCGTTCACAACCTTTCAGGAGGATCGAATGAAATTCAAGAAATTCAAAACAGGCCTGCGCATGGCGCTGGTCGCAATTCTTTGTGCGGGTTCGATTGCAAATATGCAGGCCCAGTCGGCAGTGGACGGCGCAATTGGCGGAACTGTGGAGGACGCGACAGGGTCAGTTATCTCGGGCGCAAAGGTTGTCATCCGCTCGAACGCGACGAATGCCGAACAGACAGCCGTTACCGACGATTCAGGGTTCTTTCGCGCCATCCACGTACAGCCGGGCGTATACACAGTCACTGTGTCAGCAGCGGGTTTTGAAACCTTCCGGGCGACTGCGATTACGGTCGGGGTGGGTTCGCTGAGCGATCCACAGGCAAAGCTGACCGTTGGCGCCACTACAACGACGGTTGATATCTCGTCTTCAAATCCGCAGATCAACACAACATCGCCCGACTTTTCGAACACAATCGAGCAGAAGATTCTTGAAGATCTGCCAGTAAACAATTACCGGTGGTCGAGCTACGCGCTGTTAACACCTGGTGTTGTTTCGGATTCGAACGGCTTCGGCCTCTTGAGCTTTCGCGGGCAGAGTACTCTGCTGAATAACGTGACCTTCGATGGTGCGGACGACAACCAGGCCTTCTTTTCCGAAGAGCGTGGACGAACCCGCGCGGGGTATTCCACGGCACAGGCTTCGATTCAGGAGTTCCAAGTCAACACGTCTAACTATTCAGTTGAGTACGGCCGGTCTGCCGGCGGCGTGGTCAATGCGGTCACGAAGAGTGGAAGCAACGTAACCCACGGCGAGGCTTACTTCTTTGACCGCGATGCTGAGTGGGGCGCGAAAAATCAGTTCACGACGAAGGCGGTCAATATAGGTACGGCGGCCAATCCAAATTATGTCAGTCAGGTCTTCAAGCCCAAGGACTGGCGCAAGCAGTATGGCATCGGCATCGGTGGTCCCATCGTCAAGGACAGGCTCTTCTATTTCTTTGCGTTCGACCGTTTTGATCGTAACTTTCCCATTACTCTTGCTCCAAGCAATCCAAATCTTTTTTACGCCACTCCAGACTCCGCGCTGCCGGCCGGGACAAACTGTGCGACCAAGACGTTGTCGACGATTGATACCGCAAACTGCGCGCTTGCGGTCAGCCTGAATAAGACCGCTGCGGCCAATATCACTTCTGCACAGTACGCCGCGGCGCAAACCATCTATGCGAACGACCGCAATACGTTGAGCAACGATTTGCTTGGCGTGGCGCCGCGCACAGGCGATCAGTACATCTTCTTCCCAAAGCTGGACTGGCAGATCAACGGCAAGAACCACGCGACGTTTGAGGTCAACCGCCTGCGCTGGACCTCGCCCTCGGGTATTCAGACCGGAACTTCGGCGGTCAACTATGGACTGGCAAGTCCGGGTAATGACTTTGTAAAGGACACCTTCGGCATCGCGAAGTTGGACACCGTGATCACTCCTTCGTTGAGCAATGAGATTCGCTATCAATATGGCCGCGACTTCGAGTATGAGTTCAACGAGACACCCACTCAGTATGAAGATTCGGTGCTACTGAACCAAGCCGCTGCGAACCCCTTCGGTATCCCACCGAACGTAAACATCACCAACGCATTCCAGTTTGGTACGGCGACGTTCTTGAACCGACCGGCTTATCCGGATGAGCGCCGCTACCAGATTTCTGACACGGTCAACAAGGTTCACGGCAACCACAATCTGAAGTTCGGTTTTGATTTCCTGCACACGAACGATCTGAGCCAAAATCTGACGGCTGTATTTGGCGGATACAGCTATGGGGGATCGAACCAGATTCCGCTGGCGGAGTACTTCGCCGACTTGAATACGACCAACGGTTGTGGCGCCACGTTCAATCAGGAGTGCTATACCGGCTACACTCAGGGTTTTGGTCCGCTCGGGTTTGAGTTCCAGACCAAGGAGTATGCGGGCTTTGCACAGGATGAGTGGAAGTTCAATCCAAGGCTTAGCCTTACTCTGGGTATCCGTTATGACTACGAACAGTTGCCCAATCCGCAGCTTGGAAACCCGAAGGTCGATGGCGATGGCCAAATCAATGGATCAACGTCAGTCTTTCCAAGCAACAAGGGAAATATTGGGCCGCGTGTGGGCTTTGCGTTCGATATGTTCGGAACGGGCAAGACCGTACTGCGCGGCGGCTACGGCGAGTTCTTCGCTCGCGTTATCAACTCCACGATCTATAACGCGATTGCCCAGACGGGAAATGCCTTGGGTCAGCTCTCCGCGACCTTCTCCAGCAGCACGCAGACCAGCACATTGACGCCGACTGCTGCCAATCCTGGGACTTCCACCACAGGGCCGATTTTCCCAAAGATCCTGATCCCTGGGTTGCTGCCCAACAGCCTCTCGGCGGTGTACTACTTCGACAAAAACTTCAAGCTGCCAGAGATTCATCAGGCAGATCTTACAGTCGAGCAGGAACTGGGCTGGAATACGACGATGTCAGTCACCTGGCTGGCGGCCTTTGGGCGGCGGCTGCCGAACTTCGTCGATACGAACCTGCCCAAAGCCACGGGAACCGTGTCGTACACGGTAGTCGACAGCACAGGGAAGGGCCCCGTGCCTTCTGGTACCGTCATACAACTGCCGTACTACAGCGTTGGTGCGACATCAAACTCCAACGGCAGGCTTGACGGCAACTATGGCTCGACGACGGACATCTTCAGCGGCGTAAACTCAAACTACGAGGCGCTGGTGGCAAGCATCTCACATCGGTTCACCCATCGCCTCCAGTTCAATGCGAACTATACCTGGTCGCACGCGCTCGACTATGGCGAGAACAACACGACCTTCACTAACACTAACTCGCTGCTGGATCCGTTCAATCTGCGTGCCGAGTACGGTAATTCCAACCAGAACGTACCAAATCGTATTGTGGTGTATGGGATCTACGAGACGCCTTCCACTTTTCACGGTATTCTCGGCTACCTCTTGAACCAGTACGAGATTGCACCGAGCTACTCTGGACAGAACGGGCTGCCGTACACAGCGGGTTTGTCCTCTGGAACCGGCGGTACAAGCGAGTTCGTTCAACTGAATGGCCAGACGGGATTGTCCAAGGTGACTGGGATCGCCTCCTCGGTGAACGGTTCGGGCGGCACGAATCGCCTGCCGACCCTTAGCAGGAATGATTTCGCTCAACCCCGCACTCAGGTTCTCGATCTGCGGTTGTCAAAGCGGTTCAAGATTCAGGACAGAGCGACGATCGAGTTGTTGGGTGAGACGTTCAACCTGGCAAACCACGTAAACGTGACGGGGGTGACGACTACGGCTTACTCTTACACGCCGGGCACCGCAGCAACTTCAACCGCCGCCGCTACTCCAAACACGCTGAGCTACAACACTCCGTTTGGCATTCCGTCCAGCGCAAACAGCAGCCTTGTCTATAGTCCTCGTCAGGTGCAGCTTGGGGTGAGAGTGCAATTCTAATCGTGAATATCCCGAAGGGCGGCAGTTCGGCTGCCGCCCTTTTCTCGTTAACACTATCGTAGGTTTCTTAATTCGCTCGACAGCAACGAATCACTTATCATCTTCGGTGTGGCGCCGAAGTGGTGTCGCTGCTACCCCGGATCATCAGGGTGGTGAAATTGGTCTTTCGATCTTCCCGTTGGTTGCCGTGTAGAGGAGTTCAAATTTTCGGGGAGAGTGCATGTCGTTCTGTCGGAGCCGCGCAAAGTATAGCGTGGTCGTAAGGAAGATTGTCTGGGCCTGCTTGTTGTGGTGCTGTGCCGCTGCGACCGTAGAGACGTGTGCGTGGGGGCAGACCTCGGTGGATGGCGCTATCAGCGGCTTCGTCGTTGATGGAGCGGGTGCCGCACTTGTGGGTGCTCTGGTGCAGGTGCAGAACGTCGCAAATGGAACGGCGAATCGTGCAACCACCGGGAGGAAAGGCGAGTTTCTCGTGGCGAATCTGTCAGCCGGAGAATACCGCGTGGTAGTCGAGTATGCGCTGTTCGCCCAGTTGACGTTGCAGCCGGTGATCGTCGAGGTCGGAGGCGTAACATCCGTCGAGGCGCGGCTGCAGGTGGGGGGTGTTGCAACCTCCGTGACCGTAAGCGCGCAGCCGGATTCTCAGGTCTCTGTGAATGTCGATGATCTGTCCTCCGCGGCTGTCGCCAGTGTAGTAACCCCGGATGAGATCGAGCGCCTGCCCGTGAATGGGCGGCGATGGCAGACGTTCGCGCAGTTGATGCCGGGAGTCAATGTCGATCCCGAAGGAGACGGGCTGCTGAGTTTTCGCGGTGTTGCCTCCACGCAGAATAGCAGCCGTGTCGACGGTGGAGACGATGACCAAAGCTTCGGATCAGTGCCGCGCGGAACCGGTATCGAGAGCGGAGCAGAGGTTGAGGACGGTGCAGAGGTCGGCGCTTCGACACGCGTGAGTGTAGGGAGCGCGTCGGGCGGCGGTGGCTATGGGCGGCACTCGGGAATGGCCTATACCTTTTCGCAGGAGGCTGTACGCGAGTTTCGTGTCAGTGGACAGAACTACTCAGCGCTGTATGGCCACGCCGCCGGGGGTATTGTTACGACGGTCTCGAAGAGTGGAACGAACGATCTGCATGGAACAGGCTTCTACCTTGCGCGGGCAAGCGCGTTGGGAGCGACGAACCCCTTCTCGATTGCAACGAACTATGTCGATGGTGTTATGACGAGTGAGGCGGTGAAGCCTCATGACCTCCGGCAGCAGATTGGCGGCAGCGTCGGCGGGGCTGCGGTGCGGGACAAACTCTTCTACTTCTATGCCTACGACCAACAGGCGCGCAACTTTCCAGCGATATCGACTCCCGAAGATCCAAATTTTTATGCACTGACCCCGACGCAGCAGGCGTTGCTGTCCAATCGCGGTGTAACGTCTGCGAAGGTGAATGCTGCGTTGAGCTATCTGGACAGTCTGACGGGAACGATTCCGAGACGCCAGGATCAAACGATCAACTTCGGCAAGGTGGACTGGCAGGCGTCGGCGCGTCAACGAGTAAGTGTGCAGTATGATCGCGCACGTTCAAGCGCCCCTGCTGGTGTGCGGTCGGCGCCCGTAGTGGACGTGGGGATCGCGAGCCTGGGCAGTACCTACGCAAAGGTGGATGCGGTGCTGGGACGATGGATGTGGCACGCGACGCCGAGACTGAGTAACGAGCTTCGTGTGCAGTATGGCCGCGATTTTCAGTATGGACAGGCACCCGCTCCACTGCCGCAGGAACCGGCGATCGGGCCTTCCGGGTCTGCGCCGGAGGTTGCGATCGGGCCAGACGGATTCACGTTTGGAAGCTCACCTTCGCTTGGACGCAAGGCCTATCCGGACGAGAACAAGGTTCAGCTCGTCGACATGGTGACGTGGACGCGTAGCCGCCATCAGCTCCAGGTCGGCGCCGACCTCAGCCTCGTTCATGACAATATCGACGCGCTCACGAATACGCAGGGAGCCTTCCACTACGACAGCACAACGACATCGGGTCACGCCGGCGGCCTGGTGGACTGGATCACCGACTACACCTTCAACGTGAACGCCTATCCGAACGGTGGATGCCCGTCGATTGTCTCCCCGGTGCACGATTTTTGTTTCCGCTCCTTCACGCAAAGCTTCGGACAGCAAGCCGTGGCGTTCAGCACGCAGGAGTGGGCTGGGTTTCTACAGGACGATTGGCATGTCAGGCCAGGGCTCACCGTAAACGCCGGGTTGCGCTACGAGTATGAGCTTTTGCCTTTGCCGCAGCAGCCCAACGCGGAGCTGGACGCGGCCTTTGGTCAAACAGGAGCGACGAGTGTGTTTCCTGAAGACCGAAATAACTTCGGCCCTCGCCTTGGTATTGCCTGGGCTCCGTTCGGTTCGGGACGTGGTCTCATTCGGGCAGGGTACGGTCTTTTCTATGGGCGATTGCCCGGCGCGACGGTGCGGAGCGCCCTGGTTGATACGGCGATGGCCACGTCTGCCAGGCATGTGCTAATTACACCTGCCACGGTTACAGATTGCCCACAGGTTGCGAATCAAGGCTTCGGCTACGCCTGCGCTTATCTCACGACACCGCCGTCCGCCGTCACGACGACAACCTCAGCGATGGTGTTCGATCGCAGGTTTCGCCTTCCAATGGTACAGCAGGGTAGTTTGACCGTCGAGCGCGAAGTCGGCGCAGGAATGGTGGCGAGTGCAACGTATCTAATGAATCTCGACCGGCAACTCCCAAACTCAGTCGACATCAACATCGCTCCGGCCACGGCAACGAAGATGTTTCAGCTTCAGGGAGGAACCGGCGCAGCGGGAGTGCAGGACGGAGAGACCTTCGTAATTCCCTTCTACTCGCAGCGAGTGAACACAAGCTTCGGGCCTGTGACCGACATCGTCTCGAATGCGGACGCGACGTACAACGCAATGGTGCTTGAGGCGCGACGTCGCCTTCGCGCAGGCTTTGAGTTTCGTACGAGCTGGACGTGGTCCAAGGCAATCGATTATGGCCAGGGCGGTTCCACCCCACGGACGAATGCACAGTTCGATCCGTTCAATGTGCTATACGACAAGGGCCTGTCGGCGCTGAACTATCCGCATAAAGTGCAGGCCAGTGCAGTGTGGGAGCCAAGGCTGGCCAGCGAACAACGATGGCTGCGGAGCACCGCCAACGGATGGACTGTTGCGCCGTTGTTTACGGAATCGAGCGGGAGGCCGTACAGCCTGGATATCTTCGGAGGCACGCGGCTGACCGGTGGGCACGAGAGCATCAACGGCGCAGGTGGCGCGGTGTATCTGCCGACTGTGGGAAGAAATACGCTGCGGCTGCCGGATACGAACCGGGTCGACCTGCGCGTGAGCAGGACGCTGAGCGTGACCGAGAGAGTACGCATGCGCGGGAGCGTGGAAATCTTCAACCTGACAAACCGCGTGAACTACTCAGCGATCATGCAGCGTGCGTTTCTCGTGGGGACGGAGACGAACGGCGTAACGCCACTGATCTTTCAAAATGCGGCGACGGTAGCGGCGGAAGGATTGAATGTACGTCCGTTCGGAACGTTCACTGCGGCGTCGACGGGACAGTCGCCGGAACGGCAGGTGCAGCTCGGAGTCAGGGTGGAGTTCTAAGCTTCAGTGCTGCGAGACGGAGAGCGTGTTGCCATCCGGGTCCGTGAACCATGCGACCTTGGCGCCTCCGGGAGCGGTCCAGACTCCATCGGCGCTCTGCTCGAGAAACGAGTATCGCGTAAACGTCACACCTTCACCGGTCATCTCGGCGACAGTTTTGTGGATGTCTTCGACCTGCCAGCCGAGGATGGTGAACGGAAAGGGAGTGAAATCTCCTACAGGGACGACGCGAACCATAGTTCCATTGGCGTCCATTACGATGGCGAAGGAGTCGTCGCTAACGAACCGCAGGCCGAGAGCTTCGTAGAAGCTACGGGCGCGCGCCGCATCTTTGGTTGGGATAAAAGCTATAAGCGAGCAGTGGGTAAGCATGCTGTGTCCTCGATGACTAGGGATGCTTCGACTGTTGTTGCTGGTTGTGTTGCAGGTATTCGAGGTATTCCAGTACAGCTTTCTGTAACGCGACGCGCTGGTCGGAGTAGGAGTGGTCGGTTGTCAGGTGAATTGTGGTGAGCTCCGTAGCACCCGCTTTGCGCAGCGCCTCGACGAAGGCATCGTTCGATGGAGCAAGCCCGTCGTCGGATGTGATGACGAGCACCGAACGGTTCGCCAGCTTCGGAGCGAGGGCGGGAACATTCCAGGCTGCCGCGTTCGCAACGACCTCTTTGGCGAGGCTCTCCGGTGTGCAACCAGCCAGGGGTGCCATACCTTCCTCAGCAAGATGTGCGGCGAGCCGAGCCGTTGCCTCCTTCTCCTGTCCGGGTTTCAAGGATTGCATTCTGTCCACGCCCATGTCCGCCGCAGAGATCAGGCCGACGGCTTTGATGCCGGGGTCGTGCGCACCGGCGTAGCGGGCCATGAAGCCACCCATGCTGTGGCCGATCAGAACGATGTACGCGGGGTCGGAGCGCAGCTTCTTCGCATGGGCAGCGTCGCGCAGATAGGCAATGGCGGACTCAGTGTCTTCGATGGAATGTGTGAAGGAAAAGTCGCCGGGTGAACCCCATGAGCCGCGGTAGTCGAAGTAAACGACGTCCCAGCCATCACGGCGGATAGCCTGCGCCAGATCGAGGTTCTTCTCGTTGCCAGGAAAGCCGTGAAGCAGGATGACGACCGGGTGCGGGCCCGCTCCTTCGGCGATGTAGGCGAGAGCGTTGAGCATAGCCCCATGGCTGGGGATCTGGAAGGTCTCCATCGCCGCGGGAAAAGCTTTGTCTGGCGCAGGATCGGTGGCGATCGCCGCGGGGAGCTGTTGAGCAGAGAGATGAAGTGAGGCGCACAGAAGGGCTGAAGCGGTGACGAGGTGATAGAGGCGCATGGGCTGATTGTTATTGGTGAGACACGGATTGTAAAGGCGCAATTGATGAAGAAAATACACCGGAACGCCTAGAATAGAGGAGTGAGCTTTACGGAACAGTTTGATGTGGTTGTGGTGGGTGCTGGGCACGCTGGCTGTGAAGCGGCTATGGCGTCTGCCCGCATGGGCCTGCGCACGGCGATCTTTACCTTGAACCTCGACCTGATCGCGCAGATGAGTTGCAATCCGGCGATTGGCGGCATCGCCAAGGGACATCTGGTGCGCGAGGTCGACGCCCTCGGCGGCGTGATGGGCGAGGTCGCGGATGCAACAGGGATTCAGTTTCGCCTGCTGAACACCTCACGCGGTCCGGCAGTTTGGTCGCCCCGGGCGCAGTGCGACAAGGCGCTCTACCGCGTGAAGATGCGCGAGGTGCTGGAGGCGCAGAAGAATCTCTTCATCAAACAGGCTGAGGTTGTGGACCTGATTGTCGAACAGTCCGGTTCCGAGCGCACTGTTCGCGGCCTGAAGCTGCGAGACGGACGGACCATCCACGCCGCAGCGACCATTGTCACGACGGGCACATTCCTGAATGGGCTGATCCACTGCGGAGAACAGCAGTACACAGCAGGTCGCAGCGGCGAACCGGCGAGCGTCCTGCTGGGCGAAAGTCTGAAGCGCCTAGGCCTGCGCGAATGCCGATTGAAGACCGGAACACCGCCCCGTCTCGACGGCCGCACCATCGATTGGAGCCAGTTTCAGGAGCAGCCGGGCGACGACGATCCAACGCCGTTCAGCTTCCGCACGAAAGAGATCCCTCTCCGCCAGATCATGTGCCACATCGCGCACACGACGCCCGAGACCCTGCGGCTGATTCGCGAGAACGTCCATCGTTCGCCGATGTATTCCGGGCAGATTGAAGCGATCGGCCCGCGCTACTGTCCGTCGATCGAGGACAAGATCGTGCGCTTCCCCGAGAAGACGCGCCACCAGTTCTTCCTTGAGCCCGAGGGCCTCAATACCCACGAGGTCTACATCAACGGCATGAGCACCAGCCTGCCGATGGAGATCCAGGCCGCGATGGTGCACTCAATACCGGGCCTCGAGAACGCGGAGATGTTGCGACCCGGCTATGCCATCGAGTACGACGCGATCGATCCGACGGAGCTTGACCGCACGCTGCGAGTGAAGTCGTTTGCCGGGTCTGTATCTTGCAGGACAGATCAACGGGACGAGCGGCTATGAAGAGGCTGCGTGTCAGGGATTGATGGCAGGCATCAACGCTGCGCTCGCAGTCCGGGGCGAGGACGCGTTTACGCTCGATCGCACCGAGGCCTACACGGGAATTCTGATCGACGACCTGATCAGCAAGGGCACGAATGAGCCCTACCGGATGTTTACCTCGCGTGCAGAGTTCCGCCTGCACCTCCGCATCGACAATGCAGACCGCAGACTGACTCCGCATGGCCGCCGATTGGGCCTGATCGACGATGCCGCATGGGCAGACTACGAAGCGAAGCAAGCTCGCGCCGCTGCGTTTGAGACGTTGCTTGGCGCGGCCCGCGTGCGCGCGGAAGAATTGCCTGCCGAGCTGCTTGCGCGGCTCGATGGCGATGCTGCCGCAGTAAGCGGGCAGACGTTTGCGCAGCTTCTAAAGCGGCCAGAGGTCCCGGTCGAGGAACTCGCTCCGCTCCTTCGCGACCGTTTGGCGAGCGCAGACGCAGTGCTAACTGATTGGGTCGCAGCGATGGATTCTGTCACTGCCTCGGGTAGTTCAAAGCTGCCCGCATGGGTCCGCAATGAGATGAAGACAGTGGAGACGGAGATCAAATATTCCGGCTACCTCGACCAGCAGAGGCGCTCAATAGAGAAGATGCGAAAGGCGGAGAAGCGTGCAATCCCCGGCTGGTTCGACTACGGCGCCGTCAGCGGCCTCTCCAGTGAGATGAAGCAGACGCTCTCTCGCGTGCGTCCGCAGACGCTGGGACAGGCAAGCCGCATCGCAGGAGTCACGCCAGCCGCTGTCAGTCTGATTCACGTCTATATCGAGATCCAGGGGCGAGAGCGGGTCGCTTAGCGAGAGCGCCGACATCTTTAAGATGTAACCGTTGACGGTATCGCAGCGTCGAATAAGAGCATGGAACGGAGAAGAACGATGACGGCTGGGCTAAGAACGAGCTTGATTGGGCTGGGTGTTGTGGTAGTTGCGGTACTACTGATTACAGGTGGAAGGAGAGCGATTATGGGAACAGTGATGGGCGCAGAAGCCACGCGCAAGGAGCCGCTGCCGGCTCCAACGTTAGACGAGCAGCACCCCACAGCCAAGCATGAGACCGCGGTCTTCGCGGGCGGTTGTTTCTGGGGTGTGCAGACCACCTTCCAGCGGATCAAGGGTGTCACCGCTACGACGGCAGGCTACTCAGGTGGCTCGGCCGACACCGCCACCTACGATCAGGTCTCGTCGGAGACGACCGGACACGCCGAGTCGGTCAAGGTAGTCTTCGATCCATCGCGGATCAGCTACGGCACGCTGCTGCGCGTCTTCTTCTCCGTGGTGCACGATCCAACCCAGTTGAACCGGCAGGGACCGGACGTTGGCACGTCCTACCGCTCGGTGATCTTCTACACCAGTCCGGAGCAGCAGAAGATTGCGGCAGCCTACATCGCACAACTCGATACAGCGCACGCCTTTTCCAAGCCGATCGTCACGCAAGTGGTACCGTTGAAAGCGTTCTACGACGCCGAAGACTACCACCAGGACTACGCGGAGAAGAACCCGAACAATCCATATATCCAGGTCTGCGACGTGCCGAAGGTAGCGGCACTGCAGCAGCAGTTTCCAGAGCTGTTTCAGGACTACAAGCACAAGTAAAGGGGCCCAAACGCGTTCGCTACTGCGTGACCTCGCCCTCGGGTTCGTCGGTCGGGTTGTCGATCTCAGCCTGGAAGCCTTCGAGCAGGCGCTGCAGAAACGCGTCCGTATCGACGCCTTCATTCTGTAGCTCATGCGCGTGAGCAATATGCCGTGCCAGGTCTGCAAGGACGATGCCCCAGGCGAACGGATCTTCCCACGCGCCGCTGCGGATGCTGACGTGTTGGCCCTGCTCGGCGATCCACACCCGAAGAACCTCGAAGGACGCCTTATCGCGCTGCGCCGCCGGCGGAATGCTCAAAATCTTCTCGACACCCATCTTCACTCCTGTGCGACTGGATTGCGGCTGAATGTATTGGCTTTCTTTAGCCTATAACGGTTAAGGCTGTGTGTGGGCAAGTGCCGTCGGGCGTAGACTTCAGAGTAGGCGATTTGCCGGTAATCCACAGAAATATCCTGCAATCCGCAGGGCAACATTCGCTACCGTAAGAATTCATGGCTGCATTACCCCACATCGTCGGAGACCAGGAACGGCCCACTTCCGTGCACGCGGAGATGACCATTCTTGGCGCAATGCTGGTTGAACCCGTCGCGATCATCGACGCAACGATGTTATTGAAGGCCGATGACTTCGCTCTCGACTCGCATCGCAAGATCTACAACGCAATGCTGCATCTGGTCGAAGTGGGTCACGGCGTTGATATCGTCACCGTCACCGACTACCTGAGCAAGAAAAAAGAACTCGACTCAGTCGGCGGCTTGCCGTATCTGGCGTCGCTGAGCGAAGGTCTGCCCCGCAAACTCAGCATCGAAAGCTACGTTCGCATCGTGCGCGACAAGAGCCTGATGCGGCAGCTTTTGACCGTCTGCGATATGGGGATGATCGAGGCGTCCGATCAAAGCCGCGAGGCGTTGGATGTACTGAACCAGGTGACAGGCCGGTTGACCGAGATCTCAGAGCACGCTGTCACTGGCGGATTCTCCGATATCACCGCAATCGTCAAAGACTCCTTCGGCTCGATCGACGCCCTATATGAACAAGGCCGTGAAGTCACAGGCCTCGCCACGCACTATATCGAGTTCGACCGCATGACCAGCGGACTCCAGGAATCGGAACTCATTATCATTGCGGCGCGTCCCTCAATGGGCAAGACTGCCTGGGCGATCAACATCGCAGAAAATGCGGCCGTCCGCGGTGGCAAGGTAGTCGCAGTCTTCTCGCTCGAAATGAGCAAGGCAAGCCTGCTGCGTAGAATGCTGGCCTCGCAGGCGCTAGTGAACTCGAAGGCGATTCAAACCGGCATGCTGATGCGCGAGGACCGGGCGAAATTGATCAACGGCCTCGAGAAGCTGATGGAGTCGAAGATCTTTATTGACGACACTCCCGGCATCACACTGGCCGAGATGCGCGCCAAAGCGCGGCGGTTGAAGCAGCAGCAGGGACAACTTGACCTCATCGTCATTGACTACCTGCAGCTCATGACAGGCTCAAACTCCAACGCGAAGGGCTTCGAAAACCGCACCCAGGAAGTCTCGGCAATCTCACGTGGATTGAAGGCACTGGCGAAAGAGATGAAAGTGCCGGTGGTCGCGCTGTCACAGCTCTCGCGCGCCAGCGAGCAACGGGGTGGCGACAAGAAGCCACTTCTGAGCGACCTCCGCGAATCGGGCTCGATCGAACAGGACGCCGACGTCGTCTGCTTCATCCATCGCGAGGAGTACTACGACCGCGAGAACGAAGACCTGAAGGGCAAAGCCGAGATCATCATTGCCAAGCAGCGAAACGGGCCTACCGGCAACGTTCACCTCGCTTACCTTGCCGACTACACACGCTTCGAAAACCTGCAGCACGAGCCCGGCGGTTACTAGCCACCCTGGCCCTGAAAATTCCCAAAACCTACTGACACAATGCTGTCAGTAGCCTGTCCGTATTCTGCCTCTGTGTTCACAGCCAACACAGGAGGCACTTATGGACAAGCAGCTCAAGTCAGCAGCAGCATGGTTCGAGATTCCCTGCTCCGATCTGGACCGGGCGCAGCGTTTCTACGAGACGATTCTTGGATGCAGGATGAAGAAGGACGACTTCGGCGACAGCGGCGACGTCATGTGCGTCTTTCCGGCCGCGGAGGGCAGTGTCGCCGGAGCCCTCGTAAAACGGCCACTCCAGCAACCCAGCAGCAACGGCACGATGATCTACCTGAACTGTGACGGCGAACTGGACGGCACCATCGCCCGCGTCCCTGGAGCTGGCGGTACGATCCTGATGAAGCGCACTCCTGTTCCGGGTGGCTTCGGCGCGTTTGCCTGCCTCAAGGATTCCGAGGGCAATCACGTCGGGCTGCACACAGCGATCTGATGTTTGCCAAGCAGCAATCGGGACAATCGTTGAAACAATCTAGGATAGGTGCATGCGGCGTGCCGACCGGCTCTTCCGAATCGTACGAATCCTGCGTGGCGGTCGCCTGCAGACGGCGCGGATGCTCGCCCAGAAGCTCGAGGTCTCCGAGCGAACTATCTACCGCGACGTCAGCGACCTTCAGACGTCAGGCATGCCGATCGAGGGAGAGGCGGGAGTCGGATACACGTTGCGGCGTGATCTCGACCTGCCTCCTCTGATGTTTACCCGTGACGAATTGACGGCGCTCGTTCTCGGTGCCAGGCTAGTCCGGGCCTGGGGCGGTGCGGCGACTACGGTCGCTGCCGATCAAGCCCTGCAGCGCATCGAAGGCGTGTTGCCGGCAGAACTACGCGAACGTCTTGACGCGATTCTGATGTACGCCCCGGGTGTTCGAATGCCCCAATTCCTGCGTGAGCGTCTCGATGTGCTCCACGAGGCCTGTATCGACCGGCATGTGCTGGCGTTCGGATATACACGCGAGGACGGCCAAAGCAGCCAGCGCGAAGTGAGACCGCTGGCGCTCTACTTCTGGAGTGGTGTCTGGACGCTCGCCGCCTGGTGTGAGCTGCGCAAGGATTTCAGAACCTTCCGCATGGACCGCATGCAGGATGTTCAGGTGCTCAGTCGCGAATTCGTCCAGAAGAAGGGGCAACGACTCGAAGACTACCTTCGACAGGTGGCCAGACAGAATCCGATCGCGACGTTGCCCACGGGTTCCTGATCTATCTCTTCCCCAGCATCAGATCGTCAATGCTCTTTCCGGCACTGGCAGGCATCATCAGAGCATGGGCACCAACAGCATGCGGCACCAGATTCGGCGGCCAGAAAGGATCTGCCGCTGCGACTGTTCCGAGTGTAACGTCAGGAATCTTCGTGCTGATAGCCGAGTTCATCGTGTCGATGAACTTATTCGCCACCACGGCATATCCGGTGTTGGTCGGATGAATGCCGTCGAGCGCAAAGAAGCCGCCGAGGAAGGCCGTTGTGCCGGTGTATCCGTTAATGGTGAGCCCCGAAGTAGTGACCTGCTTGAAGAGCGCGTTGATGTCGACCAGAGTGGCGTTCGCCGCCTGCGCCTGCGCGGCAATCACCTGATTGAACGCCGTCACCTGCGACTGCACCGTAACCACCTCCGCCGCGGACAGAACGCCGGAGTCGGTGATCGGTCCCTTTTGCGTCCCGCCGAGAATCAGCGGAATCTCTGCGGTCCCCGTTGGGTTGACGTAGTCGCCAGGAACGATGCCAAGCAGACCGCTCAGCACTGAAGTCGGATACCCGGTCTCCTCCGAGACCTCCGCAAGAACCACCGCCGCTGGCGTCAGGTACGGCACTTGCGTTACATCCGGAATATTCGCGATCACCAGATGCGCAGGCGTCATCGTCGTGAGCTGTGTGATCAGCGCCTGATACTGCGTAGTGAAAGTAGCAACGGGCGTCATGCTGCTCGGCATCCCGGTGATGTCTGCGATCAACGCATCGTTATTGCCGATCCAGAGAAAGATCGTCGTCGGCTGCGCGGTGATCGCGAAACCAAGCTGACTGAGCGCCTGGCCGTAACCAAGCCCAGGAAACCCGAGAACAAGCTGGTTCAACTGCTGCTGCCCTGGCGCCGGATTCACCAGCGGCACCGTATTCATCACGTCGTTCAACAAAGCTCCGGGAACCGCGAGATCGGTCACCTGCGTCGCAAAGTTATCCCGCCCCGACGTGGTTGCGCAGACACCCGGAACCCCCGACGGAGGACAGACAGCCGCAATCACCGGCGGAGGGCCCAGCGAGACCAGTTGCAGCACATTCGGCGCACCGGGGTAGGCAATCAGCGGTTGGACGATGTTGAAGGCTGCCTGTTTCGCCACCAACGGCGCCCAGCCATGCACCTGCTGCGTATCCAGCAGTGAACCGCTCTGATAACCAGCCGTCAGCGAGTCGCCCAGAAAAACCGTGTTCGAAAAGTTGCCGGCATTCTTCGCCTGCGCCTCCTGGATCGGCGTCAGCGGATTAGAACTGCCGCTCGAGCAACCAGAGAGCGAGAGGCCGAGCGCAGCAATAAGTGAGCCTGACAACAGCGAGACTGAACGAGTATTCATTTTCATGGCGACGAACTAACCCCTTGGAAACGTCACGGCCCCGGGTGGGAGTCGCGGCGCGAGTGCTTTCTTCAGACGTGGTTTTGTATCACATTCGGGGCGCCACTGGGAATCGGGGGTACTTCAGCGGCTATCTGCGGCGAGCAGGGGCGGCGATAGGATAGGTCTTGTGAAGAGCTGGGTGGAGATCTCAGAACGGCGGCTGATTGCCAACTACAATCTGCTCGCTCAGGCGGCTGGCGGCGATACGGCGGTGCTCGCGGTGGTCAAGGCGAATGCCTACGGCCACGGCGCAGCAGTGTGCGCTCCCGTCCTGGCGCGCGCCGGGGCCGAGTGGCTTGGAGTCACGGATGTAGTTGAAGGCGCAGCGGTCCGCGAAGCCCTGATATCAGCCGGAATTGCCCCGGATCACCAACCTCGAATCCTGATCATGTCCGGCCTGCTCCCCGAAGAGGCCGAGGCCGTCGTTCGCCATGGGTTGACTCCCGTCGTCTGGGAGCAGCAACCGATGGAAGCCCTCGCAGCAGCAGTTCGGCAACAAGGCGGGAACACTACTCCCCTGCCCGTGCACCTCGAGATCGACACGGGCATGGCGCGGCAGGGTGTAGCTCCCGGAGAGCAACTCCGCACCCTCCTGCACTGGTTGAAACGCCAGCCAACCCTTCGGCTCGACGGCGTCCTCACGCATTTTGCTTCGTCGGAGGTTGCCGAATCGGAGCACACTCGTGCCCAGGGCGAGCGGTTCCAGATCGCGATCGCTGAGGTCCGCGCTGCCGATCTGCAACCGGCCTGGGTGCATGCAGGTAATTCGTCCGCCATCGACAATCGGGACTCACCCGCGAACCTCCTCTGGCTGCGTTCGCTCACCAGAAGCGTTGGCGCACGGTCGATGGTGCGCCCGGGGATCGCTCTCTACGGCTACTGTCTGCCAATCGACCAATCCAGCAGTCATACCCTTCAGTCCCAGGTGCAGCCGCACCTCCAACCCCTTATGACGTGGAAGACCCGCGTCATCGGCCTTCGCGACGCGCAACCCGCAGACACCGTCGGCTACAACGCTATCTTCACCGTCAGGAAACCGATGCGCCTCGCACTCCTTCCCATCGGATACGCGGATGGACTCCGCCGCGAGCTCTCAGCCTCGAATAAACAACCGGGCGGATGGGTAATGGTGCACGGCCAGCGCGCAGCCATCGTCGGTCGCGTGTCGATGAACCTCACAGTCGTCGATGTGACGGAGATTCCCAGCGTATCCGTAGGAGACGAAGTCGTCGTGCTCGGCGATGGCATCACCGCCGACGATCACGCCCGCCTCGCGCATACGATCTCCTACGAGATCGTATGCGGAGTGCGCGCAACCCCACATCTCGTCGGCTAGCCAGACGAGAATCCCTAACGCACGACGGCATTCGTAAGCTTCAGCCACCACGGCGGGACAGCATCGACCAGGTACATCACAAAGCTCTGCCCCACAATCAGCGCAGGCAGGGCGTACAGATAAACCGGATGCACACGCTTCATCACGATCAGGTCGCGCACCGCACCTAGAAAAATCAACAGGTCCACTCCTGAATAAAACCAGTTATAGGAGAAGGCATGACTGGGGAATCGCCCGAACGCCGCCGCAGTCAGCACACACGATGTGACAAGCATCAATCGCCGGTGAGACTCAGGCTTCCTCCTCCAATAAACCGCCAGCGCGAAGGCGACCGTGAAGCACACCATGTCAAAGAACGGCACTGCAATGTCAGTCGCGGCGGTGGTCGAATGAAAATTGGAAATCTTGAACCGCGCCATTGTGATTGCAGTCGAAATCCCGAGCACAGGGATCAAACAACCCATCGCCACACCGAACCACCCAAGCGTGCGATGCACCTGCACCTTCCGCATCCGCACCAGCCCGGATTGCAGAATGAAAAATACGACCCACCCTGAAAACACCGTCGCGTGAACATACAGCAGCCACGGCCGGACCGGTGCGGCGTGGATTAGGTTCTGATCAATCGTATGGCTGAAGCCATAGACCACAACCACCGCAATCAGCAGCGACATCAAGAAGTAGAAGTACTGAGTCAACAAACGAGCGTGTCTGGTCGTCGTCATGAGACCTCAAGGCAGCAATATTGATTACGAATGGGTTGCGTCATACTAACAGGCCGCTGATGATCCAGCCACGCAAAGTTCTGCCCGGTCTTGAGAGCCAGATCCAGGAGGATGACGTATGGGAAGAGGTTCGCTGACCTTGCATAATAGGGTGGAGGCTTGATCAATGGTCGGTTCCCTTGAATTGCGGCGCATCGCGGCGTTTTCGAACTTACCGGACGATCAGATCAGTTGGTTTCTAAGTCATGTTCAGGAGGTCCGTGTCCACGCAGGAGAGGCCTTCGTGCGGCAAGGCGAGCCGGCAGACTGGATGTTCATCCTCCTCGAGGGACTCTTTCAATGGAGAGGAGAGTTCGGCGGCGATACCGTGTCACTTCCAGCGCACGCTGGTGAGGTTAGTGGAGTGTTTCCTTTCTCCCGGATGAAACGGTTTACTGTGACCGGCCACGCGCTGACCGACGGTCGGCTTCTCAAATTTCCGGCCGCGCTTTTCCCGGAACTCATACAAAAGATGCCGGAGCTGACGGCGACACTCGTCGCCATGATGTCCGACAGAATCCGGGAGGGAACCCGAATCGAGCAGCAACGCGACCGCCTGGTCTCGTTGGGCAAACTATCCGCAGGACTCGCGCACGAGTTGAACAATCCTGCATCTGCCGCAAAGCGTGCGACCGGTCAAATGCGCGACGCGCTGGCGAGGATGCGAGATGCAAACGCTGCGCTATGGCGACTGTCGTTAGATGATTCGGAGAAGTCTCGAATTGAAGAAGTTGAAGCTACGCTTCTGCAGGCAGGTATGACTCGCTTGGAGGCTCTCGCGCTCAGCGACCTCGAAGAGAAACTGGAATCAATATTGCAAAGGCATTGCCAGGATAATTCAGGGGAGTTATCGGCAGCGCTGGCAAGATGCAACATGTCTCCAGACGTCCTCGTGTCTCTTCTAACAGAGCTAGACTCAGCCACGGTTCGCGATGCCATTATGAGGATCGCAGCAACAGCAGAATTGGCGAGTCTTCTAAAGACGATTGAGAGCGGCACCTCGCGAATATCGAATCTGGTCCAGACCGTGAAGGAATACACCTATATGGATCAGGCGCCGATGCAGAATGTTGACGTCGTGCGGAGCCTCGAGAACACACTCGGAATTTTGACCCATAAATTGACGCCCCACATCAACGTGAAGCGCGACTATCACCCGATCCCCCTTCTTGTGAACACTGTGGGAACCGAGCTGAGTCAGGTTTGGACGAACATTATTGAGAATGCGATCGATGCGATGCCTGGTCCGGGCGAACTTCGGGTACGGACCTTCCGCGAAGACTACTTTGTTGTGGTGGAAATTGGCGACAATGGCTCAGGAATTCCTCCTGAGATAAAGCCCCACATCTTTGACCCTTTTTTCACCACCAAGGGTGTTGGAGAAGGAACGGGCCTCGGCTTGAATACTGTGCAAACAATTGTCCGAAAGCACGGTGGCAACGTCCAGGTCGACTCGAAACCCGGCGATACTCGTTTTCAAATATGGCTTCCCTTTGCCGCTCCGCCCGAAGCCGCTACCAACCAGCTCGAGAGCTAACTCTGCTCACAATTCCACTCACTCAGCAGCTTTACAGTGCCTGCGTCGCGACTGCCGACTCAACGCGGTGCGTCCTGGTGGGGTGAGGGAACGGCGCGGAGACTAAAGCTCGCGATAGCGGCGGGGCTGGAGTTCGGACGCACCTGGAGGGTGCCAAGGACCTCGGTCGCCGAGGGGGTCTGGTCGCGGAGTCGGAAGACGAGCAAGCCGGGCTGAACCTCTTTGGCAGAGAGCAGGTTGAAGCCGCCGGTCTGTCGCCGGAGCTCGATCTGTGCCGCGGCCGCGGAGCCGAGCGCGACATTGGGCAGAGCGTTGCCAAGTGCGGGGTAGTTTGCCTGGTTGAAGGCGGCGAGCCAGTCGTAGAGGAGGTGGCCGGCCGGGGTGTCGGGGATGAGGCCGACCTGGTCGCCGAAGCGGGGCAGGCGAACGACGATGGTGGCGTGAACAGGGCTGACGTGGTCGCCCTTGCGAGCGGGCAGAGGAGCGTCAGCGGGATCACCGAGGACGACGGTGTCGATCTGGTTTGGATCGTCTTTGTCGTCTGCCGTGGTGCCGGTCGTGGCGTTGTCGGAACGGGCGGCGCCGGAGCTGAAATGGGCGTGTCTGGTGTGACCCAGGACATAGAGGACCGAGGAGAGCGCACCAACAGCGGCCACGGTAGCGAGCAGGATCGCTCCGGGGCTCAGAGGCTGGCGGCCCGTGATATAGAAGCTGGGACCAGCGAGAGTGGGGACGACCTCGGTGGGCAGGGGCTTCTGCATAAATGGATGCTCCTTGGCTTTCCGGGGCGAGCCGGGTTGGAGGAGGTCCGGCGGGGTTGGCCGCCACTGCTAGTGTAGACGAGCTGCCAAAGGGTGGCGTGAGCGGACGATGGGATCGGCAACGAAAGGGAGACAGGTATTGCTCTCCCAATTGCAATCGCCGCGGCTACCGTCTCGATTGCGGAATGCGGCCAAAGCGTGGGTCGCGGCGCAGAATCAGATCACATGCGTGGAGAGCTGCGATTTCGAAATCAGCACGATCACTGGGGATCAGAAGCCAATGACCGATCTTGTTCCCCAGCATCTGAATAGAACGAATCGATGGGAAGTCCTGGCGTAGGCTCGCGTCTGCGGGATCGACACCTTCCGAGAGAACCAGCCAGAGACCATTGTCCAGCGGAGATTTAGCGTGGTCCCGCAGCATCAAGAAGAGTCGATTACCCACATAGACTGCGAATCCGGAAAACATCCGGCGCACCTCGGGGTTCAGAGGTGCAAGCGCATCCAGAACAAAAAGGTGCGGGGGTTTCGTTTTCGACTTGGGAGGACGCGTCATGTCGAGTGAGGATGCTTCAAACCAGTCATGCGTGGCATTGTTTCAACCGGGGAGCCGTTTGCCAAATTGATTTGGAGTAGCCGGTTTGCTAAGGTCGTCGCATGTCCGAGCGTTCCACCGAGCAGATACGCGAATTGCTCGACTCCCTTTATCGCGTGGATTCGGGACGAATCCTGGCAACTCTCATCCGCTTGCTGGGCGATTTTGATCTTGCCGAGGAGGCGATGCACGAAGCCTTTGCCACTGCGCTGAGCCTGTGGCCGAACAGCGGTGTACCCGGCAACCCGCGGCCATGGTTGATTTCGACGGCCCGATTCAAAGCCATTGATACTCTGCGTCGACGCGCAAGATTTGATGCGTCTCAAGACGAGCTTGTGCGCTATCTCGAAGCACAATGGAGCTCGGCGGAAAAGTCTAAAGAAGAGGACAGCGTTGAAGATGATCGGCTGCGCCTGATCTTTACCTGTTGTCATCCAGCTCTACCGCCGGAAGCGCGCGTTGCGCTCACCCTGCGTGAGGTCTGCGGGCTGACAACCGAGGAGATCGCAAAGGCCTTCCTCACCACTCCGCGTACGCTGGCGCAGCGCATTGTGCGCGCAAAGGCAAAGATTCGAGACACACCGATTCGGTACGAAGTCCCGACGCCTGAGGAGTTGCCGGAGCGACTGGGCGCGGTGCTTCAGGTTATCTATCTCGTCTTTAACGAGGGCTACTCTGCTGCGGCAGGAACGGAGGTAACGCGGGCCGAGCTAACCGGCGAGGCGATTCGACTAGGCCGGTTGCTAATCGAACTCCAGCCAGAGCCGGAGGTCATTGGGCTGCTCTCCCTGATGTTGCTGCAGGAATCCCGTCGCGCCGCGAGAACCTCTCCCACCGGAGAGCTGATCTTGCTGGAAAATCAAGACCGCTCACTCTGGAACCGGGAGCAGATCGCGGAAGGAGTGGCGTTGCTGGAGAAAGCCCTGAAGTCCCGCCGCTTCGGCTCTTACACCCTGCAGGCTGCGATTGCCGCCGTTCATGCGGAGGCGGAATCGGTCGCTGCGACCGACTGGCGGCAGATTGTTGCGCTCTACGACCGATTGCTGCAAATTCAGCCTTCGCCGGTTGTACGTCTCAATCGTGCCGTGGGCATTGCAATGCGCGACGGTCCAGAGGCCGGTCTGACGCAGATTGATGCGGTGTTGGAACACGGTGAATTGGCAAATTACTACCTGGCGCATTCAGTCCGTGCAGATATGTATCGCAGGCTCGGCAGGACAACTGAAGCCCGGGCCTCTTATGAGAAAGCTCTGGCGCTGACCCAGCAGGAACCGGAGCGGCAATTCCTGCAAGAGCGGATTCGGCAGTTGAAATAAAAAAAGCGCTCTGAGGTATAACCGTTCTTTCCCCAAGAGAGGTGAACTGGAATACGATACTCTCAATGATCCGCAGAGAATTTGAAGATCCGGTCGAACAGGTAATGTTTGTCCTTGGATTCAAACACGACCCAAGGTTTGATACTGCCTTGCGCGCAATGATGAGTGGCGCAAATCCGGGAACTCTCAACGCTATCGATCAATTGACAGTTTACGGAGAGATTGAGGCCAATTTCCAAGGGTGGCGACAAATGATGGCGAAAATCCACGAGCAGTTTGGTTCTGATCTTCCGCTCTCGTTGAGGGAGGGGGTCTACGAGATCATAGTCAACGAGATGGACGAGAAGCACTATGGTGGCAAGTGGTTCCCTACCGCTGAGGGGTCGCCTGAGCACTGGGTAAATGTCGGAACCTATTCTCCAGTGTTCCGACGTGGAGGCACTGAGGTCTTTTGTCTGCCAGCGCCATATTTCAACCTGATGTCGGAAGTGTTCGAGTGACCTAATGCCGATTCTGGTGCCGCCAAATATGTCAACTCCCATACGACGATGTATGGCGTACCACGAGCCCGATCAAAACTTCATCTTGAGCCAGTGGAGACAAACCAAGAACACTCACCGAATCGAACGGAGCAACATGCGGCTGACAGATCTTCTAGCAATCTACGGAGCTAGCCTCTCAACGGCCGTAGCTGTCTCGAACTACTTTCGCACCCGGCCAAAAATACGCGTGCTTCTCATCTTAGGAGTAGGAGAGGTCGAAGGTAAATCGCAAACTGGTATCTTCATCTCCATTCAGAACGTTTCCACTCAGCAAGTTCATATTGCCAACGTTTCGTTTCTGTATCCGTATGCGAGTTGGACGCTCCGGGCCAAATTAAAGCACTTCATTCGGTACAAGCGGATACTTCGCAATTACGGGTGGTGTCATAGCAGTTTGTCTCTGCATGGCATTGAAGATGGATGTCCTGTGTCAATCGAGCCTGGCAAGTCGCACTTGATATTCGTGCGCCACGAGGTGCTCGACGGGCTTCTCGAGTGCGCGTGGTCGCGCCGAGTAAAGGCCGTCGCTCAGGATGCCCTTTGGCGCAATACATACTCGAAAGCGTTCGAGTACGCCACACAGCAGTAACGAGCACAAAGGCTTCAGCACGTCGAGCGCTAGCCGGCTGCGTTTTCCTTAAGAACTTGCATGCGGGTGGCCCATATCTCGATCTGCCACTGCAACTGGGTACCCCCGGCTTGGATTTTCAGACCTAGACTCGCCGCTCTCTGGCCTGCGACAAATCGAGAATCGAGGTTTGCCATGTCTCAGAATCGAACCTTGGGGCACCCTGCAGGAACGGATTCGACAGCTGAAATAAAAAGCAAAATTTCTAGGACGCTTTGTCGAAATCCAGTCTGGCCGTTCGACTATGGAGTGAAGACGGGGCAACCGGCCCGCCCGAAGATCAGACCAGGATAAAAGGAGAAATCATGCCGCAATATTTGCTTGCGAATTACCTTCCCGACAACTTCGACCCGTCCACCATGACCGAAGCGACGGTACGCGCTATCAATGATCTCAACGACGAGTTGGAAGCGGCTGGTGCTAGGCTCATGGCTTGCGGCCTCAGCCCAGCCAGCCAGGCGAAGTCGGTGCGGGGGCAGCCCAATGGCGAGCCGCTCTTCACCGACGGCCCGTATCTGGAAGCCAAGGAGCACATTGGTGGTTTTTGGATACTGGAAGCCGCTGACATGGACGAGGCGCTGGCATGGGCCCGCAAGGCTGCCTTCGACCCTGGGTCGCGGGGCGAGGTGCGCGAGATTCCATACAGCAGCCTGCAGGGCGGTACACCTCACCCATCGCGCGTGAAGCCGTAAACACCTCCTCCGGTAAACCCGAAAACAAGCCACCCAACCATCGCTCAACCCAAAGGAGATTCCGCAATGCGATTCATGGTCATCGTCAAAGCATCCCCCGAGTCAGAAAAAGAAGGCTACCGCCCCGATCCACAGCTCCTGCTCGAGATGGGCAAGTTCAACGAAGAGCTCATGAAGGCTGGCGTCGTGCTCGCCATGGATGGCCTCCATCCCAGCTCCAAAGGCGCACGCGTCAAATTCTCCGGCAATTCTATTACCGTCGTCGACGGCCCCTTCACCGAGGCCAAGGAGCTCGTCGCCGGCTTCTGGATCTGGCAGGTCAAATCCCTCGAAGAGGCCATCGAGTGGGTCAAGCGTGCCCCCTTCTGCAGCCCGGCCGGCGAAGGCGTAGTCGAAATCCGCCAGATCTTCGAGATGGAAGAATTCGCACCCATCCTGTCCGAAGAGCAGATCCGGCACAAAGTAGCGAAACGAGCTGAGCTGCCAAATCAGACCGTCAACAAATAGCCGCTCATGCATCCACGGATTGAAGCTGATGTGATCGGTAGCCGTGTCCGCTACCGATCTATATCAGGCCTTCCAATAACGTTTTGATTTCGCTGAAGCGGCAGTCGATTTTCGGTCTCCCGAACGACTATCTGATAGCAGAACGACTTTCTCTTCAGTCGCAGGAAACAAGGAGGAATGGATGAGGTACATCTGTTTGGGATATCTCGAACCCGGCAAGTTCGAAAAGATGTCTGAGACCGAGCGCAACACCATGTTTGACGAGTGTTTCAGCTACAACGACGAACTGCGGAAGAACGGACATCTTGTCGCTGAGGCACCTCTTCAGCCCCCCAATACGGCGGTGACCGTGTCGTTGAAGAACGGACAGGTCGCTGTGACAGACGGTCCGTACGCTGAAACGAAGGAGCAATTGGGTGGAATTCAGGTGCTTGAAGCGCGAGATCTGAATCACGCAATTCAGCTCATCTCCCAATCTCCGGGAGTGAAGTTGAATTGCGGAACAATCGAGATACGTCCAGCGGCGGATATCAGCGAAATGATTAAGGAGAGCGAGCAGCGACGGGCAATGGCTGCCGCGTCGGACCGGAGCTCTCAAGCGACCATGTCCCGGCCGTGATGGCCGTAATGGCGGCGATCACAGTCGTCTGAACCAGCGAAGTATTCTTTCGCTGGCTCAATTAGAGAGAGGAGAAGATAAAACGGGCCGGGATGCTGGCACCTCGACTCCGGCGATGGATCGAATCGGACTTCAGGTTGAATACGCTCGTGGACGGAGATGCGGAGGATCTGGCCGGTAGGTGCTGCACCGAAGTTCGAGACGTAGAGGTAGCCGTCCGGGCCGAATGTCATACCGGTGGGAACGGAGAGTCCGGTGGCTACATCTTCGATAACGCCTGCGCGGTTAAGGCGTACAACCTTCCCGACACCAAATGGTGGGGCAGGAAAACCGGCGGCATCGTTGAATCTCTTGACGGCAGACAAACGACGGGCTGTTGACAGAAGGTCACCCCTTGATAGGCAGGTGCCAAAGAGCGATGACCAGTAGGAGAAGCCATGCCACGCCGATAACACACGGAATGACGAACGCCGGCGTCTTGCCCCATTTGATCGCCCATTTGTTGCCCGCAGCTGTAAGGCCTGGCAGGGTTGGCCAGAGGTCCTCGCCATAGATCTTTATCAAGCCTGTCCATTGATTGCGCAATTCGTCGAGAGCTCGGGTCGCGGCACGGATGCTGATGAATGCGGCCAGTGATATAGACATGCCGAGAACAGGAAGGAGGAGAATCAGGGCTTTCTGTATCGCAGCGGCCTGTCGGGTTGCTGTTGGATCCAGCTTGGATAACGTGACCCCAAGAGCCGTGAAGAGCAATCCCTGGATCGTGTGGTGCCAAGTCGATCGGTGATTGATCAGGTCGTCTTCATGCTGCAGGTAATCGCGAAAAATCCGGTAGTGCGCGACCAGTTTCTCGTTGTAATCGCGTTCCATGGCCTACCATTCTAGGCCACGCACAAGGACGGGTGAATGCCTTTCAGTACCAATAAGTCAGCTTCTCGGTAGCAACTGCCCGCAAAACGACGTTTCGGCATGTTCAACCGTAGTTGCCGCAAACCCGACTTTTCGGGCATTGCGGGATTACTTCCGGATCGCCCGCGATCCGGCCCGCAATAACCGTAGACAAGTTGGCGAGACCTGTGGCTCAAGATTTCCTCGTCAAACGACTCGAGTAACATCGTCTTGATCTTCAGCCCATGAGTGCGTTTCAAATCGAGGGGTCGGTTGATGGTCGAGTGTACTTGAGGAATTTCAACACGGCTATAGGCACTTCTGCGGCACCTGTAAAAATGTGCGGCAAGAAAATAAAGGGGCTGAGCGATGAAAATTGGACCCGATAGCAAATCTGCGACTGAGAATTCGACTGGGGATTCTGCCAGGCAAGCTTTGTCTAGGATTGGACGAAGTGCTCCGCTGGGCGCATCTGTGGAGCGAGGTGGCGTCAATTTCAGCCTGTATTCGCGTAATGCAACTCAAGTAGATCTACTGCTCTTCGACAGCGAAGATGCGCCGCCATCGCGAGTCATTCGTCTCGATCCGTCGGCCAACCGTACGTACCACTACTGGCATGTATTCGTAGATGGATTGCAGCCAGGACAACTCTATGGATATCGTGCTCATGGGCCCTTCGACCCATCCCAAGGGCTGCGATTCGATGCGTCCAAAGTGCTGTTGGACCCATATGCTCGCGGAGTGGTAGTTCCCATCGGTTACAGTCGAGAGGCTACCGCCCGCAATGGATCTGACAATGCCGCGACCTCAATGAAAAGCGTAGTCGTTGACCATAATGCCTATGAATGGGAAGGCGACGTGCCGTTGCACCGGCCATGCTCACAAACAGTAATTTACGAAATGCACGTGGGAGGATTTACCCGCCACCCCAACTCTGGGTTACCGGCTAACATCCGCGGCACCTTCGCAGGCCTTATCGAGAAAATACCCTATTTGCGAGACCTGGGAATTACGGCAGTGGAACTACTGCCGGTCTTTCAATTCGACACGCAAGACTGCCCACCCGGCCACGTGAATTATTGGGGCTACCAACCGGTATCTTTTTTTGCGCCCCATCGCGGGTACAGCTCACGGCAGGATCGTCTCGGGCCGATGGATGAATTTCGGGACATGGTGAAGGCACTCCATCGCTCCGGGATCGAAGTGATTCTGGATGTTGTATACAACCACACCGCAGAAGGTGACGATCTTGGCCCGGCTCTGAGTTTTCGTGGGTTGGCTAACGATGCCTACTACATTTTGGAAGGCAGCTCGCGCTACGCTAACTACGCCGGAACCGGGAACACATTGAATGGGAATCATCCAATTGTACGGCGCATGATCGTCGATAGTCTTCGCTACTGGGTCAAAGAGATGCACGTTGATGGCTTTCGTTTCGACCTGGCCTCTATCCTTACTCGCGACTCGTCAGGCCATCCCATGGCGAATCCGCCGGTGTTGTGGGATATCGAAACCGATCCTGCGCTGGCAGGAACTAAGATTATTGCTGAAGCGTGGGACGCGGCTGGACTATATCAGGTCGGCAGTTTTATCGGCGACAGCTGGAACGAATGGAATGGAAGGTTCAGAGACGACATTCGTAGCTTCTTCCGATCCGAGGACGGTACAGTTATCCCTCTTGCTGATCGCTTTCTCGGCAGTCCGGAAGTCTACGGTCACAAGAAGCGTGAAGCTGAACAGAGCGTGAATTTTGTCACTTGTCACGATGGTTTCACCTTGAACGACCTGGTTTCGTATGAGCGCAAATACAACGAGGCGAACGGAGAAGCTAACCGCGACGGGGGCGACGACAATCGAAGTTGGAATTGCGGCGCTGAGGGGCCAACCGACGACCCGGCCATTGAAAAGTTGCGCAATAAGCAGGTAAAGAATTTTTTGACAGTGACCCTTCTTGCGCTAGGTGTGCCCATGGTTCTAATGGGGGACGAGGTGCGACGAACGCAAAGAGGCAACAACAACGCCTACTGTCAGGACAATGAAATCAGTTGGTTCGATTGGGGATTGCTCGAAAAGCATGCGGAGATCCACCGATTTCTGAAGTTGCTCATCGCACGGCGACTCCTGAGGGACGTCGAGGCGGAGCTAAGTCGCAAGAATTTGGAACAACTCCTGTTTGAGGCTAATAAGACGTGGCATGGAGCGAAGGTTCGACAACCTGACTGGAGCCCGTCGTCGCACAGCCTTGCTTTCTGCGCGGAGCTACCCAACGAGAAACTGATGTTTTACATAGCTTTTAACAGCTACTGGGAAGATCTGGAGTTCGAATTGCCGCTTATGGAACAATTCGTCAACAATCCTTGGCGTCGCTGGATTGATACAAGTCTTGATTCTCCGGCGGACATCGTTGACTGGCAAACGGCCAGCCCTGTTCCAGGTCTGAAATATTCCCTTGCGCCTCGTTCTGTTGTGGTCCTTTTTGCGAGGCTCTAAATTAAGGGTTCAAGGGTTTAACTTACGCGTCTAATTGCAAATTTCCACTTCAAAAAAAAGCACATCAACCAAGCATTTCGCATCGTGTGCACTGCTGGGTGGTCGGCATTAGGGCAATTCCAGCCATCATATTCCCCCAGGGCAAGTCGCATGAGAGCCGCCACGGTCCTGCTAGTCGCTTCGCCTTTTCGTTCCTCAGTTCACTCGCGTCAGAACCCTTGGCCACAGCTCTTCCGTACTGAGCGTGTGGTTGGCGATTCGGAAGTAATCCGGCCACCGATAATCACACCTGGCTGTCGTCGTTCCTTGAAAACGGGTTTTCGGAAACTACGATCCGCTACAGAGTGAAGTTGCCGACAACCCGACTTTTAGGGAAGAGCGCTGTCGGCCTGTTAGGACACTTTGACTTGGTCAAAGTGACAATCGACAGATCTAAGGAACCGCGGCGATACAGTCCACCTCGATGTCGAAGCCGCCATACCAAGCAGGAACGTTGATAAAGATTCGAGCAGGAGGATTCTCCGGGAAGTAACGCCTGTAGACCTCGTTAACAGCAGGAAACATATCTACTGAAGTCACGTAGACATTCAGTTTCAGGATGTTTTCCAAGGACGAACCCGCCGTTTCGACACAGAGCTTAAGCTGGTCTAAAACGATCTGGGTCTGGCGCTCAATAGGCCCTCGGAAAATCTCTCCGGTTTTCGGATCGAACGGCGGAGAGCCTGAGACGTAAATAGTGTCGCCGTGTTTAGTCACCATCGAAGCGGGCGCCTTGTACTTTTCGAGGAAAGTCGCCAGTGGTTCGACCCGAATGATTTCTCGTTTCATAGATTTTCCTCCTTTTGTAGACACGGTTTCTAGCAACCAAGAGCCGCGAAGATTTCGATGGTGGGAGTATAGCGAGACCCTGGAACAACTGTCTTTGTGAGGTCATCGGCCCACCGAATTGCAGACTCTTCTCCGAAGAGGATCTGCTCTTGGAGAGGATCTGAAATTCCGTGTCCAAGAATCATTCTCCTGATACGTACTGCACGCAAAACGGGGTTTTCGGAAACTTCGATTGTGAGAATAGGTGAGCACTGGATTGGTACCGATAAACGCGCTTCTCGTCACCTGGCTTCAGGATTGTCGGCGAGCCGGAAACAGTCTCACTCACCTAAAGCGCCGCGCATTTGCGCACACCCCATCGCGGCCATTAACATCAGGCTAAGAGAAAGAGGGACCACTTCATGGAATCCACCAACGCGGCGCGCCGCACCGAAGATATCGCGCTCGATTTGCTTAAGTTCGTCGCAGCCCAGGCCAATATAGGGAGCAAGGGCGCCGGTGCCACCGGATTCGGTGTAGCCGCCAGCCCCAAATCGGAGGAGGACCAGGTGAAGCATCTGCTCGAACTCTATAGCCGCTGCCGTCAGGCAGTTGAAGCTCCTCTAGAAAACCGGACCGAAAAGAAGTAGTGCCCGCCTCGCAGCCACTGCGCGTTGCTGTCATTGGAGCGGGAGCCTTCGGGCGCAATCATCTTCGTGTCTATCGTGAACTCGAGCAGGCGGGCGAGCCTATCCAACTCGCCGCCGTCGTCGACAGCAACCCCGCTGCCGCCGCCGAGGCCGCGCAAAAGTTCGGCATTCCCGGCTTCGAAACCATCGAAGCCTGCCTTGCCGCCGCCGGCCCGCTTGATGCCGCGTCGATCTGCGTCCCCACAGTGCATCACGCCTCCGCGGCCGAGCCGCTCCTGGCTGCGGGCGTCGATCTCCTGATCGAAAAGCCGCTGGCCGCGAGCCTCGCCGACGCCGACCGCATTCTTGAGGTGAGCCGCAGGTATGGGCGCATCGTGCAGGCCGGGCATCTCGAGCGCTTCAATCCTGCCGTCACCGCCGCCCGGCAGCATCTGCACCTGCCGATGTTCTTCGAGTCGCACCGGCTCAGCGTCTTCACCCCACGCTCGCTCGATGTCGACGTCGTGCTCGACCTCATGATCCACGATCTCGACATCGTCCTAAGCCTGGTCGCCTCGCCAGTACGCGAGGTGAGGGCGGTGGGGCTGCCGGTGCTCTCGCGCAAAGTCGACATCGCCAACGTCCGGCTGGAGTTCGAGAACGGCTGCGTCGCCAACTTCACCGCCAGCCGCGTCAGCACGGAACGTGTCCGCAAGCTGCGCTTCTTCCAGCCCCACCAGTACCTGTCGCTCGACTTCGCCCGCCAGGATCTCCTGATGATCGACGTCGCCGCAGCGGCGGGGATGGATCCGGCCCAACTTGCCGCCCTCGCTCAGATGGCAGGACAGCACCCATCGGCCGGACTCTCACTCAAGAAGATCCCGGTCGAGCCGGGCGAACCCCTCCGCCTCGAAATCGCCTCCTTCCTCAACTCCGTACGAACCCGCACCACCCCGCTCGTCTCCGGCGATGACGGTCGCGCCGCACTCGCCCTGGCTCTCGAGATCAACCAGGCGATCGCGGCCCACGCCGAACGAGCTGGCCTCCAGAAACAAGCCAAATAGAACCGGGGCAAGCCCGAATCGGGCGACGGCGAAAATAAAGTTCAAAACCGTGGAAAATTTTCGTCGCCGAAATAAGGACACTCAATCACCACGTTTTCACCACAAAAGCACCACAATTTACCATCCAAAAACCACGGTTTTGCACCCCTGAATTCGCAAAACCCCCTGCAAAAACACCAATCCCACCATCCAGAAAAAAATCCGGGAAATCTAGCCGAAAAACCCGGCAGCTAGTTCATGACTTTGGGGGTGACGCCTTCCGGGAACTTCAGATCGAACTGATCGTCGTCCAGCTTCTGATTCAGGCTCAGCTTGGTGATCGTGATGCTCAAGCCGTACTGATCCTGCGGACGCTTGATCTCGATCTTCATTGGGAACTGGATTTCGCCGAACGTCTGGTAGTTGCTGTAGAAGGCCTGGGTGACGACGTTGCCGAAGCGGTCGTAGATGTCCTGCTGGTAGGGCAGCAGAGTCGACCGGCCGATGTGGATGACGCGAAGAGTATGGGCGGTCCGGCCCTGCGGCGGCTCCAGAATGGAGAGATCGTAGTCCGGCTCTTCGATCAGTTCCTTTTTGTCCTTTGGATTCGTCAAAACCCGCGTGTCCTGAGTCAGGACGACGATCTGGTCAGGGGCCAGACCGCGAACCTGCAGGGAATCGAAGATAACCTTGGGGCGCAGGCTTTCCAGGCCGTGTTGCGAAGGGTCGGCCGCCTCCCCGGTACCCACTACCGCCATGTTCTTCCTGGGAACCCAGAGCTTCCAGGTCTTTCCATCACTGACCATATCAAGGGCCTGGGAGCCAACGACCGGCAGGCGGAGAAGGACGTTCAGATCCTCGGGCTTACGCAGCAGGATGTAGCCGTTGAAGCTGGGAAACTCCTTGACCTGACCTAGTCGGGCGCCGCCTTCGGAGGCAACGATTTCGACAGTTGCGGTGAGGCTCTGGATCTGGTTGAACCTGGTCTCGACCTGCTGCAGGAGCTGGTCGAGCGTGGCGTTCATTACCACCTCTGCCGGGCGCGTCTTGGGGACGGTGCGGATGTGCGTCAGGCACCCGGTCAGGGCCGGAGCCAGCGCAACCAACCCCACCGCTAACGCTTGTCTTATCCTCATTAGCACAAACTTCAAGTATATCCGTCCTGGCGCGGATTGCCGCAGTGGGCATCCCAAAGTGAACCATGGGCTATGGTTTTCTATACGTGTTGGATGTGCCCTGGTTCCGAGACGCTTCGCGGAGTTGATTGCAAAATCAACGCGGTTTCGTGGCTATTTTGGGTCAGTACCGGGCTTACCGGGCGCTAAATCAGTGCTTTTCGGCCTGGCGATAGGCCTGTACCTGCTGGGCGTGCTCCTTGAGATCGACCGCGAAGCGGGTGTGACCGGCGGCGTCGCTGACAAAGTAGAGGTAGTCAGTCCGAGCGGGGTGCATCGCCGCGCGCAGGGCAGCTATCCCTGGGTTGGAGATTGGCCCGGGGGGCAACCCAGTGTGTTTGTAGGTGTTGTAGGGCGAGGGGGACTGCAGATCGGAAGCGTGGATGGTGCCGCGCCAGCGATTGTCAAGCAGAGCGGCATAGATGACGGTTGGGTCGGTGGCCAGGGGCATGTTGCGGGCGAGGCGGTTGACGAAGACGCCGGCGACGAGGGGGCGCTCGGTCTCCTGACCGACCTCTTTTTCGATGACCGACGCCATAGTGACGGTTTGGGCCATGTTGGCGCGCTCGATGCCGAGCTGGGTGCTCACCTGACGGAAGCGGTGGACCATCGCAGTGAGGATCTGGAGCGGCGTGGCGTGGCGCGAGAAGCGGTAAGTATCAGGAAAAAGATAGCCTTCGAGCGAGTCGGGGTGGGTGCCGGGTGGGAGCAAGTCGGTGATGAGCTCGGTATGCTGGCGTTCGGCGGTCAGGAACACATCGCGTTTGGCAAAGCGAGCGGTCTCGACTGCTGCGGCGATGTCGAAGATGTTGTAGCCCTCGGGGATGGTGAGAGCCTCGGTGTACACGTCGCCCTGGACGAGGCGGGAATAGACCTCGCCGGGAGGGACAGGGTGGTCGAAGCGATACTCGCCGGCTTTGAAGGTACCGGTCCGAGTGAGACGGAGGATAGCGAAGGCATACCGGCTGCGGATGATGCCATTTTTCCGCAGAAGTGTGGCGACCCCAGTAGCTCCGGTGCCGGGAGAGATGTCGACGAAGGTTTCTGCGGTGGGGCCGTATGGGCTGTAGACGATGTAGGCGGCTGCTCCAGCGGCGAGGAAGAGAAGGAGCAAGAGGGTCAGGAAAAACTTCAAAGCTGCGCCTCCGTGGGTGGAACGGTGTTTGTCGATGTACTTCGTCACGACTATTTTACGGTGCGACCGTTACACTCAAGACCGTGATGGCAGATTCGTCGAAACCCGATAGACCCGACGCTGAGGCGGCAGAGCCGAAACCGGAGGAGGGCGCGCTTGTTCCGCGGATTCTGGGCTTCGATGTGGGGGACCGGCGGATTGGACTGGCGATCTCGGATCCGCTGGGATATACGGCGCAACCGCTGTTTACACTGCACCGTGCTGGGCGCAGGGCGGACCTGAAATCGGTTGCGCGGGTGCTTCGGAAGCATGGGGTGACCGAGGCGGTGGTGGGGAATCCGCTGCATATGTCCGGCGACCAGAGCCCGCAGGCGGCCAAGGCGCAGGCGTTTGCCGAGGAGTTGCGGGCGGAGTTCGGGATCACGGTGCATCTTTGGGACGAGCGGCTGACGACGACCCAGGCTCACCGGCATCTCGATGACGCCGGACATGCGGCGATTGGGCGTAAGGGGATCATCGACCAGGTGGCGGCGGTATTGATTTTGCAGTCGTTTCTCGAGGCGCGAGCGAACCAGAGAGACCGATCGTAAGGTCAGGTTCAGTTGCTCAGGCACCCCTGGACAACGGTTTTTGCGTCGCCCCATCGTATAATCGTTCTTTCACCTCAACGCGTTGCCGCGCGAGCATCTGCGCGAACGCCAAGTATTGTCCGGAAGGCCCCAATGCCAGAAGAAGTAAAGAAAAGGCTTGCAGAAGAGATCAAGTTGCTGGAACACGAGCTGACGACCGAACTGCCTGCAGAGATTAAGAAGGCAGTCGCGCTGGGCGACCTGAGCGAGAACGCCGAGTACCACATGGCCAAGCAGCGGCAGGTCTTTGTGAACGCGCGCCTGGGACAGCTGAAGAAGCGGATGGGCGAGCTCGCCATGGTGAACCTGGTGAATATTCCCAACGACAAGGTCGGATTTGGCTCGCGAGTGACAGTGTTTGATGCCAGCAAGGATGAAGAGATCAAATATCAACTGGTGACAAGCGAAGAGTCTGATGTGGCGAAGGGGTTAATCTCGACGACATCGCCGATCGGCCGCGCGCTGCTGGGCAGGCAGGTGGGCGATACCGCTGTAGTGATCACGCCGAACGGAAAGCGCGAGCTGGAGATCTTGAAGCTGCTGACCATTCACGATGCTCCCGAAGTTTAACAGCACGCGCCTTGACGTGGTATCAATGGAGCGGCGAAGACGGGGTTTTCTCCCCGGAGGACTAGTTTTTTGACTTGGACAAGCGCATTCGGCAAGGGCAGCGGGTGGTTGCTGCAGAAGATCGTGAACGGGCTGGCCCTGACGCGAATCTCTCCGAACATGCTGACGTTCATCGGGCTGGTAATCAACATTATTGCGGCGTGTTTTTTTGGGTTTGCGCGCGCGAACAATGCCAACCGCATGTTTTTGTATGCAGGGCTGATCATTATCGGGGCCGGCGTCTTCGATATGGTCGACGGGCGGGTGGCAAGGAAGACGAACCAGGTTTCAGTGTTTGGGGCGTTCTTCGATTCGGTAATGGACCGCTACTCAGATGTGGCGATCTTCTTCGGGCTGCTGATCTACTATGCACGGGGCCAACGGCTTTTTTATGTTGGGCTCGTGGCCTTTGTGATGACAGCGTGCGTGATGGTGAGTTATACCCGCGCGCGGGCTGAGGCGCTGATCGGGACCTGCAAGGTTGGGTTTATGGAGCGGCCGGAGCGCATCGTCTGCGTCATCCTGGGTGCACTGGGCAATCGCTGGGGCGTGATGGCGCCCGCACTTTGGGTGCTGGCGGTGTTTGCGACGCTGACGGTGATCCACCGTATTCGGTATACCTATCTGGAGACGGAACGCCGTAAGTTGCAACCTACGCGGTAGTAGCAGGGGGTTAGTTCGAATGCCAGAGCCGTTGTTGAAGACGACGCCGGCATTTTTCAACGTTTCCACCAACAATTCTGCGATCGTCTTTGCCATAAGTCTCTCCAGTTCTTTGTTTCCTTGCAACATGCTGCGATTTGAATCTGCGGTTGACGGATGAGAGGCTAATTCAGGAATTTTTGATTCGTTCGTATCGGTATTGTCTGGTCTTGAAGATTTCGTTGAGATAGGTGCCTTTGGAGGGCGGGCGCGAAAGGCGGCGAACTCCTCCGGCGGGACTTCGAAGTAGCGGTAGACGCCTCGCTTGCCGCGATAGACGATGGTGAGGATTCGGGTTTCGTCGTTGTAGTACATCGCGGCGATGACGCTGGAGGGCATTGGGGGATAGACTCCCGTAAACTTAGGATGCAATGAAGACGCAACCTGTTCTGTTAATTCACGGTGGAGCCTGGGCGATGCCCGACGACGCTGTCGCTGCTCACGAAGATGGCATCGCCCAGGCGCTGGCCGCTGGATATACGCTTCTCGAACAAGGCGCAAGTGCCGTCGATGCTGTCGAAGCCGCCGTTGCCGTGATGGAAGATGATGAAACCTTCGACGCAGGACGCGGCTCGTTTCTGACACAGGATGGACGCGTGCAGATGGATGCGCTGCTAATGAATGGTGAAAATCTTCGTACGGGAGGTGTGGCCTGTGTGGAGCGACTGCGGAATCCGATTCGTGCGGCGCGGCTGGTTCTGGATAAGTCGCCGCATGTGTATTTTGTCGGGACGGGGGCGGAGAGATTTGCGCGTCAACATGGGATGGCGCTTTGCGACAACATGGAGTTGGTGATTCCGCGGGAGCAGGAGCGGCTTTACAAAGCTCAGGCCGATGAACGAGCCGGACTGCCGGATGAGACCTTCTCCGGGAGCCAGGATTCCGGGAGTGCAGATTCGAGGAGTCTCGATTCGCACGACACGGTTGGTGCGGTAGCGCTTGATTGTTACGGCAATATCGCAGCGGGAACGAGCACGGGCGGTACGTTGAACAAGGCGCCGGGGCGTGTGGGTGATTCTTCGCTGATTGGTTGTGGTTGCTATGCCGACAATCTCACTGCCGCAGTGTCGCTCACAGGTTGGGGTGAGCCGATTATGAAGCTTGTCCTCGGCAAATGGGCGGTGGACCGCGTTGCTGCAGGGGCGAGTCCTGATGAGGCTGCGCATGAGGCGATCGCTTATCTCTTCGATCGACTTGGTGGACATGGCGGCATCATTCTGCTGGGTCCGGATGGCCGCGTGGGCTTGGCACACAATACGCCGCGCATGGCGTGGGGGCTTCGGACCGCGGCGGGTGTGGAGATTGGTGTGACCCACGACTGAGATTGTCAGCTAGGTTCGAAGCTCTAGAACTGCTTCACGAGAAGACGCGCTCTGGCGGTGCGCCATTCGTCAGCGGTGAGTTCCCATATCTCGCAGGGGAGTCTACCGGAGACGAAGTTCCGCTCTTCGAAGGCGACTACGCGCATTCCGGTTTTTTCTGAGAGGCGTCTTGAGGTGCTGTTTGCGATTGCCTTTGGAGCACGCAGAACAGGGAAGCCGAGGACATCGAACCAGAAGTCGTTGGCGGCGACTACGGCTTCGGTCATCAAGCCCTTGCCTTGCCACGGCAGGCTGAGCCAGAAGCCGCGGTTGTCTAGCTTCCCCGTCATTAGACCGATTGCCCCGATGTGCTGGCCGGGTGATTGTTTCAATCGCAGGGTCCAGTGCCATTCGTCTCCGCGTTCGACTGCGGGAAGCGCCACGTCGCGATAGTAGGTGAAGGCTCCATCGGCGGGGTATGGCCAAGGGACGATGGCGTTCAGGTGCTTGACGATCTCCCAGTGCGGAAAGAGGCGCTGCGTCTGCTCCGCATCTGCGAGTTCGACAGGTCGCAGAAGGAGACGGTCAGTGTGAAGCTCGGGAGTCATAGCCCACAGTATATTTACGGGCATCGCTCAAAGATCCAGCTCTCACGGTGTTCTTTGCACGGTTGTCGCGGAATAAAATGAAGAGGGATGCCACTTTTTGTCGATACACGGTTGGAAGAGATTCATCGCAGGCTGTTGGAGTTCTACGGTCGGCCGCCGGAGCGTGAGGTTTGGGATCCGCTCAAGCAGTTCATCTATTCCCTGCTCTCGTCGCGTACGAAGACTGAGGTTACGTTTGAGGTGGTTGAGCATCTGCAGGCGCACTTTGGGAGCTGGGAGGCTTTGCGAGATGCGCAAGTTTCTGAGATCGAAGAAGCGATCCGCCCGATTACGTTTCCCGAGCAGAAGGCTGTTCACCTGAAACGCGCTTTAGAGCAGATCACGCAGCGGTGTGGCACGCTTTCGCTCGATTTTCTCAAGGGGTATCGCACTGACAAGGTCCGTTCCTGGTTGGAACAATTCGACGGTGTGGGCTCGAAGACCAGCGCGGCTGTGGTGAACTTCAGCAGGTTGCGTCGTCGCGCCATTTGTGTCGATAGCCACCATCTGCGCGTGACGGAACGGCTGGGCTTTGTTGCGAAGGGCGCCGACGCTCGTCAGACAGAGGATCGACTGATGGAGATGGCACCTGCGGAATGGTCTCCCGAGATCCTGGACGAGCACCACACGCTGATCAAGATACATGGCCAGCGAATTTGCACGGCGCATCATCCGAGGTGCTCTTCGTGTCCGCTACTCGATGTTTGTCCGACGGGTCAGGCGACGCGCCGTCGCAGGACAAGTAAGATGTGACCCTCGGCCTTACTTTACGATCGGAGCCAGAGCGATCGCGGTCAGACCGAGCAGGAAGACCAGGAACATCAGCGAGAGCAAGACCTTTACACGCGCGGTCGCACCCTTAACTCCTTCCAGACAAAGACGCCCCAAAGAGCAGAGATCATCGTGTTGCCTTCGCCCATCGCGAAGGAGGTCGCGGGACCGATCATGGGCACATACGATGCCACGAAGTTTGCGATTGTGCCGAGTCCCCACACGACGCCTCCGGCTACGCCCCATGCGTGGACGCTCGCGTTCCCCGCTGCGTAGTCGCTCAGGTTGAGTGGTGGGCCGTTGACCGGCTTGCGCATGAGGAGATAGCTCATCGGTATTGCCGTTGTCAGCGCTCCGAGGGCGAAGATGAAGTTGACCGTGTAAGGGACGAGGTGGGCCGGCCCGGTGAGCGACTTCGCCACAAAAGGATAGAAGAGGCCGGCGCCGATTCCACCGGCAGTGCTGAGTAGAATTCCCTTCGCGCTGGAACGGCCTGCGCCTTCAAGATCACGATAGGCGAGCGTGTCGAGGCCGATGGCAACGCAGACCAGGGCTATTCCACCAAAGATGAGCACCGGATTGCCGGTGGGAGAGACGGAGTAGTTGAGCAGCGAGCCCAACACCAGGGCAAGCCCGGCTCCGACGGGAAATGCGACGGCCATGCCTGCAACCGAGATTGCCGCGACGAGGAGAATGTTGCCGATGCTGAAGATCGCGCCGCCGGCGAAGGCCTCGAGGATGCTTTGAGGGCTTGAGGAGCGTAGATTCGCGAAGAAGCTATCCGTGGAGGCCGGGTCGGTGCGGCCAAGCGTGAGTCCAAAGAGAACTGACGCTGCCAGGAGCCCGAAGGTGTAGTCGAGATAAAAGAGTTCGAAGCGCCAGCGTGCGTCGATCTTCTGGGAGTTGGCCCAGCTGCCCCAGCAGAGCATGCTGAGCATCATCAGAAGCAAAGCTGCCGGATACGTGTCTGGTGTAAACAATTCGCCTCCGGCGTAGGCTTTTTTACTTAACTGATCCGATGAGGAAGATGTCCATTGCAGGATACTGTGCCAGCGCCACGATCGACAGGGCGAATGCCAGCGACAGTCGACGAGTACGAGTAAACACCACAAAACAGGCCGCATCGAAGGGGCTCCCCGACGATGAATTTGCGTAGTATACCCGTCCCCATCGCTTCCCTACTTGCGCACTGAATGGTCATTCATGTAGAACAACGCGTTGTCAAAGTTGTCTGCCGGGCCGTTGCGAACCGAACGCGGCACTGCCGATTGCACAGGGAGAATCTTTCATGTTGACTCGTATATCGCGGCATCTCTCCGTAGTCGCTGTCGCCGCCATCTTCCTGCAGGCGTGTCTCTTCCCTGCCAGTCCTCGGGCCCAGAACATCTCCACGGCAGAACTTCACGGCACGGTCAACGACCCCAGCGGCGCGGTGATTCCCAATGCGGCGATCACCATTGCGGATCCCTCCAAGGGCTTCTCCCGCAGTACGACCAGCGACGGCCAGGGCAACTACCAGTTGCTTCTCCTGCCACCCGGCACATATGTGGTGACAGCAACGGCTCCCGGGTTCGCCAAGCTGACTGAGGGCCATGTGGTGCTGACCGTCGGAGAGCGGGCCGAGCTGCGCCTTCCCCTTGCCGTGAGTGGAAGTGAGACGGTCAACGTCAATGCTGGCGCCGACATCATCGAGACGCAGCGCAGTTCGCAGTCCACTACCATTGACCAGCTTCGCATTGATAATCTGCCCACGAATGGCCGCAACTACATCGGCTTTACTCTGACCAACTCGCAGATCGCCCGTGACGCCGCGCCTTCGATCGGGGCGATTCCTACGTCGGGGCTAAACTTCGGCGGGGTTCGGGCACGGTCGAACTCGATCAACATCGACGGCGCCGACGCGGGCGACTATATCTCCGGCGGCACGCGCACTACGGTGTCGCAGGATGCCGTGCAGGAGTTCCAGATCGTCACTAATGGCTTTGACGCGGAGTATGGGCGTGCGTCAGGTGGCGTAGTCAACATCGTTACCAAGTCGGGCACCAACGCTACGCATGGGAGCGCCTATGGTTTTCTGCGCAACCGGTACATTCAGGCGACGAACCCGTTTTCTACCGTCTATCAGCCGGCGTACACACGGGTGCAGGCTGGATTCACCATCGGCGGGGCGATTATTCCGGACAAGACGTTCTACTTTTTCTCGGCCGAGATCACGCGGCGGCAGGAGACTGGGTTTTCGGACATTGGCGCCAATAATTTTGGGCTGACCAACATCGACGTCAGCCGGTTCTATGGCGCACCGACTGGAGTGCTTACAGTGCAGGGAACTCCGCAGCAGCAGGCGTTTCTGCAGAATCCACAGCTTCCGGCGAATACTCCGGGGATTCAACAGTACATCGCACTCGTCGGCTCAGGCTCGTCGATCGCGACATCAGGCCAAAACCCGGCGTTTCTGCAGCCGAGCATTGGCGCGAAGAATTTCGTTACCTCTGGACAGGGTTTGCCGGCCTCCTTCGTTCCGCTCAACAGCCTGATCGGCAACTTTCCCATCTCTGAGCGGACGGAGGTTTACTCGTTGCAGATCAACCACAAGCTGACAAACGATCAGCAACTGGTCGTGCTTGGAAGCGCCAGCCCGAGTTTCGTCAGCGGCATTGAGGAGAGCGCCGCCAACCAGAATCTCGGCGAAAACTCATTCTCCCGCACCGCCACGCAGAGCCTTCACGACTGGGCGATCTCCGCTCAACATACGCTGACGATTGGCACTAACAAAGTCAACTTACTGACGTTTCAATTTGCACGGCATCCGGTGCTCTTCGCGAATAGCAACTCTCCCGGAGGAAGCAGCACTGCGGTGAACATTCCCGGGTTTGCGTACTTCGGCAAGACACCGTTCTCGGTTGTCAATCGTATCGAAGACCAGAACCAGCTGCAGGACAACTTCACCTACACGCATGGCCCGCACACGACCAAGATCGGAATCGACCTGCGCTACATCCCCATCAACATTTTGCAGGGCCAGCTGTATGGTGGCGGCGACTACAGCTTCGGCTCCCTCAACAGCACCGATGTGTCCTCCTCATTGGTTGGCCTTCCCGGGTTCTCTGCAATCCAGGCTTATGGTCTCGGCATCCCGCAGTCGTTTGCCCAGGGCATCGGCAATACGAGCACGAAATACGACCTGAAGGTGCTGGGAGCGTTTCTGCAGGACAGCTGGCGGGTAAGCAGCAGAGTCACGGTGAACATCGGCGCCCGGTACGACATTGAGGGCTACCCTACCCAGCTTGCACTTAATACGGCTACTAACAATGCCATGACCGCCTATGGGATCCGCGAGGGAATTCGGTTACAGCCAACCAACATCGCACCGCGCCTCGGCGTTGCGTACGACGTTTTTGGCAACGCCAAGACACTCCTTCGTGCGAACTACGGTATCTTCTACGACCGCACGCCGGGTAACCTCGAGGCGCAGTCTCTCGCCTTCAACTCGACGACAGTTCCTCTTGTGATCCTTGCCGGGGGCACGCCCTGCGCGGTCACCTCTCCCGTTACCAGCGCGAGTCCACTGAATCTCAATGCGACGAATACGTTTCAGGGGTCGCTCGGAAATGCAAACTGCCTTGGCGCGAGCGCGGCCGGTGTCAACTACATCGCCAGCCAACAGCGCTTTGATCCGGACAACTCGAACTCGTTGTTTGTGAATCAGAACTTTCTCGCAGCCGGCTTTCCCCTTCCGATTCTTCCCTCGGGCCTTCCTGCCGACTTGTACATCAAGACCCCGTACGTTCAACAGGTCTCCTTCGGGATTGAGCAGGACCTTGGCCACGACATGTCGCTGAACATCGCGTATAACCTGACCGGCGGGCGTCATCTGAACCGCCCCATCAACGTGAATGCGGTGAATCCACAGCTTCTGATCGCCAACTGGCACAACGCGGTGAACGCCGTGAAGGCCGGGACCGCATTACCCGGCACCGCGAGCCCCACGTCGAACCCACTGGAGGTCGCGACGGCGAGCGGCGTGAATCCCTGCGGAGTCGGGCCTACGGGGCCTTATGTGACCCCTGCGCTGCTGAACTTCTTCCGTCCTTCCGGTCTGAATATTTCGCTCGCACCCTTCCTCTCCAACCCGGCCATTGGCGGCGGTCCGTGCGTTGCTCTAGCCAGCGAGATCGCTTTTGCGGATGGACTCGGTAAGGGCCTGCCAGTGCCCTTCGGCGATATGAGCCCGAACCTTACTACCGGCACCTCCGACTACAACGGGCTGAGCGTGAACCTGAAGAAGCGCTTTACACAGAATTACGAGTTTCTGGTGAGCTACACCTGGTCGCACGCGATCGACGATTCGACCGACGTTGTTTCCACGTCCGACGCACCGCAGAGCAACTTCGCGCCGAATGCCGAGCGCAGTAGCTCCACCTTCGACCAGCGCCATCGCTTCGTTCTCTCCGGGGTTTACAACTCGGGCCACCTTGGTGGCTCGGGTTTTGTGCCGACGGTATTTTCCGGCATCACGGTTGCGCCTATCTTTGAGATATCGTCGGGCCGTCCGTTCAACATCCTCACGGGTACCGACACTAACTTCGACTTCGATCCGCTTACGGATCGGCCCAATGCGGTCGCACCCAACAGTGGATTGACGGGTTGCGGTACCGCTCCCGTCCTCTCGAAGTATTCGCCAACTGGGGCCTTCAATCTGCCCTGCTACATCGACGCTCCGCCGACTGCCGGACCGGCAAGCAGTTATTATGCCGGGGACCTAGGCCGCAATTTCGGCGTGAAGCCCTACACGGTGTTCACGGACATACGAATCGCCCGTGCGTTTTCGTTCTCGCACGACATTGGCCTTCAGTTGACCATGGATCTCTTCAACATTATTAATAAAAACAACACGCTGGACGTGAATCTTCTCTACACGGCGGCTGGCCAAGAGACCTCTTCGTATGATCCGCGGCAGTTCCAATTCGGAGCGCGTATCTCTTTCTAAATCTTGACGAACCAACCATGACGCTGTCAGTTGACATCCAACTGACAGCGTCGTTGTTGTGTTGGGACCTTGCCCTTCAAGGTGACTGTGCAAAATACCGCAACATGTCTGCGCAGAGAAGTGTTCTCTTAAAAAAGCAGCGCTGATCTGAGGAAGGCTTTTTTGAGTGTCCGATTTGGAAAGGTAGGAATGAGAAAGATACGCGTCGCATTGACAGCGTTTGTTGTGGTGATGGTAGCGATTGGGGGGCTGCGGGCGCGGGCCGACGCGGCTCTGCTAATGGAGGAGCCTTACGGCGAGTTTGGCGCCTTCAATCCGACAGGTCACGCTGCAATCTATCTAAACCACGTCTGCGCGGAGTCGCCCACTCGGCTGCGGCCATGCCGTCCGGGCGAGCCGGGTGCGGTTATCAGCCGCTATCACAAGATCGACGGCTACGATTGGCTGGCAATTCCGCTGGTCCCCTATCTGTACGCTGTGGAACGCGTGGAGGACGTGCCAGTGACCGCCGATGCGGCGCTCGAAGCTAGCTTGCGCGATCAATACCGGCGAGATCACCTGCTGGCGTACGCGCCCGATGTCGCCGAGGGCAAGAAGGAAGGCGAAGCGCCGGGCGGCGAGTGGACGCAGCTGATCGGCGCATCGTACGACCGCAGGATCTATGGCTTTCAGATTCAGACCACCCCAGATGAAGATGAGCAGTTCATGGATAAGTTCAATGACAGCCGGAATGACGGCCACTTCAATCTGCTCTTTCATAACTGCGCTGATTTCTCACGCACGCTGCTGAACGTCTATTACCCCCACGGGGTACACCGGAACTACTTCGTCGATCTGGGCATCACAACGCCGAAGCAGGTGGCGCGATCGCTGACGAAGTACTCCGACCACCATCCTGAACTGACATTTTCGACATTCATGATTCCGCAGGTGCCGGGCAGCATCAAACGCAGCCATCCCATCGACGGCGTACTGGAGTCGGTGGTGAAGTCGAAGAAGTATGTGCTGCCGCTGGCAGTGCTGACGCCGGAGGTGACCGCGGGTCTCGTGGTGGCTTATCTGACAGACGGGCGCTTCAAGGCGCCGAAGGACGCTGCGGTCGAGATCGTGCCGGGAGAGCCAGTGACGAAGACTGCTGATGCGATTCCAGGACCTCCGCCGGCGACACCAGAGACGAAGATGGCGCAACCGGCTTCAGGGGCGCTTCCAGCAGAGCTTCCGGGAACGCTTGAGACCAGGCGACCACTGCCGCCGCCCACGACTCCGCAGTAGCCGCAATTAGCTTCGATCAATCGACCTTCAGGGTCGCGTCTGCATCCATCACCAGCGACTCTCCTTCTACGAGGAGCGAGTGCAGCTTCAGCGAACTCAGCGAGAGCGCGTAGCCGGTGGTTTCGGTTGAGCGGCTGAGCAGTTGACGCATCAGGACTGCCGCGTTCACTTTCATCTGCGCGGGTAGTTTGTGACTCAGAAACGGTTCCATCAGGAAGTTCAGCTCCTTCGATTCGCTGAGCCGCTCGATCCGCGCGTCGCGAAAGCCGATGCTCTCCTCTTCGGCCTCCGGGATCAACGAGACGTCGGTGTCGGTGGTGAGTGAGACGCCGATGCAGGTTCCATGGACGGCTGTTCCGAGCTTCGCTCTGGCGTGGACGCGGACGATGATGCGGTCCCTCGCGAAGGTGACGTGAGGCGATTCGGCATAGACGTAGCATGCCGAGGTGGCGTCTCCACGGATGTAATAGCGTCCCTGGCGGCCGTTGAAGAGCTGCGTCCGCAGGGTGCGTTCGAGAGCCTGGGCCGAGACTCTGACCTCGATCGCAGAGGCAGCACGAGCGGCAGAGAACAAAAGAGCGACAGAGAGCAACAGGCGAAAGGGGACCAGAAAACGGAAGGAGGGCCGGTGCATGATGCCTTAAGCATAAAGGCAGCCTGGTGATTGGTTCGTGCTGATGAATTCGCCCTTGGTGCTGCTACTCTGTCTTCACTATGATCCGAAGATTCATGCTCAGTTCCCTGCTTCTTGTCACCCTGGTCTCATTAGCTGGAGGCGCGCAGACCCGGCGCATGGTGATCATCGATCAGGATGGTTCGGGGCCAGGTGGCTCAAACCAGATGTCGATGATGGTGCTTCTGCAATCTCCGCAGGCCGAGGTGCTGGGGATCACGATGGTCAGCGGCAATGCATGGGAGCCCGAAGAGGTGCAGCACACGCTGCGCATGCTCGAACTCATTCACCGGACCGATGTTCCGGTTGTGCCGGGAGCGATCTTTCCGCTCGTCCGCACAGAAGAGGAGTCGAAGATCCAGCGGCAACTTTATGGTGGCTACTCCTGGTATGGGGCTTGGGGCGATATTGCCGAGAAGACGAGTCTTCAGCCGTATCACGGGCCTTACGTAGTGCCCAAACTGGTCGAAGGAGAACCAAGCATCAAGCCTCTGGCCGAAGATGCTGCACACTTTCTGATTCGCCAGGTCCACGCACATCCCCACGAAGTGACGATCTATGCAGCCGGCCCGCTGACCAATATCGCGCTTGCCATCTCCATCGATCCGCACTTCGCCGAGCTTACGCAGGGCATCGTCATCATGGGGGGCAGTCTGAGCCCGCAGACCGGCGATCCCGAGTTCGCCAACAATCCGCGACACGAGTTTAACTTCTGGTTCGACCCTGAGGCCGCACACATCACGCTGCGCGCGCACTGGCCTCGTATCGACCTCACCACGGTCGACATCTCCGTCAAGACCGGCTTTACCAAGGCCATGCTCGACGACATCGCCCGTTCGACGAATCCTGCTGCGAAGTATCTCGCTGCCTATACGGATGAGTTTTACTATCTTTGGGATGAGTTAGCTGCTGCGGCATGGCTCGACCCGGCGATCATTACTAAGGAAGAGAAGCTCTACGTCGACGTAGACCTCAGTCGTGGTCCCTTCTACGGAGATACTCTCTCCTGGACCGCAGCCAATAAACCCGCGCTCGATCTACAGCTTGTCCATGTGCAGACCGATCTTGATCTGCCGCGGTTCAATAAGCTCTTTATCGATTTGATGAAGGCACCGCAGCTCCCACCTAAGTAACGACCTGCGATTCCGCATACACTTGAAACAATCTACAGCGGAGACAAAACCTTGGACCTGACACAGCTCAACGAACACTTCGGACTACCTGGCGTCCTCGCCTTTCATGCCACGGCCAGCGGCCTCATCCATGCCGGCATCACAACACCGCATGCAACGGCGACCGTGTATTTGCAGGGCGCGCATGTGGCTGCGTGGCAACCGAAGGGACAGCAGCCCGCAATCTTCGTCAGTCGCAAGAGCGACTTCGCTCCAGGAAAACCGATTCGCGGCGGTGTTCCCATTGCCTTTCCCTGGTTTGCCGTGCGGCATGACGGCAAGACGGGGCCATCGCACGGCTTCGCACGCATTCAGGACTGGACGCTGGCCTTTGCCGCGCTGGCCGGTGACGATCTTCACATGACCTTCACACTGGGCCCAACGGAGATCAGCCGCAACCTTGGCTACGATCACTTCCGGCTCGCGTATCAGCTTACGATTGGCCGCACGCTGACGATGCAACTCACCGTGGTCAACGATGCGGACGCGCCATTGGTCTTTGAGGAGGCGCTCCATACTTACTACGCCGTTGCCGACATTCACGAGGTCAGTGTGACCGGCCTTGAAGGTGTGACTTATCTGGACAAGAACGACAACCTGCAGTCGAAGTTGCAGCATGGCCCGATCACCATCACTGAGCCGACCGACCGGGTGTATTTGAGCACCACAAGTGCCTGCGTTCTTCATGACGTCGGCAATAAGCGCCGCGTCACAGTCGCCAAGACCGGCTCCAACACCACCGTCGTGTGGAATCCATGGGAGGCAGGCGCGCTGAAGCTTCCGGATCTGGACCCAACCGAGTGGCACGAGTTCATAGCCGTCGAAACAGTGAACGCGGCGTTGAACTCTGTCACACTTGCTCCTGGTGCCAAACACGTAATGCAGGCACATGTCACGGTCGAGGATGTCACTGCATGACGCGTCACTTCTGAGTTATTTTTTCTTGCCGCCGCCAAACAGGCCAGTCAGCTTATTCGTGAGCTGTTGTGTATTACTCTTCATCATTCCACTTACGTCCGGCGTGATGATGGGTTTGGAGGAGGTTCCCGTGATGGTGACGGGCAGACCCGTGGCGGCCGCCTCAGAAGCAGTCTTTCCGGCCGTTCCGTTCACCATAGAGAGCAGGCCGACTGCTTTGCCGCCGACACCCCGGCTCGTGTCCACCTTCATGCTCAACTTGAAGTTCAATGCGCCGCTTGGCGAAACTGTGCCATTGCCAACAGCGTCACCGATTGAAGGCATCGACATGAAGATGTTGCTGGCGCGTATGCCATCTTTTGCGACCTGCAGTTGCACGCGCAAAGTCTGGATGTTGGTGACGTTGCCTGTATCGCCGGTGGCAGCGGCTACGATTCCTTTCAACTGCGAGCTGGGGTTGAAGCCTGACAGGCGTGTGTTGGAAAGTTCGACGGGGCCGCTGATGACCAGAGCCTGAAGCGGGCCGACGATGGTGAGATGAGTCGTAAGGACGCCGCCCTGCAACACCGATCCGTTTGGCAACTTGACCCCCACGGCGGGCAGGATGGATTGCAGTTCATCGATTGGGAGATTCTCTCCAGTGAGCTTAAGATTTACAGTTATGTTCCCCGGCTGCATGTTGTAGGTGCCGTTCACGTGCGCGGCCAGCTTTCCGGTCTGGAAGGCTGCGTCCTGCAACTGGCCGGTGTTGTCGCTCAGGCTATGCACTACGTTGTAGGTGATGTCGATCGGTTTGGGTGCAGGCGCTGCGTCAAGTAGCAGTTGCAGGTGTTGTGTGTGCACGGTTCCGCTGCTGGTGACCGAGGCGCCGTTCGAGACGGCGTGCGCATCGATATCGGCAAGGACGGAGAGGCCGGCGCTCTTGTCCACGAAGCTCGTTGCGACGGGATCGAAGTGGTGCAATGCGAGTTGCGCATCGAAGGTTGTTTTAGCCGCATCGTGCGGGTTGATGGGACCGCCTTTGCCCGTCACCGTCATCGTGGCCTCTCCGGGCAGAGCCGCGCTGAGCTTGAAGGGAAATTGTTTGGCGAAGGCGAAGTTCTCGACCTCCAGATCAATCTGGTCGATGACCTGTGGCGCGCCGACGGCTGGCAGATTCTCCAACGTCGCATGACCATTCTTGATACGGAAACTGTCGACAGTGAAATCGGGGACGATTGACTGCTGCTTCTGCTGCGCTGTTCGGTTCGCGGCGCTCTGGCCGATCGAAGAGAAGTTCCACGCGCCGCTTGCGGAACGAACTAGGCGAATCTGTGGATCGTCGATCTCCAGACTGGTCACGAGGATCTGCCGGTGAAAGATCAGCGGCATCACCTGCACGCCAAGGTGGAGCTCCTTCGCTGTCAAAGACGGCTGGTTGCTGAACTGCGGATCGTCAGCTATCACCAGATCGCGAGCCACCACCGTGCCGGAGAGAATCGAAAGACTGAGGTCGCCGACCTTTGTCTGTCGGCCTAGTGCGGTCGTCAGTTGGTTTTCAATTATCGGTTTGAATGTATTGATGTTCACAAAGAGAGGGATCGCCGCCACTACCAGTATGAGCGCTCCAACGATTGCCGCCGCAATCTTCCATTTATGTTGTTTCATCTTCAAAACCCTCCTGTGCAATGTCGCCGATCCCCACGAACGCGCCCGAACGGCTTTGCCCAATGGCAGCTCTGCCGCTACTCTGGGAGAGTGATGCTTATTCTTGCCTCAGCTTCACCTCGCCGCCGCGAACTTCTTGCGCAGACGGGCCTCAAGTTTACCGTAGTGGCCGCGAATCTGAATGAAGACCTGTTACCGGACGAGGCCGCCGCTGCGTATGTCCAACGGCTGGCCGAGGAGAAGGCCCAGGCAGTCTGGAACGCACACCAATCCTCGGACGCAGTGGACAACCCGCTGATTGTTCTGGGCGCAGACACCTGCGTCGTCTGTGACGGTCACATCCTGGGCAAACCTACCGATACCGCCGATGCGCGCCGAATGCTGAAGCTGCTGAGCGGACGCACCCACGCTGTGCTTACCGGTCTTGCTGCGGTTACAAACCGCAAGATCGCTCGGGATGTTGAGGTCACGCAGGTCACGTTCAACTGTCTCGATGATGCTGAGATCGCGCGATACATCGCCAGCGGCGAACCTCTCGACAAGGCAGGGGCATACGCCATTCAGGGCTACGCCGCACGGTGGATTCCGCGCATCGAGGGCTGCTATTTCAACGTGGTCGGGCTTCCCATTGCGCGCACGATTGCCCTTCTGGCCGAAGCTGAGACTGCGCCAGTGGTCGGCGAAACCTAGGCTTGGTCTTATCTACTCCACGCCGGCAATCATCGCTGCAAGGAGGGCCGTGCGGGGAACCAGATGCTCGATGACGACTGATTCGTGTGCGGCGTGAGCACCTTCGCCGACGGCGCCCATGCCGTCGAGCGTTGGTATGCCCAGGGCCGCGGTGAAATTGCCATCGGAGCCGCCGCCAGTCGCTGCTTCCTCAAGGACGAAGCCGAGTTCAGCCGCCAGTCCTCGTGCTCTTTTGAACAACGTGATCGTACCTGCCTTGCGCTCCATTGGTGGACGGTTGATGCCGCCGGTGATTGTGAGCTTGCACTTTGGGTCGGAGACCTTGAGCCCGCGAAATAACTTTTCAACATACGTTGCATCGCTTGCCTTCGCGATGCGGACATCGACCTCAGCGTAGGCGCTCGAAGCGACCACATTTGACCGTGTTCCACCAGTGATCACACCACAATTCACCGTCAGTTTTCGGCTTAAATTCGTAAAGTTGGAGATGGTTTGGACCAGCTTTGCGAGTTCGAGGACAGCAGAATGGCCGCGTTCGAAGTCCACTCCGCTGTGCGCTCCAACGCCCGTAACTTGCACATGATAATTACCTACGCCTTTGCGGGCGGTCTTGTAGGCGAGTCCCTGAGCGGGCTCCAAAACCAGCACCGCCGATGATTCCAACGCGAGCCGCTCCGTAATCGCTCGCGAGATCGTGCTGCCGACCTCTTCGTCACTGTTCAACAGTAGGGTCGTAGGACGAGCTGATTTCATTTCGCGAAGAGTGCTGAGCGCTGCCAGAGCCATCACGACACCGGCCTTCATATCGAGCACTCCGGGACCCCAATAACGGCCTTCGGCCTCGCGCCACGGCATCTTGGCCAGGGTTCCTATAGGCCATACGGTGTCGAGGTGTCCGAGGAGGAGAACAGGTTTGCGTGATGAGCGCGTTGGGCCGAAACGAAGTTCGAGCACGTCACCGAATTGACTTTGCCGGTGGCGCTTTGCGCGGGCTCCCTGTTCATGGGCCCAGTGCTCGGCTAAGGCCATGGCCGCGTTAACCGCTTGCCGGTCTTCACTTGGCGATTCCTGCTGCACGAGCTCACGGAGGGTGTCATGTATCCACCGCTGTTTTTTCTCGACATGACGAAGGATCGTTTTGGTATCCATGGATGGATGTTATAGCAGTCAAATGAATTAGTTCCCAGTTTTGGCGAGGTAAAAAGTGGTCAGCCTCAAGCGAAATTGTTGCGTATTTACCACAGTGCTGGTTTACTGATCGACTGTAAGCTCATTGATGGCTTTGCCGGAGAGATCGTTTCGTGGCCTTGGAAGCTCATTTTGAGCGGACAATTCGATCGGAGATTGAATTCAGTGGCATTGGCTTGCATAGCGGTGCGCCTGTCTCTATGCGGCTGATTCCGGCACCTGCCGGATCGGGTATCGTCTTTCGACGCACAGACTTAGACAACTTTGAGATCGCGGCGGTGGGCCGCAATGTGGCGAAGGTGAGCTACGCGACCAGTCTGATGCGGCAAAGTGTTTTGATTTCAACGACTGAGCACCTTTTATCGGCGCTGATTGGGTATGGCGTGGATAACGTGATTGTTGAGGTGGACAATCTGGAGGTGCCGATCCTGGATGGGAGTGCGCTGCCGTATGTGCAGGCTTTTCAATCAGTTGGGTTGAAACAGCAAAGACGGAAGCGGGAGTATCTGAAGATCTTGAAAGAGGTTGAGGTTCGGGAGGGGTCCAAGTTTATTGGGGTCTATCCGGGGTCGGGGTATCGGATCCAGTATACGATCGACTTCCCGCAACCTATTGGTGTGGAGATGTTTACGGGTGATCTGGCAACCGGGGATTACGTGAATTTTATTGCTCCGGCGCGGACTTTCGGGTTTAAAGAGGATGAGGCTACTTTGCGGGATATGGGGCTGATCCGCGGGGCTTCGAGGGATTGTGCAATTATTTTGTCGCGGCAACGTGTTGAAAATGGGCCACTTCGGTTTGAGGATGAGTTTGTAAGGCATAAGGTTTTGGACCTGATTGGGGACCTGGCGCTGGCGGGGCGCAGGATTCAGGGCCGGGTGGTGGCGGAGCGGGCGGGACATGCGATGCATACTGCTCTTGTGCAACGACTTATGCGGGATCGGTCGGCGTGGGAGCTGGCTCATGGGTATGATGAGGTGGCTGAGCCGGAGACGGTGATGGGGCATCTGCAGCCGGCGATTGTGTCGTAATTTCGTGGTGTTTTGGATGGTAATTGGGTGGTTTTTTGATGGTGAATTGTGGTGAGTTTGTGGTGATTCGCGTGGTGGATTTCGATCGGGTGTGGGCGATTATCGAATGAAAGGGCTGGCTGCGATTGCGCTGGGGTCGAATCTGGAGTCGAGGTTCGGGGACCGCGAGGCGAATCTGCGGGAGGCGGTAAGGCGGGTTGGGGAGCTGGGTGAGGTCCGGGCGGTGTCGTCGTTTTATGACACGGAGCCGGTGGGGTATCTGGAGCAGCCTCGGTTTTTGAATGGGGTGATGTTGCTCGGGACAGAGTTGGGCCCGCGCGAGTTGATGCGTGAGCTACTGGCTATTGAGCGGGCGATGGGCCGGGAGCGGGTTGGTGCAGTTGCGAAGGGGCCGCGAGTGATCGATCTTGATCTGCTGTTGTATGGGGATTGGGTGTTGTGGGCGGAGGAGCTGATCCTGCCGCATCCCCGGATGGAGGAGCGGCGGTTTGTGCTGGAGCCGTTGGTGGAGATTGCGCCGGAGTGGGTGCATCCGGTGCTTGGGGTGACGGTGCGGGATTTGTTGGCGCGGTTGAGCCGCGACTCTTGATTCGTTGATCGTACGGTGAGAGTTGGGGCCGGCTGGAAGAAGGCAATTCAGGGCGTCACTCCGGCCTTCGGCAGAGCGGAATGGGGGCATCCGGCACCGGGCGTTTTGCTCTAGGGAAGCATACCCGAACAATTTCCTTGTGTAGGCAGTGGGCTTCTGCTTTACTACTCGAACAACGATGCAGACATTTGAGCGGTACCTGAATCGCTGGCGGGATGCGGGCCTGATTGATGACGCGACGGCGTCATCGATTCGTGCTTATGAGAGCGCGGAGGCGCAGCCCAGCGGACGGCGCTGGCAGGTGATTCTGGCGCTTGTCCTGGGTGGGATTCTGCTGGGTGCCGGGGTGTTGTTGTTTGTTGCGGCGAACTGGGATTATGTGTCGCCGGGTTGGCGGTTGACGCTGGTGCTGGCTATGCTGGCGCTATTTCATGGGGCGGGAATTGCCGCGAAGGAGCGCTTCTCAGGGTTTGCAACGACGATGCACGCTCTGGGGACGGTTGCGGCGGGTGCGGCGATTGCGCTGGTGGGGCAGATCTTCAATATGCAGGAGCACTGGCCGGCGGCGGTGATGCTGTGGGCTTTGTGTGCGCTGGCGGGATGGTGGCTGCTGGGCGATCAGTTTCAACAGACGCTTTCGTTGTTGCTGGTGCCGGCGTGGCTGATCTCGGAGTGGATGTATCGAGCCAGTGTTTATAACGGTTCTGAGGTCTATCTGGCGCGCATGATCGCTGTGCTTGCAGCGGTTTATCTGACGGGGTTTCTTCACTCGCGCAGACGGGTGGTGTTTGGGATTCTGTTCGGTGTGTCGGCGGTTGTTTTGTGTGTTTGCGTCGGCATTCTGAGTGATGGATGGAGTTATTACGGGTATGGGCAACATCAGTGGGGTTTTCTGCCTTTGCCTCTGCGGACGATGGCGTTTGTGATTCTGATGCTGACGGCATGTTTCGGATGGTTTGTGGGGAGATGGAGAGCGGTGGTCCCAGCGGGAATCGTTGCGGCGATGGTTTTTGTGTTGCCGTGGGCGCAGACGGTTGTTGTGGCGGGGGGCTGGGATGGGCAAATTTGGAAACATTCCGAGGCGAATTTATTCGCTTATGCGCTGGTTGCGGCGGCCGCATTTTTTCTGGCGTGGTGGGGTGCGCGCGAAGGGAGCAAGGCACTTGTGAACTATGGCATTGCGGCGTTTGCGCTGACGGTAATGTGGTTTTATTTCTCGAGCGTTATGGACAAGCTGGGGCGCTCCCTGGGATTGATGATGCTTGGAGTCTTGTTTCTGGCGGGCGGATGGCTGCTGGAGAAGATGCGGAAGAAGCTCGTGGGAAGTATTCCGGAGGTGGCGGCATGACGCAACGGAACAAAAGTGTGGTGTTGTTGGTAGTGCAGCTTGTTCTGGTGCTGAGTATTGCGGGGAAGTATGTCTATGAGCGGAAGGTATGTCCGCGAGTGTGGGTGAGGACGGCGCAGATCGATCCGAATCTACCGCTTCGCGGCCGATATTTAGCACTGCGATTGACGCTTGATGCTTGCGGACTGCCACACAATGAAGCCGCTTCTTTGGGATGGCGTGGTGTTAGTCCGGCCCATACGACCGGGTGGCGATGGAGGGTGAAGCCCGAGGTGCGATCAGAGAAGTTGATCGCAGGGCTGGCGGGAGACGACGTCAGGCCGGAGTCGACTCAAGAACTGACTCAATTGGGAGAGCGCTGTGATCTCGCGACGCTGATGGAATCTGCGGACTTCTTTATCGGAGACCGGGCGAAGAGTCCGCTTCCGTTGAAGCCGAATGAGGAGTTGTGGGTGGAGGTGACGGTGCCTCCGAGTGGACCGCCGCGGCCGATTCAGTTGGCGATCTCGAGCGGTGCGGGGTTTAAGCCATTGGTGGTTCGATAGAGAGTAGGGGCTGCGCAGAATCCCTGCTTTGGTCATTCGATATGGCGCGACTGGGCACAGTCTCTTGCTCATTTGAGAAGGAGGTGGCTTCGGGGGTGGTGGTCCGCCTGAGAGACCCAAGGCTAAAGCCTTGGGGTACCTAGAAGCGGGAGGATCGAGACGTCGACTTTGGCGCTTCGATCGAAATGCGGGGTTCTTCGCTGCGCTCAGAATGACAAGTCTATAAATTTGTTCCGATGCACGAGTCGTGAAAGTGCTTTCGTGCGAGGAGGGACTGACGAGTAGTTGCCTGATCCGTTTTTCGTTGTGCGTTAGTGGCGCATGCCGGTGAAGCGTGCGGGTTGGGTCCAGTGTGTGACCAGCCGGAGGGCTTGGGCGAGAGTGTTGGCGACGACGGTGGGTCTGCCGTTGCCGAAACGCTCGGGCGAGGGCCGTCGGTGATGGCGGGTTTGATTTGTGAGAAGATGATGCGCTTGCTTTTGGAGCTGGGCTGGGGGCCAGGGAGGTTGGGTGGTTCATCTCTGTTGAGGCACACTGGTGCAAGTTTCTTCCACCGGAAAGGAAGGTACACTCGAGGCATCGCCCATGAATGGTTGCGGTTCGCGGGAAAAATTTCTGTATGGAGTTGGTTATGTCTTTGATTGTTTCGGGGAATACTGGTTTCTGGAACCGTTTCGAGGAGCGCGTTGCGCCGTTCAACCTGTTGAAGCACCCGTTTTATCAGGCTTGGTCGAAGGGTGAGCTGACGCGCGAGGACCTGCGCGAGTATGCGGCAGACTATTGGCACCATGTGTCGGCGTTTCCGACTTATTTGAGTGCGCTGCATTCGCGGTTGCCGGATGGGGAGATGCGGCGTGAGGTTCTGCGCAATCTCGCCGAAGAGGAGGGTGTGGATGCGGCGACGGCGCGTCCGCATAGCGATCTGTGGATGGATTTTGCGGTGGGGATGGGGGCTTCGCGGGATGAGGTTGCAGGGCGTGCGGTGCAGCCGGAGATGACGGCGCTGATGGCGACGTTTCGCGAGTTGATGCAGGAGGGGAAGGCTTCGGCGGCGATGGCGGCGTTGTATGCGTATGAGTCGAAGGTGCCGGTGATTGCGAAGACCAAGGCTGAGGGGCTGGCTGCGCATTATGGGACAGAGGGTGCAGCGGCACGGTATTTCACGCTGCATCAGACGGCGGATGTGGCCCATGCAAGTGTTTGGCGGGAGTTGATTGATAAGGAGCTGGCTGGTGGTTCGGCGGAGGAGGAAGAGGCTGCGCTGAATGCGGGAGAGCGGGCGGCGAAGGCACTTTGGGTTGCTCTCGATGGTGTGGAGCGTCGGCGGACAGCGGTGAATTAGCTTCGAGTTGACTGCACGAGACAAGAAGGCTTACCCCAGGGACTAAAGCCCCTCGCTTCCTTACCGGGTGAAGGCTGAAGCCTTGGGGTACCTAGAAGCAGGAATATCGGGACGTCGATTTGGCGCTTCGAACGAAATGCGGGGGTTCTTCGCTGCGCTCAGAATGACAACTTTTTTGTTTTGCTCTGAGTAAAAAAAGTGAACGCGCTGGGTGCTAGCGGCGCATGCCGGTGAAGCTCGCGGGTTGGGTCCAGTGCGTGACCTGCCGGAGAGCCTGGGCGAGGGTGTTGACGACGACGGTAGGTCTTCCGTTGCCGAAGCGCTCGATGGTGAGCTCGGGGGGCTGGTCGGGATCTTCGCTGGGGTTCCAGAGACCGATGACGATGCGGTTGTGGGGCAGGTGCGAGCGTACGCGCTGGCAGATGGCGCGGGCCTGAGAGAAGGCGAAGGGTGGTAGCGCCGAGATGAAGACGACGGTGTTGGGTTCGGAGGCGAGGGAGTCGAGGATGTCGCCGGAGACGGAGCCGGCGGAGAGGTGGAGTGTCTGGTGGTGGGCCTGCTCCATGAGCTGGACGAGCATGTGGGTGGTGAGCTCGTCGGCCTGATCGCTGGCGGAGATGCAGACGACGGCGAAGTCATTTTGTTTGGGGAAGTTCATGGCCGCAAGAGGAGCTTCTGCGGTCTCTTTGGGGCGGTAGTCGGTGAGTTCGGCGACCAGTTCGCCGATGCTGAGGAAGAAGAAGTCGCAGCGAGCGTCGTCGAGGTTGCCTTGGTGACGGTCCTGCTCGACGAGGGCGAGGGCGGGGATGAGGACGGAGTCGTAGAGCGCGACCAGGGAGTTGGTTTCGAGGAAGCGGTTGGCGACGGCGTGGGCCTCGTGCTGGTCCATGGCGAGGAGACGCTCGTAGAAGAGGGCCTCGGTGGAGAGCTCGGCGTCGGTACCGAGGAGGGTGTGGAGGAAGGACATCTGCGGGACGTAGCGGCCCATGACGACGATGCAGACAGTGAGCGGGGTGGAGAGGATGAGGCCGGGCCATCCCCAGAGGAGAGCCCAGAAGATCGCCATGGCAAGAAGAGCTAGCGAGGAGATGCCGGTGCGGGAGCTGAAGAGCCAGGGTTCAACGAAGTTGGTGCAGGTGAGTTCGAGGGTAAGGAAGAGGCCCAGGATGAGGAGTGGCGGCCACCACGAGGAGAAGATGGCGACGGAAACGACGAGGGGCAGAACGAGGCTGGTGGCGGTGCCGACATAGGGGATGATGCGAAGGATCGCGGCGAGGACTCCCCAGAGGGTGGCGTTGGGGACGCCGATGAGGAAGAGGCCGCAGCCGAAGAAGATTCCGTAGGATGCGTTGACGGCTGCCTGGAAGAGGAGGTACTGGCTGATGCGCGTGGCAGCGTCCTGCAGGGCCTGGGTCATGAGGCTGATGCGGCCCATGCCGGCGAGGAGGAGGATGCGATGGCGGAGATCCTCGCGCTTCATGAGGAGGTAGATGGTGAAGACGATGACGACGCCGATGGTTCCGATAGGCCGTAGGAAACGCATGAGGAGTTCGGCGGTGGATTGGAGCTGCGTGCGGTTGGGGTCGACGACGCGAACGGGCTGAGGCTGCGCGAGTGGTTGCTGGGTGTTTGAGGCTGCGGGACTGGTGGCAGCGAGGTCGCTGCTGATGTCCTCGACGGCGGTGAAGGCTTTTTCGAGAGACTGCTCGGCGGGGGAGTGGACAGAGGCCATCTTCTTCTGGATGCTGAGCCGGTAGGCGGGCAGGTCACGGGCGACGTTGAGTAGTTGGCGGGCGACGACGTATCCGATTGTGCAGAGGATCGTGAAGGTGACGATGCCGGTAAGTGCGACGGCAAGCACGCGGGGAACGCGTCGGAGTTCAAGGCGAGTGACGACCGGGGCCAGTAAAAAGGCCAGCGTAAGAGCGAAGGCGAAGGGGACGAGCAGGTCGCGGGCGAAGTACAGGATCAGGACAACGACCGCGAGCACGAGAAAGGGCCCAACCCTTGAAAACTCGGTGGTTCGAGCACGGGACATAGGACCTCGCGAACGCTAATGGTTGCAGTCTTGCGCAGGGGCAAGGATACATCAAGTCCAAAAATGATTGAACGATGAGCAAATGACCGATGGCACACGAGTGAGAGAAGCGTGGTGGAGATTTATACCCATTTAGAGTGGGTAGGTTTTGCCGCACTTGGTGCGAGCGTCTCCGTAAAGGCGAACCATGAATTTGTATTTGGCGGAGTGGGAAGGCGTAGGCTATAGGTTTCGTTGCAACTTCGTTGGAGGAATCGATGGCGATTGCAAGGCTGTTGAACGCAAAGGAACGGTTTGCTCTTGGACAGGAACGCCGCAAACAGGTGCGGCGGATGCAGCACAGGATATGGAACGCCAAGGACCGGCGGGAGAGTCCGTTGAAGCTGCTGGAGGCGTCGACGCGAGGGCGCGTGCCCGCGTTGGTGGCGTTGAAGAACCAGTTGATGGCTGAGTCGCCGTTCGGGTATTTCCGCGGCGCGGTTCCCGTGATGGCGTATGACCTTTCGCTGATCGCGAATACGGGGATATGCAATCAACTGTGCGGCGATGCGCATGTGCGGAACCTGGGCGCGTTTGCCGCTCCGGATGGGCGGCTGGTGTTTGACATCAATGATTTCGACGAGACGATCGTCGGGCCGTTTGAGTGGGACGTGAAGCGGATGGCGACCAGCCTGGTGCTGGCGGGCCGAGGGGCAGGGGTGAAGAATGTGGATTGCCGCGACGCCGCTGCGGTGTTTCTGGAGAGTTACCGCACAACGATGGCTATGTTTGCTCGGATGCCGGTGTTGGAGGTGGCACGCTATCAGGTGCACCGGCTGCAGAGTCTGACGTCGGTGGCGGGGATTCTGCTGAAGGCGGTGCGGGCCACACCGATGCATACGCTTCAGACGCTGACCGAGATGGAGGGCGGGGTTCCGGTGGCGAAGAAGAAGGCGAAGAAGACGGGGGCGGAGCCGGAGGCGGTGCAGAAGCCGGCCCGGGTTTTCAAGACACTGCCGCCCATGTTGTCGCGAGTGAAGGGGGAGTTGGCCGAGCAGGTAGTGGGGTCGCTGACGAAGTATACGGAGAGCCTGTTGCCTGAGCGGCGTCATTTTCTGGCGCAGTACCGGCCAGTGGATGTGGCGTTCAAGGTGGTGGGAACGGGGTCGGTGGGATTGAGGGACTACTGCGTTTTGATGGAGGGCAACGGGGCGAAGGACCCGCTGTTTTTGCAGATCAAAGAGGAGACAGCGTCGGGGTATGCGCCGTATGTTGCGGTGAAGGCTCGCAGGTTGGGAGAGCACCATGGGCGGCGAGTTGTGGAGGGTGAGCGTGCGATGCAGCTGCAGTCGGACCCGTTTCTGGGATGGACGACGTTGAACGGGAGGGACTATCTGGTGCGGCAGCTGAACGATCACAAGGCGTCGATCCAGCTGGAGAGTTTGAAGGCGGCTCCGATACTGGAGTATGCGGCGGTGTGTGGTGAGATGTTGGCGCGCGGTCATGCGCGGGCGGGAGATTGCTCGATGATCGCGGGTTATCTGGGGACGTCGACGCGGTTCGATCGAGCGGTTGGGGCGTTTGCGCAGACGTATGCAGACCAGACTGAGGTGGATTGGAAGCAGCTGGTGCAGTCGTTGAAGAAGGCGGGGAAGAAGGTCGCGGCGACGTAGGGTGGGGTTCGCAAGTCCTCCAATACTGATGGCCAATTGGCGGGCGCGTCGCTGATCTGGAAACTCGTAAAACTCACGGCATCTAGCACTTTTGCCAATTGTTTGAGTTTGGTGAAGGGCCTATGCTGCCGCTATTGCACTCAAGAGCGCGGCTCCATGTCTTCGATTCACCTCAGATGGCAGCTCCGGCGTTCGAAGGTCCAGGAGACTCCTATAGTTCAACCTGAAATAGAGAAAGGGAGAGAAGGAGAACGATCATGAAGATCAAATTTGCATTGTGCACGATGTTATTGTGCATCACGTCCGCAGTTGCGATGGGACAACAGGTCTCGGTCAACTACAACCACAGCCAGAGTTTTTCTCCGTACCACACCTACGCCTGGGGATCCAACAACGCCAACCAAATCAAAAATTCGATCCTGGCGCAAGTGGCACAGCAAGACATCGACACGGCAATGCAGGGTAAGGGTCTGCAAAAGGTGCAGGAGTCGCAGAATCCGGACCTGATCCTCACGGCCAACGGCGGCATGAGAGAGCAGACGTCCTATAGTGCGTGGGGTATGCGTGGGATAGGTGGTGGAATGGGGGGAATCACTCCACAACAGAACGTGGAAGCGACTCTGATTGTCGATCTGTACGACGCGAAGAGCCAGTCTCTGGTGTGGCGAGGGATTGCCCAGGATACGTTGAGCAGTAACGGCAACAAAAACCAGAGTATCGTGCAGAGCGCCATCTCGAAGATGTTCAAACAGTGGCCGAAGAATTAAAAGTTGTTCGACCAACGAAAACAATGAGTGCAGCCGGACGGTCTAAGAAGGAAACGATTCAGACCGGAGGAAGATGTGCGAAAGCGACGGGATTTTTGTGCCTGGGCGCTCATTTTTCTGAATGCGCTTAGTTTTGGGGCAGCCGCCGAGCCGCCGAGGACCAGCCTGAGGCCTGTTTCCCGGGCGAGTCTTTGCGTCACTGAGGGAACGATTGAACAATTGGCGGGCGAGCGGTTGTCCGTGAGCGTTCCCAAGATGCGCGCGTATGTGAACGCGTTGACGCCGCAGATTGTCGAAGCACAGTTTGTCTATCTTGGCTCGACGGGTAACGAAGCGCGGCTCGGGTCCGGCGAGCTCCGCCGCCAGTTTGGCTTGAAGTTGCGCGCGCAGGACGCTTGCAATCTGGTGTACGCGATGTGGCGTATCGAGCCTGAATCAAAGCTGGTTGTGTCGGTTAAGAGCAACCCCGGCCAACATACCAGCGCACAATGCGGCAATCGCGGATACCAGAACATCAAGGCGATTCATAGTTCGCCGGTTCCCGCTCTGCGCTCCGGGGATTCGCATACGCTTCGTGCGGAGATGAATGGAGTGGAGATGAAGGTTTTCGCGGACAACTCGCTGGTTTGGGAGGGATCCGTGGGGAAAGAGGCGATTGCTTTCGATGGGCCGGTGGGGATTCGTTCCGACAATGCTCATCTGCAGATCGAGCTTCGGGTAGGTCAATCTCCGAATGGACAAGCTGGGCTCCCGCCAGGCTGCCGCGTGGGTGAAGACGAGTCTGAGTAACTTAGTGTTGGAGCACTGGCGTTGGTGTTCGAGCGGCGCGTTGGGCCAGGAGGAGCGCGATGAGAAGCATGGCTGCCGCTGTGTAGAAGGGTGAGCCCGGGATGTGGATGCCGGAGCCGATCGATCTACTGAAGATGTAAGTGAAGAAGCCCGGGCCGAGGAGTCCGGCGATGCCGCGGAGACTGTTGATGGCTCCCTGGAGCTGTCCCTGTTCGGAGGGGCTGGTCTTGCGCGAGAGAAGGCTTTGCGCGGCGGGCCAGGTGAAGGACATCATGTTGAGGAAGGGGATGCCGATCCATAGAAAAAGGCCCGTTCTGGAGAGGCCGATCATGGAGTAACCGAGGGCTCCGCCGATGAGGCCGAGGGTCATGGCTCCGCGCTCGCCGAGCTTTGCGACTACGGGTTTGACGAGAAGCGCGCCGTAGACGATGGTGCAGATTCCGACGACCGCGAGGGAGAAACCGACAGTGCGGTCGGTCCAGTGGTAGCGGTAGTCGGCGTAGATGACGTAGACGTTCATCAGAACCTGCTGGGCGATGTAACCGAGCAGAAGAACGGCGGCGATGGCGATCATGCCGGCGTGGCGGCGGAGAAGCGAGAGAGAGCCGACGGGGTTGGCGCGTGCCCAGGAGAAGGGGCTGCGGTTTTGCAGGGAGAGGGATTCGGGCAGGACGAAGAGGCCGTAAAGTCCGTTGACAAGCGAGAGGCCGCCTGCGGCCCAGAAGGGAAGGCGCGGGTTGATGTTGCCGAGCAGGCCACCGACGGCGGGGCCGAGGATGAAGCCGGCTCCGAAGGCTGCGTTCAACATGCCGAAGGCGGCGGCCCTACGTTCGCGTGGGGTGACGTCGGCCATGTAGGCCATGGCGGTAGGGATGCTGGAGGAGGTGAGGCCGGAGATGATGCGGCCTAGAAAGAGCCAGTTGAGTGTAGGGGCCCAGGCCATGACGAGATAGTCGAGACCGAGGCCGAAGTTGGAGAGAAGGACGAGGGGGCGACGGCCGAAGCGGTCGGAGAGCGAGCCAACGATGGGGGAGAAGAAGAACTGCATGACCGCGAAGACGGTGCCGAAGAGGCCCAGCATCTTGGCTGCGGAGGAGGTGTCGCCGTGGAGGAAGCCTTCGATGAGGCGGGGAAGGACGGGGGCGATCATGCCGAGGGCGAGCATGTCGAGAGTGACGGTAAAGAAGATAAAGGTCGCGGCGGCGCGGCGGCCTTTGGGCGGATGGGGCGTAAGGGCCTTATCGAGCTCGACGAGTTCGGGCTCAGTCATCAGGGGGTTAGGCGTTGTGACTGGCCCGGGCGGATTTTCCGTCGTGTCTGGCATGTCTGTTATGTTCACGAAAGGGGCAATTGGCGCTAGTTTACGTGAGTTTCGTTGGGGTTTCTTGGAGATTTCGGCGTTAATTTATCGTGTGCTGAGACTTGGTGGGGTAGGGTACGTCTGAACAAGAGGCCGTTGATGTCGGCGGGGATTTCGCGCGATCGTGTTTTACTTCAGGTCGGTGTGGATCGCGATTCTTTGTAGTCAGCGGCAGGAGTAGTGGTTGATGCGTGTTGTCCGAAGTGCGATGGTGTTGCTGGGTCTGCTGGCAGCCGGTGCGGTGCGGGCGCAGAGTTCAAGCGAAGCGCGGCGGATCGTTGACACGATGCTGGCGCATGAGGGCGACCCGGCGGAACATCGCAATAAGTACATGTATCTGTCGGAGGAGCGGTCGGACAGGACCGGTGGCCACCTATGGACGGAGCGTGTGGTCGAGACGGCGAAGGGGAAGGTACGGCTGCTGCTCGCCGAAGATGGAAAGCCGCTGAGCCCGGAGCGGCAGGCGGCGGAGAGAGCGCGGTTGGCGGATATTGCCGCGCACCCAATTGCATTTCAGCGGCGCGAACAATCGATGACGAACGATGAGGAGCACGCGGAGCAGATGCTCGCGCTGCTGCATAAGGCGTTCCTGTTCGACGAACCGCGCGTGGAGGGTGGGGATTGGCGGATAGGGTATCGACCGGACCCGGCCTATCAACCGAAGACGATGGAAGAGAAGGTGCTGCATGCGATGTCGGGTGCGGTGCTGGTGGACGAGAAGACGATGCAGCTGCACCAGATCGAAGGGAAGGTTCCTGCGGACGTGAGTCTGGGGTACGGTCTGTTGGGTACGATCCATGCGGGCAGCAGCTTCAGCACGAAGCACGAGATGGAGCCCGGCGGCGAGTGGAAGGACGCTATGGTGAATACAGCGATCGAGGGCAAGGCGATGCTGTTCAAAGAGATCGGCAGGAACGAACATATGGTGCACAGCGAGTTCAAACGAGTGTCGGACAACATCAGCGTGGCCGATGCAGTGGCGCTGCTGGAGCGTTAGATCGGTCTGCTAGACTGCCGAATATGCGATATCACAATTTGTGCCGTGCTGGACTTTGTCTGCTGACTTTGTGTGTTTCAACGATGTCTGGATTTGGGCAGAAACGGGCAATGGTGCTCGACGATCTGGCGAAGCTGGTGAATGTGGGTGGGCCGCAGGTTTCGCCGGATGGAAAGTGGATCGCCTATACGACCTCGCGTGTGGATGTGGGGGAAGATAAGAATCTCTCCGAGCTGTGGATGGTGAGCTGGGACGGCACGCAGGATATTCAACTGACGTTTGGGCCGGAGGGTGTGGGGTCGCCGCGGTGGAGTCCGGATGGCAGGTGGCTGGCGTTTACTTCGTCGCGGCCGGGCAAGGCAAAAGGGTCGCAGGTTTGGCTATTGGATAGGCGCGGAGGCGAGGCGCAGCAGTTGACCGACGTTAAGGAGGACCTCGGAGAGTACCGGTGGTCGCCGGATTCGAAACAGTTGTTGCTGACCTTGAAGGCTAAAGATGAGCCGGAGCCGAAGGAGGGTGCGAAGCCCGCGCCGCCGAAGCCGATTGTGATTGATCGATATCACTTCAAGCAGGATGTGCAGGGGTATTTGTCGGATAAGAAAGATCATCTTTTTCTGTTTGATATCGCTACGAAAAAGCTGACGCGCCTGATCGGGGATGACAAGACGGAAGACAAGTATGACGAGCGGCAGGCGGAGTGGTCTCCCGATGGAAAGTGGATTGCGTTTGTGAGCAATCAGGAGGGGCCTGATCCGGACAGGTCGAATAACTCCGATGTGTTTGTGGTGGAGGCGAAGAGCGGAGCTGGAACAAATGGGGTAGCCGCTCCCGGGAAGCTGACGAGTTTTGCGGGTGTGGATGGCGGACCGCTGGCGTGGAGTCCGGAAAGTGCGGTGATTGCTTATCGGCAAGGGGTTTCGCCGCGGTACTCGATCTATGACATGCAGCGGCTGGCGGTGGTGCCGGTTGCAGGTGGTACGCCGGAGGTGCTGGCGGCTACTGCGGAGATGGGGACAGGCGCTCCGGTGTTTGCGGCGGATGGGAGGGCGCTGCTTACGACGATTGGAGAGGACCGGGTTGATTATGTGGCCGAGGTTCCGCTGAAGGGTGCGGGGTTGAAGCGGTTGACCGCAGAGAAAGGTACGGCGGTGACGCTTTCGGCTGGTGCAGGGCATGTCGCGGTGGTTTGGACGACGGATGTGGCGGCTCCGGAGATCTATGCATTGGAGGGCAGTGCGCTGCGGAAGCTGACCTCGCATAACGACGCGTTGATGGCGCAGTTGAATCTCGTTCCGGCGGAGGATTTGTCGGCGAAGGCCTCAGATGGCAGCGAGGTGCATAGTTTGCTGACGATGCCGGTGGGCTATACGGCAGGGACGAAGGCGCCGATGCTGCTGTGGATTCATGGTGGGCCGACCGCGCAGGACTCGCACCGGTTTGCAGTGGATAGGCAGCTGCTGGCGGCGCATGGGTTCGCGGTGCTGCAGGTGAACTATCGCGGGAGCACCGGGCGCGGGCATGACTATAGCTATGCGATCAATGCGGATTGGGGTGATAAGGAGGTTAAGGATCTGCTCGGGGCCGTTGATGGTGCGGTGGCTACGGGTAAGATCGATGCGGATAGGATGGGCGTTGGCGGATGGAGCTATGGCGGGATTCTGACCGACTATACGATTGCTTCGACGACGCGATTCAAGGCGGCTTCGAGTGGCGCGGGGACGGCGAATTTGCTGGGGATGTATGGCGTCGATCAGTACATTCTTCAATATGACAACGAGCTGCTGCCGCCGTGGAAGAATGTTGAGCCGTATCTGAAGATGTCGTATCCGTTTCTGCATGCGGACAAGATCAAGACGCCGACTCTTTTTATGGGTGGAGAGAAGGACTTCAACGTGACGCTCGTCGGCGGGGAGCAGATGTACCAGGCGCTGAAGAGCGTGGGGACGACGGCGGAGCTGGTCGTGTATCCGGGGCAGTTCCATGGATTCACACGGCCGAGCTTTATCCGGGATCGATATCAGCGGTGGTTTGACTGGTATGACAAGTATCTTGGAATGCCTCCGGCGGCGAAGCCTGCTGCTGCGAAGACAACGTCGACAAACTGAGACACAGGTTCGGAACTTCCCTGAATCGCTTGCGTAGTAGAGGATGATTGCGAACGCCAAATTTCTACGTTGCAGGTGACATGGAAGCCCGACAGCCGACAACCCTTCAGACAGACTTGCGCCCCGTCCTCTGGCTCTGTTGTGGCTTCGCGGCGCTGAAGCTTGCGATTCAGATCGTGGGCAATGTTCTGGCGCAGCATGCGGGCTACGGAATCTTTCGAGATGAGCTGTACTACCTGGTGTGCGGACGACGCCTTGCGTTTGGGTATGTCGATCAGCCGCCGCTGACTGCACTGCAGGCTCGTGTGAGCGAGATGCTCTTCGGTCATGACACGATGTGGTCGCTGCGATTGATCTCGGGTATGGCCGGCGCGGCGAAAGTGTTTTTGACAGGACTGCTCTGCTGGGCGCTTGGCGGAGGGAGAAGAGCGGCGGCGCTCGCGATGTTGGGGGTCATTGCGGGGGGAGTTTATCTCGGCATCGATGGATACATGTCGATGAACTCGTTCGATCCTGTGTTCTGGATGCTCTGCGCGCTCGCGCTGATTCGCATCGTCCAGTCGTCTTCGCACAATGAGATTCGCAACTGGTGGATTGTGTTTGGCCTCAGTGCCGGACTCGCATTTGAAAATAAGGACTCCGTTGCCTTTTTCCTTATCGCAATGCTTGTTGCGCTGCTGCTGACGCCACAGCGTCGCATTCTTGCGAATCGGTGGTTCGGGGTTGCGGTTCTGCTGATCGTTCTGGTCGCTCTGCCGAATTTTCTCTGGCAGGTCCACAATCACTTCCCCACGCTCGAGTGGCTTCATGATGTGCAGAATTCGGATAAGGACGTAAAACTTCCTCCATTGCAGTTTTTTCTGGCTCAGATTGTGACGCTCACGCCGTACAGCGTTCTTCTGTGGGGGACGGGAGTGCTGTGGCTGGTCTTTGCCAAAGCGCCGAAGAGCTATCGTTTTCTTGGCGTCTTCTATCTCGTCTTTCTCGCGTTGATGATGGCGCTTCATGCGAAGGATTACTACCTCGTTCCGGCGTATCCGGTCTTCTTCGCGGCTGGGGCGGTCGCGTGGTTTGGCTGGGCGAAGAGGATTGCCTGGCGTAATGCGCTTATTGGGGCGTATGCGGTCATCGTGGTTGTTGGCCTCGTACTATTCTTTCCGTTTTCCGTTCCTGTACTGCCGCCGCAGCAATGGCTGGCTTATGCGGAGAAGCTTCACTTCAAACCGAAGGACAGCGAAAATCACGCGGCAACTTTATTGCCGCAGTTCTATACCGACCGTTTTGGCTGGGATGATCTGGCGAAGCAGGTGTCCGGCATCTACAACGCACTGCCTCCGGAGGAACGCGCTAAGACCGGCATCCTCGCCTCCAACTATGGGCAGGCTGGCGCGATCGATATCCTCGGGGCAAAGTACGGTCTGCCGTCAGCCATCAGTGGCCATCAGAACTACTGGATTTGGGGGCCGCAAGGGTATACCGGGGAAGAGATGATCGTGATCAACGATGCAAGCCTCGACGAGATGAACGCCGTTTACAGCTCATGCACCGTTGTCGGCGAACGGAATGGTCTCTACGCGATGCAGTGGGAGCGCGGGCCTATCTATCTATGCCACGGGCGAAAGAATACGTATCAGGCTGACTGGAACGAGCTCAAGCACTACTACTGATGTTTCGGCACTGACAGCGAATCATGCTGCGGCCACGCGCTGGACGAGATTGTTTTGCTCCTTCTGAGATTCGGCGCCGATGGTGAAGGCATCGAGGACGCCGGTCGAGAGAGCGTAGCGGATCGCCTCTGACGGCTTGTCGCGGAGGTCTCCCTGACCGAGGATCTTCATTCCGACGATGGCCTTTCCTTGCGCGCGCATCTGTTTGATGACGCCGATGACAGTATCGGGGTCTGCATCCATGTGGGAGCCGATGGGGTTGAGACGGACGAGGTCGAGCTCGACCCAGGGCGAGGCGGCGGCAGCCCGAAGCGCTCCGATGCTGTGGCAGGAGACGCCGTGTGCGCGGATAATTCCCTTCTGCTTTGCTTCGGAGAGAACGTCCATGACGCCGCGGTAGCGTGTCGTCCAGTCGGATTCCATGACGCAGTGAATGAGGACGACGTCGATGTAGTCGACGCCAAGCTCTTTGCGGAAGCGGTCGAGATCGGCGCGGACACCGGCGGGATCGCGGGTGTCGGTTTTGGTCAGGACGGTGACTTTGTCGCGAGGAAGCTGTTTGAGCGCCGCGGCGACGTAGGGATGGCTGCCGTAGGAGTCCGCGGAGTCGAAGAAGCGGAGACCGTTTTCGTGATAGCCATCGACGAGAAGCCTGGTGAGAGGAGATGTGCCGAGGCGGGTTTGATTGGAGGCGCCACCGTAGCCGATGGTGCCTGTTCCCATGGCGAGGCGGCTGGTCCGGATTCCAGTGTGGCCGAGGACAACTTCGTCGCTGGCTTGAAATTTTTTGGCTAGAGGTTCCGGGTCGATTAGTGCAGCGCGGGCCACGGGATTACTGGCGAGCCAGGCGGCACTCAGAGTGCGGGCAGAGCGGCGAAGGAAGTCTCTCCTAAGCATGGCGCGGTCTCCATTGATTGGACGATACGCCTGTCCGATTGGGAAGCAAAAGCCCGGCTACGCGATAACTTCGAAGGGGCGCATCATGTCGTTCGCCTCGTGTTCGAGGATGTGGCAGTGGTAGAGGTATTTGCCGGGGTAGCCCGAGAAGTTCACGATGATTCGGGTGATCATGGCGGCGGGACACTGAACGACATCTTTCCAGCCGAGTTCGTTCGGTGGCGGCAAGACAGGAGGACCGACGTAATGGACTCCCTGGTCGTTCTGATAGGCGAAGACATCGAAGACGCGGCGGTCGAGGATCTGGAAGCGAACGAGGTGGAGGTGCATGGGATGAAGATCCTCGGTCAGATTGATGAACTCCCAGATTTCAGTGGTATTGAGACGAGGCGTTTCGGTGACGGGTTCATGCCAGTGCTTGCGGTTGAGCAGCATCAGCATGGAGTTGCCGATCTTGTCGCGGTATTCGTTGAGGGTGATCATGCGGGTGGTTATGGCGGAGGATTCGGGGATGCGGTCGATTCTGCGGAGGGTGGAGGGAAGAGAGTCGCCAAGCGCAACGGCACGTTGCGGTTGTGATGGCTGGGACGTCGAGGTCTTCGCTGCCACACGGAACTCGAGGATCTCGAAGGCGCCGTTGATGAGATGGAGTTTCTGGCCGGCGGCTTGAGAGAAGTCGATGAGGAGGTCGGCGCGCTCGGCGGGGGCAAAGTCTAGGCTGGTGAGTTTGACTGGCGCGGCGAGCAGTCCCTGATCGGTGCCGATCTGGTGGAAGGGCTGGTGGTTGGTGAGGGACAAGGCGAAGAATCGGCTATTGGCGGCGTTGAGAAGACGGAAGCGGTAGAGGCGCGGTTCCACCTCGAAGTAGGGCCGTACCTTGCCGTTGACGAGGATGAAGCCTCCGAGGAACTCGGGGACCCAGGGATGCTCCGGATCGCCGGAGTCGGGGTAGAGGAGCTGTCCATCGATGGTGAGCTGGCGGTCAGAGAGGATGAGCGGGACCTCGTATTTGCCGGAGGGGAGATTCAGTGCGTCTTCGACGGAATCACGCAGAAGGACCATGCCGAAGAGCCCGGCGTACGTGTTGAGGCGATTGAGGCCCATGGCGTGGTCGTGGTACCAGAGGGCGGTTGCTTCCTGCTGGAGGGGATAGTTGCAGACGCGGGATTGTCCCGGGACGAACCAGTCTTCCGGATGGCCGTCGTCCTTGGTCGGATTCTTTCCACCGTGCAGATGGACGCAGGTGCGTACTTCGGGGATGTCGCGACCGCAGCCATGGAGGGAGTGGTCGACGGGAAGGAAGTGCTGGGTGGGAAGATTGTTGACCCACTCGATGGAAAGGGGCTTGCCGGCGCGCACATCGACGAGCGGGGCGAGTGCCGTTTCTCCGTAGCTCCACTGGCGGGTTACGGGGATATCGCGATGAATCTTGCCGTGGATCTCGCGCATGGTGATGCGGAGCTTGTTCGGGTGAGCCGAGGAGACTGGTCGAGCGCGTTCCGGGAGAGGCATTTCGTCGACGAAGGGCACAAGGGTGAAGGCATTGAGCTGAGGGACCGTGGGTGGTGCGGCGGGGGTCATCGACATGCCAGACTGTGCTGCTGCGTGATCGTGCGTTTGCGTGAGGCGCCGGGCGAATGCGGCGGGAGCGGAGGCGAGCGCGCCGAGTGCAGAGAGTTGCTGAAGGATGGTACGGCGGGTGGGGGACAAACGGGCTCCGGGCGATGCGTAGTCTGGCACTGGTGCAGAGAAAAAGGACGCACTCCGGATAGGGGTGCGTCCTTCAAAGCTAAATTGCAACTATGAATGTTCGGTGAAGAGCGTGGCTAGTTACCCGTCGTAACGGCGCCGGTAGTCGGGTTGAGAAGGACGACGTTGGGGTTGGGGGCGACGGTGCTGGTGAAGTTGAACATGTTCATCAGGCTGCCGGCGGTTGTGTCGGTGGAACCGGCCCCAATCCGAGCGCTGCTGAGGAATACGTCCTCGATGAAGCGAGTGACGGAGGACTGGTCGGTAACTGTGTTATCGACGAAGTTCTTTTTCGCCCAGGGAGAGATGACAAGCAGGGGGAGACGCGGACCGTAGCCGCAACGGCCCTGCACCGGCGTAGTGCCGGTTATGCCGAGAAGAGTGGGGGCCTTATTGCAGAAGCCTGTAGCGTCTGCGGCGCTTTGAGAGCCGTTGACGAAGTTGTTGAGGTGATCGTACCAGCCGTCGGAGTCATCGTAGGCGATGATGATGGCGGTGCTGGACCAGTAGGACGAGTTCTCGATGGCATTGATGGTGTTGACGACGAAGGTCTGCTCATCGAGAGGGTCGGAGTAACCAGCGTGGCCATCCTGATAGCCGGGGGCCTTCAGGAAGCTGACGGCGGGAAGAACTGCTCCGCCAGTACCAGCAAGTACTGAGGCGAAGTCGAGCACGTCGTACTGGTGGTTGGCGGTGCCTGCACCGGTGTCAGCCGCAGTGCCGATCACAGCGTTCGAGGCGGGACGGACGTGATTCGGGTTGGACGTGCTGGCGTAGTACTGGAACGGCTGGTGGTGGGGGATGTAATCCGACTTCAGCGGGTTGCCGGGGATATTGACCGCGCCGGTCGCGCGGCTGCCAGCTGCTTCGTTCGGCAGGCATCCGGTAGTGCCGTTGGAGTTGGTGATAGAGAGATTGAAGCCGCCTGCGAAGAAGCCCCAGGAGATACCTGCGGAGTTCAACAGGTCGCCAATGTTCTTTCCCTTCATCTGGACTGTGGCGGTTGGGGATGAGCAGACGTCGTTGGTCGGGTCTTCGTCGCCGATGAGGGTGAAGGCGCCCTGGCCATCAGCCACGACGCCACCTGCAGCGCCAGCTGAAGCGACGGCACCGTTGGTCTGGCCGGAGACGAGGTTGATGGCACCCTGGGTCGAGGCACCGAAGGTGGTACCGAAGGAGTGGTCGTTCATGGCGTAGTGCTGCGCGTAGTTCCACAGCGCGGTGACGGTATTGCCGTCGAAGTAGCCCATGGTGAGCGCTGTGGTACTGGCGATGCCAGGAGCGGCGGTCTGGTTAGTAAGAGTGGCGGTATTCGCGGTGCCGACGGAGAATGGGAAAAGGTCCATCTTGCCGTTATCGAACGCCAGCTGCTCCGGTTGGTAGCTATGGTCCTGGTCGGCGGTGGCTGCCTGGTTTGGACCAAGGCGGAAGGGATTTGCAGCGGAGTTGCCGTTGCCGGTGGTCAAGTTCGGGTTGGCGGTGAGCAAGCTCGGATTCGAGATGTAGTTATTGATGTTGGTCGGGGTACCGGTCGCCGCAGTGAAGGTGGTTCCACCGGTGTTGGCTGCGTTCGGATAGGTACCGAAGTAGTGGTCAAACGAGATGTTTTCGTCGAAGATGACGACGACGTGCTTGATGGCTGCAGAGGCGGTGGTCGGCGTCGGGGGCGCAGGTGGCGGAGTGGTGTTGGCGTTACCGTTGCCTGGGGGGTTGCTGACGGTGCCCTGACCGCAGCCGCTGAGGATGAGGGTCAAGGACATCGTGAAGGCGAGAAGTTTCCTAATCATTTTGAAGGCCTCAGAAGTTGGGAAGATGCGTTGCGCCCCATTCTTCCCCTTTGATATGAGTGTTTATGTGAACCGAATTTGAACGTCAGATGAATTAATACGAATGCAACGATTCGAAGTGTCTGTTTCGCGCGTCGCTGCGGGCCGCAAAGTGTCCTGTGCTCATACAATTCGAAGGATGGCATTTTCTTTTGAGATAGATAGGACGGCGGAGGGTGGCGGCCGCAGAGGCCGGTTGGCGCTGCCGCATGGAGTGGTGGAGACGCCGGTGTTTATGCCGGTGGGGACGGCGGCGTCGGTGAAGGCGGTGCCGCAGAGTCTGCTGGAGGAGATTGGCGCCGGGGGCAAGGGCGCGCAGATCATTCTGGCGAATACGTACCACCTGTATCTGCGGCCGGGGCATGAGCTGGTGCGGCGGATGGGTGGAGTGCACCGGTTTATGAGCTGGGAGCGGCCCGATGTTGACCGACTCGGGTGGGTTTCAGGTTTTCAGCTTGAGCAAGCTGCGGAAGGTGACGGCGGACGGGGTGGAGTTTCGGTCGCATCTGGATGGGAGCAAGCATTTCTTCTCGCCGGAGCACTCGATGGATGTGCAGATCGCTCTAGGGGCGGATATTGCGATGGTGTTCGACGAGTGTGTGGAGACTCCGGCGACGTGGGAGCGGACCCGTGAGTCGATGGGATTGACTCATGCCTGGGCGCGACGGTCAAAAGATCATTTTGAGTTACATAAAGAGCAAGTCCCGTGGTTTGAGGCTCTGGGCGGGGCTTCGCAGAGTCTGTTTGGGATTGTGCAGGGTGGGATGTATGCGGATTTGAGGAAGGAATCTGCCGAGCGGCTGGTGGAGATGGATCTTCCGGGGTATGCGATTGGCGGGCTGGCGGTCGGGGAACCGCGGGAGGTGACGCGGGAGATGATTGCGCGGACGCTGGAGTTTCTGCCGAAGGACAAACCACGCTATGTAATGGGGGTGGGGTATCCGGACGAGATTGAAGAGTATGCGCTTATGGGTGTGGACATGATGGACTGCGTGCTGCCTACGCGCGCCGGACGGCATGGGTTGCTGTTTACATCGGAGGGCCGCATCAATATTAAGAAGCTGGAGTACGCGGAGGACCAGGGGCCGATCGATCCCAAGTGCGGGTGCATGGTTTGCGGGCGGTATACGCGGGCTTATCTGCGGCATCTGTTTGCTTCGGGCGAGCCGCTGAGTGCGGTTTTGAACAGCGTGCATAATCTGGCGTTTTATCTGGATACGATGGAGCGGGTGCGGAGGGAATTGACCGCGTGACCAATCCTCTCGATTCTTCCATACTTAGTGGAAGTAAGGGCCCAGATATAGAGAAAGCGATGGCTGTTGTAGATCGGTGGGCCGGGAGGCTTTTGAAGTATATGGAACGCTAATAATTACATAATCAGTGACGTCTTTCACTAAAAGACAGGGAGCTTCTGAAGGAGAGCGTCTTCCATGACCAGATAACCTCTGCGCGTCATGTGGACGCCGTCGGTCAAGTACTTTGGATGGTTTGCCAGCGGAGTGTAGTAGTCGACAAGTTTCCAGTGATGTTTCTCAGCCAGCGCGGCAATGCGACGGTTCAGTTCGAGCACCTGGGGTTTGTAGTCTCTCGTGTTCGCGAGTCGAAAATCGTGGAAGATGGGCGGGATTTCGCAGAGGATCGGTTCGATGTTTTGTTGGGTGCTCAGCTCGCCGATCGCCTCAAGATTTGCGATGGTTGTGTTCGGATCGACCTCACCCAGCACGTCGTTCGTGCCACCCAGCACGACGACGGTCGTGAAATGGTGACCGAGGATTGTGCCAGGAAAGCGTTCCAGCATCTGAGCCGTGGTGTTGCCGTGAATACCGAAGTTTGCGCGTGGGTAGCGCCAGCCCTCGGTAATCGAGTCTCCAAGAAATGCGATGTGCGGGTCGGCCTTTACTAAGCGACAACCGGTCGTCAGGCAGAGACTCACAATCACTAAGAGAATGCAGGCGCGGCAGATGTTCATTCGGTTCGCTTCCGGATTGGATCAGTTGCGCGGATCAGGAAAGTTTCAGTGCGTCGTAGTCGCGGTGGAGTTCGAGGCAGAGGGCTTCGACGACGAGGTTATGGTCTTCGCGCTGGGTGAGGCCGGAGACAGTGACGCCGCCAATTATCCCTGCACTGGTGACGTGGATGGGGAAGCAGCCGCCGTGGGCGGCGTAGTCGGCGTCGGGAAGGTTGTAGCGGTCGCTGAAGGTGCGGTTCGTCTGCTCGAGCGTCAGGCCGATGGCGTAGGAGCAACGGTGGAAGCGGGCGACGACATTCGCCTTGCGCTGCACCCAGCGGGCGTTGTCAGGGGTGCCGCCGAGCGCGGTGTAGAAGAGCGGCTGGTGCGGCTGGCCGAAGCGGCGAATATCGATGACGATGGATTGCTTGCGGGAGAGTGCAAGTTCGCGGAGGCTGAGGCCAAGACGCCACGCAGTGTCATAGTCGAAGCTGGGGAAGCGGAGTTCGGCTTCCTGTTGAGCGATGAGGGCTAGGTCTTTAGTAAGGTCGGGGGCGATGGCCATGCGACTGAGGTCTCCGTAAAGGGAGGGTATCAGGCTGCCGGCTTGGTTCGTGTAAAGGCCGGACGCGAGGTGACGAGTCGCGCCCGGCGGGTACATTACTGACGGTGGACCGGGCCGCCGAGGGGTGTTCCGGTTAGGCCGCCATCGACGAAGAGCTCGATGCCCTGTACGTAGGAGGAGTCATCGGAGGCCAGGAAGAGGACGGCTTTGGCGATCTCGTCGGCTTCGCCCCAACGTCCCAAGGCGATTTGCGAGGCAACTTTCTTGGCGACCTCGCCGACTTCCTCGGGCGAACGCCGGCCACCTCGTCCCCAGATGGGTGTTTTCGTCGCGCCGGGGGCGACGGCGTTGACGCGGATGTTGCGTGGGGAGAGATCTGCAGCCAGAGTACGGGCCAGAGCGCGGACGCCGGCCTTCGAGGCAGAGTATGCCGAGTAGCCGGGCTGGCCAAGAGTGCCGATCACAGAGCCATTGAGGATAACGGAGCCACCGTCGTTGAGGAGCGGGAGAGCATCCTGCACAGTAAAGAAGACCGAGGTGAGGTTGACGCGGATAACCTCTTCAAAGAGCTCTTCGGCGGTACTGCCCACCGGGGTCGAGCCGGCGATGCCTGCGTTGGCGAAGACGATGTCGAGCTTGCCGAACTTCTCGCCGATCTGCTTGAAGATGTCCTTGCGGGATTTGGAGTCGGTGACATCGCCGCGGAAACCAATGGCTTTGGGACCGAGCTCGGAGACAGCGGCGTCAAGGGTCTCCTGATTCCTACCGCTAATGGCGACATGGGCGCCTTCTTTGATGAAGAGACGGGCTGTGGCGAGGCCGATTCCGCTGTTGCCTCCGGTGATAAGAGCTTTCTTTCCTGCGAGTTTCATGGTGGTGCTCCTTTCGGTTTCGTTTCGCGACCAAATATGGGATGGCGCAAACTGGTATAATGATGCAACTAGTTTGGAAATTTTCGGGAGGGCCCATGCAGCGGAGATGCCTGGACGACAGCACCTGTCCCGTCGCCCGGTCTCTGGACAGTATAGGAGACTGGTGGACGTTGTTGATTGTGCGCGATGCGATGCTGGGGGTCCGGCGGTTCAGCAACTTTCAGCGGAGTCTCGGGCTCGGTCGTAATGTGTTGGCTGCGCGGCTGAAGAAGATGGTGGCCGATGGGGTGATGGAGATGACTCCCGCAGCTGACGGCACCTCGTATAAGGAATATCAACTGACCGCAAAAGGCGAGGCTTTATTTCCTGTGCTGGTGGCGATGCGGCAGTGGGGAGAGCGTTTTCTCTTCGCGCCGGGGGAGCCGCATTCGGAGTTGATCGACCGGCGTTTGGGCAAGCCATTGCAGCAGATACAAGTCCGAGATGCCGGGGGGCAGGAGTGCGGAGTCGCGGATGTGACGTTAGTTGGTGCCTCGTAGCAGATTTGCAGCGAGGGCTCGCCTTGACACTGTCGTGCGGTTACGCGATGCTTAGGGGCTAGGCCTCTTTTTGCGCGGGAAGTGAAGGTAAGTCGGCTGAAGCCTGACTGCCGGCAATTTTTGCGGCTGGCTGCTGCCGTCTTTTGCTGCAGCCGATAAAGAGTTAAGTCGTTGATCGGAGCGGATGGATGTTTGCGATGTGGTTGCAGAGTGCGGGGGGCGGACTGGGCAGTATCGGCAGTCTGGCACTTCCGATATTGTTTTTCGTCGTTCTTTACTTTCTGATGATCGCTCCGAACCAGAAGAAGCAGAAAAAGTGGCAGGAGATGCTGGGACAGTTGAAGTCCGGCGACCGTGTAACCACCAATGGCGGTATTCGCGGCACGGTGCTGACCGTGAAAGACGATGTTGTGGTACTGCGCGTCCAGCCGGACGGCATCAAGCTGGAGTTCGTCAAGAGCGCGATTGCCGCGGTCACCACGGACGAACAGGCTGCCTGAAGCGGCGAAGCGCGGATGTTTTAGCTGTATTGAGTTTTGGATTTGTGCAGGTCGAGATTAGACCGTTAACTACGGATAAGGAAGAAGCAGGGATGACGGCGGCGGGACTGAGGTAAGCACCGCGGCTGCACCCTTCAATAGAGATCATGGGCAAGAATCTGGCCGGTAAGACGGCATCAATCATAGCGATCCTGGTCATTTTTATTTACGGGATATTCTTCGGCTCGAATGGGCCGAGGCTGGGGTCATTGAAATCACTGTTGGCCGATAACATCCGCCTGGGCCTCGACCTGAAGGGCGGTACGCACCTGGTACTTCAGGTCCATGTGGACGAAGCGGTGACCTCGGCGACCGACCGGGACGTGGCGCGGTTGAAGGCGGCGTTCCAGGAGGTGGGCATACCGGCATCGGTCGGTAAGACCGACCCGGCGCATCCGGAGACGATCGTTGTGACGGGAATCCCTCAGGCGAAGCTGAGCGATGCGCGCACGGTCCTGCAGGGCAGCGACTACTCGATTTATGACGTCTCGGTTCTGGCCGACGGCAGCGCGACGCTGGCCATGAAGCTTGGGGCCATTAACGATCTGAAGGCGCGGACGCTCGAGACGTCGAAGGAGACGATCAACGAGCGCATCAACTCACTGGGTGTGAGCGAGCCGGTGGTCCAGACCTACGGGCTGGGACAGAACCAGATTCTGGTGGAACTGCCGGGCATCTCTAACCCGGCCCAGGTGGAAGAGGCGATCCAGTCGACGGCGAAGCTTGCGGTTTACGCCGTGGTAAGCGGACCCTACGAGAATGATCAGGCTGCGCTCACGGCACTCAACGGTGTGGTGCCTCCGGACGACATGCTGGTCCACGGAAGCGCGACGGCGAACGCTCCGGACGAGGTTTGGTTGCTGGAGCGGGCGAGCCAGGTGGAAGGAACCGACTTCCGCGATGCGCAGCCCTCGACGGATGTGAATGGCCGTCCAAATCTTACGTTTACTCTGACGACCGCAGCTGGTGACCGCTTCTACAAGTACACCTCCGCCCACTCGAAGGACAGCGCGTCCCCGGGGTCGATGGCGATTGTGCTGGCGAATAAGGTCCGTTCGGTGGCGTCGATCAATTCGGCGATTCGTGACCGCGGCGAGATCGAGGGCAACTTCAGTAAGGACGAGGTCGATAACCTGTCGCTGATGCTGCGTACCGGTGCGTTGCCCGCGTCGATCAGCTATACGGAGACGCGCACGGTTGGGCCGAGCCTCGGCGCGGCGTCGATCCGGCAGGGCGTTGTGGCTGCGGTTGCAGGCATGCTGGCGGTAATGGTGTTCATGCTGGTCTACTACCGAGGGGCAGGCATCAACGCCGACCTGGCGCTGATGCTGAACCTGGTAATCCTGCTGGGATTCATGGGCTTCAGCAAGGCGACCCTAACGTTGCCAGGAATCGCCGGTGTCATTCTGACGATCGGTATGGGCGTCGACTCAAATGTGCTGATCTTCGAGCGTATCCGCGAGGAGCTGCGGGCGGGCAAGACGGCTGCTGCGGCAGTGCAGCAGGGATTTGCGCATGCGTGGGTGACGATCGTCGATACCCACGTGACGACGATCGTTTCGGCAGCGATTCTGTTCCTGTTCGGAACGGGGCCGGTGAAGGGGTTTGCGGTGACGCTGACCTTCGGTCTGCTGGCGAATCTGTTTACCGCGGTATTTGTGTCACGGCTGATCTTCGATTCGATCCTGCAAAAGAAGGAACGCGGCGCGGCGCTGTCGATTTGAAAGAAGTTCTCAGATGTCCGTTCTCAGTTGCCAGATGCAGGGCGGATCGCTTGGAGTGCAGGACTGAAAACTGGCAACTGACAACGGATAACTGGAGTAAAGCGTGAGTTTGGAACTGTTTCGTACAACGAATATCGATTGGCTCGGGAAGAAATGGTACTTCCTCGGTTTCTCGCTGATTTTTTCTGTCCTCGGCGTGTTGAGCATGCTGTTCTGGCACCACATTCCGCTCGGGGTCGACTTCAAGGGCGGCACGCAGATTCGCGTGGCTTTCGACCAGACACCGAACGAAGATCACGTCCGGCAGGCCATGGACAAGGCTGGCGTGCGGGATTTCACCATTCAGCGGGTCAGTGATCCCAGCGGCCATGCGGCGAACAAGGTCATCATCGCGCTGCCCGAGGCGGGCGATCAATCGCATGACGTTGGGCGCCAGAGTGTCGAGAATGCCCTGACTGCGAACTACCATGACTCGGGATTCGCTATCGAACAGGAAGACATTGTGGGGCCGACGGCCGGTAAGCAGTTGCAAAAACAGGCCGCTCTGGCGACTCTCTACTCGCTGATCGGGATGTTGATTTACTTGTGGTTCCGGTTCGAGCTGATCTATGGCGTGGCGGCCGTAGTGGCGGTTTTCCACGACACGCTAATTACGGTGGGTGCTTTCAGTTTGACGAATCAGGAGATTACGCTTACCGTAATCGCAGCTATCCTCACATTGATTGGTTATTCGATGAACGACACAATCGTCGTCTTCGACCGTATTCGCGAAAACCTGGCGCTATCGCGGCGAGAGTCGTTACACGATGTAGTTAATCGGAGCATCAATCAGACGCTGAGCCGAACTGTGATCTCGTCCAGTCTGACGTTTCTGACCGTAATGTCGCTGTATCTGTTTGGCGGTGAGGTGTTGCACGGGTTCTCTTTTGCCCTTGTGATTGGAATTTTGATCGGAACCTACTCATCGATCGCCGTGGCGGCGCCGATGTTAGTGGCGTACCAGGATTGGCGGGCCAAGCGAGGCAAGGTTGCCACGCTGCCTGCGGGAAAACGGGCCAAGGCCTAGGATTCCGGAGTTTGCAGTAAATGTAGTTGGATCGGGAACAAACTGAATCAGCGTGGTGTCTAAAGAAAAATAGCTCTTCTCCAGAGAGGCTGCATATGTTCGAAGACTCATTGATGGAATCGGGCGGCAAGATCAAGACGAAGTCCAAGTACTGGATGATCGGGACTTTTGCCTTCAACGCCGCGATCCTTGCAACCATGATCCTTATTCCGCTGCTGTATCCGGAGGCGTTGCCGAAGAATGCAATGACCGCGATGCTGACAGCGCCGCCTCCACCCCCACCCCCGCCCCCGCCCCCGCCGCCGCAGCAGATCGTCAAGCCGATCAAGATGGTCTCTGAGATCGATCAGGGCCTGCATGCACCGACGAAGATTCCCAAAGACATCAAGATGCTGAAGGAAGATGCTCCTCCGCCGACGATGGCTGGTGTCGCAGGAATGGCCGGCATGGGTAGCGGTAACGGCGCTCTTGGCGGCGTGATGGGCGGTATCGGCAATGTGCCGGCTCCCGTCGTCAAAGTCGCGCCCCCCAAAGGACCACAGCGTGTATCGAGCGGTGTGATCAGCGGTCTCAAGATTTCTGGAGCTAACCCCGTCTATCCGCCGATTGCAAGAGCGGCGCATGTCTCGGGAGCCGTCGTTCTTCACGCGATTATCTCGAAAGAAGGCACCATCAAGAACCTGACCGTCATCAGCGGTCCGGAGATGCTGCGTGCCAGTGCGGTCGACGCCGTCCAGAACTGGCGCTACAAGCCATTTCTCCTTAACGGCGAAGCGACCGAAGTGGATACCCAGATCACCGTCAACTTCAATTTTGGCGGCGGCTAGACCAAGGCCCAAAGCTCAATAACGTCTCTCGCGAGTCTCCCAGAGGTGCCGAACTTTTGGGGGATTCCGGGTCAAGAATCTGAAAGTTAGAGTTCTATCAGGAGGAAATATTCCAGTGATTCTCGCTCATCTCGCAACAACTTTCGCTCACGTTCCCGCTTCCCTCGCCATGTACTTCGAGGAGGCCCAGGTCAGCTTCAGTGTCATGGGTCTTTGGGGCAATATGGGCTGGCTGGCGCGCTGCGTCGTCATCCTTCTCTTCATCATGTCCATCTGGTCGCTCGCTGTGATCATCGATCGGGCCCTTTATTTTTCCGCTGCCCGCAAGCAGTCGCGCGAGTTTGCCCCCAAGGTTGCTGGTGCGTTGAAGGATGGCCGTCTGGATGAGGCGATCAAGGTTGCGGACCGTTCGAAGAAGTCCCACCTGGCAGAGGTCGTTACGGCCGGCCTGCAGGAGTTCCGCAGCTTCGGCTCCGGTGGCTCCATCACCCCGGAGCAGGTCGAAAGCTCCAAGCGCGCACTTGAGCGCTCTGAAGCGATCGTTCACGCTAAGCTGAAGCGCGGTCTTGGCGGTCTGGCCACCATCGGTTCGACGGCCCCGTTTATTGGTCTGTTCGGTACTGTGGTCGGTATTTTGAACGCCTTCCAGCAGATTGCGACCCAGAAGACCTCCGGTATCGGAGCAGTTGCCGGCGGTATTTCGGAAGCTCTTGTGACGACCGCGTTCGGTCTTCTCGTCGCCATCCCCGCCGTCATGACGTTCAACTACTTCACCGGCAAGGTGGAGGCGTTCGACGTTGAGATGGACAACAGCTCCAGCGAACTGGTGGACTACTTCATCAAGCAGAGCCACCGGTAAGGCTTCGGTCCTGAGGCGTAGCGCGAGCAGCAGTACCCTGCGAGAATCATGATCTGACCGGGCTCTCCGGACGCCGAAGCGAACGGCGTCCGGAGGCCGGACAGGCACAGCGGGGAGAGAAAACACAGCAAATCGGACGGAGCATACGTTATGGGTATCAATAAGCGGGAGGAAGGCAAGAAGATCAACTCCAACATCAACGTGACACCAATGGTGGACGTGATGCTGGTGTTGCTGATCATCTTCATGGTCATCACCCCCATGCTGAACAACAAGGTTAATGTGGATCTGCCGAAGGCTGACGCCGCGGTGGTGATGGAAGATGCCAATAAGGAAGACGCGATTGTTGTCGCCGTCACCCGGGATGGCAGAACATTTCTCGGCGGTGATCAGGTGACCCTAGATGATCTGGGCCCGAAGATCTCTGCGAAGCTCGAGAACAAGCTCAGCAAAGAGGTCTTCATGCGCGCGGATCAGCGGGCGAACTACGGTAAAGTAATGGATGCGGTCGATGGAATCCGCTCCGCCGGCGTTAGCCAGCTTGGTTTGCTGACGGAGAGAGTGGACGACTCCGGTACAAACACTACGAAGAAGTAATCGGGCTATTTGGCACAATGCCGACTCGCAATTACTGGAGCGGCCAACGAAGTTGAGGAGAGTTTGCTATGGGAATGGGTGGAGGAAGTACTGGCGGAGCGGTTTCTGATATCAACGTAACCCCACTTATCGACGTTCTTCTGGTGTTGCTGATCATCTTCATGGTCATCGTTCCGGTGACGCCTCGTGGACTGGAGACTCTGGTCCCTCAGCCGCCCAAGGACCACAAGGAAGACCAGCAAAACGACCGTACGATCGTTGTGCAGGTGCGTTCCAATGGAGCAGCTGCACCATCTTATCTGATCAACGAAACAACCTTCGCCAAGAACGACCTTGAGCCTAAGCTGTCGGAGATCTTCGCGACCCGCCAGGAGAAGGTGATGTTCGTCAAAGGTGACAAGGACCTTGACTTCAGCAAGGTCGCCGAGGTCATCGACTTTGGTCATCAGGCCGGCGTGGACAATATCGGTCTCATTACGCCACGGGTCGAAGCAGGACAGTAATTCCAACACCTGAAGCTCTCGTACGGGCGGTGTGGCGATTGGCCAGCCGCCCGGAGCTTTTTGTAGCCAGCCGGTGTCTGTAGTGGTAGAGTGCTCGCTCGCTCCCAATTCTGCATTGGGAGATCAGTACGATGGCATTCTCAAAGACCGGAACCCCGGGTGGCGATAGCCTCTCTTCCGAAATCAACGTAACTCCGCTGATCGATGTCTTGCTGGTCATGCTGATCATCTTTATGGCGATAGTGCCGGTGATGCCTCGCGGCCTGAACTCTGCGCTTCCTTCGGCTGGCCCAGCAGGAGTCGCAGACGAAACTTCGGATCGTCCCATTCTGGTGCAGATAACGCAGGACCAAGCGGCAGTTAGGTACGTTGTCGACGGCATCGGCATGGAGAGAGCCGAGGTCGCGCCTCGGCTGCTGGAGCTTCTGTCGCGAAGATCCGTCCGTCTGGTGCTCGTCAAAGCAGACGCGAAGCTTGATTTTGGCCTTATTGCAGGAGTGATCGACGCAGGTCAGGCTGCCGAAGCCGAAAGCATCGGATTGGTGACTCCGACAATTAATACGCAGTTGAGGTAACCAGAATATCCGACGCCGCCAGCAAGTGAAATGCAGTGTGCGATCGCGGCGATCGTCGAGAAAAATGGTCTGACCAAAACTCATAAGTCGATGTGCCGGTATATGCCCCTTCTTCTTGGCGGATTGACCCCGCGACCTCTGGAGACGTGCACATCAGGACGCGATCTGGCGGGTATGACCAACGCGGAGAGGACGGAGCTTCGTAAGACCACCGATGGCTTTGTTCTTCAGAAGAACAATCTGCCGCTATGCTGTCCGCGGAAGACAATATCCGGATTGTGCAATACATTGGCGGTCGTTCTATGGCGTTCGACCCGAATTTCAGGCTGTTCCTGCACCTGCTGGGCATCGCGGACAGATGAACCACAAACCTCATGCGCTCTCAGGAGGCCAGCAGCAACAGGTGGCGTGCGCTCGAAGCATCGTGAACTCTCCGGCGATCCTGGCTCGCCGACGAGCCTACCGACAATCTCGACAGCGAAAACTCGGCCGCCGTACGGGGGCTGATGAAGGACCTGAACCGCCGCCTCGACAGACGATCCTGATGATTACCCAAGATTCCGACGCAGCTGGTTAAGCTGACAGGGTTGTCAAAATGCGAGATGGGTGTATCGTCTAAGAGCGCAATTGTTCGCCGAACGGGCCCTACCGTAGCCAGCGTGCATCCTACCCTGGGAGCGCGACTGCATTTCGACAGACATTGAATCTACTTCAAAGAAGGTTGAGAGTGGCCTTCAAACGGGGAAAGCATGAGTCCTCTAGTCACGTTGGGACGTATACCATTACAATCAAAGCTAAAGCCGAGAACACCCACTTCAGAGCTTCGCCTTTCTGTGCAATACAAACTCGCGCCCATTTTGAAGGAGACGATTCGCCCAATGAAATTAAACGCACGGATTCCGGTTACGGCCGCTCTGCTGGCGCTGCTGCTTATCACTGCAACCGGGTGTAATCGCCTGAAGGCTCGTGACCAGCTGACCAAGGGAGTACAGGCATTCAAAAACGCACGCTACGAAGAGGCTGTGAATCACTTCCAGCAATCGATTGCGCTCGATCCGAACTATGAGGATGCGAAGCTCTATCTTGCCACGGCATACTCCTACCAGGTCGTGCCGAACCTGGACACGCCGGAGAACCTGGCGATTGCGCAGAAGGCCCTCGATGGCTTCAATGCTGTTCTTGCGAAGGACCCGAACGATCTCACCGCGTTGAAGCAGATTGCTTCAATCAATCGCAACATCAGGAAGTTTGAAGTAGCGAAGGACTACGAGAAGAAGGTTATTGCCATCGCTCCCAACGATCCTGAGGCGTACTACATCGTCGGATTCGTGGATTGGACCCTGGCATACAAGAATGCGGTTACGATCCTCGCGGCGGATGGAATGACCGACGTGGGCGATGGTAATCCGAAGAAGAGCAAGGCTGCGTGCCAGAAGCTGCAGGAGGCCAATACGGATCTGGTGAACGAAGGTCTTCAATATCTCAATAAAGCCGTCGAACTCAATCCGAACTATGACGACGCCATGCAATATCTGCAGCTGATGTATCGTCGCAAGGCCGATCTGGAATGCGGCGATGAAGCGGCTCGGAAAGCTGATATGGCGCAGGTCGATGAGTGGATCCAGAAGGCTATGGGCGCTCGTAAGGCAAATGAGCTGAAGAAGGAAAAAGCGACACAAGGCGGCGTCACTATGCAGTAGCTCCTGTCGCTTGCAAGACCGGAGGCCTCCCGCGATGGGAGGCCTCTTTCGTTGTGGGATAGTTTGAACTTCGGTGCAGCCAAGTTGCCGGAAACCCCATTTTTCGCCCGAGAATGCAACGGAAGCCTTAGACTGTCTGTAATGGCGACCGAGCGGTTCAACTGGCACCTCCCGTTTTACGGTGCGATTGGCGCGATTGTCGCCTTCTCAGCGAATCTGGTCGCCAACGCCGATGTGGGAATGTTGCTTTATCTCTTCGTCGCCATCCCTCTCGTTACGCTGGTGCTCATCGTTGCCGCGATGCTCACTTATGATCGCCAAGATCGCCAAACTCTGGCCGTTGTGTCAATGTTCACGGTCTATTGTTTGGTCACTTGGGGCATAAGGAGGAGTGGCTCAGATCTGCGGGATGTTGGCCGCTGGTTCTTTGGGGAAAGACATTACAAGGCTGAAGTCTTGGCGCAACCAATCTCCTCGAATGGCTTGAGGCACTGGGAATGGGAAGCTTCGGGATTCGCTGGAGTTGCTAATAGATCGGTCTATGTTGTGTTCGATCCAGCTGATTCTCTAAAGCGAGATGTGGGACACCGCCCCCGCGGAAAGCTTCTCGGCCTCCCGTGTGAGGTCCCCCGAGTGGTTCGTCTGGAACGATACTGGTATTCAGTCGAGTTCTACACGGACAGTAGCTGGGACCACTGCCAGTAGCTCCCGGAAAGTCGGGTTTTTCGGAAACTTCGGTAATTCACTCCAAACTGGCCGACTACCGGCCTCTTTCGTTGTGGGCGATGAAACTGGTGGCTGCGATAGAATTACCGCTTGCGACGCTCCATAAAAAAAGTACTGATTGCAAACCGCGGAGAGATTGCGCTACGGGTGATTCGTGCCTGCCATGAGATGGGAATCGCCACCGTCGCCGTATATTCCGATGCAGACCGTGGGGCTTTGCATGTACTGCATGCGGATGAGGCGTACCGGCTGGGGCCAGCGCCGGCGGCGGAGAGCTATCTGCGGGGGGATCTGATCCTGGAGGTGGCGCGGCGGGCCGGGGCAGATGCGATTCATCCGGGTTACGGGTTCCTGTCGGAGAACGCGGACTTCGCGGAGGCTTGTGCTGCGGCGGGCGTGACGTTTATCGGTCCGCCGGCGAGTGCGATGCGGGTGCTGGGGTCGAAGACTCGGGCTCGCCAGGCAGCGGATGCGGCCCAGATGCCTCGCGTTCCCGGTAGCGTGACCGGGTTGGCAGATGTTGCGGAGGCGGTTCGCGTTGCCGCGGGGATCGGATATCCGGTGATGCTGAAGGCGGCGGCCGGTGGTGGCGGGAAGGGCATGCGCGCGGTGGCGCGGGCGGAGGAACTCGCAGCGGCGTTCACGGCGGCGAGCAGTGAGGCGGAGAGGAGCTTCGGTTCGGGTGAGGTGTATCTGGAGAAGCTGATCGAGCGGCCACGGCACATTGAGATCCAGTTGATCGCGGATGAGCATGGTCACTGCGTATATCTGGGCGAGCGCGAGTGCTCGGTGCAGCGGCGTCATCAGAAGGTGATTGAAGAGGCTCCGTCCGCCGTCGTTGGGGAAGATCTGCGGAGAAGGATGGGTGAGGCTGCGGTTCGGCTGGCGTTGTCAGCCGGGTACGTGAACGCGGGGACGGTCGAGTTTCTGGTCGGTGTGGAGGAGGATTTTTATTTCCTCGAGATGAATACGCGGTTGCAGGTGGAACATCCCGTGACCGAGATGGTGACGGGGCTCGATCTGGTGCATCTGCAGCTGCAGGTGGCCATGGGCGAACCGTTGCCGATCACGCAGGAAGACATACGGCTGCGCGGGCATGCGATCGAGTGCAGGATCTATGCGGAGGATCCGGAGAATAATTTCTTCCCGTCGCCGGGACTGATTACGCGGTTGGTGCAGCCGGGTGGGCCGGGTATTCGCGAGGACTGCGCCGTGTTTGCCGGGTGGACGGTGCCGCTGGACTACGATCCGATGCTGTCGAAGCTAGTGGCGTTTGCACCGACGCGCGAGATGGCGATCGACCGGATGCTGCGAGCGCTTGATGAGTACGTGATCGGTGGGATCAAGACGAATATGGGGTTGTTCCGGCGGATTCTGACGGATGCGGACTTTCGCGCGGCGCGGATCGATACAGGATATCTGGAGCGGTTGCTCGCTGCACGGCCTGCCTCAGTTGAGGAGGCGGTTCCGGAGGATGTTGTGGCGCTGGCGGCGGCACTGTTTGCGGCGTCGTCGAGGCGCGAGGCCGCCGTGGTGGCCGATGCTGCACCGGAGAGCCGATGGGCCGAGGCTGGACGGCGGGAGGGACTGCGACTGTGACGGTCTGGCTTGAGGTTGGCGGGAAGAAGGTGCGGGTGGAGTTGGGCGGGACGCTTAGTAGTGGCGTGGGTGCCGGGACGATGCAGTGCTCGGTCGATGGGCGCGCAATGAGCGTGGATGTGCGGCTGCTGGAGCCAGGGGTGATGTCGCTGCTGATTGCAGGGACGCAGTACCGCTGCGTTCTCGACGGTGATGGAGTGGTCATTGGAGGACGTCGGCACGGATTTGAGGTGGAGGACCCGCGGTCGTTGACGGGACGGCGTGGCGCGGGCGCAGGAACGGAGGGCCCGCGGCCGGTGAAGGCTCCCATGCCGGGCCGCGTGGTGCGGCTGCTGGTGGAGGCCGGGGACGAGGTGACGGAGGGGCAGGGCGTGGTGGTGATCGAGGCGATGAAGATGCAGAATGAACTCAAGTCGCCCAAGGCTGGTCGAGTGGCAAAGGTTGGGGTAACGGTGGGGGATACGGTCGGTTCCGGTGACGTATTGGTTGTCGTGGAGTAGGGTACCCCCCTCCCCATTGCCCGGTGGAAATCTCCTATATTCAACGGTTTACGGGATGGCATTGTCTGTAAAAATGTCATAACAAAGGGGTTACGGCTAAATATGTCCAAACAAATGAGTTAGCCCCGGAGGATGTCATTCCTACGGGGCTTTGCTTTTGTTTCTTGATCTATATATGCAGTATAGCGAGTTGAGAGTAACTAAAATGCCACGCGCATATTGTTGGCTGGCAATGACTTAGGAGGTTTTGGGGCTTGACATGCGGTTTTTGGGCAGAAAATGGCAAAAGAAAATAACGGCAAAGGCAACGGCAATGGAATGAGTTGCTTCGCCTTCGATTTCGGTCCAGCCTTCGGTGAAGCGGTAGGCCCTCGCCGGGGCCGAGCTCAACTCTGATCGCCTGTATGAGGCCGCGTACACTAAGAACCTCTTGAGGTCGCGCAAATTGGAAGCCAAAGACCTGATCGCTCTCTCCGGGATACTCGTTACACTAGCCGTCAGTATCGCGACTCTCATATACAGCGTGTGGAGTAACAGGCGAACTTCGTTCGTGAACACTGTCACGGCGTCGCGCTTGAAGTGGATTGATTCGCTGCGTGACAAGGTTTCTGAGTTTATCTCAGTAACTACTCGTCTTTTAGATAGGACACCTCACCCGGGCGAAAAGACCGCAGGGGAGTTGTTGTTGCGACGTGACACGTTGCTGCATCAGATTGTTCTCCATCTTAATCCGCATGACGACAAAGATCAGAGGATAAGCGCGCTAGTCGATCACGTTCGGCAACTGACTGAGCGGGGCGTTGCGACGACGGAACCTTTTGAGGCGATGGTTCAACTGCGCGATGCGACAGCTGACTACATCAAGAAGGAATGGAATAGAGTGAAAGAAGAGTCTACTGCCGGGCAATCTTGACTGGTTGCCGCTTTCAAAACTCGGGGCAAAAGTAGACGCTCCCTGATCGCCGTGCTACATTCCCCGCATGAAGATTCAATTGTCTACCAGACCGCCCCGCGGCTCTACGCTTGCGTACTTGCCTGAGCCAATCAACCTGGATTCTCAAGATGCGCCTTACATTCCCCTGGCCGGTGATCGAATTGAGATTGGCGGCCGGCATTTTGAGATCAAGAGCAGGGACTTCTCCTATAAGAATGGCGCGCTCATTATCACTCTTGCCACGGAGTAGCCCGTGGCGATGAGCCGTCCACCTTATACTCGATAGGAGATTGATCAGGTTTGCATCAGCTTTCGGTGCGACCGCTTTTGAGGAGTTCATGGCCGTATTACTTGAAGCTATTCACATCAAGCGCAAGAGTTTGTTTGAGTTCGAAAACACCCCGTACGCCTGTCTGGATTCAGACATCACCACGCCAACCGCTCGCGGCGGTCAGACACTGGTTCACCTGAAGATGCGGAATCTTCTGACGAGCGCGGTGTTTGAAAAGACATTTAAGGCGAATGACAAGTTCAAGGAGCCGGACCTCGAACTGGTCCCGGCCTCCTACCTGTATAGCGACGGCGAGGGTTCTCATTTCCTGGATCAGGAGAGCTACGAGACGCTTACGCTCGACGAGGGGATGATTGGGAACGCGTTGGATTTTTTGATTGAGGGCGCGTTGATTCAGTTGCACAAGTACAACGGCAATCCGATCGGATTACAGTTGCCGATGTTTGTTGAGCTGAATGTCACGTATGCGGAGCCGGCGGCACGGGGCGACTTCTCGAGCGGCAGCGGGACCAAGCTGGCAAGACTCGAGACTGGACTCGAAGTACGCGTTCCGCCCTTCATCAAAGAAGGGGAGAAGGTGAAGGTGTCGACGGAGAACGGGGAGTTTTCGGGGCGTGTATAGGCTTACCGGACTGCAACGCAATAAAGGGTGTCGGGAGCAACTCCATACTGGTAGCCCACGCTGAAGTACACCCATCCGTCGGCGCTTGGACTCCATGCAATTGATGCCAGCTTGCTGCGCTCGAGGAAGCTGCCTCCCGCAACCTTGAGGTCGCCGTTTCCGTCATAGATGGTTACCCCAGCGCTCGGGGATCCCAAATCAGGAGTTCTGAAGTCGATTGCCAACGTCTGGTGCGATTTGAGATGCAGCTTGAAATACCGATTGGTGTTCCCACCAAGACTTTCCGTCCAGATGTACAACCCTGGTGAAATCTGCCTGGCGTCGTCAAGTGACATGCCTGGTGGAGGGAACGGCAATTTATGTCCGCCAACCATTTCGCACTTCTCTGTTGTCCCGAGGCTATTGGGAGGGTTGTTGTTGTTCGCTTCCACGGTGACGCTTTTCGCCAGTTGTTGCGTTCGCACGAGGGCCATGGAATCTCCAGAGTTCACCAACTTCAGTGCTTCGGCGGCGTGCTTGCTTGCGTCGGCCAGATTTCCTTTCTTCTTATAGAGGTACGCCAACGTATATTCGGCAGAAAGGCTGGGGACTGCTTTGAGCGAAGTTTGCAACGATTGAATTGCCTGATCAAAATCCTCTTTCTTAACAGCGTCGAGGCCTTCCGAATAAGCTTTCAGGGCAGCTTGCTTTTGTTCTTCTGTAACGGTGCTTGTTGCAATCTCTTTTCGTGCGTCTTCTACACTGTACGGCCGGTTTCGGGATGCATAGGCGAGCGCCTGGCCAGCGACAGCAACACCGCAGACCAGCACAAATCCGGCGAAAGCGTACAGCATGAACCGATGCAAGAGGGAAGAGAATTGCTCTCTGGTCAGCTTTTTTCCAGCAAGGGCGAAGAAAAGCTCCGGGACGCGTTGGGTTTTGAATGCGGCCAGAAAAACCAGACTGAGAAAAGCGAACAAAGTCAGCGGGTCTTTTACGTCGATGAGCCCTTTGATCAGATCGCTCATAGCGGTCTCCGCGCGCGGCGCCGCGATGACGGGTCCGGGAGTTTGCGCCGTCTCGGGCCTAACGGTATCACAAAAAGAAACGGTTTTGCGGCGCAACAACGGCAGAGATGATTCGGCGTAAGACCGCGAACCGCCACTCAGCGAGCGTGCTGAGATGGAAGCAGAGAAGGATGCTTTGAAGGAAGACTACTGAGTGGCTGCCCTGCGCCGTCTGCCAGACATGAGATAAACGTTCGCGCGCGGCTCGAAGAGCGGATCGGCCGAGGCCTCGATGCCATCGACTCGCGGGATGGGATCGAAGATGAGGCGCTGTTGCTCGCCGGCGTTGTCCGGAGCGATCGCCGTCAAACTGATTTCGCCGAGGGTGAGCTGCGGACGATCCTCCGGCCAGCGAACGGTGGCATCATCCGTCGTGTCGCCATCCTTGGCGAGTTGCACGACGATGCGGAATTTGACTGGTTCTTTCGCAACGCGCGCTTTGAGCTCGTCGAAGAGGAAGTCCGGAGTCTTCGCGGCCGCGCCTGCGTCGTCCAGATACTCGTTGCCTGCTACCGGCAGGATACGGTAGCGGCCGAAGCGACTGACACCGTTCGCGTTGGTGAATTTGAATGCGGATACGGCGAAGAAGGACTCCTTCGCGAAGCTTGTCGGGATTGGTTTGGGGGCCTGAACGAACGCCAGAGCTGTGGGATGTGCGCCGAGGTACTGTTCGATGGCGTTTGGGTGCGGTCCGGCTGGATCGGTGGCGATGAGCGCGTTGAGGAAGTCGAGGAAGCCTTCGGCGGTGCTCGAAGGGAAGGTGTCGACGGAGTGAGCGACGATGTCGGTGTGAACGTGCTCGTCGAGGTGGAACCGAATGACGCAGCCGCGAGGGCTCGCGTTCTGGGCATCGTTGTCGGCAACAGTGGGAATTCCCGCGAAGTCTGAGAGACGCACCGTTACAGGAGTGGACTTCCGCTGCATGTGCGGCGCGCGTGTAAGCGATGCGGCTACTGAGGAAGGTGTGAATGTGCCTGTCAGGAGGATGCCCTTTGCGTGAGCAGGCCGGAAGCCTGGATGAACGCCGCCATCCGCCTTATCGAAGGCTTCGACGACGTCGCGGCTAAGGGTCAATAGTTTTTCGTCAGTAGTCAGGGGCATGGCTGGCTCTCTCCACTAGGTTTCGTCTTTGCGTAACTGTGAGATGCACGTTTTCTATCGCATGATCTATGAAAATTGAGCACGCATGGCTTGAAAGAAGGAATGGGCAGACAGGTGTTAAGGATTAGCCGAGTTTGTTAATTTTCGGTTGGCTTCTCTTCGATGTGATCGATTACGAGTACTGGGGCTGGACGTTTTTGCTTCTCTAATTTCAGGCCGAGTTCCCGGTTGACGGCGTCGAAGAGGGAGACGGCGCCGCTTGGGTCCGATGCCGTTGGTGCTGCCGCTGCACCGTCGCTCGATGGAGTTCCGCCGCCTGCGGCGCGAGACTGAAGTTGATCGGCGGAGCTGAAGCTCAAGGTGAAGTCCCAAGAGCCTTTGATGCCGGTGCTGTCGAGGACCGGGCTGTAGATGTAGCCGGCTGCGAGCCGTTGCAGCTCGTCGCTGATCTGGGCGGTAGTCATGTTCTGGCAGGATATGAGGCGGTTGAGGACCGGGCTGGTGACACGGGGATCCTTTCCATCGGGGCCGGGACCTTCTTTGCATCGGGTGCGGCTGAGCGGATCCGCTTTGCGGAGCTTCGGATTGACGGCAATGAGGGTGTAGGCGTTTACGGGGCGGTCTTCCATGTGTGCCTTCATCTGAAAACGGTCTTCGAGCAGTGTGCGCACCATCTGGCGGAGGTCATCGATTTCTATACGCGGGCCGTTTGGCCCGGGGTCCGTCTGAACATCGCTGGAGACCTTGGCTAGGATGTCGAATTTGTCGGAATCCAACCACTTCGGCGCTCCAACAAGCACCTCAGAGTCGTTCGGGTTGAGATCCCACGCAAAGGTGATCAGAAATTTGAGATTGGTGCCCTGCACATCTACCTGACTTTCGGTGACTCTGCCGCGTGACTCCGTATCCGGCTTGCTGGGCTTGATCGTGGCTACTTCAAATTGAGCGGGCGGTGGTGTGGGGAGGATCTTTTCTAGATCGGGCCGATTGGGGGTTGGCTTCTGATTGACGCTGTCGACGATGAGAACTGCGCGAGGCGCGGTTTGGAGTTCAAGCTTTAGCACGAGCTGTTTGTCGACGGCGTCGAAGATGGAGATGCCGTCGGGGCCGGCCCTCTGAAGCTGGCCGCGGCCGGTCCACTTGATGTCGAAGTCATACGCGCCTTTGAGGCCGGTCGAGTCGACGACTGGTTCGGTGAGGTAGCCGCCGGCCCAGTCGTGCAGGTTGGTGGCGAGAGTGTCCATGGTGGTGTTGTGGCAGACGAAGGCGATGAAGGGGATGGAGCCGGGCGCGCGGTCTTTGGGCGGCTCCTGATACTGACAATCGGATTTGGCAGAGTCGTCGGCTTCTTTCAGCTTGGGCTTGTCCTTGCCCACTGTGAGAACGTAGGCCGGCAGGGGTGCGGTGCCGTTGTGGACGACGAGCTTGAACCGATCGGCGAGGAGGGATTGGAGCATCAGCTTGACGGTATCTTTTGGCGTAGTGGGTGGGGCTTTGGCTCTGACTTCAAAGCGATCGGTTTCGAGCCAAGCAGAGCCGGCTTGCACGAGGCTCGGGTCGATGCCGTAGGCGGCGGCGATGAGTTCGACCATGGTTGCTTCGTGGAAGACAAGACGGTCGCCACGAAGGGTGGTGCCTCCTTCTACGAAGGGAAACCGGCGAGGTGGGCTGGTGTGGACATCGGCGATCTCAAATGTGGCGGCGGCAAGGGTGCTGGTTGGCGGGGTACTGGGGGATTGGGCGGAGAGGGGTGTGAAGAGAAGGGAGAGGAGGGTAATGCCGGCGAACGTTTGCATCGTCATTCGAACCTCTATCGATGTGCGAGACCGATGATGCCGGGACGGGTGAAACTCAGTTGAAATACGGAGCTGACCTGTGAGCGGTTCTGTTCTTTGGTTCAAGGATGGACGCGTCGACCCAGCAAGTGTCACCACGGTAGTTTGGCGTTAACGAAGAAAAGCCCTGCCGGAGCAGGGCTTTCTGGTGGGGCAGATGCGGTTAGACCGGGACCGAGGTGAGGTCGGCGGGGTCGACGTTGACGAAGCGGCCGTGCTGGCCCTTGTCCTGGAAGCGGACGATGCCGTCGACCTTGGCGAAGAGGGTGTCGTCCTTGCCGCGGCCGACGTTGGCGCCGGGCTTGAGCGGGGTACCGCGCTGACGGACGATGATGCCTCCACCGAGGATTGTCTGACCGCCGAATACCTTGACGCCGAGCCGCTGAGCATTTGAGTCGCGGCCGTTTTTGGAAGAACCTAAACCTTTTTTATGTGCCATTCGATTGCCTCTTTCGCGCGGCCCTTCGGGCCTTTGCGCTTACTGGATATCTAAATCTAAAAACTGAAATCTCTCTGGAAGATGCTTATTTCGCGGCTTCTTCCTTGAAGCTCTTGCCGTTGACGAGGATCTCGTTGATCTTGACCTCGACAAAGCTCTGGCGGTGTCCCTGCATCTTCTTGTACTGCTTCTTGCGCTTGAGCTTGAAGACGAGGATCTTGTCGCCGCGGCCTTCGCCAACGACTGAGGCAAGGACCTTGGCGCCGGTGAGGTCGGACTCGAACTTGCCCTCTTCGCCGCTGACGGCGAGGACGTCGGAGAACTCAAGTTGTCCGTTCTCGTGGGCGGTGGTTTCGATCTTCAACTTCTCGCCTGGGGAGACCAGGTACTGTTTGCCGCCGGTGCGGATGACTGCGTACATGACTAAGACCTCAAGCGGAGCATGATGAAGCGCCGACCGCTTTCTTCCAATAGATTGTGCTGCATGGGGCGTTGAATCGTACCGGCAGGGCCACTGGGTAAAACGGGCTCCGGCCTGCGAGTCCCTGCAACCCTTGAGATGAAGACACATGGGCTACAGCGCCAAACTTAATGAGTGTATCGTGTTCCGGGAGTCGGGTCAATGAATCCTGCGTGCACGAACTTATTTTCTCAATGGCGTTTTTGGGTGGGGTTTTGCGAAAAATGGGTATTTTTCGTGGTATTTGGATGGACAAAGCGTGGTGCGATGCTGGTAAGAACGTGGTGAATTGATGGTTGATTTGTGGTGCTTAAAAACATGCCAAGCTTTTGAAATAAATCTGTGGGAATCATCAAATGGGGAAGCGAAGTTTGGCGGCGGATCAATGTCTTCCCGGTTGACTGTCACCAGGAAATAAGAAAAGCATAAGCGAGAGAGGGTTGAAGTAGTCTAAAACCATGAAGATAGCGATTGTTACCGGTGCGGCGCAAGGGATCGGGCGAAGGACGGCGGAGGTGTTGGCGGCGGCGGGGTATGGGCTGCTGTTGATGGATGTGCAACCTTGTACGGCGACCGCGGTGGCGGTGCGGGCGCTGGGAGCGGAGGTTGAGGAGGTGTTGGGGGACGTCTCGGATGAGATGGTGGTGGGGTGGGGGGTGAAGGCGGTGCGGTCGCGGTGGGGACGGGTGGATGTGCTGGTGAATAACGCGGGGATCAGCTTTATTGCCCCGGCGGAGAGGGTGGACGCGAAGAAGTTTTTGCGGGTGCTGGAGGTGAATCTGCTGGGGCCGTTTCTGCTGGCGAAGGGGTTTGGCGCGATGATGCTGGAGCGGAGGAGTGGCAGCATTGTGAATGTGGCTTCGATTGCGGGGCTGGTGGGGGTGGCGGACCGGTCGGCGTACAACGCTTCGAAGCATGGGTTGATTGGGTTGACGAGGACGCTGGCGGCGGAGTGGGGCGGGCGTGGGGTGCGGGTGAATGCGGTGTGTCCGGGGTGGGTGAAGACGGAGATGGATGTCGCGGACCAGGCTGCGGGGGGCGGGTATAACGATGCGGATATTGAAGGGGTGAATCCGATGGGACGGTTTGCGTGGCCGGAGGATATTGCGCGGGCGATTCTGTTTCTGGCGGATCCGGAGCAGAGCGGGTTTGTGAATGGGCATACGCTGGTGGTGGATGGCGGGTGGACCACGGATGGAAGCTGGCAGAGTTTGCGGATGAAGAAGCGGTAGGACGAAGCAACTCAGTGAAGCTGGATTTTGCAGCTACAGTGCGATCTCTTCGGTGTCGCGATACCCGCGATCGCCCCACCGGATGAGGCATGGTTTGTCTTCAGACCACCACACGAGGACACGCCCGGCTAGGGTTCGATCGGTTGCGAGACGCGTCACCGCGTTCGCTACGTCGTCGAGGACTAACAGCCGAGAAGGGACTCCACGCTCAATGCGTTCTGCGGGGGGTTAGGGATTCCCAGTACTGGCGAGGCCCTTCTGTTGCGATCCATCCGGGGGCGAGGCAGTTCACGTGGATGTTGTCCGTGGCGGCGAGATAGTGAAGCGTGGTGGTGAGCCGTAGGATGCCTTCCTTTGCTGCGTCGTAGGCCGGCGCGCGTGTCGGAGATCGCCGTCCGTGCCAGAGACCGGAGATGGATGCGATGCTCACGATGGCGCCGCCGCCGGAGCGGCGCATCGCTTCGATCGCGTAACGTGTGGCGTAGAGAGCGCCGAGAAACTCGGTTTGTACCGTGTCGGCCCAGTACTCTGGCGCTTCGTCGGGGCGAAATGGTCCCGAAGCGTTGTTGACCAGAGTGGTGATGCGACCATAGGTGCGTTCAGCGAAGGCGATCAAGTCGTGGACCTGTCGCTCCTCGCGGACGTCTGAGCGGAAGAAGGTAGCGTTGCCGCCGGCGGACTGAATGAGCTGTACGGTTTCGTTTCCGCCAGGCTCGTTGATGTCGGAGACGATGACCGCAGATTCGTCCCTTGCGAATCGTTGGGCGATTGCGCGCCCGCATCCGTTGCCTCCTGAGCCAGTCACGATTGTTACGGAATCGGGAATCATCGCGGGTCAGTATACGCTCGGTGTTGCTTCGAGTCGTGGCACTGCTCCATAAAGGGTGGACTACGGATGGAAGCTGGCAGAGTTTGAGGATGAAGAAGCGGTAGGTTGATTGCTGACGCTTGGTCCTATCATCTAGTCTGATGAGCGGGAGTTCAGGTCGCTTATGCAGCGTCTCGCCCTTTTAGCTGTCGGATTTTGTGTGCTTGCCTGTTCAGCCCAAACCCCTCTACAGAATGCGCAACGCGCTCTCGAAAGCACTTTGCTTGACGACCTGCCGTCTCCAGAAGTCGCAGTACCAGCCGCGCCCATCGCCTATTCAGGCGATGGCAAGCGGTTTCTCTGTTACGAGTTGTTGATCACCAACGTGGACTCGACACCAGCGCGACTTCAGAGGGTCGCTGTGTATGCTGACGGCGCCGCTGTGCCGCTGCTGCTTCAAGAAGCGAAGCCACTCTCGACCGCGTTGCTTCACCCGGGAGTGAGCGACGCGAGCATGGCGAAGCGCGATAGACGAGTTATCCGGGGCGGCGAGCAGGTGGTAGATCTCCTGTGGATTGAGCTGCCAATCAGCAGTCCCATACCTCGATTTCTGGATCACACGCTCACTCTGCAGCGCATCACAACTGGTAAGTCGCTCACGGTTCAGGTTGCCCATGTTTCTATTGCTGGCGCGGCTAAGGTGATCCAGCCGCCTCTTCGTGGCTCGAACTGGGTGGCTGCAAACGGGCCATCGAGCACTTCCCAGCACCGGGCGGCCATGTTCGTACTCAACGGCATTCCGTACTTTGCCCAGCGATATGCCATTGACTGGCTCCAAACTGACAAGAACAGCCAAACGTCACACGGTAATCCTCTAGACCTTCACAGCTATCTCTGCTACGGACAGCCCGTGTACGCTGTCGCAGATGCCGTTGTCACGCAGACGAAAGACAGCCTTCCAGACGGGCGGCCTGAAGTTGGCAAAAGACCTGCAGACCCACGTGTTCCTATGACGCTGGAGACGATTGCGGGGAATCACATCATCCTGGACCTTGGCGATGGGATCTACGCGGGCTATGCGCATCTACAACCAGGCTCCCTGCGAGTCAAAGTGGGAGACCATGTTAAGGCTGGCGACGTATTGGGTCTGGTGGGAGATTCGGGGAATTCGACCGAACCGCATCTGCACTTTCAGCTTATGACGGAGAACAACATTCTCGCCGCACAAGGAATTCCTTACGTGTTGCAGGAGTTCACTGTGCGTTTTGGCAGCAGGGTTTCTGGAGACGACGTGAAGGTCTTTCCTTTGTCTGTCCCGGTTCTTCATAAGAACGAAATGCCATTGGAAAATGAGGTCGTCGATTTCCCAAATTAGTGGGATTGGATTTCTCGGTCTCGTCACACGCTCGTTCGCGTATACGGGCAATCCTAATGGAGTTTGTATGGTGTGGCGGGGTGGGGTCGCGGGACATCTGCGCGGAAGAAGGCAGCGTTGCCGCCGGCGGACTGAATGAGCTGCACGGTCTCGTTTCCACCAGGCTCGTTGATGTCGGAGACGATGACCGCAGATCCGTCCCTTGCGAATCGTTGGGCGATTGCGCGACCGCATCCGGTGCCTCCTGAGCCAGTCACGATTGTTACGGAATCGGGAGTCATCGCCGGTCAGTATACGCCGAGGGTGCTTCTTGGTGGTTCGCGGTGTAATGCAGCGAGGCCCGGGGCTAAAGCCCCTCTAGTGGAGGCGGACTTTTCGCAGGGCTAAAGCCCTGCGCTCCCACCGAAGCAAAAGCAACAACGTCTGAGCGGCTTCTAATGCCCGGAGATTCTCGGGGGAGGAAAGTTCGGCGCTGCCACCGAAGCAAAAGCAACAGCGTCTCGGCGGCTTGCAATGCCCGGAGATTTTCGGGGGCGAAGTTCGGCGCTGTCACCAAAGCAAAAGCAACAAGGTCTCAGCGCTTCTAATCCTGGAGATTTTGGGGAGAAAAGTTCGGCGCTGTCACCAAAGCAAAAGCAACAGCGTCCCAGCGCTTCTAATCCTGGAGATTTTCGTGAGGGTAAAGCGGCGCTGTCACCTTATTGGTGTTGGAGGTGGTGAGGTGCAGGGTCAATGGCGCTGGTTTGGGAAGCGCTGGAGAAGGGATACGATTGGGGACAGGTAGCTAAGCGGGCACGCACTGGATTTTCTTCGATATAGATGCGGTGTTGAGCGTAGTCGCTTGCATCTTTGATGCGCTGCTCGTTGTAGCTGTCCTGCCAGACCTTCTGCTTGCTTTTGAGTTGGAAGGAGAAACCTCCCTTGATGAACTGCAGCGCTTTTTCGAGAGAGGTGTCTTTTGCGGGTGTGAGCAGAAGATGGATGTGGTCTGGCATGATCACGAAGGCATGCAGAAGAAAGCGATCTTTCGTGCGGTTTTGTTGGAAGACCTGGAGGAGCAGGTTCGCGTTCGAGTCGACTTGAAAGAGTCTACGGCGATTCGCGGTAACAGTCGTTATGAAGAAAGTACGGACTTCTTGTGGTGCGACGGGCATGAGGTTCAGTCTAAGGGGTGAAACGGCCCGGGGCTAAAGCCCCTCTAGTTTGCGTGATGTTCGCAGGGCTAAAGCCCTGCGCTCCCACCCAAACAGCGGACGATGGTTTAGTGGAGTTTGAAAGGTGTCGCAGGATTGGGGTTGGGTCGTGGAGTAACTTTCTGGACTCACTTTTGCCTCGGTGGGCTATGGGTGGTTAGTCTGAGAGTTGGTTGTGTTGGAACCGTGCGAATCGTCATCTTAGAGAGTTTATGAATTCTTCGAATCTGCCGGCTGTTGCTTCGTCCTCACAGGCGCCATCGGATGCCATTAAGCGTCTGCTGCCGTGGCTAGTGGCGGTTGCGTTTTTTATGGAGTCGCTGGATACGACCATTTTGAATACGGCCGTTCCGGCGATTTCCGCGGCTCTTGAAGTTACGCCTCTCAGCATGAAGGCGGTGCTGGCGAGCTATACGTTGAGCCTCGCTGTATTTATTCCGATTAGCGGGTGGGTGGCGGACCGGTTTGGAACGCGAAGGGTCTTTGCCACTGCGATTGGGTTGTTTACGCTGGGGTCGTTTCTTTGCGGTATTTCCACCAGCATTGATGCGCTGGTCGCGTGCCGTATTTTGCAGGGCATGGGCGGGTCGATGATGGTGCCGGTGGGAAGGATGACGCTGGTGCGGACGTTCGCGAAGTCGCACCTGCTTCGCGCGATGAGCTTCGTTTCAATACCGGCGCTGGTCGCTCCGATGCTGGGGCCGATCGCCGGCGGCCTGATTGTGGGCTATCTGCATTGGCGGTTTATCTTCTTTGTGAATATTCCGATCGGGCTTGCGGGACTGGTTTTGGTCTATCTGTATCTGCCGGATTATCGCGAGGAAAAGACGCATCCCCTGGATGTTGTCGGTCTGATTTTGTTCGGCTCGGGGATCGCCCTGCTGTCGTATGTGCTGGAGGTGTTTGGCGAGCATACGTTGGGGGTGCGCGAGATTACGGGGCTGCTGGTGGTGTCGCTTGCGTTGCTTGCGGGGTATTGGGTCCATGCAAAGACGCTTGAGTTTCCGCTGCTGCAACTGAGCCTGTTCCGGATACGCACCTTCCGCGCGGCGGTTGGCGGCGGCTTGTTTACGCGGCTGGGAATTGGAGGTGTGCCTTTTCTTCTGCCACTTCTCTACCAGGTCGGTCTGGGCTTTACGCCGATTCAGTCGGGGTTACTGCTTATGCCGCAGGCGCTGGCGGCCATCAGCGTGAATTGGGTGATCCTCCGTCTTCTGGCGCGCTTCGGCTACCGTAAGGTGCTGGTCACAAATACGATCATCATCGGTATGCTGCTTCTTCTGTTTGCGACGGTTGGAGTCCGTACGCCGATCTGGGTGATTGTTGCGCTGGCGTTCTTGTATGGGGCTTACAGTTCGCTGCAGTACACGAGCATGAATACGCTGGTCTACGCCGATACGACGGAGGAGGAGACCAGCGCGGCGAACTCCATCTTCAGCACGGTGCAACAGATGGCGATCAGCTTCGGTGTTGCGACGGCGGGGTTGGCGACGGCATTTTTTATTCCGAACCATGCTCAGTCAAACCCGGCTCTGATGATCGATGGCCTCCATAAGGCGCTTTTTTCGCTGGGAATATTGACGATGCTTTCGACGATTGTCTTTCGCAGTTTGAAGCGCGAGGACGGTATGGCCGTGAGTCAACAGAAGGCTGTGCATCTCGAGGGATGATCTCTAGTGGAGTTTGTAGGGTTCGGCCGGAGTGGGGATGGGGTCGGGAAGTTTCGGTGGGTCGATCGTTGTGGCGCCGGCCAAGCCTGATCCGGTTACGTTGGCGATGCTGAGAAACGGGCCTTTGAAACCGGAGACTTCGACTTTCTTGATGACGGCGTTCTTGATGTTTGCGAGGAAGATGCCCTTGCCGCAGGTGCCGGTGACGTTTTCGAGGGTGAAGCCATCGAGGGGTTTTGCTGGGTGGATGCCGGTGCCATCGACGAGGACGGGGACGTCGGTGACGTGGATGTTGGAGAAGCGGAAGTTTTTGATGGTGGGGATGCCTTCGTCACCGGGGACGGGGTCTTCGCCCATGAGGCCGGAGTTGAGGATGTTGAAGCGGAGGAAGCCGCCGGCGGTGCCGGAGACTTCGAGGTTGGTGGCGGTGATGTCTTCGATGAAGGCTCCGCGGCCGGGGCGGGACTTGATGTAGATGGCGAAGGTTTTGGCGAGGGTGAACTTGCAGTCGCTGATGCGGACGTTGCGGATGCCGCCGGAGGTTTCGCTGCCGATGCCGATGCAGGCGAAGATGGCGTCGGCGAAGGTGCAGTTGGTGATGGTGACGTCTTCGGTGGTGATGGCGGGGTTCGAGCCGATTTGGGATGCGGCTTCGGCGCCGCGACCGGATTTGAGGGAGATGCAGTCGTCGCCGGTGGCGATGTCGCAGTGGTCGATGAGGACGTGCTGGCAGGAGTCGATGTCGATGCCGTCGCCGTTGCCGCCGGTGGAGCGGATGGTGAGGTTTTTGAAGATGATGTTCTGGCAGAGCGTGGGATGGAGGGACCACATGAGGTGGTAGCTGGTGGAGAAGTCTTCGAAGCGGAGGTTGGTGCAGTTGATGGGCTCGATTAACGCTGGGTGGCGGAGTGGGTGAGCCGGGGCGAGGGCGGCCGCCGAGGGAGTCCGCGCCGATGATTTTGCCGGGGCCGACGATGCCGGTGTCGTGGGCGTCGAAGGCGTAGATGAGGGCGGTGTGGCCGGGGATCCAACGGCCCTCCCAGCGGACCTGGGTGACGGGGTAGTCGTCCATGTTGGCGGTGCCGGTGAGGATGGCGTCGGGCGCGAGGCGGAGAAGGGTTCGCGAGCGGAGCTGGAGGGCTCCGGTGAGGTAGTTGCCGGCGGGGATGAGGACCTCGCCGCCGCCGAGAACGGCGCAGCGGTCGATGGTTTGCTGGATGGCGGTGGTGTCTTTGGTGGTGCCGTCGCCGGTGGCGCCGTAGTCGCGGATGTTGAGAGTGAGGGTTTGCTTCGAGGCTTCGGGTGTTGGTTTGGGCTTGGCGGGTGGTTCGGCGAATAGTTCGGCGGGGGCTAGGTTGTTGAGGGCGGCGATCGCGGGGACGGCGAGGAGGGTCTGGCTGGCGGTCTTGAGGAAGCTGCGGCGTGCGTTATTCATGGTGTCAACTTTCGGTCGTGCCTCGTTCTTGCGAACTCGCTATGAAGGAGGGAGTTGGCCAGCCTTCGATTTGCTGTGTTCTATATAGAACAAGAGACGGTGGCGGCGAAAGAATAGTTGATAGGGGCGGCAACGTAAGACCAACTTAAATTCGGTTAATTCGTGGTCGCGCCGCTGACGCGGGCGCATGGTTGTGGCAAACTGTTTGCTGCTGAGGTCGAGTTCCTATGAGATGGTCCTCTTTTTCTGTTGTGATTGTTTTTGGATTTCTTGCCTTGAGTGGGTCCATGGTGGCGCAGGATGCTACGGCGCATGCTCCTGATGGCGGGACGCGGCAGCAACTCCAGAGCATCGCGATTCCGCCGATTCCGAGCGCTCCGTTCACTGCGGTGGTAACAACGGAGTGGACGAGGATCATGCCGGACGGCAGCACGGGGACGACAAAGAATCACCGGACCGTGGCTCGGGACAGCCTGGGGCGGGTGTTTCAGGAGCGGCGATACCTCAGCCCGGATGGGGATAAGCAGCTAACGCAGATATCGGAGTGGGACTATCAGGATCCGACGTTGCATCAGCTGTTGATTTGCCACCAGCAGAATCGGGTGTGCACGATGTACCAGTACGACATGCCCACAACGATGACGCTGCCAAAGGCGGGGCCGCTGCCGAACGGGATGGGTACCGTGACGCGGGAGGAGCTGGGGCGGAAGACGATTGAGAATGTCGATGTAATCGGATCGCGCGAGATTACTACGCTGAACGCCGGCGTGATGGGGAATGAGAAGCCAGAGCCGATCGTGAAGGAGTTCTGGTACTCGCCGCGCCTGGGGATCAATGTGATTACGAAGCGGTTCGATCCGCGGGCGTCGGCGATCCAGAGTTTTGTCGTGAGCAATATTAATCAAGCGGAGCCGAATCCGCGGATGTTCGAGCCGCCTGCGGGCTATCGAATCGTGCAGGCCGATGGGCAGTAGCGGCGTGCACTGAAGGCTTCCAATGCGGTGATGGGGCGCGGCCGCCGCCGCGGTGCAGTCTTACGAATTTTTTATGAGATTCGTACGAAACCTTTATGGCGTCGATACGGATCTTTTATTCGCTGAGTGGTGTCCTGTGGATGCTGGCCGGTGCTTGAACCGGACAGCAGACTGGACAGGCCATGAACGCGAAATTGAATCGTTTTGAGGTCGGTATTTGTGCAGCTTGGTGGGTGGTGGTCGTTGCGGTTGTATTGCTGATGCCTGGGTCGGCGTTCGCGCAGTCGACGTTTGGGAGTGTGCGTGGAGTGGCGCAGGACGATACGGCTGCGATTCTGCCGGATACGCAGGTGACGCTGCACTCTCTTGATGAGAATACGGACCGCAAGGTGACGACGGATGCGGATGGCAGCTTTACGTTCGAGAATGTGAAGGCCGGGCAGTATTCGGTGCGGGCTCAGCATGCGGGATTTTCCGAGACGGTGATTAACGGGGTGACGGTGGCCGCGCGGCAGGATGTGCGGCTGACGCTGGCGCTGGCAGTGGCAGGGTCGAGCTCGACGGTCGAGGTGACTGCGGCGGCAGACCAAATTAACAGTGAGAATGCGGCGATTGGCGACTCGAAGGACAACATCGCGATGACGCAGTTGCCGTTGAATAATCGCGCGACGACGACGAGTCCACTGGGGGCGCTAGGGTTGTCGCCGAATGTGCAGCAGGATAGTCAGGGGAATATTGCGTTGGGCGGAGCGAGCTCGGCGATGGTGAATTTTTCGGTCGATGGGATCTCGACGGCAAATGTGAGGCAGAATGGTGCGCTGCAGGATGCGTATCCGTCGCAGGAGGGAATCTCGGCGGTGAAGGTGACGGCGTTCAATAATAGTGCGGAGTTTTCGCAGGTGGGCGATGTGACGTTCACGACGAAGAACGGGACAAATAATTTTCATGGGAGCTTGTTTGAGTATCTGCAGAACCAGGCGCTGGATGCGAATCCATATGGGTTTTCAGGGAAGGCGCCGAAGAAGTTCAATACGTTTGGCGGGTCGTTGAGCGGGCCGGTGAGTCTGCCGCATTTGTACAGCGGGCATGACCGGACGTTTTTCTTTGTGGATTATGAGGGGAACCGGCGGACGACGGCAGTGGCGGAGCAGTTCCTGGTGCCGACGCAGGCGGAGCGGAATGGGGATTTGAGCGGGCTGGGAACGGATGTTGTGATTCCGCAAGGGAGCATCAGTGCGACGGCGACGGCGCTGCTGAACTATTATCCGCTGCCTAATGTGACGGGGCAGAGCAGCTACAACTATGAGAATTTTCAGGCGACACCCTCGCGGACCGATGGTGCGGATGTGCGGCTGGATCAGACGATCAGTTCGAAGCAGTCGATATATGCGCGGTTCAGCCGGAAGAATATTAACTCGGAGTTCGCGAATCCGCTGCTGCCGAATGATACGGATGACATCCACAATCGGAGCCTGCTGGTGTCGCATACGTATTCGATCACGCCGAAGCTGCTGAATGAGTTTCGGTTTGGGTTCACGAATGTGACGACGAGCGTCGGATTTCCGATTGAGGGAGCGACGGCGCTGCAACAGCTTGACCTGCAAGGTGTCGACATCAGCCAGCATCCGACGACGCATGCGTTTCCGACGTTCAATTTCAGCTCGGGGACGGGTTTTACGCCGATTGGGCGGGATAAGACGGGCGTGACACTGTCGAAGACGATGCAGTTCAGCGACAACGTGACGTATACGCTGGGCAAGCACACGCTGAAGGCGGGGTTGGATGCGCGACGGGTGCGGTACTTCGACGTAGAGCTGTTTCTGCCGTCGGATGATTTTGGATCGTTCACGTTTCAGCCGACGTTTACGGGGAATGCGTTTGGAGATTTTCTGGAGGGCACGCCTACGACGATCTTCTTCGCGGTGTCGAGTCCAGATGTAGGCGGATCGGCGACGCAGTGGAGCGTGTTTGCGCAGGATGAGTTTCAAGTGAACAGCCGGGTGACGCTGAGTTACGGGCTGCGGTGGCAGGTGCTGCCGGGGTTCCATGAGGATGGAGGAAATCTGGCGAACTTTGACCAGAGGAATAACTCGATTGTGGTGCCGAATGAGCTGGCGAGTTATCTGGTGAGCGACAACCTGACGGCGTCGAATCTGGCGTTTCAGCAGTCGTTCAATGCGTGCAACCTGAACTACACTGCATTGCCTTGCACGAAGTATGTGACGGCGAGCCAGGATGGGCTGCCGCAGAGTCTGCGCAATAGTTACAAGGGGAATTTTCAACCGCGCGTGTCTATTGCGTACCGGCCGTTCAACGATACGAAGACAGTGGTGCGTGCGGGGTTTGGGATTTATACGATGACGAACCTGGGGCCGCTCTCGTTCAATAACAGCGGCAATCCTACGTCGAACCTGCATACGTATTCGAACACGCTAGTGACGGATGAGAGCGGGACGCATCCGCTGATTCAGTTTCCGCAGACGGCTCCGGCGACGGTGGGGGTGCAGTATGGTGGAGGCGGGTTGGACCAGGGAGTCGATCCGAACTATCGCGATCCGCAGGCGAACCAGTGGAGCTTTACGGTGGAGCGGGAGGTCAACGCTTCGACCTCGCTTCGGGCGAGTTATGTGGGGATGCATACGTACCGGTTGAGCGTGACGGAGGATTTGAACCAGATTGCGGCTAGTACGACTCCTTATGCGACGACAACGGCGAGTCCGTATGTCGATCCGCGGGCGACGTATCCGAATTGGACGACGCTTTACAGCACATTCAATGCAGGGAAGGCGAACTACAGCGCGGTTGAGCTGGAGGCAACGCGGAGAATGGCGCATGGGCTTACCTTTGATGCGAACTATACGTTCGCCAAGAACGAGGCGGACAACCAGGGAGATGCGCCGAGCAGCTTTGCTGGTGAGGTAAACTATGGGATTCCGATTGCGGACCGGTTCCATGTGGTGCAGGACTATGGGAATGTCGAAGGGACGCGACGTAACCGGATGCTGCTGACTGGGGTGTACCAGCTGCCGTTTGGTGCTGGGCGGCAGTTTATGACCGGTGGGGGGTGGAAGGATAAGGTGCTGGGCGGCTGGGATCTGACGAATGTGACGCTGCTGGAGACGGGGCCGTGGCTGACGCCAAGTATCAGCGCGGGTGGTTGCCAGGTGGCTTCGAATGCGGATGGAAGCTGTCCGACGCTGAATGGACAGCCGCAGACGAATGACCAGTCGAATACGAATGTGGCGAACCGGGGCGCGATTCTGAGGCCGGATGCGGTGTCGACGCATTATTATGCGGGGCAGTCGCGGGCGCAGTACTTCAATCTGGCGGCATTCTCCGCGACTCCGGTTGGAGCGGGACGGTTTGGGAATGCGGGCGTTGGTATATTGCAGGGACCTGGGACGTCGGCGGTGAGTATGGGCCTAGCGAAGACCTTCGCGATTACGGAGAAGGTGCATGGACGATTCGAGACTACGTTCACGAATGTGCTGAATCATACGAACTTTGCTCCGCCAGCGACGGTGGTGGACAGTCCGTCGACGTTTGGTGCGCTGACTGCGCCGCAAACGGCGGAGAATGCAGGAAATCGCACCGGACAGGCGGCATTGCGAGTGGACTTCTAGGATCTCTCTAAGGAGCGTCGCGCTGCAGGAGTGCGTTTGGGGAGAGGAAGTTAGAGGTCGGCGGCCGCGATGGCGTGGAGGTCTTCAAGCCACGCGGCCAAGTCGATTTTTCTGGAGGTGATGTCGCGGGAGGCAACCAGGCCGAGGATGGCGTCCTGGATCTCTTCGGGGAGTTCGGCGAAAGGGTAACCGGAGCGAGTGCGGGTTACGTTGTCGAGTTCGTCGAGGCCGAGCTGATAGTCGACGGAGAGAGGGGGCAGCGGAGCGAAGGGGAGGGCATGGGTGGCGCTGGTAGCGAGCGCGGCTTCGAGGCGGGCGGCGATGTGTTTTGGATTGTGCTGCTTGAAGACACGGCTGGCGATGGCTTGCAGGGTAGCGAACTGCGAAGGGCTCAAGTTCTGAGCGATGTAGACGGTGCCGTTGTCAATAAGTTGTTGAAGGCGAACGCTCGGCGTGGGCTCGGCTGCTGAGTGCGACTGGACGAAATTCTGATATTCAGTACCGATGGCCACGATACGATCTCCTAGCGATACACGGCTTACGTTCGTGTACTTATTGGACGATGGAAACGAGAGGAAAAGTCTCTTTTGGGAACGCTTGATTCTCCCCCAAAAGTGGTATATCAGTTTGAGCCTCTTATGCGGGCTGTGGATATAAAGGGTTTATCTGGATATCTGGACTGTTGGAAAGTTGGAGGGTTGCTAGTCTGCGGCGAGAATGGGGTGGGGTGAACGGTTTGCGAGGAGAACAAATGGACGTGGCCGCGATGGATAGTGTGCGGATTAAGGTGTTGAAGCTGGACCGGGCGGCGCAGTTGCCGCGATACGCACATACGGGGCCGTTTGGAGATCTGGCGGCGGATTTGTATGCGGTTACGGGTGTGACGCTAGCGGTTGGAGCGACAATGCCGGTTGCGACCGGTGTTGCGATGGAGTTTCCGGCGACGCATGGAGCGCTGGTGGAGGACAGGTCGGGGCTGGCGGTGCGTGGGGTGACGACGCTGGCAGGCGTGATCGATCCGGGGTATCGCGGAGAGATCAAGGTGGTGATGACGAACCTGAGTGCGGTGGCGGTGGAGATCAAAGCTGGGGATAGGATTGCGCAGTTGCGGATTGTGCGGAGGATTGAGGCGCAGTTTGACGAGGTGAGTGAGTTGGTGGAGGCTTCGCGGGGGGCGGCGGGGTTTGGGAGTACGGGGCGTTGAGATGCGGCTCCGAATTGCGCGCGGCGTATGCTCTGGCTACAGATTTTGTCGGGATTATTTTCGGTGAGGAGGCGCTATGAGTGGAGTTGCCGGGAGTGCGATGCAGTGGCCTGCTTTGCCCTGGGGCGAGTGGGCGGATACGGCGAATACGCTGCATATGTGGACGCAGATTGTGGGGAAGACACGGCTGGCGCTGACTCCATTGCAGAACCATTGGTGGAATGTGCCGTTGTATGTGACGGCGCACGGGTTGGGGACCTCGGCGATGGCGTGTGGCGACGATGTCTTGGATATTGAGTTTGATTTTGTGGCGCACGTGCTGCACCTGCGGATGGGTTCAGGTGGGAATAAGACGATGAGGCTGAGGCCGCAGACGGTGGCGGATTTTTATAAGGAGTATCTGGAGTGCCTGGCGTCGCTTGGAGCGTCGGTGGAGATCTGGCCTATGCCGGTGGAGGTGGCGAATCCGGTCCGATTCGATCTGGATACGGAGCATAAGTCGTATGACGCTGAGTATGCGCATCGGTTCTGGCAGGTGCTGGTGCATGCGGAGAAGGTGTTTCGTGCATGGGGGACTGGGTTTCTTGGGAAGGTGAGTCCGGTGCATTTCTTCTGGGGGAGCTTTGATTTGGCGGTGACGCGGTTTTCGGGGAGGGTGGCGCCGCCGCGGCCGGGAGCGGATTCGATTCAGCGGGAGGCGTATTCGCATGAGGTGATCTCGGCGGGGTTCTGGCCGGGGAATGGGGGGTATGGGGCGGCGGCTTTTTATTGCTATGCAGCTCCTGTGCCGGATGGGTTGTCGGAGGTGAGGGTGCGGCCGGATTCGGCGGCGTGGGATAAGGCTTTGGGGGAGTTCATCTTCAAGTACGATGCGGTGCGGGCGCAGGCTTCTCCGGAGGGGGCGTTGATGGAGTTTCTGGAGAGTTCGTATGCGGCGGCGGCGGATTTGGCGAAGTGGGACAGGGCGGCGTTGGAGCGGCGATGAGCTTCGGAATGGTCGCGGAGGGGCGCTAAGCGTGCGACAATCTTAATAGCGAGCTATGCCCGATACGCAAGTCCAGCCCCTAATCCAGACTCCCTCGCCAGCTACGATTACCCCGGCGCTGCTCAAGCAGCACAGCATCACTGCGGACGAATATGCGCGGATTGAAGCGGCCCTTGGGCGCGTGCCTTCGCTGACGGAGCTGGGGATTTTTTCGGTGATGTGGTCTGAGCACTGCTCATATAAGTCTTCACGGGTGCATCTGAAGCGGTTGCCGACGCGCGGTGAGAGAAAGACCGGGCCGGGAAGCGTGGTGCAGGGGCCGGGGGAGAATGCCGGGATCATCGATGTGGGCGATGGCTGGGCTTGTGCGTTCAAGATTGAATCGCATAACCATCCGAGCTACATCGAGCCTTATCAGGGCGCGGCTACGGGTGTTGGCGGGATTCTACGAGATATTTTTACGATGAATGCGCGGCCGCTGGCGGTGATGGATTCGCTGCGGTTTGGGCCGCTGGATGAAGCGGAGCCGGATGTTGCGCTGCGGCGAAGGAATCACCAGATTGCTACCGGCGTGGTGCATGGTGTTGCTGGGTACGGGAACTGTTTTGGGGTTCCGAATCTTGGTGGGGAGACGCGGTTTGAGCCTTGTTACTCTGGAAATCCACTGCTGAATGCGTTTGCGCTTGGGCTTGTGCGGAAGGACGAGATTTTTTACGCGAAGGCTGTGGGTGTGGGGAACCCGGTGATCTATGTCGGCGCGAAGACGGGGCGCGATGGGATCCATGGGGCCACGATGGCAAGCGAGGAGTTTACTGAAGGCTCGGAGCAGAAGCGGCCGAATGTGCAGATGGGCGATCCGTTTATGGAGAAACTGCTGCTGGAGGCTTGCCTGGAGGCCATGGCTACTGGCGCGGTGCTCGGGATCCAGGATATGGGTGCGGCGGGGTTGACTTGCTCGACGTGCGAGATGGGTGCGCGTGGCGGTCTGGGGTTGACGGTGGAGTTGGATCGGGTGCCGCAGCGCGAGACTGGCATGACGAGCTACGAGATCATGCTGTCGGAGTCGCAGGAGCGGATGCTGCTGGTGGCTGACAAGGAGCGCGCGGTTGAGGTGCTGGATGTGTTTTCGAAGTGGGGGCTGGACGCTTCGATCGTTGGTGAGGTGACAGAGAAGCCGCACATGGTGATCACGCAGCATGGGGTGCTGGTTGCGGATATTCCGAACCAGGCGCTGACGGATGATGCTCCGCTGTATCACCGGCCTGTGGGTGTTTGGAAGGCGCCGGTGCCGTTGGATCCTCCGGCTTGGGTGCTGGAGGAGTTGAAGAAGCCTCGGGACTATACGGCTGATCTGAAGAAGCTGCTGGCGAGTGCGAATATCTGCGATAAGCGGTGGGTGTTTGAGCAGTACGACTCGATGGTGCAGACGAATACGGTTCAAGGGCCGGGTGGTGAGGCTGGGGTGATGAGGATCAAAGGGACCGGCGGCCACACTGAAGGGCCCGGTATTGGTGAGCCCAAGGGGGAGCGTGGGCTGGCGATGGCGCTGGCGGGGAATGGGCGCTGGACATATCTCGATCCGAAGCTGGGGGCGATGCATGCTGTGGCGGAGGCTGCTCGGAAGGTCGCTTGTACGGGGGCTACTCCGGTGGCGGCGACGAATTGTTTGAACTTTGGGAATCCGGAGAAGCCGGAGATTATGGCGCAGCTTTCGCAGGCGATCGATGGGATTGCGGAGGCTTGTAACGCGCTCGGGACGCCGGTTACGGGTGGGAATGTTTCGCTTTATAACGAGACTAAGGGTGAGGGAATTTATCCGACTCCGGTGCTGGGGGTGGTGGGGATTATTGAGGATGTGAGGAAGGCTGTGCCGAGTGGATTTCAGAAGGTAGGAGAGGATATTTTCTTGGTGGAGGGTCTCGGATTCCCACTCGGAACAGATCTGCGAGAATTAGGTTCATCGGAGTTTGCTAAGACAATCCTTGGTGAACTATGGGGTGTGCCTAGCTATCTATCTATCCCTGGAGAAGCTCAGCTTCACTCTTTCCTAATAAAGCTTGCTAACCAAGAGTTCATCACTTCGGCATCAGATGTCAGCGATGGCGGCATCGCCGTGGCGCTTGCGCGCGCGACCTTTGGGAAGAATGTGGGCGCGTCAGTGGAGTTAGACAATTTGTCCTTCGCTTCAAGTACATGGATTCTCTTTGGGGAGACAGCTGCAACCATTATCCTCACCTGCCCAGCGGGAAAAGGAAAAGATATCGAAGCTCTAGCTCGGACGTTTCAACAACTGACTGTTACCAAGATTGGTGTCACGGTTGGCAATACGTTGAGAATACAAGTAAGGGGAGGAGAATGCGCAGATGTCGAAGGGGGACTGATTGATTCTCCCCTGTCGGCTTTGCGTTCCTCGTACTCCACCGCACTCGAAGATCAGCTCGCTGTGGAGGTAGTGACGGCATGAGCAATGTTTTGACTCGAGACAAGCTTGTGGCGTTGGGTGCAGTTGGGACAGCAGATTCCTCCACTTCGCTGCGCTCCGGTCGGAATGACACATCTGTACTTGTGCACGGCGAAGATGTGGTGATGCACGACGAGGAGGACGACGCGAACCCGCACGAAGCCGAGGGACATTTCGATAAGTTGCGTGAAGAGTGTGGGGTGATGGCGGTTTATAACCACTCGGATGCGGCGCGGCTGACTTACTGGGGACTGTATGCGTTGCAGCACCGGGGGCAGGAGTCGGCGGGGATTGCCAGCGCGGATGGGCAGCAGGTGAATGACATCAAGGGGATGGGGTTGGTGTCGGAGATCTTTACCGATGATGTGTTGGCGCGGCTGCCGGGGCATATCGCGATTGGGCATACGCGGTATTCGACGACGGGAGATTCGGCGCTGCTGAATGCGCAGCCGATTTCGGTGGAGTCGACGAAGGGGCTGATTGCCATTGCGCATAACGGCAACCTGGTGAACCTGGGGACGGCGAAGGAGCGGCTGGAGCGCGATGGGGCGCTGTTTCAGACGACGAGCGATTCGGAGATCATCATTCAGTTGATCGCGCACTCGAAGGCGACGACGCTTGTGGATTGTATTGCGGAATCGCTGGGGCAGGTGGAGGGGGCGTTTTCGATTGTGATGATGACACGGAACCGGATCTTTGCGGCGCGCGATCCGCATGGGTTCAGGCCGCTATCGATGGGACGGATCGCCGGGGTGGATGGGGCGCCGGATACGTTTGTGTTTGCAAGTGAGACTTGTGCGTTTGATCTGCTGCATGCGAAGTATGAGCGCGATGTGAAGCCGGGTGAGTTAGTGATGGTGTCGGAGGAGGGCGTGACTTCGCGCTACTTCGACACGACGACACGGCAGGCAAGCTGCATCTTTGAGCATGTGTACTTCGCGCGGCCTGACTCGAAGATTTATGGGCGATGGGTGCAGAAGAGCCGCGAGGAGATGGGGCGACAGCTTGCGCGCGAGTCGCATGTGGATGCTGACCTCGTGGTTCCGGTGCCGGACTCGGGTGTGACGGCAGCGCTGGGTTATGCGGCGGAGTCGGGCATTCCGTTCAACCTTGGGTTGATCCGTAATCACTATGTGGGGCGCACGTTTATCCAGCCGGAGCAGCGTGTGCGCGACTTCGGCGTGAGGATGAAGCTGAACCCGGTGCGCTCGCTGCTGGAGGGTAAGCGCGTGATTCTGATCGATGACTCGATCATCCGCGGGACGACATCGCGAAAGATCGTGCGGATGGTGCGGGCCGCGGGGGCGAAGGAGGTGCATCTTCGCATCTCCTGTCCTCCGACGATCTCGCCTTGTTTTTATGGCGTCGATACTCCGAGCAAGAAGGACCTGATCGCGGCGAACCATTCGGTCGAAGAGATCAGGCAGTACATCGAGGCGGACTCGCTGGCGTATCTCTCGCTGGTTGGGCTGACCCATGCCTGCACGATGGGTGAACCGGTGGAGGGGCTTTCGCCGGGCGACTTCTGTACGGCGTGCTATACGGGTGACTATCCGACGCAGTGGGTGGATGTGTCGGAGATTCTGCCGGCGACAGCGAGTGTCTGAGCCGCGACCTCTCCATCAAACAAATTCTTCATTGACAATTTGAATTGCAATAGCGCGGAGAGCGGTGGATGTTCCGTGCTTCTCAACTTCTATCAGAGAGACTTTTATTTTATGAGCACCACTTCGCGTGTTTCGTTTTTGTCCGTGGATAACCTTGGTATTTGGGCCTCTGCGCTTTGCGTGGTGCATTGCATCGCGACCCGATATTGATCTCGATGTGCGCGGTCTTCGCACACTTTATTCCTGGGGAGGAGAAGACCCATCGCAATTTAGTCTAGTTCGGCCTGCATGAAGAGGTAGTCCATGGGCCAATCGGGTTTGACGCCGCACCGGCGTGCGAGGCTCGCGAGCTGGGCGTAGTGGCGAATACCGTGAAGGAGCGCGTGGAAGAGGATGGTTTTGCGGTTGGAGTGAAGTGTGCCCATGGAGCGCGTGGTGAAGTCTATCGGTTCGTTCCAGTCGATGTCTGAGGCGAAGAGTTGCTGGAAGATGGCGATGGCGCGGTCGTGAGTGGCGTAGATGGTTTCTACGGAGTCGAAGGGGATTGTGGCGTAGTCGGTGATGGGAAGTCCGGCGAGACGCTCTGCGTAGCGGAGTTGCGCGGCGACGATGTGCTGGAGAAGCTCGGCGACGGTCTTTGTGCCTGCGATGTCGCAGGACTGGGTGAGGAGATCGGGGTGATTAGCGAGAAGCTGCCGCCAACCCGTGGCGGTCTTTTCGTTCCAGGCGAGGACATCTTGTGCGGTGAGGACAGGTTCGCTCATCGTTTTATGTTCCTTTCAGGGCGCGGTGGCCGATGTCGCGACGGAATTGCATTCCTTCGAAAGAGATCTTTGCGAGTTCGGCGTAGGCTTTGTCGAGGGCGGTTTGCAGGTCGGGGGCTACGGCAGAGATAGCGAGGACGCGACCGCCAGCGGTGACGAACTGGCCGTCTTTGATGGCAGTGCCGGAGTGGAAGACGACTACGTCTTCGGTTGGTGGATCTGGATCGGCAGGTGAGATGCCGTGGATGGGCTTGCCTGAGGTGTATTTGCCGGGGTAGCCGCCGCTGGCTGCGATGACGCATACGCTGGCGCCGGGGCGCATCCGGATAGTGAGCTGGTTGGCGGTGCCGTCGATGGAGGCGTTGAAGAGGTCGACGATGTCGGTTTCGAGGCGGAGGAGGATAGCTTCGGTCTCGGGGTCGCCGAAGCGGGTGTTGAACTCGAGGACCATGGGGCCGCGCGGGGTCATCATGATGCCGCAGAAGAGAATGCCTTTGAAGGGTGTGCCTTCGGAGCGCATGCCGTCGACGACCTTTTGCGCGATGTTGCGTAGAAGCCACTGGCGCATGGCTGGGGTGGCGATGCCGTCGGTGGAGTAAGCGCCCATGCCGCCGGTGTTGGGGCCGGTGTCGCCTTCGCCGACGCGCTTGTGGTCTTGGGCGGAGGCGATTTCGATGGCGTGCTTGCCGTCGCAGAGGGCGAAGAAGGAGAGCTCTTCGCCGGTGAGGAACTCTTCGAGGACGATCTCGGTTTCCGCTGTGCCGAGGAGCGTGCCGCTGAACATTTGCGCGGCGGCTTCTTCGGCTTCGAGGTGCGTGTTGCAGATGACGACGCCTTTACCGGCGGCGAGGCCAGAGGCTTTGACGACGACGGGGACGGTGAAGCGGCGGAGCTCTTCGCGGACCTCGTCCAGTGTGGTGCAGAGCGCGTAGGCCGCGGTGGGGATGTCGTTGCGCTGCATGAAGGCTTTGGCGAAGGCTTTGCTGGTTTCGAGCTTTGCTGCGGCTTGGGTCGGGCCGAAGACGCGGTGGCCGCGTTTGGTGAGCTCGTCGACCAGGCCTACGGAGAGAGGGAGTTCGGGGCCGATGACGGTGAGGGCGGGCTGCTCGATAGCGACGATGTTGACCATCTCGTGGAGATTGCCGGGATCGACTGGGATGCAGCGAGCGAGCTGGGCGATGCCGCCGTTGCCGGGAGCGCAAAGAACCTCAGTGACTTGAGACGATTTGCGAAGTGCCCAGACCAGCGCGTGCTCGCGACCACCACCACCGATTACCAGAACCTTCATTCGTTCACGCACTCCTATTGTTTGCCTGCAACGATCCGTAGTTCGAGGCTAGGCATGGTGGAGGATGAAGTCAAACGAGATGGTTATTGCACGGCTACTGAGATTGCGTCGGCGAGCGTGTGACTGAGCAGGACCAGCTTCGACGAGGTTCCGATGCGGACCTGGTAGGCGCCTTTGAAGGGAAGTTGTTCGCTGAGGGTGAGCTTTACTGCCGGGGCGGATTCCTTGAGAGGCGAGGTAACGAAGCATCTCGGGGTCTTTGTCGGAGACGCTGGAGACCTTCGCCGATTGGCCGGGGCGGAGCTGGGAGAGCGAACGCGGTTCCTGGCTTGGCAGAGAGCCGTCCATGGTGGGGATGGCGTGTCCGTGAGGGTCGAATTCGGGATGGCCGAGTTTGGCTGCGATGCGCTCTTCGAAGCGTTCGGAGATGAAGTGTTCGAGGCGCTCGGCCTCCTGGTGTACCTCATCCCAGGGATAGTCGAGGACTTTGTGGAGAAAGGTCTCGATGAGGCGATGATGGCGAATGATCTCGAGGGCGCGCTTCTTTCCGGTCTTCGAGAGCTTTACGCCGTAGTGCTTTTCGTAGACGACGAGGGGTGGCTCCTGCGCGGCTAGCTTTTGCAACATGTTGGTGACGGAAGCTGCGGTGATGGTCAGGTGGGCCGCGATCTCTGTACTGGAGACTTGACGCTCCAATGGGCCGCTCAGCTGAAAGATCGCCTTGAGGTAGTCGTCAATGGCTTCGCTGCCCGCGACGACGGCCGTGCTGTTTGTTTTGGTCGTTCGCTGCAACGTCGTGGGAGATTTTTTCATCGCTTACAAGTTGACTTAGCTTAGCATTAAAGTAATATTTAGGTATGGCTAATATTTTGGTTAGTGATGACAAGCCAACATTTGGCCCCAAGTTCCGACGGAATGAGATGTGGACGTACTTCGGGCCGGCGTTTGTGGCGTCGGTGGCTTACATCGATCCGGGAAATTTTGCCACGAATATTGAAGGTGGAAGCAGGTTTGGATACCGGCTGCTGTGGGTGCTGCTGTGGTCGAATGCGATGGCCATTCTGATCCAGTATCTTTCGGCGAAGCTCGGGATTGTGACGGGGTTAACGCTGCCGCAAAACTGCAGACAGCATTTTTCGCGGCCGATGACGCTGTTTTTATGGGTGGCGGCGGAGGTTTCTGCGATCGCTACCGATTTGGCGGAGTTTCTGGGTGCGGCGCTGGGGTTCTATCTGTTGTTCGGGCCAGCGATGCTGGCGCATGGCTGGTCGCGGACGGAGACGCTGTTTGCTGCGGCGCTGGTGTCAGCGGTGGCGGTGTTTTTGATTCTGGCTTTGGACCTGGCGGGGTATCAATGGCTGGAGCGCGGGATCATGGCGTTTGTTGGGGTGATCGGGCTTTGCTATGGGTTTGAAATGTTTCTGGTGCATCCGGACTGGAGGCTGGCAGCGTTTCATACGCTGGTGCCCACGCTCGATCCGAAGGATCTGCACGGCAGCCTGTATGTAGCGGTTGGGATGCTGGGCGCGACGGTGATGCCGCATGTGGTGTATCTGCACTCGGCGCTGGTACAGCCGCGGCGGGAGGAGTTGGTGAAGCAGCCGATCATCCCGGGGTCTTCGCGGCGGCGGAGTTATCTGCGATTTGAGTTGATCGATGTGTTTGTCGCGATGAATGGGGCGTGGTTGATCAACTCAGCGATGATCGTGATGGCGGCGGTGGCGTTTGGGCATCTGTCGAATCCCGTGACGACGATTGAGGAGGCACACCGCACACTGGGGCCATTGCTCGGTCCGGCTGCGGCAACGGTGTTTGCAGTGGCGCTGCTTTGTTCGGGGCTGTCGTCATCGACGGTGGGGGTGATGGCGGGACAGGTAATCATCGAAGGATTTCTGGACATTAAGTTTTCCATCTTCCTGCGGCGGCTGATTACGATCATTCCGGCGATGATCGTGATTGCGGTTGGACTCGACCCACTGAAGATCCTGATTCTTTCGCAGGTGGTGCTGAGTTTTACGCTGCCGTTTGCGCTAATTCCGCTGCTGGTGCTGACGAACCGGGCTTCGGTGATGAGGAGTTTTGTCAGTGCACGGCGAACACGTGTGGCGGGATGGTGCGCGGTTGGGGTCATCCTGACGTTGAATGTTGTCCTGCTCGGGCAGATTGCTTTGGGGCTGTAGAAGAAGACGGGTGGATCGGATCGATCAATCTTCGAAGCCAGGTTTGGATCTGCGGACACGGGCCAGCAAGGCGGCTGGGCGCAGCGAGGGGGGGTAATGGAGCATGCTGGCGAGAAAGGCCGGCAGGGTGTCGTGCGCGATGCGGAGAGAGGCAGGCACGACGTAGAGGTTCATCACTGTCTCGGAGATAAGGAGCGATGCAGCGGCACCATATAGACCGTAAGCGCGCGCGAGAAAGTAGCACAGGATGCAGGTGAGGCTGGTGCCGAGGATGTAGTAGGTGGCGAGTCTCTGGTGCTGGTTCGTAGAGGTCATCAGAGTAGCGCTGGTGGACCAGAGCGCGTAGAAGATGACGACCAGAAGAAGGATGCTGAGCAGGGTGCGGCTGGGTGGGACATGGCCAGAGGTCCAGTGGGTGAGGAACCACGGGCCGAGCGTGATCATAAGAAGGACGATGGCGATGGCGACGAGAAGGGCGAGCTGGCAGGCGCGCCGGAGCAGAGTGCGGAGAAGTTCGTAGTTCCCTGCACCGAAGGCGATGGACATCTCGGGTTCGAAGGTGGTGTTGACCATCTGGACCATCTGCAAGGCGACGCGGGAGACGGTCCGGGCGACTCCGAAGACGACGACGTCGACGGGGCCGAGCGCGTAGCCGACGGCGAGAAGCGTTCCCTGGAGATTGAGTGCGTTGCCGAGAGGAAAGCCCATGAACGCGATGGCGGGGCGAACAAGCCGGCGAATCTCGGCGACGCTGGCGTGGCTCCATCCGAATTTGATCCAGGGGATGTCGCGGTTGACCAAGATGCAGAGGAGAAGCGTGACGGCGATATTGGCCACTGCGTAGACCAGGGCGGTGACGCGGGCACCGCAACCGAGCATGACCGCGACGAGGGTGCTGGCGAAGGCGCCGAGAGAGAAGAGGGTCTTGAGGAACGTGCCGTAGGGATAGCGTCCGATGCTGCGATAGGCAGACTGGAGCAACTGCTCAAGCTGGCCAAAGAGGACTGAGAGGCCGAGATAGAAGATGATCCACTTGGTGTCGTATTGGCTGATGTGGGTGAGTTTGAGCAGCCGCGCGGCGGGAAGATAAAGGAGTGCGCCGCTGAGAAGCACGATCGTAACAGTGCAGATAATGGCGATGAGCCACCAGCAGCTCTGAAAGACACGGAGGGCGCTTTCGCGGTCCTCGCGGGCTACCATCATGGTCATCTCATTGCCGGCGACGTTGCCAAAGCCCACGTTGCTGAAGCTGAGATAGGCGGGGATGGAGTTGACGATCATCCACTCGCCGTAGAGCGGGACGCCCCAGAAGTGTAGGAAGATGGGCACCTGGATAAGCTGGACGAGGCTGGAAGAGAGCCTGCCTATCCAATTGACGAAGAAGCCGAGGAGCAGCCGCCGCTTTGTGGTGACATCCATACTCATGACTTAGGTGTTTCCTGGCGGTTGGTCGGTTCTAGTGGTTATGACGTGTGTCGTGGAAGAGATTTTTAGGAGAATTGCGCGGTGCGTCAGTGCTGGCGTAGCTTGCGATCGATTTGGAGCTTCTCTGCAGTGAGTTTAGACAGCATCTCATGATCGCCGCGGCGGTCAGCTTCGGCGATGAGGGTGCGGAGCTCGCGTTGACGGCGTTCGAGTTGACGGTGCTCGAGGGTGTGAAGGGCGTTTTCAACCTGTTCGGCCATGGATTGGGTGTTAGAGGAAGATGCGGTGGGGTCGTCTGAGTGTTGAAGGGCCCGGACGAGGAGGACGTGACTTTGCTGGTCGGGCGCGGCGTCGAGGGGATTGGGTGGTGCGGGGGAGCTGGAGAGAGCTTCAAGAAGGGCGGCGGAGGGGAGATTGTCGTACCACTCGGGGTGTTGGGTGAGCTGGTCGGCGGCGAGAGTGCGGGCTGGGTTGTGCTCGGGCAGGACGAGGGCGCGGAGGAGGACGTTTTCGGTCTCGCTCGCTGGGTCATGAGTGTGGGCGCGGACGCTTTCGATGCGTTGGGCGGCTGCCTGCTTGAGCTCCTGGCGGAGGATGGCGGAGTCGATGCCCAGCTTTTGCGCTGCGTCCGCGGCGAACTCGTCGCGCTGGATGCGGTTGGGCATGCGGCGGATGTGGGGGAGCAGGAAGTTGAGAGCTTTGACCTTGGCGTCGGCGGTGCGGCCGGGGAACTGTTCGCGGGCGTGGTCGATGAGGTAGTCGGAGTGACGTTTGGCGTTGCGCAGTGCGGCCATGTAGGACTGGACGCCTTGTTCGCGGATGAAACGGTCGGGGTCGAGGCCGCCTTCGAGGGTGACGATCTTGACCTCGAAGTCTTCTTCGGTGAGGAGGGCGATGGATTTCTCGGTGGCGGCGATGCCTGCAGTGTCGGGGTCGAAGTTGACGATGACGCGTTTCGTGAAGCGGCTGAGGAGGCGGATCTGCATCTCGGTGAAAGCGGTGCCGGAGGTGGCAATGACGTTTTTAATTCCGGCCATGTAGACGGAGATGCAGTCCATCTGTCCTTCGACGAGTAGAGCGAAGCCGAGGCCACGAATGTCGGCTTTAGCTTTGTCGAGGTTGAAGAGGATTTGGCCCTTGCTATAAAGAGCGGTTTCGGGTGAGTTGAGATATTTCGCGATATCGCGGCCTTTTTCGTCCTGTGCGTCGAGGGCGCGGCCGGTGAAGGCGATGGTCTTGCCTTGCTCGTTGGCGATGGGGAAGGTGATGCGCTTACGGAAACGGGCATAGAGCTGACCCTGGGTACCGTCTGCTTGTTCCTTCGCACTGAAGAGGCCGCTGGCGCGGAGGACGGGATCGGGGAAGTGCCTGGCGAGCTGCTCGCGCATGTGGTTGAAGTCGTCGGGGGCGAAGCCGATGCGAAATTTAGCAATTGTGTCAGGCGTGACGCCGCGGCTGGTGAGATATTCGCGGGCTCGGGCGGCCTCGGGGCCTTTGAGGGCGGCTTCGAAGTATTGCGTGGCGGCTTCGTGGATATCGATGAGCTGGCGACGCAGACCGGCTTCCTGTGCTTCTTCAGGGGAGCTGAATTCGCGCTTGGGTAGGGCGATGCCGCACTTGGTGGCGACAACGCGAATGGCTTCGGGGAAGCTAATGTTGTCCATCTTCATGACAAAGGTGAAGACATCGCCTTTTTCATGGCAGCCGAAGCAGTAGAAGTAGCCGTGAGTGGCGTTGACGGAGAAGGAACCGGTCTTTTCCTTGTGGAAAGGGCAGAGGCCGGTGTAGTTCTGGGCGCCGGATTTGCGCAGCTTGAGGTAGTCGCCGATGACGCGGACGATGTCGGCTTGTTGTTTGACGAGTTGGGCGAAATTATCGGACATGCAGAATAGCTGGATTTACCTGAAACGTTTTTGCCTGCCGCGCAATGGCGAAATTATCGGACACGGCGGGAGCTTTGGCTGTTCTCTTTTCTTCTATTTTAACGGGAGGGTCGTTGTGGTCCGCAGCCATGAGTTCGAGTTTAGACCGTTGCGGCCAAATGTGATCATGCCGAAACCGGGAGAGAATGGGCCGGTTTAGCGAAGGGTGCAGAAATACCGATTTGTATACGATGTTCCTTTGGGCTTGCTGTATAAATTTGCTACCAGAGGAAATGTGAGGAAGCAGAGGAGCGCGAGGTGCGCGCTGGCTTTTGTCTCTCCTCGTTTTCTCCAAAGGCCGGGTGTTTTGGGAGATCGATTTATGTGGACACGGAAGCAAATGGGCCTTGCAGCCTGCGGTTGGATGATCATGCTCGGAACCATCTACAGTGCGAGCTCTTTTGCTTATGCAGCGGGTCCGACGCCAGTCGCGGGGGCGCGTCAGATGCCGATGCTGATCGAGCAGTTCGCTGCTGACCGCATGAGTCTTAGCCGTATTTATCCTGTCACGATTTCGACGGCGCGGATGACCCGGTTTCAGAAATTTTATGACGATGAACTGGCGATGCTGGCGGCGATGAACTTCGACAAGCTGTCGGAGGACGACCAGATCGATTATCTGTTGCTAAAAAACCGGCTGACTGCGGACCTGCATCAGCTTGAGATCCAGAAGAAGCAAGTGGAGGAGATGCAGCCGCTGCTACCGTTCGCCCCAACTATTGAAGCTTTGCTGGAGCGCAAGCGCCTGATGCAGCGGCCTGATGCGGAGAAGGATGCCGCAGCGCTGACCGAGATGGTCAAGCAGATGGAGGCGACGCAGAAGAAGCTCGATCCAAAGCCGCACGGGGGACAGCAGGGCGATACGGGCGATAAGCCCAAGGTCAATCCCGCTGTTGCGAACCGCGCTGCGATTGCGACGATGCAACTGAGCGCTGCGCTGAAGGATTGGTTCGGTCAATATAACGGGTATGATCCGACCTTTACGTGGTGGGTGGATCAGCCTTACAAGGACGCAGATAAGGCGCTGACGAGTTACAACGCTTTTCTGAAGGAGAAGCTGATCGGTATCGCGCCTGATGACAAGACCACGATCATCGGGGATCCGGTCGGTCGTGAGGCGCTGATGGATGCTCTTGCAGACGACATGATTCCGTATACGCCAGAGGAGCTGATTGCGATTGCTCAGACCGAGTACGACTGGTGCATGCGGGAGATGCTGAAGGCCTCGCGTGAGATGGGTTTCGGCGATGACTGGCACGCTGCTGTGGAGAAGGTGAAGCAAACGCACGTGCCGCCGGGCGAACAGCCTGAGGTGATCCGCAAGCTAGTGTTGGAGGGTAGCGACTTCGTCGAGAAGAACAACCTGGTGACAGTGCCGCCGCTGGCGGATGAGACCTGGTACATGATCATGATGACGCCGCAGCGTCAGCTGGTTAACCCGTTCTTTACCGGAGGGAATGAGTTGAGCGTGTCGTATCCGACGGACACGATGACCTACGAGCAGCGCGAGATGAGCATGCGCGGCAACAGCACGCCGTTGTCGCACGCGACCGCGTTTCACGAGATGATCCCAGGGCACTTTTTGCAGTTTTACATGGGCGCGCGCTACAACCCGTATCGCCGGACCTTCTCCACTCCCTTCTGGCATGAGGGTAATGCGTTCTGGTGGGAGATGCTGTTGTGGGACAAAGGGTACGACAAGACTCCGGAGGAGCGTGTTGGTGCGCTGGTGTGGCGGATGCACCGTTCCGCGCGGGTGATTTTTACGATGAACTTTCACTTGGGCAAGTGGACGCCGCAGCAGTGTGTGCAGTCGCTAATCGACAACGTCGGTTTTGAGCCGGACAACGCGGCGGGAGAGGTGCGACGTTCGTTCGATGGTTCGGTGGGGCCGCTGTATCAGATTGCCTATTTGATGGGTGCGTTGCAGTTTCGCGCGCTGCATAAGGAACTGGTGGACTCGAAGAAGATGACGGATCGGGAGTTCGCCGATGCTGTTCTGCATGAGAACTCGATGCCGGTCGAGATGCTGCGTGCGGATCTGGAGCGGCAGAAGCTCACGCGCGACTTCAAGACAAGTTGGAAGTATTACGGTGAGCACCCGACCCATCCTTAGGTCGCATCGGCTCAAACAGTTACAGGCCAACACGGAACATCGTTTCAGTTGACGATTGATTGCTGAGAATCAGGGAATTCTTGTGTCTCTTGCCTAACCGAGGCTGGATACTTCTTGTCTAACCGTCCGGGCCCCTTAGCAAGGCGTCTTTTTCCACTTTGATCGAATCGATAGTCCTCCGTCTTGTGCGGCTGACTCATTCACAGTAGCGTTACAAGCATATGTAGTAGAAAAACACATAAAAGTAGTAGGCCAGGTAGGATTGCAAAAAGAAATTGACAGTTGAGTACAAATTGCAGGTGCCGAACGTCTTACAGGGAATCTTCCTTGAATTCGATTGAACCGGCGTATCCGACCTGGCGTATCCAACCTTAAGAGAGGATTGTCGATACTATGACCGAACGTGTTGTTTGCAAACTGAATTTGGGTAGAGGGCTGTGGCTTCTGGTGACCGGATTAATGGCGATCGCGGCGTCGAGCGCGTTAGGCCAAGGAAGTGCAGCGCCGAGTGGGGCGGCGGCAACGTCCGCAACGGCAGATGTGAAGGTGCCGGTGTTTGATGTTGTTTCAATCAAGCCAAATAAGTCCGGCTCGGGTATGGTCAGGGTCATGTTCAAGCCAGACGGTTATTCGGCAACCAATATTTCGCTTAAGATGCTCATTCTGGGGGCATATGGAATCAAGGAGGATCAGCTCTTGGGACTACCGAACTGGGCTGACTCTGCCCGATATGACATTGATGCGAAGGTTGCCGGTCCTGATGTTGCTGAGTTGCAAAAACTCAAGAATGATCAACGCAGACTTCTGCTTCAGCCGCTCCTCGCGGACCGTTTCAAGCTGACAGCCCATAACGAAACCAAGATTCTTCCGATCTATGAGCTGGTCGTCGCCAAGAATGGCTTCAAACTTAAGGAGGCGACGCCTGGAGACACATATGCCAACGGAATCAAAGGCCCTGATGGTGTCTCGCGAGGGGGGATGATGATGATGAGGCCCGGTCAACTCACTGCGCAAGCGGTTCCCATGTCGTCCCTAGTGAACATGTTGTCCCAGCAACTGCACCGCACCGTTGTGGATAAGACGGAACTCACGGGTAAGTACGATATCGCGCTGCAGTGGACACAAGACGATGGCTCTGACCCGATGTTCAAGGGGACGGACGGCGGTCCATCGAAAGCCGAGCCCGCGCCGGACCCTTCCGGGCCTTCGATCTTTACCGCGGTTCAGGAGCAGCTTGGATTGAGGCTCCAATCGGCCAAGGGGCCGGTTGAGACTCTCGTCGTCGATCATGTTGAGATGCCATCCGAAAATTAGCAGGGGACGAAAGATTCGATGTCATTGCGACGAATAAACAGGTGTTCCCGTCTCGTATGCATCCTTGCGTGCGCCTGTGTATCGTTGATGAGTCCCAGGTTTGCGCTGGCGTCGGAGTATCACGGCCAGGTTACCTTCGGCGGGTTGCCGGTTCCGGGCGCGACGATTACGGTCACGCGAGGCACCCAAAAAGTTGTTGCGATCTCGGATCAATTAGGTAGCTACTCGTTTGCCGACCTGGCGGATGGAACGTGGAAGATCGAGGTCGAGATGCAGTGCTTCTCGACGATCGAACAGACGGTACCCATCGCACCTAATATGCCTGCAGCGAAGTGGGAGTTGAAGCTGCTTTCGCTTGATCAGATCGTGGCCCAGGCTAAAGCGGTCAAGCTCGAGAGCAAGCCGTTGCTCAGTGCGAGCAGCGCTGTTCCGCCGAGTAAGAGCGAGGCGCCGAAGCCGAAGGACAGCAACGCTACCGAGGCACCGAAGCCGCCGGAGGACCCCGCGCAGCAACCTTCCGATGGTCTTCTCATCAACGGTAGCGTGAACAATGCGGCGACATCGCAGTTCTCGCTGGCACCTGCGTTCGGCAATAACCGTAGCGGCAAGAAGGGTCTGTACACTGGCGGACTGGCGGTGATCCTGGGTAACTCGGTGCTGGATGCGCGTCCTTTTTCTTTGAGTGGACAGACTACCCCGAAGCCGGAGTACAACCGGTTGACCGGCGTGGTGACGCTGGGAGGCCCACTGAATATTCCCCACCTGCTTCCCCATGGGCCGAATTTCTTTGTTGCCTACCAACGAACTCAAAACGGAAATGCTACAACGCTGTCGGGGCTTGTGCCGACACAGGCAGAACGGGATGGAAATCTACCGACCGGAGACATAACCCCAGTCTCGCAGGCAGAGGCTTTGTTGAAGTTGTACCCACTGCCGAATGTTTTGGGCAATTCGTTGTACAACTACCAGGTTCCGGTAATCAGCGACACCCATCAAGACGCGTTGCAATTGCGACTCGATAAGACCCTCGGGAATAAGAATCAGCTCTATGGCGGGTTTGCTTTTCTAAGCAGCCGGGCGGACGGCGCCAACCTGTTCGATTTTGTCGATACGACGGATACGTTAGGCATCAATGCGAATGTCAACTGGGCACACCGATTCAGCCATCAGCTTTTCTTAACTACTGGGTACAAGTTCAGTCGCTTGAGGACGCAGGTTATCTCTAACTTTGAGAATCGCATCAACGTGTCAGGCGAAGCGGGCATTACAGGCAACAATCAGGATCCCGTGAACTGGGGGCCACCAGCGCTCATTTTTTCGAGTGGAATCGCCAGTCTCTCTGACGCCGACAGTTCCTATAACCGCAGCGAGACGAATGCCGTGTCGTCTTCCCTCTCGTGGAATCATGGCCACCACAATGTCACGCTTGGCGGAGACTTCCGGAGGCAGGAGTTCAATTACCTCGCGCAGCAAAATCCGCGAGGCACCTTTACCTTTACGGGCATTGCGACGGGCGAATCGGACTTTGCCGATTTCCTTACAGGTGTCCCGGATACCAGCTCCATCGCCTACGGCAATGCGGATAAGTACCTTCGGCAATCTGTCTACGACGTTTACTTTACGGACGACTGGAGACTTCGGCCGGAGCTTACGATCAATGCTGGAATACGTTGGGAGTATGGCGCACCCATCACTGAGCTCTATGGGCGCCTCGTCAATCTGGATATTGTTCCTGTCTTTTCTGCGGAGAAGCCGGTGCTGGGGAGCGATCCGGTAGGTCCTCTGACGGGCCAGATCTATCCGGCTTCGCTGATACGGCCGGATAGGCTCGGGATCGAACCGAGGATTGGACTCTCATGGCGACCGATACCAGGGTCGTCGGTGGTGGTTCGTGCCGGATATGGAGTCTACGACGACACGTCGGTCTATCAGGCGACGGCGCTGGCGATGGCGCAACAGTCGCCGCTCTCGACGAGTTTGAGCGTGCAGAACAGCGCTGCTTGTCCGCAAACCCTGGAAAGCGGATTCAACCCATGCTCCTCGACTACGCTTAATACGTTTGCGGTCGATCCGAACTTTCGCGTCGGTTATGCGCAGAGCTGGCAGTTGGCCGTGCAGAGCGATCTGCCGTTCGCGCTGCAGATGACCGCAACCTATCTCGGGATCAAGGGAACGCGAGGAGTGCAGGAATATCTGCCGAATACTTATCCAGCCGGCTTTACGAATCCGTGTCCGTTGTGTCCAGTGGGCTTTATCTATCGCACGTCGAACGGCAACTCGACGCGTGAGTCTGGGAGCGTTCAGTTAAGGCGGAGACTGCGCAGTGGCTTTACCGCGTCCTTGCAGTACACGTACTCGAAGTCGATCGACGATGATTCGGTACTCGGAGGCCAGGGGCCTGTCGCAACCGTCCCGACAACGGGAGCTCTCGCGGGAGTCGTAAGCCAAAGCACGCCGACGGCTGTTGTCGCGCAGAACTGGCTCGACCTGAGCGCCGAGCGTGGGCTCTCGACCTTCGACCAACGGAATCTGTTGAATGCGACGATTCAGTACACCACGGGGGTGGGGCTCGGTGGCGGAGCTCTGATGGGAGGCTGGCGGGGAAAACTGCTGAAGAGATGGACCGTACTAGGTCAGATTACTGCGGGTAGCGGTCTGCCGCAGACGCCGATCTATCTTGCGGCAGTGCCCGGCACTGGTGTGACGGGTAGTATCCGGCCGAACCTCACGGGCGCATCGGTCTATGATGCACCCGCAGGTTTTCATTTGAATGCCGCAGCTTATACCGCGCCTCTGGCTGGTCAGTGGGGAGATGCTGGAAGAAATTCGATCACTGGTCCTGGCCAGTTCACCTTCAATGCCTCTTTGCAACGGACTTTTCGGTTGAAGGATCGCTACAACCTCGACTTGCGAGTCGATTCAACAAATCTGCTCAACCACGTTGTGTTTACCGCCTGGAACACCACGTTGAATCCCGGCTCGAATCCGGCCTTGAGCAGTCCGCTCTTCGGACTACCAGCGGCCGCCAACGCAATGCGCAGCCTGCAAACCACGATGCGCCTGAGGTTTTGAAGTATGCGATCGCTGCTAACAATTCTCCTGCTTGCGACGCTCGGCGCCGAGGCGCAAACGATCGGACAAAATGCTGCTCCCGGCAGCAGTGATACCACCACACTGTCTGTGCGCTCGCAAATTGTTATCGAAACAGTGGTCGTCAAAGACAAGAATGGAAAACCGATCGATGGACTGACGGCGAAGGACTTTACTCTGACTGAAGACGGCGTGCCGCAGAAGATTCGTTACTGCGAACAACAGACTTTGCCGTCAGCTCTCAGTGACGTTCCTGTGGTGCCGATGGGACCGGAGGACATCAAGCTCTACAATCGGCTGGCGCGGACTCAGATCACGCCCGAGAGTCCGGGTGATGTTCGCTATAAAGATCACCGTCTTATGGCGTTGTACTTCGACATGACGGCTATGCGGCCTGCCGACCAGTTGCGAGCACTTTCCGCTGCGGAGAAGTTCATCCGGACGCAGATGACGACGGCAGACTTGGTTTCCATCCTGCGATATTCGGGAGGGTCGGTTGATGTGCTGCAGGACTTCACCGCCGATCGCAACCATCTGCTCAGCATTCTCGAGACTATGATCGTTGGCGAAGGGCAGGGCTCTAGTGAGACCGTCGATGACGCAAGCAGTGCCGACACCGGGGCTGCCTTCGGTCAGGATGACAGTCAGTTCAACATCTTCAATACAGATCGGCAGCTTTCCGCGCTGCAAACGGCCTCCAGGATGCTTGGACAGTTGAATGAGAAGAAGTCGCTCATCTACTTCGCCAGTGGTCTGAGATTGAATGGCGTGGATAACGAGGCGCAGCTGCAGGCCACCGTCGACGCAGCCATCCGCGCGGGTGTTTCGTTCTGGCCGATCGACGCGCGTGGCCTGGTAGCTCAGGCGCCGTTGGGAGATGCGACGCAAGGATCGCCGGGTAATGTGGGGATGTACTCCGGGGCTGCAGCACTCGCGACGACGACCAACCTGCAACAGTCGCAGGATACGTTGTTTTCGCTAGCCGGGGATACAGGTGGGAAGGCCCTGCTCGACTACAACGATCTGACGAAGGGAATTGTGCAGGCGCAGCAGTCGGTCACTAACTACTACATTCTTGAGTACTATCCGACGAATACCTCTCTGGATGGAAAGTTCCGGCACGTCAAGATTTCGGTGAACCCCGAGCTGACTGCGAAGCTCGACTACAGGCAGGGCTACTACGCCGGCAAAGAGTTCGCCAAATTTACTACGGTCGATAAAGAACGGCAGCTCGAGGATGCTCTGATGTTGGGCGACCCGATAACCGACCTGACCATTGCAATCGAGATCAATTATTTCCAATTGAACAGAGCGGAGTACTTCGTCCCCATCGTGGTGAAGATTCCGGGTCGGGAGCTTGCTCTGGCAAAGCGTGGCGGGGCGGAGCACACGCTGATAGATTTCGTTGGTGAGATCAAGGATATTTATGGCGGTACAACGGTAACCAACGTACGGGACAACGTGAATATCAAGCTGAGTGATGCGACAGCGAGCGAGTTAGCGAAACAGCCGATCGAGTACGAGGCAGGCTTTACGCTTCTTCCCGGGAAATACATGATCAAGTTTCTTGCGCGAGATGATGAGACGGGAAGAATCGGGACCTATCAAACTACGTTTGTGATTCCGAATCTGAATAAAGAGGAGAAGCGTGTCCCCATCAGTTCGGTCGTCTTGAGCGGTCAGCGCGTCGATCTGAAGAATGTGATTTATAACGTGGCAAAGGCCAAGGATCAGGATAAGGAGGCAACGGTCAACCCGCTGGTCCAGGATGGAAAGAAATTAATTCCCAGTGTGACGCGGGTCTTCAGCAAAGGGCGCGATTTTTACGTCTACCTTCAGGCTTACCAACAGGGTGCAGCAGTCGCAGCCGGTAAACCGCTCGTGGCCTTTGTGAGTTTTTATCAGGGTCAGACAAAGGTGTTCGAAACACAACCCATGGCAGTGACGCCTGGGCCGACCAGCCGGTTAGGAATGGTGCCTCTTAGCTTCAGCATTGGTCTCGATCAGCTTCCGGCAGGCCGGTACGATTGCCAAGTGACGGTGCTTGACCCAACCGGGGCAAAGGGGACATTTTGGCAGGCTCCAATCATGGTTGTTCCTTGAGACCGCGAACGCTTCGCTTTTATGCTCCAGCGTGCTCGGGCCTTAGCAGAATCGGAGTTTGAATCTGTGACTGAGAATAATGAATTGTTCCGCCTAACCAGCTTATAGAGTGCGTTTGAATAGAGGTGTTGCGATCAAAAGCGTTACCATCCCAAAGACAAGCAAGAAGAGAAGATCCATGCGGATTGCCACAAAGCCTCCGTCCTTAAGAAGAATGGACTTGAAGCCGTGTACGGCGTAAGTAAAGGGATCGACGAGAGCGATTGCTCGCAGCCACTTTGGAAATCCGGTGATCGGAGAGATCGCTCCGCTGGGAAAGAACAGCAGCGTGTTGAGTACTCCAAAGATGGCGCGCGGCACAAGCGGGTCCTCAACGCGCACCATCATAAGAAACATCATGCCGTTGAACGCAACGGAGGTTGAGATGATCAGCAGTAAGAGGAGCAAAGCTGATACTGGATGAAAAATGACGCCCAGTCCCGCAAACAGCGACCCGATCACGGTGAGACAGATGCCCGATAAGACCGCTTTGATGGTGCCAGCGAGGTTCAATCCAAGGACTAGTTCCAGTTTCGTGATGGGAGTTACGAGATAGCCTTCGTGTACACCACGCGCCTTGTCATCGATATACAGCATGCCTCCGCCGATCATGACGGCCACGTACATAGCGAGTGCCACGGAGCCGGAGAGCAGATACTTCATATATTCGACATAAGGATAGAGTTCGACGATTTCGAGCGCGATTTGCTGCACAACTTTTTGTTGGATGACAGGAGCGTTCAGCGCGTCGGCGAGAGACTGCATCTCTGCTTCGAGGCTGCTGCTCATGGTTTGGTCAGTGTTATCGACCACCAGACCGATTGCCGGAGAATCACCCGCTAGTACGCGCCGCGAATACTGCGCCGGAATAATAACCGCTCCATCGATTTTGCCGGTGCGCACATCGTCGCGCGCCTTTTGTTCGTCGTCGTATGGGATGGTGGTGAAGGTGCGGATGTTCACGGCGATGGAGTCGAAGGCTTCATGGATCTTAAGCGCCTGTGAACCGCGGTCGTAATCGACTACGCCCATCCGGGCACCCCGAATTTTCCCCCCGAAGGCGTTGCCGAGGATAATCAGTTGGACCAGAGGAAGCGCCATCGAAACCATCATCAGGGCCGGTGAACGGAAAAACTTTCGCATCTCTCGTTCTACAATCGCCATCATTCGCATCATGGTTGCATCCCCGGACGCGGCGGCATGACAAAGCCCTGCGCCTTCACCTGCTCATCGCGAAGCTGACGCCCCGTGTAGTGCACAAAGACATCGTCGAGCGTGGTGTTCTGAACGCCTAATGACTTGAGGGTTTCGCCACTATTGACCGCCATCTCCACTAACTGAGTTGTCGTAAGCGAACCGTCTGAGGTGAGTAGTCTGTACATTCCGGCGCTATGCGATTCCACCGCAGTTACGCCTGCCAACTGCTTCAATCGCGAAGGCCACTCTGCGGATTCATGCGTGAACTGCGCCTCTACAACGCTACTTCCTGGAACACTGGCCTTGAGCGCCATGGGAGTATCGAGCGCAACTAGTTTTCCATGATCGACAATGGCGATGCGGTCGCACAAGCGATCGGCTTCGTCCATGTAGTGCGTAGTAATCAGCATGGTGAGGTGGCGGGTTTCTTTGAGGTGGTTAAGCATCTCCCATACCGCAACGCGCGAGACCGGATCGAGCCCCGAGGTAGGCTCGTCGAGGAAGAAGATCATCGGATCATGAACCAGGCCCCGCGCAATCTCAAGACGCCGCCGCATTCCGCCTGAGAGTGTCTTGGTTTGTGCGTTGCGCCATTTGACCAGGTCTACGGCCTCCAGCAGTTCTTCGATATTGCGCTCGCGCTTTGCCTTGGGGACCTCGTAGAGCTTGGCGTAGATGGAGAGGTTTTCTTCCACCGTCAGATCGATATCGCTTGTGAGCGCCTGAGGAATGACACCAATCGTTCGCCTGACCGCGTCGGGCTCGCGCGAGACGTCGCGACCGGCGATGATTGCCCTTCCTGCGGTGAGCGGAATCAACGTCGTCATCATGCGGATGAGTGTGCTTTTGCCGGCACCGTTGGGTCCGAGCAACCCAAAGATCTCTCCATCATCAACATCAAAACTGATGCCCTTGACGGCTTCAAAATCTCCGTAACGTTTCACGATATTTTCTACAGCGATCGCCACGCCTGGTTTGCCGACGGTCATCGTGTCACCAGCTTGTTCTTTGGGATATAGACGTCAGCGAGCATTCCAGGTACATAGCGCATGCCGGGATTGTCGATCAGGAGCTTCAGACGGATGGTTTTGATATCCCGCTTGCGCCGGCTCACGTCGCGTTGCGTGGCAAAGTCCGCTTCCGCAGATTTGGCGATTACTTTGCCCTGAATTGTGGCTCCGCTGGGTGTCACTACGCGCAGGCTGTCGCCCACCTGTACGGTGTCGGCCTCAGTCTCAGGCAGTGGGGCATAAACCCAGGTCTGGGTTAAATCCGTGATGGTCACGATTGGCGTTCCAGCCGCAACCACCTCACCTTGCCGCGCCGCCTTTACGTTGACCTTGCCTGCAATTGGCGAGACGACACGTGCATATCCCAGCTGGACCTGCGCCTGTTTCAGCAGCTCCTGCGCATTCTGCATGTCGCCACGGGTTGCGGCCACCGTTTTGGCCGCAACCTGTGCCTGAATCGTATTCGCCCTCGCGACCTTAAGCGACGCTTCCGCTGCTGCAACATTTTGCTTAGCCGCATCAACGGCGGCTTGCGCGGCACGCAGAGAGGTGGCCGCTTCATCCCGCGACTGCTGGCTCATGACGCCTTGTCCAGCCAGTGCGACTGTACGCGAAGTATCGGCATCTTGATGCTCATACTGAGCCTGGGCTTGCACGAGAGCGGCCCGTGCGGACTGCAATTGCGCTTCCGCATTGGCCACCTGACTTGACGTATTGCCTTGTGTCTGGCGCTCGGTGTCACTTGCTCCCAGTACCTTGCTTTTCTGACTGATCGTTGTTGCCTCTGCAGCCTTGCGCGCCGCTACCAGATCATCACTTTCAATTGTGGCGATTAGCTGTCCAACCTGTACGTCGTCGCCTTCTTCGACAGCGAGTGTCTGTATCCGTCCCGGAATGCGCGAACTGATGACCACTTCATTCGCGTCCACGGTGCCAATCAACTGGAGATCGTCCGATCGTTGAGTCGAAAGGAAGTACCAGCAGAACGCGACGATCAGCAGCACGCCCAGCAAGACAAATATCCGATTGCGAGCATTCATAAGTACCTTCTCAGAACTCGAGTATTTTTGACTTTAGGCATGGGCATATCGGCCAGGACACGCCGCGCGAGCATCGCACCATGAGCACGGTCGACGAATAGGGCATTGCCTAGGAACTGCACCATAGCCTTGCGCCTGGACTCTATTGCTGCATTGTCGAATGGATGGAATGGCAATGCGAGACGCATCATAGGTGCGCTAAGAAAAAAGAAAACATTTGCACCAAGCATCGAATACACCACCTGAAGCCAGTCCATCTCGCACAGCTCGCCTGTCTTGATTCCCTCGAGTATCGTCTCTTGCAATTTTCCGAGCAAAGGTTTGAAGACCTTCTTCATAAGGAGCGGCAGCGTCTCGCTCTCGCCGAGCCGGAATCGCACCATCTCCTGTTGCATAAGGCTTTGAAACTCGCGTTGAACGAGGATCCTGTCGAAATGATTCAGCGCCGCGCGCAGCAGGCGTTGGCCGGCGCTGTGTCCGGGGTCGAGCGCTGCGAGTGCACTCTCAACAACGGTCCCAGAAACCTCTTCGATAGCCGCTGCGTACAGGCCCCTCTTGCTTTTGAAGTAGTAGTAGAGGAGCGCCTTGTTGACCTTGGCCGCCTCCGCGATTGCATCGGTGCGTGCGCCAGAAAGACCGTGTGCGCTGAACTCGCGAATAGCTGCACGAAGGATAACCTTCCGTGTCTGGACGGCACGGTCTCGATGATTCGAGTTTGAAGTCTTAGCTAACAATTTTAATTAACTAGTTAGTTAAAGTATAAACAGCTATGTCCTTATCGGACAATCCAGAGATTAGAACCTAGAACCATTTCAGTAAGTGCGAAATCACCCCTTTTCACACCTACGGAAGTTCAACGGAGACGGCAGCGGTGCTAACGGAGCATCAGCGGTGACGCATCCGGAATTAGGCACCCATCGTAATTTCATTGGAGCCAGATGGAGCACCGCAAAATGCAGGAGACGCTCTTACGTTGTCGAAGGAATGGTAGGCACGAGGAGACTCGAACTCCTGACCTCTACCGTGTCAAGGTAGCGCTCTAACCAACTGAGCTACGCGCCTGTGCGTTACTTCAGTCTAAACGGAAGCGGAAGCTGGAGCAACCTGGGGTTGACTTGGGTTACGATTGGGTGACCCTGCATAGTGCCTTTCCTGAGCCAATTCCGAGCCGCACCGAACTTACTTACGCTGATGCGGCTGTTCATCATCCCGTTCCTTGTGATCGAGATTCTGGATGGGAACTACCGCGTATCGTTTGCTCTGTTCATTCTTGCCGGGATCAGCGATGCTCTGGATGGGTTGCTGGCGCGGTGGTTGAGCCAAAAGACAACGCTCGGGCAGTATCTTGATCCAATTGCGGACAAACTTTTGCTGAGTACGCTGTTTGTTGTACTGACGCATGTGGGGATGATTCCCCAGTATGTGACGGTGCTCGTGTTCAGCAGGGACGTTGGGATCTTGCTGATCTCAACGTTGTTATTCGCAACCAGTGCGCTGCGGGATTTTAGGCCGAGCCTGTTTGGGAAGCTAAATACGCTGGTGCAGATCGTTGCTTTGACCGCGGTACTCTGCCAGAAGATCTTTGTTTCCGCGCAATTGGCGAGGCTGAGCGATCTAATGGTGCGGGCGATTGCTGTGCTGGCGCCACTTTCTGCGGCCCAGTATGCGTGGATTGTGTTTCGGAGGATGAATACGCCGCCGGCGCAGACGGTGGTTTAGAGGGACTTATTCCTCGCTGGGGGTTTCGGCGAGGGCCTGCTCCTCTTCGATCGCGATGTCACTAAACTCTGCTGAATCAAAGACTTCCCCGCACTTTTGGCACTCAACGAATTCGGCGTCTTCCTCGCGGGCAACGATTTTGACTATGGGATGTTTGCATTTGGCGGTCATTTGGGGAGGATTATCGCGAATGGTATGGATTTTGCCCGTCTCCGGCGGCCTTGTCAACTGCGATTTCTCTGGTTTTTGTGGTGTAAATTCGTGGTGAAGCTGTGGTGAATTCATGGTGGAATGACTGGTATAGGGTGGTTGCAATGCAGGTGGATGTAGACGTACACTTATGTAGGACTGAAATTGTCTGAGTTTCGACGATTTTCAGCTGGCGGGAGCCATTTCGAAACAATATGCTGCGTCTGACCAAAAAAGCCGATTACGGTCTGATGGCTCTGAAGTACCTGGCAGAGCAGAAGGACGGCAGTGCGTATAGCGCTAAGGATATCGCCGAGGCCTACCATATTCCACCGCAGCTACTTGCAAAGATTCTGCAAACGCTTGCGAAGTCGGGGTTGCTGGTTTCGCATGCAGGAACGAATGGCGGGTATGCGCTCTCGCGCAGCGCGAAGGAGATTACCGCGTTTGAGGTGATCCGGGCAATCGACGGGCCGCTTTTTATAACGAGCTGCATTACGATTCACGGAGCTTGCGACCTGACGAGCACCTGCACCATCAAAGAACCATTGCGCAAGGTGAACGACAGCATCAAGGATTTGCTGAGTGGCATCCACATCGCGGATTTGATTGAAGCGGATGGAGAGAGTGGGACGGGCGCTCCGGTGGGTGGGGGACTGGTGAGCATCGCAATCTAGCACCAGCTGATGGGCGATGAGGTTTTTAGCGGTACAGATTTTGAGAAGGACAGGTTTCAGGAGAAACGATGAGCAACGATATGAGCAATAACGGCGTAGTGATCAGCGAGTCCTCAACCTCACTGCCGGCTGGCGTGCATCTGCCGATCTACATGGACAATCACGCGACGACGCGGCTGGATCCGCGAGTGCTCGACGCGATGATGCCGTACTTTACTTCGACCTTTGGAAATGCGGCTAGCCGCAACCACTCGTTCGGATGGGAGGCGGAGAAAGCGGTGGAGAAGGCACGGGAGCAGATTGCCAAGCTGATTGGCGCGACCTCCAAAGAGATCATCTTTACCAGCGGCGCGACGGAGTCGAACAACCTTGCGCTGAAGGGCATTGCGGAGATGTACCGCGAGCGCGGGAACCACATCATCACGCAGGTGACGGAGCACAAGGCTGTTCTGGATACGTGCAAGAAACTCGAGAAGCAAGGATTCCGTGTGACGTACCTGCCGGTTCAGGCGGATGGGTTGATCGACCTTGAAGACCTCAAGCGGGCGATGGACGACAAGACGATCCTGGTCTCGATTATGTATGCGAATAACGAGATTGGCGTGATTCAGCCGATCGCGGAGATTGGGAAGCTGTGCCATGAGAAGGGCGTGATCTTCCACACGGATGCGGTGCAGGCTGTGGGTAAGATTCCCGTGGACGTGCAGAAGGACAACATCGATGTGCTAAGCCTGAGTGGCCACAAAATTTATGGGCCGAAGGGTGTGGGTGCGTTGTATGTGCGACGCAGGAATCCGCGGGTGCAGATCAGCGAGCAGATCAATGGCGGCGGGCATGAGCGTGGGATGCGGTCGGGCACGTTGAATGTTCCAGGGATTGTTGGATTGGGCAAGGCGTGCGAGATTTGCGCTGAGGAGATGGAGACCGAGGCGAAGCGCGAGAAAGAGCTTCGCGACTACCTGCGGGCCAAGTTGGAGAAGGCGCTGGACTATGTACACGTCAATGGCAACATGGAACACCATCTGCCTGGCAATCTGAACATGAGTTTTGTATATGTCGAAGGCGAGAGCCTGCTGATGGGAATCAACGACATCGCAGTTTCTTCGGGTTCGGCTTGCACCTCGGCGACACTTGAGCCCAGCTATGTGTTGAAGGCGCTGGGGCTTGGTGATGATGTAGCACATAGCTCGATTCGGTTTGGTCTCGGACGGTTTAATACTAAGGCCGAGGTGGACTATGTGTCGGACAAGTTGATTGACGTAGTGCTTAAGCTCCGAGAGCTGTCCCCGCTGTACGAGATGGTGAAGGAAGGTATTGACCTCACCAAGATCGAGTGGGCAGCACACTAGTACGTTTGAACGACTGGGTTATTCGCCAGATGATGTCGCGGATGGCGGATTGCCGCCTTCGCTCTTGGTTCGGGTCTTTTGGTTGCAATTCGTACACGGGTTCCGGTAATCGCCTGAACTCGCCCATCGCATCGTGATGTTGACGAAGAACTCACCTGAAGGCTGAACGGAGTTCAAAACGATAGCGAACCCCAAACCGACGGAGTATCATCTAAAGAGAAGAGGAATAGACCATGGCTTATAGCGATAAGGTAATTGATCACTACAACAATCCCCGGAACGTCGGGCAGATGGACAAGACTTCGACTGAGGTTGGCACCGGGTTGGTTGGGGCGCCGGAGTGCGGCGACGTAATGCGTCTGCAGATTCGTGTCAATCCCGAGACGAACGTGATCGAAGACGCCAAGTTCAAGACCTTCGGTTGCGGATCAGCAATTGCTTCATCTTCGCTCGCTACGGAGTGGGTGAAGGGCAAGACGATTGACCAGGCGCTGGCGATCACGAACACAGATATTGTGAAGGAGCTGTCGCTTCCTCCGGTAAAGATTCACTGTTCGGTGCTGGCTGAGGATGCGATTCGTGCGGCGATCGGTGACTGGAAGAAGAAGAACAGCGTTGCCGAGGCTTCGGCGGTCGCGGCTGCTGCTCACTAAGAAACCGGCAGGGTAAGAACAACGGTAGCGGTGCGCCTTTTGAGTCGCGTTGCTACCGTGTTGTATTAGCGGGAAGGATAGAAATATGGCGATGGTGACACTACAAACCGCGGCGGAGATGGAGGCGGCGAAAGCTGCGTCTGTTGGCGGTGAGAAGAAAGATCCGCTGGCAGGGATGAATGTGCTGACCGCGCAAGGGCAGGAGCCTGGGCAGAAGGGCATTCAGATTACCGAGAAGGCTCTGAAGCGGATTCGCGTGGCGATGGCGAAGGAGAATGTTTCGCCGACCGCAGGCGGGTTGCGGGTGGGGATTCAGGGTGGTGGTTGCTCGGGGTTGAGCTATAACATCCGGTTCGATACGCAACCTCGGGAGCGGGACCGGGTGTATGCATTTGGTGAGGGGATTCAGACGGCGGGCGATCCGACGAATGGAGCGCCGATTCGCATCTTTGTCGATCCGAAGAGCTTTATCTATCTGCATGGCATGGTGCTGGACTTTGAAGAGACGCTGATGCGGCAGGGGTTCAACTTCATCAATCCGAACTCGACGAAGAGTTGCGGGTGTGGATCTAGTTTTTCGGCCTAAGCAATATTTCCTGAAAATTTGAACGGAGCGTGGTGATGAGAGTCCACCTGATGCTGGCCCTGGCTGCAGCTTCTATGACCGCTCATGCAGCTTCGCCGATTGATTGTGCGAAGGCTACGAATGCTACAGAGAAAACCATATGCAGCACCCCGACGCTTTTGCAAGCGGATGCGCGGATGACTGCTTATTTCGAGATTGCGACGCAGTTCGTTGGGATGGGCGTGCGCGGCGATCTGGGAGATTCGCAACAGGCGTTTCCCGCGGTGCGCGATAAGTGCGGAACGGACAAGTCATGCATTTTGGCGGCGTATAAGAAGCAGACTGCGCCGCTGGAGGCCGTGATTGCGAATGTCGCGACGCATGGACCTTTCTAGATACGCCTACAATAAAACCGATGGATTATTTTGAGTTTTTCAATTTGCCGCGCAAGTTGACGCTGGATGTTGTGGCGTTGGAGAAGCAGTTTTATACGATGAGCCGCAGGCTGCATCCGGATCGCTTCGCTTCGAAGCCGGTGGCGGAGCAGGAGGCGGCGCTGGCGCAGTCGTCGTTGCTGAATGATGCTTACCGGACCCTGAAGGATCCCATTCTGCGTACGCAGTATCTGCTGAAGCTTGAGGGAGTGGAGATGGAGGAACAGTCGAAGGCTGCGACCGAGGCTGCGCGCGCCTCGGGAACGGAGAAGAAGCAGGTTGTGCCTCCTGAGCTGCTGGAGGAGGTGTTTGAGCTGAACATGCAGTTGCAGGAGATGCGCGCGGCGAACAAGATGGGTGAGGATGAGCCAGAGCTGCGGCGGGATCTTATGACGGCGAAGGATGCCTTCGATGCGAAGATGGTGGAGACGCAGGCGGAGTTGGAGGAGCTTTGGTCCGCTTGGGATGCGGGTGTTGATGCTGGAGATGAGGCGGTGAAGGCCAGGGCTAAGGAAGCGATGGTTGAGTTGCTGAATAAGCGGAGCTATCTGCGGAATCTGGTGCGGGATGTGAATGAGGCTTTGGGGTTGTAGCGAGTTTGTTTCAGGGCATTTTCCCGACTGTCATTCGTGGCGCTTCGAGCGAAATGCGGGGGTTCTTCGCTGCGCTCAGAATGACAACTCTTATTTTTTTATCTAACGACAATTTCTCGGTTCAGCAAACCGTCAGGCGGGGTGGGTGGCGGCTAGGCGTTCGATTTGCTGGAGGTGGTTGATGTCGTGGCCGCCCATGGTTTCGACGATGGTCCAGAAGGGCATGGTGCCGCGTTCGGGGTGGGTGGTGAGGCGGTGGCGGTCGTCGGGTGTGACCTTGGCGAGGAAGAGCAGGTTCCAGTTGCGTGCGGCCTGGAAGAGTGCGAGGGCGGGCTCGAATTGGTAGGCTTCGTAGCGCTTGGCCCAGGCGTCCTGATCGAAGGGTTGGATGATGGCGTGGGGCTGGTTGAGCTCGGGCGCGAGGGTCTGGCGGAGGCGGAAGGAGAAGACGATTTCGCAGTCGGCGAGGTGGGCGGTGATCTCGCGGATGCTCCACTTGCGGGGTGCGGGGCTGGTGTTGATCTGGGCGGGGGTGAGACCTGCGGTGAGGGCGCGGATGCGCTCGGCTGTGGCGGTGAGGACGGGGATTGGGTCCCGGCCGTTCAGGTAGATCGCGTAGGGGTTTAACTCCATTTGGAGAAAATATCAGGAGGCGGGGGTGAAGGCTAGAGTTTTGATTCGGTATTTCCCGGGTCCGCCGTGGTTATGTTTGGGGCTGTGTTTCCCATGGGTCGTACGTACCGATGCTCCAGAGGTGGCCTTCGAGGTCGCGGCAGGTGAAGGCGCGGCCACCGTAGTCCATGTCGCGGATGTCGAGGACCATCTCGGCGCCGGCGGCTTTGGCGGTGGTGTGGACGGCATCGGCGTCGGAGACGATGAGGTAGATGCCTTTGGTTTCGCGGAGGCCGATCTCGTCGGGTTGAACCATGAGTTTGGCGGTTTCGCCCCCGTTGTCGACGGAGCCGAGCATGACCATGCCGTTGCCGAAGGTAAGTTGGGCGTGCATGACGGTGGTGTTGTCGGGGCCGAGGTAGACGGCTTGCTTTTCGAAGCCGAAGGCGCGGATGAGCCAGTCGATGGCGGCGAGCGCGTTGCGGTAGCGAAGGCTGGGGACGATGGTGGAGCGGCAGGTTTTGGCTTGGTTGGTCATGTGGTTAAGGGTGCCAGTGGGGTTTGGGTGGTGTCTTGGAAAAATCGGCGGAGAATACCCCGGGGCTACCCCCCTGGGGGTATTTTGGACGTAAATTCATTGTATTCAATGGTTTACAAAGTGTTGTGTCTGCAAAATAGTCATAACAAATGGGTTGCCCGCAAAATACTTCTTATCAATAAGTTAGCCCCGGAGGGTGATCTATATCCCTCGGGGCTTGCTTGTTTTTGATCTATATATCCAGTATAGCGGGTTGAGGGTAACTAAAATGCCATGTGGATGTTGTTGCTGTGTATGGAGTTAGGTGGTTTTGGGGCTTGACATGCGATTTTTGGGCTGAAAACGCCAAAAATATTTTTCGGGTTGAGATAGAAAGGCTTACCCAGGCTAAAGCCGGTTTCTCTGTTGGGTGAGTGCCAAGAAGACCCAAGGCTGAAGCCATGGGCTACTAACTGGCTTACCTTGAAGCACAAGCGGTTCGCGCGTGGCGCGATCCCACCTTATCGACGCTAAAACCATTGCGAAGATGGGGCACACGGTCGTAGTGGTCTGATCAGATGTGGGCGACCGCTCCATAAAGTCTCTGCAAGACATCTTTCCGCCTACCTACATGAAATGACCTTCCGATTCAATAACCGTGACAACCCGTTTTTGTTTCGCGATACAGTGATGAAACTGATTGAGGCCCCCGTTCCGGAATACAAGAAACTCACTGCGCCTAACCTTCTCCGAGCATGCCCAATTGCAAATCTAGCAAGAACCTTTTGGGCGCGAGGGATTGGCCTTTAGAGTCGTGCAGTATTACATCGGCGCTGGCTATCTCTGAAGAGAGATCGATCAGGTTGAGATCGCGCGTCACCAAATTGTATCTACCGGGAACTTTGGTCTCCTCTGGAGATGCGGCAACCCAGGTTCCATCTCCTCTTTGCAATGCGATGATTACGCTGCGAATATATGCCCCTTCAAAATTGGTATGTTTCTTAGGGGTTCCAACCCAACTTGCACTTCCAACACTCTCGATCTCCCCGCCATACTTGTTTCGGTAGATGATCTGAGCGTAGACATAATCCCAGTCTGGCACCTTAATTCCCGGAATTCGATCGTTTCTAAAATTTGCGATGAATGCCTTGAGAACCATTGGCGATTCGATGTCGTCCGACGGGAATACAAAATAAGTAGTTTGATCTTCAACAGGAACAATATTCGCGACTTTGCGACTAACGAATACGACATTGTGTTTAGGTGTAGGAGCGGGAGTTTTGGTTTCCGCGAGGGCAGGTGGAGCAGGATAGTGGTGATGCTGGCTGGCATCAATGGTCGGATTTACCGTTATTGTCGGACTCACTGTTTGAATCGGATTACTTACCACAGATGGGGATGAGGGAGCAGTCCCAGCGGGCTGCTTAGGTTTTTCCTCTTCCTTTTTCTCCTTTTCGTATTCGGCCCAAGCGGCAAGAAAGATAATTATTCCCACCATCATCGTTATCCAAATCCCTATTGGGCTAGTCATGTGTTCCGTCCAAGGTAGAGATTTTTCTAGCAGTTCTACATAGTGAGTTAGCCTCAAAATCCATTCTAAAATCGCCGCCATGAACATGGCTGGGCCGAGAATCATTCCGATCCGATACATGTGCACCTCTGCCTACCCTCTTTACCGTGGGGTATAGGCGAAGCGTATCCCCTTTGAAACCTTGCGTCGAGGGGGATAATCTTCATAATTTGTGGATTCGTTGTGTAGTGGCGCTGTGGTGTGAGTGGAGGTGCGGTTGGGGCTGGTGTAGTCTGCGGAGACTATGGCGGAGATTGTCGTGCGCGAGGCGGTTGGGCATGGGGATTTGGCCTTGGTGCGGTCTTTGATGGAGGCGTATGGAGCGTTTCTGTCGGGCGCTCCCAGCGGTTCGGCGAATATGTGTCTTTCGGGGTTTCGTGACGAGTTGGATGCGCTGCGGAGAAAGTATTCGGCTCTGCTGCTGGCGACGGTGGATGAGGTTGCGGCTGGTTGTGTTGCTCTGCGCAGGCTTCCGCAGATTGAAGGAGCTTGCGAGATGAAGCGGCTGTGGGTGGAATCGGATTTTCGCGGAATGAGGCTGGGGCGGAGATTGGTGGAAGAGGCCATTGAGTGGGCGCGGAGGGAAGGGATGACGGCGATGCATCTGGATACGATTGCTGCGGGGATGCCCGCGGCGAATCGGCTGTATAGTGCGATGGCCTTTGTGCGCGTGGAGCCTTATCACGGGGATTGCACGAGGGATGTTGAGTTTTTTCGACTTGATCTGTGAGGAGGGATTCCTCCGCTGGGGAATGACAACTGAAAAAGCAAAAGCAGGTCCTCCGCCTGCGGCGAAGGATGACAACTGAAAAAGCAAAAGAGTGGTCTGCAGAGGAAGCAAGGAAATAAGGAGCTGCGTATGTCGAACAGGATTCCTGAATTGCTCAACCGCAACCTTCAGGAGGTCTTCGGCGAAGGCGACGCCGCCCGCCGTCGTGCGGCAATCGAGGAGCTCTATACCGATGACTGCGTCCTCTATGTGCCTCCCGGCATTTTCGTCGGGCACGACGCATTGGACAAGTTCGCAGGAGACCTGCGTGCGACTCACCCTCACTTCGTGTACACGCCTCACGGCGAGCCGCAGGCGCTCCATAACGCCGGCCGTCTGGCGTGGGGGTCCGGTCCGCGTGGGGAGAAGCCCGATTACACCGGCTTGGACGTGATCATCGTCCGCGGCGACAAGATCGCCGCGCTCTATGTGTTCCTCGATTCAATGCCATCATGACACAACCGAGCCTCCTCCGAGCAGGAAAAACTTGCGGGTGGTGGGTCAGTGTGACGTCTTGAGCCAGTAGACCAGGCTAAATAGTGCGATAACGACTAATACGATCATCGCCGCTATCGAGCGGTGGAATATCCGAGAACTGGCCGGCTCAGGGGCTTGCTGGTTCCAGAACAGGCCCACGAGTGCGCTACGCTCCCGCCATAGCAGCGCCAGCATAGACGCGAAGATGAATGTCGCCGCGCACTCGGCGCCCACGGCGATGTGGAAGAACAGGTTGATCATCAGGATGTTCGCCATGACGGGTGCCATGATGGCCGCTCCCAGCAGCGCGGTCTTTCGGAAGAGCAGCAGCGCGCCCCCAGCAACCTGGGTCAGTCCGAGGATCGTCGCGTAGACATGCGAATAGCTGTAGTAGTACCAGGTGAGCTGAAAGCCGCTGAGCGAACCGATCGGCCTCTGTGCGATTGCTGGTGGGAGTGCGAGCTGCACTCCGGCCAGCTTGCTCATTCCATACGTAAAGAGCAGCCATGCGCATAGGTAGCGCATCCAGTCGAGATATTTGGGATAAGACTTCATGTGGTCGGCTAATCATATCCGGGGGTATGCATCTGCATCAGTTCCGCGCTAGCCGGTCGACAATGCTGAGCTTGTGCCGGTGGGCTTTTTGCAGGGCTGAAGCCCTGCGCTCCCTCCCGACGCAAAAGCAGAGTTTTTCTGGCTTGATCTGTGATTCCTCCGTTCCGCGGCGGAGTGGCGAGAGTAGGAACCACTGCGAAAGCGAGAAGCAGATCCTCCGCCTGCGGCGAAGGATGACAACTTTAAAAGCAAAAGCAAAAGCAAAAGCAAAAGCAAAAGCAAAAGCAGAGGCAACGCAAAAGCTAAGCAAAGACTAAGGCAACGGCAACGGCAAATGCAACGGCAAATGCAACAGCAAATGCAACAGCAAATGCGGGGGTTCTTCGCTGCGCTCAGAATGACAACAACGAAAGGTGTGGTCAGAATGACAAGATGAAAAGTGTACGCAGAATGACGCAAGGAAAGGGGCGCTCAGCATGACAAGAATGAGAGGTGTGTTCCTTGACAGGTAAGGAGTGTGGTCAGAATGAGAATTGTGAAAGGTGTGCGCTGCTCTTAGTCGAGGGGGATGTGGTTGCTCCAGCGGCGTTCGGTGGCGGAGTAGTGTGTGGGGCTTAGGCCGGAGAAGGCCTGGAAGTCGTTGGTGAAGTGGGACTGGTCGTAGTAGCCGCAGATGAGGGCGAGTTCGGCCCAGCGGATGTCGTCGCCGCGGTGCATGAGCTGGACGGCTTGCTGGAAGCGCTGGATGCGGCAGTAGAGCTTGGGTGATACGCCGATCTGCTCGCGGAAGAGCTGGGAGAGACGGCGGGGGCTGAGGCCGGTGGTGCGGGTGAGCTCGGCGATGGTTGTGGTGCCGGGCGATTGATGCAGGTGGGTGAGGGCGTAGTCGATGGTGGGGATGCGGTGTTGGATTTTGCTTTCGCTGAGGCGATGGCAGAGGGCGAAGTCGAGGAGATCGAATTTGCGGGCTGGGGTGGGGGCTTCGCGGAGGTCGTTGCGGAGGTTGACGGCGGCGTAGCCCCAGAGGTCTTCGAGAGAGGTTTCGCGGTTGGTGAAGGCGTGGGTGTTGTCGGGGAAGAAGGCCAGGGTGCCGCCGGGATGGAAGAGGATGCCGATGAGTTCGGTGAGGTCGATGGTGTCGATTTGCTGGTGATGGGAGTAGAGGCCGAGGAAGATGGCGGCGGGTGAGTGCTGGAGCGGGTCGATGGGGTGGTTGGCGTCGGTGAGGTAGTCGCGGGCGAGCGAGATGACGATTTGGGCGTGGCCGTTGGGGAGGACGCGCTCGTGGCGGTGGGTGGCTTCGGGGTCGCAGGCGTACCAGAAGGTGTTGATGTAGGGGTTGAGGGCGGGATGAGGACGGCGCTGGAGATAGAGCATGCATCGGCCTCCTGCGGGGAGTTTAGTTGAAAGGCCTGAGAAGGTGCAAAGGTGAGTGGCAAATGCGTGGACGTTACCAACAGGGTTGTTTGAGGGTGATGTTGACTACGCGGGATTCGAATTGCTCCGAAGGGCTTATCGCCTGCCAACGATCCGGACCGGCGTGCCATCTGGAGCGATTGGCGTCGAACCATTTCTGGAGTTCGAGTGAGTTGTATGGCTTACCTTCGAGGGGTTTCCACGAGGCCATGAGTGCTTTGGCGGCGCCGGCATGGGGTTCGACGCCCTCGAGAGATAACTGGCCGAAGTTGTATGCCTTTCCTTCGTCTACGGAGAGAACGAGATCGATGACGTGGCGTGATTCATCGATTCCTGGCATTGGGTTTAGGACCATATCGACATGTCCTCGAGTCCCGTAGAGGCTTCTCAGAGCATCGAGGGATTTGCTGAATTCGGTTGGGTTGAATAGATCGCCTTCTTGCATGGGGATGAGTTGTCTTAGTTGGTTAGAGGAAAAGACAGTCACATTCTCAAAGCGAATTTGACCAAGACGATACTGGGATCCGGGTTCGACCTTTACGGTGACGTCGACGGCTTTGCTTCCTGGTTGTGGAGTGAATGAGACGTTGCTGGCCTGTGCGTTGAAATATCCTCGCTCTCTCAAGGCTTGTCGAACCTGTTCCTCAATATCGGGAGCGCCACTTCCACCGGCCTGGAGCTCGGGTTTGGAGTATGACGTCTGCTGGAATAAGTGAGTGAGCTGCTTGCGATCGAGCTCGGGCAGGGTGCTCGATTCGATAATCAATTTGTTGATGCGTACGGTTTCTGCGGGGGGCGTAGGGGTGGTGCAGGGATGCTGCGCGAGTACGGTGGTGGCTATGAGGGAGATCGGTAGCGATTTGATCAGAATGTGCATCGCACATCTCGCAGAAACTGACTTTCTGGGCGGACTGCAACGAATCCGGCCCGGGTCGCATCCAGATGATGTGATTGTAGGACAATAGAAGATGGACGAATAGAAGGGTTTGAAACGATGGCAGATGAACGAGTTGTAGGGATCGACCTGGGTACGACGAATTCGCTGGTGGCCTATATGGAGAACCGGCCGGAGGGGGAGACGCCGGTGGTGATTCCTGGCGAGGACGGGGAGCGTCTGGTGCCGTCTGTGGTTGCCTGGACGGATGACGGGGTGGTGGTGGGGAATGCGGCGCGGGGAACGTTGATGACGGATTCGGCGAGCGCGGTGTACTCGGCGAAGCGGTTGATGGGGCGCGATATTGAGGATGTGCAAGAGGAGTTGAAGCTGTTTCCGTTCAAGCTGGCGGAGGGGTTGAAGCCGGGTGAGGTGTTGAAGGTGAGCGTGGGTGGGTTGATGCTGACGCCGCCGGAGATCTCGGCGTATGTGCTGCAGCAGTTGAAGAAGAATGCGGAGAGGTTTTTTGGCGGGCCGGTGACGAAGGCGGTGATTACGGTGCCGGCTTACTTTAATGATGCTCAGAGGCAAGCGACGAAGGATGCCGGGCGGATTGCAGGGCTGGAGGTTCTGCGGCTGGTGAATGAGCCGACGGCGGCGGCGCTGGCTTATGGGTTGGATAAGAACAAAGATGGGTTGATTGCGGTTTATGACTTTGGCGGTGGGACGTTTGATATTTCGATTCTGAAGCTGCATGAGGGGATCTTTGAGGTGATCGCGACGGGTGGAGATACGCACCTTGGCGGGGACGATATCGACAACCTGCTGATTGCGATTGCGCTGGATGATATTGCTGGCGATCTCGGCGAGGATGTTCGGGGGAACGGTGAGGCAGTGCAGGCGATTCGTAAGGCGGTGATTGAGGCGAAGATTTTGCTGTCGACTGCGAACGTGGCGAAGATGGATGTGCTGCTGCCCGGTGGGAAGAGGTATCTGCGAGAGATTACGCGGGCGCAGTTTGAGGAGTTGACGGCAGGTGTGATTGCGCGGACGGCGGGGCCTTGCAAGCAGGCTCTGAAGGATGCGGGATTGACGGCGGCGCAGATCGATGAGGTCGTGCTGGTTGGCGGGTCGACGCGGATTCCGGCGGTGCGGGCGCTGGTGGATGATTTGTTTGAGCTGAAGGCGCGCGGGAAGAAGCCGCATACGGAATTGAATCCGGATGAGGTGGTGGCGCTGGGGGCGGCTGTGCAGGCGCAGATTCTGGCGGGTGGATCGGCGGCTACGGAGGATTTGCTGCTGCTGGATGTGACACCGCTGTCGTTGGGGATTGAGGCGCTGGGTGGTGTGGTGGCGAAGATTATTCAGCGGAACTCGACGATACCGGCGAGTGCGACGGAGCACTTTACTACGGGGGTGGATGGGCAGACGAATGTGGCGATTCATGTGGTGCAGGGCGAGCGGGAGATGGCGAAGGATTGCCGATCGCTGGCTCGGTTTGACCTGAAGGGGATTCCTCCGATGGTGGCGGGTTTGCCGCGGATTGAGGTGAAGTTCCTGATCGATGCGAATGGGATTCTGCATGTCAGTGCGCGGGAACAGAGGAGCGGGAAAGAGGCTGAGGTTGAGGTGAAGCCGACGTATGGGCTGACCGATGAGCAGGTGGAGACGATGATTCTTGATTCGTTCGATCATGCGGAGACGGATATTCAGGAGCGGCAGACGATTGAAGCGAAGAACGAGGCGGAGACGATTCTGGCTGCGGTGAAAAAAGGCAAGAAGCATGAGGCGTGGCAGATGCTTTCGAGCGATGAGATCGAGATGATTGAGGAAGGGGTCTCGTTTCTGGAGGCGGCGGCGCAGGGCGGGGATTACAAACAGATTCGGCTCGGGATTGAGCGGCTGGATAAGGCGACGCGGAGGTTTGCAGAGTTGATGATGGATAATGCGGTCTCGGGCGCGATGCATGGGAAGACGATGGAGGCGGCGGGTGACGACATGGGTGAGGGGCCGACGGCGCCGCATCCGTTTGCGAAGGCCCAGATCGATAATGCCAAGATCGATGCTTCGAAGAGCCAGGACTCCAAGAGCTAGATGCCGGGAAACAGGCGATAATTAGAGATATGTCTGAAAAAAGTGCTGAAGTTGTCGATGTGTCGCAGCCCGCGGGCGAGGGGATGGTGCGGGTGACGTTTTTGCCTGAGGGCAAGACGGTGGAGTTTGAGTTCGATACGCTGCCGTATGAGGGGCATGGCGAGCCGATGTCGTTTCTGGATGTAGCGGAGAACTTCGATATCTTTCTAGACCATGCGTGTGGTGGGGTGTGTGCGTGCACGACCTGCCACGTCCATGTGAAGGAGGGGGCGCAGGGGCTTAGTGAGCCGGAGGATCTGGAGCTGGATCGGATGGAGACGGCGGCGGATGTGCAGTTGAACTCGCGGCTGGGGTGCCAGGCGGTGATTGAGAAGCCGGGGACGTATGTGGTGGAGATTCCGAAGTGGAACCGGAACTATGTGCAGGAAGGCAAGCCGGCTCATGGGCCGGGGAGCTAGTCCGGCTTCTCTGCTCGCGGTCCTGAGGCTCTTCTAGATCGCCGCAAACTTTGAATGCGGAGCGCGAAAGAGACGGCGGTCACAGAGCATGGCATGATCGCAGGCGTGGATTTTGTCGTGTGCCTTCAGTTCGCCCTCGGTTGGGGTGTTGGCAACCGTGGCGAAACATTTCAGGCAGATTGAATCGAAGGAACCGTCCCGATTGTGACGGTGTGGGAACGTGCGGAACGTGCTGGCCATCGTGCGGCCTCTTTTCCTGGTGAGTCTCAACCGTAGCCCCCTTACGGGGGCTATGTCCACCAAGCGACATATGAAAAAGGTTGGTATTACCTAACTAATACGTGAACGACTATCTCTTTCCGATAAGGACGTGAGTTGCGTTTTCCCCAGAGACGGTTTTGACGGGGGTGAAGCCGAGGCCGGAGAGATTGATTCCGGAGAATAGATGCTCGCCTTCGCCGAGGAGGATGGGTGACATGGCCAGGTGTATCTCGTCGATCTGGTTCGCGGTCAGATACTGACGAATGACGGAGACGCCGCCGCCGATTCGGACATCTTTTCCTTTGGCCGCTTTTTTGGCTCGCTTGAGAGCAGGCTCCGGCCCGTCGGTGACGAAGTGGAACGTGGTGCCACCTTCCATGGTGAGGTCAGGTCGCGCGTGATGCGTGAGCACAAAGACAGGCGTATGGTACGGGGGATTGTCGCCCCACCACCCTTTCCAGGAATCGTCTTTCCATGGACCGCGAACCGGCCCGAACATGTTGCGGCCGAGTATCCAGGCGCCGACATTTTCGAAGGACTGAAGAGCGAAGTCGTTGTCGATACCCTTGGTTCCGCCGCTTTGATCGTGCATCTTTTTGAATCCCTCGGTGTCGAAGAACCAACGGTGCAGCTCGAGGCCGCGAACGCCGAGGGGATTGTCCAGATCCTGCCGAGGCCTGCACCGAATCCGTCGAGTGAGATTGAAAACGCGGCGACTCTGACTTTGCTCATGAGTTGCTCCTCTTTAGATTGTCAATTGTATTGAGATTGGATAGCCCCAGGTGGCGGTATGAGTGAGTTTCAAGTATTGGGATTTTCGCTTCCGCGAAGATGGCCCACCGAAGCTCACCCCAGCGAGCAACCTCGCCGGGGGCCCCGGTTAGCAATGATGAAACCGTTGCGAGTGGGGCACCCGATTTTGATGAGAAGGTTAGATCTGGGCCACCAGTCCAAGCGTCCTCTAGTAATGAATGAACAGAAGGCTCGAGGCTAAAGCCCCTCGTGTTGGTGATGATTTGTCGTAGGGCTAAAGCCCTACGCTCCCTCCGAAGTGCAAAGGCAACGCGGTGGACTGCGGAGGATTTCCTCTCTGCCACGGCAGCTCCTGGCGGCCGCGGCAGAGAGATGGGTTGTTCCTACTGCTTGTCATACGCCGAGACGCCGGAGACCTTCTTGCCGGAGGAATCGGTCGCGGTCAGGTGCACTGTGCGGGTCTTGCCGTCCTTCGAGACTTCCACTTTGCCGCTGGTAGTCACTTTGCCGTCTTTCTTGTTGGTTAGCTCCAACGTGTGTTCGTTGATCAGTTTGTACGACCGCGAATCCAGGCTGGGGTCGCCGGTGCACGGATAATCTTTACCGTCGAACTTGCCGGTCCACTCGGTGTGCAACGGCTTGCCATCGCCGCCGGTGCCATCGGTGGTCACTTTGATGTTGTCGCCGTCGGCTGCGTAGATTACGGTCGAGTTCTTCGGAAGCCCGGCTGGGGTCTTCGACTTGGCTTCGTCGAGCTTCCAAGTGCCCATCTGTGGGCTCTGGGCGAAGCTCAAGGCCGTTCCAGCAAAGCACAGAGCCAGGGTTAAGAGGAGCATTCTTGCTTTCATGTCGTTCTCCTGTCGGATGCAATATTCGGTTGCTGTTTGAACAGCACGGAACTATACACCCCTTTGAACACCTCTGATATTCACGGAAATAACGTTTTTCTGGTGCGCCCATTTGCAGCGCCGGGGTGTTGCGGCTAACCGCGGACACCGCTTGATTTGCCGGAAAAGTGGCGGTCGGTGGGCACGATTCCGTATTTTGCATCGAGGAATTGTTGGAGGTCCTGGGGGAGGGTGGTGGAGAGTTCCTGCCACGTGAGAATTTTCAGGCGCGTGGCGAAGGTGGGGGAGTGGACTGCGGAGAGGACGGAGTACCAGATCTCGATGAGGTCGTGGCGGCGGGCGTCGGAGAGGACGCAGAAGGATGCGTCCGCGGCGTAGGCGGCGAGGACGTTGCGGATGAGTTGGTAGCCATGGATTGCGCCGGTGGGTTTTCGCGGGAGGCGGGTGAGGTCGAAGATGGCTTCCAGGTCGCGATAGCGTTCAATGACGCGGGGTGGGGCTGTCTGGAAGTTGGACTCGGTGAGCTTGGCTTCGAGGAAGAGGTTGTTGAGTTGGAGGTCGATCTCGGTGCGGTCGGTTAGGGCCTGATCAGCGTGTGTGCGGGGTGATGTATTCGGCGCCTCGAGAACCCAGATCTCAGAATCGAGACCCTTCGGCGAGCTCAGGGCAGGTTCTGGGGCACCCGGGTTTTTGTTGGTTTGTGATTCTGAGGCTTTCCTGGGCTTACGACGTTTGCGGATGGTCTTCAAAGGGACGCCGGGGTTGGTGCCGAAGCAGGGTTGGGCGGTGGGGTCGACGTTGAGAAGGTTGGCGACGGCTGGGGCGAGGGTGTGGCCGTTGAAGACGCCGGGGTGGCAGAAGATGTTCATGAGAAGCGCGTCGGAGCTGTTGGCGGAGTCGAGTTCGCGCCACTGCCAGTCTTTGCGGGCGACGGAGCGGCGGGATGCGGTGTGGGGTTTGGTGAGGCGGCGGAGCCAGGCGGGGTTGGCGCAGATGCTGGCGTCGGATAAGGAGTGGAAGTTGCCGTGACGGCCTTGCTCGTCGCGGCCGAAGATGACGGCTGGTTCGGAGCCTGGGGCGATGTCGTGGAGAAGGTTTTGTGTGCGGGCGAGATTTTCGGCTCGGGCGCTTAGGTCGCGGCGGAGGAGGGAGGCGGACCAGGATGGAGGGTTGGGTTGGCGCATCGGTGCGGGTTGTCTCTTGGGTATTGTTCTATAGATGAGTTCCGGAGGCGATTGTTCGAGCCAAAGGCGAAAGTAGATCCTCCGCTTGCGAAGATGACAACCAAAAAACGGTTCGACTTACACTGGTTGAGGAGGTTGGTTATGGCTAGAGAGATTGATTGGATGGATGCGGAGGAGATTGGGATTTTGCTGCAGGAGAAGTATCCGGAGATTGAGCCGTATACGGTGCGGTTTACCGATCTGCACAAGTATGTGACGGGGTTGCCGGGGTTTGTGGGGGATCCGGCTAAGTCGAATGAAGGGATTCTGGAGGCGATTCAGACTGCCTGGAATGAGGAGTGGGAGGACGCTAAGTGAGAGTGCTTGAGTGAAGGGAAGAGCAAAAGCAGATCCTCCGCTGCGCGAAGGATGACAACCAAAATGGCAAGTGCAAGTGCAAAGGCAAGTGCAAAGGCCAATGCAAGTGCAAGTGCAAATGCAAATGCGGGGGTTCTTCGCTTCGCTCAGAATGACAACGTCTTTTTTATGTCGAGATTTTTCTTGTGGCTAGTGCTTTAGTGTCAGGCGATGCGGGAGCGGAGTTGAGTGAGGAGATTGGAGCCGGTTAGGTGGAGGGTGGTGGCGGCGAGGATTGCCCAGGTGGTGCCTCCGATGGCGAGAGAGATAATGTCGCCACGGTAAGTTTGGGGTTGGGGGATGAAGTGGAGGAGGAGGGCGGCTCCGGCGAGGCTGACCAGGGCGGCGACAGCTGCGCGTGCAATCTCAGGCCGATCTAGACCGGCGTATTGGCCCGGTGGGCCGTAGATCGGGACCAGGTGGCGGCGGTGCGCGAGGATGGCGAGGGTTCCGGTTTGCAGCAGGATGGCGATGTTGGAGGCCCAGGCGAGGCCAATGACGCCGAAGTGCTCGTGAAGCTGCCAGTAGATGGGGATGCTCGCGATGGTGATGATGGTTCCGGCGAGCATGGGGGCGAAGGTTTCGCCGGCGGCGTAGAAGGCGCGGGCGTAGATGGCTTGCGCGGTCCAGAGGGCGAGTGAGATGGCGAAGATGGCGAAGTAGGAGGCTGTAGCGGTGGCGTCGTCGGCGTGGAAGGAGCCGCGGCGAAAGACGATATCCACGCCGGGTTGGGCGAGGGCGATCATGACGGCTGAGCCGAGGAACGAGAAGGCGATGAGGCGGGAGACGGAGTGATTGACGGCGGAGGCGAAGCTTGCGAACTGCTTGCGGCCGAAGAGCGAGGCGAAGAAGGGCATGGAAGCGGCTCCGGCGGCCTGGCCGATGATGGCCATGGGGGCGGAGAAGAGACGCTTGGCGTAGGTGAGGCGAGAGATGTCGCCCGCACCGTGCTTGGCGAAGTAGCCGAGGATCTGGCTGTCGAGCGTGATGATCGTGACGCCGAGCATGAGGGGAAGAGAGAGGCGAACCCACTCGCGGAGGCCGGGGTGCTTGAAGCTGAGGAGCGGCATGTAGCGCATGCCAGCGCGATAGGCTCCGTAGGCGTTGAGGAGGAAGGGGCCGAGGTAGGCTCCGACGAGCGCACCGACGCCGAGCGAAGAGATACCCATGCGGCTGGCGAGGAGGGCTCCGCCAGCGATGATGCAGAGGTTATAGACAAGCGGAGAGAGGGCCTGGAAGGTGAACTGTTTGCGGACGAGAAGGACGGAGGTGAGGACTCCGCCTAAGAAAAAGAAGAGCTGGGCCGGAAGAAGGATGCGGGTGATGTGGGTGCAGAGGATGCCTTGGGGTGAAGCGGGGTCGAAGTAGAGGCGAATGTATACGGGGGTGAAGATCTCGGCAAGGATAATGGCTGAGCCGAGGACGAGGACCATGGTGTTGAGGATGATGGAGAGGGCGCGTTCGCCTTCGGCTTCGTCGTTGTCGGCGCGGTAGCGGTCGAGGATGGTGACGAACGTGATGGAAGCCGCTCCACCGACGAGGAGGTAGTTGATGAGTTCGGGGAGATAGAAGGCGACGTTGTAGGCGTCGGTGTTGTGGCCGGCGCCGAACTGATAGGCGATGAACTGATCGCGGATGAGGCCGATGACTCGGGAGGTGAGGGCAGAGAGGGTGAGGAGGAGTGTCGCAGAGGTGGCGGTGTGGCTGTGCGAGGGGCGAAGGAAATCGAGGGGGCCGCTGCGGGGTGTTGCGATGATCGGATTGGCGTCTTTGTTTATGGGCACGGTTTGCGGTTACGGGGATGGCTGATTTGATTTTATCGGGTGGGCTTATGCTGATGGGGTGGCAGCGGTGGTTCTTTGGCCGGAGATGGCTTGGAAAACTTTCGTTTGAGGGTGTTTCGGGCAGTGGCAGAGGAGATGAGCTTTCGCAAGGCGGCGGAGGTGCTGCATCTGAGCCAGCCTGCGGTGAGTCAGCATATTCGCGCGCTGGAGGAGGAGGCAGGGGTTCGACTGTTCGATCGGGCGCGAGGTGAGGGGCACGGGAGCCAGATTTCGCTGACGGAGGCGGGACGGGTGTTGCTGGGGTATGCGAATACGGCGGCCGAAACGATGGTGGAGGCGCAGCGGGCGTTGGCCGCGCTGAATGATGAGGCGGTGGGGGAGTTGCGGCTGGGGGCTTCGACGACGGTGGCGCAGTATGTGTTGCCGCGGATTCTGGGGGCGTTTTTGCGGCAGTATCCGCAGGTGAAGCTCTCGCTGGTGAGCGGGAATACGGAGCGGATTGTTGAGGCCGTGGCGGAGGAGCGGGTGGAGTTGGGGATTATTGAAGGGCCGGCGATGCGGCGGGATGTGAAGACCGAGAGGATGGTCCGGGACGAGATGGTGTTGATTGTGAGCCCAAATCACGCGTGGGCGGCGCGCAAGGGTGAGGCGATCGCTCCGAAGGAGTTGGCGCGGGTGCCGTTGTTGCTGCGGGAGAGAGGATCGGGGTCGCGGCGGGTGGTGGAGCGGGCGTTGAAGAAGGTTGGGCTGCCGCTGCGATCGCTGAGGGTGGCGATGGAGCTGGATTCGACGGAGGCGATTATCTCGGGTGTGGAGGCGGAGCTGGGAGTGGGGTTTGTGTCGCGGTGTGCTGTGGGGAAGGTGCTGAGGCTGGGGTCGGTGAAGGTTGTTGGAGTGGAGGGGCTGGAGATTCTGCGGGACTTCAGCTTTGTGCGGCTGGCTGGTGCGGAGGCCACGGGGACGGTCGCGGCGTTTCAGCGGTTTGCGATTGGGACGGTTGTTGCGAAATAACTGATCGGGTCGATAAGAATTACTTATCGGCAATTCGAAAGTACTTCTCGACTGAGGGGGTAGGTGCGGGCATGCTTTAAAGCATGTGGAAGAAGAATCTTTTCTATATCGGAATTATCATCTCGGCGAGCGGGTTGATTGGACCGCCGCTGGCGCTGGCGGCAGGACTGGCGTTTGGGTTGAGCACGGTGCATACCTTTCATGGAGAGAGTCGGAAGCTTTCGAAGTTTTTGCTGCAGGCAGCGGTGGTTTGCCTTGGGTTTGGGATGAACCTGAAAGAGGTGGTGCATGCGGGTGCGTCGGGATTCATGTATACGGCGATCAGCATTACGTTTGCGCTGTGTCTCGGCGTAGCGCTGGGTAAGCTGCTGCAGGTGGGTAAGACGCAGTCACTGCTGATCAGTTTTGGGACGGCGATCTGCGGGGGTAGCGCAATCGCGGCGATGGGACCGGTGCTGGAGGCGAATGAGGAGGAGATGGCGGTTTCGCTGGGAACTGTGTTTGTGTTGAATTCTGTGGCGTTGCTTCTATTTCCTCTGATTGGCCACTTCATGAATTTTTCGCAGACGCAGTTTGGTCTCTGGTCGGCGCTGGCGATTCATGACACGAGCTCGGTTGTGGGTGCGAGCGCGAAGTATGGGGCGACGGCGCTGGCGGTGGGGACTACGGTGAAGCTGGCGCGCGCGTTGTGGATCGTGCCGCTGGTGATTGCGACGGCGATGTTGCGGAAGAGCCATGCGAAGGTGAGCTGGCCTTGGTTCATTTTGTATTTCTGTTTCGCGGCGGTGCTAGCGAGTTACGTGCCGCACTATGTTCCGCAGTCGGCGGATGTGTTTTCAGGGCTGTACCGGTTGGGGCGGGCGGCGTTGACTGTTGTACTGTTTCTGATTGGGACGGGCATTACGCGTAATACGTTGAAAGAGGTAGGCGTGCGGCCGCTGGTGCAGGGTGTGGCGCTTTGGATTGTGGTGGCGAGCCTGTCGCTTTGGGCGATCCATGTCGGGTGGATTGCGTTGTAGTTCAGAGACTAGCGACGGGAGTGCGATTCCTCTTCCGTTGGTGCGGGTGCCAAGGGATTGGGCGCATTGGGATGGCGGGTGAAGTCGATCCAGCGCTTGGATGGGTCGACAGGGCGATGCCTGCGGCGGGGCTTGATGCTGGAAGAGAGAGCGAGGCTGGCGATGGTGTAGCTGACCATCTGGCGCTGGCCGCAGCGGAGGCAGCGGACGGGATAGCGCATGAGCAGAATTTGGGGGAAGTCGTCGCTGCGCAGGGTGGAGCGGCGGAAGCTCTGGCCGGAGCAGAACTGGCACCGGATCGGGACGCCGTGGTAGGGGTCTGCCCCGAGGTAAGGAGTGCGACTTTCAGAGTGAGGGTGCTCTCTTTTCCTGCGTGAGCTTTCGAATTCGTTCTGGAATTTCATCTTCAGCGCTTGTTGTCCGGGAGTGGTGGAAGGTCGAAGAGCTTCTCTGCGGTGCGATTAGGGGTGCTCTGGGTACGTGGTGTGCGGATTGGGTGGACCGCCGGGCGGGCGGCAGGCTTCGAGAGCATGGCGTGGAGATCGCGGAGATCCTTCTGAAGTTTGCGGAGCTGGCGCGTGTCGACGCCCGGTTGGGCGTTGTCGATGGCGAGAGCGAGCTGCGGTTCTTTCTGTCTTAGCTCGGCTTTGAAGACCTGCCGGGCGCCGGGAATGGTGTACCCCTCGTTGTAGAGGAGGCTCTTGATGCGCAGAGCCATCTCGACGTCGCGGCGGCGATAGAGACGCTGACCGGTGCCGCCTTTGTGCGGTTTGAGCTGAGGGAACTCGCTCTCCCAGAAGCGCAGGACATAGGCGGGCACGTCGCAGAGTTTGGCGACTTCGCCGATGCGGAAGTAGAGCTTGTCCGGGATGTCAGACCCGGATGGGGGAGTGGGTTTGCGGATTGGCTGGTGCTGCGCCATGCCCTCAACTCCGAAACGGCTGCGCCGGTGTTGTGGCTCTTCGTCCGGCATCAAGTAAGTATAGGCCAACGAATCTGCGCTTGTTTGTAATTTTTCCTTGGGCTTGCCATTGAAATCAATTGGTTGGGGTGGAGACAGGCTGACGGGGCTCGGTTCTTGTGCTGGCGGCTCGGGCGTACTGGACGGGCCAAGTGGTTGTCTGGCGCAAGACATCCGCGGCGTGAAGGGGCCAGTAGGGATTGCGGAGCATCTCGCGGGCGAGGAAGACGAGGCTGGCCTGGCCGGTGCGAATGATCTGGTCGGCCTGGGCTGGCGAGGTGATCATGCCTACGGCGCCGGTAACAATATCGGCTTCGTGATGAATGGTCTCGGAGTGATGGACCTGGTAGCCAGGGCCGAGCGGGATCTGCTGAGCGGGGTGGTTGCCGCCGGTAGAGACGTCAATGAGGTCGACACCTGCCTGCTTCAGGAGTTTGGCGAAGGCTACGGATTGCGGGAGATCCCAGCTTGGGCCGAGGGATTCAGGAGCCCAATCGGTGGCGGAGATGCGGACGAAGACAGGCAGGTGCTGGGGCCAGGCGGCGCGGACGGCGCGAATGACCTCGAGGGGAAAGCGGACGCGGTTGTCGAAGCTGCCACCGTAGTTGTCGGTGCGGTGGTTGGAGAGTGGCGAGAGGAACTCGTGCAGGAGATAGCCGTGGGCGGCGTGGAGTTCGATGAGGTCGAAGCCGGCGGCAAGGGCGCGATGGGCGGCGGCAACGAAGTCGGCGGTGATTTTGTCCATGCCGGCGCGATCGAGGGCGGCAGGGATGGGGAAGGCGTCGTCGAAGCGGATGGCGGAGGGGGCGACGGGCTGCCAGCCGCCTTCGGCCGGTGGGACGGTGCGTGCCTTCTCCCATGGGACGGCCATGCTTGCTTTGCGGCCGGCGTGGGCGAGTTGGGTGCCGGCGCAGGCGCCGTGCTGGTGGAGGAAGGTGGTGATGCGCTTGAGCTCGGGGATGTGCTCGTCCTTCCAGATACCGAGATCGCTGGGTGTGATGCGGGCTTCGGGACTGACGGAGTTGGCCTCGGTGATGACGAGGCCGGCACCGCCGATGGCGCGGCTGCCGAGATGGACGAAGTGCCATTCGTTGGCGAAGCCGTCCACGGAGGAGTATTCGCACATGGGAGAGACAGCGATGCGGTTAGGCAAAGTGAGGCTGCGGAGCTTAAGAGGGGCGAAGAGGTGGTTCGTTGGGTCGGTCACAGGTGATTGGATGTGGCTGGACGAGATTTGGAGCAGCGGATCAGTCTAGCGCCGATTTTTGACCGTCAGGAGGTGATTAAATGCGGAGTGACGGTGGCGATAAGGCGGTCGTTGATGGAACCTGATGGGGTAAAGCGGCGTATTGTTTTCTACAGATGTGGAGGCGGGCGATGCGGACCAATAAGACTACAGTAGCGGCGATGATGATTGCGGCGACGGCGCTAATGAGCGGCTGTCGAATCGAATCAGACAAACATAATGGCAACGATAACGTGAAGATTGCCACGCCGTTCGGGGGCATGACGGTGAAGACGAACGATGACGCTGTAGTGGATGGGCTGGGGCTGCCAGTGTATCCGGGTGCGGAGCTGGTGAAGAAGGATAAGAATAACGGGGCAGCCGATGTGAATATGAGCTTTGGCAGCTTTCAACTGCGAGTGAAGGCGGCAAGCTACAGGACGCAGGACAGTCCCGACCAGGTGAGCGCATTTTATCGCAAAGCGCTGGGACGGTACGGCGACGTGATTCAATGCCAGAACGACAAGCCCGTGGGTACGCCGACACACACGGCCGAGGGGCTTAGTTGCGACAACGAGAAAGACAATCATGTCTATGTCAACGACGATGAGTCGGGGAAGCTGGAGCTGAAGGCTGGTTCGAAGCAGCATCAGCATATTGTGGCCGTCGATCCGGAGGGTAACGGCACAAAGTTTGGACTGGTTTCGCTGGATCTGCCGGGGCATATTCCGTTTAGCGATAAGGACGATCAGCATACGCAGTGAGTGGGTGGGTGGTCGCGGTTGCTGGTCCGAGCTTGCCGCCCCCTGCGGGGTGGGGTAGCTTCATAAGATATGCACGAGCATTGTCACCGTTGCGGCGGCGAACTACCTGCCAAGGATGGCGCGTCGCCGTTCTGTCCGCATTGTGGTTCGCCACAGATTTACTTGCAGGATTATGAGCAGCAGAGCGGGGCAGTTGACGCTAGTACGACAGGCGCAGTTCCTCCGCCAAGGCCGCAGCAGGTGGAGTGGAAGACGGCAATCCGGTGTGCGGTGCTGGTGGCGGTGATTGCCGCAGGGCTGAGCCTGGTGGCAGCACGGGTGCAACTGATGTCGGCGTTGAGCTGGCTTTGGACGATCAGTGGATCCATTATTACCCTGGCGCTGTATCAGCGGCGCCGTCCGCTGGCGTGGATGGACGCCGGCGTGGGAGCGCGAATTGGGGTCGTGGTTGGGCTGGCGCTAGTGGCTTGTTTTGCGGTCGCGATGGGGATCGGCGGGCTGGTGGCGCGGTATGGCCTGCATAGCATGGCGGGAGTCGATGCGCAGCTGACGGAGTTATTGCATACCGAGTTCGAAAAGGCCATTGCGGCTGCGCCACAACCGCCGGAGGTAAAGCGGTTTTGGTACTCGCCGGAGTTTCGGGCGGGGATGATGCTGGCTGGCTTTGGGATGATGGCGGGATTTCTGATGGTGCTGTCGACGGTGGGTGGCGCTGTCGGCGGATTTTTGCGGATGCGGCGGAAGGTGCCGGTGTAGGGCCTTCGCTGGATTGGAAAACACGACTGATCGGAACTTCTTTCAAGCGGGCGATGGCTCGAGTGAGTGGATTGAAGGTCCTCTGCCGCTTTTTGCGTAGCAATTTGTTTGACAGGCTACTTGACAATGATTGAGTAGATTGCTACATAGGGGTGGAGGTGTTCATGCTCCAGCTCCGTAACGTGCATAAGCGCTACTCCGGTATTCCTGCGGTCGAGGACGTGAGCTTTACCGCAAGTGCCGGTGAAATAACGGGCTATCTTGGGGCGAATGGCTCCGGCAAATCGACCACGATGAAGATGATTACTGGCTTGATCGAGCCGAGTTCGGGGGAGATTCTGTTTGACGGGCGGTCTGTGCGAGAGGATCTGATGTCCTTTCGGCAGCGCATGGGCTATGTGCCCGAGGAGCCGCACCTGTATACGCATTTGAGCGGCATGGAGTATCTGGTGATGGTCGCCCAGTTGCGAGATATGGATTCGAAGTCTGCATCGGAGCGCATCAGGGGTCTACTTCGACTCTTTGGGCTTCATGGTGATCGTGACGTTTCGATCTCGTCCTACTCGAAGGGCATGCGGCAGAAGATCCTGTTGTCGGCGGCCCTGATGCACAACCCGGATTTGATTCTGCTGGACGAGCCATTTTCGGGGCTCGATGTTGGTTCGTCGCTCATCTTGCGCAGTTTGATCAAGGAGTTGGCGGTGCGCGGCAAGGTGGTGCTCTTCAGTTCGCATGAGCTCGAAACGGTGGAGCGGATTTGTTCTCACATTGTGATTCTGCATCGCGGTAAGATTGTCGCCGATGACTCGATCGAACGCCTGAGGGTGTTGATGGCTCTACCGACTCTTGAAGAGATCTTTTCTCAGCTTGCGGTCGAACAGGATGCGGATGCTATTTCGCAAGAGATTGCGGACCTGATCCATGCGTAATCGATTGGCTATGAAGAGATGGCAGTTCCGCGTGCTCTACCATGTGTTTCTGCTTCGCGTGGTCGATCTTGAGCTGATGTCGGCGAATAGTGATCCGACGCGGTTGCTTGGCCATTTTGCGACGATATTTTCGAGCGTCAGTCTCCTATTCGCTCTGCCCGGGCTTCTGTTTGTGGCGGCAAGTCAACGCTTGAAATCGACTGAAGCGTGGACAGTGGAGCATTTTTTCATCGCAACGACGCTGACCGTGGTCGGGACGATCACCGTGCTGAACTGGGATTCTGTGTTCCCGGATCGGCGTGATGTTCTGGTGCTGGGACCGTTGCCGGTGCGGGCAAGCACGTTGTTTCTGGCGAAGATCTCCGCGCTGTTTGCTGCACCAGGCTTGGCGATCGTTGGACTGAATATCTTTTCCGGCCTTGTGTGGCCACCTCTCTTTGCTTCCGGTAAGGGGTGGGCACTGGGGCTGTTGAAGGTCTGGCCAGCCTATTGGATTACTGTGTTTGCAGCCGGGGGATTTATCGTCTGCACCGTTCTTGCCGTACAGGGAATAGCCGCTAATCTGCTGCCGCGCCAGTATTTCCTGCGCCTGTCCGCGTTTCTGCAGGCGGGTTTCTTCTGTCTTCTGCTGAGTCTGTATTTTCTTGAACCGCACCTCGAATCGCCTGCTGCTCTTACTGCGCCGGCGAACCAGCGGTTGCTCGCGTGGTTGCCGTCCTATTGGTTTCTGGGGATTTTTCAACAGCTCAATGGATCGATGCATCAGGCGTTCGTTCCACTTGCCAGGCGGGCGTGGATTGCGCTGGGGGTGTCTGTCTTCAGCGCTGGGGCGGCACTTCTGCTTTCGTACTTCCGGATGATGCCGAAGATTGTCGAGCAACCAGAGATTCTGCCGGGCGCTCGTGGGATCTCGTGGTCGCCGAACTTCGGCAATTCACTCAAGAACGCGATCACCTTGTTTGTGATGCGGACTTTGTTTCGAAGCCGTCAGCATCGCATGATTCTCAGTTTCTTTTCCGGCATCGGACTTGCGATTGTCGTGGGCTACGTGACGTTCTTTGACGGGTCGGGCCCTGCGAAGACAGGAGTAAGCATTGCATTTCTGATTGCGAGCATCCTGATTCTGGTCTTCGTCATCCTCGGGATACGCGTCGTAGCAGCCATTCCGATCTCTCTTTCTGCAAATTGGATGATCCGTGTGACGCAGGTGCGGCCATCCAGCGAGTATCAGAGGGCGGTTCGTTTTTCGTGGATTGCGTTAGGAGTGGCGCCGATCTGGGTCCTTGTAGCAGGGCTGTTGCTAACAACCTCGCCCTGGCGGCCAGTGCTTGGGCATCTGGTTGTTCTGGTTTTGCTGGGGATGCTCCTGGTAGAACTTTGTCTGCTGACGTTCCCGAAGGTTCCCTTCACTTGTTCTTATCTGCCGGGTAAGGCGAATATTCATATCGCATTCTGGGTTGGGATAGTGCTGTTATTTCAATTCGTCAGCACGGGCGCGAGGTTTGAGAGGCGCATGTTGAATCATCCCTTCAGCTACGCGCTTATGATTCTTCTTTTAGCCATAACCCTAGCTGTTTTGCGAAGGCGTGCCAAGGCTCGTACGAGTGAGGGCGAGGAACTCTTGTTCGAAGAGGAATATCCCCCTGATCTCGTCTCCTTGAACCTCAGTTGAGACGAGATGGAATCACATGCTGCCGAAAGGAGCTTCGGGAACGGTGGTTTTCTCCTCGGTGGCGTTGTCCTGATATCATCAAGCGCAATCGTTATGAGTGAAAAGATGGAAGAGAAGAAGCCAAAGTTACGGGAAAAGGGCCGTTTGATGTCGGCCTCGGAGATCGAGCGCACACTGGTTCGGCTGGCGCATGAGATCGTGGAGAAGCACGACGGCAGTAAGAATGTCGGGCTGGTCGGGATCAAGCGCAGGGGCGTGCCACTGGCGCAGCGGCTGGCAGTGCTGATTGGGAATATCGAGAAGCATCCGGTGGATACGGGTGTGCTGGATATCAGCTTTTATCGGGACGATCTTTCGACCGATGGGCCGCGGCCCAAGGTAGTGCCGGGAGCGATTGGGTTCGACGTGACGGGGCGGGACATCATCCTGATGGATGATGTGCTGTACACGGGCCGGACGATACGGGCTGCGCTGGACGCGCTGTTCGACCATGGGCGGCCGAAGAGCGTTCGGCTGCTGGTGCTGATCGATCGTGGGCATCGTGAGCTGCCGATTGAGGCGACGTACGTTGGGCGGACGATTCCTACCTCGAAGCGCGAGATTATCGAGGTGAAGTTGAACGAGGTGGACGGGCAGGAGCAGGTGCTGCTGGTTGAGCTGGTGGATTGACGGTTGATTTCGATGATGCCCTCAATGCATGGTGCGGTGACTTCGGTGTATGCTGCAGGATCGCTGTTGACAGTGACGGATCTGACAGTGGTTGAGGTTGCGGCGATCCTGGCGGCGACCGACCGGATTGAGCGGATGGTCGATGCTGACCGGGCGCGGATGCTGGCTGGGCGGCGAATCGCGCTGCTGTTTTATGAGTCGAGTACACGGACGCGGACTTCGTTTGAGCTGGCGGCGAAGCAGTTGGGTGCGATTACGACTCTGGTCAGCGATAAGTCGTCGTCGATTGAGAAGGGCGAGAGCCTGAAGGATACGGGGTTGACGCTGCGAGCGCTGGGCGCGGAGTGCATCATCCTGCGGCATGCGAACTCGGGGGCGCCGTATCTGCTGGCGAAGGCGACGGGGTTGCCGGTGCTGAATGCGGGGGATGGGATGCATGAGCATCCTTCGCAGGCGCTGCTGGATCTGCGGACGATATTGGCAAGGCTACCGGGGATGAATGCGGGGCGCATTGACGGGAAGACGCTCGCGGGTGTGACCGTGGTGATTACCGGGGACATTCTGCATAGCCGGGTGGCGCGGTCGAATGCGATGTTGTTGCCGAAGCTAGGAGCGAGGGTGTTGTTGTGCGGGCCGAAGGAGTTGCTTCCGGAGGATGCGCTGGGGTTGGGCTCTTCTACTAACGGCGGCGTGGAGATTGAACGGGATTTTGACAAGGCGCTGAAGCAGGCGCAAGTGGCGATGATGCTGCGGATTCAGCGCGAGCGGCTGGCGGGGCTCGAGCTCAATCTGGAGGATTATATTGCGCGGTATCAGTTGAATGAAGAGCGGCTGGCGGCTTGTGCGCCGAACGCCGTGGTGATGCACCCGGGGCCGATGATTCGTGGGCTGGAGATTGCGGGCGAGGTGGCGGATGGGCCAAATTCCGCGATCGAGGAGCAGGTGCGGCATGGGTTGTCGGTGAGGACAGCGTTGCTGGTGCGGGCACTGAGTGCGGGTGGATTTGAGAGTGTAACGGTATGAGTGACGTATTGATTTTGAATGGGCGGCTGGTTGATCCGGCGAGTGGTGTGGATGCGGAGCGAGACTTGCTGTTGCAGCATGGGCGGGTGGCTGCTGTCGAGATGCCGGGTGGGCTTAAGAGTGTGAAGGCGAAGGAGACGAGCAGTCAGATTATCGATGCTACTGGGATGATCGTGGCGCCGGGGCTGGTGGATGTGCATGTGCATCTGCGGGAGCCTGGGCAGACATATAAGGAGTCGATTGCTACGGGAACGGCGGCAGCGGCAGCGGGTGGGTTTACCAGTGTCGTGGCGATGCCGAATACGGTGCCGGTGAATGATTCCGTTGCAGGGCTGGAGTGGATGCTGGATGCGGCGCGCGGGGCTTGTGTGAAACTGTTTGCGATGCCAGCTGCGACGTTTGGGAGTATGGGCGAAGAGATTACGGATTTTCATGAATTGCAGCGGGCTGGGGCTGTGGGATTTACGGACGATGGGAAGCCGGTGCTTCATGATCGCGTGATGCGCGAGGCGCTGGTGGCTGCTGCGGGGATTGGCGTGCCGGTGTCGCAGCATGCGGAAGACACGCGGCTGACTGGCGGTTGCAGTATGAACGCGGGGCCGGTGGCGTTTCGGCTGGGGCTGCGCGGGATGACAGTGGAGGCGGAGGCGCGGATCGTGGAGCGCGATATTCGTCTGCTGAAGGACATCGAAGGGTCGGAGCGCCTGAGGGCACATCTGCATGTGCAGCATGTGTCGACTGCGCGGGCGATGTCTCTGATACGCGAGGCGAAGGCTGCGGGGTTGCATGTGACGTGCGAGGTGGCGCCGCATCACTTCACGCTGACCGATGAGGCGATTGCAGATTACGACACAAATGCCAAGATGAATCCGCCGTTGCGAGCGGAGGCGGACAGGCTCGCGATGATTGCAGGGTTGATGGATGGGACGGTGGATTGCATTGCTACCGATCATGCTCCGCATGCGATGTTTGAGAAGGAGCAGGAGTTTGAACGAGCTCCGAATGGGATTACCGGGTTGGAGACAGCGCTCGGGCTGGCGCTGCGGGTGCTGCACAAGGGGCAGGGGATGACGCTTCGCCGAGTCGTGGAGTTGATGAGTGCGCAGCCGGCTAGGATCGTTTCGCTGGAGGGTAGAGGGACGTTGTCGGTGGGAAGCTTCGGGGACGTGGTGGTGTTTGATCCGGCTGCGGAGTGGAATTTTGAGGCGAAGAGGTCGAGGTCGAAGTCGCGGAACACTCCGTTCAATGGGGCGGGGATGGTGGGCAGGGTGATGGCTACGATCTGTGAGGCCAGGGTTGTTTATCGGAGAGAAGTTTGACGACGGCCGAAGAGCGTAAATTGGGGTCAGACTTTGGTGTCAGTGTCACTCGTTGCGGTTTCAAATTCGGCGGCGCATCTTCGAGGAATTTGCTTCGCCGAGAAAGAAACAGCTTTGAATGAACGACAGTCGATGGACGTTGTCTTTCTTTCCGGAGGCTGGATGCAAACCTTATCCAGCAGTGTGTCGATGTCTTAGGGCGCCAATTGGGGGGCCCCGATGATGCTTACGATTTTTGGTGGAAGACGTATTTGTTGGCGGTGGGCCACCACTCTTTCCACCAGAAGTTGAAGCAATCGATGAGGTCGCTGGTGAGCCACTTCTGACCGACCTTAGTCCAGGTCTGATACTGTTTGGGATACCAGAGAGTGGATAGGCCGGCTGAGGCGCCGGAGCCGACAACCTCCGAGAAGTTGAAGGCCTCATTTCCGTTGTCGCGACGGGTGACAAGGACGCGGGTGACGGCATACCAGGACCGTTTACCGAAGCTGCCATGGCCAAGGGTGTAGAAACGATTATCCTGCTTGAAGACGATTGGGCCGACGCCACCGACAAAGAAGTTTTCGCTCGCCGTATCGGCGAGGGTGTGCCAGTAGTACTGGCCGTAGCCCTTGAGGCCCTGGCCGAACTCAGGGTAGGACTTACTATTCATGGCGAAGCCGGCCTGGATGCCGGCGACGAATAAGGCAGAGTAGTCGAAGGTGTCCTTACCGGCGATGATGAACTTCTCCTTCGGGCTCATGGGTGGGAGTTTGACGTCGGCGGAGACGGTGCGGAAGTTGGGGACGAGGCCCAGGACGCGCTTGGTCTGGTGATTGCCGTTGGGGCTGACGGCGTCGGGGTCGGTAGCCGGCTGGGCTGGAGTGGCTGTCGGCGTCTGGCCGGATTGCGGGTTTTGCAGGGCGCTGGGGGCGTCTGGTAGTTCGGGAGTTGGTGGCGGCGGTGTGAGGGTGGCGGATTCGTTTGAGGAACTTGTGGAGGAGCTGCTAGGGTCGAGCTGTTGTGCGCGGAGAGTACGCGGTGCCCCGAGGGCGGCGAAAAGAAGAGCGGCGCCAAGCATCAGGCTAGTCCGCCTGAGCTGGGGAGTAGAACAAAGGGGCATGTTATTAAGACGCATCTTCTCAAGAATAGATTCGGTATGATACGACCTTCGTGAAAATAGCCGCGATATCGAGGGGGTATGTGGTTTGATAACAAGCGATTAGGCTTGCAGAATCCCCATCTTTTTCGCGACGGTGGTGAAGATATCAAGGGCTTGATCGATTTCGCCGCGGGTATGTTCGCTGGTCATGATGGTGCGAATACGGGCTTTACCGTCGGGCACGGTGGGAAAGGCGATGCCGGTGGCCATGACTCCGGCGTCGAAGAGGGCGCGGGAAAAGTCCATAGTGCGTCGGCCGTCGCCGATGATGATTGGCGTAATGGGTGTTTCGCTTTTTGGGGTGGAGTTGCCGCCAACATCGAAGCCGGCGTCGGTGAGCTGCTGCTTGAAGTAGTTGGTGTTATCCCAGAGGCGCTGGATGCGTTCGGGTTCGGCTTCGAGGAGCTCGAAGGCGGCGATGCAGGTGGCGGCGACCGAGGGCGGGTGCGAGGTGGAGAAGAGGAATGGCCGGGCTCGGTGGTAGAGGTAGTCGATGAGGTCGCGGCTGCCGCAGACGTAGCCGCCGAGAGCGCCGATGGCTTTTGATAGTGTGCCGACCTGAATGTCAACCTTGTCGGTCATGTGGAAGTGGTCGACTGAGCCGCGGCCGTTGCGACCGAGGACACCCGAGGCGTGGGCGTCGTCGACCATCATGATGGCGTTGTATTTTTCGGCGAGTGCGGCGAGCTTGTCGACAGGGCCGATGTCGCCATCCATGGAGAAGACACCATCGGTGATGACGAGTTTGTGGCCGGGCTCGTTCTGCACCTCCTTGAGGAGTTCTTCGGCGTGAGCGGCGTCTTTGTGGCGGAAGACTTTTATTTTGGCCCTGGAGAGGCGGGCGCCGTCGATGATGCTGGCGTGGTTGAGTTCGTCGGAGAGGATGAAGTCGTCTTTGCCGAGGATGCTGGAGACGGTGCCGGCATTGGCGGTAAAGCCGGACTGGAAGACGACGCAGGCTTCGACTCCTTTGAAGGCGGCGATCCTTTCTTCGAGTTCCATGTGGATGCGCATCGTGCCGGCGATAGTGCGGACGGCGCCGGAACCGACGCCGAATTTTTTGATCGCGGCGATGGCGGCTTCTTCGAGTTTGGGGTGGTTGCAGAGGCCGAGATAGTTGTTGGAGGCGAGGTTGATGACACGCTTGCCGTCATAGGTGCAGACGGGGGCCTGCTGGTCATCGAGCTCGCGCAACTTGAAGAAGGTCCCGCGCTGACGGAGGTCGTCTAGCTGGGCGGTGAGGTGGGCGAGCTGAGGGCGTTTTGCGGCTGCGGTAGTCATAGGAATAATCGTAAACCTTAGCGGGCCGGGTAGTCTTTGGGGCAAATTCAGCATCTTACGAACTGGAGCAGTTGCAACGCTTTGATTCGCGTAAGGCAAGAGATTTCGATACGAAGACGAGGACACAACGATGATCTTTCAATTCCCAGGAAAAGCTGCTGCAGCGACGATGGCGCTTGCGCTCGTGCTGGCGGTCGGCTGCAAATCGAAACAGGATACGGCGATCGATACTGCGAAACAGCAGGCTGCTGCCACCGGGCAGCCTCAGCAGGTTGTTTCTACCGACAAGAATGGAAATGTGACGACTACGACGGTCCAGCCGCCCGCGCCCGGACAGACGACACAGGCTGTGACGACGACGGTGACTCCAGCTGCGCCTGCGACTGCGGGTCAGCCGGCGGCGGTACCGACCGATGCTTCGGGTCAGCCAGGGACAGCGCCTGCGCCGGGGGCAGCGCCGATTGTGCGGCCTGCGGACGTGAATATTGCAGCGGGAACGAATCTGACGATTCGGATCAATCAGCACATCAGCGTGAAGACGAGTCACGCGGGGGACCGGTTTGATGGAGAGGTTGTCGATCCGGTGGTGGGGGATAATGACCACGTTGTGATTCCGAAGGGTACGCCGGTAGGTGGCGTGGTGGTCGCGTCGCATCGGCGAGGGCATTTCAAAGGCAGTTCGATTCTGGAGCTGCGGCTGACGTCTCTGACGTTGAATGGAACTCGTTATCGGCTTGATACCGGTGACCTGACGCAGACGAAGAAGGGCAAGGGGAAGAGATCGGCTGCGATTATCGGCGGTGGTGCGGGCGCTGGAATGCTGATCGGTGGCGTCGCAACTGGCGGTGTCGGCTTGCTGGTCGGTGGTCTGGTTGGTGGCGGTGGTGGGACGTTGTTGAGTGCGTTTACTGGGAATCGGGATATTGAGATTCCAGCTGAATCGATCGTTCGGTTCAAGCTGGCGGATAATCTTGTTGTTCAACCTGCCTAGTTGTTTCTGGTTCAAGACAAAAGGCTCATCCGCAAGGGTGGGCCTTTTGTTTCGCCTCTTCGGTTAGGATGGTTTGGGTTTCAGGAGAGATGTCAATGGCGATTCGACTCCATTTTTGGGGTGCGGCACAGACGGTTACGGGTTCTTCGCACCATCTGGAATGCGCAGGGCAGAATATTTTGCTGGACTGCGGGCTATTTCAGGGACACAGGCAACAGGCTCGTGAGATCAATGAGCATCTGGCATTGCCTGTGGAGCAGCTGAACGCCGTTGTGCTTTCGCATGCGCACATTGACCATAGTGGCGATCTTCCGCTGCTGGCGAAACAAGGGTATCGCGGGCCGATCTATACGACGCCGGCCACTATGGATCTGTGCGAGAAGATGCTGAAGGATAGCGCGCATATTCAGGAGTCGGACGCTGAGTTCTTGAACAGGAGAACGCACTTGAGGCGATCGATTGGTGTGGCGGCGGATGCGGAGGCCGTGACACCGCTCTACACGCAGGAGAATGCGACACAGGCAGTGCAGCAGTTCAAGCCAGTGACGTTGCACACGCCGCAGTTGCTGGCGGGCTCGACGTCGGATGCGGGCTTTACGTCGACGACGTTTGACGCCGGCCACATGCTGGGATCGACAGGTGTTCTGATTGAGGCTCGCGAAAAGGGACAGACGACGCGGTTGCTATTCTCGGGCGACGTGGGACGGAAGGGGTTGCCGATCATCAAAGATCCGGAGGCGGCGCCGGCCGCGGACTACCTGATCATGGAGAGCACGTATGGGAACCGTCTGCATCAGCCTATAGGGCCGGTGAAGAAGAAGCTGGCGAACCTGGTGAATCGCACCGCGCAGCGCGGTGGCCATATCGTTATGCCGGCGTTTGCCGTGGGGCGGACGCAGCAAGTGGTGTTGCTGCTGCATGAGTTGATCGATGCGAAGGCGATTCCCGATATTCCGATCTTTGTGGATAGTCCGTTGGCGGTGAATGTGACCGATGTGTTCCGCAAGCATGAAGAGGAGTGGGATGACGGGGCGCTTGCGTTCGCAAAGCTGCATGAAGATCCGTTTGGGTGGAAGCGGTTGCGATATATCCGAACGGTGGAGGAGAGCAAGACGTTGAATGGGCTGCATATGCCGTTTATCGTGATTGCGGCTTCGGGAATGTGCGAGGCGGGGAGAGTGTTGCATCACCTGAAGAACAGTGTGGAGGACCCGAAGAACCTGGTGCTGATCACGGGGTTTCAGGCGGAGCACACGCTGGGCCGCGCGATTGTGCAGCGGCAGCCGGAGGTGAAGATCTTTGGCGAGCCGATGCGGCTGCGGGCCGAGGTGGACTCTATCGGTGAGTTGAGCGGACATGCGGATCAGAGGGAGCTTCTGGAATGGATGGAGCCGGTGGTGCCAACGCTGAAGAAGGTTTTTCTGGTGCACGGCGAGCCGGATGCTCAGCAGACATTGAAGGCTGAGATTGAAAAGATGTACAAGCTGGAGGTTGTGTGTCCCGAAACGCGATGAGCGGTATGAGGTGGGATGACGGCTCGGGTTGACGCGATCAACCGGAGCGTTCGCTAGTTGGTTTTGAGGTGTTGGGCGACCAGATGCAAGGCCTGTTCGGTGATGTCTTCGTCGCCGCCGCAGCCTTCGAGCCAGTGCATGTCGGGTTCGCGGCGGAACCAGGTGAGCTGACGCTTGGCGTAGTTGCGGTGGCCTTGCTGGGCCTGAGCTACGGCTTGTTCGCGGGTGAGCTCGTTTTGCAGGACGGCGGTGGCTTCGGCGTAACCAAGCGAGGTGAGGGGGCGGCAGTCTTTGCCGTAGCGGGCGATGAGGCGCTCGGTCTCTTCGACGAGGCCGCGGTCGAACATGGCGGCGGCACGCTGGTTGATGCGCTCGTAGAGACGGGTGCGGGGTGGGTTGAGGCCGAGGCGCAGAATCCGGTAGCCGGTGAGGGTGTCGCGGCCCTTCTGCCATTGTTGCGTGAGGGGTTGCTTTGCGGCGAGAGAGACTTCGATGGCGCGAACTACTTTGGGGACGTCATTGGCGTGGATGGCCGTTGCTGCGGCGGGATCGAGGCGGGTGAGGAGGCGGTGAACATATCCGGTGCCACGGGTTGTGGCGATCCGGCGGAGACGTTCGCGCTGACCGGGTTTTTTGGGAGGCGCGGGGAAAAGGCCGTCGATGAGGGCGCGGAGGTAGAGGCCGGTGCCGCCGGCGACGATGGGCAGATGGCCGCGGGCCGTGATGCCTGTAAGGGCTTCGCGGGCCTGACGGCTGTAGTCGCCGGCTGTGCAGGCTTCATCAGGCCAGGCAATGTCGATCATGTGGTGCTGGATGAGAGCGCGCTCTTCGTGTGAGGGCTTCGCGGTGCCGATCTCCATCTCGCGGTAGACAGCTACGGAGTCGCAGCTGACGATCTCGCCGTTGAACTCTTCGGCGAGACGGAGAGCGAGCGACGTCTTACCGCTGGCAGTGGGGCCGACGAGGACGATGAGAGGCTTGCCGGGCGTAGTCACCATTGAGACGCTGTCTGCATCACCATAGACGCCACCAGCCTGGCGTGAAGACGGTATGCGTACCTGCGCGGAGCAGACTGAAGACGAGGATTGCAATAGCCAGCAGAAGGAGACCGCGCATCTGGCGACGGCGTTCGGTCTGCCGGTGAGCTGTTGAAGGAGCAGGCTGTTGTGCCATGGGTTCCGAGATGGTGGTAGGGACGCAGGTGCTAGACGCGGGATCGCAGCATCGTTTGGCTGTAGGTCATTTTGCTGTAAGTCATGGGAGCGGTTTGTTAGTGAAAAAGTCGACGCGGAGTTCGAGGTTTGGGCCCTTGAATTGAGCAGGCAAGGGGGGGAATTGTCCGACGCCGGTGATGCCGCCCCAGCAGGCGCGATCGATGGCTATGTCCTGACTGGAGCCGTCAAGGTGCATCGCGGAGATGGTGCCGTCGCTGTTGATGGTGAAGCGGATCAAGGTTTCGCCCTGCTTGTTGAGAGGCGGCCGTGCCTCCTCTGGGATCAGAGGGATCCAGTTGCGCTTGATGTCGGCAAGGATTCTTCGGATGTAGGGACCGAAGTCGACGCCCTGGGTATCGGAGAGAATCTCGGCTCCTGTGCCCATATCTCCCCGGCCTCCTGAGGGAGCGTTGGAATAGTCCCCGCCGCCCGAGTTGCGGTCGCGGGCCGCGTCCTGGGCTGCCTTGCGGATGGCATCACCGGGGCTTTGGTTCGGAGCGCTGAAGTTTGGTCGGGTGGGCGCTGGCTTGGGTGCGTCGATCAGGGCCTGCTGGGTTGGCTGCGGAGTGGGTGGCGGAGGTAGAGGAGCGGGCGGAGTTGGCGCAGTTTGTGCGGGGGCGGTTGGAGCTGGTGCAGGCGCTGGAGCTTCTGCCTTGCGCATAGCCTGCAACTGCTGCAGAGTCTTTTGATCGAGCGGCTGAGCGTGGTTCTTCTCTGGAATCGCCTTGGGCTTCGGTGTGAGCTTGGACAGATTCTTGGGTGAGTCGAGGAAGGTCATCTGCTTGTCGCGCTCTTTGAGCACATCGACGGGGCTGATGAGCCGCGGCTGGTGGAAAAGGACGCGCGGGCCGTAGAAGAGGAACCAGACGATCCCCAGGTAGATGATGATCGAGATGTAGATGGACTCGCGAAAGCGCGCTTTGGAGCGTTCATCGTCGAGCGAGTCGAGCAGGTGGATAAGCTCATGCTCTTCGAGTTCGCCATAGCGACCGGTGCGCACCTTGATGGGCTGGGTTGGAGGTGCGGAGTTGGGCGGGGTCTCGAGGGAGGGCATGGGCTATAAGGTCTGACGGGTGCGCGGAGCGAAAGTTTCGTTGCCAAATGGACCGTGAATTGCCGGTTGAGTGCTCCGGTTTGCACAATCCCCTCTATTTTCTCATTTTTTTATGCTTAATTCGTGAAGAAATGATTCCGTCGAAGTTTCTGAATCAATAGGCGAAACCCCGTAGACTGGGAGCGTGGCGCAGAATTTTTCTTCCGATGTTCGTGCTGTTGTGCTGACGATCAGCGACCGCTGCTCGCGGGGGGAGCAGGTCGACGTCTCAGGGCCGGCTGTCTGCCAGTCGCTGGAAGATGCTGGAGTAGGTGTGGTGACGACGGAGATATTGCCCGATGACCTGGATTTGATTGTGGCAGCGTTACGACGTCATGCGGAGAATGCAGATCTAATCGTGACCGCGGGGGGAACGGGGCTGGCTGCGCGGGATGTGACGCCAGAGGCTACGAGGCTTGTCTGTGAGCGGATGATCGACGGATTGGCGGAGCGGATGCGCGCTGAAGGGCAGCGGCACACTCCGCTTGCTGCGCTGAGCCGTGCGGTATGCGGGACTCTTGGAGCCACGCTGATTGTGAACCTGCCGGGCAGCCCGGCGGGCGCGAAGGGTTCACTGACCGCGATTCTGCCGTTGTTACCGCATGCGCTCGATCTCCTGGCTGGGCGCACGGAACATCCTGCGGACTCCCATGGGAATCAACATGCAAGCGCGGACGGCAGGTAGAATAAGACATACCCCGTGAAGATTCATCCTATTGCCCTCCTGCATAAATTGAATGCCATGATGCTTGCGGCCCTGCTGCCATTTGGCGCGTGGGGTATCGGCGCGCTGGCTGTTGTTGATTCCGCGGCGATACCCGTGCCAATCGACGCAATGCTGATCGATTTCGTCGCGCATGATCACGGGCGGTTTCTGCTGTACTGCTTTATGGCGGCGCTGGGTTCCGCTATCGGCAGCTTGCTGCCGTATTATCTGGGGCGCGCCGGCGGAGAGCTGTTTCTGCTGAAGAGGATCAACCGGCAACGGTATGAGCAGTTGCGAGATCGCTTCGAGAAGCAGGAGTTTCTCGGCATCATGATTCCGGCGATGATGCCTCCGCCGATGCCTGTGAAGCTGTTCGAGATTGCTGCCGGTGTGTTCGAGATGAAGCCAGCGTGGTTCTTCAGCGCGATGTTTGTGGGGAAGTTTCTGCGGTTTCTGATCTGGGCAATTATCACGATCACGTATGGGCCGAAGCTCCTGCATTCGATGGTGAGAGTTATGCACGCACACCTTGGCTATGTGCTGGGAAGCGCTGGAATTCTTGTTGTGATTCTGATGGTGTATGTGGTGCGCAAGGTGTTCGATCGGCGTCGGGGGGCCACTCTTCCTGTTGAAGAGGATTAGCTGGGCGTTTCGACGCTCGCCCGATTGTTAGTGTTGGACGTGGCCATCGATCTCCATGCGAACGACGCGACGGTCGGCGTTGACGTAGACCGTTCCTGAGAGTGGGGTCTTCTGTCGTCCGGGCAGGAAGGGTGTGTCGTAGAGAAAGCGCAGGTCGCGGAAGGTGACGGTGGTGAGGCCGTCCGGATCCGTGCCTGTTTCAGTGACGACAGGGTATTGCGACCAGTCGAGGTAGATCTCGCCAAGCCAACTGCGTTTGGCGACCAGTGTCGCCAGAGTGGTGGGTGGCTTGTAGATGATCTCTGCCTGAGCGCTGGTTGCGATGGTGTTATTCAGGGTGTCCGCGGTGGAGACCTGGTAGAGCTGCGGAGTTTCGACTATGGTCTGCCAGTGGAAGGGATTGATCGGGTAAGGATCGGCTGCGACACGCAGGACGGACGCGCCGTTGTAGTCGCCGGCTTGTGCGAGTTGGATGGCCTTCTGGTGCTCGAAGAAGCGGAAGGCCCAGAGCGCGGCCATGGCGAGAAGAGCAGCGATAGCCCAACCCTGTCCACGGAAGGCTGGCCGGCGCGCACCGACTTCGCTCCCGACCAGGCCGAAGAGGGCCGGGGCGACGAGAGCGACCAGAAGGATGAGGAAGAGGACAGGTTCGAAGATGAAGATGAAGGAACCGGCATACCAGTGGGGGTTGAAGGGGAAGAAGGGACGGAGGCCGTAGTTGTTGGTCCAATCCAGGAAGAGGTGGCTAAGGAGAGCGATGAGAGTGAAGCAGTAGAGAAGGCCCCAGCGAACGGGAGCGCGGGGTGGCTTGCCGGGGTGTGCGCGATGCGTTCGCCATCGATGAAAGAGCCAGACGGCTCCTACGATGGTGGCGGCCTCGAATGGGAGACCGACAAAGGTATGGGTCCATCCGCGATGATGCTGAAAGGCCGCAATGGGGCCGTCAATCGACCAGAGGGTGTCGAGGTCGGGGGCTTCGGCCGCGAGTGTCATGGCGACGGTGGCGTAGGCGGCCTTGCGGTTGAACCCGGCACGGGCGAGGCAGGCTCCGGTCATCAGGTGGGTTATGGGTTCCATAGGTATTGCGATGTTAGCTCGTCGAGCTTGCCGGAGGCGTTTGATCCTGCCTGCGGTAGACGACGAGTTGGCTGCCGGCGATACGGTAGAGCTTAAATGAATTCCGGAGTTCGGTGAGGTATTGACTGACGCCGTCGATGAACCAGGTGTAGTCGTCCCAGACGATGACGCCGTTGGGAGAGAGAATTTTCAGTGCGGTTTCGGTGTCGGCCTTGATGCACTCGTAGGAGTGGCCACCGTCGATGAAGCAGAGATCGGTGTTGGTAAGAGAGGCAGGCGGGGTGAAGGCAAGGGAGTTGCCACGGAGTTGATGGATGCGCGTCGCCGCAGGTTGGCCAAGGAAGGCGAAGCCCGTGGAGGTGCGGGAGAGACGAACCCACTCCTTGTCGCCTTTGCTGAGGGTTTCGACCTCGGATTCGGTGTACTGCTCGGGGAGATCGAGGGTGAAGATCTCGGCGTTGGGGGCGTTCAAGGCCATGGTTAAGGTGCCGACGCCGCGGAATGTCCCCGTCTCGAAGATTTTTTTGGGATTGAGCGCGCTGACGATCGTCGCGAGGAGGGCGTAGGGGACGACGAAGCCGAGACCCGAGAGGCTGATAGTGTCGATGGGCGGAAGGACGACTTCGCGGGGTTCGTTGCAGCCGAGAAAGGCGGCAAGATCGGCGTGTTCGACGACGGGGAAGGGATCTCGAGCGTCGAAGGCGTGCTGGCGGACGCTGCGGCCAAGTTGGACGACGTGGCGGCGCGTTTTCTTATTCGCGAGACGAACGGTCGCTAGTTCAAAGAGATCGCGGAGCATGGGGAGGATATGGCGGGAGTCGACTCCGTAGCTGCGCGTCTTCGGGGGAGGTTTTTCTTTCATCTGTGTGCGATTCCTGGTGGAATCCGATGTGCGGATTTTCTCATACCGGATCAAGTTGGGTGCCAAGGGCGCTGCGGGAAAAGGCACGGCGCTTGGTAGAATCGAGATGCCGATGTCTACCATGACTGCAATTTCGCCTGAGATTCTCGCCAAGTACCAGCCTGTGATCGGGCTGGAGGTCCATGTCCAGCTTTTGACCGAGTCGAAGGCGTTTTGCGGCTGCGTGAACAAGTATGGCGGCGAGCCGAATACGCATATCTGCCCAACCTGCCTAGGGTTGCCGGGTGCCTTGCCGGTGTTGAATCGCCGGGCAGTGGAGTTTGCGGTGCTCGCGGCGAAGGCGATCAACTGTGAGATTCGTGAGACAAGTATTTTTTCGCGGAAGAACTATTTTTATCCGGACTCACCTAAGGGGTATCAGATATCGCAGTTCGACAAGCCGATTGCGGAGCATGGGTGGATTGAGGTTCCTGCGTTCGACGCGAATGGCGCCGCAATAACGAAGAAGATTGGCGTGACGCGGCTGCACATGGAGGAGGATGCGGGGAAGAGCTTGCACGATGGATTTGTGGACTCGGTGTCGAAGACGTATATCGACTTGAACCGCTGCGGGACGCCGCTGGTAGAGATTGTGAGTGAGCCGGATCTGCGGACGGCAGATGAGGTGTTCGAGTACCTGACGAAGCTGAAGGAGATTCTGTTGTACACCGGCGTGAGCGATTGCAACATGGAAGAGGGTTCGCTGCGTTGCGATGCGAATGTGAGCGTGATGCTCAAAGGTGCGAAGGAGTTCGGGACCAAGGCTGAGGTTAAGAACGTCAATAGCTTCCGGTACATTCGCTCGGCGGTGGAGTACGAGATTGAGCGGCAGATTGGCGTGATTGAGGACGGTGGGCGTGTTGTCCAGGAAACGCGGCTTTGGAATAGCGCGGAGGGGCGGACCTACTCGATGCGCAGCAAAGAGCAGGCACACGACTACCGGTATTTTCCGGAGCCTGACTTGCCGCCGTTGGTGGTCGGAGCTGAGTGGCAGGCTGAGATATTCAAGATGCTGCCTGAGTTGCCGGAGGCGCGGCGAGCGAGGATGATTGCGGAGTATGAGATCTCTGCGCAGGATGCGGCTACGCTGACGGCGACGCGGGAGTTTGCGGACCGCTTTGAGGCGGCGGCAAAGAAGGCGAAGAGTCCTCGCCGCGTAGCGGCGTTGCTGACGAGCGAGTTGACGATGCGGCTGCGGTTGGCTGGGCTGGAGTTGGAGCAGTCTCCGGTTTCGATGGCAGGAATTGTGATGGCGGCCGATCTGGCGGAGTCGGGTGAGCTGTCGAGCAAGATGCTTAAGCAGTTGCTGGATATCTCCTTTGAGAAGAAAGAGGATTTCCCCGTTGTATATGAGCGGGAGAAGCCGCAGCAGATCTCGGATACGGGTGCGATTGAGGCGATGATTGATGAGGTGATTGCCGCGAATCCGAAACAGGTGGAGCAGTACCGCGGGGGGAAGAAGACCGTAGCGGCATTTTTTGTGGGCAATGTGATGCGGCTATCGAAGGGGCAGGCGAATCCGACGCTGCTGAATGAGTTGGTGGCTAAGAAGCTGGACGCGCTCTAAGTAGCTCTAAGGCCGGGAAGGCTGGTTGTGAGCCTACCTGTCTGATTTTCGGATAGAACCTCCATAAACTAGCTAATAACCAGATGGCAGCGCATGCGGCTTGGGGTCTAATGGGCGGATGCAAGTGTCTTCGTTGATCTCTGTGAAAGCCTGCCGTGTGGTCTGCGGCGTCGTCCTGTTAGTTGCGATCGGATGCAAGGGGGCGGATGTGAGCTATGTGGTGCCAGAGCAGCCGATGCCTCCGAATACGGTGTTGCTGTCGCAGATGATGCGGGAGTTGTCGGCTACGCCGGGATTTACCGACGCGCTGTTGGCACAGCTCGACAAGGGGGGCAAGAAGGGGCCGGCGCTGATGACGCCGAAGCTCGTTAAGCGGCTGCGGGAGTTGATCGTTGGTAATGACTGGCAGGGACTGGACCGGTTTCCGGGGTGGACGATGCAGGAGGTCAACCCTGCTGTGAGTGTCATCAACAAGGTGGTGACGAAACATCCAGAGACTCCGGTTGGAACGCCGTCGGGAGCGCCTACGGAAAAGTGGCCATCTCGTGTCGACAAGGGAGTGATTGCGGAGTATCTCGATCTGGGGAGTTATTCGCCGGAGAAGGCGGAGACGGTGAGTCTGGACAAGCCTTCGACTCTGCCGGGGCTTTCGAACGCGGAGCTGGTAAGTGAGATGGGAGCAGGCGTGGTGCGCGGGGACGTGGCGAACCCGAAGCTTGCACCGATGCATCCGGATAGCCAGCGATTGGCAGATGTGTTGAACCGGCTGGGTCTAAATGCGCTGGACGGTGCGGCGACAGTAACGGCGGAGGTGGATGGGAAGAGCGCGGCCACTCCGCAGGCGTTGTTGCAGGCGCTGATGGCGACAGGACATTCGATCGTTGTCTATGATTCGCGGTACTTCGCCAACTTCGGGCACTTTCACTTCAAGGGGCAGGATGTGATGATGCCGTTCTTTGTGAACTCGCAGATTGCGATTCCGGGGACGAATCGGGGTTTTGGGCCGCCGCGCTCGCTGCTGGTGCCGGTGAGCCACGCGGAGTACGAGTGGGAGATACGCGGGCCGAAGGTGAATGCCGATGTGAGCTTCTACTTTGGCATCGACGGCAAGGCCGAGTTTCGCACGATGGATACTCTGGATCAGGCGTGGGTGCTGGGCCGTCATGCGCATGAGTATCGCGAAGCGGATGCGGTAGAGGTGACTCGGCTGGTGGGGAAGATGCTGCTTATGTATGTGCATCAGCATTTGGCTCGACCGGACCTGCCGTTTGGAGGGTACTACCCGCTGGGCGTCTGCCAGGATGGTGTGGCGGCGATCGAGAAGAAGATGACCGGACACGATACGCTGTTTCCGAACACCGCAGACGGAGCTCTGTTCGATGATCCTCGCGACGCTGAGATTAACGCGATGATGCTCGCGATTCCGAAGGACCGGAATGGAGCGCCACCGGCGCCGGCGAGGATATTTGGGTCGTTGCCGGTTACGGACTTTCAGCTGATTACGATCCCAGGGCTGAATGCGGATCTGGAGGCTGTGCATGCGGCTTGGCAGGAAGGATCGCTGGAGCGAACGCGGTCCTTGATGGAGAAGATGAAATTGCGGTTAGTAGGCGCGGCTGCGCTGGTTGTGCTGGCGGGGATCGTCGTATGGAGACGCAGGCGAGCGAGGAAATGATCGTCGTTGCCGGTTGTTGCGATTGATGCAACTCGTTCGTGGGGTCCATGCCTCCTATACGAGTGGGAGGATAGCCAATGGCAACGAAGAAGGCAGCGAAAAAATCCGTCAAGATAGCAGCGCCAAAGAAGACGGAAGCGAAGAAGTCGAGTTCAACGCGTAAATACAGTCCTTCGGCGAGTAAAGATGTTGAGCGCGAGATGAAGGCGATGAAACAGGGTAAGCTGAAAAGCGGCCGTAGCGGCAAGACGGTGACGAATCCGAAGCAGGCGATTGCGATTGGATTGTCAGAGGCTCGCAAGGAAGGGAAGAAAGTTCCTCCGCCGCCTAAGAAGGGATAGGGATGACTGAGGTTGAACGGTATGGCGCGATGCTCGAGGTTGCGCTGAAGGAGGCTCGTATCGGACGGAGCGAGGGTGGCGTTCCGATCGGTGCGGCGATGTTTGATGGCGAGGGAAAGCTGCTCGCTTCGGGGCGAAACCGAAGAGTGCAGCAGGATGATCCATCGGTGCATGGGGAGACGGACGCGTTTCGGCGGGCGGGACGGCAGCGATCGTATCGCGACAAGATTATGGTGACGACACTGGCGCCTTGCTGGTATTGCAGCGGGCTGATTCGTCAGTTCGGGATTCGAACGCTGGTGGTGGGGGAGAGCAGGAATTTTTCTGGCGGCGTGGAGTGGCTGAGATCGCTTGGGGTAAAGGTGATCGATCTGGATTCGCAGGAGTGTTCGGATCTGCTCACGGGGTTTATCGCGGAGCATCCTGAGATTTGGAATGAGGATATTGGCGAGGACTAGATGTCGCCTAGATCGTTGAGAGTTTTTTTGATTGATTGCGGGTGGAGATTGCGAACCATCCCATTCCGCACAGGATGTACACCAGGTAGACGTAGGGTAGCCAGTTGTAGGGACGCTCGGGGACAGGGTAGAGTGTGCCCGCAAGTGCTAGGAGCATCGCGAGGGTGGTCGCGATGGAGAGAAGCAGTGAGCTGCTGGTGAGGTGGTGGTTGCGCTTGAGGTAGATGGGGAGCGCGATGGCGGCCAGGCCGTAGGTGGTGATGAAGCCGTAGACGGCGAGCGAGCCCATCCAGCCGTAGATGTCGGAGCCGGTGACTCCGCGCAGAGCAAGGACCACGACGGGGAGTGCGGTGAGGAGGCCGGTGACGAGGACGGCAGCGGCGGGGGTGGCGTTCTTATGATGGGCGGTGCCGAGGCGGTTGTGGACGAGGCCGTTGTGGCCCATGCGCATAAGGACTCGGGCCGCGGCGGTGATACAGGCGAGGGTGCAGGCGAACATGCTGACGAGTGCGCCAAGGTCGATCAAGGGGCCCAGGAGATTGACGCCGGCGAGTGTGGCAAGGACGCGCATGGGGGCGGTAGATTCGCCGAGGTTCTGGTGCGCGGTGTGCATGCCGAGGGTTTCGAGGTACGCGCACAGGATAAAGAGAAGGCCGGTGAAGATGGCGCTCTGGATGACGGCGCGGGGGATTGTGCGCAATGGGTTGATGGCTTCGGCACCGAGTGTGGTGGCGCTCTCGAAGCCGACGAAGCTGAAGAGTGCGAGGACGACGCCGAGACGAACTCCGGAGGCGGTAACGCCTTGAAGGTGGATCTGGGCATGATCGAGATGCAGGCCGTTGCGCCAAAGCAGAAGCGCGAGAACGATGGCGATAAACGTAACCGACGTGGCTTCGATCCAGAGCATGAGGCGGGCGGAGACCTGGACGTCGCGGTAGGCGATGAAGGTGGAGACGGCGACGCAGAGAATTGCCAGCAGAGTTGTTGGAGCGGGTTTGCCGAGGAGCGAGATCAGGAAGACGTTGGCGTAGTTGATGAAGCCTCCAGCGACGGACGCGCCGGTGGCGACGTAGGCGAGCAGGAGTGCCCAGCCGGCGATTCCGCTGATGGCTGGCGGAAGCCCGGAGGTTGCGTAGGTGTAGAGCGAACCGGAGCAGGAGGTGTAACGGGCGAAGCGGCTGATCGAGAGACCAACGAGGAGGATGGCCCCCGTGGCGAAGAGGTACGCGAGCCAGGTTCCGTTGCCGGCGAGGACAAAGACCAGAGGGATGGTCATCGTGGGAGTGGTTGTTGGGGCAATGGTGGAGATGGATTGAGCGAGGGTTTCCATCGGCGAGAGGATGTTGGCGCGCAGGCCGGAGGTGGGCGCTTCGGCGATCGGGGCGAGAGCTTGCTCCATGATGCGTTCCTCTCTCTTGCGTAGGTCTTAGGTACACGAATGCGGTTGCTCTGAGCCGATGGATCGGGCTGGTGCAGCAGTGCTCAATGACTTTGGAGTTAGTCAGAGCATAGCTGAAGATCGCTTCGGAGCGAAGCGGAACCTTGCCGCATTGCGACGAAGCCGCTTAGAGCGGTTATTTTTTGTCTGAGGAGGATGCGGTTGCTGCGGTGGGAGCGGCGGCCGGGGCTGCAGGGGTTGCGGCTGGAGCGCTGTCCTTGGTGGACTTCGAATCGTTGCTCGACTTCGAATCAGTGCTGGGCTTAGCGTCGCTACTCTTTGTTCCGTTGTCGCTGGCGGACTTGGGTTTGGCGTTGCCGTAGCCGTCGGCGTACCAGCCGCCGCCCTTGAAGCTGATTGCGGGAGCGGAGACGACGCGCTCGAGATGGCCGCCGCAGTGAGGGCAGACGGTGATCTCGGGATCAGAGAACTTCTGGATCTTTTCTGTGTGCTTGTGGCAGGTGGTGCATTCGTATTCGTAGAGCGGCATTATTTTCTTTTCTCTGTTTCTAGCTTAATGTGATGCGGGATGAGGTGTGAAGATGCGATTTCACGCCTCATCCGGTGTCGAATCGTTAGAGTTTCCCAAGTTCGATGAGACGGACGCTGGCGATGGCTTCGACCTTGCGCAATGCCTCGACGGCGGCGGCAGCAGACGCGGCAGAAGGGACATCGATCTGGACGACCGCGAGGGCTTGGCCCTGGGGGACGCGCTGGGGGTGGGCGGCTCCTGTGTTTGCGCGGCCGAGGGCGAAGTTGGCGATGTTGACGCCGTGCTCGCCGAGGATGGTGCCGATGCGGCCGACCACGCCAGGGACGTCGTGGTTGCGGATGGCGACGAGGGTGCCGTGGAGGGGGGCCTCGATGTCGATGCCGTCGTAGCTAAGCAGGCGGGGCGAGTTGCCGTGCAGGACGGTGGCGGAGGCGCTGGTGTCGCCGTCGGAGGAGTGGAGGACGAGCTTCAGGCTCGATCCGACGCCACCGGTGGCGAACTCCCTCTTGTCCTCCTGGATGCGGATGCCGCGCTCAGCCGCGATGGACGCGGCGTTGATGCGGTTGGCGTTGGTGGCTTCGCCGTCGGTGCCGTTGAAGATGCCGGCGATGGCGGCGTTGCGGATAAGGTCGGTCTTGCCGCTGGCCATGCGGCCGGTGTAGGTGATCTGGATGTTCTCCAGGTTGCCGGGGGTCGCGTGGGAGAGGAAGTGGCCGAGGCGCTCGGCCATCTCGATGTAAGGGGCGACCTCGATGTACTCCTCGTGCGAGAGCGAGGGGAGGTTGACGGCGTTCTGGACGACTCCAAGCTTGAGGTAGTCGCGGACCTGCATGGCGAGCTGAATGCCGATGGCCTCCTGCGCCTCGTCGGTCGCGCCGGCGATGTGCGGGGAGAGGATGACGTTGTCGAGGTTGAAGAACGGCGAGTCTTTGAGGGGTTCCTGGTGGAAGACGTCGAGGGCGGCCCCGGCGACGTGGCCGGATTTGATGGCGTCGGCGAGAGCCTGTTCGACGATGAGTTCGCCGCGGGCGCAGTTGATGATGCGGATGCCCTTCTTCATGATGCGGATGGAGGTCTGGTTGATGAGGCCTTCGGTTTGGGTGGTGAGACCGACGTGGAGGGTGAGAAAGTCGGAGGATTTGAAGATCTCGTCGATGGGGACGAGGGCGACGTTATTCTCGCGGGCGATGACGGGGGCGACGAAGGGGTCGTAGCCGATGAGGTGCATGCCGAAGCTGGCGGCGCGGCGGGCGACTTCGAGGCCGATGCGGCCGAGGCCAACGATGCCCAAAGTTTTGCCGCGGAGTTCGGAGCCCTGAAGGGATTTTTTCTCCCATTTGCCATGGTGCATGGTGGAGTTGGCGCGGGGGATGGAGCGGGCGAGCGCGATCATGAGGCCGACGGTGAGTTCGGCGACGGCGACGGCGTTGGCGCCGGGGGTGTTCATGACGACGATGCCGCGATGGGTGGCGGCATCGGTGTCGATGTTGTCGACGCCTACGCCGGCGCGGCCGATGACGCGGAGTTTAGGAGCGGACTCGAGGAGTTTGGCGTCAGCCTGGACGGCGGAGCGGACGACGAGGGCGTCGGCGTCGGCTAGCTCGGTGATGAGACCATCTGGACCATGTTTCGCGATCTGGTCGGGCGTGACGATCTGCCAGCCGGGTTCTTGCTGGAAGACGGCTAGAGTGGCGGGCGAGACTTTTTCGGCGAGAACGATCTTCAAAGTTGACCTCGGATGCTCGGGGGTACCCTCCCCGGTAAAAAGTTGCTAAAGTCTTACAAATACAAGGCTTAGGTCTGGACTATGTGTTGAAAGAGACACCAAAGTCTTGTCAATATTGAGGGGCTAACTGCAAAGTCTTGAAAAAGCTTGGTTTGCGACGGAGGGTTGGCACGACTTTAGGTTCCGTTCTTTCTATTGTAGCCAATCGGGAGAGGTGGTTTTGTCAAATGAGGGCAGTTAAGTTGTTCGACACAGACCTCCGGTGAGTTAGTGAATTGATTGCGGCCGGGCCGTTGGCGGACTATAGTCCGGACGAGTCAGCAAAAAAGATGATCTTGCCGTTCATGCTGTGAGGTGGCCGATGCTTCTTCGCTGTCGACTTCGACTGTCAAGACGAGGATTGATGGTCGTGCCGTTCCTGCTTGTTGTGGGAACGCGAGGTGTTCAGGCGCAGACGCCGGACGAAGGCGGCGTCAACTTCGATGGGGGAGGGCAGGAGGTACTGCAGAGCATCGTTGTGCCGGCGATCCCGAACGCTCCTTTCAGCCTGATGCTTGCGGCAGAGTGGTCGCGGCCCATGAACAACGGCGGTACTTTTACTACGGTGAACTCGCGGCCGATCAAGCGCGACAGTCGAGGCCGTCTCTATGAGGAGCGCTGGCTGATGACGCCCAAGGGGAGTGGCGTTCCTTCGCGGCCAAGCTGGATTCAGATTGCAGATCCTCAGGCGAGGACGCTTTATCAGTGCAATGTTCAGTCGAAGGTGTGTGACCTGTTGAAGCTGAGCAGCAGCGTGAGCAATCGTTTCGACCCGACACGGATTCAGTCAGGGCCCTTGCAGGGTGGCAAGGGAACACGCACGCATGAAGACCTTGGCGTAGGGTCCTTCGAGGGTGTGCAGGTGCACGAGTACAAGGACACATTGACGGTGAACGCGGGTGTGATGGGCAACGACCTTCCGATGTCGACGGTGAGGCAGTACCGATTCTCGCCGGAGTTGGGGATCAATCTGATTTCGACTGTAGAGGCTCCGCAGATTGGACGGCAGACGTTTACCGTGACGGAGATCTCGACGACAGAACCTGATCCTGCGTATTTTCAACCGCCGGAGGGCTACAAGATTGTCGATCGCCGGGCTCCGGCGAAGACCGCCGACGCGCCTGGACGATGATGGCGTTGGCTTTGTGTTTGTGGAGCTAGGGTGTTGGCGGGTCCTCGAATATTTCCTGGTTGATGGTCATCATTTTCACGTCGGCTGCTGTTTCGCCGTTGACGATGCCTTGCTCGTAGACCTTGGACCAGCGCAGGCGGAAGAGCAGGCCCTGGATGGCGATCTTGGTGTCGGCGGCGGCGGTGGCGAGGCGTTCGGCCTGGTCGGCGGTCATGGTCCAGAGCTCGGGTGCGCCCGGTGTTGCGGCTGGCTGGGCGAAGCGGTGGCGCATGGCGACGATGGTCTGGCAGCCGTTGAATACCTGGTCTCGCGCGACGCCGAGGAGGTCGTAGTTGTGGGCAAGGCGCGCCTGCATGCGGGATTGTTCGACGGGAAGCAGCGCGACGAGGCCGCCTTCTTTTGCGGTGGTCCACACGGCCTGCGATGGGGCGAAGTAGCGGAACTCGGCGGTGCCGACAGAGCCGGGCAGGCAGGGCGCGGGGGGTAGCGTGATGTGGATCTTGTCCTGATGAGACGATGATGGGCTGGCATCGCGCATGGCTTGATCAAACCAAGGCTCAAGGTTCTGCATCTTCAGGTCGCGGTCGATGACTTGGAGGTTCTGTTCAGCCTCGTTGTGGAGGTCTTCCTGAAGTTGATGGCGCTGATGACGGTGGTGAATGAGCTCGACGGTCTGCTCGAGGGCGATGGCGATGAGGAGACCGATGACGATGGTGGCGATGTGGATGAAGAAGTCGCGCCAGGTAGTGGCGGCGTGGTGGGGCGGGTGGACGTCGAGCATGGGAGTGGGTTCCTGTCGGATCTCTGTGGGCGTGGCGGAGGGTTCGAGGATTGGGACGTGTTCGGTAGGCGGCGCCTGTGCGGGTACCGGGGCGGAGACGGACTGTGATGCTGGCGACGGATCGGGCTTCTGATCGGGCACAGGCCGCTCAGGTGAAGAAGTGGGTACGAGGTAGCTTAGAGTATCAGTGACGGGCGTGGCCACTGTAATCTAGAGGCATGCCGCTCCACGGAGCGTGAGAGGATTTTTGTATGAGTGATGAGTTTATTCCGAAAGCAGGCACGATCAAGATTGGCGGACTGAGCCGGAAGGCGGCGAAGCTTCAGGCGCTGCGCGAAAAGGCTGCACATGTGAAGAGTGGAGCAAAGCCGGGCCCAGGAGCGTCCATGCAGTCGTTCAAGGCGAAGGATTCGTTTGCCGGGACGAAGAAGACAACGTTCCAGAGGAAGGCTGTTTAGGAGATCATGTCCTGCCGGACGGGCCCACTGCGCGTGGGGCGGTCACTTCGTGACTTGTGTACCTTGTTGTGGCTAAGGGAGTGATGGGGGCCTCCCTGTGGTCGGCGTGATCTTCTTTTTTTCTTTTCTAAGTGAAGAAGTGAGGGACGAAGGAGCTTAGGTTGCCGGTGATGGGGCCGAAGGACTCGCGGACACCCATGCCGCAGCAGTCCTGGTCGATCATCCAGAGGCCGAGGACGGCGTGGCGATTGTCGAAGACTGCCGGCGGGGCGAGGGCCTGGCAGATTTGTTTGCCGTTGTAGGGGCCAGGGGTGGAGACGACGGGGGCGTTGTCGCGGACGAGGGTGATGTTGGCGCCTTCGCGGGACATGAGCGGCTTGCGGACGTAGTCGCGCATATTTCCCGGCGAGTCGAAGTGGCATTCCAGCAGGAGTTCGTGGTTGGGGTAGAGCTGCCAGAGGATGGGGAGGATGCCTTTGTTGGAGAGAAGCATCTTCCAGATGGGCTCGATCCAGCGGACGGCCGTGTAGGTGTCGAGAGCGTGTGGGCCGAACTCCTCCTGGAGCATGGCCTCCCAGGGGTAGAGCTTGAAGATGGAGAAGATGGGGTGGTCGTCGAGGTCCATGAAGGATTGCTGCGCGTCGTTCCAGCCGATGTCGTGCATGGAGAGCTGGAGGGTGTCGAGGCCGGCCTGCTGGGCAGTGTCGCGGAGGTAGGTGACGGTGAGCTGGTCTTCTGCTGTGTCGAGCGCGGCGAAGTAGATGGGCTTGGAGAGGTAGGGGTCGATGTCCTTCCACTTGGCGATGAGCTTTTCGTGGATGGAGTTGAACTGGTCCGGCTTGGAGGAGACGAGGCTTCGTGGCATGTCTTTCAGCCAGTGCCATTGGACGACGGCGGCTTCGAGGAGCGAGGTGGGGGTGTCGGCGTTGTACTCGAGGAGCTTAGGGGCACTACCGCTTTGGGCTCCGGCCCAACTGACGTCGAAGCGGCCGTAGAGCGCGGGCGGCTCGTTGTTCCAGGCCCACTCGATGGCTTCGACGGCGATTTCGGGGATGTCGAGTTCGGCGTAACGCTTTTCGTCGATGATGTGCTGGGCGGCAGCGAGGCACATCTCCTGAAGCTGGTAGCCGGCAGCTTCGAGGGTGTCGATCTCGGCGGCGGTGAATTGGTAGGCGGCGGACTCATCCCAGTAGGGCGTGCCGTTTTCGAGGGTGTGGAAGGCTAGGCCGACGGACTCGACCTTTTGCTGCCAGTTGTCGTGGGGGGTGAGGGGGATGCGCTGCATTATTCTGCCGCTCCGCTGCTGCCGCTGCCACTGCTGCTGGAGTGGCTTCCGCCTTCGGAGAAAGAGCTGCCGAAGCCGCCGCGAGTGGTGTAGTTGGCGCCTGGGCTGGGAGTGAAGGAGCCGCCGCCGACCTGGGTGCCGAGGCCGAAGCCGCCGTATCCGCCGTAGTAGTAGCGGTAAGGCGAAGGGACGTAGATGAAGCCGCCGTGGCCGTCGGGGCGCTGTTGCTGGGCCTGGTTCTGGCAGAAGCTGTCGTCGACGACGTTGTTGTGCTCGTCGACGCAGCGCTGCATCTCGGGCTTGCGGCAGCCGGTGAGGAGGGAGAGTGCGGCGGCGGCCAGGAGTGGGGCGGTGACTTGGGTTGAGCGGCGCATGATCGTGATGTGTGGGGACAGAGTAGCAGGAAGGCGTAGGTAGAAGCCTAATGACTTGGTGCTGCAACATCTTCAAGGAGCTGTTTCAGGACGTTCTCCATGGTCGATTGATCGGACCTTGCGAGAAAGTTGCGGGCTGCATAAGCCACAGATGTGAGTGCTAATTCGAGTTGGTCCGATGACCATTCGAACGCAGTGAGTGCGTTCGCCGCTGCACATCGAGCCGTAGGACTGTTCGAGGATAGAAGTTCGAGAAGTCTTGAAAATTGTTTCCAGTCACCGAGAAGAAGAAGTGAGCGAACAAACCATGGTTTTGCGTTTTCGACCGTTTCAACTCTTGAAGCAAGTTCGATTCGCTTACGAAACTTTTTTCCGCCAAGTTCAGCAATAGAGATCGCTGCATAGGAACGGACGAGGTGGTCATCGTCTTGTAAGTTTTCGACCATGAATGGAAGCGCCTTCTTGTCGCCAATTTGACTTAGGGTTTCCAGCGTTTCGACTCTAGTCAAAACATCGGGATTTTGTAAAAACGGATAGAGCCACGAAGCTGCAATAGCTTCCCCTTCGTGGAACAAGCCAAAGCACTCGATAGCACGTTGGCGGACGAAATTGTTCTTGTCGGAAATTAGCGTCCGAACTTGATCGTTCAGTTCCAAAAGGATTTCATCCAGTGCGACCTGAAGAGCCGTCTCCCGTACTCTCGGGCTTCGGTCTCTGAGGTAGGAACTGACCGCAAGAAGGAGTTCGCTCCTGTTGTCAACCGAGAGAGCCTCGATGGCTATCCTGCGATCCTCAACTGTCGGTCTCTTTCTTTTCGTTTTGGATTTCGTGGGCTGCATAGGTAACCCTCCTGAGTTTAGCCGTTAGCAGCCGAAGTGTGATTTGGATGGTGATTCCGGTTTCACAGTTGGAAACCCACGTCCGAAAGTCCGGACGTGGGGAACCCAGATTTGTGAGCTTTGTTATTTGGCGTGGTCGGCGAAGAATTTTTGGGCGGCGATTAGGCCTTTGCCGAATTCGAAGCCGGGTAAGGGGAGTTTGGTTTTGTGGATGACTTGTTCCAGGGCTCCGATGATGGCGATGGTGTCCATGTAGTCGAAGAAGCCGATGTGGGCGATGCGGAAGAGCTGGCCCTTCATCTCGCCCTGGCCGTCGGTGACGATGGCGGCGAATTGGGATTTGAGGCCCTTGACGATGGTGCCGGAGTCGGTGCCTTCAGGGGCGACGATGGCGGTTGCTGCTGCCGCTTCACTGCCTTTGGGGGCGAAGAGTTTCAGGCCGAGTGCGGTTGCGGCGGCGCGGGTCATGGCGGCGCAGGTTTCGGCGTTGTCGACTAGCTTTTTGCGGCCTTCGGCGAGGTCGCCCTTTGGGTTGTCGGCTGTGGCGGCTTGGCCGGCGATGTAGTCGAGCGCTGCACCTAGTGCGGCGATGAGCGCGACCGGCGGAGTGTACGCGGACTCGCCTTTCGCGGCGTTTTTGCGCTCCTTGCGAAGATCGAAGTAGTAGCGCGGGTTGTAGGTGGACTCCATGCGGTCCCATGCACGGGGGCTGATGGCGAGGTAGCTGAGGCCGGGGGGCATCATGACGGCTTTTTGCGAGCCTCCGATGAGGACGTCGATGCCCCAGCCGTCCATATCGAGGTGCGTGGTGCCGAGGCCGGTGATGCCGTCGACGATGAAGAGGGCTTCGGAGTTTTCGGACTTGAGGAGTTTGGCGATGGCTTCGACGTCGTGGCGGACGCCGGTGGAGGACTCGGTGGCCTGGACGAAGACGGCGCGGGTTTCGAGCTTGAGGGCGGCTTTGATTTCGTCGAGGGAGAAGGTTTGGCCGTAGGGTTTTTCGATGACGTCGGCGTGGCAGCCGAAGGATTTGACGAGAGACGCCCAGCGCTCGCCGAACTTGCCGGCTGTCAGCACCAGCACACGATCTCCCGGTGACGTCAGGTTGGAGACGGAGGCCTCCATGGCGCCGGTGCCGCTGGCCGAGAGGATGATGACGTCGTTCTTGGTGCCGACGAAGTCTTTGAGCTGCGCAAGGACGCGAGTGTAGAGGGCGCGGAACTCGGGCGTGCGGTGGTGGATGTCGGCCGCGGCCATGGCGAACTGGGCGGCGGGGAGGAGAGGCGTCGGGCCAGGTGTGAAGAGGCGAGTTTTACGGATCATGGAGTTATTGTAGCGAGTCTCGTGTGAGGCTATGAGCGAGTAAGAAGTACTTATAATGAGGGATTGATCGATAGAGACGAGGGAACGATGACGATTGGCGAGAAGATTCAGACGGACATTGTGGTGGCGATGAAGGCGAAGGACGAGCACAAGCTAACCACGCTGCGGATGGTTAAGTCGGCGCTGAAGAACAAGGAGATCGATAAGCGCGAGAAGCTGACGGACGCAGAGGAGCAACAGATCCTGACGACGTTGATCAAGCAGCGGAAGGAGTCGGTGGAGTCGTTTACCAAGGGTGGCCGACCGGAGCTGGCGGCGAAGGAGCAGGCGGAGATCGGGATGATTGAGGGCTATCTGCCGAAGGCCGCGGGGGAGGATGTGATTCGCGGTGTTGTGCGAGGGGCGATCGATACGCTGACGCAGGACAGTGGAGGCACCAAGCCGGGGCCGAAGGATATGGGGACTCTGATGAAGGTGGTGCAGCAAAGGATCTTTGCGGATGGGCTGCGGGCAGATGGACGGCTGGTGAGCGAGATTGTGAAGGCGGAGCTGGCGAAGTAGCCGGCCTCTGCTTTCGCGCTGGCTTCGGCCCCCGGCTGACCTAATGGGTTACCAGGAGGACAACGGCATAGCCTCCCGTGACAGACGGGTGTGAGATGGGGCGGCTGATGATCTTTTTACAAATTTTCCGGCTGAGAGCGTGGCGTGGATCCGGACCTTCCGGAATGATGGAGAAGGGATGATGCGAGGGCATCGCCAGGAGCCCGTCGTTGAGCTATTTTGCACCGTCTCGAACCAGGAAGATCTATCCCCTGACCTCATTGCGTTTTTTTCTGGCGATGCTTGTCGTCTTTCATCATTCTGTGCGGGTATTTCTGCCGGTTTTTTCGGATGTAGCTCCAGATCGCGTACCGGAGGATTTTTTCAGTCGGCTTTTCGTCTCGCTCACATTTTCAGTCAGCTTTTTCTTTCTGCTCTCCGGCTATGTGCTGAGTATGGTCTATCTGCGCGGGGGCCAGCCTGTGGACAGGTCCCGCTTCTTTACGGCGAGGTTTGCACGACTCTATCCGTTGTACCTGGTGATGATGGCGCTGGGTACGCCGGCGGTGCTGGCCGCAAAAGTGAGCCGATATGGTCTGGCCAGCGGGCTGGGTAAGACGGCAGTGACGTTGGCGGGGCATCTTGTGATGCTGCAGGGTTGGTCTCCAAACCGGCTGCTTGCCATTGATCCTCCCAGTTGGTCTCTCTCGGCGGAGATCCTCTTTTATTTGTGCTTTCCTGTGTCCGGCGTCGTGTTGTGGAGGCTGCGCGGAGTCCGATTGTGGCTGACGGCTCTGGGACTGTATGTTGGAGGGCAGGCGCTGGTGTGGGCGGCGAGGCCGCACCTGAGTGCGAGAACGGTTCTGATGTGGCCGCCGCTGCATCTCTCAACTTTTGCGCTGGGAGTTCTGCTGGCCCGGTGGCAGACGTTGCGACAGGAGGAGCGCAGAGATGTCGCACGGAACTGGCAGGTGAATGCCGTTTTAGCGCTGTCGCTCGGTGGCCTTCTGCTCAGTGCGGTGCTGCTTCCTTATTTTCATGTTGTCGAGCCTTATGGCAATGGGATGCTGGCACCGATTTTTGCTAGTGTCATCTGGGCTGTGTCGGTACCAACGTGGTTTTCGCGATTGCTATGTGCGAACTGGCTGGTGGCTTTGGGTAATGCCAGCTATGCAATGTACCTGATTCATATTCCGCTCCTCCTTCTGTTTCAGCAGTTCCACTGGGTGGGGCTGGAGCTTTATCCGGTGTATCTGGTGCTATGCGTCGGCATCAGCGTATTGAGTTTTCATTACTTCGAGACGCCAGTGCGGCTGTGGGTGCTGGAGCGGTTTCACACGCGTTCGCTGGAACCGGTGGAGGCGGTTTCGAGTGCTCAGTGAAGCTGCATCGGCAAGCGGGGCGGAATGGGCTGTTCCCGGGGAGTCGAGAATCCGTCGATGACCCAAGCAGCTCCGTAGAGCGCCCAGCTGGCTACGAAGAAAATCAGGCTTGCCCTGAACCAAAGCAGAAGCGTAAGCAGGCTTAGGGTCATCAACGCGTTGGCGATTGCTGCTAGTCGCCGTGCGCCTTCTTTCGTCGCCATGCGTGCCTCGGGGATTTCGACTTGCATAGTGTACCCGGGTGCTTTTCTCGCGATGGTTAGTGGCTGGCTCGCGACCAGTTGAACTCGGTTTCTTCTTGCTCTTGACTAGTGTATCGTTACGCGATACGGTGTATTTGTGATTCGAAGCTTTCAGCATCGCGGGCTTCGACTCTTCTATGAGACTGGTTCGAAGGCAGGCATTCAATCTAAACATGCGGCCCGGCTCGCGCTCCAGTTGGGTGTTCTGGGCGTTGCAGAGAAACCTGCAGACATGAACGCCCCAGGATGGAAGCTCCACCCATTGAAGGGTAAGTTTGAAGGCCAATGGGCGGTTACAGTCAACGGCAACTGGAGGCTGACCTTTGCCTTTGAAGGGACCGATGCGGTCCTTGTTGATTATCAGGACTATCACTGATGGAGGCGATATGAAGATGCATAATCCACCTCACCCTGGCTGTGTACTCAGGGAATATTTGGGAGAACAATCGGTGACGGAGGTCGCTGCCCATCTTGGAGTGTCTCGTGTGGCTCTGTCGCGTGTTCTGAACTGCAAGGCTGCGGTATCGGCGGAGATGTCGATCAAGCTCGGGCAGGCGCTGGGCACATCGCCGGACCTCTGGTTCAAGATGCAGAATGCTTATGATTTCTGGCAGGCGTCTCAGGCCAGGCGGAAGAAGGTTCAGCGACTACGGACTGCGGCATAGATGCTAGAGTTCAAATCCGAATCTAGTGACCGCCGCGCGACCAGTTGAACTCGGTGCCGGCTATGATGGTGCGGCCTTGCAGGGGGACCTGGGGGATCTCCTGGTAGCCGGTGTTGCTTAGGTTTAATGCGCGCAGGTATGGGCGGATGAGGCCGGTGTTGCGGGAGAGGGCGATATCCCAGAGTGGGTAGGCGGTGTGCTGGGTCTTCTGGACGATGTTGACCTGAGTGCGCGCGGTGAGTTGGTGGAACTGCCCTGTCCAGAGGAAGACGGCGTTCTGGGCGGCGTAGTTGTAGGCGTACTCGGAGAGGAGGTTGGGTGGGGGTGGGGCAGCGTGGGCGGCGGTGTAGCTGAACTGGAGTTGCTGGTTGTTGGTGAGGCGGAGGCGGACCGTGGCTTCGGCTCCTGTGATGTCAAGGTTCTGGATGTTGATGGCTTGCCATGGTTCGGCGAAGGTGAGGGCCGGGGTGGCGAGGATGGTCTTGGCGTAGTCGATGGCGTCTTTTTCCTGGAGGCGGAAGGCGGCGGCGTTGAGGGTGAGGCGGCTGTTGGCGGGCGTCCATTCGATGCCAGCTTCGTAGCTCCAGGAGGACTCGGGTTTGAGGTTGGGGTTGCCGATGGTGGTGGGGTCGGCGTAGTAGAGGTCAACGTAAGTGGGGAGGCGAAAGCCGTGGCCAGCGGAGGCTCGGAGACGCGTGGTGCGTGTGAGCGTGTAGGCGGCGGCGATGCTGGGGGAGAAGACGTTGTCGGTGCCGCTGACCGCGCCGGAGAGGATCTCGTCGCGGGCCCCGAGCGACAAGGAGAAACGGCCCAGTGCGCTGAGGTTGAGGTTGGCATAGGCGGCGCCCTGGTTGCGGGCGTGCTGGCCGAGGGAGTTCGAGTGGATGGTGTCGCCGTCGGCTTCGACGCCGTAGGAGAGGGTGGCGTTGGGGGCGAGGGTGTCGGCGCGGCGGAGGGCTCCCTCGTAGCTGGTGGTGATGTGGTTGTTTTCGTAGATCGCGGGCTGGTCGGCGAAGAGAACGAAGAGATCGGTGTGGCGGCGATAGCCGAAGTTGGCGGCGGTCTGCTGGCCGAGCTGCTGCTGGATGCCAGCGAACCAGCCTTTGGTGCGCTCCCATGAAGGATAGGGGCCGTAGAACTGGCTGGCGCCATAAGGACGGTCGCTGGTGGCGAGGAGGATGTCGGTTGTGCCGGGTTTTGTGGTGAGCCAGGTCTCGGAGGCGAGGGCGTTCGAGGAGTAGTTGCGGTCGGGGATGAAGCCGTCAGAGGTGTCGCGGCTGCCGGTGAGTTGTTCGGCGATGGGGCCGTTGGTGTAGGAGGCGCGGAGGTGCTGCTCGATGGAGTTGTAGCTGCCGCCGCCTGCGCTGACGATGACGGTGAGGCCGGGGGCGGGTGGCTGAGTGAGGAGGTTGACGGCGCCGCCGATGGCGTCGGAGCCATAAAACGTCGATCCCGATCCGTGGAGGATGTCGATGCGGGTGACGGCGTCGAGGGGGATGGGGATGTCGAGGTTAAGGTGGCCGGTCTCGGGGTCGTTGATGCGGAGGCCGTTGAGGAGGATGAGGGACTGCTCGAACGTGGTGCCGCGGACGGACAGGTCGGCCTGAACGCCGTTGGCGGCGCGGGCCTGGAGGTTGAGGGAGGGGTCCTGGCGGAGGAGATCGACGACGGAGTTGGAGACGAGGGGTTGGTCTCGGGGCGAGATGAGGTTAACGGAGCGGTCGCTTTCGGCGAGAGGAAGGGGCTCGATGGTGGTGGTGACGGAGATGTTTTGGGTGACTGGGGCGGGTTTTGTTTGAGGGGTTGCGGTGTTGGCTTGCTGGGGTGGCTGGGCGAGGGCGGTGCTCAGGCAGATGAGGCAAAGAAAGGAATGGGCCGGGTGAATTTTCATGGGTCGTTGCGCGTCGATGATGCGACGTTGTAACTATCATCCGTCGGCGGTGAGGCTGAGAGGAGGTAGTTTTGTTTTGTTATAAATAGTTGAACGAATAAATCACATGCGAGGCTGGTAATGCGGATTGAAGTTTTTTTGCGGCAGAGTCCCATCTTTCAGGCGAGTCGAATCGCTCGCAGGATGGAATCTTCGCTGAATGGAATTCTCGAGGAGGAAGGGCTGACGTTTTTCGAAGCTCTGATGTTGGCTGCGATCTTTTTTGAGAAGAAGGGCGGCATCAAACCTTCTGATCTGGCGGAGACTTTTCAGACGACGCGGGGAAATGTGAGTCACTGCGTTTCGTCGCTTGAGGCCAAGGGACTGGTGCGGCGACGGATCGATCCGGAGGATGCGAGGTCGTTTCGTTTGGTCCTGCAGCCTGCGGGCAAGAGGCGGGCGGTACGGGCGGTGGGGATATTCGACCGGATGCAGACTCAGTTTGAAAAAAATGTTGGAGTCGCCAAGCTGGCGGGGATGCTGGAGCAGATGCGTGCCGTGGAGGAGTTGTGTTCGCGTATGGCCGAATCGGTAGGGGAACGAGGAGGATAAAGCGCGGAAAGCGGAGACGCAGGTTCGTAATTCGAACCCGCCGACGCTTCGAGTGAAATACGGGGTTCTTCGCTTTGCTCAGAATGACAACTCTTACTTAACTTATGTAGCGGTGGAATACTCTAGACTCTCGGTGTTGGAAAGGAGTCGCTATGTCTTCTGGGTATGCGAACGGAAAGATCTGCTATATCGACATGCCTGCGGTTGATGTTGCGCGTTCGGCCGATTTTTATGCGCGCGTGTTCGGTTGGAAGATCAGGCAGCGGGGGGATGGTTCGACTTCCTTCGACGATACGGTTGGCCAGGTGAGTGGCACATGGTCGGTGGGAAAGAGACCGCCTGCCTCGCAGCCGGGGCTTCTGGTTTACGTGATGGTCGAGGACGCGGAGGCGACGATCGAAGCGATTGTGGCGAATGGGGGCGAGATTGTGCAGCCGATCGGTGGAGATGCTCCTGAGATTACGGCGAGATTTCGCGATCCGGGCGGCAATGTGATCGGGATCTATCAGCAGCCTGGGATGAAGGAACAGAGCTGAAGGTTCTTTCGTAGAAGATGATGGGATGAGGACGTCCGAGGACGATGTGATGATTCTGCCGAAGCTACTGCTCTTCATCTTTTTTGCGACCCAGCTGGCTCGTGCGCAGACGCCTACTCCCGCGTTTGAAGTGGCGACGATCAAGCCCGCCGCCACCCCCTCAGACGGTCACACCCACATCAACTACCCGCCCAACGACCGCTTCAGCGCGAGCAATATCACGGTTCTCGCTCTTATGCAGTGGGCCTACGGGATGCCGGAGAAACAGATTCTCGATGGACCGGCGTGGCTCGGGTCGAGCAGGTTCGATATACAGGCCGAGGCCGACATCGGCGACCAGATGAAGAGTCTCACCTCGGAGCAGGGTAATGAGCTGAAGCGCCGCATGGTTCAGGCCTTGCTCGCTGATCGCTTCCAACTGAAGCTTCACCAGGGGACGCGAACCCTGCCTGCGTATGACCTTGTGCTTGCCAAGGGTGGTTCGAAGTTGCAACCCAGCAAATCCAGCGGCAAGAGTATCGGGGTTCGCCGGACTAGCTTCAATGGCGAGGGCCTCGACACGACGACCATCGCCGAGGAGCTCTCCAAGATCAGCGGACGCGTTGTTGTCGATAAGACGGGTTTAACCGGCCGGTATGATTTCAAGCTGCTGTGGACGGCTGATGACGCTCAGGCCGCGGACGGCGACCCTCCCACTCTCTTCACTGCTATTCAGGAGCAGCTCGGGCTCAAGCTGGAATCTGCCAAAGAGCCTGTCCCGGTTCTAGTGATCGATCATGTCGATCAACCTGGTCCCAACTAACATTGCGGCAGGGTGCTCGCGGATGATTTTTATAAAGACGCCGTCGCAGAGGGTTTCCAGATCTGTCGACCGCCCGATAAATCAGGAGGAAGCGACCTATGATTGCCAAGACAGTTTGGAAGAAGGAGATGGAATTTGATGGACGCTCCGAAAGTGGCCATAACCTCGTTTTCGACGCCGGTGCCGCGCATTCCAGCGGCCCTTCACCTATGGAGGCGGTTCTGATGGCCCTTTGCGCCTGCACGGCCGTCGACGTTGTCTCGATCCTGCAAAAGAAGCGCGAGCCTCTGATCAGCCTCACGGTATCTGCAACCGCTGAGCAAGCTTCTGCGCCGCCTCGTGTCTTTACAGCGATCAGGTTGGTCTACCGCATTGGTGGTGCAGTCTCAAAGAAGGCTGCCGAAGACGCAGTTGCACTCTCGAAGAATAAGTACTGTTCAGTCTCGAAGATGCTGGAAAAAGCCGCCCGGATCGACTTCACCATCGAATACGCAACCGACTCCAGCGTGACCGCCTCAATCGAATAGCTTTATTCGCGAATGATTTTGACGAAGACGCCGTCGGGGAGGGTGGTGCCGCCAAGGATGTGGACGACGCCGTCTTTGGTGAAGCCGCGGAGCATGGTGTCGGCCTTGGCGTAGGGGTCGGGTGGGGCGGCGGATTTGGTTGGGTAGGGTGTGGCTTTGAGGGGAGCTTCAGTGCGAGAAGCAGGTCCTCCGGCTTCGCCGAAGGATGACAAATTCTTACCAGGGGCGGGGATTTGGGGACGTTTCATGCCGCGGTCCATGGCTTCGTTGGCCAGGCGGTCGGCGGCCTTGTTTTTGTGGCGGAGGGCGTGGGAGATCTCAAAGGCTTCGAGTTTGGCGATGCGGTTTTTTGCTTCCTGCCAGAGGGGTTTCAGGTCGGGAGAGTTGACCTTGTACTTGCCCTGAATCTGCTTGACCATCAGCTCGGAGTCGGAGACGACCCGGAGGCGGGGGTGGTGGTGGTCGAGAGCATACTGGAGGCAGGCGAGGAGGCCGGAGTACTCGGCGTAGTTATTGGTGCGCATGCCGAGGAACTCGCTCAGTTCGGCGAGCACCATGCCCTGGTCGTCCTGGATGAGGGCTCCGAAGCCGGCTGGGCCGGGGTTGCCGCGGGCTCCGCCGTCGCAGTGGGCGTTGATCCAAGTTGATTTCTGGGTGGATTTTTCGGGTTTGGGGTCTGGTGCGTCGGAGAAGAGGCTTGGTACGGTGGGGCGGGCAGGCATGGGGTGAGTGTAACCCGATGGTGGTAGGGAAAACAGGTGACCGGGGACGCTCACCTTTCCGAAGTGGAGGTGTCTATTGAGTGTTATTCGATTTTCTGACCTCCGGAGTCAGTCGATGAATGCAGATGCAGTTGGGATCGATTTAGGCGGAGAGTTGTCTGCTCCGTTGGCGGTAGTGGCTCAAAAGCGGCACATTAGTCCGTTTGCCATGGGCTTGTTAGGGACTACGGCTGTAGAATCTATGCCAGCGATGGCAAAGGCTGCGGCCCAATCCGGGACCAGGAATGGCGGCAAGCTGACGCAGGCGCAGCTCGACGCGCGGGCGCAACAGCGAACCGAGGACGATGAGCTGATTCGCGAAGCGCAGAAGGGCGAGCGCAGCGCGTTCGATGCTCTGGTGCGGCGGTATGACCAGTCGGTGCTTCGGCTGGCGCTGCATATGCTTGGCAACGAGCAGGATGCGCAGGATGTCCACCAGGAAGCCTTTATCAAGGCATACCGGCACCTGGGGAACTTTAGATTTGAGTGCAGCTTTTACACGTGGCTTTACAGGATTGTTACGAACCTTTGCCTGGACCAGCTGCGGCGGCGGAAGAGCCGCAGGGAAGACCCGGCGACGGTACTGGATGCCAGTGGCGATGAGATGGACCTGATGGCGAATATCTCCGACGAACGGGCGATGGCGAACCCGGCGCGGGAGCTGGACCGGAAGGTGATGAGCGAACGGATCAATGAGGCTTTAGGTAAGTTGACACCTCGCGAACGGACGGTCTTTGAGCTGAAGCACTACCAGGGGCTGAAGCTGAGGACGATTGGCGAGATGTTGAGCACGACAGAGGAGACGGCCAAGAACACGTTGTTCAGGGCGACCCGGAAGCTGCGGGCGAATCTGTCGGAGCTGAGAGGTTGAAGTGGTTTGTGATGCATGGATACAAAGGGCGCAAAGACCCGAGGTAACAGGTGAGAATTTTGAGGCTGGTTGAGGTAGGACAATGAAGTGTCAGAGCGCAAGAGACTGCATCGTGTTGTTGAATTACGGCGAGCTCCCCGATGAGCTGGCTGGCGTATTAGAGCAGCATCTGGCAGGGTGCGAGGATTGCCGCGAGGAGCTTGAGGCGTTCCGGGGGTTCGAGGAACGGCTCGCGACGATGCCGGTGTTGGAGCCTTCGCCGAACCTGCTGGCGCAGTCGCGAATGAAGCTCGACGACGCGCTGGACATGATTCCGCCGCATGGTTTTCTGACCCAACTGAGGACGAATTTTTACCGTTGGATGGGGAATCTGCAGAGCGCGCCTGCACTGGCGACACTGTTGCTGGGTGTGGGATTTCTGTCGGGTAACTTTACCCATCGATACCAGGTTGCGCATGCGCCGAAGCCGCAAGGACCAGGGACTGTCACGATCAACCATCCTACGGAGGGTGTGATTGCGAATGTGACCGGGATTGTCCAGACGCCGGACTCGGAGCTGGTGCAGGTGAACTACAACAAGATTGTTCCGGAGTCGATGGAGGGGTCGCTGGATAGCCCGGAGATCCGGAAGCTGTTACTGGTGGGGACGAATGCGGCGGCGACTCCCGGAGTACGGATGAGTTCGGTCGCGTTGCTGACGAACGAATGCAAGGTGGGGCATGCGTGCCAGCCGACGGGGGATGGCAAGGACGTTCGCGATGGGTTGATGGTGTCACTGCGGTACGATCAGGACGCCGATGTGCGAATGAAGGCGCTGGAGGGTCTGCAACGGTATGTCGGGCAGGACCAGCATGTGCGCGACGCGGTGTTGGAGGCGGTGATGCACGATTCGGATCCGCTGGTGCGACAGAAGGCGATTGGGGTGCTGGAGCCGGTGCAGTCGGACTCAAGCGTGCGGCAGGTGCTGCGGACGGTTGCGGCGCAGGACGCGAATCCGTATATTCGGACGGCATCGTTCAATGCGTTGCAGAGTTCAGCTGATATTCAGTAAGTTGCGGGGAGAGAGGTCCGCTCGTCGTTTTTTGTGCTAAAGAATAGTTGAGTTTGAGGTAGGCAGATGAAACACTGCAGGTCGTTTGGAGTTGTGGCGCTGGTGGCGGGGATAGCTGTTCTGGATGGAGGACAGCTGTATGCGATGGGGGCTGGTTTCTCAGGTGGAGCCGAGATGTATGCGGCGGGGATGGGTGAGTCGCATCGTGCGAACCAAGGGTATCTCGGAATAGAGATGCGGGATGTGAGCGAGGAGCAGGTGGGGATGTTGCGGCTGAAGGACGCGCGGGGCGCTGAGATCACGAATCTGGACCATGACGGGCCGGCGTGCAAGGCCGGAATGCGGATGCACGATGTGATTGTGCAGATGAACGGACAGGTGATCGAGAACGAAGATCAGCTGCACCGATTGCTGAAAGATATGCCGATCGGGCGGACGGTGACCTTCGTGGTCAGCCGCGATGGGCAGACGCAGACGCTGACGATGACGACGGCAGACCGTAGAACGGTGGGGCTGCAGGCGTGGGAGCAGCACTACTCGGTGCCGGCGCCTGGATCTTCGGGAGTTGTGCGGGGAAATACTTTTCTTGATTCCTCGAAGCCAATCACTGCGGCTCCTCCGAAGGAGCATAAAGACCTCCTGGGGACAGAGACAATCGTCCTGAGTTCGTCCTTTACCGGCGCGAAGCTTGAGGTGATGGGGCAACAACTGGCGGAGTTCTTTGGCGCGACGGACGGAGCGGGGCTGCTGGTACGCAGTGTGGATGGCAACAGCCCAGCAGAGCAGGCCGGAATGAAGGCAGGCGACGTGGTCGTGAAGATCAATTCGATCTCTGTGTCCAACGGAACCGATTGGACCAAGACCGTGCACGACAATAAGGGGCGACCGGTGCCGGTGGTGATCTTGCGCGACAAGCAGGAGAAGACCTTGACGCTGACCCCGGACGGGAAAAAACGTTCGAGCTTGTGGTTGGGATTTGGATTGGAAGATTTCTTCCAACAGACCAGTCAGCAGACCCGGCAGTTGCTCGCCAAGTTATAAATGAAATCTCATTAATGAGAAAAGGCGCGGATTTCGCGGGCCTCCTCGCTCATGGTATTCATCTGTCCTCTTCCTGAGTATGTTGGATTGGACAGGGAGACACCATGAGATCCACTTCTCTAGTTCTGCTTACCGCATTGGCAATCGTGCCGCTTTCGAGTTTTGCGCAACAGGGTGGGCCTTATAAAGTCCTGCAGACGGCCAAGGTCGGCGGCGAAGGTGGCTTCGACTACGTGTATGCCGATGACGCCGGGCGCAAGTTGTATGTGCCAAGGCTTGGGCCTGCGGGAAAGATCACGGTCTTCGATCTGGATACGCTGAAGCCGGCGGGCGAGATCGCCAACGCCAGCGCGCATGGAGCGGCGGTCGATGCCAAGTCGCAGCATGGTTTCGGCAGCAGCAAGCCGGTGGTGATGTGGGATTCGAAGACGCTCGCGACGATCAAGACGATTGACGTGCAGGGTGGGCCGGACGGCATTCTGGGGGATTCATCGAATGGCCGGGTTTATGTGTTCAGCCACGGCGCGCCGAATGTCACGGTGATCGACGCGAAGGACGGGTCGGTTGTGGGTACGATCGATCTGGGGGGCGCGCCGGAGCAGGCGGTGTCGGATGGCAAAGGTCATCTGTATATCGACCTGGAGGACAAGGGCAGCATCGCTGTGGTGGATGCGAAGACGCTGAAGGTGACCGCGACCTACGATCTGCAAGGCAAAGGCGGGACATGTGCCGGGCTCGCGATCGATGTGAAGAACAATATTCTGTTTGCCACCTGCCGCAGTCCGCAGACTATGGTGATCTTGAATGCCGGGGACGGCAAGATCCTCGAGACGTTGCCGATAGGTAACGGCTCGGACGGCGCGGTGTTCAATCCGAAGACGATGGAGGCGTTCAGTTCGCAGGGCGACGGGACGCTGACGATCGTGAAGGAAAATAGCCCGACCAGCTTCGTTGTGGAACAGACGTTGCAGACGATGACGCGCGCGAAGACTCTGACGCTGGATATGAAAACGAACCGCATTTTGTTGATTGCGGCGGAGTTTACGCCAGCGCCTGCACCTCCGCCGGGAGGGCGTCCGGGACGCGGGCAGATGGTGCCGGATTCGTTTTCGATCCTGGTAGTGGGCAAGTAGCGGGCAGGATCGAGGCCCCAGCGGCCTCAGTTCGATATACTTAGAAGTGATATGTCTTCTGCTTCTACAACTGCCGTTGCGAGTGGCAGCCGTCCGATGCCTGCCAAGCGGCGCTGGAAGGCAGTGACGCGCAAGCTGCGCGAGCTGGGTTCGATCGGCTCGGCGGTGATGTCGACCGGGCATCCGTATATGGCGCACATTGTGCCGATGCGGCGATGCAATCTGGCGTGTACCTATTGCAACGAGTACGACGATTTTTCCGATCCGGTGCCGGTCGAGGAGATGCTGCGCCGGATCGACCATCTGGGACGGCTGGGGACGTCGGTGATCACGATCTCGGGCGGCGAGCCGCTGCTGCATCCGGAGCTCGACCAGATCATTGCGCGGATTCGGAAGACGGGCGCCATCGCGGGGATGATCACCAACGGGTATCTGCTGATGCCGGACCGGATTCAGAGATTGAACAAGGCCGGCCTCGACCATATGCAGATCTCGATCGATAACGTGATGCCGGACGAGGTCTCGAAGAAGAGCCTGAAGGTGCTGGATAAGAAGCTGCAGATGCTCGCCGAGCATGCGGACTTTCACGTAAATATCAACTCGGTTGTCGGTGGCGGGATTGCCAATCCAAACGACGCGCTGACGGTGAGTGAACGGGCGCTGGGGCTGGGGTTCAGCTCGACCATCGGGATCATTCATGACGGCAGCGGGCAGTTGAAACCGCTGGGCGAGGCCGAACGCAACGTCTGGGACAAGGTGCGAAGCCTGACGCGGCGGAGCTACTCGCGGTTCAATCACTTCCAGGAGGCGATCGCCAACGGCAAGACAAACGACTGGCGTTGCCGGGCAGGTGGACGGTATCTGTACATCTGCGAGAACGGGTTGGTGCACTATTGCAGCCAGCAGCGCGGGTATCCTGCGGTGCCGCTGGCCGAGTACACGACCGCGGATGTGAAACGGGAGTTTTTGACCGAGAAGAGCTGTGCGCCGAGCTGCACCATCAGTTGCGTGCACCAGGTGAGCTACATCGATCACTGGCGCGCGCCGCAGACGAGTTCGGTGACGCCAGGCGCGTCTGGACATGGGGCAGGCGCGGAGCTGGTACAGATTCGCTAGGGGCTGGGTTATGAGTGCTGTGAAACGCGAGGGGGACGGGCCAGTCAAGCTGAGTGAGGAGCAGGTTCACCTGATCGCGAAGGCGTTGGCCGATCCCAGGCGTTACGAGCTGCTGCGGCAGATCGGGAGCTGTACCAAGCCAATGCAATGCGCTGACATCAAGGACTGCCATCCGGTGAGTGCGGCGACGTTATCCCACCACATGAAGGAGTTGGACACGGCAGGACTGATTCGGGTGACGCGCGAGGGGAAGTTCGTCAGCTATACGCTGCGGCGGGATGTGCTGCAGGCCTATACGGAGCAGCTGGCTAAGCTCTAGAGCGGGAATACCTTAGAAATTTTCATTAGAATGTCGCATCTTCCTTGCCCCGGGCACATCAATTAGATGCTTATCGAAATGTCAAAGCGATAAGACATAAGACTCGAGGGATATTGCGATGGGAAAGCTTGCGAATAAGGTAGCGTTGGTTACGGGAGCGTCGAAGGGTATTGGCGCAGGAATCGCGAAAGCGCTGGCGGCCGATGGTGCATCGGTCGTGGTGAACTATTCAACGAGCAAAGAGGGCGCAGACAAGGTCGTCGCTGAGATTAAGGCCAAAGGCGGCAAAGCTGTGGCTGTGCAGGGCGATTTCTCGAAGAAGGAAGATATCGGCAAGGTCTTTGGCGAGGTGAAGAAGACCTTTGGCCGGCTGGATACGCTGGTGAACAACGCTGGTGTGTACACCTTTACGCCGCTCGAGCAGGTGACTGCTGAGGAATATTACCGGATCTTCGATTTGAACGTGCTTGGGCTGCTTCTGGCTTCGAAGGAGTCTCTGAAGTACTTCGGGCCGGAGGGTGGCAGCATCATCAACATCGGTTCGGTGGTTTCTTCTCTGACGCCTCCAGGTTCGAGCGTCTATACGGCGACCAAAGGCGCGGTGGACGCAATCACGCATGTCCTCGCGAAGGAGTTGGGGCCGAAGAATATCCGCGTGAACTCGATCAACCCGGGCATGGTGGAGACTGAAGGCGTGCACGCGGCGGGCTTTATCGGAAGCGACTTCGAGAAGAACGCTGTGGCGCAGACTCCGCTGGGCCGTATCGGACAGCCAAAGGATATCGCCTCGATTGCGGTGTTCCTGGCCTCGGACGATTCGAACTGGCTCACGGGCGAGCTCGTCAAGGCCGGTGGTGGATTGCGGTAGTTGGAAGGAATCGAAAGACAAGGGAGCCGGAACAGTGGCTCCCTTTTTTCGTGGGGTCATGAGTTACTGCAGGCGCGTTGCAACGAAATGAGGGTAGTGTCTCAGTTTGAATTTCTGTAAAGAGTGGCGAGTGGACCTAATCGAGTGCGGCAAACGCTGGCGCGTGACGTAGCTCGCCGGTTGTAGCGGGGAGCGATGGCGATAACTTGAGCACCATGAAGTGGGGTCCGGCGTATGGGGACGTAAAACCTGCAGCTGCCTCTCTCTCAAAACCGAACCGTTCGTAGTAGTTCGGATCACCCAGAACGAAGATAGCGGCCCAGCCCTCGCTGCGAGCGCGGTTCACAGCCCTTTTAACCAAGGCTGATCCAATACCGCTCCGCTGTTTTGCGGGAATGACTGATACGGGAGCAAGCGCCAATGCCGGGAATGGAGCGTCCATCTTGGATAGCAGAACATGCCCGACAATTTGGCCGTCTTCATCGGCCACCAACGAGACGGCGCAGTCGCCGGCTTCTCGCAGTTTTTCTACGAGTTCTGCCTCAGCCGATTGGCCGAAGACGGACGAAACGACCTGGTAAACAGCTTTCCAGTCCCGTGGGCTTTCATCGCGGACATCAATCATCCCACCGATTTGAGCACTGAGCGGTACGGCTAGCAAGGATGGGTTCGCTGAGGATAGAGCGGAAATTCAAACTGACACACTACTGAAATGACGACGACTTGCCAATCGTCTGCGTAATAGCTGATGGTGAGGCATGATGGATTTTTCGTTGAGACGTGCGCGGGCGTGGGGTTTGGTTCTTGCAGTGTTGATGTTGGCTGGTCTGGCTGGTGCGCAGACGAGTGCTCCCGCTCAGCAGGAGACGACCCAGCGGCCTACAAGTACGCCGTATTCTGGCGACCTTTCGATCTTCGAATACCCCGATCGGGACAAGAAGCTGCAGATCGATCGCGTGATGGACCTGCTGGGGATCACGACGGGGAAGAACGTCGCGGACATCGGCGCGGGATCCGGATGGTTTACGGTGCGGGCGGCGCGCAGAGTGGGGCCAACGGGAGCGGTGCTCGCGGAAGACATCAATCCGCTGGCGATCGAGTACATCGGCAAGCGAGTGTTGAAAGAGGATCTGTCGAATGTTCGGACGGTGCTGGGCGCGCCGGACGATCCGAGACTGCCGGCGGGCAGCGTAGATGCGGTGCTGATGCTGAAGGTGTACCACGAGATCGCGCATCCGGTGCCGACGATGAAAGTGTTGCTGCGAGCGTTGAGGCCAGGGGCGAAGGTGGGGATCATCGACCGCAATGGAAACGGGGCAAACCATGGGCTGAACCACGATGTGGTGGTGAAGGAGATGGGCGAGGCCGGATACAAGCTGGTGGGGACGTATGACTTTACCAAGGCGGACAACGAGGACTATTTCCTGATCTTTCAGGTGAAGTAGGTGCTCGAAAATTTCTGCCAGCGCGGGGCTTTCTCGGCTATCTTGAGATATCACGACAAGTGATTTTCAGGGAGATGCGAATGCGCAGTGCTTTTTGTGTGACAGCAGTGGTGTTGTGGAGTGCGGTAGCGGGAGCACAGGTTCAGGGCAGGGACGGGATTACATTGCCGAATCCGCCGGTGGTAAAGGCGGACCCGGTTGTGGACGAGTACAAGAGCGCCGACCCAAATCTTCCGACGAAGGTCACCGATCCGTATCGATGGCTCGAAGATGCGCGTAGCCCGGAGACGCGGGCATATATCGCAGCGCAGAACGCGTATACAGCGCAGTATTTTTCGCAAGTGAAGATGTTGCCGTCGGTCGTCGAAGAGATGGGCAAGCTGCTTAAGGTTGACTTTGTGAGTGTGCCGACACGGCGCGGTGATCACTATTTCTTTTCCAAGCGGCTGGCGGACGAGAACCAGGCTTCGATTTATATGCGTGTGGGGCTGCATGGCGCGGACGTGAAGCTGATCGACGCGAGCACTTTGAGCACAGACCAGAACACGTCGGTGAATACGCTGAACCTGACCGAGGATGGGTCGATGATGGCGTATGGCGTGCGCGTGGGGGGCGCGGATGAGGTGGAGGTGCACTTTCTCGATGTCGCGACGCGGAAAGATGTCGGCGATGTGATGCCGCGAGCGCGATACTCGGGTGTGGATATCGCTCCGGACAAGGCCGGGGTGTACTACTCGAAGTTGTTTCCGCATGAGGGAAACCGCGTTTTCTATCACAAGTTCGGAACGCCGCTTGATAGCGATGCGATGATCCTGGGCAAAGAGTATCGCGGGGAGAAGCTTGGCGAGATCGACGGTGTCGGCGTGCGCGCTACGGCGAATGGACACTATCTGGTGTTTCGGATTGGCCGTGGTGTGCCGGCAACGCGCGAGGATATTTTGATCAAGGACCTGCGCGTGCCGGATTCGCCGATTGTGCCGTTGGTGTATGGGATCGACAGCCGGTTCGGCGAGTTCAACGTAGGCGATACGTTCTTTATGCGCACGGACTACAAGGCTCCGAACGGGCGTGTGCTGAAGGTGGTGCAGGGCAAGGGGCCGGATGAGTGGCCGGTGATTATCCCTGAGGGGAAGGATGTGCTGGAGGCGGTGAACGTCGTCGGCGGCAAGATGTTTGCGTTGCGGATGAAGGACGTGAAGTCCGAAGTGACTATCTATTCGCTGGAGGGCAAAGAGCTTGGACATATCGCATTCCCGGGGATTGGCGCGGGTTCTACGCTGTTGGGGCGGGCGGTGGATATGGATGGCTTCTATACGTTCCAGTCGATCATTACGCCGCCGACGATCTTCCACTACGACACGAAGACTGCAAAATCAGAGGTGTTCTATAGCGACAAGGTGCCGTTCGATTCGACCCAGTATGAGGTGAAGCAGGTCTTCTACACCTCGAAGGACGGGACGAAGGTGCCGATGTTCATCGCAGGGAAGAAGGGGCTGAAGCAAGATGGCAGTGAACGGTTGCTGATGACCGGCTATGGCGGGTTTGCGCTGAGCGAGACGCCGGTGTGGAACCCGGAGTATGCGTGGTGGATGCAGCAGGGTGGATGGTTTGCGTTGCCAAATCTGCGTGGCGGCAATGAGTATGGCGAGGTGTGGCATAAAGCAGCGATGTTCGAGAAGAAGCAGAACGTCTTCGACGACTGGTTCGCTGCGGCGGAGTATCTGATCGCGAACAAGTACACGACGCCGGAACGGTTTGCGATTCGCGGACGGTCGAACGGTGGACTGCTGATGGGTGCTTCAATGACGCAGCGGCCGGATCTGTTCGGGGCGATCTGGTGCGGATATCCGCTGCTGGATATGCTGCGGTACCAGATGTTCGAGATGGGACGGACGTGGACGACGGAGTATGGGTCTGCCGAGAATGCGAAGGACTACCCATACATCTTGAAGTACTCGCCGTACCAGAATGTGAAGGCAGGAACGAAGTATCCGGCGATCTTCTTCTTCACCGGAGACGGAGATACGCGGGTCGATCCAATGAATGCGCGCAAGATGACGCCGTTGATGCAGACGTCGACTTCGAGCGGAAGGCCGATTCTTCTGCACTACAGCCTGAAGGGTGGACATAGCGCGGGTGTGTCGCAGACGCAGCTGGTGCAGGACTATGCGGATGAGATGGCGTTTCTGTGGACGGAGACGGGAACGAAGTAAATCTCTCAACGCGTGTTCAACAAGAAAGGCCCGAGCAGATGCCCGGGCCTTTTTGATTGCAACAAGCGGCGGCTAATTGTGTGCCGTGGTCTTTGCTTTGGCCGGCGCCGGAGCGGGATTTTCGGCGATGGCGGTGTCGAGCATGGAGTAGAGTTGCGTGACGTCGTTGACCAGGGTATAGCCCTTCTGGGTCACAATGAAGATGGTCGGGGTCTGGGTGAGGCCCACGCGTTCGCCGAGGGTGTGGTCGGCGCGGACCTCAGCAGCAAAGAGGCCGTTGGGATCGATGACGAATGGCATCACCTTTCCATGCGTTTGAAAATACTTTTGGCTGAAGGCGTTCAGGTCTTCCTTCGTGGCGATAGAGATCTGGTTGGCGAAGACCGCGCGGCGGTAGTCGTCTGCGGCTTGCGGAGAGATCTTGTCCTGCATGTAGCGGGCGATGACAGCGGCATCAAAGCTCCAGGGATGAGCCGGGCCGAGCGGGAAGTCGTGGCGGAGGAGCGGAATCTTGTACTTTTCGGCCGCCGCGTGAACGATGGGAAAGGCGTGGGCGCAGGCGGGGCACTCCATATCCTCGAACTCGACGATAGCGACGCGGGAGCCGGCGGGGGGGCGCAGCATGGAGGTGTCTTTGAAGCCTCCACCCTGGGCGAGGGCTGGGAGGGTGGCAGGGAGGGCGAGGAACAGGGCAGCGGCAAGGATGGTGCGGTTCATTGATATAAGACGCATAAGGTTGTCTTTCGTATTTTATCTGAGGGGGTTACGGGAGGGGTAGGTCGGAGAGCCAACATACGGATTTTGCGTGATTTCTGCATCGGGAGCTGGGTATGGCACTCTAATAAGAGAGCATGAAAGTTCTGATGGGCTTTTTAATGAAGGCGAATGTGTGGCAGCGGGCCTCTGTGTGCCTGCTGGCTCTGTGCGGGCCGCTGGCCATGGCTCAGACCCAGCCTGCGGAGCTGCCGCAGGCGCCCGTGCCGAATCCTGTGAAGCTGCCAGGTGGCGTAATGGTGGAACGGGCGACTCCCGGGGCTCTGCCCCTGAGTCTGGATGATGCGATCGCGCGCGGTGAGAAGCATAACCTGCAGATGCTGCTGGTGATCCAGAACGAACGGATGGTGCATGGCGAACTGCTGACGGCGGAGAACAGCCTGCTGCCGAGTTTGACGGCAAAGGGATATCTGCAGGCGCAGCAGATCGATCTGGCGGCGCTGGGTTTTAGGCCCGGGGAGCTGACGGAGTTTGGCATTGCACCTGGGACATTTCCCACGATTGTGAAGGTGAATACGGCTGAGGCGCAGATCAGCTTGAACCAGCAGCTATTCAATGTGCCGGCATACTATCTTTACCGGTCGGCCCAGAAGGCCACTTCGGCGGCGAATCTTACGACGCTGAATCAGCTCGGCGGAGTGACTTTGGGGGTAGGGACGCAGTATCTGCTGGCGCTTGCGGACGAGGCTCAGATCGAGAATGCAAAGGCGCTCGCGAAGGCCGATGAGGTGGCGTACCACCAGGCGAAGGACTCGCATGATGCCGGGGTTGGGACGAATCTGGATGTGCTGCGGGCGCAGGTGCAGCTGCAGACACAGCAGCAGGCCGTGATCAACGACGAGAATGCGTTTGCGAAGGACAAGATTGCCCTGAACCGCCTGATCGGGCTGCCTGCGGACCAGGAGATTACGTTGACCGACACGGCCCCGTATGCGGAGTTTGCGGAGCTGCCGCTTCCTGACGCAATGCACCTTGCGTTTCAGCGGCGGAAGGACCTGTTGAGTCTGCAGGCGCAGCTCGAAGTCGCGACGCAGGCGCGGAAGGCAGTGAAGGCGGAGCGATATCCGTCGCTCGCGTTTGACGGATACTACGGCGTACTGGGTGAGATCGGCGGACTGTACCACGGCGTGTTTGCTGCGACGGGAAAGGTCAGTGTGCCGGTGTTTGAAGAGGGGCAGTTGCGCGGCGAGGGTGAGGTTGCTGCGGCGCAGGCGATTGCGTTGCGGCAGCAGATCGAGTCGCTGCAGGTGTCGATCGAGTGGCAGATTCGCTCGGCGATGCTGGATGTGCAGTCGTCGAATGAGCTGGTGAAGGTGGCGCGAAGCAACGTCGACCTGGCGACTCAGGAAGTAGAAGACGCGACTGACAGATTTAAGGCGGGTGTGGATGACAATCTGCCGGTCGTGCAGGCGCAGGCGGAGCTGGCGGCAGCGCAGAGCAGATTGGTGCAGACGCTGTATCAGTACAACCAATCGAAGTTAACGCTGGCGAGAAATACTGGCGTCGTGGAGACGCAGTACAAGGTTTATCTGGGACGGTAGTTGGGACGGTAGATAAACGTTAGATAAGCAAGCGTTCTCTCGTGCCGTCGGCCGGCGTGGTGACACATCTGTAACCGAAGTGTGAAAACATAGGATATGGCGGATGGTTCCGAGCAGGTGCAGCTGGCGGTAAAGGATTACCGGTCTGCGTTCAAGTCGCGGGACTTTCGGCTGTATCAGACGGCGCGGTTGATGGTGATTCTGGGGGCGGAGGCGCAGTCGGTTGCGGTGGCATGGCAGGTGTATGCGCTGACGCATTCGGCGCTCGACCTGGGGTATACCGGACTGGCGTTGTTTCTGCCTGGAGTCTTTGTCATGCTGGCGGCGGGCCATGCCGCGGACCGGTACGATCGCCGGAAGATCATTCTGCTCTGTTACACCCTGCAGGCTTGTTGCACCGCGGTCTTACTGTGGCTGTCGATGAGTGCGACGGCGTTGACGGGTGGGAGGATTTGGCCGATCTACGCAGTGCTGGTAGGGATTGGATTGGGCAGAGCGTTCAGCGGGCCGGCAGCGAGTGCGATGCTGCCCAGCCTGGTGCCCAAGGAACACTTTGTGAATGCGGTGACGTGGGGCGCGACGGTCTACCAGATTGCGAACATGTCGGGCCCGGCGGTGGGAGGAATTCTGTTTACGCTGCCGCTGATGGGTGTGGCGGCGTCGTGGAGTGGCGCGCCGGTGGTGTATGCCTTCACGCTGCTGATGCTGTTGGGATTCATCGTGCTGGTGAGCATGATTCGGGCGAAGATGGTAATGACCGACAAGAAGGCCTTCAACATGAGGACGATGTTGGCGGGGCTCGAATATGTGTGGCGGGCGAAGCTACTGCTGGGATCGATTTCGCTGGACCTGTTTGCCGTGCTGCTGGGAGGCGCAACGGCGCTGCTGCCGATCTTTGCGACGGATATTCTGCATGCTGGGCCGCGAGGGTTGGGGTTACTGCGTGCGATGCCTTCGGTGGGGGCATTGGCGGTGTCGCTGACTATGGTGGTGAAGCCAATCAAGCGACGCGCCGGTGTGACGATGCTGGTGTGTGTTGGAATCTTCGGTGCGGCGACCGTGGTGTTTGGGTTGTCGAAGAGTATTTGGCTCAGCGCGGCTGCGCTGGTTATCGTGGGAGCCAGCGACATGGTCAGTGTCGTGGTCCGCTCGAGTCTGCTGCAGCTGGCGACGCCGCCGGAGATGCGCGGACGTGTGAGTGCGGTGAACTGGCTGTTCATCGGAGCCTCGAACGAGTTTGGCGAGTTTGAGAGCGGCGTGACAGCCCAGTGGTGGGGCGCGGTGCCGGCTGTTGTGATCGGTGGAATCGCGTCGATGTTGGTAACGGCCTCCGCTGCAGGACTGTTTCCGCAGCTGCGGCGTGCGGACGCTTTGACGGCCGAGTCTTTGCGCGGGGCGGAGCAGGAGTTGAGTGTGGCGGAGCCGGTGAATTAGATTTGCAGAGACTGGAAGCGAAAGGATTGCGATGGAGAATGGAGCAAAGGCGGCGATTGGGGCAACTGTAGTACTGGTGCTGGCTGTGGGGGTCCGCGTGGGGCTGATCTATCGCGAGCGGAACGCTCCGATGGTCGAGAAGCCGGTCGAGCGGGAGGTGATTCCTGCGGACGATCTGGTGTTCCTGAAGAAAAAGCGGCCGGATACTCTGAAGGACGTGAAGGACCTGAAGGGCTCGACGCTGTGGGTGTCGGCTGGTGGGCAGCTGGAGTACTACCCGTATGTGGGGCATTCGGCGCAGTATGGCAAGAGTGCCGGGACACTGCTGGGAGCCGAACAGATCGTAGTGAAGGACGCCGTGGAGCAGGTGGCACCGAAGGCGGCGACGTTCCGGATTCCTGGCGGCGACAGGCAGGTGTTGCTGGTGTTTACGTTGCCGGGATCCTCAGACGCGGAGAAGGAGTACGCGGTTCCTGTCGGCTACAAGCAGGATGGGCAGTACACGTTTTATACCGACGAGATTTTCTTCTACGACGATCCGCATGAGTTGTACAAACACTGGGGGCCGGAGATTTGGAAGGCCGTGGATGCCCACCAGGTCATTCTCGGGATGAATGAGCGGCAGGTGGAGCTGTCACTCGGACAGGTGAGTAAGAGCACAAGCAACGCCTATGGCAACCGCATGGTTGTGTTCGCGAATCTGGGCAAACCGATGGCCGTGACGTTCGTGAAGAATAAGGTGACGGCGTTTCGCGCGGACCAGGGATACTGATCGCGTATGAGACGAATGAAGCGGTAGTGAACGAGGGAGCTCATTGAGCTCCCTCGTTTCTTGTTGGCTGATTGTCTTGGCAAGCTAGTGTTTGACCACCGAGATCGTGACGGTGCTGGGATATTGCGCACTGTGGTGGATGGCGGTGTGAGCGACGATGCCCGTGGTCTCGTCGTAGTTGTTGCCGCCGGTGTTCAAATTGCGGTCGAAGCGCGGGAAGTTTGAACCGGCGACCTCAATGCGGATTCTGTGGCCGGCGTCGAAGTAGTTGCTGGTGTTCATCGGAGTCAGGGTGACTCTGTAGACCTTGTCTTTTTCCATCCAGACAGCTTTGTCGTCGCCATCACGGTAACGGAGACGCTGAATCGTTTCATCGAGGTTGTAGGCGGTACCGTCGGGCAGTACGTCGATGACCTTGACGGTGACATCGGTGTCCTTGACGTCGGAAGAAACATAGAGCGTAGCGGTGATGGGGCCACTCACTTCGATCCCCTCCTTCAAGGGTTCTGAGGTGTAGACGAGGATGTCGGGGCGCTCCTCCATCTTGCGCTGGTCGAGCGCGCCACCGGTCCCGGGGATCGTATTGGCGGCGCAGCAGACGTTGCCGCCGTAGCTCGGCGTTGGGTGCATGGGATCGTAGGTGAAGTGGTCGGGGAGATCGGTTTTCAGATTCAAAGCATTCGCCTCTCCCGTGAATTGCACAGGTGAAGAGGACGTTGAGCCGGTAAGGATCAGCTTGCCATCGCCATGCAGCGTGTTGGCGTCGCCCGCGCTCCATAGATCGAGCGTGATGTTTCTTGCGCCCTCGGGTGGCCATGTCTCGGAGTGCTGCCATTTATTGATGCCCATGGTGAAGTACTCCACCTTGGGCTGCTTTTGAAGAAAGCCGTTATCTTCGCCCTTGAGGAAGTGATCGAACCACGCGTAGGTGAGAGCGTCATAGTCAAGCCGGGCGTCGCCCATGCTGCGCTCGCCGACGATCGTGTCTTCCTTGGCGCGCTTGTAGCCACAGTGGAGCGTGGGCGCAATCACAGCGTACTGCTGGTTTGCGGCTTCGCCCTTGGCGGTTGCGCGGACGAAGTTATAAGCGGCGAGGTTGGGGCCTGTGGAGACGTCGTACCAGGTCATGAACCAGAAGCCGGGGACGTTGATGGGCATGGTGTCGGACTGCCAGATGCCGCCCTTGCGCCACGCCGGGTCGTTCGGAGTTCGTTCAATCATTGCGCCGCCAGTGGTGTTCGGCATCTTGTCGGCGAAGATGCCCTTGGGGCCGTCAATGCCGGCGATGATGTCCTTTTCAGGGAGGTGCTGGAAGGCCTTGGCCCAGTCGACGGGAGGCATCTGTGGTGCGAGGTCGAACATCTTCGACGCGTTGATGAGGTCTTTCTGCGGGGTGTCTTTGGGGAAGGTGGGACGGACCTGATTTTGTTCGCCATAAAGCCAGTCGATGAACAGCATCTGCACTGCGCCGCCGCGATACCAGTTGCCCTGCTCGTTATAGGGGCCGACCTTGCCGACGCCGGCGCCGAAGCTCTGCGGAATGATCGTGGTCAGCGCCTTGTTCCCGAGAGATGCTGCCGCAAGCTGCCACTCGGCTGTGGACGAGCACCCGATGAGGCCGATCTTTCCGGAAGACCACGGCTGCGCCGCCATCCAGCTGAACTGGTCGTCGGCGTCGGAGAGCGGTGCGCCGAGGATGTCGTAATTGCCCTCGGAGAAGAAGTGGCCGCGCTCGTTCATCTCGATGAGGACGTAGCCACGCTTGACGGCTTCAAGCTCAGTCGTCATGTCGCGATAGCCGCCGAGTTTTACATCCCAGAAGTTGAAGTTGTAGGGCGTGCGGCTGAAGATGATGGGGTACTTTTTGCTTGTGTCTTTGGGGCGGTAGATGTCGGCGGCCATACGGACCCCGTCCCTCATTGGGACCATCACCTTGCGGTCGATGATGGCGATATCTTCAAGCTGCTTCTCAATGGCAGCGCGCTTTTCGATGAGGGCCTTTGTCTCTTCAGGAGTGAGTGGCTGGCGCGGAGGCTGAGCGATCGCGGGGATGGCGAGCGTACAGACGAGGGCTAAAGCGGAGATACAAAGGCGCATGGAAGTGGCACTCCCTGATTTTTGTGTGATGCAAGCGTAACAGAGCGGCCACGGCTCGAGGTCAGCCGGTGTTGCGGAGGCCGGCGCTGATGCCGTTAATTGTGGCGGAGATGGCGCGGTTGAGTTCTGGGGAGTCGGGTTCGTTGTTCGCTGTGGCCGTGCGCTTCCGTCGGATCAGTTCGACCTGAATAAGCGACATGGGATCGACGTAAGGGTTGCGCAGGCGGATGGAGTGATTGAGGACTTTATTGGTTTCGAGGAGCGATCTCTGTTTCGTAATCTCAAGGATCATGCGATGGGTCAGGTTGAACTCCGCTTCGAGGGTGGTGAAGACGCGGGTTCTCAATGCCTCGTCTTCAACGAGCGAAGCGTAGAGGCGGGCGATGCCGAAATCGGCCTTGGCGAGAGCCATCTCGACGTTGCGGATGATGTCGAGGAAGAGCGGGAAGTCGCGGGCCATGGTTTGGAGCTGCTGCAGTCCATCAGGTGTTGATTCGATGAACTCATTGAGCGCGTAGCCCACGCCGAAGTACGCGGGGACGAGCTGCCGCGACTGCATCCAGCCGAAGACCCAGGGGATCGCGCGAAGGTCGGCCATGGTTTTCTTGCCGCTGCGTTTGGCGGGGCGTGAGCCGATGCGGGCGTGTTCAAGTTCGGCGACGGGCGTGGCCTGTTCGAAGTAGGTGAAGGTGTCCGGATTGTCGACGATGTGTTTGCGGTAGAAGGCGTAGGAGGTCGCTGAGAGCTCGTCCAGGATCTTCTCCCATGCGGGGAGAATCTCTCCGGTGAGGTGCGGTGTCTCTGCGCCGCGTTGCAACGCAGCGTCGGGGCGGGCGAGAGCGTCAAGCGAAGCGGCGATCATTAGCTCCAGATTGCGCTCGGCGAGAATCACGTCGGAGTACTTCCAGTTGAGCACCTCGCCCTGCTCAGTGATGCGGAGTTCGCCGTTGAAGCTGTCCATCGGCTGCGCGAAGATGGCGCGGTGGGTTGGGCCGCCGCCGCGGCCTACAGTACCGCCGCGCCCGTGGAAGAGGCGGAGGGTGACGTTGCACTCGCGGGCGACCTCATGCAGCGCGCGATGAGCCTTGTAGATCTCCCACGTGCTGGTGATCATGCCGCCGTCCTTGTTGGAGTCGGAGTAGCCGAGCATAACCTCCTGATGACCGCTCCAGGACTTGAGAAGCGGTTGGTACGCCGCGCTGCTCCAGAGCTCGCGCATGATCGCGGGAGCGTTCTGCAGGTCCTCGATGGACTCGAAGAGTGGGACAGGCTGCAGGCCGGGATCGTCGCCACTGGCTTCGACGCGGACTCCGCCCAGGCGAGCGAGCCAGAGGACGTGGAGGACATCTTCGGCGCTGGTTGCTCCGCTGATGATGTACTGGCGGATCGATTCCGGGGAGTACGTTTGTTTGAGCTCGGCGATGGTGCGGAAGGTGTCGAGGACCTCGGCGGTCTGTTGGCTCAGAGCGGAGGGGAGCGTCAGCGGTTGAGAGGACTTCGCAGGCTGCCAGGCGGAGATCTCGGCGATGGCGGCGGCGTGAACGCGCGCATGCTGGCGGATGTCGAGTGTCTGCAGGTGCAGGCCGTAGGTGCGAACCTCCATCAGGAGTGGGTCGATGAGCATTTCGGCGAGACGATGGCCGTGGTGTTCGTTTAGCGAGTTGCGGAGGGTGGTGAGGTCGCTGAGGAGATCGGCGGCACGGGTATAAGGGGTGAGTGCGGGGTTGGCCGGAACAGGAACGGCGGACTGCGGCGTAGCTCCCAGGCGCATCATGACGCAAGCGATGAGCAGGCGGACGGATTCGTGCGGGAAGCGCTCTTCGAGGGCGTTCTGGCCGGCGGTGCGGAGCTGGGTGAGATAGCGTTCGAGCAGAGCGGTGAGTTCTGCGGAGACTGGAACCTGTTGGGTAGAGCTGGCGAGTTGCTCGAAGACATTTTGTAGCCGTCGGCGGTAGTGCGTGAGCAAGAGAGAGTGAGCCATGGCGAGAGCATCGCGCGTGGCCTCCGGAGTGACAAACGGATTGCCGTCACGGTCGCCACCGATCCAGGAGCCAAAACGAACGAGTTGAGGCAGGTCGCAGATATTTGTAACTGAATCAGTGGCTTGCTTAGCCGGGTATTCAGCGGCTAGGGCGGATGCAACCTCGCCGTAGAGGACGGGGAGGGTATCGAAGAGGCTGGACTCGTAGTAATCGAGCGCCATGCGTATCTCGTCGCGGACGGTGGGCCGGTTGCTGCGGACGTCATCGGTTTGCCAGAGGGCGGTGATCTCGGCGATAAGGTTGCGCTCAAGCGCTTCGAGCTGCGATTCGGGAACGGGGATGCGGTCGAGCTGTTCGAGGAGGTCGGAGATGCGGCGGCGTTTGAACATGACGCTGCGGCGGGCGACTTCGGTGGGGTGAGCGGTGAAGACAGGAAAGACACAGATGCGGCGGAGGAGAGCGAAGGCTTCGTCTGCGGTGACGCCGGCCTCGCGCAGGCGGCGAAGAGTTCCGCGAAGGTCGCCGCGCTGAATTGAGCTCGGGGTGACGCTCTCGGTCAGCTGGTGGGAGAGACGACGGCGCTTGCGGTGGTTGGTCTCGGCGAGATTGATGAGCTCGAAGTAGAATCCGAAGGCCCGGGCCAACTGGTAAGCGGCGGGAAGATCCAGGGTGCGGACACGGGCGAGTGCCTGCTGGAGATGCGCGGTTGCGGAGGCCTGGTCGGCTGCTCCGCTTTGGCGGGTTTCGGCCTCGCGACGGGCAATCGCCGTGCGGCGAAGGGTTTCGACGGCGTCGTAGAGTGGGTCGCCGGCCTGCTCGCGAAGGACCTCGCCCAGCAGCATGCCGAGCGAGCGGACATCACGGCGTAGGGGCGCTTCCTTGAGCTCGCCGGTCGCGGCTTGCAGCTCCGCCAAGCGCTGAGGCCAGTCGGTTGGGGTCCAGAGAGACGGCATGATTGATTATGCACTGATGATCAGGACCCGGAACGTTGCTTACTCTCACTATACGAATCTGAGAGCGGACCTGTCGTAGTTGATACGGCACAATGACGGTGCTTGCGGAACAGCTATCAAGGTTGGAAAGGCCTCGCTACTTATGCGAGCCACCGCCCGCGGATCCTCCTCCTCCACCGGACGAAGCGCCGCCACCTCCGCCGCCCGAGCTTGCGTGGGAGCCACCACCGCCTCCGCTAGAACCTCCTCCGGATGTACCGGAGTGAGCCGCGCCGCCCCCCATACTCGAGCCGCCGCCGTGGCTGAACCCGCCACCAGAGTTGCCGCCCCAGGCGCCGCCGCCGTTATGCGCCGCCTGAACACCGCCAAAGTGCTCTGTCACCGTGGTGGTTCGGCTTCCGACAGTCATCTCCCGGCCGACTGAGAAGCTCTGGGTCCGATGATCGAAGGTGATCGCCGTTCCAGCGCTCTTTGTGCCTTCTCTGCCGTGAAGCGACGCGTCCTTAACCAGATGCGCCTCGAGATGCGGCGTTTCGGTGCGCGTGAGTATCGGGTAGTACTCCGCGCGAAACTCTTTTGGAGTGGACGTCAGGGGCGTGACCGACTTGCTGGGATCGAACGCGACCCGTTGAACCGTCTCCCCTTTCTTGCCGCTCGTCTCAAAGACGCCATGTTTCAGATTGAGCGGTGGTTTACCCAGGACATCGTGCGGATGTACGGGCACATAAGCTTTCGTGTTGCTGTATTTCACCCAGCGGACCGGGCAGAAATGGTGCCTCTTGGTTCCGGCCACCCAGGCGTAGCGGCGGTTGCGGTAGATCCAGGTTCCTGTATGGCACACTGCCCAGTTGTAGCCGGCAGAGCTGATCGAGGGGTACGTGGCGAGTACCGTCTCACGTCCGGTCACCGGATCTCTGGAGACAAGGCGGCGGATATGGTTCGGCGAACAGGGAAAGACGTCGTAGTCGTCCTCGATGCGAAGAATGCCGGAGCGGCCGGCGGACTGAACCTGATACGCGGCTAAGAGCAGGTGCGGTGCGGAGGGACGCGCGGCGGTGGTAGAAGTGATGGGAGCGGCAGGCTGGCTCGAGTCATGGTTGCCCCAGCCGTTCGTGGGCTCCCAGCACGTTCCGTAGGGAGCGCAGGCGAAGAAGGTTCCCTTACCATCCAACTCGGCCAAACCAGGAATGGGCGCGGTGAGCCCGGCGGCGTTCATGGTCGCAAGGGTTGCAGCGCTCTCCGCAGCGACGCGCTTTGCAGTCCAGTCATCCCAATCGGCAAAGGCACCTGAGTCCGGCGAGACCTTTGGGGCCAGAGAATGGTCCTTGTAGTAAGTGATGGCCTCTCCCTTGGTGATAAGGCTCGAGCCCGCACTGTTCGTACGATGAATCAACCCTCCGTTGGGGTCGATGATCATGTCGTCCAGGGAACTCACGGCGAGACCCTTCACACGGAGGCCCTGATCACCCTGCGGGGCGATGGTCATGGCGTCGAGGTAGCTGTCGACGCGCACGAAGCTGTGGTCCCCGTAACGATCGGAGAGGACGCCGGCAGGGGTATGCAGAGTGAACTCTTCTCCAGCGAACTGCGGTTGGATGTGCACCGTTGCGCTGCCGCTCACGAGCGTCATCACCGTTCGCGGAATGCCTCCGGTGGAAGTGAGTTCGTCGAAGACGAGGACGGAGTTCTCGCTCAGGAACACGGTCGAAGCATCTTCAAACTCTATCTCGGCTCGGCCCGTACCGGTGACAAGGCTGAAGCCAGACTCGAGAGGCAGGTTGACTGCGGCTTGTCCCCACTCTTCTCGCGTGGCATGCTCGGCATCTTTGCCGCGAGAGACGCGAACATCGCCCTGCACGAGGCTGAGGCGAACGATCTGGTCGTAGGTTTGTGGAGGACCCGGATTGGCCGGAGTTTGAGCTGGATTATCTGAGGACACTGCGTGGGCAGGGGCTGCGATGAGAGAAGAGGACAGAAAAAGGATGGGAAGAATGTGACCGAGGGAGTTAACCATGGCAAGTCTCCAGTGAAGCGTCGCCGCCGTCAGGAGAGATTCAACTTGTTACAGTCCTGAGGCTATAGCTCGACGCTCAGCGACAACATGCTACTCCTCCGTTAGACGCTTTGACCGGAGGGAAAGACCTAAAAACTCTGCTTTAAACTGCGTGATGAGTTTGCCGGCAGATATACCGCTACCCGACTCGCTACATCACCTGCGCGATTTTCTCCAGCTCTTCCTGCAGGCAGGGCAGAGAGCAGGTGACTGACTCCATCCGGAAGGCCGCGGTGCGGGCGTCCTGAGTGGAGACGCCATATCCGCGAGCGGCAAGAAAGCTGCTGATTAGATCGGCAGCCTGCCAGGAGTCAAGGCCTGACTTCATCAGGTCTTCGCGCAGACCGGTGAGATCGGCATCGGCAAATCGTTCGACACGGGCGATCTTAGCCTTTGTCATCTACCGCTCCTGTTGTGAGCGCACACCTGCCGCCACTCACTCAAATGTTAGACGCGAGGAAAAGGACCGGCGTCTCAGACGCTCAAACGAAACGCGTTGTCCGCACCGTCCGAGACGTTCACTAAAGACTCTACGAATGTACGATGCAGGAAGTTTCAAGCGGGGTCACGATGAAATGGCACGATCTGCCAACAAGACTGGGATGCCATCGATGATGGGATAGCGGCGGCGACAGCCCTGACACCGTATGGCGCCGGCCTCAAGCTGCAGGTGCTGATGGCAGACGGGGCAGACAACCCAGCGAAGGTCCTCTACCGTGAGTGTTTGTGCGCCCATCGTTCTATCTTAGCGAGAGAGCGCGATACCATGGAGAAGATGACGATAACGCCGCGAATTTTGGATGGCATTTCAATTGCTGGTCAGATCAAAACAGAGGTCGCGCGTGAGGTCCAGGCGCTTGCGGCACGCGGAATCATTCCAGGCCTGGCGGTGATTCTGGTAGGCGAAGTGCCTGCCTCACAGATCTACGTTCGCAGCAAGGTGAAGACCTGCGGCGAACTCGGCATCTTCAGCGAGATGCTGACACCGCCCGAGAGCATCACCACCGCCGAACTGCTCGCGTTGGTGGCGGAACTCAACGCGCGCGACGACATCGACGGCATTCTGATTCAGCTACCGCTGCCGAAGCACGTCGACACGAAGCGGCTGCTCGAGGCGGTTGCCCCGGACAAAGACGTCGACGGCTTCCATCCCGTAAACGTCGGTCGGCTGCAGAGCGGCCAGCCGGGGCTCGCGCCCTGCACGCCGGCGGGGATCATGGAAATTCTGCGGCGCAGCAATTTGCCGATTGCCGGGCAGAACGCCGTAGTCGTCGGGCGGTCGGACATCGTGGGCAAACCCGCGGCGATGATGCTCCTGAACGCCTCGGCGACCGTGACAGTCTGCCATAGCAAGACTGCCGACCTGGCGAAATTCACTCGGGCTGCTGATATTTTGGTCGCCGCGATCGGGCGCCCGGGCTTTGTGACTGCGGAGATGGTAAGGCCCGGAGGAGCGACCCTGATCGATGTCGGAATCAATCGCATCACCGATCCTGCCGAGGTCGAGGAGTTTTTCCCAAATGATGCCGGCCGTGCAGCAACCTTCGCCAAACGCGGCTCCGTTGTAGTGGGGGACATTCACCCCGCTGCATTTGCCAGAGCCGGTGCCTACACCCCAGTCCCCGGCGGCGTTGGTGCGCTGACGATCGCGATGCTGATGCAGAATACGGTGACGGCGGCGAAGCTGCGCCGCGGAATCCTCACGGAGAAACGATAGCCGCCATGCTGCGCGTAGGCCTTACCGGCGGGCTGGGAAGCGGGAAATCCACCGCAGCGAGGTTGTTTGCAGCGCATGGCGCCCACATACTGCAGGCAGACGCGATTGGCCGCGAGCTTATGGAGCCTGGGCTTGAAGTCTATGCGGCGATCGTCAACCACTTCGGTAAAGATGTGGTGCTTCCCGATGGCCGGCTGGATCGCGGCGCGTTGGCGAAGATCGCCTTTGTCGACGGGCGAGTGGAGGAGCTGAACGCGATCGTGCACCCGGCGGTGATTGCGCGACAGGCAGAGCTGGCCGAAGCAATAGTTCAGCGCGACCCGCAAGCCGTAGTGATCGTCGAGTCTGCCCTAATCTTTGAAACCAACTACGGCGGCACGCAAGCCGACGACAAAGCCCGCTGGCACAACCGATTCGATCGGGTCATCGTCGTAACGGCGCCGGAAGAGGTGAAGATCGCTCGATTTGTCGCCCGCTCTGCTTCAGACGAAGCGACAACTACTGAACGACGGGCTCAACTCGAGGCAGAGGCACGGCGGCGGCTGGCTCAGCAGATCTCGGACGACCAGAAGTGCGCGCTCGCCGACTATGTCCTGACGAACGGCGGCGCACTCGCGGAGTTGGAGTGGCAGGTCGATCAGTTGTGGCCGATCCTGAAGGCCGCAGCCGGATAAGCTAAGCATTAGAGGTTGTTGACTGGACAGAAGTTACGGCTCGACAGCAGACTTGGGAACGCGTGGCTAGATACAATCGTACTGTCGAAGACTACGTCTGCGATTGAAAAGATGAGGTCGAGCATACGATGAAACTCCGTCCCATTCTCCTTGTGGTCCTTATTCTCTCCGGCTTCTACTATCTGACCGCGCACCTCTGGTCGACCGGTGCGGTCGCTCCCTTGCTCCACGGGACGGCGTCTACGACCGCAGCGCCCGGCGCACACACGGCTACGGTGGCTGGCCAACTGGGAGGCTTTGAGCTGACGGAGGCCAATGCCGCCCCTGCCTACGACACCGAGGAGCAGCAGAACATCGCCGTCTACAAGAAGGCGTTGCCTTCCGTGGTCAATATCACCTCGACGGCCGTGGCGTTCGACTTCTTTTATGGCGCGGTGCCGCAACAGGGGCAGGGCTCCGGGTTCATTCTGAATAAAGACGGGCTGATTCTCACCAACAACCATGTCATCGACAACGCGCAGCGAGTCGAAGTGATGCTCTCGGACAAGCATAAGTACAAGGCGACCGTGATGGGCGTGGACAAGAATCATGATCTTGCGTTGCTCAAGATCGATGCACCGAACCTGGTGCCTGCGGTGCTGTCGGAGTCGAACGGTCTGGTGGTTGGGCAGCGAGTGTATGCGATCGGCAATCCGTTCGGGCTCGAGGGCACAATGACGCGCGGTATCATCTCGTCGATCCGCTCAATTCGCGGACCGAACAACAGTCCGATTGAGGACGCGATCCAGACCGATGCTGCGGTGAATCCGGGTAACTCCGGCGGCCCGCTGTTGAACTCGCGCGGCGAGGTAATCGGTATCACGACGTTGATCGCATCGAATCCAAACGTGGACCAGTCAGCGGGAATCGGATTTGCGATTCCGGTGAACACCGCGAAGGCGGTGATCGCTGACTTTGCAAAATATGGCCGGGTACGGCGGCCTTCGCTCGACATCGCGACGCTGCCCATTAGCCCCGACATTGCCCAGCAGGTTGGATTGCCTGCAGACTATGGGCTTTTGATTGAGCGTGTGCTGCCCGGCGGCGCGGCAGATAAAGCCGGCCTGCACGGCGGGACGCAGCGGATGTATCAGGGCAATCAACCGGTCATGCTTGGCGGCGATCTGATCGTTGCGATCGACGGACAGGAGATCGCCGAGCCACAGGATCTGGCAGCCGCGATGAATTCGCACCAGGTTGGCGACGAGGTGACGCTGACCGTCTTTCGCGGGCGCAAGCGGATCGATGTAAAAGTTAAGTTGAACGACGCAACAGCCCCGCAGGGCGGCCTCGGATAGCGGCTCTATTTGTAACGCGTCAAGTTACGTTCAACGTTGAAACTGGCCACCGTCGCAATCAGGCCCCGCGACGAACGTAGCGGCGGTGCTGTATGACGTAGTTGCCGCTAAGGACGCGTGCGATCGCCTCCGGGTAGGCCAGGTGCTCCTGCTCCAAGACGCGCGCGGAGAGAGTTTCGGCGGTATCGTCGTCGTTGATCGGCACCGTCTTCTGCAGAATGATCACGCCGTGATCGACGGCCTCGTCGACAAAGTGCACCGTGCAGCCAGTCACCTTGGCGCCATAGTCGAGCGCCTGCCTCTGCGCGTCGAGCCCCGGAAACGCCGGCAACAGCGAAGGATGGACGTTCAGTATGCGGTTGCGGAAGGCCGCAACAAACGCCGGCGAGATAATGCGCATATAGCCCGCAAGACAGACAAGATCGACCTTGTGCTGGTGCAGGCGCGCGATCATCTCAGCATCGTGTTCGGCGCGCTTGCGACCCTTGGAGGGAATCGCGAAGGCCGGCAGTTGAAGTGCATGAGCAGCCGCGAGGCCCAAAGCATCTTCAACGTTGGCGAGGACAACAGCGATCTCCGCGCCGAGCAGATGCCGTTCGTGGATGGCCTTCGCGATTGCAAGAAAGTTCGAGCCTCTGCCGGAGAGGAGGATGCCCAAGCGCTGCATAATAGAAACCCTTCTTCAATTTTAGGTGCGTTGCGTGGTCAATTCGCAGGCAGAAGAAAGAAAAACAAGACCGGTCATCGCGCGTTGGGCAGCAAACCCTGCTCGACAAGTACAGGTGGTCTGCGGTGCTTGGTCGCCTGCTCGTACGCATACGCCCAGCCAAGCAGGTCGCCGTCTTTCCACGGCCGGGCCGAGATCTCCAGGCCGAACGGCAGGCCGCTCGGATAGAACCCGCCGGGAACTACCACGGCTGGAACACCGATCATGTTCACCCATCCCGTCGCGCTGTGCGGTCCTCCGCTGATGCCTCCGTCCTGCGGCATGGTTTCGTCGGGTGGCGGCATCTGCGCCGCGGGGTAGACGTAGCCATCCAGATTCAGCCGGTCCAGCGTCGCGTTGTAGGCCTCGAGCGCTTTCTTGCGTGGAGTGAAGAAATTCGCATCGGCCTGTGGATCGCTCTCAATGAGCATCTGCGCCACGGGCGGCCGGTCCTTGCGATCAATCACGCCTCCGCTGCCGATGATCGTTCCCGGCAACGGCGAACCGACCGCCTTCTCATACTCTGCCGCCGAGTGATACTGCGCAGGCCCATACTCTGCAAGAAACTTCTCCGTCCCTTCGCGAATGTAAGGGATGGTGCCGACGCGAGACACAGTCACCGCAAAGCTATCGGGCAGGATCGAATCGTCAAAGACCACGGTCGCCCCCGCTGCGCGCAACCCTTCGATGGCCTTCATAAAAGCCTCGCGAGTCTCGGGCCGCAGCGAAACCACAGCATCGGCGGTCGCTGTCGCCACCTCGCCCGGCGTCGCCGATGCGGGGATGCCCTGGAATGGAATTCCCGCTCCGGAGAGAACAATCGCCGGCACTCCGAAGCGTTTACCCTTCAGCGCATCTGCTTTCAGATACTGCGTATACGGACCGGGCTGGGCCTTGGCCGCAGAGCCAAGCGTGCGCGGATCCGCGGGATCCTCTCCGGCCATCACGTCGAGCGCAATCGTTGCGTCGGTCACGTCACGCGCGATCGGCCCGGTATTATCGAGCAGCCAGTCGAGCGGCGCGATACCCGCAATGCTCACCAGCCCGCGCGTAGGAAAAACACCAACCACTGAACTCGTTGCAGACGGCATCCGAATTGAATTGCCCGTATCGGTCCCATTGCCCAGCACCGCCATGTTCGAGGTAACCGCCGTAACGGTGCCACCCGAAGAGCCTCCCGGGCTGAAGCGAACGTCATACGCATTGCCGGTGCGCCCATAGGCCGTGCTGCGGTTCGTATCGCTCGCCGCAAAATCCGGCATGTTTGTCTGCCCGATGATGACGGCCCCTGCCGCGCGCAGCTTGGTGATGATCGTTGCGTCCTTCGGCGCGATCAGCTCGTGCCCGGGAATCATGTAGCCTTGCCAGCCGTCCGTAGTGATCAATCCCTTGATGCTGGTATTCGCCTTCGTGACAATCGGCACGCCCCACAAGGGACCACGATGAAAGTTGCTGCCACCCGCCGCTGCCTCCGCGTCTTCGCGGGCCGCGGTATCAAGCGCTCCCTGCAGATCAAGATTCTGCACGGCACGATAGATGCCGTTGTACTTTGCGATGCGCGCCATGTACCAGTGCACGACCTCGCTGACGGTGTACTTATTACTTTTGTACAACTCCTCCAGTTGCGGGACAGTAACTTCAAGCAGGTCGTGATCCATGGTGTCCTGCAAAGTGGGTTTCGCGGGAGCGGGGGCGGCTTTCTGCGCATATAACGAGCCACCAAACACAAGGAGCACCGCGAGAAAATGCCCCAAAACATAGGAAAGTCCGACCCGAATCTTCATGACATCCTTCAAAGGAAATGATGCCTTCTATAAGAACACAGGCACTATGGTCACGGCACTGCGTTCTGCAGGCTACGTCCACTCGACGATCTTAGGGAGTGCAAGATTCGGTGTCGTTCCGATACGATTATGTATCACGATTACCGCAATAGCGTTACGCCCCCGGGACTAACTCATGCTGCGTTTCATCGGCAGTCTAATCCAACCTTATCGCCGCACTCTGATCTTCATCTTCGTCATTATGCTGGTCGAGACGATGATGAGCCTCGCGAGCCCATGGCCCCTGAAGATCATCCTCGACAGCGTCGTTGGCGACCACAAGCTCACCCCATGGCTTCACCGTCTCATCGGCCCGTTGACCGATGACGGCTCCAAACTCCACGTAGCGATTCTCGCAGCCGTGGCCTTCGTTATCATCGCGGCTATCGGCTCAGTTGCCTCCTACATCGACAACTATTACACCGAGAGCGTAGGCCAGTGGGTCGCCCACGACCTGCGCATGCGGACATATCATCATCTGCAACGGCTCTCGCTCGGCTACTACGGCACGCATGAGACCGGCCCCATCCTCAGCACCCTCACCACCGACATCCAGACCATCCAGGGATTCGCGTCCTCCTCCACGCTCGGCATCATGGTCGATCTCCTCACCATCGTCTGCATGCTGGGCCTCATGTTCTGGCTCAACTGGGACTTCACCCTGATCGCGATAGCGGTCACGCCGTTCCTTCTGCTCTTCGTCTCAAGGTTTAAGAAGTCGGTCAAAGCGGCTACCCACGAGGTCCGCAAGGAGCAGAGCCAGATCGTCGCCGTCGCACAACAGGGCCTCGAGTCCATGCAGGTCGTCAAAGCCTTCGGCCAGGAGAAGACACAGGAAAACCTCCTCTACAACGTCAGCGAAGCGACTGTCGGCGCAGCTCTCAAGGCCCGCAGCATCAAGGCGCTCCTTTCCCCTGTTGTCAACATCACCGTCGCCATCTGTACCGCGATCGTGCTCTGGCGAGGAGCAGTGCTTATCTTTGCCCACTCCATGACTGTTGGCGAACTCACCGTCTACCTCGCCTACCTCACCAAGTTCTTCAAACCCGTCAAGGACCTCGCCACCACTACCAACGCCATCGCGCAGGCCACAGTCGGCGTCGAACGCATCCGCACCATCCTCGACACCGACACCATCATCCCTGACGACCCCGAAGGCCTTGAGCCCGTCACCTTGAACGGCGAGATCGATTTTGATCACATCGCCTTTGGCTACGACCCCGCCAACCCAATCCTCACCGACCTCAACCTGAAGATTAAGCCCGGCCAGTTTGTCGGCATAGTCGGTCCCACCGGCAGCGGAAAATCCACGCTGGTCAGCCTCATTCCGCGCTTCTACGACGCGCAGTCCGGCACCGTCCGCATCGATGGTCAGGAGATTCGCAAGTACAAACTCAAGCACCTCCGCGACCAGATCGGCTACGTGCTTCAGGACACCGTGCTCTTTCGCGGCACAATATTCGAGAACATCGCCTTCGGCCGTCCCGCGGCCACAAAAGAAGAGGTTATCGCGGCCGCCAAGCTCGCCAACGCCCACGACTTCATCACGGCCATGCCTCTCGGCTACGACACCCCGGTCGGCGATCGCGGCATGACCCTCTCCGGCGGTCAGCGCCAGCGCATTGGCATCGCCCGCGTCATGGTTCGCAACAGCCCCATCCTCCTGCTTGATGAACCCACCGCCGCCCTCGACAGCGAGTCCGAAAAGCTCGTCATCGACGCCCTCGAAAAGCTAATGAAAGGTAAGACCGTCATTGCTATCGCCCATCGTCTCAGCACGATCCGCGACGCCGACCAGATCGTCGTCATCCAGGGCGGCGGCGTCGCTGAAAACGGCACGCATGACGAGCTCATGGCCCGCAACGGCCTCTACGCCGCACTCCACCGCACCCAATTCGACGCAGGTTCGGATAAAGTTGTCTCAGTGGGAGCGCCCGATCTAACCTAAGCGCAGCACGGTACGAAACGAACCAAGCTAATCAGCGAAGGAAACTCTATGTCTCGCTCCATCATCGTGTTACCTGACGACACCGGCAAACCAATCATCGACGCAATCGCCCAGGCCAGGAAATCCATCCGAGTCAAGATGTTCATCTTCTCCGACCCCTCTCTCCTCGAAGCCGTCATCGCCGCTCAACATCGCGGCGTCGACGTGCGAATTATGCTCAATCCCGAGCGACGCGATGGCGAGAAGGAGAATGCCGATACGCGCAAGAAGCTCACCGACGCGGACGTCCATGTCAAAGACAGCAATCCTGAGTTCGATGTAACGCACGAGAAGTCCATGGTCATTGACGACACCATTGCCTTCGTCCAGTCGCTCAACTGGGAGACCAAGAACCTCACCACCACGCGCGACTACGCAGTCGTCACCACACATGGGTACGAGGTCACCGAGGTCATGCAATGTTTCGACGCCGACTGGAACCGCAAAGATTTCGACGCCGGCGACCACTCACATCTCATCTGGTGCATCGGCAACGGTCGCCAGCGCCTTGGCAAGCTCATCGACGAGAGCAAGCATTCTCTCTGGCTCCAGAACGAGCGCTACCAGGACCCCACCATCATCGAACACCTCGTCCGCGCCCACGCCCGCGGCGTCAAAATCCACATCATGGCCCGCCCCCCGCATAAGCTTAAGAAGGAGAAGCTCATCGAAGGTGTCAGCGGGCTTCGCACTCTCCAGGATCTCGGCGTCAAGATCCACAAGCTGAAGCACATCAAGCTCCATGCCAAGCTGATTCTCGCCGACGATTCCACCGCCATTATTGGCTCCATCAACCTCGCACCCGGCAGCTTCGACAGCCGCCGCGAGCTCGCGATTCAGGTCGACGACAAGCACATCATCCACCGCGTCAAGAAAACGCTCGAAGAGGATTGGTCGAACTCCCACCAACTTGATCTCTCTGACTCGGCTCTTCTCGCGGAACTCGAGGATTATGACCCGAACGTTAAGGAAGACCTGGCCATCAGCATAGGCAAGCACAAAAGTAAGTAACCTGGTCGCTCATCAAACTACGTGAGGACTTTCTCCCTTGTTCGCTGCGTCATCTGGATTGCCTGCCTCTCGGCCTGGAACTCCCCCCGCCGGCCTAGGCAGTATTTTTAGCGCCCGGAGGTCCATATGCTTTGGTTATACGAATCTTTCTTTCCCGTGGTCTGGATCGCTTTTGTTCTCTATTGGCGAATCAAGGCCGCCGATACCAAAACCGACCAGCGCCTCGAGCCCGCCGCCTCGCAAATCCTGCGGGCCCTCGCCTTCCTGATCGTGATCGTCCTCCTCTCGACAACTCGCATCCCGCTGCCCTGGCTCTATCGCCAGCTCTGGCCGTCTGGCATTCGGCCTTTTTGGATTGGAGCTGCTGTTACCGTCGTCGGCCTTCTCTTCGCCGTCTGGGCACGCCAGCACCTCGGCAGCAACTGGAGCCACGCCGTCACCGTTAAACAGGGCCACGAGCTGATTACTACCGGCCCCTATGCGCTGGTCCGCCACCCCATCTACACCGGCATTCTGACCGGGTTTCTTGGCACCGCGATTGCGCTCTCCCAGGTGCGCGGGGTCATCGGTTTCGTCCTAATATTCCTCGTGTTGTGGGCCAAGCTTCGCACGGAGGAGGAGTGGATGCGTTCCCAGTTTGGGGAGACGTATGCTACCTATGCCCGACAGACCGCCGCCCTGTTGCCCTACCTCCTCTGACGCCTCCGTATTCGCAGACGCCCGGTGCACTTCTCCTGGGAGCGCTCGTAAGATCCACCAAAGCACATCCGCCCGAGTAACCGCCGATCACGAAGTACCAGAGATCGCCACGACCACCTTGCCGTATCCCAGCTTCTGCGGAACCTTGCCTCCGTAGGCCGCCGCGGCCTCTGCCAGTGGAACCGCAGCGTTGACGAACGTCTTCAGCGATCCGTCATCCAGCAGCTTCGCCAACTCGCCCAGCCGTTCCTGGTTCGGCTCAACAATAAAGAAACTCTGCTTGACCCGTGGATCATCGCTGCTCCCGCTATCTGACGCGACCGTGACCATCCGGCCTCCCGGCTTCAACACGCCCCACGAGCGCTCGAGCGTCTCGCCCCCGACCCCGTCGAAGACCACATCCACATCGCGCACCCGGTTCTCAAAACGTGCCGTCTTGTAATCGATCACCTCATCGGCTCCAAGCTCCTTCACCAGCCCCACCGTCTGCGTTGAGGTCGTCGCGATCACATGCGCCTTTCGGTGATGCGCAAGCTGTACCGCGAAGAGCCCCACCCCGCCTGCTCCGCCATGCACCAGAACCCGTTCTCCCGGCTGCAGCTTCGCACGATCGAAGAGCCCCTGCCACGCGGTCAGCGCTCCAATCGGCACCGTCGCAGCCTCTTCATGCGTCAACTTCGTAGGCTTTGCGGCAATGCTCTGCGGCTGAGCAAGGCAGAACTCAGCCATCGCACCTTCCGCAAACCAATCGTTCATGCCATACACGGCCTGCCCCACATTGAAGCCGCTCACATCGTCGCCCTTCGCCGCCACAACGCCCGAAAACTCATGCCCAGGTATCGCGTGCAACCGCACCTCGCCGCTCTTCTGGTGCGTCGTCGGATACCAGCCAAGCTCAGTCGGCATCGCACCGGCGGCAAACACGCGGATCAGGACGTCATTTTTGCCGGGGACAGGTTTGGGCACCTGCGCGGGACGCAGCGTCAGCCCACTCTGCGTTTGAACAATCTGCATCGCTTCCATAGATCCTCAACCTCGACTGAAATATTCGAAATTATGGATGCACGGCAAACGAATCCGGATGTACAAAAGCGTCGAGTCGAAATCTATGAATGCCTAGTTGTAGCTGACCTTCCGCTCACCGCGAACAACCCTGCCGATAATGCAGTGCCGTTCATTTGCGCGATTCAGCACAGCCTTCGCCTTCTTGATCTTCTCCGCAGGAATCACAGCGATCAGCCCGATGCCCATGTTGAAGGTGCGCAGCATCTCGTCCTGAGCCACGTTACCGAGCTGTTGCAGATGTTCGAACAGCGGCGGAACGGTCCACGAAGCAAGATCGATCGACGCTCCCATGCCCTTGGGCAGGATGCGCGGCAGGTTTTCCGTGATGCCGCCGCCGGTGATGTGCGCCATGCCGCTCACCACCTCGGCACCCGCAAGCTTCTTGATCACTGAAAGATAGCTGCGGTGCGTGCGCATCAACGCCGCTCCTGTCTTGTCCTTCAATTCGTTCACGTAGTGGTCGGCGCCATACTTCGCGACTTCGAAGAGCAGCTTCCGCGCGAGCGAATAGCCGTTGGTATGCAGACCGTTCGACGGCAACCCAATCAGCACGTCGCCGATCTGGATATGTTCCCCTGTGATGATCTTATCGCGGCTCACCGCGCCGACGATGGTGCCGGCAAGGTCATACTCGCCGTCCGCGTAGAAGCCCGGCATCTGGGCCGTCTCGCCGCCGATCAGCGCGCAGCCGTTGGCCCGGCACGCCTCGCTGATCCCCTGCACGACCTTTTCAACCACCATGTCTTCCAGCTTGCCCGTCGCAAGGTAATCGAGGAAAAAAAGTGGCGTCGCACCCTGTACCGCAATGTCGTTAACGCAATGATTCACCAGGTCTTGCCCCACGGTGTGGTGGATCCCAAGCTCAAAGGCGACCTTCAGCTTCGTCCCCACGCCGTCCGTCGAAGAGACCAGAACAGGGTTCGGAAATTTTTCCAGGTCGAGGGCAAACAGGCCGCCAAAGCCGCCAATCTCCGACAGCACCTGACGATTGAAGGTCTTGCGCGCCAGCATCTTAATGCGCTGTTTGCTGCGATCACCCGAGGTGATGTCCACGCCCGCATCCGCGTAGCTCATGCTCTTCCGTGTCGAACCGGGCGCCTTTGCCGTCTCCTTCGCTATCTGCTTCAGGCCGATGGTCTTCTTCTGTGCGGCGGCCGCCCGAAGCGAAGGGTTCGGCGCTGCTGTTGTGTCCGTTGCGGTCGATTCGGGCTTGGGGAGGGTCTCATCCGGCAAGGTATTGCTCCATGTCATGTCGCTTGAAAGGAAGATGTTTAGTCTAGCAGGGTGATCGTCAAAGACTGATAAAGCAGCCGTTATTCGTACACGCCCAGAAGCCGGCTGCGCTGCTCTGGCGGTGGTACAGGACAGGTGTCGTACCGCCCAAACAGCCGGTAGCGGAAGCGCGCAACGACGCCATAACCCCATTCGCGGAGCCGCCGCGGCACCAGGCTGAGTACCCTCCCAACCACACGCCAGGGTGCGCTGAGCTGTTGCAGGCAGGCCGCAACGGCATCGGAGCGCTGATAGAGATGTTCCCTGGGCGTCAGGGCGTCCGTCAGCAGCATCACGCCGTCCGGAAGGTTGTGGCTATCAAAACGAGCCAGCACCTCCCGCCCAAGGCCGCTTTGCAGCGGGGCGTAACGGAACTTGTCCAGCCTGTCATGTTTCATCAGGAACTGCACAATGCCATTGCATAGAGCACAGACGCCATCGTAGAGCAGCAGCGCCCGGCCCTCAATCGCGTTGCGCTCTACCTCCGTCATACCTCAATGATAAGCCTCAACCGGCACAATACGCTCTGGCCTCCAGATTGTCCCGCCCAACCGCCTTATTCCATCCGCAGCGCCTTCGCCGGATCGATCGACGCGGCCCGGCGTGCCGGAATCATCCCTGCAATGCAAGCCGCAACTGCCAGCGTCACACTTGCGCCCGCCATCACCGTCGTGTCGGCCTTAGTGATCTCATACAGTTGCGTCTTCACGAACCGTACGCACAGCAACGCCACTGGAACGCCGATCGCCAGCCCCAGCAACGTTTGAACGGTCGCACCGCGCATAATCATCGCAACCACGCTGCCACGCTCCGCCCCCAGCGCCATGCGAATACCGATCTCCGAGGTTCGGCCTGCGACCGTGTACGCCGTTACCCCGTAGAGACCGATCGTCGCCAGCAGCAGGGCTAGCGCGCCAAACAGCACCGTCAGCCGTGCAATCATCCTCTCCTCGCTGAACCGGTCGCCGATCTGCTCCTCAAACGTCTGGAACTTCACCACCGCAAGGTTCGGATTGATCTGCGTCAATGTTCGCCGAGCCAGTGTCTCCATTTCGTTCATCGGCCGGTCAGTCGCGAGCACGATCGCCCCGGCATACAGCTGATCATCGCTTTCGATCGGCCCTTTATCACTCGGAGCCCGCTGCATCATCGGCAAAAAGTACATTGCGTGATCCTTCCACTTCACACTCTGGTAGGCCGTGTCTTCCACTACGCCGACAATCTGATAATCTCCAGCCGAGGCATGCCCGTTCCCACCGAAGTGCTGCCCAATCGGATTGAGTCCCTTCAGATACTGCTTCACAAATTCCTCATTGACTACGGCCACTGTCGGAGCCGTCGCCGTATCCTGCACGCCAATCCCCCGTCCCATCACCACCCGCGTCCCCACCGAATCGAAGAACTCCGCGTTGGCCTTTACAAACGAGGCACCGAAACCGCCGTGCGTGGGTGGCTGTCCCTGCACATCAACACCGGTGCCCCAGTTATCGTCCTCCATCGGCGTATACGTCGAAATCCCGACTTTCCCCACTCCCGGCAGTGTGTGGAATTGCTCCTCGATCGTCCGGTACAGCGCCTCCAGTTGCGTCTGGGCATACCCCGCTGCCTGCGGATTGAAATGCACGATATACCGGTTCTTCGCATCCAGTTTCAGGTCCGTGCCCTGGAGCTTGTTCAGGCTCTGCGCAAACAATCCCGCACCCACCAGCAGCACCAGCGACAGAGCAGCCTGCAGCACCACCAGCCCGCGTTGCAGCAGCGAAACTCCCGTCGCCGTCGTCCGCGTCCCGCTGCGCAAAGCGTCAGCAGGATTCGCATTTGCCGCAATCCAAGCCGGCGCTACGCCAAACAGAACGCCAGTCACCAGCGACAGCCCAAACGCAAATCCGATCACCTCCAGCGATGGGCTCGAATGAATCGGAACGTTGGTATCCCCGGGAAACGCCATCCGTAACAGCATTCGCGTCCCCGCATACGCCACCATCAACCCGGCCACGCCGCCCATCACCGACAACAGAATGCTCTCCGTCAGCAACTGCCGGATGATTCTCCCCCGCATCGCACCCAGCGCTGTGCGCACCGACATCTCCGCGCGCCGTCCCATCCCGCGCACCAGCAGCAGATTTGCAATATTCGCACACGCGATCAGCAGAACCAGTCCGGAGATCCACATCAACAGGTGCAGATGCGACGCGTACTCATCCTGCAGGGCCTGAATACCGGCCCCACCCGGCGTCAGTGTCACATGCGTCTTCGCCAGCAGCGCCTGATCGTGCGGGGACGCCGTAAATCTATGCGCGTAAATCTGTCGCAGCAGCGCGCTCACTTTGTCCTGCAGAGGAGCGAGCGCCGTACCGGGCTTCACGCGCCCAACAATATAAAGCCACGCCGCGTTCGGCTGATGTACATAAGGCGCAGACGCCAGCACCGGCATCGCCTCGATCGGCAGATAATAATCCGGCGGCGTATTCGACATCCGGTCGCCATAAAATCCCCTCGGCGCAATCCCCACCACTGTCACTGCCTTGGTATTCACCCAGAACGTACTTCCAATCACCGAGGCATCGCCGGCATATTCGCGCTGCCACGTGTCGTAACTCATCACTGCCGTTATCGGAGCCCCCTCCACACCGTCAGCATCCGCCAGCAGCCGCCCCGCCTGGGCCCTAAGCCCGAACGTGCGGAAGTAGTTGCCCGAGACAAACTCTCCCATCACTGACTGCGCCTGACTCCCGGCTCCGTCCCGCCGCACCGTCACCGGACGAAAATGAAAACCCGCCTGTATCCCCGCCAACTCCTCAAACTCCGGGACACCCTTCTTCAACTGTTCATAGGTATCCGTCGAAAACAGCGCGTAGTCTCCATCGTCCCTCGTCCCACCAGTCACGCAGCAGTTGTCGTTATCGCCCAGCCGCACCAGCGTCTTCGGATCTGCCACCGGCAGGTTCCTCAACAGCACCGCATTCACAAGCGTGAAGATTGCCGCATTGGCACCGATCCCCAGCGCCAGCGTCAGTAGCACCGTAGCTGTGAATCCCGGTGTCTTTCGCAACTGCCGCAGCGCGTAGTGCACGTCCTGTAGAAGCGTCATCATGGTCGCTCTCCTCGTCGACAAGTTGATTCTGGGCGAAACTCTACAAGAGAGAAAGCAAGCCGCCAGCCATAACTCTCAAGAGACTTCTCTTGTTGTATGAGCGACTTAGCCAACAGCTAGACCGCTGCACTGTCCACGGATGATTTTCACCGTCCAAAACCGGACACCGCCGCGCGGTCGTTCAGCTTGCGGCCTGTCTCGGAGCCGGATACGATTCCGACACTCGACACCAGATATTTTCCTTGAAGGGAGACGCCATGCGATTCACGGCTTTGCTGAAGGGTGCGAGCCTGTTACTCGCTTGTGGCTATGTCGGAATGCATTCTCCAGTTCCGCAAATAGCGAGTGCCGCCTCAGGGCCGACACCCTTGATCCTCGAGAAGGGTGAAGGAGAGAGACGCGTAGTGAGGGGATGGCCTGGACACCCTAACCCGGGAGAGACCTTCGTTCTAAGGGTTGACCCGAAGAATGGCGGGTCGTCGCATCTGGTCTTCATGACAGCATCGCTTGCCCCCGGCGGAGAGATCGTGGCTCACAGGCATCCAAACGCGGACGAAATTCTCTTCTTCGAAACGGGGACGGCAAAGGTGCAGCTGGGTGATTCAGTAAGAGTGGTGCACGCCGGCGCGACAGTATTTATCCCCGCTGGCACCTGGATATCTGCCGTAAACATCGGAAAGGACGACATTCGCGCGGACGCTGTCTTCTCTGCGCCTGGCTTTGAGGAATACATGCGCGACGTCTCAGTCCGTGAAGGAGAGAAAAACGTTCCCTTGTCTCCGTCCGAAGATGGAGCGATCGCCAAAAAGCATCTTCATGATGTGATTTACAAAGAGCCGTAGAAAAGAGTCAGCCAGCTATCAAAAGTGACAGTTGCAGCCTCCGGACTCCCCTAGAACAATTCAAATGCAACGCGAGGACTCCTCTGAATGCCCGAAGGTGGCAACGCCAACATCGAAGTGGCTCATCACCTCACCAAACATGAGGGATCGTCGACCTCCTCGCAGCACCGGTTATTGGAGACCATTGAGGCGATCGTGCTTGCCATCATCGCCGTCACCACTGCCTGGAGCGGCTATCAGGCCGCGCTCTGGACCGGACATCAAGCCGAACTCTACGGCATCGCCAGTAAGCTGCGAGTACAGGCCGAGGGTGCCGCCACCGCCGCCAACCAGGAGCGCCTCTACAACGCCTCGACCGTCGCCGAGTGGCTCAAGGCTGAAGCTCAGGGACAGACAAAACTAGCGGACCTCTTTGAGCGCCGCCTTCTCCCTGAGTTTCATCCAGCCTTCGAAGCCTGGAAGAAGACCGACCCGCTCAACAACCCCAACGCGCCAGTCGGCCCTCAACAAATGCCCGAATACCACAGCACAAGGGCAGACGATGCGGCCAAATTGAATGACCAGGCGACCGAAACCTTCGAGCAGGGCAACGTGGCAAGGCAGCACTCCGACGAGTACGTGCGCGTGACCGTAACGCTCGCAACCTTGCTGCTGCTCATAAGCATCGCCCAGCGCTTCAAGATTCATGCTGTGCGACTCACAATCGCGGTCATCGTGGTGTTGCTGCTTTGCATGCCGGTCTACCGCGTACTGACCCTACCTCCAATGTCGGCCCCCAGCCCAGCAGGAACAGTCAAATAGCCTCATCAAGCAACCCACGCACGATTCTCTTAAGATGCAATGCCGCGCAATCGATGTGGGGGAACGCCGTGTTCGCGTCGTTGAAGAGTAGCGAAAGATCAGTTCCCGCCATAACGATCGCATCCACTCCATCTCGCTGCTGCAGAGTATGAGCAATCGCCGTCAGGTTCCTGTGCTGCTCTTCGGTACCCAATCCCTTTTGCAGCAGATCCAGATACGTGGTGTGAATCGTGTCCATCTCATCTGACGTCGGCCGGATGATCTCAACATCACCGGCGAAGCCGTAGAGCGACGATCCCATGACGTAGCGCGTTCCAAATACAGCTACTCGCCGAACCCCTCGAGCCGCGAGTTCCTCGACAAGAGGATCGAAGATATTGAAGAGAGGCAGCGGAGAAGCTGCGATGAGTTCCCCCACACAGTAATGCGGTGTAATCGCCGGAATGGCCGCGAACTCAGCGCCGGCGGCCTTCATCCGGCGAATGAAAACGAGTAAGTATTCCGCCAACCCATCGCGGTCACCTGCCTGGACGTACTCGAAGACGCGCGACGTCTCGGCATGGGTAATGACGATGTCGAGATTGCGGCCTTGCTCCTCATGCGTCCTGGCCAGCTTCTGATAATAGTGAACGGTCGCGCCAACTCCGAGCCCGCCCACCAGACCTAAGCATCGACCCTTGTTCATGAAATCAAGCTTAGTGCCCGGTCAGTCCTCCGCGCCAGACCGCACTATCGAATTTTGTACGAAACGAGCCGCGCGTTTTTCGTTATTTATGCCAAACGAATCTTTGCGCCTGGACTCTAAATGCCTTTGATTTCGCCGCCATCCATTCGCAGCGATGCTCCCGTCATCCACTTTGCTGCGGGAGAGACCATGAAGCCGAGGAGTTCGGCAATCTCTTCCGGTTGCCCGTAGCGGCTGATGCCAGCTTCTTCCGGAAATTTCTTCATCGCTTCCTCAACACTCATATTGTGCGCTGGAGCCCACTTTTCGAGAAAAGAGCGCCGACGCCCGGTCATGACCGGGCCAGGCACAATACTGTTCACCTGAACGCCATCCCTAATCCCTTGTTCCGCGAACGCTTTGGCGAGAGCAGTAATTGCAGCATTGGTCGCGGCAACCGCGGCGAAGGCCGGCTTAGGATCAAGGGAGGCGCTCCCGGACATGAAAACCACGGAGCCATGAGCCTGTTTTAGTGCATCCCATGCGCGAATCGTCAAACGACGGGCCCCGTGCAATTTCAACTCCATGCCGGCGTTCCACTGCTCATCCGTCATCTCGAAGAGATCGATCTGCGGTACGGCGCCCGCGATATTCAGCAGTGCGTCGATTCGCCCAAAACGCTGAAGCGTGGTGTTGATGACAGTTTCGGCCGCTTCGGTCTGGCTCAAGTCAAGGGCAAGAGGAAGCGGTTCGGCTCCCGCCTCTTTGACCGCAGCGGCAACCTCTTCAAGTTCCTTGCCATTGCGTGCCGCCAATACAACAGCGGAGAAGTCGCGGGCCAAACGGATAGCGGTGGAACGCCCGATTCCCTGGCTGGCTCCAGTCACAATTGCGACAGAATTCTTCATGATTTCTCCCCATTGTGTTTGATAGCTTTTGCAAACCAGATATCGCTTTAAGAAAGCACCGCTTTCGCGGCTTCCACGATGACCTCTATAACCTTGTCGGGCGCAGTGAGCAACGGAGTGTGATCAACCGAGAAAGATCGTACTGTCGCCTTCATGCGTTCCGCCATAAAGCGCTGCGTCTTGGGATTGATCATTCGATCCTGTTCCGCGATGAGGTACCACGTCGGTTTTGACTTCCACGCGGGAGCGGAGGCAGGTTCCTGAATGCTTTTGACTGAAATCGGACGCTGCACTGCCTTGGATAACGCAATTTGCTCAGCCGAAGCGTTCTGTGCAAAGGCGTTGGCAAACCCTTCATCCGGCATCCAGATAAAGCCGTCTGCGTCTGGAGCAAGCTTCGGGGCCTTTGGGTGAGTCTCGTCTCGGTAAAAGACCTGAGCAACGGTCTCGCCTTCATCGGGCGCTAAAGCAGCGACATACACCAAAGCCTTCACGCGCTCGTCGTGAGCAGTAGCAATGACTGCACCGGCATAGGCATGCCCGGCAAGGATCAATGGGCCTTGCGTTCGTGCGATGGTGCGCTTCAGAGCGGCCGCGTCGTCGCTTAAGGAGGTTAGGGGGATGGGTGCAGCGATCACATTCAAGCCGCGCTCCTCAAGTGGACGCAGGACCGCTTGCCAGCTCGAACCGTCAGCCCACGCTCCATGGACCACTACTACTGTCGCTTTCTCAGGAAACTTCATGATGTTCACCCTTTCTCTAATCTGCGTGGAAGACGGGAACAGGCCATGTTCTTCAATCAGGCAAAGAACTTTAGGATTTGATGCGCGATGAATTCGCATGAATCCTCAAGTGCAAAGTGACCGGTATCGAGCAGGTGTACCTCTGCTTTCGGGATATCTCGCAGATAGGCTTGCGCACCCTCGACAGTGAAGAATGGATCATTCTTTCCCCACACGATCAGCGTCTTCGGCTGCTTGCTCCTGAAGAACTCATGCCAGCCGTCGTAGAGCGCGAGGTTCGATTGGTAGTTGTGTAGCAGATTCAACTGGATGGCATCGTTGCCCGAGCGATCGAGGAAGAGCTGGTCCATAGTGTATGAGTCTGGACTGATCCGCGAGACATCCTTGACTCCGTGGGTGTATTGAAAGACGGTGGTTTCTTTCTTGAGGAGCTCTCGCACCGGCTTCTCCGTCTCCGGGTTGCGGTCTACCCAGAACGGCTTCATCGGATCGAAGGCCGCACCGATACCCTCGGCATAGGCGTTCCCGTTCTGCACTACGATGCCCTCGATAGCGTCTGGATGTCGGGAGGCAATCCGATAGCCCACCGGCGCGCCGTAATCCTGAACGTAGATGCTGAACTTCTTCAAGCCAAGGACTCCAAAGAGGAGTTCCTCGATAGAGGATGCGAGATTGTCGAAGGTGTAGTTGAATGCACCTGCGTCCGGGGCATCACTGTAGCCAAAGCCAACATAGTCCGGTGCAATCACGTGAAATTCGTCCGCCAGTTGCGGGATCAGATCGCGGAACATATGCGACGAACTGGGGAATCCGTGCAGCAGCACGATGGTTGGGGAAGCTTTCGAGCCGGCCTCGCGATAGAAGAGCTTGAGGCCTTGAACGGTCGCATATTGAAACGTGGTCATGGTAATTTCCTTTCCCGGTGACGCAAGGTCCCGCCTATATGAATCGAAAATACCTAACACCAATAAAATTGTCAATAACGGTGTTACGATTATTTACGATATTTTAAAAGAGAGGTTTTATGCACGAGGTTTCTCCAGAGGCACAGGAATGGATCGACGGATTTCTGTTCGTGGCGAACCGGCCGATTCTGGATCTGCTCAACACGAAACCGGTCCTGACCGAAGGGCCCACGGAGTTGCTTCCGGATGTTCGCGCTCTCGAAAGATGGTTAATCGCTTCCGGGACAGTAACTTCAGTCAAGGCCAAAGCCACGCTGAGAAGCTGGCGTCACTCATCCGAAGCCGCGGCCTTCCTGGAAAAACTCATCGCGTTCCGGGAAAAACTGCGGGGGGCCGTTCTGCGGATGGAGGGTGGGTCGGCGCCTGCCGATGCTTTCCTCACTGAAGTGAATTCACTGTTGATCCAGTATCCTTTCCCCGCTTTGCTTTACAAACGAGACGGGAAGGTCATTCGAGAGATGTCGTTCGAACTTCGCCGGCCAACCGACCTCTGGGCACCGATCATCGACGCCACGGCAGACCTTCTTGCGGAACCGGATTTATCGCGTATTCGCAAGTGCGAGTCATGCGTCCTTCACTTCTTTGACACGAGCAAAAAGGGCTCACGCCGATGGTGCAGCATGAACATCTGCGGCAACAAGCTCAAGGTTGCTGCGTACCAGAAGAGGAAACGCACCGGTGACAAGTCGACAAACTAGTGGATGAGATCTGCTCGTTTCGACTTGCGGTCGATTAGTCCGCCGAAGTCGACTGTAGGACCTTACGTTTACTCCCGAATGACGGGCTATAAAACTCCATCTCATGGTGTCACTGCTCAAAACTCAAACTTTCAACCCGCCAAATCTCGCACTTCACCCTCCTATACTAAAAGCATGACTCGCAGCCTTACCCGTTCTCGCCACCTGCAGCAACGCGCTGAAAAATTCCTTCCCGGCGGAGTCGACTCGCCCGTCCGCGCCTTCCGCGCCGTAGGCGCAGACCCTCCCTTCCTCACCCACGCCGAAGGAGCATACCTCTTCGACGAAGACGGGAACCGCTACCTTGATCTCTTCGGCTCCTGGGGCCCCATGATCCTCGGCCACGCCTTCCCGCCCGTCGTCGAAGCCATCCAACAGGCCACCGCCAAAGGCGCCAGCTTCGGTGCTTCCATCGCCGCCGAAGCAAATTTGGCCGAACTCGTCACCCGCTGCTTCCCCTCCATCGAAAAGCTCCGCTTCGTTAGCTCCGGCACCGAGGCCTGTATGTCTGCAATCCGCCTGGCCCGCGGATTCACCAGCCGCAACTTCGTCGTAAAATTCGAGGGCTGCTACCACGGCCACTCCGACGCCATGCTGGTCAAAGCCGGCAGCGGCGTAGCCACGCTCGGCATCCCCGGCTCTGCTGGCGTTCCCGCCGAGACCGCGATGCACACCCTCGCCCTGCCCTTCAACGACCTCAACGCCGTCGCTGCTGTCTTCGCCGCTCGCCCGCACGATATCGCCTGCGTCATCGTTGAGCCTGTCGTCGGCAACGCAGGCACTATCCCACCCAACCCCGGATACCTCGAAGGCCTCCGCGAGATCACCGCCGCCCACGGTACGCTCCTGATCCTCGACGAGGTGATGACCGGTTTCCGTCTCTCTCTCGGCGGCGCACAGCAGATCTACGGCATCACCCCCGACCTGACCACTCTCGGCAAGATTATTGGCGGAGGCCTACCCTGCGGAGCCTTTGGCGGCCGCGCCGACATCATGGAGTTCCTCGCCCCATTAGGCCCCGTCTATCAAGCCGGAACGCTCAGCGGCAACCCATTAGCCATGGTCGCGGGAATCGCGACCTTGCGCCACCTGATCGCCCATCAAGAAGACGTCTACAACGGTCTCGAACAGACCACTGAAGTCATCGCCAACGGAGTAGGCCGCATCGCCCACGAGGTCGGCATCCCAATGACCGTCAATCGTGTCGGCTCCATGTTCACCTGGTTCTTCACCGACCGGCCCGTGACAGACTTCGCCAGCGCAGCAACCTCAGACACCGTATCCTTCGGTCGCTTCCACCGCGCGATGCTCGACGCCGGAGTCTGGCTTCCCCCGAGCCAATACGAAGCCGCCTTCGTCTCCACCGCCCACGGCCAGGCCGAGGTCGGAATAGTCCTCGAAGCAGCCCGCCAGGCCCTCGCCTGATTTGCGACGATGACAACCACGAAGCAACAGAACAGTCATGCTTAGGGGCATGGCTTCAGCCGTGCCGTAAATTCGCGCAAAACGCAATTTTTACGCCGAAACCTTCTCCGGCTCCATCCACAACTTGCCGACAGCGATCAGGACCACCAGCATTACAGCGCAGAGCGCGAAGACCCGTCGCACACCCATGTGCTGGGTGAGGATGCCGGAGAGAACGAGTCCGGAGATCTGGGCGGCGAAGACGATGGACATGAAGGTAGAGCCGACGCGCCCCATCAACTCAGGCGGCGTCGCCTGCTGGAACAGCGTCTGGGCCGGGACGATGATGGCGGCGACAGCCATGCCGATGATGAAGTTCCCCACCAGCGTCGACCAGATGTGCGGGAGCAACGTGAGGATGACGAGGCCAACCGCGATGCCGCAGAGACCCGAGTAGACGAGCAGCGTGTTGCTGAGTTTCTTGCCCAACGTATTCAGGCCATTGATGCCGAGCAGCATGCCGAGGCCGATCATCGGCGAGACGATGCCGAACATCTTGGTGGAGGCGTGCAGCGAGTCGCGCACGTAGATCGCGATCAGCGGGCCGAAGCAGCCGATGACGAACATTCCCGCAGCCATGGCGAGGATGACGAAGAAGAGAGCAGCGTGGTGGACGATGAAGCTGATGCCCTGCTTCATATCGAGCCAGACTTTGCGGATCGCGGAGGCGTCTTCCGAGGCCGTGGCTGTGGGTTTGGGCGCGGTTCTAACCAGAGCCACGGAGGCGATGAGGCAGGCCGAGGCGACGAAGCTCACGGAGTCGAAGATGTAGCAGCTTGCGGCTCCGAGATAGGCGACCATAAACGCAGCGATGGCGGGGCCGATGATGCGCATGCCAAACATAACCTGCTGGATGAGCGCATTGGCAGAGCGCAGGCCATGCAGAGGAACGGCGGAGCGGATAGCGACCCCTTGCGCGGGGCTGAAGAAGCTGGAGACGACGCTGATGGCGGCGAGGATCACGTAGAAGTGCCAGATTTGAGTGGCAAAAAGGAGCAGGAGACAGAGGGCGGCGCGAATGCTGTCGCTCGCGACCATCGTCGGCTTGAGAGGCCACCGATCGACGAAGACGCCGGCGAGGATTCCGAGGATCGCGATGGGGAGCATGTACGCGATCTGAATGCCAGTGACCTGCTGGGGCGTCGCGTGGAGCTTGAAGGTGAGGATAGCGATGACGGCGAAGAGCGCGAGGAAGTCGCCGAAGACGGAGATGGTCTGGGCGTACCAGAGACGTCGCATCATGGGGATGCGCATCACGTCGCCCATCGAGAGCGGCGCGGGCATCTCCGGGTCGATGGGTGGCTTGGGTATCGACTCGGCTGGGGCCGGGTTGGGGGAAGTTGTGCTCATGCGCGGTGAGTTTATGGTACTCGAATGTGGGTTTGTCTTTTTCAAAAATTGAGATAAATCGGATTGCTGATGATAAGGAGTAAACCATTGGCCGATCGAATATTTACCCGAAACCAATGTCTTTGACCATCGCTTTCATAGTCAAATCCCTTTGTCTCGTCTGGCTCCGCGCAAGCTGTTTTGTCGATCAACGCAGTAGTGTGGCCATCTTCAATCACCTCCGCATACGCACCTTGAAGGGCAACCATCCTGAGATTGAAATGCACCTTCTGGCTCGCCGCCGCATGGATTGAATCGCCGATCGAAGCACTCTCCGAATCTGTCTTTGCCTCAAATTCAATTGCGCGATTCTTTGTACCTTCCGCGTCGATGAAGACATGACCGGCCCTGATTCCATCCAGCAACGCCCGTTCCGAAAGCTCTCGAGCATGAATTACGGTAGTCGGCCGGCCGATCGCTGATCTGGCATCGCGCGGAATATCCGCGTCATGGTTGTCACTGCCGCCAATCCCTGTCAGGCGGAGACCCTTATTCAGCTGCTCTTCCCAAAGAGAAATACCAGAGCCCGGCCCTTCCCGCTGGTCTCCATTAATGATCTCAATCGCATTGATGAGCTTGAAGTTTGTATTCGGTGCAGTCCAACCGCATCCCATACAACTCTCCCCCGAAGGCAAGCCCGGGTGGTTAAGAGCGATCAGCCCATGCAACTCCTGAACCTGCTTCAGCAGATGATTGATGTCCGGAACATGCGAACTGGTAAGGCGAAAATCGATGAACTCCGTTGTTCCAAACACGTTCGCGTGCCCTTGAAAAGTCGTAATCTCGCGCGCGGGCAGAAGCAACAGATGATCGAAGTAAGGTTGCAACTCGCGCATGGCGTCAAATTGGGAGATTGTGTTGTGGTCGCTAATAGCAATAAAGTCGAGTCCTCTTTGCGCCGCGGCTTCCACGGTCTTATAGAGCGGACAAGGAACTTTCTTGCCCGACTGACTCAGGCACGAACCGTCGCTGTGAGCATCGTGCATATGCAAATCGCCGCGATACCATGCGGGACCGTCACGCAAAGGAATCTCGCTGAAAGTAGAAACCGCAGGCAGATCTCCTGCTCGTGCGAAGTAGATATTCGCCGTGAATTCAGAACTCACACCCTCCCGGATACTGGGAACGCCCAGGATCAGCTTCCACCTTCCAGGTCGAACCGGCCCGGGAAGATAAGACGGTGTGGCATCTGTCTCTGAGACCGTAAACGAGGATTTGTTGCCTCCGCTCCATCCCCGAAAGCGTTCGCCGTCGAATAATCCCAGATCAATCGTCGTGTGCTTCTCTCGCTCGGTATACGAAGTTTCGATCGAAACACGACTTACCCCTTCCGGCACTTCAAATGGAAGCTCGATGTAGGTCTGACGATCGGCATACGTAACAGTGCGATGCAACACGAGAGCCGCCGCTTGTTCGGCCCGAGGCACTTCGGTCCACGACACTCCAATGTTCAGGAACGCGCAAGCCGCAAGAATCATCGACGTGATCGCAAATCGCGGTAATGATCCCCCACGCCGAAGGAAAAGAGATACGGAAGACTGGCGTCTCATACACGGCCTCACATGGCTGCGACCTCAGCAAAAAAACTCGCGCCGGCGGGTTTGCAAAAGGCAGTCGCAACCAGTGTTATACCGCATTGGTTCAGGCGTTTGTCCCGCCATCAACCGTCAGGTTTGCGCCGGTGATGTACGAGGACTCCGGACCTGCGACGAACGCTACCAACGCGGCGACCTCATCCACAGTTCCGTAGCGGTTGAGAGCTGTGTTGGCCTTCTGGGGCGTCGCCCAATCGCCTGAGGCAGGATTGAGGTCCGTGTCGATGGGGCCAGGTTGAACGTTGTTGACCGTGATGCCGCGGCTTCCGACCTCTCTGGACAAGCCCTGAGTGAACATCTTCACGGCTCCTTTAGTGGCTGCGTAGGCTGCCAGCCCGGGAGTCATGTCACGCTCGCCCACGCACGAGCCGATCATGATGATGCGGCCGCCATCATTCATGTGCTTCAGCGCCGTCTGAGTCGCAACCAGCAGGCCGCGGAAGTTGAGATCAATCATGTGATCGATCTCCTCCAGCGTGGTGTCCTCAAACAGCTTCGGAATGGCTGTGCCGGCATTGTTGACAAGCACATCCAGCCGGCCGAGAGTAGCCACGGTCTTTTCAATAGAGGCGTTGATCGCTTTAGTATCAGCCGCGTCTGCCTGAATGGCGATGGCCTTTCCGCCGCTGCCTTCAATCGCTTTGACAACGGCCGAAGCTGCGCTGGCGTCCTTCGCATACGTAATGGCCACGCTCGCTCCATCCGCGGCGAGCCGCTTGGCGATTGCCGCGCCTATGCCCCGGGAACCACCAGTAACGAGTGCCACTTTATTCGCTAACTTCGACATAGAATCTCCTTGGATTTCCTGTGCATCACTATAACTGAGTGTTTTTCTGCTCCGATCTACCAGACCCGTATCTGATGACCCACACGTGCAAGCAGATTTGCATTTTGGGGAATACAACCCATTCCAAATGGGAATACATTTGGATTGAAGGCACAAGCCGCTGAAGCAGCACAAATCTCCCCCCTGATCGGGTTGTTTTCCACCCCCACCAAAAGATCTGAGTCGATTGCTCCCACCAATACGGTGGCGAAGCTCACAGGCTGTCGCTGAAAAGTTGTAAGATTCCCGACACGCCGCAGTACAGGCGCACAGGAGGCACGACATGGCCGTTAAGATTTATGCGACTGTAATCGGGGACAAGCAAGGAACCTTCAAATCAGAAGGCACGCAGGGAGGCCTCGGAAAAGGCAAGATCCCCGGTGTCGACTTCTTCTACGGGGTCGAAGTGCCTCACGATGCAGCTAGTGGCGCTGGCGCCGGCAAGGTTCAACATCAACCGGTCATCTTCACCAAGGAGTGGGGCGCCTCGTCGCCTCAGTTTTACCAGGCCGCCTTCACCAACGAAGTCCTCACCTCCGCCACCTTCGAATTCGTCCTCTTAGACGCCACCGGAAAAGAGGTGATCGATCACACCATCAAGCTGACTAACGCCACCATCTCTGAGGTTGAGCAGTCGCTGCAAAACGGACAGGCAGGTGGCCCGCTCGTCGATTCACGCGACCTCCAATCGATCTACTTCTACTTCCAGAAAATCGACATCACGAGCAATACCGGTGGAACAGAAGCTGTCGACGATTGGCAGATCACTACCTAGCTACTTATTTAGTTTTCAGTTTTCACTGCACCCAGGCATCTACCGTGACGAACTTCGTTCCGGTTTGGGGGGTGTATCTGTGAAGGAGCAGTTCGGTGGCCTCTACGGTGGGGAGGCGGGGTTGGCCGAGTCCGGCTTGTCCGCCATCGTGGAGAACGATGTTGGAGGCGCGGTTTTGCCTCTGGTTTCGTGTGATGGCGCGAACGGTACGCGCTGTGATCTCTTCTGCGCCGATGGGCTCCCAGTCTTTGGGCAGGATGTTCCACTGAACGGGCTTGAGGCCGAGTGAGCGAGCGATGCTGAGGACCGCGGGGCGTCGCGCTCCGTGGGGTGCGCGGAAGTAAGGATGGGGATGCCGAGGGTGTCTTCGAGGATAGCGTTGCAGTCCGTGAGTTCCTGACGAATGCGTGCGTAGGATTGCCAGGCCAGCCAGGGGTGGGTCATGGTGTGGTTGCCGATGAGGTGTCCGGATGCGGCGATGGCGCGAGCGATCTGCGGACGCTGACGAACGTAGTTGCCGATGAGGAAGAAAGAGGCGCGGACGTTGTGGCGGGCGAGGAGTTCGAGAAGGCGCTCGGTGACGATGTCGTTGGGGCCGTCGTCGTAGGTGAGGGCGATTTCGTTTGGATTGCGCGGGGCGATGAGGATCTTGCCAAAGAGTTGAGACTGCGCGGAGAGGGCGGCGTAGGTGAGAGTACCCGCGGCTGCGGTCGCTGCTGCGAGGGTGATGGCGGCTGTGGTGGTTGTGGAACTCATCGATCCATTAAGTTTAGCGCCGGATGAGTTCGCTCGAAGATGAGGCGATCTTGTCAGCCACAAAATCGAAGGCCCTGCGCTTTGTGAACGCAGGGCCTTCGGGCGAAGTTTGGATTTGGGTTAGTAGAGGATTTTGAGGCCGAACTGGATAATGCGTGGTTCGAAGGTGCTGGTGACCTGGCCGCCTCCGTTGGGAACTCCGTTGATGATGGCGGCGATGGGGACGGTTCCACCGGTGCCGACTGTGGCTGAGGTTGTACCCTGCGTTCCGCTGATGGTGCCGGGAAGATACAGGTTGGTATGGTTGAAGATGTTGTAGAACTCGGTGCGGAACTGGACCTTCAGGCTCTCAATGGGCGTGCTGAAGTTCTTATTGAGCGCAAGGTCGGCCTGGTAGAACGCCGGCGTGCGGCCCGGATTGCGGCTTGCATTGCCGAACGGGCTAAGCACGTTGCCGGCAGCATCCTTGATCGGAGGCAGAACGAAGGCGTTGAAGTTGATGTAGTTGACGTAGCCCGTATTGGCGGCACGGTTGGAGCGTCCCTGGGTCACTGCCTGACCCGAGACCTTGTTTGGGCGATACTCATTGGCTCCACGGTAGGTCGCCGAGATCTGCGGCGAGACGGCCTGTGATCCGTTGGGGCTGTAGGTGATATTGAACGGCGTGCCGGCCTGCAAAGTGACGATACCGCTTACCTGCCAGCCTCCGATGAGAGTGTTGGTTATACTCCCGCTGGAGTTGAGGAAATGGCGGCCACGTCCGAAGGGAAGTTCATAGACGAGGCTGGTGATGTTGGCGACGGGAAGGTTGTAGTCCGACTGCGCATAGTCTGCGCGGATGTTGTTTCCATCCTGCGGTGAGGGTGTGTTGCCTTCGAGCGACGCGCTCGCGTTGTCGAGCGAGTGCTCCCAGGTAAACGTGTTGAGCAGAGTGAGGCCATCGACGACTTGCTGCTCGTATTTAACCTGGAGCGAGTTGAAGTTAGAGTAGAACTCATTCAAGGCGGCGGTGATGTCGGACGGCCAGTTGGCATAAGGACGGGCAAATCCGAGCGGCGGGGTTCTTCTGGTTGGCGTTGAGGAAGCCCTGCAGCTTGACGCCGTGATTGCCGACGTAGGCGATGTCGAGCAAGGTGTTCTTAGCCAAAGTGCGCTGGATGCTGAGGAAGTAGCTCTCGACGTAGCTGTCCTTGGTGTTTCTGGGGATGTAGGTGATGTTGTCTGTCGCTTTGTTGAAGCTGGTTACGAGACCGCTCGAGTAGCCCTGGTCAGAGGTGGCGAAGCACGAGGGAGTCGTCCCGCCGATTGGGATGATCTGGGCTGGGAGTGGGGTGGAGCAATGATTGGTGGTCGTCGGGGCAATCTGGGTGACTGCGGCGAACTGTGCCTGCGGTGCATTGATGCCCAGGATATCGCCGGAGCCGGCGCGAGTGTAGTGCGCATAGCTTATGCCGAATCCGCCACGAAGCGCGGTCTTGGGGTCGACCTCGTAGGCAAAGCCCACGCGCGGGCCGAAGTCAGTGTAGTCAGGATTGACCAGGGTCTTTCCGTAGGTCCCACCATAGGAGACCGGAGTGATGCCGTTGCCGGCGACGGCCCCGGGTGTAGTGGTAAGAACGGTCTGCGTGCCTGGATCGAAGTTCGAGATGCGGTTGTAAAGGTCGGCGTAGGGTGAACCGTACTCCCAGCGCAGTCCGAGATTAAGGGTCAGCTTCGGAAGGGCCTTCCAATCGTCCTGCGCGTAGAGGTTGTGGATGTTCTGCGTAAGGTGCGCCTCGTAGTAGTTCGCGAGCGAATAGACGTTGGTCGTACCGAAGAGGAAGTCGGCCCAGTAGGTGTCGCTGACGGTCGATCCGCCTGCGTTCGAGTAGCCGCCGCCGTAGGTGAAGGAGCCGTAGAGCGGGTTGTTATCATTCACCGCCATCCAGATGTGCTCGTACTCATAGCCGAACTTCAGGGAGTGATTGTGCTTGACCCAGGTGAAGTTGACCTTTGGGTCGATAAGGGCAGGGTCTTGCCACTGCGGGTTGGTGCTCTGGCGGCCGAAGCCGGTGAAGCCAGTGATCCCGATGGAGGGCAACCCACCGGCTACGACAGCGTTGTTGGTCGGCAGGCCGGGAATATTGTTGAAGTCGGTGTTTCCGATGGACAGGTTGTACTTGCCGGCCTTGGTGCGGTCGAGACCGAGACGGGCATCCAGGACCTTGCTACCGCCGAAGAGGCGAGTGTAGCCGAGGGCGATCTGCTGATCGAGGATGCGAATGTTGCCGTTGGTCTGGCCGTCGAGTGGGATGGGAATGCTAGGGTAGTTGACGCCGTTTTCCTTGCGGTCGCTGATACGAATGAAAGCGGAGTTGGCGGGATTGATCTGCCAGTCGAGGCGCAGGTCGCCCTTGTCGGCGTTATCGGTAAAGGGCACCTGAACGGCGTAGTCGTTGGACGCGAGACCCGTAGTCGCCAGACCGGATACAGGGAGACCGGAGATCTGTTTGAAGTAGCTGATGATCTGTGCCGAAAGCGGGTTGATCGCGCCAGCCGGAATCGGGGTGTTGGCCGGGTAAACCGCACCGGTGGTGGCGTTCTTCACCGGCACGACGAGAATGCCGTTCAGTTCATTCTGCGTCGGCAGGGTCAACACGCTGAGCGGCTTGAGGACTTGCCGGAAACCTTCATAATCGAGGAAGAAAAAGAGCTTGTCCTTCACGATGGGTCCGCCGACATTCATGCCGAACTGGTTGCGGTTGAAGGTAGGCTTGCGGAAGGGGACGGTGGCGCCAGTGTTGCTGACCGTCAAGGGCTTGAAGAAGCCCGCAGCATTGAGGTCGGTGTTGCGGATGAACTCATACAGCGTGGCGTGGAAGCGGTTGGTTCCACTCTGCGATGCGACGTTGATGGTGGCGCCGGAGGACCGGCCATACTCGGCGCTCTCGTTGTCCGTTACGACCTGGAACTGAGCGACGGAGTCGGGTGGAACAGCGATGATCTGGTTGTCGAAGCCCTGGTTGCTCTCGCCGTAGGCGTTGTTATCAAGACCATCGAGCAGGAAGTTGTTAAACATGCTGCGCTGGCCGTTGACGTTATAGGAGCCGGCGCGGACGAGCGAGTTGATCGAGCTGGTGGTCGCCGCAGTGGGCGCCTGACGCGAGCCGGGGATCAGGCCCAGCAGGTCGGAGTAGTTGCGGGTGACCAGAGGAAACGCCTCACTCTGGTAATTGGTGATGACCTGGCCGCGCTCACTGGTCTCGGTCTCAAGTTGCAGGGCCACGTCCGAGACCTCAACGGTGGTCTCAGTTGCACCCACTTTAAGAGACATGTCGATGCGCTGGCGCCCGCCGACGGAGACGGTGATGTTATTGGCCACTGCATCGGTAAAGCCGGGGGCCTTCGCTGACACGGTGTAGACGCCGACGTGGAGGGACGGGATTTCATAGTCGCCTTCGCTGTTCGTCGTTGTCTTCGTCATGACCGCCGTCGCGTTGTTCGTGATGGTCACGACCGCGCCCGGGACTGCGGCTCCGCTTGCGTCGCGGATGGTACCCAACAAGCTTCCGTTGTCATACTGGGCCTGGAGGTGAGAGCACAGGAAGAAAAACAGGACGGCCGCCAGGAGTCGAGGTGCTAGGAACAATATATTTTTTCGCATGTGTGTAAGCCTTAGCGCTGCCTATTAACCTGCGATCAACGAAGAATGAACAGGTTGTTACACTTCGCAAGACTTTGGCGGCAGCGACGGGAAACAGAGTAAGCGCTAACTGGTACGGATTGCAAACTTAAATAAATATGTTTTCCGTCAGCATCTTGAGCTTCACAAAAGGCGAAAAATCCGGTACCGTTATCCGCTTCAAAAGCCGCTATTTTCCCGTGCCCTTATGAAGCAGCGCCAGGACCTCTTCGGCGTGGCCTTGGGGCTTTACCTCGTCGAAGATGTGAATCAGCCGCTGATCCGGACCGATGAGGTAAGTGGTCCGCTTCACGCCTTTGACCAGCTTGCCGTACATGTTCTTTGGCTTGATCAGGTCATAACGGTTGATGAGCTCCATGTCGGGATCGGCCAGCAGATCGTAGGGAAGGTTGTACTTGTCCTTGAACTTCTTCTGGTCTTTCACGGTGTCGCGGGAGATGCCGAGGACAACGATTCCGGCCTTCTGGAACTTCTCGAACGCGTCGCGGAACCCGCAGGATTCGATCGTGCAGCCAGGGGTGTCGGCGCGAGGGTAGAAGAATAAGACGACTGGTTTGCCTTTGAAGCCGGACAGGGAGACGGGCTTACCGTCCTGATTCTGCAAGGTGAAGTTTTCTACGAGATCGCCAGGTTTCATGATCGTTGCTCCTTACGTTGCCGGTGAAGCTATTCAGCCAGAGCGGCCAGGGTCTTGTCGAGCGAGGCGGAGTCCTCGACATTCAGGGCCTTCTGGTTGCGGTCGATCTGGCGCATCAGCCCCGAGAGGACCTTGCCGGGGCCAACCTCGATGAAATGCGTGGCCGATTGTGCGACGAGGAGCTGGATGCACTCGACCCAGCGGACTGGACCGGTGACCTGGCGTATCAGGCAGTCGGGAATCTCGGTGGCTTGGGTCAGGAGGCGGGCGTCCACGTTGGAGGCCACGGGGAAGTGCGGGTCATGGAAGGTAAGGGCGGCGAGGTCGCGCGCCAAGGCGTCTTGCGCGGGCTGCATCAGAGCGCAGTGGAAGGGAGCGCTGACCTGGAGCATGATGGCGCGTTTGGCTCCGGCTTGCTTGCAGAGGTCGGCGGCGCGCTCGACTGCGGCAGTTGCGCCCGAGATGACGGTTTGGTCGGGCGAGTTAAGGTTAGCCGGCGAGACGACAGCGCTGTTGGGGTTGAAGGTCTTCGCTTCGGGCGTGGTTGGAAGCGGAGTGAGGTCGTCCGAGACCTGCGCGCAGATCGTGCCGATGAGATCCGGCGAAAGGCCAAGGATCGCAGCCATCGCGCCTTCGCCGGGAGGAACGGCTTGCTGCATATATTGCCCGCGCGAGCGGACGGTGCGAACGGCATCGGCGAAGCTCAAGGTTCCAGCGGCGACGTGCGCAGAGTATTCGCCGAGCGAGTGACCCGCAGCAAACGCAGGTTGAACGTTGCGTTCGGCCAGCACACGCGCAGCGGCGACCGAAACTGTGAGAATCGCCGGTTGCGTATGTTCGGTCAGCTTCAGCTGGTCTTCAGGCCCCTCGAAGATGAGCTTCGAGATGGGGAAGCCGAGCGCTTCGTCAGCTTCGTCGAAGGTAGCGCGAGCGACAGGGAAGTTGTCGTAGAGGCCGCGGCCCATGCCGACGGCCTGCGAGCCCTGACCGGGAAAGAGAAAGGCTAGTTTTGTCATCGAGACCTATCGTAAATGACAGAAGCCGACCGCGGATTTGCGCGGATGATCACGGATAAAAGATCAAACACGGATAAAAGACCGAATACGCATAAAGACCAGTACGGATAAAATAAAGATCAATCCCAACGGGCAAAGAGATACCCAGATAAAAGGCCGATCGCACTGAATTAATCCGCCTTGGTCTTTTTAATCCGTGATCATCCGCGCAAATCCGCGGTCGACGGTCCTAAATACCCAGCCCGAAGTCGACATCCTGCTCGTCCCCGGCGTGGGCGTAGGCGTCATACGGGGTGCGGCGGTTGAACTGGTAGCGCTGGCGGAGCTCGCGTCCGATGAAGAGGCCGAGAGCTACGGCGCCGAGGCCGGCGGAGATCCAGCCAACGGTCTTGATAAAGGTGGTCTCTTCCTCTTCTTCGTCGTCGTCAGATCGCCTGGGAAACGGAAGCGTGCCGGAGACGAGTTCCTCTGTCGGGCTGTCTGCGTCGCGGGATGTAGAGCTGGACGTCATATTTTTCGATCATAGCTCAGGAGCGTTTGAGATCCGTGAAACTGTCGTTCGATTAAGATGCCGCTTTCGTGTCATCGGCTCGTTTGACGCTCAGCGTGAGCAAAGGTTGCAATTTATGTAACTTCCAGTTGTTGGATGCGAAGCGCACGCATCGCGGCTGAGTGATTTTGCTTTAAGCGACGTCGACCTGTTTAAATCCGAGACTATAGAGCAGCGTGGTGATCGTGGCGCGGGCGTTTTTGCTCGCAGTGTCGAGGATACCGTCGGCGAGTGCGGAGGCCTGGAGCTGCTGCTCGGCCTTGGCGCGAGTGTCGGTTTCGAGGTTCGGGTCGGCCGGGACGAGGAGCCCGGTAGAGCGGACGAAGACGCGGGTGTGCTGGTTGTCGAGCGTGGTCATGAAGAGCTGGGACGGTGGCAGCTTGATGTGGATGGATTGGCCGCCATCTCTGGTTTCGATGCGGACGTCCTCGGGCTTCAACTGCGCAAGGTCGATTCCGGCGATCGACTGGCCGTGGACGACGAGCAGAATGCGGTCGCCGGCGAGCAGATCGGGCAGCACCGCGCTCGACTTCGAGCCTTCGACGACAGTGTCGATCGAATAGACAACAGTCTCGAGGCGGTTGAGCCGCTGGATGCGCTGAACGACAGCGGGGACTGAGGTGTCGTAAGTGGCGGTGCGCCCGGTGATGGCGGTAGCGACCCGCGCAAGGATGCCGGTCGTAGCGTGCCGGATGAAGACGGCCAGCGCGGCAGCTCCAAGCATGAGCGAGAGCAGGACGACGAAGAGAGTACCGGAGGAGCTGCGGCCTGAGCTGTATTGCGTGGTCATGCTGGTTCGATGCTCCTGGAGTGAACTGGTAGGGAGGGGGATCCCCCTGGTTAGCGTTTGCTCAATTCTTTTGAATCAATAGTTTACGGGACGCTTGTGGCTAAGTATAGCTGTTGGAGGGTCACTCACATGCCAAGCCGATGTTGTTGTTTGATAAAGAGTTAGGCGGTTTGGGGGCTTGACATGCTTTTTTTAGGGCTAAAAACGCAAAAAATAATTATCGCGAAAAATAACGATTATATTGATATCAACGTATCTTGCCGAGCTGGCCTCGGGAGAGCAAAAGCTTGGTGGGCCATCCAGCTTTTATCAGAAAAATCCCTTATCGAAGGGGAGATACCTAAGGAGAGATCCATGAAGCGGAAGACTCTCAACACCTTTGCATTAATCACAGCCATTGCATTAAGAAGTTTCGCGCTGGTTGTTGTGGTGGCCGCGCCGTGGCATGCGCAAGCGCAGGACGCGAAGGCGCCGTATCCGAAGATGGCTCCGGTCGATCAATACATGATGGAGCGAGATGCCGAGATCGCGTTGGCGCTCAGTGCTGCTCCACCATCCATCTCACAAGATGCCGAGGTGATGGTGATGGGGCGGCATGGGTATGAGGTCGCGGTGAAAGGCAAGAACGGTTTCGTCTGCATGGTGGAGCGGGGGTGGACCGCCGCGGTTGACGATCCCGTGTTTTGGAATCCCAAGATACGCGGTCCGATCTGCTTCAACCCACCGGCCGCGCGATTCAATGTTCCCATCACGGTCAAGAAGACCGAGTTGGTCCTGGCTGGACGATCCAAAGAGCAGATGGCCGAGGCTATCAAAACCGCTTTCGACAAGAAAGAGTTGCCGGCGATGGGGCCTGGTGCCATGTGCTACATGCTGTCCAAGCAGGGAGTCTTGAACGACCAGGGCGGAAACTGGCATCCTCACCTGATGTTTTTCGTTCCAGACACGGCCCCTGAAGCGTGGGGCGCAGGGTTGGCCGGCTCTCCGGTGATCGGATTCAAGGACACTCTGGACCGGTTCACCTTGTTCATGGTTCCGGTAGGCAAGTGGTCGGATGGGACGGATGCCACGATGGGTGACCACTGATTCTCGTGGCTCTCCTAATTCTCGGAAGGTTTCTCGACATGATCAATGATCAACATCTCTACAGGGCCTTTCGCGGGTACTAATTTCAGGCCGAGCTGCTCCTGTATCGCTGTAAAGATTCCCGGAAGATCAGGATTTGGGTTCGCGGATTCGTCCGGGGTCCACTTCAACGTAAATTTATAACCACCGGTCAGCTTGGTTTGGTCGAGAACCATTCGGTCCATCGCGCCGGACAACATGGAAGCCAAGTCGTCCATCGACGAGTCACTGCATACAAACTGCCCTCGTCCTGACATGAGGCCGGTATTGTTCGTGGAGGCCTCAAGCTTTGGCCCACCCTTCGCCACCACCAGATCATAGACCGGCATCTCCATAGTCCCTTTATGCACGCTAAGTTTGAAGCGATCTGCCAACAAGGATTGCAGCCGTGCCTGCAGGAGCTTTTGGCTGGCCTCCCAATCCTGCGATTCCGCAGGCGCGGAGGGCGTCACTACTTTGCCATGGATGTCGAATCGCGTGGAGGTCATCCAGGATGGCCCACCCTCTATCTGAAAGCCGTGAAGATCGTAGGCATACTGGATGAGGAACTTGAACGATACGCCGGTCATGGTGAAGTTATTCGGGTCGGGCCTGACGGTGAGGGTCGTATCCTTTGGATCGCTCGGTTTAATGGAGACAACGTCAAAGGTGGTTGTTTGAGTTGGAACTGAGGCAGGGCCCTGCTGCTCCAGAGCAGATCTTTCCCAGGTATTCACGTGTGTAGGGACAACCATCAAGGCTAGCGACAGAAGGAGTGCTGTGATCACATTGGCTCTCCGAGAATCATCACGACACAAGGGTATCCCACCCATCGAAATAAGACTGAGAGGAATGAGCACCGGGCCGAGATACCTTTGACCAATTCCCAAAACGGGAATCACTCAAAATAAATCCAGAATCCATGGAAAATTTTTGAGGCTGGAAAAGTGCCATCCAACATCGATTGGTGCATCCCTGGCCTCAGGGCGCCTTGGGTTTCCGCAATCGCTGATATCCCGGGCGGACCCCTCGAACCAGTCCCTGCTGGCCAGCAATCTTGAGCAATAGATTTACGTCGCTAGGTGGCGCATTAGCCGCCAATGCGCGAACCGAATCTATTCGCCGCCGAATCCAGAGTCTTGATGGACTGCAACAAGCTGTTCTGCCAGCATTGATTTGAGCAGGTCTTTCATCGCAGTCAGATCAATCTTCCCATTCACCCAAGCCACATCGGCTGCCTCAAGAGCCTTGTAATAGGGCGTCTTGTTCTCAGCAATCTGGTCGGGGATTGTCCGCTTACCGGGAAGTAGGTATCCAAGTCTCAGGCACAAAATTAAAATAGGAGGCTGCTCGAGAGGTGCGTCCGTTGCCATCTGTAAAAGGATGAATCCAGTTCAGCCTCCACATCACATAGGAAGCCAGATGAACCGGGCTCTTTTCGTTCCACATCTCATTGATGTAGTCGCACAGCTCTTCAGTGCGCTCAGGAATCTCAAACGCTCCCGGAGGCTGATGTCGGCTGCCTTCGATCTTGATGTCGGAGGGCCGCCAGTTCCCGGCATAACCCGACAACCCAACCAGCGCAGCTCGGTGAAGGCTCAGCAGGTGCGATGGACGAAACTTGAATGGTCTCTCTGGATGGAGGTAGTACTCCACCATATCGACGACTGCCCTGAACTGCCGGACGCCGTTTTCACCTTCGATCCGAGCGCGTTCAATCGGATCTGTAATGATCTCGGCCTCAGACGCAAAACTATGTCGCGTCTGATCGCCCATTACCGTCCCTTGATCTCCGCTTTGATCCGCTCGTCTGCCTCATCGATCATCTCGCGAGTAATCAGGTCGTTCTCAATCTTCGTGTTCCCATACGCAAAACTGCGTCTTTGGGCCTCACGCTCATCCTCAGAAAACGGGCGGTGACGAGCAGCATCAATGAGTTGTTGAAGATTATCGGACATGACCTATTCACCCCTATCCTTTGACCGTACCACCAAAGCCTCTGGATTCTCCATGGGTATGAGTGCGAGTGCCGCAACCATCACTGATTGTGGATGTTCGTAGATTTCCGTTCGGTTCGGCGCGACGGCCATCGATGGGTGCATCCTGACCTCAGGGCGCTTTGGGTTTCCCCAATCGCTGATATCCCGGGTGAACCCCTCGAACCAGTCCCTGCTGGTCAGCGATCTTGAGCAATAGAGTGGCGAGCTGGTCGCGCTCCTCTTGATTGAGAACAGAGAGTAGAGCGTCCTGATGCTCTCGCGCCACCTTGCCGATCCTCTCCAGGACCTCCCCACCATCTTTCGTCAGATAGAGCGAGTACAAGCGCCGGTCGTCCGGGTTTGCTCTTCGCTCAACGAACCCTCGCTTCTCGAGATTGTCCAGAATCGCCACCAGGCGGCTGGGATGAATCTGTAGCTTCGAGGCGAGCTCCTGCTGGCTCAGACCCGCGACAACGCGCAGCAGCCGCAGGATCCCTGCATCCGGAGGGGCGAGTTCGAGAACCCCCAATCTTTCAGCAAATTGGGACGCGGCATGCGCTCCAAGCTGGGCAAGCAGGAAGGCTGCCTGTCCTTTTCCCATGTCTTTGGGATTCATGTCGTTGGGATTCATCCTGTCCTTAATCATTGCACAATATATTCGTTTATGTTATAAATCATTTTATTATGAAATCGACTCCTGACTTCCGTGGTTCTGGTTTCCGTGGTCCCTCCCTGATTCTGCTCGCGACTGTTCACATCCTGCTCTTCGTGGCCGGTCTCGTGGTGGCAGCGACGCTCCGGCATGGAGCGCCCTATGTAACCCCGTTCGCGGCAGCCGAGAAATTACGCGCGTTTCTTGAGCTAAGCCCAACGGCTGTACGCGTGAGCAACTTCTTCCTGTTTGCCTCTGCCGTGCCTCTCGGGATATTCGCAGTGACAGCCGTCAGCCGCTTGCGCTTCCTGGGCGTCCGCGCTGCAGGCACGAACATCGCTCTCCTCGGCGGCTTGATCGCGACGATCGCGCTGCTTATTTCCGGCAGCGCGGGCTGGATCTTGTCCCTGCCCGACGTATCGGGGTCAGCCCCGGTCATGAAGGCGTTCGTCTTTCTCAACTTCCTGTTCGGCGGAGTAGTCTTCGCAGTCGGATTCGGCCTGCTGGCCGCGGGAGTGTCCGTCACCAGCTACTTCATGCGGCTTCTTCCCCGATGGATGGTAGTCCTTGGAATGGTTGTTGCAATAGCAGGAGAGCTCTCCTCATTCAGCCTCATCGCGTTCCCGGCAAACTTTTTCATTCCGGTCACCAGATACCTGGGCGTCATCTGGATGCTTGCGGTCGCCGTGGCACTGACGAAAGACACCCTGACTATTCCCGAAATGGGAATCACCCCCAAATAAATCCAGAATCCATGAAAAATTTTTGATACTGGAATAGGGACACCCAATTCACCACAAATCACCACGATTCCACCACAAATTCACCACCAAAAAGCCACGTTTTCGCACCCACTCTTTCAAAAAACCCCAGCAAAAACCCGGAAAAACTCCCTCAAAGAAAAAACTGCTCAAATCAACCATCCAGGTCCGCTTGAGACGCCCGGAGAGGAGAGATGAAGTAAAGTAGGGGGCACCCTAATTTTTTGTTCGAGGAGCTTCGCCTTGCGGAAAGTTGCTGCTCTCTTTGCCCTGTTCTCCTTTGCTGCGAGTGGTCTTTCGCAGAGCCGCCGGTTTTCAGCCGATGACCTTACCAGGATTGTGCGCATCGGCGATCAGCAGATATCGCCGGATGGAAAGACGATCTCGATTGTCGTGGGCCGCGCGAATCTCAAGGAAGATCGCTGGGACTCGGAGATCGACTTTGTCGACGTCGCAACAAAAGAGCTGCGAGTGATGACGCGTGAGCGCGTCGGCGCGGGGTCTGTGCACTGGTCGCCGACAGGAGACCGGATCGCCTACCTGGCGCAGGATAGCGACAAGAAGGCACAGATCTTTGTGATGCCGATAAATGGCGGCGAATCGGTGCAGCTGACGCACTCGAAGACTCCCGTAACGGTGATGACGTGGCGGCCGGATGGGCAGGTGCTGGCGTATGCCGCGGCGGATCCGGAGCCGGAGCGCAAGGACGAAGCGAAGTTCGAGGATGCGTTCGAAGTGGGGAACAACAGCTACCTGGAGCGCGCGGCGTCAAGGCCGGTGCATCTTTGGACGGTGACAACGAGCGGCGAAGCGAAGCAGCTGACATCGGGGAGCTGGTCGCTGCCGGTGCACATGGCGCCAAGCGGGCCCCCGTCGCAGATCGCATACACTCCCGATGGGCGATCGATCGTATTCGTCAAGGCTGAGTCGCCGATTACAGGAGACGCGGATTCGGCGCGGCTGCAGATCTTGGATGTAGCGACAGGAACGATCAAGCCGCTGACGAAGGCAACAACGGCAGAGGGTGGTCCGGTGTTGTCGCCGGATGGGACGCAGGTCGCGTATGAGTTTTCGCGTGATGGAAAGCGTGGGAACGAATCGACCATCTATGTCGCTCCGGTAGCGGGCGGCGCCGGGCGCGATGTGGCGAGCGCTCTCGACCGCGGAATGAGCGGTGCAGCGTGGATGCCGGATGGCAAAGCGCTGCTGGTTTCGGCGAACGATGGAACAACGGTGGCGTATTGGGTGCAGCCGCTGGATGGCCCCGCGAAGCGGTTGGCGATGGGAAACCTGTGTCCTTCGCCTGGAATGAATGTCGGGAAGGATGGTGCGGTTGCCTTGACGGCGACGGATGCAACGCGTCCCGCGGAGCTGTTTTATATGGCGCATGTCGGCGATGCTCCGGTGCAGATGACGCACCTACAAACCGTGACCGACGGAATGACCCTGGGCAAGCAGGAGACGGTGAAATGGAAGAGCGACAAGCTCGATGTGGATGGAGTGCTGACGTACCCGCCGGACTATGCGGCGGGGAAGAAGTATCCGCTGGTGCTCTATATTCACGGCGGCCCGACCGCGACGTCGCTTGAGACGTTCAGTACGCCGGCGCAGATCTTCGCGGCACAGGGATGGCTGGTGCTCGAGCCGAATTACCGCGGCAGCAATAACGAGGGCAATGCGTTTGAGACGGCGATTGTGAACGATGCGAGCGCAGGGCCAGGGCGCGACATTATGGCCGGCGTGAAGGCGGTCCAGGACCGCGGCATTGTGGATGAGAAGCGAATTGCTGTCAGCGGGTGGAGCTACGGCGGGCAGATGACAGCGTGGATGATCGGGAATTATCCGACGGTGTGGAAGGCGGCAGTGGCGGGGGCTCCGGTGACGGATCTGGTGGATCAGTATTCGCTGAGCGACAACAATGTGCAGCGAGTAGAGCACTATGGGCCGTCGCCGTTCGTGGGCGATAACTTGAAGTCCTACGCGGTGCAGTCGCCGATCAGCTATGCGTGGAAGGTGAAGGCTCCAACGCTGATTATGAGCGATGTGGGGGATTGGCGAGTAACGACGACGCAGGCGTATAAGCTGTACCACGCGCTGAAAGATAACGGCGTGACGGTGAAGTTCGTGGCGTTTCCCGTGCCGGGACATAGTCCGTCAGATCCGCTGCGCTCGAGGGATGTGTGGCGGCGGTGGGTGGCCTGGCTGACTCAGTATTTGAACGAGCCGCCTTCGACGACGCCGGCTGGGATGTGATGTTTCGCAGGAGAGCCAGTCTTATCAGAAAGACAATCCCTGTCTCTCAGGAGGAAACCGATGAATCACTCTGGGCCGGCTCACCTTGTTTATGATTCCGGTTGGCCACTGGTCCGACGGGACGTCTGCCACAGTAGTTAGGCACTGATCTGGGCACTGATTCAATTGACCGGTCTGAGGTAGTAAAGAGGAAGCAAACCTGACGAGGCTCGCCCCGTCCCTGGATCACGACCCTTCCTGGAGGGTAGGAATGATGGAACAGATCGCCGAAGGATTACCGGATCCCAGAGCCCCCAGAGCCAGAATTACCGGAGCAGTTTATTTGCTCTACTTTCTGACCGCGGCATTCGGCGAGTTCCTCGCTAGCCGCAAGCTTGTCGGCTATAGCGATGCCGTCAACCTCATCGGAGTAGGGTTCTATGTCGCTTTGACGGTGCTCTTCTATCTTCTGTTCAAGCCCGTAAACAGGAGCGTGTCTTTGCTCGCGGCGTTCTTCAGCCTTGTGGGATGCGTCCTTACAGTTCTTAGCCTCTTCGATCTGGTGCCCTCGCGCAGCCCCCTGGCATTTTTCGGGCCCTATTGCATCCTGATCGGCTACCTCATCTTCAGGTCGACCTTCCTGCCTCGCGTTCTAGGTGTCCTGATGGTGCTTGCCGGTCTGGGCTGGCTGGCCTTTCTGTCACCGTCGCTGGCAACACATCTGTCACCCTACATCCAGATTGTCGGCGTCCTCGCAGAAGGATTGCTAATGCTGTGGCTGCTCGTGAAGGGCGTCAACGAGCAGCGATGGAAGGAGCAGGCCGGGGCGCTTTCTAGCGGCAACGGGTGATCTTGCCTTGGGTTGGGGGAAGGACTCGAACCAGAGTGATTTGCCCGAGTGATTTAATTGACCGGTCCGAGGAAGCAAATTAACCTAGGGCGGCAAAACAGGGCCTAAAGCGTCTTCGTAAGCATCAGTGATGCAAAGGAGCGTTCAGAATATGATCGACCGTTTCTCGAAAATCTGCCTAATCCTGATCATTGCTCTGCTGGCCATGATCGCGTTTCGTCCCACTTTCGGCCTGCAGACTGTCCACGCACAGGCTGTTCACCCAGCCAAGCGCCAAACAATGGTCGTTACCTTTGGACCTTTCTTCAATCCACTACAACCCGAACTTCAGGATCAGCTCCATAGTGAACTAAACAGAGAACTGGCGGACGGATGGGAATTGAAAGCGGTAGTCCCGGTCACGGGAACTGAGCGCGATAGCGGCTACGCCGTCACAAAGCAGCTAGTGGTGGTTTTTGAAAAGTAGCCAAGGTTCGCGTTTCACCGGGATCTTCAGGATGTGGTGCCAAGCGCTCCGCGCGTAGCGCGAATGCCCACCTTATCGACGATGAAGCAGTCGCGAAGATGGGGCACCCAAGTTCGTCTGAGACAATCTGGGCGGCCCGCCACCGATTTTTCCAGATTCCAGCCTAAAGTGGAGACAGCAAACCCAGATTGATGAGTCGATACCTCATAGCACTTTCGCTGACTTGATACTTTCTTAGCGAGAAGTTGTATCTCGTCATCACTAGCTTCTGGTTCGCCGTTGTATCTCATATTTTGGGATACGTCAGCTCGAATCATTTGCTTCGGCATTAACAAACTAGCTGCGTGAAATTCGCTTCTATCTCTTGAAAAGTCCGATGCCACCGAAGAGACCCCATCGCGCCTAATGATTGTAAATTGCCAATCGATATGATCTTCTTGCCCTTTATGCTCGAGCAGGAAATGCGCCAATTCATGAGCGATCGTGAATCGGCGTCTGTTGGGATGATGCGAACTGTTAACCGCAATTCCACTTATTCCTTGACTTTGAATCAAGGCACCGGAAACTTCCGCTTTGAGTGAAGATTCAATTATGGGAAGTCCTTCAGATTTCGCAATTAGATCGACCGAGACGGGTGCCTTAGTGATTCCATGTTTTTGCAACAGCTGTTCCACATGTTCTTCAATATCCCGCCTCGTTCTCATCTGCCCCTCCAGCAATCGCAAGTAATCTGACCTTCGCCATCTTCACGAACATCAAGTCAGAGGCACCGAGCAGATCGCTCCTCACGCGGCTCAAATATCGATCGGCAGTCTCAATTTCTACACGCGATGGAATCATCAACTCAACAGCGACGTCGAGTGCGCGCGCAAAGGAAAAAATTTGATGGAGTTGAACGTTTTGCTTCCCACTCTCTATATTGGCGATCGTAACCCTAGAAAGGCCGACACTTTCGCCCATCTGTAATTGGGTCAGATTTCTTTTTCGCCTCAGATCGCGCAGCTTTCGTCCAAATACTTCATTGACTGTCTCACTTGAACTAATCCGCTCAACAGGCTCGGTCGCTATCATCGTCCCTGATGATAGCGAGGAATCTGATAAATGTCAATAAGTTTACATAATGTAAGTAAAACTTACATTACATGTGGAAAAGTGGTACTAAACTTCGCATTTTAGCCTTGATTTTTGGATTTTGTTTTGGCACTCTAATGATGTTCCATACGATCAACGATTTTGTTGATGGCGATGAGTGAAGCACCAAATGAGGATGCCGACCAAGCTCGCAGCAAGGTCGGCATGAGTGGCGAATTTGAGTTCGCCCGCCACTTCGTTTTGCGAAGTAACGTCCTAGGCGGATTATGATGCCATTTTCCGCAAATCGCAAGCGACTCGATCAACGGCAAACCAAAGCCGGTACGGGTACACGCCCGTACCGCGTAACCCCAGGGGCCGTTAATCATGTCCAGCTATCGGGTAACTTGCAAAGAGAAGCACTCAATCTACGAGCGCATTGTCGCGATCGGTTGCGTCAACGAAGCAACCGGTTCAACCCAGCGTTTTCTCGAAGACGACGCCATTAGGCGTATCGAGAGCGATGCAGACAGTTTTTATGATGAAGATGCTAAGGGCCATCGCGTTCCCGTCGAAGTAAGGGAACGTGAAGGTAGGAAGTTTCTCATCACGAAGAGGGATGGCATCAAGGAAGACAATCTGTTGTACCTGCCGGATTGTCCGAACAAGAAGCCTGTCGGTTCTGGGACGATCCGTACGGTATCCGCTGCTGGATCTCACTCAGTTCCATTCTTGCCTTGGGGCGCGTGATGAACGCTGCTCTCGCAACTACTCACGGATCGGTGCTGGCGGAGGCAGCATCGATCTCCGTCCACTATCCTCAGTTCCGCTCAGTCTCTGTACCTGCCAACACGAACGCACACGCTGCATGGGAGGGGATTATTCAGCCGTTCACAAGCGACGATGCTGCGAGGATGTTTTTGCGGTCGATGGAGGCGGACGCTCGGCTCGGAGTGTCAGAAGGAGCGCTTCTTTGCGGAGACAACGCGCCCGATGATTTTCATTGGGCAGCACCCTTTTCTGCTCGGAATGGCTGAACCATGTCGCGTTCTTGTCCTATCGTTCGCACCACCAGTGCATCCGCGATCGTATCTGGTCAATCCTGAGTTTTCACGCGCGCTTCTCTCACATCATCCCCACCATCGCGCGACCTTGAAATCCGCATCGGCAAGAGAACGCTGAGTGGTTTGTGCGTATATTCGGCGGCCGAGTTTCAATTCAGTGACGACGTCGATCGGATCGTGGAGTATCTCGATCAAGTGTCGCTCTTCATTGCCCGCCACCTTATTTTTCTTCGTACACGCAGGCTGTACAGGGTCTTCGATGGCAAGAAGCAGCTGATCTATAGTCCGAAGCCGGGCGAGTTGATCATCGACAACGAAGTCGGCATTCGCAATGCAGTAATAGCTTCAGTCACGATTCCAGAGCAACGATTCTGGGAGGGTTATTGGCCAGGGAGGGTTGCGCGAGCTTCAGGCAGAGGACACCTCTACCTCCTTGAAGGCCGGACTGGCGAATGTTGGTGCGGGAGCGGCCAGCCTTATGGTTCCTGCCATCGTCCAATTGAGGAATCTATGTACGAAGCTTCACGTCTCTAAGCAAACCATCCTGATCATGAGAGGAGAGCCAATTATGAGCGAAAACGAAAAAGCGATACCGGAGTGGATGAAGAAAAGGCAGTCCGAGAATGAACAAGCTGGAGGCACAAGAACAGACAAAACTTGAACGCAGATTGGCAGGTATGCGACTTGTTGAGGTTGAGGCCCCCAAGTTTTGGCAGGAGCTGTTGGAGAAAATGAAGATCGCTGTCGACGCACTTCCGGCTCTCAAGCTACATGGCTCATACAGCTTGATGGGGCTTGAGAGTGTTCGCATCGAAATGAGTTCCCCAGGTAACTTCCCCAACATGACCTACACCGATCTATTCCGGGCTGCTGATCGCATCCGGGCTTCTACGCTGGACGCGGGCGCGTACAGTTTGATGTTTCATGTCGTATCGGATACGGAGATCGGCGTTGTAGATGAACACAAGGGCGGTCACCCTATGAATCCCGACGAAACATCCGAATACGTTATGAAGCGGATGTTGAATCTGATTGAGCGGCGTCTGCGCTAGCGACCCAGATCCGGACACCGGAGCACCCGGCCGAGATATCTTGACCATTCCCAAAACGGGAATCACTCAAAAATAAATCCGGAATCCATGGAAAATTTTTGAGACTGGAATAAGGACACCCGATTCACCACAAATCACCACGATTCCACCACAAATTCACCACCGAAAAACCACGTTTTCGCACCCGCTTTTTCAAAAACCCCCTGCAAAAACGCGAAAACACCCTCAAATAAAAAATTGCATTATTGGTTTGTGGTGCTGGCGTCTTCGGTGGCGAAAGTTGGGGTGAGTCTGAGGTGGTTTTGGTAGCTGGCGGCGATGAAGTCGCGGAAGATCGGGTGCGGCTCGAGCGGCTTCGATTTGAATTCGGGATGGAACTGGCAGCCGAGGAAGAAGGGGTGCGTGGGAATCTCAACAATCTCAACGTAAGTAGAATCAGGCGTGGTGCCCGTAATGCGCAGGCCTCCGCCAGTTAGGATGGCTTCGTACTCGCGGTTGAACTCATAGCGGTGCCGATGGCGCTCGGAGATGTCAGTGGTGCCGTAGGCCTGGGCAGCGAGGGAGTCAGGTGCGAGGACACAGTCCCATGCGCCAAGACGCATGGTGCCGCCCATCTCTTCGACGCCGGTTAACTCGCGTAGTTTGTAGATGATGCGGTAGGGCGTGGCGGGATCGAATTCACCGGAGTTGGCGTCCTTGAGGCCGCAGACATTGCGGGCGTACTCGATGCATGCGGTCTGCATGCCGAGGCAGATACCGAAGAAGGGTGTGCCGGTTTCGCGGGCGTAGCGGATGGCGTTGAGCATGCCCTCGATGCCGCGCTTGCCGAAGCCCCCAGGGACGAGGATGCCGTCGAAGCCTTCGAGCTGGCTTTCGTAGTCGGGGACTTCAAGGCCCTCGGCCTCTAGCCACGTGACGCGGAGCTTCAGGTTATGGGCGAGGGCGCCGTGGACAAGAGCTTCCTTGAGGGATTTGTAACTGTCTTCGTACTCGACGTACTTGCCGACGATGGCGATGGAGACTTCGTCCTTGGGGTTGTAGGCGCGGTGAACGATGTCCTGCCAGCGGGTGAGATCGGCAGGCTTGGCGTCGATGCGGAGGTATTTGAGGGCGAGGGCGTCAACGCCTTCAGCGGCGAAGGTGAGAGGAACCTCGTAGATGCTGGCGACGTCGCGTGCTGCAATGACGGCGGGTTCTTCGACGTTGCAGAAGAGGGCGATCTTTTGACGCATCTCGCGTGGAACAGCACGGTCGGAGCGGCAGAGGAGGATGTCGGGCTGGATGCCGATGGAGAGCATCTCTTTGACAGAGTGCTGGGTGGGTTTGGTTTTGAGCTCCTGCGCGGCGGCGATCCAGGGGATTAACGTAACGTGGACGAAGCAGGTGTTGTCGCGGCCGAGGTCCTGACGCATCTGGCGGATGGCTTCTAAGAACGGCAAGGATTCAATGTCGCCAACGGTGCCGCCGATTTCGACGATGGCTATGTCGCAGTCCGACGCGACTTTGCGCATGGCGTTTTTGATCTCGTTGGTGACGTGGGGAATGACCTGAACGGTCTTGCCGAGATAGTCGCCGCGTCTTTCCTTGGTGATGATCTGTTCATAAATACGCCCGGTAGTGAGGTTGTTGTCGCGGGTGAGGCGGGCGTGGGTGAAACGCTCGTAGTGGCCGAGGTCGAGGTCGGTCTCGGCGCCGTCGTCGGTGACGAAGACTTCACCATGCTGGAAGGGCGACATCGTGCCGGGGTCGACGTTGAGGTAAGGGTCAAACTTCATGAGATTGACCTTGAGCCCGCGGGCTTCGAGGAGACAGCCGATTGAGGCTGCGGCGAGACCCTTGCCGAGCGAAGACACGACTCCGCCAGTTACGAAGATGTACTTTGCAGACATGTCCGCGACCTCATTATTTGATTTTTAGATTTGTGCTTGGTGTGCACGATTAAGTATCGCAGGGTCGGGCGACGGAGGCAAATTGTTTCGGGACGAGTAGATCCTTTGATACGGGGCATGCTGCCGCGTCTTGGCCTGGGGGTTTGGTTGCGCGCGGCCGTCAGGCTATGGCCGCTTCGGCGAGATCGTCGATGCGTAGTGAATCGAGGAGGATACGCTGGTGGCGTGCGACGAAGGTGTCCCGGTCTTTGAGGAGCTGATCTAGAAACTTTTGCCGGGTGGTCTCGAGTTTTGCGGTTGTCCATGTGGTGGGACGGGCTTCGGAGGCGGCGTCGAGGAGCTCTTCGACAACCTGGAAAAGGATCTCGTTGCTGGCTTGGGTGATGTTCCGGACGGCCTGCTTGTATTGCGGCAGGTCGGGGAGGGTGGGGCACATGCGCTCCATGATGGCGATCTCGTTGGAGACCCAGTTGAGTTGGGGGGAGAGCGCGCGATAGCCGTGGATCCAACCCCAGACGTCGATGATGCCGGAGAGAGATTTGTAGAGAGCGGTGACCCGGGGATCGAGGAAGTCGTAGTCGGGTTTGACGATGTCGCCTTTGAGGCGGCCGGTGCGCTCGAGCTCGTCTTTGATGGGGGTGCCGTCGTAGGGGAGCATGCGGCAGAAGACGGCTGCCGCGCAGCCATCGGCGAGGATGGTGCGGAGGAACTGGAGGTTGGTGCGCACCGATTGCAGGGTGCTGCCGGGGTCGAAGAGCATGAAGCCGAATTCGAAGAGGAGGCCGACCTGCTTGAGGATTGAGACGGCGCGGAGGTTCTGCTCGACGGTGACTTGTTTGTGGAGGGTCTTAAGACCTTCTTCGTTGCCTGACTCGAGCCCCATGTAGACGAGGTAGAGGCCGGCGTCGCGCATGGCGGTGAAGACTTCGGGATCGACGGAGTCGGCGCGGCAGTTCATCTTCCAGATTACGCGGCGGGAGAGACCGCTGCGGTGCATCTCGTTGATGAAGTCTGCTGACCAGCGGCGCCAAACGGGCCCGAAGAGAGGGAAGTCGTCGTCCTGAAAGAGGAAGATGGTGATGCCGCGTTCTTCGTAGAGGGAGCGCATCTCTTCGACGACTCGGGCGGGCTTGCGCGTGCGGACGATCTTTCCTGGAGCTGCCCGGTAGAAGGTCTGGATGGAGCAGAAGGAACAGGTTCGTGCACAGCCGCGGCTTGCAAGAAGAGGCATGGCTTTGTGGCCGAGCGCGGTCTCGGGTTCGAAGCTTCGATCGGGATAGGGAAGGGTGTCGAGGTCGTCGACGAGAGCGCGCATTGGGGTGTTCACGATCTCCTGCTCTCCGCGGTAGGCGATGCCGGGGACGGTGCGCCAGTCTTTGCCGGCGCCAATGACGTCGGCGAGTTCAAGCAAGGTCATCTCGCCTTCAAAGCGAGCGACGCTGTCGAGTCCTGGGACCATATTCAGAGTCTGGACGTGGCTGAGGCTGGGGAAGTGACCACCCATGATGAAGTGACAGCCGATACCGGCCTCGCGCAACTTCCGAATGATAAGGGCATACTGCAGAACGTAAAACTGGAAGATGAGCGAAAAGCCAACGATCATCGGATCGATCTTCTTTGCGGTTGCGACGATGAGGTCAGGATCGGCCTCGATGTCGCAGATGACGACGGTGTATCCGCGCTCCCGAAGGGTGGAGGCGAGGTAGCCGAGGCCGAGGTTGCCCTGATGTTGAAAGCCGACGAGCAGAACGGGTCTGGAGGTGTTGCGCGGCGCGGCAGTCCCAATTTGGGGCTGGAGAAGAGTGAGCTGCGAGAGATCAGCCATGATGGCTCCCTTCGATCTTGCCAGGCGTGAGGATGCAGAGGTGTTGCCGCAAGAGAATCGATCCGTCGAGCCCCCGATGATGGCGGGCCCGGTTTCGGATCGACGCTGCTTACGGTGCTTACAAGGGCTTCGATCGGCCGCTGGTCGAGGTGGTCGAGATATGTTCCCAGGGGAGTGGTTAGTCGGACGCGACTTGCAGATGGATTCTTGCGTTGGAGTTCTTGAAGGCGTTATCGTTTTGCCATTACGCCAGCGATTTTTTCCAGACCGTCGGCCTGGAGCCTCAGCATTTGAGCGTTGTTCTGGAGACTGATGGCGACAATTTGTTGCTGTACGGCGTCCCCAAGGTTTTTGAAGACTTCCATATCGATGGGGTCCCACCACCATTTTCGTTGGTAGGCAAGTTGGAGAGGCACGTTATCAGACATAGCAAGCTCCTTCCGTTTTTTTTTGTGAGATATATACGGGGGCCTGTCGGAATTCGGGTGACCGTCAGAGAGATAACCAGCGAGGAGGGTATTGGAGAGGAGCTGGATCCGGGATTCTGAGGTTCTTCCGCTTACAATTCCTGACTTGAGAGATGGTGCGCCGACCAAAAAACGTTGTCAAGGCGATCCGTCAACTATTTCGAGCTGCAAGAAGGATTGTTTGGCTTGAGATAGAGTGCGTTACTGAAAGGAGTCAAGTTAAGGACCTGTTCGGGGCTGGACGCCACGCGAGATTTTTTTGACGAGAAACTCCTGGAAGAGGGCGCCAATGGCTCCGGAGCCGGTGCCGATGAGCCAGTTGTTGATGGTGAGGCGGGCGCCTCGGTTGGCGGCAGGATAGTAGGCGTTGGAGAGGCTGGCGGAGGCGAGGTTGCCGAAGACGTTGGAGTAGTTGGGCTCCCAGTGGCCGTTGTCGCCCTTGCAGATGACGACGGTGGCGATGGCGTAGAGGGCTCGGGAGATGGTGCTTCCGGTGCCTTTGTAGAAGTAGCGTGGGTCCTGGTGGAGGATAGAGGGAAGGATGGCGTCGCCGAACATAGTGCTGGTGAAGCCGTCGGTGTAGGAGGCGCCAAAGCGTTTGGCGAAGCCCCGGGTGCCCTGGCCGTAGCCATTAAAGTTGTCCTGGGCCTGTTCGACGCCAGCGATGACGGCTGGGATAGCGATCGAGACCGGGTCGATGGACGTGCGGAGGGCGAGGCGGAATTTCTGTCCGGAGCTGAGGGGCGCGGCGTTCCAGATATAGGAGGCGTAGAAGTTGGGGAAGATGCCAAGGACCCGCTGCTTCTCCTCAAAGTGCATCTGGTCTTCGGCAATATCATGCCGGGTAACGGTCACTTCGACGGCGGTCATCGCGGACGCGATCTCGAGGGCGACTGGAGGCACTTCGAAGGTCTGACCCGTTTGCAACGCGAGGTCGGTCGACACCCAGGTTGCGAATCCCGTTGAGGTGACGGTGAGGCTGAACCTTCCCGGCTCGACGGCGTCGAATTTGAAAAAGCCGGAGCCATCGGTGGTCAACGTGCGCTCGACTCTGGAGTCTGTGTTTTCGAGTCTGACCACGGCATTGGGGACCTCGGCTCCTTCGGCGTCCAGGACCGTGCCGACGACACTGCCGCTGGATTGAGGGTCGGCTATCTGCGGGACGGGAGTGGGCGTTCCCAGTGCATCGGGTAGTTTTTCGTCCGCGGGGCCAGTGAAGGTCCGGAACGCAGTTGGGGGCGTAGTTGGGGGCGTAGTCGAGGTCGGGGAGGAGAAGAAGCTGTGCGAAATTTGAGGGGACTGGATTTGAAAGGATTGCGCGTGCGTGGGCGGACTGAGCGTGGCAGTCAGCAGGGCGGTCAGGATCGAAGGGCCTGAAATGCGCAAACTATACATAACTAATATGTTCCGCTTCAACTCTCTACATCGGCTGCCACATTAGCGATCATGAAAAGCGGACTTCGCGAATGATCAGTTCCATCCTCAGTCTCTATGGTCCATTTTCACAATCACCCATCGGTACAATTCCCCGACCGTTTGGATGGCGGTGTGGTTATAGACGCTTCGATCCTGGGCCAGGCTTCACCGAAGGTATGGTGATTCCTAGGAAGTGCGTCATTCTTTCAAATCACTCAGCTCGCGGACGCGGAAATTAATGTCTTTGGATTCGAGGATGGGTCGCGGGTAGCCGTGTTTGGCGACCTGGAGCATGGCCCGTCCGATCTGTTCGGTAGTGGTGACGAATTTCGGGAATGCGGATTTTAGGAGGGGAAGGATGGGGTTGAGCGCTGTGTAGAAGAATTGGTAGAGCTTTGTCTTTGAGCGGATGCCGTGGAGGGGCTCGATGAATCCCGGGCGGAACATGTAGGCGGCGCGGAAGGGGAGCTTGAGGAGATCATTTTCGGTTTTGCCCTTGACGCGAGCCCACATGGTGCGGCCGCGCTCTGTGCTGTCGGTGCCGGCTCCGGACACGTAGATGAAGGTCATGTTGGGGTTGAGTTTTGCCAGCGTTGTGGCGGCGCCGAGGGTGAGGTCGTAGGTGAGGTGTTTGTATTGCGCTTCGGCCATGCCGGCGGAGCTGACACCGAGCGAGAAGATGCAGGCGTCGAAGCCGGTAAGTTCGGGCTCGATGGTGGAGTAATCGAAGAAATCGGTGCGGACGAGTTCGCGGAGTTTAGCGTGGTGCTGGCGGGTTGGTGTGCGCACGATGGAGAGGACTTGTTGCACGTCGGGGTCGAGGAGACATTCGCGTAGGACGCCCCGGCCGACCATGCCGGATGCTCCGAAGAGAATTACATTCATGTGTTCATGGTACAGCGACGATGATGCCAGGGGAGACAGCGCGGGCACAGACGCAATAGCGATTTTGCACCCAGTAAGAAGACGTCGGCCAACTTCGTCTCGCCGATAACTCGCTGTGGCATCGCTTCAACGACCGCGCTCACACGCTCTCACGCAGAAGTTGTAGAGACCCGCCAAAGTTCAGCCTGCAATCATCGCAACTTCAGCACCAAGGGAGTGTCTTAGCGGGATAGTTTTTGCTGGAACGAGCTAGGGCTTTACCAACACGAATACCGGGCCATGCACCTGAACAAAGATGCGCCCACGCATGAGGGAATTGATATGAAGAAAGTTCTCTGTTTCGCGCCGCTGGTGGTCGCATTCACGCTTGCCGGTTGCTCTCACCCGCAGCCGGTTTACGCCCCGCCTCCCCCGCCTCCACTCAACTACCAATCGATCGAGCAGCAGGGTTTGCACGATGGATTTGAAGCCGCGCGGCATGACGTAGAGTCTGGGCGGCCACCAGTGTTCGATCATCATCCCCGCTACCGGAATCCTCCAGTGCCACCTCCGGGTTTCTCGAGCTATCGTCAAGGCTTCCGTCATGGGTATGAGCAGTTCCTGCATCAGGGAGGTCCACCTCCCCCTCCGCCTGCCTAAACACGAAGGATATGCCATGGGTGATGCGAGGAGGCATTCGCTCAGAATGTCCCTCGCTTTAACCTGTCTGCAGCAACTGCGTGAAGCGATTCGGGGCGACACTCTCTGGTGTTTGAGGCTGACTCGTTGGGTGGCGACAGTAGCTCGATGACCGACGTATGCTACTTCGGAGGGTAGTGAAAACATATATGGCGGCGCGGGCGACTGGTACGGCGTGGGTCGATGTTCAGGCTTGGGCGATGCAACGGCTGGACGCGCTGGCTATGCGGCGTACACGTGGACGGGGGCTGCCTGCACATCTGGCGACGGGGGAACGCGGGGAGCGGGAGGCGCTGTTTCATCTGCGGAGATTGGGCTATACCGTTGTGGCGAGACGGTGGAAGAGTACGAAGTTGTGGGGCGATGTCGATCTGATCGGGTGGGACGGGGAATGGCTGTGCTTTATTGAGGTTAAGACGCGGAGTGGTCGGGACGCGATATCGGCGGAGTCGGCCGTGGACCGGGAGAAGCAGGATATGCTGCGGCGGATGGCGAGGGCTTACCTGCGCGGGTTTCCGGAGAAGTTGAGGACGGATATTCCGGTGCGGTTTGATGTGGTGTCGGTATACTTGCTGCCTGGAGTTGAGTTCGATCTGTATCGAGGGGCGTTTGGATGGTGAAGTATGCGAAAGAGGCTGAGGTCGAGCTGCTGAATCCGGCTGAATTGAGTGGGCGGCTGGTGGCGGTGTTGCGGAGTGCTATGCCCTGGCTGGTGACGATCTCCGAAGCAGAGGCCAGCGTGCCGGAGTGCGAAGGGAAGTGGAGCGCGAAGCAGGTGATCGGACATCTGATCGATTCGGCGGTGAATAATCTGGGGAGGATGGTGCGACTGCAGATTGAGGCCGGTCAAGGCCTGCCGGCGTATGAACAGATGGCGTGGGTGAGCTTGCAGCACTACGCGGAGCGTGAGTGGGCTCAGTTGCTGGCTCTGTGGTTCGCACTGAATGAGCATGTAGCGTGGACGATAGAGCACATGGAAAAGGCGAATCTGGCGAACAGGGGCGTGGTTGCCGGGGAGCCGTTGACGCTGGGATTTTTGATTGAGGACTATCTCGCGCATATGGAGCATCACCTCGGTGCGATGCGATTGTGGCTTGGGATTACGGGCGAGACGGTTGGGTAGCAACCGAATTGGCCGGCACCGGTGTCTAATGAAGTTGATCGATGAGGATGAAGAACGATGACGCTGCTGAATGCACCGGAATACGATAGCCGCCGCGACAAACGGAACCGCAATTTGTTGATAGCCGCCGGGGTCCTGGTGGTGCTGACGATTGTGATTGGGATGGGTGGTTTCTTGCTAGGACATGGGTGGTTCTTCTCGAACCTGCCGGCAGAGCATAAGGTGAACAACTTCTTCAGTGCGCTTGAGGCGAAGGACTACGGCAAGGCATTTGCGATTTATACGAACGATCCGGATTGGGAGCAGCGTCCGGAGAAGCATGCGGATTATCCTCTGAAGCGGTTTACCGAGGACTGGACGACGGAAAGCCCGGTGGGCGGCCCAATTGTGTCGCATCACGTCGATATATCGAAGACGGATGGGACGGGGATGTTCGGAAGCGGGATCATTGTTGCGGTGCGGGTGAATGGGGACCATAAGCTCTTTATGTGGTACGAGCGCAAGGATGGGACGCTGACTGAGCCGGCTCCGCATATATTGGAGTATTGAATTGTGTGTGGGGCGAGACTCCGGAGGAGGTTGGTGGGCCCGGAGGGATTTGAACCCCCAACCAAGGGATTATGAGTCCCCTGCTCTAACCGTTGAGCTACAGGCCCTTCAATGAGTTATGGACAGCGATTACGATTTCGGGTCCTTTGCCAGACAGTTGTAAACGCTCGAAAGCGCGCTCCACTGCCTCAGGCATCGGATGGATATACCGTTGCGATACGACAATACTGCTGTGTCCGGCAATCCGCATGATAGTGAAAGCATCTACTCCCGATTCCCCAAGCCTAGTCAACATTGTATGGCGTAGAGAGTGCAGCACAAAATCAGCGGGAAAGATCGGGCGGCGCTTGCCTTCAACCTTTGGCGCACATATGTCCCGGTGCAGGTGATCAAGCGACGTTCCGACGTATGGATTTCCCTCGCGGTTGGCAAAGACGAATCTACTAGCACGTTGTGCTTCAATCTTGTGTTGCTTTTTCTTCCTTGCGTCACTCTTGCCCGATTCGCGGCGCGACGTAAGCATTGCGGAGGCACGGTCGGTCAGTGGGATGACGCGTCGGGCATTCTTGCTTTTACCCTCCCGTACCCTGAGAAAGCCAAAGCGAGCGCCATTCACCGGTTCCAGGATGATGTCTGTCCATTCGAGATTGAGCGCCTCGCCGATTCGCAGCCCCGTTTCGAGCATCAGGACGGCAATGTCCTGGAGGGGCTGACGACACGCCGCGAGATAGATTTTTTCTTGCTTACGGCAGGAGCACAAAATCCCGCACCCGTTCGCCCGAAAGTAGTCGGATTCGTGGGACACGCTGAATCTCTTTCCATTCGTGGGCCAGTCTGAGCATTCGGCGAAGCGTGGCGAGTTCACGATTGACCGTTGCTGGGCCTACAGTGGCGCGACGAGCGACCATACACTCCAATGGTCCCTTCGTCTATCCGGTCAATCCGTGTGCTCGCTATGGGAGCGAATTCGAGGAGACGCGATAGTTTGGACGCATAGAACACAACTGTCTGCGGCTTGTTCTCATGCCGGGTCTCAACGTGGGCGATGAACCCTTGGGCGAAGACCGAAAACAGCGGTGCGACCTTGCGCTCAGTAATCCCCACCTCCCCTTTTACCAACCCATACCATCAAGCGTTCATTAGAGAGCTATACAGGGATCAGAAAGGGGCATGCTGTGTTGATGCTACGAACGTTGAAGCGCGCTATCTGTTGTAGAGTACTTACCCTTGCCGCATCCTCTTGGGATCAAGCAAAGCCGGACAGCAAAGATACGATTTGGCTTGGCATGGAGCTGTCATTGGGCATGCCAAGAGACAAGGTGATGAGCACGCTGGCTCAGAGTTACAACCTTGGGCGCATCGGTGTAGATGGTGATGCGTGGATGGTTCATGATAAAAGCGACCAAACGAATGTCTTAGGTGAGGTCGAATTCGATAATAGTACGCTCGCCCTAGTTGAGAGGGACTGGACGCCCCCGATGAGTCCGAGTTCGCTTTTGCTACAACTCTCCATGCGGCCATGGAGCAGTTTGTGAAGGAAAAGCGACACGTTTGCCTGGTGGATACCAGTACGAATCGCAACCCTACGGTCGAAGCGAAAACCATCACTTGGTACTGTGGCGCAAAGAGGCTTGTCGTCTCGACATCAGAGATTTTCAATGGGAAGTACAAGGGCAAAATTACTTCGATCCAAGAGCTTCTGATGATCGAAGACGCTGGCCACCTGAAGTGACGGCCGATGGCTCGGGCGCTGCGGCACGCTGGAGAGGATTTGGCATAGAGGGTTTTACAACAAAGGCAGCTTCTATCTGAGCTTTGACTGTTGTGTATCAGACTCTAGACCAAGTAAAGGAGCACGTCGTATTGGGTCTTGAAACGACAGACGGTTCCAAAGCGAAGAAAACGGGAAATCAAAGATGCCGCGCACATCGAGGTTTGACGAACAGACTATCGCGATCTCACCTCACGGCTGAATCGTGATATACGGTTCAAGTGCATTACGCTCGCGGGATTACGTTCGATTGCGAATTGTTCTAGGTACATCGTCACGCCTCGACTCAATCGGGTCCCTCAAGGTTCTAAGCGGTTGCCCGACCTTGAATCGGACTCGCAGACTCATAAGCACTCCTGTGTGGGCACAGTAGCGAATAATGTAGCGGGTGCCGGTCTAGATGGGCTTGTATGGACGTGGGGTTACCCTTGCGAATATTAGGGAATACAATTTCGTACAAATCTAGCTAAATTGTTGAATTTAGGTGTTCTCGGAACTCATAATCCCATAAGTCAAGTTATGTGACATTTGGCGCCTATTAGTAAATGATTGTATATAAGCGTGATAGGTGGATTAATCGACAACTCGCTCCCAACCAATCCAAACGAGTATTCCCCACAAAAATCCCCCACACCGAAATCAGTTTGGTTGCTAAGGGCCGGGCAACTCGTCTTCAACAGAGAACGAGAGTTTGCCTTCGCTCACGGCGAGTTACATTTACAAGTTAATGTAGTTCTAGCAGAAAAAAGAAAGGCCAAGCATGTTGCGTCTCGAAACAGAAACCGGATGGTGGCTAGTAACGCATGTTACGCACGCCAACCTCGCTGGAGCCTTCGCCAAATATTGGGGCAACGCGCTATTCGCCGATCCAACGCCCCGTCCCAATGTTCTTTTGGGCATCGACACACACGACGACGGCTGGGCCTTCCGCGATGCCTCACCATCCATCACCAGGGAAGGCAAACCCTCCGCCTTCTCCTCCGAACTCGTCGGCAAATACTCAGCATTCGAAGAGATCGACATCGAGGACTACCTCGCCGTCCGCGAGCGGGCGGTCCGGCAGATCGCCTCCAAAGATGGATACGCCGCGCTTCTCGTCTCAATGCACACCTACAACCTACTCACCGCCCGTGCCGATCGCAGCACCATTGCCCCCGAACAACTCCCACTCCTCGACGACTTCCTATCCCGTCAGCAAGACTTGCAGCAAACTCTCCGCACCAACATCCGCTCGAACCCGTCCTTCACAGAATCGGATACCAGCGACGAAGCTGTCCTAGACAACTTCCGCCTGCTCCAGGCCACCGACAACTTGTCCCTGCTCACGTGCGTGGACTACGCCTCCCCTGCCACTCTCCTGCATCCCCTGCGCACTGTCGACGGCAACCACACGGAGGTCCAGGTTACTTCTCAAGGTAACCGGCACTTCCAACTACGTCCCTACCCCTTCGCCCCAGAATCCGTTACCCTCACCTTTCCCGCCCGACACATTCCCGCCAAGACCTTCGCATCCTCGCAGGAGCTCCAGCGCCTCTTCACCCATGCCCCCATCGAAAAGCTTAGTGTCACTGTTCATTCTTAGACGCGTTCTAAGGCAGTAGAGAAACATGCGCCGCAACAATGCGCCACCCTTCAGGCATCCGAACCCATATCTGGCTCTGTCGTCCGTGAACCACCTTTCCATCGCCCTGGCTTCGCTCAAACTCCAGGGTGATACTCCCCACATCTTTGCCAAAAGCCACGATGTCGAGCCGCTTCACCGTTCTCGCCAGTCCCACCGCCGACCTTCCCCTGCGAAACGCCTCCAACTTCGCAATGCCGTATAGGTTCTCTGAGACACCGAACCGCATTACCTCAGGAGCTACCCAGAACATCCTCACCAGAGTGTCGACATCGTTTTCAACCAGCGCCATCTCATACTGTGGATACAACTCCCTCAGCTCAGAGACCGTCGCTGCGTCATTGATCAACATAGATACCTAACCTTCGTCTTTATCCAAGCCGGGAGTACGAAAAATATCACCCGTTAAAACAACCTTCGTTCGGGCAGAACGTTATTTGCTATCGAAGCAGCTATAGTAATCATCGGACGATTTACCACTTGGGCCATCTTGAGATTCATCGCGACACTACACAAAAGATAGCCGTGAACAGGTGAAAATCCCCACTGGGCAACCAGCAGATCAATCATCCGCGAGGTCGCGACCCTCGCCGCCTGCAAAGCATCCGTCGCCGACTCAACGACAACCCAATTGCCGTTACTATCACCCGGTGCATCCGGCGCTTTGATCAGTGGCCCAGCGAGCGGACGATGCTTGTGCAATTTGAAACGAAGCGACACATCGGCCGGACACTCGATGCCATTGATGCAGACCTCGCCATCACCCTGCGCCGCATGCGCATCGCCTGCAGAAAACAGCGCCCCTTTATTCAGTACGGGTAAATATAACGTGGCGCCTGCTGTCAGGTCGCGCACATCCATATTGCCGCCGAAGCTCCCTGGTGGCCGCGTGCGAAATTCGCCAGCTTCCCGCGGCGCCACTCCCATCACCCCGCAAAAAGGCCGCACCGGAACCATCGCCGGAGCTAGCGACCGCGTCACGCCTTCCTCAAGCACCCAGTGGAACAAATACGGTTCGGTAAACCGATCATCCAGAAAACCGAGCCCACTGATAACGCTCGTCCATCCCCACGCCTTGTGCTGCACCTCGAGCACATCCACCTCAAGCACATCACCTGGCTCCGCACCCTCGATGCCGATCGGCCCCGTCAGGGCGTGAATACGCTCACGGTCAATCGCAAGAAAATCCTGCACCGTCGACCCCGGCGTCACCTGCCCACCAGTCGCATCCAGACATTCCATATGGACGATGTCACCCGGTTCAATCCATAATCGTGGCTTCAAATCATGGTTCCATCGCGAATGTGTTGGCTCCGCACTCATTGTGTGCTCGGCCATCGCTATTCGATCTCCACTACCATCTGCACTTCGACCAGAGCGTTGTGCGGAAGCGCGCTCACACCGATCGCTGCTCGGACGTGTCTTCCTGCGTCGCCAAACACTTTGATAAGCAGATCGGACACGCCATTGATTATCTTCGGGGAATCCGCAAATCCCGGAGCGGCATTTACATAGCCGTTCACACTCACGATGCTTTTGACCAAATCCAGCGACCCCAGATGGTGTCGAAGCACCGCCAGATGTGTCAGAGCACACGCCTGCGCAGCAGTATACCCTTCCTCGATCCCGCAACCATCCCCAGCTCTGCCCGAAATGACACCGTTGGCATTCGTCGAAATCACTCCGGAAAGATAGACCAGCTTACCCACGGTTCTGGCGGGAATGAAGTTGCCACCGGGCGCGGGTAGCGACGGCAGAACATACCCCGCTTCAAGAAGGTTTTTTTCTATATTCATTGGCCGTACTTTATCACGCTGGAAAAGGACCTTTAATTCCGCTTGCCCGGGAGAAGTTTCGCGATAGTCTGAGGCATGCCATCAGTAAAGCTGCTCGCGTTCCTCGCTGCATGCTGTTTTCCGCTCGGTGCTGACTCCTCTTCGACTCGGGATCTCAAACCTACGCGTACCTCACCGTCGGACCTCGAGGTCACAGGTATGGTCGCGGGTATCGCATCGGGGACATCCCGGTACGTCTCCTACGAGACTCTCCTCACGCTTCCTCAAGTAACTGTCGTCGTCACTGGTGACGAGAACTTCTCTGAGATTGCCGGCAAGAAGATCATCGTCACAGGAATCTCGCTCGACGTTCTCGCCAGGTATCTCGGAGCGCTGCCCGGCTCGGACTTGGTGAGCGCTCTTTGCTCGGATGACTATCGCGCAATCTACTCTCAGGATTACGTTCTGGCGCACCGTCCTATCTTTGCTTTGAGGATCGACGGAATCCCCGTCAAGTCTTGGGCGGCCCAAACGCACAACGAAGATCTCGGCACATACTTCATCACCCATCCGGCCTTCAGGTCATCTTTCAAGGTCCTCTCGCAGGAGGAGACGCCACAAGTACCAGTCGACATAGTGAAACTGGACTTCAGCTCAACGCAGCTTGTCTTCGGGGCCATCGCGCCTCACGGCAATTATGCGCCCGAATCTCAGGTCATGGAGGGATATCGTATCGCTCGGCAACACTGTTACCGCTGCCACAACATGGGTAGCTACGGTGGCACAAAAGCAAAAGTAACGTGGCAACAAGTAGGCGCCTACGCCGCTTCGCCATCAGCCTTCGAAGCCTATCATCCTCAACCCGAGATCAAAAGATCACAAAGCAGCCACGCAGCCTGATTCCACCTTCGACGATGCGACTGCCAAAGCCCTTCAAGCCTATTTTCAAACCTTCGCTACGGGAGGCCACTGATGGTGGTTCGAATCTCAAAGTGTCTTCTCGTGTTCTCCGTCGCTTTCTTCTACACGCTCGTCGTGATCAACAACACGACAGACTACAACTCCAACTACCAGTTTGTCCGTCATGTACTCCAGATGGACTCAACCTTTCCCGGCAACAATGGCATGTGGCGCGCCATCAATCAGTCGGCCATCCACACTATCTTCTACTTTTCCATCATCTTGTGGGAGATCATCACTGCCGTCCTTAGTTGGTGGTGCTGCATCACCATGGCAAGGGCATTGAATCTCCCCGCCCAACAGTTCATCCGCGCAAAAAGCATGGGTGTCATCGCGATTACCCTTGGCATGCTGATGTGGTCGGTGGCGTTTTTGAGCGTCGGTGGCGAATGGTTTCTTATGTGGCAGTCGAAGGCGTGGAATGGCCAGGAAGCTGCCTTCAGAATGTTTGTCATCCTCGGCATCGTCCTGCTCTATCTCGTCATGCCTGAGCCGCACACCGACGTGAACGGTTAGCCCTGTAAGATTGCAGTAACTCCGACGCTGCGTTATGACAAGCAATCCTTCTCCACTCGCATCCCTGCGCGCTACGCTTGCATCCTCCGCCGACGCCCCCCACGCAAGTGCTAAAGAGTTCGCGCGCAAAGCCAATAGCAATGCATCGCACAACACCTACCTCACTTCATTCACCGCCGAATCGCTCGCTCGGGCAGAACAGCTTCCGCATCTCTTCCCCAACGACAAGTCCCGTCCGTCTCTCTACGGCGTTCCCATCTCAATCAAGGACTGCTTCGACGTAGCAGACACCATCACAACCTGCGGCTCGCGTTATTACACGGGGCTCAATCCCCCAGCATCAGCAAACTCCTGGGTCGCGCAGCGCCTGCTCGATTCAGGAGCGATCCTAACCGGCAAAACCCACCTCCATCAGCTCGCCTACGGCATCACTGGCGAAAACGCCGACTATGGCGACTGCCTCCAGCCCCGCGATGCAACCCTGCTCACCGGAGGCTCCTCCAGCGGCGCTGTCGCCAGCGTTCAGGAGGGCTCAGCTCTCGCCGCCATCGGAACGGACACCGGTGGCTCCGTCCGCGTGCCCGCCGCGCTCTGCGGACTTGCCGGCTACCGCGCCTCCCACGGCGTCGGCCGGGACGAGGAACGCTGGGTCGGAGCGGCGCACCTCGCACCCTCCTTCGATACCCTGGGCCTCCTCTTCCGCGATCTCCGCGATGCGCCCGCCCTCGCTGCCGCTATCTTCGATATTCCGGCCGCGCCATTGCCAACCCATATCCGTATCGGCTACGCCGACGCAGACTTCCTCCACGACTGTGAGTCCGAAGTTCGCGACGCCTATGCTGCATGGAAGCAGCAGCTTGCTCACCATGGAGCGATCCTCTCACCCTTCGACACAACCTTCTGGTCTGATAGCTCAGAGATCTTCACCCAGATTCAAGCCAGCGAGGCAGCAGCCATCCACCGCGGGCATTATCAACATTTCGAACCCACGATCGCCGAACGCCTTGATTGGGGTGCTTCCATCACTACCAACCAGCTCGAAGCGCTCCGTAAACGCCTCGATATCTTCCGCTTCCAGATGTCGACCCTCTTTCAACAATTCGATCTTCTCATCGTCCCTTGTGCCCCTATCAGCAAACTGCTCGCGGGCCACGACCAGTCCAACACCCGCAAAGCAATCCTGCGATACACCACCCCTGTCAGTCTCGCTGGCCTCCCTGCAGTCACACTGCCGGGCGAGCACATTGGCGCACCGTTCGGCACCGGCATCCAGCTCGTCGCGGCTCCCCTCCACGACGCTTCCTTACTCGCCTTCGCCTCGACTCTCACCGCAAAACCGGGATAGTCCCACAAAACAGCAGATGCTACTCTGCTGGCAACAGCATAGGAGACACGATCGTTGATGCGGCCCCGATTGAGACCACACGCCGTCCTGTTGATCACCACTCTGTTCTCGCTCTCCGCCTGCAAGCGACAGGCTCAACCGACAGGTCCTATCCCAATCACTCTTCAGACTGATTGGTACCCACAGCCGGAACACGGCGGCTTCTACGAAGCTCTCCTCAAGGGGTACTACAAAGACGAAGGCCTCGACATCCACATCGTACCCGGTGGCCCCTATATCTCCGGCGAGCAGCAAGTCTCCGGCGGCGCAGCGCAATTTGCCATGGGCTCCTCCGATCAGGTGCTCGTTGCTGTCTCCCGCGGCCTTCCCGTCATCGCCGTCGAGGCCACCATGCAGCAGGACCCACAAGCCATCATGCTGCACAAGGACTCCCCCGTCCAGACCTTCGCCGACCTCAACGGCCACGCCATCGCCGTCAAACCCGGCTCCATCTGGTTTCAGTACCTGGTCAAACGCTACAACCTCGCTAACGTCCGCGAGATCCCCGCCACCTACAGCGTCGCCAACTTCCTTCAGGACCCCAACTACATCCAACAGTGCTTCGTCACCTCCGAACCCTACTTCGCTCGCAAAAGTGGAGCTCAGGTCAGAACAATGCTCATCAGCGACAGCGGCTACCAGCCCTACCGCGTCGTCTTCGCGTCGACCGTCTTCCTTCACGACCACCCCGAACTCGTTGCCAAATTCGTCCGCGCTTCCATCCGCGGCTGGCGCGATTATCTTGCGGACCCTGCCGTCGCAAACGCAGAGATCAGCAAGCTCAACCCCGCCATGAGCCAGGACCAGATGCAGTTCAGCACCCAAACACTCAAGGACGATCACTTCATCGCCGGCTCTGGCCCCTCCCAGTTAGGCCACTTCACTCCCGAGCGCTGGAACAGCATGTACCAGCAACTCACCGATCTCAAAGTAATCGCCAACCCCATTGACCCGAAGTCCGCCTATACGACGCAATTCATCGATGCCTCTACCCACTAATCCTTGGTAGGAACAATCTCGCCATGTTTAACGTTCAACATGGCAACAAAAATCCCATCCACTGACCTGCAAAAAGAAGTTGATCGCCGTTTCATGGAAGGTCTCATTCGCTTCACGGCAGAGAGCCTCGATACTCCAAGACCTGTTCCATTCGGCGCGCTCATCATCAACAGCGAAACCGGAGAAACCCTGATGCGGGGTCGCAACGCCGTCGCCACCGAAAGCGACCCCAGCGCCCACGCCGAGCTCCGCACTGTGCGCAAGGCCACAAAAAAACTCAAGACGTTCTCCCTTGTTGGCTACACCATGTATTCGACCTGTGAGCCCTGCCCCATGTGTATGGCCAACGCACTCTGGGCCGGCCTCGACCGCGTCGTCTACGGCGCCACTATTGCTGATGCCAACCGCCACTGCCGCCAGATCCAGATTCCAGCGAAAGAAGTAGCCCACCGCAGCGACATGACCTGTACCGTTGATGGCCCCATCCTCCGCGCAGAGTGTTACGCTCTTTTCACCCACCCGAATATGTTGAAGGCCTTCGCCACCTGGAGCACACGCACCTAGAAGACGCGAATAAGGAGCATGCAGCCCATGACCGCCTCGGACATCGCCGCTCTGACCGTTTGCGTTGCTGATCCGGCCCGCGCCATCACCAATGCGCAGATCGTTCAACGCCTGTCCCGCGACTTCTACTGGTACTCTCCAATCCTAAAAAAGCAGCTAGACGACAAGACCGCCGAACTCGCCCTCCAGCCCATCGACGTCGAAGAGATCAAACGCATTCTTGCCACATGCTACGAGCGCGACATCCCCGTTACCATCCGGGGTGCCGGTACAGGGAACTATGGCCAGGCCGTTCCTTTGCACGGCGGTGTCGTCCTCGACCTAGTCAACATGGACCGCATCGAAGCTATCACTCCCGAGGGCATCGCCATCTGCCAGCCCAGCGTCCGCCTCGGCACACTCGAAACTACAGCGCGCGAATCCGGCTTCGAACTCCGCTGCTACCCCAGCACCATCGTCAAAGCCGCGCTCGGCGGATTCCTCGGTGGAGGCTCTGGCGGCATCGGCTCCGTCTCCCACGGCGGCCTGCGCGACTTCGAAACCGTTCGTGCCATCGAGGTTGTAACGATGGAAGCTGAACCCCGCGTGATCCTCCACGAAGGGCAGGCTGTGCACGACGTCCTCCACGCCTGGGGCACCAACGGCGTCATTTCGAGAATCTGGCTTGCCCTTACCCCCGCCGTCGCCTGGGCGCAATGCGCCGTTGCCTTCGACACCTTCGAGCAGGCCTTCACGTTCTCGGAAAAAATCGCATACGACCCACGCTGGACCAAGCGCCTCGTCACCACGTTCGAGTGGCCCATTCCCACCTGTTTCTCACCCGTCGTCAACATCACCCGACCCCAAAAATCCCTCATCTTTTTCATGATCGCCGCCACTCAACTCAACGAACTCGAGTCCGCAGCAAAGGCAGCTGGCGGCGAAGTCACCTTTGCCGGCGAATACACAGGCCTCCGCACCACTCCTCTCCTGTCCGACTACACCTGGAACCACACGACCCTCTGGGCCATCAAGCAGAACGCCGCGTTTACCTACCTTCAATGCGGCTTCAGTCCAACCGAAGCTCGCAAGCAGTTCGCCACCCTCAAGCAGCACTTTGGCGATGAGATCCTCTTCCACATCGAATTCATGAAAATTGGCACTGGTGTTGTCATCCCCGGCTCAATCCCGCTCGTCCGCTTCACTACCGAGGAGCGTCTCAACGAAATGATCGCCCTCTGCCGCTCCATCGGCGTCACCGTCGCCAACCCGCACGTCAACAACGTTGAAGGCGGCGGACGCTACCGCGAAGACAACGTTCAACTCCTCACCAAACAGAAATACGACCCACGCGGCCTCCTCAACCCCGGCAAGATGGTCACCTTCAAACCCGCAACTCAAGCCACTGCCTAAAAGAGCCCATGCATACCTGGATCCCCACCTCGCGCAACTTCGCCTATCTTAACTGGAAGCAGGTCGAAGCTTTGCCCAAAGACCGCACCCTGCTCGTCCTTCCCACCGCTGCCATCGAGCAGCACGGCCACCATCTCCCGCTAGCCACCGACACCCTCATAAACAACCTGCTCCTCGGCAAATCTCTCGAAAAACTCCCTGGTGATGCCCCAGTTTATGCCCTGCCGCCCGTCTGTTACGGGAAAAGCAACGAGCACATCGGCTTCCCAGGCACACTCTCCGTCTCCGCCTCCACCTTCATGGCCGTCCTCCGCGACCTTGGCGCAAGCATCGCCGGTGCAGGCTTCAAAAAACTCGTCCTTTACAACACCCACGGAGGCAACTCCTCCCTCGTCGACGTCATGGCACGCGATCTCCGTGCCGAGTTCAGCCTCCGCGTATTCTGCCTCTACGGCTCTGCCAGCGCGGCCTTCACTGGCGTCAGCAAACAGGAAAAAACTTACGGCTTCCACGCAGGAGAGATCGAAACCTCCTTCCTCCTCGCCGCCGCGCCACAACTTGTTGACACCACCGCCTACACTACCAACTACATAGCCGACATCGATCACCCCGAGCTTCTCCTCCCCGAAAACGCCTCCGCCACCTTTGCCTGGCTCACCCGCGACATCGCCCCCAGCGGCGTCATGGGCGATCCCACCGCCTCCACTGCGGAAAAAGGCCGGCTCTGGATTGAAGAAGCAACCACCAACATCGCCGCGGCCCTCGAAGCCATGCTCAAGTACGAAAACCACCAGCAGATATGAGCACCACGACCACTCACCTGATCGACTGCGGACAAGGCGTCCGGCTCCAGCGCAAAGTCCCCTGCAAACTATCCGACGGCACCATCCTCTACTCCGACCACTACCACCCCGCCACCCCCGGTCCACACCCAACGCTCCTCATGCGCCAGCCCTACGGCCGCGACATTGCCTCCACCGTCGTCTACGCGCACCCCGTCTGGTTCGCCAGACACGGCTACAACGTCGTCATCCAGGACGTCCGGGGCCGTGGCGACTCCACCGGCGACTTCTACCCTTTCCGCAACGAGCAGCAGGATGGCGCTGAGACCATCGCGTGGCTCCGAACCCTCCCTGAATCCAATGGCAAGATCGGCATGTACGGCTTCTCCTACCAGGGCATGACCCAGTGGCTCGTGGCCGCAGCCCAGCCCGAAGGTCTCCTCTGCATCGCCCCTGCGCAAACCGCCCACGACCTCTACCATGGCTGGTTCTACAACCACGGCGTCCTCCGCCTGGCCTCCTCGCTAGGCTGGGGCCTCCAAATGTTGAAAATGGACGCCCGCCGCCTCCAACTCCGCGAAGCCAGCGACGCCCTCGAACGCGCTTGGTCCGCCCTCCCCGCACAATACCTCCACACACCCACAGCGACCCATCCTGCCATTAATGCTGAAGGACTCCCTACCTACGTCACCGACTGGTTCCAGCACGACGAACCCGGCGAGTACTGGTCGCAGATGGACATCAGCCATCGCGTCGAGCAGATAAAAATCCCAGCCCTCCATCTCTCTGGCTGGTACGACACGTATCTCCAGGGCAGCATCGCAGGCTTTCGCGCAATTTGTAACTACGCCGGTTCGCAGCTCGCCCGCGACAACCAATACCTCCTTGCCGGCCCCTGGGTCCATATCCCTTGGGGGAACCGCATCGGCACACAAAACTTTGGCCCTCACGCAAATCTGGACACCGATGCCCTCCTCCTTCGCTGGTTCAATCACTGGCTAAAAGACTCCGGCGAATTCTCCACCGAACCACGTATTCGCTACTTCGCGCTAAACAAAAACCAGTGGCAAACGGCTAGTGCATGGCCCGCCACCAACCACACCCTCTACCTCCATAGCAACGGCCGCGCTAACTCCAGCAAAGGCGACGGTACCCTCACCGCCGAGTCGCCGCAGATACCCGAGCCATCAGATATCTTCCTCGTCGACCCCGAGGTTCCCGTCCTCGCTCCCGGCGGCATCGCCTCGGCCAGCGGCTGCCACAACCAGGCCGCGCTCGAACTAGGCAACAACCTCCTCACCTACACCACCGCACCACTCACCGCACCACTCCATATCTTCGGCACTCCCACCGTCACCCTCCACGCCACCACCTCTGCTCCGTTCGCGGACCTCGTCGTTAAGCTCACCTGCCTTCGCCCCAACGGCGACGCCGACTTTATGTGCATCGGCGCCGCCCGCAGCACCTGTCTCTTTGCCGACGCCTACATCGCGGACCGCGCCCACGAGTGGCACTTTGACCTCGAACCCACCTCCTGGGTCTTCGCCCCCGGCGAGTGCCTCCGCATCGAGATCGCCGGCAACGCCTACCCCCTCTATGACCGCAACCCAGGCACCGCAACGCCCCCATCCAAAGCCACATCCTGCGACTGGCAACGCTCCACCCACACCCTCCGCCATGATCCCTTCCAACCCTCAGCCATCCACCTTCCCGTCGTAAAAAATCCCACGCGATGACCATCCCAACCACTACCGTTCCCGCAATCACCTTCGATAGCGCCACCAAACGCTACGGCAACAGCAAGACCACCCTCGAATGCATCACCTCCCAGATCCAGCGCCGCGAGTTCGTCAGCATCATCGGCCCCTCCGGCTGCGGTAAATCCACCCTCCTCAAGATGGTCGCCGGCCTCAGCCCCATCACCTCGGGCAATATCGCAATCCACGGAATGACCCCGCAAAAAGCCCGCGAGCTCATCTCTTTCATCTTTCAGGATGCCACCCTGCTCCCTTGGCGCACCGTCCGCCAAAACGTCGTTCTCGGCCTCGAACTTGACGGCATGGCGCGCGAAACCCGCAATACTAAAGTTGACGCTGTCCTTGGCCTCGTCGGCCTGGATCATGTTGCCGACTCATTCCCGCGCCAGCTCTCCGGCGGCATGAAGATGCGTGTCTCCATCGCCCGTGCCCTCGCCACTCGCCCTCAACTGCTTCTCCTCGATGAGCCCTTCGCCGCCCTCGACGAGATCACTCGCGACCGTATCAACGAAGAGCTCCTTCGCCTCCGCGAAGAGCAGAACTGGACCGCCCTCTTCGTCACCCACTCCGTCGCTGAGGCAGTCTTTCTCTCCACCCGCATTCTCGTCCTCGCCCCCAATCCTGGACGGATTGCACACGACATCCCCATCGACCTCCCCTTCCCCCGCACCGAAGCCACCCGACGCAGCGAAGCCTTCGACCGCACGATCGCCAAAATCTCCCGCACTCTTCGAACGGTCATTGCAAACACAGAGGCAACTACTACAGAAGTAGCTCAAAGCGCAGGAGTCGACCTCGCATGAAGAAAATAGGGATCACACTTCTGTCCGCCGTCGCCATCTTCGGCGCCTTACTCGTTCTCTGGCAGGCCATCATCTGGATCTTTCGTCTTCCACCCTACCTGCTCCCTTCGCCCGCGCGCGTCGCCCACGCCGTCGTCAACCGCCTCCCATCGCTCGTCGCGTCACTTTCGCTAACAGCCGCGGCCGCAGCCGGAGGTCTCCTCGCCGCACTCCTTATCGGTCTCGTCATCTCGCTTGTCTTCGCGCAATCCCCATGGATCCGCCGCATGTTCTACCCCTACACCATCCTCCTACAGACCGTCCCCATCGTCGCCATCGCTCCCATGATCCTTATTTGGATGGGCCCCGGCCTGGGCTCCGTGACCCTTATCGCCTTCATCATCTGCCTCGCGCCCATCATCGCCAACACCACTCAGGGCCTCATTAGCGTCGACCGCAACATGGTCGACCTCTTCTTGATGCACAATGCCTCCCGCGCGCAGATTCTGCTAAAACTTCGCCTCCCCCACGCCATGCCATCTCTCTTCACCGGCATTCGCATCGCCAGCGGCATCGCAGTCATTGGTGCCATCACGGGCGAACTCTTTGCCGGCTCCTCCCGCGTGGGCGTCGGCGGGATCGGTTATGCCATCCAGTACGCCAGTGCGCAGCTCGAAACTGACTACCTCTTTGCCCTCGTTCTCGCCGCCACCGTCCTCGGATTCGGCTTCTTTTTCATCGTCATGTTCCTCGAGTGGTGCCTCCTGCATAACTGGCACGAGTCCGCCCGCGTCATCGATCAGGAGTAGATTAACCCTAGTGGCCCTTTGTTTATGTCGATCGCACTACAACCGCGATCCTTCAGGCACCCATCGCTATCTTTTCTCGGCTCGACATCCCTCCGCAGTCGATGGGGTATTCCGACCGTACTCCTCGATGTTCTTCAGTACGTATTGCTCATTGTGGGCGATTGCCCGTTCTCCGGATCATCCTGCAAGTAGGAATATTCTAACGTCGCCCCCTTTCAATCGCGCAGCCGAACGCGATGACCGTTTGCGCTTAGAAGAACTGGCAAACTTGATTCGTGTCGCTGTATCTCTTGACCCAAATGCACAAGAGACGTGAAAGAAATCCGTTGGAACGAAAATCGCTCCTTCAGCTCTCGAAAAACAGATGGGTCGCTTTAAAGAACAACCGCCGTCGGAATTGAGCCTGCTCGAAGTGGACGATCCGGGGGCGCGGGCTCGTGCCGAAGAGTCGGGGTCAAAGACCGACCGGGAACAACTGGAACACGAACTCGACGAATATAGGAAGCGGGAAGCGCGGGATCTTTCGCCCCGAATGATCCGGTATGGATTCCGCGTGATCCGGTGACTTCGCTGGTGCTCTCCGTTTTCGATGAATTCTCGAAGAGGTCGGCTGGTGCTCAGAATTCCAGTTTCTGAAATTCATAGAAATTCGGACTTCCGGACGATGATCTCGGTAGAAATTGCAGCCGCTCCCTTGAGCGGGCGTCAATCGAGCGGCTCCATGTCCACGCCGACTTTGAGTGTATGGGCCCCGCCTCCTAGAATCAGGCCGCGCAGGGGACTTACGTCGCCGTAGTCCCGGCCCCAGGCGAGCGTCACGTGGCCGTCTGAGGGAACGACGTTGTTGGTGGGATCCATATCAAGCCATCCGAATCCCGGACAATAAGCAGACACCCAGGCATGGGACGCATCAGCGCCTACAAGCCTCGGTTGGCCGGGAGGCGGATAAGTTCGAAGGTATCCGCTTACATAACGGGCAGCAATGTTCAGGGAGCGGAGACAGGCGATTTGCAAGTGCGCGAAGTCCTGGCACACTCCGCGACGCTTTCGAAAGACTTCTTCGGTGGGCGTCCGGACGTTGGTCACTTTCGAATCGAAGCGAAAGTCCTTGTGAATGCGCGCGGTCAGATCCAGAAGCGCCTCCGGCATCGGCCGCCCGGGCGTAAACGACTGTAGCGCATAGGAGGCAAACTCCGGTCGTACACGGATGCGCGGCGACTCAAATCCAAACTGGTACGCTTCGAGCCCAGCGGGGCTCTGATCGTTGGGAAGCAATCTGGCAGCCTCTTCCCAAGTGAGCGATTGTTGGGGCCACGGTGTCACATTCCGATCCACTATCACTTCGCTCCGCGACTCCACAACCAATTCCTTATGCGCCTCCTGTATGGTGAAGAAGCAGAGCAGGTTGCCAAAATAGTCCACCCTCTCCGTACGCGTCGCCGGGACCGGTTGGATGCTCAGTTCGTTCCGCGCCAACTGGTGGTTCAACAAAGTCCGCGGCTTCAGGCAAGCGACATGGTTCCCGACCGAGACGGGATATTTGTACTTGTACTTGGTTCGGTGAACTATTCTGTAAATCATTGGCCTATGGTGATTGGTAAGGTGCGAGCGTGACTAAAGTATCTGCTCGATAAGTTATTCGACCAGGAAGGCAGCAATCGTTCCAGATCTCGAAGGAAATGCTCAAGCCGGGAGAGCCCCTCGGAACCCTTAGCCGCCGCCGCAGCACCTGGCAGCGGGTATGCCAGTTCTCGTAGATCGAAGCCGCGTAACAATGCGAGCGCGTCCCGCATCGACTGCGAGTCGTCGGGCAGGTGTCGAGGAAGCTTTTGATAAAGATCTACAAGGTGGCTCAGCTGAAAGTCCAAAGACCGGGGATTCGTCTCGTCGGCCATCAGAACATCCAGGACAGCCAAGGGCTGCAAAGTCGTGTAGTACCGCGTCCGGTAGGTCATGGAGCTGTCCGCGACCTCAAGGAGGCATTCCAGAAGAGACCAGTCCTGCTCAGTGAGCGGCGTGGTGATCTCGCGCAGTTGCCTCGTGAGGTAGATCGCGCGCTCGAGACGTCGGCCGGTGGTCAGGAACAACCAGCCAAATCCGCGGTTGATATTTTCGCGCTCCATTCCGGAGAATGCGGAGAGTAGTTCCAGGCAAGAGGTCAGCATTGCTGGATACTCAAGAACCTGTGTGCCGGGCTCAATCACGATTGAGTCTCGTAGCTGGCCGATGAGAAACATCATGTCGGCCGACAACCGTTCGCGAACATTGCCGCCGACCCGAGATACTTCAGCCAGAGTGGAAACCAGACTGTCGGGTCGCTTGACATCCGTCATGACCGAGATCATCTCCTGTTCGAGTTCAAGCGAAGTCGGCCGCCGGTCTTTAGCCTTTGGCAACTTGCTGTGCCGTGACTCCAAGCAACTGTGCAGTCGGATGAGGCACCCGAGTTCTGCCTCGTCGGCGCGACGGACTCGAGAGATCATAGGGCGCAAGATCCGAGCGATGTTTTCCGCCCGCTCGACATATCGACCCAACCAGAAAACATTGTCGGCTACGCTACTTGGAACACCCCGCGAGACGCGGCGCAACTCGACAGGTTCATTGCGCGGGTGCAGCATACTGAACGTATCTACGGGGCCATCCCAGAGGACCCAGGCGTCCTTACTGTGGCCGCCACGCTGCATCGAGACGACAGACCCTGCAGATTCGGCGACCCGTACCAACCCTCCCGGAATCGCAGTCCATCCGTTGCCGGTATTGAGCACGTAAGTGCGCAGCACTACGCTGCGCGAGTTGAGGCGTCCGTTATCCCACACAGGCGCAGTGGATAAAGCAATCTGCTCTTGTGCCACATACTCATGAGGGTGGGCGCGCAATTTTTCTGCAAATTTGCCCTTCTCGGCGTGCGGAAGTTCGGCCCCGAAGACTGGTTCCATTCCCCGTGATGGAAACGCCGGTTTCACCACCACGGAATCAAGATGATTGAGCACCCAATCGAGCGCGTACTCCTGCCCGCACCACCAGGTTGCGACAGATGGAAGTTTGAGCTTCTCACCAAGCAGGTGCCGGGAAAGGCCCGGAAGAAAGGGCATGACCGCGGCTGTCTCAATCAGTCCGCTTCCCAATGCATTTGCAACCTTTACGTTTCCAGCGACGATGGCGTCCACCAGGCCGGCCACACCTAAAAGCGAATCGCTCCGTAGCTCGAGAGGATCGCAGAAGCTATCGTCCACCCGGCGCAAAATGACGTCGACCTGCTCCAACCCATCGACGGTCTTTAGATAAACGCACCGGTCGCGCACCGTGAGATCGGCTCCCTCGACCAGAGTGAAGCCCAGGTATCGCGCGGTGTAGGAGTGTTCGAAGTAGGTCTCGTTGAACGGCCCAGGGGTCAGCAGTACGATTCGCGGATTGTTGCGCTGAGCCAGACTCGTAAGCGCGTCGCGTTGTGCACGAAAGAAAGGAGCGAGGCGCAACACGTTCGAGGTGCGGAAGAGATTCGGTAGTACATCGGAGACAATGGTGCGGTTCTCCAGTGCATAGCCGCTGCCCGAAGGAGCTTGCGTGCGATCGGCCAGTACCCACCACTGGCCGTCCGGAGAACGCGCGAGATCAACGGCAAGCATATGCAGATAACTGTGCGCGGGAACACGCACGCCAACAAGCGGCCGAAGGAATGCGGGGTTTGCGTAGAGTAGCGCGGCAGGAAAGTGGCCTTGCGCCACGAGGTCCTGCGACCCGTAGAGGTCTTCGAGAACCAGACTCAGCAACTGGGCGCGCTGAATGATGCCGGCTTCGATGAAACGCCACTCATCCGCCGAAATCAGCAGCGGAACGATATCGATTCTCCAAGGCCGATTTGCTCCGAGCGGATCGCTATAGATGTTGTACGTGATCCCATTTTCGCGAATGCGGCGCTCAGCACGGCCCCAGCGTCGTCCTAACTCCTCAGGGCCGATTTCCCTAAGCGACTCCATGAGGTGAGCCCAGTGCGGTCGAGGAGTTACGCCATCGGCCGACAATTCATCGTAGGCAGCAGCATAGTGGAGTGAAGTTTGATACAAATCCACGGTCATGGGACAAGCCCCCGCTTCTCGATTTGGGTCTTTTGTCCAGGCGCCAGCTTCCGGAGGTCAAGAGTAAGAGGGAAGATCGGGTCGCTCTCCTGCTCCGGCGCCGTCATTGGACCTACCGTGTGACCGGGCCCTTGAAAGCGTTCCAGTCGCCGCTCTTCGGCCTCCCTGGCATTGGCTGGCCGGGCAGTGTACTGACGACTGTCCGGTGGACCTGCATGGTAGGTGCATCGCCCAATCGAACGCTCTTTCCAGCGATCAATGATGTCGAAAACAAGGGGGGTATGCACGGGGATTGTGGGGTGCAACGTCGCAGAAAGTCGTCGGGCGCGATACCGTACGCCCGCTACCGCCTTTCCAGGCTCGCCCGCGGAAGTGAGAGGCACTTTGTGCCCATTGCATGAAACCACATAGCGTGATTCTGTCGCGAAACCCGATAGCTTCACCTGTATACGTTCAAGCGATGAGTCTACGCTGCGCACCGTTCCGCCGGAAGAAGTCTCTTCCGCGAGCACGTTCCAAGGCTCAAGAGCCTGACGCAGTTCGAGTTCGACTCCATCTGCAGCGATCGACCCGATCTTCGGAAAGCGAAACTCCAGGTGCGAGGCAAACCACTTCTCCTGGAAGTCGTAACCAGAATGGCGCAGTTCTGTGAGCACGTCGGAGAAATCACGCCTGACAAAATGCGGCAGCATAAATCGGTCATGGAGCGCGGTGCCCCAACGAACCAGACTGCCTTCGAATGGCCGTTTCCAGAACCTACCGATCAAAGCGCGGATTAGCAGCATCTCCACAAGACCCATTCTGACATGCGGAGCCATTTCGAAGGCACGCAATTCGAGCAAGCCTAGCCGCAATCCGAGGCCCTCGGGCGGATAGAGTTTGTCGATGCAGAATTCGGCGCGATGCGAGTTTCCTGTGACATCGACAAGCAGATTGCGGAACAACCCGTCCACAATGAACGGCGGGCAGCCGCTCGAAGGCAACTGACCGAACGCAATGTCCAACTCATACAAGGCATCCATGCGCGCCTCGTCTACGCGCGGATATTGGCTCGTCGGACCGACATACATGCCCGCAAACAGATACGAAAGCGACGGATGGTTCTGCCAGAACGCCACCATGCTGCGCAGCAGATCCGGACGGCGAAGGAAGGGGCTGTCCAAGACAGTCGCTCCGCCGATCACGATATGGCTACCGCCGCCGGTTGCGACATGGCCGCCATCGTAGTTGAATTTCTCAGCGGTCAGCCGATTTTTGCGCGCCTCCTCGAAGAGTACCGTGTTGATTTGTTCGAGTTCGTCCCAATTGCTAGCGGGCGGCAGATTCACTTCCAACACGCCGGGGTCAGGAGTGACGCTGAACGATCGCATTCGGGGATCGGATGGTGGAGCGTAGCCTTCCAGCCATACAGGCTTATGGAGATACTGGCACGTGTCCTCGACTGCGGCGACCATATCAAGATAGTCCGCGAGCCTGGACGCATATGGCAGAAACACGTGCAGGCGGCCTTCTCGAGCCTGTACGCACAGCGATGGCCGGATCAGCTCCAGCGCGGTTTCGGCCGTACTCGAGAGAGCGGGGAGCGGATCGGCCATGGGGCGTCTCTCGAAAAGGTCCATGCTTCGGGCCGGGCTTGATGGGAGCTTGGCTCGATCTGCGAAGGGCGTTACTTCGAACTCGTATTCAAGCTCATCGGGCGCAACCCAAGGCACCGACGCGGTCGGTATGCGATAGCCTACAGGCGAATCCCCCGGCGTCAGGAGCAGACGTTGCGGACGAGGGAACCACAACTGACTCGACCAGGACAGCAGGCCCCCCGGTTGGCGGCGACGAAGAGGCAAAATGTACCCGGCCGGGTCCGTCGACTCACCTTCGGCGTTGTAAGCAGGCAACACATTTTCGGAGCTTACCTGAAGGCGGCGCGAGAGCGCCTGCATGAAGCTGAATGCATCGGTCGCGCCGAAGCCGTAGTCGTGATCTTCGCGAGCGACGAGATCGATATTCTCCCATACAGGGACGCCGTCACTGCGCCAATAGCAGCTAAGCGCCCAGCGTGGCAACTGCTCGCCCGGATACCATTTGCCTTGTCCGTAGTGAAGCATCGCCCCCTGCGCCGTCCGCTCTCGGAGGCATTGGATGAGCGCCAAGCCGCGACTTCGTTTCATCGGTCCCAGAGCATCGATATTCCATTGCGGGCTCTCAGGCTCGTCTAGGCCGACGAAGGTCGGCTCGCCGCCCATGGTCAGGCGTACGTCCTGCGCCTTCAGGTCCGCGTCGACTTTATGGGCAAGCTGTTCAACTTGCAGCCAATCTTCCTCGGCGAAGGGCCGGGAGGGCCGTGGTGCGTCGTTCAGCCGGCGAATGGACATGGAGTAACTGAAGTCTACGTTAGCCGGCTCGACCGTTCCCCCAATGGGCGCAGCCTGAGAAGCGTTCGGAGTGCAGACGAGCGGGATGTGGCCCTCGCCTGCGAACAGGCCCGAGGTCGGATCAAATCCAATCCAACCCGCACCGGGTAAAAACGCTTCCGCCCACGCATGCAAATCCGCGGAGTCGGTTTGCGGACCGCTGGGACCTTCCAACGTACTCTCTTCCGCCGCCAACTGAATCAGATACCCGGAGACGAAGCGTGCCGCGATTCCCAAATGCCGGAGAACCTGCACGAGTAGCCATGCAGAGTCACGACAGGAACCCGTCCGCTTTTCAAGAGTCTGCTCGCATGTCTGGACGCCCGGATCCAGTCGCGTCACGTAGCCAATTTCGTCTCGTACTCTCCTATTCAGGTCGACCAAAAAGGCGATCGTTCCGCGCTTCTCGTCCGAAAAGGTCTGGAGAAAAGCTTGGAGCACAGGACCGGCCGGATCAACCGACAGATAGGGTTCAAGATCCTTCTCCAGCTCCGGAGCGTACTCAAAAGGGTAGTCTTCGACTCCCGGTTCGAGGAAGAAATCGAACGGATTGAAAGGGGATAGCTCCGCAACGAGATCCACCTCAACCACGAAGTCGTTCGTTCTGTCTGGAAAAAGAAGGCGCGCAAGATGGTTGTGGTGAGGATCGAGCTGCCAGTTGAGAATGTGGTTGGCGGGAGTGACACTAAGCGAGTAGCTAAGAATGGGCGTTCTACAATGCGGGGCGGGCCGCAACTGTATAACCTGTGGACCGAGATAGACCGCCTGGTCGTACCGGTACTGTGTCCGGTGATTGAGAGCAACCTGTATTCTCATCCACCCTCATGCGGCGTATGTCGGAGTGCCGGGCTCGTTCTCATGGGGCACCTACTAAACCCTAATGGCGCCAAGCGCCTTGTGGACACTGTTGCTGTAAAGCCACATTAACATATCAATCGCAAGAACGATATCGATTCTATCTGTGAATCCTCGACAATCGAAACCTTATGAACTCAGCTCTCCGGTAGGTAGGCTCCGATTCCTTGGCGCCCGCCGACCGAGATTTGATGAAGACTCTCTGGTATTTAGTGACGTGTCCTTTGTGCGAATTGGCGGCAAACCGATTCAGCGCACATTGGTTAACACAAGCCGACCTATCGCGTCTTATCGCAATGCTCTACGGGTGAATGGCGAATTGACCTGTTCTCATTAGCATCGCCTTCGAAATACACCAGAAAGAGAGATGCTCTAGTCTCCTGGTTGCCCATCACCCTTTGCACGAACGCGAAAGAGGCGCGGGCAGCTGAGTTGCGCGATGGGCAATTCGCACGACCGATTCATTCAACCGAACCGGAAGAACAGTCACCATCTCAATCAATCAAAATGGCATACCCGTGCTCGACAGTGCTTAGACCGGCCGAATTGTATTTCCAAGGCAAACAGCGCAATTTGGATAATCCTAAAAATTGCTTCACAATTATAGGTGGATTGATGGTATCGTCGCCTTTATCCCGCATCGGCAATTAACTTGATATTCCCTTGAACCGATCAGCCTGCTTTAAGCCGTTTCACATTTAAGGCATTTGAATCGGACGCACATCTGCATTTTTGGTTGATGCCATGCACAAGTGTCGATGCGCGATTTCTGAAATCAATCGAGAGGCGAGCGTATGCGAATGGCCGAATCCTGCGAAGCAATTGGCGCCAGTCATGTTTTGACTCTAGAGGAGATCACGAACCTGACCGAAGAGGGAGGCAAGCCTGCCGATACCTTGATGAATGTTGTCGCTTTGATAGCGTCGCGCTTCAACACGGATGTTTGTTCGGCCTATTTGCTCGAGCCGGATCGATCGAACCTGGTGTTGGCTGCGACCCTTGGTCTCCATCCACGATGCATCGGCACATTGCGCATGCCCCTCAGCGAGGGCCTCGCCGGCCTGGTCGCGGAGCAAGTACTGCCGGTGGCCGTCGATGACGTCAAGAGCCATCCCCGATTCAAGTACTTCAAAGAGTCTGGAGAAGAGGTGTACCGCTCATTCCTGGGCGTACCTTTAATTGACTGTGGAATTCTGCAGGGAGTGCTGATTGTTCAGACGAAGGATTCACGGACCTTTCGGGAGGACGAGATTCGCATGTTGGTGGAAGCGGCAAACCAGGTCGCTCCTGTAGTCAGCGAGGCTCGAACTTTGGATCGATTCATCGCTCCCATCCAGGAACGTCTTTGGTCCCTCGCTCGGAATCTATGGTGGAGCTGGGACCACGACTGCGTCAGCTTGTTTCGCGATCTCAATCCCAAGCGCTGGCGGCAGTTGAATCAGAATCCAATCTCGATGCTCAGCGAGATGCCTTTGGGAGAGATCGAGCGCCGCGCCACGGAACTGGTCTTACATAGCCGTGTCAACTACGTCTACCGCCGCCACCGGGAGTATTTACAGGCGGACCGCACTTGGGGAGCAGCGAATGCAGGCGTGCTGCGACCTCGCCCAGTCGCGTACTTCTCTGCTGAGTTTGGATTGCACGAATCACTGCCAATTTATTCCGGGGGTCTGGGTGTTCTAGCTGGAGACCACATTAAGAGTGCATCCGACCTCGATGTTCCATTGATCGGGATCGGCTTGTTTTACGGACAAGGATATTTCCTGCAGCGTCTCGACCAGAGTGGATGGCAGCGTGAGGAATACATCCAGACAGACGTCAATCAACTACCAATGCAACCGGCCATTGGCTATAACGGTGAGCCGATTGTTGTGGAAATTGAAACACGCGGAGGGTCAATCCGGGCAAAGGTCTGGCGACTAAAGGTCGGACGTTGTGACCTTCTGTTGCTCGACTCCAACGTTGCGGGGAATGCCCCCGAGGATCTGGAACTTACCTCTCGACTGTATGGCGGGGACGGACGCACGCGAATTCGTCAGGAGTTGCTGCTGGGTGTCGGCGGCTTTCGCGCTATCAAAGCGATGGGTATTTCTCCCGGAGTTCTTCACCTCAATGAGGGACACAGCGGTTTTGCGGTGTTCGAGGCGATTCGAACTCGCATGCAGGAAGAAGGCATGGGTTTTGACGCAGCTGCGAGCCAGATCGCCAGGGAAGTGGTCTTTACCACCCACACTCCCGTGCCAGCTGGTCACGATCGCTTCAACGCCGATCTCATTGAGGAGCACCTGGGCCCACTGCGCGAACAGCTGGGACTTTCGCAGGCGAAGCTGATGAGCTTTGGTCGGGAGTATCCCTCGGACCAACAGGAACAGTTTTGTATGACCGTACTCGGACTAAAACTTTCGCGCCGCGCAAACGCTGTATCTTCTCTGCATGGCGAAGTCTCCCGAGCAATGTGGACGAGCCTCTTCCCGGGAAAGCCGGAAGACGCTGTGCCTATCGGTCACATTACCAATGGCGTCCACGTTCCCTCCTGGCTTGCGCCCCAGATGTGTCGCCTTTACGACCGCCACTTAGGGATTGGATGGCAGGACCACAGCGGCGCGTCGCGGACCTGGGAAGAGATCGAGAGCGTCGACGATGGCGAACTTTGGGAAACACACCTAAGCCTGAAATCTCAGCTCCTGGATTTCGTGCGTCGCCGAGCGCTGGAACAAGCCGAACGTCGCAGCGAACCGCACGAATCCCTGCACAGGCTCGGTAAAGTGCTCTCCCCGGATGCATTAACCATCGGTTTCGCGCGGCGGTTTGCCACTTACAAGCGTGCGAACTTGATCCTCGCCGACATCGAGAGACTTACGTCCATGGTCAACGACCCTAAGCGACCCGTGCAATTCCTATTTGCGGGAAAGGCTCATCCGCATGACGAGCCTGGAAAGCAAGTTCTCCAGCAGATCGCAAAGATGATGCGCGACTCCAAGTTCGCTGACAAATTTGTCTTTATAGAGGACTACGACATTAATGTCGGCCGGCATCTAGTACAGGGTGTCGACGTCTGGCTCAACAATCCCCGGCGTCCCCTGGAGGCCTCGGGAACCAGCGGGCAGAAAGTTGTGCTCAACGGAGGTTTGAACCTTTCAGTATTAGATGGCTGGTGGGCCGAAGCTTACGACGGTCTCAACGGCTTCGCTATTGGTACCGGCAGAACGCACTCGGATATGAATATGCATGACAGCCGCGACCGCGACGACCTGTACCGCGTGCTCCATGACGAACTCATTCCGCTCTACTATCAACGTGACAAGGACGGCCTGCCTCGGGGATGGATCGAACGCATGAAGCGGACCATCCGCACGCTGGGCTGGCGCTTCAATGCCGATCGCATGGTGATGGATTACACGCTGAAGTGTTACATTCCTGCGGCTGGAGGAACGTCGAGCGAAATCAGACCACCTTGCTAGTGTGGTGATTCGATAATTCATCAATAAACATGTCCTCGTAGGGGAACGCAGCGAATCGAAGGATCTACATTTTCGGCGATCTTCCTGCCTATCTACAGAAGCGGAACTTCAATATTGCGACGAACTTCATTCCATGGATCGGACCGATGAACTACTGCAGCTCGGAGAGGATGCTATTCCAAAACCTGATTTCGACCACTGGACACTCGCCACTGTAACGAGTTCGTCCGGCAAGAATTCCTCGGACGATGCGTCTGGCTGAAGCTCTTCAAGGCGCATTCGTTCTCATTCCGTGGGGGTCAGGTTGATGCTTGCGCCCTGACTATAGTTCAAGCTCTTACGCGGCTCTAGGCACAACAGTTTCAGGCCCGAAGCCGGGAGAGACTATCTCCTCGGCTCTGCACAGTCTCGGGCTGCGGCTAGAGCGCTTCTGGATGGCCGGAGAGCAGCGCAGGGGAAAGGGACTTTGGTTCAAGTTCGGGTGATAGGAAGATCTGAAGACCCAGATCGGAAATGCACTGCCGAAGGCCGGAGGCGGGCACGTTCGCGCCGTGCAGGTGCTTCCTATGAGACCTGGTGATTATGCGTTAGGCTCCCCACAGTCCAGGGCGGCGGCACGAGCCATTCTGGCGCGCCAGTCTGCAAGCCGGAAGAGGCAAGACATCATTATTGTCAGCAGCATCCCGAGACCGCGCGGGAACGGGATCACAATTGATCAGTGGAAAGAAGGCGAAGACGAGCGCCTCACACGTGTCAGCGTCCTTCCTTCGGGGATGACGATGGAAGAGGCGGAAGAAATTGTTATGGGACATTGCGGCGTATTGTGTCGCGTTCGAGGCAGCATAATGTAAGAGATTTGCTTTCACGAACGCTCTCAGGGCACAGTGGGAGGATAAAGAAGTTGAAACGAAAACTTGCGATCGGTGCAGCTCTTGTCGCGCTAGTCGTCGCCGTAGGTGTTGCGGCCATCGTGCTCCGGAAGCGGGCGGCCGTACATGCCGCCGGTATCCAAGCCCCAAGGTTTGAAGTGGACCCAATGTGGCCGAAGCCCTTGCCAAACCATTGGATTCTCGGAATGACCATCGGCGTGTCGGTCGATGCCCAGGACCATATCTGGATTATCCATCGCCAGGGTTCCCTCGATCTGAAGGAGACATACTCTCAACAGAATCCAGTTGTAGGTGATTGCTGCGCTGCAGCACCGCCTGTTCTCGAGTTTGATGAGGCTGGCAACCTCATTGGGCACTGGGGCGGGCCAGGGGCAGGATATGACTGGCCGGTTTCGACGCACGGAATCACAGTGGATTATCAGGGTAACGTGTGGATTGGTGGCAACGGCAACGGCAAGGGCGGGGCTGGGCCTGTAATAGACGAGGTGGAGGGACATGTCACTCCGGGTGCCTACCATGACAGCATGATCTTGAAGTTCACCCAGGCTGGAAAGTTCCTAATGCAAATTGGAAAGGCAGGAGCGAGCAAAGGCAGCAACGACATGGCAAATCTTAGAGGACCGGCCAAAATGTGGGTGGATCCCAAAACCAATGAACTGTACGTCGCCGACGGGTACGGTAATAAGAGAGTGATCGTGTTCGATGCAGACTCCGGCAAATACAAGCGGCACTGGCGTGCGTACGGTCATAAGCCAGACGACACTGATCCCGGCCCGTACAATCCCGATGCGCCACACGATCAGCAGTTCCGCAGCCCGGTTCACTGCGCAGTGCTCTCGGACGACAACCTGCTGTACGTCTGTGACCGCCTGAATGATCGGATCCAGGTTTTCAAACCAGACGGTACATTTCTTCGGGAAAGCTTCTTCTATCCAAAAACTTTGGGCGACGGTCGATCTGGGACTTGGCGTTCTCGAAGGAGCCGCAGCAGAAGTACCTTTACGCGAGCGATGGAACCAACCAGAAGGTCCACATCATCGACCGCGAAACGCTCCAGGTCCTGACTAGTTTCGGAGATGGAGGACGCCAGCCTGGCGAATTCTACGCCGTACACAGCATTGCGACAGATTCGAAAGGTAACATCTTTACCACCGAGACTTATCATGGGCAGCGCGTGCAGAAGTTCGTTTACAAAGGTCTGGCTCCAGTCACGACACTAGATCAAGGCGTCGTGTGGCCTAAACCATCCGAATCAAAAGTAACACGGCCATGACCTCAGCAATTCCGAGTGCCTGGTGGCTCGCGTCAATTCACTGTAGCGGATACTGTAGCGGCTACCCGTCTAGATGGGCTTGCACTGGCAGGAATCAGGCTTCGGCGATCCATTGAGATTACAAATGGATACAAGCGCCTGCAAATCCATCGTAGCTAGCGTGTCTAAGATTATGAGTCCCCTGCTCTAAACTTTAAGGATCGCGACAGTGTAGCGGGTAGTTGACTTTTCGACTCAACTTCGGGTCCTCCGACTTGCAATACTCCGAGATCCGGAAAGCCCTTGCAAATTCAATTAAACTTGAGAGGTTTTCTCCAAGATGGCGTGAAATGCTCCTATTAGGAACTATTCCCAATTTTGTGCCTAGTCGGTCGAAAGCTGGCCGCTTTGCCTCTTGAATCGAACTTGCCGATAAATGGGATGAGTTGTTCATGACCTTCGTTCACAACGACGGATGAAAATGGGTAGGCTGTTGTGGTCGTGCCCGCATGAGGTCGTGACCTGCAGTGGCGTTTGGAACCCGCTGATGAGTTTGACCGTGGATGCGTTCAGGAACAACGGACTGTAGCCTTCCTCACGGAAGAGCACGCGAGGGAGACTCTCGCACTCTGCATCTTTGCGAGCACGGCAGAGGAGGCAAGGATGGAAGTACTCTATGAGAGGTGTTGCGGTATCGACGTTCACAAGTCGTCGGTTGCGGCGTGTATTCTGCTCGAGCGAGGACACAAGCCCCAGAAGCATCTTCGTCGCTTCGGTTGCACAACGCGAGATCTGCGTGAGCTCGCTGAGTGGCTCAGGAGCTTTGGCGTTCGACATGTCGCCATGGAGTCGACAGGCGTTTATTGGAAGCCTGTCTGGAACGTGTTGGAAGAGCACTTCCATATGGTGCTTGCCAACGCTCAGCACATCAAGGCGGTCCCAGGCCGTAAGACCGACATGATGGACTGCCAGTGGATAGGCGAGTTGCTCCGACATGGTCTGCTGCGTGGCAGCTATGTTCCGTCGCCGGTGATCCGCGACCTGCGGGATCTGACGCGAACCCGGGCCACGCTCTCGCAGGAGCAGTCGGGCATCAGCAGCCGCATCCAGAAGCTACTGGAGAGCGCCAACATCAAGCTTGCCAGCACCCTGACCCACACCATGGGCAAGAGCGGGCAAGCGATACTGGACGCTATCGTCAACGGCGAGGACAGCCCGGAGCGATTGGCCGATCTTGCGCTGGGCAAGCTGCGCAGCAAGATCCCGCAACTCCAACTGGCGCTGGACGGTCGCATTCGCGATCACCACCGGTTCCTGCTGGATAGCCTGCTCCGCCAGTATCGCTTCCTCGAAGCCGAGATCCAGGCGCTCGACGCCCGGCTGGAGCAGCTCGGCGAGCAACACCAGGAACTGGCTGACGCGGTGGCCCGCTGGATCACGGTTCCCGGTGTCGAGCGGGTGGCAGCCTGGAGTCTGCTTGCCGAGATCGGATCGGACATGACAGCCTTCCCCAGTGCGGCACACCTGGCAAGCTGGGCAGGGCTATGTCCCGGCAACCATGAGAGCGCAGGCAAACGCCTCAGCGGCAAGAGCCGCAAGGGCAGTCCATGGTTGCGCCGCATGGCCTGTCAGTCCGCGTGGGCAGCGGTGAGGACGAAGAACTGTTACCTCTCCGCTCAGTTCAAACGACTGGCCGCACGAAGAGGCAGCAAACGAGCGCTCATCGCTGTAGCTCATAGCCTGTTGGTCATCGGCTATCACCTTCAGAGCAAAGGTTGCGTATATCAGGAACTCGGCGGCGACTACTTCGATCAACTTCACGCGGAAAGGCTCAAGCGACATCTGGTGAAGAGGCTAGAGAGCCTCGGCGTCAGTGTCACGCTGCAACCACAGGCTGGATAGGTGAGCATTTTCGAGGGAGCAGGTCCTTCAGATCGGAGAGACTATTGCTCATGAAAGAGCCAGCGCAACACCTCATCGCGGAAGTACCCCGGAAGCGTGCCAAGGTTAAGATGACGATCGGCATCGATCTTGGGGACGTCTGGAGCCATTACTGCACGCTCAACGAAGATGGAGAAGTGGTTGACCGGGGGCGATTTCGAACCGCTCCCTCGGGAGTCGAGAAGTGGTTCACCGACCTGCCTCGCGTTCGGATCGCGATGGAGGCGGGAACGCATTCAATCTGGGTGAGCGAACCGCTTCAAGAACAGGGCCACGAGGTGATCGTGGCCAACGTGCGCGAGCTGCGTCCGATCTCGCATCGCACTGTCGCTCAACAGGAAGCTCTTACCTTGATCCGCGCCCGCCAGTGAAGAAAGATGGGTCAGTTCTGCTTTGCGAGAAACGACAGCAATCAGAGAACGCAGCGCCCGCAGTCCCTCGTTACTGCGTAACGGTGACGGTCAGTTGGCTAACCTTCGAGGTACCGTTCGTTCCAGATGCCTGTGCGGTGATGGTCACGGCGCTGGTTCCTACCGGCGTCTGAGGGACCGGAGGCGTGGGGCTGGAGTTGCTGCCGTTGCTGCAACCCGCGATGAACGTAGCGGCTAAGAGGGCCATGGCAAGGACCAAGAGGCTTGACTTTTGGATATTCAGGCGTCTTCTCGTCGAGCGCAGCGTTGCCAGGGAGAGAAAACCGAACAGACAGGCGAAGGAGATGGCGGCGTGGCGAGAGACAAGTGCGGGGGGCTGCAACCCCGCAACTGCAACGTTGGTGGTGATGGTAAGCGTGGTGGAAAGCGGTGCCCCGGTTGCGGTGAGGGTTGCGGGCGCGAAGCTGCAGGTACTGTTTGCTGGCAGGCCGGCGCAGGTGAATTGGACGGGGCCGTTGAAGCCATTCTGTGGGGTGAGGGTGAGGGTGGCAGAGCCGGTCTTGCCTACGGCAATGGCAAGGTAGAGGGGCTGGCGGTAAAGATGAAAGTGGGGTCTGGTCGGAGGCCGCTGTGGAGGATGTTGATCTGGTAACCCCCGGAGTTGGCGACGGCGAGATCGGCTACTCCGTCGCGGTCGAAGTCGGCGGCGACCAGGGGCCATTCGAAGAAGTAGGTGGGAAACGAGGAGAATTCGACAAGCGGTTGGAAGCTACCGTCCCCATTGCCTGCGAGCACGCTGAATGAACCCGTGAGGCTGGTGCTGTTGCTGGTAAAGCTATTGCGAACCACAATATCTTGCAGACCGTCTCCAGTGACGTCCGCAGCAACGATCTGCGTTGGAACCGCGCTGGTCGGCACCGTTAACGGGTAGGTTCTCTGGGCTAAAAATGTGCCGTCTCCATTTCCCAGCAAAATGCCCAGCGTGTCATCGGCCGAGTTCAAGACTGCGAGATCGGTGACGCCATTGCCGCGCGACTGGACTGCGGACCCTAGCGTGGGCGTGTTGCCTGTGGAGTAAGCGACAGGCGATAGGAAGGTCCCATCACCCTTGCCCATCAGCACCAGCACGGCGTTCTGTCCGGCGACTGTAACGGCCATGTCAGCCAATCCGTCGCGATTGAAGTCCCTAATCACCATTGAGGTGATGCCGGCCATCTGCGGATTACTGATAGGGGAGTTAAAGCTTCCATCTCCCTTTCCTGTGAAGAGGTAGAGAACGGGCGAGTTCGCGACGGTGACATCCGTCACGATCAGGTCCGGGATACCATCTCCGTTGAAGTCGCCGGTGGCGATACTGCTCAGTGCTCTTGGAGTGTTCGAGGAAGGGGAGGGGATGAGCACTAGGCCGGTCGGATAGGTTCCGTCCCCGGCGCCAAAATTCACGACCATGTTGTAGTCACTTGTGCTCGATTGAACGTCGGCCCTGTTGGAGTCAAAGGCATAGTCCAGCACGCCGTCACCGTTATAGTCTGCGTAGATGGGTAGGGAACCACCTCCCTCTCCGTACAGAAGATCGTAGTTGAAGGGAGGTGGCGGCGAAGGAGGGGGCAAAGGGTTGATCGGCCCTCCGAAGGTTCCGTCTCCGTGATTGATGAGCAGCCCAAGACTGAAAGATTTTGCATCCTGGAATCCGAGGTAGCCGATATCGGGAAATCCGTTATTGTCCACATCTGCGGAATAGACTGCCTCGGGTTCCACCGCCGGAAGGGGTGGCCCAAGGGAAAACGTTCCTGTGCTCGCTGCAGCCGCTCCGCTGACTGTGACAGCCTGGCCGGTGGATGTGCTGGAAGAGTAGACCGCGGTGGGGTCGAAGGAGGCGGAGAGCGTATGGAGTCCGGTGTTGAGCGCCGTCCGAAGGGTCGCGGTGCCTACCGCGTAGCCGAGGATGGGGTTGCGCACCACCTGCACGGATCCCAGATAAAGCTTGCCGTCGTAGAATTCGACGGTTCCACCCGAGACGGGTTGACCTGCCGACTGGACCGTCGCGGTCAGCGTGGCGATCTGCTGTGCGGCGAGGGCGTTGGATGGGGTGACGGCGAGGGTGGTCGCAGTGGGTGTCGTGGCATGCGACCGGGAGGTAACAAAGAGACAGATCAACAGAAAGAGAAACAGGGCCCTGAGGCTAGTCATACGGTGAAGCTCCACAAACTAAAAGGATGACCGACAGCTACATCAGCATAATAGATATTAGAGCCTTTGCACGAAAATTACGCAGGACTATGGTGTCATCTGTAGCGCAGCGAACGATTCGCAAAGGTCCCACCTCGAACCGATCGTTGACATGGCTCCATATGGCATGCTCCTGGTCCGCGCTCGCTCAATAGGCGATTGCATTCAAGAACGATGTGGCTAAGCAAAAGCGTGTTCAATCTCGAGAGACCACTGAGCAAGGCGACCCCCGCATGCCACCCTAACGCGACTCAAACGCTTTTTCCAATGGTTTGCGCGAGAACCGGGTTACAAATCGCGTGTTCAGTATTCGGGTGCCGAGTATTTCAATCTGTCAAACAAGGACATGCGGATTGCTACCGCTCAGCGCGAGCAGCGAGTACAAATCTTGAAAAATCAAAAATACGTCATCCAAACCATGCCGACGAAGACTAAGATCGAGCACCGCAACCGCGCTCTGATCGCTTTCACGCTCCTTAGAGGGGCTAACCAACCGACTCTAGAACTGCCCGCTATTCGCGGTCGCGGCCTTCGTCGCCGCTGCTGCAATCGAGACATGGCCAACAAGAGCTGGGTGTACCCCGTCGGGCTGGGCCTCGGTGGATGAGTTATAAACATTCGGGTCAGTTGCATCAATTCCGATAACTTCCAGCCCGTCGCCGTCAAGCTCCGACACCATTCTCTGCCACTCGTCATGGTAAAGAGCTGTTGTTGCTGAATCCATGTTCCCAGAACGATGTCTGAACTGGTTGTAGATTGGAGAAAGTGAGTAGACCACAGGTCGGGGGCCCGTCGAGTTATTTGGGTCAATGCCCGCAGCATAAAAAACATGGCAACCAGTCGACCCTGGAGACACGCAGGTGAACACAATTGTATGCTGAGCATTCGGTAATCCAGCCACGCGAATAAAATTCTGGATTACATCTTGGTTCACGGGAAGACCAGCCTCCCCCGCAACATCCAAATCTTGGTCAAAAATCTGCGATTGAGAAATGGGGTCGTTAACTAAATTGCCATCAACGCTCACCGTATAGCGGGTTGGGCTTCCATTCAGCATTCGTGCAGTTACCAAATAACCCCCCGTGCCGGTAACTGTGAAGGTCTTGGAGGAACCGGCTGTGAGGCTATACGAATCGATGGAGTTTTGTGTGCCATTCATCCACTTTCCCGTATTTGTGACCCCGCCCCCATTGGACCTTACCTTTTCAGACTCGGGGATGGCAAGCCATGCCGTTTGCGATTCTACGCATCCACGCACAAACTCCATTCGATAGGGAAGTGGACCGTACTGATATTGGTCGTTGCGGAAGTGCCCATAGATATTGAGGCTCTCTGATTCGATCGAGAGATCCCAAAGAGAAAGTGAAGTTCCCCGATAGGTGAGGTCCGCACAATCGCTTCCGCCGTATGCCTGATTGTTTAGCGTCCATCCCATTGCGTTCGCGAAAAACTGCGGCCATGCAGTACTCGGATGACAAGTAAGCGTTTCGCATCCCGCAAGGCCGTACCCTTGGGTCTGAGAGTTGCCCCAAGCATAGACTACTGGCCCGTCAGCGGTGGGAACGGTCTTGAAGCTATTGGTTGGGCTGACAGCACAACCTGCGAGTGACGTGACTATAGCAACCGTCGTCAAAAACATTCGTTTGCCTATGTACTCAAGTCCGGCTGAGGGCGCCATGCTTCCATTCTAGAAGTCTAGAAGGCAGTAGAGACTCGTCCGATCCTCCTGTCACCACGGTCGTCAGATCGAAACCACGTCCCGGCAGCCCTCACGCTCAAGATCAAACTAGCCCCGGAACTCTTCGCTACTGGCATTACCGAGGTGAATGCAGTTCTCGGCGGTGGCATTCCTCGCGGGAGCATCACCGAAATCAGTGGCGCGGCATCGACTGAGCTTTCCAGTACGGCCACATATCGTATCGAACGATCCTCAATACAGCCTTGAAATGATGCCGTACGGAAGAGTGGCCATTTCAAGCAAGAGTGCCCTGAGCCAACCTACCTGGGCCACTGCTGACCACGTCTGCATACTATGCGCGATGGTGATGTCTGGAAAAGGCCAATATGGTTTCATACTGATTAGGGATCTAAGAGCGTCTGAAGGTCGTTACATGCGGGTCGTTATAGACCTGCCCTCTCAAGCTCGTTTGGGCTGTATGTGATTGATATTACACAGGGCGGTAGTCGAGCGGTGACACGCATTGTGAACGAAATGTTGACGGACAACATCGAGCTGCTGGAGACTGCTGAGAACCCGGTTCCAACTGGAATTATCTGGGGGACACCAATTAGAATCAGTAGTTTAGCTGGCAAACGCACCGGACGGGCCCTCTACTTGGTAGCGCTGTGGTCAGGATAAGCCGCTTCTCTGCCTACTAATCCTTTTAGATTTATGCGCAGACTCGCCGCTTCGGAGACTCCGCGAATGGAGAAAGCAATTGCATAGATACCTTCTGATATTAATAATGACAGGAGCAGCCGTCGCCCAGACGACGCTCTCGATTGGCGCGCTCAACTATGACGGCGCGCCCGGTCCTCCCATGCACTTTCTAGGGGCCTGGTCGAGTTCCACCCTCTATAAGCTCGGACAGGCGGTGAGCTACAACAGCGCCGTCTATATTTCGCTGACTGCGGTGAATCAGAACAACAAGCCCGCATCTAGCTCTGCTGATTGGGCGCTCGTCGTCTACCCTGCAAGCGTCACCGCATCACCGAATGCGAGTCAGGTCATCGCTCAGCTCTCGGGCACGACGCAGGGAGTTACAGTGCCCGACACGGCAACGGGAAGGACAAGCACAACCCCAGTCACCTCCGTGGCAATGACAGATGCTTCCGCACTCGTCACCAACAGCTCCATGCAGGGTGATAACCACCTGACGCCGTATACACGGTCTGATATCACGATTACCGGGCCAAATGATGATGCGGCCTATGAGAATTTCACCTGCAACTACACAGGCGCTACTCCTTCAGGTAACTGTATTCCCCACTTCTTTGTCGTAGGCAACACCGCAGGGGACAAGCATACGGGAATTTGGGGCGGCAATTCGATTGTGGCCGAGCACGCCAACACGCTTTCGTTTGGCTGGGAAGCGAACACCTTCAACTACTTTGGAAATGGCGACATTCTTCCCAACGGTTCGTATACCGCTGGCCCGTTCTTTGGTTTTGCGGCGACGGCAGCTTCCGGCTCTGGATATTTCACGCAGCAGGCTGCTTACTTGGCCGACAACGACAATTTGGGCGGGAGCGGAGGTGGCTGGGATTACGGGTTGTATGTAACCAACGCAAACAAAGCCGCTGTACTCTGCGGAACGCCATCTAGCGCGAATTTGCCATACTGTATCCAGCATTCAGCGTTAGGCACGGCGACGTCAGCAGTCAATTATTCCAGCGAGCCGGACATTGATGTTGTGGATACGTGGACTGGCAGCGGCAACGGCATTCACAGCGTAACCACGCAGAGCGTTCCGGGGACTGGCACTAACCCGACGTTCTGCAAAAACTTCACGTTCGACACGAAGCTGGGGCTTCAAGCCTGTTCTAACGGACTAGTGCAGGCGAACGGGCCAATCGTTGCACATGCTGTTACCGGTGGTCAGACGGTTACCCTAGGTCAAACCTTTTCAGATTCGAGCACGCCCACGCAACTACTTATCTCCGTGGACGGCTCGGGGAACGGAGCACTGCAGGCGATTCAGCAAGGTACCGCGAATAAGACGCTTTCCTTGAATCCTGCCGGAGGCCCTACCACGCTTGGTGGAGGCGCATCGATCGGGTCATCCAACGCATTACCTCAGGTTGGAACTCCTACGGTGGGTCACGCTGCATGCATCAAGGCTGCTGGCCCTCCTGTCGTCATCGGCTTTTGCTCGACGGTGGTGAGCACCAGTGGGTCTTGCACGTGCAACTAAAGAATGGGTCCTTGGACGGGGGTTCATAAGAAAGATAAACCAACTCAAGCGCGGCGGCTGGGCTCGCTGGCAACATCGTCCGCGAAATTTCGATCAAACGATCTGAGCGCGGAGTTGCAAGCTACCGGTTACAATCTCACCCTTCAGAATTGATGTAGCGGATACTGTAGCGGGTGCCGGTTAGATGCGTTTATGTACGCATGTGGCGGGCCTTGAGTAAGCGATTGAAATTACAGGTGGATACAAGCGTCTGCAAATCTATCGTATCTAGCCTGTCTAAGATTATGAGTCCCTGCTCTAACAGTTGAGCTACAGGCTTTTCAAAGGTGAAGATGCTTATTTTCAAGTGTAGCGGATACTCTGCGTGCAGCCGCAAGGCTGGGCCATGGGTTGGACTTGGTTGCGGTTGAACGGACGGATTGCCTGCTCCTGGCAGTTCTGGCGATGTCCTTGTCTGTAAACTGGTATAGAGTTCAGTGGAGTATCAGGAGAACGTCGATTTCTTATAGCTAGTGCAGTTCGGGCTCTTGTGAAGGTGGCGGCTTCTTTCGCGGTGCTTCGAGTCCTGTCATGAATCTGGTTGCTGTGATCGGGTTCTCTGCGTTGTCTGAATAGAGGCGATATCTATACCCCCTAAACGAGTTTTGTATTTGGCTGCTGCGGAGGCGTGAGTTAGCGAATGGGATTGAGTCAGAGGTCAGAAAAGGTCGCGGGTAATGGCGCGGATTCCATTCTGGTAACCGGTGGTGCTGGATTTATTGGCTCGAACTTTGTGCTGGATTGGTTGGCGACCCGCGGTGGGCCGGTGGTCAATCTGGACAAGCTGACGTATGCAGGGAATCCGGCAAATCTAGCGTCTGTGACGGCCAATCCGGGATATACGTTTGTCCATGGCGATATCTGCGATGCCGAACTTGTGGCGGCACTGCTGCGGGAGCACAGACCTCAGGCGGTGGTTCACTTTGCGGCGGAGAGCCATGTCGATCGATCAATTGTGGGACCAGAGGCGTTTCTGCGAACCAATATTGACGGGACGTTTACTCTGTTGCGTGCGGCGCGTGAGTTCTATGAATCGCTCGCAGGTGAGGAGCGGGTGAGGTTTCGGTTTCTGCATGTGTCGACCGATGAGGTTTACGGCACGTTGACAGCGGAGGCACCGGCGTTTCACGAAGAGACGGCGTATGCGCCGAATAGCCCGTATGCTGCGTCGAAGGCTTCGTCAGATCATCTGGTGCGGGCGTGGGTCCATACGTATGGGTTGCCGGCAATTGTTACGAACTGCTCGAATAACTATGGACCCTATCAGTTTCCAGAGAAGCTGATTCCGCTGATGATTGCGAATGCTGTGCAGGGCAAGGCGCTGCCTGTGTATGGCGATGGACAACAGGTGAGGGACTGGCTGTATGTGCTGGATCACTGCCGTGCGATCAGGACGGTGCTGGAGCGAGGGCGCGTGGGTGAGACCTATAACGTTGGTGGCGGGAATCAACGTAGCAATCTTGAGGTAGTGACGACGTTGTGCGCGCTGCTGGATGATATGGTGCCGGAGTCTAAGTTCAAGCCGCATCGGCAGCTGGTGAAGTATGTGACGGATCGGCCAGGGCATGACCGGCGTTATGCGATCGATGCTCGGAAGCTGGAGGGTGAGCTTGGCTGGCGGGCGCAGGAGAGCTTTGAAACGGGTTTGAGGAAGACGGTGGATTGGTATCTGGCGAATGCGGCGTGGGTGGAGAGTGTGACGAGCGGGGCGTATCAGCAATGGTTGACGCAGAACTATGCCGGACGCGAGGCTGGAGATTCGGCTGCGGCGGTTGAGAGACGCAAGACGATTGCCACCGTGGAGAGTGTACGTTGAAGGGAATTATTCTTGCGGGTGGTTCGGGCACACGATTGCATCCCGTGACCCAGGCGGTGTCGAAACAGTTGCTGCCGGTGTATGACAAGCCGATGATCTACTATCCGCTGTCGGCATTGTTGCTGGCCGGGATTCGCGAGATTCTGGTGATTTCGACGCCGGAGGATACGCCGCGATTTAAACAGTTGCTGGGTGACGGGGAGCAGTGGGGTCTGAAACTGGAGTATGCGGTGCAACCGTCGCCGGATGGATTGGCTCAGGCGTTTTTGATTGGCAAGGATTTTCTGGCCGGCGATGGTTGTTGTCTGGTTCTGGGCGACAACATCTTCTACGGACATGATTTTGCGAAGACGCTGCGGCAGGCCGCGGCTGGTGGGCCGGGAGCGACAGTGTTTGCTTATCCGGTGCTTGATCCGGAGCGGTATGGGGTGGTGGAGTTCGATGCGGAACGGCGGGCGATTTCGATTGAAGAGAAGCCGCTGAAGCCGAAGTCACGCTATGCGGTGACGGGGATTTATTTTTATGACGCACAGGTGGTTGGGGTAGCCGCGGGGTTGAAGCCTTCGCCGCGGGGTGAGTTGGAGATTACCGATGTGAATCGGTGGTATCTGGAGCGGGGGCAGTTGCGGACGGAGTTGCTGGGGCGGGGAACCGCGTGGCTCGACACGGGGACGCACGACTCCCTGCTGGAGGCAGCGACTTTTATTCATACGATTGAGAAGAGGCAGGGGTTGAAGGTGGCTTGCCCTGAAGAGATTGTGTACCGGCTGGGATATATCGATGCGGCCCAGTTGCGGGCGCTGGCGGCGAAGATCGCGAAGAGTTCGTATGGTCAGTATTTGCTGCGAGTGCTCGAAGAGACGGTGTACTGATGGAGCGAAGTGCTCTGCCTGCGGGTGGACGAATACTTTTGACAGGAGCTTCGGGGCAGGTAGGTGGAGAGCTGCTGGAAACGCTGAAGCCGTTGGGTGAGGTGATCGCTCCGACGCGGGTGGAGATGGATCTGGCGGATTCGGCTTCGGTACGGGAGATGATTCGCGGAGTGCGGCCGCGGTGGATTGTGAATCCTGGCGCCTATACGGCGGTGGATAAGGCGGAGAGTGAGCCGGAGTTGGCGTATGCGACCAATGCTGAAGCCGTGAAGGTGATAGGGCAAGAGGCGAAGGCGATCGGCGCCGGGGTGATTCATTTTTCAACGGACTATGTTTTTGATGGTTCTGCAAATGCACCGTACCGCGAGACGGATGCGACGGGGCCGGTTGGTGTTTACGGAGCGAGTAAGCTGGCCGGGGAGATCGCATTGGCAGAGAGTGGCGCGGGGCACATGATTTTTCGGACGAGTTGGGTGTATGGAGCGCGAGGGAAGAATTTTCTGCTGACGATCTTGAAGCTGGCACGGGAGCGAGAGACGTTGCGTGTGGTGGCCGATCAGCACGGTGCGCCGACATGGAGCCGCGATCTGGCGAGGATGACAGCGGAAGTGATTGGACAGTGCGAGATGGAAGCACGAGGCCGGGAGTTTGCAGCCGTGCTTGGTGACTTGGGTGGTGTTTATCACTCGGCTGGTGCAGGTGAGACGACGTGGTGTGGATTTGCGGCGGAAGCTGTGAGGTTACGGCGAGAGAAGGAGCCGGGCGTCCGGTTTGCAGCAGTCGACGCGATTACGACTGCTGAGTATCCGACACCAGCAAAACGGCCGGTGAATTCGCGGATGAACTGCGAGAGGCTCGCCGAGCGTTTTGGGTGGCGGATGATGGATTGGCGGGATTCGTTGCGGCAGGTTTCGGCGGAGCTATGAGCGGACGGGCTTTATTTCTCGATCGGGATGGGGTGGTGAATGAGGAGGTGGGGTATCTGCATCGTGCAGAGGAGGTGCGGTTTGTTGATGGGATCTTTTCTCTTTGCAGGACGGCGGCTGGGCTCGGTTACCGGCTAATTGTGGTGACGAATCAGGCAGGAATTGCGCGGGGATACTATACCGAGGCGGACTTTGAGACGCTGATGGAGTTCATGCGCGGAAAGCTACGTTCTGAGGGTGTGGAGCTGGATGCGGTGTACTACTGTCCGTTCCATCCGGAGCATGGGGTAGGCAAGTACAAGCGGGAGCATGAGGATAGAAAGCCCGGGACAGGGATGTTGCGGCGCGGGGCGCGGGAGTTCGGGGTGGAGCTAAGCGAGAGTGTTCTAGTGGGCGATCGCTGCTCGGATGTTGGGGCTGCGAATGCGGCTGGGTTGCGGCAGACGTTTTTGATCGGCAGGACCGAGGCTGGAGGGTGTGGTGGAGAGTATGTGGCCGTGAAGTCGCTGGCTGAGGTTGAACGGTGGCTGGTGGAGCGCGGATAGGGCGGAAGCTTTATCGCGAAAAATGGCTCACGACGAGCGCGATCGGCAGACCGACGAAGAGGATATGAATGACCAGCTGAGTAAGGAAAGCTTTGGCGGAAAAGGGAATTGCTGCGGCGGAGAGTGGGAGCACAATTCGATTCATCACGAGATGAACCCCGGCGCCGTATAGGGCTCCGCTGAGCAGTGGATGATCGATGAGGATCGCCAGCTTGCGGCTGCTTGCGTAGTAGACGAAGGCGGCGGTGAAGGCGATCAAGAAGTGGAAGAACAGGCCAGCGGTTGCGGTTCTCTTTCCTCCCTGGAATGCGGAGGGGCCGAGTGCGCCGCTGGCGATCCTCTGCAAGAGCCGCTCAAAGGGTATGCCTTGCGTCCGGCGGACCAAGGTTGAGGTTGCGGTAAGGTCGAGAACGCCGGAGAGCAGACCTGCAAGGGATATCACTTCAAGGCTTGTCATGAGGACCTCCGTTCCTGTGCTCTTAGACGGGCGAGGCTACTGCGGTGATTCGTCCTTTGTTTAAGAGTTAGGTCGTTGGCGGGAGATCGGCGGTTGTGAAAAGAGCGGCGAGGGCGTCTTTTGGACTGACCGAGGGAGGAGCGCCATTGAGAGCATCGAGTGGCCATGCAATGTTGAGGGTGGGATCGTTCCAGAGGATGGACCGTTCTCCCGCCGGATAATAGAGGTTGGTGGTTTTGTAGAGGACTTCAGCGGTGTCGGAGAGGACGAGGAAGCCGTGGGCAAAGCCTTCGGGAATCCAAAGGAGTTGGAGATCGTCGTCGATGGACTGAGCTTTGAGGTGGAATCCAGCCCACTTGCCGAAGTCGGGGGAGTTGCGCCGGAGATCGACGGCGACGTCCCAGATTTGACCGGAGAGGACGCGGACGAGTTTGCCCTGGGGTTGGCCGAGCTGGTAGTGCAGACCGCGGAGCACGCCCTTGACGGAGAAGGATTGGTTGTCCTGAACAAATTGCGTAGGTAGACCTGCGGCGGAAAATGTTGATTGATTGAATACTTCCGCGAACCAACCGCGACTATCTCCAAGACGCTGGGGTTGAATCAGCTTAACATCATCCAAAGGTGTGTTCAGAACTCGCATCACATTAGTCTAGCGTCGTAGATTGAGTTCGAAAGCGACTTGTTTTTACGGTTCCAAAGTGGGACGAATAAACGGCGAACTATTCATGAGATCTTCAATCTGTGCAGCGTGGACGAGTAGAATGATGGAGTCGGTTGATTGCGCTACATTCCCAGATGGCGACCAGAGAAAGCCTGGTCCAAGAAAAAGAGACTGATGTAAAGTCCAACACGAAGGGGCAAGCAGGAGTCTACGCGCGGTCGTTTCCGTGGCCCAATTGGTCTGCGGAGGCGAGTTAGAGTTGTTGACCGCGACACAAATGTACGCGTGAATAACCAGTGTGACCGACGGGATGCAGAAGAATGCACGCGTACGAGTTGCACAGATACAGGATTCGAATGCAGGCTGAATATCAATCTCCCGAGTCGCGGACAGCGGCTATCGAAGGTTCTTATTCGTACACGGAGTCGGTAGGCCGCTCGCTGGAGAGGCCGCAACAGAATGGCAGTGCTCCGTCAGAGTTTTTCCGTTACAGGGTGATTAAACGTTGTTTTGATGTCTCGTTAGTCCTGATTTCAATGCCGGTGCTGCTGCTGATATTGGGTGCTGTGTCGGCTGTGGTGATGTTGAGTTCGCCCGGCCCGATTTTCTATTCTCACAGACGGATCCGCGAGGGCGGTGCGTTCTTTTCGATGTGGAAGTTCCGCACGATGTGCGTGAATTCGGCTGAGGTGCTCGAAGACTATCTGGCACAACACCCGGCAGCGCGCGCAGAGTGGAATAAGACCCATAAACTGCGGGAGGATCCCCGGATCACCCGGCTCGGTGTTTTTCTTCGGAGATATAGTCTGGATGAGCTGCCGCAGCTTTGGAACGTCTTGATGGGCCAGATGAGCCTGGTTGGGCCACGTCCGATTGTGGCGGCAGAGGTGGAGAAATATGGCGACTGCTTCGACTGTTACTGCAAAGTGAAGCCCGGTCTGACAGGGCTTTGGCAGGTCTCCGGACGGAGCAAGCTGAGTTACGATGAGCGGGTGGCGCTGGATTGCGAGTATGTGGAGCGCTGGTCGCTAGCCAAGGACGCTATGATTCTGCTGAGGACCTATTCGTCCGTAGTGAATCAGGAAGGTGCCTTCTAAGCCGAATTGATTGATGGGTAAAGAGTAGAGCGCGGGCCTTACTTGTCTCTATTGGTTCGCGGATCACGAGACCGGGCAGCGTATTGTTTTGCTGTTCTTGACGCTGAGGTTCACGACGGTGCTTTGTCTCCGATTCGAAATTAATCCGGGGTACCTGTAGGTCGCTTACCGAGTGTTTTGAAGATAAAGACGCAGGTAGCGCTGCGGCGCTACCCGTGTAATCACTGCTGCTTATCCATCTGCCGGGAGTACTGCGATGTCATTGGATGGGATGCGGGATCTGTTGAAAGGGTCTCTGGGACGGAGCCTGGGCGCGCTGAGCGATGAGGACAGGCTCGCAGCGGCATGGCCGGTGGCCTGCGGCAAGGCGATGGCCGGGCGGGGAACAGTTGTGGGCTATTCGGACGGCGTCGTTCGAGTGGAGGTAGAGGATGGGGTGTGGCTACGGCAGTTGATGAGCATGCGCGGACAGCTTTCCGGAGAGATGGCGCGGATCGCTGGAGTGAGGGTGAGCGAGATACACTTTGAGAAGAAGAGGAATGACGGGCGATGAGGCAACAGTCTGGTGGTGTAACGATCGAGGATGTGCGGCGGGTAGCAGAGTTAGCGAATCTGGAGCTGACCGCTGAGGAAGAGCCGCGGATGCAGCGGGACCTGAATGCGATTCTGGGGCATATTGCCCAGTTGAACGAACTGGCCACGGACGGGGTTCCGGCGATGGCGCAGGTTGGCGAGATATTAGGTGGCGTTGTTGATCAGGGCCGGCATTTCGCTGCGCGCGGACGCGGTGCGGCTTTCGCTGGATCGCGCTGCGGTGATGGCTGCGGCGCCGGAGACAGATGGACGCTTCTTCAAGGTGCCTAAGGTGATAGAACGCTAGCTTGATCGCATCAGCGATTGTTGCCTGGTAGAAACAGTAGTTTTCAGAGACGAGACAGTGAGCTTAAAGGTAATGGAGTTAGAGAGTTTGACAATTGAGGCGGTGCGCGGGGCGTTGGCTTCGGGAGAGATGAAGGCTTCGGCGTTGGCGGAGCTGCACTATGCGCGCATCGATTCGCGGGATGGTGAAATTAATAGTTTTCTGGCGTTGAGCCGCGAGCGGGCGATGGCGCAGGCGGCGAAGATCGATGAGATGGCCGCGAAGGGCGAGACGCTGCCCGCATTAGCTGGGGTTCCGGTGGGAATCAAGGACGTGTTGGTGATGCAGGGTGCGCCGGCTACGGCTGGTTCGCTGATTCTGAAGGGCTACAGACCTCCTTATGACGCTACTGCTGTGGCGAAGTTGGAGGCGGCAGGCGCGGTTCTGCTGGGGAAGATCAATTGTGATGAGTTTGCGATGGGCTCGTCCAATGAGAACTCGGCGTATGGTCCGGTACTGAATCCAAGGGCGCTGGATCGCGTTCCGGGCGGATCGAGCGGCGGGTCGGCGGCAGCGGTGGCCGCAAATTTTGCTGTGGCGACGTTAGGAACCGATACTGGCGGGTCGATACGCCAGCCGGCGGCGTTTTGCGGAGTAGTTGGCGTACTACCGACGTATGGGCGAGTCAGCCGGTACGGGCTTATTGCGTTTGCCTCTTCGCTGGACCGGGTTGGGCCGTTGACGAAGAACGTGAAAGATGCCGCGACGGTGCTGCAGGTGATTGCAGGAAAAGATGTTATGGATGCGACCTCCTCGGACCGCCCTGTGGAGGACTATGTTGGGGGGCTGGCCAAGCCGGTGGAAGGGCTGAAGGTCGGGGTACCGGAGGAGTATTTTGGCGAGGGGCTCGATCCGGAGATTCGTAGTGCAATTGATCGTGTACTTGCCGGTTTAAAGATGGTGGGATGCGTGGTGAAGCCGGTCAGTTTACCGCACACAAAGTACGCGATCCCAACCTACTACGTGATTGCCACAGCGGAGGCTTCGTCGAACCTGTCCCGGTTCGACGGGGTGAGATTCGGGTTCAGAGCGGAAGAGGCAAATACGCTTTCGGCGATGTACCGAAAGACTCGGGACGAGGGATTTGGGGCTGAGGTAAAGCGGCGGATTTTGCTTGGCACCTATGCGCTGAGCACGGGTTACTACGACGCGTATTATCGCAAGGCGCAGCAGGTGAGGACACTGCTGGCGCGGGATTTTCTAGCGGCGTTCGCGGAGGTGGATTTGCTGGTGGCGCCGGTGACACCGACTCCGGCGTTCAAGCTGGGAGAGAAGACGGACGATCCGGTGAAGATGTACCTGGAGGACATCTACTCTGTAGCGGCGAGTCTGGCGGGAATCTGTGGTGTGTCGGTACCGTGCGGGAAGACGAAGGATGGATTGCCGATCGGGGTGCAGGTGATGGGCAAGCACTTCGATGAGGCGACGATGCTGCGCGTGGCGCAAGCGGTGGAGACAGGGCAGAAGAGCGGTGGGGAGTGATTCCATCGTTTGTCTGGCCATTTTGCGTTATTAGAAAGGCTTTCAGCAATTCGAGCTAAGTTCGTGGTGCCAACGCCTCGTTACTTCTTTACGTTTCGTGAATGCATTCGGGTATGCTGGAGACAAGTAATTTTAGCGTGAATCTTGGGGTTGGATTGGCAGTAGCTGCACGTGGTTCTTGTTACGTTGCAGCGATTTGTTGAGGGGTCGGATTGGAAGGTAAGACGGTTTTGCGAGGATTTCAGCAGATGCAGTTCGGCAGCTCCCGTAAGGTTTTCAAGCTTGGATATGCGTGTTTATTCACCGTGCTTGGTGCGAGCACGTCGCTTGCGCAGTTCTCGCAGCTCGGTCAGGCCCTGGGGAGCGTGTCTGGGCAGCAAAGCACTTGCAGTCCGACCGATCCTAACTGTCAGCCGGCTCCGGATCAGGGGACTCAACAGCGCAGTCCATTGCCGCTCAATCAACAGCAGCCCGGGGTCAATGAAGGTATCGTCCTAACTGGTCAACCGGAAGATCAGAACGGCACCAACAATCCGAATGGCAACCGCACGCAACTGCAGCGGAATTTGAATGAGGAGATTCGTCTTCCGTTGGATTCGCCCACTGAATTTCAGCAAATGGTCGCAAATTCGATAGGAAAGATGCTTCCGATTTACGGGGCGATGCTGTTCCGAAACCCGCCTTCTACTTTTGCTCCATTGAATTTGGTGCCCGTGACGCCAGATTACGTTGTGGGACCAGGCGATGAGCTGCGAATTCAGGTGTGGGGTCAGGTAACGCTCAACGGCCGCTACGTGGTTGACCGTAGCGGAAATATCTATATCCCGCAGGTTGGTACTCTCCAAGTCGCTGGAATTCAGTTTGCGCAACTGCAGGACCATCTTAAGGGGCAGATGGGGCGAGTGTTCCGCAACTTTGACCTCAATGTGAATATGGGCCAGCTGCGGTCGATCCAGGTTTTTGTGGTGGGACAAGCCCATCGGCCAGGGAGCTACACGATCAGTTCCTTGAGCACTTTGACCAATGCTTTGTTTGCGACAGGCGGACCGACACCGCAGGGCAGTATGCGTCATATTCAGCTGAAGCGTGCAGGCAAAGTGGTTGTTGACTTTGACTTGTATGATCTTCTGCAGCGTGGCGACAAGACGAACGATTTGCAGTTGTTGCCTGGCGATGTAATTTACATTCCTCCAGTTGGCCCGCAGGTTGCTGTGGCGGGTAGTGTTAACGCGCCTGCCATCTACGAGCTGAAATCGGCACACGAAACAACCCTTGGCGATGTGCTGGAGCTTGCCGCGGGGTTGACGAATGTGGCTTCGGGGGAGAAGGTTCGGCTGGAGCGTGTCGACCAACGGCGTCTGCGCACCATGATCGAGGTACCTCTTGATGGTCAGGGACGATCGACTTTACTGCAAGATGGCGATCTTCTGGAGATGATCGCGGTCGTTGATCAATATAAAGACGCGATTACGCTTCGAGGCAATGTCGCGAATCCGGGACGGTACACATGGAAGGCAGGCATGCGCGTCCGTGATCTGATACCTAACAAAGATGCGCTCATTACGAGGGAGTACTGGCTGAAGCGAAGTCAATTGGGTCAGCCTATGTTGTCTTACATTCCGACGTGCCTGCCGCTTACGCCTTTTGGCATTCCCGATCTGCGGTACGGCATACCTGCGGGAGAAGAGGGAGAACATCCAAACTGGAGATATTCCTCGACGAGGAATCCGAATCTTGTAGGTCTTCCTTTTGGAGGTACCGAAGGATCTTCTAACGGGCAGTCAACCCTTACCTATGACGGAACGCCTCAAACGGATGGCGGGTTGGATTGCTCAAAGATTCCCGACTCCTCGACGGCGGCTAGCGGGTCGAATGATCGTTTTACGCCGTATCAAACTCCAACGAACTCGACCAACCAAGGAAACGATACTTATTACCAGAGTGGAACGACCCAGTATGCCAACACAGGCGCTTCGAATCGGACGAGTTCGGCCGGTGCGAGTGTGGGCTCAACGGTGCAGCCTGTATCAGCTGGGCAGTTCAAGCCGCGCAATGACGTCAAACTCAGCGAACCGGACATCGATTGGAGCTATGCCGTTATCGAGCGTCAGAGCAAAGAGAATCTGACGACATCGTTATTACCCTTCAACCTTGGAAAGGTTGTCCTCGGAGGAGATTCTTCGCAGAATCTTGAGCTTATGCCGGGTGATGTGGTCACGATCTTTTCCAAAGCAGACATCCGCGTACCGCAGGCGGAACAGACACGTTTTGTGCGCTTAGAAGGAGAGTTTGTTTCAGCTGGTATTTATAGCGTGCTGCCGGGCGAGACCCTGCGGCAATTAGTAAAGCGGGCCGGTGGAATTACGCCAGACGCCTATCTCTATGGTTCGGAGTTTACTCGTGAGTCGACACGCCGAGTGCAACAGCAGCGTCTGAATGAATATGTCGACCAGATTGCTCTTCAAGTAAGTGCAAGTGCAGTCAACAGTGCAAATAGCGCGGTCAGCACTCAGGACAGCGCTGCTTTAGCCGCGGCACAGCAACAGAACCAAAACGTAATCAATACCCTTCGCCAAGCCCGAGCAACGGGCCGGATTGTGCTGGAGTTGACTGCGGACAGTCACGATGTCTCGCAGCTCCCCGACCTCCCGCTCGAAGATGGGGACCAGTTTATTGTGCCTCGCGTTCCGTCGACGGTTAGCGTTGACGGGGCGGTTTACAACCAGAACTCCTTTGTCTTTGATCCGAGCAGGCGTCTTGGAGGGTATATTCGGCTGGCGGGCGGAGCGAATCGGGATGCCGACAAAGGGCGTGCTTATGTGATCCGCGCGAGCGGAGCTGTCATCAGCAAGCAATATAGTTCGTCTCTGCGCGGCAATGGGTTTGACTCAATCGGACTTTATCCTGGCGATACCGTTGTGATTCCGCTGAATTTTAATAAAGGTAAGACATTGCGGCTTATCGTAGACCTGGCGCAGATTGTTGGCCAATTCGGAATTGCGATCGCGGCAGCCAACGTTGTGTTTTAGGAAGTAGAAAGATCGTTGGAGAAGACATTATCGGCTGGTGACTAAGTCAGTGACGACAGCGAGTGCGTGTGCACCTACAATACAATATCACCACCTTTGTCAGTGATACTCTTGCGCCGTTACGACACGCTAGGATCAGGCTGCACGAAACTTTCTCGCTGCCATGCACATGGCTGCCTGTGCCGTCTGGTCATTTTAGGACGACGCTAAGTGTTCTCGCCGGATACAAGAGATGCAGGAAGCCGGGCAATACGCTCCCTCAGGAGAATCCAGCCAAAGCCCGCCAAACATCCCAAAATGAGACCACCAAGCATTATCAACATCCGCGGCGGAGAAGATTTCGTATCTGGGTAGGACGCTGCGTCAAGCACCTGCAGCACGGGAGACTCGCGGGCTTCGTCCAGACGCGCCGCTTCATACTGCCTAAAGAGTAGCTCGAAGAGCGCTTCGTGATACTTCACCTCCCGCGCCTTGCGCACATAATCCAACTGCAACGCTGGAACTTTGGAGGTCGGAATAGCCCCGCTTCCACTTTTGCCAGTACCCGTCTGAAGTCGGGAGAGTTGCTCCTGGAGGTCACTAATTTCGCTTTGAAGTCGAATAACCTCTGGATTCTGCTCGGTAGCAGATTGACGAAGTGCACTTAACCTCTACTTGCCGTACCGCGATCTGGGCACGGGTCTCAGCAATGATCTGGATCTCGGTAGCCGTCTGGCCCACTGGAGCAATCAATCCGGACTGCTCCTCGGTCTTTTTGAGTTCGACCTCCGCGTTCTCTAGGTCATCCTTCTCCTTGGCGAGCTGCTGCCCAAAGAAAAGCCTACGTTGAGAGGACTCACTGAGAGCGAGACGGCCATTCGTTTCCCTTAGCACCTCAAGATAAGCATTTGCCATATCGCGCGCTCGCGTCGGGCTCTTGTCCGTCACACTGATGGTGACTATGGAATCCTTTATGCCGATGTCAAAAGAGGAGTGAGAGGCAAGACGCTTCTCAGCCTCGCTCTCCTTCTTCACATCGTAAACACTCTTGAGATCAAAGCGCTTTACGAGTTCGCTTCCTATTGATCGGCTCTTGAGAATTCCGACATAGAGGTCACCCGGGCTCTTTATCCCCCCCATAAGGCTATTTGCGCCAAGACCGGAAAGCTGAGAAAGCTGTCCTGCAAGCACGGCGGCACTTGAACTGCTGCTCGTGCTGGGTGGGATAAAAGAAGCTTTCGAAGTGTATCGGGTAGGGATGAGGAAAGCAGTGATCGCAGCAATCGCGAACACCACTACTGTCGCAGCGATGATCGTTCTCCCTCCACGATGTAGGCGATGCAACAACGAGACCAAATCGATCAAACTCTCTTCCTCATTGGAAGGCAGCCCCGTCTCCATATAGTGTTCCACACCACCCACTCGATGCTTAACTTCGTCAACCATGACAATCCTTTCGAACTTGTTTCAGTAGCTTACTTCAGTAGGTATATGGCAAACGCGCTAAAAGCAAAGTAGCAAACGAAAATGGGACCCTCATTTGATTCGCATCGGGAGTTCCCTTAAGCGCAGGCGAAATAGGGAAAGCCTGGAATCCGAGACTTTCATGGGAAGTCATTGCGCGGGCTGTACTGCGGCAGATAGCGAGCTCCGAGGCCCCTGATTGGGATTGATATTGTTGCTCTTTCTTCGCAGAATGAAGGCGAACCAACCTATCTGAGCAATCATCGGCAACGAAAGAAATAGATTGTAAAACACGCTAAAGACCAGGCATTGCGCGAGCACCGCGAAAATGAGCTGAGATCGCAAGTCAGGCTTATACCAGAACCACTGACAGGCGCCTGCCGTAATTAGGCTGAAGAAGAACACTGCAAGCAAACCAAAATCCTGTGCTGGGCCAGAGTAGGCCGTGGAGACATTGAAATGAGACTCAACTAGATCCCCATTTATCTCTTCGGCTGCAACACCCGCGTCACCATAGACATAGTTGCGAATCACCGTTGGGAGGAGTATTGACAGTGTGTGTGGCAATAGCAGGTTCTCTTCCGGTTTTCTGGATACCATGGAATAGGCAAGATTATTGAGCGGGGTGGTTGCGTAAATATAGACCCACAAAATCCCCGATGGGAGCCATTGAGGGTAGTGCGAGGTAGGTTGGGCAAGCTCGCGAAAACTATCGGCGCCAGATCGCTGATCTCCAACCCAGCCGAAGAGAAGAACGGTTAGGATCGCATAAGCCACCATCCTTCCGATGGTCTTCGTACGAACAGGGCGGATCAGAAGCAAGAGAATCGAGCATGCGACCAGACTGAAGAATAAGGTGCCGCGAGTAACCAAAGCTATCCACCAGATAATAGAAAAAAATGGCAATCTCAGATGCCGACCTTCTCCAGTGAGTAGGTAGAGGCCGACGCGACAGAGGGTCAACGCGAGAAGCAGTGAATTGACCAGACCATGCAGCGATGCCAGTCCATAGTCAAAATACGTCTTTGCTGCGTTAGTAAAAATCCAGATGATTGGGAAGCCACCGCTGACAGTTGTTTCAAATACCGCTGCCACTATCCAGAAACACCACAGAAACCTGATCCTTGTTTCTATGACTACCATCTGTTCCCTGGTGGGTGCCGCCAACTTATACCGGCGCCGAAGTGGTCGAGGCCGCCATAGAGCAAATCCGAGTGCAACTAACGGAAAAGGCGTCCAGATCGCAAGAGCTAGCGGGAGCAAGTCAAGGATAGAGAACCAAAGCAAGTAGCTCAAGTGAAGCGCATACAATACCATCAGCACCCCCCACAAACCAGTAGCGATAATCAGGGGATGGACCAAAAGACTTCGTTTCGATGCAAGTACCGGTGTGGGCAGTCTTCCTTTCATCGTACTCATCTCGAGATCCTCACGATCGCGCTTGGATGGGCATTTGACCTGCGCTGACTTGATAAACGCAGGCGCGTCTGAAGTTCAAGACGGAGTAATCTTGCCAGGTCGGTCACCGCGGCTGCTTATAAGGGAGCCAGTTTGTAGCCATCTCGAAGCCCTGGCGAAGGCTGAGTTGCTTTAGTTTATATCGTTCCCTATTGTATTGCCTCAGGAGCCTCCGCACTAAATATATTAGCGATAAGGCGGCAACGTAGGGAAACGCAAGGAGCCGTCCAAGAAACTTCGACAGCATATAGATCCGATTCCGTGTGCCCATCCGCACCGAAAACTCCGATTCCGCACCACCTGTCAGCGAACTCACCTTGTGCAGGAGTTTCGCGTTCGGCAGTAGGAAGAGACGCTGCTTTGCCTTTAAGCAGCGCAACATGAAGTCAGTATCATCATGGTAGACGAAGTAGCGTTCATCCATGAAGCCTACCCGATCGAAAACGCAGCGTTTGAAAAGAACACAGCAGGTCGGGGCATGCTCGATACGACGCGCATTGTTGAACTGACCAACATCTTCTACGCCATCTTCTAGGTGATAACAGCGGTAGCCGAAGAGGGGCTGGAACTTGCCCCCGGCGGCCCAAACCACGGTCGGGCGATCGAAGTAATACATCATGGGCGCGGTCATCTCACAGGCGTTGACCGAGAGCCCTTCGATTAACTGAGCAAAGAGTTGCGCCCTAAACTCGACATCGTTATTCAGCAGCAAAATGTACTCGCACCCGGCATCCAAGGCCGCGTGGATACCTTGATTATTTCCGGCGGCGACACCGATGTTCTTTTCGTTCGTGATTACCGTGAAACGGTCGCCTTGGGCGAGACATTGAGCCCCCGAATCATCACTAGAAGCATTATCAATAGCCCACACATGAAAATCACTGAACTCCTGTCGCTCGAGCGCGGCGAAAAAGCCTGGAAGTACCGACGAACTATTGAAAAGAACTGTTACGACCCCGATCGTTTGCGCCATTGCTATCCTCGACACTCCTCCTAAGCGACTGTCCTGCTTTATTGTTCATCGCATCGCGAGTCTTCGAAATACTCACATGCCGAGCCATCGCACCAATACGTACTTCAAGAGGCCAACCACCAGAAAGGGAGAATGATTTTTGAAGCACATTTTTACCTCATTTCGGGCCGTTAGAAGACGGGCCTTGCGCGATACTGTCTTTCGGTCCTGCCAACCGCGACAATGGTATCCAAGGAGCCCCGGATGATGAACGATGTGCCAACCTGCCCGCCGAACTCGCCAGGAAACATCTGTGTCATCTTTGTACATGAAGAAACTCTCATCGAAAAGTTGATCTCCGCTCTCTACGATCGCATCCATGGCTTCGCGCCGCCCCATAGCTACAGCTGTACAAAGCCAGGGGATTTTGTTTGGCCCTGTATAGCGTTTCAATGACTTGGCAGATTTCGATTGATCTCGCTCTTCTAGGAATCCATACCAGTTCCGAACAACTCCAGTTGTATCGATCAAGTCCATCGGTTGGTGCGTCTCGATGTCATATCGAAGCAGCGATGGCGTCACCATTCCAGCTTTCGGCTCGCCTTCCATAAAGGCTATCGCCTTCTCGATGAAGTCGGGAGCGAGAAAAGCGTCCGGATTGAGGAACAGAATGTAATCGAAGCTTCTCACTCGGCGCCAACCTATGTTATTTCCCGCACAGACACCTACATTTTTTTCTCGCACTATCTCAATCGGCACAGAATAAGCGTACGCTCTCTCCAGAAACTCCGGCTGCGTCGATCCTGAATCAACTATCACTACCAAGTCCGCACTGTAGGTCTGAGCATTCAGTGCGGCGATGTATTCATCGAAAAAGCGGTCACTATTGTAGGTGACGGTTACAACCCCAACAGTGGATTTCCTTATCACTGTGTCAATCGAACGTGAGACCGTCAATTCAGGCGCGGCCATGGAGCAGACCCCGGTCTTTCAGCTCTTCAAGAGAGCGCTCATAGCCACTGAGTTCCGGCTCACTTTCTTCGGCCCATGCAAGAAAGGCGCATAAACCGTCCTCAAACTTGACCTGCGGCTCATATCCGAGTAACGCTCTAGCTCGTTCGAGGTCCGCCATCCCGTGGCGGATATCACCATCTCGGAACGCGCCGGTAACGCGGACGTTTGATTTGCCGCCGAAGTAGCGATTCACAGCCTGAGCTACCAGCATCACACTCGTTCGCTCATTCGAACCAACGTTGACAGCGTACGAACTCTCTTCCGGGCTCTTGATGCAGGCGACTGTCGCACGCACAACATCATCGATATACACAAAGTCGCGGCTCTCCTCACCATCCTCGAAGACGTTGATGTCCGCGCCCACTCGAGCCAAATTGGAAAAGATGGCGAGAATGCCGGTATAAGGGTTCCTCAGCGACTGCCCTGGACCATACACATTCTGATAGCGTAGCGCGAAGGAGGGGATACTAAGAACTTTCCCGAAAAGCAGCGACATCTGCTCTTGTACCTGTTTAGTGAGTCCATAAAATGACGAAGGTTGAAATGGGGCCGTCTCAGGCGTCGGAACGGAGGAGCAGAAGGCGCCACAAAATGGGCACACGGGATCAAAGCAACCTGTCCTCTTTTCTGAACTCGACCGCGGTTGCGGATACACCTGACCATGCTCCGGGCATTGATACGCCCCTTCACCATAGATGGCGCGCGAGGAAGCGACAACGATCCGCTCCACACCGTGATCAGCCCTCTTGCTCAGAAGATCATACAAAAGTGCTGTTCCCGCCAGGTTCACCTGCTCGTACTTTGCAACCTCATACATCGATTGCCCCGTTCCGGTCTCGGCGGCCAGATTGACAATAACCTGATGACCGGGAAGCGTGGAAGCCCAGACCTCACGGTCGCGGACGTCGCCGCGGACGAGATCAACGTTACCTTGAAGATCGGCCTGAAGCTCGGTATTGCTGCCGTGAATCTGGTGGCTGAAATTATCAAGCAGCGTCACGGGGTGGCCTTGTTGCAAGAGAACTCGGGCGAGATTCGTACCAATGAAACCGGCTCCGCCGGTGATGAGTATTCTCGACTTCACCGTCTGCTCCAGGGTCTCCCCGCGACGCTAAGTTCCAACAAGGCGAGCGAAAATGTTGATCGGCGGAATTGTTCTACAAAGAGCATCTGCATTTCGTATTCTTCCATTCGACTACTAGCTGCCTTGTATCGGCTTAGTCAGTGCCCAAGGAGGCGTGTCCAACCCGTAAATCAGCGGTCTATAAGGTGCGTCTTCCGCGACGTATGGATTCCAGACGATTCCAAATTTTTGACATGCGTCCGCATGGAGCCGTACCGTATCAAAACCGGCCGCCCTGAAATCTTCTAACAGGGAGTCCTTTCCGAATAGGCGGCACTCAACTACCGTTCCAGGGCCTCCGTGGAAGGTGGGCTCGCGGAATCTTTTAACATTGCCTTCGGCCGTCTTACCGATTACTACCCAAGCTACACCTTCATGCTCGACGGAGAATTGACAGATATCTGGAAAATGTTCGCGAGTTTGTCCGTCCACATAAGGCACCGTGAAAATCATGACCCCGCCCGGCTTCAGCAGTCGATGTGCATTCTCAAAGGCCCTCGAGACTGGCTGGCAAATATGTTCAAAAACATCGCTAGAGATTATGAAATCATAGCGACCGTCGTGATCCATGCTGACCGAAGTGATATCCAGTAGCGGCGCCTGATGAAAAAATGTGTTTGTGTAGTTCAATCTGCTTGCGAGACGCTTGGCATATCCATCCCAATCGCTAAGACCTATACCGACCAGGTCGGGGCGATGAGGAAAATCGGATAGAACAAGACTAGTACCGAACAGTTCCATAGACAATGCATGAATTACGCTTCGCCAGCGCACAGTTGAACCGCAATGCCGGCAACTCCACATGTCCCGCCTTAGCTCTTCTCGAGGAAAAGAAGAATGTTTGCTGCAGACGTTACATTGAAAGCGGATGAGGCTGTCGCCGGACGCCTTCAGACACTTTAGCGTTCCAACAAGTTGCCTCTTAAAAGAAGCCAGCCTAGTCCTGGTTGAGCGCCAAAGTTGTGAAGATTGAGTCGTCGTCATGCGCATTATTATTAGAACACATGGCTTCGGGTGGCGGATAGAAACTCATGGGGAGAAGATTTCGACTGCCTCCGCAATTGAGGCAAACCACCGATGCCGGTAGACAGTGTAGTAGTGTGCGAGAGGATGGCTTGATGCAGGATGGTGAGCAACTTTCTACAATGGCGAAACTTCGCCGAAAAGACTTTCACGAGTGGATGACGGCGGTTGATTCTCTTGGGACGAGGGTGAAGTCGAGACTTTACTATCCGCTGATCTTTGGCAGCTTCGGGAAGGCAAGTCTCTTGTCTCGTCCCATCGCCCTAACAAAGCCGCAGCACATGCACATAGGTCGGAACGTAAACATTCGCGCAGGCGCGCGCCTGGAAGTCATCGTCCTCCATCCGCTGAATCCCCCCGAGCTGCGAATTGGCAACAACGTAGGCATCGAACAGAACGTGCATATCGTCTGTCATCACAGGGTGGTTATCGAAGACGATGTATCGGTGACGGCGAACTGTTCCATCGTCGATACGACACATCCCTTCGACGATTTGCCATACGACGCGAAAGTCGGGGCCTGCATTCAGGACGATGACGGATTTGTCGAGATCGGCAAAGGCACCTTCCTTGGCGTTGGTTGTGTCGTACTTCCCAACGTGCGGATAGGAAAGGGCTGTGTAATCGGTGCGAATTCGGTTGTCACTCGCAGCATCCCGGATTACAGCGTCGCCGTTGGTGCTCCCGCGGTCGTGATTCGATCCATTCGGAAGATCCCGTCCGACTAGCCACGTTCCTATAGAAATTGTTGTGCTTCGCTCAAAACGGACCCTATAGTTAGTCCAAGAATGCAATGAGCGATCGGCGCGAGACATTGGTTTCCGCAGCCGTTTTCGGACTTGTCTGGTTGCAAGACACGGACGTGGGGTCCCACCGGGCGAACGCGGAGGGGTGAGTTCGCATGCTCCTGAGTGCTTGTCTTGGGACATGCGCTAAGAACCAAAGTCGGAATCCCGACGCTCCCGCCAATATGAGCTGGACCGGAGTCGTTGCTGACCAAGAGCGTAGCCTGTTGAGTCAGCGCAATCGCTTCCAGAATGCTCGTCTCCCCGGCTAGGCTCCGGATCACGCCACCTGACAAGTTCTCAATATGCTCACACAGAGTGCGGTCCATCGGCCCCCCTATGCTGTAGACGGCAATGCCAGTCTTGTGGCGCAACGCCATCCCTAAATCTGCAAATCGCTCCGGCGGCCAGCAGCGGACAGGATGACTGGCTCCGGGAGCCAGAAGCATGAATGGCTCCTGCGTCGAAATGTCAAGTCGCTGCATGCATTCTGAAATGTCCACGCTGCGTCCCATTTCCATGACGCTCTCTACGGGACGCCGTTCTTCGCTAGCCGGGTCGAACTCTTTTCTGAGTCCGCAAGCAAGCAGCAACAATTGTTCACGGACCCCTTCCGCGAGCCCCTCACCCCCATGGGAAACGTCCGTCAGTAACGAGGTCATGCCGGGGAGGACCGATTCGGCCATCCTGTCTTCTTCTGGGTCGTGTCCGCATCGCCGTGGAGCCGTACTCATAGCAGCAAGATAGCTGGATAGAGACGGGTCCGTGCCCCACCTCGGGAGGAGAGCTAGATCGTATGGCTGTTCCATCAGCTGTCGTCTTGCAAACTTGACCATTCTGTAAATTCGCAGGTAGTACCCAAACAAAGGAACTTTTTTTTTGTCTCTATCGAAGCAATATACCCGCCGCACAAATGGAATCGCTCGCAGTGGTACATCCATTGGAGATTGAACAAGAAGATCGATTGTGGCTCCAGTAGCTTGCAACCCATCCACGAGAGGCAACATCATCAGTGCATCACCCAGATTGCCCGTGATGTTCACGACCAGAATGCGCTGGGGAGGCCACCTAGCCGGGCACCGTTTTGGTAGCAAGCCCAGGAATCGAAGAACGCTCAGGGCGACGAGGAAGGGGTGCGGCCAGATCGGCGCAAGCAGCATCTGCCGAACCGTGGATTTGAATTTCATTCCCTTCCTCTCAAAAGTTGGCAGCATGACACGGTCTGCGGAACAACGAGCACAAGGAGATACGACACGATGGTTGCAAGGATGACTCCGGGAGCTCCGATCCGCTGCACCCAGTAGATAGATAAGGTGAGGTTGAGAGCGGCTGCGCCTAGTGAGCACCAAGCCTGCAGTCGGGTCTTCCCCTTCGCCACGAGGACCGTTGCGGTGTTGCTCATGAACGTGCTAATCAGAATCCACACGCACATAAGCAGCATCAAGCCTTGAGTGGGAACTGCAGCCGAACTGGCCCAGATGCGGATGATGGTGCGGCCGCCAAATGCAAAAACCAGACAGAAAGCCAGAGCGGTGCCCAACGTAAGCCACGTTGTTCGGCGAAAGGTGCTACGAACCCATTGGAGGTCGCCACGGGCAAAAGCCTCGCTGAAGGCCGGCCACAGAGCCGGCAAAATCATAGTCTGCGCAACGGAGGCATAACCCGCGAGACGCCATGCGACGCTATAGGGGGCCACCTGGGCAGGTCCAAGGTAGTGGGTCACTACCAGATTATCGCTATTGAAAGCCACCAACCCGGCTATCTGCAGCACAAAAAACTCGCTTCCGGACTGCATCATCCTTCGAGCCGCGCTTGCTTTGATGCGACTCAACCTAGGAGATAGCCAGGGCTTGTGAAAACACCAGATCCAAACCAAACACAGCAGATTGGCGCCAACAAGCGCTCCGGATGAGGCGGCAACCAACGCCACAAGGCCAGCATGTAGATAGACCAAAACAATGATTGAAATGAGATTGCACAGGCTGCCTGCGGCGGTGAACAGATTGGCCAAGCGCAACTCCTGATAGCCACCCAGAATCTTGGGCGCGAGCCCAGCTGGCAGGCCCACCAGAAAGATCGTTACCGCTACAGCAACAGCCCGGCTGACGGTAAGGGTTTCCGCCGGTGAAGAGAGGTGAAAGAGTCGGTCCCAGTGCAGTATTGGCCAAACCCAACTAACGACCCCGCCCAACAGCAACGCAATGGCCAGCATTACGTACAGAGCGGTGGTGCTATATGTACTAGCGTGGTCTTGGTCGTCTGCGGCGTAGGCTTCGGACATAAAGTTGGTTAGTGAGTTTGCGACGCCCAGGTCTAGAACTAGGAGCATTGAAAGCGCGGTTGAAATCGTAACCCACACGCCAAAGCTCTCAGCGCCTAGATAACGGATAATGATGGGGATTGAGATCGCATTGACAGCTAGGACAAGGCCTTTGCTGACCATTGTCGCAAGTGTGCCTTCCAAAAGCCGACGAGTTCGACCAGATGCCACTGTCGTGACGCCGTTGTCCGATCGAACAGGAGATTTTCGGGAAGCCTTGCTACACACTAATAAGAGTTTACTCTATAGCGTGTCTCCGTAATGAGGAGATCGTTTTCATCTCGTCAAGCAAGCGCTTAGCCGTTTCGTTCACAGTTGCAGGCTGGGCGCTGTGACGAAACTGACGAACTGAGAGAAAATCGTGGTGGGCGGAGGCATAGTAAGCAGTAGAGAACGAGGATCGCGGTTCGAAACAATAACACTCTCGCTTGGTTAGAATGGGTCGATGTCTGCGCCATCTATTGCTGTTGTTGTTCCGACTCTAAATGCTGCTGATGATTGGGTTCGTTTTGCGCCACCACTTCTCGCCTCTATTCCAGCAAATCAGGTTTTGATCTTGGATTCATCCTCTGACGATGGAACTGCCGAGCTTGCTTGTACAGCAGGATTCCGGGTTCACAAGATCCAGCGGGCAGAGTTCAATCATGGGAGAACGCGCCAGTTAGCGGCTGAATTGCTCCCAAGTGCAGATATATTTGTGTTTTTGACTCAGGACGCAGCGCTCGTGAAATCTGATGCTATCGACAAGTTGCTGAAGCCTTTTGCGGATCCTCGCGTTGCTGCTGCCTGCGGACGTCAGCTGCCTCGCGTCGGCGGAACCCCTATCGAGACTCACGCTCGTCTATTCAACTACCCTGCCGAATCGAGTATTCGCACCTTGGAAAGCCGAATGAAGATCGGGTTCAAGTCCATCTTTATCTCAAACTCTTTTGCGGCCTATCGCCGCGAAGCCTTGATGGCTGTTGGCGGGTTTCCGAGAAATGTGATCTTCGGTGAGGACACGGTCACTGCCGCCAAATTACTGTTGTCGGGCTGGAAGATAGCTTACGTGGCCGAGGCACAGGTCTACCACTCTCATAGCTACTCCTGGAGGCAGGAATTCCGTCGCTATTTCGATATTGGGGTGCTGCACGCCCGCGAAAGCTGGCTACTTGAAGAGTTTGGTGGTGCCGGCGGGGAAGGGGGCCGTTTTGTACGATCGGAGCTGAGTTACCTCTGGCCAAAACACTGGTGGCTTATCCCTTCGGCGTTGATCCGGACGGCTCTGAAACTGGTGGGTTACAGGCTCGGCAGGATTGAGAAGAAATTGAGCGTGCGATGGAAACGTAGATTGAGTATGCACCGTCGGTTCTGGGAGTAGATTCGGAGCCTGTAAAGATACCGGCAGTCATATTCCTAGGTGCTCTTTTGAGAGAAGGAATATTTTCAGACGACACAACTTCTTTCCTTCAGCGATGCAGGTGCAATTCTGGATACCATATGATCTCTAGCCAACCACTTGTATTGTGGTGCGAACCGCTCATGTAGGAGGGGATCAGGAACCGCTCATACTGAGTGAACATCTGTGCCTGCCAGTGGCGATTGATGGCGTAGTAGGCATTCACAAAGCCGTCAGTGATCGTAGCGCCACCGGGCAAAAAGAGTGTGCCGCCCTTATTTTGGCGATAGCCTGCTTCGACTCGTGTGCGGGCGGAAAACCAATAACTTGTGCGACCTTCGATGGCACGGGCGTCGCGGCCAATAGCGTTGCCAAGCAGGAAGCCTTTGTTCGTATTGCTATCGAGATACTGGTTATTGATGAAGTAATGCTGGCCGCCGTAGTCATGGGCGAGCCCTTCGGAGCTGACAGCCTCTACACGCAGGTCCATGTGGGGCAGGAAGGGTAGCCGAGCGAAATAAATTCCCGGGTTCCAAACAGCCCGGCGGGGCGCGTCGATTGGGCTTGGATCGTCGTCGGAGTAGGCGTCTGCATAAAGAGTAACGATCTTGCGGAGAAAGGGCAGCCGATAAGTGAAGTCGAAGTTGCTTTTGCGATCGCCGGGATCGGTGCGGTCTCCATAGCCCGAGCTTCCGCCACCTCCTGCGGCACCACTACCTGTCGAATTGAAACTGAAGATATTGTCTTTGAAGCTGTGGAACGTGATGGGATGTCCAACGCCCCAGAAGACGGACCAGCGAGTAAAGCTGATTTCGAGGTTATCTCCAAAGTTGAAGGCCATCTTTTGGCCGTTGTACCACGGGCGGTCGGGATAATTGTGTCCGGACAGCTTTCCCAGCACGATGTCAAAGCGATAGGTTCCGAAGGACGGGATAAACGGAAGCGGGTGAGGGCGCGTCGACACGAAGCGCAGGTTGTAGGTTGGCTCTGCGTTACTTGAGAAGGCGATCGGCCCCATGGTAGTGGGCCCCCAATAGAGTTCCTGTTTGCCGAGGGAGAGAGAGTTGCCTGCGAAAGCAACTCCTCCATACAGTTCGATTGCGCCTGAGTGATCGAACGCGGCACGTTCAGGCACCGGCTCTATGTGAGGATCGGAATCAGGCTGGATCTGATCCAGGGTGTTGATGAGTTGATTGCGCTCAGGTGACTCTGCTGGATTACCGGGGCTGTGTTGGAGCTCTTGTCTGTCGTAGAAGAAGAACCGTCCGTCGTGGGCCCGGAAGGAGAACCCGGCGATTGCGCTGCTGCCTCGTCCGAGCGGTCGGCCGAAGTCGTTCCACCAGGTTTGGCCGAAGTGGTAGCTGTCTTGCAGAGCGGGGCCAGCAATTGTTCCGTATCGCGCGTAGCCGGACTCGAGACTCAGTGACTCATAGTAGATGGGCTCAGATTCCAGCTCGATGTGGAGATCGGTCATTAGAAGGTGAGCTTGCGCGAGCAGGCTTGGGCTGAACGCATCCTTCTGGCTGGCCAAATTTTCTGCAAGGTTGAGTTGCCGCCGGCACTCCTGGCGGGTCCAGGGGCGGATGGAGCTGCTCTGGCCGGGGATGAATCCCATTGCGGCGAGCCTCTCGAGCGCTGGGTAGATCCAGCTGTCCATGGGGACGTTGGTGGAACCGATGGTGTCGGGGTCGACCTCGTCGCCGAGTGGTTGCGGTTGTGTCGGTCGGTTGTCGATCGGGTCGGGGGGATAATGGAGGCTCGGGGATTGGATGGGGTGGGTCGGAGGTGCGCCGTGGTCGCCCGGCAATGGCCGAGTGTCGAAGGGGGTCAGGGTGAAGTTGTGGTGAGCGCGGTAGACGTAGTGGCCGATCAGCCAGCCGGTGGCGCTGCCGATCAGGACGTCAGAGGGGAAGTGCTGTTCGGCGAGGACGCGGCTCACGCTGACAGTTGTAGCCAAACCGTACACTGCAGTGCGCATGAGCCAGCCGGGATATTCATCACCGACAACCGAGGCTAAGGCCCAGGCGGCGGCAGCGTGGTTTGAGGGGAAGGATGCGTTCAGCGGGCTTGAGGTGAAGAAGCTGCCCTTCGCGTTGTTCACGTCTGGGCGTTCGCGGAGGGTGACGAGTTGGATGGCCTCGCTGACGGCGAGGCTGTCGACGAGAGCTTCGCCGCTGAGCAGGCCGGTTTCATGGGCCTGCGGGGCGTCTTTGGTCAAGCTCCACAGGTACATGCTGGCGGGAATGGCGCCGAGCGCGCCAACGCCGGCGTCCGAGAGGGTTTTGAAGTGATTCTGATCGTTGGCATTGATGTGGATCAGATCGTTCATGGTGTGCTGATCGCTGCCGATCATCGTGCCGGTTACGGCGGCCAGAGGGAGGAGCCACATGGCGTCCAGGGGTTTGACATGCAGCGGACTGGTCCAAATGGCCTTCTGGTCGAGCAGGATTCTCTTTGGAGTGCCGGCGAGGGTGATCGGTTCAGGTTTTGAAGGTGGAGTTGCAGCGGGGGGATCGGGGTCGGTGTGCGGCTCAGGTGCGTCCGGTAGCGAGGTGGACGTGTCGGTTGCCACACTGGCTGTTGCGGGCTGGGGAAGGGCACTCTGGGCCCAAGAAAATTGTCCCGTTGCTAGCAGAAGGGAGGCGGTGAGGCAGAGAGATGGGCCTAACTTGGGGTGAATCACGGGCATTCGACAGGTTCGGGCGACAGCTTACTGCAACCCCTTGCTGGAGGCTACCATAGACGAACGTCTCGATGGGCGACGGGACCCACGTCGGGAACGTTGTTGCCTTGGCTCTGCGGGCATCGGGTACCCCCTCCCCTATTGCCCGCACGTAAATTTCCTGTATTCAATGGTTTACGGAAGGTCGGTGTTCGTAAAAGTTTCATAACAAAGAGGTTACGGCTAAATTCGTCCATTGAAAGGAGTTAGACTCAAATCGCGGTCGTGGCTTTGTTTATTTTCAATAACTTACAGGAGGAGCTGGCTTGCAAAATCTTCATAACAAAAGAGTTATAGCTAAAATCCTCTTTCTAAATGAGTTAGCCCCGGAGGGGGTCGAAAATCCTCTAAGGGCTTCCTTGTTTTTGATCTATATATTCAGTATAGCGAGTTGAGAATAACTAAAATGCCACGCGGATGTTGATGAATCGTCATGAGTTAGATGGTTTGGGGGCTTGACATGCGATTTTGCTGAGGTTTTTCGCAAAAAAAGTTTGTGGATTTCTCAGGCGTGGAGGTTGAGGGAGGGGACGGCGGCGATGATCTTCTGGGTTTCGAGGGAGACGGTAATGACCTGGCCGATGAGGCGGAGGCCCACTCATCGCGTAAGACAAAAGCGCGATGAATGGGGCACCCGGTTTGGTGGCGAGTTGGGGAGGGCTACAGGTGGTAGATGTGGTCGGCTCCGAGAACCAGAAGAAGTGTGATGGCGGCGATGGCTACTTCCCCGACTGCTCCTACGATGAAGGGGCGGGCGCCTTGCTTGAAGAGGTCTTTGAGGTTGGTGCGGAGGCCGACTCCGGCGAAGGTTAAGAGGAAGGCCCAGCGGCTTAGATTGCCGAGGGCGAGGAGTTGCGATTTGGTGAAGCCTAGCGCGGCGATTGCCGGGTTGGAGCTGGCGCCGAGGGTAGCGAGAAGGGAGACGACCAGGAAGCCGAGGACGAACTTGGGGAATTTTTGCCAGAGGAAGGCCGCTTTATTGTCGAGTTGTTTGGTTGCGGCGCGGCTGGCGACGCCCTTGCGGACCCACTGGATCGCGTAGGCGAGAACGACGAAGCCAATGAGGGCGTTGCGGCAGGTTTTAGCGAGGACGGCGTACTTGCCGGCGGCGTCGGAGTAGAGGGCCCCGGCGGCGGTGGCTTCGGCGGTGTTGTCGACGGCGAGGCCGGCCCAGATGCCGTAGGCGTGGTCGCTCATGTGCAGGGCGTGGCCGATGAGCGGGAACGTGAAGAGGGACAATGCACCGAGGGCCAGGATGGCGGCGATGGCGGTGGAGGAGTCCTCTTCGTCGGCGTCGATAGCGCCCTGGGTTGCGATGATGGCGGAGACTCCGCAGACGCTGGAGCCTACGGCGAGAAGCGTGGTGAGTTGAGGGCCGAGGTTGAAGGTGCGGCCTAGCCAGGTCATGAACGTTAGCGAGAACGCGAAGGCGATGAATACCAAGATGAGCGAGATGCCGCCGAGTTTGAGGACGTCGCCGAGGATGAAGCGTGCGCCAAGCAGGATGATGCCGGCTTTGAGCCAGAGGTCGTAGGTGGCGACGCCGGCGCGAAAGATGCGAGGGACACCGACGGTGTTGGCGATAACGATGCCGAAGAGGATGGCCCAGAGGACGTACTCGATGTTGGGGAAGGTGATGTGGTGGGCTTTGGTCCAGGTGTTGAGGAAGTGCTCGACGAACTTGCCGGCGTAGCCGACGACGAAAAGGAGCGCGGTGCCGGGAAGGAGGCCGAGGAGGGTGGAGGGTTCGGCGGGGTCGCGGCCTGGGGCGTGGGGTGGGTACTCGGTGCGGAGATCGGGCAGATTGACTGAGGCGGCCATGGGGTTCTCCTTGCGCGAATCTTTGGGTCGGGGACCGTTACCAGGCGATGGATTTGAGTAGGCCGAAGCGGATGAGGAGGCCGAGAGCGGCGGCGAGGAGGATGGCCCAGGCGTCTGCGGAGAGGTGGAGGGATGGACGGGTGCGAGGGGTGGACATGTGGAGTCTCCTTTTGGAGAGCGCGCGATGCACACAAAAAATGTGTGGTTGCGGCTGCTATGAAGTTTTTAGAGCAGGAGTGCGGCGCAGGAGGGACTAGCTACAACAACAGCGTGTTGGCATGAGGTGCAAGGTCGCGAGTTGGCGGGAGACCGTCATGTGGGGTTTAGTGTACATCAGATCGGGTGGGCTGGCGAGAGCGGCCTAGGCTGCGAGGAGCCGAGCGGCTTTGCCTTCGGCAAGATGTCGCAGGCGTTCGGCCTTTGCGTGGAGCTTGCCGGCGAGGGGGCTGTCTTCGGGGAGGTTGCGGTGAACTTCTTCGAGCAGCATGAGATAGTCGTGCCAGGAGCCGGCTGTCTTCTGGACTCCGTTGAGGCGTTTTGCGAGGCTGGAGGCGATGGTGGAGGCTTCGCTGCCGATCTCTGCGATGTAACGGCCGGTCTTGCAGGCTTTGCGGATGGAATGAAGATCTTCGTCGTCTTGAAGGTCGAGACCGTGCACGGCGGCGGCGAGCCAGCTTCGCGCGGAGTCGGCTACACCCTCTCCGCTCAGATCGAGATTTGCGACGGGTGACAGCGTTTTTTCGAGTTTGGCGAGGGCGCGCAGGATCTTTTGCTGATCTCTTGAGATGCTTTGTTGCAGCTTGCGGGCGTCTATCTTTCTCTCAGCATCAAGATCTTCGTCGAGACGTTCTGTGTCTCTAATCTTTTTATACGCGCCGAGCAACTCGCGGTGGACGTCGAGGTCGCGAACATGGCCGGCCGCGCGACGAATCTTTCGGAGAGCCTTTCTGAAGGCTTTGGATTTCTTCCGCAGAGCGGGAAGGCCTGCGGTGATGATTAGGAGTTCGAGCGCTGCCTCCATGCGACGTGTTGTTGACCGAAGCCGATGGACAGCTTTGGGCGAAGCTGTGTCCAGGCATTCGACCATGGCGGACTTTAGTGCGTCGGCGTGTTGAAGAAACGCAACGATAGGCTGAGGCATAAGCACCTCATGTGATGCAGTATTCGGTATCGGGGCCGAAATCGCGACACCGGGGCATGGGGAAAGTTGCGCGCAACCGGTGTTGGGAGGGTGGGTTTCATCTGGTGTAGGCAGGAGGATGTTATGAAACTCACAAATGTAAAGGCGATGCTGGTGAAGGGCGTGACGGTTGGTCTTCTGGCGGGCGCGGTTGCGCTGGCGGCTCCGGCGAAGGCAAACGCAGAGGTTGTTGTGGGCGTTGGGTTTGGCGCTCCTTACTATGGCCGGGCAGGCTACTATGAGAGGCTGCGGATTGAAGAGGCGCGGCGACATGCCGAGTGGGTACGGGTGCATGAGCGTGATCGCTTCTGCTACGGTTACCGCCGTTACTAACCCAGAGGCATAGCTACTAACAATGTTCGCAGGCCGGTTGCGGAGAGGTTTCCGCGCCGGCCTTGCTGTTTGCGGTATCTAGTTCGTTTTGGGTGAGTGGCTGGTAGTAGCGGGACTCGGGTGAGGCACAGCCCTCGCAGAGAATTTTCTCGTCGTGACGAACTTCGCGGTCGTAGTTGATACCCTCGCCGCATTGCGCGCAGGTGATGCGGGCGGATTTGTAGCCGGGCATCTCGCGGGGGTGGATGGGGACCGAGACCCACTCTTCACTGAAGAGGTCTGCGTCGGGGAGTTCGCGGTAGGCCAGCATCTGCTGCTGGTTCTTGTTTTCGATGTGAGGGTAGAGGTCACGGGCGCGCTGTTTTGAAGATTCGAGCGCGGCGATGCGGATGGCTTTGTAGACAGGAGTTCCGCCTTGCGGAGTGAGAGGGGCGGTCAGGTCGACGAAGGTGGCGGCCATCTTGCCCCAGTCGCGGAATTTGATAGCGCGCTTGCCGAGGCGGCAAGCGGTGACGACGGCGATGGCGTCGGTGGCGCAACGGTCGATCTCGATGAAGGTGACGAGGCGCTTGCGGTCTTTTGGACTGACGAGGCCTTTGGGGTCGTCGATGCCGAGGCGCTCGCAGCCTAGCATAGCCATGCGGACGCCGAGGATCTGGCCAGCGCAGAGATGACCGTGGGCGATTTCGGCTTCGCGGAGGAGGGCATCGAAGGGCTGCATAGATTGATGATACTGCTGGGAAACAGGTGCGTGCTTCGGTTTTTATTGCGTGATGCTGTGCGGCGTTGGTACTATTCGAGGCCCGGGGTGCCCTATGACCGATTTTGCGACGACGATTGGGATGGTTTTGAAGCAGAAGAGTGGGCCGATTGCAGCGACGACTCCTGACGCGTCGGTGTACAAAGCCATTGAAATGATGGCGGAGAGACAGGTGGGCGCCTTGCTGGTGATGGAGGGAAGTGTGTTGCTGGGGATCATCTCCGAACGCGACTACGCTCGCAAAGTGATTCTGCAGGGGCGGTCATCGAAGGAGACTCGGGTTGCCGAGATCATGAGCAGTCCGGTGATCTCGGTTACGCGGCAGCATACGGTTGGGGAATGCATGCGCATCATTACGAAGAACCGCATCCGGCATCTTCCGGTGGTGGAGGGTGGTGCTGTGCTTGGAGTGGTTTCGATCGGCGACCTGGTGAACTCGGTGATTTCGGAGCAGGAGATGACGATTCGGCATCTTGAGGCGTATATCTCCGGCACGGCTATGACCTAGGTGGAAGCTCCATGGGTTCGACGGCTGACCGCAGCGGTTGCAACTTATCGTAAGCATCGAGCGCATCGTGCAGACGGTTGAAGATTAATGATGGATCGATGCATGCTGTGAGGTGGTGGCGGTCGAAGTCTGCTCTGGTATTCCAAGGAAGACGAGCGAAGCCGAAGACCACGCCTTGATTCGTGAGATCTTTCTTTAACTCTTCAACAACTCGTGCGGCGCTGTAGTCCACGTTGGTGATCGCTTCGGCATCGACGATGAACCAGCGCACCGAGGTTGGCGATGGTCCAACCAAGGCCATGATCTCGTCGGAGAATCGATTGGCGTTGGCATAGAAAAGGGCAGCTCCGAAGCGGTACATGACCAACCCAGGTTTCGTCACGGTACCTGGCAAGGGGGGCGACAACTTCCATGTTCCATCGCTCTCGGAGATCATGACGCCGCTGCGTGGGTGATAGCTGTGGTGCACGATGCGGAGCAGAGACATCACCATTGCGAGCACGATGCCCTGCTCGACGCCTGCTACGATTACGAAGATGGCGGTGATCGAAGCCAGCGCGAATTCGGCAGGGCTCTCCTGCCGAATCTCTCGCAGGCTGCGCAGTTTGATCATGCGGATGGCGACCAGAAATACCAGAGCGCCGAGCACGCAATGCGGAAGGTACTGCAGCGGTTTGGTGACGAACAACAGGACGAGCGCGACGACGGCTGCCGTAGTGACCTGGGCGATCTGACTTTGGCTGCCGACGCTTTCGACCATCGCGGTCTGGGTGGGGCTGCCGTTGACGACGAAGGTTCCGCTGAGAGCAGCGGCTGCATTGGCTGCGGATAAGCCGAGGAGATCCTGATCTTCATTCAGACGCTGATGATGTCGCGCTGAGTAGACGCGGGAGGTTGCCGCGCTCTGGGTGAGGATCATGACTGCGCACGAGCCGGCGACTGAAGTCATGGGGAGGAGGTCGCTCCAGTGCACGTCAGGCAACCCAAGATGCGGTAGACCTCCGGCCACTGGGCCTACGGTCGCGATGCCGTGTCCGGCAAAGTTCCAGGCTGCGCTGGCCGCTGTGGCGCCCACTACGGCCAACAGCGAACCGGGCACTTTGGGGGCGAATCGGTGAAGAGCAAAGACGGTGGCGAGCACGACGATGGTGACGAGCACCGTGGGTAGATGGACTTTGGGCAGGCCGCGGCAGACTTCATAGAGTTGGCCGATCGTTCTGCGGGAGTCGGTCTCGATGCCGAGCATCTGGCCGAGAACCGCGATGCCGACCTGAAATCCCACTCCCGTGAGGAACCCGACGAGCACGGTCTGGGAGAGAAAGTCGGCGACGAAGCCGAGCTTGAGCAGGCGCGCGAGGAGCAAAAATCCGGCGGTGAGCAGAGCGACCAGGCCTGCGAGCGCCACATACCGTGCACTGGCTGCGGGCGCCATGTTCGCTAGTCCGCTGCGAAGAATGGCGGCCGTAGCTGAATCGGCAGCAACGACGAGATAGCGCGATGAACCGAAGGTTGCGAATGCCAGAAGCGGCAGCAGCAGCGAATACAGGCCTGTGACGACGGGCATTCCGGCGATGCGCGTATAACCGAGCGCCTGCGGGATGTTCATCGCTGCGAAGACGAAGCCGGCGAGTGCATCACGGGCTGCACCTGCTCGCTTTACAGGTTTTATTCCCTGGAACAGACTTAGCAAATTCAAAACTCCTGCATGGCGGGCGATGCAGCGCAACGCTTTTCCGTAATGCGAATCGAGGTTGATGCTAAATCAAATTTCCGTGAATTTTTGAGGAATGCGATGGGTGCGGATCAGTTCTCGTCGGAGTTGTCGCCCTCTTCGAGGATGGAGGCGGTGCCTACGACGTCGTAGGTGGTGGCTTCGCCACCGGTTGGTTTGAGGGTGACTCGCATCGGCAGACGCTGCCATTGGGCGGCCTGGCAGACAGGAATGAAGTGGTTGGCCTGCGGCCACGGGCCGATCTGCTTCTGGACTACCGGACGGCGTGCGCCGAGTTGCGCCACGATGGCGAAGAGGCCGCCCTTGGCTGTGGTGGCGATACCGCAATAGGCTGCGTAGTCGCGAAACCAGACTACATCGGAGACAGCGGCGTCGAAGTCGGGCAGATGCAATGCGGTGATGTGGCCGGTGATGCGATCGACGGAGAGCCAGGGGCCGGGTTGCCAGATCCAGTGCGGAACGGCGTCGGTCGGCAGTGCGTCGTTGAGGCGAAGGGCGCGGCGAACGGTGAAGGTGCGGTCGGTGATGTCGTGAATCTCGCCGGTAGTCCACTCTTTCTGGCGGTCGTCGACGAAGAGCGGGCGGATTTTGAGGGAGGAGGTCTCGTCAGCTTTGGTGTCGGGGGTTGCGTCGGGCTGGGTGTAAGGGACCTTGCGGAAAGGGCCGAGGGTGACGGTATGGACCTTGGGGACCGCAGCGAAGAGCGTTAGCGGCGAGGAAAGCGCGCATAACGCCAATAAAAACAACGCTGGGACAAAACGGAGGACGTGCGGAGTGGAGCGGTACGGGCGCGGAGTCAAACTCAAGAGATAGGGCTCGCTGGGGAGGAATTCAATTGCTGTGATGGTACGCGACTGGCTGTGTTTCCTGCACAATAAGTTGGCGGCTGCGGCTTAACACTTTTGAGGGGTGGAAGAAATGGGATGATAGGCGGAAGAAAATTCAATGAACGAGGAAAGATGTACAGAGGTATTGAAAAAGGTACGAAAACTGTGGAATAGATTGTGAATCCGGGCCAATATGCAGGCCCACACAGAGTAGTATCGTTGAAAGAATACGTGCTGCCGCAAGTGGTAGCGCGTGCGAGACGACCGCGGCGGGACCATTTTGAAGCAGTACGAAAGGACATGGAATAACTATGTGGAAACCGAATCAGACTGGAAGCAATACTCCCTCAACCCCTGAACCGGTGCGTCCCTCGACGCCAGCGACGACCTTTGAGACCAGCCCCACACGGCCTCCGGTCGGCGCTGGAAACGCGTCGGCTGCTGTGCCGACAGGAGAGCAGGCGACCATCGGCAAATCCCTGATCGTCAAGGGAGAGTTGACGGGCTCCGAATCGCTGTACATCGACGGCAAGGTAGAGGGTGCGATCAATCTGCCGGGCAACCGCGTGACCGTCGGCCGCAATGGACAGGTCGCGGCGAACATCGTGGCGCGCGAGATCGTGGTGTTGGGCAAGGTTCGCGGTAACTGTCAGGCGAGCGATCGCGTTGACATTCGCAGCGAAGGCTCGCTGACCGGCGATGTGATCGCGGCGCGGATCTCTATTGAAGATGGCGCGTTCTTCAAGGGAGGCATCGACATTCGCAAGCCTGGCGGTACGGATCTGAAGGGTGGTACGGCGACGCCCGTGTCTGAGCCCGTTACCGTCGAAGCGTAGAACGGCTTCGTACAAACGGTCCCGGCTCGTACCGGGACCGTTTTGCCTGCGCTTAGAACGGACGAAGCGGTAGATTGCGCATTAGAGTAAAGACGGCAGCCAAGGCGAGTGCGGTGTAGATGGCCGAGGGTGGCAACTGCTGCCAGCGGGTGGTTTTGCGTTGCAGAAAACGGCAATAGCAGGGGATGGCATAGGCCGTTACGACGGGAAGTAGAAGCGTGATGAGCGCGTTGAGGTGCATCGCTTCGCCGAGATGTCCGCGTAACAGAGCGGCGACGGCGCGTGTGGCTCCGCAGCCCGGACATTGCAGGTGAAGCAGCTCATGGATGGGGCATCGCGGATAGAAGCTGTACTGCCCGGGTGGAAAGAGCAGCAGGATAGTCGCGGCGAGAGCTATGACTGCAAGAGGCGCCGCCGCACGCAAAATGTTTGCAATATGGCTACGTGCGGCGGGGATCATCGTGCGACGTTCCGATAACGGATTGCCTGTTTGATCTGGTTAATCTCGTTGAGCTTGTACTGGAAGTAGATGCCCCCGAAGAAGAAGGTCATGACAGCGTTGAGGCGGAGGCCGAGCGGCTCCGCGACGTTGAAGTGTTGTTCGAGCGTGTCCCGCAGGGTGAAGCGAGCGATGAGACGAACGATCCAGCAGGCAAGACTGACCAGGTTGCCGAGAAGACTGTGGTGCGGATGAGGATTATGGTGGGCCACGGAGATAATAATGCCCCATGAACCGCCCAGGTTGAGCACAATCAACACCGTGGCGATGATGTAATACATCAAAGCCTTGCTGGCGGGCTGAACGCGGTTCGCCCATGCGGCAATGACCAGATTCCAGACGACGACGAAGACTCCGCAGGTGAGGAAACCCAGGAGAAGTTCGAGGCCCCAGTTCATGTTGGGCGGGTCAGGGTACGCTATGCCGTTCGGCTGAGGGTAGCCCGGAGGCGGTGCATAGGCCGGGGCAGGGACAGCGGAGACACCCACGTTCCCGAGGATCTGAGCGACAGGTAGCCATTCGGGCATCTCTTCGCTCTTGGCGAGGTCGGTCGGAAGGATGTTTCCAGACGCGACGTAACGCTGGAGGTCTTCGAGGGTGTAGGGACCGTACATCTGTCCGTTGCGTGAGACTTGATAAGTCATGCGAGCTCCCGTGATGTTTTGTGTTGCGGCGTTATCCAGTTATCTATAGCCCCGATGAAATCACGGACTGCGGTTCTACACAATAGATTCGATTTGCGAGATCGCTTGACGCTATGCGGGAGGCCGCGGGTTAGGCGGTAAATTCCTATCAGGAAATAGTTTCCAATCGTTGGTGCATCCCTGTATAACGCTGTTTGCGTGCTTGCGCAGGTTGACCGAGGGTTTGAGATGCAGGGTTTGCGGGATTTGGTGAAGTTGGTAATGATTGGTGTTCTTGCGACACAGGCCGCAATGGCGCAGGAGATGCCGCGTCTGGTGCAGGAGCAGGGGCGCGCCACGCTGATGGTGGACGGCAAGCCGTTCTGGATCCTCGGCGCACAGGTGGATAACTCCAGCGGCTGGCCGGAGCGGTTGCAAGCTGTGTGGCCGGCGGCCGAGAAGATGCGGCTGAACACGCTCGAGGTGCCGGTGTATTGGGAGCAGATGGAGCCGGAGCGGGGACGGTTCGACTTCACCGTTGTTGATGCGATTGTGCAACAGGCCCGCGAGCATAAAGTTCGGCTGGTGCTGCTGTGGTTTGGCACGTGGAAGAACGGGAAGATGCACTACGTGCCGGAGTGGGTGAAGTCCGATCCGGTGACCTATCCGCGAATGAAGACGCGGGACGGGCGGGCGATCGATGAGTTGAGCCCGAATGCTCCGGCGAATCTTGCGGCGGACCGTGAAGCGTTCGTGGCCCTGATGCGGCATCTGCGAGAGACAGATTCGCAGCACACCGTGGTCATGATGCAGGTGGAGAATGAGTCGGGTTCGCTGGGGACGGTGCGGGACTTCAGTGCAGTGGCACAGAAGGAGTTTGAGGGGCAGGTTCCGGCGGAGTTGCTGCGCGGGTTGAAGAAGAGCGGCTCGGGGACGTGGTCGCAGGTGTTCGGTGATGATGCGGACGAGACCTTTGCGGCGTGGTCGGTGGCGCGGTACATCGGGCAGGTGGCTGCTGCGGGGAAGAAGGAGTTGCCGCTGCCGATGTATGCGAACAACTGGTTGAAGAGTCCGCGGGCCTATCCGATCTCGACTCTGCCTGGCGAAGACTATCCGAGCGGAGGGCCGACGATCAACATGATGGAAGTGTGGAAGGTGGCGGCGCCTTCACTTGATCTGATCGCACCGGATATCTACGTTCCGAGCAGCGAGCAATACCGTATGGTGATGCGGGAGTTCCATCGAGCGGACAATCCGCTGATGGTTCCGGAGAGCCTGGGGTTCGAGCCGTTTCCGGGTGCGAGCGGGTATGCGCGGTATCTGTACTATGCGTTGGGCGAGGGAGCGATCGGGTTTGCAAACTTCGGGTTGGATCGCATCCATGTCGATGGGACGATGGACGCGGAGACAGCATCGCAAGTGGAGGGCTTTCGTCTGCTGGGGTCGTTTGATCGAGAGCTAGCGGAGCTCGCTTTTGCCGGTAAGGTGAAGACGGCGGTCGAGGAACCCGGGATTTCGCAGAAGGAGTTGGATTTTGGGGGATGGCGGGCGGTGGTTTCGTTTCCGCCTGCGTATGATCCACCGGCTGCTCCGGTTTCGACGACATCCGATACGACTGGGTTGAAGGCAGGCCGGGTGATGGTCGCTTCGCTGGGCGCGGATGAGTTTCTGGTGGCGGGGATTGATTGCAGGGTGCAGTTTGCGCTGACGGTACATGCCGGCGGGAAGCAAATGCAGCTGCTTCGCGTAGAGGAGGGCCGATACGATGGGACGACGTGGATCCCTTCGCGGCTGTGGAACGGCGACGAGACCGATTATGGGCTGAACTTTGGCGGCAAGGGCTCTCTGTTGAGGGTTAAGGTAGGGAGTTATTGATGAAAGCAATTGTAACTGTATTGGTTGCTATTTCTGGTCTTGGTGCAGCCGCGCAACAGCCATGGCAGAAGATTCAGATGCCGACCGCTGCAGAAGTAGCACAGACATGGGAGACACCGCCGCCGGAGTATGGGCCAGAGCCTTACTACGGGATGAACGGGGCTGTAGACGAGACGGTGATCCGGCGCGATCTCGATACGATGAAAGCGCTTGGGTACCAGGCAGTGACGGTGCAGGCAGGGTACGGGATGCCGTTCTGCTTATTTGTCGCCCGAATATTTCAAATTCTTCCGCACCTTTGTCGAAGAGGCGAAGAAGCGGAACATGCGGGTCTGGATCGTTGATGACGCGGGATACCCCAGTGGCTTTGCGGGGGGAAAGTTTACCGAGCTGAAGCCTGAGATGCGGATGCAGGCTCTGGTCGTGGCGCAGAAGATTCCAGCTACGATTGGCGTTCCCGTCAAAGCGACGGTGGGAGCAGAGACTGTCGCCGTGACAGCGATCAATTCGGACGATGGAACAACTTCGTCTATCCCGGTTACAGATGGAGCGATTAACTGGACTGCGCCTGCGGGGAATTGGTCGGTAATAGTGGTGGAGCATCAGTTCAAAACATCACCGACACGGTCGGACACGAACCCGAAGCGCGTGAAAGATGGAACACAGTCGCTCGAGGACTATCTCGATCCTGCGGCGACGATGCAGTACCTTGCCTTTACTCACGAGCAGTACAAGAAAGCAGTAGGCGATGAGTTCGGCAAGACGATCATGGGGTTTCGTGGTGACGAACCGGACTATTCGATCAGTGGTCTGCCATGGACGCCGAAGTTCTTCGATCGGTTCGTACAGGTAAAGGGATATGATGTGCGGCCATTTCTGGCGGGGTTTCTGCAGCCGCGGGGTTCCAAGCTGACCCATGCTGAGATGCGGGTCAAGGCGGACTATTACGATGTGTTCTCGCAGATGTTTCGCGATGGCTTCTTCAAGCCGCAAGGGGACTGGTGTGCGGCAAACCATCTGGAGTATCAGGTCCATCTGAACCATGAAGAGATGGAGATGGATTTAACACGATCAGAGGGAGAGTTCCTGCGCGATATGGAGTATGTGCAGGTGCCTGGGATCGATACGATCTGGCACCAGATATGGAAGGACACGATCTCAGACTTTCCGCGGCTGGCGGCGTCGGCCTCGCATGTGTATGGGCATCCGCGGGCTTTTACGGAGAGCTTCGCTGCGTATCGGCCGGCTCCAGATGTCGACATGGCGCGATACATCCTGAATGAGCAGTTTGTGCGCGGTGTGAATCTGGTGGAGACGATGTATTTCCCGGCGAGCAGCACGCCGGATGCGCATAAGTCGTCGTATATGGACGATCCGGCGTATCCTGCGCTGCTGAGCTATGTGCAGCGGATGTCTTACCTGATGTCGATGGGCCGGCCAGCGGCGTCCGTGGCGCTTTACCTTCCGTCGAGTTCGATGTGGATGGGTGACACGGCGGCGGACGCTGCGTTTGTATCGACTGAGCGAATGTTGTCGGAGCGGCAGATTGATTTCGATATCGTAAATGATGATGCGCTGGCGAAAGATCTAACCGCCGGACATGGAACGTTCGAGACTCCGAGTGGAAATCGCTACGGGGTGGTTATTCTGCCCAATGTTTCGCTCCTCTCGCAGGCTGCTCTTGATCGGCTCCATGCGTTCGCGAATGGTGGCGGTCACGTGCTCTTTCTGGGACGCGCGCCTTCGCTGATTGCGGGCAGAACTATCCTCGATGCACGCGTATCGACGCCGGGGGATTTCTCCTGGGCTTCGGTGGCTTTGGGTGAGCTGGCACCAACACCGACGCCTCCGGCTCAGCCTCCGGCTTCACTACCGGCACCCCAGGTGGTTCCAGATGCGATCGTGCAGGCGGTTAATGCGGCGGTGACATCGCCTGACGTGAGACTGGATAAATCGGATACAGCGCTGCGTGTGCTAAAGCGCAGGTTGAAAGATGCCGATGTTTATCTTTTCTTCAATGAGGGGGCGCAAGCGTTCTCTCATGCAGTTACGTTGAGGAGCGACGGGAAGAAGGCGGAGATATGGGATCCGCAGACGGGCAAAATTCTGCCCGCCGTTGCCGGAGGTGCGAAGGGAGCGGTCAAGGTCCAACTCGAGCTGAAGCCTTATGAGACGGCTGTCTTGATCGTTCGTTAGTGTGCAGGTTAGAGGATTTTGTTATCAGCGCTGTCGAGTTGTGTGTCCTTTGCTGCGCGGCTTAGCAGGATGCGCAGGTCGGTGACCTTGTTCAGGGAAAAGGCTGGTGGGGTGGTGGGTGCGGTCACGGCGATGAAGTCGACGCGGTTGACGTCTTCGAGGTAGAAGCTGGGGCGCTGGTCCGGCGTGGCAGGTTGAATTTCGACGTGGCTCATCTCAAGGTTTGTGACGTGGCGAAGAAAGAAGCCCTGCGAGGGTGTCGTGGGACCGAACATTCCTGGGTCGGGATATTTATCGGCGTTTTCGGGCATTGTGATTTTGGCATCTTCGGCCGAGCCACCGCCCCTGTGTTGGATATAGACGTTCGATATCTTGACATCGCGGATGGGGTAGTCTGGAATCCCGCTGAGGATGGAGGAGATGTGCGGCGCGGTGTTGTAGCTGACGAGATTGTCGACGACGATGCGCTGGAGGGTGCCAACTTTTGTGCTCTCCTTGGGCCCACGGAGGCGGGCACCGAGACGCCAGAAGAGCGGGGCGCTGACGACATCGCGCATGGCGATGTTGGAGATGGCGATGTCCTCGCAGAGTGCTCCGTCTTCGCTCTCGAGAGCGAGGCCCATGCACCCTTCGAAGACGCAGTTGGAGATGGTAATGTTTTTGAAGCCGCCATTGGATTCGGTGCCGCACTTGATGCGACCGTTGCGGGCGAGACGGGGAACGTCGGGAGCAAATTTTTTGTAGGTGCCATCAAGCATGGCACCCAGCTCGTAGGAGCCGGCGACGTAACAGTTGGTGATGGTCATGTTTTCGGTAGCCCGGTTGTAGCCGAGAGCATAGCTGGATTTGGGGCAGATGCCGTCATCCCAGGGCGAATTGACGAAGCAGTTGGAGACACGGACGTTGCGGCAGCAGTCGATGTCGATGCCGTCGCGGTCTGTGTCGATAGTGAGGTTATCGATAGTGAGGTTGTCGACTCCGGTGAGGAGAAGGCCGAAGTGACCGCCTTTGAGGAGGGAGAAGTCACGGAAGAGAACGTTGCGGCAGTTCTTGAGCGCGATGGCTTTGTTGCCGACACCGGGCTGCTCGGCCTGGAACATGGTGTAGTTGCCGCGAGACGGACGGACGACTGCGGCGCCTTCGATGGGGCTTCGGGGCGGGTTGGCCGGAGGGGCTCCGGGAGGACGGCCGGGGCCGGCACCGAAGCTGAGACCTTTGCCGAAGATGAGCCCTGAGCCAGTGATGCTGATGTCGTTCAGTCCTTCACCCCAGATGAGGGAGTTGTGCCAGTGATTGTGACCGTAGTCCTGGTAGGCGTCCCAGTCTGTTTTGGGTTCGGCCGCATCGTAGGTTCCGCCGTTGTAGCCGGTGGTTGCGCCGGGCAGCGGGGAGTCGGCGGCGAGGATCGTCGCACCCTGCGCTAAGTGAAGCGCGACGTGACTTTTGAGGCGAATGGAGAAGCTGAGCCAGGTTCCGGGAGGGAAGAGAACGGTGCCGCCGCCTGCGGCCGCAGCGGCTTCGATGGCTTTGTTGATCGCGGGCGAGTCGACAGTCTTTCCGTCGCCGACAGCGCCATAGGTGCGGATGTCGAATATGCCCAGTGTCGCCACTGCAGGCGAGGATTTTGTGGCGGCGTAAGCTGCGGGCATTGAAGTGGCGGCAGCTGCGGCAAAACCCATGCCGCCAAATCGGAGAAGTTCGCGTCGGGCAGAGTTGAAGGAATCCATAGGATTGCCATGCTAGCAGAGGCGATCTACGAGATTGGCGGCGTTTCTGTATGGAAATTGCGGCTGGCCAAATATAACGTTAAAAACTATCGTTGCCGGTTGGGCGAAAACGATAGCCAATCCATGGCTCGGTGACGATGTAGGCGGGCTCATCGGAGAGCTCGATTTTCTTGCGCAACTGGCCGATGGTGACGCGGAGATATTCGGGTTGATCGGCGTTGGTGCCCCAGACTGCATGGAGCAGGGCGCGATGGGTGAGGACTTGTCCAGGGTGCTGCGCCAGACAGACAAGAAGGTCGAACTGCTTTGGCGTTAAGTGCGTGTCCTGGCCACGAACGACGACGCGATGTTGCGGAATATCGATGACGAAGTCACCAGCTTTGATGATCTGTAGAGTTTCACCGTTGGCCGAAGTGTTGCGGCGCAGTTGAGCGCGGACGCGGGCTTGCAGCTCCTGGATGCTGAAGGGCTTGGTGACGTAGTCGTCGGCGCCTGCGTCGAGAGCCTCGACCTTCATGAGGTCCTGGTTGCGGACCGAAAGAACAATGATGGGAACCTGGGAGACGGCGCGTATCTCGCGGCAGAGTTCAACACCGTTCATCTGCGGCATGGAGATGTCGGTGATGACAAGGTCCGGCTTCCAAGCGTGTACGGCTTCCATTCCTTCTACACCATTGGCTGCGATGCGCAACGAATGGCCTTGCGTGGAGAGTGCTGTGCGAAGGACGCGAGTGATTTGTGATTCATCATCAACGATGAGAATCTTCGCGTGCTGATCGTGTTCATTTTGTTTCATTCGTGCTCCGAATGCTGCGTGACAATGTGGACGTCCACGTTGGGTGACTCTTTCAGGAAGTGTTGAATTGCCCAGTAGTACAAATACTTGCGAAAGCCATGGACTGCGGTACGACCGAAGACAACGTGCGTGATACGTTTCTCGCGAACGAAGCTGGCCGCAGCGTGGGCAATGCTCTTGCCTTTGATCGTGAAGACCTCAGCATTGAGGTTGCGTGCAAACTGCATGTTGGCCGCAAGTGCGCCTTTTTCCTCTTGAGAGAGGTCCTCATCGGTGTCAACGTGCAGGACAAAGAGTTCGCCTCCGACTCCTTCGGCTACCCGCGCGCCGCGTGCGATCAGCATCTGTGAGGAGCTGTTGGCGCTGATGCAGACTGCGACCCGTTCGCGGACTGCCCAATGGGCATCGATTTGCTTCGCGTCCATGTAAGCGGTTAGCGTTCGGTCGACGGCTTTTGTCACGTGCTGCAGGGCGAGCTCGCGAAGCGCGATCAGGTTGCCGCGGCGAAAGAAATTGGCGAGGGCTTTTTCAGCACGATCCACACCGTAGATATCGCCGCGACGCATTCGGGTTTGCAGCGCCTCAGGCGTCAGGTCGGCCATCACGATCTCGTCGGCGCGCTGCACCAGCCAGTCTGGTACGGTCTCGCGAATCTGAATGCCGGTGACGCTCTGGACGGTTGGCGCGACGCTCTCAATGTGTTGCACGTTCATGGTTGCGAGAACGTCGATGTTGGCTGCCAGGACGTCGAGCACATCTTCGTAGCGTTTGCGGTGCCTGCTGCCTTCGATGTTGCTATGTGCCAACTCGTCGATCAGGACGATCTGTGGTTTCCGCGCGAGGATGCCGTCGACATCCATCTCTTCGAAGGCGACGCCCTTGTACTCAATCTTTTTGCGCGGGATTTTCTCGAGCTGCTCAGCCAGCTCCGCGGTGCGCGGCCTGCCGTGGGTTTCGACGACGCCGATCACGATGTCCTCGCCGCGTTGATGACGCCGGATCGCTTCGCTGAGCATGTTGTACGTTTTGCCGACGCCGGGGGCATAGCCGAGGAAGAGCTTGAAGGTACCGCGCGTCTTCTCCGGCGCAACTTTTTCCAGCCATTCTTCCGGGCTTTTTGCCGCGGGGTTCGAGTTGTCACGAGTGCCCATAAGGATAAGATAGTTCCGTGCAGCGCAGAGTCATACGCAGTATCGTTCGCTACAGTGTGTCGACGGCTACCGCCGCTGTCATTGTAGCTGTCTATTTCCGTTGGTTGCATGTTAACGAGACCACGGTGGCAATGACGTTTATGGTTGGCATCCTCCTGGTGGCTGCCAACTGGGGACTGCGCCACTCGATCTATCTGTCGCTGCTGTCCGCAGCAGCGTTTAATTTTTTCTTTCTTCCACCAGTACTGACCTTCACCATCGGGGATAGCCGCAACTGGGTGGCGCTCCTTGCATTTCTGGTCACCGGCATCGTTGCGAGTCAGCTTGCAGAGCGGGCGCGCCGAGAAGCAAAGATTTCGCGCCGTCGTCAACGAGAGGCGGAACGGTTGTATGAGTTCAGTCAGCAAATGCTGGTGACGGGCAACGTCATCGACCTGCTGAATGTTCTGCCGCAGATGATCGCTGTGACCTTCAATCTTGCGGGAGCGGCAGTTTATCTGCGCGAAAAGGACCGCGTCTACCGCTCCAGCCCGAACTACATGGATGTCACAGCGGCGGAGCTACGGGATGCAGCGTTTACGCGGGACCATCGACGCGACGAAGAGCGGGGCGTCACTTTAGTTCCAATTCTTCTTGGGCAGCGTCCGATCGGAGCCGTCGGGATCACCGGCGAGGGGACCTCTCCGGAGGCGCTTGACGCTGTGTGCGGTCTGGCCGCTATCGCTATTGAGCGCGCCGGGGCTGTGGAGACACTGACCAGGGTGCAGGCCTCGCGCGAGAGTGAACGTCTGCGCAACGCGTTGCTCGATTCTGTCGCGCATGAGCTGCGAACTCCATTGACATCGATTACCGCAGCAATCACCACTCTGCGTAGTGATCCTCTGCTCGACAAAGAGCAGAGCGCCGAGATGATGCAGGTGATCGAAGAGGAGGCCGCGCGGCTGGACCGGCTTGTTGGCCAGGCGATGGAGATGGCGGAGCTGGATGCAAACGACATCAAGCTCGATCTGCGAATGCACTCCATGCGTGAGGCCGTCGACCGTGCTCTGGAGGCGGTGCAGGGTCCGCTCAAGACGCATCCTGTCGAGCTACGTTTACCCGACACGTTGCCTCTGGTCCAGATGGATCTCGAGCGCATTGCCAAGGTGCTGCAGCATCTACTGGAAAATGCTGCGAAGTATTCGGCGGAAGGTAGCCCGATTTTTGTCAGCGCCGAAGTGGCCAAGGGACAATTGGTTACCAGCGTTGCTGATCGAGGAGCAGGTGTAGACGACTTCGAGCGGATGATGATCTTCGATAAGTTTTATCGTGGGCAGGGGCAGCGCTATCGCGTGCAGGGCACCGGCATGGGGCTAGCGATTGCGAAAGCCATCGTCGAAGCGCATGGCGGTTCGATCGAAGTGACAAGCCAGACGTCGCAAGGCTCAGTGTTTTCGTTCTACCTGCCGCTGAATCTGTCAGGCCGATAAAGCTAGAGCTTCGGCAGATCGGTGACGTTCCAGCCCCCGCCGAGTGCCTTGATCAACAGGACGCTGGCATCCATTTGCCGGCGCATGATGTCGATATCATTTCGTTCGTTGGTCAGCGCGGTGGTCTGCGCGGTTACGACCTGGAGATACGTATCGAGGCCCCCAACATATCGGTTGTTGAATATCTGTTCCGCCGACTGCGCTGCGAGCGTGGCCTGACGCTGATGCTCGGCCTCCTGCTGAAGAACTCTTAGCGCGACAAGGTTGTCTTCGACCTGTTGAAACGCGGTCAACGTCGTTTGCCGGTAGTTGGCGACGGTCTCATCATAGCTGGCGTTGGCCTGCTCGGAGACAGAGGCTCTGCGGCCGGCATCGAAGACCGTTTGCGACAACATCGGGCCGATTGACCACAGCAAGCTTGCGGGATTGAAGAGGTTTGCGAACGACGTTGCTTCAATCCCCACTGTTCCATTCAGCGAGATTGTTGGGTAGAACGCGGTTCGCGCGATGCCGATGCGATCGTTCGCTTCCGCGACGCGACGCTCTGCCGAGGCGATATCCGGGCGGCGCTCCAGGAGTTCAGAGGGCAGCCCCGGTGGAATGGCCGGCGGACGTGCATCGAGCGGCGCGTTGGTGAGCGTGAAGGACGCAGGCGGCTGGCCAAGAAGAACGGCAATGGCATGCTCGAACTGCGCGCGTTGCAACGTGATATCGCGTGCTTGTACGCGGGCCGCCTCAAGTTGAGTGAGGGCCTGGTCGACGTCCGACTTCGGAGAGACGCCACCCTCAAAACGGTTGTTCGTGATCCGGTAGGCTTCTTCGAAGTCCTTCACGGTATCGTTCAGCAGCTTCTCCTGGGCGTCCGCACTGCGGGCTTCGAAGTAATCGAAGGCAAGCTCGGCCTGTAAGCTCAGCAGGACGGTCTGCCTATCGCCTGCGCTTGCCTGCGCCTCTTCCTTCGCGGCACTTACCGTATGGCGAACACGGCCCCAGACATCAATCTCGTAGTTCATATCCACCGGAAGCTGGATATCGCCAACACCGTTCCCTTGTGCACTACTGACACTGAAGTATGGGCGGTAGGTGGACTCGCGAACTCCACCGGCGAAGGGTGCAACTCCGACTGTCGGATAGAGTGAGGAATGGGTGAAGCGGATCAGGGCACGCGCCTCGCGGAACCGTGCATCCGCAGCTTTGAGGTCCTGATTGTTGGCGGCGACTTGTGGCTCAAGAGCATTCAGCTCAGCGTCGCCAAAGATCTTCCACCACTCTCCGCGTTGAGCCGCGTCGGCAGGCTGCGCCACCTGCCAGTTGGCATTTTCCTTGTACGTGTCTGGAGTTGCTTCCTTATACGCGGGCGCCATGGGTACTGACGGTTTCACATACTTCGGCCCGACCATGCAGCCGCTCAGCGCGAACGCAGCAGTGCTGACTATGACTGCGCGGTATGGCGTCACTGTGCCTCCACTTTCTGCGTTGCGGGTTTGCTGCTTGAGTTTGCAATCTGAACCTCCTGCCCGCTCGCCAGCGAGTCCGAGGGGTCGAGAATTACAGCGTCGCTCGCCGTCAATCCTGACGCAATCTCCACGGTTGCACCGGTGTCCCTCCCGATCTTGACCGGGACCAACTGCACGCGGCCATTGCGGACAACGCCTACCTGTAAGCCTTCGGCACGGAACAGCAATGTGTTCGAGGGAATCATCAGGCTTGCCACGTGCTCCGGCACTTTAAAGTGAACGAAGACATAAGCGCCTGGGAGCAGTTCTCCTTTGGGGTTGTCAACGTCCACCTCCACATTCAATGTGCGGGTTGACTGGTCGATGGCGTTGGAGTTGCGCGCAATCGTGCCTTCAAACACTCTGCCGGGGTACTCGTCAAGCGTAAGGGTCGCTTTGCCTCCGTCCTTGATAGCGGGGGCGTACCCTTCCGGCACCGAGACGTAAACCCTAAGCTTGCCGATGGCCGCCAGGTGAAACAGCTCCTGCGGCGTTGTATTTTGACCGGCCGAGATTAGCCGTCCGATGTCGGTGTTACGGGCAGTCACGATTCCATCGAAGGGCGCATACACTTTCTCGAACGACTGCAGCTGCTCCAGTCTGCGCACATTCGCCATCGAGGCATCCACGGCTGCCTTTTTGGCAGCAGCATCACTCATCGCGACGTCGGTCTCCTGCTTCGAGACAGAGTTAGTCTTCAGCAGATTCTGATATCGGGCTGAGGTCGTGTTGGCCAGATCGAGATTTGCCTGCGCGCTCTTCAGATCTGCCTGTGCTACTTGCAGTTGCTGGTCCAGTTCGGGCGTTTCGATGACGGCCATCAACTGTCCCTTTTTGACGTGCGCCCCGATGTCGAAGTACCAACTCTTCAGGTAGCCACTTGTGCGCGAGTAGATGGGTGCGTCAGTAAAGGCCTGGGTGTTGCCTGGCAGTGCAATCTCCGAAGAAAGCTTGGAAGGCGCTGGGTAGACGACATTCACTGACGGAATAGCTGATGCGGCAGTCTCCTTCTCTAGAGTTCGTTCGCTGCCGTGACGGGCCATCACTCCGAAGATGACGACAGCCGCAACGATTGCGGCGACGACAACCATGCCGATCCATGAGCCACGGGTCAGCCTGGGTTCTTCTGCCGTTATCTCCGGCTCGTGAGTGCGTTCACCGGACGGAGAGGTCTCGGTTGGGTTCGTCTGGGTCGCGCTCGTCATGCGTACTCCTTCAATGCTCATAGATTCCTCTAAGCTCCTGCCGGCATGTGACGGTCGGCCGAAGGCTCAATTGCAGTCTGGGTCTGGTCACGCCGTCCGTGCAGTAGGCCGAAGACTGCTGGAACGAAGATCAGGGTCGCAACGGTGGCCAACAGCAGGCCTCCGATCACAGCGCGGCCTAGTGGTGCATTCTGTTCTCCGCCCTCACCGGCGCCGAGCGCCATCGGGATCATGCCGATGATCATCGCCAACGCCGTCATGCAGACAGGGCGGAATCGAGTTGCGCCCGCTTCAACCGCTGCTTTGACGGCGTTTCCGTGGTGCAACAGCCGCTCTTTCGCAAAGGACACCACTAGAATACTGTTTGCTGTGGCAACACCCATACACATAATTGCACCCATCAGGGCAGGCACGCTCAAGGTGGTGCGTGTCGTAAAGAGAAACAGCACAATGCCCGCCAGAGCGGCAGGCAACGCAGTAATGATGATGAAGGGATCGAGCCATGATTGGAAATTCACCACGATCAGCAGATAGACCAGCACGATAGCGAAGGCCAGACCGAAGAGCAGCCCGAGGTACGAGCTTTTCATCGTCTCAACCTGCCCACGGATGCGCACGAATGTGCCCCGCGGCAGGGATTTTTCGTTAGCCGTCACGATCCTGTCGACATCTTTGCTCACCGCACCGAGGTCCCGTCCCTGCACCGCACCATAGATATCGAGCGTGCGGCGGATGTTGTAGTGATTGATGACCTGCATCTCGGTCGTGCGACTGATGTTGGCCACGTCGGCGAGAATCTCGGGCTGTTTGGCTGTTGGCGACGACAGGGGCACATTCTGCAGGTCGTTCAGCGACTGGATGTCGTACTGCGGGGCCTGGGCGATCATGTTGTAGTTGACGCCGTTTTTGTAGTTGAGGAAGAAAAATGGAGTGAGCTGCGAGCTTCCGCTCAGCAGGTTCTGCAGGCTGCCTCCGACGTCACGGAGCGAGTAGCCGCCCTGGGCGGCCTTGGTACGGTCTACGTCGACTTTGAGCACAGGGTAGTCGTCCGGCTGTTGGATGCGCAGGTCCACGAGGCCGGGCACATGCCGAAGCTGGTCGAGCACGGTATCGGCGATCTTGCGGTAGTCGGCGATGTCGGAGCCCTCGAACTGCACATCGATCGGTGCGGGCAGGCCGAAGTTGAGAATCTGGGTCACGATGTCTGAGGGCAGAAAGTAAAAGGTGACACCAGGAAAGTCACGCGGCAGGCTCTGACGCAGTGCGGCGACATACTCTGCGCTGGGGTGGTGGTCATGCTTCAGCGAGACAAGAATATCGGCGTCGCCTGGGCCAATCAGCCCGGAGGTGGCATGCTGCAAATTCAATGTGCTGTAAGGCAGGCCGATGTTATCGAGGATGTTGTCGACCTCATTTGCAGGAACGGTCTTGCGGATATTCTGTTCGATCAGATCGCAGAGCTTCGCCGTTTCCTCAATACGGGTGCCGCTCTTAGCGCGCACATGCAGGATGAACGAGCCCGTGTCGCTGCTGGGAAAGAAGTTCTGTCCGAGGAAAGGAAGGAGCAAGAACGCGCATGTGCAGACCAGGAGGAAGCCGGGAACGAAGAGCATTCGCATCGCCACCAGGCGTCCGAGCAGTCCCTCATAGCTACTGCGCACCTGCTCGAACCTGCGTTCAAAGCCGCGTTGAAAACGAGCGAAGATGTTGTTGGAGGGCGCAGCATTGTGGTCGTGGGCCTTCAACAGATACATCGCGAGTGTCGGCACCAGCGTTCGCGAAAGAACGTACGAGGCCAGCATGGCAAAGACGACAGCCTCGGCTAACGGCACAAAGAGATAGCGGGAGACGCCGCTCAGGAAGAACATCGGCAGGAACACGATGCAGATGCAAAGCGTCGAAACCAGGGCAGGTACCGCGATCTGCGCTGCGCCCTCGAGTATCGCGTCATGCAGGCCGTTGCCCTCTTCGAGATAGCGCTCGATATTTTCAATCGTTACCGTTGCGTCGTCCACGAGGATACCGACTGCGAGTGCAAGTCCTCCGAGCGTCATGATGTTGATCGTCTGCCCGATCAGCCCCAGCACAATAATCGACGTAAGGATTGACAGCGGAATGGAGATGGCGATGATGATGGTGCTGCGCCAGCTGCCGAGAAACAGCAGAATCATCAAGCCAGTTAGCACTGCTGCGATCACCGCTTCACGAACGACCCCGGAGATGGATGCTCGAACGAAGATAGACTGGTCGCCGATCGGCTTCATCCGGAGCTCTGGCGGCACGGTCAAGGCTATACGGGGTATCAGGGCGCGAACGCCACTGACGACCGAAAGCGTCGAGGCGTTGCCGGACTTCAATACAGTAACTAGAACGCCGCGGTGGCCATCCTGCCGCACGATGTTCGTCTGTGGAATGCTTCCGTCGCTTACCGTAGCGACGTCGTGCATATAGATTGTTGTGCCGTTGACCTGACGCAACGGCAGGTCGCTGATTCCCGCGAGCGTGACGGGAGAAGAATTAATGCGGATGTCGTATTCATCCTCGCCGATCTTTGCCGTGCCTCCGGGCAGCACAACGTTCTGCGCCGCCAGCGCACTCAAAACATCGGCTGGCGAGAGCCCCTTCGCCTGGAGCAGCTTCGGATCGAGGTTCAACATGATGGATCGCTGTTTGCCGCCGTAGACGTTTGGGATCACCGCACCAGGAACGGTGACCAGCTGCGGCCGGATAAAGTTCAGCCCCAGGTCATTTAATTGCTGCTCGGAGAGCCCTGTCCCGGAGAGACCGAGTTGAAGAATCGGTACCGTCGACGCGCTGAAGTCGATGATTTGTGGCGGAAGGATGCCCGGTGGCAGGCTTCGCAAAATGAACTGCGACGCCGAGGAGACCTGCGCGTTCGCGGTGTCGAGACTTGCGCCCGGCTGAAGGTAGACCTTGATGATTACCTGTCCAGCGATGGTGGTCGATTCGGTATGCTCGATGTTATCGACCAGCGTGGTCAACACCTTCTCGTACGGCGTCGTCAAACGACCTTCGAGTTCTTCGGGGTTAAGGCCCGTATACTGCCAGGCGATCGAGATGACCGGGATATTAATATTGGGAAAGATGTCTGTCGGCGTGCGCACGATCATCACAGGCGCTGCAATAAGAATCAGGATCGCCAGCACAATAAACGTATAAGGCCGACTCAGAGCTACTTTTACGATCCACATTCGGTGAGGCCTCTTCCGCTCAGGGGTTCTCTTCTATAGAGTAAGACATCCCCAGCCATCTAAGGGTTTCACAGGTATTTCCGAGAACATCCATCGGAAAATCCGATACACTCACGCTGGAGCACAAGATCATGGAGCTGAGACACTTGCGTTACTTCTGTGCCGTCGCCGACCACGGCAGTTTCAGCGAAGCCGGCCGCCAGCTCCACGTCTCGCAGTCCGCCATTAGCGAGCAGATCGCCGATCTTGAGCGCGAGGTCGGCGGTGCGCTGATCAATCGTACCTCAGGACGGACACGTCTCACACCGCATGGTCAGCTCTTCCTCGTTGAGGCGCGCAAGACGCTACTGGCTGCCGACCATGCTCTTGAAATCACTAATCGCTCGCTGCTCGGCCAGGTGGGCTCGCTTAGCATCGGGTTCTTCCTCTGGGGCGCGGGAGGCTTCTTTGCTCGCATCATCCGCGACTATCGCAAGCTTCACCCAGACATTAAACTCTCTCTCTACGAGATGCGCACGCCTGAACAGATGGAGGCGCTGACGGCCGGGAAGATCGACGTCGCCTTTGCGCGGCCGCTCGAACCACCCTTCGATCGCACACTGCGCGCTGAGCTTCTCTACCGCGATCCTGTTGTTGTCGTGTTGCCGCGCGACCATCCGCTTGCGGGAAAACCTATTTCGATCGACGCACTGGTCGCCGAACGGTTCGTCCTGTGCGATCGTCAGATAACCCCCGCGCTTTTTGATGGCATCGTCGCACTCTGTTCGTCCGCGGGCTTCTCACCGAACATCGTCAACACCTCTGCGGCCTGGTCGAGCGTGCTCACTCTGGTTGAATCCGGCGAAGGCGTTGCCCTGGTCCCGTCTGGTGTCCGTTATCTCCGGCCAGCCGGTGTCGTCATCTCTCCGCTGGTCCCTCAGGACCTCTACATGGGCCTCACGGTAGCGTGGAGCCCGGACAATGAGGGGCCGATCGTGCAGGATTTCCTGCGCCTGGTCCGTGAGAACAAGGACCGTATTCAACGCACCAACGGCAACTGAACCTCGATCCGTAGCAAAAAAAGATCCCACCTTCCGCGATCGCCGCAGAGGTGGGATCTTTGCATTCTGATTACTGGTTAGCTTCGACGTCGATGGTGATCTGAACCTCGTCGCCAAGAGCCATGGTCGGCATCTTAGGCGCGAAGTTGAAGTCGCTCCGCTTCACCATTCCGGTGGCAGAGAGGCCGATGACCTGCTTGCCGCCCATCCCCTTCTGCGGGGGAGTGGGTCCGTCCACATCCAGGGTGACGCTCTTGGTCACACCCGCCAGGGTAAGATCGCCGACGACCTGCAACTTGCCGTTGACGCGGCTCACCGAAGTGGACTTGAAGGTCATCGTCGGATACTTAGCGACATTGAAATACTTGTCGGACTTCAAGTCATTATCGCGATTCGCGTTATTCGTGTTCACGGTGTTTGTATCGATCGTGGCCTCGACGCTCGACTTACTGGGGTCCTTCTCATCCCAGACGATGGTGCCGGTGACGCCGCTGATGGAGCCACGAACAGTGCTGACTCCCATGTGGCGAATCTGAAAGTTGGTCTGGGCATGGTTTTTATCGATGGTCCAGGTTGAGGGCTGGGCGAACGCACTGACTCCGGTGAGGAGCAGGGCAGAGAGAGCGGCGGTAAAGATGCGACGGTTCATTGGATGGTCTCCTTGATGGAAGCTTTCGTGTGAGATCTCTCGGTTGTGGTGACCATTCAAGTATATGTGCCGGTCACCGTTGCATTTGTTCAAAATTGAGACGCGCTTAGGCGAGGTCGAACAACAGTATCTCGCTGTTGCGTGTGCCCTGCGCAACGACGTCAAGCGCTTCTTCGTTGTCGGCGGCGACCGCATCTCCAGTGTGCAGCGGCTTGCCGTTGACCGTTACGTTTCCGTCAATCACATGCAGCCATGCGTGGCGTTTGCTGCCCAGCGGATAGGTGAGTTGTTTGCCCGGCGTCAGCTCTGCAACCGAGACGCTCGCGTCCTGATTGATCGTCGCAGCGCCGGCAACCTTCTCCGGCGAAGCCAGTAGCTTGAAGCGGTCCAGCTTTTCTGCCGACTCGAACTTCAACTGCTCATAGCTGGGCGTCGTTCCCCGGCTCTTCGGTTCGATCCATATCTGCAGGAAGTGTACCGGCTCGGTCTCCGAACCGTTGAACTCGCTGTGCACGACACCAGTGCCGGCCGACATCTTCTGAATCTCGTTCGGCCCAAGCACTTCGATGTGCCCCATGCTGTCTTTGTGGGCGAGCTTGCCCTTCAGCACATAGCTCAGGATCTCCATATCGCGGTGGGCATGCGCTCCGAAGCCGCGTCCTTCGGCTACCCGGTCCTCATTGATTACGCGCAGCGAACGAAAGCCCATGTGCTCCGGGTCATGATAGTTAGCGAACGAAAATGTGTGGTGCGAATCCAGCCAGCCGTGATCGGCATGGCCTCTTTCTTTGCTCTTGCGAACAGTCAACATAATGTTTCCTTCCCTTTCTTGCTCCGGCCGAGCGCTCAGGCCGAAGTGTCGTGCTTCGATTCCGTGTCACACTTCTGAGTCGGGACTGCGACCTTCGCTGCAAGCCCGATCCTCTTCAATCCTTCGTAAAGCGTTCTGCGTTCTTCGTTACAAAGCCCTCCAACGACCGCCTCCAGGTCCTTCTCGTGCCGGGCGAAGATCTCCTCGATGAACTTTTTACCTTCATCGGTAAGCTCCACCAGGCGGATACGCCGGTCCGAACTGCAACTCCTGCGCTGCACGAGCCCACGTTTCTCCAAGCGGTCGATCGCCGCGGTCATCGAAGCACTGGCCAACAACACCTTCTGTCCAATCGCCGAGATGGTGAGTGGTCCCTTGTGCAACAGGACCTCGAGCACCATGAAGTCGCTCAACCCCAGCCCCTGCGCTGTAATGGCCCCTTCGATGTAATTGACCATCGAACCATACGCGCGCGCCAGAACGAGCCAGAGCCGGGGAGCCGTAACTTTATCTTGGTCGCTAGTCATGTTCGGCCCTCCAAATTCCTACTACATAAGATATCTCGATATCGAAATAAGATTCAAAGGATTCTTCTGGGATTTGCCGGATGTAGGGTCTTGGCCAGGATTTTCCGCAACAGGTCATTTATTTAGATAGAGTTAGCAGACGACCGTCCGGCCTCTTTCATCCGGCCGATCAGGTCGTCCCCCTTCCTGGCACTCAGAATCTCCATTGGAAACACGACTATTCCGGCTACCAGTAGTGCCGACTCGACGAAGATTTGTGATTCTGACCTGTTCGTGGCCAAACCGTCCGGGCTAAACGTCCATGCCTGCTTGCCGGTTAGTTCGCCTGGATCGATCTCGCTCAACAGCGAAAGGAGTCCGCCCAACTCCTCCGCCCTGGGCGTGTCCGACTCTAGACCTATCACGATGGTATTAGCCCAGAGCAGGTCGGTGGCTTGCAGCTTTCCATAACCTTTGTGCGCGACCTCGACTGCGCCGGGAGCTGCGAGTCGTCGCAGCCGGATACTTGCCTCAGCCTCTACTGCCCCAACGCCCACGGCAAGCGCCATCTGTTCGGTGTGCTCCGTGTCGGCTTGAAAAATTATTAGGACGTTGCTCATGGCTCAATCCTAGCGCGGCTACTGGGGATTTCACGTGGGGGTTGGGAGATTATGGTGTGTTTTTGGATGGTAATTTGTGGTGAATTTGTGGTGATTTGTGTGGTGAAACGTGGTGGGTCGATGGTCCTTATTTCGGGGCTAAAAACATGCCATGTTTTGAAGTTTATTTTTTTTGGATTCCCGTTTTGGGAATCAGCCTTAGGTTTTCAGAGGCTTTCTGGCGAAGTAGTAGAGCGAGTAGGCGAGGAGAGCGAACATGACGACGCTGACCCAGTCGTGGTGGACCGGGTAGTGGTCGCTGAAGCGCCATAGTCGCCAATGGCCCCCACGCTGTTCGGATATGTTCTCGATTACACGCATACTGACGCCAAGGAGGCCAACAACGCCACCCGCTGCGATCAAGCCAGAAGCATATAGACTCCCCGGGCTGACCTCCGATTCAGTCGTGATCTCCTCCGCGCTTCGGTTTTTGGACAGGTGTCGATCGACCATCCAGCGCATAACTCCACCGATACAGATCGCGAGCGTCGTAGCGATGCTTAGATAAGCTCCAACCGCAAACGTGAGGGAACGAACCCCCAGCAACTCCACGACAATCACCAGGGCAACTCCTAGTAGTACCAGCGTCCATGGCAGCTTGCGACTGAGGATTCCGTTGATGACAGTAGCCATCAAACGTCCCTGTGGCGCAGCGGCCTGTTCGCTGCCGATGCCCTGAATCCATTGGATTTCAATCTCGTGATTTGCGGGGTTGTAGAGGTATTTTCCATCATCAAGCGAGGTCGATCCTATAGCATTCAGCAGAACATACTGATTTACTCCGGAAAGCTCTTCCTTGGTGTGATTGTCCGTATTGTGTGAGGTTAGCGCGATCCGGTCGCGTTTAAACAGGCCTTGATTCTGTACACCGTCGGGCAGTTGATCTAGCGAAAAAACGACGGGCCTTTGCAGGCGTTGAAACTGTTCAAGTCCTAAGTTCATGGCATTGAGTGTGAAGCCAATGGAGAAGATGGAGACAATGACGCCGATCATGATGGCGATCTGTTGTTTCCACGGGGTGGCTCCGATGAGGTAGCCGGTCTTGAGGTCCTGCGAGGTGTCGCCGGCGTTGGAGGCGGCGATGCAGACGACTCCGCCGATGGTGATAGCGAGGGCTCCGAAGGCTGGAGCGGTCCAGCCCTTGACGAGGAAGATGGCAGCTGTGGCCATGAGAGTGGCGATGGTCATTCCGGAGACGGGCGACGCGGAGCTGCCGACGATGCCGACGATGCGGGCGCTGACGGTGACGAAGAGGAAGCCGAAGACGACGACGAGGAGGGCGGCGGCGATGTTGGCGAGGAGGCCGACCTGAGCCCCGGGGATGGGTTTGAACTCGAGGAAGAGAACCATCAGCACGATAAGGAGCAGCGAGCCGCCGAAGACGACGACGGGAGGAAGGTCGTGTTCGATGCGCGAGGGCTGGGTTGCGGCTGATTTTCCCGTGCCCGTCTTTTTGAAGCCCTGGGTGAGTGCTCCGACGATGGTGGGGAGGGTACGGAGGAGGGTGATGAGTCCGGCGGCAGCGACTGCGCCTGCTCCCATAGGACGGACGTAGGTTCGCCAGAGGTCGGAGGGGGACATGTCCCTAACAAGAACGGTACCGGGGTAGAGTGGCGCATTGAGGTGCGATCCGAAGAAGTAGATTGCGGGCATCAACACCAGCCAAGAAAACACGCCACCCGCCAGCATAATTGCGGAGACGCGCAGACCGATGATGTAGCCGACGCCCAAGTATGCAGCGGTGCAGTCAGCGCGGATGCTGGCGCCTTTGAGGAGGTGTTGGGAGCCGAGGTCGAAGTCGCGCTTGGGTGTGGAAGGCCAAAGGGAGAACAGGTTCTCGTCCTGGAAAAGGGTGTAGAGACCGCCGAGGCCGAGGCCGAGGAAGACGCGGGACGCGAAGGAGCCGCCGCGTTCGCCGGCGATGAGGACATCGGCGCAGGCTGTGCCTTCGGGGTAGACGAGGGTGTCGTGCTCATCGACGATGAGCTGGCGGCGGAGCGGAATCATGAAGAGGACGCCGAGCCAGCCGCCGAAGAGGGCGAGGGCGAAGATTCTTGATGCCTCGAGGTCAAAGCCTAGAAAGACGAGGGCGGGCAGGGTGAAGATGACGCCGGAGGCGATGGATTGTCCAGCGTTGCCTGTGCTCTGGACGATATTGTTTTCAAGGATGCTCGATCTACCGAAGGCCCGCAGGATGGAGATAGACAGGACCGAGATGGGAATGGATGCGGCGACGGTGAGGCCGGCCTTAAGGCCGACATAGACCGTGACGGCTCCGAAGACGACCCCGAAGAAGGCGCCGAGGACCAGGGCGCGTGTGGTGAGTTCTGGGCGGGTCTCTGTGGTCGGGACGAAGGGCTTGAAGGTGGGTTTTGGTGGTGTGGTGGTTGCCATGGTGGCGCTTCTCCCGCTTGGTTGGGCTGGATGTTTTCGGCTTCGATGGAGTGTAACAGCGGGGCCGTGTGGCGTGGATACTGGCCTCGCACCAGTGGGAGAGAAAGGCATACTCCAGGGGCTAAAGCCCTTTTCGTGGTGGACTAGAGAGGGCCAAGCCTGAAGGCTTGGCTTACCTAGAAGCAAAGGCAATTAACCGAGGCTGAGGGCTTCGCATACCTAGAAGCGGCTGTTACGAACATTCTACGAAGACGGTTGCTTAGTCTGGCGAATGTATCTGCGTGGGCCGAATTCTCATTCACGTTCGACGGGAACGGTCCAGATTCGCGCATGCGGATTGAAGAGCCCTTGGCCGATCCGATCGAAGATGAGTGACGAATTTGTCAGCCACCGGAGGTCGTAGGTCTCATCTTTGGATGGGAGGGTCACTTGCCGTGGCGCTCCTCCTTCGGTTGAGATGACCCATATCGTAGATCCGCCCCAGAACTCAAGATCAGGTCTGTGTTCTACCAACCCAGGAGTAAAGGCAACGTAAGCGATCAATTTTCCGTCTGGGGATGGAACTGGAAGACCAGCATTTTTAACTGGCCATAGCTCCTGGCGCGCCGTTCCGTCGGCTCGAACGGTGTAGAGAGAAGAACCAGAGAAGAGCGCCAGGTGAACGCTATCGGGAAACCATGGATTCCAATTTGGTTTGATGTAGTCCCAGTTTGGATCAGGATGGACTGAAAATGGTCCGAGATTTTTCCATGTGTTTTTTCCGATGTCGTAGATCCAAAAGTTTTGACCTCGCAATTCGCCTATTGCAAGATATCGCCCGTCAGGAGATGGCACGATCAAGGCTTCATTCTGAAACCATCTGTCGAAGGCCGCCACGGGCCCGTTGATTGTATTCAGATAAGTAGTCCGGCCTGCATATTCAATCCAGACAAAACCATTGAAGGCGGGAACATATTGCGCACGTTCCGCTCCTGGTGGGGAGTTGGGCGTATCTTGAGGGATCGCGCCTTTTTTTTGGGAGCCTTCTGGAGTTACGAGGCGGTAGCGCCAATCGCGATAGCTGGAGACGGCGCTACTGTCTGGCAACCACTCTCCGAGAAAGCCTTCCACATTTGGATCGCGGATATTTTTTCCGTTTTGGTCGGCGAAGGCGACGTTAGAGCGTAGATGGGAGCGTCCAAAACCGGCTATTGCTTCCACCTTCCTCCCGGTAAGCACGAAGGCGACGAGCTTGCCGTCAGGGCTGGGAACGGGCTGGTAGGCGTCGACGTCCAGGAACATCGTCTCGCGCTGGGAAAACGCAGACGGATCGACGCACATGCAAAACAGGAGGATCGAACATATCCGTGACCACATGCCCGCCAGTGTAGGTCACCTCTAGAGAAACGAATAGGTATTATCTGCTTCAGTTCACGCGCCTCCGGTTCCTGTCTCCACTTGTGTTTTGCGTGAGGGGGTGAGGCGGTAACGCAGGAGAGCAGCGATCGCGCAGGCCATGAGGAAGAGCATTGGGCCGGTGAAGAGAAACCGGTCGGTGATCCATTTGTCGTCGAGAAGGCCGGATGTCTGTGCGTACAGCGTGCCGAAGAAGCGTTCAACGCGGCCGGTCGATCGGCGTGGGTCAAAGACGCTCGAGTTCCGAGACTGCCAGGTTGCGAAGCGAAGAAGGAAGGCAAGCGTGACCGGCAACCAAGCCCAGAGGATAGGTTGGACCGCATCGGGTTCGTGTGGGAGTTTTGCTGAGGCGGAGGGAAAGAAGGATCGAAAGAGATCGGCGAGGGCCTTGCCGAGTTTGCCGAAGGGGATCAGGCCAAAGAGGAATCCAGCGACGGCGAAGATGGGCAGGAAGTAGCTGAGAACAAAAGAAACGCGGGTCAGTTGTGTCCAGTGCATCCTGGTCGCCAACTGCCAGACCGGAGTGGTAAAGACCCAGGCGTAGCGTACCGCTGCGACCACGACCAGGAAGTAAAGAAACAGGCACTTTATGCACCAGGTGACCGCTTTCAGCATGGTCCAGGTGTAACACGGACGCATCACGCTTGGTGCAGAATTGTTGACGGCCTCTACGGCTGAAGGCTTATACTGCAGGCATGGCGCGGTCCGACCGACCTGGAGCGCCGGCGAGTGAGGTGAGTCTTCAGCGAATGCTTGAATGACAATGCGCTCGGGTTTGCTGCCGGGGGTCCACCGGGGGCGCCGCCTGGCGGGGCGGTGGGGAAACGCGCGATATCTCGTTTATTTCGAGGGCCGGGACGGGTGGTTCGGGCTGCGCTGGATGATTTAGTTACAACAGTTTTTCCGAATGATTGCAGGGCGTGTGGTGGACCCCTGCTGCGAGCTGATTTCTCTCCTGTTTGTGATCACTGTATTGATGAATTGGAAAAGCAGTCGATGACGCTGTGCGGGCGCTGTGGCGAGGCGCTCGACATGGAGGGCGTCCGGTTTGCAGGACAGTTTCCGGTGGAGGGACTGTTGTGCTCGCCCTGCCGGATGGCGCCGCCGGAGTTTGAACGCGCCGTGGCCTATTCCGTGTATGAGGACGAACTGCGCGAGATGGTGCATCTGCTGAAGTATGAGCGGATGCGGGCGGTGGCGAAGCCGCTCGGCAGATTACTGGCGCGGGCGATCGAGATGCTGGAAGGCGAGGCTGGCCGGGATTTGCTGGTCGTTGCGGTGCCGCTGTTTTCCTCGAAGGAACGGGAGCGAGGTTATAACCAGGCGGTGCTGCTCTCCGATGCTGCTCTTGCTGAGTTGAAGAAGAGCTGGCCGGAGTGGAGACTGCAGGCGGCGCATGACGTCATACGCCGGGTGAAGGATACGCGCAGCCAGTTTGAGCTGACCCCGAAGGGGCGCAGACGAAATCTGCAAGGTGCGTTCGCGGTTGCAAACGGTTCGATACTCGCCGGTCGCGAGGTCCTGCTAGTGGACGACATCTATACGACTGGTGCGACGGCGCGGGCGTGCTCGCGAGTTCTGCGGCAGGCTGGAGCGAGCAAGGTCTGGGTTGCGACGGTGTCGCGGGCTCAGCCGGAGATGGTGGCGTCGTGGGACGTTTCCTCGAATACAGCAGTTTGGGATGCCGGATAGCGATGAATTGAAGTGAGCTGAGGCTTGGCGCGCAGTGCTAACAGTAGCTGGAACCGGAGGGTTTTGAGATGCAATCGGGGAAGATGCGGAAGCAAGGGCTAAGTGGAAAGCGGCACGCGGGGCATGCGGGCGGGCATGGGGCTGGGCACGGTCAGGGACAGGGGCGTGTTGTTGGGGAGCTGGATGTGCGGGTCGGAGTATTTCGGCAGCCAGCGATGCAGACTCCGGTGCTGGTGCTGAATGCGTCGTATGAGCCGATCAATATCTGCGGGGCGCGACGTGCGCTGGTGCTGGTGCTGAAGGGCGTTGCACGGACCGAGGAGGAGCAGGGAGCGGTTTTGCACGCAGCCAGAATGCGGATTGCGATGCCGAGCGTGATTCGTCTGCTGGAGTATCGAAGAATTCCTCATCAGACGCGAGCGCTAAGCCGCAAGAACATTCTGTTGCGCGATCGAAACTCCTGCCAGTACTGCAGCGTGGTTCTGACGGCGGGAGAGTTGACGCTGGATCATGTCGTTCCGCGTTCGCGCGGGGGGCTTTCGACGTGGGAGAACTTGGTTGCCTGCTGCCACAACTGCAATCGGCGGAAGGGCAACCAGATGCTGCATGAGTTGACGGAGATGAAGCTTCAGCGAGAGCCGCGGCCATTCTCGCTTCACACCTCGCGGCACATCATGCGGATGATCGGCAGTGCGGATGCGGCGTGGCGGAAGTATCTCTACTTCGAGGCCGAGCCGGCGGCTTAGGTAGAAAAATTGATAACGGTGCTGCGACAGTTTGCGACACTGTCGCGTATGACTCCTGCCCAGTGGTTCAAAACACAAATTTCTGCGACGGGTTCGCCCCGTCTTTATGGCCTAGAGTTGTTTTCGCTATCGGCCATGCATGCACTTGGCCAGACCGCTGCTTCCAGTGTGCCCAGCATCGATCAGGCGCTGGGCGTGGGCGACTACGCAGATGTAATCTCCGGGGTCGACGATCTCATTGCGAAGGGCTTGTTGATAAGGACCGCGTAGGGTGCGGCACCTGAAGCCACAAAGTAACGACACTGTGATAATTTCTCTCGGAGGAGAGAACGAATGTCTTACATCGAGAGTTACCAGTGCGACGTGTGCGGCGATAAAAAAGGTGAGGGTGGAGACTGGTGGCTGGCGTGGGTGGATTGCTTCCAGGGAGAGAAGCCTGAAGAGGACCAGCCGCTGATTAAACTGACTCGGTGGCAGAGTCACCACGCGCGTTCGGCGGGGGTGAAGCATCTGTGCGGGGCCCGGTGTGCTGGCACATTGATGGATCGCTGGATGACGCAGCAGCACGCAGATCCAGATGCGCACTGCGAGACGAACTGAATCGGACGACTAACAGGAGCTGGCGTCTACTGAGGCGGCGTAGCTGACGGTTTGTTCTTATCTTTGTCGTCAGGTGCTTTGTTGTTGGTGATGTCCTGGCCGTTGTAGATGATGCGCGACGAGGTGTGGTACTGCTTGTAGTCGGTGAACTTGACGATGTTGCGCATGTGGACGTCGCCACCCTCGTCAAATGGGAAATGAAGGACGCCTTCGGCCTTGGTGTAGGTGGGGAACCAGTACTTGCCGTCGACCTGCTCGTAGTAGGTGGTGAAGGGCGGTTGGAGGTCCTCGTGGCCTCTGCGCGTGTCCTGAGGAACAGTCATGCCGTTGATTAAGACGATCTGATAATCCTGCTGGTCGACCCAGACCTTGCCCTGGAAGTAGTGCTTGCCCTTTTCGAAGGTCTTGGGTGTGACGGCGAAGACGTAAGTCTCCAGCTCGTCGACGTGCTGGCGGCCGAGGTAGTCGATCTTGTATTTGGGTTGGTCTTCGGTGGTGAGAATGAAGGGGAGGCGGTGCTCGATCTCGTCGAAGTCGACGGGAGACATCATCACGCGCTGGAGAGTGTTCTGGGGGGCGAAGACGACGTGCTCTTCGCGCTTGCCATCGTTGTTGAAGGTGATGTCGGTGACCTGCTGGTACTCGCCGTCGACGCGGTTGGTGTCTTCGGTGATGGTGTCGACTTTAACGGACTGGCGGTAGGTGTAATTTTCGCGGGCTTTGCTGAAAGCGGATTCGCGCTCGCCGAACTTTTTGATGATCTCTTCGGTGGTGATGCCGGTGGGTGGACTGGGGTCGAGGGGGCCGAATCCGGTTGGCTCCTGTGCAGTTCGGGCTCCGTCTGGATTTGCGACAGCGGCGAAGGCTGGGGCAGGCATTGCCGATAGCTGAAAAAGGAAGAGTGCAAAAAGGCTTGCAGAGGCTGCGGTGGCGCGAATTGGAGAGAGGGTCTTCATGGTGGCTCCAAGGTGAGACTGGACGGTGCGTAGCTGCGTTGCCCTGCGCGCTACTAAGGCACGCTACTAAGAATAGACGCGATTTAGGGAGGATTGGTGATGCGGGGGGAAATCAGTGAGATGGGCAGGCTGATCGCGTTGCGTTGGCCGGGGTTGGCGGCAGGCGGGAGCGTAGCGGGCGTGCTGTGGTTGCTGGGGTTGCGCGCGGACCTGCGTGCTGAGCGGCGACGTGGCGAGAGACGGATGGAGGAGGAGCTTGCGGCCTATGCGCGGCTGGATGTGGGGCCGTCTGCCGATGGCGATGCGGTTGAACTGGCCAGGCAGGTGAGCCGGTTGATGGCGGAGAAGAGTGCGTTTCCGAGGGCAGCGATGCTGGTCGGAAATGTGGAGGGGCGTCTTTCGGTTGCGGCTAGCTCGGGGATGGATGATTCGACCGTGCAGTCGCTGAATGCTTGGGGGATGCGGGTTGCGGCCGGTGAGCGTGGGACGGGTGTTCGGAGAGGAGTTGAGGGACTGGGAGTGCGGTTGGGGGCGAGGAGCTTTGCGGTGCTGGGGAAGATGCCGGCGGAGCCTGGGTATCGGCGGGCGATTGTGACTCCGCTGTGGACGACGAGTGGCCGCATGCTGGGCGCGCTGGCGGTTGGCGCGGACAGCCTGATGAGCGTGCGGCGGAGTGCACTGGCCAAGGCCCTGGGGCCGCTTGAGGCTTTGGCGTTCAAGATGGAGCGCACGATGGAGAATGCTGCGCTGGCCGAGAGGCTGCTGCGCGCGGAGAAGCTGGCGGGGCTGGGACTGATGGCTGGGGGAATGGCGCATGCGCTGAACAATCCGCTGACTGCGGTGCTGGGATTTGCTGAATTGATTGCAGATACGTCGGGGGAGGCGCGGGTGAAAGATGATGCGCGGATCATCGTGCGTGAGGCTCAGCGGATGAGGCAGACGGTCGAGATGCTGCTCGAGTTCTGGCAACCACCGGCGCAGGGCGGGGAGTTAGTGGACGTTGCGGTGTTGGTGCGCGAGGTAGCGGGTGCGTGCGTAGAAAAGCTTGAAAATAGAGGAGTTCGTTTGGTGGTTCAGGAGGGGGACGAGACCGCTGTGGTGCGCGGAAATCGGGATCGGCTGCGGCAGATGATGGAGCATCTGTTGAACAATGCGGCGCAGGCGCTGGCTGGCGTGGACTCGGCGAAGGGTGGTGAGGAGCGGGTGATTCGTATTTCAGTGGGACGGGATGGGGCGTTAGTGCATTTGATTGTTAGCGATACGGGACCGGGGTTTCGTGAGCCGGGGAAGGTGTTCGAGAGGTTCGATGCGATGGGGGCTGGCGGGTTAGGTGTTTGCTATGGGATTGTGCGTGCGCATGGCGGGGAAATTCGTGCGTTCAATCTGCATCCCCATGGAGCGGGGGTGGCGGTGGAGCTGCCGGTGGTGGATTGTGCAATTAAAAAATCCGAGGTGGAGGGGGATAGGGCCTACAGCGTAAGTGTTTGAGGATAGGGGAGGTTGGTTGTGATTTTTTGTGGAGAGAACGTGGTGACTTGATGGTAAATCGTGGTGTTTTTTGTGGTTCTTGCGTGGTGATTTTTGCGGTCGAAAAATGTGCCAACTTTTGAAAATATATTTTTGGGGTGAACCGATTTGGGTTTGAGGTTTTTACTTTCCTCGAACTTAATTGCAACGTGATAGGAGGCATCCCGAGGGGCTGAAGCCCTGCTTTGTGGGCGAGTTGAGAGAGCCAAAGGGTAAGGCCTTGGGTTACCTAGAAGCGGAGGATCGATTCTTCTCTTCTCGTCACGCCGCTACGTAGCTTGGCAACACCACGTTAGCTTGGCGCCACTATGTATCTTGGTGCACCTGCGTATCTTGCGCGGTGTGTAGCTTGCCAACGCTATGTAGCTTGGCGACACTAGGTGTCTGGGCAACAACTGCGTGTCTTGGGAACGCTACGCAGTACGGATTTTCATTTTTGAATTTCCGCGTCTGAATTCATGGATGACACGGATTCGTGGGCCGTGGGGGTAGACTGTCGCGATGATGAATCGAATGATTCGAGCTGGTTTGATGGCGGCTGCTTTGTTGCCTGGGGCGTGGGTTGGGGGTTTGGCCCAGAGTGTCGCGGATGCTTCTACGGGGAAGCGGCCGATGACGTTTGCCGATCTGCAGCGGATGAAACGGGTGAGCGATCCGCAGATCTCGTCGTCGGGCAGATGGGTGATGTTTTCGGTGACGGAGGTGGATCTCGAGAAGAACTTGAAGGTGAACCATCTTTGGGTGGTGCCGCTTTCTGATGGAGTGAGCGCGACCGCGACCGCGAAGGAACGGCAGGTGACGTTCTGGAAGGAGGGGGAGTCGGGGGGAAGGTTCTCGCCGGACGGGCGGCATGTGGTGTTTACGGCGACCGATAGTAAGACGGGGCTGTCGCAGATTTTTATGGCTACGTGGAATGAGAGAACTGGGGCGATGGGCACGCCGACGCGACTGACGAATGTGAGCACGGAGGCGGATGGTGCGATATGGTCGCCGGATTCGCAGCGGATTCTGTTTGTGTCGCGTGTGTATCCAGAGTGCAGCGAGGGATCTTCGTGGCTGGAGGAGGACAATTGCGACAGGCGGAAGGACGCCGATGCCGCGGCGAATCCGGTGAAGGCGCAGGTGTTCGACCATTTGTTGTACCGGCACTGGGACCACTACGTGGGGCCGAAGCGGAGCCATATCCTGGTGGTATCGGTGTCGGATGGAAATGCGGTGCGCGACCTGACGCCGACGCAGGAGATCGGGGATGCGGAGGCGCCGACGTTTTCGCTTGGTGGGCCGATTGGGTACGCGTGGGCTCCGGATTCGCATGAGATTGCATTTGTAACCAATGTTGATCTTGTTCCGGCGGCGAGCACGAACAACGATGTGTATACGCTGCGGCTGGATGATCCGGGGGCGAGGCCGGTGAGAATTTCGACCAGCGGGGGGAGCGATGATGGGCCAGCCTATTCGCCGAGTGGGAAGTATCTTGCTTTTCGGTCGCAGGCGCGGGCGGGGGATGAGAGCGACAGGTTTCGCTTGATGCTTTACGACCGTGAGCAACAGGCGACCAGCGAACTGCTGCCTAAGTTTGACCGATGGGTGGATGAGTTTGTGTGGGGTCCCGATTCGAAGGCGGTCTACATTGCGAGCGGTGATGCGGGGCGCACTGTAGTCTTGCGCTTCCAGTTTGAGGGCGAACCAGAGTCTCCATTTAGGACGATCATTGGGGATGGTGAGTTCTCCGATATTCAAATCAGCCCTGACGGAAATAACCTGGTTGCGACCCGGGTAAGTGTTAACCAACCGGCTGAGATCAACACGATGAGCCCGGGTTTGAACGAAGAGGCGAAAGAAGCAGAAGCTGTTTCGCCGGAGGAGGCAAAGAAGGCGGCCGAGATTGCGAAGTTTTCAATTGTGGGGACGCTGGATGTGGGGGGATGGAGCCCGCGGAGGCAGATTACTCATTTGAACGATGCGTTGTTGAGCACGCTGGATCTGTCGGCGCAGGAATCGTTCCGGTTTGCGGGGGCGGGTGGGACGCCGGTGGAGGGTTTTATTGTGCGGCCGCCGAACTTCGATGAGAACAATAAGTATCCGGTGAAGCTTTTGATTCATGGGGGTCCGGAGGGGGCGTGGGGCGACGCGTGGAGCTACCGGTGGAATCCGGAGTTGATGGCGGCGAGCGGGTATGTGGTGGTGACGGTAAATCCGCGGGGATCGACAGGGTATGGGCAGGCGTTTATCGACGGCGTGAACGGCGACTGGGGCGGGAAGGCTTACGTCGATCTGATGCACGGGATGGACTATGCGGAGAAGCAGTATCCGTTCATCGATAAGACGCGGGAGTGTGCGCTGGGCGCGAGTTACGGTGGATACATGGCGAACTGGATTCTGACGCATACGAACCGGTTTGCGTGCATCGTGACGCATGATGGGATGTTCAATCCGCAGAGTGCGTATGGCGACACTGAGGAGCTTTGGTTTAACGAGTGGGAGTTCCGCGAGCCTCGTGTGACTACTGCGGTGAAGGGTCGTCCGGCGCAGCAGACGGCTGGTGCGGAGCCTGCGCAGCCGTGGAACTACTTTGATAAGCCTGCGGCACTGGATCCGTTCAGGAAGTGGTCGCCGATGCTGTCGATCAAGAATGCGAAGACGCCGACGCTGGTGATTCATTCACAGAGAGACTACCGGCTGGATGTGTCGGAGGGCTTTCAACTGTTTACCGCGCTGCAGCGGCTGAATGTGCCGAGCAAGATGCTTTATTTTCCGGACGAAGGACACTGGGTGTTGAAGCCGCAGAACTCGAAGCTCTGGTATGAGACGGTGGGGGATTGGTGTGACCGGTGGACGAAGACGAATGCTTATGCGTTGAGCGGGTCTGAGACGCCGGCGATTCCGGTTGCGGTGGCGAAGTCGAAGGCGTCGGATGCGAGGATGGGACAGTCGCGGCCTGCGGAGATGGAGGAGAGACAAGCATTGCCTGGGGGGGCGGCTGCTACGCCGGCTGCTGCTGAGGTGAGTCCGGAGAGAGTGCCGGCGCCGGTGGTGCGAGTTGCTCCTACGCCTGTGCCCCCGCCAGCAAGTGCGGCGGACAGGGCTTCGGAGGCGGGGAACGGCTATGCTTCGTTTTTGATTGCGATCAAAGCGCCGAATGATGAGGTGCAGGTGGGGTCGGACGCCCGGATTACGATTACGCTGACGAACCTCACGGAGCATCAGATATTGTTTGGGCATCGTCCGGGGATGAATAATCCGGAGTTTTCTTACACGATTGTCGTGCGGAATGCGGCTGGACGCGCGGTGGAGGAGACGGCGTACGGTCGTGAGACGCGTATGCATCAGCAGACAGAGGATCGCTCGGTGGACTATGTGCAGCCGGGACAGAGCGTGGTGCAAACGGCGCATCTTACGCGGCTGGTGAATCTGAACCGGCCGGGACAGTACACGGTAAAGGTGTCGCGGGTGGATCCGGCGAGCCATGCGGTGGTGGAGTCGAATGTGATTACCCTGAACGTCGTTCCGTGAGGGTGGTCGATATTAATGACAAGTGCAACTGCAACTGCGGGGGTTCTTCGCTGCGCTCAGAATGACAAAAGGTTTTGGTGGTTGAAGGGAAAGGTAAACGTGGCGTTTGCAAGAGCGAAGAAGCGGGAGCCGTTGGGTGAGGCTGGGTTGTTTGAGTATGCAGTGGGTGCGCTGGCGCGAAGGATGCGGACGGAGCGCGATCTGCGGCAGTTAATGAAGACGCGTGCGGAGGTGGGTGAAGCGGGTGGGCGGGCGATGGATGCTGTGGTGGTCAGGCTGAAGGAGCTTAATTATCTGAGCGATACGCGCTTCGCTGAGGACTACACGCGGGTGCGCAAGGAGCATGAGAAGTTTGGCAGGCGGCGGGTGCAGCAGGATCTGATGCAGAAAGGTGTGAAGAGGGAGTTGGTGGCGTCGACGCTGGAGACGGCGTATGAGGATGTCGATGAGGTGGCGCTGGCGCGGCAATATATTGCGCGGAAACGGATGAAGCAGCCGAGTGGGGCGAATGCGCAGAAGGAGACGGCGCGGGCGATGAACCGGCTGCTGCGGGCGGGGTTTTCTTCAAGGGCGGTGTATAAGGTGCTGCGGGAATGGGATCTGCCTGAGGCGGCTATTGAGGGGATGGAGGCGGGTGGGGCTGATGTGGAGGTGTTTGCCGAGCCGGAGGAGCGGGCGGGGGATTCGGATGGGTATGCTCGGCAGAATGAGCGTGAAGATGATGAGTGAGTGGGGTAGAAGACCTGGGACATTTTCGGCCAACGTGGAGATGATGGCGATGCGGACGAAATGCGGGGGTTCTTCGCTACGCTCAGAATGACAACTTTCTTTTCCCGCTATGACGGAGGTAATGACGATTATTTCCCCTTAGACGAGGCGAAGACACTGTTAGTAGTCGCCGCGGAAGCTGTGGATGAGGCGTCGGTCGCGTTTGGATGGGCGTTTGGAGGGAGCGGTGTAGGCCATGGGGCCGAGGAGTTTGCGCTCTTCGGCGGCCTTGCGGCGGCCTTCTTTGCTTTCTTCGGTTTCGCGGTAGAGGGTTTGGGCGATGGAGGCGGAGCCGCGCTGCTGGCTTAGAGCGAGGACTTCGATGGTGAACTCGCCGCCTTCGTTTTTGATGTGGAGGATGTCGCCGATGCGAACCTCGCGGGCCGGCTTGGCGGGTTGGTGGTTCGAGGCGATGCGGTTCATGTCGCAGGCTTTGGAGGCCTGCTCGCGGGTTTTGAAGAAGCGGGCGGCCCAGAGCCACTTGTCGATGCGGGTGCCGGTCATGGCTTTATTGTCGTCGATTTCTAGATGGCGCGGAGCATGCGGCCGGGGAGGGAGAAGAGTGCGGCGATGAGCTCGAATGTGCCGCCTACGACGATGCCGACGAGTCGGAAGGGCAGGAGGATCAACCAGACGAATGGGTAGAGCACGAGCGCGACGAGGGCCAGGGGCCAGCAGAAGAAGGCGAGGAGACAGAAGAGCAGGAAGTTGAGCATTGAGGTTTTCTCTCCTTGAAGGATAACGCGGGGTGGGCGGAAAAAGTTCCCGTGGTGGATGATGGAAGTATGGCGGATGGCGGGTTGCAGCGGGTGGTGGGGGTGGACTGGTCGGGTGACCAGGGGCCGGGGCAGCGGAGGAAGATCTGGGCAGGGGTTTGGACGGCTTCTTCTGGGAGTGTGGTGCTAGAGAACGGGCGGACGCGGGTTGAGTTGATGGAGTGGCTGGTGGAGTTGGCGAAGGAGGCTCCCCGGATGGTGGTGGGGTTCGATTTTACGTTCAGCTATCCGGCCTGGTTTTTGCGGGAGTTGGGGATTGCGTCGGCTCCGGAGTTTTGGCGATTGGTGGCGGACGGGCAGGGAGAGAAGTGGCTGCATAAGGATTGTGAGGATGGGCGGTTCTGGGGGAGGGCGGGGTCGCGGAGGCATGGGAAGAAGCCGGCGGAGTTTTGTGGGGAGCATGCTCACAAGATGTTGCGGCGGGCGGAGACGGTTCTGAAGGTGAGGGCGGAGATGACGGACCCGCTGCAGATTGCGAGGATTGCGGGGATCGCGCCGAAGAGCGTGTTTCAGATTGGCGGGGCGGGGGCTGTGGGGACGGCTTCGTTGCGCGGGATGCCGGGATTGTTGCGGCTGCGGGAGGCTGGGTTTAAGATTTGGCCGTATGATGCGCCTTCGGTGAAGAAACCGCTGGTGGTGGAGATTTATACGCGGCTGATGACGGGGGCGGTGACGAAGAGTTCGGAAGGGGCGCGGACGGAGTATTTGGCGAAGAAGCGGCGGGAGAGTGGGTTGTATGCGGGGTTGTCGCGTGGGGTGATGGCGAAGGCTCGGGGGAGCGAGGATGCGTTTGATGCGCTGGTGACGGCGATGGTGATGGTGGAGCATCGTGCGGAGTTTGCGCGGTTGAGGAAGACGGAGGATGAGGGGTTTCGGATGGAGGGGCAGACTTGGGTGCCGGGGTTGGTCGGGTGACTAACGAAGGCAATGATCGGGGATCTCGTAGTACAACTGCTGAACCCGGTTCGGATCGGAGCGGCAATTGTAAGTTGGTTTCGCTGTCTGGGCTGTGTAGGAGGGATTGCTAGAGAGGATTGGACCGGGTGAGTTCAGCGTCACGTGTTGTAAATCCTGCCGGACAACGCCTGGCGTGGCCTTCTCGTTCTCGCGGAGCAGGTGAAATGCGATGACGATTGGGCAGGTGCGTGGGCCGGTGTACTCACTAGCACGCCACCCTTTAACGTAGTCTGTGGCGGCGCGTTCCAGCATCTTGGGGCCGCTTGCGATGTCGATCTTTTCCACTTCTCCGGTCGTCTTGAAGGTGACCAGCAGGATGACGGTGCCTTCGATGTGCGCTGCTTTCGCTATGGGCGGGTAGACGGGAGTTGCAGCTTCGATCATTTTGTTCAAACCGCAAGCGCCTTGCTGGGCGATGCATACGCTCGAGAGGGATAACAACAGGATGGCGGTGACGATTGGGGCTTTGCGCATGGTGACTGGCTCCCGGCTGATAAACTTACGTTCTATGAACTATAGGTCGGGGAATCAGATTCGGGAAGACTTTTTGCGGTTTTTTGAGGGTAAGGTGTCCCCAACGACGGGACAAGGGCACAGGCGGGTGCACTCTTCTTCGCTGGTGCCGGCGAATGATCCTACGCTGCTGTTTACCAATGCGGGGATGAATCAGTTTAAGGATGTTTTTCTTGGCAACGAGAAAAGGGACTATACGCGGGCGGTTAGCTCGCAGAAGTGCGTCAGAGCGGGGGGGAAGCATAACGATCTTGAGAATGTGGGTTTCACGCGGCGGCACCATACTTTTTTTGAGATGCTGGGGAATTTTTCGTTTGGGGATTATTTCAAGAAGGATGCGATTGCTTATGCGTGGGAGCTGCTGACTTCGAAGGAGTGGTTTGGGATCGATCCGGCGAAGTTGTATTGCACGGTGTTTGAGGGGGATGCGAAGGTTCCGCGGGACGATGAGGCGGAGCGGTTCTGGATTGAGACTGGGGTGCCGAAAGAACGCGTCTTGGGGATGGGGGCCAAGGATAACTTCTGGCAGATGGGGGACACGGGGCCTTGCGGGCCTTGTTCCGAGATCTTTTACGACCTGGGGATTGAGGCGGCGGAGGAGCCGGGGGTCGATAAGCCGTTTCCGCTGGATGAGCAGCGGTATGTCGAGATCTGGAATCTGGTGTTCATGCAGTTCGACCGGAGTAGTGATGGGACGCTGACGCCGCTGCCGAAGCCTTCGATCGATACGGGGATGGGGTTGGAGCGGGTTTCGGCTGTGTTGCAGGGAGTGCTGTCGAACTTTGAGACGGACTTGTTTACTCCGCTGATTAAGCGTGCGGAGGAGTTGACGGGACATAAGGTTGAGCCGGAGCACGAGGTGGATGAACGGTCGCGTGCGAGTCTGCGGATTATTGCGGACCATGCTCGGGCGGCTACGTTTCTGATTTCGGATGGGGTGAATCCTGCGAATGATGGTCGTGGGTATGTGTTGCGGAAGATTCTGCGGCGCGGGATTCGGCATGGACGGCTGCTGGGGCAGGAGAAGCCGTTTATGCATGAGATGGTCTTTGCGGTTCGGGATGAGATGCAGGTGGCTTATCCGGAGTTGAAGGAGTCGGCGGAGCGGGTTAGTAAAGTAGTGCTGGCGGAGGAGGAGCAGTTCGCTCGAGTGCTATCTGTTGCGGTCGGAGTAATGGAAAAAGTCTTTGAGGAGGATTGGACTAACAAGGCTTCGAAAATCGCAGAGTTCATAACCGACATCGAAAGTAAGACAAAGCCAGGATTGTGGAAAGCGATCCAAGAAGGCTATGCGGGAGAACAAGGTACGAGCTCGCTAAAAATGCGCAAAGTCTTCGTCGATTTCTATGGTGACGTAGTCGGCAATGCATTAATGGATCGAGTGACTGAGGAAGTTAAGCTTCAAAAGGTCTTTCCCGGTCGCACAGCATTTCATCTTTATGAGACGTACGGTCTGCCTACGGACTTCATGGTTGATGCAGCTCGAGATCGAGGCTACCAATTCGATATGGCTGGGTTTGAGGCCGCCAAGGAAGAGGAACAGCAGCGGGCGCGTGCTTCTTGGAAGGGTGGGTCGCAGAAGTCGGCGGCGCCGGTTTATCGGGAGTTGCCGAAGACGGAGTTTGAAGGGTATAGCGCGCTGCGGGTGGATGGGGCTCGGGTGTTGGCGCTGGTCTCCGGTGGCATTGGTGTGCCTGAGTTGAAGGCTGGGGAGACGGGCGAGGTTGTGTTGGATGCTACGAGTTTCTATGCGGACTCGGGTGGGCAGGTTGGGGATGTGGGGTGGTTGTACTCGGGGGATCACAACTCGGTTGTGGCTGAGGTGAGTGGCGCGACGAAGCCGGTGCAGGGGGTGTTTGCGCATAAGGTGAGGGCAAACCAGACGATTGCGGTGGGCGATACGGTGGATACAGTGGTGGATGCTGCGACGCGGTCGGCTACGATACGAAACCATACGGGGACGCATCTGCTGCATGCGGGGCTGCGCGAGGTGTTGGGGAAGCATGTGAAGCAGGCGGGGTCGCTGAATGATGCGACGCGGCTGCGGTTTGATTTTTCGCACTTCGCGGGTGTGGCGGAGGAGGAGCTGCAAGAGGTCGAGGATATTGTGAACCGGCAGGTGATGGGGAATACGAAGGTTGAGACGCTGGTGGATGTGCCGATCGATGTGGCGGTGAATGAGCTGGGGGCGATGGCGCTGTTCGGCGAGAAGTATGGCGAGCGGGTACGGGTGGTGAAGATTGGGGATTTTTCGACGGAGCTTTGCGGGGGGATTCATACCGGGGCTACGGGCGAGATTGGGTTGGTGAAGATTGTTGGGGAGGGGTCGGTGTCTTCGGGGGTTCGGCGGGTGGAGGCGGTGAGTGGCACGGGCGCGCTGCATGAGTTCCGACGGGACTTTGATGTGGCGAAGGTGGTGGGGTCGCTTGTGGGTTCTTCTTCGGAGAGCGTGACGCCGGCGGATGCGTTGCGGCATCGGATTGCTGCGCAGGAAGAGGAGATGAAGAAGTTGCGGCGAGAGCTGGATAGCGTTCGCATGAAGGCTGCTTCTTCTTCTTTGTCGGATGCCGGGGCTTCGGCTGTTTCGGTCAAGGGTGTTAAAGTGCTGGCGCAGCGGGTGGATGGGCTGGAGAAGGCGCAGATGCGTTCGTTCGTAGATGAATTGCGTGGGAAGCTCGGGTCTGGTGTGGTGGTGCTTGGGGCGGCGGCGGATGGGAAGGTTTCGTTGATTGTTGGGGTGACGAAGGATCTTACTTCGCGAGTTCAGGCGGGGAAGATTGTGGGGCTGCTGGCGGCTAAGGTGGGGGGGAAGGGCGGTGGGCGGCCTGATCTGGCGGAGGCTGGGGGGAGTGATGTGGGGGCTTTGGATGGAGTTCTTGCCAAGGCGGCTGAGGTTGTGGGCGGGTTGCTCGGTTAGAGGGTGAGGGCTAACGGGTCGCGCGTGGCGCGAATGCCGACTTATGCGGTGAGACTGTATGAATGGGGGACCCCGGAGTGGTTCGAAGCCTAGGTAAGTCGTGACTCTTCTGGCAAAATGCGGGGGTTCTTCGCTTCGCTCAGAATGACAAGGTTTTTGGGTGGTGTTGAGGATAATCGGCAGGCGCAGCGCAGCGGCAACCGCAGTGCAACGATAACGGCAACGGCAACCGCAACCGCAACAGCAACAGCAACAGCAACAGCAAAAACAACAGCAAAAACAAATGCGGGGGTTCTTCGCTTCGCTCAGAATGACAAGGGTTTTGGGTGGTGTTGAGGAGAATCGGCAGGCGCAACGCAACGCAGTGCAACGACAACGGCAACGGCAACCGCAACCGCAACCGCAACAGCAACAGCAACAGCAACAGCAAAAACAAAAACAAATGCGGGGGTTCTTCGCTTCGCTCAGAATGACAAGGGTTTTGGGTGGGCGTTAAGGGAGAAACGGCAACAGCAATAGCAACGGCAAGAGCGAAAGCAAAAGCAAGAGCAAGAGCAAGAGCAAGAGCGGGGTTCTTCGCTGCGCTCAGAATGACAACTTTTAGAGGCAGTTTGTAGAGGCAGTTTGTGGAGACAATTTGTAGAGGCGGTTTGCGGGATTGCTATTTTGCTTCGTCTTGTTCGAGGAGTTGGCGGGTTTCTTCGAGGTTGAGCGTGTTTCCGTCGACGATGAACTCGTATTCTCCGGCGTTTGATGGGACGTGTATGACTGTGTCGACACGATGGCCGTGCTGGCGGAGAGTCTGGACGATGAGGTCGATGTCTACCATGGGTGAGAGTCTACAGGAGCCGTCCGTGGGGATAAAGCGTGATAACAAAGGATTTTGAGTACGCTAAAACCTGTCGGATGCCTGGTGTTTGTCGATAGTTCCTCCGGGTGGGGGTATCGGTGGGAGTACCGAGAGTTCTTTTCGGGCGCGTTCGGGGGTGAGGTCTCTTAAACTTGGGGGTGTCTGTCGGTTTTTTAAGAGACATATGGGCCTGAATAAAAAAATCCGAAATATCTGGTGGTGTGGGGGCGACGCGGCGGTGTTGTGCGGCGCGATGCTACTGGGCTACGCGGTCGTGCTGGGATGCGTGCAGGAGCTGTCGGCGAAGACGACGCAGCAACGCAAGGTGGAGCTGACGCCGTGGGAGCAGGCGGAGCGAGGGCTGGAGACGCTGGAGGCGATTCCGGCAGGGGCGCGGACGCGGGCTGATTATGCGCGGGCGATGGATGGATTTCGGGCTGTCTACCATGGGGCGCCGGGGGATGTGCATGCTCCGGATAGCGTGAATGCGGTGGCGGAGTTGCTGGCGGAGCAGGGAAGGACGCTGCATGATGCGAAGTCGTTGAAGGATGCGGTGGGGCAGTATGAGTTTTTGAGGATGCAGTATCCGGCGAGCTCGCTGCGGGTGGGAGCGCTGCTGGCGGAGGCGCAGATTTATGAGAACGATCTGCATGATGCGGCGGAGGCGCGGGAGAGGTATGCGCTAGTGGTGAAGCAGTATCCGCGGAGTGAGCAGGCGGAGGAGGCGCGGGCGGGGATTGCTTCGCTGGATCATTCTCTGGATCGCTCGTTAGATCAGGGGAAGGCGAGTCGCAGAGCGGTGGTGGCTGCGGGGTCTACGGGGGAGTTGAGTTCTGGCGGTGGGCGATCGCAGGAGACGGTGAAGAGTGTCGCGGGCGGCAAGGGGGCTTCGTCTGCGGCTCAGGATAGCGGGGGTGCTGCGAGTTCGTTTGCGCCGATGCCTACGACTGGAGATTTGCGATCGGGTAAAGCTGCTCCTGTGAGTGGTGGCGTTGCTGATGCAGAGACGCATGGGACTGCGGTTCCGGTGGGAGCGGAGTTGGATGCTTCGAGTGTGGGGCAAGATGGTGGAGCTGCGGCTGCTCCGGCTCAAGTTGCGGGGCCGGTGCATGTGGCGAAGACCGGGGCGCGGCGTGGGCAGATGGCGCAGGTGACGGGGATTCGGCATTGGTCGACGCCGGACTATACGCGGGTGGCGATCGATCTGGGCGACGATGTGACGTATGAGGCGGCGCGGGTGCCGAATCCGGATCGTATTTATTTTGATTTGCATGGAACGCGGCTGGCGCAGGAGCTGGTGGGCAAGAGCTTTGCCGTGACGGATGATGGGTTTCTGAAGAAGATTCGGGCGGCGCAGTTTTCGAATGATATGACGCGGGTGGTGTTGGATGTGAACGACGTGACGGAGTACTCGGCGTTTCTGCTGCCGAATCCGTATCGCTTGATTATTGATATTCATGGTGGGGGTAAAGCTGAGCCGGGGGCGCCGGTGGTTAGCGTGCCGATGCAGCGGGCGGCTGCGGCTACTCCCACGGTTCCGAATACGACGGCGGTGAAGGCGGGGAGCTCGTTTGATGTGGCGGCGCTGAGTGCGCAGCCGGGAAAGGTGGAGGCGACGACGCAGCCGACGTCGCAACCGATCTCGGCTGTGGTGAAGGACGCGGGTGCGAACACTGCGAGTAGTGGAGCGAGTGCGTCGAGCGCGACGGCGAGTGCTTTGAAGCGAAGTAAGAAAGGTAAAGCGGTGAACGATCCGGATGCGGGGCCGGCGCGGGCGGCGGTGCCTACGGCGGACGGAGAGACGTCGCTGGTGCGGGCGCTGGGGTTGAAGATTGGACGGATCGTCATTGATGCCGGGCATGGTGGGCATGACACTGGGACGATTGGGGCAGATGGGATTTTGGAGAAGGACGTGGTGCTGGATGTGGCGCTACGGGTGGGGCAGCTGCTGCATGACCGGTTGGGAGCGGAGATTATTTATACGCGGTCGGACGATACGTTTATTCCGCTGGAGACAAGGACGGCGATTGCGAATAAGGCGCAGGCGGATTTATTTCTTTCGATCCATGCGAACTCGTCACCGGACGCGAGTGCGCGCGGGGTGGAGACGTATTACCTGAACTTTACGTCGTCGCCGGATGCGCTGGAGACGGCGGCTCGCGAGAATGCGGTGTCGGATCAATCGATCCATCAGTTGAGCGACCTGGTGAAGAAGATTGCGCTGAAGGACAAGATTGAAGAGTCGCGGGAGTTTGCCAGCGACGTTGAGGCTAGTCTTTATGGAGGATTGCAGAAGGGAAATGCGGGGTTGAAGGATCGAGGGGTGAAGAAGGCTCCGTTTGTGGTGCTGATCGGGGCGAATATGCCGTCGATTCTGGCAGAGATATCGTTTGTGACCAATGAGAAGGATGCGAGGCAGCTGCAGGAGCCGGAGTATCGGGAGCGCGTGGCGGAGAGTCTCTATAAAGGTGTAGCGAAGTATGCGGGTGGGTTGAGTGGGACGCGGCCTCCGGCGGAACGGGCCAGCACGAAGTAAAGGTTTTTATTCTTCTCGCAGTGTCTTGGCCGGATCGATTGCTGCGATGCGCAGAGTCGGTACGATCGTCGCGATGAGCGTTACTGATACGAGGATCAGGACGACGGTGAAGATGGTTCGGGCGTCATAGATGCCGACTCCGTAGAGAACGCTGCGCATTGCGCGCAGGGCTCCTGCCGATGCGATCAGCCCAAGGATGAGTCCAAGGGAGGAGGCTCGTATTCCCGGGGCTCCGGTATGAACCATGGCTTGGCGAAGGGTTGATCCCAGGGCGATGCGGATGCCGATCTCGCGTGTTTTCTGAGCAACGATATTTGCTACGAGCGAGAAGATTCCGATCGCACTCAAGAGCAGAGCCAGAGCCGCCATCGTGCTCAGGAGTGCCACTTCGATACGCTGGGTTGCGAGTGTCTTCGCCAGCAGGTCGCGCATGCTGTAGAAGCCTGAGAAGGGCAGATTGGGATCGACACTCGCGAGTGCGCGTTGCATCTGCGCGGTCAAACCTTCTACCGGGCGGTCTGTGCGGACGATCCAACTTGGCTGGAACCAGACATGGACGAGCGCGAGCATCTTGGGATCCATCTGTGTGGCGGGAATATAGATACCCTCTTCGCCGGCTAGAGGTGCGGTGACCTCTAACCCTGGCTCTATGGCTACGTCCTCGACCATGCCGACGATCATTTTGTCTTTGTCCACGTAACGGCCGATCGGGTTTGTGCCGTGAAAGAACTTGCGTGCGAAGGTCTGGTTCACGATGGCGACGTGCTGCGAATCGGCGCCGTCTGCGTCGGTAAACGAGCGCCCCATTAGGAGTGGAATCTGCAATGCGGCGAAGTAGCCAGGGGTTACGTAGACCATGCTCGTCATAACCTGTTGTCCAGCTTCTTTGCCATCGCTGAGTTGCAATCCGTCGTTCAGGGCGCGCTCATAGGGCAGGCTCAGGCCGACGGCAGCATGTTGTACGCCGGGGATCTGGCGCATTGCGAGCGTACTTTCGCTCAGGAGTTTTCGAAAGGCCGCGGGGTCGTGATAGCGAACGTCGTCGAGGGATGCTCTTGCGGTCATCACACCAGCTGGGCTGAATCCGGCGGGCAGATTTTGAAGGTGGATGAGGGTTCGGATGAGCAGGCCTGATGCGGCCAGGAGAACGACGGTGAGGGCAACCTCGCTCACAATCAAAGCCTGACGCAAACGCAGACGGTCGCCGCCAGCTACGAAACGACTTGCGATTGCTGCACGCAGATCGAGCCGCCGGGTTACGAGCGCGGGGAGCATGCCGAAGAGGACGCTGGTGAGGAGCGAGACGAGAAGGGTAAATGCGAGTACGCGGCCATCGAGAGGGACGCTGGCTACGGGCAGAAAGTGTTCAGGAAGAAGCAGGAGCAAGCCGCGCAGGGCTGCGAAACCGATAGCTACGCCTGCGGTTCCGCCGATGAAGGCCAGAAGAAGATTTTCAACCCACAGTTGCTTTTGAATCTGCCAGCGTGAGGCGCCGAGAGCCATTCGCGTTGCGACTTCAGGCATGCGCCGCATCATGCGGACGAGAGTGAGGCCGGCGAGATTGGCGCAGGCGATAAGAAGGATGAAGGCCGCGGCCAGCATCAGGGTCAGAGCCTGCGGACGTACCCTGGCAGTCTGTCCTTCTTGGAGCGGCACAGAGTAGTAGGTCACCTGTGCGCCGGGGTTGTTCGATAGTTCATAACGCTGGGAACGGTGAGACCATGCGCGGTTGATCTGTGCGTCGGCCTCCTGCCATGTTGCGCCATCGCGCAGGCGGGTGATGGCGTCGAAGTTCGTTCCACCACCTTCGCCCTGGCGGGTTGCTCGAAGAGGAGTGTAGAGGTCAGCGTTCTGGGGGGTGGTTGCGCCGTCAGGCAGCACGCCGACGACGGTGTACGGCTCGCCTTTCAATAAAATGGCCTGTCCTACAAGATTCGGATTGGAGCCGAAGGTGTTACGCCACAGGTTGTAACTCAGGATGGCGGCTTTTGGTCCATGGGCCAGGTCCTCTGCTTCGGAGAAGTTGCGTCCGAGAACAGGGCGAACTCCGAGCACGTCGAGGTAGTGCTGTGAGATGCGTCCCGCGTGGAGATACTGGACCTGGGATCCTGACTGTAGATTGATGCCTGAAGTGCCTCCGCTGGAGACGGCTGAGAGCAACGCGGGGACGTTATCACGGAGGAGCTCCCATTGTTCGCCGTTGACGTGGTGGCGTTCGTCGGAGGACCGGGTGCCGGTGACCCGGGTGTAAACCGTGCCCATTCGTTCAGGATGAGAATAGGGCAGGCTCTTCAGCATGAGCGCGTTCACGATGGAAAAGATCGCAGTATTTGCGCCGATGGAGAGAGCCAGCGTAAGGACTACTGTCAAGGTGAAGCCTGGATTGCGGCCTAACTGGCGCGCGGCAAATCTGAGGTTTTGCGCGAATGCATCCATCGAGGTCTCCTTGACGGTCCTAAGGCGAGACCGAAGTGGTTGGGAGAGATTCCCTTTCATACGTAGGTGTGCGAGATGAAGTTCCGTGACGGCGAATGACCTTCGATTCTGGTGACCAATGGTAGAGGTGGATGACGGTTCGTGCTTTAATTTCTCGGTGGGTCTTTGAGCCGAGAAGCGAAGGAAGCTGAGGCGCGAAGGACGGGTGACGCCATGAAGCGATACCGGTTTACGGCAAAGATTGAGGCGAGCGATGGTGGAGGAGCGTTCGTACTGTTTCCGTACGATACCGAGACGGAGTTTGCCACGAAGGGAAAGGTTCCGGTGCAGGCAACGGTTGGGGGCGTGCCTTATACCGGGTCGCTGATGACGTGCGGCGGGGCGCATCACATGTTGGCCGTGGTCAAAGCGATTCGTGAGCGAACAGGTAAAAAGCCGGGCGACGTGATCGACGTTGAGGTTTGGCGGGATGACGAGGCGAGGGTAGTGGAGGTGCCGGCTTCGTTTGAAAAATTATTGAAGAAAGAAGGTTTGCTTCTGCTTTTCAATAGCTTGAGCTTCACGCATCGCAAGGAGTACTGCTGCTGGATTGCAGAAGCGAAGAAAGAAGAGACGCGGGTGAGGAGACTGGAGAAGGCGGTCGAGATGCTCAGGAAGGGTGTGCGGACTCCCGGATAGTGCTGCTCGGGTGGGCGCGGATACTAGGCTTACGTTATCGCGCTGGTGTAGTCTGACTTTTGTATGGGAGTCTCTTCTCGGATTCGGGTGATGTCGCGCGTGCTGCTCGGCGTGATGCTAGTTGGTGGGCCGGCTGGTTCGGTGCTTGGGCAGGAAGCGAAGACCATGTTGCTGGAACCTCCTACTCCTTTGCTGCCAGCGACGTTGGGTAAGCTGACGCGAGTGGCGGGCGGCGATGTGGGCGATGGCCTGGGGGCGTTGAACGCTCCTGACTTCGATCCAACCGAGCGAGCGATGCTGACGGAGGATGGGATTAAGCGGTTTGCACGGTCGGAGTATACGGAGAGCGGCAAGGCTATACCGGAGGCGAAGCCGGGGGCTGATGCGGCGCAGCATGGGACGGTGACGGTCTACCAGTTCGGCGATGTAAGCGGAGCGGTGGCGGCATTCGATTACTTCCGAAACCCTAAAGACGCCTGGCATTCCGAGAAGATAGGCGACGAGACTGGGTCCACCCGAGACGGCATCGTGTTTCGCAGCGGAGTAAGTGTTGTGAGGGAAGACATCAACCGGGGTGGCGATGCGTCCATGCGCGACCTGATCGCGAAGTTGCCGAAGGTGGGTGGGACGAAGGCTCTGCCTCCGCTGTTGCCGACGTATCTGCCGGTGAAGGGGTTGCAGCGAGAGACGGTGACGTATGCCCTGGGGCACGGCGGGGTATCAGGCGATGGGTGCGGTGGTGCCACCGGAAATTGTCGGTTTCGACAAGGCGGCCGAGGTGGTGACGGCGAAGTACGCAGGCAAGGGCACGTTGACGCTGCTGCTGTATCCGACGCCGCAGATCGCCGGAGACCACGGGCGGCAGATCGAAGCGGAGATGAATCGGCAGGGTGCAGCGCCAGGTACCGTGAAGCTGCGACGCGAGGGGCCGCTGGTGCTGATGACAACAGGTGCGTGGAAGCCTGCGGAGGCGCAGGAGTTGGTGGACAACATTCATCTGCGGAATGAGTTGACGTGGAACAAGCCGATGCCGCTGGAGTTTCACTCCGAGGTGCGCAAGACGGTGAGCTTGCTGACCAGCATTCTTCTGTTCTGCGGTTTAGGTGCGTTGGCTGCGGTGGTTCTGGCACTGTTTTTTGGAGGAGCGCGGGCCGCGATTCGGGTGATGCAGGGCAAGCCAGCGGCAACGGAACCGGAGTTTCTGCGAATTGACCTGAGCGGTCGAGCGGCACGGATTCAGCCGGACGGATCAGAAGCCAAGCAGCAGGGGTAGCCGAGTTCTGCACTGGTGACGGTGCAGAGGCTGGGCTAAGCGGCTGATACGATAGCCCTTTGATATATGGTCGGACCAGATAAAGCGAATACAAAGCGAATATGGGAGCGCATGTTTACGGTTCAGTAACCCCCGTAACTATATCCAGACCAAAGACTTACAAGAAGGAAGTTTTGGCCTTGACACGGTATTTTGCCAAACTTAGTATTTCGCCAGAAAGTTCTGATGGCTTTGCCTCCGTTGGAACTATTCTCCCTAAAGAAGAAGCCACCCTGTTGCCGGGTGGCTTTTTCGCTTTTCCGGGTACAACTTTTGAGGAATTGCGGAGTGCCGAGCGTGTCATCGAATCGGGAGATGATGCTTATTAAAAATCCTGTTCGATCTTGAAGTTAGATGCAACGCTGTCGATGCGTGGAGTGCGAGGTGAGTTCCGAAGGCTCTCCGAAGAAAGAGGCACGCGACGTCTCATGCGATGCATAGTGCGTTGATGGTCACTCTCTTGTCCTCGCGATGTTGATATGGCCGAGCGTCGTTACCGACGAAGTCGATCTCGACACATACGATCATGACCAGATCGTCTTCCGTGATGCCGTGACCTCGGTTCGCTGCTTGTGCTAGTTTGGCTCAGCGGCTTGTGGAGGTACGACCAGATGATGCTGAAGCGGATCGTGATGCGTGTACGTGGATTGGAATGGTGCACCGGAGTCCTTGCTGGTCTCTATGGCAGCGGGGACAGCCAGGGCGCAGGACACGCGGCAGGTGACGGAGCCGAAGATTCCTTCTTCTTGTGTGCAGCTTTCGGCGCAGCTTCGCGCGATGAGCGACAAGCTCGCCGAGGAGGATGAGAGCAAGCTCGATACGGCACGCATCCAGAGTGCGCTGGACAAGTGCAAGCCCGGAATGGCGGTGGAGTTGAAGCCGTCGAGCGGCAATAACGCGTTTCTGACCGGGCCGCTGGAGATGCGTAGCGGAGTTACGCTACTGATCGACGAAGGTGTGACGTTGTTCGGGTCGCGCGATCCTGCGGTCTATGAGATCAAGGCCGAGGGTTCGACACCTGGGTTGTGCGGCACGATTGCCGCGGGTGCTCCGCCGGCGGTATTTCCCGCGCCGCAGCGTCCGGCGCCGGCTCGTGGCGGGTGCAGACCACTCATCAGCATCATTGATGCAAAGGACGTTGGCATCATGGGCGACGGCGTTATCGACGGACGCGGCTACGCGAAGCTTCTGGGCAAAGACTATAGCTGGTGGGAGATGGCGCGTAAGGCGGAGCCGAAGAACGAGCGGTACTTCACGACGCGGATGATCGTCGCGAGCCATGCCGATGGCCTGGTGCTCTACCGGATTACACTGCACAACTCGACCAACTTTCACGTGAGTGTGAATCAGACGAACGGCTTCACGGCGTGGGAGGTTCATTTGCTGACTCCGACGACGAAGGGAATGGATGCGCGGAATACTGACGGCATCGATCCAGGCTCATCGACCAACGTAACGGTGGCGCATAGCTGGATCGATAACGGCGACGACAATATTGCGATCAAGACGGGAACGACGCACATGAGCGTGCTCGACGACCACTTTTACAGCGGACACGGCATGTCGATCGGCAGCGAGACGTATAGCGGCGATAGCTTTCTGCTGGTGGATGGTTTGACGGAGGACCACACGACCAGCGGAATCCGCATCAAGAGCAACGTGACGCGCGGTGGGCCTGTCCACGATCTGACGTATAAGAACATCTGCATGCGCGGAGTGAAGAATCCAATTGCGATCAGCCCGTACTACACGAACCAGACGACCGAGGGCTTTGAAGATCCGAAGTACACCGGCGACCGGATTCCGGATTACAAGGGGATCACGATTCATAATGTGATCGACACGACGCCGGGGGATGTGTTGATCGCCGGCTTGAACGACGACCATCGGACGGAGGTGACGCTCGATGGGGTGCGGATCGACGGAATTACACCGCAGCAGGTGCATGGACATTTTGCTACGGTGACGTTGGGACCGTTGGGCACGAATCTGAATTTCAGCGCGACTGATATTAAGGTAGTTCCGGGGAAGGCTGCGGCGGCTCCTAGTCAGTCGGATGCCGCGATCACGGAACCTGCGTTCAGCTGCGAAGAGAAGTTTGTGCCGATGCAGTAATCGGCAGCTTGGCAAGCGATTTGGCGGATAGCTGCGGAGCCGCTAGAATAGGGTGATAGGCCGATGTAGCTCAGTTGGTAGAGCAACTGATTCGTAATCAGTAGGTCAGCGGTTCAACTCCGCTCATCGGCTCCATTCCTTTCAATGACTTGCCGCTGTTTTGGACTGGTTCCTCGCCCCAAAGAGCGACGACCCTGTTCTGCCGACCGAACAACTTGTTAGAGAACTCCCGATTGTGGCCATGAGGGCAGAGTCGAGGTGTCGTTCTCGGACGCGGCCATCATCGATAGTAGAAGCTCCGTTTTGCCGGCGCCCATCTGTGTCTTAGAGCGATCCAGGGCTTTCTTTGCGCCGGTGAAGACCCAATTAAGGTCCTCTTTGCTGTCTCGGAACTGCTTCGTCGCTTCTCTCCATGCGTCAAAGTCCGTCTTGAACTCGCCGGTCTGTCCTGTGCTCATGGCAACCCACAACCGGTAGATATAGAACAGCACCGCGTCACGGGGCTTCATCGTTTGCGGTTGGCCTGCAGAGGCAAGCCAATCCGAGGCTGCTTTGTTATCGCCTTTAAGGACAGCAGCTTCGGCAACGTTCAGATAGTCCGAAGCGGCTGTGGGGTCATTGGCATGTAGCCCTCCAGCGATTCTCTGTGCCGCCAAAAAAGCGCAATCGAAATCAAATAAGTATTGCGAGCAGACATATAGCAAGATATCCACGGCAGACGCATCCTTCGGATCTTGTTGAACGAACCCGAGGAAAAGGTCACGGGTCTTTTTGTCCTGACCAAGGGCATGGTTCGCCCTCAAGAGAACTCCGTCGCCGTCCTGGTAACGTTTTGCCACTAAGGGAGCAGCCACATCAGCAGCTTGCTGGTAGCCCTCTTTCAGCGAGCGCGACTGATCCGCGGTCAGGCTAACGCTGCCCTTTCTTTCATCGTCCCGGATCAAGAATTCCCGCTTGCATTGCTTCAGACCCTCTTCCCTTTGGCCAAGCACCAACGCCCATTCTTTGCATTGCGTTAACAGCAAAGTCGAATCTGCCAAAAGGTACGATGCATCGTCCGATGGATAGATGTGATACGCGGCCTCTGCGGCATCATAGGCTTTCGAGTAGTCCCCACTGTCGATTTCGGAGTGGGCCTGGATGCGCTGAATCCACGCACGCAGGAAGGGAGGTATCTGGTCGGCGGGTTGCTTTTCCGCTTGGTGGACCAAATCCATCAAGTGTTGCTGGTTTCCATCGACAAGTTCGGCCCGCGCAGCATCGCCGTAGGCTGTTACCAGGACCGCAGGATCGGTTGGACCCCGATCGAGCGCCTTCTTTAAATCGTATTCGTGCCTTCGCGCGGCTCTCGGGTGTCCAACTTACGTCGAAGATATGCTCCCATTTGAGCGCTACCAGGAGGGCATACTCGTTGGCTACGGGGACGCCTTGGCCGAATGCCTTGTCGAGGGACGCTTCAGACCCGTCAAACTCCCCTGGCTGGAGAGCGTGGATCACGCCCTTGGCCGATTCGTGAAGAGGTTGAGATGTGGCGGCTTGTCCGGAGATCTTGAGTCCCTGAATAATCGCCTCCAACGCCTGCGGCCGTTTGTTATCAAACTGCAAGGCAAGCGCCTTACTCCCATAAAGCTGCGGCAGGGAAGAGTCAATCCGCAGGGCGTCGTCGTAGGTAGCCTCTGCCTCGCGATAGTCCGCTATGTTCCTGTAACTATCGCCGAGGAGGCCGAGTGCCTCGACCTGGTCCTGGGTAGAGATGTGTCCTCCGGACTGATTGTCCGCCTTGATCAAATCATTGGCCTTCACCAACGATGAAACCGCGTCGACGTTCTTGCCTGCCCGCATCTGGGCTCGACCCAGCATCACAAAAACTTTCCATGCTCTCGGATCTTGTTGCGTCACCGCTGACAACAACTTAATTGCATCCTGCGCACTGGGGCAGTCGCGATCCGTGTCCGAACATTGGCTAAGCAGCTGGTTTGCCTGAGTCAGGAGAGCATCGGATTTCATGTGGTTAACAACGTCGGGCAGTTGAAGGTGTTCCGCAAGCAGGACCTGCGGAAGATTACGCACTACCTCTTCGGCGACATCGGCATAGAACTTTTTTATTTGGTCGCTCGAGCCGGTGACTTGTTTGAGTGGGTAGGTTTTCCCGTGGGCATTGATGTGGATATCCGCCCGGATTACGGTCGCATTTGGGAAAATTCGAATCGCGCGTGAATCCTTCTGGAATGTGATCTGACCTCCGACGACGTAGCCGGACGTATCAACGACTTTGTAGTCGGAAGATTGCAAAACCGCCTGAATGACTTCGTTCCGGGCTGTTGTTCGAATATCTTTCTGGTCCTGCTGGTCGCTGTCGCCACTGAAGGGCTCGACGGCTACTTGCGTAGGAGGAATGGCTTTTTCGATCTTGAATGCGATCGCATGAGCGGAGCTGGTTATTTCTTCGAGTGCATGGTCCAAGGTAAATGGCTGCGTATCCTGGAACACTTTCAGCAGTTTGCGGTTCTCGCACTTATCGACGAAGTAGTTCAGAACAAAATCCGGCAGGTGAGTTTCAATCGATCCATGAACGATATAAAAGTCTCCGGAAGGTGCCGCTTGAGGGCGAGGAGTCTGCGACTGATCTGGCCCCGGGGAGACCGATTCGCCACAGGCGGGAACGGTTTGCACCCGGTGTACCGTCACGGACGAAATCTCAAGCAAACGAAGGTGAATGAGACCACTGGTGAACGCGCCAAGATCTCCAATTTCACGCGCGACGTCCGCACGCCGTAAATCCTGGTTGAAGTCCACGATGTAGACAGGCAACTGCTCCGGTAAGTTATTGGGTTTGCTTGTCTCCTGACACAGAGCTGGGATACTTCCCACCGCACATAGGATCAGCCCGCAGATCAAAAGCTTGATGGATTTCCTGGCCATGCATCAACCTTCCTCATCAATTTTGGTGAGTTATATCAAGGCCTTGTAGCTCCCCTACGATTGCTTTGATCCGCTCATCGCGGCACTCCTCCCAGCCTTTATGGCGCACATTGCATGGCTGGAATGTCTTGAGGGTGTGGTCATTGTGAGGATGGTCAGACGGTGTGTCGTCCTTCCAGTACGACCAGACCCGTAGCGTAACGATCATGGCGTCACTGCCCTCTTGTTTTTCTTCGATTTCCACTACGTCGTAATGATCGTGCTTGGGATGCTGGTATTTACTTCTAGTCATCTCGGGGGGTTGACCTGAAGCCTCGATTTCACTTTTCAGACCGTTTGCCTGTTTCAAGAGCTCCAGGGCATCGGAGAGGTGGGTTGAATAACTGTAGGGTTGAGAGTTGGCATCGTCCTTCGCGCTAGCGGAACAGGAGGATATCTCAAAAAAATTATGCGGCACGGACGCAGTCGATGTCTTCGCGACCGGCATAGCACCCAGGCGTTCCCTGGGCTGCACCGGTTCGGCACCGTGAAAGGTGCTTCCCGACAGTAAGAGCAGGGCTATTATGGCGGCTCCTGTCTCTGCAGCCGAGTGAGCAACCTTTCGCCGCATTGTGTTTATTGCGCGCATAACTTATCAATATCGATTAACTCATTCGCGGCCCTTCGAATTTCTCTCTCGCCCAACTGTCCCTGGCACGTATCCCGAGATAAGGTGAACTTATATTTTCCGGGAGGAAGGAACAGGGCACCATCTCCGTCGTCAATAGTGCACCAGATCTGATTGTGGCCCGACTCGGTCGCCCGGCGGCTGCACACACGTTCGGCCGGTGGCGTTTGCAGCAAATATTCCTGGTAACCCTCTTCGAACGTTCCTTCGATCATGGCATGGGCCCCTTCCTTTGACGAATGGGTAGGTACTTCGTAAAGAGGAGTCAACTTCATCTGTGCCTGTCCGAAGAGTCGTCCAATCAGTGGAACCTGTGCCAATGTCCCTCGCAGAACCCGCGCCCTTGGGAGAAGCGGAGAGAATGGTTCGGAGCGCCCGGTGGTGCCTTCCGTCGAATGCTCAATTGCGGTGTCCTTAACCGTAATTCTGTAAGGCTTCAGTAAATCAGGGAGGACAACACGGAAGAGCTTCTCTTCTGGCGCCGACACATCAAGCTTGTCTTTTGGGTCCGCTGGCTGGACAGAGACGGTGTCTGGATCGACGCTGACGACGACAGAGAAGATACTCTGTCGCACGATCAGTAAAGGGAGTGCAATCAATATTGCAAATACTGCGACCACAGGGCGCTTGCATAGCCCCAGGATCCATTTGCGGATTTTTTCGGAGTAGGCAAAAGCGGTTGCTCCAAGCAACCACGGGACCACTTTTAGCGCCTGGGCAAAAAGAGGGTTTTCAAACCACTCCTCGAACTCGGAGTAGAGAAGAACCATGTCGAGGACGACCACAAGCAAAACTGCGATCTGCCATGGCTTGATCTCAGGTTCAGACGGTTCCTCGTCCGGCGGTTCGGGTTGATTGGCTGCATGCCGCACGAATCGTCGAAGCGCCAACAGAAGATTCGTTTCGTGTGGCGCAGGCTTCTCCTCTCCCCCGCCCGACTCTGGCGGGGGCTCGTGACCCGTTCGGGATTCGTCTTCGACCGCTTGACCAGGCATGCTTCTGCACTCCGAAGACAGTCATCAGCGATGGCGGAGGCCTTTGTGAGCTTATGCAGCTTCCATGTCGTTCAAGGTTGAAGCTGGCTTTAGGGAGTGGGCCTTCAGCATCGCAGGGGGAGAACCGGGATGAAAGCACTCACATTTTCAGTCCGGCAAAATCAGGAGTCAAGATGTTTTCTCAATCTCGGTCCGTGATGAAATCCGTACATTACGCCCGATTTTCAGGCTTCTAAATTTTGAGCCATCATACTCTTACTCAGCCTGACTAGCTACTGTTTGTCAGCGCGATGTCTGCGCATCCGGCGCCTCCTTGACATTTATTGCAAATAGCGATATAAATATTGCGATTTGCAATGACTATGAAACTCAGCGACAAAATCCGCTATCTTCGCGAAGTCGAGGGCAACCTAAGAGGCCTCAACCGCGCCATGACCCAGCAGGAGCTTGTCCGCGCCATCCAGCAGGAGAACGCCACCGGCAAGAAGGGAAGCAAGGCGACCATCAGCCAGTCCTACCTTTCGCAGATCGAGAGCGGCACTCGCCCGCACCTCACCAACACCACGCGTCTTCTGCTGGCGAAGTTCTTCAAGGTGCATCCCGGCTACCTGGTTGACGATCCTGAGGGCTACCACTCTGAGCTGCTCTCCGACCTGCGAACCACCGAGGACAAGCTCGACCTTTGGCTTGTCGGCGGCGCGGAGCGCTTCCGTCGCGACCCTGCACTCTGCCAGGCGCTTCTGGCCGTTGCCAACCACAGTGATTCGCGCCGCTGCTTCCTCCTCATAAAGGCTATCGTCGAGACGCCTGCCCTTCTCGATCGCCTCTTCCACGTTCTGCGCCCCGAAGCTACTTCGCCTCAGGCCGCGACTACCCTTCCGGCTCAAAAGAGAGTCGCCAAACGGAGCACCAAATAATATGGACTCCTTCTATCTCATCTGCTTCTGCGTCGGTCTCGTCCTCAGCGTTATCTCTGTCGTCGGAGGTTTCGCCCACCTTCACATCGGCCGTTTTCATATCGGCCATACGGCACACGGACATGCCGCGCACGGTACCTCGCATCGCGGCCACGGTCTCTCCGCCGTCAATGGCTTCACTCTCACTGCTTTCCTGTGCTGGTTCGGTGGAGTCGGCTATCTTCTGTATCACTTCAGCATCTTCGTTGGATCGCTGGTTCTCCTACTATCCGTAGTCAGCGGCTTTGCCGGGGCCGCTGTCCTGTGGGCCATCCTCTTCAAGGTACTTCTTCCGCGTGAGCGCATCCTCAGCGCAGAAGACACTGAGATGACCGGTGTTCTAGCCCACGTCAGCGATACCATCCGCGACAGCAACGGCATCGGCGAGATTATCTTTTCGCAAACCGGAGCGCGTCGCGCTTCGGCCGCCCGCAGTGAAGATGGACTGGCAATCGAACGCGGTACCGAGGTCGTTGTCATCCGTTACGAGCGGGGTATTGCTTATGTTCGACGCTGGGATGACCTCACCGACGGGCTTCCATGAGGCTCTGAAGTTTCTCGCTACCTGGCGGCCTTACTTGCCGAGGCACTTTCCCCCGCCACTTACCAATTTGCGGCAAGCACCTCACACGCCCTCGAAGTCCGTCATCGGACAAAGGAACGATATGTCGAACTACGTCGTCGCCATTGTTGGTCTGCTCATTCTCGCCACCCTCGCCCTGGCTGTTCTTATGGGTAAGATGTTTCGCAAAGCCGGCCCTAACGAAGCCATTATCGTTTATGGTTTCCGAGGTCCTCGTGTGATCAAAGGCGGCGGCGCTGTCATCTTTCCCGTCGTTGAGAACTGCCGTCAGCTCTCGCTCGAGCTCATGAGCTTCGACGTTGCACCGCAGCAGGATCTCTACACCAAGCAGGGAGTAGCCGTAACGGTTGAAGCTGTTGCCCAGATTAAAGTCCGCTCGGACAAAGAGTCGATCCTCACCGCAGCTGAGCAGTTTCTCACCAAGTCGCCTGACCAGCGTGAAGGCCTTATCCGCCTGGTCATGGAGGGACACCTGCGCGGCATCATCGGTCAGCTCACGGTAGAGCAGATCGTTAAGGAGCCGGAGATGGTCGCTGAGCGGATGCGTTCCACCTGCATGGACGATATGAGCAAGATGGGTCTTGAGGTCATCTCTTTCACGATCCGCGAGGTCCGCGACAAGAACGAATACATCACGAATATGGGACGTCCGGACGTTGCGCGCATCAAACGCGACGCTGAAATCGCTGCGGCTGAAGCCGAACGCGACACCGCCATTCGCCGTGCCATCGCACTTCGCGAAGCGGCTGTTGCCAAGGCCTCTGCCGATCAGGACCGCGTTCTCGCTGAGACCCTCTCGCTTGCCAAGCAGGCCGAAGCGCAACGTGACCTCGACATCCAGAAGGCTCAGTTCACTGAAGCGGCGAGACGTCAGGAGGCGCAGGCCGACAAGGCGTATGAGCTTCAGACCAATGTGATGCAGCAGAAGGTCGTCGCCGAACAGGTCAAGGTCCAGCAGATCGAGAAGCAGGAGCAGGTCAAGGTTCAGGAGGCCGAGATTCTCCGCCACGAGAAGGAGCTCATCGCCACTGTACTCAAAGGTGCGGAGATCGAGCGCCAGCGCATTGAAAACCTCGCCAATGCGGAGAAGTCGCGCATCACTATGGAAGCCGAAGGCCGCGCCGCTGCTACTAAGCTGCAGGGCGAAGCCGAAGCCAACATCATCTTCCAGAAGGGCGAGGCCGAAGCTAAGGCGATGAACGTGAAGGCCGAAGCCTATCAGGAGTGGACGCAGGCCGCGGTCGTCGACAAGTTGATCACCAACATGGCCGACGTCGTTCGTGCCATGGCGGAGCCGCTCAGCAAGGTCGACAAGATCACAATCGTCTCCACCGGCAACGATGGAGCAACAGGTGCGAACAAGATCACCGGGGAGATGACGAAGATCGCTGCTCAAGTCCCGGCGCTCTTTGAGGCTCTCTCGGGAATGAACATTCACGACCTGATGGGCAACATCAAGGCTATGAAGCCCCGCGAAAACGGTGACACCCACTCTGCCTAACCAGATCCACCTTGGCTCACCGGAGAGTTCACGCCCCGGTGAGCCAGGCTTCCTCTAACCCACACGCTCGAATCGAGAAGATACGATGTTCACTTTCATCCTCATCTCAACCGTCCTTATCCTCGTCGCAGTCTCCCTTGTCCTCCGGCTCATCGTCCGGCCTCTCTGGAACCCCTATCGCATCCATCGCCCCTACTTCGGCCCCTACGGGTATTACGGCTACGGACGGGGCTACAGGCGGCATCGCTTCCCGGGCGTCGGATTTCTAACCGTCCTCACGCTCATCGCTCTCGACCGCATCTTTGGGCGTCGTTGGTAATTCTGCCAACTCGTCCGGCAACATTTGGAAAGGAGATTCATCATGGCACTACTTGAACGCGTAGGAACCCTCTTACGAGCCAACATCAACGACCTCATCGAGAAAGCCGAGGACCCAGAGAAGTTGGCGAAACAACTTGTTCTCGACATGGAGAACCAGCTCCTCCAGGTTAAAACGCAGGTAGCTATCGCCATCGCCGACCAGCATCTCCTTCAGAAGAAGCTGAAGGAGCACGAGGACGCCATGAATCAATGGAACCGTAAAGCCGAACTCGCGGTCCAGAAGCAGCAGGACGATCTGGCTCGCGCCGCACTTCAGCGCAGCTTAAGCAACCAACAGCTCACTGCTGGCTTTGTGCAGCAACTCGAAGATCAGACCGCCGAGACCGAGACGCTACGCAATGCATTCGCCAATCTTCAGCAGAAGCTGCACGAGACTCGCGCTACCTGCGAGATGCTAATCGCTCGGAACCGCCGCGCGCATACCGTTGGCAAGGCGCACGCTGCTCGCAGCATCGCCGACACTCAACACAAATCGTCGACGTTCAACCGTCTGCGCTCTACGATCCAACGCAAAGAGGCGACGAACGCAGCCAGTCACATGATCCTCGAAGCCGAGACTCTAGAGGACCGCTTCACAACACTCGAACGGGAAGATCAGATCGAACGACTGCTCGAAGACCTCAAGAGCCGGCAGCCGCGGCTAACTTGATACGCATATTTCGCCTGTATGAACAACTGTGGCCGCGGAACCACATTAGGTACGTGTTATCCACGTCTATTTGATCGACTTAGCTGCAAAGGGTCTTGATTGGCGCGGCCTGCGAAGGCATACTCCAGAAAGAGTTTGCTGTACTGACCTCTAAGACGGTGCCACACGAGACACACAGTGACCCGATATAGCCGTCAAGACGTAATCCGGATCCTACACTTGCATACGCGCCAACTGCTGGCGTGGGAGCGAGCGGGACTGATCACCTCCAGCGAGCACTACTCCTTTGAAGCTCTGGGCCAGCTGCGCAAGCTGCGCGATCTTCAGGCGACGACGCGCATCTCTGCGAAGAGCATACGGGCGTCGGTGGATGCTATGCAGCGCGTGGCAGGGATGCGGAATCCGCTGATGGAGGCGAGCTTTGTACGCAGGGGATCGCGGCTGAGCTTCCGTCACGGTGGTGCGCTGATGGATCCGCTGACCCAGCAGCTTGCCTTCGACTTTGACACCTCGCCCGCGCGGCAGTTGCGCGTGGTGGGCGCCGGTGGAGACGCTCCGGCGCGGCAGGCGGCCGAGGTGCAGGATATGTTTCTGCGCGCGGTGCAACTCGAAGAAAACCCTGCGACGATTCCGCAGGCGATGGAGATCTATCAGGAGATCCTGACGATTCGCCCGGAGCATGCGCCCGCGCTGATCAACCTCGGAACGATCCACTACAATCTGCGCCGGTATGATTTAGCTGAGCAGCATTACCGGAAGGCGACCGTGGCGGATCCCGAGTATGCGCTCGCGTTCTTCGACCTTGGCAACGTGCTTGACGAGATGCAGCGGTTGACCGATGCGACTGCCGCGTACCAGAAAGCCGTCGCGCTGGTGCCGCAGTATGCAGACGCGCACTACAATCTTGCGCTTGCGTATGAGCGGCAGGGGCAGAGGCGCCGTGCGTTGCGGCACTGGCTGGCGTATGTGCGGCTCGATCCCGTTGGTCCTTGGGCGAAGCATGCGAAGGAGCAGGCGCGCAAGATTCTCAACACGGAGAAGTTATCGATCGTGAGCCGTCGTGGGCGGCTTGTAAAGGCTGCCGGATAGGCTTTCCGTTTTATATCAACCACTTCGATACAACGCCGTAGGGCGGTTAGCACTGCACTGAACGACTATTCAGTTGTGTCTTCAAAATGCTAGACTCACCTTTTCGCGAATACCGGTCGAGGTGAGTGGATGTCGCAGCATGCAGTTCCGATGGCGTTGACGCAGTTGGGTGAAGATGAGCAGATGTTTCGCGATACGGTGCGACGTTTCGCGATCGAGCAGATCGGCCCGCTGGTGCGCGGCATGGACGAGTCGCAGCAGATGGACTCGGTTCTCATTAAGAAGCTCTTCGAGCTCGGCCTGATGGGTATTGAGATTCCCGAGGAGTATGGCGGCGCTGGTGGAAGCTTCTTCAATGCGATCCTCGCAGTCGAGGAGATTTCGGCGGTCGATCCCTCCGTCGGCGTTATGGTCGATGTGCAGAACACACTCTGTGTCAACGCCCTGGTCCGCTGGGCAAACGAGGAGCAAAAGAGGAAATATCTAACGCGGCTCGCGACCGACACCATCGGATCGTATGCGTTAAGCGAAGCCTCGTCGGGCTCGGATGCCTTCGCGTTGCAGACGCGCGCGGTGAAACGCGGCGACGACTATGTGCTGAATGGACAGAAGCTCTGGATTACGAATGCGAAGGAGGCCGGCCTCTTCATCGTCTTCGCCACGCTCGATCCGGCCGCTGGCTACAAGGGAATTACGGCGTTTTTGGTTGAAAGAGGCGCACCCGGCTTTACGCTCGGCAAGAAAGAAGACAAGCTTGGCATCCGCGCTTCAAGCACCTGTGCGCTGATCTTCAATGATTGTGTTGTCCCGGCAGCACAGGTGCTGGGCGAACCGGGCAAGGGCTACAAGATTGCCATCGAGACATTGAATGAAGGCCGCATCGGCATCGGCTCGCAGATGCTTGGTCTTGCTGCGGGGGCCTGGGGTCACGCGGCGAAGTGGGCTAAGGAGCGCAGGCAGTTTGGCAAGGCGTTGGTTGAGTTTCAGGCAATGCAGTTTCAACTGGCCGAGATGGCGACCGACATTGAAGCGGCGCGCCTGATGGTCTACAACGCGGCGCGGCTGAAGGATGCGAAACTCGACTTCCTGAAGGAGGCGGCCATGTGCAAATACTTCGCCTCACACGTGGCAGAGCGCGTGGCGAGCCTGGCGGTCGAGGTCTACGGGGGATCGGGCTTTGTGAAGGACTATCCCGTCGAAAAGCTCTACCGCGACGCGAAGATCGGGAAGATCTACGAGGGGACGTCGTTCATGCAGCTTGCGACGATCGCGAAGTTGACGTTGGGCAGGGTTTAGCGTTGTCTCCGGCAGCCCGACATATTTCCGAAACGTTCGTTCAGGCCATACACTATATGTAGTTGAGCTTGGTATGACCACTTCTTCAAAGACCGCACCTCGCGCGCCGCTGTCCTTCCTCGGGTTAGCGTGTGCTGTCGGCGTGTCCACGATGTACTACAACCAACCGCTTCTGTTGGAGATGGGTCGCACTTACGGCGTCACTGCCGGGCGTACGGGCTTCGTGGCGGTTGCCACACAGATTGGCTACGCGGTCGGACTACTTGCGTTCGTTCCGCTCGGCGACGTGCTGGAGCGACGCGGCCTGATGATGCGGATGTACGGCGCGGTGGCGATCGCGCTGCTGCTGGTTTCCCTTGCGCCGAGCATCAATCTCCTGATCGCCGGCAGCGTGCTGATCGGTATGTTTGCATCGGTAACCCATGTTGCTCTGCCTATTGCGCCGGACCTTGTCTCGCACGAGCAGCGCGGTAGGGCCATCGGCACGGTGATGACTGGTCTATTGCTGGGTATTCTGCTGGCGCGGACTTTCTCTGGATGGGTCAGCGGTATTCACGGCTGGCGCTGGGTCTTTGTAGTTGCTGCGGCGATGAACGCGGCGTTTGTTCCGCTCATCAAGAAGGTGATGCCGCAGCTTCCGCCCAAGCAGAAGCTGCACTACAGCGATGCGATGAAATCGCTTTGGACGCTCTTTCGGACGCAACCGCTGCTGCGGGAGTCCTGCGCGATCGGCGCGCTGGTCTTTGCCTCGTTCAGCTGCTTCTGGACGACGCTGGCCTTTTTGCTGCACAGCCACTACGGGCTGGGTGCTGGCGTGGCCGGTACCTTCGGCGTGGTCGGCGCGGCGGGTGCTCTGGTCGCGCCGTTGGCTGGTCGACTGGCCGATAAGCACGGCTCGCGGTGGGTCGTCTCAGTGGGAATGGGGCTACTGGCTGCATCATATCTCCTGCTGTGGGCCGAAGAGACTGCACATCGCTCGACGGTCTTCCATATCGCGGCGCTGGTTGTCGGCGTTGTTGTATTGGACATGGGCGCTCAGATGACGCAGGTTGCTAATCAGACCCGGATCTTCGGGTTGGTGCCTTCGGCGCGCAGCCGTCTCAACACGGTCTACATGACGGTCTACTTCAGCGGAGCGGCAGCGGGATCGGCGCTCGCGACCATCGCCTGGGTGCACTGGGGTTGGAACGGCGTCTGCGGCCTTGCGCTGGGATTGATTGCACTGGCTGGACTCCGACATGCGATGGGGCATCGCGACGCAAGAGATCGTTGCAAGGTAACGCCTGAAGACGTCTTTATGGAAGCCTAGGCCAAATTGGCTGGCTGGTGGTGAGCGAGGCAGGGCTCGAACCTGCAACCGTCAGCTTAGAAGGCTGATGCTCTATCCAATTGAGCTACTCGCCCATAATGAGGGGCTGTCTTCATTGTAGCGGGAGCAGTGCTGGAGGGGGAGTGGCAGGAGCTGGAACCGCGCTTCGCAGCTAGGAAAAGGCAACGTCTTTGCTGCGGAGCAGCGCCACGACGGCCTCCAGCGCAGATGCCCAATTTTCTTCGGCGGTCTGCGCATCGTGACCGACCGCTTTGACATAAAGGCTCACCGCGAAACCCTCCTGCGGGCCGGTCAGGTCGATCATTGCCGGACGGATAATGCAATCGAGCATTGCATAGGGATGCTCCAACGAGGCGGCGTGCCGGGTGAAGCGGTGCAGCATCTGCTCCTGTAAGTGAAACGAGGCGAAGAGCGAGCGCTCGCGCCATAGGAGGTCGATGTAGCTGCCGAATCCTGCCGGGCTCTCATCGGCGAGGATGTTGAGATTCATGCGCAGCGCGTCGAGTTCCTCTGCGTCGAGGGACCAGGCGTCGCACTTCGCCGTAAAGACCGGCGATCGAGCGGCGTTCAGCGCGCGCAGGGCGTGCATCAGCGGAGGGTAGTGTTCGGCTTCGGGGAGATGGTCGAGGTCGTATGGATTCTCGCGCAGATCGATGAATGTTCGATTGCCGGTGCTGTCGGAAGAGTCAGACCACGGCACTACAAGAACAGGATCGTCTGCGGAACATTCGGCGGACCATTCAGAGAGCATCACAGATTATCTTAGCGTTAGAGAAAGGTAAGCCGTCTGCAAACGGAAACTTAGGCGCGATCCAGAAGAAATCGCAGTAACGTGTGCTCGGCCCAGTAGCCGTCGTAGTCGTTGGTCTCGTCCGGCTGGGCAAGAAAGGCGCAGTGGCCCCCGTGCTCGCTCTCGATCAGGGTGATGTTGGGATTCGCGTTGATTTTCTCGCGGCTTTCGGCCGTGAGGCGGATAAAAGGGTCGTCTAGCGCATGCAGGATGAGCGTCGGCACGGCGATGCGATCGACCACGCGAGCCGCGGCAGCGCGGTAGTAGTAGTCGTTCGCGCTGGAGAAGCCGGAGTAAAGTGCGGTGATGCGATCGTCAAACTCGCGCAGCGAATGGATCCCTGCAGCGCGGTTTCGATCGTAGGCGCGAGGGAAGAGCATGGCTTTGCGACGGAAGCGGCGTAGAAGATTGTGAAGGAATTTCAGCTCGTAGAGCCGGTTCAGGGGTAGATTCAGCGCGTCGGCCGACGGACCAAGATCCAACGCAGGTGAAACCCCGATCACGGAGCGGAGCACCGCCGGTGCGGATGCGCCGAATTCACCGGCGAGCTTGAGGACGAGATTTCCTCCCATCGAGTAACCGATCAGCGATATCGATTGGAGTCCGTGTTTTGCGACGAAGAAGTTCATCACCGCGAGCACATCGATCGAGAGGCCGGAGTGATAGAGCGTGGGGGACAGCGCTTCGGTCCCACCGCAGTTGCGCATATTCATGCGGACGATGTTGCAGCCCGCGTGCCACAACTTATTCGCGTTGCCGACGACGTACTGCGAGTTGGACGAGCCTTCCAGCCCGTGCACAATAATGGCCGTGGGCCGTGCCGCGCGAACCCCTTCGGGCTGCCAGTGGCAGTGGCAGAGAACCTGGCTTGCAATCTGGTTCGCTGTCGCGGGTGACACCTCGACTAGTTGGTCTTCAGGCGTTGGCAGATTGTTGACGCGCGACAGATAGTTGCCGGCGATCGTCTGTAGATGGCCGTTGCGCAGGAAACGCCGTGGGTGAAAGTCTGCCGCATGACCGATGATTGTTTCGAGCTCGGCTGTCGGCATCAGCGGTTTCCTGCTTGAACGCGAGCGAGGAACGCAGTTGCATTGAGGGCACCGGTTGGCTCATCCTCGTGTTTGAAATACACGTAGACGTCGCGCTGCTCGGCGAGAGCAGCAAAGCGCTTGGCGAACGCCTCAAGTTCCAACGTTGAGTAGCCGCCCTCTCGTCGCAGCCTGTAGCAGGTGTAGTCTGCTGCGGTGTGAACCTCGGGCGTAACGAGGTCGTCACTCTCGGCGATGCAGAGCGCGGCGTTGTGCTGACGCAGGATGGCGTAGATATCGTCGGTGAACCACGATTCGTGGCGGAATTCGAATGCGATTGGGGGAGCGTCCTTGGTGGAAAGTGCTGGTGTGGCGAGAAAACTGCTGAGCCGCTCGGCATCGGCCTTGAAGTTGGGTGGAAGCTGAAAAAGCAAAAGGCCAAGTTTGTTTGCCTGCCGCATCGGATCAAGCGCGCTGACGAACTGAGTCACGTCGTCATCGCACTCACGCAGCTGTTTGAAGTGTGTGATGCGTTGCGGCGCTTTGAAGCTGAAACGGAAGTTTGCTGGAGTCGCAGTCAGCCAGCCATCGAGCATCTTCGCCGTTGGCAACGCGCGGAAGGTGTAGTTGACCTCAACCGAGGTAAGTTGTGTTGCGTAGAACTCGAGGAAGCGTTTCGCCGGCGTGCCTGCAGGATAGAAGTCCGGCTTCCATGTCGGATATGCCCAGCCCGACGTTCCGGCGTAGATGCGCGAAGACGAGGCGTGAGGTGAGACTTGGGAGGCGCGGGGCAAGGTTGGGACCGCTGTGTGTAGGGATGAGAGATATTTGGGGCGGCTAGTGGGTTTCGAACCCACGACATCCGCTGCCACAGAGCGGCGTTCTGCCACTGAACTATAGCCGCCGTATACTGGAATTATAGCACTGGCGCCCCGCCGGGCAATCCTGCGGGAGACGGTGGGGGTGCGATGGCGTTTACTGCGAAACCCGAGGTTCTGTCCCCCCGCATGAAACACGGCGGTAGGGCATTTGACGACGAGAACCTCGACCTTCTGTCCCATGTGCTCGACGACTTCATCAAGATTCCCGGTACTTCGATCCGCTTCGGCCTCGACGGCATTGTCGGCTTTATCCCAGGCATCGGGGACCTGATCGGCGGCATCGCATCCTGCATCATCATTATCGCGGCGTGGGTCCGTGGTGTCTCCTACATAACGATCACGCGTATGGTGACCAACGTCGCGATTGAAGTTGTGGTGGGCTCGATCCCGGTTCTGGGCGATATGTTCGACATTGCCTGGCGTGCCAACCGCCGCAACTACGCGCTACTGACAGGCAGCATGTATGAGCCGCGAAAGCACACGCTGCAAAGCTGGCTCTTTCTCGGAGGCCTCTGCCTTGTGCTTGCTGCACTGGTCATCCTGCCTATGCTTCTATTGACGTGGGTCTTTGATGGTCTTTTCCACGCTTTGTTCGGTTCAGGTACACACGGCCTGTTCGGCACGTTTTGAGTAGTTCCATCGACCGATGCGATAAACTAAAGACAGTCGGGGCGTAGCGCAGTCTGGTAGCGCATCTGCTTTGGGAGCAGAGGGTCGGGGGTTCGAATCCCTCCGCCCCGACCATTGAATCAATTACTTGGCGCGTTGGCGCATCCCTTCGAAAATTCACTGTAGCGGATACTGTAGCGGGTGACTGCTTTTACGACGAGTTCCACCGCGACATAATCAGACTATTTCGGTGGTGCTTGGAAGCTCTTTCGGCATCTGGAGTCGCGAGAAAATATTCATCACGGCATCTTGGCTGGGGTGGACGTAACGGGCTGACATGGCAATCGAAGAATGCCCCGCGATCCGCGCCAGAGTCCAAGCATCGCACCCCGCTCCCCCAAGTCGTGTGAGGAACGTATGCCGGAGAGCGTAAAGCACGAATGGATTAACTCCACTGAGCCTCAATGCCCGCTGGTGTTGTTTCTTCACTGTGGAAGGCTCTACGTGCCCGCTCGCCGTTGCGGTCGCCCATACCCAGCCCTCTGAGGGCATCTTAGCTGCCTCCCAGCGCCGTTCTAGGAGCGCTCGTACACGCGGACTCAAGGGAAGCATTCGCCGCGCCGCCGCCGTCTTGCCGTGAGTCACTTGTAACGTTCCGCACTGTCCATTCGACCAGCCGATAGACTCCCAACGGAGCCGCGAGTTCTCTTCGGGTCGCATTCCCGTGTCAATCAGCACAGTTGCAATATCGGACATAAGTTCGCCCGCCGCTCCCAGATACCGGGCCTCCTCTTCCGCCGACACGACCCGCTCCCGATAATGCTCGCCCCTGAGCAGCTTGATCTTCGGTGCTGCGGGAATGATGCCCCACTCCGCTGCAAGCCGCAATGCACGACGGAGAACCCGAAGAGAACTATTCACAGAACTGGGTTGCCAGCCCTTTGTTTGGAGGAATGCCGCGTAGTCCGCAGCGTGTTCACTGGTGATGCTGTCCAACTTCCGACTCACTAGCGGCCCATAGCTGGAGATATTCGCCAGTTGTGTCCGATACCATCCGGTCCACGTCTTCGGTGACGCTTGCTCAAAAGTCGCACGCGCCCAAGGCGTGAAACGGCTTTCGATGTAGTCTGCGAGAGTTGGAATCGGCTTCCGTTCTGTGATCCCCACGTCACCTTTTGCCAATGCCGTTCGATGCGCGGCTTCAATTTGACGGGCGGTGCGGGGGTTGCCCTGCTTCGTACTCTTTTGGATGTGCTCCCCGTTGAATAGAAAGTGATACCAGTAGACGGATCCTCGTTTAAAGATAGACATGATCGTATCCTCACTTGATGTTCCTGTTCTTATGAAGCCAATAGTTCTTGCGGGCCCATTCCCTACGCCGTTGCTTGTCCGCTGCGTCTGAACGGTGGTAGCTCTCCTTACAAGCCACCCCGCAAAAGCGTTGATGGGAAAAGCGAGCAAACAACCAACGGCGACAGTGTTCACATTGCTTTAAAGATGAAATTCGGTGGGCTTGGGCGATCTCAACGATGGTCTTCACCAGTCCGAGTTCAAAGAAAGGCTGTTGGCGTTCCGTCCGAGCCCAGCTAAACTCCCACCCACGCGAAATGGGATTTGCGTCATAAAAATATAATGGGGTGATGACTGGAACTGCGACGTAGCGCCCCAAAAAGCGATTGATAGCTACATACTTATTCATCACTTCTGGATTGCTATCAATTCCTCGATCTTTTCCCAAAGAGAAGAGTGGGATCTGGGAATTGTTTACCACCTCTTCCAACTGCTGAAAGCGCTTGACCAAGACCTTCAAAGCGCGGAAATCGACCGCGTCTCGCTTGCCCTTCGCCGCTGGACCCAAGTCGTCGTTCAATGCTCGAACAAGCAACGTTGCCTCTTTTTCGAAGCCAAAAGATCGATCTGTTTTCTGTACACGGCTTACGCGCTTCGCCATACCTATAAAAGTATGACCTTATTTTTGCTTAGTCAAGGCAAGATGTCTTCATTGCAGGAAATATTTAGGAGGAGTCAATTGGACGCACTTTTATCCGTTGAGGAGGCGGCTCGTAGGTTAGGCGGCCTGAGCATTTACACAATTCACGCTTGGTTAAGCTCCGGAAAGCTAATGCGAACCAAGGTGGGGAGTCGCACCATGATTCGCGAATCGGAGTTGGAGCGGGTGATCCAAGACGGTGGCAAGTCGCTTACTGTTCGGAGACGTCTCGACGGTGCACGCTAATGGCTGCTACGAGCCATCAAAGTGACCTACAGAGCATCGCTGATCTGATGGGACCACTACATCCGTCAAAAAGGCACCGGGGAGCCTCAAGGCCCTTCCTGGCCCCGAATAAGGCCGATCCTGCGTCCCCACTTATTTGGGAAGGGGCAGAGTATCCGCGCTTGGAGCCGGGGCGGTACTTGGTGCGGGGCTACAGGGTACAGGGACCTCAATGGGTCAGGGCATATAGCCGCTGGTCACTTCGCATTGAGTTTGCGTTAGTGCAAGAACCGGGAGGGGTGAGCTCGTTCTTCAACTTTGGAAATGATCCGGCAAAGCAGCGTATTGGGAGGAAAAGCAAATATTTCGAAGCCTGGACGCTGGCGAATGGCGAAATGCCCAAGAAAGGGCAGGCAATGAGCCCGGAAGTCTTTTTGGATGGCCAGTTCTTTTGGGTAATGGTAGAGGATCTGAAAAACAGGGCTGACGGAGGCGAAAAGGACGATTCTGAAGTCTATTCCCGGATCACGAAGTTTCTTTCAGTAGAACGTCCGTAGTCCTGAATCACTCAATCTTGAATCATTTAATCGATTAAATCTCTTAACCTTTTAATCACGCAATCAACCAATCAAGTAATCAACCAATCAAGGTTGCCATGGTTCCGCCTCAGCCGGGCGGAGGTAAACGCAAACCCAAGTAAACCTAAAGGGCGGAGGCTTTGACCTCCGCTCAGGCCAACCCAAGACGGGATGAGGTTTAGGTCCAAGCACGAGACACCTGAAACAAAATTCTAGATTTTCGTTGAGGCGGCTGGAAGAAGAGAAGAAGCTAAAACTGTGACAAAAAAGCCTAAAGAAATGTGGGTGGTGTCCTAATGGTGCGTTGCTATCGGAATCCTAGGCGGGTGCTCTTTCGGGGTGTCATAGCAGTATTCATTGGGCTTGTTCCATTGGAAGCTGCCGTCTTGCCGAATCGTAAGGATGTTGATCGGAGGTCCCACCGTAGTGGGCTGTTCGCCGATTGCCATAGTTACGAATTTATAAGCGGAAGCGTTCAAATTCAGCGCCCAGTCTCGATGAGATTTGACATAGTTTGTTATTGCTTCCCTTGCCCCCAGCAGCACGGCGATTCCTGGCGTGCAATCAGTAAGGCGGCAATCCGATACGGTATCCTCCTCGGATTTGAGGGTTATTCGACGGTTGACGATCTCGGTGGTGTAAAACACGCGGGCGATTACAGGCTTGCCTCCCTCGAATTGCCAAAACGCAATTTCGAGTGGGTGATACCTAATCCCCGCAAAGTCACGAGGCCGCTCGCGTTGCAGGTAGATCAAGTCCTGTCGCAGCGGCTCAATTACATTTCGCTTGAAGACGGGAAACAGCTTCTCGACGCTTTGACCGGGAATATAAGACTTCTTGATGATGGAGGCAACGCTATAGCCCGTTTCAGGCGTTCCAATTATCCCCGACAAGGCCCAATAGATCGAACCAGTCTTGAAAATTTTGCACATCTTGTCTACTTGGCTGCTGACCGCTTTGCTATCAGCGCCCACAACAATCTTGTCAGGTGTAATCAAGATAACGATGGATGTTCCACCCATGTAAATCTCTCCCAAGCGAAGAAAAAGGAGCAAGTATACAAATTGCTTCAAGTTAGATTGACGATGGACCCTGAAGGAGGGTCCATCCTCTATTCCGACGGGAAAACAACGAGTCTTGATATTAGTTATGAAGACGTGGATGTATCCCAAGATGGAATCCATTGGCTTCACTTCCACGGCCCTCGCTGCTTTCGTCACTTATCTAACTGGAAAGAAGTTCGGTAAGCGTCCAAACATGACCTGCGATTCCACTTTCCATTGCGGGTGTTGTCCTTAAGGTTTTATGAACCCGGCAGAAATTGTAGTACGCAAACCACAGAGCGTAGGCCGCTTGTAGGTTATCCCATTTTTTACTGAAAGCGTTACTAAGCCGGATCATCCGACGCATACCCATACGAATGCTGAGATTCTGGCGATCGATATGCGATGTGCAGATGCGAAGAGGATCGGGGTTTCCGTAGATCTTAACTGGGACGCAATCCACAACCTCGCCGGGGCTGTAACAGAGACGAATGCACGAGCTTGCGACTGTCACTCACCATATATGGACTGATTTGAGTCCTGTAAGGGCATTCTTCCGCGACCCAGTTGGTGGATCACACGATCTATAAATCGGGCATCGTGTCATTCAAAATATGAAATGGCGCCTGAAGGTCAGTCAGATCGGTAATGACAAGTCGGCTTCGATCGCTTTTCGCCCTTGCTGATAGCACGGCTTAGCCGAGGTGGTCTTGTTTGCCTATAATCCCGTAGAAACTCGGAAACAGAGAACAATCGGGAGCACATAATGAATCCACTCGGCCTCATCCTCCTGTCTCTCACCGCCCCAGCCCTAGCCCAGACCCCCAGCCTGCCAACGCCTGAACAGGCCAACCTCCAATTCGAGGTGGCCTCCATCCGGCCTGCTAAGCCTGATGCTCCACTTGGCTCCATCAAGGCAGCCGCCGGTGGCGACGGGTACACCGCCCAGGGTGAGCCTGTCCGTCTGATGATTTCCCTCATGTTCCGCGTGCCGGAGCGCCAGATCAAAGGCCCCGACTGGATCCAGAAGGATCGATTTGACATTGAGGCCAAAGCCGATAAGAAGTACTCCATCGAAGATCTGCACGTCATGTACCAGAACATGCTTATCGACCGGTTCAATCTCAAGTACCATCTCGAGACCAAGGAAGCCAACGCCTACGTCCTAACCGTGGACAAAGGCGGCCTGAGGATGACCCCAAACGAGAAGGCAGAGGACTTCAACATCCCCTGGATCCCGCAGGGCTACGGTTCTGTCAAGGGTACCCGCGTTCCCATGCCCTATCTCTGCTGGCAGCTCGGGCAGATTCTCCAGGATGACGAACGCCCTGTCATCGACGAGACCGGCCTAAAGGGAAAGTATGACTTCGCCCTCACCTGGCTCCCAAGCAACGCGGACCAGTTCCGCGACAAGCTGCTACCGGATGTCTTTGAACGTCCGATCATTTTTGCCGCCGTTCGAGAACAGCTAGGCTTAAAGCTCACCGCTCAGAAAGGCCCTGTGACGTACTTCGTTATCGATCACATCGAGCGTCCCACCGAAAACTAAGGTGACCAAGGTCTCCAGCGAATATTATCCGCCACATTGAACGCCAGCTATGCGTCGCCTGCGCGGGTTGATCATTAACGCCTACGGCGTCATCGGTGGCAGGGTCAAAGGTATGATTGTGGGCGGGCCTGCATGGATGGCCTCGCAAGCATTCGACGTCTAGGTCAAGGTCGATGCCGACAACAGAGCGGTGGAACAAGATGCTGCAGCAACCTGTGGATGAAGAGCGTCGTGCCTTGCTGCGGGAGCTGCTCGCCGAGCGATTTGCCGGCCCGCCCTTTGCTGATTCCGTGGGGTGGGCAGTGGACAGCAACCCAGGTCATGCGGGTGATCATGCTTTCTGATCGCTTCCCGTTCAACGCCAAAATCAGCGAGAAATCTATTGTCTGGCCGCATACGCAGTCTACCGGGAGGACCAATGGCAGAGACCTTCGAAGCATACCGAACTCGAGTCCTAAGCTATCTTGGCGATGAGGAGCCCATCGGTGTCCAACAAGCCACCCCATCGCAGCTCGATCGGCGTCTGCGCGATGTCGTGCCCGAGGAGTTGATCCGGCGTCCTGCACCTGAAAAGTGGTCAATCGCCGAGATCGTAGCGCACTTGGCGGACACGGAGCTGGCGATGGGGTGGCGATTGCGAAACATGCTGGCGAATCCGGGCGTGGCCTTAACGTGGTGGGATCAGGCCGTATGGGCGGAGCGCTTGGGTTACGCGCAGCAAGATGCGAGCCTTTCGGCAGGGGTCTTTCGGGCGCTGCGCGAGAGCAACCTGCGACTGTTGGAGTCGGTCCCGCGCGCACGGTGGGTGGAGTGCTATGGGGTCCACGAGGTACGCGGGCGGCAAACGGTCGAGGAGTTCGTCCGCTTGGAAGCGGCACACGACTTGAACCATCTTCGGCAGATCGACCGCATCTTGGGTGGGTGTATGTAGTGGTAACAAGGCGGCGGAAGTTGTGCATCCACTCGAAGAGCCTCTCCACTCTCCGGTGTCCACGTTAGGCTGACTGCTTACTTGGGTCCGATGATGTCCAAGCTAATCTTCTGTTTTGTCTTCATGCCAATCGCTAATAGGATGATCCGAAGAGAGCGCGCAATTCGACCTTCTTTTCCAATCAGCACTCCAACATCTCCCTGAGCTACGGTGACCCTAAAAATAGAACCCGGACCGTCGGGAACGACTGCCATGGTCATTTCATCCGGTTTCTCCAACATGAGCTTAACGAGGGTTTCAAAGCTTTCAGCCACTTTTTGAATGTCTTTCATCAGACCATTTTACGAAATAGGAAGCTAGTTGAATCTTGCCTTACCGGGTTCGAAGAGATACGCACCTAAAGACTGGCAAGAAACTCCATCAGAAACTTGTCATCCCGCCACCGCTTTTTCCCACGAGGCGAAGGACTCAGTTTGTCCAGATGCTTCCGGAAACGTTCCGGGGTCAAGTGAATGTATCGATCAGTCGCTCCCAAGCCCGTCTGTCCCATGTAAGCGGCAAGGGCGGGGAGCATCCGGTTGAGATCAGCGCCGTTGTGAATCCAGGATGTGATCCGGTGGACGGCAAATGAGTACTTTAAGTCGTGTAATCGGGGCTGAGAGCTGCCGTCGCGCCGCTTGATTCCCGCAAGACGTCGGATACGTTGCCAGTTCTTCACAGCGATCCACTTGCCTAATGGCCGATCATCTTTGGTAACAAACAGTTGATCGCAGGTCAGTTGCTTCACAGCCTTCCATTTCAGATATTGCCTCAAAACGTCGCACATATCTGGCCCGATAGGAATCTGGCGAGCTCTATTCAAACTGCAACGTCGCATCGTCACCATCCGCGCTCTGAGATCGATGTCGTCATGTTTTAGATTTAGCACTTCCCCGACCATCGCTCCGGTCCCGTATAACAGAAGAATGAACGCACGCAACGTTTGACGATGGACTGGCCTCACTGGCTTCTGATTTTGGTTGATGGCCTTCAGAATTGCTCTCAGTTCAGATCGAGTAAATACATAGGGCACAAAAGACGGGCGGCCCGGCGCTTTGTCTGGCGGCATCTTCATCTCTGGCATCTCGCCATGAAGAAACCAATATTCGAAGAAGCGGTGCAGAATTTGGTATTTCAACCGCCAGGTTCCAGTCGATAACGGCCGCTTGTCAAGGTGGCCCAAAACGTGCCGGGCATTTATCTTTTGCAAAGGCAATTCACCAACAGATTGCATAAAGGCCCCAAGTTCGTATGCCCCCTTTTCAAACAAGTAACCCACTACGCGCTTCTGGTTGACATATTTTTCGATACTCTCCGAGAGGTTCACTTCACTCCCCCTAAGCTAAAATTGGCCACTTGGCGAAGTGATCTAAGGTCGCACTTTGCATAGATACTTACCGATCTGAGATCCCTATGGCCGAGAAAATCAGCAATATCCTGCAAACCAGAGCCCTTCCGCAAAAGATAGGTCGCACATGAATGCCGGAGAGCGTGGGCTCCGTAGTGGCTTGAAACAACTCCAAGGCTCTTCAGCGCACCCGAAACGATGTTTGACACCTCAGAAGAGCCGACTGGCCGATAGGGAGGTCTGATGGTGACAAAAAGGCTTCTGCAAGTGCATCGCGGTCTTCCATACTTGAGATAATTCAGGACCTTTTCGCCAACCTCGTACGCTATTGGAAATTGTTGAATTCGCCCATTCTTGCCTCTCTTAATTGTCAGGATTTCGTTCGTCCAATCAAGATCGCTTAGCTGCAAACTGGCGATCTCGCAGGCTCTCATCGCGTAGACGGCACACAAAGCCAAAACCGCGGTTGTGCGCCAACCTTGCACACTTGAACCAAAGTCAAACTTCAGTACTCGTCTTACGTCTTTCCAGTTTGGCCCTTTCGGAGTCGAGCTGTATCTCACAATCCTCGGACTTTTCACCTGCCCTGCTACTTTGTTGGTAGTCAACCCCTGGCGCGTCGCATAACGAAAGAGAGATCGAATTACAGCACAGTATGAGGCAATCGTTCTCGGTAAACAGTCGTCGGCACGTTTGATCTCGATGAACTTCTCGACGTCGTTTAGGGAGATCATTGAGAACTCGCCACAACGAGGTAACGCCCACCTCAGAAAAATGAGCGATTTGGATTGGTACCCACGCACTGAGTAATCCGTTGCACCTTTTTTGTTCTTGAGGAATTGGGCGAATTCGTTTGAAATCAGTTCGGCGGATGTTCTTTCAACCTTGATCTGATTGTGGAAGCGCAGCCATCTCGTGGCTATGCCCCTAAATGAAACCTGCGACCAATCTCCACGGGACGCACTGGATTTGCGAAACTCGTTGTTTGAGAGCCAACGTATACTCGCCTCTTCAATTTCAGCTTTGTCCACGAGCCGTAGATGATTGAGTTCCATTAGCCTGACAACGTGCAGTAGCATTGCCGCAACGGATCGAACCCTCTTTTGAGTAAAACCGGCATCGAGAAGATACGACAAATAAAGTTCGCGCTCCTGAAGCAGTGGAGCGGACCGTTGTTTTGATCGCGTGCTGTCGAAGACGAAAATCTTCTCAATCATTTCTCTATCTATCGAGCCAACCCTAAGACCAAATTATCGCTCCAAATTAACAGCGCACACACGAGCGCAACCAAGATAACGGACATACCCTGCTCGGCCCCAATCACTGGGGCCTTTTTTTTGATTGTCCTATGCGCTGTTGAGTAGTTCAGGATGATTGTTTTTGACGTTGCCTACATCTTTGTGAGCTTCCTTAGCCACCATCTCTTCAGCAGGGAAGGGCCTCAGCAAGTCAACAGGTGGTCTTTCACCGTCCTCACGATCAAGCCAACGGTTGTAGTCCTTGGGCTCCAAAATGACAGGCATACGGTCGTGCACTGTGGCGGTGAGTTCGTTCGGGGTGGTCGTGATGATGGAGTAGCTTTGCAGCCAGCCGCCATCAGGATCTTTCCACCCATCCCATAATCCAGCGAACGCAAACGGCGCACCATCAGCCATGCTGAATGCATAAGGCTGCCTTGTTTTTGGGTCCAACTTCTTCCACTCATAAAAGCCATCAGCAGGAACGAGGCAGCGCCGACGTTGAAATGGCACTCGCCAGGTGACTGCATTCATCAGCGTCTCTGCCTTGGCATTGATCGTTGATATTCCCTTAAAGTCTGCCAGCGACTTTGCGAAGTGTGGGACCATACCCCAGCGCATCAGAACCAGCTCTCGCTCACCTGTCTCTTTCGCGCTACGGATGACAGGCTGGAATGTGGTGGGCGCAACGTTGTAATCCCACGGCGGCAGCACAAACTCATCCGGTAGCTTCCCAAGATGGAAGGCTTCGGCGATGCGCTGTTTGTCAGAACGGCGATAGTAGCGGCCACACACTGTTACTCCTCCAACAACTCCTCTATGCGTTCAACCGCAGTCTTCCAACTTTCATGCTGTTCGATGCGCAGTCCCTCAAGGGTGGAGATCGTGGCCTTAGGAGCGTCTTGAGCCTTCAAATATTTCGTGAGGATGGCTATATCATCATCGAGTCGTTGAAGGTTCTCCTGTTGGACTGTGGAGATGCGCTCTAGAACTTCGCTGACATCGAGCACGGGTTCTGGGTTGGTAAAAGGGTTCGAGGTTTTAACAGGAGCTTTGCGCTCCACAAAGGTGAGGCTGTCGGTTCGCACTCGGAACCGCTGGAGATTCGTACCTGGGACGTGGAGATCCACTTCGTCGCCGTCAGCGCCTACGCGGCTGATTTCGTAGACCATCTGGGAGCTTCCCGGTTTTACCTTGTCGCCAACTTGGGGCGCGGGCGGCGACTCGGGCGCAGCAGCAGTGCGTTTGCGGTGTTTGGGCATGAGGAGAAAATAACAGAGGATACCTCCAACTCGACCTTCAGTGACTCACACCTCGTTGCATTTTTCGCACTCGGCGTGATGTCGTTTGTAGTCCTCGAAACGTTCGTTGAAGTGGGATGAGCTACCCACGGTCTCTAGGGCTTTCACGCAGCTATTAAGGAATGCTCGGGCGAGTTCCATGCCCTCATCGCAGGCTGGTACGTCTTCTAACTTCCAGAGGTTGAGCAGGGCTCCTGCGTCCACGGTTGTCTCCTGTCTCTTCAGCCTCGCATATTGCTCTGAAGTCAGATTGAGGTTGGTGCCCCTTGATTTCACAAATCAATAAAAGTGAGCATCTTCCAAGGAATGTCCCTTTGTACACGAGTGCCTTCAAGGGCTGCCTCTGCATCCACTGTTTGCTCCGTCTCATTCACGCTCTTGACGATATAAATTATGGATCTCCAGCCTTTGGCGTTCGCATCTCTGTCACAACTCTCCGGTTGATAGCCTCTGGATTACCACGCTGAGAGAGTATCTCGGCTTCACAGATATGCTTCTTATCTAATTCAACAAGTTCTTCTTCCGTCTTGTGAGATGCAACCGTTGAGCAGCAGGTAAGGCAGATCGAAGTGAAAGAGTCGTCAGGGTTGCGTCTGTGCGGAAAGAATGGTGCACGTTCGTAGGTCATCGACGGGTTAAATTTCATTCTGTCCTCAGCTTGTTGTACTGCTCATCAGTGAGATGCACATAATTGCTGCCACGGCCCAAGCGCGAATGTTGCTCTCAAAGTCTGCCACGCCTTCAGGATTGCAACGGGCAACAAATGCCCTAAAGCCGTCAAGAGTGGCGAAGTGAATGTATTTGGTCTGCCTTCGATAGTTTGTGCGGCAGTCTACCGCTATGAAGTGGACGACCCAATCGTTGTAGAACTGGAAACTCATTAGGACGAGGGGCACCCTGGAAATTGTAGGGCTGAGGGAAGCGTTCTTCTTGTCTTGTTGTGGATGACAACTTGAACCCAAGGGATTGTGTTCAGCCCAAAGAGGAAGCAGCCGCCGAGAGACAGCCAAATCTGCAACCGCCATTCGCTTCTAGAATCCACGTTGCTCTTTTCAGAACTAAGTTTTTATATACAGGCGATAACCGGAAAATCCTCCGTCGCTTCTGTCCAGAGACATCCCTGCGTCGAGGATTTTGCGTTCGATTGCAACCGGGTCTATTTCCCGAGCTTGAAGAATCGGTGCATGATAATCAAGCAAGAGAGCTTGAATCTGGGCTCCTTCAATCAGTGGTAGCAAGGCATCTACAACCTCACTTTCAAAACCTTCTACATCAACTTTCACTAGCGCGAAGGAATCGCGCCCGGCGAGGACTTCGATCGGATCGACGAAATTAACAATTTCGGAACGACGCGAAAAGCGTGGACGACTTGATAGGCTCGAAAAGCCAGTATTCAACGAGGGAGAAAGGTAGAGTTCACGAGAATCCCCCTTAGATCCACCGAGTGCACCTCGGAAGACGTTCCCCTGCACATGGTTCAATGCGAGATTGATTCGGATAATTTCGGAGAGCCGTGACTGCGGTTCGACCGCAGCGACATATCCGTGAGAACCAACAATGGAAGCCGCAAGCACACTGAAATAGCCTTCGTTCGCTCCAACATCCATAAAACTATCGTGCTCGGACAGATGCTGACGCAAGATCTGCTCGGTTTCCAGCTCGTAATGGCCGTGTGCAAGTAAACATCGCCCAAAGTTGCTCAAAGGGTCGATGTAGTATTTAATTCCGGCTTCGGTCTCAACAATCGTTCTACGTTCGGGTGCTAAGAAATCCGCAAAGAAGGCACCCAGGATCATTGGTCGCAAATGGTTGAGCCAACCTAGTCTACGGTGAAGCGCTATTGCTCCTTCAATCGACATCGTCACCTTCTAACACAGTTATATCTTAAGAGGTGGAGTCGAAGGGGCATACAAAGTCCAGGTTCCGCCCGGATGCATGTTTTACGCCCAAGCGTCATTATGTGGGAGTGCCTGCGAGCGGTGGCTGATGCACACCAGATGCAACAAAGAGCCCGCAGCGGGTGAGGACGGCGAGTTGCGCATGAGAATATTGTGAGCAGGCAGATTCTTTAGAGGGCAAAACCGTCGAAACACCGGACCGAGGAAATTACGCGGCCCCTCAATGGAATGAGGGGTGAGAGTCTAAAGCGAGAGCTAAGCAGAGGACAAATGCGGAAATGAAGATAGATCAGGCTGTCTTTGGTGTGTTTCACCACTTTGAGTTGGGTCGGGAGCTCTACCGAAGAAATTTGCTCGGCACAATTTATTCCACTTTTCCCTGGGCCCGCTTGAAACGAGAGGGGCTACCTCATATAAAGGTTGAAACTTTTCCATGGATTCATGGTCCTGAGATGCTCCTCTGGCGAGTCGGTATACCTTCTTGGATCAGCGATCGAACTGGATATCTAAATGCCTTGTTATTCGACGAGTGGACTTCTAGACGTATTGGTGATTGCGACGCCTTCGTTGCGATCTCAGGAGCCGGTCTCAAAACAGGGGATTTAGTTCAGAAAAGGGGTGGCAAGTTTGTTTGCGATCGCGGCTCAACGCATCAACGGTATCAAGAACGCTTGGTTATTGAGGAGCATCAGCGTTGGGGTGTGAATATTCAAGTCAGCGATTTACGCGACACGATCCGCGAAGAAAAAATTTATGATGCTGCGGATGCTATCACCGTTCCTTCCTCATTCGCGCAACGATCATTCATCGAGTCCGGCGTTCCGGCGCACAAAATTCACATGATTCCATACGGCGTGAATTTGAGTAATTTTGCTAAAGTTGCAGATCCCCCGGCGGACACTTTCGAAGTGTTGTTTGTGGGCGCGGTGGCGCTTCGTAAAGGAATTCCCTATCTTCTTGAGGCATTTGGTCGGATCAAACATCCAGCCAAGCGTTTACGAATCGTTGGAGGAATGTCACCATGTGTGAAACAAGTTCTGAATCGTCTTCCACAAGACAAAGTCGAGTTCTTAGGCGCTCTTCCCCAGGCATCGCTTGTGCACATCATGAGTAGTAGTCATCTACTCGTCCTACCGTCTATTGAAGATGGATTTGGTCTTGTTTTATCACAGGCACTAGCTTGTGGCTGTCCTGTACTTGCGAGCACCAACACTGGCGCTGAGGATCTCTTCACTAACGGAAAAGAAGGATTTGTGGTGCCAATTCGTGACGTGGGAGCGCTAAGCGAGCGCATGCAGCAACTCGTTGACGATCGAAAAATGCAGCACGAAATGAGCGAAGCTGCTCTAAGGCGGGCAAAGGATTTGGGTGGCTGGACACAATACGGGTCTTTATGGGAAAGCCTTCTGAGGTGTCTTACAACGCCTCAACCAGAGGGGACGGGGAGTCATATTTCAGCGTAGATTCAGCCTTGTCGTTCGATGGGTTTAATTCGGTGCCGCACTCAACCAAGCTTGTACAGTTTCTCTCTCATCGCCGACCCAAGTTTGTTATATCGAGTAAGCACGCGCCTCGTCGTACGCTTTGATACAGCTGGAACATTCCATATCCCCCTAGGACCTTATTGCGGCTCCTAAATCGCAACAACCCATGTTGCGGCTAACACGTCCTTGCTTCAGCTTGGCATACTGCTCCTCCGTCAGATTGATAAAACAGGCTCCGATACCCCAACAGCGTAGACCCTTCTCAAAGTTCTCCAGGGTTTCAGTGTCTGCATTAACGCGCCGAAGGATTTCGCGCACGGGATCGACGGAACTATATCTGAATCGGCGACAAAAGGAAGTGCGAAGGTCCTCCTCCAGATATTGCACCCACCAATGACCGTTGTATTCACTCGTGTGCAGGTAAACGCGCCGATTCGTGCTCATCACGGAATTGTAGGACGGCTGGCTGCATGCGCGAGGGCTCTAGTTGAGGATGTCAACTTGAGCCCAAGGGATTGTGTCTGGACATCCCCACAAAAAGCTAAAATAGAACATGGGCATTCAGAGCAGTTCCGGTTCGGCAGTAAGCCTTGGCCGTCATAGACGAACCTGCTCCGTCTGCGCACACAAGCAAAGGGAGGAATTGGAGAACGCATTCATTTCCTGGCGCAGCCCTGCGGCGATTGCTGAAGAATTTGGGTTGTCCGATAGAGCCAGCGTCTACCGTCACGCACACGCGCTTGGACTGTTCCCGAAGCGTCAGCGGAATGTCCGGACAGCTCTTGAGAGAATCATCGAAAAGGCGGGCGAGGTGGAGGTGACGGCCTCTGCTGTTGTCGCTGCGGTCCAAGCCTATGCCAAGATCAATTCTGCTGGTGAATGGGTTGATCGCACGGAGACAGTCTCAATGAACGATCTTTTCGAGCGCATGAGTACCGAGGAATTGGAAGCCTACGCACAATCGGGAGCTTTGCCGGATTGGTTTCGGGCGACAGTAGGCGCAAAGAATCAATAAGTATCTAGACGTGGGGGAGCGGAGTCACTCAGATAAGCGCGGGGTCTTCCCTAGCCTTTCGATTTGTCGGGCGACGCGCCACTGCACGACCGGCTTAGCGACAGAACTTTCTAGCGTCATTTCGATTTCCACCAAAATATCTAAAAGCCTATAGAGCTGCCGATGTCTGGCGGAGCGTTGGGAAGTTTTGTCGATCTAACGAGACCAGTCCGCAGTCGCACGGCACGTGCAACGCCCTTATGTTGCCGACGTTTCTTACGGCGGATCACTCAACATGAATTGCTATGTCAATGGAGTCACGCATCCCGTGGACAACGCACTCAAGCGAAATGCCAGCGGGAACTGGTTCATTATTGGCCAGCTTGTGAAACGATGGCGACGGGTACACTGTGGTCGCAATTGACGGGCCTGGGGGATACGGTACGTTTGGCTTAGAACGCCAGGGATAAAGATTCAAGTAGCTCTCGGGAAGATCGATCCTAGGCACATTTGGGATCGCTCGGTGAATTGCACTTGGTGCAAATGATGATCGTATTTGTGTACATTTTCAATGTCTTGAAGTCTTGGAAATAAACGACCAGCTGTTTATTGTTGCTTACGGGCAGGTAGGGGCCGATCTTGTCTCCCGCCGCAAAAATACCAGTGGGAAGATCAGGCTTAAATATTCCAGTAGCTGTCGGAAAGATCATTCCCGGATCGTTGAACGTGATGGTCAACGGGTCATTCTGGTACTCGACACAGGTGTTGAAATTGCCAGTGCCTTTTTTTACAAACCCCCCGGGGGGATACGGTACATTTGGCATAGATATCTCCTGTCGGATCGATTGGACGATTAGGTTGATCAATAAACAGGCTCGCTTCTTCTAATTTGCCGGCATTTTGAAACGTGGGTCGGAGATGACGCCCTGTATTTCAGGATCTTGTTTCAACTGTACTTTATATAGCCTGTTTGCCAAGGCCTCTTCCAAATATCGAATAGCGCTCTGACGATCCCCCAGCAGCTCATAGGCGTCCGCTACTTGCGCGAGAGCATACTGATTCTTTGGCGACAAAGCAAGCGAAATATCAATTCCGGTTAGGGCTTTGTCTTTTAGACCGTTCTTGGCATATAAGGCTGCCAGCGTAGCTTGAGCTTCAGCGTCCTGAGGATCAAGCTTGACCGACTTGCTAAGCATTTCTATTGCTTTCTTTCTCGATTCGTTCGCCTTGGCATTCTCTCCGAGCCACTCATATGCAGCTGTCAAATTACACCATACTCCGTAGCCTTGATCGTTGATTGCATTCGCTCGGCGGCTTGCGGTTACCGATTCGTTGAACCGGTGCTCCTGAAGATATAGAAACCCGAAGTTTCCATAGGCGCTATAGGTTGGATTAATTTCAAGAGATTTGTTCAGCGCCTTTTCCGCCTCTATAGCCATTTTGGGATCATCGAAGTCAGAGTAAGTCATACCCAGGTTTGAATAAAGACCGGAGTTATCGGGCGTTAGCTCGAGAGCCTTGCGAAACTGGGCGATGGCCTCAGTAGGATGACCAGTGTGCTCGTAGAAAATGCCGAGAGCGTTATAACCCGTCCAATCGTTGGGACGTATTGCGGCGGACCGTATGTAAGCCGCCTCAGCATCAACGTTCCGTCCCGCATTTTGATAAGAGTGAGCTATGCCAGCTACAGCCTCGGCGTCTCGGGGATCAAGATCAATCGCGTGCTGAAATTCCTCAATGGCGAGATCGTGTTTCCCTCCGAGTTCGTGAACCTGCGCGAGTGCGGAGTATGTTGATGGTACTCGAATATCAAGTTCAGCCGCCTTCTGGGCGTACTCTTCGGCGCTGTGAAGCCATTTCACGTTTTGATCCAATCGATATTTCATGATGTAGACCTGAGCAAGGCGAGCAAACGCAAGCGCGAAGTGTGGGTCAGTCTTCACAGCATTTTGAAGCGCAGTGATAGCCAACTCGATATTTCCAGGTATATCGAATCGTTGGAAATAACCAAGCCCCGTCAAATAGTCTTCATAAGCGGCTCGGGTCGTCGGTTGCTCATTTCTGACTGCAATATCCTCTTTGACTGAAAGGTCCAGAAGTCGTCCCAGACGCGTGACTGCCTCGTCCTGTAGCTGCGCTAGATCGCCGTTTTGATTCTCGACATCTGCAAATCCGATCTCTCGCATCTTTCTTGTGTCGATCAGCGTCAGGTTTAGACGCACCTCCTGGCCACGGCGTTCGAATCTTCCCTTTACGGCGATCGTCGCGCCGAACTCACGCAAGGCTGACGAGGGATCGTCGACCTTTCGGTGGCGGACTTCGCTGGGAGGGACGACCCACAGGGACTGATTCGCAACGTCAAGATTTGAAAGTTTGCCGGCCAATGAGTCCATTAGGCCATCTCCAAGCGCCACGGTCTCTGGGTCGCCTCCAGCTAAATCAAATGGAAGCACAGCAATATGCTTTTCGCGGCTAGAAAATACCATGCCCTGCAAGCGCTCTCGAATAGCGGGGATCAAGAGTAGGCTGGAAAAAAGCAGAACAAGGGTCACAGCTCCAGCGAGAATCTTAGGCCATTTGCGTCGGAGCCATCCCAGAGAAAATAAATGGCTCCGTAGATCTTCAGACACGTCCTTGGCAGACTGGTAACGATGCTCGGCGTCGAACTCCAAGCATTTACAAATGACCTCATCGAATCGCCTCGGCAATCCTGGTTGAATTGACGATGCCAAGCAGGGGCGTCGCCCCCTCAGAATCGCCGCTCCGATGGGTGAAGACGCGGCAAAAGGATGTTTGCCCGTTACGAGCTCATAGATCACGATACCCAAGGCGTAAATGTCAGTCGCAGGCGTCAGCTCTTTACCCGCGAACTGTTCTGGAGCCATGTAATTTGGCGTTCCGACAATTACGCCGGTCTTGGTAAGGTTCGTCGACGATGTAGACGTGGGAGTGGAAATCTCGTGAGCCAGTCCAAAGTCCATCAAGACGGCGCATGTGGACCCGTTACGCGACGCGAGCATAATATTCTGACTTTTCAAGTCACGATGGATGATCCCGGCCTCATGGATAGTTTGTAACCCTTCACATATTTCGATCGATATAGCCTCAGCCTCCTTCCAGGGTAGAGGGCCGGATTTGCGAAGATTGTCCGCGAGTGTTACACCGTCAAGGAACTCCATCGTCAAGAACGCAGTGTGCGGTCCGGTATCGTCGCCAGTGATTACAAATAGTTCGTGAATTCGACAAACGTGCGGCCCGCTTATCTTCCGTGCGATCTGGACCTCCTTCGGAAACGCGAAAGCATATCCGGACTAGCTATATCAGCTCGGATTGTCTTGAGAGCAACTCGTCCTAGTTGAAGGTCTGTAGCTTCATAAACATCTCCCATCCCCCCTGCCCCTATGTGACGCACAATTCTGAACCGTTTCTCGACGACCGCACCCACAAAAAATGGCTCCGTCTTGGTCGGGAACATTTTTCTTAAGCGTTGGATGGGCGAATCACCGACAGTCGTGTGATCAACATGTGCATTTAACAGTGCGGCAAGTTCCTCCCTTGCCTGGTCATCGTCACCGCACGCTTTGGATACGAACGTTGCGCGCTCCTCCTCGGGGATTTCTAGGGCAGCGTGAAAGAGCGGCTCGAGACGTTGCCGAAGGTCCGGGTTCATGTCTGCCCAAAGAGTTCGCGGTTCAATGACATTGCTTTCATCCTCTGCAAGACAGTAGCGGAGAGGTGAGTGCGACTGTGCAGCCGGATCCACGGGTGCTGAACCAACCTAACGCAAGCTTCATGAATCGGCTCTGTAGGGTGCAAGGCCCCAATCGCCCGCTCGAATCGCATGCAATTTACGACCGCAGGAAGGAAATCCTCATAAAGACACAGCCGTACCCGTCGATGGCCCCCCCTGCTCAATTTCGCGAGTAGGGCGGTAATCGGGGTATGCGTAACATCGGACGCTAAGAGCTCACCAGCCATAGATCGGCTCCGCTGTGGCCTGAATTATAACCTTATCCAGATCAACAGCCTATGGACCATGGAAGTGGGCAGCGGGAGGTATTATCTTTGCTATGTCTGGACGGGCGGTGATGGTCCAAGTTTGGCGTGAGTCGTCACCGCTTAACGTAGTGCTTCGGCGGAAGAGAACATGCACGGTATCGACGATCTACTGACTACCGAGCTGGCTTCAGAAATCTCTAGACATCAGCCCAGTCGCGTTTTGCAAATTGGTGTTGGGATGGTCGTGAACCTGCTCATATTCGGGTTGGCAAGGGTGGTAATCCTGCGCGCAACTCAGTATCACAGTCGATAAGGTGAATTCGATGGAAAACAAAAGCTCTTACGCGGCTCTAGGCGCAACAGTTTCAGGTCCAAAGCCAGGAGATTATCTCCTCGGCTCTGCACAGTCTAGGGCGGCTGCTAGGGCGCTCCTGGATGACCGGAGAGCAGCTCAAGAGGAAGGGACTTTGGTTCAAGTCCGTGTAGTAGGGCGACCTCATGATTTAGATCGGAAATGCACATGCCAGCCTCCGGAGTCCGGCACGTTCGCGCTATGCAGGTGCTTCCTATGAAACCGGGCAACTATGTGTTAGGCTCCCCCCAGTCTAGGGCGGCGGCGCGGTCATTGCTGGAGGCGCGGAAGGCGAGCGAAGAGGACGAGCTACACTTTGTGGCCGTGTCCATTTTGGATGGGTCGCCGCTGAAGTTTGACGGGCTGGCGGAGACGATCCGAGCGGCCCGAATGAAAAGTCAGACGGAGGATTTCCCCGCACCGCTCCCGGCAAGCGAAGGCAGGCAGGAGAGCAACAGGGGAAGGAGTGCAGATTGCCTACCAAAGCGGATCAGAAAGACCCGGGAACGGGTGGGATGGTCGTAAGGCCCGGTGCTCTAGGCTCTCCGCAATCACCGGCGGCTGCTAGGGCCGTTCTAGCACGTAGGTTTGCCGAGAGAAAGAGGGTGGACATCATCATAGTCAGCAACATCCCCAGACCGCGTAGGAACGGGATCACAATTGGTCAGTGGACGGAAGGCGAAGACGGGAGCCTCACACGTTTCAGCATCCTTCCTGCAGGAATGACGATGGAAGAGGCGGAAGAGATCGCGTCGAGAGATGTAGCGGATACTGTAGCGACTACTGGTTTAGATGGGCTTAGCCCTAGTGAGCGCAGGCTCAGGTAAACGCCTGATTATGTGAGGCGCTCCAACTGGCTACACGCACAACCAATCAACGTGGCCATTCTTTGGGAGCAGAGGGTCGGGGGTTCGAATCCCTCCGCCCCGACCATTGAATCCATCACTTAGTGCGTTCGCGCATCTCCTCGAAAAATACGTAGTTGTGGGTGGCTGCTTTTTGCGATCAATTGCAGCGCTACGGGATCAACCTATTGCGGCGGGGTGTGACCGATCAATTTGTCAGCCCACTGAATGAAATATTTCATGTTCGGCGCGTCGGTGTGGCCGCCATCATGCTGGCGCCATGCAAGCTGGCCGGTCAGCAGGCCCTTATTCACCGGAGGCATTTTCGCCGTGTGATAGTCCCCCTCGACACTGAGCCCCTTGGCGCCCAGCAGCGTAAACACCCGGCTTGCGTCGACGGTCGCCATGAAGCTTCCCTCATGATCAAGCCAGTGAGCGTCGCCCTTCTCTGGAATTCCGTAGCTGATGAATGTGAGGCGCGGTGCACAAAGCGCGATCAATTCGTTGGAATCTACTGGGATATCTCCAGGTGTCTTGCTGCCAAAGGTGGCTTCTGATGCGCCATATTTCAGGAAGTTTCCGGCCAACCAGTAGTACTCGCCTCCGGTGAGGCTTTCGACTGCTTCGCCGTAGTTGCGACGCAAAAGCGTGGCGCCTCCTTTGCCTGACGAACCGACGAGGACCATGGCAAAGCGTTGATCGAAGGCCATGGTGACCAGGGCAGCTTTGCCATAGCGCGAAACGCCTTCGATGCCGACATGCTTTGCGTCGACTGAAGGATCGGTCTCGAGGTAATCCAAAGCCCGTCCGGCACCCCAGCCCCAAGCGCGCAACGCTCCCCAGTCTTCCGGGTTGCGCGGCTGGCCTTTGTTGACCAGGCCGATGATGCCGCGCGTAATTCCTGCGCCGTCGTCAGCCTGTACGCTGGCCGGGTCGAGGAGAGCGAATCCCCATCCGGCTGCGATCAGCTGCCAGGCGTTGGGCGGATCGCCGTCCGCATTCAGTTGCGGAGGTTGGAAGGGCGTAGGTCTGACCGGCTGCCATGCCGGGTGATTTGCAAGAACATCTTTGAGGGATGGATCCTGTTGTACGAGAAGCGCCTTCCATGCCGCGTTGATGCGGTCGAGATCTTCGCCCGCAGGCTCATTGGGCGCTGGGAAACCGGCGCGGCCGAACATGATGAGGATGGGGACTGGTCCAGTCGCGTTTGCCGGTGTAACGAGGGTCATGTGGATCTTGACGCTGATGGCTGGATAGGAGGAGTTATCTACCTGCCCGATGAGATCCTTGGCGATGACACGATTAAATCCGATCATCTCGTGGTCGACGGCGGTGGCGTTCCACGTCACTTTCGGGACATCTTTGGGAATGCGGCCGTAGATATATTTTTCGTACATCTCGACGATCTCAGGTCGGCGCTTGTCCCACCACATCTGCGGAGTGGTAACCTTCTGGCCGTCGTTCAGTGTGAGTGGGTCTGGAAGATTGGGATAGGGATTGGCCTTCGACTCATCGTTGTTAGCGTGGTTGGGAGCCTTTTCGTTGCCGCTCGGTCCGGGACGCAGCGCCTTGATGCCGAGCTGGTCCATCATGTTCTGGTGGTCCTGATCGGCGGTGAAGGTGACCGGCGGCGCAGTGGAAGCAGAATTCTGAGTCAATGCTGTTTGCTGACTGGCGATCGCAAACCCAAGGCAGAGCAGACCGAGACGAGACATGGAAGAAAGGCGCACGTGTTCTCCTCTTGCAAGCATTCTTGCGACGTTCGGGGAATCAAATTATTTCAGGGCCAATACTAAATCCAATACCGGGATTCGTACCAGCCGGTCGCCTGCGATCATGGTGATAACCGTCGCTCGTGTCGTGCAACCATGAGTGGGCGCGCTGTTATCCTGCATGGCAGTCGCGAAGGAGGTTTCATTGAAACTCGCTTTGTCATCCGTTTTGCTGCTTTTTGGTTTTGCCACGTCGCTGTCGATTGCAAGTGGTCAAGACCTGCCAGTGATTCGGAACACAGGCGGCACGCAACAGCTCATTGTGCATGGCAAACCGTTCCTCATTCTGGGTGGCGAACTTGGCAATTCTTCTGCCGGGACGGCGGCACAGGCAGACGTCATCCTGCCGAAGCTGGCGCGGATGCATTTCAATACCGTGTTGACGCCGGTGGCCTGGAACCAGATCGAGCCGATGGAAGGCTCCTTCGATTTTTCCATTCTTGACCACTGGATCGAGGTGGCGCGGCAGCAACAACTCCACCTGGTGTTCCTTTGGTTCGGGAGTTGGAAGAATGCTTTTTCGGAGTACGCTCCGGAATGGGTGCTCTCCAATACGAAGCGTTTTCCCCGCGCAATCTCCGCTGAGGGTTTACCGCTCGAGATTCTGTCTCCGCTGGGCGAGGAAACAGTTCACTCCGACAGCCAGGCGTTTGCAGCGCTGATGCGGCACGTGCGCGAGACGGACGCAGAGCAGCAGACGGTGCTGATGGTGCAGGTGGAAAATGAGGTGGGTTACCTGGGAGTGGGTGGCCGGGACCGTTCGGATGCCGCCAACCGATTGTTTCAGGAGCCGGTGCCGGGGAACTTAAGGGACTATCTGAAGACGCATGCGCCTCAAATCTCGCCGGAGCTTGCTGCGCATTTCAACGCTATAGGTCACACATGGAGGGAGATGTTCGGCGAGACCGCAGATGAAGTTTTCATGGCCTGGGAATACGGATTGTTTGTGAATCAGGTTACAAAGGCCGGCAAAGCAGAGTATTCCTTGCCGATGTATATGAATGCACAGCTGCCCGCGGAGTTCGAGCAGACAGGGGAGTATCCGAGCGGCGGGCCGCATCCCTATTTTCAGGCGGTGTATCGAGCCGCTGCGCCGTCGATCGATTTCTATTCGCCGGACATCTACTGGCCGGACTTCGGATACTGGGTGAACCGCTATAAGGCGGCTGGGAATCCGGTTTTCGTTCCGGAAGCACGCCTGGATGCAGCTCCCTGGACTGCCCTTTACACCTACGGCGAAGCGCGCGGATTCGGGTTCTCTCCTTTCGCCGTCGATTCGATCTCAGGTGATGGATCACGGCCGTCGGATGCTGCGGGAATCGCAGACCTTTACGCCGAGTTGAGTAGTCTTAGCGGACAAACTCTGCGTGCCCAAGAGACGGGAAAGATCCGCGGTTTGGTACTGCATGAAAGCAGCCCCAGACCCTCGCAGACTGTGTCGCTGGGAGGGTTTCTGTTCCGCGCGATGCTGTCCCGCTCGTGGCCAGCGAAACAATTGGTTGCTTCCGATGGCGGAATGATGGTCATCGAGAGCGCGCCAAACGAGTTCTTCGTAATCGGTAGTGGTCTGACGGTAACGTTTCTGCGTGATCCTGACGTCGATGAACAGATTGCGGGGATTGCCAGCATCGAGCAGGTATCGGATACGGATGGCAAGTGGGTAACCGAGCGTCGCCTCAACGGCGACCAAAGTGATCAGGGCCGCGAGCTCTTGATGGACCCGCATGCATTTCGGATTTATAGGGTAAAGCTTTTCACCTACACCGCACACTGATGATTGAAACTGGGCAACTGACCCTGATTATCAGAACGCAGCCGCCACGACCTCTTGCCGCCTGGTTGTGCTTGCCGTTGCAGGGGGGGAGGCTGTGCGGCGCGCTTTCCCCTGAAACACGAGCGCTGCAGCACCGCGGAGCCGAGCAATTTCGCCTTCATGGGTCGGTCGGATCACAGGAGGACTGCCAGCCAGGGTGAGGCCAATCGCCTCCTTCTCGATCACTGGCCCAAAACGATGCCAAGCTGCGGTGAGCTCTCCTGCGATCAGAATCGTGCTGGGAGAAACGCCGGCGATGACAGTCCGCAACCCGCGACCAATCCACATTGCCTGCATGGTCAGGGCCTGCGCGGCAGCCGAATCGCCTTCTTCGGCCAAATTGAGCAGTTCCTGGAAGGAGACGACAGAGCCCTTCGGCTTTAGCTCCCGGTAATAACGCAATGCTGCCCGGGAGGAACCGAAGACCTCCCAGCATCCGTTCTTCCCGCACCCACAACGCGGGCCATTGGGGTCGAGGAGTATGTGGCCGAACTCGCCCGCCATTCCGTTGTGACCGACGACCAGCTGCCCATTGGCAAGAACGCAGGTTCCCACACCCTCGGCGACAGCGACCAGCACCGCATCTCGAATTCCGTCCATCCGCGCGAAGGTGAGCTCCGCCAGCAGACACGCGGTCGCGTCATTTTCTATCACTACAGGCAGGCCCATTCTGGCCTCGACCGTTTTCTTGATATCGAACTCGGGCCATTTCAGATTGGGAGCAAAGATTAGCCGCTGTGTTATGGGGTTCACTCTTCCCGGCAGACTGATGCCGATACCCTTGATCGATTTGCGCGGGGCGGTGCTGTGCATCCGCTGCATGCAGTCCGTGATCAACCTTATGGAGTCCGCGGGATCGGAGGTAAGCGGCGCCAGCGAACGCGAGAGCAGCCGCCCGTTCAGGTCTACTAAAGCGACACTGGCCTGTCTTGGATGAATGTCGACCGCGATCGCTACCAAATCTTCGTTTAATCCCACCATTGTTGGTCTGCGTCCTCGCGGGAGCGAACCCATGGCGCCTTCGCGAACCCAATTTTCACCTATGAGCTGCTCCACGATTTGCGAGACAGTGCTTCTCCCAAGTCCCGACCGTCGGGCCAGGTCGGCGCGCGAAATGGGCTGGCTGGCTCGGATTAACTCGAGGACGATATCCCGGTTGATGATCCGCGCTGTCTCACTGGAAGCGAGCTGCATTTCAGCCAGATCGATGCGTCTTATGCCGTGCCTGTCATGCCGCAATTTTCTGTAACCCTCCCCGCCGAGAATGCGATAGACCACTCCGAACCACGATGACGACCGAGGTGGATGCCGGAAAGAACGAAGCATACCATCAGGAGCGAATTTTCACGAACGGATGAAAAATGTCAGCCTTCGTCCAAATTGTTTTTATAGGAAATTTGTTCTTATGGGAAATGAAATCCGGCAGTAAGAATCTTGACCGAGGGGAAGCCGGTGACTTCGGCGATTGGACAAACTGCCGATAGGCTCATTAAAAAAAGCCATGGGAATGTTCGGTTTTACCGCGAATGGCTGCAAATTACGCGGTCGAGCCGGAGCAACGTTTTGTCTGGACGAGATGAATCTTAGAATCTCCTATTTTGTTTGGTTCAAATACCGATGCACTCATTTCGGTTCTCAATCTAAAGTTTTTGCTTGACATCGATAAATGTGCGTATCTATAGTCTCGGTCGCTAACAAAATCAGCAAACTGTCGACGAGTAAAACAGCATACCGACCTCCCGCGCAGGGTTTTGTTAACGGAATTTTTAGGAGGCTATGGCAAAAATGATCAGCATTCATGGCATTCGCACCGAAGGAACACTAAAACGAGACCTGCGACGACTCTGTGGAACAGGCCGGTGGATTCTTCCCCTCATCGCAGTCGCGATGTTACTTCTGTCCGTTCCCCTAACCCATGCTCAAACCACGGCTCAGTTGACGGGGACGGTACAGGATGCCTCGGGTGCTGTGATTCCCGGGGCCCAGGTAACGCTGACCGATGAAGCGACCGGTACCTTGCGCGTCGTACAAACGAATCGCTCGGGATTGTATGCTTTTCCCGCACTGGTACCGGGTACCTACTCGGTAAAGGTCACTGCGAAAAGTTTCCAGCCCAAAGAGCTTACCGGAATCGAGGTGCACGCTGGAGACGTGCGTGCCGTCCCCGCGTTTACGCTGACGGTGGGTTCTGATACGACGACGGTCGTAGTCGAAGCATCCAGCGAGCTGATCCCGACGGAGGATGGGGCACGCACTAACGTCCTGACTTCCAAAGACATTGACAACCTGGTTCTTGTTGGCCGCGACACGACAGAGTTGCTAAAAGTGCTGCCTGGAGCGACAACAGTCTCCTCCGGCCTGACGCAAAACAGTCCGCAGTACACCGATCTCAACGTGTCTGTACAGCAGAGCGCGGTGGGGAACGGCATCGACATTAACGGCGCAGTGAATCGCGGCGGCACGGCGTTGCTAGCTGACGGAGCCAACGTCATTGACCCGGGTAACATGGCGTCGTCGGTCTCGATCGTCAACCCCGAAATGACCGCGGAAGTCAGCGTGCAGGCGTCGAACTTTGGTGCTGACACGCCGTTCGGCCCAGTCGTTGTGAGCACCATTAGTAAATCGGGGGGAAGTCATTATCACGGCGAAGCCTACTTCGACGCGCGCAATAGCGTTCTGAACGCGAACGACTGGGTGAGCAACCATCAGGGAATCCCACAGGGCCCCCAGCACTACTACTATCCGGGCGGCAACTTCGGCGGTCCGGTCCCGAAAACTAACCAGAAACTCTTCTTCTGGGGCGGCTATGAACGATGGCTCCAGAACCAGGGCAATGCGAATGTGCTGACGTCTTATATTCCCACTCCGGAGATGATGGCGGGAGATTTCACTACGGACAACGCAGACAATCTGGCCCTTTGCCCACAGGGATTCTTCACGACCCCAAACGGCACCTATCCGCAGGGTGGATGGTGCAGCGATCTCTCTGGAACAGTCTACCCGGACGGCTCCACGGCGGCGGCGAGTTCCAATCTGGCTTCTTACGGAACCGCGGGTGGAAATGTGGGCCAGAAGATCCCCTCTCAATTCATCGATCCCGGCGCAGCGGCACTGGCCAAGATTTGGCCCAAGGCCAACGCGAACTCGGCGACCTCCAAAGGCAACGTCAACTACTTTGAGCCCATTCCTAATATCAACAACGGATGGATCTATCGCTTCCGGATCGACTATCAATTCGGACCAAATACTAAGATTTACGGGTCTTACCAGCAGGCATGGGACTCGCAACTGGCGCAGGGCAATGGCGCACACTTGTACTGGACGCCGGGCAATGCCATCCCCTACCCAGGCGGCGGCGAGTCCGAGGCTTTCCGGGGCAAATCGCTGGCAGGGCACTTCGTACACAACTTTAGCGCCTCAATGACCAACGACTTCATGGCTGCGTGGGCCTTCGGCAGCTTCCCCTTTGTCGAGCCGAACCCATCGGCGGTGTACCGGAGCACGCTTGGCTACACCTACGGCAAAGTCTTTCCAACGACCTCACTTAACATCCCTGCCTACAGCAGCGCCGGAAACTTTAGCTTCCCAGACTTCTCGCAGGCTTCTATCTTTGAAAACCCTCCAGGGCAATATGCTGTGAAAAAGGAAGCCCCCCAATTCAACGATACGCTGACCAAGGTTTGGGGTGCTCACACGGTGAAGATGGGCGCGTTTACGCAGAACACTGATAACTTCCAGAGCACCTTTAGCACCTACCAGGATGGAAACCTGAGTCTGGGCGCGGGTCAGAATCCGAACATCATTACCGGAAACCAGCTGGGTTCGCCGCATAACGCCGTGGCTAATTTCACGATGGGCATAGCGTCGGGCTACAGCGAAAACAACTCGTCTCCCATTGCTGACACCGCCTACATGGCAACGGCGGTTTTCATAACGGATAACTGGAGAGCAACCAAGCGTCTGACCCTGACCTTGGGCGCGCGCTTTGAACACATCGGCCATTGGTATGACCGTGATGGCGTTGGCATGGCGGTCTTCTATCCTCTTCGCGTAATTTCCGACTACAACAGCGGCAAGTACGCTCCGGGATATTATTGGCATGCCATCGATGCGGGCGTTCCTCTGAGCGGTCAGCCGAACCGCTTCGCCTATGTCGATCCACGATTGGGACTTTCCTATGATTTATTCGGGACCGGCAACACCATGGTACGCGGCGGATGGGGAGCCTACCGTTTCGTCACTCAGGTTAATGACGTCTCGGCGCCACTGGTGACCGCGCAGCACGTCCTTGGCTACAACTTGCCCGGTCAGAAGAATGTCATGCTTTCGCAGATTAGCCAACTGGCATATAAACCCTGCACGATTCAGTGCGGGAGCGGATCACAGACGGGCTTCGATCCGAGCGACTATGGTCAGCCGCTCACGTTTGCCTACAACTTCACAATCGACCAAAGGCTGAAGTGGAATACTGTGCTTGACGTTGCCTATGTTGGAAGCAGCACCAGCCAGCTTTCCGATAATAGCGAGGGCATCGAAGGCAGCAACTATGCCGCAATCGCCGATCAGAACAAAACCCCGATGGGAGCCTTCTTCAGCCCCGATCCCAAGACAGGCGTAGTATCCACCAACCCGGAGAACCTGGGAACGAATCCCAATTTCTCCAGCTTCACGGGTACTCCAACCGGAAACGCGGCGGCAGATTATCACCCCTACGGTTACGCGTATGGCACCGCTTCCGCCTATATGAATCAAAGTATCGCCTACACCAACTACAACGGTTTGCAGGTGGCTTGGATCAAGACAACCGGTAAGCTCGGCTACAACCTGAATGCCACATGGTCGAAGACGCTGGGCACGAGCCTGCAGGCGAATCCGTACAACATCAACTTGAACTACGGCCCGACGTCTATTGATCGGCCGTTTGTCTTCAACGCCTACTACTACTACAACACCGGGAAGATCGGTTCTGCTAATCGGCTCGTCAATGGGCTGCTGGGAGGATGGACGATCTCCGGAATCTCCACATGGCAGGCAGGCGGATACATTCCCGCTGCGCTTGGGAACGGGGTGCCAAACTTCAATATGGGACTGACGTATACCGGTCTGCCGGGAACTGCAGCGCAACAGAAGGCGATGGGCCTCACCAGCGCAATCGGTGCTGCTACGTACTTTGGCACGGATGCGCCTGTTCCGATTTTGCCTGCGCTGACCTGCAACCCAACGTCCGGCCTCGTCCACTACCAACGTGTCAATGGGAGCTGCTTTACGCCTCCGAACATAGGGACGCAGGGCGGTCAGGGTTTTCCCTACATAAGCGCTGCAGCTTACTTCAACAACGATCTGGCGCTTTACAGGTCGTTCCCGATCCCTGGTCATGAAGGACAACAAATCCAGTTCCGCGCCAGTGCTTTTAACTGGCTCAACCACCCACTGCCGAACTTCAGCTCGGCGGGGGGCGGAGGGCCGTTAGCATTGGGTTACCTCGTGAACTACAACAGTAAAGCATTCACGACGAACTACAACACCGCGAACTTCGGCATTATGAACACCAAGACCGGAGCTCCATACCAACGCATTATTGAGTTGAACGTGAAGTACTTCTTCTAGCACCCCTCCAGTGCAGCGGAGGGTGGACAAATTGTCCACCTTCCGTTTTTTTTCTGAGGGTTTGGGGAACTGTGCGACATTTATTGACCTAAGCTCCCGAAGGCTTTTCGGAGTTGGCGCTGTGCATCGCACGGGCGGCTGGGCTGTGTCTGCCGCACGTGGCGGGGTGGTACGATTGACAACGGTCGATACCTTATCGATTCTTGGCTTCATCATGTCCTTCCGATTCAAGCGCCGTGGCACAATCCTAATTTTCACATTGATGACTGTTGCGGTCCTTTCCGGACAGACTGGGAACAATGGAGCCGTCGGCAGCGAGTCGTTGCGGCAGCGTTACAACGACGCGCAGGAGTTGCAACGGACGGGTAAGCTCAGCGACGCGGCGGAGCAATATCGCGCGTTTCTCGCCGACGCGCTTGGCGAGTTGGCAATGGGGTACAGCTTGGTGCGTGATTATGCGCAGGCGGCTCCGTTATTTGATGAAGCTTTGACTCTGGAACCCGATTCCCCGTCTCTGCTTCTTGATTATGCGCGAACTGCGTTGGTGCTGGGCGATTTTGCCCATGCAAGGACGCTGGCGACAGAGTTTATACGGAAATACCCGAGCGATCGCGAGAGGCTCGCTCAGGCTCATCAGGTGCTTGGACGCGCTCTTTTGAAACTGAATCGGAATCAGGACGCAAGAAAAGAGCTGGAAGCAGCTGTGGCGTTGGATCCGACTTTCCCCAATGGCTATGACTTGGCTGTCGCCTGTCTCGATCTGAACGATGAAAAATGCGCTGTGCAGATTTTCAACGAGATGGAGAAGTCGTTCGGCGATACGCCGGAAGTCCACATGGCGTTCGGTCGCGCATACGCTGACTCGGATTTCCAACCTCGCGCGATAACGGAATTCAGGCGGGCCATTGAGGAAAACCCGCGCTTGCCGGGGGCGCACTATTTGCTAGCCGCCATCTTACTGGCGACTGGCGGCGACGAAAGCCATATGGAAGAAGCGGAAGGGGAGTTGAAGAAAGAGCTGGTCATTTCTCCGCGCGATTCCAAGACCTATACGGCGCTCGGCAAGATTGCAGTAACTCGCCATAACTACGCTGAGGCGGAAACGTATCTGAAGAAGGCAATCTTACTCGGGCCGCAAAGTCCCGACGCCTATCTGTATTTGGGGCAGATGTATTTCGACACGAACCGTCCCACGGAGGCAGAAACTGCTCTTCGTCAATGCATCCAACTTACGGCGGATGTTACGCGGAATCGATATCAGGTCCAGAAAGCGCATTTTCTTCTGGGCAGAATCCTGATGCAAAAGGGTCAGCAGGATTCCGCGCACGCGGAGATGACTATCTCCCGTGAATTGGCCAACAAAACGCTGGCGCAAGACAAAAGCGCACTGACGGGACTTATGGATACATCGGGATCTGAGGATGTTCCAGTCCGTGCCGCAGAAGCTGGGACAACTCCTGCCGTCACTGCCACGAAGGCGGATCCGCTGGCAGTACGGAATGTCGAAACAATGAAAGACCAGATCAGACTTCCGGTGGCCGATAGCTATAACAATCTGGGTGCCATTGCGGCAACGAACAGCGACTATTCGAACGCAGTCAAGTATTTCGAGCGTTCAGCCGTGTGGAATCCATCGATCGAGGGACTGGACTATAACTGGGGGCGAGCGGCGTTCGCTGGGTCGCAATTCGCCGATGCGGTTATGCCGCTATCGCGCTATGTGAGGTCCCATCCGGATGATATTGGCGCCCGCAGCGTTCTAGCCATTAGCCAGTTTATGACTGAGAACTATCACGGTAGCATAGAGGCGCTGGAACCCGTTATCGGAAAAGCTGACCTTGCTCCACAAGCAGAGTATGTCTACGCAGAGTCGATGGTGATGACCGGGCGAATCGCCTCTGGCATCGAGCGGCTCGGAGCGTTGGAGAAATTGCATCCGGAAATTCCGGATGTACATCGCGCCCTCGGGGAAGCATTGGGTCAGCAGGGAGAGAAGCAACGGGCGATCGAAGAACTTCGCACCGCTATTCAGCTCAGTCCAAGTGACGGTGACTCGCATTACAGTCTCGGCAAGATAGAGCTCGAAAGCGGGGAGACGGCGGCAGCGATTACGGAACTTGAAGCGGCGACACGGCTGTCGCCGAAAACCGAGAAATTCCATCGGGAACTGGCTGGTGCATACACGGCAGCCTTTCGACCAGCAGATGCACAAAAAGAGATGGAAACTTCTAACCGGCTCCGGGCGCGCGTACAAAGTAGTTCTTCGGCGCACCAGGCTGCCACTCCCGAGCAGTGAAATCTACTAAAGCCGATGCAGACCGCGAACTGGATATCTATAGACAGATCAAAGCAGCGTCTCGAGACCGCGCCGCAGAAGCAATAAAATCCAACCATAGTGCAGAATAGGACTCGATTGAATCGTCGCCACCTTTACTTGAGCGTTCTCCGATCCATTGCAGTTGCAGTTGCAGTTGCATTTGCATCTTCAGCTTCGCGGAGGCGCAGAGCGGTCATCCCACGCCCACTCCGCCACCAATCGGCGCCAAGTCAACGAAGTGCAGTGGACGCCCGGTTCCACAACTCGAAGACATTACTCCCAAGACCGGCATTACCTTCAAACATACCTCCGACCCGGCAAAGAAATACATCGTGGAATCCATCAGCGGTGGAGTGATTCTGTTGGACTATGATCGGGACGGCTAGCCCGATAATTATTTCACGAATGCTCCGACTGTTATCGAAGCAAATGGGATCGTATCTTCTGGGCGGGCCAGGCCTGTATTGCCTAAACCCCGGTAACGAAGCTGGAAAGCACCCGTTTCAGGCCGCTAATCAGCCTATCGTTCTCTGACTCGGAACGGACTGCGATCCGCAAGTGCCCTGCGGCAAGCCCTTCAAAGTTCGCGCACGAACGAAGCACGAGTTGCTCTTCGACAATCATTCTCCCCCAAAGCAGTCTGACATCCACCTCTGCGGGAAATCGCAGCAGAAGAAAGTTCGCACTCGATGGATATGTCGCGATCTGTAGCTGCGCAAGTTGCTCTTCCAGCCAAGAGCGTCGCCGTTCATTGGCGAGCCGCGACTCTTGTGCATGCGCTTCATCGTTCAAAGCAGCGCAGGCTGCCACAGAAGCAATGCTCGCGATCGGCCACGGCGCGATAAGGCGATTCATGGCATTTATATGACACGAACCGCTGAGTGCATAGGCTACTCTCAATCCCGGGATGGCAAAAAATTTTGTGACCGACCGAAACACAATGAGGTTTTCGAATTCCCCCGCGGGCCGCGTCAGGGATTCAAGCGGACAATAATCAATGAATGCCTCATCCAGCAGTACCGTAATGCGATATCGCGCGGCCATTTCAATCAGCCGCTTCATCTCTCGTGAACTGCAGAGGGCGCCTGAGGGATTCTGCGGATTCGCGAGCAAGATTGCATCGCATGAATGATCGAGGAGCGCCTTTAGAATCGATTTAGCCTCATACTCAAATCCTTGATCCGGAGAAAGATGAAAGGGAGTGATGGCAACGCTGGCGTTCTCGAGCGCACCTCGATACTCACTGAACGAGGGAACGGGCAGAAGGCATCGCGCGATCTTTAGAGACCGCAAAGCAGACTCGAGCAGAGGCACAAAACCATTCGCAACAGCGACATTCTCCGGCTGAGTTCCCATACGCTCCGCGATTGTTTGCTTCAACTCCACCAGTTCGAGATCCGGATATACGTCGAATGTCGAAGGCTCTTCGAGCGCTCGTCGTATTGCAGCTATCGCCGATGGCGGAGGGCCGGCCGGATTGATATTGGCGCTGAAATCGATGAGCTGTTCCATCAAAATTCCATACCGTGCAGCAATCTGCCGAAGTTGTCCTCCATGTGCCGGCGGAGGAATATGAGGAGCCCCACTCATCTTTTGCTCCTTCCAAACAATAACGCTCCGACCGCCCCAAGGACAGAGACTGCCGCCACGATCCGAATTGCCTGTTCTGCCTTTTGCGCTGAGGGCCGAGGAAACCGCTCCCCAATGAGAGGCGCCGCTACGGGTTTGCCATCATAGAAGTTCTCTCCTCCGAGACGTACCTGCAGCGCGCCGGCCATCGCGCTCTCAGGTTGCCCCGCGTTGGGACTCTTGTGTTTCATTCCGTCGCGTAGCCATGTCTCCAGCGCATTGGCGGAACTCGCACCTTCCATGACTGCGGCGGCCGCTGTAATCCCGAACGCCGTCAGCCGCGCCGGCAGAAAGTTGGCCACATCGTCCAGATGCGCCGCCACCTTTCCGAAATAGAGATACCTCTCATCGGCGTGACCGATCATCGAATCAAGTGTATTGATCGCCTTATAGGCCATGGCAAGGGGTACTCCTCCAATTGCCAGGCAGAATAGCGGCGCAATCACGCCATCGGAACCACTCTCTGCCACAGTTTCGATGACAGCGCGGCTAATCTCCGGCGGGTCCAAATGCTGCGTGTCCCGCCCGACGATCCTCGCCAGCCGCTGTCGCGCGAGAGCGTTATTGTCTGCTTCAAGCGCAGCAATGACAGCAGAGGCCTCGTCATGCAGACTGCGCGACGCCAGGCAGGTCCACGCGAGCATTGTTTCTGTAGCGAAGCCCAAGACACGACTTCGCCTGTTCATCCACGCAATCGACTTCGCAGTTCCGAGATATGTGGCGGCCACCATGCCAAAGGTCAATGCGCCGCCGGCTGCGAGTTCAAACGCGGGTGTTTGACCGGGCTTCCGCAAGATGCGCTCGCCCATCTCCACACCGTTACCTATCAACCGAACAGGATGCGGAAACCATTCAGGGTCGCCAGCAATCCAGTCGAACAAGCATGCCATCGCAAGAACCTTTCGCCTGCTCATTGTGCAACACCCTCGTGTTGCAACCGATCGGGGTTTTCTTCCGCTGAAGCGACACCTTTGTAAGGAAGACCGACCCAACCGAAGATCGTCTTCATATCGAGTACTCTCTCGACCTCGCGGGCCAGTCGATTCAGCGAATCTTCGCGGAGCTGCTTCCAGAGACAGAGCTCATCTGGCGCGTTGAGTTTGTGGAATGCGCGTGCGGCGCGAACGAACTGATGACGAAAGCTATCGTCATCGAAGAGTCCGTGCAAATAGGTTCCGAAGACGCGCGAATCAGCGCTTACGCACCCATCGTTACAAACGCTCGACGATCCTGAATTGGTTGATAGAACTGCGAAGTGCGCGGCTCCCATCCGATAGATCGTCCGTCCAATATGGATCTCGTAGCCGGAGAGTTTGCTATCCGTAACAGGCTGTCCGAACAGGACAGTCGCCGCGATCTCCCCCCTCATATTGCGAGTTATTTTGTCCGCCTCCATGATGGTTTGAATTGGCAGCAGCCCCAGCCCAGTGGCCGAGCCATCTCGCTCCATACCAAGAGGATCGGAGATCGTCTCCCCAAGCATCTGCATTCCTCCGCAGATTCCAACCACCAGACCAGCCCGTGCATACTGCTGCACTGCAACATCCAGGCCCTGTTCGCGCATCCACAGCAAATCATCCACGGTCTGCTTGCTTCCCGGCAGAATGACGACATCGGCCTGTGCGATGGCTTCTGCAGTGCGACAGAACAGAATCGATACAGACGGCTCCGCTCGCAGTGAATCAAAGTCAGTGAAATTCGAAAATGACGGCAACGCAACGACAGCCACGCGCAAAGTGCGGTCGATCCCTTGCTCGGAAGATGCGTCCAGCTTCCACTGTTGCTGTGTCGCAACAGGCAGACCCAGGCTATCCTCTTCTTCAAGCCTCAGCGAGTGCAAATAAGGTACGACTCCGATACATGGTTTCCGCACACGCTCTTCAATCATCCGCAACCCAGGTTCCAAAAGACTCGCCTCACCGCGAAATTTGTTGATCGCAAATCCTCGAATGCGTTCGCGTTCCTCCGGCTCCAGCAGTTCCAGTGTTCCCAGCAGCGAGGCAAAGACGCCGCCACGGTCGATGTCGCCAATCAGCAGGCAGTGCGCGTCGGCCATCTCCGCCATCCGCATGTTCGCGATGTCGTGCTGCTTCAGGTTAATCTCCGCCGGTGATCCAGCACCTTCCAGAAGAATCACGTCGTACTGCGACGCAAGCGTTTCGTAGCTTTCGCGCACGGCCGGGAGCAACTCTTCCACCCGTCTCTGGTGGTAGTCTGCGGCGGTCACCCTTCCCCATATCTTGCCGTGTACAACCACCTGCGACGAACTCTCGCTCGACGGTTTGATCAGAATGGGGTTCATGTGGACCGAGGGTGCAACACCAGCGGCCTCTGCCTGTAGCGCTTGGGCACGGCCGATCTCCAGCCCTTCAATTGTGGCGGCAGAGTTCAGTGACATGTTCTGCGATTTGAACGGTGCGACGCGGTGGCCGTGTTGCACGAAGATTCGACACAGCGCTGCAGTCAGCAGCGACTTGCCAACGTGCGAGCTGGTACCTAGAACCATGATCGCGCGTGCTCTCATGGCGTAGATCTCTCTTCGTCCCAACTACTGTCGTACTGGTCCAACGAAAGGACTTTCTTCAGAGGAGTCCGCCTCTCCCACCCTGCGCGCTCGAGATCGGGCTCTGAGGCAAATGCATCAACGTACCCGAGACACAGATACGCCACAAGTGTAATGTGTTCTGGTATCTTCAGCACGCCACGTAGCATCCGAGGTTCAAGAATGCTTACCCAACCCACGCCAATCCCTTCCGCCCGGGCGGCGAGCCACAGGTTCTGTACCGCGCATACAGCTGAGTAGAGCGCCGTCTCCGGCATCGTGCGTCGTCCAAGCTGATGCCCCTGACTGCTCTGCGAATCGCAAACGATGCAAAGATGTTGAGGCGCTTCGAGTATGCCCTCAAGCTTCAAGCTCGCATAGTTCTGTCGACGTTCGCCTTCATAACCGGCCAACGCTCGTTGATTAGCATCAAGAAAAATCTCGTGGATAGCCTGCCGCACACCAGTGTCACGCACGACGATAAAGCGCCACGGCTGCATCAGGCCGACCGAAGGTGCATTGTGTGCGGCCTCCAACAGTCTGCAAAGCAACTCGTCCGGCATGGGCTCCGGCAAAAAGCCGCGGCGCACGTCTCTTCGTTCGCGGATCACCCGGTATACCGCTTGACGTGCGCTTTCGTCGAAGCCTGCAGCCTTGGTCATTTCCACGCCCTGGACCACTTGGGTCCTGCCGTGTCTCCACTGCGTAAACGCGCATCTACGCCCGCGTTCACTTCGATCAATCTGCCGAAGAGCCAGATCACATCTGAGAGACGATTCAAGTACGCGAGAATCTCTGGCTTGAACTCCACACCACTGGCCACCAGTCGAACTGTATTGCGTTCGGCTCGACGACACACGGTGCGGGCGACCTCATACGCGGCTGACTCGGTGTGCGCGCCTGGCAGCGACCAGTCAGCGAGAATACCTTCCGTTGCCTCGATCTGGTGGACCAGCTTTGTCAACGCCTCCACATCCTCTTGAGTAATAGATGGTGGAGCCTTTTTGCTTTCCGGCGGAGTCGCCAGCGCCGATCCCAGGCGAAACAGCGTGCGTTGAATTCCTTCGGTCCAGTTGCAGATCTCCTCGTTGGTGCAGATGCTCCGGGCAAACCCCAGTACCGAATTCAGCTCATCGACTGTGCCATATGCCTCAACGCGCAGGTCCCCCTTCGAGATGCGAATGCCCCCGGCCAGCCCGGTCTGTCCCCCATCTCCACGTGTCGTTGCGATACTCATACTTTTTCTCCTTGTACGGTGTCAGTTTCATCAAATGGCTCGAGTGACTCTTCAACTCGAATGCGAATGACTTTCTGGAGGGCAGGCCTTTCATAACGTAGAACCAGGCTCTCATCGAGAAAATCTGTGACGCGGGGCGGATGATCGGAGAATAGTTGGTCTTCGTTGAAAAACCATGGCTCACTCGCACCAAGCTCCTCGATTGTTCGCGTGTAAATTACGACGGCGGGCATGCAATGCACCTCCGCTTGCAATAGACGATAGGCGCGGTGGTATCCATCGCGCAAAAACCATCGTCCGCGATACTCGGCGACCTCGAAAAATGGGCTACCGCCGTGTAGCAAAAAGGGTGAGCACACCGATCCTGCCTTTGGCTTCAACCGAAACTGCAGATCGGGATTGCCGGAACGCAGACTGACATCCAAGTGATCTGTAGTATGTCGATTGCGTACAATCCGATGTTCTGTACCTCTTCGCAAGCCTGCTGCAAGCGAGACCAACTCAGGCCATTCGTCCTGCTGGGGAGTGGGCGAGGAATGATGTGCGGGACTGAAGACCAGTCTGCGTTGAAAGGCCAACAATCGGCGCAGGTCGACTACGCCCAGCGTCCAGTCAAGTCCTTCATACTCCTCCTGCAAGTCGTTGCGCTGCGCGGATGCGGTGAAGAGATGCTTTATGCTCTCAGTCTCATTCGCCAACAAAGCGGGGCAAGTAGAATAGCGCTCGCGTTGAGTTAATCTCATGCTGCGCTTGCTCCACCTGCTTCGCGAGCTCCTTCTGCCCCAGATCGGTCCCAGTGTCGCGGTAGGGATACTCATCGAGCCCCCACGCAATCAGCTCATGTACGTTAACCTTCGCCGACTTCACGATCCCACCTCAGCTGTCTGCGCGAAAGGGAAGGCCGCCGTGGTATGGCGGACGATGGAGCAGTACGATCTCGTCTGCTCCAATGCGTCTTCTTCGGAACATCCATGGAACGTGCAGAGCACCGTGCGAAGCACACCTGCATGAGCGACAGCAACGATGGTGCGGCCCCCAATCTCTACCTCTTTCAACAGGAACTCGACCTCATCCAGCACCCGCTGCTCAAAGTCGTGGTAGCTCTCGCCGCCCCGAGCCGGCAGGTTGGGATACTCGGCGAGCCAGCGCCGTGCATAGTTCTCTTCTCGTTTCTCAATCTCTTGCCAGGTAAGGCCTTCCCAGTGGCCAAAGTCGATCTCGCGCAGCGCAGGGCGCACAAGACAGTCGACACCGAACGCCTCGGCAATTGACCTTCCTGTTGTGTGGGCGCGGCGCAAGTCACTGACATAAACCGCGCCGAAGTTCTCCATGCGAAGCCTATCGATCAGTTCAGCAAGTTGAACATGGCCGCGTGCGTTCAATTCAGGGTCGGAGTGACCGCAAAAGGTGCCAGCCATATCTGTTTCCGCATGGCGAATGAAAAGAATTTCGCTCATAGGGTCCAAACTCCACAGAAGTAAACGGCAATCTCCGTCAACTGATTCGTTGCACCGAAGCAGTCGCCAGTGATTCCATCAATTTTTCTGAAGTAAAACCATCCGCTCAAAGCAACAACAAGCAGCGTAATCAGTAGGGGAGCCACCGCTGACCACCGCAGTGCAAAAGCGACTACGGCAAAGCTGAAGACCGATCCGGATATAAGCGACGGTAGAGATGTTGACTTAGCGATTCGTGCGCCTTGGCCGTCCAATTCACGCGCCGGTGGAAGGAAGTAGCTCAGCGGAAGTGAGCTCCAGCGGCATAACACGTGCGCTGAAATGACATACGCTGCAAAGTGCTCCATTGGCAGCGACGCAAGGAGAAGGTAGCGTGCCAGCAAAGACAACGCCAGAGCTGTCGCGCCATAGCTGCCGATCCGGCTGTCCTTCAGGATGAGAAGTATCTGATCCTTGTTCCATCCGCCGCCAAACCCATCTGCAGAGTCGGCGAGGCCGTCCTCGTGGAAGCAGCCTGTGATCAGGACGAGATAGCTGAGCACAACCAGCGCCACGAGTGGACGACTCAGATGTGATATCAACAACTTCTGTAGCAGTACAGCGCCAGAACTGACAGCCAGTCCCACCAGCGGGAAAAACTTGATAGCTCGAGAGAGAGAATCGTCTTCAAACGCGGTTGATGGCATCGGGATGCGCGTGAGAAATTGAAAGGCAACCACTATCTCCAAGCTCAGCCGACGAATCTGCCGTATTGCGTTCACTTCGTCGCCTCGCTGACGCCTGCTGAGGCGAACGTCGCCATCTCGTTGTAGAGGCACATCGCGGACTCGATGATCGGCATCGCCAACACCGCACCGGTGCCTTCTCCCAGCCGCATATTCAACGAGAGGATCGGCCTCAGGCCAATGTATTCGAGTAGCACGCGGTGTCCGGGTTCTTCCGATTGATGACCGGCAAAGAGGTAGCCTCGCACACGTGGCTCAATTGCAAACGCGATGACCGCTGCTGCCGTCGAGATAAATCCATCGGCCACCACCGCAATCCCAGCCCGCGCTGCGCCTAGTACCAGGCCCGCCATAGCAGCAATCTCCAGCCCTCCAACGTGTCGCAGCACATCAAGCGGGTTGGGCTTTGAATCAACTCCACCGCCCCCGAAATGCTTCCTGATGACCGCTTCGATAATTTGCCTTTTGCGGACCAGAGCATTGGCATCCAGCCCTGTTCCTTTACCAGTGACAAGCGCGACGGGCTTATTCGTCAGGAGAGCAGTGATAGCGCTCGCCGCCGTCGTATTGCCGATGCCCATCTCACCGACCGCAAGCAGGCTTTTACCCTGCGCCTTCGCATCTGCTGCCAACTTTAGTCCTGCTTCAATCGCCTGTCCCAGCTCCGCATCGCTCATCGCTGCTTCCCGCAGCATGTTGCGCGTCCCTTTGCGCACCTTATAGTTCAACAGTCCGTCCACCGCATCAAAGTTTGCATCCACGCCGATATCGACAACATTCATCTCGACATGATGAAGCTTCGCCAGGACGTTGATGGCGGCTCCCTGAGCCAGAAAGTTTAGTACCATCTGACGCGTCACCGCGCTGGGGTATGCACTGACTCCCTCTGCGGTGATTCCATGGTCCGCGGCAAAAACATATACTGCCTTCCGCAGCGGCTCAGCAAAGTTGTCCTGTTGAATCGATACCATCTGCGCGGCGATATCTTCGAGCATGCCAAGGCTGCCGAGTGGCTTGGTTAGCACATCCAGATGAGCCCTGGCACGCGCTAACCACTGCTCGCTCGGCGATTCAATCGCAGACGCAATATTGGAGATGATCGATCCGCTCGTCGTGGTCATCCCGCCCTCTTCGCATAACGCTGCATTCGTTCGAGAAGTAAAGGATGGCGCCTCGGCGGACAGTTGAAAGCCTTCTCCAGAATGGACGGTTTCAGAATCTCCTCCGGTGTGCCGGTCATCAACGGCATGTCGGGGCTGAGCAGCAGGACGGAAGAAAAGTTACCTTCCACCAATTGAAGATCGTGAATCGAAGCAAAGATGGTGATGCCTTCCGCGCAGAGGAAGTGAAGCAGATCGATCAGCTCAACCTGCCGCCCAATATCGAGATTCTGCGTCGGCTCATCCAGCAGCAGCAGTTTTGGTTGCTGCGCCAGACCCAGCGCAATCTTCACACGCTGGCGCTCTCCGCCGCTCAACTCGTTGAAGACTCGCTGCTGCAACGCAGTTACATCAGCAAGGTCGAGGGCGCGATCGACCGCCATGCGATCTTCACTCATGGGCCCCCTCAAGAACCCGAGATAAGGTGTGCGTCCTTGTTCAACTACTTCCCGCACGGTGAACTGAAAAGGAACATCGAGCTGCTGGGGAACGAGTGCGACGGTGCGTGCAACTTTCCTTAGCGCGAGCGTGTGGAGTGGCTCATCGTTCAAAATCACACTACCGGACCGGCTTCGCAACGTGCCGGCAGCAAGGCGCAGAATCGTCGTTTTACCTACGCCGTTCGGTCCGATCAGAGCCGTGCAAGTGCCTGCCTCTAGATCGAAGCTGGCGGACTGGATCACATCGAGTTCACCATACCCAAAGTTGACATCGCGAAAACTCAGGAGCGGATTCATAGCACGTAGCTCCGTTTGGTCTTGCGTAACAGATAAAGAAAGAACGGGCCGCCGAGAAAGGCCATCAAAATTCCCACGGGAATCTCCGTCGGCGCAAACACAGAGCGAGCGAGTGTATCCGCAACTACCAGAAAGATCGCACCGGACAGCGCAGTGACCGGCAGCAGACGGACATGATCTGGCCCGAGAAGCAGCCGCGCGACATGCGGCACGATCAACCCGGCGAAGCTGATGAGGCCGCCAAGCGATACCGCGACGGCGGTCAGCAGCGATCCCGTCAGTATGATGCCAATGCGCGTGTATTCAACTCGAAGTCCAAGCTGATGCGCATATTCATCGCCCAAAGCCAGCGTATTGAGCCTTCGCATCATGGGCATCGCAACCACCGCAGCGAATAGAAGCAGCGCGCCGCTCACAGAGAGCTGGGTCCACCGGGGAATTCCAATGACACCATGCAACCACGAGAGCAGAACCAAGTGGTTCGAGCCACTACTGCTATCAAACAACTCAAAGAAGTAGCTGGAGTAACCCAGCATCGTGCTGACCGCAAAGCCTGCAAGCAGCAATGTAATCACGTTCGTTCTTCCGTTCGATCGAGCCAGCGAATAAACGATCGCCATCGTTGTAACTGAACCTGCAAATGCCAGCAGCGCTGTGGCGCTGAAACCGAAGAGCGAGAGCTGCGAAAAGAAGAAGATGCCGATGCAGGCGCCCAGCACCGCTCCGCCCGACGAACCGATGACATAGGGGTCCGCCATCGGGTTACGAAAAAGCCCCTGAAACATGAGTCCTGAGATAGCCAGCGCAGCACCGACCACGGCTGACGCCAGCACCCGCGGAAGGCGGATCTGCAGCAGGATAATCTGTTGTGTCGCAGTCAGCGGATGATGCCGGAAGAGAGCAGCCAGGATCGTTCCGGGAGAGACGCGAACAGCGCCCGTCGCGACCGAGAACAAAACGCCGGTCACCAGCACCACGATCAGCAGCGAGATCAATGTCACGAAGCCAACTCTACCCTTCGGCCGTCGTTCGCCGCGGGTATGTGTCTCCGGCGCCTGCCCCTGAGGCGGCTCGGGGGCAGAGGCCAATGGCGACACGGTGATTCGGTTTACTTCAGGAGTTATTTCAGTCCCCAGGACTCACCTCCAAAGCTGATTTTGATTCCCGACCGAAAAGTAAACGGCAGAGCAGGGAAGCCGAACGCCTGAACGTAGTGTTCGCTCAGTAGATTCTGAATATTGGTATAGGCAGTCAATCTTGCGGTGATCTGATAGCCGCCGCTAAGGTCAAGCCGCTCATAGGATCCATCCAGATTGCGGTTTGGCAGCAACATCGTTGGACCAAAATCGGGATCGGAGAGGAAGTCGCTGTCGTCCCGTCGACTGACCAGTGTACCGGTCAGTGAGCTGTAGACCTTGGCGTGCGAATAGTTCAGGCCAAAGTATCCCGAGTGGGGAGCGACACGAAACGGTCTGGCACCGACCAGCGGGGAGAAGGCCCCGATTGGAATATTGCCGAAGTTGAACGCTGGGTTAAAGGACTCGCCAATACCCTGGTCGCTCGAAAAAGAGCGCTGCACCACAGCGTCGGTGTAAGTGTAGCCACCACGCGCAAAGAGCCGGCTGTTGATTTTGTACTCCGCCTCGAACTCCAGGCCCATTGAGCGGAATGACTCTGAATTGATGTAAGCGCCGCCTTCTAGAGCTGGCAGATTAGCTGCGGGCACTCCGAGTTGAGCTAGGCCAGCTTGAGGAACAAATTCGACGCCATTCGTGAACTCGTTATGGAAATAGGTCAGGCCGAACCGCGCACGACCGTTCCAAAGCTGCTGATCGATACCACCATCGTAAGTACGGGAGTTTTCCGGACCAATCTGTCCGACATGATACTGTGCGATCAGCTGGCTTCCGTCCGGCAGCGCAGAAAGAATGTCGAATAGCGAGCTGGCTTGCTGGAACAGATTTGGCTCCTTGATACCCTTGCCGAAACTGGCGTGCAGCTTGGTTCCGCTGAGCCAGCCGGTGGCAGACGGGCGTACTAGATAGTAAGCCAGCGACGCTCGCGGCGTTCCCGCCAATCCAAATAGCCCGTTGTTCTCGATGCCGCTGCCCACGTTGTAGTAGAGCCGGTTGTGAATATCCCCTGAGAGCTGAAGCGTGTAACTGTAGTTGCCGCGACTTATCGCGTTGAAGCTGGGTGGTGTGCCTGTGAACGCCGTTGTACCGCGCTCCGCTTCATACTTGAACCCCGCGAGTGCCACAAAGTGCGAGTTGATGCGATAGTCCGTCTGCGCGTACACGTAATCACGATCGGTGGTGGTGAGAGTTTGGTTTGGATAGACCCCGGCAAATTGAAAGATAGCTTGACCCGAGACGCTGTATCCATTCCCTCCATTAATCGTGATGGGAGCACCGAGGAAGTTGCCCGATCCAGCAGGGTCGGGAATACCGGTTGCCGCAAAGTCGTCGAACTGCGAATTGAGGCGCAGACCGCCGTAGCGAATTTCGTTGTGCCACTTCGCTGTTGCCTGATTGTTCCAGGCTCCGCTGTAGTACGTGTTCTGCGCCTTCTGGGCTGCATCGTCCGGAATTCCATAGAGCAGAATGGCGTTCGGCTGTCCACCAGAAACAGAAAGATGACGGACAGTGAAGCGGAGATCATTCGCTGGGTTCGGGTCCCATCCAAAGTTGCCGACGTACGTGTCATTGTGGAAGGAATCGTTTGGCAGATTGTTGCGGCTGTCCAGGCCTCCGAAGGCGCCATAGTAGTCGAACTGCCGCGCGACGCCGCTGGCCGTGACATTCTGGTTATAAGTGCTAAAGTTGCCGCCATCACCCGCATAGGTAAACAGAGGGAGCCTCGTGGTACCCCGTGCCGTCGTCATGCTGACAACACCAGCCAGAGCATCCGAGCCATACAGTGCACTGTTCGGCTCGCGCAGCACTTCAATCTGCTGGATGCCTGTAGTGGCGAAATTTGCAAACTCCACCGCGCCGCCGATATCGTTCACTGGAACATCATCGATCAGTACCTTGTTTGCATCGGTATTGCCCCCGCGAATCGATAGCCCCGTGGTGCCGCCGAGTTGCCCAGTCTGCGTCACCTGCAGCCCGGGAATCTGGCGCAGTGGATCCTGCACCTCGGTGTACTGCCGGTAATCGTCTGCGGTCAGAACGGTTACGGAGGCGCCAATCTGTGCGATAGGCGTTGGCGTTGCGGTGGCTGTCACAGAGACCTGTTGCGTCAAGGTCTGCGTGCCCAGCGTAATATCCAGCTCTGCCTTCTCCGACTTGGTAACGTAGACTGACTCACTGGTCGTGCTTTGAAAGGTAGCCGCCGAAGCCCGCACCTGGTACCGTGCGCTCTTTGGAACATCGAAAACATAGTTGCCAGTCGGGTCCGTTGTCGTCGTCGTTACAACAGCGGTTCCATTCAACAGTTCGACTTTGGCGCCCGCGACAATTGCACCCAATGGATCGCTCACTGTGCCACGCAACGATCCCTGCTCCGCGGCAAACACAGGAACGGACAATGAAAGGAGTGGGACAACAAACAGGCAGACGATCCAGATGACCGCCGACGATTTACGAATGAAGCGATCCATAATTTCCCCCTCGGGTAGTGGAGCAAGGCCGGTCTCCTGGCTTACGCTTCGTCGAACCGTGGCTGCCTTCCCGGGATAGTCTCCAGTGGCTTTGCGCGTCCGTGCCGTGGCTCTCTGCGCTTACAGTTACGGGGTAGTGGCGGATTCGCACCGCGCTTCCCGACACCTTGCTGATAGTGGATGGTTGCAAGCTGAACGATTCAGCTCAAGGATGAAATTGTTTTGCGAGATCCTCCAGTGCGTCGATCGCGACCGGGCTGGCCAAATTGATGCGGTCGTCGACGTAATAGGCGCGGTGCTCTTTGATCGCTGCCATATCGCTCCAGCCTGGACGGCTCGCGAGCACTTGCAGTGTTGTCTTGCCGCCACGCACCAGCAGCAGCGCATCAGGCGCTCGCTCCAGCACAACCTCCATGCTGATCTGTGGCCACTCGGCAGGCAGATCATCGGTCACAGAACGTCCGCCCGCTGCTTCAATGACCTCTGTAATGAAAGCGTTCTTGCCGATCGTCGTAATCGGGTCATACCAGATGGGCATAAAAATCTTGGGCGTGGGTAGGCCTTTGGTCCGCGCTCGCACCGCATCTACGCGCTGCTGCAGGCTATGGACCAGCTCGTCCGCCTGCGTCGTTCGGTTCAACGCCTGTCCAATGGTCTCAACCGAATGCATGATTCCGGCGATACCGTGGGGGCTGACCAGAAAGATTGGAATGCCGGCGCGCTCCAATTGATCGGTCACCTCCATAGGCCCCTTCGGTTGCATGCCGATAACCAGATCGGGTTGCAACGACAGAATCGTCTCGATTGATGGCTTGATCAGGTCGCCAACGCTCGGCTTCTTCATGGCCGCAGCCGGATACTTCGTGTAATCGCTGATCGCGACCACATCATCGCCTGCGCCCAACGCGAATACGGTATCGGTCACGGTTGGCATCAGGCAGACCACGCGATGCGGATGGTCCGGCACTACTACCTGGCGTCCCATCTCATCGATGAGTGTGCGACCAGCAAGGCATGGAGCTGCAAGCACCGTGGTTATCGCAAGCGCAAAGAGTAGCCGTCTCATGCTGTCACCGCCTGCAATGTTCGCGCCTGCCGAATCGCGGCAACGAAGTTCTCCGCTACTGCAGGGTTCGCGCGGAAGTGCAGATGAATATAACTTGCAAGCACGTTGCCCAGCCGAAACCCTTCCATCTCCTCTTTGCCGGACATGGAGTATTGCACGTGGTAACTCGTTCCCACCTCGCCCTGCGACACGATCCTCGAGTAATGGAAGCTATGCCCGCGAACGACCGTTCCCTTGCGTCCCAGCAGGCAGTCCTCGGAAAACTCAACCGTGACATATCCAAACTGGACGAGTTTTCCCGTCATCTGCATCGAGAGGGGCAGAACGCCAACCATCGCATAGCTCTGATCCTCTACGCTCAGGCTCTTCGACAAATACAGCAGTCCGCCGCACTCCGCATACACCGGCTTGCCCGAAGCAACAAACGCCTGGACGTCTTCGAGCATCTGCCGATTGCCGCTCAGCTGCTCCGCGTGCAACTCCGGATATCCGCCGCCAAGATAAAGTGCATCAAGGTCTGCTGGCAGAGAAGCATCGTGCAACGGACTGAATCGAATAATTTCAGCACCCTGCTCCCGCAACATGTCCAGATTGTCTTCGTAGTAAAACGAGAACGCATAGTCGGAAGGCACGCCGATTCTCACAGTGTCGCTGACCCGTGGATTGATAGCCCATGCGGCCCCACCCTCAGCCATCTCCAACTCACACTCAAGTTTGAGCAATGCATCGAGATCGAGGTGTTTCTCCGCAAGCGAAGCAAGGGTATTAATGGCAGCCTCTTGATCGTCCGCTCCCTGTTCAAGCGCTCCTTGCAAGCCAAGATGCCGCTCCGGAATCGCAATCGCCGGTTTGAGCGGCAGCCATCCCAAAATCTTCGTTTTGCATGATGTTTCAATGGCATCACGTAACATCTCGTAGTGCCGCTCGCTCGCCACTCGATTCAAAATCACCCCAGCAAGTTGCAACTCGCCGTCGAACATCTCAAAGCCGAGCACTACTGCAGCCACACTCCGCGCACTCTTCGCTGCATCGACGACCAGCACCACAGGTAGCCGAAGCAGTTTGGCGATCTCTGCGCTGCTGCCAATCTCTGTGCCTCCGTTCTTGCCATCGAACAGTCCCATCATCCCTTCCGCAACGACCACGTCCGCCCCGCGCCCAGCATTTCGCAGAACACTCCGGTTGGCCTCGACACTCAGCATCCATGTATCGAGATTGCGCGCTGTCCGGCCGCATATCCGCGTGTGATGACCGGTATCGAGAAAATCGGGGCCACATTTAAATGGCTGCACTGCAAGTCCGCGCCGTCGCAAACCAGCCATGATCGCCAACGCAACCGTCGTCTTCCCGACGCCACTCGCAGTGCCTGATACCAGCATCCCTTTCACAGCGTCACCTCGAGATGCCCCTTCAATGCAAGCGGCAATCCAGCCACCATCAAAATCACATCATCGGCGATCCTGGCGACTCTCTGGTTGATCTCGCCCAGCAGATCGCGATACCTCCGCCCCAGTGGAGACACCGGATGCACTCCACTCCCTACCTCATTCGAAACCACCACGACGGCGCATTGGACTCTTCGCAGCGCCCCGCACAGCGCCTCAACTCTCGCTTCAATGGCATCGTCGTTCTCGCCCTCCGCCTCCATAAGGTTCGCCGCAAAGATTGTCAGGCAATCCATAACGATCACCTCGGAATCAAGCTCGTGCTGCGCCAGAACCTTCGGCAACTCAAGGGGCTCCTCGACCGTCACCCAGTCCTTGGGCCGGTCTTCGCGATGCCGGTCGATCTTTGCGCGCATCTCGTCGTCAGTGACCTTTGCCGTCGCCACAAAGACCACGTCGCGCGACTGCTCGGCAAGCTGCTGCGCGTAGCGGCTCTTGCCACTTCGCACACCACCAAGCACGAGTGTCACCGAACCCTGGCGCGTCTCCTGCATCGTTGGCTCCTTGCCCATGCATAGAAAAATCCATGGAGCAGAGCGGGAATAAATTTAGGCAGCGCTCGTGCAGACTTATTGAAGTCAGCGAGAATGCTCTTCAGCTCTCCCAGCGAAGCTGAACTAAGCCTGACAGGCCTCCGGCGGGTCTCCTGACTTGCGCTTCACTGAGCTTTGACTCGCCTTCCCAGGACGTATCCCAGTGGCTTTAGAAAATTGTCAAAACCCTCAACGCTTACAGTTACGGGGTAGCGACGGATTCGCACCGTCTTCCCAACACCGAATTAGGAAAAGACTATCCCGCCCACACGCCGGGGTCAAATTTTTATTAATTCCCGACAGGGCAATAACGGCTACTTTTGTTCGACGAACCGTCGCACAGCAGTCCGCGCATCGCGCACCAGGTCGGGTAAGCCCACCCCACGGTAACCATTGCCCAGCAGCCACAATCCATTGAGCGCCCTTGCTCGCTCCTCCAGCTCAGCCATCCGCTCCAGATGCCCCACTCCATACTGCGGTAGGCTGCGAGGCCAGCGGCGAACGACGGTCATCTGCGGCTCGGGGAGCGGGCCCAGAATCCGTGCCAGCTCCATCCGCGCCACTGCGGCAGTCTCATCGTTGCCACAGCGCATCAACCGTTCGGCCGCCTTCCCGCCAAAGAATGCCCGCACCAGCCGTCCCCCCTGGGGTACCCGATCATCAAACTTCTGGTCCACAAACGTACACGCCATCAAGAGACCGTCTGACCCCGGCGGCACCAAGAATCCAAACCCCGGTGGCACCATGAACTTGGCAGCATCTGGAAATCCAAACCCCACCACCACCGATGAACTTGCCTCCATCTCCATCAACTGCGCCGCCCGCTCATCCACCGGTTCGAGCAGCGCACGAGCCACATCCACCGGTGCTGCCATCATCACCGCGTCGAACCGTTCTACTCCTCGGGCTGTTCCCACCAGCCAACCCTCGTCGCCATATGAGATGAACTCCACCTGTGCTGCCAGCCGAACCCAATCCTCAGGAATCGCCGCGATCATGCGATCCACCAGCGTCCCCATCCCGCTGCGTAGCGTAGTAAACACTGCGTCAGTCTTTGCAGCGGTGCCCCGCACCTGCAGCGCGGCGATCAAACTGCCGCGTTCCCGTTCCATCGCCACAAACGGAGCCATCACCGCTCGCACGCTCAGTTTTTCAACATCGCCGCCGAACACCCCGCTCAACAGCGGAGCGCCAATCTTCTCCAGTACCTCATCGCCAAAGTGCCGTCGTACAAACGCCGCGACACTCTCGTCTTCCCTAGGAGCACTGGCTCGCAACTCGTTCGCCCGATCTACCTCATTGCGATAGGATTGCTTCGCCGCTTCGCTGAATAGCTTCGAGGCATTGAGCGCATCGAGATCTCCCGGAACCATCATCCTCATTCCATCCGGCATCGCCTGCAACTTCTTGTCGATCAGCACGTAGGTCTTCCGCCCTGCATCATTCGACGACATCACCTCATCGCCCAACCCAAGTTCAACTGCTAATTCCCGCGCCCACGGCTTTTCGGTCACCCATGCATCCGGCCCGCACTCAATAACGAATCCACCCTCACGAACTGTCTCGACGATCCCGCCCAACCGAGTCGAAGCCTCGAATAACACGCCCTGGACCGCTGCGCCTTCGCGAGCGAGCCGCGCCAGCTCATAGGCTGCCGTCAGCCCCGCCACTCCACCGCCGACAATCGCAACCCGTTTCATCGTCTCTCCACCGAAATGTCCGCAAAAAAGCGGAAGCCGGAGCCTCCGCATCTGGCCCTCTCGACAGCCTATACTCCTGTGGGCACCGTGACCTCATCGACCGTCGCTTTGTACTCTCCTGAGACCACCTCCACCAGCGCCTTTACCAGTATTTCGGAGTCGTTCAAACTCTCCGCGCGCCACAACTTCAGCCCCAGTTCGCTCGCCGCCTCCCGGAACGCGATATCGATGTCGTAAAGAATCTCCACGTGGTCGCACAGAAATCCTACTGGCTGCATCACCAGGCCTACATGCCCTTCATCTTTGATCGCTTTCAGCGTATCTTCCACGGTTGGCCCAATCCATGGCCCACCGCTAACCCCCTGGCTCTGAAACGCGAAGACCCAGTCCCTCTCACCGAACCCGACTGGAGCCATACGGTCCGCCACCATCTGCGCAGTACGCTTTGCCTCAATGGGGTAGGTATCCGGCGAACTCTGCACCTGCGTTCCCGGCTTCGCGCCGGCAATAGAAGCATCGCCCGTCATGATCGTTCGGCACGGGACGCTATGCGCCGTAAACAGCACCGGCACGCGCTCCCCTCCGGACTCGGCGCAAGCCTCAGCCCACACGGGCCACAGCTTCTCCGCAAACGCCTGCGCCAGCACTGGGCTGTCCGCCCAACCCGCAACAAACTCGACCTCGATCCCAGTCGCCGCTGCCAGCACTGCACGCCGGTAGAGCCCAACGCTGGTCCGGGAGTTCTGCGGCGCCAGGCACACCGCCTTGATGCGTGTCACACCATCCGCCCGCATCTGCGCAACCACATCCGCAATATATGGGTGCCAGTTCCGCATCCCCACGTACACTTTTTCGCCGCCCAGCGCCTCCTCCAGCAGGCGACCCTGCGTCATCGTCCACTTTGTTAGTGGCGGAGCCTCCACCCCGGGCGTCTCCCCCAATCCAATCTGCGCATACCGATGCTGCAACTCCTCCACAACTTCCTGCGGCAGTGCCCGTCCCCCGGTCACTTTGCTCAGATACTCCGCCATCTCACCCAACACATTCGGCGTCCCATGCGCGAGCAGCAACACCGCGCTCTTGCCTGCCTCGGGACTCGGCGTCTCAGGACTCCCCGTCTCCAGGCCCTCTACCGCTTGGCTCCCCGTCTCAAGACTCTCCGTCCCAAGGCTTTCAGTCCCCAGGCCCCCCGTCTCTTCGTTACTCGTCTCTTGGCGTTCTGTCTCTTCGCTCATGACGCACTCAACTCCTTCACCCACTCCACCACGCGAATCACATTCTCAACAGGTGTCCCCGGCACAATCCCATGCCCCAGGTTGAAGATGTGCCCCGGTCGCCCCGCCGCGGCCGTCAGCACCTCGCGCACACGTTCCCTCAGCACCTCTTCGGGCGCAAACAGTGCAATTGGGTCGAGGTTCCCTTGCACGGCACAGCCCGTGCCCACCGCCTTCCAGCCCACTTCCAGCGGCACCCTCCAATCCAGCCCGATCACGTCCGCGCCCGTCTGGCTCATTGCCGGAAGCAGGGAAGCGGTCTCCACGCCGAAGTAGATCACAGGAACGCCCATCGCTTTAATTCGCTGCACCAGCTCCGTCGTCCAATCCAGGCAGTACCGCATGTAGTCCCCGACGCTCAGCTTGCCCACCCAGCTATCGAAGACCTGGATCACGTCCGCTCCCGCTTCCACCTGTTGCCGCGCATATGCGACCAGTACGGTCACGATCTTCTCCATCAGCAACGACCAAGCCGCTCCATTCGAGTACATAAGCTTCTTCGTCTCGATGTAGTTGCGATCCCCGCCGCTCTGCTTCCCACCCTCGATCATGTAAGCCGCCAGCGTCCACGGTGCACCGCAAAATCCGATAATTCCCAGCGTGTCTCCATCAACCCGCGGCGCGGCAAAGTGCGTCGCCACCTGCTCGATCGCTCGAGCCACATAGCTCAACTCCTCCGTGCGATCGGTCCTGAGCGCCTGTACCTGCTCGAGCGACCTCAACGGTGTATGCACGACCGGACCCTCGCCCGCCACAAACTCGAAGTCCAGCCCCATCGGCGTCAACGGCAGCAAAAGATCGGCAAAGATAATCGCTGCATCCACGCCCAGCCGTTCTGCGGCCGTAATCGTCACCTCCGCGGCAATCTCCGGCGTCCTGCAGATCTCCAGCAGCGAATGATGTTTCCGCACGGCCATATACTCCGGCATATACCGCCCTGCCTGCCGCAAAAACCATACCGGCGTCCGGTCGACGGGCAGCCGCAGGCAAGCCCGAACAAACCGGCTTCCCCCAGTCACCTCATCGACGACCTGCCCTGCCGCCGTATCTACGAACGCATCCCTCAAAAAGGCTCTCCTCTATCCTCTTTCGAGCCTAGCACCTACACGCGCACCCATGTACTCGCCGCGCCGCCACAGGGCGCAATCCATCAAAAAATATCCCGAAATCAGCGTCAATTACCAAAAAGAAGCATCCGCTCAGCCCTCAAGCCGGAACGTAAACTCCTCAATTACGGGGTTTGTCAGCACCTCACGCGCAATCCGTTCCACCTCGGCCTGCGCGGCGTTCTGTTCCAATCCATCATCTAGAGTCAGCAGGAAATACTTCCCCTGCCGCACATCGGCAACGCCGCGATATTCCATCCGCCGCAATGCATCTGCAACCGTCTGCCCCTGGGCATCCAGTACCGTTCGTTTCAGCGTGACATAGACATGAGCCTTCATCCTGTCTGATTATAGACAAGGTGCAACTTTCGTCCCTGAGTACGATATCGTCGTCCACCCAACACTCCCTGTGGCGACAACCGGCATCACATCGGCAACCGCGAAATTTTTCACAGAAGAATAGAGAAGAAAGCAGCTTTATGACGAATTACCTGGAACTCCCCGTGGGCGCTGAAAGCCCTGAAGTGATTAACGCCGTCATCGAAATCCCCTACGAGGGCAGCAATAAGTACGAGTACGACAAGGAACTCCACGTCTTCCGTCTCGACCGCAACCTCTACTCCCCGGTCCACTACCCCGGCGACTACGGTTTCATCCCCAGCACCCTCGCCGCTGACGGCGACCCGCTCGACGTCCTGGTCCTCGTCGACGCCCCCAGCTTCTCTGGCTGTGTCATGGAAGTCCGCCCTATCGGCGTCCTTGAGATGCTCGACCAGGGCCTCGCCGACGAAAAGGTTCTCTGCGTCGGCAAAGGCAATCCCCGCTACAAAGACGTCTGGAACTTCTCCGAGATCTACCCCCACATGCTCAAGGAGATCACACACTTCTTCTCCATCTACAAAGACCTCGAGGGCAAGCGCGTCGAAGTCAGGGGCTGGCGCGACGCCTCCTTCGCTCGCACCAAGGTACTCGAAGCCCAGCAGAACTTCATCGAAAACAAGATCAACCCCAAACCGAAGCCCGTTCCCCACAAAATGGAACAAACCGCCGATCAGAAGAGAAGGTCCTCCGACTAAGCGGGCTTGCTCCGCGCCTTACTTACTGCCCGCGCCAGCGCATAAACTACCGATCCTGCCGCCCCCACAATCGCTGCAAACCCCAGTGCCGGCAGCCCTGCCACACGCTCGCCTCTTGCCGCCCACAGAGCAAACCCGATCAACAAGGTTGGCCCAACACCCATAGCAGCCGCACCCCACAACCCACCCGGCACCCTGAACGGCCGCACCAACTCCGGCTCTTTCACCCGCAATACCACCAGCGCGACAAACTCCAACACCAGTGCCGCTCCATACAGCACCAGATCGATCGAGATCAGCCGCTCAAACGATAGATTCAGCGCCAGCGCCCACCCCACCGAACACAGCACCACGCTCACCCACGGAACCCCCGCTGTCGTCTTCCAGGTCAACGCCTTCGGCAGCAACCCCTCCTCGGCCAGCGCATACGGTACCCGCGTATAGCTCATCATCAGCGCGTTGAACATCCCAAACCCATTGATCGTCCCACCCAGCACCACACAAAGCGCCAGCCACGGCCCCACCAACTCCCTCGCCGCATCCGTGAACTCCCCGGTCGAAAACTGAGCCGCCGGAATCCCCGCCAACCCCACTGCTGCCAGCGGCAGCACATACGTCAACGCCACCAGCCCAACCGCCACCAGCATTGCCCGCGGATAGTTCCTCTGCGGCTCCTGCACCTCCTGCGCCACCGTCGAAGCGTTGTCCCAACCCATGTAGTTCCACAGCGTCACCGAAACCGCACCGGCAAAATCCGCACTAGCCGCCGGGGCCCCGTGAAATGCGCTGAACCCTCCAAATCCGTGATACCCAACAAACAGCCCCTTCCACAATCCCACCGCCGTCAGCACCACAAACGGCGACAGCAGCAAACAGAACAATCCCACCGACCCCTCGCCTACCGCTCTCGCCCCGCGCAGATTCCACGCCGCACACAGCACCACCACCGCCAGCGCCCACAGTGTCCCGCGATAGCCAGCCGTCCAGGCAGGCTCAATCCGTCCCAGGTAAAGCACAAAGATGACGGGATAGATCGCCATGTCGAACACACTCGCTGCAAGACTCAGCCAGGCCTCTTGAAACCCCCAGAACCCACCCAGCGCCCTCCTCACCCAGCAGTAGTACCCACCCTCCTCTGGCAGCGCCGAGGCCAGCTCCCCAACCATCAAACTTGTCGGCAGACTCCACACCAGCGGCACCAGCGCCAGAAGAAGCAGTGCTCGCCCATACCCTGCCTTGCCGATAATGTCTTCCAGCCCATACGGCCCACCCGACACCATAAAATACGTCGCTGCTATCAGCGGCAGCAGCCTCATCTTCTTCGAACTGCTGAATCCTCGCGCCACCCCACCCCCTCGGCTCATCGAACCCGGATAGACACAAATCTACCCGACCTTGTCTTCATCCCCCAGCCTCAAGCTATAATTGCCTCAGCCGGAGCAAAAGAAACAAGCAGAAACAGGTTTTTTTGCTCAAGTAACACAGAGACGGAGAGTTGGCCGAGTGGCTGAAGGCGGCGGTTTGCTAAACCGTTATAGGGCGAAAGCTCTATCGGGGGTTCGAATCCCCCATTCTCCGCCATTCAGTCCAGCGTGATTGCTATCCGCTTTTGCTAGCCGCAAAACCCGCGAAAATCCCTATAAATTCAGCCTATTAGTCGAAGCCGTATTCTCCGGAGAAACTTCGTGGCCTTGGGTTTTTGGGACATCTCCGGACCATTCTCTGTGGTCGGAGAGTTTGCGCGAGTTGGACGGCGCCAAGATTCTCGATCTCGAGGATCAGGACAGAGTGGCTGCCGCTGTAGTCATCCCCCGAAGAGGCCAAAACCCTGCTTGAGGAGGGGATGTTTTGCAGTAATTTTTTTGGGGATGGTGGGACCTCGTTTTTGCTGGGGGTTTTTGCCGAAAACGGGTGGTTGGACGTGGTGTTTTGGTGGTGAAGTTGTGGTGGATTGCTGGTGAAAAGGTGGTTAATTGATGGTTAGTTTTCGGGCTCGAAAAACATGCCACTTTTTCCGGATTTATTTTTGAGGGATTCCCATTTTGGGAATTCGGTCTTGAAGACCGCCCGCAAGATCGGGAAGGTCACCGGCATCAACCTCGTCGACGAGACCCGCGAACTCATAGCTGTTTTGAGAATATTCTCCGCGCGAGCGTTGATGGTGGAGAAGCCCTTGAAGTCGGCTAGGCTTTTTGCGAAGTAGGGAACGGGCCCCAACGCATGAGAACAAACTCCCGCTCGCCGGTGTCTTTGGCGTGGCGAATTGTGGGCTGGATTGTCGTTGGCGCAACGTCGTAATCCCATGGAGGAACGACTTAGCCGTCGCTGTCGCGAACGCGGAATGATTCAGCAATCTTCTGTTTGTCGGCGCGTCGAAAGTGGCGACCGCACATAAGGAGAAGCTGACAGAATCCTCAGCCCCGCTCATAGGGACCACAGTCAGCGCCGACAAAGAACCGGAAAGACCCAAAGGTGGCCTTTTGACACAAACGATCGGGACAGGATTAGAATTCATGAGCCAGCACATCTCAGTCACCTGCGGAGTTTTCACTGAGCAACAGCGTTCACAACCCCGATCAATATATGGCGAGCCTCCGTCCCCTCATTGCTCAGGGGCGAAAGCGTTTGGGTTTTCTTATCGGGGCGGGTGCTCCAGCAGGTATCTTTGTGCCTGGTTCGACGGAACCTCTTATTCCCGCGGTGGCTGGATTAACCCAAAAAGTCATTTCCGCACTGAGTAACCAATATGGATCCGTAATCGAAGCACTGAAAAGCGAGATGACTGACGTGAATATTGAAACGCTCCTTTCGCGGGTGCGAAGTCTAGGTTCCGTGATTGGGCAGACTGAGGTTCACGGTCTCGATGGGGAAGGTTACAAATTACTGAGCGAAGCGATCTGCAAACAAATTGGAAAGATCGTAGATAAGCGTCTCCCTCATGGATCGTCGCCATATACCGACTTGGTCTCCTGGATCAGTGGAACAAGTCGCGAACACGCTGTAGAGATATTTACCACGAACTATGACCTTCTCTTCGAAGAGGCACTGGAGCGTGCGCGAATACCATTCTTTGATGGGTTCTCAGGCGCGCGAGAACCATTCTTCGACCCGTCCTCTGTCGCCAGTGACGACTTACCTTCAAGATGGACCAGGGTTTGGAAGCTGCACGGTTCGCTCGGTTGGTCTGCAAACAACGAGGGTGAGGTTATCCGCAAGGGAGGATCAGAATCTACCCACCTAGTGTTTCCCGAACATCTAAAGTACGATCGCACGCAAAAGGCGCCCTATTCTGCTCTCTTCGATAGGCTCCGGACCTTTCTCTTAATTCCGGATACGCTTTTGATAGCGAATGGGTTCTCGTTTGCCGACGCACACATCTCTGCGGTGCTGGAGGAGTGTCTTGCTGCGAATCCTTCCGCAAACGTCTTCGCTTTTCAGTTCAATCCGCTTGATGAGGAAAGCTGTGCGGCGGATATCGCGAGTCGACGCGGCAACATGAGTGTCTACAGCCCGAACAAAGCAATGATTAATGGAATCGTCGCGCCTTGGCGACCCGGGAACGATCCCACAAGAGATTGGGATTCAATCCGATCTACTTACTGGTCAACAAGCGGAGCCATCGGCCCTCACTTTACTCTCGGTCGGTTCAGCGAACTGGCGCGTTTTTTTGCATCTTCTCGATCGGCACAGGGAACTAGTAGTGAGAACGTAATCATCTTCCCAACACCCACGTCGCTAATCGAGCAAATTCCGGCTGATGGTCTAACTTTGGCTGCGGACGCGCCGGAATGAAAGTTCGTCCCACACTTCTTGGACATGTTGGCGCTGTGACCGGAGCATCAGTGAGCGTCCTTCAATCTCCGTCTATAGACTCGGGCGTTGCCATAATTGGCGGTAAGAGCTACCGCATAGGTCAAGTGGGCAGCTTCGTCAGGATACCGCAGGGATACAACGATCTTTATGGGACGGTTACTGAAGTTGGAGCGACGGCTGTTCCGGAGGCCGAAAAAGGTCTGCCAGGAAGCCAAAATCGGTGGATGACTATCCAGTTACTCGGAGAAATCGTTGGGGTTTCTTTCGAGCGAGGCATTAGCCAATATCCCAGCGTCAATGACGAGGTCCACCTCGTTACCGAGGATGACTTGGCTGTCATTTACGGCGACCGCTCGGAAGGTCAAGTTGTGATCGGTCGATTGGCTAATGCCGAGAGTATCCCAGTCAGAGTGGATCTAGATAAGTTAGTCACGCGTCATTGTGCTGTGTTGGGATCTACAGGGTCAGGCAAATCAACTACTGTCGCGAGTCTCCTCCGCTCGATAGTTTGCGGAGATGAAGACGACTCTGCCAAACCCTATCCAAGTGCCAGAGTACTCCTTTTGGACATTCATGGAGAATATGGAAAGGCACTTCGGTCGGTCGCGACAGTATTTCGAGTTAACCCCAATCAAGGCGAAGAGGAACTATTCGTTCCGTATTGGGCTCTTGATCCCACGGAACTCCTCACCTTCTTGATGGGAAAACTGGACGACAGACAACTCACGCAGATACTCGACAAGATTGAGGCAGCAAAGGCCCAGCGAATCATCAACAACGGCACTGCAGGCATGGAACTTAATTCGCTGACTGCCGAAAGTCCTATTCCTTTTAGTTTGAAGCAACTCTGGTTTGAGTTGATCGATCCGGAAGTCAAAACGTGGTCAGACGTCCCTAGAACCCAGCGAGCAATCCAAACGGAAGGGGATGCCGAGACTCTCAGGGTGCCTATATATATCGCGGCGGGGGTTAGCAGCACCCCTCCATTCATCAATCAAAAAGACGTTCTCAGTATTCGACGGGGGTTGAATCAGATGCGTTCCCGATTGTTGGACCGTCGATTCAATTTCATGCTCCATCCTGGGGGATGGGAGCCCAATTTGACTGGATCTGCTCCGAAAGATCTTCCTGAACTGCTCCAGAGTTGGGTTGGCCGCACGAAACCGATTACCATATTGGATCTTTCCGGAGTGCCAAGCGGCGTCCTCGATCAGTTGATCGGAGCAATTCTGAAGATCATCTACGAAGGTCTGTTCTGGGGACGCGATAAGAGTGAAGGCGGCATCTCGAGACCGCTTCTCGTTGTCATGGACGAAGCCCATCGTTACCTCTCCAAAGAGAACACTGGTCCGGGACTAACGATCGTTCAGAGGATTATGCGTGAAGGCAGGAAATTTGGCGTTGGCGCAATGGTGATTAGCCAAAGACCGTCCGATGTCAACGAGACCATTCTGTCGCAATGTGGTACCTACATCGCGCTCCGCCTGAGCAATTCTGCTGATCGGGCCAAAGTTCAAGCATCCTTGCCTGACAGTTTGGCGGGCATTATAGATACCCTACCTATTTTGCGAGTTGGTGAAGCAATAATCACAGGGGAGGCGGCGCGCCTGCCCATTCGTTGCCGGATCACTTTACCGGCAGAAGATGATCGACCGGATAGTGAGGACCCTTTAGTTTCGAAGAATTGGCTCAGAAATCGAATACCGGAAGATTACGATCGCGTCATAGCATCATGGCGCTCGCAAAATCCTCGGTGGGCTCGCGTGCGCCCACCGCGCACAGCGCTTCAGCAACAGGAGAACGAACACGTGGAACGACAGCCAGTCGAATCATCCAGCGTATTATCGGTAGGCTACGATGAACCTAGCCAAACAGTAGAGATCGAATTCAAGGGTTCGGGCGTTTATCAGTACTACAACGTTCCTCAAGTCATCTTCGACCAGATGATGGCTTCTGAATCTGTCGGAAAGTTTGCTTAACACTTACATCAAACCAGCCTATGCCTGTTCACGGGTTTGACGCCTGTCTCAATTGATGAGGCAACGCGCGGCTAGGGTTTACGGGTCGGCATTTGAGACGCGAGGTCGGGTTGCCCTAATCCAACACCGATAGTTTCAGCCAGAGCAGCTCGCTGTAATGCCCAGTCAAAAGGGATCTCATTAACGCACTTCTCCAGGGAAAGATCCGGGTCTTGCTTGCCGTCGAGGATCGCTTCCGTAATGTCCGGCGCTAAGAAGGCTAAGGGGATGATCCTGCTGATGTAGCGTTCATCAAAGCCAGTCTGTTTCGCTAAGGCGCGCTGGTTGGGTATTTCCCCGCGCAGAATCCGATCCATCCAGTCATGTGCTCGTGCGACAGCTCGGACCAAAGAGGGTACAGGGCGTGCCGTGTTTTGTTCGGTGTCGGCGAGTAAGAGCCGAACTTCACCGCCGCACCTCCGGAGTTGGGCGTCCGCTTCGAGGATGATGAGATCATCGGAAGTTGGTAGAGTGCCGGCGATCTCATCACTTCCTTGAGGAGTGAGGAAGGTTTTCAGGACGGCGTGCTTACTCAATTGCAGCTCAATCTTTTGATGTCGCACGATAATCCGCGTAACCATCGATCGCAGGTCATTACAGACCTTTTCCTGAGAAGCCAAATACTCCCGAGCGACCTTCGCTACTTGCTGAGTCTCTGTCATGTCGAAGGAGTAGGGTTGCAAGAGATCGAGGATTCTCGGCGCAGACTGCAAAAGAGCGGCGAGTTGAGACAAGACTAATTCTTCAACCTCTTCGGCAGGCAGACGACCCTGGCCTGTAGGGTTTTTAGATCTACCTTGAGTCAGGGCCTGCGAGACATAGTATCGGTACCGTCGGCTTTTCTTCGTGGCGTGAGACGGAGTAAATCGATTCCCAACCTCGTCGTAAAGCAGACCTGTAAGAAGGCTGGTGCTGGTTGCTCGCGGGCGCTTTCTTTCAGCCTGAAGATTGGCTTTGAACTGCACTTGAACGCGATCCCAGAGACTCCGGTCGATGATGGCAGGATGCTGGCCGGGAAAGGACTTGTCCTTGTGCGTGATCTCGCCGAGGTAGATTCGGTTCTGGAGCATTGAATAGAGTGCTCCGCGGGAGAAGGCGTTGTCGCCCGAGGCATTCCCGGTCTTGCTCAATCTCTTTTTACTTCGGATTCCCTTCTTTTCCAGATAAATCTGAAGCTTGGAGACGCATCCTTCAGCGAGATACGATTGAAAGATCTCCTTGACCCGATTGGCCTCCTCTGGATTCACGACTAAGTGACGGTCTTCCAGGTCATAACCCATCGGCACGACTCCACCCATCCACATGCCTTTGCGCTTCGAAGCCGCGATCTTGTCGCGGATACGTTCCCCCGTCACCTCTCGCTCAAACTGTGCAAAGGATAAGAGCACATTGAGGGTCAATCTTCCCATGGAGGTCGTGGTATTGAACTGCTGGGTGACTGACACAAAGCTAATACCCTGTTTGTCGAACTGTTCGACGATTTTGGCGAAGTCGGCCAGGGAGCGGGTGAGTCGGTCAACTTTATAAACGACGACGGTGTCGACTCGCTTCGCGGCAATATCGTCCAGAAGCTTTTTCAGTCCTGGCCGTTCCATGTTGCCGCCGGAGAAGCCTCCATCGTCGTAGCGAGTGGAGACAACCTGCCATCCCTCATGGCGTTGGCTGAGGATGAACGCTTCACACGCCTCTCGTTGGGCATCCAGGGAATTGAAGGATTGCTCCAGCCCCTCTTCGGATGACTTGCGAGTATAAACGGCGCAGCGAACCCGAAGGGTCATGGCTTCCTGACCCCAAAGAACAATGGACCTGACCACCGTGTCCCTGTGATCTCCCGGGCGATCCTGGACAGGCTAGAATAGGTCTGGCCTCTATATAGATAGCCATTTCCGGTGGCAATGGCCTCATGCATTTCTCCCCGCCACATGCGCAGAAGCCTGGTGCCAGTTTGAGGGGCAGAATCGGACCGTTCCTGGGATGGTTTCTCCGTATTTAGAGAAGTTGCAACTTCCCGCAGTCGACGCCGAGCGGCGTGCGAAAGGCCGCCGAATTCCCTCTCCTGCATCCGATACGCAAGAACGGGAACCATCAGTTCTTTGCGGAGATTCAGAGGAGGATCTTCGCTGAAGTTCTCGGCCCAAATGGCGAGTAATTGGGCCTTATTTAAGGATGGCAATGTAGCAATTTGCTCAGAAAGCCTGTCGTGCACGTATTCTCCACTTCGGCCGAAGATTCAGCCGTGTGGACAGTGACGCTCTGCTCGGGCATACAGTCAAGTCAAATCGGAATCGGTAAACACAAGCCGGCTTATCAGGCTAATCGATTTTGGAACACGACTCGACCATGAACTTGCCGAAACCCAGTTCTAAAGTAGTCGGGCTACGATTGTCTGTGAATGGCTGGTTGTATGCTGGATGCGGTGCCTCTTTGTCTTTCTCCCGATTCGTTGGGAGTTCTCAACGAATCGGATCGAAGGTGAATTGCCGGGCCGGAGACGATCTATGCTTCCGTCTACAGACGCCGTTGTACTATCCCGAGCGCTAGTGCCTTTTGTGAGGTGCCTGTGAGGTCCGGGCTGAGGGTGTATCGTCTTTGAAAAAGAAGATGGACAACCGGGAGCAATCCGTAGAGGAGTTGTTTGGGGCGGCGCTGGATTTGCCGATTGAGCGTCGGGCTGCGTTTTTGGACGAGGCATGCCGTGAATTGCCTGAGATTCGTCGGAGGGTCGAGGCGCTGCTGGAGGGCAATGATCGTCTTGGCAGCTTTTTGAATCAGCCCGTGGTGGGTGCCAGAGCAGCGAACGGTAGGGGCGATTCCACGGCTGCGATGGGCGATTTGACTGGGATCAAACTGGGCCGCTACGTGATTGTGGAACGGCTGGGTTTCGGCGGGATGGGGGTTGTGTACCGGGCTCGCGATGAGAAGCTGGAGAGGTTTGTTGCGATCAAGATTCTGGCGCCGGGGTTGTTGATGGGGGATGACGCGCGAAAGCGGTTTCGCAGGGAGGCGCTGGCGCTAGCGAAGCTGAATCATGCGCATATTGCGGCTGTTTATGACGTAGGCGAGCAGGACGGGATCGACTACCTGGTGATGGAGTGTGTGCCGGGCCAGTCGCTTGCGGCGAAGCTGGAGGCGGGGCCTCTGACTGTGAAGGATGCTACTTCGATTACTCAGCAGATTGCGCAGGCGTTGGAGGAGGCGCATGAGCAGGGTGTGATTCATCGCGATTTGAAGCCGTCGAATGTGATGGTGACACCGAAGGGAACGGTGAAGGTTCTTGATTTCGGGCTGGCGAAGCTGTTGGATCTGGGCGGGACGGACGAGACGCAGTCGGTTGATGAGACGCAGCGGCTGATGGGCACTGTGCCGTATATGTCCCCCGAGCAGGCTTACGGAAAGACACTGGACGCGCGCACGGATCTCTGGAGTCTTGGGGTGGTGTATTACGAGACGCTGACGGCGCAGCGGCCATTTCATGGGGACAGCGCGGTTGGAGTGCTGAAGGCGATCACGGAGGAGACGCCGAAGCCGGTGACAGAGATTCGCGTGGATGCGCCGTCGAAGGCGGATGAGATTGTGGGACATGCGCTGAAGAAAAATCCTGCGGATCGGTATCAGTCGGCGTCGGAGATGGTGAAGGATACTTCGGACCTGCTGACGCGGATGAGCGGGACTTCATTGCTGCCGCTGGAGAAGCCGGCGGTGAGAGTTTCTCGCTGGCTGGCGGTGTGTGGGGTTGTGGCGCTGGTTTTGTTGGTGGGGGCCGCAGTCTGGGTTGATCATCGGGCGTCGAACCGAAGGTGGGCGAGGGAGGATGCGGCGGGGCAGATTGCGAGTCTGAGGGATTCGAATCGGCCTTTAGCTGCGTTGGGGTTACTGGAGAGAGCGGAGGGATTTCTTCCAGGCGATCCGCAGTTAAAGAAGATTGCGGATGAGGACACGTTGCTGGTTTCGATTACGTCGTCACCTGTGGGAGCGTCGGCCGCTATACAGGATTATTCGGCTCCGGAGTCTGCGTGGCGGACGTTGGGTGTGACGCCGCTGAAGGATGTTCGCGTCCCGAAGGGATACTTCCGGTGGAAGGTGGGTAAGGCGGGGCCGGGCGAGGTGGTAACGGCGCCGGAGACGGATGCGGCGATGGACTTTGCGCTGGACGCGGATCACAAGGCGCCGGGAGGGATGGTGTATGTGCCGGGCGGCGGCTGGGGGGACTACATCGGGTTTGTGGGAATGGTTGGGCCTTACAAGCTGCCAGCGTTTTATGTGGACCGGTTTGAAGTGAGGAATCGCGAGTATCAGGAATTTGTTGATGCTGGCGGATACGAGAAGACGGAGTATTGGACGGAGAAGTTTGTTGGCGATGGGAAGGAACTCTCGCGGGCGAAGGCGATGGCGGAGTTTCGCGATACGAGCGGACGGCCGGGGCCTTCGACCTGGGCTGGAGGGCACTATCCGGAGGGCAAAGGGGATTATCCGGTGAGTGGGGTGAGCTGGTTTGAGGCGGCGGCGTATGCAGCGTATGCGCAGAAGGAGCTGCCGGCCTTTGGGCAGTGGTACAAGATGGCTCCGGAGGAAGTGGCGAGGCACATAGTGCCGATGAGTAATTTTTCGACGAATGAAGTGGCGGCGGCGGGAAAGTATAGCGGGCTGGGACCGTATGGTACCTACGACACGGCGGGGAATGTGCGGGAGTGGGTGCTGAATCCGGTGGATAAGGACCTCCGGTTCATTCTTGGGGGATCGTGGAAGTCGCCATCGTATATGTACTCCACGCCTGAGGTGGCTTCGCCGTTTGACCGGTCGGAGACGAATGGGTTTCGGTGTGTGCGAAATCTGGCTCCGCTGGATGCAGCAACTTCAGGAGAGGTGAAGCGTTCGACGCGGGATTTTACGACCTTCAAACCTGTGAACGATGACGTGTTTCATGCTTACCAGTTGCTCTATGCGTATCCGAAGGCGCCGTTGAATGTTCAGGAGCAGGGGTTGGTCCAGGAGACGGTGGACTGGCGGGAGGAGAAGGTCTCGTTCGATACGGGCTATCGCGGCGAGCGGATGGCGGCATATCTGTTCTTGCCGAAGAATGTGAAGCCTCCTTACCAGACAGTGTTGTTCTTTCCGAGTGCGCGGGTGGAGTTGCTGCGGGGGAACGATGGAGGACGCGCGCTGGGAGATATGCAGTTCTTCGATTACATCCTGCAGAGCGGGCGGGCGGTAATGTATCCGATCTATCAGGACCTCTATGAACGGCGGGTGAAGTTCTCTATGCCGGGGGGGGCACAGCATATCGAGCTGACGACGGACTGGTACAAAGATGCGTCGCGCTCGCTGGACTATCTGGCGACGCGGCAGGATATCGATAACGGCCGACTGGCTTATCTCGGTGTGAGCATGGGTTCGGCGGACGGAGTGATTATTACTACGCTGATGCAGGACAGGCTGAAGACTGCGATCTTCCTGGATGGAGGATATTTTCTGGACCAGCCGCCGCCGGGTGGTGACCAGGCGGACTTCGCTCCACGGATGAAGAAGCCGGTGCTGATGGTGAATGGACGTTACGATCACACGTTTTCGGTGGAGAATGCGCAGAACCCGCTGTTCAGGATGCTGGGGACTTCGGAGGCGGATAAGAAGCATGTGCTTTTGGAGACTCCGCATGATGTGACGGAGGACCGGCCTCGGCTGATGAAGGAGGTTCTTGACTGGCTGGATAAGTATCTGGGGCGGGTGAATTGAGAATTTTCAGGGCCTTTGTGTAGTGCGATATTTTCTGGTCTGCGTGAAGGCTGCTCGTGAGGTCGATTCCCCTTCGGGGATGACAGCAAGAAAGCAAGAAGAACGAGGCAACGGCAACTCCAGCCAGATGTTCATGCCGGCGAGCATCGCAATCGCACGACGGAACCAGATCACAGCCAGAGTTCGGCGTCGCAAGTCTTGCTTCGATACCCGCTCTTGCCCATGGTGTGGGTCAGGGTGCTGGCAAGCTTGATGTTGGCGCTCTCCAGTAGCTTCTGGATGCGGCTGCTGATGCCCGACTGCTCCTGCGAGAGCGTGGCCCGGGTTCGCGTCAGATCCCGCAGGTCGCGGATCACCGGCGACGGAACATAGCTGCCACGCAGCAGACCATGTCGGAGCAACTCGCCTATCCACTGGCAGTCCATCATGTCGGTCTTACGGCCTGGGACCGCCTTGATGTGCTGAGCGTTGGCAAGCACCATATGGAAGTGCTCTTCCAACACGTTCCAGACAGGCTTCCAATAAACGCCTGTCGACTCCATGGCGACATGTCGAACGCCAAAGCTCCTGAGCCACTCAGCGAGCTCACGCAGATCTCGCGTTGTGCAACCGAAGCGACGAAGATGCTTCTGGGGCTTGTGTCCTCGCTCGAGCAGAATACACGCCGCAACCGACGACTTGTGAACGTCGATACCGCAACACCTCTCATAGAGTACTTCCATCCTTGCCTCCTCTGCCGTGCTCGCAAAGATGCAGAGTGCGAGAGTCTCCCTCGCGTGCTCTTCCGTGAGGAAGGCTACAGTCCGTTGTTCCTGAACGCATCCACGGTCAAACTCATCAGCGGGTTCCAAACGCCACTGCAGGTCACGACCTCATGCGGGCACGACCACAACAGCCTACCCATTTTCATCCGTCGTTGTGAACGAAGGTCATGAACAACTCATCCCATTTATCGGAAACTACGCCGGAATTAGTACCGAGAAATGCGCTTGCCTTTAGCAGTCGCGTGGACGCGAGGCAGTTGCTGCAGAGCACGACGGCCGCTTCATTCCGTATTCGATGCATTCCCCTTTCCAATTTTTATCGGGGGTTTTCTCAGACTACCAGTCATCATGATTTCCGTCAGTTGATCGTCGGTCAAGTCTTCGGCCTTGTATTCCACGTCGCTCGGTTGGGTGCCGGCCGGCAGAGCGCCCCTTTCGTGCGCTTGTCGGAGAAGATCGAAATAAATTCGAGAGGCAGAGATGTTTCCAATCAACGCTTTGTTGTGCAGCTGTTTGAGTATGCCTTGGAACTTCGAAATACGGCTTCGTCGTCCGTTATCGTTGATGGTGATATGCGATTGGGACTCTCTGATCAGTTCTTGGTCGAAGTCTAGAGATTTCTTGGGACGGCCTGTGGGGTTGCCAGAGACGCCCTTTTGGAACTGCCTATTCTTAGGAGGCTTTCCGTAACCGACCTCATAGCTACTCAATGTTTTCTTTTTTCTCACGATCGATTGCCCCCTTGCATTGTCCCTGCTGTTGAAAGTTTCGCCAGTCTCTACATGTTCGGCTTCAAGTTTCGTCTGCCTTTGCCATCGACGAATGATGGTGTCGACGTAGAGCGGATCAAGCTCTAGCCCGTAGCAACGGCGCCCCGAACGTTCGGCAGCGATAACAGCGGTTCCCGAGCCCAGAAACGGATCGAGGACAAGATCCCCTCTGGCCGTGCTGTCCTTGATGGCATCGACGATCAACGCAACGGGTTTTGGGGTGGGGTGGAGAGCCAGCAGGTTACCTTCAGAATCTGATCGAGAGAAGGTATTCGCTCCAGGATAGTTCCAGACGTTTGTTCTATACCGCCCGAACTTGCCAAGCTGAATGTTATTTCGGTGAGATCCCGCTCCGTTTTTGAAAAAGAACACTAGCTCATGGGCGCTCCGATAGAAGCTTCCCATGCCGCCGTTGCTCTTCGCCCAGACGCATAGGTTCAGAAGCTCCGTATAAACCTGCTCTCCAGCGGACAAAATCTCAGTCATGTGCCGCCAGTCCATGAAGTAATAAGCAAGAGAGCCGGTGGCGCTGTGATCCCGGGCTGCGATCATCGCCTTGCGGAGGAAGTCGGTAAATTCGGGGGAGCTCATCTCGCCTGATGCCATACCGAACTCCCGATGACGAACCTTGCCGAGTCCGGTAGCATGTCCGTCAATGATCACGTTGTAGGGCGGGTCGCTGATCACAAGATCGGCTTTCTCGCCATCCATGAGGCGGTCGTAGTCGCCTGTGATCAATGCGTTTCCACAAAGGACGCGGTGCTTGCCCAATTGCCATAGATCACCGGACACGGTGGCCGCAGACTCCGAGACATCGGGCAAGCGATCATCAGGATCGGCCTCGGGCACCGCGTTGAGGCCATCGATAAGGAGATCGATCTCAGGGACTTCGAAGCCGATCGTCTCTAGATCGAAGTCGAGTTCCAGCTCAGATAGGATCTTGAGTTGCTCGCCGAGCATCCGCTCATCCCAGGAGGAGTTCTCGCTTAAGCGGTTGTCGGCGATCAGGAAGGCCATGCGTTGCGATTCGGTAAGATGACTCAGCCGAATGGCAGGTACGGTGTCCCACCCCAGCTTGCGCGCGGCCATAAGTCGTCCGTGGCCCGCGATGACCTTCTGCTCCTCATCGATCAGGAGCGGGACGTTGAATCCAAACGACTCGATGCTTTGAGCGATCTGCCGAACCTGTTTGTCGCTATGAACCCGAGGGTTTCGCGGGTCCGGTTTCAGGGATGTGGTACGGAGGTAGGTAACCTCCAATGGCGTTGTCGAAGATTGCATTTGCTTACCTTTTCATCTGAGCTGCACAAAAGTAGCATATGCACAAAATTGAACCCTGCTCTTCGGCGCCCAGTTACTATGTTTTCTGGCGACGAGTTACAAAAATCGGCCAAAATCGGCTAATTCAACAGGCGCCCAGTCCGAAATCTTCTGCTTAATATTTTCGACAACTTACTAGTTCGTTGTCCTATTGCGAAAATGCTTATTCGCCTTTCTATTGGTCCGCAGCTTAGATGTTTCGAAGAACTATGCGCGGGTGTCTCAATGACAACATGCCAACGCCTCACTTCCCTGGGTGTAGATGCTTACCTGGGGCAGCTTCCGCCGCGTCCATCGCTCTCGAGGTGCGAGAGGCGGATCACGATCGCCGCGAGAGATCGCGCCGGATATCTCTGGCGAAAGCGCGGCCAGGTCGAGAGTGCGTGATACGTAGTTCTCGTTGAAGCCCGTCTGTTTGGCTCCCCAGTCATAGCGGCCAAATATATAGCCGGCCATTGGATAGGTGCCCGCAATGTCTGGCGGTCTCAACCGGTCGGGTTTTCGGCAAGTTCGGGCGAACTTACGCTAACCCGTTTTGCGGGCAGTTGTCACCGACACGCCGACTTCGCGGTTCATGGACTGCTCTGGAGTCACTGTCTTTGAGCGTGAGGAGAAGAAAGAACAATCAGGTTACAAGCGACAACGCCAATGCGAAGGGACGCAGAAACGAAGTCCATCCGGTTGAAGATGCGCCGTAGCAACATGCAGCGCCGGGGATGCGCAACTACACCCACTCGACAACGCCTCCGCTTACGTTGTCGAGTGGTACTGAAGCGCCACCCGGATCGTTCTGTTCGAATCAACCCGCTCTTATTCTGCTTCAGGCGAACTCAAGCGTCCCGATGTTGCGGATCCAAATGCAGCTCTTATTGTTAAGTCCACTCCCGCGGTCAATTCGAAGATTGCTGCATTAGGTGGACTTTGTAGTCATTTTCGACGGACGTACGACGGATCACGGTCAGTCCCTCGCTGCCCAGCAGAAACGTTGTCCCAGTGTTGCCGTTCACCACTTTGTGTTTGACCTGTTTGACTGTTGCCAGCACCACCGGATCTGAGGGCGCCGAGATGTCAATGACCTGATAGTCTCGCGCGAACCGCGCGAACAAAGGGGTTGTAGGGCTCATTGACCATCAGGAATGCCGTCTCGCCGAGCGGTTCCGTGGAACCCGGTTCGAACAAGCTTTCGATCATTCGCATTGATGGTTTCTTTGCCTTCTGCAAATCCAAGACAGCGACCCCTCGGTTTTCACGAAAACGAACGAGCTCTGCCCGGCCGCCCAATGGTCGCACGAAATCGAATGCGCCGGGACCGTTCAATGAGATTGAAGACACCAGCTTGATTTTGCTCGGATCCGTTACGTCGAAAACGGAAAGTCGCGCACCTTGTTGCTGCTCGACATAGAGGTAAGTCGAGCCGTCGCCGTCGGAGTACAAGAAGCATGAATTTCCTGGAGTGCGCGCTTGTTCTGGCAGATCAGAAGGTCCTTCGACTATAAGGTCTTCGGTTTTCGATCGGATCTCGCCCGACAATGCGTCATTCATTGTTAGCAGCATGCCTGCGAAAAGACATGCCTCAATTAACCTTAATGAAGCTACGGTTTTCATAATCGTACCCTCCTTCCTGAGGGAAGACCGGCCTATGTGGGCCGAACACTTGTTCCTGTATCGACAGGGGGATGTACATCTCGCTCTCCTTACGTTGGTAGTCTGAACACTATCGCTGGATGATTTCCGAGCCTCCTTTGTTGAGCCCAACTTCGCTGGACTGAGTCTTTATCAATGAAAGACAACTCCGTGCAGCGCTTAGGCCCAAACCTCCGATTTGGACCGTGCTCCACGCTTGTCATCGCTTTTCGCAACATACGTTACTCTGAAACCGTCATCGCTCGGTTACTCAGAATTCCGATTAAGACCTGTACCGCACTTTCGGATTTCCAATCACCTGCGTTGGTGGCCTTGGATAAAGGCTCTGACGCTAGAAACGGAGTGTGTGCGGTGGACGCCCGCGTTGGCGGGCTATCTTGCCATCCCGCATCGCTATGAAGGCAGCGCAAAGGAGAGATGCGATTGGCATGCCGATCAAAATCCATATGAAGTACATAGCCCCTCCCGCTTGTAACAGGCCTCGCAGAGCAAAGTAACCGTATGTATGAAACACCGACGCTCATTGCGTACCACCACCATCAGCTGCTGGAACGGTTGGGAGTACCCAGTAAGCCGTCCTGCTTGCTACGACATTCGCCTTGGAGGAACTCACAGCTATCTGAAGGGAATGAAATCCAGGCACCGGATTGCTCGGTCTAAACGTGAGACTGTATCGATTGCGGATATGACTCGCAATCTCTGTCAATGCGATCTTCAAACTGTCGTTGGATGTCGAATCGATAGAAATCACCTCCTGTCAAATGGGCTAACGTTTCCCCGGCGTTTCGCTGCATTCCACTTGCAGTGATTACCAGTGGGTTGAGCGATCTGAGTTTGGTGAAAAAGTCCTCCTTCCCGCCTGTCGCCGACGAAAGGCTATATACCGAGGTGTTGCTTGCCGCAACATCTCGAAGGACAGAACCGGCGTTGCTTCCGACGCTGCCGTGGTCATGATCCCGTGAGATCAGCAAAATGACTCTGTGACTTGCTGGAGAAGTTTTGTTCAAAGAAGTGACTGCCAGATCGACTGTATCGAACAATGCGGCACCCGCATTCCCGGGCGTGATCGTGGCAATGGCATTGGCAATTGACTCGGTGTCTGTGGTGAATGCCTGGATGGTGTGAGGGCTGCTATCGAACGTAACGATCGAAACTTCATCTAAGGGGTTTGTAAGAATTCCGTCGAGCAAGCCGCTGAGACCGGCAATCCGCCGGCAATTGACCGGCAGCATTGTGGCCGGTTTGTATAACGATTACGAGAGAAAGGGGCCTGATATCGGAATCAGCATCCAGGCTGATCCTTTGTTCTATTCCGTTGTCTCTAACAGAAAAATCGTCAGATGACAGCCCATATACGATCTCTCCTCTCTTTGACTCGACAAGCACGGGCACCGAGATTGCTTGCGCGTTAGGGTATCCACCAACTGTTTGCCCTACAGCTGTACGGAACATCACGAAGGTGATAACAAAAAGTAATTCTCTGCGCATCGGCTACCCCCGGTGTCTGGGTGAGCGTCGAAGAGGCACCGCTCAGGTTAGACGCGAAAGTGTAGCTGAAAAACCGGTAAGTAATAGAAAAATGAATTGATTGCCGCTAAGAAAAGATGCATGTGTGATCTAGTCGATTCTCTAATCTTCGATAGCCTAGGCAGAGTCGCGAAAGTAATCCGGCATAAATCTCATCCAAGGTCAAAGCCAACCTGAATCAAGTGCATCCAAGGGAAGATCGGAGTATTTTTACGGCGAGGACTCTCATGCGGTCTAACGGAGCTTGGTTTTGCGGAATGATCCTGTTGAGCCTGGTCAGTATCAAGGTGCTTTGGGCCTACCAAGTACCTTCCAATGTGCCGACGATTCAGGTCACGTCACGTCTCGTCTTTTTGGATGTTACGGTGCTGGACAAAAAAGGACGCCCAGTGGTGAAGGGGCTGACAAAGATGACTTCACCATTACGGATAATAAGAAGCCGCAGCGGATTTTCTCATTTGAAGCGCCCGAGACCCATGTAGTCGACGCGAACGCGACAGACGATGCTCCTAGCGGGAAAGCTCCTATGACGATCTTCGTTCTCGATCTTCTCAATTCAAAGTTTGAGGACTTCGCATACATCCGTTACATGGTGCAGAAATATCTAGCGGCGCAGCCAGCACAGTTGGATTCGCCAGCCGAGCTCATGGTATTGGGTAATAATTCGCTAGAGATGGTGCAGGGTTATACACGAAGCAAGGCGGATCTGTTATACGCCCTTGATCACGTGCAGACTGCGCTGCCTTACAAAGACATGAACGCCAGCTTTCTGTGGGAACGATTTGCCCAATCAGTAGACGCGCTGCAGCAAATTGCATTGCAAAACAAAGGGGTATCCGGGCGGAAGAACATCGTGTGGGTAGGGCACGGTGGGCCGAGCATACTTACAATGTATCTGCCACCCGCTACCGTTGAGCAACTGAATGAGTACGTTCACGACACAACAAATGTGCTGGTAGAGTCGCGCGTAAGTCTATTCGTTATCTATCCGGGACTTCAAGTCAACGGCCCTGGTTTTACGTTGAGCGAGTCGGGAGCAACCATGAATATCGGGGACGACGACCCTTTTGCTGGAGACATTAACTTTGGCGTATTCGTCAATGAAACAGGTGGCAACCTGTTCTTCAATCGCAACGACATCAACACGGAAATCAAGCAGTCGGAGGAGTGGGGCTCGGAGTACTACACGTTGACCTACCAACCTCCTGAAGGAAACTCGGACGGGAAGTTCCGCCGGATTCGTGTAACGCTTCGCAACCCGGACCTGCGGGTCGTGACGAAGGCTGGGTATTTCTCGCCAGACAAGAATGCGGCCGTTGGACCCCGACAGCGGACGATGGTCAATATCTCCGAAGCTGCGAGGTCAACCATACCGTTCGAGTCGCTCGGGGTCACAATCGACAATCTCGTGCGCCATCCCGACACACGGACGGTGGAGTTTACCGTAGTGTTGAGTTCGCGCAACCTCGACTGGCAGCCAGGGGACGATGGAAAGAGCAGTTTGGATCTGTTATTGGCAGCAGCTAGTTTAAGTGGGAACAGGGACTTTCTCGCGTCAAGGGTCGAGAGCCTCACGGTCACCACGAATGATCAAGATGCAACTCGGCTGGCTAGAACCGGGACACGCTTGCCGATGACAATACGCATTCCCGCGCAGAACGCAATGCGTACGCGTTGTGGTTCAAACGGCTGGCAATGCACGCATCGGCACCGTCGAGCTGGATCGCAAGGCAATCGACAATGCGCGAGAGGCCCCTACCCCAGAGCCGAAGTTGATACCTCAGCCGCAGAAACCTCCATCACCACCGGCCCCGCTTAGACCGTAACCAACCTAGATTCTGCTCTCGAGCAGAAGCGGCGTAATCAATCGGAAGGGTCAATAGGTCTCCTGTCATTGCCTGGTTTTTGGACAGCCGAGGTAAGGCATGAAGCCAAATTGTTTAGCTATCTTCCATAAGAAGATTTGTTTGCCACAAACTTAAGTCTTCATCAATAATGATCTCGTGGCCTGAATTTGCATCCTATAGTCAGGCTGCCATGACTCACGAAGTTGCTACACCCTATGAATCCTAGAGTCACAAGACGCAAATTCTCCGAACTTATGGCGCTGGCCGCGGTCCTTCTAGGACTCGCCGTTTTTTTTGGGGTTTGGGTTATAAACTGTCGCTGTATAACCTTCCCAGCAGTCCGTCAACTCACATGGCGCAAGCAAAGCTGCTCTCTCAGAAGGAGCGTCCGCCTGCTGCCCAGGGACTGGAGCAGTTTTCCACGAGAGCGCCCCAGTTTTCCGTGGTTGTTATCGCAGTAATTCTGATTGCGGCGGCTTACTTAAGCGCATTTTCGATTCAGATTATTAGGACACTGCTCGCCTCCAATGTTGGCCTGAGGCGTTATGATTTTCTTTCCACAGTTTTCGCGTTTCGTCCCCCTCCCGTATCGCTCCGATACAACTAAGCTCTCTGTCGGATCTCCAATGATCCCCTGACGCTCACCCCTGAGCGGCCCAATTTGTTGGGCAGAATCCTTAGCGATAAATCCGATTGTTCTGAAGGTGATTCAACATGTCTATACGATCTCGATCGATCGTCTTTTGGGCTGCGCTTCTGACTGCGCTTTCCTGTCCTCTTTTCACAGGGTGCCGAGACAGGCGACAAGGAAAAGCGTCTATCCCCACAGCATCGGTCGCTCCTGTAACGCGGGGTGACCTGTCGAGTACCTTGGCCGTGGCGGGTGAGTTCCAGCCGTATCAGGAGGTCGATCTTCATGCCAAAGTGTCCGGTTATATCAGGCGTATCAACGTCGATATAGGGGATCGAGTCAAGAACGGCGAGGTGCTGGCCGTTCTCGAAGTTCCCGAACTCAATGCCCAGGTCGCTGCGTCGAAGGCACAGATCCAACATAGCCAATCGGAAATTTCTCGAGCGAAAAGTGAAGTCACTTATGCTCAGGCTGACTACGTCGCAGTTCATGCTGCCTATACGCGCCTGGCCGAAGCAGCAAAACAGCGGCCGGGACTGATTGCAGAACAGGAACTCGATGACGCCCGCGCGAAAGATCAGGACGCTGAGGCGAAGATCAACGTTGCTAAATCAGCGCTTGAAGCGGCAGAGGGCCAACTCTCGGTCTCAAAAGCCGACAACCAGAGAGTCCAATCGTTAGAGGATTATTCGATCGTGACCGCCCCGTTCACGGGGGTCGTCACGATGCGCTATGCCGATGTAGGCTCCCTGATTCAGGCCGGCACCGCTTCGGAGACGCAATCAGAGCCTGTGGTACGAGTGGCCCAGAGTGACCTCTTGCGTCTTCGCATGCCTGTTCCTGAGGAAGATGTGCCTTACATCCATATCGGCGGTGAAATGCAAATCAGAGTCAAGGCGACGGGAAGATCATTTACTGGAAAGGTGATCCGGTTTACGCGTGAACTGAATACCTCGACTAGGACCATGTTGGCCGAAGTTGACGTTCCAAATCCTGATCTTTCCCTTACTTCCGGGATGTACGCGGAAACTACGATCACCCTTCAACATAAGAGCAATACTCTGATCGTCCCTGCGGGAGCCGTTGTGAGAGAAGCCGGGAGTTCATATATTCTTGTGGTCGATGCTCAGAACAAGGTGGTAAAGGTTCCCGTGCTCGTCGGTATCGAGGGGCCCAATCGAGTCGAAATTACCAAGGGGCTTTCCGAAAACCAATCGGTGATTGTGTCCGGCCAGTCAAACTACGAGGTTGGGCAGGTCGTTCAGCCAAGACCATTTGCGATCTCAATGTCGGATCAGGAGGAGGACCAGTAATGTCTTCCTTCGCGATCAAATATCCCTTTTTCATCTTGATGATGTGCCTGTTTGTGATTGTGGTTGGAACCACCACCGTCAAACGCATGCCCGTTGACCTCTTTCCTGAAGTCAATATCCCTGTAGTCGTCGTCGCAACATTTTACGCCGGCATGCCTCCGGAACAGATTGAGTCGGATATAACTGACAGCTATGAGCGCTTCTTCACGCTCGGAAGTGGGATCGACCATATCGAATCCCGTTCCCTCACGGGCGTCAGCCTCATCAAAATTTACTTCCAGCCGGGGACAGACGCCAACGCCGCTGTAAGCAATATTTCTAATCTTGCGATGGCGAACCTTCGCCGTCTTCCTCCAGGAACCCTCCCTCCCGTCGTTCTGAAGTTCGATGCAGCGAATCTCCCAGTCTGTCTCGTCACCCTCAAAGGAGAGGGCTTGAACGAAACTCAATTGAAAGACTTAGCGCAGTTTGCCGTGCGCAATCAAATTGCTAACGTTCCGGGCGCGTCAGTTCCTCAGCCGTATGGCGGTCGTTATCGACAGATCATGGTCTATATCGATCCCATCAAGCTGGAGGCCCACGAGATGAGCGTGATGGATGTCGTGGACGCTCTCAACAAATCCAATCTGATTCTTCCTGCCGGTGACGTTCGCATTGGCATGAAGGACTACAACATCTATGCAAACAGTCAGGTACCAATTGTTGACCAAATCAACGACCTTCCGCTCAAGAGTGTGAACCGCACCTCAGTAATGGTCCGAGATATTGGGCAAGCAAAAGACAGTGGAGCACTTCAAACAAACATCGTTCGAGTTGATGGCCAGCATTCCGTCTACATCCCCATCTTAAAGCAGGGTGGCAACTCTAACACCATCACGATTGTGGACGGAATCAAAGAGGCAGTCCGTAATTTACTCGATATTCCGAAGGTCTTAAAGACGGACGTGGTTTTCGACCAATCCGTGTTCGTCAAGATCGCAGTCAAGAACGTAATCAACGAAGGAACCATTGGTCTCTGCCTAACAGCAGTCATGATCTTATTGTTCCTCGGCAACGTCCGAGCCACGATAGCCGTCCTTCTTTCCATTCCAATATCTTGCCTGGCTACTTTCTTAGGGCTAAATCTGGGTGGTAGCTCAATCAACACGATGGTGCTAGGCGGCCTCGCGCTAGCACTATCTCGGCTTATCGACAATTCTGTGGTGGTGCTCGAGAACATCTTCCGCCACATGGAAATGGGCGAGCCCCCTGTTGCTGCTGCGGAACGCGGAGGCAAGGAGGTGCAGCTTGCAGTGCTCGCTGCAACATTCAGCACCTGCATTGTCTTCTTTCCAGTCGTGCTGCTCTATGGCGTAAGTAAATACCTGTTCACCGCGCTTGCGCTCGCGGTTGTAATCGCACTCTTCTCTTCGTACATGGTTGCGATGACGGTCGTTCCGTTGTTTTGTGCGAAGTTCATCGCCGTTGATCCGGGTCACATGCATCACGGGGCTCCGGAGGCCGAAGAAACTTCCCATTCTGCGGGTCGAATGAAGAGAAAATTTCGAGTCTTCCATGTCGTGATCGACAAGTTCAACCTCGGCTTCCACAAGGTGCAGACGAAATATGAAGGCGCCATCGCGAAATGTCTTGACCGTCCCGTTCTTGTTGTCTCGATCTTTAGCCTGTTCGTCGTTTGCAGCTTTGTCCTGTATCCGTTTTTGGGAAAGGCCTTCTTCCCTCGAACTGATCCGGGACAATTTGTCGTCAATGTGAAGGTACCCGCAGGCACCCGAATTGAGGTCACCGATGACTACATCGCCAAGATGGAACAGGACATTCGAGAGGTTGTACCGCCGGACGATCTCAACATGATCGTGTCGAATATCGGAATCACTCCAGACCTATCCGCGATTTATACCTCCAACGCGGCGATGAATACAGCTTTTATCCAGGTGAGCCTCAAGGAAGACCATAAGACGGGCAGCTATGCGTACATGCAGAAAGCGCGAGAGAAATTGACTCGGGACTTTCCAGATGTCCAGACCTATTTCCAAGCTGGCGGCCTGGTTGATTCTGTCGTCAACCAAGGCAAACCGGCCCCGATTGACATTCAGATTGGCGGCAATGATCTGCAGCAAGCTTTTGACATCGCACAATCGACTGCGGCGAAGCTAAAAAACTTAGGTTCCGTGAATGACGTGCTCATCCCACAAGACCTCAATTATCCAGGGTTGGAATTGAATATCAATCGTGAGCAGGCTGGGTTACTCGGGATAACCCCTGAGAACGTAGTGGATAACGTCATTACGGCGCTGACTTCAAACGGACAGATTGCACCGAGCTATTGGATCGATCCCAAGACCGGAAACAACTATATGCTGACGGTGCAATACCCCCTGAAGCAGATTCAAACAATGACGGATTTTAGACAAATCCCCCTTCGTTCACCCGGCAATCCCAACACGACTCCATTGCAATCTGTTGCGGATGTCAAAGACATCAACACCCCAACAGAAGTCGATCACTATCAATTGCGGCGAGAATTTGACATCTACGTGATGCCAAAGAAGGAAGACCTCAGCCGAGTCAACGGTGAGGTGGAGAAGATCGTTGACCAGATTCAAAAGCCCGACGGAATCACAGTCAAGGTTCGTGGATCTGTGAGGGACATGGATAGCTCATTCTCCAGCTTTGGTATTGGGCTCATTTTGGCAGTGGTCCTCGTCTATCTCATACTCATGGCGCAATTTGCATCTTTTTCTGATCCATTTGTCATTTTGCTCGCGGTGCCACCGGGTCTATCCGGAGTGCTCATCTTCCTCTTGGTTACTGGAACGACATTAAACGTTATGTCTTTGATGGGTGTTGTCATGATGACCGGTATCGTCGTATCCGACAGCATCTTGATCGTTGAATTCGTGGGTACCTTGCGACGCGAAGGCAGGGAGTTGAAGGAAGCCTTGACTGAAGCCTGCAAGGTTCGTCTCCGCCGATCATGATGACGACTCTTGCGACGGTGCTCGGTCTTATCCCGATGGCATTGGCAATCGAACCCGGTAGCGAACAGTATGCTCCGCTGGCTCGCGCTATCCTTGGCGGACTGACCGTATCCGGCATCGTAACCGTCTTTCTAGTGCCTACGGCTTACCTGCTAATCCATCACAAGGCAGACCACGCAGCAACTGCGGAGGAGGTGTAGCCGTGCGTTCACACGTGAGGAAGGTCCTGTCTATCCCCACAGTTGTCTTTCTAGCTTCGTTAGAGTTAGGAGCTCAAACCAGTCTGACCGCTCCCAATCCACCACGTTTGTCACAGCCTCTTATCCTCGCTTACGGACAGAACAGCACGCCGCCATCAGCACCAACCCCTCCACAACCGTCGTCCGGCGGAGCCCCAGCAACTCTCACTCGTCAACAGGCCGAGACAATCGCGCTGACCAACAATCCACACATCCACATCAGCCAACTGATCGCGAAAGTACAACATCAAGCAGTGAGAGAGAGACGTGCGGACGAGCTGCCCAATTTGAATGGGAACGTAACCGCGGTTGACGCGAATGACGGGAGTCGACTGTCGAGCGGCTCGCTCACGGCATCCAGGCTTCTCACTCACTCGGGTGGGGGAGCCTCCCTTAGCCAACTGATCACCGACTTCGGACATACGTCTAATCTTGTCGCATCGGCAAAGCTACAAGAGAAAGCACGTATCGCAGATGCAGAGGCAAGCCGGGAAGACATTGTTCCGCAACGGACCAGGTATTTTTTCAAGTCCTCGAAGCGCAACAGACACTAAAGGTTGCGTTACAGACCGTCGCGTCAAGGCAGAGTGTTACGACGAGGTTGCAGCTCTGACATCATCGAAGCTGAAGTCTGACCTCGACCTGAACTTTGCCCGAATTCGTGTCGCAGTCGAAGCTGCTGCAACTGGACGCGCAGAATAGCCTCGACGCGGCAAAGGCTGCCTTAAGTGCTGTATTGGGTTACGACAAGGAAATCGACTATCAACTTGTCGACGATTCTGACACGTTACCCCCGCTTCCTCCAGACCCCAACTCTTTGATCGCGGAGGCCATTCAAAATCGGCCGGATCTACAGTCCCTACGCTACAGCGAACAAGCTGCCCAAAAGTTCAGCAAGGCTCAACACGACCAATTACTTCCGACAATCAGTGCCCTTGGCGTCGTCGGAGGTACCCCTAAGGGATGGCCCAGTATTTCACTAGCAATTGGTACGGTGCGGTGGGCGCAAACGTAAGCGTCCCCATCTTCAATGGCTTCCGCCTGACGGCGCAAGCTTCCGAGGCCTGATTACAAGCTCAAGCAGCTTCTGAACAGACGCGCGCGCTTCGGGACCAGGTCGTTCGAGACGTGCGGACCGCCTGGCTCAACGCCAACACGGCGCTACAACGAGTAACCGTCGCGGGACAACTCCTCAAGGAAGCAAACACTGCGTTGGATTTTGCCAAAACCCGATATGACCTCGGACTGAGTTCCATTGTCGAGTTGAGCCAAGCTGAGTTGCAGCAGACGCAGGCTGCCATCGGCGATGCGAATGCGAGGGCGCGATATAACTTTGCCATTTCAACCATAAACTTTCAAACGGGGGTGCAGCCATGATCGAAAACTTCAAGCTGCATGTTTTCCGGGTGGTAGCCGATACACTCAGTTTCAGCAAGGCGGCAGAGGACCTCCATCTGAAGCCGCGGTAACGTCGCAAGTGCGCACACTTGAAGAGGGGCTAGGCATTGCCCTGTTCGATCGCATCGGCCGCAACGCAAAACTGACGCCTGCCGGCACAACGCTCTTGGGTTACGTTCGTCAGATTGAAACGCTTACGAATGAAGCGGTGGCTGCCCTCGCGCCCTATGGTGTGCAGGAAGGTGCTGAGCTCAACATCGGATCTTCCCACACCATAGCGGTTTACGTTTTACCCAAGCTGTTTCCCCGGATCCTGCGTGACTGGCCAAAATTACGGGTCCATGTCGTCAGCGGAAGCACCATCGAAGTGCTGAACGCCCTGGCCAATCACCAAGTATCCCTCGGGCTGATTGAAGCTCCAGCCCATCGCCCAGATTTCAAGATCGAGCCTTTCATGGAAGATGAACTCTGCCTCATTCTACCGCCGAATCATCGTTGGGCAAAGAAGACGATACTGCGCGCCCCAGAGATTGTGCAAGAGCCGATTCTTTTACGGGAGTCTGGGTCGGGAATGCGTAGATTTGTCGAAGAATACCTGGAAAAAAATGGGGTCCTCAGTCAACAGTTGCGCACCACGGTTGATATGAACTCAACCGAGGCTATCGTTTCTGCGGTCGAAGCGGGCCTTGGAATTGGTTTTGTTCCCACGATGGCTCTGGGAAAGGCCCTACAGGCAAAGAGTGTGGTCGCTATCTCTCTCGAGAATGGACCGATCAAACGGCAATTCAGCATAGCCATGTTGGGTGGTCCCGTAACTGCCGGCCCAGTCCGCGACCTTCTGGCCCTCCTACGTTTGGTGTCACCACCGCCTGTCAGTCTTCCAAGAAACAAGACTCTTCGAGGAAAGCGCCCATGAATATTATAGGGTTCACGAGCCTGCTCTTTGGAACGTCAATCTTTGCGGGACTACTCGGAGCACTCACCGGCTTAGGTGGCGGCGTCGTCATCGTACCTGCTCTTGTTCTGCTCTTTAAGGTCGACATTCGTTACGCGATCGGAGCCTCTCTGTGTCGGTGATCGCAACTTCTTCCGGAGCGGCCGTAGCTTATGTCCGCGAAGGACTCTCGAACATTCGCATCGGAATGTTTCTCGAAGTTGCGACAACCGCAGGTGCCCTCCTGGGCGCATATCTCACCGCCAAACTCTCCAGCCACTGGATCGCAATCGTTTTTGGTGTTGTTCTTGTTTATTCCGCCTATGCATCGCTCACCAAAGAGCCCGAAGCCCTATCTGCTTCTAAGCCAAACGCACTCGCGACGAAACTAAAGCTCAACGGGAGTTATGCAGGTCCGATCTTGCAGGAGCGCTACTCTGCACAGAATGTGCCCTTAGGCTTCGGCATCATGTTCGGCGCGGGTACCCTGTCGGGTCTTTTGGGAATTGGGTCCGGAGCGGTCAAGGTGCTAGCGATGGATCACGCTATGAAGCTTCCCTTCAAGGTTTCCACTACGACGAGCAACTTCATGATTGGAGTGACGGCCGCGGCGAGCGCAGGGATCTACTTATTCCGTGGCTACATCGATCCTGGAATTGCGATGCCTGTCATGCTGGGGGTGTTGGTCGGCTCGCTCGTGGGCGCAAGGATCTTGGTGAGGTCTCGGGTCACCTCACTCAAAGTTCTCTTTAGCGTGGTGATCGTCGCGCTTGGCATCGAGATGATCTATAGCGGGTTGCGAGGAAGAATCTAATGGCCCCCATCACAGACAAGCAGCTCGAATCAGCCATCGCCGATATGCTTCGCTTTGGAGTTGTGTTGGCGGCCATTGTCGTGCTTATTGGGGCTTAATGTATTTGCGTCATCCCTGGATGACTCTGCCTGACTACTCTCACTTTCGTGCCATGCCCATCGAACTAAACACAGTCGCCGGCGTGTTTCGCGGTGTTTTGCGGCTTGACGCAAAAAGTGTAATTCAACTCGGCATACTCTTTCTCATTGCAACCCCCGTTGCGCGGGTGGTCTTTTGCATTATTGGTTTCACGCGTCAACGAGATGGACTCTATATAGGCGTTAGCACAACCGTGCTTGTCATTTTGACGTACAGCCTCTTCCGGGGAGGGAGATAGATGCCCATTATCGGCGAAAGCACTACCGTTCAAATAGAGTCCATTATTTTCGCGACTGACTTTTCGCCCGCATCACAAAACGCAGGCCTCTATGCCTCAGCCTTGTCTGTCCACTTCGGCACCGACCTGTTAGTGGCCCACGCATTTACTTTGCTCCAGGCGTCTCTTGAGGTGGAAGCCGAGCATCCTCTCTCGAGTCAGCAAAGGAAAGATCTCACTCACGATCTAACCTTAACTGCTGAATCGCTCCAGGCCGGTCGAGGCGTGACTCAGTCTGCCCTCGTTCAAGGGGACCCCTGCAAAATGATTCCTATTGTTGCGCAACGTCGAAAGCCTGCTATGGTGGTACTGGGGACTCACGGCCGAGGATCACTTGATCGTTTTGTGCTTGGCTCTACCGCCGAAGGCATACTCCGACACTCCAGCGGCCCAGCACTCACAGTTGGTCCGAACGTGGATGTCCTGCATGCCGGGGCACTCAAGATTCACCGCATCCTCTATGCGACCGACTGTTCGGCTGAAGCCGCTCACGGAGCGCGGTTGCCTTTGCTTTAGCGGAAGCATTCGCTGCTCGGATCGACGTGCTCAACGTAGTCAGCCCAAATAGGGTCGATCATCCGGATCAGTTTCATCGGCTACAAGAGCATTTCTACAATGCTCTCGGCTTAGTCGTTCCTCAAAGCGCAAGAAAGCTATGTGAACCAGGGACGTTTGTCAGCGTCGGGAATCCGCAATCGGAGATTGTGAAACACATCGACGATCATGAAATCGATCTCCTAATCATGGGGCTTAGGAGAAACGCACACTTAGGCATGCAAAATCGTACTTTCGGGGCTTTCCCAATCATTGTTGAGGCTAGCTGCCCAGTCATCACGGTGGCTTCCGGTTCTGTCTATGCCCTAAGCCATTGGGTATCGGTTAGGAAAGCGTGCACTGGCAACAAGACAGGGCGCCTAATTCTAAAGTTTCTAATCTTCGATAAGGTTGGCTTGAAACAAGTTATCGCGTTGCTTCTCTCCAAGATGGATCGAATTGAAATGCATCGTAATGTGGGCCGTACTAGACTTTCGACAGTTTGTAAGTATTAGCGAATGCTCTCGCCTATTGACTCAAGCCGGGCTTCAAAAAAACAGCCGGAGGGCGAAAAGGAAGGATGTATGAACTTCACAGAGATATTGATAGGAATCTCAGTTTGTACTGCAATCTTCGGCAGCTACTGTGCAACCCGAAGAGCGGTCTTTCCGAACTGGATCAGTGGCAGCTCCGAATCTCCACGTCTCCACTTCGTCACACGAAGAGAATTTGCAAGCCTCGCGAAATCAACACACGATCAAGTTCTGTTTCAGCTTCAAAGCTCTCAATTGATACAAAAGCACGCGAAAAGTTCACTTCGGGGCGTAGGGATCACGGTCGAAGAGCTTGAGAAATGCATTGCCTGGATACCAGGCGACAGCTCGATCTTTGTTTCCAGCCCCGATGGATTTAGCCCGTCGCTATTGAGAAAGCTGAAAAGGCTACGAACGAGACGTGAGCTCTTTCTTATCAGGGAGCTACCTGAAAATTCAGGCTCAATTGAAAAAGTAGAGGCTCGGGTTCTATGAAAGTATCCGGAGACGAAATCGCCGAAGTTTGCTCGCAGGCAGGAATTCTCTTGGTTGAATCGGATCAGCATTTGCTCGATAGCAGGTCGCTACTCCTCACCAAATCAGACTTCAGAGTATTTGCGGCTGGCAATGCCCGCGACGTTTATCGCCTACGCAACGTGCCGATGGTAAGCGTCGCAGTTCTAAGTGGCACGCTGAGTTATTCGGCACTCCGGGCTGCTGCCGAGTGCGTGAGGGACAAGTGGCCGACTGCAAGAATACTTATATTAGGGGTGGTACAGACGTCGTTTGAAGACTACCTCTACGATGAGGCGCTAGATTATCGATTCCAGCCCCAAGAGCTATTAGATACGATCTCTAAACTGTGCCGAATCTCTCAGTCGGTAGGCTATTGGTCTCATACCGATATCCCAAGCCTTCTCTCCAACAGGACCAGCGCCGGGTCCTCCTACCAGCTATGCCACCTGAAAGTGACTTGAGGAAAAAGGTTGTAACAGTCAGCCACTTGACACCTCTCTAAACGCTCAGGCGAGTAATCGAGTCAGAATGACAGGGTAATTTGGCTTGTCTCACAAGATTCGCGCCTGCCTCAAACGGTGGAACCCAAAGTGACAGAAAGGCGTATCGGGATGTTTGATGATAGGCAGCTTCGGTCTAGAGATGATTTACGACTGGACGCAATCACCGCTGATCGTGACGATTTCGAAAAGCTGGTCCGCACCTACAGGCCATGCATTCTCAGGTACGCATTGTCAGCTTTGAGGGATAGGGACTTGGCGGAGACGGTCACCCAGGACTGTTTTCTCAGGGCATTCAAGGCACGTGCATGCTATCGCGGAGACTGCAGTATGCGTACATGGCTGTTCGCGATTGCGAAGAACCTAATTCGCGACCATACCCGATCGCGCCGCTTCCAATTTTGGAAGGGGGTCAACGGGTCGGCAATCAATTTGAGTGAAATTGAAAACCGGGTGGCCGGCCATCAACGGTCGCCAGAGGATTCCCTGCTTATGCGCGAGCAGCTGGGACGTGTGTGGAGTGGCGCCGATGAAAGTCATCGGAGAGGCAAAGAGCCGTCTTTGTATTACGTTTCGAACAGGAAATGGAACTGTCAGAGATTGCAATCGCCACAGGCGTGACTATAAGTACCGTTAAGAGCCAGCTCTACCGTGCTGTCGCTTCAATTCGTGATGGAATGGATTGAGTGGTCTGGACACGGTACTAAACCTCTGGCCGCTAATCTGGGTCATTGTTGGACAGGCTAGCTGTAAACATGCTCATAGCGCACGTATGTTGCGTTGAATTGCCTGCGGAGGCTGCCCAAAGATCCGAATGAACGACCTCCTCATTCGGTTCCGATCGCCGTACCGCTCGTCTGTGACGTTGATAAAGCTCCTGCCCTGTTGCCCCGAACTCCCACGCTTTGCCCGACCTCTGGCATGTCCTCAGGGTTGCAGCGCATCACGAATGAGCGAAAGCCATCTAGGGGGGTCGACGGAAAACGAGTTCGCCGAAGATGCGTCATCGAGAATAACGCTCTCGTGAGTGCGCATGACCAGTCTCGCTATAGCTTTCCTTCAGCCGCTCGCGCACGAAGCCGAAGTCGATATGCCTGTCAACCAATCGCAAGGCAGATGGTTCTCTGGAACCTGATCTTCCAGTCGGAAGTAGTAGAACAGCGATCCAGAGCGCGGGTGCTGACCCATCATGAGCCTTAGTCCTCCGACAATGGCGATCGACAACAGCATCGTCAAACTATGCTGCTAAACACCTCGCATTGCCATATGGATTTCATGGAAATCAGCTGATTCGTACCAACTTTTTCAACACACACGCCTGTTATCGCCAATCGAGAATTGTATCTGCAGCTAACCGGACTTTCAGGGAGGTAGACTTGTCAGCGCGTTCTTTGTGGAAGAAAGTAGGAAACGATGATCGAGAGGATCTTCACCTTTCCGAGCGTCCTCCGAAGACAATTCTGGAAGCGCCGCTCCTGCAGGAGCGTAATCAAGCATTGACTTTCTTGCTCAATCAAGGGGTCAGCACTCAACGCTTGAGGACCATTGCAACGATGTTGTTGCACATCATCCGACTAATGGACCTCGTTTGCATGCGCAGTGTTGATCTGGCCGAGATTGAACGAGGGAGCCAACTTTGGATTAGAGACGCGGATAGTAACAAGACACACCAGGCCGGACCCACCTCTGCTGAAACCTTTTACGAACTCGCATTAAAAGTGGTTGCGGTTTCACGACTCGGTATCCATTTCGCCAAAAGCCTCCGGTTATCTAGAGATCATCAGTGAAAGATTTCTGTAAATTTATGGAAGCTCGCGGGATGTGTAACGAAAGCATTCGAGTCTATTCCACGAGATTAGAGGGATTCTTAGCGTGGGCTCTTCCGCGTTGCGAGAAAGTATCGGCGATCTCCATCCGCGATGTGGATGAGTACCTAGGAGTTAGGCAGTTGAATGGCTGCATGCCTAGAACTATCGCGACATTTTGCACGACCTTACGTCTCTCTTTTTGTTATGCCGAAATGAGGGGCCTAAATGACTGCAAGATCGCAAGAGGCATACGGAACCCTCGATTCCAGACAGATCACCCGGCATATAAGAGGCTCCCTTGGAAGCAGGTTCGTGGCTGTTGCTTAACAGCGAGGTGCCTGTTAGGCCTGCGGACCTTCGGGCTTCTGCGATTCTTTTCCTTTGTTCGATTTACGGGTTGCGAGGGGCGGAGATCGCCAGACTCACTCTCGATGACTTCGATTGGGTCACCGAAATTTTCCTGGGATTAGGCGCGCGAAGCGCGGACGCATCCAGCAATTTCCTCTTCAATTTGAAGTTGGTGAAGCGATCCTCAAATATCTACAGAAATGCAGGCCTCGATGCGCGTGTCGAAACTTGTTCGTCACTCTGAAGCCACCTTATAGGCCAATTCGGTCCGCCACAATATGGACGATCATTGCAGGTCGAATCCGGAGAAGCGGCCTCAATTTAAGAGCTGGGACGCACTCATTCCGTCATGCCTGCGCGACGGAACTCCTGCGCCAGGCTCTCCTTGTTAAAGAAATTGCGGATTTTCTCGGACATCGAGATTTAGAGTCGGTTAGTATTTACGCCAAACCCGAAGACACCGATCCGAGATCGCGGGCCGATTGCATCTGCATTGGCTCAGTCCAAACGTAATTCCAAACGCAAGTAATCCGTAGGCCTATGCCCCCACCTGATACCGTTCGGCCGGGGGGCACCCACGGAGTCTCAGAAACGTTTTTGCTTGCAGCCGTATTTGCGACCTGAGAGCATGGCTGGCATGAAAACTGTCCGCGTTGCTCTGACCTCCCTGCTGATTGTGGTTGCCTTCTCCGCTGTAACGCCATCCTATGCTTCGACCGCCGAAGAGATGCTGTCCGCGTGTCGCTTGATAACCACGGCGAAGATTTCGAACGGTAGCATTAATCTCCCGCAGGACTTCGATTCCGGCGTTTGTTGGGGAGCGTTCGAGACCCTGGACTACATGCTGATGACCGTCAATTTCGCAACCCAGAAACCTATGTTTGGAGTATGTCTTCCGGAGAATCGCACACGGCCTCAACTCATAGCCATTTTCGTTAAAGTATGCGGAGAACCACCAGAAGGTATTCCGATGACTTCATACCGGTGGCGTTTGCTGCAGCAAAGGACGCGTTTTCTTGTCCAGCTTCTAAACCGTGATTGGGGACGGTCAGTCGGAAAACAGCCTCGCAATGAATGAGAGGAATCCGAGGACCAGAAGCAGCAAAGCGCAAGCCATAAATGCGCGGCTGAGCCATAGGACTATTCGACCAGGTCTGGTTGCTTGTTGGGGACTCTTGATAACGATCGCACACAAAACGACGACCGTACGTGCAGCTATTACTTCCAACGGTCTCGCGATTTCATTCACCGAATATGATGTTATCCCAGCAACTCATGGCGTATGCTTCGCTACTTTGATCCCGGTGGCACAGGTAGATCGAGGTCGGCATGAAGCTCTGTCTCTAACCTGGTGAGCGTAGCATCATCCTTCTCGGCCTGACGCTTATCAGCCTCGTCCTGTACCTTCTCGAAGGCGAGCCTATCCTTCCATTCCTTGAGGCCATCATCGATCTCCTGCTTCAGGTTCGGGGGGACTGGGAGTCCCGCCTTCTCGTAGAAGGCTTCGGTTCGAATCAACGACTGCACCGGGTCTTCGTCGCCTGCGTGGCGAAGATCATCAAGGGCCTTCTGCTGCCTTGCTAGTTGAGCGACCCTGCGGTGTTCGCTGACGTGGGATCGCGGGTTGGAGATGGCCAGCGCAAGACGAGTTTACAGTGGCCACCAAGGTGAAGGGTGCCTTCTGCGATCCGCAGAGTCCCTGGCAGCGGGGCACCAATGAAAATACAATCTTACTTTTGCGACAATACTTCCCCCGAGGGACCGACCTTGCCCCTATCTCGCAAGCGCAGCTCGACCAGGTCGCGCTGCGCTTGAATCAACGTCCCAGAAAGACCTTGGGTTTCCAAACTCCTGGCAGCTAGACTGCAAGCAAGTGTTGCGTCGACCGTCTGAGCCGGCACGACTTTTCAGGAAGTCAAGCGGCTAGTCCCGCTGCTGATTAGTTGATTTGACGCGTACCCCTCCCAATAGGGTGCGCGGAGTTGGTGTTTAAGTACCTTGCCGGCGGCGGAAAGAGGGAATGCTTCACTACGAAATTCGATGCTGCGCGGGCACTTGTAACCGGCGATCAGACGGCGACAGTGGTCGATCAGATCCGCGGCCAACAGCTGTTCGCCGCGTTTGAGGATAACGATCGCGTGCACGACCTCGCCCCAGGTGTCGTGGGGAACCCCGATTACAGCGCATTGCGACACGGCAGGGTGCTTGACGCAAGCGTTCTCAACTTCAACCGTGTAGATGTTCTCGCCGCCGCTGATGATCATGTCCTGATTCGATCCACGACGTATAAAAAGCCCTCCGTATCCATACGGCCGGCATCGCCCGTATACGCTCACCCATTCCGCAGTGCGGCCGCTGTCTCTTCGGGCTTATTCCAATATCCGAGCATTGTATTGAAGCCGCGCACCCTGATCTCTCCGACCATGCCATGCGCTAGCTCGAAACCCTTAGAATCGACGACCTCTACATCGCAGCATGAAGTTGCGCGGCCCGCCGAAGTGAGTTTGCTGGCGGTTGATCCTTTGATTGTGTGGTAAGCGGACGTCAGCGCGGTTGCGACGGGAGACAATTTGTTTGCCGTAGCCCTGAAAAAACTGGCACCGAGGTAGCGTGCGCATCGCCTGGCGTAGCGTTTCTTCCGGCATCGGCGACGCGCCGTACACGACGTAAACAATGATGACAGATCGTATTTTGCGAGCAGCGGATGCGTCACCAGTAGTTGGATCATAGTCGGACCAGCATCACACCCGTCACCCGGTGCTCCTCGATGGTGGCCAAGACATGTTCTGGCGCGAAGGCCGGGATAATCGCCTGTCGGGCCCCGACCAAAAACGACATCATCGAATAGGAAAAACCACCGATATGGAACAGGGGCGCAGCGTGGAGGCAAACAGAATCTCGGGTATGAATCGGCACTTGGCCATTGACGGCAGCCGCGCTCGCCCAAAGTGCACGATGCGACAGCATCACTCCCTTTGGGAAGCCCGTGGTACCGCCGGTATAAAATATGCCAGCCAGATCCTCGCCGCTGCCCCCATACTCCGGAATCGGGGCTGTGCGCTCGACGAGGTGCTCGTAAGCGATCATGTCAGCCGGCGTCGACGAATCCCCCATGTGGATCACCGCGCTTATCCATCGCGCCTCAGCCAAGATGGCATCCGTTAGAGGTGCGAAGGCGTCGTCGATGAGCAGGACCGTCGCGCCCGAATCGTTACGCCGTAAACGATCGCGGGCGTGGACCACCGTGTATTCAGCGGGACGATGACAGCACCTGCCCAAGGCACCGCCGCATAAATTTCCAGGTATCGGTCGGAATTGAGCGCGAGCACTGCCACCCGGTCGCCGGGCAGGGCTCCTATAGATCGAAGAGCAGCCCCAAGACGCGCGACGCGCGTTCCGGCTCATTCCAGCAGAGCGTGCGCGCACCAAACACTGTAGCCGGGCCGTGGGGATTCTGCTGTACCGCTCGCTTCACGCTCTGTGTGATTCCCATCGCACGCCTCCTTGCGCTGGCCGTCGACGAAACGACGCGCCGACTCCCGTCCGTCATACCTGCAACCCACTGATCTTACGCGTGAAATCCGACTTTTTGGTGCTGGCCCAAAACTCTTTGGGCACTTGAGTGAATTGGGCTTGCTCGTCTTTTCAGGTCTTACGTTCTTCATCGTTGATGGTTTTTACGCACTGGTTGAGACGGCGAGGAGTGAAGAGGCAGCAAGAATGCCGATGACGAGCAGTCAAAAGCGCACGTACAATCACGAACGACATCGCCCTGTTCTCCCCTCAACGCTCGACGTCCATTTGCAGGAAATGTAGCAACAGGAAACGTTGCGGTATCCCTCGGCACTTACAGCGTTTGGTATGCTGACGGCCACTCTGACAAAGTGCCTGGAAACGGGGTTTGCGGAAGGTTCAAGATCGAACTTGCCGAAAACCAGGGTGGTCTCATGGGTCGACGCAACGCTCAGCTGAGACCCACATTCATTGAAACAAAAGCTAAAAGCGCTGGCTAGGGTTAGATCAGCCGGAACCTTACCCTGGCTAGGTTTGGCCACATCAGCCAAACAGATCGATTCTTCAGGGTAAGCATTTGTGGATCAGCTGATTAGATAGTGTTGCATCGACCGGTTGAGCTGGCACGACCTTTGGGGAAGTTCGGTTTCAATTCTTGTGCAGGCGCTGGTCTGGAGAATCGGCCTACGAAACCCTCGATCAAAACCGGCGAAAGCTTGCTAGAAGCTTGGGTTCTATTTTGTTTGGTTACTGCGGTAGGAGTTTTGTCGCCATCGTACGGGCCGATGAAGTCGATGGAAAAAGTGCGCCCCGCAGCTCAAAACTCTTTCCCCTACAGTCGCGCGGCGGACCATACATTATCGGTACGTATCTCCCGGCGCGAAACCAACGCCCATCTTGGGTTACACCCCGCAAGCTCTGCGGACACATCTCGCGCGGCGGCTGAGTAGGCTGAATTCGAGGGCTCAGCTTGCCGCGCAGGAACGATGTGGTGCGGCGAACGTCCGGTTTCAGTAGGCCGATTGTGCCATCGTTTGTGGAAATGCGCCGCAGTACGCAGGCAAAGACGACCCGGATCTGTGGATTGCCCATCAATTCTGTTGCCGTGCTCCGAGACGACAAAGTGATGTTCAAGGGGGGACCTGGATTGCCATCGATGGTTGTGGAGTAGGTGATGGTGCCGGTGCCGTCAGGATTCACTGTTTCGGTTCCCGACACCGTTTGGGTAACGACCGCGAAACCGCCGACACTTAGCGTCGTGCTTCCGGTAAAGTGACCGTTCGTGTTGCAGTAGCCGTTCCGAGCGCCTTCGCGGGAGCAAATTGGACAGAAGGAGGATTTGAGGTGGGCGGAAACGGATTCGGGAAGGTCAGATATCCCTCACAGATGACCGAATAAGTTCCGGCAGTGGTTCTGGTTGTGATTTCTTGTCCCGAAGCGCTGCCTGTAACAAAGAGCGACGCCAGTGCGAATGCCGATATCAAGCTAAGACAATTCGTCATAAAATACCTCCCGGGTCTGCCTCCTTGGGTACGGACCAGGCAGATCATGCAAGAATGAATATCCAAAACGGCATCGGAAAGTCCTGACAGAAAGCTGACATTCTCCACCCGGAGGTCTTCGTGGACCGTCGTTCTTATCAGTTTGGTCCCTTTCGGTTTGACCCTGGGGCGCGAGTGCTCTCCCGAAGCAGGAAAACGCTCCCTCTGACTCTAAGGCGGCCGACACATTGCGGGTGCTGGTGGAAAATCAAGGCCAGGTTGTAACGAAAGACAAGCTGTTGGACGAGGTGTGGCCTGGAAGCTTCGTAGAAGAAGGAAGTGTGGAGCGGAATATATCGGCCCTGCGCAAGGCCCTGAACGGGTCAGGCACGGCCACCAGTACATTGAGACATTGCCGAAGCGAGGCTACCGGTTTGCCGCGCCGGTCCGCGATTCGAGCGAAGATTCAACCGTCCGCAAAAAGAGCATAGCTATCCTTCCGTTTCGCGTGCTGGGCCAAGACGCAACCAGCCGGAACTGGACTGAGTGTGGCAGACGCGGCGATCAACAAGCTCGCGGGAATCCGGGACATAATGTATTGCCGACGAACGCGGTCGCAACCTTCTTGCAGACAAAGGCAGGACCGGCAGCCTTCGGAAAAGAGTTGGGCGCAGATCTTGTGCTGAACGGAACATCCTGCTCGAGCAGGAGCGCATACGGACGTTCGTGGGGCCGCTGAAGACAAATGGCGGAGGGCACGTCTGGTCTGAGACATTTGAGCAGCCGATTGCCGGCAGATTTCGATTTCAGGATTCGCTCGCCGAAGAATTGGCCGGAGCGTTGGCGCTGCTACTGAGCAATGGGCAACGGAAGCTTCTGAATCGGCAGTACACGCAAAACCGAGAAGCCTATCAACTCTACTTGAAGGGACGGTATCACTGGGGCCAGCGCTCGGCGGCGGGTCTGAAGGTGGCGATCATGTGTTTCCGGCTCACGTTGCGACTCGATCCGGAGTACGCGCCCGCGTATTCCGGGCTCGCCAATAGCTATGTATTTCTGCCGATGCTCACGGCGAGGCGGATGCGGGAGTTCATGCCGAAGGCGCGGGCAGCGGCGATCAGCGCGCTGGAGATCGACGACACACTAGCTGAGGCCCGGTCGGCGCTGGCCTTCGTGAGATGGCACTACGATTGGGACTGGCCCGGCGCAGAACGGGATTCCGCCGGACCTTGAAGTTTCTGCCGAATGATGCGCTGACTCGTCAGTGGTACGCCCTGCTGCTCGCTGAGCAAGGCCGATGCAGCGAAGCGATGGAACATATGAAACGCGCTCTTGCGTCTGATCCGTTTGACGCAAGCTTACAAGCGAACCTGGCAGCAATTTTGTACCTGGCCGACAGACACGAAGAAGCTGCCGAGCAAGCACAAGGCGCGCTGGCGCGGGACTCAGGCTCACATCGTGCACACATGATATTAGGCATGGCACGGGAACAGCAGCACCGCTTCGATGAAGCGATCTGCCAGCTCCGGGAAGCCAGCCGACTCTCGCCGGGACCGTCAGTGTCTCTCGGCGCGCTCGGTCACGCGCTAGGTTGTGCCGGGAAGGCTGAGGAGGCCGCGAGAGTGTTGCAGGTTCTTGTGAAGGCAGCGAAGACCCGAGGCTGCTGGTTTGCGTTGGCGCTGATATATCTCGGATTAGAAGAAGACGATAAGGCAGTGTCATGCCTGGAGCGGGCGTGCGACGAACGAAATTTTTATGTGGTCTTACTGAAGATGGATCCGCGATTCGCCACGTTGCGCGGACGCGAGAGATTCCAGGCGATGTTGAAGAGGGTCGGGCTAAGCACACAGTGAGCGTGGATTCTCGGGCGAGATGGGCGTTAATTGCTAGGAGTTTTAAGAACCCAGGCTGCTGGTACTTCAGTTGACTGGGACCTCGACGGGCTCATTGGCGGTCTTCTCAACCGCTGCGAGAACCAGGAACCGCTGTCCGTTCCTGGTGACCACGATGTGCTGGCGCCGCCCACGCTGGTATTTGGTGAGGGGGTTGCGAAGAGGGGATTAGGGGATGCCGGATTCGAAGGACGGCTGCCGGTGTTTACATCGGCTCACGATTCTCAGTTGTTGCCAACAGGCCAAAGCGCTCATCCAGCTTCAGTTTGGGGCGTCCAGGTGGATTAGTAGCGAGAAACGCCCTAGTGTTCACTGACTTCCAGTGGGGGACTTTCCACTTGGGCGCAAAGTCGGCTAATGAGATGGTCCGCCGCCGTAACCCTCCTCCATTTCGGCGGAGGATATAAAGAGCGGTTTCAGAGGAGGATCAAGCGACGGGACCATCTCATTAACTGGGTTTTCGGAAAGTTCGCAGGTCTACACACGGCCGACAGAGCGCGCTTACCGTCATCCGGTAGATAGCTGGCGGATGACGGGCAAACCGGAAGTTAGCCCGCTTGGCGATTTCAGGGCAAGGCACTCCACGACTAGCCGAGTAGGCCTTCGAAAGAGTGGATGATGCTGGTCAGTTTACGGAGTCTAGCCAATAGGTCGGCTTTGTGGATACTGAAGCTCTGACATTGGCCTCAATTTACCCAGATAGAACAATTACATTCCCTGATAACTGAAATGAAATTCCCTGCTCCGTCTGGGCCTAATCTAGAGGAAGGCGCGATAAATGCCTTGGATTCATGAGGATTGACGGATAATACCAGGGGCTTTTTCCGCAAAACCCATGAAAAATCCCTGTATTAATCCCTGATAGCAGGGAATCTGACCAGGAGAGCGGTTTGCTCAGGACTGCCTCCACCGCCATTCAGTCCAGCGTGATTGCTCTCCGCTTTTGATAGCCGCAAACCCGCAAAAATCCCTATAAATTCAGCCTCTTAGTCGAAGCCGTATTCTCCGGAGAAACTTCGTGGCCTTGGGTTTTAGGGACATATCTGGACCTCTGTGGGCGGAGAATTTGCGCGAGTTGGACGACGCCAAGATTCTCGATTTCGAGGATCAGGACAGAATCGCTGCCGCTGTAGTCATCCCCCGAAGAGGCCAAAACCCTGCTGGAGGAGGGGATATTTTGCAGTAATTTTTTTGGGGGGATGGTGTGACCTCGTTTTTGCTGGGGGTTTTTGCCGAAAACGGGTGGTTGGACGTGGTGTTTTGGTGGTGAAGTTGTGGTGGATTGCTGGTGAAAAGGTGGTTAGTTGATGGTTAGTTTTCGGGCTCGAAAAACATGCCACTTTTTCCGGATTTATTTTTGAGGGATTCCCATTTTGGGAATTCGGTCTTGAAGACCGCTCGCAAGATCGGGAAGGTCACCGGCATCAACCTCGTCGACGAGACCCGCGAGCTCGCGCAACACCGCGTCAACGAAAATTACATCTTCACCGTCTACTCAAGGCCAAACCAGACCCAGGCACGCGCCTTCGATGTTGGCCGTCAAGCCCGACTGTACCCAGTAAACGACCCCTCGCTCGACACAATATCAAGCGATATCAAAGAATTGTGTCGCTCTATAGTGGGAAGTTCAGCCTAAAATCCCCTCGTCGCAGCCTCCCCGCGTCAGACAACCGCTTATTTGAATCATGAGGATTTAAAGGGGAAAACCTTAACTTCCTCCACATTGTTACGGAAGCATCCTGGCGACACGGAACCCGAGGCTCCCGCTCCGGACCGCGGGCACGTCCCAGTTGCGATTGGCCGAGCGAGCGCCCTTCGGTGGGCCGCCCGACCAACCGCCGCGCTGCACATGCGATGTACACTCGCCATCGGTCCAAGCGCTACCATCGATTGGCGCACTGTCATAGTTTTCGTGAGCGCAATCCTCTACCCACTCCTGTGCGTTGCCGATCATGTCGTACAAACCAAACGCATTGGGTTTGAAACTGGCCACCGGGGACGTATACGCATAGCCGTCGCTGCAGTTGTGAACTTCGAAAGTCCAGCCGGGAACCTGGGCCTTCCGGGTCGTATCGGAAACATTCGCATAGGCGCATGCCTGGTCCGGGCTGTCTCCCCAATAGCGCGCCGTCGTCGTGCCGGCGCGCGCGCCATATTCCCATGCCGCTTCGCTCGGCAGGCTATACGTCTTGCCGCTTTTGCGCGACAGCCATGCGACATAGGCCTTCGCATCGTTCCAATTCAGGCATATCGCCGGGTGCTCGTCCGTCTGCTGAAAACCCGGGTTTCGCCAACTGCGCCCCTGTCGGTCTTCAATTTTTCCACTTTCAAACGTAATACAACTGCCGCCCGCCTGATAGCCGGTCGCAGTGACGAAAGCCGCGAACTGCCCACGCGTAACGTGGGTTTTGCCCAGCGCAAATGACTTGGCCAGCGTGACCTGATGTTGTGGCCGCTCGTCGTCGGTGTTGGCGGCTTCGCCCGGCGGCGAACCCATCGTGTAACTGCCAGCGGGGATCACCACTAACTCCGGACAGTCGGGACAATCCTTGAACACCTTGCCGGCAGGGTAAGCCGCCATTCCTGCGGGTTCGGTTTGTGCGTGCACCAATGCGGGTTGCATGCCAAGCACAAGGCCGATGATGACGCAGGCCGCCCACAATGCAGCGTGGTTTACCGTGCGTGGCAGCACGGCGCTAGGCGCGACCCGGCTCGCGCGAGTGCTGCTGTCTGGGCAAAGCGTATACGATTGCGTCATGATGCTGGTCCCTTTTCTAATTTGAATACGTTACGGTGACGCCACTGGATTGCCCCCCGCCGGTGTTTCGCTCCTTGGGAATTGTGGAATTCGGGTCCCTAAAATCATGGTCGGTAAACACAAGCCGACTTCCCGGTACCGATCCGAAGTTTCGTCAATGGGTCACACTAACCCAAAGGGCGGTGTGGGGATTTATCTCTGGGAGAAAGGGAAAGCGGACGACTTCGGAACTAGCATTGGTCCAGTCCACCCCAGTCTCAAGCGGAACCTTGCAAATCGTTTTCGTGTCAATGCGGGAACTGGGCCGTTCGCTCGCCCGTATCATCTCCACAAGGAGCCTTACGCCCATGTTCCGCATCGTTCGGCGAACGATCGGTTTGCTCGCCGCCCTTCTCGTCTTCCTGTCCGGCCCGCGCCTTCACGCGCAGACCCCCATCGTGGAAGAACCCAACTACATGCCCACGCTGACCTTTGACGTTGCCTCCATCCGACTCGCGCCGCCGCCGGACGCCAATTTCCACGTATCCGTCTCCAGCCCGCCACACTCCAGCCGTTTCGAAGCCACGAACCTTCCAATGAAGGCCCTTCTCCAGATTGCTTACGGCTTCGATGCTCCGGTTGTCGACGCGCCGGACTGGGCTACCAACACGTTCTACAACATCCAGGCTCGGTCGGACGAAGCAGCCGACGCCAGGCTCGCCAAGCTCACCGATAACGAGGTCCGGCTGGAAAAGAGGAACGCGATTCGTGCGTTGCTGGCCGAGCGCCTGGGCCTGAAGACGCACCTTGAAACTCGCAATAGCTCCGTCTATCTCCTCGTCGTGGGCAAAGGCGGTGTCAAGATGCAGGCTGCGCCCGCGCCTCCGCCACCCGCCATTGGAGAGGCGCCGCCACCGCCGCCACCCGCCAACGTCCAGGCCCATGGCTCGCAGCATGGCCTCGAGTTCGTCGGATCGAATGCCTCGATACGGGCCATTACCGGTGCCCTGAGTTCGATGGTAGAAGCACCTGTCGTTGACAAGACCGGTCTCACCGGCACCTACAATTACACGCTTCAGTTTGGTCGCGAATGGTCCGCGAACGATCCCGAAAGCTGGCCCTCGATCTTCACCGCAGTGCAGGAGCAGCTTGGGCTCAAGCTCGAAGCTGTGCATGAGTCCGTGCCCAATCTCGTGGTCGACCGCATCACGAAGCCAACGGAAAACTGACTGACGTACTGAAAGCTGTGCTGTGCCCTGCCCATCGCATGGATCGCGTGGCGCATTGGTGACACAGACGCCGGTTAGAGCATTTTCCCTGAAGGTGTAGACCAGAGACTCGGGCGTCAGCCGTACGCGAGGTCGGTGCTCTGTCCGACCTCGATAATATATCCGTCAGGATCGCGGATGTAGCAGCGCGTCTCGCCGTACTTGGGGATCGGCTCCGTGATGAACTCCGCTCCTCGACTTTTCCATAATTCATAGCACGCTCGAATATCAGCAACGCGGAAATTCAAAAAGCTGTTGATGTGATTCGGGTCGGGGACGCTGAGCGTTACCGTCGGCTTATCCGGTGTCGGCCCGCCTCCAACGTTCAGAATCATCCAGATATTCGCAAGCTGAAGGTACCCAGGCGCGTTGCCGTCACCCAGGCTCAGAATGCGAGCGCCGAAGACCTTTTCGTAGTAGCGAGCCGATCGCTCGATGTTGGCGACAGTGAGAAAATGCGCGATGCTGAGTCCCTCTCGCGGGGGCATCTCATAGCTCTTCTGCTCGATTTGTACGCTGCTCATTGACGACTCCAATTCCGATAAACAGTGGCCGTTGATCTGCGTTATGCCTGCGGAAATCCGAACATCAACCACGACTGATTGGCTACCCAATGCGGATATAACTCCGTCATCTGATCGAACAGCTCCTGGTCGGACGTCGCGGTCTTCTGCAGCCGATCGAAGTCCTGCAAGTAACGCTTGGTGTCTTGGATCGTCGAAGGAGAGTCCGGCGCGCCAGGCTTCTTGTGACCGGCGACAACAATCGCCGGGTTCAGCGCCGCTAACCGGTCCAGCGCCGCGATCCAATTCTGCCGGCTCTCGGGGGTGGTGTCGCCGACATACATGCGGCACTGGTTGTACACAACGTCGCCCGCGACGATCAGGCCAATCGACGGAACGTACAGAGACGTCGAATCGGGACAATCGGTGCGGCCCTGCTCGATGATGCGCAATTCGTGGCCCTCAAGCGTGAAGGTATCGCCCTCATAGACCTCAGGTCCAACCAGCTTCGTGGGCACCTGCCCAGGAAACATCCGACGGGCTAACTGCTGCACTGGGGGAGACAGATACATCTTTATGCCCTCCAGCGTCTTCGGCGTTGTGATCGCCCGAGCCCCCGGAAATCGGTCGAGCAGAACGCTCAGACCGTAGAAGTGGTCGAAGTGCGCATGCGTTATATAGATGGTCTCCAGGTTGCGGTTGTGCAGCGCAATCCAATCCGCGAGAGCCTCGGCCTCAGCCACCGTGGTCATCGCGTCCACCAGCACTGCATCGTGCTCACCGAAGATCAACGTCGACGTCGCCGGATCAAAGCCGAGCGGCTCGCCAAAGGGCTTTGGCCGCTCGCCGACCATAGCCTTTCCCGGGGCGGTAAAAATGTTCACGCTAAGCGTGTTCGACGCGAGAGGCGCGGTCACGCGCATGCTCTCTTTCACTCTATTTGTCGCGTCCATTTTGTACTCCCTTTGATGTCAGAGCGAGTGGCCGTTCAAGAGGAGATTAGCGGAAGCGCGAAGACGAATCCATTGGACGAACGTATCAATCGATACCAAAGTATTGGTTGGACGTTGCGGTCAGGAACGGGCGTCGTTATATTCCAACGGCGCCGCTCGATCTGCTGTGGGGGAAATGCTATGAAGAAGATGACGGCTCCGTTTCCTTTTGCTGGTTCTCAGCTCGACGAAACGCGTCATGTCTCCGCTTTCTTCAACAGGGCCGATGAAGAATATCGAGTCCTGCTCCCATGGGGCTGCTGGGAACATCTGGTATCCCAACAAGGTCAGCAAGACTCTCAAAACTGCGCTAGGACTTGTTGTGATCTTCGTCAAAAATCCGACGTGGTGGCAACCTCACATCGCTGGAGAACTCAGCTTTAGGGACACCCCTACGCATCGTTGGCTGTGAGAATTCACGAGTTCTGAGTGTGTCACCGGCAAACCGGCAATTACCACTTGATCCATGAGCATGACCTGCCCGATCTCGGGTCAGCGTCTAATAACTTGCATCCTTGCTTCAACCAAAACCACTCGGCAGCATGTGATCATGAGATTCACCCGATTCATTCTCCTCAGCCTCACTCGCCGTAACGAATATCGCGGCACCCTCACTCGCGCAATCTCCCTCCGTGCCCAGCGTCGTTCAAGACTGGCGTCACGCCGTCGGCACATCACCCCGCCGAGGCACGGTGCATCAGCGCCTCACCGCCAAAGAAAGGATCAGGAACTCAGTTCTCCCGCATCATCGATGCGATCTGAACCCGCGATGCTCGCCGCGCCGGAAGCAGTGTAGCCGCCATCCCTGCGGTCACCACCACCGCAATCGCGCATAAAAGTGTCACCGCATCTGTCGACGAGACGCCAAACAGCAGGGACTTCAGCCAATGTCCCAGCACAATGCTCAGCGCCGTTCCAATAGCTACGCCAATCAGCGTCAGACGCAGCCCATCCGTAAGCACAAGGGTGAAGATTTGCTCGACGCTGCATCCAAGCGCCATCCGAATCGCCATTTCGCCTGAGCGCTGTGCTGTTGAGTACGCCATCACCCCGTAGACCCCCACCGCCGCAATCCCGAGCGCGAGTCCCGCGAAAATCAACAGCAGCAGCGCACGGAACCGCGGCTGCGAGAAGTTCTGCGCGACATTCTCTTCCATCGTCCGGATGCGAACCACGGGCTGATCCGGATTGATTCTGCGCACGGTCTCCCGCAGATTCGGAATAAGCAGGTGCGGGTCGACTTCGGATCGCATCACAACCGACATCATTCGAACTGGCAGAACCTCGTTCGCCTGGCGATACGGCACATACATCTCAGTCGCCACATCGGTCACCAGCGACTGTTTCACATTGCCCACCACGCCGACGACCATCATCCAAGGAGTGGTGTCATCGGGAAGTGCTCCGATCTGCATCTTCTTTCCAAGCGGCGACTGATCCCCAAAGTAAGTCTTCGCCATCGCCTGATTGATCACCACCACCGGAGACGCGCCCTCACGGTCGGCATCTTCAATCCAGCGGCCTTCGATCAACGGAATCCGAAGAGCCTGAAAATACTCCGAACTCGCGACACGATAGTTCGCCGTAACGTATTCCGCAGGATTTCGCGGCGGCCTTCCCTGGACATTGAAGTGGATCGCACTGCCTTGTCCGCTCACCGGCAGAAACGATGTGGCCGCCGCGAACTTAACCCCGGGAAGCGCACGCAGTTCCCGTAGCGTGTTCTCGTAGAAGTCCATGTTGCGGTGCGCCTCGGTGGGAGCAGTCGCGGCCGGAGGAACCGGGAGATCGGCGACAAGCAGATGATCGTCCGAGAATCCGAGGTTCACCGCGGAAAGACGACTCAGACTCTGTACGAACAGCCCTGCCCCCATCATCAGCAGCAGCGCCAGCGAAATCTCCGAGACCACCAGCCCATTGCGCAGTAGTTTGGCGCGTTTGCCGCTTCCGGCTCGCTCCGTCTCGTTCAAAACTGTGCGCAAGTCCCTCATCCGGATATGACCCGCCGGTGCGATGCCGAAGAACACACCGGCGCAAATCGACAGGATGACGGTGAACAGCAGAACCCGAGCATCAATGCGGACATCCGCGCCCAGCGGCAGCACACCCCCAGCGGCATGCAACAGCGACGGCATCAAGAGATAAGCCAGCGCAACTCCAACCACCGCTCCTGTCAGCGAAAGTACCAGCCCTTCCACGATCAACTGTTTGATGATCGTCCAGTCCGAAGCGCCGAGCGCCATGCGGATGGCGATCTCCCGCCGCCGCGCCGTGGCGCGCGTCAGCATCAGGTTGGCGATATTGCCAATCGCAATCAGCAGCACAAAGATCACCGCTCCCAGCAGCATCGTCAACGCCGGCTTTACCTCGCTCACCAGCTGCGCCTGCATCAGGTTCACTACTGCATCGATCGCAATATTGTCTGTCGAATCTTGCGCATACAGCCGCTTGGCAATGGCGCTCATTTCGGCACGCGCCTGATTCAATGAAACCCCGGGCTTCAGCCGGGCAATGGCGTTGATGCCCGGATGCCAGGAGCGGTCATCAGGCAGTTTACTCGCCCACGGCCCCATGGCAACCACGAAGTCCGGCGCCTGCTGCAGCAACTCGAACCCCTGCGGAAGCACTCCGATTATGGTGTAGGTCTGGCGATCGAGGCTAATGTTCTGCCCTATGACACTCTCCGCGCCGCCAAACCTGCGCTGCCACAACCCATAGCCCAGCAGCGCCACGGGAGGAGATGCAGGCTGGTCATCCACGTCACTAATCGGCTTGCCCACAACGGTGTTGGCTCCAAGCAGGTGCAGCAAGTTTCCGCTGATCATCTGCCCGGGAATCTGCTCCGGCTGGCCGCTCCCGGTCAGCGCCATCGTCACCACGCGCGTGGCTCCGAATTCTTCGAACGATGTGTTTTGCGCCTTCCAATCCTTAAAGTTCAGCCACGAGGCGGTGAGCATGGGAAACTTCGTTGCCCGCTCCGAGACGATCACCAGGCGATCCGGGTCCGAGAACGGAAGCGGACGCAGCAGCACGCTATAGAACACGCTGAAGATTGCCGTGTTGCATCCGATGCCCAGCGCTAGGGTAACCACGGCGACCACGGCGAACACCTTGGCTTTGAGCAACTGGCGCAACGAGAATTGCAAATCTTTTATCAGGCTCAAGGTGCCTCCGTTGCTTCCGATTGAGGTCTATGAAGGTAAAATCTTTGCGCCCTCGAAACAAGTATTTTACAAGGACCCCATGAGGTGTAGCCACCATGTTTACCTGCTGCGAACCACCGTGTTCCGATGACTGCGTCACCGGAGACGGTGGTCGCAGACTCCGAGATCTCTGGCAAGCGATCATCAGGATCGGCGGTAGGTAACCTCCAATGGCATTGTCGACTGCATTTCTCACCTCGTTACTCTGAAAAGCACAGTAGCATAGGCACAAAAATGAACCCTGCTTTTCGGCGCCCAGGGTTGGCGCCCAGTCCGGAATTTTCTACTCATTCTTGAGAATTTCCTTGTTCGTGGCTCTCTTGCAGAGTTATTTATTCGTCCACAGCCTCAATGTTTCGACCGAAGAACTATACGGGTATCTCCTCGACGGGCGAATAGTATGGATGGGCTTTCTCGAGGCATCGGAGGAGCCATTGTCCAGGCGTCTCTGGATCGCGACTCTAACGTCATTGCAACTCACAACTGTCGATGAAGCAATCGGTGCGAGAACAGCGGACGGTCTACATCGAGAACGACTGCTTGAGAGGGACCGACTCGGACGAGTCGCCGACGTAGATGACGAATTCGCCGGGATCCATGCGCCAGTTCTTTGCGTCCACGTCGTAGTAGCTGAAGGCGCGCTTGTTCAGATGCAGGACGACGTGTTGTGTCTCGCCGGCCTTGAGGCGAACTTTGCTGAACTGCTTTAGCTCCATCAAAGGTCGCTTTACCTTCGCACTGGGATCCCCAATGTAGACCTGGGCAACGTCCGCGCCTGCTCGCGAGCCTGTGTTCTGGATGGTGAAAGAGACCTCCACATCATTATCGGAATTTTTCTTTACGTTCAGATGCGTAAACGCAAAGTTCGTATAGGACATCCCGAAGCCGAACGGGAACAGGGGTTTCTGGTTCATGGACGTGTAGAAGCGATAACCCAGGAACAAGCCCTCGTCATAACGAACGATGCGGCTGTCGCCAGGTTCTTCCGCGTAGTGGGCGCTGGCTGGATTCTGGTCCAGGGTGCGCTCCCAACTGAACGGCAGATGGCCTTCCGGCGAGTGGTCGCCGAACAGGATCTGCGCTAGCGCCGTCGATCCCTGCTGCCCGGGATACCAGTTGTGTAGTAGTGCGGGAACATTCGCAATCCAAGGCGCAGTTTCCACGGAACCGCCGGCGGTGACGGAGACGATTGTCTTCGGGTTTATCGCTGCGACCTGCTGGATAAGTTCGTTCTGCGGCCAGGGCATCGCATAAGTCCGATCGAAGCCCTCACTCTCCGTGGATGCGTCGAAGCCGACAGTAACGAGCACCGCATCGGCATCGTGCAGAATCTTCTGCGCATCGGACGAGAGCATGTCCGCTGAAGCCACCAGACCGACGCCGAGGCGAGGTGTTGTACCGTTTGTCTGGTAGACCACTTCGACGGAAACCGGTTTGTTTTCGGTCAGAGCAACGGAGACGTTCCTGACTGCCATGCGATTCGAATCCTTCTGCTGGGAGAGGACCTCCTTGCCGTCGACTAGCACGCGGTAGGTGTCCTGCTCGGGAGCCGATGCGATCAGAACATGCTCCCCTGACGCTGTGGGAAGGTATTCGCCTTTGTAGTCGTAGGTCGTAAGACCATCGCCCCGCGGGCCACCACCACCTCCGACGCCGTTCCAGGTATTGATCCGACTCAGACCGCGATCTGTATTTTCCGTACGCGGCGGTTCTCCCTTGCCGTTTACACCAACGGTCAGATTGCGGAACGAGGTGCGACCAAAGATGGTTGCGAGAGGTGGAAGGCCTGGAGCATACATCACCTTGAAGCGAGTGCCGGCTACCTGCATGAGACCGGCCACGAAACTGTCCGCATGGAAAGGAGTCGTCTGCGAGCTTCCACCGCCACCGACCACAGCGACGGCAGCTTCAGGTCCGATGACAGCGAGCGTCTTCACGTGCGTGGGATCCAGCGGAAGCAGTCCGCCTTCGTTCTTCAGAAGGGTGATGCTCTCGAGCGATTCCTCAAGCGTGACCTTGTCCGCGTTGGGGTTGTTGAGAGGAATCGAAGAGATCGTCTGCTCGCGGTCGAGCCAGCCGAACTGTATGGCTGTACTCAGGATGCGGCGGCACTTTTCATCCAGCACGGCCATGGTCAGTTTGCCGCTGGCAAGGCCTGCCTTCAGGGTCTCGGGCGTCATCAGCTTGGCGAAGGGCATCTCCAGGTCCAGCCCGCCATTTGCGGCCGCGAGCCCATCGTAAGTTGCCGTCCAGTCGGACATCAGGACACCTTGGAAGCCCCAGTCGTGGCGCAGAATGTCGTTATTCAGGTGTGCGTTCTGCGTGGAATGCTCGCCGTTGACCAGGTTGTAGCTGTCCATGACGGCGCCGACATGGGCCTCAGTCACGGCTGCTTCAAAGGTTGGCAGGTAGAGTTCGCGCAAGGTGCGCTCGTCGATGATGCTGTTGATGCGATGACGGTCGTACTCCGAATTGTTGGCGGCGAAATGTTTTACGGTTGCAGAGACTCCCTTGCTTTGAACGCCTTCGATGTATCCCACAGCGATGCGTGAGGCAAGGAAGGGATCTTCGCCGAAGTATTCCATGTTGCGGCCGTTCAGTGGAGAGCGATAGATGTTCACGCCTGGGGCCAGCAGAAAGTTAACACCACGTGCACGGGCGTCGTCGCCAAGGGAAGCGCCGACGCGTTCGGCCAACGCCGGATCCCACGTCGCGGCCAACGCGACTCCCGCGGTATAGGCAGGCGCGAGCCCGAAGGTGCGCACACCGACGGGTCCGTCTGACATTTTCAGCCGCTTCAGAGCGATGGAAGGGATTGCCTGTGTGTAAAATCCGGCCACTCCGCCGATGAGCTTCAGCTTATCGTCCACGGACATTTTGGCAATCAACGCGTCGACGCGCGCACGGATAGCCGGTGAGACCGGTTCGGGAGATTGGGCGGGGAGCAAGACAACGCTGCAGAGCAACGAGGCGGCTGTGAGAAGGCGCGAGAGAGGCATGGGGTGGTCCCTTGAACTGGAGTTGATTGTGGTTCGGTCCTACGTAACAGTCGGAATCCTACTATGCAAACAACCGATTGTCTCATGGTCCACCACCGTGATCCTCGTGCCGCGTGGCCACTTCTTGCCAATAGAAACGTGGCGGAGTTAGCCGCACGCTATCGAGCAGTTCGGTACCGATAAATGGGAAACAGCCTCTCCGATCTGAAGAACCTGCTCACCCATTTCTCGTTAGCAATCAGCGACGACAGACGCTCCATCGACGGAGCGGTATCCTAAAATCTCGCGCCTGGCGGTTCTGCTGCCTACTGTGGAGGACAACTGTGGAAGGTGCGTTTGACGTGATCGTAGTCGGCCTTGGCGCAATGGGAAGCGCTACGGCGTATCACCTTTCTAAGCAACATACAAAGGTACTGGGGTTGGAAGCCTTCATCCCCGCCCACGATAGAGGATCGTCACATGGTGAGTCCCGAATCATTCGGCAGGCGTATTTCGAAGATCCTGCCTATGTTCCGCTCGTACTACGAGCTTACGAGCTTTGGGATGAGTTGCAAAATGAAAGTAACGAGGACATCTTGATCATCACCGGCGGAGTTGCAATCGGATCTTCCGCATGGAGCGAGCCGCTGTTGTGCGCCGCTTGAACCAGGCGGGGATTCCTGTAATCGCCTGATCGCCATCCTCCTGCTGGCTGTCGCCCTGATGACGTGACTGACAGAGGGGACCGTACGCAACTATCTCTCCGAGGCCATCTCCAAGTTGAACGCTTCCAACCGGTTTGTCAGCCGGATTCCTGTGGACTGGATGAGTTCCTCAGAACGTCGAAAGCAGGTAGCATTAACTGATAGGAGAACTATCTTGCTCAAGCACGAAATACGTGTCGACGCCACAAAGCAGGATGCTGTGGAGGGCCGCTCCTGGATCATCGCATTTACCAGCCTGTTCTTTATCCTTCTGCAGAGTGCATGTACCGCCGTGATGGCGCTCAGCGGCCTTCGCCTAATCATTGGAATTGGTTCGCTTGTCGCCGCCACGGCAGGTGTCAGATTCCTGGCTCACATTCATGGCGAAGCTGTTCGGATTCCAATGGAGATCCTTGCAGTCGCAGGCTCGGTCGTAAACCTCTACGTGGTCTGGCGTATTCGTTCGCTACGCGCTCGGCTTTCTTCTCAATGGCGAGTTGGGCCGGTGGCTCCCGAAAAAAAACACGCCGAGTCGATCCAGATGGCTCTCGCCATTCTTACGTTGCTACTCGTCGGTGTCGAATGGGTGCTTCACATTCACCTGCATGGTTCCATCTAATCCGAAGAATCCTCATGAGGCTTTGCCAAGGTGCTCTTGATCTCCTGGGCCAGTTTTGCATGAAGGCGTTCGCTGAATCCTATCGGGAGTTCAAACACACGATCATCCGCAGTGAGCACTACGATGTTGCGGGTTGAATCGAGGATAGCGGAACAAATTTCACAATGCTCCAAATGCCGCTGTACCAATTCCTTGGTCTCGGGTGGCAGCGAGTCGTCCAGGTAATCGGAGATGTAGTCCCAAACGTGTTTGCATTCTATGACCACTGAAACCACCTCCTGCGCGGACTTGCCTTCTTCAGTTTCGGTGCAAGTTCTTTCTGCATCATCATGCGCGCGCGGTGCAACCTAACCTTTACTGTCCCAGTTGTTATTGTGAGTGCCACGGCCGTCTGTTCAGTCGAAAACTCTTCCACATCGCGCAAGAGCAAAACTTCACGATACAAGGGGGACAGATTGGCAATCGCCTCTTCCAGCATCTCGCGAATCTCCTTGCGCTCGAGCGCCTCGGAAGGAACTTCACGCCAGTCTCGCAACAGGGCCGGCGAGATGTGATGGCTCTCTTCGGGCATCTCATCGAGCGATTCGATGCGTACAACACCCTGTCGCCGCAACCGGCCTCGCGCTTCATTCAATGTGATGCTGATGAGCCAGGTGCTGAACTTCGCCTGACCCCGGAAATCCGCGAGTCTGCGGAATGCCTTGAGGAAGGACTCTTGGGCGACGTCCTCTGCGTCTGCCTCATTCTTCATGAACGAAAGTGCCATTTTGTATACGCCGCGTTCATAGGGGCGGATTAGCTCATGGTATTGCTCCGTATCTCCGGCGAGTATGGATGCGATCATCTGCGCCTCATCTCGATCTGAAATTTCCACATCCATACGAGTCAGGCCTGCTTCCTCAGGCGTTTCACGATCAGTGCGTCGAGCGAAAGAACCCCTGCCCCGAAGATCAGGACCATCAAAGATGCGAAGAGGAACGTGTAGGGGTCGGCAACGTAAAACTTTCCTGGTTCGGAGAAGATGGAAACGAGCGCATCATGATCCGCTGTCCAATAGGCCACCAACATGTTAGCAGCCAGCAAAAAGCCGATGAGGCGGCTCCCCAAACCTAGAATCAGCAGCAAGCCACCGAAGAACTCAAGCCCTGAAACGAAATGAGCACTGAAGGCGGGGAACGGAATGTTGAGACTCATGAAAAAGCCAGTGATCTTCGCTATGTTGTGCATTTTGCCCCACCCAGTTTGCGCAAACTGCCAGCCCCAGTAGAGACGCACTGCCAAAAGGAATGGCGACTGGAAGTGGGATGCAATTTTTGAAAATCGGGCATACCGTAGAGCAAGAGATTTCATGGTTCCTCGTTATATTTGAATCTCAAAAGTTGAAAAGGGAACATCATAGCAAGATCGTAGGGCCATCTCGCCCACCTCGGAAGTCTCCGCTGACATGATGCAAGAGAACGATGCCTCGGATTTTCGGGTCAAACACTAAGCTACAAGTAAAATGACGAGAACGAGTTCCGCCCCGCTGAACAGACCGTCCCTTCTGGCTTACAGGTTCGATCCAAAAAGCGACGAGAGGTTACAACTTAGTTTGCAGCTCATGCGATAGAGTGCTTCATTCAACGATGTCACGTTGCTTCGCTCTGTCCAAATCCTGCATTTGACCGTTGTAGCGGTACAGTGAGACGCTTGCTCCAACGGGCCGTCGCGGACGCCACTAGGTATAGAACATGACATTCAGGCGGTGGACGGTGACGTGGGCTATTGGATTTTTAGTCGCAACTATTCCTAAATTGGCTAACGCTATTCAGTCTGATAGTTCTGAACATCGCTCAACTCCAATCGCATTCTCCCAATCGCTTGTCGTTGGAGGCGCCACAATCCAAATCAACTTTGCCGAGGGACCGCTTGATCTGCCCAGGAGCCAATTTGTGGAGTATATCCAAGCTGCTGCGCATGCTGTGACGATTTACTACGATCGATTTCCCGTTACCCGCGCGAGAATCCTTATAATTCCTGTTGCGGGAAAACACGGCGTTTTGCAAGGTACGACCTGGGGCAATACGGATGGTTCTCCGGCATTCCTGCGCCTAAGAATTGGCCAGGCAACTACTAAGGAAGAACTTTCGGACGACTGGATCATCACCCACGAACTAGTTCACACAGCCTTGGCCTCGCTTCCGGAGGATCAGCACTGGCTGGAGGAGGGACTCGCGAGTTATGTCGAACCCATCGCCCGTGTTCAGGCCGGTGACCTTGCCGCGGAACGGATCTGGGCCGATATGATCCGGGGGATGCCCCATGGCGAACCCGGTCCGGGGGATCGCGGTTTAAATAACACTCACACTTGGGGGCGAACCTATTGGGGAGGAGCCCTGTTTTGCCTGATGGCTGACATCCAAATTCGACGACAAACTGGAAACCAGAAGGGTTTACAAGACGCTCTGCGCGCGATCGTTGCCACCGGTGGAACGATCGATAAGGAATGGCCCTTACCCCGCCTCCTTAGCATTGGAGATAAAGCTACTGGAACTCACGTACTCGAAGAAATGTACGGTCAGTGGAGTGAAACGCCAATTTCCGTAAATCTTTCTGAGCTTTGGGGCCAGCTTGGTATTGATTACGAAAAGACAACAATAAGATTCGATTCAAAGGCTTGTTTCGCGGCGATCCGGGAGGCTATTACAAACCCTGCCAAGTCCAACGCAATCAGATAATTCAACCCCCTGGGCACGGACCGCAAGACACAGGATGCTGATATTCCCCCCAAAAAACTCTGTAACCTATTCCCACCTTTAACCTCAAACGTGCACAATGGATGCGCGATGATTCGTTCTAGCCAATCTGCAATCCATTTGGCAATTAGATTCGTATCATCTGTAGCAATTTTCTTTGCAGTTATCAAATAACGTCCTGTGCACTCTGTGCGCGGCCCAACCAATCGAAAGGTTCAACTCATGAAGACTTCTACCAAGTCCCTCGCTATGGCCGCGGCAATCGCAGGCCTTCTCGGTGGCACCACCGTTCGTGTGAACGCACAGCCGACGCAGAACACTTCCGTTTCAGCAACTGCTGGTGTGCTTCTCGCTCAGACTCCTACGCCGGCCAAGCACGCCTGTAAGGGCCAGAATGACTGCAAGGGTCAAGGAGGCGGCAAGCACCCAGGAAAGAACAGCTGCAAGGGTAAAGGCGATTGTGCAACCGATGGCTCCAAAGCTCCAAAGGCTGTGTAGTTCGACTCTGCATCAGGGGCTTGAAGGATTCTTCAGGCCCCTTCTCATCTTGCGCTTCACCACATCAAGGGAGTTCAATGCCAGCCAATCGTTTCAACGGCTTCACGGACTACGGTGTGGGTATCGGGTTGCGTGTGCCGCATTACGAGCATATCTTTTCCGAAAAACCCGTCGTCGACTGGTTCGAGATCATCTCCGAAAACTACATGGTCGATGGTGGAAATCCGCTTAAGGTGCTCGATCAGATTCTGGAGCAGTACCGGATCGTCCAGCACGGCGTCTCCATGTACTTTGGATCGGCTCAGCCACTCGATCGCGAGCATTTGAAACGGCTCAAACAGCTGACGAAACGCACCATGACCCCCTGGCTATCCGACCATCTCTGTTGGGGAAGTGTTGATGGCCGCTACACCCACGATCTTCTCCCCCTGCCTTACACCTTCGAGGCGATTCGAACTACCGCCAGCCGCATCCGTGAGGTTCAGGATTTCCTCGAGATTCCGATCGCAGTTGAAAATGTCAGCAGCTACGCAGAATTCCATGAGTCCCAGATGACCGAGTGGGAGTTTCTGAATGAGGTCGTCCATGCAGCTGACTGTGGCATTCTGCTCGACGTAAACAATATTTACGTTTCTTCGCAGAATCACGGTTTCAATCCCATGGAATACGTCAACAGCGTCGCGGCGGACCGCGTCGCTCAGATTCACATTGCTGGCCACTCGAAGTTCGAAAAATACACACTCGACACGCATGATCACCCGGTCCTCGACCCCGTCTGGAACATGTATGCGCGGGCCATCCAGCGGGTTGGACCAACAGCCACTCTTCTCGAATGGGATGACAACATCCCGTCCTTCGACGAGGTCCACGGAGAAGCGCTCAAGGCCAATCTTTACCGGAACACGCCACAAGTTCTTGCTCCACCAAGATCTTCGAAGCCCCTCGAAGGGGTTCATGCATGAATCTCCTCGAACTGCAGCGGCGAATGTTTGAAGACGTAAGGCGTCCTCTGACTTCTGATTTTGCCATGCAGCAGAAGACCGAAGATGGTCGCTCCATAAGCGAACTTGCTGAGAGCTACGTCAAGCCGAATGATCGCCTAACATCTTTTGAACGTCTTGAAATCTACAACCGACAATACTGGTTTCGCACCATCGCTGCTGTTTCGGAGGATTTTCCTGGACTCGCCGCCGTTCTCGGCTCGAAAAGATTTGACAGCCTTGTGCTTGCCTATCTTAAAGAAAATTCATCTACTTCATTTACGCTCCGCGATCTCGGGGGGCGGTTGCCGCGCTGGCTTGAAGACCATCCAGAGTTTGCTCCCACTCGCCACGCCCTAGTACTCGATGTTGCGCGCCTGGAATGGGCCTATGTCGAAGCCTTCGACAGGCTTGCAGTTGTTCCGTTGGCCCTGGAAGACTTTGCCGGCCTCGGCGACGATTCGAGACTCTGTCTCCAACCCCACCTTCAGTTGCTCGATCTGCGCTATCCGGTCGATGAGTTGGTTCTGGCTGTACACAAGGAAACCCCGCCCTCTGACATCGCAAGCAACGCAGTCTCACAACGCAAGCGGAAGTCGCGATCTGGCCTGCCGAGAATGCGTCGATCGGCAATCTATCTCGCCGTCCATCGCTTCGATAATTCCGTCTACTACCGGCGCATCGATCGGGAGGCTTTCCTCCTGCTCTCCTCACTGCGACAACAGCACACCCTCGCGGAATCCATAGAATTGGCCTTCGCCGGCAGCAAACTATCCCCAGAAGGTCAGGCGCAGAAGATTCAGGAGAGCTTCGCCCACGCCGCCGAACTGGGATGGTTCTGCCGTCAGCACGCTGACCTCAACGGTCTCCAATAGCGATGAATCGCCTCCAACCAAATCGAAGGTGTGGATTTCTTTCTGATGCTTCTGCAGTATGCGTACTCTTCGCAAGCCCAGGCTCCTTCGCAGGCCATCGTATGGCGCCCTTGGTCTGATGAGATTTTCGCGCAGGCGGCGAGGAAGCATAGGTTTGTTCAGCTCGATCTTGAGGCGGTATGGCGTCACGTCATGGATGAGCAGCCGACTCTTCGTCCAAGTGGAAAGCACCCCAGTGGAATCCGTGAACACCAGGGCGTTTTGGGGCCCATCCTCTGGAACCCGGTGTGGTGTGAATTCATCAGCATCCCTAAGGGGGGTCATTGGGATGGCCACAACTTGCGAAGACAAGTCTCGAGCAGTGCCAAGAAGTCATTCGGAGTGGAGTGTAGTGATTGGATCGAGGCGCATGGCGCGCAGCGCCGGGATAGAGCTGGCGGCGAGCGCGACAGTAGTAAGTACAAGGGTGACGCCAGCGAAGGTGGGTAGATCGGTAGGCGACACGCCGTAGAGCAGACCGGCCATGAGGTGAGAGACGATGAGCGCACCGGCCACACCCAGCCCGGCGCCAGCGGCGGCCAGACCGAGTCCCCGGCGCAGGACCATCTTGAGGATCGTGCCTCTTTGAGCTCCCAGCGCGAGGCGAATGGCGATCTCGCGTCTTTGTTCATTCACAACATAGGAGATGGTTCCGTAGATTCCGAGCCCAGCGAGCAGCAAGGCAGTGGCCGCAAAAAAACGCCACCATTGTCATCGAGAATCGCCGAACGGAAAGCGAGGTGGAGAGCACGTCACCCAGCGGCTCTGCACGGAAGACCGGAAGTTCCGGATCGACAGCTTGGACCTGGCTTCGCTCCTGCGCGAGGATGGCCCTTGTAGCTGAGACGCTCGGGCTGTGCACTGCCGGTGAGGTTCACGTCTGCGCCGGTGCCGGAAACCGACACGGACTGGAATATCCCTGAACTCTCGAGGTCTCTCCACTCGGGGACGGAGATGCCGACGTTCTGCGCCTACGCCGGGAAGGTCGTCCTCAACGCGCACCAGCTGGGCGGGGCTTGGGTACGGCAAGGGGTGCAGCAGCGTGGCGTCGATCACGCTATAGATTGCGGTGGTGGCTCCGATGCCCAGCGCCATTGTGGCGATCGCAATGAAAGAGAATCCAGGAGATCTCAGAAGCATGCGAACCGCGTACTGCAGGCCGAAGAGTAGATTCTCGAAGAAGGGGAGGCTTTGCTCGGCTTTAAGACCGAATTCCCAAAATGGGAATCCCTCAAAAATAAATCCGGTAAAAGTGGCATGTTTTTCGATCCCGAAAACTGACCGTCAACTTCCCAGTTTTCACCAGCAATCCACCACAACTTCACCACCAAAAAACCACGTCCAACCACCCGTTTTTGCCAAAACCCCCAGCAAAAACGAGGTAATGAGAGCTACCACTGCCAGGCAGGCGACGAGGTATCAGAGAAAAGTAGGTATCAGGGAATCAGAATCCCTGATACGCAACCAATAATTCCCTGTTCCGCAGAGCTCCCGAATCGGACAAGAGCACAAGAACTGTCGTAGATACAGGGCGATAGAGATATTTTCTGCCGTGGCTTAGGAGGGAAATTCGAAAAATTCCCTGTATTATTCCAAGAAGTTCCAAGAGATATAAAACGTGACGTCAAGCCCCGGCATTCGCTGGGTTATCTGTTTTTGCCATCCAACGACTTGTGCTTCGTCCAGCCGTGCATTCCTGCTTCGAAGCTGCGGCGGTCGAGACGAGGCAGTGTGCGCGCCACTTTGTCGGGAAAGAGCGGGTAGTGCCTCGTCGCAATCAATAACTCCGGAACGCACCAAACGTCTTTCTCGGAGGTCATCCAGTGTAAGCTGTCCAGGCGGGCCAGGTTGACTGGTCTTGAGTAGGAACGCAAAGTGCGTTCGCCGCGCAGGTTGTAGTAGTGCTCAAAGTAGCTGAGTGCCAGTTCGCGCAACGTTCGGTAGACTGGCGCGCGGAAGCGCAGGCCTGCGAAGTTTGACTTGGCAATGCCTCCCCACAGGCCATGTTCACGATAGAGAGCCACCACGTGGTCGTCGTCCCGCGCCCCCTCGAGATCCATCAACAGCGGCGGGTGACCGTTGAGGCGCAGCGCGGCAGCGGCCAGCAGCGCTCCCTCCAGGCAGTGTCCCTTGCGCTCCCGCAACGCGCGCTGCGGAGACCACGCTGTGTTCGCGTACTGGTAAGGCAACGCGTCAAGGAACCGCTGAATTCGCGCCGGTGTTTTTAGCGCGCGCAACGTGCGCAAATCCCTCGGCAGCAAGCCGAAGCTCTCTCGCCTGTCTCGCCGGACTCCGTTTGTCGACAGTTTCTTACGCTTCAATGGCAAGCCGCAACTCTTTTGCAAAGTTTCGGGAATTATACAGAGGTGAGTTCAACGCCCAAACGACTCAAATCCGTGAAGCTAAGATGCAAATGGGGATCTGCCGCTGAGTAATCGGCCCACGAAGCCGGATTGTCAGCAAAACTGGGATTGGCTCTTCCGGGCCACGCCATTCCTTGACCCTGGCTGCTTTCTCAATATTGCCTTTCTCGGAATCACCCGCAACTACCTCTGAAGTAATCGAAAACCACCTTTCCAAACACCCAATAGACGTTAGCATGACGGTATCTGTACTAATTCCGGCTAAGGCGCTGCAATGAAATATTCTCTAGGGCGTTACGTCTATGGCTTGGCGGCGATTGGTTCCGGTATCTGTGCCTTGGTGTGGCACGATTTCAGCGCGCTGGGCAACGTTCCTCACCGCGAGATTCTCACCTACATCATGGCCGCCATCGAAATCCTTGGAGGCCTAGCCGTTCAATGGCCGAGAACGGCCCGAGCCGGTGCTGTTGCACTGGGGACAATCTACTTCACCTTCGCCTTGCTGGGGGTATCGCTCATCATTGAGCATCCGCTCGTCTACAACAGCTTTGGCAACTTCTTCGAACAATTATCATTAGCCTCGGGAGCCGTGATCCTATATGCGTGTTCCGGTCCAATCGTCCCGGCCCGCATGGAAAGATTGGCTCAGATCGGGTACTACGCGTTCGGTATTTGTGTGGTCTCGTTCGCACTGGAACAGCTTTTCTATCTTTCTGCAACAGCAAGTCTTGTTCCGAAATGGATTCCGCTTGGCCAAATGTTCTGGGCGGTAGCAACTACCGCCGCATTTGCTCTTGCCGCTATAGCTCTACTCACGGGGTTGATGGCCCGGCTCGCGTCTCGATTGACCACGGCGATGATCGTGGGTTTCGGATTGCTGACATGGCTGCCTGCGCTCTTTGCCGATCCCCATAGTTTTGTGAATTGGTCCGAAAGTGCGGAGACTTTCGCGATCGCCGCGTCGGCGTGGATTGTCGCGGACTTTCTTGGCCACCGTCGCTCGCTCCTTCACGCAACCGTAATCAGCTCCAGCTAGTCTGATCCTGCGAATCTATCGTCGGAGTTAGATACAAAACAGACGTAATGAAAATTTCACCGATCAAAATCAGCATCAGCATTGGCTTCGTACGATGCTGAGCAGACGGCGACTTCTCCAGAGTGGTTTCTACACGGCAGCTGGAGTCACACTCGGCAAAGGCGTACCGACTTTCGGACAGGCGATGGCCTCACCAACTCCGGTGCGCAGCGGCGTTAGACTGGCCCGCTACGTCGATCCCCTCCCGATCCCTCCTATAATCCGCCCAATTGACACGCCTGGTGAGATCGTCGAAATCGAAATGCTCCAGTTCCAACAAAAGGTACATCGAGATCTCCCACCAACCACGGTTTGGGGCTACAACGGTTCATGGCCTGGCCCTACCATCGAGGCGCAGAGTGGCAGTGCCGTCAATATCAACTGGACCAGCGAGCTTCCCACCACACATCTTCTCCCTATTGATCACTCGATCCACGGAGCAGAATCGACTATCCCCGCGGTTCGCAATGTCGCCCACCTTCATGGTGCGTGCACTTTACCAGACGATGACGGTTATCCCGAGGCGTGGTTCACCGCGCACGGCGAGCACGGCCCCAACTTCAACCCGCGTCCATCTTCCTACCCAAATTGCCAACCCTCGACCACGCTCTGGTACCACGATCACGCCCTTGGCATCACCAGACTCAACGTCTACGCCGGCCTCGCGGGTTTCTATCTCATCCGTGACGAGGCAGAGAAGTCGTTGAACCTCCCTCAAGGTGAGTTCGAAATCCCTCTCATGCTGCAAGACCGTCTTTTTCACCGCGACGGCTCCCTCTATTATCCCAAGGTCGTCAACGGCCCTAAAGAACATCCCATCTGGGTTCAGGAATTCTACGGCGACATAAACTGCGTCAACGGCAAGGCCATGCCGTTTCTCGAAGTCGAGCCAAGAAAATATCGCTTCCGCATCCTCAACGCTGCCAACTCCCGCTTCTACCATCTGCGTCTCTTCAACTCCGATGCAACTGGCAACGTCACGAGCCAATCCTTCGATGTGCCTTCATTTCAGCAGATCGGCACCGACGGCGGCCTGCTGCCCGCGCCACTCGAACTCCATTATCTGCTCGTCGGCCCTGCCGAACGCTTCGACGTCGTCATCGACTTCTCTGGCTACGAAGGCAAATATTTCTCTCTCATTAACGATGCGCCTGCCCCCTACACTATGGGCGGCCAGTATCTGGCTGAAGATGTCATGCTCTTCAACGTCACCAAGCCGCTCTCCAGCAAGGACAGCAGCACTGTGCCAGAAATACTTGTCCCTTTTGAGCCGCTCAATCCCACCTACGCGACGCGAGAACGGTTGTTATTGGTATCGGAGAAAGAGCGCCCCTCCGACGGCTATGTGATCATCGGTCTGCTGGGCAACGCTCGATGGCACGAGCCTATTACCGAGGACCCCAAAGCTGGCAGCACCGAGATCTGGTCCTTCATTAACACCACAGGCGACGTCCATCCCCTGCATGTTCACCTTGTCCAATTTCAGGTCTTGAATCGCCAAGCCTTCGACGTCCCGACCTACCAGCAGACCGGCAAGCTCGTCTTCACAGGTAAGCCAATGGCCCCAGAAAGCAACGAACGTCCCGCTCGCAAGGACACCATCAAGTCCTACCCGGGATACGTTACGCGAATCATTATGCGCTTTGATTTGCCCCATGGAGCCCCGGTAACTCCAGGACGAGAACTCCTTTACGTTTGGCACTGTCACATCCTTGAACACGAAGACAACGAGATGATGAGACCGTACAAAGTTATTGTGTAGTTCTCTCCAGAACAATCTTTATTTGAGTTGGGACCGATGCTGGCCTACCGATTAAAAGTTGTTGTTGTCATAAATATTTTTTCTACGACGAAGTTCGACGAATAACGTAACCGTAATTATTAATCATTTCATTTTTGCGTCACACGTTAAAAGCACACTGCCTCTACGGTTATCCCACTGAGGATGAACTCCCTAACGGCTCGCGCCAGTCTCTCAGTGTTTCCGGAGGTATCACCTTGAAATGTACTGTCAACGCCCCCAACGGGACCTTGAAGTGTGGCGCAATGATGATGATTGCGCTGCAAGTGTTTGCGGGACTGCCACAATCCGCCTACGCCCAAACCGCAGCAGCAGTACCGGCAACAACTACTCCCATCAAGCATGTCATCGTCATCATCGGTGAAAATCGTACCTTTGACCATGTCTACGCTACCTATACGCCGAAGGAAGGCGAGACTGTCTCCAATCTGCTCTCCAAGGGCATCGTCAAAGCCAACGGTAAACCGGGTCCTAACTACTCATTCTCTGCGCAGTTCTCGGCTCTGGACAACACGGCCTCCGGTGGAACTTTTTCCAACAGTCCCCAGTCCAAAAGCATCTATAGCACCCTCCCTCCGGCGTTGGCTGGCGGGCCTGAAAAGCCGACCGTCTCTGGCCCTCCTCCCTTCACCACGTTGAAGGTTGCTAAGCTTGCCGATACCGGTCTTGCCGCGGGCTACGACCAGTTCCTGCTCACTGGTGCAACCGGTATCGCGGGCGGTCAGCTTGACACTCGTATCACAAATGCAAACAACCTTCGTGAAGGTGTGTTCCAGCTCAGCGGTCCCAAGATGCCTTATGACGCATACACCAACAGCCCTGTGCATCGCTTCTTCCAGATGTGGCAGCAGACTGATTGCAATGTTGACTATGCCACCAAGGACAACCCCAGCGGCTGCTTGAACGATCTCTTCCCCTGGGTGGAGACCACTGTGGGCACTGGCAGCAACGGCGCTCCGCAGCCCAGCACTTTCACCGACACGACTACAGGCGAAGGCTCAACCTCCATGGGCTTCTATAACATGGCGCAAGGCGACGCTCCTTATTTCAAAGAGCTTGCCGACAAATACACCATCAATGACAACTTTCACCAGTCCGTCATGGGTGGCACCGGTGCCAACCACATTATGTTTGGCTTTGGTGACGCCATCTTACTACACCAACGCCAACGGCGTTGCTGCTGTACCCCCAACCAATCAGGTTGAAAATCCCAACCCACAGACCTCCACGAATAACTTTTACGATCAGGACGGCTATGGTGGTGGCAGTTACGTCAACTGCGGCGACATCAGCCAGCCTGGTGTTCCTGCTGTGACCAACTATCTTCAGTCTCTCAAGCGGCCGGTTAACCCGAACTGCGTCAAGGGAAACTACTACCTGGTCAATAATTACAATCCGGGCTACAACGGTGACGGCACTCTTGCCTCGCAGTACTCGCCGTTCACCATCCCTCCCACCAGCCAAAAGAGCATCGGTGACGATCTCGTCGCTCACAACGTTCCCTTCAAGTACTTCGGCGAAAACTGGGATCTTTACGTTACCGATCCTACTGAGTCGAACAGCTTCGACGAGTATTGCAACATCTGCAATCCCTTCCAGTACCAGACTCAATTCATGGGCACTCAGGCGGCGCGCCAGACGTACATCGCGGACACCACCGAACTGTACGAAGATATCGACACTGGCAACCTGCCCCCAGTCTCCATCGTTAAGCCAAGCGGCATGAACGACGGTCACCCGGCGTCCTCCAAACTCGACCTTTTTGAAGGCTTCGTCAAGAAGATCGTCAACCAGGTCAAGGCCAATCCAACGCTTTGGGACGATACTGCCATCTTCATCACCTTCGACGAGGGCGGCGGATACTATGACTCGGGCTACATCCAGCCGGTCGACTTCTTCGGCGATGGCACCCGCATCCCGCTGATCGTCGTTTCGAAGTACTCCAAGGGCGGTCACGTCTCGCATGAGTACGGCGATCAGGTTTCGCTCATCAAGTTCATCGAAAAGAACTGGAGCCTGCCGCCGGTCAGCACACGCAGCCGCGACAACCTACCGAATCCAATTCAGAAGGAAGGCAACCCGTACGTCCCGACCAATAGCCCAGCTCTTGGCGATCTCACGGGCGAATTCCAATTCCCCTCCAGCTAACAACCAATCCGAGTCGATGCGACACTTCGGCGACCAGTATCCGCTGGTCGTCGAAGTGCATTTGAGGAATACGTTTCAATTATGAAAATGAAAAATGTGAACATGCCCTTCATCAAGCTGATGGCGCGCCTTGTCGTAACCCTCCCGCTTCTTCTAAACGTTGCAACAATCGTTCGCGCCGCTGAACCGCACGCATCCACAACCACATCACCGCGTGCCTTCCATATTGAGAACCAATGGAACTTAGGTGGCGAGGGAGGATGGGGCTTCCTGTGCCTCGACGCCTCAACTCATCAGCTCTATATTCCACGCACCAATCATGTCATGGTCGTCGATACTGAGACTGGCAAGGTCTCCGGCGATGTCAAAGGTCTCACGAACGTGCGTGACATTGCTCTCGATGACTCCGGTAGATATGGCTACGTCACTGACGTCACCGATGGCAGCGCCGGTTTCGTCCGCGTCTTTGACCGCTCCACCCTCAAACTTGTCACCTCCATCCCCACCGGCCTGATCCCGTATGCGATCGTCTTCGATCCCATCACCAAGTCCATGTTTGTCTTCAACTCACGCGGCCACAGTGCGACTGTGATCGACACCACAACCAACCAGGTTATCGCGACGATTCCTCTCAGCGGACGCCCAAGCTCTGCCGTGGGAGACGGTAAAGGTAGTGTCTTTGTGGCTCTTCCCGCACTCGGTGAAATCACTCGCATTGACACTGCCGCAAAGAAGGTCACAGCATCATGGCAACTCGCACCATGCATTGGTCCCGCCGGACTCGCCATCGACAGTGTACGTCGTCAACTTTTCACTAAATGCGAGGATCACAAGATCTTCACCGTTAACACGGATACGGGGCATGTTGCATCCATCGGCGATGCCTCTGCAAACTCAGGCGACATCAACTTCGACCCTGTGCATAACATGCTCTTTCTCGCCGACTCTTCTGGAACCCTCACCATCTTTCACCGCGACTCACCCATCAAATATTCAAAGATTCAGGAAGTGAAGACTCAGCCTGGAGCCAGAACGATGATAGTAAGTCAGCAGGACGCCAAGGCTTACCTTGTCACCTCTAAATTTGGACAGAACACGGGCGCAGTATCGGAGGAGCTACAGTTTCGACCAACCCCAGTACCAGGCAGTTTCTCCGTCATCGTTGTGGGACGCTAAGGTGAGAGATATATCGTCTTTCAATCTCGGGCGCCGCCGATTGCTGACAAGTCGCGAACCAGTATGGATCAGCCCGGAGTAAACGGTCACTCTCCGCACTCACCGCGCCATGGAATGGAAATAGTATCTTGTATTGAGGGAAGTCAAAACTGATTGGCCACAAATAGAAAGGCATTCATCCGTTCCCGCCCCCACGGTGGAGCGTTGGCAGATTCCTTCTGGATCGCCGCCGACCATCCGGTCGCAGCTCTTCGTGGTAACCCACGTGTTTTTTGATGATTGATAACGATTATCCGGGTTTTCTTCTCGATTTTCAGTATGATTTCGCTCATGAGTGTGCCTCCCGACAAGATGTGAAGCTACCAGGACGATTGTCTAAACAGTTAAGAACCTCGAAGCCACGAACAGGAAAACGTTTGCGATATCCGGCGCGACCTCGTTTTTTCCTCCCTCACCGCCGCCTGTACCGGTTTCTGCACCCAGCCGGATTGGCCTGAGTACAAGATTGCGGTTGAGAGCGTTCCTTCTGCGGCACTCTGATCGGCAGAAGAACGAAGAGGCAATTAGACTCTAAGAGGTCAAGAAATGCAGATGAAAAGGAAAGTGCGTGTGTCGGTAGAGGCTGCGCTGTTTGCCGGAACCCTAGCCTTGATAACTTCCGCAGTGACCGCAACCGCGCAAGTAGCGCCTGTTGCGGAGTCCAGCCTTGCACTGATACCTATCCCCAGCTCGATCACTCGCGGTGAAGGTGCACTCACAGTCACTCCTGCCGGAGGCGGTGGTTCGACATTCACCTATCGCTACGATCACACGCACGACGCGCTGCTGGAATCCGCTGTGAAACGGGCTCTGATGCAGTTGGGCCGCACTTGCGGTGGAGATGTGTTGCGATCCACGGTGGACCATCCCGCTCCTGGGAATTCATCGCTCACTATCGACGTAGCCAGACCGAGTGAGCCGGTGCAGACGGTCAACGAGGATGAGAGCTATCAGTTGAGCATCACTCCGCAAGGAGCCAGGCTGACCGCGGCAACTGACGCGGGTGCGATGCATGGACTCGAGACGATGCTGCAACTGGCCACCAACGAGCACGGCGCCTGTGTGCTGCCCGCAGTGACGATCAGCGATACGCCTCGTTTCCGCTGGCGCGGTTTCATGCTGGATGTGAGCCGTCATTTCGAGCCAGTACCGGTGATTGAACGCACGCTCGACGGAATGGCTGCGGCAAAGCTCAACGTCTTTCACTGGCATCTCAGCGACGATCAGGGTTTCCGCGCAGAGAGCAAGAAATTCCCCAAGCTGACCGGACTTGCGTCGGATGGCCAGTTCTACACGCAGGATGAGATGCGCGAGGTCGTAGCGTACGCGGCGGCGCGCGGAATTCGCGTCGTGCCGGAGTTTGACATGCCAGGCCACGGGACCAGTTGGATACTGGCCTATCCTGAGCTAAGCCCTGACGCACAGATCACGCAGTTGCCGGTTGTCTACGGTACGCCCACCGCGGTTCTTGATCCCACGCGCGAGAGCACCTACAAGTTCATCAACACGTTGGTGGAGGAGATGGGCAGGATTTTTCCTGACGAATACTTTCACATTGGCGGCGATGAAGTGCAGGGCAAGACCTGGCTTTCGAATCCGCAAGTGGCCGAATTCATGAAGAAGAAGGGATTCACCACTCCGGCTGAATTGCAGGCCTACTTCAACCAGCGCCTGGAAGGCATCCTAAAGAAGCATGACAAGAAGATGATTGGGTGGGATGAGATTCTGAACCCGGCTCTGCCGAAGACGATCGTGATCCAGAGTTGGCGCGGCGAGGCATCTCTGGCTGACGGTGCGCGACAGGGATATCAGGGAATCCTGTCGGCGCCATACTATCTCGACGCGCAGAAGACCTCGGCGCAGATGTTTCTTGCTGATCCGGTCCCTTCGGACACCACGCTGACCGCGGACCAGCAAAAACTGATCCTTGGAGGCGAGGTGTGCATGTGGGCCGAGCAGCTAAACCCGGAGACGGTGGACTCGCGTGTGTGGCCGCGCACGATGGCTGTGGCAGAACGGTTTTGGTCGCCGCAGAGCGATCGGGACGTCTCCGACATGTACCGGCGCCTGCGGATCAACTCACTGAAACTTGAGGATGTGGGACTAACGCATATCAGTGCTCCCGAAGTGATGCGACGCAATCTGCTTCTAGAGCGTCATCCCGAGGCGCTTGAAGTTCTGGCGTCGGTACTTGAGCCTGTGAGCTTTCACGAACGCTACGCGGGACAGCACACGAACGGTCTCACGACACTCGACCGGCTCGTGGACGCCGTTGTCGCTGATCCGCCTTCACGGCAGGAGATTGCAGGAGATGTGGAGGCACTGGCAGGGGGTGTGACCGTACCGCCTCCGTCAGATCCGAAGCTGAGCATGGACTTGACTGGCGATGTGCCATTGGGCGTGACGCCCTCTCCTGAACTTGCGCTTGGTCGGCTACGTCAGCGCTTCCTCTCCTGGCAGGCCGCTGAGCCGCGGCTCCTTGAGGATGTACAAGAGACTCCGCGACTCAGCGACGCAGCCGTGCGCGCCCAGCAGTTGGGCGAGTTGGCGCAGGTGGGGTTATCCGCCCTCACCTATCTCCAAACCCACACAGCCCCGCCTGCGGGATGGCAAGCGCGTCAGCTGAGCATTCTTGATGCGGCAGAGCAACCCTCAGCGCTGGTCCGGTTTACGTTTCTGCATTCTATGCGCAAGCTGGTGTTGGCTGCCGCGCAGACCGGGCGCACGACCACGCCCTAGCCAAGCAAGGATGCAGGCAAGTTTCGGACAGTCACTGCGTTCATCCGGTCGGCGGGGTTGTCTCCATGTAGCCGACAACACAGGAACGAGTCACTTACAATTCCTAATTGCTGGAGACAAGCGGAACTTCTTTTGTCAGGATAGCGCCCCCATTTCTCTACTCATTCTCCTTCCGGAGCCGAGATCTATGAATTCTCAAATATTGCGGAACAGAAATGCTGTCATCTACGGAGGCGGCGGTTCACTGGGCAGTACTATCGCAAGAGCAATTGCCAAAGAAGGTGCAAACGTCTTTCTGGCAGGAAGACATCTTTCTTCAGTGAAGGAAGTGGCAGACGAAATTGTTGACTCCGGCGGACGTGCAGAGGCCGCGCTCGTGGACGTGATGAACGAAAGCGAAGTCAATGCCTTTGTCGACTCGATGATTCGCAAGGTAGGAACGCTTGACCTATCTTTTTGCGCGATAGATTACCAGGTCGTGCAGAATATTCCGTTGGTTCGGTTGAGCGTTGAAGACTTTGTTCGTCCGGTCTCCATCGCCATGCGAAGTCACTTCTTAACGGCTACCGCCGCCGGAAGGATCATGATGAAGCAGCGTTCTGGGGTGATTTTATCCCTGACAGCAACACCCGGAGGCATAGGTTACCCGTTTACGGCAGGCTTTGCGCCCGCATGCTCCGCCATTGAAAACTTCTCTCGCAATCTCGCCTTGGAGCTGGGGACGTATGGTGTGCGTGTTGTGAATATACGCTCCGCCGGTTCACCGGATTCGCAAGTATTTAAGAAGGCAATCGAACGCAACCCAAAAGAGATGGAAGGAATTCTTCGCGGTATGGAAAATGACACGATGTTGAAGAAACTTCCGCTCATGAATGAGATCGCGAATACGGCAGTGTTCCTGGCGTCAGACTTTGCAAAAAGTATCACGGGGGTGACGATTGACGTCACCGGTGGCACAACCGCAGGGTTGAATTATCGAGTGGGATCGAGTGCCGATCGAGGGCGGGAACCCGGCCCGCTATGAAATAGCGGCTCCGTCTTTGACTGATTGTCCTCATGGCGGACTACTCGGAAGTTACTGGATTACTTCCGGATCGCCGGCAACTCGGGGCTTTGCTCGGTCAAACTCGGGAGATCTCGGTTCATGATCTCGTTACGCTCCCCTTGAAAAAGAAAAATACCCCCTCTGAGCACCCCTAAAGAAAAAAAATCGATACCGACATCGGACGAACGTGCGAAATCGAAAAGGATTGACTCCGAAGTGAAGATCGAGGTTGACGTGCGCATTATTGCTGCGACCCATCGCGATCTGCAAGCGATGATCGACGATGGTACGTTTCGAGAGGACTTGTATTACCGCCTCGCCGTCATTCCACTGGTATCGCCACCCCTGCGAGAACGTGCAGATGATATTCCTGATCTCGTACAACACTTCTTCCGCAAAAGCCTGGAGAGGAATAAGCGCCCCGACTTAGTCCTGCCACCGGCATTGTTACCCTACTTCGCCCGCTATCGTTGGCCGGGTAATGTGCGCGAACTGGAGAATATCCTAGAGCGCATCGTCGTTCTGGCGCGCGGGAGGGACGTCACCATCGAAGATTTGCCACAATCTTTGAAGGTAGAGAGAGCTGGAATTGACGCTCTAGAGATAGATTTGCCTTCTCAAGGCATCAGTTTAGAGGCGATCGAGAAAGAGCTCCTCCTGAAGGCCCTTCATAAATGTGATTGGAACCAAACGCGTGCAGCTCGCTATCTGGATCTCAGTCGCAAAACGCTCATATACCGGCTTGAGAAACACAAAATAGAGAAGCCACCAGACCGCCCGGGGTTGAACGAGGACTAACCCGGCGGCAGCCGACAAGCTGCTAGAGGAAAACGATCAAAGATACCTTTCTGAAATTGCTCCTTTACAGGAGGATTGCAACGGCGGACAATTGCGTCGCGAGGGCAAAAGGAAGCGAGCACGCCGGTATCTACCGGTTGCTGGCCCGACTAGAAAGAGTGACCTCAATGAAAGCCGCAAACGCGATCCTGCTAACCATGGTGCTTCAGGGTTCTGTCGCACTCAGCCAAACAACCCCAACAGAAAAGGCCGCGGCGAATGGTAGTTGTAGCACCGCGCCTGTCGGAGACAATAACGCGTACAGCATGAGCTGCAACGGCATTGGAATAGACCAAGCAAACAAAATAGTCGAAATATTAAACAGAGTTTTGGCAAACCAAGAGCCCTCTGCTGTAAATGCCAAGCTAGACGAGCTATTAGTCGTCGCTTCCCAACCCGCTCAGACTCAACAAGGACCTCCGAACGTTTTGGGCTTGACTGTTACACCACTCGTTCCGCGCCCTAACATCGGCACCATGGGTATGGTTGAAGGCCCTCTAGGAGTAAATCCTGGCGTTGCCGCGAGTTTCACAGTTGACCGGATGTTCCCTACAGCCATGTTTTCAGTTGTTTGTGATCGGCCTTGCGCAGCTACTACAGCGTCAGCCGAAGGCGCGGCGTCACCAAAAATGATGACTACGGACAAACCAAATATTGCGGTTGTTGCTCTAGATCTGGCGAGTCCGCTAATGCCAAACAATAAAGTGACAATAACTGTTCGCTCAATGGACTCCGCCAAGATTTCTGTACAAAACGTACAGAGCTACGTACAGCCCGCACGCTAAAAACGCAGGCCCGAACGTATCACTCTTGGCTCGCCGCCGTAAGCGTTTTGCGCTCCGTGGCAAGCCCCCCAGGCCACCAGTTCCAATCGCCTGCAATACGGAGGAGAGCCGGACCGATCACAATACGAACCAGGGTCGCGTCAATAAACACAGCTATCGCCAGCGTAAATCCGATCATCTTGACCACCAGAAAATTTCCGAAGGTGAATGCTGCAAATACCACGATCATGATCGCGGCGGCGCTCGTAATCAGACCTGCGGTTCTAGCCAACCCCTCCGGGATTGCGTCCATCTCACTCAGCCCGCTCCTCCTGGCTTCGAGAACCCGTGCGACCAAAAACACTTCGTAATCCATGCTCAGTCCGAAGACGATGGCAAAGGCGACGATAGGAACGAGAGGAAACACACTACCTGTTCCCCCAGGAACTCCTAGGAAGCTACTTCCGTGTCCGTCCTGGAAAACTAAGACCAATGCTCCGAAGGAGGCCGCAACCGAAACCAGGTTCAGTAAGATGGCCTTCACGGCGACGAAAAGCGAGCGGAACCCGCCCAGAAGCGCCAGGAGAGTCCCCATCACCACCAGCGCCATTACCGGCGCAAAGCGGTTTTCGACAATCGTCTGATAATCGGCGTTGAGTGCCGGGATTCCCCCAACGCGTAGCGTAGCGCCAGGCACTCCGGTGAGAGCTGCCGCGCTGGTCTTCCGAAGCTCCCGCACCCAATCGACCTGACCGCGCAGAGAAACTGAAGCCGCGGGTAAGACCTCAAGCAGCGCCGCCCGTCCGTCGCTACTCAGAAACGTTCGACGCGTCTCCCGCGAGAGGTCAGTGAGGGAAGACCGGTTGCCTTCCGCGATCGTCGTAATAGAAATCACGCGGGCGCAACGAGGGTCGCTCGCGATCCGTTTGGTGAGACGATCGAGCGCATTCCACCCGCCGTCGGTTTGCGCAATGGAATCCGTTGGAAGTTCGACAATCACGCGCAACGATTGAACAACGCCGGCCCGATCCATTTGTTCAAGGGTGTGGAGCGCATGGACCGATTCCGCCGCCTGCGGAAGCCAATTCCCCCTGGGGAGACTGGTATCCAGATGCGTAGCCTGCCATGCGAGCAGAAGCAGGGGGGCGCCTGCCAGAACGAGAGCAAGCCAGGGATGGGCGACGATCACCTTTCCCCATTTCCGCCAGCGATTTCCCGTACGCGCGGCTCGGTGTGAATCCAGGCTCGGTGTAAAAGGCAATCGGCCGGCGTTAATCCGCGGACCGAGCAACGCCAGCACTGCCGGTACGAGGGTATTTGTAAGCAACACACTCATTCCCGCCACCAGGACTCCCGCGACACCGATCGAACGGATTTCGCTGATCGGAACTGTCAAGAGGGCTAGAAATCCAATAGCTACGGTCGAGGCTGAAATCAAAAGGGTGCGGCCTGCCTGACGTGCCGCCATGACTGAGGCTATGGGTCCGCTGTGCCCGGCGGAAATCGCTTCCCGGAAGCGGCTGACCATCAGGAGCGCGTAGTCGATTCCCAAGCCCAGTCCAAGCATGGTGGCCAAATTCTGAACCAGAATAGACAAGTGGAAGCGGTGGGCTAGTAATCCGGTAATCGCCAGAGTGGCAGCGATGGCAAGCTGGCCAACGGCCAATGGAATCAGAGCGGCGACAAAGCTCCCGAATGCCACCAGCAAAAGTGCGAGGGTCGCAGGAATCACCAGACTTTCGCCGCGTTGCACATCGTCGGCGCTTGCTTTACGGATGTCGAAATTCAGGGGAATCTCGCCCGTCAATTCGAGTTTCACGCCCGGATAACGGCCTCGCAATTGATTTTCAAGAGAGCTTGCAAGCTCGTGAAGCTTGGGAACAAGCGACTCCACTGGACCCTCGGTTGACGCGAGTCCCACTAGAACAAACGTTCCTCCTCCCCGGCCCACAAAAATCGGATCGCGCAACTCAAGATGGGAAACGACTCCGGACACGCCGGGTTGCTCTTTCAATTCCGCCACAATGGTTGCTAACGCTTCCTCGCCTTCCTCCGAATCTGCAGGTGGAAGTCCCTGGATCACCAGGACAACGCGGTCAACGAACGGCGAATGAAAACGACTGGCCAATTCCTGCCGGACAGTTTCAGCTTCGCTACCTTCGACACGGGTTGCCGTCTCCAGATGGCGCTCAGCGTGAAAAGAGAATGGAAGAAGCGCAATGGCGGCGGCAAGGACTACCCCGGCTACCCAGAAGCGGCGCACATGCATGAGACCCATGATGTCATACAAAATCGTTGGCTGTTAAGGTTAAATGGATGTCAGATTCTCTTCCGGCACCGTTCGCGCTCACCCGCCCCGCTACCCGAATCTGCTAAATTGGGTCCATTGGATTAGGAGGCTCAATTCTTAAATTTGCATTGCTCGCGCTGCTTGCCGCATTTCAACCCGGAACCCCAGACCCTCGCATTGGCTCCTGGACGCTCCTCTCTGCGCAATCGACCCTCGATCCTCCCAACAAACTCTCCATTACGCCTCTCCATGATGGAGTGCATGTCGTTATGTCCGGCGAAACCCACCTCGATTTCACATCGAAATTCGACGGACACGACACGTCTGCGCCAGGCAATCTGGGGTTCAACCAAATCGAGCTGCGCAGGATCGATAAGAAACAGTCCGAGGTCAAGGAGAAGAAGGACGGAGCTGTTGTGGCAACAGTTCGCGAAAAACTTTCGAGTGATGGGAACGAGCTAACGACCACGACTGCAAGCAAAGGCCACGCCGACCAGATCACCGTGTGGACACGAAGCGGAGGCGCGAAGGTGGCCGGTGACCTCTTCGCCGGCGAGTGGACGCAGGATCTCAGCAAGACTCGTTTGCGGCAAGGGTTGGTGCTCAAGATCGAGCCGGACGGAAAGGATGGGGTCCGTTTTTCGGGTGAGTTCAGCTACACTGCCCGTTTTGACGGGAAGCAATACGATTTGAAGAACTCCCGCAACGATACCGTTACGCTTGATCTGGTCGACCCTACACACCGTGGATTCGATTTACCGGCGAGACGATCAGCCTGCTCAAAAGGATAGGTGGGCGGTTTCCTCTGACGGGCAGCAGATGACGCTAAACGCCACCGGTACATTGGAAACCGGCCAGCACCTTACCGAGAAGCTGGTATTCAAAAAGCAGTAGCGGGTGATGCATCCGTCAAGGCCAGACGTGTGTCGGGCGTTGACACAACATTCTGCTCACGAGGCGCAACCGAGACGATCCCCTTGCGATGCATGAATTTCAGAATACCGTTGACCGTATCCTCGAGAGACGGATCCGCTTTGCCCCACTTTGAGGCGTCCCGGGCCGCTTGATACGAAGAATTGTCGTAGCGTTTGAACTCCATCGCGGTGATGTTGTCCACCGAGCCAACCAGAAAATCCAGTAGTGGAAAGAGAAGATCTTCCTTCCGGCATCGCCGGATCAGTTCGGGAACGAAATCGGAGATGCTGAATATTTCAAATTGCCTTCCGGTCGCCTGGGTAATGAGTCCGGTGATGTCCAGCATGTTCGCGTAGTCGTCCCTCACCACATGGAACGTCTTATTTTCAGTGCCGGGAGTAGTTGAAATCGCAACGATATTGTTCGCCACAATATCCGCGGGGACGAAACTCACCTGGTTCAGAGCATCGACTCCAATGCCGTGATTCACCATGAAGGCAACCAGGCGAACCGCGATATCGAAGTTGTTTCCTCCGCCTGTAACTGAGGGACTCACGAGAGCAGGCCGGAAGATCCGCACAGAAAGTCCTTTGTCGCGCGCGTCTGCAACCACCTGTTCGGCTACCCATTTGGACTGACTGTAACCGAAATCAAGGAGCTCCATGTCCTCGTTCATGTCCGTCTCCCACAGGACGCTTTTAACCGCCCAGCCAAAGACGAAGGTAGTCGAGACGTAATTAAGATCCTTGGTCCGCCCTTCGAACGCCAGTCTCAAGACCTCGTTCGTTCCCATTACGTTCGCGTCACGCATGCGGTCGTAGTTGAACAGGTAGTTCACGGTTGCGCCGTTGTGGAAGACCGCGTCCATCTCATTGGCGAGGAAATCCCAGACATCTTGTGCCAGGCCCAGATTTGGTTGCCCGAGATCGCCGCAAATGGGAATCACGCGAGACTCGAACATCTGCATCAGGCCGGCCCCGCAAGGCCCCATCGACTCCATCGCCGCCCTCAGCCTTTGCCTGCCCTGAACGTCGTCGGAAGACCTGACAAGCACATAGATCTTCGCACGTGTCTGTTCCAGCAGACTCTTCATGAGAAACGGTCCAATGAAGCCGGTACCGCCCGTTAGCAGAATATGATTCAGCTCCGGCGCCTCGGGTAACGGCACTGGCGTCGGAGGCGTGAAGACGAGCTTCCTGTCGTTATTCATCATCTGCATTTCCGCTGCGCGCTGCTCTTCACGGAAAGCCGCCAGGGAATGGCGCAACATCTCAAGTGCTTCTTTCGGAGCGCGCTCCAACTGTTCCGCCAGTTGAAACAGCTCGGCGACGCTGACACGCTGAATGACACCGATATCTACCTGTCTTGCAAGCATCTCGGCGCCTTTATCCTTCAGAAGCTCCTTGAGCTCATGCATGAACACGACAAGATCCAGGGAATCAAGCCCGGCTTCGATGAGGTTGTACGATTCCATGCCCGTCAGGTTGTATCTGGCTTTCAATACGTCGAAAGACGACCGGACGTCAGAATCGGACGCGCAAGCCCCGGCGTCCTTCTCACGCGAAAAATCGGAGAGAACAGTAAACTGGCCTTCCAGCCACATTTGCTTGGTCCGATGGCGCATGATCTTGCCCGAACTGGTTCTCGGTATCGCACGAGGCGCTATGAAGGAGATCAACGCCACTTCCATGTTCAGATAATTCCGGATCGCGGCGGCAATCTTCCGAGCGTCCGGAAGCGCCTTCGGATTTTTCACTTCGGCCACGATTGCGAGCGCTGGCTCGCTGTCTTCGTGAATCTGGAACGCGGCGACGCAATTGTTCCTGATTAGGCCGGAAGCCCTCTCTACAACGTTCTCGATATCCTGGGGATAATAGTTTTGCCCGCGGAGGATAATCATGTCCTTGATGCGGCCGCACACGAAGAGTTCGCCGTTGTGGAAGAATCCCATGTCGCCGGTCCGCAGGTAACCATCGTCATAGGGGCTATCGTCCACCAGCCGCGCACGGAACTGCTTCAGAGTTAGTTCCGGATTATTCCAGTAACCTACGCACTTACCGCTTCCGGCGATCCAAATTTCGCCAACGCGGCCTGGCTCCAGAGCGACGTGCTGTTCCGGATCCACTATCTTGACGTCGATACCCGGGAGCGGAGTTCCACAACTGACAACCTGGGTCGCCGCATCGATTTCGGAAACCTCGGTCGTCATACGTGCCTTGCCCAGCGCGAGAGCACGCTTGTTCACGGAAACGATATTGCGGCCGCCCAGCGAAACCGCCAGAGTATTCTCAGCCAGCCCGTAGGCGGCATAGAAGCTCTCCGACTTGAGCCCGTAGGGCTGAAACGCCTCTAGAAACCGTGTGAAAGTATCGGGTTTTACAGGTTCCGCGGCGCACATCAACACTCGGAGGGAACTAAGATCGCAACCATCCAGATTCTCTTTGGAAAGCCTCCCGGCGCGCAGGCAATAGTCGTAAGCGAAGTTGGGAGCTGCTGTAGCGGTGGCCTGATAGGTTTGTATCGTGTCGAACCATAGCACCGGGCGCTGAATGAAGTCCGTCGCAGAAAAGCCGTACGTCGTGCCGCCTCTGAGCGCGGGATAGAGGTAACACCCGATCAATCCCATATCGTGATACTGCGGAAGCCAGGACACGACTACCGGCGAGATATGGTCGATCACGAGCGGACAGGTCTGCAGGATGTTTTCGTGCGTCACCATCACGCCCTTGGGCTCCATCGTCGACCCCGAGGTGTACTGGAGAAACAGAATCTTCGAAGTGCCGAAAAAACGTTCGTCCGAAATCGTATCCAGGAAATCTTCCGTAACGATCCATGGAAGACCGGAGATGTAGTCGACGTCGACGCCGGACGTCGAGACTCCACTTCTCGTCAGATTGGTCTTCAGAGAGGCGTGGTAGTCCTTGCTCGTTAAAATCCCGGCCGCCTGGCAATCCTTTGCAATGTGCACCATTTTGTACAAGGCGCTCTGGAAGCCACGAGAACTCGGGGGGTAGACCGGCACCGGAATCAATCCGGCGCGCACGCAACCAAAAAACGCGCAGATCATTTCGAGCCCCGGCGGATAAGCGAGCAGAAGCCGATCCCCCGCCGCGAAACGACACTCTTTCCGCAAGTGTCCGGCGATCGCCTTCGTTCGCCGGAGAAACGACGCGTAGGTGTAGCTTTCGATTGGATTGCCGTTCAGGTCAATGTACGAATAGAGGAGCTTGTGTGGGTGTTCGTCCCCCAGCCTATCCAGTTGGTCTAAGATCGACGCCATAATTGATCAGCAATACCCCCGAGGTTGAATAAAAAACTCAGCACGTAAAAACACTAAACGTCTTGCTGCTCCCCTTGCCCTGGTGAGGCAAAACCGACTGAGTCTCGGAGTGTGGAACTAGCGTGCAGGACGACTTTGAAAACAAATCCATAACCGTTCTGTGCCAATGCGTCGCCCGGTCCAGTCGGGACACGTCCCCTTGATGACCGAACGCACGAGGCGAGGAAGTCTTGCGGAGCCCCACCAGGGGGCTGCCCCATTCAAAGCGTCTTGGTTCCATACGAACTATCCGTTTATGTTAGCAGAGCCAGGAAGAAATGCGACGTGTTATCGCTTTCAAGAGTCGGCGCATCACGCAAGCTACGCCCGATCCGAATTTGCTTGATTCTCCACAAATCTTCGCGCTAGTATCAGTTCTTGACGCTACCGGTGGCGGGCAACAGATCCGCTGCTGGGCTAGGCCACCGATGCTGCCGACCGGGATCGCCGGACCGAGTAAACACTATTGCGGAGGCGCCGGTGACGTCTGGAACTGAAGTGGTGAACGCTCTAAAGCCAGATATAGACGATCTTGTACCATCTGAGACCTCGCCACGGCAGTCCGTTGGCGATCCGGCAGGCGCATCTTCCTTCCCGAAAGTCTTACGCCGCCGCCTCGACAAGTTCTTTGCTGACCGGAACCTCTCTCCCAAAGCCGACCGCACAATGTGGGTCAAGATCGACGCAGGTCTGGCAGTACTGGTGGGCAGTTGGATTACTCTCTACGCGCTCAGGCCGGATTCATGGAAGTTTGTTGCCCTCTACCTTTTGGGCGGCCTGGCTCAGACGTTCCTTTTGCTGAACATCGCCCACGACAGTAACCACAACGCCATCTCGTCTGTGCCGTCCGTAAACAAAACCCTGAACTATGTCTTCGATGTTTGCGGAATCAACTCGTACATGTGGCGTATCCTCCACCATCGAGGCCACCACTCCTGCATCAACGTCCACGGCGAAGACGACGCCCTTACGGGACGCGGCATCCTCCGGTTTACGCCCCACGAACCCCACAGGCCCCTGCAGCGGTTCCAACACATCTATGTGCTGTTTTTGTACGCGCTGTTCTCTCTCGACTACGTCTTCGTAAGAGACTTTGAATGCTTTTTCTTCCCGTCCCACGACTATCTGAAACGCACCAGGCATCCGCTGCGGGAATACGCCATCCTCTTCGCGGGAAAGGCGTTCTACCTCACTTACATGCTCATTTTGCCGGTGGTGGTGCTGGGGAAATCGCCTTTGTTGGTCGCTGCGGCGTTCGTGCTGGTCCATCTGATCGTCGGCTTGTGCGTGTCGCTGGTATTCCAGACTACGCACACCGTCGACAGCACCTACTTTCCCTCGGATCGCAGCGAGTTTGACAACGGCGTCTATCACATCTTCGCGACAACGGCCGATTATGCGACTGGTAACCCGCTCGTAGGTTGGCTCGCAGGCGGGCTCAACCATCACATCGTCCACCATTTGTGCCCTTTCGTGTGCCACACCCACTATGCTCCCCTGACCCGGATTGTGCAGGAGACCGCCGAAGAGTTTGGAATTCCCTATCGGCAACATCCCACCATGACTCGAGCAATCTGGCATCATCTGATACTTTTGAAGCAGCTGGGAAACGAAGACTAATCTTGAGCGCTCTAGGCACACCACAGGAATGTCCCCACCGTGCTGCGCAGGCACCTCCGGAGGGAGGTGGGACCTTGCCCAAAGCGATACCGGTTGTCTCCCGATTTCGATCCTTTACGGATTCGCGCGCGATGGCTGCCAATCCCGTCCATGTGTTGTCGAAGTACAACGAACTCTTCGGCGACACCTTCCGCTTCTACCTGGGCGGGATCAAAGAGGCCATCGTCACGACCAATCCCGCTGTCATTCAGCACGTGTTGAAGACCAATGCGGAGAACTATCAAAAATCCGAAATTCAAGTAAAGCGGATGGGCCACTTCCTCGGCAAAGGTCTTCTTACTACTCACGGGGAACCCTGGCGCACACAGCGGCGCCTTATCCAGAAGGGTTTCGATCGAAAACAACTTGATGCTCTGTCTTCGATCATGCAGGACTCCCTCGCCGAGTCGCTGCGCGACTTCGACAGGCAAATCCGTGTCGGCCCCGTCGATATCTACCCCCACCTGATGAAAATGACCTTCGCGATGGTCGCCCGATCGCTCTTTGGCGCCCGGCTGAAGGATGAAGACATCGACCTCGTCAGTCATACCATCTGCACCGTCCAGGAATTTATCGTTCGGCAAACCATTCAACCCTACCTGAATCCCTGGTTCGCCGCTTCGGGCGAGCTGCGCAAACACGAAGAGATGCGTGTCCGAGCCGACAGCGTTCTGATGGCCTACATCAAGCAGCGCCGCCATCAAGAACCCGGCCACGATCTGCTGCAGACCTTGATGGACGCCCGTTACAGCGACGGCCAAGGCATGAGCGATGAGCTGGTCCTGAGCGAGAGCATGCAACTCCTGGTCGCCGGCCATGAAACATCCTCGAATGGTCTCTCATGGCTTCTCTACCTCTTGAGTTCGCATCCGGAGTGTCTCGAAAGGGTACGGCAGGAGTTCGATTCCGTACTCGGCGACGCGCCTCTGAGTCACGCGGACGTTCCCAAGTTCGAATTCACCACTCAGGTCATTCAGGAGGCGCTCCGCCTCTACCCACCGTTCTGGATGATCGACCGCGAGGCTGTAGCAGACGACCGGGCTGGGGACATCGAAATACCCCGAGGATCGACGGTCATTGTCTACGTGTATGGCGCTCACCACGCGCCGCGCTACTGGGAACGTCCGGAGAGTTTCGAACCGGAGCGTTTTATCAAGACAAACGAGAAGCTGCGCACACCCTTCACTTATCTGCCCTTCGGCGGCGGACCGCGTGTCTGTATCGGTAACCAGTACGCGATGCTGCAGATCCTCATGATTCTGAGCGATCTGCTGAGAAAATACGACTTTCAGCTGACTCCCGGCCAGACGATCGAAGCGCGCCCGATGGTCATCCTGCGACCGAAGCACGGAATCCGCATGACCTTCACCGAGGCAGTCGCACACAACCGCCATGCAATCATTCAGGGATAGAAGGTTCGAGGCCGAAGCGGGCTAAGGTGCCACCGCGCGGACGCACGAGCTCAGGTTGCACCTCCCGCATTTCAAAGAACCAACAAGCGTCAGTCCTCCGCACCGCAAGGGTGCAACCCCTCTCCTCTGACAAACCTGGAAGCCCTAAGAAGCCGCTCCCACCAACTCCCGCTCCGCCCGCAGCCAATCCTGCTCGGCATACCCATCCTGCCAACCCCGCTCTGCCCAGTACCGCTCCGCAAGCTGGGCAATCTGTTCGTAAGAAGGCGTATGAGTCGCCGCGACCTCAGCCGCTTTGGTCTTCGGAGCGGCCTTCTTTTTCGCCACAACCGTGGATTCTGCCTTCACCCCGCCCTCCGTCTCACCTGCCTGCGTCTTCGCAGCGGTCTTCGGTTTAGCGGTTGCCTTTGTCTTCTTTACAGTCTCGGTGCTCATTGAAAATCTCCTAAAGTCTTGTTTGGTGCATCTTTCCTATCTTAAGCGATGGAAGCAGCCTCGCGAAAGCCCTTCGAGGGTTCACTCCCGCTCCACGACGTCCAGTTTCGGACAATATTTTCTGAAAAGAACACCGCTGAACCCGCGTATGCCTTTCGGACATCAACACATAGCTGCACTGATGCAGATTCCCGACGCCGCCAATCACTCACTACCCGTAGTGTGGAAAACGAGGCCGTTCACGCACGATATCGAAGAGGGAAGCGATCAAATGTGCTGCAGGTCGAAGACACTCGACATAATGGACTCCATGCACGGCTAACGCCCACGCCCGCCGCATAGAACAGATCAGGGAGTAGAAGCCACGTGCTTCGTGTAATCGATGGTCGTCAAAACGTCCATCCTGTTTCAAGTGATAGAAGCGGTCGGCGTCAACCCCTTCAAAGACCTGAGTCTTTCCATTCGGCCATTGCACTTCGACTTTGTCGATCCGTGCTGTCTCTCCCAGTCCGAAGTGGAGGCGCAGATCACTCTGCGACAAATAGCTTCCTCCGCTTCTGACCTCTCCCATCTGCTTCATCTTTCCTGTGGTCACAAGAACGCGCGCGTTTAATGCAAGCTTGTTGGTCGCGCCTCCTTCCAACTGGAAGCTCACCCAGTGATTTGCCGGATTACTCTTTGCCTCCAGAATCATCGGTCCGCCCGTAAGGTTCTCGATGACAATATCGAGTCTGCCGCGGTTGAAGAGATCACCGACAGCCAGTCCTCGACTCACCTGCGGAACACCCGCCGCCGGGCCAGTCAGTGCTCCCACCTCTCGAAAGGTTCCGTTCCTCTGGTTCTGATACACCAGCTTTGGTTCTCTGTATGTGCTTCCGATCTTGACGTTGTCGACCTGCGGATACACATGGCCGTTCACTACAATCAGGTCCTGCCAGCCGGAGTTGTCCAGATCCAATAAACGCATCACCCCAGCCCACAAAAGGCACGCTTTCCCGTGCGATTCCAGCCTTCCGCGACACATCCGAAAAGCTCAGTCCTCCGTCGTTGCGGTAGAGCACCGCATACTCGTCGCTAAAGTGCGAGATGGCTATGTTCATGCGGCCATTATTCAAATAATCGCCCAGCGCAAGGCCCATATTTGCCTGCTCCACGCCGTCTTCGCTCACTGCGATACCGGCATCGTAGCCGATCTCCTTGAAGCGCCCGTTGCCCTCGTTGTGATACAGGTAATTGGGCTCGCCGTCATTCGCGACGAAAAGATCCAACTTGCCGTCGTTATCGAAGTCCGACCACACCGCACCCAGTCCAAAGTAGTGGTTTGCGTCATCGACGCCAGCCTGCTTCGCGACGTCAGTAAAGGTTCCATCGCCATTGTTGTGATACAGCGCGTCGGGCGAACCCTTCAGACCCCTCGGCCCGCACTGCACAGCAATGTCGTGATATTCGCAGGTCATTCGTGAGCCGAACGTCGGCAGGTCGTGCAGATCGAGATCGACGTAGTGAGGCACGAAGAGATCGGAGTTGCCGTCGCCGTCGTAGTCGCCGAAGGTAACGCCCGTCGCCCAACCCACGTCTTTGTCAAGATGGGCCGCCTTAGTGACGTCAGTGAAAGTGCCATCTCCATTATTGCGATACAGCACGACCCCGCCAAAACAGCTCACTAACAAGTCCGGCCGGCCATCATTGTTGTAATCGCCAACAGCCGCGCCCATCGCCCAGCATGGGGTGGCTACCCCAGCCTTGTCCGTCACATCCGTGAAGGTTCCATCGTGGTTGTTGTGATACAGCGCGCCGCGAGCCCGCTTGCCCTCCAGCTGCATGGCAACACTTGGAGCACCCGTGAAATAGATGTCCAGCCAGCCATCTCCGTCATAGTCAATCAGCGCCACACCACCGCTCATCGACTCTACGATGAACTTCTGCTCAGGGCTGGAAAGATGCTCGAAGTGAATGCCCGTAGATGCCGTAATGTCGACAAGTTGCGGAACCGGCAACGGCGTCTCAGCCTTCACCTGCGCCAGCATTTCGCAAGGAACCAGCAGAGCCGCACCTGCAAAAATCGAAATAACCCAGAGCGCAGCCGAACTGCTAAAGCAGCTTCTTAACCTCGCCCTCATCCTTGGCATCTATTTATCTTTACCTTCATCGCCCTGCGGACCTTCCTGTCGCATTTCCTTGTAGATCGCCCTCATCTTCTCTCTGATCTCTTTGTACTTCTGGTACATCTCAAGTTCATGCTTCGCATCTTCCGGGCGCTTCAATTCTCGGTAGGCACTACTTAGACGATAGTGTGCCAGAACGTTGGTTGGATCGGCGGCGATCACGCCCTGAAGCAGGGGCAGCGCTGCCTCAGGCTGACTCTTCTCCGTGTAGACATGCGCCAACCCGATAGAAGCGTCCGCATCGCCTGGAGCAACAGCTAGTGCTTGTTGATAAAACTTCATCGCTCCATCAAGATCGTTCTTATCGACCGCAATGTCCCCAAGCTCGCTAAGGGACTTCGCATCATGACTGTTTGCAGCCACCGCCAGTTTGTACTCCTGCTCGGCCTCAGCTCGAACCTTCGGATCTGGAGAGTTACGCAATGCCTCCGCTAACTCATAGTGAATTCCGGGCAGATTCGGATCGACTGCCACTGCCTTCCGCAGGTTCGCAATCGCCCCGTCGATATCGCGTGCTCGATACAACTCATGTGCCATCACCTGATGCATCTGCCCCGACTCCGGCTCTACCAACGAAAGATCCAGCATCGCCTCTCCCGCCAGATCCGAGTAAATCCGATACGCCGTGTACAGAACATGAGGATCCGTGGGCGCAACCTGCTTCAGGAGTGACACAACACCCGCGGCCTTATCGAGATCCTGGCTCGCGGCATAGATCTCGATCAACGCCAGACCCGCTTGCATCCGAACCGCTGGCTCTGCCAACTGTGGCACGGCCGCTTCAAGATCCGCGCGGGCCTCTGCGGTTTGTCCGAGCGCCTTTTCGGCAAGCCCCAGAAGTGCACGAATTTTGCTTAGGTCCGGTCGTTTCGCAACGGCTTGCTTGAGGTACGGCGCGGCCTCGGCGTAGTTTTGCTCAAAGTAGAGCAGAACCCCGAGATTCGCCATGGCGTTCAGGTTGTTTGGATCAGATGCGAGCACTGCTTTGAACTCGGGGATGGCGAGTTTGGGCTGCTTCTGGTTTAGATACTCCTGCGCCTGGCGCTCATGTGCCTGCGCTGCGTTGGTCGCCTGCGCTGCGAATAGGGGCGCGGCGCATCCGGTTCCCATAAAGACAGCGACCGTTGCAACGCCGAATGCAACCTTGATTTGGCGAGAATACCCGCAAATGACAAAAGAGGGGAACACAGTTAACCATCTTAAATGAGCCGGGGACGGCGGCCATAGCCGCCGTCCCCGGGGTTGAAGAAAAATCAGAAGGTCAACCGCCCACTGAGCTGCATCGTGCGACTGTTGACAGTCACACCTGTGATCGTCGAGGAACCGGTCGCAATCGCGCCATTGAACGCGCTGCAACCAGCAGGCGGTGTTGCACCTGGGGTGGGTGGCGCCGACGGGCACACTGTAAGCTGGTTGGCAGGCAATCCGAAACTCGGATGGTTGAACAAGTTATCCGCGTCAGCACGAAGCTGGAACTTGACCTGCTCCCAGATTGAAAATGTCTTGCTTAGTGAGAAGTTGGTCGTGGTGAGTGCAGGCCCTACTAACTGATTCCGCCCCTCATTGCCAAAGGTCCCCGCGGTTGGAACTGCGAAGGCGGCTTCGTTGATCCATTGCTTGGGACTGTGGTTCGCAAGCTTCGGATTTCCGATCACATTGGGATACCAGGCAAAGTTACTACCGGCCAGCGAGTAGGAGTTGTCGGTTTGCATCACGGCGGTAAAGGGCTGACCGCTCTGAATAATGAGAGTGTCTGAAACCTGCCAGCCGCCAATAAGTGCATCGACCAGCGCGTTGCTGTTCAGGAACTGCCTTCCGCGGCCAAAGGGCAACTGATAAAGAATGTACCCCTTGAACGCATTTCTGACGTCGAAGTTTGAGTTTCCGTAGTTCGCAGCAGGATTATAGGCGTTCTGCCAGTTCGTGGTGCCTGAGTGACTACCCCAACCTGCAGAGTCGAGATCGTCCAGGAAGTGGGACCATGTGTAATTGAAGCTGAAATTGAGCCCGTGGCTCAGGCGTTGCTCGATCGTGGCCTGCAGAGAGTTGAAGTTGGAAGTTGCATTCTCGTTGGGCACAGCTCCAGCCGTCGCAATCGTGTCAAACTGCGGATAAGGCCTGAACTGCTGGTCGTTGGGTTGAAGCTTGGTTACGGGGACCTGATTGATGTCGACAGGGAACGGCAGGTCATGGCCATGACTTGCCACGTAGGCCAGAGAGGCCACCAGATTGTTATTCAACTGGCGTTGACCCTGAATGTTCCATTGATAAGAACCGCCTACTGGCTGATGATATGCGGCATAGTTTACGTTCGAATTGTTATATCCGGATGGATTCGTAGTAGACGCAATGTATGGGAGGCTCGAGCCGGTTCCGGAGAGAATAACGATTGGAGTGACTCCGTTGGTGGTGTCATTAGCACTCCCCTTCGAGCCAAAGGCCCCGCCCATGATGGGCCCCTGGGAGGCTCCATTGTAGGTGTCATTGCTCCAGTTGTAGGCATAGATGCCAAATCCGCCCCGTATCACCGTGTTGGGATCGAGTTGATACGAGAATCCAACGCGCGGCAGAACGGTGTTGTAGACACCGTTCTGAATCCGCGTACGGCCATTCGCGTGAGTGACGCCATACCACATGGCGCCGGGTGTACCCGACGCCGGGTTCTCCACCGTCGGATCGAACGAGGCTTCATTCCCTTTGACTTCACTCCAGCCGGTCTGAATCTGATAACGCAGTCCGAGATTCAAGGTCAGGTTCGGACGCACCTTGTAGTCGTCCTGGACAAAGATCTGCGGAAGCTTCAGCCGGCCGCCATATTCCGGCGTCTCGTTTGCGCTCCAACTCTGCGTTTGGCCCAGCAGGAAGTCAGCGTAGGCCGCACCGGTTGAACCGTTGCCTTGAGTAGATTGAGTGTACGCACCCGTATAGCCCATCGTGCCGGCATTCAGGTTGCCCCAGGCAGTCGAGTTGTTCTGGAAGATCAGGAACTCGCCACCGAAGTGCAAAATGTGCTTCCCTTCAACGAGGGTAACCACATCGGACGGGTCGTAAACGTGTTCTTTATAGACCGCATTGGATTGAGAGCACAGGACCGTGCTGCCGTTGCACCCCTGGTTGTAGCCGTTGATCTGGATGTCCGGGAAGTTGTCGGATTCGGCAAACTGCCATCCCAGCTTGGCTGGATATCCCTTGCCGAGCGTTAGGGGTTCGAAGAAGTTTAGCTGGTTGGTATATCCCATCCGCACTTCGTTCGTTATTTTCGGGCTGATGACCCAGACATCCGAAACCTGAGCGTTATTCTTGCTAACGTCGTTGCTCTGGCAGCCGATTGGGCAAATACCCGCGCCGAAGCTTTGGCCGGGATTGTCTCCCTCGCTCTCAGTGATCGTGATTCGGTTGCTCTGATTGATCTGGTAGTCAAGGCGACCAAAGTATTTGGTGAATGGATTTGAAGAAGGCGACGTGTAGACGTAATTGTTGGTGATGACTCCGTTTACGTTTTGTCCTGGAGCATTGGAAGCAGGGAAATACTTCTGGATAGCCGAGGCAACGGAATCGAACCGGTTGGCGGGAATCTTGTTGCCGTTGTTATATTCGGCAGCAAACGAGGTCCGCTGGACCACACCGCCCACAACCGTCGTGGTTTGCGGGTCATAGATCGTTGGAAAGCCAGTGAAATCTCCCGCCATTACTGCGGGAGTTGGGACTGTATAAAACGCAGGCGCTGTGCCCCCGTGTTGAATGGTCTTGTCGAAGTTGAAGTAGAAGAAGAGCTTCTGCTTAAGGATCGGACCGCCGATGGAACCACCGAAGTTGTTATACCGAAGATAGGTCTTCCCACCGAAATAGCTATCCGCATTCAGCGCATCATTCTGAAAATACTCATACGCCGAACCGTGGAAGTGGTCGGTACCGCCCTTAGTGATCTGATTGTAGAGAATCCCGCCGACACCATACTGCGCAGAGAAAGCCGAGGAACTGACCTGAACCTCTTGTATCGTCTCCTGAGTGTAGATGTCAGAGTTCGCGCTGGCCGGCAGGGTCGTCTCCGCTCCGTCCGCAAGTACAGTACTGAATGGCAGATTGCCGTTCACCGCAAGCATGGTGCCATTCGAAGTACCCGTACCCAAGGATCCCTGCGCACCCATCGGAGCGCCCGCGGCTCCGGGCATCAAAATATCGAAGCTCGACCAATCCTGTCCAACCTGCGGAAGCTGCGACAGGGTCTGGGCCTCGAGCGTGAACGTCTGCTCTCCGTTCTCCGTCTTCAGCAGCGGAACGTCAGTATTGACAACGACCTGCTCCGTCACGGCGCCCACAACCAATTGCGCATTGACCGTAGTGTTTTCGGCGTCCAACGTAATCGAAGAGCGTATGAGCTCTGAAAATCCAGTTTTCGCGAAGGTGATCTTATAAGTTCCTGCCACAATCGAAGACGTGTCATAGAGGCCGTCATTATTTGTGACGTAGACCTTGGATACCCCTGTGTTCACGTTTAAAACGGTTACGGTTACGCCCGGAATCGCCGCCCCCGACGAATCGGTCACGACTCCGCGTATGTCGCCTGAGTTTGTGCTCTGACCAAAAGCTGTTCCTGCAAGCCCAGCCCATAGGATAACTGCGAGCATCTTGATCGACCATTTAGACTTCATCATTTCGCCTCCAGAAGTTGTTGCGGGCGCTATCTTGTTGCGCCCATTCCGTTTCAAATACGACTTGCTTGCTGCCATAACTTCTTTCGGGTCATCCGAAAGACTGAATTTTTTACCAAGACAAACGCTTGTCTATTTCTAGATAAAAAGGTGCGCAATCATTTAGCTCCGAAGGACGAGCACTCGTCAAGCTCTTTTCAGAGGAAAAAGAAAAACTTTTTGTTGAATGGCAAACTGGTAGAACCGCATTGTCACTTTTTGGGAACTGGAGAATCCACAGGTACTCACGCGTTTTAGTAAAAATAGCCGTCTATTCAGCAATGGTGCGCATATGCCAAACGGTCAATGGTTCAACCAGATCCGACGGCCGAACCATTGTAAATTTATATTCTTCAGGACGCCTACTATTTGCCAACGGCTCCAATCTCGCCCCATCGAGACAAACGTTTGTCTATCTGGGTCGCCACGTGCTATCTGTTGTAGCGAAACTCGGATTCTTGCGATGGACGATTCAGTCAATCCTCAGATTGACTTTACGGAAGACAGATCCGCGACAGTGGCCAAGGAGGCTCAACCATGTCTCTTCATCACCCGCAACGAATGCTGCGCTGGCTTGCCGTAGTTGGCCTTTGTCTTCAACACGTCGGGACACTATCTCCCTCTTTGGTAGCTGAAAGTCACAGGAGCTCCGACCTGACAGCTCCAATCACGGACGGAGCGGCAGCATCTCGTTTCGTAGGGGACCTCATTCGCAAGATGACCCTTGAAGAGAAGATAGGGCAGATGAGCCAGGTTGCACTGAACACGCCGGACAAGCAGTTCCGCGATGAGTGGATACTGAAAGGTCAGGTGGGATCATTCCTGTTCATCACCGATCCTAAGGAGATCGACCGTCTACAGCATCTCGCAGTGGAGAAGGGCAGGCTGCATATCCCCCTGATCTTCGGGTTCGACGTGATTCACGGATTCCGAACCATCTATCCGGTCCCGTTGGCGCTCGCGGCTTCATGGGATCCGGCCGGGGCTGAAAAAGCGCAGCGCATGGCAGCGAGAGAAGCAAGTTCGGTTGGGATTAACTGGACGTTTGCCCCGATGGTTGATATCGCGCGCGATCCACGCTGGGGCCGGATTATGGAGGGCGCGGGAGAAGATCCGTTTCTTGGGTCGCGAATGGCGGAGGCCCAGGTGCGCGGCTTTCAAGGTGATGTCATCGGCAGCCCGGATCACATTCTTGCGTGCGTGAAACACTTCGCTGGTTATGGGGCCGCCGAGGGTGGACGCGACTACGACTCCGCAGATATCTCGGACGAGCAATTGTGGAACGTCTATCTGCCGCCATTTGAGGCCGCGATCCGTGCAGGATCAGGTTCCTTGATGTCGGCCTACATTGACATCAACGGCGTGCCGGCGACAGGGAATCGCTTTCTGCTTCAGGACATACTGCGGGACAAATGGAAGTTTGATGGTTTTGTAGTGAGCGATTGGAGTTCGATACAAAGCCTTACGACGCACGGCTTCTCGGAAGGAGCCAAAGACGCAGCCGTTCGCGCGGTAAATGCGGGCGTGGATATGGAGATGACCTCCCACACCTATCGTGAAGAATTGGCTTCGGCCGTGAAGCAAGGGTTAGTACAACAATCAACGATTGATGAGGCCGTTCGCCGTATCCTGACGATGAAGTACCGGCTCGGGCTATTTGCGCACCCCTACGTTTCGCCCGAGCGGTCGGTCAATGAGCTCGTCTCTGTTCCGCAGCGTCAGGCTGCTCGTGAGGCTGCAGAACGTAGTGCTGTCCTTCTTCGCAATGAAGGAAACCTGCTACCGCTTCAGAAATCGCTCGCGTCGATCGCGGTGATCGGCCCGCTGATTGATTCGAAGCCAGACATTCTGGGCTCATGGAGCCTGGCTAGTCACCCCGCCGACGCGGTGACCGTGCTCGAAGGCATTCGCAATCGACTCGGGTCCGGTACAAAGATCGCATGGGCAAAGGGTGTGGAGATTGACCGCGGGGAGGCATCCATCTTCGACGATCAGTTTCCCGATCCGAAGCCCATACTCATGACGGATGCCGAACGTAAGGCGGAATTCGAGCGTGCGATCGAAATGGTAAAGCAATCCGACATCGCAGTCCTGGTTCTGGGAGAGGAGCAAACGATGAGCGGCGAACGCGCTTCGCGCTCAACCCTCACGTTACCTGGAAAGCAGCAGGAATTGTTGGAGGCTGCCGTCGCTACGGGCAAGCCCGTGGTGTTGGTTCTGCTGAACGGCAGGCCCGTTAACATTACATGGGCATCGGAGCATGTTCCAGCAATCCTTGATGTGTGGTATCCGGGCACTGAAGGGGGCAACGCGATTGCCGATCTGCTGTGGGGTGACGCAAATCCGGGCGGCAAACTACCCGTAACTTGGCCGCGTAGCGTAGGACAGGTGCCTATTTTTTACGCGCATAACCTTACGCAAATTCCGGAAGCTCCGAACACACGGTATTGGGATGGGTCGAGCGCTCCGCTCTATCCATTCGGCTACGGGCTGAGCTACACCAAATTCACCATCGGCGGATTGAAGATCAGCGCTTCGAGTGTCAAACCGGGTTCATCGTTCACGGTTTCGGTGGACCTGCAGAACACCGGCTCCGTTACCGGCGATCAGGTTGTGCAACTTTATACGCACCAGCGGTCTGGGAGTGCCTCGCGGCCGGTGCGTGAACTCAAAGGCTTTCGCCGCCTCACACTCAAGCCAGGTGAGAGACAGACGGTATCTCTGACCTTGGACACAAATGACCTCGGCTTCTGGAGTCCGCAAACTCACCGATGGTCAATTGAACCCGGCATGTTTGATCTGTGGGTTGGAGAAGATTCCACCGCTGCGGAGCACGCGACGTTTACAGTCGAGCACTAACGAATTTGTCTTTGGTCATCCCGCTCAATCTTTGGCATAGCAGGAAGCGTTTCTCTTAATTCGTATATGGCCTTGTTTCTATGAAGGGAAAACGATGCGATTCGGTTTGAGTTTGTCAGCACTCGTCATAGCCAATACGGCGATCCTCCTCCAGGCAGCAGGGCCAAGCTACCTGGATAGTTACAAAGGAACACCGTATCGAGACAGCCGCTATAAGGGCGGAGCACAAACAATTCCCGGAAGAGTGGAATGCGCCTACTATGACCGCGGTGGTGAAGGAGTCGCCTACCACGATACGGACTCCAAAAATAATGGCAGCGGCGGCCTGAACCCCGCAGATGGAACGTACTTGAACGAGTTTCGAATGGAAGAGGGAGTCGATACCTCGTACACCAAGTTCCATGATCAGATCGACAACAATCCGTATAACCTGGTTCAGCCACCTGAAAACCAGCTCTATGTCGGATGGACCGAGCCTGGCGAGTGGTTTAACATCACCGTTCATGTTGCCCATGCCGGCGCTTACGTTGCCGATCTCTTGTACACATCCAATCGCGGTGGAAGCCTCACACTGGACGTGAACGGTGAGCCCACGGGTCAACCTATAGCGATCAAGTCAACATTCAATGCGTCCGATCCGATCGCTTGGCGGCAATGGCATCACTGGAACATCCTGCCAGGCATCGTCAGGTTGCAGCTCCCTGCAGGAAAAAGCATTCTCACTGTTCATATCGCTACGGGAGGAAACATGAACCTGGCGTATTTCGACTTCAAAAAATCTCGATGAATTTGATGAATTTTAAGGTGCCAAAGAGAGCACACAAAAGCAGCTTGCGAGGAATCCCAATGAAATTGAAGGCAACAAACCTTTTCCTATCTCTTGCGCTAATGTTGGTCCCGGTGTCATTGCGTGCGCAGAAGGATGTCTCAGTCTGGTTGACGAATCAGGATCGATCGGCTCTCTTCCAGTTGCAGACGCCGCCTTTGAATTTTACGAACTCTCCCCCAAGCGATCTGGTCATCATCGTCGATGACACGAAAACGTATCAATCAATAGATGGCTTCGGCTTCGCGCTTACAGGAGGCAGCGCTCAACTCCTGTCGCACATGGATCCAGAAAAACGCGCTGCGATCCTGCATGAACTCTACGCCGACGATGGCAATAGCATCGGATCCAGCTACATCCGGGTCAGCGTCGGTGCCTCCGATATGAACGACCATGTCTACTCCTACGACGACATGGTCGAAGGCCAGACTGATCCCGGCATGACCAAGTTTAGCCTTGCGCCCGACCGTGCCGACGTCATTCCCGTTCTAAAGGAAATTTTAGCGATCAATCCTAAGATCAAAATACTCGCCTCTCCATGGTCCGCGCCCTTGTGGATGAAGACGAGCGGCGTCGCAAGAGGTGGCGTTTTGAAGCCTGAATATTTCAGCGCCTACGCGACCTACTTCGTCAAATACATCCAGGGAATGCAGGCCGAAGGCATCCTCATCGACACGCTAACCATCCAGAACGAGCCGTTGAACGAAAAGAACACACCGAGCATGCTCATGCTCGAATCAGAGCAGGACGAATTTATCAAGAACGACCTCGGCCCTGCACTCAAGAAAGCAGGCATCAAGACCAAAATCGTTCTATATGACCACAACCTGGACCACCCCCTCTATCCCCTCTCCATCCTGAGAGATCCCGCAGCAAACAAGTACATCGATGGCACAGGCTTTCATCTCTACGGCGGTACGGTCGATGCAATGACCGAGGTGCACAACGCCTTCCCTACGAAGAATCTTTATTTCACCGAGCAATCCGTAACCGACCACAGTGGAAGCCCCACGATGAACATAAGCAAGCCTGTTGCGAGGGTCATCATCGGCGTCTCCCGCAACTGGAGCAAGAACATCCTGCTCTGGAACCTTGCTGCCGACCCTCAGAACGGCCCTCACACCGACGACGGCGGATGCACTGGCTGCGTTGGTGCAATAACCATCGACGGTAATAATGTAACTCGACAGGTTGCATATTACACTATTGCTCACGTGTCAAAATTTGTCCGTCCCGACTCCATTCGCATCGGTTCAAACGATCTTGACCAACTTCCCAATGTCGCTTTCAAAACGCCCACAGGCCAGAAAGTGCTCATCGTATCGAACATCAGCGCCGTGCCGCAGACCTTCACTGTTCGCGACCACGCAAAGGCTTTCACCACATCGCTCGACGCAGGATCGGTTGCGACTTACGTCTGGTAGCGCATAATCCCAAGCGCCATCTGAAAGACGGGTAGTAGCGACGATGGTTCCATCCAATGGATTGCCCGGATTAGATGTGGTCGGGGCAGGCGGCCAAACCTAACCCCAACGTCAGTTGGCCAGTCACGGGCTCCTATATGACTCAAATGCTGCGATCTCCACAAGTTGGTGGACGGATTTGCGGCTATTCTGAAACAATGATGCGCGTTCGCTGTTCTGTTCCAAACTCAGTTTGGACAATCCCCGGCAGCAAATAGGAGCCTCTCAAATGAGAACTGTAAAGATCGGTAACAAGCTGGTGGGCGAAGGCCAGCCTTGCTATGTTATTGCGGAAATTGGCATCAACCACAACGGCGATGTCGATATCGCCAAACGGCTCATCAGCGTTGCCGTCGCTGCCGGATGCGACGCCGTCAAGTTCCAAAAGCGCACGATCGACGTGGTTTACACCGCCAAAGAGCTTTCCACGCCCCGTGAAAACCCCTTCGGGACCACAAATGGCGACCTCAAATACGGTCTCGAGTTCGATGCAGAGGACTACGCCGAGATCGCAGACTTCTGCAAGTCGATCAAGATCCCTTGGTTCGCCTCCCCCTGGGATGAGGGCTCGGTCGATTTCATCGAGCAGTTCAATACCCCGGTGTACAAGATCGCCTCCGCCTCGCTCACCGACGACCATCTCCTGCGGCACATCCGCAAGACCGGCAAGCCGGTGATCGCTTCGACCGGAATGAGCACGTACGCCGAAATCGATCACGCCGTCGACGTCCTCGGCAAGGAAGACCTCATCCTGATGCATACCACCAGCACCTACCCGGCCAAGTACGAGCAGTTGAACCTGCGCGCCATCCCAACCATGGCCCAGCGCTATGGCGTCCCAGTCGGCTACTCCGGCCACGAGACCGGCATTCCCACCTCGGTCGCCGCGAGTGCCCTCGGCGCCTGCTGTGTCGAGCGCCACATCACGATGGACCGCGCCATGTGGGGTTCTGACCAGGCAGCATCGCTGGAACCCAACGGAATCAGCCGCCTGGTGCGGGACATCCGTCTCTGCGAACAGTCGATGGGCGATGGCATCAAACGCGTCTACGAGGAAGAGATTCCCGTCATGAAGAAGCTGCGCCGTGTCGGGGCTGCCGTCTAGTCTCTTGAACGGCGTGGACTTAACGGAAACCGGGCACCCCATCCTCGCGACAACTCCGTCGCAGGGTGGGGTGCTCTCTTAGTACTCGAACAAACCTGAAAGGGAGCATGCCCTTCGATTCTCAAAAATTCGATCCTCAAAAACTAATTACCTTGCGGGCCATAGCCTTCGACGTCGACGGCGTTCTCACCGATGGCACGTTCATGTGGTCGCCAACCGGAGAAGAGTCCAAGCGCTTCTCTTTTACCGACATTATGGGCATCTCCCTTCTCCGCCGCCTCGGAATCAAGATGGCGCTGATCTCTGGCGAGCCCTCACCCTTGGTTGACCGCTACGCCGAGAAGATGAGCATCCCCTTCGTATTGAAAGGCACGCGCGACAAGGCCACTGCACTGCGCGACTTCACTACGAAGTTTGAAATCCCCCTCGAACGAGCCTGTTTCTTCGGTGACGACATCAACGATCTCCCCGCGATGGAAATCGCCGGCCTTTGTGCCTGCCCATGCAACGCAGCCGCCGAGGTGCTCCCCTACGTCGCAGAACATGGCTACCTCTCGCCGTTACCTGGCGGTCACGGCGCCGTCCGCTCCTTCGCCGATGCCATCCTCGCCGCGCGCAAACTCAACGGTCGCGATGTCTTTCAGCTTCGCCCGCCAGAGTAACCCACACGATCTCAATTCGAATTTATCCACTTCGGATCAGAGACGCCGGGCTGTGACGTACATGGGGTAATGCCCCTGCAGTCCAGTGATCATCCACCCAATCCAATTGCCGATATTCAGCGCCTGAACGACCTTCACCAAAGTTCCGACTTTCGATTGGACAACGGAAGTCTCAAAGACAAAAGGCCCCTGGAGGCGTTCGCGGAATGTATCTCCACCGGTGGACACGAGCTCGACAGACATCATCCTGTTGATCTCCTGGAACGTCGATCGGATCCAGACAGGATTAATCTCAGTTCGCAGAGTCCCGGCATAGCTAGGATCGCGTCGATAAATGAATTTGATTACTTGACCAAGCATGCCTCTCCATAGCACCGGCGGCATCACAACCATATAGTGCCCCTCAAAATAGGACAGGAAGTTCGGCATTTCCATATGCAGGATGCCTCCCGGTTTCAGGACGCGCACTGCTTCACTCAACACCTTCTTCGGATCGGCGGTATGTTCAAGCACATTTGCGGAATAAACAACATCGAAGGTGCCATCGGGGAAAGGAAGGCTTTCTCCCGGAGTTTCGAAGATGCGTTTTGGATCAAGACCATTTGCCGAAAACAAGAGTCTTGAAGCCACAACCCCCGCATCGAATCCTGGGCTGGTCGGTTCGACTCCGTATCCATCGACTCCGAACTTTCGCAGCCAGATTGCTAAGTTGGTTCCGAAACCAGAACCGATTTCGAGCAACTTGGTATTTCCATTCAACGATGCATACCTTGCTAATAAGCTTGCCCGCTTCAAAGATTTCTTCAAGTCCAGGAAATCCGACACATTGTCACTATCACTAAAGGTTTGCGATTGGAGTGGCGAGAAGACAGGAGTCAGCGAATCTGTCGCAAGCTTCCTGACTTCGTCTGGGACTATGACGTTAGTTAGAGGCACCAATTTCCTTTCACGCAGCAGGGAGAAATTGTGACCTTGATGGTCAAAATTGAATTGGTTAACTTCCGAGTAATTTCCCTACACTGCGATTCCCGTCCCCATCCAGCGTAGTGAACAACAGTATAGCCTGTTTCCATCTCCGTTTGGTGTGGACACCCACACCTTCAACCTCGAAGCGACAGGCTTCTGCATTACGATAGATATCGATGACGAAACTCTCCGACTATGTCTTCCAGTTTGTCGCCGATCTTGGCGTCAAGCACGTCTTCCTCGTCACCGGCGGCGGCGCAATGCATCTCAACGCCTCACTCGCCGCAGAAAAGCGCATCACACCCATCTGCAACTCGCACGAACAAGCCTCCGCGATGTGCGCAGAGAGTTACGCCAAGACGGTCAACGGTCTTGGCGTAGCTCTCGTCACCACTGGTCCCGGCGGCACCAACGCCATCACTGGCTTAGCTGGCGCGTGGCTCGACTCCACACCCACGCTCTTCCTCTCAGGCCAGGTCAAGCGCCCCGACCGCATGTTCGACGCCGTCACCGGCAAGCCTCTCGGCATGCGTCAGCTCGGTGTCCAGGAGGTCGACATCGTCTCCATCGTCAAGCCGATCACGAAGTACGCCGTCGTCATCCTCGACCCACTCGAGATCCGCTACGAGCTTGAGAAGGCATACTACCTCGCGCTCAACGGCCGCCCCGGCCCTGTCTGGATCGATATCCCACTCGACGTACAAGCCTCGCCCATCCCCGACCCCGCCACCCTCCGCGGCTTTGACGCATCTGAGCACGAGGCCGCGCAGGCCAACGCCAATCTAAAGGACGAAGTCGCACGCGTGGTTGTCGAGCTGCAAAAATCCACACGCCCGCTACTCTTCGCAGGCAACGGCACCCGGCTCGCCCGCGCGGAAAAACAATTCACTGAGCTCCGTCTTCTGCTCGACATCCCCACCGTCGCCACCTGGTGTGCCGCCGACCTCGTCCCCTCGGACGTACCCACCTTCGTCGGCCGCCCCGGCAACGTCGCTGCCCGCGGTGCCAACTTCGCCCTCCAGAACTGCGACTTCCTCCTCGTTCTCGGTGCCCGTCTCGACATGGCCATCACCGGCTATGCTCCGCAGAACCTTGCACGCGAAGCCCACAAGGTCGCCGTCGACATCGACGCTGCCGAGCTCGCCAAGCTCCATCCGCACCTCCAGCAACCCGTCGTCTCCGACGCCCGCGCGTTCCTGGACGAGCTTCTGACGCAGCTCAAGGCCATGAAGAAAATCGACCACGCCGCCTGGGCCGACTGGAACAAGCGTGCCGCCGACTGGAAGACGCGTTACAACGTCGTCACGGCCGAACACCGCAAGCCCGAAGGTCTGGTCTCGATCTTCAATCTCGCGGAAGTTATCGGCACCGAATCCAAACAGGAAGACAAGCTCGTCTCCGGCTCCTCCGGCTCCGGCATCGAAATCTTCCTTCTGGCCTGTCCCACGCGCAGCGGTCAGCGGATCTTCCACACCGCCGGCCTCGGCGCAATGGGCTACGGATTGCCCATGTCGATCGCCGTTTGTATCGGCTCAGGTCGCAAGCAGACCATTCTGGTCGACGGTGACGGCGGCTTCCAGTTCAACATCCAAGAGCTTGAAACGGTGCGCCGTCTCCAGCTTCCGATCAAGTTTTTCGTGCTCAACAACGACGGCTACGCTTCGATCCGCGCCTCGCAGAAAGCCTACTTCGGCGAGGCGCAGATCGGCGCCGACGCCGCCACCGGCCTCACCGTCCCCAACCTCTCGAAGATCGCCGCATCCTACGACATCCCCGCCGTCGTCATCGAAGACCAGTCGAACCTTCGCGAAGACGTGCGCCGCATACTAGCCATGCCCGGCCCCGTCGTAGTCGACGTTCGCGTCATCCCCGACGAAGTCCGCGCACCGCGCCTGCAGAGCTACCAGAGGCCCGATGGTTCCTTTGTTTCCAAACCTCTCGAAGACCTCTTCCCATTCCTCTCGCGCGAAGAGTTCCTCGAAAACATGATCGTCGCGCCCATGCCCGAATAGGTGCTGAATTCCTTTATATTCAGGAAGTGGAGTCAGCATCATGTCAACGTCTCTGTCACAAACTGAATCGTCTTCAGATATTGCGGAGATTCTCGCCGCATTGGGTTCACCCGGAACACTCCCCAGCCTCGAACCATTCGGCGAGGGAGCAAAGGGCGTGGTCATTTTTGGCTGTGGACACCTGGGCAAATTCACCCTGAATGGGGCCACCGGGGCAGGATTGAATGTCTTGGCGTTCGCGGACAACAACCAGGCGAACTGGGGCCGGCGCATCGCGGGAATCGAAGTGATATCTCCGCAAGAAGCTGTCCGTCGATATAACGATGAGGCGTTTTTCGTCGTCGCGATCTATAACGGGACGGCTCCGCGGAAGCAACTCGCAGAATTGAACTGCAAGCGGATTGTGCCTTACCCGCTCTTCTTTTCGCGGTTTTGGCAGTACATGCCTTTCGAGGACAGCCTGGAGCTGCCTCAGCGAGTGCTCGATGACCCGAATGCAATCCGCGCCGGTTACGCACTTCTAAGTGATGCGAAGTCACGACTCGAATTCGTCGCGCAGATTCGGTGGCGGCGTTCGCTCAATTACGACTATCTCGCGAAGCCGGACCCGGCAGACGAGATGTATTACGCCCCAGACCTTGTTCCCTTGAGCGAGCATGAAGTGCTTGTCGATTGCGGAGCTTTTGACGGCGATAGTATCCGGATGTTTCTTGAGAGGACACAGGGGCGCTTTCGTCGCATTTGCGCAATTGAGCCAGATATTAAGAATCGTGCCGCGCTGGACAAATATCTCGCTTCGCTCCCCAGTGATGTGACGCAGCGTATCTCTGTCTTGCCCTTCGGGCTGAGCGATGCTGATGCAGTTGTTTCATTTGATGCGAGCGGCACCGTAGGGGCTCGCGTCGCCTCTGGAACAGGATCGCAGAGCATTCATTGCCGGCGGCTCGACGACATTCTGGACGGCCCTCAACCTACGCTAATAAAAATGGACATTGAAGGTGCTGAGCCGAGAGCTATCCTCGGCGCCGCCGCCACGATTCGCGGATCACGGCCCATCCTTGCTGTTTGTGCCTACCACAAGTGCGAACACTTATGGACGCTTCCTGTACTCATCAAGAACGCACTACCGGAGTATGAGATATTTCTGCGCCGGTATGCTGAGGAGTGTTGGGAAACCGTGTACTACGCCATTCCGCCGGAGCGGTTGATTTCGCGAACCGCTCATAGGTCTATCTCATCGCCGCCCCCTGGGAGTTCCTCAAAAATATGATCGCCAAGTCCATGTCAACGTCTCTGTCCCAGTTGCTGAATGAATCGCCGGATACCGTGCGCCTGCGCGAACAATCCGCGCTCGATGAGCTGCTCAAAAGCACTGGTGGCCGCGTTGTCCTCTTTGGTGCTGGCAGTGTTGGCACTCGCGCGTTGAAGGAGCTGCGTGGGATCGACATCAACCCGCTCTGCTTCTCCGACAATAATGAGTCCCGGTGGGGATCTACCATCGATGGCTGCCAAGTCCTATCTCCCGCGGATGCTGCCGCGCGTTATGGCGCCGACTCGCTTTTCCTCGTGACTATTTGGAATGCGGCGCATTGGTACGTTGAGACATTGGCACAGCTGCGTAGTCTCGGCTGCAAACATATCTCTTCTTACTCGCCTCTCTTCTGGCGCTTTCCAGCGACGTTCCTTCCCTTCCTTCTGAATGACCTCTCCCATAAGGTCTATGAAGATGCGGACAATGTGTTGGCGGCGGAGGCCATCTGGGCAGACCAGGCCTCACTCGACGCCTATCGCTCGCTCGTTCGCTGGTACGCGACTGGCGACGCCTCAGTACTCCCGCCTCGTCCCAGGGAAAACTCTTACTTTCCCGCTGACGTTTTTTCTATCTCTCCGGACGAAGTCCTGGCAGATTGTGGCGCCTTCGACGGCGATACCATTCAGCAGGTCATCGACCGCGTCGGCTCGCGCTTCAAGAGCGTCCACGCCATCGAAGCAGATCCACTCTCGCTGCAGAAACTGCGGAACAACATGGATAAGATGTCCACCGAAGTGCGCCAGAAGATCAAAGTCCACGAGTGTGCAGTCGGAGCGGAGCGTGGGAAAGTGCGCTTTGAAACCACCGGTACAGTCGACTCTAAGATCTGCGACCAGGGCGGCGTCGAAGTAGATTGCACTCCCATGGACGAGCTCTTTGTGAGCACACCGGTCACCATGATCAAGATGGATATCGAGGGGGCAGAGTACGATGCCCTGATCGGCGGCAGGAAGGTCATTCAACGCGATCGCCCGATTCTCGCCGTATGCGTCTATCACCTCCAGAACGACCTGTGGCGTCTTCCCTTGCTTGCGCGGGAGATGCTTCCACAACATAAGTTCTATCTGCGGCCTTATGAGGGCGATGGCTTCCAGACCGTCTTATATGCTGTTCCGCCTGACAGGGTACTCTCCGACGCGGAGAAAGCGTCCTTGCATGGTGCCTGAGATCCATCCGCAGCATCCGCCGGTCGTCCCCATTCCGCAAGATCCTTTTATTCCCAGGCGTCGGCTGCAGCGCCTCGTCAATCTCTTCCCCAGCGGCCAGTTTGCCCGGTACATCGGTGTCGGGGTCTTCAACAGTTTCTTTGGCTACATCAGCTTTGTCGTTGTCTTCACGTTGCTCAACGTCGTTCTGCCGAGTCGCCTGCTTTACCTGACAGTTATCGTCGCCTCAATACTCGCGACGCCGGTGAACATCACTGTCTCCTACTTCGGCTACAAGTTTTTTGTCTTCCGCACCAAGGGCAATTATCTTGGCGAGTGGCTCAAATGCTTCGCCGTCTACGGTGCCGGTATGATCCCCGGCCTGGTTGCACTCTCCGCGCTGACGCGTTTCCTCCAGTCGATAATCCACCGCCACGCAGCGTCGCTCCATATTTTTCTCAGTGCAGTCGAACGCCATCTAAGCGGCCGCGCCCTTTCATTCCTTCAGCACATCACGACCGGCAAGGCGATGGCCGGCTATATTGCTGGCGCAGTCGTGGTTAGCGTCTCTACTATCTACAGCTTCGTCGGCCACAAGAAGGTAACCTTCCGCACCAAGGATGCGACTTAGGCACATCCATTAAGCTAGACTTACGCCAGCCCTTCAGGAGTGTCATCGCTGTGAGCCAGAAGACGATCTCAATCATCACTCCTTGCTACAACGAAGAGGAGAACGTCCTCAATGTCTACAACCAGGTCCGCGAGGTCATGGTCGGAATCGGCAAATACGGGTACGAACACATCTTCATCGACAACTCCTCCCAGGACAATACTGTAGCTGTCCTGAAGACGATCGCTGCTGAAGACAAGAACGTAAAGGTCATCGTGAATTCGCGGAATTTCGGCCATATCCGTTCACCCTTCCATGCGCTCTTCCAGGCCCGCGGAGATGCAGTCATCGGCATTGTCGCCGACCTGCAGGACCCGCCGGCAATGATCGCGGACATGATCCGCGAGTGGGAAAACGGCGCTTATTGTGTGCTCGGCATCAAGCGCACCAGCGAGGAAAACTCGCTGGTGTTCTGGCTCCGCAAACAGTACTACAAACTCGCCGAGCGTCTCAGCTCCATCGACACAATCCAGAACTTCACCGGCTTCGGCCTCTACGACCGTAAGGTCGTAGAACTCGTGAGATCCTTCGACGACCCCTACCCGTACTTCCGCGGCATGATCGCCGACATTGGTCTTCCTACCGTAAAGCTCCTTTACGATCAGCCCGCCCGCAAGTTCGGGATCACCAAGAACAACTGGTACACCCTTTATGACCTCGGCATGCTCGGCATTATCAACCACTCGAAGGTTCCTCTTCGCCTGGCCACATTCGCCGGTTTCTTTGGAGCTGGTGTCTCGTTTCTCATCGCTCTCATCTACCTCATTCTTAAGCTTCTCTTCTGGTCGACCTTCAGCTTTGGTCTTGCGCCAATGCTGGTCGGTGTATTTTTCATCTCGTCTCTCCAACTGGTCTTCCTCGGTGTGATGGGTGAATACATTGGAGCCATATACACTCAAGTCCAGAAGCGGCCCTACGCCGTGGAACTCGACCGCATCAACTTCGAATATCCCCCGGCGCTCCCCAAATCGAATGCACAAACGGGCTTCCTGGCGACAGCCTCTAGTTAGCCGAGCCCTCACCGGAGGCCATCATCAAAGACCTCGTCAAGAAGCAACTCAGCCAATCCGTCGCCACCATCACCGCCGTACTCAACGACGTGTCCATCCATGAGGCCGTCGTGCAGGCCGGCGAGCTCACCGCCGAGGCTATGAAGGCCGGCCGCAAGCTCATGGTCTGCGGCAACGGAGGCTCGGCCGCCGACTCGCAGCATCTCGTCGCCGAGTTCGTCTCGCGCCTCACAGTCGACCGTCCGGCCCTCCGCGCGATCGCCCTCACGACCGACTCCAGCATTCTCACCGCGATTGGGAATGATTACAGCTACGACAATGTCTTCGAACGGCAGGTCGAGGCCCTCGGTCTCGAAGGCGACGTGCTGCTCGCGATCTCGACGAGTGGCAACTCCAAGAACTGTATTAAAGCCCTCAAACTTGCCCGCAGTATGGGCATCCACACCATCAGTTACACGGGCAATGCCGGAGGAGCCATGAAAGCTCTCTCAGACATCAACGTTATCGTCCCGTCCAACACGACGATGAATATCCAGGAGTCGCACCTTGCCCTTGAGCACATCTTCTGCATGATCGTCGAGCGCTGCTATTTCGGTCCGGAGTTCGGTGCTGAGAGAGAGAAACTAGCCGCCCACATTGCTTGAGGTGAAGCGGTCCTTCAGGCGCAGGATCGGGAACTCAAAAAAATGGTAGCTGAGGAATGACAGCGCCAGTGTCATTAGCAGCCCAAAAACCGCAGTGAGCCCATGGACCCAATGGTGGAAGTAATGTGCCACAAATAGGTGGTACTCAGTGTGCGGAATATCGTGGAAGACATACCCGCCATAGCTCACTGTACCGACCAGGCGCAGCCAGCGCAGATTGAGGATACGGTTGGCGATTGTTCCGGGGACAAGCGTGCGCAGCATTAACGCACCCGAGAACAAAGCGACAACAGTGAGTAGCCAGGTGTGATGCTGGACAGCTTCATTAACATTCGACTTGCGAAAGACAAGCCAGTAGATCCAGGCTGAGAAGGCGCACAGCACAGCCACCGCAAGAATGGCCTGCGCGGCTCGCTGCATTCGCTCGCGATGAGCGCCGCGGTAAAGTAAGGCGATCAGCGCACCTACCAGGAGTGTGTCGAAGCGGAAGGGCGTCGAGTGGAGAACGACTTCGCCACTGACGAGAGCCTCCGCCATGTGGGCTATCGCAAAGAGGCGCGCCAACGGCACCAGAACGATGCAGGCGACGCAGATAGCCATGAGCTTGCGGCGATCGCGTACCGTAAACACGATCCACGGCCACAGCAGATAGAACTGCTCTTCGACGCACAGCGTCCAGAAGTGACCGAGCCTGAGATCGATACTTGGATGTGCTCGCGACGCCAGGTGCGCATTCGCAAACGCAGCCACGAACTCATTGTTCAGATGCGGATAGAGAAAACGTAGAAAGTTGCCAAGGTAGAGCGGCCACGCAATCCACTGCCACGTCCATGCCCAATGCAGCAACGGCGTAAGCAGGAAGATAGCGAGGAGAACACCGTAATACAGAGGAAAGATACGCAGCGTGCGGCGGATATAGAAATTGCGCACGCGGTGCATATCGTTGCGCGTGTCATAGAGGATGCCTGTGATAAGAAAGCCCGACAGCACAAAGAAGACATCGACGCCGGCCCAGCCATACGGCACTTCCATGTAATGCCACAGAAAAACGCCGAAAAATGAAATTGCACGCAGGCCATCAAGGGAAGGGAAGTATGCCCGGCCCTGCGGCGCGGTGTGTTCGACAAATCCCCGCGAGTCAGCGGTCAAAGGCAATCCCCAGAAGAAAACCAGCGCGAGCCTCCAGTGTAATGCCTCGTAACTGTCGTTGCCACGCCCCTTCAACTGAAGGAAAAGTGAAAATTTCCCGGCACGCTATAATTGGCCTTCATATTCCTTAGCTCGCTCGAGGGAAACTTGAAGACTTCGCCGCTGCTTCGCACCCTTGCCTGCCTCTGTATAGGCGGTTTTCCTCTGGTCAACACTTGCGTCGCTCAAACAGCGAAAAGTAGCGGAGCGGTCCCTGTCCTCACTGCCGCCAAGACTGAACTCGACCGCTCCTTCGAAGAACTCAAAAAGCAGCCCGTCGCGCCCTATTATCTCAGCTACGAAATCATCGACACGAATATCGCCACGGTCTCCTCAACCTTCGGTGCTCTCGTGCACAGTAACTCTGCCCACCGCCGCGTCGCGCACATCGACGTACGCGTCGGCGACTATGCTCTCGATAACACCCACCAGGTGCGCGGCAGAGGCCTTGTCGGTTCGGCAGGAGTTTCCATCGTCGCTATTCCCGTCGACGACGATCCACTTCCCATCCGCTCGGCCCTCTGGCTCGAAACCGACAGGCGCTACAAGCGCGCTCTCACGCAACTCACCGCCGTCCAGACCAACAATCAGGTGAAGATCGAGCAGGAAGATAAGTCCGATGACTTCTCGCACGAGAAGCCCGAGCAGTCCATCGAACCCATCCCCGAGATGCACATCGATCGCAAGCTCTGGGAGGAAAGGACCCGCAAATACACCGCGCCGTTCCATCGCTACGGCGATCTGTACAACGCCACAGCCACCTTCGCGGCCGATCAGGAGGCTCGCTGGTTCGTCTCGAGCGATGGCTCGATGATCCAGACCTCAACGATCTACTATCGGCTCTTCATCGAAGCTACCTCCAAGGCCGACGACGGCATGGAGCTGCCGCGTTACGAATCCTTCGCCGCACTCACCCCGCAGGGACTTCCCGATGATGCGGCCGTGCTGAAGGCCGTCGACAAAATGATCTCCGACCTTAAGGCCCTCCGCACCGCGCCCATCGTCGATCCCTACACGGGCCCGGCAATTCTCTCCGGCCGAGCCACTGCCGTCTTCTTCCACGAAGTCTTCGGCCATCGCATCGAGGGCCACCGTCAGAAGAGCGAATCCGAAGGCCAGACCTTCAAGAAGATGGTCGGCCAGCCAGTCCTGCCGGCCTTTCTCTCCGTCGACTTCGATCCCACTCTCAAGCGTTACGGCGGCGTAGACCTCGTCGGCTCCTACACATTTGACGACGAGGGCATTCCAGCGCGACCAGTCGTCGCCGTGAAAGACGGCATCCTCGAAAACTTCCTTATGGGTCGCTCTCCCATCGAGGGCTTCCCAAACTCAAACGGCCACGGCCGCGCGCAAGCCGGCTTCGAACCCGTAGCCCGTCAATCAAACCTCATCATCGTCAACTCGAAGCCCATTCCGCGCGACCAGCTGAAAAAGCTCCTCATCGCCCAGATCAAAGAACAGAACAAACCCTTCGGCCTCTTCTTCGACGACATCCAGGGCGGCTTCACCCTCACTGGTCGAACCGTTCCCAATGCCTTCAACGTGCTTCCCGTCATGGTCTACCGCATCTATCCTGATGGCAAGGAAGAGCTTGTGCGCGGCGTTGATCTCGTCGGCACACCGCTCACCGTCTTCAGCAAAATCCTCGCCGCAGACGACGAAAAGGCCGTCTTCAACGGTATCTGCGGAGCCGAGTCCGGCGCAGTCCCGGTCTCTGCCAGCGGCCCCGGCATCCTCATCTCGCAGATCGAAGTCCAGAAGAAAGCCAAATCGCAGGAGCGCCCGCCGATCCTCCCCGCTCCCTTCGCGACCGCGCAAGGAGGTGCGAAATGAAAAAGCAACTCCTCACCCTCAGCCTCCTCGTTCTTGCATCTGCCCATCTGCGCGCTCAGCAGGACGACGTAGAAACTCGCGCCATGCGAGACGAGATGCAGCGCTCCATGAAGCAGCTGCACCTCGAGTCGATGGAGAACCCGTACTACATCGCCTACAAGATCGTGGACGTCGATCGTGAGGAAGCTCAGGCCAGCTTCGGTTCACTCACCTCCAGCGGCCAAATCCGCAACCGGATCCTTACCGTTACCGTTCGCGTCGGCAACTACGACCTCGATAACAGCAACTTCACCGCGTCTGGCGCTGGCGTAGCCGCACTCATCAGCGCTTTTGGCAGCTCCATCGTTCTTCCCCTCGACGACAACTACGACGAACTCCGCCGCAAAATCTGGCTCGCCACCGACACAGCCTACAAAAAAGCTGTCGAAGACCTCGCCGGCAAAAAAGCAGCGCAGCAAAACCGCAATCGCAGCGAAGACATCCCCGACTTAAGCAAGGAGCCGCCACACCAGGAATCGGAGACATTGCCTCCCGCCAACGAGAACCTCGCCGACGCCGAGCGTCTCGTCCGCACTGCCTCCGCCGTTTTTCTCACACTCCCCTCAGTCGAAACCTCCGGCGCGCAACTCACGATCATCAATACTACGGAGCACTTCCTCAACAGCGAAGGTACAACCTACACCCGCCAAATCCCTGACCTCTACTTCCACGCCTCGGCCTCAATACAGAACGGCGCAGGCGAGATCCTCAACGACTCCTACTCCGCCTACGGACGCTCATTGAACGAATTGCCGAACGAAGCGGTGCTCGTGCAGGAGACGAAAGCCGTTGCCGATCGCCTGACAGTCCGGCGCAAAGGACACGCAGCCAAGCGCTACAACGGCCCTGTGCTCGTCGAAGGTGAGTCAGCGGCACAGCTCTTCGCGCATCACTTCGCCAACCTGCTCTCAGCCCATCCGCCCTCCGCTTCCACCGGCGGCAACGCTTCCTTAACAGCATTACTCTCCGGCCCCACCGCCAGCCTGCTCAATAAAGTAGGCAGCCGCGTCCTTCCCGATTTCCTAACCGTCGTCGACAACCCGCAACTCACTCAAGCCGATGGCCACACTCTCTTCGGCAACTATAAGTTCGACGAAGAAGGCGTCCCTTCCCGCGAAACCGTACTCGTCAAAGACGGCGTTCTCAAGACACTCCTCACCTCGCGAACGCCTGCGCGCGGCATGCTTCAGAGCACAGGCAACATGCGCGAGCGCGGCGTATTACCCGGCAACCTCTTTCTCGACGCTTCGAAGTCCTCATCCACCGAGGACCTCAGGAGACAACTGCTCGACCTCGTAAAGACCCGAGGCCTCGAATACGGTGTGATCATTCGGCGGCTCTCTGGCAACGTGGCACTCGAATCCTCTCGCATCTTCCCTGACGGCCACGAAGAAGCCGTCCGCGACGCACGCTTAGCCGAAATCAACGCCAACTCATTCAAGGATATCCTCGCCGTCTCGAAAGACCGCACTGTCTACACCGAGCGCGCGGCGATCACGTCGATTGTCGGCCTCTCCGCGAACGATGACCTCATCACGTACATCGTGCCCGGCATGCTCTTTGAAGACATGACCGTCGAGCACGTCTCCGGCGACACACCAAAGCCACCCGCTATCCCCAGTCCCCTGGCCTCAAACTAAGTACTCAGTCGCAGTTGCGTAAGCTCACGATCTCTTGTAAGAGCCTCAAGGTAATGGGATGCGGTAGAGATTGCGGCGAGTAGCCTTGCGAGTGTAGGCGTAAACGGATGGGCAAACGGCTGATTGCACAGTTTGCGGGATAGCAATACTTGTTTTCACGTTTATGAAATCCTGACTGCGCGCGCCTCCGGGCGGCAGCTTAGGAAGTCCCACGTCATGGATCACCGGCACTGCATAACTGCCTGAACCATATGGCAAGAAGGAAAAGTAAGCATATCTTCCAGCCGTATCCCAACTGAACACGCAATAGTCGACGCACAACGGCACCGATGCGCCGCCATCCACAGGAAACGCCTTCATGCTGGCGGGGTGTTCTTCGTCGGAGTTGGGCGACCCGGCAGCAACCCACCGGCCGTCCGGTGAAACTGAAGGGATATCCAGAATGCGTTCCGAGCTGATCTTGCGGCGGTCGGTGCCATCGGGCTTCATGCGATAAATAAAGCTCGAGCCACCTTCGATTGCGCGGAAGATCAGATCGCCGTCCGGCAGAAAAAAAGGAAGATCTTCGACAGCCGCAGAGGAGATGCGCACAGGGGCTGAGCGACGGCTGGTCGGAGCAATCCACAGGTTTGTATGGCCGTCCTGATCTTTCATGGAAAATACAACTTTTTTCCCGTCCTGCGATACGGAGTATGCCTGTTTTATGTCTCGCCCTGCGGAGTATTCCTCCATTGGATAGGCCGTCAAAATCCTCTCCTCTTTCCCGCTCTCTAAGTCTTTGATCCACAACTCGTCGCTACCGGTTTGTCCAATGGCTTTTAGAAAATAGAGACTGTGTCCGTCAGAAGAAAACCTTGGCAAGGAGGTGTTCCCTTCGGACGAGATCTGGCGGTCTCCGTCCTTATCGTGCAGCCACACAGACCGGTCCTGCAACCCGATAGAGGTAATGAGCGACTTGCCGTCAGGCGCCATCGCTATTCCTTCCTGAGAGGTTGGGCCAAAGGTCAGCTGCTCCGGCTCTCCATCTGGAAAGCGCTGCCGCCAGATATGAAAGTCATCCGTCCTGGCTGTCAGATAGATCCATTTACCGTTAGGCGACCACGCGCCCGAAAGACACGCCCCGTTGGGAGGGCCTACAACTCTAGTTTCATTCGAGCCATCGAATGGAACGATCCGGCAGGGAATAATTTCGCCTCGGCTGTCCATCTCAACGATGAGCACCCATCGGCCGTCCGGAGAAAGGAAGGAATGATGGGCCATGCTGCGTTTGCCGGCAGGCACGTAGACGTCCCGGCTATTCCCCCGGGCCTCATCCGTGGTCACTACAGCCATGTGCAGCCCTTCTTTAATCTCAGAGAAGAGCAGCCGCTTTCCGCCTTCAATCCATGTTAACGAGGAAGCGTTGGGCAGCAGGATGTAAGGTTCGCCGCCGAGAACAGGTACCTCCCAGGTCTCCCAGGGCTGGGGGCCGAGACCATAGGAAATGCGCGAATTATCCGGAGAAAACGACGGTGCCAGTTTTCCCTTCGCATCGTGGGTCAGTTGCACCGGCTCGCCGCCCGGCAGCAACTTCACGTAGATATCTCCAGGTCCAATGAAAGAGTCGCTTCCCCTGATGAACGCGAGCATTCGTCCGTCCGGGGAGAGAGTGGGATACACCGCCGAGTCCGTAAAGAAGGTCAGCTGCTCCCACTCTTTGCTGGCTGGTACTCCGCCAGGGGATGAGCGTCGGAAAAGAAATGCTGCCACAATCGCCAGAACAAGAACAGCAGCCGCAACATAGGTGTAGGGTTTCCACGACCTTGGTTTTACCGGTGGTAGTTCTTTTGTCTCTTGTTCCTTTGAAGACAATGCATCCCAGTTGCTCCGGCTGCTGTCTCGTATTAACCGCTGCAGATCTGTGTGAACGTCGACGGCACTCTGATAGCGCAGCCTCCGGTCTTTCTCGAGCGCCTTGTTGATAATCTCTTCGAGCTTTGGCGGGAAGTCGGGATTCAACCGTACCGGCGCGACCGGCGTGCGATTCAAGATTGCTTCTGCAACCAGGCCTGTGGTCTCGCCACGGAACGGCAGTACCCCAGTCGCCATCTCGTAGAGCACGACCCCAAAAGAAAATAGATCCGTGCGTGCATCCAGCTCTTCGCCGCGCACCTGTTCAGGCGACATGTACGCGCCTGTGCCTACCGTAGTGCCTGATTGGGTCAGCCGCTCCGATTGACTGACCGTCGACATCGTCGAAAGATTTCTGACCTCGCCGGCTGGCACCAACTTCGCCACGCCAAAATCCAAAATCTTTGCATGGCCACGCTCAGTCACAAAGATGTTCGCAGGCTTAATATCCCGATGAATGATTCCCTTGCTATGGGCGGCGCTAAGCGCGTCCGCAATCTCACTGCCCCATTGCAGCACCTCCTCAAGCGGCAGCGGTCTTCCACCAATGCGATGCTTCAGCGTGGCGCCGTCCATCAACTCCATGGCAATGAAAGCGCGGCCGTCCTGCTCGCCAATCTCATAGATTGTGCAAATGTGGGGATGATTCAGCGCGGATGCCGCACGCGCCTCTCTTCGAAAACGTTCCAGAGCTTGCGGATCCTGCGCCATGTCCTCAGGAAGAAATTTGAGCGCGACAAACCGGCCAAGGGATGCATCCTCTGCCTTATAGACAACACCCATACCACCACCACCCAACATTTGAACGATTCGGTAATGGGAGATGATCTGGCCGATCATTGGGTCTCCATTTGCGATACCTCCAGCGGCAACCCCAAGTAAGCGTACAGTGCCACAAGTTTCGCACTATGTCAGGGAAATGCCAATCTGCAGGATAACCTCAATGGTTGCGTTGAGGACGCCAACGCTCTGCAGATGGTGACGTCCAAGATCCAAAACTTCTTGACAGGAAAGCAGAAACGGCCTAAAACCCCCCGTAAATTCAAATAAAAAGTAATTTTCACCGTCGAAATTCTTTCGCCAATAAAAATTGATACTAATTAGTAAAAAGTTTTCTTGACATTTGTTTCGCGGTCTTTATAGGATTTCGCCCGTCACCCTTTCCGCATTCTTGTCCCGCTTACCGGAGGTCTCACATGCCGCTTACTCGCAGTACGAACCCAATCAAGATGATCCTGATCATCTGTCTGCTGACGGTGTGCTCGTCCGTGCTCACGATCGCAGCCTTCGGACAAAGCTCCTCTTCCGCTATCAACGGCGTAGTCACCGATCCTGTCCAGGCTGTCGTACCCGGCGTGAAGGTCACTCTGAGAAATGTGGATACCAACGTCGTGCGCACAACCGTGTCCAACTCCGGCGGCGATTACTTCTTCTCCAGCGTGCCGCCGGCGCGATACACCCTTACGTTCTCCGCACCGTCCTTCCAGACCGAAACCATCTCAGCCTTTGAGGTTGCAGTAGCCCAGGCGGTTACGATCAACGCGACGCTCAAGGTCGGCGACGTATCGCAGTCCGTCACAGTGGAGGCAGCTGGAACGCAGGTAGAAAGCTCCACTGCGCAGCTCGGTACGGTCATTGACGAAAAGGCGGTCAACGATCTGCCATTGGATGGACGCAACTTCACGCAATTGCTCACCCTGACTCCTGGGGTCACACCCATCAGTACAGGCCAGAACAGTAGCGCAAGCAATACCGCGGTCGTTGCTTCCAGCACTACAAACTACGCGTTTCCCTCGATTAACGGTGCTGGAAACAGGTCGACGATCTATCTGGTGGACGGCATGAACGACAACCAGGCCTGGTACAACACCTATGCCGTTCCGCCGATCATCGACACCGTTCAGGAGTTCAAGATCAACTCCCACAACGACTCTCAGTACGGCGGATCTCTAGGCGGAGTGGTCAACATCGTGACCAAGGCCGGGACAAACTCCTATCACGGCTCCGCATGGGAGTATATCCGCAACAACGGTTTTGACGCGCTGCCCTACATTGCCTCGCCACCCTCCTACCACCTGAACACGTTTGGCGGTCAGATGGGTGGACCGATAAGAATCCCCCACCTCTACGACGGCCGAAACAAAACCTTCTTTGAAATTGGCGCCGAGGGTTCACACTACTCCAAGGCGGGATCGTCGAATATTCTTATCCCCACGCCAGCCCAACTCAACGGAGACTTCAGTAGCGCATCCACAGGCGTGACCAAAAGCGGAACATGCGTCGCTGGCGACACCAAGGTCGAGGCATATCCCTGCCAGTTGTATGACCCGACAATCGCCAACAATGCCACGACCCCAAGGCGCCCGGGCTATCTTGGCAATCAGATTCCAGTCTCCGAGATGAACCCCTACTCGCTCGCCTTCATCAAGGCCGTATTCGGATCGGCGACGCCGATCACGATTCCTGGAATCGCTCCTACGACCGACAATTTTCAGATCACGGATCCTACCCGGCAGCTCGTATACAACTACACGGGCCGGATTGATCAGCATATCGGTGCGAAGGACTTTATCTTCTTCCGCTACGCCGGTATTCAGTGGTATCAAACCGCCCCAAGCACGCTCCCGACCCTGTTCACTTCAACTCAGATACCTGCCCAGCAATACGGAGTGAATTGGAACCATGTCTTCAATCCGACCACCAGCATGCAGGTGCAATATGGCAGAACCCATGTCGAGGACGACACGCTCGCCCAGTTCAACAACCATAACCTCTGGCAGACCTACGGATGCTCAGTAGACATGTGCAACTCCTTCGTGGGAGGAGCCGCTGTACTTGTGACGCAAACGGTAACCGGCGGCTTCAGCGGAGGCGAGGTCAACAGTCCATCAGCAAACCTGTCCAGCATTCACGAGTGGTCAGGTAGCTTCATGAAGGCACTCGGCCGCCACCAACTCCAAGCCGGCGGTGGCTGGGACGAGGTGAACTATACCGCCGAGTTACGCCAGGGAACCGTGACATTTTCCGGCGCGTCAACCGGAAACTTCTCCGGCAACCCCAATTCACCCGGCGGGATAACCAGCGCTCAGGTCAGTGCGCAGTCAGGCTTCGGTCTGGCCGACTTCCTGCTCGACTATCCCAACTCAGAGAACAAGCGCAACGTTCTTCTCACGGAGCGTCCAGGCGGGATCGGCAGCGCTTATGTGCAAGACAGCTGGAAGATGACTCGCAACCTGACGGTGAACTATGGCATCCGCTATGACCGCAGCGTCATCCCGGCCTACGGGACGCAGGCCTCGGTAGGACTGCAGGGCAGCATTGAGACTGGCGACTTCGATTTCAATACCGGTCAGTACATCGTTCAGCAGTTGCCGCCGCTCTGCAGCGTTCGTGGGCACGCACCCTGCCTGCCCAGCGCGACCCTGCCGGCAAATGTTGTGGTTGCCACGGGCGGCAAGATACTCCATGGCAGCAAGTACAACATTGGTCCACGCCTCGGCCTGGCCTACCGGGTCAATGACAGAATGTCCATCCGTGGCGGCTTCGGCATCAGCTATGACAACTGGGCTGCCATCATTCAGATGACCCAGAACTATCAGGGCTCCTGGCCCGACACCGGCACTCTGCAAATCAACAACACCAACACTCCTGGCACGGTGTATACCTCGGCGCAGAATCCCTTCGCCCAGAACGGTGGGAACCTGCCCGCTGCAACCCCATTCGGCTCTTCCAACGTGAACTACATGGTGGACCCGCTCTGGAAGAACCCCTACTCCGAGCAGTACAACGCAGGTATCGAACAGCAGTTTGGCAGCCGCACGATCCTCTCTCTGAACTACGTTGGCTCCGCATCGCACCGCATGGACGTTGGCGGCTACTACAACACCGGTACTCCAGCCGTCGCTGCTTCCTTCGCCGCCCGCGGAATGAACACGGGACAACCGTATCCTTATACCGTTCCGCAGAAATCCTGGGACCACAATGCGGCGAGTGCATCCTACAACGCGTTGCAGGCGTCCCTGGTGCGACAGTTCAGTACAGGCTTTGGTTATACGCTCGCTTATACCTGGAGTAAGACCCTGAATGAGGGAGGAGACGGCTATTTCGGAGTGGAAGGAGGCGTTCCTGAAGACCCCTATAACCCGAAGGGTAGTCGCGGCCCTGCGAGCTTCAATATCCCGCAGATATTCACAGCGAATGCGATCTACGTGCTTCCCTTCGGTACCGGCCAGCGATTCGCAACCGGAAACCACATCGCCGATTATGTCATCGGTAACTGGCAGGTGAACGGAATCCTCTCCATGCGTTCAGGGCAAAACATCAATATCGTGGCAGGAGGCGATATTGCCAACACAGGAAATGCGAGCACGTATGAGAGGGCAAATCTGGTCGGCAATCCCTACCAAACCGGACCCATTGCGGGCAACCCGTCCTGTACTCCGCCATCTGGCCCAACACGAACTCGTACTCAGTGGTTCAACCCATGTGCCTTTGCGGCTCCAAGCATTGGTACTCTTGGCAATGCGCCACGCAACTTCCTGCAAGATGAAAACTTCTGGGATCTGGACACCTCCATCCACCGGCTGTTCCCGATCAAAGAGAGCTTTGCACTGAAGCTCGACGTTGAAGCGTTCAACGTGCTCAATCACCCGGTTCTCGGCAGTCCGGGGACGACCGTCACGACGGCGTCGAGCTTCGCTCAGATCACAACGACGGCGTTTGGAAACTCACAACGCATCCTGCAATTCGCGTTGAAACTTCAGTTTTAGCCATTCCTTAAAATGCTCCTTCTCAGGGACGGGCTTCGGCCCGTTCCTCATCTCATGGCTTGTCCGCAAACAAACATGTGGACAGATGTCGGGCATCAGGGATCTTTTTTTGCAGGCGAAATAAAATTTTCATTGACAATTGTTGATGCAATCTGAGATCGTCCATGCCGTCGGTGAAAATCGTGCGTTGATAGTTTGCATCGAGGAGGCACTTAGGTTGAACAGGATGAAGGTAAGTCGACGGAATATGCTCTTAGGTACCGGTGCCGCTGCTGCATCGCTTGCCGCGGCCCCTTTTGCATCTGCAGTCACTCAGGCACAGGCGCCCGGGGAGCGGGATCCCGCTCCGGTCCCGCCGACACCCGACCAGATTCGCCGCATGCGCTGGTGGCATGAGGCGAAGTTCGGGATGTTCATCCACTTCGGGGTCTATAGTCAGCATGCCCGTCACGAGTGGGCGATGGAAACGGAGGCAATTCCAATCGGCGAGTACACACCGCTCGCCCAGATCTTCAATCCCGCTCCCGGTTTCGCGAACGGTTGGGCAAAGCTCGCCAAGGCCGCCGGCATGAAGTACATGGTGATGACCACCAAGCATCATGAGGGCTTCTGCAACTTCGACTCGAAGTTGACGGACTATTGCGCCGCCAAGCAAGGCCCCAAGCGGGACCTGGTCCGCGAATACGTCGAGGCTGCTCGCGCCGAGGGCTTGCGTGTCGGCTTCTACTACTCGTTGATGGATTGGCACCATCCTGACGGCGCCCGCTGCGCAACCGATGAGGCCGCACGCAAGCGCTTCGTCGAGTACACCCACGGCCTCATCCGGGAGATTCTCACGAACTACGGCAAGATCGACATCCTCTGGTACGACGTCTCCTGGCCGCTCGACGCTGCAGGATGGGAGTCGGAACGCATGAACAAGATGGTCTTCGAACTTCAGCCAGACATCATCGTCAACAATCGCAATCACATGCTTGGAGACTTCTCAACGCCGGAACAGAAGATCGTTGCTGAGACCAACGGTCGCGCGTGGGAGAGCTGCATGACGCTCAACGACAGCTGGGGGTATCAGCGCGCCGACGACAACTGGAAGTCCTCGAAGACCATCATTCGCAATCTCATCTCCTGTGCTCACGACGGAGGAAACTACCTGTTGAACATTGGTCCCCAGCCCGACGGATCGGTCCCAGAGGAATCCATCCGTGTGCTCACGGAGGTTGGCCGCTGGATGGATCTCAATGGAGAGACAATCTACAAAGCTGAGATCTGTCAGCCGAGGCGCTCGAACTATGGAAGTTTCAGCCGCACCGGCAACACGCTCTACCTGCATGTGCACTTCTGGCCTGGGCAGGACGTTGCTATCTCCGGTCTCATGGTCAAGGTAAAGTCCGCACGTCTTCTGAAGGGCAACCAGCCCGTCACTTTCGTACAGGACCCCTACCGGGTGCATCTGACCGGACTCCCCATGGACCCACCGGATGCGCCAGTCACCACAATCGCCCTCGAATGCGATGGAGAACCGCGTCAGGACACCAACTTCGTTCGCATCAATAAACCGCGCGCTGGCGTCTAGCTTGGATTCGCCGGCTAGGTCTGTTCTTTCGCCTGACGCTGAACCTTCTCTGGCTTCGGTGCCGCTCCCAACGCCTCCGAGATCTGCTGGCTCGCTACCCGCAGAACCTTCACCACGTCGGCGATGCTGACCTTATCCTCGATCCGCTTCACGTAAGGAACGGTGAGTCCAGCCACCGCATTGCCTTGAGCATTGAGTACAGGAAAGCTGATGTTGACGACGCCCTTAACCTCGTAGCTCGCCCGGCTTTCGTAGCCGCGCCTGCGGATCTTCGCAAGATGGGCATCCAGGTCGGCCGGCTTTCTCTTCTTGGTCTCATTACCCCACTCTTCGAGCGCCCGTCCGCACGCATCTTCGTCCAGGTGAGCCAGAATCACATGTCCCGTCGCGGCGTGCATCAGATCCACTTTGGATCCCATCTTGACGTAAAATCCAGTCGATTCCGGCGAATCCACCTGCGCCAGAATCACAACATGTCCACCATCGAGCACGCCCATATGACACGATTGCCTTAGCTCATGAGCGACGCCATGCATTATTGGTAGCGCCTCGGTCACCAACCGCTTGGTCGGCGGATGCTCCTGCGCCAGGCGGAACAGCCGGAGAGTCAGGTGATATCGCTCCCTATTCTCCGACTGCGCCAGATAGCCCCGCTGCTCCAGGCAGAGCAGCATCCTGAATATCTCGGAGACCGTGCGGTTCAGGAGCCGTGCGACCTCGCTTACCGTCAGGCCACCAGGCGTGCTGGCAAAGAGCTCAAGTATGTCCAGCCCCTTCTCAAGCGCCGGAGTCGGATAATGCCGCTTGATTGCTGGTTTAACCATGAAAATCCCTCGGATAGCTTGATTCGTGATGCTTCATCGTAAGAAAGTGTAACAGTGGAGCAAAATCAGCGTCTTCTCCATGCGCGCATAGTGCAAGAATGGTGTACGAATTGCGAAGAGCGCTCGTTCGGTGTGCACTGGTCTCAAGTAAGAATAGGCAAATTATATTTTCGAAGCAATTCATGAATATTTTGTAATTTCATTGACGAACGAACATGTGTACAGGTAAAAATAGTGTGCTGACGAAGTAGGGTGTCGGGCAATTGATTCGGTCAGTGTGCTCGCGCCATCTCGGCAAGGAGTTCTTCCAGTGACTGATGTCCGAATCGTGTCCGTTCGTGTTGTGGATCTTCGTTTCCCCACCTCACGGGACATGATCGGCTCCGACGCAGTCAACAAGGACCCTGATTATTCTGCCGCCTATTGCATTCTCTCTACCGATGGCGATCTTGAAGGCCACGGTCTCACCTTCACACTTGGTCGCGGCACCGAACTCTGTGTGATGGCACTTGAGTATCTGGCGCAATTCGTCATTGGACAAACTCTCAGATCCATCACAGAAGATTTTGTCGCCTTCTCACGCCAGCTCACGGACGAAAGCCAGTTTCGCTGGCTCGGCCCGGAAAAGGGCGTCATTCATCTGGCTTGCGGTGCGCTCATCAACGCTGTCTGGGACCTGTATGCCAAGGTCGAGGGCAAGCCACTTTGGCGTCTTCTCGCGGGCCTCTCGCCCGAGAAGATCGTGTCGATGGTCGACTTTCGCTACATCGACGACGCCATCACAAAAGAAGAAGCACTCGCCATTCTCAGCGCGAGCCAGTCAACGATGTCTGAGCGCATTCGCCATTTGGAGGTCGAGGGTTATCCCGCCTACACCACCTCGGCTGGCTGGTTCGGCTTCAGCGACGAAAAGATCAGACGGCTCTGCCGCGAGGGTCTCGCCGATGGCTGGACTCACTTCAAGCTCAAGGTCGGCGGCACTCCGGGTGACGACCTCCGCCGCGGGTGGATCATGCGCGAAGAGATCGGCCCGCACAACCGGCTCATGCTGGACGCCAACCAGAAATGGGGCGTCCTCGAGGCCATTGAGCGCACTCGCGCATTTAGTCCGCTCGAGCCCTGGTGGATGGAAGAACCTACTAACCCGGACGACATTCTCGGCCACGCCCGCATTCGCCGCGAAGCTGCGCCCATCCGCATCGCCACGGGCGAACACTGCCATAACCGCATTATGTTTAAACAGCTGATGCAGGCCGGAGCGATCGATGTCTGCCAGATCGACAGTTGTCGCGTCGCGGGCGTCAACGAAAACCTCGCAATCCTGCTTCTCGCTGCCAAATTCCAAGTCCCTGTCTGCCCTCACGCCGGCGGAGTAGGCCTTTGCGAGTATGTGCAGCACCTCTCGATGTTCGACTATTTGCGCGTCTCCACCACGATGCACGACCGCGTCATCGAATACGTCGACCATCTGCACGAACATTTTCTCGATCCCGTAGTGATCGACAATGGCCGCTACATGCCACCGCAAAAACCCGGCTACAGCATCGAAATCTACCCCGAGTCCTTAGCCCGTTACGCTTTCCCGAACGGCGAGGCCTGGTCCGTCAAACATCACAAGAACGCCGACCATGCCGTCGTCAGCAATCATGGCAGTCGGTTCGCTCGCGAGTAGGCCCGTTCAGTCGGGCCAACTGCAACGCGACCTCCAGAAACTCCACAAACTAGACCGTGACGCCTATCTTCTGCTCGAGATAGGTCTTACTGATGATGGCGGACTCCTTCGGTGTCCTCGATTGATCAGGAACCCGATCAAGCTCAACGATGGCCCAGCCATGGAACTTCACCTTGTCCAACGCAGCGAAGACCGCAGGAAGATCGACTTGGCCACGGCCGAGCTCCACGAACTCGAACGGATATTTTGCTTTGGGCGTATCGGCAGGAATGTCGTGGACGTCCTTCAGGTGGAGGAAGAGAAGGCGATCGTGATACTTTTCGATCGCCTTTGCCGGGTCCCCTCCGCCAGCAACGAGATGAGCAGTATCGAGCTCAAGCTTTAGATACTTAGGGTCGGAGTTTTCGAGAATGAGATCCAAATTCGCCGGGCTTCTCGCTGAGTGTGTTGAGGTGATTGTGGTAGCCAAGCGGAATACCTATATCTGCCGTTCGTTTACCTAGTTCGGTAAGAAGCCGGCCAAGACGTTTGCACTCCTCCAATGTGGCCGACCGCGGATAAGACTTGAGTTGGTCCAGTATTTGAAGATAGAGACCACCTGAATCCTTGACGAACTGCGCATTCGCAACATGTTTCGCGATTTGATCTGCCTCAGGTTCATCAAGAGAGACCTCCCCGCTGGAAAGAGCCACAAAGGTCAGTTTGCGCTGGGCCAAGAGCTCTTTCAGCTCTGCTGGTTTGAACTCTGCGACGGCATTAGCCCGAAATTGGACACCGGGATAACCAACGGCGGAGATATCGTCAATCGCCTGACGTTCCTCATTGCCCCAGGTTATGGCAGCGTACCCGAAGCGGATGTTGCCCGCGCGGCCGGGCGCAGCGAAAGATGGCAGCGTCGCCACGGCTGTGGCAGCGCTAAGACCTGCAAGAAAAGTACGACGTGTGGAATTCGTATTCATGTTTCCTCATTTGAGTGTGTCTTGAAGGCTTGTTTGTGGTCTGGCTCAACACACAGCCCAGCCACTAGTATCGCTAATTGTGCGACGGCGGCGGTGGCGGAGCAGTAGAGGACGGAGTCGGCTTGCCTGTAATCGTATTTGCCTCCATCAACTCAACGCGAGTTCCATCTGGATCGTAGATATTCACCTGCCGTTTCTGGTTAACGCCGGTAGCGACCTTGAGATCTTTGCCATAGGCTTTGAACGCCGGGCGGCCCTCAAGAACAGCGACTGACTTTGCAACGTCGGGCACTACCAACGAGATGTGATTTTTCGTACCGAATTTGTCTGGCATGTTGCGGTAAAGCATGAACTCGACATAGTCATCCCCATCAGGAACGCGCATATTAATCCAGCTCAACTCCTTGGGGTCAGCGCCTCCGCGCCACGTCTCCTGAAAGCCCAACACCTTTCCGTAAAAGTCCATCGACTTCTCACTGTTTCCCACGAGGAAGCCCAGATGATAGATCTTGGTTGCGATACGCGTGTCGGGCTCGAACTTGCCGGCGGCCTTTGCTTCAAGCCCGTCAGGAAGAGTCTGCACGAACTCGACCAGCATACCGTCCGGATCTTTAATCTCAAATGCGTAATCACCTGTGCGGGTCTTTCCTCCATTGCCAGGCTTGACATCGAATCCCTTCGACCGCAGGTAGGTACGCATCGCTTCGATGTCGTCTACCGTGAAGCAAAGATGGCTCATCATGTTCGGTGGGTGTGTAGGCGGCTCATTGAAGAGCTCGATGTGTTGATGGTCGTTGATCTTGATGAAGGCGATGCGAATATCTTTGCTGTCCTTCTTGGTGAGGGAATACTCCTCGTCGAAACCAAGAAAGTCGTGCCAGAACGCGATGGCCTGAGGAAGATCGGAGACAAAATAGCCCACATGCGAGATGCCGGTGATCCTAGGGCGCACAGGACTTGCATCTTGTGCAAAAAGGAAAGTGGAAAGCAGCAGAGCAATCGCTAAACCAGAAAGAATCGAGATGCCGTGACGGATTGTGCGCATCGAGAGATTTACCTTCGTTAGAGAATACGTGAAGCTGAATATCAGTTGCACTAGTCCATCGCGACGACTGTAAGTCTTCGTGCAAGCAGATGAACGTGACCCCACCCATAGCGCCTCACGATGCTCAAGCTAAGCCTGAATCTCCGATCACTCCCGCTGAACCTTCACGCTGTCTTCGAGTGCGTTTCGAGATGACTTACAAATTGCCGGAGAACCTCCGGTCCGCTTCCGGCGAACGCTGCACCCGGATCGGCTCCGCTCTTCATCCACGCAAAAAGAAAAACAAGCGGAATCCAGCCGCGGCGATCGTTTTCTAACTCCCCGCCCATGCGAAACAGTGCACGCGAAAGCTTCAACTTAAGCTGGACGCCAGCCACCTTATGAATTGTTGGGTCCGCGCAGTACTCCGGCGGAGAGGTCACGAGATACTCCCGGCAAATCAACGGCCGCCGGGGGTGAATGCTGCAAGACTCATCCTGCAGGAAGGGGCAGGGAACGCCAAGATGGAAGTAGTCGATCGCCATCTTTTCCGCCGCCTCGCTATCGGCGAACCAATCCTCTTGAACCAGGCGCTCGATGATGCCAGTATCCCTGAGGGCCAATAGTGTTTGATGAAACCGGCCTTCGAGCATCTTCTGCTGATCGAGCGGCAGTGAGCGGATCCACTGGCCTAGTTCCTGCGCTTCGAAGATGCTGACCGGAACCATCTGTCGGCAGCATGCGCCGCAACCCGCTTTGCATGAGACGGGGAAGCCCGCATCTGCACACTGTTCAGTAGCGCGGCCGACAATCGCGTTCTCCAGCGACTGGATGATCGGAAGCAGCTGCGTCAGATTTGTCTGGCCAGCGGGAACGTCAACTTTAGCGTTGAACTGATCGTCGCCGATCCTCAGCGAAAATTCGACTGCGACAGTTTGGCGTGGTTCCTCAGACATGGCGCCTCTACCCGTTGCTTGTATGACCCCGGAACGCCTCAATGCTACTGCAAAAGGTGAAAGGTTGGCCGACTGCCCATCTCTCGTGTGAAATCCTCGTACCATAGGTACAATTTTCAGCATGCTACTCGAGACCAATAAAGCCTCAACGTCGATAGGTCCCGAGCCATGATGGCTTTCCTGAGGACGCTATCGCTCGGAGCTGCTGATGTGCGCATTTGTTGCGCAGGTATTGGCCTCACCGCTCGCCGACAAAAGAGCGGTACATCGCTGTACTTCAGCATGATTGCCCTCAGCAGTGTAGGCTACGGTGGCATAGTGCCGGTGAACCCCTGCGTGCGCCTTACAGCCACTCTGGAAAGCATGATCGGCATCTTTTATAGAGCGGTAGTTGTTGCGCGTCTCGTCTCCTCGTACAGGCCCGCACGCCTCCACGATGACAAAGCCCCCGAGCCGCCCGCGACAAGCTAATAGACGCACAGAATCCTTGTCGAGTAACTCGGGATCGGGGACTGCCTTCAGACGCGCTTACTTCGCCTGCTGCTCCGCAAAGTTTCCGATGAACGGAAGCTTATAGCGCTCACCTTTACTCGCCTTGACGATCGCGACGATCCAAAGAACCAGAAATCCGAGGCCCACCGGCACCATCAGAAGCCAACCCACGATCGGAATGACCATCAGGATCAGATGTATCGCGAATGCCGCAATCCCAAGAAAGATCGACTGCCACGAATGGAAGCGGACGAACGAGCTGCGGTTATATGGCTCCATCGCCAGAAAGATGATCGCCGGAATTATAGTGATGTACGCGATCGTTCCAGCAGCAGTCTCCGACAGGCCACCTTGAGCAGGTACTGCGGCAGCCGCACCTGTCGTTGTATTGACGCCGCAGTGCGGACAGAAAGCCGAACTGCCGGCTTCGGCGTTGCAGGATGGGCAAAGCATGGCATGCGCTCCTTGGCAAACGTAATGTAGTGCGGCTCCGCGTCTGGTGCTTCCGTCTGGAAGCCGCGTTATCGATGTTCTGGAAGAAAGTGATGCTCTATTGATTCTTCCCCGATATCAGATTCGTCACTTTCAGCAGGGGCCCGGTGGCTGATAGCGTAGCATCTTTAGCCAATCTCCTGTCACCCAAAAAAATGCTAGTCAGCCACTTTCTCCAACAACCTCCGTTACTGATTTCCGTCCGCCATCTTGTCGGCGATCTTTGATAGGGGTTGTAGGTCCGCTTGTTGTACTTGGTATTCGCTGAAGAAGTGTTCAATCGTCCCACCCAGCGGGGTATCATTCTGGTGTTCACCAATTGGATTCTTGGGGCATCCCCGATGAAGCTCTGCCCATCCTGCAAGAACACCTATCCCGACGACTACCAGGTGTGCCCGCGAGATCAGACACAATTGACTGTATTGGGATCGGAGATCGTTCCCGGCACGCTCCTGCGAGGCAAATATGAGGTCATCTCCGAGCTGGGTGCTGGCGGTATGGCGACCGTCTACAAGGCCCGCCACCAGGCCTTTCACGACTTCGTTGCAGTCAAGGTCGTCCATGCGCACTTCATGCACGATTCGGACTTCGTCAAGCGTTTTCGCAACGAAGCCATAGTCGCCCGCCAGCTCCGGCACCCAAACGCAGTTCGCATCGACGACTTCGACTACACCGAAGACGGTCGCCCCTTCATTGTCATGGAGTTCGTCGACGGCAGCTCGCTCTACGAAGTCCGTAACACGCACCCAGGCCCTTGGCCCACTGAGCACTGCCTCAACATCGTTGCGCAGGTCGCTGAAGCGCTTGGAGCGGCTCACGCTCTGGGCATCGTCCATCGCGATATCAAACCTTCAAACATCATCTTGCTGCGCAACTCCAGCGGTGAAGGTCAGGTCAAGGTCCTCGACTTCGGCATCGCCAAGGTCAGCAACGGTTCCTTCGACGGTATGACCTCCGTCCTGACTCAGCAGAGCCTAATCATCGGCACCCCCGAATACATGTCGCCCGAGCAGACCAGTGGCCGCATCGAAAGCAGCATCGACGGCCGCGCCGACCTCTACTCTCTCGGCCTCATCCTCTATGAGATGCTCACCGGATCGCATCCCTTCCGAGCCGACACCCCCATGGAAATGCTGATCCATCAGCTCAACACACAACCCCCACCTCCGGAGTCACTCGGCGTAGACGTGACTCCGGCCGTCTCCGCCTTGGTCCTCAAGGCCCTTCAGAAAGGCCCGCAAAACCGCTTCCAGAGCGCAGCCGAGATGCTCACGGCCCTTGGGAATCCGGATAGCTGGTACGCTGCGCGAGACGAAGTCGCTTCAGCCAACTCACTATCTAAGCAAGACTCATCGTTTCCGGCCTCATTCGCGCAAAACTCCCTGCTACCGGCTGCAGAAAAAACTAATCCGCGGAGACCCGAGACAGCCACAATCGCACCAGTGCAGAAGAGGCGCATTACACTTGGAGTTGCCGCAACACTTATCGTCATCATCGCGGTGGCATTGCTCGCCCATCGCTTCCTCCCGACCCCCAAGCAGGCGCCTCTCCGACAAAGCCCCCCTCAGGCGACTGTTCCGACTTCTGCTCAGCCAAAAACACAACCACCCCCCGCCTCCTCTGATCAGGTCACCGTTTCGAAGCCTGCTGGACGAAAACAACGCGAACCGAAACCAGCCGAGCCCCACCCCGAAATCTCGAAGGAAAATACACAGCAGATTCCGGAGGCAAAACCAACTCCGGTTGCGCCCGCACCGGCGACAAATCCTGAAGTGGTCGAAGAAGTGCCCATCGCCCCTGAACCGAAGGCCGACCCAGACGCGCTCCTTAAACAAGCCATTGCGCTCATTCACGAAGAGAAGTACAACGAGGCGTTTCCTCTATCGAAATCTGCCTGCGAGGTCGGATCGCTTGCCGCCTGCGTTAATCTGGGCTACCTCTTCGAAAACGGCAAAGGCACACCCCAAAACTACGATCAGGCGATCGCACTCTTTCGCAGAGGTTGTGACGGTGGAAATGCGCTCGGCTGTTCCAATCTTGGCGACATGTACGAACACAGCCGCGGCGTTCCTTTGGACTTCAACAAGGCGTTCGTGCTCTATGGCAAAAGTTGCGACGGCGGAAACTCGCACGGCTGTTCCAATCTTGGCCGTATGTACGAAACCGGGAAAGGAGTTACTCCGGACTACACCCAGGCTGCCGCAGCCTATCACAAGGCGTGCGACGGGGGATTTTTGATCGCTTGCTCCAACCTCGGTTACCAGTATGAAAACGGCCGAGGCACTCCCCAGGATTACGGAAAAGCGGTCGCGCTTTACAGCAAGAGCTGCGATGGCGGAAATCCGCAAGGTTGCTCCAATCTTGGCCGTATGTACGAAACGGGTAAAGGAGTTAAGCGGGACTACAAGCAGGCTGCGGTGTTTTTCCGCAAAGGTTGCGACGGTGCTAACGCGCACAGCTGCTCAAGTCTCGGAAGCATGCTTGTTGAAGGTAAGGGAGCCTCGCGAAACTACGTTCAGGCGGCCCCACTCTTTCTGAAGAGTTGCGACGGCGGATACGCCCCCGGCTGTGCCAATCTCGCATTCATGTATCAGACAGGCCAAGGAGTACCGCGCGACAATGTTCAGGCAAACAGTTTCTACCGAAAGAGTTGCGAGCTCGGTTTTCAGGCCGCCTGCAGCAAAATCGGCCCAAGGCTCCGCTAGACTCATCCCCGTCCTCTCCGGGCAGGTAAACTGTTCGCACCGCCATGCCAACCCGTAAAGCGTTGCCAACAGGTAAGCATTTACGTCCTGAATGGAGAAAAGCAGCACATGAAGAACCGCCGTTGCCTGAAGAATCTTGTTCTCATCCTCACGTTCGTGTCCTCGTCATTCGCGCTGCTGCACGCGGCCGAAAACCCGGAGATCTCACGTTGGGAGCGAGAGGCGGCCAACGTTACCATCGTCCGTGACGACTGGGGCATCGCCCACGTCTACGGCAAAACCGACGCCGACGCGGTATTCGGTATGGAATACGCCCAGGCCGAGGACGACTTCAATCGCGTCGAGACCAACTACATCAATGCGATGGGGCGCCTGGCAGAGACCGAGGGCGAGTCCAGAATCTACCTGGACCTCCGCATGAAGCTCTTCATCGACCCAGCTGAATTGAAGACGCAATACGTTGCAAGCCCAGCGTGGCTGAAGACCCTCATGGATTCCTTCGCGGACGGCCTGAACTACTACCTCTTCAAACACCCCGAAGTGAAGCCGCGAGTCATCAAACATTTCGAACCGTGGATGGCCCTCTCCTTCACTGAAGGCAGCATTGGAGGCGACATAGAACGCGTGAACCTTCAACAGCTCGAAGCGTTCTACAGCAAACCTCCTGTCATCCAGGCATGCAACTGCACCGCCCCTCATGCTGAGATGGCCTACGTACACGACAGCGACCCTCCGGAGCCGACGGGGTCAAACGGGATGGCCATCGCACCTTCAAACACCGCTGGCCACCACGCTCTGCTTCTCATCAACCCCCACACCTCCTTCTTCTTTCGCTCGGAGTTGCAAATGGCCAGCGACCAGGGACTCGACGCCTACGGGGCCGTCACCTGGGGCCAGTTCTTCATCTACCAGGGCTTCAACGAACACGCCGGCTGGATGCACACCTCAAGCGGTGTCGATGCAGTCGATCAATATCTTGAAACAGTAGAAAAGAAGGGCGACGGCTTCTTTTGCAAATACGGAACTGAGGAACGCCCCCTCATTTCGAAGCAGATCACCGTCCCCTACAAGACCGACCACGGTATGACCGAAAAGAAATTCACCGTCTACTTCAGCCATCACGGGCCCATCATCCGGGAGCAAAACGGCAGGTGGGTCAGCATCAGCCTGATGCAAAAACCAGTCGAGGCGCTGACGCAGTCATACATTCGCACCAAGGCGAAAGACTACAAATCCTTCCGGCAAACATTGGAGCTCAAGGCGAACTCCTCAAACAACACCATCTTTGCCGACTCTGACGGCGACATCGCCTACTTCCACGGCAACTTCATCCCGCGCCGCGACACGAGCTTCGACTTCACGAAACCCGTCGACGGAAGCAATCCGGCAACCGATTGGAAAGGTCTCCTCACCGTTGACGAACTTCCACAACTGTTGAATCCCAAAAGCGGCTGGCTCTACAACAGCAACAACTGGCCATGGTCCGGGGCCGGCGAAAGCAGTCTGCGCAAACAGGACTACCCCGCGTACGTAGAGACCGGCACTGAATCCGCCCGTGGCCTCCACGCTATCCGAGTCTTGCAGAATAAGAAAGATTTCACGCTAGACTCCTTGATCGCTGCAGCCTACGACAGCTACCTGCCCTGGTTCGAGAAGCCAATCCCCGCTCTCATCAAGGCTTGGGACGATACGCCAGCCTCCGATCCGCAGAAATCCAAACTAGCCGACCAGATCGCACTGCTCCGTACATGGGACTATCGTTGGGGCGTAACCTCCGTCCCAACGTCCCTCGCAGTCTTCTGGGGCGAGGACATCCGCCGCCACACAGTTGACGACGCTCGTAAGGCAGGCGTCTCCGTCGAGGAGTACATCGGTACACAAACCTCCGCGCAACTCCTCCTGCAATCACTCTCCGCAGCCTCCGACAGACTCACCGCCAACTTCGGAAGCTGGAAGACGCCTTGGGGCGACATCAATCGCTTCCAGCGCCTCAACGGTGACATCGTCCAGCCGTTCAACGATGCCGGTCCGAGCATTCCCGTAGGCTTCACCTCGTCGCTGTGGGGCTCCCTTGCCTCGTTTGGAGCGCGTCCGTACCCGGGAACGAAGAAGTGGTACGGCACCAGCGGAAACAGCTTCGTCGCAGTAGTAGAGTTCGGCGAAAAGGTCCGTGCGAAAGCTGTGACCGCTGGTGGCGAGAGCGGCAATCCGTCGTCCCCGTACTTCGACGATCAAGCCAATCGCTACAGCACGGGTGATCTACGTGAAGTCTACTTCTACCGCTCCGATCTCAAAGGCCATACCAAGCGGGAGTACCACCCGGGAAGCTGAAACCTTCGCCGCACCTTCATGGACAACGAGTCATACACAACCCGGCCTTCCAATCTGCGTGATCTATACAGACGGCACCAGGAAATTGCCTCAACGCTCCTGGCCACGATTCTCGGCGGCATCGTGCTCTTATCCCTGCTTGGCCATAAACCCCTCACCAACTGGGATGAAGGCATCTATGCGGAGATATCGCGCGAGATGTTGTCGCTTGGAGTCCTTGTTCCCCACTGGAACTATCAACCCTGGTTCGAAAAACCACCGTTGATGTTCTGGATCACCGCTGCCTTCTTCAAACTATTCGGCGTCAATGAATTCTGGGCCCGCGCAGGCTCGGCACTCTCAGGCGTGGCGATCGTTGCTCTTCTCCACGGCTGGCTGATAAGCAGAAAAGACGCTCTGGCCGCGTGGCTCAGCACTTTGATCCTCCTTGGCACCTTCGGCTTTCTTCATGTCTGCCGTGTCGGCGAAATGGATGTGCTGCTCTCTCTGGGCTGTTGCATCGCGCTCTGCGGCCTCACGGCAATTCACGATCGAAGACTCAGCGGCTGGTATTTCTTCTGGGTAGGCCTTGCGATTGCCATGATGACCAAGGGTGCCGCAAGCATCGTTCTGATCATCGCCGCTCTTCTATTCGCCGCACTGGAACGATGGAACGCAACGCGCTTCGGTAGGTTCTTCTGGTCGGGCCTGTTGCTTTTCTTGCTTATTGTTCTCCCATGGCACTTCTACATGTTTCATCAATTCGGCGCCAGCTTTCTTAGCGAATATCTTGGCTTCCATGTCCTCGCACGCGCAACTCATCAGATCGAAGAACACGTCACGCACTGGTGGTACTACTTCTGGGTGCTTCTCGTCTCGGCTGCTCCCTTCGTCTTGTTCTATCCCTTCGCAATCGCTGATTCATTCAGACGAAAGAACCTTCGTGTCTGGTCGATCTTTGCCCTGGTCGTCATCGGCTTCTTCACGGTCGCACAGACTCGCCTGCCCCATTACATAGCACCGGCCTATCCCGCACTGGCGTTGCTTACATCTGTCTTTCTGGCAGATCGACTTAGAGCGCTGCAGCGAAAGAGCCGGCAGGCTCCAACCTCGTTCTGGACGACTGCCACCATCCTCGCCATCTCCATCTGCGTAGCCAGTGCATTCCTGACAAGTAGTCCACGACGTAAGCTCCATCTAGCAAAGGTCGGCCCCGATATCGTCTCCGCTGAGAAGGAGTCGATCCAACTCCTGCGCGATGTCTTCAGCCAGCCGCAGCCCATCCAGGGTCCGCTTCTCGTCTGGTGGGAGGGCAACGCCAGGTCCATTGCAACCAGTATTTTCTACGCCCAACGTCCCGTCCAGCAGGTCCAGCCGCAACCTTTATCCGTCGACGTCCCTACGGACAAATACCTCTTCCAGCCAGAAGCGCTGGAAGACGCTGTAGTGTCTGGTCCGCGAATCATCCTGCTAGACAAGTACCTCGTTCCACAGATTCCCGCCAGGTTCGCCTACAAACAGATGGTATCCGGACGTTCGATGGAAGTCGGCCTAATTGAGCGACGATGACCCTCACAGCAGGCTGACCCTGACCCGTCCGCAATCAACGTGATCAGTAACTCAGCTCTGGAATCCTGACTTCTAAGATCAAATTATCCGCGATATCACGTATCATCGTGTGAACTTGCGTATACCCGTGAGTACCCTTGGCTCATCGTTCATCGGTCTTTCACCGGTTCTGTATCTCCTCTGAGTCTTTCCAAACATGGTTGCCGTCTATGAAAATGATCCCGGGACGGAACGTATGCAAAGACCCGCATCACGAATAACCAGCGCTTGGTCCTACCACGAAGGTTTGTCCTCGGCTCGCGGCTTAGCCGTCGATGGGACGCCGCAATCGGCTGGCCTCAGTGGAAAAGGCCGACGATCTCCTGAAACCGGCCCTTCTCCCGCGCCGAAAACGATCCATGGCTTCAAGTCGTGTAAAATCCACGAGACCTATAACAATCATGATTAAGCTGGCGAAAATCCCAAACCTTACTGAGCTCACTTATCGGAGCATTAAGCAAAACCTGCTCGATGGAACACTTGGAGAGCTGTCCCGCCTCACCGAGGAATCTCTTGCGACGCAACTTGGAATCAGCAAGTCTCCTGTGCGCGAGGCGCTGAACCGGTTGGAAGCAGAGGGTCTCGTCTGCATCGAACCCCGGCGCGGCGCCTACGTCCGTCAGTTCTCTCCGAAGGAGATACGCGATTTATACGAACTCCGCGAGATCCTTGAAGTCCACTCCATCGATGCAGCCAACATCACACCAAAACTGCTCAGTGACTTGTCGGCCAGCATTAACCGAACAAAGAAATATCTGAAGGAAGGCAACAAACTGGAGCATATCGAAGAGGATATGCGTTTTCACGCCATGATCACCGCTGCCACGGGCAATGAGGAGCTTTGTCGCGTCCTTGAGAATGTTCAGCAAAAGACGCTGCTCTGCCGCTCCAAGTCCTATGAGCTCTCGGCAACAACTGCGCCAGTGGCCCATATGAAGATCTATCAGGCCCTGAAGAAAGAGACGAGGAAAGAAGCGCGGCTCGCCATGCGCGAGCACATTGTCTTCGTTCGCGAACGCTTACTCGCTTCCTTCAACACATCGAACTAATCCTCGGTTCGGAAGCCCCGTGCGACGATGTTGAAGCACGACTTCCAGAATCAGTCCCGCCTGCAAATCGCCAAGAATTGCCCTTAGTTTCGATGAGAAGGATTAGAACCCTCCTGTCCTGGAGGCAACCGGAATGACGTTCGTCCCACGAACTTCTTTTCTCCTTCTATGTGGCTGATTTGAAGTTGCATGGACCGGATAAAACCACTTTCATTCCATCTGGAAAAGTCATGGCCGGTAGACCGGCTTTCCTCGTCCTTTGAATTATTTTCAATTTCCCACTTGCATCTCAGTACAGTTGTCTATACTATTTGGCCTCAAGACGAACCCATCATTTTTTGAAGGTCTGAGGGCCCCATCTCCAAGGAAACTTGAGGGCTCTTTAGAGTGATCGAGATTTACCGCATAGACCGGAAGCTGAAGTGCAACTCATCTTCGGGCAAAGACAATAAACGCAAATCAAGAGATGTTCGCATCGCTTGAAACATGAACTCCCGCAAAGTTCAAGTAGTTGAGAAGGAAATAAAAGTGGAGGCCTACCAATGAGAGTACGCATAGCCCTAAGCAGTTTGTTCGTGTTCCTAGCATGTTCCGTTGCGCTGGGGCAGGACATCAGCGCTAAAATCACCGGCACCGTAACCGACGCTTCAGGAGCGGTCATCGCCGGTGCAACAGTAACCGCCCGCGACACCTCCCGAGGCACCGAATATCCAACGCAGACCAACTCTGCGGGTGTCTACTATCTATCTCCATTGCCCATTGGCGACTACGGCCTGAAGGTAACGGCCATCGGTTTCTCCGCGGCTCAGCACCCATCCTTCGCTCTGGCCATGAACCAGACAGCTCGTGTTGACATCGTGTTGGCCGTCGGTCAGGCCTCACAGACAGTCGAGGTCTCGGGTGCTCCACCCTTGCTGCAGACCGATCAGACTTTCATGAGCACCGTGCTCGATGCGAGGGCGAACGTAACCTTGCCGCTCGCCACTCGGAACTATAACCAACTCACACTGCTCTCGCCCGGTGCCGTCAGTCTCAACCCCGGTGCCTTCACTGGCTCTCAGGCTAGCTTTCAGGTTGGTCGTCCTTACATCAACGGCAACCGCGAGCAGACCAACAACTACGTTCTCGACGGTATGGATAACAACCAGATCGACAACAACGACGTAGCCTTTGCACCTAGTGTCGATGCTATTCAGGAGTTCAACCTCATCTCGCAGAACGCTCCGGCATCCTATGGCAACTATCTGGGCGGTATCATCAGCGTCACGCTTAAATCTGGAACCAATCAGTTCCACGGAGACATCTTCGAGTTCATTCGCAACGACGCCTTCAACGCAAATAGATGGCAGAATGGTCTCACCAAGGGACAACCATATATTCCGGGTACGAACAATCCAGATGGAACAGGCTTGAAGCCCGTTCTTCGCTGGAATGAATTTGGAGCTTCGCTCGGTGGCCCCATCATTAAGGACAAACTCTTCTTCTTCGCTGACTATCAAGGCTCACGTTTTGACCAGCCGGCAACTTCGGTACCATACACGGTATTCACTACTGCAGAGCGTCAGGGCAACTTCGCCAGCATCTGCTCGGCCGGCTTCAACACAGCGGGAGTCTGCAACAATCTTGCGCAGCAGCTCTACAACCCCTACTCCGCTTCAACTCCCGGCGGCCGCAAACCCTTCCTGAACAACCAGATCAACATTCCATTCAGTTCTGCAGCTTCAAAGATATTGAGTTCGTCGCTTTATCCAGGGCCCATCAATAACCTGACCACGGGCAATCAGGTTAATGTGACGCACTCCTACACCAACAGCGATCAGGGCGATCTCAAGATCGATTGGATTGCAAGCCAGAAGGATCATGTCTACGCTCGGTACTCTCAGCAGGCCATCTCCAATCCCACTACTAACAGCCAGCTCCTGACTGGAAACTCTTCCAATGAGTTCCCCCTCTACAACGGCGTATTGGACTACACTCACACCTTCAGCCCCTTCCTGCTCAACTCTGCCCGAATTGGAACCAGCTACTTCCCTGTAACCGAAGGCTATAGCAACCCGACCGGGGAGAATCTACCCACGACCTTCGGCATTGCCGGGGCAGCGGCAAACCAGACATTTCTCCCGCTGATGACCTTCTCCGGCCCTAGTTACGGTCCGCAGATCGGAAATAACAATCTTGTCTCCCAGTTCCACGACACTGTTATCCAGGCCGAAGACACCGTGACCATAGTTCACGGAAAGCACACGGTCAACGTTGGATTCGAGTTCTACAACTACCGCACCAACGTCCTCTATGTGGGCAACTCAGGGCTTGCCGGGCAGTTCATCTACAACGGCTCTTTCACCGGCAACCCGTCGGTTGGCAGTTCGACCGCCGGTACAACTCCGGTCGGTTGGGCTGAGGCCGACTTCCTCCTCGGTCTACCCGAAAACGTTGGTCTAGGCTCCGGAGGCGGTCGCAGCCTGCGCAACAATTTGGTTTCGGCCTTCGCTCAGGACGACTGGCACCTTCGCCCCAATCTCACTCTCAATCTCGGCCTTCGCTACGAGGTCGTCACTCCACGTGCCGAAGCTCACAACCAGGCCACCAACTACAACCTCTCCACTGGAGCCGTCGAAATTTCAGGCATGGATGGCAACTCCAAGGCGCTCTATAACCAGTACAACGGTCCCACCAACTACCAGCCCCGCGTCGGTTTCTCCTGGCAGCCTGAAATGCTTAAGGCTACAGTCGTTCGCGGCGCTTACGGTATCTCCAACTTCACTGAGAGCACTGGCACCGGCAATCTTCTCATTCAGAATCCTCCCTTCGCGATTCCGCTCAACGTTACTTACGCTGGCGGCACGCAGGCCCTTCCCACCACAACGCTCGACCAAGGTTTCTCTAGCTTCCCCGCCTCAGGTTGCACGATCGCGGCTGCGATCGCGCAGTCGCCCCTTTGCTTCTCCGGATCGGGCATCCACGCCTTCGCCCCCAACGACATTCGCCCAGCGGTGTCGCAGCAATACAACCTCACCGTGCAGCACCAGATCGGCAACTCGTCTACCTTCCAGATCGGCTATGTCGGTCAGAAGACTGACCACCTGATGACGATTGCTCTGATCAACCAAAAGGTTCTTCAGGCAAACGGCACCATCTCTCCCAGCCCCTACCTCAACCCCACCCTCCAATCGCTCATCGGACAAGCCCGTCTTACTGCATCTGACGGTTATTCCAATTACAACGCTCTCCAAACCAGCTTCCAGCAGCGTCTTAGTCACGGCCTCGAGTTTCAGGCCAACTACACTTGGTCCAAGTGCATGGGCAACTCCTCTGGCTTCTATGCGCAGTATGGAGACACCAACGCCAATCTCACCCAGGCCGGCAACAACCACTTCTTCTTCCAGAACACCTACGACCCAAGCGCCGACTACGGGCGATGCGATCAAAACATTACGAACTCCTTCAACGGATTCGTTACGTACGACCTTCCCTTCGGTCGTGGCCGGGCATTCGGATCGAACATGAATCGCGCGGCCGATCTTGTCGCTGGTGGTTGGCAGGTCAACTCCATCATGCAATTCCACGATGGGTTCCCGATTACGGCGCAAGCTGCCGACAACTCCGGAACAACCTCCGGCTTCCCCAGAGCAAACTGCAATGGCCAACCAATCGAGACGCCGAAACGGGCCTCGACGATTGCGGGCAGCCCCGGCTACGTCTGGTTCAACTCTAGCTCTGTCTCTCAACCCACCTCTGGCTTCGGCAACTGTGAGGTCGGCAGCTTCACAGGTCCCGGCCTGCAAGCGATCGACTTCAGCGTCTCCAAGAACTTCACCATCGTCGAGCATCAGAGCCTGCAGTTCCGCGCTGAAGCCATCAACGTACTGAACCACCCAATCCTGGTAGCTCCGAACTCCAGCATCGGCACTACCTTCGGCCTCGTCAACAACGCACAGGGAGAGCGTCAGCTTCAATTCGCACTGAAGTACCTGTTCTAACCACCACGCACCATATGAAGCAGGGAGCATGCAGCCGACAAGCTGCGTGCTCCCTTGTCGTTTAATCCCAGGCATCACATCACACAACCAGCAACCGATCAGAGGTGTAAGCGATAATATTTTTTGTGCATCCCTCCACCCCTTCCCCGTCAGAGGAGTACAAAAAACGTCAGCAAGCCCGCGAGATGCAGGTTGCGCACTTTGAAAAGCTGCATCTCCGCCTTGGAAATCTTCGCTTGCTCGTCGTTATCGCAACACTGATCGCCGCCTGGTTCTCTCTTCATCGCGATGCCTTCTCCGCATGGTGGCTCCTCGCAGCCCTTGTGTTCTTTCTCGCGATCGCCATCCTCCACGCAAAAGTGCTGCGCAAACGCACCTGCGCCGAACGTGCCGTCAACTTCTATCGCAACGGCCTTGCGCGCATCGAAGATCGCTGGCAAGGCACGGGCCAAACCGGCACTCGCATCGACATTCATTCCAGCCTCTACGCCTCCGACCTCGATCTCTTCGGTCCCTCCAGTCTCTTCGAACTCCTCTCCCTCGCCCGAACTCGCATAGGCGAAGACACGTTAGCTGCTTGGCTCCTGTCCCCATCGCCAATCGAGCAGATCACTCAGCGCCACACAGCCATCGCCGAACTCCGCGATCGCCTCGACCTCCCCGAGGACATAGCAATTCTCGGCGAAGACCTCAAAGTAGGCATTCACCCGGAGGCACTAACACGATGGGCCGAGGCCCCCAATCAACTCAATCACCCGTGGCTTCGCTGGCTCTTTCTCCTGCTTGCCATCTCGGCGATAGCAACGGCAATCGTCTGGGCAGAACTAGGAACGAAGACCCCATTCTTCGCCATCGTTATCGTCGAGACCATCATCACAGCATCTCTACACAAGCGCACCGCCGCAGTCTTTCATGCCACTGAGCACGCTCTCGAAGACTTGCAGCTCCTCTCATCTCTTCTAGCTCGCCTTGAGCGCGAGCAGTTCCAGGCTCCGTGCCTGCGAGCCCTCAAGACAAAGCTCTCCTCTCACCATCTCGCAGGCTCAAAGGCCATCGCTCGCCTGCGAACCATCGTGGAATACATCCGCTCGCTCGAAAACCCCATCATGCGCGGTCTCAACATACCTCTTATGTATGTAGTCCAGGTTGCCTATGCGGCGGAGGCCTGGCGCAGCGCCCACGGAAGCGCAGTTCGCTCCTGGCTTACGGCGGTCGGCGAATTCGAAGCACTCCTCTCCCTCTCAGGCTACAGCTACGAGCACCCCGCCGACCCCTTCCCCGAATTCGTCGAAGGCCCTCCCTGTTTCATCGCCGAACAGCTCGGCCACCCCCTTATCCCGGCCGCAAAATGCGTTCGCAACAACATCAACATCTGCGGAGAAACGAGGGTCCTCCTCATCAGCGGCTCCAACATGTCCGGCAAGAGCACCCTCATGCGCGCGGTCGGCATCAACACCGTCCTCGCTATGGCAGGTGCCCCGGTGCGCGCTCATCGTATGCAACTTACTCCGTTACAAATAGGCGCCAGCATTCTCATCAACGACTCACTCCAGGAGGGAAGCTCCCGCTTCTACGCTGAGATCACTCGTCTCCGCCACATCTGCGACCTCACCGAGAATCATCCCCCTGTCCTCTTCCTGCTGGACGAACTCCTCCAGGGCACAAACTCCAAAGACCGCCTCATCGGCGCCGAAGGCGTCGTGCATGCTCTGCTCGCAAGCGGTGCCATCGGTCTCATCAGCACGCACGATCTCGCGCTGACCAACATCGGCGGCCAAAACGACAATCGCCTCCACAACGTCCACCTCCAGGACGAGATCGAAGACGGCAAAATGAAGTTCGACTTCAAGCTGCAGGACGGAGTCGTCACCAAAAGTAATGGCATCGAGCTGATGCGGCTCATCGGACTCAAGGTTTAGTCGTCAGCAAAAAGCTCTGCCCCCAAGTCCCACCTCCTGAGACAATCAGGACATGAAGGACACCCCTAAGCGTGCGCACGAACCCTGGAAGGCCTTTCAAGCTCGACAGCGCAATCAGGACACCAAACGCGACGCCGTGTTGCAGACCGCAGCCCACATGTTTCTCGAGCAGGGCTATCGCCGAACCTCAATGAGCGAACTGGCAAAGCGTCTCCAAATCACCAAGCCAGCCCTCTACTACTACTTCCGCAACAAGGAAGAGATTCTCGTCGAGTGTTACCGAGCCGGCATCACCCTCATCGAAACCCTTCTCGACAAAGCTCTGGTTAGTCGCGGCACCGGCCTCGACAAAGTCAAGGTCTACATCGAAGCTTATGCAAAATCGGTCGTCCTCCACGACTTCGGCCGCTGCGTCTCCATGCTCGATGAAAACGAGCTATCCTCGGAGACTCGCAAACAGGTGCGTGCCCTCAAACGCCGCATCGACGCCTCCATTCGCGCTTACATCGAAGAGGGGATCGCCGATAAATCCATTACTCCCTGCGATCCCAAACTCGCTTCCTTCGCCATGTCCGGAGCGATCAATTGGATCGGCACCTGGTACAAACCCACCGGTCCCCTCAGCGGGCTGGAGATCGCCAGCCACTTCTCTTTTCTCCTCACCGAAGGACTGCGTGCCCGGTCTTCCGCCTCGCGCCGAAACAATAAAACCCCACTCAAACCTGCGAAAGCAACGCGTTGACTTTCTGACCCTCCGTTCAGTATTCTTCTCGTCAGAGCATGGCGTCTCGCTTTTCCTCCCGCCGGATGGCATGCTTTACCTGTCCAGCAATCCTTTCCGGTCGCCGAAAACGCGGCCGCATATGCTGGTCAGCAACGCCGGATAGTTTTAAAGAGTCAAATCTCAGGACGTAAGGAATAAGGCTGTAAAACCATGCGCATACTGACGTACATTCGCCAGGTCCTCGATGCGGAAGAGAGCGTGCACGTCTTCAACAACGCAGTCGCCCTCGAAAACAGCAAGCTCGTCATGGACACCATGGACGAGTACGGCGTGGAGGAAGCCCTTCGTCTCCGGGAAAGTGGGATCGAAGCGGAGATCATCGCCGTCGCCGTCGGCCCTGCTCGCACGCAGGACGCTCTGCGCACCGCCCTCGCTATGGGCGTCGACCGCGCCATCCACGTCGAAACCGACGTACGTCTCGACGCCATCGCCCTCAGCAAAGTCCTCGCGCAGATCGCTACGCAGGAAGAAGCGACTCTCATCTTCTCCGGAGGCCAGCAGGCCGACTGGGACAGCCACGCCCTCGGCGCAGCCACTGCGGAACGTCTCCGCTGGCCTCAGGCTACATGGACCAGCGCCCTCGAACTCAAAGGCACTACTCTCACCGGGAAGCACGACGCCGATGAAGGCAGCGAGACCTTCACCCTCGAACTCCCCGCTGTCATCACCACGCAGCAGGGCCTCAACGAACCACGCTACCCAACACTTCCCAACATCATGAAGTCGAAGAAAAAAGAACTCCGCAAAGAATCACTCGACCAGTTCAATGTAACTCCGAAATTGAAGTTTGCCGGTGCCGAGATCCAGGTCAAAAATCGTCTCAACAAGATACTCGACGGCAAAGACGTCTCCGCAGCCGCATCGCAACTTGTCGATCTGCTGCGCAACGAAGCAAGGGTGATCGCATGATTCTCATCGTGGCGGAGCACACCAACGGAAAGGTAAGCAAGAGCACCTGGGAGATGGTGACTGCTGCCCGCGAACTAGCCCAGCAAAAAAGTAGCAACGTTCCTATCACTGCCCTCGTACTCGGCAGCAACGTCGCGCCCGTCGCGGCCGAGATCGCCCGCGCAGTCGATCAAGTCCTCGTCGCCGATCTGCCCGCGCTCGCCCAGTACGACTCCGAACTCTGGTCTGTCGCCGTCGCCCAGATCGCCACCGAAGGCGAAGCCTCCGTCGTTCTCATCGGCGGCAGCCGCAGCGGCCGCGAGTACAGCCCCCGCGTCGCCATCAAACTCGACGCACCTCTCCTCGAAGACGTCATCAGCCTTAAAGCCAGCGGCGGCGCCCTTACCGCGCAGCATTACACCTTCCTCGCCCGCGTCACTGAAACCATCGAAGCCACTGGCCCCATCGCCGTCGTCACCGTCAAGCCCGGCGTCTTCAATCCAGCAACCCCACGAGCCGAATCCGCCGAACAATTCGACGTCGACCTCAACCTCCCCACTCCGCGCCTGAAAGTCACTGGCAAAACTGCCGAGCGCAGCTCCCGTGTCTCACTTACCGAAGCCGACGTCGTCGTCTCCGGCGGCCGCGGCGTCGGTAGCGCCGAAGGCTTCACCCAATTCGTTGAAGCCCTCGCCGACCAACTCGGTGCCGCCGTTGGGGCAACCCGCGCCATCGTCGACGCCGGCTGGCGCCCATACTCCGAACAAGTCGGTCAGACCGGCAAAACCGTTCAGCCCAAGCTCTACATCGCCATCGGCATCTCCGGAGCAGTCCAGCACCTTTCCGGCATGAACAAAAGCAAGACGATCGTCGCCATCAACCGCGACGCCGAAGCCCCCATCTTCAAAATTGCCGACTACGGCATCGTCGGCGACGTCCCCCAACTCGTCCCCGCCATCCTGGCCGAACTCAAGAAATAGTAATGGCGAGAATGCCTACAGGTGCCGCCGTAAAGATGTATGTCATTCTGAGCGAAGCGAAGAACCCCCGCATTTGCTATTGTTTTTGTCGTTGCTTTTGTTCTGAGACACCAAAGCCAAAGTTGTTTTAGCCTGAACGCAGTCACGCACTAACCGATCGAACGCAAGCGGTGCCGGCTCAATGCTTCCACTTCCTCAGAAGATCGCCTTCCTCGTCTTCGCGCTCATCACTCTGGCGCTGGGCATCGAAGGCTTCTATCGCCTCTACCTGCGCATCCGTCGCGGCACACCCGACCCCGAACCGCGTTTCAACAATCTCCCCCGCCGCCTCATCTACGCCCTCGTCACTACGCTTACCCAGCAGCGCACCTTCAAAAAGCGCCCCACAATCGGCCTCTTCCACTCCTTCATCTTTTACGGATTCGTCTTCTACGGCCTCGTCAACCTGGTTGACGCCATCGAAGGCTACCTCCCGCTCACCGTCACCTCTACCAGCCCTATCGGTGCAACCTACAATCTCCTCGCCGACACCCTTAGCTTTCTCGTTCTCCTCGGGGTCATCGCGCTGGTCGTTCGCCGCTTCGTCCTTCCCAGCCGCCAAGACTTCCGCTTCAACCCACGAACCCTCCTCCACAAAGACGTCCAACACTCCAAGATTACCCGCGACTCCCTCATCGTCTCCACGTTCATCCTCTTCCACGTCGGCAGTCGAGCCATCGGAGCCGGAGCCCGCATCGCCGCAGAAGGCCCCGACAACCTGCAGCCATTCGCCACGGCGCTATCTCATCTCTTCACACCTGCGAACGCCGAAGCCTTCCGCATCTTCGGCTACTGGGGAGCTCTCGGCAGCGTCCTTGCCTTCCTCGCCTACTTCCCCTACACGAAACACGTTCACATCTTCATGGCTCCGGCAAAATACTTCGCAGCTCGCGAAGCCAACTCCGGCACCCTCCCACTAACAGTCCTGAATCTCGAAGCAGAAGACGAAGCACAAAATCAAACCCCCACCATCGGCGCCAATAAACTCGAAGACCTCACGTGGCCTCGCCTCTTAGACGCCTACGCCTGCATCCAGTGCAACCGCTGTCAGGACGTCTGCCCCGCCACCGCGACCGGCAAATCCCTCTCACCCGCCGCGCTCGAAATCAACAAGCGCATGGAGCTCAACGACCTAGCCGCAGAGCGCAACCCTTTCGCCTTCGCTGCGGCTCCATTCGAAACAGGTACACCCAGCCCTCACCCGCTCCTTCAATTCGCACTCTCTCCTGAAGCCGCCTGGGCCTGCACCACCTGCGGCGCCTGCATGGAAGTCTGCCCAACGCAGAACGAGCAGATGCTCGACATCATCGACATTCGCCGCAACCAGGTCATGATCGAAGGTGAATTCCCCTCGCAACTCCAAAGCGCCTTCCGCGGCATGGAGCGCGCACAAAACCCTTGGGGCATCAACCACGAACAGCGCCTCGCTTGGGCCGACGGCCTCGCCGTCAAAACAACCGACGAAAACCCAACTCCCGACGTCCTCTACTGGGTCGGTTGTGCTGCCAGCTACGATCCCCAGGCCCAAAAAACCGCCCGAGCCTTCGTTGAACTCCTCAATCACGCCGAAGTCAACTTTGCCGTCCTCGGCAAAAAAGAGTGTTGCACCGGCGACAGCGCCCGACGCGCCGGCAACGAATACCTCTACCGCCAGTTAGCCGACAAGAACGTCTCGACCCTCAACACTATCCAACCCAAACTCATCGTCGCCAGCTGTCCCCACTGCATGAACTCGATTGGCCACGAGTACAAACAAATCGGCGGCGACTACAAGGTCATGCACCACACTGAATATCTCGAGACCCTCGTCGCCAACAAAAAGCTCACTCCCACCCCAAGCGAAGCGACCATCACCTACCACGACCCCTGCTACCTCGGCCGTCACAACGACATCTACGACGCTCCACGCAACCTCCTCCACGTCATCTCGAACAACACACCCGAACTCCCCCGCAACCGCGAAAACTCCTTCTGCTGCGGTGCCGGCGGAGCCCAATTCTGGAAAGAAGAAGAACCCGGCGACGAGCGCATCTCCGACAACCGCTTCCGTGAGGTCCAGCAAACCCTCACTGTCGCAACCGGAGAAAAAATCCTCGCCGTAGGCTGCCCCTTCTGCAAGAGCATGCTCGGCAGCACCCCCAGCAAAGCGGCATCCGAAGACATCGCCATCAAAGACGTCGCCGAACTCCTCCTCGAAGGCGTCCGCAAGACCAAAGGTCTCACCGCACCCATCCAGCAGAGCAAACCCTCCGCTACCCTCGACACTCAACCAATCCCCACAACACTATCTGCGCCGATCATCCCCGAGCCGACTCCCGCCATCGAGCCTCAACCCGTTGAAACCGCCCCCGCGATCCCTCAAGCGGCAACGTCACCAGTCGAGCGCAAAAAATGGCAACCCAAATCCACCGCCCCCCCTCAATCGATTGACCAGCCTGCTGCACCCGCCAGCCCACCGCCTCCTGCGGACGAAGTTCCGTCAACTCCCCAAGCCGTCGAACGAAAGAAATGGCGGCCAAAAACCACCCCGCCTGCTACGCCCACCGAACTATCGCCCGCCGCCACCGTACAGCCTGAAGCTCCAGCCCCTGCGCTCGACGAACTACCTGCGCCAACCCGCAAAAAGTGGACCCCAAAGAAACCCAGCTAATCCCTACCTCAACGACCCAACTCCACCCACTCCGCCACCCTCCTCAGCACATCCTTCGCCTGTGGCAAGAACGGAAACTCAGTCACCGAAGACGCGAACCCATGGTTCATCCCTTCAACAAATACATGAGTCACGTCAACTCCCGCCTCCGCCATTCTCTTCGCATAGGCCTGAGCCTCATCCCGCAGCACGTCATACTCCGCCGTCACCACGAACGCCCGCGGCAAACCCGCAAGAGACGAAGCCATCAGCGGAGCAGCCCGAAAATCCTGCGCCTCGCTCTTATCATTCAGATAGTGATCCCAGAACCACATCATCCCCTTCCGCGTTAGACCATACCCTTCCGCATTCTCGAGATACGAAGCAGTCGGCGGATCATAATAAGCCGTCACCGGATAAATTAAAATCTGCCCCGTTAGCTCCGTCACACCATTGTCCCGAAACAACAAAGCCACAACCGTGGCCATGGTCCCACCGGCACTATCTCCACCCACCATCACGTTCTGCGCATCTCCGCCCAACTCCGCCGTATGTGCCAACACCCACTCCGTCGCAACGCGGCAATCTTCCAGCCCTGCCGGAAACTTGTGTTCCGGTGCCAACCGGTAATCCACCGACACAACCACAACCCTGGCTTCCATCGCCAGAGCCCTGCAGATCGGATCATGCGTCTCCAGCGTACAAACCACCCAACCCCCGCCATGAAAGTACACCACCACCGGAAACGGCCCATCATCGACAGGAGGCGTATAAATCCGCACTAGAATCTCCCGTCCCCCCGCGATGATCGCCCGTTCCTCCACCCTCACACCCGCATACTCCGGCATCGGCACAAACCGTGCCATCATCTCTGCTCTCTCCGCCCGAGCCTCCTCCGGAGTCTGCAGCTCCACCGGCTTCCGTCCCAACGCCTTCCCCGCATCGAGAATCGTCTGTAACTTCGTATCAACTGGCATACCGCTTATACTATCTCCGCTCGAAACGGCGACAATCCCATCTCATCGGAAATAAAGGAATCACCGAATGGCAAACAAGAGAGTCACCGTTATGGGCAGTTATGTCGCCGACCTCGCCTTCCGCATCGATCGCCTCCCCACCTGGGGCGAAACCCGCATGGGCCAATCCTTCCAGCTTGGTCCCGGCGGCAAAGGCTCCAACCAGGCCGTAGCCGCCGCCCGCGCCGGAGCGAAAGTCGCCTTCATCAGCAAGCTCGGCCCCGACCCCTTCGGCGAGATGGCCCGCACCCTCTACCGCGAAGAGGGAATCGACACGCAATACGTCTTCTCGACTCCGAACTCCACTGGAGCCGCCGCCATCCTCATCGACGCGGCCAAAGGCGAAAACGCCATCGTGGTCGTCCCCGGTGCCTGCTTCGAACTCACACCCGCCGAAGTAGACCAGGCGACCGCCCTAATTGTTTCCTCCGGCATCTTCGTCGCGCAACTCGAACTCCCACTCCCTACCGTCGAGCACGGCCTAAAGCTCGCCCACTCCAACGGCGTCCCCACCATCCTCAACCCGGCGCCAGCCGCCGCCCTGCCCGAAGCCATCTATCCCCTCTGCGACTACCTCACCCCCAACGAAACCGAAGCCGCAGCCCTCACCGGAATCCCCGTCACCGACCTCCCTTCCGCCGAACGGGCAGCAATCGCCCTCCTTAACCGCGGAGTCCGCAATGTCATCCTCACCCTCGGCTCCCAGGGGGCCCTGATCAAAAACAGCACCCTAAGCCGCCACATCTCCGCCGTCATCGCCGGCCCTGTCGTCGAGACCACTGGCGCAGGTGACGCCTTCAACGGCGGCCTCGCAACCGCCTTAGCCGAAGGCATGGATATCATTGAAGCCACAAGATTTGCCTGTGTTGTCGCCGGGATCTCAGTCACCCGCCCCGGCACGGCTCCGTCGATGCCCCGCCGCCCCGAGATCGACGCCATACGAACAGCCTAACCACTATTGAACGTAGGAAACCGATCCACGATGACGCAGGGCATCGCGGGGACAAAATCCTCACAAAGAAGGCACTGAAATCTACAGCGGAGAACTGGCCGCCGACCGACCCGTAAAACTTGAGATCTAGTCTCGGAAAGTTACAAGTTCAAGCCGCACCGGGTCGACGCCCATCTTGACCATCTGCAGCTCCTTCGCCGCAGCCCAGGACAAGTCGATCACCCGCTCCGGGAACAATACGCCCCGGTCAGTGATCGTCACCACAACCGATCGCTTGTTGCGCAGGTCGGTCACCTTCACCTGGCTGCCGAAGGGCAGGGTGCGGTGCGCTGCAGTCAGTTCATTCTTATCAAAGAGCCGGCCACTGGCCGTCCGGTGGCCCTGAAGTACTGAGCCGTACCAGCTTGCCATGCCGCTCTTGATTCGGGTTAGGACCGTGGTCTTGGGTGCAGGAACGGTCGTGACGATCTCGGCCGGAGTAACATCATTCACCATCATGGTCGGATCAGTCTCTCGCGCGGATGCCGGAGTAGCGGTGTCCGTCGCAAAGGCCGACAGTACGACCAACGCCGCCAAAGTTACAGCGGTCTTGGACCTCCCTGTCGGGGTTGCCGTACGTTCGTTTCCGGGTCTCGTATCCATCTCTTAAGTATAAGAAATTCAAGGCCCATAGTGCGTTTTTTCAAGTATTAAAATGGGCCTCAGTTCACCATAGTCCGAGCCCCTTGTCAACGGGTTTCCGGGTTGCCTGGAGAGGCCAAAAAAGAGCTAAAAAAGGTGACCCTCCGCCAAGTCTTCGTTACAAAGGAGTTAATATCAGGCAGGCTCCGCTAAGTTAATTCAAGGGATACCCACTTTTTGCTTTATTTTTTTCCTTCCGTGCGTCGCTCAGGCTCATGTAACGATGAGCTTGGAAAGGGGAAGGTCCGAATCTCCTGAAAAAGTGGCCTTTTCAGCTGCCAATCGTCTTATCTGAGCCGATCGGCCAGGAAGCTGATAAGGCCTCCTCCGACCCCGATTTGCGATCTGGATGGAGCAACACCCATGTCTCCCTTGAGCCCGGCGTACTTCGCCTTTGCCGCCATAGCGATCACCGTCTACTGGGCGTGCTATCGCTGGAAGACGGCACGGCTCTGCATCTTGCTGATAGCAAACATCTTTTTTCTCGCACGTCTGGCTTGGTTCTACCCCATTCTCCTGTTGGCCGCAGCCAGCATCGACTTCCTCGTCGGTTGGGACCTCCAACGGATCCCGCGCGAACGCAAGACGCCCCGCCTGGCCCTCGTCTGCGCCAGCGTCATATTAAATGTCGGCCTCCTCGCCGCAACCAAGTGCATTCCGGTCGCACTGGGCGAACTTTACCGCTGGGTCTTTCCTCTCAGCCTTTCGTTTTACTGTTTCCAATCAATGACTTACACCATCGACCTGTACCGGGGAACCGGGCAGGGGACCCGCAGCTACCTGACCCACCTCACCTCGGCATCCCTCTTCACCGTCATCGTCGCTGGCCCAATCAACCGCGTGTCCAACCTTATTAAGCAGCTCCAGCAGCCCTTCACCCTCACCACAACCCAAGGCGGACGAGCCTTCCTCCTCATCTCCTCCGGCCTCATGAAGAAGCTCCTCATCGCCGACTTCCTCTCCAACAACGTCGCCAACCGCATCTTCGACACCCCTACCCTCTACAGTGGGGCCGAGGTCCTCATAGGCGTCTACGCCTACGCGCTCCAGATCTACTTCGACTTCTCCGGCTACACCGACATCGCCATGGGGATCAGCCAACTCCTCGGCATCACCCTCCCCGACAACTTCAACCGCCCCTACAAATCCGTCTCCATCGCCGACTTCTGGAAGCGCTGGCACATCACCTTCTCCAACTGGCTCCGCGACTACGTGTACTCCTCCCTGCCGAACGCGTACCGTTGGAAGGGCGCCCCCTACATCTATCCCATCATCGTCTTTTTCCTCGGCGGCCTCTGGCACGGCATCGGGTGGACCTTTGTCCTCTGGGGTCTCCTCCACGGCGTCGGTCTCTCTATCCTCCGCACCTTCCAGACCCTCCGAGGCAAGCATCCCCCGACGCAGTGGGGCAAATACCTCAGCATCTTCGTCACCTTCAACTTCGTCTGCCTCACCTGGATATTCTTCCGTTCCCCTGACGTCGCAACTGCGATGGCCATCCTCGGCCGCCTTGGCTCCATGACCTTCTCGGTCGACAACATCAGCCTCCCCATGATCGGCGTCATGCTGGCCGGTGTTGCCATTCACGCGATCCCGCCCAAGTGGTTCGATCGTACCGTCGAGATCTTCGGCCGCGCGCCCTTCGTCCTCCAGGGAGCAGGCCTCGCCTCAGTCGTTCTCCTCATCGAGCTGCTCGCCGGACGCGGTTCAACGTCTTTCGTCTACAGCAACTTCTAGCCATGCCCAAATTCCCCACACAGACGATGCTCGCCACGGCAACCTTCGCCGCGATCCTCCTCGTCGTCCACTACGCCGTCAGCGCCACCAAAGGCCTTGACCCCTCCGCCCTCCGCCCCATCACCGACTTTCCCTCAGGCCGCGCCTCTCTTATCCCCATCATCAAACTCCCGCCGCCTCCAGTCCCAGCCATCCTGGCCGTGCCCAAGCCAAAAGTTCGTGGCAACACCGCTGTCGCCTCCACTCCGACCCTCGACTCACAGTTCCTCATCGACAACAACGGCGCGCTCGACCACTTCTACTCCGCCCTTCGCGACCTCCGCTCCGGCCAGTCGTCACGCAGGACCGTCCGCATCGTCCACTTCGGCGACTCCCCCACCACCGCCGACCTCATCACCGGAGACGCCCGCGACCTCCTTCAGGAACGCTTCGGTAACGCTGGCCCCGGCTTCATCCTGATCGCCAAGCCATGGGCCTGGTACGGCCATCACGGCGTCGACGTCATCGGCACCGGATGGAAGATCGACACCGCCGTCGGCTCCATGCGCGAAGCCAACTACGGGCTCGGCGGCGCCATCTTCACCGGCCCTGTTGGCGCAACCAGTACCATCCATCTCACCGCCCACGATTCCACCTCTATCGAAGTCCAATATCTTGAGGAACCAGGAGGAGGCAACATCGACATCACCGCTGACGGCGCACCGATGGGCACCGTCAACACCGCAGGCGACACCAAAAAGAACAGCGCGACCACCATCCCAATCCCAGCCGGCACCAAACAAGTCCAACTCCGCGTCTCCGGCAGTCCTGCCCAGGTCTTCGGCGTCGCTTTTGGTCGCAACGACCGCGGCCTCACCTATGACAGCATCGGTCTCAACGGCGCCTCCACTACCGTCATGTCCCGCGCCTTCAATCCCGACACCTTCTCCGCCGCGCTCGAGCACCGCAACCCCGACCTCGTCGTCATCAACTACGGAACCAACGAGTCGAGCTTCCCCTCCTATGTCGCAAAGCAGTACGAACCCGAACTCATCCGCGCCATCGGCCGCGTCCGCACCGCCCTCCCTGACACCTCCATCCTCATCATGAGCCCCATGGACCGTGGCGAGCGTAACGGTGACGCCATCACCACCATGCTCGCCATCCCCGAGATCGTCGCCATCCAGCAGCGCGTCGCCGAACAAACCGGCTGCGGCTTCTTCAACACCTATCAGGCCATGGGCGGCAACGGCACCATGGCCCGCTGGTATGATCGCCACCCTCCCATGGTCGGTGCCGACCTCATCCACCCCTCACCCCAGGGCGCGCGCATCGTCGCGCAACTACTCACCGGCCAACTCCTGATAGGCTACGAGAGGTACATGCAAAGTCATCCGGTCTCCCAACCGAACCTCCCCGCGCCGGTCATCTCGCAAACCGCCACCCAATCGGACAAGGCCACCAAGCCTATGGGGGTGCAATAAATGTCGTTCCGACGCATCTCGATCACGCTCCTCCTTCTCGCCGTCTCAGCCGGCCTGACGTCCTACGCGATCGAGACCTCCGCAACAACAAAGAAACACACAGCAACCAAGCCCGCAACGAATCCCGACGGCACAATCAAGCGCGCGCCCGTAGCAAAGCCCTTCAAGACCAAAACCAGAGGCCGCAAAACGAAGTCCTCCTCCAAATCCTCTTCAACAAAATCTGTCTCAACCAATCCCACCCCAGCGACCCACCCCACACCCACCACCGCCCGCACTACCGCCGTCTCCCTCCGAACACCCTCACCGACCGCAATAGCCAGCCGCGAAGTCATCACCGACCGCATCATGCGCTCGCTCGCCAGCACCAAGGTCGGCATCGAGAACCCCCGCGCTCTCGCCCCATTCTTTGACCAGCTCCGCCAGCTCGAGGCCGACCCGAAGGCTCAGCTCGTCCGCGTCATCCAGTTCGGCGACTCGCACACCGCAGCGGATCTTTTCACCGGAGCCCTCCGCACCCTCTTCCAGGAAAAGTTCGGTGACGGCGGCGCCGGTTTCTCCTTCGCCGGCTACCCCTTCGCCGGATACCACATTCACGGCACCAAACGCGCGCAGTCCACCGGCTGGCAAGTCCTCGGCACTCATCTCAACGACATCGGCGATGGCATGGTCGGCATGGGCGGCGTCAGTCTCAGCACCGAAGCAGCAGGGAACTGGGTCTCTCTCGACGCTGACGCCACATCTCTCCAAGTCCAATACCTCATCCAGCCCAACGGCGGCTCCATCGAGATCCGCGACAACGACACCCTTCTCGCCACCGTCTCCACCGCCAAAGCCGATCCCGCTGCGCCGGAGGCCGTCGCTGGCCAGTTCGGCACACCCGTCGAACCTGGCCCGCATCACTTCGAAGTTCTCACCATCGACCAGGCGCCTGTCCGTCTCCTCGGCCTCTCCACCGAAAATACTGCAGGCGTCACCTATGAGGCCGCTGGCATCAACGGCGCCGAAGCCTCTCTCTTCCTCCGCTGGAACGAAGCCCTGCAGGAGCCTTTAATGGCCGCGGTCAACCCCGCTCTCATCGTCCTCTCCTACGGCACCAATGAGGCCAGCGACCGCAACTGGACCGAAGAGGGCTACGCCGCCATGTTCCAGCGCATTATCGAGCGCTGCCGCCGCCTCGCCCCCAACGCTTCTATTCTCGTCGTCGGCCCACCCGACCGCGCCCTCCGCGCTGGCCGCCGTGCATGGAAGCCCTTCACCGGAGTCGATCGCATCGTCGCCGCCCAGCGCAGCGTCTGCCGCCAGATGAACTGCGCCTACTGGGACCAGCGCTCGCGCATGGGTGGCCTTGGCTCCATGCGCGACTGGGTCTCCATCAGCTGGGCCCAGCCCGACCACACTCACTTCACCGGCGAAGGCTACACCGAACTCGCCAGTGCTCTCTTCTCTGACATAGTCCAGCAATACAACTCCTCTTCGGCAGCCTTCACTCGCGCCGAGGGCGAAACGAAATAAATCTCACTTCGTCAAAAGCTACGCAGACGGTTACAAATTGCGCAAAGCAGGTCAACCATGAGCACCCAGGCAGGCATCCTCAAAGTCATTCACGCAGTCGCCGACATCCCCAACGACCCCTCCCCCGACGAGAGCCTCTTCGACTCCGGCACTCTCGACTCCTTCACTCTCCCTGACCTGGTCACCGGCCTCGAGAAAGAATTCGACGTCAAAATCCCCGACGCCGACCTCGTCCCCGAACGCTTCGACACCGTCACCAAGATCGAAGCCTACCTGGACAGCCGCAAGAGTTAGCCCTACCCCATAACTTTGTCATCCTTCGCCGAAGGCGGAGGACCTGTTGTTGCCTTTGTATTTGCCGTTGTTTTTCTGGTTGTCATCCCCAAAGCGGAGCTGCTGTCGTCGTTGCCGTTGCCTTGCGGTTGCCTGTTCTTGTTGTCATTCTGAGCGTAGCGAAGAACCCCCGCATTTTGCTCAAAGCGCCACGTTCCTCACAAACGCACGGCCTTGCATCAGCTTCTAACCTCAAACGAGGAGCACCACAATGTCCTACCTTCGCGCCTTTGGCCACCACCTCCCATCCCGCACCGTCACCAACGCCGACCTCGAAAAACGAACCGGCCGCGCCGCCTCCTCCATCGAAAAAACCTCCGGCATCCTGGAACGCCGCTACGCCGCTGAAGGTGAGACCGTCGCTGACCTTGGCCTCGCCGCCGCCAACGCCTGTCTCGCCAACGCCAACCTCACCGCAGACGACATCGGCCTGATCCTCTGCAGCAGCGGCTCCTCCGAACGCACCTTCCCCGGCCCCGCCTCGGTCCTCGCTGCAAAACTCGGACTCACCGCAACACCAGCCATCGACATCCCCATCGCCAGCGCAGGCTCACTCATCGGTCTCGCCTTCGCCGCCGACCTCGCCCCTCGCTACGGCAACGTCCTCGTCGTCGCCTCTGAGATCATGTCCCGCCGCATCTCCGACGCCGACCCCGACACCGCCATCCTCTTCGGCGACGGAGCCGGAGCCTGCATCGTCTCTCCCGAAAAAGGCTTCCTCCGCATAGCCGACACCGCCCTCTTCACCGACGGCAACTACGCCGAAGCCCTCAAGCTCGACCACAACGGCGCCATCCAGATGAAGGGCCTCGACGTCATCATTCAGGCCTCCCGCAAAATTCCCCGCGCCATCGAAGACCTCCTCACCAAAAACAATCTCAAGCCCGCCGACGTTCCCCTCTTCCTCATGCACCAGGCCAACATGAATCTCATCCGCAAAGTGGCGACTGCTCTCCAAGTCCCTGCGGAACGGTTCTTCAGCAACATCGCCCGCTACGGCAACACCTCCTCCGCCTCTCTCCTCATCGCCTCATCCGAGTGGCGCGCCGCCAACTCCGCACCACCCACAACTCCCATCGTCTTCGCGGTCTTCGGCGCCGGCTTCAACTGGGGAGCCATCCTCGCTCTCCCCGCCTGAATCCCGCCGCGCCATTCATGTCCGAAAACCGCGAGTCCGCTCCTCTCCCGAGTGAGAAAATCACTCTATGGAGCTACCCGACAAAGAAGCTTGTTACCGCGCCCTGAAGAGCCGTGACGCACGTTTCGACGGCCTCCTCTTCGTCGGCGTTACCTCAACCGGAATCTACTGCCGCCCCGTCTGCCCCGCCCGCAGCGCAAAGTTCGAAAACTGCCGTTTCTTTGGTTCCGCCGCCGCTGCGCAGGAGGCCGGCTTCCGTCCCTGCCTCCGTTGCCGCCCCGAGACCGCACCCGATCTCGCCTCCTGGCGGGGAACCTCCAACACCGTCTCCCGCGCTCTCGCTCTCATCACCGAAGGCGCTCTCGACGGCCCCGCCGCAACAGTAGAAAAACTCGCGGACCGCCTCGGCATCGGCGAGCGCCAACTCCGCCGCCTCTTCCTCCAGCATCTCGGAGCCTCGCCCATCGCCGTCGCGCAAACCCGCCGCGTCCTCTTCGCCAAGCAGCTCATCCACGAAACCCAGATGCCCATGACGCAGGTCGCGCTCGCCGCCGGCTTCGGCAGTCTGCGCCGCTTCAACGAGACCTTCCACGATCTCTTTCATCGCCCTCCCAGCGCCATCCGCCGCAAGACCTCCATCAGCCACGCCGACGCCCCCGCAACGCTTCGCCTCCGCTACCTCCCGCCCTACGACTGGGACTCGATGCTCGCCTATCTCACAGCTCGCGCCATCCCCGGCGTCGAAGTCGTTGAGAACGGAATCTATCACCGCACTGTCGAGATCGAAGGCTCCATCGGTACCGTCGAAGTCAACCATCTCCCCGAACGCCAGAGCCTCGGCGTCACCATTCGTTTTCCCAACGTCAAGCATCTTCCCGCCATCGTCACTCGCATCCGCCGTCTCTTCGACCTCGGCGCCGACATCCAAACTATCGACGAGCATCTCTCCCGAGACCCATTCCTCGCACCCTTGGTCGCAACCCGTCCCGGTCTCCGCGCACCCGGCGGTTGGGACGGCTTCGAACTCGCCGTCCGCGCCATCCTCGGCCAGCAGATCACCGTCGTCGCAGCACGCCGTCTCGCCGCACAACTTGTCGCTCTTCACGGCCGTCGTGTTCCTGCCGCCGCAAGAAGTCATCCCGGCCTCACTCAGGTCTTCCCCTCGGCAAAACGCATCGCCAAAGCAGACGCACTCGGTCTCGGCATGCCCAAGGCGCGACAGGTCTCCCTGCAGGCGCTCGCCGAAGCAGCCGCGACCGATCCAAATCTCTTCCGCCCCTTCGGCACCATCGAAGAAGCCATCGCCCGTCTCAGCGCCATCCGCGGAGTCGGCGAATGGACCGCGCACTACATCGCCATTCGTGCTCTGCGCGAGACCGATGCCTTTCCCGCGTCCGACATCGGTCTCCTCCGCTCCGCCGCAAAGCTCGATCAGGCCAATGGATTCCAGCCAAATGGCGCCCGGTCTACACCCGCAACTCTTCTTCACCGCGCCGAATCCTGGCGTCCCTGGCGCGCCTACGCCGCACAGCATCTCTGGGCGTCTGAACAGGCTACGGAGAGAGTCACTGTCGGTGCACTTCGGAGGGAGCGTAGGGCTTCAGCCCTACGAAAAACGGCGCAAATACGAGGGGCTTCAGCCCCGGGTCTTCTTTCCGCAGGCCGCAATCCTCATCTCGCCGCAGCGTCCGCCGCAAGCTCAATCCAAAGGAGCACCCATGTCTGAGATCCTCCACCTCCTCATCGATCGCATCCCCACACCCATCGGCGAGATGGTCATCATCGCCGACCGCGACGGAAACCTCCGCGCCGTCGACTGGACCGATCACGATCCGCGCGCAGAAAACTCGCTACGTCTGCACTACGGCCCCCAGAATGGAAAAGCCGGATTCACGCTCACCCCGGCTCACAACCCCGGCGGTCTCTCGCGAGCCATCAGCAACTACTTCGCCGGCGACCTCACCGCCATCGACAGCCTGCCCACAAAGACCAACGGCACACCGTTCCAGCGTGAGGTATGGCAAGCTCTTCGCGAGATTCCCGTCGGCACCACCACCTCTTACGGCGAACTCGCAAAACACATCGGCCGCCCAAAAGCAGTCCGCGCTGTCGGTCTCGCCAACGGATCCAATCCCGTTAGCGTTGTCGTCCCCTGTCACCGTGTCATCGGCTCCAACGGCTCGCTCACCGGCTACGGCGGAGGACTCAACCGCAAACGCTGGCTCCTCGATCACGAACACGCTCATGTCGCAGTCGCAGCGTCGCCGCTGCTCTTCGATGGCGATAAGTCCAGCTCCATAAATCACTTATAATTATTTTTCGCGTTTTCAGCCCAGAACTCGCGTGTCAAGTCCCAAAAACACCTAACTCCCACAAACAAAGCCACATCGAGTTGGCATTTTAGTTTCGCTTCACCCGCTATACTGGATATATAAGATCAAAAAAGAGTTAGCCCCGGACAACCCTCCGGGGCTAACTCGTTTAGAAAGACAATTTTAGCTATAACTCCTTTGGCATGGCGAATTTGCAGGTCCAGACCTCTCGTAAACTGCTGAAAATAAATGAAATTACGCAAGAGAGGGGGGAGGGGGTACCCCGGGGGAGTAGCCGAAACTGTAGATGGGGGAGAAAAAGCTAAGCAAATACCAGGCACTGCGGTCGAGAGAGCGGAAAGCTCTTGCCCTCCGCCAACTGCCCCGTCCGTCCATCCCGAGATAGCACCGCAATATTGTCCGAAACCTGATTCGCCACCAGCAACCATCGCCCACTCGGATCAAGCGCTAGATGACGCGGCACCTTCCCGCCGCATGAGGTCCGGTTGACCAGTGTCAGCTTCCCATCCGCAGGTGAGATCGCAAACGTGGCGATGATGTCGTCGAACCGGTCCGCCGCATACGCAAACCGCGCCTCGCGATCAATCACAATATCCGACCCGCCTGTCGTACCGGAAAAATCCGCAGGCCGCATCACCACCTCCTGCACCGTCTCAAGCGCACCATGCGTCGCATCCCACCGCAGCGTCACCACGCTTGAGCTCATCTCAGTAACGCAATAAGCAAACTTGCCGTTCGGATGAAATCGCAACGCTCGTGGCCCCGCACCCGGCGACGACTTCCAAGCCGCCGGCTCATTCTGAGTTAGCTTTGCAGTCGCCGGATTCAGCCGGTAGATGTGGATCACATCGAGCCCGAGGTCGTTGACCAGCAGGAACCGGTTGTCCGGCGAAACCGTCACGCGATGCGCATGCGGCCCCTTCTGTCGAGCCGTATCCGGCCCATGCCCGTCATACTGAAAAAACGAAACCGCCGGACTCAACCGCCCATCCGCTCCAACCGAAAACGAAGCCGCGCTTCCTCCACCGTAGTTCGCCGCAAACGCTGACCGTCCCGTGTGGTCGAACGCCACGTGACAAGGCCCCGCGCCCTGCGAAGCGACCTCACTGAGCTTGATCAACCGCGCACGACTCCGGTCGAGCGAGTAAGTCGACACCGCACCGCTGTTCTTGCCCTCGTATGTATCGAGCTCATTGGCAACCAGCACAGTCCTGCCATTCGGCCCCAGTGCCAGAAACGTAGGATTGTCCGCCTCCGCCGCCAACCCGAGCCGTTTCAGCTCCCCGGTCGCCGCCTCAAACGAGTAAGCATAGATCCCCTTGCTGGTGGCCGCAGTCTGCGTCCCAACTAACAGCAACCGCCCACCGCCAGGACCCTTCGCCACTGCAAACCCCGGCCGCCCAACCACTGCCAACGCCGCCGAACCAAAAATAAATCCGCGTCTGCTGATCCGATTCAAATGCAACTCCTCATTTACCTCATCCACAATAGCGCGATTCGCAGACAATTCGCAGACAAGCAGATAAGCTGTTTCCTACAGCACGCAAACCAACCAGCCCCACACAAGGAAATCCTCCAAGTGTCTCAGAGCTCGAACGACCGTCCGAAACTCGCCAATCCAAGCGCTTCGCGGACGTCTCATCGTCTCCTGCCAAGCCGCCGAAGGCGATCCTCTGGACAATCTCGACACACTCACCCGCATCGCAACCTCAGTTCTGCGCGGCGGCGCAGGTGGTCTCCGCGCCGAAGGCGTCGAGCGCATCGCCGCCTTCCGCAAGCTCACACAACTCCCGATCATCGGCATCATCAAGACCCACGACCCAAACGGCGACGTCTACATCACTCCAGACTTCCGCTCTGCGAAGGCGATCAGCGACGCAGGAGCAGACATTATCGCCCTCGACTGCACCGCTCGCCGCCTCACCTCCGCCGAACCTTGGCCCGAACTCATCTCCCGCATCCACGCCGAACTCAACCGCCCCGTCCTGGCCGACATCGCCACCCTCGAAGATGCCCTCGCAGCCGAGCTCGCCGGAGCCGACGCTGTCGCCACAACCCTCTACGGATACACCGCCGAGACAGTCAACATCCGCACACCTTCATGGCCGCTCATCCAATCCATCCTCACGCACTTGACAATACCCGTCGTCGTAGAGGGCCACATCACGCTCCCCGAGGAGGTACGCCGGGGCCTAGAACTCGGCGCCACCGCCATAGTAGTGGGGTCCGCCATCACTCGCCCAGAGACCATCACCGCACGTTTTGCCAAGGCAGCAGAAATCCAGCCGAATTCAAAGCTTGATCGATTAACAACGAAATCTGTATAGTCATCTATACATTTAGCGCCGCAACTACCAACCGGCAAAAAAAGGATCCAGAATGGCACTCGGAGTTACGACCGACGCATCGATCTCGCCAAGCCAAACGGCGGGCAGAAATTACACCGTTCCTCTGATGCTGATGGTCTCACTCTACTTCGGCATAGGTTTCATCACGTCTCTCAACGACATTCTGATCCCGCACTTCAAAGACCTCTTCCATCTGACCAATGTCAAGGCGCTGCTGGTACAGTTCTGCTTCTTCGGCGCCTACTTCGTCATGTCGCTTCCTTCAGGCTGGATCGTCGGCCGAATCGGCTATCAGCGAGGGATTGTTGTCTCGTTATCGGTGGTGGGAATTGGCCTGCTCCTCTTTCTGCCGGCTTCCGTCATCATCTTCTACCCGCTCTTCCTCTTCGCCCTCTTCGTCGTCGGCAGCGGACTCGCGCTCTTGCAAGTGGCAGTGAACCCGTATGTTGGCGCATTGGGATCTCCGGAGACCGCAGCCTCGAGACTCAACCTCTGCGGCTTCTTCAACTCCACCGCAACAACCATCGCTCCTAAGCTTGGTGCAGCCTTCATCTTCATCGCCGCCGGCGCAACCGTGGCCCAGTTAGCGCATTCCGTACGAATGCCCTACGCAATATTGGCCGTCTGCGCCTTTGCAATGGCGACGATCGTTGCCTTTGTCCACCTTCCCGACGTGATCGAGCGGAGCAGTACAACCGGACGATCTGACGGCAGTGCCCTGCGTTTCAGCCACCTCCGTCTTGGTGCCATCGCCATCTTCTTCTACGTCGGTGCCGAGGTCGCCATCGGCAGCATCCTCATCAACTTCCTCGGCCAACCTTCAATGGGAGGTCTCACTCACAATGCCGCCGCCACATACGTCTCCTACTATTGGGGTGGCGCTGGAATCGGACGCCTCATCGGTTTCTTCGCCCTTCAGCGAATCCGAGCACAACGAGCTCTCGCCTTCGTCTCACTAATCGCCTCGCTGCTCGTCATTACCACGCTCTTCGCCCACGGACACATCGCCATGTGGGCCATCGTCGCCTGCGGTCTCTTTAACTCCATCATGTGGCCCTGTATCTTCCCGTTGTCGGTTGAGGGCCTCGGGCGATTCACCAGCCAGGGTTCAGGAATTCTCGTCACCATGGTCGTCGGCGGCGCAGTTATCCCCGAGATCCAGGGATTTCTCGCAGACAGATTTGGCTATCAGCCTAGTTTTGCGATTGTCCTGCTCTGCTACGCCTACATTCTCTTCTTCGCGCTCAGGGGATATCGCAATTTAGCGACCGCCGATGCGCCCGGCTCACCAAATCCAGGGGTTATTCAATAGTTGTGGTTGGGACGCGGATCGAAGCTTTGTAGCGGTCGCCGCGGTAACGCGAGCAGGCGACCTCGATCGGCGTCTCCTCAGTCGTCATGATGACGCGCGAGATCGACAGAATGCTCGCCTTCTTGGGAATCGTCAGGAGTTCAGAGTCCTCGCGAGTCGCAGGCAGCGCTTCAATCACCTCATCGGCCCAGGCCACACGCACGCCGAAGGTTTCACGAAGGACGAAGTAGAGGGATTGTTTTGCAAAGCTGATCTTATCCAGGCCCGGAAACTGTTTCAGTGGAATGTGCGACTCTTCGAGCGCCATGGGGATCCCGTCGGCCAATCGCAGCCGCCGCAGCCGCATCACAACCTCGTCTCGTTCGACCTTCAATTTCTCTGCAAGTTCCTCCGTAGCCTTCACAACTGACTGCTCCAGCAGCTTCGAACTTGGCACCATACCGAGATGCTTCATGTCTTCGGTAAAGCCGTGGAGATGCATGATGTTCTTCTCGAGCTTCGGGCGAGTCACAAAGGTCCCGCGCCCCTTCTGGCTGAAGGCAAAGCCGCTGGTCTTCAACCCATGCAGGGCCTGGCGAGCAGTCATCCTGCTTACCTGGTAGACGCGCGCCAGCTCTTCCTCTGAGGCCAATGGATCTCCCGTCAACAGCTCACCGGAGTGAATCTTCTCCATCAGCGCTCTTTGTATCTGGTAGTAGAGCGGAATGAAACCGCTCTTGTCTAAAGCACGTACAGTCGGTGTAGGTTGAATCTGAGACTTGCGCACACTATCTCCTGAGACGCTCGCCAGGCTCCATCTCGGTTCTACTGCGAAACCTCCATGCAGCAGATCGAACGCACAGCCTGATATGCAGTGTCTTGATATCTATCACGTTTATTCGCATCTCAGTTCAGTTGTCTATACATTCCTGTAAAAAAATGCTGATGGACGAAACGGCAGAACCGTTTTCGACTACTTTGCGGTCAAGCGCCACCTATAGGGCGCTAGGCCCGCACATTATCTTCTGCGAGCGCAGCTTTCCCCGCGAGGAAGGTCTCGATTACCTCCGCCGATGGCGACAGCACCGTAATGTTGGCAGTGCGGCCAACTTCCAAGGTGCCCCAGCCATCGTCAACTCCCATTAACTGAGAAGGGTTGTGTGTGGCTGCGGCTACTGCCGTTTTCAGGCTTGCTCCAGTGAACTCCATAAAGTTCTGCACTCCGCGATCCAGAGTCAACACGCTGCCGGCGAGGGTGCCATTGGAGGTGCAACGTCCATCACGGACTTCCACTTCCATATCGCCCAGCATGTAGTTTCCATCCGGCATACCAGTGGCGCTTATACCGTCCGTCACCAGAATGATACGGTCCTCATCTTTTGCTCTAAAAAACAGCCGCACCATCAAGGGATCGACGTGAATGCCGTCACAGATAATCTCGGCAAACAGCGAGCGCTTGTCGAGCACATAGGCAGCTAACCCCGGCTCCCGATGATCGATGGCGCGCATCGCATTGAAGGTGTGTGTCGCCGAGCGGGCTCCAGCGCCATAACCGGCTTCCGCTTCACATACCCTCGCATCGCTGTGCCCCATGCTGCAACGCACGCCTAATGCAGTGGCATGCGCGATGAGCTCTGCCGCGCCCGGCAGCTCCGGCGCAATGGTCATCAGGCAGATCTTACCCTCTGCGGCCTGCCAGAAGCGGTCAAACAGTGCAATTGATGGAGCTTCGAGCAAGGCCTCCGTATGCACTCCTCGCTTCAAGTGCGAAAGAAAAGGTCCTTCTAGATGGATCCCCAGTGGAGTTGCGCCGCGATGCGCAGCGCTCTGCCCAATCTCATTCGCTAGCCCCGCCAGTGACCGTACAGTCTCATCTTTCGGAGAGGTGACAGTCGTAGGAAAATAAGCCCCGACACCGCGACTCGCAAGATAAGCCCCAATCGCATGGAGCGCCTCAGGCGTAGCCTCCATCACGTCATGTCCTGCACAGCCATGAATGTGGATATCTATATAGGCTGGAATCAGAGTCGCCTCTGGAAAGCGATGCGTCGCAGGGACGCGTTCGTGGTCCTCTGCTCGAAGACTTTCGATACGGCTGATACGGCCGTCTTCTACACGTACTAGCGGATAGTTCACAACCCCGCCTGCACTCATGAGTCGCCGCGCCGCTATCGTCGTACCGATCATCGCTACCCTTTCGTTGAATCCGCGCCTTGGCGCAAACTCAGTTAACCATGTTCGGAATCCAAGATGCTCTCTGGGAGGAAGAGTTTTTTGGTCGGGGTCCGATCTTGATTAACCCCGGAGAGGGGTCACCGAAAAAATCTTGCTCCTCAATCTTCAAATCCAGTATAGTCGTACATACAGGTTCAAAGGAAAAGAATTCCACAAGTGACCATAGATATCTTTTTCGCGATGGGCTCTCCCTCGCCCGGGTCACTTGGGCAGTCTATGCTGTTAGCATCCGCAAAGCTCTCATCAGCAAAAGTTTCTGCCCGCCTATACAGTCGTTGCGCTCAAGCGGGCCATCCCCTACTCAGCAGCCGTAGCCTCAAACCCGCAACAAGCCGAGGCACAGGAAGTAAATTAGATGCCACAGCGCATAACTGAACCAACGCCTATCACGTCCGAGACCGCAATCTTTCCGCACGCGATGCTACGCGAGATCTACGAGCAACCTCAGGCGCTTGCCGCGACCATTGAGCAATATGTCCCCGGCGGGGCCTCGACAACAGAGACATTTCAGCCGGTCGTCGATGCTCTTGGCCGGCGCGAGCGGCTCGTCATCGCGGCCAGCGGCTCGAGCCGTCATGCGGGGCTGGCGGGTGAAATTATGCTGGAGGATCTCGCCGGTATCCCCGTTGACGTCGAATACGCCAGTGAATATACCTACCGTTCGACCCATACCCTTCACAATCCTGGCGTCCTCGTCATCTCCCAATCGGGAGAGACGGCAGACACGCTCGCCGCTCTACGCGAAGCCAAGGCCCGCGGACTTGCCACTGTCGCAATCACGAACAACGCAGATTCGAGCATGGCAACTGAGGCGAGCGCTTCACTGCCAACCTTCGCCGGCATCGAGAGCGCCATTCCAGCGACAAAAAGCTTCACCACACAGTTAGCGGTGCTTTATACGCTCGCTCTTCACCTGGCGCGCTTCCGCGGTCGCATGACGCAGCAGGCAGCGGAGGTGCATGGACGACAACTGCGGGAGATTCCCTGGCTCATCCAGACTTCTCTACCCAGCTGGCAAAAACAGATTGAGGCGCTTACACTACAGCTCGCGCACTCGAGCACGTTACTGTATCTTGGCCGTGCCGCTCACTACGCGATCGCCCGGGAGGGCGCACTCAAGCTCAAGGAGTCCGCATATCTGAACGCCGAAGGCTACCCCGCAGGTGAGCTGAAGCACGGCCCTAACGCGCTCGTGAGCAAAGATGCGCCGCTGATAATGATTGCCACTGCTGACATCAACGATCCAGACTCGCTTCTCCGCTATTCGAAGGTGCTTCAACTCATGAAAGAGATGCGGGAGCAGGGAGCACGGATCGTCGCCCTCGCAACCGAAGGCGACCGCGAAGTCCCTCGATATAGCGATTCTTGTCTCTTTATCCCACCTAGCAACGATCTTCTGTCCACCATCCTTGAGGTCGTGCCGCTTCAACTAGTCGCTTACACACTGGCAATTAGCCGCGGCATCGACGTCGACCGCCCAAGAAACCTGGTCAAAGCCGTCGTCGAAGAATAAGTTGCAATAGTATCTGTCGCCCCCGCCCACATTTTTTTTGTGACTCTCAGACTCTAGCTCATCACTTCCACCAACGAGTGAGTTGCTTCAACCTCCTGTTCCTTGCGCCGGCGCGCTCGTGCCGCGTCCCCGTGGATTCACCCTATCCTCTTTTTTATCAGGAGCAAGAATAGGCCGCAGTGTCAAAGTTGCGGCCCGAATGCCCTCTCGTACTCCTACTCGTTTTGATACCCAAATCATGACAGCGAGATAGGGGCCAATCGACAAATTCGATCGGTGCAACTTTCGTGTAATAGGTTCTCCCGACTGAAGAAGGTTACCGTGAGTACTAAAGTTCGGGCCGTAGTAACGAGCCAAAAGGGAACCTATGACACGCACATCCCTCAGTTCACCGTATTCGTCGGTATTTTTTTCGATTGGTGATTATCGCTCTAAAGCTGTCCTCGTCCTGGCGATATTGATGACGATGGTTTCCGCAGCCTTTGCGGCACCAGCGTCGACTAAGACAACGTTAGCGATCTCCGCTACGTCTGTCCCTTATCAAACCCCCATCATATTGACGGCGACCGTCACCTCGGGTGGCTCACCCGTCAGCGCGGGAATAGTTCTCTTTTGCGAAGCGACAGCAATATTTTGTGAAAACAATTCTGCTCTAGGCGTCGCACAGCTGACCTTTCCGGGCGCAACTGCGTCTGTGAAACTTGGCAGTGGTCCCATTGGCAACCACAGCTACAAGGCAGTATTCAGAGCAAACAAGACCTATGCGAGCAGCCTGTCGAACACCGTCACGTACGCAGTGACTGGAACTTATCTCTCAAACATATCGTTGACCTCTACAGGTTCCATCGGCAACTATAGTCTCACTGGAACGGTCGCTGGGATCGGTTCGCTCACCACCGGTCCAACCGGCACCATCTCGTTTCTGGACACCAGCAACGGTAACAATGTGCTCGGGACGGAGAACCTTGTTGTCTCCACACTCGCGACTACTTTTGTCCAAAATAAACCATTTGCCATAGGCGGCCCCGGTGCGACTCTAAGGTCCGTAGCTATCGCGTCGGCTTATCTCAATGCAGACAACAATCTCGACGTGGTGACCGGAGATGCTGCGCAGACGATCACTGTTCTTCTCGGTAACGGCGACGGCACTTTTCAACCAAAAACAAATTATCCGGGTTGCACTGTAGGAAAAGCGTTGAAGATTGTCCTTGCCGACTTCAACCGCGATGGAAACACGGACATCGCCCTTGGCTGCTCAGACGGTACAAACGGAGGCCTCGTCATCCTCCTGGGCAACGGCGACGGAACATTTCAAAATCCCGTGTTTTATTCGACTGGCGATGTGGGCGGTATCGCTATAGGCGATTTCAATAGCGACGGCCTCTTCGATTTTGCAGTTACTGATAATTCGCAACAGAATGTCACCTTCTTTACGGGCAACGGCGACGGAACATTCACTAAAGAGTCGACCATCCTTTCAACCCATGTCGTCACCCGCACCGTCGTTGTTGCAGACTTCAATCAGGACGGTAAGGACGATATTGCCTATACAGTAGCTAGCGCTGTACCAGGCAGCAGGTTGTTTGATCTCTATGTTGCTCTCGGTAATGGTGACGGTACATTCCAGCAGTCAGCCACTCCCGCTGCATCCCAAATCGGCGAGTTCCTCACCTCCGGCGATACAAACGCTGACAATAAAGCCGACATTGTATCCGCTACCATCACGCAACCGGGACCACTACCCCCACAAAACATTGGCTACAGCCTCTTTGTCCTTCTCGGAAACGGTGATGGAACCTTTCAGACGCCCGTGTCTTATCTCTCCGATATCCCATCCGATCCGCATCTTGCCGACGTCAACGGAGATGGCATCCCGGACATTATCGCTGGCGGTAGCACCGGTGCTCTGGTCTATCAAGGGAATGGCGACGGCACATTCCAACCCTACCAGGAGCCGAGCATTGGTGGCTTTGCTCTCACCTATGCTGTTAATGCTGGAGACTATAACAACGACGGCAACGCCGATCTGATCGGAACGGACGCCGACAGCCCCCGGGCTGCAGACTCGCTTAGCCAGGTCACGCAGAGCTCCACCGCCTCGGCCCTTACCAGCGTCGCTGTCTTTCCGCTGGGTAGTGGCATCCACAACGTAGACGCCAGCTACTCCGGCGACTCTATCTACATCGGTAGCATCTCCACGACCGTTCCGCTCACGGCCGCCCCTGTAAATACATCTCTCACGTTGACATCTTCGCCGACCACAGCCAATCTGTCTGGGCTTCCCGTTACGTTGACTGCTGTCCTGTCTCCCTATACTGTCGGTCCTCCGACAACGACTACGAACGGCGAACTCGTTAATTTCTTTAGCGGCACTACGTCACTTGGCTCGGGCACACTGTCAAACGGAGTCGCTACGCTGACAACAACGGCACTAGTGGCAGGTACAGACTCCCTGACTGCCGTATACCCCGGAGACTCCAACTACAACCCCAGCACCTCGAGCGTTCTTCCATACATAGTCTCCGATATCCTCGTAACCTCATCGCTCAACCCTTCGATTTACCTGCAATCCGTCACTTTCACAGCGGCGTTAGGATCTGGTAAGACCGGGACGGTAAACTTCCTTGACGGTGCGACCGTCATCGGGACCGCTGTAATCAACGGCCCGACAGTGTCGTTCACAACCTCCAGCCTTTCTGTTGGCTCGCACAATATCACTGCGCAATATAATTCCAGCCTCTCACCTGTGCTTGTCCAGGTCGTCAATAAGGCGACCCCGACCGTGACAGTGACTACCTCCGGTCCCAGCACCTATGGCGGTACGGTCACGATTACAGCGTCCGTACCTTCTGGCGTAACCGGCACGATCACCTTTACCAGCGGCACACTTTCCCTTGGTTCAGGAACCATTGTCAATGGCACGGTGTCAATCACGACCACGGCTCTGGTGCCTCCGAGCGATGTCATTACCGCGACCTATAGTGGCGATACAAACTACAACTCTGCAACAGGAACTGCGACTCAGACCGTATCCAAGGCGAGCTCCACATCGACACTGACCTCTTCAGTCAATCCATCTCTGCCGGGCGCCTCTGTCACCTTTACCGACACGCTGCCTACCAACGTAACCGGAACAGTAACATTCACCAACGGTTCGACTACGCTGGGCACTGCGACTGTATCCAACGGAGTTGCGACCGTCACCACCTCAACGCTCCCGCTCGGTAGCGATCCCATTACAGCTACCTATAGCGGTGATGGAAATTTCAATTCTTCAGTTGCGACGTTGACACAAACCGTCGCCAAGGCGACACCTACGGTCACGGTAAGCACCTCAGGTCCGAGCATCTTCGGGAATTCAGTCACGATTACGGCCTCCGTTCCGAACGGGCCTACCGGCAACATCACGATCACGAGTGGCGGTGTAACGCTGGGTAGTGGAACCATCACCTCGTCCAACGGCACTGTGACGATCACCACAACGGTACTGCCGGTCGGTTCTGATCTGATTACTGCGACCTATGGCGGGGATTCAACCAACAACTCTGCGACCGGGACGACAACGCAGACTGTATCCAAGGCCTCCCCGACGGAGACCCTCACCTCTTCCACAAATCCCTCCACTTTCAATCAACCTGTGACCTTCACCGCGACACTGCCCACGAACGCGACGGGCACAGTGACCTTCACAAATGGAGCTACCTCGCTTGGCACATCGACCCTGACGAACGGCGTAGCGACGCTAACTACGTCTGCACTCCCTGCAGGCAGCGACCAAATTACGGCGACCTACAACGGTGATGCGAATAACAAAACCGCGACCGCGTCGTTGACCCAGACGGTCAATAAGACGACACCGACGGTCACCGTTACTACCTCTGGGCCGAGCACCTCTGGCGCCCCGGTTACCGTAACGACGACCTTGCCTGTCGGCACAACCGGAACCGTGACGGTTACAAGCGGCGGAACGACTCTGGGCAGCGGTTCGGTCAATCCAACGACCGGCACAGTCACGATCACAACGACAGTCTTGCCAGTGGGCAGCGATCCCATCACCGCCTCCTATGGTGGGGACTCGAACAACAACCCTGCAACAGGAACGACCACCCAGACTGTAACTAAAGCGACTCCGACCGTCACACTGACCTCTTCAACGAACCCCTCCACCATAGGCCAGTCTGTCACCTTCACCGCTACCCTTCCTTCGGGCGTAACTGGAACCGTGACGTTCACAAGTGGCTCTACGGTTCTGGGTACGTCTACCCTCGCGGGTGGGTCTGCATCCGCAACGACAACCTCACTTCCCATTGGCAGTGACCCAATTACCGCGACCTACAACGGCGACGGAAACAACAATACCGCAACCGGTGCGCTGACTCAGGTGGTCAACAAAACAACGCCAACCATCACAGTCACCACCTCTGGACCCAGCACCTTCGGTGGCACAGTCACGATTACGACGAACTTGCCTCCTGGCACGACCGGAACCGTGACAATTACAAGTGGTGGAACAACCCTCGGCAGCGGTCCGGTCAACTCGACAACCGGCACAGTCACGATCACAACGACAACCCTGCCTGTGGGCACCGATCCCATCACCGCTACCTATGGCGGTGACACGAACAACGGACCCGCAACAGGCACCACCACGCAGACCGTAAGCAAAGCAACTACTACCGTCTCGTTGACCTCTTCATTGAATCCGTCCAGCGTCAACCAGGCTGTAACGTTCACAGCCACAGTTCCTTCTGGCGTAACTGGCACAGTGACCTTCCTTGACGGTGCAACAACCCTCGGTACTGGTACGATAAGCAGCGGCACAGCGACTTTCACTACGTCGACGCTCAACGCAGGAACTCACACCATCACCGCAAGCTATGGTGGGGACACGAACTATAGCCCCGCTGTCTCGGCGCCCCTCTCGCAGACGGTCAACAAGGCTACCCCTGTACTGCCCATACCTGTGGTATCGACGACCAGCCCCACCGTTGGTAGTCCAGTGACGATTACCGAGACCGTACCTCCAGGAGTGTCTGGGCCAGTTACCTTCTCCAACGGTTCAACACCAATAGGCACTGCACCGATCGTAGGCGGAGTCGCCACCATCACCGTGACTAACCTGCCACTCGGCACGAACTCAATCACCGCCAGCACTCCAGGTGACTCCAACAACAACCCTGCCACCTCGCCACCGGTTTCAGTGACAGTGGTAAAGACGGCTCCGACAGTGACCGTCACATCGTCAGTCAACCCCTCGACCGTCAATCAGCCAGTAACCTTCACGGCAACGGCACCCACCGGTGCGACTGGCACGATAACGTTCCTCGACGGGTCGACTATCCTCGGCACCGGCACGTTGACCAACGGCCAGGCAGCCCTGACGACCAGCACTTTGATCGTTGGTTCCCACACGATCACCGTAAGCTATAGCGGCGACACGAACAACAACCCAGCCACCTCGGTACCTCTGACTCAGATTGTCAATAAGGTAACGCCACCCATTACGGTCACTACTTCTGGACCCAGCACCTTCGGTGGCACAGTCACGATTACGACAACCTTGCCTCCTGGCACGACCGGTACCGTGACAATTACAAGTGGTGGAACAACCCTCGGCAGCGGTCCGGTCAACTCGACAACCGGCACAGTCACGATCACAACGACGACTCTGCCTGTGGGCACCGATCCCATCACCGCTACCTATGGCGGCGACACAAACAATGGCCCCGCAACGGGAACCACCACGCAGACCGTGAGCAAACCGACCCCAACCGTCGGGCTGACGTCTTCGCTGAACCCATCCACCTTCAATCAGCCCGTGACCTTCACGGCAACGGTCCCGGCCGGTGTAACCGGTACCGTGACCTTCCTTGACGGATCGGCGACCCTTGGCTCCGGCACGATAAACAACGGCACAGTGACCTTCACTACTTCGACCCTCAACGCCGGAACCCACATCATCACCGCGAGCTATGGCGGCGACACGAACAACGGCCCAGCAACTTCGGCACCTCTGTCGCAGATCGTCAACAAAGCGACCCCCGTCATACCTCCGCCTGTTGTCTCAGCGCCAACCACACCTGCAAACACTCCTGAGACTATTACAGAGACAGTCCCCCCAGGTGTAACAGGAACAGTTACATTCTCTAACGGTGGGACACCGATCGGAACGGCTCCTATCGTCGGCGGAGTTGCGACCATTACGGTCTCGTCCTTGCCGGTTGGAACCGATCCAATCACCGCAACCACTTCGGGTGACGCGAACAATAATCCAGCAACTTCGGCACCCACAACCGTAACGGTTACAGCCGGCGGCGCCAGTTCTGGTTGCGCCGATTGTGACCCCGAACAATCCAGCTCCTAACACGCCGGTAACGATCACAGAACCCATTCCTTCTGGAGTGACTGGACCAGTAACGTTCACCGACGGCACAACCGTCCTGGGAACCGCGCCAATCGTCAACGGCCAGGCCACTTTGACCGTGCCTTCCTTACCAGTTGGCTCGAATTCAATCACAGCGACCGCCACAATTACCTCAACCAGCACCCCAATCACGTCGCCGGCAACGCAGGTAACGGTAGGAAAGGCGACTGTTGTCGTAACACTTGCCTCTTCCTCGAACCCGTCCGCACCCAACCAGGCTGTAACCTTCTCGGCCACGGTACAAGCTGGCGCAACTGGTACTGTGACCTTCCTCGATGGCACGACAGTCTTGGGCACGGGAACGGTCAATGCTGCAGGAGTCGCGACATTCACTACCTCGACACTGCCGATTGGATCTAACTCAATCACCGCGTCGTACGGTGGCGACACGACCTACAACGCTGCAACCTCAGCTGTTCTGACACAGGTTGTTGGCAAGATTCCCACAGTGACTACGATTTCTGTAAGCGCACCCGCTCAACTGCTCCACACCGGGGTCACCTTCACCGCGAACGTTACTGCCCCGGCTCCGAACGCGACGGGAACTGTGACCTTCATGGATGGCACGACCGTGCTGGGTACCTCCCCGATCAGTACAACCGGGGGCGTCATCGTCTCGCTTACCACGAACGCAAACGCGGCATTAGCAACGACTAACCTCGTCACTGGCCCGCATCAAATCGTGGCAGTTTATTCTGGCGATAACACCTTCGCTCCAAGCACATCGGCTCCTGTCCCGAACATGGTGGAGGATTTCACCAACACCAATACAGGCGCAGCGAGTCAGAATATATTCCCCGGCGCAACCACGACGTATAACTTCACCTTGGCGCCTGTTGGAGCGACGACCTTCCTCAATGATGTAACGGTTGCGGTCGATGGTCTGCCCCCAGGATCCACTTACACGTTCACACCTGCAACGATCAAAGCCGGCAGTGGATCCACTCAAATTACCCTCAGCGTCCAAACTAGCAGCTCGCTCAGCGCGCAGAACCACGTGCCGCAAAACGGCCCCGCTCCGCGTAATGAGCTGCCGATTGTTGCCGGAATGCTCGGTCTTATCAGTCTCGGTGCCGTACGCAAACTAAGGCACAAGATACCGCGTACATTGATGGTCCTGCTATTGATGCTTGGTTCGCTCTTGCCAATCGCCGCTCTTAGTGGCTGCGCGGGCGGCTATTTCACCCTCAACCCAACGACTTACACTCTGACCGTCAACGGCACCGAAGGCGCCGTTCAGCACGCAGCAACCGCAACCTTGATCGTGCAGTAGGAGAAGAGATGATGCATCTTCGCAGCGCCGTCCTCCTGGTACTTGTGCTCGTTCTGCCTTGGGCTCTCCATGCTCAAGCGATATCGATGGCCGGCATTCAGGGCGACGTACCCAGACTTGAATTCGGCGCCAACTATAACTACTTCCACGCAAATGCGCCTCCAGGCGAGTGCGGCTGCTTCTCGCTCAATGGAGGCAGCGGGACTGTGGTCTACAACATAACGTCCAGGTGGGCAGGTATCGCCGATCTAACCGTCGGTCATGCGACGAACGTGGACAACAGCCTGCAGAACATCACTATCTTCGATTACCTCTTTGGCCCCCGGTACACTCGCCGCATGTCGAGCCGCTATGTCCCCTATGGGCAGGTGTTACTTGGCGGAGCCAAGGAGGACGTTAACTTCCAGTTCACGATCAATCGCAATGCGTTTGCAGTTCTCGCTGGTGGTGGAGTAACCACAAGACTGAAGGGAAAATTCGGCCTGACCCTTGGTGAAGTTGACTGGATTTACAGCCGAATCCCGAACGCCAAAAACAATCGACAAAACGATCTGCGTATTTCGACCGGTGTTACTTACCACTTCGGCCCAACTGAGTGAGCCTTAATCGCCGATGGCCTAGCCTGGTGCTCCTTCGGCGGGCTGAGTCAACGCGTCCTGTTGCACAACTTAGCGAGCTCCCTACTGCTTCAACAGCTTCGTGAGGTATTCAAGCGCGCGCGGATCGTTGGACTGTCCCAGCCAAAAGATAGCCTGTCTGCGAACGATAGGATCTTTGCTCGAGTCTGCCACTGCAATCAACTGAGTCGCAGCCTCATCGGAAGGCAGACGGGAGAGTGCAAAGACGGCAGATTTTCGTATTTGTTCGTTCGGGTCATCTGTCGCCAGGGTACGCAGGTCTTCAGTCACCCTCTTACCACCTTTGCTCGCCATCCAGAACTGCGCCTGTTTGCGAACCTGAGGTGAAGCGTCCTCATGTGCCATGCGGATGAGCTCATTGAGTGCCGCAGGATCCTTCGAGAGAGTAAGGTCGAAGGTAAGTTTTTCGCGAAACTTCGGATCGCTGTCCTCATGGGCGAACTTTTGGATTGCTGCAAGTCCATCATGACCGCGTTGGTTGGCGAGCCAGAACGCCGCCTTCTCACGAAGCCCCAGATCATTGTCTGCACCGGCGAGGGTAACCAGTGCCGTCGTTGCTGCATTTGTTTGGTGTATGGAGATCGCAAACACCGCACTGTCGCGAAGACGCTTGGCATCACCCTGTCGAGCAAGATCCGCCAATACGCGAACGCTATCGTCCGCATTGACGCTATTCAACCAGATAAACCGCAGCCCTCCCGCATCAAGCTCGCGTTCCGGATCTTCAACCCGCAGCTTCATCACGGCTCCGTCCGCGACTCGCAGTAAGATCAGAGCGTGATCGGACGATCGAGAACTACCCTCGGAGTCGTTGACGACCGAGTCGCCATTGCCCTCCAGATAGTCGATACGGCTCGAGTTCCATCCCGAAGAAAATTTGCTTACCACCGGGATGGAGTAACCAACCCAAGCAGCATCTTTCTGCCGTTTCAAGCCATCGATTACTGTACCGAGTCCATGGTCTGCGGCTTCAGTCGTAACTTGGCCGTGTAGGACGGTAGGCTGTTGTGCGACAAGGGCAGTCGCTGCCGACAGAACAGTTGCGCCAACAAAAATACGCAAAAAGGCTCGCATTAATCTTCTCCTGAACATCCTGAATTGGTGAAGCTGTTGATTGTGCTGATGCCGTCTAACTTATTTGAGCAACTCCATCATGTAATCAGTCGCGGCCTTATCGTTCATCAAAGCGAGTTGGGAGACGATGGTCCGCTTCAACTCGAGATCCTTCTCGTTCCGCGCCATCTCGACCATGTGTGGCGCGTCCCGAGTAATGAACATAGCGGAGATAATCGACTTCTTGATCTTTGGATCAGTCGTTGTACGGTAGACCTCGGCCAGCGTATCGTTGGCCCGCTTGCCTTGAAATACCGCCATCGAACGGATGGCCTCCCCTTGCAATTGAGGGTCCAGCTTCCCAAGTGCAGCATCGTGCAGGATGCTTTCAGCTTCGGGCGATTTACTCTGTGCCAGCACAAACAGAGCATGCTTCTTCACGCTGATTGGTTGATTGCCGCTCAAAATGCCACGCAACAAAGGAAGTGCGGTGGCAGGGTCCCGATTTAACAGTGAATTCAGTGCAATCATTTTCAAGTCTTCATCCGAGCCACGCGGAATTCCACTGTCCCCCCCATCCATGTCGAAGCGGAAAGGAGCGATCTTTACCATAGGGCGAATCTGGGCCAGATTCGCCTTCATCTCGGCCATGGCTCTCGGGTCCACATCACCGTCCACCGAAAGGACAACGCAATCCTTGTTCCATGGACTGTCCGCGAATTGCGCATGGAGCTGATCGCAAGTGGCGACAGCGAGCGGCGTCTTGCCAAGTTTCTTGAGCGAATAAGCCTTCCAGTAAAGTGCGGAGTCAACTCGTTTGCCTTTCTCGCTAATCACCTTGTCAAAGGCGGTGACAGCGTCCGGCCAGCGACGGTCGTCCATCGCGCGAGTCCCTACCGTATAGGCGTCATCATCCACCACGACAACGACAGGGGGAGAAGAAAGTTCAATCGCCGACGCATGGACAGGCCGTGTTGCAGAAACAAAAATCAGTGCAGGCAGGCAGAGTGCAGTGCGGATAAGGCTTTTCATTGTGCCGCTCCTTGGGAATGATCGTCGTTTTGTCGCAGAATCCTGATATCGAGCAATAGTCCGCTCGTATTCATCTCCAACCGGAGACGCCAGATACTGTGTGGCGTTGGGGGTTCGTTGTCGAGCGTGGTCAGGACCCGCCCAAAATTCTCCAGTACCGCAGCCTCAGCCAGATCGCCACTGTCTCTCGCGTTCCGCACATAGACGGCGTTCTGCAGCAAAAGGTTATGTGCCTGATCGCGGGTGGAATCGTCCAGCGGGCCGGACGAGTTATTCACCTCGGTCAGCAGCCTTTCTGCAGCGTCGAGATGATTCGCAATGGCAGGATTTGCGGGCTCAGTCGTGAGAGGACCATGACCATTGACGACAATAGTGCGCCTGATTTCGTTGGTGCGATGAATGTGGATGCCAAACACCATAAGCAGGAGAGCCGCAGTGGCAAGGCTGGCTGCAGGCCACGCCCAGCTCCCTCGCAAAAATTTGAAGGCAGAACGACGTTCGGGAGTCAGTACACTCAGGTTGCCACGAAGCCGCTGCCAGTTGCGGTCCAGATCAGGCAGCGGAACCGGGTCTGCAGAAAACACGCGCAGTGTCTCTGCAATGGACTCCGAAAGATCGGCACACTCCGAACAGCTCTCCAGATGACGGGAAATAGCACTTTCCTCCGAGCTTTCATGAAGCTGATAAGCGATTAGATCTTCTTCAGAGAAATGTTTCATCGGAAGCCTCCTGCAACCGGAGTGAGCGATCGGCGAAGTTTGCTGACCGCACGAAAGACAGCCTGTTTGGCCGAGTTGCTCGTAACATTCAGTGCCGCCGCAATCTCCGCCATTGGTACGTCTTCCATATGCCGCAGCGTAAACGCGGTGCGCTCCATCGGTGTTAACTCCGCCATTGCCGCATGCCGCAGGCTGACGGCCTCGCGATTCAGCATGATGCCTTCGGGGCCTGCCTGCCTGTCCGCAATCCGGACCGTGTGATCGACGGCCGACGGTTCATCCGCGATTCGTGGCGCATGATACGAAAGATCCCGATTTCGTCGTTCCACGAGATTGATGGCTGTGTTCATAACAATTCGCATAATCCATGTTGAAAAAGCCGAATCCTGCCGAAAGCTCGGCAACTTGTTGTACGCACGGAGAAACGCCTCCTGTGCCGCCTCCTCCGCATCGGCCTCATTGCCCGTGATGCGAAAGGCGACGCGGGTGACAGAGGAGAAGTGACGATCCATCAGCACGCGATAGGCGTCCCTATTGCCAGCGAGTACATCTCGGATCGCCTCTGTCTCCGCCTTGTCCATTCGCCGATTAGACAATGGGTTTCGCCTCCGGTTAGGTTCCCATGGAAAGGATTTTCATTGCCCCGCAAGTGGAAGATTCCAAATAAGATGCTCGGACCATATGCAACGGTCATCAACGTGGCCAGAGTCTATTCTGTATCGCTCAAGTAGCGAAGCCCGTATACCGCAGCTCCCGCAATCAAAATAAAGACCGCCGTCCGCATCTCCCGCAAAAAATTCGGCCGGGAAAAAAGAATGAAGATGAAGCCTCCAAGCGCAAGTAGCACCGGCAGCGGATAGAACGGCATACGAAATCCGCGCACCTTCCGTTCGCGGCGATGCTTCGGCAGCAGCGTAGCCGTCCCTTGCAGCAGAAACTGAAACAGGATCCGGACCACCACTAGCGTCGTGATGACCTCCTGCAGCCGAAAGATACAACACAGCAATGTGACGCCGCCAAGCGTCAAAAGCGAATGCATCGGAATTCGATGTTTCGGATGCAGCACTCCGAACCAAGCGGGAAAATTACCATCACGCGCCGCGGCGAAGGGAATTCGCGAATACCCCAACAGAAGCGCGAACACCGAAGCAAGCGCCGCGAGAGCAATCAACACTACGATCACCCCGGCAGCCGTATGCCCATATAGCCGTTCCATAAACACCGCCATGGTGAACATCCGCGCGTGGCTGTCGGTGTTTTGCGCCATCTCCCGCCATGGCAGCACACCCAGCACACTGACGTTCATTAGCAGGTAAAGCGTTCCGACCACCCCAATCGCGCCGAGCACAGCACGCGGAATCGTTCTCTGCGGGTCCCTGACCTCCGCCCCCAGAAAACACACGTTGTAGTAGCCCCAGTAGTCATACGCCGAGATGAGCATTCCCGCTCCAAGCCCGGCAAAGAACGCACCATTCAAGTGAAACGCACCCGCCGGAAAATCGAACGCGCGATGAGCATCAAAGTGCGTAAATCCAGCGACGATAATAAGCACTAGCGTAAGCCCAACAGCGAACCCAAGCCACCGAACGATGCGATCGATGGCAAAGATGCTGCGGTACAAAACCACCATCGCGACTCCACACGCAGCCATCGCAATCAACGTCTGTCCGCTCAGCACCACAGGGACCCCAAGCAGAGATGTGGACGCAAAGGGGCGACTCGCATTCGGAAGAAAAAAAGATACGTACTGCGAAAATCCAATACAGCCGGAGGCGATCGAAAGCGGCGCGCTGATCAAGAGCTGCCACGCGTAGAGAAATGAGAAGGCCCGCCCCCAGGTCCTCTCTCCGTACAGGTGTTTCAGGTAGGCGTATGACCCTCCGGCCTCCGGGTAGGCTGTCCCCAGTTCACTCCAGATCAATCCGTCACACACCGACAGCAACGCTCCCATCAGCCATCCCAGGAGTGCCTGCGGGCCACCCATCACACCGACGATCAGCGGCAACGTCACGAATGGCCCGACGCCAACCATGTCGATAACGTTCAGACCCAGCGCGGACCCCGTCGACAGCCCGCGCCGCAGCTCGTTCGTTCCCGGCCGTTCAGTCTCCGGCGGCAAGGGGCTGTCATCCTTGGAAGGTGCCGGTTCGGCTGACGGATCACTCATGTCGTGGCTGAAGTGTAACGAATCCTAGCTAAATGTGCGCCGCAACGTGCGTGGTATGACCAATCGCAGGTAATATTCCCTTGGACGCAGATGCGCTTCCGGAAGCAGTCTGAAGGAGACACGATGAACCGCATACAGATTCGGTTGGCAGCAGCAGCAACGATGGCCATGATCATGACTCTTCCCGCAATGGCAGCGGGCAAGGTCTGCGACGCACGAACCTACGGAGCGAAGGCCGATGGTGCCACCAAGGACACCAAAGCCATCCAGGCCGCGATCGACGACTGCGCCAGTAAGGGCGGCGGAACGGTCAAGCTCTTCGGCGGAATGTTTCTCTCCGGACCTATTGTGCTGAAGAGCAATATCACGCTCGACATCGCCAAAGACACGACGCTGATGGGCTCACCCGACCACGCTGACTATCCTTCCAAGACCGAATTCCGTGCACCCGGAACACAGTCGCTCGTGAGTGCCACGAATGCTGAGAAGATCGCGATCACCGGAGCCGGAACGATCGACGGCAACGGCGAGAGCTGGTGGACACAAGCGCGGGCCACGCGTGGCTCTGGCGTTGTCGGGGCAGTCCAGTTTCGCCCGCGGCTCGTTGTCTTCGACCATTGCACGCACGTCCGAATGGAAGGCGTCACCGTCCAGAACTCGCCGAGTTGGCAGATCGTTCCGTACTACACCGACGACATGACCATTCGCAACGTCCGCATCCTTGCGCCGGTTCGCTCGCCCAACACCGATGCCATCGATCCCTTCAGCTCCTCGAACATGGTCATCGACCATGTCTACGCCGATGTCGGTGATGACAACATCGCGATCAAGAGCGGCATCATCGACTCTCCCGGTCCCGACGCTCCGAGCAAGAACATCACCATCACCGACTGCGAGTTCATGCACGGTCATGGACTGTCGATCGGCAGCGAGATCGCTGGCGGTGCGCAGAACATTCACGCCGAGCGCATTCACTTCAAGGGTACTGATCAGGGCATCCGCATCAAGGCCAACCGGGACCGCGGCAACGACGTCAGCAACATTTCGTTCAAGGACATCACGATGGAGGATGTGAAGACCTCGATCCTCATCAGCGAGTACTATCCGAAGGCGATGCCTGAAGGTGACGTGCAGGCGGAGCCGGTGCAGCGTCTCACGCCCTTCTTTCACAACATCACGATTGAGAATGTGAAGTCGGTCAACAGTCCCTGGGCGGGCGTGATCGTTGGGCTGCCTGAGTCACTGGTCAAAGACATCACCCTAAAAAACGTCGATATTCAGGCGACAAAAGGGCTGCAGATTGCCTATGCAGAGGTAACTGCCTCCGACCTGAAGGTGACTGCGACTGACGGCCAAAGCATTACGGTTGCTCCAAACGCAAAGCTGACGGTCAAGTAGCGAGTCAGCAGCTCAACAAGTCTCGGCAGGGAAGAGCGCAGCCGCAACCTCAGCCGCGCTCTTTCCCGTTATACGAACCGTCTTCGCGCGGCTCGTTATCCCTGCCACAAGCACGATCCGTGCACGCGGCAACCGAAGCGCCTCAGCAAGAAATGCAATTAACGCCTCGTTTGCTTTTCCGTCTACCGGCGGGGCCGTCAGCGCAATCCTCACTGCATCCGCATGAACACCTGTCACACCGTTCTTCCGCGCTCCAGGATGTACCCGCACCGACAACGTGCATCCATCAGTGACATCCTTCGCGAAGCCCGCATCGATCACACCGCATCCTTCGGCACACGACGTCCGAACAGTGCCGTTCCTACGCGTACGCAAGTGCTGCCCTCTTCAATCGCCACCGTGAAGTCGTTCGACATGCCCATCGAAAGCTGTGTCACCCGTGGGAACTGAGCCGCGATTCGTCGCGTAGACGGCGCAGCTCACGAAAGTAAGGCCGTGCGACCTCTGCGTCCTCTGACCACGGTGGAACCGTCATCAAACCGACCGCTGCGATTGACTCAAGCTCGTCGATCGCGGCAAGAAGGGAAGGCAACTCCTCGGGAGCGAGACCGTGCTTCGACTCTTCGTGGCTCAGCTTTACTTCGATCAGCACCGGCAGCTTCTTTCCTAATGCTTCCGCTGCGGTGTTAAGGCGTTGCGCGATCTTCAAGGAATCGACAGCATCGATCGCGTCAAACAACTCCGCAGCTTTTGCCGTCTTGTTCGACTGCAGCGGCCCGATCAGGTGAAACTCTGCGTCTGCAAGCGCCGCCAGGTGCGGTGATTTCTCCTGAAACTCCTGTACGCGGTTCTCGCCGAAGAGGCGCTGGCCGGCGGCGTGGGCTTCGAGGATCATCTCCACCGGATGGACTTTGCTGACAGCCATCAGGGAGACGTCGCTCACAGGGCGATCGGCTCGACGGCAGGCTTCGGTAATCTGTTCGTGCAGGTGAGCGAGATTGTCTGCGATTGTCCCGGTAGCCATGCTCATTGCATCTTATCTTTCTGACTTTTCTTTGACTTCTCTGTGGAGGCAACACCCATAATGTGGACCATTCTGCTGCTGATCGGCTCGAACATCTTTATGACCTTTGCGTGGTACGGGCACCTGAAGTTCCGCGAGGTGCCGCTGTGGAAAGTGATTCTGGTCAGCTGGTGCATCGCTTTCTTTGAGTACTGCCTGCAGGTGCCGGCCAACCGGATCGGCGCGAAGACCTTTTCGCCGGACCAGCTCAAGGTGATTCAGGAGGTGATCACGCTAACGGTCTTCGGCGTCTTCTCGACGTTCTATTTTGGCGACAAGCTGCATTGGAACCACTTTGCTGCCTTCGGCTGCCTAGTCGCTGGAGCTTTCTTCATGTTCCATAAATTCTAGGCTTTTCGGGGGTACCCCCCTCTTGGCACTTTTTTGCGCAAAGTCTTCATAGCAGATAACTTAGCCTTGGACTTCGTAGGCAAAGTCCTCATCATACAAGGTTCTAGTTCGCAAAGTCCTATTTCTAAAAGGGTTAGCTCCGGAGGGTGTTTTGACCCCTGCGGAGCTTGTTTGTTCTTAACCTATATATCCAGTATAGCGATTCGAACCTAACTAAAATGCCAAGCGGATGTTGTTGGATTGTAATGGGTTAGGTGATTTTGGGTCTTGACATGCCATTTTAGGCGGAAAACAGCAAATTAAAAACAATGATAGAACAATGGCAATAGAATCAGTCGCTTCGCTCCTACGGAAGACGAGTTCGGGTTGAGGGGAGCGCAACTCGGAGGTTGGTCGAGGAGGAACTGTCTCGGTTAACTTGCGTTACGCGAGGATGAAGAAGATTCCGCGGTAGAGGCGGGTTTAAACCTATACTGGCCTCGTCATTCTGCACGTTCGTGGGCCCTGTCCGATCTAATTCAACTGACCGGGTGACCCTTTGCGAAACAGTCGAGTCTGCGAGTTTGCATTTGCCCGGTGGAGAAGTGAACCCAGCTTCGCCAGCAACTTTCACGTCCATTGCCTCTGCATTCTGGCTGCGGTCTGCCTTCTCGCGCCGCAACTGGCGCACTCCCAAGAGACGAAAGTTCCAGCGGTGACGAACGCCCCGCCGGCGACAGACACCACAGCGGAAACAGATATTCCGCCTGCGACAGACACTACGGTGGCGACGAAAGTGCCCCTTAGCAAGCCGCCCGTGGAGAGTGAGATCGCCGTGATGGGCATGATTCCGGATGGCGATTACAGGCTGTTCAGCGCCACGGTACGATGTACTGCCTGGACGGTGGGGGTGGAGTATGACCGTCAATGGGGCCACTTCTTCAAAGCACGGTTTGACTATGTAGCGGAGGTTCTCCCTTTTGTTCTTCTGAGTCAACCGGCCGTGTCCGATTTTTGGGGTAACGGAATTAGCCCTAACCAGCAGCTGGTGCCTGGGGTGTCGATTTCGCCTTTCGGCTTTCGCTGGCTGTGGCTGAGCAACAGGTCGATCAAGCCCTACGTGGTCGGCAAGTTAGGGTCAATAGCTTTTACCGAGAAAGCGTTCTCACCAAACGCCAGCTATGCGAACTTCAACGTTCAGGCTGCCTTCGGACTTCAAATCAGACTGACGGAACGGATGGACCTGCGCGTAGAGCCATTCGAGTTTTTTCATGTTTCGAACGGGTACTTGGCGAGGAGCAATCCTGGAATGGATCAATTGGCGTCGAGATACGGGGTCAGCTACTATATTGGAAATAGACACGCGCGGTAGGCCACGATAACCCACCCTTCCTCGCTCCATCTGGCAAGCTCAATAGGGTCAGATTCATGGATCCGTTTCGTAGTTGTGGCGATTTAAAAACCCCTGTCCCAGGGGCGGGACATGGGGCACCCAGACTTATGCGGGGCTTACCGCCCGTGCTCTTCGAGATACTTTTCGACTTCGAGAGCGGCCATGCAGCCTGAGCCTGCGGCGGTGATGGCTTGTCGGTAGCGGCGGTCCTGGATGTCGCCGCAGGCGAAGACGCCGGGGATGATCTCGCCATTGAGGGTAGGGAAGACGTTGTTCTTCGTCAGGATGTAGCCGTCCTGGTCGAGGTCCATCATGCCCTTGAAGGCGGTGGCGTTGGGAATGTGGCCTATGCCGAGGAACATGAAGCTGACGGGAAGGGTATAGACGTTGCCGGAGACGAGGTTTTTGAGGCGGAGGCCTTTGACGTCCTTTTCTTCGACACCGAGGACCTCTTCGACGGTGGTGCTGGTAAGGAACTTGATATTGGGGTGCGCCATGGCGCGGTCGAGCATGATCTTCGAAGCGCGAAATTTTTCACTGCGATTGATGAGCGTGACCTTGGTGGCGAAGCGCGTGAGGAAGAGAGCCTCTTCCATGGCAGAGTCGCCGCCGCCGATTACGGCGATCTCTTTGCCCGAGGAGAAGAAGCCGTCGCAGGTGGCGCAGGAGCTGACGCCGTGGCCGATCAGTGCCTGCTCGGACGGGAGGTTGAGCCAACGGGCGCTGGCTCCGGAGGCGATGATGAGGGTGCGGGTGTGGATGGTCTCGTGGCCGACTTTGAGCTCGAAGGGGTGCTTGGTGAGATCGACGGAGTTGAGATGGGCCATGCGCAGCTCGGCGCCGAAGCGGACCGCTTGCTTCTTCATGTTCTCGATGAGTTCAGGTCCCTGGATGCCTTCGGGCCAGCCGGGAAAATTTTCGACGAGCGTGGTGATGGAGAGCTGCCCACCGGGTTCGTGGCCTTCGAAGACCAGCGGCTTCAGGTTGGAGCGTGCACCATAGATGGCAGCGGTTAGTCCGGAGCACCCGGAGCCGAGGATGACAGTGTCGCGTGTCGTATTTTCAGGCATATGGACCCTAATAGTGTAAATGCGCCACGGAGGAAAAAGATGCAGACCGCCGATTGGTGAAACAATCGAGATTATGGCAAATCTAACATTAGTCTATGGAATGAGGCTGTTACCGGCCGACGAAATCGCATCGGTGGGTGAGGCGCCGATCACGCTGAAGAATGGCAACGAGGCTCATGTGACGATGCATGTGCTCGAAGGCAGCCGCGAACAGATCGAGACGCAGCTCCGCATGAGCCTGGATGCGTTCTTCGACTTCTATCCGGAGATCTAAAGCTCCCGTTCGACCGAGTGTGTCAAATCAGGTCAGTGCTCTCTGCCGATCTTCTCCTGACGAAAGACAAGGAGAGGACGGAGGGAAGACATGGGCCGAATTCTGCGAACGTTTGCGATCGCCTCGCTGCTGACAGGGCCGCTGGTTCGCGGTCAGGTTGCATCCGTTGCGTCTCCAACTTCGCCGCAGACAGCGCTCGACATTCTCCATCAACTGTCGGACAAGGCCGACGTCATCTTTGCGGGGCAGGTGGTGGCGATCCGCCCCAACGATGGAGTGGTGGAGGTGGAGTTTCGCGTCGATCAGGCGATCCGCGGCTGTAGTGTTGGGACGCCCTACATTTTGCGAGAGTGGGCTGGGCTTTGGACGGCGGGCAATCAGCGTTATCGCGTTGGACAGCGTCTGCTGATGCTGCTGCATGCGCCCAGCGCTGCTGGGATGAGCTCGCCTGTTGGTGGACTCGACGGAGCCATACCGATTCGTCAGGGAGGGGCGGCCGCTCAGCCGGCGATTTCTTCAACAGCTCCGCAGCGACCGTATGTCGACCTCCGCTGGCTCGGTGCGAGGTTGCCGCACGCTGTCTTATATCGCAGCGAACCGGTTCCGACAACGAAGCCGGACGATGTGCCGGTGTCGTTGCTTGCGCGACCAACGGCCCACATCGCTGCATCGGGTCCGGTCATCAGCGCTGCTCCCATCACGGCGATGCTGGGCAACGCGAGTGCAAGTGATTCGTCTGTGCCGGCTCAACAGGCCTCGGTGGATGCTGTGATGGGAATGTTGACCACATGGCAGAAGGCACAACATGTTATTCCGTGACCTCTCGTCGTGGTCTGGCTTCACCCGGCTGCGCATCGTCCTTACGCTTGTTCTTTGCTGGCTCGCTACTCCGGCACATTCGTGGGCGGCTGGACCTCGCTGGGTCACGGGGCCTCCGTTCTTCAATACGGCTGGAGCTCCTGTGGTCTGGTATACGAATCAGCCGTTGTACTTTACCGATCCGGGGAATTTGAGCGCGAGTGTGAACCACGCCACTGCAGATGCTCTGGTCGCTGCGGCAGCAAATGTCTGGAACGTTCCCACGGCCAGCCTTGTGCTTGCGCAGGGTGGCGCGCTTGCGGAGCATGTCAGCGGAGCGAACACATTTCTCGGTCCCTCCGGGCTGATCTTTCCTGCCGACGTGCAGAGCAGTAACTATGCCTCGAAGCAGATCGCTGTGATCTATGACAGCGACGGCTCCGTAACCGACCTGCTGCTTGGCAACGGAGCGAGTGATCCCACCAGCTGCCTGCAGAATGGCGTCACCGAGAGTGTCGATTCGATCATTCCCGCAGGCTACATTCAGCATGCAATTCTCGTTCTCAACGGGCGCTGCACGGGCCCCGTTCCCGAGCAGCAGATGCAGCTGCAATATCAGCTGATGCGGGCCTTCGGCCGGATTCTGGGACTGGGCTGGTCGCAGACCAACGACAACGTCTTTACGGGCAGTCCGCAGGCGACCTTCAATCAGGCGATGTTCTGGCCGGTGATGCATCCGATCGATATCATCTGTGGGCTCTACACCTACCAGTGCATGCCACAGCCGTTCACGCTGCGCCCTGACGATCTGTCGGCGCTTGCGGAGCTTTACAACATCAATCAAGGTCAGGCTCCGCCCGGAAAGACGGACAGCCAGCTCAATGCCAATCAGCTCTTTGGCCTGCTGACGTTTCCCACCGGCCAAGGTATGCAAGGGGTCAATGTGCTCGCGCGCCGTTGGGCGCAGTACACCGCTCCATCGGCAGTAGAGGACTGGTATGCCGTCTCTGCAGTCTCCGGTGCTGTGTTCCGGCAGTCTAACGGCAATCCTGTCACCGGACCCGACACCTCTTTTGCTGGGAGCCAAGGCATGCAAGGCCAGGACCACGAGGGCTACTTCAACCTTCAGCGCGTTCCGATGCTTCCCGGCGGCTGGCAGATCGTCTTTCTGGAGACGGAGCCCATCAACCCGCTGTATACCGGCCAGTATGCCGTTGGCCCCTACACGTCCAGCACGGTGGATCCGTCCGGAACCGACCCTGTAGTGCAGGCGTCTGTTCTTACCAGCTACAGCGACACCTGGCTCGTTTTTTCTACTGTTGATCCGGCGAGCAACTGCAATACCGCAGATGGAACAGAGGCTGCACCGGCTGCAGTCAACGCGCAAGGCTGGTGGTCAGAGTTGCTCTGCGGATACGGCCACTCCGCTTGGTCTTCACTCAACGTCAAAGGCAACCGGTCTCTCACGGTGGAGGTGACTGCGGAGGATGAGCAGGGCTTCGCCACGTCCGCAAAGACAATGCCGGTCATCGGAGTGTGGAATGCGACGGACCCGCTCGGCTCGCTGCCAGGAGTGGCCAGCGCGGGCGAAGCCTTCAATGGCGAAGCCAACGGCATGACCACGCTGACCACATCTTTTACGCAACCGGATCAGTTACGAATAGCGATTGCCGACCAGCGCGGAGATGGCCGTCCCGACTATAACTACCAGGCTCGGATTTTATACGCCGATTCACTGGCTCCAGCAGCAGTAAACGCCGCCGGGGGCACCATCACGATTACGGGGATGGGCTTTCGCACCGGGAATGCCGTATTCGTCAATGGCGTCGCTGCGAGTGTTTCCAGTTGGAGCGCAAACACCATTGTGGCCACCGTGCCCTCGCTAAATGCGCTGGGCTCCAGCACTGCCCTGGTGGCCACCGTGACGGTTGAGGATCTCTCGACCGGCGGAACCACCGTCATGACGCAGGCACTAAGCTACTCGGCTCCCGTGCCTGTGCTCAATCTGCTGACGGCACCATCAGGCACGGTGATTCTTGCGCAACAGGCGACGGTACCGTTTGCCGTGCAGGTCCTGAATGGCGATGGAGTCACTCCGGTCGTTGGCGAAGCGATAACCTTTGCCGCAACGGCGGGCAGCGTGCAGTTCGCCGCTTGTGGAGCAGCTACCTGTACTCTGCTGACCAACGCGCAGGGCATCGCGTCGACGTTCGTCACGCCGGAGTCCTCAGGCGCGATTACGCTGCAGGCCGTGGGCGTCGATGGCACGGCGACCGCCTCGTTCACTGCGCTGGCCGAAGTGAGATCTGCAACCGCAGTGCAGCCAGTGGAGTACGTCGCAGCTGGCGCGACCGTAGCGTGGAACCCTCAGCTCAACGTCGCAGACAATATCGTTTCGACCACCGGCGTGCTCGTAAATTGGCAGACACTCTCCGGTCCTATTGTTGTGTCGCCGGGGCAGACTCAGGTTGGCGTAGCGGGAGCAGCCCAGACTCTTGCAACAGCAGGTCCGCTTGCATCCGGCGCGCAGGCGTTGTTATCGGGGTGCGCGTGGACGACTGTATGCGCCACCTTTACGACGCAGGGCGTCGATCCAGCAGACCTCCGCTTAGTCGCGGTCGGCGGAGCGGGCCAAAGCGTTGCTGCGAGCGGTACGCTTACTCCCGTTGTCTTGCAAATCACGGATGCGGCTTCTCATCCTGTGGCGGGCGCTGTCGTCGAGGTCTACCAGACGGTAGATGCGTGGCAGCTCCCTTGTCCTGACCGCGGTCGCTGTCCCATCCCGCCTGTTCTTGCTTCGTCGCAATACTCCGTCACCTCTGACGTGAACGGTCTCGTGACTATAGCGCCCCAGCAGCTCTCCGGCTTGGCCGAGACTACCAATCTCGCCGTGGCCACCGGAACGCAGGGCTTCCTCTCATTGACTCTCGAAAAGCAGCCATAGGTGCAACTTGCGACGATCCTCGCCAGATGGAACTCAATCAAAACGAGAGCATCAAATAGAGAAGGAGATGCAGAAGAGATAAGCTGAAATGTGTCCCATCGGCATCACACCAGAGATAGGTTGAATCTGCAGCGAGATTGAACCGGGAGAGCCTGAACTATGGCGGAAGCAGCGGCAGCTCGAAGCGCGATGAGGCGCAAGCGAGTCGTCATCCTTGGCGGCGGCTTTGGCGGGATCAATGCGGCCATGGACCTCGCGAAGTTGCCGGTTGACGTCACTATGGTTGACCGCAAGAATTACCACCTCTTCCAGCCTTTGCTCTATCAGGTTGCCTTGGCCGTGCTCTCCCCGGCCGATATCGCGCAGCCTATCCGGTCTCTCGTGCGCGAGCATCCCAACATTGATGTTCTGATGGACGAGGCCGTCGGTTTTGATCTGGCGCAACAGCGGGTGCATCTGAAGACCGGGGTCGAACTGGAGTACGACTATCTCATCATCGCCACCGGCTCTACCCACTCCTACTTCGGCCGGGACGACTGGGCCAAGCTCGCTCCTGGTCTCAAGACCATTGAGGATGCGACGGAGATTCGCCGCCGCGTTCTGCTGGCCTTCGAGCTTGCCGAACGCGAGATGATGGAGAAGGGCACGCATCCCGCACTCAACTTTGTCATCATCGGGGGAGGCCCCACCGGCGTCGAACTGGCAGGAGCCATCAGCGACATCGCAAAGCTTTATATGTCGAAGGACTTTCGACACATCGATCCGTCGATGGCGCAGGTTCTTATTCTTGAAGGCTCCCCCAACATTCTCGCTGCCTATCCCGCCGATCTGCAGCGCAAGGCGGGTGAACAGCTCAACGGACTCGGTGTCGCCTATCGCACTGGCGCTCACGTGACGGACGTGCAACCCGGCTATGTGATGGTCGGCGACGAACGGATCGACGCCGTTGTTACCCTGTGGGCCGCGGGAGTACAGGCTTCGCCGTTAGGCAAGTTGCTCGGCGTCGAGACTGACCGGCGCGGGTGTGTCTTCGTGGACGGTTACCTCAACCCTCCCGGCCATCCCGAGATCTTTATCTGCGGCGACCTTGCGCACTTCGAACAAGACGGCAAGCAGGTCCCGGGTGTCGCGCAGCCGGCGATGCAGATGGGCCGCTATGCAGCAAAGCGCATCGGCCGTCTGGTTGCCGCTAGCTTTGGCAGCGATGGCGGCGGCTTGGACCAGCAGTTTCGTTACTTCGACAAAGGCGATATGGCCACGATCGGCCGGAAGGCCGCCGTCGCAAATATTCAATGGCCGTTCAAGGGCCACTGGAGCGGCTTTCCTGCGTGGGTGACTTGGCTCGTCGTCCACATCTTCTTCCTGATCGGCTTCCGCAATCGGCTCGCAGTCTTTCGCCAGTGGGCCTGGACCTATCTGACCTTCAGCGACGGCGCGCGGCTAATTACCGGATCGCAGGAGCTGCCGGGCTGGAAGGTAGAGGATGACCCCAGTGGCCATCTCACCACTAAGCCGCTGGATATTGCCTCACCGAAGACGTGATTTGCAACTGAATACGCGGCGCAACGGTTCCTCTCGAACCCAAAAAGAAGGGCAGCGGTTGAAATCGCTGCCCTTCGTATTGCGTTGTTTGAGATTCGCGCCGATCAGGGTTCGACGCCGTATTTACCCTCTGCCAGAACCGAAACGGTGGGAGCCGCAATGCCGAGGATCTGAACTACGGGTATAGTGCCCGCTTTTGCGTTGACGGTCCAGAGCGCTCCAGCAGCGTCGATGGCGATAGTACGAGCTCCGCCACCGTTGCTGGCGAGGGCGACACCGCCCGCACCCGCCGCGTTGGCTGGGTTGAAGCCGTTGCCTACAGAGGTAAGCAAGAAGCTTCCGGGATTGCCTCCCGTTGTTCCGAGCGCTGGATCGAACTCTACGATTGTGCCCGCAGCGAAGCTGTTGATGAAGATACGGTTGTTGCCGTCGATCATGATCGACTGCGAACCATCGAGACCGAGCCCAGAAGTAACGGGTGCGCTGTAGGAGAGGGGAGTTCCAGACAGGTTGCCATGAGCAACCATATAGAGAGAGCTGGCATTGGCCCCCGTGATCGTGTTTGTGACCCAGATATTGTCGTTCTTATCGATTGCAGCGCCGTAGTTGCTTCCGCCACTCGTTGCCACCGATGTGGCGGCCGAAGTGTACGGAGAGAGGAAGTAGTTGGTGATACCGGCGCCTTGAGACGGCCCCCAGACGTTGCCATTCTTTGCGTCCACGGTGAGGGCATTGACTCCTCCCGAACCAATGACGTTGCTGCCGGTGAAGACAGTCGGTGTCGTGGCGAAGGTGTTCGAACCGGAGTTATAGGCAAGCTGGCCAAAGATCTGCGTGCCTGAGCTCGCTTTCGTTGAGTACCAGATGTTATTGCTTCCATCGACGGCAACTCCTGCCAGGGCGACTGAGCCGGGCGTCGTGATTGCTGTTGTCGCGGTACCGGGCGTGTATCGGTAGATATTGCCTCCAGCAGCCGTATTATCCACTGTCCAGATGTTTCCCTTCAGGTCCACGGCGACCTGGTAGGTGTGCGCGCCTTGCAACGTGGAGTTACCCCATCCGCCGGCGCTGGTCGATTGCAGAGTGCCGTTGCTCGAGAGTTCTTCCAGCCCGGCTCTGCCAGCGGTGCCGGTCATACCGGTGATCCAGACGTTGTCATTCGCATCCGCGGCGATTCCCCAGGGGACTGCAGCGGCGGTCCCGTCAGTTGCAAGGCCGGCGGTATACAGCACGCCAATCGAGAGGTCGTTTGGTGCCGTAGCGCCAAGGGTAGGCTGGAACGATGGCGTAGCCACAATCAAGCCGTAGAGTGTGGCGGTATTGTTGCCGGGGTATTGCGCCATATCCAGCGCAGCCTGCCAGGTGTTCGCCGGCGCTGCAACGCCGGTGACGGAGGGCGGCTTGGCGTTCGAAAACAGAAGCGAGCATGCCGTGCTGGTATGCGAGGACGAGTTGACACACGCCTCAAGAATGTCGGCGAGACTGTTGATCGTGGTCGTTGGTACAGAGCCATTGCCTGCAGGCGTTGTGGCCCGTGCCGAGCCGCTTGAGACGTCCACAATGTTGGCCGCGTTCAGGAAGGCATGCTGGAGTCCGGTCGCGTTGGTTGCACTCGTTCCAATGTTGACGCTGCCCACGTCGGCAAAGCCGCTCAGCGCGTAGGCCGCGGCGATTGTCGTTACCTCGTTGATGATGACGTGAGTGGTTGGGGTCACGGACGAGCAGTTGCCAAGAGCGGCCACCAGCGTGAGGCCGGTATTGTTGATGGCAGGGGGAGTGGAAAGGCCCGGATTGCCACCCGAGGCGACGATATACACCTGTTCTGGATCGTTGCAAGTGCTCGCACCGGAGATAGTGAAAGTGCCATCTGCGGCGGTTGTCGTCGGGCTGGCAAGCGCGGAAGGAAATGAGCCATAGCCTGTGCCTCCGGTCGCGTACAAGGTGACGGTCGATCCGGACACTGGAAACTGGCCGCCGAGGGCGGTGCCTTGAATGTTGAGGGTGTGCGCGCTGGTGTCGCTATACGGCGTCATGGAGCAGCCAGCGAGGAACAAGGCAGAGACCGAGCAAAGAAGAATGGCCGCAGGCCCCAGAACTGTGCGGGAAAGGCTTATGGCAATATGGGTACGCAATCACTTCCTCCGGATCTTTGCATTGCAAAACCTGTAGTTGATATAGAAAAAACGCCGACGGATGGCGCTACGCCAGTCCGGTGTCATTCTCCACTAAAAAATGCAATATTTTGCATAAATTTCTGGCCCGGTAACGCAAGCGCCAATCCCCGCCCCCTCCAGATCATGAAATCGGGCCCAAAACGGATCGTGGAGGATGTCTGAATGGGAAAAATTTACGTTGATGCGATGTTTTGGAAGATTGGTCGACCCCAAATGAAAAGAGCCGCATCGTAGCGGCTCCCATTCACTCTATTCATCTTCGTCAAAAGAGATTATTTTGCAGCGCCTTCAATCTCTTTCCATTCCGCTGCTGAAAGTGTTACCCCGGCAGCGGCGATATTCTCTTCGAGGTGCTCCACCGACGATGTTCCCGGGATTGGCAGCATCACCGGGGAGTGCTGCAACAGCCACGCCAGGGAGAGCTGAGAGACCGTAGCTCCATCTCTCTTCGCCGCGGCGTCCAGCTTGCCGCCGGGGTGTGCCAACTTGCCCGCAGCTACTGGAAACCATGGGATGAACGCCAGCTTGTGCTTTGTGCAGTAGGCAAGAACATCCTCATGCTGCCGGTCGCCGATGTTGTACAGGTTCTGAACGCTCACGATGTCGATCACCTTGCGCGCGCGGTCGATCTCGTTAGGCTTCACCTCGCTTAGCCCAACGTGCCGGATCTTTCCCTGTTGCTGTAGCTTCTTGATCGCTCCCAACGACTCTTCGACTGGTACCTTCGGATCGATGCGGTGCAGCTGCCACAGATCGATGCGCTCCACCTTCAACCGGCGAAGGCTCATCTCCACCTGCTGGATCAGGTACTCCGGGCGTCCCACAGGAAGCCACCTGTCCGGACCCTGCCGAGTCAATCCGCCCTTGGTCGCGATCACAACATCCTTGGCATAGGGAGCCAGCGCCTCGCCGATTAGCTGCTCGCTAACATCCGGCCCGTACGAATCCGCCGTGTCAATAAAGTTCACACCAAGCTCGACCGCGCGCCGCAGCACTTTCTTCGCGCCCTCGCGATCCTTGGGTTCACCCCAGATCCCGTTGCCGGTGATCCGCATCGCCCCGTAGCCTAATCGGTTGACCGTTAAATCGCCGCCAATCGCAAACGTTCCGCTCGCCTTCGCATTCACAGTGAGAGTTGTCATGGATTATGGGATGCTGGTCGCAGGGCAAAGGTGCATCGTCTCGCCTTCTTCCAGAACTTTCACACGACCTTTAATACCCAGCCGCACGGCTTCGGCCTCCAGCCGCTGCAGTGGCTCTTCCATAGGTTCACGTCCCAGCTGAAAGGTTCCATAGTGCATCGGCACCATCCGCTCCGCGCCAAGCTCGACGAAGCCCCGAACAGCTTCCTCCGGGCTCGTATGGACCGATCGATAACTGTCAGGGAAATAAGCTCCAATCGGCAACAGCGCTACCTCCGGCTTCAGCCTTGCGCCGATCTCGCTGAACCCTTCGAAGTAAGCCGTGTCGCCTGAGTGGTACACCCTCTGGCCACCGCCCTCGACGACATACCCGCCGTATCCGCGGTGCACGTCGCGAAACATACGCGCTCCCCAGTGTTTACACGGAGTCATCGTGACCTTGAGTCCTGCCACCTCTGCCTCGTCCCACCATTCCAGTCCATGAATCTTCGCGAAGCCCAATCGTTCTACCAGATCTTCCACGCCTTTGGGCACAACAACCTCGGGAGTCGTGCCGGTCAGCTTTCGGGTGGCCCATATCACGCGCCGCAGCGAAGCCATATCCAGATGGTCCATATGCGCGTGGGTCAGCAGAACCAGATCGATCGGAGGCAGCTCTTCAACGCGCAGGCCTGGTTGTCGCTGCCTTCGGAGCACGATGAGCCGCTTGGAAAAGACGGGATCGACCAACACCTTCCGCCCATCCACCTGGAGTAGAAAAGAAGAGTGTCCGATGAATGTCACCCCAAGCTGATCGTCATCGACCAGCTCAACGGGACGCGCGACTCCCGTCATCGGCTGCTCGTGACTCTCACGCACCAGCCGCCACAGCTGCTCCAGTTTTTTCATCGCGAACGGCCTTCCCTTCCACAATCTACGCATGCGTTCTCCCATATAAATAGATGCAGTACTACCCCTTCTCGCACCAATAGAGCGTAAATCCGTGGCCCCGGCCTCCAATCTGTCAACACCGGATTCGCTACCTCATGTAGGAACCAAAGGCGAAAGCCGCCGCTGCGGCAAAGCGTCTGCTCGTACAAGCAGAACAGCTTAACCCGCAGTGGCGGCTCCCGTGACTCCAACGACTACAGCCTGAATTTATTTTGCTTCTGGCTTCAGGATGTCATCCAACCGATCCGGAACACTCGAGACGCGCTCCAGTTGGGGATAGCGTTCCCCACCGTGATAGTCCAGCCGGATTACTTTGAAGAAGCCGGTGTTCTCGATAATCAATTCCACCGCCGGCCCCGAGCCAGTAGCATCGTGAATCGCTGCCTTCAGCACATCGGGTGTATACGCTCGTCCATTGACCGCGATGATCTTCATTCCCGGTCCAACGCCGGCCTTGTCCGCGACTCCGCCCTTGAGCACATCCGAAACTGTCCCCGATTTGCCGGCATGCAGACCGATCGAGTACCAGAAGTCATAGGTGCCGCTCTCCGCATCAGACATCGCGCTCCAGGGGTTCGGCTTGTCGGAGTACGTCAGTTTGTAGCCGCCGTTCTCGAGGCCGCCCAGCGGAGCCTGGTATGCGTTCGAATCCAGCCGCGAACGCAGGAACGTTGCCCAGTCATTGGGTACAACGCCATTCAAGCCCGCGACTACATCTTCGAACGTGTACGGAACCACCTTCGGCCCCGTGTCGCCGCCAAGCCCATGGAACTTCGCCACAAAATCATCCAGCGACTTTTTGCCGTCGGTCATCTTGCGAATCGTTGTGTCGACATCGAGCCATATCAGCTCGCCCTCGTCGTAGTAGTCCACATTGAGCCGCCAGTTATCCCATCCTCCACCGGCCGCATACAAAATCTGTGCCGCAGTCGCGGTGTCCTGGATGTCCCGCCAGGTACGTCCCGGACGATTGTCGTACTCTGCTGCGATCGTCGACAGACGCTCCTTGTACTGATCGGGTGTCCATATCCCGCAACGCGCGGCCAGCACATCGCCGAGGTACTCGGTCAATCCCTCGTACACCCAAAGCAGATCGCCCACCATCGGCTTCTGGTAGTTGCTCGTCGCGAGCCCTGCCGGCCGCCGGTATTTGCCGTTCCAGCTATGCGTGAACTCATGCGGCAGCAGCAGGCCGGCCAGCACAAAATCGCGATCGTCGATAAACGTCGTCGCCGGCACACGATCGTCGCTCGATTGATGGTGCTCGAGGCCGAAGTGCGCCACTTCGTCGCTCAACGTCACGAGAAAGTGATAGGAGCCGTAGTGCCTGCTCTTATAGAGAGCACCGGTCTCCCGTACCAGCCGGTCAAAGTCCGCGATGTGGTCATTCGACAGCTCCACTTCCTCCGGCCCGTCGGCAGCCAGATCGAGGTAGTGCTTCGGTGTAATCTCCGGCGCCAGCGGTACCTCGCGGAAGTACCGGCCCGCCAGTACCGGCGAATCGATCAGCTGCTCCAGCGAAACTGTCTTGAACGTCGTGGTCTGTCCCGAGCCGCCATCCTTATCGAGCGCAGTCCCAAACTTCCATCCAGCCGGCGTCGTAATGGAAGGAGTGAACATTACGTCGCTCGCATTCGCCCCATCGGGATAAACCAGCAGCGTGTTCCAGCTCAGCAATGCGAGATTCTCGCTCGTCGAACCGCCTGCGGAAAAACCAGACAACGCAGACGAAGCAAGAAAATCGATCTTCATCTCAAGCTTGGTCACGCCTTGCGGTACGGTCACGTGGTACGCGAACATATCCACCTTGTCGCGCTCCCACTTCAGCGGCTGTCCATTGGCCGTAATAAAAAATCCGGCCATATTTTCGATCGGCCCTGTCGGCCCATGCTCACCGGGAATCCACTTCGGGTACACCACGGTCAGCGGCCCTGCCGTCACCGGCATCACCTCAGTTGCGTGGAGAATCTTGCGCGGAGCATCCGTCAGATCCACACTTAATGTAATCGGCGCCGTCTGCGCGACTGCTACCGAACTAACGACGGCCACAGCCGCACCGGCACACTTCGTCCAAAGACCACTCATCATTCCGCCTTCTCGCTGCTTGTTTTTAGTAACCGCAAACAGTCTACCTCCGTCGCAACTTTCCCTGCCCGAACACCACTGGATTTGGCGTGTCGACCGCTTTTGCAGGTAGGATTGTGCACACAGGAGAACTCATGTCTTCGAAGCTTCTGGGCGCCCTTGCGTCCACCGCCCTTCTGGATCCCCCTTGTTTGCCTCTCCGCACAACAGCCGGCGCCCCAGCCAATCCAATCGATGCCCTATTCGCCCTCGCTCGACGTCAGCAGCCTCGACCGTTCGGTTGATCCCTGTGTGGATTTCTATAAGTTCACCTGTGGCGGCTGGCAGAAAAACAACCCCATCCCTGCTGACCAGTCCGGCTGGAGCGTCTACGCCAAGCTGGGCAACGAGAACCAGCAGTTCCTCTGGGGCATCCTCGAGGCCGACGCCAAGGCGAAGAACCGCACTCCGGTGCAGCAGAAGGTCGGCGACTACTTCGCTGCCTGCATGAACACCTCAGCCATCGACGCGCTTGGGATCAAGCCGGCGCAACCGGAGCTCGCGCGTATCGATGCGTTAAAGACGCGGCCGGAACTTATCGCGGCTATCAGTGCATTACATCATTCCAACCCGGGCAGCTTCTTCTTCGGCTCCGGAACAGGGCAGGACGCGCTCGACTCATCGCTGATCATCGTCGAACTTGGCGCGGGTGGTCTTGGCCTCCCCGACCGCGACTACTACCTGAAGACCGATCCCAAGAGCGTGAAGCTGCGCGAGCAGTACGTCGCTTACATCCAGCAGCTGCTGGCGCTGAGTGGAGAGTCTGCAGACCAAGCCAAGGTCGATGCAGACGCAACCCTTCGCATCGAAACGGCGCTCGCCAAGGCTTCGCTTACACGCGTGCAGCGGCGCGATCCGCACAATACCTATCACATGATGACGATCGCTGAACTCGGCCAGATCGTTCCCGCGTTCGATTGGCCGAACTACTTCACGGTGCAGGGAGCACCTGGCACCGCGAAGCTCAATGTCTCGCAGCCCGAATTCATGAAGGCCGTTCAGGCGGAGCTCACCACTGAGTCCGTCGAGGCCTTGCGCGGCTATCTGCGCTTCCACTTCCTCACCGCCGCGGCGCCTTATCTTGCGCATCCTTTCGAGCAAGCTGACTTCGACTTCTACTCAAAGACCCTGCGCGGAATTCCCGACATGCCACCGCGCTGGAAGACCTGCACTCGTGCGGTCGATCGCAACCTCGGCGAAGCGCTCGGGCAGGAGTTCGTCAAGCGGACCTTCACCGCCGACACCAAAGCCAAGACGCAGCTCATGACCGAGCAGATCGAGACAGCCATGCAGCACGAGATCCAAGACCTCGACTGGATGAGCCCGGAGACGAAACAGGAGGCGTTGCGCAAGCTGCACGTCATCCGCAACAAGATCGGTTACCCGAATAAGTGGCGCGACTACACGGCGCTCGAGGTCAAACCAGACGACTACTTCGGCAACGCATTGCGGTCGTATCGTTTCGAAGACGCACGCCGGTGGAACAAGCTCGGCAAACCGGTCGACCTGAATGAGTGGGGCATGACGCCCCCCACGGTCAACGCCTACTTCAACCCGCAGATGAACGACATCAACTTTCCTGCAGGCGTTCTGCAACCGCCGCTCTACGACCCGAAGCTTGACGATGCGCCGAACTATGGCAACACCGGCGCGACGATCGGCCACGAACTTACCCACGCCTTCGACGACGAAGGGCGGCAGTTCGACTCCAAGGGCAACCTCCGCGACTGGTGGACCGAGGCCGATGCCAAAGGGTTTGAGGACCGCATCAACTGCATTCGCGATCAGTACGCTCAGTACATCATCGTTGATGACATTCACATCAACTCCAAGCTGACGAGCGGAGAGGATGTGGCTGACCTGGGCGGAACGCTGCTCGCCTACATCGCGTGGAAGAAACAGACCGAGGGGCAGAAGTTGGCGAGCGCCGACGGCTTCACTCCGGACCAGCGTTTCTTCGTCGGCATGGCGCAGTGGGCCTGTGAAAACGAGCGGCCCGAGAACCTGCGCGTCAGCGCCATCACCAACCCGCACTCTCCTGGCTTCGCGCGCATCAATGGAGTGGTGTCGAACATGCCCGAGTTCCAGCACGCCTTCAGCTGCAAGGCAGGGCAACCGATGGTGCACGCGCCAGCCTGCAAAGTCTGGTAGAACTTCACCACACCCCGTCACCGGCATTTTGCGAGCATAAACTCGCAATCGCCGGTGCCGGAGGAGCCACCAGCCAGTACACTTGTCTCCAACTCAATGAATCTCTACGCACTCGTTCTTGGCCTCATCGTCCTCACCCTCCTTGCGGTCTCGCTGGCCCGCGTCTCCAAGGTAAAGACGAAGGCTGACTACCTCGTCGCCGGCCGGTCACTCCCCGCTATCGTCCTTATCTTCACGCTTCTCAGCTCATGGATCGGTTCCGGCTCGCTTCTTGCCGGCGCAGAGAACGCCTACAAACACGGCTTTCCCGCGCTGTGGCAGCCTGCCGGTGGGTGGGCCGGACTTCTGCTCATCTACTTCATTGCTCCTCGCGCGCGTAAGTTCGCCCAGTTCACAATCCCCGACCTGCTCGAAGCACGATACAACCAGGCCGCGCGCGTTCTCGGCGTCATCGCCGTACTCTTCGCCTACACCGCAATCACCAGCTACCAGTTCATCGGCGGCGGCGACATCCTCCACCTCATCTTTCCCTCGGTCACAGCGCGGCACGGCCAGGAGATCATCGCCGCCTTCGTCATCGTCTTCACGGCAATCGCCGGCATGAGTTCAGTCGCCTACATGGACCTCGCCATCGGCCTGCTCGCCACCGTTACACTTCTCGCTGCGCTGCCCATCCTGGCGCATATCGCAGGTGGATGGTCCAGCATCGCTGCTTCGCTGCCGGCCACGCACTTCCAGGTGTTTGGCGACTTCACCCCCGTCCGCGCGCTCGAGCTCTTCCTCCCCACTTGCCTGCTTATGCTCGGCAACCAGTCCATGTATCAGAAGTTCTTCTCTGCGAAATCCGAGAAGGACGCCACACGCGCCGTCGTCGGCTGGTTCATCGGCATCCTTATCCTCGAGACCGTGATCGTCGCCCTCGCCGTCGTGGGCTCCTCGCTCTTTCCCTCGGGCGAAGTCAGCGAAAACCCACGCGAGATCCTTGCTTTCACCGCGCTCCACGCGCTTCCACATCTGCTGGGTGCCATCATGGTCGGCGCCATATTCGCCAAGGTGATCTCCACCGCCAACAACTACCTTTTCTCCCCCGCCACCAACCTCATCAACGACGTCTACGTCCGCTACGTGAAACCCGAAGCTTCGAACCGCAACATCCTCTTCGTCAGCCGTATTCTGGTCGTTCTCCTCGGCTGCTGGTCGCTGTTCCAGTCGCTCGGTACCCACTCGGTGCTCGAAAAAGCGCTCTACGCCTACACTATTTATTCCGCAGCTCTGACGCCCGTCATCCTCGCGGCCTTCTTCTGGAAACGCGCCACTGCCGCCGCTGCCGTTACGAGCATCGCCGTTGGCACCTTCGTCACCGTCTTCTGGAACACGGAGTTCATCCACACCCACTTGCCCGAGGCCATCGCCTCCCGCGACGCCATCCTCCCCGCCCTTTTGGCCTCGCTCCTCTGCCTGTTTTTCGTCAGCCTGGTTACCACTCCTCCCACCGAAAAACAGCTCCAGCCCTTCGCCGAAGGCTGATGCCTTTAATCCACAGTGCTATTCGCACTCATTTAACGTTAGTGTTCAATCATTAACAATTCCCTCCCAGGAAACAAATTGCTTTTTTCGCGCCAGAACACCGGCCAGGGCCCCATGAAGGATTGATGAACTATCTACTTTTACCCGATCTAGCGGCAATGGCGATGCTCCTCAGCATCCTCTACTTCCTCCGCAGACGTCATCCGCGCGAGACGGTGGATTTCTGGCTGATCGGTCTGCTCTTCATCTTCTTCGAGGCCATCGTTCACGCTGCATACCCTGCTTCGGGGCCTTGGCGGCTGGCCGCGCACGTTGTTGCCTTGAACTTCTTCTACGTTGCGGGAATGATCTTCCTCTGGGCCTCCGGAAGAGATCTCTTCCCACGCAGAGCCTCACTCCTCTATCTCCTCCTCAACTCTCTACCCCCTGTTGCGCTGCTCACGATCTACGGCCTCGCCGACCATAATCCGCGTAACTATCACGCGATCGCCACATGCGGTTTCTTCCTCGGCATCGTCAGCGCCTTCGCCATCGCTCGCACCTGGAACCTTGGCAGAGGCTGGTGGATTCTCTTCGTTCAACTTGGCACCTGGGCGCCTATCTGGCTCTTCGCCTCCTCCGGCTCGTTCCGCGACGCGGCTTACTTCGTCCTCTTCGTTCTTTATTTCGCCACGGCCGTTCTTTTCCAACTTAGCCTGCCCCGCAAAAGCCTCGGCAAAGTCGCCGTCGTCGCTGGCTTTGTCATCTGGTCTCTCGTCTTCCTCCTCCACTCCTGGGTCACCAACCATCCTGGATACGATGCCATCGCCGATGAGATCTGGAACTTCCAGAAGTTCTTCGTCACCATCGGTATGCTCCTCGTTCTGCTCGAGCAGCAGGTTTCTACCAACGAGTGGTATGCCTTCCATGACCACCTCACCGGGCTCCCAAACAACCGTCTCTTTGAAGATCGTCTTGCCGCGGCCATTCGGTTGTCGCAGTACAACAACACCCGCACCGCCCTCCTCATGGTCGACCTCGACGGTTTTAAGCTAATCAACGACACCCACGGCCATGACGTCGGCGACGAACTCCTTCAAAACATCGCGCAAAACCTCCGCAACGCCATCCGCCCCCCTGACACCCTCGCCCGCCTCGGCGGCGACGAGTTCATCATCATCGCCACCGACCTGCCCCCTGAAGAGCCCGTAAACGTCATCGCCGAGGCCAGCGCGGCCCGTATCTTTCGCGCTCTCCGCAAACCGGTCAGCATCAATGGCAACGCCATCACTGTCACCGGAAGCCTCGGTGTAGCCGTCTACCCCGATGACACCACCGACGCAGTGCTTCTCCGCCGACTGGCCGACCAGCGCATGTACGAGAAAAAACGCCAGATCCCCCTCAACTTCTAAATCAGACAAAAGTGAATTTTCGCACTCACCTTTTTCCCTCTGCTGCATCTATCCCAATACGTATTTTTTCAACAGGAGAGACTTCCATGGCGCCCGACACGCAATCCATCGACTTCAACACGGCCTCGGTTACCGGGGGGCTGGCACTGGCGCTTCCCTTCGATAGCTCCTTCGGCCCCTTCGACTACGCCGGCAGCGAAATCCTCAGCGCCGCAATCAAACGCGTTGATATCGATGATGACGACGAAGATGACTTTGACGAAGAAGGGGAAGTTAATGCAGAGGAAGAGGACGACGAATACGAAGATGACGAGGATGAAGACGAGGAGTATGGGGACGACGACGAGGATGATGAAGATGAGGACGATGAAGACGAAGATCTAGATGATGACGAAGATGAGGAAGACGATATCAAGCTAATCTGAGGACCTTAGAGACAGGCCGAGTGCCTGCTGTTTCTCTTGAGATCAATAGCCTGCTTCTGTGACCACGTTTTCCAGCTCTTCTCCAGCGATGAATCGCCTCACTTGCTCTGCCCCAAAACGAAAAGCGCGGTGAATAAACTCCGGAGTCGATCCTCCGACATGCGGTGTGATCATGCAGTTTGGCGCCGACCACAGCGGATGCCCGGCAGGAAGCGGCTCTGGATCGGTGACGTCGAGGACTGCCCGTACTCGGTTCTGTTCCAAGGCCTCCACCAGCGCATCGGTCACAACCACCGGCCCGCGTGCCGCATTCACCAACAGCGCCCCGGGCTTCATCAGGCGGATCTCCGCCGCTCCAATCAGTCCCTCCGTCTCCGCCGTCAACGGTACGATGGCCACAACCACATCGGCCTCCGGCATGAGCCTGCCCAACTCGCCGACAGCAAAAACTTCAGGTTCTTTGCGCGCACTTCGCGCCAGGCGCACAATCTTCACTCCGAACGGCGCAAGGCGAGCCTCGATCGCCTCTCCAATCGATCCATACCCGATGATCATCACAGTTTTGTCTGCCAGGTCGTCCCCGAGAACCGCATACTGCCCAACCTGCGCCCCGCCGACCTTCAAGAACCCGTCCCGAACCGAGGCCTGCCCCTTCCACTCCTGGCGCAGCTGCATATCGCGATAGTAAGGAAATCGTTTCAAGGACGTGAGGATGGCGGTCAACACCCACTCCGACGCCGAGATGTCGTGAAGCCCGCGACCGTCACACAACATAACTTCCTTCGGCAGCCACGGTGTAATCCAGTCAACGCCAGCCATCATTGACTGCACGACCTTGACTCCACGCAGATGTTGAAAGGTCTCCTGCGCACTCTTCCGGGCAAAGGGAATGATCCAGAAGTCGACATCCTGAACTCCCGAGGGACGACGGGGAATCCGCACAATTTCCGTCTCGCGCGGAAAACCGGCCAGCAGTTCCTGAGCGAGATTCTCATCCACACCGACACGCACCATCATTTGAGTGTGCACGAACCGCGCACCAAAAAGAAAGCCCGGCAAAAGCCGGGCTTGTACATCTTGCTCTGAAAATCGGATTAGATATCCGGATCAGATATCTGGATTAGATATCCAGATTCTTCACATCCAGGGCGTTCTCTTCGATGAACTTCCTTCGACTCTCTACATCCTCGCCCATCAGAGTCGTAAAGATCTCTTCACAGGCTGCAATGTCTTCGAGCTTCACCTGCAGTAGTGTCCGACGCTCCGGGTCCATTGTGGTCTCCCACAGTTGCGGCGCCGTCATCTCACCCAGGCCCTTGTACCGCTGAACCTGATACTCCTTGCGTCCCTGTTCGATGACATATTCGAAGACCTCACGCGCCGTCTTCTTCTCCACCGGATCATGCGACGCCTTGTTCGAGCGCTTCGCCGCCTTTGTCTCGGCGACCGTTCCAGGAGCCGCAGCGGTATCCGCTACGCCTTCTTCTGATGCGATCTCCTCAGCCTCTTCTGCTGCTTCAGCGGCCGCTTCTGCCTTTGTCTTCGTCGCATATTCAATCAGGAACGGAGCGACCAACTGCTCCTTGATCTGCGCGTGCTTGGCCAGCATCTGCCGGCTTTCAGGAGCCGAGGCCAGCGCCCAGTCGATCGTTCGCACTGCACCCTGCGCGTCGGTGTAGCTCACGGAGTAGCTTCTGTGCTCCTCATCCATCACCACATCACCGACGTTCTTGAACTGGTAGGTCTTCTGCATCCCGACCAACCGCTGGCGCATCTTCTCCAGCTTGGCGGGCGACTCGAAGTCCACACGCCGCGCCGAGTCTTTGCCCTCCTGCGCGAACAACTCCGCGAACGCCTGCGTCACGTCTTCGTTGCGCAGCCGCTTCTGTACCTTGTCGAAGAAGCCGAGATAGTCGTTCAACTGACCCATATACTTCGTCAGTGCTGCACCTTCAAGTTTCGCGCCGCCGTCGCCATAACGGATCACCATGCCGTCGGAGGCGCGCTTGACCATCACGCTCACGTACTCGCGATCGTCCTTGATGTACTGTTCGAACTTGCCCTTCTTGATGCGATAAAGGGGCGGCTGAGCGATGTAGACGTGGCCGCGCTTGATCAGCTCCGTCATGTGGCGGAAGAAGAATGTGAGCAGCAGCGTGCGGATGTGCGATCCGTCAACGTCCGCATCGGTCATCAGGATCAGCTTGCCGTAACGCAGCTTGCTCGCATCGAAGTCATCCTTGCCGATGCCGCAGCCTAGCGCCGTAATCATGGCGCGTATTTCTTCATGCCCTAGCATCTTGTCGTAACGGGCCTTTTCGACGTTGAGAATCTTTCCCTTCAGCGGAAGGATCGCCTGGAACTTACGATCGCGCCCCTGCTTGGCCGTCCCGCCTGCCGACTCACCCTCGACGAGATACAGTTCGCACCGGTCCGGCTCCCGCTCACTGCAGTCCGCCAATTTGCCCGGCAAACCACCACCATCCAAAGCGCCTTTACGCCGAGTAAGATCGCGGGCCTTACGCGCAGCCTCACGCGCACGTGCCGCATCGATGGCTTTATTGATGATCTTCTTCGCGACCGAAGGATTCTGCTCCAGGTAGCCGCCGAGCCGTTCGTTCACAAACGCCTGTACCGTTCCCGCGATATCGGAGTTCAGCTTGCCCTTCGTCTGTCCTTCAAACTGTGGCTGCGACAGCTTTACGCTGATCACGACAACCAGTCCTTCGCGCACATCGTCGCCGCTCAGGTTCTCCTTCACATCCTTGAATAGCCCGAGCGACTGCCCCGCCGCGTTGATCGTCCGGGTTAGCGCAGTCTTGAAGCCTGAAAGATGCGTTCCGCCATCGATCGTATTGATGTTGTTGGCAAACGTAAAGACGGTCTCGGAGTAAGCGTCGTTGTACTGCAGCGCAATCTCCATGGCCACACCGTCACGCTCGGCCTCCATGTAGATCGGCTTCTCGTGCAGCACCTGCTTACCCTTATTCAGATGCTTGATGAACTCGGCGATTCCACCGACATACTTGAACTCCTGGTGCTTGTACTCGCCCGTCTTTGAATCGGTGGTGCGCTGGTCCGTCAAATGGATCTCAAGCCCCTTGTTCAGGAAGGCAAGCTCGCGCAGCCGCTGTGCCAGCGTGTCGTAGTTGAACTCCGTCACGGTGAAGATCGTCTTGTCCGGCAGAAAGTGAACCTTCGTCCCCTTGCGGGTCGAGGCGCCCATCTTCTTCAGTTTGCTGGTTGGCGCGCCCTTGGCATAGTCCTGCTCCCAGGCAAAGCCATCTCGCCAGATCTCGACATCAAGCTCTTCGCTCAGGGCATTCACGCAGCTCACGCCGACGCCGTGCAATCCGCCCGAGACCTTGTAGTTCGACGCGTCGAATTTCCCGCCGGCATGAAGCATCGTCAGGACAACCTGCACCGCTGGCATCTTCTCGCCGTTGATCACCTTATCGTCGACCGGGATTCCACGGCCGTCGTCGACCACCGTAATCGAGTTGTCGACATGGATCGTCACATCGATTCGCGTCGCATGGCCGCCCAACGCCTCGTCTACCGAGTTATCGACCACCTCATAGACCAGATGGTGGAGTCCCATCTCGCCGGTCGACCCGATATACATCGCCGGGCGCAGCCGAACCGCCGCCAACCCCTCGAGAACGGTGATGTTCTCGGCCGAGTAGCCGCCACCCTCTTTTTTCCGGGTAGGAGCGTCCTTGATTTTGCCAACTTCAAGCTCTAAAAGAGCACCTTCGGTAGGGATTGCAGTCGATGCCATGGATCTCCGTTCAGCGCTTGCTGAATATGCAGGATTCTCAGTCCGTCCCGTGTTCACGCAATCTGCGAAAACCCACGCCATTGCAGCGTTTTACACACGTTCCAGCCTGCCGTTCCGTGTCTTAAGTATAGCACGTTAAATAGGCCCAAGACCGCCATGAATCCCGCATGGTTCGAGGCTATTCAGGGGCTGATTTTTGGCCAAATCTGAGGACCCTAAGGCGTTTGGCTGCAACCAGAATCGCCTCCCCCAAAAGTGTTACAGATGTACCCCGTAACCATTGGTATTCTCCCCCTAGTTCGTTATGAAAGGGTAGTCCCTGAGGTGACCCAAAATGAAGTTGAATCGCCTGATTGCTGCATCTGTTGTTGGACTCTCACTGCTTACGACCTCAACCTCGGCCTTCGCCTGCGAGCACGATAGTCATTCGTGGTCATGGTTTGGCTTCTGCAACCACTCCGATAAGGACAAAGACAAGGATTGCGATCACGACCGTAATAAAGGCGGCCATGATTGCGACCACGGCGGTAGCTCTTCCGGCGGCAGCGGTAGCTCCAGCGGCGGCAGTTCTACCGGCAGCGGTGGCTCTGGCTCTACCGGCAGTGGCACGACGGTAGGACCAAAGGGCTAAGAACGACGTAGCCCTCCTAAAACCCTGGAAAGACCAGGACAGACATCTTAGAAAAAGAATGCTCGCCAGAGCTAAGCCAAATGACCCTCCTCGGAGGGTCATTTTCATGTCCATGAAAGAAAGCATTTTAGTGTTTATCTTCCCCTTTGGAGCGCAATATACCGGGATTTTGCGCCAAGTTCGTATATACTCAATAAGTTGTCCAGAAACAGTCAGGAACACAAATGCCAAAGTTGAAGACACACAGCGGCGCAGCCAAGCGCTTCCATAAGACAGGCACGGGCAAGTTCAAGCGCGGCCAGTCGAAGATGCGCCATATCCTCACCTCAAAGGCCACCAAAACCAAGCGCCACCTCGGCGGTTCGGTTCTGGTCTCCGAGGCGGATCGTCCCAAGGTTGCGCGGATGCTTCCTTACGCTTGATTTCAGGCAGGGAAGGGTCAAGTTTTTCAAGTCAAGCCGCTCTCACGAGCAAAGGGCCAGTCAAAGCGTTCCGGCCCCTGGAACAGCGTTAGCGTTCCACCGAGACTTGAAGTTGCATAGCGAGTGAAGAGGCCACATCGTCGTTCTCACGAGTCCCTTTCAGGACACACTAATTCTGATTGAGACGAGAATGCGACCCTTACCTCCAGCCGCTTAAACGAAGTACGCAAAAGGAGAAGCACCATGCCCCGTGTAAAACGGAGTACAAAACGCAACGACCGCCGCAAGAAGATCCTCAAGCGCGCGAGCGGTTACTTCCTCACCAAATCCAAGCTCTACCAGGCTGCTCAAGAAGCCGTCGAGCGTTCGCTCAAGTTTGCCTACACCGGTCGCAAGCAGAAGAAGCGTCAGTACCGCGCGCTCTGGATCGTCCGCATTAACGCGGCCTGCCGGATCAATGGCATGAGCTACTCGACCTTCATCAACGGTCTCAAGCTCGCCGGCAATGGCCTCGATCGCAAAGTCCTCGCCGACATCGCCGCCAACGACGCTGCTGGCTTTGCTGCCCTTGCCGTTCAAGCCAAGGCAGCCCTGAAGGTCGCCGCCGACCAGCACGCCAAGAACCGAGCCACGTCCGCAGCATAAATCAAGAAAGCGCATCATTCGAAGGGCACAGTACATACTGTGCCCTTCTTGTTTTAACCAGAAGCTGGAAGCCATCGAATAGAGTAAGGGAACCGATGATGAAACTCTTCCTCCCCAACGTGCTCTTGTCGCTCATCTGCGCCGTCTCTTCCTCCGGACAGCAGGTAGCCTTCACCTTCGACGATCTTCCGGCCCATGGCCCTCTGCCAACCGGACAGACGCGGCTCCAGATCGCCAACTCCATCCTCACCACGCTGCACGACCAGCACATCCCGCAGGTCTACGGATTCGTCAACGGGGCCAAGCTGGAGGAAGCACCGGATGATCTTGCCGTCCTGAAGGCCTGGCGCGCTGCAGGTCAACCTCTTGGTAGCCACACCTACTCTCATCCTGCCCTCAACGACCTCACACCGGCTGAGTTCGAGTCAGAGATTGCCAAAAATGAGCCTCTACTCTCCACCCTAATGGCAGGACAGGACTGGCGTTGGTTCCGCTATCCCTTCCTTTGGGAGGGCGAGACCCTCGAAAAGCGCCGAGCGGTCCGCGCCTATCTTCAGCAGAACGGCTATCAGGTCGCGCAGGTTTCGCTGGACTTCGAAGATTACCTCTGGAACGCCCCTTACGCCCGTTGTGTCGACAAACACGACGACAAAGCGATCGACTCACTTCGCGCAACCTACCTCTCCACTGCCGATCAGTACATCACCGTCTTCCGCGACGTTACCCACACCCTCTACGGCCGCGACGTCCCATATGTTCTTCTTCTTCACATCGGCACCTTCGACGCAAAGATGCTGCCAGACCTCATAGCTCTGTTCCGCAGCCGAGGCTTTACGTTCACGACGCTTCCCGAGGCGATGAAGGATCCTGTCTATCGCGAAGATCCCGACATCGCGCTCAAATATGGAGGAGCGTTTCAAGAACAGATCGTCGCGGCCCGTCACATTAAGTTCCCATCCAACTCCAAGCCCTACAAACAACTGGAAGCGACATGTCGCTAGCAACTCAGAAGCTCTTGCCCATTGTCCTTGAATCAGCTCAGTCGGATATCCTTGACACCATGTCGACTGCCACATCCACACCGTCGCAGCTCACCCTTCCTGCCGCAGGGGAGCCGCCGACGGGCAAAGTTCCCTTCGAGTCCTGGGGGCGCTACCCCACCTACGACGCGAAGGTCGTGCCGCTCCACTGGCAGAGCGACTTTCCCGCCGTCGTCGCCGGCATGCACAACGGAGCACTCCCCGTGGGCATGGGCCGCAGCTACGGCGATGTCTGCCTCCTCAAGGACGGCACCCTCCTCCTGACCACCGGGATGGATCGCCTTATTTCTTTCGACCCCGAGACCGGCCTGCTCACCGCCGAAGCCGGCGTCACCCTCGCGCAGATCCTCGACTTCGCTGTTCCCCGTGGGTTTTTCCTCCCGGTCTCTCCGGGAACGAAATATGTAACCCTGGGTGGAGCAATTGCCAATGACATTCACGGCAAGAATCACCACGTCGCTGGAACCTTCGGCCGGCACATCACGCAATTGGAGCTCGTCCGCTCTGACGGCACGCGCAGACTTTGCTCCCTGACCCAAAATGCGGACCTCTACGCCGCGACCATCGGCGGTCTGGGGCTCACCGGCCTCATCACCTGGGCGACCCTGCGCCTTAAGCCCATCGTCTCGCGCATGATCGACTATGAAGGCGTCCAGTTCCACGGTATCGACGAGTTCCTCGACCTCACCAGCCAGAGCAAGGACATCGAATACACCGTCAGCTGGATTGACTGCGCCTCCACCGGCCGCAACTTCGCCCGCGGCGTCTTCATGCAGGGCGACCACTCTCCCCGAAGGGACGATCTCAAACCATCACCGAAGCCCAGGCTCATCTTTCCCTTCGACGCTCCCGGCTTCGCGCTCAACCCTCTCAGTGTCAGCCTCTTCAACACCGCCTACTTCCACAAGCAGATCCACAAACGCGTCGTCTCGCTGCAGGACTACGAGCCCTTCTTCTATCCGCTCGACAAAGTCCTCCGCTGGAACCGCATGTACGGCAAACGCGGCCTCCTCCAGTTCCAATACGTCATCCCGTGGGAGCACGCCAAAGAGGGCACGATTGCCATCCTGCACGAGGTTGCCAAATCAGGCCTCGCCAGCTTCCTCGCCGTCCTCAAGGTCTTCGGTGATGTCCCTTCTCCCGGCATGATGAGCTTCCCCAAGCCCGGCATCACACTCGCCCTCGACTTCCCCATCAAGCCCGACAAGAGCTTTCCTCTCTTCGCTCGCCTCGCGGACATGACCCTCGAGTTCGGCGGACGGCTCTACCCGGCCAAAGACGCCGCCATGACGGCCTCGCAGTTCCAGTCCTTCTACCCGCAGTGGGAGCAGTTCGCCCGCTACCGCGACCCGATGTTCACCTCCAGCTTCTGGGAGCGCGTCACCGGAGACAGGCCAAGCTTATGAGTACGACCCCGCAAACGACGATCATCCCCCGCAAGATTCTCGTGCTTGGCGCCACCTCTGGCATCGCCGAAGCCACCTGCCGCATCTGGGCGTCACAAGGAGCCAGCCTCTTCCTCGTCGCACGCAATCAGGCCAAGCTCGACGCGGTCGCCCAGGACCTCAAGACCCGCGGTGCCAGCTACGTGGACACCGCCGTCGCCGACCTCGACGACACTGATAACCACCCGCAGCTCCTCGCCCATGCCGTCAACTCCCTCACTGGCATGGACATCGCTTATCTCGCCCACGGCATTCTCGGCGACCAGGCCGAGGCCGAAGAGGACTTCAACGCCGCCGCCCAGATCATCTACACCAACTTCATGGCACCGGTCTCGCTCCTCACCTGGCTGGCGAACTTCTGCGTCCAGCGCCACGCGGGAACCCTCGCTGTGCTCTCCTCGGTCGCCGGAGACCGTGGCCGCAAAACGAACTATCTCTACGGCGCCTCGAAGGCTGGCCTCACCGCATTCCTCGCCGGGTTAAGAAATCGTGTCGACCGCGAGGGCGTCACGGTTCTCACCATCAAACCCGGTCCCATCCGCACCGCGATGACAGCCAGCATGCCCAAGAGCGAGAAGTTCGCCGATGTTGATTCCGTCGCCGAATCCATCGTCAGCGCGATCGACAAGCGCAAGGACGTTCTCTACGTTCCGTTCCAGTGGCAACCCATCATGTTCATCATCCGGCACATCCCCGAGCGCGTGTTCAAAAAACTGAATCTATAAATTCAGGAAATCGCCGATCAAAATTATATGGAATTTGGTTTATCGCGCTAAACAAACCCCCGGAAACTCGGATTTTCATTCTGGCCCTTCAATTGCTTGCTGATATCTTAAATATCACAGACGTGATATCTGAAATACCACCAACTAGGAGACGGACGCCGCCCGAAACCATCCGCGGAAGGTGCCCCGTTTGTATTAGTGTCGATGAATTTTGATTCGCGGAAGTACGGGTTCCTTAAATTTTTTGGCTTTGCTGTCCCGTGTTCTACATATCCGATTTGAGGCAAAAAATTTCATGAAGATGCTCCTTCGCAAGACTTCTATCCTTCTGCTGTTGATTGGGTGCTTTCTCATCGGGCGCCCCCAAACCGCTGATGCCCAGACCAGCTTGGGCATTCTAGTTGGTGTTGTCCGCGATCAAACTGGCGCGGTTGTTCCCAAGGTAACTGTTGCCGTCGTCGGTAACGAAGACAACATCGTACGTACGGTCATCACCCAGGGAGATGGCGCCTATCGAATCGAAGCGCTGCGTCCCGAGAATTACACGGTCACCGTGAAGCAGCCCGGCTTCTCCCCCTTCACTGCTAAAAACGTTATCGTCACCCCCTCGGAGACTACCTCGTATGATGTCAACCTGACAGTTGGCACCGCGAAGGAATCGGTCTCGGTTGAAGCCGATTCGGTTGCCATCAACACGGAGAACGGTCAGCTAACCGGCATCGTCAATTCGACCGATCTTCAAAAGCTGCCTGTCTTTTCGCTGAGCCCTTTCGAAGTGGCGACTACAGTGCCGGGTGCGCAGATCGTCGCCAACGGCGGTTTCAGCAACGGTCAGGAGATCCAGATCAACGGAGCCCGCCCGCGAGCCAACAACTATCTAATCGACAGCCAGGAGATCAATGACGTCTCCATTGCCGGACAGGCATTCCAACCTATTATTCCCGATTCATTCAGCAACGTCTCCGTGTTGACCAGCTCTGCTTCGGCCGAGTTCGGGCGGGCTGGCGGCGGAGTCATCAACTCCACCACCAAGAGCGGCACGAACGTGTACCACGGTGAAGTCTATGAACGCTATAGCGGCTCCGGTTTGAACGCACTCGGGGGGCTTGAGCGCGGCACTGGGATCGGGAAGGCACGGTCAGATCAGCATATCTACGGATTTACCGCTGGTGGCCCCATCATTAAAGACAAGTTATTTGCCTTCGGCGGCCTCGCAGTCTCGCGTTTCTATGGCAAATTGGTACCTTCTGTTCTTGAGTTCCCGGATGCCAACGGTTTTGCACTCCTCCAATCCATTGCTGCTGCAGCTCCGTCGTCCTCGACACCAGTTGTTGCGCAGCAGATAGCTTCGCTTGATGCTTATCTCAATAGTGGCATCGCCTCAGGCACCTACTTGAATGCCTACAACCCGGTTGCGGGCCGTGCCACGGTCAACACCAACGTAGGACCTCAACCGGGATGCCCGACGTCCGGATGCGTCATAACGGAGAACTTCTTCCAGCGTGTTGCACCAAACGCAAGCAGGCCCAGTACTCAGTGGATGTACAAGATCGACTACACGCCGTGGTCAAAAGACTCTTTCTCGGCGCGTTATCTTCACGCTCGTAGTTCGTCGAACCCCGACTTCACCAACAGCCCCGGCGCCTTGATCGGATTTGACACAGAGCAAGGTGGCCCGGCGGAGCTGGGTGAAGGCACCTGGACACACATCTTCACTGCGAATCTTCTGAACGAGTTCCGCGTCTCGGAGACCCGCATCAACTTTTCCTTTGCACCAACCCCCCAGACACTTGCCAACCCGCTCTATACGCTTCCTTCAGTCAGCGTTGGCACCGTCCACGCCTCCGCTTGGTCCGAATCAGAACTTCCCGCAGGGACGCGGTGAAGATCTTTATCAGTTCCAAGACACGGTTGGCTGGCAGAAGGGCCGTCACTCCATGCGTATTGGCTTCGATATTGGCCGCCAGTTGGAGCACGACCTGGTCTCGCAAAATGCGGTCGGCACTCTCACCTTCGCCGCAGGTGGAACCAATGCAGCTGGAGCCAGTTACAACACCGCTCTGGGCAACTTCCTGCAAAATCAGTTAGGGCCATCGGGTACCGCGACCAAGACCTTCGGCAGCACACGTATCGATCCACATAATTGGCGCTCAGGTTTCTTTGGCCAGGACGATATCAAAATCAATGCATCCCTGACCATCAACGCCGGTCTGCGCTGGGACTATCTGACCAACGCTGAGAATTCGCTCAAGTATCCTGGCGTTGACATTAACAACCCGCTCGGAGTCATTACCTTGCAAAACGGAGTGGCTACCGCGAATGCCATCAAGGTGAATAACCCGAAGGGCAACTTCTCGCCACGACTTGGCTTTGCCTACTCGCCTCACTTCGGTGGGTATTTCGGTGATGGCAAATCTGTTATTCGCGGCGGTGTAGGTATCTTCTACGACAGCTCCTTTAGCAACATTGTCACCAACTCTGCTCAGAGCTCGCCCAATGCGGTTGCAAGTACGCTTCAACTGACTACGGGTGCAGGTCTTACCAACGCTACCAGCCTCATTCCTACGATCACGCCCGTACTCTCTCTGCAATCTACCGTGGAAAGTGTTGCGTCCAATTCGATCAATCCAATCACATACCAGTACAACCTGGGTGTAGAGCGGCAGTTCCCGTGGAATATGTTCTTCGCTGTTCGCTACGTTGGAAATATTGGATCGGGGCTCTTTGCCAACCAGCAGTTCAACTACGTCAACGGCCTAACCGGACAGAGATTGAATCCGGCCTACGGCGAAGACATCATCCGCGGCAACTTCGCGCGCTCCCGCTACGACAGCCTGCAGGTCGAGGGTTCTCATCTGTTCTCGCATGGTTTCCAGATACGCGGAAACTACACGTACAGCAAATCCCTGGATGACGCTTCCGAAATCTTCACTGGTTCGTCGAGCCCTACCTCCTTCGCATCTAACCTTGCCTTTGGTGGACTTCGTAAAAACAACTGGGGTCCGTCGGATTATGATCATCGCCACTACTTTGTTCTCACTTATGTTTGGTCCCCGGCAGGTCTGCACGGCTCCAATGGGTTTGCGGATACCGCTCTCAATGTCCTGACACGTCATTGGACACTCTCCGGCTCCACAAGACTCCAGTCCGGAACATACAGCACCTTCGCTGAAAACGTCGACTCCAATGGCGACTCGAGCGCTACCAATGATCGTCCAATCATCGGTAATCCCAAGGCGCCACTCACCACGGGTGCGATCGACGGATTCTTTATCAAGGGTGGAACACCAGGAGTCTACTATGACCTTGCAGCTTTCAATGCGGCGACGTCCACGCTCGTCGTCGATCAGCCGGGCAGCGTGCATTTCCTGATTCCTCACGATCCGGACAACTCTCAACTAAATAATGAGATCGGACGCAACAGCTTCTCGAATCCCGGCAGGATTTTGACTGACGTTGCTTTGGAGAAAGGCTTCCAAATTCCCAAATTTGAACGTGGCAGAATCGTTTTGAGAGCCGAAGCCCAGGACATCGCAAACCACAATAACCTCGATATTCTCAATACCACCGTGAACAACATCGGAAACGGCCAATTCCTGAACAGGAAGAACTCCGAATTGGATGCTGGCCGCCAACTGATTCTCTGGGGTAAGTTCACCTTCTAATCCATTCCGTTCGTCTACGGCGCAGGAGTCCATACGATTCCTGCGCCATTTTTCTTTCTGGCTTGGCCTCTATCTTTCCTTTGGGATTCGCGCGGAGCTTTAACTCTGCGCCAAACTGCCACAAAGTATCCTGGGATTGATCCCTTTTCTGGCCGCTTTAGAGGGGCACGATGCTATCACCGTCCTGCTGTTGCTGCGCCATCTGTTGCTGCCGCGTCGGCGGCGGTGGCTGCTCCGGCAGCCGCGTCGCTTTCTCCACTAAAGTCGACCAGTCCTCCGGCACGGGCAGCTCCTGATCGAACGAAGGAGCCCCTAAACTCGCCGTCACACGCACTGCAACAGTCAATTCGCTGGCCGCACGTCCGCGAAAGATGCCATGAGTCGGTGGAACATCCGCATAGTCCCGGCCGATTGCCGTACGAATGTGCCGGTCGCCCGCGACCAGCCAATTCGTCGGATCGAATCCCACCCAGCCAAGAGGAGGAATCAGCGCTTCAACCCACGCGTGAGTCGCCGAACTGATTGACCGATCCATATCGCTCTCGCCGTGAAACAGATACCCGCTCACATACCGGCACGGAATTCGCAGCTTCGATCGCACCAGCGCAATCATGATGTGCGCGAAGTCCTGACACACTCCGGCCTTTGCACCGAGTGCGAGATCGATCGGCGAATCCACCTTGGTCGACTTCGGCTTGTAGTCGAAGTACTCATAAATCTGCCGATTCAGGTTGTGCAGGACCATCAGCGGGTCGTCTCTGCGGCGAACATCGAACTTTGCGGCAAGATCGTCCAGCGCTGGTGTCGGCTCGGTAAACTCGCTCGGCAGCAACATCTCCCAGTAGTCGCCCTGCTGCACCATCGCATCCATATCCCTCCAGGCATCCGGCGCCAGGAACGCTGGAATCTGCGCCGCCGGCTGCACCTCGACCAGCGACTCAGCAACGATCACCAACTGTCCGTGCATCCCCGGAATATCGAAGTGATGTACATTGTTGGCCAGGTGGTCGCGATAGCTGAACACCCTGCATCGCGGGCTCACCGAAAGATGAAACGTCAGGCAGCGCTGATTCTGATCGCTTCGCGGATGCATCCGCGTCTCCATCATGCTCTCGCTGACCTCGTTGCTGTACAGAAACTTCGTCAGATGGCGAATTGAATAGTACATAGCGTGTCCTCGTTAGTTCCACTTGCTATAACGGCCAGTAGAAGAGCCAGCCCAACCGCCATCTTTTCTGTTGATACCACACAATAGCAGGCAGAAGCGTTGCGAACACCGTAGGCAAAAGCAACTGCAGCCACAACTCCTGCGTATGAAAAGCTCCCGACAGGACGGCCCGCGTAGCTCCCTGCGCAAACGCGCTTAGCAGAAAGATAGCCAGAGATGCGCGGCCAATCCAGGCGAAACCATTCCCAATGCGATGCCGATCAAGCACCTTAGCCAGCAAAAAGAGCCGCGGCTGTCCCGTCAGGCCAAGCCCGGCGTAGGTCCATCGGTTCGCCTCTCCGCAGAGGTAAATCATCGCCGCCTGAAATCCAGCCAGAAAAGCGAATCCAATCCCTGCTGCCACAACCGGTATTCGGTCCAAACGAAAGATACGCGTTCCAACCAACATCCCAGCGGCCATAAAACAAAATTCACGCAACACCTGGTTGGTCAGCGGCGGTCCAAAAGGAGGCGTCATACCCACAAGCACCGCCGCCACAAACAACAGCCAGCCGGGAACTCGTGCCGTCATCAGCGCCAGCATGAAGCAGAAAAATAAAGTAAACAAAAACCAGCTCGCGTTCCCATCGGAGAGATTCAGCAGAAACTCCCTCCAATGGAAAGGCGCGGCACTCATCTCAAAGCGTCCGATCAACGGCTGCAGCGCGGTGTAGATCACGGCAAACAGCAGATAGGGATAGAGAATCGACTTCATCTTCTCAACCGCGAAGGGAAGGCGCGCCCCTGCGCTCGATACTCCCGTGAACAAACAATCCGGCAACGAAAAAAAACGCCGGCATATGAAAGCTGTAGATAAAAGCTCGCGAGAAAGAAGCTCCTTGCACCGTCCACCATCCGCGATGGACGACACCCTGCGCCGTGTGGCCGTAGGTGACAAGAATGATCGCGATCCCTTTTACGATATCGACAAGATTGGAGCGTGTCCCGCTGGTAATCGGCTCCCGCATCTCGGGGATTTGAGTCTGTACGTTCATCTACCCTGCCAGCGCAGCCTGAATCGAATAGTCCACATACATCTCATAGATCGTCTCGTGAATGGCACGGCACTGCGCCTGAATGCCCCGCAGATACCCCACCACATCCTGGCTCAGAATCTCCTCGACGCTGCTGTAGCTCAACGAAGCCTGCAGCCTTCCGCTGAGCCGCTGCAGCGCCTCAGCTCTACTCTTGCCGCTATCCCCCTGAATCTTCTCAAGCGCGCACTCGACCGCGTCGATCGAGAATCGCACCGAATGAGGAAACTCCGCATCGAGCAGTAGAAATTCAAAGATCTGGTCCGGAGTCAGATCCGCTGTGTACACCTTGCAGTACGCCTCAAACGCCGTTGCCGAGCGCAGCAGCCCCATCCAGTCCAGGTATTCATTGCCTTCCCCAGCTCGCTCCGGATGCTCCCAAAGATCTGCGTGGTAGGCCTCCAGCAGCAACGCCGTCGCGGACGCTCGTTCGAGGTATCGCCCGACCTGGATGAACTGCCAACCCTCACCGTGGTTCATCGTCGAGTCCGTCACTCCCTGAAACTGGTGCACAGCCTCCATCACCGACTGCAGAAATTCACTCGGCCGCGAAGTCCCAGCTGCATGAGCCTGTGCCTGCCTGTCCATCTGCATCTCCGGCCGCGTCACCTGCAGATACAGGCTGTTCAACCGATGCCATTGCTCCGTCGAAATCTGCTCTCTCACATGCCGCGAGTTCTCCCGCGCGGCGATGATGCACGACAAAATCGAAGCCTTATTCGTCGTGTCGAACGTCAACGACTGCGTCAGTGCGTACGGATCGCCGGTCCATTCGATGTCCTTCGGCCTTCCCAACGCCTGCAGCACCCGCTGCCAACGCCGCTCTGCGCTGGCAGCGCTCTCATCCAGCATCAGATTCAGGTTCACATCCAGCAGCCGCGTCGTATGCTCAGCGCGCTCAAGATAGCGGCTCATCCAATACAAACTATCGGCAACGCGGCTCAGCATCGGCTCTCCTTTCACTGGCTCAGTACCCACGTATCTTTACTGCCGCCCCCCTGCGACGAATTCACCACCAGCGACCCGCGGGTCAGCGCCACTCGCGTCAGGCCACCCGGCACAATCGTCACCTTATCGCCAAAAAGAACATAAGGCCGCAGATCCACATGCCGAGGCTCCAGCTCATCGCCGATCAGGCAAGGCGCGCGCGAAAACGAGATCGTCGGCTGCGCAATATAGTTCCGCGGATCAGCCTCGATCTTCCGCGCAAACTCCTCCCGCTGTGCCTTCGTCGACTGCGACCCAATCAACATCCCATACCCGCCGCTCTCTCCCACAGCCTTCACCACCAACTTGTCGAGATTCGCGAGCACATATTGTCGCTCCTTCGGCCGCGTCGGCAGATACGTCTCCACGTTCTTCAGCACTGCCTCCTCAGACAGGTAGTACTTGATGATGTCCGGGACATACGCGTAGAGCGCCTTATCATCGGCAACTCCCGTACCAAACGCATTCGCTAGCGTCACATTCCCTGCGCGATACGCATTGAACAACCCAGCCACGCCAAGGATCGAGTCTCCACGAAACGCCAGCGGATCGATGAAGTCGTCATCCACGCGCCGATAGATCACATCCACTCGCCGCAGCCCGTTCGTCGTCCGCATGTACACGACATTGTCATGGGTAACGAGATCGCGCCCCTCCACCAACTCAATCCCCATCTGCCGGGCGAGATACGCATGCTCGAAGTACGCCGAGTTGAAAACTCCCGGCGACAGCAGCACAATATTCGGCTCCGGCCGTCCCTCAGGCGCAAGCGAGCGCAGCGTCCCCAGCAGCTGTTGCGTGTACTGTTCGATCGGTCGCACGTTATAGCTGCGAAACAGCTCCGGGAAGATCCGCTTCATCACCCTGCGATTCGTCAGCATATAACTGACGCCGCTCGGCACGCGCAGATTATCCTCCAGCACCACAAACTCGCCATTCTCCAGGCGAATCAGGTCTGTCCCGCAGATCGCGACGTAGATATTGCGCGGAACCTGCAATCCCGCCATCTGCCTGCGATAGTGCTTGCACGTGTAGACCATCTCTCGCGGAACGATTCCGTCTTGCAGAATCCGCCCCTCGTTATAGATGTCCTTCAGAAAAAGATTCAGCGCCGTAATTCGCTGCGTCAGCCCAAGCTCCACCGTCGCCCACTCCGCCGCGGTGATTATGCGTGGCACCAGGTCATACGGAAAGATCTTCTCGGTTCCCTCCTCACGGCCATAGACGGTGAACGTGATGCCCTGATTCAGAAAGCTGAGATCGGCCGCCTGCTTCCGTCGTTGCAATTCCTCCACCGGCAGCGAAGTGAAGTGCTCGAGCAACTGCTTGCAGTGGCTATGCAGATCGCCCGGACCCGAAAACATCTCGTCGTAGGCATGGTCCAGCAAATAGTTTTTCAGCGCCGCATGCTCGAACTGGGAGGACTGGGCTGGATGCATTGGAAACCTTGAGTATAGCGGCACAACCCCAAGCATCCAAACTCAATCTGTGTTTCATCGTTCAACTTGCTGAAATCGCTCAGTCGCATTTCAGTCAAAGCGGCTGTGAGCAAAAGAAAGGGCCGCCCAAAAAGGCAGCCCTCGCCACAACAAACGCCACGTACTTACTGCCGCTGACCACCCGCGAACGTCACCAGTTGACCCGACATCCAACCCGAATCATCCGACGCGAAGAACACAGCCGCGGCCCCAATGTCTTGCGGCTGCCCAATCCGTCCAAGCGGCGTAATCGACTCCACATGTTTGCGGAAGTCGCTCTCGACAAATCCAACAGCATGCAGGCCCTCCGTTTCAATCATCCCCGGGTTCAGCGAGTTCACGCGGATCTTCTTCGGTCCAAGCTCCTGCGAAAGCGAGATCGTAATCGCGTCGACCGCAGCTTTGGTCGAACTGTACACAGACGCGGACCCCACAGGCATCTGCCCCACGATCGAGCCGATATTGATGATCGATCCGCCATTCGGCCCAAATGCTTCACCGCCTCCTGGGTCGTCAGCAGCAGTCCCAACACATTCAAATCGTACTGTGAGTGGAAGTGCTCCGGCGTAATCGCCTCCAACGGCTTGAAGTCGTAGATGCCGGCGTTATTCACCAGAATATCGACCTTCCCATAGGCCGCCACGGTCTCTTTGAAGAGCCGCTCAATATCTTCCTGCTTCGAAACATTTCCCTGCACGGCGATTGCCTTGCCGCCTTTGCCGGTAATCTTCGCGACCACAGCGTCCGCTCCGGCCTTGCTGCTGCTGTAATTCACTACAACCGACGCTCCGGCCGCGCCAAGATGTTCCGCGATCGACGCTCCAATGCCCTTCGACGCGCCGGTAACAACCGCTACTTTTCCTGTGAGCTTGCTCATAACTGATCTCCTGTATGGGCACATTCTTTCGATGGCCGTCTAATTGATGAGCCCTGCCGAGGAAAGGGTGCAACCTTCTTCAAACCTTCACAAATGCCACTCGATCTTCTTTACAGCTCAAGAGAAGAGAAGCATTTCGTGTTTTGCCGCTCCAGCTCGACCCGCATTCACAGTATCTTCTTGCGGTTAGCCACATTTCAGGGGCCGACCACGGCCCAACTAGGCTAAACTAGGACAGACGCGCATTTTCCCCAAAAGTACCCACCTAAGCGCACAGACAGGACATACAACGCAGTGAGCAACTCAACCGCAATCGCCGTTAAGCCCATCTTCAACATCGCCATCATCGCCCACGTCGATCATGGCAAGACCACCCTCGTCGACGCCATGCTGCGCCAGAGCGGCACCTTCCGCTCCAACGAGGCCGTCGTCGAGCGCGTCATGGACTCCAACGACCTCGAAAAAGAGCGCGGCATCACGATTCTTGCCAAGAACACCGCCCTCTACTATCACGACAACAAGATCAACATCGTCGACACCCCCGGCCACGCCGACTTTGGCGGCGAAGTCGAGCGCGCCCTCAAGATGGTCGACGGCGTCGTCCTCCTCGTCGACGCCTCCGAAGGCCCCTTGCCCCAGACCCGCTACGTCCTCTCGAAGGCCCTCGAAGCCGGCCTCACCCCGATGGTCGTCATCAACAAGATCGACCGTCCCGATGCCCGCCCGCAGGAAGTTCTCAACGAGGTCTACGACCTCTTCATCGACCTCGACGCCGACGAGTCCGTGCTCGACTTCCCCGTCCTCTACACCAACGGCAAGCTCGGCACCGCGACCACCGACCCGGCAATCCCCGGCACTGACCTCCAGCCACTCTTCGAGCAGATCATCACCACCATCCCGGTCGCCAAAGGCGAACCCGAAGGCGCCGTTCAGATCCTCGTCACCAATCTCGACTACTCCGACTACCTCGGCCGTCTCGCCATCGGCCGCGTCTTCAACGGCACCATGCGCACTGGCCAGGAGTACAACGTCGCCAAGACTCGACGGCACCTTCACCAAGCACAAGATCACCAAGCTCTTCAGCTTCTCCGGCCTCAAGCGCACCGACATCGAAGAGACCCAGGTCGGCGACATCGTCGCCATCGCCGGCATCCCCGGCATCACCATCGGCGAGAGCTTCTGCGACGTCGAAAATCCCGCAGCCGCTTCCGCCCATCACCATCGATGAGCCGACCATCGCCATCCAGTTCAACGTCAACAACGGCGCCCTTCGCCGGCCGCGAGGGCAAGTACGTCACCTCGCGCAACCTGCGCGACCGCCTCGACAAAGAGCTCCTCACCAACGTCTCGCTCAAGATGCAGGAGACAGGCTCGCCCGACTCCTTCAAGGTCCTCGGCCGCGGCGAACTCCAGCTCGGCATCCTCATCGAGATGATGCGCCGCGAAGGCTTCGAGATGATGGTCAGCCGTCCCGAGATCGTCACCAAGAAGATCGACGACCAGGTCATGGAGCCGGTCGAACACCTCTCCATCGACGTCCCCGAAAACTTCGTCGGCACCGTCATCGAGCGCCTCGGACCAAGAAAAGGCGAGATGACCAAGATGATCAACCACGGCTCCGGCCGCGTCCGCATGGAGTTCCGCATCCCTCAGCCGCGGCCTGATCGGCCTCCGGTCTGAAATGCTCACCGAGACCCGCGGAACCATCATCATGAACTCCATCCTCGACGGCTACATCGCCTACCAGGGCGAGATTCCGCAGCGCGCTCTCAGGTGCTCTCATCTCCGACCGCCAGGGAACCACCACCGCCTACGCGCTCGAAGGTCTGCAGGACCGCGGCATCCTCTTTGTCAGCGACGGCATTGAGGTCTACGAAGGCATGATCGTCGGCGAGCACTCGCGCGACAACGATCTCGACGTCAACTGCGTCCGCGAGAAGAAGCTCTCCAACATGCGCGCCTCCGGCTCCGACGACGCTGTCCGCCTCGTCCCCTACAAGCAACTCACCCTCGAGCAGTGCATCGAGTTCATCGCCGACGACGAACTCGTCGAGGTCACTCCGAAGTCGCTCCGCATGCGCAAGAAGGTCCTCCAGGCCAACCGCCGCCCCCGCAAAGGCTCCATCGAATAACAGCTCTCTTCAATAAGAAAGAATCGATCAGAACGAAAAGCTGGACCATCAAGTATGGTCCAGCTTTTTTTTCAAGTGTGGTCAAGCCTTCTCAGTATTGTCCAGCCTTCTTGCAGCTGTTGTGGTCGCTTTTCTTGTTGTCATCCCCGAAGAGCCAGCCCTGGGCAAAGTCGAACGGGGGATCTGCTTTTACTTCTGCTGTCATTCCGTCCGCTGGCGCCGCCCGGAAACGATTCATTTTACTGACGTTGCTGCCCCGTCATTTTTCTTGTGCCACTTTCTGCCCAAAAAACGCATGTCAAGCCCCAAAACCGCCTAACCCACTCGCCCACAACAACATCCGCGTGGCATTTTAGTTACGCTCAACCCGATATACTGAATATATAGATCAAAAAGCAAGCAAGCCAAGTGGGGATTTAGCCGCCCTCCGGGGCTAACTCGTTTGCTTGCACGAATTTAGCTGTAACCCCAATGATATGACGATTTTGCAGGCCATGGCGTTCTGTAAATCTATGAATCAAAAGGAAATTGTCTTTAGGAGGGGGGAGGGGGCTACCCCCTCATCGACGCCACTCGAACGCAAAGCAAAGGGCTGCCGGTAGGCAGCCCTTTGCATCTGGAACGGCTTACTTTTTGTAGGCCTTGGCGGCGGCGAAGCGCTTGTTGACCTCGTCCCAGTTGACCGTATTCCACCAGGCGGCGAGGTAGTCGGGACGCTTGTTCTGGTACTTCAGGTAGTAAGCGTGCTCCCAGACGTCGTTGCCGAGGATGGGGTAGTTGCCCTCGGAGATGGGGTTGTCCTGGTTCGCCGTGGTGACGATCTTCAGCTTGCCGCCCACGAAGATGATCCAGCCCCAGCCGGAGCCGAACTGCTTGGCGGTGGTCTCGTTGAAGAGCTTTTTGAAACTCTCGAAGTCGCCGAAGTCGGCCTTGATCTGGGCCGCGATGTCGCCTGACGGTTCGCCGCCGCCCTTGGGCTTCATGATCTGCCAGAACATGGAGTGGTTGACGTGCCCGCCGCCGTTGTTCTGGACGACCTTGCGAACATCCTCCGGGATGCTGGCCAGGTCTTTGATCAGCTCTTCGGGCGATTTGCTGCCGAGCTCAGGGTGCTTCTCCACCGCACCGTTGAGATTGGTGACGTAGGTCTGGTGGTGCTTGTCGTGGTGGAGCTTCATCGTCGCTTCGTCAATGTGGGGCTCGAGCGCCGCGTAATCGTAGGGCAGAGGGGGTAGTTCGTAGGCCACGGTAAATCTCCTGTCGTCGTTCGTTTAGGTCAGCCAGGAGCATCCTGACCGCCAGTTCTTTGTCCTTGTTTCGATGCTGGGCCTGGTCGGCGCGATGCACCTGGATCGAGATAGCGCGACCTCCAAAATCATAGCGCACCGCAGCATTCATCGTTCATTTACGCCGAAATGTAACCATTCGCGAAATTTTGCGCTCTAATGGTTGCAATGAACGATTTGAGCGCTGCTTACCGCTGGCTGGAGGATGACGGACCCGCATTCGGGGCCCCTGGAGTAGAACCGCGCTGGACCTCGAGCGAAAAGGACGCTGTGTCGACCGCGTATGCAGCCTCGAGCCGCGTCTGGTTCACGGTTTCGCACGGCACGCTGAACGAGATCTACTATCCGACGATCGACCGTCCCCAGACACGCGACGTGGAGCTGTTGTTCAGCGACGGTGAGACCTTCTTCCACGAAGAGAAGCGCGATCTGGACTATGACTTTCACTACATCGACAGCAGCGCTCCCGCCGTACGCGTGACAGCAAGCGATCTGAAGGGACGCTACACGGTGACGAAGGAGTTCATCAGCGACCCGCACCATCCGGTGGTGTTGATGAACGTCAAGATCAGCGGGGACGAGGCGATTCTGTCGCGGCTGAAGTGCTATGCGCTGCTGGCGCCGCATCTGGACGGAGGCGGTGCAGGGAACTCGGCGCGATCGATCGATGTAGCGGGACAGCGCTGCCTGTTGGCCTGGAAGGGCGACACCATGCTGGCCATGGGGGCGGACTGTGGTTTCAGCCGCTCATCATGCGGATATGTTGGGACCAGCGACGGATATCAGGACCTCTGCAGCGACATGAAGATGACCTGGCAGTTCGGCCAGGCGCTGAACGGCAACATCGCCGTGATGGGGGAGATCGACGTTGCCGCGAATCGCGAGTTCACCATCGCGATCTCGTTTGGTGACGGAAGCCATTCAGCGATTGCGCAGTTGATGCAGACGCTGGCAACCCCATACCAGGAACACCAGAAACGCTTTCTGCTGCAGTGGACGCGGTCCGTTTCGCCGCCGAGGCTGGCTTCGGCCTCGAAAGATGGTGGCAAGCTGATGCGGATCAGCCACAACGTGTTGTTGACGCATGAGGACAAGACCTATTCAGGCGCCTTTATCGCGTCGGCGTCGATTCCGTGGGGAGCCTCGAAGGGTGACACAGACCTCGGCGGCTATCACCTGGTGTGGACGCGCGATATGGTGCAGACCGCCACGGCCCTGCTGGCATGCGGCAGGACGGACACTGCGATGCGCGCGCTGGTGTACCTGGCATGTACGCAGCGGACGGACGGAAGCTTCGCTCAGAACTTCTGGATCGACGGGACGCCATACTGGACGGGCATTCAGTTGGATGAGGTTGCGTTTCCGATCATGCTCGCGTGGCGTCTGTGGAAGATGAATGGGCTGGGCGAGTTCGACATCTTTCCATTTGTTGAACGCGCCGCCGCGTTTCTGGTCCGCTACGCTCCAGTGACCCAGCAGGAGCGATGGGAGGAGACAGCGGGTTACTCGCCATCGACGCTGGCCGCTGTGATCTCGGCCCTGGTGTGTGCTGCGGATATTGCCCGCTCCCGTCAGTCGAGCGAGTTGGGCAGTTATCTGGAGTCCTATGCGGACTGGATTGAAGCCCACCTGGACGAGTGGACCACAACGACAGAAGGGGTGCTACACCCGGAGATTAAATATCACTACATGCGGATACGCCCGCCGGCCGAGGGAGAACCTTTTTACAATCCCCAGCTTCCACCCGGTTGCATTCATATCAACAATCGCGAGCCAGGAGAGAAGACCGACTTCGAGGCCCGCCAGGTGATCGACGCGGGTTTTCTGGAACTGGTGCGTTACGGCATTCGCCGCGCCGACGACCCGCTAATCATCAATTCGCTGAAGGTCGTCGACCACTGCCTGAAGATTGAGACGCCGTTCGGCGACTGCTGGCGCCGTTATAACCATGATGGATACGGGCAGAAGAAAGACGGCGGTCCTTATGACGGTTCGGGTCAGGGCCGCGCGTGGCCGATCCTGACCGGTGAGCGTGGACACTACGAACTATCTGCCGGGAATCCTTATATGGCGCACATCAAGGCGATCGAGCAGTTCAGCTCGGTTGGTGGCATGCTCCCCGAACAAATATGGGACTACACTGATATACCGTCCAAAGGAATGTACATTGGCCGCTCGGCGGGTTCGGCGCAACCGCTGGTTTGGGCGCATGCGGAGTATCTGAAGCTGTTGCGATCGGCAGCTGATGGGCGCGTGTTCGACCGTATCTCGGTCGTGGAAGAGCGCTATGCCGTTGTTGCAGGCAAGCGTACTTTTGCCAATCACATCGAGATATTCGAAATTACTCGTCCCATCTCAATGATCTTCTCCGGATATACGCTGCGCATTGTCGATCGTGAACATTTTCGAGTTGTCTACACATTGGACAACTGGGCGACAACGCTCTCGATCGATGCGCGCTCAGTTGGGTATCCGGGCTCGTTCGCTGATATTTCTACCGTAGCTGAGCAGACGGGCGACATCATATTTACGCTGGTGTGGCCTGGACAGAACGGGCAGAACCGCTGGCTAGGAAGAAATATCGATGTCTCCGTAATTCCGCCGCCAGCATCTACAGAAGTGTAGAGATGCAGCGACCATGGTGTAGGGATGCAGAGAGTCACACCGGGCTAGTACACTGTCATAGTTCAACCAGATTATCGGGATTTAGCGTCGCCGAACGCGTCCCAGTCTCTCTAGAAAGCGAAGGAAAAGAATGAGCGAACCGCAGGATTCGAAACAGCACGAACTTGATCAGCTTTCCATCAACACTCTCCGCTTCCTCGCCGTCGATGCTGTTGAAAAAGCCAAGTCCGGTCATCCCGGCGCTCCGCTTGGTTGCTCGCCGATCGCCTACCTGCTGTACCACAAGCTGATGAAGCACGATCCGTCGGACCCGAAGTGGATCGACCGCGACCGCTTCATTCTGTCGAACGGTCACGCCTCCGCGCTGCTGTATGGCGCACTTCACCTGTCCGGCTACGATCTGCCGATATCGCAGCTCGAGCAGTTCCGGCAGTATGGCTCTCATACACCGGGTCATCCTGAATATGGCGATACGCCGGGAGTCGAGGTGACGACTGGGCCGCTCGGTCAGGGCTTCGGCATGGCAGTTGGAATCGCCACTGCGGAGAAGCATCTGGCAGCGGTGTACAACCGCGATACATACAACATCGTCGACCACTACACGTACGTCCTGTGCGGAGACGGCGACATGATGGAAGGCATCTCGCACGAGACAGCTTCGCTTGCGGGCACACTGGGTTTGGGCAAGCTGATTGTGCTCTATGACGACAACCTGATTTCGCTTGATGGACCGACGGAGCTTTCCTTCACCGAGGATGTGACGAAACGCTTCGAGGGGTATCACTGGCACGTGCAGCATGTAGCAGACGGCAACGATCTGGTTGCGATTGAGAAGGCGATTCTCGCGGCGAAGGCAGAGACGACGAAGCCTTCGCTGATTCGTGTTCGCACTGTGATCGGCTACGGCAGCCCACGGGCGGGAACCAACAAGGTCCACGGCGAGGCTATGGGAGCAGAGAACGTCAAGGCGACCAAGAAGAACCTGGGCTGGCCCGAAGACAAGAGCTTCTATGTTCCCGAGGAGGCGCGCGCCAACTGGGGAACAATCAAGTTGCGCGGCAAGGATGCCCATGCGGCATGGTCCGACGAGTTTGCGGAGTACAGCAAAGCGTACCCCGAGCCGGCCGCTGAGTTTGAACGAGTGGTGGCAGGCAAGATGGTTGAGGGGTGGGAGAAGAAGATTCCGACGTTCCCGACCGATAAGCCAATGGCAACGCGCAACGCCGGACAGGCGGTGATGCAGGCAATCGAGCAGGTTGTTCCCGAGTTGTTCGGTGGCGCGGCCGACCTCACCACTTCCACCAAGACAATCTTCAAAGATTCACCAAGTTTTCATGTTGATCCGAGAGGCCGTAACGTGTTCTTCGGCGTCCGTGAGTTCGGCATGATGGCAATGGTGAACGGAATGGCCGCTCACGGCGCATTGATCCCGTATGGTTCGACGTTCTTTATCTTCTCGGATTATTGCCGCCCTGCCCTGCGATTGGCTGCGTTGATGGGAGTGCATTCGCTGTTCGTCTTTACGCATGACTCGGTTGGATTGGGTGAGGATGGACCGACCCACCAGCCGATTGAGCAGCTGATGGGCCTGCGAATGATTCCGCACTTCACCGATTTTCGTCCCGCAGACGCGAACGAGACCGCCGCATGCTGGCAGTTGGCGCTCGAACGGAAGAGCCCAAGCTTCATGGCGCTTTCGCGGCAGGACCTGCCGGTACTCGACGCGGCGACTGCACAGGCTGGCGCTCGCAAGGGCGCCTATGAAGTTTCGTCAAACGGCAAGGACATCATTCTGATCGCAACTGGCTCCGAGGTTTCGGTGATTGTGAAGGCCGCGGCAGAGTTGAAAGCTGCCGGCATCAACGCCACAGTGGTCTCGATGCCGAGCTTCAAGATCTACGACGAGCAGACCGATGCTTACAAGGCTGGCTTGCTGCCCGAGGCAACGCCGAAGTTGGCGCTCGAAGCTGGCGCGACCTTGGGTTGGTACAAGTACGTCGGCCACAATGGAGCTGTCATCGGGCTTGACCGCTTCGGCGCTTCGGCTCCGGGCGCGATTGCACTCGACAAGCTCGGCATTAGCGTGGCGAACGTGGTCGAACAAGCGAAGAAAATATTGAAGAAGTAAATCAATGGGCGGGGCATTTAGCTCCGCCCATTCTTTCGAGCAGTAAAACTTATCGCGCAAACCTCTCTCCTGCGCCAAACGACGATCCCTAAGCATCTAAAGCCAAGGCCATTATGAAGATTGCCATCGCTTCCGATCACGCCGGATTTCCTCTCAAGGAAGAGGTGCGTGAGTTCGTTGCGAAGCGGGGCCACGATGTCAGGGACCCTTCTCAACCTATAACTGTGGAGTAAATCGCAGTCTTACTTGGAGTAGTGGAGACTTATGGCTCAACCGAATCAGCGCGTCTGGTTTATTACGGGAGCATCGACCGGCTTTGGTCGGCTGCTGGCCGAAGAAGTTCTGAAGGCCGGCGGCAAGGTAGTCGCTACGGCGCGGAAGCTGGACAATGTGGCGGACCTCGAGGCCCAGTATCCGCAGAAGGCGATGGCATTGGCGCTCGACGTGACCGACGCCGGTCAGGTTGACTCGGCGGTGACGCAGGCGTTCGCGAAGTTCGGACAGGTGGACGTTCTGGTAAACAACGCGGGCTACGGCGTCGCCGGCGCTATCGAAGAGGTCTCCGAGGCGGAGTTCATGCCTATGTTCGAGACCAACGTCTTCGGTCTCCTACAGGTGACGCGCGCTTTTTTGCCGCATCTTCGCAAGCAGCGCAGTGGGCACATCCTCAATCTCTCGTCGATCGGCGGCGTCGTTGGCGGTCCTGGCATCGGCTTCTACAACGCTACAAAGTTTGCAGTCGAAGGAATATCGGAGGCGCTCGCCGCCGAGCTTGCCCCTCTGGGGATTCGAGTGACCATCATCGAGCCTGGTCCGTTTCGCACCGATTTCTTGGGCCGTTCTGGCGTACTCGCGGCAACGCGGATCGCCGACTACGACAACACTGCCGGTAACATGCGCAAATACTTCACCGAGAATGACGGCAAACAGAGAGGCGATCCGCTACGCGCAGTGCACGCAATGATGCAGGTAGTGGAGTCGCCTGAACCGCCGTTACGCCTGTTGCTTGGTGTCAGCGCATTGCAACGGTTGCGCGGCAAGCTTAGCAATTGGGAGAAAGAGATCGCTGCTTGGGAGCCGGTTACAGTCGGCGCAGATTTTCCGGAGGGTGAGTGAACTTCGTATCTTCTCTCTGACAGGTTTGAAAGCTTCAGGGCTGTGTTCGTTCTGAATATGTTTTGAATCAAATACACAGCTCAGATATAGGTTGGATCAACTCGGTGTAGAAGCCGCATAAGAAAGGAACACTTCATGGAATTAGGAATCATTGGGCTCGGCAAGATGGGATTCAATATGGCAGAGCGGTTGCGTCTTGCAGGTCACAAGGTCGTTGGCTTCGACTTCAATAAAGACGCGACTGCAAAGCTGACAGCCAGCGGATCGCTCGGCGTCAATTCCCTTGTCGATCTGGTGAAGAACCTTTCTGCGCCACGTGCTATCTGGATCATGGTTCCGTCGGGCGATCCGGTCGACCAGACGATCGCGAGGCTCGAGCCACTGATGGAGAAAGGAGACACCTTCATCGATGGTGGCAACTCCAACTACAAGGACACACAACGCCGTCACGCCGAAGAGACGAACAAGGGCTTTCACTTTGTGGACTGCGGAACTTCAGGCGGTGTGTGGGGACTGAAAGAGGGTTACAGCCTGATGATCGGCGGTGACAAGGAGCCGGTCGAGCGGCTGCGGCCAATCTTCGAAACGCTGGCGCCGGCCAAGGACCAGGGATGGGGACATGTTGGCCCTTCGGGCGCCGGGCACTTCGTCAAGATGGTGCATAACGGAATTGAATACGGCATGATGCAGGCGTTCGCGGAAGGATTTTCGATCATGCACGCGAAGACTCCGCTGAACCTCGATCTGCCCCAGATATCGAGGATCTGGCAGAAGGGCTCAGTGGTACGTTCGTGGCTGCTGGATTTGACCGCAGACGCGCTGGCCAAGAACCCTAAGCTGGACGGCCTCGAGGCGTTTGTTCCGGACTCGGGCGAGGGCCGCTGGACGGTGACGGAAGCGATCGATTTGAATATCTCCGCACCTGTTATTACCGAGTCGCTCATCCGCCGGCTGCGCTCGCGTGAGGAGAACAACTTTACCGATCGGATGATCTCGATCATGCGCGGCGCGTTTGGTGGCCACGATGTGAAGAAGTCAGCATCCTAGAGATTAATGACTGCGAAACCCTAACGTAGTACGAGGGAGAAGAATATGGCGACTACCGAAATTACCCCGCTGCCGGTTGCTCCACAGCTGGAGCGCACGCCCGACCCCTGCATTGTCGTGATCTTCGGCGCGTCGGGCGACCTTACCAAGCGCAAACTCCTGCCGGCGCTCTATCACCTGGAGCAGTCCGGTCTGTTGCCGAAAGACTTCGCGGTCGTCGGCGTAGCTCGACGTCCCCTTGAGAAGACCTTCGCTGCGGACATGAAGGAAGGCATCGTCAGTGGCGGCGGAGTAGAAAAGGACGACGCCAAACTCGATCCGTTTGTGGACCGCATCCAGTATCACGCGATGAACTTCGACGATGCCTCCGGCTATGACTCCTTGAAGGAGGTCCTTGCCGGTATCGATACGAAGTTCGGGACCAAGGGAAACCGTCTCTTCTACCTTGCCACCGCACCAGAGTACTTCTCGGACATCATCAAATTTCTCGGGAACCATTGCATGGCCAGACCCTCGGATTGCGGCGACGGCAAGAATTGGGTCCGCGTCATTATCGAGAAGCCGTTTGGCCACGACCTGGAGTCGGCCAAGGCGCTGAACGATGAGGTGAACAAAGTATTCGACGAAAACCAGATCTTCCGCATCGATCACTACCTCGGCAAGGAGACGGTGCAGAACATTTTGGTGTTTCGATTCGCGAACGGCATCTTCGAAAACGTGTGGAACCGCAACTACATCGACCACGTCGAGATCACTGCCGCGGAGAGCATCGGCATCGAAGGCCGCGGGCCATTCTACGAGACGGCCGGCGCCCTGCGTGATGTAGTGCAGAACCATGTGATGGAGCTGCTCAGTTTCGTCGCGATGGAGCCGCCAGTCTCGTTTGCTGCCGATGCAGTGCGTGCCGAGAAGGTGAAGGTGTGGAAGGCCGTCCAGCCAATCCATCCAGCCGATACCGTGCGCGGGCAATATGGTCCAGGCGTCGTCGATGGCAAGCCGGTTGTGGGATACCGCCAGGAGGACCGCGTTCATCCGCGCTCGCAGACTGAGACCTACGCCGCGCTTCGCCTGGAGATTGAGAACTGGCGCTGGGCTGGTGTGCCCTTCTACATTCGAGCCGGCAAGCGGCTGGCCAGGCGCGTCACCGAGATCAGCATCCAGTTCAAGCTGCCGCCGCTGCTGCTCTTTAAAGATGCGCAGGGTCATGGCGGCGAAGGCATCCGGCCGAATGTGCTCTCCATGCGGATCCAGCCCGACGAGGGCATTACGCTGCAGTTTGGCGCCAAGGTCCCAGGACCGACCATGACAATCAGCAAGGTCAATATGGACTTCAGCTACGCGCAGGCTTTTGGCATGTCATCGGCGAACGGATATGAGCGGTTGCTGCTCGATGCGATGTTCGGCGATGCGACTCTCTTCGCTCACCGCGATGGTGTCGAAGCAACCTGGTCGCTGATTACGCCAATTCTTGAAGCCTGGGCGAAAGATCCGATTCGTGATCTTCCCAACTATGCTGCGGGAACCTGGGGACCTGCCACGGCCGACGCTATGATGAAGAGCGACGGACGCAGGTGGCGCAAGCTTTAATCTTCCAACGGATAGGACTCTATGCCTCGCCCAGTCACCATCACCTATCGCGTACTGCCAACACCCGATGCTACGGCTCGTGCCGCGGCGCAGCTCTTCCTTGACGCGGCCGTGAAGGCTGCCACAACCCGCGGTCTTGCCCGCATTGCTATCTCGGGCGGGACGACGCCCAAGACGATGTTCGAGTTGATGGCCGATCCTGCCGGGCCGTTTTTGAAGCAGGTGCCATGGGATCGCCTCGACCTCTATTGGGTTGATGAGCGTTGTGTGCCGCCGGACAACATCGAGTCGAACTACCGCATGACCAGGGAGGCGCTGCTCTCGAAGGTGCCGTTGCCCGCGGAGCGGATTCACCGGATGGAGGGTGAGTTGGAGCCAGAGGTCGCGGCGGCGCGCTATGAGTCCACTATTCGCAACACGTTCAAGCTCGAAGGCGCCGAGACCCCTACCTTCGATCTGGTGCTGCTCGGTATGGGAGACGACGGCCACACAGCGTCCTTGTTCCCACATACCGAGGCTCTGAACGAGATGAGTCATATCGTTGTGCCGAACCATGTTCCGCAGAAGGAGACCTGGCGCATCACCTTGACCTGGCCGGTGATCAACCAGGGCAGGGAGGTCGCGTTCCTGATCGAAGGCGAGGGCAAGGCGCAGGTGTTGCACGATGTCTTTCTGGGGCCGTATCAGCCGGATACACATCCCTCGCAGCTCATTCGTCCGGCGAGCGGAAAGCTCACGCTCTTGCTCGATGCGGCTGCAGCGTCTAAGCTGCCAGCACCGGCGAATTCCGATTCCACCGGTACTCTGGAGCTGAGATAAATGATTCTCGCTGGTGATGTTGGTGGGACAAAGGTACATCTCGAGCTGTACAACTTTGCCAATGGCCGGTTGCAACCGGTTCGCGATCAGAAGTTTCCGGCACACGAATTCGCGAGCCTCGACGACGTAGTCAACAAGTTCCTCGGCGAGGGCAAAGAGAACAAGGACGAGATCATTGCCGCGTGCTTTGGTTGTCCAGGACCGGTTCGCGACGGGCGATTGAAGCTGACGAACCTGCCGTGGACCCTCGACACGCGCGATTTGGTCAAGTCACTTGGAATCCCGCATATTTTCCTGATCAACGATCTGGAAGCGAATGGCTACGGTATCCCCGAGCTTGCGCCCGAGAGCATCTTTACGCTGCATGCGGGCGACGCGAATGCAACCGGGCATGCAGGGCTGATGGCGGCGGGCACAGGGCTTGGCGAGGCGCTGCTGATCTGGGATGGCAAGAAGCATCGGCCGATTCCGTCTGAGGGTGGACACGCCGATTTTGCCGCGCGAAGCAATCGTGAGATCGCTCTGCTCGAGTATCTGCGCGGAACCCTGAAGGGCCGTGTAAGCTGGGAGCGTGTGGTCTCCGGTATCGGGATCAAGAACGTCTACGCCTTTCTTCGCGACTGCGAAAAGATCAACGAGCCGGGGTGGCTTCATGATCGGATGATGTGCGAGGACCCCAATGCAGTGATCAGCCAGTGCGCCGAGGATGGTTCGAGTTCACTCTGCTTCGAGACGATGAAGGTCTTTGCTGGGGCGTACGGGGCCGAGGCGGGGAATGTCGCACTGAAGGTGCTGGCGACTGGCGGAATGTACCTCGGCGGCGGGATCGCTCCAAAGATCCTGAAGACGCTGACGAACGGCACGTTCCTTCAGGCCTTCTTGGATAAGGGCCGTCTGTCGCCCTTGCTGGAATCAATCCCTGTGCGTGTCATCCTCGACGACACATGCGCGCTCCTGGGAGCGGCTGCCTATGCCGAGGCTCGGGCATCGGAGGCCTCCGGCCATTCCGAGCGAGCCGCGTCGGTCCAAGCCTGAACCTTTCAACACTGTCAGTGCGGTTTGACACCTATGAGGGGACGCGGCTCTCCTCGCGTCTCAAACCTTCGTCGATTTCGATGACAGAGCCCAACCTCGTGGGACCATCTCCCCAGCGTCTGCGCAGCCAGCGGTTCATCGGCTCCGAATAGCCTCGCGCCACGAATTCCCCCAGCACGCCGGCAAAAACGATGACAACGATAAAGAGCAAAGGAACTGCCTTCATCGGCTTGTTGGCGGCAACGAAGAGACTGAAGAAGCCTAAGACGATAAACACATGCGTCAGGTAGACCTCATAGCTTCGTTGCCCCAGCTTAAGAAGCGGTTTGAGATTGCGCGGAGCCTGCCACTGGGTCTGAGCAGTCACCGCAATGATCATGCACGCGCCGATGGCGAGGATCGTCATATTGAGTCCGTTACGGCCAAGGCCCCAGAGGTAAGCACGGATCGAAAATCCGAGACTGAATACAAGGAGTGCTACACCGAGGCTGCCAACCACCCAAAGGGCAGTGCGCGAAAGACGATGCCTGGCGACAAAAAGTGCGGTAAGGCAGCCGAGGGCGATGGCGTCCATTCCTCCAAGATAGGAATATTCCCTCCAGACGGGGTTGTGATTGAAGGCATGTGACCGGGCAAATGGGCCAAGCACAATAAAAACAAGAAGAGAAATCAAGAGTACCCGGCCCCGGCGGAAGAGACGGCACGCAAGCGGAAAGAACAGATAGAACATCTCTTCGACAGACAGCGACCACATGATGTCCCAACTTGGCGGCAGGTAGTCTCTTCGAGCCTCAAGCAGATTGATGTGGAACGTGAGCGCAGCAAGCAGCGCGCGTCCCAACCCCCCGGTCTTCTGAGAGACAACGAATCCCTTGATGTTCGCGAAATGAAGACCGCTCAGGACAGCAAGCAAGAGGAGGAGCAGTGGCGCGATACGTGCGAACCGCAGTTGGTAAAACTCGCGCACGTTCACGCGAGAGATCGAACCCCAGCGCCTCAGCGTGGTCGATGTGATGAGGAATCCAGAGACGGCGAAGAAGATCTGGACACCGAGCTGACCGTTCCAAACAAGCGAAGACACAAGCTGCGGCGGTAGGCCCTTCGTATAGGGAACTTTTGCCCCGAGCAGTCGCATGTTGACGTGATTCATCAACACAAAAAAGATGGCGAGGCCGCGAAGAAGATCGACGCCATCAAGTCGCATCCAGCTGCGTGCTGGCTTAGTGATCTCCGCGGAGGTCATGTCTCATTGTGCAATATACCGGCGATACGCGGCTGACGGGAAGACTGGGCCGCTGTTGCGGATATTTCTTCTCCACGTCTGCGTTTTTGCCGGGACAGGCTAAGATGGTTGAAGTATCCCTGAAAACCTATGAGACCGATCTACCTGCTGTCTGCCCTTGTCCCTGCGGCGATCTTGTCCCTCGCCATGTGCTCTGCCTCGGCCCAAACCGGTTTAAACGATTCGTTCGCCAGAGATAGTCGGCAGCCAATCGACCAGTCCTATACCGATCACATTCGCAAGTACACGACCGATCCGCGGTTCTCCTCGCATCTGGTCGATTACCTGCCTGCTTCACCGACTGTCCCGACGCCGGCCAAAGTGCTGGGCGATGTTGCGGGCGCTCCTGACATGCTGCCCTACGCCGAGGACGTCTATAAATACTTCCGGCTGCTTGAGTCAGCGTCGCCGCGGGTGAAGGTCTTCTCGATTGGGCACACGGAGGAGGGCCGCGAGATGATAGCGGTTGCCGTCGCGGACCCCGCGCTGCTGCAGGGTGCAAAAGAGAACGGCGAGCGCCTCGCAAAGCTGGCCGATCCGCGCACGATCGGACTCGACGACAGCAAGGCACAGCCGCTGATCGACCAGTCGTACCCGGTTTACTACATCACCGGCACGATTCATTCGAGCGAGACCGGAGCGCCTACGGCGCTGATGGAGTTGGCTTATCGTCTGGCCGTCGACGACGCTCCTTACATCAAGTACATCCGCTCGCACATGATCGTGCTGATCACGCCGGTCGTCGAGGTCGATGGGCGCGACCGCATGGTCGACACCTACCGGTGGCACAAGGCGCACCCTGGGCAGGACTGGCCTCGGCTCGCGTATTGGGGCCACTACGTTGCGCATGACAACAATCGCGACGCGATGGGCATGACGCTGAATCTGACCAACAATGTGCTGAACACCTATCTCGATTGGCACGCGCAGGTGCTGCACGATCTTCATGAATCCGTGCCGTTTCTTTATGACAATACTGTCGGCGATGGCCCGTATAACGCATGGATCGACCCGACGCTCGCGGATGAATGGGCGGAGCTCGGATGGAACAACGTTTCGCAGATGCAGTCTTTCGGGATGCCCGGCGTCTTCACGCACGGCGACTTCGATACGTGGAGTCCCGGCTATCTGATGTTCCTCGCAGGCATGCATAACGGCATCAGCCGTCTGTATGAGACCTTCGGCAACGGCGGCGCCGACACGGAGAAGCGCATCCTGCAGCCGGAGGAGTACTCGCGCACATGGTACCGGCAGAATCCTCCGCTGCCGACGGTGATGTGGTCGCAGCGCGATAACAACAACTATGAGCAGAGCGCGTTGCTCTCCACACTCGCATACTTCTCTCGCAATACGCATCACTTTCTCGAGAACTACTACATCAAGAGCAAGCGCTCTGTGCAGAAGCCCACGCTCGACGGGCCCGCTGCCTACGTGCTGCCAGCCGACGCCGCGGAGTTGAACCGCCAGCTGCAGCTTCTCAATGTGCTGAAGTTGCAGCATGTTGAGATCCAGCAGCTTTCGGCAGCCGTCACCAGCTCTATTCCGGCGGCAAAACGCGGGGACAAGCCTACTCCGCAAACGTTCCCCGCAGGCAGTTACGTTGTTCGGCTCGATCAGCCGTTCTCGCGCGTGGCGGATGCGCTCCTCGACAAACAGTACTGGGCGCCGGACGACCAGCAGAAGCATCCTTACGACGACACGGGTTGGTCGTTCAGCCAGCTCTTCAATGTGAAGGCCGTTCGTGTGACCGACACCGCAATCCTTGAAGGCGCCGATGGCCCCAGCTGGTGACTTCGACCAGGCCTCCGGCAAGATCAGTGGTTCCGGGTCGATCTACGCGATCGCCAACACCGGCCAAACCTCGCTGCTGCCGCTTGTCTACGCATTGAAGCAGGCACACATCGAGACGACGGAGAAGCCGTTCGACGCCGATGGCAAGCATTTCGCCGCAGGCTCGCTGCTCATCACTCAGGCTGACGAGCAGTCGCTCGCCTCAACGCTGCGCAAACTCTCACTCGATGTCACTCGTCTTAGTGCGGCGCCATCCGTGGCCTCGCATCCTGCACCTGCGCCGCGTATCGCTTTTATGCACACGTGGCTTGGCACGCAGACCGAAGGCTGGTGGCGGCTGGCCTTCGATAAGGCCGGCGTTCCGTTCGCGTACATCAGCACGCAAACGGTCTCTTCCGAAGACGATCTTCGCGGCAAGTATGACGTGATTGTCTTTGCTCCAGTTGGACGCTCTTCCTCGCAGGACATTATCAACGGCATGCCGAAGTGGGGCAACGCCCTTCCCTGGCAGAAGAGCGAGCTAACACCTAACCTGGGCCTGCTCGATTCGACGCCCGACATGCGTCAGGGTCTCGGCTACGACGGTCTCGCGCATCTGAAAACCTTTGTTGAAAAAGGCGGCCTGCTGATCACGTGCGAAGATACGGCGCAGTTCGCAATTGATACTGGCCTCGCTCCCGGCGTCAGTGTCGCTACCAACGACGCGCGTGTTGTAGGCAGCGTTCTCAACAGCGTTTTTGTCTCGCCTGCGAGCCCGATTGCTAATGGTTATGGCCCGAGTCTTCCCGTCATCAGCGCCAATGGAATGGTCTTCAATGTCAGCAACACGCTGGGGCGGCAGGGTGGCGGCCGCATGTTGATGGATCCCTACGAGCATCGTCCTACCGGCCGCGGCGGGCCAGATGAGAGCGACATCACGCAGGGCCGACAGGCGGCTGAACCGGAGGTGATGCCGAAGCAACAGCCGTGGCAGCCCAGACAGCTCAACGAAGACCAGATGCGCAACAACCTTCAGGTCATCCCTGTGCAATACCGCCCTGAGGTGATCCTGCGCCTTAGCGATCAGAAGACACTGCTGCTGTCCGGGCTTCTGGACAAAGCGGGCTCAATCGCAGAACGCGCCATCGTCGTGAATGCTCACCTGGGAACGGGCAATGTGCTGCTGTTTGCAAACAATCCCGTCTACCGCGGAGAGACGATCGGAAGTTATGACCTCGTCTTCAACGCGATCCTGAACTACGATCATTTGCGCCAGCCAGTTCCGGATCAACCGGCAAACTAAGATGCGGGTCGACGCGGCGTAGAAGGGGCCTGCGCCGTCGACTCGCGCACGACCAGCTCCGGATCAACCTTGATGATGTCGGGGAGCTTTTCGTGGGCCAGCTTCTTGAGCAGGGAAATGGCTGCCAGTGCGCCCATGTGCTGGAGCGGCTGACGGATCGTCGTCAGGCTGGGAACGATGTAGGAAGCGGCCTGAATGTCGTCGAAGCCAAGCACGGAGACATCTGTCGGAACCTTCAATCCAGCATCGTGCAACGCTCGTATGCTGCCGATCGCGGAGACATCGTTGAAGCACAGCACTGCAGTGAAATCTCTGCGCCGCAGCAGGATCTGATGAATTCCCGGATAGCCAAGCTCCGGCGTGTTGAGGTCCTTGTCCAATTGGATGATGAGGTCCTTGGGCACCTCGAGAGAAAGCGCGCGCGCCACCTGCATGATCGCCTGCCATCGGGTCTGGGAGTCGGAGCTGAATGGCTGGCCGTGCATGTACGCGATCTTCCGGTGTCCCAGCCGGTACAGGTGGCCCAGCGCAAGCTCTGCCGCACGATGGTGATCCAAAACTACATTCGTCACCCCATGCAGCTCGACGTGGCCGGCAACCGTCACTGTGGGCACTGGGAGAGCACTCTCGAGCAGAGTATCGATCGCGAGGATGCCGTCCACTCCGCGCGCCTGCAAGAGCCGAGGATACTCCGTAACCAGGTCTTTTCTATGGCGGTGGTGTGCTGTGAAGAAGAAATATCCCTCCTCCATCAGGACCTCCGCTGCTCCACTGAGCACCTGCGAATGGTAGCCCTCACCAAGCTCCGGAAGCAGGATGCCGATCGTCTGTGTCCTCAGGCCCTGCAGCGACCGCGCAATCAAGCTGGGCTGATAGCCGAACTTCTTCGCCGCTGCCTTCACCCTTTCGCGCGTCGCGGGAGGGATCGAGCGTCCGGGCGCATTGTTCAAGACAAAGGAGACAGTTGCCGGACTGAGGTCCAGATGTTCGGCCAACATCTTCAAGCTGACACGGCGCGCTGCCACCGGTATGGACGACGGTTTTCTTGGCATAGAGTTTGGTCCGCAACCAGTCTAGCCGACGCGGCACCCGGTTCCGGACGAGCCCAAAAATATGTGAGTCAAAACTCTTCGCCGGCAGCTCTCATAGTTCAAGGGTCTTGTTTCTCATCAGCAGCCTTCCAGTAGCACCCGAAGGCTGGGACAGCATCGTCCAATTCGCCAAACTGCCGCGTGCTCCGTCTGGGGAGGCTCCGCGTCTGAAGCTTCAGCCGAACCAACCCGTCATTGACCGTGCATTTGCAGGCATTCTGAACAATATCCAGTCCCGCGAATGCGTGCCGAATAAGGGCTATATCCATGCCCTTCTGCCATTGTCGTCGCCTCAATTCTAAAGACGCTCCCCCGTAAACCGCTGATTTTGCTGGATGTAACAGTCGTATTACGACTTCTTTATGGGCTTTCTACGCACTCTTTATGCATCGGCTGCTTGAATAGTGGAAGTTGCGTCCAGAGGCGAGGTCAGCATGGGCGGCTACTTGAGAATTCGGCAATCGCTCCCGATACAGCACTCATTTTGAGTTCGAGTCGTTGGGCAGGAGGCAAGGCAATGTGGGATATGGGATGTATTGCAGCAAGCGTGCTTTTTTTTGCGATTGCGATTGGATACGCGATGGGGTGTGAACGGTTGGGGACAAGGGAGAAACAGAGATGATCGAGACACTCTTGCTTGGTCTGGTAACTGTGCTGTTATTGGTTTATCTGGTGTACGCGCTGCTGCGCCCTGAAAAGTTCTAAGAGGAAGTAGTCATCATGACAGCGAACGGCTGGTTTCAAATTGCATTCTTTTTTGGTTTGGTATTGCTCTGCGCGAAGCCCCTCGGCATCTATATGGCGCGTGTCTTTGAACGGGAACGCACCTGGGCAGATCGCATCTTCCGCCCGATCGAGCGGCTTATCTATCGACTGACGGGGATCGACGAGACGCACGAAATGGCCTGGACGGAGTACGCGGTAGTCATGCTGCTCTTCAGCCTGGTCACGATGCTCGCAACCTACGCGATTGAGAGGCTTCAACAGATGCTGCCCCTCAATCCACAACATCTTGCGGCTGTAGCTCCCGATCTAGCGTTGAATACCGCCGCTTCGTTTACGACGAATACGAACTGGCAGGCCTATACGCCCGAGACGACGATGAGCTATCTGACGCAGATGCTCACTCTGGCCTACCATAACTTCTTTTCCGCGGCTATTGGGATAGCGCTGGCGGTGGCGCTGGTTCGGGGCATCTCGCGGAGAGAATCGAAGACCCTGGGTAACTTCTGGGTCGACACCACGCGTGCCTCCCTGTGGGTGTTGCTACCAGGCTGTCTCATCTACGCATTGCTGCTGGTCTCGCAGGGAGTAGTGCAAAACTTCCGTCCTTACGATCAGGCAAAGTTGGTGCAGTCGCAAACTGTGACTACGACAGGCACAGATGGAAAAGCGACAACGCAAACCGTCACAACGCAAAGCATCGCGCAGGGGCCAGCGGCATCGCAAGAGGCCATCAAGATGCTCGGTACCAATGGCGGAGGCTTTTTCAACGCCAACAGTGCCCATCCGTTTGAGAATCCAACGCCGCTCTCCAATCTGATGCAGATGTTCTCGATCTTCTTGATCCCGGCTGCGTTGACGGTGACGCTGGGACGGATGACGCGCGCGCCGAAGCACGGTTGGGCCGTATTCGCTGCGATGGCGACACTCTTCTTCGTTGGCGTATTTGTGGCTTACTATGCGGAGGCGCAACCGAACCCGCTGTTGCACTCGGTCAACCAGCATGTTGCCGCCACGCAGGCCGGCGGCAATATGGAGGGCAAAGAGGTACGCTTCGGCATTGCCAACTCGGCGCTGTTCGCCACTGTAACGACGGATGCCAGTTGTGGTGCAGTCAACGCGATGCACGACTCGTTCATGCCGCTCGGCGGCCTGGTTCCGCTGGTCAATATTATGCTGGGCGAAGTGATCTTCGGCGGTGTGGGTGCAGGGCTCTACGGGGTTTTGATCTTCGTCGTGCTGTCGGTCTTCATCGCAGGATTGATGGTTGGACGCACACCGGAGTATCTCGGCAAAAAAATCGAATCCTATGACGTGAAGATGGCGATGCTGTATGTGCTCATCTTTCCGCTCTCGATCTTAGGATTCTCCGCGGTAGCCTTGATGATGCCGAATCTTGGCCTCTCTGCGCTGACGAATACCGGGCCGCATGGGCTTTCGGAGATTCTCTATGCATACACCTCAGCGACTGGAAATAACGGATCCGCCTTTGGTGGATTGAGCGCAAATACCCACTGGTACAACTTATCTCTGGCGACGGCAATGCTGGTCGGCCGCTTCTTGATGATCGTTCCGATGCTCGCGATCGCGGGTAACCTGGCAAAAAAGAAGCTGGTGCCTCCATCGCCCGGAACCTTTCCTGTGCATACGCCGCTATTTACGGTGCTGTTAGTGGGCGTGATCCTCATTGTCGGCGCGCTTACCTTCTTCCCCGCGCTTTCGCTCGGTCCTATCCTCGAGCACTTACTTATGCACGCTGGTAAAAGCTTCTAAAGCAGAAGAGAAAAAGATAAACAAATGGCAAACACTCGCAAACGTTCCCTTTGGGACACCAAGATCGTACGACGCGCAGCGGTCGATGCACTGACCAAGCTCAACCCGCGCCTAATGATGAAGAACCCGGTCATGTTCGTGGTCGAGATCGGCAGTGTCATTACGAGCATCTATCTCCTGCGCGATATCCTGACGCATCACGATGCTCTTCGTTTCGATTTGCAGATCACGCTGTGGCTGTGGTTCACAGTGCTGTTCGCGAACTTCGCTGAGGCGATGGCCGAGGGACGAGGCAAGGCCCAGGCCGATGCTCTGCGGCGCGCCAAGTCTGAAACAACCGCGGTCCGACTTCGCGCGGACGGAAGTACAGAGGAGGTCGCCAGCTCGGATCTGCGGGCGGGAGATATTGTCTCAGTCATCGCTGGGAGCATGATTCCGGGCGATGGCGAGGTGATCGAAGGGGTTGCTTCGGTTGATGAGTCAGCGATTACAGGCGAGTCCGCGCCGGTGATTCGCGAAGCTGGTGGAGATCGCTCGGCCGTGACAGGTGGGACTCGGGTGTTGTCTGACCAGATCAAGGTTAAGATTACGTCGAATCCCGGAGAGACTTTTCTAGACCGCATGATCGCGCTGGTCGAAGGTGCGGAGCGGCAGAAGACTCCAAACGAGATCGCGCTGAATATTTTGCTGGCCGGATTGACGATCATCTTTCTGCTGGCCGTTGTTACTCTGCAACCGATCGCGATTTACTCAACCGCTCCACAGTCAGTGTTTGTGCTGATCTCGCTGCTGGTTTGCCTTATCCCGACGACGATTGGCGGATTGCTTTCGGCGATTGGCATTGCGGGAATGGATCGGCTGGTACAGCACAATGTGCTGGCGATGTCCGGACGCGCGGTGGAAGCGGCTGGTGATGTGAATACGCTTCTGCTCGATAAGACAGGCACGATTACACTGGGTAATCGTCAGGCTTCGGAGTTCATTCCTGCTCCTGGAGTGAGCAAGGACCAGCTTGCGGATGCGGCGCAACTGTCTTCGCTTCCGGATGAGACTCCGGAGGGTCGCAGCATTGTGGTGCTGGCGAAGGAGATGTATGGTCTTCGCGGGCGTGAGTTGAGTGAAATGCAGGCGGAGTTCGTTCCCTTCAGCGCGGTGACGAGAATGTCAGGTGTGAATCTTGATGGCCGCGTGATTCGGAAGGGCTCTACCGATGCGATTGCTCGTTTCTTGAATGAGAACGGTGGAAGTTTGCCGAACGAGGTAAGGATGGCAGTCGAGGCTGTGGCACGAAGCGGGGGCACACCTCTGGTAGTTGCGGAGAATCGCCAGGCACTGGGGGTGATCCACCTGAAGGACGTCGTGAAAGGTGGGATGAAGGAGCGCTTTACGCAGCTTCGTTCGATGGGGATACGCACGATTATGATTACCGGCGACAACCCGCTGACTGCGGCGGCGATTGCGCGTGAGGCGGGTGTTGACGACTTCCTCGCGGAAGCGAAGCCCAAGGACAAGATGGACCTCATTCGCCGCGAGCAGGGAGAGGGCAAGCTGGTCGCGATGACTGGCGACGGAACGAACGACGCTCCGGCCCTGGCCCAGGCCGATGTGGGTGTTGCGATGAACACCGGCACGCAGGCCGCGAAGGAAGCCGGAAACATGGTCGATCTGGACTCGAATCCGACGAAGCTGATCGAGATCGTCGAGATTGGAAAACAGCTGCTGATGACTCGTGGCGCGTTGACTACGTTTTCGATTGCGAATGACGTTGCAAAGTACTTCGCCATCATTCCGGCAATGTTCGCCGCGACGTTCCCCGTGTTGAATGCGCTGAACATCATGCATCTGAAGACTCCGCAATCGGCGATTCTTTCCGCGGTGATCTTCAACGCGCTGATCATCGTCGGGCTGATTCCTCTGGCGCTGCGCGGCGTCGGCTACAAGGCCATGTCGGCGGAGGCTCTGCTGCGCCGCAATCTGATTCTGTATGGCATCGGCGGCATCGTGGCTCCGTTCCTTGGCATCAAGCTCATCGACATCATCATCACTGCCATTCATCTGGCTTGAAGGACTTCTATGCGTCGTAATCTGATCACCGCTGTGCTCTACACCGTCGTTACCACCGTGATTTTTGGGCTGATCTATCCTTTCGTCGTGACTGGGCTGGCGCAGTTGCTATTCCATGACAAGGCGAATGGGCAGCTTCTCTACAAGAACGGCGAACTGGTCGGCTCACGGATTATTGGGCAGTTGTTTTCGGCGCCCCAGTATTTTCACTCGCGGCCTTCGGCTGCAGGCAATGGATACGATGCGGCCAACTCCGGAGCATCGAACTATGCTCCGACGAATAAGAAGCTGATCGACCGCGTCGCCGGTGATGTTGCCGCGTTGCAGGTCGATCATCCGGGGACCGATGTCCCGATCGATCTGGTGACAGCATCAGCGTCGGGACTCGATCCTGATATCACACCTGCCGCTGCGGAGTTTCAGGTAGCTCGCGTCGCGCATGAGCGGCATCTTTCAGAGGACACGGTCCGGAGGCTTGTCTTTGAACATACACAGGGACGACAGCTCGGCTTTCTCGGCGAGCCACGTGTCAACGTGCTGCTGCTCAACATGGATCTGGACCGAGTAGCAAGTTCTCGGTAGTCATGTAGACAAAGGGGTATGAAGGACAGCTATTTAGGCCCCCAAATCCGATAGTTGCCGCTGACATGAAGCATGCTGAACATATAGAGCATGCTATCGAAGTAGCGCTGATCGCCGACAGGGACCGGCGTACGCCAGAGCTCCTCAACGAAGGCCTTCTCGTTCGGACCAGGAGTAGCAGCGAGGCTGCCGACCGTGGCCGCCGCCATCATGCCGACGGAGTGACGGGTCGAGAGCGGCTTGCCGTCAAGAGTGTAGCGATCCGCAAACATGCTGATGCCCTGGCCGATGAGAAACTTCTGCACGCGGTCCGCGAGCACAACCTCGCGTGGATCTTTCCGCCACCAGTTGTAATCGGCGGACCAGTTGCTGACAGAACGCCAGGAGTCGTAACTGAACGGAGTAGGCTGACCGTCGCGGCCAACGATGGGCGACATGTCGAAGTTGGAGCGATCGGGCGTGAGGCCGGTGTCAGGTCCGGTGACCTTGACGAAGAGCTCGCGGCTGACGTCAGCAGCCTTGGCCCAGAACTCGCGGTCTTCCTCGGGGCCCCAGCGAGCCCATAACTCGTAGAACGCGGGCAGGTGGTAAGAGGCGTCGGTGTTGCTGTACGGGCCGACGTCAGGGACGAAGCGGATCATGTTGTAGGTCTCTTCGACCATGGGTCCCGCAGTGACGGGTCGCTGAGGCATCTGGCCGCCTTGGCGGAAGCGCGCAAAGGGATCGGGCGGCGGGGTCTTGCCTTCACCCTTGAGTTCGATGGCAAGGTTGTGCTGGGCCTGCTCATGCTCGGTGGTGTTAGGGCTGATGATCGGGGCGTATTGGAAGGGCTGATCTTCGGGGTGGATTTTGAATGGACCCGTTTCGGTGAGGACGGGGTGGTGGCGCATGCCGCGAAGAATCTTGTCGGCTTGCTCTTTGTAGTTGTAGATACCCTGGCCGTTGCCCCAGCGGTTAGCCGCGAAGTAGAGAGCCATGACGTAGTACTCTTCGCCGTCCGGTGCAGGGCCGGTGGAGCGCGGCGTGCCGTCTGTATTCATGGACCACGCGAAGTAGCCGACGTTCGGATTGTGCGGATCCGTTATGAGCATGTAGGCGTTGGACCAGTTCCAAAGCGCATCGAACTCACGCTTGTGATCCATCTGGACGGCGATCATCATGCCGTAGCTCATGCCTTCGGTGCGAGCGTCGTTATTGGCCCAGTCGGTCATGTAGCCTAGTGGACCGTTTTCGTTCTTGCCGCCCTCGAAGTAGACGCGCTCGGAGACAGCGTCGCCGTGGAAGAGCTGCTGGAAGGCCTTTTCCAGTCGGGCTTTAGTCTCGGCAGCGGGGTAGCCGTGCTCGGCGAAGAGATCGCGGTACTTGCCGGTCTTATAGGCACCGTCACCGTCGCCTGGCATACGCTTGATCTCTGCGGGCGGCGCGTTGACGTGCGGGGGCGGCGGAGTGTAGCCGCCCTGAGCATGCAGGACCAGAGAAGCGAGCAGAGTGAACGCGATGGCAAACAGGATATGACGAGAAATGGACGTACCGACAGTCATTAGGCGAAGCTCCGTACAATTTGTGCTCGTGAGAGTTACCAATCGGTGAGTGTGCCATCGAGTTTGCGGGAGATGGGAAGGTAGGCGCGTTGATAGGGATACTTTGCGGCGAGCGCCTCGTCGATCTCAACGCCAAGCCCGGGCGCGTCGCCGGGATGCATGTAGCCGGCGTTGAAGCTGTAGTGGTGCGGGAAGACCTCGTCGGTGAGCTTCGAGTGATGCATGTGCTCTTGAATACCGAAGTTGTGGATGGCGAGCCCGAAGTGAAGCGCGGCGGCCATGGTGATGGGAGAAAGATCAGTGGCTCCATGGAAGCCGGTGCGAACGTTGTAAAGTGCGGCGAAGTCAGCGGTCTTTTTCGCATGGGTAATGCCGCCGCCGTGGACGATAGTCATCCGGATGTAGTCAAGCAACTGATGGCGGATGAGGTCGTGCGCATCCCAGAGCGAGTTGAAGACCTCACCCGTTGCGATGGGTGTCGTCGTGTGTTTGCGGATGAGTTCGAAGCTCTCTTGTAGCTCCGCGGGGCAGGGATCTTCCATCCAGAAGAGGTGATAAGGCTCAAGAGATTTGCCGAGGCGCGCGGCCTCGATGGGAGTGAGGCGATGGTGGACGTCGTGCAGAAGATGGACGTCCGGGCCGAGTTCGACGCGGAGTCTTTCGAAGAGCTGTGGGGCGAAGTTGAGGTAGCGTTCCGTCGACCAAAGAGACTCGGAGGGCAATCCCCGCTCGGCTGGTTCGTAGGGCTTGCCAGCTTTGGGGACTCCGTAACTACTGGCGACGCCGGGGACGCCGGACTGTGCGCGGACCGCAAGGTAGCCTTCGTCCATGTGTTTGCGCACCGAGTCGAGGGCTTCGTCGATGTCGGCTCCGTTGGCGTGAGTGTAGACAAGGCAGCCCTGGCGCGACTGGCCACCGAGGAGGTTGTAGACAGGTGTGTTGAGGGCCTTGCCCTTGATGTCCCACAGGGCGACGTCGACGGCAGCGATGGCGGACATGGTGACGGGACCACGCCGCCAGTAGGCTCCGCGATAGAGGTACTGCCAGATGTCTTCGGTCTGGAAGGGGTCGCGGCCGATAAGGCAGGGGAGAATGTGGTCTTGAAGATACGACGCGACAGCTAGCTCGCGGCCGTTGAGGGTAGCGTCGCCGAGGCCGTAGATGCCTTCGTCGGTGTCGATGCGGAGGGTGACGAAGTTGCGGTCGGGGGAACAGATGATGAGTTTGGCGGCCGTGATTTTCATAATGTTCTTTGTCTACAGCTGAGCGTTGTCTTTGCTTTGGTGCTATCCAAAAAGCATCGTCGCTCATTTTTTGCGGAAGTCAGATCTCAGTTTCCAGTGATCTGGGTTTATTTACCCTTTGCACCATCTTCTCTATTAATTTGATGAGTCCATAGATGATGGCGTAATCCAAAACTCCTATCGGAAGAAGACTAATTCCGGTCAGACTTCTATTGTTCCAAGGAACTAGCAGAACAAAAGGAACTTGAAGCAATGCCGCAAAAACAATTGCTATCCAGAACCAAACATGCCTTCGTAAATCCCAACGAATTCTGATAATTAGCAGAACAAGTCCAGTACAGATCCATGCACCTATACCTGTTTCCCATTTGCCTAGATAGATAAACAGGAGTAGCACAGGCAATGAATACAACATCGCAATGTAAGCCGATTTTGAAGTCACTATAGGAGGTGTCTCCTTACTGTCACTTGCTGGCATCAGCGTTCTCCTGTGCACGCTTGGTAGTTTCCAGGTTAGCGGCTATGCGATTTAGGACCAAACTTGCGGCTTAAGAGCTCGCCGTATCTCATCTTACGGTGACTTGAGACGTCGGTTTCGTGATTTCGATGTAATCGACGGGTGCGGGTTCGGTGTTGTCGGGAGTGCCGTGGAGGGTCAGGGTGTCGCCGGGTTTGAGCGTGATGTCGGGAAAGATGATGCGGGTGCTGGTGTCGCCGTTAGGTTGGTCTTCGGCGCGTGCAGGTGGAAGGATGTCGTCGGCGATCCAGTTGCCGATTGGTTTCCCGTTGAGGTCGAGCGAGAATTTGGATTTGCCGGACCAGTAATCGAAGTACTGGACGATGATGTGGTAGGTGCCGGCAGGGTTGTCGAGTTTAGTGGTGAGGGTGCAGCCAGTGGATTGGTTGCAGACGACGGCTTTCCTGTTGGAGGCGGTCTCCCAGGGCTTAACGTCAACAGGAGTGTAGCCCTCGGCGGTCATGTCTTCGGCTTCGATGCGGTTGGCGTAGGTGCCGACGCGGCCTAGTTTGTCAGGAATGCTGGATTCTTTCTGCAACCATTTGGTGACGGCGTCGCGCCAGACGATGGCGTGTCCGGCCTGGTAGGTGAAGAGCTTGAGGGTTTCGTTGTAGCGGTCGTCGTCGATAAGGCCTTTGAGGGTCTGCCAGCGTGGGGCGTAGGTTTGCGCAGTGGCTGCGCCGTCGTAGTGAGCGTCGTAGACATACTGGGCAACGGTTTTGCCGTCATGCAGAACATGCGTGTAGGGGACGTGGTGCATGAAGAGGAGGAGATCGTCGGGGCAGGTGTTGACGTCTTCATAGACCTTGGCGAGCTCGGGTGGATACTGTCCGATGTAGCCCGTTCCGGTGGCGACTGTGCGGTCCATGCCGATACCATTCGCGTCACCACGGAACCACTGGCCCCAGCCGTTGCGTTCGGCGGACTCAATGCCCGGGCCGTAGTGGTAGCCGAGGATGTTGGTCAGTGTGCCGATGCCGAGATTCCCGGTGTACTGCTCGTACACGCGCCAGGAATGGCGCTGCAGCTCGTCGATAGTGGAGACGACAGTAGGGTTGTTACCCCAGGTGAGGCGCGTCCAGGCGTCGAGAATCTGATCGGTGGTGAGGTTGGGGTTCCACGCAAGCTTGCCGAAGCCGTAGAGGTTGGCCATGGCCATGGGGTGATGCATCCAGTTTGTGTCGAGACCGACGTTGGCCACTCCAACAAAGCCGCCGAGGGGTTGGTCGAAGCTCTTGCCTTCAACGATCTCTTTGACTGGCGTGCTTCGGTTGTCTGCGCGGAGGTCGGTGTCGAGCATGGTCTTCCACATCGGGACGAGGAAGACCATGTGGCGCTGCTGGCCGAGGTACTCCTGCGTGATCTGGAGCTCGATCGCCTGGCTGGTGTGCTGAAGTGCCGCAAAGAGAGGTGAGACAGGTTCGCGCACCTGGAAATCGATGGGGCCGTGTTTAATCTGGATGACGACGTTGGGTTCAAACTTCCCGTCGAGGGCATGGAAGTTGTCATATCCGGCGCGGGCGCGATCCGCCTTGAGATCGTTCCAGTCGAGGTGGTTGTTGTAGACGAAACCGCGGTACAGCACGACTCCACCGTGAGGTCTGAGCGCGCGAGCGACCGCATTAGCGGCTTCAGCCGGAGTGCGGTGGTATTGCGAGGGGCCAACCCTGCCTTCGGAGTCGGCCTTGATAACGAAGCCGCCGAAATCAGGAATAGCTTTGTAGATCTCGTCCACTTTGGTCTGCCACCAGGCGATGACAGTGGGGTCGACGGGGTCGAACGTTGGGAGGTGGCCGACAACCATGGGACTGGAGAGATCGACGGAGAGCGACATCCGAACGCCCCAGGGGCGGAGCCCGTCGGCGATACGCGCGAACTCGACGATCATGCCTGGTTCGAGGGTGCGCAGGTCAGAGTTGACGTTGTTGACGGTGACGCCGTTGATCCCGATGGAGGCCAGCAAACGGCCGTAGTCAAAGACGCGTGTGAGGTCGGAGCGCACATGACCGTCGTCGAAGAAGATGCTGCGGCCCGCATAGCCGCGCTCGATGGTGCCGTTGAGGTTATCCCATTGATTGACCCAGCGAATCGAAGAAGAGGGAGATTCAGTGGTGGGCTTTGTGGGGAGCGGCTGATCAGAAGCGACTAATTCGAGGAGATGGAATGCGCCGTAGAGCTCGCCGCGCGTGTCGGCGCCCAGGATGATGAAGCGGTGGGCGGAGCCTTCGGTTTTTGGGCCTAGCGTGTAGGACTCAGGCGCGAGTTTGTCTCCGGCGACGGTGAAGATTTTATTGAGTGTCGAGAGATTGGCGACAATAATTGCGTTGCTATCTCCCGGAAGCTCGTGCGCGATGGCGAAGCTGCGGCCAAGCATAGAGCTAAGGCCGCGCTGCAGCTCGTTGCCGGCAGCTTGATCAGTTGGGCTGTTGCCGAGGACGACAATCTGACTGGGAAGAGCGGCGTAGTTGGCTGCGGCACTGTTGGTGAGTGGGGCATAGCGCAGCCAGCCCTCAGCTCCGGTCTCCCCATACGTGAGCGATGCAATTGCAAGGAGAACCGGAGCGAGTGAGGCCCAAACACCACGGCGATACATCAGCGTGGAAGCTCTGCGGTCCCTTCAATAGTGAAGGTGGCCGTCTGACTGTTAGTAGTTTCACGGGGTTGGCCTCCGCCTAGTGCGATGCGGTAGCTGCCCGGCATGACCGCGCGCACTCCCTTGTCATCAACCTGCGAAAGCGTGCGCGGATCAAGGGTCAGGGTGATGTGTTTGGTCTCACCCGGCGCCAACTGGACGCGAGTGAAGCCATTGAGAACAAGGTTCGGAGAGACATCCGTGTGCGGCGGCGTGAGGTAAAGCTCTGCGACCTCTTCGCCTGCGTTTTTCCCCGTGTTCTTGACGTCAGCTTCTACTGTGAGCGTGTCACCGGCGCGGAGATTCGTACTGGAGACCTTGAGGTTCGAGTAGGAGAAGGTGGTGTAGCTAAGTCCGTAGCCGAATCCGTAGAGCGGTTTGCCCTTGAAGTAGCGGTAGGTGCGAGTGGCCATGGCATAGTCTTCGAAGGGTGGAAGCTGGTCGAGCGACGCGTAGAACGTGACAGGAAGACGGCCGGCCGGATTGTTGGCTCCGGCGAGGGTTTCTGCGATAGCCTGAGCCCCGCCGTCGCCGGGGTACCAGGCCTCGAGGATGGCATCGGCGTTCTGCTGCGCCCAATTGACGGCGAGCGCAGAGCCGTTCATCAAGACGACGACGAGCGGCTTGCCAGTGGCTTTGGCAGCTTCAAGTAACTGCTGTTGCGCCGCGGGCAGTGTGATGTCGGTGCGATCACCACCGGAGAAGCCCGGAATATGCACGGGCATCTCTTCGCCTTCAAGGTTGGGTGAGAGGCCAACGTAAGCGACGACTACGTCGGATCGCTTGATGATGTCGAGAGCTTGATTGCGGAGAGGTTCCACCGGCGCTGTCCATTGCAGTGAGAGGCCAGCGCCGAAGAGCCGCGCACGATGGGCGTAGGTGACCTCGAAGGAGTGCGGCTTGGTGTCCTCAAAGTGAAGCTTAACCGCCGTGGTCGTCGACCCATGCTGCGCCTTGTCCTCGCTGACCTGGAAGGCGAGCATGTCTTTACCGTCGAAGCGGATAGTGTAGTGCTCGGAGTTGTTGCAGGGGTAGCAATGAGCGAGCATGCCCGTGACCTCATAGTCGCCGGGAGCTGGAGCCTGCATGGTGCCGGTCCAGCGTACAGAGAACGCCTTAGGATCGAGTTTGGCGGGGTCCGGCGAAGTGGAATTCCAGTCGAAGTCGATCTGCTTGTCGGTGCGGGTAATGACTGGCGACCCAGTCAACGAATCGTTGTTGAAGTACTCGCCTTTGAGTCCTTCAATATCAGAGCCAACCGCCACGCGGAACTGCGTACGCGGAATGACGATCGATGCATTCTCAGCATAGGGCGAACCCTGCGCGTACAGCACCTTCGCAGAGGAAAACTGCTTGACGATGCCATCGATCGGCATGACAGGATCTTTGGGGACTGCGTTGTAGTTGCCCTCAATGGCAGAAAGCTCGGCGGCATTGGGGCCAATGACGGCGATGGTTTTTGTCTTCGAAGGCGAAAGGGGCAGGATGTTGTTGCTGTTCTTGAGGAGCACCATCGACTCACGGGCGGCGGTGAGAGCGAGCGCCGCATGCTCGGGCGAGTTGACCTCGGAGAACGGGACTTTGGACCAGAGCATCTTTTCCGGCGGATCGAAGAGGCCTAGTTTGAAGCGTGCAAGATAGAGGCGTTTGAGAGAGACATCGAGCTGCGCTTCAGTGATGAGGCCTTTCTTTACGGCGTCGGTGAGCGCGAGATACGTGCGGCCGCAGTTAGTGTCGGTTCCGGCTTCAATGCCGGCGACTGCAGCAGAGTCTTTATCGGATGACGTGTGGTGAGCTTTGGCTTCGAAGAAGTCATCCACGGCCCCGCAGTCGGAGGTGACGAAACCCTGGAAGCCCCAGTCGCCGCGGAGGATGGTTTGGAGAAGCATCTTGCTGGCGCAGGCGGGATCCTTGTCGACAGCGTTGTAGGCACACATGATGGAGTAGGCCTTAGCGTCGACGATGGTTGCGCGGAAGGCTGGAAGATAAGTGTCCCAAAGATCGTGCGCAGTCGGGTCGATGTTGGCGGAGTGGCGCGTGGACTCGGGACCGCTGTGGACCGCGTAGTGCTTCGGAGTGGCGATGGTTTTGAAGTACGTGGGGTCATCGCCCTGAAGCCCTTTGACGAAGGCTACTCCGAGACGAGCGGTAAGGAACGGATCTTCGCCGTAGGTCTCCTGGCCGCGGCCCCAGCGTGGATCACGGAAGATGTTGATGTTCGGCGACCAGATGGTGAGGCCGTAGTAGATCGAGTGGACATCGTGGCGGACGGCTTCGTTGTACTTGGCGCGGGCTTCGGTCGAGATGACGGTTGAGATATGGTTGACGAGAGGCACGTCCCACGTAGCGGCCATGCCGATGGCCTGGGGGAACATGGTGGCGTACCCGGAGCGGGCGATGCCGTGGAGGCCTTCACTCCAGTAGTCGTAGGCGGGAACGTTGAGTCGCGGAATCGCGGGGGTGGTATTGATGAGCTGCGCGACCTTTTCGTCGAGAGTCATGCGGGAGACGAGGTCGTCGACGCGCTGCTGGGTCGGGAGAGTGGGGTCAAGGTAAGGCAAGGGCTTCGGCGACTGCGCGAATGCGCTGGAGGCAAGGATGACAACGGAAAGAAGAGCAGCGAGTCGTTGAAGCTGCATGATAGGTGAATCCTCCAGGGGACCGCTGGTATTGGTTGAAACGAGGGATTGCGTGGTGATTGATACGGAGGCATAACGGTCCCGCATTTTGTACGTGTCGCGAACTTTATCGAACCGAGGAGAGCCATGTCAAGCACGGTAGCTTTGGTGTCCGGTCGTCAATCCGCCTCACATTCTGTAAACGAGATAGTTTGTTGTCTTTATTTGCTGGCGGATGCGTTGCGGCGGCTCCGCTTGCCCGACGCGGCGAGATGGGTCGACGTGTGGTAGCCGGAGTGGCGCTGCAGAACGACCGCGGCCGCGCCACGAAGACGGGAGAGCTCGCCGTCTTTAGTGATGCCAAGGTCGGGAGCAGCACCCGCAAGCATGGTACCGGCCATTTCTTTCTGGATGATTGGCCCGAAGCGTGCCCACGAAGTGGTGAGATCTCCGGTGATAAGGACGACCTCGGGCGCGAGCGAGGCGGTTACGAGACGGAGGCCACGGCCGAGATGCGTTGCCTGGCGAGTGACCGCTTCGATTGCAGTAGCGTCCCCTTCTTCGGTGAGGCGAAGGAGTTCGTGAATGTTGAGGACGCGGGACGTTTGTGTGCTCTTGGGAGCGAGTTCGGCGTAGTAGCGCAGGGCAGCGGTTGAGGAGGCGAAGACCTCCCAGCAGCCACGCTGGCCGCAACCGCAGATGGGGCCGGTGGGATCGATCGGGCTGTGACCGAACTCGCCGGCGAGACCGCTGCGGCTGGTGATGATCTGTCCGTTGGCGAGAATGGCGCCGCCGATGCCTTCGGAGACGGTGATGAGGACGGCATTGCGAATGCCGTCGAGGCGCCCCGACCAGAGTTCGGAGAGAAGGCAGGCGTTCGCGGCGTTAGCGAGCTCGACCTGAAGCTGCATCTGCTCTTCGATGGCGCCCTTGATGTCGTAGTCGGACCATTTGAGGTTGGGTGCGAGGATGAGCCGCTGGGACTCCGGGTCGACACGACCGGGCATACTGATGCCGACGCCTTCAAAGGAACGATCGTTGTGAGCGGCGCGCATGGATTGCATGCACTGCACGATTTTTGTAACGGAGCGCGCGGGTTCGGAGACGAGAGGGACGGCTTCGCGAGCAAGGAAGCGGCCGTTCAGGTCGACGAGGGCGACGATAGCCTGATTAGGGCGGACATCGGCCACGAGGATGACCATTGCGTCGTTAAGCGAGAGAAGAGTGGATGGGCGGCCACGCGGGCGGCGCGCTAGGGCCCCTTCGGACACCCACTTTTCGCTGATGAGCTGTTCGACAATGGCGGAAATGGTGCTGGGCTGCAGGCCGGAGGAGCGGGCGAGATCGGCGCGGGCCACGGGCTGCTGCGAGCGGATAATCTCGAGGACGATGTCGCGATTGATGTCACGTGCATTTTCGCTCGACGCAAGTTCGACGTAGGCAAGGTCGATCCGCTTGATGCCACGAGCTCCGTTCGTCGGGTGCGGGTTTGACTTCATGGCTACTGATTGACTCCACTGGCGAGAAAACCGCCATCGACAGCGATGATCTGGCCGGTTGTAAAAGCGCTTTCGTCGGACGCGAGGAAGACTGCAGCGCCAACGACCTCTTCCACAGTACCAAAGCGGCCCATAGGCGTTCTGGTAATTAGCTCTCTGCCGCGCGGGGAATCGAGGAGCTCGCGATTAAGATCGGTAGGAAAGATCCCAGGGGCGATAGCGTTGACGCAGATGCCATGCGGCGCCCATTCGACCGCGAGCGAACGGGTTAGAGCGCCGACCGCAGCTTTGCTCGCGCCGTAAGCGGCGACCTCCTGAAAGGCGACAAAGGTGGAGAGCGATGCGATGTTGATGATTCTGCCCATCTCCTGTTTGAGCATAGTTTTGCCGAAGATCTGACAAGCCCTCAACGTGCCGTTGAGGTTGACGTCCATTATGCTTTGCCACAACTCCTCGGGACAATCGAGAGTAGGTAGACGGCTTGTTATGCCGGCGGAGTTGACCAGGATGTCGACACGCCCGAACGAGGTGAGGACGGCGTCGTGCAGGCTCTGCAGAGAGGCGCGGTCAAGGACATCGGAGGGAATGCGGAGAGTTCTGCTGCCGCGCTCTTCGAGACATTTGGCCAGGCTGTCGACGGAGTCCTTCGATCGCGAGGAGGCGATCACATCTGCGCCGGCGGAAGCTAGACCGAGAGCTATGGCCTCCCCGATGCCCGAGGTTCCACCGACAATAACGGCGCATTTCCCTGCAAGACTAAACATACGTCACGACGGCTTTCCGTGCTTTCTTTCGGTTCTTCTTAAGTCATTAGGACTTTTACTACAACAAAATTGAACTGTCACTTAACTTTGATCGCGGTTGGATGGATTCACTGTCGTAAGTATAAAATTACATATTTATTTTCAGTAGTTTACAAGAAAATGCCTTTTCCGAATCTCCCAAACAGGAAAGGACTATCTTTTGTTCAGGAATGATAGTACAGCGTCATTTTCTTCATAAGCACAAATAACTATTTCCTGTGACATGAGTGTCGTAGACAAACGCAGAACTAGCGCAGCTCTGCGCGAAGTCTAGTGACAGGTCGAGTGAGAGTTAGCCTTTGACCCAGGCTCCGTTGATCGACCGCCATGTATTGGGATTTGTGATGGTGTCTCTTAGGACCGCGGGCAGACGCTCGGGACGGACTGCGTCGTAGCAATCGAGTTTGGCGAAGCGAGCGATTGAGGTCGGAAGCCCCACGGCGGTGAAACCGGGGTGCGCTGTAGACGGGTAAGGGCCGCCATGGTTCATCGCCGGGCTGACAGCGACGCCGGTGGGCATCTTGTCGTTCAGCAGCCGTCCAACTTTTTCGCGAAGGACCGGAGCAATGGCATCGTAGGAGGCGTCATCCGCACCTGATTTTGCAGAGTAGATGCTGCCGGTGAGGTTGCCTTCGAGGAGACTTAGGATTGACTGCAGCTCCTCCGGAGTGTTGACGACAACGGCGAGGGTCGCGTTACCGAAGACCTCGCGCTGCAGGTCGTGTGGTGCGGCGAGAAACTGGGCCGCTGTGGTGCGGAGAAGGGTGTTGGCGTAGCGGTAGCCTTCGCCGGGTGCGACGTCCCCGCCAGTGACGAGCTGAGCGCCCGCCGCAGTAAGTGCGGTCACGCCCTGTTGCAGCTGCTTGCGGCCTGCAGCCGAGAGAAGAGGTTGCGTCGGGCGCTCGTTGAAGGACTTCGCGACCTGCGCCAGCACAGGTTCGGTTTGTGGCGTGTCGAAGGTGAGGACGAGGTTGGGACTGGTGCACATCTGGCCGGACGCGGCGAGGCAGCTGTCTACCAGCTCCTGTGCCAGTTGCTCCGGGCGTTCGGCGAGCGCGCCCGGAAGGAAGACGACCGGGTTGATGCTCGACAGCTCGAGGTAGATTGGCTTACCTGCATCTTCCGCCGCCCGTTTGAGGCGAAGACCGGCGTTGCGGCTCCCGGTAAAGGCGACCGCGCCGACGCGGGGATCGCTAACCAGCTTGAGGCCGTTTTCATTGCTGATGTTGTAGATCATCTGGACGGTCGCGAGGGGAAGCCCAGACGATGCGAGCGCATGGAACGCCTGTTCGGCGAGCAGGCGCGTCGTGTTGGGATGAAGCGGATGGGCTTTTGCAATGACGGGATTGCCGACAGCGATGGCAGAAGCGAAGTCGCCTCCGCTGACGCCGTTAAAGGCGAAGGGAAAGTTATTCGGGCCGAAGATCACGACAGGACCGAGGGGACCGAAGCAGGAGCGAATATTCTTCTCAAGATCGAGCGTCGCATGGCGCCAGGACTCTTCACGCACCGCGGCCGCCGCCAGACGAAGCTGGTTCGTAGTGCGCGGAAGCTCGTTGTCTTTAAGTCGTGGCGTGGCAGGAAGCCCCGTTTCTTCCGCCGCGGCTGCGACGAGAGCGTCGGCGGCCGTTTCGATATTAGCGGCGTAGGCTTCCAGAAACGCAGCGATCTTCGCGGTGTCGATACTGCGGAGTTCCGCCGCTGCTTTAGTCGCGGCATTGAGGGCGAGGTCGCAGTCGGACCATCGGCTGGTCGGGAACGCAGCGGGAAGAGTTTCACCCTTCGCTGGATTCTCTGCGTGGAAAGTTCCCTCTGCGTCGGCTGCGCGCCATTTGCCATCGATCAATACCTGAGCTACATCCATTGCTGTTCCCTTTCAATCCATGCTGATGTTATGAGTCCATTGTCGCTGAACTAGCCGAACTATTCGACGGTGTTCGTCAGTGTGCCGATGCCTTCGATTGTGATCCGAATCTCATCTCCGCTCCGCAGCGTAAACGAGTCCGGCGGGACGATCCCTGTGCCAGTCAGCAGAAAACAGCCGTGCGGAAAGGTATGGTCGCGGAAGAGATACTCGACCAGTGTTACAGGATCGCGTTTCAGCTCGGTCAAAGTAGTCGTGCCGGAAAACTCCATCTGATTCGATCGTAGGATCTCCAGCTTGATCTGTGTGGAGACTGGCATCGGCTCGTCGCGAATAAGCACGCCCGGCCCAAGAGCGCAGCTCCGATCGTAAACCTTAGCCTGAGGAAGATAGAGAGGATTGGCGCCCTCAATGTCACGCGAACTCATGTCGTTGCCGACGGTATATCCGATAATTTGCCCACGCGGATTGATGAGCAGCGTGAGTTCAGGTTCGGGGACAGACCACGTGGCGTCGCGGCGAATCTTGACGTAGCTGTCCGGGCCCGCAACCTTGTGCGCGACAGCTTTGAAGAAGAGTTCCGGGCGCTCTGCGGTGTAGACACGATCGTAAAAGTCACCGCCCCCGGCATCCTTCGACTCAGCAATACGCGCTCTGCGGCTGCTGTAGTAAGTGACGCCCGAGGCCCACACCTCCTGGTTGCCGATCGGAGCAAGAAGCGGTGCATGCAGAAGATGATCGGCAGGCGGAGTCCGAACGATCTCAGCTTTGAGGTGAGCGTGAAGATCATGATGCGCAACGAGAGCGTCCAGCGAACGCTCTTTCAGCGGGTAGGCATGATCTTCGTGGTGGACGAAGAGGGCTTCTGCGGTGCGGTAGAGTATCAAGGTTAACTTTCCCCGTTAAGTTGATGTCGTGAAGTGTGCAATCGATTCGGAGGAGACGCCCATTCCGCTCCCTTTGTCGAGCCGAGACGTGATGGCGTCGACATCGTAGACACACCCACCCCAGATCCCCCCACTGGCCTGAACGAGTGCGGCCCACAGACGCGTGTCGTCAGGTAGTTCAGGATGCGGCGCAAGGTCCGGACGCGGTCCTCGCTCGGCAAGAAATTGCGCGGCAACCTCAGGGCTCATCGTTCCATTCAAAGTGCCGACAAAATCGACCGTACCAGTAAGATTTTTCCGGTCGATGATGATCTCAACCTGATCGCCGTCCTGCAGTTTGCCTAACGCGCCGCCGGCAAGAGCTTCGGGAGAGATGTGCCCGATGCACGCGCCGGTAGAAACGCCGCTGAAGCGCGCATCAGTGAGCACAGCCACGTGCTTCCCGAAAGGCAGCGCCTTAAGAGCCGCAGTGATCTGATAAATCTCCTGCATCCCCGCGCCTGCAGGGCCGCAGCAGGTGAGGACCATAACGTCGTTCTCCGCGATCTGGCCCGCTTTGATCGCATGGATCGCCGCGGCCTCCGTGGTGAAGACCTTCGCGGGACCAAGGTGATGGTAGATCCCGTCAGCATCGACGAGAGTCGGATCGATCGACGTGGCTTTAATAACAGACCCTTCCGGCGCAAGATTGCCGACAGGAAAGCAGACAGTCGAGGTAAGGCCGCGCGAGCGAGCGCGATCCGGCGACATGATGACGTCATCGGGATCGATGCCGTCCTGCTCAATGAGATTTTTACGAAGCGCATGACGGCGAGAGCTGTCCTGCCACCAGTCGAGAGTTGTATTCAGGGTCTCACCGGCAACGGTCTTTGCCGTGGTGTCGAGTAGCCCGGCGCGGCGAAGGTGCAGCATCACCTCAGGTGCGCCGCCTGCGAGAAAGACTTGCACAGTGGCATAGTTGCCGGGGCCATTGGGTAGCGCGTCGACGAGACGTGGAACCTGGCGGTTAACGCGCGCCCAGTCAGCCGAGTTGGGACGACGAAGCTTCGCGGCGTGAGCGATAGCGGGCAGGTGCAGCAGCAGGTTAGTTGATCCACCAAAGGCTGCATGCACGACCATGGCGTTATTGACGGACGCGTCGGTAAGAATATCTGAGGTGCCAAGGTTGAGTTGGCGCAGACGAAGAATCGCGCGAGCCGAGCGGCGCGCGGCGTCGAGCCAGATCGGTTGGCCCGAGGGGCCGAGCGCGGAGTGAGGAAGCGCGAGACCAAGCGCTTCGGCGATCACCTGCGAGGTCGCGGCGGTGCCAAGGAACTGGCACCCTCCGCCTGGAGTAGCGCACGCGCGACAACCAATCTCGGCGGCATATTCCAGAGTGATCTGATGCTGGGCGAACCGCGCTCCGATCGTCTGAACCTTGCCCGCGTCTTCTCCGTTTTCCGGAAGCAACGTGACCCCGCCAGGAATAAGAACGCTGGGCAGCGCGCCGGACGACGCGAGAGCCATCATCATCGCAGGCAAACCCTTATCGCAGGTGGCGACGCCGATAACTCCCATGCGAGTAGGAAGCGACCGCATGAGCCGCCGCAAGACGATTGCGGCATCATTGCGGAAAGGCAGCGAGTCGAGCATGCCCGTGGTGCCCTGGGTACGGCCGTCGCAAGGATCGGTGCATGCCCCGGCAAAGGGAACCGCGTGGATAGCCTTCAATTCGCGCGCAGCTTCGGCGACGAGCGCGCCGACCTCCCAGTGGCCGGTGTGGAAGCCAAGTGCGATCGGACTGCCGTCTTCTGCGCGGAGACCACCATGCGTGCTGAGGATGAGAACCTCAGGACCCAGAATGCGCGCCGGGTCCCAACCCATGCCGACGTTCTGGCTTAACCCGAAGAGGTTTCCGGAGGGCTGGGTGAGGAGCATCTCGGCGGTAATAGGCAGAGCGCCGGAGGGGCCGGGCGCATGGGTCGCGACAGCCGATAGTGCGAAGTCGGCGCTTTCGAGAACGGAGGTGAGCGAGATTTCCTGAATGACAAACGCTCCTGATGGTTTGGAAAGTTAGATTGTATCCACGGGTTCGGGGAGCACGGGGTCGGGGAGAGTAGCTAGCGTGTCGTTGGAGGGGCCGCGCAGGCAAAGGATGATGACGCCGGAGATGAAGACAGAGACGGCCATCAGCATAAAGCTGGCGCGCGAGCTGCCGGTGTAGCCCTGAAGAATACCGACGAGATAAGTTCCGACGAAGGCGCCCAGCGCGCCGCAGCTGTTGACCAGAGCCGTGACCTGGCCGGAGACGTTTTTTGGCAGCATCTCCGGCATGATGGCGAAGAATGGTCCGTAGGGCGCGTACATACAGCTACCGGCGATGATCAGAAAACCGTAGGCCCACCAGAAGGTGTTCGAGACCGTGAGAAACGAGCCCAGCAGAGCGATGCCCGCCAGCATCAGGAAAGGCCAGACGAATCGTCGGCGGCGAAAGCTGCGGTCGGAGTAGTGAGCGACAAACAGCATCAGAATGATCGCGAGAAGATAGGGCGCTGCGCTAAGAAGCCCGATGATCTCAATGCCATTGGTTGCTCCCTTCTGGATGATGCTCGGGAGCCAGAGGACGAATCCATAGACGCCCAGGCTCCAACAGAAGTATTGAATGCAGAGCAGGATTACGTTTGGGCTGAGGAAAGCTGATTTGAGATCCGCGACCTGTGGGAGAAGCCACTGCTCGCGCTCGAGTTGCTGGTTGAGCTGTGCACTTGTCTCGGGAGACATCCACGAGACCTCCTCCGGGCTGTCACGAACCAGGTACAGCCAGCAGAAGGCCCAGAGAACCGCCGGAAGACCTTCGAGGATGAAGGTCATCTGCCAGCCGAAGCTGCGGATAAGGTAGCCGGTCGCGGCGGACATCCAGAGAACAGTGACAGGGTTTCCCAGCAGAAGGATGGTGTTGGTGCGGGAGCGCTCGGCGCGTGTGAACCAGTTGGTCAGGAGGATCAGCATGGCCGGGAAGACGAAGCTTTCGGCTACTCCGAGCAGGGTTCTGTCGAGTGCGAGAAGCCAGAAGTTGCGGATGACTCCGGTGAGCGAGGCGAGGACACCCCAGACGATGAGAGCAACAAAGATAAGTACGCGCGTGCTGCTTCGTTTTGCGTAGGCTACGCCAGGAATCTGAAAGAGAAAGTATCCCAGGAAGAACAGTGCGCCGAGAAGCGCAGAACGGGAGCCGCTGATATGCAGCGTGTCCGCCAGGCCGGCTGCGGCTCCGAAACCGTAGTTGGTTCGGTCGATGTAGGCAAGGCTGTAGGTGACGAAGACCGCGGGGAGAATGATGAGCCAACGCTTGCGCATCTCGGATTGTGTCCGAGTGGCACCTGGCGATTCGTTGGCCGGATTCTGCAGGACGGTTTTCATGGCGTGATGCTTAGGGTGGTCACGAGAGTAAGATTGGGCGGATGATGGCAGGGGTTATGGGATGTCCTGTGCGCAGGGCGTGTTTTCGACGAAGCCTACATTAAGGATTATGCTCCTGTCCTATTATTTTGGTGTCGAATAAAAGCTCGAGGAGAGTATTCGTGCGCTACGGGATGACGTTTCGTTGTGTGATCTTGATTGGGTTGCTGATTCAGAGTTTTTCGGTCGTGGACGCGGATGCGAGAAAGATGACAAAGACGCCCGGCGCTGACGGTGGCGTTCCTCCTTACCTTACGACGGCGAATGCCGGCATCGCCGACAACGACAATACTGCTCCGCTCAAAGTCGACCGTCTGGATCCAAAAATCGACAGCATCGTTCCAGCGAACGCGACGATCGAACGGGTCGCTACGGGATTTACCTGGGTCGAGGGACCCATCTGGATTCCCGCGGGGTATCTGCTGTTTGCGGAGATTACGAGCAATAGTATTCGCAAGCTGACCCCGGACGGGACTGTCAGCATCTTCATGCAGCCAAGTGGATATAAAGGCGCTGCACCCTACGGCGGTAAAGAACCAGGCTCCAACGGCATGACTCTGGACGTGAAGGGCCGCTTGACGGTGGCTGGCCATGCGCAGCGCGATGTGTGGCGGCTGGAGTCGCTCGACGCTGGAGCGCAGGTCACGGTGCTGGCTGACTCGTATGAAGGGAAGAAGCTGAATAGTCCCAATGACCTGGTTTACAAGTCGGATGGGTCGCTCTACTTTACCGACCCTCCGTATGGGTTGCCCACCCAGGGTGACGACGACCCGATCAAGGAATTGCAGGTTAGTGGGGTGTATCGGATTCCCAAGGCATCTGACCAGAAGCCCGGAGGGCTCCAGCGCGCGATGAGTTGCAACTCCTCGTCAAAGACCTTCCACGGCCGAACGGCATCGCGTTCTCTCCCGACGAGAAATACCTCTACGTCGACAACTCACAACCGAAGAAGTTGTGGATGCGGTATCGCGTAAAGGGGGATGGCACCCTGACGGACGCGAAGGTCTTCTACGATGCCACGTCGGACACCAGGCCCGGAGCGCCGGATGGGATGAAGGTCGATCGCGAGGGAAACGTATACAGCACCGGACCCGGAGGGATTTGGATCTTTTCGCCTGAAGGAAAGGCTTTGGGTACGATCGTCATTCCGGAGCGCACCTCGAATCTGAACTGGGCTGGGCCCGACCGCAAGACGCTCTACATCACGGCGAGCAGCAGCATCTATCGCATCACGCTCAAGGTGCCGGGTATATGAGCCGGCGAGTCCCGCACGTCGAACGCGAAAAATAAATCTGGAAAGAGTGGAAAATTTTCAGCGCCAGATTAAGGACACTCGAGAACCACGTTTTCACCACAATTTGTCCACAAAAAAACCATCCAAAAACCATGTTCTGCGCACTAGAATTCGCAAAAACCCCTTGAAAAACGTGGTTTCACAACGCAGAAAAAAATCTTGCCTCTAGACGCTCATGACATAGGGCGCGCGCTGTGGACGAGACAACATGGCGTTGGCTGCGTCGTCGTTGACGAAGCGCTCTTTAGCCGGATCCCAGTGCAGGTGGCGCTTTGTCTTCATAGCGATGTGGTGAAGAAGACAGGTAGAGCAAGCACGATGGCCGATCTCTGCAGGCGCAGTCGGGGCTTTTCTGCTCTTGATGCACTCAAGCCAGTTGCCGTGCTGATCGTCGCTCTGGTAGAGATGCACCTCATTCGGGCCAATGACGGAGTCGAGAATCTTCGGATCGCTCGCCATAAGTGGCTCAATCTTAGCGGTTTGGCCGGCAGTAGCAGTGGGCGTTGTCATCTCGTCACGTGTAACGAAGATCCAGCCTTTGGTGCCATACCACTTGATGCCATTGGGAAAATCGCCGCTGATATCCATAGTGACGCCGTTCGCGTAGATGGCATGAGTGAGGAACTTGCCATGAACATCCCACAGGCCGGACGTGGGGAATTCAGCGGTGCCCCAGATCTCGACTGGGCCCGTTAGCTCAGTGTTCATGCCCCAATGCGCGGTGTCGACATGGTGCGCGCCCCAGCCAGTGATCATGCCCGCGCCGAACTGCTCCATGCGGAGCCAGCCTGGGCGGCTAAAGTCTTTTGTCGGCATAACGCGGTCGATGGTGTAGTAGATCTCAGGCGTCGAACCGAGCCACGCATCGTACTGAAAGCCTTCCGGGACGGGCATATGAGCGGAATCGCCGCCTGCCGGATCTCCTGGAAGGCCGATCTCAACATGCTTGATTTCGCCGATGCGCCCGTTACGTACGAGCTCGCAGGCACGATAGAACTGCTTCCAAGACCTCTGCTGCGAGCCGATCTGCAGGATTTGTCCGGAGGCCGTTACCTGGTCACTCATGTGGCGGCCTTCGGAGATGGTCAAGGACGCGGGTTTTTGCAGGTAGACGTCTTTCTTGGCGTGCACCGCATCGACAGCAAGGATCGCGTGCTGGTGGTCGGGCGTGCTGATGACGACGGCGTCGATGTCTTTATTCGCAAGTAGTTCGCGATAGTGATGATAGCCGGTGACGCCGTCGTAAGGCCTGCCCATTTTTTTGGAGTAATAGCCGTTGATAAGGACCTTGCCAAGTTCGACACGGTTTGCATCGAGATCGCAGACAGCCATAATGCGGGCCTGATCGTATTTCCAGATGCCGGGAAGGTCGTGGCCGCGCGAGATACGCCCCACACCGATGGCGCCGACGTTGATGCGGTTGCTTGGCGAGAGCTGTCCGAAGACGCTGGAAGGGACGATAGTGGGGAAGCCGGCTGCTGCGGCTGCACCGAGCGAGGTCTTTAGAAACGTTCTGCGTGACGATAGCGTGGTTTTCTTCTTGTCAGTCATAACGTGTCTCTCCTCTGTCACTCACTAGTCAATCAGGGTGACAAGCTTCGCGTTCTTCTGCGCTTTAATAACCAGCTCAGCTGCCAACAGGCACTGCGTCTGGTCCTGCGCGGTGTGCGTGCGGTTCACGATGTCGGAGACGAACTGCGGTCCGAATGGAAGTGTGAGATTGTTGCAGTCGATGTAACGAGCCTGCTTCTGGTCCACAATAAAGAGGTTGTTGCCCTGTTTGCCGACGGCGACGTTGATGTACTTGCGCAGCTCGATATAGCCTTCTGTGCCCAGGATGAAGAGACGTCCGTCGCCCCAGGTGCCGAGGCCGTCTGGGGTGAACCAGTCGAGGCGTACATAACCCAGGCCGCGGTTGCCGCGGAGGACCATGTCGCCGAAGTCCTGGAACTTTGGCCGCTGCGGATGGCGGACATTGGCGATTTGCGACTCGGCGACTTCGGCTTCGGTCGAGCCGGTGTAGAAGAGGAACTGGTCGACCTGGTGTGAGCCAATATCGCAGAGAATGCCGCCGAACTGCGCGGGGTTCCAGAACCAGTCTGGGCGGCCACCGGAGCCGCCGCCTGCATCGCCGTGCCCTTGAACGATCTGATGTGGGGCGATGTTGATGGTCTGAATGACTTTACCTATCGCACCGGACTGAACTAGCTCGCCTGCTTTGACCGCGGCTTTTACTTCGAGCCGTTCGCTGTAGAGTATGGCGTAGATTTTGTTTGTCTCAGCGATGGTCTTGCGGATCGCCGCCAGGTCCTCGAGGGTCGTTGCACCCGGTTTGTCGCTGAGGAAGTCCTTGCCATGCTTCATGGCGCGAATGCCGATGGCGGCGCGCTCGTTGGCGATTTGCGAGCTGAGTATGAGTTGCGTGGAGGGGTCGTTGATGACCTCGTCCTGTGTGGCGACGATTTTGACGTCGGGGTAGCGCTTTTTGAACGTGGCTAGTTTGTCCTCTTCGCCACCCCAAGCTGAGACCATGACACCGCCACCACGCTGTACGGCGCCGATCATGCCATGGATGTGGTCGTGGCTCATGCCGCAGACGGAGAATTTGATGGAATACTTCGGCTTTGTGTCGGTGTCTTGGGATGTCTCGGCCATTTCGTGGACGACGTACCCCCCGCCAGGAGCGAGGCCGAATGCTGCCTCGGGCAGCGCCGCCAACATGCCTGTAGAGCTCATTGTCTTAAGAAATGAACGCCGGTTGAGGCCATCACTTTGCATTCCGTTTCGCTCCTGTTTCCTGTTGGTATCGGGCTATTGGCTATCGCATTTTGTCCGGACCATTCAGGCAATCGGTCCGGATAGCCACTCTTGAGGTGATCGCGTATTTATTGTGATACCGAACTTTATCGCGATTCTCATCACCAACAATTTAGTCAATAGAGAGCACTCGTGGCAAATGTTCCACCTGAATTGGTCCAATTACCAGCTGCCGCGCTCGCCAAAGACATCGATGACGCGAGCGAGACGTTTGCAGCCGTTATCCCAGTTTGTCTGCAGGCATCGCTCGACGCGGTCGGGATCGCCGTCCGCCAGAGCACGAATGACGTCGTTGTGTTCGGCGATGGAAGGCTGGAGATCGCTGATGATCGAGCTGGCATACAGGCGCCAGTAGCGCTCCGCTTGTGGCTCGATCGCTCGGTGCCACGCGCTCAAACGCGGACCGGAGCATGAGACGACGAGTCGATGGAAGTCGCGGTCTATCTCAAAGATGCTGCCTTGTCTGCTGTGGTCGCCTTTTATGTCAACGAGCTGGTGGTTCAAGGTTTTTAGCTGTTGCACGATCTTCATCCGTTCAGCTTTTGGCAGAGCGGCGGTAGTACGTCCGGCCAGGCCTTCGAGACGGCCAATGACCGAATAGAGTTCGGCTGCGTCCTCTTTTGTCAGAGGGGCGACGATCATGCGGCTCTTGTTCGCCATCCTATGTTCGCGGACGTAGCCTTCCTGTTGGAGCTTGTTGAGGGCGGCCCGTATGGGGGTACGGCTGACATGAAGCCGCTTGGCGAGATCTCCTTCGACGATCCAGGTTCCGGGCGAAAGTTTGCCGTGCACGATGAGCTCTCGAAGCTGCTGGACCGCCGTAGAAACGCTGGTGCCGTGCACGAGTTTGAGTGGTCGTGTCTTCGCTTGATCTTTGATTCGGGCAGAGGGCATAGAAGAGATTTCTCGGTGAGGCGGGATCTACTTTGGATTGTACGATCAATAATTGCGCTCTCGCTATCTCGACAAATAGCTTGATAAAAATGCGGAATTGTATACAATTATTTCACTTATGCCCCCTTACTCCTCAGTTCAGGTTATTGATTCTCACACCGCAGGGGAACCGACTCGGGTTGTGATCGACGGAGGCCCGGATCTGGGTTGCGGACCTTTGACGGAGAGGCTTGCCTGCTTTTGCGACAGGTATGACTATTTTCGTTCGGGTGTTGTGAATGAGCCACGTGGTTCGGATGTTGTGGTGGGTGCAATTTTGCTGGAGCCCTTCGATCGAACGTGCAAGGCGGCGGTGATTTATTTCAACAATGTCGGCTACCTTGGCATGTGCGGCCATGGCACGATCGGCCTCGTGCGGACGCTCGAGCACATGGGCAGAATTAGGCCGGGAGAGCACAGGATTGAGACGCCATTGGGTATTGTGACGACGACACTGCACGCGTCTGGACAGGTCACTGTCGAGAATGTGCCCGCGTATCGGCTGCACAAAGGTGTCTCGGTGGATGTGCCCGGGTGTGGTGCCGTAACGGGAGATGTGGCTTGGGGTGGCAACTGGTTTTTTCTCGCCAGTATCCCGGGTCTTTCTCTGGCTTTGGCCAATGTTGTTGAACTCTCTAAGTGTACGCAAGCGATCAAGGCGACGCTTGCCGAAAGCAGAATTACTGGAACGAATGGGGGCGAGATCGATCACATCGAGCTATTTGGTGCGCCTGAGTCGCGGGAGGCTGACAGCCGCAATTTTGTCCTTTGCCCCGGTAATGCTTACGATCGCTCGCCCTGTGGAACGGGAACCAGCGCCAAGATGGCGTGTCTCCATGCTGACGGGCACCTGGCTCCTGGGAAGATTTGGCGGCAGGAAGGGATACTGGGGACATATTTTGACGGAAGCATCGCGGTAAAAGATGGACAGGTGATTCCATCGATTACCGGAGAGGCCTACATTACCGGAGAAGCAAGGCTGTTCTTTACGGAGAAGGACCCCTTTCGTTGGGGGATTAAGTGAATCGTTCGGAATCTGGGTACGATGTTGCGGTGGTAGGGGCGGGGATCGTGGGGGCAGCCTGTGCATATTTTCTGATGAGGGAGGGGCTTCGGGTCGCGGTGCTGGAGAAGGGAATTGTGGGTGGAGGAGCGACGGCTGCTGGGATGGGGCATCTGGTTGCAATGGACGATTCGCCGGCACAGCTTGCTTTGACGAAGCTTTCGCTCCAGCTTTGGAGAGAGTTGTTGGAGGAATTGCCATCGTCCGCGGAGTACCAGCAGACGGGCACGTTGTGGATCGCCAGTGATGAAGAAGAGATGGCAGAGGTGCGGCGGAAGTACGGACTTTACAGCTCCGTGGGGGTGGCTTGTGAATTCCTCGATAGTACGGCGCTTGCGGAGGCTGAGCCAAATCTGCGGCGACCACTAGCCGGCGCTCTGCGTGTGCTGGGGGATGGAGTGATTTATCCGCCGGTCGCAGCACAGTTTCTTTTGCAGGGTATTCCAGCGTGTGGTGCGCTATTTACAAACTGCAATGTAGTTTCGATCGACGGAAGTACGGTCTTGCTGGGTGACGGAACGCGCATCTCTGCGGGGCATGTTGTGAACGCCGCAGGGTGTTCTGCGACGGAGCTGACGTCAGGGATTGTGATGCGCAAGCGTAAAGGTCACCTGATCATTACAGACCGGTATCCAGGATTTCTTCGGCACCAGGTCGTCGAGCTGGGTTATCTGAAGAGTGCCCACTCGGTGACGGCTGACTCTGTCGCGTTCAATCTGCAGCCGCGGGCGACAGGGCAGATTCTGATTGGCTCTTCGAGGCAATATGCAGATGAGAGCACTGCAGTTGATCAAGGCATCGTTCGCAGGATGATCGAACGAGCATGTGAATATATGCCGGGTGTTGCGACGCTCTCGGCCTTGCGAATCTGGACAGGCTTTCGAGCCGCGACGCCGGATAAGCTTCCCCTGATTGGCCCTTCGCCAGAGAATCCAAAGGTGTTGCTTGCAGCTGGGCACGAGGGGCTTGGGATTACAACGTCGATGGCCACGGCTCAACTCATCACGGATATGCTTCTCGGGCGGAGTTCTCCTATTTCTCGGGAGCCCTATCTGCCTTCGCGGATACCTTGTGAGGCAGCGCATGGATGACTCAATTGTTGTGATGGTGAATGGAATGCCGGTGCGCGTCGCGCAGGGCAGTACGGTGGCGGTGGCGCTTCTCGTTGCCGGGGCGCCGGCACGGCGATCGGTGAATGGCTCTCCGCGGTCTCCACTATGCGGCATGGGCGTGTGCATGGAGTGTCGCGCAGTGGTTGACTCCGTGATGCACAGCCGAACGTGTCAGATTATATGTCGGCCGAATATGCAGGTGCGTACGCAATGACTTATCACTTTGATGTTCTTGTGATAGGGGCTGGCCCCGCCGGCATCGCCGCAGCGGTTCGCGCTGAGGAAGAAGGGTGCAGCACTGCGATCGTCGATGAGAATCCTCATCCAGGCGGACAGATATGGCGAGGCGCTCCAGAGAAAGCCAAGGGCGATAAAGGGGCTGGTACTGCTGACGAGTGGAGGGGAAGACTAAGCTGCGGTTCCATCAAGACTTTTTTCGGATGGCATATCTTCGATGCTCCGGGGTCCAAGATGCTTCGCGCCGCACGTGATCACGAAACAGTGGAGCTTCATTTCAAATCGTTAGTTATAGCAACTGGAGCACGCGAACGCTTTCTGCCTTTTCCTGGATGGACGCTGCCCAATGTGCTGGGCGCTGGAGCGTTGCAGGCTTTGGTTAAGGCTGGGTTGCCTATCAAAGGCAAAAGAGTCGTAATTGCCGGGACCGGACCACTATTGATCGCTGTGGCGGCTTATATGAAGCAGCACGACGCAGATGTTGTAGCGCTCTGCGAACAGGCGCCGCTCGGAAGATTGGTGAAGTTTGGGTTTGGGTTGGCGCGTCAGCCCGCAAAACTGGCCGATGCGGTTCGATATGGATGGGAGGCTCGTGGCGCACGGCTGCGGACGAGTTGCTGGCCTGCTGTGGCTTCGGGTGAGGAGAGGTTGGAGCGTGTTGTGCTCAATGACGGCGGGAGACTGGTTGAACTGAACGCCGACTATCTCGCTTGTGGCTTTCACCTGGTGCCGAACTGTGAGCTTGCATTGCTGTTAGGATGCGCGATTGATGGGAGCTATGTCCGAGTTGATGAGTTCCAGCAGACGTCTATGCCGGATTTATTTTCGGCGGGTGAGACGACTGGAATAGGGGGAGTTGAAGCAGCTTTGGTCGAAGGACAGATTGCTGGACTCGCTGCTGCCGGGGCACGTGAGAAGACCACTTCGTTGGTGAAGGAGCGGGATAAGACAAGGCGATTCACTCGATTGCTTGATCGAACGTATGCTCTCAATCCAGAGCTGCGAAGGCTGGCGAGTCCGGAGACGATCTTGTGCCGGTGTGAGGATGTGACGATGGAATCGGTTCAGGCGCACGCGTCTTGGCGGGTCGCGAAGCTTCAGTCTCGCGTGGGCATGGGCACGTGTCAGGGGCGCATCTGCGGTGGAGCGTGTGAGTTTTTGTTTGGCTGGGGCATGGAATCGGTACGGCCACCCATCCTGCCAACCTCGGTGGGCAGTTTGGTTGGGGCTCGGTGTGAAGACTTCTAAAATGAGTGAGGGATTGAGGAGATGAGTATGAATTGGAACGGTGTAATGCCCGCAATGACGACGACCTTTGACGAGAAGGAGCGAGTGGATGCCGAGTTCATGGCGCGACACTCAATTTGGATGATCGAAAGCGGTTGCACGGCGCTTATTATGCTGGGTTCGCTCGGTGAGGCCGCGACGCTCAGCTCCGAGGAGAAAGTGGGGATCCTAAAGAACATGGTCCTGACGGTGAAGGGTCGTGTGCCTGTGGTCGCGGCGATCTCGGCGCTGGCGACGCGCGATGCGGTGGTTCAGGCCAAGGCGGCGGAGGACGCAGGCTGCTCCGGTCTGATGATTCTGCCGCCCTACGTTTACCGCGGCGACTGGCGCGAGATGAAGCATCACATTGCTTCGGTGCTGAAGGCATCGTCCCTTTCGAGCATGCTCTACAACAATCCGGTGGCCTATGGAACTGATTTTGAAGCTGGCCATATTGCGGAGCTTGCTGCTGAGTACGAACATCTTCATGCCGTGAAAGAGTCGAGCACGGATGTGCGACGAGTGACGGCCATTCGCGCGGTCACCGGAGACCGTCTGACGACTTGTGTAGGGGTTGACGATGCGATCGTGGAAGGAATTGCAGCGGGCGCGACGGGTTGGGTTGCCGGACTTGTGAATGCGTTTCCGCGCGAGTCAGTTGTTTTGTTTGAGGCGGCGCTGGGAGGCAACGCGAAATTGGCCTTCGAGATCTATCGATGGTTTTTGCCGTTGCTCCGCATGGACACTGTGCCCAAGTTTGTTCAGCTCATTAAGCTGGTGCAGCAGGAGGTAGGGGTTGGAAGTGCTCGCGTACGGGCGCCGCGGATGGAATTGATTGGTGCCGAGCTTGAAGAGGCTCGTCGAACGCTAAAGGAGGCCATGGCGAATCGCCCACAATGTGGCGCCATAGAATTCTCGTCTGCTGTTCGTGCGTAACTGAACAGCTTTTCCTGACAGAGTTGAATGAGCTGACACGGATTGCAGCCGGGCTTGCGCGTTTTTCTCTGTCTGCACACTTTTCAGGTCCTACCGATTCTCGGGATGAAACTGCCTGTCAGCTTCGCGGGATGGATTCACCATAATTTCGTCTCCAGTTTTTGGAAGATAAGCTTCATCGTCGTCGCCATTTTGCGGATTTATCGCTTCTCACTGGCATGCGCCGGTCTCTGCTTTCGAGTGCTTGGAGCGCTCCGGCAGCGAAGACGTCGATTGATAAATCCAATGTTGCAACCAATGGCAGAGATGCAGGTACAGGATGAGCAAAGTCATGCTATGTCAAGGGAATACCATGCCTTGCTGTGCGGCTACACTGCTTTGCAGTGTGGCAGGAGTGCTGTGCCGAAATCGATGCAGAACGCAAGACTACAAGCTCGGCATTGGTACGAGATTTTGTATCTGCGTTGTTGATAGCTCAGGGAGGAAGGTGTTCGACCAATAGGGGAGTCACCTTGATCTATGTTTTTGATTTCTGCACGAGCTGATAAAAATTCTTGACAATTGTTCATTCAACGAACTATCGTTCGGCGCGATGTTGGAAATCCCCAAAAAAATTTACAAGACAAGCGCTTAACTCGAGAGGCCGAGAATGCATACAGATCTACGATCTAATAGTCAGAAGGCAAGTTGCTGGCTGCTGGCCAGCCTAGTTGCGATGGTATTACTGCTCGGAGGCAACTTCGCAGGTGCGCAGCAGACAACCGGCTCCATCGTAGGCACGGTGAAGGATCAGACCGGCGCGGTGGTTCCTGCGGCAACCGTTAAGGCAACCAACGTGGAAACCGGATTCTCCCGATCGGCGCCGACCAACAGTTATGGGGAGTACCGCATCGATTACCTGCCCGTAGGCAAGTACGCCGTCGAGTTGGAGGCGGCCGGCTTTAGACGCTTTGTACAAGAGAATATCGTCCTCAACGTTGACCAGACGCAGACGGTTGAAATCACACTGTCCGTGGGTGCTTCAACTGAGACCGTCGAGGTCACGTCTGCTCCCCCGCAGGTCAATACGTCCGACGCGGTGTTGGGCAGAACCGTTGAGGGGGCCGAGATCCTTGGTCTGCCCCTGGTCAATCGCAATGCATACTCCGAAATTTCCCTCACGCCGGGCGTGATGGCCAATAACAACAGCCCCACTTCAAACCCCACGGGCTCCCCCAATTTCACCGTTGGGCTACCGTCCGCGGATGTCCAGATCAACGGGTCCATTGACGGCGGTAATCCCGAGGTTGCTTTTTACCTGGATGGCGGCAACAACATTACCGGTATGCGCAACTACGGGAACCCAGCGCCCAACCCCGACGCACTGGAAGAGTTTCGCGTAGAGACCAGCGCATTCGGGGCCCAATATGGCCAGTTCTCCGCCGCCGTCATTACGGTTATCACAAAGTCGGGAACAAATAAATTTCATGGCTCATTGTTCGAGTTCAACCGCAACACCGATTTCAATGCCTATCCCTGGACCGCGGGACAGGGCGGTCCGGCAGTCAAATTGCCTTACCATCGCAACCAATTTGGCGGTACCGTCGGTGGCCCCATCAAGCACGATAAGGCGTTCTTCTTCTTCAGCTATGGCGGCCTGCGTCAGGTGGCCGGAACACAGCTCAATGGCGCCATCGTGCCCACGGCTGCCGAGCGTCTCGGCGACTTTACCGGAGATACCTTCAAGGTCAACACGCCGGGCACTAAGACGCAGGTGGTTGGAACAAACAGTAGCCCAAATTGCCAGGTTGCCACACCGAACTGCATCCCCCAAGCCCTCCTGGATACGACCATTTCAAACTTCGACAACGTAGGCAACAAATTTGGCACTTCCGTCCCGCTTCCCAACGGCGCCCTCAAGCCCGCAACCGGAGGCGGGGCTTACACTGGCGTTTACACCACCCCGATAACTTCAAACGAATACCTGGGCAAGTATGACCAGGTTCTCGGCGACAAGGACCATGCGACGGTGACCTTCTTCTTTGTCAGGAATGTGCAAGGCGCCTTCGGAGGCGGCACCAGCGGCAGCCAGGTCCCGTGGACCATCAATCAGTCCGCTGCGAATCAGTGGAATACCAACATCAGCGACGTTCACACCTTCAGTCCCAACACGGCGAATCAGTTCTGGCTTACGTTCACGCGGGCAGCGGGTGGACGCGTCAACCTGCCCGGGAGCGGCCCGGTGACGCAAACCCTCGCCACATATGGCTCGAACTTCCTCATTCAGGGACCGAACGCACTGCCCAATTTCTCCCCATCTGGGGCCTTTAACGCGACCACGACGAACGCGGGTCCGTTCACGGGCTCTAACAACTATGAGTTACGCGACATGGTCAGCCTGGTCAAGGGTAAACACACCCTCTCCATTGGCGGTGAGTTCGCTCTCGATAAGACTATGTTTTGGGCCGATCTGTTGAACTTTGGAACTATCAGTTTTGCGACCTCCGCACCCACGTCCACGAGCAATGTGTTTTCGGACTGGGTTACTGGCCAAGCCTCCTCGTTCGAACAGGACACGCCTTATACAACGCTGATCAGTTATTGGCACACTGCGATGTTCGTGCAGGACAATTACCGGATCACACCCCGGTTCACAGCAAACCTTGGAATCCGGTGGGACATCGATACGGTTCCCGTCGAGTCCCTCAACAGGACGGCATCGTTCGTTCCCGGCGTGCAATCCACCGTGTCACCGGTCGCGCCGAAGGGCTTGTTGTTCCCGGGGGACCCGGGCATCGGTCGCGGCATAATCACCACGAAATTCCATCATCTTGCGCCGCGTGTCGGTTTCGCATGGGACCCATTTGGTGACGGCAAAACCGCATTTCGCGGCGCCGCGGGCGTCTTCTACGGCACTACCAGCGGCAACGAGTGGAACCAACCCGGCAACGGCGCACCATTCGCCATACGTCAGACCTTCGGTCCTCTTAATTCAATCACCAATATCTACTCGACACCGGGGGACTTCCCGTCCACGGCGCCTGGTGGAGGCATCTTCCCGTACATCTATTCGCCAAGCGCGCCGAAGTTCTTCCCGTCGGCCGCCGTCGAGAGCATCGACAAGAACGCGCAATATCCTTACATCTACCAGTTCAACACGTCCGTGCAGCGACAATTGCCCGCCCAGGTAACTTTGACGGTGGCGTATGTAGGTACGCTCTCGCACAACGTGCCCACCATGATCGACGGCAACTACGCTCCTTATTCGACCGCTTTCGGTACGCCCAGCACTTCAGCGACCAGCGTCGCCAACCGGCGCCAGTTCGATCCCTGTGTTGGGCCTTGTCCAACCGGTCCAGCCGGCATCAACACCGGCACCATGGGACAGAACATCTATCTGATCACAAACCAGCACGCCAATTACAACGCCCTTCAAGTCTCGGCGAGGAAGCAGCTGTCGCATGGCTTCACTATCAGCGGCTTCTATGTCTGGAGCCGCGCGCTACAAAGCTCAAACGAGTCGGCGATTGGACAGATGACCGCGCAGGATTTCGGGTACTTAGGCGGTGCCTTCACTGCCACCAATAATACTTTGGGCGCCGTCGGCGGCGGTCTCGCGGAGGAAAGGGGCCCGATGGATGCTAACCGGACCAACAACGCGGCGATCTCCGCCATATGGAACATCGACTACTTCCACGGATCGAGCATGTTCCTGAAGCAAGCGTTAAACGGCTGGCAGATCGCGCCGGTTCTCTATATGACTAGCGGCGCGCCGTTAAACATGACCACAGGGTCCAACAAGAACTTTGACAGTTCGAACGCGAACCGCCCCAATGCAGTTCCTGGCGTTAGCCCCAAGCTCAATCACGGCTGCCGGATTTGCACAACCGGGAGTGAGTTGACTGCGTGGTTCAATACGGCAGCTTTCACTAACAACGGACCCGGCCTCCCCGGGGGCATCGGGCCTGGTGGCGCCGATGGCAATGTGACGCGCGACTCCATTCTCGGGCCCGGGTTCCGCGACATGGATCTGGGAATCTTCCGCACCGTTACCTTCGAGCATGGAATCGCGTTCCAGTTCCGTGCCGAAGCCACCAATGCCTTGAACTGGGTGAGTGTCGGCAACCCGACAACGTCCCTCTCGTCGGGCAACGACGGCAAGATCACCGGGGCGCAGGGCACCCAACGTGTCATCCAGCTGGGAGGTCGGCTGACGTTCTAGTGGGAGCGCAGTTCACCTTCTAACACTGTGCTAAGAATATGGGAGCGGCGCCCGTCGGGGGCCGCTCCCATATTGGTTTAATTGGCAGAAGCAGCTTGAGGCTTCGTCTCTTTCTTTCCTGCATCCAGGTGATCCCAGTTGATAATCGTGTTGAAACCCAGGGCATAGGTTCCTTGAGTCTGCCAACGCCAGAAGGGCCGCAGCGCAAACATCACCACGTGGCCTTGGCCAATTGGTTGATCGAGCGCAAGCGCACGATTAGTAAGCGCCTGACCACCGGCAAGCTCTCCAGAGAGCAGAATTTCATCTGCTTTAGCGGGGAATTGCAACACAACTCTGGGTGGAGTCGAGGTATCCTCCGGCCCTCCGAACTGTCGTATCGCCTGACGGGCGGCACTAGCGTCGTTGCTCTGCGACGGAAGTCCCGTTGGCTCCGCGACCCTGTCGTCAGAATCGTAGGGTGACAACACGATTGGTGTGGCGTTCGGTGTAATATCTGCTCCTACTCCGGGAACTGCAACTTGTGGACGGAAACCGCCGCCACGAGTATTCAATACTGGGTCCTGGCTGAAATAGACCGGCATCTGGTCACCTGTATACCCGTACACGATTGGGCTCTTCTTATCCGCAATGATGCTGCGCATCAATGCGCCTTTGGCATACAGGTTTCCGGGATGCTCGACGTTAATCTGAGTCGTGATGCCGTAGTCGGGCAGGATCGTTGTTGTTGATCCTTCGGTGATAAGGGTGCCGCCGGCCTGAACGAACTTCACCAGTTCTGCCAGGCCTTCGATTCCCATGCCGCCGCGAATGTCGTCGCTCGAGTCCTCGACTCCGAGATTCGGCGTCAGCTTCGTCTTTTTGTACGGAATCGCGTCCGGTCCTGTCTTTGGAATTCCGTTCACCTGCGAGACTGAGCTCCCGCCGATGCTCGGGAAGATAATCACGTCATATTTGGCGCGCAAATCTCCGTCACGAAGCTTCTGGTCGGCGAAGTAAGTGTAGGGGATTCCATAGTGATCGAGTGCGGCGCGCACCCAGCCTTCGTCTTGTGTTCTCTGCCAGGAGTGAACGTAGCCGATACGCGGAACGGTCAGCGGGTGAGTCTTCACCGTTGTCGCTGAGGTGGCGTAGGCTGTGAGGCCGAGCTCCTGAACGGACGCTCGAATCTTCGTGTCTGCCCCATTGCGAATCACAAATGCGCCTGCCCGTAGATGATGGCCATCGAGATCGAAGTCTTCCTCAGCAGCCTCCATCTTCGTATCCGCATTCTTGAACCGAAACGTTGCCAGAACATTGTCGGTTGTGTTTTCGACGACAAGCACGTCACCCGCCCCTTGAATCATGCCTGGCACCACGACGTCTTTGTCGATCACGGTCGCACGCTGATCGACGAGCGACTTGTCCGTCACTTTTTTCACTGTGACATTCCGCATCAATGGCATCGTCCAGCCGGTGTCATCGTAGGGTAGCGGGTTTGCTACGGGATAGTTCTGCAGACTGAAGTACATGTCCACCAGAGTGCGGTACGGCTGATCTGCACGGATGATGTAATCGCCGGCCGCAATCTTCAGGTTGCCGAAGGTAGCATCCTTACCAGCGACCTCGACCTCGACGCCCTGGTGGCGCAGGTCGTTCACCATCTCCGCCGCGTTCACGCGGTGAGCTTGTTGGGCAGGAATCGTCCATCCGTACACTGGGCCGTCCTTTCCTTTCTGGACTGACCGCTTGTTCTTCATCCAGTAGTTTTCCAGATACAGGTCTTTTTCCTTTGCGACCTTGTTCAACGCGAGAAGGATCGCGGACTCCTGGATGTTTGTGTTGTTTCGCGGGCCCCAAGCCACAGTTGGTAGTGGTGGATTTGGGCGATACCACTCACGACTTGTCGTCGTTGCGGGTAATTGAAGCTTCTCCGTGACGTCCGGTCCATAGGATTGCACCTCGTAAAAGCGCCCGAACGAGTTGTGAGTCTCTGCAATCCAGAAGAGGTAGTTCGGCACCCACCCGTCGTAAAAGCCATAGGTCCATACGCCGGGAACGCCGCGCTTGGCCATCTCCATGATCTCGGTTTCGCCCAGCATCCACCATTCGTCGACAGCGATGGGATCCAGGGATGGGTTGTACGGTCCCGTTCCCGTTGAGACATAGAGGTAGGACTGCGCCTCGTGCAGATCATGGAGTACTGTCGGATGCCACTCCAAAAATCCTGTCGTAATGTTTTGCGTCAGATGGAGGTACTGGCCCATTCCATCGCGATTGTTGTCATGCGCGACGTACTTCCCCCAATACATCAATGGAGGCCGCGGCTTCTTCGTCACCTTCCCGTAGTAGTACGTATCCACTTCTTTGTCGCGGCCGTCAGTCTCGACGACGGGTGTAATGAACACAATTGCATTGTTGCGAATCTCCTGAATGAATGGGGTATCTTCGACGATCAGCCGGTACGCGAGTTCCACCAGCATCTGGGGACCGCCGGTTTCCGGAGAATGGATGCCGCTCGTAATCCAGTAGATCGGTTTGCTCGTATGGATAATCTTTTGTGCCTGTTCTTCGGTCGTCTTGCGCGGGTCGGTGAGTGCCGCCAGGTCGGCCTTGTACTTCTCAAGGTTCTTAATCGACTCTTCATTGCCGATCGCCAGGACGACCATGTCGCGTCCTTCTTCTGACTTCATGCCAAGCTTCCAGAACTTTGCGCGCGGCGAATCCTTGGCAAGTTCCTCATAGTAGCGGTTGATGTCTGCCGTGTAATACAGCTCTCCCGGTTGCCCAGGCATGGATCCAAGAAACTTCAGAGGTGTGGGCACCTTCGACGAGGCGGGCAGGTGATCGACGAGTTCCGTCGTAAATCGCGGGTCGGACAGATATTCCTTTATCTTTTTCGTATATTCTTCGTCGTTCGCCTGCCTTGGTGCATTCGCTTGAGCGAGTGCATATGTTGATGCCAGGAAAAACAGACAGGCAAACAGGCGGACCAACGATGTGCGGGCGCGCAGAGATATCCCGGGATTCGAGAGGCAGGGAATGAGTGTTTTCATGCAACTAACGTACAACAACCGACCGAAGTATCCATAGTAGTTTTTGCGCCATGTCCAGTCGCCGCTACATTTCGACCAGTTGTGTAGATGCTGAATACATTTGTCGGCCGCGCTTCCGCTCCATTACAGTTGCTGCATGAAGACCACGCCACCCACGCGCTTCGATACGATCACAGAGCGCGAGAGTGGCCTGCAGCGGGGCCTTTCCGCCGGACAGCTTTCGATGATTGCCATCGGGGGCGCGATTGGCACGGGCCTTTTCCTCGGCTCCGGTTTCGCGATTGGATTCGCCGGCCCCGCGGTGCTTCTCAGCTATCTCATTGGCGCAGTCATTACACTTCTGCTGATGGGTTGCATGGCCGAGATGACGGTCGCGCACCCGACCTCAGGCTCCTTCGGCGCGTGGGCAGAGTTCTACCTCTCGCCGGTCGCCGGCTTCCTCGTGCGCTTTGCCTACTGGGCTGGTGTTGTCTTCGCGCTGGGTACGGAAGTTACTGCAGTCGCGGTCTATATGCGGTTCTGGTTTTCTTCGATTCCCGGATGGCTCTGGATCGTTGGCTTCGGGCTTGCGCTTGTGCTCGTGAACGCCTTTAATGTCAAATTCTTTGGCGCGGTCGAATACGGCTTCTCTGCGCTGAAGATTTCGGCTATCGTTGCCTTCCTCATCCTAGGCGCTTGGGTCGTTTTTTCGGCGCCTCATTCGGTCCCAGGAGATCGAGGGGCTCCCATCGGCTTTACCAATTACACGGCTTTCGGCGGATTCTTCCCAAAGGGCCTCTGGGGTATGTGGGTTGCGGTGCTCGTCTCGCTCTTCAGTTACTTCTCGATTGAGATGATCGCAGTTGCAGCAGGTGAGGCGAAAGATCCGCAGCGAGCCATTACACGTGCTTTTCGCGCGACCATGTTTCGCCTGGTCCTCTTTTACCTCCTCACCCTTGCGCTCGTGCTCGCTATTGTGCCGTGGAACATCATGGCTTCAGGTGCGACCAAGTCGCCGTTTGTCACTGTGATGATACGCACACATATCGCAGGTGCGGCCGGGGTCGTCAACTTCGTTATCCTCATCGCGGCTCTTTCGGCCATGAACAGCCAGCTTTACATTACCACCCGGATGCTTTTTTCGCTCTCCCGCGCCGGTTTTGCGCCTCGTCGTCTGGGTACGCTCACGCGCGACGGAGTCCCAATCGCTGCGCTTTTTGTCTCAACTGTGGGTATTGGTTTTGCCGCGATCCTGAACGCCCGCTACCATGACCGGTCCTTCCTGCTTATGCTTGCCATCTCAATGTTCGGCCCCATGTTTACATGGCTAATGATCTTCGTGACGCATCTCCGATTCCGCCGGCGTCACGAGTGCACGAAGCTCGCTTTCCGCATGTGGGGCTATCCTTACACAAGCCTTCTGGGGGCAGCGCTAATGTCCGCCGCGCTTGTAACCACGCAATTCACTCGCGAGTTTCGCCCTACCCTGATCTACGGTATCCCGTTCCTGCTTGCGCTTACTGTGGCGTACACGTTGCGCCGGTCCCGAAAACTCGCCGTCGCGCAGCCAGCGCTCGAGGAGACACAACCGTCATGAGTACGATCACACATCACCCTAGGTCCCCTGCGCTCTCGCAAGACCCGCTCCTTACCTGGCGCGAGGAGTTTCCCATCCTCGAACACACGACCTACATGATCAGTCATTCGCTTGGAGCGATGCCTCGCCGTGCTCAGACTGCGCTGCAAGAGTTCACCGACATCTGGGCGAGCCGCGGCATCCGTGCGTGGGAAGAAGGCTGGTGGATGATGCCCCTCACTTGTGGCGACCTCATTGGCTCCATCATCGGTGCTCCAAAGGGTCGCATCGTCATGCATCCGAACGTGTCAATCTGCCAGTCTATTGTTACTTCATGCTTTGACTGGAGTGGACGTCGGAACAAGCTCATCACCGATGGACTGAACTTTCCCTCGAACGACTACATCTACTACGGCCTTGCACGCCAGGGCGCGGAGATAGTCTCCGTCGCCTCGACTGACGGCATGACCATTCCTCTTGAGAGCATTCTCGCAGCTATTGACGAACGAACGCAGCTCGTCAGCATCTCACATGTGGCCTTTCGCAGCTCATACCTGCAGGATCTCGCTGCCATCACCGCTCGGGCGCACGCAGTCGGCGCGTACATTGTCGCAGACGTTTATCAATCCGCTGGCATAGTGCCGCTCGATGTGACTGCGCTGGATCTCGATTTTGCGACCGGAGGCTCCGTGAAGTGGCTTCTAGGCGGTCCTGGCGCCGGCTATCTTTATGTCCGTGCCGATCTCGACCAGAAGCTCAGTCCCGCTGCCACCGGATGGGCCGCCCATGCCCGGCCCTTCGAGTTCGTCAACGGGCCCATCGAATACGCGCCGGACATCCGCCGTTTCCTCAACGGCACGCCCAACATTCCGGCGATGTATTCCGCACGTTCCGGCTATGAGATCGTCAATGAGATCGGAGTAGCTGCAATTCGCGCCAAATCGCAGCGCCAGACGCAAAGACTCATCGCCCTTGCGGATGAAGCAGGCTTGATCGTGCGGAGCCCACGCGATTCCGCAGCACGCGGCGGCACAATCATCCTCGACGTCCCTAATGGTCGGGAAGTCACCGCCGAGCTTGGCCGTCGGCAGATCCTCGTCGACTTTCGCCCCGGCGCCGGCATTCGTATTGCGCCTCACTTTTACACCTCCGACGACGAGATTGCCCACACTATCCACGAACTGCATTCCATCGTCAATCCTTGATTTTCCCTCTGAACCTAGCGACCTCACAAAAGGCCGCCACCCTTTCACTCACCCTTCCGCGAAAGACTTGTTAGCTTAGCGACGAAGCGATGATGTTGTGGCGGATTACGGTGTACGTGCGGAAGGAATGAGGCAGTACCCAAGAGGGTACGACGTGTTGGTCTCCCCTAAAAGTGCCCATATGTTCGTAAGACGTGAATGCTCGGTATTGTGTTTTAGAACAATAAGTTACGCGTGAACGCCGACCGTTTCCACTCAGCACTTTCTAGCTAAAGATGCGACATGTGGTCCAGCCTCTTACTAAATCGAGGAACCAAGCGTTCGTCAATTTAAAATCTGTTGACTATTTGGAACTGACCCTGATAGGGTTCGTTCGCTCTCCAAACAATAGAACTGTCGGGCTCGAACTTGACTCACCTTCCGGAGGTTTCACGTGATATCACTAAAACGTTTTAGATATATAGTCTCGCTTCTCGTCCTCAGTCTCTCAGCTTCACTCTTTGGTCAGGCGGTGAACGGTACCCTGCTTGGCACGATCACAGACTCATCCGGAGCGAACGTCGTGGGCGCGAAGGTCACGGCCACCGAGGTGGCGACAGGTCTGATCCACGAATCGGTGACCAACGAAAGCGGCAATTACACGTTCCCGGACATGACACCCGGTAAATATAGCGTCACTGCAGAGGCGAAAGGGTTCAAGAAGGAGACGCATCAGAACATCGACCTGCTCAGCAACTCGTCCACACGTGTCGATATTGGGATGGCTACCGGCAGCGTTTCGGAGGAGATCCTTGTGACGACGGCGCCCCCTTTGCTCCAGACGGATCGCGCCGACATCAGTACGAAGCTTGAAACAAAACAGTTGTCAGACTTGCCGGTCGGCACCAATCGCAACTTCCAGTCGCTCCTCAACCTCGTTCCCGGCACGTCGCCCGCAGTCTTTCAGCACTCGCAATTTTTCAATGCGGCAAGCTCGTTGCAGACGGAGGCCAACGGCCTGCCTCGGGAAGGCAATCTCTACCAAATTGAGGGCATCGATGATGACGAACGCACCGGTCTTCTTCAGATCATCATCCCACCGCTAGAGGCCATTCAGACCGTCGACATCTCCACAAATAACTTCGAAGCGGAGCTTGGTCGGGCCACCGGCGCCGTCACCAACGTCATTCTCAAGTCGGGCACAAATGCGTTCCATGGTTCAGCTTTCGAATATATCCAGAACAGCGCTGTCAATGCCCGCTCTTACTTCAACAATGGCAAGCTCGGTCATTTGTCATACAACTACTACGGCGGCAGTATTGGGGGTCCGATCATCAAGGACAAGCTGTTCTTCTTTGCTGACTATCTTGGGACCGCCGACCACGAGACGGTCTCTGGTACCTTCACGATTCCGGATTCGCGTTACTACACTCCGAATGCACAAGGCAATATCGATCTAAGCGCGGCGCTTGCAGGTACGACTGGACAGGTCTTTGACCCAACCACCGGAGATGGCACTGCTGCTCACCCGCGCACACCGTTCGCGAACAATCAGATTCCGTTCAACCGCGTCAATCCGGTTTCGCTCTCCATTCTGCAGAAGATAAATGCTGCCGCTCCCTTGTATGGAACTTTGAACCCGAACGCGCCGTTAGGAAATCCGGCCAACAATTACACCGACACCCTCCCATTTACCAAGGGCACGAACAGCTTCGATGTGAAGGTGGACTGGGCGCTCAACGAGCGGAACCACCTCACCCCACGCTACAGCTATCAACGTGTCGTTACTTTTCAGGCGCCGGCCTTCGGCTCGTTCCTGGGCGGTCCCGCAGGCGGGGGCTTTGAAGGTACAGGCATCCAGACGTCCTACAGCACAGGAGTGAACTACGATCACATCTTTTCCCCGTCGTTCTTTACTGAGGCACGGGTCGGCGTCGCTCATCTTGGCAACAGTGCACAGCCAAACGACTACGGCAACAACGACGCGACCACTCTGGGTATTCCGGGTGTGAACATTAGCGGACAGCCCTTCACCTCGGGGCAGGTCGGCCTCACGATCAACGGCGGCTTCTCCGGCACGCTGATGGGATACTCGGCTTCTGTGCCATGGATCAGGAGCGAGTCCAATATCGACTTCGTCAATAATTGGACTAAGGTCGTCCGCAACCACACGATAAAGTTTGGCGCCGACCTTCGTCGTGTCCGCGACGACCTTCTGCAGGATCAGACCTTTAGCCCACGCGGAGTGTTCACCTTCTCGGACGTTCAAACTTCGAGCGTGGTATGCCCGACAGGGCCAGCCAGCTGCGCCGCCGCCAAAACCAACATCGCGAATGACATTTCCAGCTTCCTGTTTGATCTGCCAAGTCAGACGGGGCGCGACCTCAACACCTTCTTTCCGAGGTATCGCCAGTGGTGGTTTTTCCTCTTCGCCAGTGATAAGTGGCAGGCCAGCCCGAAGTTGACGGTCGACCTCGGTCTCCGGTGGGAGTTCTACCCGCCTGCTACTCCGGCGACTGCCGACGGTTTTTCGAACTACAACCCCGTCACCAACAACATCGTAATAACAGGCATTGGCGGCAATCCAACCAATCTTGGCATGCAGACACGCTATGGATACTTCGCTCCGCGCACTGGTTTCGCCTATCGTGTCACAGACGAAACTGTCGTCCGAGGCGGGTTTGGTATCAGCTACACGCCATTCCCCGACAACACCTACGCGTACAACTATCCCATCCGCGCAAACAACAGCTATCAGCCGGCCGGAACGTCCCCCTATACGCCGGCTGTGCTTGGCGATGGAGTTACCCCAGCCACCTTCCAGGCTGGATTCCCGGCGCCAGTTCCGGTCGTGATTCCTTCCAATGGGATCATTCCGGCCAATACGTCACTACTTAAGGCCCAGGTTTACACCTACATCCCTCTGAACTACAAAAATCCTTATGCTGAGTCCTGGAACCTTGTCGTGCAGCAGGCATTCCGCGGCAATCTCTCCATGCAACTCGCTTATGTGGCAAATCACGGTGTCGATATTTCAGGCAGCCAGAACATTAACCTGCCAACCACCTTCGGGGGTGGCGCTGCCTCGGATCCGGAAAATATTCTATTCGGACGTACCGCGGCGACCAACCAATACTTCCTGGGTTTTTCCTCCAACTACCAGTCGCTCCAGGCCCAACTCAACAAGCGCGTTTCGAACGGCCTTCAATTTACAACGGCTTTCACTTGGGGCAAGGCGATGGGTTACATTGTCGGTGATGACGGCTCAAACCTTCTCTTCTATACCAACTTCCGTCGAAACTACGCCCCACTGGACTTCGATCGCCAGTTCAACTTCGAGGAGAGCTTCACCTACGAGCTTCCCTTCGGTCGCGGTCACAGTATGCTCAGCTCTGGGGTCGGTGCTGTCGTTTTGGGGGGCTGGCAGATCTCCGGAATCATCTCGGCGGTCTCCGGACTTCCGTTCACCGTCGCGACGAACGGCTCAAACCTCAATACTCCCGGGACCACACAGACTGGACAATTGACCGGCACGTACCACGTAACCCATCAGGTCGGCTCGAGCGCCAACTGGTTTACTCAGTCTGCGTTTTCAACTCCGACTGGGTGCTCGGTGAGTCCCTGCACCCCGCAGAACGTCGGGCTGGGGAATACAGGGAGAAACGCGTTCCGTGGACCTGGATATATTCAGGACAACTTCACCTTATTCAAAACCTTCAATCTCTACCGTGAAGCTGCCCTCCGACTTGGTTTCGACGCTTTCCAATTGAGCAATTCCCCACAGTTTGCTAACCCGACGAGCAATAACTGCTGTACGGCCGCGAGCTTTGGTCAAGTCACGAGTACTGTTGGCAGCGGCCAGGGCAGCGTGAATGGCATCGGGGGCGGCCGCACACTGCAGGCATCAGTAAAATTCTTGTTCTGAGGGTTGTCTGCTAACGTTCATTGGCCGGTGACTGCTTATATCGAGTGACCGGCATCATTCTTGATTGAAGTGAGTCCAATTCCAACCCGAAATCGTCATTAGTAAATAACTTATAGGAGAGACATGGAAGGCGTTTCAAGACGAAGTTTTCTTGCGGGAGCAGGAATAACCGCTGCAGCCTGCGCGGCACGTCCACTCTTTGGCATGGCAGCAGCATCGCAGTCGCCCTTCAAAATCTCTGTTATCTCAGATGAAATCTCACAGGATTTTGACCACGCCTGCTCGGTCATCGCGAACGACTTCGGCCTACATTGGGTCGAGCTGCGCGAGATGTGGGGGAAGAACCTTCAGGCCTCCTCAGATGCTGAAATAGCCGAGGCGCAGAAGATACTGGCCAAGTACAACCTGCAGGTCACCGACATTGCAAGCCCACTCTTCAAGGTGGACTGGCCAGGAGCCCCTAAATCTCAATACGGATCCAAAGAAGATATGCATGGTGCCGCCGAGGTCGCCTATAAGCATCAGGACGAGGTCATCGAACGCAGCATCTCACTGGCAAAGCAGTTCAAGACGAATAAGATTCGTTGTTTCGACTTCTGGCGTCTCGATGAGGTGGCCCCGTACCGCGCAGCAATCGACGAGAAGCTTCGCGCCACTGCCGAGATCGTTGGCAAGCAAGGGCTTCTCCTCGTCATCGAAAATGAGTTCGCTTGCAATACGGCGACCGGCCGCGAAGCCGCCAAAGTCCTCGCCGCCATCCAGTCTCCCTACTTCGCCCTTAACTGGGACCCTGGAAATGCAGTGATGCGCGGCGAGATGGATGCCTTCCCAGGAGGCTGGGATAGCCTACCCAAGAACCGTGTCCACCACTGCCACTGTAAGAACGCCGTCAAGGACGCTGCCGGCAAGATCGTGTGGTCGCCTGTTGACAAAGGCTATATCGATTGGACCGCACAATATCGCGCACTCAAGGCAGTGGGGTACCACGATGCTGTCAGTCTGGAGACGCATTGGCGAGGAGCAGGTACGCCCGAGGCTTCCACCCGCATCAGTTGGGCAGGAATGAAGCAATGCCTGATCGATTCAGGAACGTTTTAGCAATGATGAGTTAAGTTTTGTTAAGTTGAGCGGTGGAATGCGTCCAAACGCGAACGCGTCCGCTACTGTGGATAAGGAAACCCTTGGCCAAAGATCTACACTGCGGCCTTCACTGTTTTGAAGGAGAGAAAAATGGTTACTCGACGTGAATTTCTGGACACGCTTGCGGTAGGCGCAGCAGGGTTGGCTATCGGATCGACGGCAAAGAGCTATGGCCAGATTCTCGGCTCCAATGATCGCCTGAATTTTGCCGTTATTGGGCTCAATGGGCGCGCCTACGCTCATCTTTCTGCGCTCAAGGCTAACAAGGACGCTGCACGAATTGGGTATGTCTGCGATGTGGACAGCAACATCCTCAAGAAGTTTGCTGACAGCACACAGAAAGAGATGGGTGAGGCGCCCGCGACCGACAAGGACTTTCGGAACATCCTTCAGAAGAAGGATGTGGACGCTATCACGATCGCTACTCCCGACCACTGGCATGCTCCGATGGCCATTGCCGGGCTGCAGGCGGGTAAGCACGTCTATGTAGAAAAGCCCTGCAGCCACAACCCTGCTGAAGGGGCGCTGCTGGTGCAGGCTCAGCAGAAGTATCAGAAGCTCGTGCAGATGGGGACTCAGCAGCGCTCGTCTCCTCACACCATTGAAATCGTCGACAAGATCCACAATGGGGTTATCGGAAGGGCTTACTTCGCCAAAGCCTGGTACAGCAATGTCAGGAAGTCGATAGGAACAGGGAAAGAAGTGTCTGTGCCGGCTCAGCTCGATTGGGATCTCTGGCAGGGGCCAGCACCGCGTCAGCCTTACAAGGACAATGTGCAGCCGTACAACTGGCATTGGTTCAAGATATGGGGCACTGGCGAGACGCTCAACAATGGCACGCACGAGGTTGATGTCTGTCGCTGGGCGCTTGGAGTTGACTATCCGCGTCGGATCACCTCGACGGGTGGGAGATATCAATTCAAGGACGATTGGCAGTTCTACGACACACTAATGACCAGTTTCGACTACGACGACAAGATGATCTCGTGGGAAGGCAAATGCTGCAATGGAATGAAGTACTACAACCGTGATCGTGGATCGACGATCGTGGGGACAACTGGCACGGTGCTGGTCGATCGCGATGGTTACGAGATCTACGATCTGAAAGGTAACAAGACGAGCGAATTCAAGACCGGCAAAGCGACCTCTTCTTCGGACCTTACTGGCCGCGACTCGATGACAGATCTGCACTTTGCAAACTTCATTGCGGGAATTCGCAAGGGAGAGAAGCTCAACGCTCCTATTGCAGTAGGAAACGTCGCCGTTACTATGCTCCAGCTCTCCAACGTTGCGTGGGAGGTAAACCGCGAACTGCAGCTTGATACCACTGACGGAAAGATCCAGGACGACGCGCATGCCATGAAGATGTGGGGCCGTGAATACGAGAAGGGCTGGGCTCCGCATCTCTAAGGCGCGAATAACCACAGATAGGCGATTAGAAAATAACAACTACCAAGAACACGCGAGCAATGGATCTCTCATGAAAAATACTTTTTCACGTCGTAACTTCGTTCAGTCCGGTGCGCTCATTGCAGCAGCGAGCGTCACATCGAGTGCTGCTCCCTTCTTTGCGCAGCAGCCGTCGCCCGTATCCGGGAAGCCTTCGCCAATTCATCTGGGGCTGGCGAGCTATACCTTCCGGAACTTTACTCGTGCACAGATGATCGGCTACATGAAGCAGCTGAACGTCGACGCGCTGAATGCGAAGGACGTCAAAGATCATCTTCCGATGGATCCGGAGGGAGAGGCGAAGGCGCTTGCGGACTACGCTGCAGCGGGCATCAAGCTCCACGCCGCGGGGACCCTCTACTTTCCAAAGGACGAGGACGACGATATTCGCAGTAAGTTCGAATATTGCAAACGAGCCGGTATCTCCGTCATTGTTGCCGGTGACCCAGCCCCAGAAACTCTTCCCCGCATCGAGAAGTTCGTGAAGGAGTACGATATCCGCCTCGCGATCCATAACCACGGACCCGAGGACAAGTTGTGGCACTCTCCGCTGGACGTGCTGAAGGAAGTGAAGAAGTACGACGAGCGCATGGGGTGCTGCATCGACATCGGACATACGGTGCGTGCCGGCACAGATGTGGTCAAGGCCATTCACGAGGTGGGACCGAGGCTGTACAACATGCACGCGAAGGACCTGACCAGTTTCACGAGCAAGGAGAGTCAGGTCTCAGTCGGAGACGGGATTATGCCGATGCGCGAGATCTTTGAAGCACTCATCGCGATCAAGTACCAAGGTTTCGTCGACCTGGAATATGAGGTTCACGCCGACGACCCGATGCCTGGGGTGACCGCGAGCTTTGCTTACATGCGCGGTGTTCTGGCTGGTATGGGATACCTGACTCACTCGTAAGTTGCGTCTCAACCCCTCGGGTACCCCCCTCCCCCCTTTTGGGCGAGATCCTTTATTTTCATCGATTTACGGGATGCCATGCGCTGCAAAATCGTCATAATAAAAGGGTTGCGGCCAAATTCGTCCAAACAAAAGAGTTAGCCCCGGAGGGTGTCTAAATCCCCACGGGGCTTGCTCGTTTTTTGATCTATATATCCAGTATAGCGGGTTGAATGTAACTAAAATGCCAACTCGATCTTGTTTTGTTTGTGAAAGTTAGGTGGTTTTGGGGCTTGACATGCGATTTTTGGGCCGAAATTGAAGAAAAAATTTATTCCGTTATGCTTTTCGGCCCATTTCAGGCTTTCGATGCATCTGCGAGTTTGTTCTAGATATCTTCTCTGAGCCTCAGGATGATCCTCTTTGTGCATTACATTCTGTGCGACGAAAAATCCTTTGGCGTGAGAGAATCGCCCGAAGCTGGGGTCCAGGTTCGCGCTTGTCTACTATTTGCGATCGCCCAATAAGCTCACGGTGACTGCTATGTTCAAGTCTGCCTTCCGCCTCTTTCCCCTTACCCTTCTTTCACTCTGCTTTTTCCTCTCCAGTTGCGGCACGCAGCGGAACGTGCCACAACTCATCATGCCTGCGGGCAGGCATGGGCTGGTTCATGGCGGTCAGCAGCCGGTAACGGGTGCGACCATCCAACTCTACGCAGTAGGCACAACAGGTGACGGCTCAGCGTCGACGCCTCTGCTGTCTCCTGCGCCGACTTCGGACGCGAATGGCGGCTTCAACATCTCCGGCGCATACACCTGCCCGTCCCCATCCTCGCTCGTGTACATCGTTGCGAGTGGGGGAAATCCCGGCCTGCCTCCTGGCACCAACAATGCCGCGCTCTCGATGATGGCGGCCCTCGGTCCCTGCGGCAATCTTTCGCCGTCCACGTTTATCTTCATCAACGAACTCACCACGGTTGCAGCAGTCTACCCCCTGGCTCCCTACATGACCTCGCCCTCGGCCGTCGGCTCCGCTCCCGGCGACGCGGCAGCGCTCGCAGCTGCCTTTACACTGGCCTCCTACTTCGCCAATACGACTACAGGCACAACTCCAGGAACCGGCATCCCCGCGGGAACGACGGTGCCGGTCGAACAGATCAACACCATCGGCAATATCCTTGCCACCTGCATCAACACCGCCGGCGGTACGTCGGGCGACAGCACGCCTTGTGGCATGCTCTTTTCTCTTACGACGCCGACAGGTTTGACCCCGGCAAGCGACACCGTCACCGCTCTGCTCCACCTAGCCAACAACCCCACCCTAAATACTGCGTCGCTCTATGGCCTTGTGACGCCCACCGCTCCCTACCAGCCTTCGCAGCCTCAGACTCCGCCCGATCTCAGCGTACGTCTCACCGTACCGTCGGGCTTCACCGCATCAACGGCCGAGTTGGATTTTCCTCCAACCCGAGCCACGGTCGGTTCGGCTCCGGGATCGGGCCCGCAAACGGTCACCTTCACCAACAACACCGCAGTCCCAGTCGGGGTCGACATCGTGAATATTCTTTCCGAGAATACGATTTCGGGAGCCGACCCCTACGATTTTCGCATTGCAACCCTCACAAACACCACAGGCCTTCAGGGCTGTCCAACCCCTGTACTTCCTGGCGCAACTTGTAGCATCAGCCTCAATTTCATTCCTCTTGCGACTGGCCCGCGCAGCGCGTATCTGGCAGTCAAGAATAGTTCTTCAAATTCAGTGATCTGGATTCTCCTCAGTGGCGTGGGCCTGGAAGCAAATGCAGGGCAGGCATACCTGAGTCCCACATTGCTGAACCTCACCACCCCGGCTACTCCGCTGACGACCACCTTGACTAACTCTGGCACTGTCGCGCTCACGATCGACGGCATCAGCATCAGCAACGACCCAACATCAGGTCAACCCGCCTTCACCGAGACAAACAACTGCGGGGCCTCGCTTGCCCCGACATCAACGTGCACAATTACGGTCACCGCGCTTTCGACAACGCAGCCCTATTCCACCGGCGTTCTTACCGTTGCCAGCGACAGCGCTTACGGACCGCAGACGGCGAGCCTGTCCTACTCCAACGGCTTCTCCGGCCCAGTGCTGTTCGACTTCGGCAGCCGCTCCATCGGAACGCAGGGGACAGCTCCGCTTGATTTCGAACCTTCAGGCTATCCTTCCGGCTCCGACAGCCTTAGTTTGACCGGACCCGATGCAGCGGATTTCTCCTTCCTGCCGGGCTCTTCGTCACAATCCAGTTCCTGCCCTGTTTCACGATTGTCCCCGTCATGTGGAGCGGTCATCTACTTCACTCCTTCGGCACTTGGGATTCGCACCGTCACTCTGAACGTGAATGGAGCCCCGTTCGCAGGTCTCATCGGCGTCGGACTACCCCCAGGATTACATTTCTTTCTATCGCCCAGTTCCATCAACCTGGGCGCGGTTCCGATCGGCCAGTCGTCCCCGGTTACCGGAGTCGGCATCGTCAACACAGGAACAGTGCCGATCACCTTCAACGCCCCTGCGCTCAGCGGACCGAACCCTGCAGACTTCAACGCGGTTTCGAGTTGCACTACTCTTGCTCCAAACGGATCCTGCAGCATCAATGTCACGGCATCCCCGACCCAGCCAAACAATCGTTTCGCGACTCTCACCGTGACAGAATCGACTGCGACGATGCAGCAATCCGCGTCGCTCACGGCGCTCGGTCAAAATCCCGGACCCGTCGCCAATCCGACAACTTTCGCCTTTGGCTATACGCTGCTCGGAACCACCAGCCCACCCGAATCGTTTACCTTGACTGGATTCAACAACGATCCCATCACCGTGCAGGTTGCCAATTCGTCCGGGCAGGTTATCGACCCATCCACTTCGCCCTTTGTCATCACTCAGGGGAGCTACTGCTCTTCAACTCCATGCACGGTCTCCGTTGTCTTTGCACCGACCGCAGCCAACACCTCGCCCACCGACCTCTACACCGCGTCCGGCGGAATTATCATCAGTGATCTCTTCTCGTCTCAGGTCACGCTAGTCCCCCTCAGCGGACTCCACGACCTGGCAACACCCCCACCCCCTACCACCGTAAGCGTTAGCCCGAGCTCGCTGACGTTTGACCCGCAGACCGTTGGCTCAGTCTCGTCCGGCCAGACCCTTACCCTGACCAATACCGGCAATCAATTGCTCGACGTCGTGATCCTTATCACAGGCGCAAACCCAGGAGACTACGTCCTGTCGAACCCCTGCAGCCAGCTGGCTCCGGCCGGCCAGGGCTTCAACACATGCACCTTCTTCGTCCAGTTCTCGCCCACCGCGACTGGAACACGGACAGCCAACGTCCAGATCGTATCCAATAACATTTTCTCTCCCGATCTCATCTCACTAACCGGCACGGGGAATTAGAAGGCGCCAGGGATCACCTCGAAGCGGACTCCGCTTCGGGGGGCAGACTTGCCTGGGTCGTCTGGAGGAGGCGGCACTGGCCAACGACTTTGCGTTGCGTTGTGAACGCGAATTCGATAGTTTGGTGCCATTGCAAAATTTCAAAAAGTCCCACGGACAGCCTGCTGCGCTGATGCAGCAAGCTATTTCCTTACTCTCTCATAACCAGATTTCGTTTTTGAAAGCGAGACTATCTATGAATTTGCCCCGCTTCAGGATGGCGGCTGCTACATGCACTGCTCTGTTGCTCATCTCGGCCGCACCCGCGCAGGAACAGGGTGGTGACAAAGTTGATTTGGATGCCCTGACACAGATTAAGCGCGAGGCCTTTCAGCACTCGCAAGTGATGGAAAATCTCTATTACCTGTCTGAGGTTTATGGCCCGCGAGTCAACAACAGCCGCAACCATCACGCGGCTGCCGAGTGGGCCATGCAACAGATGAGGGCGTGGGGTTTGCAGAACGTCCACCTGGAGAAGTGGGGACCATTCGGTTATGGATGGCAGATTAAGAAGTTTTACGGCGCGCTGGAAGCTCCGGCCTACGCTTCGCTGATCGGTTTCCCGCTGGCATGGACCCCTGGGACGAACGGCCCGGTCACGGCGGAAGCCGTGCTGGCTCCTCTGCACTCCGAGGCAGACTTTGACAAGTACAAGGGCAAACTGAAGGGTAAGATCGTGCTGATCTTCGATCCGCGCGAGCTGGCAATGCATACGGAGCCGGAGGCGCACCGCCTGACCGACGCCGAGATTGAAGCGCGTACGCAGACTCCCGATCCCTCCCGCAACGGTTTTGGCGGTGGTGCCCGTGCGGGTGCCGCAGCGCCGCGTCCCGGCGAGTTCACGCCTACATCACTTTCCACCGCAGCGGCAAGCGGCCGCATTCTGCGGAACAATGTCAACGCCTTCCTGAAGGAAGAGGGGGTGGCCGTAGCTCTGACGCCGGGTTACAACGGCGACGGTGGCACGATCTTTGCATCCTACGGCGGATCACAGGATCCTAAGGATCCGGTCGGGCCGCCGATGGCAGCCATTACGCCAGAGCAGTACAACCGCATCTGTCGTCTGCTGCAACACGGCAACACACCGAAGCTGACCTTCGACATCGACACCGAGTATCAGAAGGATGACCTGATGGGCTTCAACGTGATTGGTGAAATTCCGGGTACGACCAAGTCCGATGAAGTCGTGATGGTCGGCGGTCACTTCGATAGCTGGCAGGGCGGCACCGGTGCAACCGACAATGGCACCGGCTCATCGGTGGCTATGGAGGCCGTGCGCGTTCTGGCTACTCTGCACAAGCCCATGGCCCGCACTGTTCGCGTTGCACTGTGGGGCGGCGAGGAAGAGGGGCTCTACGGTTCGCTGGCCTATGTGCAGCAGCACTTTGCTCCGCGCGACACGATGAAGAAGACTCCGGAGTACGACAAGCTGGATGTGTACTTCAATGACGACTCGGGCTCGGGTAAGTTCCGTGGCGTATCGGCGCTGGGAAATGCGCAGCTTGCGGCAATCTTCCAGTCCTGGATCGCGCCGGTTAAGGACCTTGGCATTGTGGCTGTAACGGGAGTTACCGCCGGCCCTACGGTTGAGCCCGGCGGAACGGACTCCACGAGTTTCTCGTGGATTGGTCTGGACGGCATCGGGTTCATGCAGGATCCGCTGGAATACGGCACGCGTACCCACCACTCCAACATGGACCTGTATGACCGCGTGCAAAAGGGCGATGTGATGCAGGGAGCCATGCTTGAAGCATGGTTTGCTTATAACGCAGCTACCCGCGCGGAGATGCTGCCTCGCATCGAAACCCCAGATCCTCTGAAGAAATAACGAAGGAACGGTAATAACAAAGGGTGAGGCTTCAAGCCTCACCCTTTGTCATTACACTGATCTCCGAAGCGGGAAATTACCTACCTCGAAGCGGACTCCGCTTCGGGGGGCAGACTTGCCTGGGTCGTCTGAAGGAGGCGGTAGCCGGCCCGTGTCCGGATGTGATACTTCTGCAGATCCTTGCCCACGAGCTTTACCGAGATCGAGCGCCAGCCCCGGTTGGCGTTGGGCTGAGGGTAGTAGCTGATGGCGTAGAGATGGGCCAAGTCGTCGCGGATTGAGGCGAATGCCTCTTTTTCAGACTGCCAGTCCTTGGAAAAATAGGCTTTGCCGCCTGTGGCTTTGCTCATGCGCTCAAAGACGGCGGTCGAAACCGGCTCTGTTTCCGCTGCCTGCGTACTGATCATATAGATGATCGTTCCGGTCGATTGGGCGAGTTCTGCGACGTCCTCCGGGGGCACCAGGCTGGCGTTGTCGGGGCCGTTGGAGAAGACCACGATTGCCTTGCGTCCCGTCAATTGGGCGGCGTCCTTTACCGTTAACAAGAGGCCGTTATAAAGTGCGGCGTCGTCTCCGGCGACGGTGTTGCGCACACCACGCAGAACCTGGGAGCGGTCGGGGGTAAGTGCGGTGACCCTGGAGAGATCGCGGCTATAGGAGTAGAGGGCTACTTTGCTGACGCCTTCGAGAGAACGGATGAAGTCGGCGATGGCGTCCTGCGCGAAGACAAATCCCCGGTACATGTAGTTACTGGTGTCGAAGAGGATGAAGACGTTGGCTCCGGCAAACCGTTTGGCTCCTTCAAGTCCGGCATCCGGCTCGCCCGAGGACTTGTCGAAGACCTGTGCGGTGGCCTTGCCATCAACGTCGATCACTCTACGGGTTGGGCCGTTACCTTCTTCGAAGGTCGCGGTCTTTTCGGGGATCTTGTCCTCGGTAATCGCAAAGTCCTCAGGGCCAAGGCCGCTGATGTAGTTTCCCTTGTTGTCGGTTACCGCGACATTCAGCTGCACCAGGACGACGCTCACGCGAATGCGAGACGAGTCATCCTGTGCTGCCGCTCCGGTACCCCCGCCGGAGAAAGGAACTGCAAGTAAGCAGAGGAACAAAAAATATTTCTTCATTATGCTCTCCTATGGAGTGTTTTCCTCTTTGACTGATTGCTCCTGACGAAGTGCAGTCGTAGTAGCCGGCAACGAGGCGATCTTTCCCTGCCGCAAGTCTTCGCCTGTCTCCCGCATTGCGCGCAGCATTGCGGGCCAATCCTCGAGATCCGTCGCAAAGATCTTTGCGGTCATGTGGCGTGTCAGCTCGGGGATAAGCCGGTTCAGCATTACCGGCGAATAACCCATCTCATCCGCCACGCGGGCCCAGTACAAATTGCTGGACTCCCACGACTCGCCGAAGAGGCGGCTGGAATACCCGCCGAAAAAGGGAAACGGCTTTACGTTGAGGATTTCGCGACCGTAGGTTCGAGCGAGGGTCGGGTGAGGAACGCCGAAGTCTTTTGATAGGCGCTCAAAACTGACTTCTGTCGGATGCTGACGCGAGAGGTCTTCCAATTGTTGCCCTGCCGGTCCGGCGGCGGATTCTCCGGGATATTTTGCGCGGAATGCCGCGGCCAGATAAAAGGTATCTGCGGGCATCATTCTAGGAAGCATTGCGGCCAAGTCTTCTTCGCTCGACAGTGCCCGGTCGACCCGTTCCAGACGTTGCGGCGTCATGCGATCGGAGAGGATGTCAGTCACTTTGGTCCGTAGCTGCGCGTCTTTTACGGACGCTGTCAAAAGCTCTTCTCCAGACCGTTGATAGAGAGCGACGGCATGAAGTTCGTTCGGGCTGACGCTCCACCAGCGCGGAAGAGTTGCGCTGACCAAAAGGTCAGGCACCAACTCTTTCCAGATCAAAGCCTGGACGTTTTCCGGGGCGATAAAGTCTTCCTCTGTCATCGCCAGTGCATACGACAAGTCAGTCAACGAGCCCATCAGATAGGCACCGCCGCCGGCCGGTGTGCCCACGCCCAGTAACATGGGAGTCTGCCAGAACTGTTCCGTGCCGACGACAGATATTTCCGTGAAGTCATGCGAGCGAACGAAGAGCGGATTGTTATGGAGAATCTGAGCGCCGGGTGGCTCATAGTAGGCATAGTTCAAACCTACGAGAGTGTCCCGGAGAAAGGGGGCGAGCTGGCCGCGGGCGGTTTCCAGTTGGGCACGAGTTCCCGGCGTCTTGATCACCTTCGTCAAGTCGGTCTGTACCTGCAATTCCGCGTGATGGGTGGTGTAGACTCTCGGTGCCCAGTCAATTTTCTCGCTCGCCGTAAAGATCGGGCGGGGCATCTCGAATTCACGGAGTTCTCCGGCAAGCGAGAGCATCTCGCTGCCCGCAGGTTTTCCCTGCGCCATCTCGTTCAAGCCATCGCTGAGCGCGAAGAGCGTGTCGAGGGAGACCAGGTGCTGGTCTACGAGCACCGCTTCAATCCTTCGGGCTAGTTCCTGATGGACGCGCTGGCCCTCGGGGCTCTCCTGATGAGGGCCTGCGAGCAAGTCGACGATCTCACCGGGCGAGGTATTTGCGCGGCCGGTTCCTGCAGCGAGGAGTTCTCCCAACGAGGCGCGAGTTTCATCGAAAAGCTGTGTCGGCGAAGATATCTTGGTGAACGGCTCAACCATCTTCTGCCATGACGTATTCAAGTCGGTCGTTGGGATTTCTCCCTGGCGGGCAAGAATCTCCCATAGCCCGATGTTGGCCTGGAAAGCCCCCAACGTGTTCCCGCGCAGCGATTCGTTTGAGATCTTGTCAATCGAGTCGGCTACGTTAACAAAGCGGGTGGCGGATTCATCGCTTAAGTCGGGAAACTCGGAGAAGACCAAATACCAGTTGTTGAACTGGGCAAACTTGTTGGCCAGCAAGCTGACTGTTTCAGGGGACAGGTGTTTATCCGGGGCCCGCTCCTTGTCGATTTCACACATCGTGAGATAGATCTGCAGGGGTCCGCTATCTGTCACGATACGAGAGAAGGCGACCATTGCGTCCAGCAGCTGTTCGGGGTGATCCAGGTTGTGGGCGTGCTTGTTCCAGTCCTTAACGGTCTTCGAATCGGTCTTCTGGCGAAGGATCTGTTGCCAAACTTCGAGATTCCCAGGGACGTGCGGGTCGCCGTTCGGCTCCCATTCGACGCGGGTAAACAGAACCAGGAGGTCAGGCGCCTGTCGAAACACCCCCCTCGTTGCGCTGGGCTCAATCTCGGTTCCGCGAAGGTCTTCGTAGAAGCGCTTCAGGCGACCGTTTTCGGTGAGGTGCTCGCGCTGTGACTGACTGACGCGGGACAAGACATCAAAATAGGTAGCCAGCCAGCCGTTGTCCTTCGCGAGCAAGCGGGGAACAAACTCTCCTGGGTTGTCGGGACTCGCTCCGACCAGATCTTTCCAGGCCACCTGGGTCCATGCTTCTCCAGGGACGATCACGCGTCCAGAGCGAATAGATATCTGGCTTCCGTAAAAATCAAGAGTAGCGGCATTCGGAAGCAGTCTTCTGAGTCCCGGCGAATGCAGCAACGCGAGTCTCGTCTCCACATCGATCTTGGTTAGTGCCCAATAAAGACGGGCTACGGATGGATCATTAATAAGCTGGTCCACCACATTGACGTAGCCTTTTTTCTGTCCCGTGCTCAGCGTGGTCCAATCGCCTTCTTTAAACAGCACCGGAACGCGGGAGGGGGCATACGTATAGCGGAATGGGACACCCTTCTGGAGCGACTCTTCGAGTTCGGTCAGTGGGAAGCCTGAGTCAATCGTGAGAAAGGCTCTTTCGGGATTTGCAGTTTCGAGGAAGAAGGTTTTCTGGCCACAGCTTTCGCGCAGCCGGTAGCCGAGTATTTGAACGAGTGTGCCCGCGTCGTCACAGTTGTCAACATGAATTATGTTTTCCGGCCCTGCGAGGATCTGCAGTTCTCTCGCTTGTTGCACATAGCGATCGAGCAGAAGGAGGAACTCGGTTGGAGTGCCCCTCTGATAACCCTGCATGAAAACGTTGCGAGCCAACAACGGCAGCACGTCGTCCGGAGAGACCTTTTGGCTGATGGCGGCCATACGCATAAAAGATCGCAGCGGCCCAGGTATGGTGGCAGTCTCAACTGCCGGAGGGGCAGCTGCCGTTGGTCCAGCCAATGCCGCCTGAACTGCTGTCCCGGAAAAAATTGAGGAGCAAACACACAGGGACAAGAAGACCGCTACAACAATGGAGAACGTACGAAGAGGACACTTCATCGGTAGATACCTCTTGAGAACCTTCGAGCCTCGCGACAACCCATCGCAAAAGTATGAAGTCCGCGTCCTGCGCTGGAAGTCCGCAGGGTGGAGCCAGGGACTGCAAATCCAGCACGGCTGTAAGTTAAGCCATGCGTATGTCGTTTACCGGTACTTACTTTCGTCGGTCGATTTCAGAGCTTCAAATCAAGAAGACGGTCGGCGTTTAGTTATGCTGAACGGAAGTACTTTACTCCCGTCGCGTGGAGATTTACTAGAGAGGATGTTATTTAAATCCGCAAAAAATTTGAAGACCGTCCAAATGTCAGACGAGACCTTCGTTGAGTATCCCCGATAGAGCGAAGGGCGGCAGGCGATCGCTGGCGGCTGGGCGCACGGAACAGACTTACATCTGTTTTTATGAGGCATTTAGCGGAGCTTAAACACGACTGGGAGTTTTAACAGGACCATACTCAGATGTTGACGCGATGAACATCTCATTTCGGCGCTCAGTTCGAAATCGTATTTCTACTGGCGATTGGCTACGTGCCGATCCTGTTTTCTGGCAGATAGGCATAGATGCCCTCGCATCCTCAGCAGATGGTTTCCAAAAAAGATCTGAACGACCGCGCAGAGTCGAACTAGAGCGCCGCCAGCGCTGTGGCCTCGTCTGGGAAGAGCGAGGCGTACTTGGTGATGCCCACCATGGTGAATACTTTAGTGAAGTGAGGGGTGAGACCGCAGATCGCTATGCTCTGGCCGGACTTGTTGGCCTCCATCAGAACCTGGATGACGAGGGCGATGCCAGAGGAGTTGAGGTATTCGACACCCTTGAAGTCGAGGAGAATGTGACTGTTGGAGGCCTTGTCGAGCGCCTGATAGGTGTCAACGATCGCGTCCTTGGAGGCAGAAGAGATATCGCCGGTGAAGCGCAGGCAGGTGATCTGCTGGCCACTTGCGCCCGTGAGCTGTTGCTGCGAGACCTTGTTCGCGGATTGCACCTTATTCACTCTCCTTATTCATTCGAATAACCAGCCGGACGAAGCTCTGCCCATCGGTGCCGGTTCCTGATACCCACTCGGCCTCATCCACCAGGGCCTGGATAAGAAACATGCCCATTCCGCGCGCTTCTTCCTCTCCGCTCATCTTACGGTCAATATCAGGTACGTGGACAGGGGCATCAATGCCCTTGCCGTTGTCCATTACCTTGACCTCGAGTTCATCGGCCTTCATCGAAAGCACAACGCTGACTGGGATGGAGGCGTTCATCTTGTTGCCATGCTCCATCGCGTTGATACAGGCTTCGGCGACCGCGGTCTTCAGGTCTTCGATGCGATCGTCACTGAAGCCCATGAGCTTGGCCATTCCCGCCGCGGTGCTCATAGCGACCTTTTCGAAGCCGAGACGCGACGGAAGCCGTACCTCGACCTTGCTGCCGCTGGTCACAGTCATAGTGATGCCTTCTCCTTGGACTCGCCCGTAAGGCGGCAAAGTGCGATTGCACTCATATCATCCTGCTGGGGAGCACCCCCTGAGAAGGTATCAAGAGTGGTCCACAGGCTGGTCAGGGCGTCTTCGGCGTGGCGGTCAGCCTCCGATATCTGGGGCATATCCAGACTGCGAAAGGCCTCGATCAGGCGGTCCTGGCCAAACTCCTCTTCGCCCCGGAAGATCTCCGTGAGTCCGTCGGTATAGAGCAGGATGCGCGCACCGGGCTCAATCGGGACATGTTCGATTGAATAACGGGCGCCGGGAAGCATGCCAAGAGGTGTCCCGCTGGCTTCGATCAGGCGAGTTGGAGCTTCCCCGGATGACACCAGAAAGGCTGGGTTGTGCCCCGCGTTGACCAGCTCCATCTTCCCAGACGTCGGGTCGAGTCGCAGGAAGATGGCTGTCACATAGCGGCGTCGTGCCTCGGAGCCCTCCTCCCAGTGCTGCTGCGACAGACGGCCTGCAAGCTCCCTCAGCGTAAGAGACTGCCGGGCCAGGGCTCTGAAGGCGGAGCGGAACGCAGTGCTAACCAGAGCGGAAGCGAGCCCTTTGCCGGCAACGTCAGCAACTACCATCAAATGAGAGCCGTCGGGTTCGGTCACTACGTCGAGGTAGTCTCCGCCGACGTGGTAGCAGGCCCGCGAACGCGCCGCTACAGAGTAGCCGGGGATCGACGGCATCGCCTGGGGCAGCAGACTCTGCTGGATGGCGCGAGCGGCTTCGAGGTCCTGGGCCAGACGCGCGTACTCCAGATTGCGCTTGTGGTTGATCGCGTTCTCGAGCGCGACTGCGGTCTGGAGAACCAGGCCCTCCAAAAAGTCGTTTTCATAGAGACTCAGTGGCCGCCCCCCCGGGGTGGCGACAATAAGCTCTGAAAGGACATGGCCTTCGCGGGAAAGGAGCTCAAACCGTGGACAGCCGTCGCATGGCTTCACTACGGCCTCAGCTGGAACGTTGCCATATACGATGGCGTGCTGAGTGAAGAGGGCCCCCTCCAGTTCCAGTTCACGTACGGCAATACGGGCCGATTGCTGAAGCACATCCGTGAGTTCGATGGTCGAATGAACGGCGCGGGAGGCCTCAAGTAAGGCCTGAAGGCGTACTACCTGCTCGGCAAGCGGAAGACTGCTCTGATCGAGCGCGTCGGATTGTTGGGTCAGAGACATGAATTCGAGTGACTCCGAGTCTACCGTGTACCTGCTATTAAGGCACGTTTCAAATCGCTTCGTTCCCAGGTCCTGGAAGGTCTAAAACATTCTGACCTCATCCGAGGTGTCATCGTGGTGGCGGGTTTCGCTGGTGACGGGTTTCGCTCGTCGCGGACGAGGAGGTTCCTGTGACACAGTCTTTGCTGCCCTGCGGAAACGTACCGGCACTTCCGTTTTTTATGCAATATTCTGCGTACTAATCGGGAGAACTTGAAGAAAACCTTGGCGTTTGAGGCTTTTTTTTTGGCCCACTACGTGCTTCCGTGAGAGTGAACGAACTGCGATTGAAGGATTCTGCAGGGGAAACGCTCCATTTTCGCGCCACTGCACAGATCTTTGGAGGAACATAGAAATGAAGTATCTTCTTAGCGTCTTATTTGTCCTGGCTGTGTTTTTTGGGTGCGCCAGTCACGCCCAGGCGGAGAGTGTCAACTTCCATGTGCAGGTCCTTGATCCGCCAAATACTTGTGTTTCAGGCTCGATGATCGCTTCTGAGTGCACCATCGCAGATCCCTCTGCGCCGTTCATGGTCACCTTCGATTCAAACACATGTAGTGATTTTTCGCTTCCTACCGGCCCAACCGATGGGTGCCTGATTGTCGTCAATGACACTTTCAGCACTTTCACCACCCTGGACCTGACATTCACGGGCCTCGATAGCCTGACTTTCGATTGCCCGACGTCGAATCCGTTGAGTATCTTTTCCAGCTGCACCCCCAGCTCGTCGGATGGTGTGGACAGCTTCTCTTTCTCCGGTGGCCCGGGGCTTCCCGGCGGACATGAAATGGTCATCTTTGAGGACGGCGTGTCCCCCGCTTTATTTGATGGAACGGGTACCGTAGGTACAACCCCCGAGCCAGATTCGCTCCTCTTGCTCTCGACCGGCGCGATGATGATGACAGCCGGCCTTTACCTGACAAAGCGGCACCGCCTCCGCCTGTCAACGGCCGCTAAGAAGTAGATTCCGACCGCAATGCATCCGGCGACAGGCTCGTCAGCCGGCAACTGTAAAACCGGAGAGGCTCACACTGAAAGGTGTGGGCTTCTCTTTTGATTGGCACGGCTTCGGTCCTGCAACGCCTCCCGGCATCCAAATCTCCTGGCGCTGGAACTCTGTAGGTTGGCCTGCTTCCCTCGATGGGTCCGTCAGGCGCAAAGAACGGCCCCGGTCGTGTACTCTCTAGTCTCTGTATATTTTTCGCCGCGAGAGTGCCTATGCTTCGCGTTCGCCTGTGTCTGCTCCTGCTCCTGTTGTTGCCATCGTCGGCCTCTGCTACGCCAGCAGTCGACGCGCCTCAGAATGACAATGTCGCGTCGGCAGACAGCCTCGTCCACGTAAGGCTTGGCGAATCGGCAGTTGATCTGGCTGGGCCGTGGAAGTTTCATATCGGCGATGACCCCGCCTGGGCGCAGCCGGACTTCGACGATTCGAGTTGGGAAGATGTGGATTTGACCCCAGGGCGCAGCGGACTCGCGGTTGGTTGGACCGCCCGCGGGCATGCCGGATACTCCGGGTACGCATGGTACAGACTTCAGATCGATGTGTTGGGCGCAAATCGCTCACTCGCGCTGAAAATGCCCGACAACTTCGACGACGCCTACCAGGTCTTCGTCAACGGCCAACGCGTCGGCGAGTTCGGAAAGTTCACTCCGCATGGCGTTACAGCTTACAGCGCCCTTCCTACTGCTTTTCGCCTTCCGAAAAGCGTTCGCAACGGCAAGGTGTTCATTGCCATTCGTGTGTGGATGGACAGCGCGACTCCCTTTAACAGCCCCGATGCTGGCGGCCTTCATGGGCCTCCAGAGCTGGGTTATGCGCCCTCGATCTCATCAGAGGTTCGGCTGGATTGGGACGACAACGCTCATCTCGTCGGCAGCGGATTTCTGGAGATGCTGATTCTCGTTATGGCGCTGCTCATGGCGCTTGCCCTCTTCTGGCTTGATCGGCACGAAAAATCCTATCTTTGGTTGGCACTTGTCTGCGAAGCGATCATCCTGGGAAATGCTGTAGTGCTGATCGACAACTTCACCACGTGGATCGGTCTCACTGCGAGTGTCATCCTCACCGATGTCATTGCCAAACCCCTTGAAATCGGTTTGTGGGTACTCTTTTGGGGCTACTGGTTCCGCCTAGAGCGAATTCGTCTATTGCATCGCGCTGTATGGTCATTGGTTATTGTTCTTGCTATTGGGACTGCAATGCTCCGGCCACCCCTTTACGGAGCCCACGTGCCAGTGCACGCGGCGGCCTACCTCAATCCCTTTCTATTGATCGTCAAGTTGGGTCTGGGCGTTCTGTTATTCCTTGTCGCTTACCGAGGCTTCAAGAGGAACAGAGGGGAGGGAGTCATGGCCGCCATCGCCGTCCTTCTTACCTTCATTGCGAACTATAACCATGAGTTACACCGCGTCCTCGGTAATAAGGTGACGTTTAATATTCAGGATTTCGTCATCAATCTTGGCACCATATCAACCATACTATCCCTGCTCATCATCACAGTGATGCTGCTGCGCCGGTTCATCACGGCACAGCGTGCGAAAGAGCAATGGAAGCTGGAGATCGCACAGGCCAGGCATATTCAGCAGGTCCTGATCCCGGATAAACTACCCGAGCTCAACGGTCTGCACATCGACAGCGAGTATCGTCCAGCACGCGAGGTTGGCGGTGATTTCTTTCAGATTGTGCCGAACGAAAGGGACGGCACCTCGCTCATCGCGTTCGGCGATGTAACGGGCAAAGGACTGCAGGCCGGAATGCTCGTTGCTCTGATCATCGGCGCCATCCGTTCCGCCGCGCAGCATGACAACAGTCCTGAACATATGCTCGAAGTGCTTAACGAACAGCTCGTCGAACGCGAATCCGCCAGTGCGACCTGTATGTTCTTGCGCTTCTCGCCGGATGGAACTGTCGAGCTGGCCAATGCCGGCCAACTCCCCCCCTATCTCAACGGCGTCGAGATGCAGATCGAAGGGGCGCTTCCGATGGGGATACTCTCCGGGATGGAATTTCCTGTCACTTCGTTCAAGTTGGAACCTGGCGACTCACTCCTGCTCATGTCCGACGGCATCGCTGAGGCCCAGAACGCGCATGGAGAACTCTTCGGTTTCGACCGTATCGAGCAGATGCTTCGCAACCCAACCAGCACCGCAGAGATCGCTACCGCCGCGCAGAGGTTTGGCCAGACGGACGATATCCTCGTATTGCGCGTGCAGCGTTCTGCAGCGCAAGCAACTCTGCATACGCAGCCGCAAGAGGCATACATTTGAATAGAGAGCGGTGGCTGGCAGGATCTAGAAAGTGCCCAAGGCCAGACGAGTCGCGATGTTGTGCAAAATGTGCCACTTTGCGCTCGTCACATCCAATTCAGAAATAGATGACGCCGTTTGCGTTAGCGGCAACCCCTGTACTCCCGTTCAGGGTAAACGGCGCCACCACCTCAATTGCCGGAGTATTGGCCGACAAAATTCAGATTGGAACATAGACTCAAATCCACGAATTGAAGCTGATTTCTATCTGAACTTTATCTGTACGGCTAAGTGATTGATTTGCTATAACTAGACAGCGCTGAGCATCGGTCCGGTGATTCTTTCGTTCACCTTTGGAGACGCTGTGCTGACGACCCCTTCTCCGATTGGCTATCGCTTTGGTCCTTTCGAACTGGATATTCGCTCCGGCGATCTCCGCAAAAACGGGCGACGCATCCGCCTGCAGGAGAAGCCGCGCAGCGTTCTGATTGCTCTAGCGGAACGTCCCGGTGAACTTGTTCTACGGACCGAACTTCAGGTTCGCCTCTGGCCTGACGATACCTTTGTGGACTTTGAGGATGGCTTGAACACCGCCATACGCAAGCTGCGCGAAGCTGTGGACGACGGCCCCCAATCTTCCTCGTATATCGAAACGGTTCGTGGCAAAGGTTACAAGCTGATTGCAGCGGTAGAAGTTATCGAAGACATCTCTGCGGGCACTGAGGAGCTTGCTGCTTCGCCGCTGCTCGATGCCGGCCCTATCCAGGCCTCCCACGTTGAGCTGCGGCCAGAAGCAACGCGCTCCCGCCGCCGGCTCTTGTGGTCCGCGCTTGCCTTAGGGCTCGCCGCCTTCGCCCTCGCTGCGATCTGGCTGACGCATCGTAGGAGTGTGATCGCCTCCGAGAAGCCTGGACAGGTGCTTGTCGCTGACTTCGACAATGACACCGGCGATCCAAGATTCGGCAGTGGCCTCCAACTCGCCCTCACAACCGATCTTGATCAATCGCATAATGTTACCGCTTATCCGCGCCTGTTGCTTTCCAGTGTGCTCCAGCGAATGGAGCGCAAGCCGGACGAAACGATCACGCCCACGGTTGGTCTTGAGATCTGCCGGCGGGAGAACATCGCTGCGTTGGTTCTTCCCTCTATCCTTCGCGTCGGCCACCGCTTCAGAATTACCATCCAGTTGATCGATCCGGTCAGCGGAAAGACGATCCGCTCTTATGAGCGTACCGTCCAGAGTGAGGATGAGATCCTGTCCGCCCTGGACAGCATCACTAGCGATCTCCGCCGCGATTTCGGCGAGTCGATCCTGCAGGTCCACCTACGGCACAAGGCACTTCCGCAGGTAACGACGGCATCGCTCGCAGCACTTGAAGACTATGCGCAAGGCACAAGCCTTTGGAGCGCGCGCCGTTTCAACGACGCCGCAGCATTATTCCGCAAGGCCATCAAAGAAGACCCGGGCTTTGCCATGGCGCACGCCGCACTTGCGAGCGCGGATTACAGTTTCATCTTCAACGATCCGGTGGAGGGGGAGAAGGAGTTCAAGGAAGCATTGGCACTGACCTCTCGGACCACACAGCAAGAACAGGAGCTAATCTCCATCAAGTATGCGACGAGCCAAAAGCGCATTGACGATGCTCTCGAACTCTATCGTGAATATTTCAATCGGTATCCAGATGATCTGGCTGCGGATTTTAGCTACGCGTATACGCTACGGACCTCGGAACACCCGCAGGAGGCGTTTGAGGTGTATACAAGTCTGCTGGCGAAGACGCCGAACGATCCAAACATCTATGCCGAGATGGCTGTGGCTTGCAGGCAACTGGGTCGCATGCCCGAAGCAATCGCCTATTACCAGCGTGCGTTTGCACTCGATCCAAAGATTCGCTTCACTGGCAATATCAGCCGCGAATACGCCTCGACCTTGATTTCCAACAATCAGGTGGCACAGGCTCGGATGGAGCTCGAAAGCGACCTGTCCCATCCAGAGGCTAGAGAGCGGGCTGAGGTGTCTCTGGCAATGCTCGATCTCTATCAGGGAAAGTATCGGGACGCCCAGAAACATCTTGAGTCCGCACTGACCTTGACCAATGGAGTTTTCTCGATAGCGCGCATTCGTTATTTGATGGCGGTCGTCGCTGAAGGAGAGGGCCGGAAGAAAGAGCAGATCGCCCAGCTCGATCTCATTGATGCCAGCCTGAGAGAACTGAAGTTGACCGTGACCTACGGTTCACTTCTTGGACAGGCCTATGCCCGCGCGGGAGCTGTGGAAAAGGCGCGAACTGTTCTGTCTGTCATTGGTCCCAGGGCAGAGATCGATATAGACGAGCAGGGGTTATACCTCGCGCTACTTCGAGCGGAGATCAAAGCCGCCGAAGGGCAGCCCTCTCGAGCCGTTGAGCTGCTGCCGCAGCTGGGGGCGCATTCATCAGGCTCCATCAGAACTCTTACAGTGGAGGCGAGGGCACACTTTTATCAATTGGCCGGAGACAATCAGAACGCGATTGCAGGCTATGAACAATTCGTGAACGACAGGGGTGCTCTGATGTGGGAGCCGCAGCAACAGATTTTTACAGCTTATTACGCGCTGGCCAATGACTACTTGCAACGGGGCGATCGAGTCAACGCGACTGCGAATGTTGATCATCTTCTCCATCTTTGGGCCAATGCGGACACGGACCTGCGGTTGCGCCGCGATGCCCTTGAATTGCAACAAAGATCAAAGCAGTAATTGCTTCTCGCTCAAGCCGGTCATCGGGCCTCATTGAGATCGCGCAGGACTGCCATTGCCGCATTGCGCCCATTTATTCCGATGACACTGCCACCGGGGTGTGTACACGCGCCGCACAGGTAGACACCCTTCATCGGAGTTCGTGCAGACAGGCGGTTGCTCCACATGAAGGCGGGGAGGCACTCACCCTGGAATATGTGTCCGCCAGTGAGGCCGACCTTCTGCTCAATGTCCGGTGGCCCCAACACCTGCGCATCGACGACGGCCCCCGGCAGATTGGTGCAGAAGCGGCCGATTGAACGCAGCGCCAATGCCTTCGCCTCGCTCCGGTGATCATCCCAACTGCCCGACGCAAATGTATACGGCACATATTGCGCGAACACGCTCATGGTGTGCAGGCCTGCCGGAGCTACGCTTGCATCGTGCGCGCTTTGGAAGTAAAGCTCGCACCAGAGTTGCTCCGAAAGTTGTCCCGCGCGCGCCGCCGCGTAGCTATCCTTCCATTCAGTCTTTGTGAGTGGAGCGTTGATCTGGCCGTAGTGATGCGGCTCATTGATTCCCGGCCGGGCAATGAAGTTCGGCAACTCATGCAGCAACACGTTGAGCTTTACAGTGCATCCTTTGATTGGCACCGAGCGCACCTTCTCAGCCCAGACTGAGTCGGCAGATGCATCTAACATGTGCAGTGTGCGGATTGGGTCTGCGTTTGAGATGGCAATCGGTGCGGCGATGCGCTCTCCACTTTCGAGTAATACGCCTTCTCCGGGGAGGATGCGCTCTACGTTTACGCCTGCGGCCACAACGGCTCCAGCCTCGCGGGCGGCATCGCAAAAGTAGAAAGACACCATGCCCATGCCGCCTTTGACGTATCCCCACATGCCCGGCATACCCCCGAGCCGGCCCGACGAGTGATGGAAGCGGATGGAGGCGGTGCCAGCGTCAAATGGGCTTGCATTTGTGCCGATCACACCCTGGCCGAGATAGGCAGACTGCAACCGCTCGTCGATAAGATAGCGTTCGACAAACTCTGCCATCGACCAGTTGAAAAGAAGATCGTACGCTTCGGAGTCACCAGCGAGGATGTCCTCGAGTCGCTCTTGCGTGGGCGCATCGCCGATCCATAAATCCTGATGGCTTTTGTGTGGGTCGTTGCCAATGATATCGCTCGCAGGCCGAAGTGCATCTCGCAACCTGCGAATCACGTCGTTCATCGCGCGCCAGCCTTCGACGTCCCTGGGCGAGAAGCGGCGGACCTCCTCTTCGCATCGAGCGTCATCGTCCCAGAGCTGGATGCTGCTGTCGTCGAGGAAGGGCACAAAGAGGCCATTGACGGCTGGTGTCCAATGAAAGCCGCGGCCTGGCAAACCGAGTTCCTCGATCACCAACGGATGCAACAGTCCGGCGAGATAGGCGCAGGGTGACATCCGAACGCCGGGGAATGGCTCCTCGATGGTACAGGCACCGCCGACTCGTTCGCGGCTTTCGAGCACGAGCACCCGTTTGCCCGCTCGTGCCAGATAGGTGGCGCACGCCAAGCCGTTGTGGCCCGCCCCAATCACGATCACGTCCCAGGGACGCGCTGCAATTTCCTTGAGTGGCGCTGGAAGACCGATCTTTCCCATAACTGCTGCCGTCGCGGACATACTGGCAGTATCTATGTCGTGCGTCCGATAGCAAAGGAGAATCTATGCTTCATAGAGTCGCCTCAGTCCGCGACCATCAACTCACCGGGCACAATGGGGCGGGTCCGCGGGAGCGTGCCGCGATATGCCGCCAGGCTCATCAGCAGGAGCGCAGACGCAAAAATACCTAGTTTCGCCAAGCTCGCAGCGCGTGTCTCCGGCAGTGTCTTCCAGAGCGCGAGCAGCAGCGCCTGCGACGCAGTCACTGCCCAAACCGCGCCGTAGAAGTACCGCCGTTCTGTGCCTTCGCCCTTGGTCGAGCGTCTCACGCGCGGCAATATGCCTGCCGCACCCAACAGCAGAATCGTTCCACACACCGGCAAGTAGGCGTAGCGGTAGATTTGCTTCATATACCATGATCCGGTTGTTGCCGCGATCAGCAGACCGCCCAGGTTCAGGAGCGCAAAGCTCAGCACTGCGTTCCATGCGAATGTATAGCACACCCGCCGGTAGAGCGGATTCGGCTTGTCCTCGTCAAAGCGCAAGATATAGGGCTGCGGTTCGACGCCAGGCAACTTTCCGCGCAGGCCGGCGATGCCTGTCCCGACAAGTACTGCCATCAACCATGCCATATTGCCCCGTCCAAACCCATGGGCAAACAGTGTGAAGGTCAACGGTCCCGGGGCGAGGAAAAATACCCAGATCCATATGGGCCAGTGTGCCAACCGGTAGAAAGACGTGTTCCGCTCCCGCATCTTCCGCGCTTGAGCATATTCCACCTTTCCGCCGTATCGCATAGATGTGAGTTTCGCAGAGCCGACAGAAGCGGGTCAACCAGCTCTGCGCACCTTCTGCGGCTTGATAGACAGCTATGATGGCCATGTGCGTTCTCATCTGGCCAGCCTCGTTGAGGATTTTCGCAAGCACGGTCCGGAGACGGCCGTGGTCGCCCATCGGGGCAATCGGAGCTACGCAACCACGTACGGCGAACTCGCAGAGCTTGCAGGCAGGTCTGCTGCCGAACTCGATAGGCGCGGAATAGCGCCGGGTGACCGGGTGGTGCTGTGGGGTGAAAATTCTGCGGAATGGATCGGCGTCTTCTTCGGCTGTCTGCTGCGCGGAGTAATCGCAGTTCCGCTGGATGCTGCAGGTTCGAGCGAGTTCGCTAACCGCGTTGTGACGGATGTCTCGCCGAAACTGATCGTCGGTGATCGCGGTCTGTTGGCTTCGCTGAAAAACGATGTTCCGCAACTCGTGTTCTCAGAGATAAACGTGCAGTTGCCGCCCGAGCCGATATTCACGGTAAGCGATTCCGTGAATGGACAGACGCCGTTCCAGATCATCTTTACCTCTGGCACAACCGCAGAGCCCAAGGGAATTGTTCTCACGCACCGCAATGTGCTTGCGAGTTTGCAGCCTATCGAGAACGAGATCGCCAAGTACCTGAAGTATGAGCGGTGGGTGCATCCGCTGCGGTTTCTGCACAGCGTACCGCTGAGTCATGTCTTCGGGCAGTTCATGGGTTTCTGGACACCTCCTCTTCTCGCGGCGGAGATTCACTTTAGCGAGCAGCTAGAGCCGTCGCGAATGACGGAGTTGATACGACGCGAGCGCATCTCAGTTCTGGTTACCGTGCCGCGTGTGTTGAATCTGCTGCGAAGGCATCTGCTAGCGCGCTACGGTTCGCTCGTACAGTACCTGGAACAAGCAAAGGGCCTCTCAGTGTGGAAGCGGTGGTGGCGCTTCCGACAGGTCCATCGCGCGCTCGGGTGGAAGTTCTGGGCGGTCATCTCCGGCGGAGCGACCTTGCCTGCCGATCTGGAAGATTTCTGGCATACGCTTGGCTTCGCACTCATTCAGGGTTACGGCATGACGGAGACAACCGCTCTCGTGACGCTGAATCATCCATTCCGCATTGGGCACGGAACGATCGGTAAACCTCTACCGGGCCGAGAGGTTCACATTAGCGACGACGGCGAAATCCTTGTGCGCGGAGACATGCTGGCTACAGCAACGTGGCAGGGAGGCACAATCCGTCCGCGTCAAGGCGAGTGGCTGGCGACAGGGGATCTGGCGGCGCAGGATGAGTCCGGCGAACTGCGGTTTCTCGGCAGAAAAGGTGAGGTGATCGTCACGGGGGCGGGGATGAACGTGCACCCTGCGGACCTGGAGGAGGCGATGAACAGGCAACCCGGCGTGCGTGGATGCGTGGTCGTGCCATGCGAAACCATGGGCAGTCCGGAGCCGGTCGCAGTAGTGCTTTTTTCGGGGAACGATGACGAGCTGAACGCGATCGTCGGTCAGGCAAACCGCGGGCTTGCAGAGTATCAGCAGATTCGACGAGTGTTGAAGTGGCCAGACCCGCAGTTTCTGTATACCTCGACAGGGAAGTTGTTGCGCAGAAACGTCGCAGAGTGGGCTTGCGCTACGCTCTCGAGTCAACAGCATGGTGGAGCTTCGGGGGATGCCCCACGCGGAGATATGCTGCTCAAAATGATCGCGGAGATTACGGGCGAGTCTCTCTCGGTTGCCAATAACAAGTTACGACTATCGGAGGATTTGCATCTGGACAGCTTAGGACGGGTGCAATTGCAGTCGCTGCTAGAGCAGCGGTTGGGCCTGGAGCTCGAAGACGATGTCGTTGCCGGAGTGCAGACCTTGGGCGATCTGCGTGCGTTGTTGGAACGGGAGGGGGGTACTAGTATTTCGACCGGAACGGCTGGTGGCGCGCAGTTCCATTCTGCTCCAACGAATCCTGCGGAATTGTCGGCTGTTGCGTCTCCGCTACAGACAGAGCGGGAGGCAGTAGCGTCGGAGCATTTCTATCCACGGTGGCCGTGGAGCTGGCCGATTCGCGCGATTCGCATTGCTTTTCTCGAACTCGTGATGCGCCCGCTGGTTTGGCTGCTCGGCGCGCCACAGGTCGTACGCGGGATGGAGGAGTTGCCGCCCGGTCCGGTGCTGGTGATTGCGAATCATGTGACCGCGTACGACGGTGCACTGATTCTGTACGCTCTGCCGGGAAGGCTGCGGAGACAGATTGCGAGTGCGATGTCGGGCGAGATGCTGCTGGATCTTCGACGCGGACGAAACCAGGAGAGCACTGTGCAGAATCTGTTTGCGCCTGCCGCGTACTGGCTGGTGATCGCATTGTTCAATGTATTTCCTCTGCCCCGGCTGCGTGGGTTCCAGAGGAGTTTCGCGCATGCAGGCGAAGCGATGGATCGCGGGTACTCGATTTTGATTTTTCCGGAGGGAACCCGGAGTTCCGATGGGAAGCTCCACCAGTTCCGAGCGGGGATCGGCCTCCTCGCGCAGCAGTCGCGCGTTCCCATAGTGCCGGTGGCGCTGATCGGACTGGGTGAGATGCGCACGGGCAAGACGCGATGGTTTCGCTCGGGGCAGCTGGAGGTGCGTCTCGGCGAGACTATTCAATTCGAGGAAGGTTCAGAACCAGCGCAACTGACGGCGAGGCTCGAGGAGAGCATACGGCGGCTTCAATTGAAAGAATAGATCTGCAGGGATCAGCCTAAGGAATGACCGGCCAAACGAATCAAGTCAGCGGAACGCTCAATCAGCGTGTTCGTCCGGGATACGTCCTCAACGTAACGATCTGTGCGGTGAAGGGAGTGCCACTCAGACGCGATGTCTTCAGAAGGACTTGAAAGTACGGAAATGTCTTCGAGTTGAGCTGACGCTTCAGGGCTGCCATGCTCGCCTCGTTCGTCACAAACTCTCCGGCAGCCTCGGTCGCTTGCGAGTCAGTTCCCTCGATAATGAGAGCGTCGCCTTTCTGTCCGACGTTTGGCAGGAAGGCCACAACGCCGTAGCCAACATTGGTGGCAGGATCCTGTGGCTCAGGATAAAACTGAAGTTCACCTGGCTGCGGATGCACGTTTTGGACACCGCTCTGGTGAATCGCGGAGTCATAACCCATCGTGAACTCCAATTGGTCCTGAAAGAAATCGACCCACGGATTGGATTTCCGGCTCCCGATCAGTATGACGTTATCTCGCTTGAGTGCATCGGGAGTGTAGTCCCGTGCAAAACGAAGGTGTGTCGAGGAAGACAATGGATCGAGCATCAGGACCCTTTGAGCTGCGCGGAAGTCGCTATTGCTCCCATTGTTCCGCGAAAGAATCTGGTCGAGAGCGTATTTCGTGTCCGGACTGATACCTTCGCTCTGCGGAAGATGCTTGTACCCATAGTTGAGATAGTCGCTCAGCGGAATCAAGGTTTTTAGGATGTCCTCCTCCAACGCGAAAGAGGTATCAGCTAGAACGACGTCTGTTTCCCCAGCATTTCCAAGGAAAGATCCCCAGAAAGACCGGAGGGCGGGGGTCGTCTGCCACCCATGCATTTGCTGGTGCAATGTGCGGTTCTGCCAAAACAGAGAGACGCAGGCAATACAAAGCGCAACGATGGCGCCCACCATTATAAGAAGGTACCCGCGCTTTCCGGTGGCCGGCCTTAGGTATTGCGGACTCGCCGCCTCAGGAGATGCTGAGGGGGAGGCAGAGACGGTGTGAGACAGGCTACCCTCGGGCGTTGCGGGAACGGGCACAGCTCTCCGAGAAAAGACGGGGCTATAACCGCCACGGGGAATCTCTAACACCCATGCTTCGTGAGCACCATCCGTGGCGAAGTAGCTCTCGAGCCTCTTCCTCAGTTCGGTCGCGTTGACTCGGACGATGTTGTCCTGGCTGGTGTCGTAATAAGAGGGTCGTCCAAAGACTGAGCACCCAATCTCCTGCTCGTGAAGGTCAGTCCTCCCCTTTTCGATCGACTGCTTTCCGATATAGAGGAGAAGTTCACGCAGGCGGGAGGCCCGGCGAAGTTGGGGGCTTCGAGAGACACGATCCAGTAGCGCCAAAAGCTCCTTTACTTCAGCCGCAGATAGATCGATCTCCGGTTCCGTAAGACGCATCGTAGGCCGCCTCTAAATGAAGAAAACGAGTCTATCAGAAAGTTGAAAACATTGGTTTTCCGGCCGGAGAGGCTCTTCTAACAGTTAAGACTTTCTCTCACTGCTCAATAACTTGTGCGGTTTCCGTTCACGTTGGGTCTCACCGTAAATTCACTTGCCGTTCCTTACTTGCAGCGTGCACCGTGCTTGGAAGCCGAAAAGCCGGATTCCGCCGGTGCTCTCTTGAGTCTACCGACGGGGACGGAATCGACCGCACCAACATATACGCGACCAACGAGAGAATGCACCAAGTTCCGGTTAGACACGCAAAGCGGAAGGAGATGTGATGAAAACTTTATTGGAGATGCCAAAACAAACGACGAAGACCGGGAAAGCTCCGGCGAAGAGGTCTATCTGGTGGTCCGCCCTCTTTACCAGTCTGTTGATACTCACTCTGGCGCAGGCGCCGAATTCGTTCGGCCAAGGCATTACGGGGTCGATCGCGGGGACGGTGACGGACTCCAGTGGAGCTGGCGTTCCAGGAGCGACGGTCACAGTACGTCAGGTTGAGACCAATGCTACCCGGATCACCACAACCTCAGATATCGGAAGCTACACGGTCACACAACTTGCTCCCGGATCCTACAGCGTGAAGGTCGACAAGACAGGCTTCAAGACCTTTCAGCAGGATGACATCATTCTTGTGATCAACCAGATAGCGCAGATCAATGCAGAGTTGGGAGTCGGCTCGGCCCAGGAGACGGTCGTCGTCTCCGGCGCTCCTCCGGTCATCCAGACTGAGGACTCCTCAGTCGGCCTGGTAGTCGACAGCCAAACCATCCTAAACACACCACTGAATGGCCGCTTGAGCCTCATGGGTCTGATAGCGCTCGCCCCGGGAGTACAGGGAGCCGGGGCACAGGACCAGCTGGCAGTCAGAGGCGTTACGCCATCGATCGGCACAGGGACACGTAATTCGTATGGAGGGTTTGGGTCAACGCTCGATGGAGTCACAAACCAGGAGGTCACCCTTCAGCGTGGTGAAGCTGAAGTTCCCTCGCTCGATGCGATAGCTCAGTTCAAGGTCATCTCGACAGGCGCCCCTGCAGAGTTCAATCAGCCGGCTCAGATGATCGTAGTCAGCAAGAGCGGAACCAACCAGCTTCACGGAGGGGTCCTCGAGTACAACCGCTCCAAAGGCACCTCGGCAAAAGCCTTCTTCGGTGGTGCGCTGCCCCGGCCACCCTACGAGCGGAACGAATACGGCGCCAATCTCTCCGGCCCCATCTTCATCCCCAAACTCTATGACGGTCGCAACAGGTCCTTCTTCTTCTTCGCCTTTGAAGGATTTCGTCTATCGCAGTCCGCCAATGTCAACAGTCAGCAGCCGACCGTCGCCGAGCGAGGCGGAGATTTTTCGGCATTCCTCGTCAATGGCGGCTGTGCACCTGGCAGTGGTGGTACCTGCATCTACGATCCGTCGACCGGAAATCCATTTCCCGGAAACATGATTCTTCCGGGCAGGTTCAACTCCGTGGATATGCAGCTACTGAATATTCTCTATCCCTTGCCCACCCAGGCTGGAACCGGAACCAACACGTTTCAACTGGTCCCTTATACCAGCGTAGCCACTCGGTACTCAGTCCGTCTTGACCACAAGATCAACGACAACAACCAGATTCGCGCAACGTATTTGAGGGCCTTCTACGGTCCAAACCCGGATGTCGGGACCTCGAGCCTCGCTGGTGGGTTCTCTGGCGATGGGGAACACAATAGCAATGTCATCATCGGCTGGACCCACACCTTTTCCCCAACTCTTCTCATTGACACTTACGCCGCTTACTTTCATCTACCGATCTATCGCACACCGCAAAACTCAAACGTAAACTTCGCTTCGATCATTCCAGGACTTGGTCCGCAACTGATCGAAGGGGCGCCACAAATCACCATTACAAACATCACCTCGGTGTCAGAGGCTGGATCAAAGGACCTTGAGCAAGTGATTCAAGGCAACACCGCCGTCACCAAGGTGCTGCCGCAACACACCATCAAGGCCGGCTTCTCCTATCTCTGGGACAACCACTGGAACGACGCCGCAGAGGCTCCGCAACGTGGCTCTTACGCGTTCAATGGTCGATACACGACCAACCCAAAGCCCATTACCGGCCAACTCTCAGGCATTGCCTTTGCGGACTTTCTGCTGGGATACCCCAGTTCAACCGGGAACGCCACGCCAAGCAACTACATCACGAGAAACTTGTCGAGCCAGTGGGGCATGTACGTGCAGGACGACTGGAAGCTGAGGCCAAATCTGACTCTCAATCTAGGTCTCCGTTACGATCTGCAGTGGTTCGAAGCGAACCCCTATGGGAACAACTCTCTCTACTTCCCCTCGCTGCAGAAGGTCGTCGTCTTCGGCAACTCTTACCCGGCCGACTCGATCCCGGCATTCCTTAAGGTCCCGATCACTCTGTCGTCCCAAGTCGGCATATCAAATAATGTTTGGAACTACCTTGGGCAGGACAAGAATAATGTCGCTCCCCGCTTTGGCTTTGCCTACCAGGCCTTTCCTAACACAGTGGTACGCGGCGCCTTCGGCATTTACTACAACCTCATACCAGCGTCCTACGCGGGTGCACCCTTCTCGACCCTTCCTTTCGTAGGTTCCGAGACATTTACACAGCCTGCCGGATCAGTTCCTTCCATCACAATGAACGCTCCGTTTGCGGCCACTGGAGCGTTCGCTGCCAATCCTACTGTGACCGCTCAACACGCCACCGTCACTCCTTATACAGAGCAGTACAACCTGGCCGTCGAACATCAATTCAACAAAGGCCTGGATATTCGCATCGGTTACGTAGGTCAGCACAACGTCAAACAGAACAACGCCAGTGGGAGCGGCAATGTCGCTCCGAATATCAACCTCGCCAACCCACCGCAGGTTGGCGTTGCTGTCCAAAATACCAATTTGGTCCAACCCTTCTCGACGATCAGCCTAATGTTGGATCCCCTCTTTCACACGCAGATGAACGCGCTTCAAGTTGGCGTGCACAAGCAATACAGCCACGGCTTCATGATCAACGCCGAATACCAATGGACCAGGGTCACAGGAACCGAAAACCTGGAGAACCCCTCCGGCGCAACTCCCAACGACTCGAGCGGCAACATAGCCGGTATCACGCCGCAGGTCTTTGTCGTCAGCTACTCCTATGCACTTCCGATTGGCACCGGTCAGGCGCTCTTCGGCAGTGCCAGCAACTTCGTCAACAAGTTCATCGGTGGCTGGCAAATCTCGGGCATCACCTCGTTCCAGACTGGCCAGCCTTTCTCCGTCACCTATACCGCCCCCGGTAGCCCCGTCGGTCTTGTAAGCGGGCGAGCGAATGTGGTGCCTGGGACCAACTTGTACCCGGCCACGAAGACCCGTGCCAAGTGGTTCAACCCAGCCGCGTTTGTCGCTCCTCCCTGTTACAACGTGCTTGTGAGTGGCCCGTGTGGCACAATCTACAGCGCGAGTGCGCCGATTACTTACGCCACTTATGGGAACTCCGGATATAACATGCTCCGCGGACCTGCCTGGCAAAATTGGGACATGAGTTTGCAGAAAAATACCGTATGGAAGGACCGGTACAGGCTCCAGCTTCGCGCCGACTCCTTCAACATCTTCAACCATCCTAACTTCGCACCTCCGAACTCAGCCATCAGCAACACTTCTAACGTCGGGACGATCACGTCGATTAGCTCATCTCCAGCTGCGGAGGCCCGCACAGTGGAGTTTGCTGTGAAGTTCAACTTCTAAGCCACACGTAGCTCAGCGATCAACACGCTAGTATCTCGAAAGTCACAGCCCGAGTGTTCCCTGTGGAGAGTAAATGAAGAGACAGTATGTGATTGGTCTGGTTTTCCTGCTGGTATGTGCGGCGCGGAGTGATGCGTATGTTACTCCGCGCCGGGTCAGTCCGGCAACGATGGACAAGAACACACGCGAACTATTTCAGGAGTCGATGGACTTAGATTCACAGCTCTACGACGACGCTGTGAAGCTAGTCCATCGTCCCGGGTATCGGTCTAGTGCATCACGCATCGGTGGCTACATGGTGCGTGAGTCGAGCTGGTACGCCCTTGGACTTTTGCTTCGCGATGCGGCAGGCGATCGACAGAGAGCGGCCGATATTCTCGATGCGGTTCTGAAGCAGCAGTACGTCACACCTGGCGTCAAGTGGTACGGAACCTACCGCAGAACACCAGAGGAGCCCGATCCCACCGGAAACCCGGTGATGTGGCGAGGCTACGACCCGAATTGGCGCCACTTCATCGGCACAACGTTGGCCATGATTCTGATCGAGTATCCGGACCGCATCTCGCCAGAGCTTTCAAAACGGATGTATGAGGCCATCGATCGGGCGATTGAGGGAGAGATGAAGGAAGGGCGACTGGTGCCCTCGTACAGCAACATCGCCCTGATGTACGGATTCCTCTGGGACTTTGCCGCAGTGCATGACAAGAATGGCGATTGGCAGAAGCAGTCCGCCGCCTGGACCGAGAGCGTCTACACTCTCTTCAAAAAATACGATGCATTCTTTGAATACAACTCACCGACCTACTACGGCGTCGATCTATACGGGTTGGCCTTGTGGCGTGATTATGGATCAACCAAACGTATCCAAACGATTGGAAGCGAGATGGAGGCCACCTTATGGAAAGACATAGCCTCCTACTACAACCCAAGGCTTCGCAATGTCTCGGGTCCTTACGATCGTTCGTACGGAATGGATCAGGAGAGCTACGTAAGCATCGTGGGTGTTTGGATGCGAACGGTACTGGACGCGAAGACCGCACCGTTGCCCACTATTGCTGCGTCTACTGACCACGTTGCGGACGTCTGGTTTGCACCTCATCTGGCGATTCTTGGAACACGTATCCCGCCGGACGCGCTCGAGAAGATGAAGAAGTTCGAGGGAAACCATCAGGTGCATAAGCAAATCACCGACGAGCGCGTAGCGACGGCATGGATCGGTCGCGACGTGATCTTCGGCGGCGAATCGACCAGCAAGACGAAAGATGTGGGAACGGGATCGCAATTTCATCCCGCGACCGTTCAGTGGCGAACCCCTTCCGGCGAGATTGGATGGGTCCAACTGACTCAGGCTCCAATGATCGATGCGACCGCAGATGAGCACGGCCTGAAGATATCGGCGACCGGAACGGTTCGCTTTCGCATCCACGCGAAGGACATGGTGCCGACGAAGATTAGTGAGAAGGAGTGGGAACTGCCCGGTCTTCGGATCGCGGTTGATTCCGATGCGAAGAGCTTCAGCACAGAGAAGGCGGACGACGCCGTCGACCTTATCTACTCCGGGATGACGACGATGACTTTAGGCATTGAGACGGCAAAGTGATCGTACGATATTACGCATAGCAGATCTCAGAAGGGCGACATCTCATTAGACTTTGAGGAAGATCCTGCGGGAATAGAGCACCCAGACAAAGAGCCAGCAGACGGCGACGAATCCAAGCGAGTAGAGCAGGGAGGCGAAGGCGGGGTCGGGCACGGCGTGCAGAATGGATCGATAGACCAATTGCTGAACGTTTAAGCCCGGTTGCGGATGGATGCTTGAGAGCGTCGACTGCAGGAGCTCAGAGAAGACATAAGCCGCGATAGCGTTGGTCCCGAAGACGAAGAAAAGTTTGAGCAGGCGGGAGCGGTCTGGAGTGCTTGGGTTCTTCTTGGGCAGATCGACGATCAAGAGACAGAGAGCCAGCAGCAGTAGACTGAGACCGCCGGCGAAGAGGACATAAGAGCTGGTCCAGAGCTTCTTGTTGATAGGGAAGGACAGGTTCCAGAGGCCACCCAGAAGGACGCCCGTGAGGCCTGCGATGGCGATGCCGCCTATCTTCTGAACCAGGGCGCGCTGTGTGCGCAGCCAGATACCGGTGAGAAGGCCGAGCAGAGCGGTGGCTACGGCGGGGATAGTGCTGAGAAGACCTTCGGGGTCGCGGGTGTGCTCGTAGAGGTGGGAGGCGGGGAAGATTTGGCGATCCAGCCATGCGGTGAGGTTGGCATCCCGGTCGAGCAGGGGAATGTCGTGTCCAGGGATACCGTATCCGGGGACTGGGACGAAGCGCATCAGTATCCAGTACCCGGCGAGCGCGGCGACTGCCAGAGCCGCCTTACTACGCCAGCCAGGGCTGATGAGATAGAGCGAAGCAACGATGAGGTAACAGATGGCGATGCGGGGGAGCACTCCGTAGAAGCGCATGGTGTGCAGGTGGAAGTAGGGGAAGCTATTTACGACCAGGCCGAACAGATAAAGGATAATGGAGCGGCGAAGGACGTGCAGAAAGAGCGACTGCCTGGTGGCGCCCTGTGCGAGTCGGGACGCAACGGAGTAGACGGTCGTGATACCGACAAGAAAAAGGAAGGTAGGGAAGACAAGGTCCGTCGGGGTGAAACCGTTCCAGGCTGCGTGCTTTAGCGGCCAATAGGCATGTGCCTCGCTGCCGTTGTTGTTGACGAGAATCATGAAGGCGATCGTGAGGCCGCGTAATACGTCCAGCGAGAGAAGCCGCCCTGGCCTTGCGGCGGTCAAAGATGACGTTGCGGTAGTGTAGGGTGGGCTCATCGTTGTCATAGGGTCTCGTGCGTCTCAGCTGGTTGAGAGCCAGATGAAGTGCGCGTTCGTTGGTTAGCGCAACGTCATGCGGAGGCTCGAAACATCTGAGAAGTGAAGTATGCGCTTAGCAACGGTACCGGCGCTACACTTATTCATGTCGATTTCCAGTAATACTTCTGGCTTCTCGAACTGGCTCGCAAGATGTTTCGCATGTTCTCATTTGCCTTCCGGGAATCGACACCTAGCGAGCAGCGATCGCATGAATCTATCGAGTATTCCGTTTCGCAAGGTGATCGTACTCGGTTGCTTCACCGCGTTGGCGGGCTTTGGTGGATTATTTGCCATCGGCGGCTCCGCGAACGCGCAGCAACTGATTCTGAGCCGCGGAGACTCCACGATCCTGGTTGAGCCCTACGCACCAAATGTCGTTCGCGTAAGCATGAGCCTGCGCCGGGACGATGCTCTGGCGTCGCCCGGCTATGGGATCTCGGGCATGCCTTCGTCCACCGGCTGGGTTTCTGGGAAAGACAACTCCGGCGATGTGCTTCGGTCGTCACGTATGGTGGTGACGGTTTCGCCCGAAGGTGGCAAGTGGATGCCGTCGGGTACAGCGGCGGATATCGCGAAGTTCTTCAACGGGTCCACACCGGGTATTGGGCTATCGATCAAGACACCGGAAGGCGCATCGTTGGTCGAGATGCGTGGATGGCAGATGTCGGTGCCCAACCACAAGGACGGCAACGCGGACATTCTCTACGATCGCCGGCCCACCGACCCGCCATTCTTCCAGGTGGGCGCGACCTTTGTTTCACCGCCGGATGAGCACTCTTACGGCCTGGGACAAAATCAGGAGGGATATCTCGATCGCCGCGGACACGTCGTGCGCTGCGCTCACGACTACAACGCGCCGTCCGGCCAAAGTGTCTGCGTCCCTTTCGTCGTGACCAACAAGGGCTACGGCCTCGTGTGGGATAACCCTTCGGCCACTACCGTGGCGTTCGGATTCAATGATTCGACACGGTGGACCTCAGACGTTGGGCAGCGTGTCTCCTTTTTCGTCATCGCAGGCAAGACCTACGACGAAATCTACTTCGGGTACCGCTTGCTAACCGGTGATACGCCGATGCTGCCGAAGTCGGCCTACGGATATATCCAATGCAAGCAGCGTTATACAAGTCAGTACGAGTTGATGGCCGTCGCCAGAGGCTACCGCGAGAGGCACTATCCCATCGACGATCTTGTCATCGACTGGTTTCACTACACGAAGATGGGTGAGATGGACATGGATCCTGCGAAATGGCCGGACCCTGCGGCCATGAACAAACAACTCCACGAGATGAACTTCCACACCATGATCAGCGTGTGGCCGCGCTTCGTCCCCGAAGATCGCTACTACGCGACCGTGCTGAAGAATGGCTGGTTCGAGAAGTTAGCCGACGGTGCTCCAACGAACGGGCTGCCCTACGACCGCGCCGGATCCGACATCGATACCACGAACCCTGAAGCAGCAAAGTGGTACTGGGGCATCGTCAAAGAAAACTATGTCAGCAAAGGCTTCGATGCCTTCTGGGCCGATGAGACGGAACCCGATCTGCCGCCGAATGGCAGTTACTTCCACATCGGTCCCGGCACCCAATTCTTCAACGTATATCCGCTCTTTCATACTGCGGCGTTTTACGATGGCTTTCGCAGGGACCTGACGACGCGGGCTCTCATTCTCGCCCGCGATTCGTACCTCGGCGCGCAGCATAATGGCACGATCTTCTGGTCGTCCGATATCAGCGGGAACTGGGATACGCTCAAGCGTCAGGTGCCCACGGGAATCAACTTCGTGGCGTCGGGAATGCCCTACTGGAGCACGGATATCGGCGGCTGGCAGTATCTGCCTGCATATCACAAGCCTGATCGCGCGCCTCTGCTCGACCCATCCGACGCACGCGAAAACATCGGCCACTACGACGACTATCCCGAACTGTACGTGCGCTGGTTCGAGTACGGCGCGTTTCAGCCAAACTTTCGCAGCCACGGCAGCCGTCCACAAAACGAGGTCTGGTCCTACGGCAAACAGGCTGAGCCAATTCTGGTCAAGTATCTTCGCCTGCGCTACCAGCTTATGCCGTATCTCTACTCGCTGGCTCACATGGCGCACCAGACCGGCGCTCCGTTCATGCGTGGCCTTTTCATGGACTTCGGCGATGACCCGAAGGTCGCGAACATCGGCGATGAGTATATGCTCGGGCCTGCACTGCTGGTTGCCCCTGTGACCGAGCAGGGTCGCGTCTCCCGCGAGGTCTACCTGCCAGCGGGCGCGGACTGGTACAACTTCTGGACGAACGAACGCGTTCACGGGGGCCAGAGGATCACGGTCGATGCGCCGATCGAAATTCTTCCTCTGTTCGTTCGTGCCGGTTCCATACTTCCCCTGGGAGAACCGGTGGAAAGCACGAACCAGCTTCAAAAGATCGCCACGCTGCGGGTTTATTCGGGAGCTGACGCTGACTTCGAGTACTACAACGACGATGGCACAACCTATAGCTACGAGAAAGGTCAGTTCGAGTTGACACATCTGCACTGGTCGGATGCAACGCAGACGCTTTCCCGCTCAGGCGTTACGCTGAACGTAGTCTCCGAAAAGAGTTTGATCGAGGTAATCGGCGATAAGCGATCAGAGCCCTGAACAACGAACTCGAGTGAACCACTTCTTGAGTGCATTGTGCTAATCGTTAACATCGAAACGTCGGGCACACGAGAGGATTGTTGATGGTCTATTGGCCGCTGCAGAACTAAACGTGGGCCTTGCGGACCAGGCGGAAAGTACGAATGTGGGTTGAGTGTGGGCCGCGCGTTTTCGGGAAAATCCCGTAAGTCACTTAGAATGTGGTGGCCAGAGACGGGATCGAACCGCCGACGCCGGCCTTTTCAGGGCCGCGCTCTACCACTGAGCTATCTGGCCTTGGCATAACGCTTGTTGTCGGGGATCGCCAAGAACCACCGTGCGCTTCTATCCACATCTGTCGCTCCGGCCTCTTCAGGGAGCCTGTCGCTGGTTGGGAATCAGCAACGCAAACGCATCCTCAGTATAACAATCCCGCGCCGTACCGCCAACTCACGTCACTCGCGTTATCCTTTCACATCACTCGAATCGCAAGGACGTCTCATGCACCGTCGCTGCCGAACTTCCGTATCTTCATCTTTGCTGCTCTGTCTTGCCGCCGTCGCGCTCGCGCAGGTACCAGTCCGCCTCGCGTCCCAACCCACCGCCAAAATCTCTGCGCCAACTGCAACGCCGCGTGAGCAGCGTGCCATCCGTGCCTTTAACACAGCGAAGCAGAGCCCGCTCGAACTTCACGCCTTTCTCAATCGCATGCCGAAGGGCGGAGACCTCCACATGCACCTCTCCGGCGCCGTATACGCCGAGACCTTCATCAAGGATGGTGTCGCCGATCTTCTCTGTGTCGATCCCAAAACCATGAGTTTCTTCAAACCCAAAGCCACCACCATGAGCCTGCCACCGCAACCCGTTTGTGGCGAAGGCAACGAGCGTGTCGAGAACGCCCTTAAGGACCAGAAACTCTACGACGCCCTTGTCGACTCCTTCTCCATGCGCAGCTTCGTGCCTAGCGCTGGCACTAGTGGCCACGACCAGTTCTTTGCCACCTTCGGTCGTTTCAACGGGATCGATAAATCCCACACCGGCGAATGGCTAGATGAGGTCGCTACCCGCGCCGCCGCTCAAAATGAACAGTACCTCGAGATCATGGAGACTCCCATCTTCACTGATGTCGCGAAGATCAGCTCCCGCATCGACTGGCCATCTACGCCCGCCGATCCCGCACTGAACCGCACCGGCGACGCCACTGGAACCGCCCGTGAAGACCTCAGCCGTCTCCGCGACGTCCTCCTCGCCGCCGGCCTGCGCGACGAGGCCGCCATCGATCGCAGGGAGTTGGACGAAGCTCTCGAAGCCCGCAACAAAATCGAAAACTGTGGCCAGCCCAACGCTCGAGCAGCATGCTCCGTCAAAATCCGTTTCCTGTATCAAGTCCTTCGCGCCTTCCCGCCCCAACAAGTCTTTGCCCAGACTGTCCTCGCCTTCGAAGTCGCCTCGCAAGACCCGCGCGTCGTCGGTCTCAACTTCGTCCAGCCCGAGGACGCCTACATGGCCATGTCCGAGTACCACCGGCAGATGCTCATGCTCGACTATCTCCACAGCGTCTATCCCAAGGTCCACATCAGCCTTCACGCGGGCGAACTTGCCCCTGGCCTTGTCCCGCCCGACGGACTCCGCTTCCACATCCGTGAGGCAATTGATCTCGGCCACGCCGAACGCATCGGTCACGGTGTCGACGTCATGTACGAGAACGAACCCCAGTCTCTATTACAGGAGATGGCAGCCCGTCACATCATGGTCGAGATCAACCTCACCTCCAACGACGTCATTCTCGGCGTCACTGCGCCATGGCATCCGCTCCCTAGCTACCGCGCCGCAGGGGTCCCCATCGCCCTCTCCACCGACGACGAGGGCGTCTCTCGCATCGACCTTACCAACGAGTACACGCGTGCTGCCATGGACTTCAACCTCTCCTACCTCGATCTGAAAAGCTCGGCTCGCACCAGCCTGGAGCACAGCTTCCTCCCCGGCGCCAGCCTTTGGCAAAAACCCGACGTCTTCGTCCAAACCGTCCCGGCGTGCTCAGGCCAGCCGTTAGGCGCCGCCAGCCCCACGCCCAAATGCCTCAGCTTCCTGCAGTCCAGCGAGAAGGCCGCCGAGCAGTGGCAGCTCGAACACCATTACGACCAATTTGAGTCGAGCTTGCCTTGAGTAATGCACGGACGCGAAACTCCTGCTCGAATCTCTGCGGGCCGCGCTAAACTCATCTCGAGAGCCCTTCATGAAAAAAGTCGTCAACGCGGTCCTGCAGTTCATCCTCTTTCTCATTATCTTTGGGGCCGGCTCGCTCTTCCCACCGTTCCATATTGAGCACATCCTCATCGCCACGCCCGGCACTACCCGTATCTTCGTTGCCGACGGCCTCCTTTTGATGCTCGCCGTCTACGTCCTCATCGTCGTCGTCCAGATCATGCGGAAGCGCCTGCGCACTTCAACTCCCTGGACCACCCTCGCCCTCATCTTAGCCACGGTCCTTGGTCTTATGATGAAGTTCGGCTTCCTTACTCGTTCAGCGTTCTAGAGCGACATCCATGTCAGATGAATTCCTGAAGCTCCTTACCGAATCCCAACGCGCTCTGGACGAAGGCTTCGCTCATCTGCCGCCCAACCCCGCAGCCCCACTCGGCGAAGTGGCGTCTGACATTCTGCAACAGGTAGCAACCCGCCTCCACGACAACTACCCCTACGCCCACCCTCTCTACGCTGGCCAGATGTTGAAGCCGCCGCACCCCATTGCCCGCGCCGCCTACGCGCTGGCTATGTCGGTCAATCCCAACAACCACGCTCTCGACGGTGGCCGTGCAAGTTCTGCGATGGAGATTGAAGCTGTAGCTGCACTTGCAAAGATGTTTCATTGGCCCCAGCATCTCGGTCACCTCAGCAGCGGAGGAACCTTCGCCAATCTCGAAGCCCTCTGGGTCGCCGGACAGTACGCGCCAGAGAAGGCAATCGCTGCCTCCGACCAGGCCCACTACACTCACAGCCGCATCAGCGGCGTCCTCGGCCTGGCGTTCATCTCTGTCCCCTCCGACGAAAGCGGTCGCATGGACCTCACTGTCCTCGAGGCTCTCCTTGCGACCGACGTAATTGGAACAGTAGTAGTTACATTAGGCACAACCGCCATCGGCTCAGTCGATCCGCTCGACCGCATCGTTGCCCTCCAGAAAAAATACAAATTCCGCATCCACGTCGACGCAGCATACGGCGGCTACTTCACCCTCGCGGCAAATCTCTCCCCCGAAACCCTCGCTGCCTTCGACGCCATCCCCGACGCCGACTCCATCGTCATCGATCCGCACAAGCATGGTCTGCAACCCTACGGCTGCGGCTGTGTCCTCTTCCGCGACCCCGCCGTCGGCCGCCTCTATAAACACGACTCTCCTTACACCTACTTCTCCTCCAAGGATCTTCACCTCGGCGAAATCTCCCTGGAATGCTCCCGCGCCGGAGCGTCCGCAGTCGCCCTATGGGCCACCCAGCAACTGCTCCCGTACACGCCCGGCGGAGCCTTCGCGCAGGGTCTCGAGTCCGGCCACACCGCCGCCCTCAACCTGCACCAACGCCTCACTGAATCGCCGTACTTCCTTACCCCGTCATCTCCGCCTCAGCTCGACATCGTCTTCTGGGCCGTCAAAGCCCCAACCCCGGAAGCCTCCTCCGCTCTCGCCAAGCAAATCTTCGACGAAGCCGCTAAACGCGACCTCCATTTGGCTCTGGCAAAGCTCCCAATGCGTTTTTTTCCACAAAACTCATGGGAAAATTTATCTCAGACCGACTCCCAAACCACGGTTACCTGCCTTCGTTCCGTACTTATGAAACCCGAACATCTCCTTTGGTTAGACCACTTATGGCAACGCCTTGATGCCGCTTCAGTTGCGGGTATGGGGTCAATACCTCGATAGAACCACCGCAGATAACCATAGGTTCTATCTAAATCGTTTAAACGGTTTGCTAAAATCAGCAAGATTCGATGCTTAAGCCCCTTTCATTCTCGGGTGTCACGCAGTCTATCTTCTCAGCCGATAGAGGGATCCAGCATCTAACTCATATCACGCTTCTCACGCAGCACTGGCTCGGATGAGAAAAGGACCAATCACCGCATGACTCACCCCTCCACTCTCACCCCGTCTTCGGCGCCTGACCTGTCCAACCGAACCATCGCATACTTCTCCATGGAGATCGCCCTCTCTCCGGCTCTGCCCACCTACTCCGGCGGCCTTGGTATGCTCGCAGGCGACACTCTTCGCTCTGCTGCCGACACCTCTGCACCTATGGTCGCGATCTCGCTCGTCCATCGCCGCGGATACTTCCGGCAGAAGCTCTCCGACATCGGCCAACAGACAGAGACCGACGTCCCGTGGTTTCCCGAGACAACGCTTCCCAGCGCCAACAAGATCATTGTCGTAACCATGCAGGGCCGCCAGATCCTCGTCCGCGCCTGGCGCTTCGACGTCGAAGGTGTTACCGGCCACGTCATACCAGTCTTCCTGCTTGACACGGATGTTGAGGGTAATGACCCCTGGGACCGCCGCCTCACCGACCACCTCTACGGCGGCGACACCTACTACCGCCTCTGTCAGGAGACCGTCCTAGGTTTCGGCGGCGTCGCTCTCCTCGAAGCTCTTGCTTGTAAACCCAAGGTCTACCACATGAACGAGGGCCACGCTGCCCTCCTCGCCCTCGGTCTCCTCGAAGATCATCTCGCCGGCAAGCCTCTCAAGGACGCAAGCGAAGCTGACATCGAAGCCGTCCGCCAGCAATGCGTCTTCACCACTCACACCCCCGTCCCCGCCGGCCACGACCAGTTCGGCATCGACCAGATGTACCAGGTTCTCGGCCACGACCGCGCAGCTGCCATCGACCAGTTCGGCTGCCTCCACAACGGCCTTATGAATATGACCTACATCGCCCTGCGCTTTTCGCGCTTCGTCAACGGCGTCGCCATGCAGCACGGCAAGGTCTCCCAGCAGATGTTCCCCGGCTACAAGGTCTACTCCATCACCAACGGCGTCCACGCCGCCACCTGGCTCTCTCCGCAGTTTCAGGATCTGCTCGACAGCGAGATCCCTCACTGGCGAACCGACAACCAGTACTTCCGCTCCGTCTACGGCATCGAGCCCGCACGTATCGCCGCCGCCCACAACAAGGGCAAGCTTCGCCTCTTCGCCACCATCGCCAAGCGCACCGGCCACCACTTCAACCCCAACGTCCTCACCCTCGGCTTCGCCCGCCGCGTCGCCACCTACAAGCGCGCCAGCCTGCTCCTCCACGACCCCGAACGCCTTGTAGCAATCGCCCAAAAAATCGGCGGCCTTCAAATCCTCTACGCCGGCAAAGCCCACCCGGCTGACAACGCCGGCAAGGGCCTCATTCGCGACGTGTACTCCGCCGCCGCGAAACTCAACTCCTCGGCCCTTAAGATCTACTACATCGAAAACTACGACTGGGAACTCGGCGCTCTCCTCACCCAGGGCGTCGACGTCTGGGTCAACACCCCTCGCCGCCCCTACGAAGCCTCCGGCACCTCCGGCATGAAGGCCGCGCTCAATGGCGTCCCCTCGCTCTCCATCCTCGACGGCTGGTGGATCGAAGGCTGCGCCGAAAACACCACCGGCTGGGCCATCGAAAACGGTGAGAACGAAGCCGCCGAAGCCGCCAGCCTCTACGAAAAGCTAGAGCGCTCCATCGCCCCGATGTACGCCAACCCCAATGCCTGGTCGCACATGCAGCAGCACTGCATCGCCATCAACGGCAGCTTCTTCAACACTCACCGCATGCTGGCGCAGTACTTCGAAAACTCCTACTTCCCACCGACGCAGGTAGACAAACTCCCAGGCAGCCCCCTCGAGCGCCGGCGCTCCAGCGACATCCTCGTTCCCGAGCCCGCTCTCGTCTAACTCCGATCAGCAAGCATCATCACGGGCAATGACGGAACCCCAGTCGTGCCCGTTTTTTTTTGCGCAGCCACAAATAAACGGTGCCCCATCTATCGCGTACTTTGCGATGGGTGGGAATGTAAGACGCCGGAATCAGACGCCTTTGCATCGCTCTTGTTCTTGCCTTTGCGTTTGCCTTTGCCGCTGCCTGTAGATAACACAAGGCTTTAGCCTTGGGCTCTCCTATCGTTCAAGAAAGTGGGAACTTTAGCCCCCGGGGTATGCCTTCTTGTCTAAGCCAACGATTTCGTGATCTCATCGCACATTGAAAATGCCGAACTAATCCCCAGCGACCACCTGTGGCACGCGCCCCGCACGTCGCCCCAACCCTGACCGCGCAAACCTGCTTCTTAGCCGATCAAAGAACAAATAAACCACCGGCGTAGTAAACAGCGTCAGTGCCTGCGACACAATCAATCCACCCACAATCGTGATGCCGAGGGGCCGTCGCATCTCGCTCCCAGCCCCATGACCCAGCGCCAGCGGCAACCCACCGAGCAACGCCGCCATCGTCGTCATCATGATCGGCCGAAACCGCAACACGCAAGCCTCGTAGATCGCCTCCTGCGGCGACTTCCCATGCTGTCGCTCCGCCACCAGCGCAAAGTCGATCATCATGATCGCGTTCTTCTTCACAATCCCGATCAGCAGAATGATCCCGATCATTGCGATCACGCTCAAATCCACCTTGAACAGCAGCAAAGCCACAATCGCGCCCACGCCCGCCGAAGGCAGTGTCGACAGAATCGTCAGCGGATGAATGAAGCTCTCATACAGAATCCCCAGCACGATATACACCGCAATCAGCGCCAGCAGAATCAACCACGGCTCGCTCGAAAGCGAGTCCTTGAACGCCTGCGCCGATCCAGCAAATCCGCCACGGATCGACGACGGCATCCCAATATCCACCCTCGCCTGTTGAATCGCCTGCGTCGCCTGGCTCAGTGAAGCTCCCGGCGCCAGATTGAACGAGAGCGTCGTTGCCGGCGACTGCGACTGGTGGTTCACCGCCAGCGGAATCCGCTGCGTCTCAAAGTGAGTCACCGCCGATAGCGGAACCATCGCCCCAGTCGTGCTCTTCACAAAAATATTCTTCAACGCATCCGGGTTCTGCTGAAACTCGTCCGCAACCTCCATCACCACGTGGTACTGGTTCAGCGGCATATACGTCGTCGAAACTTGATTCTGCGCAAACGCATCCGACAGCGTCGCATCAATCGTCAGCGGCGATACGCCCAGACGGCTCGCCGTCGCCCGGTCGATCACTAACTGCCCCCGCAACCCCTGCTGCTGCTGATCCGTTGCAACGTCTTTGATCTGCGGCAGCTTGTCCATCGCGTCCTTCAGCTTCGGTCCCCACTCGTTCAGGTCCTTCAGGCTGTCCGCCGTCAGCGTGTACTGGTACTCCGTCGCAGTATTCCGTCCGCCGACCCGCAGATCTTGAAACGCCTGCAGATAAAGGATCGCGCCTGGAATATCACTCACCTTCGGCCGCAGCCGGTCTACGATCACCTGGGCTGTATCGCCCTTCTTCAGCCGCTCCGCGTCCGGCTTCAGCGACATGAACATAAAACCCGCGTTGGCGTTGCCGCGCCCTCCCGCAAACGCCGTCACGTCCTGCACTCCCGGGTCCTTCCCGACAATCGCCGCCAACTCCAGCACCTTCTTCTTCATCTCCGGAAACGAAACGTCTTGCTGACCCTGCACCTGTCCGCCGATACGCCCCGCGTCCTGCTCAGGAAAGAACCCCTTCGGCACCAGAATGTAGAGATAAACGTTCAATACGAACGTCAGCACCGTAATCGTCAGAACCAGCTTCTGATGCTGAAGCACCCAGCGCAATCCGCGTTCATACTCCGCCGCCAGCCACTTCAGCGCCCGCTCCCCAAGCCTGTAAAACCACCCATGCTTACGCTTGTTATGCGGCTCCAGAAACTTCGCGCTCAACATCGGCGTCGTCGTCAGCGAAACCACCAGCGACACGAGGATCGCCACCGATAGAGTCACGGCAAACTCACGAAACAGCCTGCCGACAATCCCCCCCATCAGCAGAATCGGAATGAACACCGCAATCAGAGAAGTGCTCATCGACAGCACCGTAAACCCAATCTCTTTTGACCCCACCATCGCCGCGCGGAACGGCGTCATCCCCGCCTCCAAATGCCGGCTGATGTTCTCGATCACCACAATCGCATCGTCCACTACAAATCCCGTCGAGATCGTCAGCGCCATCAGCGACAAATTATCCAGCGTGTATCCCAGCAGATACATCGCAGCGAACGTCCCCAGCAGACTCAACGGCACGGCCACTGTAGGAATCAGCGTCGACCGCACCTCTCGCAGGAACAGGAACACGACCAGAATCACTAGCAGGATCGAGATCACCAGCGTCCGTGTCACATCCCGCACCGAAGCGCGAATCGTCGTCGTCCTGTCCAGCGCCAGATGCACCTGAATCGCCGGCGGTATCGACGCCTCCAGCATCGGCAGCATCTTCTTCACGTTATCGACGGTCTCAATCACGTTCGCCGTCGAATTCTTGAACACCACCACTAGAATCGCCGGTTTGCCGTTGAACACCCCGGTCGCATGCACATCCTCAACACTGTCAATGACCTTCGCTACATCCCGGATCCGCACAATCCCCTGCGCCGCCCCAGCACCTATACCAGGAGGCGAGATGCTTCCCGTCGCCGCAGACCCATTGCCTACTGCAGACGTAGCCGACGAACTCGTGCCGGTACTCCCCGATGGCATATTCGCCACCGCGCTCGCCACCGAAGCAGGCAGCCCCGTACGTGCAGCCGCAGTGCTCACCGGCCCACGGTCCGTCGCAACGATTAGTGGAGCATACGCAGCCGCCCCAAAAAGCTGATCCGTCGCGCTCACACTCCACCGGCGCTCGTCGTCCTGCAGATAACCCTTCGGCTGGTTTACATTCACGGTCCCGATCGCAGCACGCAACGCCTCGAGCCCGAGCCCGTAATGCGCCAACTGCATCGGATTCGCCTCGATCCGCACACCTGGCTTCGCGCTTCCTCCGCACCACGTTTGGCCCACGCCCGGCACCTGCGCGATCTTCTGCGCCAGAATGCTGTCGCACGCGTCGTACAGCTGCGGAATATTCATCGTGTCCGAAGTCAAAGCCAGAATCATGATCGGCGAATCGGCCGGATTGACCTTGTAATACCCTGGATTGCTCGGCAGGTTCGCCGGCAACTGGCTCCGCGCCGCATTGATCGCTGCCTGGACATCACGCGCCGCCCCATTCACATCACGGGTTAGATCGAACTGCAACACGATCCCCGTCGTTCCCGTCGACGAGTACGACGTCATCTCATTGACACCAGCGATCTTCGAGAACTGACGCTCCAGTGGCGTCGCCACCGACGAAGCCATCGTCTCCGGATCCGCGCCCGGCAAACTCGCACCCACCGAGATCACCGGAAACTCCACCTGCGGCAAACTGGCCACCGGCAGCAGCGTATACGCCACCGCGCCTGCCAGAATCACCGCCGCCGACATCAAAAATGTCGCCACCGGCCGCCGAATAAATGGTGCTGAAAAATGCATAACCCTCTAAACCTGTACGACCATTACGACATCAATCCGCCGACATCGCATGCGCATGCAGCTCTGTATCAGCATGCCGCGATCGCCGCCCAAGCCGGTCAAAGAACAGATAGACCACCGGCGTCGTAAACAGCGTCAACACTTGCGACACAATTAACCCGCCCACAATCGTGATCCCGAGCGGCCTTCGCAATTCACTCCCCGTGCCTGTGCCCAGCGCCAGCGGCAACCCGCCCAGCAGTGCCGCCATCGTCGTCATCATGATTGGCCGGAACCGCAACAGGCAAGCCTGATAGATCGCTTCCGTCGGCGTCAGCCCCTGCTCGCGCTCGGCCTCCAGCGCAAAGTCGATCATCATGATCGCGTTCTTCTTCACAATACCGATCAACAAGATAATTCCGATCAGCGCGATCACGCTCAAATCCACATGAAACAGCAGCAGCGCGAGGATCGCGCCCACGCCCGCCGATGGCAGCGTCGACAAGATCGTGATCGGGTGAATGTAACTCTCATACAACACGCCCAGCACAATGTAGACCACGATCAGTGCCGCCAGGATCAGCAGCGGCTCGTTCTGCAGCGATGCCTCAAACGCCCTCGCCGAACCCTGGAACTCCGCATTCACGCTCGGCGGCATAGTCAGCTCCGCCTTCGCCTTGTTCACAGCATTCACCGCATCGCCGATCGATTTGCCCGGCGCGAGATTGAACGAAATCGTTACAGCAGGGAACTGCCCCTGATGGCTGATCACGAGCGGCGTCTGCTTCTCCTCAAAGTGCGTAAACGCCGACAGTGGAACCTGCGTGCCATTCGAACTCTTCACATAAATATTGCCCAGCGACTCCGGATTCCGCTGAAACTTAGGAGCCACCTCCAGCACAACGTGGTACTGGTTCTGCTGCGTAAAGATCGTCGACACCTGCCGCTGAGCAAACGCATCATCCAGCGTGTCGTCGATATTCTGCGGCGTAATCCCCAGCCGCGAAGCCGTGTCGCGGTCGATCACCAGGCTTGCCTCCAACCCGCCCAGCTGCTCATCGCTCGCCACATCGCTCAGAATCGGAATCGTCTTCAGCTTGGCTACCATCTTGTCGGTCCAAAACGCCAGCTCCTCGACGTTCGCGTCCTCCAGCGAGTACTGATACTGGGTACGGCTCACCCGGTCCTCTACCGTCAAGTCTTGCAGCGGCTGTAGGAAGCACTGGATACCATCTACCTTCGCCACCTGCGGCTCCAGTCGTTGAATAACCTCCAGCGCCGACGACTTCCTCAGCTCGCGATCCTTCAAATTAATCTGAATGCGTCCACTGTTCAGAGTCGAATTCGTCCCGTCAATCCCAATGAACGACGAAACGCTCTCCACGTCTTTATCCTGCAAAATAATCCGTGCCAGCGCCTGCTGCCGCGAACTCATCGCCCCGAAGCTGACCGTCTGCGGTGCCTCCGTAATCCCCAGCAGCACACCCGTATCCTGCACGGGGAAGAACCCCTTCGGCACAATCAGGAACAAATACACCGTCAGCAGAAACGTACCCAGTGTTACTAGCAGCGTCAGCGTCTGATGCCGCAACACCCATCGCACGCCGATCGCATACTTCGCAATCACGTACTCAAAAAAATCTTCACTCTTCCGGTAGAAAGTACTCTGCTGATTCGCCGGCTTATGCTTCAACAGCTTCGCCGACATCATCGGCGTAAGCGTTAGCGACACAAAAGCCGAGACCAGAATTGTGACCGCCAGAGTTACAGCAAATTCGCGGAACAACCGCCCCACAATATCGCCCATGAACAGCAGTGGAATCAGCACCGCAATCAGGCTCACCGTCAACGAAACAATGGTGAACCCGATCTGCTCCGAGCCCTTCAACGCAGCATCCAGCGGCGAATCACCCTGCTCCAGATACCGCGCGATGTTCTCGATCATCACGATCGCGTCATCCACCACAAAACCAGTCGAGATCGTCAACGCCATCAGCGACAGGTTGTTCAGGCTGTACCCCAGCAGATACATCACCCCGAAAGTCCCCACAATCGACAGTGGCACAGCGACCGAAGGAATTACCGTCGCCGCGAACGACCGCAGGAACAGGAAGATCACCATGACAACCAACGCGATCGTCAAAATCAGCGAGAACTTCACGTCCTTCACTGAGGCACGGATCGTGTTAGTCCTATCGGTCAGCACCTGCAGATTCACCGTCGCCGGCATCGACGACCGCAGCTGCGGCAGTATCTTCTGCACCTCATCCACCACGCCGATGATGTTCGCCCCCGGCTGCCGCTGGATGTTCACAATCACCGCCGGCTGCAGCGTCGCAGGCCTCGCCGGTTGTCCATCGTGAGGCGCACGTGCCGATTCACCCATCCACGCCGCCTGGAACAGGTTCTCCGCGCTATCCACCGCATTCGCCACATCCGACAGCCGCACCGGGGACCCATTCCTGTACGCGATGATCACATTGTTGTAACCACTGCTCGAAGGTATCTGATCATTCGCGCCAATCGTGTACGACTGCGTCGCTCCGTTCAGATTGCCCTTCGCCTGATCCACATTCGCCGTACCCACCGCAGTGCGAATGTCCTCAAGACTCAAGCCATAGTTCGCCAGCGCCGTCGGATTCGCCTGGATCCGTACCGCTGGCTTCTGCCCACCATTGATCGACACCAATCCCACGCCAGAAAGCTGCGAGATCTTCTGTGCGATCACCGTATCCGCCAGATCCTCCACCTGCGCGAGCGGCAGCGTGTCGCTCGTCAGCGACAGCGTCATAATCGGCGCGTCCGCAGGATTCACCTTGCTGTACACCGGCGGATTCGGCAGATCCTTCGGCAGATAAGTGAACGCCGCATTGATCGCCGCCTGCACGTCCTGCTGCGCAATGTCGATATTTTCCTCGAGCGAGAACTGCAGCGTAATCACGCTGCCTCCGCCCGAACTCGTCGACGTCATCTGGCTCAGTCCCGGTATCTGCCCGAACTGCCGCTCCAAGGGCGCCGTGACCGATGAAGCCATCACCTCCGGGCTAGCCCCCGGATAAAACGTCTGCACTTGGATCGTCGGATAGTCCACCTGCGGCAGCGCCGAAACAGGCAGCTGCACATACGCAACAAAACCCGCAAGCAAAATGGCCACCATCAGGAGCGAGGTGGCCACTGGCCGAAGAATAAATGGCCTCGATGGACTAATTGAAGAACTCACGATGGTTGACCCGCCCCGTCACCCGCCGCATTCACCTCAGCCGTCGCCCCATCCGCCTTCGCCGGAGCCGTCTTCGGAAACACCTTGCTGCCATTCTTCAGCTTCTCCTGCCCATCCACCACAATCTGGTCGCCCGGCTTTACGCCACCGTTCAGGATCACCTGCGTCCCCTCGGTCAAGGCCACATTCACCGGCTGCGCCGCAACGTAGTAGTTCGTCTGGTTCTCCGGCAACTCCGGCAGCGGCATATCCGTATTCTTCTTCTCCACCAGATCCGCCGGTGGCTGCCCCTGCTTCAGCAGATAAACGAAGTTCCCTTGCGACCCGGTCTGCAGCGCTGCCGCCGGAATCACAATCGCGTTCGTCTTCTCCTGCAAAATCAATCGAATGTTCACGAACTGGTTCGGAAACAGAGCCCCATCGCGATTATCGAAGACCGCCTTCGCCTTCACCGTGCCGGTCGCTGTATCGATCTGGTTATCCACCGTCAGCAAACTCCCGCTGGCCAGATGCGTCGACGCCGCGCGATCAAACGCCTCCACCGGCAGCTTGTTTCCTGCGCGTGTCCGCTTCAACACCTCGGGCAACTGGTCCTCCGGCAGAGTAAAGATCACCGCAATCGGCTGCAGCTGCGTCACCACCAGCAGCCCGTTTGTGTCCGAAGCATGAACTATATTCCCAGGATCAACCTGCCGCAGCCCGACCACTCCACTGATCGGCGACAGGATCTTCGTGTAGCCGAGATTCACCTTTGCCGCTTCAATAGCCGCCTGATCCGCAGCGATCGAACCCTCCGCCTGCCCCGCGTTGGAAACCTGCAACTGCTGGCTCTCCTTCGACACCACGCCCGCCGCCTGCAGAGCGTTATACCGTGCCGCCTCCGCCCGTGCATTCACCGCATTCGCCTGATCCTTCACCAACTGACCCTGCGCCTGCTCCAGCGCGGCCTGGTAAGGTTTCGGATCGATCTCAGCCAGCAACTGTCCCTGCCGCACCGCCTGGCCCTCGCTCACCGGAACCTGCATCAACTGACCATCCACGCGGCTCTTGATCGTCACCGTGTTGTACGCCGTCACTGTCCCCAGCGCGGTCAGGAAAATCGGCATCGTCTTCTGCTGAACCGCCGACACCTGCACGGGCGTCGGCCGGTCTGCCTGCGCCGCCATAATCATCTGTACGGAGTCCTGCTCCTTCGCATTCTGGCGGATCTTCCATACCGCGGCTCCTACCACCGCCAAAATCACCAGCAGCACAATCCACTTCCGTATTGCCGAACCCTTCGGCGCTTCGGGGGACGGCTGGCTGGGGGACAACTCAGTTTCCGGCTCCACAACCGGTCTCTTTGCGTGCGAATCCTGTTCGCTCATCTGCGCTGACAACATAGGGTGCTCTCTGTTCTCTCGAAATTCAATGCGGCGCTATCTGATTATTGTGTCCAATGCTTAAGAATACTTGATAATGACGTTGGATGTTCCGGCAGCCACGCCGCCGCAACTTATTTTGTGCCGTTATCCTCTACCGTTCATTGATTTAGACGTAAGGAAGGACACTTTTGCCCATCCCGGCCCCCGCAATCGACATTGCCGCGTTGCCAGTGCTCTGCGTCGACCTCGACGGAACCCTCGTCAAGTCCGACACCCTCCACGACTCCGCGCTGGCTGTCGCTCGCCACCATCCGGCAGTACTCCTCAACGTCCCCGACTGGCTCGTCCAAGGCAAAGCCGTCCTCAAACGTAACCTGGCCAACACCATCCAGCTCGACGTAGCCCACCTCCCTTACAACCGCGAACTCCTTCAATATCTTGAGCAACAGCGTGCCACCGGCCGTCCCATCTACCTCGCCACCGCCGCCGACGCCGACACCGCCAACCGCGTCGCCGCCCACCTCGGCATCTTCACAGGAGTCCTCGCCTCGGACGGCCAGATCAACCTCGCTGGCAAAAACAAGCTCGACGCCTTCCAGTCCCGCTTCGGCGACAACTTCTCCTACATCGGCAACGCTCTCCCCGACCTCCCGCTCCTCCAGCACTGTCAGGAGCCCATGGTCGCCAACCCCACCCCCGGCCTTCGCGCCGCCCTTCGCAACGCCCGCATCACCCCCGTCCGCATCTTTGACGAGAGAGTCTCCCCACTCAAAGCCTCACTCAGGGCCATCCGCATCCACCAGTGGGCCAAAAACGTCCTCATCTTTCTTCCCCTTCTCCTCGCCCACGCCTGGGCTCCGGGACTCATCGCTGGAGCTGCCCTCGCCTTCCTCAGCTTCAGCCTCTGCGCCTCCGCCACCTACGTCGTCAACGACCTCCTCGATCTCGACACCGACCGCCAGCACCCGCGCAAACGCCTCCGCCCCTTCGCCGCCGGCGATCTATCGGCCCTCTTTGGTGTGGAAGTCGTCGTCCTCTTTCTTGCCGTGTCCTTCGTTCTGGCGCTGCTGGTACCCCACGTCATCACCGCGCTCTCGCCTCAGCTCTACCTCGTCTTTCCCCATCGATTCCTCATCTGGCTAACCATCTATCTCGTTACCACGCTCGCCTACTCCCTCCGCCTCAAACGCACCGTCCTGGTCGACGTTATCGTCCTCTCCGGTCTCTACACCATCCGCATCGTCGCTGGCTCCGCAGCCACAGGAATCGCCGTCTCCACCTGGCTCGCCGGCTTCAGCATCTTCTTCTTCCTCTCTCTCGCCTTCGTCAAACGCTTCGCCGAGCTCGAAAACCTGCGCGAGCGTGGTGGCGCCTCTGCCGGAGGCCGCGGCTACCATATCGCCGACATCGAACAGCTCCGCAGCTTCGGCTCAGCCAGCGGCTATGCGTCCGTTGTCGTCCTCACCCTCTATATCTCGAACCTCGACGCCGCCCAGCTCTACCGTCACACCAACCGTCTCTGGCTTCTTGTCCCGGTCCTCCTTCTTTGGATCAGCCGTCTCTGGCTCCAGGCCTCCCGCGGCCAACTCGACGAAGACCCCGTCGTCTATGCCATCACCGACCGCCGCAGCCTTCTGCTCGGCCTCCTTGTCGTCGCTATCGTTCTCTCCGCCCTCTAACACCGCATTTCGTCTTTGCCGTTGCCCGTTCTCTTCAAACGCAACAAAAACGCTTGTCATTCTGAGCGCAGCGAAGAACCCTCGCATTTCGTCTTTGCCGTTGCCCGTTCTTTTCAAACGCAATAAAAAGCTGTCATCCTGAGCGTTGTCAAAGCATCTGCCTGTTTTATCCATCCACCCGAACCCTGTAAACTCGCAAAAGCACTCACACAAGCCATGAACGAAGACATCCCCCATCTCTCAGGCCACGACGAACCCTCCCTCGACGCCGCCTTCGCCACCCTCGCCAAAGAGGTCCGCAGCGAAACCGCGTCACTCCAGGACGTCGAAGCTTTCCGCCTCCGCTGGTTCGGCCGTAAGCAAGGCCGCCTCAAGCTGATCAGCGAAGCCTGGCTCAAATCCGCTCCCGCCGAGGCCCGCAAGCCCCTTGGCATCCGCTTCAACCAGCTCAAGCAGCAGATCGAAGCCGCCCTCGAAGCCCCGGTATCCGCCCCTAAAGCACCGACGGAGCAGGGAATCGACATCACCCTTCCCGGCACCCTCCGCGCCCCCGGCATTTCCCACCCGCTTTTGAAGACCATGCACGAGATCGTCCACGTCTTCCACCATCTCGGCTACAGCACCAACCTCGGCCCCCAGGTCGAATCCGACTTCTACAACTTCGAAGCCCTCAACTTTCCCCCCAACCACCCTGCCCGCGACACCCAGGACACCCTCCTCATCGCCGCGCAGCAAGCGCGTCCCTCACGCGACCGTCTCCTCATGCGCACTCACACCAGCCCGGTCCAGATCCGCACCATGATCGCGCAAGCCCCACCCATCCGCATCGTCATCCCGGGCAAAGTCCACCGCAACGACGCCGCCGACGCCACCCACTCTCCCATCTTTCATCAGGTCGAAGGACTCTGCGTCGACACCAACATCACCTTCTCCGATCTGAAGGGAACGTTGGATCACGCCATGAAGGCCCTCTTCGGCAGCGACGTCAAAACCCGCTTCTTCCCAGTCCTTCTTCCCCTTCACCGAACCCTCCGCAGACGTCCAGATCTCCTGCATCTTCTGCGGCGGCAAGGGCTGCCGCAAGTGCAAGCACAGCGGCTGGATTGAACTCCTCGGCTGCGGCATGGTCGACCCCGCCGTCTTCGCAGCGGTCACTGAAGAACGCCGCAAGATCGACCCCTCCGACGACGCCTACAATCCCGAAAAGATCACCGGCTTCGCCTTCGGCATGGGCGTCGAGCGCATCGCCATGATCCAGCACGGCATCTCCGACATCGGCCACTTCTACTCCGGCGACATGCGCTTCCTCGAGCAGTTCGCCTAAGAGTTTTGTGGACCACCGAAAGTGAAACAAGAGTTGTCATTCTGAGCGCAGCGAAGAACCCCCGCATTTTGGTTGACGCGGCATGGCAGGCGATTCCACGTGCTCCACTCGCTAATTCAAACTAGCCCGCAAGCTCATCAGATTCTGCGGACGCACCTGAATAAATCCGTGCCGCGGGCTATCGATGTCCGAGATGAGAAAGAACGAGATCGCCACCACCAGCGGCAGCACCATCAAAAGTCTCGCGTCGACCTTACGCGATCCATAGCCCAGCATTACATTGCAAAATAGTCCGATCACGAACATCAAAGACCACGCGCCAGGGGGGATCCGATTCCACCACGCCGCCTGCGTGTACCCCTGCGAGTTGATCACGTCGTTCATCCCCGCCACTGCCAGCGCGACCACCGGCGTAGGCTGACTCATCGCCGGTTTGGACGTAGCGATCCACAGCTCATCCTGCACCTTTGCCCTCGCTACGGCGATCTGCGCCAGGTCATCCTCGCTGCGCGAGGTATAAAAGCTGATTCTCAGGTCCGTATACTGCCGCAGCAGATCTCGTACCCGCGCACCATCTGCCGCCGGCAGCAGGTCCGCCCGAATATACTCAGTGCCGATCGCATTAGCCTCTGCCTCTTCGTATGTCTTGCGCAGGTCATAGCGTGTCGTTGCCATCGAAAAGCTGAATCCAATAATCAAACCCAGCAACGTCAACGTAGCCGCAAGGACCGTTCCAAAGTCCGGCCGTACCTCCTCCTCAAGACCGTGACGCCATTGGCTAATCCGGCCACTGAGCCACGCTGCGAACCACAGCACAAAAAAAGTGAGTAGAAAAAGCACCCGAGGATAGTCCAAAAGATTCGCCATGCCTTCCCGCCTCTCAGGTCATCTCGAAAAGCCAACCGCTCGCCGAACAACCAGCTCTCCGTTCAAGCCCTTCGAGACTCCCTCTAAGAATTTTTCTTCATCGCTTTGCCAAAGAACCCAAACAGCAAATGCACAACAGCCAGCGCCAGCGCGCCAAGAAACGCGGCCTTGAACGTTGTCACCGCAAACCCCGGCACAAACTTGCTCGAGAACCAAAGGATCACGGCATTGACCACCAGAAAAAACAGCCCAAACGTCAGGATCCCCAAAGGCAGCGTAATGATCTTCAGCAGCAATCCCAACGTCGCATTGAACAACCCAATCACGACCACTGCAATCAGCGCCGATACAAAGCTGCTAACGTTAAATCCCTCCACGAAATGCGCCACCAACAGCAGAGCCACGGCATTCAAAATCCAGTGCAGAAACAAACGAAGCATAGTCAGTTCCTCTCAGTCACAGATTGAAAAGCAGGGAATTGCGGCAGGCCCTCCGCCCCACGAGCATACCCGACATTTCGCCTGAAAGGTAACTCTATCGTCCTGTCGACGTCATCCGGCGACCGTTACTTCACCGCGCCATGGTCATAGCTGATCACTCTCGTAATCTTCCACGCCCCATCCTTGTACTGCCATAGCTGAACGAACTTCGCCTCACCCACATCGCTGTCCCCTGGGTGGTGGAAGCGGTGCACCCCGATCTCGACCGCGCCGTATCCATGCAACGGGTACACCTCCAGCGACGCCGGTACCAGCTCCCGTGTCACCTTTCCACAGATGTTCATCTTGATGGCCTCGAGAAACGGCTTCTTCCCAACCGCCAGTCCAGTCTTGTCGTGGTAAAACTCCAGATCGTCGGCAACGAGCGTTCCCAGCTTCTCGATATTGCATGTGTTGTACGCGTCGAACAGTTGCTTATCCAGCGCAGTAATCGCCTGAGTAAGCTCCCGTTCGCTCTTGATTGCGTCAAGCGCCGGGACCGGAGCCGGCCCCTGAGGCGCCTGCCCGCCTGCATAGACAATCCCACCCATCAGTACCATCGTGCACGCGATTACCCGTATCATCACACCCCCTTTTTACGATCGAAGACAGTGGTCTCTACGCAGACCGACTGCCGTAAGTTCCGGCCTCAGCATTTAGACTAGAAGCCGTCCATCATGAACATTCTCACCAGCTGGCTTCGTCACTATCTGCCCACACTTCCTGTCACCGATCGGCAACTAGCCGACGACCTCACCCTCCGCGGCATCGCCGTCGAAGGCGTACATCCATTGGGCGATGGCAACGGCCACCTCTTCGAGATGGACATCACTACCAACCGCGTCGACGCCATGAACCACTACGGCATCGCCCGCGAAGCCGCCACCATCTACAACCTCCCGCTCTCGCCCCTTCTCGAAGCTTCCAAAATGCCTGTCATTCTGACCCTGAGCGAGTCGAAGGGGAAGAACCCCCGCATTTCGCCCGAAGCGCCCCCACCCTTCCCCATCACCATAGAAGCCAAACATCTCTGCGGCCGCTTCACCGCCCGAATCCTCCGTAACGTCACCATCGCCCCCAGCACCGGCCAGATCGCCGAATACTTCAACCTCCTCGGCCAGAAACAAATCAGCAACGCCGTCGACGCATCCAATTTCGTCCTCCTCGGCATGGGCCATCCCACCCACGCCTTCGACCTCGACAAGCTCGAAGGCGGCATCATCGTCCGCCTCGCGCATAAGGGAGAAAAATTAAAGCTGTTGGATGGCACGGACCGCACCCTCGAGCCCGACGACCTCGTCGTAGCCGACCACAGGAAAGCCCTAGCCTTAGCCGGAGTCATGGGTGGCTGGGACACCATGATCACCCCCGAAACAAAAAATATCCTCGTCGAGGCCGCCTGGTTCGACCAGGCCACCGTCCGCCGCAGCTCGCGCCGTCACGGCCTCCACACCGACGCCTCCCACCGCTTCGAGCGCGGCGCAGACTTTAACGCCGCTCCCATCGCCAACGCGTTAGTCTCTAGTCTCATCCTCCAGGCAGGAGGCCAGGCCGAAGGCGCCCTCATCGACGTCATTATCCCCGAGATCGCTGCCCGCACCGCATCCCGCCCACCTATCCAGCTCTCCGTCAGACAAGTCCAACGCCACCTCGGCACCACCCTCGACGACACCCCCGGCCACTCCGCCCTCACCCCCGACCTCATCCACCGATACCTGACTGCCCTCGGCGCCACCCTCGCCGCCACGGAACCTGTCCCAACGTTGAATGATTCTTCGGAGGGAGCAGGGGGCTTCAGCCCCCTGAATACTGACGCGCAGAAAAGGGGCTTTAGCCCCGGGTCTTCTTCAACGCCTGACACCACCTTCTCCGTACAACTCCCCTCATGGCGTCTCGACCTCGAGCGCGAGATCGACCTCATCGAAGAGGTTGCCCGCGTCTACGGCTACAACCGCTTCGCCAACACCCTTCCCACAGCGATGCCCGTCGTAGCCCGCCCCACCGCAGCAAAAGAGGCCGCCGTCCGCACTCGCCTCCTCGCCCTCGGCTACAGCGAATCCATCTCCAGCACCTTCGCCAGCCACCAGGACACCGAAATCTTTCACGCGCCCCAGAACTCGGGTGGTTTATCAAGCGCAGCAGGACCATCTTCTCCCAATGCGGCAGGAAATTTACCCCAACCCGTCCCCATGGAGAACCCTCTCTCCGAAGAAGCCTCCCTCCTGCGTCCCTCACTCATTCCCGGCATGTTGAACATGCTCGCCCACAATCTCAACCGCGATGTAAAGGACGTTCGTCTCTTCGAACAGGGTCAGATCTTCACCGGTACTGTTCCCGCCGATGGAACCTTCATCTCTGACGTCCACGAATCCCCGCAACTCTCCCTAGGCCTCACCGGCAACATCCCAGCAACAAACAAATACGCCGCTCAGTCCCCCCACTTCTTCGAGCTCAAGGGCGCGATCGAATCCCTCGTCTCCCTCTTCACGCCACTCGGCGGCCCTTCCGCCGTTGCCTTCACCGCCGAAGCCCCCGTCTGGCTCCAACCCGGCCGCTCCGCCACCGCTCTCCTGAACAACGAACCAATAGCCCACTTCGGCGAACTCGCCCACACCCAGCGCGAAGCCCGCAAGCTCCGTCAGCCCGTCTACCTCGCCCTACTCGATCTCGCAAAGCTCTACGAACTCCCCCTCAAAAAAGTCACCGCCCACGACCTGTCCCGCTTCCAGGCCGTCGAACGCGACTTCTCCTTCGTCTTCCCTGACGCCGTCCAGTGGCACACCATCGCATCCGCCATTAACACCCTTAGCATCCCTGAACTCCAAAGCCTGAAACCAGTCGAAGTCTGGCGCAACGCAAAATACCCCGGCGTCTACTCCCTTCTCCTTCGCACGGTCTTCCAATCCCACGACCGCACTCTCCGCGATGACGAGCTCACCACCTGGTCCTCCGCCCTCATCACCGCCCTCACCAGCCTCGGTGGAACCCTCCGCGCCTAAGGCAACTTCCGGCAAGGCACGCCGGGCATTTTGAATGTTTTTGCCCGCCCTGGAATGGTGATACGCTGCGGAAACTATGAGCGAGATTGTCGTCCGGCCGGCCGTCGGAGCGGAGGATATCGCCACCGCACGAAGGCTGATGCAAGCCTATGGGCAATATCTCGGAAACAATCCCGGCGGAGCGGCAAGTATCTGCCTGGAGGGTTATGCGCGTGAGCTAGAGAGCTTGCCGGGTGGCTACATCTTGTTATTGCTGGCCTTGGTCGATGGGGTCGCTGCGGGTTGCGTCGCGCTACGCCAGATCGATCGCGAAGCTCGAGCCTGTGAGATGAAGCGGCTCTGGGTAGAGAGCGCGTTTCGTGGGCTCAGGTTAGGGAAGCAATTAGTAGAGGCTGCGATCGCCTGGGCGCAACGGGAGGGCTTCGAGGCAATGTATCTCGATACTGTTCCAGCAGCCATGCCTGAGGCCAATCGACTCTACGAAGCCATGGAATTCATGCCGGTGGAGCGATACAACAAAAATCCCCTGGCGGACGTTGTGTTCTTCCGGCGAGACCTGCGAAAGCGGACCTGAGAGGCAGCCCCAAAAATAAATTCGAAAACCGTGGATTTTTTTCACCACCACACAAGCGACCACAAACTCGCCACATTCCACCATCAATTCACCAAGAACTTACCATCCAAAAACCACACTCAAAACCCACAACCCCCTTGAAAATCGGTCACTCCACCATCGCCAACATTTAATCCGCAAAAAACACGCACCCAGATAGATTCCACCCGAGTTTTCCCCAATAAAATCCACGCCCCCGCCGTCTATACTCATAGAAATATGAGCACATCCACCATCAGCGTCGACGAGTTCCAGGCACTCGAACAAAAAGTCCTCCGCGCCGTCGAGATCGTCAAGCGCGAACGCGAAGCCCGCGCAACAGCCGAGGCCGAAGTAGCCTCCCTCCGCGAACAACTCGCGACCTATCAAAGCAACGCCCGCGCGGTCGAAACCGAAATCAGCACTCTCAACAAAGAGCGCGATGCCGTCCGCCTCCGCGTCGAAAAAATGCTCCAGCAGATGGACGAGCTTCTCTAACTCAACGCAAAGGAGACCCGATGGACCAGACCCTCGAAGCCCCACAGGCCCCACCCTCCCCCACCGAAAGTCAGTCCGTCGCTCAGTCCGTTTCCGTCGATATCTACGATCAGGTCTACAATCTCCGCGGCACCGATCCCGCCTACATCGAGCGCCTCGCCGCCATCGTCGACGCCAAAATGCGCGCAGTCTCCGCCCACGGCAACACCGTCGATTCGCTCCGCGTCGCAGTCCTCGCTGCCCTCAACATCGCCGACGAACTCTGCACCGCCCGCCAGCGTCACGACAACCTCGCCGGCAGCTTGCAGAACTCGCAGCACTCCACCCGTACCCGCGCCACTACCCTCGCCCACATGCTCGACGAGGTCCTCGAAGACCGCAAAGCAGGTTAGCCATCGCGCCGAAGAGCCAACCGATGCGCTTCGCCACTCAAGCACTCCACATCGCAACGCTTTTCTGTTGTCTCTCCCCTGCGATCGTCGCGCAGTCCCGGCCCGATTATAGGTCCAATCAAAAATTCCAGACTGCGATCAGCGATGGGAAACTGCTCGCTGACAATCAGGACTATGACGATGCCATCGCCTCCTACGAGGAAGCAAACGAGATCGCAGGCGGCAAGGACAAATCCGTTCTTCACGCTCTGATTGAGCTTCAGATCGCGAATGGCGACTACGAGGATGCGATCAACACAGCCCGCAAATTTGGGATGGTTGCTACCACTCCAGCCGAAAAGTCCTATGCCGAAGCCAGCCGGGGCCGCATCTTCTTTCATCAGGCAGAGCCTCAATCAGGGTCACAGTTCAACCGGGCTCTTCTCACCTCCGCCGCTGACGCCTTCCTGGGCGCTCTCGCCTTCGATCCAAAAAATTCCTCCGCTCTCTTCACGGACGGCGAGGTGCTCGTCCACCTTGGACAGATTGAAGCCGCCCGTGCCCGTTTCAAAGCTTGCCTCAGCTCGATCAGTCAGGCCGATCCCATCTATGTTCGCGCACAGCGATTTGCCAAAGACCCAGCACTTGCTCTCCTGCAATTGGCCCCAGCCTTCGCAGTCACCACCCTGGACGGCTCCCGCTTCAACCTCGACCAGATGAAAGGCCGTGTTGTCCTTATCGACTTCTGGGCCACTTGGTGCGGTCCCTGCATGGAAGAGCTGCCGCAAATCAAGAAGATCTCCAAAGACTTTGCTGGCAAGCCGCTCGTCATCCTCAGCATCAGTTGGGATGAAGACGGGCAAACGTGGAAAAAATTCATAGCGAAGAACCAGATGACGTGGCCACAGTATCGCGACACCAGCCACCGGATCGGTAGACTCTTCGGTGTCGAAGCCCTGCCCGGTTACTTCACCATCGACTCAGACGGAGTTCTCACCGCCGAACTGGTTGGCGGAGGCTTCGATATAGAGAGCAGACTCAACGAGCTCGTCGTCAAAGCGAAAGCCACAGCCTCGGCGCCCGCTAACTAGGCCGCCGCCTTGATTAATTGGCTCAATACAACTAAAGGAAGCTCGCCATGGACGAAAAACGAACTCTGCTGAGGCATTTTCTCGCCGCGCTCGCCTACCGCACCCAGAAGGCCCTCCGCGATGCCCCGCCGGAGTTCGCGGACTTCCGCGCCGGGCCCAAGGTTCGCACGCCGCACGAACTCATTCGTCATATGGACAGCGTTCTAGGCTACTCCCGTACCTTCTTCCTCGGAGGCACCTACCGTCCGCCTATCTTGCCGGATTTCTCCGCCGCCATCACGCACTTTCATGAGGTTCTCACCGACGTAGCCCGTCACATCGAACTCGGTACCGAGCTGCACGGCATCACTCCCGAAGTTCTGCTGCAAGGTCCCTTCTCCGACGCGATGACGCACGCCGGTCAACTTGCCCTTCTGCGGCGCCTCTCAGGAAGCCCCGTTCCGCCCGAGAACTTCATCTTTGCTTACATCACTCCCGAAAATCTCACCCCCAATCAACCGCCTCCACGCAGTCCTGACAAAGACTGGCCCGAGAGACCGTAGCCACTGTCAAATCGTCCTCGGTGGGAATTTCGCGCATCTAAGCCGCAGCGCTTGACTTGCAAAGCGGCACCGGCACGTTTAGCATCCAACCTAAGAAAGCCGGCCTGCTAAGCAGGTACTAGAACAACGCTGGTTGAACCAACATTCATTGAACAGGGGCCCGACTCGTAGACATGGTTCGGTGTGCAGTCCTCCAGTCAGGAACGCCTAAAGAACCACGGTTAGGTCCCGCCGTCTTAGGACGGGTTCACCAGCGCTTCGATGTACGGCCCCGTGGGTCGGTCTTCTTGCTTCATCCTTGGCGCGCTATCAAGCTTTTGTAACTCCAAGCTCGCCCCAGAGCTCACCGCTCTCCATGCACCCCTACCTCTTCCACTCCGGCCATCTCCTTCTTCCCACCTTCGGCGTCCTCGCCGCCGTGGGACTCATGGCCGCACTTACCCTCAGCCTCCGCACCGCCGCCATCGTCGGCCTCAACCCGGACAAGCTCTGGAACGCCGGCCTCTTCACCCTCCTGTCCGCCTTTGCGCTCTCGCGTCTCTTGCTGATCGTCGCCAACCCGCACAGCTTCATCGCTTACCCTGTTCTGCTGCTGATGGTTCCCTCCCTCAACGCCACCGGCATCCTCCTCACTATCATCGCAACCGCGATCTACCTCCGCCTCCGCAATCTCTCGATCTTCGACACCCTCGACGCCTGGTCCCCCTGCGCCACCTTCATCTGGGTGTTCCTCGCCCTTGGCCACCTCGCCGAGGGCAGCGACGCCGGTCTACCCACCACACTCCCCTGGGGCATGCCAATCCCGCCGGACCGAACGCCGCTTCACCCGGTTGCCCTATACGCCGCAATCGCAGCCGCGATCCTCACCGTCATCCTCTTCCGCCGACTCCCACGCCGCCACCATCCCGGCGACATCTTCGCCCTAGCCCTGGCTGCTTCAGGCGCCACGCAGTTTCTCCTTACCTTCTTTCGCCAGCCTTACCTCTACGCGACGGCGCAAAACACGCTCCTCGACCCCATCCAGTGGATCTCCCTCGGCATGATCGCTCTCGCCGGCGTCGTCCTCGTCCTGCAACCCCGAAAGCTGGTCACCCATGCCGTCTAAGAACATGCTCCCCAAGGGCCAGCGCCGCCGCACCGTAAAGCCTGAGTACCGCGCCACACGAGGCGTTGAAGAAATCCTCCCTCCCCCAGTCCCAGTCATCGACTTCGACGAACTTGAAGAAGATGCCGACACAAGTATCCGCACCTTCATCGCCGACCCCGCGGCTGCCAATCTCCGCCTTGACCAGTACCTTGCCCAGGCCCTCCCCGACATCAGCCGCGCCCGCGTCCAGCTCCTCATCGAAGCAGGTCAGGTCCGCGTCGACGGCAATCCCGCCAAGCCGAAGCAAAAGCTCCACGGCGGCGAATCCATCGAGATCGAAGGCACCCCACAGCCCGCGCCCCTCCATGCCGTCGCTGAAGACATCCCGCTCGATATCCTCTACGAAGACCAGCACCTCGCCGTCATCAACAAGCCAGCCGGCATGATGGTCCACGCCGGAGCAGGCACGACCGCTGACGAACGCAATCGCGGGACCCTGGTCAACGCGCTTCTCTTCCATCTCAACAAGCTCTCCGAGGTCGGTGGCGACCTCCGTCCCGGCATCGTCCATCGCCTCGACAAGCAGACCAGCGGCCTCATCCTCGTCGCGAAAGACGACAGCACCCACCGCAAGCTAGGCGAAATGTTCTCGCAGCGCCAGGTCGCCAAGACCTATCTGGCCCTCGTCCACGGCCACGTCAAGAAGGACGACACGACCGTCACCCTACCCATCGCCCGCGACCTCATCCGCCGCACCCGCATGACTACCCGCCGATCAGACGGACGCACCGCCGTCTCACACTTCCACGTCCTCGAACGTCTAACCACTCCCTATGGCCCCTACACCCTCGTCCAGGTCCACATCGAAACCGGCCGCACCCACCAGATCCGTGTTCACGCCCAATCTCTGGGCAACCCCGTCGTCGGTGACACGCTCTATGGAGCCCCGCACCTCACCCACGGTCTCGCGCCTGACCTCCAACTCGACCGTAACTTCCTCCACGCCGCCCATCTCTCCTTCACTCACCCTCAGACCCGAAAGGCCCTCGATGTCGACGCCCCCCTCCCTATCGAACTGGAGTCGTTCCTCAAAGCAATTCGCGCGGATTCACTCGCAATTCCGGTAGAATGACCGAAGTGATCGTTCTAGACCGAACCAACCGCGCTGTGGGGCTCAAGGCCTCCCTTTTTCTGCTCTCTCTGGTTGTCGCCGCCGCGCCTCTCTGCGCTCAAACCAGCACAACTGGCCCTGCTGCAGCAGCCACGCCGCAACCCGCCGCCCCCGTCACACTGACGCCCGCGGCGACCTCCCAGCCGGCCGCATCGTCTCCAGCTCAGCCCGTGGTAATGTCTCCCGCCCAGCAGCCGGCAGCCCTGGCTCCCGCAACATCTTCCACGCAACAGCCCGGCGCCCAGACAACTCCCCAGGACCAGAGCATCGACACCATTCGCGTCCAGGTCAATGAAGTCAATCTCATCTTTACCGTCACCGACAAGAAGGGTAAGTTCATCACTGGCCTCAAGCGCGAGAACTTCGGCCTGCTCGACGACGGCCGCCCGCCTGTCGCTGTCCTGCACTTCACCCAGCAGACCAATCTCCCCTTACGCGTCGGCATTATGCTCGACACCAGCAGCTCCATCCGTCAGCGTTTCCAGTTCGAGCAGGACTCCGCCATCGCGTTCCTGCTTCAGATCCTCCATCAGAACGACCGCGCCTTCGTCGAAGGTTTCGACATCCAGACCGATCTCGCGCAGGACTTCACCAACAACGTCGACCTTCTCAACGAAGGCATCCGCAAGCTTCGTCCCGGCGGAGGAACCGCGCTCTTCGACGCCCTGTACAAGACATGCAGAGACCAGATGCTCACCCTGAAGGAGACCGGCGCGGTCCGCCGCGCTCTTATCCTCGTCTCCGACGGCGACGACAACTACAGCCGTGTCGAAGAGTCCGACGCCATCAAGATGTGCCAGCGCGCCGACACCATCGTCTACTCCATCAGCACCAACATCAGTCCAAGCAAGGACAAGGGTGACGATATCCTCAAGGCCATCTCCGAGGCCACCGGCGGCCAGGCCTTCTATCCCATCAAGCTCGAAGACGTCGCCGTTGGCTTCCGCAACGTCGAAGAGGAGCTTAGGAGCCAATACCACTTGGTCTATCGGCCGGCAAACCTCAAGATGGACGGCTCCTTCCGAACCATCTACCTCCAGGCTGTCGACCCTCGCTACAAGGTCCGCGCCCAAAAAGGCTACTTCTCCCCCCGTCCTCCCCAATAACTACCTGTGGCCATTGGGTTTGTTACTCCGCGACGTAGCGGAGGAATCACTGTTGCTCTTCCATTAACCTCAAACATCCCCGCCTTTCCTTTCCCGATAGTGGGTCAGTTCGAATTTCTCTCCCTCATCGAACCATTAGAATGTGGTTATGGAGATCAAACGCATCGGTTCGCAGCCCTCAGGCAAAGGTCCGGCAGACTGGTTTACGGGGACGGTACGGATTGACCCTCTTTTTCAAGCACCGGACCCGGCGCTGGTTGCTGGCGCCAGCGTCACATTTGAGCCGGGAGCACGTACCGCGTGGCATAAACATCCCCTCGGACAGACCTTAATCGTCACGGCAGGTTGCGGATGGGTTCAGCGAGAGGGTGGACCGATCGAGGAAATTCACCCGGGAGATGTGGTTTGGTTTGCGCCGGGGGAGAAGCATTGGCATGGAGCTACACCGGCCACGGCTTTGACCCATATCGCGATCCAGGAACGATTAAACGATAAATTCGTGGATTGGATGGAGCACGTCAGCGACGAACAATACCGGCGTTGAATCCGGATTCAACCTGACCCCCTTCCTACCCCCCAAAATCTTCCCAATCGCCATAACTCTGCCTTAAAATCTGGGTCTAACAGGAAAGAGGCCATGATGACTATTCGTCTCCGTACACTCCTGCTCCCCGCACTGCTCGCTACCACCCTCACTCTTACGCAGGCTCAGCCGCCCGCAGGTCCGCCACCTTTCGACATCCATGGTGCGCTGATGAACCTTGCCGACCAGCCTGCCAGCCACACTGCCTTTAGCTTCGATCGCACCGAACTGCAGGTAGCGCAGAACCTTCTCGCCTCAGGCGGGATGGACGCAAACCACGCTGCTGCCGCACTCACCGGGATCTCCGTCGACAACTACCACTATCCGCGGCCCGCCTTCTATACGCCTGAGACCATGGCCGCAATCATCGCCAACTACCATGCTGCGGGATGGAAGCATCTGGTCAATGCCAACCAAACGCCTGCCAACACGGCGCAGCCTCATTCCACCGTCACCGACCTCTGGCTCCACTTCGCCGGTCCGGATATCACCGGGGTCACGGTGCTCACTCGCTCCCCGCGCGATATGAGCGTCGTTCAGATCGCCTGCGAGCTGCGCCCCCTCGACCTTGTCCATCTCAGCGGCCACTTTGGCATCCCGAAGATCGATCCCAACGCCGTCATGGTCCCTGCTCCCGACGGCAAATAACCGATCTGGAGGTGTAAATATTTTTTGTGATGGTGAATGTGCGTTTTTTGCAGGGAGTTTTGCGAAAAACGGGTGTTTTGGCGTGGTAATTTGATGGTTTTTTCGTGGTGAATTGCTGGTGAATGATGGTCATTTGACGACCACTTTTGCCGAGCTAAAAACATGCCACCATTTCCAACTTTATTTTTCGGGAGTTCCATTTTTGGAAACTGAGGGTCTGGTTTGGCTTCGTATCAGGACTCAGTACCCGTACTGTTCGACCTGCCGCAGTAGCTCCAGCTTCCGCTCCGGCGGCAAAAAGCTTGCCTCCACCGAGTTCGCTGCCAGCTCGCGCATCTGTTCCAGCGAAAACTCGAACCGCTCCTGTACCAGCACGTACTCCTCAAGGAGGTTGCTGCCGAACATCGGCGGGTCGTCCGAGTTGATCGTTACCATCAACCCCGACTCGAAGTACAGCTTCACGGGATGCTCCTCGAAGCTCTTGCAGCACCCCGTCCGGATGTTGCTCGTCACATTCAGCTCCAGCGGAATCTGCTTCTCCGTCAACACGTCGAGGAGCTCCGCATCATTCTGTGCGGAAAGAGCATGCCCCACCCGCTCCGCTCCAATGTTGATTGCTGCCCAGATGCTCTCCGGCCCCATGGTTTCGCCAGCGTGCGCCGTCAGCCTTAGACCTGCCGCTTTGGCCTCTGCATAGGACTCGCGAAAAAGGTCCGCACCTCCTCGTGCCTCGTCACCACCGATCCCGATCCCCACAATGCTCGGATACAGCTTCCGCAGCTCGGCCGCTTTGCGAAAGACCTTCGATGCCTCTTCGGCCCCAAAGTGCCGAACCGCGTCGATCAACCAGTAAACGGTTGTCCCAAAGTCCTTCTCGCCCCGCACCCGCCCGCGTTCGATCGCCTCGGTGTATGGCTCAACCTCATCGTTCTTCCAGTAATAGATGATGCCGAACGAGATATACACCTCGGCATGGACCACGCCCTGGGCCGCGAGGTCGCGAATCATGTTGTATGTAATCAGTTCATAGTCGTCCGGCCCCTTCAGTCGCGCCGAAACAGCCTTGAACGAGTCCATAAACCCTAAAAAGTTTTCGTAGACGTAAAGCTTCTTCGCTGCCTCTGGGGTCAGGGGCTCCGCATCATGCCGTCGACTCAACTCCAGCAGCGTCTCCGGTTTGATCGTGCCTTCGAGATGCAGATGCAGCTCGCACTTCGGCAGCCTGCGGAGCCAATCGACTACATCGATCTCAGCGTCCTGTTTCCCTTGCTTCCGTGCCATCTTGTTAGTGTAAACGTAGCGATCGTGTCAGGAAGCCGCAGCGCTGTCGCTTCTAGAAGCTGACTTTTCGGTACGAATCGGTTCTCAATGCGGCGTCACGCAATCTTCTGAACCCATCGGCTTCGCCAGGCCGGTGCCTCGAAGGGATCTGCGAAATACTGTGTCTCGTGCACGACCTTACCGTTGCGGAACTCCATAATGCTCACTGTGTATGCTGGTCGGCCCTGGTAGGTGATTGTGTATTCCGTGATCCAGAGGTCACCTTTTCCGAGAATTCGCTTGACGTTGAAGCCTGACGGCTTACCGGGATGATGACTCCGCAAGGCCTGCAAATTGTTTCGTCCGTGGATTCGCTCGCCTGACTGGGGATAATCACAGATGGCATCGTCATCGTAAATATCGTGTTCCGCATTTGCATCGCCAGCTGCCGACGCTTGCCAGTGCTTATTGAGGGCTTCACGTATTTGTTCCTCTTGCATGGACTGCCTCCAGATGCGGTTTCTGTTTCATGATCATCTACCTTGTGGAATGAAACCCGGGCTGCCGGTCTTCACCACTTCATTGAACCTCTGTCTTGTCTGAATTCCATTGATCTCGTCAAACGCGTCTTCTGGAAGAGCGGAGATGTCGAAATTCTCCCGGGCGCGGGCCGCGGTTTTCGGCGTGGTGAGCAAAGCCGTGCCCCGCTGCACCGCCCAAGCCAACAGTACCTGTGCTGGCGTCTTTCCAACTCGTGCTGCAATTGCCGAAATGACGGGATCTACGAGTGGCCCCGGCCTTATTCCGTGACCCAATGGCGCAAAAGCCAAAAATACAACTCCCTTCTCCTTGCAGAATTCCAGAAGCTCCGTCTCCGGCAGATACGGATGTGCTTCGACCTGGACCGCGGCTGGCTTGATTCTCGCCGATTCGTAGATGGGCAACAGATGGTTCAAGCTGATGTCCGACAGTCCGATTGCCCGGCATTTGCCGTGGTCCACGAGACTTTCCATTGCACTCCAGGTATCGCGCAAAGTTACCTCGTTGTCGTAGATGACATTGCCGCTTGGATCCCGCGGATCCTGCTCATCCCCCGGTTGAAATGCAAATGGAGTGTGAATGAGATAGAGATCCAGGTAGTTGAGCCGGAGTCTTTTCAGGCTCGCCTTAAAAGCCGGTTCGACGCGCTCAGGCCGATGATTGGTGTTCCACACCTTTGTGGTAACAAAGATGTCCTCACGCGCAATCCCTCCAGCGGCAAGTCCTTCCTGCAAAGCCTCGCCCACCTCACGCTCGTTCCGGTATCGCTCCGCACAATCGAAGTGTCGAAATCCAGCTTCCAGTGCGGCTCTGGTCGCAGTAATAGTCACGGCAGGATCGGGAATCAGGGTGCCAAACCCGAGTGCGGGCATATGACCGCTCCCGTTGTTCAGCGGCAATCTCGCAGTCCGAAAATCAGAAGATCCGATCATGATGACTCCTCGGCGTGGACCTCGCCTGGGCCGCCAGGTCGCAGAGCATGTTGTACGTAATTAATCATAGCCGTCCGGCCGCTTCGTATTCTTCTATTTCAATGCTTTCTGACGCGGGACAAAGATCCAAACAAGTTCCAGAAGCATGGGCCACACGATGACCATCGTTACGATCCAGCCGTATCTTGAAGGGACTGTTCCCGGCATCGGGCCATAAACGACGAGGCATAGTGCGGCATTGGCAAGATACGCCGTGTTGAGGCCGACAAGCGCGGCGCGTGTGGGTAGGATAGAGCGGCTGGTCAGAAACAAAAGCGCTCCACTCACGATGAGTATGCCGAGGGTGGGGCCGAGTATTGAAAGACGTCGCCATTCATTCATGTGCGCGAGGTTCCCAAGGCGCAACAAGAATGGCACAGTTACCAATATCGTCCCGCAAATCGAAAAGGCCACCGCGGTCCAAATTAGACGCCGGCCGGCCGGAGTGGAGAGTCGTCTTGAGAACAGCGCACGTAAGCAAAGCCAAATCATCGGGAATGCCAAAAAGTACGGCGCTCCGACAAGTAGGTGCCACCAGTTACCCTGATCGCCTGGAACCCTGAGCCGTACAGCATCCCACGGGGAGGTGTAAAGCGCTATTGGTAGAAACGCGGTGACTCCGGCTGCGACTGAGATCAGCAGCGCAACAGCATTGAACCAGATTGGAGCCCGCTCTTCTTCCCCCATTGCCTCACCATGCAGCATATTTGCCCTCCAAGATATCCCCCGGGTTCGGCGTGGATTGCGAACCAATATATGCTCCCCGGTCGGTTAAATCTGTGTGGTCTGTGCCAGGGATGTGTGGTCGACCATCCGGAAGTAATCCACGTCATCCATCATGTGGAACCGCCCGGAGACTAGTATCGGAACCGATTTGAGCCGCATGTTCTGGAATAGAAATCCCACCAGACTCACGTAGCAGCGGCCATCGTACGTTCTCCTGCACACACTTCGATCTCCGATCCTTCTGCGAGCAGAACGTTCTCGGGCGCTTTAGCGGAGAGGGAAGCAAATTCATTCCCGTACGACGCGCCAAAATCGACGTCAATCGACTGTTGCAAGACCGGATACATCGTCCAGCGTGGATGCCGGACCTCGTACTCGGAGGTCCAGGCGCGTCGCCTGGTGTAACCCCAATAGTGTTCCGTGAAGAACTCCTCAGAGCTGTTGGTCTCGATGGGCTTTGGATCAACAGCAGCCGTCACCTGCAGTTCGTTCCATCGGTTTCTGTGCCTCCACTGATAGCTGACGGAGCGTTGCTCCCCATTCTGTTCCCAGTGATGACGCAGCGGAACGGTGGCGTAGTTCTCACCGTAGATCGTGTTGGCCACCAAGCTCAATGCGAATCGAGGAACCAGTTCGCTGATAAACACCACGCCGCGCCGCCGTTCCCCGGTCGATTTGGTGTGTTGCACGTAGAATCGCAGATTGACTTCCTCGAACGTTCGGTGGAGTGGTATCGGAACTGATTTGAGCCGCGTGTTCTGGAAGAGGAATCCAACCAGGCTCACGTAGCAGCGTCCATCGTACTTATCCAGCTCCGTCCCCACCGGGAGATATGGCTGCAACAGCTCTTCGGCGACAATATAGTTCGCCATAATCAGCTTGCGCCACTCGGCCGTGAGGAACGTGCTCGCCATCTGAGGGTCTTCCTAACCGGTATAAAACTCGCTCCGCTTGCGGCTGTAGAAGAAGTAAACCACCAGCCCGATGATGAGCCATACGAAGAACCGCACCCAAGTGATCGCAGGCAGGCCAGCCATCAGCAAGATACAGAAGAGCACCGACAGGATAGGAATCACTGGTCCGAACGGCACACGGAATCCGCGATGCCGCTCCGGCTCTCTGTAGCGCAGGACGATGACTCCGATCGAGACCAGCACAAACGCGAAGAGCGTGCCGATGTTCGACATCTCTGCGAACGTTCCAACGTCAAACAATCCGGCCGGAATCGCTACGAGGATGCCCGCGACCCAGGTCGCGAACGCCGGCGTACGAAACCGCGGATGCACCTTGCTGAAGACATCCGGCAGCAAGCGGTCGCGCGACATGGCGAACCAGACTCGCGCCTGACCCAACTGAAAGACCAGGATCGACGAGATCATGCCAACGAGCGCACCGATCAGGACTGCCAGCTGCACCCAATGCAGCCTGTGGCCATCCGGAGTCAACGCGACACGCTTCAGCGCATTCACCACCGGCGCCGCATCGCCCGCCACGGTCAGCCATGGCACCATACCCGTCAGCACGACGGCTACACCGATGTACAGAATTGTGCAGACCAGAAGCGTTGCCAGAATTCCGATCGGCACATCGCGCCGGGGGCGCTTGCACTCTTCGCTGGCCGTCGAGACGGAATCGAACCCGATATAGGTAAAGAAGATGATGGATCCGCCTGCGAGCACGCCGGACCATCCGTTGGGCGAGAAGGGCGTGTAGTTTGCCGGATGAATAAAGCTCAGGCCGAAGAAGACGAAGAGCAGGATCGCCGCGATCTTGACCAGCACCATGATGTTGTTGGTTCGCGCCGACTCGCGAATGCCGCGCACCAGGACGACTGTGAGGAGCAGTACGATAAGGAAGGCGGGAATGTTGAATCCGGCGTGCCAACCGCTTGCATAGATGTCCTTGCCCTGAAGATCCTGCAGGCCAAGTGGCAGGTAAGCAGGCGACAACCACATCGGCGACAGCGGTATTCCAATCCAATCCAGCAATGCCACCAGATGAGCCGCGAAGCCGACGCTGACGCTCATGTTGCTGAAGGCGTACTCGAGGATGAGGTCCCAGCCGATGACCCAGGCGATCAACTCTCCGAGCGTCGCGTAGGTGTAAGTGTAGGCCGATCCGGCAATCGGAATCATCGACGACAGCTCCGCATAGCAGAGTCCCGTCAATGCGCAGACGATAGCCACCAGTACGAGCGACAAAGCCAGTGCAGGCCCTGCGCCGGGACGACCGGCGACTGCACCGCTGGTGTGATGAAGCCACCCCACGATGAGGTCGAAGATCGGCGAGCCCTTCCAGTCGGCGATCTTTGCAGGATTGCCACCGATCGCTGTTCCGATCACCGTGAAGATGCCTGATCCGATCACCGCGCCGATGCCCAGCGCGGTCAACGAGACAGGGCCGAGCGTCTTCTTGAGGGCGTTCTCCGGCAGCTCCGATTCAGAGATCAGCTTGTCGATCGACTTGGTTCGAAAGATTTGCCTGGCCAGCGCGCTCGCTCCTGCTTACAGAAGAATTGGTGCGGGGCGTTTCAACTGCACATGCAACTTCAAAATCCGATGCAAGAACTGCTGCAGTCCTCGAACCGGAGCGCTGCAATTTGAGGATGCAGCACTCCGCTCGAGCAGAATGCTTACCGCTTGCTCTGGCCGCGTGAGGCCTTCTTGACCTTAGCCTTGTTTGCGCCGCGGGCGCCGGCGCGCGGACCCTTCGGTGCTGCCTTCTTGCGTGCTGCGCGCTTTACCTTCTTGCGTTCTTCTTTATCGGTGATGCTCTTGGTATTTGCCATGTATCTTGCCAATCTTTCTATAGGTGCGATTTTCGGAACTTAGAGGCGCTCCAGCTGGGCAAACTTCTCCACCAGCTTCTTCACGCCGTGCTGTTGAAATTGTACTGTAATCTTCGCGTCGTCCCCATCGCCTTCGCGACGAAAGACGGTTCCCTCGCCATACTTCGGATGCCGGACCCGCGAACCCTGCTTCAACCCTGTCTTCCCGGTGGGTGCCTCGACGTCTAACTTTGGCCCGGAAAGCTTTTGTCCCCGTGCCGCAAAGAAGCTGGCGATGTTGTCGATAGACTGTCCCGGCGCCGCGGTTTTGCCGCTCTGTCCGGACCGATTGCCTCCAAATCCTGTGGCCCGCGCTGCAGCCTTCGCTCCGCGTTCTCCGCTCTGGTCCTCATCTTCATAGCTGTAGTGCCGTTCGCCTTCGTCTGCGTTCGAGCGGCCGAACCGATTCGCCTTCGGATACGGCGTCGCATACGCTCTGCCACCACCCGATCCCCAGTTGTACTCCGAGCCGGAGAACTGCGGCCTGGCGGGTGGGCTACCCAGATCCTCAACCAGCCGGGCAGGCACCTCCTCCAGAAATCGTGAGGCGATACTCGATTCAGGCATGTCGCTCCCATAGCGCCGTCGATATCGCGCCCGTGTCATCACGAGGGTGTCCATCGCTCGCGTCATTCCGACGTAACAGAGGCGTCGCTCCTCTTCAAGGCCGTTGGGGTCGGTTAACGTACGCGAACTCGGAAATAGCCCCTCCTCCATTCCAGTCAGAAACACGAGTGGAAACTCGAGCCCCTTCGCCGCATGCAGTGTCATCAGCGTAACGCTCGCCTCTGCGCTGTAGCTGTCGGCGTCACTCACCAGTGCCGCGTGATCCAGGAATTCATGCAGTGTCTCTCCCCGCTCCTGCGCGTCCTGCGCCGCGTTCGCGAGCTCCTTCAAGTTTTCGATTCGCGAGAAAGACTCCGGCGTGGCTTCTTCTTCAAGAGCGCGAATATACCCGCTCCGGTCGTTCAGGAACTTGATCAGCTCGGGCAGTGTTGCGGCGTCCCCTGGTTTACGGAATGCTTGCTTCTCGTCTTCCATCTTGATCTCGGCAGCCCTGTCCGTCGTCATGGCAGCAGACTTTTTTAACACTACCGGCGCAAACGGATTGAAGTGCGACGCATCGATTCCATGTGCTTCATCAGAGTCCGCAGAGTTTTCCGGCGCAATGGTTGAGAACTCTTCAGTTGGACCAAAATCAAATCCAAAGTTGAAGCTCGTATCGAACGAAGTATCCGCGCCAGTGTCCTCAACCGCCACGCTAACTGTCGCAATTTCCTCTTCCGCGCCGAATTCAAACGAAACATCTTCGGTTGCGCCGGTTTCTTCGGAGGGCAGGGAAGTGCTCGCATCGTTTACGAGATCATCGGTCAGCTTTTCTGCAAACCCAGGGCCCAGCATCGCTCGTGCATCTTCGATCAGCCGCCTGAAACTGCTCAGCGCCATCAGTGCCCGCTGGGGAAGCAGCTTATCTTCGATGGCTCTGCCGATCGCATCCCACGTGCTCATGCCGCTCGACAGGGCCATTCGCTCCAGCGTCTCCATCGTCGTTTTGCCAATTCCGCGAGGCGGAGAGTTTACGACTCGCCCGAGGGCGATCGAGTCATGCACATTCTGTACCAGCTTGAGGTAACTCAAAATATCCTTCACCTCGGCGCGGTCGTAGAAGCTGAAGCCTCCGACCATGTGGTACTGGATTCCATAGCGGCGGAGCGCCTCTTCTACCAGCCGCGACTGCGAGTTTGTCCGGTATAGTACGGCACACCGTGGCTGGTCCTCCTGGCCGCCGGCCTCTCGCAGATACTTTTGCACGCGGTCTGCAACAAACAGAGCCTCGTTCTCTCCATCCGGAGCTTCGTAGTACCCGATCAGCGAACCGCCCTCGCGCGCCGTCCAAAGATTCTTGCCCTTCCTCTGCGTATTCTGCGCAACAACCGCGCTCGCACCCTCGAGGATCATCTGCGTTGAGCGATAGTTCTGCTCCAGCCGAATTGTCTTCGTGCCGGGAAAGTCTTTTTCGAACTCGAGGATGTTTTTGATATCGGCGCCGCGCCAGCTGTAGATCGACTGGTCCTCGTCGCCAACAACACAGACATTTCCGTGCGAGCCTGCCAGTAGCTTCATCAACTCATACTGTGGCCGGTTCGTGTCCTGGTATTCATCGATCAAAATATATTTGTAACGACGGTTGTATCTTTCTCGAGTCTCGGCAGACGACTTCAGAAGCCGCACCGTCTCCAACAGCAGGTCGTCGAAGTCCAGCGCATTCGCTTTGAAGAGCTCCTTCCTATAGATCTCGAAGATGTGTGCGATCTTCTCCTCCATCGGGTTTGTGCTCGCCAGGAAATACTCCTGCGGGTCAATCATGTGGTTCTTCGCCCACGAGATCCTTCCCAGCGCAACCCTCGGCTTCAGTGACTTGTCGTCGATTGCCAGTCGCTTCAACGCCTGTTTGACCACCGCTTGCTGATCGACCTCGTCGTAAATGGCAAAAGTCCGCGTCAATCCAATGCCATTCAGGCGCAACGCTTCGATGTCCCGCCGCAGTACGCGAACACAAAAGCTATGGAACGTGGCCAGCATCGGTTTCGCCAGCGATGTATGCCCGAGAATCTTGTCGACGCGCTCGGCCATCTCCTTCGCGGCCTTGTTCGTGAACGTCACCGCGAGGATCGAATCCGCGGGCACGCCTCGCTCTTGAATCAGGTAGGCGATCCGATGCGTAATTACCCGCGTCTTACCCGAACCCGCACCTGCGAGCAGAAGCACTGGTCCATCGACCGAGCGGATGCCCTCTTGTTGTTGCGGATTCATATTCTCTAGAAGTTGACTCAACTTACATACGCTCCATCTCTATATTAAGCTCTTCAGCTTTGCACCAGCCTCGATATACAGAAAACCATTGAAAAAGCCTGTATTTATTGTCCATTTGCGAACAGCATGTTCGCTCGTGGACAGGCATCGAATCAATTAACTGTTGTGCAACAAAGCAAGATTCAAATTCATTTTTTTTTGGAACTATCCGCGAACAACCTGCGTACCTCTTCCCACGACGAGCTTTTCTGAACCATGGCAGAAAACTCCCGTCGAAATTAGAAGTATCGGGAGCTAACAATGAAAGGTCTCAATCGTCTCACTATCGCAGTTGTCGCTACCTCACTCCTTGCAGCTCCGGCTGTCTATGCCGCTCCTGCAAGCATCTCGTCCCCTGTCCACGCAATGTTTGCGAAGACAAAGACGACCACGGTCAAACTGAATCTCCGCAATGACTCCGGCTCTGTAATGGAGGTCAAGGTTGGCGATAAGGTGATGACGCTCGATCCAGGCAAGCCGGTCACGTTGAATCTTGAAGTCGGCACACGCATCGTTGCCAACAGCGCTACTCCGAACCACGCAGTAGGCTCACTCATCGAAGAGGTGATTAGCGATCACAATGGCGCTACGATTAGCATTCGCTAGAAGCCTGTCACAAACGAGCGGTACAACCTCAGTCCTCCCCAAACCTCCAGGCCGATCGCCTGCACAAAGCCCCGGTCGGCCTCTCTTGCTTCCTCCGTTTCGTTCTTCTCTGCAGCACTTGATATCCTCGTCTTTATGATTCGCAATGTAGCTGTCTTCTGCGCTTCCGCCAACGGAGCCAATCCCATCTATCGAGCCGCTGCCGAAGAACTAGGCCGCGCCCTCGCCACCCGTAACATCGGCCTCATCTACGGCGGATCGAACGTCGGCCTCATGAAGGCCGTTGCCGAAGCAGCCTTAGCCGCAGACGGCAAGGTTATCGGTGTTATCCCCGAGGTCCTCGTCGATCTCGAGGTCGCACATCACGGCATCACCGAACTGCATATCACCAGCACGATGCACACTCGCAAGGCGCTCATCGGAGAAAAAGCCGACGCCTTCGTCGCGCTGCCCGGCGGCTTCGGCACCTTCGAAGAGCTCTTCGAGGTTCTTGCCTGGCATTCGCTCAAGATCCACGCAAAGCCGATCCTTCTGCTCAACATCAACGGCTTCTACGATAAGCTGCTCATCTTTCTTGATCACTGTATAGCCGAAGGCATGCTGAAGCCACACAACCGCGAGATCCTCCTGGTCGCGAATAGTGTGGAGGATGCGCTCACTCAACTCTCTGTGGGTGTTGCAGCGTAAGCTTAGCCGTTGAACTTCGCCGTTGCGTCAGCCTGCATTGCTCCGAAGATGTGGCCTTCTGTGTCTTTGAAGTAAGCCAGCCACCCTACACCTGGAATCGGCATCTTCGGCACCACGCACTGCCCGCCTGCGGCTTCAACGACGCCAATCGTTGCGTCCAGCTCCGCGACATCCATCGTATTTACGCAGGGTTGGGCGGGGTCTCGCCGCGTCATCAGGCCGCCGTTGATTCCCGGTTGGCTGTCCCCAGTGGAGATGTTCCAGTACTCCATCGGGCCATTCCAGCGCTCGAACTTCCAACCAAACACCTTCTCGTAGAACTTGATCGCGCGATCCGGCTTTTCGGCGGGAATCTCAAAGTGCACAGGTCTATTCATTGGACGTCCTCCTTGGATGCGGCCCATCTTACATCTCTCAGAGGTCTTGCAACTTTGCAGAAAGAACGTCTTCGGTGGCGATTTAGTGTTTGACGCATATCTCGCACTGGCACACCCGTCGCAGGTATTCCCATGAGTAAATCCCGCTCTCGTGCCCATCGCTCCACTTGAACTTCAGTGCATACTTGCCCACCGGCGTCACCTCGAGCGGCTTCACCGGCGCCTCGTACATCACCAGCAAGGTTTGCGTCTTCGGCTTCGCAACGCCTGGCAGCCTGCCCGTCTTCTCGCGAGCCTCATGGCAGGTGGCGCATGGACAAGCATTTCTGAGCCACGCAAACGACCATACACTCTGGTGTCCGTCTTTCCAGTCGATCTCGACGCCGGTACCCTCGGTCTTCTTCACCCGCACCTTCTTCGGAGTAACCGAGTCCGCCGGCAATTGCTCGTGCTCCATATCCTCCCGCCGAGCTTGCTCCGCATTCACGATGCGAATCCCTTCGTGACTCATCGCTCAATCTCCTCGCAATTCCATTCAACCATTTTTCCAGAAGAAATACGCTGCCATCAGGCATCCCGTAATCACGACAATCGTTCGCAGCACATCGGCATTTATACGCCGTGCGTACTGCGCTCCAACATAGCCGCCCACTGCGGCAAACACCATTGAGATCAGGCAGTAATGCCAGATTACGGCGCCACTCAACACAAATGTCACGACGGCACAAAAGTTTGAGAGGCAGGCCGCCAGCACCTTCAGCGAGTTCAACGCATGCATCTCTTCCACACCGAAAAACGCCAGCGCACTCATGATCAAAAAGCCCGCTCCTGCGCCAAAGTAACCGATATAACAGCACACGGGCAGCAGCACAAAGAACAACGGTACAAGCGCAGGGGCCTTCGTTACATGCGGTTCAGCCGACCGCTCCCGCAACCATCGCGACACGGGTCCACTGATCCAGAAAAGCAGAGAAGCGACTAGCAGCAACCACGGCACGATATGCAGAAACGTGAGCTGCCGCGTGTTCAACAGCACGACCGCCCCACTTACCCCGCCTAAAACCGAAGCGGTACAGACTACCGGCAGCAGATCGCGCCGCAGATCGCCGCGAAGCGCAGCCACTGAGGTCAACTGGCCCGGCCACAACGCGACTGTGTTGGTTGCGTTCGCCTGAATCGGCGGAACCCCGATCGACAGCATCGCTGGAAACGAGATAAACGATCCACCGCCTGCCATCGCGTTCATTACTCCCGCGATAAACGAGGCAACGACCAGCCAGACATAGTGCCAATGCGCGCTAAAACTCGAGATCATCCATCTTCTATTGTAACGACTACGGGAGGGCAGCCGTTCCCGGTGGCTAGCCTACGCTCCGCGCAAACCTGTTCACCCGGAAACCGGCATCTCCGGAGTCGCCGCGATCAGCTTGCGTGTGTACTCCTCCTGCGGCGTATTGCAGACCTGCTCGCTCTCGCCCAACTCGACCAGCCGTCCCCTCTGCATTACTGCCACGCGGTCGCACAGATACCGCACCAGCGGCATTGAGTGCGAGATGAACAGATACGTCAGCCCGTACTCGCGCTGCAATTCGCGCAACAGATTCACCACCTGAGCCCCAACACTCACATCCAACGCACTCACTGGTTCATCCAGTACCAGGAACTCCGGTCTCAGCGAAAGCGCCCTTGCAATATTGATCCTCTGCCTCTGCCCGCCGCTGAACTCATGCGGAAACCGCTCCAGCGCCGTACCGTCCATTCCTACGGTCCTTAGCATCTCCGCCAGCCTCGTCTCCAAGCCCTCCGCTGGTCTTTCGTCATGGATAGCAAACGGTTCGGCAAGAATCTCACGCACTCGCATTCGCGGGTTCAGCGCTGCATAGGGATCCTGGAAGACGATCTGCATGCGCCGTCGCATCTCGCGCATCTCTCGGGAACTGGCGGACAGAAGATCGCGTCCCGCATAGCGCACCTCGCCCGCGGTAGGCTCAACCAGCCTTAGCAGCATGCGCGCCACGGTGCTTTTCCCTGATCCAGATTCTCCCACCAGCCCGAGCGTCTCTCCGCGGCGGATCGTAAAGGAGACATTGTCCACCACGCGGTGCCCCGCGTACTCCTTGACTAACCCGCGCGCCTCCACCAGCACATCCATCGACATAGCCGGATGGTAGCACCCAGCGCGCTCAATCAATCAAGCTTCGGATGCTGCAGTTGAAAACTCGTCGCATCCTGATACGCCTTGGCAAAGGCGGCCAAGCGCGCATCCGAATACAACGTCCCAAGGAACGTCAGGCTTACCGGAGTACCCGGGCCGCCCGCATTCGCCAATGCACCATCCTCATCGTTCTCGCTCTTGGGAGCGCCGTCGCCGCGGATTCCGTTCGGCACAATCACCGCGGGATGCCCGGTCAGATTCGTAGCCTGCAGTTGGATGCCCTGCGACGGAGTCACAATCACATCCACCTGCGCGAACAGCTTCTCCATCTCCGCAATCGCCAGCGTCCGCGCCCGCATGGCCTGGATATAGTCCACCGCAGAATAGAACCGTGCGATACGAAACTGATTCGGCCAATCGAATGGCAATTGCCCCGTGAGCAATTTGTCCCGCCCACTCCGCGTGAGGTCGTCGAATGCGGCCGCACCCTCCGCCTCCAGCACCGGCACGATCGCGCCAAATGGGAAATCCGGGATCTCTACAGGAATCAGCTTGACTCCCATATTGCGCAACTCATCGAGCGCAGTCGTCGCATATTTTGCATCGTAGACACGCCGCTCGAAGTTTTTCTTCTGTCCCTCAGATGCTCCTGCCGGCAACGTCGGCGCGTCGAACGCGCTCTTGATGTATCCGACTCGCAGCGCCTTCCAGTTGAAGGTTGCATCCCAGTTGAACGCCGCCGGCTGCACGGAAAGATCATGTCCGTCCCGCCCATAAATAGCCGACAGCACCAACGCGCAGTCCTCCACGGCTCTACAGATCGGCCCAATCTTATCCATCGTCCAGCTCAGCGCCATTGCCCCAGTCTTCGGTACCAGGCCAAACGTAGGCCGCAGCCCCGAACATCCGCAGCGCGTCGCGGGGGAAGAGATCGATCCCAGTGTCTCTGTCCCTAACGCAAATCCTACGCACCCCGCAGCCACCGCGCTCGCGCTACCGGCCGAAGAGCCGCTCGATCCCTGCCGTTTGTTCCAGGGGTTCCGAGTCCGCGCGCCAAACCATAGGTCTCCCTGCGCCAATGCTCCCATCGACAGCTTCGCAATCAGAATCGCTCCTGCGTCATCCAGCCGTGTCACCACGGTCGCGTCATAGTCAAATTTCTGCTCCTCGAATCCGCCTGCGCCCCACGTTGTTCTGTATCCCTTCACCGCGAGCAGATCCTTCCCGCCCCATGGAATCCCGTGCAACGGCCCTCGGTATTTGCCTGCTGCGATCTCCTTGTCTGCCGCGGCTGCATGTTCCATCGCCCGCTCTTCGGTCAGCGTAATCACGAAATGTAGTTGCGGATCATACTTCTTCAGCCGCGCAAGATACATCTTCGTCAACGCAACCGAGGTGACCTTGCGCGTCTTGACCAACTCGGCCAACTCGCGCACTGAAGCGAATGCCAACGCATCCGAATCGCCTGAAACTCCAGCCGAAACAGCCGCAGCCAGTGTCTTTGTATCTGGTGGCGCACTCATCTTCAGGGGCTTCTTCACTGTGTCGAGCACCATATCGCCTGGCACCGGGTCGAAGATAAACGCCGGAGCCACGCTATTCGGCATCTTCAAATCACGAATCGCCGTAAATGATTTGCGCAGCTGGTCGAGCCCCTCGAGCATCATCTTCTTCTGTTCGTCCGTGACGCTGATCCCGGCAATCACCGCCGCACCGTCGATCATCTCCGGCGTGATCTTCGGCATGCTGTCGGTGCTGGCCTTCACCTCGCCGCCACCGACGATCGGCGAACTCTGCGCCTTCGCCTGAGTCGCCAGCGTAAACAGCGCACCCGGCAACAACGTCTGTCCGAGCCCCACCATGGAGCACACACCAAGAAAACCCCGCCTGTCCAACCCAGAAGACACCTGTTCGCCCATCCCCGCATTATTGCATCCCATCACTTGTCTCAAGCAAGTCGGGCCCAAGCCACCTGCGACATCTATAATCCCAATTGTTCCATCCGCGCTTTGCCGCGGGCTTTTTCTGTAAGGCAGGTTTATGTCTGGTACCTTTCGCGCTCAACTCTTCACTCAACACCTCAAACTCGCCTTTCGCGTTCTCGGCAAAGCCCCAGCATTTTCCGCGCTCGTCGTCGTCATCCTGGCTCTTGGGATAGGCGCCAATACGGCGGTCTTTAGCGTGATCGACGCCGTCCTCCTGCACCAGCTCCCTTACGGCGACCCCTCCCGCCTCGTCGTTCTCTGGGAACAAAATCCCGCGCTGGGTAAATCGATCGGCGAACGCGTCCCCGTCTCCTATGCCAACTTCGAAGAATGGGCGCGGCAGGCGAAATCCTTCGAAGACATTGCCGGTTTTGAAAGCGTTAACCTGAACCGCACAGGCAGCGCCGAGCCAGAACGTATCGACGGTGCACGCGTGTCGCCCAACTTCTTTCAGCTCTTTTCAGTGAACCCGGCCCTGGGAACAACGCTGGCTTCCGTGGCGTCCGATCCCGGCAATGCCCATATCGCCATGTTGAGCGACGCCTACTGGCAGACCCACTTCGGAGGTAGCCGCAACGTAATCGGACAATCAATCACGTTGAACGACTCGGTGTACACCATCGTTGGCGTGCTCCCTGCAAATTTCTATCTGCCGTCGACGCGTGAGGGTGCCGATCAGCGCAAGCCGGCGATTTGGGTCCCCTATGACGTAACTGCAAAGGGAAATCTGGAGGACTTTAATCGTCGAAAGATGCTCGTCTTCGCCCGTCTCAATCATGGCGTTTCGCTGCAGCAGGCGCGTGTCGAGATGGACGGGATCGCCCGTGACTTGCGGGAGAAGGATCCCAATCTAAACGCCGGATTTGGAATCAACGTCTTTCCCATCTATGTGGAAGACGTTGGCCAGGAGCTTCGCCGAAACCTCTTCGTTCTGTTCTCGGCTGTCGGTCTGGTCCTGTTGATCACATGCGCTAACCTCAGCAATCTGGTCCTCAGCCGCGCCACCTATCGTCAACGCGAGCTCGGTATCCGCAAAGCGCTCGGGGCCAGCCGTGCAGACCTCATTGCGCAGCTTCTCATCGAAGCCGCAGTGCTCAGCCTTCTCGGTGGCGTCCTCGCGCTCGGCGTCGCCTATGCGGGCATCAAGGCGATTCCTGCGCTCAAGCCCGCAGGAATCCTCCGGCCCGAAAGCATCCACTTGGGAATCCCCGTGCTGCTCTTCACCATGGCGGTCAGCTTTCTTGCTGCTGCTCTCTTTGGCATTCTCCCTGCGCTTAGGGTCTCTCGAATCGACGTTAATACCGTCATCAAACAAACCGGCGAGGCAGGCTTTCGCAGCTCGCGGCGGCTAATTTCAAAGCTGGTGGTCCTGGAGGTGAGTCTTGCGACGGTCCTCCTGATCGGCGCGGGATTTTTGATGAGCAGCCTTCGCCATGTCATGGCGGTCGACCCTGGCTTTCGTCCTGATCACGTGTTGACCATGCAGTTCAGTCTCCCGCCGACACGCTATCCCTCCAAAGATGCGTCGGCGACGTTTTGCCGCGCCGTTCTCGACCGTGTCACCAGCCTTCCCGGAGTCAAATCAGCGAGCTTCTCCGACGGCCTGCCCATGACGCGCATTCGATTGATGAAATTCGTAGTTGAGGGCTGGCCAATCCCAACGCGCGGCAGCGAACCGACAGCCGACATGCGTGGCATCACGTCGCCCGACTACTTCGGAACACTGGGAATTCCGCTCGTATCAGGCAGGACGTTTACCAACGACGAGCTTCAGCAAAATCAGCCGCTCATCGTTGTCAATCAGGCTTTGGCAGCGAAGCTCTGGCCCGGACAGGACCCCATAGGTAAACACATCTCGAACGTGGGCTCTGCGAAACCCGGAGTGCCGCCCGTTCGCTACACCGTCATCGGCGTCCAGGGAAACGCCCGTCAGCTCTCCCTCGAAGACCAGCCGCGGCCGGAGATCACGCGACCCATGTCGGACTTCACCAACCTGACGCTCTCAGTGCGTTCCAGCATCGACCCCGACTCTCTCGCCCAGGCCATCAAGCAGCAGATATGGACGGTCGATAAAGGTCTTCCCGTCTACGATGTTCTCCGTATGCAGGACATTCTCGACGATACCGTGAGCCAGCGACGTTTCAGCTCTGTCCTTCTCAGCATCTTCGGCGGCTTGGGGATTGTACTGGCGTGTCTTGGTATCTATGGCGCGCTGACGTTCAATGTCGTCCAACGCACGCGAGAGATTGGGATTCGCATGGCGCTGGGAGCCGATCGCGACGGTGTGCTCAGGATGATCATGTCCGAAGGCCTGCTGCTGGTGGGCGTCGGCATAGCCATCGGTGTCATTGCGGGTGTAGTGCTTGCGCGCGTGCTCCAAAGCCTGTTGTTCGGCATGCAGGCTTCCGATCCTGCCGTGTACGTGATGGCAACACTTGCGGTCTCCCTCGTCGCCATCGCAGCGTGCTACATTCCTGCCCGCCGCGCAACGGAGATCGAGCCATCCATCGCCCTTCGCTACGAGTAGCGGCGAAACAGAGCCTGGTCGGGCGTAGGGTGGAGACGTTCTACCTGACAGGTTGTAGATAAGATCCGTCAAAGCTCTTGACAGATCGATGGATCCGGATGTGTAGTAGTTGTGTTAGCACGGTGAAGGAGTTCACCCTTAACCGCTGTCCCTCCAGATAGGCCGGACAGATGATGACTCCTGACAGGGAATCCTGTTGCGGAGTCATGTCCACGGCGCGATCCCTGACCTAAAACTTGGGAGCTTAGATCCATGGCAAATGCATGGGTTCTTTCCGCTTTGTGGGTTGGTCTAGCGTTGATTGCAACGCTGTTCGCCATCTGGTTTCGCATGTCGACGGCGCTGTCGGAGATCGTCATCGGCACGGTAGCTCAGTTAGTCATTGGTGCCACATTTGGCCATGGCGGACTGCTGGGCAGCACCGAGTGGATCACATTTCTTGCTGGCACCGGGGCCATCGTTCTTACTTTCCTTGCCGGAGCTGAACTAGACCCCACAATCTTCCGCAGCAAATGGCGTGAAGCGTTGGTGATCGGTCTTGCGGGATTCTTCGGCCCGTTCCTGGGATGCACCTTGATCGCTTACTTTCTGCTGCACTGGACGATCATGGCATGTTGGCTTTGTGGTGTAGCTCTTTCGACTACTTCAGTCGCCGTCGTGTATGCCGTTATGCTTGAACTCGGCTTTAATACGACCGGATATGGCAAGGCAATTCTGGCTGCGTGCTTCGTCAATGATCTCGGAACTGTCGTCGCATTGGGTCTTATCTTCTCCCCGTTCACCATCAAGACGCTCATCTTTGTTGGGGTCTGCATTGTTGTCTTTTCGATCATTCCATTTCTGACTCCGTGGTTCTTCAAGAAATATGGCGGCCGCGTCTCTGAGCTTGAAGCGAAGTACATCCTGTTTCTGCTATTCGCCTTGGGCGGATTGGCCCTCTGGGCTGGCAGTGAAGCGGTGCTCCCGGCCTATCTTATTGGGATGGTGCTCGCTGGCACCGTGGGCAAAGACCACTCTCTCATCCGCCGCCTGAGAACTCTGACCTTTGGATTCCTCACGCCTTTCTACTTCATTCGCGCTGGCTCCTTTGTTTCTGTGCCCGCGCTCCTTGGCGCGCCAGTTGTGCTCCTCGTTCTTTTTTCTGCCAAGATGTTGACCAAAATCGTTGCCGTGTTCCCTGCGGTTCGCTTTCACAAATACGAAGGGACAGCCGGGGTCTATTACACGCTGATGATGTCGACCGGACTCACCTTCGGCACCATATCGGCGCTCTTTGGCTTGAACCACAAAATCATCAGTCAGGCGCAATATTCGTTTGTAGTGGGAACAGTCATCGCCAGTGCGGTCATCCCAACGGTCGTAGCAAACATGTTCTTCCTGCCCAGGCACCTGCTCCCAAGAAGAGATGACGACCGGGCGTCGGAGCAAGTCCCCGAGCAGCCGGCGGAGGCAGGAGCAGTCTAGGAGATTTTATGGCACGCCAACCAAAACAAGTCTTTGAAAACCAAGAGAGCATTGGCTCTGTGTCGAAGAAGAGCTACATCTTTATGGCTTGGGATTGACCCGATGGAGCGAGCGCATCGCGCGTAAGCTGGGAACACTCGTCAACTCGTATGCCGATGCTTATCGTGTACAGATACATCGGATCAGCGGAACTTCGGATGCAGTGGTCAATGTTGGCCAGCTTCAAAGTGATCTCGATCTTTTGAGAAACTGGAGTGCGGCAAGGTCGGCTGAGTTTGCGGAGAAACGTGTATGAATGAGGAGAAATAGAGCTTGCAAAAATACTTTTTCATTGCAGTCGGTGGCGCTCTCGGTTCTTTAGCGCGGTTTTGGGTCGGCTCAACTGTCGCCAACCGATTGGGAACCAAATTTCCTTATGGGACTTTTGTGATCAATATCACGGCTTGCCTGATTATTGGGTTTTCATTGGCTTTCATGGGAAGGCGTGCGGAGTTAAATGCCGCATGGAGGTTTCTAATTCCGATAGGTTTTATTGGAGCCTACAGTACATTTTCAACTTTCGAATGGGAGACATTCTCCAGTTTGCAGACGGGTGCGTTCTTTATCGCTGCACTTTACGTTGTTCTGAGCTTCTTCCTTGGTCTAGTAGCTGTATGGTGTGGTGTCTTGATCGCGAGGCTTTTCTCATGAGAACACGATGGGAGTTCTGGGACGCGCAGCATAAAAGGGGGGACACATGTTATCTGCCGGGAAAGCCGTGAAAGTTTCCATTTATCTGAGCGAGGGCTCCACGCATCACGGGGCGCCGACCTATTCAAGCATTCTGGATTTTCTGTTTTTCCGCGGTGTCTCAGGCGCAACCGTACTGAAGGGAATCGCAGGATTCGGCGCCGATCACCATCTGCATTCTTCAAACCTCGTTGACATCTCCGATCACCTCCCCCTGAAAATTGAATTTATAGAAACAAGGGAGAAAGTCGACGAATTACTTGGAAAGCTCGAGGATATGGCAGGTTCAGGCATGATCGAGTTGCAGGAAACAACGATCGCCAAGCCTGCCCAACTCTCAAAGCCCAAGGCGCGCCCTGCCGCTGGACACGTCAAGATCGAAGGTAAGGCGCAATTAATGCGGATCTTTATTGGTGAGAGTGACCAGTGGCAGGGCAAGCCGCTACACGAAGCGCTGGTTCGCGCTTTACGCGCGAACGATCTCGCGGGTGTAACTGTGTACCGGGGAATCCTGGGCTACGGAGCGCATCGCAGGGTGCATAAAGAGAAACCGCTGCACCTGTCGCACGACTGCTCAATCATGCTCTCAATCATTGACACCGAAGAGAAGCTGAGGACTTTTTTGCCCATTGTGGACCAGATGGTCCAGGAGGGCCTGGTAGTGCTTTCGGACGTGGACATTATCAAGTATGCCCATCGCGCAGCTGAAACGAGCGAAGACAAGGGGTGAGCCATGAAAGAAGAATTTCAAGCCAGGATGTTGCGCATTCACTTTACGGAAGCAGACAAGTGGCACGGCAAGCCATTGCATGAGGCGATCGTTGCAAAGTGCCAGGAGCTTGGGCTTGCGGGTGCGACTGTCTATCGCGGTCTCGAAGGCTTCGGGGCCAGCGCCAGGATCTATCACGCCCGCAGCCTGTCGTTCTCGAAATACTCGCCCATCATGGTGAGCGTCATTGACACCGAAGACCAGATTCAAAAACTGATTCCCCACCTGGACCAGATGATTACGGGAGGCCTGGTTGCCAGCTCTACCGTCAAAGCCATCCGTTATACGCGATCAAGAGAGGAAGCCGAGTGACTGGGTAAGAATAGCGATCATAGGGCGTCGCTAACTGCCTAAATAAGCTCAAGCAGATCGCGCTGCATGGTACGGTCACGAGTCGGTTAGAGATCGAGCTCAAGATTTGTAAGCGGTTTAGAGCAGCAGATCAGGACGTTTCCGTCGACGGGTTGGTCAAGCGGTTCCGGAGTATAACGAACGGTGCCGTCGATAAGCCCAGACTCGCATGTGTGGCAGACACCAACCCGACAGGCCCACTTGACTGGCACATCGCACGCTTCTGCGAGTTCCAGAAGGTTTTGAAATCTTTCGTTCCAGGGCACTGAAAGGCCACTTCGGGTGAACGAAATATTCGGGCCTAGTCCGGGCTCTCCCGATGGCGGATGCGGAGTCTTGAGTTCTGTGTTGACGATACCGGGCGTTAGGGATGGCCCGGCTCCGAATATCTCCGTGTGGACACGGGAATCGGAGACTCCCCAGGACTTCAACGCCGCGGTGAAGGTTTCGAGGAACGCTGGTGGTCCGCAAAGATAGAAGTCCGCTGCCTGAGGTACACCAAGCCGTTGCAGGGAAGAGAGACTGAGATGGCCCGCGCTGTCATAATCCTTACCGGCCTGATCTCCAGGTTCCGGCTTGCTATAGGCGAAGAACGAATGACTTTGCGGAAGTCCCTTGAGAAGCTCGCGCGCCTCCCTCGCGAATGGATGTTCGCTGCCATTGCGAGCGGCGTAACACCACCAAATCTCTCGCATGGAATTTGGGCTGGTCGCAGCAAGCGAGTGAAGCATGGAGAGCACTGGCGTCGCGCCGATACCCGCACTCAGCAGAACTACGGGGCTGTCACCTGGGGCAAGAGTGAAGCTTCCTCTGGGTGCGCTCACCTCAAGGAGATCGCCGGTTCGAACGCGATCATGGAAGTAGTGGCTTCCTGACCCATCGGCGCGCTTCACGCTGACGCGATATGTTCCCGCACCTTGTGCCCCGGATAGCGAATAACTCCGCAAGATAGGAGGTGAACCTTTTTCCAGGGGGAGTTTGAATATCAGAAATTGACCTGCAAGCGGCGCGGGTAAGGGACTCATATTCTCCGATTCGAGAATGAAGGAGAGCACGTCAACGCTCTCCCGCTGAATCGCCGCAACTCGCAACGGTCTGAATCCACGCCACGCCGGCGGTGGCGAAGAAGTTGGAGCGAGGCCTGCATTCCCATGCTGCCTATCGGCCGCGAACAGAGCTTCCAGTGCTCCCTTCCAACCGGCACTGAGCGACGGGATGCGCAAGGCGCGTTCCAGCTGATCGCGCGGATGGCCGGGCAAGTAAAGCAGAGCATCGATCTCAGCGACAGTGATACGCTCCGGACCCTCAGCGACCTTAACAATCTCGTCTCCTGCCCCGATCTCACCTTCCTCGATTACCCGGAAATAAAATCCAGGTCGCCGATGCGATACAAGCAGCGACGGCATCTGCGGGTTATTCATCCGCAGGCCGACGCGATAGCAAGTGACCCGCGGCTGTGTCACTTCAAAGAGCGCTCCACCAATCCTGTAGCGGTCACCGATGCAGACCTCGTCATCCGGCAGGCCGTCGACAGTCAAGTTTTCTCCGAACTGACCATATTCAAAGTCGTGCCGCTGAAGGTAGGTCTCCCAGTAGCGATAAGAGGCAATTTGATACACCATTAGGGCGCGATGCTCACCGCCATGACCTGCCAGATCGCCTTGCCCATCGCCATCGAGGTTAAGACGCCTCGCCATTACCCTGCCCGGCACGGGTCGTTTCCATACTCCTGTACGCACAACCCTGCCTTGCCATTCGACCTCTCGTGGAAGACCGACGTTTACCGAGATCAGCGACATTGCCCGAACTCCCTTCCTACTCTGAGGCTAAAACAAATCGTTTCTCTGAAGATCGCCGGCCAGGCGCCTGTGCCTGCACGGCACGCTCGAACTCTAGAGCGTCTGAAGTGGCAAGCAATTCCACTTTCAAGGCTGCACTTCCGTGGCTTCGCCCAAGATACCTTGCACTTCTACAGGAGGTGAAGTAGGCTTCTTGTAGAAGCAGATGGGGTAACGTATGACTAACGAACGCATCGATCTTCCACAGGGCACGCTGGACCTACTTATTCTTAGGACATTGGCGCTGGGACCACAACATGGTTGGGCCATCTCGGAACGGGTGCAACAGGTTTCGAGCGATGTACTGCAAATCCAACAGGGCTCATTGTACCCAGCGCTGCATCGGCTGGAGCGGCGCGGCTGGATCAAGGCCAAATGGGGCACATCGGACAACAATCGCCGTGCCAAGTACTACGAACTCACGCCCACCGGCAAGAAACAGCTTTTGGTGGAAACGGATTCCTGGCGGAAGCTGACAGCCGCCGTCACCCAGATCTTAGAGAGTGCGTGAGGTTGAGGTTCCACCATGCTGAACGATCTACGATTTCGCCTTCGTGCACTATTCCGCCGCAATGTGATGGAAGCGGAGTTGGATCAGGAACTGCGCTTCCACTTCGAACATGAGGTCGAGAAACACATCGGGGCGGGCATGACTGCTGAAGAAGCGAGGAGGCGTACACGGCTCACCTTTGGCGGACACGAGCAGGTGAAAGAAGACTGTCGTGAGGCGCGTGGGACCGGTCTTCTCGAAAGCTTCTGGCAAGATATCCGCTACGGACTTCGTGTCCACAGCAAAAGTCCCAGCTTTTTTATCATTGCCGCGCTGACACTGGCTCTTGGCATTGGAGCCAGCACAGCTGTCTTCAGCCTGGTGAACGCGATCCTTTTGAAATCGCTCCCCTATCCCAATGCCAGCCGCGTTGTGGTGCCGTGGCGCGTGCCACCGATCGGCTCAGCTTGGGATACCGGGAACTTTCCGTGGGGGGACGCGGAGTTTGTGGAACTGACCCAGACCAGTACCGCATTTCAAAACCTGGGTGCTTTCAGAAAAGATAACTTCAATCTAACCGGATCGGCCAACCCTGAGTATCTCGAAGGTGTTCGGGCCTCTGCCGGACTTTTTCCCGCGCTGGGTATGGCTCCCATGCTAGGGCGCACCTTCACAGCAGAGGAAGACCAACCCGGCCACGCGCTTGTCGTCGTCCTCAGCCATCGGCTGTGGAAGTCTCGCTTTGGTGGCGACCCCGGCGTTGTCGGCCGCACAATCCACTTAGGTGGCCTTCCATACATTGTGATCGGAGTCATGCCTGCCGACTTCACCTTCCCCAATATGGCAGGGATGCCGGCAAGCATCGATCTTCCCAGGGAGACTCAGCTCTGGGTGCCGCTGGCACTTCCTGCGGCTCCCGGCCGGGGATCAAGCGATCTCAGCGTTATTGGAGAGTTAAAACAAAATATGGGCCTGGCGGAGGGGCGGCAGGATCTGCAGGCCTTCGATCGCCGCTGGCTAGAAAAGAACCCGGGGGCGAAAGGCTGGTCCTCGGATATCGTTCCTTTGACGAAACAAGCGGTGACGGACACACGGCGGCCCCTGTTGCTGTTGTTCGGGGCAGTGTGCGTGGTTCTGTTGATTGCCTGTTCGAACGTTGCTGGACTGACACTCAACCGTTCCCTCGGACGGCACAAAGAATTTACGCTGCGCGGAGCTCTGGGTGCGCGGCGTGGCCGGCTAGTCAGTCAGCTTATGACGGAGAGTCTGCTGTTGGCTCTGACTGGAGGCATACTGGGAATTTTGCTCGCCAAAGGCAGCTTGTCTCTCGTGAAGCGCCTCGGACCAGAGAGCATTCCCCGTCTTCACGAAATAGGTCTTGACCTGCCTGTCTTCGCGTTCGCGCTCGGCATCACGCTCATCACGGGAATTCTCTTTGGGTTGGCACCAGCCTTTGGAGCCACGCGCATGAATCTGGTCGAGGCGTTGAAAGAAGGAGGCCAACGATCAGGCGGAAGCGCTTCCGCGCCGAGGATTCGCAATGCACTCCTCATCTCGCAGGTTGCGCTGGCGCTGGTGCTGGTGGTTTCAGCCGGTTTGCTGGTTCGCACCTTCTATCACATGGTCAACGCGAGTAGCGGCTTCGATGCCACTCATGTTGTCACCTTCGAAGTGCCCCTGCCAACCACCAAATACAGCGACACCGATCGCATGGCGCAGCTCTATCAACAAGTAGCACAGCGACTGCAATCAATCGCGGGGGTTCAGTCCGTCGGCTTTGCTACGGTCGTTCCTCTGGCCGGCCCATCGGACGCCACTATGATCCGCATCCCGGAGCACCCGACCACGGATCCCGTACAGAGTCCCAAAGCAAATTACTTGTTCGTTTCACCTGACTACTTCCACTCCATCGGTGCGCCGTTACAGCGCGGGCGGGACATCGACGATGGAGATACCCTTACCTCTACGCCGGTGACCATCATCAACAGTGCCATGGCAAAGAAATACTGGCCCGGAGAAAATCCCATCGGCAAGCAGGTAGGCGTCGGAATGACGCGGATTCCGGCGAGAACGATTGTCGGAGTTGTGGCGAACATCAAACAGGTGTCGTTGCGTGAAGTGCCGGACCCTGCGATGTACGTGCCCTATACCCAGAACGAGATCAAAACATGGCCTTCGATGCAGGCCATGCAATATGCAGTTCGCACCAAGGCCGATCCAGACTCCATCGCCGGTAGTGTACGCGAAGCGGTCCAATCCGTTGATCCGGACTTGCCTGTTGCAAACTTCGCGACACTCACCACACTTGTAGATACTTCTCTCACTGCCGACCGCTTCGCCATGCTTCTACTAGCCGCATTTGGAATACTGGCGCTCATCCTGTCGGCGATTGGCATGTATGGCGTCATCTCCTATTCGGTGATGCAGCGAACCCCGGAAATTGGTATTCGTATTGCATTGGGGGCGCAACGGGAACAGATCCTTGTCATGGTCCTCGGGCAGGGGTGCCGCCTTGCCTGCGCAGGAATCGCGATTGGCCTGATCGCAGCGTTGACGACAACTCGATTGATGACGCGCTTCCTGTATGGGGTCCAGCCTACCGATCCAACTACTTTTGTCGCTGTGTCGCTCCTGCTGATGGCGGTCGCATTACTCGCCTGCTATGTACCTGCCCGAAAAGCAATGAAGGTGGATCCAATGATCGTGCTGCGATGCGAATAAGAGTGCAAAACCCAAAATCGATCGACAAACCTTCAGTATGAAAACCATTGGTAGGATATGCCACATGAATTCAATGAAACGTTCTGTCATCGCCTTGTCATTCATAACATCTACCAGCTTCGCACCGGTAGTTACTGCTTCCGATCAAGCAGACGTGACTCTTTTTGCCCCCGGGGCAATTCCTACCGCCGCGACGAACAGCATGGCTCCAGCATTCACGCCGGACGGAGCTTCTGTTTATCTGGGACAGATATCTTCAAATCCAAAAAATGTTTCAATTATGAGTTCGCAGAAGATAGGAAAACAGTGGTCAGTACCTAAGCTGGCCCCGTTCTCCGGCCAATATCGAGATCTCGAACCGGCCTTTGCTCCCAGCGGAAAGTATCTGGTTTTTGCTTCGAGTCGTCCTGCAGGTCCTGGCGAACCCGAATTGGATGGTCACTACAACGGACAGATATTTCCCGGCGACGGGGGAAAATTGTGGAAGGTGGAGCGAACCAAGCAAGGATGGAGTGCGCCCGAAGCCCTTCCGTCCGTCATCAACTCCAACAGCTCCGTCTTTACTCCAAGCATCGCTTCCGATGGAAGCCTGTACTTCATGCGGGCCGACAATGGTGGCAGCTTCCATATCTACCGGTCTCAAATGCGAAATGGAAAATTCGAAGCCCCGATACTCGTTTCATTTGGCGACGCCACGATCCCCAACTTTGATCCCATGGTCGCTCCCGATGAGTCGTATATTATCTTCTCCTCTCGGCGGCCACCTTTTCCGAACACCACGGATCTGTTCATTGCCTTCCGCACCGCGAACGACTGGGGAGATCCCATCGATCTTCGCTCCGCCATCTCGGATAACGTGCATGGTATCGAGGCGCGGCTCTCCCCGGACGGCAACACACTTTACTTCAGCAATTCGCGAAGCCCATCAGGCGTAGATAAACCGGGTGAGCAGTTTATCTGGCAGGTAGATCTAAGCAGTCTTCTGCAAGCTCACAGCGCCGGCAAGACACGGACACAATAAACTCACCTGCTTCGAACAATTCCCGACTCGTATGGCAATGGGCCGAAATAAAACCGCTGGAGCGGAAAATGCCTCCTCAAAAAATAACCTTCCAACCGATCCGGCCCTTGCAGGAGATAGCAGGATGACGGCAAAGACCATTGCAGTAACGCTTCTGCTGTTTCTGGGCGCAGCACCACTTTGCACCGCGCAGAAGCTTGCCATCGTGGGGGGTACGCTCATTGATCTGAGCAACTACGGTCACTCAACAAACGACATCGCAAACTCTGTCGTGCTGATCGATGAAGGAAAGATCGTCGCCGTCGGCCAGGCATCGCAGATCGCCATCCCCTCTGGATCGACCCGCATCGACGCACACGGAAAATTTCTCATTCCTGGTCTCATTGATGGATTCGGTGCCTTGCGCACCCAGGCTTTTGGCAATGCTTATCTCTATGAGGGCGTGACTACCGTTTATGTACCCACAATACTGCCGGATGGCGGCGGAGACGGCGAGCTGAAAATTGTCCGAAACGCATCTCCCGGGCCTCGCCTGTTTCTGGGAGCGCCGATGACCGGCTATTCGGAAGAGGGCGCGGACCCATCAGACAAGCCGATGCTGGATCACCGGCTGCATGATCGACGATTGTCAAACCAACAGCTCATCGCGAGAGTCGATAAATTAGCCGACCAGGGCTTTCGCGGCGTAACCATCAGTTACGACGTTTGGCCCGATCAGGTGGATGTGATTGTTGCCGAAAGCAAGCAGCGTGGCATGGCAACGCTTGCCGAACCGGCATTCACGACATATCCGTACGCGATCCACGCCGGAGTCGATGGTTTGCTGCATAACGATCACTACCTATTGGAGCTTACTCCTCCCGCCGCGCAGTTGGACCGTGCAGATAACCTGAATGCAGGTTCCGCTGCCTACCATGCAGTGTGTACGGTCGATCCAGCATCCAGCGAGGTTGCGGCTTATGGAGCGCAGCTCGCAAAGTCCAACACCGCGCTGATGCCGACTTTGTCGATGGAAGCTACCGCCGACGGACTGGATGTTCCCAATCCGTGGAGCGCCCCATCGGCCGCGCTCATCAAGGCTGCCGATCTGGACAATCCCGTGGATCCGTCGGCTGGCGGAGCGCCATTCCTGGCCACCATTCCGGAGGACCGACGGAAGCCGGTTCGGGATTGCGCCTGGCATAAAGAGGCGCTCGATGCTCGCCTCTATCAGCGTGGCGCCAAATTTCTTGCCGGAAGCTCTGCAACGGACTACGGTATTATGCCCGGCAGCGGTCTGCACCTTGAACTCGCTCTGCTGCATCGGATCGGACTGTCGCCACGTGAGGCAATCGCCGCAGCGACGAGCAACTTTGCCGATATCTATGGCTGGCGCGATATTGGTCGCATCGAATCAGGGCGCGTGGCCGACGTGCTCATCCTGGATGCTGACCCTCGTAGTGACCTTCAGGCCCTAGATCACATCGATAGCATGGTTTTCCGCGGTGCCGTACTCAATCGGAAGCTCTTGCTCGAAGCACGAGATCCGAAATAGGAAGCGGTATTCCAACGAACTACAGATTCCCCGCACAGGCATGGCGAAATGAGGAGGACCGCTTATTGGACCCTCAAGCAAGTCGCACAAAACCCATAAGTTGGGTGGTGGGTTGGACATTCCAGTGCCCCGCATATATCGATTCGCCCAGCTGACGTCGACTATCTCTTGATTGAATTCAGCAACAACAAGGCTGGTGCAACCCAAAATAACTTCAGGCATATGTTGGGCGTCAACATCGGATTTGGTGGCAAGTAGTGAGTGAGTGTTCCGGCGAAAGATTCCGAGATGACAGATGCTGGTAAGGGGCCCAGTGATACCCCGCGTCGTGCCACGTGGGTCCACCTGTACTAAAAAGAGGCGAGCACTAATAGTTTTGTTAGTTGTTTGGGGTATGTCTGAGTGGCTAGTCTTGCTGGCACCGGCAGGTAGGTCCTTGGATCGCGCTCAGTCACCAGGAGTGGATATCTTTCGGGTTGATCTTTAGAGAGCAACTCATTTCCGACATACATGAGTGGAAGTAACTCCAGATTGTCCCGAACTCGGAAGGGGCGCCGGTTTCCTCCATCTTTGACACGGCCCGTTTACGACCTTCTTCTGTCAGCAAAGGAGCACCGAGCATGAGATGCGAATCGAAAGGGATATTCGTCCTGGGGAAGGCAGCATCATTTCTGATAGCTGCTACGCTGGCAGTTGCATCGGCCGACGCGCAACAGGTAACCGGCCAGTTGGGTTCCGCCGACGCCACAACCACCATTGACGGGAAGCAACTTCCGGCACCACCGCCGAAGTTCGGCGGAGTGATCAAGGAAAGTGCCAAGGATTCGACGCCCTGGTGGCCACCGCGCGTGGTGCCACCTAAAGGCGCGCCCAACGTGCTACTCATCATGACCGATGACCAGGGCTACGGCGTCCCGAGTACCTTTGGCGGTGTCATTCCGACGCCGAACTTGGATCGGATCGCCAAGGCGGGGCTGCGCTACACGCAATTCCACTCCACTGCGCTCTGCTCGCCGACGCGGGCAGCGCTGATTACCGGTCGTAACCACCACTCAGTCGGCTTCGGCGTCATCGGCGAATTGTCTACCGGCTACCCGGGCTATGATTCGGTCATTGGTGCAGAGAGCGCCACTATCGGCGAGATACTGAAGGAGAACGGCTACGCTACGTCATGGTTCGGCAAGAACCATAACACTCCGAGTTTCGAATACAGCAGCACGGCAGGGCCGTTCGACCAATGGCCTTCGGGTATGGGCTTTCAGTATTTCTATGGGTTCATGGGTGGGGAGACCGACCAGTGGACACCGTATCTGTTCCATGATCACACACAGGTCTATCCGTGGATTGGAAAGCCCGGTTATAACCTCACCACTGATCTCGCAGACAATGCAATCAAGTACATGAGGGACCTGAACGCGGCCGCGCCCGACAAGCCGTTTTTCGTCTATTACGTGCCCGGTGGCTCTCATTCGCCCCACCAGCCGACGCAGGAATGGATCGACAAGTTCAAGGGCAAGTTCGACATGGGCTGGGAACAGCTGCGCGATCAGATCTTCGCCAACCAGAAGCGGCTGGGAGTGGTTCCGGCGAACACGACGCTGACGCCGTGGCCGGACGGACAGGCAGAGTACGGGGGAGCCAAGCTGCCGAGGTGGGACTCGCTCAACGACCTGGAAAAGAAAATGTATGCACGCGAAGCAGAGGTATTTGCCGCCTATACCGCTTATACCGACTATGAGATTGGCCGTGTGATTCAGGAGGTCCAGGACCAGGGCAAGCTAGACAATACGTTGATTATCTATATCGACGGCGACAACGGTACCAGCGCTGAAGGCAGTGTGTACGGCACGTATAACCAGATGACCGCCTACAACGGCATCCTTGACCCACCAGCCGTCAAGCCCGTCCTGGCGATGAATGCTTTGCACTATAACGACTGGGGCTCGGACAAGACTTACCCGCATATGTCGGTGGCATGGTCCTGGGCGTTCGATACTCCCTTTAAGTGGACCAAGCAGGTGGCGTCGCACTTTGGCGGAACCCGGCAGGGCCTGGCCATTTCATGGCCGGGCCACATTAAAGACGTGGGAGGTATTCGCACGCAGTTTCACCACGTCATTGACATTGTTCCGACAATTCTCGAAGCCGCCGGTATTCAAGCGCCTGAGATGGTCAACGGTATCAGGCAGAAGCCGATCGAAGGCGTGAGCATGCTCTACACATTTGACCAGGCAAATGCGAATGCGCCGTCGAAGCGCGACACGCAATATTTCGAGATGGTCGGCAATCGCGCTATCTATCACGATGGCTGGGTCGCGGCCACGACACCACCTTCCCCGTCATGGGAGCTGGGAACGGGCACGATGCCTTCCCTCGGCGACTATCACTGGGAGCTCTATAACATCGCGGAGGACTATTCGGAGTACAACGATCTCGCAACGAAAATGCCTGACAAGCTGAAGGAGATGCAAGCGCTGTTCCTGACTGAGGCGGGGAAATATCAGGTCTTGCCGCTGGATAACTCAGGCTTCGCGCGCATTCTTACAGCACGACCGAGCGCGATCGCCGGGAAGACTGTCTTCACCTACACGGGCGAGAATGTCGGCATCCCCGTCGGAAATGCTCCCGACATTGTGGACAAGGACTACACCATCACCGCCGAGATTACAGTCCCCGAAGGTGGTGGAGAGGGAATGATCGCGACCCTCGGTGGCCGATTCGGCGGCTACGGTCTCTTCCTCAGCCAGAGCAACAATTGGTGGCTCAGAAGCACGGTGCTCAAAGTTGTGGTCTGGAGTCTGTTCCTTTTGGGATTGATTCTCACCTGGTTTGCAAGAACCAAACGTTGGACCGGCTGGAAGACGTGGCCCGGCTATGCGCTGATACTCCTCGCTCCGTTCTGGTTGGTTGCAGGACTTATTACGGGTGTCGCGCAAATAGGCAAAGGGAGGCCAATCTTCGTGTACAACCTGCTTGACCTGGAACGTTTCAGGTGGTCAGGACCTTCGCTTAGCGCAGGCAAGCACACCATCGTATTCGACTTCAAATACGACGGACCTGGACCCGGCAAAGGTGGCACCGGCGTGCTCTCGGTGGATGGCAAGGAGGCAGATCGCAAGACGATCGCGCACACGGTTCCGTTGCTCATGTGCATCGACGAGACCTTCGACATTGGGTTGGATACCCGCACGCCGGTGGACTTCAGCTACGACGTTCCGTTCCGCTTCACGGGAGCAATCGACAAGCTGACCTACAATCTCGGACCGCGCCAGCTATCCGCAGAGGACCAGAAGAAGGTGCAGGACGCAGTCGCGAAAGTCAACGACTAGGGATAAATCGAACCGCTCTACATTCAGCCAACGCTGTCAGTTTCAAAACTGCCAGGGTATTCAAAATTCGAAAGGATGAGCACCATGAAAACGAAACTTATGTTGTGCGCAGTGCTAATGAGCGTCACGTCGGCAGTTGCCGTCGGGCAACAAGTCTCAGTCAACTACAACCACAGCCAGAGTTTTGCGGGCTATCACACGTATGCCTGGGCCTCCAACAATGCTAATCAAATCCAAAACTCCATTCTGGCGCAGGTAGCGCAGCAGGACATCGACGCGGCCATGCAGGGTAAGGGGCTGCAAAAAGTGCCGGAGTCTCAAAATCCTGATCTGATCCTCCTCGCAAGCGGTGGCATGAGACAACAGACCTCCTATAGCGCGTGGGGTATGCGCGGCATCGGCGGAGGAATGGGCGGAATTACACCACAGCAGAACGTAGAAGCGACGCTGATTGTCGATCTGCACGACACTAAGACCCAGTCTTTGGTGTGGAGAGGGATCGCGCAGGACACGTTGAGCAACAACGGCAACAAGAACCAGCAGGCGGTGCAGAATGCGGTAAACAAGATGTTCAAGCAGTGGCCGAAGAACTAAACCTCCTGATTGGCTGAGAGTCGCAATATGTCAATAGATGTCCGAGTGATTATTGTCACCCGCCGAGATGCAAGCTACCGGGTATCCGTGTTCGCTCCAGGCACGCCCTCGCGCCTTTGGACCATGGTGTATCGATCCAATCAGATGTGTCTGACTGAACTCGGGTGTGTCGGCCTTCTGTCGCCCATTGAAGTGGCTAAAGCTCATGCCAGCGATCTCGATGAAATAGACGCACTACTCGTGATTCGCACAGAAACTGAACCAGAGGTGCTCAAGGTAGCGGGGTTCGTTGAGCAGTAAGAGGGTAGGTCAATTTGCGGGCGCTTTATAACGTATTTCATAAAAAGAGGGAGAAAAATAATGAGAAAGAAAACGACCGCCATGTTTTTGAGTTGCGTGGTGCTGACCTGTGTTGTTGGGATAAAGGGCCAGGAGCAACACCCTATTCTGGACCAAGCTGCCAACAAGGTCATTCAAAAATACCAGACCGCGAGTTGCCAACAGTTGTGGGCGGAGAGAGAGCAGCATGCGCCACCGACACCCGCAGAAGCGAAGGCAATTCAGTTTCTGCACAGCGATCCGCAGATGCGTACGCTGTTCATTAACAAGGTGGCCGCTCCTATCGCCAACAAGTTGTTTGAATGCGGAATGATCCCCTGATGAGGCCCAGCACAAGCGGAGCACTCCGACCCAACAGGAATCATCCTCGCGAATGCGCTAAGCATCGCCAGCTTCGAGCTGGCACCTAACCATGGAGGTCGTGTGATGAGCCAGAACCACTTTACCCTTGCCTTTCCCTTGAAATCGCCGGCGGATGCAAAGGCGATTGCAGAAGAACTTCCACCGCTGATGCCCGGCCTATTCCATGCGGAGGATGCCATCGGCACGATTCACTACTCGCGCTTTACGGTGCTGAGCGACAAGACCCTGCTATTTCTTGGCGAGTTCGACGGCGAATTCGGTGATCTCATGACCAACGTCGCCAAGCAAGCAGGACCGGTGTTCGATGCCATCCTCCAACATGTCGATAGTGCGCCGCCCACTCCGGTCGCCGATAACTCAGAAACATTCGCCGAATGGACCGCATCGCATCTTCTCCATGCGGTGAATCTCTACACCGCTTATCCAGACGTGACCGCCAAGGAGATAAAGGCATTGGCGGCCGCAGCAGATGTCACCGGCGCGGGTGAACTACATCTCTTCCTGGTGATCCTACCCATGAAATCGAAACTTGCCTTCATGGAAGTTCAACTAATCTTGCGCGCGAGGGGACACGGGACAACGACGGACCTGGACAAAGTCGGAACGCCCCACTTCGCCCAGTTCGTGCCGCTCGAGGACAACCAGATTGGTTTCTTCACGGTCTATGACGGCTCATTTGACAAGTACATCTCCGATTTCACGAAGAATATCGGACCTGTGTTCGATCTTTTGTTCAAGTTCACCAAGGGCGCACCGCCCTCGCCCTGCAGGAAGTACCTGCAGGAGTTCATCGACTTCGCGGCGGGAGCGAATCGCGCGCCGATTGGGTTCTATCAGGCGTATCCAGGCTTGGGAGTTCAGGACATCCACGCTCTGATCGCCGACAGCAAGGCACAATCGGCTACGGGAAAATCTGGAGCTTCAGCCGCGTAGTCATGGGGTGAGGATCAAAATGTTAGTGAAGTCGGACAACAAGCCGCATACGCAGGAAGCGAGAGAAGGCAGCGTCTTTAGCCGTCTTTTCGGCAGAGGTGGGCATGAGGGCCCAACGCCTGATGCTCATTCAAGCGCTGGTCAGAAGACCACGCTCGACCTCCCCGATATCCAGGGTTTCATCCTCCGCGGTTACAGGATGCCGATGGTGCGGCATTTCTTGCTCACGGTGGGCGTGCCCAGAGAGGCGCGCAAGCTGCTTGGGCGTTTCGTGAGCGGCGATGAGTCTGACGCACCGCAGATCACTACCGCGGAAGATTGGCATGTGGGGTTCGCGCCGGGCCCCGGAGACAATCTCGGCGATGTCCCACGCCGCAAGCCAGACTACTGTCTTAACGTGGCGATCACCTGGCCCGGAATGATTGCGCTGGAGATCAAAGACCGCGTCCCGACTATCTCGTTCAAGTCATTCGGTGCGTTTGTTGCCGGCGCCGCCGAACGTGCGGGATTGGTAGGCGACACTGGCGCCAGTGATCCGAAGAACTGGATCGGCGCCTTTACGGCCGGAGGCGGCCACGTCATGGTGACACTGCACGCCATTAGTCCGGACGCCATGAAAACTTACAGCGAGCGATTGTCAGGGTTGTTTGCGGAAGGGGATGCCTTTCGAGAGATCTGGCGGACCGACGGGATGGCGCTAATGGAGATAGTGGATGGCAAGCCCACGTTCACTTCCAAAGTTCACTTTGGGTACACCGACGGTGTCAGCATGACAACCATTCGCGGCGGCCCAGAAAAATATATGCCGGACCACCAAGAGCCGTGCGAACCGTGGCTGTTCGTTTTGCGGGACGACGCTGAGAATTATTTGTTGCCGGAACCGCGAGAGCTCGGCCTGAACGGCAGCTTTGCGGTCTTCAAGATGATCGAAACAGATTGTGCAGGATTTGAAGACCACCTGCAATCAAACAAGGACAAGATCGACCCCGAACTGCATGCCGCCAAGATTTGCGGACGCTGGCGCAACGGCGTTCCTCTTATGTTGTCGCCGGAGACTGATAGTCCTCCGGGAGGGATTTCGCCCGAGCATCTGAACAACTTCGAATATGTGAACGCCGATGGCTCCGGCGATCCGAAAGGCTTGCGCTGTCCCGTTGGCGCACACATGCGCCGCATCAATCCTCGAGGCCAGCCAGTTACAGGACAGGGCACTCCCGGAGGCAGCAATAACACTCACCGGCTTATCCGTCGTGGCATGCCATATGGGCCAGCCTATGATCCAACGCAACCCCACGACGGCATCGAACGCGGGCTTCTCGGTTATTTCATCAACTCGAGCATCGAGAACCAGTATGAGTTCGTCTTGGGGCATTGGGTAAATGACAGCGAGTTTGCTGGCGCGGTCAGACTCAACCCTAAATCTAAAGATCCGATGATTGGTACTCAAGACCCAGCCGAAAGCATCTTCGTGATTCCTCAAGCGGATGGCGCGGCCCCTATCAAAATCACAGGGTTTTCAACGTTCATCAAGACAAAGGCAGCCGCCTACTGCTTTCTGCCTAGCATTACCGCAATCAAATTCATCTCCAAGCTCGGGTGAGGTCCTTATGCTGTTCTTGACCAGATTGTTCGGAGTGACCGGGAGCGAATCCGAACGGGACCTCACTCGGGAACAAGCGGACATCGAGACGATCACCGAGAAAAGCCTCTTGATGCAGGCGAACTCTGCCGCCCAACAGCGCCGGCCGCTCGGTCGTGGAACTCATGTGAAGGGTGTTTGCGCCCGTGCCCAATTCGAAGTATTTGATGTTACCCAAGGCCGTGATCCCGCACTTGCAGCGCGTCTCGCAAAGGGGATGTTCGCGAAGCCTGGCGTCTATTCCGCTATTGTGCGGTTTGGAAACGCCGATCCAAAGAAAAATTCTGATTTCAAGGCAGACGTCAGATCGTTGTCCTTTTCGGTTGACCTCACTCGGGAGGGCGCGGTCGTTGGCGGCGCGGGCCCTGTCCGTCAGGATTTCTCAATGCAAAACACGACGACGCTGCCCATCAACGACTCGCCCGCATTTCTGGCGATCATGAAGTTACTTACCGCATCGAACCCGGCCGCAGGCCTGTGGTCTCTATCCTTCAAGGACAAGTTGAGAGTGTTTAGAACTTTCGCGTTGGTGCAAGTGCAGTCGCACCAGACGATCAAACCTTATCAGCAACTGCGCTATGGCAGTAACGTGCCTTTTCGTCACGGGCCGGTCGAAGTGGTGAAGTATTCGGCTACACCGTCCGCCAACAATCCGGCACGGCCTCTGCAAAAGAGTAATCCGAACGGTCTGCAGGACGAACTCATCCGTCACGTGCAGGAAGACAACAAGATGAGTTACTTCGACTTTGGTGTCCAGTTTCTCGACACCGACAGGATGACCTATTGGGGGCAGCATCATGATGCCAATTTCTGGATTGAAAATGCCAGCATCGAATGGAAGGAATCGGAAGCGCCTTTCCACATTGTCGCGCGGCTAACTTTGCTGAGAGGTTCGCACCTTGGTCCTGATGAGGCCAACACGGTTTACTTCGATGTCACGGGGCATTCGTCTTCCGACAGCACGCCCGTTGGAAGTATCAATCGCGCCCGCGCGCCTGCAGAGGTCGCCAGCCGGAAGGCACGGATGGCGGCGGCCCAACAAGTATAACTACGAGCCTTGGATTCGTAGTCGGCGCTTATTGATGGGGACGTAGGTTCGTTCCTTGCTTCTTGTCACTCGTACATCAGGCGCTAGGGAAAGAGCACAGTGTCAAATTCAACTCCGGTTTTGTTGGGAAGGCTCCGATGAACGCTCTCGATATTGTCTCGTTACTGATCCTCCTGATCTTGCTCCTGGGCGTGCTGTTTCTGATTTTGATTGTCGCCGCGATCCCGGGCAAATTGGCAAAGATGCGCCATAGCCCATGGGTTGAAGCTATCAACGTTGCTGGATGGATCGGCGTGCTCCTGCCGCCAATATGGATGATCGCGTTACGGTCAAACTGCACTCCAGGCATTTGACGACGTCGAGGTCACGCTCACCAATGAGCACTACCTGAAAGACGAGGAGAAAGATGCGACAGGTGCCCTGAAGAGTACCGAAGATGCATTGGACCTGGCGAAGGTGAAGTACAACGTCGGTCAGACAGATCTATCACCTGTGCTGCAGCTTGAAGATGTCGTCGCCACGACCCAGATGGCGAGCATATACGTTCAGCAGCAGCTCATAGCTAACCGCATCAATCTCTATCTCGCTTTGGGTGGACCGTTCTGAGAGTTATGGAAATCTTTTGGATTCTCTCGCGCTACGCTCATCGCTTCCGAATCTTTAGACAAGGATCGCATAGGAAAGGTCGGAGACCCTAAGTCGCCGGGCTAAAAAGCCCCTCGGGTGGGAGGGCATGGCGCTCCTGCGGTCCTTGCAGGAGGACCGCCCCAAGAGATCTGATCATGATTAACGTTCGATGCACCTTACGAAACTCAATTACCTAGGAGAGGTTGAAAACAGAATGAAGACAAAGCTGGTTATGAGTCTACGAGCCGCTTCCATCCTGAGTTGGGCATTTCTTCTGGTTGGGCCTCTGTTTGCGCGAGAAAGCACGGACGTGATTGTCATGAACAACGGCGACCATCTCACAGGGGAAATTAAGGGCCTCAACGCCGGAGTGCTCTACGTCAGCATGAAATACATACTGGGAACAAGTTCGCTTCAATGGTCGGAAGTGGCCCGTCTAGAAAGCAAGCAATTGTTTCTTGTGAAGACGGAGGATGGCTCGGTATATACCGGAGCCCTCGACACCGCGAATAGTCCGGGTGCCCGTCCTGTGAAGATCGAGGTCACCGAGACCTCGGGAAAAGAAGTGGTGATCGACAGCCCTCGGATCGTTGCAATGGACGTGACCTCAACGAGGTTCTTCCAGCGATTCAACGGCAGCATAAATACGGGAATCATCTACTCTAAAGGCAATCAATCGACCCAGTACAGCCTGGGTTCCCAGATCAGTTACCCGCGAGAACGCTGGGCCGCCGCGGCAAGCTTCAACTCCACCTTGTCCGCCAGTACCGGCGCTACTGCCTCCACCCGGAACCAACTGGACCTCGATGCTTTCCGTCTTATGCGCTGGAATAACTGGTTCTACGAGGGTCTTGGCACCTTTCTGCAAAGCTCCGAGCAGTCTATTAGCGGACAAACCACCTTCGGCGGTGGTGTCGGACGTTACTTGAAGAACACCAACCTGGCACGCATCTCCGTGCTCGCTGGCTTTGTCGGACAGAACACGAATTATCAGCAGAACATCGTCCCGCAAAACCTGGCGTCTGGTCTGATCGCTGCGAACCTTCAATTCTTCCGGTTCAATAAAACCAATGCGAACGTCACAGCTGCTCTTCTGCCGGTTATCTCTCAGCCTGGTCGCGTGAAGTTCAACATGAACGCGACCTATTACCTCAAGCTCACAGGCAATCTGTCGTGGAATGTCTCGTTCTATGACAACTGGGATAGCCAGCCGCCCGATGGACTTTCGGGCAGCGATTACGGCTCCACCTCAGGCCTCAGCTGGACATTTGGCAACAAGTAGGCGATCGTGGCGCAACCAAAAACGAGAGGTACCAATTCTCCAAGAAACTGGCGAGGGTAAAGATGGTCCACGTTGTCAACGATTGACCGGAAGCATGCTGGCTGTGTGTGAAATACAATTTGGAAATCGACGGCAAGGTGCCGAGAGGTTGCACAATTCCGGTAATGATCATCAGTGGCTCGAAAACTCGAAGTGCCCGTAAGTGTGCCGGTGAATCTGTTTTCAGAAAGTACATAGAACGGCGTCCTTACTCAACTGGGTTCCTCGCTGGAGTTGCAGCGGAGCCAGTTCACGGGACGCACAATATCATTTCCCTTTTCTGCATCAAGGCGTGAGTCTCTTGCTAGGTATGTCAATTGTGTCGGCGCCGCAAGCCGAGTACCGGCAGCCTCGACAATTTCAGCGATTCTTCAGGATGACGTCCTCGCGAATGACAGTGAACTCTATCCAGTCGCTCGTCTTAACGAACACCCACAACTCCAATTCAAAGGCAGCACCGGCGAAATTCGCCACTCGAATTCTCGATGTTCCCGTCGCCGAGTAGCTTGCGCGCCGCATCCCAGCGGTCGCGGGCGTCTTTCAGGCTCACGTCAGGAAAAACACCCAGAGACAGCTTTTCCTTGCCCTCGTACCGGTATTTCAACAGCCACCACCTGCCGCCAGACTGAGAAACTTCCAGATACAGTCCGCGTTCGTCGAACAGCTTCACGGTCTTCCTGCTCGGCTTGACGTTCCGAATAGTGGGTTTGGTGAGACTCATGATGGGAGCAACTTCCTTTGGGTTCAACTCGCTTGCCCCCAATTTTGCCGCCAGTTGCCCCCGGATGTCAACGGACCAGGTTGCGCTTCTATGGACGATAAACAGCAAAAAATCCGCAATTTACGCTGACTTTGGGACTTCTTTGGAATATGTCGGATGATGATTTGGTGGACCTGATCGGGATCGAACCGATGACCTCTTCCATGCCATGGTAGCGCAGAAAAGCTAAATAATTGACGGATAAGCACTTACGAGACGGCAAAACCGGCAAAACCGGCCCAATAGGCCGTCTTTGACACCAATTTGACACCAAATTTCTGGGGCAGTGAGCTGACCTGTGGCGGGGGTCAGCTCACGATTTATCCATCTATCGACGCGAATATGACATCATTAGCTGCGCAGTAAATGCTGGAGAATCTGTGCTATATTTCACATAATCGCATTATTTACTGCGCTCCGAATATGGCTCTTATATGGAAAGCAAATCTCGAAACGGATATCCTGAGTGGCTTTGAAGAGGCTTTGCGCGCACTTCCTCATTTCCATATTGCAGAGACCGAGCTCAACGTTCGCCTGAAACTAGATCGTGTGATCCATGAAGCGGATGCGATTCTCCAAATCGAGGCGAACGGCAGGCCTCTCACCCTGTTGGTGGAGACAAAACGTTCCCTTTATCCGAGAGACGCCCGTGAGGCTGCGTGGCAACTACGCAATCTGCAAAAGGCATTCAAAGAGTCCCGAGGGCAGCAAGCCACCTTGCCAGTCATTGCCTCCGAATCGATTTCGGAAGGTGCTAAAGAGTTCCTCAAATCGGAGAACATCTCCTACTTCGATCAGGGTGGCAGTTTGTTCTTGGCGGACCGAGAACTCTATATCCTGTTGGACAAGCCACCTTCCAAGAAAACCACCCGAGCAGAACGAAGCCTGTTCACTGATCGTCGGGGACAGGTTTTGCTCGCCTTGCTTCAGGAGCCGGAATCATGGCATCAAGTCCACGCCGTATCCGAAAGAGCCTTCAGTTCGCCGGCAACTGTTTCACAGGTCTTTACGGAGCTGGAGCGACGCGAGTGGGTTTCCACGCGAGGCACGGGGCCTCGCAAGGAGCGCAAGCTACAGCGCCCCGCAGAGTTGCTGGACGCTTGGGCAAAGCACACACTCGACTCGCCGCGGCCAAGCCTCCGGCGCTTTTATGTTCCGTCCCTCAAGGGCGAGGATTTGCTGCGGAAGATTAACGAAATCTGTGAGGCTCACAGCGCCGCTTATGCGATCACTGGCGAATGGGCGGCCCAACTCTACAGTCCGTTTCTTTCGTCCATCTCCCAAGTTCGACTGCGGTTTCCCCAGGACCGATCGCTTTCCACCCTGACATCGGTCTTGAAAGCCAAGGAGGTCAGCGAAGGAACCAACCTCGCCGTCCTTGAGACTTCCTCGTATGGAGATTTTCTGTTCCGAGAACAACACAGCGGTGTCTGGTTGGCGAACCCAATCATTGTTTACCTCGACCTGTTGCAGAGCGACGGACGAGCGAAGGAGATGGCCGAGCATCTGCGGCGCGAAAGGATTCAGTTCTGATAGCAAAACCTCTGACATTGGACGGCTACAGCGAGCAGATCACGCGGGATTGCGAACGTGTTCTGGTTACGCTGTTGCGCAATCTGGGTCCGCACAAGAACTCCCTCGTACTGATCGGGGGGCTGACACCTCGATACCTCGTCCCGGAACGTCCTCCGATCGTTCCGCAACACGCCGGCACGCTCGACCTCGATGTCGTCATTGACTTGGTTGTTCTGGAAGACATAGAGGCCTACCGGACTCTCGAAGACAACCTGAAGAAAATTGGTTTCGAGCGAGGAGAAAACGACAAAGGTCAGAGAATCAACTGGCGCTGGAAGGTACGGATGGAAGATGGCACAAACATTGTTCTGGAGCTCTTGGCAGATCATCCTGACCTCCGCGGAGGGCGAGCGCAACCCCTTCCAGACGAGGGGCAGATCTCTGCGTTGAACATCCCGCATTCGTCTATCGTTTTTGATCTCTACGATACCGCTGACGTCACAGCGGAATTGCTCGGCGGAAACGGTCTGGCGACTGAAACCATCAGGCACGCGAATATCGTCAGCTTCACCTGCCTAAAATCTATTGCTTACGATGACCGTCAGGAACGCAAAGACGCGCACGATCTCGTCTATTGCTTGGAACACGTCCCTCAAAAGAAAGATGTACTTGCAGCGCTCTTCAGAGATGCGCTGGGCGGTAAGCATGAGAATGTAATTGGCCGTTCGCTTGCTTTGCTTCGCAATCGCTTCGTTACCGATGACAGTGCAGAAGGATACCTCAAGGACGGCCCGGTCGTGGTGGCAAAGTTCGAACTTGGGGAAGATGAAGACCTTCGCGAACCGAGAGCATTGCGGCAACGAGAGGCCTCGGAGGTCATCACGTCATTGCTCGATGCCATTGGAGTCTGAGCATTGTCAGCTCAATTCGACCGCGGGGGCGATCAATCTTTGCATCGGTTCTACAAAACCGGCGGAATACTAAATGGTACTTCCGGATGAAAATACGATTGCCGAGGAGCTAAGAAGATGGGGCTCAAAACTACCCCGATGATCACGACGGCGGATCCGGCACGGATTCTTCCTCACAGAAGCGAACCGAGAACCTTCTCCGATTCCCATTGCTCGTAGAAGGTCGCGTAGGGAGGCATTGGAATAGCCCTCTTTCCAAAAGACCTGCGTCGCCCGGTGAATCGCCCGATCATAATCGAATTCAATCTTGCGCGCCATACGGTTCAGTGAAGGTCTTCTTTACCCCGCCATCGTCGCGCTTCTGCCGGATACCGTGTTGCCGGGCCAGCATCTCTACACGGTTCTCATCCATCAGAAACAAGAGCCGCTCGATCACTGACAGCAAGTCGCGCTTCATCAGACGCACAGGGACAGCGGAGCCAATAGCGCTTAGAACACGAAGGCCAACCGTATTGGCAATCGCCTGTTCCTTGCGTTGCTTCTCCTGTTCGGCCTTCCACTTCACATCATCCCGGCTCGTGGACTGCTTCGGATGATGAACCGGGCAGGTCGGGTTCGCGCATACCTTGTGAATGGTGCCCACGTCCTCGCCTTCGGTGATGATGGCTTCGGTCGTGAACTTGCATTCCTTGAACTCGGGACGCTTGGCCTCTTCCTTCGACTTCGGCCTGTCGTCTCGAATGGCGGTGTATTTGTTGCGCGGCAGCACAGGGCTACCTTCCTGTTGCGCTCCGTAGGTGGTGCTGATTTGCACCAACGAAGGTTTCGCAGCGATGGTCTTGGCAAGGTGTGCGGACAACTTGGCCTGATAGCAGGTCGGGTCGGTGCACTGATCGGCCTCTCTGCCCAGGTCGTCACCAAACAATAGCTTGTTGTGGCCTGTGCGCTTGGGGCATTCGGCGCAGCTACCAGCGATCGGAACAAGCTGCGCATCCCGCTTATTGAAGGGCGCGTCTTTGAGCAGAAGAAGGATGTGGGACGCAATCCAAGATTGCAGATTGCGGACGGGCAAGAGAATACGAGTGGGTTTGTCTTCGCTGGCAGTGTGCACCTCTTTGAAGCAAGCCTTGAGCGCCGATTCCTGCTGTGCTTCGGGCAGCTTCGCCAGTAATAGGGCATGGCCGACGCCGATATGCTCCTGATAGAACGCGGCGGCGACGTCATCGCACAAGTCCGTCAACTTGAGGCGCGTGGTGATATACGCGGGTGTCTTGCCCACCTTGGCGGCGATTTGCTCGACGGTGAAGGTCGGCTCCTTCAACTCAAGAAGCCGTTCATAGCCCTCGGCCTCTTCCATTGGGTGCACGTCCCTACGCTGGAGGTTTTCGACTTATCTTTAGTCCTTCAGAAGCTGTCAATGATGTCTACGACAATGGAATCCTGCATGTCGTGGAATTGTTATCTGTAGTTGTCTATGACGTAGATCAGCCAGCATGGGCGCGGTGAGCGTAGCGAACTGCGCCCATGCTGGCTCGTGCCTGGCACTGGAGGCAGGACATGGTGAGAGTGCAGAAGATCAGGGTTCCGGACACGGGACATCTGAGTTGGATCGTCGTCGATGGGGAGCATCTTCCGGTCACAGAGTTGAACGAGTATCTTCTCTATCTTCATCGGTTAGGGAGATCGCCGAATACGGTCAGAGCGTATGCGCACCATCTGCAAGCCTTCTGGGAGTTCCTGGTTGAGCACGGTCATGACTGGCAATGCCTCAAGCTGACGCAACTGGCGGAGTTCGTGAGCTGGGTACGGCATGTAACGCGCGCTGGTCGGGGCCATCGATCCGATGCCACGATCAATCTGATCCTCGCGGCCATCGGTTCGTTCTACGAGTACCAGGACCGGCTGGGGGTGGAGACTGCGATTAGTCGCTCGCGCCGCTATGGAGCGAAGAGTCCGTACAAGCCGTTCCTGCACCACATCAGCCGGACACAATCCCTTCGTCATGCGGTCATTCGTGTTCGTGCGATCAAGCGCCTACCTCGCGTGTTCTCGCCGGTCGAAGTTCAATCTCTGCTGGATGCGTGCACACGGTTGAGGGATCGTCTGCTGTTGTGTCTTCTCCATGAGAGCGGAATGCGAATCGGGCAGGCTCTGGGGCTTCGCCATGCAGACATCCGCTCTTACGACGGCGCAATCGACATCGTCCCCCGCGCCAACAGCAACGGCGCTCTTGCAAAGTCTCGGTCGCCCTATGTGGTCCATGTCTCGAAACAGGCGATGGCGCTGTACGCAGACTACTTGGTCCATGAGTACGGCGAGGCTGCGCACGACTATGTCTTCGCGAACTGGTGGGGCGGCGAAGTCGGAGCTCCGATGCGGTATGCGACTGTGATCGATCTGTTCCGTCAGCTCTCGAAGAGAGCCGGGCTCAAGGCGACGCCACACATGTTCCGTCATACGCATGCAACCGATCTTCTCCGGGCCGGATGGGATGCGGCCTATGTGCAGCGGCGGCTCGGCCACGCTCATATCCAGACGACCGTCAGCACCTATGCCCATCTGTCGCCTGAAGACATGGGCGAGATGTTCGAGCAGTATCAGAAGGAGCGTGCCCGATGAGTGCTAATGCTAACTGGAATCGTGTAACTCAAGTGAAGCTTATCGCGGAGCTTCAAGGCTTCTGGGCCGAAGACCTGTGGGACATGCATCACAGCCCCGCTGGAACGCTCTCCCCGAATGCCAATCAGCGCTGGCTGAGGTTCGGCTGCAAATCGGCGGCAATCAATGGTGAACTGAAGTATGTGTGCTGGAAGAAGTTCTCCGGGGGCGAGTGGCGGGGCACACAGGAACTGACGAAGGTTCATCTGATGATCCGCTGGCTGAACAGTCTGAATGACTTGCCAGCGTCTCTGATGTGCCTCAGCTTCCCGGAGTGGCAGGCACTCTATCGCAAATATCTAATGGGCCTGGGGATGTATAAACCGGGCACCACCAATAGGATGAATGGGAACCAGCAGCCAAGCATCACCCTTCGCGACAGCGGCTACATCAGCTTGTTGCGGCAGGCTTCGATCATGCTCGCCCAGGCTTACGATCTGCGACCGGCGCACGAGAAAGATATCTGGGATCTGAAGCTGATGGGCGCAACGACAAACCCGTCGCGAACCAACGTCCGGCTAGGCTTCCTTATCGTCCGGCAGGAGTGGCTGCGTGACGCGGCGAAACTCTATCTGAAGTACTGTCTGCCGCTCTACTCGGCGAGTACCTGCCGGACACGAGTGCAGTCGCTTGCATGCTTCTCGGACTTCCTTGCAGAGGTGAAGCCTCAAGCCACCGCAAAAGACATCACGCGCAGACTGCTGCTCGACTATCTCAACTATCTGCAGAAAAGAATGCGCACGGGATGCGCCAAGAACAACGTGCTCAATCTGAGAAACTTCCTGGAGATGTCGCACCGTGAGGCCTGGCTCCCAGTCGGACCCGAACGACTGATCTATGACGAGGAGGTGCCTCAGCCTCCCAAGCCTCAGCCACGCTATCTACCCTCGGCAGTTCTGGATCAACTCAATCGCCATCTTGACGATCTCAGGGCTCCGTGGCGGCGAATGATCCTGATCCTTCAGGAGTGCGGCATGAGAATCAGCGAACTCCTGGAGCTTCCTGTTGACTGTCTCACGCAGGATGCGCGCGGCGTTCACTATCTGCGTTACCTGCAAGGAAAAGTTCGACGGGAGAACGCGATCCCGGTGTCGACGGTAATCGCAAGCCTGGTGCAAGAACAGCAGGCCACAGTGCGCGCCGGAAGGATAGAGTCGGCGCTACTTTTCCCAAACTCGAAAGGAGGGGTTCTCAAGCAGGCCAGCTTCGCTCACAGGATCAATCGCCTTGCCTACGATCACGACATACGCGGAGCGGACGGCAAGCTGTTCCGCTTCCAGGCGCATCAGTTCCGCCACACCGTTGGAACCCGTATGGTCAATCTCGGAGTTCCTCACCACATCATCCAGCGTTATCTCGGCCACAAGGGTCCGGAGATGACCAGCCGCTACGCCCATATCCACGACGCCACGATGAGAGACAAACTTTCGGAGTATCTGAAAGGCACCCTGATCGATGTCTCCGGCAAAGAGGTTGCAGAGGATGGGGTCAACGACACGGCCGATCTGCAGTGGTTCACCCGCAGCGTCCTGGCTCAAGCTCTGACGAACGGCTACTGCGCAATCCCAATCGTGGCTGGTCCGTGTCCTCACCCGAACGCCTGCCTCAACTGCGCGCACTTCAGGACGGATGCCACGTTCCTCGAAGTGCATCGCGCCGAACTGCACGAGACCGAGAGGGTCATCGCCAAGGCGGACGCGAACGGATGGGTGCGACAGAGCGAGATGAACGCGCGAAAGCGAACAAGCCTTATTAATATCGTCACCACTTTGGAGGCAAATCATGGATAGGAACCTAGAAGGTCTGAAGCGCAGCGCCAACTCGCGCAGCGAAAATGCAATGAAGCGAGCAAAGGCCGCGATACTGCTGATGCAGTCGGAGGAATTGGACATCAACTTCCGCAGCGTTGCTGCTCGTGCCGGCGTCTCGACAGCATGGCTGTACGCAGAGAAGTCTCTGCGGGACAAGATCATGAAGATGCGCTGCACCTCGCCAGCAACGGATGGCGAAAGTCCCGAGCATCGTCAGAGGCGCTCCCATGATTGCGTCGTAGCAACTCTACGCCTTCGCATCAAGACACTTGAGAAGCGCAATCGAGAATTAACAGAGCAACTCGAAGCGGTTTATGGAAGACTTGCGATGGCATAGACGGAACTAGGAGCGGGGCAATACGACGAATCTTACGATAGCGTTCGTTCAGTTATCGATAGCTCAATGCTTCAAGAGTGCTCTTGTATCGGCATATGAATCGTATTCACATTCCTGTCGAAGGGCATCTGACAAATCGTTCAACGCCAGGAGACGCTCGACAACGGCATACCGGCAGTGCGCGCACGGCTCCCTCTCGTAGAGGCTGTTGAGCATCCGCGCCTCTCTATTAGGGTCGGGATGTTCCGCGAAGAAGTTCCGTAAACTTCTATCGTACGCGTTGACGACGCCGGGATCTTGGTCAGCTCCGCACCAGCCTTCAACGATCGTGTGGTCACCTTCGCGGAAATTGTGAACGAGGAGGTCGATCGCGTAACTTCGCAGAGGCGATCCCGTTTCCACAAGCCTGAATGCAAGGCTACGTATCCGCTCATCTTCGAGGTTTGCAAGAACTATCAGTGCATGCCGAGGAACCGGACCATCAGGCAACTTAACAAGATCAAGCAAACGCTCGAGACCAATTGGGAAGGGCCTCTTCCGGAACAACGTCAAGTAGAGCCTAAGCTTACGTGGATCAGTTTCGTGCACTAGATCATGTGCCGCCAGCGTCATATCTGCTTCGCTCGCTGTCTGCGCCCATCCGTGCAGAACGCCGCCAGCGTCATTCTTCTCGATGAGAGATCTGATCCTTTCGTAAGTCAGAGTCTTTGGGTCAGGCTTCTGATTCAGAGCCCGTAGAGTTCGGTTCTTTTCGACCGCGTCTAAATAGGCGCGGACGTCCGGATCTTGCTTTGCCGAGTCCTTCAGAGCAATCTCCACCGCTTCGCTCCCGTAAATCTCCTGAGCGATAGAAAGAAGGTAATCATCCTCCCATCTATCCGGATTTTGCGTCAGCGATTTTCCTATCCGTTTAACGACGAAGAGCAGGCCACCGATGCCATCGAGTGAAATAAACTCGGCCGCGACTTCACTGCTCAAGACCTTACTTTTCCGGAATGCGGCTTTCATCGCTTGAAGGGCGATTTGATTTCCACTCTGTGCGATCATCCTCGTCAACTGGAAGCGTTGGCTTATATCCCAGCCATCTGCCTCTTCATCTAGAGACTGAACCACCGCTTCTTCATAGAAGTTCTGGTCGCCGGATGCACGCATTAGGTCTATGAGATATGCAGCCCTGCCTCCCTCTACCTGCGGATCATAGGCCTTGTTATGGAGACACGCATCCAGGATGATTTCACGGTAGGGACGTGCGTCATGGTTGAGCAGATAGAGGACCGGCCTGCCGAGTCCAAGCGCTACCGCCTTTTCGAATTGGTCAGCATTCATCGTCGTAATTATCGCTCGGAACGGGGGACGAACAGGAGGATTGCGAAACGCGGCTCACACCAGCCGCGCATACCAGCAAACGGCTGCACAAACATCCTGTGTCGTTCAAGCCTCTACTTCGGCCTGAAAACGACGCAATCTGAGCCAATTCTCACACATCGTTTACATATAAACGACGTGTGGTACCGCATGAAAATTGAGAAAATTCTTGACGACTATAGATAATTCGACAAGCTGCGCCTCCAACACTTCAGCGTCGTTCATCTCGCGGATGAGAGCGGGGATTGTCTCCTTCCCTGCAATCAATGAGGCGCGATACCGTCGTTCCCCGAAGACGATCTCCAAGGTATTGTCCTTGGGACGGGCGAGAATTGCCTGATAGACGCCGGACTTCCGAATTGTCTCTGCAAGCTCATTGAGTTTGTCTTCGTCGAAGTGCTGCCGGGGGTTGGTGGGAGACGGCACAAGGGCGGAGAGTGGAACTTCCTGCGGAACGGCGCTGGTTGCGATGGTTTGGGTCTGCATGGTGTCTGCTCCTTTCGAGCGGTTGGGCGTGTAGGGTCATAGAGCGGCACGCTTCAGGGTGTCCCGCTCCAACGGAAAGCGGAACTAACCTCGAATGCACTTGTCGGTGAAGACTTCGGCGAAACCTTGGGAACGCAGGTTCCTATCCCATGTCTTGGCGAATGCCTCGTGCTGCTCGTGAAGCTGCGGGTGGTAGCAGTAATTGCCTTCCCGAATGAGGCGGCTCCACTGCTCGATGCCCACGTAATCGTTGCGCCAATAGAACGGGTTCAGGTGTGAGCCCCCGGCAAGGCCTAGCTCAAAACACATCTCCGGGTCGCGCATGGCATCGCCGTTCTGTTCGCCGTAGTGAGCCACGGAGATGGAAGGCAGACCACAAGGGCCGGATTCATCCATCGCCTCAATCACAAGCTCCATGTAGGGCGGGTTGTCGATCTTGAGGTAGAGGCCGTGGTGCCACCCTCCGGCCTTGCTGAGAATGTCGAGGATGGTTTTCATGCCGCCACCCCCGCGAGTTCTTCCGCCTCGGTAGCCTGTGGCGCTTCGCTGGCTTCTGCGAAAGGCTCGCCAAGAATGCAGTCAGCGGCGCGTTGTGCGTTTCCGGCTGCATGGATGACAAGGCGGTTGTCAGCTTCCAGCTTGGAAATCCAGTTCTGGAGATAAGCGGTCGTGTTGCGGTCGGTGTGTTCGTTGGCAATTCCGGCGATAGCGCAAAGGAAAGCCGCTCCCATCTCCGCGACTAGCTCTTCCTTGCTGTAGAGCTCATCCCCAAAGTGGTCGCCAAAGGTGCGATTCAGTCGGCTGGTATGGCCTGTGCTGTGTACCAGTTCATGAAAGAGTGTGCTGTAGTAGTGCGGCGCGTCCACGAAGCGATTGCGGGCGGGCATGTGAACGGAGTCTGAGCCGGGCCGATAGTACGCCCGGTACTCCGTGGGGCTGGTCAGATGCAACGCGGGGCGGTTTGCCCATCCGGCCACGATGCCTTCGCAGAGCTCGTCCTCGTCAATCTCTGGCTCGGTGGTGGGCTTCTCAATCTCTGGCAAGGTGAGGCCGTCGCACTGCTCCACGTTGAAGACGGTGTAGTGGCAGAGAAGAAACGGAGCGCGTTCGTCTTCGGTCTTGTTCTCGTCGGCCTTCTTGTCATCGGGGAGTTGCTTGTAGAAGACAATTGGCGTTCCCGTCTCGCCCTTGCGGACGTATCCCTTCAACTCCTGCGCCTGTTTGAAGGTGAGCCAAAACGGGCTGCTGTAGTCACTCGAATAGCGGCGACATCAGCTGGCATAAAAACAGAGTGTTCATCAGCGAAGTCTTCCGTTTCGAAGAGTTGGCATTTGAGCTGATGACACCGGGGCTTTATAAAGTCTTCTTTCGAGACATGGAGATCGGGGAACTCAATGTGGAAGAGCTTCGTTTTAGAGCCGCAAGGCGAGTAGTCTGAGTTCGCGTGAAGAGTTCATTTAGAAACAGTTCAACGAAAGGCACATATCCGATTTAGCGGCAATCGAATACCAATTCGTTATCAGACCTTTGCGCCCTCTCGCAACCGTAGATAGCAGTAAAGTGGCCACGCATGTGCGTGCGCGCAGTAGGTTATGTTCGCGGCAAGTCCCTCGGTTGGAAGCAGTGACGAATCGAGTGAGTCGGAGCCGCTCCACCGCCCTGTCCAATATTCAGGGAAGCTCTTTGCATAGTTGGCAAAGGTCATTCGCTTCAAGAATTTCTCTGCAAGGTCATGATCGATCGTCGCTGTACCCAAGACCAAAGGGCCGTGGAGCGCATACCAGAAGCCGCCATTTTCACGTGATCCCTGCGGTGTGCCAGGATGGACGAGCGGTTTCTCGATCTGACGGGCACCCATCTTTTCGCTATCGAGCACTCGCCTCTCAATCTCAGTTAGCAGCAAGCGTTTGCGTTCGGTCCTCATTTCGGGGATCAGCAAAGCGAAGCCTTGCGGCTCCAGCCACAAGTTGTCTTCGCCCAGAGATGTCTGCGAGTCGGTCCAGGCTCGGCGTGGAAACGGGCGATCTCCGAGGTCGCGCATCCATGCTTTCATCAGTTCACCGCGATAGTCCAGCATTGCGGCGGCCAGCGTTGAGCCTTCTGGATCGTTTGCGAGCTTTAGCAGAGGTGCTAAATCGCCGAGAATCACGATAGCCATCGCTGTGTTCATGCAACTTTCGGCGGTTTCAAATGTGGTGTTATACGATCCCTTCGTTTCCCACTCATAGAAGAGATCGTTCCAATCTGAATTCCAGAGGCGAACAAGCCCGTGCCTGCCAACTCTTATACGGTCGCGAAGGAAGATGAAGGCCTGTCTTACATGAGCCAGAACTGTGTCCGCCCCCGACCTCTCCGCTGGGTAATAGACGATTCGTTCTGAGAGCAGCGCAACGTCTTTTGTGACCCGCAAATATTCAGCGAACAAGAGAAAGAAGTAGAGCTGTTGGTCGCTGGTTTGTGTGGGGCCAGATGCTGCCCAGCCGAAACCCTGGTCCATGAGTTTCACTTCGCCGTCTGGTGCCGTCCGCTTCAAGATGAACCGTAGTGTGGATCGTGCCAGGGCGGGGTTGGTGTGACACAACGGTAATGCTTGTTGTGCAATATCGCGGCTCGATGCAAAGACTCCCCATGCGTAGTCATACATACAGCCCTGGGGAATGATCGTTTCGTTGTAATACTCACGCCAACATGCCATGGCTTCAAGAACAGCCACATTCCACTGCATTTCGCGACGCAGTTGGGGATCCGATTCTGCGGAAAATTCCGGCACGATCTTGCGCCATTCTGTAATGTATGCCGAGCCGTTCTCTGACTTCGTGATCGGCTCCGAACGAAGTGACTGCGCCATCTGGCCAATAGCTCCGACAGTTGCATCGCGTGTATAGCCAATAATGCAGCTGACCTCTCGGCTTTCGCCTGCCTTAAGCGTGAAGCGCGAGTTAATTCCTATCGATGACATGCCGGAGGCGTCTGTAGTGCCATAGGGCTTCGTCGAGGAGTCACCGGTGGCATGAACGAACAGTGCTGGCGGGTACTGTTCAAAAGGGGTCATCTGGCCAGCAGGCGGAAAGGTGAGGGGGCGCCTGGCCTTTGCGTCAAAACGCGAGCAAATTACGCCAGGGCCAACGGACTCGAATGGCTGAGCCAGGTATTCGGGAGCTTGCGGATTGTGGATCGACTCGAAGGGCAGCATCCTGTAGTTCGCCAAAACGGTTTCGAAGTATTCGATATCAAGTGGCCCGGTGACCGTATTCTCAAACCTCACTCGTAGTAGGAATGCCGAGGAGCCTTCGCCAACTGTGGTCGAGGGCCGGACGTGAATCGACCGTTCGACCTTCACACTCTTGCCAAGATGATAGGAATAGCGCGCGAAGCCCACACCGAAAAGCTTGTCCGCAGCTTTCGCAGCCGGCTCATCGAGCCCGATCAGTTCATGCCTGGTGTTGCCGACAACGCAAGTCGCCTTGTTGGCTCCAGACCAGATAGCTTCGCCTTGATTCATCCGTCCCCACGCACGCTCGGCGCTCAATATCTGGATGTGTCCGCTCGCGTGGGTGAAAAGGGTCAGCCGATGATTGCCCAGCAGGAAGACCGGATCGTCCGGAATCATTCTTCCATCTAGGCCCCATGTCGACTTCGATTGGTAAGGATCGGAGAAACGCAGTGGTCCCCGGTAGGTGTAGCACGGTAGTCCCTGGCTGCCATCCACCCACTCGCCCAACGAACCGCCGCCGCTTTGTGACCACGCTGGCTCAACGAGTGAAGCAGCTACTGTCGCACCCATTCCCGCTATGAACGTTCTTCTGGTGCACTGTTCAGTTTTCATAATCGCGAACTCTCAATCTTTGCCAATTTGCTGCTTAGAATGTGATCTCAGGCCTACGGCTGCTGAGGGAGCGCCGCTTGAATTGCCTTTTTCGCCCGCGTCCCCGTCCAATGCATTTCAATTTCCTCAAGAGGCATGTTTTTCGTCTCTGGCACCCATACCCATGTGAATATCCCTTGCGCAAGGGCCATCAACGCAAAAAAGCTGAATGTGAACGTCTTGCCAACTCTGTGAAACACGAAAGGGAATAGGAGCACCACGGCTGCATTGGCAACCCACTGAATAAGAACCGGCACTGTCATCGCTGCTCCGCGGACATCATTAGGAAATATCTCCGGCACGAGCGTCCAGAACACGGGCCCGATACACGACGCAAAGAACGCGAGACAGACCAAGATGATGACCAGTACGAGAATCCCGTGAAAACCGTCGAAAACGACGGTGAGGGCCAGAGTAGCGACTGAAACCGCCATACCTATGGAGCCTATGAGATACATTGGCTTGCGTCCGAATCTGTCGATCATCCAGAGTGAAAGAAGGGTAAAGACGAACTGCGTCAGTCCGATCAATAAAATGGACGCAAAAGCATTGTCGCTTCGCCATCCGGCAGATTCAAAGATTGCCGGAGCATAATCGATAATCGTGTTGATGCCTGAAATTTGAACCAATATCGCAAGGACGGAACTTGCTAAAAGCGCCCGGCGCACGCCGGGCCGCAGCATGGCCCCCCAATGGGGCCGTTCTTCACGCATCGTCGACTGTATCTCGGCGAATTCAATCAAAGCCTGGTAGCGTCCGCTAATCTGTTCGAGAACGCGAAAAGCCTCTTCGGATCTGCCACTGGACGCCAGAAATCTAGGCGTCTCCGGGACTAGCACCATCAGCACCAGGAAGAGGAGCGAGGGGATCACTCCTGTAAGAAACATCCACCTCCAGTTGTTGGCCCCAGCATTTCGCAAGAGATAGTTGATCGCGTAAGACACGATGATGCCGACGACGATCAACATCTGGTAGAGAGTTCCCAGGCGCCCGCGGACCGATGCTGGGGCGATCTCTGCTACATAGAGTGGGGAAAGAAGCGAAACCCCTCCTACCGCAATCCCCCCCACAAAGCGCGCTGCGATGAAGAGGGCAAGGCTGCCAGCAGAGGCCACGGCGACAGACGACAAGGCAAAGAGCAATGCAACCAGAATAAGAAGCTGCCTGCGCCCAAAGCGGTCTGACAGTTTGCCGGCAACAAGTGACCCGAGGACGCAGCCGAAGATGAGCGAGCTGTATGCCCAGCCGAGACCAAGGTCCCCTAATCTGAACTGTTTGGCGATGAACGGGCCGGCTCCTGTGATGATCGCCACGTCGAAACCAAATAGAAGGCCGCCAAGCGTGGCTGCAAAAGCAAGAAAGAGCACGTAGCGTACATTGATGTTTTCGTTCATTGGGCAACCACCTCCGACGAGAGCGAGAGTGCCCGAGCAAAGCACACGTTGGCCAGGTCCTTGTATAGCAGCGCTTGCGCGTAGCGGTCCGATTCTTCGGCCATCTGACCAGAGGCATCAGGAAACAACCGGGCGTAATAGTGAGTTCCTGGAAGAAGTTCGGGTGCAAAAATCAGAACATCCCCTGGGATGGCGTTCCTAAGGAATCCGAGCATTGCACGAATCCAGAGTTCCTTGAAGTGAACAAGATAGTCAATGTTGCCGTGGGCTTGAGGAGGACGCGAGTTGATGTCGCGTCCGATCGGCACTTGCATACACCCGGGGCTTGCAATGCGACCATGCATGAAACCGATCCGCTCGAAGATTGGCTCCATGAACGCCAGCTTTTCAGTCCAATTTCCGTAGACGAGTTCCTGGCCGCAGTAATAATGGCTGAAGTCGCCATTGAAGCGAATCTCGGGAAACTTTCTGGTGATTTGTACCGTTCGCCAGATGTCTTGTGTAATGGTGGCGCGATGCGTTTCGATGAAGACGGGGAGGCGATACCGTTCTGACGCGGTGAGAATCGCCTCGACTAAGCTAGACGATTCATCGTCGTCTTCCAGACCCCATCCAGCATGAACTGTGAAGCAGACATCGCCGCGTAAGGCGTGTTTGGCCACGATGGCGTCGGCCTCGGCGGGAGTATTGATCCGATCGAGGCCGCAATGAGGAAGCGCCGCGTAGGCGAGGGGAAGAGCATCTGTCGTGAGCTGAACACCGTCGAATCCGTCGTCAAGAAGCTTCCGATAGCAAGCCGCACCTTGATGGCCTTCCCATTCACTGTCGCCGCGCAAATCGGCGAGGCTGTCCAGATTCATGTAGACCCGAAGACTTGGTGCACCTGCCGCTCTTTCATTGACAAAGCCCGACCGAGAACCCATTTTCAACAGCCTCTCACAGCTAAAATTCGTCAAATGCAATTTGATGGAGTGGCACGCCCAAGTCTTCAAGCATTTTGGTGCACGCCTTGATCATCATTGGAGGTCCGCATAAGTAGTACTCAACTGCGCTCGGATTGGAGTGGGTTCGGAGGTACTCGTCGAACACCACTTCGTGGATAAAGCCAACATGCCCCTTCCAGACATCCTCGGGTAAAGGCGAAGAGAGCGCGAGATGAAAGGCGAAGTTCGGATGCAACTCGGCGAGGTTGTCAAAGTAGTCTGCATAGAACAACTCTTGGCGGGATCGCGCACCATACCAGAAGCTGATCTTTCGCGCGGTTTGCTCCGTTTCGAGCAGATGAGAAAGATGCGCGCGCAGGGGAGCCATGCCGGCTCCACCCCCGATGTAGACCATCTCCCGCTGCGTCGGCTTGATGTGAAAGTCTCCAAACGGCCCAGTTGCGGAGAGCCTGTCACCCGGCTTAAGACTGAAGAGATAACTGGAACCTGCACCCGGGGCGCAATCCTGTCCCGGAGGCGGAGTAGCTATGCGAACGTTGAGCCGTAGGGCGGACTCCGTTTTCAGATTGTTGGCAAGGGAATAGTTATTGCGCTTCCCTTCGGCATTGCGGGCTACCAGATCGAAGAGGTGTTGGTGCCTCCACACCGTGGCATAGGGCTCGGGGATATCGAACGTATTAAAGTTGATCTCATCGTAGGTCGGAATCTCAAACTGCAAATAGTCGCCGGCAGTAAAGTTGATTGGGTTTGCGGAAGTCACTGGCTCAAGAACAAGTTCCTTGATAAATGTGGCGACATTGCGGTTGCTGACTACTCGGAACTCAGCGGGCTGTGCCGCTCGTCCACCGGCGCCGCCTGGACTATCAATATGGATCAGGACTCTATGGTTGCGCTCCTCCACCGGGTACGTAGCCAAACCTCGGCAGATCGGCACGCGAGCGGGAGTACCGTCGATGAGACTGAAACGCCCATTGTGCTTCGGACATTCGATCGTATTGCCAATGATCAAGCCGTCGGCGAGGTGGGTATTACCGTGAGTGCAAATCCCATCAGTCGCGTAGAGCGCTCCCTCGTGTGTGCGATAGAGTGCATATGTCTTCCGACCATGGTCGACGCGAAAGACATCCCCACGCTTAACCCCGCAGCTGCACAGGCATCAAGCCATCCGTTCGCTTCATGTGTGATATCAGTAGAGCGATTCTCCTGCAGTATTCGTATTTTGAGTTCGGGCAGGCGTCGCCTCACGTGGTACCCGGGATCTTTGACTTGGCGAGCGATGGTAGGAATGATTTCGCGCCACGCTGCGAAAAGGCTCGGATAGGGCTGCGGGCAATCGTCTTTAACCAGATCATGGAGCTTACGGAGAGAATGATAGGGAACAAGCGGGAACATGTGATGCTCGATGTGGTAGTTCATGTTCCAGTAGAGAAAACGGTTCACCACGCCCATATTCACCGTCCTGCAATTCAAGCGGTGATCAAGTACATTTTCGGCGAGGCCGGCGTGCTGTGTGAGCCCATAAGTCACCAGCAGCCAGGTGCCGAAGAGATTGGGCAGCCCCACAAAGAGCAACGGCATCAGGCTTCGAGAGAACATAGCAACGCCGATCGCGGCCGCGTAGATCGAAATGTAGGATCGCGCCCGAAAGTAAATCTTCGGAAATTCCGACTCGGGGATGTACATCCGTTCTTCGGCAGACATGCGCCCGCTAACGTGAAGCAGGACACCCTTGAAATATCTCGGGTATCCCTTCAGGTTAAAGAAGGACATCAGGATCCCTTTGACATCAGGCGGCCGTGGAACCGCAATCTCGGGATCGCGGCCCACGATCAACGTGTCGCTATGATGACGCGTATGACTCCAGCGCCAGACCGTCGACTCGCGCATCACCATAAACGATGCGATCTCGTACAAGGCGCTGTTCATCCAGTCGGTTTTGAAGGCGGTTCCGTGTCCCGACTCGTGCCAACGTGAATCGGAAGTTGAAGCATAGAGCACGCAGTAAGCCAGATAAGGAAAGACAGCCCAAGAAGAGTGCCGTAGCGCGTAGGTGGCGAGAGCACTCAAGAGGATTAGGGCAAACCAGCTTATCGTGTCACGAATGGCTGGCGCGTCTTTGCGCTCTAGTAATCCACGCATCGTCTCACGCGGCACAGGACACTGATACCAATCTGCTTCGGCGAGCCCCTTCTCAATGGCACGAGTCGAATTCACGCCGATAAGGCTGTAGTCAAGGGTCTCCCTTGGGGTGGTCATGTGAGCTGTATTAATACTCATGGGCGAGACTCCCTGGGCGAGGGACCGTGAAAGGAAAGAGGCGTCGCTTGGAACACATATTCGCGAACTCTAAACACAGCTGAAGGCATACCTGGTCACCTCCCGTCTGGAGCTACCTGGACGCAGAATAATATCGCCAAGATGCGGATCGTTCGGCCCGTCGGGATAACCTTCGCACTCAAGGCAAACGCCACTGTATTGGGGATAGACGGAGCCTGACTTTCCACTCAGCGAGCCATCGAGTCCCGCGGATGTATAGAGCTGCAAATGGGTGGCGGTGGTGGATACTTCCAGTGCGCGGCCACTTGCAGGATGAACGAGCCGGGCGGCGGCTTGTGAGACAGCCGACTTGTTCCCGTCTCCGGCTTTGCCGATGACGTAAAGGTCACCATGGTTGCGAAAGAGAGAGGGAATGACCTCACCCAGAATTCGTGGGGACCGAAAGTCATTCTGGCCTCCCTTCACCGGACTCAGTTCACCGAGCAACGTCATGCATTCGTCGGCTCGAACGAATTCGTCGGCATTGATAAAGAGTTCGTGATCTGCAATCGACCCAAAGCCTTCGCCCGCCAGGTTGAAATAGTGATGTAACGTGAGATTGAACGGAGTCGGCCTATCCGCTGTGCCTCGCATCTCGACGAGAATTTCATTGTTTTGGGTAACCGTATACGTGACGGTCGCCTCAACTGTCCCTGGATACCCTTCCTCCAGGTGCGGGCTTCTGTAGCACAGGCGCAGTGAAGGTTCTCCGGCTCTGCTCTCGGCGGGAGTCGCGCTCCATATTCGCTTGTCGAACCCCTTTCTGCCACCGTGAAGATGGTTCGGGGGATCATTTGGTGCGAGCTCGTAAATCTCTCCGTCAAGAGTGAAACGAGCATTTGAGACTCGGCCCGCAACCCGGCCCACGACGCTCCCGAAATATGCCGAATGATCGGCATAAGCGGCAAGGTTGTCGAAGCCCAACACCACATCTGCATGATGCCCCTCGCGATCTGGCACCAGGAGTCGAGTGACCGCAGCCCCATAGGTGATAATTTCGAGAGTGAGCCCACGCGCACCACGAAGTGTCCACGCATCGACACGGCAACCGTCTGCGTCGGTCCCAAATATGCGCGAGGTGAGAGCTGATGTCACAATATTGAACTCTCCACTGACCCTACAGAGCGCGCCTGACGGTTGTCTTCTCGACAGTTGATAAAAAGTTCTCGTATATTGTCCTGATGCTGGCAGACCTCAAGCTTCGCAGCGGATACGATGGCTTCGTATACCTCGCAGAATCAGCTCGAAATCTGCCTAGCCTTCAGAGTCATCACCATCGCGAGCTGGAGTTGAACGTTGTTGTCCAGGGGACGATCACTTATGTAGTGAACGGGAATCGTTTTACGTTCTCTCCGAGGACGCTGTTGTGGCTTTTCCCAGGCCAGGAACATCAATTGATCACCCGATCGGACGATGCCCGCTTTTACGTTGTTGTCTTCACGCCGGCGCTTATTGCTAAGGCTTGTCACACTGACAAATATCTGGGCCTCAAGCAATCGCCGAGTGACTTAAGCAGGATCGCGAGCGCCGTGCTTGACCCAAAGCCCTTCGACCTGATTTGGAAGACGATGACATCGCTGGCGGAAGGATCTCTAGACTCGGACCTCTTGAACCGTGAGGCCGGCTTTGGGCCTGCATCGGATTTCCGTTTCGAGCACCACGATCAGGATGCCCTCAATGCTGGCCTACATTACCTGTTGCTTCTCTGCTGGCGCTATCAGATCGAAGCAAACACAAGTAAAGAGGCAGTAACCTTACATCCGGCCGTAAGGAGGGCTATAAGGATCTTGAGCGAGAACGACACGGGCCAGAGCCTGGCAGAACTGTCCCGAGCTTGCGGGGCGAGCAAGTCTTACCTGAGCCGTACATTCCATCAGCAAATCGGCGTGCCCCTGAATCAGTATCGAAATTCATTACGACTTGCCCGTTTCTTCGAGGAATATCGGAGAACAGACTACAGCACTCTGGCAGAAGCTGTCTACGCCGCTGGCTTTGGAAGCTATGCGCGATTTTACAAGGTGTTCACTGAGTCCTATGGTTGTGGCCCCAGAGAATGCTTTTCGTCCAAAGCTTGAATGAAACCGGCAACTCCGACAAAGGGGTGCCCTGACTCAGTCTCGGTGAATGGCGAATCGCCAAGGCATTCCATGACAAGCGATGAGTTACAGATGAGTTCTCATGTCGAACGCGGCACAACAGGTTGACTTGCGGCATTTCGTCTTATCCAGATTTTTGCGCGCGAAAAGGCGGCCGTGGAAATGACAGAGTGTGGAAAGCATGGAAAGCCATAAAGCCGGCTTCCCACCCTTCCCACACTCTTTGGAAATCCCTTGGGGATTCCCACATTCCCACGGCCTCCACGGCTCGATAGATGTCTTTTCGTTCCGACCATAGCCCACCGCAAGGGGCTTGTAACGGATGTCTCAGGTCCACAGCGTAATGCATGTCCCGGTACACTCACCCCTTAGCGAGGCTTGTCTTCCTTATTCGTGCGCGTCAGCGCACAAGAACTAACAGGGTGGGCGTAGCGGGCGGGAACGGCCCGCAGAGGTGGGGAGCGGAAGCCCAGCTGGGTCTGTAGCGAGAGAGGAGGCCTCCTCCCTTGGATCATGGTGTTATCGGAATGAGCAATGACGGATCGACGGTTACGCAATGCGCGACGTATTTCAGCCGTTAGCCGACGGACCAAATGCGCAGCCAGCCAAGTGAGAGCCTATGCCAACCGTGCAATCGATGGACCTGCCAGTTCCTAAGAACTGGCAGGATTTCGAGACAATCGTCCGCGACGCGCAGAACCAGCGTTGGAATACTTCGCTTACGAAGAATGGACGTCCTGGGCAAAAGCAAGACGGCGTTGATATCTGGGGACCGGATGAAATTGGTCGCACTATTGGCATTCAATGCAAACGGTTCAAGTCGCCGTTGAAAGTCAAAGACGTTGAGGAGGAGATTGCCAAAGCGAAAAAGTTTAAGGGCCACCTCTCCGCATTGTTCCTTGCAACCACAGCCGATCATGACGCAAAGCTACAGGAGAAAGTCCGCCTGCTTTCTGACCAGCGCGTAGCACAAGGAGAATTCGCCGTCGCACTGCTGTTTTGGGATGAGATCGTTAGCAGCCTTCTACTCAACCCAGAAGTATTCAAGACGCACTATCCGCAAATTCGCCTTCCTCAATCGCGGGTAGCTGATAAGGAGCGGCTCCTTGCCGCGCTCGAACTCGGGTACTACGGTGCAGATCTATGGTCCTACATCACCTTGCAATTTGGAGAAATAGGGTTCATGGCGCAGTGCGACCCAGACGAATTTTTCGCGATTCTGCGAATACTTGAGCGGCGAGCGCAGCAGCTTTTGGCGCCCGAAGACGCGGCTCCTATTCTGTCCTCCCTGGAGAAAATCCACGCCGGCTGCATCCGCCACTTGAAGAAGCCGGCTCGTTGGGATAAGGAAGAATTCGAAGCAAAACGGGCATCATCTCGCATTCAAAGCGCATCCTCCCTGGTCTCTATGCCAGAATCGTCAATTCTCGACATCGCGTTGCGACTCGGGCGGATTTACCATCACGCAGAAGAAATGCCTAGCATCGCTGTGCACCGACAGATGAAGCGAGATGTTTGCTCAGTCCTTCAAGAACAAAGCGCTGCCGCAATCACACGTCAGTTCGCATCAGTTAGAAAAGAGCCTTATATGTCGGGATACAAGTGGGCGCAACGCATTTATCAACTACTGGACCACGAACTTCGCTTCGGGCTATAACGTCGGCGAAGATGGGTCTGTGCGTATTAGGGTATTTGGACAAGATGACATGGCAATCTCAGCATTTCGCTCTTCGTGCAAACTGATTCGAAACAGCAGGTTCTACAGCACAAAAACTCCTCGAAGGGAGCTATTTCGCAAAATGCACTACCTTCACCCCAGCTTCGCTGGCCTGCTCGATTGACGTTCTCCTCCGTAATTGGCGCGCTCCTCATCCCGTGAACATCTGGATGGGCACAGTGATGCGCTTCCTTCGACACGAAAAAGGTACGAGGATTGACAGTTGATTTGGCAAAGACAACCGGAAGATTGCCACCTAATCTGTCTTCTCGAACTAAAGCGATATCGTGGTATCGGCAATCTCGTATCTGTGGCTGGGGTCGAATGAAGTGCGTCATAGAACCAGTTACTACGACGTAGTGATTCGGATCACCATCCAGTTCTTGAATTCCTCTCATTCCTTCAAACGCTACTCGGTCGGAGTAATGGGTATCGATTGAAATGGGGACCAATGTTTTTGCCGATTAAGTTATTCACGCGGTCGAGAAGCTGTTGGGCGATCTGCTGTATCTCGTTGAGGTGCCCGGCAAGGTTTTCATACTTGTCTGGCAGAAGAATCGCATTTCCAGTGTGCACCACTCTCACCCAAGTATTGCCCGTTGATTTGAGAAGAACCAACGGAAGGACGGAAATTACAGGCGCTTCTTGTCGAACGGTACGGGTCTGCGCATAGTACAACCTCAGGCCATGGGTCAGGCTCTCTACCTTGTCGGCAGAGATCAGCCCAGGCAGATGTCCGGGTTCGATCTCGTCAGCACGTTCCGCGACTCGACGTTGTGCCAGAAGTTTGTATACACCTTCATAGCGCTCGTCGATCTGGTCTGCGTTCGCATATACGTGGACATAGGCTGCTTCTCGGCCACCGTTGACACCAAAAGCATCTTCCGGGTTCGCAAACACGACTAGCCAATTTCCGTTGGTTATAGCTGCTCTCTTTGGAAACGCACCCAGACGATGGAAAACGTCCTGCATATAGTCCCGCAACGCCAGTATCCAATCGTTCCACGGATGAGGCGCATCCAAGTGGTTTCTTTAACCATCCAGCAACGGCTATTCCATCCGTAGCCCATCACCTCATTGAGATCCTGCAGAGCTTCATAGCCGTGATCGACTTTTGCGGCGAGACCAGTTGTTCCGATCTGGTCGAGGCCGAGGTATTTGTCGAAGTCGAGGGAAAAGCCGTCCGGGCATACTGCCCGGTGGAAGGTCACGAACATCTTCCGTTGTTGGGCGTTCCCAACGCTCTGCACACTTCCAATTAATCGTGTGCCTTCCGGCAAGCGTTCAATCGACGATCAATTCCATCAATTTGGAGCTGCGAAAGTCTTGGAGCTGCGAAAGTCACAGGCGCGAAGCCGGAAGTCTTCGAAAGAGTCGGCTTCAACCGGAGCAGTCGACAACAGTCGGCGCAGGCCTTCTGCGCGCGTGACACCAAATGACACCAAGTCGCTGAGAGGAGGGAGTGCTCAGCTTCCGGCATACGCTTGATTTTGAAGGGGTTATTTGGTGGACCTGATCGGGATCGAACCGATGACCTCTTCCATGCCATGGAAGCGCGCTCCCAGCTGCGCCACAGGCCCACTCTTAGGAAGGACTCTCTCTATTCTGGCCGACCACAGCGCATTCGTCAATGCGAGTGGGAACATATACGGTATCTCCCGGTGTCTAAAGGTAATAGAGTGAGCGAGCACTCGGCCCGCGCGGGCGTTGTACCGCTAAACCTCGGAGCCTCGCGGCTCGGTATTGCAACTTGTTTCACCAAAGTCGTACTGTAGAGGAACCCGATATGCAGGCGGGCACGATAGTGGGCAATCTAGCCAGCGCGATAGGCATTACCACCGAAGATGCTGCTCTTGTGGCTGACCTCAAGGCCGGCTCCGAGGAGGCGTTTGCCGTCCTCATCGCGCAATACCATCAGCCGCTTTATTCGCTGATTGCGCGCAGCCTCAACGACCCCGCCGACGCCGCCGACATCACTCAGGAAGTCTTCATTAAAGTCTTTCGCAGTATTCGCGGCTTCCATGGCGAAGCCAGCCTGCGCACCTGGCTCTACCGCATCGCCCTCCGCGAAGCCTCCAACCAGAGACGCTGGTGGTCGCGCCACAAGAAGCAGGAGATCACCATCGACTCACCCTACGAGTCCGACTCGGACGACGAAAGCAAAGGCCTTTGCCTCAGCGCGACCTTGGCCGACCACTCCGATTCGCCCTTCGACCACGCCGCTCAGGCTGAGGTTCGCGAGCGCGTCGAGGCCGCTCTCCGCCAGCTCCCCGAGGCCTTCCGCACCGTCGTCATCCTCCGCGAAATAGAAGGCTTCGCCTACGAGGAGATCTCCGAGATCCTGAACGTGAACATCGGCACCGTCAAATCGCGACTTACCCGCGGCCGCTCCGCCCTGCGTACCCTTCTCAATATCGAAAGTGGTATCCCCTCCACAAACTCTGCGACGTATCCTCAAGCAGAGCAATCCAAGGAGGTGGTGGCGCTATGATTCCGCAAATCTGCCAGAAGTGCCAATCTTCCTTCTCCGCCTACCTCGACGGAGCTGTCAGCGGACAGCAGATGCAGCAGATTGCTCGGCACCTTGAGACATGCCCCGGCTGCGCGCAGGAGTTTGCCTCACTTCGCGCCATGCAGCAAACGCTTGCTTCAGTTGGCCCGGCAAAGGCCCCGGCGGATCTTGGCCTCAAGCTCAGGCTTGCCATCTCGCATGAGCAGGCCCGAAGAAAATCAAGCTGGCTCGATACCGTGAGCCTGAAGTGGGACAACGCAGTCCGTCCCATGCTGGTACAGGTCTCCGCAGGTTTTGCCGGGGCCGTCATTTTCATTGGAGGCATTGGACTTCTCCTCGGTATGGTCGCCGCGCCAGAGCCTGTGATGGCGAACGACGAGCCCCTCGGAGCCATCACCGCCCCCCACTATCTCTATTCGACTGTGAGTCCCGGCGCCATCGTTACCGAACACGACTCGGTCATCGTCGTAGAAGCCTTTGTCAACGCCGAGGGCCGCGTCTACGACTACAACATCATCTCCGGACCTGACGATCCGGCAGTTCACAACCAGGTCGTCAATCAACTCCTGACCAGCGTCTACGAACCGGCCAGCGTCTTTGGCGCTCCGGTGCGCGGCCGCGTTGTCCTTACCTTCTCTGGAGTCTCAGTTCACGGGTAATCCACGGCCAGTCCCGGCCGCCTGCCCTGCGGGTTGCCACTCCGCCCTTTGCTCCCTTAAACTTCAGGGGAGCGTCGAATCCCTATCGTGTCTTTTCTAGCTAAGCCGTCCTCCCGCCCATGCCCCACACTCTTTCTATGCCTCGCCGCTTCGGTTCTCCTTAGCGCATGCGCGGTCCCCGCGAGTGCGCAGCAGCCAAGCTCCTCGAGCAGCAGCACTCCCGACACACCCGCAGTCGACACACCGCGTAAACCCGCTCCTCGCGTTGCCCAGCCGGAGGCCGGCGGCTCCGCCATCACTCTTGAAACCAGCGAGCCTCTGTTCTATCTCGCAGTAGCGCTGAACACATGCGGCTACGACGCGGATCTCGCGGCCTCCAGCCCAGTGCGCACCAAAATTCGCGAAGAGATCAACGCCGAGGTTGCAGCCTCTGCCGCGGCCCGCACCAGCCGCGATGCTCTCTGCAGCTATATTCGTGACCACACCCTGGCGGACGGCGGCCTCAATCTCGCTCAGTACATCTCACTGGCACTCTATCTGTCGCCGCCGCCCGAACTCACGCCAACCGTTGACGAGACCGAACTTCCACCCGACTCCACCCAGGTCGTCAACGTTCTTCCCCGCCTCCGCACCTTCGCCGAGGATGTCCATCTCAACGCCATCTGGGTCGAACATCGCTCTGAGTATGAAGATCTCACCGCCCGCGTGCATGGTCCGCTCACGAAGATGGTTCTCAACACGAACATCTATCTCCGTCTGCCGGTCAGCAGCTACGATGGCCGTCGCTTCCTCGTTCTGTTGGAGCCCATGCTCGCTCCGTCCGCGACCAACGCCCGCATCTATTCGAGCGATTACATCGTCGTCGCCTCCCCCTCCGGAAACCCGCTCGGCGCCGTCCACATGGACGACATCCGTCACATCTATCTCCACTACGAGATCGAGCCGCTGGTCTACGCACGCGCCCAGGCAATGGAGCGCCTCCAGCCTCTGCTGAAGGCCGTCCAGGATGCGCCCCTCGAGTACGTCTACAAGACCGAGATCGTCCCCTTCCTCACCGAGTGCCTCATCAAGGCGATCGAAACCCACACGATGGATGTAGGTCTCACCAAACCCCTGAAGCCGGGGCCTGCAGTGAAGGCACGTGCCGATCTCGAACGCTACGACGCCGAAATGAGCGCCTATGACCATCAGGCGGAGGCCGTCCGTCGCAAAGCTGTCGACCTCGCCATGCGTCAGGGATGGGTGCTCGTCGATTACTTCTACGGCCAGATTGGGACGATGGAGAGAGACGGCATCAGCCTCAAGGAAAACATGGGCCAGATGGTCTACGGCATGGACGTCGACCGCGAACGCCACCAGGCCCAGCAGGTTGCCTTCCTGCCCAATGGCAGTCACGACGTCTTGCGCCGCGCAACAACGCAGTTGACTGGACTTCAACTCGCCGAGATGAAGATTTACAAGGGAGACCTGGATGGAGCCTCCGAGATCGCTAACCAGGTCCTCGCCGACCCCAACGGCGACCATGCCCAGGCCCACTACGTCCTCGCTCGGGTCAACCTGATGGAGCGTCAACCGGGCGCCGCAATCGGCGACTTCCAGGCCGTCCTCGATACTTCGAAGGATCCACGCACCCTCGCCTGGTCGCACATCTACCTCGGCAGGCTCTATGACATCATGCCCGACCGCGAAAAAGCCATGGCCGAGTATCAAGCCGCCCTTGTCGTTCGCGACGCCCAGCCCGACACCAAGGCCGCCGCCGAACAAGGAATCAAACAACCCTTCGTTGCTCCCAAAGTCGAGCACCAAACCCCGGACGACGATGCTCCCCTGGACCCTAGCGGCAAAGCCGAGAAAGACGCATATCGTCCGCCAACACCACACTAACCATGCACTCCAGACAATTGCGTCTGTCCAGTAAAGTAAAGCAGAGGGGTTCGATGACGACGCGCCACAAAAAGGCCGGGCAATCGGAAAAGAACGCCACTCTTGTGCCGCTGTTCGATCATCGCTTTCGGCGTCCCGAGCTGCTCACCTGGGCCCTTACCCATCGCTCGCTCGCCTACGAGACCAACCCCGAGTCCCTCCCTGACCCTGCCGCCGACAACGAACAACTTGAGTTTGTCGGCGACGCCGTCCTTGGCCTCGCGGTCGCCGAATCCCTCTTCCGCCGCTTCCCAGCGTTCGCGCGAGGGCGAACTGACCCGTCTTCGCTCCTCGCTTGTCAGCCGTCGCCATCTCGGCGAGGTCGCAGCCCGCATCGATCTTGGCTCGCTCCTCCTTCTCGGGCGCGGTGAAGAACAAAGCGGAGGCCGCAGAAAGCCGGCTCTCCTCGCCAACGCCCTCGAAGCAGTCATCGCCGCCCTCTATCTCGATGGCGGCCTCGACGTCGCCCGCGACTTCATCGAAAAGCACATCATCGAACCCACCCTCCCGGATCTTCACGTCGCGTTGCAGGCCGGCGACACCTTCAGCGGAGCCATCGGCGACCACAAATCCGCCTTGCAGGAGCACCTGCAGGCCACCGGTGCTGGACAGCCTCACTACGTCCTCACCGCACAGAGCGGCCCCGACCATCAAAAGCGCTTCCGTGTCGAGGTCCGCATTGAAGACAAACAGGGAGGCTCGCGCGCACTCGCCGAATCCGAAGGAACCACCAAGAAGCAAGCCCAGCAGGACGCCGCGCGCCTCGCCTTCCAGCGCCTCATCTCCGAATCCCAACTCGCTGCAGCGGAGGTGGCCGAATGACTCCTCCCGCCGCCGACATCAAATCAGGCCAGATCCAGGCCCAGACAGAAGTTCCTCCTTTGATCACACCGAGGTCAGCTCCCCTAGCCCATCCCCCAGCCCAACCTCGGAGTCAACCCGTCCGCGATCCACCCACCATCCACACCACAGGCCCGGCATCCTCACCGCGCTGCAATCCCTCCTTCACCTCATCGTCATCGCGATCTTCATCATCACCTTCTGCGCGCAGCCCTTCCGCATCCCCTCCGAATCGATGGAGTCCACCCTCCTCGTCGGCGACTTCCTTCTGGTCAACAAGCAGGACGCCTCGCCCAACACAGATGGCTCCTCCGGTCTCCTCCCCGCAACAACCATCCATCGCGGAGACATCATCGTCTTCCACGATCCCGTCGACTCCGCCCTTCACCTAGTCAAGCGCGTCATCGGCCTTCCAGGGGACCACCTCCGTCTCCGTGGCGGCCACGTCTTCATCAACGGTCAGGCTCTCACTGAGCCCTACGCCGTCTACCGTCCCAGCCCACCCGACAACTTCCGTGACAACTTCCCGCGCTTTCAAAGCGCCGACCCCGAGATCGACTCTCACTGGTGGATTCGCATGCGCAGCCTCATCGAAAACGGCGAGCTCATCATCCCCACCGGCAACTACTTCGTCATGGGTGACAACCGCAACGACAGCGAAGACAGCCGCTACTGGGGCTTCGTCCCCCGCGAAGCCATCGTTGGCAAACCCCTGCTCATCTACTTCTCCCTCCAGCAGCACGACACCGACGACGCGACCACTCTCACCCAGCAGGCCCTCGCCGATCAGCGCCGCCAGCACCCTAGCAAGATCGATACCCTGGTCGACTTCGCCCGCTGGAGCCGCACCTTCCAGGTCGTCCGCTAGCTTCGTCTTGCAATTCAGAGATCAGCTGGAGCCCCACGCCACTGCCTAGAAGTAGCCAGTGGAAACCAGCCCTGCCTCGGGAAACAGAACCTCCCACGACGGATCGAGATACAACCACCGCTGTGTGCTGAACCAGCTCGTAGGCATCTCGGGAACGTGCAGTAAGCCATGACCGCCTACGCAGATGAGTTCCGTGCCGTTCCAGGCCAGAAATGTTCTCGAGGGCTGACCAACCCGCGCAGGATGTGAGAGCTTCCCAAGACAGACCGGACAGCGTTGTCGCTGGTCTCGCAGCGCCCAGCGCAGCCCAAACAGGCAGATCGAAAAGGAAGAGACAAGCTGTATGTAGTCCGATGCAAACGTATCGAGCGTTGTCCGCAGATAGGCCAGGTCAAGCGATACGAAGTAAATAATTGGCAACAACAGAGCGATCTTGCCGCCCAGAAAGCTCCAGCGGCGAAGTTTCATCGACCACGAAACCTTCCTCGAACTTAGCCGGTACTCCCCGAGCGGCAGCGATGTTGTTGCCGGCAATGCGAGGCACGCAAGAAAAACCGCAAACAGGAAGATGTCTCGCGGTCCCTGCGTCCGCTCTTTCAAGGAAACGCATAAAAAACTATCCAGTGATCCATCGAGGGTCGGCGCCGTCATGTGGCCATTCTGATGCCATAGGTCGTGTGCCTCCGCGGACGCCACATGTGCCACAACAAATCCTGCGCGATCCGAAATCATTTCGGAGTCTGGTTCAAGCAGCCAGGCATCCACCCTACCCGGAAGTCTCCAGCTGCCAGCGGTCACAACTCCGGCAACTGCGGCTTCGTGCGAACCCACCGTCACCACCCGCCCTGCGATCTTGGGATCTCCGCCGAACTCCGTTCTCCAAACATTGTCGCTAAGAATTACTCTAGGCAAGTTATCGAGAGCCTTGCCTGAGAAAGGAAAGCGTAACGATAAACCAAGCAGATCAAAGAGATTTGAGCTCGCATGCGCGATTCCCAGTGAAGTTTTGCCATGCGCCGCATTCGATACAGGTTCGCGCTCGACTCGATAGAAGGCGAAACCATCGAAGAGCTGCTGCCTCCGCCGTTTCCAGGCCTGAACCTGCTCTGCTGAGATTGTTGGCACCGAATCCCCTGTATATCGTGCGTTCTGGATAAGTACCAGGCTCGGCGCAATCCGATAGCGCGATGGCTGCAGCTCCGCACGAACACCCGGCAGCAGCATCGCGATGCCATAACTCGCAGCGATCACGATGGTCAGAAAGAGCATGCACTGTGCAGGCGAGCCCTTCGTTGTTGCAAGCGGTACTTTTTCCTGTCTGGATTCGCGCCTGAGGTAAAACGCATCCTGAAATGCCCCCAGGCAGAATGCGGCGACCTCTTGTTCTCCTCTCAAGGAGTGAGAGTCCTCTGGTGTGCAGGCCTGGCGCACATGCCACAGTTCCGATCGCCACTCCTTCCACCACTCCGCGCGCTGCCGCCAAGGTACCAGCAGGGAAGCGCAGCGTAGCAGGCACAGGTAAAATCCGCGGAAAGCCAGTGCGAATCGCGGTGTCATATAGACTCCACCTGCTCCGAGGGGATCAGCTTCGCAAGCAGGGGATAGCGCTTCCGCGAAGACTCCAGAGTCATCTTTCCCGCCCGTGTCAGTTTGTAATACTTCCTCGGCGGCCGCTGCTCCGCATCGGCAATTGATTGCTGTTCCCAATGCGAGCGGATCAGCTCGTCCCGTTCCAGCCGCCGCATCGCCGGATAGACCGTGCCGCTCGGCAGCCCCGTCATCTCCATCACGCTGAAGCCATAGACGTACCCGGCGTTCACCGCCTGAAGAATCATCGCTGCCGTATGCGAGAGCTTCGCCTCGTTTGCCATGGCGGAACTATACCTATGTAGCAGGCTACTTGACTAGTCCCTATTCCGAATGCTACATAGGGTACGAGGATTCACCATGCTTGAAGTCAAAGGCCTGTCCAAAAGCTACCGCGGTCTCCCCGCCATCGACAATGTCAGCTTCCGCGTCCGCGCAGGCGAGATCGTCGGCTACGTTGGCCCGAACGGCTCCGGTAAGTCGACCACCGTCAAAATTGTCACCGGTCTCCTCGAGCCAAACATTGGCCAGGTGCTCTTTGAAGGCGAAAGCATCCGTAACAATCTCCAGGGTTATCGCGCTGCCTTCGGCTATGTTCCCGAAGAAGCCCATGTCTACACTCATCTTTCAGGCCTCGAATACCTCCAGCTCGTCGGACGTCTGCGCAACATGCCGGAAGCCCTCATCGATCTCAAAGCCAACAGGTTCCTCTCTCTCTTCGGCCTCGAGTCCTGGCGGTACTCACCTATTTCTCTTTACTCGAAGGGCATGAAGCAACGCATCCTCATTGCTGCCGCCCTGTTGCACGACCCCAAGCTGCTCGTCTTCGACGAACCTCTCTCAGGCCTCGACGTCGTCTCAGCCAGACTCTTCAAGGACCTCCTGCAGCAGCTCGCGGCCCAGGGCAAGGCGATCCTGTACATCTCGCACGTACTCGAGGTCGTCGAACTCGTCTGCCACCGTGTCATCGTCATCGCGAAAGGTAAAATCCTCGCCGACGCGCCGCCCTCCGAACTCAAGACCTCACTCGCGCTCGCCAATCTGGAGAGCGTCTTCGCCCAACTCGTTCAGCAACAGGACACGCAGAGCGTTGCTCGTGAGTTCGTCGACCTCATGGCGGTTCACCATGTCTGAGCGGCTCGGTCTCTTCCACGCACCGAAGCATCCTGTGCTCTCGCTAGGGGTCCAGGCTGAGCCCGCGGCTCCAATGCGCGAACAAACTCAGTTCGAGGTACTCGTCCGCCACCTTCTCTACCGTTTCTTTCACAATGAACTTTTGGCCTCGGACGACGAGACGAAGCGCGTCATGCAGATCAGCTACGCCGTCGCTCTCCCCGGATTGCTGGTCGCGCTATTTCTCTTTCCTGCCTACCACGGCTTCCCGCCGTATCCATTGCATCGCCCATTCTGGGCACAGGCGGCCGACCACTACTTCTACGTTATGTACTCGTTCATCGTAATGGGCGCGGCTACAGTCTACGAGTGGGATCTCTTGTTTCCCGATCTCCTCGACATCTTCGTCCTCTCACCTCTTCCCATCGTCAGTCGCCATCTTTTCTTTGCTCGAGTCCTTGCTCTCGCTATCTTCCTCACGCTGGTACTACTCGGCACCAGCGCCCTGGGCACGATCTTCTTTTCTCTCGTCGCCGAACAGCGCAATTTTCCTCGTCACCTCTTCGCGCACGCGGTTGCTGTGACCATGAGCGGAACCTTCGCAGCGGCTGCCTTCCTCGCGCTCCAGGGCTTCCTTCTCAACACCGTCGGCGAGCGCATCTTCCGGCAGATCACTCCTCTGCTTCAAGGCGCATCCATCATGGCGCTCCTCACCGTCCTGCTCCTCTTTCCAACCCTCTCGGGATCTCTCGCGCCTCTGCTCACATCAGGGAGTCCAGCCGTCCGCTACTTTCCTCCCTTCTGGTTTCTTGGCGTCTACGAGCGTCTCTTCGCCGGACCATCCGCGCTTCCCGTCTTCCATGAACTCGCTCGCATCGGCTGCTACGCGCTCTTGATCATGCTTGCTTGCACACTTCTTACCTATCCGCTCGCCTATCGCAGAAGAGTTCGTCAGCTCATCGAGGGAGCCAGTGCCGTCGCCACCTCAAGCCGCGCTGTCGTACCCGTCCATCATCTTCTCCACGCCACGATTCTGCGTCACCCGCCCCAAAGAGCGATCTTTCACTTCATCAGCCAGACCATCCTCCGCTCCCAGCGCCAGCGGGTCATGCTGGCCATGTTTGGCGGTCTCGGGATCGCTCTCGCTCTCGCCGAAATGGTCATCCTGCGTGTCGGAGCGGGCCACATCCGCCCGGCTCTTTTACCTGGCGGCATTCGCTCTGCAGTCCCGATCATGGCTTTCTGGACAGTGATTGGCCTTCGCTCCGTGCTATCGGCACCAGTCGACCGTCGCGGCTCCTGGCTCTTCAGCGTTCTCATCGGTCGTCCCCGATCCGGCCATCTCGCGGGCACTCGCAGCTGGATTACCCTTTGGGCTCTGCTCATCAGCCTGGGAACTGCCCTGTGCCTTCACGTTCTCTCACCCTCGAGCCTGAAGACTCCCCGCATCACGACGGGTCAATTGGTCGTAGCGATCGGCGTCTCTTTCCTGCTCGCCGATATCTTTCTCTTTTCCGTCCGAACCATTCCTTTCACCCACCTCCACAGAGGCGCCATCACGGATCTGCCGGTCGCGGTCGTTCGCTACTTCATCCTCTTTCCTTTCTTCGTTGCGATCGTCGTCCACCAGGAAGCTTGGATCGAGGCGAGCATCCCACACCTGCTGAAAACCTTGTTCATCCTGGCTGCGGCCCATCTCCTTCTCCAGAAAGCGCAAGCCCAATCCCTGCAGCAATACACCGTCGACATCCCGCCCGACGACACCGAAGAGTTTCCCCAGCGCCTTGGTCTGCGAGATACCTGAACTCTTCACAAAGAGAATTGGGATGGCAAGATACTGCAGTTGAACCGGGTTGCGGCTGGCGAGCAATCCATCGCGTCCTTAAAAATCGATTTTTCTATAACTTTGTCCAGCAGAAGCAAGCTCGGTCACTCTCCCACCGTCATATCCCTTTCAAAACCAGCCCCCATCAGCGATACACTAATAGCTGGATCACCGGAGACCCGTCTTGACCGACACCGTCGCAACCGAATCAAACGAGATCGAAACAACCGAACAGGACCGCACCGAAACTCCCCTAGAGTCCCTCGCCTCCATCTGCACCGTCCTCGCGATCGGTCTCTTCGTCATGACCTTCATCTTCCAGAACTTCGAGATCCCCTCCGCCTCCATGGTCAAAACGCTACTCATCGGCGACCACGTCCTGGTGGACCGCATCTCCCTCGCCCCGCCCGCAAAGTGGGCCCCGTTCACCTTCTATCGCGACGTCCGCCGCGGCGACATCATCGTCTTCTTCAAACCCGGCGAACCCGACCTCTTCCTCGTCAAACGAACCATCGGTGTCCCTGGCGACCGCATCCACCTCCACAACGGCGTCGTCTACCTCAATGGCGTCGCGCAGAACGAGCCCTATGCCGGTATGCCCGCCTCCGACGACAACCCGCAGCATGCCTTCCAGCCCTATCGCGACGACTTTCCCGCAGTCCCTCCCGGCGCTTACGATCAGGTCACTGCAAGCTGGGCCTATGAACTCCCCAATCACATCGTCGATGGCGACCTCGTCGTACCTCCCGGCAAGGTCTTCGCCATGGGCGACAACCGCACCGAAAGCCTCGACGGCCGCTTCTGGGGCTTCGTTCCCCGCGAAAACATCGTCGGCCGCCCCATGTTCGTCTACTGGTCCTTTGAAACCCCTGCCGACCAGATCAACAAGCAAAGCATTGGCGAGCGCATCGGCTTCATGGGCCACATCCTCCTCCACATCTTCGACGAGACACGCTGGAAGCGTACCTTCCATCTCGTCAAGTAGAGTTGCTAGTTCTTAGTTGCCAGTTGTCAGTTTTCAGCGAGTCCCTCAAATCGAAGTGCTGACCATCGAACATTGAAAACTGACAACGGAGAGCTAACAACTGAGAACCGACAACTGACAACTGAGAACCGGAAACTCATGCAGGAAATGGATCCAACCTGGGAGCAGAGCGAAGTCGTGGACGCAGACGTCCCACCGTCCCTCAGCGCCCATACGCTCCGCCGCCTTCTCTACCTGGCCCTTGTCGCTCTGGCGGTCCTTCTCCTTGTCCTGCTTCCGCCTCTTATCAACCTCAACCGCTATCAGAAGCGCATCGCCAACAGCATCAGCGATAGTCTCGGCCGCCCCGTCCATCTCGAAAAGGTCAGTCTCAATCTCCTCCCGCTGCCCGGCTTCACCCTCGAAAACTTCGTCGTCGACGAGGACCCTGCCTTTGGCTCCGAGCCAGTTATCCGCTCCAGCTCCGTTCGCGTCACCCTTCGCCTCAGCTCACTCTGGCGTCGCCGCGTCGAGTTCTCCACCATCAGCTTCACCGACCAGACCAGCGTCAACCTCGTCCACACTGCGGCAGGGAAGTGGAACCTCGAGAGCATCCTCCTCCACGCCGCGCACGTTGATGTTGCCCCCACCGCCCAGAAAAAGGCCGGCTCTGCCCCACGCTTCCCCTACATCGAAGCCACCGGAGCCCGCGTCAACCTCAAGCTCGACCACGAAAAAACCCCCGTCTCCCTTACCGACGCCGACTTTGCCCTCTGGCTACCCGACCCTCAGCAGTGGCACCTCCGCCTCCAGGCTCACCCCGCACGCACCGACACCAACGTCTCCGACACCGGCACCGTTCAACTCGAAGGCACATTAGGCCGCGCCGCCTCACTCGATCAGGTTCCCATCAGCCTCCACGGCGAGTGGCGCAATGTCCCTCTCGGCCAGGCGACCTTGCTCCTCCTCGGTCGCGACGCCGGCCTTCGCGGCGACATGACCGTCTCAGCGAACGCACAGGGAACCGTCAGTAACAGCGCCATCCAAACCCGCCTTCAACTCACCGGCGCCCGCCGCGCCGACTTCGTTCCCGCTCAGCCACTCGACGTCGACCTTCAGTGCCTCGGCACTGCCACCAGCGACTTCCACGGCTTTCAGGACGTCCGCTGCAGCTGGCCTCCCACCGGCTCCTCCAATCCCCCCACCCTCGCCATCTCCGGCGCTGTCCCCGACATCCGCGACTCCAACTCCGCCGCAATCGAAATCAGCACCCCTGGGCTTCCCGCCTCAACGCTCCTCGACTGGCTCCACATCGCCAGTTCCCGCGTCCCGGCCGACATCGCCGCCGCTGGCATCCTCACCGGCACCCTCTCCTATCATCCCGAACGCAACACCGCTCCCTGGCAGGGCGAGATGTTGATCACCAACGCCAGCCTGATCAATCCACGCAACGGCCCCGACTCATTGATCACCGGCGACATCACCCTCCAATCCGTCACACCGCCAGCTCCCGACGCACATTTAAAAAAGGTCTCATCTGCCCCACCACCGAGCGGATTTCAACTGGCTCCAACCTCGCTCGACCTCGGCGGTAAGGACCCCGCAACTCTCGACGGCCACTTCGACACCACCGGCTACACCCTGCACCTTACCGGCATGGCGTCGCTCGCTCGCCTGCATGCCCTCGCAACTGCTCTTCCCCAACTTGGCGACGGCCTCGCAGAAGTCCTGCCGACCAACCGAGCCGCAGGCCCCTTCCGCATCGACCTCACTGCCACCCGCACCTGGCGCGCACCCCAAACCTGGACCGACAACACCGTCCACCCCGCACCCTCCAAACCCAGACCCCGCCACAACTCCTGATCCCGCCAACTCCTGCAACTCGTCACAAAAATCTTGTCTCCTGTGGCACAACCACATAAACTCGTCCCTTACCGCCACGCTGATGTGGCATTAACACAGGAGGCCAGTTGCATCCTTCAAAACTCGATCTGCTGCAAGGCACCCTCGACCTCATGGTCTTGCAAACCCTCGCCACGATGGGTTCGTTGCACGGCTACGGCATCGCCCGCCGTATTGAAGACGTTAGCGGCGACGAGGTTCTCCTCAACCAGGGCACCATTTACGCCTCGCTCGTCCGCCTCCAGCAGCGCGGTTGGATCTCCGCCGAGTGGGGCACTTCCGACAACAATCGCAAGGCAAAGTACTACGCCATCACCAAAGCCGGTCGCAAACAATGGGCGAAAGACACCGCCTACTGGCATCGTCTCTCCACCGTCATGGGCCGAGTCCTCGCCATGCCCGCCGCAGGAGTTCTCTAATGGGAGCGCCACGCGAAGTCCTCAATCGCATCCTTTCCTTCTTCCGCAAACAGCAGCGAGACACGGACCTGGAAACCGAACTCCAATCCCACATCGATCTCGCCGTCGAGGAAAACATCAGCAGCGGCATGACCCCAGAAGAAGCCCGCCGTCGCGCCCTCGTCCGCTTCGGCGGCGTCCAGCAGGCCCGCGAGCGGCAGCGTCACGCCCGCGGCCTCCCCTGGCTCGACATCCTCCTCCAGGATCTCCGCTACACCGTCCGCACCCTCAATCGCAATCGCGTCTTTACCATCGTCGCCATCCTCATCCTCGCTCTCGGCATCGGCGCCAACGTCGCCGTCTTCAGCGTCGTCGACACCCTCCTCCTCCGCCCTTTGCCCTTCTACGATCCCCACCGCCTCGTCGTCATTGGACCGGAGCACAACACCGGCGGCCTCTCCGGTGCAACCTACTCGGTCGACGCCTACGAAGATCTCCTCGCACAAAACCGTTCGTATGCTGACATCACCGGCTTCTACGCATTTTCCGCTCCCGACAACTCAAAGCTGACCGCGCAAGGCCAACCCAAACCCGTCACCGGCATCGCTGTCGCAGCAAACTTCTTTCACGTCCTCGGCGTAGAGCCGGCGCTCGGACGCCCCTTTACCTCGCAGGATACCGTCACAGGCAGCCCCAGGGCCGCCATGTTGTCCTATCCGTTTTGGCAGCGCCAGTTCGGCGGCGACCGTTCCATCATTGGAAAGCCGATCACCCTCGACGGAACGCCCGTCACCGTAGTCGGCGTGCTTTCCGAATCCTTCGACTTCGGCAGTGTCTTTTCCCCGGGCGCCAAGGTCGATCTCTTTACCCCGCAGTTCATGGACGACATCCGCATGCAGGGGAATACGCTGGCCCTCATCGCCCGCCTCAACCCCGGCGTCACCATCGCCCAGTCCCGGACCGAAGCCAGGGAGCTCTTTCCCAAACTCTACTGGCGCAGAACGATCCCCTCCTCGAACCACAACTACGATGGGTACCCCGTTGAGTTGAAGGAGTACGTCAGCGGCAAGCTCCGCCGTTCGCTCATCGTCCTCTGGTGCGCCGTCGGACTCATCCTCCTCATCGTCTGCGTCAACCTCTCCAACCTCCTCCTCGCCCGCGCCGCCGCACGCAGCAAGGAGTTCGCCCTCCGCGGAGCGCTCGGCGGAACGCGCGCCCGCCTCATCCGCCAGCTCCTCACCGAAAGCCTCGTCCTCTCCACCATCGGCGCAGCTCTCGGCCTCGGACTCGCCTACGCGCTCGTCTCTTATCTCGCTCACCAGGGCTCCATCGCCCTACCCCTTCTCTCCAGCATTCGCATCGACGGCAGTGCCATCGCGTGGACCCTCCTCATTACCGTGGGCTCCGCCATGCTCTTCGGCCTGCTCCCGGGCATCAAAATGTCCTCAGCCAACATTCAGGAAGCCCTTAAAGACTCCGGCCCCGGCATGAGCGACGGCCGTAAACACGAGCGCCTGAGGTCCACCCTCGTCGTCTCTGAAGTGGCCCTCGCCTGCGTCCTCATCGTCGGCGCAGGCCTCCTGCTGCGAAGCTTCCTCCACGTCCTCGACATCGACCTCGGCTTCCAGCCATCCACCGCCGCGGCCATCAGCGTCGACTACGACTATGTCGACGGCAAAGACACCGCCGGACTCGAGAAGCGCAACGCAAACTTTCAGGAGATCCTCCGCCGCATTAACGCAATCCCCGGCGTCCAGACCTCAGGCATCACCGACAACCTCCCGCTCGAGCGCAACCGTGGATGGGGAGGCCCGCGCCTCAAGGGCAAAACCTATCGCCCAGGCGAAGTCAAAGGAGCCTTCGTCTATATCGTCTCTCCCGGCTACATCCCGGCAATGGGGATGCGCCTGCGCGGCCGTGACTTCACCTGGCAGGACGACATGAAAGGTGACAACACCGTCATCCTCAACCAGACCACCGCCAACAACCTCCTGCCCGGCGAAGATCCCATCGGCCGCACTGTCCTCATCGGCGGCGCGGAGGCCCGTATCATCGGCGTCGTCGCCGACGTCCACGAATCCAACGTCGAAGGCAAACCCGGCGGCCAGATGTATCTCCCCATCATGCGCAAGGAGTGGGGACCTGAAGGAGTCAACCTCGTCGTCCGTGCCAAGGTCCCGCCCGATCAGCTGGCCGCCAGCGTCCTACGCACCCTCCGCGACCTCAACCCCAACCAGCCTGCAACTGAGTTCCGTCCTATCCAGGGAATCGTCGACCACGCCGTCTCACCACGCCGCTTCTTCGTCATCCTCGTCTCTGCCTTCGCTCTCCTTGGCCTTGTCCTCGCGGCGCTCGGCATCTACGGAGTCATCTCCTACTCGGTCACGCAGCGCACCCAGGAGATCGGCGTCCGCATGGCCCTGGGCGCAACCCTCGCCCGAGTCCAGTTCGATGTCCTCCGCGCCACCCTCATCCTCGCGCTCATGGGCATCGCAGTAGGCACTGTGGCCTCTCTCGCAATCTCCCGCCTCATCACTTCACTCCTCTTCGGAACCACCCCCAGCGATCCCGCAACCTTCGCCGCCATGATCCTCATCCTCGGCTTCATTGCTCTCCTCGCCGGCTACATCCCCGCCCGCCGAGCCTCACGCATCAACCCCATGGTCGCGCTCCGAAATAACTAAACGAAAGAAATATGCAATGAGCCTTGGGGGCGAACCAACTGATTCAATTACCCTTATCTTCGCGATAATATTTTTTCTGCGGTTTCAGTCCAAAAATCGCATGTCAAGTCCCAAAACCACCTAAAGCAAACAAACTAAACAAGATCGAATTGGCATCTTAGTAGCATTCGATCAGCTATACTGGATATATAGATCAAAAACAAACAAGCCCCGGACGCTCTCCGGGGCTAACTCGTTTGTTTGGACGAATTTGGCCGTAACCCCTTTGCTGTGACGAATTTGAAAGCTAGAGTACCCTGTAAACCATTGAATTAAAAGGAACTCACTCTTTGAGAGGGGAGGGGGTACCCACCAACGAAAGACGAACTATCCGCAAAGGAGTAAAAGAGAAAAGACGACGAATCAATGACGAAGCCGGCCAATCTCGACGCCAACCCACCCGCAGACCAGAAGACGAACCCTTCAGGCGAAGAACTCAGCCCGGAAGACTTCTACTACGAAGGCCCGTACCTCGTCTTCACCGCGGCCTATCACCTGAAGCGTGGCTATTGTTGCAGCTCGGACTGTCGTCACTGCCCTTACAAATAATCAATTGGGTTGGATGGGCGGCAATGGCGGTATCTTGCCCGTCACTTCGTCGACTGAGGCGCGACCGCTCCGCAACGCATGAGCATTCTTTACGAGCAGGATCACGCGGGCATCTTTACGATAGTGTGCCATCGTGTTATCCGCGCGCATTTCACCCATGACATCGAAACCGGCCTCACTCGCCATCGTTAGGTAGTGCAACATGTTGGTCTCGTCGCCAAGCTCTGCATACAGCCGGGCCATCTCGAAGCAGTAGCGTGCATGGTCTTCCGGCGAAACCATATGTGCCGTCAGCCCACCGGAGCCATCATGATGGGCCACGTCAGGGTCAAGCCGCAGCGCAGTTTTGAACTGCTCCCGAGCCCTCTTGTAATCCTTCTGTTCAAAGTAAGCTGTTGCCAAGTTCGAGTGGTAAATAGCCGATACCTTATCCAGTTTGATAGCGTGGCCATAATCAGTGATCGCAGTTGCAAATCGTCCATCGATGTACTCAACAGCACCCAGGTTGTTCCACGCCACCGCATCCTTCCGCTTGAGCTGAATCGCACGCTGGAAGTAAGCACGCGCCGCGGCCGTATGCCGAAGATCAAGCTGAGTCACGCCGAGCTTGTTCATCAGCTCGACTTCGTTGCCTCCCCGTCGCAACGCATAGTTGTAGTAATCCAGCGCGTCTTCAGGGAAGCGTCGCGCTCGCAACACATCTCCGACAGTCTCCAGTTGTTGCTCGGTCGCCGTTGCCGGATCGGGGAGATGCGTCACTACGGTCTGCCATTGCGGGTCCTGGTGCCGCAGCTCACGCATAGCAGCATCTGAGGTCGACGCATTCTGCTGCAAGCCGGAGGGCAACTCGGCGGCTAACGGGGACGGAACACTCAACAAACCGAAGAGAATGACGATACAGGAGGAACGAAGCTGCGGGCTCATGGGCGAACCTCACGAGATGATCACATATCATCCTCTCCAGCCCGGGCACTGTCAAGAGTTAGACCCGCTATGGGGTTGGCGACACCGCCACCGGGCTCGCAACCGCCGCAGGAGCCACCACCGGCGCCGCCCCAGGCTGCACTAACATCGCCATCCGCGGAAAGCTGAAGCTCCCGCCCGCGTCGTCGATCACGTTTACTTGGCACACATACGTCCCTGGCTTGAGCTGCGTCAGCGGCACGTCGAACTGAAACGCCACCGCGCTTCGCTCGGGAATATTGATCGCCTTGGCTTCTACCAGGGGCGTCTCGTACACCTTCACGCCGCCGCTCAAAAACTCAATACTGGTCAACACCCGAACAGGGCCGCCCTCGCGCCGTGTCAGCCCCGGAGAACTCGCCGGCTCCGGTGCACCCTTCTGCTTCGCGGGGTCATAGACTTCGTACAGGAAGTAGAGATGCTGATCCTGCCGAAACACATGCGGCACATTCGGAATCCACTCCACCCCATCGCGCACCAGCGGATTTACCGTCTTCTTCGCCGTATTCGGCACTCGCTGACTCGACAGGACAATCGAACTCAGCTTCAACGGAGTCTTCTTCAAATCCGGCACTAGAATATCCGTCTCAAAGCTTCCCATCGCGCCTGTCTGATTCTCCCGCACCACAAACTTCAAATGGTACTTACCGGGAGCCAGCGTAAATCCTGTCGAGTACTGAATATTCTTCCGCTGCACCTGCTGCGCAGCATCCAATGTCAGCTTCACGTTATCGCGAACATTTCCGACGATAATCCCCTGGGCATTCTTCACCTGCCCCATCACATCGATGTTCGCTTTATCCCGATCGCCGTTCTTGACACTATGAATCTGCGATCCCGGCACAATCAGCGACACCGGCACGAAGAACTTGTTGTCCTCCAGCCTGAAATACAAAGCCTGCAGATAGATCGCAACATCGGTTGCAGGCAGATCGCTGCGCATCTGCTCCGTCAGAGCCTGCTCACGATCCTCAGTCTTCTGGTGCTGAAAGTCCGCCGGCGCAAAGTACCCTTGCCGATAGTCCAGCTTCACATCACTCCGATTCAGCTTCACGGTCAAATGCCGGTAGCTCCCATCGCGTGCCGTATTGGTGGAACGGAACCCAACGATGTAGTACGCCTCCGTGTCATGTTGAATTTGCTGAAACGCCGGAGCAAAATCATTCGAATCGAAGAATGCCTTCCCACCCGTGTCGCTGGACAACGTCGCCAACGTCTCCTGCGAAGCAAAGTTCGAATTCAAATTGCTCTGCATCGACGCTCCACTGTAGGCAGCCGTTCCCCGCAGACTCCCCGTCGAAGCATTTCCCACGGGCGGTAGCGCCTCCAACCCGCGCGAATCCACGCTGTAGATCGCCATATTAGCCCGCACCGCTTCGTTCGTTGCAGCGCGCATGCTCGCCTGGTTTTCGATCCCCTGCCGCGTCAGGCCGCCACTGAAGTACAGCAGGCTCTTCCGCTGATCCACTCGTTCCAGCGACCTCGCGATCGTACGAATTGCATACAACTCGCGATCCGTATTCAGCGCGTTGTATTCGCTGTCATCTGCTGTAAAACTTGAAGCATCGTCCGCCGTCCCGGCCGATGTGCCACCTTCATTGCCATTAGCGAACCCCGTGCCCTCGGTTCCGTTGTAGCTCCCCACAGCCTTCAGTAGTGCAGCTTTATCCGAGGTGAAATCCTGATCCATGCTTAGCCCTGTCGCCATGCTCACTACTGCGACCAAATCCGCGGGTTGCATCTTCTTATTAATGTAGTTCTGCGCAGCCTCCACGGCTCGGTCGACATCCTCCGGCTGCATACTGCTCAGGTCGAAGAACATCACGATCAGCCGATGGTCCTTCAGTTCAGCCGGATTGGTTGCAAAATCATTGTTCAGCAAGTCCGCAACTGTAGCTTTGCCGGTTACAGTTGTTTTTTCCTGTAGCACGGCAGCTTCATCGACGTTCTGATAGTCGAAGCTGGCAATCTTCTGCGGCTTTCCATTCTCGAGAATCGTAAAGTCGCTGGCTTTGAGACCCTTCACCACCTCACCAGTCTTCTTATCTCGCACCACTACATTAGTCAGCACGATATCGCTCTGCACCTTCAGCGTAAAAGTCCCAGCAGGGCCCTCTTGTTGCGCGACCATAGGCGTTCCCGCCATCATCGATACCAATATCGCCGACACCATCCGTTGCATAAACGCAGCGATGCGACTACTTCCTCCACCGTTCGTTCTCTCGTAATTACTGATCACCAAATCACTGCCTTTCAAAACCGATACCGCGCCAGCACCGTCAGTGTCCGCATCGGTGCCGCTCCCGACACCTGTCCAAATGTCGGCGAGTTCAGCGTCGTATTGATCCCCGAGAACTGAACGATATTCAAAGCATTCGTTGCCATCACACGCGCCTCGAACGACCGCGTATCCCCCAGTTGCACCGTTCGAGACAACGAAACATCCACAACCTTCGTTCCGGGACCCTCTATCGAATTGCGCGACGCCGTCCCGTACTGCCCAGCTGGCGGAGCGCTGAACGCCGCTGCATTGAACCAATTGCCAATCTGTTTTGCTCCGCTGATCGGCACATTGAAGTTGCGGTCCGGTCGCAATGAACTGCTCGAACCCGATGCAGTCTCCTGCACCGTCAACAGATAGTTAGGCGTGTAGTAAGTGCCAGTCGCAAACGTGAAGTCTCCCGATACCGAAAATCCATCGAGCGCCTTCGACCAGAATCCGCCCCGCGACAATAATGCTCGATTCGGCCCAAACGGCAGTTCGAACACCCAGTTACCCGTCACCTTCTGCCGAATGTCGAACGAGCTGTTGCCCTCCTCGGCGTTCAGATCGTTAGGGTTCTGCGCCACCGTCTGCGCCGTCCCGCCAATTGATGAGGAATTGTCGATTGAGTGCCCATACTGATAGGTCCCCTGCAGCGATATCCCTTTCTGCATTCTCTTCCGGACATTCACTCTCAGTGCCTCGAACCGCGAGTACCCAAGCGAATTCTCATAGGCGAACGGCTGTGCCCCAGGATTCAACACCCCGGTGGCTGTCCGGTTTGGTGCCTCCACCATGTCCAAGGCTCCGCCCGTTGATCCGTTGTAGCCAATGTTAGCGACGATCCCCATCGGCAGCGTCCGCTGAATATCCAGATCCCAGATCTGCACATGTCCCAAGCGATAGTTCAGGTTCGCACTGAAGTTGCTTTGCACTGCCGCATTCGAGCAGTTGAACGCTCCCGTCAACGTGAACTGTTCCAGCGTTCCGCATCCCTGCTGCCCCGCGAGGTTCGTCTGCGTTACGGCAAAAGGCTGCTGGTTGGCCAACTGTCGCGCAATCGTCGCGTATTGGCCCGTGTTGTAGTTGATCCCGTAGCCTCCGCGAATCACCGTATCTTTGAAAAACTTTGGCTTCGGGCGGTACGCGAACCCGAATCGTGGCGAATACATGCTGCGGTCAGGGTTTACAAGAGATCGTGGGAAGGGACCGCTGAAAGCTCCGGTCTGTCCTGGCTGGACGGCCTCCACCTCAGTAAAGTTCGCATTGTGATCCAGATTCACCAGCCGGTTGTACTTCTCCACATACGGTGAAAAATACTCGTATCGCAACCCATAGTTCAGTGTCAGGTTTGCCAGGATTCGCCAGTCATCCTGCGCATACCAGTCAAAGACGTTGGCCCGGAGGTAGGTTTTGTTCAGGCCCGCCTGCACCGCAGCCTGTTGAGGCAGTCCCAGAAGAAAGTCTGCAAACCCCGATCCACTCGCCGGCAGCACCGGGCAGGTTACCGTAGTCGAGGGAGTGCAATTGGCCGCGGGATTCTGTGTCGCATACCCCGTAAAGCTGAATGCGCCCAGAGGAGTGCTCGGTGCCGCGCCGAGAAGATTGTTTTGCGCACCACCGATCGAATCCGCGTGTACGCGCCGAATATCGAGTCCATACCGCATATTGTGCTTCTTATGGCTGTAGCTTACAAAGTCGCTGAAGGAGATCGTCTGATTGATTATCTCGCTTGGCGCTGTATTCGTTAACCCGGTAAAGGCAGTCGAGCCGCCAAACGACAGCGACGGAACACCGTAGTAGATTGGGTTCGACTGAATCGTCGAATCGCCCACCAGCACGCCTGCTACCACTGCAGGATTACTCGGCCCGTTCGTGAAGTAGTTCTCCGTCATCGCGTGCGAGCGGTTCCAGTTGATCGAAGCATTGTTGGTCAACCGCCCATAGCCAATGGTGTAGCCTGCCGTCACACCGTAGCCATCCGTGGATGTGTTCCCGCCCAGCGGCAGAAAGATGTTCCGGCTGTCATTCGCGGTGTGCGAATAGCTTCCGTTGAAGTTGATGTTCTGTCGCAGCGCCTTCGGCGCATTCGCTGCCTGTTGCCGTCGTCCGCCGCTTCCGCCGCCTCTGCCAAAGTTATTGTTCTGTCCAAAGTTCCTCACGTAGCGCAGCGCCGCCGTCGTGCCATTCTGCCCAGCATTGGTCACCGTTTGGTAGTTGTTCAGCGCCCCTGCATTCGGCACGTTAGGTGCAGGATAGTAGTTCAGCAACGCCAGTGCTTGCGGAGAGATGGGAGTCTGCGCGTTCTTCAGGTTATTGCCGGGAATCGGCAACCCCGTCATCGGGTCATACAGTGTCTGCGCCAGCGCTGAGAAATCTCCACTGCGTTCAGCCAGCGTCGGCACCGTCCCATTGAAGATCTGCGGAATAATGTTCCGGTGTCCCGTCACATTGAAGAAGATGAACTGCTTCGTGCTGGCCTTCACCAACCCTGGAATCGACGGCGATCCTGTAAAGCTCACTCCGAACTGGTTCTGCATCGACGATGGCTTCACCACCTGCGCCCCTGGTTCCCCAAGCGCTGCAGCCACCGAGAATGGCGCAGCATTCAAAGCACCATATCCTCCCTGATAAAATACCGCTCCGTGCGGCTGCGTCGGATTGAACCCTCGGAATCCACCACCGCCGCCTCCACCACGGCCACCTCTTCCACCACTGCCGCCCCCGCCCGGACCACCACCGCCTGGGCCGCCAAATCCATTACCACCCATCATCCCACCCAGCATCCCGACCACTGCATTCGCCATATCGCCTGCAGCTCCACCTTGCCGCTGTGCCTGTGCGATTGCATCCTGCACCCGCTGCCGGATGTCATCCTCGCTATAACCGGCCAGCCCATTCGTTGTTCCCATTGCGCCATTCACCGTCACCGAGTCCGTTCCAGCCGCGTCCCCACCCAAATTTCCCAGCGAAGGCAGTTGCGCTCCTGCGTTGCTGCCACTCGCACTCACATCCGTAGCATCTTGTCCGTCTCCCGTCACGCTCAGCGCCTGCACTCCGCGCGCAACTCCCGCACTTGTCGCTGCTGTCTGCCGGGCCTCTTCTTCCTGTGCCCGTGAAGCAAGTTGCAACCCGAACTCAGCTACCTGCGCGGGCTTCCCGCCATTCTGCCCAGCAGCATTGATCAAAATCTCCTTCGTTTCCGTCGCAAACGCCGCCAGCTCCGCCTTCACGACATAGCGCCCGTTGCGCGGAATCGCCATGGCAAACGATCCGTTCACGTCGGTTGTCGTCGCATATTTCTTCCCCGTCAGGGTATTGGCAGCAGTCACGGCGACTCCGGGTAGCGGCACCCCTCCAGCCTTCACTGTCCCGGTAATCGTCCCGCCGCTCGGGTCACTCGTAGGCGCAGCCGTAATCTGAGGGGAAGCCGGTGCTGCGGTAACCTGTGGCGCCGCCGGCGCTGCAGGTTGTCCCGCTGGTGCAGTCTGGCCCCAGACAGTCCCGGCCATCGCCAGGCTCATCGCCATCCATCGAATCGATCCTTGCACCTTGTCTTGCCTCACTCAACTAAGAGTTAAACCTGCGCTACTGAGGAACCCCAGCTGGAGGAACTGAAGTTGTCGGACTCTTCGGAGCGGCCGCGCCTGCTGGAGCAGCTGCACCCGTCGGAGCAGCACCCGCGCCGCTACCATCCGCTCCACGTCGTCGTCTTTGCCCGGCTGCCGAGGGATCCATCACACCCAACTCAGTCGGCACGAACACGCCATTCTTCACAGCACCTCGCCCTGCGATTGAATCCCCGACCTTCACGTCCGCAAACGTAATACTCTCGCCGCCTCCACCGTTCCCTGTGCCTGCGCCGCTCCCGGTGCCAGCCCCATTTCCACGCCTTTCCCCAGCTCCGGTATCGATAACACCGGCTCCGCTCGCGATGGCCGCCATCCCGCGTCCGCCACGCTTGAACGATGTATTCTCGTCCACTCCAATTACCTGGCTCACGTTGTCTGGCCGCATCACAGTAATCTTCAGACCATCCACATCGATCGCTGTCACCTTCCCTGTGATGTAGGTCTTGCCCATGTTTTCGCGCGCCTTCTTTACCTGCTCGGCATCGATGACACTGACAAACACAGCGTGAACTGTCTTCGTCGCAGGATCCAAAACACCCATTGCCCCCACACCATCTCCAACCTTGACGTCAGTCATCTTCACCGGTTGCCGGTCCTTATTGAGTCGGGTATTTGCGGACACAATCACTTGATAGATGTCACCCGCATCCGTCTTCACGGTTATGTTGTCCGCGGTCGTAGCAGTAACGGTCCCCCGCACCATCTGTCCTCCAGCAAACGCCGCTCCACCCTGGCGCGGACCGTCTTGCCCATCCTGAGCTAACACTCCTGCCGGCAGCGCAATCACAGCCGCCATCACAAGTAAATTTACTGTCCAACCCTGTACCAATCGCTGTCTCATCGTGCACCACCGTCGAACCCAAATCATCGCGGGAAACCCGTGCTCATACAGACGTAACCTCGATGCGAAAGACTCTCTCTGCCCATAAAAACTTCCGGTTGTCCCTAGCCTGCCTTGCGGAATAGAGATGATTCCACGTTGTCTGCACTACACTACCGCCATGCAGAATGTAGCCCACATACCCCACACCCACGACCCTCACGTCGAAGGACACTTCGAATCTACCGAGGCCGTACGGGACATCGTCATCGGCCTCTCTGACGGCCTCACTGTCCCCTTCGCCCTGGCCGCTGGACTCTCCGGTGCCGTCGCGTCCTCTCACATCGTCGTCCTGGCGGGACTCGCTGAGATAGCTGCTGGCTCCATTGCCATGGGACTCGGCGGTTACCTCGCTGCGCGTGGTGATGCCGAGCATTACGCCTCCGAACGTCAACGCGAAGAGCGCGAAATCATCGAGCGTACTCACGACGAAGAGGAAGAGATCTTCGAGATCTTCGAGCAGTACCAGGTCGACCGCACCAGCGCCGCGCCCGTCCTCACTGCGCTCAAACAAAACCCCGCTGCCTGGGTCGACTTCATGATGCGCTTCGAACTTGGCCTTGAAGAGCCTGCCAGCAACCGCGCCCGTCGCTCCGCACTTACGATCGCCGCGTCCTACATAGCAGGTGGCCTCATCCCTCTGCTGCCCTACATGCTTGTTGAGAGCAACCTGAGCGCCCTCAAACTCTCCGTCGTTATAACCCTGTTAGCGCTCGCCATCTTCGGCGCGCTTAAGGGCAAACTAGTCGGCACTGGCTGGCTTCGCAGTGCGGTCCAGACCATCACCATTGGTGGAGCTGCCGCAGCCGCAGCCTACATCCTCGCTCGTTTGCTCAACTCGCACCCCAACTAAAGACCAGGGTCCTGAGCGGTTCATCTCCCCCCTCCCCCCAATAATTGCGCAAAGTCTTCGAATGATTAGGTTTAGGTCTGGACTTAGGTTGCTTGGGGAGGATTGGACTTGAAGACAAAACCCCAAGAAAGCGACCGGGGAGGTGTTTTGGACTATAGGTTTGTCAAGCGTCGCCTCATTTCAGGAGGCGGGAGCTCAGGAGGGCCTAGGAGATGAGGAATGCAGTGAATGCAACCACGATGCCGGCTACTCCAAGCGCGAGACCAAGGAGGAAATAAGCACGATTCCGCGTAAACAGGGTAATCGAGCATAAGACTACCGCGATCTGCAGAAGAGCTTCGCCGAGATCGTAATGGGCTGCCTTTGCCTCTGCTTTGGTCACCTCCTGCTCAAATTCGCGAGCCTTCTTCTGCTCCTCGGCCAGATCCTCTTTCCATTTTTCGATATGTTCCTGATATTCCTTGGTTTTAGCGGCGACGGCCGCGTTGTCGTTACTGGGTTGCAAGGCCAGTAGATCCACGTCAACCGAGAGATTGTCCATGCGGATCTTCTTGGCCTGATATTCGTTCCATTGGTCGCCGGCGCGCGACTGCATTAGCACGGCCTCGGTGTGGCTGCGGTGGCCAAGAACCGTCACCATAGCGACCAAAACGGCAAGGATGGAGATTCCAAGCGAGATACTTCGGAGGGACTCACCGTTACCTTCGCCGGATTCCTTCATCTGATTGGCAAATTCCTGAACTTCGTCGGCTTCCATAGTGGGATTGATTCTAACGCGTCGGGTTTGCGGTGGAGTTTTCTACAGGAATTATCGGTTATCAACAGGCCCAGGGGTTGCACAGAGAGGTACCCGCTGATACCCTCAAAGAGTCGCAAAGATGTGTACCTTGCGCGGAAGCGAAGAAACACGATATACTAAGTGAGTTGCGAAGAACACTGCTTCTCACCTTGGCCTTGGCAGCATGAAGGCAGGCTGTAAAGGGATGATGGAGCGCAGTCCAAGCGTTTGATCGCGGTTGAGAGCCTAAGGGCCGACCGGCAATCCAAACCCAAGCCACTGCAGTTGATCTGAGTTGTACCAGGAGCTAAGTGCTCCGCGCTCGTCTTCGAGCGTTACGATGTTTTGATATTTTGCGTTGTGCGAATGATCGTCGGCTTTGAGCTTTGGTTGAGAGAAGAAAATTTAACAAAAGCTAAAAAAAGTTTGACAAGCGGGATGAACATTGATAGTCTCAAAAAGTTCGCTAAAACGTCACTCGCTGCTGAAGTGATCCTCCACAGGCCGAAATATTGCCTGGAAAAGTAAGACGAGAGATCGAAGTAAGCAGCAAAAACAGACGACAACAGCGCATCAAGTTCGAGGACACAAATCTGGCTTATGCCGATTTTGTCCTTGATCCAAAGCTGCCCGCTTAGGTGGATGCAGTTCGGATCTTTGACAACATAGTTGAACGTGCCAGTCGTGAGATGATACGAAATTTGGTTTAGTCATTCTCACTAGTTATACCCTTCGCTCCTTTCGAGCGAGCGGAGGCGCTCGATCCATCCCGACCCCTGTCGTTGGATGGCGAGCAAACCAAGATTAAACGAGAGTTTGATCCTGGCTCAGAATCAACGCTGGCGGCGTGCCTAACACATGCAAGTCGCACGAGAAAGGGTAGCAATACCTGAGTACAGTGGCGCACGGGTGAGTAACACGTGACTAACCTACCCTCGAGTGGGGAATAACCTAGAGAAATCTGGGCTAATACCGCATAACACTTACGAGTCAAAGCAGCAATGCGCTTGGGGAGGGGGTCGCGGCCGATTAGCTAGTTGGCGGGGTAATGGCCCACCAAGGCGATGATCGGTATCCGGCCTGAGAGGGCGCACGGACACACTGGAACTGAAACACGGTCCAGACTCCTACGGGAGGCAGCAGTGGGGAATTTTGCGCAATGGGGGAAACCCTGACGCAGCAACGCCGCGTGGAGGATGAAATATCTTGGTATGTAAACTCCTTTCGATGGGGAAGATTATGACGGTACCCATAGAAGAAGCCCCGGCTAACTTCGTGCCAGCAGCCGCGGTAATACGAGGGGGGCAAGCGTTGTTCGGATTTATTGGGCGTAAAGGGTGCGTAGGCGGTTTGGCAAGTCTTATGTGAAATCTTCGGGCTCAACCCGAAGCCTGCATAAGAAACTGCCGGGCTTGAGTATGGGAGAGGTGAGTGGAATTTCCGGTGTAGCGGTGAAATGCGTAGATATCGGAAGGAACACCTGTGGCGAAAGCGGCTCACTGGACCATAACTGACGCTGATGCACGAAAGCTAGGGGAGCAAACAGGATTAGATACCCTGGTAGTCCTAGCCCTAAACGATGATTGCTTGGTGTGGCAGGTACCCAATCCTGCCGTGCCGAAGCTAACGCGATAAGCAATCCGCCTGGGGAGTACGGTCGCAAGGCTGAAACTCAAAGGAATTGACGGGGGCCCGCACAAGCGGTGGAGCATGTGGTTTAATTCGACGCAACGCGAAGAACCTTACCTGGGCTCGAAATGTAGTGGAATCCGGCAGAAACGTCGGCGTCTAGCAATAGACCGCTATATAGGTGCTGCATGGCTGTCGTCAGCTCGTGTCGTGAGATGTTGGGTTAAGTCCCGCAACGAGCGCAACCCTTATCTTCAGTTGCTACCATTTAGTTGAGCACTCTGACGAAACCGCCTCGGATAACGGGGAGGAAGGTGGGGATGACGTCAAGTCCTCATGGCCTTTATGTCCAGGGCTACACACGTGCTACAATGGCCGGTACAAACCGCTGCAAACCCGCGAGGGGGAGCTAATCGGAAAAAGCCGGCCTCAGTTCGGATTGGAGTCTGCAACTCGACTCCATGAAGCTGGAATCGCTAGTAATCGTGGATCAGCATGCCACGGTGAATACGTTCCCGGGCCTTGTACACACCGCCCGTCACATCACGAAAGTGGGTTGCACTAGAAGTCGGTGCGCTAACCGCAAGGGAGCAGCCGCCCAAGGTGTAATTCATGATTGGGGTGAAGTCGTAACAAGGTAGCCGTAGGAGAACCTGCGGCTGGATCACCTCCTTTCTAAGAGAGAACGTCTTGGCACACTTCAGCGTCCTGCGATTGCAGGCAGCCTGGTTTTGCGATCAGAGCTGAGCTTGATAGTGATGTTGCCAAGTACCATCTGCATGCACTTCGGTGACTGCAGATGAGCCTGAACTAAACCTTCTCTTTTTCGTTATTGGTCTTTTAGACCTTAGATCAACACCGATGGTCAATAGCGGCGTAGCTGCTATGCACGTTCAACTGTGTCCTCGAAACCTTTCGAGAGAAACCAGCTAGTAGCTTCTAGCCGTTAGCTTTTAGCTAAGTGCTAGAAGCTGCGCGCAGGGCTGCTACTTCGGGCCTGTAGCTCAGTTGGTTAGAGCGCACCCCTGATAAGGGTGAGGTCGGTAGTTCGAATCTACCCAGGCCCACCATTATCCCGACGGTTAGTTATACTAATCATCAAGGGGCTGTAGCTCAGTTGGGAGAGCACCTGCTTTGCAAGCAGGGGGTCAACGGTTCGATCCCGTTCAGCTCCACCATAACTTCTCGATTGGCATGTTCGATATAGAAGCAAGCGATGTCTGCTTGAGGTTGAGTCTCCGGCTTATTTTGCGGAGATTGAACCTTGAGCAGGAATGCTCGAGCCGCCTGAGGGCGCGAAGTGGATACGCAGTGATGCGATTCGCTCAACGATTTTTGACAACTGAATAGATTGGGTAAATATATAACTACAAGGCTGAGCAGCATGTCTTCGGGTAGTTTCCGGAGAAAGCTGTCAATCAGTATTGAGTGTCTTTAGAATAATTTTCGTGTTACCGGCCTGATTCTTGCACGTTGAGATGAAGGTTGTAGAACACAGGCGTGGACTATATCAAACGTAGATGACTCTATGTTGCAGAGGTTGTCACTCTGCTGCGTGCGAGTAAATTCTATGGTCAAGCTACTAAGGGCGCACGGTGGATGCCTTGGCAGAAACAGGCGATGAAGGACGCGGCAAGCTGCGATAAGCTTCGGGGAGCGGCACACACGCTTTGATCCGGAGATTTCCGAATGGGGAAACCCACCTAGGCAAAACCTAGGTATGTCCCACTGAATTCATAGGTGGGAACAGGCGAACGGAGGGAAGTGAACCATCTCAGTACCTCCAGGAGGAGAAAGAAACCTCGATTCCGATAGTAGTGGCGAGCGAAATCGGAACAGCCCAAACCCGTTGCATCAAGGTGTATCGGGGGTTGTAGGGCCTGCAAAAGTAGAGTTACCAATCTGGTTGTTAGCTGAATCTTCTGGAAAGGAGATCCAAAGAGGGTGACAGACCCGTAGGCGAAAACGATCCAGACTCGAAGCAGGTACCTGAGTAAGGCGGGGCACGAGAAACCCTGCTTGAATCCACGGGGACCATCCCGTAAGGCTAAATACTCGTTTCTGACCGATAGTGAACCAGTACCGTGAGGGAAAGGCGAAAAGCACCCCATTGAGGGGAGTGAAAAGTACCTGAAACCGTGTGCCTACAAGCAGTGGGAGGACTATGCCCGTAAGGGAATGTCTGACCGCGTGCCTATTGCATAATGAGCCGGCTAGTTATTCTTGTCAGCAAGGTTAAGCGTGAGCGAGCCGCAGCGAAAGCGAGTCTGAATAGGGCGATAAGTTGGCAGGAATAGACGCGAAGCGAGATGATCTACCCTTGGCCAGGTTGAAGGTGGGGTAACACCCACTGGAGGACCGAACCGGTGTTTGTTGAAAAAAGCTCGGATGAGCTGAGGGTAGGGGTGAAAGGCTAATCAAATTTCGTTATAGCTCGTTCTCTCCGAAATAGCTTTAGGGCTAGCGTCGGGTGATTTGGATTGGTGGTAGAGACATGGATGGACTAGGGGGCTTTCCGGCTTACTGAATCCAATCAAACTTCGAATGCCAATTACAACCAGCCCGGCAGTCAGACTGTGGGGGCTAAGCTTCACAGTCGAGAGGAAAACAGTCCAGACCGCCTGCTAAGGT
>CAWIQU010000002.1:0-1090536 GCA_963838345.1 uncultured Acidobacteriaceae bacterium | reverse complement strand
GATGACCAGAGCGTGTCCAACACGCCACAGACCCCACAAGCAACCGCACAGCCACAAACTGGGGTAGCTCAGCCCAGCACAAATCCTACCGCCTGTATCCTCCCCACAACAGCCCGCTCAGACTGTGAGCAACCCCGTGCCTGCCAATGCAACGCCAATCATCCGGCTGTTCGAAACGCCGGAGCTAGCTCGATCCATATTCACTGCATTAGCCGGTGGAAATCCGACTCGTACAACAATCGACCCCCAGACCGGGGTGGTCTCACGCGAACAGGTACCGCTTTCGACGAAGCAAGTGGGCATGGAGTTAGCCGCGGCTGTTCTGAGCGGCGCATTCAACGGTCTAGCCGAAAGGGGTCCGGGTGCTGAAAGTCGTGCCGCGGCCGTTGGCTTCAATACAACCTTCCAGCAACAGCAACAGGCAAAAGCCGAGCAAGAGAAGCAAGCGCAGGCCGATGCGGAATCACAGTCGAAGGCATACGCCCGCGCTGCGTCTATCGCAGCTACCAATTCCCAGACGGCGCTCTCTACAGCGGAGGCTGAAGGGCGTGGCGCCGATACGCTCCAAAAGATCGCGGCGACCAATAAGTGGCTCATTGATGGCTATGAGTACAACGGGAACCTTGTAGACCGCAACGTGACACAGGATGACCTGCTGGCTGGTATGCAGTCCGGCAAGTACAACTCGACTGCTCAGCTCGGGCCGATAGATGGCATCCGTCTGCTGGGTGGTGGGAAGGTAGAAGCAACGCACGCAATCATCACAGATCCCACCGCTAAGGTTCCTTTGACACAAGACGCTGGGACGACTATGCGGCGAACCACGTTCAGGGATTCCAGAAGGGTAAGCAGGTAGGCGACAACGTCATGGTGAATGGCGCGATCCTAGCCAGGGCGAACGAGCAGAAGACAATGTCTCCAGTTGTCGCAGCTTCGGCACGATAAGAGTGCCGACGCGCTTCGTACTCGATGATCCGAAGGTACAGGCTCTGGCTTCTCAAATCCCATCCATCGGGGCATTGCTAGACGATCCAAAACGCGGAGCTGGCCTAGCGAGTGCTCTTACCAGAGCTCAAGCCTACTTCAGCCACGCTGACATCAGCCACTCCGGACGCGACCTGTACGAGAGTTTGCAGGCGATGGCACAGCCTTCCAAGCCCGATCCGAACAACAAAGGTCAGTTCACTCCTAACCGCGATGCTCCGTTGGCTAGAGACCGTTGCAGCCGCGTTCTCACCCGATGGCTCTGCTCAAAAGGGATGGGAAATCCTGAAGGCGTATCACGACGAAGTTGTACCCGAGCACATCACGAACGAAGCGCAAGCGGCAGACATGATTGCCAGTAGCGATCCCGGCTCGCGTGCGTACAAATACGCTCAGCGTTGGATACAGTCGAACACTCACCAGAAGGCGTCAATCGCCCTTGCGGAGGCGAGAGCGAGAGAATCAGTCAAGCAGCGGCCGTCTGCGGACTCTTTGACTCAGCCTGACTCTCTGGGGAATATACCGACTGTGACAGACCCGAAGGAAGCTTCCAAGCGATTCGGTGCCTTTCAAGAAAAACCTCGATTCTCTCAGCCAGACAGAGCAAACCTACAATCAATTCCAGTCCATCGCGAATGACGTAAAGGCGGGCAAGCTGACAGGCGCGGAGAGCGTTGTTGCTCTTCTTTCAGCCGTCGGAATCTGACAGATTTCACTAAAGGCAATGGCTTCCGTCTAAGGACATCCTAAACGAGCATAAGAACGCTCGTGGCTGGGAACAATCCATGCAAGAGAAATTTCTCGGAGCTGCGGACGGGACGTCATCACGCCTAAGCAAATCCTCGACTACAGCAACATCGCAGCGAACGCCCGCACGTCGCAGTACGTGAATCTCGTTAATCAAATGAGGAATGCGGGTCTATCGGTAGACCCGGCCCTGCCCACAGGCAACAGTCAGAAGATCGATCCGAACACCGCTCAGATATTCCTCACTCTTGCGGGAGGAGATAAGAACAAGGCGCGGACTGCTGCATCTGCGAAAGGTTGGTCGTTCTAATGGCGAATCCACAACAAACACCCGACGTATTCGACCAGCTTTCACAGCCTCAGAATGCGTCCGCTCCTACTGAGTCCCTGCCTCACCAGCCGACACAAGGGCAAGGTGATGTATTCGACCGAATCAGCACGCCCGCGGGTACACCTGCTACAGTGCAGCCTGCACAGCGTCAGCTCTTCGTCCCTCGGCGTCATTCAATGCCATCCCTGACGATACGTTCGCAGATAAGCTGAAGAATTGGTCAAACAATGTAACGAGTGATCTTCGCCATGGTACAGACCTTACCGGATCGGATACGTCTTGAAAAAGATGGGCGCTCACGGTCTCGACATGGGCGTCTCGCCCGAGACTGCCGAGTTTATGGGCAGTCTTCCCTCTCGGCCTTGCTGAAGGCCACAAAGGGCGAGGCACTGAGCTTACGCAGTCCGGCCACATGGATGGCAGGGAACTAAGGACACTGTTGCCGGTCTGTTTGGACGCTACCGCCAGATTCCCGGCGCGTTCGTTGCGCCCGAAGCTGGAGAGGTTGTCGGTCCGGAGTGTAGACGCAGCCGCCACGCAAGCGGGTAAGGCAGCGAAGGCCGTCAGCAGAGCAGCGTCCAAACCGTTTGACATTTACAGTCAATTCAACAGCCGCTGCAGCAAGGTGTGAAAGCAGTAATCGATACCGTGGCCAAGGAAGCGGGCGTCACGCCTTCGCCTTCCGCGTCTATCAGGGACGTTGCATCGTCTGGTTGCGGATGCTGTCATCGCCCGCAGCAAGGCGACATATCAGAGACTCTCGATAAAAAGCGACCGATGGACGTTTCCAACGATTCGAGGATGCCCTTCGCAATATCAATCAGAAGCTCAGAGAAACCGCTGGCTTGGATGATGAAAACGAAGAAGCCCTACTGAAGCGAAAGGCTGAGGTAGAACAAGCCCCAGTCTGAAAACGTCTTCGACCAGGCGAAGCCAGGCTGGTGCCGATGCCAAACAAGTCGATTCCGCCCGCGCTGACTGGAAGCAAGCCCAGAGCCCTCTACGACCTCGATAGACAGATCAAAATGGCAACGTCTGGGGGATGCGCCCTGAACTAGCAGGGCCGAGCAGCACCTTTGAGACCCTTGACACAACGAAAGCGTTTACGCGATTGAACCGTTTGTATGACTCAGGCCGGTTGCAGCAGGCAGTGGGTCAGGAGCGGTGTTCAACAGATCATCCAACATGCCGACGCTGCTTCTTTGCAACAGCAGAAAATCCTCGCCCGACAGAAGGCGCTGAAGACTGTCGGCAGGGTCGCGAAGTACGGCGGCGGCGCTGCGGCTGCTTACGAAGGAATCAAAGGCACGAAGGATCTGTTGGCTCCGCGTGGCGTCCGGCCCCAACTAGAGGGATGCGTATACGGCGTTTGTATAGGCTCCCTCGCCCAAACACCCCTTTCAAACCCTTTTCACCTATCAAACCCACTTCAAATCTGCCCAATCCCGTGCGGCATTCCCTCCACATGCCCACCTCGCCTTTGCACCGTGCCCTTGCCTATACCTTTTCGTCCTCGCGTCTCTAGCGGCAAAGGAAAGGGCCAGCCTCGCGGCCAGCCCTAGCTTTTCAAAATCCACTCACCTACAAATAGCCGTAACACCATTGCTCGGACTTCAAGATAAGGTCGCGGTCTGCAACAGAACCCCCAGCCTTTGCTTATCGCATCGGCTGGGGGCTCTTTTTGTTTGCATCAGGCCTAAGAGACAACTGAATCAGTGACAACGAGACGCCAACGAATTGCGCCCTGAGTGCCGGTGTGCTGATGGTGATTCTGCGGCGGCAGCGGGTGTGCGGTAGTATGCACTACCTCGCGTCCACAACCTTCACACCGGTAGATTCCTGACCATGCGACCCTTGCTCCGGGCGAATAGACTATATTGAACTGCTCATTAGACATGGGATGAAGATGAACTGATGACTGATAGATTGCCATTTTGAACTGTCCTTCGGGGCGCGGCCCCGGTTGGACTACAATTACCGAACGTGTCGGGGAGCGGGTTCGACCGGTTGGTCAAAACCCACTCCCTTCTACACTGATAAGAGAACCCACCACGGCCTGATTCGCACTCCGCCAAGAGAAAAGCGAATCGGGCTTTGTTCTTCACCCGCCGCCACGGTGAGCGTGATAGCGACGGGCTACCGCTCTCACGGCGTCTCCTTCACTCCGACGGCAGAAGCGACATGCGCGGAATCCTCGGTCCCATAACCGCGCAGTTTGTCGATCAGGTCGAACACGAAGGTGCGGTCGGTTGTGGACAACTCGAAAAGGTCAACTGAGAGAGCAATGGAAAGCTCACCACCGCTCTTTAGGGTGATGGTCTTCTTGGTCCCCTTAGGAGGGGTCTCATCGTCTCCGTCTGCATCGTCATCTCCCAGCAATGGGTCGGCATCCTTCCGGGCGGTAGAACCTCGTTTCTTACGCGGCCCGCTGCTTGCGCGGGTTTGGTCTTGCAAGAACTTCGATAGCGGCATACCACTAGCCTTTGCTGCCTGAAGAAAGAACCTGACAGCCTTCTTCTTCACATCGCCGTCAACCCCGAATCCAGCCTCGAATTCTTGGTTGAGCATGGTGATGGTCATCGTCCTAAGGTCATGCTTTAGGACTCCTGCATCTTTTCTTCAACGATTACCTTCAGTGCCTCAGTCGGCGAAGTGCGATTCTCAACAAGCTTTTTCAGAGTCGGCGTTGGCTGAGATTGCTCGTCAATCAGTCCAAGGAATTTGTATGCGCTGAGGATTTGGCTTTGTACCGTTCCCGGCTGGTTCTTCCAAATGGAGCGGTCGATTTTGGGCGGGATGCCCGCAGCAAGGTTCTCCAATGAACTCAGGAGAGTTTTGTAGGGAAGATACGCCGGTGTCAGCTTGCCGTTTTGCTCGGTTGCCATGTGCCCTCGCTTTCGGATCGTTGCTGTGTCCATAGTAGAGGAGGGCTGCTCCGAATTGCAAGCGAGTATTTCGTAGTAATATCCAAACAATCCTTTTTGCAAAGCTGCTTTGGATGATTTATGGCATTTATGCATTCCACGTAAATATATTATAATGAACATATTACTGGATATTTGCCATAATGGATAAACCTAACGGCTACGACGTAGATAGACGAGTAGGAACTATAGGTGTTCCAGGTCAGGTCCGCCAAAAGCCTCCCGTCCGGTCGGAGCCGGGGGGTAAATGTGCAAATCGTTTCCATATCGTTTCGTCGTTTCTTCGCTATACTCTTTTCATGTTCGATCCCGATGCAACATTTACCCCGTCCGAACCGTTCGCTCATTTAGTTCGGCACTTGCATCATCGCCGGGTTGCGTCTCGCACGGGAGAAGCACGTGAACATCCGCGTACTTCCGACAATCGCAGCGATTGAAGAGTCCGTAGAACTGTCTCACGAAGTATTCAACCGTGTGTTTCGCCGGGTGCCAGATAAGATGACGAGCAAGCATGGAGTACAGTGAATGTTCCCAATAGACCGTGAAGAGCTACTCAACCTCTGGAAGAACATCGAAGACATACCAGCGTGTGATGTGGGGATGGAGTACGCGAGGGCTTTTCTTGAGGTAGCCGGTGAGTGTGTAGACGAACTCGGACGAAGCCAACCAATTGTGATGCGTTCGGCGCTACTCAACGCCTACGACCAGATGGTGAAACATCGGCTCAACTGTGATTCGTGCAACGAGGTCTGATTACGCGATTACTGGACGGCGGTACGGTATTCCCCGAATTGCGGGTGGTAGGCTGTTTCCATCATGCGACAGACGACGCTTTGTATGAAGGAAGAAGGAACTGGGAAGAACCTTGGCGTGGAATTTTCAATTTACCCCGGTGAACAATGCTGATACTGGCAGTTGGCGATTTCGTTTCGATCTCAGCTAAACACATCGGGATGGTCAAAAAGAGGGTCTACGCATATGACGTAGACACAGACCTCGCAATCATCATGATCTTCTGCGGGTAAACCTATGTGCGGACGATATGAAGCCGGGCAGAAGCAAAGGATCGCTGAGGCGTTCCACTCATCCGTTACGTTGGATGACATCTATTTCGGCGCGGACAAAGAATGCGCCCCCGGATCGATACAGCCCGTCGTCTACATGCGGGATGGTGAGTGTCAGATGGGGGGAGATGCGATGGGGGTTCAAGCTCACTTATATTCGTGTTTGGATCGCTGGTGATGATCGCAAACGTATCTTCCCACCGCCCGGTCTTCGGATTCATCCAAGGTACCCATAGGCCAGCCATGCCTGAACAGTCGCAGGGTGGATTATTCGATCAAATCTGATGGCAGTAGTGGTAGAGTGGAACCCTCATACTTCCATTTGGGGCAGAGTCTAATCCCGCTCAGTCGCTTCCCTAATAGTCCGCTTAGCGGCTTTGCTATGGTCCTCGCGAGGCTTAGGCTTGGCAGATTTGGGAGCAGAGCTGGCCTCTTCCTCGGAGTGGCGATGTCTTACATGTTCTGCGAATTGTTGCTCCCGACGACGCTTCCATTGCGGAAGAGTTCTGGCGTGTGGTTTATCCATCAAGAACTTATCCCTACACAGAGAGCATCCGTATTCAATTTCGCTGATTTCAACAAGCTCTGCTTTACTCGCCATGTTCAAAAGCCTACGCCCACTCTGAAAGCATCGCAATGCCCTGTGGATGATCGCTATACTGTTGACAATACAGGGATAAACGTGGTAAACTACTGTTTCAAGTCGGGAGACTCGCCAAGTCCGCGTTTCCTGCCCTTTTGCTATGTCGGCTACTGGCGTAAGACGCAGGTCGCTTGAGTCGATGCAATCGGAAGCATAGTCGTAATGCTCGACCCCCAAGGTTCACTTGGAATTACAACAACTAGGAGTCTCAACGCCCGTTCAGTCGGGTCTGCTTGCGACTATGGCTCTCGCGGCTTCTCCGGCCGAGAAGCGATACCGCAATTTCTTTAAGAAGTCCGCTCGTAAAGCGATTAAAATTACAACCACGATTGATTCGACGGTACGGAATGGAGATTCCAACGTGCAACGTCGAAGATTTCAAACAGGCAGTGTGTATCAAAACCAAACGAGAACACTGTGGATAGGGAAGTACGCAGAGTATGTCCTAGATGTCCACGGTGTTGAGAAACGCATTCGGCATCAAATCGTTCTCAGTCCGGTCAAGGTTGGCGAGAGGACTGTCGGTAAGCGTGAGGCGCAAAGACTTTTGCAACCACATGTAGACCGCGTGAACTTCTCTCTATCGACGCCGAGCAGTGAACGGAAGTCAGCAAGCTTTGAAGACTTCGCCGCGATATGGCAGCGTGATTACTTATCGCTATCGAAGCCCTCAACTCAATCAGCCGCACGGAGTACCTTGAAACGATTGAAGGCAGCTTTCGGACTGAAGGACATGCGTGCAATCGACGCGGGAGATGTACAACGCTTCGTCGCGGCAAGCATGGCAGAGGGTCTTGACCCTAAGACCATCCGCAACTTCTCGGGAATGGTGAACCTCATTTGGAACGCCGCTCTCGCTCAGAAATATGTGGACGCTCTTCTCCCTAAACCGAAACTGCCCCGCCGAGCCAAGAAGCGAGCGAGGTTCTACACCTTGACCGACGTAGCGAAAGTGATTGCTGCATCCCAAGGTGAGCACCGCGTCTTCTATTGGCTTGCGGCTGAAACCGGATTACGAGCTGGCGAGATTGCCGGGCTCAAGCTGACTGATATCGGCGGCGAACGCCTCACCGTTAATCAATCCGTTTGGGGCGGCAAAGAACAGAGTCCAAAGACGAATAGCGCTGTACGGTCTCTTGGGCTGTCTCCGCAATTGGTGACTCTGCTGTGGGAGCAAATCGTACGGCAGACCGCCAAACGGCATGAGTACCTGTTCTCAGCTTCTACGGGAAGCCCAGTAGACATGAACGTGCATCGTCGTCGCAAGATGACTGCTCTGCTCAAGTCTCTGGAAATCCCGCAAGCTGGTTTCCACGCCTTCCGGCATTTCAACGTTTCATTGCTCGACGCTTTGCGCGTTCCGCTGAAGACGATTCAGGAGAGGGCGGGTCACGCTCTCACCGGCGTATTCACGCTGGACGTGTACGGCGGACAACCTGAATGGGAACGGAATCTCGAAGCCGGACGTTTGGCAGGTTCGGAGATTGAGAAGGCCGTGAGCAAGCTCGAAAACGAACGCAGTTCCGCTCTTGTTGGCAGCTTATTGGCTATTGAAGAAAAAGGCTCAGGAGCCACTATCTCCTAAGCCTTTGGATATCAGTAGATTCTTTGGTTGCGGGGGTAGGATTTGAACCTACGACCTTTGGGTTATGAGCCCAACGAGCTACCGGGCTGCTCCACCCCGCTCTTTGAATATATCGTTACGGGGGGGAAAGGTCAATGATCTGACCCGCTGTCTGGTGGTTGTCAGCCCCCTATTCCAGAAGGGTATGACCGGAACTTTTTGGAAAAAGACGAGTCTTAATCAATACCATGTTTGCGTGGCGGAACAGTGCGTACGCAGGAGATAGCGGAGGAACGTATGTACCAGGGCAACTCCCTTTTGAGATTCTCAACGGCAGCACTTTTGATGTCGGGTCTGGTTTTGGGCAGCAGCGCGAGCTTTGCACAAACGAAGCCAGCGACGGTGCCGGATGCGCAGATTGAAGCCAATGTCTTGAAGGCGCTGGCTGGTGCGCCGGAGCTGGCGGATCAATCGATCACATCGACCACGGTTTATGGCGTGGTTACGCTGAACGGTACGGTACGGGACGAGCCGTCGAGAGATTTGGCCGAGCATTTAGCGGCGAATGCCGCGGGTGTCCAGAAGGTTGTCGATCAGTTGACGATCGGTGGGCCTGCTGCTAATGATTCGCAGCAGGGGGCAACGAATCCGAATCTCCAGTCGGATGGAACGATGGCTCCGCAGCAGGGGCAGAGCCAACAGGCGCCCAATGCTGCTCCGCAGCAGCAAGGGCAATACCCTCCTCCTCCTCAGCAGGGACAGTATCCTCAGGCTCAGCCTCCGGCTGGGCAATATCCTCCTCCGCCGCAGGCGGGTCAGTATCCCCCCCCGGCCTATGGTCCGCCTTACCGTCAGCCGTATCCGCCGCAGTATACGCAGCAGCCGTATGTTCCTCAAAAGGGGGGAGATGCTGTTGTGGTTCCGAGTGGCTCTATCCTGCGGGTTCGCATCAACCAAGGGATGAACAGCAAGAATACGGCACCCGGCACGACGTTTGACGGCATCGTTTTAAGTAGCGTTTTTGTCGGTGGTTCGATTGCTATTCCTCGCGGGGCTTCCTTCCAAGGTACTGTGGTGGATGCACATACGGCCGGTCAGCTGGGTGGTAAAGGCGAACTGAAGCTACAGCTGACGAGTGTGTCGTTTGGCGGCAGGGTCTACCCGGTGGTTACGGACTTCTGGTGGCATCAAGGTGTTGATAAGACGCCGAATACGGTTGGGAACACGGTTGGGCTTGCGAGCGTCGGTGCTTTGATTGGCGCTGTTGCCGGCGGTGGTGTTGGCGCCGCGGTTGGCGCTGGCATTGGCGGTGTTGCCGGGTTGGGCGTGTCCTCGGCTTCGGGGAAGGGTGAAGCGGCGTTGCCGCCCGAGGCGATTGTGACCTTCCATCTGACTCAGCCGGCTGATGTTACGACAGTGTCGCAGGCGGAGTTGAACCGATTGGGTGCTGGGGTGCCACCGTCGCAGATTCAGCGGCGCTATCCGCCCCCGCCCCCGCCGTATCCCTATCCTTATTACGGGCCGGCTTATTACTATCCGCGGTATTAAAAACTGCGGTTTGGTTTAGAAAAAAATCAGATGCGCCCGCAGAGCCTGTTTTTCAGGTTTTGCGGGCGTTTTTTGATGGGGGTCGGGAAAAAACGAGTGATTTTTTGTGGTGCTTTTGTGGTGAATTCGTGGTCAATGCGTGGTTCTTATGGTCAGAAAACGGGCCTTAGCGCGCGACGAAAAAAATGCCACATTTTGCAAATTTATTTTTCGGGTTCTGCCGTGAGCGCGAGGCGGTTGGATGCTATGAAGGGTGCCAGACCATGTCAACGCGAACGGGGATTTCATTCTTGATGGGGACAGTGAGGAACGAGGGAGGGTCGATCTTGAAATCGACGAGGGTTGAAGGAATGGTGCCCTTGATGTGGTGCGCGGCGCCCTCGATGACTTGAGTGAAGGGCACATGGGAGTAGTGCGCGGTGTTGCCGGCGAACTGGACTTCGAGGTCGCAGTCGAGCATGGGTAATGCGAGGCTGGCTTCCGGCAGGTTGAGCCGGACGGTGACGATGGGGAACTGCGCGCCTCGGGTGACCTGAAGCATGTGGAGGTCGCGGTTGGTGTCGCCGGAGTCGAAGGATTTGACTGGAACGGCGATCAGGAGTTGGCACTGCCCGGCGTGGCAGACACCCTTGCCTTTGGCGGCGTGGCTAACGCCGTCGACCTCATGCATGGGATGCGACATGTGATAGGTGAGGGTTGATTGGTCTAGGAGCCATGCGTGATCCGCCGGAGATTGGGTCGACTGGGCGAGGGCGGGCGGCGTGAGGATCATCAGGATGGCAAGAAGGCGGTTCGTTTTCATAGGTCAGGTTTTCTCAGGACGTTAGAACTTGAGATGGATGGGCCAGGAGACTGCGATGATGGCTGCGCCGTAGGAGGCGGCGGTGACGACTGCGACCGCTCCGTGGGCGGAGGCGATGCCGTGGACCTTCTGGCCGCTGTTGATCTGGTTGTATGCCATGGCGCCGAGGATGGGTGTGAGAACCATTCCGGGAGCGTGAAGGTAGATGAGGTACTTGTGCAGCTTGATGCCGCCGCGTGCGGGCTCGTTGGAGACTTTGGGAGCGCGGATGGCGAAGTATGCGGTTGCGGCATAGAAGGCGACGGCGGTGCCACCGAGGGCGACATGAACGTCGCGTGATGTGGTGTTGCCGTAGTTGCCGTGTTCGGGCGGCGCTCCGACGGAGCTGATGCAGGCGGCGGCGACGGGGATCAAGGTGATGAGGCCGAGCCGCTGATGAATCTTCAACATCTCTGTTCGCTTGTCGAGCAGCGCCTGCTGTTTATTATCTCCATTGGTCTGTTGCGGGCTTAGGCCAAGATCCTCCAGGGATGGCGCTCCAGGCGGCGTTGGAGGAGTCTGGTCGCCCGGCTTTGGCTGCTGTTGGCTCTGCTGTTTGTCTTGTTGTTGTGGGTCCTGCGCTGAACTGGACTCGCCGATCTCGGTTGAAGGTTCGCTGTCTCTGCGGAGCAAAACCGCAGGTCGCGGTGCGTCGGGCAAGTCTGAATTGGTCTTAGCTGTCACCTCCGGTTGCTTTTGCCCTACGGCTTGCGCATGGAGCGGAGCAGGTATAGCCAACAAGGCAACAAGAGCGATACCGCCGATTAGAACACTGACCCGATACCCCGAATGTTGCCTTAGCATTTGCCCGTTGATCTCCGTTACGATTTGCTGAACATTTGCCTCCTTTATAGGCGGTTGAAATGACTTGCATCTAACCCCAAGATGACGAAGCAGTCATTTAGGATGCGTGAACTGGTACAGCTCTCTTTCTGTCGTCTCAGGGTCGAATAGGTCAGGTACAAAATGCACTAACATCGCTTCATGCATGTGCTGCTGGTGGAAGATGAGCTCGAGATACAAAGCTTCCTGTGGCGTTCCTTAACTGAGGCTGGATATCAGGTGGAGGTAGCAGGAGACGGCAAGACGGCAGAGCGTCTCGCGATTGAGAAGGGACACGACGCGTTGATCGTCGATCTTGGACTGCCGGATCAGGACGGTATTACTTTGATCCTCCGGCTTCGTCAACTTGGAGTGAGTGCTCCGGTATTGATTCTTTCAGCACGGCGATCTGTGGATGACCGTGTGCGAGGACTGGAGCAAGGTGGTGACGATTACCTGACCAAGCCATTCGCGCTGGCGGAGTTGCTGGCACGGCTACGCAACTTGCTTAAGCGGCACAAAGGATCAGGCTCCGATGCGACTCACGTGCGTGTGCTGGATCTTGAGCTGGATATTTTGAGACGTGAGGCGTCGCGAGGCGGAGAGTTGTTGAATCTGACTCCGCAGGAGTTCGCTCTTCTGGAGTATCTGTGCCGAAACGCGGGCCGAGTCGTCACACGGTCAATGATTCTCGATCAGGTTTGGCGGATGCGCATTCAGCCGGATACGAACGTCGTCGATGTTCACATTTACCGCCTGCGCGGGAAGGTGGACGTTGAGGGGCGTCAGCCCTTAATACGAACGTTGCGAGGTGTGGGATATGTCCTCAAAGATCGCTGAACCGAAGATACGAAGCGCTGCATGGCAGATCTCCTTGTGGGCGACTCTGGCGTTTGCCTGCGGAACGATGCTTGTCTTTATCTTTCTTCATAACTTTGTTGCGCATGACATTCAGCGGAGGAGCGACGCGTGGCTGTCGGGAGAGCTCGGCGTGTTGGGGGATGTTGCCAAACGAACTCCGAAGGATGCTCTTTACGGCCGAGTGGTGAGAGAGGTTGCCGAGCTTGCAAGCAGAGAGATACCTAACAAGGCCCGGTCGAAGGATGGGGTAAACGATTCTGTGTTCTTCCTTCAAAGCGCTGCGGATGGATCGTTGGCACTTTGGGTTGGCGCAGGAGATGGCAGTGCGAATCTAGCTGCGATTCGCGAAAGCAAGATACCGCCTGATATTCCTTCGGATGTGCACGTTCAGGGCATTAAAACCCCTTTTCGAGTTGCATCGGTTCCCATGCAGGATGGGAGTCAACTCTATCTTGGCCTCTCTGAAAAAGACGAGCTCCGGGTTCTCAAGAATCTACGGCTGCGCTTCTTTCTTTTGTGGGTGCTTCTTGTGTTGCTCGGATTTGCCATCGTGTTTTTCAGCACTCGAAGGATGCTGGGACACGTTCGTGAGATTGCCGAGGCTGCTTCCAGAATTGGAAACTCCGATTTAAGTAGCAGGGTGCCGACTGCGGGGAGAAAGGACGAGGTGGCGCACCTGGCGTTCACGCTGAACCACATGCTCGATCGTATTGAGCGCACGGTTCATCAGTTGCACACCATCACGGACTCTCTGGCCCATGATCTTCGAAGCCCGCTGACCGCAATTCGAGCGAAGTTGGAGATCTCGTTGTCATCCGATACGCGGGGAGCAGAGCGGGAGTCGATTGTGTCGGCGATCGATGAACTGGATCGTTTGACAGAGATGTTAAACAAATCACTGGACGTAGCAGAAGCGAAGGCGGACGCGTTAAAACTGAATCGCAGCGCGATTGATCTGGATGAAGTTCTGCGAGACATGGTCAGCCTCTACGAACCATGCATGTCGGAGAAGGGGCTGCGGATCCAGCTCTGTAGCGCCGGAGCGCTGACGATATGGGCAGACGCCGCGCTGCTGCATCGAATGATTGCAAACCTCTTTGACAATGAACTGAAGCATTTGCCGAGTTCCTGTACGGTGACCATCTCCCTGCGTGCTGCAAACGGCAACGCATTGATCGTGCTGGAGGATGACGGGCCTGGCTTCGCTTCCGAGATTGCTCTGCATATGTTTGAGCCTCGTGTGAAAGGACTCTCCTCGACCGGCCACGGACTCGGTCTGGCTTTTGTCGAAGCAGTGGTTCGTACGCATGGCGGGAGTGTGACGGCGTCAAACCGGAAGCAGGGTGGAGCGCAGTTGTCGATTACCTGGCCTCTTGAGCCAGCAGTAAAGGTTGAGACTGGGCACCCTCTGACACTGGCTAACGGATAGGCGCACGTTTTCCGTAAGCGACTCACATGCGTGGCCACCAGCGGCTGACGCGATGGCAGTACGCTTCGTACTCGGATCCGAAGATTCGCCGGAGTGTGGGTTCCTCATACGACAGCACGAAGAGATGAGCGGCGAGAAGGAATATGACCCCGTAAATGAGAAGGGATACTGACTCGTAGAACAGCGCGGCTCCGGCGAGGGTCAGCCCCGCACCGATGTACATCGGATTGCGGACAAACCGATAAGGCCCACGAATTACCAGCAGGCGCGGAGGGTCGAAGGGTGCCGGAGTGCCTCTTCCGATCCGTACAAAGGTGAAGATGCACGACAACGCGACCAAGGCACCAGCGCTCCCGATCATCATCCCCATGATCTGCGGCCCTTCAATCGCCGCCGGGCGGACAATGCCGGACCAGGATAGGACGCGCGTCGGCAGATAGATGAGCAGGAGCCCGATAAACAGTGTGGAGTATGTAATCGCCCGGAAAGCAACAAACATGTTTGCTCCCTTCAACGCTCGCTAAACGCTTCCTCCGCGGAGATCCTACAATCTAGTTCCTGGGAGGCGGCAGATTCAAGAGGAGCAGGTGCTGGGAGATTCTGAGCTTAGCGGGTCTTCTGATGAGGGAGGTTAAGAAGTTCCCTTGCCAATGTGGTCAGACGTTCAAGATCGCCGAGGGCCTGCTGTCCCACGGTCTTTGCAGATTCGCCGTAGTGTCCTTCGGCTGCCAGGTAATGGATATTGGTCAGACTCTGCAAGGGGTTGTTGATCTTGTGGGCGAGCTTGTTCGCCATGGCGGCCTCGGCGACGAGGCCTGTGCGCTCCATCAGCAGCTTCTGCTGGCGGAGCTGCCGAACTCCGATGGCAGCGAAGTCGGCGAGGATTTCCATGATGCGGAAGTCGCCGTGGTCGAAGGCCTCTTCGCGGGTGTGTGCCAGGATGTAGATGGTTCCGCGTGTTTCGTCGGTCTGCCACGGGAACATAAGGCCGTCGGTTACGAGGGGGGCAGTGATTCCGAGGATGTCAAAGTAGCGCTTGGAGGCGCGGACATGCTGGGGGCGTCCGCGCTCCAGACAGATGCTGCATCCGCTGGGATAGCGAGGGAACACTGCGTTGTACATGCCCGAATACTGGCCAGCGATCGCGACCCAGTGGTAGTACGCATCCTCCGTTGGGTTCTCTCTCTCCAGGCTGATCGCAGAGCTGTCTGCGCCGCAGAGCTCGACGGCGGTTTCCACCAGCACTTGGAGGATGGTCTCAGGATGTTCGACCAGGGCGTGGGCGATTCGGCGCATCCCCTCGGGAATTACAGTGAGGTCGCGAGCGCGTACGGGTCTCGCAGCAAATGAATCGTCGAACTGGAGATCGGTTATCTCCAGCCCGGTATCGGCCAGTGATGGGGCGAACGCGTTTATGTTGGCCTCTCAATACTGCAATGCTTTCTGTGCTGCTTATGCTGTGTCGCTATATGATATCCGACTCTTCGAAACGTCAAGGAAATTCGATTTTGAGCCTGCTGGTGCGCATGCGCCAGGATTGAACTGTCTCAGGGCGGGGACAGAAGAGCGGCGAAGAAGGGATTCAACATTCGACCGCCCGGGTCCGCGGATCGAACTGCGGCAGAGAACTGGAGCCAGCGCTGTCCGAAGGCTGCTTCGACGTGTGCTCGCTGAACGAAGGGGCTCTGGTTCAGCAGGGGGAGGCCGTGATTCTGGAAGGCGAAGTCGTTGAACTGCTGGAGAAAGTTGAACCAGGCTGCGAAATCGGTTGGGGCGTGGATGGGGTCGATGGAGAAGACATCTCCGTCGTAGGTGTAGGACAGCAGAGAACTGGTGTCGATGCGAACGCGATAGGCGCCTAGCGGCATGTTGCAGCGGAAGCCGGTCGCCTGGAAGTGCTGGTCGGCGAAGTCGAGGTAGGCGCGCAGGACAGTCAGCCATTGCGAGCGGGGAAAGGCCCAGAAGGTGAACGCGTATTTGGCGTCGTCGGGGGTGTTGTCGTAGTTGACGATCTTGTCGGGTGCGAGGAGAGTGATGCCTCCGGTGAGATTGAGATATTGGTAGAGCAGTTTCGCTGCGTCGAAATCGCCTTGCTGGAGCGCGTCGCGGAGAGATTTGTCGCCGGTGAAGTGGTCGATGAGTTGGCCGACGCGGGCTCCGACGTAGTTCCAGAGCGTGCGGCGAGTGGCGGCCTGAAGCGAAGCGAGGATTCCGGGGTCGTTGATGCGCTGACGCTGCTGGAAGATTGCGGTTCGGTTGACGGTCCAGCAGACGAGGCCTTCGGAGGTGTCGAGAATATTGTCGACTTCGGCCTGAGTGAGTTGGTCGACCGGACGGGGAAGGTAGGTGAAGTGAAGGGCCTCGATGGGTTTGATACGCAGCGTGACTTCATAGATGACACCCATGAGGCCGTAGCTCGACCGCATGGTGTTCAAGAGGGTGGGATTGTCTGTTTCGGAGGCTTCGGCGAGATCGCCGGATGGGGTGACCCATTTCATCTGGATGACATAGGAGCTGACCTCGCCGAATTGGACTCCGTCGAGGCCGTCTTTGCTGTGGCAGCAGGCGGCTGAACCGAGCGTCATGTTGCCGATCTCGATGTTGAGCATCATCTGCAGATTTTGAGCGCGAAGAGCGATGGCTGCATCGACGATCTGCATGCCGGCCTGGGCGGTGAAGGTGAGGTTGGTGCTGTCGATTGCGACGACCTGCGCCATTTGTGACATGTTGACGATGGTGCCGTTGGATTCGACGCAGGGAGTGAGGGAGTGATAGTGTCCCATGGCGCGAACCGGACTGGGATAGGTCTCGGAGTCACGGAGGATCGCCTGAAGCTGATCGACTGTCTGGGGGTAGACGAGCACTTGCGGGGTGAAAGATATGCTGCCGTCGTAACTGACGACCTGAGTTGGCATAGAGGACTCCTGATGTGTCTTATTTGAAGAAGGGGCCCACTGCTTACGCTCACACTCGAGGATTGTAGGTCCTCAGACTCGGCAGAGTATCAAACGAGAGGACGTGGATGGAACTAATTTCCTTTTTATTAGGACAGGGACCGGCCGTCCAGCCTTCAGGACAATTCTGATATAGTTTCGACCGCAGTTCAAACCGAATGGAGGTTTGCTATGAAAAAGCTGTTGCTTGTGGTGCTCGGGGCCCTGATGATGCCTGTGCTGGCAACGGCGCAGAGCGTCTTCGACGGCACCTGGAAGATCGACATGAACAAGGTTGATTTTTCAAAGAAACCGGACGTGTTCTTGCTGAAGGACGGCATGTATTCGTGCAAGACATGCACTCCACCTTACGACATCAAAGCGGACGGGACGGACCAGCCGGTCAGCGGACATCCTTACTATGACACCGTGGCGATTAAGGTCGTGAACGACCACTCGATTGAAGAGACGGACAAGAAAAATGGCAAGGTTGTCGCGACCTCGACCACAACGGTGTCGTCTGATGGAGAAACCGCGACGTTCACTTTTAGTGACAGCAGCAACACGAACGGCGGCCCTCCGGTGACGGGCAGTGGGGAAGCGAAACGCGTGGAGAAGGGCCCAAAGGGATCGAATGCAATCTCAGGTTCGTGGCGGACGACCAAGATTGAAGGCTTGTCGAACAATGCCATCATCTGGTCGTACAAAGTCAGTGGCGACGAGATCACTATGACCAATCCGACCGGCCAGTCTTACACCGCCAAACTGAATGGCACCGAAGCGCCGATGAAGGGCGATCCGGGCATCACGACGGTGTCGGTAAAGATGAGGGGCAAGGATACGCTGGAAGAGACTGATAAGCGCGATGGCAAAGAGATCAGCGTCTTCAAGATGACGGTTGCGGCCGACGGTAAGACCGCCAAAGCGAGTGCCGAGGACAAACTGCAGAATAGGACTACCACCTTCGACGTGACGAAGCAGTAGGCACGGTCGCTAATTGCGGACCGACCTGGAGATACCGGGCCGGTTCGCCATTTTTTGCTTGCCGCTTCGTTCGTGGATTGAGAACATGGATTGATGAACAGCCGGGGATTTCTGACGCTCCGAATGTTGGTCGAGTTCATCATTGGCTTTGGCGCGGTGTTCGCAGCCGTCGATGTTGATCGTGTGCACATCTCCAGGTATGTCTGGTTCGATGTCCCGTGTCGATTGCTCCTCGCGGTTCTTGCATTGGGAATTTTTACCGACGCTCTGCGCTTGCTCCGGGATGTTCGAGCCTGATTTCGGACTCACCGGCTTCCCCAGACTGTGAGTGGCGCCCAAGTTGCGTTAACAAAGTGGTTAACGGCTGGTGGCGGTACAGGATGTGGAACCTGCTTTCCAATACTCCACTTTCACTGCAACGTATTGCATGTCGCGACGGGGTGGCTTCCTCAGGGCTTTTCTTAAGTCCTATAGATAGGCCACTTATTGAGGGCTTGGGGTTGGTTGATGAATTGCAACGACTGTGGTGCACTCTCTCCCACCCGTAGGCGAGAAGTACCCCTATTGCATATTTTTTCTGCCGTCTCTTCGGAGACGGCTTTTTGTTGTGTGGCTGAACCCGGTTCCGATTACTGTTTTCGAGCAACGTACTGTTCTTTAGCTAGCGAGCAACGAGCTGCTGCCCGCCGTCGATGTCGTAGGTCGCGCCCGTGAGGGCCGTGTTGATCATGATGTGTACGGCGAGCGCGGCAACGTCGGCCGGTGTGACGACGCGCCGGATGGGAAGAGTGGCGCGAAGCTGATTGCGGCGGTTTTCGAGTTCATCGCCGAGGAGCGCTGCCGACAACGGTGTGTCAACGAAGCCGGCGGCGATAAGGTTGACTCGGACGGGCGCAAGTTCGAGCGCCAGGCTGGCGGTGAGGGCGGGGAGTGCAGCGGTCACGGTCGGTACGATCCCCAGTTCGATACTGGTTCGCCGGCCGCCGGTACCGCCCATGAACAGAAGCGTGCCTCCCGGTCTTACTTTGTGGACGGCGTTGCGGGCGACCAGGAGCATCTGCATGAGGTGCGTGTCGAGGGCGCGCCGCGCCTGCTCGAGGTCCATGTCGAGAAGGCGGCCGTAGTGGGGCTGGCCGGCCGTCACCATCACGTGGTCGATCGTGGGCGGCAGGTCACGGAAGAAGAGTTCGAGGGAAGCGGCGTCCGTGGCGTCGAAGGCTGCGGTGCTCAGCGCTTCGAGCTCGCTCGCGGCGCGCTGGAGGGGCTCGGGATTCCGGCCGGTGAGGATCAGCTTGGCCCCCTCAGCACGTGCTCGTCGAGCCGTTTCCAGTCCGATGCCGGCACTACCGCCGATCACAATGACGGTTTGCCCGAGAAGTTCTGGTTCGCGCCGGATGGGAAAGGTGGTGGTTGTGGTGCTCATGATTCCTCCAAGAATTTGTGATCGAGAGCCTCGACTGCCCGCCAGGAACGATGTCACGTGAATTGTATCCCCGCTGAATACAACTGAAAGAAACCAATCATGAGTGGCGAAAGGGAACCCTTGCGTCAGAAGGAGGCTGCAATTTGTCCTTGAGGGGCTTGTCGGAGGCGATCCAGATGACGCGCGGATAACGGGCAAACCGGAAGTAATCCCGTACTGCCCGTAAAGTAGGGTTACCGCAACTTCTCAGCATTAGCTTTCCGGAGAAGACCGTAGTTTCCGAAAACCTCGTTTTTCGTGAATTTGATTGGCGAACTTACTTCTTGGCTGGTGCCTACTCTTTCAGCTGCTTCGCTCTTGTTCAAATGTTCGCTTTCAGTATCCGACGCGGCCTACTCGGATCAGCTTTGAGAAATCCGGAGAGTCGCCCGCCGCGTGCGCTGCGGAGTTAACGTGTGCCTGCTCCTTCAATTGCGGGAAGGTAAGTCCGCCGGTCACCAGCCGCCCGCGGTTGTACATCAGCTGATCCATCGAGCCATTCAGGATCAGTTGAATGCTCCCACCCTGCGGGTTCCCGGTCACATCGGCAAGCTGCGTGTCGACCGTCGACGTGCAGTTCCGGGTCAGCTCGTTGTACCACTCCGGCGTGTCCTTCAGATTGTTCATGTAATTGACGTAAACCATCAACATCGCGCGAGCGACCGCCGGCGTCACCTGGACGCGGTAGAGATACACCTCTTCATCCGGGTCCTTGCGGAAGTTCGTGCGCAGCCGAATCACGTCGCGCTCATCCGCCGCGACAACGATCAGCCCAAACTGCCGGAAGAATCCGCGAACCAGCGAGTAGGACTGGCCCGGCCGGTAGCGCGCCTCAATCGAGAATGCAAGGTGCTGGTCTCCGAAATCAAAGCTGACCATCGGATGGCTGGCAAACTTGATTCCCCAGTTATCCAGGAAGAAGTCAACACCGCGAAGTTGCGAAAGGTCGTAGGTGCGGTCGCTCCAGCAGTCCGAGTACTCCTTCTCCGTGCGGTACTTGCAATCGCGGACGTTATGCACCACCATCTGGTCGCCATGAATCTCCGCCCACGCATTGCGCGAGAGATCCGATTCCCACGGAGGATTGTTGGTTGGCATGAGGGACAACCACCACACCAGCACCACCACGCAACAGGCTGCGCAGACAGCCATACGCAGCCAGACTCCCTTTACAACAAACAGAGCCGCCAACACAGCGACCGTGAAGAGCACCGCGGCGAGAATCCGCAACCCGTCGTGCCGCACGTCGAAACATAGAGCCGCGAACGCCCACACCATGAAGATCGAGACGGCCAGCCACGCCAGAGCTTCGGCCGCGACTCGCACAATCATCGGCCATTTCGGTTCTAAGTTTTTATCCCTCATCGAGCTCCTATCCACCTGACGCCGTATATCGCTCAACTTACCCTGCCAAATATAAGCTCACAGTTTAAACGCTTGGGGAACAGTTTTTTTGAAGGGCCTGAAAAGTCAGCTTTTACGGTAACTTGGCCCAGTAACCGTTTCGTTAACAAGTGAAGTTTCCAGAAACCCCTTTCCCCGGAATCGCGTTAACGCCCTCCATCTAATCTGATATGGTTCGTGCCAATGGCAGAGAAGGAGTGGTACCGGCGAACCTCGGAGTGGTACCGGCGAACCTCGACCCGATGGATACACTTTCGGGCGGTGCCGATGAAGCGCCTATGGGTGTTGATAGCGGCGGTCTTCCTTTTGTTTTCAGTGTTCGGCTTCTACGTCGATCTAATGTACAGGGGAGTGTTGCCTTATGTCGTCGTGCTTACGATCGCGCTTTACGTGGGGCTGAACGCTTCGTTGTGGATCATAGTGCTGTCGCGGCTGTCGATGCCGTTTCTAGTTGGGCTGATTGTGCTGCAGTTTTTCAATACTCGGATCAACACCAACCTAGCAAACTGGATGACGCGCAGCTTCGATCTAAAGCCAGTGCCTTCGGAATTGGGAATCCATTTCGCCGCAACCGCGACGATTTCGGCGATTATTCTCTCCTACTTTTTCTTTGTTGCGTATATCCGGCGCGAGGGCAGAGAGTCGTTCCGCATGCGCAACGAACTGGAGCTGGCACACGGAATTCAAAAGACGCTAGTGCCGCCGGTGGGATTGCGAACGTCGCGCTTTGAGATTTACGGTATTTCGCGCCCCAGCGAAAAGGTGGGCGGCGATCTGGTGGATGCGATTTACCTGCCGAGCGGTGATGCCATTGCCTATGTTGCCGACATCGCCGGACATGGGCTCCCTGCCGGCATTCTGATGGGAATGCTGAAGACTGCGACTCGCACGGCCCTGCTGGATGCGGAGGGACGCGAGCCGCATCGGACTCTGCCGGTATTGCTGGACCGGCTGAACAGGGTGCTCCCGGAGGTGAAAGAGCCGCACATGTATGCCACGTTTACCGGTTTCCGGCTGGGAGCAGACGGCAGCGTGTTTTATGCGCTGGCGGCAAGCCCACCGATTCTGCAGTGGCACGCGGGCGGGCGGACCTTGTCGCACACGGAGGAGGCCCAGTTCCCGCTCGGGCTGCTGCCGGTTTCCAGCTTTGACGGACAGAGGCTGGAAGTTACGTCGGGCGATCTGCTCGTGGTTGCAACGGACGGGATTCTGGAAGTGTGCAACAAACCCGAAGAAGAATTTGGCGTGGAACGACTGAAGCAAGTGATCGCGGCGAACGCCGAGGACCCTTTACCGGAACTGGCGGGAAGGATTCTTGCGGTGGCGCGTGGGTTTGGACATCAGTTAGACGATCAAACAATCCTCATCGTGCGTTGTTTGTGATTTGGAAATGAAGTGCTCGCCATCAACGATTGAGATCGTCATCGGCTTTCTTGGCAGCCTAATTGAAAGATTAGGTCGTCTCAACTCCGGAGCCCCCAAATAACGCTCAGTTTCTCGCTGAGCGCTGTACTTCCCTGAAAGTCGGGATTTAGGCAACTTCACTTTCAACTTTCCGAAAACCCTTTCTTAGAAACTTCTACCAACTTGCTTATGCGCAACGACGCCCGTATAGGCCGATCGTAATCTTGCCGATGGATATCCCCGCCTAGGTGAGGGACTTGGGAGAACCAATGTTCAGGATAAATACGTGTCTAGTCGATGCGAAACTGACGCAAGACCTTGAAGACGCGATACTCAACGTTGCGCGAGTAGAGGACGATCAAGCTCTCTGCCCGAAGCAGGCGAGCGAAAGGTTTGCCGCTGCACAAGCGGCGTGGATTGAACACAAAGTGACCTGTCGATTTTGTTGCGGGCAGGAATTCAGCAGAGTCCATTAACCCAGGATGTCCTAATTGATGCAGTTCCCGAAGAGTCGGGATATCGGAAATTGACCACTAGCTAAAATCAGGGTAGTGGCTCAGTTTGAAAATTCCGCGTGTCGCACACTAAAATCCGGCCCGATTGACGGCTCGATGACGGCCTAGTCCGCTTTCTCTATACTGACGCAGTCGAAAGGAGCCCCCAGTGGACGACGTCACCGGTCTTGTTGCCGAAATTCGTGCGTTTCGCCCGTTCCTTCCCGCAAAGGAATTCGAGACGAGTCTGCGCTTCTACAAGGCGATCGGGTTTGAAGCCTACCCGCTCGGAGAGACTCTCGCCGAACTAACCCTTGGGACTCACGCCTTCCTACTCCAAGGCTATTACGTCAAGGAATGGGCCGAAAACACGATGATGCATGTCCTCGTCGGGGATGTCGATGCGTGGTGGCGACATATCGATTCGCTGGCCCTGCCCCGTCAATTCGACGTTTAGCCTCCAGCGCCGCCCCGGGTCGAGCCGTGGGGCCTCACCGTAGCCTACGTATTCGATCCGTCGGGGGTGCTGTGGCACTTTGCGCAGGCGACCCCAGAAAAATCCGAATTCAACACCACCTAATTTCAAACTGAGACACTGCCAAAATCAGGCATTTGGGTGAATTCTTAAGGCCGCTGATTTATACTTGTAGCTTGCCCTGCAACCGGCGTGGCGTGAGTCCAAGGGCTCCCCGCAAGGTGCGCAAAATCCCGGGCACGCGCCTGCTTTCCGCAAGGGAGGTGGGCCTACGCAAAGTGAAGGTCTCTACACAGCATGATTCGTCTTCTGCAGCAAGACTCCCGCATTATGAAGATTATCTTCGCGGTCATTATTGGGCTGGCCGCTATCACGATGGTCATTACCCTCGTGCCGGGTATCTTCGACAACGCGTCGACCACTGACGCTTCGACCTACGCAACGGTGCGGGAGCCTGGCTGGTTCGGCCGCGTCTTCGGCGAGCCCACGGCGATCAAGACGCAGGAGGTCAACCAGATTGCGGCTCGTCAGTTGCAGCAGCAACACCTTCCTCCGGATAATCCGATGCTGCTGTCGTACGTGATACCGCGGGCCGGTCAGATCCTGGTGCAGCGGGCGATTCTGAAGCATGAAGCCGACCGGATGAACCTGCAGGTGAGCGATGAAGACCTGCGGCGCGAGTTGGAGACTGGCCCGTTTGCGCAGTATCTATTTCCGAACGGGAAGTACATCGGCGACGACGCCTATATCGATTTCGTGCAGAGGGCGTTCGGGAACCAGCTGAGCCGCGCGGAGTTTGAGAGCCAGGTGAAGAGCGACATGGAGCTGAACCGTTTGCAGGCGCTGATCACGGGCGGCGTTTCGGTCTCCGATAACGCTGTGCGCGAGGCCTACAAGACGGATGGCACCAAGGTGAAGTTCGACTATGTGGTGATCTCTGCGGATGACGTGCGCAAGGGTGTCAATCCTTCGGACGCTGAGCTGCAGGCGTTCTTTAAGAAAGACGCGGCGCGCTATGCGTCGGCGATGCCTGAGACACGCAAGATTCAGTATGTTGCGTTTGATGCGTCGAATCTGCCGGGCGGCAAGCCGCAGGTTTCGGATGCGGATGTGCTGGCTTACTACAACGCGCACAAGGAGCAGTACGAGGTGAAGGAGCAGGTGAAGACGCGGCATATCCTGATCTCGGTTCCGGCAGGCGCGGATGCGAAGACAGATGCGGCAGCGAAGGCGAAGGCTGAGGATCTGTTGAAGCAGGTCAAGGCTGGTGGGAACTTTGCGGACCTGGCGAGCAAGAACTCGGACGACCCGGGGAGCAAGACACAGGGCGGCGAACTGCCGATGTATCCGACGAGCGGACTTGATCCGGCGTATGCCAAGGCGGCGATGGCGCTGAATCCGGGGCAGACCTCGGATGTGGTGAAGTCGCAGTTTGGCTATCACATTATCCAGACGGAGCAGAAGGAGCCTGCGCACACGAAGCCGGTGGCTGAGGTGAAGGCGGAGATTATGCCGATTCTTGAACAGCAGCGTGCGGGAGCGGCAGAGCAGACCTTTGCTTCGACGCTGGCGGCTGATGCGAAGAAGAACGGTCTGGACAAAGCCGCTGCGGCGAAGGGGCTGCATGTGGTGACTACGGACTATGTTGCGAAGGATGGGGTGATTCCCGGGCTGGCCGACGGCTCTCCTTTGCTGACGCAGGCTTTTGCGGTGGTGAAGGGCGCAGATCCGGCGCCGGTTGCGACGGGCGAAGGCTACGCTGTTTTCCAGGTGACCGATGTGAAGCCGAAGCATGCTCCCGACTTTGCGGCGTACAAGGCGCATATCCTCGAGGACTATCGCGAGGAGCAGGTGCCGACGTTGCTGAACGCGCAGCTGAATAAGCTGGAGGACCGGGCCAAGGTGCTGAACGACCTGAAGAAGGCTGCGGCGGAGATGAACCTTGCGGTGAAGACGAGCGATCTGGTGGGCAAGGATGGACAGGTGCCTGATATCGGGGCGATGAGCGGTCAGGGCTCGGTTGCGTTCTCGCTGGCTAAGGGAGCGATCTCGGGGCCGATCAATACTGGCCGGACGGGTATTGTGCTTAGCGTCGTCGACAAACAGGAGCCTACGGCGGAGGATATTGCGAAGAACTTCGCCGCTACTCGTGAAGGGCTGCTGAACCAGCAGCGCGACGAGATCTTCCGGGTGTACATCGGCGAGCTGACGCAGAAGTATGAGAAGGGCGGCGCGGTGAAGTACTCGAGAAAGCCCGCGGAGCCGGGTGGATCGCCGTTCGGGAATTAGGTTGAGGTAGCGAAATACCCCGGGGCTTCGGCCCTGGGGTATTTTTTTGGTGTGTGAACCAATCGAAACGCTTGGAATCTGTGTAAGCTACCTGTCAAAGCGAAACCTAGCCTTGAATGAGAACGTGCAGGCCTCCCCTTGAGAAGTAACTGGAGGAAAGGACATGATCTTCGAAGCCATTCTGTTGTTGTTTTGGTTGATTGCTGCCTGGATCATCCGGCTTTGGGCAGTGGAGTGGGGTAAACCACCGCTGCCTTATTTCCTTACGTCGCTCTTCCTGACGCCAGCTTTACCGGCCTTTGTCCTTCTCTTCAAGGGGCCGGCGATAGAAATCCTTGAAGCGTCGGCGATTGCACATGGGAGGTTGAAGCGTTGCCGAGTGTGTGCTGAAGCGATTCGAGCACGGGCACTTGTATGCAGGTATTGCGATACGGCGCAGGATCCTCTTACTGATTGAGGGTTGCGGCTAAGGCCGGTTGCTCGCTGACTGCGTCGTGATGAGGGTGTGGTCGGATCTGTAGACGATCTTGCCTTCAAGGATGGTCATCTCGCACTTGATGTCTTTGAGTTTCTCAGGCGGGATGGTGTACAGGTTGTTGTCCCAGATGGCGATGTCGGCTCGCTTTCCGGGTTCGAGTGTGCCGACCTTGTCTTCGAGGAAGAGAAGAGGCGCGGCCCATGCGGTGTAGGAACGCAGGGCGGTGTGAATGTCTATCGCTTCGGACATTCCAAAGGGGTGAGTACCTGCGAGGGTTTCGCGTTCGACCGAGGCCCATAGACCGTAACGTGCGGCGAAGGGAGTGACGTAGTAGTCGGATCCTCCGCCCCAGCGGACGCCGTTGTCGAGGTATGTCTTGAGGGGCATGGTGCGGGCCACGCGGTCGGGGCCGAGGCTGTTGGAGATGGTCTTGCCGATGAACCAGAGAAAGCCTGGCTGCAGTTCGGGGTAGGCGGCGTCGTACTGCTTCTGAAGCGCGGCCATGGTGGTGACGGCGTGGGGCGTGGGGAGATACGCGTGGATGATGGTGTGGCGGAGGCCAGGAGTTGGCGTCTCTTTGAGGACGAGAGCATAGGTGTCGACGACCCAGTCGATGGCGCGGTCGCCGATGGCGTGGGTACCGACGGTGACGCCAGCCTGGTGGAAGAGACGAACCATCTGGCGGTAGACCTCGGGGTCCATATTGGGGTAGCCCACGTTGCCTTCGTCGATTTCGGTGAAGTTTTTATGCCACGGTTGGTAGACCCATGCGGTGCGGGCGGCGGTGCTGCCGTCCATGAAGATTTTGGCGCCACAGGCGACGAGTCTACCGTCGCCGAGGGATTGTGGGGGACGGGGATTTTTCTGGATCTCCGCGAGTGTGGCCTTCGCGGTTTCGAGCGAGTTGTCGGCGCGCCAGAGCATGCAGATCCGTTCGTCGAGCTTTCCTTCGGCCAGCAACTCCTTGTAGGCGGTCCATGTCGGAGGAGCGCCAATGTCTTTGATGGAGGTCATGCCTTCATGGTGCAGGTCGTCGATGCTCTTGAGGATGCCCTGCTTGCGATGGTCCATTGAAGGCGGAGGGATGATCGCCAGCATTGCGACGTTTGCCTGCTCCTTGAGAACGCCGGTGACGGCTCCGGAGGCGTCGCGGTCGATGGTGCCTGCGGGCGGGTTTTTGGATTCGGCGGTGATGTGGGCGAGGCGCAGGGCGTAGCTGTTGACCGCGGAGTAGTGCCCGGTTATGTTTTGCAGCCAGACGGGGTTGTTGGGAGAGACTTTGTCGAGATCGGAGGCGTAGACGTAGCGATTTTCGGCGAGTTTGCCCTCGTCCCAGCCGGAGCCGAGTACCCAATCGCCGGGCTTGGTGGTTGCGACCCGGGCCTGGACGCGACGGACGATCTCGGCGACGCTTGTGGCGTCGGTCAGCTTGATGTTGTAGAGCTCGTCGACGCCGCCATCCTGATAGTGGCCGTGGGTGTCGATGAGTCCGGGAGTGGCTGTTCTGCCGTGAAGGTCGAGGACTTGTGTGTGCGCGTCGGTGAGGGCGAGAATCTGCTGCTTCGAACCGACGGCGATGATCTTTCCGCCGCGGATGGCGAGGGCTTCGGCGATGGAGTCCTTGGCGTCGACGGTGAGGATGGTTCCGTTGATCAGGACGGTGTCGGCTTTTGTTGACGTGGGCGCGGATGCGGTTTGGCTGAGGCAGGATGTTGAGAGTGTCAGTTGCAGGACAGCGAGGGATAGAAGCGCCTTCGAGGGCAGACTTATCTTGGTCACGCGAACCCCAGGTTTCAGTATGTGATTTGCAGTTGGGCGATGGTATCACATGGTATTGATCGCGACGACGTATGATTTGGCATCATAGGTTGCAGGGCAAAAGGGGGATCGATGAGTGGGGAAGCGAGCAATCAGGAGCGGATGTCCGGTGTTCTGCTGCATGTGACGTCGTTGCCTTCGTATGGCGGTGTTGGTGACTTTGGTCCTGCGGCTTATGCGTTCGTCGACTTTCTGGCGGCGGCGAAACAGAGGCTTTGGCAGGTGCTGCCTCTGAGTCCGACGGGATATGGGAGCTCGCCGTACTCGGCGCTGTCGGCGTTTGCGGGCAATCCGCTGCTGATCAGCCTCGAGCTGCTGGTGCATGAGGGGTGGATCGCGAACGAGCGGATTGCCGGGCTGCCCGGACATGATGGGCCGGCTGATTTTGAGGCGGCGCATCGGCTGAAGCTGCCGTTGATTGAAGAGGCGGCGGCAAACTTTCTCGATCATGCTCCGGATGACAAGCGCGCGAGGTTTCACAAGTTCTGTAAGGACAACATCTCCTGGCTGCCCGATTACGCAATGTTCAATGTGCTGCGACGAATCTACCAGTACGCCAGTTGGAACGAGTGGCCTGCCAAGCATGCGCGACGGCAACACGACGCGATGACCAAAGCGATGAACCAGTATGGCCGCGAACTGGCCATCGAAGAGGTTATTCAGTTCTTCTTCAACGAGCAGTGGTGCGCGCTGCGCGGCTACTGTAAGGAACGCAAGGTCCGCATTCTTGGTGACGTTGCGATCTTTGTGAATATGGACAGCGCGGATGTGTGGACGCATCCTGAGTTGTTCGAGCTGGATAAAGATCTGAAGCCGGTGCGAGTGTCGGGCGTGCCGCCGGATTATTTTTCACCGACGGGTCAGCGATGGGGCAATCCGCTGTACAAGTGGGGGCTGATGAGGGAACGTGGATTCGACTGGTGGGTGGCGCGGATTCGGCGGTCTCTGGCGCTGTACGACATCATTCGGCTTGACCACTTTCGTGGGTTTGAAGCGTACTGGTCGATTCCGGCGGATGAGCCGACGGCGATCCATGGCCAGTGGGTGAAGGCTCCAGGGCACGAGTTGTTTCACCGGTTGAAGGAGGTGTTCGGCAACCTGCCGTTTGTTGCGGAGGATCTGGGGCTGATCACGCCGGAGGTGGATGAGTTGCGCGAGCACTTTGGGATGCCGGGGATGCGGATACTGCAGTTTGGGTTTTCGGATCGGGGTGCTCATCTCTATTTGCCGCATCGTTATGTGCCGAATACGGTGGCGTATACGGGCACGCATGACAACAATACGACTCTGGGATGGTGGCGCGACGGTGCGACGGGTGTGGAGCGCGCGAATGTTCAGACCTATCTACAAGGTATCGAGCATGAGGGCGATATTGTGTGGGCGATGATACGTGCGGCGGCGCGTTCGGTTGCGAATTTGTGCGTGTTTCCGATGCAGGATGTGCTGCATCTGGGGAGCGAGGGGCGAATGAATACGCCGTCGGCGGGGGCAGGGAACTGGACGTGGCGGTACAGCCTGAATGCGGTGCATCCGGACTTCGCGAGGAAGCTGGCGGCGTTGATGGAGATGACGGATCGTGATGGGTATGAGAAGCCGAAGGAGGGTGTCGAGGCGGGTAAGCCGGTGGAAGAGGCCTCGAAACGGGCAGAGCAGGGCGCGAACGTTTAGACTGGAGAGGTACCTTTAATTCTTCAGGAGCAACACGCACATGCCTCTTTCTGGCGAAGCCATCCGCACCATGAACTACGTTGACGACATCTCGGTAACACTGCGCCGGATTCTTGCCGTGCTGCCATCGTTGACAGACGACGAACGCCAGCGCGTGTCGGATCATATCAAGGCCGCAGAGCCGAGCTATGAGTCTGTGATCACGGCTGTCGCGAGCAAGAAGTGAGCGAAGCGGCTGCGGTCCGGCCGTCGTTTGAAATTCGTACGGTCGCTATCATCGGGGCCGGGGTGGCGGGACGCAGCTTTGCTTTAGCGTGTGCCGGTGCGGGCTTCCACGTGGTGCTGGAAGACGTGATGCCGGCCAATCTGCGCAAGGCGGAGGCGGACTACGCGGACCTGACTCAGCGGGGAACTGCCGGGCGGCTGGAGCTGGCGTTGACGGTTGAGGATGCCGTTCGCGAGGCTGACGTCGCAGTGGATTTTGTGCCGGATGAGCTGGAGTCGAAGCTTGAGATCTTCAGCATGATCGACCGCATGGCTCCGCCGAAGACGATACTGTGCACGCCAAGCTACGCGCTGAGTATTACTGATTTGGCTTCGTGTGTGTATCGGCCGGAGCGGTGCGTTGCCGTGCGGGGCAATCTGGTTCGCGGGGATGCTGCGGTGGCGGGTGTGGTGCGGCTGCTGTATCCCGCAGCGGCTGCTGAGTCGACGCTGACGGCGGTGGATAACTTTCTTGGTGCGCTGGGTATCGAGGTGCAGCGGGAGGTTGATCCGGATGTGCCGGTGTTGATGAAGAACGCGGCGAGGTAGGTTTTCGGTAGTTTTCAGGGGTGAATGGCACTGCTCCTATAAATTCGTAAAGGGTTATTAACAAAAGGGAACTGTTTGCTCCGCGTCTGCGTAACGAACTACGGAGAGTTCCCGTCCAATGGTTGTCATGCGCGCACTATTCAATATCTTCGCTCAGGTGTTTCGCTCGATCGGGGCCAATAAGCTTCGGTCGTTCCTGACGATGTTTGGCATTGCGTGGGGTGTGGCGTCGTTGTTGCTGCTGGTCGGGTTGGGCGAGGGGTTTCGTTCGGGGCAACGCAGAGGGCTGGCGGAGCTTGGCACGGACATGATCATGATGTGGGGCGGGACGATACCGGTGTTGCCGGAGCAGCATGTGGGAATGCAACCGTATAAGTTGACAGCGAGCGACGCGGAAGCGATTCGCACCGGAGCGCCCGATGTGCGAAACGTTACCGCGTTGATCCAGCGCAGCGACCTGAAACAGGTGAGCGAGTTCTCGAGCGCCGGCGGCCAGGTGATGGGAGTCCAGTTGAACTACCCGGAGATAAGTCATCTGCCGATAGCGCAGGGCAGGTATCTCAACCAGGACGATGTGACCCACCGGGCGCAGGTGGTGGTGCTGGGGCAAAAGATGGAGAAGCTATTGTTTCCGGGCCGTCCCTCTTTGGGTGCGTTTATTACGCTGAACGGGTACCGGTTTCAGGTGATTGGTGTGGCGACCAAGGTCGGGCGCGGGAACAACGACGGGGCCAACCAAAGGATCTATATCCCGCTGGAGACAATGCTGGAGTTCTTCCCGCTCACTGGTGACAACATACCGCAGGACTCGGTTACGTCGATTCAATATCAGCCGTTGACGCCGGACCTGAACGAGACGGCGAAGGCTGAGGTGCACAGGATTATTGGAACGCGGCATGGGTTCGATCCGAAGGCCAAGGAGGCGTTCGAGGAGTGGGACACGATTAAGTCGAACCGCATGGTAGGGATGATCTTTACGGCGATGGATATCTTTCTGGGTGGGGTGGGGATCGTGACGCTGGCGCTGGGCGCTGTCGGGATCATCAACATTATGCTAGTGACGGTGAGCGAGAGGACGAAGGAGATTGGGCTGCGGAAGGCGCTGGGTGCGACCAATCGCAGCATTCTGTTTCAGTTCTTTCTTGAGGGGCTGACGTTGACGGGGTTGAGTGGGTTGATTGGGATTTTAGGGGCGGCGGCACTGATGGGTGCGCTGGGGTCGGTGGTTGGGGACAACGATATGGGGTTCGATCCGCCACGTCTGGTGCCGTGGTCAGCGGCGATGGCGATGGGATCGTTGATGCTGTGCGGAATCATTGCCGGACTCTATCCGGCGCGACAGGCGGCCATGCTGCAACCTGTTGAAGCGCTGCGGAAGGAGTAGCGGACTATGCTGAGTGACATCTTCGGACAGGCAGTGGAGGCGATGAAACATAATCGCCGGCGCACGATGATTACGGTGGTCGGGATGGCGTGGGGGATCGCGACGGTCGTGTTGCTGCTGGCGTATGGCGCGGGGTTCGGCCAGGCGTTCGAGAACATCTTTGCGCAGTGGGGAACGAACATGATCGGGGTATTCCCCGGGCGCACAAGCGAACAGGCCGGCGGCGAGAAGGCCGGCGTCAAGATACGGCTGACGCAGGATGACGTCGAACGCATCCAGGAGACGGTGCCGGGGATTCTTCGTGTGGCACCGACGGTGGATAAGCAGGTTCCGGTGCAGAATGAGCTGCACAGTTTCACGTGGGATGTTACGGGGATTACGCCGGAGCTGCAGTCTATCCAGAAGATGGATCTGGCGGAGGGGCGGCCGTTGACTGAGGCTGATGTGCAGCAGCGGGCGCATGTGGCGGTGATTGGCTCAGAGGCGAAGACGAAGCTGTTTTCTGGGCTGTATGCGATTGGGGAGAAGATACGCTTGAACGGCGTGAGCTTCGAGGTGGTGGGGGTGTTGACGCCGAAGATGCAGGAGGGCGACGACAGCGACATCAATCGTGGCGTGAATGTGCCGTTTACGACGATGGGCGACATCAAGGATACGAAGTATCTCGACGGCATCTGGATGGACTACAAGGGCGACCCGAAGATGGTGGAGCAGGCGCTGCGCAAGACGCTCGCCACAGCGCACAACTATCGGCCATCGGACCGGCGTGCGGTCTTTGTCGCAAATATCATGGAGCAGCTTACGCAATTCCGCATTATTTCCTTGGGACTGCAGGTGCTGCTGTTGTTTATCGGTGCGCTGACGCTGGGTATTGCAGGCATCGGGTTGATGAACATCATGCTGGTGAGTGTGCAGCAGAGGACGCGGGAGATCGGCGTCGAGAAGGCGCTGGGCGCGAGAAAGCGGCATATTCTGCTGCAATTTCTGGCCGAGGCGCTGGTGATCTCGGGTGTTGGCGGTGCGGGCGGCATCGTGCTGGCGTATACGGTCGCGAAGGTTATCGGCAAGATTACGTTTTACAGCGCGCTCGCTTCGAATGCGGACGCCGGCGATATTCATCTGATCATCTCGCCCAATAGCGTGCTGGTGGCGACGGTAATTCTGGTGATTGTGGGGACGATCAGCGGAATGATTCCGGCGATGAAAGCCGCGAGTCTCGATCCGATTGAGGCGTTGCGGTACGAGTAGGAAAGCGGCTAGACCTTTTTGATAGGGCCTGGATAGCGCGCCACTACGGGATCGGCTGTGAGTAACGTGAATCCTTCGAAGGTCGCCTGCGCGACGAGAATTCGATCAAAGGGATCCTTGTGAATCGGGGGCAGGGAACCAACGGCGACTGCGTGGTCTCCCGTGACCGGCAGTTCATTGTAGCCATTGTCCAGAAGGCCACGACGAAGAACGCGCGCATCTATCTGAACATCATGTTTTTTAGAATCCTGCTTGATTGCGAGCTCCCACACACTTGCCGCACTAAAGTACAGATCATTCTCAGGACTGTTGATCAGTGAACGGGCAGCTGGAGAAAGCCGTTTCGATGTAGACGAAGACCATACCAGCAGATGGGTATCCAAGAGCAGTTTCACTCTTCACCATAAAACATCTGCTCGATCTCAGCGCTCATCATAGTGTCGAAATCATCCGGTACGGAGAATTGTCCCTTCATAAAATCGAGTCGGCGGATTTTTTTACCGACCGGCGCGTCGAGAGCGACGACCTTCACCATGGGCTTGCCTGCCTTGGCGATGATGAAGGACTCCCCTTGCGCGGCCTGTTCGACGAGTTTGGAAAGATTGGTTTTGGCTTTGTGGATATTGACAACGTTCATGACAGACGCCCTAGTGAACTAAGTTCAGTTAGTTTAGTCCAATCTAGGCCAAAAGTCAAGCTAGTTATCGGAGCGCTGGCATTTGTATGGGGTTTGCATGGAGGCTCGTGCTTCGTTGACGGCGCCCTGGGTGTTGTCGTTGGTCTGGACGGCGAGGCGGTACTCGTTGACGGCGCGGTCGCGCTGGCCGGTGCAATCGAAGATGCGGGCCAGTTCGATATGGCTCCAGACCTCGACCCACTTGGGGTCGCCGTCGCCGCGCAGGGCGTCGCGGAAGGAGTTTGCGGCAGACTGGTAATTGCGCTGCATGAAGAAGACTTCGCCGATGCGATAGGTCGCGAGTGAGCTGTTCTTGTTGGCGTCGAGGGCCTTCTGGTATTCGATCAGAGCTGCCGTCAGGTCTCCCTGGGCGACCTGCTCCTGACCGCGCAACACGGCAACGCGAACGGCGAGGTCAGGTGTGCTCTTCAGCAGCCAGTTCTCGGGATCGATTTGAATGCGACGCGGACGCCCGAAAGTTTCGACCGAGTAGTGCGAGTCGTTGCCGGAGACGTCGACGCGGCGAATCTCGGTTTTACCGTCGGTTTCGATGCGCAGTTCGACCGGCATGCGGAAGAGGTCGAGGTCCTGATCGATTCCTCCGATGGTGCGGAAGCCCTTGTTGTCGCCGAGGCGGAAGACGGAGTATTTGTTGGTGAAGGCTGGAGCGCCGGTGCCGTCGAGCCATTGTGCGAAGAAGGCCTGCAGCTCAAGGTTGGACTGGGCCTGCGCGACCGTCTCCACATTTGAGGTGCGGATCGGTTTGTCGATGTATTGGGTCAGCAGGGTGCGCAGGAACTTGTTGAAGACCTCGTCGCCCATCTCCCAGCGGAGCATGTGGAAAACCATTGCGCCCTTCTCGAGCGTCATTGACTGGAACTGGGGGGAGAAGGGATCAAGGCGGCCGATGGTGGTCAGGGGCTCGGTGTCGTACGCGAGGGCACCGGCGGAGATGTCGGTGATGGCTTGCTGGAAGGCGTTTTTGCCGGCGGAGTCTTCGATGTACATCAGCTCGGCATAGCGCGACATGCCGTTGGTGATCCAGGCGTCGTTCAGGGTTGCGGGCGAGATCTGGCTGCCCCACCACTGGTGGGCGAGGGTGTTGGAGAGCAGGCGCTGCTCGTTGCGTGCGGTGATGCGGCCGCCGGCGATGGCGGCGATCTCGGGGGCCCAGGCGGCGGAGACCGCGTCGTCGGGCAGCTCGACGAGGCTCATGTGGGTGGATTCAGGCTGGCCGAAGGTGCCGGACAAGTAGAGATATTGACGCTCGGCTGTGCTGGCAAAGTCGTGGGCGGCATCCTTGCGCTTTTCAGTGACGTAGACACGCATGTTGCCGGCGGTGAAGGGCTCGAGGAACTTGCCGGCGATGATGGTGCCGGGAAAGCCGGGTTTGGCCCACTTGAAGGTGAACTCGGTGCGATTGCCGGGAAGGCTCTTTTGCGCGGCGACTCCGCTGCCGCTGCCGACCGCGCGCTCATCTCCGGGGACGCGGATGTGCATCTCGGCGGTGAAGCGGTTGGTGAAGAGGCCGGTCATGGGGAACCAGCGGCCGGGGTAGAGCAGGATGCTGATGGGGTCTTCGATCGAGGCCAGCTTAATGCCCTCGACGGGGCTGGTGTCCGCGCCTTTCAGGGTGCCGGAGTACTCGAAGTGCCAGGTAGTGCTGGAGTTCTTGGGTAAGGGATTCTGCAAGGTGAAGCGAACGGTGTTGTTGTTGGTCAGGCGTTCGTATTGCAGCTGTTTGCCTTGGGCGTCGGTGGCTTTGGTGACCTGGAGGCCGTTGTTCAGCTCAAAGGTGGGGTTGATCAGGTCTTCGAGCGCGGTGAAGGTCACGTCGGCGGTTGCGGTGAGGCGGTTCACGGCAGGGTCGAGGTCAGCGTTGATCACGTAGCCAGTGATCTGCATCTGGACTTTGACGGGTGCGGCCCATGCAGGTGCCGTGACGAGGCATAGGAAGAATAATGTCGTGGCCGAGGTTCGAAGGATACGGGAAAAAGCGGACATGCAGCTAAAGTTCCTCAAAACATCATGGTACAGCCCTGTACCCTATTAGACGCTCACGGGCGAATTTGGGCCACCGTTTAGGAGGTTTTCCGGCAAAAGCGCTTCGACTGCGTCGCAAACCTGCTGGATGGAGCTTACTCCGCTGGGTGGCTGGAGGGTGCGGCGTACCTCAGCCAAGTAGGCGATCATCTGCTCACGCTCGGGGCCATCGGCCAGGAGTGGAGACAGGGTGGCGGCTACGTTTTCCGCAGTGAAGCGGCTCTGCAGCAGTTCGGGGACGACGCGACGGCCAGCGATCAGGTTCACCATGGCGATGGGCAGGTTGCCGTCGGGGTCGGGTTGGGCGGGGTGCCAGATCTCGGGTGGGTAGTGGACGAGGCGCTTTGCCAGGCGGAAGGTGAGCGGGGAGACGCGGTAGACGACGACGAAAGGGTTTCCGATGACGGCGGCCTGGACCGTCGCTGTGCCGCTGGCGACGACGCTGGCGCGCGAATGGTAGAGGGCGTCGCGGGCGTCGGGGACGAGGTGGATGTTGAGTTGCTTCAGGGCCGTGTCGATATTGCTCGGCAGCCATTCGTCATGACCGGTGATATGCATCGCCAGTTTCTCGCGGTCGATGGTGGAGGCGACCGGCAGGATGTAGTTGCAGCCTTTGGGGAAACGGTAGGTTAACTCCACCATCGTGTCGAGGTTCGCGAGAACCTCCTTCCACCGGCTGCCCGGCAGGAGGGAGATCCAGGGTTTGGCGGGGTCGAGCCCGTGGGCGGCGGCGTAGTCTTCGCGGGAGATGGTGGGTTTGGGTAGCTCGGCCAGCGGGTGGCCGACGAATTTTGCATCGACGCCGCGGGCGCGGTAGAAGCGTTCTTCGAATGGGAAGATAACCATCATGCGGCTGACGCGTTGTTGTACCCAGCGGAGACGGCTGCGCTTCCAGGCCCAGAGCTGCGGGCTGACGAAGTAGATCACCGGGATGTTCAGCTTTTTGAGTTCGCGGGCGAGGCGGAAGTTGACGTCGGGAAAGTCGATGAGGATGGCGGCGTCGGGGCGTTGCTTTTTGATGGAGGCGACGAGGCGGCGGTAGCTGCCGTAAACGCGCGGCATGTGGCGGATGACTTCGGTGATGCCCATGTGGGCGACGTCTTCGGCGCGGACGATGCGGTCGAGGCCGGCGTTCTCCATCTCCTTGCCGCCGAGGCCGAAGGAGATGAGGTCGGGATGGCGTGCGCGCAGTTCTGCGATGAGCTGCGCGCCGTAATGGTCGCCGCTGGCCTCGCCGGCCGAGAGGAAGATGCGCGGATTGGGTGGGCTTGCGATGCAACCAGTGTAGATTTTCTGAAGGGAATTGTATGGCACAAAATGCAGCGAAGAGATTTCGTGCGGTGCTGGAGCCTCTGCAGGGAGGGCTAGGCTGGGTGGTGGCGAGGCTTCCGTTCGATGTCGAAGAGGCCTGGAAGAAGATGGTAAGACTGCGGGTAAAGGTTGAGGTGGGGAGAGAGGTGTTCCGGACGTCGCTGTTTGCTGATGCGAAATGGGGCGGGCACTTCTTGCTCGTCAACAAGAAGATGCAGAAGGCCGCGGGAGCAGGGCTGGGGGCGATGGTGGACTTTACGATTGCGCCTGATCTCGAAGAGAGAACGCCGGAGATTCCACCGGAGCTGGCGAAGCTGCTGAAGAGCGAGAAGAGGCTGGCGAGGTGGTATGAGGGGCTGAGCGAGTCGCAGCGGTGGGAGATTGGCAAATGGATTGATGGAGTGAAGGGAGCAGAGGCACGGCAGCGGCGCGCGGAGCAGATGGCCGAGCGGCTGATGCTGGCGATGGAGGGTGAGGACGAGCTGCCACCGGTGCTTGAGGTGGCGTTCCAGAGGGTTCCTGCCGCGCGCAAGGGGTGGGAGTTGATGACGAAGGTTCAGCGGCGTTCGCATCTGCTGGGGGTCTTCTACTATCAGAGCCCAGAGGCTCGCGAGAAGCGCGTGAGGAAGCTGGTGGAGGATTGTCTGAGGGTGGCGAGTAAATGAGGCAAGGGATTCTTTCTTTTCTGCTGATTGTTATCAGTCGGCTGCTGCTCCGCAACGACCGGCTGAGCGGCAGAATGGCGCAGGTGCTGAGGGGGTTTTCGTTTGATGAGGAGCGGCTGGTTATTCCGAGCGGCGGAAGAAGGCTGTCGGCCGTTTACGTCTCGGCGGGGGAGGATAGCCCGGCAGTTCTGATCTGTCATGGAATCGGCGAACTGGTCGAATATTGGGGAAAAGTTCAGAGTTTGTTGCAGGGGATGGGTGTTTCGTCGCTGGTGTTCAACTACTCCGGCTATGGTGCGAGTACGGGTACTATAAGTGCCGCACACTGTGAGGACGATGCTCAATCGGCCTATCGGGAGCTTGTCGATCGGGGTCACCAATCGATTGTTCTGGTTGGGTTTTCTCTTGGGAGTGGGATCGGTTGCGCTGTGGCTTCACGGATCGATCTGGATGGACTGGTTTTGTGCGAGGGATTTTCGTCGTTTCGTGAGGCGGGCAGCGCGATGGGCTTTCCGAGATGGCTGACACGTATGGTGCCTAATGTCTGGGATACGGTCAATCGAGTGCGGGAACTTGGGATGCCGGTGCTTGTGGTTCACAGTGATGAGGATGATCTATTGCCGGTCTCGATGGCGGAACGAGTTGCTGAGGCTTGTGGGCCGCGGGGGCAGCTGATTGTGATGAACGGCTTGTCCCACAATGCGCCGATCTTTGCGCCGACCGCTGCGTACTGGCAGCCGATTGCGGAGTGGGTGAAGGAAGGGTCTTCGGAGGGCGTTAGGGAAAGACTGCCGGTGGTGCGCAGTTAGTCGGCGCTGAGGGGTTCGAGCGGGGTGGTGGCGTCGCTGCCGGTGCCGAGCTCCTGATCGCGATATTGGAGTTGATAGAGCTTCCAGTAGAGGCCGCGCTGGGTGAGGAGCTGCTGGTGGGTGCCGCGTTCGCGCAACTGGCCCTTGTGCATGACGAGGATGGTGTCGGCGCGCTGGATGGTGGAGAGGCGATGCGCGATGAGGATGGAGGTGCGGCCGGTGATCATGCGCGAGAGGGCGAGGCGGACGCGCAGTTCGGTGTCGGTGTCGACGGAGGAAGTCGCTTCGTCGAGGATGAGGATGCCGGGATCGTGCGCCAAGGCGCGGGCGAAGCTGATGAGCTGCTTCTGGCCGGTGGAGAGCGTGGCGCCGCGTTCGCGGACCGGCTCGGCGAACTGCTGGGGTAGAGTGCGAATGAAGTCGCCGACGTTGACTTCGTCGGCAGCGCGCTGTAGGCGCTCGTCGGTAATCCAGGTTGAGCCGAGGCGGATGTTGTCGGAGATTGTTCCGCTGAAGAGGAAAGGGTCTTGCAGGACTACGCCGAAGCGTTGGCGAAGTTTCTTCAGGTCCTGCTCGCGTACGTCGACGCCGTCGACCAGGATGCTGCCGCGCTGGATGTCGTAGAAGCGCATCATCAGACTGGTGATGGTGGTCTTGCCGGCGCCGGTGTGGCCGACGATGGCCGCGGTTTCGTCGGGTTCGACGACGAAGCTGACGCCGTTGAGAATCCATTCGATGTCGGCGTAGGTGCGGAGGTCTTCGTCGGTTGCGGTGGCGATGCGGGCGAGTTGCGCCTCGTCGAGCTTCTGGTAGGTGAACCAGACGTTGCGGAACTCGACGCGGCCTGAGTCGTCTCCCTCGATCGGATGAGCAGGCGAGACGATGGTTGGTTCCGTGTCGAGCAGCTTGAAGACACGCTCGCTGGCGGCCATGGCTGCCTGCAGGATGTTGTATTTGTCGCTGAGGTCCTGGATGGGGCGGAAGAAGCGCTGTGCGTACTGGATGAAGGCGATGAGGATGCCGAGGGTGACGGTGGCGAAGATCGAGTGGCGCAGTCCGTTGGGAAAGCCCAGGTTGCGGAGGACGGCGTCGCCGCCAAACCAGATGACGAGGGCGATGGCGGTGGAGCTGAGGAATTCGACGATGGGATAGTAGAGAGCGTAGGCGAAGATCGCGTCCGACCAGGCCTTCTTGTTCTCGGCGTTGACGGCGGAGAAGTCGTTGAAGGCGCGGCGCTCGCGGTTGAAGAGCTGCACGATGGACATGCCGGAGACGTACTCCTGAGTGAAGGAGTTGATGCGGGCGGTGGCATGGCGCTGGCGGCGGTAACTGTCGCGAACGTGACGGCGGAAGATGCGGGTGACATAGAGGATGGCGGGAATGACCGAGATGGCGAGGAGCGCCAGCGGCCAGCTCATACGCAGCATGATGATGACGATGAAGGCGAGGACGAAGACGTCCTCGAAGATGGCGAGGACGCCTGAGGTGAACATCTCGTTCAACGCATCGACGTCGGAGGTGACGCGCGTTACGAGCCTGCCGACGGGGTTGTGGTCGAAGAAGGCGGGCGACATGCGCTGCAGGTGGCGGAAGATCTGGCTGCGCAGGTCGAACATGATTTTTTGGCCGGTCCACTGCATGGTGTAGGTCTGCAGGAACTCGAGAAGGTAGGTGACGAGCAGCGCGCCGAGGTAGAGAAGACCGATCTGCGTGATGCCGGTCATCGGCCGCGGGTTGAGGTGGTGGGCCAGCCAGGAGAGCTTCGCCGGGGGCTTGTCTGACATGTAGGTGTCGACGGCGACCTTGACGAGATACGGTCCCATCACGTCGCTGCCGGCTTTGAAGATGATGGACAGTGCGGAGAGCGTTGTCTGCAGCTTGTATGGGCGGAGATAGGTGAGCAGACGGCGCATCAGATGCCGGTCGTAGACCTTACCGACGACCTCGTCGTCCTGCGCGGGTTTGGTCGCGGGCTCCTGCTTCGAGTCCTTCGGTTTCTGCTCGTCTGCCATTTGCTTACTTTATTTTAGATGCTTACGGCAGGTGTGGGATTCCGGTGACCGATACCACTAGGGGGTTACGTTGGCGGAGACTGCGCCCAGGACTGGGCCCTGGTCATTCTGCTGGGCGAAGACGACTATCCGCATCTGGCCCGGCGTTGCGTCTCCAGGTGCGGTCAGGGTGAAGGAAATTGGTTTTGCGGCGAGATCTTTTAGGCTTCCCACACGCTGCAGGGTTCGCACGACGCCTACGTGGTGGAGCTGGTGACCGCCGTTTTCGCCGGCTCGGACGTCGGTTGTGTCCGTCGGATCGACCAGCGCGGCATAGACGTCACCCCGTTTTTGGGACGGGGTAGCAGGGAGGGAGACGGATGCGGAGACTTTGCGCCCGTCTACGACGGGTTGCGAGAGCGTCAGGTTGACCTTGGAGGCTTGCGCCGCATGTTGGATGGCACGAACCGCATGAGCGGCATCGTTTCCGACGAACTGCTCTGTTCCATCGACGATCATCTGTGGCGTATAAGAACTGTCCACACGCAGACGTTGGCAGTAATCGTTCTGACGTTCAGTGTATTGATGAGAGGAAAAACGGTCATGCCAGCCTTGGTTGTCCCAGTAGTCTACGTGCTCGCCCAAAACGATGATTTCCACGCCACTAATAGGTTGGCCGTGGTCAAGCTTTGCCAGCAAAGCGTCAGCGGGAGGGCAGCTTGAGCAGCCCTCCGAGGTGAAGAGCTCCACGAGTACGGGCGTGCGGGTTGCCTGCGGAGTCTGAGCGTCGCAGAGGCTGGATGCCATCGTAAAGATTCCCGACAGAGTTGCGAGAAGGGCGAAAGAGCGAAGCGGAGACATGGGAGCTGACCTCTATGAGATTAGAGTCACTGGTTGGGTTTAAGTTACACCCCAGGAAGGGAATGTCCGTGAAACAATTGAATTGAGGGCGCGTCGTTCGAATGGCTGGACCTGTCGGCATCTACATCTCGGTTCCGTTCTGCAAGGCAAAGTGCACGTTCTGCAATTTTGCTTCGGGAGTCTTTGGTGCGGAAAGGATGCAGCAGTATGTGGACCGGCTTTGTTTGGAGATTCGGGGGACGCATGCGGCGGCGATCAATCTTGGGGCCTCTTTGCCGCGATTCGTCGACACGATCTACTTTGGGGGCGGAACTCCGAGTTTGCTTTCTGCCAGGCAATTTCAGCAGATATTTCAGCATCTGCGTGGGGAGTTCGACGTTGCCGCGGATGCGGAGATTACGCTCGAGTGCGCGCCGGGGCAGTTGTCCGATGAGACGTTAGATGAACTGCTGCGGCAGGGGATGAATCGCATCAGCTTTGGCGTGCAGTCGTTCGTGGATATCGAGACTGCAGCCGTCGGGCGTCTGCACACTGAGTTGCAGTGCGAGGTGGAGTTTGCGCGGGTACGTGGGGCGGGAGTTCGCGAGATCAACATTGACCTTATTGCTGGGCTTCCACACCAGACCTCGCAGAGCTGGCAGTATTCGGTGGAGCGGGCCATCGCCAGTGGCGCTCCGCACATCAGTGTCTATCTGCTTGAGGTGGATGATGAGTCGCGTCTGGGGCGCGAGATGCTGGGGAAGGGAAGCCGTTATAGCGCCGCCGCCGTTCCCAGCGAAGATGAGACTGCGGAGTGGTACCAGAGGGCTTGTGCTGCGCTTGATGCGGCTCGTGTGCATCAGTATGAGATTTCGAACTTTGCGCGGGAGGGTCACCGTTCGCGGCACAACTTGAAGTATTGGCAACGTCAGGCTTATGTGGGCTTCGGCCTGGATGCGCACTCGATGCTGACAGCCGGTGACGAGGCTTTGCGGTTTGCCAATACCAGTGATCTGGATGAGTACCTCGGTGATGCAGCTTCTGCGACTCCGTTTCGTTTGTTTGAATCTGCGCCGTCTGCCGCCGCGACGGAGGTTGATGTCATCGGCAGAGAAGAAGCTTTTGAGGAGTCGCTGTTTCTTGGGTTGCGGTTGAATGAGGGCGTTGATCTTGATCGTCTGCGTTGGGAGTTTGGCGAGGCGATGCTGCGCGACGCAATGCCTGCGCTGCTTGAGGTTCGCGATGCAGGTTTGCTGGAGCTAGGTTCAGAGCGGATGCGGCTGACTCCGCGCGGCCGTCTGGTTTCGAACGAGGTCTTCAGCCGCCTGTTGATCCCTTCGGCGGCATAGAAGATAAATCAACACACAGAACACAGGAGAGAATCAACATCATGATCGATCTGCGCAGCGACACCGTCACCCGTCCAACCCCAGCCATGCGCGAGGCAATGGCCTCCGCTGAGGTTGGCGACGATGTCTATAGTGAAGACCCTACGATCAATCGTCTGGAGAAAGAGGCTGCGGAGGTCTTTGGGCGCGAGGCGTCGATCTTTGTTCCTACCGGCACGATGGGAAACCAGATCGCCATTCGCCTGCACACGCAGCATGGGCAGGAGGTGATCTGCGAGGCGCGGTCGCATGTGCTCGACTGGGAGATGGCGATGATGGCTGCGTTCTCTGGTTGCCTGGCGCGGACCGTTGCGGCTGAGCGCGGCATTCTGACTTGGAATCATATTAAGCCGGCCATCGGCGCGAAGATCTATTACCGCGCGCAGACTGCGCTGGTCTGCATAGAGAACTCGCACAATATGGCCGGTGGCACGGTGACGCCGTTGCCTGTGCTCGAAGAAATTTGGGCTGGGGCTCGCGAGGTTGGGCTGCCTGTTCATCTTGACGGAGCGCGCGTCTTCAACGCCGCTTCGGCGCTCGGCATCAGTGTGGCTAAGTTGACGAGTGGCTTCGACACGGTGATGTTTTGCTTGTCGAAGGGGCTGGGCGCTCCTGTTGGGTCGATGCTTGTCGGCAGCAAGAAGGCGATCGAACAGGCGCGAATTCATCGCAAGGCGCTGGGTGGTGGTATGCGGCAGGCCGGCGTTCTTGCTGCCGCAGGGCTCATCGCGCTGCATGAGATGCCGAAGCGGTTATCCGAGGACCATGCGAACGCGCGTCTGCTGGCCGATGCTGTTGCCGCGCAGCCCAAGGCGGCGGAGATCGTTCTTGAAGCTGTGCAGACGAATATTGTCATCTTCAAGCTGCGGGGAAAAGACCCGAGCAGCGGAGGCGATGCTGAGGCATTTACGGCGGCGTTGAAAGAGAAGGGTGTGTTGAGCAGCTCTATTGGTCCGCACGCGGTGCGCTTGGTCACGCATTATGACGTCGACCGGGCTGCTTGCGAGAAGGCCGCTACGATTGTGTCCGAACAGTTGAAGGCGCTGAGGGACTAATCGCCACCGGCGTTGATCGTTGGATTGGTCGCGAGAAAGACACTGACGACCGTGCCATGTGCCGTTTCGCTGGTGTCGCTCTCGAGCGAGATTGCGCCGCCGTGTTTGTTGACGATGCCTCGGCTGACCCAGAGCCCGAGACCCGTTCCGTGCTCGCCCTTGGTGGTGAAGAATGGCTGGAAGAGATGTGGCCGAACGTCTTCGGGGATACCGGCGCCGTTGTCGGCGATCATCACTGTCGCGCCAGGTGGTATCTTTTGCCCGGTGGCATCGACTCCGGCAGCCTGTGGGGTGATGCACACCTTTACCTTGCCGCCTGAGCCCGCAGCCTCTGCCGCGTTGGTGAGAAGGTTCGTGAAGACCTGACGCAGTTCGGCTGGGAAGGCCGCGACTGACACGGGTTTCGGCATGTTGGTCGAGACGGTCACACCCAGATCGGCTAGCCGTCTTTCCATCAACAGAAGGATCTCCTGCAGCATCTCTTTCAGGTCGACGACGACGGGAGCCTTGGATTCGCGGTAGAGACCAAGCATGGCGCGGCTGATCTGCGTGACACGCGTCAGCTCCTGCTCGGCCATGTCCATAAACTGAATCGACTCTTCTTTCGAGGCGCCATTGCGCATGAGATAGAGCAGATTGGAGACGGAATCGAGCGGGTTGTGAATCTCATGCGCGATTGTCGCCGCCAGCCGTCCAGCGACGGCGAGCTTTTCGTTCGCGATCAGAGTGTCCTGGGTCTTGCGCTCCATCGTGATGTCGCGGAACACCAGGACAATGCCGATGGTCTCGTCCTTCTGGTTGCGAATCGGTGCGCCACTGTCGGCGATATTCATCTCAGTACCGTCTTTGCGGATGAGCACGGTGTGGTTCGCTACTCCGACGATGTGTTTGAGGCGTTTGACCTTAGCGACCGGGTTCTCCACTGTTTCACGGGTCGTCTCGTTGACGATATGGAAGACCTTTTCGAGCGGTTGTCCGCTGGCCTCTGCCTGGCTCCAGCCGGTCAACTCTTTCGCGACGGGGTTCATCATCTGCACATAGCCGTGGGCATCGCAGGTGATCACGCCGTCGCCGATGGAGTCGAGTGTGGTGCGCAGCTGCTGCTCTGACTGGAAGAGCTCTTCGGCGCGGCGCCCCAGTACCTCCAGCGACGTCTGGTATGCGGCTGAGACGGAGTGCAGGCGATTGCGGGTGAACAGGCCAATCAATACCCCCATGCCAAGCGCCAGGAATAGCAGCACCAGCAACATGTTGTGGACCTGCTCGTGCCACCGCGCAATGCGCCTCGCACGATTGTTCTCGGCCTTGTGGATGATGTCGTTGAGATCGTGACGGACCTCATCCATCAGCACCTTACCGTGCAGGTTCAGATCGACGTCGTTGACCTTGCCCCCGCCGCGGACCTGGCCAATTACCGGCGCTGCGAAGGCGTCTCTCCAGGTCGTGTGCTCCTCTCGCAGGTCGATGACGTCGTTTCTTTGATCGACATCGGAACCTGCCATATTGTCGAGGTGCTGGATTTCTTCCTGTACATGCGATTCTGCGTCGGTGAAGGGTCGTAGAAATTGTGGATCGCCGGTTGTTTCGTAGCCGCGCAGGCCGGACTCCTCGTCGACGACGAGCTTGGCTACCAGGGTCGCCTGAGAGATGCGGGCGTCGGAGTCCTGAATCAGATTGACTGTTGCATTGGCGTTGCGGATCTGGACGTAGAGGGCTCCTGCGACGACCAGCAGAGCGACCACGGGTAGAAGGAAGACCTGCCTCAGAATGTTATTGAACTGACTTAGATTCACAGCGCCCCGTATTCGCCTTTATTCACGCGATGCACTCACTGGTTGAAGCAGGCTGCCTAGTTTTTCGAGGAGCACAGGCGCTCCCTCTCCCTTGGTCATATACAGGTCAACCACCGAGGTCACCTCGGGGGACAGACCCATGTAAGCAGACAGCAAAAGAATGGGGACCTGTGGCTTGGTTTGACGCATTTTGGCCGCGACTTCACCGCCGTGCATGCCCGGCATGGCATAGTCGAGCACGACGGCCTCTATCGGCTCCGTGGCGAAGATCTCGAGTCCGGACGGCCCATCGGACGCCGTCAGGACGCGGTACCCGGCGCGCTCCAGCAGGATCTTGCGAACCTGGAGTCCGACGAATTCGTCGTCCACACACAGCACGAGATTGGAGTTTTGATTCATAGAGTTCGGTCGCAGCGAACGCGTCGAGTTACTCTAGAGTATACGAGCGTACCCATCCTCTGGTTTCCACGTCACGATTCATCGTACGTTCGCAATCTTCGGCGCACCGTGCGATAACCTAACATTAATCATGCCGCTAGTTCGACCGAGGTTTACGAATTGAGTCAGACGATCTTTGTGTTGGAAGATGATGCGGATATCTCCCGCCTGGTGCAGTACCATCTCGAGAGCGCCGGTTTTACCGTCCGCCCGTATCTAGCCATCAATCAAATACTTGCCGACGCCGAACGGCAGCCCCCCGCGCTCTTTCTGCTCGATATCATGGTGCCCGGCGGCGATGGGTTGGACCTCTGCCGGAGGCTCCGCCAGAACCCCACCCTCAGCATCGTTCCCATTATCTTCCTGACGGCGCGGGCTGCGGAGAACGACCGCGTCCATGGCCTCGAGATGGGCGCCGATGACTACATCACCAAGCCCTTCGCCACCCGCGAACTGGTCGCCCGGGTCAAGGCGGTTCTGCGCCGGTTCGAGCGGCCGAGCTCGCCCTCCGTCCTAAAGTTCGAAAACGTAGAAATCGACGCCGGCGCTATGCAGCTTCGTGTCGACGGCGAGCTGATCACTACTACGGCCACAGAGTTCCGCCTTCTCGACTACCTGGCGCGCCATCCGGGCCGCGTCTTTAGCCGCGATCATCTGCTCGATGCCGTATGGGGCGACGCGCGCTTCGTCACCCCGCGCTCGGTCGACGTCTACGTGCGGCGCATCCGCGAAAAGATCGAGGCCGATGCTGAGACGCCGCGCTATCTTAAGACTATGCGGGGCGCCGGCTATCGTTTTGAGATTCCGAAGAGCGTACCGGCCTGAAGAAGACGAAGTTGTTAGTTCTCAGGGCATACAACTTCCGCGGGAGTGCATACAACTTCTGCAGGAGATGAACTGAAAACTAACGACGGAGAACTGACAACTGGCAACCATAACCGCCGAGGCAGCCCGTGACGCGTGGTCTCTTTTTTTCGTTCTTCATTCGGATAACGATCGCACTGGCTTTCGTTGCGCTGATGCGGATGTGGTACACGCCGCGCGGCTGGGTGCTGGATGGCGCGCTGGTCGTCGGGTGGGCAGCGATCAATGCCTTCCTGCTGACGCGTTCCGTGCGAAAGAACATTACACGTCTTCAGGCCTCGACTGCGGCGATTCCCGAGCGCCATGTGGGGGTCATCGAACCCACTTACAGCGATTTCGACGGCCTTGCCCGCGCCATCTCGCTTGCGTCCGACCACGTGGAGCGCGCCCTTAACGACGTCTCCGAGAGCCGCCGCGAACTCGAAGCCATGATCGACAGCATGCAGAACGCGGTCGTAGCGGTCGATTCGGCAGGTCGTATCCAGTGGAGCAATCAGCGCATGCAGCGGCTGTTACCGGACACCTCGTTCGGCAGCGCCGTCCGCATCGGCCATGCTCTGGTCCAGACTATCCGCGATCCCGACGTTCTCGAGTGCGTCCGTACGGCGCTCGAGCAGCGCGTGGTGAGCGAACGCCGCTCGACCTCACTGCTGCCCGGCCGTATCTTCGAGGTGACGGCTTCGCCCATGCCCGGTGGTGGCGCAGTGGCAGTGTTGCACGATATCACCCGGATCGAGCAGGTCGAACGGACCCAACGCGACTTCGTGGCCAACGTCTCCCACGAACTCCGCACGCCGCTTACCTCCATCTCGGGATATGTCGAGACCCTGCTTGACCACGAGGCCTCGCTCAGCCCCCAGGCGCGCGAGTTTCTGTCGACGATCCTGAAGAACGCAACCCGTATGAACCGCCTTACCGAAGACCTGCTGGTTATGGCGCGCGTTGAATCCTCCGAACAGGAGCTGCACCCGGCGCCCATCCCGGCCGACGTGCTCGTGCGCGATGCCGTCCAGGCGATGAGCGGCCTGGTTCAGGATACCGAGGCCGTCCTTGAGGTCGGCGAGATCACCTCGGCTGAGGTTATCGCCGATACCGACGCCATCCTCCAAGTCCTCAGCAACCTTATCGAAAACGGCATCAAGTACGGCCAGGCACGCAATGAACCGTACTCCAGAATCATCGTCAGCGCGCGCGAGGTCTCGGACCCTATCGAGGCTGTCGAGTTCAGTGTCCGCGACTTCGGCCCTGGGATCCCCTCCGAACACCTCACCCGCATCTTCGAACGCTTCTACCGGGTCGACAAAGCCCGCTCGAGAGAGTCTGGGGGCACCGGCCTTGGGCTGGCCATTGCACACCATATGGTGAAGACGCACGGCGGCTCCATCCGGGCGGAGAGCGAGCTGAACGCGGGCACCAACTTCCTTTTTACCCTCCCAAAAGCTTTATCTTCTTCGGAATAATGCCGTTTTCACTCCCGTGTAACCTTCCCGTAACAATTGCCCCTCAAACTCAATATGTGGTGTATTGACCGATTGCATAATCGATGCATTAAGTCCGAGGGGGAAGTGTGAATTTGAAAGTTATCGCAGCAGGCGTCCTGGCACTCGCAACGGTGGGAGCCAGCGCTCAGAACATCAACGGAGCCGGGGCGACGTTTCCTTACCCCATTTACTCCAAGTGGTTCAGCGAATACAGCCAACTGCATCCGAACATCAAGATTAATTACCAGCCCATCGGTTCCGGCGGCGGCATCCGTCAGGTGACTGAGGGCACGGTCGACTTCGGCGCCGCTGACGTCACGATGACCGACCAGCAGATAAGCGGGGCCAAGGTTAAGGTGATGGCGATCCCAACCGTTCTTGGTGCAGTGGTTCCGGTGTACAACATCCCCGGCGTGAACAAGGAGCTCAACTTCTCCGGCGATGTCATCGCCGATATTTATCTCGGTAAGATCACCACCTGGAATGATCCTCGCATCGTCAAGGACAATCCCGGCGTCAATCTGCCGAGCAAACCGATCCTGCCGGTTTATCGCTCGGAGGGAAGCGGAACGACCTTTATCTTCACCGACTTCCTTTCCAAGGTCTCGCCTGCGTGGAACTCAGGGCCAGGGAGGGGGTCTGCGATCAACTGGCCAACCGGTATCGGCCAAAAGGGAAATGAAGGCGTCTCCGGGATGGTTCGCCAGTCGCCGAATTCGTTCGGCTACGTGGAGCTAATCTACGCGGTGCAGAACAAGATGTCGTACGGTCTGGTCAAGAACGCGGCAGGAAAGTTTATTAAGGCAAGTACCGATGGAGTGACCTTAGCCGCAGCTGGTGCAGCCAAGAACATGCCTGCCGACTACCGCATCTCCATCACGAACGCTCCTGGTGCGGATGCTTACCCGATCTCCAGCTTCACTTGGCTTCTGATCCCCACCCACGGCGATGCTGCCAAAACCAAGGCACTGTCCGACTTTCTCGGCTGGATGCTCGATCATGGTGAGAGCGAAGCGGCGACCCTGACCTATGCTCCGCTTCCGAAGCAGGTTCAGGATATGGTCCGCAAGAGCATCGCAACCATCAAGTAGTTTCGTCCTGCCGCACGGGTTTGCAGCTTTCCAAATTCGTGCGGCACTTTTTTCACCCTGATTCAAGAGCATTAAGCCGATACAGTCGACCGCCAGCACTAGAATCGACAGGAAAATAGATTGTGTCCTCTACCCGTATGACTGACGAACGAGACTCCAGGTCGTCGCAACCTGCACCACCGATCGTGCCTGATCCGCCAGCGGTTTTGGCTCCCGACCAGGCTCAGTCCACGCTTAATGCGGATCCGTCTCTTATCCGCGACTTTCTCAATAAGCGGGGCAGCGGAAGCGTTGCCGATAACAGCTTCGCCGCGGTCATGTTGGCCTGTGCGTGCAGCATCTTCGCCATCGTCCTCTTCATCTTCGGCATCCTCGTTCTTCATTCGCGCCCCAGCCTCGCTGAGTTCGGCTGGAAGTTCTTTACGCGGCAGGCCTGGGATCCGGTCTCCGGCGACTTTGGCGCGTTGCCCTTTATCTACGGCACTCTTGCCACGTCTCTGCTCGCCCTGTGCATGGCGGTTCCGCTGGCTCTTGGCGTTGCGGTCTTCCTTACCGAGCTCTGCCCCCGGCCGCTCCGCGCACCCATCTCCTTTCTCACTGAGCTGCTCGCCGCCATTCCCAGCGTCGTCTACGGCCTCTGGGCGGTCTTTGTTCTCGTGCCGCTTATGCGCGACGTCATCGGTCCATTCCTTGTGAAGACCCTCGGCTGGACGGGTCTATTCAGCGGTGCAAACTTCGGAGTTGGCCTGCTCACGGCCAGCATGATCCTCGCGATTATGATCCTTCCCATCATCTCTTCTCTTACCAGGGACATCATGAACGCCGTGCCCAACAGCCAACGCGAGGCTGTTCTGGCCCTGGGGGCCACACGCTGGGAGATGATCCGTATTGGCGTTCTGCGCAACTCGCGCATCGGCATCGTCGGCGCCATCATGCTCGGCCTCGGTCGCGCGCTGGGTGAGACGATGGCCGTCACCATGGTTATCGGCAACCATCCCAATATCGCCAAGTCTCTCTTCGCTCCGGCCAACACGCTCGCCAGCGTCATCGCGGGAGAGTTCTCCGAGGCTACCAGCGATATCTACCTCAGCGCGCTCATCGAGATCGGCCTCGCACTCTTCCTCGTCACCATCGTCGTCAACGCCATCGCCCGCCTCATGGTTTGGGCGGTCACACGTAATGCTCCTGCGCGGGTGCACTGATATGGCCACTCAACCGCTTAACAACCAGCCGCGTCCCATGGACTTCCAGACGAAGTCCATGCGCCTGAATAACGCTCGCCGCACCGCGACCAACTACTTCATCAGCGCCTTGTCCATCCTTGCAACGATTCTGGTCATCCTTCCGCTGATCGCGATTCTGTTCTACCTAGTTTATAAGGGTGCAAGCTCTCTGAACCTCAACTTCTTCACCCATATCCCCGCTCCTGTCGGCGAGGAGGGCGGCGGCATGGCCAACTCTATCGTTGGCTCGGGAATTATTCTTCTCCTCGCTAGTCTGATGGGTATTCCTATCGGCATCGCGGCGGGCGTCTACCTCGCGGAGTTTGGGCGCGGCAAGGCGCTCGCCACGGCCGTCCGCTTCACCGCCGATGTACTCAATGGCGTGCCCTCGATCGTGATGGGCATCTCCATCTACTCGCTCATCGTCGCGCAGCAGAAACACTTTTCTGCACTTGCCGGCGGCGTCGCCCTCGCCATCATGATGGTTCCCACCATCACCCGCACCACGGAAGAGATGCTCGCGACCGTTCCTCACGCGATTCGTGAAGCTGCGCTTGGTCTGGGTGTCCCAAAGTGGCGCACTGCCGTCTCGGTCAGTCTGCGCACTGCGTCTCCCGGTATCATTACTGGCTGCATGCTCGCATTTGCTCGCGTCGCCGGAGAGACCGCACCGCTGCTCTTCACCGCTTTTGGCAATCAGTTCTGGAGCTTGAAACTCAGCGAACCCATCGCCGCACTGCCGCTGCAGATTTACATCTATGCCATCTCGCCCTATGACGAGTGGCACCGCCTGGCATGGGCCGGTTCACTCGTACTTATCATCTTGATCATGGTTTCGGTTACGCTCGTCCGCATCTTTGCCAACCGCGGCGTACTCAAAGGAGGAAGCTAGTGGGAGTCGGCATTTTAGTTGAGGACCTGAACGCGTGGTACGGCACAACGCATACGCTGCAGGACATCAACCTGCACATCCCTGCGAACCACGCCACCGCGCTCATCGGCCCCTCGGGTTGCGGCAAGTCCACCTTCGTTCGCTGCCTCAACCGCATGCATGAGACAAACCCCATTGCCCGCGCCACCGGCATCGTCAAGATGGGTGAGGTCGACATCTACAAGGATGCGTCGCCGGTCGAGATTCGCCGGCGCGTCGGCATGGTCTTCCAGCGCCCCAACCCATTCCCGACGATGTCGATCTACGATAACGTCGTCAGCGGCCTTAAGCTCAACGGCTTTCGTAACCGACGCGTTCTGGATGAGACTGTAGAGCGTTCGCTCAAACAGGCCGCACTGTGGGAAGAGGTGAAGGACGATCTGAAGAAGAAGTCCGGAGCCTCGCTCTCCGGCGGTCAGCAGCAGCGCATGTGCATCGCTCGCGCCCTCGCCGTCGACCCAGAGGTCCTTCTGATGGACGAGCCGGCCTCTGCGCTCGATCCTGTCTCCACCTCGAAGATCGAGGACCTCATCTTCCAGCTTAAGAGCCAGTACACTATCGTCATTGTGACGCACAACATGCAACAGGCCGCCCGCGTGGCTGAAAACACCGGCTTCTTTCTCAACGGTAAGATGGTCGAGTTCGACTCCACACACAAGATCTTCACCAATCCAAAGGACAAGCGAACGGAAGATTACATTACCGGGAGGTTTGGTTGATGCGAGTTAAATTTCATCAAAGCCTCGACGACCTCAAAGAGAAATTGCTTGTTATGGCAGGCATGGCGGAGCAGGCGATCCAGCGCTCCATTGAGGCCTACCGTACCCGCGACCTCAGCATCTGCGAACTCGTCTTCCGCACTGAGCCCTCGATCAATCGCCTCGAGCGCGAGATCGACCAGATGGCCCTGGACCTCCTTGCCATGGAACAGCCCATGGCTATCGATCTACGCTTTATTCTCGCGGTGATCCGCATCAACGCCGACCTTGAGCGCGTTGGCGACCAGGCCGTCAACATTGCTGTCCGCGTCCGCGAGATGGGTGCCTTCGCCAACATCGATCTTCCCGTCGACATCCCCAAACTTGCCTCTCTGGCCTCCGCGATGGTGCGCAAGGCGCTTCAGGCCTTCATCGAAGCCGATGCCGAGCTCGCTGACTCTGTACTTCTTCTCGACGACCAGGTTGATGAGATGAACGATGCTGCCTTCTATGCGCTCAGCTCACTGATCAAAGAAAAGCCGGAGCTCACCCCACAGTCTCTTAACGCGCTGATCATCTCCCGCAACCTTGAGCGCGTCGGCGATCATGCCACCAATATCGCGGAAGACGTTATCTTCTGGGTTCGCGGCGCCGACGTCCGTCACCACAGCACCACTTCTTAATCAGCGTCCACCGCGGCCTTCTCCGGTACCCACCAGACCAGCCGCGCCAACGTCGGATAGTACAGCCCTGCTCGCAACCTTCCGGCCTCCACGCGATCACTCATCATCCACGCATAGGCTTCCATCTGGGCGCCATACTTCACCCGCTCTTTTGCGAGAAACTCATCGACGCCCTCGCGCCCATGTGTTGCAGTCTTGTAGTCGATGATCCAAAGATAATCGTTCCCCGTATCCAGCGGCTTCGCTCCACCGAAAAACACGCGGTCCAGCCGCACGCTACTGCGTCTCTCGTCCCACGAGGTCAGCGCAAACTCGCTCCTTGCACTTTCACGCGCGCCAAGTACCCATAACCCCTCGGTGTCTTTCAGCATATTGGTCAACCCTGTCTTCACACGCGCCACTAGCCGATCGACAACTGCGGGAGCCAATCCTTCGCCACGAAGCAACGCCGCGATCCGCGGGCTCCATCCGTCCACTTCGCGGAGCAGCGCCTCAACAGCTGCTCCATCTGCAAGCCGCTTCGTCAGCATCTCAACAAATGCGTGCACCGCATTGCCAAGCGCCCGTGCCTCAAATGATCCCTCCGGCCGCTCGAAGTGTGTCGGCACAACTGCAGCGTCACCGTACGATAGCTTTCGCGTGACCGCAAACCGCGCTTCAGGTTCAAAACTCAACGGTAAGCGTTGCAAGATCGTTGGCCGCTCTTCTTGCTCTTCTGCTGCTGCCAAATCGCCGACGAATTCCTCCGTGACTTCCTCAAGCTCAGGAAACAGGGACATCACAAACATCTTTGGCGCACTCTCCTGTGCAGGCAGAGCTGCAACAAAGTGTCTCTCCGCCGCAGGCCACGCCGTGGCGAGCAGGCTTCCATGCTCTCTAAGAATCTCTCCTTTCGCAGTTGTCTTCGGAGACGCAAACAGGTGCAGCTCCTCTCGCGCCCGTGTACAAGCCACATAGAACAGTCGCTTCCTTTCGGCCGCCTCCCGTGCTTTGCCGATGTCCTTCAGCCAGGCATTCAACTCCTTCGAACCTTCTCCACGCTCCGCTATCGGTGCCAGCACAATATGCGCGGCGCCTGCCTCATTCGGATCGATCTCACTCCAGTTCAGCAATCTCTCGCGGCTTGCCTGCGCTTTCTTCTCAAGGCCCGGCACTATCACGACGTCCCACTCCAAACCCTTCGCCCCATGGATCGTCATCAGATCGATCGCTCCTGCACCGGCCGCAGGTTCGGCAAACAGCTTGTCTAATCGCCGTTTCAGCAGACTCAGATCGATCGCGCCGGCCTGCTCCTCCCCCTCATCCAGAAGCTGCAGATAGCGCCGTGCATTCGCCATCTCTGAAGTCGTCAGATAGGTATCACCGCCTAGCGATCGCCATGTTCGCTCCACCCACTGCGACGTGGTCAGCCCGGTCCGGTGCTCACGGGCTGCCTGCAACACCGGCCAAACCCGCATCAACGGCGCGCAGCTCTCTTCGCTCAACAGGTCTCCCCGTTCTGCAACAGCGTCCTCGATGCATCGCTCCGCCCAATCCGGGTCATCCGCTCCGGCGAGCACATGCAGATCCGCCAATCCCAGCCCGCACCAGGGCGCATGCAGCACTGCGAGCCACGCGACACGATCGGCCGGATGCAGCAGCGCGCGTGTCAACGCAAAAAGATCGAGCACCTCCTGCCGTTCTCCCAACGATTCGATATCTACAGCTCGAAAAGGAATTGTGCCCTTTGTCTCATCCTTCAACTCCGCCACAACATCACCCAACACATTGCGGCTTCTCACCAACACAGCGACCTTCCACGGCTCAACGCGCCCCTCTGGCAGCGGACGAGCACGCCAATCTTCGACAATGGCCCTTATCTGCTTCGCCTCCGCCCGCGATTGTCTTCGTCTTTCACTCTTTACATCCTCATCCGAATCCAGCACTCGCGCATGCCACACCACGCTTCGTGCCGCGCTCTTCGACTGCCCCCGCACTGCCTTCGCTTCGACGTACGGCACCTCTTCGGATTTCGATGCATTCACCCCCTGCGGGAAGAGTATTGAAAAATCCTCGTTGAATGCGGCCACCAGCGCACTCTGCGAACGGAAGTTCGCAGTCAAACGCAGACCTCCCAGAGACAGATCGCCGAGCATCCGTGTCTGCATCATTCGCACAAACCGCTCCACACGCGCCTGGCGAAAGAGATAGATGGACTGCTTCGGATCACCCACCAAAAACACCGTCTGGCTCTGCCCGTCCCACCTCTGCGTCAGAAGTTCGATCAACTCATACTGGCTCGTCGATGTGTCCTGCATCTCGTCTACGAGCAGATGCTGCAACGTCATGCCCAGCGCCGCGTTCAGATCATCGACTGCGCCCTCTCGCCGCAAGGCAAACTGCGCTAGCAGCCCCCACTCAGCAAAGTCGCACTCTCCGCGTCGCGCGAACACCAGTTGCAACTCAATCAAGGCCCTGCTTAGGACGCGAAACAACGCCTTCGCCACCCTCCACTGCTCCGGTGGATACACCACCGGCGGTAGACTCTTAACCCTGTTGATTGCTTGAAGCACCTCATCGTGATCTCGCAGCTCCTGCACCAGGCCCTTCAAACGTGAGGCGTCATTCTTTTCTATTTCAAACTTGAGCCAGTTGCTTTGAAAGCCTGAGCGCCACTTGCCGGCGTCGGTTGTTATCAGATGAATCAACGCCCGCCAATGCTCGAGATGTTCTGCGGTTTCTTCAGGTGCATCGTGCAGGCCTGCGCACATCGCGATGGGCGAAGGTTCACCCTTATATCCCTGGGCGTGCCCAAGTTCACCAGCCAGCGATGCCAGCTCCCGTAAGATATCTTCCGGCACGCTCTGCGAAAACTGCGTCAGTCCGGCGCAAACTGCTCGCTCGAGGGCTCTCTGCAACTGTGGCAAAACGTCGCGGTCCAGAAATTCGTCCGTCATCCCAGCCCGCCCCAGCAGCGGCACCAGCTCTCCCCACTGGTTCCTCAGCGGCAGCATCTCCATCAACAGCCTTTCGCAATCCGCGAGGCTTCCATCCCGATGAAGGAGCACGGTGCGCAGCGCCGCATCCAGCTCCACATCGTTGCCGCCAAGCTGCATCAGCGTCTGGCGTGCTGCCTCGCGGTACATCGGGGTGGGATCTTCCACCGGTGTCTGCCGTCCTCCACTCCCCGACAACACCGGCAGCGAACGTGCAATCTCTCCGCACACTGAATCGATCGTGCGGATCTTCAGCCTGCGCGGATGCTCCAGCAACTCCCAGCCGAGCAACGCGTCCCGTCGCAACACTGTCTCTGCCAGCGCTCGCGTCTCGCGCTCAAAATCGGAACCACCTTTCAACGCATCGCCTCGCGTAGCGCCCTCAAGCTGCGCCAACACGCGTTCCCGCATCTCGTTGGTCGCCTTCACCGTGAACGTAATGGCAAGCACCTGTTCCGGCTGCTCGACATTATCGTCCGCCAGCAGCTTCAAATAGCGCTGAATCAGCAATCCTGTCTTGCCTGAGCCCGCCGGCGCTTCCACAATCCACGATTGCCGCACGTCGAGCGCCCACTCCCGCTCCTGCCAATCCGGTGGCCGCTTTCCGCTTGTGACTTCGCGCGGGCTCTCACTCTTTGGAACAATAAAAAGATCAGCCACGGCCTTCCTCTCCCGTGTCAGCGTCGTCCTCTTCGTCCACCTCAAGCGACGACGCATCCAAGCGACATAGAAGCCTTTGCCCGCAACGCTCACATGTCTTTGGATAACTCTTCGGTTGCACCCGAGCGTCGCCCGCGGAAAACTCCTCTGCCAGCCCTACCAGTACCTGTCTCCATCGTTCCACTTGCAACTCAAGCGTCGCTGCCTCCTTCAGTCTCGCGGGCCTGCCAGGCAAGACACCGTTGCCCACGGCATATCCCTTCAAATCACGACCCTCCCCCGCGCGCACCAACCCAAACGCAACTCCCCGGAGTCGATCCGCCTCCGACAAGATCGCATAGAGCGGAAGCTGCGGTGCATCGGGTCTTTCTGTCAGCCAATCGTTGGGCGTGGCGTTTCCGGTCTTGTAGTCGATCAGCACTTCGCCACCTTCGACCTCGTCGACACGGTCCATCCGTACGCTCAAACGCAGCGGCCCCACTCGAACGTCCTTGAACTCCTTCTCGCTCAACCTCACCTCAAACGGCAGTCCCCGCTCCAGCTCCAGATCCAGCCACCAGGACAGCAGTTTGCGCAGCCTCTCCCGTTGCACCTGCAGGTATGCCGTGTCCCATGTTGTCGCGCTCGATTCCTCCGTTCGCTTCAATGCTTCGGTGATGCACCAATCCAGCACGCCATCGCGTTCTTCGGTTGTCATCGTCCGCAACGCGTCCTGCGTCCGTATCTCATCCCAGAACATCTTCAGCACATCATGGACGACCGTGCCGCTCTCCCGCGCATCCATCCCAGGCACGATTGATTCCAACTCCGTCGCCCACAGGCGCTGTTCAGCGAACGCACGAAACCCACAAGCCGCCTGCAACTCCAGTATCCGCGCACCTCCGCGGATCACCCGGTCCGGCAGCGCCTGCACGCTTGCAACATCCTCGATCTCTTCCAGATCAATCACTCCGCGTTCGGCCGCGGTACCGACGAGCCCCGCAGCGCGAACCACCTCAAGCCCCAGTCCAGACAGCACGGGCGAAGATCGCTGCTTACCCTCAGCGGACTCCGCCGCAAAGCTGAACACAACCGTCCGGGCAGAACCAGCAATCCGTTCCGTCATGCGGCGCGCATGCTCGCTGTCCCGAGCAACATCTGCTCCAGGCATCCCGAGGTCCCGCTGCATCGTCCACGGCAGCAGGGAATTGCTTGTGATCTCTGTCGGCCAGCTCAACTCGCCGCCGCGCAGGAACCATACCGCGTCGAAGGTTCCGCCCGCGGCTTCGAGCGGTCCCATCACCTGGACCGGCGCATCACGAGACTCCGGCGCAAACGTAGTCTCCCGCGCAATGCGTTTCAGTGAATCCAACGCTTGCACAAACTCAAGGCGCGCTCCGTCGAAGTCCAGCCCTGCCAGCTCATCGAGTGCGCCTTCCCACTTGCGCCGCATCTGAAACTCGACGCTGCTCTCTTCCGCGCTGGCACCCCAGGTCGCAGCTTGCAGCAACTCCCGCATGGTCTCCACCCACTCTCCATTCGACCGCGCGTCCATGCCCTGCAGACGGTTCGCGATCGTCCGCATCGTGCGCAGCGCTCCTAGCAGCCGCGTCAGCTTTCCTCGCCGCTTCGATTTCTCCACGGCAGCGACCAAGTCATCCAGAGCAATCTCCGGTCGCAGCATTCGTGTCTTGCGCAGCTCAAACGCATCGAATTCCGCGCGCGCTCCTCGCTCGTCGCGCGTCATTGCAAAGTAAGGCGACAGCAGTAATCCGCTCACTTGCTCGAGCGGCAGCGCCTCCGCCGCCCATTGCAGCAGGTTCAGCGCAGTAGCGACCATCGGTGTCTCGATCAGCGAGACCCCCAGCGAGAACTCGTAAGGCCCCGTCTCATTTGCAGCCCGAATGTCCTGCAACTCAGGCGCCAGCACCGCACGAAATACACGATCGATCTCACTCCGCTGCGACTCCAGCCCGGGCACAATCACCGCGACCTTCGCTTTGGGTCGTTCTTCCAAAAACTTCCTCACCCATCGCGCTGCGACATGCAGCTCCTCCTGTTCATCCGCTGCTTCCACCAGCATCCGCCGGACGACTCCAACCGCAGGCTGCACCTCCTCAACACGTGCACCCGCCGACTGCAGCGCTTCCAAGAGCCCGGCCTGCGCGGGGGGCATCGCATCAAACCCCACCAGCATCACTTCACTGGACGGAAACTTCACCAGTCCCTTCTCCACTGCTGCGCGCAACGCCTCCTCTAACTGAGCGAGCGGGAGAAAACCCTTCGTTTTGCAAGTCCGTTCAAACACCACTGCCCATCGCTGAAACGCCCGCGTATCAAGAGTTCCCACAGCCCCACGCAACCGCCGCTGTCCCTCATAACGGCAGACCAGCTGCCACGCCCCTATGGCCATCTCCGCCAGTGAATCCAGCGTTCGCAGGCTCGCGAGTTCCTGATCCGCCTCCAGGACCGAGCGCCACACCGCATGCTCTTGCGTCCGGTTCAGCAGCAACTGCGTTGCATGCCCTTCGATCACAAGCCCGCGCCATAACTCCGCCGTCCACGCCTCCCACGCGAGCACAGCCGGGGGCGCCCAGTTTGCAAGGCCAAACTGACGATTCCGCAGATCGAAGCCCCGCCGCAGGTTACGTGCCGCCCGCTGATTTCCCGTCACTACGATTGCGCCCCGGTCCAGCGCTTCAGCGATCTCTAACGGCAGCAACTCCACACCATCCATACCTCGGTTATACGCTTGGAGTCACTGGAAAATCAGTCGGCGGCAAGATGAGTGCGCGGAGTAAACAAGCTCATCCCCAGCAGCCCCAGAGCTGCCGCGAAGGGCAGAGCCAGCGCTACCTGCAGCGACCCTGCATGCGTCGACACCACGCCCATCATCCACGGCAGCGCCGCCGCGCCCAGCCCCGACACCGCCAGCACAATCCCCGCCTGCCGCGCCGTCGGCCGCTCCGCCATCAACAAGGCCCACGTAGCCGGGAAGAAAGGCGCCAGACTCAGCCCCAGCAGCACGGCAAACCCCGCGATCGTCACCGCTGAGTGTGCCATCGCCAACGCTGCCGTAAACATCGCCGCCAACGCGAGTCCCCATCGCTGCACCGTCTTCTCTCCCACGCGCAGCATCACCGCTGAAGCGCCCACGCGCCCCACGGTCAACGACATCCACAGCAGCAGCGTCGTGTACTCGCTCACTGCCAGCGTTTTATCGCCGTATCGAAGCGCAAATGTTGTCAGCCAGCCGCTGAGGCACGTCTCCAGGCCGCCATAGAGCACCAGCAACCCCGCGAAGTAGAGATACATGCGCCCACTCAAACCGGTCTGCGACTCGGCCTCCGCTCCTGCTGCATCTGAATCCTGCACATCAGAACCATCCCGCCGCATCTGCAGGGTCAATCCAAGTCCGCCCAACAGAAACGCCCCCGCGAAACATTCCAGCAGTCCTCGCAACGCAAACCGCGGCAACAACCAGGCTGACAACAACGCAGATAGCATCGCTCCCAAGCTGAACGAGAAATTCAACATTGCCAGCGCCGACCCGCGATGCGCTGTGAACCTCCGGCCAGCCAGAATATTTACCGACGTGATGATCTGCCCCAGCCCGTACCCTCCGACAAATAATCCGACGCACCCGACACTCATCGACGGTGCGATTGCAAACCCACCAAATCCCACCGCTCCCGCCATCAGTCCCACCAAGAGACTTCGCCGAAGCCGGCCCGACACCGTCACCCCGCCAAGAAACGCCCCGCAGAACTTCGCCATCATCAACAAACCGCTTTGGGAATCCAGCATCTGCCACTGCCGCGCGAGCACGGGCAGAATCGGCCCTAGCAGCGCTGTTCCCAGCCCCGCTAGCGCCAGTCCGAAGTGCATCAGCCCTAATGAAGGCGCTGCCGTTCTGCCTCGCTCGACCAACCGACCCCCGCCGCAAACTTACCTACCAGCCATTATCATTGACACAGGAGCAACTCGTGCAACGCAAGTCTTTATTTCTCCTCGCATTCCTCATTCTCTTTGCAGGCTGCCATCAGCCCACCAAAACCGTCACCGTCCTCGTCTCCCGGCAGAAGACCTTCACCATCCGGGGCAAGATCGTCGCCACGAACGGCACCCACGTCACTCTCGACGGCGAAGACGTCCCTGGCTTCATGGAAGCTATGACCATGGACTACAAACTCAAAGACCCCAGCGTCGCCAGCGAACTCCACCCCGGCGATCGCATCACTGCCAATGTCCTCGCCGACGGTGACAGCGCTAGCGGCTACACCAACATCCAGATCGATAACATCGTTGTCATCGCGCAGGCCCGCCCCGACTACAGGCCCCCTGTCGCCTATCACGTCCCCACCCCCGGTGATCCCGTCCCCGACTTCCATCTCCTCAACCAAAGCGACCGCACCATCCACCTTGACCAATTCAAAGGCAAGCTGGTCCTGCTGACCTTCATCTACACCCGCTGCCAGCTTGCCGACTTCTGCCCACGCATGAGCCGCAACTTCGCCGACATAGACAAAGCCCTGGCCGCCGACCCGGCTCTATACAACCAGACCCACCTCATCTCTGTCAGCTTTGATCCGACATACGACACTCCGAAGGTTCTGCGCAGCTACGGCGGCGCCTACACAGGCAACTACACCAACGAAAAATTTCTTCATTGGGATTTCGCCGCGCCTACTGAAAAGGATCTGCCTGCCGTCACCCAATTCTTCAATGTCGGCGTCACACCCGGCGACGACAAGTCCCTCACTCACTCCCTTTCGACCATCCTCATCGGTAAAGACGGCAAGATCATTGCCTGGTATCCGACCAACGACTGGGATCCCAAAGAGGTTCTCGCCCAGATCAAGAAGAGTGCCGCTGCATAGTTCCTGGACACTCAAGTATCCTGAAACTGTATCCCTACGAGGAATCCATCATGGCAAAGCTCACCATCGCCTTCGGCATCCTGCTCATCCTGCTCGGCATCTTCGGCTTCGTCTCGACCGGCAGCGCTCATCCCACGGCCTTGATCCCAGCGGGCATTGGGCTCTTCTTCGTGCTATTCGGAGTAATGGCCAACACGGAGAACCCAAAGAAGCGCATGCTCTGGATGCATATCTCCGTCACCGTGGCTCTGCTGGTCTTCCTCTTTATGATCCCCGCAGCCGTCGACACCATACGGCTCTCCCGTGGCGTCTCCTTCCCGCACCCGGCCGCGGTCGTCGAAAAAGGAGCCCTCGCGCTCTTCAGCCTCATCTACGTCCTGTTTTGCGTACGCTCCTTCATTGCCGCCCGCCGCAGCCGCCTGGCATAAACCGCAGGAACCGGCTAGATGCTGCATCGTCGACCGCTCCAGTCTCATCAAAAACCCGTTATTCACAAGCAAAACAGCAAAGGTAGAAGCGGCGCCCTATTCTCTCCTCGGTCTTTCGTGGAGAATAACCGACCGTCCAGCGTAAACTTAGAGCAGCAATGTCCTCCTCCTTTGGTCCATCCAGATTCGGCGGCGGTATGAAGTCAGCAGACCGCCCCTCGCGCGGCGTCGGCAAAGCCACGACAGCGGGGCTTACGGCATCGCGTCCCAAGCCCCCGTTGAAGAAAGTGCTGCCTGAGGTGTGGAAGCTCGTCAAGCCGCGCCGCTGGCTGCTCTTCGGCAGCTTTTTCCTGATGATCATCAACCGGCTCTGCAGCTTCGCTCTGCCTGTCTCCTCGCGTTATCTCATCAACAACGTGATGTACAAGCACCAGATGAACCTGCTGCCATGGATCATCGGCGCCGTGGCTACAGCGACCTTCCTTCAGGGCGTGACCTCTTACACGCTTACGCAGTTACTCTCCACTGCCGGCCAGCGCCTCATCTCCGAGTTGCGCACCCAGGTCCAGGAGCACATCGGCCGCCTGCCCGTTGCCTTCTACGACGAAAACCGTACGGGCACTCTTGTCGCCCGCATCATGACGGATGTCGAGGGTGTCCGCAACCTCGTCGGCACCGGTCTGCTCGAGTTTGTCGGAGGTATTCTCACCGCGATCTTTGCCTTTGGCATTCTTATTCGCATCAGCGGGCGCATGACGCTGCTCACCTTCTGCATCCTCATCGTCTTTGCCCTCATCCTGCAGCGGGCGTTCAAGACCATCCGGCCCATCTTCCGCGAGCGCGCCAAGATCAACGCCGAGGTCACCGGCCGTCTCACTGAATCGCTCGGTGGCGTCCGCGTCGTCAAGGGCTACCACGCCGAAGACAGCGAGGCGCAAGTCTTTGCCGCTGGAGTCAAGCGCCTGCTCAACAACGTCATCAGCTCCATCACTGCGCAGTCGCTCATGACGCTCTCGTCCACCATGGTCCTCGGAGTCGTCGGGGGCCTCATCATGTACCTTGGCGCGAAGGAAATTGCGGCCCACCGTCTCGACGTCGGTGGCTACGTGGAATACACCATGCTGCTGGCCTTTATGGTTGCGCCTGTCGTCCAACTCGTCTCCATCGGCACCCAGCTCACCGAGGCGCTTGCCGGCCTCGACCGCACCTCTGAGATCCTCAACGAACGTGAGGAGGACAGCGAACCGAATCGCACCGTCATCATGCCGCCGATCCACGGAGACGTTGCTTTCAAGGACGTCACCTTCAGCTATGAGCCCGAGAAGCCTGTCCTCCACGGCGTCAGCTTCGAATCCAAACCCGGCACCGTCACTGCTCTCGTGGGCTCCTCCGGCTCCGGCAAGTCCACCATCATCTCCCTCATCTGCGCCTTCCACACCGCGACAAGCGGCCAGGTGATGATCGACGGCGTCGATCTTGCCACTATCCGCCTCTCGAGCTACCGTCGACAGCTAGGCGTGGTCTTGCAGGAGACCTTCCTGTTCGACGGGACGATACGAGAAAACATCTTGTTTTCACGCCCGCAAGCCACTGAAGAGCAGCTCATGGAGGCCAGCCGTATCGCCCGTGTCGATGAGTTCGCTGAAAAATTCCCGGAGGGTTACGAAACCATCGTCGGCGAGCGCGGCGTCAAGCTCTCCGGCGGTCAGCGTCAGCGCATTTCTATTGCCCGCGCCATTCTCGCCGATCCCCGCATCCTCATCCTGGACGAGGCTACCAGCTCCCTCGACTCCGAGTCCGAGGCCATGATCCAGAACGGCCTCAGCTACCTGATGCAGGGTCGCACGACCTTTGTGATCGCCCACCGCCTCTCGACCATTCGCCGCGCCGACCAGATCCTCGTCGTCGAGCAAGGCAACGTCGTCGAGCGCGGCACTCACGAGGCTCTCTACGCACTCGGAGGCCGCTACTACGACCTCTACACCCGCCAGCACGGCCTCGAAACCAACCTCTTCCTCGCGCCCGGCGAGGGTGACAAGGTAGAAGACCTCACAGCCAAAGGCTAGCCTTTGTTTTTAGGGTCTTGGTTCGTTAGCGCGGGGTGACTTCCAGAGTTGTTGTGGTGTCCTCTGGTACCGCCGCTCGCGCTTGTCTCTTCATGACGACCACGCCAGCGACTGTGAGCAAAAGCAGAATCCCGGCAAGGGGAAAGAAGACGTAACGCGTCCTTGGCCACAGCACTGCCGGCAATTTGTTCGCAAATCTGTCGGTGATTGTCGTCATCGACCGTTCTGGAAACTCCTGGTCGATCGGATCAATTGGCTGTGCCATCCAGCGGCGCGATAGAACGGTTGCCCGGAAATTCGCGAAGAGAAGCATCAGGACAACCCCTTGGATAAGGGGATTCCCGAAGGCCCCAATTGCGATACCGCCGACGAAGTTGACCAGATAGAGAGAAAAGACAAGAACAGCGGCAGCGACGCTTCGTTGCCGGACGCCGCATCCGCCCAGAAAAAATGCCAGAGCTGCAAAGACACCTGTAATGGGGGTTCCGAGGATAATCATGACTACTAGAGACAACACTGCAACGATCGTGCAGACCCAGAATCCCTGTTGTCCGAGTAGATCGACGTCGTACTGGCTTTCGATTGCCGGCCAGAAGAGACGTTTGAAGAGATTGTCAGCCGGTTGAGGTTGAGAGGAGAGCCCGAGTGTCTGCATTTCGACGATTCAAATAGAAGCCCGCCTCTTTGTCCACCAAATTCTGATCCTAGCCTTCCACCCCAAGCTGCGTTAGAAGAAACGCATAATCAAACGCAATCTCCTTCAAGTAGTCGTACCTTCCTGAAGCCCCGCCATGCCCTGCATCCATGTTGATGTGCAGCAGCAGCGGTGTATCGTTTTTCTTCAGTGTCCGCAGTCTGGCCACATACTTTGCCGGCTCCCAGTACATCACCTGTGAGTCGTTCAGGCTCGTCTTCACCAGCATCGCCGGATAGTCCCCAGCCTTCAGGTTGTCGTACGGCGAGTAGGACCGCATATAGGCGAAGGCCTCCGCTTCATTCGGATTTCCCCACTCTTCATACTCAGCCACCGTCAGCGGCAGGCTCGCGTCGAGCATGGTGTTCATCACATCTACGAATGGCACATGCGACAGCACCACGCGGAACAGATCCGGCCGCTGATTCACCACTGCGCCCATCAGCAAACCGCCGGCACTGCCACCCTCGATCGCGACTCGGTCCTTCGCTCCATAGCCCTTCGCAACCAACTGCTCCGTCACCGCGATGAAGTCCGAGAAGGTGTTCCGTTTCACCATCATCTTTCCAGCGTCATGCCACGAATCGCCCATCTCGCCACCACCTCGAATATGTGCGTAAGCGATCACCACACCCCTGTCGAGCAACGACAATCTCGAAGAGCCGAACCCAATCGGCAAGGGATATCCATACGATCCATATCCATAGATATAAAGAGGATTCTTCGAGTCACGCTTGAAGGAATTTCTGCGGTAAACCACCGAAACCGGCACCTTTACTCCATCGGAGGCGTCCACCCAAACCCGTTCCGAGGCATAGAGCGCGGAATCAAACCCTCCCGGCACCTCCTGCTGTTTCAGTAGCGTCGAAGTCCCAGTCTTGATGTCGTACTCATACACCGACGCTGGTGAAACCAACGACGTGTAGCTATACCGAAACTTCTGCGTCTCAAACTCAGGGTTCGCATCGGCACCTGCAGAGTAGACCGGGTCGGGAAATTCAATCTCTCTCGAGCCTCCGAGGCTTCCATCGATTCCAATCGACGTGACCGCAAGCGTTGGCAGACCCAGCTTTCTTCGCGAAGTGACGCAGAACGATGCGAACAGTTCAAAGTCCTCCAACGGAGCATCTGTGTCGAGCGGAATCAGCTCCGTCCAGAACTCGCGCCCTGTCTTCTCCACCAGCGTCGTCACGACTCTGAAGTTCTTCCCGACATCGTTTGTCCGGATGTAGAACAATCCGTCGCGGTGATCGACCACGTACTCCTGCTCTTCCATCCGCGGCGCGATCATCTTGAACTCGCCTTCAGGGTTCTCTGCGGAGAGAAATCGGCACTCGTTCGTCGTATGGCTTCCCGACTCCATCAAGAGGTATTTGCCGTCCCGGGTCTTGCCAACCCCCAGGTTGAAGCGTTCGTCTTTCTCTTCATAGACAACGACATCCTTAGACACCGTATCGCCCAAGCGATGCCGAAACAGATGGTCGTGCCGCTTCGTTACCTCGTCCTCAGTCGTATAAAAGAGCGTTGTCGAATCCGCCGCCCAGGTGATCGCACCAACCCGCAACGCCGTATCGGATAGATCTGCACCGGTCTTCAGGTCGCGAACATGCAACGTGTACTGCCGAAAGCCTGTGTTATCGGTCGAGTACGCCAGCTTGAACCCATCCGGGCTCACACTCATTGCGCCAACGGCCATGAAGGGCTGGCCCTCGGCAAGCTGGTTCACATCCAGCAGAATCTCCTCCGGCTGCGCCTTATCGAACGTCGTCCCAGTGGCCAATCTGCGGCAATGAATCGGGTACTGACGCCCCTCTACCGTCCGTACATAGTAGAACCATCCCCGGTAGCGATAGGGAACCGACTCGTCTGTCTCCTTGATGTGCGACAGCATCTCGGTGTACAGCTTCGCCTGTAGTTGCTCGGTCGGAGCCATTACGGAGAGCGTATAGGCGTTCTCCGCCTCAAGATGAGCGAGCAGCTCCGGAGAGGATTTATCCCTCATCCAGCGGTAGTTATCTTCCAGTGTCTGTCCGTGGAGTGTGGTCGGTGTCGGTTCCTGGCGGGCGTGAGGCGGCCTGATGGTGCTTTGCGTCATTAATCGAGCTCCAATTGACAGGATACAGTGTCAGACTAGGCTCGGGAGGCAACCATGAGGTATGCTCGTACACCAAACTGGTGTATGACCAGAGGCAAGCAGCAATTGTTGCGCAAGCCCGCTACAGGAGTCACCCAATGAAGTTCAGTCACATACGTACTGTTCTCCTCGGCACAGCAATTGTCTCCCCGGCTCTGCTCTTCGCCCAGTTCGACCCCACAGTGCCTACATCTCAGAGCCAACCCAATCGTGCTCAGCAGACGCAGCCGCCTTCCGCACAGGACTCAGGTCCCAACTCCGGTGACCTGGGACAGGTCTTGCAGGACAAGATGTTTCTCCGCACGGCTGCGGAGGGTGGCATCGCCGAGGTGAAGCTGGGACAACTTGCTGCGCAGAAGGGAAGCACCGATGACGTAAAGGCCTTCGGGCAGAAGATGGTCGACGACTATACCAAGCTGAACCTCGACATCGCTCGGGTTGCCGATTCCATGGGCGTCATGTTGCCGAAGTCGATGAATAAGGATGACCAGGCCGAATACGACAAGCTCAACGCACTATCAGGTAACGCCTTCGATATTGAGTATCTGACCTTTATGGTGAAAGACAACCATAAGGACCTTCACGCGTTCCGTCTGGAGGCTGCCAGCCCAACCGATCCGACGCTGCATGACGCTGTCGTCCAGGCGGAGGGCATCATTCACGACCATACCGTGACAGTCGACAAGCTAGCCCGCGAAAAGGGCATTCCTGTGCCGGTCCATGGGCCCCATAAGCCGGCACCCGCTCCCACCTTGTAGATCACCAAAACCCGTGTCACGCAAAAGAGGGTGCCCCGGCACCTCTTTTTTTGCGACCCAAACCTTGGGCCATCTAGCCTTCCATCGGCGGCCTGGTGGAACATTGTTAACAAGCCAAGCGTAGAATGACCATCGATGAACTACCTTTCACGATGGCTTGCAGTCATCTTCCTGATCTTCGCCCCGTCGGTTGCTCTGACGGCAGAATCGGTGAGCACGCTGCCGGCTCCAACTGGCTATGTCAGCGACTTTGCCGGTGTTCTGTCTCCCCAGACTAAATACAATCTCGAAAATCTCTGCACTCAGGTCGACCGTCAGGCCCATGCCCAAATTGCTGTCGTCACAGTGAAGACACTCGACAACGACCAGTCGATCGAAGAGTTTGCCACTGCTCTCGAAGACAAATGGAAGGTTGGTCCCAAAGGTGCAGATCGCGGCGTTTTGTTGATTGTCTCCGTAGTCCCTCGCCGCTACCGGATCGAGGTTGGCTACGGCCTGGAGGGCATTCTCAACGACGCCAAGGTTGGCGACATAGGCCGTTCCATGGTTCCGGCGTTGAGCCAAAACGACTACAACACGGCAATCCCGATCGGCGTCCAACAAATTGCGCGGGTCATCGCTACCGATGCCGGCGTTGCCCTGACTCTGAGCCAGACCCAGCCGGTTCACCAGTATCATCGGCAGCAGGCTCCCATTCAGATCAGTCTTACCGAGATCGTCCTCGGCGGCGGAGCCATCCTGTTGATCCTCTTCTTCCTCGTCAAGACCGGCAACACCGGGCTCATCTTCTTCCTTCTGGGAAATCTAATGGGAGGTGGTGGAGGCGGATACCGTGGCCGGGGTGGCAGGGGTGGCGACGGTGGCGGAGGGTTTGGAGGTTTTGGGGGTGGTGGCTCCGGGGGAGGAGGGGCGAGCGGAGATTATTGAGGACTCGAGAATGTGAGAGGTGCAGCAAAGAACGGCAAGGAATTCGATTTCAGGTGATAAAGTACACCCGAACAGGCCAGCCACGAACGGCATTGAAATCTAAACGAAGGGAAATTGAGGACACATGAAAGGTTTATGGATTGGGCTTGGTTTAGTCGCTCTCCTTATTCTCGGACTGCTGGTCGTAGGAGGCAGTTATATCGGCGCAAAGAACACCCTGGTTCAAAAGAACGAGGCAGTCAATTCGGCGTACTCCCAGGTCAACGTCCTGCAGCAACGCCGTCTCGATCTTATCCCCAACCTTGTAGCTTCTGTAAAAGGCTACGTCGCCGAAGAGTCGACCATTCTAACCAACATCGCCAATGCCCGTGCCGGTGTTCTGGCAGCAGGCAGCGATCACGCGAGCAGCATCAACGCCAACTCGAAGCTGGATGTGGCCCTGGGCCCGTTCTTCCGCCTTCAGGAGCAGTATCCCGATCTCAAGGGCAACCAGCAGTTCATGCGCTTGACGGATGAGCTGGCCGGGACGGAAAATCGTATCGCCGTCGCACGTCAGCGTTACAACACCACGCTTCAGGACTACAACACTTACGTGCAGCAGTTTCCCGCGAGCATCTGGGCAAACATGGCAGGCTTTCATTTCCGGGACGAGTACTACAAGGGCAACCCGGAGAACAGTGTGGCGCCGAAGGTCGACTTCTCGAAGTAAAGAAGCGAACTGAACTTCGGCCCAATAGAAGGCCGTCGCTTCCGCGACGGCCTTTTATTGCGCTGATGATTGCTGAAGCCTTCTACTTGGTGAACGCAGAAATTGCGGTTGCCTCGTCGTCCTTGATGTCGAAGACTGTGTAAAGCTTGGTGATCTGCAGCAGGTCGTGAACCTTCTTGGTCAGGTTCAGCAGCTTCAATTCGCCGCCGCTGTTCTTGACCGTAGTGAAGGCGCTGACCAACTCGCCGATGCCCGAGCTGTCGATGTAGCTGATGTCGCCAAGGTTGAGCAAAATCTTGTTCGAACCCTTCGCCAGCACATCGCGAACGGCGTCGCGAATCGTTACGCTCCCTTCGCCGAGGGTGATACGGCCGCTGAGGTCCAGAACGGTAATGCCGTCCACTTGGCGGGTGGTTACTTTCATGCTCATTTGTCGTCTTCTCCTTAGGTCCCGATTCCTTAGGTTCCAGGTTGCGCGGGTGTTCTATGTTTGATCAGTGTGAGTTCCGTGCCGGGATGTAGCTGCCGAAAGTTTACCTCATCCATGAACGCCTTGATGAGAAAGATACCGCGCCCCGACCCCCGAAGTATGTTTTCCGGAGCCAGCGGATCGGGAACCGAATCCGGATCGAGCCCTGGACCCTGGTCGGCGATGCGGATAATCAGCGAGTCAGACGTCGTTTCAAACGAGGCCGTAATGTGCTTGGTCGTGTCATACGAGTTGCCATGAAGTACAGCGTTGACAGCCGCTTCCCGCACGGCCATGGCGATATGCGGAATCGTATCTTCGTCGAAACCTGCCCGCTGTGCGACTTGCTCGGCGGTTAGCTCAATCTTATTAACGCTATCGAGAGACGAATCAAGTGTGAAGCTGACACGGCTTGAGTTTGAGTCGACCAAAGATGTCCTTGTCTTCCGGTATGCCGGTTGTCAACCTCGGATTACGGCAGTGATGGCAGTGTGCTTGTGGATTCCTTGAAAGTCAAGGTTACAGGGTTATCTTTTCATATCTCCGGCCGTTTTCGGCCTGCGGCCATTGATCCGCGGCATTAACAACAGCGGCTCCCGCTGAACTATAGGCAGCAAGTTGGGCTAACATGCGGGTTAGTAGGTAAAGTGGAAGAGCACCGGGCTGATCGATGACAAAGCATGCCAATCACAGGACGAGCGTCTCCGCCCTTATGGGTTCGGCCGTAGTCGATGCCCAGGGAAGCACCCTCGGCCACGTGCGCGAGTTTGCCGTCGCGCCCTCCGTCGATTCCGGTCACATCCACGGCATCGTCCTCAAACTCGTTTCGGCCAAACGGGGCGACCGCCACACCATGGTTCCGGTCACCCACCTCCAGCTCACACCCAGTGGCGCCATGCAGCTCCGCGACACTGCCCGGCCGGTGCCTCTGCCGGATGACGAGAGCTATCTCCTGCTCGAGCGCGACTTGCTCGACCAACAGATCATCGATGTCCACGGCCACAAGGTCGTTCGGGTCAATGATGTGGACCTGGTCTGGGAGAACTGCCAGGAAGACGGACCCGATCTCTCCCTCCGTATCGCCGAAGTCGAGGTGGGGATGCGAGGCGCGGTCCGCCGCCTTCTCAAAGGCTTCCCCAGAGCGCCGGTCGACCGAATCTCCGCCCGCTTCGGTGCCAGCGTCATCCCGTGGGACTTCGTCGACCTTATCGAGCGCGACCCCGCCCGCCGCGTCCGCCTCAGGGTCGAGCAGGACCGCCTCTCGAATATGCACCCCTCGGATATCGCCGACATCCTGGAGGAGCTCGCCCCTGCTGAGCGCCAGGCCCTCTTCATCTCACTCGATGAAGAGGTTGCCGCCGAGGCGCTCGAAGAGGTCAAGCCGAAGATGCAGCAGTCCCTCATCGAATCGCTCGACTCCGAGCAGATCGCCGGTATCGTCGAAGAGATGGATCCAGGCGCTGCGGCCGATCTCCTCTCCGAACTCACCGACGAACGCTCCGAGGCGATTCTTGAAGAGATGGACCCGGAGGAGCGCCAGGAGGTAGAAGACCTTCTCGAATTCTCCGGCGATTCGGCCGCGGGCCGCATGACCACCGAATACGTCGCCCTGCCCGCGACTGCCATCGTCGACCAGGCAATCAACACGTTGCGCGACTTCGAAGGCGACATCGAAACCATCACCGACATCTACCTGCTTGATGAAGAGGGGAGAATTACCGGGCTCGCTCCGATCGTGCAACTCCTGCTTGCCAAAGCTGACTCGCCGCTGGGCAAGCTGCCGCAGGGCCATCTTGTTAGCTGCGATGTCGATGCCAACGGCCGCAAGGTAGCCGAGCTCTTCGACAAATACAACCTCCGCTCTCTCCCCGTCGTCGATAACGACCGGCGGCTCGTTGGGGTTATCCACGCCGAACAGGTCATCGCCCTTCTGCGGGCCAGCCGCTAGTGCATTTTCAGGGCCTATTGCAATGAAACAACAGTTGTTATTCTGACCCTGGTATGCCGAAGGGAAGCTCTGCATTTTGTTCGAAGAGCCAGGGCCGCTATTGATAGGGTAAACGTAAAGGAAACGCAGTATTCGATGAAGATTCTGTACGCCGCCGGCCTTTCGCTCAAGGAATCATCCCTCTATCGCCTCTGGGCACTGGAACGCCTCGGCCACCAAGTCGTCCCCTTCAACACGCTCGACTATGCGCCTCGAAACCCCCTGATCCGCAAGGTCGCCCACCGCCTCTCCGCCGGTCCTTCCGTCAACCGTCTCAATCGCGATCTCGTCCGCGTCGCCGAAGCCGAGAAGCCCGATCTCTTCTGGGCCGATAAACTTCTTTCAATGCGTCCCGGGACTCTGGACCGTATGCGCGCCATGGGCATCGCCACCGTCAGCTACATGATCGACAATCCTTTCGGCCCTCGCCGCGACCCCGGCTGGCGCCTCTACATGAAGAACATTCCCCACTACGACCTTCACGTCGTTCAGCGCGACAAGAACATCCTCGACTACACCTCGCGAGGAGCGCGCGACGTCATCAAGATCCAGACCGCCTACGAGCCGACGCTGCATTTTCCGCCGCCTGCAGGCTGGTCCGACGCCGACTGCGACCGCGACGTCTCCTTTGTCGGTACGCCTTACGACGACCGTGCCCAGACGCTCGGCCGCCTCTGGCGCGAGTGCGGTTTCTCCGTCGCAGTCTCTGGCAGCGCCAAGCTCTGGGGGCGTGCGATGCAACCTGACGTCTTCAAAGCAACTTTCCGCGTTGGAGAGCTTTACCGCGACGACTATCGTGAGGCCATCTGGCGCTCGCGCATCAATTTGAGCTTCCTCACCCATTCCAATCAGGACGAGTTCGTTCACAAGAGCTTTGAGATTGCGGGCTGCGGAGGGTTTCTCCTGGCCGAGCGCTCGGCAGGACATCTCCAGCGCTTCAAGGAAGATGAAGAGGCCGTCTTCTTCTCCACCTTCGACGAACTAGCCGAAAAAATTCACCGCTACTTGCCGGACGAAGCTGCTCGCCGACGCATTGCAACCGCGGGTAACCTCCGCGCGGCCCGTGACGGCTACCACAACGACAGACAGGTCGGACTCATCCTCGAGCGAATCCAGTCCCTCTTGTCGGCTCGCAAGACAGCCAGCCTCTCCGCGAATCCAGCTCTCGCGGGTCGCCCGTGATTTACGACCTCCTCAAGGACACACCGCAACCCGGCTTCATCGCAGATGTCTGCATCGCCGGTGCTGGCGCCGCAGGTATCACCCTCGCGGTCGAATTCGCTCGCAAAGGCAAAAAAGTGCTGCTCCTGGAGGGAGGCGGAGCCATCCGCGAAGAGTCCTCGCAGGCGATCTACGACAGCGAAATCGTCGGCCTTCCCCATCGCGGCATCCACACCGGCCGCATCCGCGTAAAGGGTGGGACGACCGTGCGCTGGGGAGGCCAGATCCTCGAACTCGACGCGCTCGATTTCACTCCGCGCCCCGGCATTCCCGACAGCGGCTGGCCCTTCCCCAAGACCGAACTGACCTCGTATTACGAGCGCGCCCTCCAACTCGAGGGCCTCTCCAAAGTCGAGCGAAGCGACGAAGCTGTGTGGCGCGACCTTGGCCTGCCCTTCACTCAGTTCACGGATCTCGACGCCTACCTCTCCCGTTGGTGCCCTGAACCGAACTTCGCACGTCTCCACAACAAGACCCTCACCACCCATCCCAACATCCACCTCTGGCTGCACGCCAGCGCCGTCGAGCTGATGACCGAAAGCGAAACGGCCACGGGCCTCCGGTGCCGCACTCTCACCGGCGCCGAAATTATCTTCCAAGCGCGCCGATACATCTTCGCGCTCGGCGGCATCGAAAGCTCGCGCTTCTTCCTCCAGCCGCGTCCCGGCGGGCTGCCCTGGAATCGCTCTGGCCTACTCGGCAAACACTTTCAGGATCACATCGACTGCAACGCCGCAGCCATCGAGCCCCTTGACCTCGCGAGCTTCCACAACACCTTCGACCCCATCATCGCTCACGGCTTCAAGTATCTCCCCAAGCTCCGCCTCCTGCCCAAAGTGCAGGCCCAACTCGGCACCCTCAACATCGGCTCGACCATGTCCTTCGAAGACACCGGCAAGGTCCGCTTTCAGGCCAAGCTCACCATCCGCAACCTGATGCGCGGCCGCTTCGGCGAGGTAACCCGCGACAACGTCTTCCACACGGCAAAGCACGTCCCCATGCTGTTCGGCCAGGCCTGGCGGTACTATATCCAGCGCCGCGCCTATGCTCCGGCCACCGTCCGCATCTTTCTCCGCATTCACTGCGAACAAGACCCAACCTCGCGCAGCAGCATCACCCTCACCGACCAGTGCGATCCACTCGGCCTGTTCCGCATCCGCTTCGACTGGCAGATATCCGAAAGGGAACTGGAGACGATCCGTCAGTACGTGCTTATCGCCCAGCGTTCCCTTGCCGGCGTCGCCTGCATCGTCCCCGACGAAGACCTGATGTCCGGCAGCCCAAAGTTCCTCGCCCGCTGCGACGATAGCAACCATCATATGGGCGGCATGCGCATGGCCACGTCCGATGCCACCGGCGTCGTCGATCCCAACCTTCGCCTCTATGGCCTCACCAACACCTACATCTGCAGCAGCGCCGTCTTCCCCTGCTCCGGCTTCTCCAACCCAACCCACACCGTACTCGCCCTGGCCATTCGGCTGAGCGATCATCTGAACGACTAGGAGCGTCGGAGAAATGGAGCAGATCGCACTAGGAACCTCAGGCCGCCACACCACCCGCCTCGGCTTTGGTTGCTCGAGCCTGATGGGTTCGACCGGCCGCCGCGACTCCCTGAAGCTCCTTGAGACCGCTTACGACGCTGGCATCCGTCACTTCGACGTTGCTCCCTTGTACGGCTACGGCGAAGCCGAGCGCTGTCTCGGCGAATTCCTCGAGCATCATCGCGATCACGTCACCGTCGCCACAAAGTACGGCATCGCCCGGCCCAAAAAATCCTCTCTTTTGCGTCTTGGCCGCCGCATAGCCGGCCCAATCGTCAGACAGATACCCCAGGTCAAGCAGCTTCTCGCCCGCACGGCCAACGCAGCGACCGGCAATGACTCGCGCCCGTCGTTCTCCGCAGTCGAAGCCAAGGCCTCCCTCGGCTGCAGCCTCACCACTCTCGGCACCGATCACATCGACCTGTGGCTTCTCCACGAGGCACAGGCGGCCGATCTCCACGACGATTCGCTTCTTCGTCTTTTCGAAGACGAAGTCAAAAAGGGAACCATCGGCAGCTTCGGCGTCGGCAGCAGCGCCGACAAAATTCCCGCTCTCCTCGCTGAACACCCCGCCTACTGCCGCACCCTCCAGTATGAGTGGTCCATCCTCGACGCGGAAATATCGGACGCCCCCATGCAGCTCTCCAAACCCTTCCGCATCCACCATCGGTCTCTCACAAATAACTTCCACGTCATCCACTCGGCTCTCTCCAAAAACAAAACCCTCTGCCGACGCTGGTCCGAATCAATCAACGCCGACCTCAGCAACCCCGAAATCCTCGCCAACCTTATGTTGAAGGCCTCTCTGCTCATGAATCCAGCGAGCATCATCCTCTTCTCCTCCAAAAATCCTATCCACATCCAAACCAACGTTCGCATCGCCGCCGACATCACGCTGGAACCTCCGGCCCGCGAACTCTACACTCTGGTTCAAGCAGAACGCGACCAGCTTCTGCGTACCGTATAACCAGAAGAAGCGTCCAACAGCAAAGATGGGTTAGCCTGATAGAGGCGAGCCGACACGTTCTCCCAACCAGCAAAGAGGAACCTAGAAATGACTCCCTGGCGCATCTGGAGAACTCGGCTCATCCTCGTCTTCGGGGTTCTCGGTCCGGGCTTCATCACCGCGAACGTCGACAACGACGCCGGCGGTATCCTCACCTACTCCCAAGCCGGAGCGCAGTTCGGCTACACGCTCCTCTGGACGATGATTCCCATCACCATCGCTCTCATCGTTGTGCAGGAGATGTGCGCCCGCATGGGCGTTGTCACCGGTAAAGGCCTCAGCGACCTCATCCGCGAAGAGTTCGGCCTCCGCATCACCTTCGTCATCATGATCCTGCTCGTCGCCGTCAACTTCACCAATGTCGTGACGGAGTTCTCGGGCATCGCCGGCAGCATGCAGCTCTTTCACGTCACCAAATACATCAGCGTCCCCATCTGTGCCCTCATTGTATGGGCTCTCGTGGTCAAGGGCGACTACAAGAGCGTCGAAAAAATCTTCCTCATCGCCAGCGTCTTCTACATCGCATACATCATCGCCGGTGTGCTCAGCCGTCCCGACTGGCACCTCGCCATCGTCGAAACCGTCAAGCTCCCTCCCCGCGACGTCTGGTACGACAAGTCCTACGTCTACATGACCGTCGGCGTCATCGGCACTACCATTACCCCGTGGATGCAGTTCTACCTGCAATCCTCCATCGTAGATAAGGGCGTCAGCGTCCGTCAGTACAAGGCCTCGCGCCTCGATGTCATCGTCGGCTCCATCTTCACCGACATCGTCGCCTGGTTCATCGTCGTCGCCTGTGCCGCCACCCTCTACACCCACGGAATGCGCAATATCGCCGACCCCTCCGACGCCGCCCAGGCCATGAAGCCGCTCGCCGGTGACTATGCCTTCATCCTCTTCGCCGCGGGACTCTTCAACGCCTCGCTCTTCGCCGCGTCCATCCTTCCGCTCTCCACCGCCTACACTGTCTGCGAAGGCCTCGGTTTCGAAAGCGGTCTGGACAAGGGCTTCCGCGAAGCAAAGTTCTTTTACTGGTTCTACAGCCTGCTCCTCTTTGCCGGCGCGGCCGTCGTACTCATCCCGAACTTCCCACTGGTCAAATTCAGCATCCTCTCCCAGGTCCTGAACGGTGTTCTTTTACCGCTGGTTCTGGTCTTCATGCTGAAGCTCATCAACAAGCATGAGCTGATGGGCAAATACATCAACACCCGCTTGTTCAACGTAATCGCCTGGACCACAGCGATCATCGTCACAGCGCTCTCCCTCGTCCTGGTCTGGAACAACCTTCACGGATAACCAACCGCAGAAGCTCGAACACGGATATTTCGCAGATCGGCACGGATACAAGACGGATTTAGGGTATTTCCCTGAGGACGGAATGCTCGGTACCCCATCCTTCGTGCTTTTTGCGAAGGGTGGGAGAGGACAAGGTTCACATCACACTAACCATGAAAGTACTATTGAATAAAAGGCGGACAAGCGCTTCACCTGTATCCGTCTTTGTTTTGATCCGTTTTATGTTTTTGTTTTATCCGTGCCGATCTGCGAACATCCGCGGTCGGCTTCTGCTCTAAAGCAACTTCCCCTCCGACAAGTCCCGAATCAGCCCCAGGTCCGCTGCCAGGAAGTCATACCCCGGCAACTCCGGCAGCGGAGCCCATCGCATGTCATTGAAGATCCGATTCTCCAGCGTCCCGTCAAACTCCCGCACCACAAAGAACTGAAGATCGATCGACCCGCCATTTCGGTACTTATGCCTGATCCGCGCCACCCGCCGGCCAATCACGGCCGTAATCCCCAACTCCTCGTTCAACTCGCGCGCCAGCGCGTCTTCCGAGCTCTCCCCGTCTTCGATTTTGCCTCCGGGAAACTCCCACTTCAAACTCATCGGCTGGTCCGGCTTCCGTTGGCAGATGAGCACCTCCACCCCGGATTGACCTTCGCCCGCCGCCTCACGCAGAATCAGTGCCGCGACCACCAGTCGCAGCGGCTTATGCACCCTTGCCTCAGCGCGTTCCTCGAGCTTCCGAATGGGCTCTCTCATCTGCCTGTAGATTAGACGATGCTCCGGCCCAAAAGCTTCTATTCGCTCTACTTAGGGCGGACTGACGCCGGATAGTAAACCGGCCAGCCCTCCTGCGCACTGCGTTCCACCAGCGCCGGCGTAGGATTCACTGGAAACGCTCGCCGCGCAATCTCCAGCATCGCTGCGTCATGTACCGAGTTTCCGAAGACCACATCCGGCACCGTCACGCCCACACGTTTCAGCGCCGTCACCTTGCCTTCATCCGTCGGCACATCGCGAAGCACATCCGTTACCACACCGTCCTTCACGACGACACAGGCCGCCAGGACACGGTCAGGCGAGATCCCAAACCGGCGGACTCCCTCCTCGATCACCCAGTTATTCGTGGAGCTCACCGCCCAGATATCCACCCCCTCGCGACGAAGCTCGTCCACGAGCTCTTTCATCTCGGGAAAGATATTCCGTTCCACCTGTGCCTCAAAGAAGACCTTGGCCGCCCGCCGCATCTCCTCTTCGCGCAGCCGCTGGTACATCTGTACCATCTCTCCGCAGATCGCCACCTCCGACACCTCACCCCGTAGATATCCGCGGTACCGCCCATCGATCCAGTCGGTAGCCTCGCGTGAGACCAGCCCGGTCTCGATCGTCCATTGCATGAACCCGGACCCGGCATCTCCCGACCACAGAGTTCCGTCACAATCGAAGACGGCTACCTTAGGCGACAGCGCGTGAACCGCCGCATGAAACTCCGAAGTACTTAAACGGTTGACCGCAACAATGTTACTCACGAAATAAACCCAACTTTTCTACGCACCGAAACTCGCGTGTCTTCTGTTACCTGTTCACGGGGCCCGTATTAATCTTACGCGTTAAGCCGCGACCTGTTCCCGCTCCGGCTTGCTCCAAAGTCGCGCCACCGAAGTCGTTAGAAAGCGGCCTGTACGCCAGTTAAGCGGAAATTCAAGAAAAACATGTAACATGCTCAAAAAATTAACAAGATAAAAACCCACAACGAAGTTCCACAGATAGCACCCTACCGACACAGAATAGAGTGCTGCGATCCATCCCCAACTCCGCAGCGAGACCCGATGCCACTGCAGCAACTCCGTCTTCGCAAACCAGTTCAGGTAATGGAACAGGTAGATAAACGCGAGAAATCGCAGCACGCCGGCCGCCGCGGGATCGGCCAGAATCGTCGCGTCCGGGTGCAGATTATGCCCCAGCAGGCCTACCAGGTAGCCATGCAGGGAAGAGAAGCCGGCCTCGGCATGAATCCAGTAGCTGCCCGGCGCCGGATAGTTCCATCGTGCCATCGCTAACGCAACAGGCAGCCCCAGCAGAAGAAACGGATTGATCCAATTGATCCATCTGACCCAAGCGAGCCCCGGTCGCCCTCGCTCACGAACCAGCCCGCTTAACATAAACAGCATTGTGAAGACGTAAACGTGAACGATGGTCGGCAGAATCGTGCCAACAAACATCACGAGTCCATGCACAAAGAACTTCGCCACATAACCGGCAACCAGAGCTGAGATCAGGACGTACGGCTTCTTGACCAGGGCTCCGAGCGACAGAACCATCAGAATCCCGACCGCATACCCTGTTAACCTGCGATGAACATAAAAATCGATGCTGACCACAACGCAAAGCACAGCCGCAACGGCAACATAAACCCGCTCGGAGACAGCGCCGTCGCCGAAATAAAAACCCTTCTTCTTCAGCCACGCGATCTCGGTCAAATAGTGCAGCGGCCCTACAAACGCATACACAAAAATAAACACCTGCAACGGCGCCAGAATTGCAGCGACAGCGCTCACCACCAGGGCAAGAAAGTTGCTCACATGCTGATTCTTAAGCAATTGCAAATGCCCCCACGCTCGTAGGACTCAGAGTTCTCTCAATAGGGCGATTTTAGAGGCCCTCTAGCACTGTGTCTGTGCTCGCCCGCAATGTTTGGCGGGCCGGTATTCGACTAGATAGGAGGCAATCCCTCGACCACCGTCACCCCAGCTGGCGGAATGAACGCAAAATCTGCGTCCTTCACCGGCACATTTTCCTGCATGTCGGAGAACCCAAACTCCGTCACCGCTCCATCCAGTTCTTCCAGCCGCATCCGCTCGATCACGCCCGCGGCTGTTACCCAAATTGAAAGCAGTTTCATCCTCTGCGCCATCCCTTTGGGAACGCCCGAAATCTGAAATCCGGAGCCATTAGGCGATACTGCAAGGTTGTCGAGTTCTTTCCTCAACTGCGTATGCCCCAGCAAAAACCGCAGCGGCGACCGAAGATCGTCCAACTCCTTCGCCGGCACCCGCGTGGCCTGCACGTCCCCCGGTGTATAAAACCACGCAAACTTTCCGTCGAGCACAAACACCTTGCCCACCGGAGCCGCGTAGCTCCACCGCATCCTCCCCGGCTTCTTCAGCAGCAGCGTGCCCTCTTCCGTACGATCCATCCCCATGCCGGAGTAACGCTCCGTGTAGTGCGCGCGCAGAGAGCTGAGATGGTTGTAGTGGTCATCGACCTTGCGGACAACCGCATCGTTGTCCTGTGCCAGCAAGCACGGAGCACAACAGATCGTCCCTAGGAGGACGGCTTTAGCCAGCATTACTGAATTGGCTGCGTGCAGTTGGTTCCACCTGCGGGATCAAAGCGAATGGTGCTGTTCTCATCCGTGCAGAACCCGCGATCGCCGGTCCTTCCAATCGAATTCGGCACCGCTGTAATCTCATACCCCGTATACATGTCCTGATTGTTCACCGTCACCTTGGTGCAATTGGTAATCGCGAACGTGTATCCGGCCTTCTGCCCACTCGCAAGGTCCGGCGACACTAATTGGGCGGACTGCGCGGTCGGGGCACCCGACTTAGGATCGCCGCCTAGCGTAGCCAGCGAGCAGGCAAAGCCATTTGCCGGGTACGCCGAGTTATACTGCAGTTCCGCCTGCCCAATCGCCCGCACCGATTGCACCGCAGAGAGCTCATTCCCTTGCTTCCTGAGCTTCAAAAGCTGCGGCACAGCAAGCGTCATCAGGATCAGCATCACCGACATGACGATCAACAGTTCGATCAGCGTGAATCCTTCTTCAGTCCCTTGTCTTTCAGTCTCTCGTCCTGCTCGCAACCGATCCAGCACATTCATAGTCTTCATCATTCCTCAGCGATCCCTGTACTCAGTTCCGAACAAAACTCTATCAGCAGATCGTGCTAACAGGCTAAATCTTCCCGCTCGACCTTCATCGTCCCAAGATTCCCCAGCAGCGTCAACGCCATCATCTCGGGTTGAAACAGCTCCTGTGCCAGCTCCTGCACATCGGTGGTCGTCACTGCCTCAATCTCTTCCATAATCTCGTCGATGCCAAAGAAGCGCCCGAAATACATCTGCTGCCTGGCCAGGTTTGTCATCCTGCTTCCCGAGCTCTCGAGCCCGATAATCATGTTGCTCTTCACCTGGTCCTTGGCGCGCTTTAACTCCACGTCACCGACGGTCTCTTCCTTGAGACGCCGCAACTCTTTGAGGGTAAGCTGCAATACCGTCTGCGTCTTATCCACCGAGGTTCCTGCGTAGATACATAGCGAGCCGGTATCGCGAAACGGATTCATCTCCGAGTAGATCGAGTAAGCCAGGCCCTGGTCCTCGCGGATCGTCTGGAACAGCCGGGAACTCATCCCCCCGCCCAGCATCGTATTCAACAGATACACCCCATACCGCCGGGCGTCGTTCACTGGAGGGGCCGGCACCCCGAGACAGAACTGCACCTGCTCGAGCGACTTCTTTCGCTTCAGCGTAATGTGCGGAGTCGCTTTGGGCGTAACGAACTCCGTTGCGGGCGCGGCGCCTGTGGCGGCCAGCGAGCTGAACTCCTTCTCCACCTGTGCAACGAAAGCATCGTGCTCCAGGTTTCCTGCAGCCGAAAAGACCATATTCCGCGGAGTAAATCTTCCTGCGTAAAAATCAAACACAATCTGCTGATTGAAGCTCGATACCGTCTTTGCCGTTCCCAGAATCGGCCGGCCCAGGGCATCGCCCTTCCAGAAGTTCTGCGTCCAGACCTCATGCACCAGATAGTCGGGGTTGTCCTCGTCCATCTTGATCTCTTCGAGAATCACGCCCTGCTCGCGGGTCAGCTCCTCCGGCGTAAACGTCGGATGCAGCACCAGGTCGGCCAGCACGTCGAGCGCAGGCGCTACGTTCTCATCCAGCACCTTGATGTTGAAACAGACCATCTCCTTGCCGGTAAACGCGTCGAGATTACCGCCGATCGTGTCCACCTCACGGGCGATCTGCTGCGCCGAACGCGAGGTCGTCCCCTTGAACACCATGTGCTCAACGAAGTGCGAGATCCCGTTCACCTCAGGCGCCTCATCCCGCGATCCCGACCCAACCCAGGCCCCCATCGAGACGCTCCGTAGATGGGGCATACTCTCGGTTAGTACTAGCAAACCGTTAGGAAGGACGGTCTTTCGAATGTTGCGTGAGGCGTTCTTGGTTACAGAGACATCATCGATTAGCGTTGCGGACATGCGGCTCCTTGAGTCTTTATTGTTTCACAGCAGGGCAGGCTCACCCTCCCTGGCCAACGAGTAGACTAGATAGAGATGGCTTACCGTGGTTTCCGGGTTCACGGCTCTTGTTGTCGCCATATAAACATAGTTATATGAATAATTTAGAAATATCTTCGCAACTGTCAGTTGAGGAAAAGCCGCTCTTCGGCCTGTCTCTCATCGAGCTCACGGCCCTTATGGAACGCCTCGGCCAGCGACCCTACCGCGCCTCGCAACTCCACGAGGCCCTTTATCGCCAACGCATTACCTTGCTCGATGAGGCCACCACACTTTCCCAGGCCCTCCGCGACACCCTCGCTGCCGAGGGCTACACCGTCGGCCTGCCGGAGATCGTGCAGACCGCCCGCTCCGTCGATGGCACCGAACGCTACCTCATCCGCATGGCCGACGGCGAGACCGTCGAAACCGTCTGGATGCCAGACGGCGACGGGGGCGAGCGCGGCGACGGTTCCCAGGCCGCCGAAGAGGAGGAGGCCGAAGACTCCGAAGCCCGAACTGGCAAACCCTCAGCCGGCTTCCCCTACCGCCGCTCGACCATCTGCATCTCTAGCCAGGTCGGGTGCGCCGTCAACTGCCAGTTCTGCCTCACCGCCAAACTCGGCATCCGCCGCAACCTCACACCGGGCGAGATCGCCGGTCAGGTAGCTGCAGTCCTCAACCGCCACCAGGTCGAACTCGGTAGCACACGTGGCAACTACACTCCGGCGCGCATCAACCTCGTCTTCATGGGGATGGGCGAGCCCTTTCTCAACTACGCCAATTTCATCGCAGCAGTCCGTCTTCTCACCCACATGCCCATTCCTGAGTCGCGCATGACCGTTAGCACCTCCGGCATCCTGCCCGGCATCCTCGACTTCGCCAAAGAGTCCGTGCGCCCCAAACTCGCCGTCAGCCTGAACGCCTCCAACGACACCGTCCGCGAGTCCATCATGCCCATCACACGCAAATGGAACATCGCTGCCCTCCTCGAAGCGCTCGCGACTATTCCTTTACGAACTCGCGAGTGGATCACCTTCGAGTACGTTCTTCTCGGCGGCATCAACGACTCGCTCGAGAACGCGGACGAGCTCATTGCCCTGGTCAGCGGCATTCGCTGCAAAATTAACCTGATCGTCTGGAACTCCGGTCCCAACATGCCCTTCCATGAGCCGCCGCCGGCCGGCGTCATTGCCTTTCAGAAGCGCATCATGGCCGCCGGCATCCCGGCTTACATCCGCCGCCCCCGCGGCCGCGACATTTACGCCGCCTGTGGCCAGCTCAAGCGGACGGTTGAGTCAGCCGCACCAACGCCCTTAGTCGCGATTTCCTCTGCGGACACGCTTGCCGGATAGTCGAAGGACCCACGCCGCTTGGCACGTTACTGTACCCGGACCTCGTCTCCCTGGTTCTTCTTGACCCATGTCTTGTTATCGGTTGACTCATACTGCTCGAAGTGGATCTTGTCGCGTCCGGTGAAGAAGTTCTCGGTTCGATAGAAGGCTTGTTTGCCGCTGTCATCTGTTCCGGTGCCCAAAAAAGTCCAGTGGTCCCCTGCAATGGTCAGGTCAGAGATTCCGACCGCGTGTCCATTCGGCAATACCGGCTGAGTATGGAACTTTGTCGGGTCGTCCGTTGCAGTGAAGACAAGCAGAGCGAGCGACTTTCCATTCACCACCTGCTCACATGTGTAGAACGCCGTTCCTTCAGAGCAGTGATTGACAATCGTATCCGGCCTGCCCTCACCGCCCATCGTATGGGCTGACACTACCGTCCACGTTCCCTCGTACAACTTGATCGGCGCAAACGTCGCGCTTGCAAGCATCATCAGCAACCAGAATCCCGTCATAGGAATGCTCCTTGTCGGTCCGTATTACTGCGTCGACGCAGGCGTCAACCGCTCCAGTCCCAGCGCAAGCACGCGCTCGGCCACGCGATCATAATCGTGCCGCAGCACATCGCCCTCGTGGACGAAGTTGCCAGTTACCGGCTCCACGCCAAGCGCCCGTATCCGTTCGAGATCGCCTTCAATAGGTTGCTGCCCCTCACGCGCGTACTGCTCCAACCGCACTGCGGAGATCGGCCCTGTGTTGATCAGGGCATAGTCGAAGATCGGCGACTGTGTGCCCACGGCATGCTGCATGATCTTCTCGATATGCTGTGAAGCCGTCAGCCCCAGCGACTCATTCGCCTGCGTCATCAGGTTGCACACAAACACCTTCGTCGCTCGAGACGCCTCCAATGCCTCTGGGATTCCGCGAACCAGCAGGTTGGTAATCAACGACGTATAGAGCGACCCCGGCCCCAGAGTGATCAGGTCCGCGTTGGCAATCGCCTCCAGCGTCTCGGGTAGCGGATCAGCCGTCTCCGGATCCAGCCGCAGCTCGACGATGCTGCGCTTACTCGCCGTGATATTGGTCTCGCCTCGCACGAGCGAGCCGTCGTCCATCTGCGCCACCAGGCCCACGTTCGTGTTGGTCGAAGGGAAGATCTTTCCCCTTGCAGCCAGGATCTGCGACGACATCTGCACCGCCTGGGCAAAGTCTCCAGTGATATGCGACAGCGCGGCGACAAAGAGATTGCCGAAGCTGTGCCCCTCAAGGTCGCCATGCTCGAAGCGAAACTGAAACAGCTTCGACAGCAGGTGTTCGTCCTCCGAGAGCGCCACCATGCAGTTCCGGATGTCTCCGGGAGGCAGCATCTTGAAGTCTTCGCGCAGGCGTCCGGACGAGCCGCCATCATCGGTCACCGTCACCACTGCCGAGAGCTCCCGCACAATGCACCGCAAGGACGGGCATGGAGGAGGCGGTGGGCTCTGAACCCGTGGCGCGTCTCCAATCCGCATCCCTCGTCTTCGGTCCGGAGTCGCGACGTACCGCTTCAGCCCGCGCAACAGAGTCGACAACCCCGTGCCGCCGCCGATGGCAACCACTCGCAGCTCTTTTTCCTTTGATTCGGTCAAGTTTGGCAACGACATGCGCGAGGTCCCCTACCAAGCCTAAACGCAATTGGCGTCAGCCTGGATTCCAGAGCGGAGTTAGACCTCCGGGTAAAGCAGCTCCGTGAAGCGCGGATCATCCGCCATGTCCTGAAAGTCCGAGTCCGCGCGCGCCTGAATCCGATTTCGCGGATTCTGCCGGATCGCCTCCGTCAGATGTTCGAGGCAGTGATGCGAGTCGCCCGTCATGCTGGACAGCACGGCCAATCCGTACAAAGCATAGTCGGCCTTGTCATTCGCCTTCAGGATGAGCTTGAACTGCTCTCGCGCATCCTCATAATGCCCGTCGTTCAGCAGCGATACGGCATAGTCGTAGTGCTCTTCATGACTGGCAAACGTGTTCTTCAACTTTGCGGTCTGCTGCTGGCAGGCATTGCAATACATCCGGACGCGTTCGCTTAGTTCGCCCGCACCCGTTGCCAGCATCTTTTCGAACGCAGCATGTGCCTTATCGTATTTCGCTTCCTGCATCAGCCGCAGTGCGGCCTCATACTGCGCAACGATATGCGCCCGTGCGTTGTCCTGTGCAGGAAGTGTTCCAGCGAGTGTGCGCGGAGCACGCTTTGTTGCAGGTGCAGCTGCTGCCTTTATCTGAGCCATGGTATGTCCTGTCGCCTGTGGTGTTTCTGAGCTTCCCCATTCTACGGTAGCTCGTTTTTGATTTTATTCTCGTGTCGGTTTTATACGCAGACCTGGTCGTCTGGTCAACTGGTAGTCTTTGCCACCGTAGGCGAACTTCGGCCATAGACAGCCGGGTTCAGCTCAGGATCGTTATACATCTTCATCTGCCGGTAGAGCTTGAATCGCCGGGTTCCCTCGAGAACCTCCGCCCACAAAGCATCCAGACATCCCGCCAGATCATCTCGTTGCTCCTCAAGCAGAACCAGTCGCGCCACGTTCCGCGACCGGTGACCCTCGGTCGCACTCGCACGGTTCGCCTCCTCGTGCGTGTGGTAGATCTTCAGCGCCAGGATGGAAAGCCGATCAATCATCAGCCCCGGCGTCTCCGAGTGCAGCGGCGCTTCCGTATCCTGCTCCAGCCTTTCAATCAGCCAGAGATCCATCTTCTCCACCAGGTCGTTCCGCCGTTGATTTAGAACATCGATCGATCGCTTCACCCGCGCGATCTCTGCGTCCGACACATCCGGCGCGCGCGCTCTATCCTCCTCATGCCAGAGCTCGAAGTTCGCTCGATGCTGCGCCATCGCGAGGGCCATCAAGCCATCGGCAGTCGTTTCGATCTCCAACTGTCCCTCGGTCTCATGCAGCGCCGCCGTCATCTCCTCCTGCATCCGCGTTATCAAAAGAGCATCGAGCATAAGCACTCCATTCCAACCAGATACTTTAGCAGCAGCGGCCACATACCCGCTTACTCGGCGGAATCTTCAACAACGATGGTGTAGTCGCCATCACCCAGCGTGCCTTCAAGTTTGGTCAACCAGCCTAGCGAGCGGCTGACCGGCCAGACGCTCCATGATGCGGGAATGGTCCCTGATGACAGCTCACAGAAAAGTACAATCTGCGGTTCGTCAGCAGGAAGCGTGGTGAGCTGCAAATGAGGAATATCCCGACTGTATATCTCAGTGTGTTTTGCATCGTTGATCCCCACATGCCAGAACGAAGGGTCCTCCAACGCACCAACCGGCAACGCCGCACGATCGAGCGTGATCCGAACCATCCAGTTGAATATCTGCCCCGTCCAATCTGGTGCGGTCTCAGGATTGGGTGGCTCTTCCGAACGAAGCGTGTAGTCCTGTACCTTACGCAGTCTCAGCGATATTCCCGCGTACCCTTCATATTCCTGAGGCGAGCGCGCCGAACCCAGCCCGTAACTATCCACAGGTTCGCCTGTAAGCAGCCTCCTGACCTTCTTCTTGCTCTGCGAATCCAGTTCCTGCCACTCGCGGCTGACTCTATTCTCTTTTGTATGATCGCCCCAGTGCTTCGGTGCAGCAGGCCTGCCGTAGTCGTGCCAAACGATCGTCTGGTGGGGATGGAAGAGGTCGTATCCGCTGGTGAACGCTCGGAGCGTCATCGCCGACTCCTCGCCCAGGAAGTACAGGTCCGGATCGTATCCGACCTCTTCGACGAAGTACCCGGGAGTGAACAAGAAACCCGCCGAAAGAAAGCGTGCACGACGAGGCCGCTTCAGGTTCTGCCAGTCTGGAATGGCACCCGGCTTCATGTGAGGGATGCCTTCCTCTGTGAAGCCCTGAAAGGCCATCTGCAACGGCCCTTCTACCAGTACCTCGTCGCCACCTGGAGTAAATGGAGAGGCGTAAGTGCTCAAGACAGGCTTCGGGCTGCCGGTCTGCTTCATGCCCTCAATCAACTTCGCATCCCAGTCTTTTGCAAAGCGGCAATGCGAATCCACCTGCAGGAACCACTCTTCGCCGCGCCACAGCTTCATCACCTCAGAACGCGCCCAACAGGCTCCTTTGCTGTCTCGCCAGTCGATCGCCAGGATTCGGAAGCAATCGTCTTGAACGAAGGGCAACTTGTCTTCAGCGGGATTATGCTGCCAGCAGATACCGAACCGCAGACGATGGGGGTCTTGGGCTTTTGCGATGCAGTCGTGGATGGTAGGAACAAGCTGTGGGTCGCGATACGCAGCGATCGAAATAAAGATCAGATTGTTTCCCTCGTTCAACTCGCCGTCCTCGTCCTGTCAGGTTAGCAGTTCAAACCGTACTGTAATTCAAACGAAAAAGATGCTCTCGCGGATGTTTCCCGTTATTTTTCGCGATACTTGCCGGAAGACGAGTGAACCAAGCAGACTAGAGTCACACAATGGCAAGCTCGACAAAACGGGTCCTGATCTACCGCCTGGGCAGCCTCGGCGATACCCTCGTTGCTCTTCCGGCCCTCCACCTCGTCGAACGCGCCTTCCCAGACGCAGAGCGCCGCCTTCTGACGAACTTTCCTGTCAACGCCAAAGCTCCCCCAGCGGCAGCCATCCTCGAAAACACCGGTCTCATCCACGGCTACTTCCGCTACGCCGTTGGAACTCGCGATCCCCGCGAACTCCTCAAGGTCTGGTGGCGCCTCGTTCGCTGGCGCCCTCAAGTGCTCGTTTACCTGGGGTCCTCCCGCGGGGTCGAATCGGCTCGACGCGACGCCAAATTCTTCCGTCTCTGCGGAATCCCACGTCTTATCGGCGTTCCCGTGACCGAAGACATGCAGCAGAATCGCTGGGATGAGTCGGAGCAAGTCCTTGAAGCCGAAGCAGCGCGTCTCGCCCGTAATCTTACGGAACTGGGAGACCCCCAGCTGGACACTCCCGCAAGTTGGAACCTGCGCCTCACCGCCGCAGAACATAACCGGGCCAGGGAAGTACTCGCGCCGGCCGCCGGCCGTCCCATCATCGCGGTAAGTGTCGGCACTAAAGTCCAATCGAAGGACTGGGGGCGCGACAACTGGCGGGCTCTCCTGGAGCGGCTGGCGATCCTCTATCCCGATCACGCATTGGCCCTCGGTGGAGCCTCCGAAGAGAGCGAAGCCAGCGAGTTCGCGGCGGATGGCTGGCGGCAATGCTCCGGCAGTCCGGTCGTCAATCTCTGTGGCCTCCTGACTCCTCGTGAGAGCGCCGCCGTCTTCGCGCGGGCCCGCGCATTTGTCGGGCACGACAGCGGCCCGATGCACCTTGCCGCGGCCGTGCAGACCCCTTGCGTGGCCATCTTTGCCGCTCGCAACAAGCCGCGGGTCTGGTTCCCCTACGGTAAGCAGCATCGCGTGGTCTATCACCAGACCGAATGTTGGGGTTGCGGCCTTGAGACATGCATCATCGAACGCAAGAGATGCCTCACCTCGATTACAGTCGATGAGGTTGTCACTGAGGTACGCGCTATCCTCGGCTAGTCGCTACCGCGCCGAGTCGGTCGAAGATGCGATGATGGTTCCAAGGAGATATTCTCGCGCATGCTGCCGGAGCTTCATTCGATTCTGAACCTGCTGGAAGGCGGCTTCACCCAGCTCAAAATACTGGTAATTGGCGATATCATGCTCGACCGCTACATCCACGGCGATGTCGAGCGCATCTCGCCCGAGGCGCCGGTCCCTGTTCTCCGCCACGCTCGCCGCTACGAGCGAGCCGGTGGCGCGGCCAACGTTGCCATGAATCTCGCGGGCCTCGGCTGCACGACATTTCTTGCCGGTTTCTGGGGTGACGACTCTGAGCAGACTGAACTGGCGGCAATCCTGAAGCATGCCGGCATCGACACAGTTGGTGTGGTCTCGAGTTCACTCCCAACAATCTCGAAGACCCGGATCGTCGGCCGCACACAGCAACTTCTCCGGCTCGACATCGAGAGTCGCGACGCCCCGCCCGCAGTCGAATTGCAACGCCTGCAGGAGCGCGCCCTCGCACTGGTCGCGAAGGTCCATGCCGTCATTCTCTCCGACTACGCCAAAGGCGCGCTCTCACCCGCTCTCTGCGAGGCCGTCATTCGCGCCGCCCGCTCGGCCGGCATACCTATCCTGGCCGACCCCAAAACACCCGACTTCAGCAAATACACGGGAGCAACGACGGTCTGCCCCAATCTTGGCGAACTCGCCGCCGCAACCGGCGTTCCCGCCCACCACACCGAGGAACTCCTCGCCGCAGGGCAGGCTCTAGTTACCGAACACGACTTGAAATTCCTAACGGTCACGATGAGCGAGAAGGGAATCGGCGTCCTCCGCCCTGCCTCGGCAGGCAGCATCGGCGTATACCACTCCCCCGCCCGCGCTCGCGAGGTCTTCGATGTCTCGGGCGCAGGAGACACGGTCATCGCAACCCTGGCCGCTTGTCTTGCCGGAGGGTTGCAGGTCGAAACCGCTGTTGAACTCGCAAATCTCGCGGCAGGAATCGTAGTCAGCAAGGTTGGTACCGTGCCGATCGCCCGGCATGAACTTGTCGCTTCATTGACCCCAAGCTCCGGTGTCACGGCTGGTGAAAAGATTCTCGACCTCGAACGCATCAAGCTTCGCGTCGCCGAGTGGCGTGCCTCGGGAGAGACCATCGTCTTCACCAATGGCTGCTTTGACCTGCTGCATGTCGGCCACATCACGCTGCTGGAAGATTGCCGCCGCTTCGGTTCTAAGCTCGTGCTGGGCCTCAACGCGGATGCTTCGGTCTGCCGGCTCAAGGGCCCGACCCGCCCCATCGTAGCGGAGGGAGAGCGCGCACGTGTCATGGCTGCACTTGCTGCCGTCGACGCAGTCGTCCTCTTCGAAGAGGACACACCACTCGAACTTATTCGCGCTCTTAAGCCAGACGTCCTGGTCAAAGGTGGCGACTACACCATCGAGACCGTCGTCGGCCACGAAGATGTCATCGCAGCCGGAGGGCGAGTCGAGATCGTCCCGACCGTCGAAGGCTTCTCCACCACCAACATCGTGAAGAAGCTCACCGCAAATTCTGCGTCAGGCAAGGAGATGCAGCAGTGATCATCGTTACCGGCGGCGCGGGCTTCATCGGCAGCAATCTCATCCATCAGCTCAACCAGGCGGGCGAGCGCAGCATTCTGCTCGTAGATAACTTCGCCCCGGCCCCTAACCTTTCCGGCCCCAAGTTCCTCAACCTCGCCGGTGCCGAATTCGCAGACTACATGGACAAACGCGAGTTCCGCGCCGCACTGAAAGCCGGCTACTTCGAGACCACAAAGATTCGCGCAATTCTGCATCAGGGGGCATGTTCGAACACGCTTGAAGACGATGGCCGATACATGATGGACAACAACTTCACCTATTCCAAGGAGCTGTTGCACTTCGCGCTCGACCGCAAAATCCCGCTCGTCTACGCCTCGACCGCGGCTGTCTATGGAGCTAGCACGGAGTTCACCGAACTACCGAAAAACGAGCGTCCGCTGAACATCTACGGCTACTCCAAACTTGTCCTCGACGACTATGTCCGCCGCCTCATACCGGAGATGAAGAGCACTGTCGTCGGTCTGCGCTACTTCAACGTGTACGGCCCTCGCGAACAGCACAAAGGCCGCATGGCCAGCGTGATCCACCACTTCACGCGGCAGCTCAAGGACACTGGGACCATCGACATGTTCCAGGGCTCAGGAGGCTACGCCAACGGCGAGCAACGCCGCGACTTCGTCTTCGTCAAAGACCTCGCCCACATCAACATGTTTTTTGCCGGTCTGCTGCCCGAAAGCCCCAGGAAGTGCATTCACGCAGTAGTCAACGCGGGAACCGGCGAAGCCCGCACCTTCAACGCCGTCGCCACAGCGCTCATGCAGGTCCATGGCGCAGGGAAGATCGAATACGTTCCCTTTCCCGGCGATCTGAAGAATCGCTACCAGCACTACACCCAGGCCGACGTAACCGGTCTCCGCGCCGCCGGCTACACTGCTTCATTCACACCCCTCGAAGACGGCATCAAACAAACCTTCGCCGAGGAGCCTGTAAAGTAAGGCCTCACGAAGCAAACCCCGGGGCGCGCTTGCCGGCGGCATCGGGGGAGACCTTGTTCCGGTTTTCGCGCGGGAACCGGATGCACTCGGGATCGAGAAAGTCGAGAAGATCGATAAGAGAGTGTTGAATCATCGTCAGACGTTCCCTTGATTTCTTAATATCGCTGGACGTCGCCTTGATATCGTCGCGAACCGAGTTCAGCCACTGGTCGATCGCCGGATCGCGAGAGGTCGTGAAGGAAGCAAAACCGATCGAACGGCACACCCCATTGTCCCGCCTGATCATCAACTCTCCGATCGCCCTCTGCTCGCCGGCGAAGAGTCGGAATCCCGAATCGATCCTGTCAGTTTGCATTTGGCTGTAGATTTCGTCCTGAAGGTACCGCAGTTTTCTCGTCTGTTCGTTGCCGTCGAGATTGACGAATTGAATCTCCTCCCGAATGGCCTCTGTCCAGCCAAGGAATTGAGCCACCAGGAAGACGGTATTTTCGACGGCGTACTCTTTCTCTCGCGCTGAGCCCCGGAAGTAGTAGCGGTCGAGAAAACCGCGTTCAAGGATGTTGAAGATCCTGCTTTGCAGATCGTAGGCCGCATGCATCAGCGGATCCCGAAACTTCGAAAGAGTGGTCTGTGCCTCCCTGCGTGCGAGCGCTTCATCACGCTCGATCTGCAACCTTGCGTTCAGGCGAGCAACCTCCTGTTGGCTCCTTCGGCTGGTTGTCGCCGCATAGATGCCGCCCGCAAAGGCGAGCACACTGGTACCCAATGCCAGCCAGGTTTTCGGATCTTCAACCATGAGATTCCTTTAGCGGCATTGTAGGACCTGAAGCTTGCGCCTGCCTACCTGAACCGAATGCAAATCGGCAAAGTTTGACTCCAGAGCGCGACATGCCTCGCTTGGATGCGGAAGTTCGTGGACTCTCTCCGAATAAGGCGGTAGGCTCCTAGTAAACGACGGAGGAAGCGTGACTGACGACCGACAGAAGCCGACGATTCTCTGCATCAGCACCTACGAAAAGGGGCAGCTCTTTTTGAAAGAGGTCGCGCGCCTCGGTGCGAACGTCATCCTGCTCACGGTCGACAAGCTCGAGCACGCCGACTGGCCCCGTGAGTCGATCTCGAAGCTGATCACAATGCCGGAAAACCTCACGCCCGGGCAGATCTTGAACACCGTCAGCTACCTCGCTCGCGAAAACAGAATCGACCGCATCGTCGCGCTTGATGAATTTGATCTTGAAGTGGCCGCGCTGCTGCGCGAGCACATGCGTCTCCCCGGCATGGGCGAATCGCTTACCCGTCACTTCCGCGACAAGCTCGCGATGCGCGTCCGCGCTCGTCAGTACGGAGTCCCCGTCCCCGAGTTCACCTCCGTCTTCAACTACAGCGATCTTCATCGCTTTATGCATCACGTTCCCGGCCCATGGTTGTTGAAGCCACGCACCAACGCCTCTGCGATCGGCATTCGCAAAATCGAAACACCCGACGCGCTCTGGCCAATCCTCGACGAGCTCGGCGATCTACAGTCGCACTACCTGCTGGAGCGTTTTGTTCCCGGCGAGATCTTCCACGTTGAAGGCATCACCTGGGACATGCGACCAATCTTCGCCACGGCGTACAAATACGGCAAGCCGCCGATGCAGACCATGCATCAGGGAGGAGTTTTCAGCACGCACACGCTGGATAGGGAATCGAACGATGCCCTCGGCCTTGTCGGAATGCATACCCATGTGATCGAGTCGCTCGGTCTCTTCTCCGGCGTCACCCACACGGAGTTCATCAAGGCGCACTCCAACGGCAGCTTCTACTTCCTCGAAACGGCGGCCCGCGTCGGTGGCGCGCACATCGCCGACGTCGTCGAATTTGCCTCCGGAATCAACCCCTGGGTCGAGTGGGCGAGGATTGAAGTCGCCGCCCTCTTCCATACGGAATACTCGCTGCCTAAGACGAAGCGTCTCTATGCCGGAAGCGTCATCTGTCTTGCGCGTCAGGAGCAGCCCGACACCAGCAGCTACGACGCCCCAGAAGTGGTCCAGCGTCTTGACCGGCACCATCACGCTGGCTTGATCGTTTGCGCTAACTCGGCTGAACGAGTTGAAACGCTCGTGAACGAGTACAGCAATCGGTTTCTTGAGGAGTTTTGCGCCGTAGTGCCCGCTCCGGACAAACCGACGGCATAAATCTGTGTGATAGCGACGGTTACAGAGAGCCGCCAATCAAGAGCAAGGGGCTGTCGGACTTTGGTTATGCTCCTCGTATGTGGGTGCTCAATCTCCGGCGCATCATTGTGCCCAAGACGCAGATCATTCCAGTGCCTAGCAGAATGAAGCTCGATGGCTCGGGCGTAGCAACTTGTTGCGGCAGGGTGTAGTCAACCCCGGTCAAGGACGTCACCGTTGCTCTGGGAATCGGATTCCCGGCGGTGTCTTCGACCGTGATGGATGCGATCTGGGCCGAGACTGAGGACTGCGCGAAGCAACCGTAGCCACAGGAATCATCGGTGTCGAGGTCCTCACCCAAGGCGACTAGATCTCCATCTCCTGAGTTGTACGGAAGCAGGAAGTAGTTCAAACCATTTTGTAGAGTTGCACAACCTGGAACAGTGGCGTTAGTCCAAGAGAAAAAGTATGCACACGAAGCCCCCTCCAAGACCGTAGTTCCCTGGAAGGAGTAAAGGTGGAGGCTATTTTCTGTTTCAGGATAGCCCGTTCCGTAGACCAATGAGGTTTCGTCCACGAGAACTTCTATGCCAAGAAATCCACCCGCCGGAGAATTCGAAAGGAGCAAGAGGTCGCTAAACGAAGCGGTCGAATCGACAGCGGATGGGACACCAGCAACTCCATACACACTCAGATAATTCGGCGCTGCTATGGCCTGTGCAAAAGCAATGCCCGGCGTTCCCACGGTCGCAGAGACGGCAGACGAGCCATCTTGATAAGCGAAGCTGAATGTCCCAGTACCGACGGCAACGGCATATGACGCTGAGCCAAGTGAATCTGCATAGCCAGTAGCACTAAACAACAGACAGGTGAGTACCGATGCAAGGAAGCGCACGATCATAAGTTCCCTCCCCAAGGGACCAAGATCGAATCTGACCTGCTTCTCCAGGTCATCGGTCAAAACGGTACCATAAAAGGACGGTTGTTGGCTGATCTCACCAAGAAGAGGTGGATCGTACATTTGGGCAAGCTGCTCAACGGCCAACACTCGTAAGTTGTTGATTTGATGGTGAGAGCGCTGGGGCTCGAACCCAGGACCAACGCCTTAAAAGGGCGATGCTCTACCAACTGAGCTACGCTCTCAAACCACACTACCAAGTTAGCACATTCAGCCAGTGGAATTTCGCCGCCAAGCAACGGCGCTGCAACCTTTTACAGGCAACTCTTTTACCGGCCGGCGTCGATCCCGCGAAGCGCAACTTGCACCGACGTCTCACGTGGGAAGAGGCGACCGGAGATGGTTTAGCAGCGTTGCTCGAATCGTCAGCCTCAAGCCCAAACCTTCCATTTGGGACAGTGCTCGTTGGCTGCTTTTTCCCGAGGGGAATATGCGGTTATCCCCCGTCTTTGTTGCTCGGTCACACTTAAGTCGCACAACGGTTTCATTGACTTGGGGTACTACCCACAGTAGCCTCAGGCTATTGCATGATAACGGGTGCAAACACGTCATTTTGAACTGGCAGCGAACCGGCGCAGTTCAAGTAAAACCAACACGGTAACTGGAAAAAACAGGACTGAAAAAGATGGATTCTCGCAGCACGGACAGGATCGATGATCCGGCAGTAGCGGAGACCCCGGAAGATGTGGCAGTACTCTACTCCTGGGCGAACCTCCACGGAGCAAAATATCGTGACTTCTCCGCTTCGCGCCGGGAGTATCGCGCGCAATTGAGGCACCGTGCCGCCGAACAGGTTCGTGAGCAGGCGTTGCTGGCTCAGGCCGAAGCCGAAGCCGCTGCTGCTGCTGCGGAGGCCGCTGCGCGTCAGGCTGCACTGGCTGCTCGCACCCATCAGCCAGAAGATACTGACTCATCTGTGCGCCGTGCGCTGCGCGAGGCCGAAGAGGCCGCCCGCACCGCTGCCGCAGAGCGCGTAGAAGCCGCTCGCCGCGCCGAAGCTGCCGCTGTCGCCGAGGCCGCAGCGCGACGTGAAGAACGCGAGATCGCCGAAGCGCACGCCTCTGCACAGAGACAGGCAGCGCGCTACGCAGACTCCGAGATGCGTCGCAAAGCAGCGTCCGGCGTTCAGCAAGTGTCACCAAAGCTTCCCGGCAGAATCTCGGACCCGTACACAGTAGCTTCAACTCCGCAAACGCCTGTTCATTCTCAGCCCGCCCTAAGTCCCGCGTCGGAACCGGCAGCGCAGGAGCAGGCCGCTCCACATGAGGAACTGCGCTCAAACGGCGATCGCGAGCATCGCGAATACCGTCCCTATACGCCAACCCCTTCGACATCGGAACGCCGCTCTTCGTCGAGCCACTCGTCGGCGCGCCGTCCGCAGGGGTACCATCCCGACGACGCATCCGGAGTCCGCCAGATCTATCGCGGCCCCGACCTCGATACTCAAGCCGAGTACACTTCAACTAGTTCGACACGACATTCGATTCCTGCGGAGGGCCGCGCCGTTCCTGTGTCCGCGACACCCCAGGAAAGGAAAGCGATAGTCGGACAATCGGTCCCCACACCACGTTCTTCTTCCAGTGTTCACGAAAGCCAGGCTCCTCATATGGGTCAACGCAGCTCCGATCCCCAACAACACACGGCTCGTCCGCATCAGACCGAGCCAACCACGTCCGCGACTCCCGCCACCGGCGGCCAATGGCCTCCGACCGCTGGAGATCGCTCCCTTCCACTCGAGTCCTGTGCCGGACTCCAACCGCGAGGGCAACGACACTCCAGCGGCAGTGAAGCCTCTTTTGCCCAGACCAACGATGCCTTCACGAATTACGCCGCCCACCCCCACAACTCGACCGGTGTCGCCGTTCTCGCAGGCGCTCGTGCCATCCGACTCGACTCGTGGCCGCCGCGCCCAGGACGACTTCGACTATCAGCAGTCGCAGGGCTTTCCCGATCGCCGTAACGCTCCGGAATCTGTTCCCGAGCCCTCGCCGCTCTCCACGCAACGGTCGGCTCACCCATCAGATCCCGCCGGTCCGGCGTGGCTCTATGCCCCATCCTCTTCGCAGATCACGCCGAAGCCCATCGTTCCGCAGCCGTCGCCTATCCAATCTTCGGTGGCTGACACGCTGCAGCACTCACGCGAACGAGTAGCCGCTCGCTGGTTCGCTCTCAAGGGCGTCTTCGAGCAGCCTGGCCAGGAGCAGCCCGAGGCCGCGCCGGTGCGCCAGAAAGAGACCAGAACGCCGGTCCTTGCCGTCTTCTCGCTCGCCGGCGGCGTCGGTAAGACCAGCCTCATTGCCACCGTTGGCCGCGCTCTTTCGTCGATGGGAGAGAAAGTTCTCCTCACCGACACTACCTCGCACGGTCTGTTGCCGTTTTACTTCGGCGCCAGCGAACTTCGTCAAGGCACCGTCCGAACCTTTTCTCCGCCAAGCGGCAGCACCGACGCGCCAATCTATCTCGTCAGCTACGAAATCGACCAGAAAGGAAGTGACGAAGCCGCGCAGGAGCAGCTTGCCGAAGAAATCATCAACAACAGCCGCGGCACTCACCGTATCCTGCTCGATCTCAACGTGCAGTCCAGTTGGATCGTCCGCCGCCTGTCCCGCTTGAACCCGACCATCCTGATTCCAGTCGCGCCTGACATGAACTCGGTGATCAGCCTCCAGACCGTCGAAAAATTCTTCAGCGGCGTCAACGACGGCGATGGTCGCCCGCTGCAGCCTTTCTATGTACTCAACCAGTTCGACACCTCGCTGCCGCTGCATCTCGATGTCCGTGAAGTGATGCGCCGCCAGCTCGGCGATCGTCTGCTGCCCTTCGTCATTCGCCGCGCCCCTGCTGTCAGCGAAGCGCTCGCCGAAGGCATGACCGTTGTCGACTACGCACCCGACGCTCCTGTGGCCGAAGATTATCTCAACCTCGCCACCTGGCTCCGCACCGTCGCAGCACCGGCCACCGCAGGCTTTCGCAACGTCAGGTGGAGTGAGAGATGACTTCGTCACCTGTCATTCAGCAACTGAAGTCAGGTGACGGTCTCTTCTTCAAAGCTCTTCGGTTTCTCGTTCTGGTCGGCGGAGTCTTGCTACTCTGCTTCACCGGCATCCTCGAACTGACCTGGCCGCAGCAGATCGTACTCGGCATCCTCACCGTGGCTCTGGTCGTCTGGCTGGACCGCAGCTCGAGTTCGTACCTGGTCACGCTCACCCTGCTGTTGGTCTCCATGTTCTCCACCTTCCGCTATGGATATTGGAGAGTTGCGACCACCGCTAAATACTTCTTTACGCCTGGTTCTGCATGGAACAGACTCGACGGTTTCTTCATCGTACTGTTGCTTCTTGCTGAGACCTACGCCTTCGTCACCCTGTTTCTCGGTTATATGCAGACGCTCTGGCCTCTGCGCCGTACTCCTGTAGCGTTGCCCGACGACACCAATCTGTGGCCGGCGATCGATCTGTTGATCCCGACCTACAATGAGCCCCTTAGCCTCGTGAAATTCACGGCCTTGGCCGCGATTAACATCGACTGGCCGGCCGACAAACTCAACGTCTACATCCTCGACGACGGCAAGCGGGACGAGTTTCGCCGGTTTGCCGAAGAGGCTGGCATCGGCTACATGACGCGCGACACCAACGAGCACGCCAAAGCCGGCAATATTAACAGCGCCCTCGCCCGGCTTGATTCTCCTTACGTCGCCATCTTCGACTGCGACCATGTCCCTACTCGCAGCTTCATGCAGCTCACCCTCGGCTGGTTCCTGCGCGACAGCAAGCTGGGCATGCTGCAGACGCCCCACCACTTCTATTCGCCCGATCCGTTCGAGCGCAATCTCAACCAGTTCCGCATGATCCCCAACGAGGGCGAGTTCTTCTACGGCATCGTCCAGGACGGCAACGACTTCTGGAACGCGACCTTTTTTTGCGGTTCCTGCGCGGTGCTCCGACGCTCCGCGCTCGATGAGATCGGCGGCGTCGCCGTAGAGACCGTAACCGAAGACGCTCACACCTCGTTGCGCATGCAGATGAATGGCTGGAACACGGCCTACATCAATATCCCGCAGGCTGCCGGCCTCGCCACCGAGAGATTGAGTAGACACATCAAGCAGCGCATTCGCTGGGCGCGCGGCATGATTCAGATCATGCGCACCGACAACCCGCTCTTCGCCAAAGGGCTTAGTCTTGCGCAGCGTCTCTGTTACTTCAACTCGATGACGCACTTTCTCTACGCCCTTCCGCGTCTGATCTTCCTAACCGCTCCGCTGATTTATCTCATCCTCCACCACGTCAACTTTCCCGGTTATTGGGCGGCAATCCTTGCCTACGCCTTTCCCCACCTCGCGCTCTCGAGCATCGCGAACTCACGCATTCAAGGACAGCACCGTCACTCCTACTGGAACGAGATCTACGAAACGGTCCTCGCACCGTACATCCTTCTTCCCACAATAGTCGCCCTCATCAATCCGAAGTTTGGCGCCTTCGGCGTGACGGCCAAGGGCGGTGTCGTCAACCGCACATTCTTCGACAGCAAAATCGCGCAGCCCTACCTCTTCCTGATCGCGCTAAACCTTCTCGGCGTACTCTGCGCGATCGCGAGGCTCTTCCAGCTTCCGGGCGTGGGTCTGCCTTTTCCGTTGAACGTACCCGCCGGAATGTATGACGGCCACCACATCGGTACGATCGTGATGAACCTGATTTGGGTCTGCTTTAACCTGGTGATCCTCGGGGTCGCCACATTGGTCGCCCGGGAGAGCCGGCAGCGCCGGCAGGCTGTCCGCTTGGCAATGACCGTACCGGCCGATGTGCAGTTTCCCAACGGGTCCATCGTCCACGGCGTCACCAAGGACATCTCCAGCGGCGGTCTCATGGCCCGCATGGAGCACGACTTTACTGCAAGCCCAGGCGACGCCGTCAAGCTCACTCTGCCAGTCCTCAACGGCAACGCAACATTGCCGGCAACGATCGTCGGAGTCAGCGGCAATTTTCTGCGGGTGCAGTTCGATCCCCTCACGCTACAGGAGGACGAGGCGCTCACGATGGTGCTCTACTCACGCGCCGACACCTGGCTTGGCTGGGGTGAGACGCGTGAGCCAGATAAGCCGCTGACCAGCATGCGCGGCATCGTCAAGCTCGCGTTCCGCGGCCTGGGACAGGCACTACGAGGTTCGACGAAGCCGAAGGCCACGCCCAAGGGAAAACTCGCAACCACCGTTGTGCCGCTTCTCCTCCTGGCCGTTCTGTTGGGAAACGGCACGCTATCGGCCCAGACTCCCCCCGAAGGAAACGGCCAGCCGGCTAGCCCCCCACCCAAAACCTTCAAAAACGTCCTTACTCTCACGGACCTCGGTGTTCCCGGCACTATTGTTCTGCACGGGACGGATGCCCACGACACGGTCCGATTCTCACTCCCGCAGAACCAGGTCATTGCGACTGCGACCATGCGGCTGCGCTATCACTTTTCGCCCGGCCTGCTGCCGTCTCTCAGCCACCTTAACGTAAGCCTGAACGGCACACTCATCACTACGATTCCCGTCACCATGCAACCCACTGCGATCATCCCGGCCAGTGCCGCGCAGCCAGCGAACGGCGTACGGAATGAAAACAACTCGCTGCTCGAGACAACGCTCACACTGCCCGCAGATAAACTGGGACGCGACAACGAACTCACCTTCGAGTTCGTCGGCCACTACGCGTCGAAGTGCGAGGACCCATCCAACTTCACGCTCTGGAGTCACGTTGACAACAATTCGACGATCGACCTTGCCGGTTCGCTCATTCAGCTACCCAATGAACTCAAGCTGCTACCGGCGCCCTTCTACGATGCAAAGGTCAATCTTCATCCCGTGGTCCCGATTGTCTTCTTGACGCAGCCTTCCCTGAAGGCTTTACAGGCTGCCGGCATCATCGCGTCCTGGTTTGGCATTCTTTCGGACATGCGCTCCGTTCGCTTTCCTGTCTCCATAGGTACCATTCCACCAGGAAACGCAATCGTCATCAGCGAGAGCAGCGCTACACTTCCTGCCTCCCTTGCGATGAGTATGATTTCAAGCCCGACCCTCGCCATGCGGTCAAATCCCTCCGACCCGTTCTCGAAGGTACTCGTCCTTACAGGGAACTCGGGAGACGATCTGCTGACCGCAGCGATGACGCTTGCCTTGCAGCGCGATCTCCTCACCGGCGCCCAGATTTGGGTACCTCCGATCAAAGTACCCGCGCCCCGTCAGCCTGACGACGCGCCGCGCTGGCTGAGCACGGAGAAGATCACGCCTATTGGCGATATCGCACAGTCCGCCAGTCTCGAGACCGATGGCGGTGGTCCCGTCGCCATCTACCTGCGTCTGCCACCGGATCTTTACTTTCGCAACCGGCAGCGGAATCTCAACCTTCATCTCGGCTACAGCTACAGCGGCGGTCCCATCTCGAACGACAGTACCTTACATGTCGCTCTCAACGGCTCCTCCATCAGTTCAACGCCGTTGCCTCACACCGACGGCACCTCAGCCCAGCTCGAAACCATCGTACCAATGCCTGTCTCGAGCCTCCGCCCCTTCTCAAACACCATGTTGATGCGGTTCCTCTTCCTGCTCTCGAAAAACGAGTGCCAGGATACTGCTCCCTCCGGCTTGAAGGGCTCAATCCTCAAAGACTCCTACCTTGACCTTCAAGGCATCCCCCACTGGGCGACGTTGCCGAATCTCGAGATCTTCGCCAATGCTGGCTATCCCTTCACCCGCGTGGCCGACCTCGCCGACACTACGGTCGTGTTGCCCGACACCCCGGGACCGGAGGAGATCGAGCTCTACCTCACCTTGATGGGCCACTTCGGCATGCAAACCGGCTACCCTGTCCTCAATGTCTCGGTCACCAACGGCACAGGAATGCAGGCTGGTGGCGAAAAAGATTATCTGGTGCTGGGTACGGTCGACGATCAATCGGCTATCAGCCGCCTGAATTCCTCACTACCCGTCGGGGTCGACGGCAGCGGTCTGCACATTCAAGACACCCAGGGCTTCTTCGCGCAACTCCAGCACGCCTGGTGGAAGGTTCGCAGCTCCGACCGCGTCCAATCCGGTGAACTTGAAACCGCTGGCGGTCTCCCTGACGCGCTGATCGAAGGCATCGAGTGGCCGAGCGGGTCGAAGCGCTCCGTCGTCGTCATCGTACTGCGGGACAAGGAAGTGGTCCCCAACTTCCTTTCGGTCTTTCTCAAAGCGTCGCAATCCTCTGACCTCTCCCAGTCGGTCAGTGTCTTGCATCACTCGCGCTTCACCTCGTACCGGATCGACGACAACGTCTACCACGTTGGCTCACTCTCATGGTGGATCTACCTGACCATGCTCTTCGAGGACTACCAGTGGCTGATGGTTATCGTCATCCTCGGCTTCTGTTTCATCATGGCCGTAATGATTCGCTCCATCCTGCGTCAGAAAGCACGTTATCGGCTGCAGGGGAACGATTACACGTCGACGAACCCATGACGCTTAGGCAAAGTCTGGCGCATCCCGACCGCAAAACCATCACCCGAACGTGTGATGGTTCCAGCGTTTTAATTGTCTTGAAATAGCACTTTCACCCACGTATAACTCTCGCACGTGCAGTCCTTCTTCTCCGGCTCACGCCTTTCAAACGCAGCGATAAGCAAGCAGTGCATCAAGGGCCATATGACAGAACGACCGACGCAGCGAGCAGAGCAATTTCGCCGTTATTCCAGTTACTTTTCAGCCCTGGCCATCCTCTTCTTCCTCGCCGTAATCCCTGTTTTGGCGTCCAAGCCTGACAGCGTTCCCGATTGGGTCCGCACTGCCGCCCAGCAGAAGCTTCCCGACTATCCCCCCGAGACCAACGCAGTAGTCCTCCTCGACGACACTACCTACACCGTGGCTCCCGACGGAAGCGCCACCGAGCATCACCGGCACATCGTCAAAATCCTACGGCCCCAGGGCAGAGAGGAGGGCATCGTCGCCGTCCCCTTCGACAAAGACAGCAAAATACTCTCGATGCATGTCTGGAGCATCGGACCGGACGGACACGAGTACGCCGTCAAAGACAACGAGATGGTCGAATACGGCTACCCCGGACAGGGCAATTTCTTCGTGGACCTGAAAGTAAGGGCCGCGAACGCCCCCGGCCGCGATCCCGGCGGCATCGTCGCCTATGAGTACGAACAGCGCAGCCACGCCTACCTGACGGAGAAGACCTGGTTCTTCCAAAACGACTTGCCCCATGTGAATCAGAGCTTCACTCTCGAGCTTCCTCCAGGCTTCACTCACGGCACGGTCTGGGCTCACAGCAAGGAGGTGCCGGCCGTCGACCTCGAGCATCAGCGCTGGCGCTGGGAGATGAAGGACACCCCACCGATTGACCTGGCCCACGTCATGCTCCGACCCGCGGCCTTCTCGCTCGAAGGGCGCATGACCGTGCACTACGCCGGCCCCACCATCCCGACAGCTACCACAGGTACATGGCAGAGTATCGGCGAGTGGTATCAGACGCTGGCAAAGGATCGCTTAGTCGCTACCCCGGAGATTGCAGCCAAGGCCCAGGAACTCGTCAGCGGCAAGACGGACTTCTACGATAAGACGGAAGCCATCGGCGAATTCGTTCAGAAACAAGTGCGGTACTTCGTCATCGAAATGGGCATCGGCGGCTACCAGCCCCACTTCGCAGGAGACATCTTCCGCAATCGTTACGGCGACTGCAAAGACAAAGCTACCTTGCTTACCGCCATGCTCTCGACTGTTGGCGTCCACGGCGCTCTCGTCATGGTCGACCACCGTCGCGGTGTCGTCGATCCTGACGCCCCCTCGATCGTCGGCGACCACATGATCGCAGCAATCGAGATTCCCAACGGCTACAACTCACCCAAGCTCCGTAGCGTTGTCACTTCGAAAACCGGCCGCCGGTACCTCATCTTCGATCCCACCTGGGAGAAGACAGCGTTTGGTCAGCTCGCCCACAACCTTCAGGGCGGTTACGGCGTCCTGTTGGAAGGTAACGATAGCCAGATCATCCAATTCCCGGTCCTTCCGCCCGACCTCAACACCATCCGCCGCACCGCCGCCTTCCAACTGCAGCCCGACGGCTCGCTCAAGGGCACCGTCACCGAAAAGCGCTTCGGCGATGTCTCCGAAAATAGGCGCGCCCTGTACACCATGGGCGACGTCAAGCAGCAGACCCAATATCTCGACCGTGTCCTTGGCGAGGATTTCACCAGCTTCACCGTCTCCGACTTCAAGGTGCAGAACGCTGAGGCCCTGAATAAAGACCTCACTACCTCCTACTCCCTCGCCGCAGACCGCTTCGGCAAGCCAATGGGGCCTCTGCTGATGGTTCGCCCCCGCGTCCTCGGCAGCGAAGAACTCGAGACCGATCACAAGAAGCGGAACAGCGTCCCCGTCAATCTGAACGAGACCATGCTGGCAGAGGACGACTACACGATCGAACTGCCTGCCGGCTACGCGATCGACGAGATACCTGATCCGGTAAAACTCGATCTGGGCTTTGCCTCCTACGAGAGCTCCAGCACCGTCAAGGACAATGTCCTCCATTACACCCGCACCTACACCGTCCGCGAGGTCACTCTTCCAGCGGACAGATACCCTGATGTTCAGAAGCTGGCCGGTGTCATCGCGGCCGACGAACAAAGCCACGCTGTGCTCAAGAAGAAGTAGGACCCCAAGAACGTCCTTAGCCCATCGGCCTGATGGGACACTCTTAACCGAAACCAACCGAAGAAAGAAAATTCAAAATGACCCGCACGACCGGCCATCGTCTCCTCTACATCTCCTTGGTCGCCGCTATCGTCTCCCTGGCCGAACCTCACTCCCAGGCCCAGCAGTGGACGGCGCCGACTCCCGAAGAACTCTCTATGACTTCACAGCCTGAGGTTCCCGGCGCAGCCGCCGTCTACCTCAATCGCGAAGAAACCACCGACGACAAGATGCATATGTTCAGCATCTATATCCGCCTGAAAGTCCTGACCGAGCGCGGCAAGGAGTACAGCAACGTCGAGTTGAATTACGCTCGTGGCGAAGGTGCCCAAACGGTTGCGGATATCCAGGGCAGGACCATCCATCCTGATGGCACTGTCATCCCGTTTACCGGGAAGCCATATGACAAGCTGGTCGAAAAGACACAAGGCATTAAGGTCATGGCCAAGGTCTTCTCTCTCCCCGACGTCGAGGTCGGCAGCATCATCGAATACCGTTACCATCTGCGCCAGGACGACCGGTGGTTCAGCGCTCCCCAGTGGTACATCCAGTCAGATCTCTTCACTCGCAAGGCCCATTATCAATGGCAGCCAACCGACCATGAATTGATCACTAGCGATGACCGTGGCCAAGTTACCAACGCCATCTCCTGGACTCCTATCCTGCCGATAGGCGTCGAACTCAAACAAACTCGCCTCCCGCCGACCCAAATCGGACACGACGGTCAGCTGATCTTCGACCTCAACATGCACGACATCATGCCCGCGCCAAGCGAAGACTTCATGCCCCCGGTCTCCAGCCTCACCTACCGGGTCCTCTTCTACTACTCCCCCTATCGCACAGGCGATGAGTTCTGGAAGGGCGAAACCAAGTACTGGGCCAAACAGCGGGACAAGTTCATCGGACCCGGACCGCTCGTCACCGCCGCCGTCCACGATCTCGTCGTGCCGTCCGATACCCAGGACCAAAAGCTCCGCAAGATCTACGCCGCCGTCATGCAACTCGAAAACACCAACTTCACCCGCGAACACTCCAGCGCAGAAGAAAAGGCGCAGGGCTTCAAGGATGTCCACAACACTGACGACATCTGGACGCGCAAACGTGGCAACAACGATCAGCTCACGGAACTCTTCGTCGCCATGGCGCGCGCCGCTGGAATGAAGGCCTACCTCGCCGCCGTCACCAATCGTGATCGCAGTCTCTTTCTCACTGCCTACCTTAGCCTCTCTCAGCTCGACGACTATATTGCCATCGTCAACGTGAACGGTGAAGAACAGTTCTTCGACCCCGGTGCCCGCTACTGTCCCTATCAGCATCTCGATTGGAAACATACCCTGGCAGGTGGGATTCGCCAGACTGAAGGAGGCGCCGGTTTCATCAACGCTCCTGGTGAGTCCTACGCCTATTCCCGTACCCAGAGGGTTGCCGACCTTGTTATTGACCAGCAGGGCGGAGTAAGCGGCGTCATCACGATGACCTACTCCGGTTATCCCGGCTTGACTTGGCGTCAACGCTCACTCACTGGAGACGCCGCCAGTCTTGAACGCGCGGTCCGGACCAGCGTCGAGCACCTCATGCCTCCGGGTGTTGAGGTCAAAGTCACCTCAATCAGCAAACTCGAAGACTATGAGAAACCCCTCGTCGTTACCCTGCAGGTCAGTGGGACCCTCGGCTCCTCCACCGGCAAGCGTCTGCTTATTCCAGCCGACATCTTCCGCGCCAACTCCAAACCCGCTTTCCCCCACGAGAAGCGCGAGATTCCCGTCTACTTTCAATACACTCACATGGATCAGGACGCGGTCCGGATAAAATTTCCAGCGGATCTTACCGTAGAGTCTCTACCCGCCACCGATAAGATCAACTTCGAAAAGTATGCGCTTTATAACATGAACACTCTGTCCACCCCCAATAGCTTTACCGTGCGCCGCGACTACGTCATCGGAGAAATCATCTTCAAACCCGCCGACTACACCGCGCTCCGGAGCTTCTACTCGAAATTTGAAAACATGGACCAGCAGACCGTCGTCCTCACCTCTGCCGCCAAAGCCACTCCGGCAGGGAACTGACAAAACGCCGCCCGTCCTGTCGTTCAGCGCAGGCGGCACACCTTCACGGCCTCATTCGCGTACTCGCACAAAAAACCGGTCGCAGCACTCCGCTCCAACACTACCCAGGTCACCCCCAGGGGCTTCAGTCTTGCAAGACGCTGACCATCCGCCTCTGCATTCAACCCTGCCTGAGCCAACTGCCCCTGCAACCAGGCTGTCGCAAGCTCCGGCTTATTCGTCACCACACCGCCGTCCTTCGAGAAGTCCGGCAGCACGCTCCGCTCCGCAATCGCCCGGAAGCTCTGCGCATCCTCGCCCGGCTTCGTGATGTATTGCGCATCCATCGCAAAGACCGCATCCCTCGGCGTATTCCGTCCAATCCACGCGAAGGCCTGCTCAAACCGATTTCCCCGATCCGGCGATGCGCCCGACCCAAGCGTGCCCGGCAATTCAAGATGCTTCGAAGCAGGAAATGTCCTTCGTTCGGCTGCCGCCATTACCCCTGCCAGCAGACCAAACGCCACGATCCACCGCATCGGCCGCCGCAGCAGTACCCGTTCCCCCAACACCGCCCCAAGCACAAGAGTCATCACGACATACACCAGTTGGAAGATTCGTAGCGGTTGCATCCTCGCCACGAGATGAGTCGACATTCCGGTCCGTGCAAACAGCAACGCCACAACAACCGCCGTCACCCCCGCGGCAACCGCCATCCGCGCCAGCGCCACTCGCGCGGTATCGCCCTCTCTTCGCAGTCCCAACGCAATAGCCGACAGAATCACCACCGGGGCGATCAGTCCAATCAACTCATACCAATGCCACTGGCTCAAAAACCAGTAATCCCGAGTCAGCAGAACTCTCTGGTAGATCTCGCTCTCCGGCGGCGCGGACAGTTGCAGTCCTGCGGCCATCGCCACTCCAGTCAAACCCAGCCCAACCGTACCCCACACCCGCACGGTACGGCTTTGCGACAGCATCGCACCCAGCAGCAGCACCGATCCCAGCGCATACGCCGCCATCAGCGGATGCATCACTGCGGCTCCCGCCAGCGCCCCGCAACACAGCGCCAATCCTCGCCACTGTCGCGTTCGCCCTTCCTCCATCTCAAACTGGGGCCGCAGAAACTCCAGCGCTCCCGCCAACGCCAGCAGCGCCAATGGCGTCGAAAGACTCCGCGCCGTCACATAAGGATCCATCAGCATCAGCGAAGTCCCTGCGATGGGCAGAGTCATCCACACCGCCAGCAGCGCAACTGCGCCGCCTCTGGCCACACGTGATTCATAGCACCGTGCCGCCAGCAGCCAGGCTGCAAACAGCGTCATCCAAAAGGTCGCCAGATGAACCAAAAGCAGAACCGCCTCCACGCTGAAGTGAGACTCGCGAACCAGGCCAGCCATCAACGGTGCAAAGAGCGAATACCGCAGATGCCCCACAACAAACTCGGCCCCATGCGGATACAGTCCCGGGTCGAGCAGCCGTTTGATCTCCGGCAGGTAGACTCCTCCATCTTCGGCATACGGGTGGTAGCCATGGATCAGCACAGAAAAGAACGTCAGCGCCGTCACCAGCACAGCAGCGAGACCTCGTTCCCGCCGGTACTCCTCTTGTCTAAGCCGTTCCGAAGAGATCGGCGATGCTAACGAAGTGGCCAAATACCTGTTGCTCCCGCCGCGAAAAGATGACTGCAACTTGAAGCTCTTACATTGTCTCCTACCCGGTCCAGGCTGAAGATCGATCCAGCCCAACAATCCAGCTACACCAGCTGGCAGATCAAGATGGAGACAACTTCCTGCAACAAATTAGACTGCTAATAGTGTTCTACGGTTTACACAGCTTCGAAGTCTCTGGACGGGAAATTTTCGCTAGAGGCTGCTGCTTTCTACGGCATCAAATAAAGAATCAGACGATACAATCGAAGATGCATGCTTCATCGCCCTTCGAGCCAACCTGACTCCTGCATAACTCCCAATTGCCCTAGGTCGAGCAGACTCAGCAAGGTACCCGCATGAGCACTACCACCACAACCACCAAACAGCGCAACCTGCTGAAGACCATCCCCGGTCTGCTCATCAGTGCCTTCTTCCTCTGGTACACCTTCCGCGGAATCTCCTTCGATCAGATCCTCGCCCTCCGCTTCGAACATCCTGCGTGGATCCTCGGCGTTCTCGGTTTTACACTCGCCAGCTACACCCTGCGTTGTGTCCGCTGGAGTCAGATGATGCCGCGCGGAATCCTCTCGGTCCGAGCTCACTTCCTCGTCTGTGCGCGCGTCCTGATGACCTCGCTCGCCGCCAACAACATCCTTCCTCTGCGCATCGGCGACATCATGCGCGTCTTCACTTACGCGGGCGACCTCGACGCCTCGCCTTCCACCATCCTCAGCACCGTCATCCTCGAAAAGCTCCTCGACATCTTCGTCCTAGTCCTCATGTTCGTCACCACGGTCGGCCGCGTCGCCACACCGCATCTGCGCCTCATCGCGGATATCTCGCTCGCCATCTCCGCTATCGGCCTGCTCGTTCTTCTGGTCGCAGCCCGCAGCCTGCAAGCACCGATTCAACGCCTCTTCACCCGCCTGCCCACAAATCCCAAGCTCGCGAAGATCGAACACTGGATCACCCTTGCGCTCGATGCGACCGGGCGCCTGGGGGTCACCGGCTCGTTGCTGCTCCTGCTCCAGACGGTCATCATCTGGACCTGCGAAGGTATGATCTTCGCCTCCGCGATCTTTCTGCTCGGCATGCCCGTCGATCGCATCGCCCCCTGGCTCGCCGTCTCCTTTGCGAACCTCTCCTACCTTAATCCCCAGCTCTCCCGGAGCGATCGGTCCCTTCGAGCTCGCCGTCAAAACCTCGCTCGTCAACCACGGCGCCTCCATCGCGCAGGCCGCCATCTTCGGCCTCGCCATCCACGCATGGATGCTCGTCTCCGTTACCGGCGCAGGCGGAATCGTCTTCCTCACCCATCGCATCCACATTCATAACCGCAAGCCGCTCTACGTCGAGATCGAACAGCTCCCCACAGAGCTTCCCTAGAAATTGCCCGCCGAGCAAAGCGAGGCCCCACGCGTCTAATCCTGCCACGACAGGGTACACACGCCACGAAGTGGCCGCTCGCCGCGTAGGCGGCCCGTCCGGCAGGACACGCGCTGGTAAACTGAACCCATCTTTCCGAAATCCGGTGAATCACAAAGCATGTATCGCACAATTCAGCAGTCCCTATTGGCCCGCATCCAGGCCATCCTCCTCGCCAAGTACGACATCACGCTCACGAATCTCGTCGTCGAGCAGCCCCCCAACATCGCCCTCGGCGAACTCGCCCTTCCCGTCGCCTTCGAACTCGCCAAGCGCCTCCGCAAAGCCCCGCGCGCCATCGCAACCGAACTAGCCGCCGAACTCACCGCAGCACTCCCTGAACTTCCAGGCGTCACCAGCGTAGAAATCGCCGGCGCAGGCTATCTCAACATCCGTCTCGACCGCACCGCCGCCGTCCGCCGCATCGCCGCCGACCAGCACGCCGACATCGGCGGCCCCGGCTTCCGTCTCGTCGAACACACCAGCATCAACCCCAACAAAGCCGCGCACATCGGACACCTTCGCAACGCCATCCTCGGCGACACCTTCCAACGCCTCCTCCGCCCCGACAACTACAAACGCGGCTACGAGGTTGGCGTGCAGAATTACATCGACAACACCGGCGTTCAGGTCGCAGATGTCGTCGTCGGCCTCGTCTACCTCGAAGGCAAAACTCTCTCGAGCACTCGCGAACTTCTCACCGAACTCCTCGAAACCAACCAGCGCATCGACTTCTATTGCTGGGACCTCTACGCTCGCGTCTCGCAGTGGTACACCGCCGATCCCGAACATATCGCCGCGCGCAAACAGATCCGCCTTGACACCCTTCACGCCCTCGAAATCGGCAACAACGACACCGCCGAGATCGCCGACCTCATCTCCACCGCAGTTCTCCGCCGTCATCTCCAAACCATGCAGCGCCTCCGCATCGAGTACGACTTCCTCCCCCGCGAGAGCGAGATTCTCACCCTCCATTTCTGGGACGCAGCCCGCACCCTCATGCTCGAAAAGGGTGTCCTATACCTCGAAACCGCCGGCAAAAATCAAGGCTGCTATGTCATGCGCCGCGCCGGGACACCGGAAGAGATCGCACTAGGACCGATCCGAGCCTTCCCGATGAAGACGCAAAAGTCATCGTCCGCTCCAACGGTACCGTCACCTACGTTGGCAAAGACATCGCCTACCATCTCTGGAAGTTCGGCTTGCTCCCCGGCAAAGACTTCGGCTACGCGAAATTCTACGAATACCCCAACCACACCTGTTGGATCTCCACCGTCACCGGCGAAACCCCGCACCCTTTCTTCGGCCACGCCGACCACATCTACAACGTCATCGACTCACGCCAGAACGATCCGCAGAACAACGTCATCGCCGCCCTCCGCGGCATGGGCTACACCGAAGCCGCCGACAACTACACCCACTTCAGCTACGAGATGGTTGCCCTCACTCCCCGCTGCGCCATCGAACTCGGCTACACCATCAGCGAGGAAGACCGCGGCAAGTCGTACATCGAAGTCAGCGGCCGCAAAGGCTTCGGCGTCAAAGCCGACGACCTTCTTGACCGCCTCATCGCCGCCGCGAAAGCCGAAGTCGACACCCGTCACCCCGAGATCGAAGCCACCGAGCGCCTCACAATAGCCACTCAAATCGCAGTAGGCGCACTCCGTTACTTCATGCTCCGTTTCACCCGCAACACGGTCATCGCTTTCGACTTCAAGGACGCCCTCAGCTTCGAAGGCGAGACCGGCCCCTACGTCCAGTACGCCATCGTGCGCGCCGCCAACATCTTCCGCAAGGCCAACACCACCGAAGCAGAATCGCTTGCCGCCATGGCAACCCTCGATCTCACCAATCTCCTCGACACCGAAGAAGGAAGCAGCCTCTGGGAGACCTGGCTTCTCGCATCAAAACTAACTCTGCTGATAGAGCAATGCATCGCGACCGCCGAGCCGGCCTACCTCGCCAAGTACGCCTTCCAACTAGCCCAACAGTTCAACAACTTCTATCACCGCCACCACGTCCTCAACGAAACCGACCCCACCCGCAAGGCCCTCCTCCTCGCCACCGCCGCCGTAGCCCAACGCGAGATGACCCGCGCTCTAGGTTACCTAGGCATCGAAGCCCCACCAGTTATGTAACAAACATTGCTACAAAAGAATCGACCACGGATAAGATGGCTTGAAAAGCAAAGACGGCTAAAGCGCTCCTGCACTTAATCCGTCTCTTAGTTTTAATCCGTCTAATCCGTGAAATCCGCGGTCGACGTCTCTCTTCGCCTAAGCCGAATAACTCCGCACCCACTCCAGAATCGACCGCACCCCAATCCCACTCGGCCCATTCGCAATCCACGGCTTATTCTCATCGTTCCACGCACACCCTGCGATATCCAGGTGCACCCAGGGAGTATCCCCCACAAACTCCTTCAGAAACATTGCCGCCGAGATCGCCCCACCATACCGGTTCTTGCCCGTGTTCATCATGTCGGCAATCTGGCTCTTGATCTGGTCCTTGTAGTCATCGGTGCAGGGAAGCCGCCAAAACTTCTCTCCCGAAATCTTCGTTGCTTCTTGAAACCGCTCCCACGTCGCCTCATCGTTCGTGAACAGCCCCGCATTCAAAATCCCCAGCGCCACCACACAAGCCCCCGTGAGCGTCGCCGCGTTAATCAAATGGGTACACCCCAGTGTTTTTGCGTAGTGCAGCCCATCAGCCAACACCAGCCTGCCCTCGGCGTCTGTATTCACCACTTCAATTGTCTTGCCCGACATCGCCGTCACCACATCGCCCGGCTTGAACGCCTTGCCATCCGGCATGTTCTCCGCCGAGCACACGATCCCAATCACCTTCACCCTCGGCTTCAGCTGCGCAATCGCTCGCATCGCGCCAATCATCGCCGCCGCGCCCGCCATGTCGTACTTCATCTTCTCCATGCCGTCCGCCGGCTTGATCGAGATGCCACCCGTATCGAACGTAATCCCTTTCCCCACCAATCCCAGTACCAGAGCATCCTTCCCTGCATGCCCCTTCCCAATCTCCGGCTCATACGTCATCACAATCAGCGCCGGCGGCTGCTCCGACCCCTGCGCCACCGCCCAGAACGCCCCCATCTTCAACTCATGCAGCTTCTCGGTCGAGTGCACCTCGCACTTCAGCCCCATCTCCGCGCACATTGCGGCAGCGCGCCTTCCCAACTCCGTCGGCGACAGCACATTGCCCGGCTCGTTCACCAGCGACCGCGTAAAATTCTGCGCCGCCGCGATAATCAATCCTTCGTCAAACCCTCGCTGAATCTCTTCTCGCGTCACTTTCTCATCTTCGTGAACAATCACCGAGAGCGAACGAATCGACCTATCCTTGCGGTCGCTCCGATAGGTGTCCCAGTCCATCTCTGCCAGCTCTGCACCCTCCACCAGTGCCCGCGACATCAGCCCGCAGGGCAGCGACTCAAGATGCTCATCATCCAACGCATGGTCTTCGGGAAACGCAATCGCCAGCTCCCGCACGCCAAGCGGCTTGGCCGAACGCACTGCCGCGCCGGCGCCCTTGCGCACCTCATCCACCGATAGATCCTTTGCCTTGCCCAGCCCCACAACGAGCAGCCGCTCCGCCTTCAATCCGCTTGGAGCGTGCAGCAGCAGCGTCTCACCCAACGTCGCCTTGAACTCCCCCGACGCCAACACCTTCGCCACCGCACCCGTCACCGCATCCGAGGTCGTCAGCAACGCCAGCAGAGGATCTGCATCTTTGCCGATCGAAATATCCACCGCAAAGACCGCCAGCATTGGAGCCTGAAATCCAGCAGAATCCTGAAAAAGAAGCTTCGTATCCATACGTCTATCGTAGCGCGACTGCAGTTCAATCGCTGTGTACAAAAACTACAACGAAAGCGGAGTTATTGTCGTTGACTCCGCGCAACCGCAGCCTTGGCCTCGTTATCGGCCTCACGCTTACGCTCTGTGGCGCGTTTGTCCCACTCCTGCTTGCCCTTGGCCAGGGCCAGCTCGCACTTCACGCGCCCGTTGCGAAAATAAAGCCGTGTCGGAATAAGCGTAAATCCCTTCTGCTTCGTCATACCCTCGAGCTTCCGCACCTCGCTCTTATGCAGCAGCAACTTACGAGTTCGCAGGGAATCATGATTCATCGCATTTCCATGGGAGAACGGCCCGATGTGCGCGTTCAGCAGAAAACACTCCCCGTCCTTCAGCAGCCCGTAGGCGTCCTTCAGGTTGGCCTTGCCCTCGCGGATCGACTTCACCTCGGTCCCGCGCAGCGCAACGCCTGCCTCGAACTTGTCCGTCAAGAAATAGTTAAAACTTGCAGACCGGTTGAAGGCAGCGTCTCGCTTTCCCGCGGCCACCGGGTCGCGGTCTTTCTCCTTCACCACGGGCTTCGGCTGGTGAGCGATCGTCGGATTGGAGAGAGAACGGGCCATGGAACCTCTTACTTTAACACGTCTGCAACTTTCGTCTAACATGCCCATCTCACCCGCAATAGAGCAGCGCGTCTAACCATAACTACGGCAGCCATGGCATCGATGCCGGCATCAGGCTGTCATAACCTATAGCTGCGAGCCGTTACTACAAAGCGTCCGCGGACCAACTAAAGACCAACAAAGGCTACCCTTCCTACGAGGTCAAACGTTCAGCGAATGCTATACTCACCCGAGCGCAGCAGCCTGGCAGGCACCGCCCCCACAGGCGCCGTCCTGCCCCAGATTATCCTCCCGGCAGGCATGCACTCCGGCAAAAGCCACACTCTTGACGGTGAAAAGGACGAAAACGGAAGCAGCATGGGTCGCGGGTACAAATCAATCGGCAAACTAAAGGCATTCCTTCTTCCGGCACTTTCTCCGCTGCTTCTGTGCGGCTTCGCGGCCATTGTCCCCAGCGCGGCGCACGCCCAGGCACCCGAAACCAAGTCGGAAAAAAAGTCGGCCAAATCGTGGGATAAACAGGGACAGGCCGCCGAAGCCCACCAGGACTACGACGCCGCCTTCAATGCCTACCAGCACGCGGTCCAAATCAACCCCAACGACCTTCGTTATAAGGAACACTTTGATCACATGCGCTTCATCGCCGCAGCCGCCCACGTCGACCGCGGCCGCGTTCTCCGCCAGAGTGGTGATTTGAACGGCGCTCTTATCCAGTTCAAACGTGCCCTCGAGATTGATCCCAGCTATCAGACCGCCCAGCAGGAGGTCGATCAAGTCCAGAAGCAGATCTCCGATCAGCTGAGTGCCGCGCCTCCGGCGCCCACCGAGCAGATGTCCCGGCAGAACGAAATCCTCGGCACCATCAGCTCCATCTCCGGTCCCGTCGAGCTCAAGCCTCTCTCAAACGACCCCATCCCCGCAATTCACATGGTGGAGGACGTCAAGGTTATCTATCAGGCCATCGGCAAGGCAGCCGGCTTCAACGTCCTCTTCGATCCCGACTACACCTCCAAGCGCATTCCCGTCGACCTCACCAACGTCAGCTGGTCGGACGCCCTCCGCATCGTCGGCGCCCTCGCCGGGACCTTCTACAAGCCCGTCACCTCGAACACTATCTTCGTCGCCCAGAACACCCGCGCCAAGCGTACCGATCTCGACGAGCAGGCCGTCCAGACCTTTTATCTGACCAATGCCAGCCAGCAGAACGACGCCAATGAAGTCGTCGTGGCCATCCGCAACCTGCTCGATCCCAGCATCAAGATCTATCTCGTCCCCAGCCAGAACGCCATCGTCATGCGCGCCACACCGGACGAGCTCCTCTTCGCGCAAAAGGTGTTGAACGACCTTGACCGTGCGCGCCCCGAAGTTGTTGTCGACGTCGCCGTCCTCGAGGTCAGTCGCGACAAGTTGCGCAACCTCGGAATCACCCTTCCGCAGTCCGTCACCATTACCCCGCAGGCCAACCCAACGACCAGCACTACAAGCACCAGCACCACGACGACGACCGGTGGCACCACAACCACCACCTCCAACTTCACTCTCAACTCACTCGCCCATCTCAACGCCAACAACTTCGCCGTGAGTATTACCGGCGGCACAGTCAATGCGCTCCTTACCGACTCCGACACGCGCATCCTGCAGAACCCCAGCATCCGTGCTACCGACGGCCAGCGCGCGACTCTCAAGATCGGCCAGAAGATTCCCATCGCCACCGGCTCCTATAACGCGGGCGTCTCGACCGGTGTTGCCAGCATCGGTGTGCAGACTCAATTCACCTACACCGACGTCGGCGTCAACATCGATCTCACCCCCACGGTCCACTACGACCATCAGGTGACCCTCAAGCTGAAGATCGAGGTGCTCTCTCACAATAGCGACGTCACCATCTCCGGCGTCACCGAACCCGTCATCGGCCAGCGATCCACCGAGCAGGTCATTCAGCTTATGGACGGAGAGCCCAGCCTGCTGGCTGGCATCATCACCAAGCAGGACACCCTGAACATCAACGGCACTCCCGGTCTGGGCGAGCTGCCGCTCCTCAAGTACTTCTTCTCCTCGCGAAGCAAGGAAGTGTCGAAGGACGAGATCGTCTTCCTGCTCATCCCCCATATCGTCCGCGAGTCTGTCCTCAGCCGTCTGAACACCCGTCCCATCGATACCGGCACTGGCCAGTCATTCGAGTTGCGCCACGACACCTCCCTCGCCGGCACCAGCTCTGAGGCCGTCAACCCCAACATCAAACCCCGTCCCACCGGCCCGCCAACCACGGCAGCCAACGCTGCTTCGGCCATGGTTCAGCAGCTTAGCCATCAGACCGAGCCTCTCACGCCGCCCGCCACCAACGAACCTGCCACGCAGGCCCCGGGCACTTCAGGGCCACCCATCACCTTTACCGTCCTTCCGCCCAGCTCCATCCAGGCTGTCGGCAGCACCTTTCAGGTTGCAGTCATGGTCGGCAACGCACACGACGTCTTCTCCGTGCCCCTGCAGATGAAGTTCAACCCGGCTGTCCTCCAGCTTGTCAACGTCGACTCCGGCGAGTTTCTCAGCCGCGACGGTCAGGTCACCTCCCTATCCCACCGTGACGACGGCGCCGGCCTCGTCGCCATCGCCACCGAACGTCCCCCCAACGCAACCGGAGTCAGCGGGCAGGGAAGCCTCTGCACCCTCACCTTCAAAGCCATCGCGGCTGGTGACTCCGAGATCACACTCGTCAAAGTCGGCGCTCACAACAGCGCGCAGGCCAATCTTCCGGCCGTCGGTTCGCAGGCCGTGGTGCATGTGAAGTGAGCATCTGTACCAATCCGGGTGGCCCATTCTCTCCAGTCTCATCGGAGGGGGTGGGTTCTCGACAATCCAGGGCCGAATACCACTCACAATCCGGCCTCACCCTGGTCGAACTCATTATCTGCGTGGCCATCGTTGCCGTCCTCGCCTCTGCTGCTATCCCAATCGCACGCTTTCAGGTGAAACGGCAAAAGGAGCGAGAACTCCGCCGTGACCTTTGGGAGATGCGCGACGCCATCGACCGCTACAAGGACGCCGCCGACAAGGGAGCCATGCAGATCAAAGCAGACAGCCTCGGTTATCCCCCGGACCTTGAAACTCTCGTCAACGGTGTTGATATTCAGGACAAGAAGGTTAAGTTCCTCCGCCGCATCCCTATCGACCCCATGACCGGAACCGCCGAATGGGGCCTCCGCTCCAATCAGGACGACGTGGATTCGGACTCCTTCGGCGGCCAAAACGTCTTTGACGTCTACACCAAGAGCACCGGAACCGCACTCGACGGAACGAAGTACTCCACATGGTAAGCATTCGGCCAACCCGGACCGCACGCTCTGCCGAGCAAGGCTTCACCCTGCTCGAGCTCATGATCGTCATGGTCATTATCGGCATCCTCGCGGCGTTCGCTATCCCCGCCTACGTCAGTAATATCCGGAACGCAAAGGAGGCCGTCCTCAAGGAGGACCTCCACGTCCTGCGCCAGGCGATCGACTCCTACACCGTCGACAAGCAAAAAGCCCCCCAGTCGCTCGACGACCTAGTCCAGGCCGGCTACCTCAAAACTATGCCAATAGACCCATTCACCAAACGTTCCGACACTTGGATGCCCGTCCAGGAAGACACCATGATGAGCCTCGACCAGACCGAATCCGGCATCGATGACGTCCACAGCGGTTCTCAGGAAACCGCACTAAACGGCACCTCCTACTCCACTTGGTAGGATTCGGTTCAGACCCCTATCCCGGGCTCACAAAAAGGCGCATACTGTAGTCCAAGACTTGTTGAGCTGCGTCCGTCAGCAGGGAAGCCGCCCACAGGAGACTAATATGCGTTCCTTCACGCACCTCGGCCTGACCGCCGTCCTCACGCTCTCCGTTGCTGCATACGCTCAGACGCCGTCCAGTACTCCATCAACTCCGGATCCTGGCGCTAGCTCGACAACTCAGGCCAACCCACCGGCTGCTCCCGACTCAACTAAGCCTTCCGACACTCAGGCATCCCCGGCTCAAACCACGCCGCCCGCGGCCACAGCGCAGACCCCATCCGACACACCCCCGGAGAAGGCCACCACCCCCAGCGACGCCAAAGCCACCAAGAAACAAATCAAGGAAGCCGCGAAGCAGGCACAACAAGCAGACAACAAATCCGACGTTCTCCCCTCTCCCGGCGAGGCTCTTGATCCTCACATCAAGCCGGGCAGCGAAGACGACGTCAACGCCGTAGGCACCCGCAACATCGGCGGACGCGGCGCCGGCAACTGGTACTCCACCGACTCCGAAATCCGTATGGGCAAGCAGTACTCCATGGAGATCGAAAAGTCGGCCCACATGGTCACCGACCCGGTCATCGTTGAGTACGTCAACCGCATCGGCCAGAACATCGTCAAGAACTCCGACTGCAAGGTCCCCTTCACCATCAAGGTCATTGACTCGGACGAGATCAACGCCATGGCGCTTCCCGGCGGCTTCTTCTACGTCAACTCCGGCCTCATCATGGCCGCCGACGAAGAAGCTGAACTCGCCGGCGTCATGGCCCACGAGACCGCCCACGTCTGCGCTCATCACGCCGCCCGCGAGTTGACCCGCATGAACTACGCGCAGATCGGCTCCATCCCGCTCATCATCTTCACCCAGGGCTCATGGACCGGCTACGGCATCTACGAGGCCGCGCAGCTCGCCATCCCCATCACCTTCCTCCAGTTCTCCCGCAACTTCGAGGCAGAGGCCGACTGGCTCGGTCTCCAGTACATGTACAAGGCCGGCTACGATCCCCAGGCCTTCATCCAGTTCTTTGAAAAGATCGACGCTCTCGAGAAGCACAAGCCCGGCACTCTGGCCAAGGTCTTCGCCGACCATCCCCAGACGCCTGACCGCATCATGCACTCCGAAGAAGAGATCGCCACCATCATGCCCGCGCGTCCTGACTACATGGTCACGACCTCCGAGTTCGACGACGTCAAAGGCCGTCTCGCCCGCCTCGAAAACAAGCGCAAGATCAACGACGGCAAGGGCGGCAACAAACCCACCCTGCGTCGCGCCAGCAGCGGCACCGGCAACAACGATCCCAACAACCCGAACAATCCCGCCAGCAGCACCAGCGACCAACCCACCTTGGGTCGCCGCAACTAGAGCCAATAGCAATTGACAAACAATAGCCGCGATGAGCATTCTCATCGCGGTTATTTCTTCGCTCAAACCTCAATGTTTTTCGGACTTACCTCGGGTCACTCATGGCGAAACAAAACTGTCGCCGCCGTTATCGCACTAGGAGATCGACCCCATTTAACCCGATAAAATAGAACAATGAGCAAAAAGAAAAAGCAGACAACCACCGGCTACACCGATGACCACGCCAAGGCTGGCCTCGACACCAAATTCCCTCCCATCGAAACCTGGCGCAACCAGTTCAAGGCCTACGAGATCCTCGTCGACGACCCCGAGTTCACCTCCGTCTGTCCCAAGACCGCCCTTCCCGACTTCGGCCGCCTCACCATCCGCTACATGCCCCGCCAAACCTGCCTCGAACTCAAGTCCCTCAAGGAATATCTCTTCACCTATCGCAACCTCGGCATCTTCCAGGAGAATATCGTCAACCAGGTCCTCGACGACGTCGTCAAAGCCTGCAACCCCGTCTGGGCCCGCGTCGTCGGCGACTTCCGTCCCCGCGGCGGCATCTCCACCATCGTCGAAGCCACCTACCCCCGGCCCGAAGACTCCAAAGGCCCCGCAGGTTCGCGATAGCTCCTCACCCGTCTTGACCAAAACTCCATTTGGCATATACCTTCCAGCTGAGAAACTCCGGCGGCGATACGAACATGCGGAACGCAGCCACGGCCCGGAATGTCATTCCAAAGAATCTCATTAGGAGGAACTTCAAGATGAAGCGATTCGCTATTCTGTGCGCCGCTGCCATTGGTTTAATAATCACAGGCTGCAACCAGCCCGACACTCACGACGCTGATGTAAAGGCAATCCAAACCGGCGAGACGCAGTGGAACCAGGACTTCGCGTCGAAAGATGCCGACAAGATCGCCTCCCACTACGCCAACGACGCGGTCCTAATGGTTTCCGGCATGGCGCCGACCAACGGCAAAGACGCGATCCACGCTGCGTTGACGCAAATGGTGGCCGATCCAGCGCTATCCCTGACGTTCCATGCGACGAAGGTTGACGTGGCCAAGTCGGGCGATCTCGCCTATACGCAGGGTGCTTACACCATGACGGTGACCGACTCGCAGACCAAGAAGGTCATCAACGACCACGGCAGCTACGTCACCACATGGCGCAAGCAACCCGACGGCACATGGAAAGCTGTCGCCGACATAGTAGCTTCGGAAGTTCCCCCTCCCGCTCCTGCTCCACCGGCTGCACACAAAGCAAAGACGTCAAAGACAAAACCAAAGCCGGCCCCAAAAGCAAAATCAAAAAAACATTAACCAAAAAACATTAACCAATATCTGTTCCCGGTGAGGGCCGGCCACGGCCCTCCGCCTGCTATCCTTTCACCCAGACAATCCCAGATGGCTTCCGCGACCAATCCAACCCGCGCCCCCTCCGTCGCCGGAGCCACCACCGCACTCGTCCTCCTCACCGCACTCAACTTCGTCAACTATATCGACCGTTACATCCTCCCTGGCGTCCAGGAGGAGATCAAACACGAGTTCTTCCTCTCCGACAAGCAGATAGGCTCGCTCACCTTCTGGTTCATGATCGCCTACATGTGCACCTCGCCGATCACCGGCTGGCTGGGCGATCGCTTTCCCCGCAAGCCCATGATCGTCATCGCCGCTCTCTTCTGGAGCGGCATCAACTTCTTCACAGCGAGCGTCCACTCCTACGACTCGCTCAACCTCCGTCACGCTGCTCTCGGCGTCGGCGAAGCCAGCTTCGGCATCTTCGCGCCTGCCGTCCTCTCGGATTTCTATCCCGAAGATCAACGCAACCGCGTCCTCACCATCTTCAACATCGCCCTTTTCGTTGGCGCGGCTCTCGGCTATCTCGTCGGCGGCACCGTAGGCGAGCACTTCGGTTGGCGCAAGTCCTTCATCGTCTCCGCCATCCCCGGCACCATCATCGCCATCCTCATTGCATTTCTGATGAAGGAACCCGAGCGCGGTGCAAGCCAGCACGAAAAGGCCAAGCTGGAGAAGGAAACTGTTCGCTCGCTTCTGAAAAACAAAGCGTACCTCTCCTCCATCCTCGGCTACGCCGCCGTCACCTTCTCGCTCGGAGGCATCTCCTGGTGGATGCCTTCCTTCCTCCAGCGCGTCGGCGGACGCAGCGAATCCTCCGCTGCCTATCTCATGGGAGTCATCACTCTCTGCGGCGGTCTCGGAGGCACCATCACCGGTGGCATTATCGCGCAGCGGTGGTCCCGCACCAACTCCAAAGCCCTCTATCTCGTCCCCGCTTTAAGCTCCGCCCTCGCCGTCCCGCCTGCGCTCCTCTGCTTCTTCGGCCCGCACTCCTTCACTCTCGTCGGTCTCGCGTTCGCTGTTTTCTTCATCTCCCTCGGCACCGGCCCGGTCAACGCAGCCACTCTCAACGCCGTCCGTCCCGAGATTCGCGCCACCGCCATGGCCGGCCAGCTCTTCATCATCCATGCCTTGGGCGATGCAATCTCTCCACCCATCATCGGCGCAGTCAGCGACCGCTCCACCCTCAACATCGGTCTCGGCTCAACTCTCATCACCATGCTCGTCGCCTCCGTCATCTTTTTCTTCGGCTCCCGCTACGCCCCTCCGCTCACGATCTCAGAGCCCAATCCAACACCCGCGTGATCGCAACCGATAAGATCGGCTCTACGGAGAGCAGAAATGCACGTCATCATCTGGGAGTTTGTAGTCCGCCCCGATAAAGTTCGCCAGTTCATCTCGGCTTACAGACCAGATGGTGACTGGGCGCGGTTATTCAAATTAGCTGAAGGCTACGAGGGAACAGAACTGCTTTGTTCCACGAGCGATGGGGAGAAGTTTGTAACGATAGATCGCTGGAACAACATCGATGACTATGCTCGCTTCCAGGAGCGCTTCGGCCAACAATATAGATCTCTCGACGCGCAACTTGAAGGCCTCACAATCAGCGAAACGAAAGTGGGGTTGTTTTCCACAATAGTTTGAGCCATACCCTCCATATCGCATCGCAAATCATCGCCTGGTCAATCGCCCTCACCTGGCTTTGGAAGGTCACCGCCGCCGCCTTCGGCCTCCCGCGCATCCCCAACCTGCTCCTCCCACAGCACAATATCTCCCCGGCGGGCTCCCCCTCCATCACCGTCATCGTCCCCGCGCGCAACGAAGCCACCGACATCGCCGCAACCCTCCAATCCCTCATCCATCAGGACTACCCCAACCTCCAGATCATCGCCGTCGACGACCGCTCCACCGACCAGACCGGCGCAATCATCGACAACATCGCCACCGAGCACCAGGAAAAACTCCGTGCCCTCCACGTCACTGAACTCCCTCAGGGCTGGCTCGGCAAAACCCACGCCATGGCCCTCGCCGCCCGCCAGGCCCCCACCGACTACCTTCTCTTCACCGATGCCGACGTCCTCTTCCACCCCACCGCCATCCGCCTCGCTCTCGCCAACGCCGTAGCCACCCACGCCGACCACCTCATCGTCTTCCCCACTACAACCATCAAGCGCTGGGACGAGGCCGCCATCCTCGGCTTCTTCCAGGTCTTCACCCTCTGGGGACCCCGACCCTGGCGCCTCGCCAACCCCAAAGCAAAACGTGATGCCTTCGGCGTCGGCGCTTTTAACCTCCTGCGCCGCGAAGCCTACAAACAGATCGGCGGTTACGAAGCCCTCCGCATGGAGATCATCGAAGACGTCGGCCTCGGCCGCCGCATCAAACGCGCCGGCCTCGCCCAACGCGTCGCCTTCGGCCGCAGCCTCGTCAGTCTCCATTGGGCCTCTGGCGCAGGAGGCCTGGTCAACGTCATGACCAAAAACCTCTTCTCCGCCTTCCGCTTTCATATCTCGCTGGCCTTGCTGGGCTGCCTCTGGCTCCTCATCTTCTGCGCCGCCCCTGCCATCGGTCTCTTCTTCGCTCCGACCCGCACCCCGGCAATCCTCACCCTTATCGCAGTCACTTACGCATACCGTCTGCTCGGCCGCCACTTCACCATCGCCACCTGGAACGTCCTCTTCTTTCCCTTCGGCGCTCTGGTCTTCGTCTTCGCCCTCTCACGCTCCATGCTCATCACGCTCAAGCAAGGCGGCATCATCTGGCGCGGCACCTTCTACTCCCTCGCCGAACTCCGCAAGAACGCCGCCCCACTCCTCTAACCTTCAGGCTGCCAAGCCGCAGTCCGCTGGGTGGAAGGGCGCTTGCTTGAGCGTGCCATTTTTTGCCTGTCATTCGGAGCGCAGCGAAGAACCGCCGCATTCGCTTTTGCCGTTGTCTGTTCTCCTTCGCCCAATCAAGAACTCCCCGTGCCGTTGCTCTTGCCTTTGACATTGAGCGAGGTGTCAGCCCGCGTCTAAGTCATCCGGGAGATGACTGAATCCATTGCTTTTCCGCTGTTCTTCGTTTTTCTTTTGAGCTTTTCCGCCCAAAAATCGCATGTCAAGTCCCCGAACCACCTAACTCCCTCAAACAACACGAGATCGAGTTGGCAGTTTAGTTTGATCGCATTCGCTATACTTAAAACAGTGAAGAAAAACGAAGCCCCGACACCATTGGTATCGGGGCTCACATGTTTAAGTCACATCAAATCAATACTTTGCAGAATGCAGCCTTTAGAATGAAGTCTTTACCGGGCAAGTCCAGACTTAAAGTATCTCCTTTGAAGACTTTGCACACAATTCGACCAGGGTGGGGGCTACCATCATCCCGGGCAGAAGACTCGCTTAAGCCTCGATCAGCACCCGACCATAGCGCTTCTCAACGTACTCATCCAGAATGACCTGAAACTCCTCGACGATCCTGTCCCCCTTCAGCGTGGTGAACAGCTTCCCATCGACATAAACCGGCGCCTTAGGCTCCTCAAACGTTCCCGGCAGCGAGATGCCGATATTGGCATGCTTCGACTCACCCGGCCCGTTCACAATGCAGCCCATCACCGCCAGCTTCAACTCTTCGACACCCGGATACTGCTTCTTCCACTCCGGCATCGAAGCCACAAGATAGCCCTGAATCCGCTCCGCCAGCTCCTGGAAGTACGTCGAAGTCGTCCGTCCACACCCTGGGCAGCTCGTCACCTGCGGCATAAAACTGCGAATCCCCAGCGACTGCAGGATCTGCTGCCCGCACCGAACCTCTTCACTCCGGTCCCCACCCGGCGTCGGAGTCAAACTAACCCGAATCGTGTCTCCAATACCAGCCAGCAACAAAGGAGCAAGGCCCGCAGCCGAAGCGACAATGCCCTTCATCCCCATCCCGGCCTCGGTCAACCCAAGATGCAGCGCATAATCACACCGCTTCGCCAACTCCATATAAACATCGATCAAATCCCGAACACCCGAAACCTTGGCCGACAACAAAATCTGATCCCGCCGCAGCCCATACCGCTCCGCCGCCGCCGCATTATCCAGAGCCGACACCACCATCGCCTCCATCATCACATCGCGGGCGGGGAGGGGATCGGCCAACTTCGAATTTTCATCCATCATCTTCGTCAGTAGCGCCTGATCGAGCGAACCCCAGTTCACACCGATCCGCACCGGCTTCTGATGCTCCACCGCAACTTCAACCATCGTCCGGAAGTTGTCATCATCCTTCCGCCCGATCGAACAATTACCTGGATTGATGCGATACTTCGCCAGCGCCTGCGCCGTCGCCGGATACTTCTTCAGCAACTGGTGTCCGTTGTAGTGAAAGTCTCCAATGATCGGCGTCGACCAACCCTTGTTCGCCAACGCCTCGACGATATAAGGAACAGCCTTCGCCGCTTCGTCGTTGTTGACCGTGACGCGAACCATCTCAGAACCGGCACGAGCCAGCGCTGCAACCTGCTGCACTGTACTCTCAACATCGGCTGTATCCGTGTTCGTCATCGACTGCACCACAACCGGCGCCTCCGAACCCACCCGAATCCCGCCAATATTTACCGTTACCGCACGTCGACGCTGTATCTCTGGCATAAACTCTCCACCCTCAAGTTTATCATCCTGACCCCTCCAGACCTCGCGATACACTAGCCAAACGTGGCCCGGTAGCTCAGTTGCATAGAGCAGCGCACTCCTAACGCGAAGGTCGCAGGTTGGACTCCTGCCCGGGCCACCACGCCACAAATATTACTCATCGCTTGGCGCCAGGACTCCTGCCCGGGCCACCATAGCCAAAAAACTCGACGATGTGATGCGAATGCATACGCCTAACGCATAGAACAACAGCGTGGTCGATACGTTTACAAACAAGTGACAACACTAAAACTGCTCTGTGACAACTCACATGTCAACGCCGGATAGTCTCAGTTGAATGGTGAAGTGTCCAATAACAGCAAGGCTTTTTGTTACATGTTTGAAAAATAGATTAATCGTCCCTTTTACCATTTGGGTCCTGGCTATGCTGGTCCTCGCGCCTTCTTTCACTACGAAGGCAGAAGCACAGAATACTCCGTTGATCTCTGGCGCAGTTGGCTTCCTGACAACCACAAACGGCGGAGTTACGAACTACCAGCCTGTCCTGGCGCCGGTTGCGGCGGTCCCGCTTGGCGAGCACCTTCTGGTTGAATCGAGAGCATACATTGAAGAAAACTACGCTCCTAAGAATGGGAATAGCGGTCCATATCAGGGCAACTTTTTCGCTGGCCTCCAGTATCTTCAACTGGATTACATCGCAGCCCCAAGGGTCACTCTCACCCTTGGAGATTTTCTAACACCCTTTGGTACCTATAATGAGCGGCTGGCTCCTATCTGGATCACCAACTTTCAGGACGCTCCGCTGATCTACCCTATCGGAACGCAGCACGGATCAAGTGTCGGTGCGATGCTGCGTGGTGCCGCGTTTTCTAGCTCACACGTACAGCTGAACTATGTCGGATACTTTTCGGTTGCAAGTAGTGTGAACCAGTTCTTTGGAGAGCGCGCGGCTGGAGGACAGTTTTTCGCGTACTTTCCCACCAAGCGTCTCGAGATTGGAACCTCTTTTTCGCGCCTTCTCCAGGGCCAGCAGGGTAACTCAACAGGCGTTGACGTATGGTGGCAGCCGTACCGCGTCCCTCTCGCGATTCGCTCGGGGTACGCTCATGGTCCGCACGCGCAGGGTTACTGGGTAGAGACAGCGTATCGCTTATCTCAGTGGAATGGTCCCGATAGCTGGTTGGGACGCCTCGAGCCTGTGTTTCGCATGCAGCAGACCTTCCGTGATAGTCCTGGCCAGGGTGATCAGCTCCCAGCCGTGAACACGCAGAGAGCAGATTTTGGGATCGATTATCACCTGCCACATGAAGTAAGAATCAACACGAGCTATTCGCGGAAGTTCGCAAGCAGTGGTAACGAGAATATCTGGGAGACAACTCTCACTTACCGATTCCTTTTTCCTGCTTGGAAAGGCGGCTCAAAATGATGAGGAAGATCTCGATGCACCTGGCCATCATGGTATCGATTGTGAGTACAACGCGTTTGCTGGCTCAGGCCTCCCCAGCGACGAAGCCGTCCAGCGCCGCTGCTAAACCAGCGGTGAAAGTTGAAAGCGCGAAGCAACCAGACATTGGCGAACAAAAGTTCAATGCGAACTGTGGCCGTTGTCATAGCGCTCCCGAGCAGCTGTCTCCGTCGCTGACCGGTACCGTGGTTCGACATATGAGAGTGCGAGCAATTCTCAGCGCTCAAGATGAAAAGGATATTCTCAGGTACCTCGCACCCTAGTGCCTGTCTGATACAAATTCTGTCGCGCTCAACGTGAGCGTAGGTAGATCCGTAGTCATTTCCTTGTTCGCGTCTGTCAGTAATGACAGTTTCAATGCCTTCCAGGGCAGCGTAGGTTACCGAACTGTACTCTCGAAGCTAATGGCAAGAGGCCTGCAATGCCCGTTAGATCTATCGGGCTTGAGTGAACGCCTACTTTCAGGGTGTCTTGCAGATCGCAAAGTGACTGAAAGCAGAAAACGATATGTCACCCGAGGAGTCTCGATGACAGATCCTGCACGCACGAATGAGCCGATGCTCCTCCTTATTGAAGGTGGACCCACGTATCGGATCGAGAAGCGATTGGGCCTGGTTCGAGAACAGTCGCCGCGTGTTCTGCGAAGAGCGCTTCTGTCCGTTCTGGTTACATGGATACCGCTGCTTGTCCTCTCCGCACTGCAAGGTACTGCGATTGGGCATCGCGTTGCCATCCCCTTCCTGCGGGACTTTGCCGTGCATGCGCGGTTCCTGTTAGCTGTGCCTCTATTGATTTTTGCTGAAACCGTGCTGGGGCCGCACCTGGGACGCGCCTCGCTTCACTTTGTTCGTTCCGGCGTGGTCCTCGAGAAAGATTTCAAACACTTTGATGATGCAGTTCGAGATGGACTCAGGTGGCGTGATTCCGCAGCCGCAGAGCTCGTCATGTTGTTGTTGGCCTATTCCTTTGCAGCGATCGCGTTGACCTCGCTGGCGGTCCAGTCTTCGACCTGGTATGCGATTCGCTCCGACTCGTCGGTTTCATTGACATGGGCAGGCTGGTGGTTCGTATTATTTTGTGTTCCTCTCTTTCATTTCCTGGTGCTTCGCTGGCTCTGGAGGCTGTTTCTATGGGGACAGTTTCTCTGGCGGATGAGCGAGTTGAATCTCAACCTGATACCGACGCACCCCGATGAATGTGGGGGCCTCGCTTTTGTCGGGGAGGCGCATCGCTTCTTTTCCATTATTCTTTTCGCCTTCTCGGTGGCTGGGGCCGGGGTTCTTGCAAACGACGTTGTCTATGACAAGGTTCCACTGCCCCACTTTGCACCGCTGATCGCTACTTATGTCATTGTGGTGGTCGTTTTAGTACTTCTTCCACTATTTGTGTTCTGCCCGCTTCTTTTAAAAACCAAGAGGACCGGACTTTATAAGTACGGAACGTTGGCTACGGAATATACGTCAGCGTTCCAGAAGAAATGGGTTGATACGCCACCCCCACGAGAGGAGGGGCTGCTCGGAACAGGAGACATCCAATCACTGGCTGACTTAGGAAACAGCTTTTCGTTTATTGGGAAGATGAATCCTCTACCCATGGGACCTCGAACGCCGATTAGTTTCGTAGCTGCATGCCTTATTCCGATGGTGCCGCTCCTTCTTACGATCATGCCTTTGAAGGACGTGCTCAAGATGCTCATCAAGTTCGTGGCGTAGAGATTCTGGCTGGCGTTCGAGTGGCGATCGCTACTGGGAGATGGTAGGCCCCACCTGGTCGAATTGTGTGCAAAGTCTTCAAAGGAGAGACTTTAGGTCTGGACTTGTGCTGTAAAGTCCTCATTCTAAAGGATCCTTTCTGCAAAATCTTGATTTCAGGGCACTAATGGGGTTTAACGAGCAAACCCGGTGTCGTTGCACCGGGGTTTGCTTGTCTTGATCTCTATATCCAGTATAGCGGGTCGAGCGTAACTAAAATGCCACACGGATGTTGCTGTTAGGTAATGAGTTAGGTGGTTTAGGGGCTTGACATGCAATTTTGCTGAGGTTTTTCGCAAATCGTTTTTTGTAGCGCTCCAATCGAGGCGGTCTGTAAGTCCTGCCAGTATGCGGCATCTCAATTCGCGGTGACAGTTGAAGATAGTTTTTAGAACGGGTCGAAAGACAAAAACGCAGCTATACGCCTACTGACTCGTAAAACTTGATCAATACAAATTGGCTGCTGCCACGCACGTGAAGAAGACAGGAGTCTGTATGCATAAAGAGCAGTCTGTTTGCGCAATTCTCGTGGTGTCTATTGCTCTCTTTACTGGATGCAACTCACAACCAGCCAGCCAACCGGCCCCTGCACCGGGACCGTCTGTGCCGGCTGCGGTCTCGGTTTCTGGTCCGATGCCCGGCACCCGCCTGACCGAGGACTACGTCCGTCGCGTGGGGGGAATGGCCTATTTGTGGGGATGGCCCATGGCCAACATGCATAACCGCAAGATCATTCTCGAAAAGTTGCCCGAGCCCGGCCTTATGGGCGGTATCGTACCCCTCGCTCCCGTCAATCAGCTCTCCATGTTGCGCGACTATATCGATCCAGGCGAGCGTCTGGTTGCCTGCCCTAATCAGGATGTCGTCTACGGCTTCGGGTTGTTTTCCCTCGATCAGGAGCCGCTCGTGGTTCAGGTGCCAGACTTTGGTGACCGGTTCTGGGTCTATCAGGTCGTCGACCAGCGCACCGACTCCTTCGTTCAACTTGGCAAGATGTATGGCACCAAGCCCGGCTTCTATCTCCTTGTCGGACCTGATTGGAAGGGAATTATCCCTCGCGGGATCACGGGCGTTTTTAAGTCGAAGACTAATCTTGGCGTCATCATTCCTCGCGCCTTCATGGACGACACTGCGGCTGATCGCCAGGCTATCCAGCCTGTGCTGAACGGCATTCTCATCTATCCGCTCAGCAAGTTCACAGGGCAGACCCAGACGAAGGACTGGTCGAAGATCCCCAATTTTCCTTCAACCTCCTCGGGTGAGGAAGAGACCAAGTGGGTGCAACCGGAGACCTTCTTCGATGAGCTGGGCGATATTCTTAAGGAAGTCCCGCCGTTGCCCGGTGAAGAGGCGCTCTACGCCAATCTGCAAAGCGTCCTCGATGCGGCCGCGAAGGATCCCAAGCTGCACGCGGCTTTAGTCGCCTCAGCCGTTGATGCAGACAAGAATCTCATTACGCCGCTCTTTCAGTTTCATAACAGCGGCATTCCGCTGGCCTATAACTGGACCACGATCAAAAACGGAGCAGCGTTTGGCTCCGACTATTACACTCGTGCCGCGGTCGCGAAATCCAATATCTTCGTTAACTCAGAGCGCGAGACCAAGTACTTCTATCAGGACGCCGATGGCAGCGGGCAGCAGCTCAACGGCACGCATGCCTACACGGTCACCTTCGCTGCGGGCCAGACTCCTCCGGTAAAAGGATTCTGGTCGCTCACTCTTTACAACCAGCATCACTTCTTCTCGCCCAATGAGATGAAGCGCTACTCGGTCGGCACCAAGAACAAGACGCTCGTCACGGCGCCTGATGGTTCGCTGACCATCTATGTGCAGTCAACTCCTCCGGAAGGTGACAAGCGCACCAACTGGCTGCCCGCACCAAAGGAGAACTTCGTCCTTTATGTCCGGTCCTACTGGCCAGAGGAGAGTATTCTGAACGGAGTCTGGACCCCGCCGGTCGTGACAAAAGTGAAGTAGGAGCCCCTGGATAATGAAGAAGGTCTGCCTCGTTCTTCTGGCCGCGCTTTGCCTTACTGCTTGCAATCAGACCACTAAGTTGCCTCCGTCACACTACGATAATCTCGCCGACCAGCCGTACATTGAGAGCTATCCGCTGAGAGCTGACATCGGTGTGCTCAAACAGGAGCTGCTGTTTGAGCGCGCTGTCCAGGCCTATCTCTGGGCGGTGCCTGCACTGAATATGTATGGCATGAAGGAGGGCTCTGAGAAGGTCTTTGGCAAGGGTTATAACGTCCTGCCTATCTTTAAAGAGCGGCTGAACGCCAAAACCCTGATTACGACGCCGAACTCCGACGTCATCTACGCGCTTGGCTATCTCGACCTGAAAGAAGACGGGCCGCTTGTCATTGAAGTGCCACCCGGACTGCAGGGAATCCTCGATGATTTCTGGCAGCGGCCCATCCGTTCTGAAGGGCAGATCGAGGGCCGCGAATGGGCTGGCGACGTTGGCCTGCCAGGGCCGGACCATGGCAAGGGAGGGATGTACCTCATTCTGCCGCCGGACTACAAAGGGCCTATTCCTTCGGGTTATTTCACCTACCGCTCGGCGACTTACGGAGTGTTCGTCTTCTGGCGCGGCTTCTTCAAAGATCCGAAGCAGCTCTCCGAACCGGTTAAGGTGATGGAGCAGACGCGGATTTATCCGCTTGACGGGGAGGCAACGGCTAGACCGATGGTGTTCCCCGACGCGTCAGCCAAGCCAGCCAACATGCTCTACCCACAGGACGGCAATGCGTTCGAGATGCTCGCACGATTTATCGATCATGAGTATGTCGATCCAACGGATATGGAGATGCGCGGGATTCTTGCGGGCATTGGAATTATCCAGGGCAAGCCGTTTGCGCCGGACGGACCTACGCTTGAACTGCTTGACAAGGCGGCGCGCACCGCAGCTCGCATGGGTCATGTGCTGGTGTACCAGCCGTCTGCGATGGTTCCCAACGGGCTTTATTATGCGAACCGTCATTGGATCAACCCGTTCCCAACGAACGCGACTTTCACCGCCGATACCTATAACGTCATCGACGCACGCACCGGTTTCTTCACGTATGCGTACTCCACCAGCCCGGGCATGGCCGTCAACATGGAGAACATCGGAGCGAAGTATCCTGCGGCCTACGTGGATGCGGATGGCAACTTTCTTCGCGGCAGTCAGGACTATGTGTTGCACTTGCCGCCAGAGATTCCGGCTGCAATTTTCTGGTCGGTAACGGTTTACGATCCCATCACTGGCTCGGGGCTCGATAATGGGCAGCCATTTCCTTCGTTGAATACGATGGACAAACCGATCCAGAACTCGGACGGCTCGACAGACATCTACTTCGGACCGAAGTCACCCGGTACTGGAAAAAACTGGATTGCTACCGTTCCCGGCAAAGGCTGGTTCACGCTGCTCCGCCTTTACGGCCCCACTAAGGCGTTCTTCGAGCAGAGCTGGAAGCCCGATGATATCAAGAAGGTGAATTAGATTCTTTCCACAGGCGGCGTAACTCGGAAGGGTATCCAAACACAAAAATCCGGTCACCTTGTCAGCTGTAATGATAACTTCACTTAATTAGGGATAGACTAGCCTAGTAGAATGGCAAGTTAGAAGGCATTCTGGAGAACACTTCTATGCGTAAACTGCTCACGCTTATTGCCTCCGCTGCGATGCTTACAGCACCCGCAATGCACGCTGATAGCCTGATGACCGGGCAATTCACCATTCAGGGCACTTTGATCGATTCAGGCACCCCGCTTGACTTCATCACAGCCAGCACGGGCAGCGGTACGCAAACCGGCTCCTTTGCTACCCTGCTTTCCGACAACGAGGCAATAACCGGTGCTACGACCCTCACGTATAGCCCCACTTATACGCCGGACAGTGAGGTGCTAACGATCGGCTCTCTGACTGCCGACCTTCAGACCTTTGCGGAAACGTCTCCCGGTTCTGGAGTGTTCGACGGAACCGCTTTGCTCTCTGCCTCGGGCTTTCTCGATACGGATGCAAATGTTTCGCTTACGGAAGAGCAGGATAAGGGAACAGTTATGTTCTCAGCGATCGTCACAGCTGCTCCTGCTCCATCGGTTCCCGAGCCATCTACCTTCGCGCTGTTCGGGACTGGCATTCTGGGGCTGGCGGCTGTGATGCGCTGGAAGTTCTTCCACGCGTAGAAAAAACTGTTGTGTAATCAGATCCTAAGCCGCCTCTTCGGAGGCGGCTTTTTCGCGATGAGAGTAGTGACGCAGGGCGGGGAGCGGAGATTCTTCATCATCCAGTTTACGAATTTTACGAGAGACAAAATTCACAAACCGTTGGTCGATTACGGCCCGCTACTTCTCAGGGGGTCGAAAGCGTCTTCACCAGGTCGTACAGAAACTCCTGCCCCTGGTAGAACGCGTCGATCTTCATGCGCTCGTCGCGACCGTGGAAGCGGATGTCGTTGCGGTCGAAGAAGAAGCCCTGCACGCCGTAGGTGGGTATGCCGGCTTGCCGCAGCATGCGGCCATCGGTCGCGCCGGTCACCAGGATCGGCACCACCGGGACGCCGGGAAACTCGCGTTCGCTTGCCGACTTCACGGCCTTGATGACATCCGGCCGAAGCGGCGAGGGCACGCCACCTTCGTTTGAACGCGTCGACGTGATCTTTACTTCGGGATCCGCGACCACTGTGTTCAGAGTCTTGAGTACGTAGTCGGGCGAGTCCTCCGGCAGCACGCGGCAGTTCACTGTCGCCGTCGCTAGCTGAGGCAACGCATTTATCGCGTGACCGCCGGCGAGCATCGTAGCCACGCACGTCGTGCGCAGCGTCGAGTTCCACGCAGGAGACGCCGCGGCGACACGCTCCATCGCGGCCTGCGAGCCCTTCGCCACCTGTGCGAGATCGGCCGCGATCGGTCCCGTCTCGATCTTCGCCATCTCGGCAAAGTACGCTGCGGTCACCTCGTCGGTCTTGAGCGGAAAGCCGAAGGCAGAGAGATGCACGAGTGCGCCTGCCAGATGGTAGATGGCGTTATCCGGGACCGGCATGGAGCTGTGTCCGCCCTTATTCGTGACTGAGAAAGTGTAGTTGATGACGTATTTCTCGCTCACTTGCAAGTCATTAGAGATCTTCTTCCCGTTTTCCTCTTCGCCCCAACCGCCCTCGTTGAGCGCGAAGTCGGCGTCGATCAGGTCGCGGTGATTCTGGATAAGCCAGTCCACGCCGTTGTACGGACCACCGCCCTCTTCGTCGGCGGTGAGCGCAACGATGATGTCGCGGTCCGGTTTGAAGCCCTCGCGCTTCATCCGGATCAGGGTTGCAATCCAGACCGCAGCCTGCGCCTTGTCGTCACCGGTGCCGCGGCCGTAGAAATAGCCATCCTTCTCGTTAAGGACGAAGGGGTCCATGGTCCAGTCCTCGCGCTTGGCCTCGACCACGTCGGTGTGAGCCAGAAGTAGCAGCGGCCTCTGCGCGCCGGTGCCGTGATAGCGCACGACCAGGTTGAACTTCTTCGGCGACGCGCCGCCGAGGAAGATGTCCGAGTCCGGGAAGCCGGCCTCCTTCAGACGCGCGGCTGCAGCCTCAGCGACCGGAGTGGTGGAGCCGGTGGAGTAGCCCGACTGGATCTCGATGAACTGCTGGTAGATGTCGTGGGCGAGCTTCATGTCCGCAGGCGGCGGCATGGTCTGGGCACAGGCTGCGGAGGTGGCAGCTAGGCAGGCGTTGGCGACAAGGGCGTGAAGCAGCGTCCGGACGGTCATGCGATCTCCAATGGGTTGTGTGTCTCGATACTAGGCTGAAGCACCGGGGAGAACAAGACCTTGGCATGCTGTCGTTCAGATCAACAGGGTTACTCGTCGAACGCAACTTGTTGCCCCCGCGTCGCTTGGCGTTCCTCCAAACGCTCCTCCGGCATACCCTCGACACGAATACGCGCGCGGTGCGAACATGTCGGCATGAAAAAGCCAAATCAGAAATCGTCGCAGTCCACCTCTACTCTCCAACCAAAAAAGATCAACGTGTCCGCCGGAGTAATTGCTGGGAATAAGCTGGGTGGAATGACACCTCAGTACCCGGCTATCGCCAAAGCCGCGCAAGAGACTAAGGCGAGTAAGGCCAAAGGTTAGAGAGCAACGGTAAAAGGGCTGCAGGGAGGGCTTGCTGGGCCCGTCAACTTGCAACCATCGACGGTTGGGAGAAGACTGTCTCGGGTAGTGCTTATACGCCTGTCGTTAAATCGGGCGTCCTCAATAAAATAAGGGAGGAGATAGCACGGTTCTTCTTGAAAAGAAAATGGTAACTGCCGCCATATTCGAAGCCCCTTCATTCGAATCTTGCGGAATATATTCGCGCCGCTGAAGAGGGATAGGGTGTTCGCGGTTTGGTCGGTTTAGCCTTCGTCTTCGGGTCTTTCTTATCCTGCTTGCTCGCATCCGTGTTAACTGGTGCGCCGACCTGAACCGCGCCAACTTGAACCAGCGAAGCGGAGAGAAGAGCCATAGCCAACATTGAGACCCGTTTCATGTTGTCACCTACCGTCACTTCATTTGGTGTTTCCTTGGCAGGTTAGGTGGTTTCAAAGCTTGACTGACCCACGAGTGCGATCAGAAACCCGCTACTCGGGTCTGTGAGTCCAGACGCAGGCACATGCGAGAAGAAATATTGCGAGTTCGCCGATCACTGTCAGCATGGCATTGCTCCTTTTCGGACCACTATGCCATCAACCTGGTGCCATAGGAACTAGGGGAATTCCTAGCCTGACGCCCAAATTTATACCTGTTTGAACACAACAGATGCCCCTATTTCCTGGGCCAAATGGAACAAAACATGATCACACTTGGACTAACTCAGCCTGAAAAGAGAAGTGGACCACTTGAAAATCCGGCAATCCCGTTGGCATCTGCTGGCGACTGGATGTGGCTTGGCGGTGGAGCAGAGACTGATGCTGCTGAGTTGGTCAATACGGCAACAGCCTTACAACTGATTACGGTATGCGGAACGTGTCGATCTGTGCGTACACGATGTGGAAAAAAGGGTGAATCCAGGCGGGAGCCGCAAGGCTCACTCGTTCCGGTCTTGCAACCAACCTCCGTAGCTTGGGTTGGATGTTAAGGTGGCTCAAGAGCTTCTGAGACATGCAAATTCACGCATCACGATGACTGGTACACCCAGGCAATCTCCTCGGACAAGAGGAGCGCAAAAACCCGACTATAGACCCAGAACCCCCCTCAGGAGGTAGATATTCACCTTTTTTTCGCCTATGCTATTCCCATGTTCGACCCAAGCGCCCACATCCCGAGAATCAACAAGGGGATGATCTATCTCGGAGCCTGCCTCATTGCAGGCATAAGGCTGGCCAGGGAGACGCATGTAAACCATCGGGTCATTCCAACGTCGAATGCAATCAATGAATCAGTTGATCTCGCACATGAGATTTACAACCGAGTCTTTCGTAAGGTGCCTGAACGTCTGGAGAAGATATGACAATGGAGATCCTGGAGGGATATGTGAGAGACACCAAGGAATCTCTGCGAATCTTCCTCACACAGCAGTTAAGGGATGTCGAGGCCGACATCGAAACGATGAACAGTTACATATCCTCCAACCCACCCGAAACCTCGGGCGAACTCCTGAAGCTGCGCGAGTTGCAGCGCAAGTATCGCGAGATTGCCGCGAGCATCAAGAGTGAAATCGTTAAGTTGGGATAACGTGGAGAGCAAAATGAGAATCCTTCCGATGCCATCCCGCTACGAGGAACCCCTTGCTTGCCCCATTGGTATTGCGTGTGACAGGAATACACCCAGGCGATCTCCTCCGACAAGAGGAGTGCAAGTGGAAGGCAGATCGATGTACTTTGGGCAAAGAAAAAGGTGCTGATTTAGCTCAGCACCTTCAGCACTTTTGAAGCTCTTGTCACATTCTGCGGGGTCCATAAACCCTTCTACTACTTGAGTTTATGGCGGGGACGACGGGGCTCGAACCCGCGACCTCTGCCGTGACAGGGCAGCGCTCTAACCAACTGAGCTACGTCCCCAGATTGCGTCTTGTTGTTGCTCCAACTCAGCTTCCGGCCCATATTGAATGGCAAGCGGGCACCAAGACTTCCGGCGCAACAACAGAAATAAGTCTATCAGATTCGAGCGAGATCTTGCTGCCAACTTACTATCGGGCGTTCTTGTAGATCATCCCCAGCAACTCGTCGTACATGGCCTGTCTTTCTTCGTCCGAACCGGTACGAATGGCATGGGTAGCGCAATGAGCGAGGTGATTGCGCATAAGTGCCCGCGCAACCGCCCGGAGTGCCTCCTGCGTTGAAGAGACTTGCGTGAGAATGTCGGCGCAGTAGCGGTCCTCGTCGACCATGCGCTGCAATCCGCGAACCTGGCCTTCGATGCGGCGCAGCCGGCGGAGGTTCGAAGCCTTGATTGCAGGCTCGACGCCGACCGCCTTGCGTCCCAGCAGGTCAGTTTCGTGTGTGCAGACACCTTCCCCGGCAGCGCTCTGTTTCACGATGTTCTTTTTGATGGCCATATCTGTCCTTATGCGATCTTCAAGCGACGCAGCCGCAGGCTGTTGGTGACAACACTGAATGAACTCAGTGCCATGGCTGCGCTCGCAATCACTGGGCTGAGTAGCACACCGAAGACCGGATACAGTGCGCCAGCGGCGAGCGGAATCCCGATCACGTTATAGACAAAAGCCCAGAACAGGTTTTGCCGCATCACCCGCATGGTGACGCGCGAGAGTGCTATTGCCGCTGCGACTCCGGTCAGGTCGCTACGCATCAACGTCACATCTCCGGCTTCCATTGCGATGTCAGAGCCGCTGGCCATGGTGAGACCGACATCCGCCTGCGCCAGGGCAGGGGCATCGTTGACGCCATCCCCTACCATCGCAACGACACGGTGCTCCTCCTGTAGGCGCTTGATGGCATCCACCTTCCCCGCCGGAAGTACACCGGCGATCACCTCATCGACACCAGCCTCGCGTGCAATTGCACGGGCCGTGCGTTCGTTGTCGCCCGTTAGCATGACCACGCGAAGTCCTTCGGCGTGCATCTGGCGAATAGCCTGAATTGAGGTGGGCTTGATCGTATCCGCGACTGCGATGATGCCTGCCAATCCGCCATCGATCGCGATCCATAGAGGTGTCTTGCCCTCATCCGCGAGACGCAGCGCCGCTGTCTGCAGCAAGTCAATAGCAATGCCGAAGCTCTCCATCAACGCGGGGTTGCCGACCAACGTCGCCTTCGCTTCAACAGTTCCGACGATACCGCGGCCAGTCAGCGACTCAAATTCCTGCGCTTGCGGAAGATTTAGGCCCCGTTCGTCAGCATACCGAACTACTGCTTCAGCAAGAGGATGCTCGCTCGCGCGTTCGAGCGCAGCAGCGATGCGAAGGAGATGGTCCTCGGCATCGCGAGTGGCCTGCGGCGGCTCATCCCTGTTGTCCCGTGCAAGCAGAACCTCTGTCACCTGGGGACGGCCTGTGGTGATCGTTCCGGTTTTGTCGAGTACGACGGTATCAATCTTTTCCATTTGCTGCAGAGGCTCGCCGCCCTTGATGAGGATCCCGAAGGCGGCTCCGCGTCCGGTGGCAACCATCACAGCAGTCGGCACAGCCAGACCCATCGCGCACGGGCAAGCGATCACCAGCACCGTGACAGCGGCAGCGAAGGCCTGCATGACGCCTGCGTGCGGGGCAAAAAATCTCCATGCACCAAACGTAACAATCGCGATGCCCAGCACCACCGGTACAAAGATCGCGCTGATGCGATCGGCGATTCGTTGAATCGGTGCACGAGATCCTTGCGCGTCACGCAATAGCCGAACGATCTGCGCCAGCGTGCCTGCTCCGAGGCCGCTCGCACGATACTGAAACGACCCGTTCTGGTTGACCGTTCCTCCCATCACTTTGTCCTGCGGCGTCTTCTCGATCGGCAGCGCCTCGCCCGTGAGCATGGATTCGTCCACGCTGCTTCTGCCCGAGATCACCTTGCCGTCGGTCGGAATACGCTCTCCTGGACGCACTAGAACGACATCGCCCTCCTGAATCGACTCAACAGGCAGATCACGCTCGACGCCGTCCCGCAGAACGGTCGCGATCTTCGGTTGCAGCTGCACGAGTTTTCGCAGGGCACTCGCTGTCTGTCCCTTCGCCCTGCTCTCCAGCGCATTGCCGGTCAGCACCAATCCGATGATCAGAATTGCAGCTTCAAAATAAACGTCCGGGGCGATTCCATGCACGATAAAGAATCCAGGCACGATCGTACTCGCGGCCGAATAAAGAAACGCCGCTCCCGTGCCGAGCGCCACCAGCGTATTCATATCTGCTGTCTTGTGCAGAAGAGCAGACCAGGCCTTCATATAGAAACGGCGCCCCGCCCAACCGAGAATGAACGTCGCGAGAGCAAAGAGGAACCAACGAATGGCGTCTTCGCTCGCCTGATAGATCCATGGCACCGCTTTACGCAGTACAGGGTCGAGCACACGCATGTTCCAACTCATCAGCGGGTCTTTCATTCGCTCCATGCCGCCCGCACGGCTCATGCTCATCAGCGGCATGGACAGTAACATGGCGAAGAGTCCAGCAATCAAGCTCACCGCAGCTTTCAGCCGCAACCGCTTGTATTCCCGCAACTGTTCCGCGTCGTGTTCATCCTGTTCTGCGATGACCGACGCGTGAAGTATGGGAATCTCTGCGCCGTAGCCCGTGCTTCGGATCGTGTCCACCAGTGCGGAGGTAGAGGTTATGTTCGGGTCGAACGTCACCGTTGCATTGTGCAGCATCAGATTGACGCTCGCGTCCTGCACACCAGCCTGGGTGACCAACGTTCGCTGGATAAACGACTGGCACGCCGCACAGGTCATCCCCGTGACCGGTACCGTAACGCGTTCTGGTGAAACGGATGGCATGGCGCCGCCTCCGTCTCGAGATCCCTCAACCTTTACCGAAGCAGCCATGAGGATCCCCCGATTACTTCTCAATGTGCGCGGAAAAGCCGATGCGATCGACAACTGCAGCGATCTCCTCTGCACTTGCCTGTTCGGGATGGAAGGTCATCTGCGCTGAGCCCACTTCTACGGGGCCGAGCTCTACCCCTTTGACGCCTTGAAGTGCAGCTGTCACTCTGCGGACGCAGCCTCCGCAATGCATTCCTTCAATCAATAACGTGAGTTTGCTCTCCACGATATTTCTCCTTCTCGAGATCAAATGTAGATACCCCCCAGGGGTATTCTTTTATTTTACGCGCAGTTTTGCCTACGCGCCGCCTTGGGTCGAGCGCGCTCGGAAACATTGCATCCCACGCACAGCTCCCATACACTGGCTTAGGTTCCCGTGGAATCCGAACGGGCGGTTAGCTCAGTTGGTTAGAGCGCCTGCCTTACAAGCAGGATGTCGGGGGTTCGAGTCCCTCACTGCCCACCAATTACCGTTCTCAGACAGTCTCATAAAGTACGAAAAATCCCAAAAACCCCAATAAAATGACTACCTTTCGGAGGGATACTTCGGGGGGTTTCTGAAAGCGGAAATGGGGGTATTTTGCTAACTGACACCGAATTCGCGTCTTCTCATGATTTTGGCCATTCGGGTCCTACAGCTCTAAAAGGGGTTACTACCGAGCGGTCGATTGTGAACCCAGTCGAGATCGACGAGCCCCGACGGTGTGCTCTCTGTTGTATACGCGAACAGTGCCGGCCGGGCTCCCTTCCACCAGCTGGGCTTGATCTGCGTTGCCGCACCAAGTGGCTGAAACGTACGGCCATCGTCAAGACTATAAAAATATCTCGCCCCGTCGCCCTCCACCCGTACGCGCAGCTGAAGAATATTCTGTGAGATCAATGGCCCTTGCGTACGGTCCGGAAGGTGAAAATAGCTTAGCCGCCTTTCGCCGCCCGATTGTGTGATCTCCAGACCGCTGGCGGATTTCTCAAACATCACAAGGCCTGTGCACGCGCCCGTCTTCATGCCGGTCAGGTCCATCCGAACCGTGAATTCAAATGAATTACTCTGCATGCTCTGGGTTAGCGTGTTGCGCGCATCCAGCAAATCCCCGGCAGGCATCGGGATCAGTCGCAGATAACCGTCGCGGGCAGTCAATGACCAGTGTGCGTCGTCCGGATTATGATTCCATTCCCACTGCGGGCTGAGCTGCTCGCTGTTGAACTCATCCGACGTCTGCGGCTGTGATTGCGGAATGGCGCGCGGGTGGCCGGGGATCGGGCCGGACTGTACCGGCTCTCCGGTTGTTGCTCCGTTCGCTGCTTCACCGATGATCGGCCAGTCGTCCTGCCATCGAACGGGCTCCAGATGAACAATGCGACCATGTGCTCCGCGCGACTGAAAGTGAATGAACCAGCCCTCACCATCTGGGGTTTCCACATAAGCTCCCTGGTGTGGACCGTTAATGTCAGTGGAGCCCTCCACAAGAACAATCCGATGCTCGTATGGGCCATAGATATTCCGGGACCGCAGCACTGCCTGGGATCCAGTGCCTACACCACCGAAAGGCGCAAAGATGTAGTAATAGCCGTTGCGCTTATAGATCTTCGGGCCTTCAAGAACGGGCAGATTCTCCCGGTCTTCCACGATGACTCTTCCCTCATCCAGAATATGTTTGCCATCGGGCGACATGCGGTGCAGGATAAGCGGGCCTGCGCCGACCTTCGAGTGAATAAGGTAGGCCTTTCCATCGTCGTCCCAGAAGGGACAGGGGTCTTCAAGGCCAGCCTGATCGATCACCGCAACTGGGGCGCTCCACGGTCCGGTGATTCTTGTCGCCGTGCTGACAAAAATGCCTTCCTTCGGCGTCGGGAAATAGACATAGAAAAGTCCATCGTGTTTCCGGATCGACGGAGCCCACACTCCACCGCCATAGCGGTTACCGCCGATCATGTTGTAACTCTGGTCCATCTCCAGGCGCTGCACGACGTGGCCCACGATAGTCCAATGCACTAAGTCGGTGGACTGCAATATGGGAATACCGGGCACGAAATGGAAACTCGATGCGATCAGATAATAGTTGGCGCCATCGCGGATAACGTCCGGGTCGGAGTAGTCGGCGAAGAGTATTGGATTACGATAAGTCTCTTCGACAGCCGGGCTTACCACCTGCGACGGGATGGTCGCCACTCCGACTGACATCCATGCTCCCATTACCAATACTTTCTGAATCCATCCCGTGGATCCGCTCATGCGATGGGTGATGGAACCTGCAAAAGACAAGAATCGTTCCTCCGTCCTCCATTCGGCCTAAACTCCGCAGAGACATAGCTACCAACCGCGATCTGCACGCCAGACCGGCGCAGGCTCCCAGGCTGCCTGCAACTTCTAAAACAGCAGCTTCAATGAGAGTTGAGCGATGCGCGGATCGTTTGTGAAGTTGGAGTTCTGCGGAGACGTACTCGTGATCCGGCCGAACGTCGAGTTGGTTGTTGTGTTCGGGTCGCCGAAATTCGTATGGTTCAGCACGTTGAAGTACTCGACACGGAACTGCAAGGAAGTCCGTTCGTTGAATGGAAAGAAGCGCGCCGCGCTTACATCCCAGTCCATGTACTGCGGGCCGACGTAAGCACCTTTCTGCACGTTTCCGTAGGTTCCAACCGGATTGTTGGTGAAGCTGGCGGGATTCAGATACGACTTGCAAATGGTTCCTGTGGCGCAGGCAGAGCCGCCATACCCGGGACCTATGACCACGGCACGGTCGCGCTGCTGTCCGGAGCCGGAGTTATTGGCGGTGCTGGAGAAGATGGTCAACGGATCTCCACTGCTGAACCTCACCAGTCCGGTTGTCTGCCATCCATTGGCCAAGTAACGCATGACCGCCGGCGCTCCATCCAGGACTTTCGGAAGGGTGTAGACATAGGACCCCGAAATGACGTTCCTGTGATCGAAGTCCGACGGCCCATAATCAAGTCTCTTGAAGTTCGAAACCGTGATCGGATAAACATAGGAGTTACCCGCTCCAATCGAAGTTGCGGCGGCGTTGTACGGCATATTGTTGAGCGCTTTCGACCAGGTGTAATTGAAGAGCAGGGACAGGCCGTTGTGGGCACGCTGCTGAGCGGAGAACTGTAACGAGTTGTAGTTGGTGTTGGCGCCGGTATTGGCTTCCGTAATGGTCTGGCTGTAGCAACTATTGTTCGCCGCGCATCCGGGTTGATTGTAGATGCGCGTGCCGCTCACGAATGGGTTGAGCTCGATTGGCACCCATACGTGGTTGCTCTGCTCGCCCACATATGCGACACGCGTGGAAAGGCTCGTGGTCATTTGCTGCTCCACCGCAAGGTTCCATGCGTAAGTCAGCGGATCCTGGAAGCCTCTGAACGGGTCATAGGTCAGGAATGCCTGAGGTGGAATCGGAGAGGTAGGGGGAGGCGGCTGCGGTGCCGGGAACGGGTTCGGAGTTCCATAGCTTCCGTAGGGATCGAGGAAGGTAATCTTCGCGCCAGCCGCATTTGTGACGTCTACGTTCGTGATAAATGGCGAGGTGTTGGTGTAAATGTTGAAGAGCGTGCTGTTGATGCGGGAATCCCAGAACATGCCGGCGCCGCCGCGGAGACTGGTCCTGCCTGTGCCCAGGACATCCCAGGCAAAGCCGAGTCTCGGCATAAAGTGGTCGTAGGCGGAATTGACTCCATTTGAATTGAACCCGGGATCGCCCGCGAACCGGAGACCGGCAGGCGCGAGAGGATAAACTGTGGAGTGCGTGCCGGACGACCAGAGTGTCGGGAAGAAACTACCCATGCGCCCCTCAGCCTCGTGCCAGGGAACGAACGGCTCGTAACGCAGGCCGAAATCAAGGGTCAAGTTCCGAGTGGCCTTCCAGCTGTCCTGGGCATAGGCGCCATAGAAGTTCGCGCGGGCGTTGAAGAACTGGCCTGACGCCTGTGAAAATTCATAGGTGTATCCAAACAGGAAACTGGCAATCGCGTCCCCTGAGTTGTTTGCATTGAACGTGAAGTTACCCGGCTGCCTATACAGATTGTTCACATCGATCTTGCTTACCTCGCCGTGGAAACCGAACGCGATATTGTGATTGCCGTGCACCACATGGACGTCGTCAATCAGGGTGTAATTGGCTCTGCGGAAAAAGGCCTGCGGATTGGCGCCAATACTGAAGTACCCCGACGCTGCGATCGAATTGATCTGCTTGAACGCGGGCTGCCAGATGTTGACGCCCAGATCGGCCACGTCGATGCTGCCCGGAAGCGGGCCGCGGCTATCGTTCTCGAGCTGATAGGTAATGATGAAGTTGTTCAGAATGTGGTCGTTGAAGGTGTGGTTTTCTGAGATTAAAGAGTTGTAATAGTTGTTTTTCGCATAATCGGCGTAGGTCAACAGATTCTGGAGATTGAGGACGCCGTCCAAGCCATAGTTGTCCTGGAAGTATCGGACTGTCAGCCGATCTTTGTCGCCGATCTGCTGATCGTACCGGGCTGTGGTCTCGCCTAGATTGTAGAAGGAAGGAGCCTGGAAAGTGACGGTGCCGCTCGCATTCTCCTGTGAAAGCGGAAGGTACGTCAACAGCTTCGTGGATGCGGAGCTGTAATCGCTGGTGGCCACCTGGGTGGTGAAGGTGCTGCCGACCGCCGCGCATGGATAGACATGGGTCGGTTGAAGCGGGTTAACGATACAGGATTTCTCATTGGCGAAGGTGCCATTGAGCTGCGCCGGTGTCGGCAACGTCGCGGCGGTTGCGCTTGTAGCCACCTCGTGGTTGATGGTCTTCTGATATCCGACAAAGAAGAACGCCTTGTCGCTGTGAAACAGGTGGGGTATTGCGACAGGGCCGCCGATAGTGCCCCCGAACTGGTTCCGCTTCAGCGGGTCGACCGTCTTTACGCCGTTGACGTAGCTGAAATAATTCGCCGCGTTGAAGACCCTGTTGCGGACAAATTCAAACAGGTCGCCGTGATATTTCGACGTGCCGCTCTTGGTGATGATGTTGACCACGCCCCCGGCGTTCTGGCCATATTCCGCGCTGTAGTTGCTGGTCTGTACGCTGAACTCCTGCAACGAATCAGGCATTGGAAAGGGGCCATTGACGTTCGTGTACTCATCCACGTTGTTGCCGCCATCGAGCATATAGTTTGTCTGACCGACAAGCGTCCCGTTGGCCGATATCGTAAAAACCACCGGAAAAGTCTTACTGTTACCCTGGTCAGCCTGGGCAGATGGCGCAACCGTAACCCCTGCGACTAGGGCGGTCAGCGTGGCCGCATTGCGTCCATTCAGTGGCAGATCGTTCACCTGCGCCGTGCCAATCACCTGCGAGAGCGTCCCAGTCGTGACGTCCACCTGTGGGGATTGACTGCTCACCGTAACAGTCTCGTTCGTACTTCCCGTCTTGAGGGTGACGTTGGCTGTCACGGCGGCGTCCGCGTTAGCCTGCACGCCTTTCTCCGTGTACGCCGCAAAGCCAACGTGGTTGACTGATATGTCGTAGACTGTCGGCGCCAACGAGGGGAAGACATACGTTCCCTCGCTATTTGTCGTCGTTTTAAGCATCAGGCCGGTGCTGGCTCGGGTTGCCGTCACCTCGGCGCCTGGAATGACCGCGCCGGTCGAGTCCGTCACGGTGCCCCTGATCGTGGCATACCCTTGCGCGAATACCGCGTGGGGCGTCAAGAGGAACATGATGTGTAACACGGCAACCATGCCGGCGAACTTGAGAAAAGCCTTCATGCCGGTCTCCTTAAGAGGTCCATAGCTTTCTTCTCGGCTCGGTCGATGTGGAAGTAATTTGGCGCATTAGGATCGGGCATATGGATGTCCTCTCGTGTGTGGTAGGAGCGCAGCCGGGGTGATCCCTTGAGAAGAGATGAGTAGATCACTCTTTACGCTCTTGTCAACGGTTTTGTCAAAATGCCGCATTGCGGGTTCGCCTTCCCTAGTCGCCAAGACCGGCAATATCGTTTTAATAGCTAGCGTCGAACTATTCCGGAAACAACGCCAGCAGGTTTCGCATACCGTTTATCTCGCGAATCTGGGAGTTCAGCTATAGAGCTTTCAGGTTGCATGAGGGAACTTTCGAACCCTAAAAAACGTTCAGACGTGAAGAACTTCTTTCGGAGTCGTATTGAAACTTGTCATCGACGATGTCAGCAAGCAATACCGAGGCGGTCATCGCGCCCTGAGCAATTTCAGCCTGACCATAAAGGCCGGTGTCCTTGGCTTGCTGGGCCCAAACGGAGCCGGCAAGACAACACTCATGGGCATTCTCGCGACCATCACCAAGGCAACCGAAGGCCGCGTACTTTGGAATGGAATTGAAACCGCGAAGAATCCCGACGCTCTCCGTTCCGTGCTCGGTTATCTCCCGCAAGACTTTGGTGTCTATCCGAACCTGAACGCGGTTGAGTTTCTTGAGTATCTTGCTGCCGTCAAAGGTCTAGACAAGGCGACCGCCGCCCGGCGTATCCCGGAGCTTCTGGAGCTGGTGAATTTGACGGACGCTCGCAAGCGAGCGCTTGGCGGCTACTCCGGCGGCATGAAACAGCGTGTCGGCATAGCGCAGGCGCTTCTCAACGATCCGCAACTTCTTATCGTCGACGAGCCCACTGCGGGGCTCGATCCGGAAGAACGCGTCCGCTTTCGCAATCTCCTCTCCGACCTCTCAGGCGAGCGCATTGTGGTGCTCTCTACTCACATCGTCTCCGATATCGAAGCCACCGCAACCGATATTGCCTTGATCGCAAATGGAACTCTCGTCGCCCACGCCACGCCTGAGGCTCTTCTCCTGCAAGTTGAAGGCAAGGTCTGGGAATGGGTCGTCTCCAGCGTCGACCTGAATGAGATTCGACAGCACTATCAGATCAGCAGCACCAATCGCCGCAGCGACGGAGTCCACGTCCGCGTACTCGGCGACGAACCACCTCAGGGCGCGCAGCCCGTGACTCCGAATCTTGAAGATGCTTACCTTTTCTGCCTCTCACGCCATCGTAACGGAGCTGCCGCATGAGCCGCTCGCGTGTTCTGTTCCACATGGTCCGAGCCGACTTCTTAGAACGTGTCCGCCGCTACAGCTTCCTGCTTACCCTTGGCTTCTCGGTCTATCTCGGGTACGCAATGTACTCCGGACAGATCAATATGCAACTGGGCAGTTATCGCGGCGTCGCCAACTCCGCGTGGCTAGGCTCTGTCGTCGGCCTGATCGGTTCGGTCTTCCTGAGCCTCATCGGGTTCTATGTCGTCAAAAACACCATACAGCGCGATCGCGAGACTCGCGTGGGCCGAATCCTTGCGGCCACTCCCATGAGCAGAAGCTTCTACACGCTAAGCAAGGCTCTCAGCAATTTAGCGGTGCTCTCCGCCATGGCCATCGTCCTCTCGGTCGCAGCCGTTGTCATTCAGTTGACGCACAAGGGAGCGGGGCGCATCAACCTCTTCGATCTACTCTCCCCGATCCTGATCTTTAGTGTTGGCGCCCTGAGCATAACCGCTGCGTTAGCCGTTCTCTTCGAGACAATTCCGGGCCTGCGCGGAGGAGTTGGAAATATCGCCTATTTCTTCCTGTGGTGCTTCCTGCTCAACTTGAGCGTCAGGCCGCTGATAACTGGACAGTCCCCAAGCGCCTCGACCTCAATGCGCGATTACACCGGCATTACCACGATCTCCGGGCAGATGCAGGCCCAGCTTCGTCAACTCGATCCAGAGTACAAAGGAGGATCTGGCTTTTACATCGGCTCCTCGCATCGTGGCACCAAAACCTTCGTGTGGAACGGTGTGAAGTGGAACACCACCATCGTTCTGAGCCGTATCTTCTTGCTTGGAGTTGCCGTCCTCCTCACCCTGATTGCCGCCGGCCTCTTCGATCGCTTCGATCCCGCCCGGGAGATCGCTTCGTTGAAGCGCAGAAAAAAACAGGCTGTCCTTCCCAAACCCGAGGAACTGGACCGGCTGCCTCTCCAGACAAGAGAAACGCAACTCCACGCTTCCGACCTCACCCCGCTCGTGCATAGCAGGTCGCACGTTCGCATTGTGGCGCTGGTTCTCGCCGAACTCCGTCTGTTACTACGCGGCCAGCAATGGTGGTGGTATACGGTTGCCGCAGGGTTGTTCGCGGGTTGCCTGTTCGCGCCGCTAGATAGTGCGCGCTCAGGGGTCATCCTGGTTGCGTGGCTCTGGCCTGCACTTTTATGGTCGCAGCTTGGGACCCGCGAAGCTCAATTTTCGACGCAGGCCATGATCTTCTCCGCCCCGCATGCCTTTCCGCGGCAGCTCTTATCCTCCTGGACGGCAGGCGTCGTGCTGGCTTTACTCACCGGCGGAGGTCTCGGTCTGCGCCTGATGCTTGCCCGAGACACTGAAGGCTTGTTCGGCTGGGCTGTGGCTGCGCTTTTCATCCCGGCCCTGGCACTGGCATTCGGAGTCTGCACCGAAAGCCGCAAGTCCTTCGAAGCTGTCTACACCGCCTGGTGGTACATCGGCCCACTCCACCAGATGCGCAAATTGGACTTTATCGGAACTCAGCCCGCATCGAGCACTCCCGTCCTGTACCTCGCAGCTTCGATGGCGTTGTTGCTTGTGGCCTGTTTCTGGCGGAAAGCGCGGCTATCTTACGCGTGAGTCGCGATCCGTTCGAACCTTACCGCACTAGGCAACTCTTTGTGCGGCTTAGGCGAGGGGAATGGAATACAAAACCGAATCGCAGGTTCCTGGAGCCGCGGCAGCAACTGTTTGCATCTCACTGATGAGCAGTACAACAAGCTGGAGACAGATGAAATTTAACACGCATATGACCTACCAACGTGCACCCTTCTTTCCGCATAGACGCAACCCAGACGGCTCCCTGACTTCGATCTGCCTTACCTGTTGCTCAACGGTTGCATCTCACAAGACGGAAGAAGAACTTGTTGAATTAGATAAGAAGCATATCTGTGAAACCGCGATACTCTCTCAACGTGGTGCTCCAGAGGCTATCAGCCGGGGAGAAGTGACGGAGATGCGAACGCCAAAGGTTGGAGATCGGGTGGCAATTCCAAAGCACGCCATAATTTTTCTGGTCAAGAGCGTGAATGAGACGAAGCAAACAGTGGATGCAGAGGCGGCCTTGGAGAATGAACCGATTGAAGAAGGTGTCCCCTGGAAAATCATCACGTTTATTGATCCGTAGGACAGAATTAAGCTGAAGGTGAATTGACAATCCTCCAATTTCCATCGCACGTCGATTCCATGATTGCGACGGGGTTCGAGCAATCAAAAATTGGCCCTACCTGTGCTTAAGCGAACATCTTTCTGGACAAAGCTCCTGTACGTTTAAGCCTTGCCAAGAAAGAGGCCGCACGATGGCCCTCACACTTCCCGCCTGCTACCCGCACAGACACAATAGAGACCATTCCTTCGACTCCATCTGCCTGACATGTTTGCTCACGATTGCTAACTCAAGGACCGAAGCCGAGCTTGAGAGACAGGAAAATGATCACGTCTGCGATCCCTCTATTCTGTCACAGCGGACATTCGACCGCGCTCACGCAAAGTGTTATTCCGCATGACGCGCACTAGCCAATTGGCCGGCCCACGTTGGACTGCTGTCACCTTTTTTCTGTTTGTGATTGTGGTGTTCGGAATCGTCCTCATTGGCCATATACCAAAGTGGCCCATTTATGCCTCCATCCTGGTTTGGTGAGGGTTCGTTGTGTACACGACTATCCATATCAATCATCAAAAAGATGCCGACATCTCATCAGAGCTGGCTGAGTCCGCAGTCCATATGGCCTGTAGAGACAAGCGCTCTCTTCCTGAGTCAGGATATTAGTCTTTTATAAGGACCGATTTGGCCGATAAGGCTGTGGAGTCAAATGAAATAGGCCACTGGATGATCCCGGTGGCCTATTTACATTTCTTTCTTCCTATTCGACGCGTTCGAGCTTGGGTGGCTTCGCCTCGATGCAACACCTTTTCTTCAAAGCTTTTTCACGCTCTCAGCGGGCGGAATACCAGATCGGCGGGAGCCAGCCTACTCGACCGCCGACTTCTTTCCCCAGTTGAAGCGTCTGCCAAGGATTCCTTTTACGATCAGGTGGTCGGTTGAGGCCGTGGGTCCCACGCCAACTCCGAAGTTGATCTCCCAAACCGGAGAGACGTTCAGGTCAGTCACGACGAAGAGTTGCTGTTGTTGGTAGTGCAGGGAATCGAAGTCAAATAGACGTCCGAAGTCGCCGTAGTATTCAAAGCCGCCGCTGACCTGCCGGGTGAAGTCGTAACTCAGCTTTGCGGCGGGGGAGAAGCCCACTCCCTGTTTTACGTCCGGTCCATGCCAGGTGCGTTCAAAGGCCGGGTTGACGGCGAAGTACCAGCGGCCGAGGGTCTTATCGATGATGGGCCGGATCTCCCACGTCCACGTGTCCGGCGAATATACAGCTCGTTGATAGCCGATCTCTGTCGAGAGGCTAAGCCCTACTGGAAGGTGCCAGCTCTCTGGCGCTCTCACGCGTGGGCGAATGTGGTCTCCCACCCACTGAACTCCATGTCCATCCTGCTCACTGGTGAAGACATAGAAGCCGATTTCTGACCAGCCTGTGATCCCCTGAGTCAATTCAAGAGTCTCGTGTTCCTGATGATTGGTCGGATACACGCCGTTGATCATGTTGGTTTGCCCGGATACGGTGTAGTTCGAATGCAACTCGACCATGAGGTTCTTTGGCGGGATTGTGTCCGAACCGTACACTTGAATCTCGTAATTGCCTTGGCCATGAGCGTCTCGCAAACCTGCGAGCAGGCAGCCAGTCATCAGGATAAAGAGTGTGATCGAGGGGAACGTTCTCCAAGGCTTCCAAAGAGAACTACGCATATCGAAACACCATCATGAAACCTCGGTCCATATGATCCTGCTGATGACAATGAAAGAGCGTTTTACCTGGGTTATCTGCCACAAACTCAACTTCAGCAGTGCTCTTAGCGGGAACGAGCACGACATCTTTCCTCAGACCGTGGATCTCGGGACTCCCGTCGATCTGGCGTACTTCAAAGGTATGTCGGTGAAGATGCATTGGGTGATCGTCTGCGCTAAGGTTCTTCAGAGTGAGCCTGTAGCGTTGTCCGGTCTTGAGGATCGGCTCATCGGTCTGAGGGTAAGATTTTCCATTGATTCTCCAGAGCTCTTCGTTTCCATGACCTCGAAACTTTGAATCGAAGGCAAGATCGATGCGGATAGCCTCGTCTCTGCTCCCGTTTTCCTGACCCGTCGCCGCAAACTGACGATAGTCCCACTTGAGATCGTCCGGTTGTGTCCAGACTGGTTTGCCCGTCATGTCTGCGTACTCGATTACGATTCCCATTCCTGCTGCTTGTACGTGCTTTCTCACTTCTCCCAGCACCCAGACGCCGGGTGCATTCATCTCGACGATCGCGGACACTCTTTCGGCGGGGGCGAGACGTAACATTGGGACGGTGCGCGGTTGCGGTACGGCATTGCCGTCGAGTGAAATCACGTGGAAGCTATGCCCTGCAAGAGCAATCCAGTGGACCTCAGTTGGGCTCGAGTTCAGAACGTGCATCAGGACCTGTTCACCCTGCTTAACGCGCAACGGATCGCCGAAACCCAGCATCTTTCCATTGATGGTTGAGGCGTCGTAGACCGGATTCATAGAGCCGTCGTCTCCGCCAACCAGGTGGCCACTCCAGTCATGGAGTCCAAGGAATAACTCGCGGTCGTAGCTTCCCGCATCTTCGCGTGGCTCGATCATAAGAAAACCATGCTGGCCGCCATACTGTGCTTTGCCCAGATTTTTGCCCGCGAAAGTATGCGTGTGGAACCAGCGAAATCCGGGGGGATCGGGTTTGAATGTATAGCGCGTGGTTGCTCCGGGCGCGATCATCGGCGTGCCCTCTTCCATCGCTCCATCGATATCCGATGGTAGAAACAGGCCGTGCCAGTGGACCACCTCGGGGTCTGCGGTGAGGTTGCGCACCTCGACTGTTTGTTCCTGCCCCTGACGCATGCGGAGAAGCGGCCCAGGAATCTGGCCGTTGTAGGCGACCGTACGGAAGTGATGCTTAGGGGAGGCCTCAAGTGTGTACGGGGCGATCTCAAGGATGACTTCCGGGGCGGCAGCCGCCCCGGGCGCTCCACCTAGGAAGACGGAGCCTGCTGCCATTCCTGAAAGCTGTACGAAGCGTCTGCGAGTCACGATCAACGAACATTCCTGTCTTGCCATCACTTCAACATCTTAGAAGCAAGCGGAGGGGAGCAGACGCGACATCATGCTGGATGAACATTTCTTCATTTGTCCTGAACCTTCCACCAACAAAAAGGGCCCGAGTCCAACGGACCGGGGCCCTCGCGATTTCTATCTACTTCGTAATCTTGAGCAGGACGAGCGGTTTGGTCGCCGCTGTGGACGCTGGATCCGGAGCGATGACGTAGATATCGCCACTAGAAGCATCCAGAGCAAGCGTGCGTCCCTTCGCGGCCGTCTTCACGGTTTGCGCTGGGACATAAGAGTCTTGGGAGACCTGTTTAATGATGCTCAGTGTGCCGACGTCGCCGTTCGAGCTGAAGACCAAGTGCCGCGCAGCGTCATAGGCAGCCGCGTCAGGCCCTGCTCCTATAGCCACCATCGCAACTACCTTGCCTGTGCTTGTGTCAATGACAGGCATCTTCGCGTTATCGCACACGGGGAATATTCGGCCAGCAGTAGCATCGATCGCCATTCCCGAGGGACTCTCACATCCCGCAATCGTCCACGTCGCGATAGGCTTGTTGTCGATAGCATCGATCTTCACTACCTGGTGGGTATCTTCAATGTTGACGTATACGTGACCTTTACCATCGACGGTAGGGAACTCAGGTTTACCTGGAAGCGCGACTGTTGCGATAACCTTCTTCGTAGCGAGATCCACAACGGACAGATTTTTGCTCTTGCCGTTGAATACAAAGAGACGATCTGTCGTTGGCTCGATGACCATGCCGTCGGGGTTGGTGCCGACAGCGATCGTCGCTGTTTTGGCCAACGACGCGCGATTGAATACCTGGACAATGCCCGCGCCACCGTCCGAGACGTACCCGGTCAAGCCATCCTTATCCAGCACGACGCCGTGCGTGTGAACCAAGCCTTTGATCGTCCCTGTAACCGCACCCTTCGTCGCGTCGAAGACAACAACCTGATCGCCCTGCGCGATGTAGAGCGTGTGGCTCGCAGCATCAAAATTCATATAGTCATACCCGCCACTGACGCCAAGCTGATAAGTTTGAGCGACATGATAGGTGCCACTCATTGAGGCTTGGGCAAAAGCCACGGGACAGGTATCGGCCGTCAATACGGCGAGGGGTAAGACGACGAGGGACAAGGCGATAAATCTCAGTGTGGTCATAGCATCCTTTGTAGGGTTTGATTGAACTTCAGGTTGTCTGATACCGCGACTGCTTCCGAGCCGGAGGGGGCATTTCTTTCACCGCAGGCTCGGAAGGTTTTACGAGCGGCAACAGTACGGCCACTGTTGATCCCAGACCAGGCGTACTGGTGATAGACACAGACCCATCGTGGGCCACGACGATGGCCTTGACGATGGCGAGCCCGAGGCCAACTCCTCCCACTTCACGGCTGCGCGCATAATCCGCCCGATAGAAGCGTTCGAAGACATGGGGTAGTACATCAGGCGCAATCCCGATACCCTGGTCGGCAATCTTCAGCGAAGCGTTTTGGCCTGAGGCGGAGACCGCAACGTCGACTCGTCCGCGAGCTGGTTCCTCCAAGGACGAATCCGAAGGAACCGCGCCGGGCGGCGTGTACTTAATGGCATTGTCGATGAGGTTGACGAGGACTTGCTTGATACGCATGGGGTCAGCGTAAACATAAACGTTTCCCTCGCATGTACAGTTCAGCGGCAGACCCTTTTCTTCGGCCAATAGCTGCATGTGGTCCACGGTGGCTCTCACCAGCGCGCATAGATCGAGAACCTGCATATCCATGCGCTCGCCCCCTGCGTCCAACCGCGTTATTGCCATCAGGCTGTTAACAATCCGCGACATACGGTCAATTTCTTCAAGGGTGCTGACGAGGTTTTCAATTGCCTCTGGTGGAAGCTCCTCGATGCGCAGCATCTCCTCGAGTTCACCCCGCATAATCGTGAGCGGCGTCCGTAGCTCATGAGAAGCATCCGCGGAAAATCGATGATTGTGATTCAGCGCCTCTTCAAGACGATCGATCATTCCATTAAGCGAATGAGTGAGACGCTCGAGTTCGTCGCCCGTCGGAATGACGGGCAGCCGTTCCCCCAGCTTCTTATGACCAATATTAGCGGCCTTATTGGTCAGTACGACAAGCGGCCGCAAGGGCTGTTTCATCAGGAGATATCCGCCGACCGTCGCCAGGATGAGGATCAGGATTGTGGCAACCGTAAGAATCTTCGTGAGGGAGTGCAAGATCTGCTGCATGGAGAACAGCGAGGCTCCGGCCTCAACTTCAATCAGTCGCCCATCGGCTGCGAGAAAGGGCAGCGAGTAGATCATCACGGCACGTCCCTCAGTCTTCTGTCGATGGAATATGCCAACTGCGGATGACCGGGGAAGTGCGATCTTGTCGATCTGAATCGAAGGATCACGCATGTCGCCGGTCTGATAGAGCACTTTGTTGCCAGTGGAGAGTCGAATGTAGTGGTCGGTTGGGCTTCCCGCATACGATTCGCGTACCTCACCCAGCACCCAAGCTTCGCCTTTAGTGGGCAGCTTGGTCAGGTAGTCGTTCGCTATAGTATGAGCAGTGGCACTGAGCGCGCGCTGCAGAGACTCTCTTAAAGAGGTGCGAATACCCACGTAAATGCCGATGCTGAAGATCACCAGTGCCACTGCCAACAGACCGACATACCAGGACGTAGCACGAGCGCGCAAAGAAAACCGATACTCGCGCAGTGGGTTGCGAATCATGCGGCGCTTTCGGAACGAATCATATAGCCCGTCCCGCGGACAGTACGAATCATCTTGGAGTCGGTGCCCTCATCGATCTTGCTGCGAAGGTGGCGCACATAGACGTCGACAATATTCGTAATGCCATCAAAACTCTGGTCCCATACATGTTCGATAATCATGTTGCGTGAGAGCACCCGATCTGGATTCTGCATCAGGTACTCGAGGAGCGAGTACTCCTTTGCCGTTAATTCGATGCGTTTGCCATGTCGTTTGACCTGTTGCGTGAGGCGATCAAGTTCAAGGTCGCCGATGCGCAACGTACTCGAGCGGTTCACCGGTCCACGGCGAAGCAGCGCTTTCACGCGCACCAGAAGTTCCGCGAACGCGAAAGGCTTAGTAAGGTAGTCGTCAGCTCCAATCTCGAAGAGCTTCACCTTATCGTCGACCGAGTCGCGGGCAGTCAATACAAGAATCGGTACGTATTGATTCGTTCGTCGAATGCGTTGGAGAACCTCCGCTCCCGGAAGGCTCGGGAGCATCAAATCCAGCAAAATCAGGTCGTAAGGGTAAGCCTCGGTATACTCCAGCCCCTCGCGCCCGTCAGCCGTAATATCCACGGCATAGCGTTCTGCGGTAAGACCACGTTTCACCAGGGCTGAAACCTTAGGCTCGTCTTCGATAAGAAGTATCCGCATTTTCAGATCTTATTACCCTTTCGAGGAATGAAGTGCCTCTGAAGCAAGAATGAAAATCAGTTCATTCTACTCCGGCTTTTACGATCGTTCTGTGTCCTCTCGAAAATGGAAATCAGCGTCTGGTTGAAATGAATGTATTTTTACGATAGCTTCCATGAAAGCCCATGCATCCGCAGGCACTCTTGGTGTTGTATTCAATGCCGTTGCTTCGTCTGCCATGAGCGCGCGGGCTACTGCTCCAGGAAAACGATGCCGATCCTCACGAAGAAACTATTTACGGCCACGGTCGTTCTTACACTGCTGGCTGACGGCCAATCTACAGCTTCAGCACAGACACCTGGAGTCACGAGCTCCGCGCCTGCCTCGGCCGTAGCTCAGCAGCCTCCCGCTGAAGCGATCACGCTTGACGAGGCAATCAAACGTTCACAGGCCAGCGATACGGCTTTCGCCTCAGCCGTCACCGAGAACGCTGTAGCTCAGGCGCAGGCCGGAATCACGCGCGCTTCGTTATTGCCTGGCGTGGTCTATCACAATCAATATCTCTACACCCAGCCTTCGCACATCAATGGAAAGCCGGCTAATCCCGGTAGCTCCACTCCGATCTATGTCGCGAATAACGGCGTGCATGAGTACATCAGCCAGGCCTTGGTCAGCGAGACCATTGGCGTGGGCAGCCTCGCCGATCTGCACAAAGCAAACGCGGAGGCCGCTGCCGCTCGAGCCAGACTGGAAGTCGCCCGCCGCGGTCTAGTCTCCAGCGTCGTGACTAACTACTATGCCGTCCTCGTCGCCGATGAGAAGGTCGAAATTCAGCGCCGGGCTCTCGATGAGGCCCTTCATTTCGCGAAGATCTCCGGTCAACTCGAAGCCGGCGGAGAGGTCGCTCACGCTGACACCGTCAAAGCAAATCTCCAGGTTCAGCAACGCCAGCGCGATCTAGGGGACGCTCAACTGGATGCTGAGAAGACCCGCCTCGATCTGGCGGTGCTACTCTTCGCCAACCCGATGACCCCCTACACCATCGCCGGAGACCTGCACAACTTGCCCAATCTACCCTCGCGCGATCAGATCAACGCTGCAGCTAATGCGAACAACCCTGACCTGAAGGCCGCTATCTCCTCCTTTCACGCGGCCTCGCTTGCATTGACTGCAGCGCGCTTCGACTATCTTCCGTCTCTGAGCCTGAACTACAGCTATGGCATCGATGCGCTCCAGTTCGCGGTCCATGCTCCGGATGGCTCACGCAACCTTGGCTACTCAGCCTTTGCAACCCTCGACATTCCCGTGTGGGACTGGTTCGCCACACGCGATCACATTCGTCAAAGCTCCGCCCGTCGCGATCTTGCGAACGTTCAGTTGACCAGTACACAGCGGCGTCTTGTGGCATCCATCGAGGAGCTCTACCGCGAGGCTGAAGTGGCCCACGAGCAGGTGGCCTCGCTCGACACCAGCGTGCGCGACGCCACCGAAGCTCTTCGCCTCACAGACCTTCGCTACACCGGTGGCGAGGCTCCCATCCTCGAAGTCGTCGACGCCCAAAACACTTTGATTTCGGTGCAGAACAGCCGTGCCGACGGCGCGGCTCGTTACAACACGACCCTTGCCAACCTCCAGACCCTGACAGGAAATCTCCCTTGAAGATCATGCGATTGCCTCGCCCCCTGCATCCCTCAACCCGTCGCCATTCGTGGTTCGTCAGCGTTCTCATCGCGCTCGGCCTTGTTGGGTCCCTTACCGGTTGCAAGAAAACCGAACAGCCTGAAGCTGCAGCCGTCTCGGTTCAGGCTGAGAAGGCAGAGAAGAAAGATCTTACGGAGTTCGTCTCCGGTGATGCCACTCTCTCGCCGCAAGCACAATCGGCGCTCGTCTCCAAGATTTCTGCACCAGTGAAGAAGTTCTTGGTGCAGCGCGGCGCCCACGTTAAAGAGGGACAGTTACTCGCCATTCTCGAAAACGGCGATCTCGCTGCCTCGCTCACTGACAGCCAGGGAAGCCTCACGCAAGCCCAGGCTGCGTACGACACCTCTATCAAGGCTCAGATTCCCGAAGATCAGCAGAAGGCGCAGTTGGACGTTGCACAGACAAAGGCGCAGATGGATGTCGCGAAGAGCGTGATGGATGCCCGCAAGGCGCTGCTCGACCAAGGCGCAATTCCCAGGCGCGACTATGACACTGCCTCGGCAGCTTATGTTCAGGCGAAGGCTGCCTACGACATCGCGGAGCATCACCTTGCATCGTTGAAGGCCGTTAGCCAGAAGGCATCGATCGAAAGTGCGCAGGGAGCGCTTGCCTCTGCGAGGGGCAAGTACGAGGGAGCCCAGGCAAACTTGGGCTATACGGAGGTTCGTTCGCCGATCGATGGCGTCGTGACTGACCGACCGCTCTTCGCGGGCGAGATGGCGCAGGCCGGTCAGCCCATCGTCACCGTCATGGACACCTCTTCGCTCATCGCGAAGGTGCATCTCTCTCAGGCACAGACGCAGTCCCTCAAAGTTGGGGCTCCGGCCCTAGTCACCGTCTCTGGAATGGAAGAGCCCATCAAGGCTACAGTGAGCCTCGTCAGCCCTGCGTTGGACGCAGGCTCCACGACGCTCGAGGTCTGGGTTAAAGTCCCCAACAAAAACGGTGCACTGAAGGCTGGAACACCGGCGCATGTTCAGATTACAGTGCAGATCCTCGCAGATGTGGTCTGCGTACCGAATGAGGCCCTCGTCACTACGAAAGACGGCGATCCTGCGGTAATGGTGATTGGCCCAGACGGTGTCGCCAAGTCAAAGACCGTGAAGGTTGGCATCACGGACGGCCACGACACTCAGATAACGGATGGCCTTAGCGGAGGCGAACAGGTGGTCACCAAGGGTGCCTACGGCATGGATGATGGCACCAAGGTCAAGGTCGTCGCTGCTGGCGCCGAGGACGATGATGCAAAGCCAACGGCGGGCAAGGGAGAAGACAAGTAATGCAGGCCCCTGAAAGTGCGCGCATTGCACCGCAGATCGATGGAGGAGCTGGCCTCTGGGTGACGAGGCACGCCAAAACCATACTCTTCTTCATCATTGTCCTCGCCGTCGTTGGTATCTACATCGCCGGCAAAGTGCCGATCGCAGTCTTTCCGGATACAAACTTCCCGCGTGTGGTCATCGGTATCGACAACGGGGTGATGCCCGTCGACCAGATGCAGGTCACCATCACCAAACCAATCGAAGATGCTGTGAACTCTGTCCCCGGGCTTACCACGGTCCGCTCCACTACCAGCCGCGGCTCGGCCGAGGTCAGCCTCTTCTTCGATTGGAACGTCGACATGTTCCACACGCTCCAACTCGTCGACGCGGAACTCGCCCGTGTCCGTCAGACGCTGCCTGCCACCGCGGTAATCCAGACTCATCGCCTCACCTTCGCAACCTTTCCCATTCTCGGTTACAGCCTCACCTCCGACACCGTTCCACTCACGAAACTCTGGGAGATCGCCACCTACGACCTCAAGCCTTCGCTCAACCGTCTCACTGGCGTTAGTACGGTTACTGTGCAGGGCGAACAGATTCCTAACTTCCAGATCACGCCGGATCCCGCGAAACTCACGGTCGCCGGCGTCACCATCACCGATATCCTGAACGCAGTCCAGAATACAAACATCTTCGACTCGCCCGGCCTCTATCAAACGCAGCACCAACTCGTACTTGCGCTCGTCGGATCACAGGCGCACGACACCGAGCAGCTGTCCCAGATCGTCGTCAAGAACACCGCGGCCGGAGTACCCATTCGCATCGCCGATGTGGCACAGGTTGTGCATTCCACTATGCCCGCGTACACAATGGTTCGAGCCGACGGCAAACCTGCCGTACTGCTCAACATCGCACGCCAACCCTCCAGCAACACGGTCGCCGTAGCCGACGAGGTCTCCGCAGAGGTCGATCGACTCAAGAAAACCCTGCCGGCTGGCGTCTCCTTCACTCCCTTCTACGATCAATCCGAGCTGGTGCGTGAGAGCATCAGCAGCGTCCGCGACGCCATCCTTATCGGACTGGTTCTGGCGACGATCATCATCGTCGTCTTCCTCCGCGACTGGCGCTCTTCGCTCGTCGCCGGCCTCGTCATCCCTGTCACTATCGCCATCACATTCATCTTCCTCTACGTGCTCGGCGAGAGCTTTAACTTGATGACTCTCGGCGGCCTTGCCGCAGCGGTCGGTCTCGTTATCGACGATGCTATCGTCGTCGTGGAAAACATCGTTCTTCATCGCAATGCCGGTGAAGGCCGCGTCCAGGCGGTCCGCAGGGCTCTTTCCGAGATCACGGTCCCACTGTTCGGATCGACGATTACTCCGATAGTCGTCTTCCTTCCGCTCGTCGCCGTCTCCGGTGTCACCGGCAGCTTCTTTCGCGCACTCGCAATTACGATGACGGTGGCCCTGCTCTCGTCGTTACTGTTGGCTCTTACATGGACGCCCGCTCTCTCGGCCCTACTACTCAAGGGCCACGGCGAAGGAGGCGCCCATCCCGAGGAGCGCGGCTTCATGCTGAGCATCCTCAACTTCTACGAGCGATGGCTGGGGCGTGCCCTCGTGAAGCCACTGGTTCTTTTTCTTAGCTGCATCGTGCTGCTGGTCGTCGTCTTCGTCGGCTACAAGGCGCTTGGCTCTGACCTTCTGCCCGAGATGGACGAAGGCGGCTTCGTGCTTGACTACATCATGCCGCCCGGCAGCTCGCTCATCGAAACCGACCGAGTCCTACAACACATCGAGTCGATCCTCAAGGGCACCCCCGAGGTCGAAAGCACCTCACGTCGCACGGGCCTGCAGATGGGTCTTGCCGCCGTTACCGAGGCAAACACGGGAGACATCACTGTCAAGCTGAAGAAGAAGCGTGACCGGGGTATCGATGAGGTCATTGAAGATGTGCGTGCCCAGATTAAGGAGAAAGAGCCCGCGCTCGACGTCGAATTCACTCAGGTGCTTCAAGACATGATCGGCGATCTTTCCAACGCCCCTGAGCCAATCCAGATCAAGCTCTTCAACAGCAATCCCCAGGTCCTTTACGCGGCAGCCGACCGCGTCGCCACTGCCATCAAAGCTCAGGAAGGCATCGTCGATGTGCAAGACGGCCTCGAGAACACATTGAGTGGGCCAGCGACCATTTTTACGGTGAACTCGTCCGTCGCCTCGCGCCTCGGCTTCACTACCCAGGAGATCTCTACCGACGCCAGCGCCGTCATCGAGGGCGTCGAATCTCCGATTCCTCTCGTTGCGAATGGCCGCCCCTATCCGATCCTGATTCGCTTCCCCGACAGCAACCGCGCCTCACTCGACGCCATCCAGAACACAGTGCTGAACAGCACCGCTGGCCATCTCTCCACATTGAGCGCCCTTGCATCGATCCAGCAGGATCCCGGCCAACAGGAGATTCGCCGTGAAAATCTGCAGCGGGAGATCGTCGTCACCGGCCGTCTTGAAGGCTCCGACCTCGGCACCGGCATCAAACGCGCAAAAGCGGCGGTGGAGGCGCTTCACCTGCCGCAAAGCATCCGTATTGAGTACGGCGGCACCTACGAAGAGCAACAGAAGTCCTTCGCAGATTTGACGAGAGTTCTTATCCTCGCGCTCATTCTCGTCTTTGGCGTGCTGCTCGCAGAATTTCGCAACTTCTCCGCTCCAGTCGCAATTCTAACGTCATCCGTACTATCAACTGCTGGCGTCGTGCTCGCGCTCCTCGTCACGAGAACCACGTTCAACGTCGCGTCCTTCATGGGACTAATCATGGTAATCGGCATTGTGGCGAAGAATGGCATCCTCCTGCTCGATGCGGAGGAGCGTTTCAAAAAAGAGGGGGTTGAACCGCAGCAGGCAATGCTAATGGCCGGACGTCGCAGACTACGGCCCATTCTGATGACGGCACTGGCGGCCATCACCGGCATGTTGCCGCTCGCCTTCGCTTTGGGTGCTGGCTCTCAGATGCTCCAACCCCTTGCCATCGCAGTCATCGGAGGCCTGCTGATCTCAATGGTGCTCTCGCTCGCGGTGACTCCGGTTATCTACTACCGGCTCACGCGCAAAGCTGCGCACAAACCTGTCCAGGCTTCTGCGTAAAGCATGCAATGTGTCACGATGGACTTCCTTGACCAATCCAACGTCTGCATCTAATTGCCGAAGCTGCAAAGATAATGCAACGCCCTGATACCCGGCAGGAAGAAGTACGCGCCACCTCGAACGGTAACAAACTGTGGAAGCCCGGTGATTCGCTCTCGCAATCCATCGAGTCGCGGCAGCGAGAACGCGTCAGTGATTAGGCAGCCCACGACGGGCTCTCGGTTTCCGAGCAGAGGGTCGCTCTCTTCGGTAAGTCCGCCAAACTTCGTACTCATGACCCACGAACTCTGCACGAACTCGAATTGACGAGAGATGTTGGCATTGCATGTAATGAAATGAATGCCATGTTCGCCTGTATCCAGCGCATCTTTTTGAATGGCTTGTTCAACTGAAAGTCCTGGTCCATACTCGCGTCCGCGTCGCAGCAGCCGATGGAATCGAGTGGAAGCAATCACATCATCGCGGTAGCTCGTTTCGCCAAAACCCAGGGTATGGGTCAACCGTGAGAGCACTCCAGTCGTTCCAGGCGGCAGGTCGGCATTGCGAGGATTCGTACGCCGGATGTGCGCGCCAAACGGACATCGAAGGCCGTTCGGATCTCCTTGATAGGTGAATTGGTTCTGCGGTGCGTCTGATCGGCCAACACCGGCGATTGTCTGATTGTTGAGCGGCACCAACGGATCGCCTTTCTGTGTGCGACCCACAATAGACTCCGCCAGCTTCTGCCGCTTCGCTGGGTCGGAGTTCGTCTGCGTATCTGCGAATTGCCAGAAGCCGCGCACGTCCTGCTTGAGTTGACGCATCACCAGGTAAGTGCCATTGCGTCCGAGGTCATGCATCCCCGGCACATCTTCTGCTGCTGGAAGCGCTGCGCTGAACGGGTCACTGGCGGCCAGCAACGGCCTGTCTGTATATTTCCCGTACTCATTCGAATAGCCGAGCAGAAACTCACCGAGCGCGACGAGATTCCCATACTCCAACTGATCGCCGTGTATCTCGCGCCGACGATCCCAGTCGATCGTCGGCTGGCTAACGCCATCGGTAAAGCCGAACGGCTCAACCCCATACAGGTTCGACGTCGGAAGTGCACCCATGACACTAAATGCAGCATCCCAGTGAGGCCCCTGGATGGATTGCACAAAGCCTTCCAGCAATTGGTCACGGGCATACACCATCACGACAAGATGAGGGACTCTACTCGCCGCTCCCCATTCCCAATTCTGCGGCGAGTTCGCCCCAACATCTCCCAGCCGTCGGGAACGGCTCTCCTCGCCAGCCATGCCCGAAAAAAACTCAGCCGAGAAACCTTCGAGTACAGCTCCCGGCACCTGCAGCGCCTCAAGCCCCTCGCGCGTAAACGCCACTTGCAAGGCGGTCGACGGAGCCTCCGGTAGTTTCACCGCGTTGGAAATCGGCGCGCTGGTCAGCCATGTGCGTGCTGCGGCTGGATCGCGAATGGACAGTAGAAGAAAAGACGCTTCGGTGAGCTTCGCATAGCCGAACCGTACCAGACCTTGCACGTCCGCGTAGTCGACTGGTGCGGAACTCGTCATAGTTTCGCCTCTAGAAAAGTCCTAACCATTGCTGTACCTCGGCGGGGTTCATCGTTTCCTTCTCGAGCCCCTGGCGAATCAAAGTATTTCGTTGCAAATCGAGAGCCGTCAGCCCCGGATGAGCGTTGTACCAAACCTCCGTGGCCAACTCGTGCCGGCGAATGTAGTCCTTGAATTTCTGCTCATCCTTCGCGCCATCCAAAATGAGCCAGTTCGTTGTCGGATAACCAATCCCATTACTGAATACAAGGTTCAGGCCAAATGCAACCTTGTTAATGAAGTCATCCATATAGCTATCCAGACTGCCGTCATAGTTGCTGGCGAAAAATAGCCGCCGTTTATTATCGAGGAAGACCCAGCGCGCGAAATGAATGGTATTTACGCGCGCCAACCGCCCTCGATTGTAGATATGCCGTGTCGTGTAATTGATGGCCCAAAGAATAAATACCAGCGTCCAGCGACGAAACAAGCCAGGCTTGATTGTGCCAAAGGCGCTGAACTGATTGGTGACATCGTGATCTTCCAAGATCGCCAGCTGATTGGCATGCTCGGGATTCACTCGCGGCGCGATCTCTGGATCGGATCGCTCCCGTCGACGTAGTTGAAAGACAAAGAACGGCGCGTAAAGCAACAGGAACGGCGTAAGGAGAAGCAGCACGAACGGTACGCCGACGAGATGCAGTGCATTTCGCACCTCCCAACTCAGCGGCGTTGGTTCGGGAGACGTCAGTGTAAGACGGCCAGCCTGCAACTCGGTCGCGACGAATTGCTTCAGTGTGGCACGCAGTTGGTCCGGCGGCATGGTTGCAATCGTTTCGCGATTGCTCTGGAGGTAGCTTTGCAGACTGTCGTACAGGGAAGATTCTTCGCGAACCTGCCGTACTGTCCTCCCGATCCAGTTCACATAGATCGTATCGGGCGTTCGATTCTTTGCCTTCATCCAATGAAGCAGATTTGCATCGGGGTGAAAGTCCTCGCAGCAGGAGAAGATTTGTCTAAGACCGCCCCCAGCCTGTCTCACCATGTCTGACAGGAACGTGTCGTAGTCTCCGTCAAAGTCGCCAAGAAACGCGAGGTACAGAGGATATATCGCCGGCTTAAGGCCATAAACCTGAATATCATCAAACGTTAGATCATCGAGAATCACGATTCGCGCGAAGTGCAGCCGGTCGAATCGTCTGAAGGAAACCAGGCTATTTTCGGGATCAACAACCCCGGGTGAGCGATTCATGCCGGCTAGCAATTGCCGCAGCTCCGCTTGCCGCTGCACGGCGACGGGTGCGACGACCATGAAGCTGGATTGCGGAGTCATAGTCAGAACTGGAGAGCAAAATCGATGAGTCTGGCCTTGTCCCAATAGACCTTGCCCAAATACATCCCCGGGCCTATCTGGCGAATCTCGTCGCGAATCCAATGTGCGACCAGCGAGGTCTCTGAGTAATCGAGCACGATGCACTCTTTACCATCGAGCCAGCTATTGCCTTTGTAGACAGTAGCGACGATCGCATTCATTCCGAAAGGAAGAATCCTGTTTCGTAGGACACCCTTTGCTGCGTCGAAGTTTTTGCCCTGCCAGCAAAAGTGGTTGATTATCGTCGCGATCTCCTGCGAATATTGGGTCCCTGGCGCTACGATGGCTGTGCCATTGGCCTCACCGTTCGGAATATCTCCCGGTGTGCTGCTGGTAAACAGATCATCAAGTTGGGCCTGGGACATCGCTAAGAGTTGTGGGATGTCATACGCCATTTGCTCTCCTCCTTGGGGACGAAGGGAAACCCTGGACTTGGCAGAATCACCGGCCGACTGCAGACTGCAGTAGTGGCCCACTATCGCCGGATTCGCCTAGGTTGTCAAATCGGCAACCTCTCCGAACAACCGCTATTAGCGGTCAGCGCGCGCGGCATCCTCCAAAATTACATCGGCAGCTTTCTCGCCGATCATATAAACCGCGCTGACGATAAAAAATCCAGGGATCCGGGGAAACACGGACGCATCCACCACCCTCAAACCCTGCGTCCCATAAACGCGGAACTTGCTGTCAAGCACTCCGTTCTGTTCTCTCGGACCAATGGCGCAACTGCAGGATGCATGGTGTCCCCAGGCGTTATCGCGAATGTATTTTCGCAGATCTTCGTCCGATTCCAGACCTTCGCCCGGTAGTTCTTCTTCAGCGATCAGGCCGCTTTCTCTTAGCTTCGCAGTGATTCGACGAACGAACCTAACCCCGTCAAGCACGGAATCGAGGTCCTGGCCCCCATCTGGAGTACCCTCCTGAAAATAGTGGAAGTTTATTTGCGGCATATCGCGTGGGTCCGCAGATCGCAGCGCAACCTCGCCCGCGCGGTTATTCGTATGGGCTTTCAGCACTGCCCATGTCAGGTAGTTCAAGTTTTTTGCAAACAAATCCGAGTAGTTAGGGAAGTATCCTTGAAAACGTCCGAGCACAGCCAGGCAAAACAAATCTGGAATCGGACGATCGTTTGCCGAGCGCTTGAAAAGCGAGAGGACCGCGCCATTGGTGATGTATGGGCCATTGCGATCTTCACTCCAGCATTTGTATTGCGGATCAGTTGGGTCGAATTTCGCGCCTTCAAATAACTCCCACTCTTTGAAATTCATCCGATTGACGACGCCTATTTCATAGCGATCCTGCAGATTCTTACCTACACCCGGAAGGTCGACCCGGATCGGAACCGCGTGCCTGCGCAACTCCTCCGCCGGACCAATGCCGGAAAGCATGAGCAACTGCGGGGTATTGAACGCTCCTCCAGACAAGATCACCTCACGCGAGGCACGCGCCTGCCGAAGCTCTCCCGGCCCGTCGTTCGGTTGAACGTGAGCGCGATAGAGTCGCGCCCCCTTGAGGTACTCCACGCCAACTGCACGTTGATCGGCATCCAGCAACACCCGCGTCGCCAGCGCGTTCATCTCAATTGTCAGCTTGTCCGGGAACCTCTTTGCAACCTCCAGCACACGTTCTCGCGTTCCGATTCTGGCATGATTGCGAGTCGTGAGCGGCATGTATCGGAGCCCAATTGAGTTCTCCTTTACCGTCCGCCAGTCATTGGGGTCGAGCAGGCTTTGCAGGAACCACCAGGCACGGTCCACCACGTGACCGATGTCTTCAATCGCACTCTCGATGGATGCAACAAGCACCTTGAGCAGGTCCTGTTCGCCCACCACAGTGTCAGGAAATGCCTTCTCTGTTTGCAGCCAGCCGCTCCATCCATGACGCGTCGGGTTGATGCCTAGTTTGCCGAGCCAGCGAAGCTCTGGACGATGATGGCAGTTTTCCAATCGTTCGAAATAGCTGCGCATCTTCTTGGAGTTCCAGGAAGAATCACCCGTAAGCGCGGCTATTGCGTCCCAGTCAGCATCGTTCGGGTAGACGAAGATCATTGCGTTGTGAGCAGTACATCCGCCAAGCGTTCCAGCGCGGGGATAAAGAACTCCGTCCACACGCTCGCCATCCCACACCTCGCGGTACTTCGGGTCCAGTCGCTGCACCGCATCGTCGCCGTAGTGCCTGACGAAAAAGTCCCATTTCATCGCTTGATTTTCGGAGGCAAAAGCATGAAAGCAGGGGACGTCGTAGTCATTGGGAAGGCGGTTGTTCTGTGGATCTACTGGGTCGCCGCCGGACAGCTCGCGCGGATCTCCGCCAGCTTCCAGGAGCAGTACAGAGTGGCCAGCCTCTGCCAGACGCGCAGCGACTGTTCCTCCGCCCGCGCCGGAACCGACCACGATGTACTCCCATTCCCGCCGATCGTCGCTCTCCTGGCTCATAACTCCTCGAAGGCAATCTAGCATGATCCACCGTTGGGCAGACAGACGGTTGTCATCGAAACCGAAAAAGGATCGCCTATAGTTTGCGCCTGCCTGTAAAATTCTGCATTGCCGCGCTCACTCACCGGAGCAGAAACGATGTCTCTTGGACCACGCATCAACGACGCAATTCTCGGTCTGGTGACGCTCGAACATCGCGTCGATCCTTTTTTCCGCGACATGTTCAACGCGCTCTTTCAGGGGCCGCTAGTCGACCTCACGCAATTCTTTCTCCGGCATACCCATGCAAATCCCGAGACCCAGCTCTGTCAGGAGATTCCGTCCCCAGGAGAGGTCGAACTAGTTGACGCCATTACGCAGCAGATGGAAAATTTCACAAAACGGGAGTACCAGGCACGCACGGCACAACGCGCCGGCAACACGAAAACCTACGGAGTCGTACGCGGCGAGTTTCAGGTTCTCCCAAATATTCCCGCGCCGCTCAACAAAGGCGTGTTCGCCGAGCCGAAGCGATATCCCGTCTGGATCCGCTTCGCAGGGCCCGGCCCACTCTCACCGCCAGACGTCGCCGATGCAGGCATACTCAGCATCGGCATCAAACTGATGGGGGTCGGCGGCCAGAAGCTGCTCGATGACGAAAAATGGACGCAGGATTTTCTCGGTATCAGTTGCCCCACCTTCACCACGCCGAACGTAACGGAGAATCTGAAGTTACAAAAACAGGTCTATGCCCGAACCCCTGTCTTCTATTTCCTGAACCCGTTTGATTCCCACCTTCTCGACATGATCATGCAGGGGCTTTACGCGCGCATGAACAGAAGCCCCTTCGAGGTCCAGTATTGGAGCTGCGTTCCCTATCTCTGCGGGGAAGACCTGGCTATCAAGTATTCCGTCAGGCCAACTTCGAATCACAAAACAAGAATCCCTTCGCGGCCCCCCGCCGATTGGCTGAGACAATCCATGGCAATGACGCTTGCGAACAGGGAAGTGGAGCTTGACTTCCTGCTTCAGGCACAAACTGATCCTCGACGAATGCCGATTGAAGATGCTTCCATCGAGTGGCCCGAGAGACTGTCGCCGTTTGTACCCGTCGCCCGCATTACCATTCCAAGGCAAAAATTCGACTCGCCGGAGCAACTGGCATTTGCCGGAGAACTCTCCTACAACCCTTGGCACGCCGTCACGGATCATCGTCCTCTAGGAAACCAAAATCGCGCTCGAAAGCTGATCTACACGCATCTCTCGCAACTACGCCAGAGCATGAATCACCAACCACACATCGAGCCCACCGGGAGCGAAGTGTTTCCTCAGTGAATGCACTTCTCTTTGCTCTCCCTTCCAAAATAAGCAGAGTTTGATGTATCGTCCCGCTAAGCAGCATTCGCAACGAACGTCGGCTGCACGATCCGGCCACAAGGTGTGTCGGATCGAGGCCCCTGTAAGGAGCGACTATGACTCGGTTCACCCTGAAGTGTGGGTCACTGCTGGCCGTATCTCTATTGATCTCGTTAACCGGTTGCCCCAAGAGCCAGCAGGCTGGCCACGTACTGGACGAGGCGCGCCGGTCAGGGCGCACCGCAACCTCGTTTCCAGCTGCAGACGAGGACTACTTTCACGACATGGACGGCGCCATCACCTTGACCGCCGATGAGATCAAAGGCCGGAACACCTGGCTGGTTTGGACTGGAGGCGACGATCGTCTTTGGGACACGCTATCCGTCGCCAGTGTCGGCAATCTCGACTTTCTCAAGACCCTCTCTTCCTACCCCGGCCTCAAGGCCAGCCGCGACAACCGGTGGGACTATCTCGGTCTGGTGAACGAACCCTGCTTTGAAAAAGCCACTGGACCCGACCCACAACGCTATGGACTATGGCTCGACAAGCGCCGCGCCGATTGCCCTCCAGACCCCTTCGAAAATGAGACGAAGTATCCGGGAGTCGTCGTCGGCGCTCGCGGCAAAAACATTCCCGCAGGATCGTACTATGGCTATCCCTCAGGCATCGTCGGCCTGCGCCTGTTTCCCAATCCCGACTTTGACGCCGCTGCTGCAAAGCGATGGGATCCGAAGCGCTTCTACGACGACCCAACCTACTACAACGACAAGAAACTCATCAAGCCCTATCGCGTCGGCATGTCCTGCGCCTTTTGCCACGTTGGCCCGAACCCAGTGAAGCCGCCAGCCGATCCTGAAAATCCCAAGTGGGAGAACCTCAGCTCGAACGTCGGCGCGCAGTATTTCTGGATCGATCGCATCTTCACATGGCAATCGGATCCGAGCAGTTTCGTCTTTCAGCTCTTCCACACATCCAGGCCTGGCACGCTCGATACCTCGCTGGTCTCTTCGGACAACATCAACAACCCGCGCTCGATGAATGCTGTGTACGGATTGATGCCCCGCCTGATGCACGCGAAGCGCTGGGGCAAGGAGACGCTGGCAGGTGGGAACCTGAACAACAAGCAGTTCAATGACTACATTCACTCTGGGGATCTCACGCAGTTCTATCAGGCCCCGGACACTGTCTGGACGCCACGCGTCCTCAAAGACGGCTCCGATTCCGTCGGGGCGTTAGGCGCGCTCAACCGCGTCTACATAAACATCGGACTCTTCAGCGAAGAGTGGCTCCTGCACTTCCGTCCTCTAATTGGCGGAGAGAAAGTCTCGCCGATCGAGATAGCTGTGGCGAACAAAAACTCCGCATACTGGGAGGCAACCGAACTGCAGACGCCGGACATGGCGCTCTTCTTCCTCAAGAGCACTGACGCTCACCTGCTAAAAGACGCACCCGGCGGCGAAGCGTATCTCACGAAGGACCAGGCAGTCCTTCAGCGCGGCGAAACGGTCTTCGCTGAGCGGTGCGCACGCTGTCATTCCAGCAAGATTCCCGAGCCGGCTCCCGGAGTCGATCCCGGCGGCTGCGCGGGCAAAGATTACATGACCTGCTGGAATAAGTACTGGGCCTGGACGAAGACGGAGGACTTCAAATCCGCTATGCGCCAGATGGTCCACCAAAAAGACTTCCTGAAAGACAACTATCTTTCTACCGAGCTGCGTGTTCCGGTAACGCTCTTGCAGACAAACGCGTGCAGTCCACTGGCAACCAACGCAATCGGTGGAAACATTTGGGACAACTTCTCATCCCAGAGTTACAAGGACCTTCCGTCAGTCGGATCGATCACAGTCTATGATCCCATTACCGGTGCGCCGAGCAACTATCAGATGCCGGCGGGTGGTCGTGGCTACACACGGCCTGCATCGCTGATCAGCGTATGGTCAACCGCGCCATACCTGCAAAACAACAGCATTGGAAACTTCAATCCGAGTCCGTCAGTTGACGCGCGCATGCAGTCCTTCCAGGATTCCATCGAGAAGATGCTCTGGCCTGAGAAGCGGGACAAAGACTCCGTACTCGGCGACAAAATACCGGGCGTCATCGATCGCACCACGACCCGCAGCTACCTGCGCGTACCCGGCGGCTACCTGCCCGACTTTCTAAAACCTCTCCTCGGAACGGGCGAGCGCCTTCTGCCTTCAGTCTTCGGCGAAGGGGGAGTCCAGATAGGCCCGATCCCGGCAGGAACTCCGGTGGATCTCTTGGCAAACTTCGACATTCTGGGCGAGCCTGCAAACACCGCCGAAGATCTTCAGAGAAAGGAAAAGGTATTGAACGTCTTGATAAAGCTGAAGCTTGACCTCGAGGCGTTGCCAAAGGATGCTACAGACGACGATGTGCGCAAGGTCTTTGCAAATGCTGTCGCTCCCTTGCTCCAGTTGAGCAAGTGCCCGGACTTCATCGTCAATCGAGGCCACTATTTCGGTACCAGTTACTTCACGGAGGAACCCGGCCTCAGCGACGCCGACAAGCGAGCCCTCATCGAGTACATCAAGACGTTTTGAGCAACCGTTCCGGCACGAACCCGGAGTCCTGATCAGTTATCTCCAGGGAGCGCCATGAAAAAAAATCTTGTCGCGATCCTGCTTGTCATCTTTTTCTGCGGCCTCCTCGCTCTGCTTTGGTGGCGTCATCACAGCCCGATCCCCGATGATGCGAAGGCAGCGGGAAAGACGGTTGCCGACTTTCCGGAGACCCTCTCGCACGCCTTCGACTCGATGGACGGCGGAATCCAACTAAACGAAGGCGAACGAAAAGGAAGAAATACATGGCTGCTTTGGACAGCCGGGGACCAGGTCTTCTGGGACCACATGGCCCAGCACGGACTTGGCACCGCCGATCTTCTCAAAACCATCGATTCACGCCGCCGAAGCTCGCGATTCAGCGAGATGGGGCTGGTCAACGAACCAGGCTATCAAGCCGCAGCCAAGCCGGATGATTATGGTCTGTGGCTTGATGTAGGACCAGTAGAAGATGGAGTTGACCCCGCAGTCTATGGAAGGCCTTCAGGCATCATTGGCCTGCGAATCTATCCAAATCCGCACTTTGACAGCGCTGCAAAACAGCGATGGAACGCGGCACGCTACTTTAGCGATCCCAGTTACTACAACGATCCGTCCCTGGTGCGCCCCTATGCGGTCGGCATGTCATGCGGCTTCTGTCACGTCTCCTTCAATCCCATCAGTCCACCGGCTAATCCTGAAAATCCGAAGTGGGGGAATCTATCATCCACCATCGGCAACCAGTACATCAATGCAAGCAAGATCTTCGCGCCCGCCGCGGCAGATGACAGCTATGTCTATCAACTCTTCCGCTCATGGGCCGCCGGAACCATCGATACATCTTTCATTGCTACCGACAATCTCAACAATCCAAGCAACATCAACGCGATCTTTACCTTGTCCGCGCGGGTGGCAGTTGCGCAACAGGAAAAAATGTCCGGCGGTGCCATGCGGCTGCCCGGCGAGCAAGCCACGATGCCGGTGCCACATGTACTCAAAGATGGCGCGGACTCTGTCGGCATAGTCGGCGCACTCAGCCGCGTCTATGTCAGCATCGGTGAATACAGCCAGGAATGGCTACGCGATCAAAACCCATTGGTCGGCGGGCTACTCCAGCGGCCATTCGAGATTGCGAAGGCCCAAGCCGAATCTGTCTATTGGCAGTCGACAGCAGCTCGCATTCCAAATCTAGCCAGCTTCCTCCTCAAATTGGACGGCCCGCATTTGGCAGATGCTCCGGGAGGCCATGCGCTACTCACCGAGGATGCCGCGCTCCTGCAGCGAGGAAAAATCGTCTTCGCCGAAAACTGTGCTGTCTGTCATTCCAGCAAGCAACCCCCGGCGACGATGAATCGATCGTCGCAGCAGTATCTCGCGTGGATGCGCAGTGAAGTCCTGAAGCCTGACTTCCTGGAAGACAACTACCTATCAACGGACGAACGCATTCCGGTAACGATCGTGCAGACAAACGCAGCGCGAGCCCTGGCAACAAACGCAACCTCCGGACATGTCTGGGACAACTTCTCATCGGAAACCTATAAGAATCTCGACTCGGTCGGAAGCATTGAGGTTGTCAATCCTTTTGACAATTCAACGACAACGTTCAAGGTCCCTGGTGGCGGCCCCGGCTACTACCGCGTCCCCTCTCTGGTTGGAATCTGGGCAACCGCGCCATTCTTCCACAACAACTCGCTCGGCTCGTACACTGGCGATCCATCCGTCCAGGGGCGCATAGCGGCATTCAACGACGCGATAGAGAAATTGTTGTGGCCCGAGAAGCGACGCGGCATCGATTCCATCGCGCGCACCTCCGCCGTGTCCTACATCGAGATACCCACGCCTTACCTTCCGAAGGAGCTGCAATCACTTGTCGAGGGAGACACGTTACGCATCGGCCCAATCCCCGCCGGTACGCCCATCGATCTTCTTGCCAACGCAGACCTGGATCTCTCAGACAACGACAAGGCAATCGATAGGGTCAAGCTGATCGCCAAAGTGCAGCATGATCTGTCAACAATTCGTGAGCAAAAGCTGACCGAAGTCGAAGCTCAGAAGTTAGCGATGAACCTCGTACCCACATTGCTGAGTATCAGCAAATGTCCAGACTTCATCGAAGACCGTGGTCACACCTTTGGTGCAAACCTGACAGACGAAGATAAACGGGCATTGATCGAGTTTCTCAAGACGTTCTGAATACAAGACGTTCTGAATAGATGATGCGAAGCACTTGAGTACAACATCGTACTACTTGATGACCTGCAGACTAGGTTGAAGCATTCTAAAAAGACTGCCGCCTATCTCAGGAAACTGATAGGCGAACCAGGTCAGGACAGGCACAGCTCCAAAGGTAACGATTCGCAGGTAGAAGTCGACGCCGAGTTCGTTGGGTTTGGTGTCGGTGATGCGGCTCAGGATCGCGTTGCGGTGCATCTGAGCGAGGAGCCAGACAAATCCGGTGCCAAGGAAGACAAGCAGAAGAGTGAAGCACCAGTCGATGAGCTGGTGGGGCTGGAACGGATATGAATTCCAGGCGATGATGGCAAGCACGAAAGCCGACGAAACGAACAACATGAGGTAGCGGATGTTTACGAGCACTGAACGGATCAGCGCGACGTAACGAAAAACGAGCAGCTCTTCGGCCAATCGAATGTAGAGCGGGTCCTTGGGAGCGTCCGCATCCGGTTTCGGGTGCTCGCCTCCCGGGTCATCCGTATCGTCCTCAACGAAGCCGTAACGCTGCTCATTCCAATAAGGGATGAGCACATACGAGAGGATCAGTTCGCAGAACGTGGCATAGCGCTTCTCGATGCCATAGATAAAGCTTAGATCGCGGCGGTATCTCTCGAGAGGCAGATCGAAGTCGTCCCCTGGCTGTTCCATCGAAACAAGTCTCACGTTCTTACTTCGATGCTGGAGACGGATATGTTCTCTGAGCTCTCTTATCCTCAGGGTGAGATCGGCATAAGTCTCTTCCAGGACCGCCCATTTGGCGTCATCGTCGATTGCCTTGCGGAGATCCTCGTTGTTCATAAGCTGGCGGACGGATTCGTTAGAACGGCCCATGTCGCGCCATCGAATGTGAAGGCTGCTCTGGCTCAGCATGGTTATCCACCCAACCTCTCTCAGTCGGGTAAAGGCAACGCGAATCGGCATTCGCTCGAGCGGCTCAAGGAGCCCGCGACTGAGCGAGCCCCATATAAATATCATGCGCAGCCACCCTGTAAGCACGACCATAATGAGCGGGAAGAACAGCGCAGCGATGAGAAACTCATACGCGGTGGGCCTATGGCCAGGATTCATCAGAAACCGCTCCAGGCTTTGGATGCGCCCGCAGAAGACGCAAAGTGCGAACAGGCACAGATAGATAAGAAAGAAGATCACATTCAACTTCTTATGCGACCAGCGGGTGAAGCGATGAAGAATCTCACGTGTGATGAGAAGACAGCTGATGTTTTCAAAGAGACAAGAGTGGATGGGGTTTCTGCATGCGCTTAGTTGGCTGTCAGAAACGAAGAGAGGATACGCCGACGCGGCATTGACGTGGTCCGGAAGCCTGGGACGGTTCATGGTCGAGAAGCGGAGTCGCGCAGTCTGGAACACCGACCAGAGGTACCAGCCGACAAGGAGCAGAAGGATCGGAATGACGGGAGAGACTCCGCTGCCGGGATGAAGGCAACGGTAGCTAAAGAAGAGTCCAACGTGTGAAGCCGCGCCATTCGCGGGATCATGCACGCATATCCAGACCCAGAGCAACGAAAAGAGGATCACTGTAACAAGCGCGATCAGGTTGAAGACGAAGTACAGGTCCGTAGGATATTTGGGGCTCCGTTGGGGCTGGTATTTGAGGTAAGGCCAGGTCATGCGAAGCGAAGAGAGCAACGCTGCGAACCCAGCCAGCAAGGTAACCGAGGCAACCACAACATTATCCAGATCCCAGCGATAGACGCGCAAGACTAGAAACATTGGAGTAGCGATGGAGAACGCCATGCAGAACAGCATGGCAGTCCCGATATTGATATAAACCGATCGGCGGCGAGGCTGGTCGTTTTGATGGACGGCGACATCCCGAGTGAAGGGCGACCAGTACTGTGCCGAAAGCATAACGCTGGCGTGACCAACGCAGAGACCCGTGATGAGGATGCAGAGGATCGACCAAAATAGCGAAGGAGCTGCGTTCGGAGATGGCAGGGCGAGAAGGTGCATGGAAGAGATGTCATCGTCAACACACTCTTTCAGCTCTCCCGCATAGATGCTGGGCATAACCCGTACTGACTTGCTGGAGCAATTGCTTAGAATGCCGAGCGGATAGTAGCCATCGCTGCCCACGGCTGTGGCCCATAACGGGGCCTGCAGATTGTTCTTGTTATCTGCGCGCAGATAGCCGGAGAGCTTCGGCGGATCTTTCGCCGATTCAGGTGACCCCTTCCAGAAGATGTAGCTTGCGGCGTTGTAGATTGCCTCGGCCTGTGAGTCCGAAAAGGCGCGCCCCGCACCCAAAGGCCTACTCAACGTAGTCAGATCGTAAGGAGAAATCGTGATAGATCCCGTGTACTGGGAGTTGTCGATGTCTCTCTCAACCAACAGATCGCCGCCGTTATAGAAAACAATTCTCGCGTCTGGACAGGCCCGATGCAGGAACTGCGCGAGAAACAGTTCGTCAAGAATATTCGACGCGGTGATGAGGATGTATTCGACACGAGCGCGTTGAAGGTGATGAGCTATCGCCATCAACTGCGCCTCTTGAGACAGCGGCGTCTGGGCAATGGAAAACTGAGGCACCGTATCGTCCGCGCTCGAATCCTTCAGCGATAAGTTTAGATACGGAGACGGAGCCTCGGTCGATGGAGTCGACTTGCCGGTCTGCTCCCCTTGCGCATTGCGCAAGAGAGAGATCTCGCGAGGAAAACGAATGTAGATCGGTCGGTAACGCCCTGTCCCCTGGCTGTTCACTTCACCGAATACGGTATTGTCTTCGCTCAGAATAGCGGTATGCCGCGCATCGGAGTGAGAGCCCTTGAAAGCCTCAAGTAGCCGGTCCTCCTCAAAGCCTGTGTTCTCACCGAACGAGTAATACGTTATGGACTTGGTGTCGGATGAGGAGTTGAGTTCCTTCGCAGCAATGGGAGTGGAAGTAGTCCCCGCCGCAATGATCTGGGTTACATCTTTCTTAGCCCTGTCTTTGCCTCCATCGAATCTCGTATTCATGATTCCTTCGCGAAGCGAGGCTGCCGATCCCGAAGAACCAGGACCGATGATGGCAAGCTGCGTGTCGTCATCGCTCATCGAGAGCTTTGCGCCGTAGTTTGCCCTTAGCATGGCCTCGTAGCGAAGCGCATTGCGAAGCTGAACGCTGTTCATCCCGATGGCAGGTGACTCGCCGACCAGAAAGAGATAGATGACGCGATGGTAGCTGGACCATGCGAGGTCCGTTTCGTCCTTCCCGGGGCTGTATTTGAGAATGATGAGCCCAGGTTGTTGCTCGCGAACGCGATCCTGCTCGGTCTGCGTAGTGGCGGAAGAATTCGCCGAAGTGGAGGAAGTATGCGGGCTCTTCCACGGAAGCCAGTAATCGCTGCCGAGGTAGCGGTTGTCGGACGCAGCCTGCATAAGTGAGTCGATCGTGCGATCGAACTCAAGCGTCAGATGGCTATGAATCGGATCGGGTACCGCCGCTATGATGGCGCGAATTTCCAGCCGGTGAACATCTGCTGCTGGAGTTGGTGGCGCTTCATCCGTGTCACGTGGCGAGATCTTCGGAATTCCCCAGGGGTCGACGTCAGCTTTACAGTCCGTTGCGGGGTCGTCTGAGGAATCAATGTCCTGAGAAGTTGCCGTGGCTCCGGTCGCCAACTCGCGAGCCTTCTTTTGGCCTGAGGTCCCCTTCCACCGGGCTGCGGTCCAGTACCTGCAGGAAGCGAGCCAGGGTCCTTCGCTGGTGGCCGCTTTGGGTGCCCCCATACCCGGCGAGACTGATCTCGGACCCTCGGATACCTTCGGAGGAGACGTCGTTCCGGCCCGAATCATCGCTCCGACTAGAAGAATCGCGCCGACAACGACACTTTGCCCTTTGTTCATGTGCGTTCTCTCCCTGGGGGAAATCGCGCTCCGGGAACGTATCCAGATGCGGGCCCGATTGCACTAGAGAAAAAGCAATCCCGCTCAATTGTGATCGCCACGACTGAACGTTTCACCTTCGCAACAGGGATCTGGGAAGTGCTACAAATTGAAAAGTGGGAGTGGCTCAGCGGTGGACGGAAGTTTAGCATAATCAGCTGATGCGGGCAGTCGGCCGCCTGCCGATACATCTTTCCTAAACCTAAGCTCGCGAAGATTTAGCTCGAGTCGGCCAAAAAAGACTCAGAATGATCACCAGTAAGGTTCATTTCCTTTAGCCACTCCAAAATACAGCTAAGTCCGAACAAAAATCATGCTTCACTCAAGCCCAATCGTGAGACGATGGGCCATGCGCATGATCGGTGCAACCCTCGTGCTATTCCTCGTAGCGCCGGGGGCATGGTTGTGCGCACAGAGGCCTCCCGTCACGCCTCCCAGATTGATCAGCCTCCCCACTCCCGATTGCAAAGCAGGGAAGCCATGCCATGGAAGCCATGGAGAGGTACGGCTGGTCGTCGACGTTCTGGAAACCGGCAAAGTCGGCGACATCAGAGCCGAGGTAGGGAAGGACGTACTCGTTGAAGCCGCCACCGCAGCCGCTCAACAAGCCGAGTTCGTCCCCGGGTCCTATGAAGGCAAACCGGTAATGATGAACTACGTCCTGAAGATCCATTTTTAGCAGTCGAAACAACCTCAGGGGCTCCGTATCCTCACTCCGAACTGCATCAGAAATAACCACCTTACTTTCCTCGAGAAGGCTCAAACGACGGCAAAAAAGAAGCCCTAGTTACTATCTCGCCAACAGCGGTTCCCTCATCTGACCAAGAATTTACAAAAATCCACCCTCTTTCACGCACTTCCTTCATCAAATAATTGACGCCGCAGGAGTATCATCAAATCGTGCCGAAATATTCCATCGTCGTGCCATTCCACAACGAGGAAGAGAACGTCACCACCCTCTACGACCGTCTCAAGGCCGTTATGGAGCAGGTCGGCGACACCTTCGAGCTTGTCTTTGTCGACGACGGCTCCCGCGACCGTACCTACCGCCTTCTTGAAGAGATAGCCGCCGTCGATAGCCGCGTCCTCGTCATCAAGCTACGCCGCAACTTCGGTCAGACCTCCGCCCTCGCCGCCGGCTTCGATCACGCTCAGGGCGATTTCATCCTCGCCATGGACGGCGACCTCCAGCACGACCCCGACGAAGTCCCCACCTTCCTCGCCAAGCTCGAAGAGGGCTACGACGTCGTCAGCGGCTGGCGTGCGCAGCGCGCCGACAACTTCCTCCTCCGCCGCATTCCCTCGCATATCGCCAACCGGCTCATGGCAGTTCTCAGCGGCGTCGACATCCACGACTTCGGCACCACCTTCAAGGCCTACCGTCGCGAAGTCATCCAGAACATCCCCCTCTACGGCGAGATGCATCGCTTCATCCCCGCCCTGGCCTCCTGGTACGGCGCCAGCATCTGCGAGATCCCCATCTCCAACCCTGCGCGCACAGCAGGGAAGTCGCCACTACGGCATCTCCCGCACCTTCCGCGTCTTCTTCGACCTGCTGACCATCCGCTTCCTGCTTCGTTACATGACCCGCCCGCTGCACTTCTTCGGCACTCTTGGCGCGCTCGGCATGGCGACCGGTTCCGGCATGGCGCTCTGGCTTCTGATCCTCAAGGTCATGACCCGCCAGCACATCATGTTTCTTCACGGCCCCATCTTCGTCATCGCCGGAATCCTCATTCTTGCTGGAATCCAGATGATGGGCATCGGGCTCCTCGGCGAACTCCAGGTGCGCCACTTCTACACCGCCTCGCACCGCGCGCCCTACGCGGTCGACAGAATCCTCCGTCTGCGCTCCGAAGAAAGCCTGCTCCAATAATTTTTGCGGTAGCTACTCTGGTTGTTGCGTCTTAGGCTCAACCGGCTTCTCCGGCTCACGCAGCTTCTTATCTGCCTGCTCCTGAGCCTCCTTCGCCGCGTCGTTGAAGGCCGAGAGCATCCAGTTCCTTCTGCCTCTCGTCCGCCTCCACCAACGGATCGCTCAGCGTCTCCAGATGCTCCGCAAACCTTCTGGATGCACTCCGCCTGTTCCGCCGGACGCCCCGCAACCTTGGCCTCCGCCCGCAACAGAGCCTCCAGCCTAATCGCCTCATCCAGTGATATCCGACCGCCCCATAGGAGACGCGGTCCCGCAGCGTGAAGACGTCCTCATGCAGTCCTGTCTCGCTCACAATCAATCCTTTTTTGGCCGTCTCATACGATTGCTTCTCGCACTCCGTCGCAATCTCCGTCCGGCCTTTTTCGGCAAGCTCTCCTGGCTTCGGTGCCTCATTCGAGCGCCCCACGCGAGAAATTCGTTCAAGCAGTGTCGCGTCCCCGCTCTGCCGGGCGCGGCACCCGGCAACCACCAAGGTAACCAGGACCAACGCGCACATCACGGACACCCCACGACATACCACTCCCTTGCCCCAGCCTCGATTCCGTTTGTTCAATGCTGTTCCTCACCCGTCGCGACGCGTCATAGCCTGCGTAGAAACCTACCCTAAGATGCACAAGACTAACACCCTGTTTCACCGGACGAACATACAAATCTCCGCAATCCGCCTCCCCCAAAGGTAGCACCTAAATCTTTAGGCAGATCGAACTCTTCCGCCTCTCTGGTCAATGGCCCGACTGTTTCGCCAACTCCGCGCGAAATGCCTGTTCCCGCTCCGCCACATAGCTCTTGTACCCCTCCGGATCGACAAACGGATTCGCCTCTCCCGCCTTCATCCGGGCAAACTTCGCCTCCATCCCGAAGTAGCCCCATGCGCCCCCAGAAACACATCGCACGGCAGCGACTTCAGAGTCCGGAACGTCAGCTCGTAATCCTGCGCGATCGTCGGATAAGCAGCATTCCCCACCAGCTTGTACCCAGGATTCACATTCGGGCTACCCACGATAACGACGTTGTAAGTCTTGCCACCCTCCCGCACCTTCATCGTCCACGTCGTGCAGCCCTTCGTATGCCCCGGCGTCTTGTGCGCAACCAGTACAGTTCCACCCAGCTTTACCTCGTCGCCGTCATGCAGTACGCGGTCCACCTTCGTCACCGGAAATTGGCTCGTCCGCCTCAGCCCCATACTGAAAATCAGTCTTCCCGCCCGACTCCACCACCGGCACATCGGCATCCATCACCATGTACTTCGCGCCAGTCAATCGCTTGATCTCCGCACTCCCCGCAGCATGGTCCCAGTGAGCATGGCTGATCAGCAGAATCTTCACATCGCTGAAGTGAAACCCCAGCGCCTCCACACTCTTCCTGATCAAAGGAACACTGCTCGGCAGATTGCTGTTGATCAGGATGTGTCCGTGCGGCGTTATGATCAGATACGACGCCAGGTCCTTGCTGCCGACGTAATACACATTGCCAAATACGCGAAACGGCTTATGCGGAGTCGTCCAGTCAGGGTTATCCTGCGCAAACGCGCTGCAGGCAAAGACAAACGTCAGCAAAAGAGAACGAAGGAGCATGGCAAAGAATAACTCGCTGGAGCCTGTTCTCGATCCACAACGCTCACAGACGAATTAACCCGCAGATACCTCGTCGAGGATCCGGTAAAGCCCACCCACCGGCCACAACTAAACCACGACTAAACCGCAGCCCCACTCCGAATCACCTGCGCCCCAAACCGCTCCATCTCCTCCGCCTGCGGGCTCGACTGCAGCAGCACCAGATCCACCCCCACAGCGGTAAACTCCTCCATCCGCTCCGCCACCTGCTCCGGCGTCCCCACAAACCCGCTCCGCAGCCCGCGATTCGACACCGAATAATCCTTCAGCGAAACCTTCGTCTCCAGCTGCGAACCCGTCACCCACTGCTCATAGTTCGCATACCCGCGCGCCGACTGCTTCACATCCGTAATCCGATCCACCTCGCGCAGCGCCTCCGCCTCCGAGTCCCGCACAATCGCATACCCCGCCACGCCAAACTTCATCGGCCCCAGCCCCAGCTTCTCGCGCCGCTGCCGCATATCGGCGATCTTCGCCCCCACCGCCTCGGGCGCATCGCCATGCATCAGGTAAGCATCGCACTTCGCCGCAATCAGATTCTTCGCCGTCTCCGACTCACCGCCCGCATACAGCGTCGGCCTCGGCTTGCTCACCGGCTTCGGCGAAAGCACATTGTCCCGCACATCGTAGTAGCTGCCCTTGAACGAAAACCCCTGCTGCTTCCAGCATCCATCCACAACATCCAGCCACTCCGAGGTCCGCGCATAGCGATCATCATGCTCATCGAAGTGCACCCCATACTTCGTCGCCTCATCCTTCCACCAGCTCGAGACCACATTCAGCGTCAGCCGCCCATGCGACATCACGTCAATCGACGCCGCCTGCTTCGCCAGCAGCGCCGGATTATGAAACGTAGGCCGCACCGCAACCATCAACTCCAGCCGCTCCGTCACCGCAGCCAGCGCCGCCGTCGTCGACCACGCGTCGAGCGAAGGAGCCTCCACGCCCTTGATATCATTCAGATTCAACTCGGCGATCAGCGTCAGATCGTAGCCAATCTTCTCCGCCCGCTGCGTCAGGTCGCGAACATACTCCCAGCTCGCCTCCATCTGCTCGTCGTCCACATTGCGCAGCCATCCGCCGAACACCGGCAACCAGAATCCGTATCGCATCTAGCGCCCGACCCCCGCCAACTCCTGCACACCGGCCCGGCGATCATTCACAATCTTCGCCTCAGCCTCCAGCCAGTCCGCCAGCCTGCAAACGGATCGAACCCAACCACCTTCTGCCCATCTGCCACAAAGTTGGAGAGCGCATTGATGTCGTAATACATCCGCACGCCATCGCGGTCATCCACCATAAACTCCACGCCGCCCAGCTCAATGCCAGCCGCAGCCATCAGCCGCTCCACCTCTTCGATCACCTCAGGCGGCGTATCGAACGCCTCAACCGTCAATCCCGTCTTCGGCGCATCCACCGGGCAAGCCGCGCGATTCAACTCCACACCCAAGCGGCGTCTTGCAGATATCCGCCGGGCAAAGATCAAACGTCTCGCCCGTAATATGTATCTTGATCGCGTACAAATACTTCCCGTCCAGCACCTCGACGCGAACGATGTACGACCCGCGCGCCGGCACAAACTCCTGCACCAGCCCGGTCGAATCCATCCCCAGCATCAACCCGTTCTCGGTCGCCGACAGCCTCAGCCAAATGCTCCTTCGTATTGAACTTCACCACGCCGCTGCCGCTGCCACCGATATTCGGCTTCACGACGACAGGGAAGCGCAGCCCCTCCGCCGCCGCACTCGCCTGCGAAGCCCGATGAATCACCCGCGCCTTCGGATATCCCAGCCCCAGCCCCTCCAGCATCGCCAGCTGCGTAGCCTTCGACAGCTCACTCCGGAACGCCTTCACCCCATTCACTACCCGAACGCCGCGGCTCTCCAGGTGCTCCAGAAATCCCATCGTGTAAAAAATCTGATCCCCATGCCCGCGGTTCCACGCCGAAGGGCTCATCTTGTTCAGCACCAGAGCATACTTCTCCTCCGGCTTATCCCCCGGCCCATAGCTATGCTCGACCGCATCGAGCTTCACGTAGTTCGTCCCGCGCCGGTCCAACTCCGCAAACAACGGCTTGAACCAGTTCGGCTGCTCATAGTAAATCGCGATCGGCAAATTCTGATGGCTCGACATAATGGTCTTCCTATCCTTTTCGGAGCACGCAAAATGGTCTTCTAAACGTAAGTCGAGCGGACTTCGGCCTCCAGCTCGAATCTGATATCTCAATTTTAGATGAAGTCGCAACCCGCAAACGCTTCGCAACCGTCTTCCGCATACTTTTTGCAAAATGATGACATCTCCATCCTGAAACAACCTGTTCTCGCACCTTCGACGACTCGTCACTCCACACTGTGGCCCTGCTGTTGTACCCTGGCATCCAGCCATGCAAGCCATCCAAATCCTCACCACCGGCTCCGCCGACGTCCTCACTCTCCGCGATCTTCCCACCCCAACTCCGGGTCCCGGCGAAGCTCTCATCCGCATCGAAGCCTCCGGCGTCAACTTCATCGACACCTACTTCCGCGAAGGCCGCTACCCCGCCAAACTCCCCTACACCCTAGGCCAGGAGGCCTCCGGCATCGTCGTCGCCGTCGCCCCCGACGTCACCACCGTCAAAGCCGGCGACCGCGTCGCCTGGTGCCTCGTCCCCGGAACCTACGCCCAACTCGCCGTCGCCCCCGCAAACCGTCTCGTCCCCATCCCCGACGGCGTCAGCTTCCACCAGGCCGCTGCCGCCATCCTCCAGGGCATGACCGCCCACTACCTCCTTCACTCCGCCTACGCCGTTCAACCCGGTGACGAGATCCTCATCCACGCCGGAGCAGGCGGCACCGGCCTCCTCTTCATCCAGATGGCCAAGACCCTCGGCGCCCGTGTCTTCACCACCGTCTCCACCGAAGAAAAAGCCGACCTTGCCCGTGCCGCCGGTGCCGACGAGATCATCTTCTACACCAAGGAAGACTTCGCCGCGAAGGTCAAAGAACTCACCTCCGGCCGCGGCCTTCCCGTCGTCTACGACTCCGTCGGCAAAACCACCTTCGAGCAATCCCTCCAATGCCTCCGTCCCCGCGGCATCCTCGTCCTCTTCGGCGGAGCCAGCGGAGCCGTCCCACCCTTCGACCTCATCCGTCTCTCCACCATGGGCTCGCTCTTCATCACCCGTCCCACCCTCAAGGACTACATCGCCACCCACGCCGACCTCGAAACCCGCGCCAAAGACGTCTTCGACCGCAGTAGCGAACGGCACCCTCAAGCTCCGCTCCGAACACATCTACCCCTTAGCCGACGCCGCCCACGCCCATCGCGACCTGGAATCCCGCAAGACCACCGGCAAACTCCTCCTCATCCCCTGAAGCTCCCGCTCCCTCATCCCCTTACAATCGAAAGCATGCAGAACCCGCACCACCGCAAAGCGACGATGCACCTCCTAACCCTCGTCGCCGCGGCCCTCTTCACCCTCCCCGCCCAGGCCGTCATCGTCAAAGGCACCGTCACCACTCCCTTCGGAGTCCCACTCGGCAACGCCCGTGTCCAGCTCATCCAGGGCAAGGGAGTCGCTGGCTACACCTTCACCCAGCAGGACGGCACCTACGAGGTTCGCAGCGCCGCCTCCGGCCGATTCCTCCTTCTCACCGCCGCAGCACCCTACACCCCCAGCGTCGGCCAGGACTTCTACGGCGCCCGCACCGCCGTCATCACCCGCAACATCGTCATGCAGTACTCCACCATCACGCCGGAACTCACCGTCACCTCCAGCGGCATCCCCACGCCCATCCAGCAAATTCCCGCCGGCATCACCCTTATCCCGCAGTCCGACTTGGCCACACAGATCGGAATCGCAAACGACCTCCGCCAATCGGAAGGCACGAACGTAGTCCAAACCGGCCAGGCCGGCGGCCCCATCGCTCTCTACATTCGCGGCGGCAGCCCCGACGCCAACAAAGTCCTCACCGACGGCGTTCCCTCCGAAGACATCGGCGGTTACTTCAACTACGGCCCCGTCTCCACCATCGCCCTCACTGGCCCCGACCTCTACCGCGGCGCCAACAGCGCCCTCTACGGCACCGGAGCCGAAGCCGGCATCGTCACCCTCGCCACCACGCGCGGCAGCGACCTCCGCCCCGTCCTCAACTACACCGGCGACGCCGGGAACTTCTACACCTATCGCAACGAAGCCATCCTCTCCGGCGCATTCAAGCCATTCGACTACCTCGCCGCCTTCAGCCGCTTCAACACTTCCAACGCCCTCCCGCTCGACGAGTACCACTCCACCAATGAGATCGCCAGCATCGGCTACAGCATCCTCACCAACACCACCGCCCGCTTCACTCTCCGCAACACCGATTCCGCCACCGGCCTGCCCAGCGCCCACGACATCTACGGCATCTCCTCCTCCGGCAAGCACGCCGACCAGGACCTCTACTCCGGCTTCACCGTAGAAAATGTCTTAGCAGGGAACTGGCACAACCTCGCCCGTTACGGCATCGCCCGCAAGCGCGAGCAGGTCGAGCAATTCGCCCCCACCGGCGAACCCGTCACAACCGAAGTCAACGGCACTCCCCAAACCACCTACTACGGCAACCCCATTACTCTCCGCGGAGCCAACGGCTACACCGCCTCCGGACAGGCCGCCTTCATCCTCCCTACCTACGACGCCGTCTCCAACCGCGACGAGCTCTACTACCAAACCGACTACACCTTCCCTTGGCGTATCGCCTTCCTCTTCAGCTTCGACTACGAAAACGAACGCGGCCGCCTCCTCGACGCCGTTGGGAACCAGATCATCAAACGCACCAACTACCTCTACACCTTCCAAATCCAGGGCGACATCAAGCACCGCCTCTTCTACTCCCTTGGCGGCGCACTCGAAAACAACGAACTCTACGGCATCGCCGGAAACCCACGCATCGGCCTGACCTACGACGCCATCCGCCCGGGCCGCAAACCCTTCCACGGCACCCTCCTCCGTGCCAACGTAGCCACCGGCATCCAGGAACCATCGCTCGTCGCCCAGACTCACATCTCTCTCCACTCTCCTCCAGCAAACCGGCAACGCCACCTACAACGTCCCTCCCATCACGGCCGAGCGCTCCCGCACCTACGACTACGGCGTCGATCAGAACATCCTCAACCAGAAACTCATCCTCAAGGCCGGCTACTTCCACAATCAGTTCAACCATCAACTCGAGTTCATCGGCGCCAACGGCCTCGAACACTACCTCAACATTCCCGCCAGCATCGCCACGCAGCTCCCGCCCGCCTCACTCAACTCACTCGCCTACCGCGCCCAGGGCATGGAGCTCGAACTCCAGTACCAACCCATCAACCATGTCTTAGTCCGCGGCGGCTACACCTACCTCGCCTCGCTCGTCGAGCAGTCCTTCTCCAGCGACAACGTCACCCCCGCGACCAACCCCAATCTTCCCGGCATTCCCATCGGAGCGCTCTCGCCTCTTGTCGGCAGCCGTCCCTTCCGCCGCCCGCCCAGCACCGGCTTCTTCGCCGCCGAATACATCAGCAACCGCTTCTCCGCAGCCATCAAGGGCGCCTTCAGCAGCCGCAGCGACGACTCCACCTTTCAGCTCAACAACGACCGCAACGGCGGCAACACCCTCCTTCTCCCCAACCGCGACCTCGACTTCGCCTACACCAAACTCGACCTCAACCTCCTCCTCAAAGCAACGAACCACGTCTCTCTCTTCACTCAGCTCGACAATCTCCTTGGCCAGCAACACATCGGCCCCATCGGCTACCCCGGTCTGCCCTTCACCATTCGCGCGGGCATGAAGATAAGAATCGGCGGCCAATAACATAGGCGGCATGGGCGAAAATCAAGACACGCGCGGGCCCCGCATCAAATCCCGCGCATTCGGGTTTAACCTAGATGACCTCCCGTAAATATCACAAAATATTATCTTTTTCCTGTAACTTGGGTATTCATTTATGCACCGCAAATTTTCCGATTGCGTCTAATCGAATAGAAAGAAGGGAAGACACCAAATGACGAAATCCGTCCTTGCACTTACACTCTTTGCCTTTACCCTCCCTGTTACAAATGTTGCAAACGCCCAGCAGGAGGGCGCCACTCCCACCCAGGCTCTCATCTCCGTCGACTCCAAAAACCCCGTCACCCCAACCGCAAAAGACATCACCATCAAGGTCGACAACCGCATCACGCCCCTCCTCAACCTCGCGCCAGTCCCGCCCAATGGAGTGCAGATCGCCCTCCTGATCGACGACGGCGTCCGCACCCGCATAGGCGGCGAGCTGGGCAATTTCCGCACCTTCCTCACCAGCCTGCCCGCGGGAACCGAAGTCTTCGTCGGCTACATGCAGAACGGCCGCGTCGTCCCCGGCAGCGATAATCCCGGCTTTACCACCGACCGTGCCGCTGCCGCCGAGGGTCTCCGCATATCCATGGGCCTCGGAGGAGCCAGCGCCAGCCCCTACTTCAGCCTCTCTGACTTCGTCAAAAACTGGCCACCCCGCGCCGAAGGCCAGCCCGGTCCACAGTCGCAGCAGCCCGCGCACAAGGCCCGCATCGTTCTCATGATCACCAACGGTGTCGATCCTTATAACGGCAGCACCAGCATCACCAACCAGAACAGCCCCTATGTCTCCGCCGCGGTCACGGACGCTCAGCGCGCCGGCGTCCCCGTCTACTCCATCTACTACCCCGACGCAGGCTTTGGCCCGCGCCGCGGCAGCTTCAGCGGCCAAAGCTACCTCCAACAGGTTGCGCAGGGAACCGGCGGTACCACCTACTATCAGGGCACCGGCGCCCCTGTCTCCCTCGCGCCCTTCCTCAAGCAATTCCAAACCGCTATCGCCGAGACCTACGTCGCCACCTTCCCGGTCGACGCCAACAAGAAGATGGTCAGCCTCAAGCTCTCCACCACGCTTCCCAAGACCAGAGTCAACGCACCAGATCAGGTCCGCCCCGGAACCATCGTCCTCTCCAACCAATAACGACACCATACGGGGCGCCCGATAACCGGGTGCCCCATCCTTCTCAGAGCCTCACGCCAGCCGCCGCATAAATGTCGAAGATATACTTCATATCCCGCAGGCCCTCTTCGCCTGAGCTCTTAGGCCGCTGATTCGTCATCACACACTCTGAAAAGTGATTCGCCTCGCGGGTAAACTGCGCCGGGTCCTTCTCAGAATTCGACTCATCGATCTCAATATCCGGCGTCCCCTTGCCTCCAGCCGAAAATTTCGCCCGCAGCCGCATCCCGTCGTAGTTGAACGCTGGGTCCATCGCTATCCAGCCCTTTGGCCCAAACACCTTGAAGTACCCCGGCATCTGCGTGCCATACGTGCTGCTGCCCGTTGCAAGCGTTCCCGAAGGAAACTTCGTCGTCCACGAAACGTTCTCCTCCACCATCGCGAACCGTCCATCCTGATCGATCGTCGAGGCCACAGCTGTAAAACCTACCGGCTCCTCTCCCGTCAGATAGCGCGACGCATTCAAAACATAGATCCCGACATCGAACACCGACCCGCCCCCCGCCAGTGTCTTATTCAACCTCCATGCGCCCGGAGCTGCATCAAATCCGAACGCCCCATTGATCGTCCCCACCCGCCCCAGCGCCCCATCCTTGATCAGCTTCACCGCCTTCAGGTGCAGCGGCTCATAGTGCAGCCGGTAGGCAATCATCAGCTGCACGTGCGCATCCTTGCATGCGGCAATCATGTCTTCAGCCTCTTTCACCGTCGTCGACATCGGCTTCTCGCACAACACATGCTTGCCCGCCTTCGCCGACCGGATCGTATACTCCGCATGCATGCTGTTCGGCAGCGCGACATACACGGCATCGATCGCCTTGTTGTCGCGAAACTTGTCCATGTCCTCGTAGCTGTAGATCGAGCTCTTCGGCACCCCATACTGCGCCGCAATCCGCTCCGCCTTATCGCGATGCCCGCTCACGAGGCCGGTAATCTGCGAGTTCGGACTCGCGAGCACGCCCCGCATAAAGTGGTCCGCAATCGTCCCCAGCCCGATTACGGCGTAGCCCACCTTCCGCTCACCACCCTGCGCCGCAACGCCCACTGACGGCAACATCTGCGCCGCCAGTCCCATCGCCCCAAGCTTCGAAAACTCCCGCCGAGATAACCCCATGACACCTCACCTCACTTGCAGCCATCCTAACCCGCCCTAATTTGTAGTGCGGAAACAAAAAAAGTTTTGACTGGCTTTTGTCGTTTTTTCAGGGGTATTTCAGGAAAAGTGGGTGAAATCAGATGGTTTTTTGTGGTGAGTTTGTGGTGAAAAGTGTGGTGAAACGTGGTTCTTGACTGGTCGTTTTCGAGCCCGAAAATTTGCCACTTTTTTTGAACTTTTCTGTGGAAAACGTAAAAAACTTCCGGGCGGGAGACGTTCGCGCAAAAAGAAAAACCCCGGAGCAACGATCGCTCCGGGGTTTCTCTTTTTGCGACTTGAGGCTTAGTACATGCCGTCCATACCGCCGCCGTGTCCGCCATGTCCGCCACCCGCAGGCTCCTTCTTCTCGGGAATGTCGGAGATCATCGCCTCGGTGGTCAGCATCAACCCAGCGATCGAAGCCGCGTTCTGCAGTGCAGTCCGCGTCACCTTCGTCGGGTCGATCACGCCGGCCTTCACCAGGTCCTCGTAGGTGCCGGTTGCGGCGTTGTAGCCGTAGTTGGCCTCCTTCGATTCGTGGATCTTGCCGATCACCACTGCGCCCTCTTCGCCTGCATTCGAGACGATCATGCGCAACGGCTCCTCGATCGCGCGCCGGATGATCGTTGCACCGATCTTCTCGTCGCCTTCGAGGCTTTTGATCACTGTCTCAACCGCAGCTGCGCAGCGAACAAACGCCACACCGCCGCCCGGGACGATACCTTCCTCAACAGCCGCGCGGGTAGCATGCATCGCATCCTCAACACGAGCCTTCTTTTCCTTCATCTCGGTCTCGGTTGCCGCACCGACCTTGATCACCGCAACGCCGCCAACCAGCTTGGCCAAGCGCTCCTGCAGCTTCTCGCGGTCGTAGTCGGAGGTGGTCTTGTCGATCTGCGCGCGAATCTCCTTCACGCGTCCCTCGACATCGCCGTCCTTGCCGCCGCCATCAACGATGGTGGTGTTGTCCTTGTCGATCGTCACGCGCTTCGCAGTGCCGAGGTCCTCGATCTTGACGCCCTCGAGCTTGATGCCGAGGTCTTCCGTGATCGCCTTGCCGCCGGTCAGAATCGCAATATCCTGCAGCATCGCCTTGCGACGATCGCCGAAGCCAGGAGCCTTCACGGCAGCGACGTTCAGCGTGCCACGCAGCTTGTTGACCACTAGAGTCGCGAGCGCCTCGCCGTCCACATCCTCAGCAATGATGACGAGCGGCTTTGCCGTCCGTGCAATCTGCTCGAGCAAGGGAAGCAGGTCCTTCATCGACGAGATCTTCTTCTCGTAGATCAGGATGTAGGGGTTCTCGAGAGCAACTTCCATCCGCTCCGCATCGGTAACGAAGTAAGGCGAGAGGTAGCCGCGATCGAACTGCATGCCCTCAACAACCTCAAGCTGAGTCTCCATGGTGCGCGACTCTTCGACGGTGATGACGCCGTCCTTCCCGACCTTCTTCATCGCCTCGGCGATGATGCTGCCGATCTGCGAATCAGAGTTCGCCGAGATGGTTCCAACCTGAGCAATCATGTCGCCCGAAACCGGCTTCGAAAACTTGCTCAGCGCGCCGCCAACTGATACGCCATTCTCATCACGCTTGCCGATGATGGCCTCGACGGCCTTGTCGATACCGCGCTTCAGCGCCATCGGGTTCGCACCCGCAGCCACTGTCTTCACGCCCTCGCGATAGATCGCCTGGGCAAGAACCGTCGCGGTGGTGGTACCGTCGCCGGCTACATCCGAGGTCTTCGACGCAACCTCGCGCACCATCTGCGCGCCCATATTCTCGAGCGAGTTCGCCAGCTCGATCTCCTTGGCGACGGTCACGCCGTCCTTGGTGATCGTGGGCGATCCGAATTTCTTCTCGATAACGACGTTGCGACCCTTCGGTCCAAGCGTCACCTTGACTGCGTCGGCGAGAATGTTGACGCCGCGCAGAATTGCCTGACGCGAATCTTCTCCATGCAGAATCTGTTTTGCCATTGTGTTGCTCCTGTTACCGGCTCATAAGCCGATCAAAAATTTATGGGTTGAACAGCGTCTTGTCTTTACGCCCGAAGGCGAAGTCGCTACTTCTTGAGGACGCCGAGAACTTCTTCTTCGCGCATGATCAGCAGCTCTTCGCCGTCAAGCTTGATCTCGGTGCCAGAGTACTTGCCAAACAGGATGTTGTCGCCGGCCTTTACGTCGAGTGGGAACACCTTGCCCTCGTCGTTCGACTTACCCTTGCCGACCGAGATCACTTCGCCCTGCTGCGGCTTCTCTTTTGCGGAGTCCGGGATGATGATGCCGCCCACTTTGCTCTCGCCCTCTTCAATGCGCCTGACCAGAATCCGGTCGTGCAGCGGTGTAAACGATGTTTTCGCCATTGCTTTGCATCTCCTTGTTTCGAAGTTCTGTTGCGATTTTGGCGAACGGAAACCCGTCCGCGGTTTTATTGCGCGGCAAATTGCGGCAATCGCCGTAACAGCCACAAAATGAGTGGAATAGCCAAAAAGCCGCAGCTGGCGGGAACCTCTAAGCCCAAAAAGCTCACCGCTCAAGCTTTACAGCTGTTTAGCACTCAAGCCTTCCGATTGCTAACGATAGGCTATCTCGAGCGCGTATGTCAAATCCTCAGTGTGAAATGTGAGTGAAAGTCACGCAATCTTTCGGCGTTTGCCCGTTTTGAGCGACAAACTTTAGGTCAACGGCCTTGTCAGCCTCTGAGTTCCCCGTCGGGCAGCGCCCGGTGAGCGCGAGTACGCTTCCACGTCGACGCGACATAGAAGGCCGTCCCAGCGAGGTCGCCCTTACCAAGATGCAGCCAGAAAAAGTAGGACATAAGGTGACACACCTGGGAAATTGACGACCTCACGTCCGGCTGCGACAGCGTAAAATAACCCACATGCGTTGCACTCGTTTCATCGGTCTCCCTCTGCTCTTCGCGTTCGGCCTTTGTCTGGGTTCTCCCAGAGCTGTTTTCGGCCAGGATGCCCCTGTCAAACACGGCCGCAAATATAAGGCCCCGCCCCCCACCTCGCACATTGAAGTCACGGTGCTGAAGAAGTTCAACGGCAAGCCCATCAGCAACGCTGCTGTGATCTTCAACTCCGTTCTGGACGGCAAAGAGGAGGGCAATCTCGAGGTTAAGACAGACCCCGAGGGCAAGGCGACGATCGACGTCATCCCCACCGGCAGCACCGTTCGTGTGCAGGTTATCGCGACTGGCTTCGCCACCTACGCGGAAGAATATCTCGTGACCGAACCAACCCGGGAGATCTCCATCTCCATGATTCACCCGCAGGCGCAGGTCTCGTCCTATCAGGACAACGAGGGCAAGGCCTCGACAGCTAAGCCCGGTGTGCAGGAGCCCGCCCGGCCGACAACACCAGCAGCCAAGCCCGTAACACCTGCTCCAGCCCCACAGACCACGCCACCGCAGCCTCCGAACGCTTCAAACACCACGCCAAAGCAGTAACCGCTCACACTTCGTATCTCCCGCACTTCGTCTATGGATAAGCTGCTCAAGGGAAAGACCGTGCTCGTTACAGGAGCGGCCAAGCGCATCGGCCGCGCCATCGCTCTCGCTCTCGCCGAGCGCGGAGCCAACATAGCCATCACCTATCTCGGCTCCCAGCCCGAAGCGGAAGAGACGGTAGGCGCGCTCGCTGCTCATGATGTCGACGCATTGGCCATCCGTTGCGATCTACGCGACCCCGAGAGTATCCAGCAGGCCGTGGCATCGGTCATTGAAGAGTTCGGTCAACTCGACCTCCTCGTCAACAACGCCGGCGTCTTCGAGTCCGAAGCCCTCGAGAACATCTCGGTCGAGCAGTGGGATGCGATGTTCACCACGAACACCCGAGCGCCTTTCCTGGTGGCTAAGGCCGCCTATCCCCATCTCCGTGCCGCTCGCGGACGCATCCTCAACATTGGTTCGCTTGGAGGGCTGCACCCCTGGGCCACCCACGCCCACTACTGCACCTCCAAGGCCGCCCTGCACATGCTCTCGCAGACGATGGCCAAGGCCTGGGCGCCCGAGATCAGCGTCAACTGCATCGCCCCCGGCATGATCGTCCAAGGCGAGGTCGACGAGGCCTACGAACACTTCGCCCGCAAGACCCCCATGCAGCGCAACGGCACGGCGCACGATGTAGCGGCCGCGGCCATCTTCTTCGCCACTGCCCCTCACTTCATCACTGGCCAGCTCCTGGCCGTCGACGGCGGGCTCGGCCTTTAGAAGACGAGAGCTACCGCCCCGTCAGCCTCTGCCACCAGCTCTTCTCCTTCAAGTTGTCATAGAGATGGAGCGGTTCCATCTGCGGCTGCAACGGCTTTCCCAGGAAAGCTGCCAGAGGGTTCGAGACGCACAGGAGGTGTGCGTAGTCGGGCCCGTACTTCTCAGCTACCACTTCAAACGCCTCGCGCATCTTCGGTGGCCGCGAGGTCGTATTGTGGGCATCGGTTGCGAGAAAGTGCACCCAGCGCTTTGCCAGAAGGTCATGCGCCATACGCTCGGCGTGTCTTCCCATGCGGCCAACGACCGACCCGGCCGTCACCTGAACCAGGACGCCCCCGCGTAACCAGTCCATCATCCGCGGCTGATCGGCTTGCAGCGTCGGATTGCGCTCAGGATGCGTCAGAATCGGCGTCAGCCCCGCAAGTTGCAACTGGTAAAAGACCTCCGTCAGGCCGGGCGAGATCCCATAGTCAGGAATCTCCACAAGGATGTATCCCAATCCATTAATGCTGAACTTCGTCGGATCGAGCTTGGCCTCCTGGATGTTCTCGTACGACATGTGAAAGTCGCAGCCGCGGCCCAGCTTCACCGCAATTGATTCGCGATCCAGAAGCCGCTGCAACTCACTGATTTTTTCGGTGATCTCACTCGGCTTGTAAGCCCAGGTCCCGTTTGCATGAGGTGAGCAGACGATATGCGAGATCCCGTCCTCGGCGGCGGCCCTCGCCATGGCGACCGAGGTTTCCACGCTCGTCGCACCATCGTCCATGCCCCACAAGAGGTGATGGTGAATATCAATCATCGATATCTAGGGTACCACTCAGCCTACCGCGCTGCAGCCAACGTCGCTGCCATCGCCTGGAACAGCAGCAGCCCATCCGCTGATCCGAGCAATGCTTCGCTGGACCGGTCCGGGTGGGGCATCATTCCCAACACGTTGCGCCCCTCGTTCAGAACACCGGCAATATTCTCAAGCGACCCGTTCGGGTTTGCCTTCGCCGTGACCGCACCCTCAGGTGTAGCGTAGCGAAACGCGATGCGGTCTTCTGCCCTCAACTCTGCCAGCGTCTCCGTATCGCAGAAGTAGTTGCCTTCCATATGCCCGATCGGCATCTGCAACACCTGTCCAGGAGTAAGCCCATGCGTAAACGGAGAATCGACCGTCTCAGTTCGCAGAAACGTCTGCTTGCAGATGTAATGCTGGCTTGCGTTTCGCATCAACGCCCCAGGCAGCAGACCCGCTTCACACAAGATCTGAAATCCATTGCAGATTCCAAGAACCAGCCCGCCGCCCTTGGCAAACTTCGCTACCGACTGCATCACCGGTGCAAACTTCGCAATCGCCCCTGTGCGCAGATAGTCGCCGTAGGCGAATCCACCCGGAACGAGAATGGCGTCGCACCCTTGCAGATCCTCCGATGCATGCCACAGAAACGTCACAGGATGATGCGCAATCGCCTCGACGACATGATGGGTATCATGGTCGCAATTGGACCCCGGAAAGACCAGAACGCCAAACTTCATATCTTAAGGATAGCATTCGGAATCCGGAAAACCCCGTGCGCGAACCAACCGTGAACCAACTTTGGATCGCCTAAACCGGCGCGTAGATTGCGAACCCGCGCGGCGGGGCAGGGAACTCCGAATTGCCTTCTGCATCCGTCGTCCGTTCATCCGGTTGCGCCGTATCGTGCCCATCCCACGCGATCGGTGCGAACTTCTGGTTTACCCACTTCGTCTTCACCGATGTGCCTGACCATTTGTCCCCAAGATTATTGAGCACATAGATCAGCCCTGGCTGGTCGACATTGTCGTCTTTGAACCCAACCCGCTGCATGATGTAAAGGTCGGGATCCGCATGAAGAATCTGCGAGTCGCCCCCGGCATACTTATGGTGCGCGCCGATCAACGCATCGATGCCATTCGGCGTACCAGGTCGAGCCAGCCCATTGTTGTAGTAGTCGTACCAGAAGACGCTGGGATACCCCTCATGCACCATGATGAACGAGTAGGCCATCATCTTGTCGTTCACAATCGCGTTATCGCCCATGTCGTGATTGTCGACAAACGTCGCGGCATGTAAAGGCCGTTTCATCACGACAGCTCCGCCATCGGTCAGGTTACGAAGATCGTAGTTTGGCGTATCACAGACGTCCTTCAACTTGTATCGCAGCGGAAAGTCGAACGCGGCAATCTGCGTGTCCGTCAGCTTGTTCACTCGTTCCAGCCAGGTTTCGATGTCCTCGTTGCCGGACCAATGCTCGCCCACAACGTAGGGCGTGAACTCCTTCCCGTCTTTCACGTAGCGATACTTCGACAACAGTCCGATAATCCACGCGCCAAATCCCTTAACGAAGTCGAACCGGAAACCGTCGAACCCTAACTCCTCGATCAGCATCCGTGAGTACTCAAACATCGCAGCATAGACAACAGGATTGCGATGACACAGATGCGGAAAGCCCGCAAAGTTCTCCCCCTCCATCATCACCTGCTCATAGCGGCTCGGATGAAAGCAGTTCCAGTCGCGCGGAAACCTGCCGCTCTTCGGCTTGAATTTGGTCCACCGCTTCTGCCCATCCAGAGGATTCACCTCTTCTTCATCCCCCCCGGAGTTGTGATTCAACACCATATCGGCATAGAGTCCAATCCCATGCGCATGCGCCTTCGCAATCAGCGCCTCTAATTCCGCACGGCTGCCGAACAGCGTCTTTACCCCGCCCTTCTGGTCAAAGTCGCCAAGATCAAAATAGTCATACGGGTCGTAACCCATCGACGTATTGCTGGAGGCCTTCGAAACCGGTGGCAACCACAATGCATTGAAGCCAGCCTTCCCCAGATCCTCCACCTTTTCCGCAACGAAGTTCCACCAGTTGTGCTCCTGTTTGTCCTTCTGTGGCGAGTCCCAGTAAAAAGCCTGCATCATCACTGCCATCTCAATCGGTCTCCGTGTGTGTCTATGCGCGCAGCAAACCCACTCGCGAAGCGCGTCTCCGCATCGAAATCAGCGACTATGCGTTATAGTTCTGTCCCAGCAGGTCTGATGCGGCACAGGACAATCAGGTTGGTATGGACATCCGAAACAGCAACGCGACCACGCATCTCAAAACCGCCGGCAGCGCGCTGGTCAACTGGTGGCGGGCCGCGACGCTCGACGCGCTCATCGTAGGTATCCTCTGGCTCATCGGCCTGGAGCTGATCCGCGTTCCCTGGGCGCCATTCTGGGCAATCCTCGGTGGCCTGCTCCAAATCATCCCTACCTTTGGAGGTATGATCGCTCTCATCGGCCCTGTGCTAGCGGTGGCTTTCAGCGGACACGACGAGTGGCGACTTGGTCTCGTTCTCGGGCTCTATGGTCTGATCGTCATTCTTGAAGGCCTCGTCATCGGCCCGTACGTGTTGCACCGGACAACGAAGATTCCCTGGTGGGCTGCCTTCTTCGGTCCTATCCTGCTCGGCATCCTCATCCCATTCTGGGGGGTTCTGCTCGCCCCACCTCTGCTCGCGGTCATCTTCGCATTTCGCAAGCCGCCCGTCCCCAATGGCCCGTGACGCCTCACCCAAGCTTGTATCGCGTCTCCGCAAGGCGGTAGAGCGGCCGCCACACCAGACGATTGATTGTCACCACCATCAGCGCCATCACAATGGTGGCCATCAACAGAATCTGAAACTGCCCGCTGTCGGTCGCCGCGCTGATTACCGCTCCCAGCCCCACTGTTTGGAGAGTTTCATTCTTCAAGCGAAAGTATTCTGCAATGATGCTGGCATTCCAAGCGCCGCCCGACGCCGTGACCAAGCCCGTAATCAGGAACGGGAAGATGCCCGGCAGGATAACCGTCTTCCACTTCTGGATAGTCGTGAAGTGGAACAACGTCGCAACTTCTTTCAGGTCGGAGGGAATCGCCATTGCGCCCGCGATCACGTTGAACAGGATGTACCACTGCGTTCCGAGCAGCATCAACGCAATGGAGCCGATCCCCATTCCACCGCCCAGCCGTACCAGCGCAAGCAAGATAACAGGGAATAGAGCTGTAGCCGGAACCGACGCCGCAATCTGCGCAATGGGCTGGGCGATGCGTGCGAGCCGCGGATGAAATCCAATCGCAACGCCCGCTGGAATCGTCCACGCGGCTGCAAGCACAAGAGAGACATTCACTCGCAGGAAGGTCGCCAACGCACCCTTCATAATTTCAACGAACTGTGAACCATGCACCTGTCGCAATAGTGTTAACGCCTGCCACGCGGCATAGATCACTGCTACGGAGGCCACAGCAAGAACCACCCACCTTAGCCAGGCGGTGGCTTCGCGTCGCGTCTTCCTTATTCCGGTGCCCTGCGTCAGAGGTTGCGCTGCCGGCTCTTTGGGCTCCCTTGCGAGCCGCCGATACAGTCCTTCCCCCATCGGCACGATCGTGTGGTCCCGCAGCGACCGAAGCCCCCGCGAGTGCTGCAGCAGATGCAGCAACGGCGAACGCACTCGCGTTCCGCTCTCGACCTGTTCAAACTTGAACTTATCGCTCCACGCAATCACTGGCCGCCAGATCAACTGATCCGTCGCGACAATAATCGCGACCATCGTCAACAGACCCCAGGTAATCGCCGCATAATTTCCAGTCCCCGCTGCAGTCTGCAGATACGAGCCCAACCCCGGAAGCCGGAAATCCCGCGTCCCAAGAACGAACATCTCGCACGCCATCAGGAAGAACCATCCACCCGCCACCGACACCATCGAGTTCCACACCAGGCCGATCGCCGAGTAGGGAAGCTCCAACTGCACCAGCCTCTGCAATCGCGAAAAATGATAGATCCTGGCGGCCTCAGTGAGCTCTCGCGGAATGCTTTTGATTGCGGAATAAAAACTGAACGCCATGTTCCACACCTGGCCGGTGAAGATCAGCACAATCGCACCCATCTCCACGCCAATCTGCCGCGTAGGAAATAACGCAACCATCGCCAGCATCACACCAGGCAAGAAACTAAGCACGGGAATCGACTGCAGAATATCCAGCCCTGCAATCATCAGCGCTTCGATCCGCTTGTTGTACGCGGCCACGTATCCGTAGCCGATGGCGAACACAAGGCTGAGCAGATACGCGAGCCCAATCCGCACCACCGAATAAAACGCATATAACGGGAGTGCCCGTGGGCTTTGCGAGATGACGATCTCCGGCTCAGGATGCCCAAACCAGTACTTCGCAATCACGACGACGCCGTAAAAGCAGGCCAGCCCAATTCCCGCGACGCATAGATCCAGCACAAACGGCCATGTGCGCTGCACCACCAGCGAGCGCGCCAGCGTCTCCCGTCCGGGGATATTGCTGAAGCTATGCGGAAACCTCATCATGCATCGATCTCCGTGGCAGAGGGAGACCTGAACTCAGGATGAAGCTTCTCCGGCTGAATAAAACGCCGCCGCGATGCGTCGAAGTCGAACAGCTCGGCATACCTTCCCCAGTTAATCGCAGTCTCCAACTGCCGCAGGGTCTCCTCTTCACTGAACTGTTCATCCAGCACGTCGTGAAAGAACTCCTCCGGCACGCTGCGGTCGCTCTTTGATTCAATCGCGCGTACGATCTGTCGAAGCAGCAGCACATTCTCCATCGCAGCACTTCGAAACAGCTCCTTTTGCCGCAGAATTTCCGAGTTGGCGTACTCCGCTCCGGTCGGCGTGATTTCTGCGTCGCCTTCAGTCACCTTCAGAAAACCCAGCAACTGGGCAGCATCAACGATTGGCAGCAGGTCGTCGATTTCAAATGAAAGATCGTTCGCCAGCCGATAGATGTCGTCCTTGCCGTTGTGGTCCAGCACCAGCTCCAGAAGTCCTGCGATTCCACCCGGCCGCGCATGGGGAAGCATCTGGTAGTGCATCTGCCGCTGGTCGCGAACTGGCTTCCCGGTAGCAGTCTGCGGCAGTGCCGGTGGCTGTGCATCGGGCTGTGTCAGCACCTTGTAGATGTAGTCCACCAGCTGCGTAAAAGCCGTTGCCTTCCGGTCCCTCGGATGCTGAATCGCCACTCGGAAATCGGTCCGCACATGCCCCGGATTGCGGCCCAGCACGATGATGCGGTCAGCGAGCAGAACTGCCTCTTCAATATTGTGCGTGACAAGAAAAATCGCCTGGGTCGGGATCGTCTTCTTCTGCCAGAGCTCGAGCAGTTCGCTGCGCAGGTTCTCCGCCGTCAGCACATCGAGAGCAGAGAACGGCTCGTCCATAAACAGCACCTCTGGCTCGACGACCAGGGCCCGCGCAAAGCCCACGCGTTGCCGCATCCCTCCGGACAGCTCCTTGGGATACGCGGCCTGAAAGCCGTCCAAACCAACCGTGTCGAGGATCTTCAGGCTGCGTTTACGCCTCTCGGACTGCTCCATGCCGCGTGCCTTCAACGGCGCTTCGACGTTTTCCAATACGGAAAGCCAGGGAAAGAGCGCAAAGCTCTGAAACACAATCGATACATTGACGTTGGCAGTTGCGATCGGCTGTTCGTGCCAATACACCTCGCCGGCCGAAGGCGTGGACAAGCCTGTCAACATGCGCAGCAACGTAGATTTTCCTGACCCCGACGGCCCAAGCAACGCCACAATCTCTCCTGCGGTAATGGAAAGATCGGTCGGCGAGATCACCTGAATACGGTTCTCGCTTGGCTGCGCATAATATTTCTCGACACGTTCGGCGCGTATGATGGCTGGCTGCATAAGAATTTTTGTAGTACAGTGTGCGTTCTCTATGAATTGTGGCGGTTAGCCGTCAATCGGCTCTTTGGTCAGCGTATCATTACTAAGTAGGCCTAAAGGCCAATTGATACCAGCGAACGTTACATTAAAATTGAATTTTTACCTTCAAATTTAGGGGACAATCAGAATGGCAGATCCAACGACTGCGGCCACATCGAAACCCAGAGTACTTGTCGCCGATGACGAGCAGGTAATCGCCAATACTCTCGCAATTATCCTCAATCAGGCAGGCTTTGAGGCCCGCGCCGTATTTAGCGGCGAAAAGGCCGTCGAGTCGCTCGAGAGCTTCCAGCCCGATATGCTCATCAGCGACGTCATTATGACTGGAATGACCGGCATAGAAGCCGCGATTATCACTCGCATCAAACTGCCAAAGTGCAAAATTCTGCTCTTTTCCGGCCAGGCGGCTACCGCGGACCTGCTCGAAAAGGCCCGCGCGCAGGGGCATGAATTTGAGATTCTTGCGAAACCAGTCCACCCAACCGATCTTCTGGCAAAGTTACGCGGCTAAGCTTGTCCTGCTCATCCGGGTGTTTCCTCAGACAGGGAGCTACTTCACAACCTCGTAACGCAGGCGGACGGTGCCGTCGGGGTATTTCCTGACTGAACGCAAGCGAAGCGGGACGTCCCGATGGCGCGGCGCCATAAGTGGAATGCCCTCACCAATGAACGTGGGAATGACGTGGATGTCGAACTCGTCGATCTCGCCTGCGTCGAGGAACGAGGCGATCAGCCCGCCGCCACCCATCATCCAGATGTTTTTCCCCGGCGTGGCGCGCAGACGCTGCGCAAATGTCTTCACTGGCTCGGACACGAACTCCATACCAGGCATCGCCCGCTTCGGCGGTTTCCGGGAGAACACGTAATTGGCGAGCTTCGTGTCGAATATCTTGCCTTTCCTCCCATGTTTTCTGTCATAAGCGAGAGCCCAATCGTAGGTCTTGCGTCCCCAGAGGATGGTGTCGATCGAAGCGTAAAACCTGGTCATGCCGTAATCGACCGTGTCCGGCCGGCGATTAAGCCACTCGACATCGCCGTCTGGTCGAGCGATGTAGCCGTCCGCGCTCGTCGCAATGTAAACGATGATCTTTCTTCGAGCTTTCATCACGCAATCTCCGGCTCGGTCGTTTAGTTTGCTCCGATCACCGTAGGCCGGTCAATCTCTGACCGAATGACCTACGTCGAACTGGCGCCTCTCCTTCACCTTGACGGCGGGCACCCCCGCATACACTCCCCAGGCATCCAGATTGCGGGTGGCAACTGATCCCATTCCAAGGACGGCACCTTCACCCACATTCACTCCCGGGGCGACCGAAGCACGAGCGCACACCCAGGCGTATGCGCCAATGTTCATCGCGTAGGCAATCAGAGGAAATGCCGGGTCGTCGTAATCGTGTGTCGCCGCGCATACGTAGGCGTCCTGCGACAAAATTGCATGCGACCCGAGTGTGACCGGAGCAGGATTGTAGATCTCTGTGCCATCCCCCGCCGTCACCTGATCGGCACAGATCAGATTCCACGGCGCCCACACCTTCGATCGTGGATAGAAGTGGCAATTTGCGCCCATCGTCGCTCCAAAAAGCCGAAGAAGAAACGATCTCCAGGAATGTAACGGTCTCGGTGACGTTCTATACAGTACGGCCCAGCAGATATTCCAATTCAGTCTTTTTAGCCGGTCGCGAAACGAAAACGCCGGCCGCAGGTAAGGGTCGGCAGCGGTATCGGCAGAGATGTGGTCCGCCGCGTTGTAGTGAATCTGCTTTGGCATCGGCGTCAGCACCTATTCCGAACCAACAGCAGTGGGAGTAAGAACCGTGGCGGTTCCAAATAGCCGGATGATCGCCTTTGCGTTCTCTCGCATATCGTATCGGCGATGGAAGCATCGATAGGCAAGCTCCGCCATGTGCTGCCGCTCTTCAATTGTCATGCCGATCCATCGTTGCAGCAGACGCAACGTTCCCTCCGCTGTATCCAACTCCATCAGCCCGGCGCCATCCTCCGCAATCTCCTCGGCGATATTCACCTTGTCGGCTAGCAGGACGGGTTTCCCGCAACCCAGGGCCTCAGCCACTGCGATCCCGAAGTTCTCCTGGTGCGAAGGCAGGACGAACGCCTCCGAACCGAAGAAGGCCCCCCACTTTGCGTCGCCTGTGATCAGGCCCGGCCAGAAGACGCGGTCTGCGATTCCCGCATTCGCGGCTGTCGCCTTCAGCTTTGCGCTCCACAGTTGTTGGTCGGGGCCGGCCATTACCAGATACAGGTCGGGGTCGTCCGCGGCAACCTTCGCAAACGCATCGATCAGAAGATCGCATCCCTTTTTGCGATGGATGCGGCCAAGAAAAAGAAGATACCTCTTGCCCTTCGCCTCGGGGCACTTCGCAAAGAAGGCCCGCTTCTGCACCTCGGGGTCGCCCGTCGGTCCACTTGCACCGTACGGTACGACATACGCATTCCAGCGATGCAGCCAGAAGCTCTCTTCAGCCAGCCGTTTCTCAGCCTTCGACGTAAACAGTACGCGATAGGCGCCTCGCAAAATCCAGTACTCTGCCGGAATCCAGTAAAGCCATTTCTTGATGTGCTTCAGCGGGAACGCGTGTTTGAAGTAAGGGTCCAGCATGCCGTGGGTAAACACGACATAAGGCGTATTTCCTGCCAGCGTTCGCCACGCCGCATAGCCGCAGTACTGCCACAACCCATTCACAACAACACCATCGAAACGGTGGCGGTTATTTTTCAGCCACGGCAGCAGCTTGGAATTGAACCCGTACTTCGTATTTGTGGGGCCCAGCGCATGCACCGGGAATCCGATCTCGCTCAGGTAGGGCGCGGACGGATCATCCAGCGTGACCACCTCGCCGGTGTAGCCAATCGGGCCGTAACTCAGCAGCACCCTCACGGACTCCGTCGGGCCACCCGCCGCCGGGTCCAGCGTTCCGATAATGTGGAGAATCCGCATCTGTTTCTGCCCGTTACTCTTCAGAATATCAGCAGGGCAGTCATCGATTTGGGAATACAGTTGCGTCGTCACGAGACAGTTATCCTCCTCGTGACCTGGGCGATCGCGTCTCTCAAACCGCGGACATCTTGCTCGAAGTCCCACGTCCGAATCTTCGCCAGGCCTCGTAGTCCCATCGCCGCCGCAGTCTCCGGCGTCGCCAGCACTCTTCGCAGAGCATCGGTCAAAGCTGCCACATCTCCGACGGGAAAGACACAACCTTCGACGCCGTCCTCAACCAGGTCCGGCTGACATCCAACATCGTCTGAGACGATCACCGCCCGCCCGGCATTCATCACCTCATTCACAATCAGCCCCCAGGGCTCGTGTCGGGACGGCAAAACGAACACCGTTGCCATGTCGAAGAACCTGGGCAGCTCCGATTGGTTCCTGAACCCGCAAAACCGAATCCCCTCCAACCCGCTCTCAGCTGCCTGCTTCTCCAACGCGGCACGCTCCTCGCCATCCCCAACGATGACCAGGTAAGGATGCGGGTTCATCCTCGGTCCAAGAGAGAGATTCTTGTAAGCCTCCACGAGATCCCCGCATCGTTTGCGGCTCTGCAGCTTCGAGGCAAATAGAATCACCGGCCGTGAAGGATCCAGATTCAACTCGTTCTGCAACGCGGCCCGCCCCGTTCGGGCCTCTGCGCCGCGGGTTTGAAAATAGTGGTTGTCGACTGCATAGGGCATTCGATACAGGGGAAAATCGTCGCCCAGATAGTGACGCCAATACTCTGCGTTCAGGGTGCCGATCGGCAGTGCTCCATCGACTAATCCCCGCAGCAGGTTGAAGAACAGCCATTTTGCAGCCAGCGTTGGCCCACTCCGGTCACGGTCCCCCAACCATGGCTCTGCTCGAACCAGCACCGGTATTCCCAGTAATTTCGCAGCCAGCATTCCCTGCAGCGCATTCAGCGAAGAGTAACCATGCAGCCACAGCACATCGACGCCCGCTGCTTCTTTACTCCCACGCAGACGGCTAAAGATGCCATAGTTCAGCGGACTCATCGCGCCCGGATTGGCGCTGTCCCGAATCACGGGAAGAAATTCATGACGGTATCCATCCAACAGAGGCACATCCCACTTAACCCCCACGCCAAACCCCGCGTCCTTGTAGCCGCGGACCGAAAAATCAGAGCCGAAGAAGACCGTCAGATCAATATCCGGCTCTTGTGCAATCCTTCGCAGCAGAGGCGCCTGATACTGGATAGGATGGCTCACAAGATAAGCCAGCCTTACTTTGTTCTTCAATCGATTGCCCATGTCTGACGAAGGTAAACCATAGAGTGCCGAATTTATGCGGGCCGCCAATGCGTTTGGCTATCGACCGTGGTCGCTAGTGTCCAGTTGCAACGAGCAGAATCGAAACGATGCCCAACAAAGTGCCGATTCCTCCCGACTTAATCGCGGCCTTCATGGAATTGCTGGGCAGGAAGATAATATCTTCTGCCTGGATGACAGGGTCAGGCGCCTTACCGTTGATTACCTTCGAGATATCGACGCGAACGACCTGGCGTGTGAGTCCAACCGAACGAATGATCCTGAGATCACCGAAATTGCCCTCCCAGCCGTTCCCACCCGCAAGCGCAGCCACCTTCATCAAGGTCATCGGCGAGTTTTGTTGAAGAGGGATCGCACCTTGAACCTTGAACGCTCCAAGCAGATAAGCCACTCCTACCCGCGGGACAATGATCGTGTCCCTGGGGAAGATTGGGATGTCGGCTAGCGAACTCTTTGAAGGATCAGTTCCCAGGTCGACGGTGATTGGCTCCGGCGAACCAAAACGGTTAATCGTAATAACGTGACTTGCAGTCGCAGGGAGCCCGCCGCCTCCGACCACTATAGTTGTTCCTCCGGTCGACGATCCGCCGCCCCCAACCGACGCCAAGACGTCATACAGCCGTTTTTCCCCGATGACGGGCACAATCCCATGCAGCTCTCCGACGACGGTGGCCATCTGGTTCGGCGAATCCGTGATCTGGATTGACACCTGAGGATCGCGATACATGCCGGCACTCACCAACTTATGCGCAATCAGGTCCTCAGCCTGATGCAGTGTGAGCCCGTCTACCTGCAGGCTCTCGATCAGGGGAAGTTGAATCGTGCCATCGAGACCCACCCGTGCCGTTGGAGTATAGTCCGGGCTTTCGAAAATATGAATCGCGAGAATGTCGCCGCGCCCAATGTAAACGTCCCGATGGCTTGGAAAGAGAATCGCCGGATCGGTCGTAATCGTTACCGGTGGATTGATCGGCGTGTCCGGCCCGACCGCTGGTCCGGCGAATTGGGCCTTCGCAGACCGGCCGCACAAAGACACCAGGAGGAACAGAGCGCAGATCATCCACGCGTCGCGAACGCCGATCCGGGACGTGCCCTCGACCGTCCTGCCAATCCGGAGACTACCCTGTCCCTGTTTCATCGTTCGATCTCCCCGGCCTTGCTCGTCTTATCTTCGGAGGCTCCTTTTGACTCCCAGCTTTCGGAATCCACACTCGCGTACGAGTACCCTGAGTACCCGTAGTATCCGTAGTACTCCGGCGAGTTGAGATCGACAGCATTCAGCACAATGCCGGTAATACCTGCACCCGAGCGCAGCAGGATATCTCTGGCCCGACGCACCACATGCTTACTCGACTTGCCATGACGCACCACCAGAACGACTGCGTCCGCCTGCCGCGCAAGGATGACGCCGTCCGTCACGGAGAGAATCGGCGGAGAGTCGATGACGATATAGTCATAAAGCTCCCCACAGCGTTTGAGGATCGCCTCCATCGCTCCGGAACTCAGCATCTCGGTCGGGAACGGAGGGACCGGTCCACTCGGCAGAATGTCGAGATTTGGAATCTCGGTCACCCTCTGCACCGTCTCTTCCAGAGTTGTCGCTCCAGTCAGGACCGTTGTCAGACCGATCTTGCCGTTCAACCCGAACCGGTGATGAATATTAGGCCGCCGAAGGTCGCCGTCGATCAGCAGAACACGCGTGTCCCTTTGCGCGAGAATCGCCGCTAGATTGCTCGCTGCTGTCGTCTTACCTTCTGAGGGCGTAGCACTCGTCAGCACAATGACCTTTGGAGGATGTCCGGTGGTCGACAGCAGAAGCGACGTGCGAAGCGAACGGAATGCCTCGGCGAACTGCGACTTCGGCTGCGTCAATATACCGATGTTTCGCTGCGCTGTGGTCAGAGTTCCAGCCTGATCGACGGAAGCCCGGCGCGCTCGCGGAATGATCGCCAGGGAAGGCAGCTCCGTGATGCTCTCGATCTCAGCGATACTCCGCAATCCGGTGTCCAGGCTCTCCATCAGGAAGGCCAGCACAATGCCAGCCAGAATACTGAAGACCAGTGCAGTAAGAATCACTGTCGACTGCGGCTGCAGGATCGGGTATGCAGGGGGCAACGCCGGGTCGACGACATCGATTTCCAGCGACTCCAGCCCTGACTGGACAGTCGCCGTCCGCAGGCGTGTCTTCAGGCTGTCGTACAACGTCCGGTTTTCTTCGAACTCGCGCTGGCGAATCGTATATTCCACCAGCTGATCCCGCAGTTTATAAGCGTCAGCCTTCTGAGCTTCCAGCGCTGCTGTCGTCTGATCTTCGTTCGCGCGTGCGACGATGTAGTTCTGTTTTGCCTGCAGCAGCAGGCGGTTCTGCTCGGTGTTGATCTCTTTGACGAGTTCGTCGATCTGCGCCTTCAACGCCCTCGCTTGAGGGTGGTTCGGTCCCAGCGTCGACTCCATCTGCGCGTAGCTGGCCCTTGCTGTGGCAAGCTGCCCGCGCAGCACGTTTAACTCCCCTGGGGCCGTCCCCGGGGTCAGCTCAATCGCACCTTCAATTGTGTCCGGATCCATTCCGCTCACAACCCGGTAGCGTGCCTCCGCAATAATGCGAGCTAACTTCGCCGCACCAGCCGCTTTGGCAAGATCGTCGAGCGACGCGCTGATTTGGTTATGGGCCGGGTCGAACCCCAGAATGCCTAACCGCTTCTGCATATCCATCATCTGCTCTTGCGACGTCTCAACCTCTTGCTTCAGGCCTTCCAGCGTGCCTGCAAGAAAGTCCGAAACATTCTGCGAGGACTTGTACCGCGTCTCATAACTGCGGTGGATGTAGTCCTGAATGACCCGGTTGACGATGTCTGCGGACAGTTTAGGGTTCAAGCTGCTGTAGCTGATGCGGATAATGTCTGTCTTCGGAACCACTCCGACGTGCAGATTACTCTGCAAACGGTGAACCGTACTCTGTCTGACGATTCCGTCGTCCAGACTCGTGTGGGGAACGGGGCCTTTTTTCTCAAGAAAATCCGCATTATTCGAGAGGTCCATCTCATGACAAACCTTCAACATGAGCGAATCGCTCTTCAGAATCTCGATCTCAGTCAGCATCTTCGAGCTGGAATCGCCGCCATAGCCCTGCACCGCGCTCACCCTGTATTCATTCGATGAACCCGACCGCACCTGAATCCGTCCATACGCGTCGTACAGCTTAGGTTGCGACTCCGCCTTGAAGACCCCGTACGCCAGACCAAGAAGGGTGCAAATAATCAGGACCCACCGGCGTTTCCGTAGCACAATCAGCGCTTCAGACAGCGTAGTATCTGTAACCGTCGTACTGAACCCAGACTGGTTCGTTTCCGGAACACCCACGAGCGGCGGCTGCGTATTTTGTGAACCCATTCACCCTAGTCTACCCGACTGTGCCTTCCAGAAGGAAGATTAGATCGGCACGCCAGCGTGTTGGATTCAAAGAGTACAGATTGTCCCTGGACCTCTCGAGTTCTCAAACATTCGGGTATTCTCAAACTATGAGGAATGACACCCACATTTATGAGTGAATCCATCAAAATTGCTGTCGTCGGATCAGGATATGTCGGTCTTGTCGCTGCTGTTTGTTTTGCCGAAATGGGCCACGATGTCATTTGCGTGGACAATGACGAGCAAAAGGTGGCCGCTCTCCAGGGCGGCGACTCCCTCATCCACGAAAACTCGCTCCCCGAACTCCTCGAAAAGTTCCGTAATACCAAAGTCCGGTTCATGACCGATCTTGCCGACGCCACTCGTGAGTGTGAGGCCATCTTCATCGCCGTCGGTACTCCGCAGAGCGAGGCCGGAGATGCAGATCTCTCCTACGTCGAAGCCGTTGCTTGCGAGATCGCACGCTCGATCACCAGTTATAAAGTCATCGTCGAGAAAAGCACCGTTCCGGTCTACACCAATGAGTGGGTCACACGGTCGATGGAACGCAACGGTGTCGCGCGTCATCTGTTCGACGTCGTCTCCAATCCAGAGTTCCTTCGCGAGGGAACGGCCGTCGGCGACTTCCTTCATCCCGACCGCATCGTCGTCGGTGCGGACAGCGAACGTGCCGCGGCAGTCCTCAGGCGAATTTATCTACCCCTCACCAGTGGTGACTACTACAAGCGAAGCGATGCCATCACCGGCTCGCACAACGGCGCTGCACCGCCCCCGCTTCTACTGACCTCGACCAAGAGCGCCGAGATCATCAAGCACGCCTCGAACGCCTTCCTGGCACTCAAGATCTCGTTCATCAATGCAATCTCTAACCTTTGCGAAGCCACCAACGCTAATGTCGAGCAGGTCGCTCGCGGCATGGGCCTCGACAGCCGCATCGGCCCCAAATTCCTTCGCCCCGGCATCGGCTACGGGGGCTCCTGCTTTCCCAAAGACGTCGCCGCCTTCCGTTCTGTTGCGGAGCAATTGGGCATCGACTTCAGTCTCCTGACTGAAGTTGAAAAGATAAACAGCCAGCAGAAGAGACGTTTCCTCAATAAGGTGCGGTCCGCTCTCTGGACCCTGCGTGGCAAGCGCATCGGCGTTCTCGGCCTGGCGTTCAAGGGAGAGACCGATGACATTCGCGAGTCGCCCGCGATCGACGTCGTCAAGATGTTGCTTGCCGAAGGCTGTTCCATCGCCGCCTATGATCCTGCCGCGATCAAGCGGACTCAGGAGATCCTTCCTGCCGGACCCAGTCTCCGTTATGTTGCCGACTCGTATGCAGCGGCGAAAGACGCCGACGCTCTGCTTATCCTCACCGATTGGGCCGAATTCGCCACATTGGATATCAACCGCCTCAACCAGACTCTCCGGTACCCCATCGTGATTGATGGCCGTAACCTCTACGATCCCGATATCATGATGAAACACGGCTTTACTTATCTCAGCATTGGGCGGCCTGCAGCATATCCAGCGCGGGACCTCGCTTCACCATCGTCCACCAGCTAGTACCTGCGTGTACGGCATGCCAGCAACGTTGTTGCAAGATCCCCCGCCGCGTCCAGAGCTTCACGCGACAGAGGCAGATGCTTCGACGGAAGAAAGGTAGGACACGATGTCTCGAAATATTCTGGTCACAGGAGCAGCCGGTTTTCTCGGCTCCCATCTTTGTGACTCCCTGCTCGCCGCTGGGAACTCGGTAATCGGTGTCGATAATCTCAGCACGGGTAACCTCGCCAATCTCAGCCATCTCGAACGCGAGGACCGGTTTAGCCTTCTAGAACACGACATCACGAAGCCCTTCGACGCGGGCAAGGTCGACTACATCTTCAACTTCGCCTCTCCGGCCAGCCCCACCGACTACACCCGTCTCGGTGTCGAAACCCTCCTCGTCGGCTCTGCCGGCACCATCAATACCCTCGACCTCGCCCGCAAATATGGCGCTGGCTATCTCCACGCCTCCACCTCTGAGTGCTACGGCGACCCCGAGGTGCATCCTCAGGTCGAGAGCTACTGGGGCCACGTCAACCCCGTCGGCCCGCGTTCTGTCTACGACGAATCCAAGCGCTTCTCCGAGGCCGCCGTCATGGCCTATTACCGTTACTACGGTGTCGACACCCACCTCGTCCGCATCTTCAACACCTATGGCCCGAGGCTTCAACCTAACGACGGCCGGGTCATCTCAAACTTCATGGTGCAGGCGTTGCAGGGAGAGCCGCTGACCATCTACGGAGACGGCTCACAGACCCGCAGCTTCTGTTACGTCTCCGATCTCATCGAGGGCATCGTGCGTCTGGCGCGCTCCGAAGAGCATCTCCCCGTCAACATCGGCAATCCTGACGAATGGACCATCCTCGAGTGCGCTCACGAGATTCTCGCCGTCACTGCAGCCAAATCCGAGATACTCTTCCACGCCCTCCCACAGGACGATCCGACACGCCGCCGTCCGGACATCACAAAAGCAAGAGAGCTGTTGGGTTGGGAGCCGAAGATTAAATTCCGTAAGGGGCTGGAAAAGTCCCTCGAATACTTCAAGACATGCATCCGTGAGGCGGGCTCATCGACGGCTGTCCAGTCCGTTCGCTAATGCAGCTCTGGGTGGTTGCGTAACTTCGGATACCAGGTCAACTGCACCGAAGCCGCGGTATTCTTCTGCAGCCCCGGCATGTAGATCGGAGCCTTCCACCCTTCGTACTGCACCCAGGCGTTCAACTCGACCTCCGGGCCAAACCGTTTCACTACGCTCGCCTTGAACTGGTTCTGGGTCGTTCCCTCGGGAATAAAGTCCTTCTCGGTCTTTTTGTTCAAATACTCCAGTTGAATCCACTGGTCGGCCGATAGATGGTAGGTGATCCAGGCCTGCCCGCCCTTGGCCTCGCGGCCAATCCAGTCCCCCATGATGTACCCCTTATTGGTGTAGCCCTCCCTTTGGATGACCTCCCAGTAATTGAACTGTCCGGCGTGGCTTCTCGATGTTCCCGGATCGGTTGTTACCGCCTCCACTCTGAAGTCGAATTTTCTCATCCCCGGAATTTGCGAGACGTACAGGCCGGTCCGGTAGGCCGCGCGTCGTGGCGCGCTGATAGGAGTTACATCGTCATGGCAGATCGAATCCACATAAAACGTTACGTAGCGGCGTATACCGGGTAGCCGGTAGGAGAAATTGAAATCGCTGTATCGCGCACCTGGATCATCGCGCCCAATCTTCTCAGGCCCAGCCGTATCGTTCGTATCAAAGAAGCCGTGGAGGAACGTATGCAGCGTCACTGGAGCGTGTCCTTTGCCGCCCCAGATGATCGTTCGCTGAAACCCGAACTCGAAGTCGTTAGTCGGTCGGAAGGAGAACATCTCGGAGTGCACCCACGGCGAATTCAAATAGGTGTGACCTTTCAGACTCCCCACATAGAAGTCATATCGGACAGGCCCAAGCAGCTTCGACAGGTACTTGATATTCAGCGGCTCTACCCGGTTGACGCGGAACGAATAGATATTCTCTGCGTTATTCGACCAGGCCATGGCGCTACCCGCTGCCGGCCCAAGCCATGCATCGCTCTTCCCCCCGGAGATCTCATGCCCCAGAAGATGAAACGATGCATACGCCTCTACCAGCCGAAATTGATTTTGTTCGGGAAGGTCGCCCTGAGGCATCACATCCGACGGTCCTTCATTCGGAATCTCATCGTTGATTCCCAGAGTATCGGCCAGCTCTCTGGAGTATCCGGTGCCGGACGGAGCATGTTGGTACTCTCCCCTCACATACAAGGAAAACGGCCCCCACTCCTCGATCGTCGAAGCGCCGGCGATAGCATTCAGGCCGGTCTCAAACGGCCTGCCGTAGTCGTTGCTGATCGTCTGTCCGATGTGATAGCTATCCCGCAGAATCGGCCCGCTGATCCCCAGGAATCGCGTATAGGACGACTCCGCCCCATACACCAGCCCGCGCGGAACGGGAGGACGCGCCTCCGGATCTTCCGCGCTCAACTCGTACAACAGCTTCGCGAGAATTTGCTGTGCCTGTTCATTGTCACTGTTGATAATGTCATTCTCGGATGCCCACAGCATATGCAGCACGCTTCGCCGCGTATAAGGCCGCATCCCCAGGTACATCGTGTCGAGAAACCCCATCCCGTACAGCCGGTTTAACGCCGGATACATCCAGCTATCCATCTGTATGTAGACCGACCCCAACCTGTCCGGCACTGGTTTCTGCTTAACGGGAGCGGGAGCATATGGAACAAATCCGATGTAGGGAGCCTGCGACGTAGGCTTGGCAGGCGGGGCTACGGGCGGAGCTTTCTGCTCCGGGGCAGGTATAGCCGGAGGCGCGGGCTGTTGTTGAGGCTGCTGCTGCGGTTGCTGGGAATAGGGAGGAAACGATGGGATCGTCGTAGACGGTGTCGGTACAGGGGCCGATCCTGGAGTTTGAGTGGCAGGAGGTGGAGGGTTTGAAGGTGGCGTCTGCGCAATCGCAGTCGAAGCAGCACATAGAGTCAGCGCCGCAAAAGAAAGAAAACCCCTGGTCCGCACTTGCACCTCAATACCTTTGACTCAACTGCAGCTCCAGTGTAATCGCGGACGGCCCGGGGTAGCAGTTCCAAATAAGCCTCTCCCTAAATACAAGCTTCTACTCGCTCGCCGATGCAATCCGCCTCCGTAGCCCACCCCCGCAGCCCTTCAACCAGGCCTTGGTGCAAACCTTGCGGCTGAGCAGAAACTCCTGCATCTGAACCAGAGGATCGGCCGCGGCACCCCCGCCCTTGCCCTTTGCCCGGTATTCCACGCACTCAATCAACACCGGCCCATCCCCACCTCGAGCCTTTCCCATTGACTCCTGTGCAACCCGGTACAAGGCTACCGCGTCCCCGGCATCGACAGGAATCCCGGGCACTCCCCACCTCGCTGACTTCGCGCCCAGATTCGTCATGCCACCCCGCCTCTCTCCCTTCACTGGAGGCAGAACCACAAAAATGACCGACAACTCCAGCTTCGATGCGAGGCGCAACACCTGCCGCCACACGCCCTTGGCGACCTCGCCGTGCCGAACATAAGCGACCACAACATTCGCCCGCCGCAAAGTCTTGAACGAGAGCGCCGCGCCCATCGCCATCCTAAGCCGCTCGCCTGCGTCGTCAATCCACGGCAGCAGCCGTCCCGAGTCGGGAGTCGATTTCGCGACCGCACCCTTCTTCGCCGAATGAAACTCCGCCACGCGCTTCAGCAGGGAATTGACCTTCGCGCCAGCGAGCAGCTCCATCACAACTCCAGCCTGAGAATCGCTCACCAGATCGCCCGGCCCCAGATCAATCGCCGTGCTCACCCGGCAAGCCTCTTGCCCGCGCGTCGAATCCAGCCTCCGGCGCCCCTTCACACGTCTTTGTAGCTTGACGATGTGCTCGTCCAGCACCCTTGATTCGGCCATCGCCTCATACATCTGTCTCAATTTCGTATTCGGTACCAGCGGATTCTCATGTAGCCCTGTCGCGCTCAACTCTGTCTCGCTCAACCCAACCCCCATTTGCATCCCTTTTTATCAATCTATTTATACAGTATTACAACACGTTAGTTGCGGTAACGTATTGCGTACACATGAGTTATCATGACAATTTTCTGCAACCTGTTCATGACACCCTCCGCGGATGTCGATGAAAAGGTGGCAAATGGTGTTCGCTACTTTCAGATGCAAAATCCGGAATACAGCCTGTTGAGAGCCAGCCGCCTACCCAGCCTTCTGTGCAGCAATACTCCACATAGACTGCAAAATATTGCATGTTCCAGCGACTGGGAGCAGCGAAGGCCATAGTAAATAGGGCCCTTAGGATCAGGTATTTTGGAGGGTAACGTGCACACAGATTACCAGTTCGTCGGCCAAGCAAGTAACTCCCCCTGCATCCAAGGAGACCATTATGCGTCTTACCTTCCGACCTGCTGTCCTCGTCATCCTTGCAGCTGCCACTTTTGCTGCCCACGCCGATATCATCACTTACTCAGAGTCCGTAACCGCCACAGGCCTTTTGGGCAAACAGAACTTCACCGATGCGCTGGTTACCATCACAGGATCGGCAGACACAAGCACGGTTACACAGAATGGATCGGTCTTCGAGGTCATCACCACACCGGCCCAAGTCACCGTGGCAGGCATCGGAACCTTCCTTTTCACCGACACGATCGAGTTCTTCGACAACTCCATAGGAGTCGCAGGCGTGAGTGACGAATCCCTGGGTGGACTCGACATTATTGACACCGTCGACACGGCTTTCGAGACCTATGATTTGCAGAGCGCGATCGGACCGATCACGGGCACATTTGAAGGGAATTTCGGCTCCTCATTTGAGACAACAGAGGGGGCGCTTAATCTGACCAGCGCCGGCGATTCAACCTTTCAAGCGATCTCGTCTGTTCCCGAGCCCTCTTCGCTGGTGTTGCTCGGCACCGGCATTCTGGGTCTAGCCGGCGCAGCGCGTCGTAAGTTTCTTCATCGGTAGCCATCTCTTCAGAGGGGTCACTTGCTGTTGCTTTGAGATTCGAGAAAGGGCTCCGCAAGGAGCCCTCTCTGGTTTAACGCAACCACTGAAACTCGTCTAGGCTCTGGCCGGATCGGCCGCTTCCACATTCAGCCCCAGATCGTCTAGCGCCTTCTGTGCATCCTCGGCTTTGAACTTGCCCTCACGAGCCAGCTTCGACAAAGTCGCGCCAACAATTGCCTCCGCGCTGACCTCGAAGTGCCTTCGCAAATGCTCGCGATTGTCGCTTCGTCCAAACCCGTCGGTTCCCAGCGCAACCAGCCGCGACGGCAGCCATGGAGACACCACATCCGGCACTGACTTCATGTAATCGCTCGCCGCAACAATCGGTCCTTTCGCATCGCCGAGCGCCGTCAACAAGTAGGGCACTCGTTCCTTCTCCGCCGGATGCAGCCGGTTCCACCGCTCTACCGCCAGCGCATCGCGCCGCAGCTCGGTGTAGCTCGTCACACTCCACACATCCGCATGCACGCCATACTTCGTTGCCAGGATCTCCTGCGCCCGCAGCACCTCGTTCAAGATCGGTCCGCTGCCGAACAACTGCGCCACAGCCTCGCCCGCCGCCGGTTTCAGCTTATACATCCCTCGCAGAATGCCTTCAGCCGAACCCTCCGGCATCGCTGGCATGGCGTAGTCCTCGTTGTACATCGTGATGTAGTAGAAGATGTCCTCGCCCTTCTCATACATCCGCCTAATCCCATCCTGAATCACTACCGCCAGCTCATACACAAACGCCGGATCATAAGTCAGGCAGGTCGGCACTGTGCTCGCCAGCACCGGGCTATGCCCGTCCTGATGTTGCAAGCCTTCGCCAAGCATCGTCGTCCGCCCGGCCGTCCCACCCATCAGGAAGCCCTTGCCGCGCGAATCTGCGAACGCCCACACCATGTCCCCAATGCGCTGAAATCCAAACATCGAGTAGTACATGTAGAAGGGAATCGAAGGCACTTTATAGTTCGCATACGCTGTACCCGCAGCCGAAAACGACGCCATCGACCCAGCCTCGGTGATCCCCTCCTCCAGAATCTGCCCATCCTGCTCCTCGCGATAGCTCAGCAGCATGTCCTTGTCGTGCGGCTCATACTTCTGCCCCTCCGGAGCATAGATGCCCACCTGCTTAATCGCCGACTCCAGACCGAACGTCCGTCCCTCATCCGGCACAATCGGCACAATCAGCTTGCCGATCGCCTTGTCCTTCATCAGGTGCCGCAGAATGCTGACAAATCCCATCGTCGTCGAAACGGCGCGATTGTTCGACCCGCCAATCCACTCCGCGAAAGTGCTCAATGCGGGCGCCGTAAACTCCAGCTTCGTCGCCTCGCGCTTCGGCAGATACCCGCCCAGCTCCTTGCGCCGCGCCTGCATGTACACAAGCTCCGGCGAATCCGGTGCCGGCCGATAGAACGACCCATCCTTCGCCGACTGCACAGGAATCGGAATATCGAACTGCTTCACAAACGCGGCCAGACCTTCATCCGTCAGCTTCTTCTCGTTGTGCGTCGCATTGCGAGACTGCGACGTTCCCATTCCATAACCCTTCACCGTCTTGGCGAGAATCACCGTCGGTCCACCCTTATGCTCCATCGCCCACTTGTACGCGTTATAGATCTTCGCCGGATCATGCCCGCCGCGATGCAGGCGCAACAACTCCTCGTCGGTGTAGTCCTTCACCAGCTCCAGCAGCTCGGGATACTTTCCGAAGAAGTGGCTGCGCAAAAACGCGCCGTCCTTCGCCTTGTAGGTCTGGAAGTCGCCATCGACGCACTCTTCCATACGCCGCAGCAGCAGGCCCGTATGGTCGCGTTCAAACAGCGCATCCCAATCCGAACCCCAGATCACCTTGATGACGTTCCATCCCGCTCCACGGAACACGCCTTCCAGTTCGTCGATAATCCGCTTGTTCCCGCGCACCGGGCCGTCAAGTCTTTGGAGATTGCAATTGACAACAAAGATCAGGTTGTCCAGCTTCTCTCGCGCACCCAGCGAGATCGCACCCAGTGAATCCACCTCGTCCGTCTCGCCATCACCCAGAAACGCCCAAACCTTGCGCTCGGTCCGCTTCAGCAGTCCGCGATTCTCCAGGTACCGCATAAACCGCGCCTGATAGATCGCATTCAGCGGCCCGATCCCCATCGATACCGTCGGAAAATTCCAGAAGTCCGGCATCAGCCACGGATGCGGATACGACGACAATCCTGGCGTATCCCTCAACTCATGTCGAAAATTCTTCAGTCGTGCCTCATCGAATCGCCCTTCCAGATAAGCCCGCGCATACACCCCAGGCGATGCGTGCCCCTGAAAATAAACAAAGTCTCCCGGCTGGTCCCCATAGTTCGCGCGGAAGAAGTGATTGAACCCAACCTCCAGCAGCGTAGCCAGAGACGAGTACGTCGAGATATGCCCGCCGATCCCCGGGTCTTTCTTATTCTGTCCATGCACCATCGCCATCGCATTCCAGCGAAGCAGCGACTCCACCCGTTTCTCCAGCTTCCTGTCTCCCGGATACGGCACTTCATCATGCTTGGGAATCGTATTCCGGTACGGCGTCGTCATCTCGCTCGACGTCGGCACTCCAGCCTCGCGCGCGCGCTGCCGCAGCGCACCCAGCAACTCTGCCCCCTGCTCCCAGTCCTGTGCGACGACGTCGTCAAACGCCTCGATCCACTCCGATACTTCTGCTTTAAAGTCCTGCTTAGCGGCGTCGTCCAGTTTCGTCGTCATAATCTTCGTCAACACTCCAGTCCCAGAGATCCATGCAATTCGCCATCAGGCACGCAAGCGGACCCACTTATAACGATATAAGGCTTACGCGAAAACGTCATCTATCCGAACGCCACCCTCAGTTCGTCTGCGCTGCGGCCCGCTTCAGATCACCCAGATACTGCTTGATCGACCCATCCTCACCCATCACATAGTGCCCGACAAACCGCCACATCGCCGGCCCGGTCGTTCCGTTCTCCGTAATCGTCACCTTCGTCGCATCCGTCCCTGCCGGCTCCAGCACATACGTCCACGTCCCGCCGAACGGCAGCTCTGGGTCGGCGATTCGCACCACCTGTCGTGTGGGCTCTTCACGAACATCCGCGCACAGCGGCATCGTCATCGCGCTCTGCACCTCGCCCCAGCACTGCGCGCCATTCTCCGACGGCAGCATCGTCACCGCCTTCAGTCCTGTCCGCCATCTCGGCATCGCCGAAGGATCAGTAATCAGCCCCCACACCTTCTGCTGCGATGCCGGAATCGTCTCCGTGACGCTCGTCGTATGTCCCTCCGGCAATCTGCTTCCCATAAACATCGCTGTGCAGATCGCCAGCACAATCACCACGCTTAGCCATCCCAGAAATCGCAGAATACGCATCAGGCATTCCCCTCGTCATTCTTGATTAGGTCGAATAATCCGCGTTGATCCGCACATACTCTTCCGTCAGGTCGCAGGTCAAAAACCTGCACTCCGCCTTGCCCAGCCCCATATCCAGCGTAATCGTGTAATCCCGCACCATCATCGCAGCATGGGCCGCAGCTTCGTCGAACGCCGGCGACCGCACGCCAAGTTCAAACACAGGCTGGTTCCCGATCGTAATGTTCACCAGAGCCGGATCGAACGCCACACCACTATATCCAGCAGCCGCCAGCAACCGCCCCCAGTTCGGATCGCCGCTCGACCACGCCGTTTTGCATAACGGCGAATGCGCAATCGCCTTCGCAATCTGCTTTGCCTCCGTCTCCGTCCGCGCTCCCGTCACATGCAGCGTCACCACGTGCCCCACACCCTCGCCATCATCGACAATCTGATAAGCCAGCGACCCACATACCTGCTTCAGCGCATCTGCAAACGCATCCTGAGTGCGTTCATTCAACCTCACTCCGCTTGCCCCATTCGCCAGCAGCAACACCGTATCGTTCGTCGAAGTATCTCCATCGATCGAGATCGAATTGAAGCTCCTCTCCACCGCCGGCTCCAGCACCGCACTCAACTGCTCACTCTCGGCGGCAATATCTGTAAACAAATAAACCAGCATCGTCGCATGCGGCGGCCCCGCGGAAGCCCCAAGCTGCGGATGAATCATCCCCGCACCCTTGGCCGCACCAAATATCAACACCTCCACCCCGTCGACATTCACCGCAGCCTGCGCCACCTTCATCTTCGTGTCGGTCGTCATAATCGCCCGCGCAAACAACTCCGCATGCGCGGGAGCATCCCCCAGATCCGCCTTCAGCGCAGGCAGTGCCGCAATCACCTTCTCCCCAGGAAACGGCACCCCAATAATCCCGGTTGAGGAAGGGAAGACCTCATCAAAGATGCAACCAAAGCTCTCGGCCGCCGCCGCACAGGTCTGCACACACGCATCGATTCCCGGTTGCCCTGTCGCGCAGTTCGCATTCCCCGCATTCACCAGTACCGCACTCACACGCCCGCCGGTCGCTGCCAGATGCCTTCGCCCGACAGTCACCGGCGCCGCCACCACCTGGTTCTTCGTGAACATTGCCGCGCCCTTCGCGCCTTTGACCGCTACCGCCGCTGCCAAATCCGTCTTACCGCTCGCCTTGATCCCAGCCTTCACCGCACCCCACACAAAACCCCGCGGCAGGGTCCCGATCTTCACTGTCTCGTCACTCATAGCCTCTACTTTACCAACACCTTCCCCTAACCCTTGTCATCCTTCGCCCCACCCTTGTCATCCTTCGCCGTAGGCGGAGGACCTGCTTTTTGTCTTTGCTTTTGCTGTTGCCTTCACTTCTTTCTTTATCTTTGCCTCATCCACTTCCATCCCGCCGAGCCCACAGGAGAAACCGGCTTCTCAACCCAAACCTCCCCCAGCCACAACTCCTCAAAAAACGTTTACTCTAACCTCTAACCGGAGAAACCTCATGTTGCTCAAAGAACTTCGTATTCAAGTCCTCGAAGCCAACCTCGAGCTCGTCAAGCGCGGCCTGGTCCTCTACACCTTCGGCAATGCCAGCGGCATCGACCGGAACCAGGGCCTCATCGTCATCAAGCCCTCCGGCGTCGACTACGACGAACTCGTCCCCGAACTCATGGTCGTCACCGACCTCCACGGCAAAATTGTCGACGGCAAGCTTAAACCCTCTTCCGACCTCGACACCCATACCCTCCTCTACCGCGAGTTCCCCACCATCGGCGCTGTCGTTCACACGCACTCCGAGTTCGCCACCAGCTTCGCCCAGGCCGGCCTCCCAATCCCCCCGCTTGGCACTACGCACGCTGACTACTTTTACGGCCCCGTCCCATGCACCGCACCGCTGCACGATGAAGCCATCGCCGGCCGCTACGTCCACGAGACCGGCCTCGCCATCGTCAACCACTTCAAGCAGCAGGGAATCGACCCTCTCGCCGTCCCCGCCTGCCTGGTCAACGGACACGCTCCCTTCTGCTGGGGCCGCGACCCCCACGCCGCCGCCCACAACGCCGTCGTCCTCGAAGCCGTCGCAAAAATGGCCTACAACACCCTCACGCTCCAATCCAGCTGCACCGGAGTCTCGCAGGCCCTCCTGGATCGCCACTACTTCCGCAAGCATGGAGCGAATGCCACCTACGGGCAATAGCGACAGAGGTCTGTTGCGTATTCCTGGTCCGCTTGCTATATTACATGATATATACCCGAGCGGAAGGAGAACTCCATCGTGAAGAGTCCAAAAGCGAAGGTCTTCATGAGCGGTCGCAGCCAAGCCGTCCGCATTCCCGCGGAGTTTCGCTTCAACTCCAAGGAGGTCTATATCCGCCGCACACCAGGCGGCGATATCATCCTCTCGGCCAAGCCAGAAAAGAAGTCCCTGCAAGAGGTCTACGCCCTCCTCGATGACGCCGGTGTACCGGATGATTTCATGGCCGGTCGCGACATGCGCCAGGCAGAGGAGAGAGACCTTTTGTGAGGCCGATCTATCTTCTCGATACCAATACCGTCTCGTACATCATCAATGGGCGCTCCCGCACTGCTCGCCAGAAGCTCGAGTCCAATCTGAGCGACGCAGCAATCTCGGCCGTCACAGAAGGGGAGTTGCGATTCGGTCTGGCGAAAAAGCCGGCGGCCGTCAAGCTTCGCAAGGCCATCGAAAGTTTCTTGTCCATCGTCACGGTTCTACCGTGGGACTCAGAGGCCGCACGCTCCTACGGAGTGATGCGCGCCAAAATGACCGCAGCGGGAACCCCACTTGGCGCGCTCGACATGATGATCGCATCCCACGCCGTCTCGCTCGACGCCATACTCGTGACCACCGACAAGGCATTCCGTCATGCGCAAGGGTTGCATGCGCTTGTCAACTGGGCTACCGACCTCTAGCACGACAGCGGTGGACGAAGTCACCCACAACTCGACTAAAACTCCACTGGCAAAGTGATCTCCTCAGCCGAACTCTCCCGCGCCATCTCCAGCAACTTGATCACCCGATACCCATCCTCGGCTGTCACTGCCAGCTTCGCCACTCCATTAATCGCATCCCGAACATTCGCGTAATAAAGCCGGTAATCCCCCAACTCTGTCTTCACCTTCGTCCGGACCAGCGCTGCAGGATCAGCCGGCACCGGAGCCACCGTCAGTGTGCCCCACTCCGACTCAGGCTCTGCCAGCCACTCGCCCTCACCCATCCGCGGAACCTTCGCCCCGCCAACCAGCGCCGGCTCCTGTGGGTCCAGCCCATATTTCTTGAAGCTCCCCTTCGTCCCATGCAGCAAAAATCTCGGCGCAGCATCGCAAGCCAGCATGCTTGACCGGCAATGCGCTCGCAGCCGCGGATAGTCGAGCGTGATATCAAATGCATCTTCAATATCCGTCTTATCCCGATCCTTACGAACGCTAGCCGTGATTCCCTCCGGCGCTCCAAACAGCGCCAGCGCCTGATCCACCAGATGCGGCCCGAGATCCATCAACAGCCCATTTGCCGAGTTCGCCCCTTCCTTCCACGTATTCTCGCGAGGCAGCGGCCGAAACCGATCGAAGTGTGACTCATACGTCACCAGCCGCCCTACAGCGTCTTCCGCGAGCAGCTTCCGCACAGTCAAAAAATCCCCATCCCACCGCCGGTTATGAAACGGAGCCAGCACCACACCCTGCTTCTCCGCCAGCTCCTTCAGCTCCTTCGCCTCGGCGCTCGTCCCGGCAAACGGCTTATCGATCACGACATGCTTACCAGCCAGCAAAGCCTGTTTCGCAAGCTCGAAGTGCGTCTCATTCGGCGTCCCCACCACAACCAACTGCACCGACGAATCCTTCAAAGCCTCGTCCACCGACCGCAAAATTCGCGCCGAAGGATAAGCCTTGGCCGCCTCATCGCCCTTACGCTGCACAATCGCGTCAAGCTTCAATCCCGGAACTGCGCTGATGAATGGAGCGTGGAAGACCCGTCCTGCGAGTCCGAAGCCGATGACGGCCGTGTTGATCTGCTGACTGGAAGATGCCATAGCTGAGCCTGCCTTGAATGATCTTAGGATTCAGCATATCGGATGCGACAACCTAACGAACCCCGCCGTTGTCATGCACGCACTCAAATGAAATCCTCCGCCAGAAGAACGCCATTTCTGTGCAGCAGCCTCAAATTAGGTTCGATTCGCTCGGCCAACGCTGCCTCCGGCATCTCCGGATACCGCTCCGTGAGCGCTGCGAGAAGGTCCGAGCGGTCTCGTGTCCCATCCAGCAGCATCAAAAAATCCCGCACCTGCGGATCTTCGAACCGCAGCGACGAGTGCAGCAGAGTAGCCACTTCGTTGCCCATCGCCGCCACCTGACGGACAGCCGCACTGGCTCTGGGACGGTCGGCGATCCGGCGGCTCACCGGAGCCTGCCAGGCGTGGAGCTGCACGAAGCGCGTGACAACAAGACGCAGCAGCAGCGTGAAGAACTCAGCGTCGAAGACGATCTCGTGATCAGCAAGCCTCTCTTCCAACTGCGCGAACGGAATCGAGCGCGGCCATGAATCGATCAGCGTCTCCATCAGCCGGACCGTGACAGCGTGCTGGCTCTTCATGCGCAGGCCGCCCGGCAATGTGTAAGCACGCAGAGCCGCACCGTCACCAGCAGCGGAATCCGCAGGACCCGAATCCGCCGCGCAGCCGAAACAAAGCCGAGAGAACGCCTCCACGCACACATCAGTGCTTATCGTGCGGTCTGCATGACACAGCAGCGTCTCTCGGTACATGCGCATGCGGGCGAAGTCGAGAATCTGTTCCTGCGCGATCCTGTCTCCGCCAGCCAGAGTCTCCGCGGTCGACGCCTGCTGCGGCTGGAAGCACGGGTCCGTCGGAGCAGGCAGCGTCGCTTCGCTCATGTACTGCAGGCCGTGCCTCCCGGCATGGGCGACGAAGTCCGAGAACGAAACAGGACGGTGCTCGCGGCAAAGCTCATCGTGATAGATCACCTGCGGATCGCGCTTCTCCAATTGCTTCGCCTCGTGTTCAAGCAGCGCGCGAAACGGGTCGCCTTCGGGCCGTGATTCGCGCACGAACCTCAGAAACTCGAGACCCCGCGCAACGGACTGCGCAGGATCACCGCCCCCAGCTCCGTGCAGCAGAATCTCGCGAACCAGATTGCGCAGGTGTCCGCCCGGCAGCGCGTTGTAGCTCACAAAGGCCACGCCCTCCGGTGCGAGAAGCGCACGGCAAAGCGCAAGCAGTCGGTCGCGAACCGGCTCCGGCACCCAAGCATAAATCCCATGAGCAATGATGTAGTCGAACTGGCCGAGCCTCTCATCGACCTCCATCAGATCGGCCTGAAAGATGCGAATGTTCGATAGTCTGAGCTCGCGAATACGCTCCTGACCACGCGCAATCGGCAACCCCGCGAGATCGAAGCCGACGAACTCGCTCCCCGGGATCGCGTAAGCCATCGGGATCAGGTTCGCCGCTTCATTGCACCCAATCTCGAGCACGCGGCACCGCTCCACCGGCGCCGGCTCAAGCCCATGGAGCATCGCCATCACCGCCAGGCGGTCCGGATGCGTGTCAGGATAGGCGAAGCAGGGGTACGCAACGCGGTCGTAAGCGTCCTGCTCAGTCGGCATTCCGTTACTCCCTCAGAAGCAAAACGTGGCCCGCCAGCTAACCTCTCGGCGCGATCTCCTTCAACGCAGGATAAATCCTTCGATACTGCCCGTAAGCCGCATCCATCACACCTGCATCCTTCGGCTCAATCGTCTCCGCCACTCGCACCGTCGCCGCGCAAGCCGCCTCCACACTCGCCCATGCACCGATCCCGGTCCCAGCCAGCAGCGCAGCGCCAAACGCCCCACCCTCCTCCGCCTCCAGCAGCTCCACCGAATGCCCGTACACATCCGCTTGAATCTGCCGCCACAGTGGCCCTCGCGCACCGCCTCCACCCAACCTGATCGCCTTTACCGGCACTCCAAGCTCATGAAATAAAGTGAATGTATCCTTCAAGCTAAACGCAACTCCTTCAAGTACTGCTCGAATAAAATGGCCTTGCGTGTGCGAAGCCGTAATCCCCACAAACGCCGCGCGCGCCTCCGGATCAAGATGCGGCGTTCTCTCGCCAAAAAGGTAAGGAGCCCACATCAAACCATTGGATCCGGCAGGCACCTCAGCTGCCCGCGCAGTCAACTCCTCATAGCTGCTACCCGACGCAAACGTGTCGCGAAAATACCGAAGGCTTAGCCCCGCCCCATTCGTCACGCCCATCACATGCCACCGCCCCGGAGCAGCATGGCAGAACGTATGCAGTCGCCCCAACCTATCCTTGATCGGCGAATCCGTCGCAGCAAACACCACGCCACTCGTGCCAATCGTCGCCGAAACTGACCCGGGCGTCAGAATCCCCATCCCCACGGCACCGGCTCCCTGATCACCAGCTCCCGCAGCCACCGGGGTTCCCTCTGCCAACCCAGTAGCGCCCGCCCCCACCATACCCACACGCGCACAGATCTCCGGCCCCTCGAACAACCGCGGCAGCCACTCCATCGGAATCCCCGCAGCCTCGGCCACCTCCACCGACCACCGCCGATGGGCCACATCGAGCAGCAGAGTCCCGCTCGCCTCCTGCATATCCATCGCAAACTCGCCCGTCATCCGATAGCGAACATAATCCTTCGGGCACAGCACATGCGCGATCTTTGCAAAGATCTCCGGCTGATGCTGACGCACCCACAACAACTTCGTCAGCGTAAAGTTCGGCAGCGCCGGATTGCAGGTCAGCTCAATCAGCCGCTCAAACCCAATCTTCTCCGTCAGCCAGTCGCACTGCGGTTGTGTCCTCTGGTCCGCCCAGATCAACGCTGGCCGCAACACCTTGCCGTCTGCGTCGAGCATCACGCACCCGTGCATCTGTCCCGTCAGCCCAACCGCTTCAATCTCAGCGCCGGTCAGCTCACTCGCCGCCATAACCCCGGCGATAGCCTCACGAGCCGCCCGCCACCAGTCATCCGGGTCCTGCTCCGCCCACCCAATATGTTCCGATCGAATTGGCGCATGTTCACTGGCGAATGAAGCCAGCAACTTGCCTGCGCGGTCGATCAACACCGCCCGCGTCCCCCCGGTTCCGACGTCAACCCCTAAAATCATCGCGCATCATCCTCAAACGAACCTGGTTGAGAGTGTACCGAAAGCATATCTTTTGAAGATTTTCGGCAATCGAACGCATCAGTACTTATGCAACAGTTTTGTGGCAAAGCTGATACCCGCATTTCTTCCCGTGCTTTCCATAAACTAGTCCAAGAACCAAATCAAGATGCAGGTTACGATTTAACGTATGAGTAAAAGCGAAACAGTGCCTCGGGCCCTTCGGATTCTTCAAATACTTCCGTTTCTTGGGCTTCCCCTGCTCTTGACCGCGGGCCAGGCGAAAATCTATGCCCAGGCCGCTGGACCGGCGCAGCAAAAGCCGGCCACCGGCTACAGCACAGCCACCGACAGCTCTACCGCGGCAAGCGCCCAGCAGAGTCTCTACAACGCCTCCGGACAGAACGGCGCGCAGCCAACCCAGGACTCATTCCACGGCAGCATCGTCACCGGCAAGGCAACCGACGGCGTGCTCGACCTCTCGCTCGACGACGCCATTCAGCGCGGCCTCCGCCAGAACCTCGGACTTATTCTGCAGAGTTCCGCCGAAAAAAACGCCAACGGCCAGCGTCTCGAGGAGCTGCAGGCGCTTCTTCCCACCGTAAACGCGGATGCCAGCATCGAGGTCCAGCAGATCAACCTCGCCGCCTACGGTCTCAAGTTTCCCGGCATCAACCCCATCATCGGCCCTTTCCAGGTCGTCGACTTCCGCGCCTACCTCACCCAGAACCTGTTCAACGTCTCCGCACTGAAGAACTACATCGCAGCGAAGCATAACTTCGAAGGCGCCAAGCTCACCGCAGAAGACGCCCGCGACCTCGTCGTCCTCACCGTAGGCAATGCTTACCTGCTCTGCATCGCGGACGCCGCGCGTATCGAAGCCGTGAACGCGGAGCTTGCCACCTCGAAGGTCTCGCTCGATCAGGCCGTTGCCGCGCACGACGCCGGTACCAGCCCCAAGCTCGATGTTCTCCGCGCCCAGGTCGACTACCAGAACGAGCAGCAAAGCCTCATCTCGACCAAGAACAGCCTCGAAAAGGACAAGCTCGCCCTGGCTCGCACCATCGGTCTGCCGCTTGACCAGAACTTCCGCCTGACCGACCTCGTCCCCTTCAAGGCACTGGACAACGTTGATCCGCAGGCCGCTTTTGTTCAGGCGCTCAAAGCGCGCAAAGACCTCGCAGCCTACGCCGAACAAGTGAAGTCGGCCGATGCATCAAAGACCGCTGCCTGGGCCTACCAGATTCCCGTGGGCAGCTTTGCCGGCGACTACGGCGACATCGGCACCACCCCTGGCCACTCCCACGGCACCTTCTCGGCAACCGGACAGATCAGCGTCCCGGTCCTTCAAATCGCCAAGACCAAAGGACAGGAGCAGGTTGCCGACGCCCAGTACGAACAGGCCAAAGCCAAGCTCTCCGACCAGATCCAGCAGGTCAATCAGGACGTCCGCGACAGCCTGCTCGACATTCAGTCCGCAGCGAAGCTCGTCGAATCGACGCACTCGAACGTGGATCTGGCGACCGAAGCTCTCAGCGAGGCGCAGCAGCGCTTCCACGCCGGCGTCTCCGACAACCTTCCCGTTTCGCAGGCCCAATCGCAGACCGAGCAGGCCAACGACCAATACATCAGCGCGCTCTACCAGCACAACGTAGCCAAGCTTGCCTTGGCTCGTGCCCTGGGCGCCGCACAGACAAATTACAAAGACTATCTTGGAGGAAAGTAACTTGGCCGAGCAAACAGTAAATCAAGACAATCAGACCGCAGCGACCTTGCAGGAAGAGGTCCCAGCGCAGAAATCCGGCCGTAAGTTCATCGTCATTGCAGTCATCATTCTGCTGGTCATCGGCGCGGGCATCTTCTATTGGCGCTCTACCTTCACCGAAAGCACCGACGACGCCCAGGTTGACGGCGACCTCTACCAGGTCAGCTCACGCGTCACCGGCCAGGTCATCAAGGTCTACGTCGAAGACAACCAGCAGGTGAAGGTCGGCGATCCCATCGCCGAGATCGATCCCAAGGACTATCAGGTAGCCCTCGAGCAAGCTCAGGCAAACCTCGCCAGCGCGCAGGCCTCTGCGATCCAGCAGACAGTCAACGTGCCCATCACCAACGTCAATGTAAACACCAGCGTCGACACCACCAGCTCCGACGTCCAGGGCACCACCGCCTCGGTCGAGCAGGCCCGCAAACAAGAACAGGCCGCCGAGGCACGAGTCGCACAGGCAAAGGCCAACGCCGTCAAGTCACGTCTTGACGTAGAACGCTACACGCCCCTCGTCCAGAAGGACGTCATCTCCAAGCAGCAATACGACGCCGCCGTTGCTGCCGACGCTGCTAACCAGGCCGCCGTGCTCGAGGCCGAAGCCACACAGATCGCCAATCAGGCCATGGTCACGCAGGCTCTGCAGAAGCTCTCGCAGTCGCGTTATCAGGCCGCGCAGTCCGTCAAAACCGGACCCGACCAGGTAAGAGCGCAGCAGGCCAAAGCGAACGCTGCGATGGCCGACGTCAAGCAGGCCCAGGCCAAGGTCGATCAGGCAGCACTCAACCTCAGCTACACCCACATCACCGCCCCCACCACCGGCATCGTCAACAAAAAGAATGTCCAGATCGGCGCAAACCTAAGCATCGGCCAGGACCTTCTCACCATCATCCCGCTCACCAACCTCTGGGTCACAGCAAACTTCAAAGAAACCCAGCTTTCTGAGATGCGTCCTGGCCAGAGCGTCACCCTGAAGGTCGACGCCCTCGGCGGACGTAAGTTCCACGGCAAAGTCACGCAGATCGGCGGAGCTACCGGCTCGCGGCTCTCTCTTTTCCCACCGGAGAACGCCACCGGCAACTACGTCAAAGTCGTCCAGCGCATTCCTGTCCGCATCGACTTCACCAACGTCCAGGAAGAGAACGGCGACTATGCCCTCCGTCCGGGCATGTCCGTCACCCCGGAAGTGACGGTCAAGCAATAAAGGAAACCGACCTCCATTTCAAAGCATCTCAAAAGTCGAAAGTAAAAAGAGGTGCAAGATGGCAGTTGCAATTAAGAAAACCAACCACGACGCGAACGTCGCGCCACACTGGCACGCCCACGCGAAAGAGATCCAGAAGTTCGGCTCCGTAATCGAGGACATGCCGCACCCGCTCAGCGCCAAAGTACGCGCTGACATGGTCGCCAGGCTGAACCAGCTCCTGGCCGACTCCATCATCCTGCGCGACATGTACAAGAAGCACCACTGGCAGGTATCCGGCCCGACCTTCTACCAGCTCCACCTCCTCTTCGACAAGCACTTCGACGAGCAGGTTGAGATGGTCGACACCATCGGCGAGCGCGTCCAGCTTCTCGGCGGCGTCACCATCGCCATGGGTGGCGACGCAGCCGATGTCACCCGCATCCAGCGCCCGCCGCTCGGCAGGGAAGAGGTGCCCGTCCAGATCTCCCGCCTCCTCGAAGCCCACAAAATCATCATCCAGAGCTGCCTCGACATCGCCGAAGCCGCTAGCAAAGTGGGCGACCAGGGCACCAACGACCTCGTTGTCAGCGACATCCTCCGCCCCAACGAGCTTCAGTCCTGGTTCATCGGCCAGCACTTGGTCGAAATGCCGTTGATCCTGGATAAATAAAACCGGACAAATAAGCCGGATAAATATTGGAAAAATAAACCTTAGAAAAATAAAAGAAAAACAGAGCCGAACCGCCGGTTCTCAACCCCTCACACAGCCCCACCGCGCGAAGCGTTCGGGCTGTGTATCTTTAATAGCAAGCTCGCATCCAACTGCCAGCCTAAGTCATCTTAAAGACTTAGTAAACTCCCATGCCGATCGCCATCGTCTTCTTCGTCCATTACGCGTACCTCATCATCTTCCTCTGGGTGCTCGTGGAGCAGATCGGCATTCCCATCCCCAGCGTTCCCGTCCTTCTCACCGCTGGCACCCTCAGCGCGACCCATCGCGTCAGCTGGCTCGGCATCACCCTCGCAATGCTCTTTGCCTGCATGGTCGCCGACACCGTCTGGTTCTCTCTCGGCCGGCGCTACGGCAACAGCGTCCTCAAGCTCCTCTGCCGCCTATCCTTTGAAGCCTCCACCTGCGTCAGCAAAACCGAGGGCTACTTCACCCGCCGCGGCGCCGTCACATTGCTCTTCGCGAAGTTCGTCCCCGGTCTCAGCACCGTAGCCGCCCCCATTGCCGGCCAAACCGGCATGTCGTACCCGCGCTTCCTCGCATGGGACCTCGCCGGTTCGTTCATCTGGGGCGAGACCTTCATCCTCGCAGGCCGTTTCTTCGGCGACCTCGCCAAAAAGAGCGCGCCCTTCTTCGCCTGGCTCGGCCACTCCGCCATCTTCATCTTCGCCGCGATGGTCCTCGGCTTCCTCGCCCACCGGATCTGGAAGCAGCGCAAGTTCCTCCAGCAGGTACGCGAGCTGCGCCTCGAACCCTCCGAGTTGAAGGAAATGCTCGACACCGCCGAGAAGGGCGGTACGACGCCTCCCTTCATCGTCGACCTGCGCCACCCGCTCGACTATCTCCCCGACCCCCGCGTCCTCCCCGGCGCGCTCCGCATCGGCCCCAACGAGCTCAAGCAGCACAGCGAAATCATCCCTCGCGACCGCGACGTCATCCTTTACTGCACCTGCCCCAGCGAAGAGACCAGCGCCAAGCTCGCCCTGCAACTCCACAAGATAGGCGTCTACCGTGTCCGGCCATTACGTGGCGGCTTCGACGGCTGGAAGAACGCCGGGTATCCCCTGGTCGACTACGTCACGGACGTCCCAACCACGGCGGTAGTGACGCAGATTCTCCCATCAAGCTCCGGCTCTGCCGTACCACTCGTCTAACCCGTCGCTCCCAACAGCGCCGTAGTTTCTCAACGTCGCCCCACTCAAGATAGAAGTTGTCATTCTGAGCGGAGCGAAGAACCCCCGCATTTCGCTCGAAACGCCACGACCGCCCAACGAGTTTCCCCACTTCACCCTCCCATCCGGAAGTTCACCGTAATCCTCGTCTGTACCTCGGTCGGCTCGCCATTCAATTGATAAGGCCGATACCGCGCCTCCCGTATCGCATCAGCGCCGCATTCTGTAACATCTGCGGCCCACTCACCACATGAAGGCTCTCAATCGTTCCTGTCCGCGAGATCACCGCCTCGACGACAACAGTCCCCTGCACACGCGCGGCCTTCGCAATCACCGGATACACCGGACGAATCGGCGCAATCAACATCCCCTCCGACAAGGAAGAAATGCGAAGCCGTCCAACCGGCGCCGCCCGAGCCACAGACACCACCGGCCAATGCCCATCGCCAACCGCAATCCCAACTCCATTGAGCGGCCCATCCGACATCGCCATTCCATTGCCGAACGGAGTCAGCGGAGGCGGATCGCTCGTCGCAGTCTGCCTGTCCCGGCACTAAAGTTTCTATCAACGGCCGCGTCGCAATCGGCGCCGCCACACTCGATGACGAAGAACTGGGAGACTCACTCCGCACCTGCTACCACCGGCACCGGCGGCTTCGGCATCAGCGGCATCACAAACCTTCGGCGCCTCCAGCCGAAACGGCAACGCCTCCGGATGCAGCAAGGGCAGAGCAATCACCACGCCGGCAACGCAATCTGCAAGCCGACCGACACCAGCGTCGTCCAACGCTGGCTCGAAGAGACCTGACCAACCCGCGACTCAACCAGACTATCCTCAAACATTGACGCACCCTCCAATCGACTCGAGGTGCGCCATCCAGCGAGGAATGCGTCCGTTACTACGTTAGACACCCACAGCCCATTGATGTTCCCGCGAAGAAACCCCTGCACAAATCAAGTCGTCCTGAGCGATGATGATCCCCATGCAAGGTAAGCCATCGGCCGCTGCAACAGCCCAAAACCGCGTCCTCTCTATCGACATCCTCCGCGGCCTCACCATCGCTCTTATGATCCTCGTCAACGACCCCGGCGACTGGGTCCACACCTACGCTCAGCTCGACCACGCAAAATGGAACGGCTTCACCCTCACCGACCTCGTCTTCCCCAACTTCCTCTTCATCGTCGGCGCATCCATCATCCTTTCCCTGCAATCCCGCATCGCCCGCGGAGATTCGAAGAAAACCCTGGCCCTCCACATCCTCCGTCGCAGCGCCATCATCTTCGCGATCAATCTCTTCTTCAACGACTTTCCTCACTTCCACTCCTCCCACCTTCGCATCTATGGCGTCCTCACACGAATAGCTCTGTGCTACTTCTGCGCCGGCCTCATCTGCCTCGTCACGCAGCGCCCTCGCTGGCTTCTCGCCATCGTCGCGACTCTTCTCATCGGCTACTGGGCAATCATGCGATTCGTTCCGGTGCCCGGCTTCGGCATTCCCACACACGATATTCCGCTGCTCGACCCCGACTGCAATCTCGCCGCCTGGCTCGACCGCGGCATCATCGGCTTCCTCCAACGCACCATCCACACCGGCCGCCTCTACGAACACACCCGCGACCCCGAAGGCCTTCTCAGCACCATCCCCGCCATCGCCACCACGCTGTTAGGATCCGTCACCGCACTCTGGCTCCGACGAGTTGTATTACCCCCTGCTCCTATCGCCTCCAACGTCTGTCATTCTGAGCGCAGCGAAGAACCCCCGCATTTTGCTCGCAGAGCCACAGAAATCACCCCGGCCCAATGCACCATCGGCCTCATCCTCTCCGGAATCCTCTCGCTCGCCGCAGGCCTCCTCTGGAACCTCTGGTTTCCCATCAACAAAAACCTCTGGACCAGCTCCTATGTCCTGTTCAGCGCTGGCTGGGCCCTCCTCATGCTGGCCCTCTTCTACTGGCTCATCGACATCCGCCGCTTCAACGAAACCAAAACAGGGAAGTGGCTCACCTTCCCCTGGCTGGTCTTCGGCTCTAACGCTATCGTCGCCTTCTGCGTCTCCGACTTCATCGTCATCAACATGATCTGGCTCAAAGTTCACCGACAACGGCAAGACCATCACCGCCTGGTTCTGGATCTATCACCACCTCTTCGCCTTCAACGGCAGCACCAACGTCACCTCATTGGCCTTCGCCTTGGCCTTTGTAGCCGTCTGCTTCATCCCCAACTGGCTCCTCTGGCGCAAACGCATCTTCCTCAAGATCTAGGAGCAGCTCAGCAAAACTAAAGAACCGAAGAACCGATCGACTGATAAACTGATCGCAATCGTCTTGATCTCACCGTAACTTGACAAACGCATCTCCCGTAACCAGGGTCTAAACTGAAAAAGCACCACCAAATAGCGGCAAAGTCCACACCTAAAGTCTCTCATTCGAAGACTTTGCGCACTTTTGCCGGGGAGGGGGATACCCAACCCAAGGAGAGGGAATTGGCCTACAACGATCTACGCGACTGGATAAAGCAGCTGGAAAAAGCCGGCGAACTGAAGCGCATCACCGTCGAGGTCTCGCCCGACCTCGAGATGGCCGAGATCGCCGACCGCACCGCCAAGCTGGGCCGCGGCACATCCAAAGCCGGAGGCCCGGCCCTCCTCTTCGAAAACGTGAAAGGCCATCCCGGCGCAACAGTCCTGATGAACCAGTTCGGCAGCGAACGCCGCATGCGCCTCGCCCTCGAAACCGACTCGCTCGACGACATCGCCAACCGCATCCGCACCTTCCTCAAGCCGCAAACCCCCGCCAGCTTCATGGACAAGATGAAGATGCTCCCCATGCTCGCCGAGATAGGCAACTTCTTCCCCAAAGTCGTCGCCGCAAAAGACGCCCCCTGCAAACAGGTCATCCATCGCGGAGAAGACGTCAACCTCCTCGAACTCCCCATCCTCAAAACCTGGCCGCAGGACGGCGGCCCCTTCATCACCCTCCCCTGCGTCATCACCCGCGACCCGCGCACCGGGAAGCGCAACGTAGGCATGTATCGCATGCAGGTCTACGACGCCAAAACCACCGGCATGCACTGGCAGCGCCAGAAGGTCGCCGCCGAGCACATGCGCGACCGCCTCCGCGCCACCACAACCGACCTCACTGGCAACGTAGACCTCATGGCCCTCACCGCCGGCGGCACCACTGTCGCAGCCTCATCCAACACCCTCAACGCCACGACCGTCACCAAGATCCGCGAAGACCGCATGGAGGTAGCCGTAGCCATTGGTACCGATCCCGCCACCACCTTTAGCGCGATAGTCCCCGCCCCCCCTGACGTCGAAGAATATCTAATCTCCGGCTTCCTCCGCCAGAAACCGCTCGAACTCGTCAAAGCCGAAACCGTCGACTTCGAAGTCCCAGCTAACGCCGAGTACATTCTCGAAGGCTACGTGAAACTCGGCGAGCTCCGCACCGAAGGCCCGTTCGGCGACCACACCGGCTTCTACACCATGCAGGAGGACTACCCCGTCTTCCACATCACCTGTATCACCCACCGCAAAGACCCCATCTACGCCGCCACCATCGTAGGCAAGCCTCCCATGGAAGACGCCTGGATGGGCAAAGCCGTCGAGCGCATCTTCCTCCCGCTCATGCAACTCACTCTGCCCGAGATCGTCGACGTCAACCTCCCCCCGGAGGGCGTCTTTCACAACCTGATGATCGTCTCGATCAAAAAATCCTACGCTGGCCACGCCCGCAAAGTCATGAACGGCATCTGGGCCATGGGTCAGGCGATGTTCACCAAGTGCATCATCGTCGTCGACGAAGACTGCGACGTCCACGACCTCGCCGAAGTCACCCTCCGCACCACCAACAACATCGACCCCGAGCGCGACATCCAGTTCACCCTCGGCCCGATCGACTCACTCGACCACGCGTCGCGCCTGCCCAACTACGGCAGCAAAATGGGCATCGACGCAACACGCAAGTGGGCCGCCGAGGGCTTCACCCGTCCCTGGCCCGCAATGCTCACGATGGACCCCGAGGTCAAAGCAAGGGTCGACGCCCTCTGGAAAAAACTAGGGATCGAGTAGCGGACCCCGCACTACAGCAATCAGCACCCCACGCACAACGACGATGCCGCGTCAGCTCACCGAATGCGTCGCCAGCGTAATCGTAACCACGTCGTCAGGAGTCTTCGTCGTCCCACCGTCATGTTGCGGATGAAATTCGATGCTCATTGTCGTTGCATTGACGATCACGCGAAGATAGCCATAGTCGGTCGCATCGTAGCTCTCCAGCGTTAGTGTGCTGTCGATCACATAGGGCGTGCGGTACGTGGCGCGCATGGGCGAAAGCGGCGAATGACCTCCGCATCCCGCCACGACAAACGGAATCTGCATATTGTTTACCGTGCGGGTAAAGCGCTGGTAGTTATGCGAGTGGCCGGAGAAGACCGCATGCGGCCACACCCCCGCCGCCGTGCACGCGCTGTCGATGTCCGCAAGCATCAGCGGACTCCCGCCGTGCTCCGAGCCGCCAGTGAACGGCGGATGATGCACTGCAATGATCACGGCACCGGTAAAGTTGTCGCTCTTCACTCGTTGCAGCGCCGCAGTCAGAAAGGCGACCTGGCGGTTGTCCAGCACGGAATTCTGTCCGTTCTCGCCGGAGATGACGCCCGGATCTTCAAGCACATTGCTGTACAGTCCGAGGATGCGAACCAACGGCGCATCGAGTGTAAAGTACACTCCGGGCTGGGTCATCGTTGTACGCAGCAGCCCGCCGGCGTCCGGCGACGGCCCAGGCGTTGCCGTACAAAAATTTTCCAGAAATGCAGCGAGTGTCGGTGCAGGATCTTTCGAATACACTACGCCGTCATGATTGCCCGCGATCGCGATAATCGGCGCGGGATAGTCACGGTATGGCTCGTAAAACTGATCGTAGTAGTACGTCGCCTCGCCGAAGTAGTAAACGACATCGCCCAGATGAAACAGAAATGAGGGAATGTCGGCTGCAATGGGCTCGTTGAAATCGGTCACCATCGTGTCCGCGACCAGCGACTGTGTCGACGGCCCGACGTCGCTACCCGTGTCTCCCACGGAATGAAACACAATCTGCCCTGCCTGTTGAATCGCCGCGACCTTTGCCGCGCCCGCACTGCCGTACACCTGCGCAAGCGTCAGGACCGGCTCCACTGCGCCACCCTGCGGCTCAGGTACTGGTTCGAGCTGGAGTAGTTCCTGGAGCTTCGAATCGGTTACAGGGTCTTTGAACCCTGTCGGATCGGGCGATGGCTTCGGCTGTGCAAAGACTGGCTGGCCGGGCTGGCCACTCGTGCCGCCGCCGGACGGCGGGGCAGGTTTCTTGGGATGCTTCTGTGGAAGGTGTGAGGGGGGAGCGGGTGGCTTCTTTGGCATATCGCCTCCAATGTCGGGGGCCCGTCGGACAAGCATACCCCTCTAGAGCAGCAAAGAGTGTGAAGCCTTATGAATTCTCGGACCGAAATCTATCGGCCCTGGGCGAAATCTGAACTACCAGTTCACTCCGCGCTCTTCACCGTAATCGCATTCAGATTCCGCACCCACCGTTGCGGCTTCTTATCGCCGCTATCGACCAGCTTTAACTGCCCATCCTCCCCGAGAGGTTTGCCACCCATGCTGGTCGCCACAATCACCTCGCCGTTATGCTCAGAACCCTCAATCTCCGTCACCGAATACAGCACCCAGTATTTGTCTGTCCCTTCCGCGACCAGGTAGCTGCGCAGCATCTTCCGGTGCGTCTCCTGACTGACCGGAAACCCATACTTCGCCAGCAGGTCACCCAGCAATACGCCGGTGTAGGTCTCGTCCAGCTTCGTATGTTCGTTGTGGACATTCACCGTCTTCTGCGGCATCGCCTGCAGTTCGGCAACCGACAGCGTCGTCGCCTTACCGTCCACAGTCAGCGTCAGGCTCGTCGAAGCAGGCGCAGGCGCATGGTTATGCTCCGGCATCGAGCCCATTGGCGCAGCTTGCCCGAGGACCCGCACAGAGCCCGTCCCTGCAAGACAAAGGGCAATTACAAACGAAAGGGAAGCGGCGGTCGTCTTCATGGCTTTCAGCCTATCGCTTACCCGTCGTATACTCAAGGTATGTCTATCGTCCGCGACGCCGCAGCCATCGCCAAGGGAATGAGCATCACCCTGAAGGAAGTCTTCCAGCCGACCGAGGTTGAGAACTACCCCGACGGCAAAGGCCCCATGCGCGGAGCCAAATTTGAGGAGCGCTTTCGCGGCAAACACCAGCTTCAGCGCGACGAAAACGGCCTCGAGAAATGTGTCGCCTGCTTCCTCTGCGCCGCCGCCTGCCCCTCGAACTGCATCTACATCGAAGCGGCAGAGAACACCGCCGAAACGCGCATCTCCAGCGCCGAGCGCTACGCCAAGGTCTACAACATCGACTACAACCGGTGCATCTTCTGCGGCTACTGTGTCGAGGCCTGTCCCACCGATGCCATCACCCACGGCCACGGCTTCGAGCTAGCCAGCCTCAACGCAACCAATCTCGTCATGCGTAAGGAAGACCTGCTGGTGCATATGGCCCAGCTTCCCGACGCGGTCCGTTCGGACAAGGACCAGGCCGAGATTCTCGCCTAGCCGTCGTGGAAGCCACCGCATCGTTCCAATACCTGCCGCATCTATATCTGATCCTCCCAAGTGCGCGGTCGCCCTTGTATCCTGATACATGGTGCCTCAGCACAAGGTGACAGGACTCCGATGCCAGGCCTTCTTGAACTTCGAAAACAATTTGCCCTCAAGGCCATCAGGGAGATAGGGAGATTATGATGAAAGCCCGCCAACATCCTCTTGAAAAGATTCTCGAAAATCGAATTGCCATCATCGACGGAGCGATGGGCACGACCATCCGCACCTACGGCATGAAGGAAGCTGACATCCGCGGCGAGCGCTTCAAGGACTCGACGAAGGATCTGCTGAACAACGGCGACCTCTTCTCCCTCACTCAGCCAGACATGATCTGTGACATCCATCGCCGATTCCTGGACGCCGGCGCGGACATCATCGAGACCAACACCTTCGGCGCGACCAGCATCACGCAAAGCGAATTCTTCGTGGACGATCCGCGCGAACACGGCGGCCGCAAAGACCCCGAGTTCTACCAGAAGATCATCGACGATCCGATGCTCAACAACCTGGCATGGGAGATCAACGAGCAATCGGCGCGGCAGTGCCGTGAATGGGCCGATCGTGTCGCGAACGCAACCGGACGTCAACGCTTCGTGGCGGGGGCGATCGGGCCGCTGACGGTGTCTCTGTCGAACTCGCCCGATGCCGACGATGCAGGCTTCCGCGTGGTCACGTTCGATCAGGTGAAGGCCGCATACGCTCAACAGGTGCGTGCCCTTATCGCCGGTGGCTCAGACCTCCTTCTGGTCGAGACGATCTTTGACTCGCTGAACGCTAAGGCGGCGCTCGTCGCCATCCGCGAAGTATTCGATCAGGGCGGCAAGAAGTTGCCGGTGATGATCTCCGCAGCAGTCGGCCGTGGCGGGGAGACGATGATCTCCGCACAGACAACAGAGGCATTCTGGAACGCTGTGGCCCACGTCAAACCGCTCTCCGTGGGTCTCAACTGCTCTCTTGGTCCCGATCTGATGTATCCGTTCCTGGAGGAGCTCTCAGAGAAGGCGGACGTAGCAATATCGTGCTACCCGAACGCCGGTCTGCCGAATCCGCTCTCGCCAACTGGATTCGATCTCGAGCCCGAGGACATGGCTCGTTATCTTGGCGACTTCGCAAAGGGAGGCCTGATCAATATCGCCGGCGGCTGCTGCGGCAACACACCCGAGCACATCACGGCTATCGCGAAAGCTCTCGAAGGCCAACCTCCGCGGAAGTTTGGCCAGATTGAGGTCGCAGCGTGAGCGGAACTGAAAGCGTAGTCGCAGGCGTGGAGCCGAAGCCGCTCCGTCTATCCGGATCCCAGCCGTTCACTCAGCAGCGCGGCGTCTTCATCATGATCGGCGAACGAACCAACGTCGCCGGTTCGCCGAAGTTCGCGAAGCTGGTCAAGGAAGGTAAATACGAAGAAGCAGTAAGCGTGGCCCGCCAGCAAGTCGAGAACGGTGCCAATGTCCTCGACATCTGCATGGACGAGGGCATGATCGACGGTGTCACCGCAATGGCACGCTACCTGCAGCTGCTGGCGAGCGAGCCCGAGGTCGCCAAGGTGCCCTTCATGGTGGACTCCTCGAAATGGGAGGTCATCGAAGCGGGCCTCAAATGTCTCCAGGGCAAAGGCATTGTGAACTCGATCTCGCTGAAGGAAGGCGAAGAAAAGTTCCGCCAGAATGCCGCTACAGTCCTGAAATATGGCGCGGCAGTTGTGGTAATGGCCTTCGACGAACAAGGCCAGGCCGCAACCTACGAGGAAAAAATCCGCATTTGCGAGCGCGCCTACCGGATCCTCGTCGACGAGGTCGGTTTCCCGCCCCAAGACATCATCTTCGACCCCAACATCCTCACCGTTGCCACCGGCATGGACGAACACAACAACTACGCGGTCGACTTCATCAACGCCACGCGCTGGATCAAAGCCAACCTGCCGCACGCGAAGGTCTCGGGCGGCGTTTCGAACATCTCATTCAGCTTCCGCGGCAACAACAAGGTCCGCGAGGCCATGCACTCTGCGTTTCTCTATCACGCCATCGCCGCGGGCTTGGATATGGGCATCGTGAACGCAGGAATGCTCGAGGTCTACGAAGAGATCGAGCCCGAGCTGAAGGTGATGGTTGAGGACGTACTGCTCAACCGCCGTCCCGATGCAACAGAGCGCCTCGTCGAGTACGGCGAAAGCCTTAAGGGCGCTGGTTCAGCCGTCAGTGAAAAGAAGGCCGAGGAATGGCGCAACGGCACCGTCGAGGAGCGTCTCTCCCACGCACTGGTCAAGGGAATCGATACATACATCGAGATCGATACTGAGGAAGCCCGCGTCAAACTAGGCCGCCCTCTCCTGGTGATCGAAGGCCCGCTGATGGACGGCATGAGCGTGGTCGGGGATCTGTTCGGAGCCGGCAAGATGTTCTTGCCGCAGGTAGTCAAGTCCGCTCGCGTAATGAAGAAGGCCGTAGCCCACCTGACGCCGTTCATGGAGGCCGAGAAGGCCGCGTTGGAAGCGGCCGGACACGTCGTCAAAGCGCAGGGCAAGATCCTGCTCGCAACAGTGAAGGGTGACGTTCACGACATCGGCAAGAACATCGTTGGCGTCGTCCTCGCCTGCAATAACTACGAGGTCATCGACATGGGGGTCATGGTCTCCAGCGAAAAGATCCTCGAGCGCGCCAAGGCAGAGAAGGTCGACATGATCGGCCTCAGCGGCCTGATCACACCCTCTCTCGACGAGATGGTGCATGTAGCAAAGGAGATGGAACGCCAGGGCTTCAAGTTGCCGCTGCTGGTCGGCGGAGCAACCACGAGCCGCAGGCACACCGCCATCAAGATTGCGCCGCACTACAGCGAGCCTGTAGTCCACGTGCTCGATGCCAGCCGGGCGGTGCCCGTGACGACTAGCCTTCTGAGCGTGGAGGGCAAGGCGGACTTCGTCGCCCAGCATCGCGCCGACTACGAGGCGCTCCGCAAGGCCCACGCCGCACCTCGCCAGCAGGTCGTCTCCCTCGAGACTGCTCGTGCAAGGCGAACCCCGATCGAATGGCGCGCTGAAGATCTGCCGACACCCGCATTTACCGGCGTGCGCGTGCTGGACAACTTTCCTCTGGTAACGCTGCGCGATTTCATCGACTGGACACCGCTCTTCCACGCATGGGGACTGAAAGGCGTTTACCCACGTATTCTTGAGCATCCGGAGCAGGGTGAGCAGGCGCGCCAGCTCTTTACCGACGCCAACGCTCTCCTCGACCGCATCATTGAAAAAAACCTGATCATTGCGCGGGGCGTTTACGGCTTCTTTCCCGCGAGCGCCGTAGGCGACGATATCGAGCTCTATACAGACGCCACACACGAAAAGGTCCTCGAGCGTTTCCACTTCCTCCGTCAGCAAGCAAACAGGGAAGGAAGCGAGCCGTGCCGGTCCCTCTCAGACTTCATCGCTCCAAAGGAAATCGGGCTGCCCGATCACATCGGCGCCTTCGCCGTAACCAGTGGAATTGGCCTGAAGGAGCTCTGCGACCGGTTCCGCGCCGACAATGACGACTACAACGCGATCATGGCAGAGGCCGTCGCCGACCGCTTGGCGGAAGCCTTCGCAGAATGCCTGCACAAGCGCGTGCGCGACGAATGGGGTTACGGCTTCGCAGAAAACCTCAGCCCCGCGGACCTCATCCAGGAAAAATATCGCGGAATCAGGCCGGCCGCAGGTTACCCTGCTTGCCCGGATCACACCGAAAAGGGCACCCTCTGGCGTCTACTCGACGTGAAGGCGAACACCGAAATGCTGATCACCGAGTCCTTTGCGATGTGGCCCGGCTCGAGCGTCAGCGGGCTCTACTTCGCGCACCCCGAATCGCGATATTTCAGCCTCGGCAAGATCGACCGCGATCAGGTCGCCGACTATCACGTACGCAAAGGAATGAGCGTGGCAGAAGTAGAGCGGTGGCTAGGACAAAACCTCAACTACGATCCCGGCTAAATAAGAGAAAACAAAAGGGCGAACGTCCCGAGTCAACGACCGCCAGCAAAATACTTTGTCGTCTAGCGCAATTTATCCACTTGTGCCGGTTGCGAATGTTGAACAGCCGGTAAAATCAAGGTGTAGGTCGAAATCGGCCCCAAATATATGGAAACCTCCACAAACGGCAAACGTGCAATCCTCCACATCTGCACACGCGAGACAATCCGCCCCCTTCGCGACCGCGTCCTTACCCTCTCAGGATTTCACGTCGACTCCACCCTCAACCACACCGAAGCCCTGACCATGTTCAAGGCACGCCAGTACGATCTTGTCTTGGTCGATGTCGAAGGCGAAACCGGCATTCCCCACGCAGAACACCTGTGTTCTGCGATCAAAACCTCTCAGCCCGAGCAACTCGTCGCCTTTGTCTGCAACTGGCGCGTCGCCATCATGACCGACTGCCCCGACGAGATCCTCCGCACCGAGTTCGACCCTGCCGCCTTCGCCCAGGGCGTGCGCGACATCGTCTCCCCAACTGTGTGATCACGACTGCCTGATCACGACTACCTGATCCTGACCGCCGGATCTGCCTCAAACTACAGCTGCGGCACCCAAATCGTGTGCTTGTCCGGGCCTGTTATCGCCTTCATAGCTGGGGTAGTCGTCCCGCTCTGCTGGTCTTGCGCAGCCGCAGTCGTCTGCGTCGTAGCCGTATTCAACGAAGTCGTCGAATTCGCCGCCGTCCCACTCTGCCCGGAGCTGTTCGTAGTCGCTGCCGGCGCCGTGGTCGCTGAGGAACTCCCACTCTTCTTCTTTGCCTTTGTGGTCGACGTGGTCTGCGCTGTGGCCATCGACCCGGCTACCAGGAACGCGCTCATCCAGAAACCAGCAGCAAACTTCAAATAGGTCTTCATAACGTCCTCTCCTGAACCCGGGGCTGCGTCAATCTTTACCTGTCCAGTACACCCACCCCGTCCCACCCAGTCGATACAACTTCCGCGTCAATCCACACCTCGAGTTGCGGCCCTCCGCATGCTGTGATACAAACGAAGTATTCCAGTCTGCTTCGGCAGATTTGAATTTCATGCAGAGTGGTTGAGGGACGAGCCCTTTGACGCCACGACAACCGGACAGAACAAAGACGTACCGGTGTCAACTCTCTCCTGGAAGGCTAATAGGCCACAGGGAACATGAGATTCGGAGCACGCAGCCCGGATAAATGGCCTGCACCCCGCATTTCACCTTCCCGCAGCCATTCCAAAAGAGAAAAGTCAAAAAGCTCAGAGCCCTTTCCCCCTCGGAAAGAGCATCATGAACTATTCCTGTAGCCGGTACGAGCTGAAGTGCAACGAGTGCGGCAAACGGTTCGGCAACCAACCCCTCTCCGCCTGCCCCGACTGTCTCGCCCCCCTCGAGGTCGCCTATGACCTCGAAGCCGTCCGCGGCATCTTCACGAAGGAAAACATCACCGCCGGCCCGGCCAACATCTGGCGCTACGCCGCCCTCCTCCCCATCCCCAACGGCTTCCAGCCCGACCTGCCCGTAGGCTTCACCCCACTCGTCCGCGCAAAGAATCTAGGCAAACGCATCGGCGCAACCAACCTCTACGTCAAGAACGACGCCGTCTGCTTCCCAACCCTCAGCTTCAAGGATCGCGTCGTCTCCGTCGCCCTTGCCAACGCGCAGAAGTTCGGCTTCGAGACCGTCGGTTGCTCCTCCACCGGCAACCTCGCCAACTCCGTCGCCGCCCAGGCCGCTCGTCTCGGCCTCAAGGCCTGCATCCTCGTCCCCGCCGACCTCGAGCAAGCAAAGATTCTCAACACCCAGGTCTACGGCGCGCGTCTCGTCCGCATCGACGGCAACTACGACCACGTCAACCGCCTCTGCACCCAGATCGCCGACGAGTACGCCTGGGGCTTCGTCAACGTCAACCTCCGCCCCTACTACGCCGAGGGCTCCAAGACCGTAGGCTACGAGATCGCCGAACAACTCGGCTGGCGTCTCCCCGACAACGTCGTCGTCCCCATGGCCGGCGGCTCGCTCATCCGCAAAATCCGCAAGGCATTCAGCGAGCTCATCTACCTCGGCCTCGTCGAAGAAAAACCAGTCCGCTTCTTCGGCGCCCAGGCCACCGGCTGCTCGCCCATCTCCGTCGCCGTCAAGCAGGGAACTGACTACATCGAACCGCAGCGCCCCCACACCATCGCCCGCTCGCTCGCCATCGGCAATCCAGCCGACGGCCCCGCGGCCGCCAAGATGATCCGCGAAACCGGCGGATGGGCCGAGGACGTCTCCGACATCGAGATCGTCTCCGGTATCCAGGAGCTAGCCGAGACCGAAGGCATCTTCACCGAAACCGCTGGCGGTGTCACCACCGCCGTCACCGCGCGCCTCTACGCCACCGGTCGCATCTCGCCCGACGACATCACCGTCACCTGCATAACCGGCAACGGGCTCAAAACCACCGACGCCCTCACCCACAGCTTCACGCACCTAGACGCCCGCGCCGTCCGTCCGCGCCTCGCCGACTTTGATACCTACCTCCGCGAACTCGACGGCCTCGCAGAACCCGAACTCGTCACCGCAGGAGCCAAATAATGTCGATCAAAGTCACCCTTCCCGCTGCCTTCACCCGCCACACTGATGGCCGTAAACACTTCGACTCCGCCGCCCAGAATCTCCCTGGCCTTCTCACCGACATAGACCAGACGTTTCCCGCGCTCTCCACGCAAATAAAAGGGGAAGACGGCAAGCTTCGCCGCTTCATTAATATCTACGTCAACGACGAAGACATCCGCTTCCTTGGCGGCGAAGCCTATGCTTTCCAGGACGGCGACGAAGTCATGCTCATCCCCTCCATCGCCGGGGGCTCACAATAGCGAGCCGCCCAAGGCCTCTATAAAAAATCGCCCGACGACCCCACGATCGAATATCCTGCTCACGATGAGTAATTCTCAAAGTCATAGTTAGACCCGAGCTGGAACCGTGAGGTCGTCACATGTCGAGTATCCTGCGTAATCTCCGTTACTCCGCCCGCGCGTTGTGGAAGAACCCTGGCCTCACCCTAACCGTTCTGCTCACCCTGGCCCTCGGAATCGGTGCAAACACGGCTATCTTCACCGTGGACTATGCCACTCTCCTCGCCCCCATGCCTTACCCCGAGCCTGATCAGCTCGTCGTCGTCTGGTCGAAGATTCAAACCTTCCACAACGGCATCTCCGCCGGAGACTTCACCGACTGGAAGCGCGAAAACTCAACCTTCCAGGACATCAACGCCTTCACCGGCGGCTCCTTCAACATCGCCAGCAAAGATCAGCCTGAAAACCTCGACGGCAGACAGGTCACACCCGGCTTCTACAAAATGTTTGGCCGTCCCTTTTTTATGGGCCGTGACTTCCTGCCCGAAGAAGGCATTGAGGGCAGGGATCACGTCGTCATCCTCACCCACAAACTCTGGGCGCACCTCGGCAGCGATCGCAAAATCATCGGCCAATCCATGCGCATCAACGGCGAGCCGTACACCGTCGTAGGCGTCCTCTCCCCTGGTCTCGACGATCGAGCCCAATCCCAGCTCGCCATCCCGCTCGTCTTTACGCCCGAGCAGCTCAACCACGACTTCCACTGGCTCCTCTCCATCGCTCGCCTCAAACCCGGCGTCACCGTCCAGCAGGCGCAGGCCGACATGGACTCAGTCGCCACCCACATCGCCCAGGCCAACCCCAAAAGCAACAAGGGCTGGGGCGTCTTCGTCGAGCCGCTGAAGAACGACTTCCTGCCCAGCGAGCGCAAGCAGACACTCTGGATTCTCCTCGGTGCCGTAGCCTTCATCCTCCTCATCGCCTGCGTCAACGTCGCCAATCTTCTGCTTGCCCGCGGTCTGGCCCGTCAGAAGGAGCTCGCCATCCGCAGTGCACTCGGAGCCAGTCGCAGAACCATCTTCGAACAACTCATCACCGAAAGTTTATTGCTCGCAATCACCGGAGGCCTCCTTGGCATCGGCGTCGGCTACGCTATGCTGCAGGGCCTCATGGCCATCATGCCGCGGGGCACGCTCCCCGATGAGGCGGATCTCCACCTCAATCTCCCCATCCTGCTCTTCACTCTCGCAGCCACCACCCTCGCCGGCCTTCTCTTCGGCAGCGCGCCCGCCTGGTACGCCTCTCGCGTCGATCCCGGCGAATCGTTGAAAGAAGGGAATCGCACCGGCGTTGGAGCAGGCCGTCATCGCCTGCGGCAGACCCTCGTCATCGGCGAGTTCGCCCTCGCCCTCGCCCTGCTGGCCGGCGCTGGCCTCGCCATCCACAGCTTCGTCAATCTCCTTCGCGTGGATCTCGGTGTCCGCACCGACCACGTCCTCACCTTTTACCTTCCCGTCCCCGACTCGCGCTCCAAAGAGCCCGACAAGATCATTGCCTACTACAAGCAAATTCTCGCCAATGTCAACGCCGTCCCCGGTGTCACCTCAGCCTCCGCTTTGACCGGCCTCCCTCTCTTCGGCGCCGGCTTTGGCATGCCCTTTACCATCGTCGGAAAACCCGCCTTCAACGATCCCTCTATGCGCCCAAACACCGGCTTCGGCATGGTCACGCCCGACTTCTTCAAAACCTTCGGCGTCCGCATGGTTAGCGGCCGCTCCTTCACCGATCAGGACACCGCCTCCAGCGTCAAAGTAGCCGTCGTCAACGAAGACTTTGTGAAGAAGTACTTCAAAGACGTTGACCCGCTCCAACAGCGCGTCTCCGTCGAGCAACTCATCCCCGGCGTCGCCAAGCTGGGCCCACCCGTCGAGTGGCAGATCGTCGGTGTCTATCACAACGTCCACAGTCGCGACTACCGCGACTATCGCCCCGAGATGGAGATCCCCTTCTGGCAGATCCCCTGGTCCGCCTCCGGCATCGGCGTCCGCACCGTCAACGATCCCGCCACTATGGTCAAAAGCATCGCCGCAGCCGTCCACTCCGTTGACCCCGAGATAGCCCTCGCCGAACCCCGCTCCATGGATGAAGTCCGCGATCTGGTTCTCTCCAACGACCGCTTCACTCTCGTCCTCTTCGTCAGCTTCGCCGCCGTCGCCCTTCTTCTCGCTGCGCTCGGTGTCTACGGCGTCATGTCCTTCTCGGTGGCGCAGCGCTCGCACGAGATCGCCCTTCGTATGGCCCTGGGCGCTAACCGCAGCCGTGTTGTCGCCCTCGTCGTCCGGGAAGGTTTGGTTCTCGCCTGCCTCGGGCTCGCGATTGGCCTCATCGGAGCTTACTTCGTCGGCCGGGGCATGCAGAGCACACTCTACGGAATCGGAAAGCTCGACCTCTCCGTTTTCGCATCCGTCGCGCTCCTGCTACTCTTCGCCGCAATCATCGCCTGCCTTGTCCCCGCCGGCCGCGCCGCCTCGGTAGAACCTATGCAAGCCTTAAGAGCGGAATGAAAAACACGTCGCGCGTAACCCATTCGTTATAAGTATTTTTGCAAGCGAGCAAAGCCGTAATGGTAAGTATCCCCCTCAGATCAGGTATTGAGACGAAACGGTTTATGCGCGGCGAAAAGGGGAACTTTCGGGAAAAATCAAACAAGAAGCGAATCTGCCCCGCCCAATCTTCTCGAACGAAGCAACGAATCCAGACCGCCGCGGCTCCTATGACTTGATACACCCGCGCCTGGCGCGCCAATCCGTAACAAGAAAGAAGGTCATTCATGTTTCTCATCCTGGCTGTGGTGCTGGTTTTGCTCTGGCTCGGCGGGTTCTTTGTTCTGCACGTGAGCGGCTTCCTGATTCACCTGCTGCTCATCTTTGCTCTGATCGCCATCATCATGAACTTCGTCGGCGGCAGACGAGCGGTCTAGCGATCGAAGAGCAAAACAAAGGCCGAACCCAGCGGGTTCGGCCTTTGTCGTATCCGACAACACATTTACTGGTGAGCAATAGGCTGAGGCAGATCAATCCCTGGAACCGGCAGCACAGGCGTCAACGCCTCCGGTGTCTCTTCATGCAGCTCTGGCAGGTTTCCTTCGAGAGCAAGCTTCAGCACCTGGTCCATCTCCTCGACAAAGTGCAGCTTCATGCTGGTCTTGATCAGCTCCGGCAGATCGGCCAGGTCCTTACGGTTCTCCTCCGGCACAATCGCTTCGAAGATCCCCGCACGATGCGCGGCAAGCAGCTTCTCCTTCAAGCCGCCGATGGGAAGCACCTTGCCTCGAAGTGTAATCTCGCCGGTCATCGCAACATCGCGCCGCACCTTGATCTTGGTCAGTGCGCTTGCAAGTCCGGTAGCCAACGTAATTCCTGCCGATGGCCCATCCTTCGGGATCGCGCCCTCCGGAACATGCACATGAATGTCGACGTTCTTATAAAAATCCTTCGCCAGCCCAAGATGATGCGAGCGCGACCGGATATAAGTCAGTGCAGCCTGTGCCGACTCCTGCATCACGTCGCCCAATTGCCCGGTCGCGGTCATCTTGCCCTTGCCGTCGAGCACCTGAACCTCGGTCTGCAAAATCGTTCCGCCCATCTCGGTCCAAGCAAGGCCAGTGACAAGCCCAATCTCGCTCTTCTCATGCGCCTGCGAGTCGCGGAACTTCGCCACGCCGAGAATCTCGCCGATGTTCTCACCAGTGATGATCTCCTTGTGCTCCGCGCCGTTCTTCACGACACGCCGCGCAACCTTGCGGCACACATTGCCGATCTCACGCTCCAGGTTCCTCACGCCGGCCTCGCGCGTATAGCCACGAATGATCTGCCGCAGCGCATCATCTTCAAACACGATCTGCCCGTCAGTCAGTCCGGTGCCTTCACGCTGTTTCTTCACCAGATACTGCTTGGCAATCTCCAGCTTCTCAACCTCGGTATAACCATGCAGCCGCAGAATCTCCATGCGGTCCTGCAACGGCCCTGGAATCGTATGCAACACATTCGCCGTCGCGACAAACAGCACCTGCGACAGGTCGTACTCCACATCGAGATAGTGATCCTGGAACGAGCTGTTCTGCTCTGGATCAAGTACTTCAAGCAGGGCACTCGCCGGATCGCCGCGGAAGTCCGAAGCCATCTTGTCGATCTCGTCCAGCATGAACACTGGATTCTTCGTCCCCGCCTTCTTCATCGACTGGATAATCTGCCCCGGCAGCGCACCAATGTAAGTCCGCCGATGCCCGCGAATCTCCGCCTCATCCCGCACTCCACCCAGCGACATACGAACGAACTTCCGCCCCGTAGCCTTGGCAATCGACATTCCTAGCGAAGTCTTACCCACACCCGGAGGCCCGACAAAACAAAGAATCGATCCCTTCGGATTCTTCACCAGCTGCCGCACCGCAAGAAATTCGAGAATCCGCTCCTTGATCTTCTCCAGCCCGTAGTGATCTTCGTTCAAAATCTGCTCGGCATGCTCGATCGAGCGAATCTCCTTCGACCGTTTCTTCCACGGCACCGCCAGCAGCCAGTCCAGATAGTTCCGCGACACCGTCGACTCGGCCGACATCGGAGGCATCGCCTCCAGCTTTTTCAACTCCTGCAGCGACTTCTCGAGCACGTCCTTCGGCATTCCCGCCGCTTCAATCTTCTTCTTCAGCTCATCGAACTCAGATTTCTCCCCGCGGCCAAGCTCCTTCTGGATCGCCTTGATCTTCTCGTTGAGGTAGTACTCCTTCTGCGCCTTCTCCATCTGCCGCTTCACCCGCGACTGAATGGTCCGATCCATATTCAGCTTCTCGATCGCCACATCCAGCACATCGGCAACCTTGGACAGCCGGTTCTCCGGATCGAAGACCTCAAGCAGCTGTTGCTTCTCTTCGATCGAAAGCTGCAGATTGGCAGCGATCGTGTCGGCCAGCTTGGCCGGCTCATCCGCGCGCACACTGGCGGCCATCGTCTCGTAGTTCAACGACTGCTGCAGCTTTACATACTGCTCAAACAGCGAGTGGACGCGCTGCATCAACTGCTCGACCTGCGGTGTCAGATCCAGCTGCGTCTGACCAGTGCGCACCGTCGCCACAAAAAAACCATCGACGTCGTTGACTTCGGTCGCCCGCGCCCGCTCCACACCTTCAACCAACACTTTAATATTTCCATCCGGCATCTTCACGCTCTGGACGATATTGCCAATCGTGCCGGTCTCATAAATATCGTCAGCGTTCGGCTCATCCACAGAGGCATCGTGCTGCGTTGCCAGAAAAATCTTCCTGTCGCCCGATAACGCCTCTTCCAGAGCCCGCACGCTCGACTCACGCCCCACTACAAACGGCGTCATCATATGAGGAAAGATGACCATGTCACGAATGGGCATCATCGGTAGCTTGCGAACATCGCCGCTCAGCGCTTTTTTGGGTTGGTTTGTCATCGCTCTCCAATTAGACGTTAAAACACCGATAACGATGCATCGGCGTCGCGGCTTCAGGTGATTGTAATGCGTTGGACCACGCTGTGCATCTGGCAAAATGCAACGTCTGTGGAATTGGAGGACACAATCGGGTTAGAAGTGAGAATCGCAATCAGCGGCTCGAAGGTAACCAACCGCAAACGCGCCGGGAATCTCAGACCCGCCGGTACGAAATTGCGGGCCCGCCCGCGCATCGCGCCTAGCCCGCCTTCTCCAGCAGCATGGGCAGCGTCAGGCTGTGTTTCTTCACCATCTCAGCCGTAATAGAGAGGTCTTTGACCTTCTTATTACCCGGAACGTAGTACATCAGGTCCAGCATCAGCTCTTCGAGAATCATCCGCAGGCCGCGAGCTCCAACCTTCCGCTGTAAGGCCTCCCGCGCGATCTCCCGCGAAGCCTCGTCGGTGAAAGTTACCTTCACGCCCTCAAACTCAAACAGCTTCGCATATTGCTTCAGGATCGCATTGCGCGGCTTGGTCAGAATCTCGATCAGCGCCGCCTCATCCAGCTCGTCCAGAATACCCAGCACCGGCAACCGTCCCACAAACTCCGGAATCAACCCATACTTCAGCAGATCCTGAGGCTCCGCCTGCCGCAGCAACTCCGCATCGCGCTGCGCCCGGATCGGCGTCACATCGCCGTCCTTCAGATCCGCGTCCGCAATCGCTTTGAATCCCAGCGCCTTCTTGCCAACCCGCCGCCCGATCACCTTCTCAAGGCCGACAAACGCGCCGCCGCAGATGAAGAGAATGTTCGTCGTATCGACCGCCGTAAACTCCTGGTGCGGATGCTTGCGTCCACCTTGCGGCGGAACATTGGCGACCGTACCTTCCAGGAGCTTCAGCAGCGCCTGCTGCACGCCCTCGCCCGAAACATCGCGCGTAATCGAAGGATTCTCGTCCTTCCTTCCAATCTTGTCGATCTCGTCGATGTAAATAATTCCGCTCTGCGCACGCTGCACATCACCATCGGCGGCCTGCAGCAGCTTCAGGATGATGTTCTCGACATCCTCGCCCACATACCCGGCCTCAGTCAGCGTGGTCGCGTCCACAATCGCAAACGGCACATCCAGCATCTTCGCCATCGTCTGCGCCAAGAGCGTCTTGCCCGAGCCCGTCGGCCCCACCAACAGGATGTTCGACTTCGCCAGCTCGACATCGTTGCCGCGTGTCTTGTTCATCTGGATGCGCTTGTAGTGGTTATAAACCGCCACCGCCAGCTTCTTCTTGGTCTGGTCCTGCCCGATCACGTACTCATCCAGAAACGCCTTGACCTCCTGCGGCTTCGGCAGGTGGGCCGGTGCTGCTCCAGGCTGGGTCTCGGTACGATCATCTTCGAGAATCGAGTTGCAGACCGCCACGCACTCATCGCAGATATAGGCTCTCGGATAATCCGACGGAGACGAGATCAGCTTGGCAACGGCGTCCTGCGATTTATGGCAGAAGGAACAACGAAGTGATTCGTCTGAGCCCCGTGACGTTTTCATAAGTACGACAGCTCCTGGATGGTCCCACAACAAGATAACGATTAGAGTTTACACCTGTTTCATATCACAAAGCAGGTCGAAGGTACCCACCGCTGTACCCCGAAATGGTCATAGACGTGCATAAAGCGGCATATGCGAGAAGCCCGAACCATTGGTCCGGGCTTTCCGTCCATGACAACGCGGCAGTTAAGTCCGAGGTCGGTCGATAATGTCGTCAATAATGCCGTATTCCTTTGATTGCGCGGCTGTCATGATGAAGTCGCGCTCCACATCCCGCTCGATCCGCTCCAGCGTCTGGCCCGTACTGGCGCTCATCAGCTTGTTCGTGATCTCGCGAATCCGCAGAATCTCCCGCGCATGGATGTCGATATCGGTGGCCTGTCCGCTCAACCCGCCCATCGAAGGCTGATGGATCAGTATCCGCGAATTCGGCAGCGCGAACCGCTTGCCCTTCTTGCCCGCCATCAACAGAAACGCACCCATGCTGGCAGCCTGCCCGATGCAGAACGTCACCACATCGTTCTTGATGTACTGCATCGTGTCGTAGATCGCGAGCCCGGCCGTGATCGATCCACCCGGCGAGTTGATGTACAGCTGAATATCCTTCTCCGGGTCCTCACCGCTCAGAAACAGCATCTGCGCAATGATCACATTGGCGATATTGTCATCGATCGGCGTTCCCAGAAAAATGATGTTGTCCCGCAGCAGACGGCTGTAGATGTCGTAGGCGCGTTCGCCCCGGCTCGTCTGCTCGATCACCATTGGTACTAGTCCCATAACACTCTCTTTCTTTCTTCGTTATGCAGCCCGACACAACGCTCTACGAAGCCAGCTTCTCGTAGAGCACGCTTCCTGTCTTCTCGCGCCGCATCTGCTCGCGAATCCGGTCCAACCCACCGTCCTTGGACAGCCTCTCACGCAGCGCCTCCAGAGGCTCCCGCGACTGGATCGAAAGCATCAGCAGCTCACGATCAACATCTTCATCGCTTACCGTAACGCCCTCTGCCTCTGCAATTCGGTCGAGAATCATCGAAGCCTTCACCTCGTTGACCGCCTGATCGCGCTGTGCCTCACGCAGCCGGACAAAGTCCAGCTTGCGCATGTCCTCCACCGACATGCCCTGCTGCGCCAGTGCACGCAGCCCGCGATCCAGCCGCGCCTCAATCTGCTGTTGCACAAACGACTCAGGAACAGGGAACTGGAACCGCTCGATCAACTCCCCGAGCAGCTTGTCCTTCGCGGCATTGTCCAGGGCACTCTTCTTACGATCCGCCGCATGCTCACGCAGTTTGGTCTCGAAGTCATCCCAGCTCTCATAGTTTCCAAGCTGCTTGGCAAACTCCGCATCGCGTTCCGGATAGCTCTTGTGCTTGATACCCTTCACGGTCACGTCGTAGCTCACGGTCTGCCCTGCAAGCCGTCGCTCGCCGAAGTCCGCCGGATAGTCGACTTCAAACTTCAGCTCCTGCCCCGGCTTCGCGCCACGCAACGCGTCGTTGAACGCAGCCAGCGTATTCTTTCCGCCAATCTCGATCAGAACATCCTCGCCCGTAATCGGCGCCTGTGTCGAAGCGTTCTGAACACCATCCTCGGTTACTGTCTGCGCCAGATCCTTCACCTCGCCGCGAAACTGGATCTCAGCCCAATCGCCATCGACCAGCGCGCGATCTTCTTCGACCGGCTCAACCGTCGCATGGCTATCCAACACCCGATTCAGCTCCGCATCGAACTCTTCGCTTGTCAGCGCGGCATCGGGCTTGCTCACGCGAACGCTGTCGTAGCCCGAAATATCGATCTCCGGAGCAACCTCAAACGCAGCCTTGAACTTCAGCGGCTGCCCATCGAACAGCTGCATATCCAGCAACTGTGGCTCCGAGACCGGGCGCAGCTTCTGCTCATCGATTGCCTTGCGGAACCGTTCCGAAACCAGGCTCTCCAGAACCTCCTGGCGAACCTCCTTCGCAAACTTCGTCCGGATCAGCGACTCCGGCACCTTGCCGGCGCGAAAGCCGGGAATCCGGGCCAGCTTCTGGTACCGCTTCACCACTGTCTTGAAGCTCTTCGATACCTCGTCCGCTCCGACCTCCACTTCAATCTCGCGGGTCAGTTCAGGGTTCAGCGAAGGAGCATGCTGATGCGCGTGATCATGGTCATGTGTGTGCTCGTGTGTATGCGCCACTTCGGACTGCTGCTCTGCAGTCTCATTCGTCTCTGTCATCTCAGTCGGGGTCAAGTCCATGCCTTCCAGGAAGCGTCTGTATCTGCCGCGTCGTCGCATGCGCGGCCGAGCGCGATCAACGCCTCTTTACTACTGTACGAGGCTTCGATAGACAGGGTCAAACCTCCGTCGCCCCTATTTCATTCAACGGTGTCTAAATATGGTCAGCTCGGATCGCACTCAGTGAAAATATCTCCAGCCGGATCTTCCATTGCGTCGATCTGCCCCGGCTGCAAGCACCACCATCCCGGTATCTTCGTCCTTCGCCCACTCCCGTCCGAACGGATCGTCATAGTTGAACTGCGGCTCGATCGAAATAAACGATCCATCCAGCGGCGCATACACCCGTATCGCTTTGATTGTAGACGTCATCGCAGTGATGCGCAGGCCGTAATCGTTCTCCGGATCGCGCAACTCCGCCACTGGCCCATCTTCCATCAGACCCTGCTTCAGGTGAACGAAGCTGTCGTCAAGGTTCAACGCACCCAGCTGCGCCCCGGAACGGCTCGTAAAGTCATACTCGGTCCCTTCCACCGGCAATAACCTTCCGCTCAACTGCCCGGTGCGGCGATCCTTCACCTCCACCCGCAGCCCTTGCGGCAGCCGCAGCATCATCTGTCCGCGATGCCCGTTCAGAATCGCAAATCGCGGATGCCACCCTATCCCGATCGGTTCGGCGGTATTGCCCGTATTGCGTGCAACGATCTTCATGTCGATCGCCCTGCCGCTCAACTCTACCGTCGTCGTAATCTCTGTCTGCGAAGGCCAATGACCGTCAAAGTTGCCCAGACGATAGGTCGCCTGCACCTCGCCGCCATCCGGCATCACGTTGGTACTCACCGAATCCGAAGGCTGATTCAACAGCAGTCCGCCGGCAGCCATCGCACCGCCGACTCCATAGCTGTCTTTCGCATCCGTCGGCAGGGTCAACCGCTCTCCCCGCCACACTGTGGTCAGGCTCTTTCCATCCGGCGCCGACACTCCTGAGATTCGGCCTGCCCACGGCACCTCGATCGCCGCTCCCATCGCCAGGCTCTTCGCCCCCGTTGCATCCGTCCCCGTCCCGCTCAACAGCGTGGCAGCCTCCTCAAGCGAAGGAGACGCCAGCAGATTCACCTCACCCTTCTGTGGGAGATAAGCCGTAATCTGCAGCAGATTCATCCCTCGCCCAGGCAGCAGGGTCGCCGAAAGAAACTCCGGCTCACTGTCCCCCATCATCTGCGACCGCTGCAAGTCGAACCACATCCTGCCCGCCTGGCCGCAACGTCACATCGTGCACCGGGCGTTTATTCAGCTCCTTTTTCAGTTGCGCAAACTGGCCTAGTCTGTGCTCACGCCATCCAAATGCCAATCCCACCAGCACAAGCGTCAGCACAAGGACGGTCAACAGGCCCGACCGCATCACTGCCGCACGCCAGATACTTCTGCGCCACCTGCCAGCCCACTGCTTCAGGAGCGCCCAGTACATTCTGCTAAGTCTTGGATCTTCCAACTCAATGCCCTTCCAACTCTTTGCCCTTCTAACTTGCCGCTTGTCCTTCACATTCTCGTGCTAAATCATTCTACGTAAACACGAGACTACGCGGTCACCACCCGTGCCTCGCTCCTACTATCATGGGATGCAGTGACCCCCTCCGACGCACAGATAACGTCTCAGCTCTTCCAGCAGATTCATGAATCCATCATCACCTGCGAGCGCTGCCCTCGGCTTCGCAACTACTGCCGCGGCATCGGCGAAACCAAACGTCGCGCCTACCAGGACCAGACCTACTGGGCCCGTCCCGTCCCCGGCTTTGGCGACCCCCGCGCCCGAATCCTCATCCTCGGCCTCGCGCCCGGCGCCCACGGAGCCAACCGCACCGGCCGCCCCTTCACCGGCGACGGCTCCGGCGACTTCATGTATCCCATCCTGCACGAGCTCGGCCTCGCCAGCAAACCCCGCGCTATCGCCCGCGACGATGGCCTCAAGCTCCGCCACGCCTGGATCGCCTCCGTCGTCCGCTGCGCCCCTCCCGGCGACAAGCCCCACCCTCAGGAGATTCGCAACTGCGCCACCCATCTCGCCGCTGAGATCCAGGCTCTGCCGCGCGTCCGCGTCGTTGTCTGCCTCGGAAAGATCGCCTTCGACGGCTACCTCGCGTTCCTGCTCGAAACCGGCGTCATCACCCGCAAATCCGAGTACCGCTTCTCCCACGGCGCCGAGTATCTTCTCCCCAACGGCCTGCATCTCCTCGCCACCTACCACCCATCCCTGCGCAACACCAACACTGGCCGCCTCAACAGCACCATGTTCACGCGAATCTTTCTGCGGGCAAGGGAACTGGCCGGTCTTCCCGGCTAAATTCCCGGCTAAATTCAAGCTAAATTCCAGGCTAAATCCACGACCCCAAGCCGAAGAAAGTCTTTTTCGTTACACTGGTGCCCGGCTCGGGAAACCCGCAAACAACCAACCAATCGCAATCCCCTTGAATCCAAAACAGAGAGAAGCGAAGAAAGCACGAGGTAATGTCAAAATGAGTGCAAGAAGTTACTGGTTCGCCTTCGGCATTGGCGTTGCGGCAGGAGCCGCAATCGCTCTCCTCTATGCCCCACAAACCGGCGTCAAAACCCGCAAACAGCTTCGCAAGGGAGTCGAAGACGCAGGAGACTACCTCGAAGACGCGGCCAACTATCTCAAGGAGCAGGCCGAGCGTCTCAGCAAAGAGGCCGAAAAGGCAGTCAAGCGCACGCGAGGCCAGGTAGAATACGCGGTCGACAAAGCCGGCGACGTCGTCCAGAGCGCCGTCAAAACCGCACAGTCGCTCGTCTAAGCTCTTCCAACCTGCAGAAACCCCGGGCAACCGGGGTTTTCTCGTTTAATTCCGAAGCCTAAAACGCGCCTGGCATGCTAACGTCAAACGCATGCCCGAAGTCGACCTGGAGCAAGACGCAGGCCTGGACCCTTCCCCCGCAAAAGAACGGCCCTGGCTCTTCAGTCTTCTCATCGCGCCAAACGCGGTTCTCGCCAACGGCATTATCAGCGGCGTCCTCTCCTATCTGCTCCGTCAACAGGGAGTCAGCATCGGCCGCAGCTCTGAGATCATCTCTCTCCTCATCCTCCCCCAGACCATCTACTGCCTGTGGACTCCCATCACCGATTTCTGGATTCGTCGCCGCACCTGGCTGATCGTTGGCGCTGTCTCCTCCGCCGCGGCCATGTTCGCAGCCTTCCACGGCCAGCACCTCGATAAAACCTCTGCCGTCGTGCTTATGTTTCTGAGCGCCTGTCTTGGCCAGCTCATCGTCTCCAGCTGCGGTGGAATGATGGGCTCCCTGGGCAACGAAGTCTCTCGCCGGAGAGCATGCAGCTTCTACCAGGGTGGCTCGCTCGCCTTCGGGGCGCTCGGTATCTTTGTTCTCGCCTCGTGTGCCGAAAATTTTCCGTCGACCCACTCGGTTGGATCGCCGCCGCACTCATCGCTGTGCCATCCCTCGCCGTCCTCGCCGCGCCGGATCAGTTCCGCAAACATTGAACCCGATCGTACCCTCAAACAAACCTTCTCCTGCATCTGGCAGGAAGTTCAAAGCGACCTTCTTTCGCTGGCGGGCCGTCCCCTACACCCTCATGATGATCTTCCCCATGTGCAGCGGTGCCGCCATCGGCCTTCTTCCCGGCATCGCCCAGGACTACCACGTCAGCGGCCAGCATATGGCCTGGATGAACGGTCTCGGTGGAGCTCTGCTAACAGCAACCGGCTCCCTCTCAGCCACCTTGATTCCTGCTCGCATCCGCGCCTCCGTCGCTTATCTCTCCGTCGGCCTCATCAACGAAGCAACCATCGCAATTCTCTGGCTGGCTCCGCTGAGCCCATTCACCTACCTCGTCGGGGCGATTCTCTTTCTCTTCACCATCGGCGCCTGCTACGCTCTGTTCACAGCAGTCGTGCTCGAATTCCTCGGCCACTCCGGCAAGAGTGGATGCGGCCGTTACTCCGTCATCAACGGTCTCGGCAACGTCCCCGTTGCCTATATGACGGCGGTTGATGGAGCAGGCGGCAAGCTCTGGGGAGCCCGCGGCCTCGCCGGCACCGACGCCGTCGTGGGAGGCATCGGCGCCGTGATCCTCCTCACCTACTTCCTCATCCACAAAAGCTCCAACTCCCACGTCGCAGCTGCCTCCGCAAACTGCGATTGAACAGGGAAGTAAAGAGCTTACTCCGGCGGCCCCACCGTCACCACAAAATAAGTCACAGGCTTATCGCTCGTATTCGCAATGAAGTGTTTATCGCCCGCGCAGCAGATCCCCACGTCCCCCGCCACCATCGTTCTCGCCACACCATTCGTCGTCAGCTCCGCCGTCCCCTCACGCACCAGCCATATCTCGCTATGCAGATGCGTTCCCACCGCCTCATGCTCCGCCCCCGGCTCGATCGTCGACTCATGCATCTCCAGACGAATATTTCCCGCCTTCAACATCCCCATCAGATAGCGGCTCGAAGAGTGCCCCGCCATCGACCCAGCCTTCGCAGGCGTCGGTTTATACACACCCAGACTCAATCATAGGCAGGCTGGCAGCAGCAGCCTGAGCCTCTACAGTCTCCGGCGCCAAAGCCGAACCAGCCAGCAAAACCGGCAGCAAAGCAGCAAACTCACGACGATCCATAACTCAAAATCCTCCCACCAAAACAATACGCCCCGGCAATCGAAGCCGGGGCGTACGTTTCTGTTAGAAGGGAAGCGCTACACCGCAGTCAGTGCCATCCCCGCCATCTTCTCTTCGCCGTCCGCCGAAACCGGCCGGTAGAACAGCGAATTATTCTCCATGTACACCTCAAGGAACGCCGGCCGCTCGACGATACCGCCGCCGATCAGCGCCTCCGACAGAGGATCTTCGACGAACCGCTGCAGCGCCCGGCGCAGAGGCCGTGCACCATACGTCCGATCCGAAGCCGTCTTCTCGATGATCCACTTCTTCGCATCATCGGTCACCGAGATCGTGATCGCCTTATGCACCAGGTTGGTATTCAACTGCTGCACCAGCAGCTCGAGAATCTGCATCAGGTCCGCATCCGACAGCGACGTGAAGATGATGATCTCGTCCAGGCGATTGAGGAACTCCGGATTGAACGTCCGTTTCACCTCGCCGCGAACCAGCTCCTCCATCTTGTCCATCACCATGTCTTCCTTCTCGCTCTGGAAGCCCAGCCCCTGCCGCTTCTGCAGATGCTTCGCTCCAATGTTCGAAGTCATGATGATGATCGTGTTCTTGTAGTCGACCGTGTTGCCCAGACCATCCGTCAGCTGCCCATCTTCAAACACCTGCAGCAGCAGATTGAACACATCCGGATGCGCCTTCTCGATCTCATCGAGCAGCACCACGCAGTACGGATTCCGCTTCACTCGCTCCGTAAGCTGACCGCCCTCCTCATACCCCACATATCCCGGAGGCGAACCAATCAGCTTGCTGACAGAATGCTTCTCCATGAACTCCGACATATCGAAGCGGATCAGCGCCTTCTCGCTGCCGAACAAAAACTGCGCCAGCGTCCGCGCCATCTCCGTCTTACCAACGCCCGTAGGCCCAAGGAACAGGAAGCTCCCAATCGGCCGCGCCGGATTCTTCAACCCAGCACGAGACCGCCGAATCGCCCGCGCCAGCGCCGAGATCGCCTTGTCCTGCGAGATCACGCGCTTGTGCAGCTCTTCCTCGACCCGCAGCAACCGCTGCGTCTCCTCTTCCTTCAGCGAAGTAATCGGAACGCCCGTCCAGCGGCTCACCACATCCTCGATATCCCCACGCGTCACAATGCCCGCCGAAGAATCATCCAGGTGATACTTATCGCGCAGCGCCCGCAGATTCTCCCGCTCCTTGCGCTCCTCATCCGAGTAGAACCGAGCCTTCTCGAACTCATGATTCGCAATCGCGTTCTCCATCCGGTGCACGATGAACTTGATCCGCTTCTGCACCTCGGTCAGCTCTTCGGGCATCGAGGTCTGCCGCAGCTTCACCCGCGCGCCCGCCTCGTCGATCAGATCGATCGCCTTATCCGGCAGAAAACGATCGGGAATATACCGGCTCGAGTGCGACACCGAGAAAGTAATCGCATCGTCGGTATAGCTCACCGCATGAAACTTCTCGTACTTCTCCTTGATCCCCATGATGATCTTGATCGCGTCTTCCTCATTCGGCGGAGGCACCTTCACCGCCTGGAATCTGCGCTCCAAAGACCGGTCCTTCTCAATCGACTTCCGATACTCCGCAGGAGTCGTCGCGCCGATGCACTGAATCTCACCGCGGCTCAACGCCGGCTTCAGAATATTCGCTGCATCGAGCGAACCCTCCGCCGACCCAGCTCCAACCAGCGTATGCAGCTCGTCGATGAACACGATGGAGTTCTGATTCTCCATCAGCTCCTTCATGATCGTCTTCAGCCGCTCTTCAAACTGTCCGCGATACTTCGTGCCCGCAACGATCAGCGAAAGATCGAGCGCCAGCACTCGCTTGTCGGCCAGAAAACTCGGCACCTCGCCATCGGCGATCTTCTGCGCCAGTCCCTCAACGATCGCCGTCTTACCCACACCCGGCTCGCCGATCAGCACAGGATTGTTCTTCGTCCGGCGGCACAGAATCTGGATCACGCGATCCACCTCCGCATCCCGCCCAACCAGCGGATCGAGCTGCTGGTCCATCGCGCTCTGCGTCAGATCGCGCGAAAACTCCGCCAGCATACTCTGCTCGCCGCGCTGCCCCTTGCTGCCCTGCGAAGCAGGCGCCTTCTCCTGCGTCGTCCGCTGCAGCTCCTCGCGAATCGCCGGCAGCCGCAATCCACGCTCCTGCAGAATCTCCGCCGCAAAGCACTTCTCCTCGCGCAGCAGATCCCAGCAGCAGATGCTCCGTCCCAATATGTTTATGCGAAAGCCGTTCGGCCTCTTCAGCCGCATAGGCCAGCACCCGCTTGCACTCATTCGACAGCGGCAGATCGACCGAAGTCGACACCTTCTCCCGAATCGTCGTATGCCCTTCAATCTGCTTGCGTATCGACTCCACCGACGCGTGCGACCGCAAAAAGCGGTTCGTCAGTGCCTTGTCCTCACGCAACAACCCGAGCAGCAGATGCTCGGTCTCGATATAAGGCGACCCAAACTGACTAGCTTCATACCGGGCAAAAAAGATTACCCGGCGCGCCTTCTCCGTATAGCGTTCGAACATGTTATCCCCTTCAAGCCGGCCACCATTCAGCCCGAAGGCCGAATAGCGCCATTGGTCCCAACAACCGTCCCCGTACCTCCGCTATTCAGGGACTAACCAGGCAACTTCAAGCTACAAAGCACCCATTCCACTCCTACAGTGTAGTCGTCCGCACCAAATATTCGAAATCCCTCAAAAGTTATGCCTAACTTAGCACTCTTTTAGATGCGCGCTGTGCAAAACTCGCACCAAACTAGGTGCACCCTAGCGTCCGCCCTCTTTCCGTCCAATCGGCAAGCCCAACAAAAAGCATGATTTGAAATCTACGCTTCCCGTGTCAAACCGCTGGCCTCTCCAGCCCGTGAAGCCCTCGCATCCACCAGCCGCCCCTCCCGCAACCGCAAAACCCGGTCACACCGCTCCGCAAACTCCAGATTATGCGTCACCAGCACGCTCGTCAGCCCATGCGCCTCATGCAGCCGCTGAATCAACCCGAACACCGCCTCCGCCGTCTTCCCATCCAGATCGCCCGTAGGCTCATCCGCCAGCAGAATCTTCGGCTCCGTCACCAGCGCCCGCGCCAGGCTCACCCGTCTGCTGCTCCCCTCCGCTCAACTCCCCCGAGCGATTCGCCGCCCGATCCGCCAGCCCCACCTCACCCAGCCAGAATCCCGCCTTCTCCAGCGCCGCCGCCGCGTCGCATCCCCCGAGCCAGCAGCGGCATGGCGACATTCTCCAGCGCTGAAAACTCCGGCAGCAGATAGTGAAACTGCCACACATACCCCACATCCCGGTTGCGAAACTCCGCCGCCTGCTTCGGCGTAAACCCACTCAACCTGCTCTCCCCGCACCAAACCTCCCCGGCCGTCGGCGTATCCAGCGCAGCCAGCAGATGCAGCAGGGAACTCTTCCCCGCGCCGCTCTCCCCCACAATCGCGACCATCTCCCCCGCATGCACCTTCAAATCCAGCCCGCGAAACAGCTCCAGCGCCGGCCGCCCCGAACCCCTCCCCTCCGAAACCGCCGCATAAATCTTCGTCAACCCCACCGCCCGCATCACCACCGTCCGCTCCCGCACCACCGGCAGCGGCTCCAGCGAGCCCTCATTCTCAAACCGCACATCCCCCTCATTCGGATCGATCAACCCTTCACTCTCCTAACTGCCACAACGACTCCAGATCTTCGTAATTCGTAAAATGCTTGTCCTTCGTAAAATGTTTGTCATTCTGAGCGCAGCGAAGAACCCCCGCATTTGCTTTTGCTGTTGCATTTGCCTTCAACTTGTCACCCCGCTCGCATGTCCCGAGTGCGTCCCCAGCGCAATCGCAATCCGGTTCCACGCATTGATCGTCGAAATCACCAGCGTCAGATTCACCGTCTCCACATCGCTGAACTGCGCCCTCACCTCGTCATACACCACATCCGGAGCATGCCCATCCTGAATATTCGTCACCGCCTCCGCCCAGGCCAGCGCCGCCCGCTCCCGCTTCGTATAAATCTCCAAACTCCGCCAATCCGCCACCCCCGCAATCCGCTCCGCCGTCTCATTCATCTTCTGCAACTCCGGAGTATGCAGACGAACGCAATACTCACACCCATTCATCAACGAACCCGCAACCTCACCAACTCCCGCAACGAAGCCTCCAACCCCGTCCCAGTATTCAGGTAATGCTCCAGCTCCCGCATCTTCGCCAAACCCTCCGGCGCCAACTGCCCATACTTCAATCTCGGTTCACTCATACCGCAACGCCTCCGCCGGCAACACCTTCGCCGCACTCCCACTCGGATAAAGCGTAGCAATCAAACTCACCCCCAAGACAACCGCCGCCACAATCACCGCATCCAAAACCCGCGGCGCGAACGGCAGATAATCGATCGAATAAACCGCCGCATCCAGATGAATAAACCGGTAGTGCCCACCCAGCCAGCTCAACCCATACCCCACAATCAACCCCAGCACCGTCCCAATCACCGAGATCAGCAACCCCTGCATCAGAAAAATCCTCCGCACCTGCTCCGCCCTCACCCCAAAGCTCATCAGCACCGCAATATCCCGCGTCTTCTCCATCACCATCATGGTCAGCGCAATCAGAATATTCAGCGCAGCCACACAAACAATCAGCGCCAGCACAATAAACGTCACAATCTGCTCCAGCTTCAGCGCGCGAAACAGCTCGCGATTCTGCTCCATCCAGTTCGTCGTCTGAAAACCGTTGCCGGCCGCATCTTCAATCTCCCGCCCAACTCTGATCCGCATGATAAAGATCATCCACCTTGAAGCTGATCACCGAGATCAGATCCGGCTCACTAAACAGCCTCTGCGCATCCACTCAACCGCACAAACGCATAGCTCGAGTCATACTGATAAAACCCCGACTTGAAGATCCCCACCACCTGAAACTTCTGATACCGCGGCACCATCCCCAGCGGCGTCAACTCTCCCTGCGGACTCGTCACCAGCACCCCATCCCCAACCTTCGCCCCAAGCGTCTCCGCCATATCCTGCCCAATCACAATCGGCGGAATCGCCTGCGAACTCGATGCTGCCACGAATCTGGACTCATGCCGACTCCGCACTAGCCTTGGCATCGGCTCCAACGCCGCCGCCGACCCCTGCGTCACACTCTGCAGCAAATCCCCCACCGTCTTCTCATCCGCCGGAATCACGCCCTTCATCAGAGCCCCACCCGACCGCTGCGCCCCGCGAAATCAGCACCTGCCCATACAGCCCCGGAGCCGCCGCCACCACATGCGGCACCTTCCTCAACCGCGCCAGCAGAGGCCGCCAATCCCGTATCCCATCCCCTGCCACCCGCATCAGGTCCACATGCGAGGTCGACCCCACCAGCCGGTCCTGCAAATCCCGCCGCATCCCATTCGTAATCGCCAGCGCAATAATCAGCGAAGCCACCCCAGCCGCCACACCAATCACGGAAATAGCCGTGATCACCCCCACCACAGCCTGCCGCCGCTTCGCCCGCAGATACCGCGCCGCAATAAAAAATTCAAATCGCATCGAATCCCAGCTTACTATCCGTCAGCTCCGCATGCGCCGAGCAACGCGAGGAACCATGCAGCCTTTAATCACCAGACCGGTATCCAAGTCACGAAGTGGCCGCGCGAATCGGGGTGGCAAGCGCAGTGGGCCCGTCCGGCAGGACACTGTCATTCTTGTGTGCACAAGCCTACCGCACCATCACCTTCGGCAGATTCCAATGCTGCCACGCCGCCACCATCCGCAGCACAAAACAAACCCCCGCCCCCAGACTCATCGCCACTCCTCGCGGCATCTTCGTCTTCAACCCCAGCACCACCACCATCGCTCCCGCCAGCGCCGCCGCCGCATACACATCCGAGTGCAGCACCCCCGGAACCTGCGCCAGCAGCACATCCCGCACCGTCCCACCCCCGGCGCCCGTCACCGCACCCATCATGATCGCCAGCAGCGGAGTAATCCCATACTCCAGCGCCTTCCCCACGCCCGCCACCGCAAACAAAGCCAGCCCCGCAGCATCAAGCGTAATCATCAAATGCACCGGCACTCGCTCAATCAGCGGATGAAAGAAGAACACCGCACCCCCACCCGCAAACGCCGTCGCCCCATATCGCCAATCGCGAATACTATTCGGCGGAATCGCCCCAATCAGCAGATCGCGAATCGTCCCTCCACCCAGAGCCGTCACAAACGACAGCACCAGCAACCCAAACACATCCAGCCCCGCATCAATCCCAGCCAGCGCACCTTCCACCGCAAACACAAACGTCCCGATCAGGTCGACCACCAGCAGCAACCGGTCCTGGCTGAACTTCGGAAACCATGCCGTCAGCCACCCAGGCATCAGCGAACCACCGCCTTCACCGCCACCACATTCTCATACCGGTCGTACACCCGCACCGCCAGCACATGCTCCTTCGCATCTGCTACCGGAGCAGTCGCCGCCGGCACCGCAACCGTAAAGTCATACCGCTCCGTCAGCGAATCCGAAACCTTTCCCACCGGCTCCAGATACTGCCACGGCCCCGCATCCAGCGAATACTCCGCATGCGCAATCGGCGAAGTAGCGTCCCGGGCCTCCAGCGTCGCATGAATCTTCGCTGGCAGCACCGGCAACCATCGTCGCCGTCAACACCCCAGGCACCGGCGGAGTCGTATCCACCACAAACACCTCGCTCACCCGTTCCCCCGTCAGCGCCTCCGCATCCGTATGCACCGGAGCATCGCTCGCCACCACCTTCACCTCATAACTCCCATCCGGCAGCAACGCCGAATCGAAGCTATAAACCTTCTCCGAATCTTGTCCTTCAGCAATCGCCAATTCGCCTCGCCCACTCCGCGATACCACACCGCAAACATCAAATCATCGCCGTTGTCATCATGCGCCATCCACCGCACCGTCACCGCGGTCTTGTCCTTCTGCGCCGTCAGCGGCTGCGCACTCGCATCCGGCGAAAAGCTCACAGCAGGCGGAGCCCCCGCAGCAGGAGGAAAAGCCACCTGCACCGTAGCCGCATTCGAAATCGCAGCATTCGCCGCGACCCGCGCCCCCGGCTTGCACCACCACCTCATCCACCACCGGAGCCACATTCTTCTGCAGATAATTCAACGCCACCGAATCGACCGTTCCCTGCCCCGCAGCACCGCCTTCCACTGCACAAACCGTCCCGCCGGCACCGCAAAGCCGCCATCCGGTCCCACCTTGACCCACTCGCTCCATCCCATCAGCGGACTCTCCACATTCCCGCTCCGCACAAACAGATCGAACCCCGCCGCCGCGCCAGCCCTTACCTCGGCCCGCCCCCACTGCGCAAAGCCCTGCGCATCGAACACTTCGCTCGTATACGTCGCATTTGCCGCAACCGCATCGCCCAGCCGAAACACCTTCCCGCTATTGCTCGTCGCCACCAGCAACCCATCCTTCACCGGAGCAAACGCCATCCCCTGCGCCGCCTCCAGATGCGCGACATCGGTAAACCGCCCGGCTTCACTCCGTATCCACCCGATACACCCGCCCACGATTTCCTGTCGCCGCCAGCAGACTCCCATTCCGCACCGCCAGCGCATACACCACATCGTCCTTCAGCGTCAGCAGCTTCTGCGGAGAACCATCCACCGCAATCCGGTAAATCTCCGACCCATCCGGCACCAGCGTATTCGCGCCCGCCGCCGTCGAAGACCCCGGCTGCACAAACGTAATCGTCACTCCTACGCTTCCCGTCACCGGCAACGGCGGCAGCGCCGTATGCCCCTTTGTCCCGACACCCGCAGCATACACATTCCCCGCCGCATCCATCGCCAGCGCAGTAATCTCCCGCCGCCCCGCGGCATATACCGCAAACGGCTTTGCCCCGGCCGTCCACGGTGCAAACTTATAAATCACACCCGAACCATCCGACCCCGCCCACAACGTTCCATCCGCCGCCAGCAACAAACACCGAATATGCTGATCCGCCGTCTTAAACAAAACCTCCGCCTTACCTCCGCCCGCAGGCACGCGATACACCACCGCCGGCGCTCCCGCCGCGACGTACACCTCGCCATCTTTTCCCACCGCAAGATCCCAAAGATACTTCGGCTTCTCCTCCGTCATCGCCGGATCGAACACCACCACTGGAGCCGCAGCACTGTTTGCACTCGCCCCGCCCGGCGCCGGCACCCGATACACCTTGCCATCCGGCGACGTCGCCACCAGCACACTTCCATCGCCGGCCACACGCACCGCCTGTACCGCCAGCTCTTTGCCCTCAAAGATCTGCGAAGCCTTTCCTTCAGGCGTAACCTTCATCACCAGAGCCGACCCCGAAGCCGTCCCACCCAACCCCAGATAGCCATTCCCTGCGGAATCGCTCGCCATCGACCACACATAGCTCTTCCCGGTCGCATACAGCAGGGAAGTCGCTGGTCCCGCCTCCAGCCGCCCATCGCTGCGAATCGCAACACCGTCGGCCGTACCTTTTTCCATCTCGTCGTAGCGCCCGACGCTCCACAGCTTCGTGCCCTGCGCGCTCGCCAACCCAGACAGCAGGGAACCCCCCACCACCAAACTCGTCACCAATATTCGTCGCATCATGCTGCTGATGAGTCTAAAGCACCCTCCCAGTATCAAGTCTGCTCAAACAGAAAAAGGCAGGAGCAAAAGCCCCAGCCTTTCGCCTGCCGATCCGTTCTAGATCCGTATCTGCCGTCTATCCGTACCATCCGCGTAGATCCGCGGTCGAGTCCTAGTTAGCCAGAACTGCCCGATATCGCACTTGATTCTTCTTCACCCGAGCCACCGCATCATTCGCCTTGGCCATTGCAAACCGCTCCGTAACGGCCTTTACACCATGCCGTGCCGCGACATCGAGCATCTCAAACAGATCCCGCGGACTTCCCGTCGGACTCCCTGAGATCGCCTTCTGCCCGCCGATCAACGAGAATCCCTGCACCTGTACCGGCGACGGCGGAGCTCCCACGATGCACAAAGTTCCCTTAGGCCGCAGCGCCGTCACATACGCCTGCCAGTCCTGGTCCGCGCTCACCGTCGACAGCAGCAGATCGAACGACCCAGCCACCTTCTTCAACGCCCCGGTGTCCCGCGTATTCACAAAATTGTGCGCTCCTAGCTTGCGCGCCTCCTCCTCTTTCTCTTTCGTAGTGGAGAACGCCGTCACCTCCGCGCCAAACGCCTTCGCAAACTGGATCCCAATGTGCCCCAGCCCGCCAATTCCGATAATCCCCACGCGCGACGACGGCCTCACTCCATGATTCCGCATCGGACTGTACACCGTAATCCCTGCGCACATCAGCGGAGCAGCATTCTCGCTCTCCAGCGCCGGCGGCACCGGAATCGCAAACCGCGAGTTCAGCCGAATCCTGTCCGCGAATCCGCCATTCCGCCCCACACAGGTCGGCTGCGACTTCGCGCACAGATGTTCATCTCCCTGCCTGCACCATTCGCAGATGCCGCAGCTATCTGCCTGCCAGCCCACACCCACCCGTTCCCCCACCGCCCGGTCTTTTACGGCCGAACCAACCGACACCACCGTCCCCACAATCTCATGGCCCGGAATAAACGGATACTTGCTAAATCCCCAATCGTTATCGATCAGGTGCACATCGCTGTGGCAAACTCCACAGTGCGAGATCTTGATCTCGACCTCATTGGCGCCCAGTGGACCCGGGTCATATTTGTAAGCCAGTAACTGTGCACCGGCCGCATGCACACCAAGACCATGTATTTCACTCATTCTCAATCGTTCCCTTTTCGCGCTAACGTCTCGCCGCGCTTCCTCTCTGATGCTACAACACCTACCCGGGCAAATAATCACACCAGGAAGAATTGCGGTCTCCCCCTGGTCTTCAATAAATCTCAGTCCACTATTGACTATTTATGAATCGTCTAAACATCCAACCCACACTACTTCACCAACAGGTTCAACACCTGCGACCCACTTACCGCATACCCCGCATCCACTGACCCCGCCTCAACCACGCTCTCTCCCGTCAACTGCATCTTCTGCGCATCTTTCAACGGCTCCAGCACATTCGCCATCGAGAGCGGCACCCCTGGCAAAGCCTCACCCTCCAGCACCGCCTGCGCCGAATGGTCCAGTAGCGTCACATATACTCGATCGTTCGCATGCATGCGATTCATCGCGGCCACCATATCTGCCAGCCCTACCTGCTGCTGCGCCCCCGTCCGCGTCGTCAACCGGTCCACGGTCCCTCCATCGCTCACCACCACCCGCATCGGCCCCGGCGACAACTCCGCCGGCAACTTCACCTTCACCCGCACCATCCGCGCCTCGGCCTGGTAAGGATGCAGCGTAGCCTCCACTTCAATCTCATCGCCCGCACGCGCTTCAATCCTGCTCAGCCGCGCCGACTCCAGCACCGCCGTCATCCGCGCCGGAATCGCTTCCGCCTTCAGCTTCAGCCCCGTCACCACCGGCTGCTCCAGCGCATTGCCGTACACCTTGCCGAACCGGTCGTTCACAAGCAGCGCCGCATTAATCGTCCCCGGGAAGAACTCATTCTGCGCCATCATCCCCTGCATCCGCACCGGCGGCAGCCCCTTCACTCCGATCTCTCCCGTCAACCGGTAGCTCATCTCCTCCGCGGCCGTATTGTTCGTCTGCAAACTCTGATACACCGACACCAGCATCGTCGAAGGCGTCAGCTGCCGGTTATCCAGCACCTCGAAGTGAAGCGTCTTCGGCGCCCCTGCCGGTTTCTCCCCATTTGCCGGTGGGACCACCTCTACCTCGACAGGAATCATCCGCGCCTGCACGCCAAACCGCCCCATAATCGCCGAAGCCCGGTCCTCGGTAAACGCTCCCACCGTCTCCGTCGTGTTAATAATCTTGAACGAATTCAGCGGTGACGCCAGCGAAGTCAGCACGACTGCCTTGGTCATCGGCATATCCACCGGCCCGTACTGCGTAATCGGATGCCCGCACGCCAGCAGCAGCTTCGGATCGACATACGTCACCGTGCATGTCCCGGCCATCGACAGATCCCCTCGCACCAGCACCGCACTCACCGCACTACCCGGGACCAGCGGCTCCGGTTGCGCCGCCGTCGGGTCCGCGCCGCCAAGTCCCGCAACTGGCGTTAGCCCCATCGCTCGAAACTTGTCTCCAAACCTCTCCACCGCCTCTTGGCTGAACCCACCAAAAACCAACGGCGTCTCCATCGGCCGCATCTCCGACTGTTGTTCTCCACGCTTCGTAAAACTGCCGTCATCCTGACCGGAGCGAAGGACCCCTGTATTTTGCTCCGCTGCCCGTTGCATACCCACCGGAGAAGCAGCCTCTCCATCCCGCACCTGCAGCATCGATTCGATCGGCGTAATCCCCGCAATCGGCTCTTTGGTGAACATCCCGATCCGATAGCTCAACGCCCCCACCAACCGTCCGTCGATATACACCGGACTCCCGCTCATCCCCGCCACTACGCCCGTGTACTCGGGCTTGTCCCCATGCAGCCGCGCCAGAATCATGTCCTGCCCCGGCCCCAGCGCGTCCCTCAATATGCCGAGAATCTCCACCTCCATCGGCTCCGGGTTCACGCCTTCGAACACCGTATACGCGACGCCCTTCATCCCGCGCTTCACCTCTGCCAGCGGAAAGAATCGCGTCACTGTCGGAGCAGCCGCTGGCATCGCCACCGGGACCCACCCGCCCGTCGCTCCCGCAACCATGCCGCTCCCCGGCGTCTGAGCCCGAACCCCACCCACCAGCACTGCGCCCACTGCCAGGCTGTACACCAACCGTCGAATCTTTACCGCAGCAATCACGTCTACAGAGTACTAGAGCAGACTATAAACCGTCGCAGCAACGTCGCGCCCGAACAAAACCCGTCTCTCACCATCGCCTGACAAACCCGTCCAATATTCGGAGTAAAGTTTTAGATGATGACTATCGATCCTCACCATCCGGCCCGCGTCCTCCTCCTAGCCGTTTGCGCCATCCTCATGCTCCCGCTGCCCCGCGCCCACGCTCAGGACACCCCCCCCCGCCTCAGCAGCAGCAAAAACCCACCACCCAGCCGCCCCCCGACGACGCCGGCCCCCAGACCGACAACGGCTCCATTATCCTCAAGAAAAAGAAGGACGCCGACGAGCCCCCACCCCCACCCGTCGCGCCAGCCGAGCCTAAGGTCAAGAACCCCGAAGGCGACACCTACTCCCTCCGCGTCGACGTACCCATCGTCAACATCGACGCCAACGTCATCCTCGACAAGACCCACCAGTTCGTCCCCGGCCTCAAGGCCAACAACTTCCTCATCCTCGAGGACGGCGTCCCCCAGACCGTCACCAGCGTCCGCGTCGCCCAGACCCCCATCACTGCCGTCATGCTGCTCGAGTTCGCCGCCAACAGCTACTACCTCATCAACGACATGCGGACCGCCTCCTACTACTTCTTCCGTTCCCTGCGGAAAGATGACTACGTCGCCGTCGTCACCTACGACCTCCGCACCCACATCCTCACCGACTTCACCAACAACCCGGAGCTGGTCGCCCAGTCCCTCCAGTCCCTCATGATCCCCGGCTTCTCCGACACCAACCTCTTCGACGCCCTCTACGAAACCCTCGACCGCTGCAGCCGCATCGAAGGCCGCAAATACATCATCCTCATCGGCTCCGGACGCGACACCTTCTCCAAGCTCACCCTCGACAAGATCCTCGCCAAAGTTAAGGCGTCGCAGAACACCACCATCTTCAGCATCGCTACAGGCGCGCTGATCAACGAAATGGCCGGAGGACGCGGGGGCATGGGCGGAGCTATCTCCAACCTCAACTACCTTCAGGCCCAGAACCAGCTCAAGACCTTCGCCGACATGACCGGAGGCCTCTACTTCGCCCCTCTCTTCCAGGGCGCGCTGCCCGACGTCTTCGGACAGATCAACGACTCCATCCGCAACGAATACGTCCTCACCTACCGCCCTACCAACAACAAGAACGACGGCAGCTATCGCAAAGTCAAAGTCTTGCTAGTCGACAACGAAGGCCATCCCCTGCGCATGCAGGACGAAAAGGGCCACCCCCAGAAGTACTCCATCATCGCCCGCGACGGCTACAACGCCAAACTCCCAGTGGAGTAGCCTCGACCACTAAACACTAGTTCGGACCACCCGAAACGCTTGTCATTCTGAGCGCAGCGAAGAACCCCCGCATTTGCTTTTGCGGTTGCATTTGTTTTTGCATTTGCATTTGCAGTTGCAGTTGCAGTTGCAGTTGCTTCTGCAATTGCAGTTATCTCGGACACCTCCGACTTCACCAGCCAGCTCTCCGCTCTCAATATTTGTCATCCTTCGCCGCAGGCGGAGGACCTGCTTTTGTCGTTGCATTTGTCTCTCATGCCCCGCCGCAGGCGGAAAAACAGAAGATCCCTGGCTCAACAAACCAGGGATCTCCCACTGACTCAAACAAGACCACGAAACGCTAGCCCGCGAAGCTCACCGTCACCTCATCAGAAGCCAGCTTCACCGAAGTTAGCGTCTTATTGTTATAAGCAATATTCCAGGTGTCTCCATTCTGCGGGTTACCATTCGTCCCATTATGCGAAGCAGTCGCACCCGTAAAATCCACAGGCGTGAACTTAGGAAGCGCTGCATTCGGATAACCACCGTCCGGAGCCTCCATGATCCACTCCGCGCAGTTGCCGTCGAACGATGCTCCCGGCGGAGGAACCAGCGTTATCGTGAAGTGCTTGCCGGTCGTCTGATTGGTAAAGGTCAGCGCGCCGGCCACGTTGTTGCTGTACTGCACCGTGCAACTCACCTTATTGCCTGGACTCACCGGGAAGTTCGTAATGTTCGTCTGATATAGGTACGGCGGCGTCGTAAACCCGGTAATCGCCGAGCCGTCGATGCCCACCAGCGAAACGTTCAGGTTGTCATTGCCGTCGCCCTTCCAACCGATGAACAGACTGCCATTGTTGACCGCTAGTGTGGTGAACTGCGGGCTGGTCTCCGGCGAGACGTACTTGTTGCCGAAGCTCTGCCCGTTGTTGCTCGAATACATCACGTTCAGATTGTCATTCCCGTCGCCCTTCCACGAGAGGTAAAGCCGGCCGTTCAGCGACGCAAGGCATGGACTTAACGGACTTGTATCGCCCAGCGTCACCTTCTGCGAGAAACCGGTAATCGAATTCCCGGATATGTCGACGATTGCCACGTTCAGGTTGTCGTTTCCGTCTCCCTTCCACGTGATGTACAGGTTGTTGTTGTGCACTCCAAGCCCCGGCGCCTGCGGGCTCGTCTCGCCCGAGGTGTACTTGTTGCCGAAGCTCTGCCCGTTGTTGCTCGAATACATCACGTTCAGATTGTCATTCCCATCGCCCTTCCACGCGAGATACAGCCGGCCGTTCAGCGAGGCCAGGCTGGGGCTCAATGGACTCGTATCGCCAAGAGTGACCTTGTGGGAAAATCCGGTGATTGAACTCCCGCTCAGATTCACCTGGGCAACATTCAGGTTGTCGTTCCCATCGCCCTTCCACGCAATGTAAAGATTCCCATTGTGCGCACAGATCGCAGGGGAGCGTGGGCTCGTCTCCGGCGACGTGTATTTGTTGCCGAACGTCTGTCCGTTGTCCGACGAGTACATCACGTTCAGGTTGTCATTCCCATCGCCCTTCCACGCGATATACAGCCGGCCGTTCAGCGAGGCCAGCGACGGACTCAAGGGGCTTGTATCCCCCAGCGTCTGCTTCTGAACCCCGCACCACCACTCATACCAGGCAACGTACGAGGCGTTCCCGTTGCCATCGACGCGCTGCTGAACCCCGGCCTGCAATACATCATCCGATCCGTACGCACCATCCAGCCCAACCCATGATGAGGAGTTCCAGCCACCCTCCTGACCCTGCCCTTCGGTGGGCTTGCTGACCGTCGGAATCGACCACGAACCAACCGCAGTGCCCCACGTCCCTTTCAGGACTCCGCCAGCCCAATTGTCGCTGGTATAGCTGGTGTCGGAAATCTTCTTCGCTCCGCGAAGGTGGTGCGTCTTGCCAATCTGTGGCTCAAGTATCGGAATAATGACTTTGCTCGGATCCACATCCGAGGTAATGGCTGGCGAGGCGAAGGCGCCAGGAATGTTGGTCGGAACGAGATTGTACGGAATCTGCTTCGTGAAATCCGCGAACTGTTCTTGCGCCTGAGGCGCAGCTGCTGTTGAAACTTTCTCGGTAGGCATGATGAAACTCTCCTTATAGGCGCGATTGCGCTTGATGAATTATTTGGAACTAACCCGAGGGTAGGGAGGGGGCCGATACGTACGACAAGCACGTCAGCCGTATCCGCGGCTGACAGGTTGTCAGGGGCCTATGGGCACACACGCCTGGGTTCAGGCTCTAATGTCGACTTCAAAAAGGGAGGTGATGACTGTCGATTTGAACTTGGTTGGAAGGTTAGTGCAGTCGCCAAAAAACCTTCGTGGGGAGACCTTCTAAGCCTCAAACCGTAGTCCCGGCACCTGCGTCTTGTCAAACTAGCCGGATAACTGGTGGTGGGTCAGTTTGGATGATGGTTCGCTCAAAACAGAATTTCGTCCCGGTGGAGCGCCGAAGGCGCGACCTATACCAGCCTGGGGCAACCGGGGTCCCCGGCGGGCGTCTTTTTTGCCCGCTGGGGTGGAACGCCCCAGGAAAATGGAAGATCAAATGACCCAAGGGCTGAAAGCCTGACATATTTGCTATCTCTCGTGGTCTTGGCACTTGACAAAACTCTTCCCCGGAAAGCCCTTCACCCACCTCTTGGGCAGACTTCGATCAATCGCCCGCGAACGGAAGTCCAGACCTAAAGTCTCTCCTTCGAAGACTTTGCACACTTTTGACGGGGGAGGGGGCACTTCACCCACGGCAAGATGCGATACTCGAAATCTGATGCGCATAGCCAGTCTCCAGCCTTCGATCACCCTCACCATCGCTGCCCTCAACAAGCTCGACCACCTCTGCGCCTGCACAAAATACTGCCTCGACGCCCTCCCCGAGCTAGCCGCCCAAAATCCCCACATCCTCCATGACAGCTGGACAGCCAACACCGACGAGATCCTCGCCACACATCCCGACCTCGTAATGGCCAGCGTCCCTTACCGCATGGAATCCCTCGCCGCGATCCTGAAATCCGGCCTTCCCGTTCTCACCCTGGCCCCACACTCCTTAGCCGACATCTACAAAGACATCCGCCTCATCGCCGCCGCCGTCGACGCCCAACCCGATGCCGAAGCCCTCATCACCCGGATGCAATCCACCATCGAAGCCACCCGCGAGCGTAGCAACCGCCGCACCCACACCCCCCTCGTCTACTGCGAAGAGTGGGGCAAGCCTCTCATTCACTCCCAGTCCTGGGTAGCAGAGCTAGTCGAAGCCGCCGGCGGCCGCTATTTAGGCGTCCCCGGCACTCACACCACACCGGAAACCATTGCCGCCGCAGACCCCGACGTCCTTCTCTTCGCCTGGTGCGGTGCAGGGAACCGCGTCCCCCTGGAACGCGTCATCACGCAACGCAACTGGCAACACCTGAGAGCCGTCAGCGAGCACCGCGTCTTCTGCATCCCCGACCAGTTCCTCAACACCCCCGCCCACACCCTCCTCGAAGGCCTCGCCTGCATCGCCGCCACTACCCACCCCACCCTCCACCCACCCCACCCCGAACTCATCCAGCTTCCCGAAACACAATTCACCGCGGCCGAGGCGCCGTCAGATCCAGGTCCGTCCCAAGCATCTGTTTTGTCACCAAAATAATCTGCCCCACGTGCTGCTGCACATGTCCCACCACCTGATAGATCGCTCCCAGCACACTAACATCGCGCCCTTGCGGAGTAACCCTCTCTACCATCCGCTCCGCCGTCACCGCAGCGATCACCGCCTTCGCCTCAGCCATCGTTGTCTCGAACAACGCAATCAACTCCGCTCCACTCATCCCACCAACCGCGCTGAACTCTTTATCCCGAACCCGCACATCCGGCACTCCACCCACCCCATGCATAATCCACTGTCGCGCATTCCCGCATAGATGCAGCACCAGGTTCCCCACAGCGTTCTCATAAGCCCCATGCCGCTGCCAGATCTGCTCATCCGTCAGCTTCTTCACGCAGGTCGTCAGGTACTCCGTCATCAGCTCCAGCCTGCGGCATGAAACATCCAGAAAATCAGCCGTGATCTGTCGATCCGTAGCCGACGGCGTCACATGTGAAGAGGGTGCCTTCTCCGGCGGTGTTCGCTCCAACTCTTCCCGTATTGCCGGCAGCTGCAACCCACGCTCCTGCAGAAGCTCCGCCGCAAAGCACTTCTCTTCACGCAGCATCCCCAGCAGCAGATGCTCCGTTCCAATATGTTGATGCGAAAGCCGTTCGGCCGCTTCGGCCGCATAGGCCAGCACCCGTTTGCACTCATTCGACAGCGGCAGATCGACCGAGGTCGATATCTTCTCTCGAATCGTCGTCTGGTCTTGAATCTGTTTGAGTATCGATTCGAATGACGCATTCGCCCGCAGAAAGCGATTCGTCAGTGCCTTGTCCTCGCGCAGCACTCCGAGCAGCAGATGTTCACTCTCAATATAGGGTGACCCAAACTGACTTGCTTCATACCGGGCAAAGAAGATCACCCGGCGTGCCTTCTCCGTATAACGTTCGAACATGCTTGTTCTCCAACCGATCCGTCCTCGCATTCTAGCCTGCGTACAACCACGAGGAAACCCGTCCGAACGTTGACCTTATCTCCCCCACCCCGTACACTCTAAAAGGCAGCCAGCAAACACCATCTGCGGCTCCTTTCAATCTGTTGCCCCCTCGTTCAATGGTAGGACAGTCGGCTCTGAACCGATCAATCGGGGTTCGAATCCCTGGGGGGCAACCATATAAATAAATAACATAGCGGATGTCTAAGAAGTTCGGTTGACTGATACCGGGGATCCCTCTGAGATTGTCTCCACAGCCTTTCGCAACTCATCCTGGCTGAAGTGGCCATAACGTTCAGCCATCTCCCACATGGTTGTGGGACTCCATCCCACGAGCTGGGCGATGATCGGAATAGGAACGACTCGGGATCCGCAGGGTTCCCGTTAGTCCTCATAAGTCCGCTTCTTGGTAGTGATCGTATGCTGTTTCAACCGTCTTCCCTGAAAACGGGGTTTTGGGAAACTACGGCTTTCCGGCTGGCGAAATTGACGTTAACCCCGGTGCATTCGATAGGTCGCTGCAACACCATCTAGTAGAAGTTCTTCTATTGAGGATGGTGTCTATGAGTGAAGGAAAGCAGTCGAGACTATCTCCCGCGCAGAAGGCTGATGTCTGGAGGCGATGGAAGGCGGGGGAGTCGTTGCATGAGATTGGGCGTGCCTACGGCAAGCCCCATAACTGCATTCGCTGTGTGTTGTTGCCGCGCGGAGGGATTGCTCCAGCCGCTCGCCAGCGCTCTCGCATAGCGCTCACCTTGGCTGAGCGAGAGGACATTTCGCGAGGAATCGCTTCCGGCTCATCGATCCGCACGATAGCCAGCGGCCTCGGTCGGGCGGCGTTGACCGTGAGCCGGGAGGTCACGCGTCATGGCGGCTGTGCGGCCTATCGCGCTCACGATGCGGATCGGCAAGCCTGGAAATCCGCTTTGCGACCGAAGAGGTGTCTTCTTGCCAGCAACCGCAAGTTGCGAAACATGGTCGCGAGTAAGCTGGTGTTGGACTGGTCGCCGGAGCAGATTTCCGGATGGCTGAAGACACAGTATCCCGACGACGAGAGCATGCGCGTGTCCCACGAGACCATTTACCGAAGCCTGTTCATCCAGGCGCGGGGCGTGCTGAAACAAGAGCTGATGGAGCACCTGCGGAGCAAGCGGCGCTCGCTCCATGCAACGGTCAGCGGACAGTCCCGCGGCCAGATCGTCGATGCCGTCTCGATCCGTGAAAGGCCCGCGGAAGTGGAAGACCGAGCGGTTCCTGGACATTGGGAAGGTGATCTGCTCAGCGGCGCAAAGAACAGTTACATCGCGACTTTAGTGGAGCGTCAGTCACGCTTTGCCATGCTGGTCAAGGTGCCGGGCAAAGACACTGAAGCGGTCGTTCAAGCCTTGAGCCGGCAGGTTCGTAAACTCCCGGCGACCCTGCGGCGTTCGCTGACGTGGGATCGCGGGTTGGAGATGGCCAGGCACAACGAGTTTACAGTGGCCACCAAGGTGAAGGTGTACTTCTGCGATCCGCAGAGTCCCTGGCAGCGCGGCACCAATGAAAACACCAATCTACTCTTGCGACAATACTTCCCCCGAGGGACCGACCTTGCCCCTATCTCGCAAGCGCAGCTCGACCAGGTCGCGCTGCGCTTGAATCAACGTCCCAGAAAGACCTTGGGTTTCCAAACTCCTGCAGCTAGACTGCAAGCAAGTGTTGCGTCGACCGTCTGAGCCGGCACGGGTTTTCAGGCACTACGAGATTACTTCCGGATTGCCCCGACTCGCTCGGACCCCGGAAAATCATTAAGCTCCCAAGTGATCGGGCCAGACTACGTCACCTGCACGGTTCACGTCGGGCTTAGCAGTCTTATGCAGTGCTGACTATCACAACTGCTAGTTCGCAAGCGATGCGAGACCTGATTGACTGGTGGACTGAAAACTAAATAACCCATCCACGGCGCTAATAGATTCGCGACTCATATTCGTGCGTAAGGAGAATGATATGAATTCGAGATCAGTTATTCAAAAACCGGTACTTGTGGCGATCGTGATTTCCAACCTGTTTTTTGCGACACGGACTTTTGCTGCCGACATCAAGGGCCAGGTGCTGGGCGCAGGCGTGCCTGTAACCCAATCGACTGTGACCCTATTGGCGGCGAGCGCAGGCCCGCCCAAACAACTCGCGCAGACTAAGACCGACAGCGACGGCAGATTCGTGATCCACGGTACTGGCACGCCTGACTCCAGCCTCTATCTGGTGGCTACCGGTGGCGTATCTGCAGCCAATCGAGGAGCCGGTAATAATCCGGCGATTGCGCTGATCACGGTCTTGGGAAGCAAGGCCCCGGCCAAAGTCGTGATCAATGAGATGACCACCGTGGCATCGGTATGGACCAACGCCCAGTTCCTCAACGACACGACGCTCCTGGGTCAGCCACTAAGCCTGCGCATCGCTGCGGGCAACGTGCCCAACTTCGCTGACTTGGAAACTGGTGGGTGGGGTGATGCTATCCAGAGTCCACTCAACAGTAGCCAGACACCTACTATGGCCAATTTCGCAACGCTGGCCGACCTGCTTTCCGGTTGCGTGACGCGGGTGAAGGCGGATGCCTGCGGCAGCCTGTTCGCGGCAGCCGCGCCTCCGGGTGGCGGGCCGCCGACCAACACGCTGAACGCAGCCGAGGCGATCGCACTTAACCCCTGGCACCAGCCCGACAAAATTTACGACCTGCTCCGCCAGTTCTATCAAGTATCGCCGTCCAATCACATGCTTGCGGTTCCGTACATGCCATACCTCAACTGGGCGCCCAGCGCGTGGGTCCTGCCGCTCAAGTTCGACGGCGGAGGGTATGTCGCGGGCGGCAAAGCCATGTTCGACAGCGAAGGCAACCTTTGGGTAGGCGACAACTTCAGCGTCGGCTGGCAGGGGCAGGACTCATTGTGGCAGGGCAATGCGACCAAGTTCGCGTCGAACGGCAAGCCTCTCTCGCCAATCACTACAGGCTTCACCGGCGGGGGGATGGAGGGAGGCACCTTCGGCGCTGCAGTGGACGCCAAGGACAACGCGTGGTTCACCACCTACGGCAGCAAATCAATCGCGGTATTCGACAAGACCGGAAAGCCCCTGACGCCACCGCAGGGCATCAACTTTGGCGGCCGCCTCGGCCTGATGCAAGGAGTCATCGTCACGCCGAGCGGCGACGTCTGGGTCCTGGGGGTCGAGAAGAGGCAGCTCGTGCACTTTCCCAAGGGTGATCTGACAAAGGCAGAGCTCGTCTGCGAGGGTGACAGCGCAGAGCCGTGCAAGTCGTTTCTGGCGCCATTTCACCTCGGCATCGACCAGCAGGACCGGATCTGGGTCGCCAATAGCGGAGCTGACCACGTCACGCGCTTTCCGGCCTCCGATCCGAGCAAGGCCGAGAACTTCAAGACCGGAATCAACAATAGCGGTTTAGGCATCGACAGCCAGGGGAATGTGTGGATCACCAACCGATTCGGCACTGGGCTGCTGGGCATGGCCCATCTGGTCGACATGGGAATACACCTCAAGGCCGAGGGGGTCGAGTCGGCCTCTGACTACCTGACGAAAACGATGTCGCAGCAGAAGGGAGGCACTATGAACGGTGGCAGTGTCACGGTGTTGCGGCCGGACGGAACGCCATATCCCGGTTCGCCGTTCAAGAGTGGCGGTCTGCCAGGCCCGTGGGCCGTTGCCGTGGATGGCAACGACAACATCTGGATCTCCAATTTCGCGGGCCCAAGCAGTCCGATCGTGGTGTTGTGTGGAGTGCACACGGAGCACTGTCCGCCCGGCGTACATACAGGCGGACAGATTTCGCCTCCAAACGGCTACGTGGGAGGAGGCCTGCAGATGCTGACCGATATTGCTATCGATCCGGCAGGCAATGTCTGGGCGATGAACAACTGGCAGGATATCGACAGCTGTATCGGCACACCCAGTGAGGCGCTCTCAACTCGGTGTGGCGGACAAGGCGTCGTGATTTTCTACGGTATGGCCAAGCCGGTGCACGCGCCGCAAATTGGCCCTGCGCGGCAGCCGTAGCCAATTGAAGTTGGCTATCGCTGACGGTGGATTACCGAAAGTAAGTGCGGCCAAGCCCAGATCCGATTAGCTGGAGAGCAGATGAAACGATTTTTCGATCTTACGTTCAAATGGTTCTTTGTCATTACTGGCATTGGGACTGCCTCCGCCAGTCTTTATGCCTTTTGGCCGCGGTGGACAGCGGAAACCGTCGGGAAAATCCCGTTCCTCCCGGAGTACACGATCATCACTCAGCACTGGGGCATCATGGTGGGCCTGATGGGCGTCTTCATGATTGTCGCCGCACTTAAAGTCGAATGGCGAAAGCCGATTCTCATCTATAGCTTGTTTGAAAAAGCCTTCATGGTTTATCTGGTTCTGGCAAATGGAAGCCAATCCTACTCACAGGGTTTTAAGGTGGGTGCAGCGATGGATGCGACAGTGGTTCTGTACACGATCGTATATTTCGCAGTATTCGGATTTGCCCAATAGCCAGCAGAAACTGAGAATCCTCGACAGCACAACGCACTAATTCATCCTTTGGGGTTTTCCCTTCTGGGGTGTAAGTTTGCAGGCGACGCAATACTTGTAGATATTCAATCCCGCGATTGCACGCGCTTCCCGCTCGAACCGGCCAGTGGATGCTGGCCCTTCAGCTGACGACGGCGACCAAGACGTGTGTTAGATGCTGTCCACACTTCACCTGTGCCACCGGCTCCAAGGAGCGAGGATTTGTAGAACCCCAGACGATCTTCAGGAGCTAATGGCGTAGCGCGTTTCACGACTGTCCCGTGGGCGGCGTGAATTTGAATAGGAAATCGATGACTGGCAACTCAGAAGTAATTTTCGACTGGTGCTAACAGATGGGATGAGAAGGCCGGTCTCCAGCGGGATGCGTTAAGCTCCCAAGTTATCGACGCGCTCGAAGCGCGGGGAGATAGAGGAGACCGGCGATGAAGAAGCTTACCACCACGATGATGCAGCGGACACTTAACAAGCAGGACGGACACCTGACCATCGGCCTGGATTTGGGTGACAGGTCGAGCTTTTATTGCGTGCTGGACGAGACAGGAGACGTCCTGATGGAGCAGAGGGTGAGCACGAGTCCCAAGGCGATGAAGGAGATTTTCGGAGCGATGCCTGGGAGCCGTATCGCACTGGAGGCCGGAACGCATTCACCGTGGGTAAGCCGGTTGCTCAAGGAACTGGGTCATGAGCCGATCGTGGCGCACGCTCGCAGCGTGCGGCTGATCGGGGAGAGCAGGCGCAAGGACGATCGGGGAGAGCAGGCGCAAGGACGATCGGGGAGAGCAGGCGCAAGGATGACCGGCTCGACGCGAGGACGCTCGCGCGACTCGTAAGGATCGATCCGGAGCTTTTGTGTCCGGTGAAGCATCGCAGCGCCGAGGCACAAGCAGATCTTACGGTGATCCGGGCGCGAGCAGCTCTGGTCCGCACACGGACGACGTTGGTCAACGCGGCGCGCGGCCTGACGAAGTCCTACGGGGAGCGGCTCCGCGGATGCAACGCACGCGGGATGAAGCCGCAGGCAGCTCAGGATCTGAGTCCGGAGTTGAAGGGTGCACTGGAGCCGCTGATGAGAGAGATAGAGTCGGTCAGCGAACGGATCTGCGAGTACGACCAACTGCTTGAGTCCATGGCGCGGAACAGATATCCAGAAGCAGAGCGGCTGAAGCAGATCAAGGGAGTGGGAACGCTGATCGCCCTGACGTACATGCTGACGCTGGAAGATCCACACCGTTTTCGTAAGAGCCGGGATGCAGCCTGTTATGTGGGGCTGCAACCTGGAAGGCGCAACTCGGGACAGAGTGAGCCGCAGATGCACATCAGCAAAGAGGGCGATCCGTATTTGCGATCACTCCTGGTGCAGGCCGCGCACCACGTTCTCGGCCCCTGGGGAGTCGACAGCGACCTGCGCCGATGGGGCATGAAGCTGGCTGAGCACGGAGGCAAGCGCGGGAAGAAACGCGCCGTGATCGCAGTCGCGACCAGTCCAACACCAGCTTACTCGCGACCATGTTTCGCAACTTGCGGTTGCTGGCAAGAAGACACCTCTTCGGTCGCAAAGCGGATTTCCAGGCTTGCCGATCCGCATCGTGAGCGCGATAGGCCGCACAGCCGCCATGACGCGTGACCTCCCGGCTCACGGTCGACGCCGCCCGACCGAGGCCGCTGGCTATCGTGCGGATCGATGAGCCGGAAGCGATTCCTCGCGAAATGTCCTCTCGCTCAGCCAAGGTGAGCGCTATGCGAGAGCGCTGGCGAGCGGCTGGAGCAATCCCTCCGCGCGGCAACAACACACAGCGAATGCAGTTATGGGGCTTGCCGTAGGCACGCCCAATCTCATGCAACGACTCCCCCGCCTTCCATCGCCCCCAGACATCAGCCTTCTGCGCGGGAGATAGTCTCGACTGCTTTCCTTCACTCATAGACACCATCCTCAATAGAAGAACTTCTACTAGATGGTGTTGCAGCGACCTATCGAATGCACCTCGTATTTCGGGAACTGACCATTGGCGCGGGCTGTCGATCACTTCCGCCAAGCCAAATTTTCATTACTAATCACTTGACAGCCCCAATTCCCCGATAACGACTTGGCTGGCGTTATTCGCCGGATTGCTCGCGCACCATGTACTCAGCGCACCAGGCTGGCCAGTTGGGGTCGGCTTGTCCTGTTCGCTTCTCGTGCTGCCGGTGCGCCTTCGCGGCGCGAGTCATTGCCTGGGCAAGATCAGCCGCCGATGCATATGTCGTATGGCCTGCGACGCGCCCGGCAAGCCGCTTCGTGACTTCCTGCAGCACCCATCCGTTGCCGTCTGGGTCACTGAACGAAACAAAGGAGAAATAACTGAGACGCTCGGGCTGTAGTCCGGGGACTCGCACGCCGATACCGGGGAATCTACAAGCGGTTCCAGTGTCACAGTGAAAGACCTCGCTTGCATCGATTCCGCGGGCAGCGAGTTGCTGGCGCGCAGCCTCGATGTCGGAGACGATCAGGTGCTGGCCCTGGGCCGAACCGGGCGTGGCCGACGTGAGGTTCACGCCGAATTGAATAGAGTTGTCGGAACCGGGAGGTGTGAACTGGATCAGGCGAAAGTTGTCACCGACGGAGCGATCAGCGTCTAGCCGCCACCCGAGCCGCGAGTAGAACTCTTTTGCACGGTCGACATTCGAGACGGGGATGACGACTACCTCGAACTTCATATCGACACTTGCGACGCTTGCAGTTCCTGTCGCATTGCTACTACGTACTTCCTGGGTATCCATTGTTGACCTCCTGTATTGCGAGGGATGGCGCGCCGATGAGTTTACTGATCTTCTCGGTATCTATTGTTTGGGCCCCAGCCCCCCAGCTACCTTCCGGCATCTCAATAACTACGACGTGGATGCCACGGTACGACATCTTTCTGCTCTTCCTTCGAGTAGGGTTCACCAAAATATGGAAACTCGGTACGGATCCGATTGCGATCAGGGGCAACGCCGTCCTGGATGGGCCTGTTTGTCGCCAAAGTAAGCATCACATCCTGAACATCATCACCCAGTGGCCTCCCATTGAATCTCGCGACATTAAATGCAGCTACTGTTCCTAATTCATAGGGCAAGGTATCCGGGCAAAATCGAGAGACCATTTGCTTTCCGTATTCTTCCGGATTCACGGCAGATCCGGCATAGGTAGTCATCTTCTGGGTATAGTCTGCGATGTATCCCGAGAATAAGGCGATGTCATCTGATGGCACCGATTTGTTGAAGGTCTCTTTCACCTCCTGATTGGCGGGATCGTTGAGAAAGAGATGCGTGACCATCGGCAGGCCCCAGCGTGACACCTGCATCTCGGAAGCATGGCCGTAGAGTGATATCGTCGCCCAGGCGTGGACCGTTCCCTTGCCGATCAGATCGTTTGGGACTTCGAGGACAATCGCAGTGATATTGCGATTGTGGAAGAAGTTCTGATCACTGCGCAGGAACGCATCGCCATCGTACCTGTGTTCGTCGTAGAAGGCCTTCTGAAGACTTTGCATTGCGACAGCGTCGGCGGCGAACAGATCGGGAGCGATTCCGACGAAGGCGCGAATACCAGACTTGCTATGGACTTTGCCCGTATCGCCCTCTATTAGCAACTCGCCCTTGTCCCCGCCGATAGCGTCGCCAGTGGCTCTACGGACCTGAAACTTTTGAACATGGACATGCTCGTCTCCGTTCACATGTCTCGGTTCGTTGAACCTGAACTTGAAGACAACGTCTTCGCGAGCGTCACCAGTCAGGTCCAGGCGAAAGGCATACAAACCCTCAATGTGAAGGGTGTCCGGTGAAGAGAGGACAACATCAGGATTGACGGTCATCGCCATCACCGTTGTGTCGGGAGCGCCCTGAAACAGATAGAAATCAGACACGTTCAGGCTTGGATCCTCTTTCGCAAGTTTGGTATCGAAATGATGAGACATAGGTTCTCCTCTCTGTCAATGCGTTATTGATTTTCGCGCTTAGGACCAGGCAGATCAATACCGATCAAAGGCGATCGACATCGATGACCGCCTGGGCAAAGGCCTGCGGGGCTTCCTGCGGAATGTTGTGGCCGACGCCGCCGGTGATGAGCCGGTAGTCATACTTGCCGGAGAACTTGTTGCGATAGGCTGTGCTGGGCGCGTGGATTGCCCCGTTGGAGTCGCCTTCCATGGTGATGGCCGGCACGGTGACGACAGGAAGCGCGGCCAGCCGCTTTTCGAGGTCGTCATATTTCCGCTCACCATCCGCCAGGCCGAGCCGCCAGCGATAATCGTGCATCACGATGTCGACATGGTCCGGGTTGTTGAAGGAAGCTGCTGTGCGGTTGTATGTGGCATCGTCGAAATTCCACTTCGGCGAAGCCTGGTGCCAGATGAACTTATTGAACTCGTCGAGGTATTTCGCATAGCCCGCCTTGCCCTGCGGAGTGGCGAAATAGTACTGGTACCAAAACAGGAACGCGGGCTCGGGCGGCCAAGGTGTCTGGTTGCCCGCAGGGCTGCTAATCAGATAGCCACTGACGGAAACGATTGCCTTGCAGCGTTCCGGCCATAGTACTGCCATGACGTCCGCTGTGCGCGCGCCCCAGTCAAAGCCGGCGATGGTGGCTTTCTGAATTTTGAGGGCATCCATGAGAGCGATGATGTCGAGGCCAACGGCCGACTGCTGGGCGTTGCGCATGGTTGCACTGGAGAGAAAACTGGTGGTGCCATAGCCGCGCAGATACGGGACGATGACGTGGTAGCCCGCCGCTGCAAGCACCGGTGTGACATCGACAAAGCTGTAGATGTCGTACGGCCAGCCATGGAGAAGAATGACTGCGGGACCATCGGCGGGGCCAGCTTCGGCGTATCCGACATTAAGCAGACCGGCGTCGATCTGCTTGATTGAGCTGAATGACGTGTTTGTCCCCGGCTTTACCGGGGGGATTTCTGTAGCTGTTTCACTCGGGGCTTCGGCCTTCGCGGAACTTAGCATTCCGAATTGGGCGGCGGTAATCGCCATTGCCGCGGTGCTGAGGAAGCGGCGGCGCAGATGGTTGATATCTTCGGGCATCTTGATCTGATTCATTGGCAGGTCTCCTCGGTTGAACGGTTGATGGGAAACTTCGGGTGAAGTATGTCCAGGTTCACGACGATACAGTTGGCTTTCCGGCTCCTCCGTTCGTACCTGGCGAGATCTCGGCGCGAGTTGGGGCTTACCGGATTGGAACCGATCGAAAGCACAAAGATCGGTCAGAAAACGCCGAATACCCCTCAAACACTGCGCCAACTAGCGATCAAGGCTACAGTCTATGCAACACTAAAACAGTGGAAAAGTCCGGATGAACGATGGGAAGGGACAAGCGTGCTTTCGCGAGAAGCGAGAGACGCTCGGCCTTCAGAGTAAGTGTTTGATTCTGCTTGTTATTGAACTCATTTTGGTCCAGTCTGGCTCGTTTGCGGAGCCTCGACACTACGCCAAATAGTTCTGTAACTTTGGATGTCCCCCGTCAGCACTGTTAGTTTGCGGGTCCGGCAAACAGCAGCAGATTCCCATCCGGGTCCTTGACGATGAAATTCCTGGCGCCCCAAGGCTGCTTTTTCAGCGTCTGGTGAAAGGGAACACCAGCGGACTGAAACTCAAGAAACAGCAGCTTGATCTCGTCCGCTGTAGCGACGGTCATAGAGACCGACAACAGTTCCTCCCGATCGCGGACCGTCGACTCGATTACGGTTCGCTCAACGCACCTTAGATTGAGGCGCGCCGCGTCGCGACCCACCTGGGCATAGTAGGGAGGTCTGCCGTAACTGAATACAAGCGTGAAGCCTAACTTCTCACGGAAAAATTCGCATGATCTCTTGATATCGGTGACGAACAGTTGCGGTTCTGCACCGACAATCGTTGCTTTGGATGGCGATGATTTCACCTTGAGCGGCGTGGTCGAAAGTCCGGTTTTCAGGGCTTGCCAACTATCGAAGCCTTGCTGTCTTGCGATCATTTCTTGCGCGTCGCTGAGCTTAAAGCTCGCCGCAAGAATCTCGGAGTCGGACATATTCAGGAAACGAGGCAAATGCTTGCGGATTTGTGCGGCGACGGGATAGTGGCGTTCGCGATGCCACCGCAATATGAGCTTGGCTTGCTTTTTGAGGTTCTCTAGATTGGGCATGTAGACCTCCACGATGAGATCGTAGGTGGGCATTGCCCTTCGGCGACCTGCCGTTGCATCCTACATGCGCAGATTGCAGTATCTGCGGCGCTGTCAAAAATTGTCAATTGAGAACGCCGCCGCGTCGACGATTTTGGAGGATCGTATTCTCCGTTATTGCGAGTTGCAGTGCCACCGGAAAGATGTGGCTGTTATGTGGTGGCTTTATTCGTCTTCGAGAAGCCGTAGTACCTTCGCCAACAATTTACACAGCGAATAGGATGTAACGCGAGCAGGGACAAGGCGCGGTCGAGAGAATTGAACTCCGCATCGGTAAACTCGACTGAGGTACAGAGGGGGCATTTTTTAGAAAAGGTCAGCAACCTCGGAAGTCCAGCCGGCCAGCGAAAGCGTGGTGAGTTCATTCATTACCCCCATACCGAATCTTTGCTTTGCTAGGTGGCGCTCGTCTTGAGCAAAGCAATGGATGGCCGAAGGCGAGGAGTTGAAGACCAAAAATGAGCTAACCATGCGCCCTATCCGAGCATTCTGTGACCAACTGCAGTTAGCGTTGGGAGGATAAGGATAAGGGTGCAAGCTTCCTGACTATGCCCGCTACGACGACGCAAGAATAGGATTCGCCGGTATGGAAGAGTCATCACCACCGGCTATCCGTGAAAAGGCATCGTTGATGGTGTCTGCAGTGTTTGTGGCGGCGATGTGAAGGCGGCGAGTTGCCTTTGAGGCTGTTTGACACAGCTTGTACTTGTTATCGACCGTTTCCCTGGCACGAAAGATGAGCTCTGAGCGCACATTAGCCTCCACGTTCTTTGCGGCGTTCAGACCAAGTTCTGCTGAGTGCGCGGGTGAAATGCAGGTCCCTCTTTAGAAGCGACGGCTTGTCGAAGAAGGATGGCCGGGTCGCAGGTAAGTCTAGTGAGGGATGGCGCCCCACTTACAGGCCTAGATGAGATAACTACATTCTACGCCTTCCGCAACTTTTGATAGTTTCCCAGCGGGAAACGCGAAACGCGGGCGTTCTTCGCTGCGCTCAGAATGACAGCGGAGACTTGCAAGAGTAGGGGCAAAAGGCAACAGCAAAGGCAAAAGCAGATCCCCTTCGGGGATGACAGCAAGAAAAACAGCGGCGTCTTGGCGAGTTGAGCGTTTTGTCATCCCACCCATCGCAAAGTGCAGCGATGGATGGGGGCCCGGTCTTTGGCGTCTGGGAAGAATAACGGCTGTGAGGGCCGGGTGGTTTTTAGGTGGACGTTGCGTGGGAGTCGGCGGTGGTTTGGACCGTGTCGAGGAGGGTGAGGAGGGTGCGGCGGAGGGCGGTTTCGCGGCCGGTGGGATCGTACCACTCCTGGAGGGTGTGAATGCCGCCGCCCTGGCCTCCGGCTCCGATGGCGATGGCGGGGACTCCGCGGGAGAGAGGGATGTTGGCGTCGGTGGAGCCGAGGCGGGGTTCGGTGCGGAGGGTGAGGTGGCGGTCGACAGCGCGGAGGGTGTGGAGGAGGGGGGAGTTGTCGGGAAGCGCGGCGGCGGGGCGGTTTCCGATGGTTTCGATTTGGAGTTTCGCCGGTGAGTGCCTGGTCTTTTGCGTGGTGGAGATGACGATGTCGTCGAAGATCCGGTGGACGGCAGTGGCGGTGGAGAGGAGATGGGCGGGGTCGGTGGAGCGGATGTCGAGGAGTGCGGTGGCAGACTCGGGGATGGAGTTGATGGAGGTGCCACCGGAGATGTGGCCGACGTTGATGGTGGTGAGGGGGTCGGAAGGGAGTTTGATGGCGGCGATTTCGGTGAGGGCCTGGCTAAGGAGCAGGATTGGATTGGGAGTGCCGGCATCGGTCCACGAGTGGCCGCCGGGGCCGGTGATGGTGACGCGAAAACGCAGGCTGCCGAGGGCGCGGGTGACGACGGCGGAGCTTCCGCTTCCTTCGAGCGCGATGGCGGCGGCGACGCGGATTCGGTAAGGGCCGCGTTCGAAGAGGTGACGCATGCCGCGCAGGTCGCCTTCGCCTTCTTCGCCTACGTTAGCGGCGAAAAGGATGGGGATGGGTGGGGTGATGTTGGCGTAGCGCAATGCGGCGGCGATGGCGAGGAGGCCGGTGAGGCCGGCGGCGTTGTCGCAGATGCCGGGGGCGTAGATGCGGGGGCTGCCCTTTTCTTCGATGGGTTCGATGGGGGTGTCGGCGGGGAAGACGGTGTCGAGATGGGCGGAGAGGAGGATGCAGGGTAGGTCTGATGAAGATTCGGGAGCGAGTTCGGCGAGGACGTTGCCGGCGTCATCGAGGTTGATGTTGGTGAGGCCGAGTTGGTGGAAGCGGTCGAGGAACCAGGCGGCGCGGGCGGATTCACCGAAGGGTGGGGCGGGGATGCGGACGATCTCCAGTTGCCATTGACGGAGTTGAGGCTGATGGAGGTGCAGCCAGTGGAAGGCGCGATGGACGGCAGTGAGGGTGGCGAGGTGTGCGATGCGGCGCTGGGCGGAGGAGGTGGCGGGCATTAGTATTCCACCTCGACTAGGAAGAGACCGCTGGCTGGGGCGGTAGGGCCGGCGGCGCTGCGATTGCGCGCGGCGAGGATGGCAGGGATTTCGTCGGCGGAGATGCGGCTGGCGGCTGCTTCGACGAAGGTGCCGACGAGATTGCGCACCATGTGGTGGAGGAAGCCCGAGCCAGTGATGCGGTAGATGAAGAGGTCTTCGCGTCGGTGCCAGCTGGAGTGGTGGATGGTGCGGATGTTGTCGATGGGGATGGTATCGGTTTTGCGCGGAGCGTCCTGAGTGCTCAGGATGTCTAGAGCTTTCTCGGCGGAGGGAAGAGAGGTGGCTCCGGTAACAAAATGCGGGGGTCTCTCCACTGCGGCGGCAAGTACGCTGCCTCCGATCGAGATGACGTTTCTTTGGTTTGGTTGAGGAGGACAGGAGAGAGCGGAAGATTCGGCTTCGATTGATTTGAGGTCGGCCGCATTGCGCGCGGCCTGGTCGGGATCGGAGGCGGCGAACGAGGTGAAGTCGTGGGTGCCGAGGATGTGAGTAGCGGCTTGTTGCAGGATTTCGAGATTGAGCGGAAGGCGGCAGGCCCAGACGTATGGGGCGAGCATGGGGGAACAGATGCGATCTTCGTTCCCGCAGGGGAGGATGCGGTACTCGTAGGTTTTGCGAAGGGCGCTGTGGCGTGCGTGGAAGTCTTCGGGGACGGCTTCGACTGAGAGAACGCGGATGCTCGCGGGGAGAGCGCGGTTGAGTGCGCGATGGAGGTTGGCGGCGGGGATGGGGACAGTGAGTGAGAAGGTGGCAACTTGAGCGAGGGCGTGGACGCCGGTGTCGGTGCGGCCTGAGCCCTGAGGGAGGACGGTTTCGCCCGTGACGCGGTGGATGGCTTGCGCGAGGGTGCCCTGAACGGTGGGGAGGTTGGGTTGAATCTGCCAACCGTTGTATGGGGTTCCGTCGTAGGTGAGGATGAGCTTCCAGTGCGGCATGGGGATGATTTGGACGGTATCACGGCGGGGTCTTAACCACGGATTTGAGTGGAAGAGACGGATTTAAGAACAGTCAACTGCAAAAGCGGAATACGGGGGTTCTTCGCTGCGCTCAGAATGACAAGGATTTTGGTTTGACAGAAGAGTTTTTGGCTGGCGGAAAGATTTATTTCGTGGTTAGAAAGTCGTTGAGCGTCTGGGTGAATTTGTCGGGTTCTTCGTAGAAGGGAAGGTGCCCGCTCTTGGCGAAGATGACGATCTTTGCGTTGGGGATAGCTTTGTAGGTCTTCCATGCGGTGAGCACGGCTACGTTCATGTCGAAGCGGCCGTGCATGACGAGGGTGGGGAAGGCGAAGTTCGGGAGTTGCGGATTGAGATCGAGGTTTGCGATGGCTTTGTTGACGGCCGTGTTGACGGCGGTGTTCTGTCCGGGGTCGGTGATGCCGGCGAGAAAGCGGTCGTGATTTTCCTGGCTGTAGAAGAGCATGCTGAAGTAGTTGGTGAGGTGCTCTTTGGTGGCTTCGGGCGTCTTGCCTAATTTTTCGTCGATCTCTTTATCTTTCGCGCCGACGTCGGGGAAGACCTGGCTGAAGAGAAAGAGGGTTTGCTTCCATGCGGGAGCGGCGGAGTCGATGAGGACGAGTTTTTCGATGTGCTCCGGGTGGGCGGAGGCATAGCCCATGGCGAGAAGGCCGCCCCAGGAGTGGCCGATGAGGTCGAACCTCTGAAAGCCAAGTTGGGCGCGGATGGCGTCGAGATCGGCGACCTGAGCGTTCATGTCTTGCGGAGCGTCGGGCTTGAGGAGTTTTGATTTTCCGTCGCCGCGCTGGTCGTAGAAGATGACCTGACGGTCGTGCGCGAGGAGGGTGGTGAAGACATCGTTCTGCAAGAGGTAGACGTGAGAGAAGCCGGGTCCGCCGTTGGCAATGATGACGGGTGTGGCCGCGCTGGGGGCGCCATAGATCTCGTAGGCGAGATCGGCGCCGGGTGTGTGGACGATGCCAGTGACGGGCGATTGTGCTGGGGCGAGACAAGAGAGGAGGAGGAACGAGAAAAGACAGCTGCGCACGAGAACCTCACGAATGGGATTGCTGAAGATGGTTCCCATGGTAGCTGGTTCCTGCCGTTGTGTGAGTGGTTTGTGTGGCCGGCGTGGCTTGACGGGCGTTGTGTAAGGGGGATTTAGGGTGAGAACTAACTTGATACCGAGCTGAGAGGGTCATTAGGTAACAGGTGAGCGTTGCTATACTTAGTCTGTCATACCCATTCGATAATTTTTGACGGATTGTTGGGAACGAAGCAGCGAACAGGTGCGTATATCTGCTCAACCAAAGCATTTCTGCGCAGCAGGAGTGTGTAGGCCGGGAGCATTTTTCCAGGATCATTCTTTAAGAGTCGTAGGAAAGGTGCTGCGCGTCTTATCAAGCATTACTCAATGGGTTTTGAGCTAGACCCCTGCGCGCTTGTGCAGGGCACGGCAGGACTATGAATTCAGGGTCCGGCAGGGTCGCCCAGACTGTACGTGGGCGCTCCCCGGCAAATCGTAGGGAAGTTGGAGAGCGCATCGTGAGATTAAAAGATATGCAGGCGGCAGCGAGCATTGCACTGTTGCTGATGAGTGTGTGGACGCAGCCGGGAATGGCGCAGCAGCCGAGTCCGACAACACAGACGACGCCGAGTGCGACGAAGCCGGCGCCGCCACAGGCGATACAGAACGACACGACAGGACAGCCAGGATTGCCCCAGGCTCCGGCGCCGAAGCCGACTGGGCCGCTGTATATGCGGGACACGGGCCGAGATTATTCGAAGCCGAAGAGCCATTTCTGGAACCCGCTCGCGCCGTACACGGCGACCAATTATCCCGAGGCGCGACTGGGAAATACACCTCGTGCGGAGCAGTTGCTGCAGGATGGAAAGATTTATCTGAGCCTGGCAGACGCAGTGACGCTGGCTGTTGAAAATAATTACGACATCGCGATTGCACGCATCAATCTGGATATTGCGGATACGGACATTCTGCGGGCGAAGGCGGGTTCGGGACTCCGCGGAGTTTCGAGTGGTCTGGTGACCAATACGCTGGGCGGACAAACAACGACAATTCTGACCGGCGGTGGACCGGGGGCGACCTCGGCTGGAACGGGCGGCGCCGGCGCCGGTGTCAATGGATTGGTGCTGAGCACGCAAGGCGGCGGACCAACGCCGGAGTTTCTGGATCCCATTGTGACGGGCACACTGTCCTACGAAGAGAACACCACGCCGCAGATCAACACTTTGTTCAGCGGTGGTCTGTCGGTGTTGAACACGGACACGGCGACGTACAATTTCAGTTACGCCCAGGGTTTTCAGACAGGCACGCAGCTGACGGTAGGTTTCAACAACACACGGGTGACGACGAACAATCCGTTCAGCGACTACAGCCCGTCGTTTACGACAGGGTTCCGTGCGACGGCGACCCAGCATCTGCTGCAGGGGTTTGGCTGGGGCTTGAACGGCCGGTTCATTCTGCAGGCCAAGAACGACCGGCGGATCACGGACTCGGCGTTCAAGCAGCAACTGCTCTACACGGTGAACCAGGCAGAATCCATCTACTGGGCTCTGGTAAGTGCGTATGAAGACGAACAGGCGAAGGAGCGCGCGCTGGCGCAGTCGACGCAGTTAACGGCGGACAACCGCAAGCAGCTGGAGATCGGCACGCTGGCTCCGCTGGATGTGGTGAACTCCGATAGCGCGGTGGCAAGCGATAAACAGGCGCTGGTGGCGTCGAAGACAAACCTCGAGTATCAGCAACTGATTGTGAAGCAGGCGATCACCCGGAACCTGAACGATCCGCAGCTTGCGAACGCGCCGGTGATTCCAACCGATCGCGTGGGCCTAGAGCGGCTGGCAGAAGAGGATATGCCAACCGAGGATTTGGTGAAAGAAGCGTATGTGAACAATCCGCAGATTGAGCAGGCGGTCCTGAGTCTGAAGAATAACGAGATCACGATCAAGGCATTCAAAAATGGCTTGCTGCCGACTGTCGATGCGTATGCGTTCTATGGGGCGAATGCGCTGGGCGGCTCTCAGAATCCAGCCGCCGTCAATTTCGAGACCGGAGCCCCTTATCCTCCCGGGAGCTTTCCGACCGTCAATTACGGCTCCGCGTTTAGCAATCTGTTCAATAGCAGCGCTCCGGATAAGGGCGTTGGAGTGAACATCAACGTTACGCTGCGAAACCGGACGGCGCAGGCGGATCAGGCGCGGTCGCAGATGGAGTACCGGCAGACGGAGATGCGGTTGCAGCAACTGTATACGCAGATTCGAATCCAGGTAACCAACCAGCAGTACGCGCTGACCAACGACAGAGCGCAGGTTGTTGCGGCGCAGGCGGCGCGGGACTATGCGGCGCAGAGCCTGGATGCCGAGCAGAAGAAGTACAGGTTGGGCGCGTCGACGACGGCGAATGTGTTGCAGCAGGGAAGGAACCTGGCGATTGCAGAGAATACGCTGATCTCGGCGACGGCTGCGTATGCGAGAGACCGGTCGCAGTTGCATCAGCTCCTGGCGAATACTCTGGAGACGTATGGGATCAGCATTCAGGCTGCGGCATTGGGGACGCTGGGGACGAATCCGGTGATTCCAGGGTTGACGGCGCCGAAGGCTCCGGAGGCTCCGAAGCCGATCTCAGTGACTCCGAATACGCCGCCGCAATAGATTAGTGTTGGTTTGCGAGAGGGTCCGGGCTTCGGCTCGGGCCCTTTTTTTTTCTTTTGGGCGGTTGTTTCGATGACCAGAGTAATTACGGCCGTGTGTTTTCGGAGCGATTGTTGTGACCCGCGTGGACTAAACTGAAGCTCTATGAGCATTGAACAGAGTAAGGAACAAGTTGGAGAGCATTTGAACTCTCTGGCTAAGGCGTCTTCGGCTTATTTGCGGTCTGCGATGCATCAGCCGGTGCAGTGGCAGGAGTGGGGTGATGAGGCGTTTGCCAAGGCTAAGAGTGAGGACAAGCCGATTCTGCTGGATATTGGCGCGGTGTGGTGCCACTGGTGCCATGTGATGGACCGCGAGTCGTATGAGAGCGCCGAGACGGCGAAGATTATCAACGATCAGTTTATTGCAGTGAAGGTGGATCGGGATGAGCGGCCGGATGTGGATACGCGGTATCAGGCGGCGGTGTCGGCGATCAGTGGACAGGGCGGGTGGCCGCTCACGGCGTTTCTGACGCCGGAAGGGAAGCCTTATTTTGGTGGGACTTATTTTCCCCCGAAGGATCAGCATGGACGGCCGGGGTTTCCGCGTGTGTTGCTGACGATGGCGGAGGCGTTTCAGAAACGAAGGGATGAGGTGAATGACTCTGCCGGAAGCGTGATGGCGGCGATCGAGCATAATGAGTCGTTCATGGGGAGGGCGGGGAATCCGGGGCCGGAGCTGGTGGCGAAGCTGGTGGAGTCGGCGCTGAAGCAGTTTGATGCGCGGTCGGGCGGGTTCGGGTCGCAGCCTAAGTTTCCGCATTCGGGGGCGATTGATCTGCTGCTGGATGGAGCGTCGCGGGTATCGGTCGGCGGCGCGGAGGGTGTGGGCGAGAAGGCGAAGACTGCGGCGATGTCCACTCTGTTTAAGATGTCCAAGGGCGGGATCTATGACCATCTTGCGGGCGGATTTCATCGTTACTCGGTCGATGACCGGTGGGTGGTGCCGCACTTCGAGAAGATGTCGTATGACAACAGCGAGCTGCTGAAGAACTATGTTCACGCATTCCAGACGTTTGTTGAGCCGGAGGCCGCGCGTGTGGCGCGGGAGATGATCCGGTGGATCGATGATTGGTTGAGTGATCGCAAGCGTGGCGGTTTCTATGCCTCACAGGATGCGGATTTTTCGCTGGACGATGACGGTGATTACTTTACGTGGACGCTGGATGAGGCGGCCGAGGTGCTGACGCCCGAAGAGATGGCGGTAGCGAGCGCGTACTACGACATCGGCGAGATTGGGGATATGCATCACAACCCTGCGAAGAACGTGTTGCATGTGCGCGGGACGCTGGAGGGTGTGGCGAAGGCGAACAAGATTACGCTCGAGGAGGCGAAGGCGCGGTTGGAGTCTGCGAAGACGAAGCTGTATGCAGCGCGGATGAAGCGGCCTACGCCGTATGTGGACAAGACGATCTATGTCGGCTGGAACGGGATGATGATTTCGGCTTATATCGAGGCTGGACGTGTGCTCGACATGCCGGAGGTGCGGGCGTTTGCGCTGAAGTCTCTCGATCGCGTGCTGGCTGAGGCCTGGGATAAGAAGAGCGGCATGGCTCATGTGGTTGCCTATGGAGAGCATGGCGGAGCGGGAGCGCGGGTGGCTGGAGTGCTGGATGATTACGTACTCCTGGGTCATGCAACGCTGGATGCGTGGGAGCTGACGGGAGAGATGCGGTACTACACGGCTGCGGAGGCGATCATGGATAGCGCGCTGGCGCGTTTCTATGATGCGACGGGATGCGGATTTTTCGATACGGAGGCGGCGGCCAAGGGTGAGGTGCGACTGGGGGCTCTGGCGACGCGGCGGAAGCCGTTGCAGGACTCGCCGACCCCGGCAGGGAATCCCGTCGCGGCTGCGCTGCTGCTGCGGCTGGAGGGGTTGAACGGTCGCGAGGACTATTCGGTGAAGGCGCTGGAGACGCTGGAGACGTTTGCCGGCGTGGTTGAGCACTTTGGGTTGTATGCGGCGAGCTATGGGTTGGCGCTGCAGCGGATGGTGCTGCGGTCGGTGCAGGTGTGCGTGATTGGGGATGATGCTGCTGGGCGAAGACTTGAGGCTGTGGCGTTGGCGCGGTATGCGGTGAATAAGAGCGTCATTCGATTGCGGAGGGATCAGTTGGGGACGTTGCCTCCGGCGCTGGCGGAGACGCTGCCTCATCTGCCGGGACTGAAAGGGGAGGGGAGCTTTGCGGTGGTTTGCAATGGGAAAGGTTGTTTGCCGCCAGTGTCTACGGTGGATGAGTTGATTGAGGCGATGAACCGATCGTTGTAGCGGCGGGAGGGATCGTGTTCGCTTACGCGAATAACTCCACCCGGTCTTTGTGGCTGGTGAGCTATGCCGTGATTCTATCTCCGTGGCTGGGGGGCTGGCTGGTTACGAGGATGCGCACGGGTTTGGCGCTTCGATTCATCGCCTGATGACGTTGGCCTGGGGAGATTTCGAGTCCTTCGCCGGCGTGAAGAACAAAGTCATAATGCTCTACTTCGAGGGTCAGCTCTCCCTCGAGGACGAAGAAAAACTGACGTGCATGCGCGTGGGAATGACGCGCCTCGCTGGTGTTGGGAGGCATGAGTTCTTCGATGACGCTGAGTTCGGGTGTCTTGACGAGGTGCCAACCATCACAGTCAGTTCGTTGTGGGCCTCCCCACTTGTAATGTTCGGCGGATTTTGTGCTGATGATTTGTTTTGGCATCTTGGGTTTCGCTTGTCAGAACTCGACTACGACCTTTCCCAAAGGACCAGATTCGACAAAAGCGTGTGCGGCGCCGATGTCCTTGATGGAGAAATGCTGCTCGTTGAGAAGAGGTTTCAGTTTGCCCGCCTCGGCGAGTGCTGCTGCCTGGGCGAGGATCTTGCCGTGATGCGCCCGGCCTTCGCCGGTGATCAGGGGAAGCAGGGTGAACACGCCTGAGTAAGTAGCTCCGCGAATGGAGAGCGGAGCGAGTGAGTGCGATCCCCACCCGAGGCAGCTCAGGACGTGGCCGGTATAACGCTTTGCTGCGATAAAGGACGCATCGAGCGTTGCGCCGCCCACGGTATCGTAGACGATGTCGAAGCCCTTACCTTCTGTGATGGCTGCGACATAGTCTTCGACGGAAGAGGAACGATAGTCGATCGGGGTAGCGCCGAAGCCCTTCACGATGCTCTTCTTTTCTGGAGAGACGGTGGCGAAGACCTTGGCTCCGTAGGCGCGCGCAAGCTGGACGGCGATGTGACCAACGCCTCCGGCTCCTGCGTGGATTAGCACTGTTTGATCGGCGTGGACCTTAGCGCGATCAGCCAGGCCTTCCCAGGCTGTGATCGTAATTAAAGGAAGCGCTGCGGCTTCACGCATTGAGAGGTTCGTGGGTTTGTGTGCGAGCAGGTCAGCGTCGACGGCGACGAACTCTGCGAGTGTTCCCTGAAGACCGCCGACACCGCCGACCATGCCATAGACCTCGTCGCCGGGTTTGAAGGCTGTGACGTCGGGGCTGACTTGTTCAACGATTCCGGCCATATCAAGCCCGAGGACCGCTGGGAGCGGTTGTTTCGCGTGCGCCGCTTTGCCGGCGCGGATCTTGGTGTCGAGAGGATTGACGCCGCTGGCTTGAACGCGGATGAGAAGGTGATTTGTTTTAAGTGCAGGGCGGGGAAGATCGACCTTTTGAAAGTCTCCACCAGGTTCCTGGACAAGATAGGTTTGCATGCCGCACTCCGGTTTCTGTGAATTTAAGTATTTGAGTCGCGGGCCGCCGGGCCGGATGCAAGTCGAGACCTTCGGTGCACAAACGCTTATGCGCCGTGGAAGCGCAGGAGCACGGCCAGGCAGAAGTTGATCAGGAATAGTGCGTGGATGCCGACGTGAAACAGATTGGGACGGGGATTGTCGCCGCGAGGCGGGAGGATGTGCCGGGTACCTGCGTACATCTTCAGGTATTGGTTCTTCTGGTTGTCATTCGTTCCACGCAGGTAGGGGATGTACCACATGCCGACTGCCGAGAGGAGCGCGACGGAACAGTAGATAAGCCAATAGTTGGGAACGAAGTCCGGCCGGGGCTTATTCCAGAAATAGATCGCAAAGCCGGCGGCGAGGCCTGGAAAGATGGAGTTGGCGAGTGTCACCAACCAGACTTTGCGCCTTCCGATGAAGGTCTGTATCTGTGAACCGTGGACCCAACCGGGGATATCAATCAGGTCGTGCGACGCGATAATGACGAACTGCAGAGTGATGAGGCAGGTGAAGAGAGTGATCATTTTCAAACTCGACTCGGGCTGAAGGTTGTGAGTCGATATCATATCGCGTGACCGGAGACCCTATCGTAAAGCTCGTTGCTAACTGCCGATGAGGGGTTGCTGTGGTGGCGGGGAGGTGGGGTTGGGGCTGAGAGCGCGCAGCAGGAGCATGTTGGCTGGGTCGTTGCCAAGGGGGATGCCGTCTTTCTCGAAGGCGAGGATGATGCGGCGACGGAGTTCGCGGAGGACGAAGTCGCGCTGGTTGGTGCGGACGCGCAGCTGAACGAGGTAGGTGACGGAGCGGCCTTCGATCTTATCGACGCCGAGGCTCTTGGGGTCGGCGATGGCGATGTCCTTGAAGTCGGGGTGGTTGCGGAGGTCGTCGGCGACTTTGCCGAGGGTGGTGATGACTTTGTCGGGGTTGGCGCTGGCGTCGACCCCGATGTGGAGATTGGCGACGGCGTAGTCGCGGGACAGATTGGAGACTGTAGCGATCTGGCTGTTGGGGATGATGTAGATGGTGCCGTCGGCGTCGCGAACGGTGGTGCGGCGGAGGGAGAGGTCCTCGACGGTGCCTTTGACGCCGGCGATGTTGACGATCTCGCCGACGTTGTACTGGTCTTCGACGAGGATGAGGACGCCGTTGAGCATGTCCTTGAAGATGCTCTGCGCGCCGAGGCCGACCGCTATCCCCAGAATACCGGCCGAGGCGAGAAGTGGCTGGTAGGGGATGTTCAGGATGTCAAGGACCTGGAGGAAGACGATGAAGCCGAAGACGGTGTAGGAGGTAGCCCGAATAATGGAAGCGGTAGTGCGGATCTGAGCGGCGCGGTGGAAGTTGTGTACCTGGTGGTCGGCGCGACGGCGAAGGCGTTTGACGAAGAAGAGGACGAAGCGGTGAAGCACGAAGAGGATAAGGAGGATGACGAGGAATTTGGGAAGTTTGGTCTGGATGATGTTGATGATGTCGTTATGCCAGTCGCGCTCTATGATCCTGACGATATCGTTCGGTTGATCTTGCGAGGCCAAGGCCAGAAGGTGCATGATTACGACGTCTCGCTTTCGGGGGGAAGGTCAAGAACAGGATGCTTCAGTTGTTTGTAAGATGCAATTGTGGAAGAGTTGCGAGACGGACGGGCCGCCCCCGGGGCGGGGATCGGAGAAGACGATGAGAATTCTTCAAGTTGCGATGGTTGGAATGGTTTTGGCTACGGCAAGTTCGGCGGGAGTGAGCGGGGGGCAGATCTATCCGCCGAAGCAAACTCAGTTGCCTGGGATGCCGCCTAAGCCGGGAACGAATCCTGCGGATCCGGATCCGGCCAATCCGCGTCGGGACGAGCAGCAGGCCCAGTTGCGGAATAGCGACCGGCAGAAGCGGCTGGTGGCGGACACGGACAAATTACTGGAGCTGGCAACCGATCTAAAGCAGCAGGTCGATAAGACGAACAAAGATACTTTGTCTGTGGATGTGATCAAGAAGGCGGATGAGATCGAGAAGCTGGCCCATAGCGTGAAGGAACGGATGAAGGGGTAAGACTGGGTTCAGGGTGGGGCTCAGGAACGCGGCCAAGGGCCTGTGATCATTCCAAGTAGGACTGGAGTTATCTTCGCTATTGCGCTGGTGGAGCTTGGGTTAGAGCTGTGGCAGCATTGACCTGAGGGACAGGTAGGCCAGGTGTGGCTACGGCTGAGTTGCGCATAGCGCTGACGATGGCGTCGGCGGACCAGTCGGGGTGAGCGGAGCGAAGCAAGGCGGCAACACCGGCAGCCAGGGGGGCGGAGGCGCTGGTGCCCATAGCTTGAACGTAAGCGGTGTGGCCGAGGTTGAAGCAGCCGAAGCTGTGGGAGGAGTCGGAGGGGAGGCCGTCGACAGTGTTGGGGTTGCCGGAGCTGCAGGCGCCGCGGATCCAGCCGCTGACGGTGGTTTCGCCGCCGTCGGGGTAGCTGCCGCCAGGAGCGGCGAGGGCGTTGAGGGGGTTGCCGTAGTTGCTGTAGTAGGCGAGTGAGACGGGGCCGGGCGCGCAGGTGGCTCCCGCAGTGGTGTTCTGGGCACAGGCAGGGTTGGTGGAGGCGACGAGGGCCAGGACGCCGCGAGACTGGGCGGGTAGCTCAACGTAGCGGGGGTTCGAGAGATCGAAGCCGTCGTTGCCGGCGGAGGCGACGAGGACGATGTTGGCTTGTTCGGCCGCGTAGGTGATGCGATTGAAGGCCGCGAGGAGTCCGGTGCCGTCTCCGGTGGTAAGGTCGGCGGTGGCACCGATGGAGAGCGAGATAACGTCGGCACGATTGGTGATGGCGTCCTCGATGCCTTGGATGACCCAGCTGAGAAGTCCGCTGGCCTCGCCGGCTTCGCAGAGATCGACGGGGTTGGTGTCGCCGGTGATTGCGGCGGGCATGCGCTGGAGGACTTTGATGTTAAGGATGGTGGCGTAAGGGGCGACGCCGATGACCTGTCCGGTACCCGGGCCGATGGCGGCGGCGGCGAGGGAGGCGGTCCAGGTGCCGTGGCCGGTCTGATCCTGCGGGGTGCCGTCGTCGCATGGGCTCGGGTATCCGGTCTGGGGGTCTTGATTCACCTCGGTGAGGTTGAGAGCGAGGTTGGGGGCGATGTCGGGGTGAGTTTCATCGACACCGCTGTCGATGATGGCGATGCGGACGTCTTTGCCCATGGTGGTGTCCCACGGGCCGTGCGTGGGGCCGCCGGGGACACTGTTGCCGTAGCCGCCGACTTGCTGAACGGCCCAGCTTTGCGGGGTGGTGTAGTACGTGTCGTAAGGCGGTGGTGGGGGTGGTGGCGGTGGAAGCGAGGGAGACGCGCCGAGGATCGGGCGGCGGGTAGGGAGTTTGCCAGTTGGCATGGTTGGGAGGGGAGATTGCAAGGTTCCGTCGATACCGACGGCCGCGGGGTTGATGGACTGAATGAGGAGACGGTGCGCGGAGACGATGCGATCGTGGAGGACGAGTTCGACGTTTGGCTGCGCGGCGAGGCGGCGGAGGATGGTTGCGTCGTCGTCCTGAGTTGTGGACTGGACTGTGGACTCGGCTGCGGCGATGCCGACGTGTTCGTTGCGGTGGGTGAGATGGGCGCCGGCGGAGGCGATACGGGCCTCCGCGTCACCTGGGATGGTGGCGTTGCGATAGAGGACGAGGTAGTGGTGAGGAGCGATGCTGGTGGCGTCGATCTGGGCGCAGGCCAGACGGGTGAGGACGAGTACGAGGATGGCAGCTCGTTTGCGGATGAAGTGGCCGAACAGACCAGGCACGCGAAGAGTTGGCGTATGGGATGTCAAGTTGCGATAAACGAACACGCTGCACCTCGTTGTTGCGCTGAGGTATGCATCGGCTGTGAAGGAATTTGCATGAGAAGAAGCGGGGGAGTGTGCTATTACTTTGGTTTGTCGATTTAATGAAACGAACTAACCTTCAGAGCACGAAAGTCCGTATCGAAGCGCGTGTCCGGGATACATCAACGGACGCATCTAGGGATGCATTGACCCTCTTTGATTGCGCGTGCTCTAATTGCCGCCTTTGTGAAACCAAGAGAAATTTTGCGTTGTAAGGAGACGTTTGCATGTATGTAGTTCGCTTTTTGGCTATGGCCGTTCAAGAGCAGGTTGCAGCTACGCCCGCTTATGCTGGGAATGACGATGGCCGGGTGTATCTGTGGATTGCACTAGGGGTCGGGGTGCTGGCTCTGGTGGCTGCGCTGATGCTGGCGCGTGCGGTAATCGCCTCGGATACGGGGACGGCGGAGATGCGAGCGATCTCGGACGCGATCCGCGAGGGGGCTGAGGCATTTTTGCGGCGGCAGTACACGACGATCGGCGAGATTGCAGCAGCGCTGGCGATCGTGGTGTTTGTGGGATACCACATGTCGGACAGAACGGCGCCGTTTGCGTTGAAGACGGTGATCAGCTTCCTGGTAGGTGCGGTGTGCTCGGGGCTGGCGGGGTTTACGGGGATGTACTGCTCGATCCGGGCGAACATCCGGACGGCTTCGGCGGCACGGACGAGCTTGAATAAGGCGCTGCAGATGGCGTTGCGCGGTGGCGCGGTGACGGGGTTGGTGGTGGTTGCGCTGTCGCTGCTGGGCGTGGGGTCGCTGTTCCTCTTCTTCGGTGGATTGCAGCATCCCGAGGCAGTGCCGTACCAGTTGGTTGGGTTTGGGTTTGGAGCTTCGCTGGTGGCGTTGTTCGCCCAGCTGGGTGGAGGAATTTATACGAAGGCCGCGGATGTTGGCGCGGACCTGGTAGGTAAGGTCGAGGCCGGAATTCCGGAGGACGATCCGCGGAACCCTGCGGTGATCGCGGACCTGGTGGGCGACAACGTTGGCGACTGCGCGGGACGTGGCGCGGATATCTTTGAGTCGACGGCAGCGGAGAATGTTGGCGCGATGATTCTGGGCGCGGCGCTCTACCCAGTGTTCGGCGTGAAGGGAATTCTGTTTCCGCTGATCGTGCTGGCGATCAATCTGATTGCAAGTGTTGTGGGCGTCTTTGTGGTGAGCACGACCGAAGACGAAGACCCGATGCATGCGTTGAATCGCGGATTCTATGTGACGTCTGGGCTTGCGCTGCTGGGTTTTGCGGGCGCGGTGTATTTGATGCTGAACGGCCCTCAGGTGCAGTGGCTCTGGCTGCTGGGATGTGGCGTGATCGGTTTGATTACATCGTTCCTGTTCGTGTGGATTACGGAGTACTACACGGAGTCAGCGTATAGGCCGGTGCAGTCGATTGCCGAGGCGTCGCTGACGGGACCGGCTACGAACATCATCAGCGGGCTGGCAGTAGGGATGGAGACGCCGGCGATGCCGGTGATTGCGATCTCGGCTGCGTTGCTGCTGAGCTACTACTTCGGCGTGAAGGGCCTCGCCGATGTGACCAGCATTAGCGATTATGCGAAGGGTATCTACGGCACGGCGATTGCCACGATGGGAATGCTGAGCTGTGCGGCTTACATTCTGGCGATGGATACGTTTGGACCGATCACGGACAATGCCGGCGGAATTATCGAGATGTCGAATCAGGCGGACTCGATTCGTGAGCGGACTGACAAACTGGATTCGGCGGGAAATACGACGAAGGCGCTGACCAAGGGCTATGCAGTCGGGTCGGCTTCGTTAGCGGCGTTCCTGTTGTTCTCGGCTTATCTGGAAGAGATCAAGACGATTGTGACGGCAAAGGTTGCGGCAGCCGGTGGATTCATGCCTCCGGGCTGGAGTTTTACGAATATCAATCTCGCGCAGGTGCCGGTGTTTGTCGGCGCACTGCTGGGAGCGATGCTGACGTACTTGTTCAGTTCGATGGCGATCAAGGCTGTCGGGCGTACGGCGCAGATGGTGGTGCAGGATGTGCGCAATCAGTTCAAAGAGAACCCGGGCATTATGGCCGGGACTTCGAAGCCGGACTACGGGCGCTGTGTTCGCATTGTGACAGGCGCTGCTCTGAAGGAGATGGTTCTTCCCGGGGCGCTGGTGGTTGCTCTTCCGGTTGCGGTCGGGTTGATCTTCCGGCACTTCTCTGAGAGCTACCAGGCTGGCCTGGGAGTAGTGATTACTGCGGTGCCGACGATTGCGGGCAAGGCGGTAAATCTTGCCGGTGCAGAGGCAGTGGCTGGGTTGCTGATGGTTGGCACGATCTCAGGTGTGTTGCTGGCGATGCTGATGAACAACGGCGGCGGCGCGTGGGACAACGCGAAGAAGTTTATCGAGACGGGAAAGTATGGCGGGAAGAAGTCGGAGGCGCACAAGGCGGCGGTGGTGGGCGATACGGTCGGCGATCCGTTCAAGGACACGGCGGGGCCGAGCCTGCATGTGCTGATCAAGCTGCTGGCTACGATCACGCTGGTGCTGGCTCCTTTGTTTGTTTAGGTTGCAAGATGTGCTGAATGGGCGGCCTGTTGGTCGCCCATTTTCAGGTGGATCCGCAAAGTGACCGGGGAGTCAAAAAACGCTTTTTGAAGGAGTCAAGTGTGGTGGCTTCCCGGTACAATCTTGTCTGCGGCTTGTGAGCTGCGGCTTCCAGGCAAAAGGATAGGTGCATGGCAAGACAGTCCGGAACAAGTGTGCAGGAGATCAAGAAGACGGCTGTCAGCGCGGCGGAGAGTTCGCTGACCCGTGAGCAGCTGGTGGAGTTCTATCGGCTGATGTATCTATCGCGGCGGACGGATGATCGCGAGATCGTCTTGAAGCGGCAGCAGAAGATCTTCTTCCAAGTCTCGTGCGCGGGACATGAGGCTCTGCTGGTGGCTGCCGGGATGGCGATGAAGCCGGCGTATGACTGGTTCTTTCCTTACTATCGCGACCGTGCGATCTGCCTGGCGCTGGGAAATACGGTTGAGGAGCAGTTGCTGCAGGCGGTGGGAGCGCAGGACGATATTGCTAGCGGTGGACGGCAGATGCCGTCGCACTGGTCGAGCAAGCGATTGAATATCGTGTCGCCGTCTTCATCGACAGCGACGCAGTGTCTGCATGCTGTGGGGTGCGCGGAGGCGGGAAGGTTCTTCACGCGGCACCCTGAAGCGGCGGAAAAGCATGACGGCGACTATCGTGAGTTCAAGGACGTGACGTTTCACGGCGACGAGGTGGTTTATGTCTCGATCGGCGAAGGGTCGACGAGCCAGGGAGAGTTCTGGGAGTCGTTGAATACGGCTTCGAATGGGAAGCTGCCGGTGTTGTATGTGGTCGAGGACAATGGATATGCAATCTCGACGCCGGTTGAGGTGAATACGCCGGGGGGAAATATCTCGAAGCTGGTGGCGAACTTTCCTAACTTCCACTTTGCGGAGGTTGATGGGACCGATCCGGTTGCGAGCTACAAGGCTATGGCGGAAGCAGTGGCGTATTGCCGTGCGGGGAATGGGCCGGCGCTGGTGCATGGACATGTGATTCGTCCGTATTCGCACTCACTGAGCGACGATGAGCGGTTGTACCGGTCGGTCGAGGAGCTTGATGCGGATGCGGCGCGGGACCCGATCTCGCGGATGCAGATGTGGCTGCTGCGTGAGGGGATTCTCGATGCCGACGCGATCAATAAGCTGGAGCGGCAGGTCGACGAAGAGGTGCAGCGGGCGGCGGATCGCGCGGTGATGGCGACGTTGCCGACCGTGGCTTCGATTACGAAGCACGTGTACTCGGAAGACTTGACGCCGATGGATGCGCGGTTCGCAACGGAGCCAGCCGCGACTGCCGATCCGACAGAACGGACGATGGCGGACCTGATCAACTGCTGCCTGAAGGACGAGATGCGGCGGGATGAACGGGTGATTGTGTTTGGCGAAGATGTTGCCGATGCCAGCCGCGATGAGGCGTTGCGCGCCGGTAAAGTGAAGGGAAAGGGTGGGGTGTTCAAGCTGACGGCCGGGTTGCAGACGGAGTTTGGCAGCGAGCGGTGTTTAACTCGCCGCTGGCCGAGGCGAATATCACGGGCCGGGCGATTGGGATGGCAGTGCGAGGGCTGAAGCCGGTGGTGGAGATTCAGTTCTTCGACTACATCTGGCCGGCGATGCACCAGATGCGTAATGAGCTGCCGCTGGTGCGGTGGCGATCGAATGGGGGATTCAGTTGCCCGATGGTGATGCGGGTGCCGATCGGCGGATATTTGACGGGTGGATCGATCTACCACTCGCAGTCGGGCGAGAGTATTTTTACGCATACGCCGGGTGTGCGGATTGTGATGCCGTCGAATGCGCTAGATGCGATAGGGTTGCTGCGGACAGCGATTCGCTGCGATGATCCGGTGATTTTCCTGGAGCATAAGCGGCTGTATCGCGAGACGTTTGGACGGGCGGCGTATCCGGGGCCGGAGTACTGCATTCCGTTTGGCAAGGCGAAGATCGTGCGGCCGGGCAAAGATTTGACGGTGGTGACGTATGGCGCAGTAGTGCCGCGAGCGCTACAGGCGGCGCAGAAGTTGCATCGTGAGACGGGCGTTGATGTGGAGCTGATCGATCTGCGGAGTTTGACTCCATATGACTGGGAAGCGATTGCGGAGAGTGTCAAGAAGACCAACCGCGTGATCGTGGCGCATGAGGATATGTTGAGCTGGGGGTATGGAGCGGAGATCGCGGCGCGGATCGGGGACGAGCTGTTTCATGATCTCGACGCTCCGGTGCGGCGGGTGGCGGCGATGGATACGTTTGTGGCGTATCAACCGCTGCTGGAGGACGCGATCCTGCCGCAACCAGAGGACTTATACCGGGCGATGCAGGAGCTTGCCGCGTTTTAGAGGTAGCTTGCGGGCAAATTTGTCCGCAACTGCGGCGCTGTTAGCGGGTCTGAGACTGCAGACGCGATTCTCTTGTCCCTTCGAGCTGGGCACGGTTAGGCTGGAGCGCAAGAAGGAGTGGCTATGCGATTCAAGCAAGAGTCTGCTGAGATTCTGTTGAGTTCGGCGCGAGCTTTGCTGTCCGGTGTTTTATGCGTGTTGATGGTGGAGCAGCCGTTGATGGCTGCGGCTGCGGCTGCGAAGCCTGTTGCGGCTTCGACTGAGCAGATTCAGGGTGAGCAGCGGATTTTGCATGCGCTCAATCGGTTTACGTTTGGACCGCGGCCGGGTGATGTTGCGGCAGTGCAAGCGATGGGATTGAAGCGGTGGTTTGACCAGCAACTGAACCCTTCGAGTATCGACGATTCGGCTCTGGATGAGCGGCTGGCGATGTTTCCTGCGATGAAGATGAAAGAAGCAGAGATGAAGTGGCGCTATCCGAGCCCGCAGATGTTGCGGCAGATGATTGCGAATAACGCGCCGCTGCCCTCCGATCCGGTTGAGTATGCGATCTATGCGGATGAGATTGCGTTCTATAAGGAAGCGAAGGCGAAACAGGAGGAGCAACAGGCTGAGGAGGGCAGATCGCCGCAAAGATGATGGGGAGATGATGTCACCGGCGATGGCGAAGGAAGCTGGAGGGCCGAAAGACAAGACAGCGCTGCCGGGAGATGGTGTGGACCCTGGCATACCTGCGATGACGACGCACGAGGAGCAGTTCTACTCGGGGTTGGAGGCGGTGAAGATCATCAATCTACCTCCGGATGAGAGGATGCGGCGGATTCTGGCGATGCCGCCAAAAGAACTGGTTGCGTTTCGCAAGAGTTTGAGTCAGGCCGAGTTGGGTGCGGCAGCAGAGGGGTTGACGCCGATGCAGCGGGAGACTCTCGCTGCGCTGCAGGGTTCGCCGAAGATGATTGGTGCGGAGTTGCTGGCGTCGCGGATGCTGCGCGATGTCTACAGTGAGCGGCAGTTGGAAGCGGTGATGACGGACTTCTGGCTGAACCACTTCAATGTGTACATCAAGAAGAATCAGAATGAGCCGTATTTGCTGCCGGGATATGAGCGAGATGTGATTCGGCCTAGGGCGCTGGGCAAGTTTGAGGACCTGCTGGTGGCTACGGCGAAGAGTCCGGCGATGCTGATGTATCTGGATAACTTCCAGAGCATCGGGCCGGATTCGCAGGCGGCGAGGAACGCTCCGAAGCTTGCGCAGTATGTACAGAATCCGCAGGTGAAGCAGGCGCTGAAGGACCGCGGATTGAATGAGAACTATGCGCGCGAGTTGATGGAGCTGCATACGCTGGGTGTCCAGTGCGAGGTGAGCGCGGACCGTCCGGTGAGCATGCTCGACAAGGCCTGTGGGCAGGGATACACGCAGCAGGATGTGACGCAGGTGGCGAAGGTGCTGACGGGATGGACGATCGATCAGCCGTTTCGCAGTGGCGGATACGAGTTCCAGGAGCGGAGGCACGAACCGGGCTCGAAGACTGTGCTGGGGAAGACGATTGCGGAGGGTGGCGAGAGCGAGGGGATGCAGGTGCTGCATATGCTTGCGACCAGTCCGGCGACGGCGAAGTTTATCTCGACCAAGCTGGCGGTGCGGTTTGTGAGCGATACGCCGCCACAGGCGCTGGTGGACCGGATGGCGACGGCGTTTCTGGCGAGCAATGGAGACATCAAGACGGTGCTGCGAACGATGTTCGATTCGCCGGAGTTCTGGTCCCCGGAGGTGTACAGAGCGAAGGTGAAGACGCCGGAGGAGTTTGTGGTGTCGGCGGTGCGGGCGAGCGGCGCGGATGTGAAGAATGCGATTCCTCTGGTGCAGGCGCTGGATAAGCTGGGGATGCCGTTCTACGGGATGCAGACGCCGAATGGGTATAGCTGGATGGCGGAGCCGTGGGTGAATACGGGCGATCTCGTGAGCCGGATGAACTTCGCGCTCGGGTTGAGCAGCGACCGCATTCCTGGGGTGCAGACGGATTGGACTCGATTGCTGGGAGGTACGGATGCTGGGATGGAGCCAGCGGCGCTGAGGACCACTACGGCAAATGGGGCATCGGCGGCGAAGGAAGAGAAGCTGGAGTTGATGCTGCTGGGGCAGCCGGTGAGCGACCGCACCAGGTCGACCGTGCTGAAGCAGTTTCAGGATCAGGCAATGCAGCAGCAGGCAGTGAAGGATTTTTCGATTCAGGCCGAATGAGTTCGAGCCGATGGCGCAGGTGCTGAATCCGGCAATGCTGAACCAGCCGGTACGGACCGCCGCTGGATCGCGAGGCGGCGATGATGGCGGGTTTGCTGCTGGGTTCGCCGGAGTTTCAGCGGCGGTAGCGGGAGTCGTCGTTCTTGGCTGACGCGCAGGGAGAGTCGTGGCATGAAAACCCGGGGCTAAAGCCCTTTGTAACCATAGCGCTTTTCGTGGGCTAAACCCCACGCTTAATCCCAAAGAAGCGCCAGATGTTCCGCATGCTAATTCAACGAGATAGGCCTCCGGTTGTCTATAACAATGGAGCTGACGGATGCGATAAGGATTCGAACCCGGATTGGCAACTTCCCGGCTAAGATGCGTTTGTACTAACAGGCAACGTTGACCGTGAATCTGGCCTGTGCGACCGAAACAAGGAGTTACCATGGCGAACATGAAGAATTTAGCCGATTGCAGCGACTGGGGATGCGATATTCACGGACGCGACGAGGCGCAGCGCATTGTGAGTCGGCGCGGGTTTATGAAGGGTGGGGCTTTGGCGCTAGTCGGTACCTCGACCATTCCGACATTTCTGTCGCGGAGCGTTCTGGCTGAAGTGACGACTGCCGGCGAACAAGAAGAAGCTGGTGGTTTTGTTCCAGCGCGGCGCGGTCGATGGTTTGAACGTCGTGGTGCCGTACAAAGAGAAGAACTACTATGCGATGCGGCCTTCGATTGCGATCCAGGAGAAGGATGTTCTGGATCTGGATGGATTTTTTGGTTTGCATCCGTCGATGGGGGTGTTCAAGCCCTTGTATGACTCCGGGCATCTGGCGATTATTCAGGCGGCAGGTTCGCCGGATACGACGCGGTCGCACTTCGATGCGCAGGATTATATGGAGAGTGGGACGCCAGGAGTGAAGTCAACTGCGGACGGTTGGCTGAATCGCGCTTTGCAGGCGGAGATCACGACGGGTAAGCCTTCGGCGTTTCGTGCGGTGGCGCTGGGCACTCAGGTTCCGCGGACGCTGCAGGGAAAGCTGCCGGCAATTGCGGTGAATAATCTCGCGGATTTTTCGGTGGGAGGCAAAGGACCGCAGACCTCGCCGATCAGCAATGCGTTTCAGGCGATGTATGACGAGAGTACGGATGCCGTGCTGCATGGCACGGGGCAAGAGACGTTCGAAGCGGTGAAGATGTTGAAGGCGGCTGATCCGTCGCACTATCAGCCGGCGCCGGGCGTGGTGTATCCGAACACACCGTTTGGCAATAGCCTGAAGCAGATTGCGCAGTTGATGAAGGCGAACCTCGGAGTGGAGGCGGCGTTCTCCGATATCGGTGGATGGGACACGCACCAGAATCAAGGGAACATCAACGGTCAACTGGCGAATCGGTTGAAGGAGTTCTCGGAGACGATTGCTGCCTTCTGGAAAGATATGGGAGACGATGCGGAGAACGTGACGTTGGTGACCATGTCGGAGTTTGGGCGCACGGCTCGGCAGAATGGAACCGGCGGGACAGACCATGGTCACGCGAATGTGATGTTCGTGCTGGGCGGGAAGGTGAAGGGCGGCAAGGTGTACGGGAAGTGGCCTGGCCTGGCGAATGAGCAGTTGAATGAAGGGCGTGATCTTGCCGTGACGACGGACTTTCGCAGGGTGCTTGGCGAGGCTGCTTATAAGACGCTGGGAGCAAAGAATCTCGAGATGGTGTTTCCTGGAGCGCAGGTGAAGCCGAGCGAGTTTGTGAACTTCAGCTAGTACTTCAGCTAGTGTGAAAACTTCTGCGTAGTCAACTTATGTATGCAAGCTGTCGATATTCTGTTTATAGAATGTAAAAAATGCCTATCTACAGAATAATGGAAAAAAGAGGACAACTTTTCCGCGAGACCCGCGTCTTATTGAGTGTAGTTAGCAAGTGCCGGGCTCGCAGTTCCCACGGCTCCGGCTTCCAATATCCGCAATAAAAGAACTCCCCACCAAAATGTAAGGCCTCCAGAGTATCGGGGGCCTTCTCTCCTTTTGGAAGCTTGACAGCAAGACGCTAGGCAAAACCGATCTTGCGATCAAGCGCCAGGGTTCCTGCGCCATAGAAGGTCAGCATTGCGGCGATCACGAAGAGGGCGAGGGAATACTCCGAACCGGAGTAGCCATGGTGGCGGTTGACCAGGATGATGGCAAAGGCCATGTTGATTGAGATCATGAAGGCGGCGAAGCGTGTGAGAAGTCCGAGGATCAGGAGAATGCCACCTGCGAACTCAGTAAACGCCGAAACGTAACCCAGCCAGTAGGGCATGCCGAGAGAGGCGATGTAGTGGGCGTAATGATTGAGAGCGCCGTGGGGTATTACCTTGTCGTAGCTGTGTACGACCATGGATGCGCCGAGAGCGAAACGCATGAGCAAGGCGCCAAAAGGTTGTAGGCTGTTGAGCCACTTCGTCATTCGAGTCTTTTCCTTGGATCAAGAGTAATTGCGGAGCAGTGCGGCTTGAAGCGAATCTAGTGAGTGGGTGCCGGGGAAGGCACGAGCGCAGGAACTGGCGCCACATATTGGTCCAGGAAGCGGGTGATGCTTTGGTCGTAGAGCACTGCAGAGGGAGAGGTGAGTTCTACGGTGAGCTTGGGGTCGGCGGCGGTGCGGAAGGCTTGGTCGGGTTCGGTGCTGCGGGAGAGCAATAGTTTTGGGGTGCGGAGAGTAGCGAGCGGTTCGGCGAGGGGGAAGCGCTCGTGAAAGAGGAGATGGACGGGGATGAGAGTAGCGCGCGGGTCATGTATGGCTACGTCGAGAAGGTCGGCGCGAGGTGCGTCGAGTATCAGCGATGGAATGGCGGTGTTGGAGGCGGCGAGACGAGTGGCGAGGGAGGCCCCCATGCCAGTGCCGTATGGGACGATCTGCTGCGCGGGGATGTTGCGAGAGGTGGTGAGGTACTGCAAGGCGGAGTCGGCGTCGTGGATCATGTTTTGCTGGCTGGGGCGAGTGGCGGCGCTTTGGCCGTAGCCGCGGTAGTCGAAGGCGAAGACGTTGATGCCGAGGTTGTGGAGACTGGCGATGGTGGGAATGGAGTCTGCGAGGGAGCCGTTGCCGTCGGGAAGGAAGAGGATGGTGAGGTGGGCGTAGCGACTGCCGAGATCGGAGGGGATCCACCAGCCGGTGAGCTGTGGGGTGGCGGACTCGTCGGGGCCGAAGCGGATGAGTTCGTAGGGAATGCCTGCGATCGATGCCGGGCTGGTTGCAGTGCGGATGGGGTGCAGAACGAGCTGCCATTGTCCCTGGTAGAAGAGCAGGCAGAAAGTGAGATAGCCGCAGAGGAGCGCGACAAGGATGGTGAGGCCGATTGCTTTGACCAGCCAGATGGGGCTGACGACTTCCGGCGGAACGGGCGGGAGAACGGACTGGGGTCGGGCCCGTTTGCCTGGCTTAGTAGTGGAGTTGGTCGGCATCTTGTTTGGGGGGCGGGGCATCGAGGGCTTCCGTATCGACTTTAGCATTCAGGAATCGGGAGGGTGAGCCGTTCGGGCGCCGAGAGGCTCTAAGATTGGTAGAGGAGAGATATTTTGGCGAAGTGGGTGAGATTGTGTGGGTTGGCGGAGGCTCCGCGGGTGGGGCAGGTTGTGGAGGCCGAGGCTGAGGGGGTCGCGGTTTGTCTCGCGAATGTGAATGGGGAGTTATCGGCGCTGGATAACGTCTGTCCGCACCGGCAGGGGCCGCTGGGGCAGGGGTGGTTGGAGGGTGCGGCGGTCGTCTGTCCGTGGCACTCGTGGACGTTCGACGTGAAGACTGGATTGGCGGAGTTTCCGGTGCATGAACGGGTCGATGTGTTTCCGCTCCGAGTTGAGGGTGAGGATGTTCTGGTGGATATTGATGACGATATTGAGTGACTGAGCACTGATTGGGCGGCGGGGAATCAAGCTCGGAACTTAGTGACCAGAAATATGTAGTGCGAAAAATTTGCTGGCGCGATACGCTTCATCTAACTTACAGACCACTCGAAAGAGTGACTGCCGGAGAGGAATTTTTATGAAGGTTCGTGCGTTAATTTTTGCTGCCGTTGCATTTGTCGTTCTGGCTGGAGCGGTCGTTCCTGCGAACGCCAAGTCTCATCATCACCGCCATCACCCCCACCATCACCATCGCTAAATTTTAACAATTTGCGAGAAGGCCCGGCGTTTGTGCCGGGTCTTGTTTTTTGCGCGGAAGGTTTTGCCTGCGATCAGCGTTTTCGAAGCGTGAATGCTGATAGAATCTATTAAATCCACTCCAAGCAGGAGAGGCAATGCAGGCAATACTGGCGCTGGAAGACGGGCGCATTTTTCGCGGCAAGAGTTTTGGCGCACGAGCGGAATGCTCTGGCGAAGTGGTCTTCAATACATCACTGACCGGCTACCAGGAGATCTTCACTGATCCCTCGTATGCGGGGCAGATCGTAGTTCTTACGAATCCCCACATTGGAAACTACGGAACGACGCCGAGCGATGCGGAGTCGAAGAAGCCGTACATCGAAGGATTGGTGACGCGCGAGTTTTCGCCGGTGAGCTCGAACTGGCGTTCGACGCAGGTGGCGGACGAATACCTGGAGCGCTATGGTGTGCCGGTGATCGCGGAGATCGATACGCGCGCCGTGGTGCGGCATCTGCGGACGAATGGCGTGATGCGTGGCGTGATTGCTTCGGGAGAAAATCTAGATGCAGAGGCGCTGGTGGCGAAGGCGCGAGCGATCCGGAAGATGGACGGAACTGATCTGGCCAGTATAGTGACGACGAAGGTCGCTTACGAGTGGGACGCGAATGAACCGAAGAACCAGACGGGCGACGCGTTGCTGATGAAGGCAGAGGGTGGCGAGGAGCAGATGCATGTGGTCGCGTATGACTTCGGCATCAAGGAAAACATCCTGCGGATGCTGACGCGTGAAAACTGCCGCGTGACGGTGGTTCCGGCGACGACTTCGGCGAAAGATGTGCTGGCGATGGAGCCGGATGGAGTGTTCTTCTCGAATGGGCCTGGCGATCCGGAGCCGCTGGAGTATGCGGTTGAGAATGTGAAGCAGTTGCAGGGGAAGAAGCCGATTTTTGGGATATGCCTGGGGCATCAGATCTTCGGAATTGCGCTGGGTGGTAAGACCTACAAGCTAAAGTTTGGGCACCACGGCGGCAATCATCCGATCCTGAATCATCAGACTGGCAAGGTGGAGATTACCGCGCAGAACCACAACTTCAACGTCGACCCAGATTCGCTGCCGGACGATGTCGAGAAGACGCATACGAATCTGAACGATCAGACGCTGGCTGGATTGCGGCATAAGACGGACCCGATGTTCAGCGTGCAGTACCACCCGGAGGCCAGTCCGGGGCCGCATGACTCGCATTATCTCTTCAAGGATTTTCGGAAGATGATGGAAGAGTGGAAGAAGTGAGAGCCGCACTCTTTTTCATCGGGCTCTTGATCCATCCCCTCTCTATTTTTTGTCAAACTTCTTTCGACGATTACTTTGCGATAGCCAAGCAGGGAATTTCTTCATCGCGTGAAGCGGAGTTCACAGCTAGTTGTGGACTGCAGCGCTCGGACGCAACGATTGTTTACGGGGTAAGCACTGCCGATGAGGGCTGGAAGTGGCAAAGAAGAAAGTCTTTGGGACACGGGCGAGATGACGCGCAGACGGATTTCTATGGTGCTGCGGTCGTCTGGAAGGTTGCGGGCAGACCGCGATTTGTAAATGCCTGGATGTTGATCATGGATACCGGGAACACAAATAACGAGATGTTTTGTCTGGACGAGTTCGGCCATGTGACTGCTCAGGAATCACTAAATGCTTACCAGCCTGTCGACGGTCAGGGAACAGGCTGGAGATACATTCAACAGATTAAGTTTCTGCCACCATGCAAGAAGATTGTTCTTCATGGACAGTTTGTAAATGAAGCGGGGGCTCCGATTCCTGCTCCAAAACTCGATAAAGAGGATATGCAGGTCGCTAGGGTATCGCTCTCTTCGAGTCTTGCGCATGACCTGATCGCGCAATTATCAAGATAGGTTTGGAAAAAATATGCCACGCAGGAATGACATTGCGAAGATTTTGGTGATCGGCTCGGGGCCGATTGTGATTGGGCAGTCGGCGGAGTTCGACTACTCCGGGACGCAGGCGTGTAAGGCGCTGAAGGCCGAAGGATATGAGGTGGTGCTGGTGAACTCGAACCCGGCGTCGATCATGACTGATCCCGAGGTGGCGGATCGAACTTATATTGAGCCGTTGAATGCGGCGTATCTGGAGGAGATTCTTCGCATCGAAGCGGAGATGCTCGACCCTAATGGGTTTGGCGGCAAGGGAAAGTTTGCCCTGCTGCCTACGGTTGGCGGACAGACGGCGTTGAATCTTGCGGTGGATCTTGCGGACTCTGGTGTGCTGGATAAGCTTGGCATTGAGTTGATAGGCGCGAAGCTGGGGGCGATCAAGAAAGCTGAAGACAGATTGCTGTTCAAGGACGCGATGACCAAGATCGGGCTCGATATGCCACGGTCTGCGTTGATCAACAACCTTCGTGATGGATTGGAGTTTGCGGCGAAGATTGGTTTTCCGGTCGTGATTCGGCCTTCGTTCACGCTGGGTGGATCGGGTGGAGGAATTGCGTACAACCGCGAAGAGTTGATGGAGATTCTGGCGCGCGGGTTGGATCTTTCTCCGGTGCATGAGTGCTTGATTGAAGAGAGCGTGCTCGGTTGGAAGGAGTATGAGCTGGAGGTGGTGAGGGACCTGAAGGACAACGTCATCATCATCTGCTCGATTGAAAACTTCGATCCGATGGGCGTGCATACGGGCGACTCGATTACGGTGGCGCCGGCGCAGACGCTGACCGACCGCGAGTATCAGTCGATGCGCGACGCGGCGATTGCGGTGATTCGTGAGATTGGTGTCGAGACGGGAGGGAGCAATGTGCAGTTCGCGGTGAATCCGCTGACGGGGCGCATGACCGTGATTGAGATGAATCCGCGTGTGTCGCGTTCGTCTGCGTTGGCGTCAAAGGCGACAGGATTTCCGATTGCGAAGATTGCGGCGCGGCTGGCGGTTGGGTACACACTGGACGAGATTCAGAACGACATTACGAAAGCGACGCCTGCTTGCTTCGAACCGACGATTGATTATGTTGTGGTGAAGATTCCGAAGTGGCAGTTTGAGAAGTTTCCTGGAGCGGACGAAGGCCTGGGGCCGCAGATGAAGTCGGTCGGCGAGGTGATGGCGATCGGCAGAACCTTCAAGGAAGCGATGATGAAGGCGGTGCGCTCGCTGGAGACGGGCAAGAAGGCGACTGCGGATGATATTGAGCCGCGTAGGTTGACGCAGCGGCTTGTGACGCCGCATCCGGATCGGCTGTCGTACATTCGCTATGCGTTCGAGCGTGGGATGACGGTGCGCGAGGTAGCGCGCATGACCTCGATGGACCCGTGGTTTCTGTACCAGATCAAACAGATTACCGATGAGATCCAAGCTGTTGGCGGAGTGCCGATGGCCGAGGTGACGGCTGAGCAACTGCGAAGTGCGAAGCGGATGGGAATCTCGGATGAGCGGTTGGCGGCGGTGTGGGGGCTAACCGGCGCGGAGGGCACGGCTGCAGTTCGTGCGTTACGTAAGAAACTGAACGTGATGCCGGTGTACAAGATGGTCGACACGTGCGCAGGCGAGTTTGAGAGTTACACGCCGTACCTCTATAGCTGCTACGACGAAGAAGATGAGGCGGGGCCGACGACGAACAAGAAGATTCTGATTCTCGGCAGCGGACCGAACCGGATTGGGCAGGGAATCGAGTTCGATTACTGCTGCTGCCATGCTGCGTTTGCACTGCGCGAGGATGGTTACGAGACCATCATGGTCAACTGCAATCCGGAGACGGTGTCGACCGACTATGACACGAGCGACCGGTTGTACTTCGAGCCGTTGACGCTCGAGGACGTGCTTGGCGTGTATGAGCATGAGGCTTCCTCGGGTGCGGAGATCGGGATGATCGTGCAGTTCGGCGGGCAGACTCCACTGAACCTTTCGCTGCCGTTGAAGAAGGCAGGCGTGCCGATCATCGGGACGTCGCCGGAGTCGATCGATCTGGCGGAGGATCGCAAGCGGTTTGGGAAGCTCATCGAGGAATTGAAGATTCCGCAGCCTGAGGGTGCGATGGCGACCAGCGTGGAAGAGGCTGTGGCCGGAGCGAATCGCGTGGGGTATCCGGTGCTGGTGCGGCCTTCGTATGTGCTGGGCGGACGTGCGATGGTGATTGCGTATGACGATGCGGCGGTTGTCCAGTACATGACGACGGCGATCGAGTATTCACACGAGCGGCCGGTACTGATCGATCATTTTCTTGAAGACGCGATCGAGTGCGATGTGGACGCGCTTTGCGATGGCGACGATGTGGTGATCGCGGGGATCATGCAGCATATCGAGGAGGCCGGGATTCACTCTGGCGATTCTTCGTGTGTGCTGCCGGCGGTCGATCTCAGCGACGATGTGCTGCGGACGATTCGCGAGTACACGCGCAAGCTGGCGATGGCGCTGAGCGTGCGCGGCCTCGTGAATATCCAGTTCGCGATCCAGCGCGGAAGGGTGTTTGTGATTGAGGTGAACCCTCGCGCTTCACGTACGGTGCCTTATGTTTCGAAGGCGACGGGGATTCCTCTGGCCAAGGTTGCTTCGCGAATTATGGTCGGGCGGAAGCTGAAGGAACTGCTTCCGGAGCAGGTGGCGAGCGGCAAGGATCTGGAGACGGGCTCGCACTACTATGTGAAATCGCCTGTCTTTCCGTGGGGCAAGTTTCCCGGAGTCGATACGGTGCTTGGCCCGGAGATGAAGTCGACGGGCGAGGTGATGGGAGTAGCGGACAACTTCGGCGAGGCGTTTGCCAAAGCGCAGATCGCTGCTGGGCAGGTGCTTCCGCTGCAGGGAACGGTCTTTCTGAGCGTGAACGATCACGACAAGGAGCGCACGGTTGCGCTGGCACGGCAGTTTGTCGAGATGGGGTTCCATCTGGTGGCTACGCATGGAACGGCGATTGTGCTGGAACAGGCGGGGTTGCAGCCGGAGCGGGTGCATAAAGTGAAGGAGGGCCGGCCGAACGTCGTCGACCTGATCAAGGGCGACCGGATTCAGCTGATCGTCAACACGCCGCGTGGACAGGACACGTTCTTTGATGAGAAGGCGATTCGACGGGCTGCGGTGCTGGCAAGAATTCCTACCATAACGACGCTGGCTGCGGCCCGCGCAGCGGCTGAGGGGATTGCGGCCCTGCAGAGGGGAACGTTGAGCGTGTTTGCGCTGCAGACGCTGCACTCAGATCGAATTTCCAGTGAGCTAAAAGCTGTCGCGAGCGTTGAGTAGCACGGCCGGACGTGAGTTTAGTGCTTGAGAGCGAGCTTCGCGCCGATGGCGTAACCGATCATGGAGAGCGGTATCCATGACCCCACCAGGAGGCCGTCGCCGCCCATGAGGCCGCTGCCGTGGGTGAAGGTGAAGAAGGTGCGCCAGAGCTTTTCGAAGGCGCCACAGCTCTCGCAGAGGCCGTTGCCGGTGGGCAGGTCAACCACCCAGACGCAGACGATGGAGAAGGTGACCACGCCGGAGATCCAGATGTACGTTGCGACCTTGTTGTGATGGATGCGGGCGAGAAGGAAGCCGCCGATCAGTGGGGCGAGAAAGGCACAGATGGTGCCGAGCAGTTTGGGCGTCGAGGAGTCGGGGTCAGGATGGTTCAGGGACATGACGCCGATGGCGATCGCGAGCAGGATGACGGCAACGAACGTGTGAGTGAGGAACCAGAGGGCCTCCCGGCTGAGTTCACCCATGGTTTTGTCGTGCGAGTTGGCTCTTCCGTCGACCATGTCCAAGCAAAGGTTACTCCAAGCATATGTCTGCGGGGCTGGTTTCTATTACGCCTTTCGTGGCATGTGCGCTTTGATTAACAGCGTCTGATCGCTCCCGTGCGGGCATTCGCTTTTAGAATAGAGGGATGCTGCTTGAAGGGCTTCAACTTCCGCTGACTACGCCGTTTTATCCTGATGGACGCCTCAATCTGCTTAAGCTTGAACAGAACGCGGCGCGCTACTCGAAGACGCCGATCGCCGGCATGGTGGCGTTGAGCGACTTCGGTGAGCCGACGCTGCTGTCGGATGATGAGGCGCGCCAAACGCTGCGCAGTGTGGCGGATGCGGCTGCGAAAGAGAAGGTTCTGGTAGCTGGAGTGTGGCGTGATAGCGTGATGGGGACGCTCGATCTGGCTGAGGCTGCCGCGCAGTTTGGATACGATGCGGTGCTGGTGAAGCAGCCCTCGGTATTTTCGGCGGATGTTCGCGGCGAAAGAATGAGGGAGCGGCTGACGTATTTTCAGGCGGTGGCGGATCGTTCGGCGTTGCCGGTGGTGCTCTATAGTTCAGCTTCGGAATCGGGTGGATTGTTGCCGGCTGAGATGGTGATCGAGCTTGCGGGGCATCCGCAGATCATCGGGTTGGTAGACGGCGCTGGAGGGCGGGACAGATTTGAGGCGTTAAACAGTGTGATGGGGAGAGTGAAGCGCGAGGTTACGGTGACAGCGGTGTTCGCAGCGGTGACTCGGAGGATGCAGGATCGAGGGGAAGGGCTGATCTCAGCAAATTCGTTGACAGGTGGAGGCGCCGGGCTGGCGGTTGCTCCAACGAAGGTGGCCGCCAAGACGCGAACGAAGGTTGTGGGGTTCCAGCTGTTCGCGGGAAGCACAGGGGGGATGCTGGAGGGTTTGCGGTCCGGTGCGGTGGGAGCGATGCCGGCGTTTGCTGCCTCGGCTCCGCAGGCGTGCTATGAGGTGCTGGCGGCGTGGAAGGATGGAGACGAGGGCCTGGCACACGAGAAGCAGGTTCGGCTGCACGGTGTCGCAGAGAGAGTGGAAGGGGAACTGGGTGTCGCGGGGATCAAGTTTGGCTGCGACCTCAATGGCTACTTCGGGGGAAGGCCGCGTCTGCCGCTGCTGCCACTGACGGGCGAGGAGCGTGGGGAGGTCGAGACGCTTATGCAGGGATTGCGCAACTGAAGGACTTGCTAGATTAGTCGTGCTTGGGAGTTACGGTGACGCCCATGCCGCTGAGTTTGCTGCGCGCCTGCATGGCCTCAGGTGAGTTGGGGAAGCGCTGGATGAGTGTGCGGAACTCACGCACGCCGGCGTCTTTCTGATTGAGAGCCACCAGAGCCATGCCCTTGTGAAGATGCGCGACGGGGACTTTGTTGCTGTCAGGATACTGTTGGAGGACGCTGTCGTAGGCCTTGATGGAGGCGGCGTAGCGGCCTCCACGGTAGTCGATCTCGGCCTGGTAGTAGAGGGAGTTTCCTGAGAGGGGATTGTCAGGATAGTTTTTGACGACGTCGGCGAACTCGGAGGCCGCAAGGGCGTATTTGGCTGCCATGTAGTCGCCGAGGGCTGTCTTGTAGAGCTCGTCAGCAGGAGGAGCGTCTGGGCTCGGGCCTGTTCGCGTGGTGGGCGCTGCTGCTGGAGGACCGTCAGCGGAGGGCTTGCCTTTTCTTACGATGGGCGCCGGCGGGGGTGGGGTTTCGGGAGCCGGTGTCACTGGTGCGGGCGAGATCGAACCGCCCGTCGGCAGAGGATTCTGGATGTTGGCATTCATCGATTGCTGCTGGCTCTGTACGTCCTGGATCAGCTTCTGAAGCGAGCCGAGGCGCGCCTTGATCTCGTCGACGGAGTCGTTGAGGGACTGGATCTGGCCGGATACCTGGTCGATCTTCCCGCCTTGCGCCTCTTGTTGGGTGGACACTTGTTTCTGCAGGGTCTCCAGCGCGACGGACATCCTGTTGACGGAGTCGGCGCTCTGCTGGATGAGGTCTTTCATGACACCCATGCGCTCGTCGTTGGACTGTTGAAGGCGGGCGACGGCGTCCTGTAGCTGCTGGATCTGGGTCTGGAGCTGCACCATATCTTTGCTGACCGCGAATGCAGGAGAGCTGCAAAGGAAGGCGGCTAGCAGGGCCGCAGAGGCAAGACGAATCGGCTTGACGGTGAGACTGAAGTTGCTCGGCTGATCAGGTTGATGGGTCATGGGCGTAGCACGCTCGGCTTTCTGTCTTCCTGTCGGCCCTTGCGCGATGGGTTGCGTGAGGGCCGAGGTGAAGTGGGATCGCGAGAATTAGCGATCGAGTGAGAATTGGGCCCGCCGATTCTGCTGCCAGCAGGCCTCGGTCTCTTCGGTGCAGAACTGCTTCTCCTTGCCGTAGCTGATGACACGCAGCCGGCCGGCGGCGACGCCTGCTGTGACAAGCGCTGTGCGGGCGGCGTTGGCGCGGTTTTCGCCGAGGGCGAGGTTGTACTCGGCCGATCCGCGGTCGTCGCAGTAGCCGCCGATGACGACCTTGATCGATGGATGAGAGCTGAGATAGGCGGCTGCTTGGGTTACAGACGTTGATGCGTCAGGGCGCAGATCATAGCTGTCGTAGTCGAAGAAGATGTCCTGAACATTCTGGTGGAAGGCCGCTTCGCTTCCCATATCCGTGGTGACTGCTGCCGGAGCAGTCGGAGCGACGGGGACGCGAACGGTGACGCGAACGTTGGCCTCCGTGGTGCCGCCTTCACCTTTCACGGTGAGATGGAAGTTCGTGGAGTTGGAAGGCGAGACGGTCTGGGTGCCGTTGAGATTGACATCGCCGATGCCGTCAATGGTGGCAGAGGTGCCGTCCTGGCTCCGCCAGTTGAGGACGACGGACTGGCCGAGGTCGATGGCGAGGGGATCGGCAGTGATGGTAGCGGTAGGAGCAGGAGCGGGTGTTGCGGCAGGGGGGAGAGTGGTTGGGTTAACGCTGCTGGGTTGCTTGTGGCAGCCGGTGACTGCCGCGAGTGCGACGAAGGTTGCAACCAGGACCAGGGTCTTACGAAATTCGTTCTGTACAGCGCTCATCGGATATCTCCTGCCTATCGTTAGTATTTCAAAAAATCAACGTTCCCTGCGTAAGTAATCTTGCAAGGGAAGACAACCCATCACTTCCAACTCCAGTTTGGCATGTCAGCGCCGGGGCCCGTTAATTCATCGTTTCTGTGTACCGTCTGCAAGCATGGTCATGATCTTCGTGTGGCCGGCCTTGCCGTCCGCAGAGTTCGCGTAGACGATATGCCGGCCATCGGGCGACCACGAGGGAAAGTCACAGCGGCCGCCGTCATGGGTAAGCTGGATCCAGCGTTTGGTCGCGATCTCCATGACATAGATGTCCTGTCCGCCGGGTGCGCCGGGGCCGTACTTGCGGTCCCAGGCGAAGGCGAGGAATTGGCCGTTAGGAGACCAGGAGACAGATGTGGCGTAGCCGCCGTCGGTCATCCGCTGCACGGCCGAGCCGTCTGTGTCCATGATGTAGAGCTGCGGCAGGCCAGTTCGTCCGCTGATCCAGGCGATCTGTGAACCAGTGCGCGGGTTAAAGACGGGAGAAACGTCGGGGCCTCGGAAGCTGGTGATGCGGCGCGCCAGACTGCCGTTGGCATCGGATATCCAAATCTCAGGGTCACCGGTGCGGGAAGAGGAGTACGCGATGTCTTTGCCGTTAGGCGACCAGGCTGGCGAGAGGTTAGTTCCGCCGACACCCTGAAAGTTGACCATGCGACCGAGGATCAGGGAGTACATGCGAATCTGAAAGCCGTCGTGTCCGAGCGAGGAGAAGGCAAGGCGAGTGCTGTCGGGCGAGATGCGCGGGGAGAGTGAGACGGTGCCGAGCTTCGTCAGCGCGTGTTGGTTGGCGCCGTCGTAGTCCATCTCCCAGATCTCTTTATCGGCGCCGCTCATCTTGACGTAGAAGATCTTGGATTCAGCGATGCCCTGGCTGCCGCCGCTGAGCCGGAAGATGATCTCGTCTGCGAAGCGATGGGCGATCTGGCGGGCCGAATCTTCGCTCGCATCCTCGTTGTACTGTTTCGCGAGCACCTGCGGGTACTGGACGTTTTTGGCGTCGAAGAGAAAGCCGTTGCAGATGATCTTGCCGCCTTGAACGCTGAAGTTCCCGAAGGCCACCATTGCGGCAGAGGTCGGCGCGACGGACCATTGCTGAACATTCATCTCGGCGGGAGCACCTGGAGTCGATTGCGGCAACAGGCTCTTGGAGACGATGTCGAAGATTCCGGCGTTGGCTAGATCGGCAAAGAGAGTGGTGTCGAAGGTCGTCTTGAAGGTCTGAGTTTGTGAGTCGGCGGAGCCGGGTTTGAAGTCGGCGACGGCGATGCGGACATTCGAAACACCGGTCGATGTTTCGGTGTGGAATCCCTCCTGCGCGCGAAGGGATACGGTGCTGGCGAGCAGCAGTAGCAAGACTGCGAAACAAGAACGATGAGCGAATCGTATGAGGGGCGATCGTTGCTGACTATGCATTCTGTCTAATGTTAGACGCAAAAAAGCAGGGACGGGGTGTCTGAAAAGCCGGTAAGGTAATCAAACGAATACCGCTTGGCTGAAATTTACTGCGGGCGGAAGTGGAACGTGAATTCGACGGTGATGCGGTTGCCGGAGGGTAGGGGGCCGAAGCCGTCAACTCGCTGCACAGCCCGCAATGCAGAGAGATCGAGCGATGGGGAGCCGCTGCGTGTCTCTACGCGAGCGTTTGAGGGAACACCTTCGCGGTCGATGTCGAAGAGGATGGTTGTGCTCTTATCCATCGAAGCGAGTGGATCAGCCTCCGATTTGTACCAGTTCTGCGAAACCTTGCTGTTGACGATGTTCACGTAGTAGGAGTAACGCTCGCCGAAGCTGCGGTCCTGTACCGAGACGCTGGAGGTGCCGTTTTTGACCTCCAATGTGGACTGGGCGATACGAATGCCCGCTGTTTCGCCGGTAACGGCCTTGGTGGGGTCAGGCGTGATGGGCTGGACGTGCTTCGGCGGCGCGGGCGTGGGTTTGTCGGCTATTTTAGGGGGCTTGAGCTTGTCGGGTATTGCAACTGAATCGGGGGTTGGCGCGGATTCAGCTTTTTCTTTGGCGGTGACCGGGGCGGGACTTGGGGCCTCGGATGTGAGGACGCCGGTGTCAAGCGTGCGCTGCGTGGGAGGGAGCGGGATCGACGAGACCATGGTGGCCTGGATCGCTCCGGCGTTCGAGGCGTTTTCACCCCAGTTGCTGGTGCGGTGATGAAAGAGGAGCGCCCAGACAACGATGATTGCCGCGATCAGGCCGTGCAGCAGAAGAGAGCCGGCGAAGTTGATGCCAAGCCTGTCGCCGTCGCGGTAGTCGTCGCTGCCGAATTGAAGGTAAGCGGCTATGGCACCCTCCTTACGGCTTCAGCGGCTGGGTGACGATGCTGATGTTGGTGATGCCGGCCTGCTTGACGGCGTCCATGACTGAGGCGAAGGCGCCGAAGGGTACGCGCTCGTCGGCGCGCAGGTAGATGATGCGCTTGGCTGCGGCGGCTCCGCGGGGAACCTTCAGCAGCGCAGGAAGCTGGTTGACGTTGACGGGCTTGTCCTGCAGGAAGACGTTCTGCTCGCGATCGATCGTGACGACCATGCGCTCTTCGGTGAGTTGATTTACGGTGCGTGTCTTGGGAATGGCCACGTCGACGCCGGACTGAAGCACTGGTGCGGTGAGCATGAAGATGAGCAGAAGCACAAGAACGACGTCGACCAGAGGGGTGACGTTGATCTCGGCGAGCGCGGTCTGGGTGTGTCCCTTTGAGGAGAAGGCCATGGTTAGAAGGTCCTCCGTCTTGCCTCTTCCGGTTGCGCCGGCGTTGGCGGCGGTGTCATCATCGCGGCGTTTTCAATTGCATTGAGGAGCTCGCGGCCGAAGTCGTCCATGCGGGCTGCAAACTCGCGCAGCCGGGCGGTGAGCTGGTTGTAGCCGACGAGCGCCGGAATGGCAACGACGAGGCCCGCGGCGGTGGTGATGAGTGCTTCGGAGATGCCGGGTGCGACGGCGCGGAGCGTGGCGGCGCCAGCGGTACCGAGGCCGTGGAACGCGTCGATGATGCCCATGACAGTGCCGAAGAGGCCGACGAAGGTGGCGCCTTGCGCGATGGTGGCGAGCCAGGTCATACGGCTCTCCATCGCGGTCAGGGCCTCACTGGCAGCAGTCTGCGCGGCGCGCTCGAGCGCGACGGGATTGCGGGGCAGACCACGTCCGCCGTTCTGCCGCTGGTACTCGTCGTGGATCTCGCTGAAGACGGCAACCAGCGGGCTGGGCTTGAACTGTTCGGAGATGGCGGCGATCTCGCTGAGTCGTGTCGATTTACGAAAGGCGCGGATGAAGCGCTGGCTTTGCGTCTGAGCCCTGCCGAAGCGGGACCACTTGGAGATCATGATGGTCCACGAAAAAATGCTCGCGATGAGAAGGATGACGAGGACCGTGAAGGCGACGGGGCCGCTGTTGTGAATCATCTCCAGGAGAGCGCTGCCGTTGGCCGCCGTAGGGGCCGCGGTAGAGTCATCCTGCAAGAGGTACAGAGCGAGGGTCCAAACCATAGTTGTTGTCCACCAGTGTTTAGTGTAAATCGTGATTGAGCGGAATTTGGCCGGGGCATCCGTTGTGGTGCAGGGTTTCCGGTGTACAGGATGGTTCGCGGCAGCATTGCAGTGAGTTTGCTATCCTCGCGATACGTCGTTGCCTGAGGAACTTATGCTGCTGGAGTTGCGCGCGGAAAACTACGCTGTGATCGACCGCGCGGCCGCTACGTTTGGGCTCGGCCTCAACCTGTTGACAGGTGAGACGGGCGCGGGAAAATCTATTTTGATCGATGCGCTGGCGCTGCTGCTGGGCGGAAAGGCGTCGGCGGATGTGGTTCGTCATGGGGAAGAGAAGGCGGTTGTCAGTTGCGTCTTCGAGCTGACGCCGGGCGCGGAGGGGGTCCTCGAAGCGAATGGGATCGACTCTGAGTCGGATCATATTTTGCTGCGGCGCGAGATCGTCGCGAACGGCAAGGGGCGGGTGTTTGTGAATAATCAGCCCTCGACGGTGGGGGTGTTGCGGCAGCTTGCACCTGAGCTTGCGCTGGTGCATTCGCAGGGAGAGACGCTGGGTTCGTTCGATCAGGCGCAGCAGCGGAGTTTGCTCGATCGCTTCGGCGGGTTGAGTGCCGATGGTGTTGCCGAGGCGTTTGCCGCGTGGCGAGCCACAACCGACAAGCTAAACGAGTTGCAGTCTGCGGAGCAGGACCGTCTGCGGATGGCGGACCTCTGGCGTTTTCAGAGCAAGGAGATCGATCAGGCCGCGCTCGCCGCGGAGGACGAGGACGTTCAGCTTGAGGCCGAGAAACGCGTGCTGGGGAATGCGGAGAAGCTCTTCACAGCGGCGATGAGTGCGCATGAGCTGTTGTACGAGTCGGAGGGTTCTGCCGAAGGCGCGCTAGGTGCGGCGCTAAAGCATCTCGAGGAGTTGGCGCGGTATGACACGCGGTTTCAGGAGCCTGCGCAACAGCTGGCCGCTGCCAAAGCGATTGTCGAGGACGTCGACGCAGAGGTGCGTGATTTTGCCGACAACATCCACGCTGCTCCGGGGCGGCTGGAAGAGATTGAAGACAGGTTAGCGGCGCTAGACCGCTTGAAACGCAAGTATGGGAAGACGCTGAAAGAGGTGATCGCCTTTGGCGCCGAAGCTGCACGGCAGCTGGCCGAGGTGGAGAACCGAGACGCTCTGCTGGTTGAGTTGAAGGCGAAGGAAGAGCAGGATGCGGCGGCGTATCGGAAGGTGGCGGCGCAACTCACTTCCAGTCGTGCAGACGCGGCGAAGCGGCTGGAGAAGCTGGCCGAGGCGCAGATCAATGACCTTGCGATGACTACGCGTTTTCATGTTCAGGTGATGGCGGAGAAAGCTCCCGAGAGCTGGACGGCGCATGGCTGGGACCAGGTGGAGTGCCTGATCGCCACAAATGCCGGCGAGCCGTTGAAGCCGTTGCATGAGATTGCCTCTGGCGGCGAGATGTCTCGGGTGATGCTGGCACTGAAGGTAACCGTTGAAGAGGCCGCGTCAGGAGCTTCGGGTCGGAAGAAAAAGGTAGTCCTGCCGCGAACGCTGGTCTTCGATGAGATCGATATTGGCATCGGCGGTAGGGCAGCGGAGGCAGTGGGACGAAAGCTGAAGACGCTGTCGAAGGGTCAGCAAGTGTTGTGTATTACACACCTTCCGCAGATTGCGGCGTTCGGAGACCAGCACTTCCTGATCGAGAAGACCGAGAAGCGCGGACGCACGCAGACCGAGGTCCGCCGCATGGAAGATTCAGAACGGACCCAGGAGATCGCCCGCATGCTGAGCGGCGCCAAGCTGACCGAGACGAGTCTGAAGCATGCGGCACACCTGTTGGAGAGCAGCAGATAGGGGTCGCCCCGGCATCTCGTCGCGGGAGATCTGCATCCCACAGCCAGTACTAACCAGGAACTTTGGCTTACGGAGGTCTGACTATGGCAGATGCGAATAAGTGTGCAATGGAAGGTTGTCTTTGTAAGGTGCCTGCGGGCCAGAAGTACTGCTCGGCGTATTGTGAGGCCGCAAGGAAAACGATCAAGCTGGAGTGTGATTGCGGCCATACCGATTGCGAAGGCCAGAAGCTCTAGCTTCATCCACGGCCACGAACTTGAGGGCGATGCGCCAAGTCCGCATAAGTTCCACTTATTTTACGGGGTTGGCGGACTCTTCTTGTCTTTTTTCAGTGTCTTAGAACTGCACCATACTTGGTTCAAACAGGTTCCGGTGGCGGGTCGAACGCGGTATACTGGAAGACGTGACTACAACCAACCTCGAGCCCATCTCTGAAGACCGGAACGGCAGCGAAACGAAAACCAAGCGGGTTCTTCTTCTCAAGCCTCGCGGCTTCTGCGCCGGTGTCGTGCGAGCTATCGATATCGTGCAGATAGCGCTGGATACCTTCGGCGCGCCGATCTATGTTCGCAAAGAAATCGTTCATAACAGTTACGTTGTGACCGACTTGGCGAAGAAGGGCGCGATCTTCGTCAATGAGCTGGACGAGGTTCCCGAGGGTGCACGGGTTATTTACTCCGCACACGGAGTTTCGCCGGCAGTACGCAGCCGCGCGAAGGAACGTGGTTTGAAGGTAATCGACGCGACCTGCCCGCTGGTGACCAAAGTACACGTCGAGGCGATTAAGTTCGCGAAGCAGGGCTACTCGCTCGTGCTGGTGGGACATCGCGACCACGAAGAGGTTGAGGGAACTCAGGGCGAGGCTCCAGATGTGACCCAGGTAGTCTCAACCGTGCAAGAGGTTGCGGCTCTAGTCGTTCCCGATCCGAATAAGGTGGCGTATCTGACGCAGACGACGCTCTCGCTCGACGAGGCTCGGTACATGATCGAGGCGTTGAAGAAGAAGTTCCCGAACATTGTCGGCCCGCATGCGCAGGATATCTGCTATGCCACGGAGAATCGCCAAACCGCAGTGAAGAATGTAGCGCATGGCGCAGACCTGGTTCTGGTCGTCGGGTCGCGAAACAGCTCTAACTCGAACCGTCTGGTTGAGGTCTCGAAGAATCTGGATACAAATTCTTACCTGATAGATACCGCAGATGCTATTCAACCCGAGTGGCTGGAGGGCGTCGATACCGTCGCGGTGACGGCCGGTGCGTCCGCTCCAGAAGTGTTGGTTAAGGATGTTGTCGAATATCTGCAGACGATGGGCTATGGTTCGGTCGACGAGGTGGAAGTGATGCCGGAGAATGTTCGCTTCGGCCTGCCGGCGGAGATTGTCCAGGCTATTGCGTCGGCTCCGCCCGTTGGACGGTAACGAGTTTCGTAGACAGAAGGTTTGTGTTCATGGGGACATTTTCAAGCAATCCGAAGGCCGTAAATCAACCGGCGCAACCGCGCTTTGGTCGGATTGATTTAGGCCTGGAGCATATTGCAGACGGGATCGGGCGGGCCCGCGACTGGCTCCTCGGCCAGCAACACGAAGATGGCTACTGGTGCGGCGAACTTGAAGCAGACAGCATGCTTGAGTCCGACTACATCTTCATGCACACGCTGCTTGGCACCGGCGATCCTGGCAAGATGGATCGCGCGATCAACGAGATCCTCCGCCATCAGAACGAAGACGGTGGTTGGAGTCTGTATCCAGGCGGCCCTTCGAATATCAGCTACGGCGTGAAGGCCTATCTCGCATTGAAGATCATGGGTTGGTCGAAGGACCATCCAGTCATGGTGAAGGCCCGCGAGTGGGTGCTGGCCCATGGCGGCGTTGTGGAGTGCAACACCTTCACGAAGATCTATCTCTGCGCGCTCGGTCAGTACGACTATGACGCCGTGCCGGCGATTCCGCCCGAGATCGTCCTGTTCCCCAACTGGTTTTACTTTAACCTCTACGAAATCTCGTCATGGTCGCGCGGGATTCTTGTCCCGCTCTCGATCATCTACGCGAAGAAGCCGTTCAAGAAACTTGCGCCGGAGCAGGGAATTGAAGAGCTCTTCGTCGGCGGACGCCAGAACTCGAATTTGCATCTTCGATGGGACACGAAGCGCCCAATCAGCTGGCGGAACTTCTTCCTGTTCACCGATCGCATGGTCCACTGGTTTGAGCGGGTGCACATCCGTCCGCTGCGAAAGATGGCGATCAAGCGCGCGAAGGAGTGGATGCTCGAGCGGTTCGAGAAGTCGGATGGCCTGGGAGCAATCTATCCGGCCATGCTGAATTCGATTGTGGCTCTGCGCTGCCTGGACTATTCGCTCGACGATCCGCAACTGATTCGCGCCATGGATGAGTTCGAAAAGCTCGGCATCGACTCCCCCGAGGGAACGCCGGACTATCCTGTTCCGACCTTCCGGATGCAGCCCTGCTTTCCGCCGGTATGGGATACCGCTCAGGCTATGTACGCGCTCGGCGAGGCAGGCGTGCGCCGGGACGATCCGCGCATGTTGAAGGCCGCGGACTGGATTCTTTCGAAGGAAGTGCGGCAGAAGGGCGATTGGGCCGAGAAGGTCAAAAACGTTGAACCCGGCGGCTGGTACTTCGAGTTCAACAATGAGTTTTATCCAGATGTGGATGATACCGCACAGGTTCTGCTTGCGCTCAACTGCATAGACAATCCGCGGGAACGCTACCACCACGAAGTCTGTCAGCGTGCCCTGAATTGGATTTGGGCGATGCAATGTAAAAACGGTGGCTGGGCTGCTTTCGACAAGGACAACACCAAGAGCATCTTCCAGTACATTCCGTTCGCCGACCACAACGCCATGCTCGACCCACCGACAGTCGACATTACGGGCAGAATGCTCGAAATGCTCGCAGCTTATGGTGTCACCCGCAAAGACGCTCGCGTCGAGAAGGCCATTCAGTTCATCCTCAAAGAGCAAGAGCCGGACGGAAGCTGGTTCGGACGCTGGGGGGTGAACTACCTTTATGGCACGTTCCTCGTGCTGCGTGGCCTTGAGGCCATGGGGATGTGGAACCATGAGCCCGCGATCCAGCAGGCCGCTGAGTGGATCCGCATGGTGCAGAACGCCGACGGCGGCTGGGGCGAGACCTGTGGGACCTACGACGATCCCAACCAGAGAGGAATTGGACCGAGCACACCTTCGCAGACCGCATGGGCCGTCCTGGGACTTCTAGCCGCTGGAGATACGCGCTCGGACTCTGTTGCCAAGGGCGTTCGCTGGTTGATCGAGCGCCAGCATAAAGATGGAAGCTGGGACGAGCTTGTCCCGGGTCGCAACGGCGAAAGTTATTACACCGGAACGGGCTTCCCACGCGTCTTTTATCTTGGATATCACCTGTACAAACAGTATTTCCCCTTGCTTGCCCTGACGACGTATCAGCGGGCTATGCAGCACGGACCGGCAGACTAAGCCGGCGGACTACAAATTTTTGATGGAGGAGACACCGGATGGCAGTCCCAGTCTCGCAAGCCTGGACGGTTGCAAGTTATGTTTTGAAGCAGAAGCTCACGGGCCGGAAGAGGTATCCGCTTGTGCTGATGCTGGAGCCGTTGTTTCGCTGTAACCTGGCGTGCGCTGGCTGCGGCAAGATTCAGTACCCGGCACACATCCTGAAGGCGGAGCTTTCACCCGAGGAGTGCTTCAAGGCGGTCGAAGAATGTGGTGCCCCGATGGTCTCAATCCCCGGCGGAGAGCCGCTGCTGCACCCAAAGATGCCGGAGATCGTGGCTGGCCTCGTCGCGCGCAAGAAATACGTCTACATGTGCACCAACGCGCTTCTGCTCAAAGAGAAGCTGCACCTCTTCAAGCCGAGTAAGTATCTCTCGTTCTCCGTCCACGTCGACGGTCAGCGTGAGCATCACGACTTCTCCGTCTGCCGCGAAGGCGGCTACGATATCGCGATGGAAGGGATTCGTGCCGCGGTTGCGGCAGGCTTCCGCGTTACGACCAACACGACGCTCTTCGACGGCGCGGACCCCAACAGCGTGCGTGCCCACTTCGATGAGATGATGGCAGCGGGCGTCGAGAGCATGATGGTTTCGCCCGGCTACACGTACGACAAGGCTCCCGATCAGAACCACTTCCTCGGCAAGGCGAAGTCGCGCAGGATGTTCCGCGCCATTCTCTCCAACCGCAAGAAAGAGTGGAAGTTCAATACTCATCCGCTCTTCTCCGAGTTCCTGATGGGCAAGCAGAACTTCGAGTGCACTCCGTGGGGCATGCCGACCTTCTCGATCTTCGGCTGGCAAAAGCCTTGCTATCTCTTGCAGGACGGCTACGCCGACACCTTTGAAGAGCTGATGACGACGACCCAATGGGAGAATTACGGTGCCAAGAGCGGCAATCCGCAGTGTGCGAATTGCATGGTTCACTCCGGTCATGAGGCCAGTGCTGTCGATTACAACTTTGGCTCGTTGAAGGGCTTTTTCGAAACCGCCAAGAAATACATGTTCCCGTCGACCTACCCAGACGAGGGCGCACGGCAGTTGCTGAACGAGTGGCGGCCGGAGCACAGCGGTCCGTTGGTCCAGATCCAGGCCTCTGCCAACTCCGTCGGCAACGAGCTACAGTCGGTCTCGGGAGATTAAGAGCATGGCGACAGAGCAGCAGGAACATTTAAAGATCGAGCAGCTGAAGCAGCACAGCGCCGACGAACTGGAACACATCGAAGGCCGCGAGAAAGAAAATCTCGAGGGCTGGATTCCGGCGCTGGCCAGTGACGCCGAGATTCGCGAAGCACTGGAGAAGGCGTTCGACTACCGCGGCGATATTACGATTACACGGAAGGACGGCTCGCAGGTCGTGGGCTACCTCTTCGATCGGCGAGCCGGTTCGTCGCTCGCTGACTCCTTCGTTCGCATTATTCCGTCCAACGCGCCGACGAAGGTGAACGTCGCCTACTCCGATATTGCGGCGCTCGCATTTACGGGCAGAGACACGGCTGCGGGCAAGACCTTCGAGGCCTGGGTGAAGAAGTACTGGGAGAAGAAGGCCGCAGGCGAACGGAATATCCAGATCGAACCCGAGAAGCTGGACTAACTCGGTTCTCGGCATATCTGCGATGGCCGGATGAGCAAGGAAAGAGCAAGACGTGCGCGTATTCATTACGGGAGCGACGGGCTTCGTCGGCGGTCATGTGGCTCGGCAGTTCGCAGCGGAGGGCGCCAGCCTTCGGCTCCTGACCCGAAGGACGAGCCGGCTTGATTCGCTGGCAAACGTCGATGCAGAGATGGTTACGGGCGATCTTCGTGAACCGGAAAAGCTGCGGTCGGCACTCACCGGTTGTGACGCGTTGATACATGTTGCGGCAGACTATCGGCTCTGGGTACGCGACCCAAAGCAGATGTTTGCCGCGAACGTCGATGGAACGCGGGAGCTGCTGAAGTTGGCGCGCGCGGTTGGTATCAAGCGCGCCGTTTACACCTCGAGCGTTGCGACCATGGGCTTCAAGGCGGACGGAACGATCGTGAACGAGGAGACTTCGGTTTCACTGCCGGACATGATCGGGCACTACAAGCGATCAAAGTTCATGGGAGAGCAGGAGGCTATACAGGCCGCAAAATCGGGCCAGCATGTGATGATCCTGAACCCTACGACGCCGATCGGACCAGGCGATGCGAAGCCTACGCCAACGGGCAGAATCATCGTCGACTTCCTGAACAAAAAATTCCCTGCCTATGTAGATACGGGGTTGAACCTCGTTGACGTATCCGAAGTCGCACGGATGCATGTAGTCGCGCTCGATCGTGGGACTCCAGGCGACCGCTACATTCTGGGTGGAGAGAACCTTACATTGAAGCAAATTCTCGACCGCATGTCGGCGATCACAGGTCTTCCTTCGCCCACGATGAAGGTACCGCATATCGTTGCGATGACCTTTGCGCTCTTCGATGAGACGATCACCGGCAAGCTGAGAGGCAAGGAGCCGCGCGCCACCGTTGAGGCGGTCCGCATGGGGAAGAAGATGATGTTTGCGTCATCGGCGAAGGCCGAACGAGAGCTTGGCTTTCAGGTGCTGCCGGTGTATCCCGCTCTGCGGGCGGCGATCGACTGGTTTATCGCGAATGGGTACGCGCCGGCGCCATGAGGATAGCGATCATCGCAGCGCTACCGGGTGAGTTGAAGCCTCTTGTCAAAGATTGGCGACGTGTCTCCACTGGAGTGACGGGAGCAAAGAAGTGGGTACTCTCTCGCGACGCAGATACCTGGATTGCCGCCTGTGCTGGGATGGGCGCAGACGCGGTGCGAAGGGCACACGCAATCGCCGCTTCTGACGGCCCGTTGGACATGTTCGTCTCGGTTGGTTGGGCTGGCTCGCTGCACCCTGAAGTGAACCCAGGAACAGCTCATGTTCCGACGATCGTGATTGATGCCCAAACGGGGGAGCAGTTCAACCTGACTGAGGGAAAAAGAAAGTGGCGGTTGGTAACAACTGCGCGCGTCGCCGACGCTGCTGAAAAAGCCCGCCTTGCTGCGACCTATCGGGGAGCCGTTCTGGTCGATATGGAGGCGGCGACAGTAGCTAGACTTGCCGAGATGCACAAAGTTCCCCTCCTCTGTATCAAAGGCGTCTCCGATGCGGTTGGCGCAAGCCTGCCGGACCTGAACCCCTTCATCGACCAGAAAGGGCGAATGCGGATGACGCGCTTTCTCGCGCACATTGCTATCCGGCCGCAGTATTGGCCGTCTTTAGTCCATCTCGGGAAGAACAGTACACGCGCGGCGAACGCCATGCGAGACTTTAATTCTGGAGTTTATGAAAGAAAAGAATGTCGAAAAACTTATTAGAACCGGAAACGTTTAGCAAGATCGACGCAGTTCCATCAACGATGCGCGCCGCAGTGTATCGCGGAGTCAATGACGTTCGCGTCGAGACAGTCCCCGTGCCGGAGATTAGCGCCGGCGAGGTGCTGGTCAAGATCTACACCTGCGGAATATGCGGGACGGACCTGAAGAAGATCCATACCGGGTCGCATGATGCGCCACGCGTCTTCGGACATGAGATGGCGGGAACGATTGTTCGAGTGGGCGAGGGAGTCAGCGATTTCGCGGTCGGCGATCGCGTGATGGCGTATCACCACATTCCATGCGGTGAGTGCTACTACTGCCGCAAACAGACCTTCGCGCAATGTGAGGTCTACAAAAAAGTGGGATGCACTGCCGGCTTTGCCCCCTCGGGTGGCGGGTTCGCCGAGTACATTCGCGTGATGGACTGGATTGTGCGGCGCGGCCTGGTGAAAATTCCGGGTGAGATTCCGTTCGAGCAGGCTGCATTCCTTGAGCCGGTTAACACGTGCTACAAAGCGATTCAACTGCTCGATCTGCAACCGGATGAGACGGCGTTGGTGATCGGTCAAGGTCCGATTGGGATTCTACTTGCTGCACTTGCCCGAAAGACTGGCGCAACGGTGCTAACCAGCGATCTATATCCTGAGCGCCACGCGATTGCGGCGAAGTTTGGACTCGATCATCCCCTCGATGCCAGGGGAGACGTGGTCGCCGCTGCGAAGGCTGCCACAGATGGACGCGGTGCGGATGTTGCTTTGCTTGCAGTAGGTGGTAACGCGCTGATCAAAGTTGCGATGGACGCAATCCGGCCCGGCGGCCGCGTAATGCTATTCGCCCAAACACAGCATGGAGAGGCGTCGTTCAACCCTGCCGCCGTCTGCATGGACGAGAAGACCCTGATGGGTTCCTACAGCGCTTCGGTTGCGATTCAGGATGAGGTGACGCGGATGGTCTTCGACGGTTACCGCAGCGGACTCGATCTGACGAACCTGATCTCGCACCGTTTCTCGCTGGAGGACGCAGTCGCGGCGATTGAGTTGGCGTCGCACCCGCAGGCCGACTCGATGAAGATTGTCATTCAGCCGGGAAGCTAGTCGCGCGCTCGCTTTTTGACTTCAACGCTGAGCCGTTTGATCTTCTGGTTCAGCGTAGAGAGCGGAATCTTGAAGTATTCCGCGGCTTCTGTCTGGTTCCAGTGGCAGCGCTCCAGGCGGTCCGAGATGATGCGGCGTTCGATCTCTTCCATCAGATCGAAGAGGGAAGCGTTGGGCTGGTGGTCCAAGAGGCTTGCGGAGTAGGTGCTGCCGGTCAGTTGGGTGGGAAGCAAATCGGGGCTGATAGTCCGCGATGTGGAGAGCACAACGCCGCGCTCCATTGCGTTCTCGAGCTCGCGTACGTTGCCAGGCCACTCGTAGTCCATGATGATGCGCATCGCTTCAGGTGAGAGCGAGCGGTCTTCCGTGCCGTTCTCTTCGGCGTAGAACTTGAGGAAGTGCGCAGCTAAGAGTGGGATATCTTCGCGGCGCGAGCGTAGAGGTGGAAGGTCCAGGCAGATGACATTCAGCCGGTAGAAGAGGTCTTCGCGGAAGCGGCCTTCGCGCACGGCCTCATGCAGATTGACGTTGGTTGCTGCGATGATGCGGACGTCGACCTGAATCTCCTGCACGCCGCCAAGGTGCATAAAGCGGCGGTCCTGCAGGACGCGCAGGATTTTGGCCTGCATGTCCATGCCCATGGTGCCGATCTCGTCGAGAAAGAGCGTGCCGCCGTTGGCTACTTCAAAGAGACCTTTCTTTGCCGTGACCGCCGAGGTGAAGGCGCCTTTGACGTGGCCAAAGAGCGTCGACTCCAGCAGTTCGGACGGTACGGCGCCGGTGTTGACTGGAACGAATGGCCGGTCGCGGCGGGGTGAGTTGGCATGAATCGCCTTGGCGATCAGCTCCTTGCCTGTACCGCTCTCGCCCTGGATCAGAACGGTGGATCGGCTCGGCGCAACCTGGGCGATGAGGTCGAAGAGTCGGAGCATCGGCTCGCTCTTGCCAACGATGTTTTCGAAGTTGTAGCGCTGCTTCAGCGTGCGCTTGAGTTGGACAACCTCTTCTTCCGCGCGATGCCGGGCGACGGCGGCACGAATGTCGGCGAGTAGCTTCTCGTTGTCCCACGGCTTCTGGACGAAGTTCTCCGCGCCAGCGCGAATGGCGTCGACGACGTTGCCGACCGTCCCGTAGGCGGTGATCATGATGACGGGAAGATTGGGCTGCATCTCGACGATGCGGGGTAGAAGGTCAATACCGCTTTGGCCCGGCAGGGCGAGGTCCAGCAGCAACAAATCGTATTCGTTGCGCGACAACAGCTCCATGCCCGAGGGGCCATCGCCGGCCGAGTTGACGGAGAAGCCCTCGAGCGTCAGCAGCGTGTCCAGCGATTCGCGGATCGCGTCCTCGTCATCGATGATGAGAATGCGAGGCTCTCCGACCACACGCGCCGTGCGTTGCAGGTGAAGGGTCTCAGCGGCGAGCTCAGTTGTTTCAGACATGGATCGTCTTCCTCTCAACGTCCTTCACACTGCTCTTGGGCGCTTCGGCAGTGATCGCGGGACGAGTGCCTGAGGACGGGAACTCCAACTGGAAGGCGGTGCCCACGCCAAGCTCACTCTCAACGTGGATCTTCCCAGCGTGCTCCTGCATGATTCCGTAGCTGACGGCGAGCCCGAGGCCGGTGCCCTTATGCGCGCCATCCTGCGGCTTGGTCTTGGTCGTAAAAAAAGGATCGTAGATGCGGTGGAGATGTTCTTTTTCGATGCCGCCCCCTGAGTCCTGAATGCGGACGAACACGCGTCCGGCTCCGTTGAAGGTGGCAATCTTGAGCGTTGCGTTCGCTGTTCCGAACATCGCATCCTTCGCGTTCAGCATCAGGTTCAGAATGACCTGTTGCAGCTTGCCCTGATTGCCGTGGATGCGTGCAAGGTGCGGATCGAAGTTCGTCTCCACGCGAATCTGCGACGTTTTGAACTGATGCTCCAGCAGTGTGACTGTGTCGCCAAGTAGCTCGTTCAGGTTCACGCTGGTGAACTCCGTCCCGCTGGTGCGGGAGAAGTTGAGTAGGCCGTTGACGATCTCGGATGCGCGGAAGGTCTGCTGCGTGATCTTTTCGAGCACCGGAGCGAGCCGTTCATCGTCTCGCATGTGCTTGGTCAGCATCTGCGTATAGCTGGAGATGACCGCCAGGGGCGTATTGACCTCGTGGGCGACGCCGGCCGCCAGCAAGCCGATCGACGAGAGTTTCTCCGACTGGGTCAGCTGGGCTTCCAACTGGATGCGGTCGGTAATATCGTCCACCAGAATGATGCGGCCGACCGCGACGAAGTTACGCGTGACCAGCGGTGCAATGGCAATATTAGCGATGCGCTCGCTCCCGTTCGGCAACGTGAGGCGGAATTTGTAGAGCGTGTGCGTGCCATGCTCGTTGCGCACGCTGTTGAATCTGGCGACAAACTCCGGCGGCAGGACGGCGGAGATGGGTTGATGCAAAACCTCGCCGCGTGGCTTCTCGTACATCCCCTCCATCTGCGTGTTCCAGCTCTCAATGCGATCGTCAAGGTCGACGGCGAAGACTCCGATGTTGATCGATTCGACGATATTCTCGTGGAACTCCTTAAGGCTTTCGAACTCGGTAATCTTCTGTTCCAGCCGACGGTAGAGCTGCGCATTCTGGATGGCGATTCCGATGTAGCCGGCCAGCGACTCCAGTAGCTCCATGTCTTCACTCGACAGGAAGTCGCCGTCGTCGGTGCGGCCCAGGCCAATGACAGCGACGGTGCGGGTGCCACCGCCGTCGCGATTAGCAACGCGGCAGGGAAGGTAGTAGTTCAGGTCGAGCCTGCCGGCACTGCGGCGCTGGGCCTCAGGGAGACGAATGACGTGCTGTGGATTCTCAAGGAAGATGTGGTTGTTTGCGCCCGGCCGGTCGAAGTCGAGGAAGCGGACGTCGAGCGCCCGCAGGTCGGCGGCCTGCAGATTGGTGAGTCCATGCGAGGCGGCCAGATCGAAGTGCCGGGAACCTGCCGCTCTCCCGTCACCCTCCGACGCGAGAAAGACGGCAACCCGCGTCACAAGAAGTGTCTGGGGCAGACGCTCCACGATAGAGTCGAGCAGTGCACGCAGGTCGGTCTGCGAGTTGATGCCGCGGCCAAACTCGACCAGAGTTTCACGGTAGTCAAAGCGCTTCTGATCGAAGACACGATCAACTCGCGCCTGAATCGCACGCTTCAGCGGATCGAAGACTACGCCGGTCACAATGACGGCGGCCATCAAACCCCAGACACCCAAACTCTGCCAGCGCGTGTGCACCAGTTCCGCCAGCAACGCAACGACGCCGAAGTAAAGGCCGACCAGCGATGCCGTTGCCAGGGTGTAGGTGACGCCGCGCTTGAAGATGAGATCGACGTCCATCAACCGGTAGCGCACGATGGCCCAACTGAACGTGAGAGGAATCACGACAAGCGAGAGCCCCGCAACCTTCGCCACCTGGTTGGTCACGGTCCAGTCTGCGAGGTACGGAATGACATAGAGCAGAGTGAATGGAGTGACGGCGATCAGGGTTCCGCGTGTCAGCCACTTCAATTGCTGGCGCTCCAGCCCGGACTCAGCGCGGCGGTAACGCCACCGGAACACGATGGCCGCGATAACGTAGTACAGCGCAAGATAGCCGAGCGAGATCTGATCCAGACGATGAAGGAGAACCTCTGTCGCCGACCAGAAGCGAATCGCCGTGTACTGCAGCGCGAGAAGGAAGATTCCCGGCAGATACAGCAAGCTGCAAACCAGCCGCCGCTTGAACCGGTCGAGCTGGTCGGTTGGGTAGCTGTCCGAAAAGCTGACCGCAAAGTGCAGGAAGAGCGCCGGCTGCAACGCCTGGGCCGCCAGAAAACCCCAGTCTATCCAGCCCAGCTCGCCCGTCGACCGGAAGCTGTAAAGCACAAACGACACCAGACAGAAGACATAGAAGTGGATTGACTTCGGTGCTGTCCAGCGCCGGAATAGGACATAGATCCCGATGCAAAGGTAGACGAGCGCGATAAACCGCAGGCCCTGATTGATGGACCGGTCTTTCGGCTGCAGAATCACCTGAATATCGAGCCGCGTCCCGCCGTTCTGGTCGATCGATTGGGGAACCGGTCTGAGAATCGAGTAGGTCGCATGGCCCCAGCTGCCACTGCGAAACATCTCGCGGCCCAGGGAAGCAACGCGTGTGGTCGGCTGATCGTTGACGCTGAGCAGGATGTCGCCGGTTCGTATTCCGGCCCGGAGCCCGGGAGAGTCCGCAGGCACTCGCTCTGCCCGCAAACCGCCGCTTGCCTCAACCCACCAAACCCCGTCGGTTGGGACATCGAGTCCGTTTTCGTGCTCGAAGTTCAACGCTGCGAAGACGCAGGCTGCCACGGTCGCCAAAGCAAGGACGATGGCCAGAATGCGGGTTTGTGCAGCGTTTTTCATACAACTCGGTAATGTAATAGCACATCAATAACCAAACACTTAACCCGCCTCAATGCAGCATTTAAAGGTCACGGCGGCCATAATGCTACAAAAAATCATAACCTATTCTGTAATTCACATAAATGACTATGGTGATATCTTACGTACCTGATTGACGTATCGTTCTTCCGATAATGTGATTCCATACCTGCGTTTCGTCACATTTCAGTCAAAATAATTATCCTCGCAGGCTCAACAATTTACAAAACCGAGGGTCCCAAACTATTAACATTCCTGTAACATATGCGCTGGACGAGTTGCCGCTATGAACTTCCTGGCGTGACAATCTCTCCGGATACTCAATGAGGCGGCTGCAACGGTGACAGAGGTACAACCAAAGATTGAAGAAGCTTTTGTCCTGGTCGACGGAGCGAAGATTCATTACCAGCGCGCGGGCGCCGGGCGTCCTCTTCTGTTGCTCCACGGTCTGGTTGGCTCGGCGAAGAACTGGCGGCGAAACATCAGCTTTCTTTCTCGCGATTCAAATGTGTACGCTGTCGATCTCTTCAACATGGGCCAGTCGGATCGGGTTCCTGGGCTGAATGCCGGCCTTGAGGCAACGGCCGACCGTTTAGCCGCTTATATGGACGCTCTCGGCCTCGATCAGGCCGACATCGCCGGGCACTCTCACGGTGGCGCTGTCGCAATGATGTTCGCCTCGCGTCATCCTGACCGGGTACGTCGGCTCATCCTGTTTGCTCCGGCAAACCCATTCTGCGACCTCGGCAACCAATTGATCCGCTTCTATCAGACGCGGTTCGGCATCTGGGTCGCACGCCAAATTCCTTTTTTGCCCAGGATGCTCAAAGCCACCGCGCTTAGCCGGATGTATGGCGATCCATCGCGGGTTTCGCTGGACGCACTCGAGGGATATACCCAGGGCCTGCATATCCCAGGCACGATGGACCACGTCCTGCAAATCGTTCAACGCTGGTTCGTGGATATGGGCCTTCTTCGCTCGGCTCTCACAGAGTTGGTGCCGAAGCCGATCTTGCTGATCTGGGGCGACCGTGATCGTGCCGTCGGCTTGAACTCGGCGCGCGAACTGCAGCGAACGCTTCCGCAGTCGAGGCTACTTGTCCTCCCCGGCGTCGGACACATCCCCTTCGAGGAGATGCCAGAGGTCTGCAATCAAGCGATGCGCGACTGGCTCATCAATCCTTCGCCATCGGAGAATTATCACAGCGAAGCCACCGCCTTCCGCAGCCAGCCGGTCGAACGCAGCGCCTCACCTGAAATACGCGGCGCAGCCTGATCTAACTCAATCCAAACTCACTCCGCAACCACGAGCGAATCTCCTGCTGCATCAGGTCCAGCTTCGGACCCGGTGAATCTGCTGTCCCTTGGAAGAAGTGATCGGCGCCCGCAATCCACACCAGCCGTTTCGGCTCCGGCGCCCGTTCAAACACTTCCTCCATCACCTCGCGAGGCCCGTACTGATCGTGATCGCCGCTGATAAAGAGCTTCGGCTGTGTACACTTGGGGAAAAATCCGTAACTGTAGTCCCTGCCTTCAGCACGAACCGGCACGCCAAGGCCGATCAGTCCCTTCACCCGAGGATCGCCGCAGCACGCGCGCAGACCGACGTTCGAGCCGAAGGAAAATCCAGCGAAGAGAATCGGTCGACTGAGGTTATGCTCCATCCAATTCACAGCAGCCTGAACATCCTCCTGTTCGCCGAGCCCTTCATCATGCACGCCTTCGCTCAGACCAACGCCACGAAAATTGAAGCGCAGCACAGGCAGGCCGAAAGAAGAGAACGCCTTCATCGCGTGGTAGACCACCTTGTTGTGCATCGTGCCGCCACCAAAGGGATGCGGGTGGCAGACCAACGCGGCGTAGGGGGCATTCTCGCGGCCAGTGTTCAGAATTGCCTCCAGCCGGCCAGCCGGACCGCGTAGGTCATCGATCGATCGAATCTGCGAAATGATAGTTTGCGTCATCTCTACCAGTTTATCGGGTGGCCGCTCATTCGCCGTTCACACGCAGTATCGTATGCTGAAACACATGGCCATCGACCCCATCCAACTGACCAAACAGCTCGTGGATATTGAATCCACCACCTACTGCGAAGGTCTGGCCGGAGCATTTCTGCACGAATTCCTGACATCCCAGCGCTATGCCGTCGAGCGGACGCCTGTCGAGCAGCCCGATCACACCTGCACTCCCGGCGCAGGCAGCGGCGAGCGATTCAACGTCTACGCGTCGCTCCCCGGCATCACGCCGGACGTCGTGCTTTCAACCCACATGGACACTGTCCCGCCCTTCTTCGGCGCGAGCGAGGACGACGAGTTCCTCTATGGCCGCGGATCCTGCGACGCAAAGGGAATTATCGCCGCACAGGTGGCGGCGGCGGATCGTCTACGCGAGGCCGGAGTCAAAGTCGGCTTGCTCTTCGTCGTAGGAGAGGAGCGCGACTCAGCCGGAGCGTTTGAAGCCAACAAATCACCCAAGGGATCGAAGTTCCTGATCAATGGTGAGCCGACGGACAACCGTCTTGCCCTCGCCTCCAAGGGCGCACTTCGCGTCGAACTCCGCGCCAAAGGCCGCATGGCCCACTCTGCCTATCCCGAGTTAGGCGACTCCGCCATCAACAAGCTCGTCGAAGCACTTCACGACGTGCTCGCACTGCCGTTACCTGCCGAACCAGAGATCGGCCCCTCGACCCTGAACATCGGACTCATCTCAGGTGGTTATGCACCCAACGTCATCTCCGATAAGGCCGAAGCGCATATTCTGATTCGGCTGGTGGGGCCGTCCGATGAGACCAAGAAGTCTATCCTTGCTACTGTCGGCGACCGCGCCGATGTCGTCTTCAGCCTCGATCTGCCCTTCGTTCGCATGCGCAGGGTTGGGGACCTGCCTACGATGATCGCCAGCTTCGCGACCGATATTCCCGCCCTGACCTCATGGGGAGAGCCCTACCTTCTCGGCCCCGGCTCCATCCATGTCGCTCACACTCCCAACGAAAGACTTGCGAAGAAAGAGCTGCTAGAAGCAGTTGACCTGTACGTTGAGCTCGCCACCAGTCTCGTTCGGAGCGCCTAGACAGCCTTATGGTGAACCCAGTCCGCAAACTCTCGACTGCCATCTTCGTCTTGTTGCTCATCGCTGTAGTAGTCGCCTTCTTCGTCTACCAGGCGATTCCCACTCACAACACTAACCTCACTCACTTCGACACGATCATCGTCCTCGGAACACCAGCCAATCCCGACGGAACACCATCACCTGAACAGCGCGAACGCACTCTCGAAGGCGTTCGTGAGTACAAAGCCGGCATCGCCCCGGCGCTGATTCTCACCGGAGCCGCTGCCCACAACCAATTCGTCGAAGCGCACGTCATGGCCACGCTCGCTATCGCGCAAGGAGTCCCACCAAGCGCCGTAATCGAGGAAGACCAGGCGCAAAACACCGTTCAAAATATCTTTTACAGTGGGCGCATCATGGCTCTGCACGGCTGGACCAGCGCGGAGGTTGTGAGCTCGCCGAGCCATCTCCCCCGCACCGTTCTCATCCTCGAGCACTTTCCTCTCAACTGGCGCACTCACCCGGCGCCGTGGCCGCCGGAATATTCTCTCTGGCAACGCGCCGCCCACTATGCTGTCGAAGCAGAGTACTGCCTCAGGCTGCGAATCTTCGGATTTCCTCAGTCGCGTTTTCTTCCCCGTCCCGCGTGATCATCTCTGCCGATCAGCCCGAGATGATACCGAACGGCAGGTTCCCACCATTGTCCTCGGTCAGTACCGCCGTCTCGTCCGGATTCGCTGGGTTATAGCGCGCATTCACCTTCGGTTCACCCTTCGCTTTCGTCTCCGCTTCATGCAACGTCAGTGCGACGCTGCGCAGATAGCCGCCATAGTATTCACCGTTCAACGTGAAGTGAAATCCCGCTTCGATCTGGTAAGGTGTGCCCGCCGTGACGACGTCTTCGTCCGCATTCAAGACCTGCCAGTGGTTAACCTCAGCCTGAATCGTAGGCCAGTTCTTCGCCAACGCCACTTTCTTCTCCCGTCTGCTGCGCCGAAGCGACCGGCGAATCCCATCGATAAAAAATATCCCAGCCATTTGGCTAACGATTCTAATACGTGGCTGGTGGTTGCCTCATCCTTGCTCTCAACACGTATAGGTCACGCCTCAAGATAGATTCAGTCCACTTATCCTCAGCGAGAGTACCGAGACTAACGCCTTAGAATAGGTGCATGGCAGCAGAGTTCACCCACCTTCATCTCCACACCGATTACTCCCTCCTTGATGGCGCCTGCGACGTAGACAAACTCGCCGCCCACCTCAGCAAAATCGGCCAGACCGCCGCCGCCATGACCGACCATGGCAACATCTACGGCGCAGTCCACTTCTTCGACGCCATGCAGAAGAAGGGCATCAAACCCATCCTCGGCTGCGAGCTCTACATCTGCAAGAACGACGACCACCGCGCCGCGCCCGAAGGCGACAAATACAACCATCTCCTCGTCCTCGCCGAAAACGAAGCCGGCTATCGCAATCTGGTCCGTCTCACCAGCGAGGCCGCCCTGCACGGCTTCTATCGCAAACCGCGCGTCTCAAAAAAATTTCTTGCCAAGCACGCCGAAGGTCTCATCGGCTTCTCCGGCTGCCTCGCCGGCGAGGTGAACCAGCACCTGATGGAAGGGAAGTACGACGAGGCCAAACGCACCGCGGGCTTCTACGAAGATCTCTTCGGGAAAGGGAACTACTTCCTCGAAGTTCAGGACCACGGCCTCGAGCCCGACAAGGCCGTCTGCGACGCTCTCTTCAAGATGGAGCGCGAACTCAACATTCCGCTGATCGCTACCAACGACAGCCACTACGTCGCTGCCGACGACTCCCGCGCCCACGAGATTCTCCTCTGCGTGCAAACCGCAGGTAGCATGAACGACCCCAAGCGCTTCAAGTTCGACACGCAGGAGTTCTACATCAAGAGCGCCGAGGAGATGCTGCGCAAGTTCTCCCAGACGCCCGAGGTCTGCTCCCGCACCATGCAGTTCGTCGAGCGTTGCAACCTGAAGATGGCCAAGGTCGACAATCCGTTCCCCGATTTCATCGTCCCCGAAGGCGAAACCCTCGACAGTTACTTCGAACACATCTGCCGCGAAGGGCTGAAGATGCGTCTCGAAACCGCCGTCGCCCACCTCCGCGACCGCGGCATCCTCAAGAAAACCATCCCCGAATACCACGAACGCCTGGATCGCGAGTTAACCATCATCAAACAGATGAAGTTTCCCGGTTATTTCATGATTGTCTGGGACTTTATCAAGTACGCACGCGAGCACAACATCCCCGTGGGCCCCGGCCGTGGCTCCGCCGCAGGCTCCCTCGTCGCCTACGTCATGCAGATCACCGACATCGATCCGCTGCAGAACGAACTCCTCTTCGAGCGCTTCCTCAACCCCGAGCGCGTTTCCATGCCCGATATCGACATTGACTTCTGCATGAACCGTCGCGGCGAGGTCATCGACTACGTCACCCGCAAGTACGGCCGCGACCAGGTCGCCCAGATCATCACGTTCAACACCATGGCCGCCAAAGCCGCGATCAAAGACGTAGGCCGCGCGCTCGACATGCCCTACGGCGAGGTCGACCGCATCGCCAAGATGATCCCGACCACCATCGGCATCACCATCGACCAGGCGCTCAAAGACTCACCGATGCTCGCCACCGCCTACGAAGACCCCAAGATCAAGGAACTCATCGACGCCGCTCTCCGCCTCGAAGGCCTCGTCCGCGGAGCAGGTGTCCACGCCGCCGGCGTCGTCATCGCGCCTAAGCCGCTCACTGAGCTCGTTCCCGTCACCCGCGCCAAGAACGACGACATCGTCACCGCCTACGACATGAAGGCCGTCGAAAAGATGGGCCTCCTCAAGATGGACTTCCTCGGCTTGACGACGCTAACCATCATCGACGACGCGCTCAAGCTCATCAAATCCACCACCGGCACCGAAGTCGACATGGCCCTCATCCCCCTCGACGATGTCACCACCTTCGAGCAGGTCTTCCACCGTGCGCTCACCTCCGGCGTTTTCCAGTTTGAGTCCGGCGGTATGCGCGACGTCCTCCGCCGCTACAAACCTAACTCCATTGAGCACCTCACCGCGCTCAACGCGCTCTACCGCCCCGGCCCCATGAGCATGATCGACGACTTCATCGAGCGCAAGTGGGGCCGCCGCGAGGTCCAGTACCTCCTGCCCGAACTCGAGCCACTCCTCAAGGAGACCCTTGGCGTCATGGTCTACCAGGAACAGGTCATGCAGATCTCCAACGTCATAGGCGGCTACTCGCTCGGTGGCGCCGACCTGCTGCGCCGCGCCATGGGCAAAAAAGACGCCTACGAGATGGCCAAGCAGCGCGAGATCTTCATGGCGGGAGCCGCCGAGCGCAAGTTCCCCAAAGCCAAGGCCGGCGAGATCTTCGACCTGATGGAAAAGTTCGCCGGATACGGCTTCAACAAGTCGCACTCCGCCGCTTACTCGCTCCTCGCCTACCACACGGCATGGCTCAAGACCCACTATCCCGTGGAGTTCATGGCCGCACTGCTGACCAGTGAAACCTCGAAGCCCGAAAACGTCGTCAAGTACATCTCCGAATGCCGCGAGATGAACATCCCCGTCGTGCCGCCCAACGTACAAGTCTCCGACGCCAACTTCACTCCGATCGTCACGCCGTCCGGCAAGGCCATCGGCTTCGGCCTCGCCGCCATCAAGAACGTCGGCCACAACGCCATTGAGTCAATCATCGCCGCGCGCGCAGCATTACAAGCAGCAGGGAAGCCGGGCTTCGCCAGCCTCTACGAGTTCTGCGAAAAGGTCGATCTCCGCCTCCTCAACAAACGCGTCCTCGAGTCGCTCATCAAGGCCGGAGCCATGGACACCTTCGGAGGCCGAGCCCAGCTCTGTGCCGCGCTCGACAAAGCCATGGAGCGCGCCCAGAAATCGCAGCGCGACGAAGCCGCCGGCCAGCACGGACTCTTCGGCATCTTCGACGCCGACATCCATCCCTCCACAAACAACAATCGCGAAGACGCACTCCCCAGCGTAGCCGAGTGGGACGAGCACACCCGTCTGCAAAACGAAAAAGAGGTCCTTGGCTTCTTCGTCTCCGGCCACCCCATGGACAAGTACCGCGAGAAGCTGCGCAACATGAAGGTCGTCGACACCGTCACGGCCTGCGAGATGAAGCCCGAGCCTCAGGTCTTCCGCCGCCGAGGCGAAGAGCCGCAGAACGAGATCTCCATCGCTGGCGTCATCACCGGCCTCAAGGTTGCCAAGTCCAAGCGCTCCGGCGAACTCTACGCTCAAGCCTCGCTCGAAGACACCGTCGGCAAGATCGAACTCATCGCCTTCTCCGCCAACTACGAGAAGCTCAAAGACAAGCTGAAGATTGACGTCCCCGTTGTTGTCCGCGGCGTCCTGCGCGGCGAAGAAGACTCAGCCCCCAAGCTCTCCATCTCCAACATTCAGGCGCTCGAAGACGTCAAGATCAAACTACCCGATTCGCTGCGGATCAAAGTTCCGCTGCACAACCCTGACGTCGCGCTGCTCGAAAAGATACACGCCGTCTTCCTCGGCGCACCCGGCAAAGGCAAAGTGCTGCTGGATCTCGAAGAGCCCGGCGAGTTCTGCGCTGTCCTTGAACCTCACAACATCACAGTCGCCGCAGACCGCCTCTTCATCGACCACATCGAAGAACTCGTCGGGCGTGGCGGTGTTCGCGTCCTCGACTGAGCGACGCCTGAACCAGGCCGAAGCGCTCGATCAACGTTGAGTGGGGGACTGGCTTCAGGGATGTTCGACATCCCGCTTGTAAAGCAACTTGCCTGGTGCGAACTCGGTAGCGAGGCCGAGGAGCCCGCCAAGCAGACCGCCCGCGCGGCCCAGGCCACCGGTAAACTTGGCGTTGTTGGTGGTGTTGGGGTTCTTGATACCGGAGTCGACGATAGCGCCGACGCCCGCACCGATGCCCCCTCCGATGAGGGCTCCTCCGATCACCGACGCGGTCGCATTGCGGGTGCGAATCAACTGGATGTCGGTTTTGTCGATGGAGAGCGAGCGATCAACTCCCGCTAGTCTCCTGTGGCAGATCAGTTCGTCGTTGTCGGCTGAGTCGAAGGAACAGAGGACCTTCTGTTTGCTCAGCGTGATCCGGATAGAGGTGCCGGGCTTGAGGGTTTCCATGCCTTGCCAGCTATTCGTCAGTTGCTGCGCCAGCCCAGCTGCCGGAGCAGCGAAGAGCAAAGTAAGGCAGAGAATACGGTGCAGCATTCTGGCTCGGATCGGTCAACCCCCTCAAACAGGCTTCAATATAATCTCGCTGCGGGGGGCGGACAAGCATCTGACGAGCTGGTTTGAGTTATCGAGGTTGGTACCTCGTTCACGAGCTTTTCGTTGCTTTCGGTGAGCTCGGCGAGTACGCTCGCCCTGTCTGCGGTGTCTCTTGCGTTCTATCCCCGGCGCTGAAAAAATGCTTCCCCCAACCCCTCGGAGCTTCAGTTGATCCTGCCCTTCCACAGCAAACTCCAGCCTGCTTCGCTGCACATGATTATCAGAGTTTTTCTTCTGGCGGGAGCGGGTGTGTGTTTTGCGAACGCTGCTGGACCTATTAATCCTGAAATTGCAGAGCCGAAGGCGATGCTCTCATCTGCGGTTAGAGCGCCGATCGATTCACTTCCCGATGCTCCGACCCCAAACGTGATGTTGATGGTTGGTGTGGCTGGCTCTGGCTCGGGCGACGAAGCCGAGGATGACTTGGCGGTTGAGTCTACTGCTGCCGGCGGGGTCACGAAGGTGCCGCCGGCGGAGCGTCTGCTGGCACAGGAGCAGCTGTCCGAGGGCTGCACGACTGGCAAGATCCGCGGAAAAGAGTGCAAGGTGCACTGGCTGCCGATCTTGTGGCAATCGTTCGAGTGGCTTACCGCGCAGCACTCGGGGAATATTCTGATGGACTCCGATACGCGGAACGACCTTACGACGCATCCTTACTGGGCGACGTATGTGTACAGCGTCGAGCATTATCGCTGGTATCAGTGGTCGGACGACACGCCGTTCATTGTGCATGACATCGGGCACCCGATGATGGGCGCCATTGTCAGCAGCATCTTTGAACAGAATGACCCGAAGGGGCGGGCGCTGGTCTTCGAGAACAATGGCAACTACTGGCGCAGCCGGCTGAAGGCGATGGCCTACTCTGCGGTGTACAGCGCGCAGTGGAAGGTCGGGCCGGTGAGCGAGGCTTCCATCGGCAATAGCGGGTGGGCCACGTATTATGTCCCCCGTCTTGGGCGCACGACGAATGAGACAGGATTTCAGGATTTCGTCATCACGCCGGTGTACGGGTTCGGCTGGAATGTTGGCGAAGATGCGATCGACCGCTACATCATGCCATCGGTCCATAGGCATGTGAAGAACCGCTTCTACCTGACGACGCTGTTCTGGATGACGCCGTGCAAGTCGGCCGCCAACATACTGCGATGGAAGCCGACGTACTACCGGGACAAGTTCCCTCCGCAGCCAGACACGGTCGCGGGCAGCAATTAGCTTCTAGCTTGGGTGAGCAGAGGCGTAGTTTCCCAAAAGCTGACTTTGCGGGAACTACGGAATGACCTCCGAATAGCCTGTCATCGGCTCAGAATTCCAATCGGCAGGTAAATTGCCGGTATATTGCAAATGTGCCGCAGATATCGTTCGCTGAGTGCCTCGGCGATTGTTCATCGATTGAAAAATGCCGGGAGCCGGGATCCAAAGCATTGATGAGGAAGCAGTGGCGATTCTACTTCTGTTCGTTAATCTTGTTGATTATGGTCTCTTTGAATCCAGTATTGATTGATGTTCCAATGCCGATCCGCACGCCCCGCCTGCTTATCAGGCCCAAACAAATTGGCGACGGGGCAAGTACCTCTGCTGCAGTTGCTGAAACCTGGGTTGAACTGCACAAGTGGATGCGATGGGCTTAAAATCGCGACGCTTTCACTGCCGAATCAATGGAAATCAGAAATCGACATGTAATGGCGAGCTTTATCCTGCGTGAAAGTATAGAGCTGATTGGGCTCGAGGCTGGGACCGGTGAAGCAGTCATCTGGTGTGGCCTTCATGATATCGACTGGCAAGGTCGCCAATGCGACACCGGGTACTGGGTCCGCAAGAGCGCCCAAGGCCAAGGGTTCGCAACCGAGGCAGGAGACGCCTTGGTGCGTTATGCCTTCGGTGCGCTCGGGATGCGGCGAATCGGTCTCACGCACTCACGTGGTAATGGGGCAAGCCGACGCATCGCTGAAAAACTTGGCTTCTCGTTCGAGGGTATACATAGAGGTGCGAATATACTTGCCGGCGGAAGAGTGCGGACAGGTACTGCTACGCTCGATTCGATGTCGCTGGGCTGCCCGACTTGGATGTGAAGTGGCAAGACAACCAGGATCAGATAAGCTCCGATTAGTCCCGGCGACAATAGGCTTACGTTCTCTGGTCTTGTCGATTCTCGATTGGCGTGAACAGGGCGAGTCACTCATCGAGCCTTGAAGTTCCGGGTGGTTTGTCGGCAACACGAAAATAATACCGCCGACCGATCCGAACGTGGCATCGTAGTTCCCAAAAACGAGGTTATCGGCAACTATCGATTTCTTGAAATTCAAATTGACTCAGTGTCTTATTCTGCATGTAAATGAATGACAAGTCCCTCGCCTACGCGCTCCTCCGCATCACCCTTGGCATCAACTTCGCTGGTCACGGTCTCATCCGCATCCACAACGGCGTTGGCGCCTTCGCTGCAACCACTGCCGAACATCTCGCGAAGTCGGCTCTGCCGCACAGCCTCGCCTTCGGCTTCAGCTACGCTATCCCGGTTCTCGAAGCCATCCTCGGTCTCACGCTCATTCTGGGTGTCTTCACCCGCATCTCGCTTGTCTGCGGCGCTGTGTTTATGATGGCTCTCACTATCGGCGTCGCATCGAACCAACAATGGAACATAGCCAGCCAGCAGCTCCTCTACAGCGTGGTCTTCTTTCTCCTTCTTTATCTGATCGAACACAACGCCCTCGCGATCGACACCTACCTGCACAGTAACCCACATCGAACGGCCAACTGAGAACGGAGAACTGACAACAGGGAACTGAAAACAGAGAACTGACAACTACTTACCCCACTCTTCGATACAATGATTAAGATGGCTGAACACGAAGCAGGCAGATCAACACATCCTCACCCAGCACCGGCACCGACTCCCGAGGCATGGATCAAGACGGAGTTGGCCAGGCATCCTCAGCGTCCCTATCCGATGGACTTCATCGAAGCACTCTTCACCGACTTCAGCGAGATCCACGGCGACCGCGCCTTTGGCGACGACGCAGCGATGGCCTGTGGCATGGCCTTCTTCCACGGCGAGCCAGTCCTCGTCGTCGGCAACCTGAAGGGACGCACGCTCAAGGAGCGCGTAGCCCGCAAGTTCGGCAGCCCCGATCCCGAGGGCTATCGCAAGGCCCTCCGTGCCATGAAGATCGCAGAAAAGTTCGGACGCCCCATCTTCACCTTCATCGACCTCGCCGGCGCCAACCCCGGCATCGGCGCCGAAGAGCGCGGCCAGGGCGAAGCCATCGCCCGCAACCTCATCGAGATGTCCCGCCTGCGTGTTCCCACCATCGCGACCATTACCGGCGAAGGTGGCTCTGGCGGAGCTTTGGCGCTCGCCGTCGCCGACCGCGTCCTCATGCTCGAAAACGCCATCTATTCCGTTATCTCACCTGAGGGCTGCGCATCCATCATGTGGAAGGATGCCAGCAAGAAACAACAGGCCGCCGCTGCTCTCAAATACACCGCCGGCGATGTCAAACTGATGGGCTGTGTCGACGACGTCCTGAGTGAACCCCGCGGCGGCACACAGAACGATCCCACTGAAACGATGGTGATGGTCGGCGAAAAGCTTCAGTACCACCTTGCGCAGCTTCGCGCTCTCCCCCTCGATGTCATGCTGGAGCAGCGTTACACCAAGTTCCGCAACATCGCGCAGTTTTATACGACCGCCTAGCGGTATCCCACCCCACTGGAGTAGCTACCGTTGCCCGCGCTCGATTCGACAACCACACGCCGCTCTGAGCGCACCCTACAGCTTGCTCTGTTCGTAACCTCAGTAGCGTGGTTTCTCGCCGCCGACACAGTAGCCGCACGCGCCGCGCGGGGCCTCTCCGAACGTTTCGCCGTCGATGCCGCCCGCCCGCTGCTCACCTCCGTCTTTCTTCTCTTCCTGCTCGCGCTGGGATTCTCCATCCTGCAGGCCATCTCCAGCCGGCGCGGGTCCCTCCGCGAGGTCCTCGGTCTTCCACAGCGTCCCACGGCGCGACGCGAGTGGCAGCTTGGCGCTGCGCTTGGCTGGGGTCTTCTTGTGCTCGCCGTCCTGCCTATGGCGATCGCTGGAACCTTGAACGTCCAACTCTGGACACAGCCGCGCGCCTTCGGTCTGCTTCTTCTCAATCTGGTGACGCTCGCCGTCGCCGCTCTCGCCGAGGAGGTCGCATTTCGCGGTTACGCCTATCGCCGTCTGATCGAGGCTATCGGGCCGGTCGCGGCAACCATCGGCATGTCGCTCCTCTTCGGACTCGGCCACGCCCTCAATCCCGGTGCCACCTGGACCAGTACCCTGGTCACGATGCTTGCGGGCCTGCTGCTTTCGGTCGCCTGGCTCCGCACCCACGGACTATGGCTAGGGTGGGGATTTCACTTTGCCTGGAACGCCTCCATGGGCATTCTGTTTGGCCTGCCAATCAGCGGAATCAACGACTTCGCCAGCATCGTTCAAACCCGCTCCTTCGGTCAACTCTGGGTCACCGGCGGTGACTATGGACCGGAGGGCGCTTCTTTCACCGCGATCGTCCTGTTGATAGGAATCGCCATCCTGGTCCGTATCACCCGCGACTACGCCTGGCACTACACCTACGTTCCCATTGTCGCGGCGGGCTATCCCATGGAGCCTCCTCCACCTGCCGCTCATGTCGCGATGGAACAGATGGCACAGCAGGCAAGACCTGCCCCCGCCCCTGCTACGCTGGTCCAGATTCTGCCCTCCACGCCCCAAACCCGCTCCGTCACCGACGAACCAAAACCCTGAGAACTCCGGGCTAAAAATAAAGTTGAAAAAAGTGGAAAATTTTGGGGGCACGAAAAGTGACCATCAACTCACCATGTTTCACCATCAATTCACCACAAATTCACCACAAAAAACCACGCTTAAAACACGCACTTTTGCAAAAACCCCCTGCAAAAACGCCCCTTTCACCACAGTAAAAAAAGTTAACCTGCAAAGTACGGTTAGCCCTTGTCAAAAGCAAAGAGAAAGCGCAAGCTGTTCTATATCTGAGGTGCTTTTATGGCACTGACCCTCTACAGATCGGCCCTGATAACAGGCCTCTTGGCCCTACCCTTAGCGACGGCGCACGCCCAGGTCTTCGTGGTCGGCGAAAAATCCGCGACCGCAGACATCGCCACCGACTTCAAACCCACGCACGTGCCGCTTCCCGAGACAAAGCTCACCGAACGCGGCCGCCGCGACCTCATTCGCAACCTCGAAGCCGAGCAGGGCTTCGCTCATCGTGCACTTCCAGTCAGCGCAGCTATTACGCTTCAAGCGAACGGACAACTCACTCCAGGCCCCGCCGAATATAAGAAGTTGATCTATGAGAAGGGGCAATCCGCCGCCCCAGGCGATCGTGTCGTCATCACGTCAATGGTGATCAAACCAGACCGCATCGTGCTCGACTTCAATGGCGGCCCGTATGCGAAACACCGCTTCCTGAGCCACATTCAACTCAACAACTCTCCCATGCCGGTAGCAGGGGATCCAGCTGATGTCGCAACGGGCTCACGAATCACCCTGGTGTTCGAGGGCGGTGTGCCTGAAGTATCGGGCCCCGAGGTAAAGGCGCTCCTCGAGCCGTTGATCGATTTCGGTGTCAAGTCCTCCGAGCAGGCCTACGCCGATACTCTTCCAGACCCGTTGAAAGAAGCCATCGCGGCTCACGAGGTTCTGGTGGGGATGAATCACAGGATGGTGCTCGCTGCGCTTGGCGCGCCCGAGAACAAGATGCGTGAGCAGCAGAGTGGCGACCCAGGCGGCGGTCGTTACGAAGAGTGGATCTATGGCCATGTACCGCAGACCATTCGCTTCGTCCGGTTCGTCGGAGATCGAGTCACAGTGGTTGAGATCGCAGCGCTGGGCAAACCTATCGAGATTCACGACAAGGATGAGATGGGCGGGTTCAATGCGCCACCCCCTACGCGCGTCGTCGCAATGGGCGATCAAGACCAGAGAGGCACAGAGGACAAGCCAGCTGCGCCTCCGACGTTACGTTTACCGGGAGAGGCTGCACCTGCTGACGGACCTGGCAAAGTTCAGTTTCCAACCAACAATCCGGCCGCGCCCATTCCGCCGCCTCCGACGACAACTTCGTCAACGAATCCGTCTTCGTCCCCGAAGCTCGTTCAATAGGTTCTGTCGTGTAGACTTACAGAAGAGCCTCAACCGCAGTTCTTCTCCATCCGATTCCCGCCGTGGACCAGTCCCGGACAATCTTTACGAGAAGTTTCGGATGATTCGATTCTGTATGCCCGCAAGGGTGGCAGCCAATCAAGACATCCAGCGCGTGAGCCGCAACATTTGTACCAGGGAGAGCAAGCATTATGGCGAAGATTGCCAAGACCGGCGACCGTAAGAAGGTCATGGATACCAACAAGAGCACAGATTGTCCGAAGTGCTCCAAACCCACCCGCATCGTTAAGCGCGTCAAGGATCGCGAACGCGGCACTCCCGGCGGAGTGTATATCTCCTGCTCGGCGTGCGATTTCTTCGAAAAACTCTAAGTAACTTTCAGCTCCGAAAGCACACGACAAAAGAGCCCTTGGGGCTCTTTTGTCGTGTGTTGGCCCGTAATTTGGCAGAGGGAAAATGAGAGTGAAATGGCGTCAAAAGTCCATGCACCAAAGTTGTACAAATAATTTACGGGCAAGCACTTGACGATCGTTATCGGGGAAGGGCAGACTCTACGCTGGAAAGTAGGAACCCCGTTTTTATGATTACCACGCTGCCCGCGTCATCCTCTGCTTCAAGCCTTGCATCTCTCCCCCATTTCAATCGCCCAACTTATCTGATGTGTCCTCCGGAGTGGTATGACGTCGACTACGTCATCAACCCGTGGATGGCGGGGAACCTTCATCAGCCGTCGCGCGATACCGCGTTCATGCAATGGAAGAATCTGTATCAGGAACTACAGCGGATTGCAGATGTTCGGTTGCTGCATGCCCGGGAAGGCTCGCCGGACATGGTGTTTGTGGCCCATGCAGCGCTGGTTCAGCATGGGGTGGCGGCAGTTTCCAGTTTCACTCATCCGCAGAGACAGACGGAGGAGCGGCACGTGCGGCAGTGGCTGGATGACGCGGGTTTTCTGCTGTGGGCGACGCCGCGCGAGACATCGTTTGAGGGTGAGGGAGATGCGCTTTTCGACGCGATTGGCGGGCATCTGTGGGCCGCCCATGGGGTGAGGACGTGCAAGATCAGCCATCGGCATGTCGCGGATGCGTGGCATACGCCGGTGACGTCGTTGCATCTGATGGATCCGCGGTTTTATCATCTCGATCTTTGTTTTGCCCCGCTTAGCGGAGGGTATCTGCTTTATTTTCCAGGAGCGTTTGATGCGGCTTCGCTGGCGAAGATTGAAGCGGCGTATGGTGTGGATAAGCGCATTGCTGTCAGCGAATTGGAGGCAACTCAGTTTGGCTGCAATGTAATCAACGCTGGACGGGACATTCTGATGGGGGCGGTTGAAACGGACCTCGCTAAACGATTGACGGAGCGAGGGTTTGATGTGGCCGAACTGGAGTTGGGTGAGTTTCAGCGCGGAGGTGGTTCGGCGAAGGCGCTGGCGCTTCGGCTGAGCGATATGGACGTAACACATGGAGCGGGAACGCTGGGGCTGGCTACGCAGTTTTAGTTAGTTTTTTTGCCGCGTGGTGGAAAGGCGTTTTTGCAGGGGGGTTTTCGCAAAAACTGCGCGTTTTAAGCGTGGTTTTTTGTGGTGAATTTGTGGTGGATTGCTGGTGAAACGTGGTGCGCTGATGGACACTTTTCCGGCGCTGAAAACATGCCACTTTTTAAAACTTTTTTTCGATTAGTTTTTCTTTTGCTTTTTTTATTATTTTTGCCAGACCGCGTATTGGGCTTGCTCGATCTCCTCGAGGATCGCCTGGGTGGCGGCGGCGGGGTCTGCGGCGCGAGTGATAGGGCGTCCGACGACCAACATGGAGGCTCCTTGGGCGATCGCTTGAGCAGGGGTGGCGATGCGCTTCTGGTCTTCAACAGTGCTTCCGGTGGGGCGGATTCCTGGGATCACCAGAAGAGTGTCCGGGCCAGTCTCTTTGCGGAGTAGGGCGACCTCTTCGGCGGAGCAGACCATGCCGTCGATGCCTGATTTCTGCGTAAGCTTTGCGAGACGGAGGGCCTGATCGGCCGGGGATGATGTGATGCCGATGCCGGCTAGTTCGGTCGCGTCCATGCTGGTTAAGACGGTGACCGCGAGGAGGCGGGGAGAGCCAGGGGCGGAGGCGGCTTCGGCTGCGGCGGTCATCATGGCTCCGCCCCCACTGGCGTGGATGGTGAGGAGGGATGCTCCGGCTTTGGTCGCGGAGTGGACCGCGCCAGCGACGGTGTTGGGGATGTCGTGGAGCTTGAGGTCGAGGAAGACGTTGAACCCGCGGTCGCGGAGCTTCTGCACGATGCCGTTGCCGGCAGCGTAGTAGAGCTCCATGCCGACTTTGTACCATTGGCAGGTTTGGCCGAGATGGTCTACGAGCTTCATGGCTTCGCCTTCGTCGGCGAAGTCCAGTGCTACGGCGAGGCGGTCTTTTGCAGAGGGCATGGGTTTAGTTTAACTGTTCTTCGTGGTTTGGAGGTCTTCGTTTTTAGGGAAACGGGCGAGAGAACTCGGGGATGCTCAAAAGTCTTCGTACCGCCGGAAACATTCCCTCGGCGGCAAAAGCCGCTCTAACTGAATTGAACTTACGGCGCGGTGAAGCCGCGCGCCCCTTTAGATCACAGACAACTGCAAAGGTAAGAACAAGGGCAAACGCAAAGACAAAGGCAAAAGCAAAAGCAAAATACGGGGGTTCTTCGCTGCGCTCAGAATGACAAGCGAAATAGAAGGCGTCGACATAAGTGATAAACGAAATTGAAGGCGTGGGCAGAATGACAAGCGAAATGGAAGGGTCGACATAGAAGGCGTCGGTGGGTTGCAAAGACAAAGGCTTGGTGGCTGGCCGGCGGGTTATATCCCCACTCGTCGCAAAAGTGCGCGATGGATGGGGCACCGTTCCCTGGGTGGTGCATTGAGGAGGAGCTACAGCGGCGTCGAGTGACCATTTGGTGTTATTGCGTATCATCTTCATAGAGGTCAATCTGGACAAGTTAGGAGCTAAGGTACTCCCCCTATCCTGCGGGCTCGTATTGAACTGTCCGGCAAGATAAAACCTCCCACTGCACCATTGTTCCTATTCGAATCATTTTCTCTGCCTCTAGTTCGCGCACGATTGCTAAAGAGGTGATGTTCGTGTCAGTTGTCTCCCCTAATCTTCGGTTTTTAGATGCGGTCCTACTAGCTCCCGCCCTCCCTTTTACAGGTGAGTTTTCAAAGCGGTACATGCCTCGCATGCGGCTTCGAGCGAACGGTTCTCGGTTCGAGGCGTGGGGATGGGGGAAGATTTTCCTGTTTGCCCTGGCGTGCTGCCTAACGATAGTGGCGTCGGGTTGCAGTGGAACGGCGGCTACGGATCCAGCTGTGACTTCAGGGACGCCTCAGAGTTCTCCGCAGTTGACGGTGAGTACTGCAAGTCTGAGTTTTGGAAGCGTTGCGGTCAACACTGCGACGACACAGCCGGTGACACTGGCGTCGACCGGAACGTCACCCTTGACGATCAACTCAGCTACGATTGCGGGCACCGGTTTTACGATCGTTAGCAGTGGCCTACCCGTAACCTTGAACCCAACGCAATCGGTGACGGTCCAAGTTCAGTTTGATCCGACGGCTGCCGGAGCGGCGAGCGGACAGATCACAATCAGCAGCAACTCGGCGAACGGGAGCACCACCATGGTGGCTCTGACTGGCACCGGGACTACAGGGTCGGGTCCTCAAACGAGTCCTCAACTGGCGGTGAGTGCTGCGAGTTTGAACTTCGGGAGCGTGACAGTGAATACGGCAGCGACTCAGCCGCTGACGCTGACGTCGACTGGGACGTCGCCGGTGACGGTGAACTCTGCGGCGATCACAGGCACCGGCTTCACGATCGTAGCTCAAAGTTTCCCAGTAACCTTGAACCCGACGCAATCGGTGACGGTTCAGGTTCAGTTCGATCCGACGACGGCGGGAGCAGTCAGCGGACAGATCACGATCAGCAGCAATTCAACTACGGGTAGCACCGCCTTGGTGGCCCTCGGCGGCACCGGTACGGCAGGGAACCCGCAGTTGACGATAAGCTCTGCAAGCCTGAGCTTCGGCAGTGTCGCAGTGAATACGGCGACGACGCAGACGTTGACGCTGTCGTCGACCGGAACGACGGCGGTGACGGTGAACTCTGCTGTGATCAGCGGGGCTGGCTTTACTATCGTCGGCGGAAGTTTTCCGGTAACGCTGAATCCTACGCAAACTCTGACGCTGCAGCTTCAGTTTGACCCGACTACAGCGGGAGCGCTGACCGGGCAGATCACGATCAGTAGCAACTCGACGACCGGAAACGCGGCAGTGGTTGCTCTGAGCGGTACGGGCACTGCGGTTGCCCATGAAGTCGATCTCAGTTGGGATGCACCGGCCAGTTCACCCGATCCGGTGGCGGGATACAACATCTATCGCGCGACAGGGACCGGATCATTTGTGAAGATAAACTCGTCGCCTGACTCGGCGGTTGTCTATGCGGATAGCGCGGTTGTGAGTGGTACTAACTATAGCTACCAGGTAACGTCCGTCGATTCCAATGGCATAGAGAGTGTTCCATCGAACCAAATCACGGTGACGATTCCGTAGATTTTCCAGGACGAAAGAGATGGGGACGAGGCTACTCGTTCGACATTGGATGGGCGAGAGCTATGCGTCTCGCCCATCTTCTTTTGAGGCTGCGCGTGTGTGAACGTCCTAAACCCTAAGGTCTATGCTGGTAGCACGATGCAGACAGTGCTGACGATTGCCGGTTACGATCCGTCGTCTGGTGCGGGTGTGACGGCCGACCTGATGGTGTTTGCTGCGCATGGCCTGTTTGGAACTTCGTGCATAACGAGCCTGACGGTGCAGTCGACGATGGGGGTAAGGTCGGCGACGCCGGTTGCGGCTAATATGGTGCGGGCTACGCTCGATTGTCTCAAGAGCGATCTGCCGGCGGCGGGGATCAAGATTGGGATGCTGGGGACGGCTGGGAATGCGGCCGCGGTGGTGGAGTTTCTTCAGAGGCTTCGCGATGGGGGGCGGAGGGTGCCGGTGGTGCTCGATCCGGTGCTGCGATCGAGTTCCGGGAGGGAACTGTTCGATGCGGACGGAGTGGCCGTGATGCAGGAGAGGCTGCTGCCGCTGGTCGATTGGGTGACGCCAAACCTTGCGGAGGCTGGGGTGTTGACGGGGCGCTCGGTGAAGAGGCGGGAGGATATGCTCGATGCGGCGCGAGTGTTGCAGGCGATGGGAGAGAGGCTGAATGTGGTGGTGACGGGAGGCCATCTGGATCCGCCGGACGATCTGGTGCTGATGGGGGGAGAGGCTTTGTGGCTGCCGGGGGCGAAGATTGCGAGCAGGTCGACCCATGGGACGGGGTGTGCGTTTTCGAGTGCTCTGCTGAGCAGGATTGTATTGAGCGATGAGGTGAAGGATGCCGTGCTGCTGGCGAAGCAGTATGTGGCCGAGGCGATTCGGACGGCAGTGCCGATGGGAGAAGGGTTGGGGCCGGTGAATCATCTGTGGCCGCTGCAGGAAGAGTAGTGCGCGGAGTTCGGTTGAACGCCGTGAGGTGTGCGGAAATTGGGAATAAAGCTGGTGTGAGCGGAGCCGATAGGAAGGTGGACGGGCGATCTAACGTCCATGGCTACAGCAGTCTTTCCCGGCACGCCTCGCCCTGTACTGGTTCCAACGCGGAAGGCGCGGTCTCTTCCCAGCCTGTCTCAGGGCAGGGCAGTATCGGATGTCGGCGACCTAACGATTCATCGGATTACGAAGACGCACCATGGACGGACCTTGCTGACGCTGGGACATGCAGCGGAGTACCTGGCGAACTCTCGCAGGTATTCGGCGCAGAAGTTCGATCATGTGGCGGAGGTCGAGGCTATCCACATTTTGATGGGGCTGAGCCTGGGGGTGTTTGAGGAGTTTGCTGAACGACGAACGTTGAATCGCAGGTTTGAAGAATGGTTGGTCGAGCGGGCGGTCCGGTTGTTCGAATAGGCGGGGACGCCGGGGAGGCGAGCGAATGTCTGATAATCCGCTGGTGCTGGGTGGTCAGTTCACCTGCTAGGCTGGAGATGCCATGTCGCTCACACTGATTCTTAACGGCCAGTCCCGTGAATTTGAGATGCTCCCGCAGTCCGCCAGCCTGGAACAGCTAATCGGAGAGCTTGGGTTGAAGGGTGACCGGGTGGCGGTTGAGCGTAATGGGGAGATCGTTCCGCGAGCCGGTTGGGCCGAGACTACCTTGAATGGAGGGGACCGGCTGGAGGTGGTTCACTTCGTCGGAGGCGGGTTTGAGTGCTAATTTGCTCGTGGTGAGAGCGAGGGATTAATGGCAACTAAGTTGTTTTGCTTCTATAGCTACGGAGAGGGTGTTGCGATCCGTTGCATGAGATAGTACGGCGATGTACTTGCATTCATGTGGAGTGAGCGGGTACGGTTTTTTTCAAAATGCAAGGCGAACTGGGCGAAAAGATAGGACGGACGGCCTGATTGTGATGACTATACATAATATGTGTTATCGGACGTTGTGGTGGTTACGCGGGTGTTGCGTCTAAATGCCGTACGTTCAACTAACACATTATTTTGACAACTAAATCATGTATTCCACGTCGCTACAGGTCCCGATATTATCCGCGCCCACTGATTGTGAGGCCACCAAGCCAGCGTTCCGTAGCGCACCGGCAGATAGCTGTAGCTGAGTGGCTTGAAGACAACCAACTCATGACGGAGTTGCGCCAATCGCATTGGTGACCATCCGGGTCGCGAGAGCGGATTGTTATTCACATAGCCGTACCCTCCGGGGTCTTGGCCCAGTCAGGCGACATCCACCGGCCCATGTTCGATCCATAGTAATCTGGCGCCGAAGTAGTCCAAGCCGCTCTCTGCGTCCCGTTCTTTGCCGGTATAGCGGGACTTGACGCGCTCCAGATGCAAGGCTGCTCGCAAGCCTACCAGAGCACGGCGACTAAGCTCAGGAGTGGGGTATTCGGTGCCACAGACTCCAGATGAGATAACTAAGGAGACCCTCCATCACGATTGCCACCACTGTTCCGGCAAGAACCACGGACACGGAAGTCACGAGCAACATGACAGGAGAACTGTCGTCGGCCTTCATCCTCACCCGATAAACCAGCACCACAGCGACGATCTCTAGAAGCGCGAAAACGATGAAATATCCGTCAAAACGAGCGTGAGAGTAGTGCGGTTGCTGCGCAATGGGGAGCACCCACGTCATAAAGAACAGCGCATTAACTGCGATCAGCGCCGAGATGGCCGCAACTCTCCATCGGGCCCATCCGCTTTCTTGCACGGGTGAGTCTACATCGCCTTGCATTCTCAGATCACGGGTTGAATACATCGCCTTGATCACCTCGTGCAATTCTGACGTCCATCTAGACCAAATCGCTCAGTCACACTGCTTGGTTCCGTCCGGCAACGTAACACATTCCGATGTTGTCACGGTTGCCTTTGGCTCAGCCGTGCCGCTAAACTCCTGGAGCCTAAAAAAGAGCTCGGCGTAGCTCATGCCCATATTTCGCGGATTCCCATACTCCTGGCCTTGTCCGTGGGGGATGGGTCCGAACGCTGCAAACGGATTCTGCATAGCCGCTGCGGAGTATGTAGAGTACATGTGCATCCAGTATTGATTCGGATCGTAGTCCCCAGGATTGATCAACCCAATATCTTTCAACACATCTTGCACTTCAGTCGTGCAGTTATTCGAAAGCGTCTGAAAGTTTGGCGCTTGTCCGCTTTCCAGTGCCTTTATCGCCTGGATCACGGTATTTGCTTCTTCTGGAGTTGTTCGGATCGTCAAGGATGATGCCACAAGAGAATCGGCGTTCGATTCAAACTGTCCGGGCACGGGAACGTTGAACATGACAAGACTTGGCGGTGTCACATTAGGGTAATAGTTCAACATCGCTGACGCACCCGTATCCTGGTTGACTGCTCCCACAAGGACGTGCCCCGTATCGAGCGGGTTGAACGGGTTGGATGGAGGAATATAGAAAATCGTGATGTCCTTGCCATCCTGATCGACATACTTGAGGGGGTTGTTCGCGCCGTACGCATACTTGTTAAGCGTGTTGGCTGGGTGCATCAAGCGCGCATTCGTCAGATTGATTGGATCAGGCGACATCCATCTCCCCATTGAGCTTGCGTAGTACCTAGCCCCGAAGTAGTCGTTGCCGGATTCGGAGTCTCTTTCTTTGCCGGTAAACAGGTACACAGATGCACAAAACTCGAAGCGGAGTCGTAGATGAACCGGGTTGCATCGTACGCTCAGTGCCTTTCTAAGAGCTCCGGTCCAGGATTTGCACCAAACCGCCCGGGAGCTTGTGAAGCAAGTTTCATTTGTCCGCCGAGAACCATCGCTGTCACGCCGCCTCCGATGATGAACAATGGGCCGAAAAGGATTGCGATTTGTGTCGAGCCTTCGGGTGGTCCAGCCGTGTGGAAGTAAATGACCTTCGCCGTGTAGGAACAGGCCACAGAAGCGAGCCCACCGGCAAGCATACCGCCGAGAGCAAGGGCGCTCCAGCGGCCCGATATTAGAATTGCCAGCGCCTCCAGGAGAACGCTCGCGATTACAACAGCTACCACAAGCCCTAAAAGCACGTCAGGGCGCATGTCTGAGAGCACAGACGATGCTGCTGCTCCGTGCCGCTGCATGAGGCTGGCGGTCTCCGCGAAGCCGCCGAAAGCAAGCAGATACGCGGGGATGCTAAACAAGACAGCCACCGCTGATCTAATAGGCCTGATTGGGATATCCTGCGCGAGCGCGGCTAATACCGAAGCACCCACGATACATGGGCCAACTCCGAAGAGGAGCAACAGCGGGATAGCCTTTGCAAGCACAAGGAGGAAGACGCCAGCCATCCCTCCACTCAGCGCAAAAATGGTTGATGTTTTAGTTTTCATTGGGGAGCCTGCGGAGCTAACGGTTGCTCTGGTTGCCTGAGTGCAGATGGGCTGGTTTGCTGATAGTTGTGGACATGAGTTGTAGTAACGGTTGTGCCGTCCGTGGTGTAGCGGTAGACCTCTAAAGCTGGGAACTGTCTGGCTGTACTTCCAGCGTCAACTCCGACCTGTCCAGTAGGCGTGATGTTGAGATTGACGTGATTGCTTATATCGCCAAGTGCGCCGCCAACATCGTATGCACTATGCGCGGACTGATCTACGCTCACATGCATGTTCCCATTGGTGTCTACCGTCGCGCCGGGACTGACCGTACTTGAACCCGCTCCTTGAAGCGGAGCGTTGCCCCCCGCTAGCGTGCTTTTGGCAACTTGATCGCCATCTTTAGGCTTTTCCGTTGCTCCTGATTGCAGATCAACGGTAAACGTCGTTTGAATGCGCGAAGAACCGCCGTTTCCGTTCGGTCCTCTGTTGTCGCCATCTCCAATAAGATCGAAGCTCTTTGTACTGATGTAAGACGCAACACAGACCCCGACCTGTCCCGTCTTCAAGTTCGACGGGGCATTGCAGTGTCCATCTGGATCAGCCTTGCTAAGCGGATTATTTCCGACATAAGCGTAGAGATTGAGCGATTGAGGATCGTCGAGTTTTGCGTACGGCACCGGTGCGACCTTCGCGCTCCAGTCGGGCGACATCCACCGGCCCATGCTGCTGGCGTAGTATCTGGCACCGAAGTAGTCGTTACCTGATTCTGTGTCTCTTTCTTTGCCGGTGAAATGAAGTGGACTGATGCCGATGGAGCTAAGGGCGTCCCCAAAGGGCAGGCTGGTGAAGGTTTCAGCCGCGTAGGGCACGTCGCCGTTGCCGAAGGTGCTAGAAAACCGCTTTGTGCCTACCGTGTCTTTGCCCGCCCAATAGAACGCGCCGTTGTTCAATGTACCTATCAGCTCCCCATCGACGTAAGCCTGGATATCTTGGAACGGCCCGCTGGTACCAGTAGCGGGATAGATCAATACGGGTTGCCCAGCCGCATTGCGGAGGAAGACCTGAGTTCCGTTGCCGCCGTTCTCGTAGACCAGGTTGCCCTCCGAATCGTACTGATACGTCACCGTGCCGCCCAAATAGGGTGTCACCGAGCTGATCCGCTCCTCCGGGCCACCCGAAACCGATGTGAGTCCGTTCGAAGCAGACGCTTCGGAATATTGAATAATTGAATAAAATCCCACATCCCTAGACCAATTCCTTACAACCACTTCTCAGAATCGAGAAATGGGGCACCCGCACTCGAGTTGGCGGGGTCAGATGTGGGCCACCCACCTATCGATCTAGCACCCGATTCCCTTCTCGCTACCGATATTTACGAGTCATTGGATCGAAAGCCTTAAGGTCTTTAGAGCGTTAATCGCCCAACTATTACTGCCAACAGATTCCGATGGACCCGAAATAGTTGCATATACTGCGAGATGCGGCCAAACAAAATAGGCATGTATCCAGGTAATACCATCGCGATCAATTGTTTTAGCGATCGCCTCATCGAGATTCTTGTCGGGATGCAGTTTGGCACTCATTTTGCTCCATACCCCTCCCGATTTTTCAATCCGCTCTTGCAGACGTTGTCTCGCTGAGATTTGAGCACCTTCGGCTCGAACGTAGCTGGACAATTGTAGAAGAAGCGGATCATTAGCCTTCCAGAAACTACTCAATTGCATGTCTACCTTTTCGTTTAGATCGTCCGGAAGATCTAATTCGTGAGTTGGCGTAAGGCGGACCGTTTTCATCATTGGTCTTTCTTATATTTGGTTAGTTCTGTCGTGTGGGATTTCCCAGTAGCATTATCCATCTCGGTCTTGTAGTTGGCTAGCGCCCGCTTGCCACTCCGTTCACCACGAGGGTTATCCGGCTTGATCTCTCTGATATGAGCTTTTTCTCTATCATAACGATCCATTCTCTTGCCTGATGGTGTGCGAACTTCTTTCTGTTCCCCGGGTCGAACTTCTTCAGCATTATGAGCCGCTTTTCCTGCAGCAAGTTGAGGGGGTTCACCGTTTGATTTGTAGCCATAGCTCCCCATGACTTCATGAATGCTAGCGGCTGCGTCAGCTTGGCCAGCTTCAACCTGATCCGGTGATAACCGAGCTGCACTTGGGTTTAGCCTTTGTATACGCTCGTTGACTTCATCGGCATTTACTTGCCGTGCTGCTCGACTTAAATCTCTCTCAAATGACGCTTCCTCGCGAATTTCTTCGGCAGGCTCTTCTTCCTCGCAACAATGCCCGTCGGGATCTGCCTTGCTAAGTGGGTTGTTGAGAACATATCCGTATAAGTTTAGCGACTGCGGATTGTCAAGCTTCGAGTACGGCACGGCCTCCGGTTTCGCACTCCAGTCGGGCGACATCCACCGGCCTATGCTTGAGGCATAGTATCTGGCGCCGAAGTAATCGAGGCCTGATTCGGCGTCTCTTTCTTTGCCGGTAGAGCGAGATGGCGAAAACACACACTGGTTGCACAAGTGGCAGAGTGCGTCATACCCATCCTCCCTCTCATCGTACGTCAATCCTAAGTGTCAGGATCGAGCTCTGGCCCACCCATCTAATGGACCTGGGCAATAGGCTTTTTATCTCTTAGAACATCTCCCTTTTCACTTAATGCAAAAGTCGTTAGAACATGGCAGCTTTTCAAATCGCTCGATTCAACAGAGATTGTGCCGTCGGGGCTTTTCCTGAAATTAAAGTTCAGATTCCTTTCTGACCATACTATTAGGCCAACAGGACTCCCTCCCAAATCCCCTGATCTTGCGAGGATAAAGCCAATTTCAATCTCTTTACCGCGTCTAGGCCGATCATCGTCATCAAAGGGTCGAAAGGTCAACCCACCAAAATCATTCTGAAGAGATACCGCATCTCCCAGTTTCGATATTTCATCAATAGACAAAGCTGATACCAGCCTCGTATTGATGACACCTGTGCAGGTTAGATTCACGCCCGATTTGTCGCCCTGCAGCGCCAGAGCGCTTCCTAGGTGCAGGCACAACAAGCACGTGGCGTAAAGCAATGTCCTAAGGCTGACTGGATTCATGGATATGCCCCTGATGATCTTCTGTGAGTTGTGAGCTTCCGAATGGCTGTGCTGCGCCGCCGGGAATAGATGTTTTTTCCATCCGTGCTGGTCCGAAATTTTCTCGAACATCTGAGCTCGCTGCAAAAGCGCTTTGAAGGCTCTTGACTGCCGGAGATGCTCCTTGTGATCTCACCGAGGTACCATTGACCGCATCTATATCAACGGCACGCCCCTTTGCGTGATTACTTGTCTCGGCGTGCTTTCCGCCTGTAGTGCTGTTGATATTTACAGATTCAACTCCCGATTTGATAACTGCCTTTTCCACCATTACGGCAGTCTTCGTAGTTACAGGCTGATTCGGACTTTTGCCGTTTGGGTCATCGTTCTTAAACGTAATCGTTGGTCCCTTCTCCCCGGCAGGATGTGTGTCAATGGTGGACATCGTACAAGAGGGCGGGTTTGCGCAGGTCGCATGTCCTGTTGGGTCCACCCGACTAAGCGGATTGTTCCTCACATAGGCATACAGATTGAGGGACTGGGGATCGTCCAGCTTCGCATATGGTACAGGCTCTGCCTTGGCCGACCAATCGGGCGATAAGAAGCGGCCCATTGAGCTGGCGTAGTATCTGGCGCCGAAGAAGTCGAGTCCTGATTCGGTGTCTCTTTCCTTGCCGGTATAACGAGATACACAAATGGCAAATCCTGTCACACATAAAGCCATGTGCATCGTATCCTCAGACGGCCAAACTCAACAAGCAGAACACTTCGCTCAGAAGACTGAGGCCGGTGAGCAAGAACCCACCACCGGCTTCCTTTCCATCCTGCCACGGTCCCGAGGATGAGAGAGGCGGGCAGGGTGGCGAAGAGAACGACGGTCCAGAGATGAGGAACGACTGTCGGCGGGACAATCTTGCCTCCTAATCCGACCGCCGCCCAGGAAGCAGTGAATAGACCAATGCCTATCATTCCGACATTCAACCCACGTTTCGTTACGGCTAGCATCTATCCTCCTTACTGCTTCATTACGTCGTGCCAGAAATGATCGAGGATATGCTCGCCAGGATAGTATTCGCCTGTATGCATATCCCCGTGATTGGTCGGAATATTTGATTTGGGGTCTAGGGTCGTGTTCCCGAGAGCAAAATGTGTTGAAGACCTCACATCCGAAGGAGAGCGATATTCTTTTCTTCCCCAGTGGAAACCAGCATCCCAGTGAACGAAACCTGCTTTTTCAAGGGCCTGAGCCGCTTGGTCTTGTGTTCCGTTGAACGTGTAGTCCGCAGCAAGCGTTTGAACCTCATTGTGATTGTGAAATGTAAAGTTGAACTGATCTAGAGCACCCGTCCCTGAGATTCCGGCAACGGCAGCGCTATTTTGGAGCCACACTCCGTTCGCTGTGCCTCCAGCGGAGTTCCTGAGACCGACATTTTGCCCGTCGAAGGTCCCTGTGTAGCTTCCAGTTCCGGTGGTTTTGTCTACTAGACCGCCGCTCGCGTCGTTACCGATCCGCGTGGCCGTGAAGTTGCCATCCTTCGACACTCCCTGAACCGTAGCGTTAACAGCATTCCCTTTCGCGTCGGTAGAAACTTGCTGAGATTGACATGTCGAAGCATTGTCCTTGGTTTGAGTGCAGCCCAAATAGAAATCATGCCCATCAGGATCAGTTCGGGAAAGAGGGTTGTTCCCCACATAGGAATACCGGTTCAACGTCTGCGGGTCTTCCATATGCCCACCGAAATCATCCGGCGACATAAACCGGCCCATGCTGCTGGCGTAGTATCTGGCACCGAAGTAGTCGTTACCTGATTCTGTGTCTCTTTCTTTGCCGGTGAACTTGTTCACAACATGCACAAGATGTGGAGTGCAGTCGTAGATAAATGTGTGCATCGTAGTGATACGTCGTACCTACCTGCTTCGAAAAAACCCGAGTGTAATTGGAACGATGACAACCCCCAAAACGCAGAGGCATATGACACAGGGCGGCGTTAACAGAACACTCACGAAGGACCATGTCGCTCTTTTCGAATTGCGTACAAAGAGCGCTCCACACAGAAGTGCGGTCAGTGAGGCTAGCAGCGCAATCACAACCTCCTGAGGAGCCTTTCCCGGATAGGGGGGCGGTGGAACCAAGAACACTACTAAACAGAGATCACAAAGCAACAACAACTCGATGACGAGCAGCAGCCATTTCAGAACTTGCGAGACTCGCCCTGGATTATCCTTTATCGTCTGGTCGTGAGCTTTCAATGCTTCTCCTTTCAATTGCCACCCCTGCCGCTATTGATTGTTGTTTACCGGCTGGACAGAGTCAGGAACGATCCGGGACGTTACTTTTTCGTGCTGTTGGGGGATGTCGTTGAAGAACAACTGAAACGGATCGTAGCCTGGTCTTCGATTACCGTAATCCTGACCGATATTGAAGCTTCTGATGGCGCGGCCTGTGTTCGTTCCATGCTGCTCAGCATAGAGCTCATTAAAAAATCCCACTGGAGACAAAGAATGGGAGCGCGTCTTTCCTATGCTCCGCAGGAGTCTGCTACAGGTGGTTGTACAGTTGTGCGACAAAATACTGTAATTCCCATCTGGATGTTGGCGAATTTCGTTGATGACCGCTTGCGCCTCTTCTGGAGTCGTCTGAATCGTGATGCTCGCGAAGTTAGCCCGCAGCTGGTCAGGTGAATTTATATTCTGAAATCCAAAACTGTCCGTGCCGGGCGTGCCAACAAGAGTGCCTTGAATCGTCGCCCCATTTGCGTAGTCTGGACCAAAGCTCCTGATCGCTGAGTCGCCACTTTGCTGGTTGTAGGCCAACAACATGGTGTGACCTGGTGATCCGCCCATGACTAAATTTGATGGCTCGTAGAAAATAGTTATGTCTTGTCCATCCGGATCGATGTACTTGAGAGGATTGTCAGCCCCGTAAGCGTACTTGTTAAGAGTGCTCGATGGGTACATCATTCGATCCTCGGTGACGTTCACCACATCGGGCGACATCCACCGGCCCATGCTGCTTCCGTAGTAGCGAGCGCCGAAGTAATCTAAGCCGCTTTCGCTATCCCTTTCTTTGCCGGTGAAATGAAGTGGACTGATGCCGATGGAGCTAAGGGCGTCTCCAAAGGGCAGGCTGGTGAAGGTTTCAGCCGCGTAGGGCACGTCGCCGGGTTGCCCAGCCGCATTGCGGAGGAAGACCTGAGTTCCGTTGCCGCCGTTCTCGTAGACCAGGTTGCCCTCCGAATCGTACTGATACGTCACCGTGCCGCCCAAATAGGGCGTCACTGAGCTGATCCGTTCCTCCGCATCGTACGTATACCCCTGCCCCAGGTTGTCGACCAGCACGTTGCCCGCCGCATCATAGACAATGCCGCTGCTGGCATCGGCCCGGTTGTTGTTCCCCGTAAATGGGAAGCTCACCTGAGGAGCCGAACCCGTTCCCGAGGGGGTCTGCGACAGACGATTGCCAAAGGAATCGTACTCCCAGTCTAGACCCAGCCCCGCGGTAGAAAAGGCCTGGTGCAGTCGATTCAAAGGATCGTACACATACGTCCAGTTGCCGTTCACGCTGTCATTGACTGAGGTCACATTGCCAACGGGGTCGTACCCTGTGGCAACACTATATCCCACACTCGACCCGGATGCGGACTGAGTGGTCGAAGTCTGGCGTCCGAGCTTGTCGTAACTCCTCGTCTCCGTCAGCTCATTAGCCTGCACACGACTCGCCAGACCCCCCAGCGGACTATACGTTGCGTTGACGAAGAGAGGCACCCCCAAATTGGAGTTCGCGTTGATCACATGGCCGGCGGGGTCCCGCGTGAAATACCCATAAACCCCTGCCCCCGTGTCGGTAAAGATCACATGACCCGCTAGATCGTAGGTGTCACCGGCGGACCCTACGCTGGAATTTAGACCATTTCCGGTTGCGTTGGGAAATTGGAAGACCTTGGTTAAAGGCCTCCCCATCTGGTCATAACTGTAGGCATATAGAGAATACACATTTGCGCCGCCCACGGTTGCAACGCTTAGCCGTCCAATGCGGTTTAGGGTGGTGTAATCGTAGTAGTAGTTAGCTGGCGGCGTGCTGTCCGAGTATGTCTTGCTCGTCACACGGTTCAACGAGTCGTAAGAATAACTCGTTGTAATATTGCGTGCATCCGTCTTTGCCTGTAAGTTGCCATTAGCGTCATAGCCATTGCTGCAACTGCCGGCGTTCCATTGCCCGTAGCAGATGGTTCCGGTCTCTGGATTATTGGCGGTAACGAGGCGAGAGAGAGAATCGTAGGTGAAGTGTCACCCTTCAGCCGATGCCGTAGGCAGCGCGTTCTTGCTCTCGACGATTCAGACGACCCGACAGCACCCAACGGCGCGTCCACGGGCCTCTCAGACGCAACAAGGCCGCCCCAGAGGGACGGCCAGAGCTGCTGAGGTTAGGAACAACCGCTCCGCTTCCACTTCACTAGTGCGATCACATCACCGATGCTCGTTTGGCCATAGATGTATATCGAGAGATTCTTATATTCAGCGAAGCTGGTGATGCTGTTCCCTGTGTACGCAGACAAGTAGTCCTTGCCCAGACTCGTGTCTTTAGGCCCTCTTTCATCAGCAGGCACAAGCTCGTCAAGTACATCGGTGATCTGCTTTCGCGTGAGACCGGGGCGAAGATCGGCAACTCCTTTGGAGTAGGCTCGCTTTTGAACCTCTAAACTGCACACCTGACCCTCAACATAAGTGGGGATGACCAACACTCCAGGGCGTACCTCGTAAGCCTGTACTGGCCTGTAATTCCGGAACCTATCAGACTGCGCATTGGCCACGGTTGCCGTGACCAACGCAGCGCGCAGGATGGCTGACTTTCGCATAGATACTCCCTTCCATCGCTCTACTGAGGCGTGGTCTGCTTCACGACCGGCTGCGTAGTAGTCAACGTATACGTGGAACTGGGTTTTCCGTCAGTTCCAACATTCGTCAGCGTCCTCGTAGCTGTAGCCGAACACGTACACCCACCAGGTGTCGTAAAGGTGATCGTATTCGTGTTCGTCATTGTCACAGACTGTGTGGTTAGCGTCTGGGTGAGCGCCTTATCATCAGCAGCTGATCCAGCAGGCGCTAGAAGACCGACTGTATCGTTCACCTGACCGGCTCCGTTCGTCGGAGCAGGCCCCTCTTGAGAGCCGAGGTTATGAGGATCACCGTTGAGTGTTGCCGTTGTCTTATTCGTCTCAGTGACAGTCGTATTTGCCACCGGCTTTCCGTTTTCGGTGATCGTGTCTTGAACCGTTCCTCTTACGCCGGTTCTGTTTGAACCATCGGCTTGCTTTTCATTAGTGACGACCTTTGGCTGCTCGACCACCTTGGCCTGAACCTTGACCTGGCTACAGTCCTGCTGGCCTCCCGACGCTTGCTGTCCGCAGTGCCCATCTGGATCGTTCTTGCTGAGCGGATTATTCCGAACGTAGCTGTACAGATTTAGCGACTGGGGATCGCCAAGCACAGAGTATGGCACGGCCTCCGGTTTGCTGGCCCAGTCGGGCGACATGAATCGGCCCATTGAGCTGGCGTAGTATCTGGCCCCGAAGTAGTCGAGCCCACTCTCATTGTCGCGTTCTTTGCCGGTATAACGGGATGCACAAACGATGGACTGCGTCATACTCGTATGCACCTCGTCTCACTGCTTATGCTTGGATTCTAAAGCGTTCGCAGCTGCTGATGTCCACCGTCGTAGAAGTAGATTTCCGACAAAAGTACAGGCCAGTACGATGCAAGCTCCGGCTATCCGGAGCACCACGCGGTCCGGCAGTCTGAAGATGCCGCCTACTGAGTGATTCAGGAGTTCGAAGTGGATGAAGAACAGAACCATAGCAACACCGGGATATAACCATACGCGTCCACCTCGCCATACTGCACGAGCGATGGCCGTTGTAAACAGGTACCCAGTGCTGAAGAACATCGTGCCGATCCATACGAAGCCGACTGCAAGATCTTTGAAAAGTGTTCCCCTCGTATAGCCTGACAAGATAAGAAGGACAACGCTAAGAAGCGCCGCCTCCAGCACAGTCTCTAAAAGCCAAACTAGTAATCGTTTTATCATTGGCACCCGCTCTGTTTGCTTCCGTTAACATCGCAACCGCCAGTCTGCCTGACGTGGTTGATGAGCGCGTTGCCGATGGCTTCGCGATCACCTTGTTTCGAGAAGTCAATATTGCGGCCAAGGTCCTTCCGAACGCCATTCAAAACGCCCTGGAACGCCGCGTCTGTCGGAGCAGCAGAAGATATCTTCTTATCAAGGTAGCTAGTGGGATTCAGTGCTCCATTGATCTCCGAGACGGTTTGGTTATACGCACCTGGATTGGATTGCTGTAGAGCATCAAGTTGGCCCTGAACCGCCGATTGTTCGTTATGTAAAGCACAACTACGAGCACGGGTGCACCGACGATATAAGCAAGCCTCTTTATCTTCATTTGTCGCTTTATCCGATAGCTTTCTATTGTTGCTGCTACTGTTGTGGGGGCGGAATTGGAACCCCGTCCTTCGAGTCTTTCTGGGTAGTGGTCACTGTGAACTGTGAGGGGTTGATATGGTTCCACAGCAGATCAAACATGCAGGAGTTGCTCCCGCATTGCGGAGCCCCATAGTCATGACCTTGCTTCGGATTGTTGGGTGACTGCCCAGGGTTATATCGCTTCATCAAATTGTTAAACAGAAATTTGGGCGTCAGATTTCTGTTCAAGAGAGACTTCTGGTAATCGAGCTTGAACTTCTGCAGGATTTTTCCGCATTGAGTGCTGCAATTCGGACCACCGGAAAGCCATACGGAGGGATCGGGATTCGCCCGTATATAACTAATAATTTCCTGAGTCACCTCTGGATTCGTCTGAATCGTGAGCGAAACATAGTTGTCCCGCAAACCCTGAGCAGACGAAAACAGATCCATATCAAAGTTCGATACTCCCGGCCCAACGGGGGCATCGTGCCATGCAGGCCCAAAACTCTCAAGTGCCGAATCTCCGGTCGCCTGATTGTAAGCAAAGAGAACTGCATGTCCAGCCGGAAGGCCGGGATCATAGAAGTACGTGATGTCCTTTCCATCAGGATCAACATACTTCAGCGGATTGTTTGCGGTATACGAATACAGGTTGAGTGTGTTTGCAGGATTCAGCAAACGCTCGTCTGTGAGCTTGATCGGGTCAGGACTCATGAACCGGCCCATCGTACTTCCGTAATAGCGAGCCCCGAAGTAGTCCAAGCCGCTTTCTGTGTCTCTTTCTTTGCCGGTATAACGAGGTGCACAAACGGCGAGGTCTGTCATACATACATCCATGTGCATCGTACCGATACTGTGAACCTCAGAATAGCCCACGGACAGCGGTTAAGGCAGATCGCTGATCTTTGGGGCAAGTCGCACATTCTGCAGTTTATCTACTCGTTGCACCACGAATCTCAATTCGTTGCTTTTCCGATCCCATTCTAAGGTTCCGAAAAACACACCTGTGACCCGTCTGCCCGTTGTGCCCGGAGACCCATCACTCCACAGCGCTTGTCTGAGATTATCGACGCTAGGATCAGCGTCAGTGTGTGACGCATCTAGAAGGAGCCCTCGATTAGGACATTTCACGTCGGTAAGCATTGCTCCATGCTTACCATCGGAGAGGACATTAGCATCCACCTGGACATGGATTCCCCTATAAGCCTTCCCGCCATGGAGAACTCCACAGACGGTCGCCTTCTTGTAGACGCCCTGCGCCTGAAGATTATGAGTAGCTAAGAGGCAGGCAGTGAACATCAGTATCCTGATCATATTTTTCATGGTTGGCACCCGTTCCGGCATACGTAGTCGGTTGATGCTTTAGCGCCAGCTTCAACCGCCGTATTTCGATTTTGTTCAGCTGTCCCGGCGCTCCAGCTCTCCGACCACAAGCCGGAAGGCGTATTCACACCAAGCCCTTGATATACATAAGACTCGGTCCGATATGCATTGCGTTCCGTGCCCATTTCCTCATGCCGATTTTCCGGGTTGTGGCCCATCGCCCGCTCGTCAATACCGTGCGTACCTTCGTGGATTTCTGTGCCCGCTCTTTCAGTTATGGAAGTACCAGGCGTCGAACCCCTCGCAGAAGCATTGATCGCTCCCAGATCAAACTTGAGATTGATCTGTCCGTTCGCGCCCATGCTTGCTGTGCCTGTTGGCCCCTTTAAGATTTCCGAAAGATACGTTCACACCATTCTTCTCGCCTGCGGCCCCATAAAATTTCAGAACTGCACCGATTGCCTTTCCGCCCTTCGAGTCAGCTCCAAGCTTGTCTTGTGCTGCCTTCGCGAGATTCAACCCGGTCTGAATTGCTGCACACTGATCCTTCGAGCCACTACAAACGTAGTGACCAGTCGGATCGGTTCTCGATAAGGGGTTATTCCCAACGTAGGCATAGAGGTTCAATGTCTGCGGGTTGTCGAGCTTTGCATACGGCACTGGCTCAGCTTTTGCTGCCCAGTCTGGACTCATGAACCGGCCCATTGCGGAGCCGTAGTACCTGGCCCCGAAGTAGTCGTTTCCTGATTCGGCGTCCCGTTCTTTGCCGGTATAACAAGATGCATAGACATAGAGCACCGTCGTAGATACAGCCCCCTGAATCATAGTGATATTCGATTAGCCATGCGCTCTCTCCTCGCGCGTAGCGTTGGCCATATATAACCGCCTTAGGATAACGGTCAACGTCAGAGCCCCAACTAGGGTGCCGACGATGAGGAAAGTAAAACCGTAATGTGGTGCGGGCGTAAATGTGAAGGTTCCATCGGTAGAACTCGTTCTTGGAGCGATCTGGAGACCTATAAGCCACAACCAAAACCCTCTTGGCCCTACGTCCCATAACTTCACTCCCAGACTCAGACAGAGAACTGCGTCAAGCATCAAGCTTGCCCGCAGACCCCACTTTACAATTCCTTTCAAACTGACATGGTTTGTCATGGTGCTCACTTATCTGTCCGTGGCTGGATAGCTTTCTGTTGAGTTTGCACTGTGAATGGCTTGTTTTGAGCACCGTTTACGAGCGTGTTTTGTTGGACTCCCCAACCCATCATCTGCACCCTAAAATCCACGTTGAACTCATTCATGATGTAGGCGGCTGGGTTGGTATTGGGGTTCTGTGTGTCACCCTTCAGTTGATGCGTAAATTCGTGCTCAATAGTGTTTGTAAACAGAGGGAAATAATTGCCACCATGAGCATCATTCAGACCGATTGCAGAAACATAGGTGCCGTTACTGCTCACTCCGGATTCACCAGCTTTTCCAGTCGGTAAAGAATCGGAAACAGCCAAATTTAGGGCTCCTTTTTGGACGCCTGAAACAGTAAAGCCTCCACTGTCCTGTGCATTGACACTACCGGCGGTGTAACTGACCTGAACACCAATGCCGCTCTTACCAAAATCACCGACAGCTTTGCCTAAGATGTTCTTCTGGAAGTCGGCTTTTTGAGAATCAGTCAACCCCTTCCCGCCGTTCGCGTTCTTGTCATAAATTACATTTACTTTTATCGTCGCGCTGCATTTCGAAGCATCAGCTCGGCAATCTTCCATTCCATCCGGGTCGATGTTGCTAAGCGGATTGTTGTGAGCATAGGAATAACGGTTCCAGCTCTGAGGGTCAGAAACGTGCGCGCTGGCCATCAGCGGGTCCGGACTCATGAAGCGTCCCATATTGGAGCTGTAGTACCTGGCCCCGAAGTAGTCGAGTCCTGATTCTGTGTCTCTTTCTTTGCCGGTAAATTTGTAGTGGTTGTTGTCTGATGAGGGAGTCGACTCCTGTCCGAAGGGATAGTAGGTGTCGGAGGAAATTGGCCAGCCGCCATAGTCGGCCAGGACTCGGCTTGAACCGATCTGATCGGCGGAGTAGTAGGTGACGACATAGGGATTGGGAGTGGTTGCTACCTTCTCAGTGATTGCGCTGAAGTTGCTGACGGCCACATTTGTCGTTGTGTTCAAGCCTGTCATCGATCGATTGTAGATCGGGATTGAGGTTCCGTCGGTGCTCGTCAGGTTGATATCGCCATAGTAGATGTCCCAGCTGCCCGCGGGAGCACTGGTCCACTGGAACGGATCGATTAGTGCGATAGTCTTGCCCGCAAACTGGCTCAGATCGACGGTCCGCATGTGCCAGGTGTTCAGCGTTCCGTCCTGATCGATCGGTTGACCGTCCGTATCCACAGACAAATTGCTGCCATTGGTACGATCGGTGAAAAAAAGAAGCAGTCCGCCCGTCGTGGAACCGTCCTGAAACTGCCGCCAGCTCAGAATATCGCCAGTACGAACTACATAGCCATTGGCTGCCGCCAGTGAAGTCACTCCGGCAAACGTGTTTGGGTCGCTGACGCAGCTGGGGCAGTTGCTTCCACTCATATGGATGCGGATATCGTAGTTGTCGGCCCGCGCTATGCGCTGGCCATTGGCGTAGATGTAGTCGCTCCAGAAGCCATCGGAGGTTTTCTCGGCCAGAACCTGGCCATTGAACCGCACATACTCGGTCCAGTTCGGGCTGACATCTTTACGAATACGGTCTCCATTGCCGTCGTAAGTGTAGGCGTCGAGACCGTTATTGACATTCATGAGCTTGTTCTCGGCATCGTAGCTGTAGGGGATGGTTGAAACTCCGTTATTTATCGAAGTCACATTGCCTGCTGCGTCGTAGCCGTAGCCTCCGGAACTGATCTGGTTGTTCGCGTTGTAGCCCAGATTGTTCTGCAAAGTGCCGGGAGAGATCTGGTTCAGATTGCCGAAGGAGTCGATCGAATAAGTCTGCTGCATGCTCCCGTCCGCCTGAGAAAACGAAGTCAGGCGATCCAGGCTGTCGTAGCTGAAAGTCTGGGTCTTTCCACCATTCAAGGCGTCTATGATCTGCCAGATACTCCCATTGTCGGCGCTGCCAAGCGATGGACACCCCGGAACCGAAGCAGATAGCGCGGATGTCGCGGGCCCGTAACAATACTGTTTGGAGACGATGGGAACATTGGTTGTGTAGCTGCCCGGGGCACTTGATCCAATACGTGTGGGCCCGATGCCGGTGGGCTGCAAACGGTTATTCAATCGCTGACCGTTTGCCAGGCCGTTGCCGTACCAGATCGACTGATAGGCGCCGTTAGGCCAGTAGGATGCCTTCGTCAGGTAAGGATAGCCGCTGCTGTCGGCAACCTGCATAAGGTGACCACCACCGTCCCAGGTCTCGCTCACCGTCCGGCCATCAGGATAGATCAGCGAGGTAATATTGCCAGCCAGATCGTAGGTAGCGGAGACTTCTCTGGTAGGCCCGGCGCTACATTCGCTTGGAATGCACTCATCTTGAATAACCACCCTTCCCATTTTGTCGTAAGCGTAGACAGATCCTCCATTGACATTGTTGGATTGCTCAGCCAGCCGTCCAATCTGATTCCCTCCTGTTGTGATGGAAGATTGTGACGCGTCATAGATATAACTGTAGCTAAACCCAGGAACCCCGTTGCCCCCTCCGGAGCTTTTGAGCGTCGGCCGGTTCAACGCGTCGTAACTATAGCTGACCGTAAGCCCACGCGCATCCGTCTTGCTTGTGACGTTGCCATTGGGGTCGTATCCATAGGCGATGGTTCCGATCTCCGGGTTCGTGGAAGACGTCAATCGCGACAGACTGTCGTAGACAAAGTTGCGTGTGCGGGGCGTCTCGCCCGAGGCTCCCTTTTGGTTGACCGCAAGCAAATTGTTGAGTGTATCGTAGCCATAGTCTGTCTCCAACGTCGGGAAGTTAGCGACGGGCTCCATCACCGCCGTCAATCGCCCCAGAGCGTCGCTGACTCTCTGCGCATGGCGGTTGGCTTCGTCGGAGTAGTCAATCCAGGAGCTTGCGGTCTTTGAACTCTGATTGGGAAGACAGACGAAACTGGATTGTCCGCTGGACACACCGTCGTAACACCATTGCACCAGGGCTCCATCGGGTTGGGTTTGAATCGTCTTGCGGTTCAAAGCGTCGTAAGCGTACGTTGTGATGCCGTATGTGGGATCGGACGTGCTGCGATAAGGATTCGAGACCGTGGAAACTCTTCCGTCGGGATCGTAGGTTGTGTCGATCGTATCCTCACCCGCAGGGTCGCTCAGATACCTATGAATTTCACGGCCGAAGCCGTCAAAGATCACGATGGTGGTTTGGCTAGGATCCGGCGTAGCCGCTATTGTTCGGGTCACGGTGTTCTGTGCGTCGGTGTAGCTGAACAGAGTTGAGCCACCATCAGGGTAGTTGGCTGACAGAATTCTACCCATAGTGTCGTATCCAAAGCTAGTTGTGTTGTTGTTTGCGTCCGTATAGCTGGTCAGGTGCCCCGTATTGCAGTCGTAAGTCCCGGACGTGGTTTGGTTCAACGCATTGATAGTACCTGCCACCAGAGAGCTGTTGCAGATACTTGGAAGATATTGATAATTCACCGTGGCGCCATTGCCATTCGTGTGCCCGTCGGCATCGATGAGGTACGACTTCATCCCATTCGTATTCCATCCGGTGTGCGTCGTGGGGGATGCCCCGGTGTTCAACGTTTCGATGACCGTAGTGAGATGCCCGCGAACTCCACCCGGGGAGTAGGAGGTCTCATCGTAGCTGTAGTTCGTTTGAGACGTTACGTTGCCGGAGCCGTCGAGCACGGAAGTGCTCGATGGAATCTCCAGTAGATTGGCTGTTAGATAAGAGCCATTCGTCTGCCATCGATAGGATGTGTTCTCCTGCTTCATTACCGAGCCGTCATAGCCGGTATAGGTCGTCGACACCGGGCCACCGATGGGAAGCAAGGTGGACCCTCCCGGAGTGCAATTAAGCCACTGAGGAGTGCACACCAGCGCGTAAAAGTTGCTGCCCGGGGCGTAGGACGTTTGAATTGACGAGACTTTGCCGCTGTTCAACGTAGTTGTGCGCTGCGTCTGTCGGCTCGCCGAGGCATACGGCATCCCTGGGGCCAGGGCTTGGTTATACGTTGTCCGTGTACTCCTTAAGGGAGTGCCGGAGGCTGACCCACCTTGGTAGACGTCTTGTCCCGCGTCAACATAGCCGCAGGGCGTTCCGTCGCCAGAAAAATAGGTGACTGTGAGATCTCCTGTTGCTGACAGAATAGATCCTGTAAACGCGCCGGAGCTACTAGGCGGATAGGTATAGCTCCACGCTCCCAGAACATTCCCTTGAGCGTCCATTTCGGTTCGAGTCTCGACTTGCGGCGGATATGCCAGGATGGAGGCTGGGACAAGGCCACTGATTCGCTGTGAATTACAAAATCCTTCGAAGATCCCGTAGGTGTAGTTCACCGAACCGCCGGTAGGGTAGATCAGTGTTAGCAGTTGACCGAGACCAGTATTCTGATTGCTGAGACTAGGAGTTGGATCGCTGCTGGGATTGTTCGAATCATAAATAAAGCCCCAGAAAGTTCCGTTAGGAAGGACAATCGACTGGAGCATACTGACAGTCGTGATATATTCCGCATTCCCGTTGGCGGTTGATCCTATAGGGTAATGCGTGAGGATGTTCACATTGGCATAGCAGAAAAGATATGAAACCGTCCCCCCCGTGCCTGGTGGGTTCCAGAGTGATGCTGAACTGAGGGGCTGAAACTGAGCGCCTGAAAGTGTCGGACAATTGCCCGTATTCCCTGATACCAGTGCCGGAATAGTTCGCCCCACAGAATCGGTTGCAGGCAAACCGGCGCCGACCATGTTGATCGTGTTCCCATCCGGGTCAGTGATGCCCGTGGAGGTGTAGACAAGGCCGTGAGAGTCTGTGATCGTGCCCTGCGCGGAACCCATTACATAGTACATATAGCCGTTTAGATTCTTCTCTGTTCCTACGTTATTGTTGGTAGAAGACGGGGGACTGGCAGGGACGAAAAGATAGCCGCTTTCATCTACTGATCGATAGCCGTCGCTTGCAGCCGCAAGCGGATGTTGTGAGTTGTCTGAACCAAAAACGTAAAACCGAGCATCAATGGGCGGTTGTGGGTTTTGCACCAGCTCTGGTGCACTCGAACCACCCGACCAAAGCTGTTGATCCGCTACCAGACGAGGACCCAAGGGGAAATTGCTGGGCAAGCCAGTGGGAATCAACTGAATTTTATTGGTGCAGCCGCTGTGGAGCGGAATAGTAGCGATCGGACCGTCTGGGTCGTCCGCTGCAATACACTGTGCCATATCTTGAAACCCAAACGAGTTGAAGATCACCGAATAGCTAAGCGCCAACGATCCCTTCTGCGGGTAGGAGACAAGCGGAATGCGTACCGTAAGCCCACCGTTCAAGGTATTGATCTGATCCAACTGGCCGCCATGATAGGCGACGTAAGGAGTCAGTCCTTGAGCAACATCTGGAAGATCTTGGGCTTGAATCGCGGCTGTTGAGGGAACAAGGCAGAAAGTTAAGGCACAAAAATACCGCAAAATTAGTCGCATCTCGTTTACGGCTCCGCATCTAACGCGTCGTATAGCGTCAGGAGATAACTACTAGCGCCAAAGAATACACAAGCCCCGGATCGGTGGAAAGGGTGAAAGAACGAATTGTCAAGGAAATCGACTCTCCCGCTTCGACGGTGCTCGGCAACTGATGGGTTACTGCGGCGCCGCGCCCAGCGAACATTCCAGCGGCAAGCGGACCCGGCGCGGAAGCATCACCAAAACGGGCAACGCGCACTTGAGACGAATCGTCATCGAAGCGGCATAGAGCTATCATCGTCCACTATGTATCTGGTACGGATTGCGCAAACGGCAGGAGAGTATTTCGGAAGAGGCTAAAGAGATTGCGTGGAAGGCAAAACACCGGCTGCACAAGCGTTACATGAGACTGGCTGCAGCAGGCGAGGACGAGAGAAAGATCACCACTACAGTTGCTCGTGAACTGCTGGGCTTCATCTGGGCCATAGGGACCAGGGCAGAAACAGTTAGCCAGGCAGCGGATAGCGGCCTGGTTATACTCGAGATGCCACGCGAGGTCTGGTGAACGACAAAACGACAGCGCCTTCCAACGATGTACCTAGGTAGAAGGTCTGGCCGGTTATATCGAGGAGCTGGGGCTATGCCTTCCTTGGAATCGCCAGATCGATCTCAACCCAGAATCCCCGAAACGTCGCCACAATTGCAAGCCTTTGTGCAAGCAGGAACAAATCAAGTTTCAATGGCCGAGTTCATGGTTCTAGAGCCGACGGTTCACTCGATCATCGGCGGAAACGATAACCACTGGCCGTCACGACAATGATTTACTTGAGATATCACGGAATTCATATTTTACTTGATAAGATTTCAAGTAAAACATGTAGAGGTGAGGTCGTATCCTACATAAAATTAGAGACTTACAGGATGATTGACCTTCATGAATTTAGTTGGAGATACGTCCCTTTCTTCTCACTAATATGAGTCTGGAGCGTCATATATTTCTGCCAAGCTCCTGTGAGGTATTGTTCGTGTTGCCAGCCCGGTTAGTATGCTGCCTTCGACGTTCCGGTCTGCTGCTTCCCTCGCTGCATTTTGTTGTCTTCCTGCTGAGTCCACCTGCGCCACTCAATGCGCAGCTGACGGGCAGTACGTTAGGCAGCAGTTCCCCAGCGGCTTCATCATCCACGACTCCCGCCGCTCCGAGTACGGTGCAGGGTGAGGTGATTAACGCTAAGACCGGCGCTCCGGTGCCGCGTGCTTTGGTTCGGATGAACAGCCGGGCGGTGCTGACGGACCATGAGGGCAAGTTCCGGTTCGATCAGAATACGGACACAACCGCGAATATCCAGGTCATCAAGCCGGGCTTTTCGGCCAGCACGGAGATGCAGGAGCCGGGTAACTTGTCTCTTCAGGCCGCGCAGATGGCCTTGCCAATTGAACTGCGGATCTATCCTGAGGCCCTGTTGACGGGCACGGTGCTTGCGCCCGACGGTACGCCATTGCCACAGATCTCAGTGACTGCGCGGCGTAGTTTTTACGATGATGTCGCAGGCCATCGGTGGATGAATGCGGGTCAGGGCCAGACGGATTCGCATGGAGACTTCCGCATACCAGTACAGGCTGGGGAGTATCGCTTGGAGACGCGATATGTTCCAGAGGATAGAACTACCGGGCAGGCTATTCTTCCTGTGATGGTTCCGAGTGAAAGTTCATCCAATACATCACAGACGATACGAATTCACAGCGGCGAAGAGCTGCACTTTGAGATGCGGCCAGCCATCAGTCCGACCCACACGGTGATCGCGACAACACAGTCTTCGGGCGGACGCGACTTCCTCAGGATCTCTGCCCGCTCCAGTAGCGGCGGCACGTTGCAGGTAAATCCTCAGGCGAATGGTGGGGCCGGAGAGACGAGGATACAGCTGCCGCAGGGGACCTACACGTTGACCGCGATGAGGAACAACCCAGAGAGTCCCGAGCAGGCTGAGACTACAGTGACGGTGCCGGATCACGATATCTCCGGAGTGGTTTTGCAGTTTTCTCCGGTCCCGTCGATTCCCGTTGAGCTGGTTGTGGACAGTTCTGTAACGTCTGATAATAGCCAGACGCCGCCTACACTGCCCCAGCTCGGACTTATGTTGCAAAGCGATCTGCAGGATCCTGAACGAGGCGACGCGACCATCCACCCCACAACCCGGCGCGATCAGAGCTTTGTCTTCGCTGCGGCACCGGGCAGTTATCGCCTGCAGGGACGTAATACCGGCACGTGGTACATCAAGTCGGCTACCTACGGAGACTCCGATCTGCTGCAGCAGGATCTTGTGGTTGTGCCCGGTGCTGCAGGCGCTCCGATTCGCGTGGTGGTAAGTGACCAGACCGCTGCATTGCAGGGCACGGTGAACCTGAACGGCAACCCGTCTCAATGCTGGGTGTATCTGATCCCGACCGGCGCCAGTGCGCAGTCTGTCATCACGCTGCGAAGCAGTAACACGGGCTCCTACAATTCGGCACATCTACCGCCCGGCAGCTATCAGGCGATTGCGTTTGAGCGCCGTCATTCGGCCAACTACCGTGATCCGGAGAGCCTTGCTCCCTTCAACAACTACGTCCGTTCCGTTACGGTCAACGCGGGCGATAAACCTACACTGAATCTGGACGCAGTTCCAGTAGCGGAGGTGACTCCGTGAGACGAGACTCGGTGCGCTCACTTTTTTTTGTTGCCCTGACGGGGTTGTCTATCGGGATTGCTTGCGCGCAGCCTCCGGCGCAGCCGAAGCACGAGACGAAGCAGGGTCCGGCTGCCCCGGTGTATGAGATTACTGGTGTCGTCATCAACAGTGTTGATGGAGCTCCCGTGCCACACTGCCACCTCACGCCGACTCTCATCGGAAGGGGAGGCTCTGGCAACCGTCAGAACTTTGGCAACCGTCAGGGTTTCGGGAACCGTCAGTTCCCTACCTTGGCCAGCGAATTCGATTGCGATGGGAGTGGTCACTTTACGGTCATACTTCCTTCTCCGGGCACGTGGCATCTGATCGCGAGCGCGCGAGGATTTGTCAGCGGATCTTATGACGAGCATCCGCCCTATTTCTCCGGGATCGTACTAACCCCTGAGGCGCCGACGATGGATGTCGAGTTTCGAATAAGCCCGGAGGCGAGTATTGTCGGCCTGGTTGTCGACGAGGCCGGCGAACCGGTGCGCAATGCACAGATCGCGCTACAGACTGTGCCGCCACCCAGTCCTGGCGGTCCGCAGCCGATAGGCAACATGCGAGGGGGTGCTCGTACCGATGACCGCGGCGTGTATGAGTTGGCCAATCTTTCTCCGGGAGACTATCGGGTGAGCGTGCATGCGGTGCCTTGGTACGCTGCCGGCGGGCAGATGGTGCGCGGGGCGAACCCTGATGTCGCATCGCTCGATCCGTTGCTTGACTATGCGTATCCGCAGACCTGGTTCCCGGGAGTCAGCGATCCGGCGCAAGCTGAAACGATTGTCCTGCACGCGGGCGATACGCGTCAGGCAGATTTTCATCTCATTCCGATACCGTCAATTCATCTACGCATTGTTCCGCCTCCGCGGGTAACTGTAGGAACCAATACTCCAGCGCCGCAGCCGATTCCGATGATCCAGCAAGTTAACGCAGTCGGCGGACAAAACTTTGTTCAAACCAGCGTGCACATCGACGGGCAGGGACAGATCGACGTTAGTGGGCTCACGCCGGGTGTATACCAGGTACGATTGGCTGGCCCGAATATGGAAGGGCACGCGGCGATCGTGGAAGTGACCGCCAATTCTTTACGCACGCTGGACTTGAGCGCTCCGTCGCGTGACTTGGCGAGGATCACATTGCGCTTCGACGGTCTTGGGGACATGGAATCGGGGCCAAGAGGGGAACGCAACGGCGGAGTGCAGGTGAGTTTGATCGATCGCGATAATCGCAACGGAAGTTTTTCTTCCAATGGCGGCGAAGGTGCGGGTTTCAATCCTGGACGGCGTGATCAGAGAGAGCCTAATGCCGATCGCGTTCTTGAGGTTCCACCGGGACGCTATGAGGTGGTACTGCAGGGCCGCCCGAACCTTTTTCTTACGGGGTTGACCGCCAAAGGCGCCGAGACCGCCGGGCGCTATGTGACCGTGGGCGCAGGTGAGTCCACGTTGACCGTGCACGTCGCGAGTGGCCGCGCGAGCCTTAGCGGTGTCGCGACTCTCGGGGGAAAGCCTGCGGCGGGCGCCATGGTTCTCCTGGTTCCGATAACGATCGAAGATCCCAACTCGATTGCCATTTTGCTCCGAGACGAGACGAACACGGATGGCACCTTCGATCTGACGAACATCATTCCGGGACAGTACATTCTGGTAGCGATCGACCATGGATGGCAGATCAACTGGGGCGACCCCTCTACGCTGCGCCACTACCTGATGCAGGGCGTTCCCGTGGAGCTGAAGTCGTCGGCGATCGTGAAACAGAACATCCCTGCGCAGGCTCCCTGAGTGCGGGGAGGACTTCTCTGCCTTCGGGCAGTGTTCCAATTGTGTTAGATTCAAAAAGGCCCGCAATACCGCGGAGAGATGGCCGAGTGGCTGAAGGCGCACGCTTGGAAAGCGTGTATACCGCAAGGTATCCAGGGTTCGAATCCCTGTCTCTCCGCCATATTCTTGCCTAAACCATTATAAACCAACTAAATACAAGAGAATTAGGCAAGACTATAAAGAATCGAATCTTACCCTTCTGGTCATCAGCTAGACGAACTCCAGACGCAACCAGGGAAACATAGAAGGCCGCCCTCGCATCGTCGTTGATGTAGTGGCCGTGCCGCTCGTTACGGTTTATCAAATAGCAGAGTCGGTCGCAGTCTACTCAAAGAGGGAGATGGCGACGCGGAGGTCGTCAGCAAGGCGCCGATATAACTCCTGTATCGTGCGCAGCGCCAGTAGCTGGTCCGAGGTGTCGAGCGGCTCGGAGGCGATCAGCCGTTCGATGGTCTCAATGTCGATCGCGACGGCTTCCAGCTTCTCGGTCAGCAGGGTTGCGGCGCCTTGTGGCATGGCAAAACAGTCTACCATTATTACTCGTTCCGCAGTGCCACCGTCGGCTCAACTCCGGCCGCGCGGCGCGCCGGAATCACTGACGCAAGCACAGCCGCCGACGCGAGCAGCAGCGTAGCGAACACGAGCATGACTGGGTCCCACGGCTTTACTCCGAACAGTTGATCCTTCATCAGCCTGCCTGCGGCAATTGCTGCGGGAATGCCCAGCGCCAGTCCAATCCCTACCTGTGAAAAGGCGCGTCGCAGCACCATCTTGACCACACTCCAGCGATCTGCCCCAAGCGCCATGCGAATGCCAATCTCGCTTGTCCGCTGCTCCACCATATATGCCATCACACCATAGAGCCCGACCGCTGCGAGCAGCAGCCCAAGTACACCGAAGAGCGTCGTCAGCGTCGCGATCATATTCTCCTGTTGAAAATCCCCACTCAAGACCTTGTTGTAAGGGTCAACACCGTAGAGTACGAGGTTTGGATCGACTTCGCCCAGAGCCTTGCGTACACGTTCTTCCATTCCCGGCGGATCTCCCGGCGCCCAAATCACAATGTTGTACAGGTAATGCGACCATGTTTCGCCGCTCATGTAGGCGGGGTCGTCGTACTGCACGGTCTGGGTCTCCGGCAGCCAAAACATCGGGCGTATCGGATCTTTGTAGTCGTAGGTCAGATACCGCATGTCTTTCGCGACTCCGACGATTTCGAACGTTGTTGCATATTTGATTTTGTCGATTCCAAAGTGCTCTCCGATGGGGTTCTTATCTTTAAAGAACCTCTTCGCGAAGGCCTCGTTGATCACCGCGACCTTCCGTGTCGTCGCGGTGTCATCCTCCGTGATGGGCCGGCCGAGCGCCATCTTCGTACCTATGGTTTCGAAGAACCCCGGCATCACTCGCGCCCACGACGCACCCGTGTCTTCTTTGGCTCCGGGTTCGGGCTTGCCCGCTATCCGAATCCCGTCGTTCCAGCTATCGCCCGTCATTGGTGCATAGAGAGCCGGCGCAACCATCCGAACGCCGGGAATCTGACTCAGGCGGTCGTCAATCTTTCGGAACATTGGCTCGAGTTGCTCGGGCTTGTAGTTGGTTAACATCGGATTGATCCAAGCGATGTACCGCCCTTCCGTCTCGAATCCGAAGTTCTGGTGTTCGAGATTCCTCAGGCTCCGGCCTAGCAGCGCTGCCGCGGATAACAACACCAGTGAGACCGCCACCTGCGCAATCACCAGCGATCGTTGCGCCCACGAGCGATTGCCCCCTGTCGAACGGTTCGCGCCACGTAACGCTTCTATCGGATCTGCGTGCGAGGTCATCCACGCCGGTACGATCCCGAAGATTACTCCGGTCAGCACGGACATCGCTAACGTAAAGAGCAGGACCGCCCAGGATGGCGTTGGATCGATCGGTACGAAGTTATTCGGGCCGCCGATCTGAAAGGCGAGGTGCAGAATCAGCCTTGTTCCGACATAGGCCACGCCGATCCCAAAGACTCCTCCAACCACGGCTAGCAGCAAGGATTCCACCAGCGCCTTACGCACGAGCCGCTGCCGTGAAGCGCCGAGCGCCACGCGTACGGAGGTCTGCCCGCGATCCTTCAATCCGCGCGCCAGCATGAGATTTGCGAGATTTCCGCAGGCCACCAACAACACACATGCGGCTGCCACCAGCAACAATTTTAGGCCATCCTGGTACTGATTCCTCATGGCCGCTACTCCTGCCCCGCCGGGAGTCAGATGCAAGGTCTGCTGCTGCCATAGCTGCTTCTCGCCTGGCTCCATGTCGGGCACATGGCTGGCCAGCCAGTCGTGGAGTTCCACCTTGAGCTTCGCTTCGAGGGTCTTCGGATCGACTCCTGGGCGTACTCTGCCGATCAGATCGAGAAAGTTACCATTTGGCCTTTTTAGCCGCGAGGTAGATCCATCAATCAATAACTCCGTGGTCAATGGGAGCCAGAGGTCCGGCATGCCCCAGCCTGCCAACTTGGCTCCGTAGAATCCGGGCGCAGCTACACCGATCACTGTGAACGAATTCCCATTGATCTGGTAGGTGGCTCCAACCACCGAGGGATCGGAGCCGTACTTCTCTTTCCAGATGTGGTAGCTCATAACAGCCACAGGTGGCGCGCCTTCCTGATCGTCCGCCTCGGTCAAGAGCCGGCCGATCCAGGGCTGCACGCCGAAGGTTCTAAAGAAATTTCCGGATACGTATTCTCCGTTGCGTGTGTCCGCCTGCGCCTGTGACCCCGCTCTGCGGACGCCAAGCGGCGCGTTGCCGGCCTGAAGCGCGGCCAGGTCCGTAAACTCCGGAGTGTGGTTGCGAAACACTTTGTACACCTCCCACGAGAACAACGAAAAATTCCCATCATCCCCCTGGATGTATCCGCCCCAGTTACAGCAGCGAATTTTGTCTCCGATGCGCCAAAGTTCGTCCGGTTTCGTTACCGGCAGCGACTTCAACATCACCTGGTGGACTAGCGTAAAGATCGCCGTCGTTGCCCCGATCCCTAGTGCCAACGTAATCACTGCTGTCGTTGTGAACCCAGGTGCCTTCCGCAGTTGTCGAAGCGCGTCGCGCAAATCCGCCAGCATTCGTCCCTCCTAGTCCCCGCTGTGCAATACGAGAGCATCTGCCAGTCGGTTCCCTTGCAGAATCTGTTGGAGTTTCAGCCACTTGGTCTGCTGGTCTCGTTTCAAGATTCACCCGCCGCCGCCCAGCGCTCAACGAGCTATAGGATTACTTTGAGTCGGTTACTCCAAGTGCTGAGCGCTATCGATAACAGGGCGACAGGGCGAAATTGAACGGCTGAATGGCCCTGTGGATGGTCCTCTGAAATTGTGCGATCCTAGACAGATCAGCGTGCCTTGGCTTTGAGTTTGTCGCTTTCAAGGAGCGCATCGAGACTGTAGTCCGCGGACGCGGCTGCCTCCAGGGTCTCCCTGATCGCTTTACTTAACTCCGCTATTGCGCTGCGGTCTGGCACGGCTTCGCCGGCTAGCTTGCACAGGACTGGCAACCGGAGCCACCAAATCAACTCCTCATAGGACTCCTTGACGAAATAGGTATGCCCCTTTGCCTCGTGTGCGCCGGTTAGCCAGCGGACATCCGGGTCGTGCCACAGGACAGGCGAGAGAGCTAGGGTAACCTGCTTTTGCTCCTCTGGCGTTTTGGCCGGAGCAGCAGTCGTAGCGGTTGCCGATGCCGCGACGCCCTCAGTAGGCAGTGTTTCTGCTTTTTCGAGTGGGGTCATAGTGCTAGAAGCCTGAGGCGCGCCTACGCCAGCTTCAACCAGCAGAGCGACTTTGATTCGGGCTGCTGCGCGCCAGCTTTCCTCACTCTTGAAGCCCAAGGCTAAGAAGGAATGGGCCAAGGGTTCGCGCAAACGTAGTCGATCAAACAGATCGAGTGCCGCACGCTCCGGCTTCTCTGCGTCGATCGACTCCGCAAGCAGTTCCAGGACACACCAGCTGAGTACCGGACCCCAAATGGCAGTGGCGATCAGTTCGGGGCTGAAGCTGGGCAGTAGGCGGCGAGTTCTGACATTCCAAGGCGCGGGAAACAGGCGCTCGAGTGTTGGGATGTCCATCGCGGCACGCACGCGATCGTGGAATTTCTCTGCGAGTAAGGCTGGATTCGTCGGTCGGACCGCGAGAGGTTCCCCTTTGCGAGCGCGATACGCAAGCTGCGATTCGCGCAGGAAATCCTGGCTTCGCGTCCATGCTTTCGCGAGGAATTCCTGCTTCTGCAGCTCGATATTCTTCTGCTTCTCGGAACCTTTGACTGCTTGTTGATATTCAGATAGTTCGGCGAGTGTTCGCACCAGCGGCGGATCCAGCAGACGGCGGAGTGCGTCGTGTCCGGGCCGCAATTCCAGGTTGATCAGTTCATCTTCGAGATTTGGAACACCGCGCCCATTTAGCTCGTCGCATAAGCGGTCCCATGGCTTGTCGGCGGTCGCCCGCATCTCGCGCCAATCGAGAAAAACGTGGCATTGGTAGGCGCGCAGCTCGATGCTCAGACCGTGTTCCGCCGTATTCGCGGCGCGCCGCAGATACTCCAGCCCGGTCAGGGAATCGCGATACCTGAGGATGATCCCGGGATCGCTACTGAGATCCAGACCATCCTTCAATCGTTGCTGGCGCAGTTGTCCGGAATGCTTGTCTGCGTAGGCTGCCGACCAGTCGACGGTGCCTTTTGTCGTGGAATAGCGGTTGTTGTAGAGGACAAGTCCGCGCTGGTCTCCAACCCGGTTTGAGTAAGCGAAGACATTTTCGTCGACCGTGCCGTTGTCGTTGAAGAAATCATAGAGCAGGAAGTTGCTGCTCTCGGCAAAGAGCGCTCGCTGGTGGAGCAAGGGAGCTATTTCGCGCTCATGCCGCTCCACCAGCCAGTGGTTGGGAGACTCGTCATACCGTGGCCTTCGATACTCCATGCCGTACTTCTCGGTGAACCCATCAATCTGACCGTGACCGAACATGGGCAACCCAGGCAAGGTCGCCATCATCGCCGTAACCCCGAAGCACTTGTCGCCGTCTCCAAATTGATCGATGGTCGTTCGCTCGTCGGGATTGCTCATGAAGTTTACGTAGCGCTTCATGATGTCGGGATCGAACTCGAGCGTGTTCTTGAGCACCAGACGGTATTTTGCGTTGTCCTCGTCGCGCATCATGTTCATGAAGGCGCTGTTATAGACGCGATGCATTCCGAGGGTCCGGACGAAATAACTCTCCATGAGCCAGAAGGCCTCGGCGAGCAGGAGTGTCCCCGGAACTTCGGCGGCCACTCTGTCTACGACTTCGCGCCAGAATTCATGCGGCATGTGTTGGTTGAACTCGGCATTCGACATGCTGTATTCGGCGCGAGAGGGAATGGCTCCGCTGCTACCTGGGCCGGGGAACCAGAGCCGATGGAAGTGGCGCTTTGCCAGGGTCATCGCCGCGTCGAAACGGATGACCGGGAACAGGCGTGCCACATGGAGGATGGTCTGGATGACCTGCTCGCGTACGGCGGGGTTCAGATAGTCGAGCTGGGCGGTGTCGTTCCATGGGAAGCTGGTGCCGTCGTTGCCGTGATAGATGTACCGGGTCTCGCCCGATTGGCGGTCGCGCCGCTGGAAGACGACGGCAGCGTCCGTCTGGTCGTAGTAGTGCTTTTCGATCTTGATCTCGACTCGCGGGTCGGGCGAGAGGTCGGGACCATCGAAGTTGTAAGCGGGATAGGGACGATCGGGCCGCGAGATGAACCAGTCGGGATGCTCGACTACCCATGGCGAATCGATGCCCATATGGTTCGGCACCATATCGCTGGCCAAACGGATTCCACGCAGATAGGCGCGATTACGTAGATTCACATAGGCGGGTTCGCCGCCGAGGTCGTGGGCGATGTTGTAGTCGAAGAGCGAGTAGGCGGAGGCTACCGCATCGGGGTTTCCACAGAGCTGCTTGATGGTTTGCGATGCGCGGCTGCGCTCCCAGATACCGATCAGCCAGAGCGAGTTCATCCCGCGACGTGCCAGTGTATCCAACTCTTCATCTGGGATCTGATCGAGTCGCGTAATCGACCTGCCCATGTCGCTTGCTGAGCTGCGCGAGCCAGACGTACGTGCTCTTGGCGACCAGCACGGCGCCCGGCATCCAGGCCACGTCCGGGCTGAACTTCTCAGGTTCATGGGCCGCTTCGCCAAACTGCGGCACCTCCGACTGGCTCATGATCGATGGCCATTGCTGTAGCCCGATCTCTCTGCGTCGTTGCGCTGCTGCTGCTGCGGCGGCCTCCGCAGCAGCTCTGGCAGCCGCCTCGGTTGCGGCATTCGGGGGATTGAATTGCAGCCAGATCGCCAGATCTTCTTCCTGCAGGACCTCGCCTGCAATCGACAATAAGCGGTCGAGACTGTCCCCGATCAGCCGTCTCCACTTTATCCGGATCAGATCAAGTTGCTTCCTCAGCGAGCCTGGAGCGGTCAATGCGGGCGCTCGCAACACGTCAAACAGGTTCTGCGGTTCGGAGTCCTCCATCGGCACAAGGGGCCGGGTCGCAAAATACACGGGCAGCTTCTCTGTGACGCTCCGATAGGCGGTTTGCTCCGCCAGGCTCCTGTCCTCGAACAACTCGTCGAATGGCCGGAAGGCCTCGTTGCGGTTGGCCATCCAAAGCAACATCATCTCTTCCAGCGCGACCGCCCGGTGCGGTGTACCGTCGGTGGAGCCTGCCAGCCATTCCTTTGGGGTTTGCAGCCCGCGATAGACGCTGTTGCCTGGAAACTGCTCCACAAAGGTCAGCAGCATGCGATCCAACTCAGGCGGTCCGATCTGCCCGGAGAACCAGGTGAGGGCATCTGTCATTACGGCCGGGTCAAGCTCTTGCCGATAGCGCTCCAGGAGTACATGACTGGCTTCGTCAATCAAACCCATGGCGTAAAGCGCTCCTGCATGCACCGCACGCTCCGGGTGCTTCTGTACCTCACGGACCTGATTCATCCGATGCGCAAACTCACGGCTGGCTGACACATTTGCGAAGACTACGTTGCCCGTAAAGGAAAAGAGATTTCCTCCGAACTGGTAGCGGTCTCGTGCGCCTCTCGAAATGTGAAACTCCATCATGGTGAACCTGTCCCCAATCCCGAGATTCGCACTAAAGCAATACGCGGGATCGTCCAAGTGAGTCAAGCAAGAATGCCACATCACCCAGGCTTTTGTTTTAAATCACACTGCTGGGTGACAGTGAGCGAAACGCCGCCACCATATTTGCCGTCGGCAAGATCGAAAAGAGTGGTGTTAACAGGGATGAGAGCGCCGGTCGTGTTGCCGATGTTATCCCCTTAGATGATCTCCCCTATCACGCTTACCGTAAGCCCCCTCCACCCAGCAAGCTTCGCTCATTAAGGGGCATAGCGGCCCACCACGCGCGCAAGAACTTCTCGGTCACCATTGGAAAGTCAATATGTACGAAGCGCCTTCGCACCAGACTATTGTTGGTGGAGACGGCATGGACGGGTTCTGGAACCTCGGCCTCGCTGCTCCATTCACGGGAAAAACCACAACCTGGACTCGCTGGTTATTCCCAGGTCAGCACGCAAATTCGATTCTGAAGCACTCTCTCAAGCGAAGGACCATCGATCGTGCCGAAGAATCGCCACGTATTTTTCGCGAAGTTATAGGCTTACTCAAGCCCTCAAGTGCGGGTAAATAGCTTTGATTCGGTAAGCCAAAAGTTATTAAATTCAATAATTTATGTTCTACAGATAATCCTTTTGTTGAGTAACTTCGTGGATTAGCACTGCGTTTATAGGAATTAGACCTGTCAACTAGGAATAACATTACTTCTATCACCCGCAAGTTGTTGCGCGCAATTCACAAATATCTCCTTTAGAATAAATAGTTTACGGTAACTTTTCAATTTCTCTTTGGCCAGAGGATTGATTGCACCGTTTGCTACTACTGGTAATTAACTCTGAGTTCCAAAGGCCCTTATATGAAAGCTCTCGCTGCTGCCCTTTGCGGTTTGCTGCTTAGCCGCCCTTCCTTCCACTGCCTTGGCAGGCACAGTATATTCAACCTTCAGTCCAAGCCACACTTACGGCTCATCTAGTTTCGGCATTGGGGCTTACCCGTCGGGATCGAATCAGGTGCTCGCCGAGGCATTCGTCCCCTCTGAAACGGTAACCCTTTCTGAAGCCATTTTGGCTCTTTCTCAGTCTGGCGACAATCCATTCAATCTGTACGTCGAATCGGATTCGGGTGGAGTTCCGGGCACGATCCTCGACACTCTAACGCAGGTAGGAGGTAGTACGAGTACTCCTTCATTGGTGACTTTCACCTGCTCATCCTGCTCCGTACTTGATGCGGGAACCGAGTACTCCTGAACCATCCAGCCGCTCCTGCTTGGTACCGGTGCGATTGGTATGGCTGGTGCGTTTTCGACGGAGGTTCCTGAGCCGCTAACGTCAAGCAGCTTTTAAGCAAAGTCGAGGCCGCTCTCAGGACGGCCTTTGCTTTTTACTTCCCTTCAGCGCGCGTGAACTTCGCCAACGTGTGTTTGAGCCACTCCAGAGGTCCGTGTCTTTGAGGTGGTTTCAGAAGAGATTCCCCGCTACCTGCTCCGCTGCCCGTTCGACGATGTCTCTCTGCTTGTTAAGCGGAATTCCAGGGTTCGCCGCTCCTTGAATCTTCAGGCTGACGGTGAAATAAAGTGTGCGGACGCGGCTACTCACCATGTCTACTGTTTCGTTCGGCGATCGCTGCAGTCTGCATGCGGTTGCTTCATTGCCGATTCCGGGTAACTTCGGGCTCGCCGGAGGGCAGGTCGTCCGCGGCGTGCTCTCGACGACTACCTCAAGTGAATACATCGCGGCTCCCTGCTGGAGGGAGAATGCGCATGATCCCTGTCCGTGTGGAGTGAGTTTGATGACTGTGGAGACGTCTCCGCCCAACATGGCAGCCGCACTTCCCTGTGTCAGCCATGGGCACACCGATTCCGCCCGCAACGCAACGGTAAAGAGAAGGACGAATGATAGGAGGAACAAGAGACGACGCGTCATTTCTTCCAGCCTCTATGCTTTCGCCTTTGCTGATTTGAGGGGACCGGACTTGAGAATTTTTCCGCCCTCCTGAATGACATAGAGCTGGTTCACATCGAGATTCTTGAGTTGATCGACTTGGCCACTCAGCCACCTAATCTCCAACATGTCTACCTTCTTTGCCTGGTCTAGGCCGAAATGCATTCGCAGGTCGTTCTGCGAAAAATAGCTGCCCCCGCTTCGTAGTTCATCGAGTTGGATGGAAGGCTTGGTTGCGTCGGGCGTCGTTGTTGCGGTGATGATGACTCGGCTACCGATCCCGGAGCGGTTCGACTTTACTCCGACGAGTTTTATCTTGATCCAGTTGCGATTCAGGGTGGAGTTGCAGCGCAGAAGTTGTGGAACGGAGTTGATGCAGTTGACGACGATGTCCATGTTGCCATCGTTGTCGTAGTCGCCGAAAGCACACCCTCGGGCCGGGGCGTCCTCGAGAATTCCTGGGCCGCCCTTGGTGGTGACGTCCTCGAAGCGGCCGTTGCGCAGGTTGCGATAGAGATATTTGTGCTCTGCGTACTTCAGATCGGCCTTTGACTTGTCTACCTCCGGGTAGACGTGGCCGTTTGACATGAGGATGTCGAGCCAGCCGTCGTTGTCCATATCGAAGAAGCCGACACCCCAGCCGAGTAGTCTCGTGTTCTCGCCCAATCCGCTGGGATAGGTGTGGTCTTCAAAGACCGCATCACCCATGTTGGTGTAGAGCGAATCGGTATCGCCCGCGAAGTTGGTTTTCACTATGTCGAGATTGCCGCTGTGACTGTAGTCTCCGATGGAGACACCCATGCCGGCCTGCGGCTTGGCTTCCGCCGACAGGGCGGCTCCTGCTTCGATCGCAATATCGCGAAAGGTGCCGTCCTTCTGGTTCAGATAGAGCGTGGCAGGTGCTGAATCGTTTGCAACATAGATATCAGGCCAGCCATCGTTGTCCAAATCTGAGGCGGCAACGCTGAGACCATAGGTGCCCACGGCGGTCCACATGCCAGACTTCTCGCTGACGTCGCTGAAGGTTCCGTCGCCGTTGTTGTGATACAGAATGTTTCTGCCGCCGGGCAGCCCTGGTGGACCGCAGGCTACGAGCATTCCTTTATAGGTGCATGGTCCATCTTCGGGTAGAGGTGCGGTCTTTAGATCGAAGTCAACGTAGTTCGCAACGAAGAGATCGAGGTGTCCGTCACGATCGTAGTCGACGAAGGTGCAGCCGCTGTTCCAACGGATCTTTGGGCCGGGTTCGGTGAGACCCGCCTGTTGCGTTACATCGGTAAAGGTTCCGTTGCCGTTGTTGCGATAGAGAGCATTCTGCCCGTAGTACGTGACAAATAAATCATCGTTGCCGTCGTTGTTGTAGTCTCCGACACAGCAGGCCTGACCCCAGCCTGTTTTGTGCTCCAACCCGGTGCCCGCAGTGACATCGGTGAAGGTGCCGTCACGGTTGTTCTTGAATAGATGACAGCGTGGCTCTTGTCCCTTGGGAAAACCATCCAGACGCCAGCCGTTGACCATGAAGAGATCGAGCCAGCCGTCGTTGTCATAGTCGTAAAATGCCAGACCGCAGCCTGTGGTTTCGAGCAGGTACTTGTTCTTGCCTTGGGCACCGTAGGTCGTTGTGATAGTGAGGCCAGCGTCCTTGGCGACATCGACGAAGCTGACGCCGAGGGGCGTTCCTTCAATCGGAGACTTCGGGCCGGGGGGAGGCGGTGCGGGCTTTGCGTCGTAACTGCGCTCCTGCGGACCGATGCCCTTTTGCGGAGGCTGCGTTGGCTGCTGCAACGGTGAAGCCAGCGCAAGAATGTCTGCAAAGGGCAGCACTAATGCCGTTCGGCTGAGTGATTGAATAAATTTGCGGCGGTTCAATTCGACAAGGTTTCTTCTCAAGGTTGCCCTGCTCCAGCACTAGCGGCATGCATGATGTCAGTATGTATATGCCAAGGTACGCTCTCGTTTGAGATTTCCGGATGGTTTCTCAGATAGCTCAGGGAATAAGTTGGCGCACCGGGGTCGATTCTCTTTATCGCGTACTGAGCTGATTCCTGAGCAGCCTGCTGCTTTTTTCCTATACGACGGTAGAGAATGGCCAGGTTATAGTGGGCCGCCAGGTCATCCGGATCGATGGACTGAAGGGCGACGAACTGCTGGATCGCTTCCGCGACATGGTGTTGCTGGTAGTAGGAGATACCAAGCTCCCGCCGCGCGTCGCGAGATTGCGGATACTGTGCAACTACTTCTTTGAGGTCGGCGATCTCGGCCTCAGAGTGTCTTTGCCGGCGTTCGACCAATGCCAGATAGTACAGAGCGCGTGCATCGTGCGGACTGAGCGCGAGCGCTTTCTCCAGCGGTGCACGGGCTTCGCCGTACTTCTCCCACTCGATATAGTTGACACCGAGATTGACGTACCCGTCCTTATAGTCCGGACGCAGGCGTACGACCTGCTCAAAGGCGTGCATTGCGTCGTCGTATTGCAGTTGGTCGAGCAGGCCGATGCCCAGGTTATTCCACCGCATCCATTCAGGATTGTCCGTTGCAAGCGGAGCTGAAGGCTGGTTGTCGCCGATGTTCAATGTACGGCTTCGAGAGGCAAGTTCCACAACCGGATAGGCAGGATGGTCTTTGCCGAGAACGTTGTTCAAATAGCTCTGCCGCAGGTGGCGATAGTTCACAGTTGCTGTGATTGTGAAGGGACCGGCCGTTTTTTCGGGAAGATGAAACTCATAGCGGATCAGCGTCGAGCGGCCAGCCTGGATTGTGTTGTCGTAAGCCACCGAATGAATGAGGAATACTTTGTGGTTGTCCACAAAGTCTCCGGATGCGTCTACCGGTCTGTTCGTGAAGCTGTGGGCGCCTGAATCGAGAGAGCCATCAGGTTTCAGGTAACCGCTCTTGTAAATTTCGGCGCCAGATGCATCTTTGACCGTGAACGCCACCCATGCCTCGTAGAGGTCGCGAACCTCGGGGATCAGCGAGTGCCCGATATTCTTGTTCTGGATAACGACGTAAGCCTCAATGGGGTCCTTGGTGTTAATGGTGAAAGGGACAGAGCCGAGAGGAGCAATCAACGCGTCTTGTCCACCAATCTTGAGCGCAAAGATATCGACATTGAGGTAGTTGCCGGTCTTCAGGAACTCGATAGTCTTGCTGAGCTGCTCGTCAAAGCCGTAGTAGAAAGGAACCGCGGTGTTCCCTGCGGGCCAGCGGTGCGACGCGAGCGTACCGTTCTTCGCTCCGGGATCGGGAAGCGTGATTGCTTCACGCTTCATGTGGCATGCCTGACAGGTGGTGAAGTCCGCCGAATAGAACGTGAGCGGATTTCGCTGTGAGAATTTGGAGTTCTGCCACTCGTCGTATGCGGTAAAGGCGCGAATCCATTTGTAATCGTTCAGCAGAGGGGGCAGATTTGCCTTGTGGCAAGCTGAACAGAATTCGGGCGTGTGGTAGATGTTCTGCATGACCGCCTTGGAGTGGCGATCGAGATGCGCGAGAATCATAGCGTCCGGAACCATGCCGGGGATGCGCTTACCTTGCTCGTCGACCATCACTGCTGGCACGCCCATCACGAAGCTCCCATTGCCGAGCTTCGTGTCTACACTCTGGATCGAGTGGCAGGTCATGCAGGTCAACCCGTCACGGTCGAATGAGCGGTCGCCCTGAGCGTTCGGGTTAAGGGCACCCGAGAGCACGCCGATCGGGTTGTGGCAGCTATCACAGTGACGCGTGAACTCGATGCCCCTGGTTTGCAGCAAAATGTTGACGCTGGTGCGATAGAACGGCGTTCGAAACGAATTGGAGTGCAGGGCCTGCCGCCACTCGTAGTACGCCTCCTGATGACAATGTCCACAGTAGGCTGCGTCGGGAAAGGCACTCGGTTCGATAAAAGCGTTTCCTTCGACCGCTGCGTTTCCCGGAAGAGAGATCCTTCCGGCTGCTGAATCGCCGTAGTCCTTGGAGACACGGGCAGCAAATGGGAAGGAATAAGTCTGGCTGATCTTGTCGGCGTATGTCTTTCGAGTCACTGCTGCCTGTAACTGCGGATCATCTGCGGCACGGATCGTCGACCACAGAAAGGCACACAGCCCCATACAAATTAGGAGCAGAAGGCCCGCGCGCCGACCAAAGACATTCATAAGCTTCACAGATAGACGCTGGGAAACGGAAACTCTATGAGCCCAACCAGCACCGTGCGCCAGCGGGGGAAGACAACTCATTGACGAACTTCCCTTTAATGAGCTCTACGGTTCAGTTACGCGACGAATTATAACGAACGCCTGATTCGCTGTACATCTTGTGGGTCATCAGACATCTAACTGTTTTCGCTGCATCAGATTCCGTTAAGGAGGACTACGGATTTGCTCCTGTTTTCGCGGCTTCGGCCTTCTGGCGTTCTGTGGCTGCCTCTGCAGTCTTGCCCAGCCGCTCAAGGGCATTCGCGAGCCCAAGATGAGCTTCGGGGTAGTTTGCGTCATAGGTCAACGCATCTCGAAACTGCACAATTGAGCCATCCAGGTCGCCGTTCCGCAGGAGGGAGTTCCCCGCGTTCGTAGCAACTTCTGCGCGCTGACGATTCATATTTGAACGCATGAGGTCAGCCGCCTTTTTACGTTCGGCTGCAGCCTCTGCAGGTTGATTCTGCTTGACCAGCACCGCCGCGAGCGTTAGGTGGGGATCGGGCTGGGTGGGGAGTTGGCGGATAGCCTCACGCAGCGCCGATGTGGCCTCGTGCAGCTTGTTCAACTTCTCGTACACGCTGCCTAACGTCGCCCATCCATCACCATTCTCTGGGCGGAGCTTCAAAGAAATGTTCATCTCACGAGCTGCATCGTCATAGCGCCCCGTCTGCATGTAGAGGACGCCGAGAAGGTAAGGAGCCTCCGGTGTGGATGGGTCAAGTTTCTCAGCGGTCTCCAGCTCGGGAATCGCTCCTGCCGCATCATCCTGCATTTTGAGAGCGAGGCCGAGGTTGTAGTGAAGCTGGGGCAGATTCGGAGCCAGCTTAAGCGCGGTTCGCAGCTCGGTTATTGCATCTTCAAACTGGCTTAGCTGCACGTAGGCTGCTGCGAGATTCTGATGCGCGGTCACGTTTTCGGGAGCGAGTGAAATGGAGCGTTGCAGCACCGGGACCGCATCCTTTGCGAGTTGCGCCTGGCATAGTGCCATTCCAAGGTTCGTCATGGCTTCGGCATTGTTGGGGTCGGCGGCGACTACTTTCTTCAGTAGTGAGATCGCCTCCTGTACCTGGTTGGAGCGCTGTAAGGCGAGGGCAAGTTGATACGAGGCTGCTGTGGACTCCGGCTCGAGCTCCAGTACATGGTGGAAGACCGGGATCGCCTGCTCATCCTGTCCGCCTGTTGCAAGTGCTTTACCGAGTTCCATGGCAATCGCTGCGTTCTGGGGCGCAAGTTGGGATGCCTGCACTAACTCCGGCAGCCCGCTCATCTGACCCTGCGCCTGCAGGACAAGGCCAAGATGCAGGTGTGCAACGGCCGAATTCGGATTCAGACGAATGGCCGCCGCAAACTCCTGTTGGGCGTCTGTCCAATTCTTCTGTTGAGCGTATAGAGAGCCGAGTTCGTCGTGTAACTCCGCATTTTGCGGATCTGCCGCGACTGCTGCTTTCATCTTGATGACAGCCAACTCGATTTTTTGAGTTGCAGCCAAAGCACGCGCGTAGCCGGCTAAAACATACGATGGGAGTGCTCGCTTCTGCAACTGTGCGTCAGCATCCAGCCTGGCAAACATGGGGATGGCTTTGTCCGGCGACCCGATCTGTTGATACGCCATCGCGAGATTCATCTGTGCGATACTGTCGGTGGCTTTCAGGGCGAGTGCTTTTTCAAGTTCGCGAATGCCTTCTTTCGTGTGTCCGCGACTTACCAGAACCCCGCCGAGTGCGCTGTGCCCCTGCTCAACTTGAGGGGCCAACTGGACTACCTGCTCAAAATCAGCCTGGGCCGCGCTGAGATCTCTCTTAGCCAGTGCGGCTTGGCCTGCGCGATACGCGGCATCTGCTTTCTTTAGAGCTGTCGAAGCTTCTTGAGGGAAGGCAATATTCGAAAGCGCTACGAGAGCGACGAATGCCGCATTCGCTGCTACGAAGCCGTTTTGAGAAGATTTGATCATGTAGGTCTGGCGAGACGATGTTATCTGTTCAAAGGTGTGATCGTCGTTCCATAGAAACCGGCCGCTACTGAGTGCCGTGCGCGCTCAGCATTAGAGGCGGGCGAGGTTTGCGCGTGCGGCGGCGTGTTGGGGGTTAAGGGCTAAAGCGTGCTCGAAGTCTATGCGAGCTGAGGCCTTGTCACCATTTCGAGCATTCAGTACACCAAGATTATTCCAGTCGTCCGCGTTGTTCGGATCAATCGCGAGTGCTGCGTTCTGTTCGCTGATTGCATCGGGGAACTGCCCCATCTGTGAATAGAGCTGAGCGAGCTGACGGTGAGGGACGATGTCGTGGGGTCGCAGGAGTTGAACGGACTTGAACTGCTCGAGAGCGTCACCAAGCCTTCCAGACTGGGCGTAGATATTTCCAAGTAACTGATGAGCGTCGGCATCATCTCTCTGCCTGAGCGCTTTCTCAAGCAACTCCACAGCGTGGCGGAGGTTGTTATTCTCTGCTTCGATCCCGGCAAGGTTGTAGAGGGCTTCGAAGTTGTCGGGGTCGAGTGTGATGGCAATCTCAAATTCGTGTTGGGCGTCGATTGGCCGGTTGGTTGCAGCGAGCACGCCCCCCAACTCGTTGTGCGCAGAGGCGTCCTTGGGAGATTCGACGAGCAGGTGGCGATACTCCTGCTCGGCTTCGGCGTAGCTTCCGTGCTTGAACTCAAGATGAGCAAGATTGAAACGTGCGTCGGTGTTCTCGGGATCTACCGTGAGAGCTTTTTGGTATTCGGCTTTCGCCTGCTGCCAATCCCCTGCGCCGTCGAGTGCGCTGCCTAGTGCGGTGAGGGTCCGGACATCGTCTGGGGTGCGCGCGAGGGCGCGGCGATAGAGCGCTGCAGCCGAGGTGAAGTCGTTGCCGATCATGTCAACCGAGGCGAGATTATAGAGCGCGATGTGGTCGTCTGGATCCTTGCGTAGGCTATTCTGCATCCAGGCTTGCTCTAGAAGCAGACGAGGGTCCTGATCCGAATTGGGGATAGCGCGAGGCAAGATCTGGAGCCAGAGATGACCCATCTCGTCGACAGAACGGTTTCCGGCTTTGACTCGTATGGGCGGGTTATTGGGATTGCGGATGTTGGCTTTGGAGTTGTCGTAGGTGTAGCGCATGGTGAGAACGCTGTTCTTCGGGAGGAAGAGAGGCGATTGAAAGCGGTAGACAGACTGTCGATCGATGTCCCAGTCGCGAACAAGGATGAGCCACTTCTTCTCACCATTGGGGAGAACGGCATAACCTTCAAGCTTCTTGCCAAGGTAGTGGGCGTGCGGATAGACGCCTAGGACGTCGACATCGACGGGAAGTTTGAGATGATCTTCGATGACAAAGGCCGCGTCGCCTGCGGGAATGTCGAGTGCACTGTCATGCTCAAGCTGCAGAAGCATAGGGTGCGCTGCGGCAGGTTTATCGGCAAAATAGAGACCGATGGTGGCCTGCACTGTCTCGGGCTTGCCGGTGGGCTTGAGGTGCATGTTGAGGATGAGGTCATTGCCTGGGTCGAGTCTCCAGGGCATTCCGCTGGGTTCGATGAGGGCGGGAGAATCCGGCTTCCAAAAGAGAAAGTGGCTGTCGGGATCAAAGGACTCACCTGCGTCGACGGTGAGCTCCATGCCAGCGATTCCCTGCTGCCAGTCGTCGGGGTGCTGGCGGCGGAGAGAGGCGGTGCGGTCAATGAGGACGTTGGCGTGGTGGACGACCCGAGGTGCGCCGGGTTTTATTTCCATCGCGCGAATGTATTTTGTTTGCGTGATTGGGACGGGCAGGATGAAGTTGCGAAAGAGGTCGTTTCCGGACGCGGGAACCTGCATCGGGGATGTCACTCTCAGGATAAGATCCGGCGGGCCGAGCTGCCAGCCCTTCGGAAAGACAGGTGGTTTGGGTGCTTCAGTGGGCTCGCCTTCCGGCATACCTGCTTCGACCCAAGCCTTAATGAGCGTTAGATCTTCGGTAGAGAGACGGCGGCTATCGGCGAAGTTGCCAAAGCCGGGTTCGGGCAGCCAAGGGGGCATGTAGTGGGTCTGGGTAACGGTCCGTATCACTGTTCCCCATCGCCTGGCATCCGCGTAAGAGAGCAGACTGAAGGGGCCGGGTCCGCCCGGGTGATGACAACTGCTGCAGTGGTTGTAGAGGATGGGTGCAATCTGGCGACTGAACGTAACGGGGGCCGTGGCGGCTCGGACGCGCGTGTGCGGTAGCTGAGACAAAAGCATGAAGAACGTCGCGGCTCCCGAGAGAGCCACAGGAAGATAATTCGCGCTTCTCCACATCATGGCTGGCCTATGATTCCGCAGCCTACGGCTGGTCCGTCTGGCTGTTGCACGGAACGGTGCTGAAGAACATCGACGATGGCTCGCTCAAGATCGTGCTGCGTAGCCTTAGGTCGCTCTTCGCCAATCTGGATGTAGCGGTCGTCGATGCGGCCGTGATAAACGGTGCGGAGAGTTTCCCCACCTGCGTGTTCGGAGACGAGGACTGCAGATTCGGGCGTGACTTGGGCGTGTGTGAGGGCGACTAGTTGGTGGTGTGGGTCGAGCAGGATATGATCTTCGGCGCCAAAGGCGGCTTCGTGCTGTCGAACAGCGTCGGGAGTCTCTCCGGCGTTGGGATAGACGAACCAAAACGCGACGTGCTGAGGGACGAATTTGTTTTCGAGGCGTTGCATCTCAGGAATGTAGCGATTGGAGATCGGACAGTCGGATGCGACAAAGAAGAGAACAATCGCCTCCGTACCGGGAACGGCTAGACGGGTGACAGGCCGTCCATGCAGGTCGTAGCCATACGCTGACGGCACTCGCTGTGCATGAGAGGCGAGCACGATGGTCAACAGACACGCCAGAGCCCACATTTTGAAAGGTGCATGGCGCATAGTGCTCTGGGTAGACAAGATGTCCGATACCTTTCACTATCGAAGTTGGCAGCGCTCCCCCGCATAAGTACCCTCAGCCAAGAATTTGTGAAGCATCGGGTCGTCAGGGTTGAAGCGGGACAGCCCTGTAAGTATCTCCAACGCTTTTTTCTTGTCACCAATTTTGCACTCTATGAAAGCAAGGTTCAATCCGGCAGCCATCTGGCTGGGGTCAGCGTCGACCACGCGCTGCAATAGGTTTACCGCATCTGTAATGCGTCCGGACGCCGCGTCCAGAACGGCGAGATTTCCCAGCGCGGTCGCGTCGTAGGGGTCTTCTTTGAGCGCGTCCTCATATTCCTTGCGGGCGCTCGTCCTGTCACCGGACATCTGTTCAATAAAACCAAACTGGGTGTGAAGCTGGACATCGCTTGCTCCGCCTTTTTCTGCTTTCTGCAGGAGGCGGAACGCCTTCTCCCCGGCCTTTTGGTTCCCATGCTCGGCCAACTGCGCGTAGGCCAGCCCCAACTCCCTGTCCCCAGCCGATACGTTACCCACTGGTAGCAACTCATTAGACACTTCGAGGTCTCTCAAGCGAAGTGCCGAAGCTGTTATCGATGGGCGGCGTTGGATGTTGTGGTCCGTCACCTGTTCGTGCGAGATGTCCGTCGATTCGCGAGTAGGCATATGGCACACTGCACAATCCTTCTGCTCGGGGTGATGTCCGGTTGCCATTTGGGTGCCAGTGTGACATGTCAGGCATTTGCTGCGGAAGTAGCTGACACGTTCTTCTGCACTGGGCGAGCTATGCGGATCGTGGCAGGTAGTACACGTCAGCTTCTCGCCGCTCACAACCTTACATACGCTACGCAAGAGCGCCTCATACTGACTGCTTGCCCGGCCACCACCCGACTCGGCGCTTGCCTTCACAAAGTACACTGCGTAGTCCGCGAGGTCGTCCCCGGCACGGAACCGTGCGAGCGATGTGCCGGCGCGGTAGATGGCGACATCCCCTTCAAGATGACACTGGAGACAGGTGCTATCTCTCCGACTGGGGGTAAGTTTGGCTGCGTTCACAATCGGGCCGTGTCCCTGCTCAGCAAGATGCTTTGATGGATCGCCATGGCAAGCCGCGCATCCTATTCCACCCTGCTGGAATGGTGGGCCGCCATACTTGTTACGGGCTTCGGGGAGTGCAGTCTGTACGCCGGTCGCATGGCAGTGGAGACAGTTGGAATCGACAGGCAAGGCCGCAGGCATACTTCTCGTCGCACTATAGTTTGGAGCCATGTCCCATAACTGCTTCTTCCCGTAGTAGTTGATGGGAGCCTCAAACCACAGATCTTTTTCCTGATAAAGGTAAGTCCGTCCACGATGCCCCGAACCAATAAAGTAGATGAGCTGCTTCTCTCCGTGCAGCGCGGGTTGCTCATTTGGTGTCCCTGGCGTTGCGTCGCGGTCGTAGGACATCCAGGCCTTGCCGTACCGAAGAAAGACGCTATAGCGGATGCCTGAAGGAGCATGCAGGAAGCCGCCTTGCAGGAGGCCGTCGACAGCGGCCCCGCTGCCCCGTGCCATAGGGGTCCGCTCATACTTCTCGTATATCTCCTTGTGGCAGCCGATGCATATCGCATCAGGGTTTGGAGGGAGCGTGCGCGGTTGCGGTTGAGCGCCCTTGGAGGCGCTGATTAGCGAATTGGGCAACGCGCAAACAACAAAGAAACCTAACACCACAATGGAGAACGTTGTGGCCGCACGGGTGCGTGGAGACTCATCGTCGTGCGATGCACCCCCGGTTGGCGTCATCCGTGACAAGATTGTCCCTATATTCCTAACGAACCGTTTCAAGTTTGGGTTCGCTCGCAGCTTGGATTTTCTGAGAGGTCTGGATCTCCCGGCTTGCGTCCTCTGCACGGCCTAACAACCGATATGCCTGCCCCAGAAGGCTGTGGGTTATGTAGTTATCAGGGTCCATTTTTTCTGCGCGCTCAAGGTACATCGTCGCGCTTACAGGGTCTTGCCGCTTGAGCAGGACTTTGCCCAGGAGAATATAAGGCCCGGTCGCGTTTGGCTCCAAGAGCAAGGCGCGCTGCAAGGACTGCTGGGCTTTGGTGTAGTCCCCTGCGCGAGTGTAAGCGTCTCCAAGCCTGTCATAGATGCTGCCATCAAGAGGGTTACGCAGCCGCTCCTTCTCAAACTCCGCAACTGCCACATCGAGGTGTTCGCCCGCTAGTGCTACCTCGCCGAGGAGTGCATGTGCAAGCGGCAACTGCGGATCCAACTCCAGCGCCTTCGTGGCAAACTGCTGAGCTACCGGTAGGTATTCCCTGCGCAGCAACATTCGCGCCGCCAAGAGATATGCCGGGGCCGAGTCTGGAGGAAATCCATATTGAGTAGCAAATGCCCGGCGAGCGTTGTCATATTGACGAGTGTCGAGGTAACAGAGCGCCAGCACGTAACTGGGATCGACTTTGGTCTGCGACGTCCATTCGTGTGCTGACTCAAGCAGCGGAATTGCGTCCGCCGGTCTGCCCAGCCGGAAGAGCGTCAGGCCGCGCAGCTGTGACGACTCTTCATCATGGGGGTCTTGTTTCAATGCATTTGCGAATGCAGCGTCCGCTTCGGCAAATTGGTTTTGCGAGTAGAGGGCAACGCCACGCAATCTATTGACGCCTGCCGGCACAGGTTGTTGGGCGGCCAATGTATCGAGCTGCTTCAGGGCCTCTGCAGTATGCCCGCGGTCGATCATCAGGCGTAACTGGGCCAGGCTAGGCGCAGCCGCCACGGGGGCGTCGCCAGTAGGGACATTGGGTGTGCCCGGCGTTTGCGCTGGAGCCTGTGCGCGTGCAAGCGACAGGGATAGCACTGCAAGAGTGAGGATGGGCCGAAGCAATGCTATTTTGTACAGACGGCGCATAGAATATCTGGCCCTAAGTGTAAACGTAATAGAAGAGGGGAGCCGCAGCTCCCCTCTCTGGGAAAAACAGCCACGTTAGAACTGCACGCGAGCCGTTAATTGAATCTGACGTGGGTTAGGCGTCGGCAGAGGTCCGGAGGTAATGCTTCCGGCACTCTGAATGTTGCCGCTCGGAAGTCCGAAGTTGACGTGGTTGAACGCGTTGAACGCATCGGCACGGAACTGCAGCGTCACCCTTTCATGGATCGAGAAGTTCTTCATAGCCGATATATCGACATTGTAGAAATTCGGTCCCCAAGCGTTGTTACGTCCTCCATTGCCGATGTTACCTAGACCAGGATCGGTGAACACACCACCGAGTGTCTGGGCCGGGTAGAAGACGACACCATTGGGACCACCAGCAAAGCCGATTGCATGGGTTTTCAGCGCGGAAGAAGGGCCATTGACGTAGCAGGGTGCATCGCCGGGTATCTCGGAGCCGCATCCGTTGAACGACAGCGTGAAGGGCAGGCCGCTTTGAATTACCACCACGGGGCTGACCTCCCAGCCGCTTACTAACTGGTTTACGAAGCCGTTGACGTTGTTGAAGAATTGTTGGTTTCTGCCGAATGGCAGATTGTATATCCCATACCCGGTCAGTGCGGTCCGGCGAATACTGCTGTCGTTACCGGTCACTGCCGGAATACTCCATGTTGCATAGCTGCTCGCCGCGTCTCTCCCATGCTGATAAGCGAAGTTGATGTTGAGAGAAAGGCCTTTGGTGTAGGTCTTAATTGCGCTGATTTGGAGTGCGTTGTAGGCGGTATTCTGGTTATCCCCGTAATATTGAATGCCCTGGGTCCAGCCGCAAGGTCCACCGCACGCAGGGAGCGTTCCGCCAACGTAACGCTGCAACAGGGTCTGGTTGCTCGTGGCACCGGCATAAGTACCCGTTGTTGGGATTGCAGTTGCGACCGTGCAGCCCTTTGTGCCCAATACGCAGGATCCGCCATGAGTGGGGTCGAAGTGGAGAGCCAAGCCAGGAATGCTGCTATATGTGGCCGGAAGAGTAATGCCTGCCTCGTTGGGGTTGGTGTTGTTGCCGTCACCGTCGCTCAGCGTATGAGTGCCCTTGTTGCCGACGTAAGCTACCGTCACCGAAAAGGTAGGCGAAAGCGAACGCTGAACGGACACGTTCCAGGCATCGAGAGTAGGCAGCCGCTCGGTGAAGGGACGCGCTTTGGAGGTAACTGCCGCTCCTGGGTTCACGATCTGTCCCTGCGCATCCGGAACGAGGGGAGCGTAGTTCGTAAGGCCGGTCGCCTGGCCACCCTGGGTGAGCGCAGGGTTGGTCAGGTTGAAGGCATAGGTAGAAGTTCCGCCGGTAGCGTTGATCGCCTGGTTGGCGAGGACCGGAAGGTTCTGCGTGACCACGTGACCAAAGATCGATCCGAAGACGCCTATATCGAAGCTGCGCCCGTAGCCACCACGAATCACTGTCTTTGGATTCATCTGGTAAGCCAAGCCCAGACGCGGGTTCCAAGTGTTCTTAGCAATTGAAACGCCCATATTGGTGGGGATTCCACCCACGCCAGCGACGTTGATGTAGCCAGTAGCCAGGTTGAGGAGTGCACCATTGCCCGGACCGTTGACTGTCTCAGGGAAGTAGAATTCGTATCGCAGACCTGCATTGACGGTCAGCTTTTGAGTTGCGCGCCATGTGTCCTGCGCGTAGAAGAAATCGCGCTTCTGGAACTCTTTGGCGTTCGTTGACGTGCTGGCGTAGCGGTTGTAGGCAGTGACGTCACCCAGAACAAAGGTGGCGAAACCCAAACCACCGGATGTGCCATTGGAGGTTGGGCCAGTGCCAAAGTTGTTGACGCCGGTACGATCATTGTCGCTAGGAACACGAAGGTTTCTGGCGTAGCGAAGGTCGGCGCCGACCTTCACTGCGTGGTTGCCGATCATCTTGGTCCAATTGTTGACGAACTGGAACTGGTCCTCACGCTCGGTAAGGGGACAGTTACAACGGTCTACATTCAGACCTGCACCATACTGCGCGCCTGCTCCCTGTGAGTTGTTAGGTCCGGCTGTCGGGCTCGTCACGTTGAGGTCGGCGACGTTGTAGTCAGGCGCACCATAGTCGACGGGAACGGTCAGAGCTGAGTTCACGCCCGTACCGCTAATGTTCTCGCCCTGGATAGGCAGGTTTGTGTTGGTAGGGTCGTATTTGCCCGTGATGATGTTGTAGCGAAAGTAGCCTAAGCGAATATCGGTCACCAGCTTAGAGTTGATTGCGATGTCGGTGCCGAGAGCGGCGCTGTCGTTGGCGCCTTTGGAGGTTCCACCATAGCCGGCCAAGCCAAGTCCAGAACCACCAGCTTTGCCAAACAGCGTATTGCCGGACAGAATGTCCGTAAAGCGGCTGAACCGACCGAAGACGTGGACACTCCCGTTGGCAGTCCAATCCCCGCGTACGTCCCATTGGTTGCTGTTGAACAGACCCGTGCCGCCGCCTGAGTAGTTGCTCGACAGGCCACCGAAGCTCCCGGCGACGTTGGGCTGATAAGGCTGAAGCAGTTTGAGCAGCGTGATCGCTTCGGGCGAAATCTGGGAGTTGGGAATAATTGCGTTCGGATAGGGTGTTGTGGTGCCGGGCTCGTAGATTTGGTACGCATTCACGGGGTTGGTTGAGGTTTCGATGCTCTGGCCATACGCGACGTATTGACTGAAATTACAACCATTACCGCTGAGGCAGCTTGAAACCAGTTGCGCGGTTGGCACGGTCTGGACAGTCGAGTAGCCAACTTTCTGACGAACGCCCTGATAATCGGCGAAGAAGAACAACTTGTCCTTGAGAATAGGACCACCGATCGAACCGCCAAACTGGTTCTTGAGGGCTGCCGGAATAGGAATCGCACGATTAGACTGGGAGAACGGATCGCGCGCCAGGTTTGCCGCGCTTTCGCGGTTGTCGAACGCCGTGCCGTGGAAGGCGTTGGAACCGGACTTGGTCTGCACTGTGACCACAGAGGCCACCGCCTTACCAAACTCAGCGTCGAAGTTCTGCGTTGCGATCTTCGCCTCGGACATCGAGTCCGAATTCGGGTTGATGACAATGATGCCAAGAATCGGATCCTGGTTATCGGTGCCGTCCAGCGTGTAGTTCACACCGCCGAACGCCTGTCCGTCGACCTGGATCTGCTTGGAGCCCTGCGGGTTCTCATCGGCAGCGTGCGCCCATCCGAGTTGCACTGCACCCGGCAGCAACAGTTGCAAATTGGTAAAGTTGTGGTCGGGAATCGGAAGCTGTTCCAACTCCTGCGAATTGAAGTTTACGGCAACGTCCGCACGATCAGTCTTCAACTGCGGAACCGAGTCCGCGTCCACTTCGACGACTTCAGCTGAACCACCGACTGTAAGGGCCGCCACGACTTTCACCGATGAATCAGCAGAGACCTGGATGCCCTTTTGCTGAAACCCCTTGAAACCCGACATGTCAACCTTAAGGTCATAGACGTCCGGGATCAGGTGCTCTACCGTGAAATCGCCGGTGCCGTTGGATTGCACATTGACCGAGGTGCCCTTCGACTGATCCGTCACGGTAACGGTTGCGCCTGGAACGACCGCGCCCGTGGTGTCCGTGACAGTCCCGAAGATTGACCCATAAACTGCCTGACCAAGCGCCACCGGCGAGAACGCCAGTAGACATGCACCAGACAGCACCATCATTACCCGCGTCGCGAATCGCATAGCATCGTCCTCCAGAAGTGCTGGGTATTTCTTCTTGTCCCGTTGGCGATGTACTCAAGCTGCTGAGCATCGCTCATTGTGTTCCCTTGTTGCAGGCAGGACGATTGAACTTGCGTCGCCTGCCTAGGTCACGAAATATATTTCCTCTGAATCGAACCAAAAAGTACGCGCGAGGTGCGGAACGTGTCAATGGCGTCACCGTATTGATTTCCGTGTAGTTGCCGCTAAATGACATGTCACGAAAAGATGAATGTCATATCATTAATTTGGTACGACCTCCTCTAGAATTGAAATAATCGCTCATCTACGTCAACCTATTGAATTAGTGAGGGTTTACTCAATTCGATATTTACGAGCTACATCTTGGGTGGGGACTAGTAATCAACCAAAAGGTTGACCACTTTAGAAACCAAAAATAAATCTTAAATCTCCCTGAATGTTGATTTGTCTATACATTAAACAGAGGCGAAGAGGTTATACCGATTTTTCCGAACGGGGGGTTACATGAAGGGCAAACGATCTTCCGGAACTAAGAGTAAGCGGTCGGAAAATACCGGCCCGGGAGTTCTCCTTTCCGAGAAGGTAGCGGCAGCAATTCTTTCCTCTATCCCCAAATACCGGCAGATCTACGAGGATCTCCATTCAGCAATACGAACGGGCTCTTTTCACCCCGGGGACCGCCTTCCAAGCGAGACAGAATTGGGAGAGCGCTACAACAGCTCACGCATTACCGTGGCGAAGGCGCTCAATGAACTGCACCTGCAGGGCCTCGTATCGCGACGTGCTGGCTCCGGCACTCATGTGCTGGCTCCAACGACCTCCAGCGGTTATGTCTTCGGATTACTAATTCCTGATCTTGGGCGGACGGAGATCTTCGAACCAATCTGCCACGGCATGATGCAGTCACCGTTATCCAAGCCGCACGCCCTGCTGTGGGGACACTCCATGGGCGAGGCGGCTCAACAGGAGAAGGAGGCCGAGCATCTTTGCCATAGGTATGTTGCTCAAAAAGTTTCGGGAGTCTTCTTTGCGCCGTTGGAATACACACCTGAAAAAGATACTGTTAATAAACGGATTGTCTCGGCGCTGGATCGTGCGGGCATACAAGTTGTACTGCTCGACAGATGCTATGCGCCGTATTCCATGCGTTCAAAGTATGACCTCGTCGGCATTGATAATAGGCGGGCCGGCTTCCTCATTACACAGCATCTACTCCTTCATGGAGTGAAGCGTGTCGCCTTTGTCGCAAAGCCTCTGTCGGCGTCTACGGTTATGGCGCGAATTGCTGGATATCGTGAAGCTCTGTTTGCGTATGGAATTTCACTTCAACAGAATCTCGTATGCCGTGGCGACCCAGACGATCCTAATTTCATTCAGAAAGTGCTGAGAGATTGCAGACCAGATGCAATTGTCTGTTCCAATGATTTCACCGCAGCGCGAGTCATGTCAGGCCTGGTGAATCAAGGTATACGTGTGCCCGAGGAGATGCGTATCGTCGGTATCGATGATGTGAAGTATTCCAGCCTTCTGCCGGTGCCGTTGACCACACAACACCAGAATTGCGCCGATATCGGTGCGATGGCCATGGTAACGATGTTGCAGCGGGTGGAAAAACCTGACCTGCCTACGCGTGACGTTCTGCTGCAAACCCACACCGTTATTCGCAAGTCGTGTGGCACGCATCGTTCTACTCTGAGAAACTCTCTTAAATAATGCGCAAAGTGGTTTTTCGCACTGGTTTGAATTCTGCGGCAATTACTGATCGTCTGTGGATCGTCGCGCCTCCATCGGTTGTCCTGCCACACTTATTCTGCAAACACCGAAGGCACTCCCTCTCTCCGTGTATTCTGTGCACCGTTGTTGTATCTCGGAGACTAGATCCGTGAAAATGACCACATACCTGGTGAAAAGCACAATCACAGGCGCCCTAGGCGGCTTGCTGTTTGGCTTTGACACAGCTGTTATTGCTGGCACAACTCAGCAGTTGACCGCCGTTTATCAGCTCACATCCTTCACCTTGGGATTGACAGTCTCCATCGGGTTGGCGGGCACTGTCCTTGGCGCAATGACCTCTGGAGTCATTGGCCAACGAATTGGTGGTCGCGAGGCGTTGCGCATCATGGCCATCCTTTACACGGTCTCCGCTCTGGGCTGCGCGTTGGCTTGGAACTGGCCTGCCTTGATGGTCTTCCGCTTCATTGGCGGTCTTGGTATCGGGGGGTCTTCCGTCCTCGGCCCGGTGTATATCGCGGAACTTGCGCCTGCAAAATGGCGAGGAAGGCTAGTCGGAATGTTTCAGATCAATATCGTCGTCGGCATCCTTCTCGCCTATCTGTCCAACTACCTTATCTCGCTCCTCCACCTTGGCGCGATGCAATGGCGCTGGCAACTCGGTGTCGCCGCGATTCCTTCGATACTGTTCCTGATCATGCTGTATGGAATCCCGCGCAGCTCACGCTGGCTGGTAACGAAGAATAGAACGGATGAAGCTCTGGATGTATTGAAGATGATGGGATCGCCAGACTCTGAGGCTGAGCTACGCGAGATCATGGATTCCATTCATCTGGAACGCGGCATGGCGGCGGAGCCACTATTTAAGCGCAACTATCGCCTGCCTATCTTTCTGGCCATCACAATTGGAATGTTCAATCAACTCTCCGGTATTAATGCGATTCTTTACTATTCGAACTACATCTTCGCGGCCGCCGGCTTCAGCCAACTATCAGGAGCCTTGCAGACAGTTCTTATCGGCGCAATGAACCTGGTCGCGACCTTAGTTGGCATGTCACTTATCGACAAGCTAGGCAGAAAGACCTTGCTCCTTACCGGCAGCCTGGGGATGGCGCTGTGTCTCTCCGGCGTTGCATCAGTCTTCTTCACGCACAGTCATCTCAATGCCCTCGTCTGGCTGTTGGTTGCTTACATTTTCTTCTTTGCAATCTCGCAGGGCGCAGTTATCTGGGTTTATATCGCCGAGGTCTTCCCAAACCGCGTGCGCGACAAGGGGCAGAGCTTGGGATCTTCCTCTCACTGGATTATGAACGCCATCATCTCGCTCATCTTTCCCATCCTTGCAAAGTCTTCTGGCGGCACTCCTTTCGCCTTCTTTGCGGCCATGATGGTACTGCAATTTTTTGTAGTCCTGTTCATCTATCCGGAGACGAAAGGCATTTCGCTCGAGCAGTTGCAGCGAAAACTGGGAATCATTTGAGGATTGCTGCTCGCGCTAGATCGGCAATGCTGCACACAATCTGCCTGCCGCCATCTACTTCTCATACAACAGATAACGCGCACTGCCAGAATTGTCATGTCAATCAATCGTGATTCCTATCGCCGGTGCTATAGTGTTGCGGACTCCTGGAGGCGAGACCTGATCATGAACGGACGTTATCGTACCGCATCTTCGGCGGGCTGGATGCCTTTTACCACGATCCTCGCGATCCTTGCTGCCTTCACTCTCTATAACTCTGGAGGTGCAGCGTGGGGGCAGACGCCACAGACATCTGGCACAGCCACACACTCATCTGTGGGCGCGCTCGTAAACGACGGCCCATGGTGGAAACATGCCCTCGTCTATGAGATCTATCCACGCAGCTTTCAGGATTCGAACGGTGACGGCATCGGGGATCTCAACGGCATCACGCAACGGCTCGATTATTTGCAGTCGCTGGATATCGATGCCATATGGCTCTCACCGATCTATCCTTCTCCTCAGGTTGACTTTGGCTACGATATCTCCGACTACGAGAACATCGACCCTCAATATGGCACGCTCGCTGATTTCGACCGGCTCGTAGCCGAAGCCAAGAAGCGAAACATTCGCATCATCATGGACATGGTGATGAACCATACGTCCGACAAGCACAAGTGGTTCATCGAGTCAGAGAGCTCAAAGACAAATCCCAAGCGCGACTGGTATGTCTGGCGCGACGGCAAGGGAGTGGGCGCCGATGGCAAGCCGCTGCCGCCGAACAACTGGGTCAGCCTGTTTGGCGGCTCCGCGTGGGAGTACGACGCGAAGACGAAGCAGTTCTACTATCACGAGTTCTACAAGCAGCAGCCGGATCTTAACTGGCGTAACCCGGCGGTCGAGAAGGCAATGTTCGACTCCGTGCGATTCTGGCTGGATCGCGGCGTGGCCGGCTTCCGCCTCGATGCTATTCCAACACTCTTTGAAGATCTACAACTTCGCGACGAGCCGGCCACCGGCGGCACCAACGCACAGGGTGACCCGAACCTCAGCGACATTTACACGAACAATCTGCCGGAGGTGCATGACGTCGTGCGGCGTCTACGTTCTTTGATCAATAGCTATCCGGGAGACCGTGTACTTATCGGGGAGACCTACCTGCCGAACATTCAGGAACTCGACAAGTGGTACGGCGGCGCGAAGCATGACGAGTTGCAGCTACCCATGGATATGCAGGTCGGCTTCACCAACAAGCTGGACGCCTCCCTCTTCCGCAAACGCATCAACGACGCGGAAACTCAGCTCAACGGTAGCCAGCCACTGTTCGTCTTTGACAACCATGACAATGCCCGCAGCTGGAACCGCTACGGCGACGGTGCCCATGACCAGGCCATCGCAAGATTGATTGCAACGATGCTGCTCACGTCCCGCGCAACCGCGATGACCTACTACGGGGCAGAGATCGGCATGGTCACTACCACACCCACTCGTAAGGAAGACGTGAAGGATCCCATCGGTATCACGGGCTGGCCAAAGGAAAAGGGCCGCGACGGTGAGCGAACCCCGATGCAATGGAGTGACTCGAAGGATGCCGGATTCAGCACTGCGGCGACTACATGGCTTCCCGTCGCTCCGGACTATACGACAGTCAATGTGAAAACGGAGGAGGCCGAACCGGATTCTCTACTTAACTGGAACAAAAAGCTAATTGCCATGCGTAGAAGAGATCCGACGCTACGCGATGGAAAACAGATAATGATCGATGAGAGCAATCCCTCCGTTTTGTCGTACGTTCGCGAAGGGGTTGGAGGGAATCCAGCGATCGTGGTGACTCTCAACTTCACAGGCGAGCCCCAGACGGTGTCACTCCATGCGGAGACAGCAGGTGTCTCAGGCAAGACCGTAAGTACGCTGATCACCGATGCGCCGTCGCTAAAGGAGACGAACAGTTTGAACAACATCACACTGCCGCCCTATGCCTCGTGGGTTGGCAGCGTCAAATAACGGCACTGGTGCCGGAGCACTTTGCCATGGAGTAAAGCGTTTGTGTTGCCAAGTCCGCTGATAGTTACCAATGCAGCGTAACAATCTGCTCTTGATAGCCAGTGCCTGACGAAAACTTGACCGTCAAGAAATCGAGACTGCTGGCACCGGAACCCTGTTCAGCAGACACCAGTTTGGCGCCGTCGGCGCGAACGTTGAGTTTAGTTCCATTGCGGCGAAGTTTCAGCTCAACTACTGATCCTGCATCGGCTTCCAGTTCGAGTCTCAACGAGTTCGCCGTCGCGGTTTCCGCCAGCACCTTCATCTGCGACGTACGCGCGCCAGGTAAGGGCAAACCATGCGGAACCGCTACTTCAACTGGAGGCAATGCAAACGCGATTGACAATCCATCGGCTGCGGTTCGTGCGTTCTTCGCTGCGGTTCCCAGCCGAACCGCAGGGCCAGAGGTAGTTGAAGCTTTCACAACGATGCTCTGGCCCTGGCGCTGATAGTCCAACGAACACACCGACTGTCCCACATGAAGTCTCTGTACTTCTGCTTTGTCCCAATCGGCGGGAAGATGCGGATCAAGGTCAATCGATCCCGAAAGCGCGTCGACATCGACGCCAAACATGCCTCGGAGTGCCGGTGTAATTACCATCGCGGATGACCAGAGCTGGTGGCTCGTGCTTCGGCCGAAGGGCTGAAAGAACGCTCCCGACAACAACTCCGTCACCGCGCCTAGATCCTGATTCGTGGTCTGGTCCGCGTTCTGCATCAGGTGCGCATAGGCGGAGAGCGCATGACCTGTGCGGTACTCCGCGATCGAGGTCCAGCCCGCGAACAGGGGCCACACCGATCCCTGATGATAACTGATGGGGTCGTACTGAGGATCGCTCTCGGCCAAATCGCGCAACCCCCAGTCCGTCGAAAAGTCATGCGAGGCCCACCGTCGGAAGCTCTCCTGCGGATGCGCCAGCCCCTCCCCGCCATTCCACCACGCAATGGAGGGATAGACGGTTGCGGTGTGGTCAAGCGTTCCGTCGGTGTTTCGGCTAAAGGCGTACTGCTGTCGTTGAGAGTCGTAATACTCCGCCTCAATCTTCTTCGTCAGATCGGAAGCGCGTGCCCCAGCGGCATCGGCGGTTGCCTTATCGCCCAGCAGCGCTGCGAGCTTCGACATCGCAGTGGACGCCTGCTGGTCGAGCAACGCAAGATATACCTCCTGATGCGGCATTCCAGTTGGCCAACTCTCCACCCACCCTGTGCCCTGCGAGTTGTCGTAAATACCATCGCCGTCGGAGTCATGCGTTGTCTCGAAACGCCATGCTCTTTCGACGACGTCTCGGTGTTGTCGGAGAAAATCGACATCCCCACTGCTCCGCACGTAATCCAGCATCGCTGTCAAAAATAGGGGTGTCGAATCAGCCGCAGCATACGCATACGAAAACTCCTTCCAGTCAAAGTGCGCGGCGGTCTGCGGGTACTCGTGCATGATCTTTCCGTCATCACGCTGCCGCTTCATCAGGAACATCAGCGCCTCGCGAGTCAAATTGAAGTCGCCAAAACCATTCACGGCATAGAGCGTATACAAAGTGTCGCGTCCGAAGTACCAGCCAAACCCAGGGCGTGCCGAATCTCCGGACGAGTAGTATCCCGCCACGAGCCCTATCTCTCCGCTTGGCTGCGCCTTTGCCTTCAATTGTTCAATTGACATCGCAGCCCATGCAAAATCATCGTTCAATCCAGCGTCCGGGGTGCGGATCGCTGTCAACGTACTCTTCATCTGCTCATAGCGCGAAGTATGTTTCGCATATATCTGCGGCAGAGTGGCGTTCAGCCGGCTCACCTTCTCCTGCAACACGGCATTCGTCGCCGTCTCTACTGTAGTGCCCACCGCCATCAACAGAGGGAAATAGCGGTTGGTATCCCGCTTCGGGTCGTAATGAAGATTAAGCTCTAGTGGATAGAAATGTGGCTTCTCCTGGTATGGCGCCATAATTCCCGGATGCGTGTTGGGCATCCCTACGGCCCCCGCCATGTCAGGAAAATCAGTATGCAGCACATAAAACCCGCCAGACTCCTGCTTCACCCAGTCCGCCGACGGCAGTCCCTGACTACGCTGTGGCCACATTGGCCGCATCTCTGGCGTGAAGCTGAACGTCAGATCCATTGGACGCGTTGAGTCAATCTGAAATAGCACAACCGCACCGGTGCCATCGTCAGCGTCATCCGGCGCGAACATGATCTGCCGCACTGTGAACGCGATGTGCGAATACGTGATTACGGTGTGATCGGGAAATACCTCGATTTCTGCAGCGGCAGCGTTCAGGTCGATTGGCACAGAGTAGCCCTCGACATTGGCGCGAATGGCGAAGTGGCTGAGCAGCTTAACGGGCAACACCCATGCCTCAAACGACCCTTCCTGCTGCCCGACTATCACGCCGCGTTCACCTGCAACAGTAAAGGGCTTTCCCTCTTCAACGTGCCGTCGGATCGCCAGTCCATCTTCTTTGATCGAAAAAGCATTAATCGGCTGCAGCGCTGTGGTCTGCGCGGCCGCTACCCCGCAGAGCGTCAGGATCACAGAAAAAGCAGCCCGCATGATGCCTCCATTTCAAAGGTCACCAGTCTACATGTTGCGATGTTCTCTATCGACGAAGTACGATGCCATCTATAAGAGGCACAACATGATTGGTCAATCACTGCGCTCCATCCTGCTCCTCATCATCGCCGCTCCTGCTCTGTGCGCGGCGCCCCAAGCCGCTTCCACGGATAAAACTGGCGCGCCCACTGTGACTGAAACGAAGATATTGACTGCTCCAGAAGCGGCAAAATTTCTTCCCAGCTCGGTTTTCTTCCAAGGTCAGTCCGCGCCAATTCAGACCAGGAACTCCAGCGGTGTTCAATTTACGAAAGGCTCTCTTCTCCTCGTTACGCTGGTGGATACAGCGGGCTACTCAAGCTCCGTGCAGGAGAAATATCAGGCTTATCTGATCACCGAGACCGCCATTGATATCGGGGGGCATCGACTTGAACCAGGGGCGTATGGCTGCGGTTTCATCGCCGGCGATACTTTCATCGTCATGGACATCGGCGGCCATGACCTCTTCTCCGTCCGCTCTGCCAGGGACGCGGACCTCCACCGTCCGACTCCTCTGCAGGTCTTACCGGCTCCCGACGGCGCTGGATACCGGCTCTATGTAGGCCGCCAGTACGTTCACATTGCGCAGGCCTCACCTGCGATGCGCTGAACAACTTATTCATCCATAGTTACAATCACGCTGAGATGCAATTATTCCCGGTACGATCGCTACTGCTGTATGGCGTCATGGCGGCCATGTCCCCACTGATGCAAGCACAGACCTCCACGGCGCCGGCTCCAAGCCAAAACGCTTCCGCGGACGCCAGGCTGAAGTCAGCGGAGGAAGCATTTCGCGCCGGCTCCGCAGCCTATCTTCAGAACGATCTGCATTCCGCGCACATTCAGTTTGCGAAGGTGGTGCAGCTTGCCCCCGAAGTCGCCGCTGGTCACACCGCATTCGGCACTGTATTGCTTGCCGAAGGGGATGCCTGGTCCGCTGTAATTCAACTTCAGCTGGCACACAGCTTCGACCCTCAGGACACAGGCGCCATACTCAACCTCGCGCTGGCCTACTCCCAGCTTCGCGATTATGCGAAATCAGTGCAGATGTTTCAGCTTCTTGACCAGACTAAGAGCGACGCTTCGCAACCACTCACGCCTCAAGCCGCCATCGCTTACGCTGTCGCGCTGAGTGCAACTGGTGAACCCGCCGCTGCGCGAAGGCAGTTGGAGGCGGCTCTCACCACCTCGCCTGACAACGCAGCGTTACTCGATGCCCTCGGCGCGCTCTCTGCACAGCAGGAGAGCTACGCCGATGCCATGACGCAGTTCAGGCGCGCCATCTCACTGGATCCGACGCTGGCTTCCGCACACTATCACCTCGGCTCCGTCTTCCTGAATCAAGGTGACCCCGCCGCGGCAGTCACAGAACTTACTCAGGCAAACAATCTTGCCAAAGCAAACACCGAGTATGCTCTGCAGCTTGGGCGTGCTCTTCGCGCAGACAATCAGGATGAACCGGCGCTTGCCGTACTGCGTCATGCGCTGGCGGATGATCCGGCGTCTGTGGACGCTAAATACGAGCTCGCTCTTACTCTGCAGGCAAACGATAACGCGCACGAGGCGCTACCTCTCTTCGAGCAGGTTGTGACGGCACGGCCCCAGGACTTTGCCGCGCTCACAAATCTCGGCCTTGCTCTCGTGCAGACGGGCGACGCCAAAGGCGCAATTCCTGTCTATATTCGCGCCCTCGCGCTGAATGCTCAGAACGCGACGCTGCGCGAAGACCTCGGCGTCGCTTATCTACAGCAGAGCGACCTCAACCATGCCATGGAGCAGTTCCGCGCAGGCCTCGTTGTAGAACCGAACAATCCCCAACTCCATTACGATCTTGGTCTCGCGCTCAAGCTGAAGGACGATCCCAAAGAGGCTGTTTTAGAGCTCGAGCAGGCCGAAAAGCTAGATCCGAAGCTACCCGACTCACCCTATACCCTCGGCGTTCTCTATATGCAGCTTGGGCGCTTCTCTGAAGCCCAGATCGAACTGGAAAAAGCCACTGCGCTGCGACCGGATAACGGCGATGCCTGGGCCATACTCGGGAATGTCTATAAAGAAGTGGGTGAGTCGCAGAAAGCTGCCGCCGCACTGCGGCGCGCCATTGAACTGTTACCCAATCAACCCAGCCCTCACATCAGTCTCGCGGCGGTTCTCATCCAGCAGGGCGATCCCGCGGGGGCAGCCGCAGAACGCAAAAAGGCCGCCGATCTCAGTCGCATTGCCGTCAGCCGCCAGCGCGCCAACTTCGCCCTCGATTCCGGCAGGACGCTTCTTAGACGAGGTCAGGTCGCTGACGCTGTAGTCCAGCTTCAATCAGCGGTCGACGCAGATCCAAATTATGCCGAGGCCCATTCCGCTCTCGCCGACGCACTGGATCGACAGGGGCGAAGCGCCGACGCTGCACTCGAACGGCAGAAGGCCCAGAAGCTTACAGAAGCTCCCCGCACCCCAGGAGTTGTTGCGCCAACTCACCCCTAAAGGCCAACCGCTATCGTTGCATCGGAAGACTCATTGCCTACGATGCAAGAGCTTCTCTATACTCAGTCAACTGCTTTCGAGGCTCTTTCAACCGGTAGTGATTTTGAGATGACAATTAACACCCAAGCAAAGAGCTTTGAACGCCAGTGCCGGGCGGGCAGCCCGTCTGAGGGAGTGTCCGCTTGACTTGGTCTCGCCGCAGTTTCCTCACTTCGCTTTCCACGACAGCGCTGGTTCTCTCGCTTGACGATGTTCTCGCTCTAGCAGCCCCGCAAAATCCCCAGTCGCCCCCACAGTTGGGATCACGCGCTGCCTACAATGCTGTGCCTCGGCCAGCACCCAAAGGACTTCCCTCCCCCGTCGCCGGCACTCCTCTCGGAGTCAGCTTTATCGATGTAGCACGTCAGTCCGGCTTGAACGCAAAGACAATCTACGGCGGCGAGCACAAGAACAGATATCTCCTCGAGACCACCGGCTGTGGCGTGGCCTTCTACGACTACGATCACGACGACTGGCTCGATATCTTCCTGGTCAACGGAACCCGGCTCGGAGGTTTCCCAAAAGGACAAGAACCTGTCTCTCACCTCTTCAAGAACAATCGCGACGGCACCTTCACTGATGTCACCGTCAAAGCTGGCCTAGCCCGCGGAGGATGGGGTCAGGGCTGCTGTGTCGGCGACTACAACAATGACGGCTGGGACGATCTCTTTGTCAGCTACTATGGTCAGAACGTCCTTTACCGTAACAACGGCAACGGCACTTTCACTGATGTCACGGAGAAGGCAGGTCTACTGCAATCGAAGACGCGGTGGAACTCCGGCTGCGCCTTTCTCGACTACGACCGCGACGGTCATCTCGACCTATTTGTCGCCAACTACATCGACTTCGACATCAAGAGCGCACCGCTTCCGGAGGCTGCTGGCTGCGCCTACAAAGGAATTCAGGTGGCATGCGGCCCCCCAGGTCTGCAAGGCGGAAAGAACATCCTCTATCACAACAACGGCGACGGAACCTTCACTGACGTCTCGCAGAAAAGCGGCATGTGGGACACCATTGGCACCTACGGACTCTCCGTGGCTGTCTCCGACATTGACGACGACGGATGGCCCGACATCTATGTAGCCAACGACTCCACGGCAGCCACGTTCTATCAAAATCAGAAGGACGGTACGTTCAAAGATGTGGCCATTGAGGCCGGCGTCGCCTACTCGCCCGACGGGAAGCCTCAGGCCGGCATGGGCGTCTCCATTGGCGATTTCAATCGCGACGGCCGTTTCGATATCGTCAAGACAAACTTCGCTGGCGACACCGACTCGCTATATGTCAATCTTGGCGATGGGAACTTCGACGACCACACCTATCTCTCCGGCCTCGGCGTCAATACTCGCTTCCTGGGCTGGGGCGTCGGCTTCTTCGACATGGACAACGATGGCTGGTTGGACATTCTTATGTCGAACGGACATGTCTACCCCGAGGTTGATGGAACCGATGTGGACGCTCCCTACGCCCAGCACAAGTACCTGTATCGCAATCTGCGCAATGGGCAATTTGAAGAGGTGACCGCAGAGGGCGGCCCCGGCATCACCACCCCTGCTCCTGGCCGTGGGTGTGCCTTTGGCGACTACGACAACGATGGCGATCTGGATGTGGTCGTCAACTGCATCAACAGCCTTCCGCAACTGCTCCGTTGCGACTCGACGACTGGCCGCAACTGGATCAAGATTCGCACCGTCGGCACAAAGTCCAACCGCACCGGCATTGGCGCAAAGATCAGCGTCATGACAGCAATACCAGACGGCGGCAAGCCTTTTGTACAGATAGACGAGGTCCGCAGTGGAGGCAGTTACTATTCACAGAACGATCTTCGCATTCATTTCGGCCTCGACCGCTCCGCGAAAGCAGATTCAGTCGAGATCAGGTGGCCCTCTGGCACGACCGACAAGCTGACAGACCTGGCGGCCAATCATCTGTATGTCATTCAAGAAGGCGGAAAGATCCTGAAGACTGTAGCCATGAGCGCCTCAACGTCATCTGGATCCCCGGCATCCAAACCATGAAGCAGAGACTCCCCGTTCCCGCGAGCGCGCTCATCTTTTTTTCGGCGTTCGCCTTCGCCCAGCAGCCCTATGCCCCAGCGACCGATCACGCTCCCCCTGCATGGTTTGTCGATGTCGCGTCAAAGGCCGGCATCACCGTTCGCAATGTCAACGGAAGCATCGAGGCCAAGCATTACATCATAGAGGCCACTGGCTCCGGAGTCGCCATTCTCGATTATGACCGCGACGGCTGGCCCGATATCTTCCTTGTCAACGGCACCACACTCCCAGGCACAAAGCCCGAGGACAATCAGGACAAACCAACCAACCACCTCTTCCACAACAATCACGACGGCACCTTCACCGACGTCACCGCGAAGGCAGGCCTAGTCTCTACCGGATGGGGCCAAGGGGTTTGCGTCGGAGACTATGACAACGACGGATACGACGACATCTACGTCACCGGCTACGGCAAAAACCGTCTCTTCCACAACCAGGGCGATGGCACCTTCAAAGAGATAGCCGAGCAGGCTGGCGTCGCCGGAACAGGCAAAGAATGGGGCACCGGCTGCGCTTTCGTCGATTACGACCGTGACGGCAAACTAGACCTCGCCGTCGCCAACTACGTGCACTTCGACCTGGCCCATACACCCACGCCTGGCCAGAACGCGGGATGCATCTGGAAGGGAGTTCCCGTCATGTGCGGCCCCCGCGGCCTCGACAGCGCGCCGAACATCCTGTACCACAACCTCGGCGGAGGAAAGTTTGAAGACGTTAGCAAGCCGAGCGGATTCGAGCATACCAACGGCCACTATTGCTTCTCCATTACCACACTCGATTACGACGACGACGGCTGGCCCGATCTCTACGTAGCCTGCGACTCCACTCCGTCTATACTCTATCGCAACAACCACGATGGGACCTTCACCGATACAGCCGCGGACGCTGGTGTCGCCTTCAACGAAGATGGTCGCGAGCAGGCCGGCATGGGCTCAACCTCAGCCGATTACGACGGCGACGGCAAACTGGATATCTTCAAGACGAACTTCTCCGACGACACATCCACTCTCTACCACAACAACGGCGACGGCACTTTTACTGATATGACCTTCCCTGCTGGCCTCGGCATCAACGCGGATGCGCTCGGCTGGGGCGCAATGTTTGCCGATGTTGATAACGACGGATGGCCCGATCTTCTCGTCGCTAACGGTCACGTCTACCCTGAAGTCGATTCCGCCAAACTAGGTTCCTTCTATCGCGAACCACGCCTCCTCTACTACAACCTCGGTAACGGCAAATTCCGCGATATCAGCAAGGCATCTGGTCCCGGTCTCGCCGACCCGCGTTCCAGCCGTGGCCTCGTCATCGCAGATCTCTTCAACGACGGTCGCCTCGAAGTTGTGATCAACAACCTAAGCGACCGGCCCATGCTCCTGGTCAACCTCGCAAAGAATCAGAACCACTGGCTCGGCCTGCGTCTCATCGGCACATCATCCAATCGCGATGCCATAGGAGCCCGCGTGACCCTCCACTCGTCAAAGCGTCTCTGGGTCGATGAGGTGCGAAGTGGCTCTAGTTACAACTCTTCGACCGATCTACGTCTCCACTTTGGCCTCGGCGCCGATACGCAGCTTACAAATATTCAAATTCGCTGGCCAAACGGCGAGATGGAGCTCTTTGACCCTCCTGCAACGGTCGATCGCTTTGTCGAGTTGACCGAGGGGAAAGGCCACCTCGCACCAATCATAGAACAGCCTCCAGCGGCTCCTCTCCATCAATAGAAACCCGATATCGGGTTATCTTAGGAAGATGTAGCCGAGGACCAACGGCATCCTGATGATGACTCCATCAAATGGTGGAGGTGAGGGCTAGCTTCTTGTGGTAAACATGAGTGCGGTGCAATCCGTCGGATTGACGGATGCGTCAAGGACACTCATGCCTGCTCACCATCACCTCCGCTATGTCTCGCCTTTCTTCAGCTTCGTTCTCTGTGCCATTTTCTTCATGGACACAGGGCCATTGATCGCGCAATCTACAGTGCCGAGCTCTCAAGAGCCAGACTCACAGTCGGCCAAGCCCAAGGAGGGCGGCCAGGCGCCAGCAGTTGGTGGATCAAATACTGGCGGTGCTCACCCGGCAGTATTCGACAACGAGCGCAGGCCCATCACTGCCGGCGGTTTCGTCAAGGACGGACCCGTTATCTTTCAGGACATCGCCCAGAAGGCGGGTTTGACCGTGTGGGCGCACGTGATGGGAACCGCCGAGAAGAAATTCATCATCGAGGCAAATGGATCTGGCGTCGGCCTTATCGACTATGACAACGACGGTTGGCTGGACATCTATCTCGTCAATGGCTCCACCTACGACGCTATCGGTGGCAAAACAACTCCGCCCCATGCTGCGCTGTTTCACAACAATCACGATGGAACCTTCACCGATGTGGCCGCGAAGGCTGGCGTCACCAATGACCGCTGGGGTTTCGGCGTCGCCATCGCCGACTACGACAACGATGGCTGGCCGGACATTTATGTCACCAACTTCGGCAAGAACCGCCTCTATCACAACAACCATGACGGCACCTTTACCGACGTCGCGGAAAAAGCAGGCGTCACTCTGGGCAACTGGTCAACCGGAGCCACCTGGGGAGACTACGACGGCGATGGCCGGCTTGATCTCTTCGTTCCCGGCTACGTACATTACGACATCGCAAATCAGCCCGCATCCGGCGGCAATGACGTGTCCTATAGCTTCTGTCAGTTTCGGGGCGAAAAGGTCATGTGCGGTCCGCGGGGTCTGAAGGGCGAGCCGGACCATCTCTTCCACAATAATGGCGATGGGACTTTCACAGACGTCAGCGAAAAGGCTGGAGTCGCCGACAAAAATGGCTACTATGGATTTGCATCCGTCTTCATTGACGTCAATAACGACGGGAAACCTGATCTCCTTGTGGCCAATGATTCCACACCAAACTACCTCTATATCAACAAAGGCGACGGTACCTTTGAAGACGAAAGCTACGCATCCGGATACGCCCTGAATGAAAACGGGCGCGAAACCGCATCTATGGGCATCGCCGTCGGCGATTACCAAAACAATGGACTTATAGACATCTACAACACCACATTCTCCGACGACTACAACCCCCTCTATCGAAACGACGGTGATGCCAACTTCACGGATATCAGCTACCAGTTGGGCATCGCCGAGCCGACGATTCCCTTCCTGGGTTGGGGCTCGGCTTTTCTAGATTTCGACAACGACGGCTGGAAGGACATCATCATCGGAAACGGTCACGTTTATCCGCAGGTCGACCACACCAATTGGGGAACCACCTGGGCGCAGCGCCCCTTGCTCTTCCGAAATATCGACGGAAAAAAATTTGAACTCGAACCTGCCGTCCAGGGAACCGGTCTGGCAAAGCTCTTCGCTTCAAGAGGTCTGGCGGTCGGCGATCTCTTCAACGACGGCAAACTCGACGCGGTTATCAACGTCCTTGATGGCCACCCAGCCCTGCTCCGCAATGTATCCGCCGACACGCATCACTGGATAGAGTTGAAGCTCGTCGGCGGTCTAAAGAGCCCTCGCGACGCCATAGGATCAACTGTTTACCTGACATCCGGCGGAAAGCGTCAGCGAGGGGACGTCATCTCCGGCGCAAGCTACGCATCCACGCACGATCCGCGACTCCACTTCGGACTGGGTGACGCGACCAAGATTGACTCGGTCGAAGTTCACTGGCCAAGCGGTGCAAGAGAAAACTTCACTATCGATAAGCCCGACCAGATCGTTACACTGGCGGAAGGTAAAGGAACGAAACCCTAGACATTTTGGCCTGGACACGATGCGCGACTCCATCAAAAGGTGGAGTCGCGCATCAGCACATAGGCGCATGGCCAACCGTGTAACCGTTCCACTAGAATTCTCCACTGTTATGCAAATCAATGCCACTTCCAAGCGAGCCTGTCGCATTTTTATCGGCATCCTCCTTGGGGGATCAGTAGCTTGCTTCATTTTGGCCTTGAAGACTGGGATCGCGCACGCGGAGTACGACGTTAACACAGTCCCGCAGCGACAGGTTTACAGCCAATCTGTAGCTCAGCACTACAACTTCCGCTTTGGCTCAAATCAGCCTTTTCTCCCCTCCCTAGCGACCACCGATACCGGCGAGTTCATCAACCCTAAAGCGTTTCCGACTGCCAAATACTGTGGACACTGCCATCAGGAGGCACACGCCGAATGGCGCCAGTCGGCTCACGCCAACTCCTTCCGCGCTCCCTGGTATCTCAAAAATACGAATTTGCTCACGACGGAAAAGGGCATTGAGTACACTCGCCACTGCGAGGGCTGCCACAACCCGATCGCGCTGGTTTCAGGAGCTCTCACCACGGGTTCTCCTATCAACCGCAAGTTCGATGAAGATGGCATAACCTGCTCCGTCTGCCACTCCATCCAGAAAGTAGATACTCGCGGCACCGGCAGCTACGTCATGGCGCAACCCGCCGTTCTGGTCGACGAAAAGGACCAGCCCATCTACGGAGACGTCTCCGACAAGGAGATCCTCGCTCACTTGGACCGTCATTCAAAGGCGGTCATGAAGGACTTTTACCGCACCAGCGAGTACTGCTCGGTTTGCCATAAAGCAGCCCTGCCGAAGCAACTGAACGACTACAAGTGGCAGCGCGCGATCTTTCTGTACGACGAGTGGCAACTCTCCTCCTTCGCCAAGCAGTCACCCTTGCCCTTTTATGTCAAGGATCAGGTCTCCACCTGCCAAACTTGCCATATGCCACGCGAAGCTGTCGCGACCTCAGACTATGGCGCAAAACAGGGTAAACTAGCGTCACACCGCTGGTTGGGCGCCAACACGATTCTGTCGAAGTACTACAACTACGACACGCAGATGGAGAAGACCATAGCCTTCCTGCAGGCGGGGGTTTTCAACGTAGACATCTTTGGCCTCGAGAAAAATGAAGGCAAGATTATCGCGCCGCTTGGCAGTGAAGACTTCACTGTTTCTCCAGGCGACGTCCTTACAACTTCCATCGTCATCCAGAACAAAGGCATCGCCCACAGCCACGTCCCCGAGCAGCGCGATATGTATGAGAGCTGGGTCGAATTCGAGGCAAAGGATGGCTCCGGCCGTACCCTGATGCACTCCGGCGCGCTTCAGCCCAATGGCGATCTCGATCCTCGCGCCCACAGCTTCACGAATCGCCTCGTAAATTCCAAGGGCACGCTCAACGACTTGCACCAGGTCTGGGACAATCGTGTTGTGGCCTATAACAACACCATCGCCTCCGGCCGTTCGCAGGTGGTCCGGTATCAATTCAAAGTGCCCGCGGATGCGAAGAGCCCTATCACCGTCACGGCAAGAGTCAACTACCGCCGCTTCGACCAGCACTTCATGGACTTCGGCATGGGTAAACACTACGAGATGCCGGTCGTGGCTATGTCCGAGCGCACCCGCATCTTCACTCTCGGGAATAATCCCCCGGCCGTCGATCCGCAGGACAACAAGGAGTGGATGCGGTGGAACAACTACGGCATCGCCATGCTCGACGCGCAACAATACGCTGAGAGTGTTCGCGCATTTGAGCGCGTGTCGCAGATGCGTCCCGACTACGCCGATGCGTATACAAACATCGCCATCACGAACTTCGCCTGGCAGCGCTACGATCCCTCTCGCACCAGTCTCGACAAGGCGCTTCAACTCAGCCCAACCAATGCGCGAGCGCTATACTACCTTGCGTTGGTCGAACGAAACCAGGGTTATCTGGACAAAGCCATCTCCGATCTCCGCGAGGTAATAGCGCAGTTCCCGCGCTCACGCGATGCCCACCGCGAACTGGGATTCTCGCTCTATCAGCAGCACAACTATGACGAAGCCCGCGTTGAGTACGAAACGCTCCAGACCATCGATCCCGACGACCTTGCCGCTCACTACATTCTATCCATCGTCTACCGTAGACTCGGGATGAAGGAGAAAGCGTCACACGAAGCTGCGATGTTTGCCGATCAAAAGGATGATCCTACGGCCAGCACCTATGCTCTGGAGTTCTTGCGCAAGCACACCGAAATAGCATCGGAGAGCGTACCCTGGCACACACACAGCGACTTCGCCCCTGAGCCAGCCCACCCAACCGGACCACCTGCCCAATGAATCTATTACATCCCGCTTTAGTCCTTACCTTTGCAGCCACAGCGTCTCTTCCTTCATTCGCGTTGTCCGCTGCCGAGCGCCGAGGAGCAACTGTTTTTGTAGACAACGGTTGTCAGCACTGCCACTCCATCCGCGACGATGGTGGGACCAAGGGTCCAGATCTCTCCGGGGTGGGCCGCCTGCTGAACAAAGCCCAGATACGCATCCAGATACTTCAAGGCGGTCATGAGATGCCGCCCTTTGCTGACGTTCTGCAAAAATCCGAGGTGGATGATCTGGTTGCCTATCTTCATTCCTGTCGCGACAAAAAGCCGAAATAATCGTGCGCGATCCAAATCAACAAGACGTATCATCCGAGTTGAAGCGAACCATGGCCCGGAGCCTCACCATGCAGTAGACCTCCGCATGAATCCTCTTCCCTATCTCCATCTCGTCCTACGCTCTGCCTTCTTATGGACGCTATGCGGAGTCATCACGCTCTCAGCCACCGCCCACTCGCAGGCCCCTAGCCTCGGCCATCAGTCTTGGTCCACAGAGAACGGGCTCCCGCAAAACAGCGTTCATCAAATCTTCCAATCCCGCGATGGTTACATCTGGATCGCGACTGAAGGCGGCATTGCCCGCTTCAACGGCATTGATTTCAAGGTCTTCAATCACGACAACACCCCCGCCATCACAAGTGATGACATCTGCTGCTTCACACAAACCTCCGCCGGCTCGTTATGGATTGGCACTGCGGATAGCCTTCTCCAATACTCGGCAGGCGTATTTCGCCGCTACTCCACAACGGACGGATTGCCCTCTGGCGGCATTGCCTCCATCGCTGCAGCAAGCGATGGCTCTCTCTTAGTCCTCTCAGGCGATCGCATTACCAGCTTCGATGGAAGACGCTTCTCACCTCTCTCGCTTCCCGCCTCTGCCACGCCCGTTGCAATGGCTCCAGAAGACGACGGCAGCGTTTGGGTCGCATCAACCTCTGGAATCTTTGAATATCGACAGGGCCGCATTCGCTCCCAACCGATCAGCTCTACTCCTCCAATAGCAGACATCGAAGGCATCGGAGTTCTGCCCAACCACGGCCTCTGGCTGCGGACCAGCAGCAACCTCATTTTGGTGCAGAATGGTCATCAGCGCACTTTGCAGGCTGGCCGCGACTTTTCGGCCACGCGTATCCAATCGGTCCTAGCAGACTCACGCGGAGATCTCTGGATAGGCACTAACAAGGGTCTTTTTGTTCTCGACAAAACTGGCACCCAACCGCAACACCAGCCGACGCTCGGCACCAACAGCATCCTGTCCCTCTCCCAGGATCGAGAAGGAGATTTTTGGATTGGGACGGAAACCAGCGGCCTCGATATTCTGCGCCAACAAAATTTCCGCACAGTGCCCGGACTCTCCGATCATGTGATTACCGCCATCACGCAGGCATCGGACGGCGCCATGTGGGTCGGCACCAACGGCGACGGGCTGGACCGCTGGCAGTCGGGAAAGGCCCAACATTTTTCTACCCAGACCGGTCTCCAAAGCGAGATCATCCTCTCATTGGCTCCGGGAACCAACAACAGCGTGTGGGTCGGGACGCCCGATGGTTTGAACCGTATAGAAAGCACAAGAGTCGTCGAATCGTACACCTCTGCCGACGGGTTGCCCGATGACCTCGTCCGCTCCCTTCTTACCGGCGACGACGGCTCTCTCTGGATCGGCACGCGCCGCGGACTCGCGCATTGGAAGAACAACCAGTTCATCACATTCACGCGAGCCAACGGTCTTAACAGCGATCTTATCGGAGCCCTGCTCCAGTCTCATTCTCTCAGCTCTCCACACGATCTATGGATTGGCACCCTCAACGGCCTCTCACGCCTTCGCGACGGAAAGATCACAACCTTTAGTACGAAAGATGGGCTCTCCGGCGACATCATCACCTCCCTTGCCGAAGACCTGCATGGGACGCTCTGGATCGGGACAAAGGGAGATGGCCTAAGCACCCTGTCGCCCGCCGGTTTCAGATCTCTGCATCGACAGGATCTGCCGCAAGACATTGACTCCATACTGGAAGACGATCGTGGCAATCTCTGGCTAAGCTCTAGCCGCAGCATCACGCGTGTCTCTGCCTCCAGCCTCATCGCGTGCGCATTATCTCCCAACTGCAATCCGCACCCTGTCTCTTATGGTCGATCCGACGGCATGCCTACCGAAGAAGCCTCCGCCATCGGCCATCCCGCCGCATGGAAGACCGCACAGGGACTTCTTTGGTTTGCGACGCGCAAGGGTGTTGCCATCATCGATCCCAGTCATCTCGTGGAGAACCAGATTGCTCCACCGGTCGTCATTGAACGATTCACGGCAGACGATATCGAGCTGCCACTCTCCGCAGCGGGACAAAGTATCTCTCCCGGTCACAACCGCTTCGCCTTTCAGTACGCCGGCCTCAGTTATCTAGCACCTGCCAAAGTCAACTATCGCTATATTCTCGAAGGCTTCGACAAGCGATGGACTGAGGTCGGCTCACGCCGCATCGCCTACTACACCAACCTGCCCCCCGGCCACTATCGTTTCCGCGTGCAAGCCGCGAACAACGATGGTACCTGGAATGAACCCGGAGCGGAGATCGCTTTCTATGTGCGGCCCGCCCTTCTACCGCAGTCTCTGGTTTATCCTGCTGACGATCGGGCTCATCGCTGCCCTCACCATTTTCCTCTATCGTCTCCGTGTCCGCCGACTCCAGTTACAATTTCAGGCAGTGCTTGCGGAGCGTAATCGGGTGGCCCGCGAAATTCACGACACCCTAGCGCAGAGCTTCGTCGGCGTATCCGTGCAACTCGAGCTCGCCGCCCAACTCCTCGTTCAGTCGCAAATCGCTGCGGCAGGCCGGCAGATAGACCGCACCAAAGAGTACGTACGCGAGGGGCTCGCAGAAGCACGGCGCAGCATCTGGAACCTTCGCGCCAATACCACGCAGTACACTCTGACTACTCGCCTTACTCGTCTCGCCGAACAGTCGACCACGGAACAGCTTTCTATCCACGTCAACATCAGCGGCACCTACCGGCCTCTCGCCCCTGCTTTTGAAGATGAAATACTCCGCACCGCCCAGGAATCCCTGACAAACGTGGCCCGCCATGCAAATGCGACTCAAGCATCCGTCGATCTACGCTATGATTCAGGCCGGTTGACATTGATCATCTCCGACAACGGCCGCGGTTTCCGGGCGACGGACAACTCACTTTCCAGCAATGGTCACTTTGGTCTCCAGGGAATGCGCGAACGCGCAGCTCAGATTCACGGTCAACTCACCATAGAAAGCACACAGGGAAAGGGGACAACCATTAAGCTGGATGTCCCCATCGCTGAACGAAAGGTACTGTAAACAATGGCTGAACGCATTCGCATCCTCGTAGTCGATGACCATCATGTTGTCCGGCAGGGCCTTGTGGCGCTACTCAACATCATGCCCGATATCGAAGTCGTAGGCGAGGCCAGCGACGGCCTCCAGGCGATCGAACTCTATCAAAAGCTTTCTCCCGATATCACATTGATGGATCTGCAACTTCCCAAACTTGGTGGCGTCGATGCCATCCTGAAGATTCGTACCGATTCCCCCGGGGCAAGATTCATCGTCCTCACCACGTTTGACGGAGACGAAGATATCTTCCGCGCGCTCCAGGCAGGGGCAAAGGCCTACCTACTCAAAGGAATGACCGTTGAAGAACTTCTCTCGACCATCCAAGCAGTTCACAGTGGCAAAACCCGTATCTCTCCGGCCATAGCGGAGAAGCTGGCCGAGAGAATGAGTAGTCACGCCCTCACAACTCGCGAATTAGGGGTTCTGGAGCGTATCGTGGCCGGCCGCTCCAACAAGGAGATCGCCTCTGATCTCGATATCAGTGAAGCGACCGTCAAGTCCCACATCAATAATCTGCTCAGTAAACTAGGCGTCAACGATCGAACCCACGCCGCAACCGTCGCACTACAGCGCGGCATAGTACATCTCAAATGAAACTACCGCCTATTAGGTCCGTCAACTTCGCCCTGCTTCTCCTCCTTGCATCGTCGTCTTCCGTCGGTGCCCCACCGAAGTCTACGTGGCGCTCAGCGACTCCAGCGGAGTTGCAGAGTGCTTTGCCCGCCCGCGCACAAGTCGAAAAAGAACGAATTGAAACCGAGATGCGCACGGCCTCCGGCATTATCGACTCGCGCGGCAAGATCATCGCAGGGGTCGTTCTCATCACCGCCGGATACTCGGCAGACGGCAAATATTCTCATTACTTTTTAGTTCAGTCTCCCATCACCATCGGAGACATCTCCCTCCCAACCGGCAACTACGTCCTCAGCTGGCAGCGAGGGGACGATAGCCTGATCATCAAGTTCTACGATGCCGCGACTGGGAGCCAACGAGGCGTAACCTCTGCTCATCGGCTGACAACCGGGTCACGCGTCGAATCTTTTCGGATATGGCCTCCCTCCGGCAACCCTTTCATTCAAATTGGCCGATTCGCCGTGTCTTACACCCTGGATAACCAGGACAAGCAAACTGGCAGATAATACTCAGCGGAGATAGGTTTGCGGAATTTCTATTTCCTGGATTTTGTTTGCGGGGTGTCCGATGAAACATAAAGTTCGCATGTGCTCATGCTTAATTGCTGTCAGTACTCTGTTCCGATGCGCAGCGATCTCTCAATCACCAGGCCCTGATGCAGCAGCAAATGCAAAAATATTGTCTTACATCGACGGCGGGTGGGACACGCTCTCACGCTCGATGAGCGACTGCAAATCACTCGTCGACCCCAAAGTAGCGACGGCACCTATCCTCTATCTACCTGCTGACATGGCCACTTCAATAGCCATCGTCGCTATGCAAAAGCAGTGCAAGGTAGAAGTAAGGCACCTGCCCCGCAAGATCACACACATGGGCGATGTGCGTGTTGCCGAAATTCCAGACGAAGGCCTGCTCTATTTGCCCAACCGCTACGTCGTGCCCGGTGGCCGTTTTAACGAAATGTACGGCTGGGACAGCTACTTCATCATTCTCGGCCTGGTCGAAAACAACCGCACCGATCTCGCTCGCGGCATGGTTGAAAACTTTTTCTTCGAGATAGAAAACTACGGCGCCATCCTGAACGCAAACCGCACCTATTTCTTCACGCGCTCGCAACCGCCGTTTCTTACTTCCATGATCCGCGAGGTATACGAACACCCGATAGACAAACCGCTTTCAAGGAAATGGCTAGCCAAGGCGTATAGCTACGCGCAGCGAGACTACGCTCTATGGTCCACAGCACCACATCTCGCCGGAGACACTGGCCTGGCACGCTATGACGATATAGGCGAAGGCCCGGTTCCCGAGATGTCGGACGATAGCAGCTACTATCCAGACGTCATCCGCTGGCTGCTCGCTCACCCCAATGTTCACACCGATTATCTCGTGGATGCACCTGACAACCCGACCTCTTCGGAGGCAACCGATCTTGCGAAGATGAGTTGCGACATAACCACATCTAAAGTCTGCGCCAACGCCCACGTCGACGGCCACCGCCTCAGCAGCGACTTCTATCGCGGCGATCGCGCCATGCGCGAGTCCGGCTTCGACACCAGTTTCCGCTTTGGCCCCTTCAGCGGCTCGACCGAGAACTACGCTCCGGTGTGCCTCAATAGTCTTCTCTACAAATATGAGCGCGATATGGCCCACTTCGCCGACCTGCTGGGCCGAAAGACAGAGGCCGCACAATGGGAACAACGTGCCACCACTCGGCGCGACGCCATCAATAAGTATCTTTGGAATCCGACTACGGGCATGTTCTACGACTACGACTTCATCGCAAACCGGCCCTCAACCTACAACTACATCACCGCCTTCTACCCGCTCTGGGCTGGACTCGCCAGCGCCCAGCAGGCAACCGTACTGGAGCGTCACCTCTTACTCTTTGAGCACGACGGCGGTTTGGCCATGAGCGACTCGGCCTCCGGCACCCAATGGGACCTCCCGTTCGGCTGGGCCCCCACAAACTGGCTCGCAACGAAAGGCCTCGCACAGTACGGCTTTAGTGGCGACGCATCCCGCATAGCAAAGGAGTTCTCGCAGACCGTCCGGCAGAACTTCCTCCACGATGGCACTATCCGCGAAAAGTACAACGTCGTTAATGGTTCTGCCAACATAGAAGTCGCTGCAGGCTACAAGAGCAACGTCGTTGGCTTCGGCTGGACCAATGGCGTCTATCTGGAGATGAATGACCTACTCATCCATGCGCAAAAGCACGCTGCCTCCATTCCATCGCAAAGCACGGGCCGTCCCGAAGAAAGATCTGCTGGGAACTAACGGCTTTTCTGCGCACATACTCAAACTATTCATCCTCCCATCGTCGGCGAAAACAAACCCATGCGGGGCCGGGTGCAACGTTGCATAACAGCTTCTAAAAAATTATGTGAACTCCCCCTTGCAACTGTCGGCTCGAATTCAACTGCGATGAGACCTGAGCAAAAGCGGACGACGTTGGCGTGAGGTTTTGATTGCCGAACTGCGGCCGATTGAATGCGTTGAAGGCGTCCACGCGCGGCTGAATCACGAGTCGTTCCCATATCGTGAAGTTCTTCAGCACCGAGAGGTCGACGTTCTTGGTCGGATCAGAGCGAAGGAACATCGCAGGGAAGGTGCGGAAGTTGTTCCCATTCGGCTGCAGACTTCCCGTGTAGAAGCCTGACGTATTGAAGGTGGGCCCGAGGTAGTTATGAGCATTGAGATTGAAATCGTTCCAGTTGCCGGTATAGTCGACGTTACCCCACGACTGCGGCGTGCCGGAGAGGTACTGGTAGATGGCCGTAACACTGTAGCCACCAATCAACTCATCAAGGAGCCGCGAGTCGTTGACCCATCTGCGCCCCTTGCCGAACGGAAGCTGGTAGATTGCTGTGAGCGAAGCATGATCCGGAAAGTCCGACGAGGTCTCTCCATACCACAAGGCTCCGCCGGGATTCAGTTGAGCTGTGGTGCCAAGCTGACGAGAGTGGATGTAGTTGAAATCCAGCTGCAGCCCATAGGACATGCGCTTGGCAACCTTGAACAGGAACGCGTTGAAGTTCAGGCCCTGGCCCGGCACCAGCCCCTCCTGCACCTGGGTGTATTCCGGATACGCTTGCAGCAGCGCTCCGACGGTGGTTGTCTTCGAGGTGTTCAGCCCAGTTGTTGTAGCGCCGGTAGGAAAGGTTCCATAAAACGGGTTCGGAATCGACGCGGCCAGTTGGGAATTGACGGTCGCGTCCAACTGCGGCGAGTGGCTGAGGAAAGGCAACAGAGGAGTAGAACTGATCGTATTGGTGAAGGAGTTGTGAACCTGGTGATCCCCCACGTAGCTGGCCTCCACCATCCAGTTGTGCGCAAACTGCTTCTGTATGTCGAGCTGATACTTCTCCGAGTAAGCGACCTTGACCGGTGCATAGAAACCGATGCTGCTTCCGATATTCGTATTGATTCCGTAAAGCGAACCTACTGGCGGCAGAATTGGATTGGGCGTCGTCGTCGTACTGCCGGCAACTGGGAACGGATTATCAAGCTCAGTTGCAGGAGACAGCATGGAGTTGTTCGTCGGAACAAAGTTGGTTGATTGCGAGAAACCGTACGTCTGACCGAAGTAGTAATCCGTGAATGGATTGACAAAGATGGCAAAGCCACCGCGGACCACTAGCGTCCCATGCGAGAACTCCGGCGAATAGGCAAATCCAACACGCGGACTGACGTATATCGGCGCCGTGTAGTAAGGAGAGCGGTTCGACGGCGTCGCGTAGATGATGTTGCCGGTCGGTTGGAAATTGGCAACCGGAAGGTTCGCGTTGGGAGCCTTGGCATAGGCCGCTTCAGCAGCTGCGGTTGCGCCATTGGGGAGGTTTGGATTCCAGCCAGCGACGAGGTTGTTGTTGCTCTCAACCACCGGCGTCTCGTGATCAATCCGGATTCCCATGCTGAGAGTGAAGTTGGGGATGATCTTCCAGTCATCCTGCGCAAAGCCGGCGCTGTACCAGTTGTCATACTGGAATTTGGTACTGATGTTGTAAGACCCGCTGGTAGGAAGACCGAGCTCGAACAAAGCGAAGGCTCCGCCAAAGTTCTGGTTCGCTCCTTTGACCGTCGAATTCCCCGCGCCGGAGGTGACGAAATCGTTGGCTGCGGCCTTAAACGCGTAGGTGCCATCCGCAGCGCCGGGATTCAGCACCGATTCCTTGTTCGAGCGGACGTCAGCCCCAATTTTGATCGTGTGATGTCCCCACGTCTTGTTCAGGCTCGTAAAGAACTGAATGGTATCGAAGTCCTCGGTAGATCCTGGCGTTCCGCTCAGGCTCGGAATCGCCGACGCATCGCTGAAGGTAAGGTAAGGAAGAGCAAGCAGCGTAGAGTTCTCAGCAATGTACGATGGCATGCCTACCGTGGTGGGATTGATGCCTTGGCTGGTGGGCTCCGAACCTGTCTCGTAGCGGCTGAATCCGAGCCGGGTCTCAAGTGCCAGCGTCGGCGTGAAGGTTTGGGTGTCATCAATCTGGCCGCCCCAGAGAATCGTATCCTGAGTTGTTCCAGTCAGCGGATTGTTGAATATCTGCGCAGACGACGACGCATAATTGCTGCGATGCGCCTCGAATTTGATCTTGTTGGAGTTGGTGATGTTGTAGTCGATCGATGCCTGATTCGACTTGTAGTTGTTGCTCGTCGGATCGCTGGCGAAGAAGTTGTTCTCCCCATCAGGCTTGGTCGACGCCCCGTTATAGTTAGGCATCGGAATCATCTTCAAGTAAGCCTGCGCAACCGGGTTGATCGTGAGCCCAGCGTTCGCGAGGATGTTTCCCGGGATCGGGCTTCGGCTGACGTTGCTTCCAACCAGCGTAGCCGTGAACGGGTTGTAGAGCTGATTGGCGCTGCTGATCGCAAGCAGCGCTGAGAAGTCACCGTTGCGCTCCGCCTCGGTAGGAACACTGGTGATCGTCGTAGCCGGGGACCTGCCGATGTATCCCTCAAAGGCATAGAAAAAGAAAAGCTTGTCCCTGCCGTTGAAGACGTGAGGAATTCTAACCGGGCCGCCGACGGTGCCGCCAAACTGATTGAAGTGGACGGAAGCAACTGTAGCGCCAGGCGCAGTAAAGAAGGGCTCTGCCGTCAGCGGCCGGGAGCCTGAGTAATATTCCGACGCAGTACCGTGGTACTGATTGGTCCCGCTCTTCGTAGTGATGTTAAGAAATCCGCCGGCCGTATCGCCAGAAGCAGCATTGGCGGTAAACTCGTCGACCCTGATCGCATCAACGGCGTCGAGCTGCGGACTGTAACCCGCGGTACGGCTTCCATCCTCCATATTGGGAATACCGTTGAGAAGGACCTCGTTCGACGAGGAGTTTCCGCCGCCGAGGGAGAAGTCATCTCCGACCGAGTTGTCGAATGGCCTTACCTGCGAGGCAGAGTGCTTGCCCTTCGCCACAGCGCCGTACTCCAGGTGCGCGAAACCGAGAGGAGATCGCCCATTGCTTGGCAGATCCTCAACCTCTTCGGCAGTAAGAATCTGGCCAGTCGTTGCAGTCGCGGTATCAACCAGCGGGGACCCGGCGTGCACAGTCACGGTCTGCGTCGTCTCACCGACAGCGAGCTTGACGTTCTCGGTCACTGTCTGTTGTACCTGCAAAGTGATCCCTGTATTGACATATTTCTCGAAGCCAAGAGCGGATACAGAAACCATGTAAGGGCCCGGCGTCAGGAAGGGGACGGTATATTCGCCAGCCGAGTTGGAGAGCACGCTCGTTTGCGTCCCGGTATCGGTCTGAGTCACCGTGATCCGGGCGCTGGGAACTACGGCTCCTGTTGAATCCGTGACTCTTCCTGTTAGCGTGGCACGACTCTCCTGCGCCACTGCAACCCCACAAAACAGACACAAAACGGCGGCAACAAACCTTACGAATTTCATCCATGCTCCTTATCGCTCGAGGCAAAAGCTCAAGCGGCAATCACCCTAGCGAAGTGGTTGACCACTGTCAAGAACGTTTTGAGAGTTATGGCGTCATAGTTGCTGAAACTTGTCGCGAAGTTCCAAATAATGCCTAATAATCTAAAGCCAGCCTAATCTCCTGATCGATCGCCCCTCCACGATTGAGAAATCCGTTGCAACGAAATGTGGCAAAACCCACCAAAGCGCCTCTCAAAGGGTGTAGGAAGCGGTTCTCCGAGAAAATGAAAGCTACTGTATTGTTTCGAAACCTGCATATAAACTTCCAGTGGAACCTCAGCCCGTTCGAAGAGAGAATCTGCTTTGACCTCCGCATCCCGTCTTCTCCAATTCCTATGCAATACATCGCTTTTGATCGCCGTAGCTCAGGCCCTGCCTCCGATCTACAGTCAGGCGAACCTAGTCATCGATCACCGATACACCAATACCGATGCTCAGTCACTCATCGGCCTTCCGATGGGCTCGCACAAGACGATCGTCGATAAGAACGGAAACCTGAAGTGGTCGCAGTGGTCGCTCAAACGCAAGCCGTTGGATACTCCCATCGGCTTTTCCAGTCAGATGGATGGAGAGCTAGCGATCGAGCCAAGCATTGTCTTCAGTGGCACATCAACACCGCTCACAATGCAGGCGCAGGTGCTTTATCAAGGACGCTATCCCTTTGTCGTCTCGAAGCTCGCGGCAGTTGGCGTAAACCTTGAAGAGCTGGCATTTTCTGCCGATCCCGATCAGGAACCTGCGCAAACGCCAACCGCAACCTCGGGAACGCATGGCCTCGATCTGGTACGCCTAACCTTTACCAACACGAGCGATGCACCCGCCAGCATTGTCCTTAAACTCAGTGGTCGCGAACGCAATCTACCTGGTCACGCCCACGAAAACGCACTGATATCAAACGCAGGGGAAGATGTCGTACTTGTCGATCCGAATCCGGGCTTCACCTCTTCTACAGAGGACTCCGGTCAGACCTGTGCGTATCGCGCCAACCTTGCACCGCGCAAGACACAAACTCTATGGCTACGCCTTCCCTACGAGTGGTCCGCAATGCGGAATGCTGAGGTATCTACTCTTTCCGGCGAGGCACTCCTGCAAAAGGCTGTCGCTCAATGGGACGCCCTATGGTCCCGCAGCACGCGCATTCACTATCCCGATTCCCAGCTCAATGACTTCTTCGACTCGTCTATCGCTTACGTTCTCATCCTTACCGAGTATGACGCTCAAGGCGATCTCTGGGCGCTCGACGGCCCCTCAGTCTACCGGCAGTTCTGGGGACGCGGCGAGTATTTCCAGGCTCGTGCCATGGAGGTCGCCGGTCAACTCTCCCTTGCCCGCGAATCAATAGAGCACGGCCTTCACATTCAGAACGACGATGGCGAATGGGACGGTCCCCCTACTAGCGGATATCCGGCCTGGGACAACGCGGGAGGCGAAGCTGCCGCCGTCTGGGACTACTACCTCTTCACCCGTGATAAGACCTGGCTCGCACGTGCCTATCCTGACTTGCTCCGATCGTCGCAGTGGGTCAGCGCGCACCGCGAGGAGACCACTGTCGAAGATGTGGCCTCTACGCCGAAGGGAGCGCGACCCATACGCCGCATGCTTGCCGCGAAGTGCCGGCCTGAGCCGAACCCGCCGCTCGCTCCAGGTGAAAAGACCTACTGGTATGGCCTGCTTCCCTACTCCTATGGCGACTCCGGCCTGCCTGAAGGCCACTCCTACTCGCACAACTTCCTCGCGGCCTATGGAGTCAAAGTCTCCGCTGAAGCCGCCCGCATCCTCGGCAAAACTGAGGACGCCGCATGGCTGGATCGCGCCTATAGTGACTATGTTGCTGGCATCCGCGCCTCTGTCGATCGTTCTGTCAAACTCGAGACGACCTCACCGCCTTACCTTCCTGCGCAACCCACACGGCCAGACGCGGCCTACTCCCAAACCTTCCTCGCCATCTGGCCAACTGGCATCTACAGCCCCGACGATCAACTCGTCACCGGCTTGCTAACCCGCATGGAAAAAGAAGAGGTTCAAGGCGAACCCACTAACGTCGCCTGGGCCGGTCCAGCCGGCATCTGGCCGGGGGAATCCATGAACATGTCGGAGACCTATCTGCTCCGCGGAGACGTGCAGAAGAACGCTGACATGCTTCTCGCCGCGCTTAATCACTCCTACACTACCAACGTCTGGAAGGAGGAGATTCTCACCGACGTCACGAAAGAGCGCGCATGCGACACTCCGCACAGCAAGCGAGAAAACATGGAAGGCACTGGCGACCAACCTGAGGCCTGGGCCAACGCGAATCTAGTCGACCTGCTCCGCGACATGCTCGTTCAGGAGCGCACCGATGCGACAACCGGAGAGATAACTTTGCATTTGCTTGCCGGATTACCTGCGACTTGGCTGACGCCTGGACAGGAGGTGAGCATCCAGAAGGCGCCCACTACCCTGGGCACTACTGTCTCGCTCACACTCCGCGCCACGCGCGCTGGAACGATGCAACTCACGTTTGTTCCCGGCGATAGAGCGATTCAGACGACCGTCATTCATCTTCCGCTCGCTCCCGAAGAGACTATTCATAAGCTCAGCATCTCAGGCCGCCAACCAAGCACTCTTACCACTGAAGAAAAGGCCGAATCATCTGCCAGCAAGATAGTGCTTCATAACGTCTCCGCGCCTGTCACCCTTGACCTTGAGTTCTCCAAATGAACCGCCGCCACTTCGTCGCGTCTCTCGCCGCTACTGCTGCCGCGACTCACCTCAGCTTCGCGCAAGGGGTCGCGACGCCGGCGATCGTGACCATCAACTCCGCAGAGCTGGGCCCCACCATACCGGCAGACTTCATCGGGCTCTCCTACGAGTCCGCTCAACTCGCCAACCCCGTATTCTTCTCCGCGCAGAACGACCAGCTCATCCAGCTCTTCCGGGGCCTCTCGTCCAGTGGCAATCTCCGGTTTGGCGGCGGCTCCAGCGAATTCACCACTTACTCCGACGCGGACCCCACCGGCCAACCACCCTTTGAAGTCTTCAGCCCCGATACGAGTAAGACCGTCAAACACGGGACGACCACCACGATGCTTGCGCTCCGAAACCTCCGCGCTTTTCTCGACGCCACCAACTGGAGCTGTCTCTATGGCCTTAATCTCGGTCAGGATACCAAAGACAACGCCGCGGCAGAGGCCGCAGCCGTACATCGCATCCTCGGCCCTCGCCTTCTCGCTTTTCAGATCGGCAACGAACCAGACTCCTTCCGTAACCGCTACCGGCCTGCATCCTACAGTCCCGCCGACTACCTGAAAGAATGGAATACTTTCCATGACGCCATCGTCGCCATCACACCCGCTGCAAAGTTCGCTGGTCCCGACATTTCGAATAAGCTTCCTTACCTTACCGCCTTCGCAGCAGAGGCTCTCCGACATCCAGACATCATTCTGCTAACCGGCCACTACTACGCCATGGGCCCGGCGAGCTCGCCGGATGCTACCCTCGATCAGCTCCTCGACCCCGATCCAAAGCTCGCCACTATTCACCGTCACAATCTTCCCACCATCGAAGAGGCCATCAAGACCGCGCGCCTACCCTTCCGCATGTCCGAGGGCAACTCCTGCTGGGACGGCGGCAAACCCGGCGTCTCCGACACCCTCGCCTCTGCCCTCTGGTGTGCCGATACGATGCTCCAGTTCGCTCAAATGGGCTGGTGCGGCTTCGATCTCCACGGTGGCGGCAACGGCTATTACACTCCTATCGCCGGCTCCCCATCCACCGGCCTGAGGAAACGTCCCGAGTACTTCGGCATCCAGTTTGCTCAGCTCTTCGCTGGCGCCACTTTTCTCAGCACAACACTTATCGGAGCCAGTCCGCGTATCACAGCCTACGCGCTCCAACGCGATCAGCGTCGACTACTCGCCGTCTTCAACAAGGACGTCAACCCTATCACCATGAGAGTGCCAGTTGACCCCCAGCCACACGCTCAGCTTCTCACCGGCCCATCCCTGGAGAGTAAAGAAGATGTCTCCCTGAACACGATCAATGTGCCCCATAGTCAAACTGTCTCTGTCCCCGCGCAAGCAGCAATTCTCTACACCCTTTAGCTAACTCTCTACAGTTGACGCGCTATCTTCTTAGCAGAATCCAACACGGCCGCCCTTATCTCTTTCTCCCGCTCTTTCGTCATGCGCATCACTGGGGTGGAGAGGCTGATCGCTGCGACCACAGGCTTCTTATCAGTCCGCACTGCAGCACCGAAGCAGATTCCCCCGCGAGTCGATTCTTCACGATCGCACCCGATTCCGGTCTTCCGCACCTCCTCGAACTCCTGGAACAGTTTGTGGCGATCAACGATAGTTTTTTCCGTCCTAGGCAACAGTCCATACACCTCGAGGATCCGGTCCGCCAAGGCTCGCTCCTGAAAAGCGGTAATGGCCTTGCCCATCGCGCTGCAGTGTGGCGGCAACACGCGACCGATCTTGTTGGTCATGCGAATCTCATGAAAAGTCTCAATGCAATCCAGCACATGAATCCGGTCGTCGTACAAATACGCGACGCTGACGGTCTCGTTGAACGTATTGGCCAGACGTTCAATCTCCGGCCGGGCCACCGCTCGCACATGATTCGCCGCCTGCGCCAGCCAACCGAAGATGAGCTTCGGTGCAAGCTGATACGTACCGTCACGATGCTGTTGCAGATACTGGTGTTTTTCGAGCGTCAACAACACTCGAAAAAGCGTCGACTCGGGAAGATCCGTCCGAACTCCCAGCTCCTTGAGAGAAAGCGGCACCTGCCCATCGAAGCAGTTCAGCACGTCCAACGCACGTCCGATCGAGCGCAGATAGTATTGTTCATCGGTGGAAGCAGTCTCGCCCGCCTGGAGCGCCCACTTCGGAATTCGCCGTCTCACACTCTTCTCGGGTATTACTTCCGCAGTCCTTGCTGTCGCTCGTGCCATATTCCCTCGGATCAGTCAGTCAATTGCCACCATAGTATCGCAAGATGTTGCGCTGTGTTTTCGTTTTCTTACAATAACTTCCAAAAATCAAATTGACACTGCCCTTCGCCATTGATAGAACAATCATCTTTCCACCTCTGTGCGCGGTGTGCGTTCGTATTCCATCACCGCCATAGAGCTCAGCGACTTTTCCTAACGATAGAAAGAGCCCATGCATCGTCGAGACCTTATCAAACTTGGAGCCGCCACCATGGCCGCGACGCTCCAGCCAGCGCTCCTGGCCGCCTCCTCCGAACGAAACGTCGATCCAAACTCCCCGGACAAGGAGACCGTGGAGCAATGGGGTATCTTCGAGGTCGCGCTCTCCGGCCCGTCCACGGGAAACCCCTTCAAGGAAGTGACCTTCAATGCCGCCTTCACTAACGAACATCGTACCGTGCAAGTCACCGGCTTCTATGACGGCGAGGGTATCTACCGCGTCCGCTTCATGCCCGATGCCACAGGCCACTGGACCTACGTGACCGCCAGTTCTGCACCCGAACTCCACGGCCACACTGGAGCACTTACTTGCACTTCGCCTGTCACAGACGGCAATCACGGTCCAGTCGGGGTGGCTCACCAGTTTCATTTCCAGTACGCCGATGGAACCCCTTACTTTCCTCTTGGCACCACTACCTACGCTTACCTCTTCACCTCAGACGAGAATGCACAGGCATCACTCGCCGGGATGAAAAAGGTTCAATTCAACAAAACACGTATCTGCGTCCTCCCAAAACCACTCGGCAAAGGCCCGCAGATTCTGCCATTCCCAAGTGTCGGTGTCAGTTCCGACGACCGCGGCGGCACCAACGATCTGACCCACTTCAATCCTGCCTACTTCAAGCTTCTCGAACAGCGCCTGCTCGCCCTTCAGAAGGCGAACATCGAAGCCGACCTAATCCTCTTCCATCCTTACGATGCATGGGGCTACAAGGCCATGGGACCAGAGGCGGACGACTTCTATCTTCGCTACGTTATCGCACGTCTTTCCGCATTCCGGAATGTCTGGTGGTCCATTGCAAACGAATACGATCTCGTTAAATCGAAGACCACCACCACAGATTGGGATCGCTTCTTCCGCATCACGCAGGCTGAAGATCCTTATGGTCATCTTCGGTCCATACATCACAGCCGCGTCATCTACGACCACTCCAAACCCTGGTGCACCCACGCCAGCCTGCAGAGCTACGACTTCGAAAAATCAGCCAGCCGCCGCGAGGCCTGGGGCAAACCGGTCATCTACGACGAGATTCAATACGAAGGCGATGTTGATCGCCGCTGGGGAAACCTTTCTGCCGAGGAGATGACACGCCGTTTTTGGCTCGCCATCATCCATGGGGTCTACGCGAGTCACGGCGAAGTCTTCATCTCTGATACCGGTGAATCAAGCTGGTCCGATGCTGGCCGCCTCCGTGGTGAATCTGCCCCGCGAATCGCCTTCCTTCGCGCACTCCTGGAACGCGTCACGAAGGTTGGGCTGACCGAATACGAGGGCGCCTACTATCTCTCGGCCGGCACCCCCGACCAGCTTTACCTCTACTACTTTGACTACCATCGCCCGGCTCGCTACGACTTCCCGCTGCCTGTAACCGCTAATTTTTCTGCCACATTGATTGACCCATACAACATGACAACAACGCTTGTTTCAGGCAGCTTCACCGGCAAATCACGTATTGCATTGCCCAGCAAACCGTATCAGGCCATCCTGTTCCAAAAGACCTCCGATGCCACGGGAAAGCCCAAATCCCCCAAACAACCACTCGTCCCCGACAACGAACCAGGATGAGGTCTTCAACAGTCCACACATTCTCATTCTCCGGAACTACTTCCGTCGATCAACAACTTGCACTGATAAACAAAACCGACCCATGAGAACCCGCCTCACACTTCTCTTTCTCGCTTTCACCGCGCCATCCTTTGCTGCTCCTCACGTCCAGCTCTCGGCCCATCCATCCCCTCGTGAGCAATTCGCGGCACAGCGACTCCAGCAAGCGGTCTCTCGTCTTCCTGGCAACGAACGTATCCTGCTTGCCACCCGACACGATCCGCTCCTTGAGCTCTACGACAAGCAGATTCCGGACTTCTGGCCCGACGCGAAGGAGGCGTTCCTCTTGCGCCGCCTCGGCAATACCATCATTGTCGCTGGCTACGATCCCTCCGGCGCTCTTTATGGTGCGCTCGAACTCGCAGACAGGATCGCGCAAACCCATGCTCTTCCCGTAGAGCTGGACTACGAAGATCATCCTCAGCTCAAGCTCCGCGGTGCAGCCATCGGCATGCAGAAGCCCGAGCTCACGTACGATAACGCCGAGTACGACTACCGCTATACCCCGCAGGAGTTTCCTTTCTTCTACGACAAGGTTGCCTGGACTAAATACCTCGACCAGCTCGCCGAAGAACGCTTCAACGCTCTCTACCTTTGGAACGGACACCCCTTTACCTCGCTCCTTAAGCTGCCCAAGTACCCAGAGGCCCAAGAACTCTCCACCGATCAACTTGAGCAAAACATTGCCATGTTCCGCTGGCTCACTACCGAGGCTGACAAGCGTGGTATCTGGGTGCTGCAAGGCTTCTACAATATCCACCTTTCACATGCCTTCGCTAGGGCCCACGGCCTTCCCAACCACCTATCCGCTCCGACGCCACTCGCCAGCGAGTACACCCGCTACTGCATCTCCGAGTTCATCCGCGAGTACCCCAACGTCGGGATCTTCATGACCCTCGGTGAGGCCATGGGCCCGCACTACGGCCCTGAGTGGCTCACCAAAACCATCATCCCGGGCGTCCTCGACGGTCTTGCCGAGGAAGCTGAAGCCGTCGGACATCCTGTCCCTCAGCCTCCTATCGTCGTCCGCGCCCACGCCACCGACATCGACGATGTTATGACTGCAGCGAAGCCTCTCTACTCCAACATTAACACCATGTTTAAGTGGAATGGCGAGTCTCTCACCTGGACCAATGTTCGTGGCCCCGTCAAAGACCGCTTCGAGAAGCTTGTCGCCGACTCCAACGTCGATATTGCCAACATCCATCTACTCTCAAACCTCGAACCATTCCGCTGGGGTGACCCGGACTTCGCCCGCCAGACCATTCTCAACTTCCAACGCATCGGCATTGGCGGCCTGCATCTCTATCCGCTTCGCTATTGGGACTGGCCCTACACTGCCGACAACACTACGCCACGCCTACTCCAGACTGACCGTGACTGGATATGGTTTCAGTCATGGGCTCGCTATGCTTGGAACCCAAATCGCGATCCCGACAAGGAACACGTCTTCTGGGTTGATCAGTTCTCCCAACGTTTCGGTACGCCTGCAGCTGGAGAACACCTTCTAGCTGCCTATGAACTCGCGGGTATTTGCGCACCGAAGCTGCTTCCACGCATCGGCATTACCGAAGGCAACCGGCAGGTGCTCTCCCTCGGCATGACGATGCCGCAGCTCATCGACGCGAAGCGTTTCAACCCGGCCGAGACACTTTGGACTGGCGACGCCCCCGACGGCGAACGCCTCGACGAGTGGGTCGCCAACGAGATCAACCACAAACCACATCACGGCGAATCGCCGCTGGGCGTCGCTGCCGAAGTCGCTGAAAGTTCAGCCAAGGCCGTCTCCCAGGCTGAGGCTGCTTCGCCGGGCATCACGGCATCCGCGCGGCGAGAGTACGACCGGATCGTCAACGACATGCGCGCTATCGCCGCTCTCATGGCTTTCTATAACGCCAAAATGCAAGCAGCCTCCCTCGTTATGGAGTTTGGTTATGACCACAACCCATCCAAACTCGCGAAGGCTGAAGCACTGCTAAAGCAAAGCGTCGAAGACTTCCAGCGCCTCACCAATCTCACAGAAACCACCTACCGCACCGCTGCGGGCATGCAGACCTCACAGCGTCAGATCCCTGTGCGCGGAGGGCCTACTACCAACCATTGGCGCGACCTTCTGCCCGTCTATCAAAAGGAATTAGCCGTCTTCGAGAGCCGTCTGAAGACTCTGAACACTGCGTCCCCAGATGTTGCTCAAGCTTCTAAAACCAGTCCCACCCGACTTCCGCAGGTCCCTTTCACGCTCGCGCCAGGAGCTGGCGAAACCTTCCAGATCATCGCTGGCGAGAAGCTTTATAGCGATGCTTCCGTGGGGATACTGAGCGTTGCACCGGAACTCAATGGACTCACTGGTGTCCGCGTTTCTGCGCAGCAATCGGCGCCGATTCACTTCACACTAGAGAAGCCAGCACAGATTTTGGTGGGGTTTTTCAAGTCGGATTCGCGCAGGGCGGCCAACGTTTCGCCTGACACGGAACAGTGGAATCTCCTGCTGCCCAATGCCGTCACACCGGCCAAGGGGCTGCCTATCTCTGTCTGGACAAAGCCTTTGCCGGCGGGGGTTAATGATCTCGATTTAGGGAAAGGCGCTTACGTCGTTCTTGGTTTCATTCCTGAAGATGTCCATGTCACTCCGCACATCACCTTCTCTGCTGACGGCGCCGGCAGACAGCCCCCCAACCTCGACTGGCTTTTTGAGGATTAACCAGCATTATTTTTTTCTGCGTGGTGGATTGGTGTTTTTGCTGGGGGTTTTCGCAAAAAGTGAGTGCAGATCGTGGTGTTTTTGTGGTGAGTTTGTGGTGAAATGCGTGGTTATTGTGGTGCGTTAACGCACGTTATTTTGGTGACGAAAATTTTCCACTTTTTTTGACTTTATTTTTGATGGGTTGTGGAAATTCGGGTCAGGGCGACGTCGCTGGCTTCGGCTCGTCATGTCGACCTAGCAGTTTTTGAGCCTCGGCCTCGCTGACGCGGAAGAAGCTGCCGTGCTTTGCTGCTTCCGGAAAGTGCATCTCTTCGTTCGCACTCGTCCAGTGCAGCCAGTCGGTTGTCTCTACGCCTTCGTATCGTGCGCGGGGGGCGCGGTAGTGGTCGTAGTAGACGATGAACTTGTCTCCTACCTTTATGACTGACGGTCCTTCCGACCAACTCTCCGTGATTGGTCCTGACAGGGTGCCCCACGGTCCGTCTACGCTCGGCCCAGAGGTCCATCGGATTGAATAACGCAGTGGGTCGGCGGTTTGGTCTTTGAAGACGAAGTACCATTTGTTCCGGTCGTGAAACATCGTAGCGTCGATGACGGGAAAGCCACGGTCGAAGAACATGGTGGGCTTCGAAAAGGTCTTGAAGTCCTTTGTTCGCGCGGACCAGATTCTCAGGCCCTCCGGGCGATCGGAGAACGATGACGACCAGATGATCAACCACTCTTTCGCCTTCTCGTCCCAGTAGGTCTCGGGGGCCCAGACCTGGCGGATGGTTGGGAAGTCCTTCATGATCGGCACCTCGTCCTGGGCCGACCATGTCATCAGGTCTCTTGATGAGGCTGTTCCTAGTGAGGAACCTCGCCAGCCCCAGGTCCAGACCATGCGAAAGCCATCGCTGTCTGGTTCGCGCGTAATGTAGACGTCGCGCATGATTTCGTCCGGGTGTTCGGGTTTTACCCACGGTTGCCCGTCGTTCAGTGGAGTGAAGGTGTAGCCGTCGCGGCTGAGCGCGAAGTAGATGCCTTGTGAGCCGGGCTCTTTGAAGTAGGCGAAGACCCAGGGACCGTTCTCAGTTGTCGGTTGTCCGTTGTCCGTCGTCAATCTTTTGTCGGCTTCGGGGGCCTGGGAGGAGAGGGACGGCGCGAGGGTGCAGAGGATAAGGGTGAGGAACAGGAGGATGAAGAGTTGCTTCGGAGACCGTCTCATTCGCCGTCCGGCTCCGGCAGGTTGTTGTCTTTCTTCTTCACTGGGACGTCGGGCACGTCGCTGCCTAGAAGGGTTTTATCTTTCCACTTGGACTGTGCGATGCGCTTCCCTGTTCGATCAAAGGAGTCCCACGTCCAGGTTCCGTCTTCTGCGTACTGCTTCACCCATATAGGGGTTCCATCTTCGCGCAGGTAGCGTTCTTCGCCGATCTTGCGGCCTGCTTCGAAGGAGACGGACCACATTAACTTGCCATCGGGGTAGGAGAACTTCTGCGGGCCTTGAAGAAGAACGCGACCATCGGGAACGTGAACCGCGGACCAGCTTGCGATCACAGTTCCCTGTTTGTTGCGGTCTTCGTTTTTGACTACCGGGACGTCGCCGAACTTCGCATCGGCGGAGTCGCCGTACGCGTTCTGGTCGAGAACCCAGGCTTCGTTCAGCTCGATTTCGTAGTCGGGTTTGTTTTTGGAGGTGACGACATGGATGACACCGCCCGGGCCTTGCGTCGCCGTGGTGTAGCCGACGGTTAGGACTTCAGGCGGGAGTTTTTTCATCGTCCAGGTCGCGCCGTCGTCGTCGCTGAGTGCGACGTAACTGCCGTCTTTGTGGATATGCTTTTCGTGCTTCGGGTTCAAGTCAGCGACGAAGAAGAGGCGACCGCTGGCGAGGCGGATGACGCTGGGACGTTCGCCGCTCAGGAGCTCGTCGAAGGGTGTCTTGGATTTAACCCATGTCTTGCCGCCATCGGATGAGGTCGCCAGGGGCATCTTGCCGTCGATTGCGGAGTTCTTGCCGCCGAAGCCGAGGAGCTTTCCATCCTTCGCGATGACGATCGTTGTATGCCGGCCTGCGGTTCTGCCGCCGGTGTCGTACCAGGTCTTGCCCTCATCCTTGGTGGCCCATACCGCGCTGATTGATCCGTTGCCGTCTTCATCTTTGCCGGTGGAGTCCGTCGGAAGATAGATCGTTCCATCTGGGGCGCGCACGATGCTGTTGATGGGTTGCGAGACATAGCGGCCAATCTTCTGCGGGAAGTTGGGAAAGATGACCTGGGACCAAGTGGCGCCGTTGTCGGTGGAGATTGCGTAGCAAAAGGGCGGCGCGCCGATGAGACGCGGGAAACCCCAGAACATCCAGACCTTGTTTGGGTATTTGGTGTCGTGCCAGATGACGGGGGCTGCGTTGGCGGCGTCGGCGAAGTCGGGGTAGGGCTCGGGCATGTCCCAGTCCTCGGTTCCGGCGCGGCGGCGCATCGTCATCACGGTCTGGTCAGGATCGTCTTCGCGGTCGGGCGTATTGTAGTAGGCGGCAAGGAGGTCGCCGTTGGGAAGGACCTGAATTGCGGAGTTGTGATAGTTGATGCCGAGGCCGGGCTCGAGTCCGAGCTTCCATCCGACACTGGACATGCTTTTGCCTTGCAGGTTGGGAAACATCTCGTGCACGTGGTACCACGGTTTCGCGGGGTCTGGTCCAGTGACTGTTGCGTCTGCGAGGAGGCCTGTCTGCTTGACTGCGGTTTCGAAGAAGAATTTTTTCTCCGGGGTTGGCTTGCCGGTTGGCGGACCGGCCTGAACGACGCGGAAGCCAATGTTGCCTGTGGATGAGGTGAAGGCCGGGGCCATGCTGGCGCGGTTGGCTGGCCTCGCAAAATAGGGTGAGGTTGCGGGTACGTTGAGATCGGGTGTGGTTTTGGTGGCGGATTTGCGAAAGTCGAGGCCTCCGCCACGAACGACCTTGGTGTATCCGGCGGCTGCGCCTATGGGGTCGACTTGCAGGCCGTGTTGGTAGGGAGCATACCAATCAAGGACCCACTCGGGCCGGCCGACTCCCATGTTTCTTACGCCGAAGGCGTTGGGTGTGTCGACCTTGGGCATGGTGGAGGTTGTACCGAATATCTGTTTGCCGTTGGCACGTGCGACGTACTCCCACTCGGCTTCGGTCGGAAGACGCCAGGGTTTGCCTGTCTTCTTTGTCAACCATGCGCAGTAGGCCATTGCCTGATGCCAGCTAACGCCGGCAGCGTATGCGGGAGTTGCGGGGCCGGGGACGTAGGTGGGATCGAACTGCTGATACTCCTGGGGTGTCACCTCGGTGATGCCGATCGCGAAGCTCTGCGAGATTTTGACGGGGTGCGCGGGGACCTCATCGAAGTCTCCGTGGTCGGGACGCGCGGACATGACGCCGAATCCCTGGGTGACGGATGCGGTGAGCGAAGCTGAATCGGCTCCCATGATGAAGCTGCCGGCGGGAACTTTGATAATGACGGGAACGCCGTCTTTCGCCAGCGGAGCGTGCTCTCCGGGCGCAGCCAAGGGCGCGCCGTCTTTCTGAGCTGCGGCCGCGACCGCCAGCACTGCGGAAAATAAAAGCGCACGCGTTATTACGATTCTGCCCATCCCGTCTCCTCGTTCGCTACGGCAACTGACCTTCAAGCGGCCCTAGATCTCTTCGGCTAGCGACCTTCTTCCCATCGACCAGCAACGTCATGCCGCTTCCGCGTCCATACCGTTTTCCGGTCGCGTCCCAGAGCACGGTCAGCAGATGTCCGTGGTAGGGCAGACCGTCGAGTGCGAAATAGCTCCATGAGCCTGCGGGCACCAGAGGATGCACTACCAGCCGCCCGTCTGCTCGCGGGCGTAACCCAACCAGGCCGGTGATCAAGGGGTCTGCGAATCCTGAGTGGTTGTAGTAATTACCCCGTCCTACTTGCTTATTCTTCGCAATCAGCATGTCCTTGGCGATCCACTCGTCCGTGTCCGCGTCAAGGTCTTCATCGATCCAATCGATTACGTGTCCGTTCTTTAGCGTCTGGTGCTGCGACAGCACGTATCGCTCGAACAACTTGTAATAATCGCTTGCGCTCATCAGTGACGGCCCGGGTTCATTCTCATAGGCAGCGAGTGCGAGCAGCGTTTCTGTTGTTGCGAACGGCCATGATGGGCCGTTCCAGGTGCATTGATCGGAGCTCTCGAAACGGAAGCGAGGGCTGCGTCTCTCGGCTGTTGTCGCGCCGTATTTTCCATCGAACCCCTCGGGATCGAAGAGCTGCTTCCATGCGACGGCGTGGCTCGCTGTGGGTATGCCGTAGATCCACGGGATATATCCGATGAGCTCGCGTACACCTGAGAGTTGCATCGTCGTTCCGGAGTCGATGAACTTTTTCTGCTTGCGGATTCCTGAGTCTGCTGCGGGTGACATCACTTCGTAGAATTGATCCTTCGGATTCCACAGTTTGGCTTCAATCAGTTCGTGCAAGGTATTTGCTTTGTTTTCGAACTCCTTCTTGACTGCGAGGTCAGCGCTCATCTCTGCGATCGCTCGCGCATCCGAGTACATGTAGCTGTTTAAAGTTGGTCTGTATCCATCACCACTGATTGACTTTTCCATTGCATCGCGCGTGTCGATCGACCAGAACAAACCGTTCGCGTCCTGCTGCTCGGTCTCCCATTGCTTGTAGTTTGCGATCATTGCGGGCATCAGCGCTGTTCCCAAACCACTGTCGCCATTGGCTAAGGTGAGGTCGCGTACTGCAGTGACCATGGCGTCGCTGTATTTGTGGGCGTCGACGCCGGGTGAAAACCAGTACCGTGCATCATCCTCCGCGATCTTCGCCTCGCGTAACCAGCGAGCTTCATTGATGTGAAAGGGAGCGGCGTCGGGAAGCGCTCCGAAGCTTCCGTCTTTGAACTCGGGCTTGGGCAACCACTCCGTGATCACGTATCCATTTGGGGTTTTGACGAGGTGCTTCTTCCAGGCATACCAGCGGAAGTAGTACATCTCCTCGAAGTGCTTGTTGGATGAGTCGAACCAGGGGATCTCGCGCTTCATCCAGGTCCACGCGTCTTCCCCGCTCTCGCCCAGGTACTCTGTTCCGGTTGCCTCGCGTTCCTGCATGCGGAATAGGTCGACGTAGTGTTTGTAGTCTTCGGACTTCAAGACAGGCGGGGCTGTTGGCTCCTGGCTGTGGAGAATTGCTGCAAATAGCATTGGGAGAATGCTCCCAGCCAGCCATTTGCATGCATGCGATCGAATTCCCATAGACCTCACCGAACGCTTGTCACTATATCGTTCTTCGGGCGGGGTCCTCAACCACAATTTGAAAATAAATAGCCACTTTTGGAAGTGAGTGACGTTAGGGTTTGCTCTGCGCGTCTGCCAGTGCGCGAGTGACCCAGGTTGAATAGACAAATTCACTCTTGCGCTGTTCCCATTCGGCAGGTGTGAGGATGCTGAGTTGATCCTGGGTGAGGAGGGGGACGTCGGCGGTGAGGATAGAGAGGCCGCCGTCGCGATCATCTCTGGTGCTGCTCTTGTTTAGCGCGTAGCCGACGCGGTCGGCCCAGGCACGCATCGGCTCCACGGGCGGCTGCTGGGGCCAGTTGGGAAATTGAAGATTTTTCTCCAGCCAGTCGGCGGCGACGGGGGTCATCCAGTTGGGTCGATGGCTTGCGCCTGGGTCGAAGTAGGTCTCGAAGACTCCGCGGGTGTTGCCATTGAGGGCGATGACACGGAGCTTGAGGGCGTCGAAGAAATCCTGTTCGTGATGCGGGATGTCGACGACGGTGTCGTTGGTGCCGTTGATGATGAAGGTTGTGCCGCGGCGTGCGTTCAGGGTGTAGAGGATGGCGGGGCGGTCTGCTAGAAAACTCAGGGCGCGGTATGGGCCTCCCTGGCACATGATCGCTGAGCGATCCCAGTAGCCGTCGGGGCCGTCGATGTCGCCGCCTCCGGTCAGGAGCAGGGCGTGAATTCGCGGGTCGACTGCGCCTGCAAGGACGGATGTGAAGGAACCCATTGAAAATCCGAGGACGGCGATGCGGTGCGGGTCGACGTCGTGGCGCTGCGTCAGATAGGAGATGGCTTGCATGATGTCGGTGATCATGCGGCCGCCCATTCGCGCGGGCATCGTTGCAGGGTCCACGATCTTGGTGTCATGCTCGCCAGCGCCGGGCTTGCGATCGTCGTTTGATTCGCCGGCGCCGATCGGGTCGTAGGTGAGCACGACTGCTCCTGCGCGGGCGTAGAGAATGGCTGTGTAGTAGGCGTACCAACTTGATTTGTCGCCGCCATGGCCGTTGACCAAGACCATCGCGGGTGATTTGCCTTTCTGTGCGGATGTGGGCCGGTAGACGATTGCGGGGACTCGCACACCGTACTCGGTTCGATACGAAACGCGCTCAGCGGTGACTTCTGGCGTCGGGGTGAAGGTGCCGAGTATTTCGGGGTCCAACTTCGGCAAGGGATCGGGGATGAAGAGCGCCTGCTTGATTTGGTGACGCCATAGATCTACTTGTTTATTACTGGCCACCTGAGCCTGGCAGAAGATACTGAGCAGAAAAAAGGCGAGAACGAAGCGGGGCATCATGGCTGTCATGGCTGAATCTGCTTTCCAAATTTCCTTTTTCATATAAACGTCGATACGTCCCTTAGCTGATGATTCCTACGTTGTACCGCCGCCACTCCGGGCGGATCAGGTGGTGATCGACGACCGGAGGCTGATCGCATTCCAACTCGAGGACGGTGGTGGGATCGTCGGGAGCGACTGTGGGCAGTCCGGTTAGCCGCACAGAGATTGCGTCCTGCTTGAATTCAATCTTCTGTCCAGTCTTCAGCACTCTGGCGGAGAGTACTTTGGCCCGAACACCACCCACCGCAACGACGGTCTCCGGTTGATAGAAGCTTAGCCACTTCGTTGCGTCAGTGCCGGAGGGCCAGAAATATATGTGCACGTAAAGGGTGTTTCCCCTGCGCGTGAAGTTGTCGTAGTTCCCAAAGCTGATGGATGCACCGCCGTCGGTGGCATAGATGGCCTTTCCGTTTACTTCGAGCCACTGGCCAACCTGCTCGAGGATGCGAACTGATTCTTCGGGTACGGAGCCATCGGGTTTTGGACCGATATTGAGCAGGTAGTTGCCGCCCTGCTGGGCGCAGGTGGTGAGGTCGTTGATGATGCGCTTCGGGGTCTTCCATTCGGTGTCGTTCTTCTGCCAGCCCCAGCCGAGATTCATCGTGTCGCAGGACTCCCATGGACGCTGGGCAGCTTCGATCTTGTGTTCGGGCGTTGAGAAGTCTCCGGGCAGGCCATTGCGGTTGTTGACGATGATCTCCGGCTGCAGCTCGAAGACCATCTTGTTCATTCGCTCAGACTCCCACTGTTCCGCGGTCAGGGGCTTGTCGACGTCGTACCAGAGAATGTCGATCTTGCCGTAGTTCGTCATCAGTTCCCGGATTAGCCCGTGTGTATAGGCTACGAAACGCTTGCGCGCCTCTTCGTCATGCTCACACTTGATACCGTCGGGGTGATGCCAGTCCATCAGTGAGTAATAGAATCCGACGCGCAGGCCCTCGGCCCGGGCAGCGTCGACGAACTCGCGCACCAGATCACGGCCTGGGCCCTGCTTCTGCGCGCAGTAGTCGGTTAGCTTTGTGTCCCACAGACAGAATCCTTCGTGATGCTTGGTGGTGAGCACCATGTACTTCTGGCCAGCTCGCTTTGCGAGTCGCGCCCACTCGCGTGCGGCTCCAGGCTTGGGGGTGAAATGCTTCGCGAGGATTTCATATTGCGGAATGGGAATGCCTTCGGATTCCATCACCCACTCCTGATGGCCGATGACGCTGTAGAGACCCCAGTGGATGAACATTCCGAACTTGGCGTCCTGCCACCAGCGGATGCGGCGTGCGCGGGAGTCTTTCTGGGCCTGCGGCTCCGATTGCATCGGCTCAGTAATCTGGGCTATGCCGGTCGCGGGGCCGAGCAGGCTGCTCGCGCCAAGGCCGATGACAAAATTTCTTCTTGAGAATGAATCGTGCAGCATGAACGAGAACTCCTACCTAAGTTTGCAACAACCTGCGCATACTAGCAGAGGTTCCGTCGCATGCTCCATGACGACAAGCATTCGACCTTGACACTAAGGAGTGCGCGGTTCGCATAATGATGAGCAGATTGCCTAGTCCAATTCAATGAGGTTGAGAGAAATGCGAGCAGGCCGGGCCAGTGTGGCTCTTGTTGGTTGTCTTTTCTGGTTTGGCGCTGCGCACTATGTAGTAGACGCACAGGAGGCCGTAAAGCTTCCGGCACCTCCAATCAGTGTTGCGCCCGCAGTTGGACGGTTTTCCTTTGTTTCGGATGGGCCGCGCGGTCCTGGATGGAGCAGACCGGACGAGATTGCGCGTGTTTATTTTCACGATGATCTACCCGCTCTCTTCGAACGCACGATCATGCTCTCGCAGACTGTGCCGATGCATGGCAAGTTGTCGTGGATTTTTACGGGGCCGCATGGTGGCTTCACCGTGGAGCTTGCACCGACTAAAGTTCGCCTGGTGCAGCGTTTCTATGACTCTTCCGCGCTCTACAAAGGCCAGGGCAATTATCCGGAGGAGACCATCCATGACAAGGAGCAGCAGTACGTGGGCGATGCTCGCAGCGTGACGGTCATCCTGGACTCGCATCTCAACGTTGAGGTTCGGTTGAATGGGATTGCGGTAGTCAAACAGGCGTGCCTGATCGATATTACGAGGCATCAGTTGATGTTCTCCGCGCCGCGCACTGAACATCTCACGCTTGCTGGTGCGCTGGTCGATCCTGCTGTCGGCGAGGCTTCGGTCATGGTCAATTCTTCGGACAAGCACCAGACGATGCTTGGGTTCGGAGGCAGCCCGAGTATTCCGGCGTATGCCTCGCTGAGTGAGGAGGGCAAGAGGCAGTATTGGGAGTTGTTGAAGCGTTACAACCTGCTGATCGACCGTGAGTATCCGATGGGCACGGAGTTGAAGCAGGACCTTTCGAACTTCGACGCTCTCGCCGATGCTACGCCTCACTACTATGGCGATAACTTTCCTAACGGCGAGGTGTCGGACTTCGATTACAGCCGGCATGCCCTGGCTCTTGGTGGAGACGTGATCTACGAGATGTGGGCGCTGCCTGCTTGGGCGATGCAGGCGTACGGTGCGGATGGCAAGCCGGTGGTTGATGCGTGGGGAAGGTTCGTCAAGACGGCGGCGAAGCCGGATGAGTATGCGCGGATCGTTGTCAGCTTCTGCAAGGCGATGAAACAGCGGACGGGCTCGGCACCTGCGATTGTCGGCATACAGAATGAGGTTGAACAGCCGCAGGAGGTCTTCAATACGATGGCATTGACGTTACGACATGAGTTGGACAAAGCGGGTTTTCAGTCGGTGAAGATCCATATGGCGGATGCAAGCTATTTGTATCTAGGGATTGAGCGGGCTAAGGCATGGCGGGAGGACCCCGCTGCGTGGCGCGTGATCGACTATACCGCGGCGCATGAGTACGACTATCAGGAGTTCTTTGCGAATCCGGACATGTATGACGCACGATTGCTTGCGATGCACGACGCGAGCGATGGGAAGCCTTTTCTGGCGACGGAGATCTGCATCAACGATCCACACTACCAGGAATCGTCTTATCGGATCGCGCTGAATGTTGCACAGCTCTATCAGAAGAATCTTACGGAGCTCGATGCGGAAGCGCTGCTGTACTGCTGGTTGTTGCTGGATGTGGAGCAGCCCAGCTTTGGCGGGTCGCGGTCTTTGCTAGTGCAGGACCGTACGCGGGGGAATGTGCCGGTTGCGTCGAGTTTTGAGTTGCGCGTACTGGGCGCGTATAGCAGGCATGTTCTCAAGGGGATGTCCCGGGTGGGATCGAGTAGCAGCAATCCTGATTTGTTGACGGCGGCGTTTGAGGGTTCCGAACGGGCTAGCCTGATTGTGCTGAATCGCTCGGCGGTCGCGCAGCGGCTTAAGGTGGAGTGGACGGGTAAACATTGGACGCAGATCGAACGCACCAGCCAGACACTTGAGAATGCTGCTTCAACTGCGGTCCCTACCGAGTTGGTTGTGCAGCCGGGCGAGATTGTTACGCTTTCGGACTTCGTAGTGAACTAGCTTTCAAAAAACACTCCCCGGCCATACGCCGGGGAGTTCCGATGCTGCAGTGGATCAGGAGCTGCTAAAACGTGATGCGGCCTGAGAGCTCCAATTGACGCATGTCTCCAGCGGCGGTGGCGTAACCAAAGGAGCTGGCGTTGGTCGCCGTGACAAAGTTGAAGCTGGTGTTGATGGAGTTGATGTTGGGGTGGTTGAAGATGTTGAAGGCTTCCGCCCGGAGCTGGATTCCGACGCGCTCGGTGATCGGGACGGTCTTGTTGAGGGCAGTAGCGAATGCGACTTCTTTGGGACCAGTAAGGACGCCCGGCTCTGAGTTGCCGAAGGAGCCCCAGCCAGGAACGGCGAAGGAAGTGTAGCTGTAGAGAGGCTTTTGGCCGATCGCCTTCTTGCCGCTTCCACTATTCCGAATGAGTGATGCGATCTGATTTGGACGGGTCGCAAGACCTGCGAATGATGAGCTGAGAGTCACGGTGTTGGCGAAGCCGCTCTGCGCCGTGATCAGGCCTGAGGTTCCCCAGCCAGAGAGTAGTTCGCGAGCTAACAAATTGCTGGAGTGGCGGAAGAAGGGCAACGTATAGACGTAAGCGGCGATGAAGACGTTTGTACGATCGTAGCTCGGACGGCCGTAGTCGAGTTGCGGGTTGTGGGGATTCTGAAAGCCGATGTTGGAGTCGAAGGCGTAGGCTGCGCTTCCTGTGTTTGTCTGGTTCTGATTACTTAGCGCCTTGGACCACGTGTAAGCGGCGTTCAACTGCAGGTCTGTCAGGCGATAGACAAAACCGGTCTGGAGCGCGTTGTAGTTTGCCCCGCCGATGGATACACCGGTGTTGATCGACGTGTATCCGGGATATGGCCGCCAGTAGTTGACGTTAACCTGAGTGGCACCTGTGACAGCCGCGTTGGGGCCGTTGATACAGGGGTCATAGAGGTAGCTGCTCGAGGGAACAGGATTGATGTTGTTTGCTGAGGCAGCGCAGGCAGCTGTGTGCGTGCTCGTTCCATTGATCGCGAAGTTGCGATCGACCGCGTTCGAAAAGATGTGGTCCGTCTTGTCGCCCGCATATGCGATGGCGAAGACTCCGTGCGGAACAACCTCGTCCTCGAGTGTTAATGACCAGGACTGCAGCATCGCCGGACGATAGGTGCCGTCGAGTCCGGCAAGGGACTGAAGTCCAGGGGCGCCGGCGATCCCGCCGGCCGGATTGCTGAACTGAGTGTTTGCAAACGAAGGTGTGGATACGTAAGGCGAGTTACTGATGAGTCCCGACGTCTGAAACATACCCACCTGCGTATAACCCGCGCCGTAACCACCATGCACCGAAATCGTTCCCTTGTCATTCAGGCGGTAGGCAAAGCCAAGTCTTGGGGCGAAGAGATCTTTCTTTGGATAGGTGAAGCCGCAGGGTGTGCCGTTCTGACAGGCGATGACAATGCCGTTCGTCAGATAATTGGCGATCGCGCCTGTTGGAGTGAGGGGCTGGTTCGCGCTGTTGTAGACGAAGCCACCACCGGTGGTGACCGCCGGAGCTTGCGAGGCGACAAAAGTAGCTGCGTTGAAGTTCGATATGTCGTTGCCTTCCATCGTGGACGGTGAAAAGAAGCTGTAGCGGACGCCGTAGCTCAGAGTAAGACGTGGCGTTGCCTTGAAATCGTCCTGCCCATAAAGCTCAAACCAGTGCTGGTGGAAGCTACCATAGCGCTGAACATTGGACTGCGAATACGTGCTCAGCATGCCGAGCAGAAAGTCGCTGGCTATGTCTCCTGTGTGGGCTCCGCTGAAGGAGAAGTTTCCTTGCGCGAAGGCTGATGCGTTCAGGCGGACGATGTTCCACAGGTACTGGCCACCGGTCTGGATGACATGCCGGCCGTGGATGTACGTGAAGTCGTCGGAGAAGATGCCGTCACCGGACTTCGAGTAATTCGGCTGCGCGCCAACGCCGAGCCACGACCAGTAACTGCCAATGCTGACTCCGGGGAGGCGGAGGTCGCCGTTGTTGAAGGCTTGATTGAAGGTGCCTGACGGCACAAAATAGTCGCCGGTTGGGAGCAGCTGAACCTTCTGGTAGGTGTACGCAAGGCCTGCGGAATTGATGATGTTGGGTGTGATGGTGTAGTTCCAGCGTACAAGCGCGTTGAGAGCGGGGGTGTATGCTATCGCGCCCGGATTCGGCGAAGGATCGTTGTAGTTTCGCGACGGACGAATGTCGTTCACTTCCTCGTGCATGTAGCGAACGATGATGAGGTTCTTACGGGTGAGGTTATGGTCGATCCGGTATATCGTATCGTTTTGACTGTCCAGCTCGGGATTGGTATTGAGGTAGTTCGCGAAGCTGGTGTTGTTGTTTTGCGGCTGGTTGGGAAGCGGCATGAAGTTGTTTGTGGGATTGATGAAGAATGCGGAGGCAGAGTCGAAGCAGGTCGTTCTTATCTGGTTGGTTACGCCATTGCCGTCCTTGAAGAAGCAGTTTGCAGCCGAAAGACTACGCGCGGCGAAGAGATTCTGGCAAAAGCTGTCGCAGATCAAGTAGTGGTCGGTAGCAAGTGACGGTGTGCAGCCAGCTGCAAGGGCCGCCGGGCTGGGAGACGCACCGCAGGTGGTGCCGGTAAAACTGAGGCTCACGTCGCCCCCGCGAATGGCAGGTGTGAAATAGGAGCGCGAGTTGAGCAACGACGCGTAGTGGTTCGTCTTGAACTCTGCGCCTGTGAAGAAGAAGGTCCTTGTTCGATCGGTGTTGTAGACCTTGGGGATAAAGATTGGCCCACCGAATGAGAAACCGTAGATATTGAGGTGAAGTGACGATACGGGAGCGGGGACACCGGAGATCGCGTACGGTCTGGCAGAGCCGAAGCTGTTGCTGCGGACGTATTCAAAGCCGGAGCCGTGGAAGGTGCTGGTGCCCGACTTCGTTTCGATCAGGATCTGGCCGGAGCCGGCGTAGCCATACTTCGCGGTGTAGGAGTTCTTCAGGACACGAAGTTCGTTGATCGCGTCGATCGACGGCGTAATGTTGATGTTGATCAGAGAGGTCGGAGTCATGTTGTAGACACCGTCGATGGTGTAGGTCGTCTCTTCGGAGGATGTCCCGCCGACTATCAGTGAGGTCTGCCCGAGATAGCCCGAGTTCACCATGGAATTTGCGCCGTTTGTGCTGCTGACGCCAGGGACGATGGTCGCGAGCTGTTGGAAGTTGCGGCCGTTGAGCATGAGGTTGGCGACTTCCTTGGCGGAGATGGTGCCGCCGGACTCAGCAGACTCGGTCTGAACACCGATGGTGTCAGCCCGAACTTCGACCTTGGTGTCCACGTTGCCGACGCTGAGCTTGATGTCCTGGCCACGGCGTTGACCTGGATCCAGATGTAGGTCGGTGACGGTGTACTGGCGAAAGCCCGTGAACGCGACGGATAGGGTGTAGTCACCGCCGGGAAGATTTTCTACGGAGTAGGAGCCTTTGCTTGTAGTAGTGGTCGTTGAGACCTGGTGTGTCCCCTGGTTGGTGACGGTGATGGGCACGTTAGGGAGAAGTGCGCCTGAGGGGTCGGTGACGGTTCCGGCGATGGCACCGATAATCGTAGTCTGAGCATGGACGGTGAGACCTGCAAAGGCTATGAGCACAAGAGCTACGAGCAGGCTGAAATGGTTGCGTTTCATGGGTGAAGTCCCTCCAAAAGTGGTGCAGGAGTAGCGGCGGATCAGACTGGTTGCCGTGATTGCGAGGGCTAACCTACGAACGCGAGGGAAACGATGTCAACACGGAAAAAAGATTTTCTTTAGAAACTTGATGCGCGTGGGTAGAAGTACCCAGACGAACACCCGCTTGGTTCCGCAAAACGGAATGTTCCCTTTGTCAGCGACTCAGCGATGAATCGAGCCGGAGCAATGCGTGGGGATGGCGAAGACGTACGCGATGTCCTCCGGAAGAGCCGCCGGCGCGTTCGCTGGAAGCGTAAGGTGGAGGCCATCGGACTGCTGGTGAAAGGCGATGGTCTGTCCGGTGCCGAGTAGAGTCACGGCACAGACTTGCTCCGGAAGGTAGGGGTTTCCAGCGTACAGGGTGTGGAGCGTGAGGCTGCCGCCGGTAGGCCATCCAAGCGCTGTGGCGTATAAGGTCGAGCCGGAGTTTGAGGTCGTGTAGCGGACGTCTTGCGGAGTGTATATCTGAATATCCTGGTTCTTTTCCGTTGAATTTTTAGGGGCTTTCGTGGGTCCTTCGCCGAATACGGTGAAGGGACGGGTGCCGTAGATGGCGTCACCGTTGACGCGCAGCCATGCTCCCATCTGCAACAGAACGGTGCGTGCTTCTTCGGGGATAGTGCCGTCGGATTTGGGACCGACGTTGAGGAGGAGATTGCCGTTTTTGGAGACGGTGTCGAGGAGCTGATGGATGAGTGACTTGGCGGTGCGATACTCATCGTGCTCAGCGTAACCCCAGGAGTGGATCGAGACGGAGGTGTCTGTTTGCCACGCAAGGAGACGGAGGGTGTCGAGTTTTCCTCGTTCAATGTCGAGGGTTGCGACGTTGGCGGGCATGGACTCTTGTTTGTAGGTCAGAACAGGCTGCTGGTGCCGCTCTGCGGAACGGTCGTAGTAGTAAGCAACGAATTGCTGGAGCGCAGGCTTGAAGGCTGGCTGGCCAATCCACCAGTCGAAGTACATGAAATCGGGATGATATTTGTCGACGAGTTCGGTCGATAGTGCGAGCCAGTTGTCGAGGAAGGGTTGATCCGGCGCGAGCCAGCGTTCGAGGTGGCTTGGGTCGGGCTCTTTGTCGTCGTTGGTGACACCGTCGGGGCCGGGAAGGTTCATGTAGGCGGCGGGGCCGTAGAGTTTCGCGGTCTCGGGCGTTATGTCGCGCACGACTGCATCCTGAACATCGGATGGGAAGGAGCGGCCGCGACCGTACCACCACCAGTGTTCGGCGGTGTGGGAGGAGACGCCGAAGCGGAGGCCATGGGCTCGGGTTGCGGTTGCGAGTTCGCCGACGACATCGCGGTGGGGGCCCATGCGTGCGGCGTTCCATGGGGTGATGTCGGAGTCGTACATGGCGAAGCCGTCGCAATGCTCGGCGACGGGGACGACGTAACGGGCGCCGGCCTGAACGAAGAGGTCGACCCAGGCGTTGGGATCGAAGCTCTGTGCTTTGAAGAGGGGGATGAAGTCTTTGTAACCGAAGGTGGTCTGGGGGCCGTATGTGGCGATGTGGTGCTCGAATGCTGCGTTGCCGGGGACATACATGTTGCGGGAGTACCACTCGTTTCCGAATGCCGGAACTGAGTAGACACCCCAGTGGAGGAAGATTCCGAACTTTGCGTCGCGGAACCAGTCGGGTGTGCGGTACCGGGCGAGGGAGTCCCATGTGGCGTGGAAGGGGACGTTGGTGTTGGTTGGTGCGGTTTCGGCGTGGACTTTCGCGACCTGGCGGGCGGTGTTGGCGATTGAGTCCTGCGGCAGTACAACCTGCGCGCGGAGGAGTGGCGCGAGAAGGACGAGGACTGTGGCAGTCGCAAAAGATTTCACCGCGACACGATAGCAGACGGCGGGGTAGTTTTATAGGGAGTTGGGAGAGGTGTGGATGAAACGGTTGCTGGTGGGTGCGGGACTGGTGTTGGTTTGTGCTGGGTTCGCTGTGGCCGCGCAGCGTTCAGCGTCCGCGATGACGAGTGCGGAGGCGTGGAAGGGCAAGTGGATTGAGGCTCCGTGGAGTACGGAGCGTGATGGCGCGGAACTGGATGGAACCAGGCCGATGCCGGTGTTTCGGCGGGAGTTTGTTCTGCGCGAGAGACCGGTGAAGGCGGAGCTGCGGATTGCAGGGTTGGGGCAATATGTCGCGACTGTAAATGGCGTGGATGTGGAGCCGAAAGGGCTTCATCAGGCATGGACGGGTTACAGAAAGACGGTAACGTTCGACACGTTGGATGTGACGAAGAAGCTGGTGGGTGGGCGTAATGCGCTCGGCGTGATGCTGGGCAATGGAATGTACAACGTGCAGAGAACGAAAGGGCGCTTTACGAAGTTTGAGGGAAGCTTCGGGGTTCCGATGATGATTGCGGAGTTGCGGGTGAGCTATGCGGATGGCGCGAGCGAGGTGATTGCGAGCGACGATTCGTGGAGGGTGGCGAAGGGACCGGTGGTGTTCAGTTCAACGTATGGAGGTGAGGACTTTGATGCACGGAAGGTGGAGGCGGGGTGGGATCGCTCGGGGTTTCACGATGCCGGATGGGTAGCGGCGAAGGTTGTGGATGGGCCGGGCGGGATGATGGTGCCGGCGATTGCGCCGGATGTGCGCGCTACGGAGATGTTGGGCGCTCCGGTGATGAAGGCGCTGGATGCGAAGAGGCTGGTGTATGACTTTGGGCAGAACTTTGCCGGGTGGCCTCGTGTGGTCGTGAATGGGCCAGCAGGGGCGGTGCTGAAGCTGACTCCGGGTGAGTTGTTGAATGCGGATGGGTCGGTGAGTCAGCAGAGCTCGGGTGGCGGGACTCGCGGGGCGCAGTGGTGGAGCTATACGTTGCGTGGCGGTAAGGACGAGACTTGGGAACCGCGGTTTAGTTATTACGGATTTCGGTATCTGCAGGTGGAGTGGGTGGGGGATTCGGGGAAGGTTTTACGGGTAGGTGCGGAGCGGGTGAGCTCGGATTCGCCGATGACGGGAAGCTTTGCGAGTTCGAGTGAGATGCTGAATGCGATCCACAAGCTGATTGTGGAGGCGATGCACAACAACGAGGTGAGCCTGTTTACGGATTGCCCGCATCGGGAGAAGCTTGGTTGGCTCGAGGAGACGCATCTAGTGGCTTCGGGACTGATGTTCAATAACGATCTTCGTGGGCTGTATGCTGCGACGGCAAAGAATATCAGCGATGCGCAGCATGAGGACGGTTTGGTGCCGACGATTGCGCCGCAGTACACGATGTTCGGGCCGAAGTATCCGATTTATGATGACTCGCCGGAGTGGGGATCGGCTTCGATCCTGGCGGCTTGGTCGGCGTATCGGTTTTATGGCGACAAGGCGGAGCTGGAGCGGAACTACTCGACGATGAAGGCGTATCTGAAGTTTCTCGAGAGCAAGGCGGCGGATGGAATTGTTGCGTATGGGCTGGGTGACTGGTATGACATTGGGCCGGGTGGGCCAGGGTTGAGCAAACTGACTACGTCTGGCGTGACGGGGACGCTGATGTTGTACGAAGATGCCGTCGCGATGCAGAAGATCGCCCTGCTGCTGGGGCATGCGGATGATGCAGCGGCTGATGGTGCGTTGGCCGAGCGGGAGAAGGATGCGTTCAACCGGCGATTCTGGGATGCGGCGAATGGGTACTACGACAAAGGCAGTCAGACGGCGAATGCGATGCCACTTGCGCTGGACGTTGTGCCTGTGGACAAGCGTGCGACTGTGCTTGAGCACGTAGTGGCGGATATCCGCGCGCATGAGGATCATGTGACGACCGGTGAGGTTGGGTATCCGTACCTGTTGCGTGCGTTGATGCAGGGCGGACGCAACGATGTGCTGTTGGCGATGATGCTGCGCAAGGATCCGCCGAGTTATGGGTCTCAGCTGGCCGCGGGTGCGACGGCGCTGACTGAGGCTTGGGATGCGAATCCGAAGAGCAGTCAGGATCACTTTATGCTCGGGGGTGCGGAAGAGTGGTTCTATCGCGGATTGGGTGGGATCGATTTCGATCTTTCACGAGCGGATGCGGCGGAGCGGATTACGATTCGTCCGCGGATGGTGGATGGCGTTGGGTGGGTTCGATGCGGGTATGTTTCGACGTTGGGCAAGATTGAAAGCGATTGGAGGCGTGAGGGCGCGATGACCACGATGGAGGTGACGGTGCCGACGGGAGCGCAAGCGACGGTGGTGGTGCCGGTTCGGACGGGGGCTCCAGTCATGGCGGATGGAGTTGTGGCCGAGAAGGCGCGAGGGGTTACGCTTGTGAGCAAGGGAGAGGGTGAGGCGATCTATCGTGTGGGACCAGGGCTACATCGATTTTCTGTGACTGATCGTGCGCAGGGATCCGGCCTGTGAAGGTTTACCACGGTTTGGAGCGAGCGACTGCGATTCCGCGGACCTCGTTGGGGTACTTGCCGCTGACGGCGCAGTAGAAGTGGTAGAGGATACCTTCGTGAGTGATGACGGAAGGTTTGTGGGCGAAGGTTTCGTCGATGGTGCCCGGAGCTCCTGTGTCGATGAGGATCTCGGGGATTTTGACGAAGGAGAAGGGATCGACGCTGAGGGCGAGCATCTCGCAGGCGCGGCCCGGGCGCTGGTAGCCGAAGCCGAAGTAGAACATGGCGAAGTCGCAGCCGTTCTGGACGACGAAGGGGTTCGAGGCGAAGCGGCTGTCGCGGGCGTCGGGTGTTGGTGGTTGAGTTGAATAGATTGGATTGGTGGGGGGATAGGTTTCGCTGCCGCGTGGGCCGTTGCGGAGGATGGGGTTATCTCGGTAGCGGGTCCAGGTTTTGAGATCGGTGGAGGTTGCTACACCGGTTTGTTCGTGCCAGCCGCCGCCTTCGGTCTTTGGGAACACGTCAGTCTTGGCGTTGTAGTAGAGGTAGTAGGTTCCGCGATCGAGCATGAGGTCGGGGCGGTAGAGGCCGCCGTGCTCCCAGGGGGCTCCGTCTTGCGGGGTAAGGATGGGGTCGGTGAGTTGCCAATGGAGGAGATCGTCTGAGATGGCGAGGCCGATGACGGCAGCACCCTCTTCGTAGCCGGCGCTGGGATAGGCGTTCCAGGCACCGACGTATTTGCCGTTGACCTTGATGGCTTCGCCGTTGGAACGGAGTTGCTTGTTGCGGAGGATGGAGCTGAGGGCGAGGTTGTATTTTGTGTACTTCGAGGATGGGTCGCGTGGGGCGACCAGAGCGGTGCGGGTCCAGTGAACGAGGTCAGTGGAGGTGGCGAGACCAGTTTGATAGCCGATGCCGTCCCAACCGATGTAGAGCATCTGGAAGGTCCCGTTGGCGTAGAAGACGATTGGATCGTCGACGGATCGCTCGTCGAAGTCACCTTTGTTGCCGGTGGCTGAGAGGATGAGCTTTGGGTATTTGTAGGGAGTGCGGAAAGGAGCGATTTCGTCGGGAATGGCCAACGCGAGATGCGGTGCAGCGGTGGCAGTGGCAGCGCTGAGGGCGGCGTTGCGGAGGAAGCGGCGGCGGGTTGTGTTCATTAATTGCTCTCTGTACTCAAGACGGCTATGCCTTGCGTGGGAAGATCGATCGTTGCCAGGGTCTTGTCCGAGAACAGTTCATGCAGAGGTTTGGGGAGCGCAACAGTCTGAGGGCTTTTGCCGTGATTGATCAGGATATAGACAGTGTGAGCCGTGCTAATGCGTCGGCATACTTCCACGTCGATAGGGATGGGTCCAAAGGCGCGTTGGATGTTCGCTCCGGAGGCCTCCGCTTGCAAGAGAGATTGCATCAGTGTGGGATCCGGAATGGTGCCGAGATAGGTGATGCTTCCCTTCCCGACGGCGCGGGTGATCATGGCAGGCTGTTTGTCGAGCCACCCGTTGCTGTTGACGTATCGAAGGACGATCTTCGTGTCGGGAGAGGTTGTAGAAAGTTGCTCGGCCCAGATGCTTGCAGTGCCGCGGTCGAGAGAGATCGGGGCGTCCAGGGCATAGAACTGTTCGACGCGCCCTCCGAGGGCCTCGACTAATGGGCCGGGCTGGCGTTGAGTATTTAAGGAGTTGAATTCGTCCTTCATGCCGCTGCGGGGGCCGAGGATGAGGTGGCCGCCGTTTCTGACATAGGCAAGGAGGTGATCGGCCAGCGGCTGCGAGATCAGGTTGAGGCTCGGGGCAACGACCAATTTGTAACCGTCGAGAGACGCAGTCGATTCGATGACATCGACCGATTGCGCGATGAACTGAAGTGGGCGGTAGAAATCGATGAGGATTTGCTGCTGGTCGTAGTCTTTGGTGTGGAGTTGGAAGTCGATGGCCCAGCGCGAGTCGTAGTCGTGGAGGAGGGCGACCTCGGACCGGGGGCTGGTTCCGGCGATGGCAGTGCGAGTGAGATCGAGGTCGTGACCGAGCTGCTGGATTTCGGTGTAGATGGGGAGTGGTTTGCCATCGGGGCCGACGATGGCGCCATGATACTGCTCCTGTCCGTTGAGGGCGTCGCGCCACTGCCAGTAGAGGATCGCGTCCGCGCCGTGGCCGATGGCCTGCCAAGCGAGGGCGCGGGTCTCGCCAGGATCGAGGGCGTTGTTGATGCCCGCCCAGTTGACGGAGCCGGGTTGGGTCTCCATGATCCAGAAGTTCTGGCGTTTCCAGCCGCGCGCGAAGTCGTTGAGCATGGCGTTGCGCGAAGCTTGCAGATGTCCCTGACCGACGTAGTCGTCCCAGCTTGCGAGATCGAGGTCGGCGGTGATTGTGTAGTGGTCCCAGTTATCGGACCAGGCTAGGCCTCCGATGTTGGTGGTGATGAACTGTGTCGAGAGGATTGCGGCGCGGAGGATGTCGACCTGTTCGCGCTGGAAGCTGCGCCAGGTGGCGGTGACGAAGTGTTTGTGGTCCAGAAGGAGGCCGGGATTTTCGTTGGTGTTCTCCATTGGGATCTGCGACCAATCGGTGTAGGTCTGCGACCAGTATGCGGTGGACCATTGCTTGTTGAGGTTGGCGAGGGTTTTGTATTTGGTTTTGAGGAACTGTTGGAATTGCGCGCGGGTAGCGGGATCGAAGGATTCGTCGGTGTATTCGTTGCCGATCTGCCAGCCGATAACGTTGGGGTTGTGGCCGAAACGTTTTGCGAGCTGAGTGACGATGAGGGCGCAGAGCTGGCGGTAACGAGGGTTGGCGTAATTGAACTGGCGGCGGCCACCGTGTTCGCGCAAATGGCCATCGGCGTTCATGCCGAGGGTTTCGGGATATTTGCTGGTGAGCCATGCGGGTGGGGCGTCGGTTGGTGTGCCGATGACTACGGCGATGTGGTGCTTTGCTGCGAGCGTGATTGCCTGGTCGATCCAGTCGAGATCGTAGTGGCCTTCGCTGGGCTCCATGGTTGACCAGGCGAATTCGCCGATGCGGACGACGTTCATGTGAGCCTGTTCCATGAGGGTCAGGTCGGCCTCCCAGCGGCCGGGATATTGATCGGGAGGCCATTGCTCGGGGTACCAGGCGGAGCCGAGGAGTGGGGCGTGAGGGGTGGTGTAAGGCCTGGGCGTTTCGACCTGGGCCTCGAGAGCGCAAGAACAGAGTGCGGCAACGAGCAGGAGAGAGCCTCGAATCCAGCCACGGCGCTGATTGCGGGCAGAGGTCATCGTGCCGGGACCTCTGTGAGTACGGCTACGTCATGCGGTTTAAGGTCGATCGTTGTCTCTTCGCGTCCGGCAAGAATACTTTGCATAGGATGTGCGAGAGTGATGTGCTGCGGCCCGTTGGTGTGGTTGATAAGAATGAAGACCTGCTTGCCGCCTGGAGCGCTGCGGATGTTCACCTCTATACCTTCGGGAATACTCGACAGGAAGGGCTGGACGGCCGCTTCATGCAGCATGGCGTCTACAGTGGCGCGCATGAGTTTGGGGTCGAGGGTGGCGCCGATGTAGGTGATTGTGCCCTTTCCGTAGGTGCGAGCTAAGGCAGCGGGTTTGTTCGCTAGCCAGCCGTTGGATTGTTGCTCAGGTGCGTAGGTCATCAGGACTTTTGTGTCTGGCGCGGTGGGAGTGAGTTGCTCGGCCCAGATGGTGGCGGTACCCGAGCCCATCGAACTGGTTATGGGAACGGGTTCGTCGAGGGCGTAGTACTGCTCGACGTGGCCACCCTGCGCTGCGGCGAGCGGCCCCGGTTGGCGATTGGTCTGGAGGGCGTTGTCTCCGTCTTTCATCGCGGAACGTGGGCCGAGGACGAGGTGTCCACCCTGCTGGACGTAATCGAGCAGATGCTTGGCGGTGGATTCAGAGAGGACGTTGAGTGCGGGGGCGAAGACGATTTTGTATGAAGTGAGGGGCGCGTCGGGGGAGATGATGTCGACGGTTTGCGCAATGGGTTGAACGGCCTGATAGAGGTCGGTGATCTGGGTGACGTAGTCGAATTTTTGTGTGTGCTTCTGGAAGTCGATGGCCCAATGGCTGTCGTAGGAGTGAAGGATGGCGACGTCGGCGTGGAGAGTCGTTCCGGCAAGGGTTGAACTGGCGCGTTCAAGTTCTGCGCCAAATTGCTGGATCTCCGGGTAGATAGGGTTGGGTTCTCCGTCGGGACCGAGGAGACTGCCGTGATATTGCTCCTGGCCGTTGAGGGCGGAGCGCCACTGCCAGTAGAGTACGGCGTCGGCGCCGTGACCGATGGCCTGCCATGCCATTTCGCGAGTAACGCCGGGTTGAAGCGAGGCGTTGATACCGCCCCAGTTGACGAAGCCGGGTTGCGTCTCCATCAGCCAGAAGTTCTTCTGCTTGTAGCCACGGACGAGGTCGTGTTCAGCGGCGTTGAGAATCGGGTCGAGATGGCCGTCGGGAAAATAATCGTCCCACGCGGCGATGTCGAGGTTCTTGTGGACGAGATAGTGATCGAAGCCGGCGTTCCAGTGCATCGTGTTGGTGGTGATGAACTGCCGGGCGTCGATGTTAGGGCGAATGACGTTGATCTGGGTCTGGAGGTAGCTGATCCAAGTGTCTGTGACGAAGCGCTTCCAATCGAGCAGGAGCGCAGGATTTTCGGCTCTGGAGTGAACGGGGATCTGCTCGAAGGTGTCGTAGGTTTGGGACCAGTAGGCGGTGGTCCAGCGACGGTTGAGTTCGGTGATCGTACCGTACTTATGCTGAAGCCATTGATGAAATTGCTGGCGGGCTGAGTCGTCGAAGGAAGGTGCGGCGAGCTCGTTGTCCAGCTGCCAGCCGAGAACATTTGGGTTGTGACCGTAGCGCTTGGCCATCTCGAGCGCGATGCGTGCAGCGAACTGACGATAGCGTGGGTTGGTGAAAGAGAACTGCTGGCGGTTGCCGTGTTCGGCGCGTTTGCCGTCCTCGTCAACACGCAAGGTCTCGGGGTATGTGCTGGTGAGCCACGCGGGAGGCGCGGCGGTGGGGGTTCCGAGCACGACGGCGATGTGGTGCTTTGCAGCGAGCGCGATGGCGCGATCGAGCCAGGCGAATTCGAAGTGGCCTTCGGAGGGCTCCATGGTGGACCAGGCGAACTCACCTACGCGGACGACGTGCATGTGGGCCTGCTGCATAAGCTGAAGGTCGGCGTCCCAGCGTTCCTCCGGCCACTGTTCCGGGTACCAGGCAGTCCCCAGCAAGAGTGGAGCAGAAGGATCAGGTGGACGCGAGATTCCTGCAGGTACCACGCGTGCGGCTAGGGCAAACAGCAGCAGTGCTGTGCAGAGAAAGGTACGGCGCTGGAACAAGACGGGACCTCACATGAGTCGGCTTCGTGAATCAGCATAGAGGCATACAGAGAGATTTTCCATTGCTGCGGAGATCCACTGCGGCAGAGGGTGTTTGTTAGCGTAAAGGGCGATCGGGTGATGTACGGAAACACGGTGTCGTTCCGCCATGCGGTTCAGCCTTGAGGAATAAGTGGCGTTTATGCCGGAGTCGGCGTTTGAAAGCATCCTCTGCTTTACACGGCGCGGAGCTACGCGTAGAAGAAGATGCGTCAGCTCTTCGGCTGTGCGGAGATAGGTTTCATTGAATTGATTGATGGAGGGCGGAATACCTTGGCTAAAACGCTTGCACTCATTCACACCAGCCCTACCCTGACCCCTATGTTCACGGCTCTGTGTTCGAAATATATGCCGGAGACCGAGATCTTTCACATGGTGGATGAGAGCCTGATCAAAGACACCATTCGTGAAGGAACGCTACGCCGGGTAACGATGCGGAGACTGTTGGCGTTGATCGAGTCGGCGAATATGTCGGGCGCGGATGCGGTCATGGTGACGTGCTCATCGATTGGGCCCGGCATTGCGATCGCGCAACAGTTATTCGACTTTCCTGTGATCCGTGTGGATGAGGCCATGGCAGAGGCGGCAGTACGTAGCGGTCACCGGATCGGCGTAATGGCCACGCTGCGGACTACGCTGGAACCGACGATCGCGCTGTTGCGGGAAAAAGCGGCTGAGGCTGGACGCGATATCCAGATTGTCGACTCGTTGTGCGATGGAGCGTTCGACGCGGTGCTGGACGGGGATACGCTGACGCACGACCGAATCCTGAGCGAGGCGTTGTTGAATGACATGCGTGGCGTGGACATTGTGGTGCTCGCGCAGGCCTCCATGTCGCGTGTGGTAAGGACGATGCCGGAGGGCACGCTGGCGATGCCGGTGTTAAGCAGCCCGGAGCTTGCAGTAAAACAGGCGTATGAGATTCTGTCTAAGATGACTCGCAACGAATCCATGGTGAGGACGACGGTTTGAAGAAACGGCACGGCGTTCTTGGTCTTCTTTGCGTCGTGTCGGTGATTACCTTTCTGGATCGCCTGGCAATTCCAGTTGCGGAGCCGGGTATACGCGGGGAGTTGCATCTGACGCCTGACCAGTGGGGATGGGTGTTGAGCGCATATGTGTTGGCCAATGCGCTCTTCGAGGTTCCTTCCGGCGCGTTGGGGGATAGAAATGGACAGCGGCTAGAGCTGACCAGGATCTCTGTTTGGTGGTCTGCTTTTACTGCGGCGACAGGTTGGTGTCGAACGTTTGTGCAGATGGCCGGGACGAGATTCTTGTTTGGAATCGGCGCGGCGGGAGCTTATCCAAATGCGGCGGGTGTGATCTCGCGCTGGTTTCCGAAGAAGGAACATGCTCGGGCGCAGGGCTTTGTCTGGGGAGCAAGCCGATTGGGTGGAGCGCTCGCACCGTTGCTGTTGGTCCCGCTACAACGACATCTCGGCTGGCGGGCGATCTTCTGGTTGATGGGTGGGATTGGACTGGTCTGGTCGACGGTGTGGTGGATGTGGTTCCGCAACACACCAGCACAGATGCCGGGAATCACGGAGACGGAACTTGCGGAGATTCGCGTGGACGGCTTCGCCGGCGAGAGCGAACACACCAACGTACCGTGGCGACGGCTGTTCGCACTGCCTCAGCTCTGGCTGGTTGCAATGGCTTACTTCTGTTACGCATGGGGAAGCTGGTTCTACTTCGGATGGTTTACGACCTGGCTGGTACGTGGTGCTGGGTTTTCGGTTGCACAGATGGGCGTTTTTGCTTCGTTTCCCTTTGTGATGGGGTTGCTTGGGAACCTGGCAGGAGGGGTATTGAGCGAGCGGTTAGTGGAGCGGTACGGGCGGCGGGACACTTATCGCTGGGTGACCGGAGTTTGCCTGTTGATGACCAGCGGACTGCTTCTGGCGATGAGTTCGATGCATGGGCATGTGGCGATTGTGGCGCTTGCGACGATCGGATTTGGCGTGATGGATCTAATGCTACCTGCGGCTTGGGCCATGTGCATGAGCATCGGTGGACAATATGGAGGGACGGCTACAGGAGTGATGAACACCGCAGGAAATCTGGGCGGGTGGCTTTGCACGATCGTGTTTGGATATGCGGTGGCGGCCACGGGAGACTATAACCTTCCGCTGCGCGGAGTGGCGGCGATGGTACTGGTGGCGGCGGCGGTGTTTTCGCGGGTGGACTGTACGCGGGGGCTCGCGCAGGAGATCGTATAGGCCCCTCGCCACCGTTGGGTCAACCGCGGACTACATCGAAGAAGTTGTCCGCTCCTATCTGGCCGCCTTTGAGGACGAGCTCGAGGTGATGCAACCTCGGGTGGGCTTCATCGGCGTGGGCGCGACAGAGGGGGGCTCCGGGCTCCAGAGTGGCAATCCAGGTGAGAGCGTAGAGGCCTAGTTGCTGGACTGCGTGGGATGATGTATCGCCACCGCACAGCAACACACGGCGGACCGCGGTCAGGGTGATGATTTCGCTCAGGAGCGAGCCGAGAGCAGAACCGAGTCCTTCTCCGTGCGCTGCACTCGTGGGTAGACCGAGTGAGGTGTAAAGGATGGTATCGCGCCCGGCATTGAGTGAAGCAACCGCGGTTTCGACGGCGGCCGCGTGGGTAGATGCAGCGGTGGCGGGAGCCAGGAGTGCGGCCGCATCGACAGCAATGCCCTGGTAGCCGTGAGCCAATGCGTAACGAATCTGGCGTTCGGTAATGGGAGAGCAAGAGCCACTAACGACGAGAAGAGGAGTTGCAGCTTCAATCTTCGAAGCGGCGGCGGCCTTAGGAAGTAGACCCTGCTTACGAAGCGCAGGCACGATAGCCGCGGTGAGTCCGGAGCTGGAGGCCGAGAAGAGTGGTTGCCGCTGGGCTTCCTGCCAGAGAAGATCTCCGACGGCGATTTGGGTCTCGGTGTCGATGGTGTCGAAGAGGATGGCTTCGTCGCCGTCTTCCAGTTGCGTCGCAACGGCCTCAGCAGCGGTTCCAGCCTGAAGTGTGGTCAGATCGACCAGACCGATTGGAGTGTCCGTTTGGGCCTGCAGATGGATTCGCAGGTCGGCCTCGCGCATGGGAGTGACTGGGTGGTGGCTCATCGGGTGGCGGTCGATGCGCTGCAAAGTCCCGTCTGGCGCGGCGACGAAGAGGTTGCCGAACGCGACGTATCGCCGGAGATGAGGAGCGCCGACGACGATAGGAACGAAACGAGGGTTGCAGACTTCCCTGCCCAGTTCGATGGCGCGCCCGATGCTGCCGTGGCTTGGTGAACTGTCGAAGGTGGAGCAGACTTTGTAGTGGACGATGGGGGCGTTGAAGCTTTTGAGTGTGGCGAAGATGGCCGGGAGGTGATTGGACATCCACTTTGGTGAACGGGAGCGGCTGTCTCCCGCGATGCCTATAGCCCCCGCCTCGGGGAATGCGGCGAGGTGTGCGGCAGTCGGCGCATTGAGATACAGGACCGTAGGAATACCGTTCGAGGCGAGCTGCTCGAGAACGTCGGTGGAACCGGTGAAGTCGTCGCCGTAGAAGGTGTAGAGAAGAGCCATGGTTTAGACACCGAAGAGTTCGAGCGCGGACTTCAGCTCCGGATTCGTTTTGGCATAGGTGGCGAGCGGAATGTTCTGAACGGCAGCCTCCCACGCTTGCTGCAGGCTGCGAACACCGGCGGAGATGCCCATGGGATGACCGAGGATGCCGCCGCCGCAGGCGTAGATTAGATCGGTTGTGCCAAGGGCTTTGTAGGTGTCAGGGGCCTGACGTGCAGACTGCCCGGAGGAGAAGACTGGCATGATCTCGCAGCCAGCAGATGGCGGAGGAAACATTGGGGTGAGGCATGCGCGGGCAGAAGCGATGACGGACTCGTCGGATTCGCAGAACTTGTTGCGAAGACCGTTGACGTGAGTGTGATCGATACCTGCGAGGCGCCAGAGTTTCTGGAAGGCGACGAAGGACATGCCGATCGCGGGAGAACGGCCGAGCATGCCCCAGCCGTTGCGATGTCCGTGAATGACGAGCTGCGAATGGGCACGAAGAACCTTCATGGCGGGAAGGCCAATGGAGTTCATGCTGACCATGATGCAGGTGCCTCCGTTGGCAAGAACGTGGTCGTGGCGTACCAGCATCTGGTCCAGGTCGCCAGTGAGGTTGGCGGCGTACATGACGCGCTTGCCGGTGCGGTCGCGGTGTTGGTTGAGCACGCGTTGGACGGCGGTGATGCGTTCGGCGAACGGGCAGTGGGGGCCGTCTGTCTGGAGCTCATCATCCTTGATGAAGTCGATGCCGGCTTCGGCGAGAAGCCTTACCTGGGCGGCCGTAGCTTCAGGCGACATGCCTATGCTTGGCTTGATAATTGTGCCGATCAGCGGACGACCGTAGACGCTGGTAAGCGTACGGGTACCGGGTACGCCGAACTGCGGACCCTGATAAACACTCAGAAAGTCTGAGGGAAGGGTTATGTCGAGAAGTTTGAGACCGCTGAACGCTTTCAGCTCGGATAAATTCCCCGCGATTGTGGCGAGAAGATTGGGCAGCGATGGACCAATGTTGTGCAGCGGCCAGGAGAGCGTGACTTCGGCGGTGCGACGGATGCCGTCCCAGTTGGGAGGGAGGCCAGAGCCGGGGAGGCTGGGAGTTGGCGCGAGAGCTTGCTCTTCTATGGTTTCGACACGGGCGGCGTAGAGCTCGCGGAGTTCGTCGGTCTCTCCGGGGACACGGAGGAAAGTGCCAGTCGATTGCTCTCCGGCTATGGTGGCAGCGGCCTGCGCAAGCGGGAAGGCAGTTTCGATCCAATATCGAGCGTAGATGCGGTCGTTATGAATGGTCACGATGGTGGTTGGCTTGTTATTAAGCGCGACTGAAATAGCTTGTGTAGGTTTCGCTCCGAACACTGTGGAGAGGGACAAACACAATCTGGTTTACGGAGTAGTTTTCGACAAAGGATTGGGGGGAAAGTTGTTTGAGCCCTGCGGGCAGCGTGAGGCGGTCGCGGTCTAGCTGCGGTGATGGGTTCAGGGCGACGTACTGGACTGGACCGCGCATGAGAGCAACGATGGTGAGGTGTTGTTCGTCGATGGGTTCGATCCGGAAGCTCTGAGGAAGCGTGAGGTCGATGCGGTCGCCGGGACTCCAGGTGCGGCGGAGTGCAGCGAATGTACCGGGTTGGGCCGGCGCGGTGGACCGCTTGCCATTGATTGTGATGGTGGCGCCTCTGGTGAGCCAGGCTGGAATGCGAAGGTAGACCGTGAAGGCGACTGGGTGTTCGGGTTGCAAGGTTAGGGTGACGGTATCTTCAGCGGGATAGCGGGTTTGTTGGCTTACCTGAATGGAAACGCCAGCGTGGGTGAAGTTGAGGCGGGACGGTATGTATTGGTTGACATAGAGGCCGGATGTCTCGGGCGCGCCTGCACGCATGGGTTGGTCTGCGTTGAAGTAAATGTTGAGAGGATAGTCGGCGACGGTCTGAACAAGAGTGCCAGAACAGCAGGGCCACTTCTTCTGGTAGTAGACCTTCTGTGCGACGGGTGAGTAGGTTGAATAGTAAGGATAGTCGCCGTCGGAGTCGGGGAATTTGACGCCGAGGATTGTGTTGTAGAGAACACGTTCAAGGTTGTCGCCGTAGCGGGTATCCTGCGGGTCTGCGGTGAAGCGTGTGAGGTAGCGAGCGAGCTTGGTGGCGGCGTAGGAGCCGCAAGGTGTCTCGAAGTGATCGACTGTGGTCGAAAGCGACGCGTAGAGTTCGCCCCTGTGCGGAGTGATGAAGGTTTCGTTGGGGCCCCAGCCGCCCGAGGCGAATTGCTGCTGGGTTGTGAGGAGAGTGAAGGCGTTCTGCATGGCCTGTTTGTATTTGGAGTCTCCAAGGTTTATGTACGCACCCGCGGCAGAGCTGAGGGCGATGACGTGAGAGTAGGCGTGCTGACCCGGGAATGGGTCGGCACCACGTGCGAGCGGGTCAAATAGGTCACGGTCGAGCAGGTAACGTTCGGCCAAGTCGTGGAAGGCCGCGTTGCCTGTGAGCTGAGCGGCGGTGAAGAGATTTTCGGGCATGACAAAAGGTTCGTCGTACGGAGGATCTTTTTTCCCAATGCGATCGTGGACCCTGTCTGGCAGCAACGGTTGGGAGCCAGCGAGAACGCGGTTGAGCAAATCCTTCGCGGTCGGCGTATTGCTGAGGGTAGCTGCGTCGATCAGGCCAGCGAAGTGCTTGTCGAGGATATAGCAAGTCCAGAGATTGGTTTTGGGACGGAGAATGCTCTGATTGTCTGGGCCAAGAGTGGCAGCGAAGCCCTCGACAAGATCATGGACTTTTTGATGGCAGGCTAGATCCCCGGTGCTGGCACCGATGCGCGCGAGACCGGAGATGTACTGGCCGAGGCTATGACCCGGGACGAAACCATTGAGATCGTACCAACCACCCATGTCCTCGCCAGGAGCAGGTAGACCGGCGCGCTGGCGGTAGACCTTGAGAAGACGGTCGTTGGAGAGGGCCAGATAATGAGCGTGGACAGCATCATACTGCTCCGCAAAGGGTCCGCCAGTGAGTTGGACCTGGGTGTAGTCGAACTGATGCAGCGGTTCGCGATCGGGCCGAAGAGGAGCGGCAATAGCGGCGAGCGGGTGAGCAGCGGCAATCGCTGCTACTTTGACGAAGGTCCGGCGGGTCAGGGTCATAGTTCAACCTTCTAACGATAAATCTGCATCGCAGAGTAGCGCATCCGTACGCGGTCTGACTCGTATGAAATGGCTCGCCTAATTTTTCCGATTTGCGGAATTATCGGGCGCGGGCCTCGCGCAACGTTGCGGATCCGAGGCTGATCTTGGCATCGTGACGTTCGTCCAGTGGATAGATGAGGTCGACATTGCGCGGTGTGATGAGTTGGTGCTTCACAAAGACGGTGGATGGTACGGATTTTTTTTGCAGGATGCCGAGAGCGAGTGGAATGATCTCGTCGCCGTAGCGCTCGGGAAAGTACGCAACGGTGCCTACGAGACGCGTACCAGGACGGCGTAGTTCGTTGCGGGACTCGCGGATTGCGTTCTGCCCGACGACGGCACACTTCTCACTGGCGCCAGCCTCATCGAAGGCTCGCAGAGCGGCTAACGCGCAGATATCGTTTACGGTGCCGATGAGAGTGCGGCGAGGGGGTGAGCGGCGCAGATATTGACGGACGACCTCGAGGACCTGCTCGAAGTCTCCGCGGCCGTTGAGGTGCACGACGGGGACGTTGGCGATGCTGGGAAGCTCGGCACGGAGACCATCGGCGAATCCGGTAATGCGAAGTTCCAGCAGCGAGCCTGCGATTGGCAGTTCGAGAAGAAGAAGCTGATCGACCTTGCCGTCCCAGTGCTCTCGAGCCCAGCGCCCGAGTGCTTTGCCGCCAATGAGGCCGGCTTTGTAGTTGTTTGCGCCGAAGTAGGTAGCACCGGGATGCGGAATCTCGATGGCAATGACGGGAGTGTTGGCTTCGAGAAACTTCGACGCAATGACGGGAGCAACGCGCTCGTAGGTCTGGAACTCGAGGACGAGGTCGACACGTTCTTTGATGAGAAGGTCGGCGTTGCGAAGAGCTTCGCGAGCCGAGTAGCGGTTGTTCACGGTGATGAGATGGATGTGCTCGCGTGCGGCCGCGGTCTCGACGTTCTGCATGACGGAACGAGAGAACTCGGAGTCTCCCTGGGCCGCGAAGCCGATACGGAACGGTCTCGCCGTAACTGGACCGAACCGGTTGCGGTAGACGCCGGAGCTGGCTCGCTCCAGCAGGCCGCCGTGGATGAGAGTTCGGAGCAGGCGAAAGACGGTTGTCTTCGGGAGTTGAGTGCGCTCGATCACATCGGCGAGGCCAAGTTCTTCGCCCAGACTGTGGAATGCCTTGAGGACGTCGCAGGCACGAAGAACGGTCTGGGATTCATTGCGGTCACCACGGCGGTTGGAAGTGCCGAGCGTGATTGGTTTCAATTCATTTGCTGCAGATTCGGTTCTGGCCTGTTTAGGAGAAGTCATCGATGCCTACCTCAGTTTGGGTGCATCCTATATTCCGGAATTCGGAATTGGCAAGTTCGTTTGCGGAATGACTCGGGGGCGAGGTGTTGAAAACGAACGTTAGCCGAGAACAACCTATGTTGGGCGAGGTGCGGCGGCGAACTTCGCCAGAAATACGGATTTGGATAACGGCTTCGGCATGCCTGAGAACTGATTCTATTTCCGCTATGCGGAATTTAGAGATCGGATTGGGGTGATAAGTGCGTAGGTAAACGACGCGTCGTGATCTAAGCTGGCTCAGCTTTTTGAAGGGGGCTGTGGTTGAATCCGAATCCGTTTCTTGGTGTGGTGTATCACTGGACCGGTGGCCTTTCGGCCGCGAGTTGCTATCTCCCGTTTCGCGGGATTAAGCAATGGTCGTGGGAGATCTACTGGCTGGTGCAGGGATGGTTCAGTTGGATTGTCGCTCCGCTCATCTTTGCGGGGCTGCTGGTGCCCGAGCTGACAAAGATACTGCACGGAACTGGCGAAAAGACTTTATTCTATGCGTGGTTCTGGGGCGCCATGTGGGGAGTCGGCGGATTGCTCTTTGGGCTAGGCGTGCGTTATCTCGGAATCGCGCTTGGATATACGATCGCACTTGGGTTCAGCACAGTGTGCGGGACGCTGGTGCCTCCGCTTTTTGCAGGTCAGCTAGGAGCCGTTGCGCGGGAGCACGCCGGGCAGGTAACTCTGCTGGGCGTGGCGATCTGTGTAATGGCAATCGTCGTAACAGGTGCGGCAGGACTAATGAAGGAACGTGAGCTTGCGGGTTCGCCTGCAGGCGACGCAGCGTCACCGGGCGGAATGGGAGAGTATTTGTTTGGTCGCGGAATTCTTGTAGCAACCTTTGCTGGGATTTTGAGCGCGTGCTTCGCTTATGGGCTTGCGGCGGCTAAGCCAATGAACGAAATGGCGCGCGGCATATTGCTTGAGCATGGGAGGAGCGATCTGTGGCAAAGCCTGCCTGCGTTGGTGGTCGTGCTTTGGGGAGGTTTCACGACGAATGTACTGTGGTGCGGCGGAATGCTGGTGAAGAACTCATCGGCGGGTCAGTTTGTTGGGGTTGCAGCAGACGGGGATAGTCGATTGGGCGCGCGGCGAATTGGATTGAACTATGGACTGGCAATGGCAGCAGGACTGCTGTGGTATCTGCAATTCTTCTTCTACTCCATGGGGCAGACGAAGATGGGCCGGTACGACTTCAGCAGTTGGACTCTCCATATGGCAGGAACGATCCTGTTCGCGACCTTGTGGGGCGCGGTGCTGCATGAGTGGCGCGGAACACGGGTCAAGACAAAGCTCGTCGGAGCGTTGGGTTTTGCGTTGCTTGTAACTTCGACACTGGTGGTGGGGTATGGAAACTATCTAAAAGCCAGGTAGCTAATTGAAGCCGGCGTCGGCTTGTTGAAGCAGAGCGGCGATGGGAATTTGTGTGGTCGCTGTGAGGGTGACTAGCGTATCGATGATCGCTGCTATGCGTGGCCAATCAGAGCGCTGTGGGATCTCACGGGCGTGGGCGTGGATCTGCTCGATGCGGTGATAAAAGGGGATGGCCGCGTTGACTTCGGGGTCACTCCAGGTAGACCGGCGGCAACCGATGGCTCCGCTGGTGGTCGTGAGCTTATCCATGGCGGCAGTCTGGGTGTGGCGGAGAAATTGCCACGCCGTGTTACGGTGCGGGCTTCCGGCAGCAATGGAGAGGATCCAATAGACGTTGAGGGATGCGGTGCTTCCTTGCCCTGCGTATGGGATTGGGGCAACGTCGACTTTGCCCCGGATTACAGAATCTGGTGATGTTTGAGCCATGGTGGCGAAGCCGAACCAGTTGATCATCATCGCGATATGGCCCGCCGCAAAGGCTGCGCCGGCCTTTACGGAGTCCAGGGCGAGGCAGTCGGGGTGCACGGCTTCTTTGTCGACAAGCATCTCGCGATAGAAGGTGAGAGCAGCGATGGCTTCGGGTGTGTGGAAGCGGATTTTACCTGTGGCGTCGAAGAGATCGCCGTTCCTGGTCCAGAGCTGGAGGAGAAAATCGTAGACGGAGTTATGGCCGTCAGGATACGCGGCGAAGACGGTGCCGTAAAGCCGGTTGGCTGGGTTATGGAGAAAGCGGGCGATGCGGTGGAACTCCTCCCAGGTGGCAGGTGGGGCCAAGGGTTGGTTGAACTGGTGTTGATAACGACCCTTGATGTCGGCGTCTTCAAAGAGATCACGGCGGTAGATCAAGCACTCGGGTCCATCGTGATATGGCACTCCAATCACCGCGTCGTCGATCCGCTGAAGGCCGAGGAGCGAAGGGGTCCAGCCGTGTGGATAGTCCTGCGGGGGCTGGACTCGAAGGAGCGGCGCGAGGTCAACGGCACATTGCTGCGACTGCATCGAGGCGATCCAGTCAGTCGCGACGAAGGCTACGTCCCAGTCTCCGTCTCGCATGCCGTTGTTGGTGAAGAGAGCCTCTTCGAGTGGTTGTAGATCAAATGGGGTAACGTCTAGCGTGAGTCCAGTGTGAGCGATGGATTCGAAGTCCTGCCATTGGGCTCGGATGGCCTGCTCGAAGGGCGGGTACTTGCGGACCGCAATACGAAATGTTTGATTGCGCGGTTGGCCGCCGCTCACTTGAGGAACTCCTGGGCGATGAGCTGGTTGTGTTCGCCGATACGTGGCGCGGCGAGCGAGCTGGTGAGAAGTTCGCCGTCGATACGGATTGGACAGCGGGTTGTTCGCATAGTAGTTCCGGGCTGGCTGTCAGGCTCGCGCACGACGGTTTGGATCATGCCCAGTGAGTGAAAGGCTTCGTGTGCGAAGAGGCTGTCCCAGGTGAGGACGTCGGCGCACCAGATGTCGGCGGGTTCGAGGATCGACAGCCAGTGTTGGGTGGTTTGGTGCTTGAGGTGGTGGACGAGGATGGATTTGATCTCATCGCGCTGATTGAAGAGCGAGGCGGGATCGGTGTAGGTGGCCAGTGCGGGGCAATCGAGCAACTCTCCGAGACGAAGAATGGAACCCATTGCGAGGGCAAGATAGCCGTCGGCAGTGGTGTAGATGCCATAGGGAGCGCCGAGGTAGGCGTGGGCATTGTTGACGGCGCTTCGCTGCGGGGGCTTGCCGCCGTCGTTGAGGTAGGTTGTGAGCACTTCGAATTGAAGATCGAGGATGGACTCGATGAGCGAGACCTCAACCTTTCCGCCGAGGCCAGTGATGCCGCGACGGAGAAGCGTGGCGAGCAGGCCTTGGACGAGATGTGCTCCGGCCATCATGTCGGCCACCGCGAGGCCGAAGGGGACGGGAGGCTGCCTCGCGTCTCCGTTGAGGTATGGCAGGCCCGAGAGCGATTGGACAAGCAGGTCCTGTCCGGGCTTGTTACGCCATGGGCCGTTACTGCCGTAGCCAGTAATCTCGCCGTAGACGAGACGCGGGTTGAGGGCACGCACGGCTTCGTATCCAAGACCGATCTTGTCGATCACTCCGGGGCGGAAGTTCTGGATCATCACATCGGCGCGGCTAAGGAGAGTGCGAATCTTCGCAAGGTCGTCAGGACTCTTCAGATCGGCGGCGAAAGATTGCTTGTTGCGATTGATGGAGTGAAAGAGAGTCGAGTCTCCGTCGAGACAGAGGTTAGAGATGTAGAGCTGACGACAAAGATCGCCGACTCCAGGCCGTTCAATCTTGATGACGCGAGCGCCCATGTCGGCGAGGCGGAGGCTTGCCGAGGGGCCGGAGAGGAACTGTGAAAAATCGAGGACGAGGAGACCTTCTAGCGGCTTCATGCGAGGTTCTTTCTGGATCGCTGGAGAGTTTGGTTCATTTGGTCGAGAACTGAAGATTCGGGGCCGCCGTGCAGGAGATAGTGATGGACCAGGTTTGAAGCTACCTCCTGAAAGGCAATGAAGCTAGGGAAACGCGGGCGTACCCAGGCTGCATCCAGTGTCGACAGAGTATTGATGAAGAAGTTGTTGGATGCTGCGTTGAGGGTTGGGTCGAGCCACGCGGCGCGGTGACCCGGCTGGCCTCCGGAGTGAGTGTAAAGGGTTCTCTGGATAGTGGGACTCCCGGTGAATTCAGCATACGCAAGGGCTTGTTCGGGATGTCTGCAGGTGCGGGAGATCGCCAATCCGGCTCCGCCGAGAGTGGAGCGCAGAGGTTTACCGTTGAGCGTAACGAGGCTGCCGGTTTGTAGCACGTTGGTCGCGTAGCCGGGACGGGAGTAGTTGGAGTAGCCGTAGGCGAAGGGGCAAAAAGCCACCTTATCCGAGTCCGTTAGAAGCTGCCAGGTTCGAATGGGGTTGCGCTCGAGCGATCCCGATGCGCTGAGTTGGACCAACTCGCGGAGACGTAGCAGCGCCTCAACACCTTGAGCTCTGGGAACCACCTCTCCAAGGGTTGTGAAAGGCTCTCCGTCGAGAGCGTTGGCCAGCATGAAGAAGTTCATGAGGCTGTCGATCGGGATAGCAGGGACGATCACAAGACCGCGGCGCGCAAGGATGAGGAGATCCTCCCAGGTGGCAGGAGGTTCGGCTTCCGCGCGTGCGAGGAGATCCGGGCGCCACCCGGCGATGGGCGTTGCAGCGTCGGTGGCAAGAGCGTATTGATGCCCTTCGTACTGATAGCTCGCATGCGACCGGCCCACGGAGTTCGCTTCTTGATCGGCAAGGTACGGGGCGGGAAGATATTCGTCGAGCGGCAACAAAAGATTGTGATGCACAGCTTCACCTATTGACGGATGGTCGATGACCATGAGGTCGAATCGCGCGGCGAGGTCGGTAAGGGGCGCGTCGGCGAACTGCTGGAGCGAGCGTTTCTGCCAGGTTATCGCGATCTCTCGATGCAACTCCGAAAAGCGCTGCGCGGTGGCAACCATCGGAAGATAACCGCGGGTGTGGTTCCATGTGATGCCAGTGAGTTCAATCATGCAGATTCGTTGTCCCCGGGCGCTCGATTAGGATGATAAGTTTGCGGAGTGATGTCAACGCTGCATGGTTCCGCAGAGTGGAATGGAGAAACAATGACGGGCGAGATGTTCTTCGAGGACTATAGGACCGGCACAACTCGGGAGACGATTGGCCGCACGATCACCGAGGCAGACGTCGTGCTGCATGCGGGGCAGACAGGCGACTTCTACCCTCATCACATGGATGCTGAGTGGTGTAAGACGCAACCGTTTGGGCAGCGGATGGCGCATGGAACTCTAGTGTTCTCGGTGGGTGTAGGAATGACGGCTGGCGCGATCAATCCGAGAGCAATGAGTTATGGGTACGATCGCCTGCGGTTTGTGCGGCCAGTGTTTCTAAACGACACGATTCACGTGCGGGTGTCGATCAAGGAAAAACGCGATGACGCAAAACGACCTGCGCATGGCGTGGTCGTCGAAGGCCTCGAGGTTGTGAATCAACGAAGCGAGACAGTGTTGGTCGCGGACCATCTGTTGCTGGTAGAGAGACGCACGACGGAGGTTAGTGCGCGGTGATCTCGTAGTGGCCGGCATGAGTCAGTAAGGCAAGATGAGCTGTAAGCATCGGATCATCGGCAACGAGTGTGCCGTTAACGTAGAGATGCTCGCCTTGGTGTTCGAGGGGCATGATGACAACGGCCTTCTCGACACTGGGTGGAAGATCGAGAGAAACTCCCTTCTGCTTGTCGACGCTGATGGCGATAACACCTTGGGGCGTCGGGACGGTTCCTCGAGCCCAGTCGAGCCCTAACAGCTGAGGAGCAATAACGACGCTTTTATAGCCGTCCAAGGGTTCGCGGACTCCGAGGACATTTTCCGACAGCCACGCAACCGGTCCGGACGACCATCCGTGGGCGAGCGAGACGAAGTAACCGCTGGTACCGTCGGCCTGGAGCGAGAGATGTGGATTTGCCTTCGGCCAGCGAAGATCGTAGGACTCCCAAAAACTGGTTGCACCTTCGGCCAACATGCCGCCCCAGTAGTTCCGAAGCCAGTCGAGTGCTTCGCGGTCGTGATGGACGATAGACATGGCATCGAGCACGGTCATGTTGAAGTAGGGGCTAATGACCTGATCAGTCGGACTATCCTGTTTGACATGTGAGAGAACGCGAGACCAAAGCGTCGAGGCTGCGTTCGAATCATTTTCAAAGGCACGCAAAGCAAGCGCGTTGAGTTGCCAGGTGGCGCCGTAGGTAGGCGCATCGTGATCGCGAAAGCGGCTGCGGGTTGCTGTGAGAACCCGGCTGCTCTGCTCCGAGTACTTGTCAGCGTTGGCTTGATCGCCAAGCACGCGAAAGAGGAGGCTGGCGCGGTTATAGGCGATGACGTACTGGAGGTTGGTGCCGGTAATTGCCTCGGGTGTGTAGCCATAGAGACCGGGTGACCAATCAACGAAGAGCCACTGATGCTTTGGATTGGTGAAGAGCCCTGTCTCGTCGAGACTGGTATCCATCGCCGCAAGTATGTGGAGGAGCGCATCACGCTGTGACGCAACGAAGGTCTTGTCGCCAGCATGAGAGTAGAGGTTGAAGAGCGAGGTAACCCACAGGGCCGAGTAGCCGGGGATGCCGTTGACGGGACTGCCTTGCTCGGGGACGAGGGCGCGGAGGGTGTCCTCGATTAGTCGAGTGTCGCCGAAGACAGTGCTGATCACGCGACCTTCGACGTCGATATCGCCGACCCAACGGCCGCGGTCGCGTTTGGGTGCATCCCAGATGCCGTCCTGCATGCAGAGGTGCGCGGTGTAGGCAGCTGTCTCCCAGATGCGATTCAGCAGTGGATCGGAGGATTCGAATGAGCCTTTGTATTCGACTGGGTAGTAGATGCCTTCGAGCCGTATGGATTTGAAAGCAGTGACGGGGGCACCGTGGAGGAAGCGGATGCGGACGTAGCGGAAGCCGGACTTGGGACCGCGAGCGACGCCATTTGCGGGAACCGCGAGCAGGTTGGTGCCGAGATAGTTGCCACCTTGTTGCCCAGGGGTCAGCCCGGTGGCCATGGCTTCGATTTCCGACTCTCCGTAGGCTATCGAGAGGGTTGTGTCCTGCGAGGAAGCGGACTCAACCAGTAAACGTCCGGATACCTCACGGCCGAAGTCCAGTAACAGAGATGGCGCTTCGGCGTCGGTCTGACCATTCTCCGGCTGCAGGCTTGTAACCGTGAAAGGCACATCTGAGGAGCCTCCAGTAAGGGCTTCGCTATGGGTGAAGCTGGAGCGACCGGTGAAGACGTGACTGACAGCCGCGGCTGCGAGTGAATAGGTACGGAGCACCGCGGACATCCCCATATAACCGGGCCAACCGTACATTCCTGCATCGGCGGACCATTGGAAGAAGTCCATGTTGGATTCGATAGAGCCGAGGGAGTCTGCGGGTTGCCACGCGGAATTGTCGAAGCTTGGTTCGAACCAATGTTCCATGAAGGTCGCTGAGGATTTCCACGAAGCGTCGGTATAGACGAGCGCCGGCGCGTCGACGCCGAAGGCCGCGGGGATCAGTTTGGCTGCGAGGATCTCTCCGTATGCAAGCTGTTGGGTTGCGATTGGGCCTACGCCTGCGACTACACCGCGCCCTCGAACCGCTTGAATGGCGAGAACGTTGTCTCCTCGACGAAGCGCCTTAGCGGCATTAGCGTGGAAGACATGAAAGCCAATGGGAGCGTCGATATTGGAGTAGAAATCGTTTAGCAGATGTCCGTTGAGATAGACGTGCGCTTCCCTTGGACCGGCGATATAGACCGTCGCTGCGCCAGGCAGGTTCTTAACGTTGAAATGAACGCGAAAGAAATGCGGCGCGACGCGGAGGTCGGGACGATTCCATGGGTATTTGCTGTGGTCGGCCCGACGCGCGGTGACGTCGTTGGCGGTCCAAATGTACTGCTCGGGTAGAGGCACATGGACGATTGGCGGTGGTGCGACGAGATTGCGAGTAGGATCAAGCGGCGTGTTCTGCGGATTGGACGACTGCGGTTGCGCGACCGCCGAAAGCATTAGAGAGAGCAAGGCTAAAAAAACGGCTTGTACAGGTTTTCTCATGACTGGCTGCAGTCCGACGGCATTGCCAACTGTAAACGACTTGCGTATAAGGTGGAACTGTTTCCATTGTGAAGAGAGATTGGGTACATCTGGAATGAGATCGATGTGGTCGAAAAATTTACGTTCCCGCCGGGTGATGTGTGTAATTTCCTGCTGGTTTGGTGCAGCAGCCTGCGCCGGGCTTGCTTACGGGCAGGACCTGCCGCTGACTCAGGACGTTTCAATCAACCGACTAACCCCACTCGACCCCACGCGCAACCTTACGCAACCTGTGCTTGAGAGTAGCCGGCACGCTCCGCTACCTGAGGAGTACCTCTGGACCGCAAGCGACCGGTCGTCCGACGACAAGGTGATCTATACCTTTCCCAAAGTCACTGAGCAGATCGAACCGCACTACTTTCGCGAACGGTTCGAGGTGCAGGCTCTGCCCAAGCAGGCTACGCTCTACATTGCCGGGCCACGACGTGTGAAGGTCTGGATTAACGGACAGATGGCCGATGAGGTGGAGAGTGACGTCACCTCTCCGCTGGGAATGCATGTTTTCACGACCGACGTAACGCGGTATTTACGTGCAGGACAGAACACGATTGCGATTGAGGCCGTCCGAGGCCGTGGCGTAACGGGGTTCGCAAATAGCGCACTGGTCCGGCAACAGACCTTTGGGCAGGTGCTGGTAGCGAAGATCGTGCCCCTAGCCGCCGGAGTGGATGGGCCGGCGCTGATGCGGAGCGGCAAGGATTGGCGAAGCTCCACCGCTGCTGCTAAGGGATGGGAGAGGCCGGAGTTCGACGACACAGCCTGGAAACCCGTTCAGAGCATTGGAGGGATCGAAAGCTCCGTGGAACTGTTTCAGTGGAATGCGGATGCGGGCCTGTATAACTGGCCCGGATATGACGGAATTTCCGGTTACCTCGCTCATTTGGAGGTTCCGGTAAGCGGAATCATCGCGCAGTACATAGGCCGCGGCAGCTTCTCGAACATCGGAAGTCTGACGGGTGGTGGGGGAGACTTCGGTGTGCAGTTACCGGCTGAGAAACTGACTGATGCCGAGGCTCCAAGCATCGTTCTCGACTTTGGCAGAGAGCTTACGGGAAGGGTGGAGATCGTTTCCGACTCCGATACACCAGCAACCGTGACCGTGCAGATGGGCGAGTCGGAGTCAGAGACTATGAAGGTACCGTTTCTCGGTGTAAATCAGATGACGATTCCACCACACGGTACCGGATATGGACCGAAGTCCGCATTCAGGTATGCAAAGATCCGCTATGTCGGCGGTGGACCAGCACTACGTTTCAAGTCGATCAACGTAGACCATATCTTCTATCCGGTAATCTACGCAGGATCATTCGAGTCGAGTGATCCGCTGTTGAATCGCATCTGGGAGACGGGAGCTTATACAGCTCATTTGTGCATGCAGGATGGAGTGTGGGATGCTAGCAAACGGGACCGTGGACGCTGGATGGGCGACACCGATGTGAGCGGTCGCGTGATCGAAGATGTCTTCGGCGATCGTTCACTGATGGAGGACACGCTCGATCGGCTGATGGGACCGGCGCCGGTGGATCAGCACGTGAACGGGATCCCTGGGTATTCCTCCTTCTGGTTCACGGGCGTGGCTGACTACTATCGCCATAGTGGCTCGAAGCAATTTCTTGAGCGCGAACATCGAGCGAATGCTACAGCTTCTCAACTTCGTAGACCGGGAGTTCGATGAACGCAACATCTACGCGAACAAGAGCAAAGTGTGGCTGTATGTTGATTGGTCTCCAGAACTGAACGGGGATACACCGGAGACGCGACGGGCAACGACGCTGGAGTTTTATCGGGCATATCGTGAAGCCTCGTGGCTGTTGCGTGAATTAGGCGACACTGCAAACGCAGACAAATACGATCAGCGCGCAGCGGCGTTAAAGGCCGGAGCGGATAAGTACCTGCTCGATCCTCAACCGGAACCTTTGGGCCTCGATGGCAGACCAATGCTGCTGCCGTGATCGGTGGAGCAGCCGGTCCAGACCGTTACAGTGCGATCTGGGAACATGTGTTCTCGCAGGTCGGCAAAGGGAGTACTAAAGGGCTGATCATCTCGCCGTATTACAACTACTACGTGATTCGCGCGATGGCGGAGACTGGCCATCGGCAAGAGGCGCTCGAGTGGATTCGCCAGTTTTGGGGCGGGATGTTGCGGGAGGGAGCCACCAGCTTCTGGGAGGCATATGATCCGAGTTGGTACAAGGAGGATTTCCATTCCTCACTCCAAGCAGATAATCGCTCCGGCTATTTCGTGAGTCTTGCGCATGGCTGGTCAGCGGGGCCAACCGCGTGGCTTATGGAACAGGTGCTCGGCATTCAGCCGACCGGCGCTGGATTCAGCAGGGTGGACATCCGGCCCGATCTAGTTGACTTGTCGTGGGCAAAAGGTGCAGAACCCACGCCAGACGGGCTGCTGAAAGTGGATGCGCGCAAGGACGCTAGCGGGCTAACGGTCTCTATCGATCTGCCTGAAGGTGTCGTGGCGCGAGTGTCGGTACCGGCCGTCACCGCTGTGACGGTGAATGGCAACTTAGAGCAGGCAGTGCGCGTGGAGAACGGGACTCGAATGCTCGTAACCCTCAGCCATGCGGGCCATTTCAACGTCGCTGGACGGTAAAAGATGACCAAGCAGAGGGCGCGCATTGGGCTGGTCGGGCTTGGGCTGGAGGCATACTGGTCGCAGTTTGCGGGACTCGAGCAGCGGCTCAAGGGATACGTCGACAAAGTCGCAGCGAAGGTAAGTGCGGGCGGGGTCGATGTAGTAAACCTGGGACTGATCGACACTCCGCAGAAGGGCATGGCAGCGGGGCACCACCTGCGACGTGAGGATATTGACTTACTGCTGATCTACGCGACGACCTATGCGCTCTCGTCGACCGTGCTGCCTATGGTGCGCCGTGCGAAGGTGCCGGTGGTTCTGCTGAATTTGCAGCCTGAGGCGGCGATTGACTACCCAAGTTTCAATCGACTGAAGAATCGAACGGCGATGACCGGAGAGTGGCTGGCGTACTGTTCGGCCTGTCCGATACCGGAGATTGCGAATGTCCTTCGCCGTGCCGGAATCGCCTTCTACCAGGTGACTGGCATGCTGGACAACGATCCCGAGTGCTGGCGCGAGGTCGAAAACTGGATGCAGGCTGCGAACGTCGTGCAGGCTCTGGCGCACAATCGCGTGGGACTGATGGGTCACTACTATTCCGGAATGATGGACATTGTGACCGATCTAACGGCAGTCTGTACCCGGTTCGGTGGACACTTCGAGATGCTGGAGGTGGATATGCTGAGCCGCATCCGCGAAGAGGTCTCAGACGAAGAGGTGCTGACGCGTGTGCGCGAGATAGAGGAGCATTTCGATGTGCAGGCCGATTGCTCTGCGTTTGAAATGAAGCGCGCTGCGAGAACATCGGTTGCGCTCGATCGCATGGTCGCTGAAAACGAACTCAGCTCGATGGCCTACTTTTACAGTGGCTCCGGAAACGCAGCCAATGAGGACACGATGAGTTCGATCATCCTCGGGACCTCCTTGCTGACGGCCCGTGGCATTCCCGTGGCTGGCGAGTACGAGGTGAAGAATGTGCTCGCAATGAAAATAATGGATGAGCTCGGTGCGGGTGGCTCCTTTACGGAGTTCTACGCGATGGACTTTGCCGACGATGTTGTCCTGATGGGCCACGACGGCCCGGGGCACATCGGGATCGCGGAAGGCCAATGTAAAGTGCGGCCGCTCGAGGTTTATCACGGCAAGGTCGGAAGCGGGCTTTCGGTAGAAATGTCAGTGCGATATGGGCCAGTGACCGTTCTTTCTGTCGTGGAGGATGGAGCGGGCAGCTTCCTGTTGCTGATCGCCGAAGGAAAATGTGAGCCGGGACCGACGCTTGAGATAGGAAATACAAACAGCCGCTATCGGTTTCCCCTCGGAGCACGTGGTTTTATGAATGCCTGGAACGGATATGGCCCTGCGCATCATTGCGCTACAGGTGTAGGGCATGTGGCGGACCGGCTGGAGAAGACTGCTGCCCTGCTGGGAATCAAGGCGGTGAAAATTTGCTGAAGATCGGATTTGTTACTGCAACGGTTGCTTTTTGCGGAATGCCTCTGCTTGCACAAACCTCCGCGGAAGCACCGGTGAAAATCTCAGTGAATTGGAGTGCCAGCCGGAAGACTCTGCAAACAACACCAACGCTACAAGTGGTAGTGAATCCCCTGCTCCGGCGAGGGTCTCCCATTCACGACGCCGCGTTTCAGAATCTGCAGGAGCTCGGAGCCGCCTTTGTCCGGTACGTTCCGTGGCATCCGTACCCCCGACTCGCCGTGGCGGAGCTGGACGCGCCGACGAAGGAGAGGACTTCGTGGGATTTCAAGCTGATCGATCCCATGACGATCGACTTTCTGAACGCGACCAAAGGACATGAGACGATTTTGAACTTCAGCACGATTCCATCGTGGATGTATGTAACGAAGAAGCCGGTGGAGGTACCGCCGGATCCGGATCGGGTGGTTTGGGATTACACCCAAGGCAAGGAACTGCGTGACCCATCCTGCAAAGAGCTTGCAGATTACTACTCACGGGTCGTCAGTTGGTATACCAGAGGGGGATTCACCGATGAACTCGGTGTGAACCACGAGTCCGGCTACCACTTTCAGGTGCCGTACTGGGAGGTCTTCAACGAAATCGATGTCGAGCACCAGCCGACACCGGAGCAGTACACGGCAAGCTATGACGCAATCGTCGGCCAGCTTCATGCAATCGACCCGAAGATGAAGTTCGTCGGCCTAGCCTTAGCCTTTCCGGAGACGCATCCGGAGATGATGGAGTACTTTCTCGATCACACAAAGCACACGCCGGGCATTCCGCTGGACATTATCTCTTACCACTTTTACGCATCGCCCACGCGGGAGCAGATGCTCGACAACTGGCAGTACAGCTTCTTTGATCAGGCGGACAAATTTCTGGTCGCGGTTCGGTACATCGAAGCAATCCGGAAGCGACTTTCACCTCAGACGCAAACGACTCTCGACGAGATAGGGACAATCCTGCCAACCGACTGGCATCCGGATACGCCGTACGACCCGGGCCCAGCTATTCCGGACACGTATTGGAATGCCTCAGCTGCTGTCTACGCTTATATCTACCTCGAAACGGCGAAGATGGGCATCGATGTAGTCGGTGAGTCGCAACTGGTCGGGTTCCCATCACAGTTTCCGAGTGTGACTATGCTCGACTGGACAACAGGTATGCCAAACGCCCGGTTTGAGGTCCTGCGACTACTGCACGACTATTTGCGGCTCGGAGCGACGATGGTCGAGACGAAGCTGATCGCGAAGGATGTGGATGCACTTGCATTTGAAGATGCCTCCGGCCATCATCTGCTGCTGCTCAACAAGCGGGACCGCAGGATGAAGGTTGAGCTGCCGCCAGAGTTTGTAGATGGCGCCTTCCATGCTGTGGATCAAACAAGTCCAAAGGCCCGAACAGGCCGACTCCCCGACGGGGCTGCCTGGGAGATGAATCCATTCGCGGTATCTATCCTAGACGCGAAGGTCGCAGCCAATTAGTAGCCCACGGTTCACGCCATGCGGTATTGACAGTTCCGCAAAGCGGACTGAAGCGACGATCGCACTATCGCGTTCAATAGCGGATCTGCACGTGTGGTCACCGTTCGAGCAAACCGCGTTGACAATCGCCGACCGCGTTTCTAAAGTTCTGTTTGAACTGCAGCTAATCGATGGGAGTAGGCCACTTTGCCAAGTCCGGACAACGCTTCTACTCCAAGCCATTCAGGCTCAACCGATCCAACGTGGCTCCTAAAACAGGCCAACCTGATCCGTTTCAGCGCCATGACGATGACACATCATGCGGGCATTGGGCACACGGGCGGTGATCTTTCGTGCTCGGACCTCCTGGCGACTTTGTATCTGGGTGGCATCCTTCAACTCGATCCGCAGCACCCAAACTGGCCTGAGCGCGACCGCTTCATCATGAGCAAGGGCCACTGCTCCCAGGCCTTCTACTCCGTGCTGGCCGCACGTGGGTTCTTTGCCAAGGACCTTCTCCGGACGCATATGGATCCGCTCTCAAGGCTCAACGGACACCCTGACCGGAACAAACTTCCGGGCGTGGAAGCCAATACCGGCCCGCTTGGACATGGACTTCCGATCGCTGTCGGTTGTGCGCTTGCGGCAAAGATCGACAAACAAAGCTGGCGGACCTTTGTCCTGACGGGGGACGGCGAGTTGCAGGAAGGCTCCAACTGGGAGGCAGCGATGACCGCCAATCACTACAAGTTGGATAACCTGATCGTCATCGTCGATAGAAATCGCATCCAGCAGGGGGACTTTACCGAGAACACGATTCGCATGGACCCGCTGCCCGATAAGTGGCGTGCCTTCGGATTCGCATGCGAAGAGATCGACGGCCACGACCATGCAGCGCTTCACGCACGCCTGTCTTCGCTGCCGCTCCAAGCGGGGAAACCGACGTGCCTGATCGCCAACACAATCAAAGGCAAAGGCGTCTCGTTCGCGGAAAACAAGCCGGAGTGGCACCACGGCGTACCCAACGCCGATCAGTTGATCGCCGCAAAGATTGAACTTCAAATCGAGGAGCCTCTGTGAATTCATTCGATTTGAAGCAAGAGTACCCACCGGTGAAGACTCTCAAGCGTCTGGACTGCCGCGATGCATTTTCCAAAACGCTGGAGGCGATGGCCAGCGAAGACAACCGCATCGTCGCCATCGTGAACGATTCCACTGGCTCGACTAAGTTGAAAAACTTCCGCGCTACTTTTCCGGATCGTTTCATCAACGTGGGAATTGCGGAACAGAATATGGTGGGTGTCGGCGCAGGCTTGGCGAACGGCGGCAAAATCGCATACGTCTGTGGCGCTTCGTGCTTTCTCACAGGCAGGGCGATGGAGCAGGTGAAGGCGGATCTCGGCTACACCAATGCGAACGTCAAGCTGTGCGGCATGTCGTCCGGAATGGCGTACGGCGAACTTGGTCCAACGCATCACTCGATCGAGGACCTGGCGTGGACTCGCGTCATTCCCAACCTAGCGGTCATTGTTCCAGCGGACTCCATCGAAACAGCAGCCGTCATGCGTTTTAGCGCTCAGCACGTGGGCCCAATGTTTCTTCGGATAAGCCGTCTGCCAGTACCCGACGTGCTACCCGAGGAGTACAGGTTCGAACTGGGCAAGGCCTACACGCTGCGTGCCGGCAATGACGTCACACTAATGGCCAACGGAGTGCTGTTGTGTCGTGCACTCGAAGCCGCAGAGACTCTGGCTCAGATAGGCATCTCCGCCCGCGTGCTGAATATGTCGAGCGTCAAGCCGATCGACGTAGAAGCTATTCTCGACGCGGCTCGCACTACGCGTGGAATCGTGACTGTCGAAGAAGCATCGATCTACGGTGGTCTTGGCGGTGCGGTTGCAGAGATCGTCGCACAAAATATGCCCGTCAAGATGCGCATCCTCGGCGTGCCCGGAGTCTTTGCTCCTACGGGTTCGGCTGAGTTTTTACTCGATCATTTTCACCTTAACGTGGCGGGTATTCATGCTGCCGCAGTCGATTTGTTGAGCGACAGATAATATGCAGCCGCTCATCCTCAGCGTCGATCAAGGAACTACCAACACGAAGGCGTTGCTTGTCGCGAGCAGACGGCCATCCTGTATTTCGTGCCACTTCGCCACTAACCTTGCTGCATCCGAGACCGGGTTTCGTCGAGCAGGATCCTTGTGCGATCTGGCAGAGTGTCGAGTCTGTAATCGCCGAGTGTCTTACCTTCCTTACTCAGAACCGCATCGGTCCTATCAACGGCATCTCCATCACAAACCAAAGGGAGACCGCAGTCGCGTGGGAGCGTAGCACGGGCAGACCCGTCGCCCCTGCAATCAGTTGGCAATGCCGCCGCTCCGCAGCGCTGTGTGAAAGCCTCAACTCACACGCTGATTTCCTTCGGACCCATTGCGGACTTCCTCTCGATCCACTTGTCTCAGCCAGTAAATGGGCGTGGATGCTTCGGGAGATTGATGGCCTCGTCGAACGGGCAGCCGCAAAGGAGATATGCTTCGGAACAGTCGACAGCTGGCTCATCTACCGGCTTACTGGGGGAACCGTGCACGCCTGTGATGCTTCGAATGCATCGCGGACGGCTCTACTGAACCTTAGAGAAGCTACGTGGGACTCCGAGCTTCTAGCAATGTTCGACATTCCCCGACAGGTGCTTCCCGAGCTCAAACCCTCGAGCGGTATCTTTGGAATCTGCACCGCGATCCCGGGTTTAAACGGCGTTCCCATCGTCTCTGCGATAGGTGACTCGCACGCCGCATTGCTTGGCCATGGCCACCTGGGCGCCGGTACGATCAAGGCCACCTACGGGACGGGCTCCTCGCTGATGACGCTCACCCCTTCGTTCCCTGATCCAGATCCACGTCTCGCCAGCACTATCGCGTGGTCCGCGAAGAACGTGGTGCAATACGCACTCGAAGGCAACATCAGTATGAGTGGTGCGGCGATTCAGTGGGTCGGCAAGTTTCTCAGCCTTGCAGATCCCGTGTCCGACACTCTGGCCTTAGCAGCAACGGTGAACGACGCTTCAAGCGTACTCTTCGTTCCCGCAATGGTAGGACTCGCCGCACCGTACTGGGACACGAGCGCACGCGGAACGATTTCAGGGCTTGATTCAAACAGCACCTCGGCGCATTTAGCACGTGCGGCGATGGAGTCCATTGCGTTCCAGATTCGCGATGTTTTCGAAGCTATGGAAAGCGCCGCCAATATCCACTTACCAAATCTACGCGCCGACGGTGGGGCGACGCGGAACGACGTGCTGATGCAGCTGCAGGCCGATCTGCTTGGCCGTCCCGTAGCACGATCTGCTTGTGAAGATCTTTCCGCCCTAGGCGCCGCATGGCTCGGCGGACTCGCGCTCGGCTGGTGGCAATCCACCGATGAGTTCGCGTCGCTCCCGGAATCACCAACTATCTTTCAGCCAAGTCTCTCCTCCGCTGCACGTGAAACACGTTACGACGCATGGAAGACTGCTGTCCGGCGCACGCTGTTGAAACCGGAGGCACAGTGACGATTCCGATCGTAGCTCCGACGACCAGCTCAGAGATCATCCTCGAGGCGCGAGATGTGGTCAAACGTTATCCCGGCAATGTTGCGCTCGACCATGTCACCTTCCGGGTCTATCGCAATGCTGTGAATGTCTTGATAGGCGAAAACGGCGCGGGCAAATCGACCCTGATGCGCATTCTCGCTGGAGTGGAAGCGCCAGATAGTGGCATTATCACTCTTGACGGCCGGCCGATCGAGCTTCGTTCTCCGCGAGCCGCCTCTGCGCATGGCATCAGCATTGTGCATCAGGAGCTGGCTCTGATGCCGAACCTGGACATCACCGAGAATATCTTTGCGGGCCGCGAACTCATCCGAAATTTCGGCATTCGTCGATCGTCCGCAGGAAGACATTCGCAGCATGACAGCGCTTAGTGACTTGCGAAAGCCTATGGCTGTGAGGACGAACGTGTCCGAACTTTCGTTGGGAAGCAGACAGATCGTGGAGCTTGCACGCACGGTAGCTCACGGCGCTAAAATCATCATCCTTGACGAACCCACCTCGGCGCTTTCAAAAAGCGAAACGAACTCTTTATTCAAAGTGATTGAAGGCCTCAAGCGCTCCGGAGTCACCATCATCTACATCTCGCACCGTCTACATGAATTGCTGGAGCTGGGAGAATACTTCACCGTATTGCGTGGCGGCCGAGTGGTTGGCGAGGCACCGCGCGAACAGGTTGACCGTGGCTGGATTGTCGAACGAATGTCCGGACGCAGTCAGACGACGGAGGTAGTGAATCCTTCGGTCCAGTCCCAGGAGGAGAGGACGCTCACTGTGCAAGACCTTTGTCTCTCCCCAGCGACTCAAGACGAAGGGGCACAAGCATCTCTGGTAAACGTAAGCTTCGGTCTGAATCGGGGCGAGATTCTGGGCATCTATGGCTTGCTGGGCTCTGGGCGTACAGAGCTGCTCGAAGCGCTCGCTGGCGCCCGGAGTTTTCGTGGCAGAATCTCTGCTCGACGGACGGCAGCTCTCAGTTGCAACAGTCAGAGATGCAGTTAACGCCGGACTTGTACTCGTTCCCGAAGACCGGCAGCGCGACGGTCTGATCCCCGATCTATCCATACGGGAGAACATCGCTCTTGCTGCTCCGCGAGGCCTCTTCCTCTCACGAGCCAAGGAGACCGCCAAGGTCCTAACTGTCGCGAGCGGATTGCAATTGACCGCACACGATCTCGAACTTCCCGTCATCTCGTTATCAGGAGGCAATCAGCAAAAAGTATTACTCGCCCGTTGTCTCATGCGCTCGCCAAAGATCCTTCTGCTCGATGAACCAACTCGTGGCGTCGATGTCGGCACGAAGAGGGAGATCTATCGCATCCTGAAGGAGCTTGCGGCGCAAGGCCTTTCCGTCCTCTTCACGTCATCTGAGATCGAAGAGACACGCATGCTTGCGGATCGGGTTCTGGTGCTATGCCAAGGCAGCATCGCAGCAGAGTTTGCTCGGCTTGAGTTCACCGACGAGGCCCTGTTCGCGGCAGCGTGCCCACACATATCCGGCGCGCCTATGTCCATGGAACACCGTATATGACGACTCTCCAATCGCTTCCGGTCAAGACACCTAGCCGCATGGCGGCACAGCTGGCGCGTCTTGCGTGCTTTTTACTGCGAGTTCGTGCTTTTTTCATCCTCTTTCTGCTCCTCATCCTGTTCTCTTCCCTCACCCCCAGCTTCCTGACGGTTAACAATCTCTCCATCCTTGCAAAGCATGTCTCCATTAGCGCTCTCCTTGCGGTAGGAATGACCTTCGTCGTATTAGCGGGCGGGATCGATCTCTCGGTCGGCTCCGTCGCGGGACTCGGCGGCATCGTTGCCGGAATGCTCATCACGCGGGGTATCGTCTTCGGTGGAGCGGCTCACTATCCGCCGATCCCTTCGGCCATTCTCATCGCTCTCGCCGTCTGCATGGCAATAGGAGCGATCAATGGCTTCCTCGTCACGAAAGCTTCAGTTGCCCCATTCATCGCAACACTCGGTACGCTCTACATTGCGCGGGGCGCGGCGTTGCTGCTCTCTAACGGCCACACCTTCCCGAATCTCGACGGCTTGACCAGCTCGCCACAATACCGGCTTCACTACTTTGGGGCAGAGCTTCGTTCTCGGCATTCCGCTGCCTGTCTGGATTATGCTTGTCATCGCTCTGCTGGCCGGCATTGTCGCGGCCAAGACTCCTTTCGGCCGTCACGTTTACGCAATTGGGGGCAACGAACGCGCTGCCCGGCTTGCGGGGATTCAGGTTGCGCGAGTCAAAGTAATCACCTACCTGTTTTCGAATGCCTGCGCCGCCCTTGTTGGCCTGATCATCGCGTCCCAACTCGAGTCAGCACACCCGGCCACAGGCGAGTCGTTCGAACTGAATGCGATCGCCGCAGTTGTTCTCGGAGGGACATCGTTGATGGGAGGCAGAGGGTCGGTCACCGGTTCAATCATCGGCGCCTGTGTCATTGGCGTACTGACTGACGGACTCGTCATGCTCGGCGTGTCGGAGTTCTGGCAGATCGTCATTAAAGGCATCGTCATCGTCGTCGCCGTGGCGATCGATCAGATGCAGGCACGGCTGCAGCTACGCCTGTCATTGCTTTCAAGCAGCTCTGCACAGGCGGCACAATGATGCGATGCCATTGGTCTGCTCTTTGTATCGCAGCCGCTGCTCTCCTGCCAGTCATCGGATGCCATCGTGCCGACCGGGGCAAGCCGTTGATCGCAATCATCGTTCCGTCACAAGATAACCCGTTCTTCAAGGCCGAAGCGGACGCGGCAGCAGCACGTGCAATCGCGCTCGGCTATCGTGTGCGTGTCGACTCTCACAACGACGATGCTTACCGGCAGGACAACCTCATCGACGCAGCCATCGCTTCGAATGCAGCCGTACTGATTCTGGACAACGCCGGCAGCGACGCCTCGGTGTCTGCCGTTCGCCGCGCGACTAAGGCCGGCATCGCCTGCTTCCTCATCGATCGCGAAATCGCCGCTACCGGATACGCCAAGGCACAGATCATTGCGGACAACCAGCAGGGCTCGCGATTGGTCGCGGCGGAGTTTGCACGCGCGCTCGGCGGCAGAAAAGAGTATGCCGAGTTGCTCGGGCGCGAGTCGGATACCAACGCGCAGATTCGCACCACCGGCTTTCACTCTATACTCGACAAGATCTCCGGGCTTCGGCTTGTCTCGGCCCAGTCGGCTAACTGGTCGCAGTCCGAGGCGTTTCAGAAGACGGAAACGATGCTTCAGGCCCACGGAGACATCGCCGGAATTATCGCGGGCAACGATACCATGGCGCTCGGAGCGGCGGCGGCGGTCAAAAGTGCCGGCATCCAAGATGTCCGCATCACTGGTTTTGACGGTAGCCCAGACGTCCTGGCCGCAATCCGTTCAGGCAAGATTCAAGCAACCGCGCTGCAGCCCGCAGTCCTTATCGCCACTATGGCGGTCGATCAAGCGGACCAATTTCTCAAGAGCGGCAACACAGGGAGACCGGAGTTACAGATGATTCCGTGCGATCTTGTAACGGAAGAAAACGCTGACCAATACCTCAACTTCGAAAAGATTAACTAAGACCGTTTGGGACGAGAGCATCGAAGGAGACCACCATGAAAAAAATGACTCTTGGCGTCATCATTGGCAACCGCGATTTCTTCCCTGACCAACTCGTCTCGGAGGCTCGGCGTGATCTGCTCAAACTATGTGCCGAATTGGATATCGACGTGGTGACACTTAACGAACAGCAATCCAAGCTTGGCGCGGTTGAGACGTGGGCGAATGCCACGGCATGTGGAGAACTTTTCCTCGGCAACCGACAGCGCATTGATGGCCTTCTTGTCTGCCTGCCGAACTTCGGAGACGAAAAAGGCATCGCCGACTCAATCCGCATCGCAGAACTTCAGGTACCCATTCTCGTTCAAGCATGTCCGGACGACCTCGACGCCTTCGGATTGGAGCGCCGCCGCGATGCATTCTGCGGCAAGATTTCGGTATGCAATAATCTGCGCCAGTACGGCTTCAAATATTCACTTACGCGAGATCACACAGTTGCATTGAGTAATGAGCGGTTCCGCGAAGATCTGCTCCAATTCCTGCAGACCTGCCGTGTCGTCCGCGGTCTGCGGCGCGTTCGTCTTGGCGCCGTGGGCGCGAGGCCGAACGCCTTCAACACCACTCGGTACAGCGAGAAGCTGCTGGAGGCTGCCGGGATCAGCGTCAATACCATTGATCTATCCGAGATATTCGGTTCAGCAGCCGAAATCGCCAATGGCGACCTCAGGGTGAAGGAGCGGATTGAGCAGTTGAATGCGTACGCTGATGCCTCTGCTGCGCCTGACGAATCGATGGTCAAGATGGCTAAATTTGCCATCGTCGTCGACGACTGGATGGCGGCGCTTGGCCTGACCGCAACCGCAATTCAGTGCTGGAGCTCGATGCAGAAGAACTACGGCGTCAACGTCTGCACCATCATGTCGATGATGTCCGAGCAGATGCTGCCGTCAGCCTGTGAGGTCGATATCGCAGGCGTAGTCTCGATGTATGCGCTGCAGCTTGCCTCTGAAAAGCCGAGCGCACTTGTGGACTGGAATAACAACTACGGACAAGACCCCAACAAATGCGTCTTCTTCCACTGCGGCAACTGGGCCAAGGACTTCCTGCCCGATATCCGGATCGGCACCGCGCCTATTCTCGGAACCATCCTTGGAGAGCAAAACACGATCGGCGCACTCTCTGGCCGCACCCCAGCCGGCCCCGTCACATTTGGCCGCGTCAGCACAGACGACCGTAACGGATGCATTCGCGCCTACATCGGAGACGGCCAGTTCACCAACGATCCGCTCGATACCTTCGGGACTAAGGCTGTGGTCCATGTGTCCCGGCTGCCAAAGCTGATGCAATACATCTGCCGAAACGGCTTTGAGCACCATGCCGCAATGAACGGCTCCCACTGCGCAGCTGCAGTAGCCGAAGGTCTTGAGAACTATCTGGGATGGGAGGTCTACCATCACAACGCACTCGAGTAGTCACCCCGATTGAATCAGTAAGGATAGCCAGAGCCAATTACAACCTTTGACGGTCATTGCAGTTGCCCTTTATTATTTATTTTCACAGATCGCATAAAATGAAAATAAGATTGACATGCTTCCAGTTATTCCGCGAGAATGCTCGGAGGTTCAGGCGGAACCGCAGACTGGAAGTGCAGCAAAACGAACCTCCAGCTTGCCTGAAAGGGACACGACGCAGTGTCGATCGGACCATCTTCGCGACCGCGGACCTTCATCATCGCCGATGACCTAACTGGCGCATGTGATGCGGCTGTGGCTTTCTCCAGCAGAGGCCTCAGTACGGAAGTGCTGCTTGACGCGAATCACCCCGGAAGCGCCAACGTCGAGGTGTGCGCCATCTGCACAGGAACCCGGGAAACTGCGGTCGACCGAGCTGTCGGGACGGTCCATCGCGTTGCGCAACAGCAGAATCTCAAGCACTACGATCAAATATTCAAGAAGGTGGATTCGACCTTTCGCGGTAACACCTTTCATGAGATTCACGCTGCTCTCGACGCCTTCTACGACTATTTTGTCGTTGTGGCGCCGGCGTACCCGGCTCTCGGCAGGATATCGGTCGACGGTGTGTTGAAGGTCCGTGACGTTACCGGCGAAACGTCCATCGCAGTCCGAGACGGTCTGCAAGCAACCGGTCTGCGCCCTTACTGGATCGCCGCTGGCCAACCCGCGAGTCAGATCGAACAGCGGATGTTGCAGAGTCTGAAAGACGGCAATCGGTTGGTCTTCTGCGATGCCGTCACCGACGAAGATCTGCAGGCAACGGTCCGCGCCGCAAGAGCAATGCAGAAACCCATTCTGTGGATTGGCTCGGCTGGTTTGGCGCACGCCCTGGCAGCAAATCTTCCCGCGCAACCGTCGCGTGTACACCGTCACAGAAAGGGCTTCCTCCTGATCTTCGTCGGCAGCAATCACCCCGTAACGCAGAGGCAGATTACTGATCTGCACGAGCAGAATGGCGCCCCCATTTGGTCTTCTGACATCGTCGGCGGGACACCCCCAGAGAATGCTGCCATCCTTTTTCGCATCGAGCGTGGACGAACTACCGAAGATGAAATCCGTATCGCGGTCGCGCGATTCACGTCGCAGCTAGTCTCTTGCCTTTTTATGACGGGCGGTGACACGGCGATGCTCGTCTGCCGTGCCCTTGGGATTCACTCACTGCGTCTGCACGAAGAGTTTGAGCCTGGACTTCCGCAGGCGACTTCCACAGGCGGAAACTTCGCAGGATGCACCATCATCCTAAAATCAGGAGGCTTCGGACAAACCGATGTGCTCAGCCGCATCGCAAAACACTTCGGCCAAGAGAAAGTAGCAGCTCTGTGAGCCCGCGTATTCCAAATGTGGTGGTCACCCTCGGAGATCCCGCGGGCGTAGGCGGGGAGATTACCCTGAAGGCTTTGACCGACGACACGATTCGCGGCTCTGCACACTGGATTCTCCTCGGCGATCAGGCGCTCATTGAATCGTCAGAGCGAACCACTGGACTAAGGCTTGCCCACCTTGGCGTCGAGTTCCGCGATTTGAATTGCCTGCAACCCGGACAGCCAGTGCATCTCGGCGAGCTTCGCGCTGAGTACGGCAGGGCTGCGGCGGCCTACGTCTATGCGGCAACCCGAATGTGCCTCGCAGGCGAGGCCGACGCCATGGTCACAGCTCCGCTCAACAAAGAGGCCGTGACGATGAGTGGTATGAAGTTTTCCGGTCATACCGAATACATCGCTGAGATATGCGGAGTCGATGACTCGCGCATGCTTCTGGCAGGAACTAAATTCAGCGTCGTCCACGTCTCAACACACGTTAGCCTCAAACAAGCTTGCGAACTCGACACGCAGCGCATCCTTCGCACAATCGTTCTGGGCAACGACGCCATGAAGCTCCGCGGTTATGGCAAGCCGCGCATAGCGGTCTGCGGCCTGAACCCACATGCTGGCGAGCACGGCCTCTTCGGCAGCGAAGATGAGGAGTTCATTCGGCCGGCAGTGGATGCCGGTCGCGCTATGGGCATCAACTGCGAGGGCCCTGTAGCCCCGGATACTATCTTCCTCAAAGCTGCTGGAGGTTCGCACGATCTAGTCGTCGCGATGTACCACGACCAGGGTCACATTCCCATGAAGCTGCTCGACTTCGAAGCGACGGTCAACACCTCGCTCGGCATTCCAATCATCCGCACCTCGGTGGACCACGGTACCGCGTTCGACATTGCGGGGAAAAATATTGCCAACGATAACAACATGCGAGCCGCAATGAAGATGGCTGTCACAATGGCACACCATCGCATGCTTCAAAACGATGCCGCAATTCAGAAGAGCCAGGAGCCGTAATGCGCATTCTCGACATCCTGGTCATCGTGCTTTATGCAGCCAGCCTGGTTGGCATAGGCATTTTTTTTGCTCGCCGCCAGAAGACCACGGAGGATTATTTCATTGCGCGTGCCTCCATCCCCGGATGGGCTGCGGGACTTTCTCTGCTTGCCACTATCATCACCAGCGTCACCTTCATCGCCTACCCGGGTTCCGCTTATGCAGGCGACTGGTCACTTCTGGTACCGGGCATCATGTTCGTTGCCGTGCTTGGCATAGTAGGTTTCGTCGTTGTTCCGTTCTACCGGCACGTCGTCCACATGAGTGCCTATGAGTACTTCGGTCGCAGATTTGGCACTGGTGTTCGCGTTTACTCTTCGCTTGCATTTGCCATTGGTCACTTCTCGAAGATGGGCTTCGTCTTCTACCTTCTGGCGCTGACACTTTCAAGCATGACCGGCTGGCCCATCGACCGTGTCATTCTCTTCACCGCCGCTGTCACCATCATTTACACCATGCTAGGCGGAGTAGAAGCCGTCGTGTGGTCCGATGTCGTCCAGGGATTTGTGCTGTGGCTTGGCATCCTCGTGTCCATCGGCTTTCTCTTGTTCTTGCCGCCTCAGGGACCGCACGCCGTCCTCAGCGACGCGTGGCAGCACGGCAAGATGAGTCTTGGCAGTACGACGTTCCGCTTTGATAAACCAGCGATCATTGTGTTGGCTATCTACGGCTTCTTCTTTTACCTGCAAAAGTACACAGCCGATCAGACAGTGGTTCAGCGTTATCTCATTGCCCGGTCGGACCGTAGCGCGCTGCGCGGCATCTCCCTCGGCGCAACCCTCTGCCTTCCCGTCTGGACCGCGTTCATGCTCATCGGCAGTTTGTTGTGGTCGTTCTATCGCATCACAGGAGAGAAGCTGCCCAGCACGATCCAGAAAGCCGACCAAGTGTTTCCTCACTTTCTGGTAACCCATATTCCGCCTGGACTGGCGGGTCTTTTCATCGCATCCCTGCTCGGCTCCGCCATGGCGATGCTCGCCTCCGATATGAACTGCCTCGCTACCATCGCAGTCGAAGACTTCTACAGCCTCGCACGCCCTCGCAGCACCGACAGGCAGCGTCTCAAGTTGGGGAAGGCGATCGTCGTTCTTAGCGGTATCGCCGCAGCGGCAGTGGCCATCAGGCTCGCCAACAGCCAGGGCACCGCCCTTTCGCTCTACTACACCATTACAGCAATCGTCGCCGGTGGCCTGGCTGGACTATTTCTCCTGGCATTTCTCTTCCCACATGCCACACGCAGAGGAGCCATCGCGGGTATCATCGCCAACCTTCTCTTCACCATCTGGGCGACGCTTTCGTTGGACGGTAAAGCTCTCAACCTTGGACGCTTCAATTTTCCATGGCACGACTACATGATCGGAGCAGTCGGTCATGTCGTCCTTTTATCCGCCGGCCTTCTTTTCAGCCTATTTCTACCCGATACTTCACCTTCCGCGCTTCAACTGACTCTTCGTGGATGGCTCGCCATGCGCAAGAGCGGTAATCTTGAAGCTCGCCTGACACCATATAAACAGAACGTTTAACACGCTGCAGTACCTGTGGGAGCACATATGAATCGCTTGCATCACGCCATCAACCTCGCAGAGGGAAAGCCTCTTCTCGGAGCCGCACTCTACTTCTACGATCCCATCTTTCTCGAAATCGCCGCTCTCATAGGTTTCAAAGTCATCTGGATTGAGATGGAGCATGCAGCCATCACGTTCGCCGAGGCGGCCGACCTCTGCCGCATGGCCGCCGGAAGCGGCATGCTTACCATGATTCGCATCCCCGATACCCGCCGCGAAAGCGTGCTCAAGGCCGCTGAGTGTGGCCCCGACATCATCGACATCCCCATGGCCGAATCACCTGAACAGTTGGCCGAACTAGTGCGCTATGCCAAATTCGCCCCTGAAGGAACGCGCGGCTTCTTCAGTGCTTCGCGCGCACTAAAATACGGCATCGTCGACAACGTGCCCGATGAACAGCAGACGGTCAACGCGGAACTCAGCCTGCTCGCGCAGATCGAGACAGTCGCGGCGTTCGATCGTCTGGAAGAGCTCGCCTCCATTCCCAACGTGGATATCTTCATCGGCCCGGCCGATCTGGCCGCCAGTCTTGGGGTTCCCGGCCAGACGAGCCATCCGAAGGTGCTCGAAGCCACTGCCGAAATCGTCCGCGTTGCCCGCAAGCATAACAAGAAGCTCGTCTCGGCCTGTGGAGTAGCGGACTTTATCCACTGGACACGCCTCGGCATTGATCTGCTCTTTTGTACCAACGACATCACGTGCTTGAAGACTGGCGCACAACTTGCCATAGATGCGGCAACGAAAGCCATCGCCCAGGCAGCGACGGAGACGAGGGTCTCTATACCGTGAATTTGCCCATCGAACGCCTATTGTGACGGCGTTATATGACCCGCCGATTGAAGGTGATGGCCTTGGAGCCAGAAGCGTTCTCGTGAACCAACCAGCCGCGGTTATACGTCCGAGATCAGGTGTTCTCGCATAGCAAAGCGAACGAGGTCGGAGTTTGTCTTCAGGCCAAAGTCTTCCATGATGCGGTATTTGTGAAAGGCTATGGTTCGCACAGCGATGTTGAGGACCGTTGCAGCCTCCTTCATCGAGTGGCCTTCGGCGAGGAGCTGCAAGACCTGCCGTTGACGCTTTGTGAGTTCTTTGACTCGCTCCTGCTGTGGATCGCGGATGAATTCTTCAATCAACCTCTGCGCGATACTCGGCGTCACATAAGAGTGCCCACGCAGGACCTCACCTATAGCTCGCTTTAGTTCGACGCCGGCCGATTTCTTCAATAGGAACCCCGATGCCCACTGGCGGAGCGCCTTCGAGGCGACGTCGGGGTCCTCGTTCATCGTGAGGATGATAATTTTCGTCTTCGGTAAAAGCTTCTTCAGTTCCTGGCCAGCATCAAGCCCATTCAGCAGCGGCATATTCAGGTCGAGCAGAACGACGTCGGGCTTCAACTCCGCTGCAGTCGAGAGTAGGCTTCTTCCGTCCGTAACGACTTTGATGACCTGGTATTCAGGCTCGATCAGGCTTTTAAAAGCCTCGGCTACCAAGGTGTGGTCATCTGCAATCAGAATTCGCGACCGGTTCATTCGACCTCCCAAACCGATTCAGTAGGCAAGCTGTCGAAACTATGTGCGGGCTCGTCCCTTCTGGTTGAACTCGAAAGGGCAGAGCAGAGCACGGACTACATAATGGTGCGGCCTCGGGCCGTTTTTCGAATCTGCTAAATCTAACAGTATTCCGGAAGTTTCGCAGGGATTACCCTTTCAAAATAAAGGGTACTGGTACCATTAGCGCCCGAGTTGCTCCGAACAGCCGACAATAGGGAGCTTACTTGGTGGAATAAAGAGGTGCATAACCCTCAATCGACCTCCTCAGCCCAAACTGAAGTCACTGCCTGCACTAATAACAGGTGGTTGTCTGTGAGACAACACAGTTGCGGCAAGATTGAAGCAGTTCCACACTCAACTCATGCTTCATCTTGATCTCAGTGTGGAGGGGCGCGACGTGATCGATTGTCGGCCAACTGTTGTATTTGCTGACGATAGTCACATGATGCTGGAAGCAGGTTGCGCTCTTCTGCAGCCAATGTACAACGTTGTTAAGCTCGCAACCAGCGGAAAAGAGGCGGTCTGGTGGGTGATGAAGCTGACACCAGACCTTGCGGTCCTTGATATATGTCTGCCGGAGATAGATGGAATCGCTGCTGCACGACAGCTGATTGAAGCTGGAACGAGCACGCGAATAGTCCTCATATCGCTAATCAATGACGAAGACTACATTCATGAAGCACGCCTCATCGCACATGGCTATGTACTAAAGCGGCGTTTGGCGAGTGATCTCGTGCCAGCACTCGCTTCAGCTGCTGCCGGCTCGTTCTTTTTGTCGCACTAGTACTTCCCTGTTAATTTAGCTAGGGCATACCTCTCATATTTTAATATGATTTATCGCTGCTCTTGGTGTAGCATCAACCGCAAGTTAAGCAGAATCCTCTATAGAATCAGCGGTATCAGATATATCACCGTCAATAGGACGACTTAGCACCGGCCTTGAGCTAAACCTTCTCCCGGTAAAAAACTGTTGTCACTCACAGCTGCAAATTTGTACAGAATGATCGTGCAGAAAGTGACAGCACCAACAGTTGGGACTTAAAAGGGGCGCTTATGTTGAATCCGAATATAGAGAGGCCTTGCCTGGATGCAGTACAAAGAAAAACTACGACAATCGAGAACGGACCTGACAATAGCGAAGAGAGTTTCAGACAGTTGTTTGTCACATCTGCCATTGGCATGGCACTCCTTGACGTAAGCGGCCGGTTTCTCGCTGCGAACAGAACGCTTTGTGGCACTTTGGGCTACTCCGAAGAAGAGTTCCGGAAGATGCGATGTGAGCAACTTCTGAATTCTTTCAGTCCCGGCAAGAGAGCGGACTTTTTTCGGTCTTTCGATAGAGCACACGAGACCAGTTGGCAGTCAGAACAAATCCTATTCCGCAAAGATCGATCGTTGATGCCAGCTAGGGTTTGGATGAGCTCGTTAAAGAGGACTCTCCTCGAAGATTCCCTTTCGCTCATGATTGTTGAGGATATTACCGAGCAGAAAGAAGCGGAAGAGGAGCTAGATAGAAGGAAAATCGAAGTTGAGATGCTGGCTTCCCAACTGATTCAGTCACAAGAGACTGAACGAAAGCGACTCGCTCGGGAGTTGCATGACGACATCGGTCAACGGCTCTCACTCGTGGCTTCTGAAGTCGCGCTGATGGCGAGTCAACATGCTGATGCCGGCATAATCGCGATGGAGCGTCTCGACAATCTTCGCGACGAACTCGATAGTCTCTGCTCAGATCTTCATGGTATTTCGCATGATTTGCATTCCTACAAGTTGCAGCACCTCGGATTGAAATCGGCTTTGAAAGATTTGTGTCGGCGACTTACTCAATCGAACTTCCGTGTAGATCTCGATGTTGACGATATGGATGAGCCAGCTTCAAAAGAAGTTTCTTTGTGCTTGTACCGTGTCGTCCAAGAGGCTTTGAACAACGCTCTTCGGCACGCCCACGCTCTAGTGGTTGCCGTTACCATAACGAAGATTCAGAATATGTTTTATATGACGATTCAAGACACGGGAGTTGGTTTCGAAAGAGATATCAGTCCACAGGGGCTGGGGCTAATCAGCATGACCGAAAGACTGAAACTGGTCAAAGGCGAACTGAAGTTAGACTCCATTCTCGGGCACGGCACTGAAATTTGGGTATCCATTCCCGACAAGAGGCAAAGTTTTGGACCTTCCGCCGAAGGCCGCGCCGATTCTGATCTTGGACATTCTTTTAGCCGTTGTGAGGTCGCCTAGCGATTGTATTGACGGAGGAGCCAACTGTTACGTTTGGGCTGATGACACACAGCGGTAGTACTGCAATCGTGACGCTGCCGGATTTCCCTTCGGTCGTCTGTGCTCTGAGCTGACAATATATCCTTGCTACCTACGCTTGACCGTCCGGTAAACCCTTTCGTGTGGCTGAATTGCCCGGTGAATCGCATCTAATACTTCGGCTCACGGCTCGGCTTGTAGTCCTCGCCAAATATGTTTTTGTGATTTGCCAATGGATCTGTTGTCGCTTGCATCATTATGTCGCCCAGATGTACAGCTTCGGTTGAAACCTCCACGATTCTCTTGGGCCCGTCGGCGTTTGCAAGCTGACCATTCTCGCTCCATACATTCAGCTGATAGCTTCCGGGAGGGACATTGTTCACGACAACAACACCGGTCGGGGCTGAGATCCCATAGTAAGGAGTGCTTAGCGCCAGAACGATCGCGCCCATCTCTGGATGAATGTTGCAGAAGATATAAGACGCTCCTTCGCGGTCAAACCGCACCGACCGGCTCGTTCCCGATTCATACAGACCAAGATCGAAACGTTTGCCATTGAACAACGAGAATACATTGTGAAAGAAGGGATCCTGGTTGGGAAATTCAACTTGACTACCCGTCGGCACAACAAGCAGATGCGGTGTAAACATCTTGTCCTTCTGAACCAGCCGGTAGGGTGTCTGACGCACCGGCATCAGAGGCGCCAAAGCGCGCGGTTTCAGAGGCGACAACCACACGACGACATTTGCTGCACTGGGTGCGTTTTGCAGATCTTGATGTTTCTTACCGACAGGCATCACTGGGCGGCGCATTAGGATTTTTCCAGACACCTCTACTCCCTGCCCGTACATTTGCTGCGCGTGGAGCCCCATGAGAAGGGACCAGCATCCGAAGATCATCCAGCGTCTGAAGCTGCGCACTATCCGACCCCCTAAAATTTGTACCCTGCGGACAGAGTAAAGACATTGGCAATATTGACATTGCCGTAGATGGGCCACGTCCAGATTCTTCGGTACTCAGGAGACAGGATAAAGTATGTTTTCGGCTTGAAGATCAAGTTACCGAACACCATCTCGTTCCGCGCACGAAGCTGCGTCGCACTTGCTGTAGGCGGGAAGATAAACTCATGAAAGTCGCTGGCGAAGCCGTTATCCAGTCCGATGCTGGCATTTGCTTCCAGCAATTGAGTGAAGTGAGCTTTGAACTGCGTCCATCCCCCAATGGCATTCAGTCCGCGGTACGCATTTAGGCCCGTAGACGAATAGATGCCAAATAGAGCGTCTTTGTAGACCCCGCCACCTAAGCCTCCCAGGGCTCGGCCACGATATCCTTCCCCGCTGACTTCGAAGCGGCTACGGATCGGAACTCGCCAATCAGTTGTGACCGCCCACGAGTCGACACTTTGATTGTCGGGATAGCTTTGACGGCTGTAGTACCCACTTAGCCCAATTTGGAGGGGGCGTTCTCCTACGAAGTTTCCAAAGGATACACGCGATTCATATCCTGGCTGCTTCGACGCTTCCCCGGGACTGGGAACACGAAACAATTCGTTTGTGCTATAACCCGCAGTCGGAGGGTCCCACACTCCAAACTCAAGTTGCACTCTTTCTCCGGACTGGAGTGGAATTTGGTGTGCGTACTTCAATTGTGGCGCCCAGGTCCATAGGTTCCCTGCCCCGGCAAGGGCCGGTTCGGCAACCATCGCGTAGGATGTGGGTGACAATGGAGAGATGAGCGGCTCCACCATGCCTACTTGAATCGAATCATGGTCCCAATCCAGATTAATACTCGCGGTCCGCATGCGTACAGTTCCAGCCGAGGTTTCATAGCTGCTGTACGCAAGGCCGCCGAAGAAGTCCAGGCTGACGTCCGCTGAGGTTCGTGCCCCAGCAATCCTGGGGCCATATCCTTCAAGTCCCAGGATGGTCTGACGAAAGGTTGCGCCGGCGCTGCCATTACTAGTCGTGTTGTTTTGATTGCTGAGCGCGGCTTCAGGAAGATCAATGTCATCGACATTGCCCCTGTTGATAAAAGAGTTGAATAGGACCAAGCCTGTCACACGGAGCGGATACTTTGAGCTGCTTTCAACCTTCGTCTGGTCATGTACTTTGACTTGCGCCTCGGTGGTCTGTTGCCGCTCTTGCAGATCTTCGATAGCAGCGGCGACTGCCTTTGCCCTATCTGCGGTATTTGCCAGATCGGAAGACTCGGCAGGCGCAGGTTGGATTAAGGCGAGTTGTTTCCTGATCTCGACGAGTTCTTGTCGCAACTGTTCCATCTCATGCTGCGACTGCTCGAGTTGCTGGTGGGTCTCAGCAAGAGCTGACGCGATCGCCTCCAATTTCCGCTCCAACTCAATGGAATGTGTGTCGGCCGAAGAAGGGGACGGAGGCGCAGAAGTGGAAACGGAGCCTATCGACTGACCGTGCAAAGGAATCTGCATCACGGCCAGTATTAGGCAGGTGAGGAGCTCGCAACGTATGTCTCTCATTGTTCAGCCTTCTCCGTTTACCGGAGCGTACGTCGGTGCGGTCTTTCTTTCGACCACAGCACCGAGCGCTCGCAACGATGCTTTAGGTAGATTGATTGTGAAAACGGTCTCACCTTTGCTCGTTTGTTCGAGATTGATTCCGCCTCCATGCTCTTGTGCAATTTGTTGTGCAAGAGTCAATCCCAGCCCGATGCCGCTCTCTCTTCCCTCGCTCACAAACGGCAAGAATATCTTCTGACGAATAGACGCGGGCACTCCTGGGCCATTGTCGGCAATTCTGATGCCAATAGATTGCTCATCCTCGGAAAGACTCAAAGTCACGGTAGGAGGGCCGCTGCCCCGCTTTGCAGCCTGGCAGGCGTTAAGTAGCAAATTGTAAACAGCGCGCCCCAGCTTCTTTGAGTCGACCCACGCCTCCAGGGAAGACAGACCATTGAGCGTAATCCTGACATCGCGGCTGCCCGGATGGGATCGGACCATACTCACTGCCCGCTGGATCATGAGTGCGATCGATTCAAACTCCGGGTGAAGCGCTCGCCCGGTTTGCGTAAAGAGAAGAAGTGACTCAAGAAGATCCGTCATTCCCTGCACTGCCGTCTGCACCTCCAGCATGAGCTCTTCGCGCTCCGGTTGAGAGATGTTTCCGTCGCTCATGAACTCTGCATTGGCATACATCGCAGAGAGATAGTGCCTTAGATCATGCGAGATCGAACTTGCCATTCTTCCAATGGTCGCCAATCTCTCCGAATCGAGCAGTTCTTTCTGAGTGCGACGCAACTGAACGCGCATGCGCTCAAATGCCCTGCTCAACTCTCTTATCTCCTCCGCTCCATCCTCGCTAAGTTGATAGTCAAAATTTCCTTGCGCAAGAGCCCGGGTTCCTCCAACAAGGGTTTCAATCGGCCGCGTAAGGGTGCGAGAGATCGAGACTAGCATTCCAGTACCGGCAACCAGCGCAAGAAGCGCCAGCGTCAGCACCCATCGATTCACTCTATCGACTAACTGCGTGGCCCCTGCAAACGACTTGAGGACGACAATTTGAGGCACTTGAATCGAGCCCTCTTGAGCACGGGACATAGTGAGGCGTTCCGACGCGGCAAGGTAGTCCACGCTTCCAAGTTGTATCTTCCTGTTCTCGGTGGGCAACTGCAATAGTTCCCCACCACGGGCGATAAGCTGCTGCTGCAGGGCGGGGCTGAGTGTGCTGACGACCACTCTTCCATCGACAGTAAACGTGACCTCCGCCGCAGCTGCTTCACTGACCGCCCGTGCAACGTGTTCGTCGATGGCATACCCTACGGCAACGAAGCCGAGAAGAGTTCCGTGCTCCTTGGGCCCGAAGTAGAGCGGCTGCGTGGATATCTCGTAGATCCTGTCATCGAGAGCAAGCAGAACAGGATCCGGTTTTTGAAAGCCCGCCTCCAGTCCGTGCGCAACGCCGTTACGATTCAGCGCAGGACCTCGATTGTACGCAGTAATCAGCTGCCCACTCTGATCGAGTAATGCAAAAAAATCGCTTCCGCTCACCTGCCAGAACTCAACTCCGCCATCTTCGATCGTTCGCCGATCATAGGTGGTCATAAGGGATTTCAGGCTCGGCAAATCGGCTAATAGTGCTGATTCACGCGCAAGCAACTCCCGCTGCTGGTGCTGAAAGTTTCGGTACGTCTTAACAGAATGCTGAAGATCGGACGACAGATTCGTCTCGGTCTGCTGCTCTACGATGGTACGTATCACTAAAAGGCTTAGCAGCGTGCAACCGAACGACAGAATGAGAAGAGGGATCAGCAGCGTCGTTCTCATCCGCAGCCGGTCCATCAAACTCGTCCTCCCTGTGCAATCGTATTGTCAATTTCCGCGGACGAACTTATAACCAATACCATGAATAGTGCGGAAGTATACAGGTTTTGCTGGGTCAGCCTCTAGCTTTTGCCGCAGCTTCATGATGTGGTTATCGACCGTGCGAGTGGTCGGATAGGAGGTGTAGTTCCAGACGTCGTTCAACAGCTCCTCCCGAGTGATGACTCGTTCGGCATGTTCGACGAAGTATTGTAAAAGCTTGATCTCGTGTGCCGTTAGGAGCACAGGCACGCCATCCTTGAAGACCTCCATGCCGGAGAAGTCCGCCGTGACGTTCCCGAAGCTGACGTGAGTGTTTGCCGCTGGCTTTTGCGTTCTGCGAATTGCCGCTTGGACCCGCGCCATTAGCTCACGCGGACTAAATGGCTTTGTTACGTAGTCATCTGCACCCAACTCCAGCAGCAAAACTTTGTCTGCCACCTCAGAAACCGCGCTAAGAACAACAACGGGAGTGCTTGCGGACCAACTCTTTATCCCCTTACAGACCTCCAAGCCTGACATGCTCGGCAGCATAAGGTCGAGAACGACGCCGGCAGGCTTTAGGCTCTTGCAACTCGCCAGCCCCTGTGCGCCGTCGCCCGTCACATGCACATCGTACCCCTCCGTCGTAAACTGCCGGTGGAGTGCCTTCTGAATTCTTGGATCGTCCTCAATTACGAGAATTAAACTCACGTCTTTTCCCCTCTGAAGAGTCCCGGGATAGTCCAATCCACGGCTCATCTGTACTTGATCATTTTATATAGATACGCCATCGCCTATGCCATGGAATGTCCCTAAGGGCTTGATTCATATCATCAAATGACAAATCCGCGACATTTTGGAGACATATTCGTCTCTGTCGCGGCTTAAACAGGAACCTCAATTAAAGTTGAGTTTGCGGCGTGGCGGTATTATTCAGAGATCCGACGGCGGCAGAGTGCAGTAAACCATAGGGCTCGCCCGCAATCGCTGGCGTAAACCAGTGTCTTTGAATCCGACGCCCATGTTGGCTCTACGTTATTGCAGTCTCCCTGGGTGAGCCTGCTGGTTTGACCGTTGTGCAGATCGCGAAGCCACAGATGCCAGTTGCCATTCTGTAGCTTACTGTAAGCAAACCAGTGGCCGTCCGGCGAGACAGCAGGATACCGAGCTTCATCCGAACCGAGTGAACTAATAGTTCCAGCTCGATCCAGGAGGAACAGCCCGGACCGCTCGCCACTAGTCTCTGCTGAAAAAATGAGCGACCCATTTGGCAGAAATGACATCTCCAGCACATTAACTCCCTCAGGAGTGACACGTCTATCCACGCTGTTTGGTTGATCAGCGTTCCGCAGCCAGATGCCATCGCGGCCGTGTTCCTCACGCAGATATGCCAACCATCTTCCGTCCTGTGAAGCCACAGGGGCCTCGGCCTGTCGAATCAATTCTCTCCCAGGAATGCTGGAAACAATCGTTGATTCCCGCCCTACTTCCTCCGTCCAGCTTTCGGCCGAGGTCGCCGCTACTGCCAATTGGTCGATATCACCTGGGCTAAAGTCAACGCCATCGTCATTCTGTACTGCGGTGTGGTAACCAGTGGGCAACATCGCGGTGAACAGTATTGTGTCATTCTGAGTTACGGGACCGTTCGCCTGCAACATGTCATTAGCGGCTGGAAGCCGCCACTGATAGTCTGCATACAGTCCGTTCTGATGGCGTAACCCCGATGCAGTGCTAAGAAGCATCGATAAAGCGAGGGCTGCGGCCCATAACCACGTATCACGGCGTCGTCCTATATTACGTCTCTGGGATGCCAGTAGCCAATAGGCAAATAGGCAGAACAGAACGACTACGTACAATCGTGGAACACTGAACAACGTCACTTTGGACGCTGTACCGATCGCCTTCCATCCCGGATATCCAATCGCCACATAAAGGAAGAGTAGTGCTGCAATTGCAGCCAAGCCACCTCGTCTCTCAACGGTCTCCCACATAAGACATACGGGGAGAATCAGGAGAGTAAAATGATAACTGGCAGGCAAGGTAGAGATAGCCAAACTGCCGAGCAAGACAGCCGACCACTCCAAATGAAGCCGTGTAGGACTCGAGTTGTTGGGTTCAGCTAACAGCAGTGCGGGGGCAAATAAAACGGTCTGTGCCAAAGGGAGAAGCAGCGCAAACATCCACGCTGCATGAATGGTTGGGTTTGGATTTAACTGTGGCTCGTAAATAAACAGTCTGTGGAGCAAGGTACCGATAGAAGCGCTGGACAGATTAAAAGGATCTAGTCCTTCGCCGCGCAACGTCCAAGGTAGTACCTGATTGACAAGTACCCGGTTCGCCTGCCAGCCAAAGACTGCGATCGATGCAATCGCTGCTGCAGCACCTCCAGCAATGCCTCCGAAGAACGCCCTAAGATCTCTCTTACGCAGAAAATATACAAGATAGAGCAGGGGAAAGAGCTTCAGCCCGAAGGCAATCCCAACGAAGAATCCAGATAGAAATCGCTTTTGGTGCACATAAAGCCAACATGCAAGTGTCAAGACGAACAAAAGAAACACGTAGTACTGCCCGTACAAAAAGTTCTTGTTTAGTGGCACGCTCAAAGCTGTCACCAACGCGATATGCCTCCACGGAAGCTGGGTTAGCGACCGCAGCAAAGTAGCAAATGCCACAACAAACATCATGTTTAGAATCAGCCAAGAGTGTTTAGCAGCCAAAGGAGACATCGCCGCAAACGGCCAGACTGCGAGAGTCGAAAACGGCGTGATGGGTACCAGCGAAATGATGCGTTGATCGATCTCACGGTGATCCTTCTGCCGTTGCAGCCATACCCATTCATAGATTCGGGAAGTACTACTCTTTTCTCTCGCGAGACGCGCCGTCAAATAGTAATTTGAAAAGTCGGTGTTCAAGGTCTTCCAAGCTGCTGGAAGTGTATGAGCGGCAAAATATGTCGCCATCAAAGCAAACAGCAGCCACTCTGCAACTGGAATCCACCTTACGGTAGACATCGCAGACAGCGGTCCATGTACTTGAGTCCAATCTCTTGGAACTTTAGCGGTATAGAAAGGCATGGAATGAGCTATGCCAGCGTTACATTGTTCATACGGCGCCGACCCCATGTATGGCTGCGGAAACTGTGCGCAAGATAATGGCGCAATCTAAAAGGAAATTCTGATTGCGAACGTAATAAAGGTCATATTGCAGATTTTCGTGAATGGGGAACGCGCGCGCCGGGCTAATCTGCCACAAGCCTGTTATCCCGGGTGTAACAGACAGTCTCTCGCGTTCGGCCGAGGAATACCGAACCACGATAAACGGCATCTCCGGCCGGGGTCCGACGAGGCTCATTTCGCCCTTTAGGACGTTAATAAGCTGCGGCAATTCGTCGATGCTTAGGCGGCGAATCAAACGTCCCACTCGAGTGAGGCGATCATCGCCGACGCTTCGTGGAGATTCCTCATACTTGGGCACGTCCGTCCTCATACTTCGAAACTTCCACAACATAAAACGCTTCCCGCCCTTGCCAATTCGATAGTGTCGGAAGAGCACTGGACCGGCAGAGTCGAACTTAATGAGAATGGCGATCAAGATAAACATCGGAGACAGTGCCACAAGGAGAAAGAGCGCGCCTATGACATCGCAACTTCGTTTTATTCGGCCTGTCGGACGGCTCAAACCGAGATCTAGAGGCCTGACCGTACCTCTTAGCGTTTCTTGAAGACGCTTCCATTGACGGTGTTGAGTAGCAGAACCGAAGAGTAGCCACAAACCATGATCAATCAGTTCGGCTTCCACTGCTGGCGTATCTAGGATACCGTGAGCGGGAGCGGTCTCTAGACGCTCGATTCCAGTCGTTCCGCCGTTATCCCGTGGATTCTGAAACGGTGGGCCGTTTTGCACGGACTTCCTAGGAGAGTTATCCCACAAAGGTGTGTAGACACACGTCTGCGAAGCAATCACATTCACTGATGAAGCCGCTACCGCTGGCTCAGAATCATTCATTGGTTACCTATAGATACGACTTGAAAGATAAAGTGAAATTGTTTGTCCTTGTTCAAAATCAACCCAAATCATAGACACACATTCGCTCTGATCTCGATGTGAGCACGTAGCGCTTCAACCCCATAATTTGCAATATTGCGTAAAAGACGAAAAGCGGATTGTTCCGAAGGTATCGCCTCCACAGTCGCGATGGCTCCTGAAATAGACGATGGAGCCACTGCAGCCCCGCATGCTTGACCCAGTTGGGGCTATCTCTAATAGCGCCCGTGTGAAAGAGAAAAGCGGCTCCGACACCGATCATCAGTTTCGTATCCAGCATCGGCAAGTAGCGTGCCATGAACCTCTCCTGATTGGGAGTACTCAGCCCCACCCAAATGATGTCTGGCCGTAGCGACCGCACAGTCGCCGCAAGGTTCTTCTCTTCCATCGCTGTCATTGGTCTAAACGGAGGTGAATAGGTCCCCACAATCTTTGCCCAAGGGAATCGCCGCAACATTTCCGTATGAAGATTCTCAGCAATGCCGGGCTCCCCTCCACAGAAGAAATGAGTGCAGTTCCTAAACTCCGTACCGCCAATAATGTTGATCATCAGGTCAGGGCCGAAGACTCTCTGCATAGCCGGGATGCCTTGTAGGTGCCCCATCCAGACGGTTGGCATTCCGTCCGGAGCGACCAAAAGAGCCTCTGCAAAGATCGGCTTCAGACTGGGGTCATGTTGAGCCTCCATAATGCCATGAACACCTGCGAGACATACATACCCCTTCGCGTTTTCTCGCATCCGAATCCCGAGAATTGATGCGGCACTCTCCATGTCAATGGCATGAACTCCGACACCAAGCACATTAACCCGCTCCAAAGGGAAAGCCGCTCTATTTCTCCTCATTTCTCCGCCATATCCAAAGCTTCTTCTCTTAGTTGCACATAAAGAGCTGCATATTCTCGGGCGACAGTTTCCAGAGAGAATCTATCGAGCCGTTCCGCCCTCCTGGCTGGCTCCCCCAAGGCATCGCAAACAGCTACAAGCATCGCGGAAACCCCTGACTCCGCATGTAGATCAAAATAGTGACAGGCTTCTCCGCCAACCTCGCGAAAAGCTGGAATGTCGGAACACACAACACGGCTGCCGCAACGCAGTCCTTCCAGAACAGGAAGGCCAAATCCCTCTGTCAATGATGGGGCTATCAGCAATTCACAATTCTTGTAGAGCCACCTGAGTTCTCCATCGCTAACACCATCTACTAGCCTGACACTGTTCTCAAGCATCTTTGCTCTGACCGTAAACATGATCGCAGCAGTTTCAGGGCCTGGATTGCCTACGAGAATCAGCACAGTCTGATTGCTAATCTTCCCCCGCTGCAGAAGCTCTTCAAAAACTTCGAGTGCTAGCGGAATATTCTTATTTGCACGATGCTGCGCCACCATTAGAAGAAATCGCCCTCGCTTATCCGTCGGTGCAGTAAACTCGTTGGAGTCGATCGTCACGCAATTGTGAATTACCAGTGCCTTCCTATCGGCGAGTCGAGAGAAGCGCACCTTCAATCTGGACAGCGTTATCTCTGAGATGCAAGCGACACAATCTACTTCTTTAAGACACTGCTGTAATACCACTCTGTTGAAGAAAACCTTTGGAAAGCCGAAATTATCAGGTTCATCAAAGGGGTATAGATCATGCAGCGAAACAACTACAGGGCATCGAAAAGCACATCGGCGTATAGGAACTGGGAATGATAGATGGACAATATCGGCACCAACGTCATCTGCCAGGCCAGGCAGTTCTCGCAGATACCAAAGGTTTCGTGCCAACGCATCGTTAGGGATATCGACTGAAACAACGTTTAGTTTTGGGTCCTCTAATCGAAAAGAACTCCGAAAATACGATTTCTGCCAGATTCCCACTACTAAAGTGATTTGAAGCACTTCCTTGCGACTAGACGCGCAACGTGCGAGATTATAGGCATGTCTGCAAATCCCCGAAGGACCCGTTGCTGATGAGATTGCAGTGATCAATAGGTTCATGGCTGTACTTCACGTATCACCGAGAGCAGACTCAGTCGCCGGCAGTTCCTCCCAGTAATAGCCTCTACGCATCTTTTCCGCATAGCGTTTTGCGCCAGCTATTGATCGCAATACTGAGAGTATGGTTACTTTCGCAATCGGCGATTTCAGACGCCCGAAGATGGGCGCGGCTGCGAAGATAACTTGCTGATGCTCCCTTCGTTGTCTATCGGGGAAGCTACATGATTTGCTTTCAGGATGAATCCTGAAAGCAGCGAGTATCTTCGGAAGATGTTTAAAGCGGTACCCACCTGCTGATAGCCGTATAAAGAACTCAAGATCCATTGCGTACTGCAAGTTCTCTTCAAGCCAATTGCCTTCGTCAAATATTCTGCGTCGGAAAAATGTCGCAGTTGTTGGAATATACAAAACCCGGTGGTAAAGAAGAATGAATGCACTGAATTCAATCTCGCGCCTAATCTGGAGCACTTTACCGAACTCGTCTATCATCAGATAATCCCCGTATATGATGTCCACCCCAGGGTTATCTTCGAAGGCTTGAACAACATGCTCAAAGCAACCAGCTCTGTAACGATCGTCAGAGTTTAGCCAGCCAATGATTTCGCCCTTCGCCCTTCGAAACCCTTTGTTTAGTGCTTCACTTTGACCGCTGTCTCGCTCTGATAACCACACTAAATTCGCTTCTTCCTTATCTCTCGCAAGATTACGAAGCATGTCGACAGTACCGTCTGTCGACATGCCATCGATCACCAGGTGTTCGCAATTCTTGTAGGTCTGACGGCGAACGCTCGCAAGCGCCTCCTCAATAAACTCCCCCTGATTAAAGGAGGGCGTGACAACCGAGATCAATGGAGAGTGCTTCATCGCTTTACTTTTAAGATGGCGCGTGTGTTTCGTATTCCCGCCGAGCCATCAATGCGGTAGCTATTTCGTCCTAGTCGCCGATACTGTGTAAATCGATGACTGTGGTATGAGCGGGTGCGTCTCAACACCCCAGATAATTCTGTAAACCTGGCAATATGCCAGACAAGTGATTGGTCCGAAGACGAGTCTTGCCAATGCCGCTCCCTGCAAACCATGCCTGGGAATCAACAGGGCCATTAAGATCAACGTGGAAATCCCTGCAAAGAGGTTCAGAAATGTCAAGACTCTCACCTGTCCAACAGCGAGCAGGGCGTAATGCGCCGAGACGTTCAGCCCCAGTAACGCGAAACCGCACACAATGATGGGAAACATGGCTTGTGGCTGGTGAGCAAAGGCAGCCCCCAGCCAAATTGTGAGAATATGTTTGCCAAAGACGGCGACAGGTACGGAGAGGATGCTAACTAGCAGAATATTTATCTTGATGGCTAAGGCTACCTTGCGTCTTGTCTCTGTGATTGGTGAAACAGAATAGCGTGCACTGAGATGGGGAAACAGGAAATGCATGCCAGAAGAGATCAGGCCGTGGATCGGCTGCGCTGCCTGAACGCAAAGACCATAATATGCAACGGACGGCGCGCCGATGAAGAATCCAACCAAAAACCGGTCGATATGGCTAAACACTACGCCAGATATTGCTTGTAGCCAGCTGAACGTTCCGAATGAGGTAATATCGGCGGCAGTTTTCCTGTGCCAAGACGGCAGAGGCGCGAAAGCTCCAATCCTGTTTCGAAGGGCAAACGCTTGGGCCAACATCCCCAAGACTGAAAAAAACAACGTTGCATACATAATCCAGACTACATTATGCCCGTATCCCGCTAAAGCGGTCGCAGCTGCCAAGATAGCGATGCGTGAACAGATGGCGATGCGTACAGTCGCCCCGTAGGTCTCGAAAGCACGCAGGGTACTTATAAACACACTTTCGACCGACTTGACTAAAAGTAGGCCGCTCCCAATGCGAAGTGATATTAAGCACGTTGTCTGGAGTTTGAAATCGTCCTTGAGAACATGGCGAGTCACAAAAGGTGCCAAGCACCATAGGATTGCAGCCAAGATACTGCTAAGCGTCAGGTTAATCGACATTATATTGCGAATAATGCGTCTAATACCTAACCAATCCCTGCGACCTCGGCACTCTCCGACATATTTGATGACAGCGTCGCCGAAGCTCCCAGAGACAATTCCACCACTGCTAACGGCCGCGCTCGCTAAGATCCAAACACCATATGGGGCTATCCCTAAATGCCTTAACAAGAATGGTGCCGACACCAGCATTCCTATTGGCAGCGCTAAATAGTCTGCTAGTCCATAGATAGCATTCGCGGCATATCCAGGCTGTCCCGTGTCGCGCGCCAGATGGTTCAAAGGACCATGAAGCCTTAGCCGCCCCGTCTCCCAAAGCCGTTTCATACTAACTTCGGCTCCATAAACTTCGCACTGTGACCCCGATGCGTGTGGCTAATACGCGTCGCGCGTCGTCACCGCTCATCGCGAGCCACGAGCGCCTTGCCATCAGATAAAGCGCAGTTACGATGGCTGAGATAAAAGTTGAAATTAATACGATCAGCGTACGATGGGGTCCGGCTTTTCTCTCAGGGAGTCCGGGATAGTCAATAATACTTACAGTTGGAATCGCCTTCACTTCTTCGATACGCGCCGTCTCATATTCTTCTGAAAGTAGGTCGAAGACCGTTTCGTGTACACGAACTGTTCGATAGAGGTTTGCCCATTGAACGCCCAATAGCGGAAGTTGCCGCAAGGCTGGATAAGGATGGCCAGCATCAATAGCATTTTCACCGGACACCTGATCGCTCTGCCCATTAGCTCGTTGCAGTTCGCGCTGCAGAATAGCATTTCGTGCTTCTGCAGCCCGCACACGCACATTTTGGTTCCCATAGATCTGACGCAAGGAATCGAGCTCGGTCTCTCCCGCTACCAGTTGACCTTCAAGCTTCGCTCCCACTTCTACAGTTGCTCGAGTCTGCTCTCTAATATCGATGGCGGTGTTCTTACTGGAGAAATCACTCAACTCTAATTGGGCGCGTTGCAACTCCACCTGCACTGTATTCAAACGCTGCTCGATAAACTCACGTTCGCGGTGAGCTGAAGATGTATTGACTCTAGCAACCAAATTGTTTAACTCATCGAGATAACCCTGTGCCAAATCACGCGCTCGCTCGCGCGTCTCATCTGTGACTACGATGGAAATTACGCCGCTCTTAGTGTCTTCGGTTACCTTGGTCAAATGGCTCAGGCGCTTGGCGGTATCAAGACGGTACCGCTTGTGGTAAACCCGCTGCAAATCAAACCGATCAATCAGGTGCCCGCTCACAGTTCCGCTGCGCAGCAGGTCGACAAACAAGGCTCCATTATTTTTTGCGCCAAGTAGACTTCCCGCAAGACCGGCAAGGCCGCCCGCGGAACTCTTACCTACTAGTGCGGCCAGCATCGCTGCACTGTTGCTTCCCTGTTCCGGAGGCATGATCCGTGCAACGGACACATATTCCTTTGGTAAAGACAGTGAAAACAATACGCTCAATACAAATACGCCCCCCGCAACACGGGCAAACATGCGCCGATGGTCCCAGAACAACGAGGCATTCTCTACCCAGGTCGGCTTCTCCAGCACTGTCGGTGGTAGTTTGCGCTCTTCTAGTTTCTGCATTTGAAGTGTTTGTTGGGCTGATTCTTCTTGCATTTAGACACGTCTTAGTTGGGGAGAGGAATATGATTAACGATGAATGCTTTGAGTAAATGACTGCTAGTGCAGTGCAAGAGCTGCAGCGAATCCTACCGAAGAAAGTACTTGGGCAGATGCAAACAGGTTTCTCAAGAGTGCTGACCCTCCGAAGACCTTTTGAGGTACCACAACAACATCCCCCGGTTCGAGCTTTGTCTCCAGAACGCCTGGGTCATACCACTCGCCGGATCGTCGACCTACCACCAAGCCATTCGCGCGAATGACTAGGACTTCCTTGAGATTGCCCCCCTCAGTGCTTCCTCCGGCACGTTTGAGGTACCAGCCCGCATTCTTACCAGGAACGTATGTGATCGCTGACGCGTTATAAACTTGGCCACTAACCAGAACAAAACCTGGCTTTTTGGGAATAGTCAACACGTCTCCGCGGCGCAACTCAATATCCGCTGGCGTCCCTTCCCAACTGGCTATGTCAGCGCTGATCTTGATGACAAGACGTCCTATCGCAGGCTGGCTGCGCAGCCGCTCCACGACCTCTTTCTGTTGTTGAATGAGAAGTTGTAGTGTCGCTGCGTCGTCTTGCGCCGAGAGACTCGGCGCAAGCCTGGCGCCAGCCGAGGTTGTTTCGATTTGATGGATCAATTCGTTCCTGCTCTTATCTTCTAGCTCCTTAACCTGATTCCTGATAAGAACCGCTCCTGAGGGATAAGCCGTTGCTCGAAACCCACCGGCCCGCTCCAAGACAGAGCTTAGCCTCTCTCCATCCTGTATCCCATAGGGACCGGGGTAGGTAACTTCACCCTCGACGGTCACAGAAGATCCGATGTCGTTCCACCCTGATATCTGATGAATGGTGAGCACGTCCCCGGGCTTCAACAATACGTCTGCACTGGAGCCGGCATTCTTTACTGCATCACCAATTTTGATAGTATCCCTGCGGCTCAATACTTGTTTTCCATTCATCACGTCATAACTGGCAAGGTCGGCATCGTCAAGCAGCGCACTACGATTGAACCCACCCGCCATTCGTACTAATTGTGCCACTCTCATCCCTTGCGAAAGGGGGTACGTTCCGGGATGAAGCACTTCTCCGTGTACCTGGACTTTGGGTCCATCAGCCTCATAGCGACCCATCACACGAATTGTGTCAAATGGTTGAAGGTGTATCTGCTCATTGCCAGCTAGCACATCTGGAATGTCGAAATCGATCGCTTCGGGTCGCAGATCGGGAGGCATAAGGCGAATAATTTCCCCCCGATCGGCTGGCTCTGGCAATAAGTCTTGATAGGAACGCAGTACATCGTTGAGTTTCATGTCGTCGCGATAGGGGAACTTCCCTGGTCGAACAACATGTCCTTCTATATAAATTGCCTTCTCACTGTAGGGAAGAATTGGAGCGACGCTTACTCGATCCCCGTCCTGAATAGCAACCGCGTCTAACAGTTTTCGCGAAGATTCGGCAGTGCTTCCCTCCGGTAGATTCACGCTCAATGTAGTTCGATGCCCTTGGGGCTCAATCCTTTCGATCGTGATGTGAGTCAACGCAGCAGATACAAGAAGACCACCTGCATCGCTTAATACGTCGGACAGTCTCGACTCATCCTTCAGTTCGTAGATCGCAGGGCGCTTGACCATTCCTCCAACTGCAACCTGCCGCCCTACGGGTGAAATGAGAATCGTGTCCCCATCTTCGATTCTTTCGATATCCGGACGGATGCCTCGCAATAAGAACTCGTACAGATCGACCTCTCGGAGCAGCTGTTTCCCACGATAGTGTCGAGCGATACGAAGTGAGCCAACGCTCGTAGGCCCCCCTGCTGCGTATAGTGCATTGAGAGGTGTCGATAGAGAGCTAATGTCATATGCTCCCGGCCTTTGTACATCACCCACAACGTATACCCTCACAGTTCGCAGCCGTGCAATAGTTACAGCAACTTTGGCATCTCTGAACTGTTGGCTCAATGCATCTTGTATCAAAATCTGCGCTCGCTCGAGCGATAGACCCGCCACGACAATCGTTCCGGCTTCGGGCAGGGTAATCTTACCTTCACGATCAATAGCACGGGAAAAGCTCTGCGAGACACCTCCCCATAGATTAATGATGAGACCGTCTCCTGTACCGAGGATGTAATCGGGACCTATCGGGATATCCACAGGAACCTGTTTCGGACCGAGCCCACGATCTAGAAACATATCTGAACCGAACCGCCTTAACTTAGAGGTTTGCTCAGGAACTTGAGTATAGAGGTCGCGAAGAGACTGGAGATTGTAGGGGGCTGTTTGATGCACAACCACAACGGCACTTGGGTTATTGCGATCTGGCCTTGTTGCGGACGATACATCTTTCCCCTCTGTCTGCTTCGATACATTCCTTCTTCCCTGTACTCCGTCGGAGTTGGAAGAGTTATTCTGCACTCTGTTGGCTTCAATGACTGACGCATCTGCGGCGGATCCACTCGTCAGCGGACTGGCAAGCCCTGACGTTGTCGAACTTACGATACTTGTGGGTTCGTCGGAGCTCCTTGGATCCAGGTCCGATCTATCGAAATCCGACTCAGTTACATAGCCGCGCGCGCGCAACCAGATACTTATTGCTCCACGCAGGCCAGCGTCTGTGGTTATTCCCTTGTACAGCATGTCATCAGTTATGGAGTCGACCTGAACCGGATTCCCCTGCTGGTCGAGATAGTCCGCCATCACCTGCTTGATATCTACGATTAATTCCGGGCGGGCCTGCACAATAGCGATGATTTGGCTACCAGTCAGTGTACCGTTTGAACTAGGATTAGTGCTTACTCCGCCATCGTTCTTTGTGCTATTGTCCCTCTCGTCGTTTGCCGAGACCGCAGTTGGCGCTGTAGGGGGCAACGGCGCGGAAGGAAGGGCCGACGGCAAGCCCGTCGGCAAGTTTGGGGTTTGCAGTTGTGCGAACCCAGCCACCGATAGGAAACACCCTAAACTTGCGGTGGTGATCCATCTCGTTCGCCAACTCTTGATACATGCCTCTTTTTGCCCGGTTGTCACTTGCTTACCTTGTCCTTCAATTCCTTTATGACTTCGTCCAAACTTCTCACAACTGTCTCTCCTGCGGTTCAATATCAAACTCGCTCACCTCAACCACAATTGATCTCATAATGGCTTCGACGGAAAGAACAACACGATATTCCTGCTTGCGCCGAGTAAGAATTCCTGTCATTCCCGCGAGTGGACCGGCCACGATACGTACCGCATCACCGTTATTCAGATACGGATGCGGTTCCGCCTTAAGGCTCTCGGTCGCGGTTCGTAGTACCGAAATCTCCTCATCCGGGATGACTGTTGGTCTTGCCGACGAGGCCGCGAATCCAAGTACGCCAGGGTTTTGCAACAATCGAATTCGGTCATGAATAGATGCTCTGGCAAATAAGTAGCAAGGAAACAACGGCAGATCGACGTCTACATGTACTCCGTTCTTCCACGTGTGCCGGCTTCGGTGCAAAGGTAGAAATGTTTCGAGCGACTGCGAGCCAAGCCGCTCTGCGACGCGCTTCTCGTGTCTTGATCGAATATGAAGCGCATACCAGTTCAACGGCGCCCCTGAAGAAACAGCTGAATCGTTCATTTCTCATCGGTACTCCAGACCGTCCTACAAACCATGCATGTCATCTATACCTAAGTTTGAGGAGCCTACTTACAGCTTCGCCCTGTCACTTAGGTAAAGGTGACCTTCCCGATCCCTGTTTTTTAGCCATGCCCTATAAAACGCGCCGATTTAACTTAGAGAAAAACACCTTCGTTTGTCTTTCATCCCTGCAGTGAAGCAATAGTTTTCTTCCAACGCGATGCTTCGATCATGTAAGACAGGCCGTGCCTAATATGAAATTGCAAGCCGAAAAAAGAAATAGCTAATTTCGGTTTGTATTCGCCTCAATCTAGATAAAAGCTCCTCATCTTCCAGTCCGGCGGACACTCTTCGCCGGCCGATGTAGGGGGAGTAACTTCTCGGCTCTCTTGTGTAATTGCGCACTCCCATCGCAGCAAAGAGCTCTGTGAAGCAAAAGATAGAGTTTTGTGCCCGGAAACAACGCAGCACAGTACGTCGTTTCCATAACGCTCAATCCACAAACGAACAGATTTAGGGAGTTCTCAGAATCGCCGAAGCCAATGTTCCGGGAATATGAGATAAGCCAAAGCTCCGATCTGCAAGGAGCGTCACAGCTCCTACCGCGAGCTTGGCGTCTGGATCGTGCACCATATGCTTCTGCACCTCTAGCCACAAATCTTCATCTTCACAATGAAAGTTAATGAAATTGGCGTATTCAAGAATCCATGAAGCGCGGGTCCATTCGCTCTTGAGATGTTTGAACAGATGGAGCGCCAGCCCGAGAAACTTGTCGCAATCCGAAAGAACAGGAAATTGCAGTCCATTCCAAGCCTGCAATAGGCGCCGCGAAAGCTTATCGTTCAGCAAGAGGTCTTCCATTCTGGTCAACGGAATCGTAAAAGTGGACTTCTAGAGACTTGTGAGATTTCGCTTTGTAGAGGTCACGCACCGATGGCACATAGCCAGGCCGGCCTTGAACTCTTTAACGTTCTTGCCAGCGCCGGCCAATACATAGCCGTGCCGCTCTAATATTCGTTCGCAACGTGAAAGGTCATTGGGTGCTACGAGAAAATCAAGATCAAACTGACATCGCAGGTCAGCATCCGGGCATGCATCGGGCACTAACGTAAAACCTTTGAGATTGACGTAAGATAGGCTCGCTGTCTGATACTCAAGATTTATCTTGACGAACTCGTCAAATAAGCAGGCCGTTTTTTCCCGGTTATCAGCTGCATTTTCTTCAAGTCGACATAAGACCTGATCAGGAATTGCAGTTTCTAGCCGAAGAGACCGAACGCGATCAAGAAAATAGAGAGCGAGACCGCTGGCATCCAGCCAGCGATAGATTCCGACCCATGCTTGATAGCCAAACCCTGCAAGACGGTCATAGTGAATTTCCGCCCCGCCTTCCCGGAAGGTAGCAATCACGGCTTCTGCGAGTCGACGATTCATGCGCGAAGTGCTCCTTTCATCGGCGTCTTCCTTTTTCAAGACACTCATTTGTCATACATAGGCGGGTCGCCAAGACTACCCGCTGGCGGTAGGTGGCGGATAAACAGAATCGTGGACCATATCTCGTCCTCACTGAGAATTCCTTTAGAGCTCGGCATGCCCGAAGGTTGAATACCGTTATCGATCACCCATTTCAGCTGGCCGTCAGTGTAAGACTGGATCTCAGGAGAACTAAGTAACGGCACAGGAGGCGACATGCTATCTGCAAATGGAACGCCCGTATTTTGTCCATCCATTCCGTGGCAGGCCACGCAGTAATGCGAAAAAGCTTCCCTGCCCGCAACAAGGTTTTCCGGCGTAGGAGGAAGCGGATTTTGTTCCGACTTGTTACGAACGGTCAGCGTATGTTTTGTCCATCTCATAACGCCGTGCTCCACTTTGCCTGGCGGGCTCGCCTTGCACCCCGCCACCAATGCGAGAAGAAGGCATGCCAAGGCTCGAGCGAGTCGCTGCATCATCACTCCGTGACGTGAAGCGTGAGAGTCATCGAGCCGTGCCCAGAACCACAGAACACCGAACAGTGACCCACGAAATCGCCCACTTTGTCAGGGGTGAAGGCAAGCTCAGCAGGTTTACCTTTGTCAAATTTCGTATTCAGATTCAATTCTTTGAATTTCAATCCATGGGCCACATCCTCAGTCGTCAATACGAGGACGACTGGCTCGCCCTTTTTCAGTGTTATCTCTGCTGGAGCGTAAGAAAACTTTTTTACCGCAACCTCAATACGTCGCGGACCATCTGGAGCTGGAGAAAATCCAGAGAGCACCAATGAGCCCATAGCCAAACAGCCTACAAAGAAGGTTTTCATGACAATCCCTAATTTCATTTCCAACCTTTCGTCTATCTTTGTTCCCGAGTCAGTTTCTAAAACCCGTTCAAGCACGAATTCATTCGTCCTTCCAATACGCATACTCAACGTAGTAGAGTACTGCGATTCAGTTGTCATCATGCAATGTGCCGTTTGTCACTTCTTTGTAAAAGTGCCAACTCGACTGGGTTTCTATCGGTGCAGGTCTAACAGAGTGGGAATCAATGCTGAAACTAGCTCTTCACCGTTCACATTGGGGGAGACGAATCCGAGAAGTTCCGATCTCTCATGGTCGTGAATTAGAATCGTCCCCCTTCCCATGCACAGGATGCGCAACGCCCCATCAGAGACAATTGATATCTCTGTACCGTCAGCCGGACCAGTCGCATCTCGGATGATCTTGCATAACAGCCCTTCTGCTTGGCTTCCTTGACGGCGGATGATGTCGCAATCCCAAACGCTGAGAGCGATCTCCAGATCGTTCGACTCAACACATAGCCGGCTCTGACCGTGGCATTCGCTAAAGACGTACGGTGTCGGAACGAATCTTCTAAGCAGGTCAGGATGCCAGCCAGCGTCGGTCATGCATAGACCTCCTGTTTGCGACTGACGACAAACTCCAACAGTTGTTGGGCTGCGAATTGCGGCGTACCACCATATCGAAAGCGCCAGCAAGGCAGTAAAGCTACGGATTCGATCGTCCGCTTGCGCATCGCAGCTGCTTCGGACAGCTGTACCGGCAGTCTTTCTATGCTGGAATTGATATAGCTTCGCGCCTCGAAGGAAGACATCGGCGTGAATTCCCCGCCAGCGCGCCGCACCCTCTCAAGAAAGATGAGCCACTTCGGCCTGCACTCTCGTTCTACCCGAGCACCAAACACCTCTGCAATATCTAACTCGTAGGCCAATTCACCATTCATCGACGTGTGCAAGCTCTGTCTGTCCAAACCTTGAAAATGCGTAACGGCATCTGGAAGAAGCTTCACCGGCGCCGACGTGCCATGTGCGATGGTTCCATCATGGCGCTGCGATATGTAGGTCCAGTCATCCGAAACATAGTTGAAGCCAGTCTCTGACAGCGCGACGGACAGCGTAGACTTTCCCGCGCCTGACCTTCCAGCAATTAACAGCCCGTCGCCGTCCAATTCCAAGCATGCGCAATGCACAGGAACCAGCCCCATCGCCGCTCCTAGTACGCCGAGCGTCAATCGGAATCAATTTTTCCTTCCAGAATCGATCGTCTCGCGCAACGATTCCCGAAACGCTTGCGCTAACGGTGCGGCGCAGAATATCGAACACAAACACATTCGAAAAACCAAAGGAGGCCGTCACGACATGGTGCAGTCCTCGAAAGTGAGGTTGCCCTGCAGCTTCGCACGACGACTCGTCCACTACAACCCGCATACTGAACTGGCTCAGGCAACGAGCACCCGTCGAAATCGATAAGAGTTCAAGTGCACTCATGCAGCTCGGAGGAATTTGTGCGCAAATCACAAGTTGCGCCCGCAAAACATAGCTTCTTCGACTGAGGCAGATACGGTTTGGTCTATCGAAACTAGCAGCATCAAAACACCTATTGGGCTTCACTCTAACCCAAGAGACAAGGCAATTTTCGCAGTCGAACGAAAAACTTTACAAACTGCTGACACAGATGTGACAACTGCACTTCGGCTAAGTCCTATCGTCCACAATGAGCGAGGAGTTTGCATTGCCTAGGTCCCGCAAAATCGTCTTCTTTTTTCCGTCCTTTGCAAGCTCAGACGCAACGGCCCCCTTGGGCATTTTGGCCGTCGCCACGCCCTTGATCCGAGCTGGCTACCAGGTCGTTCTTATCGACTCCACCATCACACCCGACTACAAAAAACGTGTCCTCGAAGAGGTCAGTGACGCTTTATGTCTCGGCATCTCCCTTGTGACAGGTCCGATGATTCGGGAGACGGCTGAAATTGCGAAAGCCATCAAGGAGTGGAACGCTGATTTTCCCGTCATCCTCGGCGGATGGCATCCTTCTCTGCTACCGACACAAACCCTGGAGGCGCCTTACATCGACTATGTCGTTCGCGGACAGGGTGAAGAATCTCTCCTCGAGCTTATAGGACACATCGAGAACAACTCTGCTCCCGACTTCGTCGCGGGCATCGGCTTCAAACGGGACAACAAGCTGATTTTCACTCCTGAGCGGGCTCTCAAACCACTCGTAGATATGCCTCCAAAGGCATACCATCTAGCGGACTTCGATGCTTACGAGCGCGTCTGCGGAAGACGTTGGGCCATGTACACCTCCAGCCTTGCCTGCCCCTACAATTGCGGCTATTGCACAAATGCCGGCGTCTACGGCCGCAAGTGGAATGCATTGCCCGCCGAACAGTTTGTTGAGGAGACCGTGGACCTCAGCCGCAGGTACAACCTGGAGATGCTGTGGATTGTGGATGACAACTTCTTGGTTGATCTTGATCGCGCTCGCGCCATCTCCGAGGGTCTTGTACGTGCCGGCTCAGAATTCAAATGGAGCATCCAAGCAACAACTAACCTCACCTCTCGTCTCTCTCTAGAAGATCTGAAGTTATTGCATCGTAGCGGCCTTCATCAGATATGCCAGGGCGCCGAATCGGGTTCACCCAAAGTACTGAAGGCGATGAACAAGAACTTTCAGGACTTCGGAACGATCTACGAAAGCGCGGCCCGCTGTATCCAAGCGGGAATCCGTCCGTCGTTCAACATCATCTTCGCCTTCCCCGGCGAAGGCGAAAAAGAGCGAAAAGAAACCATCAGTTTCATTATGGACGTCTGCCGAAAGTTTCCTGGTGCCGAGTTCTGGACGAACATCTTCACACCTTATCCAGGTGCACCCGTCATGAATAGGATCGCTGAACTGGGCATAGATTACGCCGGACACCTTTGAAGGCTGGGCCGACTTCTTTCCTCGATACACAAAGCTTCCCTGGCTCAACGGCAAAGATCACAAGCAGCTCCAGGTAATGCGGGACTATCTGCGCATTGCCTTCGATCGCATTCCGATAGGCGCAGACAGGCGTACTCGCTTCACCCGTCTAGCGCAGAAATGCATCTCTTTTCCTGCCCGCCTCCGACTCGATCATGGCGCTATATCGCTTTCCCGTCGAGCTCTGGCTCAACGACAAGCTGAAAGAGAGGACGGCCGGTTTCAAACCCGTGGTGGATGCGAAGCGTTTGGAGCCGAATGAAGTCCCCTTGGAGGCTGCATGCTGACCCAGGGCAAGGTCATCCTCTTCTACCCGCCGTACGACGGGCCTCCGCTTGGAGCGCCCCTTGTGCCTGCTCGCGCTTGCTGCCTCTCTGCGTGAAGCGAACTTCGAAGTTGTGATGATCGACGCCGCAATTGAGCCTGACTACCTGACGCGTATCGAGTGCGAAAGTGTAGATGCACTTTGTATAGGCATCTCCGTTCTCACCGGTCCGATGATTCGAGGCGCAATCGAAGTTGCTACTTCGGTCAAGAGCCATAGCCCATGGCTGCCGATCATCTTCGGTGGATGGCACCCCTCACTCCTCCCCGACGAAACCCTGAGCGAACCTTTCGTCGATATGGTCGTGCGCGGCCAGGGTGAGGTGACTATCGTCGAGGTCGCCCAGACCCTCGCGCGCAAAAAGTCTCTCGACAATATCGCCGGACTTTCATGGAAGAACAACGGCCAGCGCACTCACAACGTCGACCGCAAAGTAGAGCCTCTCGACAATCTGCCTGTGCCGGCCTTCGATCTCACCAACTTCGATGCTTACGAAAAGCTTTGCGGCATTCGCAAGCTTGCCTACGCTACCAGCGTCGGCTGCCCTTACGCCTGCAACTACTGCACCGACCAGGTGTTCTACAAGAGACGTTTCAACGCTCTCTCCGCCGATCGCGTCGTCTCAGAGATGATCGACCTCGTCACTCGCTACCGCACCGAAGAAGTGGCGTTGCTTGACTCCAACTTCCCTGTCCAGCTCCCCCGCGCACTCGAGATAGCGCGGGGCATTCTCGTATCCGGCGTAAAGTTCAAATGGACGTTCCAGGCCTCAACCGACTTCCTCTGCCGCATGAGTGAAGACGATGTCCGTCTGCTCGGTGCCAGTGGCGTATCGCACATGGGCTTCGGTACGGAGTCGACCTCCGAGTCAGTTCTAAAGCTGATGAACAAACGCCATCAGCGCGTCGACGAGATGTACGAGACCGCCCGCAAAGCGCAGCTCGGCGGCATCCGAGTCACCTTCAACCTCATCTTCGGTTACCCCGGCGAGACGGAAGCCGACCGCATCATCACCTTCCAGACCATGAGTGACATCGGTCACCAGTTCCCCAACGTCAGCTTCTCGCCTAACATCTTCACTCCTTATCCTGGCATCCCCATTTGGCCGCAGCTCCGCGAATTGGGAGTCCCCGAACCAAAGAGTCTTCGCGAATGGATGGACATGCCTCTTGGCGCCAATATGCTTCCCTGGCTTAAGGGAAGAGAACTCGCACGTCTGCAACGGATGCTCAACTATTTCCTCTTGAACAATCAGATCGATCGTCGGCACAAAAACCATTCGCGGTTGCGCCGCGCGGTGCGGTTCATCGTTCAAACTCCCATACGCTGGCGACTTCGTTCAAGCCGGTATTCCTTTCCTTGGGAGCTCTGGCTCTCAAATCTCACCGAGCGCATCATCCTGCGTCGCTCGCTGGTAACAGGCCAGGAGCTTCCCAAGGAGCCCGCCAATGCCTGCTAACCGCACCGAAGAGAAGAGGTAATCGAATGGCCGACGTTCTCCTCACACATTCGTACCACCTTCCCTACGATCCCAAACAAGTTCGCAAGATGCAGCCGTACGCGCCACTCGGAACGCTCTACGCTGCCTCCGCTCTCAGGTCCGCAAATATCTCTGTCGCCGTATTCGACACCATGCTTGAGGCCCCGCAGCCCGGCTTCGCGAACGCGCTGAAGCAAGTTCGTCCCAAGCTTGTCGTCATCTACGAAGATGACTTCAACTTCCTCTCCAAAATGTGCCTCACGCGCATGCGTGAACTCGCATGGCAACTGGCTCGAGAAGCCCATGACGCGGGTGCCGTCGTCATCGCACATGGCTCCGACGCCACCGATCAAGCAGAAGCATATCTCCGCAACGGAGTCGACTTTGTTCTTCGCGGCGAAGCCGAGCAGACGCTCGTCGAGCTCTGCTCTTCAATCCTCTCCAGACGCCCCCACCTCGATATTCCTGGCCTCGTCTACCTCGATGACGCCGGCAACTACCTTCAAAGCCCAATCCGTGCGTCAAAGAATCCATCCTGGAGCACTCTTCCCAGGCCAGCCCGCGAACTCATCGACCTCGAGCCTTACCGCCAGGCCTGGACCTTAGCGCACGGCCACTTCTCCGCAAATGTCGTCGCCAGCCGCGGATGTCCGTATCGTTGCAACTGGTGCGCCAAGCCAATCTCGGGAAACAAGTTTCAGATCCGTCCCGCCCGATCAGTCGCAATCGAGATTCGTGAGCTGAAAGAGATGTACGGGGTGCAGCATATCTGGTTCGGAGACGATGTCTTCGCACTCAATCATCATTGGGTTCAGGAGTTCGCCGACCAGATCGAAGCAATGCAATGTGCCCTCCCTTTCAAAATCCAGTCCCGCGCCGATCTGATGACCCATAGCACCGTCGCCGGCCTCAAGCGCGCCGGATGCGCAGAAATCTGGATGGGCGTGGAATCGGGCTCACAAAAGGTACTCAACGCGATGGATAAGGGCCTGCGCGTCTCCGATGTCGTCATTGCACGATCACGCCTGGCCGACGAAGGTATTCGCGCATGCTACTTCCTTCAGTTCGGCTATCCCGGAGAAACCTGGGAAGACATTCAGCAGACGATAGCGCTCGTCCGCAGCACACATCCTGACGACATCGGAATCTCCTTTTCTTATCCCCTCCCCGGCACTGTCTTCTACGAACGCGTCCAGGAACAGATAGGAGCCAAACGAAACTGGACCGACAGCGACGACCTATGCGTCATGTTCCGCGCAGCCTACAAAGACGAGTTCTACATGGCCTTGAGAAACGCACTCCACGCCGAGGTCAACTCTTGGAAGGCCGACGAATCGTCCGAGGGGGTAAATGCAGGCTCTCTCTGGCAACAGGTCTTCGACCTTGAACCGAAGACCAGAAACACCGAGGCCACGACCTTCACCCGAGAAACAACCGCCGACAGTAAGCAGAAGTTTGTTCCCCTGCACGCATTGGCTACCGCAGGGAGGCAAGTCTAAATGGCAGAACTCCTGCTCACGCACGGCTACTTCCTCTACGAAGATCCCAAGGAGCTTCAGATCATGAAGCCCTACGCCCCCCTTGGCATCCTGTACCTGTGCTCTCACTTGCGCAAGCAGGGCTTCGATGTCGAAGTCTTTGATACCACCTTCTCAAGTCGCGAAGCACTCTTTCATCACCTCCGCACAGAGACACCGTCCGTCGTCGGCATCTATGCCAATCTGATGACTCGCAGCAACGTCGTCGAGATCCTCAAAGTTGCCCGTGAGGCCGGTTGGAAGACCATCGTCGGTGGCCCCGAACCCGGCGCCTACGCTCTTGAATATCTCCAGGCAGGCGCGGACTACGTCGTCTTCGGCGAAGGCGAGCTTACTATGCAGGACTTGCTCGAAGCCTTCCGCGCCGGTGCAACCGACTCATGCGAAAACATTCCTGGCCTCGCCTATCTCGACGACGCAGGAAACATGCACGAGACCCCACAACGCGCCCAAATTGCGGATCTCGACAACCAACCGTGGCCCGCCCGTCATGCCATCGACATCAGCCGCTACGTAAAAACCTGGCGCGACGCTCACGGCAAAGGCTCGGTCAACTTCATCACGGCTCGCGGATGCCCGTACAAATGCCGCTGGTGCAGCCACCAGGTCTTCGGCCAAACTCACCGCCGCCGCGATCCCCTACTCGTGGTCGACGAAGTCGAGTGGCTGCTCCAGACCTACTCTCCCGACATGGTCTGGGTCTCCGATGATGTCTTCACCATCAATCACAAGTGGATTCGTGACTATGCCGCCGAGATGCGTCGCCGCAACCTGCGCATCCCCTTCGAGTGCATCTCCCGCGCAGATCGTCTCAATGCAGAGATGCTCGATCTGCTCGCCGAACTCGGCTGCTTCCGCGTCTGGATCGGCTCCGAGAGCGGCTCGCAGCGCATCCTCGACGCCATGGATCGCGGTGTCAAAGTCGAGCAGGTCCAGCAAGCCGTCGCTCTCACACGTGAGCGCGGCATCGAAAGCGGAATGTTCCTCATGTGGGGCTACGAAGGCGAAGAGCTCGACGACATCGAGGCAACGATCAAACACGTCAGTACTTCAAAGCCCGACATCTTCTTCACCACCGTCTCCTATCCCATCAAGGGCACTCCCTACTACAGCAAGGTCTCCGACCGTCTCGTCCAGCTCAAGCCCTGGGGAGTCAGTTCCGACCGTGAAATCAAAATCAAAGGCCGCCACTCCAGAATGTTCTACAGCTATGCGGACAAGTTGCTCAGAGACGAGGTCCAACTCGCGCGTCTGGCCGGAACGCCGGCAGCAAACTCTGACATTGCGGCCACACTTCGCAACCAAATTCAGCTCTCTCGCGCCGGTCTGCACTCCACGCTGACGGAGGTAGAAGCGTGACCCACGTTGCCCTTACGCAGCACAGAGCGGCTCTTGTCTTTGACCAGATGGCTGCGGAATATGACGACGTCTTTACCCGATCCATGATCGGACGCGCGCAACGCGACGTCGTATGGAGCGTGCTGACCGCCACCTTCCGAAGTGGCGATCATATCTTAGAACTCAATTGCGGCACCGGCGAAGACGCGCTTTTTCTCGCACAACACTCCATCTCCGTTACCGCCTGCGATGCATCGGAGCAGATGATCAACATCGCCTCCTTGCGCCACCACACAGAAGCATCCTATGCCGCCGTAGAGTTCAACCTCTTACCGACTGAGCGCATATGTGAACTCCAACCCCCAACTATCTTCGACGGTGCTTTTTCCAACTTCTCGGGGCTGAACTGCGTCGCCGATCTCAAACAGACAGCCGACGATCTGGGGGCGCTCTTGGCGCCCGGTGCTCCGCTCCTCATCTGCCTCTCCACTCGCTTCTGCGTCTGGGAGATGCTCTGGTTCCTCATGCGCGGACAATTTCGCAAAGCTTTTCGTAGATGCTCAGGCCAAGCAACCGCGAAGGTCGGCGAGTTCACCATCGATGTGTACTACCCCACCGTCCGCAAACTACAAAAACTGTTTTCTCCGTCCTTCGTAATCCGTTCCTACGTGGGCGTGGGCGTCACTGTTCCCCCATCCTATGTTGAACCCTGGATACGCAGCCATCCCAAATTACTAAGTCTGCTGCGCGCGATCGACAGGGGAATCTCTACACTCCCAGGCTTCCGTGTGCTCGGCGATCACGTGCTCATCCGCTTCGAACGTGTACAGGCATGAGCATGGCAAGTTATCTTGAGGCCGCATCCACCATCCACTACGCGCATAGCGAGGTGTGTCTGCAATGCCCGCGTTGCGACGGCTGGATTGGCCATCTTCCCGACACGAATATCGCAGACAACTCCCTGCTCTGTTCTAACTGCTTTTTCAAGCTGGAAAATGAGCACGGCATTTGGAGAGCGCTTCTACCCGACCGCGCGGCTCACCTCTCTCCCGCGATGAAGGCCGATCAGTGCGTGCCTTCAACCGAAGGCCGCGGCAGCCCAGAGTACTATCTCGCCCTTCCCTATCGTGATCTATCCAGGCGCGATAGCCAGCAATGGGCCATACGCTCCCGTACATTCCGCTACATCAAGCGGAGCATCCTACCCGAAATTGCCCCAAAACATGACAGTCACCTAAGAATTCTGGATCTCGGTGCGGGCAACGGCTGGCTGAGTTACCGCCTAGCACTTGCAGGTCACGCGCCTATCGCCGTGGACTTACTCACCAACTACTGTGATGGGCTCGGAGCCGCGGTCCACTACAAAAAGCACCTTACAACTCTCTTCCCTCGCTTCCAGGCCGATATCGATACTCTCCCTTTCGTCGATGATCAGTTCGACCTTGTTATCTATCACGGCTCGTTTCATTATTCCGAGAACTACGAGAGGACGCTGGCAGAAGCCTTGCGTTGCACTCGCAGCGGGGGGACGATCCTCATCGCCGACACTCCCTGGTACAGCAACGAAAGCGGCGCTCAGCAGATGCTCTCCGACCGCCTCGAGGCCCACGTCCGGCGCCCTGGTCTCCCTGCTGACGACATCAACAGCCTCAAATACCTCACCGACAAGCGCCTGCAGCACATGGAAGCATCCTTCGGCATTCATTGGCAGGTGCACACGACGCATCTCGGAGTCTATCGCCTCATGCGACCACTGCTCGCTAAGTTGCATGGGACTCATGAGCCAGCCGAGCTTCGAATCTACTCCGCCAAGGCAATCAAATGATCATCCTCTTCAATCCCCGCGCCACAAGACCACGCAACCGCCGTCTTCCGCTTGCGATATTAGCCATTGCGGCCGTGCTCGAAGGGCGCGAAGAATATGAGATCGTCGATGGCAACCTCGACGACAATCCAGTCGACATCATTCTCAAGCTCATCGCCACCCACGACGTCGAACTGCTCGGCGTCTCCGTCATGCCTGGCCCGCAGATGGTCGCAGCGATGGAGGCATCCCGCGAAATCCGCCGTCGTCATCCGCACGTCAAGATCGTATGGGGCGGCTACTTCCCTTCGGTCTACCCCGACTCCGCGCTCAACGCGAAATACGTCGACTATATCGTCCGCGGACAGGGAGAAGACACCATGCTCGAACTCCTCGATGCGATCCGCGGAAAGCGCTCCTTCGAGTCGATCCTCGGTCTTTCCTACAAAGACATCTTCGGCCTCCCGCGCAACAACGCAGAGCGGCCCATGAAGGGCCCCGACGAGTTCCCTTGGCACCCCTTCCATCGCGTGCCCGTCGAAAAATATCTGCGGCCATCCTTCTTCGGCAAGCGCACTGCCGTGCATCATGCCAGCATCGGTTGCCCTTTCAATTGCAGCTTCTGCGGCGTCCACGCAGCCTACGGCAACAAGGAGCGCATGGAATCGCCCGAGCGCACCGCCGCAATCCTCAACCATCTGGTCACAAAGTACGGCGCGGACTCCGTTCAGTTCTACGACATGAACTTCTTCCTCAGGGAAGACCACGCCCTCGAACTAGCCAAACGCATTGAACACCTCAACCTGCGCTGGTGGTGCGAGGCCCGCGTCGACATCATGTCGCGCTACTCCGACGAAACCTTCGCCGCACTCAAGCGTGCCGGCTGCACCATGATCTTCTTCGGCGCTGAGTCCGGCTCCGACTGGGCCCTCAAAGAGATGAAGAAGGGCATCACAACCGATCAAACCGTGACCATCGCTGAGCGGACGAAGAAGTTCGGCATCATTCCCGAGTTCTCCTTCGTCATCGGCAACCCCGGCGACCCCGAGCGCGACACCCGCGAGACCCTCGCCTTCATCCGGAAACTGAAAAAAATTAATCCCGACTCCGAGATCATCATCTACCACTACACTCCGGTCCCTCAGCCCGGCAACATGTACGGCAACATCGACGCCAAGATCAAGTTCCCCTCCACGCCCGCCGAGTTGGCCACCAAACAGTGGATGGACTTCATCCTGCGCATCGACACTCAGGCTCCATGGCTCAAACGCAAGACGAAAAAACTCATCGACAACTTCGAGATCGTCATTGGTTCACGCTGGCCCACCGTGCAGGACATCCGCGCTCCGAAGTGGAGCCGCCTCCTCTTACAAACCCTCAGCTCCTGGCGATACGCCTTGGGCATCTATCGCTTCCCTATTGAACTGCAATGGGCCAATCAATTTATCAATCTCCGCAAACCCAAACGGGAAAGTTTATGACGACGATGATGGCCACTCCATCCGATGTCTTCGACACCTGGGCGCAGGTCTACGACGAGCAGCCGAACCCCCTTCTGGCACTGGAGCACCGCTTCCTCAGCCGGATGCTCCCAAACGTCAACGGCCTCGATGTACTCGACGTCGGCTGCGGCACAGGCAGATGGCTTCAACTTCTGGCGCCTCAACACCCTACTAGTTTAGTCGGCGTCGACGCCTCGCCCCAGATGCTGCAACGCGCCTCCGCCAAACTCGGAGCCGCATCGACGCTCCGCGTAGGAAGCTGTGCTGCATTGCCCGTTCAGGACGCCACAGCCGACCTCGTTCTCGCCTCCTTCGTCCTTAGTTATCTGGAGAGTGTAGAAGCGTTCGCACGCGAACTTCATCGGGTCACCCGCCCCGGCGCAACCATCTTTTTATCCGACATGCATCCGGACACCGCGATCTCGTGTAACTGGAAGCGTTCATTCAGGGCGAACGGCACCCAAGAACATATCCAGACCAACAGGCACTCTCTTCAACAAATTACCGAAGCTTTTCAATCCTGCGGATTCGAACTCCTTACTCGTATCGAGCCCAGCTTCGATGCCACGGAGAAGACGACCTTCGAAGAAAATGGAAAACTCGAATCCTACGAATCCGCCACAAGCCTTCCCGCCATTTACATCCTGCAACTGCGAAAGAAGCTAGCGATCGCCTCTCGCCCGCATAACCTGCCCGAGAGCTCCGAGTCACTCCATATCAGCGGAGCGAGTTATGCTCTCGGGCCAGAGGCTGCAACTGCAGCGTCCGTCGCGATCGAGCGTGGACACATCCATTCCATCTCAAGCAGCGTCTCCGGGCGCGAAAAAAGCACATCCATCGACAGGCACCATCGACCTGCCGGGATATCTTCTGCTCCCCGGCCTCATCAACGCACATGATCATCTCGAGTTCGGCCTCTTCCCCAATCTCGGAGCCGGACCGTATCAAAACTCCGTCGAATGGGCAAAAGAGATTCATCGTACCCACGCCTCCCTCATCGCCCGTCATCGCAAAGTGCCGAAGTCCGTCCGTCTGTGGTGGGGAGCCATCCGCAATCTGCTCTGCGGCGTCACCACCGTCTGCCATCACAACCCGCTCTCGCGCGAGCTCCTCTCCGCCGATTTCCCGGTCCGCGTCCTCTCCAGGTTTGGCTGGGCTCACTCGCTCGAGATGGATCCAAACCTGATCCACAACTTCGATCACACGCCGCCCAATCTGCCCTTCGTATTGCATGCGGCGGAGGGAGTCGATGCAAAGAGCGCGCAGGAAATCTTCGATCTCGATCGCATGCAGATTCTCGATGACCGAACCGTGCTGGTACACGGCCTGGCGCTGAACCCGAAGTCCGTCGCTCTCCTCAATCGACGTCGCTCAGCTCGTCATCATCTGCCCCACCTCCAATCAATTTCTCTTCCACTGCGCGCCATCCTCCACACTGATCAAATCGGTCAACACCGTTGTGCTCGGCAGCGACTCTCCGCTCACCGCCGCCGGCGACTTGCTCGATGAGATCAGCTTCGCCCGCAACGAGATCGGCCTTGCCGCCAACTCCCTCTATGAGATGGTCACGGCAAGATCGGCAAATGTTCTTCGTCTACGCAATGGAGAGGGGCACCTCAAGCCAGGCTCGATCGCAGACCTTATCGCAGTACAGGATAAAGGTCTCACTCCTGCCGAAACTGTCGCTCAACTCACCTTCGACCAGGTCGAGCTAGTCATCCTCACCGGACGAGTCCAGCTTGCGAGCGCGGCCATCTACCATCGCCTTCCCGAATCGCTCAAGGCCGGGCTGCAGCCTCTCACCATCGACGGCCATCAGCGTTGGCTACGCGCTCCCATCGACAACCTGCTCACCGAGGCAAGAAAAACAGTCGGACGAGATATTCGCCTCGGCGGAAAGAAGGTGGATCATGCCAGCGCTGCATGAAGCTCCCGCAACTTCATCTTCCCCGGCGCTGCTTACCTCTCTACCGATTCTCATTCTTAACGCGCACAGTCGTTGCAATTGCCGCTGCGTCATGTGCGACATCTGGAAGCGCGAATCCAACGATCAAATTCGAGCGATAGGATCTCGAACGTCATCGCGCATCTCTCGAGAACCTTAGCGTTCGCCACGTCGTTCTCACAGGCGGTGAACCACTGTTACACAACGATCTCGCTGCTCTCTGCAACTTCTTTCGCGAACAGCAGATTCGCCTCACCCTCCTAACCACCGGCCTTCTCCTGCACAAACGCGCAGAAGAGGTTGCCACGCTCTTCGACGACATCATCATCTCCCTCGACGGCCCCCAGGAAATTCACGATGCCATCCGTCGCGTCAACGGCGCCTACGATCTCATTCACAAAGGCATCGCCGAGTTCGTCATCACAACCCCTCGATCCAGATCACCTGCCGAACCACCGTACAGAAAGCCAACCATCGTCATCTACGCAAGACAGTCGATGCAGCAAGAGTACTCGGCCTCGACTCTATCTCCTTTCTCGCCGCGGACCTCACCTCCGAGGCATTCAATCGCCCGCTCGTATGGCCCGGCGAAAAGCAAAATGAAATAGGCCTGAGCCTCGAAGAAACCAGAGCTCTAGAAGAAGAGATTGAACTACTGATTCTCGGAATACGAGCCCGCCATCAAGCACAAGTACATTGTCGAATCAGCCGCTAAGCTTCGAAAAATCGCTCGCCGCTTTCGCGAGCATCTCGGCCAACTTCCGCCCCAGGCTCCCGTCTGCAACGCCCCCTGGGTCTCGGCTGTCGTTGAAGTCGACGGCTCCGTACGCCCATGTTTCTTTCATCGCACGATAGGAAACATAACCTCTTCCACGCTGGAAGATGTTGTCAATGGAGAAGCAGCTCAGGAGTTCAGGCAGTCGCTCGACATAGAGACCAACCCGATCTGCCAACGATGTGTCTGCTCTCTGAACTATCGCGAAAACTAGCGGCGACCGCGTTTACACTACTTGCTTTTGGCCGACGCTTCCACAATCAGAGGCTGCTCCTGGTCCGCCTTCTCCCCACTCCATCAAAAATCTCCGATAAGCCGCGACGCTATCGACCTTATCGCGATTAGTCGCTTGCGCTCGCGCGATTCCCACCTCCGCCATCGAAGAAACGGTGCCTCCCAAAAGCAGCGCAGCTCCACGGTGAGCGTCTACCGTCTGAAAATCGAGAATCGCAGCCGGCATCTGTCCCAGTGCCGCATTGGCCATCCCGCGCAGATAAGGTGTAAGCGACATCTGGTCGTACGGCTCCAGGTCAATCAGCTCTCCGAGCGCTTTCTCCGGTTCGTTCACTCCAATCTCAGCAGCCGCCTGCAACTCCGGCACATAATACTGGGCCACCGCAGTACTTCGCGAATAGTCCTGCTGCAACGCGGCAATTACTTTCTCCGCATAAGTCTGATCTCCACAAAGCGCCGCCGCCATTCCCGCATTGAAGCTTGCAACCGGTCCCTTCGGCAGGCTCTTCACCTCGTCGACCATCTCCAGCGCCGTCGTGCAACTCTCCGTCAGCGCCCGATCCAGCGCCCCCTGCGCCAACATCGAAGCCTGCATCGAAGCAAACTCAGGCGAGCTGCCGGCTGACTCCGCCGCAGCTCTCCAAAGCTCCAAACCCGACTCCATTCTGCCCGTGTTGTCGAGATAAAGACCATACTTGTACGCCTCCGCATACGTCATTGGCGAGCCGATGGTTCCCGCAAGCTCACCTTCCAACGTGCTCACTTGAGATGCAACGACATCCTGCTTCCCTGCCAGATATCCTGCAATCAATGCATTGCCGCTCGGCGCAACGCCAACGCGCTCTGCCTGCGCATCCAGTTGCAGCGCGCTGTCATAGCGATCCATTCCGATCATCGCAAGCTCAGCCTCCGCATACATCTCCGCATCGAAAGGATTCTCTCGATAACCCTTCTGCGCCGCAGCCAACGCCTCTGGCAGTTCGCCCTCGACGCGCAGCACTCGTGCCAAACCCTTCACTCCCTCCACGTCGAGCGGATAGAGCGCCACATACTGTCGAATAACCTCTAAGGCGCGGTCGTAGTCCCCGCTTGCATTCATCTCGTAGCAGAACTGCGCCAGCAGCTTCACCTTGTCGCTGTTCTTGCTCGCCGCGTCGCGTGCCAGTACGGCCGCATTCGCCGATGCCACCTCGGCCTTCTCGAAGCGATACAGCCACGCCAGCCGCATCTGCGCCTGCACAAACTTCGGATCAAGCTTCACGGCATCTTGATACGCCAGCAAAGCGTCGTCCGTGCGCCCTCTCTGCCTCGCTGCTTCACCCACGGCATACGCATGCAGCGCATCTATACTCGCCGTGGCCTCCTTCTCAAAAGGAATGCTCTTCCGCTCCTCAGCCCTGCCGTCCTCGCTTACTTCGACCCGAATATGCTGCGCCATCCTGCCGATCGCTGCGGGAATCTCTTCCCTGCTTGCCGCAGTCTCCTCCAGTGTCTCCACCTTATCGTTCGAATCCGTCTTCAACACATCGACACTAATCGTGTAAGGCGCCGTCGCCCCCTTGATCTCGCCATACAAATAGGCTCGTGCGCCAACGTTCTGCGCCACCCGTTGCTCCGGAACGAGGTCAGTCGAAGCGCCGCCCTCAAGCTCAATCTGTCGCAGCCCCGCGCGATACGCCTCGGCTGCCCAGCACATTCAGAGTCTTCGACTGCCGCAGCGCCATCTCGATCCCCTGCATTACCGTCCCGTCCAACCTCTTGTCCCCAGTCTTGTTCTGGATAAGGGTCAGCAGCAGATGATCGTTAGGCCCCAGCACGAGCGGCCGAAACACTCCGCTGCACACCAGCGCAACCACTGCAACGCCAGCCACGATCAGCGCCGCCGCAACCACCATCCGAAACTGCGTCCGTGCACTCACCTCCGACGAAGCTGCAATCAATTCCTGAACATCGTTCTGCTCCACTGGCTCTTCAACCGGTGCCGTTTCGAAATCGACATCATCCAGGTAGAACTCGAACTGCGTCACACCCGTCCGCGTCCGCGCCAGAGCCGGCTCCTTCCGCGGCACAACAGTGTCAGGTTCGTCCTCAACCATCGCACCATAACGAGCACCTGGTCGATCCGCCTTCTCTCCACTCTCACCCGCAACCGCAACTGCACTGTGTCGCAAAAAATGCATCGCAGACACTTCAACGCTCTCGCGAGGTTTCCCCGGCGCCCGCAGCGGACGGACTACCGCACCGCCGGAGCCTGGCCGCGGACCCACACCCTGCTGCGGCATCGGTCTTAGTCCCCTATGTCGGGCAACCGGATCACTTGCGCGCACCAAAGGCACGACCGGGGCAGCCCCTTTGCCAAACCATCCGCCTCCACGCAGCTTGTTGTCGATCTTTACCAGCGCGGTATGTAACTCTTTGGCTGTCTGATAGCGCTTCTTTTTATCCTTCTCCAGCAGCTTCAGAACCACCTTCTCCAGATCCCGCGGAATCGATTCGTTCCAGTCACGCATCGACTCGGGATCGTGGTTAAACAACTGCATAAACATCAACGCACTCGTCGATCCCTTAAACGGAACCTGCCGCGTCGCCATCTCATAGAGAACAATCCCCACCGAGAACAAGTCAGATCGCGCATCCAGAAACTCACCGCGCGCCTGCTCCGGAGACATATACGACAACGTTCCCACCGTCGCTCCAGCCCGAGTCAGATCCAGCCTCCGCGTCTCCTTCTCGCCGCGTGGCTCAAGCTCAATCTTGGCCAGCCCGAAGTCCAACACCTTCGCCTGGCTCTTTCCATCCGGCATCTTCACCAGAAAAATATTTGCCGGCTTGATGTCCCGATGGACAATCCCTTTGCTATGCGCCGCTGCAAGCGCATCAGCAATCTCCATCGCATAGCAAACAATCTCCTCCGTGGACAGCGCCCCGCGCTCGATCCGGTCCTTAACCGTCTCGCCTTCGAGCAGCTCCATCACCAGGTACGGACTGCGATCCTGTTCGCCAATATCAAATATTGTGCAGATATTTGGATGGTTCAGCGCCGACGCCGCCCGCGCCTCGAGCAGAAAACGCTCCCGCATCCCCGACATCGTGTACTCGTCATGAAGCAGCTTGACTGCCACCTCGCGGTGCAAACGCCCGTCCCACGCCCGAAAGACGAGGCCCATACCGCCGCCGCCCAGCCTACCCAGGATCTCGTAAGGCCCGCACTTCTGGCCAATCTCCGGAACCATACCTTGGTTCGCCTATCTTTCTTGCTCGTTACCGTTCAAAGAAATCGAAAGCACGTGTGAACCCTTTGGCAATCTCGTCATGTCGGCCACTCGCATCGGCTCGCAGCTCTGCTTCAAACGGATTCCAAACTCGATAACCCACATCGGCTGAAGCTTTACGATCATGTGTCGTACGTTTCGCCTTAACTCCATCCAGTCGTGCAACATCTGTATCAACCATTGCTTCCAATCTCACACACCGGAACCCAGGCAGACATCCCCCAAGCGTGGCATTCCCACCACACCTTGGTGGCGGCGACTATCCCGAACCGCCATATAATCAGTCTGTGACCAGCTCAAACCAGTCGCCGAACGAGCCCATCCGCCATCCGGCCAATCAGACCCTGCTCATCGACGCCGACGACACCCTCTGGGAAAATAACATCTACTTCGAGCGGGCCATCACCAGCTTCATCTCCTACCTCGATCACCGCGTCCACACCCCCGAAGAGGTCCGCGGCCACCTCAACCGTGTCGAGCACGCCACCGTCCTCTCCCACGGCTATGGCCTCCACAGCTTCCGCCGCTCCCTCGTTACCTGCTTCGAGCAGCTCACCGACGTCCCCCTCACCGACGAGAAGCACCGCCGCATCGAAAGCTTCGCCCAGTCCATCGCCGACCAGGAGATCGAACTCCTCCCCAACGTAGCCCCTACCCTCGCCGACCTCGCCACCCGCCACCGCCTCATCATGGTCACCAAAGGCGACCCCGAAGAGCAGACGGGCAAGCTGCAGCGCTCCGGCCTGGCCCCCCACTTCTCCGCCGTCGAGGTCCTGCCCGAAAAACACAACGACGCCTACCGCACCCTCGCCGCCCGCCACGCCTGCGAGGCCTGCAACACCTGGATGATCGGCAACAGCCCCCGCTCCGACGTCAACCCCGCCCTCGCCGCGGGTCTCCACGCCATCTTCATCCCCCACGACTTCACCTGGGTCCTCGAGCACGAGATCGTCAACCAGCCCCCAGCCGGTCAGCATCTCCTCGAACTAGCCACCTTCGCTGACTTGATCCGTTACTTCTAAACAGTCGGCATCGCGAGCTTTATCTCAACAATCCCGCATCCCATCAAACAACTTCGCCTGCTTCGCCATAATCGCAGCCTTGGTCGTCATATCAGGCTGCAGATTCCAATCCCCCATCTCGTGCGTCCCACCCAGAACCACTCCGTCCCGCCGGGAAAACATATAGGTGTTCTCATAAACGGTCGCATAGGTCACCTCTGGCTGAGGTAGCAAAACCGTCAGTTGTCCACGAATCGGGGTCAGCTCCTCGTCGCCAAACAGCGCCTTCGCCCCAAGCCCCGTGCAATTGAAAACAAGCTTCTGAGGTAACGCCTGCACCTCCTGCAGACTCTTCATCTCCCGCACCACGACCTTGCCACCGGCAATCCGAACATCCGTGAGCATCGCCGGTAGATAAATCGGAGGTTCGACGAGCATCCCATCGAACTGCCGCACATACCTATTGCCAAAAGAATGCGTGCCAGCTGGCAAATCCTTGATCTCCGGCAGCAGACTCGGAATCAGCCCATACACACCGTGATTGATCGGCGCTTCCCACGGCGTATCCGACAAAGTGTAGTTCCTCATCCAGCGAATCCCATACTTCGGGTCCGTCATAATCTGATACCGCCGGTACCCGAACTGCGCCGCAGCCACAAACTGCTGCGTAAACTCTGGTGTCAACGTCTTCTCCGAGTCATACACGCTCACAGGCAACCACTGCCCACCAGCAATATTCGAAGTCGTCTCCGGCGGCATCGCCTTCGTGTAGATCGTCACCTCAAACCCAGCCTCCTGCGCCAGTCGAGCCGTAGCCAACCCGACCGCACCACATCCCAGCACCGCCACCGGTCCCACATGTCCCGGCAGCCCAAGATCCACCGCCAGCTTCGAAGTCCCCCAGCTCAAAGTGATACCGCCGCCACCGTGCCCATAGTTATGCACCACCGCCGTCTCGCCCACCATCTCCTTCGCAACACGAAATCCCGAAGGACGAAACGGGCGCAGCCCCACCACCGTTCGAATCTCACGATCTGCCGACACCCTCACCCGCGGCAGATGACATGCCGTCTCCGGCAGATTTACCGGCAGAGCGCCCGCAGCAGTCACCACGCCAACAGGCCTCTTCACACACCCCAGCAATCCGCCGCCGGCAGCCAGCGACACCGCCGCCATATTCGCATTCCGCAAGAACATTCTTCGATTCATGGCTCCATTCCAGGCGAATTCATCTATTTGTTCCCATCTACGTTACAAGTTATGACATCACTTTAAATCATGCCCGGCCCCACAGAAAAAACCCTCACGTGCGTCCTCTCTCATCAGCCTCTTGTCCCACTTATCATTGTTACGCTTTCCCATCTCCGCCACCGACACCAAAGAACAGCAACATACCCAGACTGTTAATATGTCCAAGGGCAAATCGCTATACGATAGATGTGAAGTGAGAGGTTCATGAGCGAAGGTCGTTGGGTTTTATTGATTGCAAGTGAAGTTGGCGGCACGGACTCCGTATCGGATCGCGCCATGGAGCGATTAGTCGAGGCGATTCGTCTCGAGGGCTACGAAGTTGTCCGAACATCAACGCCAGAGGACGGTCTGTCCCTGGTCACATCCGACCCGTCGTACAGCGCCATCCTCCTCGATTGGGACCTCGAGGGCGAGAACCAGTTCGCCGAAGGCGCAGCGCTGGCCATTCTTCGCGCCGTCCGCCGCCGCAACAAAAAAATCCCAATCTTCCTTATCGCCGACCGCACTCTCGTCAGCGAACTCCCCCTCGAAGTCGTCAAGCAGGTCCACGAATACATCCACCTCTTCGGCGACACCCCCGCCTTCATCGCCAACCGCGTCGACTTCGCCGTCGAGCGCTACCACGAGCAACTCCTCCCACCATATTTCCGCGAGCTCAAAAAATACAATGACCAGGGCGCCTACTCCTGGGACGCCCCCGGCCACATGGGCGGCGTCGCCTTCTTAAAACACCCCGTCGGCATGGAGTTCCACAAGTTCTTCGGCGAAAACATCATGCGCTCGGACCTCGGTATTTCCACCTCGCCGCTCGGCTCCTGGCTCGATCACCTCGGACCTCCCGGCGAATCCGAACGCAACGCCGCACGCATCTTCGGCGCCGACTGGACCTTCTACGTCCTCAGCGGCTCCTCAAGCTCCAACCAGATCGTCGGCCACGGCGTCATCGCGCAGGACGACATCGTCCTCGCCGACGCCAACTGTCACAAATCCATCTGTCACTCACTTACCGTCACCGGAGCGCGCCCCGTCTACATGAAGCCCACGCGCAACGGCTACGGCATGATTGGCCTCGTCCCCATCAAGCGCTTCTCGCCCGAGTTCATCCGCGGCCTCATCGACAAGAGCCCCCTCACCACCGGCATCGCCAATCAAAATCCCACCTACGCCGTCGTCACCAACTCCACCTACGACGGCCTCTGCTACGACGTCAACAAAGTTGTCACCGAACTCGCCAAATCCGTACCGCGCATCCACTTCGACGAGGCCTGGTACGCCTACGCAAAATTCCACGAGATCTACCAGGGCCGCTTCGCCATGGGCGTTCCCGACGACACGCCGGACCGTCCCACCATCTTCGCCGTTCAGTCCACGCACAAGATGCTCGCTGCCTTCTCCATGGCCTCGATGATTCACGTCAAGCTCAGCCCGCGCGCCCCGCTCGACTACGACCAATTCAACGAGTCCTTCATGATGCACGGCACCACCTCGCCGTTCTACCCACTGATCGCCTCACTCGACGTAGCCGCCGCCATGATGGACGAGCCCGCCGGCCCCACGCTGATGAGCGAAACCCTCCAGGACGCGATCAGCTTCCGCAAGGCCATGTCGTCCATCGGCCACCGCCTCCGCGCCGCCGAGCAAGGCTGGTTCTTCCGCCTCTATCAACCCGAGTACGTCTTCGATCCCCTCGACGGCAAGACCTACCTCCTCGAAGAGGCCGCCGACGGTCTTCTCACCAACCGCTCCAGCGCCTGGACCCTCAAGGTCGGCGAAGAGTGGCACGGCTATCAAGACGAAGACATCGCTGACGGCTACTGCATGCTCGACCCCACCAAGGTCACCATCCTCACCCCCGGCGTCAACGCCCAGGGTGTCGTCAGTGACTGGGGCATCCCCGCCGCCATCATCACCGAGTTCCTCGACGGCCGCCGCGTCGAGATCGCCCGCACCGGCGACTACACCGTTCTCGTCCTCTTCTCGGTCGGCACGTCCAAGGGCAAATGGGGCGCGCTCCTCGAAAACCTCTTCGAGTTCAAACGCCTCTACGACTCGGAAGCCTCTCTCGAAGAAGCGCTTCCCGAACTCGTCTCCAAATATCCAGCTCGCTATCGCAACGAAACCCTCAAAGAGCTCTCAGACGAGATGCACGCCGCCATGATCCAGCTTAATCTCTCGGGCCTGGTCAACGACGCCTGCGACGAAGACTTCGATCCCGTCCTCACCCCCGCACAGACCTACCAAAAGCTCCTCCGCCACGAGACCGAAAAGATTCGCTTCACCGAGATGCCCGGCCGCATTGCCGCCGTCATGCTCGTCCCCTACCCTCCCGGCATCCCCATGTCCATGCCCGGCGAGCGTCTCGGCGGCGCCGAAAGCCCCGTCATCAAGCTCATCCTCGCAGTCGAGGAGTTCGGCAAGCGCTTCCCCGGCTTCGAGCGCGAGGTCCACGGCATCGAGGTCGACGCCGAGGGCAACTATTGGATGCGCGCCGTCATTGAGACCAGCGACAAGAAGAAAAGCGGCAACGGCAACGGCAAACAGCGCCCACCCAACGCAGCCCCGCCTGTCAAGAAGAGAAAGCGCGCCGCCCTAGCCACAACTCCCGAAGTGCCGCCAACCGGCCTCTCCTCACAGAGATAGCTCCGTCAACGGGCGTACTGCTGTCCCCCGGCCTGTTCCATTGGAACAGGCCGTTTCTATGCCTCTCATTAATGACAAAAGGCACTGGAATCGCCTGTTCCAGGCAACGTATCCAGCCGTCAAAGCGTCAATCCCTTTATCACCAGCTATTTTTGTCCGTGCCCCTAGTAATTTTGCCAGTTCCGTTTCCCCCGATTGGCCAGTAGCTTGAACTTGAAATCAAAGAACCGATGGAGTACCTTGCTGCGATGAAGGAGGCTCCCGGTTTCAACCCAGAGAGGACTTATCATGAAGAAAACCGCGTTACTAGCTCTAGTGAGCGTCGCAATAACTTTGCCGGCCTTTGCTCAAAACAAGATCGACGATCGCTTGGGCAACTCGGCGGAAGTCCTGAAACAGATCCTTTCCAGACCGGATGACATACCGATCGCTTACCTCAACAAAGCCAGATGCGTCCTTGTCTTTCCGGCTGTGAAGAAGGTTGCAGTCGGCATTGGCGGATCCTACGGCCGCGGCGTGATCGTTTGCCGCACCGGCACCAACATGACCGGCCCCTGGTCGGCTCCCGCAATGTACAAGCTCGACACCGGCAGCCTTGGCGTCCAGCTCGGCACCTCTTCCACCGACTATGTGTTGCTCGTCGAAACCACGACCGGCGCACAGAAGATTCTCTCCGGCAAGCTGAAGCTTGGTGCTGACGCATCAGCCGTCGCCGGTCCCACCGGTGCCAAGGCAGTGGCCGCCAACGACACCAACGTCGATGTCCTCACCTACTCCAGGGCCAAGGGCGGATTGTTCGCCGGCGCTTCCCTGGCTAGCGCAGGACTCGACACCGACGACGACGCCAACAAGAACGTCTACGGCAAAGACATCACAGCAACGACGATCGTCCGCGAAGGCGGAGCAACCACGACAGCCGCAGGAAAACCCCTGATCGCCGTCCTCACCAAATATTCACCCAAGTATATTAACTAACGACTGTAGAAACTCTGAGGCGGAGGGGGTGGCGTCAGCATGACGCACGCACCCTCCGCCTCACCATGTAATCACTAGAATATCCCTCAGCAGCCTTTCTGCGGTTCACAGAGGAGGCTTCGGCGGCTTCAGCAAACCTCCCTGCCACCAACCCCAACCACCCCGCCCGGGATGGTATACTACCCTTCGGATTGCTCACCGCACGCTCACGCCCACCAGCGTCGAGAAACAACGCGGAGGTGGCGAAATTGGCAGACGCACTAGCTTGAGGTGCTAGCGCCGCAAGGCATAGGGGTTCAAGTCCCCTCCTCCGCACCAATCCACACATTTTCTCCGGTTTTTTCTCCGGACCCAAGGGGTCATAGGCTTCACGATGCTCATTCTTCTCGTTATCCTGCACATAATCGTCTCGCTCTTTCTCGTCGGTGTCGTCCTTCTCCAGCAGGGCAAATCAGCCGACCTCGCCGGTGCATTCGGCGGTCAAGGCTCGCAGACGGCCTTCGGCCCCCGCGGCGCTGCCAACCTCCTCACCAAGCTGACCACCTACTCCGCCATCATCTTCATGTGCAGCTCCATCGGCCTCACCATCCTGCTCTCGCGCGCCAGCGGCGACCACTCAGTCCTCTCCGGCACTAAGACCACAACCACCCAGACGACCCCCGCCAAAAAGTAATCACCATCGAATCAAAAGAATGCGCAGGCCACCGGCTTGCGCATTTTTCATTGCTCCCAGGTAACGGCGATAATCTCCCCATGCCGAAGTTCTTTTTGCATTCGCTTTTGCCGTTGCGTTGCCTTTTTTTCTGTCATCCCCGAAGGGGACCTGCTTTACCTCCCCCCACAAAATCCAAGTAATTCCCCCAGCCATTTGCCGTACTCTTGAAGAACCATGATCCACGAAATCCTCCCCGTCGGCCCCCTCCAATGCAACTGCTCCATCCTCGGCGACGAGATCTCCCGCGAAGCTATCGTCGTCGACCCCGGCGACGACATCCCCCGCATCCTCGCCCTCCTCTCCAAGCACCACCTCACCGTCAAACAGATCGTCATCACCCACGCCCACATCGACCACATCGCCGGCGCCCATCGCCTCAAGCAACTCACCGGCGCCCCCATCCTCTATAACCAGCACGATCTCCCCCAGGTAAAGATGATGGCCATCCAGGCTGGCTGGCTAGGCGTCCCCACCCCCACCGTCCAGGCCCCTGACGACACCCTGGACGATGGCAAGCACATCGCCATTTCAGGCATCATCGGCTTCATCCTACACACCCCCGGCCATACCGAAGGCTCCGTCTGCCTCTATATCCCCGACCAGACCCTCCTCCTCGCCGGAGACACTCTCTTCGCCGGTTCCGTCGGTCGCACCGACCTTCCCGGCGGCAACACCAAGAAGCTCTTCGCCTCCATCCACGACCAACTCCTGACCTTGCCCGACAATGTCAGAGTCATTCCCGGCCACGGACCGTCTACAACTATTGGGTCTGAGCGAGTAGAAAATCCATTTCTGCAAAATTTTTAAAATCAATACTTTACATAACTAATAAAAACCAACACCTTACATGCATCACATGAACTAGTAACTACCGTGGTTCAATTTTCTGCCATGCAAGATGCGTTCCAAACCCTCCCCAAACAACCCCTGCGGCCCTAATAAACTCACCACCACTCGTCCCATTTCGGGAATCCCGTAAAACGATCCCGGATGCACCACCACCCCCACCTTCCGCAGCAACCTCTCCGCCGCATCCCCCTCGCCCAACTGCGGCAGCCGCAGAATCGCACTCCACCCCGCCTCCACCCGCAGCACTTCCACTCCACTCCTCTGCGCCGCGGCAAGATTCCCCCTCACGCGCTCCAGAATCTGCCCCTGAATTCCCTTCCTCCTCGCCAGCCAACTCGGCAATGCCCCCTGCACCGGAGCATTCATCGACAGAAACGTATCCGCGATCACCTCCAGCCGCCCCATCGCCTGTTGCCGCACGTCCTCTGGCCCCAACCCCACAATCCAACCCACCTTCATCTGCGGCAACCCGGCAATCTTGCTCATCCCACTTAAGCAAAACGTCAGCACAGGAAGCGGCCCCACGGCAAAACTCGTCAGCCGTTCCTCCCCCAGCGGGTAATCCAGAAACACCTCATCCACAATCAAAGCCAACCCATGCCGTACACAGATCTCTTCCAGCCGCTGCCGCTCCACAGCCCCCGTTGCATGTCCCGTCGGGTTATTCGGATGCACCACCACAATCGCCTTCGTCCGCGGCCCAATCCGCTTCTCCAACTCGACAAAATCAATCCACCACCCATGGTCATAGAACAATGGGTAGTTCTTCAGCCGCACATCCTCCAGATCCGCCAGAAAATCAAACAACGGATAGCTCGGCTGCGCGACCAGCACCTCATCCCCCGCGTCGCACAGCAATCGAAACAAATACCCATACCCTTCACTGGTACTCGTCGTCAGCACCACCGCATCGGGATCAACAGCCCCTCCATGATCCCGGTAGTACCCAACCACCGCCTCACGGGCCGACCTCATCCCCCGCGGATCAGGATCATAAGTCAACGCCCGAACATCACCCAGCGGCCGCAAAATCGCCTCCGCATCATACTCAAACCCACACACCGTAGGGTTCGACACCGTTAGATCAACCAGCCTTCGCTCTGCAGCCCGCGCCTCACGAATCGCAGCCGCAAACCCGCTCTCCCCCACATCCCAACCCGTCCGCGCCGAAAATCGATAGCTCACCGTTCCATGCTAATGCGCACTCCGATCGAACCTCGCTAAATTAATGCCTTTCCCCTGAGACTCAGGTATCCTCCGTTCAATTCTGTTATCCCGAATTTTTTGAACCCAGGCCCGGCTAACAATATCCCAGCTCGCCTGCCACCAGGGAAAGGAACGCGGCATGCCCACAAGAAAGTCCAAGCCCCTCGTCAAATCAACATCACGAGCAGCAGCACCACGAGTAGCGAGCACAGCCTTACCCTTTGCACCAACCGTCCCCGCGCGGCCTTTCCTCGACCCCCACCAGATCACCAGCGCCGTAACTCCCGTAACCATCGCCAAACCTTCATCCGCACTCGCAGCCATTCAAAAGAGCTATGCCAAGCCCATCCAGCAAAGCCCAAGCAACGTTCTCGGCGACCCAACCCAGAGTCTGCAGACCTTCACCCTGCCTGACCTCGCGCAATACACAAAGGAAGCCGCCTACTCCACCAACGCCAGCAAGGACGTTCATCTCTTCTACGTTGGCCGCGACGACGTTCACGACATCCTGAAGTACATCCTCTCCCGCGTCACCATCTCTCTCTACCTCAACATGTTCGGCTTCGACGACTCCGAGTTGAACAACATCCTCATGCAGAAGGCCCTCAACCCCGCCGTCACCATGCTCATTACACTTGACAGCAGCCAGGCCTCAGGAGTGCATGAGAAAGCTCTCCTCGCCGCCGACCAGGCCTACAACCTCGCGGCCTACAACACGCATTTTGTTATCGGCCAATCCGCTACCCATCAGATCACCCACACCAAAGGATTCGTCGCCGATGGCCGAGTCGCAGCCGAGGGATCAACAAACTGGTCGTCCTCCGGAGAAGGCACCTTCATCATCAACGGCCAGCCTGGAGGCCCCGGCTACAAGGCACAGAACAACACCCAGACAATCATCACCGACCCGGACACCATCGTCCGCTTCCAGACCGAGCTCATCGCCGAGCACATGATCGCGCAGTCACAACAAAAGCCCGCGAGCGCGCAGCGTCAGCTACCTCTGGCAACGCCACCATCGAAGTAGACCTGCACCCCAAAACGCCCCGTAGAAAAATTCCCGCTAAGAAAAGAAACGATGTTACTCTGGCCGACACCATTCAGAAAACAATATAGGAGCACCGCATGCGAAGGCTCTTGTTTTTGGTCTGTCTCCTTGGTCTGCCCTGCGTCTCATTCTCCCAACTTAGTCAAGCAACCTGGACGAATCTATCTTCCTTGAATCCCGGCCAGAAGATTCAAATCGTCGACACCAACTCAAAGAAACACTCTGCGACATTCACGAGCGTCTCCGATACAGCGATCTCCTTCCGAGACTCCGCCGGCGAGCAGAGCATTCCAAAGCAAGACATTCGCAGCGTGAAGCTCACAGCAAACAAACACCGCATGCGCAACACTCTCATCTTTGCAGCAGTGGGCGCTGGTGTAGGAGCCGGCATAGGAGCAGCGACGCACAAATCCTGCAGCTCGCAATCCTTTTGTCTCGACGTTGGTGGCCGGGCTCTGCCAGCCGGAATCGGCGCGGTGATCGGCGGCCTGGGTGGCGCAGTCGTTGGAGCGCTCCTGCCCTCCCACAGCACGGTCTACGACGTGGCTCAGCACTAGCGCTGACGCGGCAAAAAATCAACGAGGCTCAAACACAAGCATCTCCACATTCCTCTGCGACGGAGTAATCACAAGACCCATTTCCTCGCGAAGCCGTTCCAGAAAATCGTTCTCCCCTTCACTTCTTTTCACGCGAATCTTAAACTCGCCCGCGAGGCCCGTCTCGTTGACTAACGGCCGGTCGAGCAAGCCTTCCAGCCGATGACAGAACTCATCTGCCGTACCGTCGATGTACACACTGCGTAGAGCGCCGATTCCCTGCGGCTTCAGCCCCTCCTGCAAATCTTCCGCGCCATTCACGCTCTCAAATTCGATCCCTGAGCTCTCCGCAAACCCCATTCCTTCGTCAGTTCGTGGCTCCAGCGCCGGAGGCCGCTGATTCGGCACAACACTCACGACATAAACATCCACCAGCCGGTTCTCGCGTCGCGCCGTCACATGAAAATAATCCTGCAACCCCTGCCTCATCCGCTCGTCCATCTTCTCTCTGCTCTCCTGCTTCGGCACAACAAGAGCGAAGTCGTACCGCTTGTTGTTATCGAACGTCACAGGCAGTTGAAGTCGAATCGAATTGACGTCATACAGTTCACCAACCGCTTCTTTAACGGTGTAACCCTTCAGAGTCCGGTAATCATCAGCGCTCGCATTCCCACGCTCTTCGCCCTGAGACACCGAAACATGGACCGAATAGGACGGCGGAAAAGCCGGCCTGTGATCATCCGTGCGCAGCATCCTCTGCGGCTCCGCATCAATGTGCACCTTACCGCTCTCAAGGAATGCCTTCAGCGTTGTCTTGTCGGGCCGCGTAGTCGTAATCCGCCCGTCCTGAATAGCCTCCAGCAGATCCTCAGTCTCCGTAATCCCCATATAAAACCCAACAATCTTGCGATCAGCGCCGACAATCACATTCACCGGAATCTCTATGCCGTAGGCATTGCCCGTCTGCCCCTTCGAGTCCAGCAAGACCCACCCGCTGATCGGGTGTTCTTCGAGCCAGGGCAACAGAGTAGATTCCCCCTCACCTGTGATCCACACAAACTGAATCTGCTGATCGGCGAATTTCTCCACCACATCGTTCCACGCAGTCACCGATTCCAGGTTGTGCGAGGTATCCGGATAAAAAGCCAGCACCGTCAACTGTCCCGACAGATTAGCCTGACTCCACGAACCGGCAACCGGCGCACCCAGCACCTTCGTGAAAGCAATATCCGGAGCGCGATCACCAGCTTTAACATGTGAAGTAACAGGTCCGTACAAACCAATCTGACCAAACGCACCAGGAACCGCAAGAGCGAAGAGAGGCAAGAGGAATCGTGCGATCATAGAAACGCTCCTCGCAAGCAGCATACAGATCACTCTCCCGTCCCCTACAATTAAGACTCAGCTATGACTCAAGTGAAAGCAGTCCTCTTCGACTACGGCATGGTCCTCTCCGCACCACCCGACCCCGCAGCCTGGGCTCGCATCCGCACCATCACCAGTCTCGACGAAGACATCCTTCACCGCGAATACTGGGCCTACCGCCACGCCTACGACCGTGGCGACCTCACCGTCGAAGCCTACTGGCACAAAGCCGCCGCCGGAGCAGGTATCGTCCTCACTCCCACTCAACTCACCGAACTCATCGCCGCCGACCTCGACCTCTGGTCGCAAATCAACGAGCCCATGCTCGAATTCGCGCAGCGTCTCCAACGTGCCGGCGTCCGCACCGGCATCCTCTCCAACATCGGCGACGCCATGTCCGCCGGCCTCGTCGCAAAATACGACTGGCTCAGCGCCTTCGACCACCGCACCTGGTCCCACGCCCTCAACCTCGCCAAACCCGAGCCAGCCATCTACCTCCACGCAGCCGAAGGCCTCCACACTCCACCCGCCAACATCCTTTTCATCGACGACAAAACCGAAAACATCGAAGCCGCACTCGCCGTCGGCATGCAAGCCATCCGCTACACCACGCACAACGCCTTCGAGCACGAGATGCACACCCGCGGCCTCGACCATCTGCTACAACCAGAGAGTCATACAGTTTCTCAAAACGGGAAGCTATAGTACCTCCGTAACGTCTTTCGCAATTTCTTCCAACATAACCGTTTCGCAACCCATGGATAGTTAAGGTCAGGCTGCAACAGCGCTCCGCCCGCAGCCAGCAACCCATGAAGATACAGCTCTCGCTCCAACGAATCCTTGCCGGCCTCTGCGGCTTCATGGCCCTGGCCTCCATCGCTCAGCTCCTAGCCACTCAGTCCCTCACAGCGCAAACCACCGGCCCGCAGCAACTCGTCTTCACCGGGCTTCTCGGCTCCACAAATCAGGGTCCGAACGCACAATTCAACGCCCAGTTCAACGCCGTCCAAGCCGACGCCTCCGGCAACCTCTACCTCCTCCTCGACCAGAAAGACGGCGTCCGCCTCCTCAAAACCGACCCAACCGCAACCAACATCCTCGCGCAAACGCAACTCGGCGCGCAGGGCGACATCGGCCTCGCCATGGCCCTCGATCCCTCCGGCAACATCTACATCACCGGCACCACAACCTCCGGCACCATCACCGCAACCTCCGGCGCAGCGTTCCCGAGCCCAATCGGCACCTCCACAAACGCCTTCATCGGCAAGTTTGATCAGAACTTGAATCCGATCTTCGTCACCTACGCCGGCAGCGGCGGACTCGCCGTCACCGCCATCGCGGCCACGGCCGACGCTATCTTCGTCACCGGGAGCATCTTCGGCTCCACGCTCCCCGTCACCCCATCCGCCATCATTCAATCCCCCGACTCGGGCAGCCTGCAAAACGGCTTCGTCGAACGCTTCAACGACACCGGCACCATACTCATCTACGCAACCTACCTCAGTGGTCAGTCTCTCAGCAGCCCGCCCGGCAACACCGCCCCCGCCTGCATCGCCGCCGACTCGAACGACAACGCCTACATCGCCGGCTTCACTACCAGCTCCGGCTACCCCACACTCTCCGCATTAATCCCCACTATCCTCAGCCCCACCTCCGGCTTTCTCACCAAACTCACACCCGCCGCCGACGGCCTTCTATTCTCCACCTTCATCCCCGGCCCCGGCATCACCTCCATCGCCATCGACCCCGCCGCACAAAACCTCCTCCTCTCCGGCTCCATCGCCCTCGGCCAGTTCCCCATCGCCAACGTCACCACCCCGCTCGTCAACACCACCTACCAGACCCTCCTCCGCCTCTCCCTCGACGGCAGCACCGTCCTCGCCTCCACTCTCCTCGCTCCCGGCACACAATCCACTCTCACGCCAGCGCCAAACGACAACACCTGGATCACGAGCACCCAAACCACTCCTTCCTGGGTCCTCCCACTCACACCACTCTCCGACATCGGCAACAGTTACGCCCTCCGCGTCACGCAACAAAACATCATCGACCAAGCCATCCGTTTCGGCGGACTCCCCACCACCAATCCAACCTTCGCCAGCGCCCCCGTCACCCTCACCTCCATCACAACCGACCCCACCGGCGAACCCATCTTCGCCGGCAGCGCCTCCCCCACCGCAAGCGCGAGCCTCCTCGCCACCGAAACCTACGACCTCCCGCTCTACAACACTCCCACTGCCGCACTCCCCTCCAACCTCAACGCCGCAACCCTCCCCGTCAACAGTTGCAACGGCAGCCAATGCTCCGGCAACGCTGCCTACCTGGCCAAGCTCAATCCACAAACCTCAGCACCAAGTCTCGCCCTCTCCACCGACGCCAGCCCCAACATCACCCTCCGCAACCTCGGCACCCTCGCCGCAACCAACCTCCAGCTCACCGCAACCAACTTCACCCTCGCCCACAACTGCCCCACCACTGTTGCCCCCGCCGCCGAGTGCACCATCGCCCTCACCAGCACCTCCGCAAACCCCGGCACCCTCACCGCCCAAGCCGACAACGCCACAACCCAAACCGCCACCATCCCCTCCACCACCACGCAACCCAACCCCATCGCGTTCTCCCCCAAAGAACTAGACTTCGGCGTCGAAACCTCAACCAGCGCACCCTCCACCCGCACCATCACCCTCACCAACCTCACTCAACAACCTCAAACTTTCACTGCAAAATTAGGCAGCAACCAGCTCACTCCATATACCTTCGCCGAATCCTCATCTACTTGCCCCCTCACCGCCAGCAACACCTACACCCTCGCAGCAAACGCCACCTGTACCCTTACCCTCAGCTTCACGGCCTCTGCCTCCCCAACCGACGACGGCTTCGCCGAATCCAACTGGACCATCGGCCCTGGCTCCGTCCTCCTCACCGCCTACACCCAAGCCGCCTCCCTCAGCCTCTCCGCCGCCGAGATCAACTTCGGCACCCAATTCGGCACAACCCCAGCCGCCGGCCCGCGCCTCCCACGCTACCTCTACATCTCGAACAACTCCGCAACCCCCATCCCCCACACACCGGTCGCCCTCACCTCACCCTTCACCCTCACCGACCACTGCCCCACCACCCTCGAACCCCACACCGTCTGCCAACTTCAAATCACCTACGAATCCCCCATCGCCCCATCCTCCGACTCCACCACCCTCACCCTCAGCGATGGAACAGCCCAGGGTCTGAGCGTCCTTATCACAGGCTCAACCCTCTCCCAACCCACCGGCATAGGCCAATCCGCCAACCCCAACCTCACCGTCACCCCCGCCACCATCACCTTCCCGACGCCGGTCCTCGTCACCAGCACCTCCACCACCACCCAACCCGTCACCATCGGCAACGTCGGCGCGCAACCCTTCGCCCTCACCTTCGCCCTTACTGGCGACTTCACCAACACCACCAACTGCCCCGCCACCCTCCCCGGCAACAGCACCTGCACCGTCCTCCTCACCTTCGCCCCCTCACAACCCGGCACGCGCCAGGGCCTCCTCTCCGTCACCGCAGGCAGTGGAAGCTCACCCACCTACGTCAACCTCACTGGCACAGGCACCGCAATCTCCACCACCCCAAACAGCACCCTAGCCTTCGGAGACGTTCTCCTCGGCCAACCCACCGTCCAGTGGACCAAGATCACCGCTCCCTTCACCACTCTAACCGCCACAACCTCCGCCCCCGACTTCAAAGCCATTCTCATCGAAGACACCGGCTACGGCCACGGCAACCCACCGGCCAGCGCCTTCACCACCACCTTCACCGGCTCCTGCACCAACTGCTGGCTCGGAGTCCAGTTCACGCCCTCCACCACCGGCCCACAGACAGCAACCCTCACCCTGACCTCCACCATCTCCGGCACACCCTCACCCTTCACCCTCACCGGAACCGGCCTTCCCCTAACCGGCCTAATCCTCACCCCAATCACGCAGGACTTCGGCACCGTCCCCGTCCACAGCACCAGTGCCCCCATTCTTTTCACCTTAACCAACCTCACCACCGAAACAATCACCCTCACAGCACCAACCACCACCGGCAACTTCGCCCTCGCCGACTCCACCCTCTATCCCACCGGAGGCCAAACCTGCACTGGCAACCTGGCCCCCAACGCCTCCTGCTTCATCAATCTCGTCTTCACTCCCACCACCACCGGCCAACTCACCGGCACCCTCACCATCCCAACCTCCACCACTCCCGTCACCGCACAACTCACCGGCTTCGGCAGCCCCGACCCGGGCCTCGCCCTCAACCCCACCGCCCTCATCTTCAACAACGTCCCCGGCCCTACCGCAACGCAACAAACCATCACCCTAACCAACACCAGCTTCGCAACCCTCCAGATCGCACCCCCAACAACCGCCACACCGAGCTTCATCCCAACCACCACCTGCACCGCCCTCGCCCCATCAGCGACCTGCACGATCACCGTCATCTTCGCCCCCACCACCGCCCTCACTACCGACACCCTGCAAATCCCCGTCACCAGCTCCCAAACCGGCCTCACCACGTACACCATCCCTCTCACCGGCAACTACACCATCGAAAACTCTGGCCTCCAGATCCTCCCCAATCAAGTCAGCTACGGCCCAACCCCTGACGCCACCCTTGGCGGCACTCGCGAATTCACCATCAACAATCTCACCGCCAAATCCCTCACCCTCGACGTCGCCCTCCCGCGTCAGTTCGTTCTCAGCAGCCCACCCTGCGCCGCTCTCGCACCCAACGCCTCCTGCCAATTCGCCGTCACCTTTCTCCCCCTCACCAACGGCGACATCACCGGCACCCTCTTCGCGCAAGCCACTCCCACCGATGGCTCCGCCACCCTCAACGGCCTCGCCTACGTGGAAGGCTACGGCACCGGCTCCGGCACACTCGCCATCACTGGCAACCTCATCCCAAATACCGATCCAACCCAGTCCATCCTCAACTTCGGCCAGATGAGCTCCGGCCAATCCACCACACAAACCCTCACTCTCACCAACAAGGGCACCTCCCCCCTCACCATCCGCCGCATCACCAGCGAGTGGCCTTTCCTCATCACCTCCACCACCTGCGGAACCGCGCTCTCCCCCACGCAAACCTGCACCATCACCCTCGCTTACACTCCACAAAATCAAATCGCCACCGGCACCCCCACTCCACCATCGACCACCGACACCGGCACCCTCGTCATCGAAAGCGACGCCCTCAGCGGTCCCGACTTCATCGACCTCACGGGCACCTCGACTCCCATCTCCATAGCCACTCCCAGCAATACCGCCCCACTCGTCTCCTACACCGCCTCCGAAAACTCACTCACCTTCGCCACCACGCAAGTCGGCAACGCCGCACAACCACAATACGTCATCCTCGCCAACACCGGCACCCTCCCCATCCACATCACAGCCCTCCAAACCACACCAGACTTCACCGTCCAGAGCGACTGCTCCACCATCCTTCCCTCCGCCAGCTGCATCCTCGTCGTCACCTTCACCCCGCAACCCTCTGCAACAAACATCACCACCCGCATCAGCGCCCTCGAGATCACCTCCGACGCCAGCACCGCCCTCGACTTCATCAGCCTCCTCGGCACCGCCAGCCCCTCACCCCTCACTCTCTCACCCATCGCCCTCGACTTCGGCACAGTTCGGCTCGGAAGCACCAGCACGCTCCCACTCCAGATCACCAACACCAGCACCACCCCCGCCACCTTCAACTCCATCACCACCACAAGCGACTACGCCGCCACCGGCACTTGCCCCACCGCAAACAGTACCCTCGCCCCTTCCACCAGCTGCACCGAACAGATCACCTTCACCCCCACCCAAACCGGCAAGCGCACCGGCACCATCTCCATCGCTACCTCACTCTCCACGCTCCCCATCAACGCGCCGCTCACCGGCATCGGTATCCAGTCGCACCTCGCCGTCACACCCTCCGCCCTCAACTTCGGCAGCATCGCCATCGGCGCCTCCGCCGACCTCACCGTCACGCTCACCAACACCGGCACCGCCCCCGTCACCAACCTCGTCCTCAACCTCACCGGCGACTACGCCATCACGAACCCCTGCACCCTAACCACCCTCGCCCCCAACACCACCTGCACCGCAACCATCACCTTCACCCCCACTACCCTCGGCCAACGCGCGAGCACTTTCACCATCACCAGTTCCGACGCCAACTCCCCCGCCCTCATCCCCCTCACCGGCACTGGAGTCCCCAACGGCAGCTTCCTCCTCACCGTCAACAACGGCCCCACCGCCTCCGCCACCGTAGCCAGCGAAAACCCCGCCACCTACAACCTCCAACTCACTCCGCAAAATAACTACAGCGGCGACGTCGTCCTCAACTGCACCCCCATCACCCCGGGCCAATACGCCACCTGCTCGCTCCTCCCCTCCAGCATCAACCTCAACACCACAGCACAAAACGCCGTCGCCACCATCAACACCATCACCACCGTCAACCCTAACGCAACGGCGCACAACACAAACACCCACACCGCCCGAAACAAAACCCTCCTCTGCCTCCTGCCCGCATCTCTCCTCTTCTTCTGGAACACCCTCCGCAAAAAGAAAACCCACTCCACACGAAATCTCTTCTGGGCCATCCTTCTAACCATGACCACCCTCTGGTCCTCCGGCTGCGGCAGCGGCGGCGACCCCAACATCCGCGCCACTCCCCCGGGCACCTACCAATACCAGATCACCGCCAGCTCCACCACTGGAGTCCAACTCACCCAAACCGTCATCCTCAATCTCACCGTTACTCCCCACTAAACGATCTCCACTCGGAACCTTCCCGCCCACATCCCCGTATACTTCGCTATCCCTCCCCGAGGTAATCGATGCATTCCATCCAGCAGGACCTCCGTTACGGCCTCCGACAACTCCGCAAGTCCCCCAGCTTCACCCTCACCGCCATCCTCACCCTCGCCTTTGGCATCGGGGCCACTACCGCCCTCTTCAGCGTCGTCGACGGAGTCCTCCTCAAGCCCCTCGCCTACCGCGACAGCGACCGTCTCGTCGTCGTTTGGGAGCGCGTCCGCTTCCTCGAAAAACTCTTCCCTTACACCGGAGCAACCCCCCGCCACGCCGACATCTGGCGCAAACAATCTACCGCCTTCACCGACCTCACCCTCCTCCAGCAAGGCGCAACCGGCATCAGCCTCGGCAACGATCACCCCCGACTCGTCGGCCGAATCATCGCCCAGCCCAACCTGCTCGACATCCTCGGCGTCCAGCCCTCGCAAGGTCGCAACTTCCTTCCCGAAGAGACCGTCAAAGGCCACGAGAAGGTCGCCATCATCAGCCACCGGCTCTGGCAGAGTCTCTTCAACGGCGACTCCGCCGTCATCGGAAGGTCCGTTCAGATCGCCGGAACGCCTTACGAGATCGTCGGCGTCCTCCCACAGAGCTTCTACTTTCCCAAAGCCACCGAACTCTCGCCCTCCCCAATGGCCCGCCAGTGGCCCGAAAACGAAATCATCACGCCTCTCGTGATCGACTTCAACAACTTCGGATGGAACAGCGACTACGGCAACTACGTCGCCCTTGGCCGCCTGAAGCCGGACCTCTCTATCGCTCAGGCCACGGAAAATCTCAACGTCCTCGCCGACGACATCGTCCGTCAAATCCCTCCCGATCAGATCGACAGCAACTCCCGCGGCGCACTCGCCGTCTTCGTCCAGCCCCTCAAAGAAGTCATCGTAGGCCGCACATCCACGCGGCTCTGGCTCCTCATGGCCGCCGTCCTAAGCGTCCTCCTCATCGCGTGCATCAATCTCGCAAACGCGCAGCTCGCCCGTTTCGTCAGCCGCGATCGGGAGGCCGCAGTACGCTCCGCACTCGGTGCGTCCACCGCCCACCTTCTGCAAAGCGCGCTGGCCGAAGTCTGCATTCTCTCGCTGGTCGGTGGAACTCTGGGCGTCGTGCTCGCCATCTTCGCCGTGCACAGCTTCGCCGGATATGCGCAGCTCGCCATTCCCCGCACCGGAGCCATCACCGTCAACTTCACCGTCCTCTGCCTCTCTGTATTGCTAACCGTCGGAGCATCCTTCATCTTCGGCGTCCTTCCCGCTCTGCGCGTTCTCCGCGTCAAGCCCCAACAGGCCCTTCAGGGCATGGGCCGCACATCAGGCTCCCGCCGCAGCAGCCTATTACGACGCTCGCTCGTCGGAGCGCAGGTCTTCGCCTGCACCACTCTCCTTCTGGTCGCCGGACTCCTCGCAAAGAGCCTCGTCAATCTCTCCACCTTCGACAAAGGCTTCTCGACCGACCACATCGTCGCCGCTGACGTCATCCTCCAAGGCAAAACCTTCACCGCAGACAAAGACCGCGTTGCCTTCGACGACGGTGTCCTCGAAAAACTGCGCAGCCTTCCTGGAGTCCAATCCGCATCTCTCGTCAGCTACTTGTTGCTCGCCGGCGAAAGCTGGATCGACGGCGTGGTTCCCGTCGGCCAGGCCGCCAACCAAAGCCAACTGGCAAACTATCGCTGGATCAGTCCCGGCTACTTCACCACGCTGCAGCAACGCATCGTCGAAGGCCGCCCGCTCGACGAGCATGACCGCACCGCCAAAAACGCGGTCATCTCCGAGGCCACCGCAAAAGCCGTCTGGCCCAATCAAAGTCCCATCAACCGTCAGTTCAAACGAAATGGAAACACCTTCACCATCGTCGGCGTCGTCGCCGACGCCCACAACAACTCGCTCCGCGCGGCTCCCGTCAACATGGTCTATCTGCCCTACTGGGACAACCCACCCTACGGAACATACTTCCTCGTTCGCGGCGCACAAGACGCCACTCTCCTCACCGAAGGCGTGCGCAACACCATCTGGAGCTACAACCCCAACGTCACCATCGCCCGCATCCACACCCTCGACTCTCAGCTCTCCGAGTCACTCGCACCCGAGCACCTCGAAACCGGCATCTTCGTGGCCTTCGGCGCCGCCGCACTCCTGCTCGCTCTCCTCGGCATCTACGGCACACTCAGCTACTCCGTCGAAGCTCGCACCCAGGAAGTCGGCATTCGCATGGCCCTCGGCGCAACGCGCGAAAGCGTCTATCGCCTCATGCTCGCAACCATCATCACGCCCGTCACCATCGGCCTCGCGTTCGGCTGCCTCACCAGCCTCAGCATCGGCCACAGTCTCGCATCACTCCTCTACGGCACCAAGTCAACCGACCTAACCGTAATCCTCCCGGTCGTAGCAATCTTCGCCATCGCCGCAGTCGCCGCCACCTTCGTCCCCTGCAGCCGCGCCGCAAACATAGAACCCATCAAAGCCCTCCGCGCCGAATAGCAGCAGAGGCACGGCATGTTTATTAACTTGCGCGAAACGGTCCGCCGGCTTGATTCAATGCGCGAGTAGCGAGATAGTAGAGGGACCTCTGACAAAGAGGTCCCTCGGCCATGCAACAAATCTGACTTTAGGTGAACGAATAGGAGAAAAGAACATGGCAACTCAGACGGATGAAGTCCGTAGTAACGACGCGACCAGCATCGCAAAAGTCGACACGAAGTTCGAGATAGTCGTCATCCCCGTCTCGGATGTCGACCGCGCAAAAGAGTTCTACGGGAGACTCGGATGGCGGCTTGATGCCGACTACGACAACGGTAGCGACTTCCGCGTGGTCCAGTTCACGCCGCCCGGCTCCGGATGCTCGGTCATCTTCGGCAAAAACGTCACCGGAGCAGCTCCCGGCTCCGCCCAAGGCCTCTACCTGATCGTCTCCGACATCGCAGCGGCTCGTAGTGAGTTCCTCCGTCGCGGCGTCCCGATCAGCGAGGTGTTCCACAACGAGGGCGTGTACGCGGGCCCAGACGAGCCCTACCTGTTTGGCAGGATCCGCGTCAGCGGCCCTGATCCCGAGCATCGCAGCTACCGCTCGTTCGCCTCGTTCCATGATCCCGACGGCAATGGCTGGCTGTTCCAGGAGATTACGTCGCGGCTCCCCGGGCGCATCGACTCCACGTCGACATCCTTCGCCTCGACGAACGATCTCGTGAGCGCGCTTCGGCGTGCGGCCGCCGCTCACGGCGAGCACGAGAAGCGCAACGGCGGGAAGTTCGACGAGAACTGGCCCGACTGGTACGCCTCATACATGGTGGCGGAGCAAGCCGGCAAAGAGCCGGCGCAGTAAACGACTACGACGCGATCGCCTTTCACTGATTGCAGGGGGCGGTGTTCGCATTGGACACCGCCCCCACATCATCCCAACTACGCCGGCGCCGTCGTGACGAAAAATGAGGCACTCCATGAAACGGATCGCTTTCATACTGATCGCAGTGGGAACAGTGGCCGGCATCGTCGCCTTCACAACCCACGCATCCGGACAAGCCGACGGAGAAGCAGCCCCGATCTTCGGAGTCAAACTTCCCCCCGGATACCGCGACTGGAGATTGATCTCGGTCGCCCACGAGGCAGGCAACCTCAATGACCTTCGCGCCATTCTGGGCAACGATCCAGCGATCAAGGCCTATCGGGACAACAAGCTTCCCTTCCCGGACGGCACAATCATAGCCCGGCTGGCCTGGAGTTACGTCTCGTCAGACGAAAACAACAAAGTGTTTGGCCGTGAACAATCATTCGTCGCCGGGCCACCCGTCAATATTCAGTTGATGGTGAAGGACTCGAAAAAATACGCCACAACCGGCGGATGGGGATTCGCCCAATTCAAAGACGGCAAACCCGCCGACGAAGCAGTGCACAAAACCTGCTTTTCATGCCACGAGCCCGCCAAAGCTCACGACTTTGTCTTTACCCATTACGCACCCTGATACAAAGAATCGAAACCTGGGACGTAGAGGCTATGGGAGCAAACCAACTGGACAGATCTAGTGGACTCTCCCTAATTGCTCACCACAGCAGAAATGACAGGTAATCTTGTGTTCGATCCATGCTGCTTGTGCGGCAACAAGCCTCTCGCTCGCCTGCATCGGCCAAACGGAATGATTCTTTTCTAGGCGCTCGAAGTTGGCCTCTGCATCGTCTAAACTCTGCGTAAGCTTTGCATCGATTCGACAAGGATTCATGTCGAACATCCTGCTCCTCCTCAAATTCAGATTGGCAAATCCAGCAAAAGGCTACCATCGGCGTGAGGAGACTTCGTTGCTCTCAAGCAAGCTGCCAAAAAAACTAAAATACAAAAGCTGTCCACCATTCGGACGGCTTACGCGTTGTCAATATACCGAGCCAGGCCCAGCCATCAACGCGGAACGATATTGAACAGGAATAGCACCACCACCAATATCCCAATCGCCTTCAGCGCGGTGACAAAGCTGAACGACGGACGCATCTCCTTATCGTCCTGCTTGGTGGTCTCGCTTTGAGCAACCCTCAAAGCATCAGGGGCGCGTTCACCATGATGGCATGTGTGGTGAGAACAGAAGAACCCTCCGTCGCATCGAATGCAGCAATGCGTACTGGCTTCCCCACAGACCAAACAAGAGTTCATCGGCATAACTAGCAGTCTCTTTAGAAAAGGCTAGCAGCGGTTGACGTCCCAATCGTTGCTCTCGAGCAAACTTGCAAGCTCGGTCGTATTCGCTAAGATCGCGCTCGATATAATTCCTGCATGTACACGCCACAGGCTGGAATCTTCGCTCTAGGAACGTCCTCTCATGCGTACCTGGAGTTTGACATTCTCGACGTGAAAAAGTGGAAGGAGTTCGCCCATACAATCTCCGCTATCCGTGAACCACGGACCACCACAGGAGGTGTGAACTTCGTCATCGGCTTTCGCCCTGAGCTCTGGCGCAATATTCTCGCAGACGACGCCCCTCCGAACGTCGAGGGCTTCAACAAAGAGATCCAGGGCACAGAAGGATTCGTAATGCCAGCCACGCAACATGATGCTCTGGTATGGCTGTCCGGCAGTGCTTATGACGTTATCTTCGACATGGCCCGCTCGGTAATCCATGATCTCGCAGGCCAAGCCTCGCTAGGGGAACAAACCTCGAGTTGGTCTTACCGGCATGATCGCGACCTGACCGGCTTCGTCGATGGCTCAGAGAATCCAACGCTGCTCGACGCTCCCATCGCAGCACTCTTGCCCGAAGGAGTTCCCGGTGCTGCCGGCTCAGTTCTGTTGCTTCAAAAGTGGAAGCACAAGGTAGCTGAGTGGGAAGCTGTGCCGGTCGCTCAACAGGAACTCATCATGGGCCGCACCAAACCCGACAGCATTGAACTCGAGAACAAGCCATCGGACTCGCATGTCGCTCGCACGGATCAGGACGAGTTTGGCCACATCTTTCGTCGCAACATGCCCTACGGAAACGTCGACGACCACGGCACCATGTTCGTCGGATTCAGCGCAGACCAGACACGCCTTTCCAAAATGCTCGACAGCATGGCCGGCCTGATCACCGGCACGCGCGATGCGCTCACACGCTACACCCAGCCGCTGACCGGCTCCTACTACTTCGTCCCTTCCGTCGAGAGTCTGCGGCGCTTACGGGAAGACGGCCACGCAGACGTCGGTGCTCCCAGTTCAGGGGCTCACTAAGTGCATCGCCTTCCATGAGAAGGCCGGTCGGTGTCAATCGTTTTCTGTGGTGGGGACAAGTTGATCTCCTACCCGATCTGAACCCGGTTCTATGCACGCCGAGTTACTGCTTTTGTCGCCACCCTTCCATCCGCACTCTGATGTGAGCGTTTGATCGCTCGGTGCAAGTTGGGTGTTCTAGATCAGCCGGTGCTGCCACCTGTTATTGCGACCTTCACTCGATCTTGCAGATGGAGTATTGGGCCAGGCCAATGACGCAGTCACCGGAACTCGGCTTATGACATTAAACCTCCATACCTCTGGACTGAACTATGCCACTGCCGGCAGTGCGCCTGATCGTAGCGGCCTATAAACATCTCCGCTCACCCATAGTCGATGCAACAGGACGGCGAGCTTACGCGCGACGGCGATCACGGCGCGTTTCTTCCCGCGCTTGCCTCCGTGCTCAGCCAGTCTCATGCCCCATCGGCGCAGATCACTATCGACTCCCCAGGGGCCGAGAACGTGATGCGCAGCCTGCACCAGGAGTGATCGCAAATACGGATCGCCCTCTTTGCTGATGTGCATCTGCGGCTCACTCTGTCCCGAGTTGCGCCTTCCAGGTTGCAGCCCCACATAACAGGCTGCATCCCGGCTCTTACGAAAACGGTGTGGATCTTCCAGCGTCAGCATGTACGTCAGGGCGATCAGCGTTCCCACTCCCTTGATCTGCTTCAGCCGCTCTGCTTCTGGATATCTGTTCCGCGCCATGGACTCAAGCAGTTGGTCGTACTCGCAGATCCGTTCGCTGACCGACTCTATCTCTCTCATCAGCGGCTCCAGTGCACCCTTCAACTCCGGACTTAGATCTTGGGCCGCTTTCGGGTTCATCCCGCGTGCGTTGCATCCGCGGAGCCGTTCTCCGTAGGACTTCGTCAGGCCGCGCGCCGCGTTGACCAACATCGTCCGCGTGCGGACCAGAGCTGCTCGCGCCCGGATCACCGTAAGATCTGCTTGTGCCTCGGCGCTGCGATGCTTCACCGGACACAAAAGCTCCGGATCGATCCTTACGAGTCGCGCGAGCGTCCTCGCGTCGAGCCGGTCATCCTTGCGTCTACTCTCCCCGATCAGCCGCACGCTGCGCGCGTGTGCCACGATCGGCTCATGACCCAGTTCCTTGAGCAACCGGCTTACCCACGGTGAGTGTGTTCCGGTCTCCAGTGCGATACGGCTCCCAGGCATCGCTCCGAAAATCTCTTCTATCGCCTTGGGCGTCGTGCTCACCCTCTGCTCCAGCAGGACGTCTCCTGTCTCGTCCAGCACGCAATAAAAGCTCGACCTGTCGCCCAAATCCAGGCCGATGGTCAGGTGTCCGTCCTGCTTGTTAAGTGTCCGCTGCATCATCGTGGTGGTAAGCTTCTTCATCGCCGGTCTCCTCTATCTCCCGCGCTTCGAGCGCGCCGATACCTTGGGAACTTAACGCATCCCGCTGGAGACCGGCCTTCTCATCCCATCTGTTATCCCCATCCAAAAGCAAAAACTGCTCGAACCTCAACCTGGTCCCGGATAACCGGGGTGGCCAGGTTGAGGTTGAGCAGCGCAAGACTCTCAGGTTGCCTTCCAAGGCTACGCAACGTCGAAACGATCGAGGTTCATCACCTTGTTCCAGGCCGCTACAAAGTCATGGACAAACTTCTGCTGCGCGTCCGAACTTCCGTAGACTTCGGCGAGTGCCCGAAGCTGGGAGTTTGAACCGAAGGTGAGATCGACACGTGTGCCGGTCCACTTGACTTCACCTGTTTTGCGATCGCGCCCTTCAAATAGATCCTGGGCGGCTGAGACCGCCTTCCACTCCGTACCCATATCGAGCAGGTTGAGGAAGAAGTCGTTGGTCAACGCCTCCGGCCGTTTGGTGAAGACGCCATGTTTGGCTTGTCCGACGTTGGCATTCAGAACACGCATGCCGCCGACGAGAACTGTCAGCTCAGGCGCGGTTAGCGTAAGTAAGTGGGCCTTGTCGATCAGCAACGTCTCGGACGGTACTGTGTATTTGCCTTTGAGGTAGTTGCGGAAGCCGTCTGCGATCGGCTCGAGCACGGCGAAGGAGTCTACATCGGTCTGCTCCTGTGAGGCGTCCATGCGTCCCGGTGTAAAGGGAACGGTCACAGTGTGGCCGGCATTCTTCGCCGCCTGCTCGACACCTGCGCAACCAGCAAGGACGATCAGGTCGGCGAGCGAGACCTTCTTCCCGCCGGATTGCTTGCTGTTGAATTCGCTCTGGATACCTTCGAGCGTCTTCAGCACCTTCGCCAATTGCTCCGGCTGGTTGGCCTTCCAGTCCTTCTGCGGCGTCAGGCGAATACGGGCGCCGTTTGCGCCGCCACGCTTGTCGGAGCCACGGTAGGTGGACGCCGACGCCCAGGCGGTGGAAACGAGCTGCGAGACGGACAAGCCCGAAGCAAGGACCTTGGCCTTGAGGGAGGCGATGTCCTGTTCATCAATCAGCTTGTGGTTGACCGCGGGGATGGGGTCTTGCCAGATGAGCTCTTCGGCAGGGACCTCCGGGCCAAGGTAGCGCGGGCGGGGTCCCATGTCGCGATGCGTCAGCTTGAACCAGGCGCGGGCAAAGGCGTCGGCGAACTGATCTGGATTCTCGTGGAAGCGCCGCGAGATCTTTTCATACGCAGGATCGAGGCGCAGGGAGAGATCCGTGGTCAGCATGGAGGGCGTGCGACGCTTTGACGGATCATACGGATCCGGCACGGTACCGGCGCCAGCGTCACCCTTCGGCTTCCACTGATTCGCCCCGGCCGGGCTCTTGGTCAGCTCCCACTCGTAGTGAAACAGGTGATCAAAGAATTCGTTGCTCCACTTTGTCGGCTTGGTCGTCCAGATGACTTCGATTCCGCTGGTGATTGCATCGCTCCCCTTGCCGGTGCCATAGCTGTTCTTCCAGCCGAGACCCTGCTCCTCGATGCCTGCGCCTTCGGGCTCAGGCCCCACATGGGACGCAGGCGCTGCGCCGTGAGTCTTGCCGAAGGTGTGGCCGCCGGCGATCAGCGCGACGGTTTCTTCGTCGTTCATGGCCATACGGGCAAAGGTCTCGCGGATATCGTGGGCCGCGGCGACCGGGTCCGGGTAGCCGTCCGGACCTTCCGGATTCACATAGATCAGGCCCATCTGCACTGCGGCGAGTGGATTTTCCAGATTGCGCTCATTGGCGCCGCCGCCGGTACGATCTTTCTCGCTGCCATGCATCTCCTCGTCGGCTACGATCACGCCTTCGCCGGACTGTCCTTTGCCATAGCGATGATCGCCACCCAGCCAGGTCTTCTCTGTGCCCCAGTAAACATCCTGGTCCGGCTCCCAGACATCCTCGCGCCCGCCAGCGAAGCCGAAGGTCTTGAAGCCCATCGATTCGAGTGCGACGTTGCCGGTGAGGATGATGAGGTCGGCCCATGAGATTTTGTTGCCATACTTCTGCTTGACTGGCCAGATCAGCCGACGCGCCTTGTCGAGGCTGACATTGTCGGGCCAGCTGTTGAGAGGAGCGAAACGCTGCTGGCCGGATCCGGCGCCGCCGCGACCGTCGCCGATGCGGTAGGTTCCGGCGCTGTGCCACGCCATCCGGATGAACAAAGGCCCGTAGTGGCCGAAGTCCGCCGGCCACCAGTCCTGAGAGGTAGTCATCACTGCCAGGAGGTCCTTCTTCACGGCTGCCAGGTCGAGGCTCTTGAATGCTTCGGCGTAGTTGAAGTCCTTATCCAGGGGATCGGACAGAGATGAGTGCTGATGCAGGATCCTAAGGTTCAACTGGTTCGGCCACCAGTCACGGTTCGATGTGCCTTCACCTGCGGCATGATGGAATGGGCACTTCGTTTCGGTTGACATGTTTTTCTCTCCTTTTGGATCGTTGGTTCCAACGACTGAGTCTGCTGGAACTAGATCGTATGCTAGACAGATGAATGTAGCATTATGAAGATCGATAGCTCCAATATATAATTTCCATCCAGAGTATAGGTAAAAACTATGGAGTTTCATCAACTACGCTACGTTTGTGCTATCGCAGAAACAAGCAGTTTCAGTCGCGCCGCGGAGCGCTGCCGGGTTGCCCAACCCTCGCTCTCTCAGCAGATCCTCAAGCTTGAGGAAGATTTGGGCACAAAGCTCTTCGACCGCCTTGGTCGCAGCATCCGCCTCACCGAGGCTGGTCGCGCCTTTCTGCCGCACGCCCGCTCAATTCTGAGCCAGATGGAAACGGCGCGATCCAGCGTGGCCGATAAGTGTGCGGACGTTCGCGGCAGCGTTGCCGTAGGCGTGATCCCGACCATTGCACCCTACCTGATGCCGCGCTACACGACAGCCTTCACGAAGAAGCATCCGGAAGCGAAGTTGCGCATCGTTGAAGAAATTACGCCGGTCCTGGTCGAAAGCCTGCGGGACCTGTCGATCGATCTTGCGATTCTTGCCCTCCCTCTGCGTCACAAAGACCTGAAACTATTCCCTCTTCGCACCGAACCACTCCTCGCCGCACTGCCAAAGGATCATCCCCGCGCCGCTGCCGAATCGCTTTCCCTTAAGGATCTCCGCGGAGAGTCTTTCGTCATGCTGCGCGATGGCCACTGCTTCCGGGACCTGAGCCTAGCCGCGTGCACCCACGCCCGCGTTACGCCGCGCATCGTGTTCGAGAGTGGCCAGTTCAGCAGCCTCTTTGGAATGGTTGCCGCTGGCGTCGGCATCTCGCTCGTCCCCGAAATGGCCATAGACCGGAACGCTGGCTGCCGCTATGTGCGCCTCAGTGACGCACGTGCGACGCGAACCATCGTCGCTGCCGTTCTTCACGGACGCAGCTTCAACCGCGTCCAGCAAGCCTTTTTGTCCGGAATCAAAAATTAGGGCAGCGAGTCTAAGCATGCACTGGCAATACACAAACGAGCTGACGCGACAATGGCCATTGCTCTCGACAAAACGTGTGGAACTTTCTATTTGGAAAAGGAATCGATCTGGCTTAAGAACTTCCGTCTGATCTGACCTGAATATAGAGGTAAAATTGCGCTAGAGAGTCTGGTCCGAAATACCTATTTCCAAAATAGGTATTCTAATCCTATAATTCCCGCATGGCGAAAAACCCCGAACATCGTGACCTTTTCCCCGGCGCACTTGAGATCATGATTCTCCAATCTCTGCGGCTGAAGCCCATGCATGGCTACGCGCTGGTGAAGCACATCAAACAGGTTTCGGAAAACCTGCTCCAGGTGGAAGAAGGTTCGCTTTATCCGGCGCTGCAGCGAATGCTGAAGGAAGGCTGGCTGGAAGCTAAGACTGGGACCTCGGCCAAAGGTAGACCAACGCGGATTTATCGACTCACTCCTGCAGGCATTCGTCATCTCGAACGCGAAGTTGTCAGTTTCGAGAGGATGTTTGCAGGCTTTACCCGTGTGCTTGACGCAGCCAAAGCATAGGAGGTGTAGATTGCCACAATTCAGTCGCTTCTTCTTTAGAAATCGCCGGTATGACGACATCTCTGTCTCCATTCAGGAACACCTCGATGAGCGGATCGATGAACTGATGGAAGAAGGCATGTCGCGCAATGAGGCCGAACGAACCGCGCGTCGCGATTTCGGCAATGTAACACTCCTCCGTGAGCGAAGCCGTGAAGTATGGCAGTGGCAGAGACTCGAATCGCTGCTGGCGGATCTGAAGCATGTATGCCGCCGGTTGGCGCGGGCGCCGGGGTTCGCGATCACCGTGGTGATCACGCTGGCTATTGGCATCGGGGCGAATACAGCTGTATTCAGTGTGCTCAACAGCGTGCTAATCAGGCCGCTTCCCTACCCTGAGCCGCAGCAACTGGTTGCGATGCGTCTGAACGCTCCCGGCGCGCCAGGGTTGACTGACTTCCGCGATGAACTGCGCCTGTCGGCCTCGATGTATCTCACCTTCGCCGCGCATAACAGTAGCTTCCAATCGATGGGCGTCTGGCTGCCTGGGACTGCAAGCATCACGGGGATCGCACAACCCGAGCAGGTCAACACGGCGATGATTACGGACGGCGTTCTTCAGACGCTCGATGTGCCTGCCGCTGCTGGGCAATGGCTTACCGCTGCTGACCAGGAACCACACGGTGCGCAGCGGGTGATGCTTAGTTATGGATACTGGCAGCGGCGCTTCGGCGGCGATCCGGGCGTGGTAGGTCGCATCATGAGTGTCGATTCCCAACCGCGCGTGATCGCCGGTGTGATGCCGCGCGGATTCAAGGTGGTGAGTTACGACTTCGATCTGCTGGTGCCTTTGGCTTTTGACCCGGTCAAGCAGTCGCTGGCCGGTTTTGCGTACCGTGGCATCGGGCGGCTCCGGCCGGGAATGACGATCTCGCAGGCCGACGCCGATGTGGCGCGTCTGCTCAATGTCTGGATGGACTCGTGGACGAACGGTCCGGGCACCGATTCTCACTGGTATGAGAAATGGAAGATCACCCCGGCGTTTCAGCCTTTGAAGGAACAAGTGGTCGGCAGTGTCGGCAATGTGCTGTGGTTGGTCATGGCGACGATCGGCGTAGTGATGCTGATCGCGTGCACCAATGTGGCCAACCTGCTGCTGGTACGTGCCGATGGGCGCCAGCAGGAGCTTGCGGTCCGTTCGGCGCTCGGCGCGGGACGATGGCGGATTGCGCGTGAGCTTTTGCTGGAGAGCGTGACGCTTGGCCTGCTGGGCGGTGCAGTCGGCGTGGCAGTTGCGTATGCGGGTCTGCGACTGTTGATAATGATTGGCCCGGAGAATCTGCCGCGTCTGAGCGAGATCTCACTCGACGGCCGATCGCTCGCATTCACCTTGATACTCTCTGTGCTCTCCGGGCTGTTCTTCGGCTTGATTCCTGTATTGCGTTACGCTCCTTCACGGCAAGCCGTGCCGCTGCTTGGCGCTATGCGAACGGCAAGCACGAGCCGCGAGCGCCAGCGCGGACGCAACCTGCTGGTCGTGGCGCAGGTAGCTATGGCGCTGGTCCTGCTCATCAGCGCCGTGCTGATGATCCGCACATTCAATGCCATGCGCAACGTCGATCCCGGCTTCTCCGATCCCAAATCGTTCCAGGTGATGCGCATTTCGATTCCCGAGACCCTGGTTCGCGATCCGCAGACAGTCCTGCGGATTCAAAACAGCATCCAGGATAAGTTGGCAGCAATTCCCGGGGTCTCGTCCGCGGGCTTTGCCGTTTCCGTTCCCATGAGTGGAGCCGAGCCAAACTGGGATGGGATATCCGTCGAAGGAAAAAGCTATGAAGGCGAAGAACCTCCCTTGCGCCTGTTCAACTATGTGTCGCCTGGTTATTTCCATACCGCCGGTACAAGATTCGTTGCGGGGAACGATTTTGCATGGTCGGACATTTACAGCCTGAGACCGGTGGCGATCCTGTCTGAGAGCCTGGCCCGCGAACTTTGGGGATCGCCCCGCGCGGCCATCGGCAAGCGATTCCGCGAATTTCCCAGCATGCCGTGGCATGAAGTTGTCGGGGTTGTCCAGGATGTGCGCGAGAACGGTGTCAATCAGAACTCGCCCGCAACTGTGTACTGGCCTTCGATGATGCAAAATCTTTACGGTCCCGGACCTCTCGATGCAAGACGCACCGCCTACTTCGCCTTGCGGAGCAGCCGGGCCGGAACGCAAACCTTCATCAACGAGATGCAGCAGGCCGTCTGGTCGGTGAATTCGAACCTCGCGGTGGCGTCGATCAGCACTATGCAGGATATCTACAGCGAATCCATGGCGCGCACCTCGTTCACTCTGGTCATGCTGGCCATTGCCGGAACGATGGCGCTCGCTCTCGGCATCCTCGGTATCTATGGAGTGATCTCATATGCGGTCTCGCAACGCACGCGCGAGATCGGCATACGGATGGCGCTCGGCGCGAACAAGAGCGAGTTGCTGTGGATGTTCGTTCGCTCAGCGTTGGTGCTTACCTGCGTTGGCACGGCCGTTGGCCTTGGCGCGGCAGCCGCACTCATGCGTCTCATGCGAACGCTGCTGTTTGGCATCAGTCCGCTCGATCCGGTCACCTTCACAGCCGTACCAGTTGCCCTGGTTGCTGCGGCAGCACTGGCAAGCTACTTGCCGGCGCGCCGCACCGCTGCGGTCGATCCCGTCGAAGCGCTTCGAGCCGAGTAATCAGGCAACGTGATCTTCAGTCAGGGCTGTTTGTTGTTTTCTATTCGGAGTGCGCCAATGGGAGACGCAAGGCTGGCTCCTGATGATTCGATCGCGCCCATCATCTTGAGGATCAGCCCCTCCTGCTGGGCGAGAAAGGCGGCCCAGTCGGCGCCCGGCTTGCGGTAGTAGGCAAAAACCTCGATCTGCGGGCCGGATGGGGTTAGGTTGATGAGCCGCGCTCTCGCCGAACTCTTGTCAATGTCCGGATGCCCACTTAGGATCTCGGTGATCTTGTCCAACACGATCTTGACGACGTCGTGAGGGGTATCGAACTGCAAGATGAATATCTGCCGGAGCCAGAACTGATCGCGGAGCTGGAAGTTTTGCAGGGCGACTTCGGCAACCTTTGAGTTCGGGATGGATACGATCGAGCGATCCAGGGTGCGAAGGCTCAGAGCACTGATTCCGATGTCTTCGACGGTCCCGGTAATGCCGTCGATCTGGCAGAAGTCGCCGACGCGCACGGCGCCGCGCATGATGATGGAGAGTCCGCCGAAGAGGTCAGCGAGGGTCTTTTGCGCGGCAAGAGCAAGTGCAATACCGCCGATTCCGAGGCCGGCGATGAGGGCTGAGACGTTCACGCCGGCACGCGTCAGCAGCGCGACGATGAGAACAAGGCCAACGAAGATCTTGAAGAGCCGGCCGAGGAGGCTGACGAAGGTAGCCCGCTCAACCTGCAATCGCTGGAAGTACCGGTCGCGCACAAAATTCACGAAAATGTCGGAGATCCGCACCAGGAGCCATGCAGCGCTGACCCATCCGAGAACGAGCCCAGCGATCCCCCAGTAATGCCGACCGAGTGCAGTAATGGCATATCCGCCGGCCACGCTGCCGATGATTGCCAGCGTCAGGCAAAAGATAGGCGCCTTCAGCGCGAGAATGGACTCCTCAACTCGAGGTGAGAGTCTCTTTTGCAGGATTCTCGTGAGCAACCAGATCATGGCCCTCGTGAGGAGGGATGCGGCGACAAACACGAAGACGAGGCAGATGAGAATGACCATCCATCGCCACAGGGGTACGGAGAGGAAGCGAACGCGTGCCATCCAGGCTGGGAAATAGTGCTCGTAGTCGGTGGGGTGCAGGCTGGCGTATGCAGCCGGAACGAGATGAAGCGTCTCCTGAGAGAAGAGCCAGATGGTTGGCTGGCCGGGGCGTTCCACTTGATCGAGCATCACCTTAAGATCGCCGCCCGGAGTCTTTACCGTCCCGACACTCTCCCGCGATTTGCGCAACTCGTCTTCGAGGTTGCCGTTGGGTGAGCGAGAGAGATCGTCGATGTTGGTGGATTGTCCTTGATCGAGCAGATACTTCAGCTGTCGGGCTAGCTCCTCGGCTTGCTCGAGGGGGCGCTTCCCGTCGAGATAATCCGCGGCCTTGCCGTAGTCATTTGCCTCGGCGGCGCGTAGGAATCCGAGGACGCAGCCGTGAGGAGTGGTGCGGCCAAGCGGGTCAACAGGCGCGGGTGGAGGAGTGGGAGCGGCAGCTGCTGTCGTCGAAGGGATGCCCGGAATCTGAGGCGCGGTGGTGGGTGGGACCTGAGGCTCCGCGCTTTGCGTCGCAGCTGCATCTGCCCGGTGCGGGAGCTGGGGTGGGTTGGCTCGGGCGCGGCTGCCAGGCGAGTACAAGACGAACACCAGGAACAGGACACGACAGACTCGGGGGCGGCTTCGATGGGGTTGTCTCTTCAAGACAGCTCTCCAAATTTGCTAACCCGGCTGGATGGAGCCGGATTAGTTCGACGGACAAATGCGGTCTGTTTGTTGCTGGATCAATCGCGCAGATCAAGCGGCCTGAATCAACTGTAACGATGTGCGGACGAAAGCGAAAGGCAGCTTCGGGAAAGGGGCAGGCAGCTGATGGCGATTTTCCACATCGTGGAAGTTTGTAATTTTGGGATTTTGCTCTTACCTTTTCGGAGCTAGCATATCTCCAGTGCAGTCCCCCACATCATTACAGAGAGTGCCGCGCAACTGCAGTCTGAAGAAGACGATATGTTCGATTTATCTGAAGACAAATGGAAAATCATCAGCGAAGTGGCGCAATGGCTGAAGTATTTGTTTGGCGGGGCGACCACCGCTCTAAGCATCCTTAGCCTTCGTTATGAGACGACGGTCAAAGCGGATGATCCCAACCAGCGCAAGAAATTGACAGGGGCAGGAAGGTGGTATCAGAGAGGCGTTTTGGTACTCGCCGCGGTCACGATTGTCACGACAATCACTAGTGACGTCGCAGCTACACGGCTCGAGAAAGCGGCTGAGTCGAGACACCAAGCAGAGTTGAAAAGTGCGCTGGACGGACAACTCAATGAGGGTTTCAAACCGATCCTGGACAAGCTGGCAAGCCAAGTTGAAGATACCTCGAAACAACTGAATTCCAGCCTCGCCGAGCAGAACAAAGAGTCCACCAAGAAGATTGTGCGACAGCAGGAATCCGTGCAAGACAGTATTAAGAAGTCCTCGCTGGCGCTGGACGATCTTGAGAACGATTTGGAGCTTACTGCGGCAAGAACTTCGTCGACGCTTATCGAGATGCAATCATCGATCCTCGAGGCTAACCGTCGAGTGGTCGATTTTCATCTGGGAATTGCGATTGCTCCAGGGAAACAAGGCTCTTCGACTTCCTATGATTGGAATGTCGGCCGTGAATCGCTCGCTGCAAACACCAAGTCGGCGTGCGACAACGGAGATCAGGCTTACTGCAGCTTTGTCGCCGAGGTGGAACATCATTGGGAGGCCACTCGCACATTTGCTGGAAAGCTCTATCCTGGATCAGGACTCCGAACATCTTTATTTCTAGAATTGAATGGTGCACTTCTCATGTTTTCGGTTGGAGATTATCTGCTCCTAACCTCCGCTGCCCACACTCCATCTCCATATTTGGGAGCTATCACCTTCAGTACCGTTTCCCACAATCATGGCGTGTCAATCCCGCATCGCATAATACATGAGCCGAATCAACCCGAAGATGTCGTATCGATACGCTACGATTCCAAGGACAATATGTTGGCAACGACACAGGTTCTTGCCCGGGATTTACTCCTCAAAGTTCCTTTACGACTCTCAGTCTGCGCTGATAATGTCGGCCCCAACAGAATCTCGCTCAGTGAGGATCAGATTCGTAAGGCAACTGAGTCCTTGCCCAAGTCAATCACCCTCACTTTTGAAGAAAACCTGGCGAGTGAAGGGCCAGGAGGTCCATCCGAACAGAATCGTGCAGGGCCAGTAAACCCATGGGTAACTCACTTATATACGCTTTACAGGGGCAAACCGGAAGCGGACAAATTTCACTATTGCGTGAACTCTAACTACATCCAATAATCCAGCCCTCACTCCTTCGCCTCACTGCGTATACAACCGATACCGAATCCAGTACGTCCCATTATCCCAGTTGATCCGGTTCCCATCCGAAGTAATCGATCCATTGATCGTCGTTCCCTGCCAGTTCGTCGTAATCCGACGCTTCGATGTAAACGACCCCGACGCACTGACTCCGCCCTCGTTGTGCAGCGTCAAACTCCCTTTCCGCTGCTGGATCGAGCACTGCAGCGACCGGTTCCCATTCGGATACCAGTTGCCATTCAAATTCAAACTGCCCCCGCCACCGCCGCCCGTCGGACAGCGCGCCCAGAACGTTCCATTCGACCATTGGATCTGTTGGCCATTCCGGTTCAGCGTTCCCGTCACAAACTGCCATCCCGGAGCCTGAATCTGATTGTTCCCCTGCAGGTTCCCGATCGAGGTGTCTCCCGTCTCATTCGTCAGGTTATAAAACGCTCCGTTGTAGCTGATCGAGGTCTGCTTCGTTCGGTCCCCTTGCGCGCACCACGCGCCGATGAACCCGGCATTCTGGTATCTGTTCCGAGTCGACTGGTCCTGAGGCCCCTGCGGCTGCTGTTGCTGCGGCCCCTGGTCCGGCGAAGGCATTGACGGCATCTGAGGCACCTGCGGCATCTGTCCCGGTTGCGGCATCGGCGCTGGCTGCGGCATCGGTACCGGTTGCGGCATCTGCGCTCCCAACCCGCCCGGCAACATCCAGGCAACCACTCCTGCGAACACCAACCCAACTCTGCTCAATCGGCTCGATTTCATCGCAATTTGTCCTCCTCGCTCGTGCGAAGCAATTATCCTCCAGCCTCAACACCCTCGAAAAGAGACAAAGCCCCCGCACTCCCTCTCCCATCCCAGAAGCCGAAAAATAAAATTGAAAAAAGTGGCATGTTTTTGGCCACCCAAAATAGGTCGTTAATTCACCACAATTCACCATTAACCCACCACAAATTCACCACAAAAACACCATCCAAAAAACACACCTTTTCCCAAAACACCCCTCAAAAACGCCCATTAAGCGCAAGAATTCCCCACTGCACCACACGTAAATTTTTTTCTGGAAAAACTACCGCCGAACCGAGTCAGTCGAAACCGGAACCTGCTCCACAATCTCAATCCCGAACCCTTGCAGCGCCGGCACATGCGTCGGTGTATTCGTCAGCAGCCGAATCTTATGAATCCCCAGATCCGAAAGAATCTGCCCGCCCAACCCCACCTGCCGCAACGTCCGGTGCGCTCGTTCCTCACTACCTTCCCGCGACCTCTGCTCCCGGTGAAACACAACCCGCGCCGGTGCAACTCCTTTATCTACGCCAAAACCCGCACTCCCATTGTGCAGATACACCAGCGCGCCTTTGCCCGCCTCCGCAATCATGCGCAGAGAATTCTGCACCACAGCCCCGCAATCACACAGCGTCGTCGAAAAAACATCCCCCGACAGACAATGCGTATGCACCCTTACCGTCACCGGCTCATCCCCTTTCACATCGCCATACACCAACGCAACATGCGACTCGCCACCATCCACCTCGCTCTCGTACGCGATCATGCGAAACTCGCCGTGTGCCGTCGGCATCAGCGACTCAGCGACGCGATGGATGTACCGCTCATTCTGTAACCGGTACCGGATCAAATCCGCCACCGTCACCATCTTCAACTTATGTTCTTCACAAAACTTCACAAGATCGGGAACCCGCGCCATAGTCCCGTCGTCGTTCATAATCTCGCAGATCACGCCCGCCGTCACCAGCCCCGCCATCCGAGCCAGATCCACCGAAGCCTCCGTCTGGCCCGCTCGCACTAGCACGCCACCCTTGCGTGCACGCAGCGGAAACACATGCCCCGGCCGTGCCAGATCGTGCGCCGTCGATCGCGGATCGATCGCCACCTTAATCGTATGCGCTCTGTCCGCCGCAGAGATTCCCGTCGTCACTCCCTCGCGTGCTTCGATGCTCTCAGTAAACGCCGTGCCAAACCGCGACGTATTTTCCTGCGTCATCGGCCCCAGCCGCAGATAGTCGGCACGCTCTTCCGTCAGCGTCAGGCAGACCAACCCACGGCCAAACTTCGCCATAAAGTTGATCGCCTCTGGCGTCACAAACTCCGCAGCCAGCGTCAGGTCGCCTTCATTCTCGCGGTCCTCGTCATCGACGACCACAACCATCCGGCCGGACTTGATCTCCGCAACTGCCTCGGTCACGTCAGCAAACATAACTCCGCCTTCCGCTCTCATACCTTTCGACGCATTCCATCCTACGTCGGTCGCAGAAAGTAATGCTCTGTGGCAAAAAGAAACGCCGCCCTCACAGGCGGCGTCTCACATCCAATCTGAAATCTACAGTGTCGACTCGATCTCAAAACCCCAGGCCTCCAACAGCGCCTCAGGAATGTACTTCGAATTTTTGTTCCGCCGAGCCCACTCACGAAGCCGGGTCGAACGAATGTACTGGTCCGGTGTCAGTTTGAACTCCTTCACCACCTGCTCGAACGATGTAACCGTTGGAACAACCGGTCCTATCGGTTCAGGCTTGCCCCAGTTGGGGTTTCCACGACGCTTTGCCATAGGCTATCTGTACCTTCTTTAAGATTAACTTCCCGCTTCATTTCACGCACACTGGGAAAACACAGCAGTATTCATTCTAAGGCAGTTATGCTCGTAAAGCAAGGGCGCACTGGAGGAAATCAGCCCGGGTTGCACCCTCTTTTCACCTGCATCTTCAACCCTGTCTTAGTGTTGCTCAGCCAGGGCATAAAACTTCGCCATATCCGCCTTCAGCTCCTTTAGGGCTTCCACGTTGAGATAGACCATGTGTCCAGCCGGATAGTAACCAAACTGCACATTCCCCACCAGATTCGCAGGCAGGTCCATATGGCTCAAGTCAAATTCAGTCGAAAAGAACGGCGTTGCTAAATCGAAATACCCATTCGCCGAAAACACATGCAAATGCGGATTCTTCCTCATCGCATCCGACAGGTCCACCGCAACATCCGGTTCGTTCTGTTCTCCACCCCGTCCGCCACCACCACCGCCGCCGAAGCCACCCGCCGGCCTATGCTTGAAATCCCAAACCTGGTTAAGCCCCGGCCCTGACAGATAGTAAGGCTCCTGACTCATGTACTTCAGTTCTTTCTGAATGTAGTCATGGAACGCCCCAACATACACGCCGCTGATCCCTGTGTCCGAAGGATCGTACCCCGGATTTTCTCCAGCCGACTCCGGATCCCATCCCATAAACCGCGCATCGTACCGTCCAAGAATCCGCTCATCGCCGCGCAGCAGCTCCTTGCGGAACCGGGTCGCCGATATTCGCAGCTTCGATTCCTTCACATACTCGACGCTCAGCCCAGTAATTGCCGCCACCTTCACCGCGATGCCATCAAACTCCGCCGGCGGCAGCTTATCGCCCTGCTGCAACGCCTCAGTGTAGGGTCCACGCGCAAACAACCGCGCCTGCTGCACCCACTCCGCAATACTCAGGTTCGTCTTCACTTTCTTATAGTGATAGGCAATCGCAGCATACGAAGGCAAATATCCAATCGCTTCGTAGTCCAGCCCAGGCGCGCGCCGGTTGTAGTTCAGAATCGACGACAGCAACGTCACTCCATTGAACTCGATCCCATCATTCTGCAGCGCCGCAACCAACCCAGCCGACCGCGTCGTTCCATACGACTCACCAAACAAAAACTTCGGCGAGTTCCACCGTTGGTTCACCGTAATGTAGCGAACGATGAACTTCTCGAATGCGTGAATGTCCTGGTCGGTTCCGGCAAAGTCCTTCGCGGTTCCCTTGCCCACCGCTCGCGAAAACCCACACAGCGGCGCATCGATAAACACAAGATCGCTCTTATCAATCAAACTCTGCGGATTCTGTATCCACTCAAACGGTGCCGGCCCAGTCGCCTCCGGGCTCTGTGTAATCACACGCACCGGCCCCAACGATCCCATATGCAGCCAGATCGTCGCTGACCCCGGCCCTCCGTTATAGAAGAACGTCACCGGCCGGCTCTTCGCATCGGCACCATCCTCGGTATACGCCACATAGAAGATGCTGCCGTTCGCCTTGTCCTGGTCATCGCGAATCAGCAGGTTCCCCGCAGTCGCGGTGTAGTGAATCGTCTGCCCACCCGCAGTCCAGTCATGCTTGGTCACCGAGTTCGTCTCCGGCGGAATCGGAATGCCTTGATCCTCTCTTGCCGCCGCTGGCGTCTCGCCCGTCCCTCGCTGCTGCCGTCCCTCGGGCGCCTGCGAAGACGCCGGAACTACCATCGCTCCAGCCAGTGCTACCACTATCCCAACTCGTGATATGCGAGATACCAGAGAAAACTTGAACACCGTAGACAGACCCATTCACTCTCCCGAAAACGTCCCTGTTAAATTTTGGTAACACTTGTGTGGATGCGACCATCATACCCCGCAAATAGCCCGCAAAAATGATTTTTTGCCCGCGTCTTTTTCGTCCGTAGCTTCGTCGACATATACTTGCTCGTTGTACGAAAACTCATCACACCATCAACCAACATGAGGCACGGCCATGAGCTTCCCAAGCTGCACCGACATCGAAGAAAACCTCGACGACACCCTCTCTGAGCAACCAACCTCCCTAACCGACCTCGAACTCTCCCGCCGCACCTTCGTCAAAACCGCCGGCATCCTCAGCGCAGCCGTCGCCACCGGCATCCCGCATCTCGCCTCAGCCGAAGACACGCAAGCCGCGGCGGTCACCACCCCGCAGATGATGTCCGTAACTCTCAAGGTCAACGGCACTTCGAAGTCGCTCTCCCTCGACACCCGCACCTCGCTCCTCGACGCCCTGCGCGAACACCTCTTACTCACCGGCAGCAAGAAAGGCTGCGACCACGGCCAGTGCGGAGCCTGCACCGTCCTCGTCGATGGCCGCCGCGTCAACTCCTGCCTCACCCTCGCCGTCACCGCCGACGGAGCCGAGATCACCACCATCGAAGGCCTCGCCCAGGGGGACACTCTCCACCCGGTCCAGGCTGCGTTCCTCGAGCACGACGGCTTCCAGTGCGGCTACTGCACCCCGGGCCAGATCTGCTCCGCAGTCGGACTCCTCAAAGAGCACAAGCACAACACCCTCAGCACCGTCTCCTTCGAGACCGGCAACACGAGCAACCCCGAACTCACCGACAACGAGATCCGCGAGCGCATGAGCGGCAACATCTGCCGCTGCGGGGCCTACCCCAACATCGTCGCCGCCGTCCGCGCCGCCGCGAAAGGAGTCTCCGCATGAATCCCTTCAACTACCAGCGCGCCTCCTCACCCGACGAAGCAGTCCACGCCGTCTCTGCCCGCGGAGCGAAATTCCTCGGCGGCGGCACCAATCTCGTCGACCTGATGAAGTCGAACGTCGAGCACCCCACCACCCTCATCGACGTCACTCGACTCAGCTTCACGCAAATCACCAACGCCGGCAACATCACCATCATCGGCGCTGGCGTCCGCAACAGCGATCTCGCCAACCACGAAACCATCCGCACCAACTACCCACTCCTCTCGCAAGCTCTGTTGAGCGGAGCCTCCCCGCAACTCCGCAACATGGCCACCACTGGCGGCAACCTTCTCCAGCGCACCCGCTGCTCCTACTTCATGGACACCGCCTTCGCCCACTGCAACAAACGCACTCCCGGCAGCGGATGTTCGGCCATCAAGGGTTTCAATCGCAACCACGCCATCCTCGGCGCAAGCAACGAGTGCGTCGCCACCAACCCCTCCGACATGAACGTCGCGCTCGCCGCCCTTAACGCCAGCATTCACGTCACCGGTCCCAAGGGCAAACGTACGATCGCCATCGCCGACTTCCATCGCCTCCCAGGCAACACACCGCAGCTCGACACCAACCTCAAACCAGACGAGCTCATCACCGCAGTCGAACTCCCCGCGCCGAAGTTCGCCAAACACTCCTACTACTTCAAAGTCCGCGACCGCCAAAGCTACGCCTTCGCCCTCGTCTCAATCGCTGCCGGCCTCGAGATGAGCGGCAACACCATCCAGTCTGCCGGCTTGGCACTCGGCGGTGTCGCTCACAAACCCTGGCGCTCTCCCGAAGCGGAAAAATTCCTCATCGGCACAATCGCCAGCCCCGACGCCTTCAGGAAAGCAGCCGACCTCGCCGTCTCAGGCGCTGTGCCCCTCGAGCACAACGCCTTCAAGATCGAACTCGCCAAGCAAAGTATCGTGCGCGCCCTCACCCTCGCCGCACAAGGAGTCCAGGCATGATCTCCATCGATGAAACAGCCTCACATCCCAGGACAGACCAACGCCAACTCGATCACCGCTACGACGGCTTCGCCAAAGTGACCGGCCGCGCCAAGTACGCAGCTGAGTTCCCAGTAGAAAACGTCGCCTACGCCTACGTCGTTCAGGCCACCATCCCTTCAGGAACCATCGCCTCCATCGATCAGGCCGCCGCAAGTCGCGCCTCCGGCGTCTACTCCATCATCACGCCGTTCAACGCGCCGAAAGTCACCGTCCCAGGCAACGTCAACATCCTCCAGGACCCCAACGTCCTCTACAACGGCCAGCCCATCGCCGTCGTCGTCGCCCGCTCTCTGCCCGAGGCCGAGCAAGCCGCCAAGCTCCTCCGCATCGACTACAAAGAGCAGCCCGCCAAACTCGACTTCAACGCTCTCCTCAAGAACGCCCGCGCCCCGAAACGTGGTGGAACCTCGACCCGCGGCAATCCCGAAGCCTCACTCGCCAAAGCCACCGTCGTCGTCGACCAGATCTACTCCACGCCCATCCAGAACCACAACCCCATGGAGCCGCACGCCACCATCGCATCCTGGGATGGCGACAAGCTCAGCGTCTACGATGCCACTCAAGGCATCAGCGGAGTCCAGGGCTCGCTCGCCCGAGCCTTCTCCATTCCACCCGCCAACGTGCACGTTCAGTGTCCCTTCACAGGCGGCGGCTTCGGCTGCAAAGGCTACGTCTGGTCCCACACCATCCTCGCCGCCATTGCCGCCAAAGTCGCGCAGCGCCCAGTCAAGCTCGTCCTCGGCCGCGAGCAAATGTTCGGCCCTGTAGGCTCGCGTCCCAACACCTACCAGCACATCAAGCTCGCTGCATCCTCCGACGGCAAGCTCCTCCTCCAACAGCACGACTCCACCTGCTTTACCTCGCTCATGTCAGATTGGATCGAGAGCGCCGCCGGCCAGACCCAGCTCCTCTACGACAGCGAATCCCTCACCACCACCCACAACCTGGTCGACATGAACCTCGGCATGGGCACCTGGATGCGCGCCCCCGGCGAAGCTACCGGCAGCGTCGGCCTCGAGATCGCACTCGACGAGCTCGCGGAAAAACTCAACATGGACCCCATCCAGCTCCGCCTCGTCAACTACGCCGAGAACGACCCGCGCCAGGGCCACCCATGGTCCAGCAAACATCTCCGCGAGTGCTACACGCAGGCCGCCGACCGCTTCGGCTGGTCCAAACGTACCGCGCAACCCGGCCAGCACCGCGAGGGAAATAAACTCATCGGCTACGGCATGGCCACAGCCAACTACGGCGCAGGACGTTCCCCGTCATCCGCAGTCGTCCGTATCCTTCCCAACGGCCGCGTCTTCGTCGGCATCGGCACCCAGGATCTCGGCACCGGAACCTATACCATCCTCGCCCAGACCGCAGCCGATACACTCTCCATCGACCCAACACTCGTCGATGTCAAAATCGGCGACTCCACACTTCCCCGCTCCGGAGGTTCCGGCGGCTCAACCACCGCAGCCTCAGTCTGCCCGGCAGTCTACGATGCCGCCGTTCAAGCCAAACTTAAACTCGCGCAGCTCGCAGTGGCCGACGCACAATCTCCGCTCCACGGAGCCGCCGCGGAAGACATCAACACCAAGGACGGCAAGCTCTTCCTCAAAGCCGATCCGGAAAAATTCGAAACCGTCACAGAACTCATCGCTCGCAACGGCAATACACCCGTCGAAGCCACCGCCACCTCCGAGCTCGCGAAAGACCGCGATAGTTTCTCCTCGCACTCCTGGGGCGCCATCTTCGCCGAAGTCGCCATCGACGCCGACACCCACATGGTGCAGGTCCGCCGCATGGTTGGCACCTACGACATCGGCACCCTCATCAACACGAAGACCGGCACCAACCAACTCATCGGCGGCGTCGTTTGGGGAGTCAGCATGGCCCTCCTCGAAGAGTCCCTCATCGACACCACCTACGGCCGCACCGTCAACGAAAACTTCGCCGAGTACCACGTCCCCGTCAACGCCGACATCCACGAGATCGACGTCACCGCCGTCGGCATCCCCGACTACAAATTCAACCCACTCGGATCGCGCGGCATTGGCGAGATCGGCATCACAGGAGCTGCCGCCGCCATCGCCAACGCCATCTACAACGCCACCGGCAAACGCGTCCGCGACCTCCCCATCACGCTCGACAAGATCATGCAGGCCTGACGACTTGCGCATCCCTGCCCTCCGCTATATGCTCCCAGCAACAACCACGGGAACAATTTAGCGGAGGGCAAAGATGAGCAAGTTCAGACTCAACTGGGTAGCGATCCTCGTCGCAGCGATCGTCTCATTTCTCTTCGAGGCGCTCTGGTTCAGTTTCTTCATGAAAGAGTGGCTCGCCGGCATCGGCCGCACAGAAGAGTGGTTGAAGAGCGCGGCTGGCTATAACCCAGCACTTCAATATGGAACGGCCATCCTCTGCTCCATCATCATCGCTGCCGTCCTCACCATCTGCATTCAGGCCTCAGGCGAACAGACCGCCCGCCGCGGCATCCTCTGCGCTGCCGTCATCTGGTTCGGCTTCATCGCCACCGGCTGGGCCAAAGCCTACATCTTCGAGGTTCGCACCCTCCAGATCTACGCCATCAACACCGGCTACGCGCTCATCGACCTCATGATCATCGGAGCAATTGTCGGTGCGTGGAAGAAAAAGCCCACAGCGGCCTTGTCATAAGCTACAACGCAACTAAGACGCAGTGTCAAGATGAAAGGATTGGGTATAGGGCACTACCGGATATCCCTTCTCCTTCCACGCTGCTAGTCCACCTCTGAGAAACTTAATCCGCGAGAAATGCAGTCTCAGTGCATTCTCCACCACCATGCGGCTGGTCTTCTCACTCACGCACGTGCAATAGATCACCGAGTCCTTGTCCCTGGGAATCAACTCCGCCTGTTCCATAACCTCCTTCGGCGGAACTCTCTTCGCCCCGGGAATAATCTCCGAGTGCGCCAGCAGATCGAGCGGCTGCCGCACATCCAGCACGACAATATCCTTCTTCGACTCAAGCAACGCATGAAGCTCATCGGCGTCGATGCTGTATCTCTCCAGCTCGCGCCGGTTCCGCAGCTGTCTCATCCAGAAAATCCCCAGGATCAAAACCACAAGCCCAACCGCGCAAATCGCAATCAGATACATATCTAACCTCCATTGACATCATGCACCATCAGATTTCACAGCCCCACCGAAAGTCGCAAATCTCAGCTGAGACAACAGCTTGGATGTCCCTGGAGCGGCAAAGGTGTCTTAGCAGCAACCGCTTAGGAGACAGCGAATCTTTCACCATTGACAGCGCAAGACTTCCTGTTCCAGTCGATCTGAAGATCGTCATCAATTTTCGAAAGTTCTAATCCGCGAAACCCGCCTAGCTCGGTTTCCACAATGCATCAAGCTAACAACTCCCAACACTCATCTAGCCTTCGCCTCAGCGCGAACAATATGCGAAACTGAGCAAGCTGATGAACCTCACCTCCCTGCTCCACAAGACCTTCGGCTTTCCCACCTTTCGCGCCAATCAGGAAGCCGTTTGCCGCGCCGCAACCGACGGCCGCGACGTCCTCCTCGTCATGCCCACCGGAGCAGGAAAATCCCTCTGCTACCAACTCCCAGCCATCGCCCGCGGCGGCACCGCGCTCGTCATCTCGCCCCTCATCGCCCTCATGGACGACCAAGCCACCAAGCTCACCGCCGCCGGCCTCCGCGTCGCCCGGATCCACTCCGGCCTGTCCCGCGACGAGGCCCGCCAGGCCTGCCGCGACTACCTCGACGGCACCCTCCAGTTCCTCTTCATCGCCCCCGAGCGCATGCGCGTCCCCAACTTCCCCGAGATGCTCGCAAAGAAGAAGCCGTCGCTCATCGCCATCGACGAGGCGCACTGCATCTCCGCCTGGGGCCACGACTTTCGCCCCGACTATCGCACACTCGGCGACTTCCTTCCCGCGCTCCGCCCCGCACCAATCATCGCACTCACCGCAACCGCCACACCCACGGTTCAAAAAGACATCATCACCCAGCTCCAACTCTCGCGGCCCGAACTATTCATCCACGGCTTCCGCCGCCACAACCTCGCCATTGAGGTAGTCGAACTCTCCAAACCCCGCCGCAACGACTTCACCGCCAATCTCCTCAAAGAAAAATCCAACCGCCCCGCCATCGTCTACGCCCCTTCGCGCAAATCCGCCGAAGAGCTCGCAAGCACACTAGGTGGAAGCGCCGCTGCCTATCACGCCGGCCTCGACCCCGCGACACGCGAGCGCGTCCAGCGCAACTTCCTTGACGGCAAGTTAGAAGTCGTCGTCGCAACAATCGCCTTCGGTATGGGTATCGACAAAGCCGACGTCCGCACCGTCGTCCACACCGCACTCCCGGGCTCGGTCGAGCAGTACTACCAGGAGATCGGCCGCGCCGGACGCGATGGCCAGCCCTCACGCACCGTTCTCCTCCACTCCTTCGCCGATCGCAAGATGCACGACTTCTTCCTCGAGCGCGACTACCCCGCCATCACCGAACTCACCCGCGTCGCCGCCCTCCTCACCCCCGACTACCAGATGACGGATCTCTTGCGCCAACGTCTCAAGATGGACGCCGAGACCTTCGATAAAGCCGTAGAAAAACTCATCGCCCAGGGAGCCGCCACCATCGACATGACCGGCAACGTTCGCCTCTCCGAAGACGCTCCCAGAAAAACCGCATGGCGCAGAGGCTACGACGAACAAATTGCCTTCCGCCGCAGTCAGATCGATCGCATGGTCCAGTTCGCCGAATCCCCACAGTGCCGCATGGCCGCGCTCATCCAGCACTTCGGCGACACAGCCGACGGCCTCCGCCCCTGCGGCCACTGCGACTTCTGCGCCCCGCAAAACGCCACAGCGCAAACCTTCCGCCCACCCACCACCGAAGAAGACCGCCAACTCCGCGCCATCCTCCGAGCGCTCGACGGCACCACTCGCGCAACTGGCAAACTCCACACCGAGCTCTCCACCGGCGAACTCCGCAACACGCCCGCAGCAGAACGCAAAGTCTTCGACACTCTACTCGACGCTTTGACCCGAGCCGGACTGATAATGCTGAACACCGATCAATGGACCAATCCCGAAGGCAACCTCATCACCTTCAAGAAAGCCTCGCTCACCCACGAAGGCCGAACCCTCACTGGCCCCCTGCCACCCGATCTCCTCATCAAAGACTCTTCAGCCAACACAACCACATCGTCACGAAAAAACTCCCGCAACGCAACCAGCCCGAAGCCCTCCAAAGCATCTCTGAAAGCCGAGCGCGACCAAACCACAGCTGCCTACACCTCCGAACAAAAATCTCTCGAAGCCAATCTCCGCACCTGGCGCAAATCCGAGGCCGCCAAAACCGGCAAACCGGCCTTCATGGTCTTCTCCGATGCCGTCTTAAACGCGATCGTCGTAGCCCGCCCCACCACCATCCCATCGCTCTTGCAAATCGCAGGCGTCGGCCCGCGCATCGCCGACACCCACGGCTCCACCATCATCGCCATCTGTCGCTCCGAAGCTCCAATTGGTATTAGCACTCCTTTCACTCCCAAGAAAGCGTCATCTCGACCGAAGCGTAGCGAAGTGGAGAGACCCGCGCACTTCGCTCGAATCAACTCAAATAACAATCACGCCCACGTCCCGACAGCCGCATCCACTACCGAAACCTTCACCCGCCCCAGAACCACCCCCGAACCAACCGACAACCTCACCTCCGACCAGCAAGCCCTCGACCACCGCCTCCGCGAGTGGCGCAAAGCCGAGTCCGAAAAGCTAAACCTCCCGCTCTTCTTCGTCCTCGCTTCAACCACCCTCCGCAGCATCGTCCTCGCTCGCCCGCAAAGTCTCTCCCAACTCAAGACCATCCACGGCCTCGGCCACGAAAAGATAGAAAAGTTCGGCCCCGGCATCATCGAGGTCTGCACCTCCTAGAATCATCTTCAGCTCACATCACAGATGCTTGTCATTCTGAGCGAAGAACCCCCGCATTTTGCTCGCAGCGCCAAGACCTCGCGTGGAGCGGATCTAATGGTCACGTGGCCAAAATACCACTCTAAGAATGGAATGAATGACTATTCATTCCACCCTGCACTGTGCTACCGTGCAAACCAGAAACCATGCCCACTCCTGACACCACACGCCACACCCCTGCCTCGATGGACACCCCCACTATCGACGAGCGCGCCAACCACTGCTTCGGCTGCGGCCCCGCCAACCCTCAAGGCCTCCACCTTACCTTCATCACTGACACATCCAACCCCGAGCACATCACCGCCACCGCACAAGTCCAGCTTGACCGCATGCACGAGGGTCCACCCGGCCACATCCACGGCGGCATCGTCGCCGCGCTCCTCGACGAGGCCATGAGCAAGCTCAACCGCCCCCTCAACGTCCTCGCCATGACCCGCCATATGGAGGTCGACTACCTCCGCCCCGCCCCGCTGTACCAGCCGCTCATCCTCACCGCACGCCACCTAAGCCGCGCCACCAAACCCGACGGAACACCTGACCGCAAGCTCTTCCACCAGGCCGAACTCCAACGCCCCGACGGCACCGTCCTCGCCCGCAGCAAAGGCCTCTTCATCGCCCTCGACGAACGCGTCCTCGCCGCCGCTGGCTTCACCGCCCCCCAACCCTGAAAACCGATCACCAACAACTGAGAACTAACCAGCCTCACCCCAATACCCCTGGTCTTCCAGGAAGTACTCCTCATCCCACGTGTGCAGCATCGTCTTGAAGAACATCCAAACCATCGTCCAATGTCCCAGCTTCTGGAATCGACGATTGGTCGTTAGCACGCGCCCGCGCACAATGCGAAACCGAATCCGCGCTACGCCCTTCGACAACAAATAGTCTTCAGCAAACAACGCCCGTTCATTGAATCCACCCAGCGCCCAAAAGACCTCGCGGTCAAACAGCATAAACATCCCCGTTGCAAACGGCTTCGTCAGCGACCCAACCCGCTGCATCAAGTTACTCGCCGCGTACAGCAGATCGTCGAAGAATCCACCCTCGCGGCAGGCAATATTCGTCGTCGCCAGATGCAGCCCGCGTCGCCTCATCCTCCACAAAGCCCGCCGCACCAGCGTAGGCTCCGGCAACTCCACATCCGCATCAAGAAACAGCACATACTTCGTCGTCACCAGCCGCGCCCCCGCATTTCTTCCCACCGAAGGCAGCCCACCCGCGACCACCTCCACCTTCAGCCTGTCACAAAACCCTAGAGCAGCCTCCACCGTCCCATCGGTCGACCCCGCATCCGCCACCAGCACGCGCGTCTCCGCCATCCCCGTATAGTCCTGCCGGCACAGTGACTCCAGCAGCCGCGGCAGCATCACCACCTCGTTCTTCGCAGGAATCACAATCGTCAGTTCAGCGGCCATCCAAACCTCCCCGGGGCATTTGAGCGATCGACACACCGCCCTGTACGGCCAGCATGACCCACGCACCCCGCCCCGTAGATAAATTGCCGTTGAATTTCCAGAAAATCCTTCGTACGAGACTCAACCTGGCCAACAAGCCCAGCAATCATGTCACCACAACACGCAAAGCTGCTAGACTTGAGATTCTGCGGACATTCAAGCAGTACCGTGCGCCCACCGCCGCGCAAAAAGGCCCGGACCCAGGAGAAACCCCATGGCAGATCACACCCACAACGGCAACTTCGGCTCCCCCTCCTTCGACTCTTCGTCCATCCGCCTCAAACTCGGCCTCGCCGAAATGCTCAAGGGCGGCGTCATCATGGACGTCATGAACGTCGAGCAAGCTCGCATCGCCGAAGAAGCCGGCGCCATCTCCGTCATGGCCCTTGAGCGTGTCCCCGCTATGATCCGCGCCGAAGGCGGTGTCGCCCGCATGGCCAATCCCAAGCTCATCAAAGAGATCATGAACACCGTCACCATCCCCGTCATGGCCAAGGCTCGCATCGGCCACTTCGCCGAAGCCCAGGTCCTGCAGGAGATCGGTGTCGACTTCATCGACGAATCCGAAGTCCTCACCCCGGCGGACGAGACCTACCACATCGACAAGCACGCCTTCACCACGCCCTTCGTCTGCGGCGCGCGCAACCTCGGCGAAGCCCTTCGCCGCATCGCCGAAGGCGCAGCCATGATCCGCACCAAAGGCGAGCCGGGCACCGGCGACGTCGTCCACGCCGTTCAGCACATGCGCCAGATCGTCCGCGAGATCAAAGCCCTCACCGTTCTGGGCGACGAAGAGCTCTACAACGCGGCAAAAGTCCACGGCGCCCCCTATGAATTGGTCCGCATGGTCGCCAAAAACGGCAAGCTGCCCGTCCCCAACTTCAGCGCAGGCGGCATCGCCACACCCGCGGACGCGGCCCTCATGATGCAGCTCGGCGCAGAAACCGTCTTCGTAGGCTCCGGCATCTTCATGAAGGAGCGCGCCACTCCGCTCGACGTCGAGAACGATCCGAAGGAGCGCGAAGAGGCCGTCTCCCGCGCCCGCGCCATCGTCATCGCCACCACGCACTTCAACGATCCAAAGATCGTCGCCGAAGCCAGCGAATCCGTCACCGGAACGATGAAGGGCCTCGCCGCAGCAGCCATCGAAGAGAAGCACCTCATGCAAACCCGAGGCTGGTAGCCATTAGTCGCAGCGCGGTCCGAGAAGTCAGGGAGGGTTCTTATGAACATCCTTCTGCTCTCCATGCCCGACTCATTCGAGCACATGCCAACGATCGCGATCCGCATGCCCAACGGCGCGCTAACCTCGCTCGCGGGCAATATTGATCCCCATCACAAAGTAGCTGTCGCCGATCTCATACTCTGCCAACGCACCGTGCGAGAGACAGTCACCCGCCTCGTCCGCGAGATCGACCCCGACCTCGTCGGTCTGTCCGTAATGACCTTCCAGCGCCGAACTGCCGAACGCATCATGCAGTTGGCGCGCAGCCTGAAACAAGAGGTGAAGATCGTCGTCGGTGGTTACGATCCAAGCCTTGCTCACGAAGCTTATCTGTCGATGCCCGTCGACTTCATCGTGCGAGGCGAAGGCGAAGTCACCTTCCGTGAATTGACGCGCGCACTCGACACCGGAAGCGACATGCACTTCATCCCCGGCCTCTCGCACCGTTGTTGCGATAAGTGGATTCACAACCAGCTCCGCGCACCGCACCGCCTCGAAGACGACGAGATTCGCCTTCCCAACCGCAGCGCCCGCGTCCTCAAGGGCTACACCATCCTCGGCCGCCAGGTCGATGTCGTCGAGACTTCACGCGGCTGCACCTTTGACTGCAGCTTCTGCTCCATCATCGAAATGCGCGGCCGCAACTTCCACACCTACTCCTTTGATCGCGTCATCGCCGACATCCGCGACGCGCAAAATCACGGCGCCCGCACTATCTTCCTCGTCGACGACAACATCACATTGAACGTTCATCGCTTTGAAACCCTCTGCAACGCCATCATCGACGCCGGACTCCACACGCTGGACTACTTCGTTCAAGGCATGACCTCAGCGATAGCCAATCATGGCGAGACCCTGGCTCCCCTGATGCACCGCGCAGGCTTCCGCTATGTCTTCCTCGGAATAGAAAACGTTCTCGAGAGTGACCTCAACTTTCTGCAGGCATCTGCAAAGAACACCGCCCGCACTAACGGCCAGAACACCGGCAATGCAACCCTTCAGGCTATCGACTATCTGCATCGCAACAAGATGTACGTCATCGGAGGCCTCATCGTCGGCAGCCCAAACGATACAGTCGAGTCGATCGAGGCCAACCTCGCGTTCGCCCGCCAATACGTCGACTGGCCCTACATCCAACACCCAACGCCCTATCCCCGAACCCCGATGACCGATGATTTTCATCGCCTCGGTCTAATCGAAAACGAGCACCTCGAAGAGTACGACGGCACCACCTCAGTCGTGCGCAACGAAACCCTCTCAGCAAACGAGATCGAATATCTGCGCTGGAAGGCCGAGCGCGGCATGAAGACCCGCCACATCCCCGCGGCATTTCGTCACGATCCCTGGTTCGTCACGCGCAACATAACAGGAATGGCCGCCCACACCTACCGCGGCTCCACGCTTCGCACCATATTGGGATTAGAAGACGAGCATCAGGCCTTCATGCGCTACAAAGAGATTCGCCATCGGGAACGCCAATACCTGTAAACAATTCTCAAAACGTTGAATACTGGCGAACCACGGCGAATATCCTCCAATCCCGTACAACCCTTTCCCGCCCTCGATATAAACTCTCGTTTCCTCAATCCATTCCCTACCGACTAGTGCGCAAAGCGCATCGCACTAAGTGGACGATACGAACAACAAATCTTTTTCGTATCCGAAAGGTAAATTTTAATGAGGAAAATCATCCACGTACTCTGTCTCACCGCTGCAGTCGCCATGCCTGCATTGGCCGCCGACGTCCAGAAACTCGACCAACGCGTCGAGTCCGCCCAAATGGTCCTTCACGAACTCATGGATACCCCCGACCACGGCATCCCCGACAGTGTTGCCGCCCACGCAACCTGCGTTGCCGTCATCCCCGGATACAAAAAAGCAGCGTTTGTCGTCGGTGCACAGTACGGTCAGGGCGTCGTCTCCTGCCGCACCGGCCATGGCTGGAGCGCACCCGCCTTCATCCAGTTGACCGGAGCGAGCTTCGGCTTCCAGATTGGCGGCGAATCCACCGACCTCGTCCTCATCGCTACCACTCATGACGGCTTCGAGCGCCTCCTCCACGATAAGGTCAAGCTCGGCGGCGACGCAGCCGTGGCCGCTGGTCCCGTCGGACGCAACGCGCAGGCCTCTACAACCGAACTTGCCAACGCCGGCTTCCTCACCTACTCACGCAGCAAGGGCATCTTCGCTGGCGTCGACCTCACCGGAGACGTTGTCAACCAGAACCAGGACGACACCCGCGCCTACTACGGCGGTCGCGATATCTCCTATGAGACCATCCTCACCGGTGGGATCCCCACGCCTCCCGACGCCCGCCGCTTTGTCCGTACCGTCAGCGAGCTCTTCCACGCCAGCGGCGAACGCGCCTACGGCACCCACTAAAACAAACACACATTGCAGTACTTCAAGAAAGGCCAGACCGCAACCACGGTCTGGCTTTCTTTCATCTTGGTCTCGCATAACGCGGCATCGACATATCCTCGCTCATGAGTTGCATCAATGGCCCCCTTTAGACCCAACCTCCATCGATGACATAGCTCTGATTCGTTATCGCTGAGCTGTCGTCCGACGCAAGAAATAAAACCAGCCGCGCCACCTCCCCAGGAAGAATCATCCGCTTCAGGGACTGATTGGCAAGAATCCTGGCTTTGTAGGCGTCCGTAAACCATAGCTCCTTCTGCCGCTCAGTCAGGACAGCGCCTGGCATAACGCAGTTGACCCGAATATTGTCGCCCCCCAGTTGACGCGCGAATGTGCGGCTCATCCCAACGATGGCGGCCTTGGCAGTAACGTAGACGGGAAGGTCTGGAGTCGAGATGATCCAGCTGACAGAACCCATGTTGATGATCGAACCTCGGCCTGCACTCCGCATCGCCGGCACCAAAGCCTGGATCATGAAGAAATAGTGTTTCAGGTTAACCGCCATCGATTGATCCCAGTAGTCCGAGGTCACCTCTTCCATCGAATGCCGCGTGTCATTGCCGGCGTTATTCACCAGGACGTCGACACGCGGAAATTTCACAAGCAAGTCGCTAGCCGTCTTTTGCAACGCGTCAATATCCGTCAAATCGCAGTGGTAGAAAACGGGCGCCTTCAGTCCTGCCAATTCAAGCCGTTGAATCAACCGCTCGCTCGCATCGTCCTGAATATCCAGAAAAACCACCAGCGCATTCTGCTTTGCAAAAGCTTCGACAATTGCTTCGCCAATCCCACTGGAACCACCAGTGACCACGACGACACGGTCTTCAAGACTAGGATAGACGGCCGGCCTGACTGCATTCTCCATCGCTTATCTCCTGATCCAGCAGCCCCCTCAACAACGACAGCCGTCTGAGGAACACCGGGCAACCCCGCTATGGAAGATGAACGAGTTCGTCATCAGCGACCCCGACGCCAACCTCCTCCGCTTCGGCGAGGACCTTCCGTCAGACTAAGACGTGCCGTCTTCTTTACAATCATAAGTACAGCATGTCCCACACACCTCTAACCATCGGCGTCCTCGCCCTGCAAGGCGCATTTGAAGCTCACGCCAAAGCGCTCGCTGCTCTCGCCGTCACCGCGAAGCTCGTCCGCACGCCGACCGATCTGGCCGGCATCGACGGCCTCATCATCCCGGGCGGCGAATCCACCACCTTCCTCAAATTCCTCGAGCGCGACGGCTTCCTCGACGCTCTGCAATTCTTCGTCGAGACCACCCCGACCTTCGGTACGTGCGCTGGTGCGATTCTCCTCGCGAAGAACGTCGAGAACCCCACGCAAACCTCCCTCGCCGCCATCGATATCACGGTCGAGCGCAACGCCTACGGCCGCCAGATCGACTCTGCCATCCTCACCGAGCCGACGAAACTTGAAGGCGGCCCGCTCGAGATGGTCTTCATCCGCGCCCCGCGCATCACGCACACCGGCCCCAACGTCGAAACCCTCGCCACCCGCGACGGCTTCCCTGTCCTCGTCCGCGAAGGCCATCTCCTCGCCGCCACCTTCCACCCCGAACTCAGCGCCGACACCCGCGTCCACCAGCTCTTCCTCGACCTCATTCGCACCAGCCATGGCCGATAGCCCGCACGAAGTCGCCGCGCATCTCTTCCACCTCGAGCAGCAGCTCCTGCATCCCTCCACGCGACGCGACATCAACGCCCTCACATCTCTGCTCGCCGAAAACTTTCGCGAATTCGGCAGCTCCGGCCGCATTTACAACCGGCAGCAAATCATCGACCTGCTGGCATCAGAGTCTCCGCATCACATCACCCTCAGCAATCCGCTCTGCCAGCTGCTGGCCGAAGACACCGCCTTGATTACCTACAGTTCCACCCGCATCATCTCCCTCAAGGCGGCCTCTCATGCGCTTCGCAGCTCCCTCTGGGTCCGCCGCAACGGTCGCTGGCAGATAGTCTTCCACCAGGGCACCCGCATCTGACGAGCCATTGCGCCTCAACCATCTCGCCGCACACATCGTATCCTGTGCCGGCTCTCCTCACCTCACAGCGCGCGATGATCGCCGGGTGCCCGATCCTTTGCGCTTTTGCAAAGGGTGGGCTATCGAACCCTGAGCGTAGTCGAACGGGTCGACCGTTTTTCTCATCACACACCCGCGCCACGAACCCACCAAACGGAACGCGCTATCCTTAACCCGTGCCCCGCTCTTGCAAGACGCGCCCCACCGTCAACGCCGCGCTTCTGCTCGCCCCATCATGGTTTCTGCCCACCGATGCCAGCGCCCACGGCCCCGCACTCGACCACCATCTCCTCCTCAACCTCTGGATCGCCCTCGCTCTCCTGGCCCTCGCACACCTCATCATCCTCATCGGCCTCCTCGCAAACCGCCGCACCGATGCTACCAACCTCTGGCGCATCGAGTACCTTCCTCTCGCCGCGCTTGCCATCCTCTTCGCCACCCTCACCATCAAAGCCGAGCGTCTCTGGGCCGCCACGCGCTACACCGGAGCCTCACTCACCGCCCTGCAAATCGAAGTCACCGGAGTTCAATTCGCCTGGTACTTCCGCTACCCGGGCCCCGACGCAACCTTCGGCATCACCCGCCCTCAGCTGGTCGCCCCTGGCGAAGGCAACCCCCTTGGCCTCGACCCAGCCGACCGTCACTCCGCCGACGACTTCGTCTCCTCCGAGCTAGTCCTTCCCGCCAACCGCGAAGTAGACCTTCGCCTTAACGCTCAGGACGTCATCCACGGCCTCTCCATCCCCGAACTGCGCCTGAAACAAAACGCCGTCCCCGGCCAGACCATTCACATCCACTTCACTCCAACCACACCGGGCACCTACGCCATCCTCTGCACCCAACTCTGCGGACTCGGCCACTACCGCATGAACGCAACCCTCCGCATCGTCTCTCCCGGCCAGTTCACAGCTTGGCTGGCCGCACGCCAGAAGGAGTCAACCCCATGACTCCAAATCGAAAGCACCTCGCACCGCAGCCAGATAAACCGACCGGTCCTTATTCCCCGGACCCATCGCCTTCTCTCTTTAGCTTCACCACCGACCACCGCATCATCGGCATCCAATACCTCATCCTCGCGTTAGTCTCCGTAATCATCGGCACTCTCCTCTCGCTGTTAATGCGCATCCACCTGGTCTGGCCCGCTTGGCCACTCCCACTCCACGGCCCCATTCTCCCCGAAGACTACCTCGCCCTGGTCACCATCCACGGGACCATCATGCTCTTCTTCGTCCTCACCACCGCCCCACAAGCCGGCTTTGGCAACCTCATCCTCCCGGCACAAATCGGCGCTCGCCAAATGGCCTTCCCGGTCCTCAACGCCTCCAGCTTCTGGCTCACCGCGATCGCGCTGCTCACCCTCCTCAGCTCAACCTTAGTCCCCGGCGGCTCCGCCATCTCCGGCTGGACAGCTTACCCACCCCTAAGCGCAGTCCCCAGCGCCGGCCCCGGCCAGGCCCTAGGCATGGATCTCTGGCTCATCAGCATCGCCCTCTTCGCCATCGCCTCGACTGCAAGCTCAATCAACACCCTCACCACCATCATCCGCAACCGCTGCCCCGGCATGACATGGGAGCGACTTCCCCTCACCGTTTGGGGCTGGTTCACCGCCGCGCTCCTCAGCATCGTCGCCTTTTCGGTCCTTCTCGCCGCCATCCTTCTCCTGCTCTGCGACCGCCACGCCGGCACCAGCTTCTTCCTACCCACTGGAGACTTCGTCAACAACGTCCTGCATAAAGGCGGCGACGGCAGCCCTCTCCTCTGGCTCCATCTCTTCTGGTTCTTCGGACATCCCGAGGTCTACATCGCTATCCTCCCCGGCCTCGGCCTCACCTCGATGCTCCTCGCGAACTTCAGCCACCGAAAAGTCTTCGCCTACCGCACCATGATCGTCACAACCCTCCTCATCGGCTTCCTCGGAATCCTGCTCTGGGGACACCACATGTTCGTCGCCGGCCTGAACCCCTTCGCCAGCTCTGCCTTCTCCATCTCCACCATGGCCATCGCCCTCCCCGCATCTGCCAAAGTCCTTAGCTGGCTAGCCACCATCTGGCGCGCAAGACCCACCTACAAAACCCCAATGCTCTTCGCCCTCGGCTTCGTCAGCCTCTTCATCACCGGAGGACTCACCGGCCCCATTCTCGCCCAGCCAATCCTCGACGAATACCTCCACAACACCTTCTTCGTCGTCGCCCACTTCCATCTCATCATGGCAATCGCCGGCATCTTCTCCCTCTACGCCGCAACCTACTACTGGTTCCCCCTAATGACCGCCGTCCGCAACCACCCCGGTCGCCTCATGTCCGAACCCCTCGGCCACCTCCACTTCTGGCTCACCCTCATCGGAGCCTACGCCGTCTTCCTCCCAATGCACCTCACTGGCCTCGCCGGCGAACCTCGCCACTACTCCCAGCTCACCGGCATCCCCGGCCCCGGTGGCGCACTCAGCCCCACCGGCATCCTCCTCGCGCAAACCATTCCCCTCAACCACTTCATCACCTACGCCGCCATCTTCCTCGCCACCGCCCAGCTCATCTTCCTCTTTAATCTTTTCCGCAGCCTCCGCAAAGGCCCACTCGCAACGTCAAACCCATGGAAGGCCACGACGCTCGAATGGCACCCGGCCATGAATCCTTTCACCCCCATACCCGCATCCGATACACCAGCAATCACCGTCCATCGCGCCCCATGCCACTACCAGACCACCGAGCCAGCCACCCAGTCGGAAAACTCCTTTCTTCCCCAATGGGTACCTGACACAGCCGTCGAGTCCACAATCGAGAACACGGCAAACACAAAACCGGAGTAAGCTGTCCACAACGCGTGCCATCAGAGTGAACGATCATGCCGGCCACTATCACGCCAAACAAAACCGACCAGGAGCGCAAGCGCCGACTCGAAGATCACGACGGGGGCTCAGGTAGACGTCCGCCTACTGACAAGCGCACTGGCGGCGGCGGCGACGGCGACAACTGGAACGACCGATCCCACGGTCGCCGCGGCCCCTACGAGCGACTCCATCGCTATCGCATGGGCATCTTCTTCGCCCTCGCCAGCGACCTCATGTTCTTCGTCGCCATCGTCAGCACCTTCTTCGTCAACCAGTCCACCGGCCACATCGACGCCTACAACCACTACGTCAACGTGTGGATCCCCACCATCATTCCGCGCATCCTCTGGCTCAACACCGCCATCCTTCTCCTCAGTACCGCCACGATGGAGTTCGCCCGCCGCCAGATGTTTCGCGAAAACGACGTCATGGACGAGTGGCTTGGCATAGGCAAACCCATCACCCGCCGCGCACTCCCTTGGCTCTCTACCACCATCGCGCTCGGCCTGCTCTTCCTCGCCGGCCAGTGGGTCGCATGGCGTCAACTCGCCGCGCAACACGTCTTCTTCAAGACCAACCAGAGTAGCCACTTCTTCTACCTGATCACAGGCGTCCACGCCGTCCATCTCTTCCTCGGCATCGCCGCGCTCATCGCCGCCTTCACCGGCCTCTACGTCTCACGCCAGCTCGAAAACCGCCAGATCCTCGTCGACGGTGCCGCCTGGTACTGGCACGCCATGAGCCTGCTCTGGCTCTTCCTCTTCGCCATCCTCGCCTTCTTCCAATAAGACTTCGGCCCACCACTGATTCCTGTCATTCTGAGCGCAGCGAAGAACCCCCGCATTTGCATTTGTTTTTGCTCCTGCTTTTGTTTTTGCTTTTGTCTGAAGCATTTCATGTTCAGCCATCCTCAATTATCTTCAACAAGAAGCTGTCATTTCGACCGGAGCGCAGCGCAGTGGAGAAATCTGCTTTAAACCGACCCCACCAACGCGCCCTAGTAAAAGGACCACAAGAACCAAGGGTCTTCTCACCGCAATCATCGTCTTTGCTGCTCTGGCCATCACCCCTTCCGCCCATCCCCAGGGCTGCACCCAATGCCTGGACAACACCGCCGCAACCCCGCCAAAAACCCAGGCCGCCTACCGCCACGCCATCATCCTGCTCACCCTCACTGCAGGAGGCCTCTTCATAACAACCCTTGCCCTATTCAAACGCCACCGATAACATTCATCGCCAGTATCACGCCCTCCCTCTAAACTGCGTCAAGAAATCTAAGGAGAGCCAAGTGACACGCGAACAGAAATACGAAGCCTTCAAATCCCTTCATGAACGCGCTGGAACATTCGTAATCCCCAACCCATGGAACGCTGGCACCGCGAAAATTCTCACCGCGTTAGGATTCGAAGCCCTCGCCACAACCAGCGCCGGTTACGCCTTCTCAGCCGGACACCGCGATACGCCAGCAGAGCTGACACGCGACGAAATCCTCAACAATGCGAAAGACATCGTCGAAGCAACGCATCTGCCTGTCTCCGCCGATCTGCAGGACGGCTTCGGCCCATCGCCTGAGACGTGCGCAGCAACCATCAGACTAGCCTCTGGTATCGGCCTGGCCGGAGGATCCATCGAAGATGCATCGGGCGACCCGAACGCTCCCATCTACGACTTTGAACTAGCCGTTGAACGAGTTGCGGCGGCGGCGGAGACGGCCCTCAGTCGCCAGTTCCTTTTGACGGCACGAGCCGAAAACTTCCTTCACGACCGCCCCAACCTCGACGACACCATCCGACGTCTGCAGTCCTTCGCCGAAGCCGGCGCCGACGTCCTCTATGCCCCCGGACTCACCAGTCTCGAAGCCATCCGCGAAGTGTGTAACGCAGTCTCCAAACCCGTCAACGTCCTGATGGGCTTTCAAGGCGCGACATATTCCGTCGAACAACTCGCAGCCGCAGGAGTCAAGCGAATCAGCGTCGGAGGCTCGTTCGCCCGCGTCGCCCTCGGAGCCTTCATCCAAGCCGCCCGCGAAGTGAAAGACAAAGGAACCTTCACCTACGCAACCGACGCAATCTCCCACACCGAAGCAACCAACTATATGGCAAACCCCAAACACTAAGACCACGTCGAAGAAGACCGGGTGCCCCATCCATCGCGTACGTTGCGATGGGTGGGATCACACTCTCTCAACCGAGAGAACTCACGCGACCCCCGTTCTCATCAGCTGACTTGCAGTTTTCGGTTTGCCGTGATTCAACATTGGACCAATGTTGGGTGGAGTTCCTGCCGCCTTGGAGCACTTGACACGAAGGCTGAAGATAAGCGTATGCTTTCAGCATTCGTCGGCGTCACTCCCGCCTGATTCGGATTGCCGGCTGGTTTTCCTCCCCGGGTGAAATGCGATCGTAGAGCAGGACGTTCCCGCGTGTAGAGCGACCTTATGGAGACCCTCAGTTCATCTCTGAGCAAGACCGCTTGTCTTGGAACGCTCCCAAACCAAATTCATCGGCCTCCCCAAGGACCCTCGGCTTACACCCGACGGCGTGCGTACGAAGGAGCAGTTTATGGCATCCAACTTTGAAACTTCGCCCCAGCGCGTCTCCCTGTCTCGCAGCGAGCGCATCGCCCCGGTCGGCGCCCGAATGATGGGACCAGTCGATTCCGGAGAACTCATCAACGTGTCCGTCATTCTTAGGCGAATGCAGCCACTGGACCTGAGACAGATGGGTGGGCGTAGGCTCTCCCGCCAGGAATTCGCAACGAAGCATGGAGCCGACCCTGCAGCGGCCAACATGGTCCGCAAGTTCGCTGCCGCACATGACCTCACCGTCGACGAATCGGCGTCGAGCCTCGTCAGGCGCACGATGGTTCTAAGGGGAACCGCTGCCGCAATGCAGAAAGCGTTCGGTGTCGAACTCAAGCAATACGAATTCCAGGATCGTGATGGACGCACGCAGAGTTTCAGAGGCCGCCAGGGAGCTTTGACGATCCCCTCCGATCTTGCAAATAATGTGGAAGCTGTCCTGGGACTGGACAATCGCCCGCAGGCTGCGGCGCATTTTCGCAAAATGGGTGCGGCGGGAAGTCATGGTGCGGCACCACGGAACGCAGCCAACCAGAGCTATACCCCTGTTCAGGTTGCGCAACTCTACAACTTCCCCACCGATGCGACGGGCGCGGGACAGACCATTGGGATCCTTGAGTTGGGTGGTGGGTACCAGACCAGCGACCTGCAGCAGTACTTCTCTAATCAGGGGTTAAACCCGCCGAACATCGTCGCGGTCTCCGTGGATGGAGCGACTAGCAGCCCTGGCGACCCAAACGGGCCAGATGGTGAAGTGATGCTGGACATCGAGGTGGCCGCATCCGTGGCACCGGGTGCAACCATCGCGATGTACTTCGCACCGAACACCGATCAGGGCTTTCTCGACGCAATCACCACAGCAATTCACGACACAACAAACAATCCGTCTGTGCTATCGATTAGCTGGGGGTCCTCGGAATCGAACTGGACCCAACAAGCCATGCAGGCCATGGATCAAGCCTTCCAATCGGCTGCGGCCCTCGGTGTCAGCATTACGGTCGCCTCCGGGGACAACGGCTCAAGCGACGGCGTCAGCGACAATGCGAATCACGTGGACTTCCCCTCCTCAAGTCCGCATGTTTTAGCTTGTGGCGGAACTCATGTGGCGACAAGCAATGGCTCGTTGACCGATGAGACAGTCTGGAACGACATGCCTCAGGGCGGCGCAACAGGTGGAGGAGTTAGCGCTGTGTTCGCACTGCCCGATTACCAGACGAACTCCAACGTTCCACCACCCTCCAACAACATTGGCGGACGAGGCGTTCCCGACGTCTCCGGCGACGCTGATCCTCAGTCGGGCTATCAGATTCAGGTGGACGGGGAGTCCGGCATCTTCGGCGGAACCAGTGCGGTCGCGCCCCTATGGGCAGGCCTCGTTGCCCTGATGAATCAGAAGCTCGGACAGCCCGTGGGTTTCCTGAATCCCAGGCTGTACTCCACCGGAGTTGCTCAGGCAATGCGCGACATCACCAATGGCAACAATGGTGCCTTTAAAGCCGGACAAGGATGGGATGCATGTACTGGACTTGGATCGCCGAACGGCGCACCACTGGCCGCGGTACTTAGCCAGCCGTCCTTATAAATGCAGTCTGGACAGAAAGCAGGACAGCCCGGAGTTCCGTCCCCTAACCGACGGCACGCCCGAACTGCCGGCGAGGTTCATGCAATCCCCTCGCCAACCTTGAGGGGCAGTACCCATGCATCGTCAGCACTTCCTCAGTGCTGACGATGCTCTAATCAATTCAGTTCAGTAGACCGCCTACGGCTGAACTCAAACGCTCGACACCCCGCTGAAAATCTCGTTAGCGCTTCTTCTTCGGCGCGGGCTTTACCGTCTTCTTCGCTGGAGAAGATTTCTTGACGACCTTTTTCACCGGAGCAGCCTTTTTCGTCGGTGCTTTTTTAGCGGGTGTTTTTTTCGCCGAAACCTTTTTTGCCGCGACCTTCTTCGCAGGAGCCGCCTTCTTTGCAGGAGCTTTTTTCGCCGGAGCCTTCGCAGCAACCTTCTTCACTGGCGCGGGCTTATGCGCGACCTTCTTCACCTCAACAACCTTCTTCGCCGGAGCGTTGAGAACGACCTTACCCTTCGCCAGAGCAGCCGCCTTCACTGGAGCCGCACCCTTGCTCGCCTTTTCCGGCGCCGGTGCCTGGACCTTGCCCTCACCAGCAGCAACAGCGACCGCCTCCGTCGCTCCACCTTCCACCGCAGCCACAGCCTTCTTCCTGCTCTTCGGTGGCTTGGCATCTTTCTTCGGCATACGCGGACGCCGCAGATGCACCGGCGGCGGCGGGGCCGGCGGCGAGAACGGCTCAAGATAAGCCTTCATCTCCTCAGGTGTCCCCAGCTTTCCATCCATCAACTCGAAAAACAGCTTGTCCAGCAGCTCGTGATAACCCGGCAGATCCGGAACGATCCGCATCTCCTGCATCATCACGTACGGAATCTTCTGCTTCGCCTGCGCCCACTCCGTAAAGAAGCCTTTGAACTTCGCCTGAATCGAAGCATTCTTCGACGTATGCGCGACCCACAAAATCGACTCCGGCTTGGCCGTATGCAGCAGTTTCCATGCCTGCGACGGCGTCGCCGCACCCTTGCCTGAAAATTCCGTCGCAAACGCCTTCGCCTCACCCTCCAGCGCCGCGATCTCCGCCACAAACCCCTGCCGCGCAAAGCTCTTCTTCAGCGCCCCCACATCCTTCGGAGCCATCTTCGCCGTCAGAAAAGGAAAGTTTGCCGTCGCCGCCTCAGGATTGATCCCCTGCATCTGCAGCTGCATCTGGCTCTCCCGCAGTCGCTCCAGCTCCGCCACATTCGCCTTCGCCGACGACAGCGCCGGGAACAGATGCTTCACCCACCCCTCAGCCTCCAGCCGCCTCAAAACCCGCAGCGGATCTTCTTCGTGGAAGATCTCCTCAGTCTCATACCCGCGTTGAAAAGCATCCATCGCCGCGATGTACTCTTCCTTCTTGCCCGTCTCATACCGCTCCTGGGTCTTCGCATCCATCTGCCAGCCCAGCCGCGCCATAAACCGAGCCGCACGGATCATCCTCACCGGGTCTTCGATAAACCCGTAGTTGCTCACCAGCCGCAGCTCACGGTTCTCGATGTCCGCCACCCCATTCAGCGGGTCCATCAGCAGTCCATACGAGCCGTCGTTCAGCGACAAGGCCATTGCGTTCGCAGTAAAATCCCTCCGCCGCAAGTCGTCCAGAATGTTCGCCGGCCTAACGACAGGCTTGCCCGGCTTCGGATAAGTGACCGACAAAGTGCTGCCAATCTCCATCCGGACACCACCCGGAAACCGCACATAAACCGCTTGAAACGCCTCGTTCTCCCCGGCAATAACACCCTTGACCTTCTCTATATCTTTCTTGAGCTTAAGCGCATTCCCCTGAACCACTACATCCAGATCCCTTACCGGCGACCCGCTCGTCATATCGCGCACGGCGCCGCCCACCAGGAACACAGTAAGCCCTTTAGCACGAGCCACTTGGCGCACAGCAAGCAACGCAGCTTGTTGAGCATGCGATAGACGATTTTCCAGTAAATAAATGTAGTCGGCCATAACTGGTAGGTTTACTCCAACCCGGTCGAACCGGTACACTCAAACTCGTCTAAGCACTGTATCTAAGCTCAGACGAATCAAGCGTTTATCAAGATCTTGACCCGTAGGCACAAAACGTAAGTCTAACACAACATTAGCGATTTGACTACGTGAGCCATACCTTTTTCGTCGCCAGCCCCGCTGGCATGCGACAATCCCCCAGGCGATAGTTACCAGACCTAACTACGGCCCATTACGCCCCATGCCCTCCGCACACAAAAAGGTCGTCGTCCGTCGCTTCACTGGCGAAACCCTCCCCGGTTACCTGCCTCTCACCGGCTTCGTCCGCAACCGCGCGTTCGATCTCCTCGACCTCACAGGCCGCATCATCCCCCTCCTGCTCAACGACATCAAACACATCAGCTACGTCCGCGACTTCAACCTCCACGACACCGTCAACCCCGAACGCCTTAGCCGCCGCACCTTCCTCGCCAAACCCCGAAGCGAAGGCCTCTGGCTCCGTCTGACCTTTCGCTCCGGCGATCTCCTCGAAGGCCTCGCCCCCATCGACATCGCCCTCACCGACGACCTCATCCACGACACCGGCCTCCACCTCACCCCACCCGACACCCGCTCCAATACCCAGCGCATCTACGTTCCCCGCACCTCCCTCACCGACCTCCAACTCCTCGCCGTCATCACCACCCCCTCCCGCCGCAAGCCTCTCCCCGCCTCTTCGGTGCCCTCCATACAGGAGGACCTCTTCGACAAACTCATCCCACCCAACACCCGTCCCAACTAAACACTTCTCAGTTGCCAGTTCCCTCGGACAACTGCCTTGGACCCCGAGCCCTATAATTCCCCCATGCAGTCCATGAAGCTAGCCAAACTGGCCGAGTACCTAGACGCCACTCTCCTCGGCGACCCCTCCGCCGAAATCACCCGTGTCGCCGGCATCGAAACCGCCGAACCCGGCGACCTCACCTTCGTCTCCAATCCCAAATACGCCGCCCTCGCCCGCACCACCAAAGCTACGGCCATCCTCGTCGAACCCAGCTTCCCCACCGTCCCCACCGCCACTCTCCGCGTCGATAACCCCTACCTCGCCTTTGCCTTTGCCATCGAGCTCTTCTACAAGCCTCTCGTCTACCCGCCCGGCATCCACCCCACCGCCGCCATCGCCTCCACCGCCCACATTGGAGACAACGCGCACATCGGCGCCTACGCAGTCATCGGCGACAACGTCACCATCGGCGACAACGCCACCATCCTCCCCCACGCTGTCTTCTACCCTCACTCCAGTGCCGGCAACAACATCTTCGCCCATTCCCACACCGTCGTCCGCGAACACTGCCGCCTCGGCGACAACGTCATCCTGCAAAACGGAGCCATTGTCGGTGCCGACGGCTTCGGCTTCGCCCGTCAATCCGACGGTAGCTGGTACAAGATCCTCCAATCCGGCCCAGTAGTCATCGAAGATAACGTCGAAATCCAGGCCAACGCCTGCATCGACCGCGCCTCCATTGGCGAAACCCGTGTCCACGCCGGCACCAAGGTTGACAACCTCGTTCAGGTCGGTCACGGCTCAACCGTAGGCCCCAACACCCTCCTCTGCGCCCAGGTCGGCCTCGCCGGATCCACCACCATCGGCAAAAACGTCATCCTAGCCGGTCAGGTCGGCGTCGCCGGCCACTGCACCGTAGGCGACGGAGCCATCGCCACCGCCCAAAGCGGCATTCCCGGCGACGTGGCCCCCGGAAAAGTCGTCAGCGGCTATCCCGCCATCGACAATCGCCAATGGCTTCGTTCAGTTGCGTTGGTCAATCGGCTTCCCGAATTGCTGCGGGAGATAAAATCTAAACTAAAATGACCGTCTAAATGGTGACTATAAGCGTATAAAGAAGCATCATATAGGGGGTAACGACGATGATTGAGCCTCCCGACAGCATTCCCAGCGTGCTCCACAAGATGCCGAGCACGCGCAACCAACCCGTACGTGTCCTGCTGCTCGACGACGAGCCCGACAACCTCCATCTCCGCACCGCCATCCTGCGCCAGCACGGCTATGAGTGCGTCCCCGCAGCCTCCATCGAAGAGGCCACCGAGCTCTTCAACAACATCGACATCGCCGTCCTCGACTACCACCTCGGCGCCGGCCAGTTCGGCACTGAGGTCGCCGCGCTCCTTCGCCGCCGCCGCCCCCACGTTCCCATCATCATCCTCTCCGCAACGCTCGACCGCTTCTTCGGCGGCGTTGAGGACATGCATCTTCTCAAAGGGCATAGCTCCGTCGAAGACCTCCTCGACGCTCTCAGTTCCCTTGGCGCAAAACGCCGCGGCGCACCCGTCGTCGTCGACGCCCGTGACTTCTTCTACTCTCGCCTCTCCCTCACTATCGGCTCGGACGTCCTCGTCCAGATCTTCGACGAAAAAGGCATCTGGCAGTACTGCAACGACACCGCCGCCGACTACCTCGGCCAACCCCGCGACTGGTTCATCGGCCGCTGTGTCTTCAACGAGCTGCAACCCCTAATGCGCGACTGGCGCGAGGTCATCCAAACCGTCTGCCACAGCCGCGAGACCTACATCGACCGCACCCGCCGCGGCCTTCTCAACCAGCCCAAGCCGGAGGAGCAGCAACTCACCTGGAGCGTCCTCGCCTTCCCCATCACCCTCCACGACAACCGCAGCGGAGCCGTCCTCACCGCCCGCATCCTGGGCAAGCTCCCCAACCGCACCTCCGACTTCCTCCCCTTCCTGTAGTCGCGGTTGCATTTGCCGTTGCTCTTGCCCATTGCCGTTCCCGTCGCTCACGTCTCTAACTGAACGAACACCATAAACGTTTGTCATTCTGAGCGCAGCGAAGAACCGCGCATCTGGCATTTGCCTTTGCTTTTGTTCTTGTCCTTGCATTTTGCCTTTAGGAGGGGGCGCAGGGCTTTAGCCCTGCGAAAACCACCGCGCGCGTATTTGGGGCTTTAGCCCCGGGCTCTATCACCCACAGCCACAGCCGCCTGATACCCTTATCTCTCATGCGCCGCATCCCCGCCCTCGCACTCTTCACCTGCCTCATCGCAGCCACCGGCTGCCACTCCCCCTACGTCGCCACGACCGTCATCAACCGCTCCACCCAGCCCATAGAACTCCTCGAAGTCGACTACCCCAGCGCCAGCTTCGGCACCCAGGCCCTCGCCCCCGGAGCCGTCTTCCACTATCGCTTCAAGGTCCTTGGCTCCGGCAACATGAAGCTCCTCTACACCGACAGCGCCCACCAGGACCACAAATCCGACGGCCCCTTCCTCAAAGAAGGCGCTGAAGGTCCCCTAACCATCACCATCGCCGACACCGGCGTCGTCTGGCAGCCCGCACCCGCCGTAGCCGCCGGCAAGTAGCTCCTAGTCGTCCGGATCCAACGCTCTCCCCTGCTTCGCATGGCTCGCCGTACCTGGAGAACCGCTCTGCCCCCTTCGCTGATTGCTGTTCGCCAGCATCGCGAACACACCGCCGACCGCCAGCAGCGGAATAACCATCGCAAGAAAAATAATGATCATAGGGACCTCCCGAATTCAGCCTGCCTTCTGGGCCCGTTTTGCTGTGCGCAACATCCTAAATCCCTTCTTTCACCCTGTAGCATACTGCTGTTTGTTCTCCATTGCCGTCGCCACCACGTGCGGTAAGCTGAAGTCTATGCCGCGCGGATATTTCATCACCTTCGAAGGCCTCGACGGCTCCGGAAAAACCACCCAGCTCCGCCGCCTCGCCACCTCGCTCGAGGCCGAAGGCCACATCGTCGTCACCCTCCGCCAACCCGGCGGTACTGCCCTCGGCGACCGCATCCGCAGCGTCCTGCTCGACTCAAAGTCCGAGGCAACCGTCGGGCAGATCGCACCCGCCGCCGAGATGTCCCTCATGTTCGCCGACCGCGCCCAAGCCATCGCCGAAGTCATCCTCCCCGCCCTCGCCGCCGGCTCCATCGTCCTCTGCGATCGCTACACCGACTCATCGGAGGCCTACCAGGGCGGTGGTCGCCAGCTCGGTAGCGAACGCATCCTCACCATGCACGCCGCCGCCTGCGACAACCTCCAGCCCGACCTAACCATCCTCCTCTTACCGTCTCTCGAATCGTCCCTAAAACGCGCCCGCCGCCGCAACCAGCGCAACGTCACCCAGCAAGGCGCCGACGAGAACCGTTTCGAGCGCGAGTCCGACGACTTCTACCGCCGCATCTACGAAAAGTACGAAGAGATCGCCACCCGCGAACCTTACCGCGTCACCGTCATTCGCGACGACGCCTCCATCGACGAAATCCAAACCCGCATCCAAAAGATAGTCACCACCCGTCTCGCGGTCAGCACTACCTGACAACAGACATGCCCCCTCCCCCCGCCCTCGATTCCCTACCCAAAGCCGGGTGCCCCATGTCCGGACCTTCGGACATGGGTTCTTCCACGCCACAAAATCCCGCTCCACACCCAGAATCAAAAGAATTCCGCCTACCCCCGGGACTCAAGCACTCCCTCCCCTTTTACTCCTTCAAACCCTGGGTCAAACTCGGCCACCCCATCCGCCTCTTCGAACACCTCCTTAAGACCTACGGCAACATCGCCCACTACCGCTTCCTCGGCACTCCCATCGTCTTCATCAACGAACCCGACTACATCCGCGAGATCCTTGTCAACCAATCCTCCAGCTTCGTCAAGGAGCGAACCGTCCGCCGCATGAAGGTCCTTCTCGGCGAAGGCCTCATCACCTCCGACGACCCCATCCACAAGCGCCAGCGTCGCATCGCAGCCCCGGCCTTCCACCGCCAGCGCATCGCCGCCTACGGAGACCAGATCGTCGCCTGTGCCGCCGCGCAGCGCGAAACCTGGCAGCCCAATCAACAAATCGATATCGCCGCCGCCAGCATGCAGCTCTCTCTCGAAATCGTCGCCCGCACCCTCTTCAATACACCCGTCACCGATGACATCCGCAGCATCAACGACGAAGTCAATACCATCATGGGCCTCTACAACTTCATCGTCGCCTTCCCCAGGATCGAAAACTTCCTCCATCTCCCCATCCCTAAACTCACTAGATTCCGCAAATCCAAAGCTCGCCTCGACGCCGTCGTCAACCGTCTTATCCGCGATCACCGCGAAGCCGCCGCCCGCGGCGAACCCGACAAGGGCGATCTCCTCTCCATGCTCCTCGCCAGCAAATACGAGCCCACAGAAGCCGAAGACTCCCCCAAGCCACCAAAGCCCGAGGGCATGTCCGACGAACAAATCCGCGACGAAGTCCTCACAATCTTCCTCGCCGGCTACGAAACCGTAGCCAACGCCCTCACATGGACCTGGTACCTGCTAAGCCAAAATCCGGACATCGAAGCCAAACTCCACGCCGAACTCGACTCCGTACTAGGAAAACGCCTCCCCACCCTCCCCGACTTCCCCACCCTCCGCTACACCGAACAAGTCTTCGCCGAATCCATGCGTCTCTATCCACCCGCCTGGGCGATGGGCCGCATGTCCACCAAACCTATCACCCTTGGTCCCTACCGCATCCCACCCGGGGCGCACTTCTTCTTCAGCCAATACATCATGGGTCGCGACCCCCAGTACTTCCCCGACCCACTCCGGTTCGACCCCGACCGTTTTACCCCCGAAGCCAAAGCCGCGCGCCCCAAATTCACCTACTTCCCCTTCGGCGGCGGCAGCCGCCAGTGCATCGGCGAGAGCTTCGCCTGGATGGAGGGGGTCTTCAGCATCGCAACCCTGGCCCAGCGCTGGCGCATCTCGTACCTCGGCTCAACTCCACCCATCCCCCAAGCCAAGATCACGCTCCGCCCCCGCGACCCTCTGATGATGCGACTCATCCCACGCTAAGCCAAACTTTTTCTATCGACTTCATCCCCACCTTCCAGTAACCTCGTTCCTTCAGCAAACCCAGGGAACCCACCTCGCTTGTCTTCCGAACCCCTGCGGCCCCGTTGTATTCAGAATGCCGTCAAAAGGAGAGTTACATGAAAGATCCGAACACCCCTCGTCCTGCATTCCACACGCGCGAGGCGTCACGATGAGTGCTGGCGCTCCCATTCCGCCCAACCCTGCCTACCAGAACGTTCCTCCGCCCTATCAAAACGTTCCCCCGCCGCAACCGCCCGCCAGCTCCGGCAACACTGTCCTCAAGGTCGTTCTGATCGTCGTCGGTGCCATTGTCCTGCTCTGCGTTATCGCTGCCGGCGTCATCGGCTACGGCGTCTACAAGGTCTCCCACGCCATCCATAAGAACGCCAACGGCGACGTCAGCGTCTCCATGCCCAACGGCACCATCACCACCGGCAAGTCAGCTAACCTCACCGCCGCCGACCTCGGCGTCGACCCCTATCCCGGAGCGATCAGCACCAATGACGGCTCCATGAACATGAAGACCCCCAACGGCTCCATGGTCACCTCCGTCTTCACCAGCTCCGACTCGTCCGATAAAGTCGTCAACTTCTACAAAGAAAAACTTGGCGACCAGGCCTCCATCGTCCAGACCGGCAACGGCACCATGCTCTCCGCCGGCGAAAAGGACAAGAACAGCGTCATGGTCACGATCACCCCACAAGGCAATCTCACCAAGATCGCCATCATCCACATCACCACCACGAAATAGCAGGCGCACACTTTTGGGGCCGCCCACCCGGCCCTACCTGCTTCCTCTTCAAACCAGGCTAGGGGACCCTAAAGACCAGCCCGGTGCTGATGCTGAACAGCCTGGAGCTAGGAAACGACTGCGTCCCGTTGAAGTTTCCACTGTTGATCGTCGAAACCGCACCATAGCCCAACTCAAAGGCACGGAAGTCCACATGCTTGGCCAGCGTGTAATCAAGCCCGCCAAAAACCCCATATTGAAATCTGTTCAGCTTGATCGGGCTGGTTGGCGGCTTCGAGGTGCCTACACCGATCGATACCTGAAGATAAGGCTTGAAGACCTCCGCAAGCGGCTTCGGCATGATCCGCCCTCCAACCAGAAAACTGTTGAGATGCGCATTGTTCGCGCTCACAATCGAGTCCCGGATATCGATACCCGCATCGTACTTCGAAGCATGAAAAAAATTGACATAGCCTCCAATGTTGGCGCCGTAAAACGTGCGCTCGGTCACACCGTCACCAAGAAAGGCGAACACTCCGGTATCCGCCTGCGAATTGGTGATGCGGATACCGACTGGATTCACATACAGGCCAACATCCTTCGACCCAACATTCGTAGTACTGGCGGTCGAGGGAGTGACCGGCGACGGGTTTTCCTGGGCACGAACGGCAAGGTTGATCAGGGCCAACGCGAGACATGGAACGAGGAACCGCAACTTCATAGTTAAAAATCCTTTGGCTTTCAAAAAACTGACCGTGCTGGCCGAACGCCGACAACTGCAAGTCGATTTGCCTGCGCGTTCATCCAGTCTATCGGAAGACGCGGAAAATCTTCTGTATCCTACTCACAAGCATGCGTAACGTAGTCAACACACACAGACCCTTCCTCTCCGCACGCGTCCTCGTGATCCTTACCACCCTTGCGATCCTTGCCGTTCCAAGCCAACACGCCTGCGCACAGGCCGACGCCTCCCCCGCCGAGCAGACCCTGCTCCAGCTCGCCAACCAGGCCCGCGCCCAGCACAACCTTCCTCCCCTCCGCTGGGACGCATCACTAGCCCAGGCCGCCCGCGCTCATCTCCGCTGGGTCGTCCGCAATCCTGAGCTCCTCCACCAGTACCCCGGCGAACCCGACCTCGTCGCCCGCGGCGCGAACGCCGGAGCCCGATTCAGCACCATCTCCGAAAACATAGCCGGCCACGGAGACACTCCCGCCTCCCTCCAGCAGATCTGGATGACTACCCCCACCCACCGCGCCAATCTCCTCGACCCCAACCTCAACGTAGTCGGCATCGCCGTCATCGAAAATCAAGGTCTCCTCTTCGCCGTCGAAGACTTCGGCCACAACGTCCCAACCCTCACTCCCGACGCCGTCGAGCATCAGGTCGCAAAGCTGCTTCAGGCCAAGGGAATCCTCCCGCCGCGTCGAACGAAGACGCCCGCACGACCTGCACAATGTCGCAAGGCCAGGCCGGCAATCCCAAACTCGTCATCCAGTGGAACGGCGCCGACATCAGCCAGCTTCCTGACGTACTCATTCAGCAGCTCGACAAAACAAAGTACAGCTCAGCCGCCGTTGGAGCCTGCCCCGGCAGGCAATCCATCCCGCACTTCACCACCTTCCACATCACCGTCCTGCTCTACTGAGCCAGACACGTCGAAGCAGAATTCACTACGGCTTCGGCGGCGTAGTTGTAGCCTGCTGCCCCAAAACGGTATCCGCCGTTCCAATTCGTCCCGAGGCTGTAACCCGTACCACAAACCGAGCGCGAACCGCCTTTGGATTGTGTTCGACCTTGTAGTTGAGATTGATGTCCCGCACCAGCCTGCCCGTCGGCGCCACACTCGCAGGAGCTGAAACCTTGATGATCTTCGCGTCGCGCTTCAACTCTTTGTCCTTCTTATCGAACGTCGACACCATCAGGACCACCTCCGCATGGCGTGGTTCGGTATCAGTCGCGACTGTCCAGGCCAACCCTCGCCCATCCACATGCACAACGAAGGAGTCCGGATCAGTCGGCGAAGCCTCCAGAGTAATTGGAACGCCATCGTAGACCATCGTGCTGTTGTCTGCCGACAGCAGATCCGACACCAGGCGTTTTGCTGGCTTGGTCGGATCGACCCGCCCCGGCCCGTACGGAAGGTAATAGCCCTCACGCGTCGTCACAGTAAGCCCTGGACGATCCACCGTCACCTTGATCCTGTAAAACTTCCCACGGTCCGTTGGCGGTGTCGCTGGCCGATAGGTCAGCGTGTAGAAGCTCGCACCATCTCGTATGGCCGTCCCAATCTCCGCATCCACATCGTTGCGGCCGTACATCGTGCCTCCGCCTGTCGCCTTCGCCAGCTTATTGAACTCATAGTTGCCGCCAAAGGGATCGTTGAAAGCCGCGGCCGGCCCATATTCACCTGGATTGACCTGAAGACCCGCAGGATCGATCGTATACAGCGTCACGCGAGCGTCGCGCAACTCATTCACGCACTCCTGCACCAGGTTGTAGATTCGAGCGTCCGTATCAACCTTGGCATCGAAGAATCGCGCTGGAAAACCACGGCCGATCCAGATCATGTTCTTGTGGCCAGGGTGGCCTATCACCGCTTCCGCAACACGCCGCAACGTAAGAAACGCCGTGCCATATCGCTCCGCAACCCACCCTCCCTGATGCGCCTGCCACGGATACTGCACAAAGTGATGGTCCAGCGCAGAAAGAATTTCATCCTTATTCTGCGTATAGTCGCGAAGCACTGTGAAGTGCTCCAGACTGACCGCAATCAGCATCGTCGGCATACTCAGCTTGCCCGGCTCCCGCTCCAGATACTTCTTCAGCGAGTACCGCGCAAACGCCATATCTTCAAAATGCGTATTGAACTCGTCCAGCAAAATGATGTTCACCGGCGCGCGCGGGGCCAGACGGTCAAGATCTGCAGTCGAGTCGATCGTAATATCCGGACTCAGCGTATGCGACCCCGCCTCCTCAAAGTTGAGGATGGTCTGCGGCTCACCCAGCTCAGTTACATGAAAGTCATCGCGCTTCAGATCCGTGACGATTTGCCCTTTCGCATCGGTCACCACCGCATCGAGCACAACCAGACGGGCGGTCCGCTGAATGGTATACAGACCGTTGTTGTCCCTCGTCGGCTGCGTCCCATTAGGAACCTGCGCCGGCTGCGAACCAGGCGCCGCCTGCGATGGCTGCGCGGTAGGTTCGGAGCTCTGCGGCGGAACAGCAGCCGGTTGCGGCTGTGACGACGGCTCCTGGGCTGACAAACAGCAGGTCAAGCCTGCAATGACTAAAACCAGAAAAACCACTCGAACGGCAGAAAAATACATGAATACCTCAAGGCCCATGAAATCTCAACGGCAAACCGGACTACAAACTGCTGGTCGCAAACTCCAACGAGTGTATATCCAGCTGACGCATTATTTTCAGCATGATCGAACGCACAACAGATTAAGAAGTCGTTGCTTCTAAAAAGAAAATGGAATACTTCATGGTTCTCGGGATGAGTCCGGCCTGTAGGATGTTGCCTTTGCATTTGGGATTAGAGCGGAGCTTCAGCCCCGCTCATAACCAGCCGCACAGCGGCCACCTCTCTACCGAAGACCGGAGCGAAGCCCGAAGTAACGGCGGGAACAGCAATAGCGAAAGACAACGGCAAATGCGGGATTCTTCGCTGCGCTCAGAATGACAATGCTCTAGGGTTTCCTGTCCATGACGATGGTTTTTAGGGTTTCTTCCGGCAGCGTTCCCAGGTCAGGAAGGTGGACCAGGCCGACAGCCCTTCGGAGGCCGGTTGAGCCGGGTTGAGCCTGTGCGGTTAAGGCCTTGATCCGAAGGTTGCCGCTCGCGCGTAATCAATTTTCCTTACCGATCTATCCTGCGATTTTGCTTATCTATCTACCGTGCGATCTATGCAAAGACGACCGGGAAGGATATAGTGTCGCGAAGCGGCCATACCTGCACGGGCCAGTGACTCGCGGTCGCCGACGAAGAACAAACGCCAAAAAATTGAGAGGTCAACCGATGAGAATCCATTCGCTTGCAATCGGCGCTGCGGCGCTCTGCGCCCTGACGACGATGAGCGTTTCACAGATGAACAGTTCGCCGAACGCGATGCATGCCCAGACGGTCGGGGCGGCGGATCCGAGCTCTGTGACGCATTTCAACGTCTATCTGCCTTTGATGCATACCGATGCTCTCGAACAACTCCTGCGCGATCAGACAGAACCAACTTCGTCCAGTTATCACCAGTGGCTGACACCAGCGCAGTTCAAAGCGCAGTTCGGTCCCAGCCGTTCGGATGTTGCCAAGGTAACGGCGGCGCTGCTGGCTGAGGGCTTTACGATCACCGCCGAGCATACGCAGAGTCTCGAGGTTCAGGGTCCCGTATCGGCAGTGGAGAGGATGTTTTCAACGCACCTGATGCAGGTACGGACTGAAAGAGGGCAGATGAAATTTGCGGCTGCCGAACACCACCTGACTCTGCCCGACACGCTGGCCTCCGTAGGGGCCGTCATCCCGGAGTTCACGACTCATCTCGCGGCACACGTGCATTCAAGAAGGATTGGCCGGAGCCCGTTGGCCGCTAATCCGGACTTTCGGCTGAGCAGCAATGACAGCTTTTTTTATCCGAACGATCTCAATGAGGCCTATCAACTTCCTTCCTTCCAGACCGAGGTCGATCCGCTGCACTCGCGCCGCCCAGCGCAGATTGCCGGCGTCGGCTCCCATATCGGCATCGTCATCTCCTCGGTGATCAGCCCTGCCGATCTGGATATGACTTTCAACTCCACCCTGAATCTTGGCGGGGGCCTGAGCCTGATCCAGGCCTACTCGGCGAACTCGAACCTGCCGGTGCCGAAAGTGAAGATCCGTCCTGTCGATGGCGGCAGCGGCCCATTCAATCCGGCTACGGACGATGCGGCGGAGGCTTCTCTCGACACCCAGATGTCCCTGGGGACCGCTCCCGGAGCTAAGGAGACGCTCTACAATCTGCCCGATCTCAGTGATGCTTCGATTGCGGACGGCTATACCGCAGTAGACGAAGACAATGTGGTCGATGTCGTGAGCTCCTCCTTTGGAGAATGCGAGCTGGACTATACTGCGGCCGCTAACAGCGGTGTCGACTTCACCGGCATTCTCAAGACGTTCCACGCTTTGTTCCAGCAGGGCAATGCTCAGGGCATCACCTTCGTGGCGAGTTCGGGCGACAGTGGCGGGTTGCCGTGCACCTCAACAGCGTTCGATAACAATCCGACCAACGGCACTAACTTTGTCGCCGGTGTGGAAAATCCTGCGTCCGACCCGAATGTCACCGGAGTGGGCGGGACGAACCTTCAGACGGTTGCTACGCCGGGTGTCGATGACGCCACTTACTTGAGTGAGAACGCCGACTTTGATGCGCTGTTGCCGGCGGAGTTCCAGATTGGTCCTAATCAAATCGTTACCGTGGGCAACAACACGTGGGGGTCAGGTGGCGGATTCAGTATCATTTTCCCCAAGCCGTTCTACCAATTCCTCGTGGATACGGGGAACAACAGGCGGCGTTCGGTGCCGGACGTTTCTCTGATGATGGGCGGTTGCCCGGGAGGCGCCGTACAGAATTGCCTGGTGCTGCCGCGCAGCGCCGCTATCGTCTGGATCGGCGGCGAGGTCGGCCTGTTGATCGGCACCAGCGCATCCTCGCCGGAGATTGCGGGCGTGTTGGCGCTTGCGATCGAGTTGAATGGCGGACGTCTGGGCAATGTCAATCCGTTGATCTACGGATTGTCGCTGACGCAAACTCTTCTGGGTGGCGTCAATGCACCAAAACAATTCCAGTATTTCCATCGGGAGATTTCGGGAAGCAATAATCTCTTTACGGTGAAGCCGGGGCAGGCGTACAGCGAGGTGCTGGGCAACAGTACGCTGGACGTCAAGAACTTCCTGCAATTGCAACTCGCAGCGCCAGCCGGTGCGCCGAATACACACAGCAATCCGTAAGGTGATTGAGCGGCAACAAAAACCGATCCTCCGCAGTACGCGGAGGATCGGCTTTTTTGTGCGGACTTGGTGTTCCCGTTCGCTAAATTACTTCGTTGAATTACTTAACTACGGACTGGAAGAGAGGCGAGGTAAGGAGACTCGCGAACTGGCTGTCCGAGGAGGAGTAGGAGACGGTCAGAGTTCCAGCGTTGGAGTCGATGGTGGTCTGATCCAGAGCAGTTTTCTCAAGGGGCGAGCCGGCAGTCTTGCGCATGATCGACACACCCTTCATCAGCGTAGCTGCGGTGGCAGCGGTGAGGGTGTCGGACATAACGACGGCCATATCGAACTTGACGCCGTTCTGGAAGTCCATGGTGTAGCGGCTGCTCTTCATGCGGTTCTTGACGGTGTCGTAGTCGGCGAGCTGAGCTGCATCGCCGAGGACGCTCTTCATCATGGTCTGAGTGCCTTTGGCGTCGAGCAGGCTCCAGACAGCCTTAGTGTCGACGGTGGCCATATCGTTGACCATGTCGCCGTTGGCGAGGAAGTCGGGAACCATACCGTCACGGGCGTCCATCGCTTCTTTTACCGCGTCCCTGTCGCCGAATACCATGGTGGTCTGGTTGAGGAAGACGACGCTCATGCCATTGGAGCCCATGGGATAGATGCTGTTGTTGCGGAGGACGTAGGGCTTGGTCTTGTTCTTGGTGAAGTTGGCCATGATCTCGCGAGTGTGGAATTGACCCTGCGCAATGCCGACGATGCGGGTTCCCTGGCCTGCGGGATCACGGAAGGCGGCGAAGGCGAGAACGTCTGCGTCCTGATCGACCTTGAGGCCGGAGCTCTTGAGGGCGGTCTCGAGGCGCTTGAGCTCGGGCGGGAGGACGCGGTCCTTGAGGTCCATGGCTGCGGGGGAGTTCTGCATGGCGTGGTAGTCGACGACGATGAGCTGCTGGACTTCCTTGGGGATGGCCGATTTTGCGTCGCTGGAGAGCTGCGCAGCCGAGGCGAATGTGGGGGCCATGATGGTTGCAATGGCGACAGCCGCGGTGAAGAGACTCTGCTTGATGGTGGTCATAGGTACCTTTACTCCTTGAGCTACTTTCGGTGTAGCGTCACTACACTATTGTTCCGTGAATATAAGACTGTTGCAAGGGCGGATGGGGAGGTGTGCGTTATCAGAATGCTACTTTTGTGGTACCTAATTCGTTCAGGTTCTAGGGCTCCGGCCAGGCGATGGGGGCGTGGAGTTTGCGCTCTAACACCTTGCCATCCGGATTGAAGCCAGTTATTTGACGTACCCATTCTGAATCCGGCTCATAGGCGGCCTCGGGAATTAGTCCGATGAGCTCGGCGTCGTCGATGAGGACGCCGTGGCGCTGGGCCAGATGCTGGAGAGTGGCGTGGACGTGGCGCATGGGGGTGAGGTTGAAGTCGGTGACGTTCATGCTGACCTGGGCGCGGCCGTTGGCGAAGACACCGATGGCTTTGACGCCGTGAAGGCCGCCGTTGGCGGCGCGGATGTCGCGGGCGATGGAGCGGGCGGCGGCGATGTCGGAGCCCTTGAGATGGACGTTGTAAGCAATAAGGAAGCTACGGGCTCCGACGGCGCTGGCACCGGCGGTTTCGTGGAGCTCAGGGCCGCCGATGTCGGGGCGGCGGGCGGCGTCGCGGCGAGTGGCGTCGCGGAGGCCTTCGAACTGGCCCTTGCGAACGTCTTCGAGCTGGACGCGGTCAGGACGGGCGGCGGCGGCTCCGTAGAAGTAGACGGGGACACCGTAGCGACGCCAGATGAGGAGGCCGGCCTGGCGGGCGAGGACGGCGCACTCGGCGAGGGATGCTCCGCTAACAGGGATGAAGGGGATGACGTCGGCGGCTCCGATGCGAGGGTGGACGCCGTTCTGTTTGGTGAGGTCGATGAGTTCGGCGGCTTTGCCTGCGGCGCGAGCAGCGGCTTCGACGATGCCGGTGGGAGTACCTGCGATGGTGACGACGGAGCGGTTGTGAGCCTTGTCGAGGGACCAGTCCAGTAAGCGAACACCTTCGACCCGCATGGAGGCGACGATCTGGCGGACCTTGGTTGCGTCAGTGCCTTCGGAGAAGTTTGGGACGCATTCGATGATGGCTTCTGGATTCATTGCAGCAACGACTCTTGATTAGTGTACGAGCGTTTCACTTCCACCACGTGTAGCCGAGGGAGAATTGAACGCTGGCGTTGACGCCGGGGTTGCGGTCTCCGAGAGAGGCGCTGGAGATGTGGACGCCGTTGGCACTGAAGTCGATGGAGCGGCGTGGGTGGACGAAGTAGTGGACACCGACGCCGCCCTGCGGGGTGAAGTTCCAGACACTGGCGTCGGCGTTGGGGCCGTCGTTCTGCGAGTTGTAGGGTGGGCCTCCGAAGGCTGGGTATTTGTGGTTGGTCCAGAGGAGACCACCGGCGGCCTGGCCCCAGAAGGAGAAGTGCTTCGTGCCGGCGATATTCCAACGGAAGATGACTGGGGTGATGGAAATGCCGGTGAAGGTGCCGCCGACGGTGTAGAAGGCGGTGCACTGCTCGGGAGTGCCGGGCGGGTTGGTGCAGAAGGGACGCTGAAACTTCGGCGTATAGGACTGCCAGAAGGGGAAGGCCTGGCCAGCGAGTTCGAAGCTGCCGCGCCAGGCGCTGTCTCCGTGGGTGGAGGCGATGACTTTGCCGATCTGCGCACCGGCCATGAAGAACTTGAAACCGTCGCGGTTGTCGGTGACGCCGTTGCCGCCCTGAATGATAGCGCCGATCTCGAACGGGCGATGGCCGGAGGTGTCGTGGAAAGGCGTGACATCGCTGTCGGCAGTTTGCGCGGAGACGAAGTGTGCGCAGAGAAGAAGGGCGAAGGTCCAAGTGGCCATTCTGGTGAGGCGTTGCGCGCTGTTGGTCAAGCTTGGTCTCCGGATGTTGGCTGGCAGAAGAAGGCCGCCGGTTAACGGCGGCCGTTTGAGGTTGACGACCGGTTGGTTAGTGGCTGGCACTAGCCACGGCGGCTTCGTCGAAGTCGAAGTTGGAGTAGACGTTTTGCGTATCGTCAAGGTCCTCGAGGGTTTCGAGGAGGCGGATCATGGCGTTGGCCTGAGCGCCCTCGAGCTTGGTGTAGGTTGAGGCGATCTTGGTAACCTCGGCGTGCTCCGGGGTGATCTTGGCGGCTTTCAGCGCTTCGGTGACGGCTTCGAAGTCCTTGGGATCGGTGAGGACCTCCCAGTTTTCGCCTTCGTCGGAGAGGTCTTCGGCACCGGCGTCGAGAACGATCTCGGTGAGCTTGTCTTCGTTGGCCGCTGACTTGGCGATGGTGATTACACCCTTCTTGGTGAACATCCAGGAGACGGCACCTTCTGCACCGAGGTTGCCGCCGTTTTTGCTGAAGGCGTGGCGGATTTCGCTGACAGCGCGGTTTTTGTTGTCGGTGAGGACTTCGACGATGAGGGCAACACCGCCGGGGCCGTAGCCCTCGTAGGTGATCTCCTCGTAGGAGACGCCTTCGAGTTCGCCGGTGCCGCGCTGGATGGCGCGCTTGATGTTGTCGGCGGGCATGTTCTCCGCTTTGGCAGCCGCTATGGCTCCGCGAAGGCGGGGATTGCCGTCGGGGTCGCCGCCACCGCCGGTCTTGGCGGCTATGGTAATTTCTTTGATGAGGCGGGTAAAGATCTTGCCGCGTTTGGCGTCAAGCGCGCCCTTCTTATGCTTAATTGTCGCCCATTTTGAGTGGCCGGACATGAATTTCCTCGGTGTTGATTTTGCGTGGACCGCGGTGGATTGCAGGCTTACGCGACCTTGCGATCTTACCATGTTGAGCGGGGCAAAAGCTCGCACGGCCGGGGCTGGAGCGGGTCAGTTTCCGGATTGAGCATGACTCGTTTGGGATTGCACACCTCGCAGTTAAACCTCCCCGTCGGCGCTGCAAATCAGCTAAGATCACCCGGATGGAACTCAAGGTGCTGTTCAGTGAAGATCCTGCATTCGTCTTGAGCCGAGCCGGGGTCTTCCTGTCTTCTCAACCGGTTCTCCATAATTTGATTCTCTCGCTCCTGCACGCGCGCGTTGCGCAAGGCGATCCAGGCCGCTATTGGATGGCGGTCCAGCAGGACGAAATTGTCGGCGTTGTCGTGCAGTCGCCTCTGACATTTCCAGCGACACTGACACCCATGGAACCGTCCGTGGCCATGGCAATAGCCGATGCGATTGCGGAAGCGGGCGTCGCCCTGCCGGGGGTCAACGGCGAGGCTGCCGCAGCAGCCACTTTCGCGGGCCAATGGAGTGAGCGCTCCAAATCGGCAGCTATGCCTTTTGAGGGAAATCGCCTTTACGAACTTCTCGAGATCGGCGAAGGTCCAAACGTCGAAGGCACGTTACGGGAGGCAGCGCCGAACGAGCGCAGCTTAATGATTGTATGGAGTCGTGCTTTCCAGCAGGAGATTCGTGAGCCCGCTCACGATACCGAACTCCGTGTGGATCGAGCGTTGGCAACAGGACAGCTGTGGGTGTGGGATCAAAGCGGAGAAGCCGCCTCGATGGTGGTTCGCCGAGAACCCGTACTTGGGGTGGTCCGTCTGTCCGGCGTCTACACGCCACCTGAAAAACGGAAGCGTGGTTATGCGGCGGCGTGCGTTTATACTCTCTCGAAACAGCTCCGTGACGCTGGATATCGCTGCGCCCTCTACGCTGATTTAGGCAATCCCACGTCGAATTCTATCTACCGTCGAATCGGGTATCGCGCTGTGGCAGAAGCTCTCCGCTATCGCTTTGACTAAAGCGCAACTGCGAGGCGTCTGGTCTATTCCCCCTACGGCAGGATTTCGGGGGCGAGGAGGTCGCGCATGGTCTCGCGGCGGCGGATGAGCTTTGTTGAGGTGCCGTCGACGAGGACCTCGGCGGGGCGGGGGCGGGTGTTGTAGTTCGAGGTCTGCGACATGCCGTAGGCTCCGGCGTCGAGGAGAACGACGAGGTCGTTAGGTTTGACTGCAGGAAGGGCGCGGTCGCGAGCGAAGAAGTCTCCGGATTCGCAGACGGGGCCGACTACGTCGACTTTCAGGTCCGCGGTACGGGTTTTGCTGGTTGCTTGACGGGGATGATCTCGTGGTGGGCGTGGTAGAGGGCGGGGCGGATGAGATCGTTCATGCCGGCGTCGGTGATGACGAAGGTCTTGGCACCGTTTTTCTTGACGTAGAGAACGCGAGTGAGGAGCGCGCCGCCTGGGCCACGATGAAACGACCGGGTTCAAGGAGTAGATGGGCAGGTTCGTCGGCAAGACCTTTGATGAGGGCGGCGGCGTACTTTTCTACCTGCTTCGCGGGGTCAAACGTTGTCGTGCCGTAATCGATGCCGAGGCCGCCGCCGCCGTCAACGTAGCGGATGTTGTGGCCGTCGCGGCGCAGGTCGGCGATGAGGCTAGTGACGCGGGTGAGAGCGGCGGCAAAGGGGTCAACCTTGCGGATCTGTGAGCCGATGTGGACGGAGACGCCGGCAGGGTCGAGCCACTCTGATTTTTCTGCGGCGCGGTAGATGGCGCGGGCGGCTTTGATGTCGATGCCGAACTTGTGTTCGCTGAGGCCGGTGGAGATGTAGGGGTGTGTTTCGGCGAAGACGTCTGGGTTGACGCGGAGGGCGAAGCGGGCAACTTTGCCGAGGGCTTCGGCGCGGGCGGCGAGGAGATGGAGTTCGGCTTCGGATTCAACGTTGAAGAGGAGGATGCCGGCGTTGAGGGCGGCGTCGATCTCCCAGAGTTGCTTGCCTACGCCGGAGAAGACGACTTTGGGGAGGGCGGCCTTGTGGGCTTTGCGGACGCGCTCGAGTTCGCCGCCGGAGACGATGTCGAAGCCTGCTCCCTGCTTCGCCAACAGGCGGAGAATGGCGAGGGAGGAGTTGGCTTTGACGGCGTAGCAGATGGTGTGGGGGCGGGCTTCGGGGCCGCGCGCAAAGGCCTGCTCGAAGAGTTGAAAGCGCTGGGTGATCTGGCTGGCAGAGTAGACGTAGAGGGGAGTGCCGTATTCGGCGGCGAGGATGGTGAGGTCGGCTCCGTCACATTGGAGCATGCGGTTGCGGTAGACGAAGGGGCGGGGGCTGGCTGGAGAGGTGGCGATCTTTTTTAGCAAACTCAGAGGCTCTTTGCTGGAAGGGCATAGGGGGTCTCGGGGATGATGACCCAGGCGACTAGGTAGGCGATGGCGCCGACCCCTGTGAAGATGACCACGAGCGCAGTCATGATGCGGACGAGGTTGAGGTTCCAGCCGTAGTGAAGGGCGAAGCCGGCGCAGACTCCGGCGATCATGCGGTTGTAGCGTGGGCGGGTGAGCTGACCGGTGTTGGGGTAAGAGCCAATTGGAGGCGGGACGGCGGCAACAGAGGCTCCGCAGGCCGGACAGAAGCGGGAGGATGGGTCAACTGGCTTGCCACATTGAGAGCAGAACATAAGCGTCTCCTAAGCATCTTCAGGAAGACTCTATTTTGCCATAAAGAGACAACGGCATACAGAAGTGCTCGGGTGGTATCGGAAAGGCAACTACAAAGGCAATGACAAAAAGCAGGTCCTCCGCCTGCGAAGGATGACAACAAAAAACAAAGGCAAAAGCAGATCCCGTCGGGGATGACAACTAGAACAGCAACGGCAACTGCAAGAACAGCTGCAAATGCGGGTTGATTACTCGTGGCGAAGGGCTTCCATTGGCTCTACCCGTGAGGCTCGCAAGGCGGGCAGCCAGGCTGCGACCAGCGCCACAGCGAGCAGGAGACAACCTGCGCCTGTGAACGACACTGGGTCAGCCGGCTTCAGGCCGTAGAGCATCGACTTCACGAGCTGACCAAGTCCCAGCGCTACCGCTAGACCCGCCACAACGCCAAGCGCCGCGAGCCAGCCTGCTTCTCGCAGCACCATTCCGCGGACTTGTTTGCGTTCAGCGCCGAGTGCGAGACGGATTCCGATTTCATTGGTGCGTTGCGATACGGTGTAGGCCATGATTCCGTAGATCTCCACGCAGGCCAGAGCAAGAGCGAGGAGGCCGAAACCGGCGGTGAGACTGGCGAAGACGCGCTCCTGCTGCATGTTGGCATCGATTTGCTCCTGCTGGGTGCGGATGTCCATCAATGGCAGATCGCGGTCGATTCTCTGCACGGCCGCGCGCAAGGAAGGCACAATCGCCTCCGGCATCATCCGAGTGCGAACGATGTAGGTGACTCCACCGATCTCCGGCTTCTGCCGGTACAGGTCGAAGTGAAGCGGTGGTGGTTCATCTTCCAGGTCTGCGTACCGGGTGTCCCCGACCACACCCACGATCTCAACCCACTTGCGGTCTGCATTTGAAGCATCGTCCGGGGAAAACCGCTTGCCGATGGGGTTCTCATTGGGAAAGAATTGCCGCACCAGCGCCTGATTCACTACGGCGACCTGTTGGGGGGTGTCCATGTCGTGTGCCGTGAATCCGCGTCCCGCTACAACAGGTATTCCCATTACCGGCATAAAATCCTGCCCAACGAAGGCAAAATAGGTCATTCCGCTCGTGTCCCCACGTTTGTGCTCCGCTTCAGGAACTCCCTTTATGTGAAATGGATCGGACGACATAGAGTTTGCAAGTAAGGGGACCTCGGAGAGGGTCACTTCCTCTACACCTGGAACGCTTCGCAGAGTTTCTTCGATCCGTGCGTGCAGGGCGACATCCTTCGGCGCCGGATATTGCTTGCTCGGAGGATTGATGTCGAACAGCAGCAAATGGTCCGTACGGAATCCGGGATCAATCGAGTTCAAGTTGATCAGCGTCCGAAGGAAGAGCCCTGCGCCTACAACGAGCATGGTCGACAAGGCTACCTGGAAGGTGACGATTGCCTTGCCGCTCCAACCTTTGCGATGCCGTGTTGTCGTCTTGCCACCCTCTTTCAATGCGGTACCGATCTCGGCGCGTGTGGAGGCCCAGGCCGGAGCGATTCCGAAGAGGACTCCAGTCACGATGGTCACGCCTGCGGTGAAGGCGAAGACTCGCCAATCGAATGGGACGTTCAGGTTAGAGTGCTCCCACGCGTTCGCGAGGAGTTTGGGTAGCGTCGTCCGGCCCATGTATCCCAGGACCAGCCCCAGCGCTCCTCCCATCGCGGAGATCATCAAGCTCTCGGTGAGCACCTGACGCAGAATGCGCCATCGGCCAGCTCCGAGGGCCAGCCGTACACCCATCTCACGCTGACGCGCCGATGCTCGGGCCAGCATGAGGTTCGCGATGTTGGCGCAGGCGAGTAGCAGTACAAATCCGACGAAGGCCAGCAATACATAGAGCGGTTGGGCAAAGCGTCTTCCGGAATAATTCAATCCCCTGCTGCCGTCCTCGAGGACAAAGGTCGGCATAGTGTCCTCTTTTTTGATCGTCATCGTGCCACGTATCGCTGCGCTCAGCGCCACATCGAGCGAGGCCCGCGCTTGCTCGGTTGAAACTCCCGGTTTGGCCCGTGCCATTAACGTGACCCAAAACAACTTTGTACTCGACAGCAGAGGTCCGTCCTGGCCAAACTCAGCTCTCAGCAACGGAACCATCGACAACGGCATAAACAACTCGGGCGAGGTCTGGACGCTCTTTGCCCCGGTAAACCCGCGCGGGTTGACTCCCACGATCGTCACCGGAATGGTGTTCACAGTAATGATCTTGCCTACGACGTCTGGCGATCTACCAAAGCTGCGCTGCCAGAATCCATCGCTGATTGTTGCAACTGCGCCTGTTCCGGGAGCACTGTCGTCAGAGGGCAAAATTGCGCGCCCGAGTGCCGGCCTCACTTGCATCTGTTCGTAGAAGTTGCCGAGATGAGCTCCAGCTGTACCGCCTGTGCTGATCCGTCGACCGTGACGTTGGCCCGGCCGATGTCTTTGAAGGCGAAGATCTCCTGAACAACGTGATTGTCTCTGCGCAACTGCTGGTAGACGGGGTAAGAGAACGAATCGAAGTGGATCCTTCCGCCAGGGAGGGAGTTCCAGTCTCCCCATGAAGAGTGAACGGCAACGTTCTTGTCGCCGGTGAGCGTGAAGAGGCGGAGTTGCTCGGCATGAGGCACGCCGAGACGCTGGTAGAGCATCTCGTTGGCGACGGAGAAGATGGTTGTGTTGGCGCCGATGGCCAGCGCGAGGGAGCCTACGGCGATTGCGGTGAAGCCGGGGCTCTTGCGCAGGATGCGGGCGGCGTAGCGGAGATCGCACCAGAGATCGTCCCACCAGCGCAGGCCGAGGGAACTGCGCATTTCGTCTTTGTGCAAAGCGATGCCGCCGAACTCGAGGCGCGCCTGCCGCATCGCTTGGTGTGGATCGAGGCCTTCACGCATCAGGTCGGCGGCGCGGGCTTCGAGATGAAAGCGGACTTCTGCATCCATGTTTTCCTCGAGGCGGCGACGTCGGAAGGCCGAGCGAAGCCACGATCGGAAACGCGACCATCGGGCGCTCACGACTCCACCCCGGTTAGCTGCAGGATTGTGCCGATGATGCCGGCCATGCGGTTCCACTTTTCGGTTTCCGCCGCCAATTGCTTGCGTCCTGCGGGAGTTAGGGTGTAGTACTTCGCTCGGCGGTTGTTATCACTTTCGCCCCACTCACTCTTGATTGCGCCCTCATGTTCGAGACGATACAGCGCCGGATAGAGGGAGCCTTGCTGGATGACGAGCTGTTCGCCGCTGATCTGCTGGATTCGGAGCAGCACGCCGTATCCGTGCAGCTTGCCGAGCGAGACCGCTTTGAGGATCAACATCTCCAGCGTGCCTTGCATGAGGTCGACTTGTTTCGCCATTCTTGCCTTCTCCTTGACCGTCTAGGGGATTGTTTCGCAGCTCTCCTAGTTTGTCAAGGAGAGAATGAAAAGCGAGTCTTCCGCTTACGTCGAAGGATGACAAAGTGTGGGGCTATTTGCCGGTGTAGGGAGTCTTCAGGTAGCGGTGGGCGGCGTCCGTCTGGGATTGGTCGCCGCCGCCGGCAGAGGCTAGTTGATATTGCCTGGTGGCTTCGTCGCGGTTGTGGAGGAGGTCGAACATCTCACCGGCGTTGAGTTGAGCACGGCGGCGGATCCAGTCGCTGCAGGTGGGCTGGGCGGCGGCTTGCAGGTAGTTCTGCGCGGCAGCGGCGATGTCGTTCTGGCCGCGCTGAGTGTCGGCGAGGCCGAAGTAGGCCATGTGGAGGCGGGGCTCGATGAAGTAGCCAGGCTTTTTCGCGTCGGTGATAATTTCGCGGTAAATGGCGATTGCGCCGGGACCGTTGCCGGAGTCCTTGGTGAGGTTGGCGACCTCGAGGCGGAAGAGGTAGTCGTGGGGATATTGGTCGGCGAGGCCTTTCTGGACGACGATGGCCTCGGGGTAGCGGGCGTCGTGGCGCAGGAAGAGCGAGAGCGCTGTGCGGGACTCGATTGGCGTGACGATGCCGTGGGCGGCGGACTCTCGAAGAAGGCTGAGACCCTTTTCCTTGTTGCCGCTGACGCCGGCAATGCCGACCATCATGCGGATGAGGCGCGGGAGGCTGGCGACTGCGAACTGCTGGATGCCGATGGCCATCTTGGCGTCGGCGTAGTCGGGATCGATTCTTAGGGCCTGCTCACTGTCTCCTCGGGAGGCGTAGCCCTGGCGGGCGGCCGCGACGTAGCTGTGGTCGCACAGAGTGATGAAGGCAGCGTGCATGCCTCGAGCGTAGCCGCGAGCGAAGTAGGCATTTGCGTCGTTGGGGTTGGCTTTGATCTGCTGGTCGGCGAGGGCGATGGCGGAGTTGGTGAGGGATTCAATGCGTGCGCGAACGTCGGAGGGGACAGGGACGTTGCGCTTGGAGGTGAGGAAGGAATCGTGGGCGTAGTACGTGGTGTCGAGGAGATCCTGGCGGTAGAGCTCACGAAAGATGAGCGTCTGGAGGATGTAGCCGGTGGCGATGGCGCTTTGGGGGTTGGCTTTCTGGATGGCCTCGAAGCGGGTGAGGGCTCCTTCGTAGTCGAGGTTGTAGAAGCGCTCGTGGGCCTCGCGGACCTCGGGGGTGAGATTGATGGGGTCGGTGTGTGCGGCTGGATTGTAGGTGTTGGCGAAGGCCTGAGTCGCCAGCAGGAGCGCAAGAAGAAGGAGGCTGAGGTTTTTGACGCTGCGTTTTATCGTCGTTCTCCAAGGCCCGGTAGTATTTTCGATATGGGTGAAGCACTTACCCTTTGATGCAAATGATAGGCCTAGACGCTGCCGACAATCTATTGGACGCACGCCTCGGTAAACTATACCCTTTGATACCGGGAATCGCCGGTACTGTTGTGCTTTCATTTTGGGCTGAACGGACTTTATGACACGGGTTGAATTGCTTCAGTTGCTGGTCGGGCAGGCGCGCAGTAACGGGTTCGAGTTTCGTAGGTGGTACGTCAGCAAGCTGGGGCTGCCGTGGCAGAGTGCACACCACGCAGTGGAGACGCTTGCGGCAGAGCGACGCTACTATGCCCTGCTGTTCTCTCATGAGTTTGCGTCGAGTTTCTGGAAGCCGGGTGAGGTGATGACCTTTCAGGTGCCGACGCAGACGTTTACTCGCAGGATGAAGGATGGAACGATCGGCACGGTGAAGCGTAAGGGATACACGCGACGCAGTGCGCGGGAGGATGCCTGGCTCTATCACCTGAAGGAGCTTGCTGCGGCTGAGGAGCCGTTGCGGTATATGCGTCGGTATCTGCGGGTAGAGGATGAGTTGGTGGAGGACGATGCGGCAGCGGAGAATGATCTGGATTAGCAGGACTGAGGGTGTCTGACGAATCCTCTTCCCTAAGGATGGGTACTTGGAGGCCGGACGTCGTGGGCGTTGCGAATTGCGCTGATCTGTTTGAGGTGGTGTCTGCCGTGAAGAAGCTGGAACATGCGCCAATTGTCGACGCAGAGGGGGCCGAGGACGGCGTGACTGGCACACCGGGTGTTGCCGAAGAGCGTTTCGGCTTCGCTGCAGAGTGCGTCGAGACGTATGAGGTGTTCGTCTGCGGTCCGTATGAGTTCATCGCCGGATAACGGCTGACCGGTTGAGCCGGGTGTGACGGCAGCGGGGGCCTGTCGCCCGGACGGATAGTATCCCAGCCTGAAGACGGCATATTGCTGGATCTTCTGCTTGGCTGTGGCTTTTGCTTTGGTGGGGGAACGTTTGGCGATGCGTGCGTTGAGGGCAAGCTCCGTAAGAGAGTAGGTGAGGAGCAGGTGCTCCATAATCTGCTGGATGCTCCACTTCCCGGGGTGGGCTGGGGGGCGGAGCTGGGTCTGAGTTGTGTCGAGTCCGCTAAGGGTGGATGAAATCTCGCGCTGGAGCTGGTAGAGGGTGGAGTCCATAGTGGCAGGATCACGTTACATGGGTTGTGGGCGTGACGCTACTTTTTGGGGAGACCTATTTGAGCTCGGCGAGGGCCTTTTTGGCGTCCTTTGCCTTTTCTCCATCGGGGTCGAGCTTGAGATAGGTCTGGAACTCGGCGATGGCTTCGTCCTTTTTCTTCATCTTCTGCGCTATCTGGGCAAGGGCGAAGTGGGCGGCAGAGTATTCGGGCTGGACCTTCACCGCATCTTTGGCGCGTAGATAGGCGCCCTGATAGTTTTCGTCGTGCATATAAAACTTTGCGACGGTCAGGTCTTCATCGACGCGTTCGTCGTCGGACTGGACTCTTTGCACCTTGGGCAGTTTGCGATGGACGGATGTCCCTTCCGGTGGATTCGACGGGTCGCCTTTGGAGGCTGGGTTGTCGTCCGGCGTGGCGTTGGGGTCGTCGCTGCTGGAGCTGGAGCTGCTACTGGAGTCGTCGCCGGGAAACTTCGGAGGGGTTTGGGTGGGGAATGGGTGTTGTGCGGCCGCGTCGGACGGGGAGGTTGCAGGGCTGGGAGAGTCGGGCGGAGTTGCAGGCTTGGTTGGTTGGCCTGGAAAGGGGAACTGCTCGGCGGCAGTTGGTTTTCTTGCGGCTGGAGCCAGCGGGGGGCAGGGTTTGGTTGTCTGATCTGAAGTCTGAGCGGGAGTCTGGTTTGGGGCTGGGCAGGGTACGGCAGGAGGGTTCTGCGTGGGTGCGGTCTGCGCAAGAGCGGCGACAGAGAGTACGGAAGCAGCCAGCAGTGCTCGGGTTATTGAGGGAATTGCCATCTTGTCCAGAGTACTCGTCCAATACTTTGACGGTGCCGCTCAGCGGTTTGTTATAGTCAGCAGACCTGGGCTACTTTCCTGCCGATATTTTATTTGATGGAACAATCTGACTATGGTTGATGGGCTGATTATTCGTTCTTCGTCGATTCATGCGGCGGGCTGCTACACGACACAAGCGATAAAAAAAGGCACGCGGGTGTGCGAATATGATGGGCCGCGGTTCACGAAAGCTGAAGCGGATGAACGATATAAGGACCGGGATATCACCTACCTCTTCAGCTGTGGAGATGACAAAACGGTGATCGATGGGTTTGGAATTGCCATGTTCATCAATCACTCCTGCGACCCGAACTGCGAATCCGAGAGCCTGGATGGACGAGTTTTCGTGATGGCGATTCGTAACATTGCCGCGGGTGAAGAGTTGACCTATGAGTACAACCTCTACGACAGCGATGACGACGAAGCGCATTGCTACTGCGGTGCTGAAAAGTGCCGGGGGACGATGTACAGCGAGGATGAGGTGAAACGGCGGGCGAGGAAAGCGCGGAGGAAAGCGAAGGCTCTGAAGACGTAGAACCTGCGGCTCGGTGGCAGCGTGCGGGCGATACAATAGAGGTTGCGAGGGCGGTCGCGGCTTGGCTACCTATCCGTTCATCTGGTTTATTTATGGCATATCAGGTTCTTGCACGGAAATACCGGCCACAGCGTTTCGCGGATGTTGCAGGACAGGACCATGTGACCGTGACGTTGATGAATGCGCTGATACAGAATCGGATCGCGCATGGGTACATCTTCAGCGGGCATCGCGGCATTGGGAAGACGACGATCGCGCGCATTCTGGCGATGGCGTTGAACTGCCGGAATGCGATTGGGTCGGTTCTGCGGCCAACGGCGGAGCCTTGCGAGGTTTGCGAGAGTTGCACGGAGATCAAGGCGGGTAACTCTGTTGATGTGATCGAGATCGATGCGGCGACCAATCGCGGGATCGATGAGATTCGCGAGTTGAGGGATGCTGCGCGTTACCGGCCGGCCAGGGATAAGTACAAGATCTACATTCTGGATGAGGCGCATCAGATTACCGATGCGGCGTTCAACGCGCTCCTGAAGACTCTGGAGGAGCCACCAGACCACATCGTCTTCATGATGGCAACGACACAGCCTGAGGATATCCCGCAGACGGTGCGGTCGCGGTGTCAGCACTTCAGCTTTCATGCGGTGAAGTTGGTGGACATTCTGGGCGAGCTGCGTAGGATCGCAGAGCGCGAGGGTGTGGAGGCGGATGAGGGGGCTCTGAGTTTGCTGGCCGAGGCCGGCGACGGGTCGATGCGGGATGCGCTGTCGATTATGGACCAGGCGATTGCGAGTGCGCCGGTTGAGGATGGGCGGCCGCGGTTGGATGTAGGACAGATTCGCGAGCTGATGGGGACGGTTCCGAATGCGGTATTTGAAAAGATTCTTGAGGCGGTGGATGGGAATCGCAGCGCCGAGGTGATTACGGTTGCGAATCAGCTGCTGGATGCGGGGAACTCGCCGGCACAGCTGGCGCGGCAGTTTGTTCGGTATCTGCGAAACTGTGTGATTGCGAAGATTGCCGACATTGGCGTGGATGGCGCTGGTGCGGATGGCATGGCCGGGGAGTTGCTGCAGATTTCGGCGGATGAGCAGCGACGCGCGGGACGGTCCGCTTCCCTCTTCAGCGAAGAAGAGTTGACGCGTTTTTTGCAGGTGATGCTCCGGACGTTTGATGAGCTGGGGTATCGGCAGGAGCAGCGGTTTCATTTTGAACTGGGACTGCTGAAGCTGGTGCATCTTCGGCGACTGCTGCCGATCGAAGAGGTGTTGAGTCAGTTCCCTGTTGGTGGAGGTTCAGGGCAGGGACGTCCAAGTACGAGTGCTGCAGCTAAGAGTGTTGATGCGTCGGCGGCAGGTCCCTCGAGGAGCACAGCTGGAGCCGTGACGGCCCGCGTTTTGGAGGCGAGCGCGTCGGGGGTCGCGAAGCCAGCATTTTCTCCATTTGAGCAGGATAGGAGCCGGAGGAGTGTTAAGGAGAGGTCTCCTGAGGTCGTACCGGTTGTCGTAGCTCCGCCGATACCTATGCCGGTTCCAGTGGAGAAGCCGGTGGAGACGACGGCGAAAGGTGGCGATGCTGTTGTTCCGTCGACTGAGGTGATTCGGGAAGAGACCCGTGTTGTCGATTTGCAACCTTCGTCGTTACATTCTGCTGAGGATCTACAAAAGGCATCGCTTGCTGCTTTGATAGGAGCGAAGAGTCAGGAGACGGCGGCAGATGCTCTGGCCGATGCGGAGTGGGTGGTTGCGGACGGCGAGGTTCGCGTACAGACGGAGCTGTCGAAGACGATGCTTCCCATGGTGATTAATGCTGAAGCGGAGAAGTTGATCAAGGCTGCGCTACGCGATGCCGGCGCTGGGGCTTTGAAGCTGATGCTCGTGCCTGGCGTGAAGACGACTGCGGTGCCGAAGAAGCCAAAGGCAGTCAAGACTGGAAGCGTTCAGGCGATGGCGATGGAACATCCGATTGTGCAACGGGCGCAGACGTTGTTCAATGCCGAGATTCAGAGTGTGATCGATCTGCGGGACGGTGATTAAGAGCAACGGCGAGATTGGCAAGGGCTGGACTAGAGGGCGCGATGGATTTTTCTGATCTAGGCAAGATGAAAGAGATGATGGGGCAGGCGAAGCTGATGCAGGAGCAGATGGAGAAGAAGCTCGCTGCAACGGTGGTGGAGGCTTCGAGCGGCGGCGGCGTAATCACGGTACGGATGAATGGCAAGAAAGAGGTTCTGCGGGTGAAGATTGAGCCGACGGCGATGGGGAGCACGGCGGGTGATCTGGAGATGCTGGAGGACTTGATTGCGGCGGCGATCAATGAGGCAGGACGGCGTGCGGATGAGGCGATGAAGTCCAGTGTGGCGGGGATGATGGGCGGGCTGGGGCTGCCTGATCTTTCGGGGTTGAGCTAAGTGGCTGGCTCTTTCACAACAACGACAAGCCGGTTTGCGGAGCCGATGGCGCGGTTGATCGAAGAGTTGAGAAAGCTACCGGGGATTGGGACGAAGAGCGCTCAGCGGCTGGCGTTTCATGTGCTGCGGTCGCCGGCTAAGGATGCGGAGGCGTTGTCGGTGGCGATTCGGGAGCTGAAGCTGCATCTCCGGCTCTGCTCCGTCTGCAACAACATTACGGATGTCGATCCCTGCGGGTATTGCACAAGTCCGATACGTAACCAGCGTGTAGTTTGTGTGGTTGAGGAGCCGACCAATATCGCGACGATCGAAAAGACACGGAGCTACAACGGGGTTTATCACGTTTTGCATGGGACGCTGTCGCCGATCGGCGGAGTTGGGCCGGAACAGTTGCGGATCGGGAATCTGATGACGCGTTTGGGCGAGGTGGATGAGGTGATTCTCGCCACTTCGCCGACAACGGAGGGCGAGGCTACGGCAGCTTACCTGGCGCATGAGATGCGGAAGGCAAAGGGCGAGCTCAAGGTGACGAGGATTGCTACCGGCGTTCCGGCTGGCAGCGATATCGAGTACGCCGATGAGGTGACGATGACGCGGGCTATGGAAGGCCGGCGGGAGTTCTGACGAGACTAGCTGCAACTTCCAGATGATGACGTTCGTATCATGCAACAACGATAGAGGAGAAAAGATGAGTTTGAATGGAACGTTGTCGCGCCGACGTTTTTTGCGTCAGAGTTTTGCGTTCAGCGCCTTAGCCGGGCTCGGTGCCCTGCCCTCGCTTGCTGATCCTAAGCGCGGTGGTTCTATTGCGGGCGGCTCGCATTTGTTGATGGTGGGCGACTGGGGTCCTGAGGACTTCGATGCTCAAGCTCGTGTGGCAAAAGCGATGCAGGACTATGTAAAGGCGCGTGGCTTTACGACCGAGGCATTACTGATGCTCGGCGATAACTGGTATGGGCCATTGCCGGGTGGAGTGAAGGACAAGCGTTGGCAGACACAGTTCGAAGAGATGTATCCCAAGAGTGTGTTCGATTGTCCGGCGTATGCGATTCCAGGAAATCACGACTACCAGAGGATGCCGGAGAGCAAGGTGGCGGCGGAGTTGGAGTACGCGAAGGCTGGGGGGACGCGGTGGACGATGCCGTCGCTGTGGTATCGGTTTGAGTTTCCGGCTAAGAAGCCGATGGTGACGGTGCTTGCGCTGGATAGCAATATGCCATCTGCAGATGGGAAGTGGGACCGTGGGACAAACTTTACGTTGACTCCGGCACAGCAGGCGGAGCAGCTGACCTGGTTGACGACGGAATTGGAGAAGCCTCGGACGACGCCGTTTCTGATTGCGATGGGGCATCATCCGATCTTTTCGAATGGGCCGCATGGGGATCATAAGGTGCTGATCAGGGATTGGGAACCGCTACTGAGGAAACATAAGGTTCACATGTATCTCGCCGGACATGACCACGATATGCAGCACCTGGAGTTCGACGGGCATCCGACTTCGTTTGTGTTATCGGGCGGGGGTGGGGCGGATTTGTATAACCTGAATATTCCTGAGACGCAGAGGGGGCCTATGGCGGAGAAGGTTTATGGGTTTAGTGATCTGGAGGTGACGTCGGAGATGCTGACGCTACGGCATCTGGATGAGCAGGGCCGGGTGATTCATTCGTTCACGAAACGTCAAGATGGAACCGTGGCGGTGGCAGGGTGAATTTCAGGGGACACTAACTTTTGTGCGGAGGTTGCCGCCGGTCATCTGGTTGGGTTGGTCGAGATTCAGAAGACTGAGGATGGTGGGGGAGATGTCGCGGAGGCTGCCACCCTCTGTGAGTTTGGGTTTGTTGCCTTCTTCGGTGATGTAGAGGAAGGGGACGGGGTTGGTGGTGTGGGCGGTGTGGGGGCCACCGGTGGCGGGGTCGATGAGCATCTCGGCGTTGCCGTGGTCGGCGGTGACTAAGAGGCTGCCGCCGCGCTGGCGGATCGCCTGGTAGATACGGCCTAGCTGGGTGTCGACGGTCTCGACGGCGCGGATGGTGGGTTCCATCATGCCGGAGTGGCCGACCATGTCGGCGTTGGCGAAGTTGACGATGATGACGTCGAAGGCGGTGTCGTTGACGGCTTTGATGACGGCGTCGGCGATGCCGGAGGCGGACATCTCGGGGGCGAGGTCGTAGGTGGCGACCTTTTGCGAGGGGATCAGGGCGCGGTCTTCGCCGGGGAAGGGTTTCTCGATGCCGCCGTTGAAGAAGTAGGTGACGTGCGCGTACTTCTCGGTCTCGGCTACTCGGAGGTTGCGGAGATTGGCTTGCGACATCAGGTTCGCGAGGAGGTTGTCCATCGATTCGGCGGGGATGACGATGGGGAGTTTGAAGTTTTTGTCGTACTGGGTCATGCAGACGTAGTGGAGGTCGGTGGGGATGGTGTGGAGGGGGATCTCGTTGTCGAGCTCGGTGGCTTTGGGGAGTTGGTGGCCCTGGCTGCCGACGGGGTCGGCGGTGAGGCCGGAGCGGCGGGTGAGGACGCGGGTGATCTGGCGGACGCGGTCGGCGCGGTAGTTGAAGTTGATGACGACGTCGTGGTCGCGGATGAGGCCGATAGGATCGCCTTCCTGATTGGTGCAGGTGAAGGGTGGGATGAACTCGTCGGTGATGCTGTTCGAGTAGAGTTCCTTGATTCGTTCGATGGGGTCGGCGTAGCGTCCGCCTACGGGATGGCCTGTGACCAGCGCGTCAAAGGCTTGTTTCTCTTTTTCCCAGCGAAGGTCGCGGTCCATGGCGTAGTAGCGGCCACTTACGCTTGCGATTTGTCCGGTTCCCGCTTCGCGGAGGGTTTGCTGGAGTTGCTCGAGGTAGCCGAGGCCGCTAGTGGGCAGAGTGTCGCGGCCGTCCATGAAGGCGTGGACGAAGACGTGGGTCAGTTTGTGCTGCGCGGCCATGCGGATGAGGGCGTCGAGGTGACGCTGGTGCGAGTGAACGCCGCCGTCCGAGAGCAAGCCGATGAGGTGGAGCGCTCTTCCCTTTTGTGCGGCCAGCTCGTAGGCGCGGACCAGGGTGGGGTCGGTGTAGAGGCTGCCGTCCATGATAGCGGTGTCGATGCGGGTCATGTCCATGCGGACGATTCTTCCGGCGCCCAGATTCAAGTGGCCGACTTCGGAGTTGCCCATCTGGCCGTCGGGGAGGCCGACGAAGTGCTCGCTGGCGCGCAGGAGGGTGTTGGGGTAGTCGCGCAGGAGGGCGTCGTAGGTGGGTTTGCGGGCCTGTGCGATGGCGTTGCCGTGGGTCTCGGGGCGGTAGCCCCAGCCGTCCAGGATGGTGAGAACGATGGGTTTTGACATGCATGGTCAGGATACAAGATTCGTCCGTGGCCTGGAGGATGGGGATTGTGATGGGTTTTTCGGCGGATTTGCGTGCGGCGCTTTCCTGCTGGGCATGTTCGTCTTGTTTGAGCAGTTTTTCAATCAGGAGGGCGACCGAGCTCTTGCGTTCTGCGGTTTTGCCGACTTCGGCGGGTGGAGCGAGGAGGCCTAGTTCGGGGTCGACGGTGATCTCTTCTACAGTTTCGGGGTCGGAGTTGGATTCGGAGTTGCGTTTGGTGTTGGTTTGAGGTTTGGGAAGGTTGAGGCTGGCGATCTGGAGGCCATACAGGAGGAGGCCGGCGCGGCGGGGGTCGATGTCGTTGGCGGCGATACGCTGGAGGACCTGTCCGATGGTGTGCTGGATGGCGGATCGGTCCTCCGGGAGCGGGATTTCAAAGGTGGTGCTGCGAGTGTGTGGACGAGTCGCGGGTTTGCGGGTGGTGTGGTGGTAGTAGCAGAAGTCTTCGCCGCGGAGGCATGGGCTGCCGCAGCGGTGGCCGTCGGTAAAGATGTGGCGGCACTGGTAGCGTTTGGGTGTTTCGGTTGGTGTTTCGATGGTGGTGTGCATTGGTCCCCTCCCCACGGGGTACTTTTTGGTGCAAAGTCTTCGGAAGAAAAGAGTTGAGTCTGGACTTCGTGTTCCCAATCTTCCCTTTTGCGGTTAAAGGCGAAGGCCCGGCTTTTGGCCGGGCCTTGTTTTCTGTTTTCTATCTGTTTTAAGTCTAGCGAATTGAATGAAACTAAAATGCCAGTTTTGACGGATTTATTTTTGGCTTGCAGGTGGCTGATTTCGAGTTGTTTATGGATTTTTGGGTGATGGTTTTTTGGTGTGAGGGGCTTGACATGCGAGTTTGGCGGGTTTTTGAGGAACAGGTTCTGTAAAGAATTGGTTCCATTGGGAATGGTAAGTGCGATTCCGGACGAAAAACAACGGCAATAAATCAGTCGCTTCGGCTACGCCTTCGCTCCAGCCTTCGGCAGAGCGGTAGCCGCTTCGCGGCGGCAACCTTTCGGCACGGCTGAAGCCGTGCCCTTCCGTTCGAGGCCTGGCTGCGGATTGTGGTCGCATCCTTGAGGAGAGCGGATCACGCGTAGCGCGATGCGCTCTCATGCGATGAGACCGCATGAATGGGGCACCGGCGTATGATGGCTGCTCATCAGTGGATTAACCAGTGATTGCTGACAGGAACGATAATCCTTAAATTTCCCTCGAGAATGGGTCCGCCATGGTGATTGGTACTTCCTCGGCCTTCGTCAGACCAACACCCGAATCATTGGAATTGAAAGATCCGTACGACGTGATCGCAGCAATCCTCGACGATTGCATTCATTTCAGTGGCAAACGAGCGTACTGGTTTGGAGTTCTTTATTACAGTTTTCGAGTAGCTCTCATCACGCTATCGGCGTGTGCCGCTGCAAAGGGCATCCAAAAGTTAGACGCGCATGTTGCTGTCCTTTCGTTACTGGTAGCTATTGGGACAACTATCGATACCTGGCTTCAGCCGGGGGTTAAATATAAAGGGCACTATACCTATAACGATAAATTCAGGGCTTTGAAGTCCGATCTTTATTTCATCAAACGAGATGACTCAGCTGCTCTGAAGACCATCAACGAGGCATGGAAGATACTCGATGACGAATACCGCAAGACAGTTTTACCCATCTAGATAGCTTCCTGATTGGTACATATGGGTCACATCCTTGAGGAGAGCTGATCGCGCGTAGCGCGATGGCCCACCTTCGCGACGATGAAACCGTCGCGAAGATGGGGCACCCAATTTAGATGTGGGCCACCCAGCCCTGTTTTGAAGTTTTTCTCAAGAATGCGTTGGAATTGGTGCGCCTTGAAGCGTAACGAAGCGCTGTGGCTCGCAGCAAGCTCTGCTTAGTCTTAGTAAATCCGACTGCATCTGAGGGTCTGCCTCGAAGGATTTTAGAGTGGCGTCGAGAATAGCGGCAGCTTTGACATCCTCGGGGCGCTCAATCCTGTAGTGCATCCATTTCCCTTCCCGTCGCGCGGATACGATACCGGCGTTACGCAGATAAGCCAAATGCCTTGATATCTTTGGCTGTCCCTGCTTCAAAATCTCGACGAAATAGCAAACGCATACTTCGCGGCCATTCATGAGATTCAGCAATCTGAGACGCGTGGGGTCGGCAAGGGAGGCAAACATACGAACGGGGTCGAATGATTTTGAGGAGCGTGCCATATTTTGAATATACGCCTTGACATATATATGTCGGAATAATACATTCGCTTTAGCGAATATGAAAGAGGTACACCCGATGTCGAATCAAGCTGTCCGCGAAAAATACGGCTCAATTGCTCGGAGCGTCAGTGAGGCGAGTATATCGGCGTGTTGCGATCCGGCACTTCGATGCTGCGACCCGATTACAAAAGATCTATACGGCGATGGAGAGAAGGGCTTGGTACCGGAGAAGGCAGTTTTGGCTTCTCTCGGATGCGGCAACCCGATCGCGTTAATCGATCTAAAACCGGGCGAGACGGTGCTAGACCTTGGTTCCGGTGGTGGCATTGACGTGCTGCTCTCCGCAAAACGGGTTGGGCCGTCCGGCAAAGCGTATGGATTGGATATGACCGATGACATGTTGGCGCTTGCTCGAGAGAACCAGAGACAAGCGGGCGCAACGAACGTTGAGTTTCTCAAGGGAGAGATTGAAAACATTCCTTTGCCGGATTGCTCTGTTGATGTCGTTATCTCAAACTGTGTTATCAACCTCTCCACAGACAAGAGTTCAGTTCTGCGGGAAGCTTTTCGCGTATTGAGGCCCGGAGGCCGTTTTGCTGTTTCTGATGTGATCGTTCATGGACACGTTCCTGACGCCGTTCGCACAAGCATGTTGCTCTGGGTTGGCTGCATCGCTGGCGCTCTGGAGGAAAACGACTATCGCACAAAACTTCAGGCGGTGGGTTTTGTCGATATCGACGTTGAATCCACGAGAACGTACGACATTGAGGATGCGCGTGTATTCCTGACCGAAGCAGGGATTGACGTAGACGAGATTGCTCCGTTGGTCGAAGGAAGGTTTCTCAGCGCCTTCATTCGCGCCATCAAACCAAGTGTGGCCTGATGCGAGCCTATTTGCTGCACGCCGGCCGCTGAAGTCGAGAGAGACTAATTGTGCCTACCAGTTACAACATTCTGTTTCTTTGCACGGGCAACTCCGCTCGTTCCATCATGGCGGAGGCCATTCTCAACCACAAAGGAAAAGGCGGGTTTACTGCGTACAGCGCCGGCAGCCATCCGACGGGAACAGTTCGCCCTGAAGCTTTGAAGGAACTTGAGTCCGCCGGAATTTCTACGGCAGGATTCCGTAGCAAATCGTGGGATGAGTTCTCTGGTCCTGATGCCCCCCAGATGAATTTTGTCTTCACGGTTTGCGACAGTGCGGCCAATGAAGTGTGTCCATTTTGGCCGGGTCAGCCAATGACTGCCCACTGGGGCATTCCCGATCCGGCCGCGGTGAAAGGCACATCTGAGGAGATTGGCCGCGCGTTTCGCGATGCTTATGTCGTTCTGGATCGCAGAATCGGTCTTTTTCTTTCCCTGCCACACTCAACTCTCGAGCAACTCGCTCTGCAGAGAGAGATTGAAGGTATTGGACGATCATGAATCCCAGTCTGTCACGTCGCGTAGTCGCGGAGTTACCGGATCATTGCTTCTTCTCGCTGTAGTTGTCGACTACGACGCGGCACTCGCATCTCAACCTTTCGGTGGATGCTGATTCCGTACCGGCGCGTGTAGGATTGCGCATCAATGGATAAGGGCAGGCAGCTGGGGTTGGCGGCGACGATCGCTGTGGTGACCGGCGAGTCGATTGCGCTGGGGATCTTTCTGACGCCTGCGGCGATGGCGCGGTCGCTGGGTTCTCCTGTGCTGCTGGCGGCGGTGTGGTGCGGTATGGGGTTGATGACGATGTGCGGAGCTCTGTGCTACTCGGAGCTGGCGGTACATTTTCCGGTGACTGGCGGCGAGTATGTTTATCTGCGTGAGGGGTTTGGCGGGCGCATTGCGTTTTTGTTTGGGTGGATGTCGGCCGCGGTGATGGACCCGGGGGTGGCTGCGGCAATGGCCGTGGGGGCGACTCCTTATGTGCTGGCGCTGTTTGGTTTTTCTGCTTTTGGTTTTTGGGCGCGGATGCAATGGCTGATTCCTGTGGTGATGCTGGTTGGGCTGGCGGTGCTGAACTATGTCGGCACCAATCTGAGCCGGCGGCTGATGGCGACGGCAAACCTGCTGAAGATTGCGGTGTTGGTAAGTCTGGTGGCGTGGGCGTGGATTTCGGGACATGCGACGGTGGCGCGCCTGATGCCGTTGACCGAGAGACGTGCCGGGTCGGAGCCGATCTTTGCGGCAATTGCGGGGGCGACTGTGAGCGCGTTTTTTAGCTTCGGCGGATGGTGGGAGGCGGGTAAGGTTGCGGGTGAGGTGCGGAATCCGCGGCGGAATCTTCCGTTGGCGTTTACGTGCGGCGTGGCGCTGGTGACAGGGGTTTACCTGCTGGTGAGCTTTGCTTTTCTGTCGGTGGTGCCGCTGGAGCGGATCGTCTCGAATACGGCGTTCGTGGCGCAGTTCGGGGAGGCGCTGTTTGGGGCGACGGGAGGAAGAGTGCTGTCGGGGTGTGTGTTGCTGTCGGTGCTGGGGGGATTGATGGCGCTGACAATGGCTGCGCCGAGGGTTTATTACGCGATGGCAAAGGATGGCGCGTTCTTTGCTCCGTTCGGGAGGCTTCATCCGCGGTTTGGAACGCCTGCAAATGCCGTGCTGCTGCAGACGGGGCTTGCGCTGCTGGTGCTTAGCTTCGGAGCGTTTGACCGGATCCTTTCGTTCATTATTTTTTCGGCGGTCTGTTTTCTGGCTCTGTCAGTAACGGCACTTTTTCGTCTTCGTGAGCCGGTGGAGCGGTGGTGGTTTCCGGCGGCGCCGGTGATTTTTCTTACAGGGTGTGTTGCGATCAACCTGATGATCCTGATGCATGACCCGGTTCCGGCGTTGATCGGACTGGCGATCGTGCTTTGCGGCGACCCGGTGCGGCGATTCTTCTTTTCGAAGTCCAGCGTTACGGCGAGTACGCTTTCCGAACAAATTTCACGGTGAAAGGAATCTAGCTATGGCACATATCAAACTTCCAGAAGGATTACCTGGTATACGCGGCGCGATGGCTTTTCGGCCTGAGACGGCGCGGCCACTTAACGATCTGGTTGAATTTTTGCTGCACGGGCCGAACTCGCTTAGCCCGGGAGAACGCGAGTTGATCGCAACGTATGTCTCGTCGGAGAACGATTGCTACTACTGCCAGACCATTCATGGTGCTGTCGCGGCTGCCAGTTTGAACGGCGATGAGGAGCTGGTGAAGAAGGTCAAAGTGGATTTTATGAATGCCGAGATTTCGGAGAAGCTGAAGGCTCTGCTGGCGATTGCAGGCAAGGTACAGCGCGGCGGCAAGCATGTGACACAAGAGGATGTGGCGCGGGCGCGTGAGTTGGGGGCGACGGATGTCGAGATCCACGATACGGTGCTGATTGCGGCGGCGTTCTGCATGTTCAACCGGTATGTCGACGGATTGGGGACAACGCAGCCTCGGGACGAAGCGATGTATCGGGAGCGGGGGAAATGGATCGCTCGCGATGGCTATGTGAATGTCAGCAAGGAATATTTACCTGCAGAAGTAACTCGATAAACGAGGAGGAGCGAAATGCCACATATCTCTTTACCCGAAGGTCTTCCGGGGATTAGCAGCGGCTTTGCGTTTCGTCCGGAGACGGCGAAGCCTATGCGTGAACTGGCGCATGTTCTGCTGCACGGACCGAGCACACTGAGTCCGGGGGAGCGGGAGCTGATTGCGACTTATGTTTCGAGCAGGAATGACTGCTATTTTTGTCAGACAAGCCATGGAGCAGCCGCAGCAGCGCACATGGGCAAGGACTGGGGGCTTGTCGATCAGGTGAAGCGGGACTTTGCGCGTGCGGATATTTCAGAGAAGCTGAAAGCCTTGTTGACTATTGCAGGCAAGGTGCAGCAGGGCGGCAAGCACGTTACAAAGGAAGACGTTGCGAGAGCGCGCGAACTGGGCGCAAGCGATATGGAGATTCACGATACGGTGCTGATTGCGGCGGCGTTTTGTATGTTTAATCGCTACGTCGATGGACTTGGGACGTGGCAGCCCGAAGATCATGCGATGTATGCCAGCATGGGCGAGCATCTCGCAGCTCAGGGATATCTCCAGCCATCGATCAAGGTTTGATTTCCGGGGCGGGCAATTCGAGGTTGGGCGGCTCCGCCGCTTCGGGCATGACAGGCTGCCTCGTCTCGGTGGCCTGGAGGAGTACATTGGGCGTGGGAGGCTATCACTGCCTGCATGCGCATTTTGCTACAGGATTTACGGTACGCTCTTCGTGCTCTGGCTGCTGCACCTGCTTTCACCGCGGCGGCGATACTCTCGTTGGCCATCGGAATCGGCGCGAATACTGCAATCTTCAGCATCGTCGATGGGCTGTTGCTTCGCCCACTTCCGTACGCAGATGCTGGACGGCTGGTCATACTTTGGAACCGCTCCCCTGGCCTGGACATAACGGAAGACTGGTTTTCTACCGCGCAATATTTCGATATTAAGAACAGCCATCATGGCTTTGAGCAGGTTGCGATCGCGATCGGCGGCAACTATAACCTCACAGGGTCGGGCGAACCGGAGCGCGTTGGGACGATCCGGGTCTCGTCGAGTTTGCTGCCTATGCTGGGACAGCGGGCAGCTCTTGGACGATTGTTTGTTCCCGATGAGGATCTGCCGGACCAAACGGCCACCGCTGTGCTCAGTTACGGAACATGGGCGCGGCGCTTTGGTTCCGATCCTGGCATTCTTGGCAGGAAGATCATGCTGAACGGCGCGGCGTATGAGATTGTCGGTGTCATGCCAAGATCGTTTTCGCTGCCTCGCGAGGTAATGCCGACGTTGGATGGCGCGGAGCAGGCCGAGATCTTGCTGCCGCTGCCTCTCCCAGCCAACGCCGCCAAAAACCGCGACCACGAAGACTACAACATACTGGGCAAGCTGAAGCCAGGGGTTTCCGTACAACAGGCGCAGGCCGAGATGGATACCATTACGGCGCGGCTGCGACATGAATTTCCCGAAGTGTATCCGCCCAACGGTGGGTTGACGTTCGGTATCGTGCCGCTGCTCGAACAAGTGGTCGGAAACGTTCGGCGCACGTTGTACCTGTTGCTGGGAGCGGTTGGCTTTGTCCTGTTGATCGCGTGCGTGAACCTGGCGAACCTGCAACTGTCGCGTGCCGTCGCGCGCCAAAAAGAAATTGCGGTGCGCACCGCACTGGGTGCGACCCGAGTACGGATCGTTCGCCAGTTGCTGACCGAGAGCGTGCTGCTTGCGCTCGCCGGTGGCGCCTTGGGTATCGCTGTGGCATTTCTTGCCTTGCACTGGGTACGGCTACTTGGTCCGCAGAGCGTACCAAGAGTGAACGATGTCGGCATCGGTCTGACCGCTCTCGCGTTCACGTTCATGGTTTGTGTCTTGTCGGCGATTCTGTTTGGACTGGCACCGGCGCTGCGGGTTTCGCGGCTCGACGTGCAGACCGTTCTGCAGGACACCAGTCGCACGTCGGCCGGCGTCAGTGCGATTTGGGGGCGAGGAAACAATCTACGCCGCTCGCTGGTGATCTCGGAGATTGCGCTTTGCGCGATGCTGTTGATTGGCGCAGGCTTGCTCATTCGCAGCTTTGCTCGTGTACGCGACGTGGATCCTGGCTTCAATCCTCGTAATGTCCTCACCCTTGAACTGACCATGACGGGTGAGCGATACAAAAACAAGGATGCGGTTCTTGCTGCTTATCATGAGCTTTGGCAGCGGCTAGAAAGCTTACCGGGAATCACTTCAGCGGGGGCCGTCACATCGCTGCCGCTAAGCCAGATGTTTGCCTGGGGACCTATTACCGTTGAGGGACGGGTGCCGCCGCCGGGCGAGAAGTTCATCAATGCCGATACCCGCATGGTCAGCGGACACTATTTCCAGGCAATGGAGATACCCCTTCGCGAGGGGCGGTTATTTAACGACGATGATGTCGCCGACAAACCCCGTGTGGCGATCGTCGACGAGTATATGGCGCAACAACTCTGGCCAAACCAGGAGGCGATTGGCAAGCGCTTCCACATCGGAGGCATCAGCGAGACAACCTCTCCCTGGATCACGGTTGTCGGCGTGGTTGGCCGGGTGAAGCAATACACCCTGGACTCGGATTCGCGCATAGCGTTTTACCTTCCTCAAACGCAATTCGTAACGCGCGCCATGAACGTCGTTATGCGGGGCAGCAACGATCCGGTTGCGCTGGCGGGCGCAGTTAAGCAGCAGATTCATGAACTCAATCCTGATCTTCCGCTCTACAACGTGAGCACAATGCAGGAGCGCTTCAACAATTCTCTGGCTCGCCGCCGTTTCACCATGCTGGTGCTCGGAACATTTGCGGCAATTTCGCTTGGGCTTGCGGTGATTGGAATTTATGGGCTCCTTGCCTATCTGGTGGGCCAGGGCACCCGCGAAGTAGGTATCCGTCTGGCGCTTGGGGCTTCCCCCAAGAACATCATGACACTTATCGTTCGTGGCGGGATGACGCTGGCCTTTTGGGGAGTCAGTATCGGCATTGGGGGTGCGCTGGTAGTTAGCCGCTTGATGCGCTCGCTGCTTTTCGGTGTCGGAGTCACTGATGTCGTGACGTTTGTCGCGGTTCCCACTCTTCTAGCTTGTATTGCATTTTTCGCCAGCTATATCCCAGCGCGACGCGCTTCCCGCATTGATCCCAGCACATCGTTGCGATGCGAATAGGCGAGCGAGTCCACCCAGCTATCAGAAGAGTATGGATGGCAGCCAAGCGCCGGCTGGGTGGTTATAAAGTCCGGTGCTCATCAGGGTCATCGGCTGGACTACTCGGAGGCCGTTCGCCAGGCACCAGCGCAGCAGAGCGCTGTTTCTTGAAGGCACCAGGATTCCGGGGCCAGCAAAGGATTCCGCCGACGCGATGAGGGCTTGAAGGTCTACGTTCGTCTCCGCTGTGGAATGGCCGAAGAACGCGAGGTGCGTCGTGTATCCGGTGATGCGACCGCCGCGTTCGACTACGCGCGCAGTTCCCTGCTCGATTGCTTGGGCCATGTCGACACCTCGATCGAATCCATGGACCCGCTGCGATAGAGCGTTGCAGGCGTTCGCGTCTTCGGGTTTGGCGGGTCGCACTGCGCATCCGGGAACGCTGCGTTCGAGCGTCTGTCCCTGCAGGCAGGAGAGGGGTTCGCGGATATCGAAGCCGAGCGAGGTGTAGAGGGAGAGCGAGCGATTGTGGAAGGCGGCCTGGACGAGACGGCCTCCGGCAGCTCCGCGCTCGGTCACGCGGTCCAGCGCGACCTGCATGAGCTTACGTCCTACGCCGAGGTTTTGTGCGTTCGGGTCGATTGTGATCGGACCAATGCCTCGAATTATGGAACGCTCATCGAGGCAGTTGCTGCCGACGACCCGGCCGTCGTGTTCTGCAACCACGCAGTAGAAACCCGGGTTCGAGAACATCATTGAAAGCACGCCGATAGAAGCCTCTGGGTTGGGAAGATCGCAGGGAAAGCCGTGGGCCGTGCTGATTGCGGAAAAGGCGTTGAAGCAAATCTGTCCGGCGACGAGACTGTCTTGCGGTGTGGCGATCCTAACTAGAATCTCAGGCCGTGTTTTCTGCGACATGCTCTGGTCCACCTTTGATTGGTCGAAAAGAAGTGTACCAGCCGCACAATCCTGTTTTGCGCGATGGTTCACCTTAGCTCACCCCAACGAGCAAGCCTGCAGGAACCCGATTTAGCGACGATGCAACCGTCGCGAAGATGGAGCACCCGAATTGAGATGTGGGCGACCTAGCCGACGGTTTTTGCAGGCTAGGGGTTTTCCTAGTTCTCGTGGCTGGCGCGGCTCTCTTAGACTGATCCGTCTTCATAATTACGCATGATGAGGAATCTGGGGTGTGCGAGTTGTCGAGATTCCCAGCACTTCTGGAGGACGGATTGAAACGGTCAGCTTTCCTGTCGCTTTGATGGTATGAGCAGATCAAGGGTAATTCCAGAAACATGCACAGTGTCTCTGAGGCTCGGGAGACTGATTCCGGCGATGGTAGAAGGAACGATAGAGGCGATGCACGCAATGCGATTACCGAGGAGAAAGAAATGACACGCTCAACAACAGTTCGAGCAGTATGCCTTTTATTGCTTCTGCCTTTGGTCTCAGCCTGCAAGAAATCTGATCCGGGCGCGGGCGCACCGGCTGCAGCCCCGGCGCCGGCTGCAGCCCCAGCTGATGCACCGGCTGGTGCTTCGGCCTCCGCACCGGCGCCCCCTAGTGGGCCGCCTCCTCCGTTTTCTGCGGCGCAGAAGCTCGGGATGTTTGCGTTCGCCAAAAACAATCAGAGTCAGGACCAGCAACTCCGGGATGAGTATGACTGCTACGGCATGGTTCAGGAGCAGACGGGAATAAACCCGGAGGCTCCCCCGCCCGCAGCTGCGTCCGCAGCAGATGTGCAGGCTGCCCAAGAGCAGGCTGCGGCTGACGCTCCGCAGGCCAAGGGAGGACGAGCACGGGGAGCAGCGAGGGGTGCCGTGGGCGGCGCGGTTATCGGAGGGATCGCCGGCGATGCAGGCACGGGGGCGGCTGTTGGAGCGACAGTTGGCACGGTGCGGGGCGGACGACAGCAGCGCAAGGCTAACGAGCAGTCCAAGGACCAGGCGGCCCAGGCGGCAGGTGCACAGGTGCAACAGCAATCCAACCAAGCCCAGGCGGCATACAACCAGCAGATGAATAAGTTCAAGCAAGGGTTCTCTGCTTGCATGGATGCGCGAGGATATTCGGTCAAATAGATCGATGAAGTTCCGATAGGCCGTGCCCTTAAGCAATAGGATCGCGCTTTACACGATGGCCCACCTTAGCGACGGTCACCCCATTTAGATGTGGCCCACCCCGGCCAACATGATCTTCGAATACAGCTTGAGATTAGCCTTCCTTGGATTTCCGCTTCCGAATCGTTATGGAAAAGGTGAGTGTGTAAATCACAAGAATTGCATTCGAAGCCAAAAATAGAAGAATCAGAAATGCGTGCAGAAGCTCCAGCGTCGCTGATCTAGTTAGCCCGGGGCCAAAGAACAGGACTGTACCTATAGCGATAGAGACGGCCACCTGTCGCCACGAATACTGCCGCCAACATTCAGGAGCCGGGGAGGCTTCCGTTGTGCCACCAGTTTCCGGCTCCGTTGTTGCGGTTAGAAATTGCCAAGGCTGAAGCCTTGGCTTACCTAAATGCAAAGACGCCGACTCGTCAGACTCCAGCGGCAGTGATTACTGCTTCGGGTTTCGGATGCAGAGAGCGGGCTTTGACGTCCCAGGCCAAGCCACAGAGGCGTAGTACGGAGATTCCGTACCAGTTGGGATCGAACTCGTACCAGGCCAGGCCGTGACGCGAGGATTGCGGATGGGCGTGGTGGTTGTTGTGCCAGCCCTCGCCAAAGGTGAGGAGAGCTACCCAGAAACTGTTGCGGGAGGTGTCCTGGGTCGCGAACCTTCGTGAACCCCACATGTGCGTGGCGGAGTTGACGAGCCAGGTGGAGTGGAGGCCGAGGACGGTGCGGAAGAAGATTCCCCAGAAGAGATAGGGCCATCCGCCGAGGACAAGAAGCAGGATGCCGAGAGTCGTGATCGGTATCCAGTGCCACTTGCTGATCCAGACGTGGAATTTGTCCTTGCGAAGATCGGGGACATACGGGAAGAGATTCGCCGCATCGTTGTGCATCGTCTGGCCGGTGATCAGCCAGCCGACGTGGGACCAGAGAGCGCCTTCGCCGGGAGAGTGAGGATCGCCTTCCTTGTCGGTGTTTTGGTGATGCTGGCGGTGGGTGGCAACCCAGAAGATCGGTCCACCTTCGAGGGTGAGCGTGGCGCAGATGGTGAGGAGGTACTCCATGAATTTCGAGGTCTTGTAGCCGCGATGGGTGAGGAGGCGATGGTAGCCCATGCCGATTCCGAAGCCGCCGGCGATCCACCACAGGAGTATGGCAACAAGGAAGGGCTTCCAACTAAACATGAAGAGCGCGGCGATGGCGCCGAGATGGAACGCGATCATGATGAGAAGCGTCAACCAGACGACGGGTTGAGTGAAGGTTCGATCGGGTCCGAATAAATGCGGCTGCTGCATATATTGATTGGACTACCAACGTGCCCTGTGAAGCATCGGGCCTTGGTAATACTTGTGTAATGGATTTTGCGTTGCGATGTTTGTGGTTGCCCACTTTCTGCTAGTTCTGCTAGTTGACAGTGAATCATCCACCACTACCGGGCGGCTCTCTCGAGCAGCGATTCGGCTAGCTCGGGGTTGGGAGCGAAGGCTAGCTTTTGCCAGTCGGGGACGAGACGGTTGACTACGAGGAAAAGGGCAAGGCCTTCGTCCTGGGTCCAACGGTCGTGTTTTCTGCGCACTTCGGGGAGGACCATGACGGGGTCGAGGTTGAGGCCTTGCTTGTCGGTGAACCAGGCATACATGGCCCACTGGCCGAGGCCTTCCATAGTGAGGAAGATATCATCGAGGGGCTTCCACTTTTCGGCGTCACCGGTGAACCATTGGGCGCGGCGGACGCGAAACTTTGCGAGGGCCTGGTGGGCGAGGGTACGGGCTTCGGCGTCGGTGGGTGCGGAGGCCGCTGCGTAGAGGAGGTCGCGTTCGGCCTCGTAGTCGGCGACGTATGCGGGATTGTTCTGGAAGGCGTCCTGGAGGGAGTCGTCGCCGATGTCGTCGGAGAGGTGGTAGCGCGCGGTGAGCTGGTCCATGCGCGGGTTGACGAAGTAGAACTGGCGGGTGTGGGTCATCTCGTGGAAAAGGACGCCGTCCATGAGACGCTCGAGTCCGAGGCCGCTTTGAATGCCTTTAGCGCGCCAGACGGAGGGGAGGCTCATGGCGAAGAAGCCGGTGGTGGCTTTGCCTTCGTCGGGCGCGGCGAAGGAGATGACGCCGAAAGGCGCGGTCTTTCCGCCGGGAAAGGTGATCGTGCCGGCGTGCGGGGTTCCGTGCCAGAGGAGGTGGCCGTCGGGGCCACTGTTTGAGCGAGGGGTTGCGATGTAGGTGCAGGCGGCGTCGATGGCGACGATGGTTGGGAGAGGCGCCGGGGTGAGATGCAGCTCGCGGCGCTCGACGATGGGCCAGTTGGTGACGGCTGTTTCGATCCAGGATTTATCGCCTGGGGACATGGAGCAAGTTGATGGTGGAGTGGGCGCCGTAATCGTTGAGGGCTGTTGGGCGTTGGCCGCTTGAAGTAGAAGCATTGCTGATACACACAGAAGCAGGGGGGTGCGGTTTGAGTTGGTTCCGACGCTCGCCGGGATTGGGGGCGTCGAGGCGATTCGTTCCGTCATGTGAGGCCTCTGTGTGCCTGGTACGGGAGGGTTCGTGTTTTCGTTCCGATGGGGAAGTCGTGCGGTGTCAATGCGCGTTGTCAATTGCTCGACATTCGGAGTAGTCTTCCGCACAGATTTTTACGAGACTTTGTAACGGTCCTTCCCCTCCGGGCACAATTCTGTTGAAACGCAGCCTCTGCTTGTGCGGGTTTGCGTAGCGCTGGTGATGTCTACGCTCAATTTTGCCGATGCCCGGCTGATCTGAGATCCCTCCGCTCCACACAACGTTTCCGCGATGCCACGCTCGAGCGTGAATCTTCAGCTGTGATCGCAATATGGGCCTTTATTTCCTCCACAACAATGGGCCAACACAAGAGCATCCTGATTCGCAAATTCTGAAAGCCAAGGAGAAATTCAAATGAGCACAGCGACTATTACCCCACGTAGGCTGGGACGGCTTCCCCGCTCCCATGACCGCCGCATTCCGATGATGCATACGCTGCAAGGCGCCATGGCGCTGCCTCCGGTGGCTCCGTCGGTGGACTACACGACGGGTATGCCGGCAGATCTTGGAGTTATGGGAAATGACACGCTTGGCGATTGCACCTGCGCAGCGGTTTATCACGCGATCCAGGTGTGGAGTTTCAACGCAGGAGGAGCGATTGACACTGAACCGGATTCTGATGTCGTTGACCTGTACGAACTGGCCTGCGGTTACAACCCGAAGAAGGGTGGCGAAGGACCGGGCGGGAATGAGCAACATGTGCTGACCTACATTCTGAATAACGGAGCGCCCACCGGCGTTGACGGTCAGGAGCTAAGGAAGATCGATGCGTTCGTCGAAGTCGACGTGAAGAACACAGACAACATCAAACGCACGATCTACGACTGCGGTGTTGCGTATATCGGCCTGAACGTGCCGCAGTACATCATGCCGCCGAATGCGGATCCGTTGCCGGTCTGGGATGTCGATCCCAACGCGGATAACACGATTATCGGTGGGCATGCGGTTGTTTTGGCCGGCTATGATGCGAATGGCGCGCGGGTGATCTCGTGGGGAGAGTACTACACGATGACGTGGGCCTTCTTCGCGCAGTTTGTGGACGAGGCGTATGCGATTGCTGATGCAACGTGGATCACAGCGAAGAATGCAACACCCGGCGGGCTGACTCTGCAGCAGCTGGAACAGGCGATGCAGGCGCTGAAGAGCAGTTGAGGTAAGCGTTATGTGGCGGGATCTGTCTTGAGGCGTTGATCGAGCTTTGGGAGATTCTTCCAGGGATCGCGTTGCAGGCGGTCTCGCCATTCTTCGAAGTCGACGACCTGAAAGACCGGCCGCTCGGTCAGCTTCAGGTCGTCCCAGCTTAAAGGGAGAGAGACAGGAACGCCGGCGCGAGCTCTGGGAGAGAAAGCGGCGACGGCTGTGGCTCCGCGCTCGTTGCGGAGATAGTCGAGATAGATGAGGTCTTTGCGAGCGGCTTTGCTCATCTTGGTGAGATAGAGGCTGGGTTGCTGTTTTTCCATGGCGAGCACGAAGGTGTGGGCGAACTGTTTGACGGTGGGCCAATCGTGTTCGGGCTTGATGGGAACGACGACGTGGAGGCCTTTGCCTCCGGTGCTTTTGAGAAAGCTTTCGAGGTTTATTTTCTTGAACTGCTTGCGGACTTCGAGAGCGGTGTCGGCGAGGGTGCGCCAGGAGATTGCGGAGTCGGGATCGAGGTCGATGATGATGCGGTCGGGGTGCTCGAGGTCGGCGTTGGTTGATCCCCAGGGGTGGATTTCAAGGACTCCCATTTGGGCGAGGCTCGCGAGGGCTTGCGGTGTCGAGAGGGTGATGTAGGGCTCGACCTTACCGTTTTTGTCCGCGACGTCGACGGACTCGATACCGTCGGGAAGAGTGTTGTTTACGTGTTTCTGAAAGAAGCAAGGATGGCTCGTGCCATCGGGGCAGCGGACGATGGAGAGCGGACGGCCCGCGATGATGGGTAGCATGTGAGGGGCGATGGCCCAGTAGTAGTCGGCGAGTTGCTGCTTGGTGAGCTGAGATTCTGGGTCGATGATTTTTTCTGGATGGGTGAGGCGGATGGTTGCGTGTTCGATTGTTGGCGGCTTCGTTGCATGGGATGATGCGCGTTTCTTTGCGGCGACTGCCGTCGCTGTGGCGTGAGATGCGTGTTGGGTGGAGACGGATTTTGGTGAGACGGTGGGTTCTTCGCGTTGGACTTCGCTGGCCTTCTTGTCTTCGCGCAGGCCTTTGAATGCAGCCTGGCGGACGAGGTTGTCGGCGGTCCAGGTTGCGAAACGAACCTGGGCGACTAACTGGGGCTTGACCCAGACGGCTCCGCGGCGGGCTTCGGCAGGCGGTTTTTCGAAAGGTGTGTCGGTAGTGCGAAGCTTGTCGAGTTGAGTGCGCAGGAGGCGGTGAGTTTTCTCGGTAAAACCTGTGCCGGTGCGTCCGGCGTAGATGAGTTTGCCATCGCGATAGTAGCCGAGGAGGAGTGCACCGACTCCTTGAATTCCGGTGTGGCCTTTGGAGGGGAGGGTGAAGCCTCCGATGACGAACTCCTGTTCGCGGATGCATTTGATCTTGAGCCAGTCTGAGGTGCGGCCAGAGACGTATTTGCCATCGGCACGTTTTGAGACGATGCCTTCGGCGTCGAGTTCGCAGGCTTTGCGGAAGATTTCTGCGCCGTCTGATTGGAGGTGTTCGCTGAGGCGAATGAACTCGCCCGTGTTAGTCAGGAGCTCGGCGAGGATGGTTTTGCGATCGATGAGCGCGAGATTGCGGAGGTTGTGGCCGTTGAGGTGGAGAAGGTCGAAGATGAAATAGGTAAGAGGCTTCTTGACTCCTTCCTGAAATGCAGCCTGCAGATCCGCGAAGCTGGTGGTGCCGTTTTCTGCGAGCACGACGACCTCGCCATCGAGGATTGCACTTTGGCATGGGAGAATGGCGACCTGCGCGGCGATGGTTTTCATGCGGTTCGTCCAGTCGAGGCCAGTGCGAGTGAGCAGCTGAACGCTGGAACCGTCTTTGCGAGCCTGGATGCGGTAGCCGTCCAGTTTGAGTTCATGAAGCCAGCCGCTGGAGGATGGGGGTGCTGTTGCTTGCAGCGCGAGTTGCGGGGGGATGAAGTCGGGGAGTTTTTCTTTTGGGGTTTGTGGAGGCGGCTGGATGGGTTTCGTTTTGGCTTGGGCTCGGTTTGTTGGAGCTGGCGCGAATGTTGTTGGCTTCGCCGGTGGTTTGCGCGGCTCTTCGTCGATGCGCCGCCATGCGTTGCCGTTTGCGGTTTCTTTTGAGTGCCAAACGTGATCTTCGCTTGCGGCAATCTGTTCGATGGAGCGGTTGGTGACGACGCTGTTGGGAAACTCCTCGGTGACGGGAGGGTCTTGATCGGTTTGCTCGAAGTCGTCGTGTTCCTTGATGAGGAGCCAGTTGGGTTTGCGCTCGTTCGCGAACTTGCCTCCCATGCGAATGAGAGCCCACTTCCCTTTCATCTTTTCGCCGTGCATGATGAATTTGAGGCTGCCGGTTCGAAGGCCTTCGTCTACATCGGTGTGTCCGGGCTGCGGCTCCCATGTGCCGTGATCCCAAAGCATGACGGTGCCGCCACCGTATTGACCCTTGGGAATAATTCCTTCGAAGCCGCCGTATTCCATGGGGTGGTCTTCGACTTGTACGGCGAGGCGTTTGTCTTTGACGTTGTAGCTGGGGCCTTTGGAGATGGCCCAGCTTTTGAGAACGCCCTTCCAGCCAAGACGGAAGTCGTAGTGAAGGTGTGAGGCTGCGTGCTTCTGGATGACGAACGGGAGCGCGGATGTTTTTTGGGATTTTGAGGAGCCGCTAGGTTCGGCGGTGACGTTGAAGTTCCGCATGGAGCGGTAGAGGGCAAGTTGATCGTCGATGGCGTTGGAGGCGTTGGTGCGCGCGCTGGAGGCGGCTTTTTTTGCGGGCTTGCCTGGCGATTTTTTTGCCGATGGGCTGATAGCTTTTCGCTCTGTTGGTTTTTCCGGCTTAGATTTCGTGCTGGTGGCTTTGCGCGTCGTCATGGGAGATTATGCGGATTTGCGCTTGTGCGCTTTGGTGGCTGTTTTCGATTTGACCAGAGAGAGGCCTTTGTTCGATCCTGCCGGCGCCTTTTTTGCGGGTGCGGAGTCGCCTTGAATGCTCTTCCGGAGAGCGTCCATGAGATTGATCACCTTGCCTGTTTTATGTGCGGGCTCTTCCTTTGGAAGCGGCGCGTTGTTCACCTTCGCCTCTACTAACTCCCTTAGGGCAGCCTCGTAGTCGTCTTTGAATTTGTCGGGAACGAATTTTGCGGTTTTGCGCTTGATGAGTTCTTTCGCGAGAGCGAGTTGGTCGTCGTCGACGGCGACTTTTTTGATGTCATCGAAGTAACTTGCTGGGTCACGGAGTTCTTCGGCGTAGCGCATGATGTAGGCCATCATGCCGGGAAGCTTGTCGTCCGATGGCGCGGCAATTGCGACGAGATGCTCGCGGCCACCAAAGGCTATTTTGCCGAGTGCGACTTTTTTTGTGCTCTGCAACGCTTTGCGGACGACGGCGAAGGCTTCGGCCTGGACGTCGTCTTCTGGGGCGACGAAGTACGGCTTCTCAAAGAACGCAGGGGAAATTTCGTCGAAGTCTACGAATTGCGAGACCGCCATGGTGTGGCGCGAAGGGATGCGCAGATGCTCGATCTCATCGGGTTCGATGGTGACGTATTCGCCTTTGCGATACTCGTAGCCTTTGACGATGTCATCCTTTTCGACGGGACCTTCGTCAGCGGAGACCTTCTGGTGCTTGATGCGTTCTCCGGTCTTGCGGCTGAGCTGATGGAAGCGAATCTCACTTTTCGCTTCGGTAGCGGGAAAAAGTTTTACGCCGAAGGACACGAGCGAGATCTGAATCTGACCTGACCAATAAGGGCGCGCCATAGAGTTCTCCCAATAATAAGAGGCAGATGAAGGTCCGAAAGATGCTTGTTTCGGTGTAAGGGATGGTAACAAAACTCCATAGGGATCAACTTCGTGAGCGACCTCTGCGGAGTGCGCGATCTCCTGGATTGGCGTGATTTGCCTGTCTTGCATTGGAGGGCGGAGGGCATGTCGATTCGCGTACGACGAACTCGGGGTCGACCAAAATCTGCTGCGTATGGGGTGCCGACGGAGATGTGCTGATCTGCTGCAAGACGGTCTTCGCCGCCAGCATCCCCATCGTGCGCAACGGCTGCCTCACTGTTGTAAGGGCAGGATTCTGGAACGCAGCCGACTGGACATCGTCAAAGCCCACCACGGAGACATCCTGCGGCACACGCAAACCTGCCTCACGCAGAGCCCTGATCGCACCGATCGCGGAGATGTCGTTGAAGGCGAACAGAGCGGTGAATCGTTCTCCCGCGGTCAGTAGCCGTTGCGTCGCAAGATAGCCGGGCTCATGCGATGGCTGATCTCCTTCAAGCTGAGCGATCAGTTTTGGAAAGATCGTGAGTCCCTTCTTCTCCATGATGTGACGAATCCCGCGCCAGCGCGTCTCGGTATCGGAGCTGAACCTCTGTCCCTTGATGAAGGCCAGCCGACGATGTCCTAGTTTATTCAGGTGGTCGATGGCTAGTTCTGCTGCCAGGCGATGATTCAACACGATATTTGTCACACCCTTTGGCTCGTGGTGTCCGGAGACCGTCACAGTCGGAACAGCCCATCGATCTCGAAGCAAGGTGTCGACAGCAATAATGCCTTCAATGGCGCGATCGTGAAAGAGCCGTTTTGATCGCTGAATCATCTCCTCGCGATGATGGTGGCTGACGAGAAAATAAAAGTAATTCTCCTGCAGAAGGTGATGTTCGATGCCGCTGAGCACCAGAGTTGCATACCCCTCACTGAGTTCAGGCACGAGCACGCCGACCGTCTGGCTTCGTCGATTGCGTAACGAGCGAGCAAATAAATTTGGCCGGTAATGCATCATCTCCGCCGCCGCCAGTATCCTATCCTGTGTTGTACGGGGGATCGAACGCGCCGCAGGAGACGCGCTGAGAACGCGGGAAATTGCGGCAACAGACAACCCCAGATGATTTGAGAGCACCTTAAGACTTACCGGCTTTAGCTCTCGCTCCGGCGAAGTAGGCGTTTCCGTGTGTTTGCGAGGGTTTCTAGACACTCTTGCAGTCTGTCACAAATAGGCCGACACACTAAAAAATAAATCGATGTCGCTTGACACCCCCTTTGATAAAGGGGCAATATTTCCTGCTAGGCAAACGATTGCCTATCGTGACCTGCTGAGCCACGAGTGTGCAACAAATCCATGGGGCTTTTTGGAGGCAGTTTATGAACAAGAGAATTTCCAGTGTCGTCGCGATCTGCGCGATGGCCGTTATGTTTTTCTGCCTGAGTGCGCCAGCCTTCGCACAGTTCCGCACTTCAATTCAAGGTGTTGTGACTGACCCGGACGGAGCAATCATTCCGGGTGCGACGCTCACGCTCAAGAACTTGTCGACTAACGAGACGGTGGTAAGAACGAGCGATTCGGCCGGCGTCTTCAACTTCAACGCTCTTCCTCCGGACCACTTCTCGTTGACTGTTGAGAGGGATGGTTTCCAGAAGCAGGTTCTCGACAACCTGCAATTGATCCCTGAGCAGCCAAACGCGCTCAATGTGAAGATGGCCCTTGGCGTGGAGTCGACGACCGTTACAGTGAACGCCTCTCTGGCACCGGCCCTGGATACCCAGACCGCAGACACCGGAGCATCAATCACGGACAATCAGATCCAACATATGCCGGTCTATCAACGCGACGTGACCCAGCTCATTCAGTTGGCTCCCGGAGTTCTAGCCACGGGAGCGCAGTCCGCCGGCGGCGGTGGATACCAGGCTCCAGGCACACAGACCGGGGCATCATCGGGCGGCGGCGGCAATTTAGGACACTCGAGTAGTATCTTTGCGACGGAGAATGGCGCTTCGGCCAACGCCAACGGCGGTCAGTTTGAAACCAACGGCTACAGCATCGACGGCATCAGTACCGTCAGCGCCGTCTGGGGCGGATCGACGGTCGTCACCCCCAGTGAAGATTCGGTCAGCAACGTTAAAATCGTCACCAATGCCTACGACGCCGAAAATGGCCGTTTCTCGGGGGCGTTGACCGAAATTACCTCCAAGAGCGGAACCAACAGTCTTCACGGCAGCTTTTTCGTCCAGATCGCTCGTCCTGGATTGAATGCTTATCAACGTTGGAACGGCCCCCAGACGGTGCAGTCGACTAATCCAGTCACCGGAGCCAAGCTGTCACCCAGCGCGCGTGGCCTGCTCCGAGACCAGGACCGTTATAACCAATGGGGTGGAAGTATCGGTGGCCCGATCTGGAAGAACAGGGTCTTTGCCTTCTTCGCCTACGAGGGACAAAACCAGAGCATTCAGGCGACAAGCAATCAATGGTTCCCCACCTCGGCGCTTACGGCATTGGCGCCGGCAAACAGCATCGCCTCAACCTTCCTCAATTTCAAGGGAGCGGCAGTTTCCGGCACCGTGATTGGCTCTGTAACCTGTGCGAACGGGCCCGGCCTCACTGAAGGTGTCAACTGCCGTACCATCCCGGGTCAAGGCTTGAACGTTGGTTCACCGCTGACCACCGGCCTGGGCACGCAGGACCTCACGTGGGTGGGCAACACCTCGCCCGGCGTCGGCAGTGGACTCTCCAACACTCCGGATTTCACCCAGTACAACATATCCAACCCGACCACCGACGATTTCAAACAGTACAACGGACGCCTCGATGCCGATATAACGGCCAAGGACCATGCCAGCTTCGCGATTTATTGGGTTCCATCGAGCACAACCAATCTTAGGGGCGGACTAGGTTATCAGCTCTTCAATCACTCGCAGGTTAACGACGCTTTCTCGGTCATCTGGAACCACGTCTTTTCGGCGAACTTGCTGAACGAAGCCCGCGCCAACGCTGCGGGCTGGCGCTACAACGAGGTTCAGAGCAACCCTCAGGCCCCTTTCGGCCTGCCTCAGGACCAGATACAGCAGATTGGCAGTATCACCCTGGGCAACCTCGGCGCTTCCGGGCCCAATCATCTGGACCAATGGACCTACGGCTACAAGGACGTTGCCACCTGGGTGCATCACTCGCAAACGATGAAATTCGGGTTCGATTTTACCCGGCTCTACTATCTGAATGATCCGATCGGGGTACCGAATTACACCTTCTACAATATCTGGGACTTCCTGAATGATGCCCCCGAGGCGGAAGGCGGTCCATTCCAGGCAACCACCGGTTTTCCCGGCGGCTTCCGCAACGATAACCGCCAGAACTTGTTTGGCGTCTTCTTTCAGGACGACTGGAAGGTACGTCCCAACCTTACTTTGAGCGCCGGCCTGCGCTATTCCTACTTCGGACCCTTGACGGATAAGAACAACAACATGGGCGTACTCACATTTGGCAGCGGCTCAAGCCTCTTGACCGGCATCACGATTCGCACAGGAATCGGAGCCTGGAACGCACAAAAGCTCAACTTTGGTCCGCAGGTAGGCTTCAACTGGAGCCCAACTGCAGCCAATGGCAAGGTAGTTTTCCGCGGCGGATTCGGCTTGAACTATAACCAGGAGCAGATCGCAAACTCCAACGCGAATGACGGCAACCCTCCAGGAACCAGCTCTGTTCCGGGCAGTAGTAGAAGCCCGACACAAATCAATCCGAATATCCTCTACGCGATCTCGAGCAGTCCAACCAATATCAATGGCTTTCCGTCGAACCCACACACGATTACCACGTTTAATTCCGTCGGCCTGCCGACCGCCGGAGGCGCAAACCTCGGCGCGCTCCCCGGTAACTTGCCCACTGAGTACCAGTATCATTACTCGCTCGATATGCAGGTGGATTTAGGTTATTCGGTGGTTATGACTGTAGGCTACACGGGCAGCTCCGGTCATCACTCCTTGTACAACTATGACGCAACCGCTCTCGGACAAATTATGGGGGCGCCGCAGAACACTCTGGTAAATAGCGTCAACACCTTCGGCAGCGGTGGTAAATCCAACAACAATATGTTGCTCGCCGGACTTAAGCATCAGTTCGCACATACCTTCTCTGCGGAGGCGCAGTATGCCTGGGCACACAGCCTGGACACCGACTCCGGCCCGTATACTCGCGACCCTTACCTTTACAACCCCAGGTACGCCTATGGGCGGTCGGATTTCGACATCAATCAGTCTCTCAAGATCTTTGGCCTCTGGCAGCCAGTTTTCTTTCATGGCCATGACTGGAAAGAGAAGGTCGTCGGTGGATGGTCGCTCAGCGGAATATTCTCCGTTCACTCAGGCTATGGATGGACTCCGGTCTATCAGGCGCCACATCAGATCTACTGCAATACCTGCAACTACGGATTCCAGAACCTACGTCCCCAATACCTTGGAGGAGCTATCCGTAACACCAGCAACAGCGCCTTCAAAACAGGAAGCAATTTCCCCAACCCGGGAACTGCCAATACAGGTACGAACAATAATCAATTCGCCAACAACTACTTCATGGTTCCGAACTATCAAAACGCTATTACCGACAATGCTGGGCAGGCCACAAATATCTACATCCCTGCGCCGGGAATCGGTCGCAACTCCTTTCCCGGTCCCGATTATCGTGATGTCGATCTAAATATCGCCAAAGCGTTCGGCTTGCCCAAGATGCGAGTCCTTGGCGAGAACGCCCAGATCGAAATCAAGGCCAACATGCTTAATGTCTTCAATTTATTGAATATCAACCCAAGCAGCCTTTCAACCAATATCTCAAACTCCAACCTCGGTCAGGCATCAAGCGCACTCGGATCAAGAACTATCGATCTGCAAGCCCGCTTCAGCTTCTAACCAGTACTGCAGGGCGCGTCGACCAGGCGTGCCCTGTCTTTTTCTTCGACGTGTTTTTGTATGTAAATCGCGGCATCACCAGATACTGCGTTGGTCGATGAAAATGTATTACTCTTCTAAGCTCTTGTAAAAAACTGCCAGGAGTATTTCGATGTTGCGAGCTAATCCAATACTTTCTTTGCTTTTGGGATTAGCGACGATATTTGCTCCTGATCTTTCGCCAAGCCGCCTGTTACTTGCACAGGAACGCGTAGAAATTAGCGCGAGTGCGCAGACAACGCCATTCCCGCATTTTTGGGAGCAGATGTTTGGATCGGGCCGTGCAATTTTGGCTTTGCGAGAAAGTTACCGCGATGACTTGCGCGCGGTGAAGAAGGTAACGGATTTTCGCTATGTACGTTTCCACGCCATCCTGCACGATGAAGTAGGCGTGTACAACGAAGATGAGCACGGCAATCCTGTTTACAACTTTGCTTATGTGGATCAAATCTACGACGGGCTTCTGAAAAACGGCGTACGACCTGTCGTTGAGATCAGCTTTATGCCAAAGAAGCTTGCGTTTAACCCAGATGCACTGCATCCATTCTGGTACAAGCCGAATGTGTCTCCACCAAAAAGCATGGAGAGGTGGGATGGCTTGATGACGCATTTCGCGCAACATCTTGTCGATCGATATGGTATCGACGAGGTTTCGCAGTGGTACTTCGAAGTTTGGAACGAACCAAATATTGATTTTTGGGGCGGCATTCCGAGACAGAAAAGCTACTTCGAACTGTACGATCACACGGCACACGATCTGAAGAGTGTCAGCACGAGGCTGCGTGTTGGCGGCCCCGCTACAGCCGCGGCCGCGTGGGTTAGCGACTTCCTGAAACATACCTCTGAACATCAGGTGCCGGTGGATTTTGTTTCAACGCACGGATATGCAGACGATACCGTCGAAAATCTTTTCGGAACCGACGAAGAGATTTCGATGGATGACAGGATGGGCCGCGCTGTTGCAAAAGTAAGGGCGGAGATTAAAATCATCTGCCACGCCTAACTTGCCGTTGCTGTGGACTGAGTGGAATGTTCAGGGAATGGATGAATCACGCGACACTATTTTTGTCGGTCCGGCACTGGCGAACACGATTCGGGAATGCGATGGACTAGTGGATATGCTGTCATTTTGGACCTTCTCCGATGTCTTTGAAGAGGGCGGCCCCATCTCCAGACCGTTCATTGGCGAGTTTGGATTGCGCGCTAAAGGTGGAATTAATAAGCCCAGCTACTACAGCTTTGGTTTGTTGCATCAGCTTGGTAGTCAGCGAATAGCAAATGTTTCGAAGAACGTAATTGCAACGAAGACAGCAGATGGAGATATTGTTGTCGCTGTGTGGAACCTGGTCGATCCGGATCAACATGGGGCGACCCGCACGATGGAATTAATGTTTCGCAACGTGCCTGCGAATGCAAAGGTTACGCTCCAGCGCGTCGATGATGATCACGGCAATGTATTGAAACACTATGCGGCAATGGGTAAGCCGGTTGATCCTACACCCGATCAGGTGGAACAACTCAATCGCGAGACGGCGTTGCCGGCAGCGCAACAGGCCACGTTGAAGAACGGCGTACTTGAGTTGCAACTTACGCCGAATGCGCTGGTGTTGGTGAAGGTCGAAGCGAGACCGAATAGGTGACGACACCAAGAGAAGAGTTTCCGGGACCACGAGCGGCACCAAAAGTCCACATAGCCATCGCTCTTCGTTTTCCGTTTGTGATTCGTTGTTTTGCAGTTGTAGGTGATTGATAGAGGAAAACAGTTATGTGTGCTTTGCGCAGTACGATTCAGTCAGCAGTGGCGATTGTAAGCTTTGCGTTGACAGCAGCGGTTCAAGCGCAGACGCCGGCGCCGGTAAATGTGACAGTTGATGCAAAGGCTACCGGGACTCCCTTCCCTCATTTCTGGGAGCAGATCTTCGGCTCCGGCCGAGCGGTTCTGTCATTGCGACAGAGTTATCGCGATGATCTGCATACGGTGAAAAGTGCCACTGATTTTGATGCGGTGCGCTTTCATGGCATCTTCATGGATGATGTGGGGCTGTACGATCCGAATGCTCAGACGCAGAATCCAGGGCAAGCGGCTCAAGCTGCCCAGCCGGGGCAATCACCCTACAACTTTTCCTACGTCGATCAGATCTACGATGGGCTGCTCGACAATCATGTCCGGCCCTTCGTCGAACTGAGCTTCATGCCGAAGAAGATGGCTTCCGACCCAGCTGCGCTGCATGCCTTTTGGTACAAGCAGAATGTCTCTCCACCCAAGGACTATGCGCTGTGGGATACCATGATTACCGCTTTCACGCAGCACCTGGTTGACCGATACGGCATCGATGAAGTATCCCGTTGGCGTTTCGAGGTGTGGAACGAACCTAACCTCGATTTCTGGGCGGGCAAGCCGTCGCAACCGACCTACTTCGAACTTTACGACCACACTGTGCTGGCGATCAAAAAAGTAAGCAGCCGCATCCCAGTTGGCGGCCCGTCCACGGCGCAGGCCGCCTGGGTTGCCGCGTTTCTGCAGCACTGCAAAGAAAAGAATATTCCGGTCGACTTCGTCAGCACGCACGTCTATGCCAACGACACCGCCAAAGACGTCTTCGGCACCACGGAACAGATTCCCCGCGACCGGATGGTCTGCCGCGCGGTGAGCAAAGTGCACGATGAGATCGCAGCATCTCCATTTCCGAAGGCACCGCTCATCTTCAGCGAATATAACGCGAGCTATTCCAACGAGCCGGACGTTACGGACAGCGTTTACATGGGGCCATGGCTTGCCGGCACGATAAGCCAGTGCGACGGACTCACGGAGGCGATGAGCTACTGGACCTTCTCCGATGTCTTCGAAGAACAGGGAGTCGTCAGGACCGCGTTTTATGGCGGGTTCGGAGTGGTTGCCGAAGACGGAATTCCGAAGCCTGCCTTCAACGCGTTCGCCATGCTGCATCGGCTTGGCGATCGACGCCTGAAGGTGGACTCCGATGCGGTGCTTGCGACACGACGCGGCGATGGCTCGATCGCAGTTGCGCTGTGGAACTACGCTCCTCCGTACGGCACGGGCGCTGCGTATACGCCACCTCCGGCGAGCCTGGGCCCGGAGAGGACATTTACGGTAAAAATAGACGGCGCAGCTCCTAACGCGACGGTGCAGATCTGGCGTCTGGACGCGGATCACGGTAATGTCATCAAAACGTATGATGCGATGGGGCGTCCCGCTTTTCCGACACGCGACCAGATCGTTCAGCTCCGCGCGGCGGGTAAGGCTTCCCCGCCGCAAGATACTGCGCTCAAGGATGGGAGCCTTACGATCAGCATTCCTCCGCAGGGACTTGTCGTGTTCGAGGTTTCCACTCGCTAAACTTTCTCTTTTTTTCGAGTCTGATGAATCTGTAGAGCGTAAAAACGTACGATATAGCTAATGAGTGTCAGTTCCTCGACTCCGCCTCGGATCACACGACGCAGTGCAACAAAGTTGCTGGGCGGAGCTCTTCTTTCAAGCGTCGCGGGTTCGCCTTTGGCGTGGGCACAACAGGCGACGGCTCCGCCGGCCACATTTTCGAGGCTGCTGAGTGACGACGATCTGGCTTTTCTGGACGATATGGAGCATGCCGCTTGCCTTTTTTTCTGTGAGCAGGCTGATCCTGCCACCGGACAGGTGCTCGATCGCGCCACGAACAAGAATCCTACCGGTGAGTTTGACCGTCACTTTGCCTCAAGTGTCGCTGCGACTGGCTTCGGGCTTACTGCGTTGTGCATCGCGGATAGGCGCGGATATTTCCCTACTGATCGGCTGAAGAAGCAGGTGCTGACCACTCTAGAGTTTCACCTTAACAAGATGCCGAACGAGCATGGCTTCTACTATCACTTCAGCGACGTCAAGACAGGCAAGCCACTGATCAACAGCGAGGTGTCGTCGATCGACACGGCGATTCTTTTGTGCGGCGTTCTTACTGTGCGTGCCTACTTCAATGATCCGAAGATTACGGATCTTGCGACGCAGCTTTATAACCGGGTTGATTGGCCCTGGATGTTGAATGGTGGCAAGACTTTTTCGATGGGGTGGCTGCCTGAGACCGGTTTCATCTCGACTCGCTGGGACCACTACAGCGAGTTGATGATGATTTATCTTCTGGCTATCGGATCGCCGACACATCCTATTTCGCCTGAGTCGTGGAGTGCGTGGACGCGGCCGCCGATGACCTTTGGGCCGTACTCTTACATCAGCGGAAAGGATCCGCTGTTTGTTCATCAGTACTCGCATGCGTGGTTTGATTTTGCGCATCAACGCGATGCCTACGCCAACTATTTTGCTAATTCCATTACGGCTACACGGGCGCACAAGGCTTTTTGCCTTAGTCTCAAACGGGGTTACACCGATGAGTACTGGGGCGTCACCGCCTCCGACTGGGCGCATGGGTATACGGCGTGGGGTGGGCCTCCGCTGATGGGCCCGGTCGATGGGTCGGTCGTTCCTTGCGCTGCGGCTGGGTCGCTTCCCTTCCTTCCTCGCGAGTGCGTTCATGTTTTGCGTTCGCTTCGCGATAATTTTGGTAAGGATGCGTGGGGGCGGTATGGGTTTTGCGATGCCTTCCATCCGGATCTGCTCTGGTACGACCCTGATGTACTCGGGATCGATCTCGGCATCGGGTTGCTGATGGCGGAAAATTTGCGCTCGGCTTTTGTGTGGGAGACGTTCATGCAAAATCCAGAGCCGGTGGCTGCTATGAAGGCGTGCGGCTTTCATAGCGATCGACAGCCCAGACCTGCTGAACCCAAGACGAATTCTCCGAAGCCGTAGCCGAGTGATGCTTTAGATTCGTTTGTTGCCTTGAGGTGAAACCCACGTTCCAGAGGCGGGACGTGGGAATCCATCTTCGCGGTGATTCGTGGCTTTGGGGAAGTGGCGTATTCGGCTACGGTTTTGGAGGAGGTGCAGGCTTTGGAATTCGCAACGTCCACACCCCGCCGAACACGACGGTGGTTCCTACAAAGTGAGAGTAGGCGGTGTACTCGTGGTAGCCCTTGACGTAGAAGGTTAGGTTCTTCTTGGGGAGAATGTATGTGCCCTGTCCGCCGATGGCGTGCACCGAGTAATAGGGGAGCGAGCTGGCCGGGATCGTGAAATTTGTCGACCCAATCGGAACAGTACCGCCGTTTTGGGTTACTTGCCACTGGTCGTAGCCGACGAGGCCAAGCTGCAGTAGCTGGCTGAAGTCCTTTTTCAATGGGAGAACTTGCCCAAGGCCCCACTCCATGGTGAAGGCCTGCCCAGGCGTCTTTTGGGTGCCGTTGGTACCCTGCCTCGCCCCGTGAACCTCCCAGTCGGTGAAGAGGTTCGCACTGGTTCCTTTGTTCTTGGTGATGTAGTACGTTATCCCGTCTAACAGGTGATTGCCGAAATACCCGGTTCCGACGTTATTCGTAGCTCCGGGGTTATAACGTCCTGTGGGAAGCATCATTCCTTCCTGCACCTGGATGTCCGCTCGCTTCAGGTGCCACCCCAGTCCGATGGGTTGGACAAAGAGGTCGGCAAGCCCACCTCCACCCGCGACGGCGTTGAGATTCGGGATTCCCGGATTCTGTGTCGCAAGGTCCGCGTCAAGAGAGCCGGTTGCCGGTGTAAGGATAAAATACAAGCCGATGTTTCCGCCCAGAAATTTCCCGTTCGGTACGTAATAGAAAAAATTTTCAACCGCCCAGACGTTGTAATTGCCCGTGACAGGGATAGCAGTGCCACTTGCGTTATTGAATGCGCTGGAACGATAGCCAACGGTGATGTTGACGTAGCTAAACCCAGGGGACGGTAGAATTCCCGCATTGAGCCCGACCTGGCCAGGCATCCATTGTGGCTTCTGCTGACCGTGCATCGGAGCACAGATCAAAAGAACGAACATAAGAACCGAAATTGGGAAGCGAATACTGGCGAATGTCAAAAGAGAAGTCTTAGGATACGAAGTCATTGTGTGTCCTTTCTCGAACGGCTCGGTTACTGGTCATCGGATTACTAGTCGAAGGAGTAGATGCGTTTCCAGTCGTTCTTCATGCTGATCACGATCCAGGCATTTTTTGTTGCTTTGGTCAGGAGCGCTTCGGAGAACGTGCCTACATGAGTGTCCGGGAGATTTGCGGCAGGGCCATAGGCGTATTCGCGCTTTGCGTCGTCGTGGAGGACGAGCATCATCAACCGTGCTCCGTCGCCGGCCTGCGTCCATTCCAGCATCTGGGCATCGCCTGCGCTGAAATCGGTATTTCCGGAGTTGCCGAAGGCGGCGCAGGGCCGCTTGCCGATGAAGAGGTTGATACCGATGGCCTTGCCCGGGCCATCGTCGATGAAAAAGACCTTGGGCTCCCGCATAAGCACCGGCTTGCCGCTTGTGTTGTCGTACTTGGTGACGATGCTCGATCCGACGACGTGCTCGGGTGGAACGCCGTACACCTTCTCGCTGTAGGCGCGTACAAACTCCTGTCCGCCGCCCGTGACGATGTAGGTTCTGAAACCGTTGGCGCGGAGATACTGCATCACCTCTAACATGGGTTGATAGACCAGATCGGTATAGGGCCGGTCGAAGCGCGGGGCTTTGGCGGTGGCGAGCCAGTCTTTCACGAGCCCAGTGAATACTTCGTTGCTCATACCGGTATGGGTCACAGCGAGGATCTGCAACCAGTCTGCCTCAGTAAACTTGCTCATTGCCTCGCGGTCACCCGCAAGCACGGATTTGAACGGCTCCTTCTGTTTCCATTCGGGGTGCTTCGGCGCCATTTCGGCAAGGCGGGCAAGCGCGAACTGGGCCTGCCCGTACAAGGGATGTTCCGTCCAGAGCGTGCCGTCCTGGTCAAACGTGGCGATGCGATCGGCCGGCTCAACATACTTGGGACTGGATTTTTCGGTTGTGTCTTTTACGAAGGCGAGGACCGCATCCTTTGAGGGCCCGGCGTTCCAGGATGGCAGAGGATCGCTTTCCTGGCCGCCGGCCATTGCAAGACCATCGCGGAGGAAGATAGCAGCTGCACCGGTCGAGACAAATGCTCGGCGGCTCACCTTTCCGACTGCATTTCGCAACGAACTGTCCTTCATAGTGCCTCCACTCAACTACATAAATTGGCACTGCGGGCGCTACCAGCTCCCGACCGGCAGCGCCCCTGTTTGCGCGGGCAAACCTATAGCGCGCTCTTCCATCAGAAGAGCCAGCATAGAGCCATCACCGACAAAAGACAGTTGGTAAAAGTACTAGACCGGTGGACTATTAGTCCTAGCGGAATACCTGTCTCTAGTACGAGTTGACAACGTGCTTCCGACAGTCACGACACAGACGGCTCTTCGTTGGGCGGCCCTTGCGAACCGACTCGGCCGGCTATCTATCAAAGCTCCCTCGGGCTTAGTTTTCGGCGTTCATTGCCTCAGTCGACAGCTTCTTCATGACATCGTCCAGATTGAAACTGGCTGGCTTCTGCCGCGGCGGGAACTGACCGAACGATTGCAGCCACTGTCCAACGTAGGCCTGTGCCGGAACTAGAAGGAACACACGTTCGATTCTCCATTTGCTGTAACTCATTCCCTCCTCGGGGCCACGCTCGAAGGGATCAGAACGCAGGTCGAGCAGCTTGGGGACCCTAAGCGTGACGTAGGGTTCCTCCCATACATCAAAGCCATGAGCGCGCTGCTCCATGAAAAGGAGCTTCCACTTGTCGTATCGAAGTGCAGAGAGGTCACCGTCATCGCTCCAAAACAGGAACTCCTTACGGGGACCAGCGTCCACCTCCCCTTTGAGGAATGGCATCATGTTGTAGCCGTCCAGGTGGACCTTATAGGTTGAATCGCCAGCCTTATAGCCGGTCAACAACTTCTCCTTGACGTCGGGAACGCCTGCCGCCGCCATCAGCGTGGGCAGCCAGTCCTCGTGTGCGGTAATGTCGTTGACTTCCATTCCGGGCTTGATGACTCCCGGCCAACGCATGATGAACGGTGCCCGGTACCCGCCCTCAAAATTCGTATTCTTCTCGCCGCGGAAGGGAGTTGCTCCGCCATCTGGCCAGCTCATCACCTCGGCCCCGTTGTCGCTGCTGACGATGACGATGGTGTTGTCTGCAATCCCCAGGTCATCGAGCTTCTTGAGCAGAACGCCGATGTTGTCGTCGAACTCCTGCATGCCGGCGCCATAGACGCCGTACTTGGGGACCATGGCCTCGTATTTCGGCTGCAGATGGGTCCAGATGTGCATGCGACTGGTGTTATGCCAGATGAAGAATGGCTTACCTGCCTTCACGGCGCGGTCCATGTCGTCGAGGCTAGTCGCCAGAAACTCCTCGTCGACGGTCTTCATCCGCTCAACCGTGAGCGGACCAGTATTCTCGCAGGTCTGTTTGCCCCAGGCGCCGAAGCGCGGATCGGGAGGAGCGGAATTGTCCGTCGCAGTGGCCTTGCACTTCAACACCCCTCGCGGGCCAAACTTGGCCAAGAATTCAGGGTTCTTCGGATAGTCCACATTCTCCGGCTCCTCTTCGGAGTTCAGATGATAGAGGTTGCCAAAGAACTCATCGAACCCGTGGACGGTGGGCAGGAATTCATTGCGATCGCCAAGATGGTTCTTGCCATTCTGAAAGGTCATGTAGCCGAGCGGCTTGAGCAGTTCGGCGATCGTTGGGTCCTCCTTCTGAAGACCAATGGGCGAACCTGGAAGCCCGACTTTAGTCAGCCCCGTGCGGATCGGGCTCTGGCCTGTGATGAACGCCGCGCGCCCCGCTGTGCAACTCTGCTGCGCATAGTAGTCCGTGAATAATGCGCCCTGTTTGGCCAGACGGTCGATGTTGGGCGTTCTGTATCCCATCATGCCGTGGTTGTAGGCGCTGATATTCCAGTAGCCAACGTCGTCGCCGAAGATGACAAGAATGTTCGGCTTCTTCGTTTGAGCTGTGGCGTGGCTTACGCCGGCCGCCAGAAGGAAACTCAGGACGACCAACGACCTCGGAGCCCATCTGAAGGTATTCGGTCCTACGCTCATACTTGGCTCCTTGGATCTATAGCAAGGGGACGTTTGTTCTTAGTCGGCACTACCTCCACGGCTGTTCAGTGGGCGGCCCTCGCGAGCCGCCCGCCGTGAAGTCGTTTCCGTTAGTTGCTGGGGCCTTTTGACGCTGCCTCCGCCTGGGCCATCCTCGTCGCCATCTCCGCTTTGACAGCATCTAGGTTGAAGCTTGCGCCTCGTTGCATCGGCGGGTATTCGATAAAGGTTTGAACCTCCTTGGCCACTAGCTGCTGGACGAACACAAAGCGCCAGAACTGATACTTGAACCAATCGAAGTACTGCTCGGCCCCTTCTTTTGTTCCGTCATTGGGCCAACCCGTGCGCTCGAACGGATCGAGGCGCAGGTTCGTGATGTAAGGCACGTCAGGATGAGTCTTCTCACCCACCCAGCCGGCCGGTTGGTCAATGAAGCGGAACTTGTAATCGTCAATGCGGATCGCACCGACCGTACTTTCGCCGAGGTAGAAGATCTCATGCCGCGCGGACGGGCCTTTGCCAGTGATTGCAGCCATCTGGTTGTAGCCGTCCAAATGGTTCTTGTAAGTCCGGCCATCGATAGTCTTGCCCTTCAACAATTCTTCGGTGATGTTGGGGTTGCCGGCGGCAGCGACGAAGGTAGGCAACCAGTCCAGGCCGGAGAAGATGCCATTCTGCACCGAGTCCGCCGGAACGTGACCGGGCCAGCGGAGGATGCAAGGTACGCGGAAACCGCCCTCAAGCACTGTTCCCTTGGACTGCGCAAACGGCGTCTGACCGCCATCGGGCCACGTGAAGACCTCGGTTCCGTTGTCAGTAGTGAACACGACGATTGTGTTGTCGTCTTCGCCGATGTCTTTGATCTTCTGCATCACCAGGCCTACGTCGTCATCCAACTGCGCCATGCCGGCTTCTTCTTCCGACCATCCATTCTCTGAATTCCGCATCGCCTCATACTTCGGAGAGAGGTGAGTGACGATGTGCATACGGGTCGGGTTGAGCCAGACAAAGAACGGCTTATTGTCCTTCTTTGCCTTGTCGATAAAAGCGAGAGACATGTCGCGGATCTCGTTATCCACAGTCTCCATTCGCGTGGGATAGAGGGTGCCAGCGTCCTCGATCTTCTGTTTGCCGACCGGTCCCCATCGGGGCATATCGGTCTTGTCATCCGTGGCGGTCGCCCAACAATGGACCATGTTGCGCGGGCCGACGACATTCAAAAGGTTTTGCGGATAGTTAGGGTGCGCCGGGTCTTCCATCGCATCCAGGTGATAGAGATAGCCAAAGAATTCATCAAAGCCATGGACGCAAGGCAGGAACTCATTCTTGTCGCCAAGATGGTTCTTCCCGAACTGCCCAGTGGCATAGCCCATCGACTTAAGAATCGTGGCCGTAGTCACCGCCTCAGCAGGTATGCCGATCGGAGCGCCAGCCTGGCCGACGGTGGTCATTCCCGTGCGGATCGGCAGTTCGCCCATGATGAAGTTCGCACGGCCCGCCGTGCAACTCGCCTCGGCGTAATAGTCGGTGAACAACATGCCCTCTTTGGCCATTTTGTCGATGTTCGGTGTCCGACCTGCCATCAAACCGCGGTGGTAGGCGCCGATGTTCCACATGCCGATGTCATCTCCCATGATGACGAGGATGTTAGGTTTCTTGGTTTGCGCCGTACCCTGGCTAACGCCAGCCGCCAGAAGGAAACTCAAGGCTGCTAACGACCCGAGGGCCCATTTCCGACTCTTCGCACGAACGTTCATAGGTCTATCTCCTCGACTTCAGTTCCGGTTAGTCGCCAGGGGAAGGTAGCGGTCAATCGTTCCCCGCCTTCTAACACCAGGAGCTATCACGAGGTGAATCGAAGGCGCGCTTCTACACAGGAGACGAGCATAGCCTTCCCCTTGAGTTCATAACAGTTAGTAAAAGTGCTAGGGCGTAGGAATATTAGTTCTAGGCTCAAACGGCTGCCACTCGAGGAAGGTTGGGAGATGATTTCGGACAATAACCACCCAATCAAACGAGGTGGGCGGCTCTTACGAAGCACCCACCAATCCCGTTTATTCCTGCTTCTCTAGTCGACATGAACAGCCTTCGGATACTTCATGATCGTCTCGAGACATCAATCTGCTGCGCCTATGACTTGCACGAGCTTCTTGATATCCATCAAAGGCAACGGGTTGTTCGGATGCTGCAGATCCGGATTCATATCGTTCGATGCTCCGCCAGGGAAGCGTGTGATGTTCGGAAAATCAACGATGGATTTGTCAAACTCCATGACCGGGATCGTAATCAACGAAAGAACCCAGCCATTGTCGTAACCGGCATAGCGTCCCGGCGAGGTGGTCGGGGTGCGCGTGCTCACCGCACCGTTGAACGTCATGTCGTATTTCTCAAACGGGTCCATCGTGAGGTTGTAGGCCGAGCCAATGGCACCGAGATTCTGCTGGGGACCGAGCCAGGTGTCCTTGGAGGTATACAAATATTTCCAAGCGATTTTGATATCGGGGTTATCGGGATCGCCGCCGATGTCAGCACGGGCACCAGCGTAGGTTTCGCCGTCGATATAGATCCATCCGTTGCGAGCGGAGTGCTTTTCTTTACCCAGGATGTAGGCGCTGTTGTCAATGCTGTCGAAGTAGATCGGCTTCCCGTCATTGTCCTTCCACGCACCGTGAGGCGGCGGAGTAATACCGGCCATCGATGCCAGCGTCGACCAGCAGTCAATGTGCGACATCATTTCGCCATAGCGTACGCCAGCCGGGATGTGATTGGGCCACCACATGATGCCAGGCACGCGGAAACCGCCCTCAAACGGCGATCCCTTTTCCCCACGGAACGGCACTGTACCGCCATCCGGCCAAGCGTCCTGCCACGCGCCGTTGTCGGCGGTGATGATGACGATGGTGTTGGGGGCCTCTGCACGGATTTCGTCCATAATTTGGCCGATGTTGGAGTCAAGTTCCATCATGGCGTCTGAATAATTGCCGAGATGCGATTTCCCAATGAACGCTTTGGCTGGAATATTTGGGTTGTGCATCTTCATGAAATTGACATCCATAAAGAACGGCTTACCCCCTTTGGCGTGGGCCTTAATGTATTCGACCGCTGAGGCAGCCTGACGGACGTCGAACTCATGCAGGTAGTCGTAGTCAATGCGCGCAACCTTGGTCGCGGGTTTGCCGGCGACGCCTTCCCATTCGTATAGGTTGACGATCTTTTGATATTCCGCCCAGTAAGCAGGGTTATATTTCGGGAACCAGGGATGAGCGAAGCTATCCGTGTCGTCATAGGTGTAGACGCCCGGATAGTAGGCGGCGAACTCTTTCATTTCGTCGAAGCCGTGCTCGATCGGGTAGAACTTAGGTTGATCCCCCAAATGCCACTTGCCCGAGAAATATGTCGAATAGCCGTTCTTCTGAAAGAACTCGGCGATTGTCGGAGTGCTCTTCGTAAGGCCGTTCGGGTCGCCCGGCACAACCACGACCGAAAGCGCCGAGCGGATCGGGATGCGTCCGGTCATAAACGAGGCCCGGCCCGCGGTGCAACTCGCTTGGCCGTACCAACTGGTGAAGACGGCGCCTTCCTGGGCAACCAGGTCGATCTTCGGAGTCGGATGGCCGAGGTTCGCGCCGCCACCATAGGCACCGAAGTCGTTCCAACCGGTGTCGTCCGTCATAAGCATGACGATGTTGGGTTTTTGGTTTTGTGATGTGCCTTGGCCTACGCCAGCCGTCAGCAGGAAACTCGAGATCGCTAACGGTCCGAGGGCCCATCTCCGTATGTTCGCTCCGATGTCCATAGTCGTCTCCTTGGATTTGGATCGATGGTCAGGGCCAGGGGCTGTGGCGGTGAATCGTTCCCCACTATCGACTCACCAATCAATCTCACTTCTGGCGGATCGAAGTTCGGCTTATCGTCAGGTACTGAAGCCGATAACGCTACGAGCGTAGCCAAATCCGCCCCGCACAACCATTCGCAAAAGTACTAGCGGAAGGGTCTATTAATACCTGCTGATGCCCAGGCCTACTGGCTTTTGTTGTCGACTTGATTACGGAATGCTGGGCTGACACACGCGGTCGCCCGATGAGGCGCAACAGCGACTGGCGTTTTCAAATACAGAGGTTCTTCGCTCCGCTCAGAATGACACCTGTTGTCTTTGTTGTTCAGCCGAGGGTTGAGGCGTAGGTGGTGGTGCGGTAGCGAGAGCCGGCGGCGATGAGGTCAGCGATGTCGTCGAGGGAGTGGATGCCGCCGCGGGCGCCGACGGCGGTGCAGTTGAGGGCGGCTGCGGCGCAGGCGAATTCGAGCTGGCGATCGAGAGGCCATTCCTGCAGGAGAGCGTAGATGAAGCCGGCGTGGAAGATGTCTCCGGCGCCGGTGGTGTCGACGACGGGGACGCAGAAGGCTGGGGTGTGGAGGAGACGCTTGCCGTCGAAGGCGAGGACGCCCTGTTCGCCGAGGGTGGCGGCGGCGAGACGGCAGGAGTAGCGGCGCTGCATTTTGCGGAGGGCTTGCTCGAGGTCAGGCTCGGCGGTGAGGCGTGTGGGAAAGTCGCGGCTGACGATGAGGTAGTCGACGTTGTCGAGGAGAGATTCGACGTTGGGGTAGAGCTCGTCGAGGTCGGCGATGACGGGGACGCCGGCGGCGCGGGCCCAGGTGGCGGCGAGGATGGCGGCTTCGGTGTCGTAGCCGTCGACGTGGAGGGCGCGAGCGTTGGTGATCCATTCGCGATCGAGGTCGGCGGAGTGGAGGGCGAGGCGTTCGTCGCGACGGCAGAGGACGGTGCGCTCGCCCTGGGCGTCGACGAGGATGAGGGATTGGGCGCTGGCTCCGCCGGGGACGGTGATGATGCGGGTCTCGACACCGGCGTGGGAGAAGGCTTCGCGGTGGAGGGTGGCGGCGAGGTCGTCGCCGAGCTTGCCGACGTAGCGGGTGCGGAGGCCCCAGTGCTGGCAAGCAACGACGGTGGTGGCGACTTGTCCGCCGGGGAGAGTGCTGACGGTGGAGTATTCGGTCTTGGAGCCGCGGGCCGGGTAGGAGGAGAGCGGGATGACCGTGTCGGTGGCGTTGAGGCCAACGCCGACGAGGTCAACCTTCGACGGTTTCGCCATAGGTTAACTGTAAATGAATTGGGGATGGCTTGTCGGGGACGAACTATTCCATGAGCATCGGTAAGGCTTGGGTTGCTGTGCTAAGGATGATTTCGTCGAAGGCGTCAGTGTTGAGGGGCTGCTCGGGGCCGACGTAGATGGTGCGGATGCCGCGCTGGTTGGCGATGTTGACGAAACCTGCGGCGGGATAGACGGAGCCGGAGGTGCCGACGACGAGGAGGACAGTGGCGCGGTCGAGCTCGCGGTAGATGGCGTCCATGTCGAGAGGGATTTCGCCAAACCAGACTATGTGCGGGCGGATGGAGGCGTGGCAGGTTTTGCAGATGGGGAAGTCTTTGGGGTCTTCGTAGAGGGACTGGTCGGGAAAGGGTTCGTTGGTGCGAGTGCAGCGGGATTGGAAGAGGCTGCCGTGCATGTGGTGGATGCGATGGGAGCCGGCTCGCTCGTGGAGGTCGTCTACGTTTTGGGTGCAGAGGTAGAAACGGTCGCCGAGTTTTCGCTCGATTTCGGCGAGGGCTTTGTGGGCGGCGTTGGGTTGGGCGGCGAGAGCGTCGCGGCGGCGCTGGGAGTAGAAGCGCCAGACTAGCTCGGGATTGGCTTGCCAGGCTTCGGGTGTGGCGACCTCTTCGACGCGGTGGCCGTTCCAGAGGCCTCCAGAGCCGCGGAAGGTGGCGAGGCCGCTTTCGGCGGAGATGCCGGCACCGGTTAGGACGAAGAGGCGTTCTTGAGAGGTTAGGCGCATGGTAGTGAGATGCGAGGCTTGCTCAGCGAGTTTCGGCTGTAAATGCGCGCTGCCAATCATGACCTTTCAAGACAAGGGCCTTTGATAATGTGGGGTCGGCTGGCATAATGTCCTTCACAACAAATCTCATGCCGAGTTTACCGCCGGCGATTACCTCGATTTGGCGTGGCATTTGAACATCCGCGTATGGCGCTGCTCTCGAAGGGCGTATCTCCAGGTTTGACGCGTAGCTTTTGACAAGCTGGCCTCTCTCATCGAACCAGTATCCCTGAGAGGTTTTCGGATCGAGTTCGCCGTTGGGGCCTTCTGGTCCTCTAAAGACTCGAGTTGTTTTGAGGCCGTCGACGGTATCGCGCTGAATCCTCCAGTCGGATTCCGTCATGGTATCGGCGGCCGGGATAGGCTCCACGATCAGCATCACCAAGCGAAGTACTCCAACTTCCGGTCCTTCGGTTAATAAGTAGTGTTTATCCCCATTTTGTGAGCGTACCAGGTGACTCGATCCAAACCAGGCTTCACGCTTCCATTCGGTCACGCTGAGCCAAGTATCTTCATACCGACCTGTCTCGACCGTCCCCTTTGCATTCGCTGCTTGAAATTCTGCGTGCAAAACGTAGGGGGCGCTTGCACCAGCGCCCAGACAACTGATTTTTCTGCCGCGGTCGAAGTAGGTACGCGCGCTTTCGAATGCCTCCAATCCTGCGGGCCGTGTTGTTTTGAAAGGAACGGAGAAATGGGCGACGACTTGTACGGGAGCGCCGTTGCGCAATACAGGCTTGAATCGCATTGCGCGAAACTGCTGCTCCGCAGCGTCTCTCATCGCTGGATTGTCGGAGATTGGAGGAGTCATCTCTCGAATCTTGCCCGAGCGGTCGAGGACAATCTCGGTGCCTACTCCGCCTTCGAAGGGCCCGTTTACTACGGGCGGCCACGAGAACGGCTTACCCGGCAAGAGGTTTTGGCGAAGGGTGTCTTCGTCCAATACGACGGTCTCAATCGGCTGTGCGTCACCTCCCGGAGTGTTGGTATCGAAGAAATCGTTCGGTGTGTTTTCCAAATCTTCGAGAATGCTGACCTTCGCCGTCACTTCTATATAGCCCGTGGCTACGGTGCGAGCGATCATTCGGCCATGAAAGTCCGAAAAGTCGTGATAGTCACCGCTCCATCCAGCTCCCCCGGTGTAAAGCAGAAGGCCTGACTCGTCTTTCAGTGCCAGATGGCCCTTTCCATTGCTTTGTGCATCGCCGAAGCTAGTTGTTTTCTCCCAGTCGATATTGGTTTGCCCCATCAGATGGTCCACCTGCGCGGTCCTTACGCGTTGAAGCAGCACGTCAGTTGGCAGAGGAAAAGGCCGGACGATAGCGACGGCAATCTCTTGGAGCCAATCGGGGAAGTAGTCACCTTCATTTTTCTGCCACTGGTGTGGGCCGTCCATGATCGCGATCTGGTGGAATTCGGGTGATCGCACTTCGCGACGCCATTTCGTGGGCGATTGCCACCAGATTTCGATTTCACCTGTACGACGAGAGTCGTTGTCGCGTGCGTTTGTCGGCGCACACGTTGCTTTCAGATGAAAAGGCCGGGTGCCCTGCTGATCGAGAGTACTTTTGTCAACTGCCTTCTTCACCATCGCCGACGGGTCATCGGCCCTTGCTACTGATGCAGTTGCAATGTTAAGAAACAACGCCAGGACTGCGGCGAAAACAAAACGCTTCAATTGACTGCTCCGCATGAGAATTTGTGCGAGACGAATATAGCGTACCGGAAGAACGAGCGACGGCAAAAAGCAATGGCTTTGCCGAATCAGGGTAGGGGATGGATGGTGGTGTTGAAGAGGAAGGGGTCGTCGAATTCGGTGCGGTCGCCGGGCTTTTTGCCGGGGATGGGTTGGAGGCGTGCGGAGAGAGGCTTGTTCCATTTGACGGCGAGTGAGGCTACGTCGGAGAAGATGCGGTTCATCTGGTCGAGAGTGACATCGCCGGGCAGAGGGATGGTATCGAGGCCTGTTCCGCATACGGAGGAGTAGGCGAGGAGGCTGTCGATGTTGTAGGCGGACTCGGCCCAGCGCTGGGCGAGGAGTTTGTCTTCCATGACGGGGACCATGAGGCCGGAGTAACCGATTTGCTTGACGGGTACGGCCTTGACGGCGGCAGTGATGATGCGCGAGGCAGTGAGCGTGCCGCTGGAGCCAAAGCGGGCGCCGGTGAAGGCTTCGATGGCGGCGCCGATGGAGACGTCACCGAGGGGCGCGGGCGTGGGATCGACGCCCATGTAGGTCCAGCCGGTGGCGGCGGCGATCTTGTTGCCGACGGTGTCGGCTACTTTGGCGTAGATGGTGATCGCTGCGGTGAGATCGGCGGTGGCGGCTTCGACGTTGCCCTTGTCTTTGGTGAAGACTTCACGGACTATGTTGGCTCCTTCAAAACCGATGGAGAACTGTCCGCCGGGGCCGTTGTGCCAGGAACCCGGGAAGAAGGGTCCGTAGGGCTTGAGCATCGCGGTTGCGGTGAAGTTGAAGGTGCCTTGCGCGTGAGGGCTGTGGGCGGCGACGTATTGGACGAGTTCGCTGGTGCGGGAGATGGTCTTCCAGTGGATGCCGGCGTCGTCCGCGATGATGGCGCTGGCGTTGAGGTGTGGGAGGGTGGAAAGAGCACGCTCGAGGAGGTGCATGGTTTTGGGATTGTCGGTGTCGTGGAGCATGGCGGGGCCGATGTTCGCGTCGACTTTTTCTTTTACGGCTAGCTGATCGAGTTGGCCAAGGAAGACGAGGGCTTGTTCTTCAGATAGGCCGGAGGTTAGTTCGGCCAGGGGTTGGGTGGTGAACCGGATAGTTTCGACTTCATAGCCCTGGGATTTGAATTCGGCTTCGGTCTTGTGGAGGACGGTTAGGGCGTCGGCTAGCTGGTGCTGATAGTTTTTGGAGTCGAGGCGCACGAAGGCGGTGATGGCTCGGACTTTTGGTTTGGTGGTCTGCGCTTGTGCGGCAAGAGTGCAGGACAAAGCTAGTGTTGCGGCCGCGATGAGACGGTTCATTCGATGGCTCCGGAGGAAAAGTTGAGGGAGCCAAAGTATAGCGTATCGGGGGATGGTTTGATTTTGTAGTGTAGGGAGCTTTTGGGGGCGTTTATTTTAGTGCTTCGTTTTAGGGGATCGATTTGCCCCACTCGTCATGGTTAGAGCATCGCAGCTTCAGACGAAATGCGGAGGTCCCTCCACTACGCCGCTCACGATAAGACCGTGAGCGGCTTCGGTCGGGATGACAATCCCTTAGAATGTTTGAAAAACAAACTCTAAAACAAAGACAAAATACTAGCTCTATTCGCCGAAGTTGACGGATTCGATACCGAGGAATTCGGCGGATTGGCCTAGCTCTTCTTCGATGCGAAGGAGTTGGTTGTATTTGGCGATGCGGTCGGTGCGGGATGCAGAGCCCGTTTTGATTTGGCCTGCGCCAGTGCCTACGGCGAGGTCGGCGATGAAGGTGTCCTCGGTTTCGCCGCTGCGGTGGCTGATGATGCTGGTGTAGCCGAAGCGGCGGGCGAGTTCGATGGCTTCGAGGGTTTCGCTGACGGTGCCGATCTGGTTGACTTTAATCAGGATGGAGTTGGCGACTTTTTGCTCGATTCCCTGCTGAAGGCGCTGGGTGTTGGTGACGAAGAGATCGTCGCCGACGAGTTGAACCTTGTCGCCGAGAATTTTGGTAAGGTGCTCCCAGCCTGCCCAGTCGTCTTCGGCGAGGCCGTCTTCGAGCGAGACGATCGGGTACTTCTTGACCCAGGACTCCCAGTATGAGGACATCTCTTCGGAGGAGAGCTCGCGCTTGTCGGATTTTTTGAAGACGTACTTGCCGGTTTCTTTGTTGTAAAACTCGCTGGCGGCGGGGTCGAGGGCGATGGAGATGTCTTCGCCTGCGGTGTAGCCGGCGAGATGGATGGCCTCGAGGATGAGTTCGAGGGCCTCGTCGTTGGATTTGAGTGAGGGAGCGAAGCCGCCTTCGTCGCCTACGGCGGTGTTGTAGCCCTTTTTCTTGAGGACGCCCTTTAATGTGTGGAAGACTTCGGTGCCCCAGCGGAGAGCGTCGGAGAAGGTCTCGGCGCCGGTGGGCATGACCATGAACTCCTGGAAGTCGACGTTGGAGTCGGCGTGGCTGCCGCCGTTGAGGATGTTCATCATGGGCGTGGGAAGGAGACAGGCGTTGACGCCGCCGAGGTAGCGGTAGAGCGGGAGCTTCAGCGCTTCGGCAGAGGCGCGGGCGCACGCCATGGAGACGGCGAGGATGGCGTTGGCGCCAAGTTTGGATTTGTTTTCGGTGCCGTCGATGGAGATCATGGTGGCGTCGATGAGGCGCTGATTGGTGGCATCCATGCCGGTGAGTTCAGGGCCGAGGATCGACTCGACGTTTTCTACGGCGTGGAGGACGCCTTTGCCGAGGTAGTGATCTTTGTCTCCATCGCGGAGTTCGACGGCCTCATGCTCGCCGGTGGAGGCTCCGCTGGGAACGGCGGCGCGGCCTTTGGCTCCGCCATCGAGGACGACGTCGGCTTCGACGGTGGGGTTACCGCGGGAGTCAAGGATTTCGCGTGCATGGATAGAGACGATCTCGGTCATGTTGCTCCTGTTTTCTGATTGGGTCGATGTTGCGGAATGTTGGGCTACGACGCGGTGGTTCAACCGTTCGTTTAACTTCGGGCGACGGTCGACTGGGACGGTGCGGCCTCCCGCGAGGGAGATGGACTGCACCAGGTCTGCGTCGGAGGGGCTCACGTGACAAATTTTAGCAAAGGCGCGCTGTGATGTCGTAAACGCTTGGAGAACACAACAACAAAGACAGCTGCAAGAACAAAAGCAAGATGCGGAGGTCTTTCCACTCCGCTGCTCCGGTCGGGATGACGCGCTGCTCTTACGGCGGTAGCATGGAGGCGTTGAAGGACTTATTAGCAGGGTCGGTTCCCTGCTGGTGATTTTGTTCCGTGGGCATTGCGGGGGTTCTAACCTTTTGGTTAACAGGAGTGCTGGTTTTAGTAGCGCTCGAATCTGTTTATGAGGATATCGCCATGACACTACGCATCACGACCGCCGCTCTTGTTCTTGCTGCTGCTCCTGTGTTCGCACAGACCAGTGGGGTTTCGCACCCTGACCCGTCGGTGATTACGAGCGATGATGCGACGCCCGCCACGAAGCCGTTGACGCCAAGACCAAGCGCAGCTGTGCCGATGACGATGGCCCCTGCGACGACGGAGGTGTATGGTCCTTATGTTCCGTATACGGGACCTAAGGTGGCTGGTGCGCCGGTGACGACGCATGCGATGCCGGTGGAGGATCCTCGGGACGCAATGATTGTGGTGAACGTGCCGTCGCGTGAGGGTGAATTGAGCGAGGGCACGCTGCTGAAGACGAAGATGCTGGATACTCTTTCGACGAGCTCGACGATGCCGGGAAGCAGATTCAAGGCTGAGGTGACGGAGCCGATCGAGAGGAATGGCCGGGTGATTATTCCGGTGGGCTCGATTCTTGAGGGGCGAGTGACGGAGGTTCATGGCGGAAAGCGGATTACAGGCGGGGCGCTGCTGCATCTGGAGACGAGCGACGTGACGCTGCCAGATGGGATGCACTATATCGTTCATGCTCAGGTGGTCGGTACGGGTAAGAGTGAGTTCAAGGTGACGGGCGAAGGGACATTGAAGAAGAAGGAGCATCCGAAGGAGACGCTAGTGGTGATGGGCGGTGTGACGGGAGCCGGCGCTGCGAGCGGAGCGATGATCGGTGGAGGGGTGGGGGCGATTGTCGGCGCGAGTATTGGTGCCGGGGTGAGTACGGTGATCTGGTTGAAGCAGGACAGGCAGGCTACGTTGCCGAAGGATGTGGCGCTGGTGTTCAGTTTGACGACGCCGATGATTCTGACTCCGCTGAATGGGCCTGCGATTAGCACCTTGAATGCAAGGGTGGGCGGGGTTGGGGCGGCTCAATAACGGGGGCTTTGAGCGGATATTTGTGGTTGGGTAAGAAAAGGCCCGGGGCTGAAGCCGCTCAATTTGTGGTGGACTTTTCGTGGGGCTGAAGCACCACGCTTAATCCCAACGGCAACGGTGAAAGCAAAAGCAACGACAAAGCAACAGCAAACGCAACGACAACGACGAAAATGCGGGGGTTCTTCGCTGCGCTCAGAATGACAAGGGGTATGGGTGGTTTGAAGAGAACAGGCAACCGCAAGTGCAAAGACAAATGCGGGGGTTCTTCGCTGCGCTCAGAATGACAACTCATTTTCGTTTGTGTCTAGGTCTATCGATTGTCTAAACTGTAACTCTAGTCGCGGACCTGGGCGAGGAGACGCTTCCAGTTTTTTTGGTTGCGACGGTAGGACTTTTTTAGGTCTTCGAGGATGCGTTCGAAGTCGGTGTGGCCCTGGAGGTTGCGCCAGGCGGGGTTCTTCGAGAACCATGGGTAGTTTTCGTTGCCTAAATAGATGGCGCGGCGAAGCCAGTGGAGAGCTTCGGACTCGTCGCCTTCGACGGCGAAGTAGGTGGCGAGGCGGTAGGCCATTTCGCTGTCGGCTTCGGCGGCGGAGAGAGTTTCGTCGACGATGAAAGTTGCAGCCTTTTCGCGATCGCCTAGCTGGACGTAGCAGAGCGCGATGGTGGGGTAGACGATGCGGAGGGACGCGTCGTCGCGGATGACGTTTTCGAGGGTGTCGATGGCCTTGGGAAGATCGCCGGTGCGCATCTGCTGGTATCCGAGTGAGGTGCGGAGGAGAGGCTGGCGAGGTTCGAGAGTGAGACCCTTTTCGATTTCGTCGGCGGCTAGCTCTAACTGATTTTGATATTGGTAGACGCGGGCGCGGTGGTTGTAGATCATGGCCGCGTTCGAAGGGTTCATGCGGAGTGAGGCGTTGAACTGGTCGAGGGCCTCGTCGTACATGCCGTCGATGCGGAGGGTGATTCCGGCGACCATGCGGACGTTCCAGTCGTTGCCGGCTGTCTGGAGGAGATTTTCGATGCCGTGGCGGGCGGACTCTTTTTCACCGCGGGAGAGGAGCATGTAGACGCGGTAGAGATTGGCTTCGACGGAGCCGGGGTCGAGGGCGAGAGCTTTGTCGAAGGCGCGGCGGGCTTCAAGGACGTGCATCTGGCCGCCGAGGCCGTGGCGGGCGTATTGAAGGTGAGTGATGCCGAGGCCGGACCAGCCGGGCGCGTAGTTCTCGTCCTGATTTACGACGGAGGCGAAGAGTTCGCGGGCGCGATCGAGGTCTTCGCGGCTGCCGGTGCGGGTCATGAAGGCGGAGAGGACGGCGCGCGCTTGCAGATACTCTTCGGACAGGGCTTGATTGAGAGAGACAGCGGCGAGTGAGGTGGCGCGGTGGTTTTCGTGCGGAGGCTGGAGGTCGCCGAAGCCTTGCAAGGTGCTGAAGACTTCGTTGCAGATTTCGGATTGGACGGAGACGAGATCGAAGGAGGCGACGTTGATGGAGCCGCCGGCGCGAACGCTTTGGCCAGGGACGTCGAGGAGCTGCCAGTTGAGATCGAAGCCTTGGTCGGAGCGGAGAAAGTTGCCGGCGAGGACAAAGTTGACGAGGAGTTTTTTGCCGACGCTTAGGGGGTCGAGTTGCCCGCTGGGAATGGTCATCAACGAACTTGATGGGCGGACGACGAGGGTGGACATTCGGGTGAGGCGGGTGGCGATGGCGTCGGCGAGGGCGTAGCCGTAGAGGGGCGCGACGTCAGCGGGGCCGAAGTTGACGAAGGGCAGGACGACGATGCTGTTTTGATTGCTGACGGAGGCGGTGCCGGACTCGCGAAAACGCTCGGCGAGCATGGAGAGGATGCCGGTGGTGCGTTTCTCCTCTTCGGGAGTGTCGAGCGGGAGGCGGCCTTGCGAGGGGCGAAGAGAGAGGTTGTCGCCGGGAAGAAGGACGGAGTCGAGCTGCATGGACCTCATGATGGTCTTGAGGGCTTCGCGAACGTCTGCTGCAGAGGAGAAACGGGCGGAGGGTTGTTTTTCGAGGCAGCGGAGGATGACGGACTCGAGTTCGACGGGGAGTGCCGGGGCTATTTCGCGGATGGAGGGCGGGTCAGCGTACTGGATGGCGCGGATGGATTGGAACTCGGGCGCGTCGGGGCGGTGGAAGGGATGGCGACCGGTGGCGAGCTCGTAGAGGATGAGGCCGAGGGCGAAGATGTCGGATTGAACGCTGGATTGGCCGGTGACGAATTGCTCAGGCGCCATGTAGGCGATGGTGCCGCCGCGGGCGGTATAGGTTGGGCCGGGCACAGCCTGAGGCGAGCCGACTTTGCGCTTGCTGACGGGGCCGGCGGGGTCGAACTCGGCCTGATCGGGACGGAGGCGGCGGGCGAGGCCGAAGTCGAGGATCTTAATGAGACCGCCGTCGGTGAGCATGACGTTGGCGGGCTTGAGATCGCGGTGGAAGATGCCGAGGTTGTGAGCGGCGGAGAGACCGTCGGATGTCTGGATGCCGGCGGACAGGACGAGCTGGAGGCTGGCGGGGCCTTCGGCGATCAGCTTGTCGAGGGACTTGCCGGGGATGTACTGCATGACGATGTAGGCTTCTTCCCCGTCGCCACTTTCGGCGGGAGCTTCTCCGACGTCGTAGATGGCGCAGACGTTGGGGTGGTCGATAGCGGAGGCGAGACGGGCTTCGCGGAGTTGGGTGACTCGCATCTGCTCGGTGGTGAGGTTGCCGCGCTTGAGAAGCTTGAGGACGACGGGGCGCTGGAGGAGGGTGTCGTTCGCGAGGTACACGACGCCGCTACCACCTGCGCCGATCTTGCGGACGAACTCGTATTGCTTGATCTCGCGTCGCTTCATGACCTCATTATTGCAAGTATGAGGGTGTGGATGATGAAGAGACGAGTGGCTGGAGCAATGCTGGGTCTTTCGCCGGCGACTTACCCCTTAGAATTCCCGCAGTCCGGAGCAGTGTCTGGTGTTTGTGTTTGCGCAGACTTGGATGAGGGTTTGAGAGGACCGCTGCAGGTTCCTTGTGGAAAGCAGCTGGATGGAGAACACATGGAGACGTTGGCGCGCAGCCTTCCTTCAGCTGTGGCTATCCAGTCAGATTGGCCGGTTGCCTGAAGAAGATTACCTCTTCATCTTCAGGCGAATTGCCCCAACCAGCCCGAGAATGCCAGTGCCCATCAAGAACAAACTTTCAGGCTCCGGGACTGATGGTGGCGGTGGCAATGGATTAGGCGCGAGTGCAAAAAAACTGCTCGTGGTCCCCGTAACGCTGGGTCCGACCGTGGCGACACCGGTTGTGGGGTTGAGTGTGTCTACCGCGAAACCCGGAAGATTCTCACCCCCATACAGAATGCCAGCCTCCTGAAGCATTGCTCCCTGTTCAGGGCCGCCCATGCCTCCGATCAGGGTTGCGGCGCCTGTCGATGTGTTGAGTGTGTAGAGGTTGGGTCCATCGGCAAAATACAAGGTGCTTGAATTGGTTGAGAGTGAGCGCCAAGTACCGAAGCTGAGGCCGGTCGGTCCAATCAGGGTCGGTGCGCCAGTGGTTGGATTGATGGAATAGAGATTGCCATCAACGCCCACAGCGTATAAGGCAGTTGTGGTCGAGCCGAAGTCATCGATGTCCAGCGATGATGTTCCAACTACGGTGACGCTTCCGTTCGTCGGATTGATGGTGTAGAGCGAGCCGGTAGCCGTGTGGTAGGAGCTACCGAACAGAGTAGCGTCCGCCACTGCCATCCCCGCGAGCGTCACGCCCGAGTTACCGAGTAGCGAGAAAGTCCCTGTATTCAAATCTATGGTCCCGAAATCACCGTTCACCGTACCCATGAAGGCAATGTTGTCAGCCTTAAGAGTAGAGGTGGTAATGATAAACAACGCAACGAGGCAGAACACGACACGACACTGAGTCAGCATACGCATAAGGTTCTCCGTCTTTCAGATTTTGTTGGGGGCCGGGGCTAGGACTATAGACCACTGTAAGGATTAAGTGCAATCTAAAAGATTCGCTTCGACCAGATTGAAAGTGACGATCTTATCCGTCGACTTTTAGAGAGGGATACCTTGTTCTTCGGGCGATACCGACGTCGTAGATGGCGGAGACGTGGGGTGGTCGATGGCAGAGGCGACGGGGGGCTTTGAGGAGCTGGGTTGAGGAGCTTGAGGACGGCGGCGCGACTGGAGGAAGGTGTGACGCTAGAAGGCTGACAATCTCATAATGGAAATTGTGAAGCCGTCGTCAAGGGAGGCCACAACGATGCATGTGCTCAAAGGACAATTTTACGAATTCGAACGGAGCAGGAATGTTGCAAGAGCCGGCCAACCCATGTTCTCAGTTGAAGGATTTGAAATTGGATTAGTGATTGCAGAAGAGATGGCTCTCCGGAGAGTTAGGGCGGGGCGTGATGTTTATACGTTAAGAGACAGCGATGCTTTTCGTTTGGCCTCGAAGATTCAACCAGGGACACGGGCCAGCGAGAGACATCTACCGAAGGGCGAGACGCAGAGCGGCCGAACGGACGTCTACTTTCGTCATTACCATCCAGGAAATAACCGGATCTTCGGTCACATCTTTTTCGGAAGCCGCGGCGAAGGCGTGGCCAGCACCATCTTTTAGGAGAAAAGCTAGATTGCGGTCATGACTTCATTATTGCGAGTGCGGGCGTAGATATGAAGAGACGGTAATCGCGATAACGACGGTGGTTAAAGTTTAATGCCGCGGCCTTCGTTTGAGATTGCGAAGGCTGCGGCTAGTGGGGCAAAGAGAATATGCGGTTGCCGAGGCGACTGCGGTTCGTTATGCGGACATGCGGCGACGGGCAATACCGGCGAGGCCGAGGATGCCAGTGCCAAAGAGAGACAGGGTTGCAGGCTCAGGTACTGCCGGTGGGTCAGGGAGGCCGACGAGGCCCTGCTGGTCAACAGGTCCGCAGTCCTGCTTGTTGTCTCCATCCGTAGTAGTTGGCGGGGTGATCCAGTCAACGTCAGCCACAATGCTGCTTGAGATCTTGCCGGCAGCCTTGAGAGCGTTCAGATCGGCAGTTTCGTCGGCGATGATACCGCTCTGACCGAACGTGGAGACGGAAAATTCGTTGCCGTATTCCACTTCCCAGATAGCTGCCTGCAGACCCTCACTCTGTGTGGTGTTGGTCACAGTGATGTGGAGAAGCAGCCACGCAATGTCTGCGGCATTGTTCACCTTGTTTCCGTTGACGACGCCGTTGGTGGTGAAGGTGGTGTCGTTGTAGGTGGTGTTGGAGTCGATGCTGTCATTGAGATCGACGCAATAGACTGCGGAAAAATCGACCGTTTTGCCTCCGATGACAGCGGAGGTGCCGGTCATATTTCCTCCGGCTGCGTTCTCGTGGTTCCCGTCGAAGGTGAATGAAAACGACCCACCGGGATTTCCCAGCGACAGAGAATCAGCGTGGGCTGCCACTCCCCCGAAGGTGATGGTTGCTGCAACCGCGAGCAGAGAAAGTTTCGAAAAGGACATTGGGTCTCCAAGTTGATGCGAAGTAATGTATGTGACTCTGTACGCTCACTTAGTAGCAACTGGGCTGCCAAAGGAAGACCGGGGGTCAATCTGGCAAATTTTCTGAGAAAAACGGCTTTTTCCGGGGCGGGGTAAGGATCGTCCTGAGGGAAGAGAAAACAATTACCCACCCCAGGGACAGGCCTTTTCCCTTCCGGCTGAGGGATGGGAGGCGTGTAAGTGGCAGAGGCAGGTCACTTGCGGAAAGTGGGTTCGAGGATGGCGGGCTTATTTTAGTGGCGTGGCGGGGCGGCTTTCTCCCATGGACGAGGATTGACGGGGTCGTCCTGCCACTTCTTGCGGCGGCCTACGAGGAACATGACGAGGCCGAAGACGAACATGATGGCTCCCCAGGTGAGATTGAGGTTGATGCCCATGGATTTTTCGTAAATGTCGGCGGCGTTGCGGGTGATGAGGCCGTAAAGGCTCATGAGGCCGCCGATGAGCAGAAAGATGAGGCCGAGGGGGATGCGAATGTCTAGTCCCATTTTTGAGTTCCTTTAGGTGTTGAGACCTGCAAAAGCAAAACAGACAACAGTCCGGGGCTAAAGCCCCATTTTATTAGGCAGTGTTTTCGTTGGGCTAAAGCCCCACGCTTAATCCAATAAAGCAACGGTAAATACAACGGCAAAAGCAAATGCAACAACAAATACGGGGGTTCTTCGCTCCGCTCAGAATGACAACGTGTGATGGTGATGCGTTTAGACGAAGACGTTAGGCGAAGACGAGGTTGAGGACAATGAGGATGGCGAGGACGGCGACGGCTAGAGTCGCGGGCTTCTGGTACCAGCTCAGGTGGGTTTCGACGGGCTTTGGGGTGAGGGAGTAGACGAGGCCTATCAGTTCGGGTTCGGGGCGCGGTTTCGTGATGAGGCTGATGGCGATGGTGACGATGAAGTTGACGGAGAAGGCGAAGATGGCGGTCCAGAAGTTCTGGGCCATGTCGCTGGGGTAGCGGTGGACGATGGCGATCCAGCCGCCGTGAATGCCGGGAAGGGCGTCGGCGGGGATGGTGAGGCCGTGATGGATGAGTGCGGCGAGCGTGCCGGCGATGAGACCAGTGAACGCAGCGTGGCCAGTGGTGCGCTTCCAGAACATGCCTAGCAGGAAGGTGGCGAACAGCGGAGCGTTGACGATGGAGAAGACGAGCTGGAGCGCGTCCATAATGTTGTTGAAGTTGGTGACGAGGTAGGCGGCACCGATAGATAAGGCTACGCCTCCTATGGTGGCCATGCGGCCCATCCAGAGGTAGTGGGCGTCAGTTCCCTTCTTGTTGATGTAGGCCTGATAGATGTCGTAGGTCCAGACGGTGTTGAATGCGGTGACGTTGCCGGCCATGCCGGACATGAAGCTGGCGAGTAGAGCGGTGAGGCCGAGACCGAGGATTCCCGTGGGGAAGAAATGAAGGAGCATGACGGGAATTGCGAGGTCGTAGTTGTAGACGGGAGTGCCGTCGCTGTTGAGGACGGCTTGGCCGCTGACGGGATCGGTTTTGATGGGGATGATGCCGTGAGGGTGGGCTTCGTCGAGCGGGAGCGGAGCGCCGGTCGCTGTGGTGCTTGCGTATGCAGCATTGGAGGTCGGGTTGGAAGACACCAGGTGGCTGGTGACGCTGACGGCGATGAGGCCGGGCAGAATGACGAGGAACGGGAAGAACATTTTTGGGATCGCGGCGATGAGAGGGACGCGGCGCGCAGAGACTTCGGAGTCTGCGGCCATGGCGCGCTGGATGACGAGGAAGTCGGTGCACCAGTAGCCGAAGCTCAGCACGAAGCCGAGGCCCATGGCTAGACCAACCCACTCGACGCCTAGGGTGTTTGTCGATGCGTGGGCCATGCCGTGCCAGGAGTGGGTCATGCTGGCGGGGAGGGTCTGCTTGATTCCTTGCCAGCCGCCGACGTTGCGGAGGCCGATCCAGACGAGAGGAGCAAAGCCGGCGACGATCAAGAAGAATTGGAGGACTTCGTTGTAGATCGCGCTGGTGAGACCGCCGAGGAAGATGTAGCCGAGGACGATGATCGCAGAGAGAAAGACGGAGACGTGGAAGATGTAGGCGTCGGGGACGATGCCGTGGAGGAGGCCGAGGGTTTGAATGAGAAGAGCCATCGCGTACATGGAGATTCCGGAGCTGAGCACGGTCATGATGGCGAAGGAGAAGGCGTTAACGGCGCGAGTTTTTTCGTCGAAGCGGAGGCGGAGGTATTCCGGGACGGAGCGGGCTTTGGAGCCGTAGTAGAAGGGCATCATGAAGATGCCGACGAAGATCATGGCGGGGATGGCGCCGATCCAGTAGAAGTGGCTGGTGATGATGCCGTACTTCGCGCCGGAGGCTCCCATGCCGATGACTTCCTGAGCGCCGAGGTTGGCGGAGATGAAGGCGAGGCCGCAGACCCAGGCAGGAATGGAGCGTCCGGCGAGGAAGAAGTCGTTGGAGGTGCGCATGTAGCGCTTGAGGGCGAAACCGATGCCGAGCACAAAGGTGAAGTAGACCAGCATAATCAGCCAGTCGATGATGGAAAGATTCACGGTAGCCCTTAAGTAGCTTGGTTGTGAGATTGCGCTAAATCGTTATGGTACTGGGGGAAACTGTATATCGTTTGGATATTGGCCGTCCAGATACACGGGGAGAATCGGGATGGTTCTGGCATCGGGATTGCTGGCGATACCGCACGTGGCAGTATAAGGATGCATGCCTCTCAAAATAGTTTCCGATTCGATGCCAACGCGAACCGGAAATTGTGCATCGCACTATGCAACTAATGAGACAGATCGCCTCCCCAACTGAAATGAGTAGACAAACCGAGAGAGGGTCTGCAATGAATGCTGTGATATCTCTTCCCTTGGAGCAACCGACCTCGCGCATGACAGCCAATCTTCTTCTTATCGACGATAATGCTGTGCAGGCTGCGACGCGGCAGACGATCTTGAGGCGGGCAGGGTATTTTGTGATCGCGGCGCTGAACCCGGCTCGGGCGCTTGAGCAGTTTCAGTGCGGCGATTTTCCAGAAGATATTGGATTGGTCATTACCGATCACCTGATGCCGGGAATGAGCGGGTCGGAGTTTGTGCGGGCTCTGCGGAAGACGCATCCGAGGCTGCCGGTGCTGGTCATTAGCGGGTTGGAAGGCGCGGAACAGGAGTATGTTGGCCTGGACGTGACGTTTCGAATGAAGCCGCTGCTGCCTGACCATCTGCTGGAGACGGTGCGGGGTCTGGTGGAAGAGGGCAATGCCGGCTCGCGTTTGTCGGCTGTTTCTTAATTTCTATTTTGATTTTTTATCTTTAATCCTCTCCGTTTTGTCCGGTAAACGACGCTTTATTGCTGCGCATGATTGCTGTTCCCGGCTGCCCTTGAGAGAATGGGTAGAGGAAATTCATGCGAGTGCACCCGATGCCGGAGTTTGGTAGTTTTGCGCTGTTGCTGGCTCTGGCGCTGAGCGCCTATACGCTGGTGATGGGTGGGTTGGCTTTGTGGCGATCACGTGGGGTTGCGGCAGGTGCGGATCGACAGGCTGACAAGTTGGGGGAGACGGCTCGGCGGGCAGGGATTTCGAGTTTTGTTGCGCTGAGCTGCGCTGCGTTTGCGCTGGTGTGGGCTTCGTTTACCAACGACTATTCGGTTTCGTACATTCTTCATCACACCAACAAGGCTTTGAGTACGGCTTACAAGTTTTCTGCGCTGTGGTCGGGGCAGGAGGGCTCGCTGCTGCTGTGGGCTTGGCTGCTGAGTGCGTATGGGTTTGTGCTGCGGATGCGGCACAAGGTGGATGTGCGGCTGACGGCATTTGCTTCGACGATTCTGGCGGGGATTCAGGTGTTCTTTCTGTTGCTGCTGAACTTTGCGGCGCCTCCGTTTGCGATTGAACCGGGACCGGTGGCGACGGATGGGTTTGGGTTGAATCCGCTGCTGCAGTATCCGGAGATGGTGATTCATCCGCCGATGCTTTATCTCGGTTATGTGGGATTTTCTGTGCCGTTTGCGTTTGCGCTGGGTGCGTTGATGATGCGGTATCCGGGAGAGAAGTGGATTCACATCACCCGGCGATGGACGATGGTGACGTGGCTGTTTTTGACGTGCGGGATTTTTCTTGGCGCGCACTGGGCTTATAGCGTTCTGGGTTGGGGCGGGTACTGGGGCTGGGATCCGGTGGAGAATGCGAGCCTGATGCCGTGGCTGACGGGGACGGCGTTTCTGCACTCGGTAATGATGCAGGAGAAACGCGGGATGATGAAGAGCTGGAATGTGTGGCTGATCTTCTCGACGTTCATGCTGACGATTCTGGGGACGCTGCTGACACGGTCGGGAATTGTGAGCTCGGTGCATGCGTTTGCGCAGTCGAATATTGGCAACTGGTTTTACGGGTTCATCCTGATTGTGTTTGCGGTTTGTCTGTTTACGTTCTTCAGGCAGCGGGATCATTTGAAGAGCGAGAACAAGCTGGAGTCGCTGGTGAGCCGCGAGTCGAGCTTTCTGTTCAATAATCTGATTTTGCTGGCTGCGTGTTTTACGGTTTTGTGGGGGACGCTGTTTCCTGTGCTGAGCGAGTATGTGCAGGGGACGAAGGTCACGATGGGCGCGCCGTTTTATAACCGGGTGAATCTGCCGATTGGTTTGTTCCTGCTGTTTCTGACGGGGATTGGGCCGCTGCTGGCGTGGCGGTCGACTTCGTTGCGATCGATTCGGCGGAACTTTATTTTGCCGAGTATTGCGATGGGTGTGGCGCTGGTGGTGTTGCTGCTTGTCGGAGTACGACCGTGGACGGCTGGTGACGATTGGCAGGCAGAGTTGTTCTCACTGGTGACGTTTACTTTGGCGGCTGGTGTGATTACGGCGATCAGCGCGGAGTTTCTGCGTGGGGCTTCGGTGGTGCGGACGCAGACGGGAAAGAATCTGCTGGGTTCGACGGTGCTGCTGGTGCGAAGGAATACGCGGCGGTATGGCGGGTATATCGTTCACTTCGGCATTGTGGTGATGTTTATCGGGATTGCCGGTGGGGCGTTCAATCAATCGCATGAGCAGGAGATGGGGTATGGCGATACGTTGACGCTGGGGCAGTACCGGCTGGTGTGCCAGAGCTTCACGCAGGACTCGAAGCCAGAGTTCGATACCGAGTATGCACTGCTGGATGTTTATCGGGGTTCGAAGAAGATAACGCAGTTGGCGCCTGAGAAGCGGATTTATTTCCCCAGTACGGACCATGCGCAGCCGTCGACGATGGTCGCACTGCACTCGACGCTGGCGAATGATCTTTATGTGATCTATGAGGGGCGGGACATCGATACGGATAAGCCGATTATCAAGGTGTTTCTGAACCCGCTGATGAACTGGATATGGATTGGGGTTTTGATTGTGGTTGCAGGGACGTTTCTGGCGCTGGTGCCGAATCTGGCGCGGACGCCTGCGCGGGTTACGGCTGAACCGCTGCTGGTTGAGGCAGAGGTTCATCATGTTTAGCATTCGATTCAGACGATGGATGCAGGCTGGATTGGTTTCTCTCCTGGCGGTGGTGATGCTGGGGGCTGATCCTTCGGCGCGGTTCAATAAGATTGGGCACGAGATGATCTGCACGTGCGGATGCGGACAGATTCTGTTGGAGTGCAACCATGTGGGGTGTCCGGTTTCGCCGGTAATGATTCAGGAGTTGCATGCGCAGATGGATGCTGGTGGTCCGGATGCTTCGATCCTGAACTGGTTTGCGGCGAAGTATGGGGCGACAGTACTGGCGGCGCCAATTCGTGGGGGATTCGATAACGTTGCCTGGATTGCGCCGATAGCGGTTTTTCTGCTGGCGACAGTAGGCGTTGGGTTCCTGGTTCGGATGTGGACGTCACGGTCGGGTGGGCATCAACCTGTGAATGCGGCTGGGCCGATTGTTGGTGGAGATGCCTTGCGGGAGCGGATTCGGCGGGAGACGGAGTACTGACATGGGCATGATTGCAGGGGTAGGGCTGACTCTCGCGTTGTTTGCGTATATGTTCTGGCCGGAGAAGAATCCGTTTGTACAGGCGGATAAGACGCGGGTGGACTATCTGCGGGAGCGGAAGGACGCTATCTATGAGAACCTGCGGGATTTGAACTTCGAGTACCAGGCCGGGAAGTATCCGCAGCAGGACTATGCCGAGCAGAGAGCGGGGCTGGAAGATGAGGCGGCGCGGGTGATCGCTGAGATGGAGATGCTACAGGCGCGGGGGGATTTTGGGCGACGAAGGAACGCTTAGTGTTACCTTAGTAATTAACAGTAGTGCCGCAAGGCGCTAATTTAGCGGCCTGTTTCGTGATAACCAAGAAAGGGCAACACTGACACTACAGTAGCGTCTTACGGGCAAAGCAGGTTTTATCTTGGTGAATCAGAGATTTATGGGCCTACTTCGGGCCATCGGGATCGCGTTGGGTGTCACGACGATCTATCTATTTTGGCTACTGGGTCCTCTTGTGACCACGACACGCGATGCGATCTATCACTGGGATGGATCGATGTCTCAACTCTTCGTCGCTCCCATCCTGGACTTTTGTGCTATATGGCTCCTGCTGGCGCTGGTGCTGATCTTCGCCCGAGGAAAGCTGCGGATCGCGATCTGGTGCTTGATCATCGCATTGATGCCGTGGGTGGATATCAAGAACTGGGGTTTTTTGTCGCGTACGAATGTTCCTCATTGGCTGAGCATTCTGACACTGGGCCTGGGGCTGTCTGTTTTTCCGTTTCTGCTAGTGCTGTGGCGATCGAATTTCGGGGAGAAATTTAAGCGGATTGAACAAGTTGCGAGTACGTTGTTTGTCTTCTCGTGTTGCTACGGGATCGTGATCCTGTCTCAGTACGCATGGCTCGGCTGGGAGGCTCGCTCGCTGAATGCGGAGCTTCCGCTGCACGGCGCTGTGCATAGCGGACCTGCACAGGCGGGGAAACCGCGGATCATCTGGATATTGTTCGATGAACTTTCTTACGCGCAGGTGTATGAACACCGGCTCCCAGGACTTAAGCTTCCTGCGTTCGATGCGCTGGCTGCGCAGGCAACGGTGTTCACGCGCACGATTCCAGTGGGGGAGATGACCGAAGCCGTTTTACCCTCCTTGATGACGGGCGAGCCTATCAATAAGATCAGCACTTCAAGCAATGGGAGGCAACTCTCACTACGCAATGCCGAAACGGGGGACTGGGAACGGTTCAACGAGCATGACACGGTCTTTCAAGATGCTCTCAATCTGAACTACAGTACGGCGGTCGCGGGTTGGTATAACCCCTATTGCCGCATTCTGCCCGATGTTCTGGATCGTTGTTTCTGGCAGTTCAGTTACTCGGCCAAGAACGGCATGGCACCGCGAGTGCCGCTGGAATCGAACCTGATAGAGCCGTGGATACGCTTTCTGAGCGAAGGATTGAGTTATCACTTTGCCTCTTCGTTTCTGCACATTCCCGGACCGGCTGAGGCGGAGGCAGAGCAGCATCTCGCCGACTATCTGGCTCTTTCAGAGACTGCAGACCGGGAGTTGGATGACCGATCGGCAGGCTTTGTTCTGATTCATATGCCGATCCCTCATCCGAATGGAATTTATGACCGGAGGACTGACCGGTTCGCGCTGACGAATAGCAACTACGTGGATAATGTCGCTCTCGCCGATAAGTTTTTGAGCCACGTTCGGTCGAAGCTTGAGCGGAGTGGGCAGTGGGATTCTTCCACAATTGTCATTATGGCGGATCACTCCTGGCGCACGAAGATGATTTGGGAGAATATGCCTGCGTGGACGAAGGAAGAGCAGATTGCCAGCCAGGGAGGGAAATTCGACGATCGACCCGCCTATATTGTGAAGTTACCTGAGCAACATACAAGCGCCCGCATCGACGTACCCTTTGCGGCTTTGAATACGCGGAAGCTGTTCGATGCGTTGCTGGCGCAGAAGATACAATCGGCGGGTGATTTGTCTGCGTGGGCGGTGCAGAGTGAGAATTGATCGATGATGGCTTGATGCCGGTCTGCGGTCGATTTGCGCGCGACGAAGACCTGCTGGATTGGCGCTGACGATCACCCATATGACGTAAACTTGAGGGGTGAGCTTCCTCTCTTCTTTCCTTCGACGTGCTGGTTTGTCTGCTGCTCTGGTGGCGGTTTGTTCCGGCTTTGCCTTTGCTGATTCGATCACCGGCGTTGTTACGAATAAGACGACGAATAAGCCTGCTGGTGGGGATGATGTGGTGCTGATTCGTCTGGCGCAGGGGATGCAGGAGTCGACCCGCACGAAGACGGATGCCAAGGGTCGGTTTACGCTCGAGATTCCCAGTGGCGACAATGGGCTGCACCTGGTGCGGGTGACGCATGACAAGGCGAATTATTTTCGACCGGTGGAACCGGGGGCGCAGTCGGTTGAGGTTGAGGTCTTCAATGCGGCGGCGAAGGTGAAGGGTGTGAGCAGCGAAGCCGATGTGATGCGGCTGCAGACCGATGAGAGCGGGAAAGCGCTGCACATTGTTGAGAATTTTTTTGTGAAGAATGAGTCGAACCCGCCGTTGACGCAGTTCAGTGACCGACCGTTTGAGTTTTACCTGCCGGAGGGTGCCGTAGTGGAAGGGTCGGCGGCGTTGGCACCGAATGGGATGCCGGTGCAGGCTTCCCCGGTGCCGTTGGGTGAACCGAATCACTATGCGTTTATTTTTCCGATCCGGCCGGGGGAGACGAGGTTTCAGATTACGTATCGCCTGCCCTATAGCGGGAGCTTGAGGTTTGCGCCGCGGGTGATGATGCCGACGGATACGGTTGCGATCATGATGCCGAAGAGCATGACGTTCAAGCCGGGGCCTTCGGCTCCGTATAGCGCGGTGACGGAGGAGACGACGGCGCAGACGTACGTGGCTCGGAGTGTGCAGCCATCACAGGCACTGGACTTTATGGTATCGGGGACAGGGCAGATGCCGCGGGATGCGGGTGCGGCAAGTGGAGCGGCTGCGGCTGATGCTTCGGCACCTGCTGGTGCGGCCGGTTCTGCGGCTGGGGATACTCGACCGGGTGGAGGGTTGGGGGTTCCGCTCGATCCGGAGGGAAACAATGATCCCTGGGCAAAGTATAAGTGGTGGATTCTGGGTGGGCTGGGGCTAGTGATGGCGGTTGGAGCGGGAATCATGTTGAAGAATGGGCCGACGCAGGCAGTGGCTCCGGCGGTTGCTGGAAGTGGCGCTGCGACGGGGCCCGATTCCCTGCTCGCGGCGATGAAGGAAGAGTTGTTTGTGCTGGAGACCGATAGGTTGCAAGGGCGATTGAGCGAGAGCGAGTACGTTGAGCAGAAGGCTGCGCTTGAGGTGGTGTTGCGGCGAGCGCTGTTGCGCGGCGAACATGCGGGGGATGCGTCTAAGGTAGTGTCCGGAGTAGCGGGCCCGGTTGCGTGAGGTGCTGCGATGAATACTTTTAAATCGACCTTGCTGCTGGTGGTGCTTACGCTTTTTCTGATCCTGATCGGGGATTATTTCGGTGGACAGAATGGGATGGTGCTCGCGTTTCTCATCTCGGTCGTGTTCAACTTTGGGACCTACTTCTTCTCCGACAAGATTGCGCTGAAGATGTACAACGCACAGCCGGTGACGCGGGAGCAGTTGCCGCGCGCTTATGCGGCGGTGGAACGGCTGACAGCGAAGCAGGGGCTGCCGATGCCGCAGATTTATGTGCTGCCAACGGAGTCGCCTAACGCGTTTGCTACTGGAAGGAATCCGCAACATGCTTCGGTGGCGGTAACGCATGGGATTCTGCAGCTGCTGGATGATGAGGAGTTGGAGGGTGTGCTGGCGCATGAGCTGGGGCATGTGAAGAATCGCGATATTCTAACGAGCTCGATTGCGGCGACGCTGGCTGGGGCGATCACGATGGTGGCACGGATGGGGGCCTGGGCTTCTATGTTTAGCGGCTATGGCGGTGGGGGACGCAGCAGGGAGCGCGGTGGTGGTGGGCTTGGCGCGTTGCTGATGATTATTGTGGCGCCGATTGCCGCTGCGCTGATTCAGTTATGGATTTCACGGACGCGTGAGTTTGAGGCGGACGCTACGGGAGCGGCGACGACGGGAGATCCGTATGCGCTGGCGCGGGCGCTGCAGAAGCTGGATGCTTATTCGAAGAAGATTCCGATGGATGCTTCGCCTTCGAATGCACATCTATTTATTGTGGCTCCGCTGCTGGGGAGTGGAGGGATTGCGAGTCTGTTCTCGACGCATCCGCCGATGAAGGAGAGGATTCGGCGGTTGATTGGGAGGGATTCGGTTTAGCATGCAGACTTTCTTGCGGGCCCTAAGGCTGTATGCGATGGTGGCGTGGGTTGGAGGATTGGCGTTCTTCGCTTTTGTGGTTGCGCCGGTGGCGTTCGGGAGTCTGCCGAGTGCGCATGAGGCGGGGATTGTGGTGGGTGGAACGCTGCGCGTGCTGCACTGGATTGGGTTGGTGGCGGGTGGAGTTTTTTGTCTGGCGACGGGATGGCTTTGGCTGTGGGCCGAGGTACCGGCGCGCGTCGGGTTTGTGCGGCAACTGGCGCTGACGGCGGTGATGCTCGTTGTGACGGCTTACTCGCAGTTCAGGATTCTGCCGGCGATGGAGGTGGATCGCGCGCTGGCCGGTGGCGAAGTGGAGACGGCTTCGTTGGACAATGCAGGACGAGTAGATTTTGAACGGCTGCACACGCTGTCGGAGCGGCTGGAGGGGTTGGTGCTGCTGTGCGGGCTTGGAGTGGTGTTTGTACTGTCGCGTGAGTCGCAGTGGCCGGAGACGGGTAAGCCGAAGACAGATAAAATCGTTAGACCATGAAGATTGAAGCGAATGGTTTGCGGCGGGGTGTGATTTTTGTTTTTGAAACGATCCTCTCTAAAACGACCATGGGCGATGTGTTGAACATCAGCCGGAACGGTTAGCTGTGTCTGCGCTTTGGTTGAGCCTGACGCTGGGGCTGGTTGCGGGCCTGGCAGATTATCTTGGTGGGTTCCTGTTGGTGCGGAGGTCGCCTTCGGCGAAGGCGTTGCGTTATTTCGTCGCTCTGGGCGCGGGTTTTATGTTGGGCGCGGCGGTACTGGAGATGATTCCTGAGAGTATGGGGATCAACCCGGTTTGGGCGCCGCTGCTGATTCTGGCGGGGTACTGCGGGGTGCATCTGCTGGAGCATACGCTGGTGCCGCACTTCCACTTCGGCGAAGAGACTCATCAACATGAGTTTCTTTCGGCGAAGACGAGCTACTCGGTTTTGCTGGGGCTGGCGACACACACTTTTTTTGATGGGGTGGCGATTGGGTCGGGGTTTGTGCTGTCGCACTGGCTGGGGTGGGTGCTGTTCTTCGCGGTGTTTCTGCATAAAATTCCGGAAGGTTTTACGATGGCGAGCGTGATGCTTGCTGGGGGACGGGGCCGGGCGGTGGCGCTGAACTCGGCGCTGTTTCTGGGGGCGATGACTGTGCTTGGTGTGCTGGTGATTAATCTTGAACCGAGCTGGGTAAGGGTCGGGTTGCCGCTGTCGGCGGGAGTGACGATTTATGTTGCGGCGACGGATTTGGTGCCGGAGGTGAATCGGGAGCCGGGAATCAGGATGGCGTTGGTGTTTTTTGTAGGTGTGGTGGTGTTTTTTCTGCTGCGATTGTTGGGGCCGGGGTAGGCGGTGTGGCGCAGGTCAAAACCGTTGGAGTTGCGGCGCTACGAGCAAAAATGCGGGGGTTCTTCGCTCCGCTCAGAATGACAAGTCCTAAGGGTTGAGGTCGCTCCCTATTACAGTCACTGGGGTTGCTCGAGAAGGAGCGTTACGGTGGTGGAGTGCTGGAGGATGCTGCCGGTGGAGGTGGTAGCTGTGCCTGTGACTGTGATGGTGTAGGTCTTGGCGGAGAGGGCGAGGGCGTCGGCGGTGCTGATACGGTTTCCACAGCCGGTGGCGAAGAGCAGGGTGATGCTAAAGAGTGTGATAGTGAAGAGCTTCGTCGTGATGCGGTAGTTGCGGGGGCGCAGGGCTTGTGCTGCGATTGGGAGAAACAGGAATGCCCATGTGATGGGTGGATAGGTGGACGTACGCTTTAGCGCAGTGGTGTTCGGAGTGGCGATGGTTAGGGTGAAGGCGTTGGGGGTGGATCCGGGGGGGAGTGTTGGAGGGTTGAAGGATGCGGTGGCGAGGTTGGGCAGGCCTGTGGCGGCGAGAGTGATGGGACTCGACATGTTGCCTTGAAGCTGGACGGAGAAGGTGTAGCTCGCAGAGCTGCCGGAGGGGATCGTTTGCGTTGTTGTGCCGGTGGGGGTGAGGATGAAGTCCGGGTTCGTGGTGGGGCCTGTGCTGACGGTGATGAGTTGAGGGGTGGAGGTGCTGGGGTTGAAGTTGGCGCTTCCGCTGTAGAACGCGGTGAAGGAGTGAGAGCCCTGGGTGATGGAGGGGATGGTGAAGACGGTGTCTCCGCTGGTTGAGAGCGGTGAGGTGAGGAGAGGGTTTCCGGAGTCGAGGAGGGTAACAGAGCCGGTGGGTGTGCCGGTGGTGGTAGTGGCGACCTGAGCGGTGAGCGTGATGGAGGAGCCGGTGGTGGCGGTGGCGATGAGGTTGCTGAGAGTAATGACTGTTGGAGCGGGATTGATGGTGAGGGTTGCGGCGGGTGATGCGATGGCGTAGTTCCCTGCTGCGGGACCGGTGAGGGTTGCGCTGATGGGATAGGTTCCGGCGGACGAGAGGGTGGTTGCCGTGGTGGTGAAGGTGGCGGAGAGGTCCGATGCGTCCTGCGGGAGGATGCCGGTTAGTGTGCCGCTGATGCCGGGGATGGGTTGGCCGTAGAGGATGATGATGGGAGTGATGGTTGCGGTGAGCTGTTGCGGCGTGATGGTTAGGGCGAGGGTGGAACTCTGGGCGGCCTCGTGGGTCTGGTCTCCGGTGTAGGTGGCGGTGAGGCTGTAGAGGCCGGCGGGGAGGGTTGTGGTGGAGAGAGTGGCTATGTTGGTGGCGAGGGTTGATGTGCCCAGAGTCGTTGTGGTGGTGGACGCTGTGTTGAAGAAGGTGATTGCGCCGGTGGCTGGCGTGGTTGAAGCGAGGGTTGCAGTGAGTTGGCCCGTGCCGTAGGCGATAACGGCTGGGGCTGTGAGGGTGAGGGCGCCAGGAGCGGTGAGCCCGATGCCGGCGATGGTTTGGATGGTGGTAGCTGGGGCCGGTGCGGCGGTGAATTGTCGGATGCGCTGGTTGCCGGTGTCGGCGAGGGTGAGGAGGGTCGATGGAGAAACGGCTGCGGCGCGTGGGGTGTTGAGGGAGGCGGCGATGGCGGGGCCACCGTCGCCGGAGAAGGCCTGGGTGCCGTCGCCGGCTACGGTGGTGATGAGGCCGGTGGTGGCGTCGATGCGGCGGATGCGATGGTTTTCGGTGTCGGCCAGGTAGAGGTTGCCGTTGGGGTCGATGGTGAGACCGTGTGGAAGGGCCAGGGTGGCGGTGGTTGCGGCGGCGGTGTCGCCGGAGAAGCCCGGGGCGCCGGTGCCGGCGATGGTAGTGATGATGCCGGTGGCGGCGTCGATGCGGCGGATGCGATGGTTGTGGGTGTCGGCGAGGTAGAGGTTGTTTGCGGCGTCGATGGCGAAGCCAGTGGGTGAGTCGATGGTGGCGGAGGTTGCGGGGCCTGCGTCGCCAGAGTAGCCCTGGGTACCGGTGCCGGCGATGGTGGTAATGAGGCCGGTAGTGGCGGAGATTTCTCGGATGCGCTGGTTGCCTGTGTCGGCGACGTAGAGGTTGTTTGCGGTGTCAAGTGCCAGCGCCGTGGGAAGGTTGAGTTGGGCGGAGGTCGCTGGGCCTGCATCGCCAGAGTAGCCAGGAGTGGTGCCGGCGATGGTGGTGAGGGTGCCGGTGGTGAGGTTGAGTTTGCGGATGCGATGGTTGTGGGTGTCGGCGATGTAGAGATTGTTTGCGGAGTCGAGGGCGAGGCCCTGGGGTGAGTCGAGTGTGGCGGCGGTTGCGGGGCCTGCGTCGCCGGAGAAGCCCTGGGTGCCAGTGCCGGCGATGATGGTGATGTGGCCGGTGGGATCGACCATGCGGATGATGTGGTTTGCGGTCTCGGCGAAGTAGAGATTGCCCGCGGAGTCGAAGACGATCGCAGACGGGAGAAGGAGGGGAATGGTGAGTGCGGAGATTTGAGCGGCTGCGGTGAGACAAGAGGTGAGGGAGAGCAGAAAAAGAAGCGCGATCCGGAGTGGAGCGTGCGAGGAGCTAGGAGGGTGGGTGATGCTCTGCGTACCCATGAGGAGATTGGCCCGGATGCTATTTGCGAATTAATTGGTTCGCGATGCGGCTGCGAACCCATATCTAACTTTACCTCATGGATTTTGACCGAAGGCTACTACTTTGATACCCGGTCGGAGGCCAGCGCCTAGAGGAGTGGGGCGTTTGGTTCGCTGCATGTAGTCCTGCGTTCGCTTCGCGCAGCCTTCGGGATCTTTCTGGTAGAGGGCGATTCGTTCGGCTTCGCTCATGAGGGCGAACTCGACGTCAATGCCGTCGAAGAGATCTGGCGGCAAGAGAGTGATGTCGGCTCTACCGGCTGCGACCGCGGAGAGCTCGGGCCAGTGCTGGATGACGAGCGCGGTGTTGTAGACGCGAAAGCTGGGGTAGAACAGTGGGCTTGTGTGAATGAGATCCAAGAGACGCTTCTGCTCCGGGCTCATCGCCCACAGATATTTCTTGAGTCGCTTGAGGAAGCAGAGGGCTTCGTCTTCGTCGTAGAGCTCGTCTGCAACTGCAGAAATGGAAGAGCCGCGGAGATAATCTATGGGCTCGTTGAGGCTGGCTTCGAGAGCGCTTTCTACGTGATTGGCCAGGGTGACGCCTTTTTGGCGAGCGGCTACCTCGGCGAGCGAACGGAGCCGTCTACTGAGCCGGAAGGTGAGGGTTTCGGTTCTGGGTTTTTCGGCGTTTCTGGCTTTGGATTGCTTCCTGGGCTCCATGGCATCTTCCCCTGACGGAGTATTCGGAGAATTATTGTATTTCAATAATAATGTAACACAATATAATCCTGGGTCGTAATGTTTTCTGTTGGTTACGGCTCGCGAACGGCGGGAAGTTCGAAGCAATGGCTTAGCACAGCACAAGGGCGATCGATGATAACCTTCGATCGTGGTTCAATCGAGGAAAAGTTTCGGAGGGAGAATGCCACGTCATTGCTTAACGCTCGATTTGAAGAACGATAAGACTGCGATTGCGGAGTACAAGCGGTATCACGTGAAGATATGGCCGGAGGTGAAGCAGAGCCTGTTCGACGCGGGAGTGGTTGAGATGGAAATCTATCTGTTGGGGACGAGGATGTTCATGATTATGGATGTGGACGATTCGTTTTCGCTGTCGGCCAAGGCGGCCAAGGACCTGGCGAATGCGAAGGTGCAGGAGTGGGAGACGATCATGCGCGGTTTCCAGCAACAGTTGCCCGGAGCTCGCGCGAATCAATACTGGACGGTGATGGAGAGAGTGTTCAGCCTGGCGGAACAGTAGAGGCGGAGCGGTCGGATTGGCGGCGACCGAATGAATAGAGGTGAAAAGCAAAAGGCCCCGGGATGTTACCCCGGGGCCTTTTGTTGTTGAATACAGCGTTTGATTTTAGGGGATGGTCTGGAAGCGTCCAACCTTGAGGCCAAGAGCGTAGGGCTGGAAGATCGGAACGGCCGAGCCGACGATCTCCGTGACGAAGTTGTTGCCGTCGCCTGCGACCCAGACGTTTCCAGCCTGATCGACTGCGAGAGCGCGACCAGAATTCAGATAGGTTTGGGGCTTCTGGAAGCCGGTGGAGGGTGAAATTGCGTTTGGACCGAAGTAGCTGATTTCGCTGACGCTACCGGTCGAAGTCCCGTTGGCATTGTTGGGGATCCAGGTGTTCCCCCGGCCATCGATCGAGATCGACGTTGGGCTGGAGATTCCGGCAGCGGAGGCAGTATATGGCCAGCCGGAGGCAGTTGCCCAGGTTGTCCCGGTGAAGTCAAGCCGCGTAATAGCGCCAGTATCGATTGCCGAGGTGAAGATGCTATTGGCGTGGCTGATGGAGAGTCCGTAGGAGTTACCCGACGTTGTGAACTGGTTGGTGAGGAAGCCATTCATGCTCCCTGGGCCTGTGCCGGGCGTGACTTGAGAGACGAATGTCGACCCGGAGGAGACCCAGATGTTGCCCTGGGTCGCAACGCCCTGGAGGTCAGGCATGAGGCGGATGGGATTGGGCCCAACCGTGTTGGATATCTGGACAGGAGCTACGCCGGTGTTGGTTGCTGCAGCAGGCAATTCGTAGAGGGAGCCCGTGGAGCCCGCAACCGCAGTGAAGTAGATATTGCCAATACCATCAGCCGCAACACCGAGGGGCGACACGGTAACCGGGTATGCGACGGAGGTATTCGTGGCCGGGCTATAGCGATACATACTGGTGCCTGCTCCAAACCAGACGTTCCCCTCAGAATCCATGACCCCTCCACCCATTGAGGAGCCCGCGTCCAGGTTGACGCAGGTTAGGGGTGCGCCACCAGCCGTGATCGCGGAGAGATTGCCTCCGGTCTGCGAGTTTGCAATCCAAACGTTGTCGAGATTGTCGATGTTGATATCGTACGGGGAGCTGATGAAGCCTCCGGTTCCGCCAGTTGGCGTACCGCAGGGTGTACTGCTGGCGTAGTTGATGCCGATGGTCCAATCCGTTGGCTGTGCGGCCGAAGGCTGGTAGGGTGCGCCGACGCCGCCGGCGAGTCCGAAGAGCGTACTCATATTGGCTGTTCCCCCACTGGCTGGATTCGCCAGCATGTAGAACAGTGCCTGCAGGGTATCGGTGGCAGGGGCGAAGCTTGGCGGATTAAGACTCGTTGTATTCGGAATTGGAGGGACAGCGGCGGCGAAGAGAGAGGTGCACGCCGGGGCGGCCGAGGTCGCGCCGTTGACGCAAGAAGAGATGATGTTCGACAGCAGGTTGACCTTGCCGAGTTCGGGTGTTGCCGTCAGCGTGACCGCTGGATTGATATTTCCCCCGGAAGCCGCATTGAGCGTTGTTGAGGGAACATAAAGACCTGTAGTCATGTTGGCCAAAAGCGCGGCGGTCTTGTAGATCCCGTCGATAATGACCTTCTGCTGACCGGTACCGTCTGCAACGATGGTGTCGCTAACGCCGTTGATATCCGGTGCCGGATTGAAGAACTGCTGGACTGCGGCCATGGTGGCGACGGTGGTGACCTCGCTCATGTATACGAAGTCCGAGGCGGAGAGCGTGGAGCAGGTCCCCGGATAGATCGCTATGAAAGCAGCGGCAGTGTTGGTCTGCCCGGACACTCCGTTGTTCTGAGTATCGCCGCCCTGAGAGACGACATAGACCATTGGATCTGTGCCTGAGGGGCAGACATAGGTGTTGCCCGAGGCCGTAGTGCCTTTAATGAAGCTGAAGGAACCAGAGCTGTCAGTCGTGGTGGTGGCCGCGAGGGTAGCGGGATTCGACTGACCCGCATAGTAGAGGCTCACTGTGGCTCCGGAGACAGGCTGATTACCGCCATGAACCCTTCCACCGATCGTGGCGGGCGAGCTGAATGGATTAGCGCTTGATGGGGCAGTCGACGACATATTCGCGCAGCCAGCGGAAAATATGACGCTTGACGCCAGCAGCGCGAGCAGATTTCGCTGTGAGCCCGTCAGCCGGGCAGAATAATTGCCAATCATGGGTGTTCCCTCCGAAAGGTAGTGTTGCGGTTTGCAAAACAAGGTAGTTGCCGTGGCGACAGGTTGGGGTGACCAGGGGGAGTTCGCAATAAATAAATCAGACAGGCTTCGGAAAAAGTTACCTGATTGCAAGTCGAATGTAGAAAATCTAAAGAACTTCGAACGCATACTGCTTACGGAGCCCCCTTTGGGAAGTAATAGCCCCTTTGGGGGAGGTCAATTACCAAAGGCACATCTGAACGTCTCATGATGGAGCATACCCGAGGTTGGCTAGTCTGTTGCTTAATTGCTCATGACACTTTTGGGTCATTCATGAGGGCACTCTTTATTTTCCGGAGGTAAAAGCGACGCCGTCTCGGTGGTCCTTCGCTGGCGACTTCTAACGGTCCGGATATCTCTAACTGGGGATGATACTTGGTTTAGATGCCATTTAGCGGGATCAAGGCCACAGATTTTCCGGGTATGCGACGAGCGTCGATCTGACTCTAACCGGATGTATAGCAGCACTTAGATTTCATTGTCCAGCTATTGCTCAACTTTATTCCATGCTGTGGATATCCTATTTTGTCCTCTTTTTCATCGGGGGTATAGCGGCGGTGCATGGATCTGCGGTCTGAATCTGCGGTTTGAGAGACCGAGCGGGTTGGCGTGGTGGTTGCTGATCAGGCGCTGTGACCCGTTCGGTCGGTTGAGTGCGGTTGGGCCAGGTAAGCGACTGCACTTTCGCCTATTGACGGGCAACGTTGGTTGCAGAAAACTACTCTATGCGAGTAGATTTCTTTCCACCAAAACCTTTCATCGGAGACGGACACCCATGCGCAAGAAATTTCTGGCTCTTGCAGCGAGCTTAGCTCTTTCGGCGACCATCATTTTGAGTGGATGCAAGAGCTCGGCACCTGCTCCCGCGGCTGCGCCTGCGCCGGGTTCGTCCTCGGATGCGGCAGCGCCGCCTGCGGCTGCTCCGGCTGGTTCACCAACGCCTGCTGCTCCGGGCGGAGCGCCGCCCGCCTCTTCCGGGTCGAGTTCAGGAGCACCAGCGGCACCTAGTGCGCTAGTGGCCGCAGCTCCTGCTCCACCGCCGCCACCACCACCTCCGGTGAAGTTGACAGCGGCGGCGGGTGCCGCTGTGGTGGTGACGGTGACTCAAGAGCTAAGGGCGAGCAAGAATAGCATCGGTGATGGATTTACTGGCGAACTCGCACAGTCGGTCAAGACTCCGGATGGCAAGGTAGTGTTTCCGCGTGGAGCGCATGTGGTCGGGACTGTAGTCGCGGCAAAAGGACAAGGAAGATTCAAGGGTTCCGGCGCGTTAGGGATTCAGGTGACTTCAATCTCCGGAATGCCGGTAAGCGTGAGCGAGTATGAGAAGGAACAGAAGGGCAAGGGCAAGCGAACGGCCGGCTTCATCGGCGGTGGTGCTGGTGGTGGAGCACTGATTGGTGGTCTGGCGGGCGGCGGTAAGGGCGCTTTGATTGGCGGCCTGATCGGAGCAGGCGCGGGCACTGCCGGAGCGGCGTTTACTGGGAACAACGATGTGGTGATTCCGTCGGAGTCCACGATCAGCTTTCACTTGACGGCGCCGGTTACGATTACGGTCCAGCCTAAGGAAGATGCTGCGGCTCCGCCCCAGTAACAGGATTAACGCAGTGTGGCGCCTACTCCCTATTGTGGGGCAGGCGCCTTTTTTTGCGGTGTGGAGAGCTTTGCTGCTGGCGGTAGACTGGACTCATGCGGTTGAATCCGGTTTTTTTATTGTCTGCGACCGATGTCGCGCACTTCCCTTCCGAGGCGAAGACGTTTGGGGCGCCGGAGGTGGCGTTTCTGGGGCGCTCGAACGTGGGAAAGTCTTCGCTGATCAATTCTCTGCTGGGGTCGCGGGAGGCGAAGGTGTCGTCGACGCCGGGGCGGACGCGGGCGATCAATTTCTTTGCGCTGCATGAGGGCGCGGGGGAAAAGATGAAGGTGAGGCCGACGCTGATCTTCGCCGACCTGCCGGGGTATGGATACGCGAAGATTTCGAAGTCGATTTCGGCAGAGTGGCCGAAGTTTATTGAGCCGTATCTTGCGGAGCGGGAGACGCTGACGCTTTGCGTGTGCCTGGTGGATACAAATATTCCACCGCAAGAGAATGATACACAATTGATTACATATTTGAAGCAGACGCAAAGGCCGTTTCTGGTGGTGGGTACGAAGGCGGATAAGCTGTCAAATAATCAGCTGGCGAAGTCGGTGGCTGCGTTGAAGAAGGCGCATGAGGTGGAGGAGATTTTGCCGGTTTCGGCGAAGACCGACGCGGGAACGAAGGCGCTCTGGGCGAAGTTGATGGAAGTGGCAGAGTAACCACGCCCGATCAAGGCGCTAAGCCTGAGAGGATGACGACGGTCCCGAGAACAGCAGGTATCCCGACAAAATACAACCCAAACTTCTCCCTTGATGTGAGGCCGTCACGATCTGACTTCGGCCACCAAACCAGACGACCCAATAGGCGGCGATCCCGGCGTACATCATGGCGAGTTCTTTGATCTTGTGCATGACCGACTTAATAAGAATAACCGCACCCGTTTTTCGCCGTCGCAATACCTCCTTTAGAAATACAATTCGCGCATGCGTTTCCTCATCCTTTTTCTGTTTTCCATCGTTGCTTTCGCGCAGGACCGGATTGTTCTGCAGACCAGTGTGCTCTTCGACGGTAAGGGCGCGGTTCTCAAAAACCAGCAGATCGTGATTGAGGACGGACGGATTGTGTCCGTTGGTCCTGGCAGCGCCAAAGCCGACTATGATCTCACGGGATTGACGGTGATGCCGGGGTGGATCGACACGCATGTTCATCTGCAATGGCACATGGATGCGAACCACAAGTCGGTGAGTGGTGGTGTTAAGCCGGAGGAGATGGCGCTTTACACTGCCGCGGATGCGTGGATGGAGTTCGAGGCTGGCTTCACGACGGTGCAGAGCGTAGGGTCGACGTTCGATGGACCGGTGCGCGACGTCATTCGTCAGGGAGTGCTTCCCGGTCCGCGCGTTCTCACGTCGCTGATTCAGATACAGGGCATGGGTGGCGAAGGCGAGAAGCGGCACGCATGGACGGATGACGAATTGCGCGAGATCGTCCGGAAGAACAAAGCTGACGGCGCGGATGTGATTAAGCTGTTTGCGACATCTGGTCTAGGCGCGGGCGGCGGACAGAGCATGACGGACGAACAGATCCAGACTGTCTGCTCAGAGGCGAAGGCTTTGGGATTGCGATCGGTGGTTCATGCGATTGGCGATGCGGGTGCGCGAGCGGCTGTGTTGGCTGGTTGCACGTCGATTGAGCATGGGACACTTCTCAAGGACGAGACGCTCGATTTGATGGTGAAACACGGGACGTTCTTTGACCCGAATTTGCTGGTGCTGCACAACTACCTGGACAATCGCGCGAGCTATACGTTTACGCCAGAGCTGCTGAAGATCCTGCAGGATGGGATCGCGCCTACGATTGATGTGTTGAAGCGGGCGCGGGCACGGGGAGTGAAGATTGCGTTTGGCACCGATGCTGTTGCTGGGGCGCACGGACGCAATGCTGAGGAGTTCATCTATCGCGTGCAGGAAGGCGGGGAGAAGCCGATGGATGCGATCGTTAGTGCAACCTCGGTCTCGGCGGAATCGCTGGGGATGGGGCAAGAGATCGGGACGATTGCGCCGGGATTCGATGCAGATTTGATTGCCGTTGCGGGTGATCCGCTCAGCGATATTACGGCGGTGCGGAAGGTACGGTTCGTAATGAAAGGTGGGAAGGTCTATAAGAACCTCGCGCGGTGAGCTGCGGCCTTCGGCAAAACCTGTCAGGGTTGACAGTTGCGTCTGCGTTATGGAGTCGGTGATATCAAATTGGGCTCTCAGGCATCCCGTGGCTAATCGGTCACAAGTCGACTTTAAACAACGCGAAAGTGATGAGGAGGAGTTCTGTGATCAGAAAAAATTTTCTATCGATCAGCATGGCAGCAATCGTGATTTTGACCGGCCTCACGGTGGTGCAAAGTTCGGCGCAAACACCCTCGAACACCTCGGCCCAGAGTTCGGTGGATCAGGACATCAATTTGATGCGGAAAGATCTTCGTTCGCAAAAGAAGCAGATCATCGCTGCGAATCTGCAACTTACCGATGCAGAGGCGGTGAAGTTCTGGCCGCTCTATGACCAGTACACGGCCGAGCTGGTCAAAATCAACGATGCAAAGTACGCGGCTATCAAGGACTATGCGACCAACTACGACACGTTGACCGACGATAAGGCCCTGAGCCTGACCCGTCAGATTCTCGGTGTCGATCAATCGGTAGCGCAACTGCGGGAGAAGTATGTGCCGATTATTGGTAACGTGATTTCGGGTAAGAAGACGGCGTTATTTTTCCAGCTTGACCGGCGTTTGGTGGCGTTGATTGACCTGCAGTTGGCAGCGGCGATTCCTATGGTCCAACCCTAGAGGGTTTACGCGACGCCGAGCTAGCCTGTGGGCAAGGCTGAGGGAAGCGGCGGAGCGACGCTCGCTGAGGAACGGACTGTTGCGATTTACCGGAGTACAATCGAGCCTCCGGCAAAGCTGTCAGATCCGCTGCTGCATTCATTGCCTGAATATCAAACCGGGCCCCCAGAAATCCGTATTCGATCGATCGGTCTCGCGATCGACTTTTAAACAACAGCTCGGAAAATGAGGAGGAGTTCTGTGATCAGAAAATATCTTCTAGCGATGAGTATGGCGGCAGTGGTGATATTAACGAACATCTCAGTGGATTACGGTCAGGCGCAAGCAACTTCGTCTCAGAGCAGCGTGGATCAGGATGTCGCACTGCTACGGAAGGATATCCGTTCGGATAAAAAGCAGATCATCGCTGCCAATCTGCAACTGACAGATGCCGAGTCGCAGAAGTTCTGGCCCGTGTACGACCAGTACACAGCGGAGCTTACGAAGATCAACGATGCGAAGGTTGCGGCTATTAAGGACTACGCAGCCAACTATTCGACTCTCACCGACGACAAGGCATTAGCGTTGACCCGGCAGATCATCGGAATTGAAGAATCGGTGGGGCAGTTGCGCCTGAAGTATGTGCCTATATTCAGCAAAGTGATCTCCGGCAAGAAAACCGCCCTGTTTTTCCAGTTGGACCGGCGGCTTACGATGTTGGTTGATCTGCAGGTGGCGTCGGAGGTCCCCCTGGTTGAACCCTAAGAGCCTTCGCGTCATGCACTTTTTGTCTTATCAAAGTGTTCATTGACATTGCGGGAAAACCCAGGGATTGAATTTGAGTTTTTAGCTATACTTCCCGGCAACGGAACCACAATTCCAGTTGAACCGGTTTCATCACGGCCCTTTTCGTCCGAGAAGCTTAGACGCTCGATTCCTATCTACTTGTGCCGAGGAGGTTCACATGAAACGCGCTCTTGCTACGTTGCTACTCGCTTTGCCCGCTTCGCTAGGTGCAAGTGCGGAGCAGTTGATTCCAGCCGGTTCGGTGATGCAGTGCATGGTGTCCGAACCCAATCTCTCATCTAAGACGGCGCACATCGGCGACCCGGTGCTCTGCCAAGTGGGCCATAGCGAAATGTACGGTCGATCGGTATTTCCTTATGGAAGCTATATGGTCGGTCGCTTCGAAGATTACAAGGACCCTGGACACTTCATTGGTAAGGGCTGGATGGAGTTGAAGTTTAATGAGCTGATCGTGGGTAACGATACGGTGATCCCGATCTCGACGCGTGTGGTCGCAAACTCGGGAAAAAATCCCGTGGACCGCGATGGGAAGATTCTTGGGATGGGACATGCGGTTCGCGACACTGTGGAGTGGATGATTCCGGTGCTGTGGCCGATCGATCTGATCAACCTGCCCCGGCGTGGACCGTATCCAACGCTAAAGCCGGAGACGCGTCTGACGGTAATGGTCCTGAATGACTTCGGGATTCCGACCAAGAGCGAGGTGCAGCATCAACCGGAGATGATCTCCCGCTATAACTATGCGGACCCGGAGTCGGCGCGCCAGCCAGCACCGATCGAGCGGTCGTATGCGCAGCCGGTGCAGCAGGCCGCACCGATTCAGCAAGCCTACGCTCAGCCGAATCCGACGGTGGTTGTAGTGCAGTCTCCCGCGCCGGCGCCTACGGTAATTCAACAGGCAGCGCCCGTTGTGCGCCAGCAGCCTTCGGTGGTTTATGGCTATCCTCCCGCGTACGCGTATCCACCGCCGCCAGTGGTATACCCGAGGTATTACCCGGCTTACTAGCATAGGCAGAATGTCAAAAGCCCTGGATTTGAATCCAGGGCTTTTGTCTTGTTGAAGGGTCAGACTCGTTTCGGTCGGACTACTCGCCGTAGTAGTCGAGGCCGAGGTGAGTGATGAGGTCTTCGCCCATGATGTGGCGGAGAGTGTTTTTTAATTTCATGGATTGGATGAAGAGGTCGTGCTCGGGATAGACGCCGGGGGCGCTGTCTGGAGCTTTGAAGTAGAAGCTGAGCCACTCCTGAATACCCAGACCGCGCAAGGACGGCGTGCGCGCGGCGAGATCCATGAAGAGGATCAGGTCGAGGGCGAGTGGAGCGGCGAGGATGGAGTCGCGGCAGAGGAAGTCGACCTTGAGTTGCATGGGGTAGCCGAGCCAGCCGAAGATGTCGATGTTGTCCCAGCCCTCTTTGTTGTCTCCGCGGGGTGGGTAGTAGTTGATGCGGACCTTGTGGTAGAGGTCTTTGTAGAGGTCTGGGTAGAGCTCGGGTTGGAAGATGACGTCTAGGACGCCGAGCTTGGACTCTTCTTTGGTCTTGAAGGACTCGGGGTCGTCGAGGACCTCGCCGTCGCGGTTGCCGAGAATATTGGTTGAGTACCAGCCGGAGACGCCGAGCATGCGGGTCTTGAATGCGGGCGCGAGAACAGTTTTGATGAAGGTCTGGCCGGTCTTGAAGTCTTTGCCGCAGATGGGTGCGTTCATCTTGCGGGAGAGTTCGTTGAGCGCGGGGATGTCAACGGTGAGGTTGGGTGCGCCGTTAGCGAAGGGAATGCCTTCTTTGAGCGCGGCCCACGCATACATCATGGAAGGGGAGATTCCAGGGTCGTTGTCGACTAGACCTTTTTCGAAGGCGTCAAGAGTTTTGTGGACGGCGGTCTGCTCAAGGAAGATTTCGGTCGAGCCGCACCAGATCATGACCTGGCGGTCGGTCTTGGTTTTGAACTCGGCGATGTCGTTGCGGATCTGGTTGGCGAGGTCGCACTTGTTTTTGCCGGTCTTGGATTTTTTAGCGGTGAGGCGCTTGACGTAGTGCTGGTCGAAGACGGCGGGCATCGGCTCGATGGATTCGAGGTAAGGACGGATCTGTTCGAGTTGGTCGCGGTCGAGGACCTGCGCGGTTTTTGCTGCGTCGTAGAGGTTGCCGCCGAAGATGTCCCAACCGGTGAAGACGATGTCGTTCAGATCGGCGATGGGTGCGAATTCCTTGATGAGGGGGCTGCGTGCGTCGGTGCGCTTGCCAAGGCGGATGTGGCCCATCTGAGTGAGAGAACCGATGGGTTTGGCGAGGCCGCGCCGGACAGCTTCTACGCCGGCGATGAGTGTGGTGGCGACGGCTCCCATGCCGGGAATCATGACGCCTAATTTTCCTGTGGCTGGCTTGATGCTCGCCGCGGCTTGCGTGGCGGCTGCGGGGGTGGACATGCTTGGCGGTACCCTTCTATGGTGCAATTTTTCCGTTAGGCGGAAATTTGAGTATCGCTCACGGTGGAGGGTGGGGGCAAATGAAGTGGATGATTGTCCCAGCTTTAGCGGTAACGTGTTTTCGCCGTGAGATCAGGCGCGTGATTCCTATTTTCCTGTGGCTGGCTTGATGGTGCTGGCTGCTTGTGATGGAGGGAAGGGAAAAATCTACAACCGGTTCGTTGCATAACTAGAAGTCCCAGATCTTTTCAAGAACCACCAACTCTTCAAGAGGTTTCTGCGAAGAACTCGCAGCCACTCCAGGCGCGAATGGAGAGACCGTACTCAGGAATCGGGATCTATCCGACATTTGCATCCTAGGCACCTTTTTCGATTCTTACCATCGGAGTTTTGAGTGGTGCCAAACCTAGATATATTCCGGTCAACATCTTCATCGATTGGAGGTTGCGATGAATGCGACACGATGCTACTCTGCGACTACCAGTCAAAATTACCTCTTCTGTCTTCACTGCTCTTGCACTACTTGCCCGACGTTCTCCGAACCTAAACTTCGTTAAACCTTCATAAGCACGACAGCTCTTCGCAAAGCCGCATCGGGTAGTCTTGCCGTCTTCCAGCAGTTAACTTGGGTTCCAAAGGAAAAGAAGAGGTCAATCATGAAAAAGTTTGCGATAGTTCTGACCGTTGCAATTCTCTCAATGTGCACAGGTACGATTTGGGCGGATGGTATTGGTCTTACGCTATACGGCGCCCTTACTCTTTACAGTCCCGGTGAAGTACCGCTTCAACCTTCCGGAATAAATTACCTAAATAGTGCCTTTGGAGCGGTTCCCCCAGGTTACGGAAACAGCAACACGAATGGTACTGCTGTCATCGGTTCGGGGATTGAATTTGGAGTAACCAACGGGTCGGATTTATTGACCATCGACTACACAGGAACCACAGCAACCTTGACGGATACTTGCCTGAACTCTGGTTGTGGCAGCACGCCGATCACGCTCGCCATTTACAGTCCCTATATAACCGGGTATTCGCTCGTTTCCTCCACCTTTCCCAATACTGAATTCGGATTCGGCGACACGCTCTATTTTGCCGGTGATGCTGGGTCTCTCACCTTCTTCGGCGACCCTGGCTTTTCTGGCGCTTCGATCACCTTTGACTACACTTCTATAACTCCTCCCGCGCCTGCTGCCCAACCGCTTCGACTAGCTTCCTTTTCACGGTTCACCGCACTGGACGCTGACCCACCTGACCCACCTGACCCACCTGCGGTCCCTGAGCCCGCAACCTTTGGCTTGGTGGGAATGGGCCTTTTGGGAGTGGCGGGTTTCATTCGCCGATTCCGGGCATAACAAAAGCAGACATACACCTGGCACAAAAGCCGCACTTAGAAAGTGCGGCTTTGTGCTTGCTTCGCAAAGTTTTCTCTTGCGTTGTTGACGTTCTACGAACAGTTCCTACTCGCTGCCGGATGAAATAAGTCCGTAAGCCGGTAAATCGACAAAATTCCATTTGTGAATCGAAGCTCCAGTAGCAGTGAGTCGCGGTTGACTAAGCGGGTTCGGCGCGGATGCGGTTTTTCCAGTGGGAGATGACGAACCAGAGGAAGCCGGCGAGGAGGACGAGTTCGACGGCGAGGTGGAAACGGTGGAAGACGGCTTTGAAGCGCGGGTCGGTGTTCCAGGTTGCGCCTAGCTTCATGCCGACGTAGGCGAGCACGTAACACCAAGGCCAGGAGCCGATGAAGGTGTAGATGTGGAAGCGGAGCTGGTTCATCTTCGCGACGCCGGCGGGAAAGGCGATGAAGGTGCGAACGATGGGGAGCATGCGTCCGATCAGCACGGTGATGGAGCCGAAGCGGTCGAAGAAGCGATCGACGAGGTCTAGGTCGCGGCGGCGGAGAAGGAGGAAGCTGCCGTAGCGTTCGACCATGGGGCGTCCGCCGCGGGCGCCGACCCAATAGGCAGGGATGGAGCCGAGGTTGGAGGCGAGGGACGCAACGGTTGCGAGGATGATGAGGTCCCATCGCGAATGAGCGAGGGCGTCACCGGCGAGCGGCATGATGACTTCGGAGGGGATGGGGATGCAGGCAGACTGGATCGCCATGAGAAGAATGACGGCGGGGTATCCGCCGGTGGCGATGGCGCCGACGAGGATGGCTATGATTTTTTCGGACATGCTTGTGCAGTATACCGGGAGAAAGAAATGCGCCGGATGCGCTAGCATTGGGTATTCAGGAGTGTCTTATGTCCGAGACCGTTGCAGCTTCAGCCGTAGAGAGTTCGTCTAATTCGTCTTCAACCGCAACTGCTCCTGCTTCATCGGGAAGACCAGCGAGCAGCTATGGGGCGGCGCCACATGATCCGTCGAAGCCTCCGGTGAAGCGGCAGATTGTTTGCTTCAGCTTTTACAAGGTGATGCCGGAGTGGCGGAGATTGCCTGCGGAGGAGAAGGCGGCACATAAAGCGGCGTTTGCCGAGGTGTTGGCGAAGTGGAATAAGCCTGGGGAGTTTCTGTCGATGACGTATTCGACGGTTGGGACGCGCGGCGATGTGGATATGTGTGTGTGGTCGATTGGGTATGGCGTGGATGAGTTGAATCAGATGCGGAGCGAGTTGATGCGGACGCCGCTGGGTGGATATCTGAACTCGCCGCATAACTTTCTGGCGATGACGAAGCGGTCGCAGTATCAGATTGACCGGCCGGATGAGAGTGAAGGTGAAGGGCGCGGGGCGATTCGTCCAGGCGGGCAGAAGTACATCTTTATTTATCCGTTCTGGAAGACGCGGCCGTGGTATCTGCTGCCGGCGACGGAGCGGAAGCGGTTGATGGATGAGCATATTCGGATTGGGCTGATGTATCCGAGGGTGAAGCTGAATACGACTTACTCGTTCGGCATCGACGACCAGGAGTTTGTGGTGGCGTTTGAGACCAACTTTCCGGAGGATTTTCTGGATCTGGTGCAGCAGCTGCGGGAAACGGAGATCAGTATGTATACGCTTGCTGATACGCCGATCTTCAGTTGCGTGCGGGTTCCGGCTGCCGAGATGCTGGATCGTTTGGGCTGAGCACGGCAACCGCGATAGCAACGACAAATGCGGGGGTTCTTCGCTCCGCTCATAATGACAAGAGTCTTGCATGGCAGAGAAAAGTTCAGTAGCAAGTGGAAGGCGTTTGAAGACAGTGAAACCGACCTCTCCGGAGCGGGTGACGGCGATTCTGGATATTCTGGCCGGGACTTATCCGGGGGTGGTCTGTGCGCTGAACCACAAGAATGCGTGGGAGCTGACGGTGGCGACGATACTGTCGGCGCAGTGTACGGATGTGCGGGTGAATCTAGTGACTCCGAAGCTGTTCAAAGCGTTTCCAACGCCGAAGGCTATGGCGGCCGCTTCCCTGCCCGAGCTTGAGGAGTTGATTCGGACTACGGGATTTTTTCGGAATAAGGCTAAGTCGATTCAAGGGGCGGCACGGGTGGTGACGGAGAAGTTTGGGGGTAAGGTTCCGCAGACGATGGAGGAGATTCTGACGCTGCCGGGGGTGGCGCGGAAGACCGGGAATGTGGTGTTGGGGTCCTGGTTCAAGATTGCGGTGGGAGTTGTTGTGGATACGCATGTTATGCGATTGTCGCGGCGACTTGAACTGACGAAAGAGACCGCGCCTGAGAAGGTGGAGCGGGATCTGATGAAGATCATTCCGCAGGATCGATGGATCAACTTTTCGCATGAGCTCATTCATCATGGGCGGCAGGTTTGTGTGGCGCGGAAGCCCAAGTGCGTCGATTGCACGCTGGAGAAGATTTGTAATTCGGCGGATAAGACGTGGAGTTCGCACTAGAGGCGATGGGTGGGTTCGCCGAAGAGTGCGTGGCGGATTGATTTGCCGGAGCTCTGCCAGCACTTGACGGTCTCATAGACAATTACAGTCGCGTAGGTGACGGCCATCCATAGACAGACCTCTTCGATGGGGAGATCTCCCCATGCGGTGATGCGGATGCCCAGCATCTGTTCGTCGCGAAAGTTCCACCAGCCGTAGGGTATGGCTAGCGTCGCTTCCCACATGAGACTGATGAGGAGGACGAAGAAGGTTGCGAGGCTAAAGGCTCGCCAGTTGATGACGGGCCTTGCTGACGGGAGCAAGGCCGCTGAGGGGACGAGCGCGGCGAGCGTGAGGAAGATGAAATAGCCTGGAGAGCCCGCTGGGAACGGCGAGAGATACTTCTTGAAGATGATGGCTCCGGCGACGAGGACGATGGCCAGGATGATTGATTCGGGGTGGAGCTTGAGAAGACGGTGGAACTGCTTTCGCTGGGCGGATTCTGCTTCGACGTTGTAGGCGGCGAGCCAGTATTCATCGAGCCAGATGTAGAGGAGCAGGACGCAGAGGAAGCCGGTGAGGTAGAAGACGTACTCTTCGACGGGTACGGGAGCGCCGAGGGCCGGGGCTTTGATTCCGAGGGTGGCGCTCTGGTTGGGGAAGGTGAAGAAGTAGCGGGCGAAGAAGAAGTCCAGGCCTGCGCCAATGGGAAAGAGCAGGCCGATGGTCCAACCGAAGCTCTTTTGGGAAATCTTGATGCTCTCTTGCGGGAGGAACCAGAGCGCGATGACAAGGATGGGGATGATGAAGAGGAGAAGGCTAACGGTGTAGCCGTATGGGGAGGCGCCGGAGGTTGTGGCGATGGTTGGGTTCAGGGCGGAGATGTGGACGGTGTGAAGCGTAAGCGCTGCTGGGACGACGATCATCGCCAATATCGCGGCTACTAGCCAGGAGCTGAGGCGCGGGGATGGAGATGGGCTACGCATGCGATTTGCTTTCCGCGAGATGGGCCAGGAGGGATTGGATGAGGGCCGGGATTGTGGGTTCAGAGGCTTCGATGGTGGGTTCGTGGCCGAGGTTGCGTAGGGTTTCGCTGGTGATGGGGCCGATGGAGGCTAGAGTGATCGTTGGTGGGAGGGTCAGGTTGGCGGCTTCGAGGAGGGCGCAGAGGTTTCGCGCTGTCGATGCGCTGGTGAAGGTGATGGCGTCGGGGTAGGTTTCGGGTGAGGCGAAGAGGGTTTGAAGGACGGGGATGGACTCGGCGGGGAGTTGGTTGCGATAGGCTTCGGCGATGGTGACGGTGGCTCCAGCGGCGGTGAGGGTCTCGGGGAGATGGTCGCGGGCCTCGGCGGCGCGGACGAGGAGGAAGGATTTGCCGAGGGCTTCGGGGAGGAGTGCGGCGGCGAGGGATTCGGCGATGTATTGCGGGGGGACCAGGTCGACGGTGAGGCCGATGGCGTTGGCGGCGGCAAGTGTGGCTGGCCCGATGACGGCGATCTTTTTTGGGAGTTGGGTCAGGTGGAGAAATTGGGCGCGGCGGTGAAAGGCGTCGACGGCGTTGGCGCTGGTGAAGAGGAGCCAGTCGTAATTTTTGCCTCCGGGGGTGCGGAGGCAGGTGAGGGCGGCATCGAGTGCGGCGAAGGAGGCGGGAGGGACGATCTCGATGGTGGGGATGAGGATGGTGGTTGCGCCGAGGGCTTCGAGCTGGGCGGCGAGGTCCGAGGCCTGGTGGCGGGTTCGGGTGATGAGGATGCGTTTGTGGGTGAGTGGTGGCACAGCGATGATTCTAGACCGTGTTTTGGTTTGCATGGCTTGGTCCCCCCTCCCCGTCAAAAAGTGTGCAAAGTCTTCCAAAGAAAGGATATAGGTCTGGACTTCCGGTGCTGGACTTTGGTTTAAATGAAAAGTCCGGCTTTCGCCGGACTGGCTTTACTTCACTGTTTTAAGAATAGCAGATTGGAGCTAACTAACGTGCCAACGGTATGTTGTTGGCTGGTAAGGGGTTTTGAGGTTTTGGGGCTTGACATGTGAATTTGCTGGAGTTTTTGCGGGTGGGCTGCCGTTGATGCTGGGTCTTCGGCACTGGAGGCGTTTGAGGTGGTTTGATGGAGGACAAGCAACGGCAACGACAAAAGCAAATGCGGGGGTTCTTCGCTTCGCTCAGAATGACAAGCGTTTAAGGGTGGGTTTGATCGAAAACAGCAAATGCAAGTGCAAAAGCAAATGCGGGGGTTCTTCGCTGCGCTCAGAATGACAAGCGTTTAAGGGTGGGTTTGATCAAAAACAAGCAACTGCAAGTGCAAAAGCAAATGCGGGGGTTCTTCGCTGCGCTCAGAATGACAAGCGTTTAAGGGTGGGTTTGATCAAAAACAAGCAACTGCAAGTGCAAAAGCAAATGCGGGGGTTCTTCGCTGCGCTCAGAATGACAAGCGTTACAAGTGGGTTTGGAAGAGGACAGGCAACTGCACGTGCAAAAGCGAATGCGGGTTAGAAGGTTTCGGGTGGGCGGAGGTCGGCTTCGTCGAAGGGTTCGATGGGTAGTCCCCAATCGAGGCTTAGATCGCGCCATGTGAGGTTGGTTGCGGCTATGAGTTGTAGCTTTTTGATTCGCAGCCAGCCTTTGATTTGTTTCTCTCGGGCTATTGCGTTTTGGATGTATTCGAAGCGCTCGTAGTAGACGAGTTTGTTAATTTTGTAGCGCGTGGTGTGTGCTTTGGGATTCTTGTCTGTCTTGTGTTGGTGGATGCGGTGGGGGAGATTGTTCGTGACTCCGGTGTAGAGCTTTTGGAAAGTGCTGGCGAGGATGTAAACGTAGTAGGTTTCGGGCATTGGCTCTTGAAAGAGTTTAATTGCAAAAGCAACAGCAAATGCAAAAACAAATGCGGGGGTTCTTCGCTGCGCTCAGAATGACAGGGAGTTGAGGCTGAACGAGAACAAGCAACATCAAGTGCAAAGGCAAAAACAAATGCGGGGGTTCTTCGCTGCGCTCAGAATGACAGGGAGTTGGGGTGGGGTTGAACGCGAACAAGCAACGGCAAGTGCAAAAGCAAATGCGGGGGTTCTTCGCTGTTCGATTTGTTGATTCAGGGGAGGGGTTTTATGAGGAGGGTACGGTACTCGATCTTCATGGGAGGGCCTACGTGGACCTGGACTCCGATTAGGCCTTCGAACTTGCGGTTGGGGGTGTCGTCGTCGATGACCTCGGACATGATGTGGCCGTTGAGGATGTGGATGAGAAGGTTGCCGCGGATGATGAGGTGGTACTGGTTCCAGTCGTTGGGGTGGATGAAGGCTTTGAGTTCGTCGGCGGTGCCGAGGTTGGCGATGACGGTGGCGCCGGTGGCATCGACGTGGGTGACCTGGCCGCGCATGGCGAGGAAGGTGCGGCCGCGCTCTTCGTAGTTCTGGCCGGTGTATTTGTCGGCGCCGTCGATGTCGGCCTGGTAACCGCGGAGGAGCCACTTGGTGCCGGGGATCTCGACACTGCGGTAGTTGATGCCGGAGTTGCCGTGGTCGGAGATACGGAATTCTGCTTTGAGTTCGAAGTCTTTCGGCGTGCCGCCGCGCCAGATGAGGAAGCTGTTCTGCTTGAGGAGATTGTTCGGGGTAACTTCGCCGATGAGGATGTTGTTTTCGACGCGCCAGTATTGCGGGTCGCCGTCCCAGTTTTTGAGGGTGCCGTCGAAGATGGGCTGGAAGCCGTCGTCGGTGTCGACGAGTGGGTGAGGGTAGGTTTGGGGGCCGGGCGGTGGTGCGAAGGGGTAGGGTTGGACGGGGGTCTGGCTGGCGGCGGTGAGGGTGATGGCAAGGGCGAGGGCGGTGAGGGGGATCGGGCGCATCGGGTGAGCTCCAGGGATTGGGCTGTCGGTTGCCCTTCCTGTGTATCACGTGGCAGGGATGTCGGCTGCGCGGCGATGCTCGCGAAAAACCTAACTGGCCAAGGTGGGTGGGTTGGCTTCGGACGCTCGCCGCGGCTTTGACTTTGTTGGGTTTGCTGGCCTAGGATGCCGCGCCATGGAGGATGTCATGCCAACTTACATTTCGCTCTGCCGATATACGCAACAAGGGGTACAGACAATCAAGGAGAGTCCGGCCAGGCTGGACGCCGCGAGGAAGGCTTTTGCGGCGGACGGGATCAAGCTCCTGCACATGTATTTGGTTACGGGGAGTCACGACATCGTGATCATCTCTGAGGCGCCGAACGATGAAGCGATGGCGAAGGCGGCGCTTACTACGATGTCAAAGGGAGGCATTACGTCTCAGACTTCGCGAGCTTTTACGGAGGACGAGTTCCGGAAGATTGTGAATAGCATTTAGGGTTGAATCGAAGCAAACCGACTACAGCGTGGACTTCCAGCAAAAAAAGCACCATCCTTATGGGAACGGATGGTGCAGTCGGTCAAAGAGGGTCGCTGTCTTACTTTGGCCACTGGCAGTACTGCCAGACTTCCTTCTTGGAGGCTGTGCCTTCGGGATCTTAGATCGATCGCTGCGTTACGTCGCGAGACGTGTTTCGTTATGGAGTGATGACTAACTCGGCATTCGTCTGGCCGCACATCCCGTAGATCGCGCCGGACATGCAGGCCCCGGCGGAGTACTTGTAACATCCGGGTGTTTTGGCCACGACGGTAATAGCGCGATCAGTGCCGCCAATAATTGCACCTGGCGGATTAAACGGTGAGGTGGTGCCGAAATCGACAACGAAACCTATGTCTCTGCCTGTACTCTTCCACTGCACAGGCGTTCCGACTTTCACGCAAAAGAGCGAATTGCTCTTGGCATTCGGGATGCCCGGAGTTGAGGAAGCCGCGTTCGCGGTTCGTTTCACATCGACGGGACACGGGCTGGAAGCTGAACCACAGGTATTGGCCGGCGTGCACACTTGCGCGGGTTTTGGGGAGGAGCAAGCGTACTTGCTGCTCGACTGAGCTGAGGCGTAGGTGGATAACGCAACGATCGGCAAGAGCAGAGAAGTACATTTGATTGCAAAGCATCGGTTCATAATTCGCCTCACAGTTCTTTATTCCCAGACCGCCCAACGACGGGCCGGGCAATGATGTCGATCCAAGTACCAACTTGCGCAGCAACAGACTTCAATCTGCTAATTGACGCCTGCCGTTCCGGCCCAATCGAGGACGTCGGAGAGTCTCCAGGGGTTCTGGGTCAGGTCCAACTGCAACTGGCCTTGTTTATCAAGGATCAACTGCGCCGCGGGATAGACAACCCCTGTGCTCTTGGTCTTGTCCTGGTCGTTAAGATCGAACTCGCCTGCAGTCAGATTGAAGGACTGAGATTGGGTGTCGAAGAATGCTTCGCCAAAGCGGATCTGACGATTGGTGACGAAGACGATCTTGCGACCGGTCGGCGTTGGAGTCATCTTGATGTAGGAGCAGTCGTAGCCAAGTGTGCCGGTGATCTCGACATGACCTACTGCCTTCATCTTCGACAGGGCGTTGGTCAGTCCCTGGTTCTGACCCTTCTCGAATGCCTGGACCAAGTTGACCCTGTCGGCGGGCGTCGAGAACTCATAGATGTTCAAGGTTACGCCGATGTTCTGGCCCAACTGTGTGCCGGTGCCGAAGGCCTGGGCCTCGAGGGTTTCGTACTTGCCTGCTAGTCCGGTATGGGTCGATAGCACTGCGATGCCGATGGCCACCAGACACATGCTGGCGATCCGGACACTTCTTGAAGCGAACACTTTCGAAATGATTGACATATATCTCTCCAGTAGCTGCGGCGGTAGACGACTGGGCCTGACCTCAGCGCGAGTGTATGCCCGAGCCTGTGCGGTAAAAAGTAGCAAAATTACTGGTTTATGGGAGAAATAGCACTAGTATTTTTTCCACCCATGGTTGGCCGGCCGGGCGGGATCGATCAGGCGACAGGGGTGGGGAGGAGTTCGAGGGCGCCTTTGGAGATGAGATCGTCGGCGACCCAGCGGCCCAGGGCTTCGGGGGTGGTGGAGTAGGTGGCTTCAGTGTCGATCTGAATCATGGCTTCTCCATCCGGGGAGACGACCTGGGCGAGCATGCGCCACTTCCCTGCCTCGGTGGCCGGAGGGATGCAGTGGACGCCGATGGGGAGGGAGCAGCCGCCGCCGAGAGCGTCGAGTGTGGTGCGTTCGGCGTTGATGGCGAAGCGGGTGTGCGGGTGTTCTAGAAAGGCTATGGCGTTGCGGATGTAGGCGTCGCGGGCTTCGTCGGGCTCAAGTGTGGCGAGGTGCTCGGTGCTGCGGGTTTCGAGGGCGAGCGCGCCCTGGCCGGGGGCGGGACAGATCTCTTCGGGACAGAAACGCTGGTGGATGGACTCGGTGCGCTTGAGGCGGTCGAGGCCTGCGGCGGCGAGGACGAGAGCGTCGCATTGGCCTTGCTCGAGTTTGCGCAGACGGGTGTCGATGTTGCCGCGAACTTCGACGAAGGTGACGTCGGGACGGAGGGCGAGGATTTGCGCGCGGCGGCGAGGGCTGGTGGTGCCGATGCGGCCTCCGGTGGGAAGGGTGTGGAGCGCCCAGTATTCTTCGCAGACCCAGACGTCGCGGGCATCGGCGCGTTTCGGGATGGCGGCGAGGGTGAACTGCGGGGCTAGTTTTGTCGGGAGGTCTTTGAGGGAGTGGACGGCGAGGTCGATGCGGCCCTCTTCGAGAGCTTCTTCGATTTCCTTGATAAAGATGCCTTTGCCGTCGAGGTTGGGCGGCGGGACGAAGCCGGGTTGCTGCATGCGGTCGCCGGTGGTGCGGATGACTTCGAGTTCGACGTGGTAGCCGGCGTCGCGGAGGGCGTAGAGGATGTGGTTGGCCTGCCAGAGAGCAAGCTGGGAGCCTCGGCTACCGATGCGGATGGGATTGCGGGGGTTGTTGTGCTGGCTGCTCATGGTCTTTTACTAGGATACGGGATGAGAGAGTGGATGGTTCGCGTCGACTTTACCTGCGTGGTCAGCGCAAGGCCTGATTTCAAATTTAATTGAGAGGGTCTCTATACAACTTTATCAATTACGAGCCGCAGATAGGGTGCTCCTCTGAACGCCATCATCTTGCGGCAAATGGTTTGCCACGCACACTGGCGTAGACGGTATCGAAGATGCTGAGGCTCTTGATATTGGCCACGTCGCCAACGGTGACTGGGTCGCCAATGTATAGGACTTGGCCGTTCGCGTTCGTGAACGCTGGCCAGGGGGGAAGGCCAGGACCGTTTGGATTGCCCGACTTTGCGAAGTTAACCCAGTAGCTGGACATCTCGTCGGCTACTTTTCGATCAGCCTTGGTCCAGCGCCACGGCGATTGATCCAGATGGTCGAAGACGTACCAGAGTTCGGCGAAGTGGCTCGCGCCCCACCCGTCGTAGACTGAGCCGGCCGGGAAGGGTGGCTGCTGTCGAAACGAGTAGTAGTAGACGGGGCTCTTCCCCGTTCCGGCTTGCAATCTTGCCCAGGCCCACATGTCCCAACCGAAGCGGAGGTCGCGCTCGAGATCAAGCCTTGCCTGTTTGGCCTCTTTGTCGGTGGTGTGGGGGTAGGCCGCAATAAGCTGAGGTGGAAGCTGGCCGAAGCTGTGCTCAAGGTCGCTGTCGAATGTGGCGGCCTTCACTTGAGTAACATCCGTCAACGCGCGCGCCTCCTCGGCGTTCGAACCGAGAAGCAGAGGGACATCGTTCTGTTGGCCTGAAGCGAACGCTTCGTAGGGAGAGGCAGGAAGAACATAGGGTTCGATCACGGGGTGAACGATGCCGCCGGCGTTGCCGGTGAGGCGGGCCGCCGGAAGCTGGCGGAGTTGCTGGAGTGTGGTCGCGCCGAGCGAGGCTGCGTACTTCTCTCCGTCGCGTTCCGCGTTGGCCAGCAGAAACTTTGGTGCGAGTTGGAGCGGCTCGAAGAGACCGCCGCTCTCTCCGATAGCACGCTGAAATAAACCTTTCGCAAGCGGCGACGCCATGAGAATGCTGACCGATATCGCTCCGGAGGATTGTCCAGCGATGGTTACGTTTTTTGGGTCGCCACCAAAGGCTGCGATGTTCCTTTGAATCCATTCGAGTGCGGCGATCTGATCCATCAGGCCGTAGTTTCCCGAGGAGTGGTGCGGGGACTCGCGCGTGAGCTCGGGATGCGCGAGGAAGCCGAGCGGGCCAAGCCGGTAGGCGATGGTGACAACGATGACGCCTTTGTGCGAGAGCCGGTCGCCCCAGTAGAGGGGCATCGATGCGGAACCGTTGATGTAACCGCCGCCGTAGATCCAGACGATCACCGGCAGGCGCTCGTGCGCGCTCTTGAGCGGCGTCCAGATGTTGAGGTAGAGACAATCCTCGCTCACCTTCGGCGGCGTTTCGCCCGGCATGGATACACCCTCCTGCATACATGCCGGGGCGAATGCATCCGCCTTACGCGTGCTGGTCCAGGGTGCAACCTGCGCGGGGGCTCGCCAGCGTAAGTCGCCGATCGGCGGCGCAGCGAATGGGACTCCTTTGTAGACAGTCGACCCGTCCTCGTAGATGCCGGATATCGCGCCAGCCTCTGTTTGGGCTTGTTGCGCGATAAGCGTCGAAGTGCAAAGAACGCTGAAGAGCGTTAGTGCCAAAGCGGCCGATGTTGAGGATTTCATTCATTAGGTACGCAGGGATGCGCTGAATTGTTCAAAAGACAGTTTTTACTGATTTCTAAGTAGTTTGCTGAGTAAAAACAAATTTTCAAGAAAACTACTAACCACGGAAAAAATTCGCTGTCTAAGGCGGTAATCGGAAGGAACAATCTTCCGAATCGACTCGTACATTTACGCAACATCTATTCACTCGGGTGTGGACTGGGTCAGCAGATGAATGCCCTAGCGCTGTGGTATAGTCGTATGCTACATAGGGATGGGTCGTATGCTACATAGATATATTCTCTTGCTGATGATTCTTGTTGCGAGCCCTTTTGCCGCTCTTGCGCAGAGCGCCGGAGGGTTGCGTGGGCAAGTGCTCGACCCGAGTAAGGCTATTGTGCCGGGTGCTTCCCTCACACTGACGAAGGGTAAAGATGTCTTCACGACCAAATCAGGTCAGGATGGGATCTACAGCTTTCGCGAGATTCCTGCCGGGCTCTACACACTGACGGTCGATGTGGAGGGTTTTGCTCGTCTGACGAAGAGTAATGTTGCGATTGCGGCGGGCCAGACGCGTGAGTTGGATGTTTCCGTTGCCATTGCTGTGCAGGAGCAGGACGTTAGCGTCACGGACCGGAACAATGGTGTCAGCGTGAATCCTGATGAGAACGGGGGCGCGATTGTGTTGAACGGAGGCGACCTCGATGCGCTGTCGGATGATCCTGACCAATTGCAGAACGAATTGCAGGCGCTGGCTGGACCGGCTGCAGGGCCTAATGGCGGTGAGATCTACGTCGATGGCTTCGAGGGTGGACAGCTTCCGCCGAAGTCTTCCATTCGTGAGATTCGTATCAACCAAAATCCGTTTTCTGCGGAGTTCAGCAGGATTGGTTATGGAAGGATTGAGATCCTAACCAAACCGGGGTCAGACAAGTTTTCCGGTCATATCGGTTCGTTTGGCTCTACCTCAGCGCTGAATACCGCAAATCCTCTTGTGCAGGAACAGCCGAGCTACTATTTGTATTCGCTTCAGGGCGACGTGAACGGACCGTTGACGAAGAGTGCGTCTTATTTCTTCAACGCGTTCGATATGCAGCGGCAGAATCAGACCATTATCGATGCGGTGAATCCGAACGACACGACAACGATGATTCAGCAGGCGCTGCCGAATCCCTCATCGTTCCTCTATGTCAATCCGCGCGTGGATCTTCAACTGGGCAAGAGCAACACGCTGACGATCCGGGAGTCTTTTTCGCGCTCAGTTGCGACGAATAATGGGCCGGGTGGCCTGAGCCTTGCCGAGCAGGCTTTCAACAGCAGCGGCTACCAAAATGGGTTGCAGATTGGCGACTCGATCGTGGTCAATTCGCATTTGATCAATGAGACGCGGTTCTCCTGGCAGAGAATTCGCAATAGCCAGACGCCGAATTTTCTGACTCCTACGGTTACAGTTCAAGGCGCGTTTATAACCGGCGGAAGTAACTCCGGTGTGGTGCAGGATCACCAAAACGTCTTCGAGCTGCAGAACTACAGCACGGCGACGGCGGGACGTCATACGATGCGGTTTGGTGTGCGGCTGCATGCGATTCAAGATGCGAACTATTCGACGTCGGGCGCAAATGGGAATTACATCTTCCAGTCGATCGATCACTATCAGGCGCAGACACCGGACCAGTATCGCGTGACGATTGTGAACAACCCGTTGGCGCGGGCGACTCTGTTTGATGCGGGATTGTTTTTTCAGGATGATTGGCGGGTGAAGCCGAACCTGACACTGAGCGCAGGACTTCGTTTCGAGGGTCAGAATTGGATTAACAACCATGCGGATTGGGGGCCGCGGCTGGCGCTGGCGTGGGCTCCGGGACATACGGGCAATAAACCGGCGAAGACGGTGCTGCGTGCAGGGTATGGCTGGTTCTACGACCGGTTCAACGTACCCGGCTCGTTGAACTCGCCGGGCGCGACGCCCTACGTGATTCAGACGATTCATCAGAATGGAATCAATCAAGAGAGTTATGTGGTGAACAATCCGGATTTCTACAATCCCGATGGACCGACGGTGCCTGAGCAGGGTGCGTCAGAGGCGCAGCCGACCTTCTACAGCATCGATCCGCATTTTCATGCCGCGTTGAATATGCAGGGGGGAGTTGGCGTTGACCGGCAGGTGGGCAAGGCTACGTTCAATGTGACGTATCTTTTTACGCGAGGGATTCACCAGTATCTTACGGACAATGTGACTGCACCGACTTTCGATCCTGCGACGTACACGATCACGGGGGCGGTGCCGAACGCTTACAACTATCAGTTTCAGTCGGGCGGTGTTTACAGCCAGCATCAGGTGATTACGACTGCGAATCTTCGGTTTCGGAGGATATCGCTGACCAGCTCGTATACGTTCAATGAGGCGAACAGCGATACGCAGGGGCCGAACTACTTCCCTTCTGTCGCACAGAATCCTGGGTTCGATTATGGGCGCGCTTCGTTCGGGATTCATAATCGTGTATTTTTGCTGACGACTTATACGGCACCGCATGGAGTGATCTTTGCTCCGCTGCTCTCGGCGCAGTCGGGTACGCCGTATAACGTTTCGATTGGCAGCGACCTGACGGGAAATAATCAGTTCAACGCGCGGCCCACATATGGGACGTGCGGGGCGGCTGGCGTTGTGTCGACGACGTTTGGGTGTCTCGACAGCAACCCGACGGGAAAAGGTGAGACGATTGTGCCTTTCAACCTTGGGACAGGACCTGCAAATGTCATCTTTCACATGCGTGCGAGTAAAGTGTTCGGGATTGGTCCGAAGAAGGAAGGCACTAGCGGGGCGGGCGGTCCGGGGCAGAATACGAGCGTGAGCGGGCGTGGGCTTAGTGGCGGATCCGCGGGGCCAAAGCTGGATGCGACGGTGCCTCGGAAGTACAGCCTGACGTTGGTGGTGGTTGCGCTGAATCTTTTTAATATTGTGAATCGCGGGCCGGAGAATGGAGTGCTGAATTCATCGCTCTTTGGGCAGTCGCAGACACTGGCTGGTGGACCGTATGGTTCGCCAACGCCGGGCAACCGGACCATCCTGTTTCAGGCTAATTTTTCTTTCTAGAGCGGAAGCAGAGTTAGGTGTACCTTGACGCCGAAAGAAAGAACAAAGACGAAATACAGGGGTCCTTCGCTCCGTTCAGGATGACGGCTTCAAGGTATGGGCAGGCGACTTGAACTCCGGTTCTTATTCCGTGTCTTTGGGCTTGGTGGATTCGCGGAGAGCGGTGAGCTGGGGGTGGAGGAGTTTTGCGGTGAGGCTGCGGGTGAGCGCGTCGACTGCTTCGCGCTGCTCTGGAGTGAGGGTGGCGAGTTTTGGTTGCGAGCGGGCTAGTTCGGCCTGACGGAGTTCTTCCGCTTGCTGCTGGAGGGCCTTGATGGCGGGGACGGCGTCGCGGGATTTGAGACGCTCGTGGTATTTGTCGACTTCCCTGCTGACGATGGTTTCGGCGGCTGCTGCTTCACGGCTGCGATCGGCGAGGTTGGCGGCGGCGACTTGCTGGAGGTCATCGATGTCGTAGACGAAGCAACCTTCGACCTCGTTCATATCCGGGTCGACGTCGCGCGGGACGGCGATGTCGATGAAGAACATGGGTCGGTTGCGGCGGGCGTGGAGAAAGTGCTGGCCGTGGGAGCGGTCGAAGATTTTTTGCGGAGCGCCCGTGCTGGTAATCACGATGTCGGCGCGGGGAGCTTGCTCGTAGAGGGCGTCGAAGGGGATGGCTTCGGTGAGAACGGTGGGGCTGGCGAAGGCGTCGGCTATTTTTTCGGCGCGGGATTGGGTGCGATTGACGACGAGGATGGAAGACGCGCCCTGCTCGATCAAGTGGCGGGCGGCTAGTTCCGACATTTTTCCGGCGCCTACGAGGAGGACCGTCTTTCCTTGCAGGGAGCCGAAGATCTTTCTGGCGAGATCTACAGCTACCGAGGCGATGGAAACGCTGCTGGAGCCGATTTGCGTTTCGGTGCGGATTTTTTTTGCGACGGTGAAGGTGCGCTGAAGGAGGGATTCCAGGTGCGTGGAGACGGCGCCGACCTCGCGGGCGATGGTGTAGGACTCTTTGACCTGGCCTAGGATTTGAGGTTCGCCGACGACCATGCTGTCGAGTGAACTGGCAACGCGGAAGAGATGACGGACGGCTTCGCGGTCGCGGTGCTCGTAGAGGTGAGGCTGGATGTCGTTTGGCGGGACGCTGAAGTATTCGTGGAGGAAGCGGAGGAGATCGGTTTTGGTTTGGGGCTGCGTCGCTTCGGTGTCGTCTTGGAGGGTGAGGAGTTCGACGCGGTTACAGGTAGAGAGAATGAGGCCTTCGCGGATGCCGGGGTGGTGGAGGAGGGTGCGGGTGGCGTCGGCGAGGCGGGTGGAGGGGATGGCGAGGCGCTCGCGGACCTCGATGGGCGCGGTGTTGTGATTGATGCCGAGGAGGACGAGACGTCCTTGGCCGGTTGTGGGCTTGGATTGGTTCTGGGATTGGTTCATGGGGCGGTGAACCTGTGGACGGCGGAGAACTGGTTGGCAGCCCAGACGGCTAGGACGACAAAGAAGACGAAGCTGGAGAGGTAGACGGCGCGGCGTCCACGGAGGCCTGCTGCGCGGCGGATGTAGATCATTGCGATATAGGCGAGCCACATGGCGAAGGCAAGCAGAATCTTGGGGTCGCGGAAGTACGATGCGCCGACGGTGGCCTGTGCGATGAGCGAGCCGATGAGGAGGCCGGCGGTCATGCAGGGGAGGCCGAAGAGGAGGGCCTTGAGGGCGATCTGGTCGGTGGTTTCAAGCGGTGGGAGCCATGGGAGAGTGGGGAATTTTTGTTTGAGGCGGCGCTCCTGGATTAAGTAGAGGAGCGAGGCCAGGAGGGAGAGCAGAAGAGCGGCGTAGGCAGCGAGGAGCAGAGCGACGTGGAGGAATATCCAGCCGGTGTGGAGGATGGGGAAGGTTGGGTTCTCCTGGCCGGGATGGAAGGCGGGGACGAGGCCAAGAAGGAAGCAGATCGGAAGGATGAAGATGCCAAGGGAGACGGTTTTGTAGCGCCAGTAGATGAGCAGGAAAGCGAGGGCGAGGAGGAGGCCAAGGAGGGTTTGGGTCTCGTGCGTGTCGACGGGTAGAGCGTGGTGGGCTGCGTTGAGCATCTCGGCGAGGGAGACGAAGTGGAAGAGGACGGCGGCGATGGTGGCGGGGATGGCGATGTGACGCCAGCGAGGGCGGTCGTAAAGGGCGGCGGGCAGGACCGCGAGCGCGGCTATGCCGTAGAGAAGAACCGCGACTCTGAGCCAGAGGAGGGACATAAAGTGCAAGAGTTGGATGATGTTGCCTGCGGGGTTGGCCGCAATTATTAAGTATATCGCTTGATGGAGATTGTTCGGTACTCGGTGATGACCACGTTAGGCGGTGGCCGAGTTGTGTGTTCAGCGTATGTGGTAGGCTGCCGTTCAGCGCGGCGCTGCTGTTGGGTGCGGCGCGAACTTATCCACGAGAGCGAAACCTATGCGCGTATCTCAGGTACTTGTACTCCCACTGCTGATCTCGGCGCTGTTGTCGGCGCAGACGCCGGTCGCGGCGAAACATCCCTTTCGCATCGCAGACTGGACGGGTCTGCGCAGTGCGGGAGCGCTGGCAGTGTCTCCCGACGGTGGGACGGTCCTCTACCGAGTGCGATATGGCGCGACTTCGGGGCCGGACAGCTCCGAGTTCTGGACGGTGCATCCTGATGGTACGGGGGCGGTTAAGCTGGAGGTCCCGACCGGTTTTTCGCCTCAGGGATTTGTGCCTGGCGGTGGCTCTCTGTATGGGACCTATAAGGTGAACGGTGAGTCACAACTGGCGGTGTTCGGCCTGGATGGTAATAAGGTGGCGGCGGCCCCTTCGGTGCTTGTGGCGCTGGCGCGAGGTGTCGACGCCATCGTACCTTCGCCCGATGGACGGCGATTTGCGCTGATTGCCGATCCGCGGATGCCGGATAAGCTGGCGGCGGTTAGAACGGTGGTGGAACCGGAACAGGCCAGTCTCTATGTGGTGAAGATGGACGGGACCGATGGTCACTGGGCTTGCGCGGAGCTACGCCAGATTGCGGGCGGTGAGGGCAGTTCGGCGGCGCCCCTGGCGTGGTCGGACGATTCGACGCAGATTACGGTGCTCTCTTCGTGGCCGAAGATTGGGCACCACGAGGTGCGCTCCCAGTTGGATCTCTGTCCGGTGGAGGAGGGAGCTTCGCATGCACGGAGAGTCACCGAAGTGCTGAACGCGGTGAGTTCGCTGGCGTTCTCGGGAGCTTCTGAGATCGCCTTTGTGAGCACGCCGAGTCCGACGCTGACGCCGGACCATATTTATACGATTGCGACGGCCGGTGGAGCGGCGGTGGACAGGACGCCGGAGCTTCCGATGACCGTGGGTACACTCGTCGGGGACGGTCATGGCAATGTCTTTGTCGAGGTGCAGCATGGGGTCCACAATGAGGTGGGAGTGTGGCGGGACGGAAAGGTAACCCCAACCTATGCGTGGCCCGACGGCGCGGTTGGGCTGCCTGTCTTCTCGCCTTATGCGGGATCGTCGTCGCAGTTGGCGTTCAGCGTTGGAGATCCGACGCATGCAAGGAACGTTGCGACACTTGACGAAGGGAAGCTGCGACGGATTACGTCTGAATCGGATGCACAACTCGCAGGGGTTGAACTGGGGCCAGTGCGCGTAGTGAAGTGGACGAGCAAAGAGGGCGTCGCGCTCGAAGGGATCGCGACCTTTCCGGCCGGATACGAGGCAGGAAAGAAGTATCCCTTCCTGGTGCTGCCACATGGCGGCCCGGAGTCGAACGACGTGCTTGGCCTGGATCCCTTTTCGCGGGGCATTGCTGGGATGGGATACGTCGTGCTGCAACCGGAGTATCGCGGATCGACCGGATATGGAGATGCGCACATGGTGGCGATCTACCAGCACTTTGGCGACCGGGCGTATCGGGATGTCGACAGCGCTACCGATTACGCAATCGCAGGGGTTGGGCGGACCCGGATAGGCTGGCGATCTTCGGATGGAGCGCAGGTGGATTTATGACCTCGTGGACGGTGACGCAGACTGGGCGATACAAGGCGGCGATCGAGGGGGCGGGCATCACGGACTGGGGCAGCTTCATGTTTACGAGCGACGTCGCGCAGACCGACTACGACGCGCGCTGGCCGGAAGAGGATCCGAAGGCGTTCACGCAGTTTTCTGCGGTGAATTTTGCGAAGAACGTGACGACTCCGCTGTTGATTCTGCACGGGGAGGCGGATGTTCGAGTGCCGACGTATCAGGGGCGAGAGTTTTACGAGGTGCTGGCGGCGCGGGGAAAGACGGTGCGGATGGTGACCTATCCGGGATCGCCGCACTTCCCTTCTCTCTGGCAGCAGCGGATCAATGTGTTCGAAGAGATTGAGGCGTGGCTGACGAAGTACAATCCGCCGGCGCGATAACGAAGCGGCGATGTGCGGATACCTGACCCGGCAGGGTGCGGTATTCTGGGCTCTCCTGTGGCAAACGAAATTACAAGCGATGTTAGTGCGTTGACGCCGGTGATGCGGCAGTACTTTGCTGCGAAGGAGCAGCACCCCGATTGCCTGATGTTCTGCAGGATCGGGGACTTCTATGAGCTGTTTTATGACGACGCGATCCTTGTTTCGCGCGAGTTGCAGCTGACGCTGACTGCAAGAGACAAAGAGAAGAAGCAGCCGATGTGCGGGGTCCCGTACCACGCGGCGGAGGCTTATCTGCAGAAGCTGCTGCGCATGGGATACAAGATTGCCCTGTGCGAGCAGATGGAGGATCCAAAGCAGACCAAGACGATCGTGCGGCGGGAGGTGACGCGGGTGCTAACGCCGGGGACGGCACTCGATCCGACGCTGGGGGCGGAGCAGAGTAACTATCTGGCTAGTGTTTGTGTTTCGGGCTCTGGGGCTTCGCAGGTTTGCGGGCTGGCGTTGTTGGATCTTTCCACTGGGGAGTTTCGGGCTACGGAGTTTTCGGGGATCAATGCGTGGGCGTCGCTGGTGGATGAGTTGGGACGGGTTCGGCCGGTGGAGTTGTTGTACGGGCCGGGGCTGCTGGGTGGGATGGGGACGAATGGGACATTGGGGCTTAGTGAGGAGAACAAGCAAAAGCAAAATGCGGGGCTTCTTCGCTCCGCTCAGAATGACAGCCTTGAAAGGGGGACGGCTCGGACGCCGATGTCAGCGCGGGGCTGGATGGGATTCGCACGAAGACAGCCCTGGATGAGTGGGTGTTTACGGCGGAGTATGCGCTGCCATTGGTGCGGAATCACTTCAAAGTGCATTCGCTGGATGGGATGGGGTTGGGTGGGCATGAGTCAGCAGCGGTGGCGGCGGGAGCGCTGCTGCACTACATGCGACAGACCAAGCAGGGTGGGTTGGAGCATGTCGATGGATTGCGGTTTTATGAGCGGTCGAATTGTTTAGAACTCGATGCGGTGAGCGTGCGGAATCTCGAGCTGGTGGAACCGCTGTTTTCGGGGGAGTCGGCGCAGACTACGTTGTTCTACACGATGGATGCTTGCTGTACGCCGATGGGTAAACGGCTGTTGCGGGCTTCGTTGCTGCGGCCTGCCAATGGGTTGGCTGAGATTGAGGCGCGACTTGAGGCGGTGGGGGAGGCTGCGGGAGATTTGCGGAGACGCGAAGGACTGCGGCGGTCGATGGACGGAGTGCTTGATCTGGAACGGCTGCTGGGGAGGGTGGCGCTGGATTCGGCCGGACCTAGAGAGGTGATAGCGCTGGCTAAGACGCTGGGTTGTCTGCCTGGTGTGGTGGCGGCGGTAAAGACGTTTGAGGCGCAGAGATGGCGGGACCTGGGCGAGAGTGTCGATCCGCTGGAGGACTTGCACGAGATGATCGTGCGGACGATCGCGGAGGAGCCGCCGGTGTCGTTGGGGGATGGTGGAGCGATTCGCGAGGGTGTGGATGCGGAGCTGGATGAGTTGCGGGAGTTGAGTAAGAGTGGACGACAGGCGCTTGCAGCGATTGAGGAGAGAGAGCGCGAGAGGACGGGGATTGGGTCGCTGAAGGTGCGATTCAATACGGTGTTTGGATACTACCTGGAGGTGACGAAGGCGAACGCCAAGGCGGTTCCGCCGGACTATGAGCGGAAGCAAACGCTGGTGAATGCAGAGCGGTTTACGACGCCGGAGCTGAAAGAGTATGAGACGAAGATTCTGACCGCGCAGGAGCGGAGTGCGGAGATCGAGCGGAGGATTTTTGCGGAGTTGAGGCGGCAGTTGCTGGAGGCCGCGGGACGGATGCGGGAGACGGCGCGGAAGGTGGCGCAGATTGATCTGCTGGCTTGCTTTGCGCATTTGGCTGCGCTGCGCGGGTGGGCGAGACCGCAGGTTGAGGAGAGTGGAAGGCTCGAGTTTGTGCACGCTCGACATCCGGTAGTGGAGCGACGGATGGAGGAGTCGGGCGGCGGACGGTTTGTGCCGAACTCGGTACATATGGATGCGGATGCGGGGCCAGCGGTGTTGCTGATTACCGGGCCGAATATGGGGGGTAAGAGCACGTATCTGCGAATGGCGGCGCTGCTGGTGGTGATGGCGCAGATGGGTTGTTTTGTTCCGGCAGAGAGGATGCGGCTGGGGTTGGTCGATCGGATTTATACACGGATTGGAGCGAGCGATAACGTGGCGCGAGGGCGGTCGACGTTTATGGTCGAGATGACCGAGACTGCAGCGATTTTGAATACGGCTACGAATCGATCGCTGGTGTTATTGGATGAGATGGGGCGCGGGACGGCTACCTATGATGGGTTGAGTCTTGCGTGGTCGACTGTTGAACATCTGCATGACCGAATTGGAGCGCGGACGTTGTTTGCGACGCACTACCATGAGCTGACTTTGTTGGCGGAGAGATTGGAGCGGCTGACGAATCTGAGGGTAACGGTGAAGGAGACGGCGGGGGGGATTGTGTTTCTGCATACGGTGGAGGCAGGACCCGCGAGTAAGAGTTATGGAATTGAAGTTGCGAAGCTGGCGGGGCTGCCCGCGGGAGTGATTGCGAGGGCGCGCGAGGTGCTAAAGGTGCATGAGCGCGCCGAGACACAGCAGGTGCGGGAGGCTTCGCCCGCGGCGGTGCAGATGCAGATGACGATGTTTACGCCACTGTCGCAGAGGATTGTGGATCGGCTGGCGGAGGCGGATGTGGATGGATTGACTCCGCGAGAGGCTTTGAATTTGTTGGCGGAGTTGCAGAGGGAGTTGAAGGGATAGGTTTTATAGAGCAAGAATAAAAACGAAATGCGGGGGTTCTTCGCTCCGCTCAGAATGACAAACATTTGGTGGAATGGAAGGAATTCTACGTGACTCGATCGATGGTGGTGGCGGGGGTGATGAGCGGGACCTCGGCTGATGGAGTGGATGTGGCAGTGTGCCGGATCTCGCCTGCTCTGGTGAGGGGCGGGACACCAAGGGTGAAGCTGCTGGGGCATGTGGGTGTGGCTTATCCGAAGGCCGTGAGGGCGGCGGTGTTGGGCGCGATGGACGCGGATGCTATTTCGGTGGCGGAGTTGGCGCGGCTGAACTGGCGACTAGGAGAGGTGTATGCGGATGCGGTGGAGAAGGCGCAGAGCACGTTGGGTGTGAAGGTGGGGTTGGTGGGGTGTCATGGGCAGACGGTGTATCACCAGGGAATGGCGGAGAGATATTTGGGCAAGGATGTGAGGGCTACGTGGCAGATGGGTGAGGCTTCGGTGATTGCGGAGCGGCTGCGTGTTCCGGTGGTGAGTGACTTTCGTCCGGCGGATGTTGCTGCTGGTGGTCAGGGCGCGCCGTTGGTGCCGATGCTGGATTACGTTATGTTTCGCTCGGCGAAGGTGAGCCGTGTGTTGCAGAACCTGGGAGGGATTGGGAATTTGACAGCGATTCCGGCGGAGGCGGGCGTGGATGGAGTGATGGCGTTCGATACGGGACCGGGGAACATGGTGATTGATGCTTGCATGCGACGGCTGTATGACCGGGAGTTCGATAAGGGTGGTGCGGTGGCGCGGACGGGACGGGTTTTACCGGAGATCGTAGATACGATTTTGAAGGAGGGGTACTTCTCTGCCCTGCCGCCGAAGTCTTGTGGGCGAGAGCAGTTTGGGGAGGCGTTCGTTTCGAGGTTTATTGCGATGTGCCGGAAGGCGGGTGGACGAGAGGACCGCGATGAGGATGTTGTTGCTACTGCGACGGCTTTGACGGCTGCTTCGATTGTTGACGCGTATCAGCGGTTTGTCTGGGGGCATGTTGGGCAGGCGGCTCCGTTGTCGCCAGTGGAGTTTGTGGTTGCGGGCGGTGGAACGAAAAACGATGTGCTGATGAGGAGGTTGCGGGATGGGTTGGAACCGCTGAAGGTGAAGGTTCGTTTGATGGAGGAGCTTGGGGTGCCGGCTCAGGCGAAGGAGGCGGTTGCGTTTGCTCTGCTGGCGTGGTTGAGTTGGAATGGGCTGCCAGGGAATGTTCCTGCGGCTACGGGGGCGCGGAGGACTGTGGTGCTGGGGAAGGTGACGCATGGATGATGGAAGGCAACGAACAGGAAAAAGCAAAATGCGGGGGGTTCTTCACTCCGCTTCGCTCCGGTCGAAATGACGACATCTTTTCGTAGTGCGAAGGTACATATCGAGGAAAGGATTGGCGCTGAATGGAAGCGGGCCTGCTTTCTCGTATTTCTTATTTGCATTGGGATGGCGGGATGCAAGGGTCGGGTGGAGGAGCCGGGGTCAGTGGTGATGATTCTGGAGAGTAGTCCGAATAATCTGGATTTGCGGGTGGGGACGGATGCGCAGTCGGAGCGGGTGGGGGGGCAGATCTTTGATGCGCTGGTGAAGAAGGATGAGCACTATGAGTTGCAGCCCTGGCTAGCTACAAGTTGGGAGCAGCCGGATGCGCTGACCTGGGTGTTTCATCTGCGGGATGGGGTGCGGTTCCATGATGGGAGGCAGCTTGAGGCGGAGGATGTGGTTTATACGATCGAGAGTTTGATCGATGGGTCGTTGGTGACGGCAAAGAGTGGGAGTTTTGCTGCGGTGGATCGGGCGGAGGCTCGAGATCGGCTGACGGTTGTGGTGCGGATGAGGCGGCCGGATGCGGGGCTGCTGTTCAATATGAGCGATGGATTGTTTGGGGTGGTGCCTCGTGGCTCGGGCAAAGATTTTGGGTTGCATCCTGTGGGGTCGGGGCCGTTCAAGTTTGTGAGCGCGGTGCAGGATAAGGAAGTGGTCGTAGAGAGGAACCATGATTACTGGGCGGATGGAGCCGACAGGATGCCGCCGCTGGCGGTGGGTGCGCGGAGAATCGAGCGGATACGGTTTACAGTCGTGCCGGATACAATCACGAGCGCGCTGGAGTTGAAGAAGGGGTCGGCGGATTTGGCGAGCAACGTCGTGACGCTGGATATGGTGCACACGCTGGAGGAGGAGCCGAATCTGAAGGTGGAATCCGGACCAGGATCGCCTGTGGTCTATGTAACGTTCAATATTACAGATCCGTTGCTGAAGGACAAGCGGGTGCGGCAGGCGATGGCTTGTGCCATTAATCGGCAGGCTATAGTGGATGCGATTTGGCGAGGCCAGGCTCGATTGGCAAATACTTTGTTGCCTGTGGGGCATTGGGCAGCGGCGACGAATGCGGAGTTGGCACAGTATCCGCGTGATGTGGCGCGGGCGCAACAACTGCTCGATGAGGCGGGCTTCCCTGCCGGTAAAGATGGCGTACGAATGCGGTTGACGATGAAGACAAGTACGGATGAGACGACTCGGCTGATGGCGGCGGTTCTGCAGCAGCAGTTGAGGGCAGTGGGGATTGCGCTGGAGATTCGGTCGGCGGAATTTGGCACGTTTTATGCGGATGTGACGAAGGGGGCGTTTCAGATCTATGCGCTGCGATGGATTGGGAGCAATGAAGACCCGGATATCTTTCGTTATGCGTATGGGTCGGGGAGTTTTCCGCCGAAGGGTGGGAATCGAGGGCGGTATAGCAATCCGCGAGTAGATGCTTTGCTTGCGGAGGCTTCGGCTTCGTCGGATCGAGCGGTGAGGAAGAAAGACTACGTTGAGGTGCAGCAGATTCTGGCAGAGGAGTTGCCGGGGATTCCGCTGTGGTATCCGAATAATGAGGTAGTACACACGCGACGGATTGTAGATGTGCGGCCCCGGCCGTCCGGTAACTTCGACTTCCTGCGGGAGGCCGAGGTTACCGGGGGCGCGGTGCGGTAGATTTGCGTGGTTAGGCTTTCTTCGGCTGCCAGAGAGCGATGGTTGCTCCGGTTGGGTCGCTGAGGACGCTCATGTGGCCGTGGCCCATGACCTCACGGACATCGACGATGACTTTGGCGCCAAGTGATTTGGCTTTGGCTGTCGCGGCGTTGATGTCATCGACACCGACGTAGGGCAACCACATGGAGGGTGCGCCGGGCATGGGGTGCTTCATCATGCCGCCGATGGGACTATCGCCGACCTTGATGAAGGTGTAGTCCATGTTCATGCCAGGGACATCTTCGAGCTTCCAGTCAAAGAGTTTGGAGTAGAAGGTTTTGGAGCCGGTTACGTCGGAGGTGTTGAGCTCCGTGTAGACGAAGGGGTTTGCCATGATCTCTCCTTGGATTGAGACACAGATGATTTCGATTAATTGAGCGAGTCGAGCTTGCGGCCGAGACGCTCAAGGCATCCGGTCCATCCCTCGTTATGCTTGTTGCGAGTCTCAAGATCGGCGAACCGGTCGTGAGTAATGGTGACTTCGGTGGAATCACCCTTCGGAGTGAACTCGATTGTAACGAGGGTGTCGGCGGGGGCTCCCTCCCATCGCCAGGTATAAACAAGTTTGCGGGGCGGATCGATGAGATGGTATGTGCCCACAACTGCGTGGACGTTGCCGCCCTTGTGGGTGATAGCGATACGATACTCGTGGCCGACGCGAAGGTCGACGGTGGCCTGGGTGGTGTAGTCATCGGAGGGGGCGAACCACTGACCAAGCTGGTTGGCGTCTGTCCAGGCTTTGAAGACGCGTTCCTGGGAGGCGGGATAGATGCGCGAAACTACGAGCGACGTGGGGGATGCGACGGCGGCTTGCGACATGCTTTGTTCTCCTGTTTTTTGGGATCAGTACGTTCAAGAAATTTGCCGAGGTTGTCGAGCTGGTTCTCCCAGAAGACTCGGTACATTGAGAGCCAGTCGGCGGCTTGTTGCATGGGAGCTACGGTGAGACGGCACATGCGGACACGGCCGGTTTTTTTCTGCTCGATGAGGCCAGCTTGTTCGAGCACGTGGAGGTGCTTGAGGATAGCGGGCATGGAGATGTCGTGCGGGCGCGCCAGCTCAGTGACAGAGGCGTGTCCGCGCTGGAGGGTTGTGAGGATGGTTCGACGCGTTGGGTCGCTGAGGGCTGAGAAGGTGGCGTCGAGGCTGGCTGAATACTTAACCATACGGTTATGTGTTATTCCAGATGACGGCACCTGTCAAGAGGTCGCAGATTTTTTGCAGGTAATTTTCAGGGAGTTTGCTACGCGATGACGTGCGTTGGTCCCTGGTCGGTGAAGAGTGTCCCGGACGTAATATAGGGCAAGATATAGGTTTAGATAGGTCAAGGAGCAGGTGTCGTGACCACGCGTCAACACAAGGTTCACACTCAACTCGGCCGAGCGGCAGTCCAGATCTTTGCCGCCAATGATCGCATGAATCAGGTTCTTATCGAACATCTTGACCCTGCCGCCTGGGGAGCCAAACCGCCCGGCAAGGTCCGCACGATTGCGGCGATCTTCACGCACCTGCACAATGTCCGCTGCAAGTGGGTCAGACTTACGGCTCCGCACCTGAAGGTTCCACGACAGCTCAACCGCACGCAATGCACGCCGCAGCAGGCCCGTGCGGGATTGGCCGAGAGCGCCGCTCGCTGTGCGGAGATGCTTGCTGACGCGCTCAGCGGGGGGGCGCACGTCGAGGAGTTTCGCAGAGACGGCTGGGGCCGGCCCTGGCCGGTTGGCCCGGAGATGCTGTGCTACATGGTTGCTCACGAAGCCCACCATCGCGGGCAGGTGTGTATGCTCGCTCATCAGCTCGGATTCCCGTTGCCGATCGCGGTGACGTCGGGGATCTGGAACTGGGAAAAGCTGTGGAAAGAGTGCGGGTCGCCTGGCGGCCCTGGCTACGATTCTTAGGAAGCGCTTCGGTACGTTAGCCACGAAAACCAGTTGCTGTTTCGTCGAGCGTCCGTTCCACCAGCTGGAACTGAATTGGGGATGTCCTCAGTTGTCCGCCGAAAAATGGCGATATACTCGCTAGCTAGCAGAGAACGCCTTTTTTTTCTCAGTCTGAACCAATACCGGGTCCGCACGAACATAGAGGCCGGTGTCTGAGAAACTCCCGGAACAAGTCACCCGACGACAACACTCCAGCAAAAGGAGAGGTTTCTCATCACTTAGAAATCAGGCAAAGGAGCATGCTGGTCAAGGCGATACGTTTCGCTCCCCTGAGCCCAGTCAACAATCAGCATAGCGAGAAACACAAACCGGTGGGGCGAGCAAGATGCGGTCGCCCGCCCGCAAGTATCTTCCAACACCATAACCGAGAATTCATAGGAGGATTTATGGCAACAGCAGTCGCAGTAGCAACCATGAAGGTGGCGCAAGTCTCCAAACCTGGCGCGGATTTCCAGATCGTGGAACGCGAAATTCCTGAGCCGGGTCAAGGACACGTGCGGATCAAGGTGCAGGCCTGTGGTGTGTGCCACAGTGACGTGCTCACGAAAGAAGGCGCGTGGCCCGGAATTCAGTATCCGCGCGTTCCCGGACATGAGGTGGCAGGCATCATCGATGAGGTGGGTGCCGGTGTTTCGGTGTGGAAGAAGGGGCAGCGCGTCGGTGTCGGCTGGCACGGCGGCCAGGACAACACGTGTCCCTCGTGCCGGCGCGGAGATTTTCGCAATTGTCAGAACCTGAAGATTCCGGGCATCAGCTATGACGGGGGATACCAGCAATACATGGTGGCTCCCGTGGAAGCACTGGTGCCGATACCAGAGAGCCTCAGTGACGTTGAAGCGGCACCGCTGCTCTGCGCCGGAATTACCACCTACAACTCGCTGCGGCATAGCGGTGCGATGCCCGGCGATCTGGTTGCAGTGCAAGGGATCGGCGGCCTGGGTCACCTTGGGATTCAATTTGCGAGCAAGTTTGGTTATAAGGTCGCGGCCATCGGGCGCGGGTCCGAAAACGCGGCGCTCGCAAAGAAACTCGGAGCAAACGTCTACATCGATAGCAAGGCGACGAACGCAGCAGAGGAATTGCAAAAACTGGGCGGGGCACAGGTAATTCTGGCGACGGCGCCAAGCTCAAAGGCGATGTCCGAGCTGATCGATGGTCTGGGACCGAACGGCAAGCTCATTGTGATCGGTGCAACATTCGATCCCATTGAGGTAACACCAATACAGCTCATCAGTGGGAGTCGATCGATTCAAGGCTGGGCCGCGGGAACGGCGGCAGATTCCGAGGACACACTGCGCTTCGCCGAACTGTCCGGCGTGCGTCCCATGATTGAAACCTATCCGCTCGAAAAAGCCGCCGAGGCTTACGCGCGGATGATGAGCGGCGACGCACAGTTCCGCGTGGTTCTAACGATGTAATAACGGCGAAAGCTGTTCGATAACTCGTTCGTAGAATTGTGAATTTGTGGAAGATATTCCGGCCGGCTCTGAGCCCACGCCTCGCGGGCGTCGCGATTTGAATATTCGTGGTTGCCCCCCAGGGATTCGAACCCCGATTGATCGGTTCAGAGCCTTGTTACTTACTGCTCCATTAGCTACCCTCAGTTGCCTTGACATGCTGAAATGACCTTTACCTAAAGACAATTGGCTGCCATCTTGCTACCCTCAATTACCACGAGCGGCCTCCACTAATCCTTAGAGTTCTCCCCGGTATTTGCCCCGGTACTGGGATGGCAAGGCTTTCGAGTTGCCGACCATTGAAAATAGGTGACGACGCCGGGGCTGCCCGTCACCCTGTTACCAGCGACTTCGTTGGTGCTCATGGATTCCTCTTTTGTAGTGAGGAACGGCCGCTGCGTTTAATTCGCTGAGGGATTGAGTTAGCGGGGCCATCCCCGTTGGTTGACAAGAACCCTGCTTCAGGGGAGCCTTACGCACCCTCGACGATGCGAAAGTCGCGTTCCGCTCCGGAACCGAGTGCCTGAAGCGCCTTCTGGTATGCCTCGCTTTCATGAGCAACGAGGGCAGTCTCGTGGCTGTCGAATTCGACAAGTATTGTCCGCAGCTGTAATCCGGCCTCGTGGGTTTGAATCTGGCTCGTGGACCTGGTCGGAAGGCGTCCGCCGAATGACTCGACCGCCGGCAGCGCCAATGCCCCATATGCCTTTACCGCCGATTCATCCGAGATCGATCGATAGACAACCGCCCAATAGCCCTTTTTCATGGTGTCTCCTTTTCAATGCGAATGAGATGTGGTTAGAGGAACAGTAAACGTTAATCTTTTGGACTGTCCGGGAAAGCCTGGTGATTGCCATCCACCAACTCGATCAGCACCATAGGCTGGCCCTGTGGCAGGTATATGTCGATTATGCATATCCCTCGCGTCCGCCCAACCCCAGGGCAGGTCGTCGACGGTGATGTGCAGATGGCCGACTCGCGGGAATACGCTGAACGATGCAGCGAGATTTGCTGATGTCTACTAACCGTACAATCGAAGAAATGACGTGCTCCACACGTCAGGAGATCAGTACCGATAAGTCGGCTGGTCGGGTAGCAATTCCCGCAAATCGGGGTTTTAGGTTGCGCTGATCAACTCTGTCGGCAGCCGCTGACGAGAACCGAGATAGCGCTCCGTGGTTTCGACAGATCGGTGACTCAGGCGTTGATCCAGGTCTACGGCGTCGGTCAGCTCACGGCGTTAACGTACGTCTTGACGCTGGGCCACAAGGAACGCTTCCAGAGAAGTCGTGACGTCGGGTGCTATCTAGGTCTGCGACCGAGACGGAGTCAGTCCGGGGATCGCGAACCTCAGCTCGGTATCAGCAAAGCTGGCAACACCTATCTGCGTTCTCTACTGGTCGAGTGCGCCAACCACGTCCCCGGCCCGCGCGGAAAAGACTCGACCTTACGACAGTGGGGCCTCCATCTGGCATCGCGCGGAGGCAAACAGTCTCGGAACCGGGCCATCGTTGCTGTTGCACGCAAGCTTGCTGTACTGCTGCATCGCATCTGGGTCACGCAAAAACCATACCTATCGTTCTATGCGGTAGCAGCCTGAGCAAGTTCACTGTTGCGAACCCCGCGTCCCGATGACTGCGTGTCGGGTTGGGCCTTGATAAGGCCGTCCGATAACTGGCAGCATCGACTTCTCCTTCTGACCCCAACCGGCACAGAGCCCGAACGGCTCATTCAAAGTGCGAATAGAAACACGGTGGAGAACAACAATGCGGTCCAATCACAACAAAAACGACACCAGAGACAAAACCGCCATGAAAGAAAAATCAAAAACCCTTGACGTTAGCAGCCTGCTCATAGAAACCCGACTTTGTAGGAATTTATCCCCGTCTTGCCAGAACAAGCGGCTGATAGAACCCGCTCTCGGCGGGCATGACCCACTGCACCTCTCTAAAGCCGTTAGATTGCAGCACGGTGGAGAGTTCATTGCGCAGTAGGCAGCGATACTCTGAAACGAAGTGATGCGTCGTCCACTTCTGCTCAGATTGCGTCGTGATGTAAAGGTGTAGTGTGTACCTCGCAGCATCAATCCAATCCCAAACCTGATGAATGATTCGCCGATCTCCTTCCCCGCCATAGAATGCCAGGTCCTGCGCAACCGGTCTTTCGAGGATGAGTTTGTCGTAATTACGAATGCTCGCGATAAACAATCCATCCGGCTTCAGTTTTGAACCCGCAGCTCCAACTGCGCGCCTGAGCTGCTCGGTTGTGAGATGTGGAAGAGCGTTGTCGAACGCTGCCACGACGTCAAACTCGTGATCTGTAATCTCCGCCAGGGACGTCATGTCTGAGATGTGGAATGAGATATCCAGAGCGAGTCTCTCGGCCTCATGCTTTGCCCTATTCACCTGTGCTGGACTCAGGTCAGAAGCAGTGACCTGATGGCCGAAACCCGCGAGGCCTAGCGCTTGAGTTCCGATCCCGCAAGCACAATCCAGAATCTTCAAAGGGTGACGGTGCATTTGTGCGGTGAGAAGCGGATTCAATGTCCTGGCTTGTCGCTCAATCGCCTTGTCCCAATCGTCGAAGATTAGGTGATAGTGGTGCGCGAGCGGTTCGTAAAAACTTAGAATTTTCTCTGTCATGGAACCGTGCCGGCCCCCCGTGGCAATAGCCTATCAACCCTCAGCTATTCGAGAACGCACTTGTCGAAAAACGGGGTTTCAGATAACTACGATCGAACTTGCCGGAAACCCGTGCCGGCTCAGACGGTCGACGCAACACTTGCTTGCAGTCTAGCTGCAGGAGTTTGGAAACCCAAGGTCTTTCTGGGACGTTGATTCAAGCGCAGCGCGACCTGGTCGAGCTGCGCTTGCGAGATAGGGGCAAGGTCGGTCCCTCGGGGGAAGTATTGGCGCAAGAGTAGATTGGTGTTTTCATTGGTGCCGCGCTGCCAGGGACTCTGCGGATCGCAGAAGTACACCTTCACCTTGGTGGCCACTGTAAACTCGTTGTGCCTGGCCATCTCCAACCCGCGATCCCAGGTCAGCGAACGCCGCAGGGTCGCCGGGAGTTTACGAACCTGCCGGCTCAAGGCTTGAACGACCGCTTCAGTGTCTTTGCCCGGCACCTTGACCAGCATGGCAAAGCGTGACTGACGCTCCACTAAAGTCGCGATGTAACTGTTCTTTGCGCCGCTGAGCAGATCACCTTCCCAATGTCCAGGAACCGCTCGGTCTTCCACTTCCGCGGGCCTTTCACGGATCGAGACGGCATCGACGATCTGGCCGCGGGACTGTCCGCTGACCGTTGCATGGAGCGAGCGGCGCATGCGGCGCTTGCTCCGCAGGTGCTCCATCAGCTCTTGTTTCAGCACGCCCCGCGCCTGGATGAACAGGCTTCGGTAAATGGTCTCGTGGGACACGCGCATGCTCTCGTCGTCGGGATACTGTGTCTTCAGCCATCCGGAAATCTGCTCCGGCGACCAGTCCAACACCAGCTTACTCGCGACCATGTTTCGCAACTTGCGGTTGCTGGCAAGAAGACACCTCTTCGGTCGCAAAGCGGATTTCCAGGCTTGCCGATCCGCATCGTGAGCGCGATAGGCCGCACAGCCGCCATGACGCGTGACCTCCCGGCTCACGGTCGACGCCGCCCGACCGAGGCCGCTGGCTATCGTGCGGATCGATGAGCCGGAAGCGATTCCTCGCGAAATGTCCTCTCGCTCAGCCAGGGTGAGCGCTATGCGAGAGCGCTGGCGAGCGGCTGGAGCAATCCCTCCGCGCGGCAACAACACACAGCGAATGCAGTTATGGGGCTTGCCGTAGGCACGCCCAATCTCATGCAACGACTCCCCCGCCTTCCATCGCCCCCAGACATCAGCCTTCTGCGCGGGAGATAGTCTCGACTGCTTTCCTTCACTCATAGACACCATCCTCAATAGAAGAACTTCTACTAGATGGTGTTGCAGCGACCTATCGAATGCACCCGACTTTGCGGGCAGAACGACAATCGCGCTATTCCGGAGTGATGAGGGAATGCTGATCGTAGATCTGTGGCCTTCTGGCCGGGCCGTTCAGGTAATCTTCCTCCCCGTGAACGTCTGCTTGACTTTCGATCAGCAGCATAACCGGAGAGCGCCTACTGGGCCGCCAAGGGTGTAGTGGATCAACGGCCTCATTGTTCCCGACAACTCTTCCAGTGAAAGTGGCAAAGTATGTATGACCGTACAGACCGCTAGGTCTGATGAAGTTAGCAGGCAAAAAATGACAGGTTCCAGACTCTCCCCCAAGGAACTTCTGAACCGCACAACACTCCTGTCCGCTCGAGAGAACGGCCCAAGCGATGCGGGCTAGCTTGTCGGCTGCCGCCGTGATGACTACGTTGATCGGCGCTCGTAGCTGGAGCGCATCGAGCCATCCGCCGAACGGCGGTCGTTCTCGCTTGACGCGGAGGACGGCTGATCGTGCGCCGTGCACGAGGATCTTACGCAGGTAGCTGTTGCCGCGCTTGCTGATGCCGAACAGCCTTGCCTTCCCGCCGGTTGAGTGCTGTCTCGGCACAAGCCCCGGCCAGGATGCGAACTCACGACCCTTGTGGAAGGGCAGCGCCGTTGCCAATAGCGGCCACGATCGCGGTTGCGACCAACGGACCGATGCCGGGGATCTTCCTTAGTCGCTGGCATGCTGGGTCGGAAGAGGCGATCTGCTCGACCTCTGCGTTCATCGAAACGATCTGTTGTTCGAGATCCTTCCACTCGTTCCAGAGAAGGCTGACAAGGTTGCGCAGGTGCGGCGTCAGGTTCGCATCAGCGTTCTCGAGGATCTGGGTGTCTTCGTGAAGGTCATGCCACGCTCAAGCAGGAAGGCTCGCAGCTGGTTGATCACGGACGCTCGTCGTGCGATCAGCCGATCCCGCACGCGATGGAGGGCTTGCAGGTCGAGCTGGTCGTCCGTCTTGATCGGCACGAAGCGCATGTTCTGCCTATCTACAGCTTCAGCAATCGCTTCGGCATCGAGAAAGTCGTTCTTGTTGGACTTCACAAACGGCTTCACGAACTGAGCCGGGATCAGCTTCACGTCATGGCCTTGCTCTCGTAAAATGCGACCGAGGAAGTGAGCCCCCGAACACACCTCCAGCCCGATCAAAGAAGTCTGCATGTTGGCTGTAAACGTGATCAGCTGCTTCTGTGTGAACTTCTTCCGCAACAGCACCTTCCCAGCTGCGCTGAGAGCTACGAGGTGAAAGGTCGTCTTGCCAAGATCGATACCAACGGAACGAATATGCATGTCGATGATCCTCCTTGAACCTGCCAAACACGATCTCCACAAACTCACTCGAAGATCAAGCGGCGGACCATCTCATTAACGGGGTTTTCGGAAGTATCGGCCCCCGAATCGTGCCTCAGGCGAACTTGCCGAAAATGCGACTTTGCAGGCACTACGGGATAACTTCCGGATTGCCAGTGATTCACCCCGAGCATAGATTTCCAGGTTCTTGGAGTCGAGTAACTCGGGAGAGTGAGTAGCAGAGAAATGTCGATGCGTCGTCTACACCCGACTTACTTCACCGTAACGGTGACCGTTCCTGTCTTCGTGATGGCACCCGAGGTGCCAGTGACGGAAACACGGTGGAGAACAAAATGCGGACCAACTACAACAGAACAACAGGAGAGACTAAAACGCTAGGAAAGAAAAACAGAAAACCCTTGCCGTAAATGACCTGCTCATAGAAACCCGACTTTTCAGGCGCGACGAAGATCACTTCCGATAATCCGACTTTGGGATGAACAGGTCTTCCAAGAAACAGCTTGATTTCAACTGCGCGTCTTTATTGTTGCGATTGTCAGGCGATGAGGAACCTATTTCCCGCAGCGATTCAATGCAGCCGTGCGTCCTGGGAGGCGTGACCAACGTATACAACCTTGAATCGACAATATTTTCGTGAGGGTATAGCATGACGCGAATGTCGTGGGCAATACGGTGCGCTTTTGTTTTTTCCGGCGTATTGGCATCAACCTTAGCCACGTCGGCGCAGGTGAATCCCAACCTCTATGCGGGACTTAAGTGGCGTAATGTGGGGCCCTTCCACGGCGGCCGTATTGCCTCCGTGACCGGTGTCATCGGCGACTCCGGCACCTTCTACTTCGGGTCGCCACTGGGCGGCATCTGGAAGACCACCAGCGCCGGCGTGACGTGGTTCCCCGTCTTTGATCAGGAGACGAGCGTTGATAGCGTCGGCGCCATCTTGGTCGCACCCTCCGATCCCAACATCGTTTATGCCGGTGCCGGCGACCCCATTGGCGGCAGCCTCGGCAACGGCATGTGGAAGTCCACTGATGCCGGCAAGAGCTGGGAGCACATCGGGCTCGAGGACACCGTGAAGATCGACAGCATCCTTGTCGATCCCGCCGATCCTAATCTGGTGATCGTCTCTGCTCTCGGTGACACCACCAGCCACGGCGGAGGCGTCTACCGCTCAACCGATGGCGGTCAAAGCTGGACCAACGTCCTCAAGCCCGCCGGCTATGACGGCACTCGCGACCTGCAGTATGCATTCGACGAGCCCAATATCATGCTGGCCGCCACACAAGGCATTGGTGGCGAGCGTGGCGGCGGTGGTGCTGCCGGCGAACGCGGCTCACGGGGCCAAACCAAGCCAGCGTTGGGTTTCAAATCCACTGACGAAGGCAAGACGTGGACCCAGCTCAAGATTCCGTCCTTTGAAGGCCGCGTTGCGGTGGCGGTCGCCATGCACACCAAAGGCCAGCGCATGTACATTGTTGGCAACAACATCGAAAACGGCTCGGGCCTCTACCGCTCTGACGACGGCGGCGCCACCTGGCGGCACATGGCAGGAAAGGACACGCGCATCAGCAACGGCCAGGGCAACTACAGTAGTGGCGTTTTCGTGGACTCGCAGAACCCAGACATTCTTTACACCATGAGCACCGCCATGTACCGCTCCACCGACGGCGGCGTCACCTTCGAGCCCTTCAAGGGAGCGCCCGGCGGCGAGGACTACCACAAGCTCTGGATCGATCCCACCAACGGCAAACGCATGCTCGTCGGCTCGGACCAAGGCGCCAGCGTCACTCTCGACAACGGCAAGACGTGGAGCCTCTGGTACACCGAGACCATCTCGCAGGTCTACCACGTTGCGACAGACAACCAGTATCCCTATCGCATCATGGCTGCACAGCAGGACACCGGCGCAGTCATGATCAGCAGCCGCGGCAACTGGGGCCAGGTTAACTTTACCGACTGGACCCCAGTCCCCTCCTCGGAGTTCGGTATTGTCAGGCCCGATCCCAAAGATCCAAACATCATCTACGGTGTCGGCTACGGCCCAGGTGGAGGCGGCAGCGGCCTGATCAAAATCAATATGGCAACTGGACAGTGGCAGAACGTCGCGCCTAACTTCGGAGTTGATTCCACTAAGTACACAGCGGGCAGGGATTTCCAAAAGAAGTTCGACATCGCCTTCGAGCCCACCGCTCTCTACGTCGCCTATCAGTGTCTGCTTGTCACGCGTGACGGTGCCCATTCCTTCACTACCGCCAGCCCTGATCTGACGATACCCAAAGGAGCACCACAGATAGCCTGCGGTGCGAAGAAGCCGGAACCCCCGCAAACGGAAGAGCCCACGCGCGGAGGTCCGCCCCCGACCCCACCCTCAATTAGCGATTTCTCCATCTCCCCGGTCAAGCCGGGTGTGATATGGACCGCCAGCAGCAATGGCCAGGTCTATAACACGATGGATCACGGCAAAGTCTGGAACAACGTCAGCAACATTGCGAACGTGCCGCCACACTTCAGCTTCAACACGATCGAGGCTGGCCATGATGTCAATACCGCCTATGTCGCGGGCCGCATCGCCGCCGAGCGCGGCGCTACACTTCCCGCGGACGAGGACGGCAACGTGCCGCTCATCTGGCGCACCACCGATGACGGCAAGACCTGGGTCAGCATCGTCAACGGCCTACCCAAGGACGAACGCACCGGAAGCTGGGTCAACAGTCTGCGCGTTGATCCTCAGCAACCCGGCCTGCTCTTCGCCGGCACCGAAACCACCGTCTACGTCAGCTTCGACAATGGCGATCACTGGCAGTCGCTGCGGCAAAACCTTCCCAGTACCTCCATCCGCGACCTCGACGTCCACACCGATCACCACCAGAACGACCTGGTGATCGGCACCTACGGCCGGGGCTTCTGGGTTCTCGACGACATCACTCCGCTACGCCAGATCGCCGCGAACGCCCGGGCCATCAGTTCTTCCTCCGCCTATCTCTTCAACCCTGCAGACGCCATCCGTGCCCGCATCAATAGCAACTGGGATCAGCCCTTCTCCATCGAAGTACCCCATGCGACAAATGTGCCCTATGGCGCGATCGTCGACTACTATCTCAGCCGTGAACCCAGCGGGCCCATTCAACTGCAGATCTTCGATGACCACAACAATCTGGTGCGTACCATCTCCAGCACGTTGCCACCGCCCATCGAAGACGCCGCGTATCCTCACTACTGGCTCGCTACTCCCGAATCGCGCGCCCTCAGCACGAATGTCGGTCTCAACCGCATTAACTGGAACCTGTACTATGACGACCCTCCCGCCCTGCGCCACGATCTCGAAAATCAGATGAACATGACGCCCGGTTCCACCACCCCCGGTCCGCATGGACCGCAGGTGATCCCTGGCGTCTATACGCTGAAGCTGACGGTTGACGGCCAGGACTACACCAGCAAAGTTACCGTCGTTAACGACCCGCGCGTCGGCCAGAGCCCTGAGCTGATGGCCGCCCTGCGCACACAGAACAGGCTCACTCTACTATCAGTTGAGGGGATGAAGCAGAGCTTCGCAGGCTACGACGAGGTCGGTGTCGTCAGGAACCAGCTTGCGTCGCTGCTGCAGAGCAACCTGACCGACGATGTCGCCAAGCAGGCCAAGACGCTCGATGCTGACCTGACGAAGGTTGGGGGCGTAGTACCACCTCCCGGCGGTGGCGGCGGCCCGAATCGCCGTCCTCCCGATCCCACCGCGATGCAGTCCTTCGCAGACTTGAACAACTCCTACAACACCATGGTCAGCATGATTCAGGTCGGCCTCGACATGGCGCCCACGCCGACCCAAATCGCCACATGGGAAAGCGACTGCACTAACTACAACCGTACACTGGCCACATGGAATGGGATGCAGCAACAGATCAAAGACTTCAACGCTGTGTTGGTTAAAAATAACTTGCAGCAGCTTAAGGTTCCGTCCACCAGATTAACGAACGCGTCATGCAGCTTTATTCCCGAACAAGGCAGGAGGGGGAACAAGTGATTTCCCGTCACCTCGACTTGGGGCGTGAACCTGTCTAGGAATTAGTACCGATAAATGGGATGAGTTGTTCATGACCTTCGTTCACAACGACGGATGAAAATGGGTAGGCTGTTGTGGTCGTGCCCGCATGAGGTCGTGACCTGCAGTGGCGTTTGGAACCCGCTGATGAGTTTGACCGTGGATGCGTTCAGGAACAACGGACTGTAGCCTTCCTCACGGAAGAGCACGCGAGGGAGACTCTCGCACTCTGCATCTTTGCGAGCACGGCAGAGGAGGCAAGGATGGAAGTACTCTATGAGAGGTGTTGCGGTATCGACGTTCACAAGTCGTCGGTTGCGGCGTGTATTCTGCTCGAGCGAGGACACAAGCCCCAGAAGCATCTTCGTCGCTTCGGTTGCACAACGCGAGATCTGCGTGAGCTCGCTGAGTGGCTCAGGAGCTTTGGCGTTCGACATGTCGCCATGGAGTCGACAGGCGTTTATTGGAAGCCTGTCTGGAACGTGTTGGAAGAGCACTTCCATATGGTGCTTGCCAACGCTCAGCACATCAAGGCGGTCCCAGGCCGTAAGACCGACATGATGGACTGCCAGTGGATAGGCGAGTTGCTCCGACATGGTCTGCTGCGTGGCAGCTATGTTCCGTCGCCGGTGATCCGCGACCTGCGGGATCTGACGCGAACCCGGGCCACGCTCTCGCAGGAGCAGTCGGGCATCAGCAGCCGCATCCAGAAGCTACTGGAGAGCGCCAACATCAAGCTTGCCAGCACCCTGACCCACACCATGGGCAAGAGCGGGCAAGCGATACTGGACGCTATCGTCAACGGCGAGGACAGCCCGGAGCGATTGGCCGATCTTGCGCTGGGCAAGCTGCGCAGCAAGATCCCGCAACTCCAACTGGCGCTGGACGGTCGCATTCGCGATCACCACCGGTTCCTGCTGGATAGCCTGCTCCGCCAGTATCGCTTCCTCGAAGCCGAGATCCAGGCGCTCGACGCCCGGCTGGAGCAGCTCGGCGAGCAACACCAGGAACTGGCTGACGCGGTGGCCCGCTGGATCACGGTTCCCGGTGTCGAGCGGGTGGCAGCCTGGAGTCTGCTTGCCGAGATCGGATCGGACATGACAGCCTTCCCCAGTGCGGCACACCTGGCAAGCTGGGCAGGGCTATGTCCCGGCAACCATGAGAGCGCAGGCAAACGCCTCAGCGGCAAGAGCCGCAAGGGCAGTCCATGGTTGCGCCGCATGGCCTGTCAGTCCGCGTGGGCAGCGGTGAGGACGAAGAACTGTTACCTCTCCGCTCAGTTCAAACGACTGGCCGCACGAAGAGGCAGCAAACGAGCGCTCATCGCTGTAGCTCATAGCCTGTTGGTCATCGGCTATCACCTTCAGAGCAAAGGTTGCGTATATCAGGAACTCGGCGGCGACTACTTCGATCAACTTCACGCGGAAAGGCTCAAGCGACATCTGGTGAAGAGGCTAGAGAGCCTCGGCGTCAGTGTCACGCTGCAACCACAGGCTGGATAGGTGAGCATTTTCGAGGGAGCAGGTCCTCCGAAGCATTGCCTGGATCGACGGCCCCGGCACCGATGCCTCGTGCCTCATGTCGCATCCCTGCGAGATTCGCGCCTCCGCATCGAACACCGCTGGCGGATGAGCTCATGATCACCTGGGGCACCACGCCAAAAGCGCATCGAAGACCTCGTTATGATGGCCTGGAGAGAGCGCATCGTCATTACGGTCTACGCTAACCGCTACGGCCACGATTGGCCAACGTCGATCGTGCTTTGTCGTCTGTGGCTTTCCCTGCTCGACTGAAGTCCTCTACTTGGAGGACTTCAGGGGCAGGGCAGGTATGTTTTGATCTCGCACGGTCTTGTTGAACTCTGCCACATCCTGGGTTTCGACTTGTTTCAACTGGTCAAGCTGAACCTGGAGTTGCGCTGAAAGCTCTTTGAAGACTTCGTAGCTTTGCGAGGTCGGAGCGACGTCTGTCGCTGTAACAGTAGAAAGAAGTGCGCCTAGCTTGTTGTTCAGCTTGATCGGATAATTAAGCGCATCTTCGCTCGCTCGAAGTTTTGTTTGATAGATCGCGTTCTCAATCGAGTTCAGTTTGCCGAGAATTGCCTTCGCTGAGGCCGCAACCTTCGCATCGCTACTCTTCGCAAACTCTTCGAGTGGGTGTTGCGCGGCACGAATGTCAACGACCGCCTGATTTGCGGCCGTCAGCCTGTCTCGTATTTGAAGCGCGAGTTCAAGCTGCTTGTTGAAGTCTTCTGGAGTCGTTGGTGTCCTGGGATCTTTCTTCACCTCAAACTTCTGCGTCTCCGTGTGGCCGTCCACGGTGAGTGCGACCGTATAGCTTCCAGGCACTACTTGCGGTCCGCGCACCCCCCCGGCCCAGAAGATCATTCCGGGGAAGCGGGTAGCATCTGCGTAGCGAAGATCCCATACGAATCGATTGAGTCCGGGCTTCGTTGAAGGCTTCGGCGCGGCAGGTCGCTCATCCTCTTCCAGGCCGGCAGCCTCCTTGGGTTCAGGCTTTGAAGTGATCTCGCGCACCAGATTGCCTGAGGCGTCGGTGAACTTGAGGACGACATCCGATGTCGGCTTGCCCTTGAGGTAGTAATACACCACTACGCCATTCGGAGGATTCTTTCCAGTACCGGGCTGTGCCCGCTCAAAACCTCCGCCTCCGCCCGCGTACCGGTATGCTGCCTTGGGTTCGAAGAGATGGGTGGCCTCAGGCAGTTTTCCCCCAGCCATGGCCCGAACCATCTGCAGATCGTCGAGAACGTAGAAACTCCGTCCCTGTGTCGCCACAATCAGATCGTCTTCGCGTTTCTGAATCGTCAGATCCGTCATCGGCACGTTCGGAAGATTCAACTGGAACGGAATCCAGTTGTCGCCGTCGTTGTAAGAAACATATAGGTGCGCCTCGGTCCCGGCAAAGAGAAGACCCTTCACCTTGGTGTCGGCTCGAATTGTCCTCGTAAAGTCATCCGCCGGAATTCCATTAATGATCTTCGTCCACGTCTTGCCGAAGTCCTTCGTCTTATAAAGGAAGGGGCGGAAGTCGTCGGAGAGATACATCGTCGCGGCGACATAAGCCGTGCCCGCGTCTAACGGCGAAGCTGCTATGCAATTCACCCGGATAAAGTCGGGAAAGTCTTTCGGCGTGACGTTGCTCCAGTTTTTGCCGCCGTCCCGCGTCAAATGAATCAACCCATCGTCGGAGCCAACCCAGATGATTCCCTTCTCCACCGTCGATTCATCGATCGTGAAAATAGTGTCGTAATACTCCACCGCCGTGTTGTCTTTGGTTATCGGACCGCCGACCGGACCCTGTTTCGACTTGTCATCCCTTGTCAAATCCGGACTGATCGCCTTCCAGTGCTGGCCTTCGTCCTCGGTGGCCATGAGAACATTCGCGCCAGCATAGAGGAGCTTCGGATTCCATGGGGAGAACAGAAGCGGATAGCTCCACTGGAAGCGATACTTCATCACCTCGACGCCCGAGCCCATGGGGTTATCGGGCCACACCGTTACGTTGCGAAGCGCGCCGGTCTTGTCGTCATACCGCGTTAGCAGTCCGTCGTACGAGCCTGCGTACACATAACGCGAGTCGGTCGGGTCGGGCGCGATCCAACCGCTCTCCCCGCCTCCGACCTCATGCCAATCCGACTCGGTGATGGAGCCATTGTTGGAACGGCTCGAAATCTCAACCGTTGTGTTGTCCTGCTGGGCTCCATAGATGTGATATGGAAAATCCTGATCGGTGATGACCCGATAAAACTGCGCGGTCGGCTGATTCATGATCGTGCTGAAGCTCTTACCGCCGTCAAAGGTAACGTTGGCTCCCCCGTCATTCGACTCGATCATCCGGTTCGGGTCGTCGTTCGCAATCCACAAATCGTGATTGTCCCCGTGCGGAGTGGGGATCGATTTGAAGGTGTGGCCGCCGTCGATCGAGCGATAGAAGCTCGTGTTCAGCGCATAAAGGGCATCAGCATTCTTAGGGTCAGCGAATATACGCGAGTAATACCACGCACGCTGCTTCACCTCGCGCTGATCATTCACCTTCGCCCAAGTCGCGCCACCATCATCGGAACGAAAGATCCCGCCCTCGTCCGCTTCCACGATGGCCCAAAGGCTGCCGGCCCTGACTGGTGACACAGCGATGCCAATTCTGCCTATGACTCCCTTAGGAAGCCCGGGGTTGCGCGTGATTTCCTTCCAGGTGTCACCGCCGTCGGTCGATTTATAAAGTCCACTGTCAGGTCCGCCGCTCTCAAAGGTCCACGGCTTTCGAATCACCTGCCAGATGCTGGCATAGATTACGCGCGAATTGGTCGGATCGATCGCAACATCAATCGCCCCGGCAAGATTGCTCTTATACAGCACCTTCTGCCACGTCTTACCTCCATCCCTCGTACGAAAGACGCCGCGCTCTTCATTCGGTCCCGCCATGTGTCCGAGAGCAGCAACGTAGACGATGTCGGGATTCTTCGGGTCGATGCGCAGTGCGCCTATCTGTTGCGTATCCGTTAGACCAACATGTGTCCACGTGTGACCCGCATCGGTCGATTTGTAGACACCGTCGCCGTGCGAAGCATTTCCGCGTATATCTCCCTCGCCCATACCGGCGTAAACGACGTTCGGATCGGAGTCGGCTACCGCAATGGCTCCCACAGATCCCAATTTCAACTGATCGTCGGCAATCGGAGTCCAGTGATTGCCGCCGTCGACTGTCTTAAAGATGCCTCCACCGGTGGCTCCCATGTAAAAAGTGAGCGGTTCGGACTGCACTCCTGTCACCGCTCCGGAGCGTCCGCCACGAAAAGGACCAATCTGTCGAAATTCAATCCCGGTAAACGGAGAGTTCGATTTGGTCTCCTGCGTCTCTTGCGCAGTCAAGGGAAGGCTACAGACAATCAAGACTACCGACAGGAGTAAGGGTGAAAGTTGGACCCCACGGTTTACAAAGCTCTTCTGTACGAATTGATCTGACATTGTTCCTCTAGGCAGGGAAATATGCTGTCTGAAGCAGAAACAGTTCTGGTAGAACATCGGTGCGATGCCTGCCATTTTCAAAAAGACGTCGGATATCGAGCTGAATCAATTTCATATTAGAGTACGGCACATTCGCTCCAACGCTCGAACGAATCCGCAGAGCAGTGCCGAATCTGGATTTGTAACGCCAGCTAGATGTTGTCGTCATCGTCATCGGGCACCGCGTCGGCCCCGTTCTTCAAGTTGCGCGGGTCAGGTTTAATGGTGACTCGTTGTGTGTAGGTCTGGCCGTCTACCGATAACTTGACGGTATATTCGCCGGCCTGGAGAGCGGTTACTTCCCTCCCACGGCGTTGCGTACTTGCCTCCGGCTCGGGTACTGGCGCTCCGGCTGGATGGCACGCGTCTACGGGTGGTGGAGGTGCCGCTCCGCGGCGTCCTCCGCCGCCGAAACCCCGTGGCGGCGCTACATTGAGGGCGACACGGTGCATGCCGGCGGCTGCTGGCGGCGGCTGCGCAGGCTGTTCCCAGATCGCCTGGACGTTGATGGTTTCGGTGTCGACAGGCTTGACCGGCGTGTCACTTGCCTGGCAGACGGCAACTTTTCCGGCGGCATCAATAAGTTCAATTTTGAGTGCACCGGCAGGGGTTGATTTGAGCCAGTAGTATGCGAGAACGCCGGCGGGAGGGTTCAACTCCTGCGGCTCTTCATGCGGGAGCGGCGTTCCATTCTGACCGCCGTTATGAATCGCCCAGGTTTCACCGGGTGCGAAGAGATAGGCCTTGGCTGACGCGATCTCCTTCCCTTTTGCGGCGAGTTCGCGAAGTGGGGACATTTGATCAAGAACCCAGAAACCGCGGCCATAGGTGGCTACGGCGAGGTCATCTCCGTGGACGATGATGTCGCGGACAGAGGTGACGGGCATGTTGAGCTGGAGTGGTTGCCACTGATTTCCGTCATCGAAGGAGACGTAAGCGCGCAGTTCCGTCGCAGCATAGAGCAGGCCCTTCTGTTTGGTGTCTTCCTTGACGGAGTTGACGAAGGCTCCGTCGGGGATGCCCTTGACGACGTTCTGCCATGTCTTTCCGCCGTCGTGGGTGCGATAGATGTAAGGATGGTTGTCGGCGATGCGGTGACGGTCGACAGAGGCGTACGCGGTTTCGGCGTCGAAGTGCCCCGCCTCGATCTGCGAGACCTTGCTCCACGCGGTCATCGCAGGTGGGGTCACGTCTTTCCAGTTCGCACCATCATCTCGAGTGGCGTGGATGAGGCCGTCGTCAGTGCCTACCCAGACAGTCCTCGCGTCAATGGGCGAAGGACCGATCGTGTAGACGACCCCGAAGCGGTCCGTCATAGGTTGGTCGATGTCCTTAGCCGTAATTGGATCGAGGGTCTTCGGGACTTCGGGGTGAAGGCGGGCGAGATCGGGGCTGATTTTTTGCCAGGTGCGTCCGCGATCGCGTGTCCTAAAGACGAACTGGTTGGAGTAATAGAGAGCTTCGTCGGCTAGAGAAAAAACCTGAGGAAGCGTCCACGTTTTGCGGTTGGGGTCGTTCGAGTCCGGCGGAGGAAGCTCGCCGCCGGTGGGTGATGACAGATTGAATGCCTGGTCGCAGCGCTGATCGCCGGACCCGTAGAGGAGATTGCCATCTTTGGGATCGGGAACGACGGTGTTGCTTTCGCCGGCGAGGCAAGTGGGTTCCCAGTTGCGGAAGCTAAGGGTGCCCATGCGCGACCAGGTGCTGACGCCCACGCCACCGGAGTCCTGCTGTGCGCCATAGAGCCAGTAGGGGAAACGGTTGTCGGCCGCAACGTGGTAGATCTGCGCAGTGGGCTGGTTGTACCAGGTGCTCCATGTCTTCGCGCCGTCGACAGAGACGACCGTGCCCTGATCGCTGGAGAGGACCATACGGTTGCCATCTTTGGGATTGATCCAGAGCTGATGGTAGTCGTCGCCGCCGGGCGCGCCCTTGACGGGCACCCAGGTCTTGCCTGCGTCGAGGCTCATGTAGGTGGCTGTGTTGATGTCGTAGACGCGGTCGGGGTTCGCTGGATCGACGGTGATCTGGCCGAAGTACCAGCCACGGCCCCACAGGCGCTGCTCACTGTTGACGAGACGCCAGGTAGCGCCGGCATCGTCGGACAGATAGATGCCGCCGGGGGATTTTGGCGCGTCAGTAGCAGGGCCGCCGCGGATGGGACGAGCGACGCCGGTACCCAGGTCGTCTACCACTGCGTAGAGACGATTGGAATTGCTGGGGGCAATGGCGATGCCGATCTTCCCGACAAAGTCATCCGTAGGCAGACCGCTGCTGAGCTGGTGCCAGGTGTCACCGCCATCGGTGGATTTATAGAGGCCGCCGCCGGGCATGTTCGATGGAGCGTAGACCGACCACGGTGGTCGGCGCGTGGCCCAGAGCGATGCGTAAATTACGTTCGGGTGCTGGGTGTCGAGCGCGAGGTCGACTGCGCCAACGTCTTCGGGGTCCTTTGCGTGGGCAAGGACCTTCTTCCAGGTCTTGCCGCCGTCGAGCGAGCGGTAGACGCCACGCTCGGGGTTCGCCTTGTAGACATGGCCGAGAGCGGCAACGTAGACGCGGTTGGGGTCTGCCGGGTCAATGACGATCTTGCCGATCTGACGGGTTTCGGTGAGGCCGATGTGATGCCAGGTCTTGCCGGCATCGGTGGATTTGAAGACGCCGATACCGTAGGAGTGCTGACTGCGGATGTCAGGTTCGCCGGTGCCGACGTAGATGATGTTGGGATCAGAGGGTGCGACTGCGACGGCTCCGATCGAGCCGATGGGGATGCCGGTGGTTGGATCGTCGGCGATGGGAAACCATGTACGGCCTGCGTTTTCGGTCTTCCAGAGACCGCCGCCGACGGAACCCATGTAGAAGGTATCGGGTTGTGCGACATTGCCGGAGACGCCGTAGGTGCGGCCCGCGCGCATGGGACCGACGTCACGCCAATGGAGGCCGGAGAGGAGCTCTGCGGGATATTGCTGGGCTGCAACGGGAAGAGCGAAGGCTAACGACAGAGACGCGACTACGAGACGGCATGCGGCGGCCATGCAGAGGACTCCAATGGGTTTGGGAATAGCTCTCGGAAGGTTATGCAGTATTGCGTTGATGAATGGGATTGTAACGGAAATGAAATTGAGACGTGCGGAGGCTAGCGCGGCGGAGAGGTGAGAGCGTTCGTGTTTGCGCTTTTTTGCGGTGAGGTCAGAAGCCGACGAGACGCGCGGTGAGTTGGATGGTGCGCGGGCCGCCCAAGTGCGTTACTCCAGGGGCGAAGAGCGGTTGTCCTGCGGAAAAGACTAGGTTCGCCGCGTTCCCGTAGTAGCTCAGGCCGTCGGAGTCGAAGCGGAGATTTTTTGCTCCGACGATGTTGAAGATGTCCATGAAGAGATCGAGATGGTGTCCTTCGCCTTTGAGGGTGAAGTCTTTCACGAGGCGAAGGTCGAGCGATGAGAATGCGGGCTGGCGCATGGAGTTGCGGCCAGCGACTGTGCCGTTGACGGTGGCGCGATCATTGAGATCGTTGGCGTCATTCTGCGTATCGAAGCCGATGATGGGGGTGTACGGCAAGCCGGAGTGCGTAACGAAGAGGGGGTTGGCTTTAAAGCCGGCGGGGAGATTGAAGATGGCGTTGAGGTTGAAGATTTGACGCGCGTCGACGAGCGAGTTGGCTCGCTCCTGTTGGAGTGAGAAGGGGTTGACTGCGGTGACCGGGCTGTATGGGCTGGTGCTGGAGTCGTCATCCTCGGTGCGCGAGACGGTGTAGTTTGCCATGAGGGTCGAGCGCGCATTGATGGGTGCCCTTATGGTGATAAAGCCGCCATCATAGGTGGAATGAGCGGCGGACTGCTCGACCAAGAATCGGCCAACGCCGGAAATGGGCCGGGTGGATGGGAAAACTGGATTGCCGTTGAGTGTCGCGGTGGGTGGGTTGAGGTTTTGGTCGAGTCGGCGCTCTAGATCCCACGTGCTGTTACGCAGATAGCCGGCCGTGAATTCGAGTTTCGCGTTGACCTGTTGCTCAATGCTGGCTGCTGCCTGGAAAGAGCTTGGGTTGCGAAAGTTGGAGGCGATTCCGATGATCTCTGCGTTATAGGTGCTTAGGCCTGGGGGTGCGGACGCTAGTGCGTGCGGGAATGGGGTGTTGCCGCCGGCGAGCGTGAGGAGTGTGGGATCGAAGTAACTGTCGAGCGTGTAGGTTTGGGTGCCGCTGTCAGTAAAGACGCGGTGGAAGAAGGTTGCGGGCGTGGGTGCGGTGTAGAGGCCGGTGGAGAGGCGAAGGGTGGTTTTAGTGGTAGGGCTCCAGGCGAGGCCGAGGCGTGGTTGCCATTGCCTGAGATCGTTAGGAATCTCTTGGATGGGGACGCTGGTGATGAAGGATGGACGGATGATAAGCGAGGGCGAGGAGGCTGGGGGCGGCTGGGGGTTCCATTGTGCTGCCCATCGGATGCCTGCGGTCAGAAAGAGTGTGGGGCGAAGAGCGATGCGCAGGTTGGCGTAGAGGGCTAGGTCGTTGACGGTGGCCTGGTAGTGCGGCGTGGTGGTGATGGGAATAGTTTGCTGGAAACGGCGTGGGTTGTTGTTCAGATAGTCAGTGAGGGAGGTGTAGTCGAAGCGGGCGTTGAGGTTGGGCTCGCGAGACTCATACGCGGGTGAGGCGGCGAAACGGGTGCCGAAGGTGAGTTCGTTGCGGCCACGCGTGAGCATGACGTCGTCGATAAGCTGGTACTGCTGGGAGGTGTAGCGGTGCGGCCCGGCGCTATCGCCGCCCAGGATGCCGAAGCCGTTAATGAAGAGTTCGGGTGCAGTGGAGAGCGGGGTGCGCTGGCGATGATCGTTGGAGTAAGCGAAGACGGCTTGATTGAAGGCTCTGGCGTTGAGGACGGTAGTGAGGCCGAGGCGGGCGGTGATGCTTTGGCCTCCGAAGTTGGAGGCGTGGATGGGAACGGCGAGCGTGCGGGTTAGTCCGTCACCAGCGTTGGTGGAGCGGATGCGATCGAGGACGATTTGCCCGCTTAAGGTGTTGGTCGGGTTGACGAGCCAGTCGAGGCGGCCGAAGCCTGAGGTAGGTGATTGGGCTTCGACGATTTGGCCTTGTTGATTTTGGAGCGCGATTGGGACTGGGGTGGCTACTGGCGCGAAGGACGCGTAATAGGGGGCGTGAATGAAGTCTTGTTCAAAGCCGGCGGAGTAGAAGAGGAGGTTTTTGCGGAGGGCTCCGCTCTCGGCGATGCCGAAGGCGTTGAGCCAGGAGTCGAGGGAGCGGCCGAATGCGTCGGCTGAGGTGAAGGCGCTGGGGCGGCCGGTGTAGAAGGCGTCGCCGCGGCCACGGTTGGCGCCGCTTTTAGTGGCGACGTTGATGAGGCCGGCGTTGGTGAGGCCGACAGTGGAGTCGACGCCGCTGCGGACAAGTTCGAACTCGCGGACGACGCCGATTGGGAGGTAGACGCCGCCGTCCTCGGCTGCGCGACGACCGCCGAGGAGGGCGTCGTTGAAGCTGGTGCCGTCGACTTGAGTGGCGATGGCATTGGCACGCTGGCCTGCCATGATGATGCCAGTGCCTTCGGGATCTTCTTCAGCGCCCGCGGTCTGGTTGGTGAATTGGGTGAAGTCGCGGTCGCGGTTGGGGAGATAGGTGATGGTGAGGCCAGGGAGGAAGGTGGTGACGGAAGCTTCAGTTGTGTTGGGAGGCGGGGCAACAGTGTTGCCTTCGACTGTGGCGGGGCGGGCGCGAACGGTGGTGGATTCGCGAGCGCGTGGGATTTCGAGTTTGAGAGTGACTTCGGTGCTGCTGCCGATGGTGAGTGTGATGCGAACGGGGCGGCGGAGGGCGAGTTTGTCGGCTTTGGCATCGACGGTGTAGGAGCCGGAGATGAGGCCGCTGGCGCGAAAGGCTCCGTCGTGTGATGTGGTGATAGCGCGGGCGGTACCGAGATCGCTGTTGCGGATGGTGACCGTGGCGTTGGGGACGACGGCTCCCGAGGGGTCAGTGACGCGGCCTTCGATGGAGCCGGTGACGGCCTGTGCGTTCGTTGCGTAAGGGAACACGAGGAGTACGACGCTCGTGAGTAGCAGCAACGTCCTTGCAACGGCGGCCCGAAGATGCATGACTAGAAGCTTACCTTCACGATGAACTGCATGGCGCGAGCGGGTAATTGTGAGGTGACGCCGGGTAGAGGGGCGCCGAAGCCCACGCCGGGAGTTATGCCGTTGCCGTAGGTTCCACTGTAGCCGACGAAGTTTGCGTGGTTGAGGGCATTGAACGCTTCAGCGCGGAGATCGAGAACGACTCGATCGCGATAGAGCGGGAATGCGCGGGAGACGAAAGGATCAACCGAGTATTGGCCGTTGCCGCGTCCGGCGTTACGGCCGATGACGGCTCCCTTGATGACGGGACGGTCGGTGGTTCCTCCTGTGTCGCCGCTGTTAGTCGTGCCCGTGACGATGTTGTAAGGCAGGCCGCTCCCGAAGGTGCCGACACCGCCGAAGTGAATTTTCACGACGGGGACGATATAGACGCCACTAAGGACGAAGCGATGACGCTGATCGTAGATCGCGGGGCCGTACTCTTGATGTTGAGTGAAGTTGGTGTCGTTGGGGTTCTGGCTGGTGGTGTCGGGGTCGACATTGTCGAGCGTGTGCGACCATGTGTAGCTGGCGAGCATCTGAAAGCCGCTCGAGAAGCGGTGCGAGATGTTGAGGTCGAGGGCGTTGTAGTGCAGGTAGCCGTTGTTCACGTCGGTCTGGATGACGCTATAGAGAGGCACGGCGCCGGCATTCTTGCTTGGGTCGCAGGTTCCGCCATTAAGCGAGTAGAAGTAGACCCAATACGGACGAGTGCAGTTGGCTGCCTGTGCAGTGCGGGTTTGATTTTGTGCGGTGCGGATGAACGGTGATGGTCCGTCGACGTCGAGAGGTCGAATGATGCGAAGGGTGTGTGCGCCTACGTAGTCGAGTGTAAGAGTCCAGGTAGACGCGAGTCTCTGTTCGATGCCCGCTGTCCATTGTTGTGAGTATGGATTGAGCATCGCACTTGGGTATCCGATGAGCGCGCTGGTGGGAAACCACTGCGAAAGATAGGCGGACTGTCCGGGCCGGACATACAAGCTGCGGATGGGTACGACACCACCGGGAGGAAACGCTGGGAGCGGAGCTGCGGCGATGCTGGTCGGGAAACCGACCTGGCCGGGTGTGGCGGTGTAGGTGAAGACGCCGCTGGGTTCTCCGAGAGCGTAACTGGCGAAGGAGTTGTCGACGATCTGCGACTGGTAGATGCCATAGCCGGAGCGGAAGATGGTGTTGCCCGTGCCATAGACGTCATAGACGAAGCCGACGCGAGGAGCGAAGTTCAGGGTTGCGTTGGTAAGGGTCTGACGCTCGTAGCGGAGACCGAGGTTCAGGGTGAGCCGACGCGTGGCGCGGTAGTTGTCCTGCACGAAGGCGCCGATGAATTGGTCGTCGACGGTATAGTCCTGGTTGCCAAAGCTCTGCTGGTAGTTGGTGACGTTTTTGATGTTGTTAAGGAAGGCGGAACTCTCGCAGATGCTGGGTGCCTGGGTGCAGGTGTTATAGGTGAACTTGCCGAGGAAGATGGGACCGCCGAATTCCTTGCTGTTGCCGCCGTTATGGGAGTCGATGATGCTGGCGCCGAGATCGATCTGATGACGGCCGCGACTGATGGAGAGCGTTTCGGAGAGCTCGTACTGGCGGTTCATGAGCAGAGCGTTCTGCGAGGTGCCGGAGGTAAAGGTTCCGCCGGAAGAGATGGGCACGACGAACTGCGTGCCGTAGACGACTGGGTCGAACTCGGTAATTGGCGAGCCGAGCTGGAATTGCAGACGCAGATTGTTTACGAGTCGGGGGCTCAGGGTTGCGGTTTCGCCGAGTTCTCCAACGTAGGTGCGGCGGTGAAAGGTGCGAGCGACGCTTGGGAGGCTGGCACCGCCGACGATGCCGTTGGGATTGGTGTCCGTGAAGTCGTCGAAGTTGACGCGGAGGAAGGCGTTGTTGGAATCGTTGATCTGATGATCGAGGCGCAAAAGCCCGAGCCAGCCGCGGTAGTGGCCGACAAAGGTTCCGGGCGCAAGGGGTGAGGTCACGGGCGAAGCTTTGGCCTCGCGATTCCATTCCCCGGCGAGGAAGAAGTGCGTCTTTTGCGAGAAAAATGGACCGGAGACGGCGAGAGCGGTCTGACCCAGGGTGTCGCTGGTGATGTCGTTGCCGCTGGCTGCGTTGCTTGTGGTGAAGCCGGAGAGTGATGCCTGGGTTGCGGCAGGACGCCAGAGCTCGAGGAGCTGGCCGTGATAGTTATCGCTGCCGCTGCGCGTAACGATATTGATGACTGAGCCGGTGCCTCCGCCGTAGTCCGCCGTGAAGGCGTTGGTGAGCACGGCCATCTCGTCCAGCGCCATGAGCGGAATGTTGGTAAAGATTGTCTGGCGGCCCCACATGTCGATACTGTTCGCTCCGTCGACCTCAAACCACGCCTGGCGACGGCCTGCGCCGTTGGTAGTGATGAGGACCTCGTTCATGAAGATGTCGCCCTGATTGATGGCGGGGCGATTGGCGGAGTCCAGCAGAGGGAGGCCGGTGATGCGGCGATTGAGCAGCGGCGTTTGCTGCATCTGCTCGGTTGTGAGGTTGATTCCGAGTTGGGGCTGGTCGACACGGAGACCGGTGGCTGTGCCCTCTATTGTTAGTACCGAGGTTTCCCCGGCGACTTTGAGTATGGGTGTGATGATGGCGGTACTACCTGGCGCGAGTTGGACGTGTGTGGTTTGCGCCGCTGCGAAGCCATCTTTGGTGATGCTAACCGTGTAATCTCCTGCCACTGGAAGGCCTGCGAGAGTAAACCGGCCTGTGGAGTCGCTGTCGACTGCACGTGTGAGGCCAGTGCTCTCGTTCGTAACGGTGACGTGCGCGCCGCTGATGACGGCATGGGAAGGATCGGTGATTGCACCCTGCAGGGTGGCGGTGTCGGGCGTTTGCGCTGCGAGAGAAACCGAACTAAGAGTGACGACTGATAACACTGCTGCGCAAAATCGAGACATGAGCTCATCCGAAGTTAGCGTGTCTTGTTGTGGTTGAGAAGAGTTTGTACATCAAGAGTATTCAATAAAAAGGCCTGCTACTACCAGCGGTAGTAACAGGCTCAGTTTTCGAGTGTGTGCGTTTGAGGTCAGTTTTCGTCGCCGAGTTCGATCTGGTCCTCGACGTCGTGATCGATTATTTGGGTGTTGAGTTTGAGAAGGGCGAGATGATTTGCTTCGAGTTGCTCGTTGAGTGCCTTCAGATCAGTCTGCTTGAGTTGCTGCCATTGGTCGAGAAGGCCGTTGAGAGGCTGAGCGCTGAGATGCCACGCTTCGATTTGTGCGGCGGTGGGGGCCTCGTCAGCGTTTTCGATCTGCTTTTCGATGCGAGCTAGAGTGACGCGGACACTGCCGAGATTTGGCGGTCCGGCAGGCCCTCCGCGTCCTCCACCGCCGCGTCCTCCGCGATCCGAGCCGGCGATTGCGTCGAGTTTGGGTTCGAGTGCGCTTCCCCCTGTTGCGACAGGGGCCTGTCCCGAGCGTGCTCTTAGTTGATCGCGGAGGACTGTGATCTCGTGGATAGCGGTGGTGGCGCGCATGAGGTCGTCGTAGATGGATTTGGCGGCATCGAACTGTGCCTGGAGATCAGCCGCTGATGTCTTGACGCGCGGGTCCATGACGATCTTGAAAGACTGGGAGATGGTTTTGCCGCCCGCAATGAGGCGGACGGTGTAAGTACCGGGCATGACCCAGGGAGCGGTCGAGACTGACGGTGTGTTGTAGGGAATAGCTTGCTCGGCATCGGGGCCAGTGGACATCCCGGGGACTTGTGGATACTGCATGTCCCACAAGAAACGGTGATGCCCGGGGGCGGCCGAAAGAATGCGCGGCGGACGAGCCCAGAGCGTAGGGTCGGGATAGCGTGGATCGAGCGGCGGGACGACGTCGTTGCTGTTGATGCGGGTGATGAGCTGGCCTTTGCCGTCGGCGATCTCGAGTGATACGACTCCGGAGACATTGGGGCCGAGGTAGTAATCGATGATGGCCCCGTCCGGTGGGTTGTCGCCTGTGGCCATGTCGGGTACCCATGGCGTGGGCGGGTTCATTGCGAAACGGATGCGAATGGCTGTTTGAGGTGTGTAGAGGTACGCGTTTTCGGCGGCGAGATTGGCGGCGATCTGACGGAGGGGCGTGACGTCGTCGAGGATGAGGAAGCCGCGGCCGTGAGTTCCAGCAATCAGGTCGTCGTCTTTGATTTGCAGGTCGCGGACGGAGCTTGCGGGCATATTGAGACGAAGCGATTGCCAGTGGTCTCCGTCGTCGAATGAGACATAGACCTGGGTTTCGGTACCGGCGTAGAGGAGTCCCTTGCGTTTTGGATCTTCGCGGATGGTGCTGGTGGCCGCACCGTCGGGGATGCCGCTGTTAATCTGCTTCCAGGTCTTGCCACCGTCGTGTGTACGGAACAAATGTGGGCGCATGTCATCGAGCCGAAGCGTGTTTACGGCAGCGTAAGCGGTCTGTGCGTCGAAGTGCCCAGCGTCCATATTAAAGACCTTCCAGAAGGGCTTCAGCTCAGGCGGAGTGACGTTGTTCCAATGAGTGCCAGCATCGGAAGTGGTCCAGATAAGACCATCGTCGGTTCCGGCCCACAGACGGTTGCCATCCAGTGCGGACAGGCCAAGCGAATAGATCACGCCGCGCCGAGTTGGCTTAGCAGCAGGCATATCCTTGTAATCTTCGACAACGGCAGGAATCTCCCATGTCTCGCGGCTGAGATCAGGGCTCACCTCTTTCCAGTGCTTGCCGCCGTCTTCGGTCAACCAGAGCGTGTTGGTGGCGAAGTAAAGTTTGTGAGGATCGACTGGTGAGAACTGTAGCGGCTGCGTGCGAAGAACACGGTAGCTGCGCAATGGTTTCGGCTCGACGTTTTGGATCTGCCCGGTTCGGCGATCATAGCGCGTGACCTTGCCACCGTACACGATGTCCGGATCGAGCGGGTCGGGGGCGGCGTAGCCATACTCCTCGATGCCGACGGGATGCCAATCGTGGAAGGTGATGCGGCCGTCGTTGCTGCGGCTGGCGACGCAGGCTGAGCCGGAGTCCTGCTGGCCGCCGCAGACGCGGTATGGGAACGCGTTGTCCGCAGTGACGTGGTAGACCTGTGCCGTCGCCTGGTTGAACCACTGCGTCCAGGTCTCACCGCCATTTTGCGAGATGATGACTCCCTGATCGCTGGCGAGCGCGATGATCTTTGTGTTGTTCGGGTTGACGAAGACGTTCTGATAGTCGTCGCCGCCAGGAGCTCCCCGCAGCCCATACCAGGTCTTGCCGGCATCGGTGGACTTCCAGGTAACGACGCTGGCTACGTAGACCGTGTCGGGATCTTTGGGGTCAACCACTGGAACGGGGACATCACCACCACCGATGCGGGCTTCGGGACGCGAATCATTGACTGGCGCATGGACCCAATTCACACCTTCATCGTCCGACCGGTAGAGGCCCACCGTCCCATGCGTGGTAGCGACGGCGGCATAGATGCGGCGCGAGTCGCTGGGTGAGATGGTCAACTGTACCTGCAAGACGTCATCCGGCAGACCGCCTCCGGTGAGCTTGGTCCAGTTGTCGCCGCCATCGATGGAGCGATAGAGCCCGCCCTCTGCACCAATGAACGATCCGTTCTCCCACGGAGCTTCCTGCCGCTGCCACATACCGGCGAACACAATGTTTGGGTGCTGTGGATCAATCTGGACCTCAGATGCGCCAGTGCGGTTGTTCGTAAACAGCACGCGCTTGAAGGTCTTGCCGCCGTCGAGCGTGCGATAGAGTCCCCGTTCCTCGTTGGGACCGTAGGGGTGGCCGGTGACCGCCACGAATACCCTGTTCGGATCCTTTCGGTCGATGGCTATCTGGCCGATCTGCTGGCCGTCGCGCAATCCTTCGAGGTGAGTCCAAGTCTTGCCGGCATCGGTGGACTTGTACACGCCATCTCCGGTAGAGAGATCGGGCCGCTGCAGGCCCTCGCCGCTAGCCACATAGACGATGTTCGGGTTACTTTCTGATACTGCAATTGACCCAATAGAGCCGCTCGGCTCGCTATTCCATACGCTGTTCCACGTTGCGCCGGCATCAGTTGTCTTCCACACGCCCCCGTTCACAGCACCTAGATAAAAGGTGGCTGGTTCGCTCGGCACACCGGCCAAAGCGCGTGTACGGCCGGCGCGCATCGGACCAATCTCGCGCCATTTCATGTCCGAATAAAGTTTGGGATCGACCTGAGCCTGTGCAACAGATGCGACTGGCAGGACATATGCGATGAGAAGGCAAAGACGGCGGCGTACGATCATAGTTCACCTCTGAGAAGGAACGGATTGCATAGTTGGAGCTCGGCTCCGTGGATGACTCCGGATACGATGGTGACGAACCTTATGGCACAAAGGTCTCAGCGGAGCAAGGTGCTTGGTTCTGTAAGTAGGCGAATGCGCTGGTGAAGCTCTAGGTTATAGGGGATGACGTACAAGCTGCAAAAAGAAACTTTTACTGTATCGGGCCCGTATAGTGGTACATACCGAAATGGCAACCATCTCACCAAAAAGCGCGTTGCGTCCATGGCACGTGCTGGAGGCGAAACCGCAGACTGTTACGCGCCTGGGCGAGCGCGAGCGCGAAGTACTGGAGGTACTGTGGAGCGAGGGGAGCGCGACCGTGCAGCAGGTGGCTGACGGTCTAAAGACCACACTTGCCTATACGACGGTGATGACCACACTGGACCGGCTGTACAAGAAGGGATTGCTGCAGCGGAGTAAACGAGACCGCGCATTTGTCTACAAGCCTACGTTCTCGGAAAACGACATGGAGCGAGGACGAGCGAGCGAGATGGTGCATCGACTATTTTCTGGTTCGAGCATGAACCAGGACACCTTGCTGAGTTGTCTGGTGGAGGCGGTGCAGAGTTACGATACCGATTTGCTGCACCGACTGGAAGAAAAGGTGCGCGTGGCGAAGGAACAGCACGTTGCGAATATTCCCAGAAAAGGAGGCCTGCGCTAGATGCTCCTCTCCTATTGGCTTCGGCTTGCCTGCCTCGTGCTGGTCAGTGTGGGGATAGTACAGGTCACACTGCACTTGCTGATTCGGCTCGTTATGCCTTTTGCAAGAAGTCGAATTGATCAAATGTCCGCGCGGTTTCAGGAGCGCATTTACTTTGTTACACCAGTTTCATCGCATGTGTTGGCATTACTGCTGTCCCTCCTAGTCGTGACACCGCAGTACATTCGAGGCGAGACGAATCCATTGCAGGAGCGGGTGGGAGTCGTTTGCTTAACAGGAGCGTTGCTTGTAGCCGTTCGATATCTCTATGGGCTATTGCGAGCTATACGACTTCTACTGCAGATGCATGCACATGAGCACGATCATGAACCCGCTGTTCTAGTGGGCGATATGACGGTGCATATCAGTGCGGATGGGTATCCATTACTGGCGGTTGCAGGACTGTTCTCGCCAAGAATTGTTCTTTCGCAGCATCTGCTGGACCACGCCGCATTCTCGCCGCAGTTGTTGGAGATCGCGTTGGCGCACGAGAAGGCGCATATACGTCACCGCGACAACCTGAAGCGCTTTGTCCTGACTTCGCTCGCCCTGTCCGGTCTGGGGATGGAAGGATCGTTGCAGCATTGGCGTTACGCAGCCGAGCATGCAGCGGACGACGATGCGGTCTCAGGCAGCTCTTCACGGGCGATTCTGTTGGCAGAGACACTATTAGTCGCGGCCCGGGCCGTTCCACCTCAGCGGATGCCTACGTTCTCGCTCGGTCTGTTGCCGCATGAAGAAGAGTTGGATCATAGAATCGGGCGCCTACTGCGGCACGATTCGGTACTTGCGCCCACGGTAGCGCCCAGCTGGTGGCAGATGACCTGCGCAGCCGCGTTCTTGTTGGCAAGCGCCTGCGCTCTGCTCCATCTCTTTGCCGCATCGCTCCATAAGGTGGCCGAGTACGTGCTACATCTAGGATAGGCTGCCGGGATGACTTTGCTCGATCTTTGCTCATATCTTGGACTCGGTGCCGTGGGTGCGGTGACAGTGAACCTGCTGTTGGGCATGCTGATGTCGCTGCGCTACAGCCCCAAACGGCATTGGCCGCACCGCCACATCAACGTGTTCGCGCTGCATCAGTGGACGGCTTACATCGCTGTCTTCCTCACGATGTCACACCCCGCGGTGCTGTTGTTTCTGCATACTCCACATTTTGGATGGATGGATGTACTGTGGCCCATTCACTCGTATCTGCAGCCAAAACTGAACTTGGCCGGAGCGGGTGCCCTTTATCTCGTCGTGCTGGTGTTCATCTCTTCCCTGCTCAGAAAACAGATCGGCCGGCCTCTGTGGCGGAGCCTGCACTATCTGGTCTTTCCTTGTGCTGTATTGCTGTTTCTGCACAGCATGCTTACGGATCCCGATCTGAAAGACGGACACCCCGACCTTTTGGACGGAGGGAAAGTCTTTATTGAGATCTCACTCTTGATCAGTGTCGCCGCTACTGCGATTCGTATTCACCTCGCCGGTCGAGGGCTTCGCTACAAACCGAATGAGCGTAGGGTTTGAACTCTCACTAGCAAGTCGGATCCAATTTTTTGGCCCCAATGCCGCGCTCACCGATGGACTGGATACGGCTCTTCAGGTCGCCTTAGAACAGACTCCGTACTTGCATATCCTGAGCCGGGATAAAGTCCGCGAAACAACGGCGTCATTAATCCCTGATAGCAGGGAATCTAACCGGGAGAACGGTTCGCTCAGGACTGCCTCCACCGCCACTTGTTTTCAAAACATCCGAAGATAGTCCTCCGAACGCGGGCTAGAACGTGAAGAACAAGGCCAAATTTGCGGCCCCCTCGCTGTTTTGATCGATGATCATTGATCGACTCGCGAGGATGTATCGCAGTCGGCCTCCCCTGCCAAATCAAAAAAGAATCAACGTACTTGCTGGAGCCATTGCCGGGAATAAGTTGGCGGTACCGGCTGTCGCCAGAGCCGCACGACAGACTAAGCGAGTAAAGTCAAAAGTTAGAGTGCAGAGGTGAACGCTGTCAGGAGGCTGGTTGCGCCGGCAACTACCATCAGGAGCTAACTATGGCAAGCAAGAAGACGGTCATTGTGACCGGCGCCTCGCAAGGCATCGGAGCAGCCGCTGTCCAAGCCTTCTTGGATCGCGGCTACAACGTCGTTGCAACCTCGCGGAACGTTTCCAAGGCAGGGTTCGCGCCGTCACCGAACCTCGCACTGGTTGACGGAGACATCGGTCAGGAAGCTACGGCTGGGAAGGTTGCAAAGACCGCGATCGCTACGTTCGGCTCTATCGACCACGTTGTCAACAATGCAGGCATCTTCTCGGTCAAGCCTTTTACGGAGTACACCGCAGAAGAGTTCCGCGGTTTCGTCTCCACCAACCTCGAAGGGTTTATCTTCATCACCCAGCTCGCAGTCAGACAGATGTTGTCGCAGGGTACGGGCGGCAGTGTAACAACCATCACGGCGGCGCTGGCCGACAACCCCATCGCGGGAGTACCCGCGTCGATTCCAATGATCACCAAGGGCGGACTAAATGCGATTACCCTCAGTCTCGCGAGCGAATACGCGAAGAACCATATCCGTTTTAACGCGGTCGCGCCTGGTGTTGTCGATACGCCGCTCCACAAAAAAGGCCCGAACGGGGTCGCGAAACCTCGTTCACCGATGGGAACGGTCACCGATCCAAGGGACATCGCTAAGGCTGTCATTTATCTGGCAGAAGCCAATCACGTTACAGGGGAGGTGCTGCACGTGGACGACGGCGCGCACGTGGGCCGATGGTAAGCGGGAAAGGTTCACAGCCGGGCGCCGCAGAAAGCCGGCTGCGGGACCTTGGCATTCAGCTCCCACCTGCACCGACGATGCCGGTAGAACTTGAGGTGACCTTCGAAGTCACAGACTAGATCGCTACCGCAAAGGTGTACCGAAAGCGAAGGTCTACGTACTCGACGCGGGACACTTCGCGCTGGATACCAAAGCAGATGAGATTGCGGCGCTGGTGCGTGAGTTTATGAAGTTGCAGAAGTAAACAGCACCCCTGCAGCGCTCACAGGGGACTTGGTAATACGTCCACGACAGGGGCCGGACTTTCTTTGTCGATGCAACTGCTGTCGCAGTCCGCCGGGCCAGCCGTTATTGTCGGTGCGGCTTCCGGCAACGGGGCTCCGGTTACGCTGGGCCTGCCGGTAACGAGTGTCTGGGTCTGATCGACCACGGCAATGACCGGTGCATGGTTTGAAAGATTGAATCGACCAGTCGACAGATACGTTATCGCGATGCCGGCCATGAAGAAGGGTTGGAACACCGTGATTGGGAGAGCATATTTCTTGGACATCAGGAGCGCCTCGACTACTCCCCGCGGCTTGTGGCTCCGGGAGTAGCTGCCGGGGATCTGGGGGATTATGATTTCGGAGAACTCGAGTTCCGGATGGTGTCGCGCATAGGACACCAGCCCCTTAGCGACGTGTTTTGGGGTAGTGATCGCCAGATCAGCTATAACGGCGCGGTGTGCTGCACCTGGAAAGTACAGGTTGACAACCTGCCGCACGAAATCCGCGCAGTTATTGCTGAACAGATTGAAGTGACTGCTATTGGCACGATCGTTATATTCAGCGATCAGTCGATCGTCCTGCTCACCCGTTGTTGAAACTTCAAAGCTGTAGATTTTTCGAATGTAGGACACACCCAGCAGTTGAGGCAATGCGGCATTGCTCTTGGCCACTTCAGGTATGGATATCAGATCCTGCAGATTTGCTTCCGCATAGTTTTGTCTGAGTTGCACAACCGTGTCCCGTTCGGCCCAGGTGGGCACGTCCTCTGGCCGCTCGACCGCATAGAGATACGGAAAGAGGGGAATTGCAATCCAATCGTAGTGGCCGATGTTGTAGTAACGGCTGATGACCACACCGGTCTCGTCCGCAGTGCAGCGGCGGAGCTGGATTGGCGATGCGGCGCAGACATGATTGAGGTAGATAGCCGAGTGACCGGTCGGAGTGACGCCGCCAAAGATACCGTACGGCTCCTCAACAAAGAGTGCGACGCTGGCATGCGCGACGCTGGCGGCTGCCAAGACGATCAACAACGCGGCCATGGACAGTCGCCTGCTTAACACGCCACTCTTCATGTCGTAGCTCTCCACATAACCACTGCATTTCAGGCCCGGAAATTGAACGGAAGATTAGAGTCTTCTGCACTATTCGATTGGCATCTCTGGCCGCAGGTTGTATCGCAATAAACAAGTGATACCAGGGACCATAGCATCGTTGAAAAGGCTGTGCCTACTGGTCTTTCTACTAGTTCGCATTGAGAATTTTTGGGAGGCAGGGTCTTCATCCGGACCTAAATCCTGCGGTTCAAATGAGATGTGTGCCGAGAAGGAAGTTCGGCGAGCCGGAGTTGCGCCGTTGATCGTCGGGAGAATATCCAGCGAAAGCGACTCACACACCCGAGAATGAGCCGGGTGGGACGATGCATCGAGGCCGCGAATGTTTGTCGATGCCATGCTTCAAGTCAAATCGTCGGCGCCGGTCCAGAGGACGCCCCCTCCCTACAACTTTCTGGGCATCGGGAGGCCTGAAAGGGTCACTGCTTATGCCAGGAATGACGGTTAGCCTGAAGGCGGAACAAGTCGCTGATCCGCCTGCATCACTGAAGCTCTGGAACGTGCCTCCATCTCAAACATAGATGTGGAGTTATCCATGCGACGGAGACTTGCGCGCGCCCATTCTTTGAATGTTGCATTGATTCTGGGATCGTTCGTGGTGGTCGCTGCCTTTGCGACCGGCTGCGGAAGGGGCTTCGATAAAGGCTACGCGTCCTTTATCTCTGCGCCGGCTAGTTCGGTTCGAGTCGGCCAGACACTTCAATTAGCTACCCAAACGGCCACAACCGGGTCGCCGGTGAACTTCTGGGTGAATGGTGTGCTGGGCGGCAACGCAACGGTCGGCACAATTGATAGTAAGGGCCTGTATACCGCGCCGGCCATCATCCCCACACCTAGTAATACAGTGACAATTACCAGCCTTGCGACGAATTTTCCGCAGGATATTCCGGGCTCGGTCACCGTCAGTGTGTTGAATCCGATTCCCGTCATCACTACGGTTACTCCCGGGACCTTTTCTGAGGGAACGTCGACCATTACGGTGAGCGGCTCGCAATTTGTGTATGGCGCGCAGATCTTCTGGAACGGAGTCGCGGTTCCGACAACGTATGTTTCAGCGACTGAACTGGCGGCGTCCATCGCAGCGCCGAATCCTGGCACCTATCCTCTGATGGTTGGCAATCCCGATCCAGGAGCCGCGAATTCCGCGGCCGTCCCGGAGGTAGTGGGACCGGGAAAGGTGATCCTCACCCTGATGACGAATGCAGGGACTAGTGTGCGGGTGACCAATAGCGTGAAGATCGGGCTCACCGTCGCGGGCACCAATAATACCGGCGTCAACTGGCTGATCAACGGGATCGCCGGAGGCAATGCGCAGATCGGAACGATCGTCACCAACGCGGACGGCAGCGTCACGTATACGGCGCCCGCAGTTGTCCCGACTCCCAACGTCGTACAGTTGACTGCAGTCAGCGTCGATGACCCAACGGTTTCGATCAATCAGAATATCGTCGTGGACAATCCGATCCCCATACTGACGTCGGCTGCACCGATGACGTTCGACGTTGGCCCGGCGACAGTTGTTCTTACCGGCAGCAACTTCATTAGTGGGGCACAGGTGCTGATGAACGGGGCGCCGATGCCGACGACGTTCAACAGCGGCGGCCAACTGACAGCGACCATCAGTCCTACCGAACCCGGCAATCTCGATCTACAGGTCCTGAATCCCAGCCCCGGTCCAGCGACATCGACAGACTTGATTGCGCAGGTCAACGGAACTCCACCGACACTGCTGGTGAGCCCTGAAGACGCTTCGCGATTTCTTGCGGAGGCAACGTTCGGCGCAACCGATGGCGACATTCATCACTTGTCAATGATTGGCTATCCGGCATGGCTGAACGAGCAGTTCAATACGCCCGCGACTCTGCACGAACCTGTTGTCGAGCAGTCCCTCATACTTAACAATGCGCCCTGCACCGCCGGTGATGTGAAGTGCAATGCAGCTCTGTTTGTTCAAAACCTCTCGGATGAGACTTATGTCCAGCAGACATTCTGGCAGCAAGCGATAACGGGGAACGATCAACTTCGGCAGCGCGTGAAGTACACGTTGACGGAGTTGTTCGTGATCTCCAGCACTAACCCTGCGGTGCAAAACATGCCGCGAGGCATGGCGAACTACTACGACGTGCTTGGAGCCGACGCGTTCGGCAACTTCCGGCAACTGCTGGAGGATGTGACCCTGAACCCGATGATGGGTCAGTTCCTCTCCATACTGGCGAATGACAAGGGCGATGCGAACCGCGATCCCGACGAGAACTACGCACGCGAAGTCATGCAGCTCTTTACGATCGGGCTCTATCAGCTCAATCCGGACGGAACTCAAAAATTGGATCCGACAGGACAGCCGATTCCGACTTACTCCAACACAGACGTAATGGGTCTGGCCAAGGTATTTACAGGCTTCAGTTGGAACGTACCTGGCGATCAAAGCAACACCGCATGGTCGAACTGCTGTGAGTATGTGGGCACGGGCTTTGGCGAAGATATTCTTCCAATGCAGAACTACCCGAGCCACCATTCGACCGATGAAAAGGATTTTCTTGGGGTCACAATTCCGGCGCAATCGAACCCCGATCCTGTTGGCGACTTGAAGATCGCCCTGGACACACTGTTCAATCATCCGAATCTCCCACCGTTCTTCGGCAAGCAGATGATTCAGCACCTTGTCACCAGCAATCCGAGCCCCGCCTATGTGGGCCGCGTCGCTGCGGTGTTTCAGGACAACGGAGCGGGCGTCCGCGGAGATATGAAGGCAGTGATCCAGGCGATCCTGCTCGATCCGGAAGCGCGCGATTCCGCTGCGGCAAGCAGCAATCCGCAGTACGGCAAAGTGCGTGAAGCGCTGGTCCGTTACACCGAATGGGCGCGCGCGTTTACGGCACAATCGCGCAATGGTTCCTTCAACCTCGGCAGCACGGAAGATCCGATTTATGGACTGGGCGAGATGTCGCTACGGTCGCCAAGCGTCTTCAACTGGTTCGCGCCCGGATATGTTCCTCCTGGTACGAGCATCTCGCAGGCTGGGATGGTGGCTCCGGAGATGGAGATGACGGACGTATCGACTGTCGTCGGTTATTTGAATTACATGCAGAGCGCAATCGGCGCCGACGCGATGAATGGTCCCGACGTCTTCTCAAACTACTCGACAGAAATTGCATTGGCAGCGACGCCGGATCAACTCGTCGACCGAATCAATCTGCTGCTGATGGCAGGCGAGATGGATGCGACGCTTCGCGGTCAGATTCTCTCGGCCGTCAACTCCATTGCGATACCCTCCGGTGACCAGAACGCGATCAACGCCGCGCTGGCGAACCGGGTAAAGACAGCAATCTATCTCACGATGGCAGCGCCAGCCTATGCCGCACAGTTCTAACGGAGTCCATGATGAAAAAGTTGAATAAACACGAACTATCCCGGCGGCAATTTCTTAGAACAGCCTCGCTTGCTTCGATGGCTGGCATGTCTGCGAGCCCGTTCCTTCTCGAGCTCAACTCGCTCGCCGCCATGGCACAGCAGAGCACACCCGTCCGACTACAAGGCGCTGGTATGCGTCTTTCTTTCAGGTGGCAATGATGGGCATGGAACCGTGATCGCAACGGATACGCCGTCGTTCAGCGCATTTACGACGGCGCGGTCGGGTGCGCCGGGGCTTGCTTACAATCAGACTGATCTTCTTCCTATCGTCTTGAAGACTCCGCAGAGCGGCCGCACCTTCGCGCTGAATCCCGCGCTGGTGGGCGTGCAGAATCTCTTCAATGCCGGGCGCGCTGCGATCGTCGCCAATACGGGCACGTTGATCGCTCCGGTCACCAAGGCGCAGGTTCAGGCGAATTCTGTTCCGCTCCCTGCCTCGTTGTACTCCCACTTCGATCAGACCGCAGCGTGGCAGGCCATTACTGCCAATGGAGGAAGTGCGGTCCACACGGGATGGGGCGGCGCGATGGCGGATCTGATTGCGAGCATGAATTCGAACTCGGCCTTCACTTGTATTTCGACATCGGGCATCGCTCTCTTCCTCTCCGGTCAGACCTCCTATCAACTCAACGTCACATCGGCCGGCCCGATACCCATCTCCGGTTTGGCTCAGCCTGTGTTTGGCTCGCAAGCTGGATCGAATGCACTCTCCTCGATTCTTACTGCCGAGGAGAGCAATCTCTTTGCCAAGGAATACGAGGTTGTCATTAGCCGCTCGACCGCTGCGCAGGCGACTCTTGCAACATCAATGCTGACTGCCGGACCGGGTGGGGTAGCGAATCCAACACAATACCTCGATCCGATCACCAATAAGCTGACCAACAATGCGTTCGCCATTTCGATGCAAACAGTGGCAAGAATTATCGGTGGAAGAAGCGGCCTCGGCGTCAGCCGTCAGATCTTTTATGTGACACTCGGCGGCTTCGATACGCATGACAATCAGGCGCCACAAATTGCGCGACTACTTACGCAGCTCGGACAGGGGCTCGAATATTTTGATGCGACGATGACGACGCTCGGATTAAATAACCAGGTGACGACGTTCACCGCCTCTGACTTTGGCCGCACTCTGACGGCAAACAGCGATGGCACCGACCATGGCTGGGGCAGCCACCACATCGTTACCGGCGGTGCGGTTGCGGGCGGGGACATGTACGGTCAATATCCTGTGATCGGATCGAATCAGGCCAACGATACAGGCGCGGGCCGACTGATACCCACGACCTCTGTCGAACAGTATGCAGGGACGCTCGCGCGCTGGTTTGGGCTCTCTGATGGCCAGATCAAAGAGGTCTTTCCCAACTTTGTTAAACTTCGGGACGAATCCCTATTTAGGGTTGATGGGCTAACTTGCCATCTGCTTAGTGAGAGCGCACTTCGACGACGCGCACCTCGCCGAGCAATCCCGACTCGGCTAGTGTCTGAGGCCTGCCGAACGCACCACCCTGCGGGGCGGCACGACCGTTGCCGGGATTCAAAATGCGCTTCTCCGGCGACAGGAGACGATCTCCGATCTGTCTATTCGTCCACTCGTTCGTCACTTTGATCTCTAGCTTGTTCGTGCCTTGCCTGAGGGCACTCGTGACATCGACCTGATAGGGTGGTGCCCATGTGAGTCCTACGGAAACGCCGTTCACCTGCACCTCTGCCACATCGCGCACCTTGCCGAGATCGAGATAGATATGCTGACCGGGGTGAAACCAAGACGCGGGCGCCAGGACGGTCTTTGTGTACGTCGCGGTGCCGGAGAAATACTTCACGCCAGGATCAGAGTTGTCGGTCCACGAGGTCAGCTTCTCCATGCGCAGGCTCGGCGGCGCCCCCAGGTTCTCCTGGAAGTGCACATCCCAGGGTCCTGTTAACGTAGCGAGTGTTTTCTCTGATGCAGTTGGCTCAACGTACGAAGTCACGGTAGTGGCGCGTCGGAAGACGACGAAGACAGACTCGCGCTCGGCGAGTTCAAGTGGTACTGTCGTAAATCCATTCTTGTGAGTTGTAACTGGCTTCTTCAACTTTGCCGCTCATCGGGCGCCACACCTGCGCTTCCCTGCCGCTCACTCGAAAGCGGGCGTCGATATGCTGCGGCGCGTCCGATTGATTGGACACGTAGTAGAGATCAGCGTCGTCCGTGCGCCGATGTGCCCAGACAGGCGCAGCATCGAGCGTGCCGCCCGCAGCAAAGTCCTGCGGGGCCTTGAGCCTCTGCAATACTTCGTCGAGCGAGAGCCCCCAGTAGATCATCCCCTTTCCGAACGCATGTTGCGTATCGGTGACGCCATCGGTATCGCCCCATAGATCGATGGCCAGCGTCTGCACTTCTGCATCCGCGTCGGGATAATGCAACAGGCTTGGCGAGCGCGCTGGCCGCGGCCCAACAATGGTTGCGCCGGCGGCAACCATCTCGTGCAGCTTGCGCAACACCTCGGGAGTCATCTGCGTCGTGGGCGGTAGTACCAGCACGCGGTAGCTCATGCCATCAGCCAGAGTTACTCGGCCATCGGCAGCGACGCTCATGTGATGGAGCAGAATGTCGGTGTTGACATAGTCGTAGTCGTAACCCGCAGGCGGAGCCGGCAGCAGGCCAGCGCCCCAGAAAGGCATCGTCGATGGCGCGCCCTCAGGCAACAGATACGCGAGGTCGGCGACGGGACTTCCCTGCTGCAGATAGATAGGAGATGCGTGCGACGTAAGTCATGAACGGTTTGGCCTGTTCCGCCCAGGTGATGTTGCGATTGATGTGCGTGCCGACCATTGTGTTGCCGGGCTTGGTATCGAGCGGCTGCTGCGCGGAGGTGTGGAAGACGAGGCGGTTGACGCCCTGCGCAAACCAGTAGTCGGCCACTTTCTTCAGTGTGTAGGGCGACTCATAACCGCCGCCAGTAAACGATTCGGTCGCCACGATCGGTTTACCGTAGGCATGCGCCGCCGACGCTGCGCCACGAACATCGACGTAGTACATCGACTCGGGATGCAGCGCATGCACCCAGAACTCCGCCATCGGAATATCGACCTTGCTCTTGTTCAGAAGCGTGTCTTCCGGAATTTCGAGTGCGACTCCTGAGGCCTCCGAGTAGGCCCGCATGCCCTTCTGCTTCAACTCGCTGTCCATCGTGCCGTAGAAGTTGTCCGCGAACATGTCCGCGAGCGTGCGGCGAAAGTCCCATAGGAAGCGGTCGCTGACATCGGAGCTCTCTACCACGCGCCCGGCGAGCACAGGCAGATATGGAGTCGGATCGTATCCGCGGCGGCTACGAAACTCTGCGATCATCTCGTCGGTCCAGTTCTGCATGCCGGCTTCCCAGCTGTCCATCATCATGTACTGGAGCGCCGATCCTGTAAGGTCGCCAAGATGCTGCTGGATCGGATCCATATAGCCGTGGAAGTATGACTGCACGTACTTGGCGCTCAGCTTGTCTACTTCATAGCCAAGCCCCGCGGCCGTTGCTGGACGGTTCTTCGCGCCGGTCAGAGAGTAGCCCATGCGCAGAATCGTCCAGTTCCCTGCCGGTACATCCCAGTGCAGAGTGCCGTCCTTGTCCATCTTAGAGGTGAGGTCGACAATGTCGCCGCGAGCTATCGCCGCAGTCGCTGGCGCGGCTGGTGTTGGCACGACGTCGTACACATCCATCAAGCTGCCGAAAGCGCCTTTGTCCTCCCAGCGATTCACGCGTGCGCTCGAATACAGGATCGCCTCCGACAGCGTGTACTGCGGAGCGGGAATGACAGGGCCACCGTGAATGACTGCGGCAGGCAGAATGCCGGCGCCGTCCAGCTCGACGCGGAAGAACTTCGCCGTCACAGCAGGAAACGCGAAGGTGCGCACTGCGGCTCCGTGATATCCCTGCGGGCCCGGCATCACTGCGACTGTGCGGAAGTTTATGCCGTCATCGCTTGCAAGGATTTTGCCTACGGGGATACGGTTGTGGCTCCCGATCGTCATCGCTCGCGCAGTGTAAGGCTTGTCGAATTCGTACTGCAGCCATACGGGGTTGCCATCGGCCCGCGCAGCGATATTCACCGAAGTGTTCAGGCTGTCGTCCAGCAGAGCTGTTGCGTCGATCGGCCCCGCGCTGGTGGTCACCTTCGGATGAAGCGACGCCATCGGCACCTCGTCTGCAGGAGTTCGGTATGCAATGACGGCGCTGTCGGCATAGAACTGCGGAGTAGTGCTGCCACGTGGACCGGCCGAAAGATCGCGCACCGGCCCCTCGTTCGAAGGTGGCTGAGACAGTTTGCCTCCGAACACCATCGGCCCTTGCAGAGTAGTCTCGCTCCACACGAGCTTTTTCATCGCCTGCTCCGGCTGCACCCACGGGCCTCCTGCCTCGCTCCAGCCGGGAGAGCTGAAGATAGACATCTCGAGGCCAAGCCGTTTCGCCTCCTCGGCTGAGTGGCGCACCGCGTGGTACCACTCCGGCGTGCCGAAGTTGATCTTCTTCTCCACCTCCTGCCCACTGCCCGCGGCAACGTCCGCCAGTTGAAATCCACCGATGCCGGATCGCTTCATCCACTCCAGGTCTTTTGTGATGCCGTCTTCGGTGACGTTGCCGTTGGTCCAGTGCCACCAGGTACGCGGTTTGGCGGAGTCCGGCGGATTGCGAAAGCCCTCTTCGAGTGTGTCCTTCGAGGTCTGCGCAAAGAGAGTTCCCAACGCAGCGAACATTCCCACTGCAGCCACCGACAACACCGTCGTCCTGCGCACACGCATCGCTCTATCTCCCGATATCTATGGCTCTTATTTGCAGCAGAACTGGTGCTACTGCTCCGGATGCAGATGCATCTTGAGGAACTCGACGTAGATGTCCCAGTCGGAAGGGACCATTCCGTGGCCTCCGTCGTGCATGTAGTAGCGAGGTCGTGCAGGATCGGCTGCTTCGCTGCCGGCCATACATCCGTGTCGAGACTGTCCTTGCCCAGCAGCTTGTAGACCGGCCCCGCAGCAACAGCCGCAAGGAACTCGCCCTTCGGATCGGACCAGTAATCTGTGTCGCCGGTCTGCAGCAGCAGCGGCCGCGGGGCAATCAGCGCAACCAGCATGTGCGCATCCATGGGAGCTTTGTCCGGAAACCCGGCCCACTTCGCATAGTTCTCCGCGAACTGGTACGGATACCGCGTCGGCGCGGTCAGATGCGCGATTGTCTCGCCGTAGTTGCGGCTGCTCAGCGCGGCTCCGCCTTCTCCAGAACAACTCGCAATGACCGCGGCAAACCGCTGGTCGTGCGCTCCAGCCCACATCACAGTCTTGCCCAGCCGCGAAACACCATGAATTGCAACCCGCTTCGCGTCGATGCTCTTGTCCGTCTCAAAATAATCTTCGACGCGGCTCATGCCCCAGGCCCATGCTGCGATCGATCCCCAATCGTCCGCCGCTCGTTGCGTCTCGCCCGGCTTCAGATAGCGTGCGCGTATTCCATTCGAAAACCCGTTCAGGTAATCGGGGTCAACGTCTCCGTAATAAAAGGTTGCCACGCCGATGCCCGCATCCAGCAAGGGTTCCACGTTCAGCCGGCCAAAGCCACGGCCTGGCTGCGCCGGAATTTTGGTGTTGGTCTTTGGATCCCATACGTCGCCTGGCTTGATTCCGGGATCGTCCACTGCATTCGAGACCGCACCGAAGTTAATGCTTAGAAACATCGGCACCGGCTTCTTCGCTGCTGCCGGCAGATAAATCAGCAGGTCGATCTTTGGCCAGCTCTTGTCTTTGGAGAGATAGATCGTCACCTGTTTACGGATCGCCTTGCCGTTCAACGCCGGCGTTCCCTTGTCGAAGACCTCAAAGCTTTCATCCTTGGGGCGTCCGGGCGCGCGCCCGTACTGCTGTGTCTCGAAGATCTCCATGATCTCGGGCCGCCGTTTGGCGTACCAGGTCTTCGCATCGCGCACAGGCTTGCCGTCGTTCAGTTTCAGCGGATCGGCCAGCGTATACGTCCCTACCTTCGCCTCGTCGTAGTTCACCGGAATGCCCGCAACAACATCAGGTGGAGGCTTCGGTCCGGATGTCTGTCCGGGTGTCGGCGGCGCTTGTGCGTGCAGGGCAAGCGCGGAGAGGACGAACAGGCAAACAGCGGATACATTCTTCAGCGGCATGGCGGTCTTTCCCGAATTCACAGATTTTGAATTTGTTTCAAGAGGGAAACTGACTCCATGCAAACCGTAGATCGGTGCCGTTGAGCTTGTCAAGCGATTTGCTCTTCGCAACTCCGGGCATCGGTCACCGCAAATGGATCTGGATCGCGCTAGTGCTGCGGCTCCGCAGGGTATTGAGTGCCCTGCGGTATGTATTGCGCAGCTAATTTGCGAAACGCGATGACCTGCGCCTCCACCCACGAAGAGTCCTTGCCAAGTTCTGCAGCGAGTAGAGCGGCGACAGCGGGCGCCACCTCGACTGCCGCGCGTGCATTCAACAGAAGCGCGCGTGTTCGACGAGACAGGGCATCGTCTACCGTGCGGGACATTTCATGTCGTGCGGCCCACACCACCTCCGCCGCGATGTACGGCAGATCGGGATGCAGCGGTTTGGCAAGCTCCGGATTCTCCTTTGCCAAGGCAAGAATCGCCGCCGCATCCGATCCATACACAGCCAGACTGCCAAGTTCGTCCGGGTGCTCATAGTAGCCATGAATGTGTGTTGTCGCCGTCACGCATGGCCTCTCATCGAGACCTCCGAGCGTGACTGCATGATCTACGCAGTCCTCGGCCATATGACGATACGTCGTCCACTTCCCGCCGGCAATCGTCACCAGGCCGACGTGGTCGATATGGATTGTGTAGTCGCGCGATATCGCGGAGGTCTTGCCATCGACCGCACCGGCTGCTTTGGCGAGCGGCCGAATCCCGACAAAGACGCTCAGGATATCCTCGCGGGTTGGCTTATGACTTAGGTAGCGGCCCGCTGTCTCGAGCACGAACTCAATCTCTTCTTCAAACGGCAACGGTTCGTACGAGATCGTATCGATCGGCGTGTCCGTCGTGCCAACCAGCGTGCGATTGTGCCATGGAACCGCAAAGAGAACGCGACCATCATCGGTCTGCGGCACCAAAAGCGCCGTGTCTCCGATCAGGAAAGAACGATCGAAGACCAGATGAATTCCCTGGCTTGGCACCATCATCTGTTCGGCCGTGGGTTCGGCAAGACGGCGGGTCTCATCGGTAAAGATGCCCGTCGCATTCACCACGGAACGGGCAGCTATCGTGTAGCGCTCGCCGCTTTCGCCATCTACCGCGATCACACCGCGAACGAAGCCGTTGTCATCCTTCGTCAGTTCAACGACACCAGCGTAGTTCAGCAGGGTAGCGCCATGCTCAGCCGCCGTCATCATCAAATGGACCAGCAGACGCGTGTCGTCGAACTGCCCGTCGTGGTACATCACGCCGCCGCGCAGGCCGTCCTGACGAATCGTGGGAAGAAGATTTAGCGTCTCTTCAAGCGAGAGTGTCTTCGACGATCCGAAGCTGTACTTACCGGCGAGAAGATCGTAGACCTTCAATCCGATGCCATAGAACGGTGCCTCCCACCACGAGTAGTTCGGCACAATGAACCGCAGATTGCGAACGATGTGCGGCGCATTCTGAAGAAGTCTTCCGCGCTCCTTCAGGGCCTCCATCACGAGCGAAAGATTGCCCTGCTCCAGGTAACGAACTCCGCCATGAACCAGCTTGGTGGCGCGACTCGAGGTGCCCTTGCCGAAGTCTTCGCGCTCCAACAACAAAACGTCGTAGCCTCGTGTCGCTGCATCGACTGCAATTCCAGCACCTGTAGCTCCGCCGCCAATCACCACAATGTCCCACGGCTCCTTGCGATTGCGTACGCGGGTTACCATCTCGTCACGATTCATCGGCTCTCCTTATTCCAGTTGCGTGAACGAGCAACAGCTTCTCTCCAGTTGTCCTGCAATCGTTCCATCTGCTTCTTATCCGCCTTTGGAGTAAAAACGGTATCCGCCGCCCGATGCTTCTTCAGTTCGTCGACGCTGCTCCAAAATCCGGTTGCCAGTCCTGCGAGATAAGCAGCACCGAGGGCCGTCGTCTCGAGTACCACTGGGCGGTGCACCGGTACGCCGAGCAGGTCGGCCTGGAACTGCATCAGAGCGTCGTTCGCCGCAGCCCCGCCATCCACGCGAAGCTCTGTAAATGGACTCTTCGTATTCTTATCCATAACGCGCAGAACGTCTGCGACCTGAAACGCGATACTTTCGATTGCGGCGCGTGCAATATGTCCAATCTGAGTACCGCGCTGCAATCCGATGATCAAGCCTCTCGCCTGCGCGTCCCAGTACGGTGCGCCGAGACCGGTGAAGGCCGGCACGAAGACCACGCCATCCGAGTCCGGCACTGAGTTTGCAACCGCCTCCACTTCAGACGACTTGCGAAAGAATTTCATATTGTCTCGCAGCCACTGCACCACCGCTCCGCCGACGAAGACGCTGCCTTCAAGCGCATAGGCAAGTTTCTTGTCCGTGCTGCATGCCAACGTCGTGATCAACCGTTCCCCCGAGAGCGTGAAGGTGCCGCCGTTATGCTGCAGCAGAAAACAGCCCGTTCCGTACGTATTCTTCGCTTCGCCTGGCGAGACGCACAGTTGCCCAAACAGCGCCGACTGCTGATCCCCTGCAATGCCTGCAATTTCAACCTCGCCGAGTCCAAGCGAAGTCGTTACCTGTCCCACAGTTTCACTGGACCAGACAACCTCTGGAAGCAGGCTCTTAGGAATCTTGAAGAGCTTCAGGAGGTCGTCGTCCCACTTATCTTCAACGATGTTGTAGAGCAGCGTGCGCGAAGCGTTTGTGCGGTCCGTGATGTGCCGTCTTCCGCTCGTCAGGTTCCACACCAGCCAGCTATCCACGGTGCCAAAGGCGAGCTTGCCCGCCTCGGCTCGCGCGCGTGCTCCGTCGACGTTGTCCAGTATCCACGCGACCTTACTCGCAGAAAAATACGGGCTCAACAGCAGGCCCGTCTTCTGCCGGACCATCTCCTCGGCGCCCTCGTCGAACAACCTCTTCGTCAGCGCAGCGGTGCGGCTGTCCTGCCAAACGATGGCGTTATAGACCGGCTTGCCCGTCTCGCGGTCCCAAACAATTGTGGTCTCTCGCTGGTTGGTGATGCCCAGTGCGACAAAATCCCGCGGCCGCACTCCCGTCTTTCCCATCACGTCGACGGCAGAGCTCAGCTGCGAGGTCAGTATCTCGAGCGGATCGTGCTCCACCCAACCGCTGCTGGGATAGATCTGCGGAAACTCATGCGCCGCAGTGCCGGCGATCTTGCCCTCATGATCGAAAAGAATGGCTCGCGAGCTTGTCGTTCCCTGGTCGAGCGAAAGTACGTACTTCATCTTGTCTCCTTGGATGCAAGTGCCTTTGAAGATGATCTGTGTGACCGCTCCACGCCTGGCCGTTATGCCTTCGCCTCATCCAGCATCGCTCGCTCTCTTGCCGGCAAGAAGGGACGAATCAGTAATTGGTAAGCTCCGCCTCCGACCACCGCGCCTATCAGCGGAGCGATGATGGGAATCCACCAGTAGTTGTCTGGCGATGGAAGCGCCGATGAGCCCCAGCCCATTAGGAAACAAAAGAGCCTCGGGCCAAAGTCGCGCGCAGGGTTGAGTGCCCAAGCCTCGAGGTAGCCCATCGACGCACCGATCAGCGCGACCAAAAGGCCGATCATTACTGCTCCTCCGTTCGCTCCGGGAGCCATCTCGTTGTACTGCTCCGTGATGGCGAAGATGCCGAGGATCAAGAATGCGGTCAGGATAATTTCATCGCCGAAGGCGTGCATAGGTGTGATGGCAAGACCGGGGTGAGTGAAGAAGACGCCCGCAGCACCGCCAGACGCTCGGGAGAGATTGTTGACGAGATTGAAGTGGTCGATCACCGGCGAGAAGAGCATGTACACGATCCCCGCACCAAAAAATGCGCCAACGATCTGAGCGAGGCAGTACGGAACGACCTTGCGCCAGGAGAATCCACGATAGACCGCGAGTGCCAGTGTGACCGCCGGATTTCCATGGCAGCCGCTTACCGAAGCGGTTGTGTAGATCGCGAGTGTGACCGCAAGGCCCCACGCGATGCAGACTCCCCAGTACGCCTGCTGATAGGGGCTCGGGTTGTAGAGCGTGTACATCGCGGCGACGGAATCGCCGAACGCGATGATGATGAACATCGCCATCGCCTCTGATATCAGTTGCCCCACATACGTCTTGGCCATGAACCGTGATCTCCTGGTTTACTCGACTGACTTCTGTCGCTTTTCAGCAACACCCAAGATACACGGCAACGACGATTTTGCTCAGAAGAGCCATCGCATCTTCATTTCGATCCACTCGACGAATAGGCCAGACCACTCCTGAAACAGGTAGGGCTAGGCCTTGCCTCGTATTTTTGCTGCCCACCACCGCGATCCCACGAGCAGAAACCGCCAATCCTTCAGGAACTCCGGCGGCTTTCCCTCAATGGCATGCCCTACAAACTGCAGCAACCACCCGAAGCAAAACAGGCCCGCCCCAACCCATAGCAGACGATGCCACATGAGGCCCGCCAGAGTCACTGGCAGCGACAGCATGATGATTGGTATCCCAAATGTGTGCGTCAGCCGGTTCAACGGATGTTGATGGCTCTCCGCATACTCCGCAATCCAGCTCTCCCAACTCCGTCCACCAAGCATGGGCGAAATCCTACTCCAACCCATTCCGCGCGACAAACCGGGTCGTTCATCGGACGCATCGCCGTCAACTCCCCGAGCAGCGTTACTTGACACGCTGATGCTTCTACAAAGGAGGGGAACGAACCCCAGCAGCTCTCGGACTCCGTTTGCTACTGTTTTTTGCTGCACGAAGTCCAACCCTATCTCGTCTGCTTCGAAGACTTTAGGACTTTTTCAGGGGGTATGGGGGGACATCGCGAAACCTGACCTCTCGATCCCGCATAATGGAAGATCAGGGAGCATTCATGGGTCTATTCCGTAAAAAACTAAAGCAGGAACACAAGATCATGCTGCAGCATGACCGTGCCGCCGGCCAACTTCAAGCCGAGATGCATCGCGCCACCCCGGAGTGTCCCGAACCCGAGCACTGGAGCATGATCGACTCCATGACCGCCGAGGTCGAGGTGCTTGAGTTTATCGCAACCCTGGTCACGACTATCAAGCCCCGCCTCGTCGTCGAAACCGGCTCCTTCCTTGGCATCTCGACCGAATGGATCGCACGCGGCCTCGAACGCAACGGCTTCGGCAAGGTCATCAGCTGCGAGTTTGATCCCGTCGTCTACGCTCGCGCAAAAGAGCACCTCGAAGCCTCGCCGCTCAAACCCTGGGTCGAGCTGCGCAACCAGTCCAGCCTCGAAATGAAGGTCGAAGGCACAATCGACCTCTTCTTCTCCGACTCCGATCCGGACATCCGTGAGCAGGAGGTCAAACGCTTCCTTCCGCAGATCAATCCGAACGGTATCATCCTCATTCACGACGCCAGCTCGCACCACAAGATCGTCCGCGACGCCGCCCGCTCGATGGAGTCCGAGGGCCTGCTCTCCGTCGTCTTCCTGCCCACGCCGCGCGGCCTCGCCGTCGCCCAACCCCGCGCGGGTCGCAGTTAGTGCAAGAACAACGCATGCCAAGCTCTCAGCCATCGGAAAGATTGTCACTCTTCCGGGCGCCATCCTCCATGTTCTGGGTGGGCTTTCTGGTGCGTGTTCTCTATATCACGCTCGCGCACACCTATCGGATACGCTTGGGCCAGGATCATCTTCAGTTCGGCTGGGAGATGGGGCGCATCGCGCGAGCGCTCGTCACTGGCTTCGGCTATGCCGATCCCTTCACCGGCCACTCCGGACCCACCGCCTGGGTTCCGCCGCTCTATCCTCTGCTGCTTGCTGGCGTCTTCAAAATCTTCGGCGTCTACACAGCAAAGTCCGCCTGGGTCATCCTCACCATCAACAGCATCTTCTCTGCCGCGACTTCCTCAGTCATATACGAGATCGCCGCACGCTGCTTCAACGGCTTAGGCTGCAGTCGCGCGAGAAAGATCGCCTTATGGTCTGGCTGGCTCTGGACCCTTCATCCTGCAGCCATGCAGTACGCGGTGCGCTGGGTATGGGACATGGCGATGACGACCTTCCTCTTTTCAAAGGTCATCGTTTTGGCTCTGCGAGTCAGAGGCATCGGCGAAGAACGGCCCGCAACAGAAACTCAAACATCCTCTCGCTGGGCCATGTTCGGAATACTTTCAGGAATGATCGGCCTTCTGAACTCAACCCTTCTTCTCTTCGTGCCGATCTGCGGAATCTGGATGCTGCTGGGAGCAGCAAAAGACAAAACAGCACTCACACGCACATTGGCAAGAGCAGTCATAGCTGGAACACTCTTCTTTGCCTGTCTCGCCCCTTGGATATGGCGGAACTGGACCGTCTTCCATGCGTTTGTGCCCATCCGCGGAAACTTCGGCGCAGAGCTTCATGCCTCTGTGGCCGAAGGGTACAACGGATTCACCATGGGTTCACGCATACCCGTCTGCGAGGCATGCCCCGAATACAAAGAGTACAAGCAGATGGGGGAACTGGCTTACGTCCGACGTGAAGGAAAGCTAGCGCAGCAATATATACGCGCGCATAAGTTGCAATTCGTACAACTAGCCGTGAAGCGTTTCTATTTCTACTGGGTCGGTGTCCCGCACCCCATTGAATTCGGAGTCTGGAATGAAGCCTTCCGCATCCTCAACTACAGCTTTCTCAGTTTCGCTGGACTCCTCGGTCTCGCATTGGCGCTCAAGCGGCGAATTCCGGGCGCTGTCCTGTTCGCATGGGCGTTTGCCCTGCTTCCCCTCGTTTATTACTTCGTGACGGTGCAGGCGCGTTTCCGCCATCCGCTCGAACCCATCCTCACCATCCTCGCGGTCTATCTCTTCCAGTCCGCGACGCCGCGACAGGTTTCCCCGGTTACTACACCCCAGCAGCTATAAACCCATCAACCAGTGCATCCTGGGCTACGATCTCTCGTCGCTCCTGAGCCGTCCGATCTGCCACGCCTTCGCATACTTCCAACTGATATAAGCCGAATGATAGAGATGCAGAAGCAGACCTTCACGCCCGTCGAGGAATCCCAAACGAAAGACATAGTTCCAGAGGAATGTCAGCAGCGGGACAAGAGCCACGTTCCAGCAGAAGGCCGGCCATGACCGGCTGATCTTTCCCTTCGCCGCAACGATATGCGCCCCCAGCCTGCTGTAGCGGTTCATGTGCTCTAGATAGATCTCCAGATTGGGATAGCCGTGGTGAAGAAAATCTTCCTTCATCGTTTCAACTCTGCCTGCAACAGCCACCGACTCATGGACCGGCCTATCCGTGAACTGAGCGGCGCCAGAGCTGGTAACTCGCCGAAACAGCCTCAGCTTCAGGTCGGGATAGTAGCCGCCATGACGCATCCAGCGTCCGAGAAACACATGGCGCAGTCGAAGCCGATAGCCGTCCACCGGCGGCGTATTCTGCGCGTCCGTTTCCAGCATCTGCTTGATCTCCGTCTGCAGTTCGTTCGTCAGCTCTTCATCCGCGTCGAGCGACAACACCCATGTCCCCATGCACTTATCGATCGCGGAGTTCTTCTGCAGCGCGAATCCCTTCCACGCCTCTGAGAAGACCTTCGCCCCAAACGACTTCGCGATCCCCACTGTGCCATCGGTCGAGCCGGAGTCGACGATCACGATCTCGTCGGCAAACCTGACGCTGTCCAGTGTCCGCGCGAGGTTACCTGCTTCATTGAGGGTGATGATAGCTACGGAGAGTGTCGATCGCGGCATGCCCTGCTTATTCTATTTGCCGGATTCGCCGCAACAACCTTTTAAAAGGCGGCTGCGCAAGCTAAAACGGCTCTGCGGTATCGAACTTGCTAACACATACGTTGTATTGGCCTGAACTATTGAAAACTCTAGAGTTGCGTATGGCGAGGTATCTCTCGGGTAACCCCCTGGTGTTGCCATAATGCCTTGTTACACGGTTTGAGGCACTCATGACTGAATTGATCGAACGATACAGGCGCGCAGGCTCAGGAATCGTTGCGACTTCTGCAACTCTTATCACCCTGGTTGGCTGCGGCGCGCTGTTTCTCCAGTCCCGCCTGGGAACACTGAACTATCCCCGTCTGGTGCTAACGACCAGCCTCGCATTCGAAAAAGTAATCTGGTTTGCATGGTTTGCGCTCGGTGTGTCCCTTGCGCTGCTCATCTACGAGTGCCGGAAGGATCTCTTTATACGATGGGTGGCTGGAGCCTTCCTGGTCTTCCTCATTACCGACCTTCTCGACCGCGAACTCGCTCTGAGAGCACTTTCCAGCGACTACCCCTGGATAATCAAGCTTCTCGCTGGCGCAGGCTCGATTGCCGCCACGGTCTTCGTCGCGGGCCTTCCTATCTCCGTGCGGCGTCTCACGCTCATCGTGCGAGACACAACACGATCACGGGACAACGAGCTTCGTTTGATAGCGGCCGCAGAGTCCAGCGCCGACTCAGTCATCATGTACGACTGTGTTCACGATTCAGCAGGCGAGATTCGCGACTTTACATTTATCTTCCTCAACGGCAATGCAGAACAATTAATCGGCATGAGCCGGGATCAGATTCTCGGGAAAAATCTCTACGAGGTTTTTCCGAGCATACGCACTACAGATCTCGTCGAACGGCATAAGCGAGTCGCAGAAACTGGCGAGCCGGCCCTGATTGAAGTCACCAGCTCTACCTTCCAACCTGTTGGCAGGCCCGGCCGATATCAAATTCAAGTAGTGAAGCTGTCAAACGGTATTGCGACGACGATCACCGACGTTACGGCGCGTCATCAACATAAAGAAGATCTGAAGCGCGCCCTCAATTTCAATAAATCCATCATTGCCAGCTCGCCTTTCAGTATCATCGTCACCGACAAGGCCGGGATCATCACCAGCATCAATCCCGCCGCCGAGCGAATGCTCTTGTATCAGGAGAGCGATCTACTCGGCCGCAACAGCATCGAACTGCACGATCCAGAGGAACTGCGTCAGCGTGCGGTTGACCTCTCGATGCAATTCAACACGGAGGTCTATCCCGATCATCATGTATTTCGTATCGCCCCGGAGAGGGGTCTCATCGATGAGAAAGAGTGGACCTATATCCGGAAAGACGGTTCGTCTATCCCCGTCCAGCTTGTCGTCACCGCGCTGCGCGACAGCGACGAATGCATCACTGGCTTTGTTGGAATCTTCTACGACTTGACCGAGCGCAAGCGAGCCGAGGAGTACATTTACCACGTCGCACATCACGACCCTCTCACCGGCCTTCCCACGCGCACGCTGCTCCGAGACCGCCTGGAGGTCTCCATCGAACGAGCCCGACGCACTCAAGACAATCTAGCCGTCATGATGGTCGATCTCGACAACTTCAAGCGGGTGAATGACTCTCTCGGGCACCAGGCCGGAGACACCGTCCTTTGCGAGATCTCCAACCGGCTCAAAGCCTGCGTGCGGAAGTCCGATACCGTTGGCCGGATGGGTGGAGACGAGTTTGTCGTGCTGCTCCCCGATCTTCGCTCCGACAAAGACGCCGAAGAGGTCTGTCAAAAGCTTCTGGCCGCCGTCGCCCAACCCATTCGCGTCGGCAAGCACGAGATCATCGTCACCGCGAGTATCGGTATCGGCCTGTTTCCCGGCTGCGACGACGTGGACAGCCTCTTCAAAAATGCTGACTTCGCCATGTATCGCGTCAAGAACAGCGGACGCAACGGATCTCAGGTTTACATTCCTGGATTCGCGATGCAGGGCCTGCAGCAGTTACAAATGGAATCGGCCCTGCGCACTGCGCTTGAAGATGAGGAGTTTGAGATCCTCTATCAGCCGCAGATCTCCTTTGCCAACGGTCGATTGGTTGGAATGGAGTCCCTGCTTCGCTGGAACAGTGCTGAGTTCGGTCTGGTAGGGCCAAATACTTTTATTCCACTGGCCGAAGAGACTGGCCTCATCGTGCCCATCGGCGAGTGGGTTCTTCTTCAGTCCTGCAAGGAAGTTGCTGCTCTTCAGCGGCGACTTGGCGTCGAGTGCTCGGTTGCCGTCAACATCTCTCCCCGCCAGTTCCAGCAGAGAGACTTCCCTGCCACGGTAGAGCGCGCCCTGCACAACAGCGGGCTCAAGCCCGAACAACTGGAGTTGGAGATCACCGAACATCTGCTTATGGTCGACTCCGAAGAGTCGCTGGAGATCATGCAGCGCGTACGGAAACTCGGTGTACGTTTTGCGATCGACGACTTCGGCACCGGTTTCTCCAACATGGGCTATATCACACGGTTCGCTGTCGACCGGATCAAGATCGACCGCTCCTTCATCTCGCGTTGCGACGTCGATGAAAATAGCCGCGCCGTCACTGCTGCGATCATTGCCCTTGCCCACAGCCTTCAGATTGAGGTCATCGCAGAAGGCGTCGAATCTGAGCAACACGTCCAGACGCTCCGGCAGATGTCCTGCGATCAGGCCCAGGGGTACTTCTACTCCCGTCCGCTCAAACTGGTTGACATGCAGAATTTCTCTCTTCGTAACCTTTACGAACATCCGCACCGCGACAATGCTGTGCCTCGCAAACCAGATACGAAACAGCTAGCGCTGTCAGCTCTAGCATCGATGGCTCAAGCTTGAACGTGGTCGCCGGACGGCGCGCAGAAGACAAGGATCTTCGCTCATGAGCGAAAGCAACAAGAAGCGATGCATCGTGTTCCTCCCCTCCGGCCCGCACTACGAACGAATGTTCGACGAGATACTGGGGCTCGCCATCATCGAGACCGGTCTTCTCCCTATCCATCTCCGATCGAACTCAGCATCTCCAATCCCAATCAATGTCTTCGTCGACGAGATCGAGCGGGCCGAAGCCTTTTTCGCAGATATCTCGGAGAACACCGCTGAGATCTGGCTTGCCGTGGGCTGTGCTGTCGCACTAGGAAGACCTCTCTGCCTGATCTCGTCCCAACTGGAGTCCACGCTGCCTCTCGGGATTCAGTACCTACCCCTCATCCACTACCCCGCCGACGCGTTTCCCAGCGACTACACCTTGCTTCAGCAAAACATTACGGCTCAACTTTTGGCGACTGTGCCTGAAATTGAGTTCGCGCAACCGGAACCGCAGTTCCACACACCCTCCGTGCCGTCTACTCCAATTTCTGAGCCCTCCGACGATCTGGTCTCCTATGAAGTGATGGCGCTGACAATTATCGACCTCAAAGGCTCGAGTGCCGGACTCAGCCCTCGTGATCTGGGACTGGAGATGAAAGCTCGTGAATGCGCGCATCTTACCAGCCACGCCATGAACGCCCTTAAGCGCCGACGCTTCATCGAAAGAAAGCCCGTCCAGATCAGCCAGGGGAACGAACTCCACATCTCCGAAAATCTCTTCATCACGCGTGCGGGCCAGGAGTGGCTGCTTAGCCACGGCAAACGGGCCAGTTCGCATCGTTCGACGTCGCGCTCCCGTGACCAACTTCTCAACAACAGATAGCTTTGGTTAGCCTGCGAAGTCAGTCTTTCAGCGTGGCCGCCCCAGCACCACATGCCGATACTCCGGCTCGAAACCAAGCTCACGCGCGTAGTTCAGGATGCGTTCGAAGTCCAGGCTGATCGTTGCGCCGGCCTTCTGCGTCACCTCATCTTCAATCGGCAGATCGAAGTCGTCCGCCCCGTAGTTCAACCCCTCCAGCGCCCGCTGATTCTGCGTCAGCACCGAGGTACGAATGCGTGGAATATTGTCGAAGTAAATCCGGCACAGCGCCAAGTGCCGCAAATACTCTGCAGTCGTAATCTCAATCCCGCCGAACTGTGTAAAGTATGGCTTAAACGTCCAGCAGAGAAAGCTCGCCAACCCGCCCGTCTCGTCCTGAAACTGCCGTGTGCGCTCCAGATGTTCAAGCCGCTCGTCTAGGCTCTCGTCAAAACCAATGACCATCGTCGCCGTAGTCTTCAACCCGGCCTCGACGATCGCACGCTGCGCATCGAAGTACTCCGCAACTGTGTATTTGAACTTCGAGTGACGCGCGCGAAACTCCTCGGTAAGAATCTCCGAGCCACCGCCCGTAATCCAACATACTCCCGCAGCCTTCAAACGCGCCGCAGCGTCGGCATAGCTCAGCTTCGCGTGGTCGGCGAGGTAAAGGAACTCCGCAATCGTCAGTGCATAAAATTCGAGCGTGTCTCCATACCTCGAACGAATTGCCGCAAATAGATCGCAGTAGTAACTCAACGGCAGATGCGGGTTGAATCCTCCATTGAACGCCGCCAGATCCCCACCCAGCGCCAGCAATTCGTCGAGTTTGGCGAAGACTTCGTCGTGACTCAGTACGTAGCCGCCATCCTGACTGGGGAGTTTATAGAACGCGCAGTAGTCGCATTGAGCCACGCACACGTTGGTGTAGTTGATGATTCGCATCACCATATACGTGCATGATCCGGGAGCATGAAAGCGTTTGCGCACGCTGCCGGCCAACGAGCACAACTCGGCGTCCGAAGCGTTTTCCCAGAGCCATCGCGCCTCGTTCCGTCCAATCCGCGAACCCTGGGCAATCTTCGCGCCAATCCCGGCGACCGTTGTATCGAGCGAAGCGGCTGAATGGCTCATATCCCTAGTGTATCCGCCCACGTCCCCACAGAGGTCGGGTGTCGTATTCCCAGTTCGAAACTATTTCCAATTCGCATCCGTCACAGTGTATAAATCTTTCGAACCCCTGTGCCGGTTCCTTGCGAATCACGCACACCGTAACGTACAAGCCGCCTTCTGCGCCGCCCTGAAGGAGAGTTCCAGCAATGTCGTCCCTCATTCGTTACCTCGCATCGTCCCTCGCGTTCTTCACCGCACTCTCTAGCTTCGCCCGCGCCCAAGATCCGCCTAAGACGTGGGTCGACAAGGACACCGGTCACCGCGTCTGGCGGCTTAGCGACGAACGCAACTCCGGCGGCTTCTACTTCAACGTCAACGCCTACACGCCCGACCACAAACAGATGATCTACACCGCTCCCGACGGCATCCATGTTCTCGACATGGACACGCGCAAGACCCATCTGCTCGTTCCCAACCCTCCCGCCGGCTCCGACGCCCCAGCTGATCCCAGCGCTGTTCGTGGAGCTGGCGCAGGCCGTAACCCGCACGCGCTGGTCGCCGGAAGTAAAACCAATAGCGTCTTCTTCACCCAATTCGATCCAACCACGCAGACGGCTGCCGTCTACAAGGCGGACACCAACACCAGCGCTATCCGCAAGCTCACCGACCTGCCACCCAAGATAAGCATCGTCAGCGTCAATGCCGACGAGACCCTTGCCGCCGGCACGTACATCGAAGGCGATGCCACGGGCAAGGAGTACGGCTCCAACGCCCCTGCGGCTACTACCAACGCCGGCGACAATCGCGTTGCCGGCGCTGCGCAGGGTCCCCACTACCAACCGGAGAACAAGGGCCTGATGATGGAGCGTCGTCTCGCCGCTCGCCTTCCGCTTGTTCTCTTCACCATTCGTCTAGAGCCTGGTCCTCACGGGGAGAAGCCCGGCGAGATGAAGACCCTCCTCCACTCTACCGACTGGGTCAATCATCTCCTCTTCTCTCCGACCGATCCCGAACTTCTTATGTACTGCCACGAAGGCCCCTGGCAGAAGGTCGATCGCATCTGGATGATCCACACAGACGGCACCCACAACACCCTCATTCACAAACGCACCATGGTGATGGAAATCGCGGGCCACGAGTTCTGGGGCCTCGATGGCGAGACCATCTGGTACGACTGGCAATACCCCAAAGGCGAAGACTTCTTCCTCGCCGGCTACAACCTCAAGACCGGCAAGCGCACTGCATACCACATGCAGCGTAATGAGTGGTCGATTCACTTCAACCTCACCAAGGATCTCGACCTGTTCACCGGAGACGGCGGGGATCCCGGCCAGGTCGCCAAGGCGCCTGATGGCGAATGGATTGAACTCTTCTACCCGCACATGATCCCAATGGGCGAGGGCGCGCTCAACGAGCCTACCTTCTGGCAACCGGGCGTCTTCAAATCTGAACACCTCGTCAATATGTCGCACCACTACTATCGTGAAGAGCCCAACGTCCGCTTCTCGCCGGACAAATCACTTGTACTTTTCACCAGCAACATGTTCGGCCCGAGCTATGTCTTTGGAGTCGAGGTCAAGAAGTCTGAGAACCCTCCCGCCCCCGACGTTCAATCCACTCCGGACCTTGCACGCAAGTTCAATCCCACCGACCCGCCTGGTAGCAAGGGGCCTGTCGTCCCAAGTAATTGATCCTCTTCACCGCACAACGTTGGATATCTCTTCAATATTGGAAACGAGATACAAAGGGATTGCATGCAACGCCTTCTTTCGATACTTTTCGCCCTGGTCCTCATTCCTTCGACCCTGCGCGCTGCAACCGCGCAACCCCATACCCGCCAAATCCAGCAGTTCACCGAAGGTTGGCGCTTCCTGCAAAGCGACGCACCCGGGGCTGAATCCCCTACCTTCGACGACTCCTCGTGGAAGCCCGTCACGCTTCCTCATGACTGGTCCATCGCAGGGCCCGTCGACGAGAACGCGCCTAGCCGTGCAGCCGGAGGCTTCTTCCCTACCGGCATCGGCTGGTACCGCAAGACCCTCATCCTCCCAACTCTGGCCAAGGATCAGCGCACCTTCATCGCCTTCGACGGCATTATGGCCAACTCCGATGTTTACTGCAACGGCGAACTTCTCGGCCATCGCCCCTACGGCTACGTCAGCTTCAACTATGACCTCACCCCACACCTTCATCCTGGAAAAAATGTCATCGCCGTCCGCGTTGACGACTCGCAGCAACCAGCCTCTCGCTGGTATCCCGGAGCAGGCATCAACCGCCAGGTCCGCCTCATCACCACCAGCGCCGTTCACATCGCGCCTTGGGGCACCTTCGTCACCACCCCCAAAGTCTCCGCCGAACAGGCCACCATCCACGTCCGCACCACGGTGCAAAACGACTCCGATTCACCTGCAAACATGAGTATGCTCGTGACGCTGAACCTTCCCGGTGGCAAGCAACTCCTCACCTATATTCCGATAACATCTAAGCCGGCCGTAATTGCTCCACATTCCTCCGGCGACCTCGACGCAGAGGTAAGTCTCCCGCACCCTGAACGTTGGGACATAGACCACCCCGCACTCCACACTATCCACGTCAGCATTCACGAGTACCAGAAGCCCGCAGCCGACGATGAAGACGTCTCCTTCGGCATCCGCGAGTTCCACTTCGATCCCGATCAGGGTTTCCTTCTCAACGGCAAGCACCACAAAATCTACGGCGTCGCCCTCCATACCGACGCGGGTGCCCTCGGTACTGCCGTCCCACTCGCGGCCTGGGCGCGTCGTCTCACCGCGCTTCGCGCACTTGGCGTCAATGCCATCCGCACAGCACACAACCCGCCCGCGCCCGAGTTTCTCGATCTGGCCGACCGCATGGGATTCCTCGTCATGGACGAGATGTTTGACTGCTGGACCGTCGCCAAGAACCCCTATGACTACCACCTCTACTTCAAAGAGTGGAGCCTTCGCGACACCGCCGACACAGTCCGCCGCGACCGCAATCACCCCAGCATCATCCTCTGGTCCGCAGGCAACGAGATTCACGATACGCCTAAGCCCGACGTCGCTATCCCCATCCTGAAGTCCCTCGTTGACACCTTCCACCAATACGACCCCACGAGGCCGGTCACGCAAGCGCTCTTCCGCCCCAACGTCAGCCACGACTACGACAACGGGCTCGCTGATCTGCTCGATGTTGTCGGCCAAAACTATCGCGAGCAGGAGATCCTCAAGGCCCACGCCGATAAGCCGAGCCGCAAGATCATCGGCACCGAAAACACCCATGATCGCAACCAGTGGGTCGCCATGCGCGACCACCCCGAGTACTCCGGTCAGTTCCTCTGGTCCGGTATCGACTACCTCGGCGAAGCTGGCCGCTGGCCCTCTATTGGCGCAGGCAGCGGTCTCCTGCTCACAACCAGCCTCCCACGCGCACGGGCCTTCGAGCGCCAATCCTGGTGGAGCACCGTCCCGATGGTCCGCATTGCCCGCCGTGTGCAAGCCGCCCGACGCGGACCCGTCGATCCTGGCTACGCCTCGCCAACCTCCAGCAACCAAGCCGCCACCACCGCACCAAACGCCCCACTCGATCCCACCACTCGCTTCGGCCAGCCTCTCCTCCTCGACTGGACCCCAAAGGACCAAACCCCACACACCGAAAACATCGAAATCTACACCAACGCCGAAGAGGTCGAACTCTTCCTCAATAGCAAATCACTCGGCACCCAAAAACTCCACTCCGACGCTAGCCCCATCACCTATCAGGTCCCCTTCGAGCCTGGCATAATTCACGCCGTAGCCCGCACCACCGGCAAAGTTGTCGCCGAAGACGAACTTCGCACCGCAGGCAAACCCGCGCGTCTGCTTCTATCGCGATGGCCACCGCTTTCAACAGCGACACCAGATCGCGCATCTTCCTCATCCGATAGCAATGGAAACGGAACACCCTTGGGGCCTCCCCCGCCCACTCCCGATTGGGATGATGTCAGCTATCTCACGGCCACACTGGTAGACAGCAATGGCACCGTGATCCCAGATAGTGAAACCCGCATTCATTTCTCGGCCACTGGCCCGGCCAACATCATTGCCGTTGATAACGGAAATCTCCTCGATCACGATCCATTCCAAGCCACTGATCGCAAACTTTACGCAGGACAAGCCATCGCAATCTTTCGCGCCACCGCGCCCAGCGGCAACATCACCCTCACGGCCACGACGGAGGGTCTCCCACCCGCCACTATCACTCTCATAGCCGCACCCGCCAAACCTACCGCCATCCAACGCAGCTTCTAAAACCCAGGACAACCCCATGTGGAGTCGCCGCCGCTTTCTGGTCACCTCAGCTGCCGCTGCTATCGCGCCACTCCAATCGACGACAACACCCGACCCGACGCTCATCGACTCCCACGTCCATGTGTGGAAACACGACCCTGCCTTCCCATTCGCTCAAGGGGCGCATCCTCCCGCCGAAGACGCTTCGCCTGAGACCCTCCTCGAGCTCATGCAAGCCAACCACGTCGCCCGAACCGTCCTCATTCAGGTTATCCACTATCGCTGGGACAATAGCTACCTCGCCTCAGTCTTGAAGCGGTACCCCGGACAATTTCACGGCGTCTGCCGCGTTAACCCTGAAGATCCCGCCGCTCCCGACCAGCTCACGCAGCTTACCCAACAGCAGGGCTTCCACGGTGTACGCCTCAGCCCGGCAGCCGGTGCTGAGGGCGATTGGATTCGCGGTTCGCTTATGCCACCGCTCTGGCGTCGCTGTGGCGAACTCAAGGTCCCGATGACCATCCTCACGCCAGTCACCCGGCTACCCGACCTCGTGCCTCTCATCGAACAAAACCCCAACCTCATTGTCGTGATCGATCACATGGCCGACTGTCCGCTTGACCGTCCAGACCAACTCCAAATGTTACTCTCCCTCGGCCGCTACCCGAAGGTGTTCGTCAAAATCTCCCACATGTGGTCGCTGTCCCAGCAACCATTCCCCTATCGCGACTCAGCGGCCCAGGTAAAGCGTCTCTATGACACCTTCGGTTCCAAACGTCTGATGTGGGGAACCGACTGGCCAATCTCCCTAAAGCAACTACCGTACGCCAAAGCTGTCGCACTCTTCCGCGACAACCTCGACTTCCTGCCCAGTCACGACCGCGAGCAGATTCTCTCAAAGACTGTCCAGCAGGTCTGGCCCTTCGGCCTCTAGTTCAGCGTCGCGCCGTGTCACCCCCGGCTAGGACTCTTCCCCAGCAGCTCTCGCGCAATCACCATCCGCTGGATCTCGCTCGTCCCTTCGCCGATCGGGCAGAGCCGTACATCACGGTAGAACTTCTCCGCCGGATAGTCCTTGATGAACCCGTACCCGCCATGAATCTGCACTCCCTCGTCGCAGATTCTGCAGGCCGCCTCGCTGGCGTACAGCTTCGCCATCGCTGACTCCAGCGTCACCTTCTTGCCCGCGTCCTTCATGTGCGCCGCGCGCATGGTCAGCAACCACGCCGCGTCCAACTGCGTCGCCATGTCAGCCAGTTTGAACTGAATCGCCTGAAACTCGCTGATCGTCTTGCCGAACTGCCGTCGCTCCTGCGCATACTTCATCGCTGCATCGAGCGCACCGCGCGCCATCCCCAAACTCAGAGCGGCAATCGAAATCCTTCCGCCATCGAGCACCCGCATTGCGTCTTTGAACCCTTCACCTTCCTTCCCGATCAGGTTCTCCGCTGGAATCTCACAATCCTCGAAGATCAACTCAGCAGTATCGCTCGCGCGCAACCCTAGCTTGTTCTCCTTCCTGCCTGACCGGAAACCCTTCGTCCCACGCTCAACCACAAACGCGGAGATTCCCTTCGTCGCCTTCTCTCGGTCCGTCACTGCGAGCACAACCGCACAGTTCGCGTAGCTCCCGTTAGTGATGAAGGTCTTCGACCCATTCAGCACCCACTTGTCGCCCTTCCTCACGGCCGTCGTCCGCGCTCCAGCCGCATCCGAACCCGAACCCGGCTCCGTCAACCCCCACGCTCCAAGCCATTCGCCACTCGCGAGCTTCGGTATCCACCGCTTCCTTTGCTCGTCGTTGCCACCCAACATGATGTGATTCGTACACAACGAGTTGTGTGCCGCCACAATGATCCCCACACTGCCGTCCACGCGCGAAAGCTCTTCAATCGCCAGCACGTACTCCACGTAACCCATGCCCGCGCCGCCCAGCGACTCCGGAAAGATCACTCCCAGCAACCCCATCTCACCCAGCTTCTTGACCACCGCATGTGGAAACTCGCTCTTCTCATCCCACTCGGAGACGTGCGGCGCAATCTCCCCCTCGGCAAACGCCCGCACGGCACTCTGCAACTGCCTCTGCTCTTCAGTCAATCCAAACATTTCTGACCCTCCGTTCACATAACCAATACTTATAGATGTATCACATTCGCGCATACTCTGGCTCGCCGCGATTCTCAACGAAAAAAGGGAGCGGGCAGCCACGCCCGCTCCCTCACCCTCAGTACTGGAACCTCAGATTTGATCCAGCGCATGCCCCAGATCCGACATAATGTCCTCAACGTCTTCGATCCCTACCGAAACCCGCATCAACCCATCCGTGATGCCAAGTTTCGCCCGCCCTTCAGGACCCACAGCCGCGTGGGTCATCGTTGCGGGATGACAGATCAGCGTCTCGACTCCACCCAACGACTCAGCAAGAAATCCCAGCCTCAGCGAACTTGCAAAACGGTTTGCATTTTCAAGAGATCCCAGTTCCATCGAGATCATCGAACCGAACCCGCGTTGCTGCCGCTTCGCCAACTCGTGGTGCGGATGCTCCGGCAGCCCGGGATAAAACACCTGCTGCACCTTCGCGTGGCCGCGCAGAAAATCGGCAACCACGCGACCGTTCGCATCGTGCTGTTTCATCCGCACCGCCAGTGTCTTCACTCCACGTAACAGCAGGTAGCTGTCAAACGGCGACAGAATCCCTCCTGTGCATTTCTGCACAAATTGAAACCGCTCTGCATGCTCGGGCTTGGTGCCGATCAACACGCCGCCCAGCCCATCGGAGTGCCCATTCAGAAACTTCGTCGTTGAGTGCATCACAATATCCGCACCCAGTGCGATTGGTTGTTGGAGGTAAGGCGATAGAAATGTGTTGTCCACGCTCAATTCCACACCCTTCGCATGGCATATCCTCGCCACGGCAGCAATATCCGTAACCGACATCATGGGATTGGTCGGCGTCTCGATATGCACCAATTTCGTCGCCGGCGTAATCGCCCCTGCAACATTCTCCGCGACACTTGTGTCGACATAGGTGAAGGTGAGCCCATAGTTACTTAGCACGTAATCGAACAGCCGCCCGGTTCCGCCATACACATTGTCCGAGCACACCACATGGTCGCCTGACTTCATCATCGTGCATAGCGCCGTAATCGCAGCCATCCCGCTGCCAAACGCATGCGCGCTTGTCCCACCTTCAAGCGAGCATAGGCACTCCTCCAACGCATCGCGAGTCGGATTGGTCAAACGCGCATATTCGTGCCCCTTGTTCTTTCCAATCGCCTGCTGCTGGTAGGTCGAGGTCAGGTAAATCGGCACATTTACCGCTCCGGTCAACTCATCCGGAGCTTGCCCATCATGAATCGCCCGTGTCGCAAATCCTAGTTTCTTCTTCGCTTCCATCCATCCCTCACTCATACTGTCGTTCTTCTCTTAACTCGCTACTTCATTCGCTTCGCTTTCACGGCTGGTGGCCGCCTCGGCCTCTGTTTGGCCGAGACCGACTTGATAACCAGCTTGTACTTCGTTGTCTCATCGAACGGCACCTTGGCCATCTTCATCGCTGTCGCCATCATAGCTTTCACATCGGCGCGATCCAGCGTCTTCTCATTCTCCAGTCGAATATGTCGTACACGCGAACCTGCTCCCTGCAACAGACCCTCCGGATCGGGAAGTTTCGCGCCCTGGAGAAAGAAGAAATTCGCGTGTTGCGGATACACTGCGACTGAAAAGATCCCATCGGAGGCGCGTTCCGTCGGCGAAAATCCGCACGCCAGCGCGTTGTAGTTGTCGTACACCAACTCAATCGCGTGCGGCAGTTGTTTGCGAAGCTTTGCCAGAGCCTTTCGCGCAGTATCGGCGACCTCCGGTGTAAACGCATCCAGAAAGCGATCGAGCTGCTTCTCTCCACTCTCCGTCTTCATCGCAATCCCCTCACACTTCTTTCGCAAAACCACTTCAGTCAGTCCAGCAGGCCCTTGCTCAAATATCGTTCCGCCGAATCCGGAATCACCGTAACGACACGCTTCCCGGCGCCCAGCTCCTTCGCCATATCGACCGCCGCGCACAACATTGCTCCCGCACTCGACCCTGCAAAGACACCCTCCTCCACAGCCAGTCGCTTCACCATCAACATCGCCGGATCGTCCCTCACCATCATCACGCGGTCGCACACGCTGCGATCAAACGTGGCGGGAATGAATGACACGCCGATCCCTTCCACGCGATGCGGCCCTGGCTCTCCGCCCTCGAGCACACTTCCTTGCGGCTCCACTGCAACCGTCAAAATATCCGGCCGCTGCTTCTTCAAAAATCGCGCCACGCCCGTGAACGTCCCCGCCGATCCCACGCCCGAGATCCACGCATCAACGCGCCCTTCCATCTGCTCCCAGATCTCCACCGCCGTCGTCTGTTCATGGAAATCGGGATTCGCCGGATTCTCAAACTGCAGGGCGGCAAACGCTCCCGGCGTCTCCATTTCAAACTGCAGAGCCCGCTGAATCGCCCCGGCCATGCCCTCGGCCTCAGGAGTTCGCACCACCGTTGCCCCAAGCCCACGCATCAGCTTGCACTTCTCTTCTGCAAACTGCTCCGGCACATACAACATCACCTTGTACCCGCGATTCACGCCTATCAGAGCCAAACCTACGCCGGTGTTGCCCGCCGTTGCCTCGACGATCGTGCCTCCCGGCTGCAGTACACCACGCCGCTCGGCATCCAGCACCAGCCCCAGCGCCGCGCGATCTTTGACACTGCCGCCCGGATTCAAATACTCAAGCTTCGCCCATATCTCCGCGCCGGGTCCAGCACCACTCGCCTGTTCGAGCCGGCGCAGCCGCAACATCGGCGTCTGCCCTACTAGCTCTAATACGTTCTCTACAACCTTCATCGACTCAAGCCTCACACACACATTCAATCTGCCCACCGAAGTTCTCGCCGATGGCCTGGGTTACCCCTGCTTTTTTACATCAATTAGAAGAGAGCTGGCTCCGCAAACCGCTTCACCCAGTACTGGAGACAGCCGTTATACTCTCAACCCACCCTTGCATCAGGGCTTCTTTGAGGGATCGCTGAAGCCCGCATCCCCACCCTTCGACGCATCCGCGATAACCCTCGGATAGTATCCACTCCGCGTCCGCACTGACAGCCTTCCGAAGTTCTTCGCCTTCGCCTCCACATGAATCTCACGATACCCGCCCAGCGCAGGCGACTTGGTCGAGTGATACGAGATCGTATATTGCGTCCGGATATCCTGCGCAACCTCAGCGGCAATCGCGTCCACATCGTTTACCGACTTGGGAAAGTAAGCCGCACCGCCCGTCTGTTCGGCCAGCGTCTCCAGCACCCTGCGCGCATGCCGCGACTCGCGCTTATCCGTATCTTCACCAAACAGCAACCCGACGCAATAGATTACCGGTCCGTCCAGGTCCTGAATCCTACGAATCGTCTGCTCCAGCGTGGCGCTTGAAGCGTTGTCTTCACCATCGGTAATCACGAGCAGCACCTGCTTCGGATGCTTCGCATTCTTGCTCAGATAGTCCGCCGAAGCGACCAGTGCGTCGTAGATCGCCGTCCCTCCGCTCGATTTAATGAATCCCAGCCCTTGTCGCAGCTTCTCAATATCGTTTGTAAAATCCTGATCGATGAACGCCTCCCACGAGAAGTCCACCAGAAACTCTTCGTCCTGCGGATTCGACAGCTTCACAAAATCCAGCGACGCCTTGTCCACCGCCACCCGCTTGTCGTACATCGAGCCCGAGCTGTCGATCAGCAGGCCTAGCGATACCGGCAGGTCCTCATGCCGGAACGAATTGATCGTTTGCGGAACTCCATCCTCATAAACGGTGAATGCGCTCTTATCCAGTGTCTGAATTGACCGGCCGCCCGAATCAAGAACGGTCGCGTTCAGCCGAACCTCGTACGCGTCCTCATGCAGGGTATATTTGCCGCCTTGACGTTCAATCGTTCCCAGCCCAACCCCCTGCGGGGCACCCGTCTGGCTCTTCGCAGGCGCGTCCGGATCAGGCGAAGGCACCGGATCGCGGTCTACTGTCAAGGAAGGTTGTTTCGAAGCCGGTTGTTGTTTCGCAGGCACCGGCGAGGCCGCTGGTTGTTGAGCGCCCCCGCTCACCACGCCAGCAACTGTTATTAACCATCCTGCCACGGCCATCCGCGGCCAGAAACTTTTACTGCGAAGGTGCATAGTACCCCTGGCGATTGTGCACCGTCAGCGCCGGAAGCCCCGGTGGCGGCACGAGTCGTATCTTCAATTTACGCCAGTTCCCATCCTGCTTCACCTCAGAGGGCCTATACCCGATCACATACTCGTTTCGCAGCTCTGCACTGATCCGCGATGCGATATCGCCTAGATCCGCCATATCCATCACCCGGAACATCCGCCCCCCCGTCATATCGCAGATATCCGTCAACAGCATCGGTCCCAGCTGCTCTTCGGTCGTCGGCGCATACTGATCGAATATCCCGATCGAGTAAATCTGCACGTCGCTTTCCCGCACCACCCGCCGCAGCTCACCCTCGGTATACCGGCTCCGGTTATCTCCGCCATCCGAGATAATCAATAGTGCCTTCCGCTCATACTTCGCTTCCTTCAGCTTGTTCACTCCGAGATAGATCGCATCGATCAGCGCTGTCCGGTTCTCCGGCTTCAACATCACCATCCGCGCCTCAACGTCATCCACGTCGGACGTGTAATCAACAATCACTGCAGGCCGGTCGTTGAACCCCACCACAAAAAATTCATCCTGTGGATTCGATGTCCTCAGAAACTCGCTCAACGCCTTCCGCGCTCGCATGAACTTCGACGACATACTTCCGCTGAGATCGAAGATGATTCCAATCGTTACCGGCGCATCTTCCGTGGAGAAACTTTTGATGGTCTGCCCGATATTGTTGTCGTAGATCTCAAAATTTTCCTTCTCCAGCCCTGTGACCAGCCGGTTCATCGGATCGGTCACCGTCGCCGGCACCAGCACCAGGTTCACTTCTACGCGAATCCGCGCGTCTCGTCTTGAAGTCGCCAGCTTCGCCGCGTTGTTATTCTCGCCGCCTTCGATCACGGGCTTTGCGTCCTCGGGCGTCTTCGGCGCTGGCGGTGGTGGCTGGGTATGCACCTCTCCCAGCGGATTCTCCTGCGCCCGGCAGACCGCGCTCCCCGCAGCACTCCAAAGCGCGAACCCCGCCATCATGATCCCAAGCCCCAACGTCGCCCGTCGCAGCCCGTTCCAAGGTCCCCGTCTATCGCCTTTGTTCTGCATATCGATGTCCATACTGGCACCTATGCCCGTTTCACGCTTAGTCAATTTCTTCGGTAACTATCGGACGGCCACAACTTGCGAGTTCCTTACCGTCCGAATCTACAGACCACGTAGCCTACAGCCGATCAGATGCCTCGTTCAAGAAAATAATAGACCTGACAATAACGCCATTTGTCATAGTTTTATCTCACGGCCCATTTCCGGCTACTTAGCCTACGTTCGGCACACCTGCCCGGATTCCACTGAGCGCGCCCGAAACTCTCCTTTTACGCGCACCCCGTACAATCGCTACATATCTTAAGACGTCTGGAGAACCAAAACAGCATGGCCCGTCTCTACCCCTTCCGCGCCCTTCGTTACGATCCCGCCCGCGTCAAAATGGAAGCTGTAGTCACCCAACCCTACGACAAGATCACCCCGGCCATGCAGCAGCGCTACTACGAAGCCAGCCCCTACAACCTCGTCCGCATCATCCTCGGTAAAAACGAGCCCGGCGACACCGATCCCCAGGAGTTCCTGCCCCCCGGCGAAAAGGCCCATAACGTCTATACCCGCGCCGCCGAGTATCTCCACGATTGGCGCCACGAACACATCCTCGCCGAAGAGTCCGAACCCGCCGTCTACGGCTACTCCCAGACCTACACGGTCCCGGGCACAAGTGAAGTCCGCGAGCGGCGGGGCTTCATCGCCCTGGGCCACCTCTACGACTACGCCGACAAGGTCGTCTACCGCCACGAGCAGACCTTCCCCAAGCACAAATCCGACCGCATGGCCCTCTTCAAAGCCACCCGGGCCTACTGTGAGCAGATCTATATGCTCTACTCCGATCCCGCCTTCACCGCGGAAAAGCTTATCTTCCAAGGCTCATTCCCGAACGGCTTCGACGACAACCCGGCCGACCTCGCCATCACCGACGAGTATGGCGTCGTCCACAAACTCTGGAAGCTAACCGACCCCAACCTTATCAATCTCCTGCTCACCGCCATGGCCGACAAGAAGCTCATCATCGCCGACGGCCACCACCGCTACGAAACCTCCGTCGCCTACGCCAAAGAACGCGGCTCGCAGCTCAAACTGCCCCTCAACCAGCCCCTCGATGAGGACGAAAGACTCACTCCCACCCATCTTCCCGTCCCAGCCTTTCCCGAGGCAGCCATGATGATGACCTTCGTCAACATGGACGCACCCGGCATCACCATCCTGCCCACCCACCGTGTCGTTACCGGCATCGAAAACTTCTCTTCCCCCGATTTCATCACCAAAGCCAGCGCCTTCTACACCATCGAGGAACTCTTCCCAGACGCGTCGGCCTCCGACCTCATTGACCGCCTCAATCAGTCTTCGGGCGACTCTTTCATCGCCGCCACTGGCGACGGCAACTACCTCCTCACCCCCAAACCCGAAGCCATCGCCCCTCTCCTGGCAAACCTTCCCTCCAAACAACGCCAGCTCGGCGTGGCTCAGCTGCACACCGTAGTCCTCGACCGTCTCCTCGGCCTTACTGAGGACCGAATCCGCGCCACCGGCAACATCCAATACCTGCGCGAAGCCAGTGAAGCTGTCGCCCTCGTCGAATCCGGCGAAGCCAACATCGCCTTTCTCATCAAGCCCATCACCCTCGATCAGCTCAAGGATGTCTCCCTCTCCGGCGAGGTCATGCCGCAAAAATCAACCGACTTCTACCCCAAGCTCCTCAGCGGCCTCGCCATCTACGCCCTCGACTAGGCCTCATTCCCCGAGTGGTCGCGAAAGCCATTTACAATCAACCACGCGACCACTCATTCCCTTGAACCTTCCCCACCGACAGCTCGCCGCGCACCTCACCCTAGCCATCATCTTGACGAGCCTGCTCCCAATCGTTGTCCCTGCCCAACAACCCACCCCCCGCACCGTCATTCTCCTCGATCCCGCCCACGGCGGACCCGATCCGGGGGCACACCTGCCCAACGACCTTCTCGAAAAAGATCTCACCTTGGCCTTTTCGACCCGCCTCCGCGCCCTTCTGGCCACCAGCGGCTTCACCATCATGTCGACTCGCGACTCCGACCCAACCGTCGCCTTCACCACGGACCAGCGCGCCGAGATCGCCAACCATGCCCATCCCGCCGCCTGCCTGATCCTCCATGCCACGGACAGCGGTAACGGCGTCCACATCGTCACCTCATCACTCACTCCACCCACTGACCTCGAAGAACCCCACGCCACGATCCCGTGGAACACCGCCCAGGCGGCCTCAATCCCCCTGAGCCTCACCCTCGCCAACGAGATCGGCCTAGCCCTCCAGCGCGCCAAGCTTCCCGTCATCCTCAGCCGCGCCTCGCTCCGCCCCCTCGATAACCTAACCTGCCCAGCGGTCGCCATCGAGATCGCCCCTCTCATTCCTCCCGACTCCGACCCAACCCCAATCACCGATGCCACCTACCAGCAGAACATCGCCAAGGCCATCGCTGCTGCCCTCACCTCCTGGCGGAGCCACCAGAGCGCCGCCCCCGGAGCCGCAAAATGATCCCCCGCTATCAGCGCATTCTCTTCTGGAACCTCGTCGGTGGCATCCTGCTCATGACCGCCTTCCTCCTTCGCGGCTGCGAGCAGGCGCATAGACGTCTCGCCGCTCCCAACGACGCCACCCCCATCGCGGCCCCCACCACCACCAGCACCGAGGACATCACCCTCTACCTGGCCAACGACGCCGACGCCTCCATTACCCCAACCACCGAATCCTTCGCCCTCCCGCAGGAGCCCACCGTCCGAGCCCGCACCCTCCTGGAGCACCTCCTCGCCACCTACTCTCTTCCGGCCTCAGCCCACCCGCTCCAAGGCGGCCCCGCCGTAGACGACGTCTTCCTCCTGGCAGATCCGCAATCCGTAGGCGAGCAGGCCGGCCAGTTAGTGGTCATCAACCTCCACGGCTCCTTCATCGACAACCATCCCTCCGGCATACAAGTCGAAGCCCTCACCGTGCAATCGATCATCGGCACCCTTCACGCCGCGCTCCCGCAGATCACCGCTATCCGCTTCCTGGTCGACGGCCAGCCCCACGACACCCTCGCCGGCCACGCCGATCTCCTTCGCACCTACCCGGCGACCGACACGACCGCCAAACCCACACCGCCAATTGAAACGCCGGATTCCCCTCACCCATGACCCCAAAAACGCACTCGACAAAATCCTCCACCATTGGCGTCTTCGACTCCGGCTTCGGCGGCCTCACCGTCCTCCGCGCCCTGCAGCCTCTCATCCCCGACGCCCACTACATCTACCTCGGCGACACCGCCCGTCTCCCCTACGGCTCCAAGTCCCACGAGACAATCGCTCGCTACGCCGTCTCCAGCGCAAAATTCCTCCACGAACAGGGCGCCAATCTCCTCGTCATCGCCTGCAACACTGCCACCGCCCTCGCCTTCGAAGACATCCAGCGTGCCCTTCCCATACCCGTCATCGGTGTGGTCGAACCTGGCGTTCAAGCCGCCCTAGCCGCCACCTGCAATGCCCCAAACCACGTCCTCGTCCTTGCAACAGCCGCCACAGTCCAATCCCACGCCTACACCCGCGCCCTCAACGCCCTTGGCCTCGCAGCCTGCGAAAAAGCCTGCCCCCTCCTCGTCCCCCTCGTCGAAGAGGGCTGGATCAACCATCCGGTCACCGACGAAGTCCTGAAGATCTACCTCACCGAAGCCCTCGCCGCCGCGCCTGCAACGCAGACTCTCCTCCTCGGCTGCACGCACTACCCGCTACTCGAGCCCGCCATCCACCGCACCCTGGCATCAATCAACCATCCCCTTACTGTCATCGACTCCGCCGAAGCCACCGCCCGAGCCGTGGCCACTTACCTCGAACTCGACACTCATCGCTCAGAACTCAAAGCTCACAGCTCTCAATGCACCTTCTACGCAACCGACTCCATCGAAAAATTCCAACGCCTAGGCTCCAATTTCCTTGGCCAACCCGTCGCCAAGGTAAATCTGATCGACCTCGGCGGCTAGACTAGTCCTTGGGCCCTGGTCCTCAATCCCTAAATCTTCGGAGCAACCAAAATGCCCTTCCTCTTAAAGACCGAACCCGACACCTATTCCTACGACAATCTCCTCCGCGACGGCGAGACCACCTGGGACGGCATCTCCAACCCCCAGGCCCTCCTCAACCTTCGCAGCATGAAGCCCGGCGAAAAACTCATCATCTATCACTCCGGCAAAGGCAAAGTCGCCATCGGCACAGCCAAGGTCATCTCCGTCGATGACTCCGACCTCAAGAATCCCAAAGTCAGGATTAAAGCCGGCAAGCCAGTCAAGCAGCCCCATACGCTCGCCGAGATGCGCGACGCATCTGTCTTCAAAGATTCCATACTCTTCCGCCAGTTCCGTCTCTCCGTCGTCCCCCTTACTGAGGAACAATACGATTGGCTCACTCTCTCGTGACGAGTTAGATACTTAACTGCTTTCGACTTCAGGATCTTTTGTTCTTGGACCGTTGCGCATAGAATCCCCTCACAGGCTGAACGAATGTCCTTTATCGCATCGGTAGATGTCGGCACTCTCCTCGGCTGTCAAATTGCTTTGACGCTGATCTATGCGATCGTCTTTTTCTGCATGAAGCGGATTTACCCCTACCTGCGCGGCGCGGGTGCCGTCGCGTTGGCTTTTCTTGCAGCTACCATCGCCAACGTCCTCCTCCTGTTGTCCGGCTCTATCCCGGCCTTCGTTTCCATTGTTGTCTCCCATTGCCTCCTGCTCTCCGCATTTGTCCTCTTCTACACCGGCGTCCTTCACTTCTTCAAAAGTCCGCGTAAGATTCGCTACGCCTGGGCCGTCGCCGCTGTCGCGTCCGGTCTGACGGTCTATTTGGTCCTTTCGAACAAGCACCCTCAGGCCCTGACATGGGTTATCGCCATCAGCTTCTTTCTCGTCCGCGCCGTGATCGCAGATGAGATATTCCGCCAGGCAGCGGACAGGATGTTCCTGAAGGTCTTCGCGTTTCTCATGGCGAGCTATGCCGTCTTCGCTTTGAACCGCATCATCTTTCTAATGGTTTTTCGAGTTCAGCCTAATCATGCGCAGCGTGAATTCCTCCAGACCATTTCAGTCCTGCTCAGTGTCTCCTTCGCCTTCCTCATCGGCCTCTCTTTCCTGCTGATGCTCTGCAGCGAACTCCTCACCCTCGTCAAAGACGAGTCGGAACGAGACCTGCTCTGCGGCGTCTTCAACCGTCGCGGTATCGAACAGAAACTCGATACTGAGCTCAGGCGCACTGGACGCAGTGGCCACGGCCTCTCGATAGCTCTCATCGATATCGACCATTTCAAGACAATCAATGACTACGCCGGACATGCAGCCGGCGACACAGCCCTCCGCGACGTCGTCTCCGCCATCTCCGGACGTCTGCGCCCATACGATCTGCTCGGCCGCTTCGGCGGGGACGAGTTTCTCCTCATCTTTCCCCGCACACACTGTTCCGACGCTCTCGCCGTCTCCTCTCGGATCGAGCAGTCAGTACGTGAGCTCTCAATACCCGGCGCCGAGCTGCCGCTTACCATCAGCATCGGCCTTACGGAGGCCGCCTCAGGCGAAATCGCGGGTTCTCTCCTCGCTCGTGCCGACAAGGCCCTCTACAACGCCAAAAATGCAGGCCGGAACTGCTGCCGCGTCCTCCCCCACGAGGCGGACGCCGAAGAGGGCCCAAAGCACGTCATTCTCCCCTCAAGTCACAGCGATCCGTTGCAGCAATAGCACTTGTCCAAACCGACTGCTATCCTTTAGGTCGCAACGTACCTGAAAGGAACCCGCTCCCCCATGATTGATCTCAAAGGCAAAGTCGCCGTCGTCTTCGGCCTCGCCAACAAACGCAGCATCGCCTGGGGCATCGCCCAGAAGCTATCCGAAGCCGGCGCCACCCTCGCCATCTGCTACCAGAACGAGCGCCTCAAAAAAGAAGCCGACGCTCTCATTCCCGAACTCAAGGACGCCAAGGCCTACCAGTGTGACGTCTCCGTCGATGCCGAGATTGACTCCCTCTTCGCCACGCTCAAAGAGACCTACGGCACCCTCCACATCCTCGTGCACGCTGTTGCCTTCGCCCCGTCCGAAGCAATCAAAAACGACTTCCTCCTCACCACCCGCGAAGACTTCCGCATCGCCCACGACGTCAGCGTCTACTCGCTCGTCGCCGTCAGCCGCGCCGCCGTTCCGCTCATGACCGAGGGCGGTTCAATCCTCACCCTCACCTACTACGGCGTCTACGAAGGTCTTCCCCAACTACAACGTCATGGGCGTCGCCAAGGCCGCACTCGAAGCCACCGTACGCTACCTCGCGGCGTCGCTCGGCACAAAAAACATCCGCGTCAACGCCATCTCCGCCGGCCCCATCAAAACCCTCGCCGCCCGCGGCATAGGCGACTTCTCGAAGATTCTCGACGCCGTCACCGAACGCTCCCCGCTCCACCGCAACGTCGACCAGCTTGAAGTAGGCGGCGCCGCCCTCTTCCTCGCAAGCGATCTAGCCAGCGGCATCACCGGCGAAATCACCTACGTCGACTGTGGTTTCAACATCACCGGGCTATAGCATCTCAGAGCAATCTAGCCGTGGGTCTCTACGACAACACGCTGTCAGTAGGCCTTCGTTATGTTCTATTCCGAACCAGAAGGAGTACCTCCTTAAGCAGGCAGATGCAACCGACGCATAAAAGAAAGGAATTCTATGAAAATCTCTGAAATCCTCCTTCAGGACTACGACATCGAGATATCCAACACCCGCCGCACCCTCGAGCGCGTCCCCGAAGGAAAAAACGACTGGAAGTGTCATGACAAATCCATGCCCCTCGGCAAACTCGCCATGCACTGCGCCACCATCACCATGTTCGGCTACTACATCCTCGTAGATGACGGCATGGACATGGCCAACTCCAAACGCCCTCACATGTCTCTGGAATTCACGACACGCGAGAACGCTCTCAAGCAGCTCGACGAATGTTCCGCCAAATGCCGCGCCGCCCTGGCGACCGCCAGCGACGAGCACCTCACCGCTCCTTGGAAGTTTAGCTACGGCGACCAGCTCATCTCCCACAATCCCCGCTCGCTCAGCTTCCGCGGTTTGTGCTTCGACCATCTCATCCACCACACTGCGCAGCTCGGCGTCTATCTCCGCCTCAACGACATCCCCGTCCCAGCCCTCTACGGCCCTTCCGCCGACGAGCAGTGGTCCCCAAAGTAAGATAGCCGCGCGGCCCATCCTTTGTGGCCGTATCACAAAGGGTGGGTTGTCGAGCGAAGCCGGACCGCTCCCACATCAAATCACGGCCGCTTGTAAACCACCCCATTCTTCATCACAAATCCCACCTTCGTCGTCACTGAGATATCCTCCAGCGGATTCCCCGGCACCGCGATCACATCCGCAAAGTACCCAGCCTTCAACTCACCAATCTGTCCACCCCAACCCAGCAGCTTCGCTCCATTCAACATGTCTGCCTGAAACACCGCCGCCGGCTTCATCCCATACTCCACCATCAACTCCAACTCTCGCGCCTGCGTCCCATGCGGGAACGGCCCTACATCACTCCCCACCGCCATCGGAACTCCGGCCGCCAACTGCTTCTTGAACTCCACCGCATGATAAGCCTGCTCCGCCTTTCCACGCGCTGCCCTCTCCGGAGTCGCCGCATGATCAGCAAAGTACTCCGCAATCGCAAACGTCGGCACAGCGTAAATCTGCTTCTCCTTCATCGCCTTCATCGTCGCTTCGCTCAACTGATACGCATGGTCGACCGACGCAACCCCCGCCGCCACCGCATATCCCGTTCCTGGCTCCCCTGTTGCATGCACCGCAACCGCGCGCCCCGAGCCAACCCCGCCGCCCGTCCTCTCCGCCTCCTTCACTGCTGCCGCCAACTCCGCCTCAGTGTATTGATAGGGCGTCTTGAACACGCCATCCCTATACGAATCCCTTCCCGTCTCATAGATCTTCGTAAAGTCTGCGCCAATCTTGCGCTGCTCTCGCATCACCTTCACGATCTCGTCCGCAGTGTCGGCATAGTCCGCATTCGAGAGCACTTTCTGCGCCGGGTTATACCCAATCGCATCCTCATGCCCGCCGGTCAGATCGATCGCATTGCAGCTCATACGCATCCGGGGCCCCGGAATCAGCCCCTTATTAATCGCATTCCTCACTGCCACGTCTGCGCACCCAGCGCCCTCACTCCCCATGTCGCGTTCCGCGGTAAATCCCGCCATCAAATCGTCCTTCGCCGCGCCGGCAGCAATCAACGTCCTCTCCGGCACGCTCTCCTGCACGGTTTGCAAATCCTCTGCCCCCACATGCAGAAACAGATGCACATGCGCATCGATCAACCCCGGCATCAGCGTTGTATCGCCAAGATCGATCACCTCAGCTCCCGTAGGCCGATCTACATGAGTACCGGCCGCAGCGATCCGATCCCCTTCAACCAACACCTCACCCGGCGTGACAATCTTCCCATCCGCCACATCCAGCATCCGCGCCGCATGAAGCACCACAACACGCCTCGGTGCTCGCAGCTTCCTGCGCCAGACAAGCCATTGCCGCCAACCCCACAGCCAACCCGCAAACAAAATTTTTCATAGTTCCAGCAGCATATCGCGAAACCAAGCCAAACCGCTCCCCTCACAACATATGGCCACCAAATTACATCCAACCACCGTAAGACGCCTGCACGCTTGCGCAGTCTAAACCAGGATTGGAGCCTGCCATGAAAGCGACCTGGAAGCATCACGAAGACAACAAAGCCCTCGACGCAAAGGAGCGCAACGCACTCCCCGCCTCCGTCTACGCCTTTCCCGACAAGCGCAAAGAGCCGCTCAACAACGCCTCGCACGTCCGCAACGCCATCGCCCGCTTCGACCAGGTCAAAGACGTCACCGACCACGAGCGCGAACAGGCCTTCGCCAACATCAAAGCCGCCGCGAAGCATTACGGCGTAGAGATAACCGAAACCACTGGCACGATCTAGGCAAAAAGCCGCACATCGCGCACAGGAATTAATCGCTACCCGACCTTCTCCGTCAGCTCCGCCCACCGCGCATAAAGATCGTCCGCCTCCGCCTGCGCCGCTTCCATCTCAGCCAGCGCCGCCGTCAGCCTCGCCGCATCCACCGCCACGGCAGGATCCTCGATCGTCTGCCGAGCCCTCTGCAACCGCTCTTCCGCCGCCTCCACCGCAGCCTCAATCCCCGCAAACTCCCGCGCCTCAAGATACGACAGCTTCTTCTTACCCCCAGCGTTCGACGCAGGCCCAGCAGAAACCGAAGCAACCGCCTTCCCCGTCGCCCCCGGAGCAATCGCCTCCTCCACCTTCACGCCGCGCCACTGCTCCCACTGCGAGTAGTCCGCAAACGTCTCCGCCGCACCTCGCCCATCCAGACCCAGCACCATCGTCGACACCCGATCCAGCATGTAACGATCGTGCGTCACCAGCACCAGCGCGCCTGTGTACTCCAGCAAACTCTCTTCAAGAATCTCCAGCGTCGCGATATCCAGATCGTTCGTCGGCTCATCGAGCAGTAACAAATCCGCCGGCTCCAGCATCAGCTTCGCAATCAACACTCGCGCGCGCTCGCCTCCGCTCAGCCTCTCGACCGGCTGATTGAGCTGCTCGCTGGTAAACAAAAACTTCGTCGCATAACTCGCCACATGCACCACCCTGCCCTGGTACACCACCGAGTCCGAATCCGGAGCCAGCGCCCGCCGCAGCGTCACGCCCTCTTCCAACTCGCGCATCTGGCTGAAGTAAACGATCTTCAGCGCAGCCGCCTGTTTGATCGTCCCCGCCGTCGGCTCCAGCTCTCCGGTCAACAACCGCAGCAGCGTCGTCTTCCCACTTCCATTCGGCCCCACCAATCCCACGCGCATCCCGGAGGTGATCAGAAAATTCAACCCCTCCACGATCTTCCGGTCACCCAGCACTACCGAAACATCCTCCAACTCCACCAACCGCTTCGTCTGCCGATCCGTTGCCGAAAAATCAATCCCTGCAGTCGACGTCTGCACCCGTGAGTTGACCTCCCTCAACTGCCCAATCAACTCCTGCGCATTGTCGATCCGCGCCTTCGCCTTCGTACTCCGCGCCTTGGGTCCGCGCCGCAGCCAGTCCACCTCAATCTTCACGCGGTTCTTCAGCGCGTCCTGCAGCTTCGACTGCGCCTCCATATAAAGTTGCTTGCCCTCAAGAAACTTCGAGTAGCTCCCCTTCACCCGCAGCAGCCCATCCGCATACACGCGGTTCAGTTCGACTATCTCCGTCGCAACATTCTCAAGAAAATAACGATCATGGCTGACAAGCACGCAAGCAAAACTACCCTCATTCAGCAACTCCTCCAGCCACGCAATCCCGGCTAAATCCAGATGGTTTGTCGGCTCATCGAGCAGCAGAACATCCGGATGCGTCACCACCGCCTCCGCAATCGCCAGCCGCTTCCTCCACCCGCCGCTCAGCGTCGCCGCCTCTGCACTCAAATCAGGAAACCCCGTCCGCCCCGAGGTCTCCCGCAGCCGGCCCTCATGCTCACCCTCAGCGACTTTGGCCCGCACCAACGCGGCTTCCAGCACAGCGCGAACAGTCACTCCCGGCGCAAAGCTCGACTCCTGCGTGACATATCCGACCCGCGCCCGCTTCCGCACCGCAACGTCACCGGTGTCCGCGTCCTCATCCCCGGCGAGCACCTTCAGCAACGTGCTCTTCCCTGCCCCATTGGGCCCAATCAGCCCAATACGGTCGCCATCTGAAACAGTAAAAGAGATCTCACGAAACAAAGCAGTCGCGCCAAAGGCCTTGGTCAACCCCTGCGCATTCAAAATTGGCGGCATCCCTCCAGTTTACCGGAACTACACCAACACTCACCCTCATCAGAGAATGACGGGCTCATCATTTCTTACTTCTTCGACTTTTGCGCGACCGCATCTGGCTTATTGCCTGCAATTAACTGATAACTCCCCTTGGTCAACTCCTCTACTTCACCCCAGTTGACTCTGCCAACATCCAGCCGAAGCCCCACCCAGCCCCTCGGCCCAACATACGCCGGCATATAAAAACGTTTCGGATCGGCCTTGATGAGTGCAATGTTATCACCCGGTAGAACCTTGCACCATACGCCGACAATCCCATCGCCATGATGGTCATTTACAAAATACGCGAAAGTCTTTTTCTTCGCCGTGAAGCTCGCATGCAAACCTTGAACTTCGCGCTCCGCCCGCGGAAACCCAAGGCATATCTTCGTCAACCGTGTCAGCCGCTCATCTTCCTGCAAGACTGCATGCATAGACACCTTCAGCGCTAATCCAAATCGAAATCCCTCAGCGGCCGATCCGTCAGCGGAGTCTCCTTCGCCTTCTTCACCGCCTCGGCAAACTTCTTCGCCATCACATCGTCCTTGTTCTTCTGCGCGTCCACGCTCTGCTGAAAGATCGAATCCCGCCGTGCATCCGCCTCACGCAGAGCCTTCGCCGCCTCGCCAAAGTCCTCAAACATCTTCTTCTTCGGAGCAGACTTATGCGCAATTATCGCCCGCGTCACCGGATCCACCTTCAACATCGCCCCACAATCCGGACACATCACCTCAAACGGCTGATCGCTCAATCCCATGGAACACCTCACTCCCATTCTAAAACTTCAGGACAGGATTCCACGCTTGTAACTGAGAACCTACAACAGACAACTGAGAACTAGAGCCGCACCACTACATGCCCCGGACACTGGTTCTCCGCCACTCCCACCAGCCGCTCCACCAACCCATCCCCATACTTCGCCATAAACCAGACCCCAGCCACCACCCGCTCCTGCGGATGCCCATCCGGAAACACATTCAGCGTAATCGCCTCGGCGTGCTTCCGCAGACTGGCCTCCTTCTGCAACTCAAACGTAGCCGCCATCCTCCGCAGCCGGTTCATCTGGTACCGCATCTTCGAGCCCGACACCTCAGCCGACTCTCCCAGCGAAACGTCCATTCCGCCGAGATACTCCGTCAGCGCATCGAGCTCTTCATCCAGCGCATTTCCCACGGCAGCCAGCTTCCGTTTACCCTCAATCGGCATCGCGCGCGCGCCCAGCCTCTGCGCCAGCTCCTCCGCTGTGGTCATCGCATCCGGCAGCTGCACCTCATCCTTATCCATCACCGCAGCAATCGCCGGCTCCAGCAGCGTCGCGCTCAAACGCGGCAGGACCGGAGTAATCCTCCCCAAAATCGCCTCATACAACACCGCACTCTGCGCAAAGTAAGCAATCTCCGCAGGCCCGCCTACATAAGCCGCCGTCGGCAGCAACGTATCCTGAAACACCGGCCGCAGCAGTGCATTCGGACTAAACCGCTCCGGCGCGGCTTCCAAAATAGCGATCAACTCCGCGGTCGAATAAACCTTTCCTCCGGCCTTCCATTGCCCCTCCTGCACTCCGTCGCAGAGCCACCCGCTCTCCCGTCGCCTCATCGAGCAGAAACAGCAGCGAAGCTCCCTCCGCCACCAGCACCTGCGCATGATACCCAGCCCTCACCAGCTCCTCACTACGAGCGATCAACGCCTTCTGCAACTCTGCAGCATGCTCGATCGCATACCGCAGCGTACCCGCCCCCAGCGCATGAAACCCGCGCGAAGCAGCATCCATCACAATCAAACCCTGCTCGGCGAATATCTTCGCCATCAACCGCCCAAACGCCAGCGCCAGCGTAGGCCGCGCACCGTCTTTCGGGAGATAACACTCCCGCAGCCACTCACTCACCGGAGCAAACTCCAGCAACTCGCTTGCCCGCTCCAGCACCGCCTCCAGCTCGGGTCCCGGCACCACGCCACCCACCGGCACCGCATGCGCAACCTTCAAATTAGCCTTCAGCGTCTCCACCGAACTCTTCGTCAGCAGCGAAACCTGATCTACCTCTTCCAGATCATGATCTTCGGTGGCCATCCAGAACACCGGAACATGCTCCACACCAGTAGCCTTCGTCGCCTCTCTGGCCCGAGCCACCGCCGTAGCCGCCTTCAGCAAGATCAACAGCGGCCCGCCAAGCAGCATCACCTGCTGCCCCGTCACCACCGCCCGAGCGCCAGCCCGCAGCTTGGCGATATTCGCCTTCGCGGCATCCCCCGCGCCAAACTCCACCGCCTGCTGCTCCAACAAATCAGCCAGCGCTCCGGCATGCTTCACCGGCGCCGCTCTCACCTAACCACTTCCCTGCAAACGGCTCCGCCCCATACCACCGCCGCACCGCCCCATCGCCGGCACTATCAGCCATCGCAAGATAGTCGCGTAGATCCGCGACACCTGCGGCAACACCGTGATGGGAAAACACTCAAAGCTCATGCAGACCTATCCTTAATCTCACTCGCCGCAGCACTCTGCAGCCACGCAAAACAAATTTTCCGCGCATCCTGTTGGATGCCCACCACCTAAGTCTAGATGCAGGATGATACTTTAGCCCTATGGCCGCCCAAATAAAGAACCCCAGCTCCCCCTCCCCCGCCGACAAGAAAAAGCGGCCCGCCAAACCCCGTCTCATCTCCTCCAAACTGGCTTACAAGGGAAAAGTCTTCTCCGTAGTCACCGATAAAGTCCAGGAGCCCGGCGGCTTCATCAATACCCGCGACGTTATCCGTCACAACGGATCCATCGTCATCCTCGCCATCGACGAGTCGAAGAACCCCAACGACCCCGACATCGTCTTCGAGCGCCAGTACCGCCATGCCGCCGGACTCACGCTAATCGAGCTCCCAGCCGGCCGCGTCGAGCCCCACGAAGCCCCCCTCGCCGCCGCCAAACGTGAGTTGATCGAAGAAACCGGCTACCGCGCCAAACGCTGGACCCTGCTGACAAAGTACTTCGCCAGCCCCGGCTTCCTCGGCGAATGGATGCAAATTTATCTCGCCCGAGACATCCGCGAAGGCTCCGCAGCCCCCGAACCCGACGAACAGATCGAGGTCTTCCGTCTAACCCTCTCCGAAGCCCTCGCCCTCGTCGCCGCCAACAAGATTCACGACGGCAAAACCCTCATCGGCCTCATGCTTTACGACGCTGCCCGACGATCCGGCCGCTTTTAGAGCACCTCCATCGAGATTCCGCTTCATCCGATCCGGCGCACCGCCGCGAACAACCCTGACAGGCCGCGGGAAACCTTCGTTCTCGGACACCAGCTACACCCCAAACACGTAAGTGACCAAAAATCAGCGCCCTGACAAAAAAAGACAGCCATCAACATCTCCAGAAAACTCCCTCTCCTCCTTTTGCGTCAGACTCTCTTGAGCGGCGTTACCGTTGCAGCGCTATCACTTCGCGGTATGTGCCGACTCAGACATGGAAACTAAGGGAGTCGCTCCATTGGCACAATACAAGGGCACCGTCAAGTGGTTCAACAACGCAAAGGGCTACGGCTTCCTCGGCCGCGAGGGCGGGGCGGACGTCTTTGTTCACTACAGTTCCATCCAACGCGAGGGCTACAAGAGCCTCAAAGAGGGCGATGAGGTCGAGTTCGACATCATTCAGGGGACAAAAGGCCCTCAGGCTGATCAGGTCTCTCGCCTAAAAGAAGTCAATCACGAAACAAATCAGGCAGCTTCATAAACATATCTCTTCAAGTCAGCGTAGCCACTCCCAGCTGCGTTCTCTCGAACCTGAACCACTGGCTTGCCTTGAGTCCGTCTCTCTGCTGTTGCATACTGGCTCAGTGACCGCCTCCGCCCGCGGACACTGAACGCGCCCCCATGGACAATATCTCGATCGCCCGCCTCCTCGATGAAACTGCCGCCCTCCTCGAGATTGACGCGGCTGACCCCTTCCGCATCCGTTCCTACCGCCGAGCCGCCGAGGCCGTCGAGCAACAAACCACCCAGCTCTCCACCCTGGTGGACGACACCAAACAGCTTCTAGCCATCCCCGGCATCGGCAAAGGCATGGTCGCTAACATCCAGGCCGCCCTCTCCACCGGTACCCTCCCTCTCCGCGAAGAGCTCCTGCAAAAATACAAGCCCTCCATGCTTGAACTCCTTCGGCTCCCCGGCATGGGGCCCAAGACCGTCGCCCTCGTCTGGTCCGCCTGCCAGGTCTGCGACATCGACGGCCTCGAAGCCGCCGCTAAGGCCGGACTCCTCACCAAACTCCCCCGCATGGGCGAAAAATTCGTCACTAAGCTCCTCAAAGGCATCGAAGACCACCGCAAAAACTCCAGCCGCTTCCGCATCGACAAGGCCCAGCAACACGCCGACACCATCAGCGACCTCATCCGCGCCTTCCCCGGCATCGACGAGATCACCCCCGCCGGCTCCCTCCGCCGCGGCCGCGAGACCGTCGGCGACCTCGATCTTTTGGTCACCGGCCCCGCCTGCGAACCCGACGTCGTGTCTGCCGCAATCGAACACGTCGCCGCGTTGCCACTCATCGACAAGCTCCTCGCTAAGGGACAGAACAAAGTCAGCTTCACCCTCCGCAACAACCTCCAGGTCGACGTTCGCCTACTCCCGCGCGCCAGCTACGGAGCAGCTCTCCAATATTTCACCGGCAGCAAGATGCACAACGTCGCCCTTCGCCAGCGCGCTATCAAACGCGGCCTAACGCTCAATGAGTACGCTCTGCTCCGCGTCGAAGACAACGTCATCATCGCCGCCGCCAGTGAAGCAGAGATCTACAACGCCCTCGACCTCGACTACATCCCACCCGAGCTCCGCGAAAACTCCGGCGAACTCGAAGCCGCAGCCGCCCACACCCTCCCCCACCTCATCGAACTGGGAGATATAAGAGGCGATCTCCACATGCACACGAATGCCACCGACGGTCGCGACACCATCCGTCAGATGGCCGAAGCCGCCCTCGCGCGTGGTCTGAAGTACATCGCCATCACCGACCACTCGAAAAATTTGGCCATGACCAATGGCCTCGACGACAAGCGCGCCCTAGCCCACATCAAAGCCATCCACAAAGTCGACGCCGAGATGGAAGGAAAGATCCGCGTCCTCCCCGGCATCGAGGTCGACATCCTCGCCGACGGCGCTCTCGACCTCGACGACTCAACCCTCGCCCAGATGGACATCGTCATCGCCAGCGTCCACTCCCACTTCAACCAGCCCGCCGATGAGATGACCGCACGCGTACTCCGCGCCATCGAAAATCCACACGTCCGCATCCTCGGCCATCCCACTGGGCGCAAGGTTCTTGGCCGCGAAGCTTATGCAATCTACATCGACACAGTCCTCAAACGCGCCGCAGAACTGGGAGTAGCCGTCGAACACAACGCCAGCCCCGCGCGCTCGGATCTCAACGATCTGAATCTCCGCATCGCCAAACAATACGGCTGCAAGATCGTTGTCGACACCGACGCCCACGCCACGGAAGAGCTCGACCAAATGCGTTACGGCATCACCCAACTTCGTCGCGCCTGGCTCACACCCGCCGACATCCTCAACACCCAACCCACCGCCAAAGACTTCCTCAAAAACCTCCGCCCGAAGCCCTGACAGGAAATCTTGACTCACGCGGTAGTCGCCAGTACGGTACTGGGATGCGTCTGTTCTTCTCCCTGACAGCAGTGCTCGCAATCGGACTCAGCACTTCAGCCCTGTCTGCACAAAGCCAGGCCACGCAGCCCCGCACAGAAGGTTCAACTGAAGAACCTGTCCCGGCTTGGCGACAAGCATTGATAAAGCAGCAACAGGCCCTGGTCGCTGAGAACGGACCGGGAACAAATCAGGAATTGAAGCAGCAACTAATGACAATGTGGGCGTGCTACCAATCGGCTCACACCGCAAAACCCGGGGAGAACGTTACTCATGATCGAGCGGAGGCAGCGCACATCGCAAACGAATCGCTCCATCAGGAGTTCGCAGGAATCATCGAAAAAAATGGCTGGCCGACCATCTCTCTGGTCGGCATTGAAGCTTCAGATGACGCTCTCAATCTACTCGTTCAGTTTCGCGATACTGCGTTGCGTGAACGCTTATTGCCACAGCTGGAAGCATTGGCAGCGGACCATAAAATTGCAGGCTCCGGAGTAGCCAGCCTCATCGATCAAGACCTCGTCGAGCACGCGAAAAAGCAGCGCTACGGCACGTTGTATCGAGTGTCAGTGGAAGACAGAACACTGACCTTCTTCAACATAGAGGACCTGCCAGGATTGGATGCCAGAAGAGCACAGATGGGACTGCCACCCATGGATTTCTCCAAGCAAACAATAGCGAACATGATGAACATGAGCGTCAGCAATCACTACATTTCACCCGGAGCCCTGCGAGCTGCCTCTACGTTACCTGAATAGAGTCGGGCAGTCGAACACCGGAATCAAAAACCTCCGCCCGAAGCCGTAAGCGGCGCAACCGGTATTCACGGCAACTGCACCGGTCCCAGCAGCGGCGTCTTCACCGGAGTCGCCAGACCGACGAAGGCCGTCACGGTATTCGCTCCATTCGAGTTGGTCACCCAGAGATTGCCGCTCGCATCAATCGCAAGCGCAAACGGAGACCCAAGTTGCGCATCGGTTCCCAGTCCCGCCGCCGGAGATAGCGGCGTCCCGGGCGTAGCGGAGGTGTACCCTGCGAACTCACTCACCGTTCCCGTATGAAGATTACCCACAAATACCCGCCCAGCCCCGTCGATGGCCACTCCATTCGGATGATCCACGCCGCCGCCCGTCTGCCCGTTCAGCAGAACAGCTCCAGCGCTCGAGACCTCGCTGATACTGTCACCAAAGTAGTTGGCTACCCATACATTGCCTCCCTGGTCCACAGCCAGTCCACTTGCAGCCTCACAGCAACTGATCTGCGTCACCTGGGAGCCATCAGGCGAGATCTTCGTAATCGCATTTGAACTCTGATTCGCCACCCATGCATTGTGACTCGCGTCCACCGCCACCGCAACCGGCAGCGCAAGATGGCCCGAACCCCATGCCGTACTGCCGTTCACCGCGGTTCCGCTGTTCGAAAGCAGCGACACCAGCGAGTCGCCGTAGTCCACCACCCACACATCGCCGGTTGTGTCCGCCGCAAGCCCCTGCGGATAATAGACTCCGCCTGCGCTAAATCCACTTGCCCCCGAAAGCACCTGCCCTGAGTTACTGAACTTCACCACGTTCCCATAGCCAGTATTGATGCTGGAGTTGCTCTCCTCGTTCGACACCCAGATGTTGTTGCTCCCATCCACCGTCAACCCATAACTCTCAAACAACGCGGTGGTCGAAGAAGCCACCTGCTGCACCGCGCCTCCGGTGCCCAGCGCCGGCAGCTCAGTCAGCATGCTGAAGTAGCTTGCCACCCACGCATTCCCGCTCGAATCGAAGGCCATCGCCGTAGGCAGATTCATACCGCCCCCACTCCAGGTGACCGCGAGCGTCCATTCAGGCGCCGCAGTTGCAACCACTGGCGTAAATGCCGGGTTCGCAGGCAGCAGAGCATCCAGCGCGCTCACGTTGTTCGTTGGATTGCGCAAAATATTGTAGATCGCATCCAGTGTGTTGCCTGGAGCTGTAGCGCCTGTGACCGTTGCCGCAGTTAACAGCGCAGTGCACGCAGCACCACCACTGGTCGCAGTGCAACTATTCACAATGCCCGCCAGCGTGTTGATCTTCCCCGAAGGAATGCTCAACCCAGCAGGCAGCGAGGGGCCCGGCGAAGCCCCGGTAGTCATATTCGCCAACTGATTCGCCGTGCCAAACGCATTCGCCAGCCCCGCAGCATTCGTACTGCTCGTCCCAACATTCCCACCGTTCGAATAAAACGCCGCCAGCGCAGCCACCGACGCTACCGTCGTCACCTCGTTCAACACCACCGTGGTGCTCGAGACGACACTTCCGCAACTACCCACCGCAGTCATCAGTCCAAGCGCAGAGTTGGTGACCGTCCCACTGAGCCCGGGATTGCCGCCTCTCGCGATCAGGTAAAGCTGCGATGATGAGCTAGGGCACGAGTAGCCCGCCGGAACAGTAAAGCTGCCCGTGCTGTTCGTCGTAACCGTACTGGTCAGCAGCGCCGTACCTGCGGATCCATAGCCGCTGCTTCCCGCCGCGTAGAGCTGCACCGCAGCACCGCTCACTGGTTGCGAACCAGCCAGAACTTTGCCGCTGAAGCTGGCTCCTGTCCCACCGCCCCCGCCGCCACCACCTCCACCCCCACCCGTGTTTACCGGAGCTGTGTTACTACCACAGCCTGAGACGACAAGCAGGAGCACGCTGGTCAGAACAAGAGGAGCGGGTGACCGAAGAGCGGAGAAAAATGGAATGCGACTCACAGGAGAAGTTTAGAGGCTAACACCCGTCCCACGCGAACAGAATTGAACTGAAAAACTGGCTCTGTAATCTCCGGAGATCCATAACGCTCAATACGGATCCTGTACCTCGCGCCGCGCCCGGGGTGGCATGACCCAAAAGGTGCACCTTCTCTCCGTTGACAAGCGACTTTTGTACCAGTACCTTGCGAGTTGGAGACCATTAATGAAGAAATCCTCCCCGATGTTTCTAGGCCTAGCTCTTCTCCTCCTCGTCGCCCTCCCACTTCACGCACAAAACGGCTGCGCCAATTCTCCAGAAAACCCAACCGCCATCCTTGCTGTGGTCGGCTCCGCAGGAGCATTCCTTGCCTCGGCCCGCGCCCGTATCAAAGCTCGCCGTTCCACAAAATAAGTCGGCTGTAGTTCGCAACAGAAAAACAGCAAACGCAACAAAACCCTGGCAACCACCAGGGTTTTTATTTTTCTACTTTGAAATCCCGTCAAACAGAGACGTAACGAGCTACTTCGCCTTCTTCAACCGCTTCACCACCCCTGCCAGCGAGTGTTCATTCATCGCGCTCACCGCGTCCCCCCGCACCTTCTTCATCCACCCACTCACCGCCTTGTCCTCGATACTCAACCAATCCCCCGCCGTAGCCTCGAACACATCCCCCAGTCCGATCTGCTTCGCCGGCAGCTTCAGCTTTGCCCCGCCATGCGGCCCTTTCCGCTGCACAATCAGCCCGGCCTTTTGCAGCAGCAGAAACGTCCTGCGCACCATCACAGCGCTCTCCTTCAGCGCCTCCGCAATGGCCGACGACGTATGCATCGCATCCGGCTCGCTCGCCAGTACCGCCAACACCCGCACGCTCAGTTGAAACCGCCCACTCTGTGCCATGCAAAAAAGCTAACACACCCAGAGACCGCAGCGGCGAATCACTTACAGCCATGTAAATTTCTTTTCCACGCAATACAGCATTCATCCACCGATCGTCTCCATCGCACCCGTGTAAACTTTTCCAGTGAATATCCTCTTTGTCGGCGATGTCTTTGGCTCCGCCGGCCGCCATATCGTCCGCGAACACCTCCCTCACGTCCTTGAAACCAACGCCGTCGATCTCCTCGTCATCAACGGCGAAAACGCCGCTGGCGGCTTCGGCCTCACGCCCTCCATCGCCGACGAGCTCTTCGACCTCGGCGCCCATGTCATCACCACCGGCAATCACATCTGGGACAAAAAAGAGATCTTCGAATACATGACCGTCCCCGCCGACTCTCACCTCCGCGGCCGTCGCGTCCTCCGCCCCGCCAACTACGCCGTCGGAACTCCCGGCTTCGGCCTCTACCAGGGAGAACTCCCTACCGGCCAGACCTACGCCGTCATGAACCTCCAGTGCCGCGTCTTCATGTCCAGCTGCGACGACCCCTTCCGCAAAGCCGACGAACTCCTCACCCAGATCGTCCACGAATCCAAGGCCAAAGTCATCCTCCTCGACCTCCACGGCGAAGCCACAAGCGAAAAAGTAGCTCTCGGCTGGTACCTCGACGGCCGCCTCACCGCTGTCCTCGGCACCCACACCCACATCCCCACCGCCGACGAGCGCGTCCTTCCCAACGGCACCGCCTACCAGACCGACGTAGGCATGTCCGGCCCATACGACTCCGTCATCGGCGTCGAAACCGAACTCGTCCTCAATCGCTTCCTAACCGGAATGCCCGGCAAATTCGAACCTGCCAAGGGCAACCCAAGGATGTGCGCCGCGCTTATCTCCTGCGACGGAGCCACCGGCCGCGCCCACCGCATCCAGCGCATCATGCTCGGCGAATAGCCGCGGTTCGGCTCGATGCGCCGCTAGCTGAAGAACGCCACCATGGCGGAACTCATCAGGATCAGCGCACTTCCGATCACTCCAAGCCGAAGCCAGAACTCGGGCGACTTATCCATGCCCTGATGATGCCTAACCCGTTGCACCATGTGCACTCCCCCAAACGGGTCACTCCACGGCTAAGCCTTCTCCAATCAGCCCATTCATCTGCGCTAAACTGGCCCAACCATCATGCGCCGACTATCCCGCCGCACCTTCCTTCAATCCGCAACCGCTGCGACCCTCGCCGCGAAGCTAAAACCGGGCCCCGCGCAAACCTCCGCGAAAGCCACGGCCCCCTATCCGGAAAACGGCACCCTCATCCCAGACGACGACTGGCGTCTCTGGATCGACGAAAAAGCCGAGTGGAAGAACGACGAACTCTTCCTCCCCGAAGACATCTCCTGGCAGAACGGCGTCCTCTGTGGCAAAGGCTCCCCACTCCCCGTCAACGAACCCACCGGCGGCTGGGGAACCCTCCGCGCCAACAACGGCATCAACGTCACCCTCCCCACCACCGTCGAGCAGCACCACTGGGGCAAATTCGGAACCCGTCCCTACACACCCGACGAGTACCGCTACGCCGCCGACGACCCCATCCCGCAAAACGGTGCCTACCTCGGCGTCTCCTGGTGGGGCAAACAAATCAACATCCCCGCCGAATGGAAGGGCAAACGCATCTTCCTCCACATCCGCGGAGCCCGCCTCCGCGCCGAGGTCTTCCTCAACAAAAAACTCGTCGGCTACTCCATCATGGAAGAGCTTCCCTTCGAGTGCGACATAACCAACGCCGCAGACCCCGGCGGCTTCAACCTCATGGCAATCCGCCTCACCAACCCCTTCGGCCGCTACGACTGGGTCGACGGCCTCAACGCCCAATGGGGAGCCGTCAAACTCTACCGCTCCCACGGCTTCGCCGGCCTCGACCGCGGCATGACTCTCAGTGCGCATGATTCGCAAATAAGAATTACCGATGCGTGGGTACTCAATCGTCCCGAAAGCAAAACAATCTCCGCCTTTGCGACGGTCGAATTCCCACTCTCGTCATCGAACGTCGTAAAACTCGCCTTTGAAGTCATCGATCCCCAAACGAACGCTGTACTGAACAAGAGGAGCCAATCCTTCAGCGTCGAGAGTGCAGGAAATTACTACACTAGTGACTTCCCCATTGAGGTTCAAATTCCATGCCCGGAAGCGGAGATATGGGACCTGGGGAACCCGCGTCTCTATCACCTTCGTGTCACAGTGCAAAGGGGCACAACCGACACCCGCACCATCGCCTTCGGCTTCCGCTCCTTCGCCCCCACCGGCATCGGCACCAACGCCATCTTCCGCCTCAACAATCGCCGCATAAAAATCTACAGCTCCATCTCCTGGGGCTTCTGGGGACTCAACGGCCTCTTCCCCACTCCCGAGCTAGCCGAAAAAGAAGTCACGCAAGCGAAAAAACTTAACCTCAACTGCCTCAACTTCCACCGCAACCTCGCCAAAGAAGAAGTCCTCCGCGCCCACGACCGCCTCGGCCTCCTCCGCTACATGGAACCCGGCGCCGGCAAAATGGCCATCGGCAAACTCCCCGCTAACGTCAAAGCCAACGAAGCCGGCATCGTCATGGAAAAACCCGCCGACATCCCCGACAAGTTCGCCCAGCGATTCATGTTCGTCAAGTGCGTCGAGATGGTGAAAGCGTATCGCTCCCACCCGAGCGTCATCATCTACTGCCTGCAAAACGAGATCGGCGCGGACCTAAAAAATCCCGACACCATCGCCATCCTTGAAGCCATGCGCGCCGAAGACCCCTCCCGCTGCATCGTCCTCAACGACGGATTCGTCGCCCCACCGCGCAAAGCCGCTCAAGCATGGTTCGAACCATGGAACGATAAGCTCCATCGCTCAGACGAAGAAGAATGGGGCGACTGGTGGAATCAACACCAAGGCGCAGGCGACCAATGGTACGACGAGTTCTACAAATCCCCCACCGATTTCACCTATAAAGCCCCCTTCAAAAACGTACTCACCGAGTTCGGCGAGATGGAAGGCTGCGCCACGCCTGACAACCACGCCCTCATGGTCCACCAGATCACCGAGACCTATCTCATGTACGGCGGTAACAGCTACGACCTCACCGACCACAAAGAGATCCTCGCCGCCTACGACAACTTCCTCGACAAATGGAAGTTCCGCAGCGCCTTCCCCACCGAGCATCTCTTCAACGCCCTCGGCAAAAAGTGCTACGACACCTGGCAGAACTACCTCGAAAACGCCCGTATCTCCGACGAACTCGACTTCGCCGTCATCTCCGGCTGGGAGACCACCGCCATCGAGAACCACTCCGGCATCGTCGACAACCTACGCAACTTCAAATCCGACCCAACACCCATCAGCGGCACCCTCACACCCATCCGCCCCGTAGCCAAACAACGCAGCGCCGCCACCGCACGCGGCGAATCCGCCACCTTCGACCTCTTTCTCCTCAACGACACATCACAACCTGTCACCGGCACCCTCACCTTCACCGCAGTCACCCCGTCTGGCAAACTTCTCAAGCTCGGCGAATTCCCCGCGCCAACCGCGGTCAAAGAGCAATTTAGCTATCTCCTCAAAGAAGCCTTCCAAACCCCGCCTCTCACCGAAGAGGGCCTCTACCGCTTCAAATTTTCACTCTCCTCTGCACCTCTCTCCACACAGACGAAAGAAATCTGGGTCACCGAACCACCCGCCTACAAGCGCGCCCGCTCCCTCAGCGTCGCCGTCTCAGGCATCACACCCGCACTCCACAAACAACTCACCGATCTCTCCCTTCGCCTCGGCCTCGAAGTCGAAGACTTCACCGCAGGCAAAAAATGCGACGTCATCATCACCTCCGGCCTCACTGCAACCGCATCGTCAACCCAAAACTCCGGCGACACCACCGGCCTAGAAAACCAGCCCGGCCACGAAACCGGAGCCGTCCAGACCACCGCCCAGCTCGGTCACATCGACCCTGCCATCCTTGAAGCCGTCCGCAGTGGCACGCCGCTCCTCGCGATCCCGCAAGCCGACACGCTCTCCGAAGGCGTCGCCAAACAACTCGCCGGCGCCGGAGCCTTCACCTACAACGGCACAGTCGGCGACTTCCGCGCCCCATGGATGGGCAACTGGTACTTCGTCCGCGAGCACCCCATCTACGCCGGCCTCCCCATCAACCAGGCCATGGGGATCCACTACCAGGCCAAAGGCCGCGAATCGAACGGCCTCTTAGTCGATGGCTCTAGCGTCGAAATCATCGCCGCCTACTCTCGCGACCACGACCGCAACATCGGCGCCGGCACCTTCACCACCAAACTGGGCACCGCAAAAATCCTCTACCATCGCGTCCCCGAGCTCCACCCGGTCCTGCAACAACGCTTCCTCGCCAACGCCCTCGCTTGGCTCACAACTTTAAGTCCGTCCTTCACAATTAAGTCCGTCCCTTCACAATCGCTGTGGTTGTTTGCACTTGCTCCTGTCTTTCTGGTTGTCATCCCCGAAGGGGATCTGCTGTTGCTGTTGCCACGCTTTTGCAGTTGCAAGCGTCCATCACCTTCCTCATCTGCTTGTCATTCTGAGCGCAGCGAAGAACCCCCGCATTTGCTCTTGTCGTTGCACTTGCTCTTGTCTTTCTAGTTGTCATCCCCGAAGGGGATCTGCTGTTGCTGTTGCTGTTGCCACGCTTTTGCAGGTGCAAGCATCCATTCACCTTCGTCATCTGCTTGTCATTCTGAGCGCAGCGAAGAACCCCCGCATTTGCTTTTGTCGTTGCACTTGCTCCTGTCTTTCTAGTTGTCATCCCCGAAGGGGATCTGCTGTTGCTGTGCCACGCTTTTGCAGTTGCAAGCGTCCATCACCTTCCTCATTTGCTTGTCATTCTGAGCGCAGCGAAGAACCCCCGCATTTGCTCTTGTTGTTGCACTTGCTCCTGTCTTTCTAGTTGTCATCCCCGAAGGGGATCTGCTGTTGCTGTTGCCACGCTTTTGCAGTTGCAAGCATCCCCATCACCTTCCTCATTTGCTTATCATTCTGAGCGCAGCGAAGAATCCCCGCATTTGCTCTTGTCGTTGCTTTTGCTTTGCAACTTCACCAAAGAATTGCCTTTAAACAACTGATTCGATTGATGTTGGCATCACCGTTATTTTTTATTTGCATTTTCAGCCCAATAACCGCATGTCAAGCCCCCAAACCGCTTAACCCATTACGAACCAACAACATCGACGTGGCATGTTAGTTAGGCTCAAACCGCTATACTGGATATAGAGATCAAGAAAACAAGAAAGCCTCGGACACCCTCCGAGGCTAACTCATTTGTTTGGACGAATTTAGCCGTAACCCCTTTGTTATGACATTTTTGCAGACAATGCCATCCCGTAAACCACAGATTCTAAAGATTTATCCACATGCTACATAGGGGGGGTACCCCGCCCGACACACGAAAGGGAGTAAGAAGAGAAGTCAGCAGAAAAAGGATCGAATGGTGCGCCCGGAAGGAGTCGAACCTCCGACCTACTGGTTCGTAGCCAGTTGCTCTATCCAGCTGAGCTACGGGCGCACATTGCAGGGGATGCAACCTTTTAAAGATAACGGAATTTGCGGCTTAGAGCAAACCGTCGACGCCGGCGACATGAGTCTACTTTGATCGCCTTTTGGTCCCTCCTAGTGCGTGAATAACGTAACAGGAGTTACATTCGAGGGGCCATGAATTTTGCCCTGAGTCTGGCAACACCCGAGGACGATGCCTTCCTCGCGGAACTGTTCCGCGAGGTACACGCGCCTGAGTTCGCTCCGCTCGGCCTTCCCGACGCTGCGCTCGCCCAACTGCTGAATATGCAGTTTCGCGGGCAGCGAAGTGGCTACGCTGCCCAGTTTCCCAAGGCTGTGGACAAGATTCTGTGGATCGGGTCGGCACGCGCTGGACGCGTTCTGGTGAACGAGGGCGAAGGCGAGCTCCGCCTCGTCGATATCGCGCTGCTCGGTCCCTTCCGCGGACAGGGCGTCGGCGGACGCCTGATACAGCAACTCTGTGAGCGTGCAAACGCGGCAGGCTTGCCGCTACGGCTTTCGGTACGATTCGGAAATCCGGCTGAACGTCTATATCAGCGGCTGGGCTTTATCCGCACTGGCAGCGACGGCGTCAACGTCGCGATGGAGTTTCGCGGACAAACGGTGCCCGAGCAGGCAATCACGCCCAACCCGGCAACCGTTGAGGAGAAGCGGGAAGAAGTCGAACAGGGATTCACCGGAGAGTACTTTCGCACATGGACTGGCCGCTCGGTGAAAGCGCGAAGCATAGACGGCACAGAGGTGAACCTCTCGGTCGAAGCCGTGCGAACGTTGAATGCACCGAATGGAGGACCGGAGCTTGATGCCGGGGACAGCTTCGTCGTGACATTTCATGGACCGGCTAGCCCTGTTCTTGCAGCGGCATGTGCCGAGGTCACGCCGGAGACCGGTGACCCCATGACGATCTTTCTTGGTCCGATCGGAGCGGACGCGGGAGGCGTCCAGTACGAGGCCGTCTTCAATCGAATGAGACCTCGACCACTCGACCTGGAGCCTGACGCGAGTTGAGAGGCGCGATGCCGCCACCACCACTGGGAAGCGTGATCGGTGGAAGCAGCGGGCGGGGTTGTATAGGTACATACGAGGGACCGCCGGGCAGGTACGCGAACGTCGCGCCGCAACTGCCTCCTCCACCCGGAACCAGGAAGCAGGCAAATCGACCGAGTGTAGCGCTGTCGAGCAGATAAGTCCCCTGGTCGAAGACTGCGCCGCCAGTACTGAAGCTGAGTTGAAAGCTGGTTATCTGCGGAGAACTGACCGTCGGCACCCGCACAGCCGGAATCAGATTTCCGCGGAGCGGAGCCTTGACCGGAGTCGCCGGCGTACTCGTTCCCGTGACAGTCTGGAGACGCAGATAGGCCACCTCGTCGTTATCGAGGAAGGCTTTGAAGATTGATCCTACCTGCGCCTCGAAGTTGGCCTGCGAGAGAATGCCCTGAGTGTATGCACCGAGGCTGCCGTTGGTGAAGACGTCGCCACCCAGTCGTTCCGCAAACAGAGATTTGGGTAGGGTAGCGGCAGTGAAGACAGCTGCAGACGTAGCAAGAAAATAGCGGCGGCTAGGCATAGGACACCTCGCGGATTGCTGAAATCCTACACCGATACCGCTGAATGGTGTTCGAAAAAACACAAGGTTATTGATTTTGGCACCGCAGCTTTCCACACAAATCCGCGCCTTCAAGTGTTGCCTAATCCAAACCTTAGTAGTAGAGTGACACCGAATCATCTCGGGTCAAGCAACGGTTTGCCGCACTACCCGTTTCAGGGACGGTAGACGTTCTCCATCGACTCCCAAGGGAGCAGCGGTCTTTCCCCCTCGTGAAAATGTTCCGCACCGGGCCTGCCACTTATCGCGTTGCCGGGAGCCGCCTTCATGTTCACTGCGTCGATCTCTCACATCAAACCATTTCGCCTCGTGGCTTCGGGTGTCGTTCTGCTTTCTCTCGGAACCTCTGCTGCACAGCAGATTGAATACAGCTCCGTGCATCGCAACGGCCAGCGTGCGTTGCCGCAGACGCTCACCGGCGGAACTGCAAAGCTGCGCAGTCAACTGGCATCGGGCCGAAGCGGCATCTCATTGGCCGTAGCCGACTTCGACCGCGACGGAACGCCCGACCTTGTAACCGGCTACGCGACGGCCAACGGCGGAGCACTCACGATGCAGCGCGGCTCACCCGCAGCAACTTCGCCCTCGCCGTCCGATTGGGCCGCGATGCAGCGCGGCGAGTTGGTGACACCCTTCGTCGCCAGTGCGAATACGACTGAACTGCCAGTGCGGCCGGACTTCCTGAAGGCGATCGACCTTGATGGCAACGGTACGATCGATGTCGTAGTGGCCGCACGCGGAGACAGCTCAGTGTATGTTCTGCTGGGTGACGGCAGCGGCGGTTTCTCTGCCGCACAAGCGATTCCCACCGGAGGCGCGGTTACTGCCCTCGCCACCTGGCGCGGCCCTCAGGGCACAAACTACATTGTGGCCGGCGTATGCAGTGTCTCGGCAAGCTGCAGTCTGCAGGTGTTGGCTAAGGATGGAACCGTGCAGTCGTCGGTTCCGTTGTCCGGCGCAGCCAGCGCAATCGAGATTGCATCGCTGAATGGCGGGTCGGTTCCGGACATGGCCGTCGCGGCAGGCGGGAACGTAATTCTGGTGGATGGAGACTCGGTGCTGGGGGGCGCTCCGCAAGCTCAGACGCTACCGGCCAGCGGAGCTGTGAGCCTGGCAGCAGGCAACTTTGTCTACGACCGTCGCGGCTTCCCGCAGCTTGCCGTGTTGGGCACGGATGCGACGCTGCACGTTTTGGTGAGGGCCGGTATCGACAGCAGCGCCGCGACGTCAGAGGAGGTTCTGGCGAAACGTCAGGCGATGCGCCTAAATCCCAAGACGCAGGTCGACCGAGTGAAGCTGACAGGCATGGCGTGGTCCGAACCTGAGACGCTGTTGAACGTCGGCCCCGGCTCGGGGAGCGGCGAAGCTCCGCTGATGTTTCGGGCACGCCTGAGCGGTGGCGGATACGACGATCTGGCGGTGCTGACAGGAGGTCAGTTCGTGACGGTGGCGCATCCCCTGACGATCAAAGACGGGGCAGCACACACAACTCCGATACTCACGATCGACTCTACGAGCAACCCAATCGCGGCAGCCGTGCCGGCGCGGATAAGCCCGAATGCTAGGCAGGGCGTGGTCTTTGCCGACCGCACACCTCAGCCGAAAATTACTCTTCTTCCTACGAACAAAACGTTTACAGTTACGACGACGACCGACGGGACCAATTCTGGAACGACCTGCACTGGCGGAGCCACCTGCAGCATCCGCGATGCAGTCGCTCTGGCCAATAAGGACGTGACGGCCAACGGCCAGACCAAGGTCGATACGATCAACATTCCAGCCGGCACATATACATTTACGACAGTCTTCCATCCAGCGAACGATTCGCAGGGGAGCATCAATTACCACTTCGATCTCGACGCCTCGATCAACATCGTGGGCGCGGGCTCCGGCGCTACGATCCTCAACGGAAATGGACTGGACAAGATCTTCTCGGCCGACTCCGGCGTGGTGAACGGGTATGCGCCGTACGACGTCTTCATCAGCGGCGTGACGATGGAGAACGGCACCAACAACAACAACCCCAACACAGCGCCTAGCTCGAACTACTTCGGCGGACTAATGGACTGGGAGAGCTACGGCCCCGGCAATCTGACCTTGAACAATGTCGTCATGACAAACGGGACTGCTATGAACTCCGGCGGAGGGGCTCTCTTTACCAGCAACTCCAATGACGCGGGCACCAGCGCAAGTGAGGGCCTGGTGGAGATCGACACTTCAACCGTCTCCAACAGCAGTTCTCCAGAACAAGGTGGCGGTATCTTCCTCGGATCTGGCTGCCCTGCTCTCTTCAACACCGTAACGCTCTCCGGCAACCACGCTGTCACCAGCGTGAACCCTTCCGATACGGAAAAAGACGGAAGCGGCGGCGCTATCTACTCCTTTGGATCTCAAGCGACGGGGCTGACCACGATTACGAACAGCACCATTACCAACAACACAGCGACCGATAGCGGCGGAGGAGCAGGGATATCAGCGGGTCTGTCGATCTCAGGCACCTCCTTCACAGGCAACACTGCCGGGGCCTTCGGTGGCGGCCTCTATTACATCGGCGGCACCGCGGGAGGCACGATTACATCCTCGACCTTTACCGGAAATGCCGTGATCGGCAGCTCCGGGCAGACGTACGGAGGCGTCTATCAGATCGATGGCGGCGGAATTTGCAATCAGTCATATGGCACTACCTCGGGGTCGCAGTTCGGCGCACTGACGATGCACTACTCGCGGATCCACGGCAACACCGGCGGACACGCAACCGGACTCGGAATCGGATGCAGCTCCGGAGCGAATCAATATTCCACAGTGATCGCGACGGACAACTGGTGGGGCTGTAACGCCGCAGCGACCGGGCCGGGATGCGATACGGCGCTTGCAGCATCTACAGGGACGCAGACTCTGACGCTGGGTCCGTTTACTACACTCACCCTCGCGCTCACGTCCACCACACCAGCCGACGGCTCAACGTTTACCGCAACCGGCAGTCTGGGGCAGGACTCGAGCAACACGGTCTACACGACCCCTCAGGATGTCGCTCTGTCCGGCATTCCTGCGACACTGTCGATCGTGCAGAACGGCGGGGGTACAACGAACTCATCCGCTACAACGCTGAGTTCGACTGCCACGATCGCAACGACGGCGACCGCCAACTCACCTGGACCCGGCACCGCGACCGTTACTGTCGATGGCACATCAGTCTCAACATCGTTTACCGTAACCGCCCTTCCCGCGACCAAGCTCGTCTTTGCAACGGCGCCCGTAACTCCGATTACCTCCGGAGGCAATGCAGGTACCGTCACGGTGCAGGAAGAAGACTCTTCCAACAACATCGTCACTGGCTCGCTGGCCACAATCGCGTTGACGGTGACTGGACCTGGTTCTTACTCGCAGGTCTACACGGTGAGTACATCCACCGGCGTTGCTGTATTCAGTCTCTCGGGTGTGCCGCTTCTGACCGCGGGCACCTACACCTACACGGCGACATCGACCTCGCTCACCCCGGCGCTGGCGACCGAGGTCGTCAATCCCGGACCAGCTGTAGCCTTCAAGGTCACCGGATTGCCGGGATTCCCGGCGCCCGGCATCGTTGGATCAGCCACGGTGACCGCCGTCGACAACAACAACAACACCGTGACGAGCTTTCTCGGGACCGTCACGCTGACCAGCTCCGACTCCCAGGCGAGCCTGCCGCCGTCGCCCTACACCTTCATAGCCAGCGATAACGGCGTGCACGTCTTCAGCGTCACGCTCGAGACCGCGGGCACACAGAGCGTTACGGCGACAGACGGTAGCATCACTGGTACGGAGTCGGGCATCGTCGTCGCAGACTCTATCTGGCTGATCAACGCCAACGGGGTTCTCGACCGGCTTACGGATGTCGGAGGGCAGTCCTTCACAGCAGGATCACCAAGCGGCACCTCGACCCACACCGCGCTCGCCTTCGACAACAACGGCGATGTCTGGGCGGTCGCGAATGCCAACAGCAGCGTGGTGAATTTCTCGCGCACTGGTATACCACTCTCGGTTCCGGGAAACGCGGCGGCTGGCGTCAATACTCCGGTTTCGATCGCGATCGACGGGTTGGGCCAGGTGTGGGTCGCGAACGGCAACAATTCCGTCAGCGTTCTGAGCTCGGCGGGCTTGGCAGTAACGCCGAGCACGGGTTACCAGGGCGGAGCGATCAGTTCGCCGACCGGGATCGTTATCGACAGCTCTGGTTCAGTGTGGCTCTCCAACAGCGGCAATAATTCGGTGACCAAGATCATCGGCGGAGCCTCCCCGGTAGTAGCGCCGACCATCACAGGGACAACCAACAACACATTAGGGACACGGCCCTGAGCCGCAACCGCAACAGCTTAGGACCAAGGAGACGACGATGCGAAACTTGAAGACGACCATACAAGCGACGAAGCGCTCGGGGCCGAAACTCGCGATCGCGGCTGCGCTGGGTATTTCGGGGGCGCTAGTAGGCTGCGGCTCGCAAAGCTTCGTCGCAGTTCCGGCAACGATCCACGGTGCCGCGCTTCAGGGCAAGGTGCATGGTGGCCAACAGCCAGTCACTGGCGCGATCATCCAGCTCTATGCTGCCGGCACGAGCGGCTACGCTTCGACGGCCTCGCCTCTAATCACTTCCACTGTGACCTCGAAGTCTGATGGCAGTTTTACAATCACCGGCGACTACACCTGTCCGTCAGCGAGTTCGCTGGTCTACATCACAGCCAAGCAGGGCAACTCTGGCTACTCGAACAACCCGAATCTGTCCATGATGGCCGCACTCGGACCATGTGGGAACCTCACCAGCTCAACCTTCATCTTTATCGACGAAGTCACGACGATCGGCTCGGTCTGGGCGCTCTCGCCGTTCATGACCGGACCTGCAAATGTCGGTTCGACCGCGTCGAATGTGGTCGGCCTGACGAACGCCTTCGCGGACGTGAAAACTCTGGTTAACACAGTAACCGGCGTAGCACCTGGGCCCGCGCTGCCGGCCGGGGCGAGTGTCTCCGGATCGGAGATCAACACCCTCGCGGACATACTTGCGGCGTGTATCAACTCCGCGGGCGGTACAGCAGGCGATGGCAGCGCGTGCGGCAATCTCTTTAACGCCGCCAATCCCGGTGGCACGCCCGGATCTGCGCCCACCGATACCATCACCGCCGCGATGAATATCGCGCAGCACCCCGCGATCAACGTCAACTCGCTTTATGGGCTCTCCACGCCCACCGCGCCCTTCCAGCCAACATTGGGCAGCCAGCCGAACGATTTCACGATCGCCATAAACTTTACCGGCGGCAATCTCAGCAACCCGTCGGCCCTCGCCTCAGACTCATCGGGCAATGTGTGGATTGCCAACTCCGGCGCTAACACTGTAACCGAACTCAACCACATCGGTGCAGTGTTGTCGGGGTCCGGTTACACGGGAACCTTGAACGCGCCCTCGGCAATCGCGATCGACGCCATGGGGAATGTATGGGTCGCGAACATGGGCAATAACACGGTGACCAAACTAACGAGCACCGGAAGCGTCGCATCCGGTTCGCCCTACACTGGAGGAGGCATGAACCTGCCCGCCGGCATCGCCTTCGATAGCACAGGCAACGCATGGATCAGCAATAGCGGGAACGCCTCCGTGACTGAGATCAACGGCACCGGCTCGCCGATTTCAAACTTTACCGGTGGTTCGGCGATCACCGTGCCAATCGGCATTGGAGCAAGCCCGCATTGAGCTTTCAGAACCGACAGACCAGTGGAGCTTGACTGTTGATGGTTCAAGAAGCCTGCCATGGAGGGACAGATGAGTGAGCCTTATGTTGGAGAAATACGATTGGTTGGTTTCAACTTCGCGCCGGTAGGTTGGATGCTTTGCGACGGCCAGCTCCTGCCCATTTCTGAGTATGACACTCTCTTCAACCTGATTGGCACCACCTACGGCGGCGACGGACAGACTACGTTCGGGTTGCCTGATCTCCGTGGCCGAACGCCCTTCCATCAGGGGTCTGGCGGCGGGAGTACGTACATTATCGGCCAGCAAGGCGGCGTCGAGACGGTGACGCTCCTGTCGACACAGATCCCGTCGCATACACACTCGGTCAACGTCCAAAATGAAATGGGAGATACGAGTTCTCCGATAGGCGCACTCTTTGCGGCGTCGAATGAAGACCAATATGCGGGCTCCGGCAGTTCCGCGTCAGGCCCCATCCTGAGCGCGGTGGGAGGAAGCCAGCCCCATAGCAATCTCCAGCCATTTCTCTGCGCCAATTACATCATCAGCTTATTCGGAATATACCCAAGCCAGAGCTAGGAGGCTTTATGGCCACACCATTTCTCTCAGAGATCCGCGTATTCGCCTTCAACTATCCGCCGAAGGGCTGGGCATTGTGCAACGGCCAGCTTTTACCCATCAATCAGAACCAGGCGCTGTTTTCCCTGATGGGAACTACCTACGGGGGCGACGGTATCACAAACTTTCAATTGCCCAATCTGCAGGGCCACTGTGCCATGCATGTAGGGAACGGCTACGTTCAAGGGGGCACCGCGGGCGAGGCGACTCACACCCTCATCGCGAATGAGTTGCCCGTACATGCTCATCCATCAGTGGCATCGTCTGCGGCCGGGACACTGACATCGCCCGTCGGCGCCTATCCCGCAGCCTCGAATGCTAATGCATATTCCTTAGCCAGCGCCGATACGACCCTCGGTTCTGGCTCCAACGCCATAGGAGGCGGTCAGCCACATGAGAACCGATCGCCCTATCTCGTGCTCAACGTTTGCATCGCGCTTACGGGCATCTTCCCCTCGCGAAACTAGACTCCAGGAGAACTTCAGATGGCGGATAATTTTGTAGGCGAAATTCGAATCTTCCCCTTCAACTTCGCTCCGACTGGCTGGGCGCTGTGCAACGGCCAGCTCCTGCCTATCTCTCAGAACACAGCGCTGTTTTCGCTCCTGGGCACCCAATTCGGCGGGGATGGCAGAAGCACTTTCGGGTTACCAAACCTGCAGGGCTCTATTCCAGTCGGGCAGGGACAGGGGCCCGGACTCTCTCTCTACGACATAGGAGAATCGGGTGGCGTCGCGTCATTGACTCTATTGGTCTCAACGATCCCGTCTCACAGCCACACTTTGCCGGTAAGCGCCACATCGGGAAGAGTCAACACACCCTCGCCCTCTGCTGTCCTGGGAGCCACCGGCCGCGGAAGCCCGGATGTTTATGCTGGGTCGGTAACGGGCAATATGTCGGCAGCCGGTTCCGGTAACGCAGGAGGAGGCCAACCGCACAACAACCTGATGCCTTATCTCGTCTTGAACTATTGCATCGCGCTTACGGGCATCTACCCGTCACGGTCATAGACCCAAACTTCACCGTAATTCATTGAAGGAAATGGTGCGCCCGGAGAGATTCGAACTCCCGACCCTTTGGTTCGAAGCCAAATGCTCTATCCAGCTGAGCTACGGGCGCGGAAAGCAGGGACAACAGACAACAAACTTAGCGGATAATCCGCCCCACGGCAACTATGTTGCTGCAACAGGCTCCGGCGGCGGCGTGACGAACATCGGCATCCTTTCGACAATGTCGAGGCCCGCGCGGCGCAGAAGCTCATGGATCACCGGCTCGGTCAGCCGGCTGGCGTCGTACTCAACCCGCACCGTTTTCTTCGCTTCGTCGAGCGCCATGTGGCGGACACCATAGACCTCGCGCACCTTCGCCATCGCCAAAACGGCTGATTCAGTAGGCGGAACGCCATAGCGGTAAAGAACATCAAGCTGTGTCATAACTTTGATGATAGCAGCGAAAAGGTCAGGAGGATTGCGAAGAAGTAGAGGAGCAGCGGCACGCTACAACTTCGAAAGATAACCAGTAATCTCAGGGCTGGTCCAGTTCTGCGCTCCGATGAACTTTCTCCGCAACACTCCCTGCCTGTCGATGATGTAAGTCTCAGGAATCTGCACTGTGCCATACAGAGCATTGACCCGCTGATCCCCGTCCCGCACGGTGAGCACATCGACATGATGTTCGACCAGAAAACGCCGATAGACGTCAGGATCCTGGTCCATGCTGACCGCCACGACCGCCACATCCGGCATCTGCCTCTGCAGCGCCAGCAGACTCGGTAGCTCCTCGATACATGGAGCGCAAAAGGTCGCCCACAGATTGAGTACAACAACGTGCCCACGCAGCTTGCTCAGGTCCGCCGTCCGCGTGCCATCGCTCAAAACAAACTGCGGCGCGGGTTTGTCGATGTTTCCTGGATGACTTCCCCGGTCGCACCCGGTTACCAGCAACGTTCCCAACACCAGACTTGCCCAGACTCGACGCACAATACGCTCCACTTCCTATAATACGAAGTCGTGACCGATATTGACCGCGAGTTGGACCCGAATCCGCCTGACCAGCCCGACCTGGAGCTCTCGGTGATCATCCCCGCTCGCAACGAGGAGTGTTCTCTCCCAGCATGCCTCGCCTCTCTTCTGATTCAGTCCGAACCCGGCTTTCTCCTTGGCCAGCAATGGGAGCTGATCATCGTCAACGACGACTCAACCGACCGAACCCGCGAAATCGCCGCTGAATCCGCATCCAATCACGCTGGAATGATTCTCCTCGATTCTCCAGCGCTGGACCTCAGCAATCGCGGAGGCTTCACCGGCAAGAGCAACGCATGCTGGACGGGCGCACAGGTCGCCCGCGGACGCCATCTCCTCTTCACCGACGCAGACACCCTGCACGAAATCAACGACCTCTCCCGCTCTCTCCGAGAGGCGGAAAGGCATAAAGCAGCGTTGCTCTCCTACTCTCCGCGACAGGTCGTCAACGGCTTCTGGCAGCACGCCGTCATGCCGCTCGTCTTCTCCGAACTTGCATCGGTCTATCCGTCCAATGAAGTGAACGATCCAGTGCGTAGCCTCGCAGCCGCCAACGGCCAGTTCCTCCTCATCGAGCGTGATGCTTACTTTGCCGTTGGCGGTCATCGCGCAGTGGGCCGCGACATTCTCGAGGACGTCGCCCTCGCGAACAACATCAAACGCAGTAGGCGCACTATCCGGTTTCGCTACGCCCCCGAGGCTGTCTCCGCCCGGATGTACCGTACAACCTCGGAGATGATCGAAGGCTGGACCAAGAATTTGGCTCTACTCTTCCCCAAACCCATCGCCCTCGCCTTCTGGCGTATCCTCGATCTCCTGCTCTTCTTCGGACTGCCTGCGCTTGCATTCGGCATCTTTTGGCTTGTGCCCTGGCAGCGTAGCGTTATTCTTCTGATCTGGGTACGAACACTATGGCGTTTCTATTCACGCCTTGCCCGATCGAACTTTCCCGCGTTTGACGTAGCTATTTCTATCCTCGGCATCCCTCTTTTCGTGTATCTTCTCGTTCGCAGCGTTATTCATCACCGCATCAAGAAGAGCGTCGCGTGGAAAGGGCGAAGCTACAACACAACGACCTGGCCCTTGTAACCAAAACGACTCTCAACACATCTATACAGAGAGAACCTGAATGATTTTCCTTACCCGCAAAGCGGAGTTTTCTTCGGCCCACTACTACTGGAACGAGGCGTGGTCACCAGAGGAAAATCTGCGTGTCTTCGGCAAATGCGCCAATCGTAATGGCCACGGCCACAACTACACCCTCGAGGTTACCGTGTCCGGGTCGGTCGATCCGATCTCCGGATTTGTTGTCGATCTGAAGGAGTTGAAAGACATCCTTGAGCGCGAGGTCGTCAGCGTCTACGACCACCGGCACCTGAATCTCGAAGTCCGCGAGTTCAAGTCCACGATCCCCACCACGGAAAACATCGCGATCGCAATCTGGCAACGCCTCGATAACAAGATCCCCCACGCGAAGCTTCATCGCGTTCGCGTCTACGAGATGCCCGATCTGTTCGCGGACTATTATGGTGAGCAATGAAAGCGCATCTCAGCCGCCGTTACCACTTCAGCGCCTCGCATCGCCTGCATTCAGAGGCTTATGACTCAGTGAAGAACCAGGCCGTCTTCGGCAAGTGCAACAACCCTCACGGTCACGGCCATAACTACACGGTGCAAGTAACATTGAGCGGCCAGGTCGATCCGGCAACGGGGATGGTATGCAATCTCGCGGAGTTGGATGCTTTCGCGCAAACAAATCTACTGTCGAGGTTTGACCACACGAATTTGAATACGCTGGACTGCTTTGCGAACAAAGTCTCCACCACAGAGAATCTAAGCATAGAGATCTATCGAATCTTCCAAAGCTTCGCCGCCGCCCATCTAGAGCGGGTCCATATTGAAGAGACCAGTAATAACTCGTTTGACTATGCCGGCGAATCCAGATCAGCGCCAGGCACGATCTAAGAAAGGCCCCCTATGCCACGCACGTCGGCCACCATTGAAACACCCTTGTTGGACAGCGTCTCAACCCAGGATCTCTATCGCGAACTGCTGATCCGCATCGGCGAAGACCCTACGCGCGATGGACTGCTCCGCACCCCCGAGCGCATGGAGAAATCCATGCAGTTTCTCACGCGCGGCTACTCGATGAGTGTCACCGATGTCCTTCACGAGGCGCTGTTCGACGTCGACTATGACGAGATGGTGATCGTCAAAGACATCGAGTTTTTCTCCATGTGCGAACATCATCTGCTTCCCTTCTTCGGCAAGGCACACATCGCATATGTCCCAAATGGGAAGGTCATTGGTTTGAGCAAAATTCCCCGTCTTGTCGACGTGTTTGCGCGGCGGCTACAGGTGCAGGAGCGTTTGACGCGCCAGGTTGGCGATGCCATCACGGACGCGATTCATCCTCAGGGCGTAGCTGTGATCCTCGAAGCTCAACACCTTTGCATGATGATGCGCGGGGTAGAGAAGCAGCACTCGTCCACGGTCACCTCGGCGATGCTTGGCGTCTTCAAGTCGCAGTTGCAGACGCGGAATGAGTTCCTTTCTCTGGTCAGGAGTCAAGGCAACTCCTTTTAGCTACTAAACTGGTAGCTGCATGAATGGTCTTCTCGTACTCGACAAACCCGCCGGCGTGACCTCGCACGACGTAGTCGCCATCGTTCGGCGCGCGACTGGCGAAAAATCCATCGGGCACCTAGGTACGCTGGACCCGATGGCTACCGGAGTTCTGCCGCTGCTAGTCGGCAAGTACACACGGCTGGCACAGTTCTTCGCGCAGGCGGACAAGCACTATACCGGCCACATCCGTTTCGGCTTCGCAACCGACACGTTCGATTCGGACGGTGTCGCCGCCGCCGATGCGCGGCCATTGACGCAGTCGCTCCAGGAGCTGCGTGCGTTGAGCCTGAGGTTCCACGGCGAGATGGACCAGCTTCCGCCCATCTTCTCTGCGAAGAAGATCAACGGAGTCGCCGCGCATAAGCTCGCGCGTGCCGGCGCGGAGGTCGCAGTGAAACCCGCCCGGATCACGATCCACCACTTTGAACTGACCTCGCTCGACGGCGACACCACAGCGTTCACGATGTCCGTCTCTGCCGGCGGCTACGTTCGGTCCGTGGCGCACGAGCTAGGACAACTCGCGGGCTGCGGAGCGCACCTCTCGAGCCTCCGCCGTAGACTTGCTGGAGCGTTTACGCTCCAGCAAGCCATTACGATCGATCAGCTTAAGAATGCCTCCATCGCCGATCTCAAAGCGCTGCTGCCGCATCCCCGCACCCTGCTGCCGGAGATGCCTTCAGTCACCGTGGACGATCAGATTGCCGGACGGCTACGGAATGGCATGCAGGTGAACCTGCCCGACTTCTCGCAGGCTCCCCTTGTCAAAGTGTTCACAACGCCCACTGACCTGCTCGCAATAGGCCGTCGTATCGCCGGGACGCTGATACAACCCATCGTTGTGCTCGGCTAACCCTTTAGCCTTCGCCCTAATTTGTCTCCTGTCTTGATTGACGACCAAATTAGTCCGCATTACACTAGATGATGGAAACGAGGCCAGATTCCGGCTCGCGGGAGATGGGCTTGGCAGTCTGCTTTTGGCCGCCCGGATGAACCCCTCCAGGGAAGAGAAAGACCTTATGTTGCAGGCATTTATCATTACCCTCCGCGAAGGGGTGGAAGCGTCGCTAATCGTCGGAATCGTCTTCGCCTACCTGAGCAAGATCGGGCGACCAGAGCTGAAGCGGACGGTCTTCTGGGCGCTGGGGTCGGCGGTTGTGGGGAGTATCGGCGTGGCGATCGTCGTGGCCCATACCGCCTACAACTCGGACATCGTCGAGGGATGGGTAATGCTGGCTGCGGCGGCATTCGTAATCAGCATGATCTGGTTCATGCACAAAACCGCCCGGACGATGAAGGGCTCAATCGAAGAAAAGATCTCGCAATATACAAGCGCCGCTGGAGTATCGAAGCTTGGACTCTTCTTCTTTGTCTTTCTGCTCGTGCTCCGCGAGGGTGTCGAGACAGTCCTGATCCTGTCAGCCGTCACCCTCAACTCCACCGAGCTACTAAGCTTTACGGGCACCCTATTGGGCATTGCCGTTGCGGTCGTCTTCGGCGTGCTCTTCATCCGCGGCAGCGTCAAGATCAACCTCCAGCGGTTCTTTCGCGTCACGACCGTCATTCTCTATTTTGTGGCCTTTCAGTTGGTCGTCAGCGGGCTGCATGAGCTGAGCGAGAACGGCGTTCTGCCCTCGAGCACGGCCGAGATGCGCCTCATCGGCCCCATCGTTCGCAACGATCTCTTCTTCTTTGTGACGATGCTCGCACTTGCGGGTCTGATGATGCTGATGGAGTACAAGCGCCGCGCACCGGCAAGTCTCGGGCCCGCAGCGACACCAGCCGACAAGCGTCGCGCCGAGTGGACGCAACGCCGCGAAAAGATGTGGATGACCGCCGTGGTCGCCACCAGCTTTGTCTTCATCTTTCTTTCGACGGCAGAGTTTATCTACGCCAAGAGTTCAACCGCCCTGTCTCCCACGGCCGCGGTGACGTTGGTGGGGTCGCAGGTGACACTGCCCACGGCCGACGTCAACGACGACAAGCTGCACCGCTATGGTGTGCACATCGACGACGGTAAGGGCGGCAACGTTGAGATTCGCTTTCTGCTCTTCAAGAAGCCGGACGGCAACATCGTTTCGGTAGCCGACGCATGTCAGATCTGCGGACCGGTAGGCTTCTACATCGGCGACCAGGGCATTACGTGCAAGATGTGCGCCTCGCCGCTCAACGCCGCGTCGATGGGGCAAAAGGGCGGATGCAATCCTATCCCGCTGAAGTCAGCCGTGGGGGGTGGACAGGTGGTGATTCAGGCCGCAGATCTGCGTGAACTGGCACCGGTCTTTGAAAGGTGAGGGAACGCTGATGTTCTTTCGCCTGCTCATGGAGAGCTTTCGCAGAAAGCGCCGCCGCAAGATGCTGGCGGGGATTGCGATCCTGCTCGGGACGACCGCAGTGACGGCGATGCTCGCGTTGGCGACAACGATCGGCGATCGCATTCACAAAGAGCTCGCGGTGTATGGCGCGAACATCATTGTGTATCCAAAAGCGGATCTACTGGACGTAAAGGTTGGGGGTGTGGATGTGAAGCCGGCGTCGGGTGGGGCGTACTTGAAGGAGAGCGACCTCGCAAAGCTCAAGGGGATTTTCTGGGCGAACAACATCACGGGGGTTAGTCCGGAGCTCTCGTTCAAAGGGAAGTTAGAAGGCTCGGTGGATCGAAGCTTTCTACCAGCGCAAATTGTCGGATATCGTTTTTTTGCCAACTTTTCGACCCGGCAGGAGACCTTATCTTTGCACCCGTGGTGGAGACTGAATGGCAAGTGGCCCCAAGGTGGAACAGCGGATGCAAGTGAAGTCGTCCTCGGATCAAAGCTCGCAGCATCACTTGGAGCCTCCATTGGAACCGTTGTTTATCTCAAGAAGGACGACGGCAACTATGCGTCATTCGTGCTGGATCATGACACCAGGCCGCGTACTTTGATCGTCGTTGGAATCGTGAATACGGGTGATCAAACGGACAGTCTCGCCCTGATGGATTTGGGGGATGTACAAGACTTTTTAGGATTGCCCGACGCAATCTCCCGCGTAGAAGTCTACGCCCGCACCAAACCGGAAGATGCCTTCGCCCGCAAAGACCCTGAGACACTCTCTCCCCAGGACCACGAGATCTGGTACTGCCGTCCGTATGCGAACTCCATCGCGTATCAAATCCGCGAGGCGATTCCTGGTGCGCAGGCTGAACAGGTGCGACGCGTCGAGCAGAACGAAGGCAATGTGTTGAAACGCATCAGTGGGCTGATGTGGCTGATCAGTGCGGCTGCTCTACTTGCTGCTGGATTCGCGGTGAGCGCGGCGATGGCCACTGCGATTCTGGAGCGGCGCGGTGAGATCGGGTTGATGCGCTCGCTGGGGGCAAGCAAGGGCGCAATTGCGTTTCTCTTCTACACGGAGACTGGAGTGCTTGCCGTCTTGGGCGGGACTCTCGGTTATCTCGCCGGGTCAGTGCTTGCCGCGTGGCTAGGGGCGCGGATCTTTGCAGGCGATGGTGGGGTCGCCGGATCTGTGTTGATTCCCGTCCTACTGCCGGTAGTGGTTGCGCTGGCATTAGTGGTAGCGCTCGCGGGAAGTACGCCTTCGATACTTGCTGCCCTTCGCATGGAGCCTTCGGCCATTCTGCGCGAGGATGCCTGATGGCCACGCTGAGCCTTATCGGCATGTTGCGGCGGTCGCTGGTGCATCGCAGAGCGCGAAGTCTCTCCGCTTTGATTGCGATGACCGTCTCGGCAGGTGTGGCGACGGCTTTGTTGACGCTCTATGCCGACCTCGACGCAAAACTGCACAAAGAGTTCCGCGGTTTCGGCGCGAATATCGTGATTACATCACCTGCGAATGCTCCGCTGCCGCCTGATGCTCTTGCTCGTGTGCAGCAGGCAGCTGGCGCGGATGCGCTGGCAGCAGAGTTTGCTTACGCTGTGGCAACGACAGATACAGGAACTCCTGTGGTCGTAGCTGGCACGGATTTTGCCGCGGTGAGGCGTCTGGATTCGTGGTGGCAGGTGGATGCTTGGCCTGATCCCGCCATCGCGAATGCTGCGCTCTTGGGCCAGCGCGCGGCGCAATTTGTAGGAAATGAGCATGCCGTTGCGCTTACGTATGCTGGTCGACCCGCTACGTTGGATGGCGTGGGGCGCATCAAGACCGGCGGCGATGAAGACAGCCGCATCTATATGCCGCTAGCTGCATTTACTGACTGGACAGATGTCCGACCCAATGTGATTGAGCTGCAGGTGCCGGGCGGAGCGAAGCGCATCGAGGCCACAATGGAAAAGCTGCAAAACGAGCTACCCGATGTGCAGGTGCAGCCAGTGCGGCAACTTGTGGAAGGCGAGTCGAAGATCGTCGATCGCACGCATGCGCTGATGTATGGAGCGGTGCTGCTGATCGCGCTTACCGTAGCGGCGAGTGTGCTGGCAACACTATCGGCCAGCGTGTTGGAGCGGCGGCGCGATTTCGCGCTGATGAAGGCGCTGGGTGGATCGCAGAGGCAGTTGATGGGGATGTTTTTGCTGGAAGCCCTGGTGCTTGCGCTCTCCGGCGTGGCTGCGGGATTCGTTGTTGGCTCGGCGGCCGCATGGGCAATCAGTGAGGGGAACTTTCATACGTGCGACGCTGCCGCATCTGTCGGTGTTGCCCATGGTGCTGCTGTTGAATCTCGCGGTTGCGGCACTGGCGGCGTTTCTTCCCGTGCGTGTGCTGCGAGGGTTGCAGCCGGCCGCACTGCTGAAAGGGGAATGAGAAGATAGTGAGTGTGAACGAACCCAGGAACGAATCCAGGAACGAATCCAAGATACAGACCGGCCCGCTGATCGATCTTGCCGAGAACACGCGGGACGATTGTGCCGTGATTGCGCTGCATCACGTAACCCGCGAGTATGCCGGACATGGGGGCGTAGTGCGCGCTCTGTCCGACGCCAGCTTCTCCATCGTCGCCGGCGAGTGGGTCGCGATTACTGGACCTTCGGGCTCGGGAAAGAGCACGCTTGTCAATTTGATCGGCTGTCTTGATCGGCCTACGGCTGGAGAGTTGAAGATCGACAACGTCAATGTGACTTCAATGAGTGCGACCGAACTGGATCGTTTTCGTGCAGACAAGATTGGTTTCATCTTTCAGCAGTTTCATCTGATTCCCTATCTGTCGGCGGTTGAAAACGTTATGCTGGCACAGTATTTTCACTCGATGACGGACGAAGCGGAGGCGCGTGCGGCGCTCGAAAAGGTTGGGTTGGGCGACAGAATCTCGCATCTGCCAAGTGAGCTATCCGGCGGCGAACAGCAGCGAGTGTGTATCGCAAGAGCACTGATTAACAACCCTCCAATCCTGCTCGCTGACGAACCTACCGGCAATCTGGACGCTGCCAACCAGGCCATCGTCGCCGAACTCCTGCAGGATCTGCACAAGAACGGCCACACGATCGTCATGGTCACCCATGACCCGGAGATGGCCGGCCTCGCCCAGCGCAAGATCGCGCTTAGTCATGGGAAGGTTTTTTGCCATCCGGTCGGCGGGCCGATCGTCACTTTACGGCGATAATTTTTTCTGGGTGGTGGGAGTGGCGTTTTTGCAGGGGAATTTGCGTTTTCCACAGCGTTTTTGGATGGTTATTTGTGGTGAATTTGTGGTCGTTCGCTGGTGGAAACGTGGTTGGCTGAGGACACTAATTCAGACGCTAAAAATTTCCACTCTTTTCCAACTTTATTTTCTGGGGGTTGGTTCGCGCGATTACCGTTCGCCCCATTTCAGCTTGGAGCGGAGGACGCTGAAGAGGCCGTTGGGGCGGTGGCGGAGGAGGCGAACGCAGAACTCGGAGCGGCAGCAGTGGACGTAGTCGCCGAGTTGTAGTTCGACGGCTTCCTGGCCGTCGACCGTGAGATAGATCTCGTTGGGGACGCCGACGACGCGGATGCTCACGGTAGATTCTCCGGGGGTGACGATGGGGCGGATGGTTAGCAGATGGGGACAGATGGGGGTGACCAGCATGGCGTTGACGCTAGGCATCACGATGGGGCCATTGGCGGCGAGGTTGTAAGCGGTTGAGCCGGTGGGGGTGGAGACGATGACGCCGTCGGCACGGAAGGTGGCAACTGCCTGATTATCGATCTCGACGGAGTAGTCGCCCATGCGGGCGATGGTGCCCTTGGCGAGAACAACGTCGTTGAGGGCGTCCCACTGCCGGAGAATTTTCCCGTCACGGATGTGCTCGGCGTGCATCATGCTGCGGAGCTCGATCTCGGCGCAGTTGTTGCACCAGTCCTCCAGGGTGACATAGAGGTCGGAGAGAGGGATCTCTGTGAGAAAGCCGAGGGCGCCGAGGTTCACGCTGAGGATTGGGGTGGTGGTGCGGGCGAAGGCGCGGGCTGCGGCGAGGAGAGTGCCGTCGCCACCGAGGACGATGACGAGGTTTGGTTTGTGGCTGGGCAGGTCGACGCGTTCGATGGGGTTTGGCGCGTCGATATAGGCTGCGCTGTCAGGGTCGAGGAGGTAGTGGTAGTTACGTGCTTCGAGCCACGCGATGAGATCGCGCAGGATGGCGACGACCTCCGGCTTCTGGGGCTTGGAGATGATGGCGGCCTGGAGCATTGCTGTCTAGTGTAAATGCATGGGTGCCGCGCTTAGTGTTGCGGTCTGATGGGTTTTCCCTCCACGCCTGAAAATCAGAGCCCACCTCTCCCCTATTCACTTTTCGGTGGTTGTGGTTGTTGCATTTGCTTCAGCTTATTCTCCATCATCTTGATCTCCTGTTCCTTGGTGAACTTGGGATAGAGGAGCGCGATCTGAAGCCGCATGCCCCAGGACGATGCGCCGGGAGGATGCACGGCATTGCCGTAGAAGCTCGCTGAGATGTTGACTGGCTGAAACCCGAGCTTCATGATTCTTCCCGCGCCACCGCCGAAGGGAACCGTCCACACGCTTCCGCCGGTGGTGTCGTTGCCGTCGGCCGCTTCCCCGGTGCCCTTGCTGTTCCAGTTCGCGGTGAGGATCGGCGCGGAGGTGAGATACCAACCCTTTTTCATGTTGTAGTTGATGAAGTATTGCAGCAGCATCTGGTTTACCGACGGACGGTGGTCGGAGCCGGCGACGGACCAGACGTTGTTAACCAGTGCCCCGATGGTCCAAGGTCCGGGTTGAGCCAGCGCGACGACCGAGGGACCAAAGCTCAATTTGCCCTGACCGAGGGCCGTGCTGGTTGCCGTCGGAAATACCATTGCGGGCCCCACGCCCCAGATCAACTTGCCGGGTTTTGCAGGCGAGAGAAAGAAGGTCGGGTTCATGTCCCCAATCCCGTACTGTCCACCGGCATTGGCGGATGGAATCGGTTGCCACACAATCGGCTGAATGATTCGCGAGATCAGCATCCAGTGTTCGCTGATGTGGGCCGGAATCACAGGTTGAATGTTGAGCACGTCCTGGGTGCGGTTGTAAGGCCCGACGCCAAAGTTCGTATTGTTCTGAAAGGGGACGCTGATCAGGCTGGCAACGGGGTTCTGCGTGGCCTTGGCCAAGGCATTGGTATCGTCTGCAGCGGCTGGCGCTGGGGCCGCCTGAGCCTTCGGGGCGGAGCTCACGGGAGTGTCCTGCGCGGATAATGCGGCAGCACAGAGGAACAGCCCTGCACCCAGGAGCAAACGGCGGCATAGTTTCGTCATGAGATGACCCCTTAACCTTGACCCTACCCAGTTAGGCGGAGTTCGACCACTAGTACAAGTGGCAGTGTGGATGAAGAAAATGTAGTGGGGCCGAGCTGGTCACTGGACCAACTCGACCTCACCGACACGCCATGTTTTGTCGAACCAGGGTTGGAGCGGGCCGTAGAGGCGGAAGAGCATGTTCCAGCCCTTGCCGGGGATGGTCTGCGCCCAGTTCGCCTCCGGAGCTCCCTGTGGCAGCTTCGGGCCGAACCAGACATCGGTCGAACCGTCCGGATTAGTCACTAGACCCTTGTCGAAGCTGTTGACGCTCGGGAAGCGCTGGTCGGTCTGCAGACACGAACGAGTCTGGTTGTCGTAAAGGGTGAAGGACCAGTTGTCCTTCGCCGGAACGTTTGGCGGCAGATGCACCTTGTACGTCTTGCTGCCGTCGAGCGCGCGGTGTGAACTATCCGTAAACGCGGCCGCATATTGCGAGCCTCGGCCGATCATCTTGGCGAACATCGCGGGCGTAACGCCAGTGGCCCAGTAGTAAAAGGCGGTGCGGGTGTCCAAATCAAACACGCCGGGGGCGAGCATAAACTCAAAGCCGGAGTTCGACGGTATCCACCAGGAGCTGCCGGGGTAGACGTAGCTTGCTTGGTTACGACTCCGGAACGCAAGGGTGCGCGCCGTCGCATTCCCGATCGCAACGGCTTCCGTGAGGATCTTCTTCATGCGCTCGTCCGGTGCGAAGGGTTTGCCCTTCTCGAGGCCGATGGAGGCGAACAAGCCCAGCGTCTCTGGGTCCAGTGCTTCGTTCGGTTCCATCTCCAGAACTTCGTGAAGTTCCTCGTAGAAGTGGTAATCGTTTGCGTGAATCGTGTTGTGGGGAATGCCACTCATGTTGGTGAACTTCGTGACCGGTGGATGAGCGGCCTGCGCCAACGGGTAGATTTTCAAAAGCCTTTTGATGCTCTCCACGGCTGGCTTGGGGTCGCCATTCACCAACATCCCACGCCCCGGCGCCCAGATGCCGTAGGTTGCCGGACGCATGACGAAGTAACCTTTTGGCACTTCACCTTTGTAGCCGGGAGGAAGGAACAAGAACTTGCCTCCCTGACCTTTGTCCGGACCGGCATTGCCGTAATCTCCGACCCAGCGGAACCAGTGATCGTCGATCACGCCCAGTACGTTGGGCGGAGTCTCCATCACGATTGGCCCTTTGGATGTGTCAAGCCAGGTAAAGAAGTAGACACTCGAATTGTTCGGCGTTAGCCAGAGTGCCTTCGAGTCCATCAGGTCTTCGAAGATCATCACGTTGCCATCGACGCCGCCGAATTTCTTGGCCGCAGGAAGGAAAGCTTGAATTGAGGTGCCCGGTATACCACTCAAGTAAGCCTGCTCACCGTGGGTCAAATCGAGGTTGTCGTAAACCAACTGTGTGGTCTTGTCATCTGGGAAGCCATCGGAAAACTTGAGCGTTCCGATAGGTGTCTCGACCGAATCCGGCGTAGTGATTTCCGGCGGAATGTCCGTTGTCATCTTCATCTTCGGCGGGGCTTGTGCCTGAGTAGCGGGGGCAGCTGAAGGCTCGGATTTGTTGTTGCAGCCGGTGGTCGTTATGAGGGCCAAGGCCATGAGGCAGCCGAGTGAAGGCATGACTTGTCGAATATTCTGCATAGAACAATCCCATGCCCGGCATGGTGTGGATCCAGCTACCTTCTTTTGCGTTGGCTGGTTTCTTTGGACCAAAGTAGATCGTCGCCTGACCTTAGCGGTCTCGACTGAGTTTTTATTAGGGAGCATTTTTGTCGCCCTTCATTTCGGAGATTGGGAGTGCCGATTGCAAATGCACAACATAGCATTCGTAATTGGGCGATGGTCTGCACCCTGACAATGCCGTGTGAAGCATTGTCCGATCCCAGGCTGGACAGGGGGAACTCCCAGAAGTGCTAGTTTTGACCTCACGAAAATGCAATGAAATCCCGTCTTGGCAGCTTTCAAGGTCGCACGATCGACAGCAGACGGCATCTCAAACCGGCAATGATGCGGAGACTCCCGTGTCGTCGGCGACGCAGAGGGTCAGGAGAAGTGGGCGTGGAGGAGATATTCGTGGTTGCCCTCCATGCCCTGGATGGGTGAGTCGATGACTTCGATGGAGGTACCGTGTTGCTCGAGGACACAATCGCGTACACGCTCGATGGCATACTTGCGGGCTTCGGGATCGCGGACGATGCCTCCCTTGCCGATGTTGTCGCGGCCGGCCTCGAACTGCGGTTTGATGAGGATCACGGCGGAGCCGTGCCAGAGTCTGTCGGGGGTTCTTAGAGCCGAGAGAACCGCCGGCAGGACGAGGGTGGCGGAGATAAAGGAGACGTCCATTGCGAGAAAGGTGAGTGGCGGTTGTGATGGGGTGAGGAGTTCGCCAGGGGTGAGGAGGCGGGCGTTGGTTCGCTCGCGCAAGGTTACGCGAGGATCGTCGCGGAGCTTCTGGGCGATCTGACCGTAGCCGGTGTCGACAGCCAGGACAGATCGTGCGCCGTTTTGCAGCATGCAGTCGGTGAAGCCTCCGGTGGAGGCTCCAATGTCGACACAGGGAAGGCCGGTGAGGTCGATGGACCAGTGGGTGAGGGCGTGTTCGAGTTTTAGGCCGCCGCGGCTGACGTACCTGAGATCGGAGCCGAGGAGGCGGATGGCAGCGTTGGCGAAGATGGAGGTGCCGGGCTTGTCGATGCGCTGCTCGTCGACGAGGACGCGGCCGGCGAGGATGAGGGCTTGCGCGCGCTCGCGAGAGGCGGCGTGGCCCTGGTCGACGAGGAGTTTGTCTAACCGGACTTTTTCAGGGCGGATCTTTTCGGTGCGGTCTTTTGGGGGATTGGTCATTCTCTCCGATTGGAGCCCTGCTGAATGGAGGGCTTCCTCTATCTTTTCATGGTTACGAACGAGGTGTTTTCTGCCGGCTGAACAAAGAATGGCGGGTAGGAACATCCACTTTTCGAGTAAAGTTACACTGGTATCGCTTTAGACGACGAGTAACGTGATCGGCTGCAAATAGTTGAAGTTTGTGCAATCTGCTTCAGGCTCAGGTGCGTTTTATGTATAGAGAAACGGGACTCGTGAACTCTCCTCCACCATCGGGACAGGAAGACGCTGCCTTGCTGGTATTGGTGCAGAGAGGCGACGAGCAAGCTATGGCGTCGCTGTTCGACCGCTACTCGAGGGTTGTTTACTCGGTTGCGTTACGCGTGCTGCGGGACCCGGCCTCTGCGGAGGATGTCTTACAGGAAGTCTTTATGCAGATCTGGCGCAATCCCGATGGTTTCGTTGCAACGCGAGGCAGCCTGGGCGGCTGGCTGGCGGTGGTTGCAAGAAACCGGTCGATCGATGCGTTGCGGAGGAAGCGTCCGACGGAGCAGGTCGACGATATGGCGCTGGCTTCGAACTGCAACCTGGCCGATGAGGCAGAGCGGAACAGTTTGATGGTGAAGGCGCGGTCGGTTATCCGCTTGCTTCCGATCGAGCAACGCAAGACGCTGGAGATGGCTTTTTTTGACGGTCTGACCCATTCGGAGATTGCGGAGATGACGGGCGACCCGCTGGGCACGGTGAAGACGAGAATACGCAGCGCGCTCACCTCGCTGAGAAAGGCGTTTACGACATGAGCGAAGAGCGGCGTATTACTTCGGAAGATCTGGCGTTGTATGCCATGCAGCTGCTCTCCAAAGAAGAGGCTGCGGAGGTGGCGGCCTATGTGAAGGGGTCGGAGGAGGCGCGGCGGGAGTTGGCCGAGATACAGGGCGACCTGGCGATCTATGCCCATACGGTTGATCTGCACTCGCCCCCGGCACAGGCGCGCGAACGGCTGATGAAGCAGTTGAGCCGGGAGAAGAAGGCTATTCCGATCGACCGTCCAGCTACGGTGGAGACACGTGCACCAGAGGCTACGGGCCGGAGTGGTTCGATCTTTGCCGACGCAGCAGAGCGCGCCGGTCGAGATGCGAGCGAGAGCCAGCGGAGCGTTCCCGTGGATAGCGTCGACTATCTGACTGAGGACGAGCAGCCGAAGCGCGGCGTTGCGGGCAAGGTGTTGCCGTGGATCGGCTGGGCGGTGGCGGCGGGACTGGCAGTGGCGGCGGGAGATTTGTATCACGAGCGCGATAGCCTCCGCGGTGAACTGGCGACTCAGGCGAGCCAGATTGACCATGTGAAGACGGATGCGGCAGCGCAGGTGGCATCGGCAGAGGCCGATGCGAAGGCTGCGCGCAAGGTGCTGGATACAATGACGGACAGCTCCGCAAAACAGGTTATGCTGACCACGTACAAGGCGGCAACCGGTCGCCCGATAGGCCGCGTAACCTACGTCGCAAGCAAAGGCGCGTTGATATTTACGGTGAGCAACCTGGGCCCCCTCCAGCCCGCGAAGACGTATGAGCTTTGGCTGCTTCCAGCAGCGGAGGGCCAGAATCCGATTCCTGCGGGGACTTTCCTGCCTGATGCGCATGGCAATGCGAGTGTGATCATGCCTTCGCTACCCGCGGGAGTTGAAGCAAAGGGCTTCGGTGTAACGATGGAGAACGAAGGCGGATCGACGACGCCGACTCTGCCGATTATTCTGGTTGGAGAATAGCCAAGAGCGTCGTGGAGCAAAAGTAAAGAGCCGTCCTGTCCGCATGGCTCTTTTGCTTTGCTGCTGTCTCGCTGTGCTGGACGGCGAAACGCTTAGGGTTGGGTTACGCGAACCGAGACGCCTTTGCCTTGAAGTGGAATGGTGGTGTCGACAGTGTCGATGTCGGTGCGGATGACGGTCATGAAATTGGATTCCGGAGAGGTGACGTAGACCTTGCCGGTGGGAGTACCGGAGGTGACAGCGATATAGTCGGGGTGGCCGTTTGTGACTACGGTTGGGGCATCTCCCGGTTGGGTTGGAATCGGAATGGTCGCTGTGACGGTGTTGGTTGCGAGGTTGATTACGGAGACGGTGCAGTTGCCGAGCGGAAGAGCCGTTGTGGGAGCAGCGCAAGGCAGGTTGGGGTTGCCGCCGTTGACGACGTAGGCGCGGCTGTTGGTAACGTCCTGCAAGACGCCAACCATGCGGGGATTGATGCCGACTGGAACGGTTGCGAGAACAGTACCAAAGCCAATCGAGTCGACTGGATTATTGGGATCGCAATTTGGATTGCTTGGGAGAGCGGTGGCAGTGCAGAGCGGAATGCTGATGATGCTGACGGAGCCCGGGTTGACGCCGTCGCCAGCATTGGCGACGATCATCTCGTTGCGAGCCGGCGCAAAGTCTGCCCAGAGCGGCGACGGACCAACGGTGATTGGGTTGGTGGCTCCTATGGGAACGATGTCCAGTTGGTTGGTTTGAGCGTTGATGACGCTTACGGTGCCGTCAGTCTGGTTCATGATGAAGGCGCGCTTGGCGTCTGAGGTCATGACGCCGTAGACGGGTCCCTGGCCTACGGGAATTGGAGTCGGATCAATGGTGTTGCTCGAGGTCTCGATGGTCGAGACCTGACCGGGGCCGCCGCCGACGCGCGGGCTGATGACAAAGGCGCGAGGAGCGCTCGCAACACCAGTCACATAAATTGGAGTGAAGGCCGAGTTAATGGAGAGCTGCTGCTGCAGATTGAGGGGTTGACCTGTGAACTGGGAGACGACATTCAAACCGGGGTCAGAGACGTAGGTGTTGGCGCCCTCGGGAAAGATGCTCACAGGGTTGGCGCCGGGGAGCAGTGTGGTCTGGAGGATGTTGCTTTGCAGCAGCGCGGTGTCGACGTCGAAGCTGGTGAGGGTATGGTCGCTATTGAGCGTATAGCCGGTGTTGCCGCCGCTGTTCAGGATGAGATAGTAGGGGTCTACGCCGATTTGGGCCGTGATGAGAACAGTATCTCCGGAGAAGTCGACGAAGGTGACGAGGCCGGGAGTGGGATTGGCAGCGGTGCCTGTGGTGGAGATCGCAACGGCGAACTTTTGCGGCTGCGCTGCGGGGCCGACCGGGTTGATGGCGCTGACGACCGGGCGGTAGGTGTTGCCGCAGCCGGTGACCGATACGAGGACGACGGCTAAAGCAAACTTGGATGCGGACCTGACAGCCTGCGCTATGGACCGAACGGGGCTCCGGCGTGGCCGCGACTGGGTGTTTCCTTCTGCTTCGATTCTTGCTAAGTGCAAAACTGCTCCCACGATGGTGCTGGTGTTGGCTATGCTCAAGGTTGATTGTAATTCAATAGGCGGGATGCGGTGGGCGATGGGTGAGGAAATGCAAGGGGTCGAGGGAGATACAGGGTGGAGGAAGGCGATTCCAGGGGCGCGGGACCGGCTGCAGTCGCGGGTGCTGTTAAGCGTGGTGGGGGCTCTGCTGGCTCTGGAAACCGTTGCCGTTCTGCGGCAGGTTTACTCCATATGGGGTGGGCAGAATGTTGATGAACACGTCCTACTGGCAGAGATTGTTGGGATAAGCGTGGCTTTCGCGAGTCTTGTACTGTATTTGCGGGCTGCGACGGTGGGAGGAGCCTTAGTGGGAGGAATGATCAGCTTCCTTCTCGTTTCTGGGACCACTTCTTCTCGATACATGATTGTTCAGTCTGGCCTGGCCCCGCTGACGTTGCTCTTTGCGCTAACGTTTCTCGCGACGAGAGCAGGTCGGGCGGTGAAGACACGGGCCGGACTGGCAGAGAAACGCCATGGACGGAGCGCAGCGCAAGTAGTCGCGAATCTGTCAGTGTCCGCTTTGAGTGTGTCTTCATTTGGCTTGGTTCTAGTAACGCGAGGCCAGGCTTTCACCGGAAACTGGTATTACAAGGTTTGGGTTTGGCCCGCAATAACGATGATGTGTCTTGCGGCGATGGTCGAGGCTACAGCAGACACGGTCTCGTCGGAGATTGGCCAGGCGTTTGGCGGGCGCCCAGTAATGCTGCGGACGCTGCAGCGCGTGGACCCAGGCACGGATGGAGCGGTGTCACTGCTTGGTTCAATTGCGGGAATTACGGGCGGAGCTTTCGTTGCAGCGGTGGGAATGTGGGCGCTCAGGCTTAGTGTTTCTCAAGCGGCGGTAGCGTGGTTTGCGGGGATTTGCGGATTATTCTTCGACAGCTTGTTGGGAGCGACTATAGAACGGCGAGGCTGGATCGGAAATGATCTGGTGAACTTTGCCTCTACCCTGTTTGCGGCGATATTAGCAGCGGTGGTGTATCGATTTTTTGTCCTCTAGGATCTCGCTTGCTCTCAAAGCTAACTGTGTAACCAGTCGATGTTGAGGCCGAGTCGCAGGGCGGTGTAGCTGACGATCTCGTGGAAGTAGCGCATCGCGAGGTCGTAGTTGCTGATGTGGCCCATGGCAGGGCGCGGCGAGGTATAGACGTCGAGGCCGGCATCTTTGCAGAGTTCGCGGATGCGGAAGAGGTGGGTCGCGTCGGAGACGACGACGATGTGGTGGAGATTGTTTTCGTGCGCGATGGCGGCGAGACGGTGGACCTGCTGTTCGGTGTCGACGGAGCGGGTCTCGGCGATGATGCTGTCAAAGGGAATTCCGTTTGCGAGGAGGTAGTCGCGGCCGACGCCACCTTCGGTGTTGCCGGAGTCCTTGTCGCTGCCGCCTCCGAGGGTGATGACTAAAGGGGCAATCTGCTTGCGGTAGAGTTCGACGACATGATCGAGGCGGGCGTGAAGGACGGGTGAGGGGTGGCCGGAGTACTCGGCTGCGCCGAAGACGGCAATTGCGTCTGCGGGTTGGGCGTTATCTTCACTGGCGACGGCGGCGATCTGCTGATAGACCCAGACGCACCATACTGTGGCGACCAGAAGGACCACAGCGAAGAGCCGACGGAGGAAGAGACCGCGGTTGGTGGGGCCTTGGCGTCGCAGATTTGAGGGAGGGGCGATCATCGCGGTTGAAAGAACCAATCTCTACGGAGAACGAATGCCGGCCTATATCCGGGGAAAGGTTGCCACAGGTTCAATTGTGCGTCGAGCTAGTTTACAGGGCAGCCGCAGACCGTCGAGGGAAAATTTGCAAGCTTGCCGGATCGGGTCAATCGTCTAGTGCTGGAGCGTGAGGGCGATCTCGTGGGTTGGGATTGCGCCTTCGCGGAGGATCATCCAGGAGTTGCCGCCGCCGGAGAGATCGACGATGGTGGTGGGGGTGGTGCGGGCGGTGGGGCCGCCGTCGACGATGAGGGGGAGTTTGTCGCCGAGCTGCTCGCGGACGCCGGTGGCCGAGGTGCACTCGGGCAGACCGAAGAGATTGGCCGATGTTGCAGTGATGGGCAGGCCGAGGCGGCTGACGACGGCGCGGGGGATAGCGGCTTCGGGCACGCGGAGGGCGAGATTGCCGGTGTTGGCGGTGACGCGCAGGGGGAGCTTGCTTCCGGCTTTGACGACGATGGTGAGGGGGCCGGGCCAGAACTTTTCGGCGAGGCGGTCGAAGGCGGAGTCGATCTGGCGGGCGAGTTCGTAAGCCTGGGCGACCTCGGCGATGAGGAGCGAGAGGGGCTTGTGGCGGGCGCGGGTTTTGAGCTCGTAGATGCGCTCGACGGCGCGGAGATTGACGGGGTCGACGGCGAGGCCGTAGAAGGTGTCGGTGGGGAGCGCGACGACGTTGCCGCTGTTGAGGCTGGCGACGACGTAGTTGATGAGCGCGGGCTCGGGCTCGTCGGGATGGATACGGAGGGTTTCGGCCGTCAATGCGGACTCCTGTTGGTTGGGGCGCCACCCCCTAGTTTATTGCGCAAAGTCTTCCATCCGTGAGACTTAGTTTCGGACTTCGCAGCCCGAGGCGTGACAGTTTCGTGCAAAGTCTTCCGGATAAAGAGGTTGACTGCGCCTGGGGATGGGACTTTTTTTGATGCGGCTTTCATTCTAGTGGATAAGACGGGGGGAGAGTAAAACGTAAGGCAATGGAAGATAAGGGTAAGATTCTCTGATGGGTCCGGACGTGATTTCGAGCAGAACGAACGCGCGGGTGAAGCAGCTGCGGGCGGCGTTTCAGGGCCATGCGCGACTGAGTGGAGGGATGGTTGCGATTGAGGGCGACCATCTGCTGGAAGAGGCGCTGCGCAGTGGGATGGTGTTGAAGACCGTGTTTGTGAGTGAGCGGCGCGAGGTGCCTAAGATTGTGCCGCGTGGGGTGGAGGTGCTTCGGCTGACCGAGGAGTTGTTTGGGAGTGTGGTGGAGACGCAGTCGCCGCAGGGAGTTGCTGCGTTGATGGTGCCTCCTGTGTCTGTGCTTGAGGATGCGATGGGGAGTGGGGAGACCGCTCCGTTGATTCTGATTGCGGCTGGGTTGCAGGACCCGGGAAATCTGGGGACGCTGGTGCGTTCGGCGGAGGCGTTTGGGGCGACGGGCGTGGTGACGACGCCGGGGACGGTGAGCGCGTGGAACCAGAAGGCTCTGCGGGCTAGTGTGGGGAGTGTGTTTCGTGTGCCGGTGGTGGGGGTGACGGCATCTGAAGTGGAAGGATTGAAGAAGCGAGGAGTCAGGTTGATTGCGGCGGTGGGGACGGATGATGCCGGCGTGGTTGCGGCACAGGAGATGGACTTTACGACGGGCTGTGCGGTGATGATTGGTAATGAAGGGGCTGGGCTGGGGGCGGAGTGGCTGGAGATGTGCGATGCGCAGGTGACGATTCCCTGCCCCGGTGCTGTGGAGAGTTTGAATGCTGCGGTGGCGGGGAGTTTGTTGTTGTATGAGGCGAGCCGGCAGCGTGGTACTAAGCCGGCGGAACAGAGGCAGAAGCGAAATACAGGGGTCCTTCGCTCCGCTCAGGATGACAGCGTAAAACGAACAACAGCAACTACAACAGCAGATCCCCTTCGGGGATGACAACCAGAAAGGCAACTGCAACAGCAACTACGGCAGCAGAAACGGATCGGGAGCGCTATGAGTTTGTTTGATGCATCGCCGGTGCGGGTGGCTGCGGAGCGCGGCGGGCGGCGGCCGCCGTTGGCGGAGAGGATGCGGCCGCGGACGCTCGATGAGTTTGTGGGGCAGGAGCATCTGCTTGGGCCGGGCAAGCCGCTGCGTCTGGCGATCGAGAAGGATGATCCGACGTCGATGATCTTCTGGGGGCCTCCGGGAACGGGGAAGACGACGCTGGCAAAGATTATTGCGCAGATGACGCAGGCTAGTTTTATTGAGTTCTCTGCGGTGATGAGCGGGATCAAAGAGATCAAGAATGTAATGGTAGAGGCGGAGAAGGCGGCGAGCTTTGGGTCGCGGACGATCCTGTTTGTGGATGAGATTCACCGGTTCAACAAGGCGCAGCAGGATGCGTTTCTGCCTTACGTGGAGCGGGGGACGATTCGGCTGATCGGCGCGACGACGGAGAATCCTTCGTTTGAGATTAATGCGGCGCTGTTGTCTCGGTGCAGGGTTTATACGCTTGTGGCGCTGACTGAGGAGCAGATTGTTTCGCTGCTGCGACGGGCGCTTGCAGATTCGGAGCGCGGGCTGGGGGCGAGTGGAGTTGCGGCGGAGGATGAGGCGCTGGCGACGATTGCTTCTTATTCGAGCGGGGATGCTCGGAATGCGCTGAATGCTCTTGATGTAGCGGCGAAGTTGGCGGAGGGGCGTGGGGAGAAGCTGATTACGAAGGCAATCGCTGCGGAGGCGTTGCAGCGGCGGGTGTTGTTGTATGACAAGAAGGGTGAGCAGCACTACGACATTATTTCGGCGCTGCATAAGAGCGTGAGGAACTCTGATCCGGATGCTTCGTTGTACTGGCTGGGGAGGATGCTGGAGGCTGGTGAGGATCCGATGTATGTTGCGCGGCGGATCGTGCGGATGGCGGTGGAGGATATTGGGCTGGCGGCTCCGGAGGCGTTGAATCTTTGTTTGAGTGCGAAGGATGCGATGCATTTTCTGGGGCATCCGGAGGGAGAGTTGGCGCTGGCTCAGGCTGTGGTTTATCTGGCGCTGGCGCCGAAGTCGAATGCGGTTTATGCAGCTTATGGTGCGGTGCAGGCGGATATTGAGGCTGCAGCTGCGGAGCCGGTGCCACTGCATTTGAGGAACGCTCCTACGAAGCTGATGAAGGAGTTGGACTACGGCAGGGATTATCAGTACGCGCATGATGTCGAAGGGCGCGTGGCGGATATGGAGTGTCTGCCGTCTTCGTTGGTGGGGCGGAAGTACTACTTGCCTACGAATGAGGGCAGGGAGAAGTTGCTGGCGCAGCGGATGGAAGAGATTTCACGGATCAAGGCAGCCAAGCGCAAGTAGGCCGTGGTAGTTTAACTCTGCAAATTTCAAATTCTTCGCGAGGTGTCGTTATGAGTGTGTTGCCACCAATGCTTCCCTACCTGACCGTCTCGGATGGAGCGGCTGCGATTGCGTTTTACAAGAAGGCCTTTGGCGCGGAGGAGCGTGAGGTGCATCTTGCTCCTGGTACGACCAAGATCATGAATGCTTGCTTGAGCATCAACGACGGTGTGTTCATGCTGTCGGACGACTTTTCGGCGCAGTTTGGGGGAACGTCTTCGACTCCGGAGGCGTTGGGCGGCTCGCCGGTGACGCTGCATCTTCAGGTTGAGGATGTTGACGCGGCGTGGGCGAAGGCGGTTGCTGCTGGAGCGATAGTGACGATGCCGCTGGCGGATCAGTTCTGGGGTGACCGGTATGGTCAGCTTAAAGACCCATTCGGGCATAAGTGGTCGATGGCGCAGAAGAAGGAGTCGCTGACTAGAGATCAGATTGAAGAGGCGGCGAAGACTTCGTTCAAGATGTAGGCCGCGCTATTCCGACTAGTGCGCGTACTTGACGGAGCAGCCGTAGGGGCGCGTACTCTCGACGGCCACTGGCTTGCCAGCCATGGAGGCGTTGAGCGCGTCGTTGAGGTAGTTGTCGGCGCCTTTCAGGTCGGCCTGGTCGGTTGTGGGTTTGTTGTCGATGGCTCCCTCGTAGATGAGTTTGCCGGTGGGGTCGATGACGAACATGTGTGGGGTGGTTTTGGCTTCGTAGAGGCGGCCGATGGCTCCGGTGGGATCAAGGAGGACGGCGGTGGATGCTACGTGCTTGCTCTTGATGTACTCGTTTTCTTCGGCGGGGGTGACGTAGCCTTGTTCGCCGGGGGCTGAGGAGATGACGGAGAGCCAGATGACTCCCTTGGCGGTCCATTCTTTCTGGAGGTTTTCCATGCTGCCGCTGAGGTAGTGCTTCTGGTCGTAGGGGCATCCTTTGTTGGCCCATTCGAGGACGACGTATTTGCCGCGGTACTCGGAGAGGGAGTGCTGGACACCGTTGGAGTCGGTGCCCTTGAAGTCGGGGGCGGTGGTGCCGGGGGCTACTGCAAGGGCGGGGATGGCGGCGAGGGTTAAGGCTAATGAGAGAAGTTTGCGGTGGGGCTTCAGATTCATGGGACACCTCCACAACTGCTTTCTGGGGATATTTTGCGACGAGTCGGCGAGGGATGCAAGTTGCCGTTGTCTGTAAAAACAGACAACGGCAAAAGCAGATCCTCCGCCTGCGGCGAAGGATGACAGCTAAAAAACAACAGCAATGGCAACGGCAAAAACAACGACAAAGACAAAAGCAGGTCCTCCGCCTGCGGCGAAGGATGACAACTAAAGAACAACAGCAACGGCAACGGCAAAAGCAACGACAAAGACAAAAGCAGGTCCTCCGCCTGCGGCGAAGGATGACAACTAAAAACGACAGCAACGGCGAAAGCAAATGCGGGGTCTCTCCACTGCGCCGACGGACGATGAGACTGTCCGTCGCTCCGGTCGAGATGACGTATCTGAGGTTTGGCAGTTAATGCCGGCTGAAACGGCATCAGGGCATTGCGATGAGGGCGGCCATGGTTTCGATGCCGTCCCAGAGGTTTTGCAGGCGGAGGTTTTCGTTGGCGGCGTGCTGGTTGTCGTCGTGGTTAGCGATGGGGACGCTGATGGTGCGGGTGTTGGCAGCACGCTCCATGGCGTCGAGTGGTACGGTTCCGCCGGAGGTCGGCAGAAGAATGACTTTGCCACGGGCGCTTTCAACCGCCTTGATGACATCAGCGGCGATGGGGAGATCCATGGGGGTGCGGGAGGCGTTTTCGCCTGCTTCGGCCTGGATGAAGGCTACTTTCGGATGGGTTAGGAGTTCCTGGTGCGTTGGCGGGGCGGTGGTGATGAAGTATCCCTGCCCGCGCACGTAGTCGATGACGCGCTGTTGTTGCGTCTTCCAATCGATGCCGACGACGAGACGCAGGTCGAGATTGGCAGTGGCGGTGGATGGGATGGAGTTGGTGGAGTGGGCGCCTGTCTGGCCGGAGGAGATGCCGTTGATGTTGAGTGAGGGCTGGTTGAGGAGGTCGAGGAGATGCTTGCCGGCGCCGTCGGTGTGGCCGAGGGCGAGTTCGTTGCGGAGGAGGTCGTCGTTTACGGGGGCTTCGGCCAGGGCTTGCTTTTCGACGGGGCCAAGGGGGACGATGCCGTCGTAGAAGTGGGGGATAAGGACGCGGCCGTCGGCGTCTTTCATGCCGGCGAGGAGTTGGACGAGCATCATGGCCGGGTTCGGGGCCCAGTTGCCGTAGTGGCCGCTGTGCAGAGAGCGGTTGGGGCCGTAGACGGTGATTTGCAGGTGGGCGTCACCGCGGGCGCCGAAGATGAGGGTCTGCTTGCGAGTCTGGTCGACGGGGCCATCGCAGACGAGCCAGATGTCGCCGTGGATGAGGTCGCGGTTGGCCATGAGGATCTGCTCGAGGTGCGCCGAGCCGGCTTCTTCTTCTCCCTCCCAGACGAAGCGGATGTTGGCTTTGAGTGGGATGTGTGCGGACTGGAGAGCGCTGAGTGCGGTGAGCTGGGCGAAGATGGCGGCCTTGTCGTCGCCGGCGCCGCGGGCGTAGATACGGGGTTCGCCGTCGACCTGCTTGATGACGGGAGTGAAGGGCTGGCCGGTGTCCCACTCGGAGGGTGTGACGGGCTGGCCGTCGTAGTGGGCGTAGAAGACGATGGTGCGCTTGGCGCCGGGAGTTTTGATCTCGCCGAAGACGACGGGCGGAATGGAGGCGGGAAGCGCGGGGTCGGTGAGGAGTTTGGCTTCAGCTCCGCGCTGCTGGAGTTGGGCTACGAGGAAGTCGGCGTTTTTGCGCAGGCCAGCTGGGTCGGCTGCGACGTTGGGGATGGAGAGGAATTCGGAGAACTGCTGAGTGAGTTCTGCTTGACGTGGCGTGGTGTAGGTTTGGGCGGCTTGCGGTGGCATTTGCTGCGCTGCGAGTGGGGACGCAAGGATGGCGAGCATCAGGGCCGAGTTCCGCATCGGGGGCATGATGAGAACTTAGCATGCGGGGCGGTGAGGGACGACGCTATTTGTGTTGCGGTCAGGTGGGAAGGAGCATGTTGGCGTCGCGCCAGATGCGCCACTGGCCGTCGCTGCCGCGACGGAATACGGTGAGGACGTTGCCGGCGTGCTTGCGGGTGTCGCCGCCTTCGATGGGCGTGAACGAGACTTCGAGGAGGTTCCAGCAGATGGCGAGATCGCCGCTGATGGTGATCTCCTGCACGTTGGAGCGGCACTTGATCGAGACGACCTCGATGGCGGCGCGGAATTGTGCTGCGAACTCGTCGCGACGCATCGGAGCGCGGCCTGGGGTGAGGAAGATGACGTCGGGGGTGAGGAGGTTGAGCTGCGCGGTGAGATCGCCTGACGCGGAGGCCTCGCACCAGGTGTCGATGAGGACACGGATTTGCTGAGCGTCTCGTTCGTCGGTTGGCTGGCTCATTTTTTTGTGTCCTTTTCGAGGGCGGTCAGGACGATGTCCTTGGTGAGGAGTTCGGGCAGGACGTCAGGGGCGGAGTTTACGGCTGCGGGGTAGATGACGTAGGTGGGGACGCCGCTGCGATTGACCGAGGCGAGTTGCTGGGTGATGGCTGGGTCGTACTGGGTCCAGTCGGCGCGGAGGAGGGTGACGTTGTTTTTGCTGAATTGATGTTGGACGTCGGAGGACTTGAGGACGAGGCGCTCGTTGACCTGGCAGCTGAGGCACCAGGCGGCAGTGAAGTCGATGAAGACGGGGTGGCCGGCGGCGCGGGCCTGGTTGAGTGCTTGTTGAGAGTAAGGAGTCCAGACGAGCGTGGTGTCCTTGGGCTGGTAGAGCGGGATGGCGAGGCCGAGTGCGGCGATGAGAATTGCTGCGATGGTGCTGGTCCAGCGCGCGGGCCACTTGCCGAGGACCCAGCCGGCGATGGCGAGCATGAGGAAGCAACCCAGAAGGAGAGCGACGCGGTAGATGCCTTGTCCGCCGCCGGAGAAGAGCGAGCCGTAGACATAGACGAGCCAGATGACCGTCGCGAAGAAGATGACGGCGGTGAGCTGCTTGAAGATCTCCATCCATGCGCCGGGACGAGGGAGGATGCGGGTCCACGCGGGTTGAAAGCTGAGGAGGAGATAGGGCGCGGCGAGTCCAAGAGCCAACGCGGTAAAGATTGCGAAGGTGATAGGGGCGGGTTGTGCGAGGGCAAAGCCGATGGCTGCTCCCATGAGCGGCGCGGTGCATGGGGTGGCGACGACGGTGGCGAGGACTCCGGTAAAGAAGCTGCCGGTGTAACCCTGCTTTTGCGCGAGGTCGCCGCCGACGCTGGTGAGGGAGAGGCCGATGTCGAAGAGACCGGCGAGCGAGAGGGCGAAGAAGAAGATGCCTGCGGCGAGGAGGGTGAGGAAGACCGGCGATTGAAGCTGGAAGCCCCATCCGGCCTGGCTGCCGCCGGCGCGGAGAGCGAGAAGAACGCCGACGATGGCCCAGAAGGAGACCAGGATACCGAGGGTGTAGACGAGGCCGTGGCTGCGGAGGTGCTTGCGCTCCTGGCCGGAGGACTGCAGGAGGGCGAGGCCTTTCAGGAACAGGACCGGGAAGACACAGGGCATCAGGTTGAGGATGATGCCGCCGAGGAAGGCGAGACCGATGGCGGTGAACGTGGTGACGCTACTGGAGGCTGCAACCGGGGTACTGGTGGACGGTCCGGCTGCGACCTCGCCGGGAACGACTGGCGCGGTGACGTCGTAGGCGACGGAGTCGGAGAGTTTGAAGACGCCGTGAAGTGTGGCGGGGAGTGTCTTGAGGTCTTCGGAGCGGCGGACGCGGAGACGGACGCCGTTGGAGAGCGATTCGATTTGTTGCGGGGCAGCGTTGGCGATCTGCTCCTGATCGAAGGGATAGAACTCGGCGTTGGTCTCACGCTCGCCGGTGGTGAGGGTGAGGACGAAGTCGGTCTGGCCGCCGGTGACGGTGAGCTTGGCTCCATCCGGCAAGGGTTTGGGGATGAGGGTGAGGGCTTCGCCAAGTGCGCCGACGGTTTGGGTGGGAGCGGTGGCGTCGGGGGAGACGGTGAGGTCTAGGCCGAGGTGGGCTTTGCCAGGGATACAGACCTCGCGGCAGACGAGCCAGTCAACCTTGGCATCGAGGTGGATGGGACCGGGCTTGAGAGAGCTTGCGGCAGTGAGTTGGACAGGGAAAGCGACTTCGTCTTCGTAGCCGAAGTCCATGAGCGGTCCGAGGGGAAGACGGCTGGGGATGGGGAACTGCATGGGTCCCGCGGTGACGCCATCGGGAAGAGTCCAGGTGATCTTCGGTGGCTCGCCGGAGTCGCCGGCGTTGATCCAATAGACGTGCCAGTGCTCTTCGAGAGTGAGGACGAGGCCCACCTGCACTGTTCCGCCGGGGGCGATGCTCGGTGCGAGCGAGACGAGTTCGGCAGTGAGGTGCTGGGCCTTGACGGGGCCGGGGCCGCCGTCGCCGACGACTTGAAGCTGCGCCTTCGCGGAAGGCTGGAAGAGGAAGGCGCAGGCGAGAAGCAGCGATGTACTAAGGCGGCGAATGTTCATCAGAGTCAATTGTAGGGCTTTGGCATGCGGGATTTGTCAGCTTGTTGTCAGGTAGCGATGCTCGACCATGATGCAGCGGTCCATGACGACGTGGATGCCACCGGCTTCGGCACGGGCGGCGGCTTCGAGGTTGATGATTCCCTGCTGGACCCAGAGGTTAGGCAGGCCGAGCTTGAGCATCTCGTCGACGATGGCTGGGATGAATTTAGGGAGGCGGAAGACGTCGACGATGTCGGGCTTGATGGGAAGGTCAGAGAGAGACGCGTAGGATTTTTCGCCGAGAACCTCGGGAATGGACGGGTTGACGGGGTAGATCTTGTAGCCGTGCTGCTGCATGTACGCGGAGACGTAGTGGCTGGGCTTGGATGGGACTTCGGAGAGACCGATGACGGCGATGGTGCGGGGGTTCTCTTTCGTGGTGACGCCGAGCATGTTGCGAATGAGTTCGGGTTCGTTCATGTGTGGGATGTCCTGAGACGAGTTTACTTATGCCAGCAGCCAAGCAGGCGTCGCAGGACGATGAGTTCACCGAGGTGGTGGGAGTTGTGGTCGGCGACGAGGAGCGCCTCGCGGAGAAGGTTCTGGCCGTCGCCCCAGCGGAACGGTTTGTAGAGGTCCGCGGTGGGTTTGTTGATGAGGTCTTCGAAGAGCTTTTGGTCTTTGCGGATGGCTGCTATGGTTGCATCCCAGGCGTGGGCGGACGGCGGTTCGGGCGATTTTGGCCAGTAGCCGTCGGGCCATGGGATGGAGTGGTATCCGCCGGTTGGAGGCGCGGAGAAGTCGAGGATGTCGCGTTGGGCGATGCGGAGATGCTCAAGGAGCTGCCAGGCGGAGTAGGGGAGTTTGGGGGGCACAGCGCCGCGAAGATCCGATGGGAAGTCCTTGATGGCATCGTCGAAGGTGACGTGGGCCTGTCCGCCGTTGAGAAGTGCGATTAATTCTTTGCGGATTGGTGCTTGTTCGTCCTGGGTGTGTTTCGTCTTCTCGACCGCTGCTTTGGTTGCGCTCATCGCTGGCTCGTCCTCCTCGGGTCTCATCTGTTGGATGCAGAGAGAGCCGCGGAGTTACATTGACTTGCGGGCGATGACGACCGTAAGTGGCGGAAAGTGGAGACGCGTATGCCGGCACGGGCGTCGATGCCGTAGCCAAGATCGGTACATCTCAGATGGTGTGCCAGGAAGGTAGTGTTGGTTGTCAGTGGGTGGGGCTGACGATTGTCATCCGCCAACTACGGGTAAGCCCGCGGTCGCCGAAGCTTTTACGGCTTCAGAGTCGGCAAGTTCCGGCGACCGCCATGAGTCAATTAGCGTTTAACTGACGAACGCCAGACGTCTCCATATCCTTGTCTGTGGTGGCAGCCGGACGCTCAGAGTTTGTCTCCGGCTGAGCGGCGCCAGGCGCTCTGCGATCGCTGTAGCGACGATTGTGAGCAGGATTCTGGCTGTTGGACGCCCGGTTTCGGCGCTCGAGGATAAACTTCTTCTTGAACACCTCATCCTTAAATTGAGCGACCGCGATAACTATGATGCATAGAGCGGGAATCGCAAAAAGAAACAAGACGCCGTGATTCATAGTGAGCCTTTCCCTAGGGGGTCTTCCGCATACCGTAGTGCGGCTTTCATCGACAGATCGAAAGCCACGTGATCAGAATGACATCGGTAGTTTTCAGTACCTATCCCCCGTTCGGGTGAGGGTCTTTTTTGTTATCTCTGTTAGCTTCGGCGCGTTCGAGGCGCACCGCTGCAAACTCATAGCAGGGATGGGGTTGGCGGGTTGGGGATGCTCTTCGGCTGGAGCGGGGCGGTACACCTTAGGTCAAGTCGTCGTCTGCGACCTCTGCGGGGAAGTTGCCCTCGCGGCGCATGCGCAGGTATCCGCGGATGAACGGCTCGAGGTCGCCGTCGAGGACCTTGTCGACATCGCCGACTTCGACGCGGGTACGGAGGTCTTTAGCCATGCGGTAAGGCTGCAGGACGTAGCTGCGAATCTGCGAGCCAAACTTGATGTCGAGCTTGGAGTCTTCGAGCTTTTTGCTGATGGCTTTTTTCTTGTCGAGTTCGTACTCGTAAAGGCGCGAACGGAGGAGCTTCATCGCCTTGTCCTTGTTTTTGTGCTGGCTGCGTTCGCTCTGAGAGCCGGCGACGAGGCCGGTGGGGATGTGCGTGATGCGGACCGCGGAGTCGGTGGTGTTGACATGTTGACCGCCCTTGCCGCCGGAGCGGTAGGTGTCGATGCGCAGGTCGTCGGGCTTGATGTCGATGACGATGGTGTCGTCGATCTCGGGCGAGACGAAGACGCTGGCGAAGCTGGTGTGGCGACGCTTGGCGGAGTCGAAGGGCGAGATGCGGACGAGGCGATGGACGCCGGTTTCTCCGCTGAGAAGACCGAAGGCGAAGTCACCGGAGATGGTGAAGGTAGGCAGATTTGATACCGGCCTCGTCGCCGTCCTGAATTTCGTTGATTTCGACTTTGAAGTTCTGGCGCTCGCCCCAGCGCATGTACATGCGCATGAGCATTTCGGCCCAGTCCTGAGATTCAGTACCGCCGGCGCCGGGGTGAACCACGACGATGGCGTTGAGCGGGTCGGTCTCCTCGGAGAGCATGGTCTTCGATTCGAGCTTGTCGGCGAAGTCGACCAGAGCGGGGATCTCGCGGGCAAGGTCGGGCTCGGTGTTTTCCCCTTCCTTGGCGAGTTCGAAGTAGGCTTCGATGTCGTCTGAGCGGCGTGCCAGTTCGGAGTCGTCGGCGAGGAGGGTTTCGAGGCGCTTGCGTTCGCGCATGAGCGGCTGCGAACGCGAGGCGTCGGCCCAGATGGTGGGGTCGGATATTTTTTCTTCAATTGTGGCTAGTTCACGGCGGAGTCGGGCCGAGTCAAAGATACTCCCGCAGATCGCGCACTTTGTCGCGGACCGGGGAGTAGGAGTATTCGAGATCGCTAAGCATCATGAACTTTAGTTTACGGCAACTCTGCGTTGGAAGCTGAAGGCGAAGCAAAGTGCCGTGACAAAAGCGCAGGTATAGGCGAAGAGATCGCCGTGCGCGGCGTAGAAGGTCAGGTCGTGCTCGTAGGCGAAGTGCACGCGGATGCTGGTTCGCTGGTGACGCGGTGCGGCGGCGGTGACTCGACCGTAGGGGTTGATGGCTGCAGTTACACCTGTGTTGGTGGCACGAAGAATCCAGCGACGATTTTCGATGGCACGCATACGGACCATGTTGAGGTGCTGCCATGCGGCGCTGGTGTTGCCGTACCAGCCGTCGTTGGAGATGTTGATAAGAACATCCGCCCCCTGCTGGGTGAGGTGGCGTATCTCGTCACCGAAGATGGACTCGTAGCAGATGAAGACACCGTAGGTGTGGCCGCCAGTGGTGAAGACGGTGCGCTGCTTGCCTGGTTCGAAGAGACCGACCTCATTGAGCAGACTCTTCGCAAAGAAGAAGAACTCTTTGTATGGCACGTATTCGCCGAAGGGGACGAGATGCATCTTGTCGTAGTGGCCGGCGAATGTGCCGTCCGCAGTGACGAACGAGGCGCGATTGTAAATGTTGTAGCCGGATTTGGCAGCGGGGTTTGGCTCAAAGCCGGTGTTGCCGACGATGATGGGTGTGTTCGTTTCGCTAGCGAGGGACGACATTGCGGCGCGGAACTGTGGGTCGAGGTCCTCGAACGGTGCGGGGGACTCAGGCCAGATGATGAGATCGGTTGGAGTTGGTACGAGGCGTGCTAGAGTCGGCTCCTTCAGCGGACGCGTGCTGCCGGAGGAGATAGACAGACGGCGTATCTGCCAGCTCCGGAATTCCTAATAGAAACCGCGGGGAGGGATAGCGGCTGAGATAGGAGAAGGAGTCGAGGAACTGCTGGGTCGTAGGCTGAGGGCCGGTGTTGGCGGCTCCTACTTCCAGGTTTTCCTGAACGAGAGTGGCTGTGGCTGTCGTTGGGCGAGTCTTTTGGATTTGCGATGAGGCGCAGACCAACGACGTAGACAACGATAATGACGACTCCCACGATGGTAAGTGCCGGGCGGGTGTAGCGGCGCTCCCGGATGCGAATGCGGATGAGCCAGAGGGCGTTGACAGCGGCGACGACGAAGGAGAGACCGTAGACTCCTGTGATGGGCGCGAGGCGAGTCAGGAGCGGGTTATCGACTTGCGCGGTGCCGAGCAAATCCCAGGGGAGACCGGTGATTCGGGCACGGGCGAGTTCGACGGCGACCCAGGCAAATGGGACAAGCAGCAAAGCGACCTGGCGGCCGAAACCCTTGCGGAAGGCGGCAATCAGGGTTCCGAATAGCGCGTGGTAGAGGCCCAGATAGAGGCAAAAGAGGACGAGGATGCCAGCTGCGATGGGCTTGGCGAGGCCGCCGTAGAGGTACATCGTCTGGTAGATCCAGTAACAGTTGCCTAAGTACCAGATGAAGCCGCAGACGTAACCAAGAACAGCTCCCTGGCGGAGGGTAAGTGGATTTCCTGTCTTATCGTTACCAAGAAGCGCCCAAAGAAGGGGCAGAAGAGCGATCCAGCAGAAGACTGTACGCCAGAGCGGCGTAGGTCCCGCGATCGGGAAGGGCAAAACCTGGAGGACGCCGGATAGTACGGCCATGACCCAGAGTCGCAGGGGGATTCGTCGCATGCGTCTGAAGTCTAACATTGAGCTATCAATTCTCAGCTACTTGGGAGATACAATCAGTAGGCATGGATTTCTTGATTCACATTGTTGCGAGAATCGTCGTACCACTGTTCTTTATCGGAATGGCAGGGTCTGCCGTTGTGATCGTGGTTAGTTTTGCAGAAGATCTGAAGGAGTTACTGGGAGACGAAGATTAGCTGTCGACGGCAAGGTGTGGAAAGTAATTCCGCCTTGCCGGTGGGTCGTGGCAGCCTTCCACTTAGGGTCAAACGCGTACGCCTCGCTGCCGTAGTGATTCAATGCAGCGGGCGGAACGCACCCTTGAACAACAAACCATAATGGCCTCCAAACAAACTATCAATAAGCCGCAATCGAACCGCGTCCGTCTGGTCGTGGCCTCGTCGGTCATGCTTACGTTTATTTCTTTCTGGCGAGCGGCGGCGATCGTGCTGAATGACCTTGGGTCTTCGGCATTTTATGCAGGCGGCATTGCGGAAGAAGCGGTGGGCAAAGCTGCGCCTTGGTTCATTCTGGGCGTGATGCTGTTCAGCTTTGCGGTGCGGTCGGTCTATGTCGAGAGCTGCAGCATGTTCACGCGGGGCGGCGTCTACCGCATTGTGAAGGAGGCGCTGGGCGGGACCTTCGCCAAGTTGAGCGTCTCGGCGCTGATGTTCGACTACATTCTGACTGGCCCGATATCGGGTGTGTCGGCCGGGCAGTACATTGTCGGCTTGCTGAACGAACTGCTGCGGCTGTGCGTGGCCCATCACTGGATGAGCATGCTGGTGATGCACCCGAATGGAGCAGCGCGCCAGTTTCCGGTGGACGGCACCTCGGCTGCGATCGCCGGCCTGATAACAATCTACTTCTGGTGGCAGAATACGAAGGGGATTGAGGAGTCGAGCGACAAGGCACTGAAGGTAATGAAGATCACAACGGTGATGGTTGTGATTCTGCTGACGTGGGGGATCTTTTCGGTATTCCATGTGGGGGCGCACCTTCCACCATTGCCTACGCCAAACAATCTTCACTTCAGTCAGGACGCTCTCGGATTCCTGAAACACACCGGATTCATGCGGTCGCTGGGATTGTTTGGTGTGCTGATGGCCTTTGGGCACTCCGTTCTGGCGATGAGCGGCGAAGAGTCGCTGGCACAGGTGAATCGCGAGATTGAGCATCCGAAGCTGAAGAACCTGAAGCGCGCTGCGATCGTGATTGCGATTTACAGCTTCATCTTTACCGGCATTGGCACGTTGCTGGCCGTAATGTTGATCCCAGACTCGGTGAGGGTCCCGCTCTATCGCGACAACCTGATTGCCGGCATGGCGATGTTCATGGTGGGCCCGCTGGCGCTGCGGATTGGCTTCCGGGTCTTCGTGGTGATCGTCGGCTTCCTGATTCTCGGTGGCGCGGTGAATACTGCGATCGTCGGGTCGACCGGCGTGCTGATGCGCGTAGCTGAAGATGGTGTGCTGTCGGATTGGTTCCGTAAACCGCAGCGCAAGTATGGGACCAGTTATCGCATTGTGAATCTAGTTGCCGGACTACAGATGTTCACGATCGTGGTAGCTCGTGGCGACGTGATTATGCTGGGCGAAGCTTATGCGTTCGGTGTGATCTGGAGCTTTACCTTCAATGCTCTGGCGATGCTGGTTTTGCGTTGGAAGTACAAGGGGAACGTGGCTGGAAGGTACCGCTGAACATACGGATTGGTAAGACGGAGATACCTTTTGGGCTGATTTCGGTCTTTCTAGTCCTGCTCACGACGGCCATCGTAAATCTATTTACGAAATCGGTAGCTACAGTAAGTGGAATTATCTTTGCGGCTGGGTTCTTCCTGATTTTTTCACTCTCCGAACGAGACAATAAGCGGCGCCACGATCTTACGACGAGGCAGATGAAGGAACATTTTCAACTGGAGCATCAGGATAATGTCGGACGTGAAGCACTGGAGATTCGCCCGGGAGCTGTTGTAGTGACGATGCGTGACTCGGCTGCGCCATTCGCGCTGAAGTGGGCTTTGACGCACACAAATACGGACGATCAAGATCTGGTGGTGCTGGCTGCCCGGATGATGGGAGCCGGGGGGCCAGAGTATGTCGATGCCTCGGAGCAGTTATTCAGCGAACACGAACAGATGCTGTTTACCAAGGCAGTGTCGGTCGCCGAGAGCTTCGGGAAACATATTTCCCTGCTGGTAGTTCCTGCCGGAGATATATTTTCCGCGCTGGTCCAAACGGCTAACTCGCTTGATGCGGCGGCTGTTGTCTCTGGGCTATCGACTAAGCTGACAGCGGAGGAGCAGGCCTACCACGTTGGCCAGGCGTGGGAGGCGCTGCCGGAGCCGAAGCGGCAGTTTACGTTCTATGTCGTCAAGCCGGATGGTGCGTCGCTCAGCTTCCATATCGGACCGCATGCGCCGGCGATTGAGCCGCATGAGGTACAACTCGTCCATCGGCTGTGGCTCAATCTGCGGCGCGCTCCGCAGATGCAGGACTTGCACCACAGCGATATTTTGTCTTATGCGCTAACCCGCATGGCGACTGAGTTTGCGCGGGATAAGGAAGGAACTCTGAGAGACCTGCAGAAGTGTATGGAAGAGAGCCATCATCGTCACGGTCTCGGAGGGTTGCGGTACGAGGAACTAGATGAGGTCGGGCCGGGATATGCACTTCAAGCGCCGCATTCAGAGACAAAGACTGAAGACCAGGCTGCTACTTCGACCGAAGTAAAGTAGTAGCCGAATTACTTTTATTTGCATGATGTTAGTTCGTTCTGTATTGTCGTAACTTGGCGAGAAGTTAGGTCGATGACCAGTTAACCGAGTAACTCAACCTATCCATGCCAACTGGAGGTAACACGTGGAAGTAAACCGTATTATTGCTGAGATTGATGCCCAGATATCGAAGCTGCAACAGGCACGCGCGCTGCTGGCTGGGACGACGGCGTCCGCCGCACGCGTTGGCCGGGGCCGACCCAAAGGCAGCAAGAATGCTGCATCCGCAGTCCAGCAACGACACCTCGCAAACGCAAGCTGAGCCCCGAGGGCCGCAAACGCATTGCCGACGCGATGAAGAAGCGCTGGGCCGAGCGCCGGAAGCAGAACGCGAAGAGTTAGTTTTGTTTGAAGTTCGAAAGAGCGCAGGCGCCTCAGATTGAGGCGCCTGCGCTTTTTAATCGTTCAGTGATTATCCTGAGACCCAGATGGACTACCGGGTGATGATTACTTCGCGGAGACTATCCTTTGCGAGGAAAAACCGGTAGTTACTGAACTCACTTAGCATGTTCTCGATCTTGCGATTGTTATAGACATTAAGCAGAGGATAGTTCCCTGCCCGCTGCATCTCAACGACGTCGGTGTCCGTGAGATGGTATCGGCAGAAGAAGTGTATCCGGACTCGATGTCTGATGGAAGAAGGCGAGCATCAGGCCTCCGGGCTGCAAGACCTCGTGGATGCGGGACAACACAGGGGCAACCAGAGGCTCAGGCAGATAATCTGCCGTGTCCCAAAGAATGACCACGTCGAACATGCGACCGGAGAAGTTGAGGTTGCTCTCAAGGAAGCGATCGACATCAAACGCGGGCTCCGCCCCAGCTTCGCCAGGAGTAAGCCATTCCGGTTTGGATGCTTCTTCTACTACGTTTGCCATGTAGATGCTGTGGCCGAGGTTGGTGATGTAGTTGATGTTGGTGGAGGAGGTAGGCCCAATGTCGAGGATGCGCAGTGACTCCTGCGTCCGCAGGTACTTCAACAACTCGTTCCATCCGCTCGAGTGACGGGGCACGCGGCCGGCGTTGCTTCCACGTGAACTGCTTGTACTATCGCCACCGCCGAAAAGGTTGCGCATGTGCCCGCTTCCCTTTCTGGTCTAAGCCTTTGGTTGAGTAAAAAGAGGAGCGCTAGCCTCGGCCGGCGCGGGAACGGACAGCGGGGTGGCTGAAGGCTTTGGCGTCTCGGAGGTGACCTTGAGTTCGACACGGCCGGTCAGAACAGCGCTCTCTTCGATCGAGAGCCTGCCGGCGAGGATGTCTCCCTTCACGAGGGCCGACTGGCGCAGATCGACGCGGCCTGTGGCCTGAACGTTACCCGTAAGATGGCCGAAGATGATGACATCGCGAACACTGACATCGGCCCGAACGTGCGCGTTTGGACCAATGGTCAGGCGGCTCTCCGGGAGGGTGACGGTTCCTTCGACATCTCCGTCGATGTAAAGATCTTCATTGCCGGAGAGCTCTCCCCGGATGACGACCGACTTACCGATGACGGTGGAACCCTCTGCTGGCTTCATATGTTTTTTGTTCTCCCTTGTGTCCTGTCTACTGCGGATGCGCCTTGCCCGAACTATACCCAAGCTCATGCCGTGAGGCAACCTGCTCAAACTTTGGCGCAGGCTTCAGCGTCTTACGTAAGATGGGCAGAATGGGCAGACAGGGCAAGAGAGGTGTGGGTTGGTAACAGTCGCAGCAGGGGCGCATGCGGTTCATTTCCTGTGGTGCGTTCCGAGGTAGAACGGTTGCAGGGCGCCGAAGGTCATGGAACTGGATCGCAGTGGGATTTCTCATCCTGTTGAGTGCGGCGACGGCCCGCGTACGTGGGCGCAGAGCGCCGATGCGCACAAGATGCGGTCCAACCAGTTCGCTGCTGTCAATTCCGCCGCGCTCCTGGGTCGTCGATGCAGCTGCAAACGAGCTGGTGGCGCTTCATCACAAGAACTCCTATCTGCGGTATCGGATGGAGACGATCAACGAGAGGGGCGATCAGGTTCGCGACGTCATCGAAAGTAAGGATGGCACTGTGGCGCGCCTGATTCTGAAGGACGGGAAGCCGCTGACCGCGGAACAGGACAAGGCGGAGCGGCAGCGTTTGAACGACATGATCGCTTCGCCTGCGACCTACGCCAAACATGTAAAAAACGGAGAGTCCGAGAAGACGATGGCGGACAAGATGGTGCCGCTGATGGCGGACGCCATGATCAACACCTACACGCCGGGACAGCCACAGTCAGGCAGGAACGGCGGGGCGCAGGAGATTGTTCTTGACTACAAGCCGAACCCGAAGTTGGTTCCACCGAGCACGGAGGCCCAGGCGCTGACCGGGCTGGAGGGGAGGGTCTGGATCGATGCGAAGACGCACTATGTGGTTCGCATGGAAGGGACGATCTTCCGCGGAGTGAACTTCGGCTGGGGCATGCTGGCGCACATCTATCCGGGAGGCAAGCTGGTGATGAACCAGACCAATGCAGGCGGCAATCGCTGGATCTTTACTGACTTTTCCATGCAGCTGAGCGTGCGGGCACTGATGGTCAAGACGCTGAACATCCGCTCCAGCGCAAAGACCAGCAACTACCAGACGATTGGTCCGATGAGCTATCAGGACGCGATTCACCTGCTGCTGGCGACGCCGCTGCCGGATCGATAGAAGCGGCTTCAGGCGGTGACGCGGGCCTTGGCGAAGAGCGTCTGCCGGCGAACGGTCAGGGCTTCGATGCGATCGCGTTGTACCTCGAAGCCGCGTCCGACGGCGGTTGGCACGACGATCTCGCCCTTGGGGCTGACCGTGACCGCGGGCTCGATGATGTCCTGGGTCCAGTAACGGCTGGAGGCGGAGACGTCGCCGGGAAGCGAGAAGTTCGGCAGCGAGGACAGGGCGATGTTGTGGGAGCGGCCGATGCCGGTCTCCAGCATGCCTCCGCACCAGACGGGGATGCCACGCTCTTCGGCGGCGTTGTGGACGGCGATTGCTTCGCTGAAGCCGCCGACGCGGCCAACCTTGATGTTGATGATGCGGCAGGACTCCATGTCGATGGCGGCGAGGGCGTCGCGGCGGTTGCGGATGGATTCGTCGAGACAGATGTCGGTCTGGAGGCGTTTCTGCAGCATGGAGTGGAAGTAGAAGTCGTCGTACCAGAGGGGCTGCTCGATCATGAGCAGATTGAACTGGTCCCAGCTGGCGATGTGGTCGAGGTCCTTCATCCGGTAGGCGGAGTTGGCGTCGCAGCTGAGGGTGATGTCGGGCCACCGTTTGCGGACGGCCTCGAAGATTTTGGTGTCCCAGCCGGGCTTGCATTTCAGCTTGATGCGCTGATAGCCGGCGGCGAGTTCGGTCGCGATCTTTTTCATCAACTGCGCCGGCGAAGGCTGGATGCCGATCGAAACGCCGCACGGAATGACGGTGCGAGTTCCGCCGAGAAGTTCGGCAAGGGAGATGCGCTCGACCTGAGCTTCGAGATCCCAGACGGCGTTTTCCAGCGCGGCTTTGGCCATGCGGTGGCCGCGCACCTGACGGAAGATGTTCGGACAACTGCCGCCGCGTTCTACGTCGGCATCGAGCAGGCTGGGGCCGAGTTCGCTCTCGGTGATGAGCCAGGCGGTGTCGATCGTCTCGTCGCTGAAGTAGGGATGTTCGCCGGCGACACACTCGCCCCAGGCGGTGAGGCCTTCGGATTCGAGCTCGATCAGGAGGATGCGGCGGCCGGTGGTCAAGCCGAAGCTGGTCTCGAACGGATGAGCCAGCGGCATATTGATCTCGCGCATGTGGATGGCATCGATGTTGAGCATGTGCTGTTCCTGTCTTTCCAATCGTCGAAGTTGCTGAATTGTGGTGGAGGTTATCGCGGCTCGGCTGCTCTCGGAGTGTTCGTCTTCTACAACGTTGTCACTTGTCTGAAGCTTCCTTCCATGGGCCAAGAAGAAAACTGCCGTTGCCCTGAGCGTCGCGTTCGTAGCCGATGACGGCGAGGCCACGGTGGAACGCCGACTCTAGCGCCTCGCGATTGCTGCTCTGCAGGGCTCGCGCAAGGCTTCGTTGCTGGGCATCCTGCTTCCACTGGTAGATGGTGTGCGGGACGGTGACACGTTCGATGACTTCGATTGGCTGGGCTTCACCGCGCAGTATACTCTGCCACCCGGTCGGAACGCAACCACCACTCCGCGTATAGCCTATCTGTCGGGAGGCCTCCCTGCAATGGGGACGAGGAGGGACCGTAGAAATCGGGCTGGTAGCGCCGGACGATGACGCCGAGCCGGGCGATATTCAGATGGGCGTTGCGGATCTCCAGGGGATCGAAGGTCCACTCCATCAGATCGAAGCCGCGGGCGATGGCGTCGTCGCGCTGGGCGAGCTTGAGGCGGCGGCCGATGCCGGCGTTGCGGTATTGCGGCAGAACGGCGAGCATGTGCGAGTGGAGATAGGGCTTGCCGTCACGGTAGCCGGGCAAAGACATGGCGAAACCGACCAGGGTATCGCCGTCGAATGCGCCGATCACCTGGCCGCCGATGCGTTGCGCCACGACGAAGACGCGCCGGGGGATGACGTCGCCGTCGCTGTAGCCCCAGACTTCGATCTGCAGGACGACGCAGCGCTCGAAGTGTTCGAGGGTGGTGAGTGGCTGGATGTGGATGTTGCTCGTGCGGAGCTTGCGTTCATGGCCTTGGCGGCTCGCTGGCGGCGTTCTTCGCCTGATTCCATAGCGGTCCAGCTCCGACGGCGTGGAGGCCGCCAGAGCGTCCGTGCCGCCCGCGGCAGACTCCATGGCGGCGAAGCGGCGACGAAACTTTGCGTTGGTGGCGCGCAGAGCCGATTCGGGGTCGACCTTGAGGTGACGGGCGAGATTGACGGCGGTGAAGAGGAGGTCGCCGAACTCGGCTTCGATCGCAGGCGTGGATTGGCTGTCTGACGACGGCGTCAGCTCGGCCTTCAGCTCGCCGATCTCCTCCTGGAGTTTGTCGAAGAGTCCGTCTGCGTTCGGGCCAGTCGAAGCCGACCTTCGCGGCGCGGGAGCCGAGCTTGCCTGCCTCCAGGACGGCGGGCATGGCGCGGGGAATATCGTCCAGCATCGAGGATTGTGACGCTTGCATGGAGGCTTTCTTTTCGGATTGCTTGATCTGCTCCCAGTTGCGGAGGACGGCGGCGGAGTCGGCGACCTCGACGTCGCCAAAGATGTGGGGATGGCGGCGGATCAGTTTCGCGTTCAGGTTGGAGGCAACGTCCTGATGGTGAAATAACCGGCCTCAGAGGCCATCTGCGCGTAGAAGAGCACCTGCAGCAGCAGATCGCCCAGCTCGTCCTTCAGATCGGGCCACGCGCGGCGCTCGATGGCGTCGAAGACCTCGTAGGTCTCCTCCAGCGTGTGGCGCTTGATGGAGTCGAAGGTCTGCTCGCGGTCCCAGGGGCAGCCGTCCGGCGCCACGCAGGCGCGCCATGATCGCGATGGCTTCGGCGAGTGGATCGTCGGCAGGGATCCGGTTTCATGCTGAGGTTTCTGCGGATGCGGAAGTTGCCATATCTTCAACTTTACCCGATAGACATCGGCTTCCCGGCTCGATCGCAAATGGATTATGCTTTGCAGCATATGGTGGTCAGAGCCCGCAGCAAATAGCCAAACCAACACGACGCAGGAGCCGATGGGTTCTTCTGCTCATACTGCCTTATCTTGGGCTCTGTTTTCCGCAGGTCTATGCGCGGCTCGCGCCAGCGCTGTGGGGCTTTCCCTTTTTCTACTGGTATCAATTCGCGTGGGTGATCGGCGCGTCCGCGTTGCTGGCGATCGTCTATCGCAAGCTGAAGACTTAGCATCCAGTGCGACCGCAGAGGCAGCTGGCAGGGTGATCTCAATGCTGCCCCTGCCGCCGTCGGAGAGAAGATGCAACGCGCCGGCAGCATACCGGCGCGTTGCATGAAGGTAGGTTTATAGCTGCGGGTTTTCGTGCGAAGCTTCTATGCAAGAACAGTCGGTTGACTACTGACCGCTCGGGCCGGCTGCTGCCGTCGCAGTGGTGGGCTGATCGCCGCTCATGTTCGACATCAGCTTGATGTCGACGCGGCGATTTTTGGCGCGTCCGGCAGCAGTGCTGTCGCTCGCCACCTGCTGATCTTTGCCGATTCCGACGAGATAGAACTTGTGCGGCGGGATGTTGTACTTCGTCTGCAGATAGTTAGCAACCGCATCGGCGCGGCGCTGGCTGAGCTGGTAGTTGTAGTTGGCATCGCCCACAGAGTCCGTTCCGCCGGTGACTTCGAGAATGTAGCCGCGTGCGCTTGGTCAGATTGGCCGCCAGATCGTCGAGCTGCTTCTTGTCGTCGGCGGTCAGAACATACTTGTCAAAGGCGAAAGTGACGCTGACATCGGAGAGCTGCTTGTAGTTATCCAGATTGGCGACGACGCCGCTCAGGCTGTCGACACGGTTGTAAGCCTCCTGCGCGGACTTGATTCGCTGCATCGGCAGATTGACCGGCCGCAAGCGCATGCTGATCGGCCGTGTTCGCCGCGGTCTGGGCGCCGGCAATGCCGGCCTTGGCGCGCTCGTCGGTGTCGACGATGGCGCGATGATCGGCAGCGGTCTTGGTATCCAGATCGTTGGTCTGCTGGATGATGGGAGTGGTCTGGGAGCGAACGTAGTTCTTGGTCGAGCAACCGGTGGTGAAGACAAGGGCGAGAGCACTGGCGAATGCGACGGTACAGGCAGATTTCATCTTCGTGTCATATTGACTGGTCGAACTCATGGGTTCACTCTCCTGGTTAGAAGTACATCAACGTGTTGAGTACAGCAATCGTTGTGCCAAAGGATACATTCTCGCTAATCTGATTATTTCCAAATGTTTGCAGCGATGAGCGAATATCATCCGCCCGTCCCGTACGGTGCGCTGCAGTCGGGAACTTTTGATGGGGTAGCGCGTCAAATCTTCTGTGCAAATATCTGCACACTGCACACAGGGTTAGACGTCTACACTTCAGAATACAGACCCTCGATCGACAGCATGGATCTTCAACAGAAAATTCGAACCCTCCCCACCCAGCCTGGATGCTACCTCTACAAAAATGCCGAGGGGAGGTTATCTACGTCGGGAAGGCGAAGAACCTTCGCGCGCGGGTGCGTTCCTACTTTCTGGAGGCGTCGCAGGCGAATGCGAAGACCGGTTCGCTGATGCGGGAGGCCGTCGATGTGGAGTACATCACGGTCGCGAACGAGCATGAGGCGCTGGCGCTTGAAAATAACCTCATCAAGCAGAAGAAGCCGCGCTTCAACATCCTGCTGCGCGACGACAAGACCTACCCCTACATCAAGCTGACGATGAACGACCGCTATCCCAAGGTCTTCGTGACGCGACAGGCTGCGCAAGGATGGCAGCGCGTACTACGGGCCGTACTTTCCCGGAAACCTGGCGTACCGACTGGTCGATCTGATCCACCGGAGTTTTTTGATTCCGAGCTGCAAGGTCGATCTGTCGCGCTACCATCCGCGCGCGTGCCTGCAGTACTACATCAAGCGCTGCCTGGGACCGTGCCTGGAGGGGCTGACGACGCCGGAGAGCTATCGCGAGACCATCCGCGACGTGCAGCTCTTTCTGGAAGGGCGTCCGAGTGAGTTGGAACAATCGCTGACGCAGCGCATGGAGGCCGCGGCGGAGGCGGAGCAGTTTGAGCTGGCGGCCCGGCTGCGCGACCAGATCGTCACCGTGCACCAGATGCAGGACAAGCAGCGCATGGCGACGACTGACAACGAAGATGCGGATGTCTTTGGCTATCACTACGAGAACGAGATGCTGGCGGTGAACCTGTTTCACATGCGCGGCGGCAAGATCGTGGACCGGCGCGACCTCTTCTGGGAGGACCTGCCTGAGTCGCTGCTGGACACGTTGACCGAGGCCGTTGCCGAGACGGATGAGCTGGAGTCGGTCCCACGCATTGAGCCTGATCCTGCAGCGCCCGCGCCGGAGATCGGTGAAGGTATCCCGGTCGTACAGCACTACGGCGGTTTCGGAGCCCGGTGCAGCGTTCAGCCCGGCGGCATTCTTCTCTGCGCTGCTGAAACAGATTTACCTCGACCAGAGTTATGTGCCGCGATCGATTCTTGTACCGGTTGAGTTTCCCGATCGGGCGCTGCTGGCAGAGATCTTGACGGAGCGGACAGGCAGGCGTGTCGAGATTCTGGCGCCGCAGCGTGGCGAAAAACGTTCGCTCGTCGATCTGGTGTGCCAGAACGCAAAGCAATCGTATGATCAGCGGTTTCGCGTGCTGCAGCCGGGGATGAAGGCGATCCAGGAGGCCTTGCAGGACGCGCTCACGCTGGAGGAGCTGCCGCGCCGGATCGAGTGCTTCGACATCTCGCATATTCAGGGAGCGGAGACGGTGGCCTCCATGGTGGTGTGGGAGGACGGCGCGATGAAGAAGTCCGACTACCGCAAGTTTCAGGTGAAGACCGTCACCGGCGTCGATGACTTCGCGAGCATGCGCGAGGTCATCCAGCGCCGTTATAAGCGGCTGCAGGAGGATAAGAAGCCATTCCCTTCCCTCATCCTGATCGACGGCGGACTGGGTCAACTGCACGCGGCGTACTCGGCGCTGGAGGAGATCGGCGTTACGCTGCAGCCGTTGGCGTCCATCGCGAAACGCGAGGAGATTATCTACGTCTATGGGCAGGAGAATGAGCCGGTGGTGCTGGACCGGCGCTCCCCTGTGCTTCACCTGATGCAGAAGATTCGCGACGAGAGCCATCGCTTTGCTGTGACCTACCATCGCAAACGGCGGGAGATGCGCGACCGCGATAGTGAGTTGCTATCGATACCGGGCGTGGGGCCGCGGACGCGACAGCGGCTCATTGAACACTTCGGCAGTGTGCGTGGCATCAAGCAGGCTGGCCCCGACGCTCTCACCGCAGTAGTCAACGCTGCGACCGCTGAAAAGATTCGCAGTTACTTCGCTAACGAAGACGCGGAGTAATGCTGTTCTGCCGGTGCTGAACTAGTCGCGCTGCTCTGACCAGCGATCAATATTGCCCACCAGAAGATGGAACTGCACCAGCGGCCTTGAAGGTATTGCAGGCTGCGACAGTTCCCTGCTGCAGTCCATGTTTGAACCAACCGACGCGCTGCGCGGAGGAGCCATGGGTGAAACTCTCCGGGCTCACCGTTCCGCGCTGCATTCGCTGCAGATGGTCGTCGCCAACGGCTGCGGCTGCCTGTAAACCGGCGGCAATGTCGGCATCGTGAACGATATTGCGCTGTTCGGTGCTGTGCGCCCACACACCGGCGAGACAGTCCGCCTGCAGTTCAAGATCAACGGAGAGAGGGTTTCTCTGGGATGGATCCTGGCCGGAGAGATGCCGCACTTGCTGCTCGATTCCCAGAATATTCTGCACATGGTGGCCCAGCTCGTGCGCGACAACATAAGCCTGCGCGAACTCCGCGTTGCTGCCGCCCAACCGTCTCAGCTCATTCCAGAAGCTAAGGTCGATGTAGACCTTCTCGTCCGCCGGACAGTAGAAGGGCCCGGTTTGTGACTGGGCGGTGCCGCAGCCGGATTAGGTGTAGTCGTCGTAGAGCACGAGCTTTGCGCGACGATAGTCTCGCCCCGTCTGCTCGGGCAAGAGCGTTCCCATGTTCGCTGCACATCATCGAGCGTCCATGAGACAAGCTCGGCGGGCCGGTCTTCCCCGGGCGCACCAGAGGAAGGGTGGCCGCCTGGTGAGGTCATGCTGCGGTGCGTGGGAAGCGACAGCGCCGCCGCCGGCGAGATAACTGCCGATGTAGTTGCGGCCAGTGACCAGACTAATGACGGCAGGATGATGAAGCCGACGATCCCCAACCCGCCACCGCCTCTGAAACCGCCCCACCGCCAGAGGAACCACGTCGGTCTTCAACATCGCTACTGAGTCCACCGGGAGTCCAATCCATGGCTTACTCCATTCACTATGTCTTCATTTTATAAGTGTCGATTCGTCACAGTGGGCGTAATTGCAGCTGCGGAGGAGTTGCACGGATATGCTACTCTCCGAAAACCGATGCAGAAACCCAAGTCTGAGCTACCTCGCGTTCTGAACGCGTCCCACGCGACGTCCATTGTCGTGGGCATCATCATCGGCAGCGGCATCTTTCTGGTGCCGAGGGAGATGATGGCCGCGGTGGGCTCGTCGCGCGCGGTCTACGCGGTGTGGATCGTCGGCGGTCTGCTCTCGCTCTTCGGAGCGATGACGTATGCGGAGATCACAGCTGCGCACCCGCGATATGGCGGCGAGTATGCCTTTCTTCGCGAGGCCTACGGCGACCTCGCCGGCTTTCTCTACATGTGGACGCAGATTACGGTGGCCAAACCAGCTTCGCTTGCGACCATTGCGGCCGGGCTGGCGCGCGTCCTGGGGACCTTTGCGGTCTTCAGTTTTTTTTCGCGACCTGCCTTCGCGCATCTGTTATGGGGTCAGATCTTTGCCATTGCGATGACGTGGTTGATCGCCGGGCTCAACATCATCGGGACAAGAAAGTCGGCCAATGTGCAGCTTCTGCTGACTTGGCTCAAGGCGTGCTGATCCTGGTGATTGCGGGCTTCTGTTTTGGAGCGGCAGGACATCATGGTTCGTGGCACAACTTCGCCACCGACTTCGCGGGAGCACGCGGCGGCTTCTCGGGCTTCATGATCGCGCTGGTCGCGGCGCTCTGGGCCTACGACGGATGGAGCGACGTCGTGACCATGGCGGGCGAAGTAGAGCGGCCCCAGCGCAGCATGCCGCTGGCGCTGGTTGGCGGCGTTGCGATTGTGGGCGCGCTTTATATGCTGACCAATGCAGCTATCCAATATGTGCTGCCTGCTGCAGCAATAGCCTCAGCCGATCGACCTGCAGCGGACGCGATGCGTGTAGTCGCAGGACAGTGGGGAGCGACGCTGGTGTCGATCGGCATGGCCGTCAGCATCTGCGCAACGTTCGTCGGATCGTCGCTTTCGGGAGCGCGAGTGCCGTTCGCAGCTGCCCGCGACGGACTTTTCTTCAAACAGCTGGCGCATGTCAATCGCACGATTTCAAACACCTTCGAGCGCGCTCATCCTCCAGGCCGTCCTGAGCACATTGCTGCTGCTTGCGATCGGAAGGTTTCAGGCGTTGTTCTCGCTGGCCATCTTCAGCGAGTGGCTCTTCTACGCGCTCACCGCCAGCACCATCTTTGTCTTCCGCCAGCCGTGAACCGAAATGTGGTGCGCCCGTACAGCATCTGGGGTTACCCTGTGCTGCCTGCGCTCTTTATCGTTGCAGCAGCGGTGTTGCTGGTGTTTTCGTTTGCCGACCAGCCGCGAAATTCGCTCGTTGGAACAGTCATCATTCTGCTCGGCATTCCGGTGCACTATCTCCTGCAAAGAACGTCCACTTCCTGAAACCGGCGATGTTCATAGTCCGGCTGAATGCAATGGCTCTCCAACACGCGATTGCTGCTCCTGCCACTGGCGAGCCTGCGCGATGCAGATGAAGTGAAGAATCATAAACAACGGTACAGCAAAGGTCGGAATCAAGCTCATTGGAAGCACCGTCATGGCGCTGGTTGCGATCCCGTGCGGGTTGATAAAACGCGCAGCCACACCCATGACCACTGCCGTGACCAGATCCGTGATTCCAAGCAGTTGCCAGAAGATAAAACCCTTCCGGTATCTCGGGATTGGCAAGTTTCATTGCGACAAACGGCGCCGTCGCTCCTATCGCGATGTCTCCCCAGCCTGCGGGCAGCGCTAAATGACCCGGCAAGATGTTGTAGGTATACAACACGAGGAAGGCAAAGCCTGCGATCCGCCATGCTTGCACAAAGGTCAATGTGCGCGGGTTCAAAGACAGCAGAAACTGCCGAAATGATTGCGAGGCGGCAGACCATATTACGAAGATGCCGAGGGGAATCAACACAGCCAGTCCAAGTGGAAGCGGCGGTTGATCCGGGTCGGTCCTGAAGATATGCAGGGCGGAAGCGGTAAGAGAGAAGAGGAACCAGATAGTAATCAGACCGGTAGTGAGTTTGGCATATTTGCGTTTGTCATAATGATTCTCCTTAATCAATGAGTGCGTTCGTGATTTTCTGAGTCAGCTTCATAAGGTCGTCCGAAAGTCCGTCGCCCAGCTGACGGCGTAACTGTGTCTGCGCTTTCTGCCATGCGGGCAACGCCTGTTTGAACTGCGCTTCACCGCCACTGGACAGCCGCATCCGCCACTCACGGCGGTCCTTACCACGCCGCTTCGCTATCCAACCATGCCGACTCATAATAGTGAGCGTCCGCGTGAGAGTAGTGCTATCCATCGCCAGAATCTGCCCCAGTTCTCCCTGGGTGACCTCTCCTGCAAGCGAGAGCGCTTGCAGAACAGTGAACTGCGTGGCCCGCAGTCCAGACGGACGCAGCGCCTCCTCGTAGAGCTGGGTAAGGAGCCGCGATGCAGCGGCGAAGGCTGGCGCACATGCAGGGGAGCGACGGGATTAGCGGCTTCGTCATAGCCGATTAGATGCATATACATCTAATAGATTCAAAACTATTACTAACCGATCGTCGCGAGCGGACGCTAGCTCAGCTTCGATTCTGGATAACCCGCTCGTAGACGCGTTCGTACTCCTTTGCCGGAGCATTCCAGGAGAAGTCCTGGGCCATGCCCCGTTGCATCATCGCGGTCCATTCTTTTTTGTTGCGGAACGTGCCCAATGCGCGGCGCAATGCATCCATCAACGCCTGTGGGCTGTAGCCCCAGAACTTGAATCCATTGCCGCCGCCGTTGGCCTGCTCATCGATGGTGTCTTCAAGACCACCCGTAGCGCGAACCACCGGGACGGTTCCGTACTTCAGGCTGTAAATCTGATTCAGGCCGCCGGGCTCATAGCGTGACGGCATCAGGAAGATGTCTGCGCCGGCCTCAATCTTGTGCGCCATCACGTTGTCGAACTTCACCTGAACCCGCACCTTCGCGGGGTAACGGGCGGCCATCTCAACCAGCAGGCGCTCGTAGTACTCCTCGCCGTTGCCGAGGATCACCAAGCACCATGTCTTCCTCGACCAGCTTGTCCATGATCTCGACGATGAAGTCGAAGCCCTTCTGCGTTGCGAAGCGTGAGACAACGCCAATGACAGCCGTTTCTTCGCCAACGCTCTCAAATCCGAAGGCGTGCAGCAGGTCGCGCCTGCACTCTTTCTTGCCCGCAAGATTTTCTGCGGAATAATGCGCGGCGATGTGTGGGTCGGTGGCTGGACTCCACTCGGTATAGTCGACGCCGTTGAGGATGCCGAAGAGATCGCCTTTCCGCTTGCCGCAGAATGTCCTCTAGCCCGTTGCCAAACTCGGCGGTCTGAATCTCTTCGGCGTACTTGCGGCTGACGGTTGTGATTGCATCGGCGTATACGATTCCGCCCTTCAGAAAATTCATCGTGTCGTAGTGTTCGAGCTTGTCGAAGGTGAACATGTCCCAGGGCAGTAATAGTTTTTCCATCGTCTGCGGCGGAAACCAGCCTTGATAGCCGGCGTTGTGGATCGTGAGCACGGCCGGAACGTGACGAAAGACGGGGTCGAAGAAGTAGGTGGAGCGCAGCAACACGGCCAGCATTGCCGTCTGCCAGTCGTGTACATGAAAGACGTCCGGAATGCCGATTATCTTCGAGGCTTCGATGACCGCACGGCTACAGCAGGCCGAAGCGTTCGGCGTTGTCCGGGTAGTCGCCGGAGGGCGTGCCGTAGAAGCTCTCGCGGTCGAACAGCTCCGGACAATCGACGAAGTAGTTCTGCACTCCCTCTACCACGCCGCCATCGAGGATGCGGACGAAGCGGTTGTACGAAGGGAATGGAATTGTCACGCTTTGAAGAACGACCGGAGGATTCGGCACCGCCTTGGCGACTTGCCGTAGTACGGAATAAATACGCTGACCTTGTGTCCGAACTTCGTCAGGGTACGCGGGAGCGCGCTCACCACATCCGCCAGTCCGCCCGTCTTGGCCCAGGGAGCGCACTCCGATGCTGCGAATACGATATGCATGTCGTTCTTTTCCTTTCAACCAAACCGTTAGTCTATAAGAGCACGCGAAAAGTCACACCTTTGGATACAGATGAAACGTAAGCCAAAATTCGGACAGAACTTCCTCGTGGACGATGCTGCCCGCCATGCCATCGTCGACGCTCTTGGCGATCTTGGCAAGCGCACCGTAATTGAGATCGGGCCCGGTCACGGTGCGATCACGGAGATACTTGCCGGACGCTGCCACCGGCTGATTGCCCTGGAACTCGACAGGGCGCTTGCAGCCGAATTGAGCTTCCGTTTTCGCGATCAGCCGCAGGTACAGATTGTCGAGGGCGACTTTCTCAAAACCGACCTTCGAGCGCTTGTGCCTGAGGGTGAGACGGCTGATGTGATCGGGAACCTGCCGTATTACATCACTTCGGATATTCTGCTGCAGCTCTTTGCTGCGGGTAGTGCCGGATTGCTCGCCCGCGCGGTTCTGATGATGCAGCGCGAGGTGGCCGACCGGGTCTCGGCTGCGCCCGGCGTTCGCGACTACGGTCTGCTCTCCGCCACGGCGCAGATGAACGCGCAGGTCGAGAACCTGTTTACGCTGCCGCCGTCTGCGTTTTCGCCTCCGCCGGAGGTCTATTCCACTGTGCTGCGGCTGCACTTCGCTCCGCGGTTTGCCGAACTCGGCGTAGATGCCGCCGGTTTCAACAGCTTCCTGAAGCAATGCTTTGCGCAGAAGCGAAAGACGCTGCATAACAATCTTCGCGCCGCCGGGTACTCCGTCGAACAGCTCTCTTCGACGTGGCCGGCCCGCATTCCGGCACAGGCCCGCGCCGAGTCCCTTGCGTTGGAACCGATGGCTGAGTTGTATCGGTCGCTGTCGAGGCCCGGCGTTCTTGCCACCACCGCCACATCGGAATAAAGACCACGCGGTCATCTTTCTTCGATGCCGCTGGCTACTACTTGGGCGCAACGGCTGCAGGAGCGGTCGATGCGGGGTGTGGAGCTGGCGGCGGTGAAGGAGGAGGTGCCGGACGTGGTGCGTACGCGGGTGCGGATGGGCGTGGCGCAGAGTACTCACCTTGTCTCGGCGCCGTGTAGCCTGAGCGTTCCTGCGGCGGCGGTGCGGGCCGCGTCGGCTTGAGCGACTCGGCTCCGTAGGCAGCGACAGGAGGACCTTCTGGTCGCGGTGGTGCCGCCCTCGATCCACCTCGAGCCGTTGCTGCTGAAGTTGCACCCACCACGCCCAGCACAGGCTGCTGGCTGGTGTGGTCTATGGCGAAGTCACTCCGTAGTGCGGCGCCCACAATGCTGCGGTCCTTTGAAGTGGATGTGTTGCCAATCGGTCGTAGCGGTTCCGCCGGGACTCCGGCGATCAAACGAGGTTCCTGGGAGGAACGAACTGCACGACCCGGCTCCGGAACCGGGTGCCCAACAGGTATGGAACGCGGCATGCCGGACTTGTGTATCGGTCGCGTCGGCAGGCGGTAGTTGAGCGGGGGCTGAATGATGTTGATGATAAATACGCTGCCAAAGCCCCAGCCCGTCAGCCCACAGCCGATTGGCGACCAACCCCAGCCAAAACCGCTCCAATAGGACCAATTGCCGCAACGAAATGGCGTCCAACCCCATCCATAACCCGACGCCCAGACATAGCCTGCGCCTGAGTAGGCGACCCAACTGCCGTACCCGTAGGGGTCGAAGCTTGCGTCAGACGCAACCGTGGGCTGCCACACCTGGCCTTGCCCGGGAACGTCATACCAGCTGCCGTTCACGTCCAGATCAGACCATCCGTAGCCCTGGTCTCCTGCAAAGCCGTCGCGCGCGGTCGTCCGATCTGCCGCTGCCTCTGCGGCGGCCTGATCGCGTCCCTGATTCCAGACGTCCCAGGAATCAGGTTCGATGCTCTGCGATAGGAAGTATCGGCTACTGTCGGATGGGTCGCCGGTCAGTGTCTCTCCGGCGCGCACATCTGCCTTATAACCGTCTGCCTCGGGCGAACTGGCGTGCTCGATATGCACCGTCCCATCGAATACCGAGACCACTGCTGGAGGTTGATCCAGATTGATGCGCATCGACGCGTTCGCAACCGGCGAGACCAACTCCCCACCCGCGTCGACGGTGTAGGAGAACTTTGCAGCCGCGCGCAGTTCTGCATAGACCAGGCCGTGCAACACCGTCAGCTGGGTATGAAAATTTCCCGCTCCATCTACGCTCAGAGCGGTCAGCCCCAGCGAAGTGTTCGGCGTCAGCCGAACAACACTGCCATCCTCAAACTCAACCTCCGCCTGACCATCCTCGCCTGTGGTCAGGCGTGTCCCTTCAGGCAAAGGTATGTTTACCTGGGCGGGACCGCCTGCGGTGTTGTCCAGACGATCGACTGTCACGTTGCCCTGCAGATAGCTAAGCCGGGCCGCACGGCGCGCCGGAGCGTCGTCCGCTCGTGCGTCGAATGTACTCGCTGAAATAAGAAGAACGAACAGGGTAAGTCCAACACTCAAACCCCTACGCGGCTGACACTGCAACCCCGACCCCCGCATGATAACCCCCGGCCAAAACGACACCTAAGGTTAGACGTTTGCCCTTAGCCGACAGCTTCAGTGATTTTCTGCGGCACCCTGCTCCAGCATCTTTTGCGCTCGCAATCGCACGCGCTGGATTACCGCGGTGTCATCAACGATCGACGCCAGGGTTGGCGAGATCGTGCCCAACTCCAGCGCGCGTCCCGCTTGAAACTCGTCTGCGAATGAAATCATCTCCGCGTCGAGACCGAGCCGATCATAACGATGCAGAAACTCCAGCCTGCGGCCTTCATCGATCGTGTAGGCAATGGCGAGGATCGTGTCAGTTAGCGAACTAATGGTCTTGTTCTCGGAGTAGTTATAGAGGCATGATCCCGAGCCGTCAGCGCCCGTGTAGCTTAATGTCTTCTTGCCCGTGTCGGCAATATTTTTTGCCTTGGATGCGCATTCGACATTGAAGTAATTTGCTGCTCGCGCTTCTTTGAATACCTTGGCAACGGTTTCCTTGCTGAGGTTGATGGGACGATCAATATGCTGAGCAGCCTGGCCTCGCATGGATGTGGCCGTGGCCGCGGTCTCTGCCTGGTCCGCTACGTAGCTGCCTGTGCCGTTCTCTCGAATCCGAAGAGTGAATCGGGGAACCGGCAGACCCGTGCGTTCAAATTGAAAACTCACTTCGGCCGGCGTCTTAGCTGAAGTTGCGGTTGGTGGTTCCGCCGTCTGGCTCAATGCAGAGACGGAACAGACGACGAGCGCGCCTCCGAGCACAATGCGGGCAACAGCTCTCATCGGCGCGCGCCCTGAAGTTCGAGGGTCTGCGCCGTGTGGATGTGGCAGATTGCGATGGCCAGCGCGTCGGCTGCGTCCGGCGAATCGAAGGCATTTTCATTTTCCAGCAGACGTCTCACCATGAACTGCACTTGCTCCTTGCCCGCGAGCCCGTATCCGACGACTGAGCTTTTGATCGAAAGCGGCGCATACTCTACCACCGGCAGAGCACAGGTCGCAGCGGCCAGCATCGCTACGCCTCGCACCTGTCCAAGCTTCAGCGCGGACTTCACATTTGCTGAAAAGAAGACCTCCTCGATCGCGACAACCTCCGGGTGATGCAGCGCGATGAGAGCGGTCAGTTCCGCGTAGACCTGGGCGAGCCGTTGGGGCGGTTTGTCTTTTTTGCTCAGCCGGATTGTCCCTGCGGCAAGATGCACAAGACGCGGCATCTGGGCGTCGCAATCCACCTCCACGACACCATAGCCGGTGAACTCTGTTCCACAGTCGATGCCGAAGACACGCATGGGCGAAGTTTACTGCATTTGGCTGTGCCTTCGGCACTATCAAGGTTGAGTCTGCCGGGAGCAAGCGTGAGCCGGCTAGCGAGAAATGCCTTCAAGCGGCGAACTGGCGGTCGCGTATAGCTTGCGCTGCATCCTGCCTGCAAGAAACGCTTGCCGTCCGGCGAGAACGGCGTGCTGCATCGCCTCGGCCATCAGTAGAGGGTCTTTAGCTGCGGCTATTGCGGTGTTCATCAGCACCGCATCGAAGCCGAGTTCCATCGCCACCGCAGCGTCGGAAGCTGTTCCCACGCCAGCATCCACGATCAGAGGAACTTCGGTGATCAGTTCCCGAAGGATGCGCAGATTTGCTGTGTTCTGCAGGCCAAGCCCGCTGCCTATCGGCGCGCCAAGTGGCATAACAGCCGCTGCTCCGGCATCGATCAGCCGCTTCGCGAAGACGATGTCGTCCGACGTATACGGCAGCACGGTAAAACCTTCTTTCACCAGTACACGCGTCGCCTCGAGCGTCGCCTGAATATCCGGATAGAGCGTCTGCTGATCGCCGATCACCTCGATCTTCACCCAATCCGACAATCCCACCTCGCGCCCCAGCCGAGCTGCACGAATTGCCTCTTCGGCGGTGTAACACCCAGCCGTATTGGGCAGCAGGAAGTAGCGCCGCGGATCGATGAAGTCCAGCAGCGATTCACTGGACCTGTCGAGATTGACTCGGCGCACCGCAACTGTGACCATCTCTGCACCGGAGGCCTCGATGGCTGCCTGAGTCTCCGGGCCGTCTTTGTACTTTCCGGTTCCAACAATAAGACGTGATTGAAAAGCTCTGCCGGCGATCACCAAAGGTTTCATGGTTAACATCCTACCCGCAGGGAGCGGCCAAAACGCAAACGGCTCGCACTCTAAAGAGAGCAGCGAGCCGTCTGGCGGTGAACTGTTGAGATTGACCTGAGGCGCCCATACTCGGACTTGGCCTCGGCGTGGACCTTGCAAACTACAAAGACCGCCAGGACTAGAGCTATGGACGCTCTAAGCCTCAGTCACCTCACGTAGCGTTGTGCAACTCTTACTGTCAATTTTCATAGGCTGGACCATCCTCCTTTCCCGTGTAAAAGCAGATTACGCCCGTGCTCGATTGCAGGCAAGCCTCTCAACCGGCAATCTGAGGCGCGGTACATCTGCGGTCACGATCGTGGCATCCCACTGAAGGTCAGTGTGCTGCCCGCACAGGAAAGGCCTTCGCTCCATGAAGCCACTCACCATCGTCGGAGTCCTACTTGTCATCGTTGGCATCATCGGATTCGCCACTGGCGGAATCTCCTTTACTCACGAGAAAAAGGTCGTCGACCTCGGCGCAGTTCAGATCTCCCACAAAACTCAAGACACCCTTCCCCTCACCCCGATCTTCAGCACCGTCGCTCTTATCGTCGGCCTCGGCCTGGTCGTCGTTGGTGCGAGAGCGAAGTAGGACAGGGCCTCACTGCTTCGTCCTGACACAAATCGAGCTGCTACTTGAGATAAGCGCGGACAAGGTCGATCAAATCCTCGCCCAGCTCTGGCGTTAAAGGGGCGTGTCCGTCCTTGAGCAGGTGCAGGCGAATATGATCTTCGAGCACCTCCGCCATCAATCCGTTGATTCCGCCACGCGCTGCTGCCAGCAGCATCAGCACATCGGCGCAGTCATGGTCTTCCGATGCCAACGCTCGTTCGACACTGTCCATCTGGCCACGAATTCTCTTCACCCTATTAAGTAGCTTGATCTTTTCCCGATCCTCATGTGACATGTCTTTGTCTCCTATACCATACCGGGGTATACTATCCCAGTTGTCAGCCCGCCGTTAGAAGTGTCCCACAAACCGGACCCTTTGCACGCAGAAAGGAGGAGTCAGCCAATGATCCAGATGATCCAGCGGACATTCCCCCGCAATCCGTCCAGGCAAACCGCCGCCAATCGCACTCGAGCCGAGATCATCCAGCGCTGGGTTGAAACTGCGGATGAACGTTGTCCACTCGCCTGCGTCTGGTTCGCTCTGCCGGAGCTGGCCGCAGACCAGGACGACGAGTCCGAATCACCACCGCCTGCCTTCTTCTTGTTCCGTTCGAAGGCAGGCTATTTGCATCCTATTCACACTTTTCCTGCACCATCTATTTTGGCCCCATCTTTGAAGAGCTCAATACACACAATCGCAGCGATCCTGCTCTTGGTGATCTCGCTCGGCGCGAATGCTCAAGAGCAGGACCTGGTGGATGATCGCCCCGGCCGGCCGGCAAAGCTCCCCGAAGCGCCCACTCCAGCGGACGAGACAGCGCCAACCATGTTTCCCCACTCTGAGACTTCGCGCTTCTACATCGCGGGGCAAGCAAACATTATCTTCCAGGCCGATGGGCCGTTTCATTCCCCGTACGAAGGCACCAACAGCTTCATTGGCCGGGGGGAGTATAAGACTTCCCTGCTCGGCACGCTCTATCTGGCAGCACAGTTGCGGCGCGATCCCAGGACCGAAACTGACGGCGTCTTCAACCTCGAATCGGCCGGCGGCCGCGGCCTCAGCGAGGCGCTCGGCCTGGCCGGCTTCACCAATCTGGACGTGGTCCGCAATCCCAACCTGGGTTCAGTGCCATATGTGGCTCGTGCCCAGCTTCACCAGACCATCGGCTTCACCGACAAACTTATTGATAGTCCGCGAACGCCGTTCTCGCTCGCTACCCAGGTGCCCGAGCGCCGCCTCGAGTTCTTCGTCGGCAAGATGAGTCTGCCCGATTACTTCGACATCAACAGCATCGGCAGCGATAGCCACCTGCAGTTTATGAACTGGACCGTCGACAACAACGGAGCGTGGGACTACGCCGCCGACACTCGCGGCTACACCTACGCCGCTGTTGTTGAGTACGACGACAAGGTCTGGTCCGCCCGCTACGCTCTCGCGCTGATGCCGACCGTCGCCAACGGTATCGACCTCGTCTGGAACGTACGTCAGGCCAGCGGCCAGAACATGGAGTTCGAACTCCGCAAATCGTTGCTTGGTAGCCTGTTGCCTGCGGATCGCAAAGGCGTCGTCCGCGTCCTCAGCTTTGTGAACCACGCGCACATGGGCCTCTACCGCGTTGCGAACCAGGCTTACCTCTCGGGCGAAGACCCAACGCCGGAGATCACGAAGCACGAGACGTACGGTGCGGTGAAGTACGGCTTCGGCCTGAACTTCGAGCAGGAGTTGACCGAGAATATGCGTGTGTTCGGTCGCTTCGGCTGGAACGAGGGCCAACACGAATCGTTCGCTTACACCGAGGACGACCAGACCTTCGAGTTCGGCGGCGACTACTCCGGCCACGCCTGGTCGCGGCCCTTCGACAAAGTGGGCGTCACCTTCGTTACGAACGCAATCAAGAAAGACCACCAGGACTACCTGAAGCTCGGCGGCCTTGGATTTCTTTTAGGTGATGGCAAGCTGAACTACGCCCGGGAAGACATTCTCGAGAGCTATTACAACCTGCATGCGTGGCGCGGAGTCTATTACGCGCTCGACCTGCAGTACATCAATCACCCTGGCTACAACCAGGACCGCGGCCCGGTGCTGGTCGAGTCCGTCCGCATGCACGTCGACTTCTAGGCGACACTCCCCACTGATACTTTTTTGCGCAAAGTCTTCGATCGAAGAGGTTTAAGTCTGGACTTTTGCTCTTAGGCCTCACATAGGGTGTTGGTCTCCAAACCGTATACTCGTCGAGTGGGCATCTCTAGTGTTTATGAACTCGTGGCTTTTGTAGTCGGGCTTCTCTTTGGCAGCTTCCTGAATGTCTGCATCTCCCGGCTTCCCAAGGGAGAATCCATCGTTCGCCCTCGTTCCCACTGTCCGGAATGCGGAGCACCCATCCGTTGGTACGACAATGTGCCGGTACTGAGCTGGTTTCCTCTCCGAGGCCGCTGCCGTGACTGCAAACACTCCATTCCTTGGCGATATCCGCTGGTTGAGTTTGGCGTTGGCCTGTGGTTCTTGGTTTGCGCCTCATCTTTTCTTTCAGCCTTCAGTCGCGCCCATGACTTCGGGGGCAGCATCTCCTCTGAGGATGTCCCGAGGGCAATCGCCGCTTTATTGTTCGCCATTCTCGGCTTCCTCCTTATCGGCCTGATGGTTATGGACTGGCAGACGATGGTCCTCCCTGACGCCTTCACCCTCGGCGGTATCGCCATTGCGCTCTTTCTCGTCTGCACGCAGGCGATCTTCCTTGGACCGAACGAAGATCAGGTTCGGCTAACCAAACACAGCCTGCACCTTACCAGTCCCGGCGGTGTCACTGACAACGGCAACGTCTTCCTCACCGGCGCGGAGAGCCTGATCTTTGGTCGTATCGTCGCTATCTGCGGAGCTGCGCTTCTGCTTCTGGCGATCCGCTGGATTTATAAAGCCATTCGCCACCGTGAGGGGATGGGGTTGGGCGACGTCAAACTCCTCGCCATGATCGCGGCGTTCCTCGGCTTTTGGCCCGCGGTTCTCTCGCTCTTTGTTGGCACACTCGTCGCAGCTCTCTACGGTGTGTTTCTTCTAGCGCGCGGCAAGGCAGGAGCAGCGTCAAAACTTGCCCTTGGCAGCTTTCTTTGCTTCGGTGGGCTTGTCGCCGCGCAGTTCGGTAATCGCCTCATTGATATGTACATAGCGTTACTTCACTAGCGGGCCCGATGCGGCTTCGCTCGCTTGACACTTGCCAGCCGCACTCTTAGAGTCGAAGATGGCCATGCACAGTTACCCATACATTTGGAACTACGTTCCACTCGTGCTTCAGGTTCTGGTCGCTCTTGGGCTTGCCTGCGGTATGGTGGGTGCCTCCTTCTTCATCGGCAAGCACAAAAACTCTCGCACCAAGGCGAGCGCTTATGAGTGCGGCATGGATGCCATCGGCGACGCCCGCGGCCGCTTCACTGTCCGCTTCTACATGGTCGCGATGCTCTTCGTTCTCTTCGACGTTGAGGCCGTGTTTGTGCTTCCCTGGGCCGTCATCTTCCGCCGCCTGCCCGCCATCACCGGTTCGCAGATGTTCGGCTTCTACGAGATGCTCGTCTACCTCGGCTTCGTCGCCGTCGGCCTCTTTTATGTCTGGAAGAAGGGCATTCTGAACTGGGCGAACGATAAGGGAGATCTGTGATGTACGATCCCGCTTCAGCGATCAAGGGCAAACAGGCCGTCTTCGAGGCGCATCCTGAGAACGCTGCCGTCAAAGCTCTCGCCGATCTCGCTACCGACGCAAAGTTCGACCGCAACGAGCTGACGATCACCGTAGCCCGCGAAAACATCATTGCGGCTTGTGAAGCCGTGAAGCAAAAGGGCTACAACTTCCTCGAAGACGTCACCGCTGTTGACTGGTATCCCTCCGAGCCGCGCTTCCACATCGTGTACCACATCCTCTCGATGTCGCTGAAAGAGCGTTTGCGCCTCGTCGTCCGACTCGACAGCGACTCCGCCTCTCTTGACAGCATCACCCCGGTCTGGCCTTCCGCCAACTTTTACGAACGCGAGATCTTCGATCTTTTCGGCGTTCACTTCGGCAATCACCCAAATCTCCGCCGCATCATGATGCCAGAAGACTGGAACGGGCATCCATTACGCAAGGACTACCCCGTGGAGGGCTACCGCTGATGGCATCCACTCGTTGAAGAGCTGACCGGCGCTGCCGCGATCAACCCGGGCATTGAAGATTTAGTCGCGAACTCGGCGCGCAACCGAGGGAACGCACCGCCAGCGGACCAGACCATGATTATCAACATGGGTCCGCAGCACCCTTCGACCCATGGCGTGCTGCGCCTGGTCATTGAGGTTGATGGCGAAACCATCGTCGGACTCGCCCCGGACATCGGCTACCTGCACACCGGCATTGAAAAGACCTGCGAGGCCAAGTTCTACCAGCAGGTCGTTCCTCTTACCGACCGCATCGACTATCTCTGCCCCATGACCAACAACCTCGCCTACTGCCTGGCAGTAGAGAAGCTGCTGGGGCTTGAGATTCCTGAGCGGGCCCAGTATCTCCGAGTCCTCTTCAATGAGCTGACCCGCATCCAGTCGCATCTGGTCTGGCTTGGAACGCACGCCATGGACATCGGCGCGCTTACGGTCTTCCTTTACTGCTTCCGCGAGCGCGAGCAGTTGCTGCGTATCTTCGAGGCCGTCGCCGGCCAGCGCATGATGACCAGCTACGTCCGGGTCGGTGGCCTTAGCCTGGAACCGCCGCGTGATCTTTACGCCAAGATTCGCACCTTCCTCAAGGACTTTCCCGCGCATATCGACGAGTACGAAGGACTGCTGCAGACGAACCCGATCTGGATGAACCGCCTGAAGGGCGTAGGCCACCTCTCTCCCGAAGATGCTATTGCGCTGGGAGTCACCGGTCCGCCGCTGCGCGCCTCCGGTGTCGATTTTGACGTCCGCCGGGACATGCCCTACTCGGGCTACGAGAAGTTCCAGTTCAATGTGCCCGTCTCGAACGGCTGTGATGTCTGGGCGCGCTACATCGTCCGCATGCAGGAGTTCCGCGAGTCGGTCAAGATCTGCCTGCAGGCGCTCGATGGTCTTCCCGAGGGCAGCATCGTCGCGGATGCGCCGAAGATCATTCTTCCGAATCGCGAGCAGATGAAGACTCAGATGGAATCCCTCATCCATCACTTCAAGATTGTGACCGAGGGCTTTGGTGTACCGGCCGGTGAGGCAACCAGCTCCGTCGAAGCGCCGCACGGCATGATGAACTACTACGTCGTCTCCGACGGCACGGCTAAGCCCTACCGGGTTCACATGCGCAACCCGGGATTCTCTACTTTGCAGGCATTGGAAACCATGTGTAAGGGACGGTTGCTGGCCGATGTCGTCGCTGTCATCGGATCGATCGATATCGTTCTTGGCGAGATCGACCGCTAACCTCTGATGCTCGATGCACGCCTCAGAGCTGAACTTTGGACCTCCTGGGCCTCGCTGCTTCGTTCTTACGCTGCGGCCCACGGACTTGAACAGCCGGCATCATGCAGTTGTCGAGGTCGGCGCAGATGAGATTACGTTGCGAGTCGGGAGTCGATGGCTTCGCTTCACGCACGAGACGCTTCAAGACAGTGAAGGGCACCGGGCCCCTTTCAGCATGCAGGAAGACGGAACGGTTAAACTGAACGGTATCGCCGAAGAGATGGACCTTGCCGCCGAAAGGCTGGCGCGGGAGATGATGCAGAGTGAGTGAAATAGCCAATACGATCTTTTCGCCGGAGCTGGCCGCGCGCTTCGACAAACTCGTCACCATCTACCCGCTCAAACGGTCGGCGCTCGTGCCGATGCTGCTTTACGCGCAGGATGAGGTTGGCTACGTCTCCGACGCGGTTATGACGGAGATCGCCGAGCGGCTCGACCTGCTCGAGCTTGATGTCCGAAACGTCCTCTCGTACTACTCGATGCTTCGCACCAAGCCTGCGGGCAAGTACAACGTTCAGGTTTGCACCAACATCTCCTGCATGCTGCGCGGCGGCTACGAGATTCTCGACCACTGCAAACACAAGCTCGGTATCGGCCATAAAGAGACGACCAAGGATGGCGTTTTTTCGCTCGAAGAGGTTGAGTGCATCGGCGCCTGCTGCTGGGCCCCCGCCATCCAGATCAACTATGACTTCCACGAGAACCTCACGCCCGATAAAGTCGATGCTCTCTTCAAGATGTACCGCGACGGCAAGGGAAAGGACGAAAAATAATGCCGACCCTGGTCAGTCATCCCGATGAAGTAAAAGTGCTCTCCCGCCGCTTTGGCATGGGCGCAGCCGACATCGACAAATATATTGAGCTCGACGGGTATAAGGCCGTCCAGCAGGCCATCGCGCGAAGGTCCTGAGATGGCGAACTGGATCATCAACCCCATGAAGGCCTCCGGCCTGCGTGGGCGCGGTGGCGCCGGCTTCCCGACCGGCATGAAGTGGTCGTTTGTGCCGAAGACATCGGAGAAGCCGAAGTACGTTTTGGTCAACGGCGACGAGTCCGAGCCCGGCACCTGCAAAGACCACATCCTCTTCCTCGAAGATCCGCACGCCGTCATCGAAGGCACCATGATTGCCGGGCTCGCGATCGGCTCGAAGCTTGGCTTCATTTATCTACGCGGCGAGTATCGCTACCTGCTGAAGATCGTCGAAAAGGCTGTCGCCGATGCCTACGCGAAGGGTTTCCTCGGCAAGAATATCTTCGGCTCGGGCATCGACTTCGATGTCATCACGCAGACTGGTGCAGGCGCCTACGAGGTCGGTGAAGAGTCCGCGCTGATGGAGTCGCTCGAAGGCAAGCGCGGCGTTCCCCGCATCAAACCGCCCTTCCCTGCCGTCGTCGGGCTCTACGGCGGTCCCACCGTCATCAATAATGCTGAGACGATCGCGTCCGCCCCGCACATTCTGCTGATGGGTGGCGAGGCTTACGCGAAGCTCGGCAGCGAACGCAACGGCGGCACTCGGCTATTCGGCATCAGCGGCCATGTTGAGCGTCCCGGCGTCTACGAACTACCCATGGGCTATAACCTCAAGCGCGCGATCTACGAGGTAGCCGGCGGCATCAAGAACGGCAAGAAACTCAAGGCCGTTGTTCCGGGCGGTGCTTCGTGTCCGGTGCTTACTGCCGGACGAGATCGACGTAGGCCTCGACTTCGACCAGATGGGCAAAGCCGGCACGATGCTTGGCTCGGGCGGCATTGTTGTGCTTGACGAGACCGTCTCAATCGTCGAATTCGCCCTACGCACGATTGCCTTTTATCAACACGAATCCTGCGGCTGGTGCATCCCCTGCCGCGAGGGCACGGACTGGATCAAGAAGACTCTTACGCGCGTCTACAACGGCGGCGGGACCAAGAAAGACGTCGATAACGTCCAATATCTCGCGGAAAACATGCTGGGCCGGACCTTCTGCCCGCTGGGCGACGCAGCCGCAATGCCCACCATCGCGTTCGTCAAGAAATTCCGCAAAGAGTTCGAAGACTATATCGCTGGCAACAAAGCTGGAACCCCCATCATCACTGTAGAGGAACTCGTCGGAGCAGGACACTAAATGGCAGACGTAAAATTCACCGTAGACGGCAAACAACTCACCGCCCCCGCAGGCACGCTTCTCATTGAAGCCTGTAAGTCCGCCGGCATCGAGGTCCCCGCCTTCTGCTATTACCCCGGACTGTCGCTCCAGGCGGCCTGCCGGATGTGTGTCGTCCGCATCGAGAAGATGCCGAAGCTGCAGACAGCCTGCACCACGCCGGTCACCGAGGGCATGGTTGTCCAGACTGAGACTCCCGAGATCGCCCAGGCTCGTAAAGCTACCTTGCAAATGCTCCTCGGCAACCATCCCCTCGACTGCCCCGTCTGCGACGCCGGCGGCGAGTGCGAGTTGCAGGACATGACCTTCAAGTACGGCGCGGCCGAGAGCTTCTACGCCGAGCCCAAGAACCACCGCGAAGAGCAGAAGTGGTCGCCGGTCGTTTACTTCGATCGCCCGCGCTGCATCCTTTGCTATCGCTGCGTCCGCATGTGCGGCGAGGGCATGGACGTTTTCGCGCTCGGCATTCAGAACCGCGGCAGTTCCTCGGTCATCGCTCCTAACATCTCCGCCGAGATATCCCCCGACCATCTCGCCCATGTTGACTGCGAGCAGTGCGGGATGTGCATCGACGCCTGCCCCGTTGGCGCGTTGACCTCTGGCACTTATCGCTATAAGACTCGCCCGTGGGAGATGAACCACGTCGGCACCATCTGCACTCACTGCGGCGACGGCTGCAAGACCACCCTTGGCGTTCGCAGCACCTCTGACGGCTCCGAGATCGTTCGCGGCGACAACCGCGACAAGTCCGGCATCAACAACGACTTTCTCTGCAACAAGGGCCGCTACGCCTTCGACTTTGCCAACAACGAAACCCGCATCACCCAGCCGCTCGTCCGTCAGCCTGGCGGCGAGATGAAGCCGGTAAGCTGGGAGGTTGCCCTCGAGCACGTCGGCAAGAACCTCCGTGAACTTCGGGACACCCGCGGCGGCAAGAGCATCGGCGTCATTGGCAGCAACCGCATCACGAATGAAGAGGCATACCTGCTCCAGAAGTTCGCCCGCACGGTCCTCGGCACCAACAACATTGACCACCACCGCACCGCCGACTACGTCTCCTTCGCCCAGGCGCTTGCAGGCAAGTCGAACCGCACGGCCTCGCTCCGCGATACTCACACAGCACCGGCCATCATGATTCTTGGCGGCGACCCAACCATCCAGGCCCCCGCCACTGCGTGGAACATCCGGACCAATGTCCGCAACAACCGCGGCCGCGTCTACATCGCCAACTCGGCAGAGATCAAGCTCCGCCGCCAGGCCAAAGCATTCGCCCACATCGCTCCGTTCAGCTATGGTGCACTGGCCAGCTTTCTCGCAGGAGATGACACCGCGGTCGAATCCCTTACGCGCCCCGGCACAGACGCAACGGCGCTGCACAAATTCCGCGAGGCCGTTCGCGCCGAAGAGCAACTTCTCGTTCTGATCGGCTCCGAGTTCCGCGGCGCCGATCTCAAGCGACTCCTCGACTTCGGCACGACGCTGCCGAATTGTAAGTTCGCGCTCCTCTCCGATTATGTGAACTCGCGCGGCGCAGCCGACATGGGTCTGCTCCCCGACATGCTCCCGGGTTACACTCCTGTGGCCGGCAGCACCACCTTCAGCGAGTACAACGCCCCCGCCGAACCCGGTCTTGACATGCTTGAGATCTTCGAAGCAGCCGGCCGTGGCGAACTCTCCGCCCTCTACGTCGTCGGTTCCAACCCTATCGCCCGCTACAGTATCGATCCTGCCGTCCTCAAGGACACGTTCGTCGTCGTGCAGGAGATGTTCCTCACGGAGACCGCGCAATACGCCGACGTCATTCTTCCCGCCGCGAACCTGTACGAGAAATCCGGTTCCGTCACCAACAGCTACGGAGACCTGCAGCTCGTCAACAAGGCCGGAGACCGCGCCGGCGTCCGCACCGACTTCGAGATGATCGTCCGCATCGCCGACAAGATGGGCGCGAACATGCAGGCACTTGTTCCCTTCGGCAAAGGCACCCGCGCCGACATGGGCCAGTCCCGCGGCGCGCAGTCCGGCGAGGCCGACCGTCACACCGTCTGGCTCACCGCCAACAATCTCGAACCAAAACTTAGTCCCTTCGATCCCTTCGCAATTCTGGATGAGATCCAGCGCCTCGTCCCCGGCTACAACCTTTTGCGCCTCCAGCTTCTCTCGGGCAACGACCAGCACCTGCAACCCGCCGCCACCGCACCTCTCGTCCAGATCAACAACCGCCGCGACCTTGTCCTGCCCGCCAACAACAGCCTATTCACCTCGGGCACCCTGGGCCGCTACTCCAACATGCTCTCTGACCTGCAGCACAACGAGAGTCTACGTCCGCCAACAGGACTCACTCAGATCGAAACCGCAGCCGACTAAAGAAATCAAGTTCAAATAGAGCCAGCAGTCAAAAATCTCAGAACGCAAAGCTCAGAGCTGAAAGCTAAAAATGATCCACCTCAGTGATTTTCAGACATTCCTGCTGCTCAGCATCCTCAAGGTCGTGGTCGTCGTCGTCATCACCCTGATGTCGGTCGCCTACACGGTGCTGCTTGAGCGCAAGGTGCTGGGCCGCATCCAGAACCGCTGGGGGCCCTCCCGCGTCGGACCCTTCGGCCTGATGCAACCCATGGCCGACGGCATCAAGCTCTTTCTCAAGGAAGACCTCATGCCCATCGCCTCTGAACGTCCTCTCTTCATCCTCGCCCCCATCATTGCACTGACCTGCGCGCTGATCTCGATCGCTGTCGTCCCCTTCGGCGGAATGCAGAAGGTCACGGTGAACGGGGTAAGCGTCGAGATGTTCAACGTCGCCGACCTCAACATCGGGCTTCTCGTTATCCTCGGCATCACTTCGATCGGCGTTTACGGCATCGCGCTCTCCGGCTGGTCGTCGAACAACAAGTTCGCCCTCCTCGGCAGTCTTCGCGCCACCTCGCAGATGATCAGCTACGAGCTCGCCCTCGGCCTCTCGCTGGTCGGCGTCGTTCTCCGCGCGCAGTCTCTCTCTCTTCGCGACATCGTCAACAGTCAGTCGGCCCACGGCATGCTCTCCTGGAACGTCTTCGGCGGTTTCCAGTTCGTCGCGTTCTTTATCTACCTCATGGCCGCCTACGCCGAGACTAACCGCGCCCCCTTTGATCTCCCTGAGGCAGAATCCGAGCTGGTCGCCGGCTACCACACCGAGTACAGCTCCATGAAGTTCGCCATGTTCTTCATGGCTGAGTACGCCAACATGATTACCGTAAGCTGCGTCGCGACGCTGCTTTTTCTCGGCGGAGCGTCCAGCCCCTTGGGTCATCTCCTCCCTTACAACTTCGGCGGTCCAGTCCTCGCCGCCATCTTTCCCATCCTCTGGTTCGTCGTCAAGGTTCTGGGCTTCCTTCTGCTTTACATCTGGGTGCGAGGCACGCTGCCCCGCTTCCGCTACGACCAGCTCATGAGCTTCGGCTGGAAGTTTCTCCTGCCCGTCGCCATGGCCAACATCGTCATCACCAGCTTAGTGATTGCTTTACGCGGTTAGGCATCACGAAACACCGCAGCAAGTTGTTTTACAATCAGCAGATAGCCCGAAAAAACGTCTGCTCTATTTTCAAGTGCTTTGAAGTCATAACAGACTCACGAAAGAACTAGCGGATCATCATGCAACTGGCACTCTTTCTCATCTTTGGCGCGCTGGCGGTAGCAGGAGCACTCAATCTCCTCCTGCAGCGCCATCCCATCAACAGCGCCCTCTCGCTGGTCGTCGTCATGATGTCGCTTGCCGTCCTCTACTGGTCGCTCGGGGCCGAGTTCCTTGCCGCCGCCCAGGTGATCGTCTACTCGGGCGCCATTATGGTCTTCTTTGTCTTCGTTATCATGCTGCTCAACGCCGGTGAAGAAGAACGAACCACCGGTAGCCGTGCCGCTTACATCGTCGGCTTCCCGGGCGCGGCGGCTATCTTCTGCCTGCTCAGCTTCGTGTTCCTGTCTGAGCGCCACGCCCTCGGAGGTACAAACGTCGGCGGCTATCTGAACCACTTGACCAGCAACATCTCTGAGATCAGCTCCCTCCTCTTCACCAAGCTCCTGCTTCCCTTCGAAGTCACCTCCGTCCTCATCCTTGTCGCCATCCTCGGAGCCGTCGTGCTCGCGCGAAAGGAGCAATAGCGAATGCCGACACAGGTTCCTGTCGCCGCCTATCTCATCCTTGCCGCTGTGCTCTTTTCCATTGGCGTCGCCGCGTTCCTCATCAAGCGCAACCTCATCACCATCTTCATGTCGATTGAGCTCATGCTCAACGCCGTCAACCTCACCTTTGTCGCCTTCGCACACATGTGGCACCAGGTCTCCGGCCAGATCTTCGTTTTCTTCGTGATGGTGGTTGCCGCAGCCGAGGCCGCGGTCGGACTTGCCATCATCATTGCCATCTTCCGTACCCGCGAAACGCTGAACGTCGACTCGGTCGACCTGATGAAATCGTGACCTCTATGCCCCCAGCCTCCGCAAACTACGACTATCTCTGGCTGATTCCGCTGCTTCCCTTCGCCGGTTTCCTGATCAATGGAACTATCGGCCGCAGGCTGTCTCGCGTCCTCGTCAGCGCTGTCGCGCTTATCTGCACCGCTATCCCTGCCGTCATCGTCGCGTGGCTGTGGATCATCATGAAGGCCGCAGGGGCACCCGACACGATCCAGGTCGTCAGCCAAGCCTGGATTCAGATCACCGGCCTAACGGTCAACTTCGCCTTCACCGTCGACCACCTCACCCTGATCATGCTTGGCGTCGTCACCGGCGTTGGCTTCCTCATCCATATCTATTCCGTAGGCTACATGGCCCACGAAGAGGGTTACTGGCGCTTCTTCGCCTACCTTAACCTCTTTATGTTCTTCATGTCCGTCCTTGTGCTGGCTGAAAGCTTCCTTCTGATGTTCGTCGGCTGGGAAGGCGTCGGTCTCGCTTCGTACCTGCTCATCGGCTTCTATTTCAAAAAAGATTCTGCCGTCAACGCCGGGAAAAAAGCTTTCATCGTCAACCGCATCGGCGACTTTGGCTTCCTGCTCGCAATGTTCCTCATCGTCCGCGAGTTCGGCTCTCTCGACTTCGCCCATGTGTTCAACGCCATCAGCGTCAACCCCGAGTGGCACGGCGGCGTCCTCACCGCAATTGCGCTCTTGCTCGTGCTCGGCGCAACCGGTAAATCCGCACAGATCCCTCTGTACGTCTGGCTCCCCGACGCGATGGAAGGACCCACTCCGGTCTCCGCGCTCATCCATGCGGCCACCATGGTCACGGCCGGCATCTACATGGTCGCGCGTTGCCACACATTATTTGACCGCAGCCCGTACGCCCTCGGCGTAGTCGCCATTATCGGTGCAGCCACAGCCATATTTGCCGCGTGCATTGCGATGGTGCAGCACGATATCAAGCGCGTCCTCGCCTACTCTACCGTCTCCCAGCTTGGCTACATGTTCCTGGCCTGCGGAGTCGGAGCCTATGCCGCCGGCATCTTCCACCTCCTCACTCACGCCTTCTTCAAAGCGCTCCTCTTCCTCTCTGCGGGCTCCGTCATCCATGCGCTCTCCGGTGAGCAGGACATGCGCAAGATGGGCGGCCTACGCAAGCGCATCCCCATTACGTTCTGGACCATGACGATGGGTGTCTTCGCCATCTCAGGCATTCCGACCTGGGCCGGCTTCTTCTCAAAGGACGAAATCCTCTACCAGGCCTTCGTCTCCGGCAACCCAATCGGCAAGCTGCTCTGGCTCGTCGGCCTAGTCACTGCAGGCATGACCTCGTTCTACATGTTCCGCCTCTGGTTCAAGACGTTTTGGGGCCCTGAACACCTCGACGAGCACACAGAAGATCTCCACGATCACGGAGCCGCCGTTCACACCCACTCCGGCAGTCACGCCGTTATGGTTGCCGATCCGGAAGAAAGCCATGCGCACGGCATCCACGAATCTCCGTGGGTCATGCTTGGCCCGCTCGTCGTTCTCGCCATCCTCTCCTTTATAGGCGGATGGGTTGGCGTCTCCACAGGGATGTGGGGCCACGATGAGATCGGCCACTTCCTCGATCCCGTCTTCGCCGGCAGCCCAGCTACTGAAGCCGCAGCAGCGACAGGACACGGCCTCGAACGCGGCCTCGCTCTCGTCTCTGTCCTCATCGTCGCTATCGGCTTCTACATCGCCTACATCTTCTACTACAAGAAGCCTCGCACCGCTGCTGCACTAGCCGCGCGCGCACCAGCACTCTATCGCCTCGTCGAAAACAAGTTCTACATCGACGAGATCTACGGTTTCCTGGTCACGGCACTCATGATGATCAGCCGTGGCGCTCTCGGCGGTATTATCGACGGCGGCATCGTCAATGGCTCGGGCGCAGCCGCGGGCGCAACCACTCGGGGTCTCAGCTCACTCGTGCGCCGCGTTCAATCCGGCAACATTCGCTCCTACGCCGGCTGGCTCGCTATCGGAGCCGCCGCCGTTCTGCTTGTGATGATCTTCGGCTACGGCCGTTCTGTTTGGCTGCATTAAAGAAACACGCTTCACCCGGAACTTGTTTTTGCTTCACCAAAGGAAATGATGAACATCGACCACACCATCCTGACCGTCATCATCTTCTTCCCCCTCGCGGGAGCGGTCCTGCTGGCCTTGCTGCCCGACAAGGGCAGGCTGATGCAGTGGGGTGCGCTCGCCGTTACCCTCATCACCTTCGTTCTTACCCTGCATCTTCCCATCCGCTACGACTACACCGCCGCCTCGGGCACCTTTCAGTTCGACCAGAACTACGCGTGGATCAACTCGCCTGCCATCCGCTACCACCTCGGCGTCGATGGCCTGTCGATGTGGTTGGTGGTGCTCACTGGCTTCCTCGCCCCTCTTGGCGTTCTCATCTCCTGGAACACCATCAGCGACCGCAGGAAACTCTTCTATACCCTCTTCCTCCTCCAGCAGGTCGCGATGCTCGGCATCTTCGTCTCGCTCGACCTCTTCCTCTACTACGCCTTCTGGGAGCTTTCTCTCGTCCCGATGACGCTCCTGATCGCCACCTTTGGGCGCACTGTCAACCGCCGACGCGCCGCCATCAAGTACTTCCTCTACACCTTCATCTCCTCGGCGATCCTGCTCGTCGGAATGATATGGGTCTATGCTCGGACCGGCACCTTTGAACTCCCCAACCTCGCCCAACTCGCTGCTACACACAGCATCTCGGGCAACTCCACTGCTCTCTGGCTGGCCTCACTCGCCTTCCTCGTCGCCTTCGCGGTTAAGGTTCCGGTCTTCCCGCTCCACGGCTGGCTCTCGGATGCCATCGCGGAAGCCCCCACCGCCGCTGTCATGGTCCTCGCCGGCAAGCTTGGCCTCTACTCGATCCTGCGCTTCTCCTTCACCATCTTCCCCGAAGAATCGCACCGCATCGCGCCCCTCATGATCGCCCTCGGTGCCATTGGCATCGTCTATGGTGCGCTCATTGCCCTCGTCCAGAAAGACTTGAAGCAGCTTGCAGCCTACGGCACCCTGGGCCACGTCAGCGTCGTCATTCTCGGCATCTTCACCTTCACCATTGCGGGCATCGACGGCGGCATCTACGCCACACTTAACGAAGGCATCGGCGGCGGCGCATTCTTCATGCTCCTCGGCATCCTCTACGAGCGCTACGGCACCTACGACATGCGCGACTACGGCGGCCTTGCCGCAAAGCTTCCGTGGATGGTCACCCTCTTTGTCATCACCACCCTCTCTGTCGTCGGTTTGCCCATGCTCAACGGCTTCGTCGGCGAATTCCTCGTCCTTACCGGCGGCATGCAGTCTGCTATCACGCATCACACTCGCTGGACGGTCCTCGCGACTACGGGCGTCATTCTCACCGCATCCTACATGCTCTGGATGATCCAGCGCGTCTTCTACGGCGACCTCAACGACAACACCGCCGACATTCCAGCTCCTGACCTCGACGCCCGCGAACACCTCGCCCTCTGGCCGATGGTCGCCCTTATGCTCCTGATGGGCGTCGCCACGCCGATATGGATGCGCGCCATCGACACCGCCGGTTCAGTCCTCGCCCAGGAGCCCGTACACCAACTGAACCTCTTCCGTCAGCCAACGCCAGCCCTCGCTTCGCTCCTGACCTCGTTCATACTGACGACGCCGTCGACATAATCCCTGCAACGGAGGCCAAGAAGTAATGTCCACCAACGTCCTGGCCCTCCTGCCCGAGCTCATCCTCACCCTCACCGGCGTCCTCATCATGCTGGCCGAACCCTGCATCGCGCCCACCTCCAGCCGCAAGCCTCTCGGCTGGATCGCGATCGCAGGCACCGTCGCCGCTCTCGCTCGCGAGCTGGTATCAGGTCTCCCTCGGCACGCTCCACGCCTTCTCCAACACCATTCAGGTTGACGCCTTCTCGGTGCTCTTCCACTACATCATTGGAGCCATCGTCCTCGTCACCCTCCTCGGCTCGCTCGACTACTTTGAAGGCAACGCCAGCCATGCCGGCGAATATTTCGCTCTCCTCTGTTTCGGCGCCGTTGGCATGATGCTCATGACCTGTTCGGTCGAGCTCCTCATGGTCTTCGTCGGCCTCGAAATCTCCTCCATCTCCACTTACATCCTCTGCGGCTTCCGCAAGGGCCAGACCACGGGTACCGAATCCTCAATCAAATACTTCCTGCTCGGCTCCTTTGCCACCGCTTTCTTCCTCTACGGCATCGCGCTCGCCTTCGGAGCCACCGGCTCGACCGACATCTACGCCATCGCCCGCGGCCTCGAGACCACTACGACTCCAGCCCTGGCCTTCACCGCCCTTGCCCTGATCCTCATCGGCCTGGGCTTCAAGGTCTCCGCTGCACCTTTCCACGTCTGGACACCCGACGTCTACCAGGGCGCGCCTGCTCCTGTTGTCGGTCTCATGTCCACAGCCCCTAAAGCCGCCGCCTTCGCCGTTCTTCTTCGCATCACCTTTACCGGCTTCCCCGCCTACCAGCACCGTTGGGCCGTCCTGATGTGGATTCTCGCCGCACTCTCGATGACAATCGGCAACCTCGGCGCCCTGCTCCAGCGCGACGTCAAACGCATGCTTGCCTACTCCAGCATCGCCAACGCCGGATATCTCCTCGTTGCCTTTACCGCCTTCCCCTTCGACGGCATCGCTGCAGCCTGCTTCTTCATGGCAACCTACTCCGCTATGCAGATCGGCGCCTTCGCGGTCATCACCCAGATCGGCGGCTACGACGAGCACGCCCGCACCATCGACGATTACACCGGCCTGGGACAGAAGCGCCCCTATCTCGCCGCGCTGCTCAGCCTCTTCCTGCTCTCGCTCATCGGCATCCCCTTCACAGGCGGCTTCTTCGGCAAGTTCTACGTCTTCACGGCCGCGACCCACAACAGCAACATTTGGTTGACTGTCATCGGCCTGCTCAACAGCGGCGTCGCCTGCTTCTACTATCTGCGCCTGCTTGCCGCGATCTACACCAGGCCCGGCACCGAGAGCGCTCGCCTCAACCAGCTCCGCCCAATCTCCGTGCCTGCAGCTATAGGCCTTGCTCTCGCCGCGATCGCCACCCTCACCCTCGGCATCCTGCCCAACGGAGCCGTCTCCTTCGCCGAGTATGCCAGCCACTCTACCCTGATCGAACAGGCCCGCCAGGAATGCGCCGCCCACCCTGAAGGCTGCCACCTTCAACTAAACTTCGACGTGAAGTAACCAGCAATCGCACCGGGTCAAAGCCCAAGGGCCTACACCGCAGCCCAAACAGAAAAGCCTCCGCAATCAGCGGAGGCTTTTCCTTGCCACAAAACCAACCAGAGGCCGAGCTTAGGGCTGAACCTTCAGGAAGATGATGACGAACGTAAACAGCGCGAGCGACTCGATAAACGCAAGGCCGAGAATCAGGAAGATAAAGATTCCAGGACGAGCGCCCGGGTTACGCGCCAGCGCTTCGGTTGCCGAAGCAGTCGCCTTACCCTGACCCAGACCGCAAAGACCAGCGGCAAGGGCCATACCCAGACCGGCAGCCAAAGGAACCCACTGACCAGCTGGGGAACCACCATTAGCCTGCGCAAAAGCCGGCGTTGCGAGCAGCATCGCGGCCAACGACATAAACAGATATTGCAGCTTCTTCATTGTGTTGCTCCTGCCTCCGTCAGATACGCCGCCAGTGGGTGGTTGATGCTCACCGTGCTGGCACCCTCACGCTATGCGGCGTTGTTGCGCGCTGCGAGAGGAGGCCCCAACGCAGCGAAACCTAAACTTAGTGATCGTGCGCTACCGCCAGCGAAAGATAGATCGACGCCAGCAGGAAGAACACATACGCCTGAATCACGGCTACACCCAGGTGCAGTCCCAGAAACACCAGCGGAATGCCAAGCGGCACCAGCGAGAAGAACGCGATGGTCAGCAGGTCTCCGGCAAACATATTCGCGTACAACCGCACTGTCAGCGACAACACGCGTGCGCAGTGCGAAATAATCTCAATCGGCAGCAGCAGCGGATAGAGCCACCAAACCGGCCCCAGGAACTGCTTCACGTACGCGAAGCCGTTCTCCCGTACACCGTGGTAGTGGTAGTAAATAAAGGTCACCAGCGCAAAACCCAGCGGCACTACCACGTTCGCGGTGGGCGACTCCAGCCCGGGGACCAATCCTAAAAGATTACTCAGCAGAATGAACAGGAACAGCGCGGTCAGATAGCCGACAAACCGCTCGTATCCATGCCCGATGATCTGTTCGCCCTGGTCCGACACAAACTCGTGCGTCATCTCGGCCAGATGCTGTACCGCTGCCGGCTTTTCGATGCTCAGCGACACCCGCACCAGGATGAAGTAGGCGATGAGCACCAGAAACACCAGCAGCTCCATCGCAAATGCGTTCGTAATCGGCGCCTTGGGCGAGGCCGGATGCATATGCAAAGCATTCAGAAACGCCGTCACAGGCGCGGCAAAGTGCTCGTTCAACATTCTGGTAAGAAGTAATTGTGTTGGCATATATAAAAAATTTTGGAGAATCTTTGCTCTTGTCGTTGCAGTTGCAGATCCCAGCCCGGGCTAAACCGTCCACGCCTTCATCAGCCTCAAACCCTCGACCGTCAGGGCAAACACACCCAGAGCGAGGCCAGCGGCAAGCGTGTACACCGAACCATTCAGTACCTTAAGGCTAACATAAAGCAGGACCACGGTCAGCCCCAGCCGCAGGAAGAAACCGAAAAGCACCATCCCCATCGGGCGCGCCTTTCCGCCTCCATCCATCCGCAGCATCACTGCCGTCATCAGGCGCAGCCACTCATACAATCCCGACCCCGAAATCAGCGCGCCCACCAGGAGCAGCGCCGCACTCTGCCACCCCATCTTCCACCAGACCAGCGGAGCCGCCACCACAGTAATCACCGTCAGCAACCGCAGCGCACTCCACATCGTGCGTTTGAAGTCCGCGTCGGTAAAACTCTCCATCGCCTTCACAACCATCCTCCTGTCGCCTTTGCGAACGCACCCGTCACGAACGGTCGTTCTTCAAATACCGCGTCGCTGTCCTGAAGATCTGCACAAACCCCGCCAATGCGCCCAGCAAAATCCCCACAATTGAAATCCAGCCCTGATGAAAGTGCCGGTCCAGCCAACTCCCCACCAGCCAGCCGATCACACACCCGGCCGGCAGTGCGATCGCCAGCTGAATCATCGACTCCGCCTTTACCAGCTCGCCCAGCGCACCTTTACCGCCGCCTGTCGCCTTGCCGTCGTTCTTTGCGCCGTCATCCGCCATAGCAGCACCATTACACCACGCACAGCATCCCCCGGTCACACAAGCGTCACCCGCCGCTATACTGAAAACTCACCCTCAACCAAAGGACCTCTCGTGCCCGAGTCCGAGTTCGAAAAAAATCTCTACCAGCAGCGCCGCGACAAACTCCAGCAGATCGCTGCCCTCGGCCAGCAGAACGGCCTCACCTACGCCGAAGCCACGTACCCCAACAGCTACGCCGCCACCCACACTATTCCCGAGCTGCGCGCCGCCTACGACTCCCTCACCGCCGAACAGCTCGAATCCGCGCCGTACCCCATCGAGGTGTCGATCGCCGGCCGCATCATGGCGATTCGGGTCCAGGGCAAGGCCGGCTTCGCGCAGCTCCAGCAGGGCGGCATGCGCTTCCAGATCTACGTCCGCAAGGACGACGTCGGCGAAAATGCCTTCGCGCTCTACAAGCTTCTCGACCTCGGCGACCACATCGGTGTACGTGGCCATCTCTTCCGCACCCGCACCGGCGAGCTCACCGTCCACGTCGCGCCCAGCGATGGGAAACCCGCCATCACCTTTCTCGCCAAGGCCATGCTCGCACTACCCGACAAATACCACGGCCTCGAAGACACCGAACTCCGCTACCGCCAGCGCTATGTCGACCTCTTCATGAACACCGGCGCCACCAAGGCTGCCGCCACACCTGCCACCACCAGCACCGAAGAAAAAGCTGCCGACAAAGACGTTGTCATTCTGAGCGAAGCGAAGAACCCCCGCATTTCGACAGAAGCAGCAACCACACCGACTGAGGGCACTGAACCCGAAACTCCAAACGTCCGCGAGGTCTTCGTCAAGCGCGCCGCTATTCTTCGCGCAATCCGCACCTTCTTCGACCGCCGAGGCTACCTCGAAGTTGAAACCCCGATGATGCACCAGGTCGCCGGCGGAGCTGCCGCGCAACCCTTCACCACGCATCACAACGCGCTCGACCTCGACCTCTTCCTTAGAATCGCTCCCGAGCTTTACCTCAAGCGATTAGTGGTGGGCGGCCTTGACCGCGTCTACGAGATCAACCGCAACTTCCGCAACGAAGGCATCAGCACGAAGCACAACCCCGAGTTCACCATGCTCGAGTTCTACCAGGCCTACGCCAACTATCACGACCTGATGAAGCTCAGCGAAGAACTCATTATCTTCATTGCGAAGCACGTCAATGGCACCTGCATCACTCACTTCAACGGGAACGAGATCGATTTGGGCAAGTGGACGAAGCTTTCGATGCGCGAAGCCATCATCAAGTTCTGGCCGAAAGAGCTCGAGATACCTCTGGAGATGACCGACTTTGATAACAAAGAACATCTGTTCCTCAAATTGCAGCTTGCATTGGATGGTGGAGGAAGAGCGCTGTCTGCATCGGAGGTCCAAGACAGCGAATTCCGTAAAATCGCGAACGCTCTTAATCTTGTGTTCAAGGACCTTCAACGCGACGAATCGCTGGGAAAGGTTATTGCCGGCATCTTTGAAGCCGTGGCCGAACCTCACCTCATCCAGCCCACCATCATCTACGACTTCCCCCTGGCCGTCAGCCCGCTCTCCAAGAAAAAACCAGACGAGCCCGACTGGGTCGAGCGCTTCGAGTTCTACATCGGTGGCTTCGAGGTCGGCAACGCCTTCTCCGAGCTCAACGACCCTGTCGACCAGCTCGCCCGCTTCGAGCAGCAGATGACCGAAAAAGAACGCGGCGACGACGAAGCCCATCAGATGGACGAGGACTACGTCCGCGCCCTCGGCTACGGCCTTCCCCCAACCGCGGGAGAAGGCATCGGCATCGACCGCCTCACCATGCTCCTCACCGACTCCAGTTCCATCCGCGACGTCATCCTTTTTCCGCTTATGCGCCCGCAGCAAAAGACCTCCGACCAGCTTGCCGCGAAAGAAGCCGAGCCGCACGGAGAGTCGGTCGAATAGCATCAAAGATGCGTCCTCGCGCATCATACCTGTGACAAAAGCGGTATTCTGAAGACCGTGGCCACCTCTGCGACAACCGATCACGTCCTCGCACCCGCGAAGCCCCACTCGCTGCTCGCCGACTACGCCACGCTCTTCAAAATTCGCATCTCCACCATGGTCATCATCACCGCGGGAGCCGGCTACTACCTGGGCAGCCTCCGCAGCGGAATCAGTCCCTTCCACACTAGCCTCCTTCAAGCTCTCCTCGGAATCACCGTTGTCACCTGCGGCAGCAGCGCCCTGAATCAAGCGCTTGAGCGCAAGACCGACGCCCTGATGCACCGCACCGCCGACCGCCCCATGGCCGCCGGGCGCATCTCGCTCACGCATGGCCTCGTCCTTGGCTTCGCGGCGACCTTCTTAGGCTCCGCGTACCTCGCCTACACCACCAACTTGTTGACGGGAACCCTCACGCTTCTCACCGCCATCGGCTACGTCGCCATCTACACTCCGCTGAAGCGCGTCACCACAATCAACACCTTCATCGGTGCCTTCCCCGGAGCCCTCCCTCCGCTCATCGGCTGGACGGCCGCGCGCGGCATCATCGAGTGGCCCGGCGTCGCTCTCTTCGCCATCCTCTTCGTCTGGCAGTTCCCTCACTTCATGGCCATCGGCTGGATGTACCGCGAAGATTATTCCCGCGCCGGCATCCGCCTCACGCCGAACCTGCCCAACACCCGATACGCTGCGCTGAGCACCGTCGTCCAGGCTCTCTTCTACGCCGCCATCATGATCCCGGTCAGCCTCTGGCCCGCTACGCTGCACGTCACTGGCACGCTCTACGGCATCGTCGCATCCATCCTTGGCCTCGGCTATCTCTGGTTCACCATTCGCTTCGCCCGCATCGTGCGTGACCCCGACTCCGAAGTCTCGCGCCGCGCCGCGCGTAATCTCCTCCGCGCCTCTGTCATCTATCTCCCTCTTCTTCTAGCCACAATGATGCTCGACGCCAAAGGACGCCTCCTGTTCTAATGCAAGCCACCGTACCCAGCACGAACCTTCGCACTCCCCCATCGGTTATTGTCACCATCATCGGCATCAGCGCTGTCGCGTCGCTCTTCCTAGCGTGGCTGGTCTACTACCATCCACCAGTCGACGTCGCCGGCACGCACCTCGCTTTTCTCCCCGCACTCGACGCTGTTCTCAATGCGCTCTGCGCAGTCTTCCTCGTCATTGGATTTCGCTACATCCGCCGCCGTGAGATCATCAAACACCGCAACAGCATGTTCGGCGCATTTATCGTCTCGAGCGTCTTCCTCGTCGCCTACATCGTCAACCACGTCCTGCACGGCGACATGCTCTTCCCACGCGCGTATCCGACCGCCCGCTTCATCTACCTCTGGCTTCTGCTGACTCCGCACATCCTTCTCGCGATCGTTTGCCTGCCGATGATCCTCATCACTTTTTTCCTCTCGCTCACGGGACGCTTTCCTGCGCACCGCCGACTTGCTCGCTGGACGTATCCCATCTGGCTCTACGTCTCGGTCAGCGGCGTCATTGTCTACGCCATGCTCGCTGCCTACCGGTAGCGCCTTTGCCTCTGCTATTCCTTATGCAACCAGACACCCGCAAGCTCCTACGTACCGGCCTGCTTATCTTCGGCACCGGAATCATCGCCGCCACGCTCATCTTCACCAGCTTCGGCGGCATCACGCACCAGGGCCCGCACACTAACCTCGGCTGGCTCTCGCTCATGCTTGCGATGGGCTGCTTACCCACCGGCTTTCTTACTCTGCTCCTCGCCGCACTCAAGCTCATCGGCGACCGCCGCCGCTGATTCAACCCGGCTCCCCCCCTCCACAATCGCGTATCTGCTATCCTCAACCTTCAAAACCCCGCAATAAATCGGAGCATTTTAAAAATGGCAAAAGGCGTCAACAAAGTCTTCCTCCTCGGCAACGTCGGCAAAGACCCCGAGATTCGTTCCACCGCCGGCGGCATGACCGTCGCCAGCTTCTCTCTCGCCACTGCCGACCGGCAGAAAGACGCCCAGGGCAACTGGGCAGACAAGACCGAGTGGCACAATATCGTCTGCTTCCAGCGCACCGCCGAGGTCGTTCGCGACTACGTCAAAAAAGGCACGCAACTCTTCATCGAAGGCAAGATTCAGACCCGCTCCTGGGACGACAAGACCAGCGGCGAAAAGAAGTACAAGACCGAGATCCTCTGCAACGAACTCACCCTCCTCGGCGGCAAACCCGGCGGCGAAGGCGCCACTGCAGGCGGCTACTCCAAGGCGAGCAGCACCAGCTATGATCAGCGCACCCCCGCCAGCCAGTCCGACTATACCGACGTAGGCATCACCGACGACGACATCCCGTTCTAGCGATCTCGCATCGTCAAATCAAAAACATCGGCCGCGCCTTGCGTCCAGCCGATGTTTTTTTGTGCCTCGCGAACGTCAGCCGTTGCCCGTCTCAGCTTGATCGCATCCAGTTAGTGCAATCAATTGACCCGCCGCTGACAATGCCATGACAATCCTCCTCGCCACTCGCTCTATCTTTATTTGGCCGGACAAGGGCGCTCCTCGTCCGGATGATGACTGCAACTGTCCGTGCAGTCGACCCCATGCCTCAACTCCACCAGCCGCCTGCACCATGGGGCGGCTGACTTTTGCCCAAAACTCCCACGGCATCAGACCTCTAAAGCAGCATGCGTCCTTGCGGCAAACACCATTGTGCGTTTATCGTATCCATAGGCCGTCTATCGAACAGTCCTGTTCGCCAGCCGCCATGGAAAGGGAACCACCCCATGAGCCTCACCACCCACCAGCCGATCCCCACATCTGCTCCACCCGCCATCGTCGCAGCCCCCAAAGCCACTCCGGCTGCCGCCCTCGACGTCTACACCGGCGACCCCAACTTTATGACCTCGCTTGCCCGCGGACTTATCGTCATCCAGGCCTTCACCCAGCAGTCTCCGCAGATGACCATCTCCCAGCTCAGTATCAAGACCGGTCTCTCCCGCGCTGCCGTCCGCCGCTGCCTTTACACCCTCACCAAGCTCGGTTTCGCCGGCGCAGAAGACGGCTCCCGTTACTCGCTCCGCCCACGCATGCTGACGCTATCGCACACCTACACCACGTCGAACACGCTCTCCTCCGCGGCCCAGCCGATTCTTGAGCGCATGTCTGCCTCACTCCACGAATCCTTCTCCGTCGCCACACTCGACGGCGAAGACATCGTCTACATCGCCCGCACCCAGGTCAACCGCGTCATGGCGGTCGACCTCCACATCGGCAGCCGGCTTCCCGCCTACTGCACCAGCATGGGCCGCATTCTCCTCGCCTATCTTCCTGCGGAACAGCTGGAGCAATATCTCGCCAAGGTCAACCTCATCCCCCACACTACCCGCACCATCACCTCGATAGAAAAACTCCGCCTCGCACTCCGCAACATCCGCCGTAACGGCTACGCCATCTGCGATCAGGAGTACGAAGTGGGTCTCCGCTCCATCGCCGTTCCTGTCTATTCCTCCTCCGGCCGCGTCGTCGCCACGCTCAATCTCAGCGGCAACGCCCCACGCCTCTCTGTCCTCGAGATGCAGAACCGCTTCCTTACCCCGCTACGCAACGCCGCAAACGAACTCAGCGTCTTCCTCAACTGAACGAATCCACCACTGCGATTTTTACGCCAGCAATTCGGCCAGCTTCAAAACCGTCCGCCAATTCCTCATCGTGCTCACGGTCTTCAGCTTCGAATCGAAGTAAGCATTCGTCAGCTTCGTCTTAGCCGCCCCATTCACAAGCTGCATATAAATCTCCCGCCCCGCAACTGCAAACGCATCAGGCGAAGACCGTCCCGGATCAAGCCCTGCCACCAAATCCTTTCCGGGCCGGGCCGCCAGAAAACAGACATGGAGCGTCTCTTCACTTGCCCCGGCCTCTAAAAAAGGATTCCCTCGAATCGCTGCATCGATCTCCGCGGCAGTCCGCAGCACTACAGGAACTCGAATCCCAAACCGCTCCTCCACCCGCTTAGCGATCCCCCCACCCAACCCCTCAACGACCTTATCCTCCGCACTGAAAACTACATTCCCACTCTGGATATAAGTCGTCACGTCCCCACACCCAGCCTTGACGAACATCGCCGCCAGTTCCTTCATCGGCAGCATATTCTTGCCGCCAACATTGATCCCACGCAGCAGCGCAACATGTTTCGACGAAGCCTTCATCTCTGCATCACCCCTCTAAACCGGAGCCACGCACCGCAAAAACGAAACTCCGCCCTCAGTATCGACGATCACCGCATCGTCCCCCTTCGGCACAACCACTGCCTGTCCGGGATTCAGCACCGCCTCTCCTCCGGCAGTACAAACAACCCCACTCCCAGCCAATCCAACCAAACATCCCGGGCCATCGAACGAAACACTAGCCTCCGTCACCTCTCCAAAATCAAACCGGTCCACCACAAAATATTTTTGCTCGATCAATCTCGTAAACCCATCCATCCCCTTCGGCGCAACCTTTCCCGCGGCGGTTTTCGTTTTGATCACCTGCAGTCCCTTCTCCAGATGCAGCTCTCGAGGCCGTCCATAGTCATATAGCCGGTAGGTCACATCGCTCGTCTGCTGCGTCTCCAATAGCACCACTCCAGGCCCGATCGCATGCACCGTCCCTGCATCCACAAACAACATATCCCCCACCGATACCGGCACCCACTGCATCAGCGCCTCCATGCTCCCGTCCGCCACCGCGGACTTCACCGCCGCAACATCCACCCCCGCTTTCAACCCCAGCGCCACCGCTGCCCCCGGCTCAGCCTCCAGCACATACCAACACTCCGTCTTGCCTCGCGTCTCTCCGAACGCCCTTGCATGTGCATCATCGGGATGCACCTGCACCGACAACTTCTCCGCCGGAAACAGTAGCTTCACCAGCAGTGGGAACTCACCACCTAACTCCGTTGCGATCGAGGCCAACGTCCGCCCTGCCAACGGCCCCGTCTCTACCGCACATTGCGGTCCCGTCAGCCACGCCTCACCCACTAACTCCGTTGTCCCCGTGTCGGCATACCACGGCCGCAGGTCATGCTTCCCCCACGGCCGCTCACTGAACCAAGGCTTCAACCGAAACGGCGCAACACTAGTCGTCATCATCATCCTTTTTGGATTTCTTCCTTTTCTCGAGCAGCAGCGCGGGCACCGGCTTATCGCCCATAGCATCCTTCCAAAGGATTACGTTCAGCTTCCGCGGATCTGCGCGGTCCTCATGAGTAAAGTCCATCTTTGAACTCTCGCGCGCGCCAAAGGCCGTTCTCGGGTTCGCAGCATAGATCAGCCCATTCTCCCGGTTCGAAACGTCCGCCAAGTATGACGCCTGATCCCCTCCCGTAAATAGCGTACTAATCATCGAGCTGAACGCATCATTATTGTTCATCGGGGGCAGCCCCAGCAGCGTCTCCATCGTCCGTATCACGCTCACCGTCGAATAGAACCTGCTGTCCACAAACGCCCCTCCATCCGCCTTCCGCGGCGAATACTTGCTCACGACCAGCGCCAGGCTCCGGTGCGCATCCACGTGGTCGGCTCCATTCTGCGCATCATCTTCCAGAATAAAGAACGCCGTATCGTCCCAGTACGCCGAGTGCGATACAGCCTCCACCATCCGTCCGATCGCCAGATCGTTATCCGCGACCGAAGACTTCGGCGTCGGTCCGCCCGGAGTCGTTCCGGCGGTATGGTCGTTTCCCAGCCGCATCACAATGAAGTTCGGCATCGTGTCATTGCCCGCATCGCGATCGGCGATCCACCCCTTCAGATGCCTCAGCATGACCTCAGCCCTGATCTGGTCCGGAACCCTCAGATTGAAGTCCGGCGCCTCTGGCGCGTAGTGCCCCACCAGCTCAGGCTTCGTCGGAACGTTCTTCGCCAGCCGAGGAATCGGCCACGGCCACTTATTCACTCCGCCGCCCCACTCCTCTGGAAATGTCTCACCTGGTTTGACCGACGTCTGTTCGCAGTGCAAACCTTCCAGCATAGGACCCTCCTGCGAGCTCCCACTCTTCTTCACATCGCAGAACGTCGACGAGATGTACTCGCCAAAGTTGTAGTGCGTCTTGCCATGCCGATCCATGTTGCCCCACAGATATCCACTCGCCGGCTCATTCACATCCGGAATCTTCTGCAGAATCGGATATCCCTGCGCCACCACCCCCTCAAAGTCGTAGGTTCGCTGGCCACCGCGATAGTTCTGCTGCCACGTCTTCTCCAGGTAGTCCGTGCCGATCCCCGCCGTCGACCAGACATGCCCGTCACCCGACACTTCGCCTGAATCATAAAAATTATCCAGCACGCCAAACTGCAGCGCCAGCTTATGCTCATTCGGCGTCACGTCAACACCGTACATCGCCAGACTCGGATCGCCATTCCCCACGGGCTTTCCATCCTGCTTGAGATCTCCGAAGATCTGGTCGTAGGTCCGGTTCTCTTTGATGATGTAGATCACGTGCTTGATGTGGTCCTGTCTGCCATCCGCAAATTGGACCTTCTCCTCCGCCGCCTTCATCCGGTTCGACTCCAGCACCTCTGCCGTCCACTTCGGCAACTCCTGCTCCATCCCCTTCACATCCAGCACCGCCAGCGACCCATACAACAGCGTCGCAATATAGCTGGAGCTCCCCTGCCTGCCATGCTGCCCTGGCGCCTGCCGTTGAGCGAAGTTATTCGGCCCCGTCCCCTTTCCCTTCGCCGTAGCAACATAGAGTTTGCCGCCGGTAAAACTCATCGACATCGGCATCCATTCCGTCGGCAGAAACCCGATCGGTTCCACCATACCTTCCTTCGCAGCCTTAGCCGTCAGCTTCGTCGTATCCATCACGGCGATGGCGTCGGAGATCGCATTCGCCACGTACAACCGTGATCCATCTGGCGACAAAGCCAGTGCCTCCGGCTCCGCGCCAAAGTAGCTCTGCTGCGGCAGCCGCGTGTCAAAGTAACCCTTCACGGAAAACTGCTCAGCCCCGATATTCACCGCCGCCACAGCGTCCCGGTTCGCAAGAGCCACATACATCGTCTTGCCATCGGGCGAAATCTCCAACGCACAGGGATGCGTCCCCGCAGCCACCGCACTCTCTGGCTTCAATAAAGCCAGCGTGCGCCCCACCGTGCCCTTCTTCAGATCGATCTCCACAACTTCGCTCGCGTTCCACAGCGCAACGAACGCGCGTGTTTCGTCCTTGGAAACAGCAAGCGCAACCGGATACGTCGATGGCACAGCATCGTTCTCCGAAAGATCAAACCGCGTCATCGCCGCGCCCGTCGCGGCATCCATCAGCAACACATCGTCCGACAGATTGTCGGCGACCAGCAGCTTCTCCGCACCCGTCGCCCCCACCACCGCAATCGCCGCAGGAAATGGAATCCCCTTATCGCCTTCCTTCCCATCGATCAGCAGCGTCTTCCGCCCGGGAGCTAGTTGCTGCAGCGGAATCTTCATCATCCGTTCGCGCTCGATCTTTCCTTCTCTGAACCCATACACCACGACCCCACTCCCGGTATCGCCGCTCGCCTTCCCTAGCGGATCGGCCTCCGACCCCATGCTCGCGTAGATATGTCTGCCGTCCCGGCTGAACGCCAGCCCCGAGTACAGCGTCTGCTTCGCCCGTGCAGACGTGTCTGCGTCAGGAAAATCCGTCACCGTTCCTGTCCGTGTATCGAGCACAGCAAGCGACTGCATGTAGTTGGACTCGAACGTTCCATACCCCGCGTTCACCGTCACCACATATCGCGAATCCGGCGATACCGCCATCGATATCGGCAGGCTGTTTAACCGCTGTGGACTCCCCGGCACCGGCCGCACAATCTGTTTACTCGTTGGTAAATCGATCGCCTGACCCAGCGCCGACCCAGACGTCAGTACTGAACCGGCGAACCCCAATGCCATCATTGCCAAACAACGCAGTCTCATCATCCCTCCACACTATCAACTAACACCTTCGGGGAGCATTACAAAAGTCTTACAACGCGGTCTCGTAACCCCTGATAGCGTCAATATAGCGGTACAAGGATAGCGAAAAAACATGACTCCCCTGAGCACCATCGAAGAAGCCCCCGTAAAGACAGCGCCCAAGCTGGCCACTGTAGTCCCGGCCGTCGCCGAAGTGACCCAGAAGATCAAGCAGGACCTCCGCATGGGCCGCGAGCACCAGGAGGGCCGCATCAACTGGATCACCACCATCGCCATGGGGCTCTTCCATGTCGGAGCCATTGCCGCCCTCTTCTTCTTCTCATGGAAAAACCTCGCCGCATTCGTGATCACCTACTTCTTCGCCATCAACGTCGGCATCGGCATGGCTTACCATCGCCTGCTGACACACCGTGGTTACCGCACCCCCAAGTGGGTCGAGTACTTCGTTACCATGTGCGGCTGCCTCGCGCTTGAAGGCGGTCCCATCTTTTGGGTCGCCACCCATCGCGTCCATCATCAGAACTCCGACCAAGAAGGTGACCCACATACTCCTCACGACGGCACCTGGTGGGCCCACGCCGGGTGGATTCTCTCTGGCCGCGCCCTTCACTCCGAGACCGCTCTCCTTGGCCGCTACGCTCCTGACCTGACCAAGGACCGCGTCCACGTCTGGCTCAGCAAATATCATTGGATTCCTCTGGTCATCAGCGGCCTGATTCAACTCGCCCTCGGCGCGGCTCTCGCACCCGCGGGCCACGCTATCGTCGGCGCAATCGGCATGGTCCTCTGGGGCACCTTCCTCCGCGTCACCATCGGTCTGCACGCAACATGGCTCGTCAACTCCGCGACGCACCTCTGGGGCAAACGACGCTTCGAGACCAAGGACGACTCCCGCAACAACTGGTGGGTCGCTCTCCTTACCGGCGGCGAAGGCTGGCACAACAACCACCACGCTCACCCCGTCAGCGCGCGCCACGGCCTCAAATGGTACGAGCTCGACATCAACTACTACGGCATCTGGGTGCTCAGCAAGATCGGCCTCGCCGAAAAGGTGCTCATCGCTAAATACGATCCCAAGAACCCCAAACCAGCCGGCGTAATCTAAGCCTTCCGCACGAGCAACGTAATAAATGGCCGTCCCCGTAAAGGAGACGGCCATTTTCATCTTGCGCCACAGCCGACCCGCTCAACAGGCAACCTCCGCCCAAATATCCTCATCCTGCAAACAGGCACTTCCCTTCAACTCGGGCCCGCTACCAGCGACTTCCTCATCTCGAAAGAGGCCAGATGACACCCACCGCCAAAATTCTTCTGATCGCGGCATTCGTTCTCGGAGCCGCATTCGTCGCACCTACACCAGCACAGGCGCAACCTGGCTACGGATCAAAAATCACCTGCTCCTCCAATGACGGCCGCAGAAACTGGTGTGCGATCGGCGGCGCCCGCGATGCTCAACTCGTTCGCCAGATCAGCGGCTCCGCCTGCATTCGCGACAACACCTGGGGCGTCGACAACCGGGGTCTCTGGGTCGACAAGGGTTGCCGTGCCGAGTTTGTCATCGGCGGCCGTCCAGGCCCGCCGCAGCAAACGATCAACTGCTCCTCTAACGATGGCCGCAGAAACTGGTGCGCCATAGGCAGCGCTCGCGATGCTCAGCTCGTCCGCCAGATCAGCGGCTCTCCCTGCATACGAGGCCAGACCTGGGGCATCGACAACCGAGGCCTCTGGGTCGACAAGGGCTGTCGCGCCGACTTCACCTACGGAGGATCCTACGGACCACCACCGCCTCCACCCCCGCAGATCATCACCTGCTCCTCCAACAACGGCAAACGAAACTGGTGTGACACCGGTGGCCGTCGCGACATCCGCCTCAACCGCCAGATCAGCGGCTCGGCATGCATCCAGGGCCAAACCTGGGGCGTCGACCAACGCGGCCTATGGGTCGATCAAGGCTGCCGCGCCGAGTTCCGCGTCCGCTAAAAACAAGCAATCCACGGGAGCCGCTTCCATCGAAGTGGCTCCGCTTTATTTAACGCACCTCAAACCTTCGGAGAAAAATCCGTCAACGTCATAAACGTAATATCGTGCTTCTCCACGAACGCGCCATTCGCCTCCGACTCCGCCTTTAGCTTCACCCACTCCGGATCCTTGGTGAACTTCGCCCAGCTCTCCGTTGCCGCCGCACGGCTGTTGTGGCGAAGCATGTAGATCAGCGCGTTGCCCTTCAGGGGCTCGTCATCCGGAGTCCAGTATCCCACTCCATGCATTCCACACCGCGCGAAGATCGCCGTCTCCCGCTCCCGAAAACGCTTCAGCAAAGGCTCCAGCTTCCCCGGATACGTGTGATAAATCCGCAGCTCATAGACTGGACCACCTGCATCTCCCGCACCCTGGGCCTCGAGCCCGCTCGCCGGCAACATCATCATCGCCGCTCCCATTCCCTGCAACACTTCACGCCGATTCATCATCCTCCTTTGCGCATCGCGCTCTTTCGTTCGATCACTCCACCGTCACAGAGTACGTGACTATCTTCGCAGCTGGAGCGCCCTTCTCCCACGGCCTGCGATACTCAAACTGCAAACCCTGCTTGCCACCTTTCACCGCCTTGAACCGCCAAACCTCTACGCCACCCACTCCAACCTTGCCTCCGGTCGCGTGCTCCTCATACTTTGCCGGCCCCTGCCGCACCAAAACGGGATTCGTCACCGGCGCAGCGATCCAGCTATACCCGGTCGTGTGGTTCGCCTCCAGCCGCACCTCCAGCACTGCGCCCACCTTCAAACTTACTTGTCCGCCCGTCTGGTCTGTCACCACCGTGACTCCTGCTGCCCCCGAAGGATGTTCCGTCGCTCCCACCTGTCCAGCAATCGCTGCACGCGCGCCAACAAAAACCACCGCCACCAGCACACACCGCAGAACCCATCCCCATCGCCTCATGGACGTCTCCTGTCTCTGCGCAAATCATATTCCACCCGCAATACTCGCAATTAAGTCCCCGGCTGCCTATAGTGCGCACCTGCCGCGAACACCCGCTCGGCTCCCCTTGGATCCTTCTCCACGCGCGTCTCGTTGTCGAAGATCATCGTGTTCCTCTCCTTCAAGTCGTAGCTCGGCCAGTTCGGAATCGCATTGCAGTTCGGATTGCCGCTCTTCGCAAACGCAATCAGCATCTCCGACATCCTTGTCGCCAGCGGTTGCGCTGCTGCCTGCTCCTCCTCGCTCGCGCCGCACATCCCGGGAGCCAGCGCCACGTTGTCGAACATAAACGGCAGATCGATCGTATGCAGCGCCCAGTTTTGCCCTCCGCCCCCCGGAAACGGCACCTTCCAGTCGATCCGGTAGACCCAGGTATGCGCCTGACTCCGCGCATCCGCCGCTCTCCGGTCCGCTTCGATCACCTGTCCCGGCCACGCGCGAAATGCCACCGCCGCCGCCACCACCACATGCGCCGCATCTCTCTCCGGATAGATCTCGCGATACCGCCGAATAATCTCCTCCGGCGTATACGATCCCAGATACTGCCCCACGCTCGTCTTCAAAGCCTCCGGAGCCTGCTCCCACGTCAACACGCCTGTCCTGCCCGCCGCCGAAGTCACCGTCTCATCATGCGTATTCGCCAGAATCATCGGCACACCCGCCGAAATCTCCGGCGCATCCGGATCGAACGGATCTCTCGGCAGCGCACCTCCATCCATCACCGGCAGCCACGCCGAACTCACCCGCGCCGCCTCCTGAATCTTCTCCATCGGCAACGTCTTCAGCGCATCCAGCTGGTCGTACTTCACCCCCAGCTTGTCCAGCACATCCTTCGTCACCTCATTCGCAATCACCGTAGGCTTGGCCGTCACCTGCTGCCCGCTCATCGTCACCACGCGATGAAACAATCCCTTCGCCGCCGGCATCGCCATCAGCGTCGCGCACTTCGCCCCTCCACCCGACTGCCCAAAGATCAGCACCCGCGAAGCATCCCCGCCAAACTCCGCAATATTCTGCTGCACCCACTTCAGCGCAAGAACGATATCCAGCATCCCCGCATTGCCCGAGTCGGCATACTCCTTCCCACCCAAGTCGCCGAGATACATATACCCAAACGCATTCAGCCGTGGTTTACCGTCACCACCACCACATCGCCGCGATGACACAGCCGGTTGCCGTCATACAGATCGCAGTTCACCGTGCCGTTGTTGTAAGCCCCGCCGTGAATGTAAAAAAGCACCAGCCGCTTCTTCCCATCGCGCAGTCCCGGCGTCCACACATTCACATGCAGGCAATCCTCACTCTGCTCACCCTTATCCGGAGGCAGATGAAACCCCACCCGCTCCTGCTCTTCACCGGCAGCCGGTCCCCTTCCCGCCCGCTCGCCCGTCAGCTGCGGCGCTCGCGTCGACCACTCCACGCACTCCTTCACTCCACTCCATGCCGCCACCGGCAGCGGAGCCTTGAACCGCGTCTTCTGCGTGTCTTCGCCATAAGGAATTCCCCGAAAGACATTGATCCCGTTCTCCATCCTTCCGCTCACCTTACCCGCCGTCGTCGTCGCCACCGGAGCGCCCTGTCCATAAGCAAAACGCTCCATGCGCAACATCATCGAAGCCGCAGCAATCCCCGAGTAGCGCAACACGGTCCGCCGATCGAACTCCCTCATCCCTCACCTCTCACATCAAGTTGTCAGACCACTCCGTCGGCATCCGATCATACCGCAACCTCTCCCGCTATACTGCCTCCAGCCCATGAACATCACCCGACGCCGCGGAGCCATCGCCACCTTCGTCACCCTCGGCGTTCTCACCGTCGGGCTCGCCGTCGCTCTCAACATCGGCTGGATCATCCTCAACGAGCGCACCGTCGCCCTCGTCATCCTCGGCATCATCCTCTTCTCTGCCCTAATCGCCGGCGTCGTTCTCAACACCGTCTTCCTCGTCCGCGAGATCCGCCGCAACGAGCGCCAGGACTCCTTCCTCAACGCCGTCACTCACGAACTCAAAACCCCCATCGCCAGCATCCGCCTCTACCTCGAAACGCTTCAGCGCCGAGCAACATCGGAAGAACAAAGGCAGGAGTTCTACAAGATCATGCTCTCCGACTCCGACCGTCTCCTCGCCACGGTCGAGCAGGTCCTCAAAGCCGGGCAGCTCGGCCAGCGCCACCGCCTGCAAAACCGCAGCCTCATCAACCTCGAATCTCTCGTCAGTGACTGCATCGCCATCACCCTCCAGCGCCACCATCTCCCTCCCAGCAGCATCCTCCTCGAACCCGTTCCCGGCGCCGTCCGCCTCCGCACCCTCGGCATCGCCGAAGACCTCCGCACCGCCGTCATCAACATCCTCGACAACGCCGTCAAATACTCCCCCGAGGGCGTTCACATTCGCTGTTCCCTTGCAATCGTCAACTACACCTCGATCGCCCTCACCATCACCGACACCGGCGTCGGCCTCGACGCCACCCAGTTCAAGCGCATCTTCAAACGCTTCTACCGCGTCCCCGGCCGTTCCATGGCGAAGATCAAGGGCACCGGACTGGGCCTCTTCCTCGTCCGCAACATAGCCCGCCAGCACGGCGGCGACGCCATCGCCACCAGCCCCGGCCCGGGCCTGGGCACTACCATCACGATCACTCTTCCCCTGGCCAACTCCGCTACCCTCAACTAGCGTCATCAAATTCGGGGAATCCCCGACGTACAATCACGTAGAAGAACGTTCGCACTCATCTCAACCGCCTTTTGTGAATCCATGTATCTCCTCTGGAAATTCTTCGCCCTGGGCTTCAGCGCGCTTCTTCCCGTCGTCAACCCTCTCGGCTCGGCGCTCATCTTCCTCGGCCTCGTCGGCAACGCGCCCATCGACACCTATCGCGCCCTCGCCCGCAAAATCGCCATCAACACCGTCATCTTCTTCGCTGTTATCGAACTGGTCGGCTCATCCCTCCTCGCCTTCTTCGGTATCTCATTACCCATCATGCAGGTCGCCGGCGGCATCGTCATCGCCATGATCGGTTGGGGACTCTTGAACCAGAAAGACAGCGAGCCCAACCCGGAGAAGACCTCGGTGGCGGCCGTCCCCGCGGTAACCAAGGCTCAAATTGACGAACTGCGGGATAAGGCCTTCTATCCGTTCACCTTTCCCATCACCGCCGGCCCCGGATGCATCGTCATTATGCTCACCTTGAGCATCCACGCCACACAACCGGCTGTCACCCAGACCGTCCTCGCGCACGTTGGCCTCTTTATCGCCGCCATCGTCCTCAGCGGCAGCGTCTATTTCTGCTACGCCTACTCACCCAGAATCACACATGCCATCTCCGCCTCGACTACCCACGGAATCCTGCGCGTCATCGCCTTCATCCTATTCTGCATCGGTGTCCAGATCGCCTGGAACGGCCTCAGCGGACTCCTCAAACCCCTGTTGCAACAACACTAAATAATACGCAACCATCACAGTCACAAACCGTATCGAACAGAATCACCAGTAATCCCATGACTGATCCCACCGCCCCACTTATCGTCCTGGTCGAAGACGAAGAACATCTCGCCCAGGGTCTCCTCTTCAACCTTCAGGCCGAAGGCTACCGCACCCACCACGAGGCCGACGGCGACGCCGCACTCAGCTATCTCCTCTCGGACAAAGAGAAACCCTCAGCCGTCATCCTCGACTGCATGCTTCCCGGCGTCGATGGCTTCACCATTGTTCGCGCCCTTCGCGAAGCCCGGCACTACACCCCCATCCTCATGCTCACCGCCCGCTCCCGCCCCGAAGAGGTCCTCGAGGGCATTGAAGCCGGCGCGGACGACTACCTCGCCAAGCCATTCGACCTCAGCATCCTTCTCGTTCGCCTGAAATCCCTTCTCCGCCGCACCGCCTGGCAGAACGCCGCCACGGCCGAGACCCCACCGCCCGCTCTCGCCAATCAAACCGACGAATACACCTTCAACCACCGCACCATCCGCTTCGACACCCTCGAGCTCGTCGCCCCCAACCGCACCACCCACCTCACCCTCATGGAAGCTGACCTCCTCCGCTACCTCACTGACCGCGAAGGCCAAATCGTCTCCCGCAAGCAAATCCTCGAAGAGGTCTGGCGCGTCCACGAGGACACCGACACCCGTGCCATCGACAACTTCATCGTCCGCCTCCGCCGTTACATCGAAGACGACCCCTCCGACCCCCAGCACCTCGTCACCGTCCGCGGCATCGGCTACCGTTTCCTCGCCAACCCCTAACCGCGCTCAATAGCTCTCGGCAACAACTCCTCCACCGGCACGCCCTGCTTCGCCTCTCTCCACCTGCGAGCCTCCAGTGGCGCCAGAATGCGATGCACGGTCGTCAGCAAATCCGGCAGTCGAAACGGCTTCGCTAAAAAACTCCAGCCCTCTTCCTGCAGTCTCGCCTCCTGCTCTACTTCCAACATTCCACCCGAGATCAACAGCACCGGCAGCTCACTCCGTATCGACTTCAACTCCTGCGCCAGCTCCAGCCCCGACCGCTCCGGCATATACAGATCCGTTATCAGCAGATCGATCTGCGGTACGCTGCGAAATATCTGCGCCGCCCGCTCCGCATCGCCCGAGCTGAAGACGCTATAACCCTCATGCTCCAAAAACGTCCGCGTCAACGAACGAATATCCGGATCGTCATCCACCAAAAGAATCACGCTTGGAGAAAGCTCCTGCAAACCACCGTGACTGGGAGAAATTTCGAACCCCATCTGCGAATCTTTTTGCACGTTACCGGAAAATACTTCCATCCCACTCAACACTCTTCGCCGCTCACGCACCTGCAGCGTCACCTTTTGCTCAACTGACGTGCCAATACAGATGGACTCTCCAATCCATCCCTGAGTTGCCTCGCCAAAATCATTCCAACAGCACGCCGCGATACACTTGAACCAGATTCACGAAGCTGTAAAACAATGCGCATCCTCACCCGCTACATCCTCCGCGAAGTCACCTCGCACGCCCTTCTCGGCGGAGTCCTCTTTACTTTCATCATCTTCACCCGCGACCTCGGCAAGATCCTCGAGTTCGTCGTCCGCGACTCTGCCTCCTACACCGACGTCGCCCGCATCATCGCCTACACTCTGCCCTCTGCCCTTGTGGTCACCATCCCCATGGCCGTTCTGGTCGGCATCCTCCTCGGCCTCTCCCGCCTCGCCGCCGACAGCGAGATCACCGCCATGCGCGCCGCCGGCATAGGCGCCATCGACTTCGTCCGAATTGTCTCCATCGTCTCCGCTGTCGCTCTGGCCCTCGGCCTATTCAACTCGCTCTACCTCGCGCCCCGCGCCTCCGCAGGCCTCATCGCCATAGGCGAATCCCTCAAGTCCTCCCAAGCCTCATTCGAAGTTCAACCCCGCGTCTTCTACGAAGAGTTCAAAAACCGCATCCTCTACATTCAGGACGTCTCCCCCGCCGCCGGCGCCGCGCTCTGGCACCACGTCTTTCTGGCCGACATCACCGAACCCGCCGACCCCCACATCACCACTGCAGACCAGGCCATCGTCGTCAACGGAACCCCAAACACCCCCGACGCCCAAACCATTCGCCTGCATCTCCTCAGCGGTGGCCAGCACGACACTTCCTCCACTGACCCGAACCAATACAACATCTCCACCTTCACCACCACAGACATCCCCATCGAGACCGAAGCCCCCGAAGACGCTCATCTCGGCCGTCTCAACACAAGCATCGAGGCACTCTCGCTCCCAGAGCTCTTGCGCCGCGCCAAATCCCAGACCACCGCCGACGGCCGCGCCCCCTCGATCTATCGCATCGAGTTCAACAAGCGCTTCTCCTATCCCTTCGCCTGCCTCGTCCTCATGCTCGTCGGTGTCCCTCTCGGCATCTCGTCGAAACGCGGCGGCAAATCTACCGGCTTTGTCCTTACCATCGTCCTCGTCTTCATCTACTACTTCCTTTCGTCGGTCGGTGTAGCCTTCGCGCAGTCAGGCCGCCTGTCACCCTTCCTCGGCGTCTGGGGAGCTAACCTTCTCTTCGCCGCCGCCGGCGCCATCCTCCTCTATCAAATGTCCCGCGGCGGGATTGCCCTCAGCATCTTCTCCGCCATCGGCGACCGTCTCAACAAACTCGCCGCCCGGTTCGTCAACGGCAAAGAATCCGCCGGCGCCCGCTCCAGCTACGACATCGCCACCCTCCTCCGCCGCTTCCGCAGCATCTCCCGCATGCAGTTCCCCCTCCTGCTCGACGACTACGTCATGCGCGAGTACGCTACCAACTTCGGCATCGTCCTCTTCTCCTTCTGCAATCTCTTCCTCATCTTCACCTTCTTTGAGCTCATCGGCGACATCTTCCGCAACCGTACCCCGCTCATCACCGTCGGCGAATACCTCATCAACCTCATCCCCTACATCCTCTACACCGTCACGCCCCTTTGCGCTCTGGTCGCGGTCCTCGTCACCTTCGGCACTCTCAACCGCACCTCCGAGCTCACCGCGATGAAGTCCAGCGGCATCAGCCTCTATCGCATCATCACGCCCGTTCTCGTCGTGACTATCTTTATCTCCGCCGGCCTCTTCGCGTTCGATGAGCTCTATCTCCCTGCCGCCAACCGCCGCCAGGAAGCTCTCCGCTCCATCATCAAGAACAAACCCGCCCAGACGTTCTCTCGCCCGGATCGCCAGTGGATCTCCGGCCAGACCAATAACGCCGGCGAACCCGCGCGCATCTTCTACTACCAGTACTTCAACGCCGAGACCGACCGCTTCGCCAATCTCACTGTCTTCGAGTTCGACCCCGCCACCTTCACGCTCACCCGCCGCATCTTCGCCGCCTCCGCCCGCTGGGACCCGGCCGTCAACACCTGGGTCTTCGACAACGGCTGGCAGCGCACCTTCTCCGGCGAAACCATCGCCAGCTACCAGCCTTTCACCGTAGCCGCCTTCCCTGAGATCAAGGAGCAGCCAAGCTACTTCAAGAAGGAGTACATCCCCTCGCAGGAGATGAGCTACAACGAACTCTCCGACTACATCGCCGACCTCAAACAATCTGGCTTCGACACCAAGCGCCTCAGCGTCCAGCTCGACAAGAAGATCGCCTACCCCCTCATCACACTAGTCATGGCCATCCTCGCCATCCCCTTCGCTCTCTCGATGGGAAAGAAAGGCTCACTCGCCGGCGTCGCGACTGCCATCGGGCTCGCCATCACCTACTGGGTCGTAGCCCTCATCTTCGAGTCCTTCGGCAACGTCAACACTCTCCCCGCAGTCCTCGCCGCCTGGACTCCCGACCTCCTCTTCGGCATCACCGGCGCCTACCTGCTCCTCCGAACCCCCACCTAATTCCCGCGCAAAAGCTGGGGACCTCACACCCTATCTTCCCCAAACAGCTCACTGCTCCCGAAACAAATGATTCAGGATCGCATTCATCAGTGGATCGATCACCACCACGTCCGCCGGATAAGACCAGAACCCGATCAGGTCCCGCACCATCTCGCTCACCCGTTTCTTCATCCCGTCACGAAAAACTTGCTGTTCTTCGGTCGGCACCTGACTCAGCAAAAGCCCATTCAAGCTCGTATCGATAGGATTCGTCCGCGTCGGCGAGTACCGTATCGGCCCAAGCTCCCCCGGCTCGCTCAGCACCGGATCGGTTAGCACGCCCCGCGCCACCATGCGCCCCCTGTCGTAGTCATGGTCACGATAACGCTGATCGAAGAACCCCAGAAAAGCCGACAACTCCGCCCCAGCCAGCAACTCCTCCGACACCGCGATTCCGTAGATCCGCATATAGTCGCGTTCGCCGAGATTCGCCGCCGTCTCGAACGCCAACACCGTATCTCGAAACGCATCGGCACTATAGCTTCCCGCTCCCAGAACTGCGATCTCCTCCTTATATTGGTGCTCGATTCGCCGCCTCGCATCGCTCAGAGTCTCTGTCCCGATCTTCGCCACACGCCTGCTCCCGTTCCCAGCCCGCTTCGGCTGTTGAAACAACACCTTCAGCAGACCGTCCGCGACACGTTTCAGGCTCCCACTCTTCAACTCGCCCGAGCTCAGCCCCTGCACGAGCTCACTGGCCCGCGCATCCATCAGCGCAATCTGCTCATTCATCTCCACCGCAGTAATCCAGTCCTGAAACTCCGACTGGCCGAGCAGCACCTTGGCCAACCGCTTCATCATGTGAAAGTAATCCGCATTCTCCTCGCGAAAGGTCGAGTCCGCATTCGAATTCCTCCCATGCGGCGACACAAACAAATAGAAGCGGCTGTCATTGTTCCAGTGCCCGTCGATCGCGTTCACTAATTTCTTCGCCATGCCCAGCGGCTCGTTCTGCAAGACGCCACCGTCCGTATACGTGAATCGCGAAGGATCGGCCGTCCACGGCTCCAGATTCCCCTTCGTATAGTCCGCCCGCTTGCGGTCAAGCTCCTTCGCTCGAAACGCCAATGGATATGCCCCACTAGCCACCGAGGCATCCCGTATCTCCTCCCATATCTCTTTGTGATCCGTTCCGCCAACCGAGACCACCCGCGTCAACTGGTCCTCATGCCGCGTAAAAACAAACTTCCCATTAGGCTGCATGTCGTAGCCATAGTCCACGCCATTCAGGTTGGTCAGCGTCATCCCCAGCGAGATCGACTTCGCCGCAGCCATATGCGTCACGCGCGGCGGCGGTTCCCCGTTCGCATACCGCTTCGTCAACGTCTCCGCTGCAATACGCTCCACCATGTTCGACGAAAAAATCGAGCGCAACGGCGACTCGCTCTCCGGTGACCCACCATTCTTCGTATTCAGCAGCTCCACCAGGTTGATCTGCTTCACCCAAACGTTGTAGAGCGGATTGTCATACGGATCGCGAAACTCATCCGCCGCATACAGCATCTTCTGCGCCACAATCGCCGCCGTCATCCCCCCAGCCGACGCACCCGTCAGCACATCGATCTCAATCCGCTCCTCATCCGGCGTTCCCGGAACGGAATTATGCTGATGAATCGCATCCAGCACTTCATACAGCACACCCGCCTCATAACTCCCCAGGGACACTGCACCCGCAATCGTAATAGCCAGCCGTTTCGGCATGTCTCTCCTCGCAGCCAGAATTAGAGCACCTTCCGGAACCCGGAACCATATACCTAAATGGGCACTCCCCCTTCGATGGACACCCCCCAGCTAACTTCTACGACAGCCGCAAAATAAATTCGAGCAATCGTAGACTGCGAACGTCTTTCTCGTAGACGCATTCTCTCGAGAACTTTTACTGTCTACATATCGACGGTTTCGTCTGCGCATTTTGAGGAAAGGATCGTCTCAAGAATGACCGACCGCGTTGCGCTCAAACTGGACCGCAATAGAGAGCTTGTACTCGTTACTGTCGCATGGATGGCCGGGGCCGCGTCGTTCGCGTTTGGTCAGGGAAATGCGGTGCCAAAGACTCAGGCGCCGGCAGGCCAGGTGGTGACATCAATTCCTCAGTGGCAGACGGCAGCCGGGGGCAAAATGACGTTTGAGGTTGCCTCCATTAGGCCAAGCAAGCCCGATACGTTCAAGCCTCCCAACTTCGCCCTGAGTCCCGACGATTCCTACATCTCTACCGGAGGCATATTCACAGCCGATTTTCCCGTAGCCACTTACATCGAGTTCGCCTACAAGCTCAATCCAGACCAGGGAAGGCTGATGCGGGCCTCTTTGCCGAAGTGGGCCACTACGGTCCAGCGGGTCGGAGAATATCCTCGCGGTGTACCCGGCTCGCTGCGATGAATATGACGACGCAACACCCGGCCGCATGGTTCTGTTGGGTTCCCGAAATACCACGATGGACCTGCTCGCACATTCTCTAAACAATGTAGGTAGGCTGGGTCGCCCTGTAGTGGATCGAACAGGACTCAATGGCAGGTTTGATTTCACGATGGAGTGGACGCCGGAACCGAATCGTCACGCGAATGCAGATGCCGACATTCAACCTGACGCGCAAGGAACCACGTTTCTGGAGGCCGTAAAGGAGCAACTTGGGCTCAAGCTGGAATCGACCAAAGCCGCGCTGGATGTTCTGGTCATCGATCACGTTGAGAAACCTTCAGATAATTAGAGGCCGACTTCACATCTGTTGCTGGCAATGGATGGGACATGTCGCTTGGGAGCGATGGCTCTGAAATAACTCCCACAAGACGAAGGACTTATTCTGTTGTCTTTTATTTTTTGCCGTTTTCTGCCCAAAAATCGCATGTCAAGCCCCAAATGCACCTAAATTACACAAACAAAACGAGATCACGCTGGCATTTTAGTTACCCTCAACCGCTATACTGGATATATAGGTCAAAAACAAGCAAATTCCATTGAGATCTGGGTACTGTCCGGAGCTAACTCGTTTGTTTGGACGAATTTGACTATAACCCGTTTGTTATGACGTTTTTACAGGTGATGATGTTCGGTAAACTATTGAAATAAAAGGAACTTAATCCCGGTTAGGGGGAGGGGGGTACCCCCTCCCAAAAGACCAAAACGACTCCATCAGCCAACGAATCACCCAAACCGTCCTACACTGGAATCACAATGACCGTGAAGCTCTCCTCCATCGCCCTACTGGCGGCTCTCACCACCGCCGCCACCGCCCAAACCACACCGACCACCGCTCCAAAGACCGCAACCACCACCCACCACGCAGCTACAACGGCCGCTCACCCAGCGGCTGCGACCACCGTTCCAGCCTGCTCCAAACTCCCGGAGCTCTCCCCTAAAATCCCCGCGCTTCCCGCCGGCACCCCCTGCGCCAAGCCGCTCTACACCATCGTCTCCGAACCCAATGTGAAGCTGCAGTACGTCTCTCCGCTCGAAGGCCCGGGCCTCCGCGAGACCCTCGGTCTCGAGCCCACCACCTTCTCCCTCGACTACATCGACACAAAAATCGGCACCGGCGAACTCGCCGCACCGCACAAGTGGTACACCATCCACTACACCGGCTACCTGACTGACGGCACGAAGTTCGACTCCTCGGTCGACCGTGGCCAACCCCTCAACGTTGCCTACGGCCAGCATCAGGTCATTCCGGGCTGGGACACTGGCTTCGACGGCATGCGCGTCGGCGGCAAGCGTCGCCTCTTCATTCCTTACCAACTCGCTTACGGCGCAACCGCTCGCGGGCAAATTCCTGCCAGGTCGGACTTGATCTTCGACGTCGAACTGATTAGTCAGAGCGACGAAAAGCCCGAGTCCAAAACCCCACCGGCACCCAGTGGTTCAGCAACATCGGCCAAACCGGCCGCGCCGCCGCCAACGGACAATCCCGCCAAAACCCCGAATCCCCAGGACAAGTAACGCGTCCAATCTAAGGCACGCATTATGTTCGACAAACTGAAACCGCTCGCACCCTACCTCAGGCGATATTGGAAGAGTCTCGCCTGGGGCGGGGTTGCGATCATCCTCTACAACACGCTTAAGGTTCTCATCCCCGTCGTCATTGGCCATGCCATCGACGACATGCAGCATGGCATCACCGAGACCAAGGTCCTCTACCACGCACTCCGCCTGCTCCTCATCGCCGCTCTATCCGCGATCTTCCTCTACATCTGCCGTCAGGTCATCATCGGAGCCTCGCGCGAGATCGAGTTCGACCTCCGCAACGACATCTTCGCCAATCTGGAACGCCAGGCCCAGACCTACTATCACACGCATCGCACCGGCGACATCATGGCGCGCACCACCAACGACCTCAACGCCGTCCGCATGCTCCTCGGCCCCGCAATCATGTACAGCGCGAACACGATCGTCTTCACCGCGGCTGCGCTGCCTTTCATGTACCGCATCAGCCCCAAGCTGACCTTCTTCGCCTTCGTCCCGCTGCCAATGGCCTCCATCCTCGTCCAGTACTTCGGCGCCCGCATCCACCGCCGCTTCGAGCGCATCCAGGCCATGTTCTCCGACATCTCCGCCAAGGCCCAGGAGAACTTCTCCGGCGCCCGTCTCATCCGCGCCTTCGCCCAGGAAGAAGCCGAGATCGCCTCCTTCGAGACCGCCAACCTCGAGTACATCAAGCGCAGCCTCCACCTCGTCCGCCTCATGGCCATGCTCTGGCCCACACTCGAGTTCGTTCTTGGCCTCTCGCTCATGATCACCCTCCTCGTCGGCGGCCACGAGGTAGTGCAGCACCAGATCACTGTCGGCGAGTTCACCAGCTTCAACGTCTACATGGTCCAGCTCATCTGGCCAATCATCGCCGTCGGCTGGGTCGTCAACCTCTTCCAGCGCGGCACCGCCTCCGTCGTCCGCATCGACGAACTCCTTAAGCAGCAACCCGACATCGCCGACGCTCCCACGGCCTCCGACATCCCGGTCACTGGCAGTATCGAGTTCCGCAACCTCACCTTCGCGTACTCCGACGCCCCTCCAGTCCTCCACGACATCAACCTCCGAGTCCCCGCCGGCTCCAGCCTCGCCATCGTTGGTCCCACCGGCTCCGGAAAATCTACGCTAGTCGGCCTAATCCCCCGCCTGCACGATGCTTCCCCGGGAACAGTCCTGATCGACGGCCAACCCATCCGCAACTTCACCTTGTCAGCGCTGCGTAAAAGCATCGGCTTCGTGCCTCAGGAGACATTTCTCTTCTCCGAGACCATCCGCCAGAACATCGCCTTTGGCAGACCCGACGCTTCCCCTGAACAGGTCGAGGAAGCTGCTACCGTCGCTCACATCTGCACCGAGATCCTCGAGTTCCCCAAAGGCTTCGACACAGAAGTCGGCGAGCGCGGACTCACTCTCTCCGGCGGCCAGAAGCAGCGCACCGCGATTGCCCGCGCCGTCATCCGCGACCCCAAAGTTCTCATCCTCGACGACGCCCTCGCCAGCGTCGACACCTACACGGAAGAGCGCATCCTCAGCGGTCTGAAGCGAGTGATGGAAGGCCGAACTACCATCTTCATCTCGCACCGCATCTCCACCGCCCGCAACGCCGATCAGATCGCCGTCCTGGTCGCCGGCCGCATCGCCGAACTCGGCACTCACGACGAACTCATCGCCCGCAACGGCTACTACACCAGCCTCTTCGAGAAGCAGCGCCTGGAAGAAGAACTCGCCGTGGCAACATAAGCCTCAGCCGCCCGAGTTAAGCCGACCAACGCGAGGCGCCAGTCTCGCGGATCGCTGCATGTACTTCCGCAGGAGGCAAAAACTTCTCCTCACGAGTCCGCAGCTCTCTCGGCAACACCCTGCCCGCCTCTGGATCGCGAGCCACAACCACCCACGCCTCACGAACATTGCGAACGAAAGAAATTACCTCTTGAAACTGCTCTTTCGATTCAAGGTGAGATGCTTCAAGCGTCAGAGTAAACATCGTCGAATAAAAATCCGCCAGCGAAGCGGCAACACTAGCACCTCGATCTGGACGTAACCGCGCCTGGAGATACATCAGAATATCGAGGACCTTCTTCACAGCGATGCGTCGCCCATGGACATCACCATCGTCTACGCACTGCATCGCTCGATAGAGAAACCGAAGCGCCCCATCATAAAGCGCAACTATTAGTTCAACACCGGTCGCGCCCGTCAAAGCCTGCTGCTGATAGCTCGTCTCGCTCACTTACTTATCCTTATGCTTGTTCGTTAGGGTTAAAGCCCGTCACCGAGTCAAAGACCGAGTTCACCTCGTCAAGCTGGCTAGGAATCGACTGCAATATCTGATTCGCCTCGTTTAGCTCCGTCGTCAGCTGCGTCTTTTGCGTTGCCAGCAACGCATTTTCATTCGTAATGTCGGTGTTGAGCGAACTCTCTTGGGCGCTATTCTGTTGCCGCGCCAGGAAGATTGCTCCGTCCGGCGCTTGTGTGCCAAGGTTGTTGAGGTTCGTCGCGAAGTTCTGGCCAAAGCTACCGGTATTCTGGAAAAAGCCTGTCACGTCAGAGAAGCTGTTGTTGAGGGCGCTCTCGAGCGTATCGCTGTCTAGCGTCAAGGTACCACTACCGTCACTATTTACGCTGATTCCAAGTTGCTCCAAACTGTTGATTGAGCCGCTTGCGGATCCCCCAAATAGCGCTCCCGAGAGCGAACTCTGCAGCCGTGACAGAATCGTCGTCCCTGCGAGTGGCTCCGGATTACCACTTGCATCCTTCCCAGTCTGCGTTGCTAGGTCCTTTGCAACGGCGTTATACGCATTGACGAAGTTATTGACGGCAGTCTCCACATCCGTATTGTCGTTAGCAATCTGTATCTGCACCGGTGAGGAGCTTGAAGCGCTAGTCGCCAGCAGCTGAAAAGTAACTCCGGGAATGGCATTCGTCACCGTGTTCGAGCTATTGGTGAGCGCGGTCCCGTCCACCACGATTCTGGCATCTTCGCCCGATTGACTACTCGTAAATCCGACGCTATTCCCTGTTGTCGCATCCGAAAGTGAACTGGAGAGCGTGATCTGTCCCGCTGCACCACTGCTCGAGCTCACCAGTGAGAGCCGTGAGCCGGAGGAATCGGCAAGAACCGTCGCGGTAACCCCTGCATCGGCTGAATTGATAGCACTCGCAAGGGTCGAGAGCGTATTACTGTTGCTGTTGACATCGATCTCCTGGCTCTGGCCGTTTACGGCAATCGTCACGCTGCCAGAGAGAGTATCGCTGGCATTGGCAAGCGCGCCCGATACCTCGGAGGAGGTTGTTGCCAGCGAATTGACAAGAACAGTATGACTACCGGCCGTTGCAGTCGAAGTGGCGCTACTAAGAGCCAGCGTATTGGGATCGGAGCTGGATCCCTCCTTTTCTGAAAACACCCCCTCGAAGTCGGTCAGTGCCTGAATGCTGGTCGTCAGCGTCGAAAGATCTGTCCCCAGCGAAGTAAAGACGGTATCTTGCGCCTGCAGTGTAGTCAACTGACTATTCCAGGGGTTTTCAACAGCAGCTGCTGCTGCCTGAATCTGCGAAACAGTGGTTGCTACGTCAAACCCCTGCCCACTTGTCGGCGATCCAAAACTTAGTCCAACTGTACCCATTCCGCCCTCCGGGAATCGCTTCCTCACGGCAGCGTGCAATCACCCAGCCAAACCGGCTTTCTTCTCAATGAGGGAAAGCTAACGTTCCTAAAGGAGAAAGGGATCGCAGCCAGGACATCGCCATCCTGGCCGCCATCCCTCAAAACGGGCCTACTGCAGCAACTTCAGAATCTCCTGCTGCGTGCTGTTAGCTTGCGCGAGAGCGCTGATGCCGGTCTGACTCAACACCTGGAACTTGGCTAGATCGCTCGTTGCCTGGCCAAAGTTGGTCGCCAGGATAGAGCTCTGAGCAGAGGCCAGATTGACCTGTTCCGCACTCGCCACGTTTGAGGCTGCATTGAGCTGATTGACATCGGCGCCGATGGCGCCACGCTGGTTCGAAACGTCAGCGATCGCAGTCGTGACATCCGTTAGCGCAGTAGCAGCTCCGGCCGTTGTGGTCAAAACGTCGGTCGACAGGCTTTGGCCAGCTCCGCCTCCGGTCGCAGTACCAACGCTCCCAGAAGTCAGAGCTCCGACTGTGGCAGCGATGGTCGTGGTTCCCGCCGTTGTACCGTCGCTAACGACAAAGTTGGTTGCGGTTGCCGAAAATACATTGGTGCTGTTGAAGTTCGTCGTGCTGCCGATGTTGCCAATCTCGGTCACGATACTCTGGAACTCTGTGTTGGCTGCACTTGACTGAGCAGCTGTCAACCCACCGTTCGACGCCTCTGTCGCCAGAGTAACCGCGCGATCCAGCAGATTGGTGACTTGCGCCAATGCACCATCGGCAGTCTGGAGCAAGCCAACTCCGTTCTGTGCATTCTGGGCGGACTGCGTCAGCGCAGCTTGGTTTGCCTGAAGACCATCCGAGATCGACAAACCCGCCGCGTCGTCCGCGCCGCTGTTGATACGCGAACCCGATGAGAGTTGTTCGAGAACGGTATTGAGGCTGTTCTGCGTCTGATTAAGGCTATTTTCTGCGTTGATCGCTGCGACGTTTGTAAGAACACCTAAGGACATAGGGAGACGCTCCTGTACTGGTCGGTTTGAGTTGCCGCGATGCGCCCCGAGTGACCGCCCGGCAAACTCATATCGCTGACACAGCAGCTCGTGAGATCCGATTCACCATGCGGAAGGCTCCGCGTTCCTCCACCTCATCGGCGCGCTCTGAACGGACTTTAGAACCATCCCGTGTTGGTTCTGCTTTCACGGGCCGATCCATCACTCTGCTATTGATGACACCTCTTCCTGCCGATGAGGAGACCAGGAAGGAACTCTACACACATGATCGAACTGACACGTCTCAACGGCAGCCCACTCGCCATCAACTGCGACCTCATCAAGTACGCCGAGGCCGCGCCCGACACGGTGCTCACCTTGATCACCGGCGAGAAGCTCGTCGTTCTGGAGCCCTGCAACGAGATCTCGCAACGTATCCTCGATTATCGCGCAGCCGTCCTGCGCAAGGCATGGCCTGAGGCCGCGTCTTCCCTCACCGCAAAATCCGCCTACGACGCCGACGAGCGCGTGCGCGACCAGGCCCGCAACGCTTCAGGCCAATAATCAACTTCACTCTGGAAGAGGAAACCCATGGATATCGCCAGCATCGGTGGAATCGCACTCGCCATCCTCGGCATTCTCGCCGGCATGATGATTGAAGGCGGAAGCATCACTCAGATCACGCAGCCCACTGCGGCCATGATCGTCTTTGGGGGCACCATCGGAGCTGTTATGCTCCAGTTTCCGCTCAACATCTTCCTCGCCGCGCTCAAAGCGATCGTCAAGGTCTTCCTGCACAAAAGCTCGAATGGCGAAGCAACGCTTGCACAAATCGTCAGCTTCGCGAACAAGGCTCGCAGAAGCGGCATTGTCTCCCTCGACGCCGATCTTGCCACCATCTCAGACCCATTTCTCAGACAGGCCCTCATGCTCGCCGTCGACGGCACCGAGCCCAGCGAAGTCCGCAAGATCATGCAGCTCGAACTCGACAACAAATCCGAGATCGAAGAAAAAATCCCCGCCGTATTCGAAGCCGCCGGCGGCTACTCTCCAACCGTCGGCATTATCGGCGCCGTCCTCGGCCTCATCCAGGTCATGAAAAATCTCTCCAACATCGACGAGGTCGGACGCGGCATAGCGGTCGCCTTCGTCGCCACCATCTATGGAGTCGCCATGGCCAACCTCATCTGCCTGCCCGCCGCTGGCAAGCTCAAATTCCGCCACCGCGAAGAACAGATGATCAAAGAGATGGCTCTTGAGGGCGTCATCTCGATCCTCGAAGGCATGAACCCCCGCATGATCGAAACCAAGCTCCGCACCTATCTCTTTGACTCCGAACCGGCAGAGTCCGCAAAGCAATCCGAGGCCAAAGTATGAGCAAGAAAAAACACCCCGAACACGTCAACCACGAGCGCTGGCTCGTCTCCTACGCCGACTTCATCACGCTTCTCTTCGCCTTCTTCGTTGTCCTTTTCGCTTCAAGTCAGACAGACAAAAAAAAGCAAATGAAACTCGCAGAGGCCATGCAGTCTGCCTTCACCCCCCTCGGCACCTTCGACGCCCACTCGAAGACCCCACCGCTGACCGACATCAACGCTGCAGCCACCCCCGACAGGCCCCCTGCCGCTCTCACTCCGCCGCTCCCAACCACCAGCACAGAGACGCTGGAGGAGACTAAAGCACGCCTCACCAAGCTACTCGCGGAACAGGTCGCCGCGGGCCGCATCCCCACCGACGGCATGACCATGCGCATCACCCCCGATGGCCTTGTCATCTCCCTGCACGAGGCAGGCTTCTTCCCTTCCGGCTCGGCCGAGGTCCGCACCGCATCGATCCCCATGCTCTCCATCCTCGCCACCACCCTCCCCGTGGGTCCGCTCCGCGTCGAAGGCCACACCGACAACGTCCCCATCCACACCGCACAGTTCGCCAGCAACTGGGAGCTCTCAACCTCGCGATCCACCGCCATCGCCCGCCTGCTCCTCGAACGTGGCCCCATCAACCCCGCGGACCTCTCCGCCGCAGGCTACGCCGAGTTTCATCCCGTCGCCAGCAACGCCACCGAAGAGGGACGCACGCAGAACCGCCGTGTCGACATCATCCTTTTGCGACACCAAGCAGCTTCACAATAACCCGCTTCGATCGCTGTCCATCGAACTCCGCATAAAACACGCGCTGCCATGTCCCCAGATCAAGCCGCCCTCTTGTCACCGGCAACGTCGTCTCATGATGCAGCAGCAGCGCCTTCAAATGCGCGTCGCCATTGCCCTCGCCCGTGCGGTGATGCTTGTACCCGGGCCAAGCTGGTGCCAGTTTCTCAAGCCACGTCCCAATGTCCTCGATCAACCCATCCTCGTTGTCGTTCACATAGATCGCTGCTGTAATATGCATCGGGGAGACAAAACATAACCCATCCTCAACGCCACTGCGTCGTACAATCTCCTCAACCTGTGGAGTGATGTGGATCATCTCATACCGCTCGCTCGTATTGAAGGTCAGATATTCGGTATGCGCTTTCATCGTTGCCATAGAGTCTCGCCTCCATCATCAACAGTATCGAGTTCTTCGGAAAAAATCCCCGCTCAATGCATCAACTTCGCAGCATGAACCGTCCAATAGTCTAGACATGAAGAAAACTCTGCACAGCGTCGTTACTCTCCTCTGCCTGCTGACGGTAATGCTCGGCACAGCGACGTGCATGCAAACGGAACAACCAAAACAGTCCACGTGCAGTCACTGCCCAAAACATGCGCCGCTGAGCCACACGGCCCCGTCATGCTGCACCGCGCAACAGCAGCCTCCCGCTGTCACATCCGCCAAGGTTGAGCACTCTACTCAATCCATCCCCATTGCAATCCCCTTTCCCGCCGGCGAAATTGCTCCCTTCTATTCCGTGCGAGTCACACGACTGACAGCACCGCCTCCCTCCCCGCCTCGCATCGCGCTTCGAATCTGATTCCACTCTTGCCCTTTGCGCCTTACAGCGTTTCCATGCTGTCTGCCGACAATGCTGTCTTCAAGAGAAGGAATTTCCATGGCCCCCAGACTGGCAGCGATCTCGCTCCCATTCATTCTGTTAGTTGCGCTGTCCGCTCCTGCGCAGACCCAGCAAGCCCCCATGCCGGATATGTCCGGCGTGGACATGCACTCCACGCAAATGCCCATGCCGCAGAACGCTGCGACGACCCCAATGAGCATGGGAATGATGAAGCCTCCAACCAATCTCATCGAGGCAGAACTCGCCCACGCCAACTCCGGCACCAGCATCGAACCTGCCTCGACTCCAACCTCGATGATCATGTCCCATCACGCCGGATGGACGCTCATGCTCCACGGCACCGCCTTCATCTCTGATATCCAGCAACACGCCGCCTCTGATCCGGCCGGCCCATCCCCCGCGACCTGCGAGCAGTTCAACGTCCCCTGCTCCGCTCCAGTCACTCGTGGCGGCGATAAATTCTTCTCCACCAACTGGCTTATGCCCATGGCCATGCGCCAGCTCGGCCCCGGCCAGCTCACCTTACGAGCCATGTTCTCGCTCGAACCCGCAACCATCACCGATCGTCAATACCCCGAGCTCTTCCAGCAGGGCGAAACCGCCTTCGGCAAGCCCATCATCGACGGCCAGCACCCTCACGACTTCTTCATGGAGGTCGCCGCCCTCTACGACATCCGCCTTGGCGAGCGCACCCTCCTTAGCCTCTACGCCGCGCCCGTCGGCGATCCCGCCATCGGCCCCACCGCCTACCCGCACCGCCTCTCCGCCTCAGAAGATCCCATCGCCGCCCTCGGCCACCATCAGGAAGACTCCACCCACATCGCCTTCAACGTCTTCACCGGCGGCATCACCTGGCGATGGCTCCGCTTCGAAGAGTCCGGCTTCCACGGCGCCGAACCCACCGAGCAGCGCTGGGACCTCGAACCCTCCCCCAACGGCCACGCCGTCGACAGCTACTCCTCCCGCGTCACCTTCTCCCCCGCGCCCAACTGGACCAGCCAATACTCCATCGCTCACATCGTCAGCCCCGAAGCCCTCTACCCCGACGAAAACCAGCAACGCCAAACCGCATCCATCATGTACAACCGCCCCCTCGGCATCCACCACGACGCCAGCATGCCCGGCATGGACATGGGCCAGGATATGACCACCCCAGCCACCGGCAACTGGGCCACCACACTCCTCTGGGGCCGCACCAAATCACTCCTTCAAAATGGACCCAACAACAGCATAGAAAACAGCTATCTCCTCGAATCCCTCCTCCAGTTCCACACTCGCAACTACATCTGGACTCGTATCGAAAACGCCGCCCGCACCAACGAACTCCTTCTCCCGCCCGGATCCGCACTCCCGCCCAACTTCGACGAATCTCCCATCGGCCATGTCGCCGCCTACTCCTTCGGCTACGATCGCGACTACCGCTTCATCCCCCACATCCTCGTCGCCCCCGGCGCGCAGTTCACCACATACACCACCCCCGCAGCTCTCATCTCCACCTACGGCCACCATCCCTGGGGAGTCGTAGCCTTCGTCCGCCTCCGGATCGCAAAGTAACGCGTCCGCTATGCGCTTTTGGTCATGTCAAACTCGCAAAACGCATACCATGTTCCACAGATGACCGCCCGCAAAATCGTTCATATCGACATGGACGCTTTCTACGCCTCCGTCGAGCAGCGCGACGACCCAAACCTCCGCGGCAAACCCGTCGTCGTTGCCTGGCGCGGCAACCGCTCCGTCGTCTGCGCCGCCTCCTACGAGGCCCGAACCTTCGGTGTGCGCTCCGCAATGCCCGCCATCCGCGCCGAACGCCTCTGCCCCAACGCAATCTTCATCCCGCCTGACTTCACTCGCTACCGCGCCGTCTCGCGTCAGGTTCGAGACATCTTCCAACGCCACACCGACCTCATCGAGCCCCTCTCACTCGACGAAGCCTACCTCGATGTCACCGAAAACAAAACCAACCTGCCCACAGCAACACGCGTCGCCAGCACGATTCGTCAGCAGATCCGCGAAGAGCTAAGTCTCACCGCCTCCGCCGGAGTAGCACCCAACAAGTTCCTCGCCAAGATCGCCTCGGACTGGCGCAAGCCCGACGGCCTCTTCGTCATACCGCCCGACGAAGTCGACAACTTCCTTCCGCCGCTACCCGTCGGCCGCATCCCAGGCGTCGGCAAGGTCACAGAAAAAAACCTCCACGACCTCGGCATCCACACCGTAGGCGATCTGCGAACACTAGAGCTCTCCGCGCTCGAAGCCCGCTTCGGCCGTTACGGTGTTCGACTCTACGAGCTCGCCCGCGGCATCGACCACAGCGCCGTCATTCCTGACAGACCCACCAAATCCATCTCTGCCGAAGACACCTTCGAACGCGACCTCCCGCTGGCCGAGACCGAACCCATCATCCTCCGCCTCGCCGAAAAAGTCTGGATCGCATACCGCGCCGCCTCCGATAAAGACACCCGCATCGCCCGCACCGTCGTTCTCAAACTCAAAACCAGCGACTTCAACATCCTCACCCGCAGCCACACGCCCCTGCTTCCGCCCTCATCCGTCGATGAACTCACCACCATCGCCCTCAACCTGCGCGAACGCGTCGGCCTCTCTCCCAATCAACGCTTCCGCCTCGTCGGCGTAGGCCTAAGCAACTTCACAGACCCGAACGACACCACAACCCAATCCACCCTCTTCGAATAAATCAGTCACCCGTCTTAAGTCTCAATCCGCGCCCATCCGCGAAAATTCGCGGTCGCGATTCACTATCATCAGAGAGTGATGACCCTCTACATCGCCACCTCCAACCCAGGCAAGCTCCGCGACTTCGCCGCAGCAGTAACCTCGAACATCACGCTAACCCCACTCCCCGGCCTAAAAGAAATCCCCGCTCCCGCGGAAGACGAACCCACCTTCGAAGGCAACGCCCGCCTCAAAGCCATCTTCTACTCCCGCCACGCCCCGGGCCAAATCGTCATCGCAGATGACTCCGGCCTCGAAGTCGACGCCCTCCACGGAGCCCCCGGCGTCCGCTCCGCACGCTACGCCGAAGACCAGCACTTCCAGGCCGCACACAAAACAACAACCGACGAGCGCAACAACCTCTGCCTTCTCGCTGCCCTCAGCAAAATCCCCAACCAACATCCAGCCGCCCGCTACCACTGCGTCCTCGCCGCTGCGCGCGACGGAGAAATCCTGGCCATCGGCGACGGCACCGTAGAAGGCCAGATCCTCTCTTCCCCCCGAGGCACCCACGGCTTCGGCTACGATCCTCTCTTCTATCTACCCGCTCAAAACAAGACCATGGCCGAACTCGACATCCGCACCAAGCTCTCCTTCAGCCATCGCAGCCGAGCCTTCGCCACACTCCTCAAAAGCCTTCTCCCGCACCTCCAACCCTCTCAAATTCAATAACCATCAACGTAATCGCACAAACTTTACGGTAATCGCACAAACGCGACACTTTTCTTGACGCTGGTCAAACAGGAGCGGAATAATCTTTGTGCTGCACTTTTTCCTTCCACGCAGTGCATTCATCATGATTTGAAGGAGTCTCCATGGCCACCGCCGCCCCGCCAGCACCTCCTGCCACGCCGCCTCTTCGTGGAGTGCAGCCTCTCCGCGCCGGCGAAGGCCACTCCTTCTTCTGGCGCAAGCTCCACTCCCTCACCGGCATCGTCCCCATCGGCGCCTTCCTCATCGAACACATCGTCTCCAACTTCGAGGTCGTCAACGGCCCCCTCGCCTACGCCAAGCAAGTCCTCTTCCTCAACTCCCTCCCGCTCGTCCGCGTCCTCGAGTGGACCCTCATCTTCATCCCCCTCGCCTATCACGCGCTCTACGGCGTCTTCATCGCCATCCGCGGCCGCAACAACGTCAACGTCTACCCTTGGGCCGGCAACTGGATGTATCTCTCCCAGCGTGTCACCGGCCTCATCGCCTTCGCCTACATCTGCTATCACCTCTGGACGCAGCGCTTCTCCGGTGTCTCGCTCCCCGAGCACCCCGGCGCAGCCTTTGCCAAGGTCCAGCACGAACTCGCGAACCCTGTGGTACTCGTGGTCTACATCATCGCAATGATCGCCACCACCTGGCACTTCGCCTACGGCATCTGGCTCTTCGCCGCCAAGTGGGGCATCACCCCCGGCGACAAAGCCCGCAAGAAATTCGGCTGGGTCTGCGGACTCGGTGGCGCAGCCCTCTGTCTCATGGGCCTCATCAGCATCTACGCCGTCGTCACAGCACCACCCGCCCCCGATGACGTCATGCCCGAGCAGCCCGGCATCACACTTCTCAAGCCTTCAACACCGCCGCCAAACTCAACAAACCCTCAGCAGCCTGGAGAGGTCCATTGATCAATACGCTGCGAGACTTCCTCACGGGCAGCTTTCTTTCTCGGAAAGGGCAGCCATCTTTTGACAGGAGCTGTGAGTGGTACACGATTGAGCAGAAATTTGGCGGTGAAATTGATTTTTGCGAGCAAGTTGCAGAAGTAACTTAAACCGTTCTCGTTGGGACGATGCTTGACTTGAAATCAACGCAGCTTACCGCCTTTCAAGAAGCGAAAGCAATTCGGCAGAATCGCGATTCACACGAGAATCGGAACTTTGTTCGCGGTATCTTAAGATTGCGATATTGGCTGGCTGGATTCGGCGGGGCAATTTTGACGAGCAGTAGTTTCTTGGGCACAGTATTAGGCTCTTAGAAGAAGAATCACATGGCAGCAGCAACCCCAAGAATCATCGTAGTAGGCGGAGGTCTAGCCGGTCTAGCCGCCGTCATCAAGATCGCCGAAGCCGGCGGCAAGGTCGAACTCTTCTCCATCGTCCCCGTCAAGCGCTCGCACTCCGTCTGCGCCCAAGGAGGCATCAACGCCGCCAAGAACCTCAAGGGCGAGGGCGACGACGTCTTCAAGCACTTCGACGACACCATCTACGGCGGCGACTTCCTCGCCAACCAGACCCCCGTCAAAAACATGACCGCGCAGGGTCCCGCCATCATCGACCTCCTCGATCGCATGGGCGTCCCCTTCAACCGCACCCCTGAAGGCCTCCTCGACTTCCGCCGCTTCGGAGGCACCCTCTATCACCGCACAGCCTTCGCAGGAGCCACCACCGGTCAGCAGTTCCTCTACGCCCTCGACGAACAAGTCCGCCGCTACGAAGCCGAAGATAAAGTCACTAAGTACGAAGGCTGGGAGTTCCTCTCCGCCGTCCTCGACTCCAAAGGCGCCTGCCGCGGCATCACCGCCATGGACCTCCGCACCATGGAGACCCGCACCTTCCCCGCCGACGCCATCATCGTCTGCACCGGCGGCAACGGAGCCATCTTCGGCAAATCCACCAACTCCGTAGTCTGCACCGGCTCCGCCCAGTCCGCTCTCTACCAGCAGGGCGCCTACTACGCCAACGGCGAGTTCATCCAGGTCCACCCCACCGCCATCCCCGGCGAAGACAAGCTCCGCCTCATGTCCGAGTCAGCGCGTGGCGAAGGCGGTCGCGTCTGGGTCCCCAAGGACAAGAACGACAAGCGCGCCGCCACAATCCATCCCCGAATCCGACCGCTGGTACTTCCTTGAGGAGTGGTACCCCAAGTACGGCAACCTCGTCCCCCGCGACGTCGCCACCCGAGCCATCTTCAAAGTCGTCTACGAGAACGGCATGGGCATCGACGGCCAGCCCATGGTCTACCTCGACGTCTCGCACCTCTCGCCGGAGCGACAGAACAAGCTCGAAGGCATCCTCGAGATCTACGAGAAGTTCGTCGGCGACGACCCCCGCAAAGTCCCCATGAAGATCTTCCCCGGCATGCACTACACCATGGGCGGCCTCTGGGTAGACTTCAACCAACAGACGAACATCCCCGGCGTATACGCTGCAGGTGAAGCCGACTACTCCATCCACGGGGCCAACCGCCTCGGCGCCAACTCCCTCCTCTCCTGTATCTACGGAGGCTTCGTCGCTGGCCCGCAAGCCATGGCCTACGCCAAGTCGCTGCCTGCGCAGGAAGGCGACGGTGGCCACGCCGCCGAACTCCAGCGTCAGAAGGAGTTCAACGACCTCCTCCTCAACAACAAGGGCACCGAAAACCCCTTCAAGATCTGGCGCGAACTCGGCGACACCATGACCAAGCACGCCACCATCATCCGCTACAACGAGGGCCTCGACGAAGCCGACGCCAAGCTCGTCGAACTCCTCGACCGCTACCGCAACGTCAACCTCTCCGACAAGAGCCAGTGGGCTAACACCAGCTTCGCCTTCACTCGCCAGCTCTGGAACATGCTCCAGCTAGGCCGCGTCATCGTCCAGGGCGCACGCCTCCGCGACGAGTCCCGCGGAGCCCACTACAAACCCGACTTCCCCGAACGCAACGACGAAAAGTTCCTCAAAACCACCAAAGCCGCCTTCAAAGACGACGCCCCCGCCTTCGAGTGGGAAGACGTCGACATCAGCCACATCAAACCGCGCCCGCGCCGCTATGACGCCACCGCCTAGATATGCCTACTGAGACGCGTCACCCTTAGGAAATTTGAATGAGCGAAGATCAAGACGGCATTAATGTTGTGCTGATCGCAGGAGCGCTCTTCATCATTCTCGTGTTCGGTGGCCTGGTCATTATGCTGGTCCGGTTAGCACGACGTAAGGCGCATAAAGCTGCAACGAAATCTGAGAACCGCTAGGACAGGATTGAACATGTCAACCGAGGCCATCAAAGTCGAGATCAAGCGCCAGTAGCAGAAACAAAACCATGACCAGTTACCCTAAAACCCGTTTCCGCCGTCTAATCGGGCATGGAAAACATCCAGATCGTCTACATCGTACTGTCCGTCATATTCGTTGCGGTAATGGCGTATATGTATCTCTACACAACGCACCTCAAACCTCGGGAGCGGTGTCAGGAACTCAAAGGCCGCCCGCCAATCAGCAAGGAAGAAGGCATAGCAGTCGCAACCCTGGAGAAGGAGCGCACCGGCCACACCGGCAGCTTCTGACTTCGCCCCTCGCGACCGCAATCCTTCGCAGCAATCGCCTCCAGCAGGGCCTTACGCTGAAGGCGCAGGAAATTTGTAGTCGCTAAGGAGCATTCATGGCACCGAGCACCATCAAGGTCGAGATCAAGCGGCAGTCCAACCCCGACGCCCCCGCCACCACTGAAAAGTTCGAGGTCCCCTACCGCCCGGGCATGAACATCACCTCGCTCCTCGGCGAGATCGCGCTCAACCCCGTCGACGTCTCCGGCAAACCCACGACGCCCATCACCTACGACTCCAACTGCCTCGAAGAGATCTGCGGCTCTTGCGCCATGCTCGTCAATGGCAAAGCGAGAATGGCCTGCTCTGCCCTGGTCGACAAACTCGAGCAACCCATCACCCTCGCACCGCTCAGCAAATTCCCGGTAGTCCGCGACCTGGCCGTCGACCGCTCCGTACTCTTCGAAAATCTCAAGAAGGTCAAAGCCTGGGTCCCCATCGACGGCACCTACGACCTCGGCTCCGGCCCCAAACAGGCCCCGCAAATCCAGGAACAGCGTTACCCCCTCTCGAACTGCATCTCCTGCACCATCTGCATGGAGGTCTGCCCCCAGTTCAACGACGCCACCGGCTTCGTTGGCGCCGCCACCATCGCTCAAGCCAAGCTCTTCAACATGGACCCCAGCGGCTCCGTCCTCAAAGAAGAGCGCCTCCGCGCCCTGGCCGGAGACGGCGGCATTCAAGAATGCGGCTTCGCGCAAAACTGCGTCCAGGCCTGCCCCAAACAACTCCCCCTCACCGAAGCCATCAGCGACATGGGCCGCGACGTCTTCGTCCAGCAAGTCAAAGACCTCTTCGCGCGCTAACGTTTTCCCATTTTGGGAAAACCAAAAAAAATCTCTGAAAAGTGGCATTTTTTGAACGCTGAAAAATGACCGTTAAAACACCACGATAAGTACACATTTCGCCACGTTCTCACCATCAAAAGACCATCACCAAACACCCGTTTTTTCTGAAATACCCCTGAAAAAACACATTAAACCCACCCAATTAAAAAACTTCTAAAAACAGAGGGAAAAATGGTCCAACTAGCAGACGCCCGCCGCATCATCGCCGCCGCCGAAAAGAAAGCCACCGAGATCGGCCAGCCCATGAACATCGCCGTAGCAGACGCCGGCGGCAACCTCATCTCTCACGTCCGCATGGACAACGCCTGGTTCGGCTCCATCGACATCTCCATCAAAAAAGCCTGGACCTCCCGCGCCTTCGACCTCGCCACCAAAGACATCGCCCCCCACGCCCAATCCGGCGGCCAGTTCTTCGGCATCCACGCCTCCAACGACGGCAAGGTCATGATCTTCGCTGGAGGGATTCCTCTGAAGAAAGACGGCAAGGTCGTCGGCGCCATCGGAGTCAGTGGTGGCTCCGGAGAGCAAGACCAGGCCGTGGCCGAAGCGGGCGCAGCTGCTCTATAAAAACCCATCGCGGAAAAAGAAAACGCCCCGTTGCAAGCGGGGCATTTTTCTTTTGTAACCAATCACTACTTTGAAAACACAGAGTTCCCCGGAGTCGTCTCTTCGTTCGACAAGATCCGGTTCTGCGCACGCTTGGCACTCTGCATCACGGCATGATCCATTCGTCTTCAATCGCTTCATGAGAAGGACGCGCTGCAGTCTTCGTCGAATTCAGACCTTGTGCCATAAATCACCTCTGCGTAAACAGAGGGCAAGACCAGCGCGATGGTTGCTCTACGAAAAATCCGGCAACTTCCAAAATGGTTGCCTCGCTCACCACGAAACACGAATCAAAGCCAGCGCAACGAAATATCTTCCAAAGAGCATGGTGAAACGTTAACAGAGATTCCTCCAGCCAACTTCTGACAGTCCGCCATTCCCGCGCATGAAAGAATGGTGTCACGATGAACAAGCAGCTTCTGTTTGCCGGTGCCCTGCTCTCCATGAGCTGTTCGCTCGGCACCTTGCAGCTAAACGCTCAAAGCCAGGCATCAACCGGGAACAAGAAATCCATGACCAATCAGTCCGATCCAATCGGCGTCCACCAATCCGCAATCGTGATCGACACGCACGCCGACACGCCCCAGCGGTTCGTCGACGAGCACTGGAACTTCACCGACCCCCTCAACGGTGGCATGCTCAACTATGATTCAGCGAAGAAGGGCAATCTGGACGCGCAGTTCTTCTCCATCTGGGTCGACCCCAACCAATATCCTGCCAACGCCTCGGCCCGCCGCACTCTCACCCTCATCGACGCCACCCTCGAGCAGGTCCGCAAAGCTCCCGATAAACTTCAGCTTTGCCTCTCCTCCGACGACATCATCGCCACGCACAAGCAAGGCAAATTCGCCGTCCTCATGGGCATCGAAGGTGGCCACTCCATCGAAAACTCGCTCGCCCTTCTCCGCGACTACTACCGTCTCGGCGTCCGCTACATGACCCTCACATGGTCCAACACCAACAGCTGGGCGGACTCCTCCGGCGACATCGACGATCCCAAGGTCCATCACCACAATGGCCTCACACCTTTCGGCAAAGAGGTCGTCCAGGAGATGAACCGCCTCGGCATGATGGTCGACATCTCCCACGTCTCCGACAAAACCTTCTGGGACGCGATCGCCACCACACGTACACCCATCATCGCCTCGCACTCCTCTGCCCGCGCCCTCACCCACGCCGGCCGCAACATGACCGACGAGATGCTGCTCGCGATGAAAAAGAACAACGGCGTCGTCATGGTCAACTTTTTCCCCGCCTTCATCGACGAAAAATGGCGCGAAGCCTGGAACACGCAGGCACCCGAACGCAAGAATGCCCAGCAAACCATGGAAGCTGACTATAAATCCAAAGGTCTCCCCGTCCCTTACAACGCATCCGACAAGATAGATCGCGAGTTCGCCGCAAAGATCGGTCGCGCCCCCTTCAACTCACTCGTCGATCACTTTGATCACGTCATCAAAGTAGCCGGCATCGACCACGTCGGCATCGGCACCGACTTCGACGGCATCCCGGTCCCACCTAACGGCATCGACTCCGCTGCCGACCTCCCCAAAGTCACCACAGCGCTCATGGCCCGAGGCTACACTGCCGACGACATGAGAAAACTCCTCGGCGGCAATCTCCTGCGCGTCTTCCGCGATGTTCAGGCCGCGGCAGAAAAATCGAAATAACTCCCCTTACTTATTCGCCACAATATCAATCTTGTGGATCTTCGGAGCCTCCGAAAACAACGTCGACGCATTGGCCATCAACGCCTTCGCAATCTCGCCGTTCAAATGCGCTTCCCTGCCCGCTTCATCGTTGAACGTGTCGAAGACACTGTAGCTACCCTCGCCTTCCTTCAGGCCAAGCCACGACACCGTCCCCACTTCCTTCTTCGCCATCTCCGCGCCCTGCTTCAAAAACGCCTCAACATCCTTCTCTTTACCCGGCTTCGCCTTCAACGACACGTAAAGTGAATACTTTGCCATGTGATTATTCCTCTGTTCAATGAGATGCGGAAACCAACCCCCGGTTACAGATTCTCGCAGTCGAATCCTCCGGAGGGAATGGGCGCGCAACGATTTCTTCAATCATTCACAAACCGTAAGAACGGCCGCAACCAAACGCCTCACCGCGTTGCTCCAACCGCGCGTCTGCGATAGCCTGTTGATTGGAGTCAAATACCGCATGACGCTTCGTACTATCGCACTCGTACTCGCCCTCGGCGTATCCGCGCAAGCGCAATCGACCCCAACAACCCCAGCGCCCCCAGCCGCCCAGCAGCTTCCTGACGCCCCTAGCACCACCAGTCAACTCAAACCACCACCTGTCCCGATGGGCCCAACCGCCGTCATCGACACCACCATGGGCCGTCTTACCTGTAAGCTCTACGAAAAGGAAGCCCCGGTCACCGTCGCGAACTTCATCGGTCTCGCTGAAGGCACAAAAGATTGGACCGACCCGAAGACGCTGCAAAAGATGCACAACCAGCCCTTCTACAACGGCACTACCTTCCATCGCGTCATCCCCACCTTCATGATTCAGGGCGGCGACCGCGTGGGCGACGGCACCGGCGATCCCGGATACTTCTTCCAGGACGAGATCGACCCATCCCTCACCTTCGACACGCCCGGCCTACTCGCCATGGCCAACGCTGGCCCCGGCCCTTCCGGTGGCGGCACCAACGGCTCGCAGTTCTTCATCACCGAAGAACCCGTCCCCCAACTCAACGGAAAGCACACTATCTTCGGCCTCTGCGACGCACACTCCGTCCTGCTCGTAGCCTCTATCGCGCGCGTCGAACGCAACTCGAGCGACAAACCATTTACTCCCGTCGTCATCAATCGCGTCACCATCGTGCGCGACGGGCAACCCATGCCCCCATTACCGGCAACGCCGCCAACGGCACCGACTGCTACAACTCCATCAGCCGCGACGCCGAAATAACTCCTCCGGCCTCCGCGATCTCAACGAAGCCGCTTCCTCCCATCGAATTCATCAACCTGCAAGGAGAACTCTGACATGCCCACGAAACCCGGCACCTACGCCAAATTCAAGACCACCGAAGGAACGATCGTCTGCGAGCTCTTCGAAAAAGATGCGCCCGCCACAGTGGCCAACTTCATCGGCCTCGCCGAAGGCACCAAGGAGTGGAACAGCCGCAGCAAAAAAGGCGCCAAGCTTTACGACGGAACCATCTTTCACCGCGTCATCCCGCAGTTCATGATCCAGGGCGGCGACCCCGAAGGCACCGGCATGGGAGGCCCCGGCTACAAGTTCGCCGACGAAACCAAGGGCTCTCGCCACGGCTTCCAGGAGAAGGGCAAGCTCGCCATGGCCAACTCCGGCCCCAACACCAACGGCTCGCAGTTCTTCATCACCGTCGCCGACACCAGCTGGCTCACCGGCAAGCACACCATCTTCGGCGAAGTCGTTGAAGGCTACGACGTCGTAGAAAAAATCAGCAAAGTCAGCCGGGACGGCATGGACCGCCCCAAAACCCCAGTCACCTTGGAATCGGTTACCATCGAGCGCGTTTAGTCCGTTTCCGATATCACGAAAGACACCTAATCAGGCGATCGAGGAACCCACTCCTTCGATCGCCTGATTTGCGCTTGAAACAGAAAGTCGATGAGGAATAGAATCACTCCCCCACGGGTCCAGACAAAAAATCAAGTACCAGAATCGCAGTCACTTGGGGGCTGGCATGCTTTCTCAGTCGATTTCGCTTGCGCAGAGTCCGTCGGAACGTCAGTTCGTCGACGACCTGACTAGTCTCTGCAAGCGCCACAAGATCAGCTGCGGAACCCCCAAGGACATCGCGCATCTTGGCGCCGATCTGGCGTCGAACGAGAGCTTCAGGGCTGACCTCCTCTCGCGTTGCACCGCCGAGACCAATATCTCTCCAGAGCAAATGCTCATCCTAGTTGCCTGCGCGTTTGGTGGTTCAGAGACCTCCATCTTCGATGTCACCGTCGACCTTCCTCAAGATGCCATGTCCGCTTTTCTCGACGGCTGCGAGATATCGCCAACACCCGAACTCGATCCGCAAGTAAGCTCTCCTCGGCGCGCCGATCGAGACCAGGAGCCGATCCCCGCGCGACCGGGCCCGACCCTGTTGTACAGCGCAGCCTCTCGCCCCGCACCTGACCCTCGCGGAAAGCAGGACGATCCGCCAGCCAGTCGTGTATCAAACGGCGCGCCTTCACGTCGCCACATCCCCCCGAATACGCCACTCGAAAGTCTCACCCTCAGCGAACTCAGGATGTATCTTGAAGACATCGAGAATCGCGTGAGCCGTCTCGAACCGCGTCTCGAGCGAATAGCCCCACAAAGACTCTCCTCCACCCAGCACATCGAGCAACCTGAGGCCGTAGAGGTTCCTCCCATACCCGAGTTAACCTCAACTCTCGCCGCACTCGATCCCGAACCTGCAGTCGTCGCGGAATCCGTCGTTCCCGCCGCAATGCCGGAACCAGTTCTCGACACACACACACCTTCGCCTCCGATCGCCCCTCAACCGCACGCGATCGCCGCTGACATTCTTTCCTCCGCAACAGATGCTTCCCGCCTTCGTCGTCTCCGCATCGTCAATGCGGTCCTAGCCTTTCTTCTCATCCTCGTCTGCGGTTTTGCAGCGATCTTTGGCTATCGGTACCTGCATCGCCAACCAGCTACCGCCGCCGATGCCGCTAGTCGATCTCCTCTACCTCTCGTGGAGCAACCATCTAAGCCAGCTCCCGCACCCCAGGCGAACAAAACCTTACAACATAGCGCCGCTCCGTCCGCTACATCGTCCATTCCTACCTCTACCCATCAATCCGGCAATACAACCTCAAGTACCGCTGTCTCCACGCATCCCCCACAGGCGCTCCCGGTTCAGCCAACGCCAGCACCCGCAACGGTTGTCCCTCCCCCCGCACCGCGAGCCGACACGAAGAGCCCTGAACCCTCTCCCACGCAGGCCGCTGAAGCACCCGCACCGTCACACACCAGTCTGCAGCCCCCCGTCCTCCCGACACCCGACAACCAGGACCATTCTCAGGCAAGACCATCACCATCCGACCCTCAGCCGGATCGCAGCAGCGTTGAACCAGAACACCCCTCACCGCCCTCTACAACTCGCCCCTTAGTCTCCTCCGCCGCACCCGCGCCCGCTCCGGCCAAGCCGGCCAGCGCGTCCGTTCCAGACACCATCCCTCACCCGGCTAGACCAACAAACGCCCCTGTTGTTGTGCCTGGCCCCATGATGATGAGCTATGCAATCTTCACTCCCAAGCCCGTCTATCCCAGTTTTAGACATCTTGGAGTGGACAGCGCCGTCGACGTAGAAGTCAATATCTCCAAGGATGGCAGAGTGACGAGCGCTCGAGCCCTTGACGGAGGTCTGGACGTGCGTGGTGCAGCAGTCCGCGCAGTTCAAGACTGGCGCTTCTCACCTTATATCCTCAGCGGCAATCCAGTCGCCGTCGTCACAACCTTCAAGTTCGTCTTCAGAGCCCACTAGCTTGACACCACGCTCATCGTCATCAAAGCTCGCCCCTCAGGAATCGTCCTTGCGACTCTAAAGGAAAAGCCCGCTCACAAGAGCGGGCCTTAGAAATCTGCATAAATCGCTTTAATGCGCGAAATCCGTGTTCGGCGCCTTCAAGCCATCCCGATCACCATACAAAGCTCCTTCACCGAATCGGCACTCTTCTGCAGCGCAGCCTGCTCCTCTGCCGTCAGCTTAATCTGGATAATCTGCTCAAGCCCCTTCGCGCCCAGCTTGCAAGGCACGCCAACATAAAGCCCCGAGATCCCATACTCACCCTGCAAATAAGCCGCACAAGGCAGAATCTTCTTCTTATCCTTCAGGATCGCCTCGACCATCTCCACCGCAGCAGCCGAAGGCGCATAGTAAGCGCTCCCCGTCTTCAGATGCTTCACAATCTCCGCGCCGCCATTGGCCGTGCGCGTCTCCAACTCCTTCAGCCGCGTCGGCTCAATCAACTCCGTAATCGGAATCCCCGCCACAGTCGAATACCGCGACAGCGGAACCATCGTGTCGCCGTGTCCTCCCAACACAAACGCCGTCACATTCTCCACCGAAACATTCAGCTCCTCCGCAATAAACGTACGGAACCGCGCCGAATCAAGCACTCCAGCCATTCCGATCACACGCTCACGCGGCAACCCTGCCTGCTTGAACGCCGTCTGCGCCATCGCATCCAGCGGATTCGACACCACAATGATGATGCAGTTCGGCGAAGCCGCAACCACCTTCGAAACCACATCGCTCATAATCTTGAAGTTCGTATTCAGCAGATCGTCCCGGCTCATCCCCGGCTTGCGAGCAATCCCCGCCGTAATCACCACAACGTCGGAGTCCTTCGTATCCGCATAATCATTTGTGCCGACGATCTTACAGTCGCGCTTTTCAATCGGCATCGCCTGCAGCAGATCGAGCGCCTTTCCCTGTGGCACACCCTCGATCACATCGAGCAAGACAACGTCGGCCAGCTCCTTCGCCGCAATCCAATGTGCCGCCGTCGCTCCAACATTTCCCGAACCAACAACCGTTACCTTCTTCCGCATTCGATTCCTCTCAAAATAAAAAATTAGCCTTTATCGCTCTTTAATCCTTCGTATCCGTTACGCCGTTGTATTGATCGTGGTCCTTGATCCGTGCACATCCGCGAAGATCCGCGGTCGGCCTACATATTCTCAATCATCCGCGTAGCAAACTCGCTCGTCTTAACCTTCGTCGCTCCCTGCATCCCGCGCTCAAAGTCATACGTGACATATTTCTGTCCAATCGTCTTCTCCATCGAGCTCTCGATCAGCCGCGCCGCTTCACTCCAGCCAAGAAAATCGAACAGCATCACGCCCGACAGAATCACCGATCCAGGATTGATCACATCCTTATCCGCATACTTCGGAGCAGTGCCATGCGTCGCCTCAAACACGGCAAACCCATCGCCAATATTTCCGCCCGGAGCGATCCCCAACCCGCCAACCTGCGCTGCCGCGGCGTCCGAAATATAGTCGCCGTTCAGATTCGTCGTCGCCAGCACGCTATAGTCCTCAGGCCGCAGAATGATCTGCTGGAAGATCGAGTCGGCGATTCGATCGTTCACCAGAATCTTCTTCTTCCACTGCCCATTCCCATGCGACTTGCCGATCGACGCAACAACATTCTTCACCTCGGCAACAACCTCAGCGCCAAACTCCTTCGAGGCAAACTCAATTCCCGGCTCAATCAACGCAGCGTTCTGTTCCGGCGTAAGATTCGGGTTCGCCTCAAGATTCCCAAGAATCCAGCTCTCTCGCTCGGTCACCGTCTGCTCACGAAACTCCTGCGACGCAACCTCGTATCCCCACTCGCGGAACGCCCCCTCCGTAAACTTCTGGATGTTGCCCTTGTGCACCAGTGTCACCGTCTTGCGCCCGCTATCCAGCGCATACTGAATCGCCGCGCGCACCAACCGCTTCGACCCCGTAATCGAGATCGGCTTCACCCCCACACCCGAGTCCAACCGAATCTTCTTCTTCCCACCCTTCAACATGTCATCGTTCACAAACGCAGATGAACTTCGCAGCCTCCGGCGTCCCTTCACGGAACTCAATTCCGGCATAAATGTCCTCCGTATTCTCGCGGAAGATCACCACATCCAGCTTCTCCGGATGCTTCACTGGACTAGGGACCCCAGCGTAATACTTCACCGGCCGCACACACTGATAAAGATCCATCAACTGTCGCAACGCCACATTCAGCGAACGAATTCCACCACCCACCGGCGTAGTCAGCGGCCCTTTAATCGAAACACGAAAATCTACAGTCGCCTTCACAGTATCGTCCGGCAGCCAATTCTGCGTCTGCCGGTAAGCCTTCTCCCCGGCGAGCACCTCATACCACGCAACCTTCCGCTTACCCCCATACGCCTTCTCCACCGCGGCATCAAACACGCGTTGCGAGGCCTTCCAGATATCCCTGCCCGTGCCGTCGCCCTCGATGAACGGGATAATGGGGTGGTTCGGCACCGTGTACTTGCCGTTGCTGTATTCGATGGGCTGCCCATTGGCGGGCACTGCGATTCCGTTGTAGCTTGCCTGCATTGACGTAGACTCCGACACAAAAAGGTAGTGTTCGAAGGCTACCACCCACGCAATACGAGTAGCAACGATGTGCGGCCAGCCGTGCGCTTATCGGACCAGATAATAATCAACCGTCGAGACCACGCGGACCTTCTTCATAATGCTCGCATCCGGGTTCTCCACCTGCCCACCGCCTCCACCATCTTCTCCCGGCGCCATCCCGCTGCCCGCATCCGCAGCCGAGATCGAAAACACCCCTTGGTTCGCCGACCGTATCGACCCTACCTGGCTCCCGGAATCCGCCGCGAACCTGTCCGCCGATGCCCGCGCATTCTTCGTCGCCTCTGTAATCATGTCCGGCTTCAGCGCGTTCAGTCCATTGAACACGTACCGTATTCCCTGCCCATATCCACCGATGACAATGATCCCCGCCTGCAGCAGCTGAGCCGTCTTTTGCCCTGCCTTCGAAATCTTGTCCACGTCATTCGAACTCACCGTCACCGTCTGCTGCACGATATACCGCGGCCCGTTATTATTATTCCCACCATATTCATTGGCCTGTTTATCCGTCACCTGAATCTGTCCCACCGAGATCTCTTGCGGAGTAATCCCCTGCGCCGCAAAAAACTTGAGAATCGCCCCCCGGTCCTCTTCGCTCTTCGCATACACCTGCTGCAGATCGTTGCCTGTCTCTTTGAACGTCACCGGCCACACTGCGCTATCGGACTTCACCGTCCGCTCCACCAGCCCCTTCACCGTCACATACCGGTCTGACAGCCTGGTCTCCTTGATCTCCGACCCCAGCAACCACCCACCCACCACCAGCCCCAGCAGCAAGCACCCACCCAGCACCGCCGCCGGTACTAACCAGGGATTCCGATCGTCCGCGTCCATCGCTGCCAAGAGAAGCCTCCATCGAAGCAACAGCAGAAGAATGCAGCACCCCAAACCCTATGTCAAATCGACGAAGAAGCTCTACCCACCGTGGGACTCTTTGACGGGAGAACCGTAGCCTCAGCCCACTTCCCTGATCCAAATCGGATAGTATTCGCGCTCCGCAATAGTTACGCTCAACCCATCTCATCATAGGAGCCTGCAATGCACGAAGTCATCCACCCCTCCATCCTCTACTTCGGAACACCCGTCGTCCTCGTCAGCACCCTTAATGAGGACGGCTCTGCCAACCTCTCCCCCATCTCTTCGGCATGGTGGCTCGGCTGGAACGCCGTCCTCGGCTTCGGTGCGCAGTCGAAGACCCAGCAGAATCTCGAACGCGCTCGCCAATGCGTCATCAACCTGCCCTCGGTCAACGAAGTGGCAAATGTCGATCGGCTGGCTCTTCTCACCGGCTCCAGTCCCGTGCCGCCGCACAAAGTCTCGAGAGGCTACACCTTTCATCGCGACAAATTCGCCGCCGCAGGCTTCACCGCTGTGCCTTCTCATCTCGTTCACCCGCCTCGCGTCGCAGAATGCCCTATTCAGTTGGAAGCCGAGCTGACGCAAAGCCACCCGCTCACAGTCCACGAATCTCCTGGCCAGCTCATCGCACTGGAGGTAAGAATCCTTCGCGTCCACATCGCTCCGGAACTGAGGCTCGAAGGCAAACCGGATCCATCGACCCGCTCAAATGGCGTCCGCTGATGATGAGCTTTTGCCGCTTCTTCGGGCTCAGCGAAGAGATCCATCCCTCGCGTCTCGCCACCATTTCCGAATCCGCCTACCGCCCCGCTCGAGTCGAGCAAATGCTCACAGCCCAAGCATAGTCCGACAAAACAAAGTGCCCCGGCCAAAGACCGGGGCACTTCATTCCCAACATAATAACTAGAACTGGCTCCACAGAAGCTGGTTATAAACATCGTGGTGGAACTGCACCTCCGGAGCCTTCACAATCGTGCCCAGCAGCCGCGGGCAGCGGTCCGCCGAAGCCTGCTTTAGGTCCGCATAACGCGCCTTCACATCCGCGCCAAGCAGTTTTGTCGTCCACTCCGAATTACGGAAGTTATCGATTGCCGTGTAGATGTTGTCCGGTAGATAACGCTCCGCCTGCCGCAGGTTCTTGATCTTCGAGATCTCGCCTTGAAGTCCGCTCTTGAAGATCGAGTACAGCACCATGTACGGATTCGCGTCCGGAGCAACCGCGCGCACTTCGATGCGTGCCGACTTCTCATTGCCGATCGGAATCCGGACCATCGCCCCACGGTTCACCGCCGAGGCATTGAGTTGGTTCGGCGCCTCAAAGTGAGGATCCAGCCGGCGATAGGCATTCACGCTGGAATTCATCAGCAGGCAAAGATCATTGCCATGCGTCAGGACGCGATCCGTGAACTGCCATGCCAGCTTGGAAATCTTCTCGAGTCCATTGGGATCCCAGAAGAGATTCTTGCCGTTCTTCGAGACGGAGACGTTCGTGTGCATGCCGCTGCCATTCACACCAGCCACTGGCTTCGGCAGGAAGCAAGCCGTCATCCCCATCTGCGTGCCAACCTGCCGGCAGATCAGCTTGTAAAGCTGAATCTGGTCCGCCGCAGCAACCACTTCGCCGTAGCCGTAGTTGATCTCAAATTGGCTCGGCGCAACCTCAGGATGGTCCTTCTCATTCTCGAAGCCCATCGCACGCTGCACCTCGGCCGTCGTGTCGATGAACTCCCGCAGCGGATCGCCCGGCAGCGAGTGATAGTATCCACCCTTATTCACATACTCGAAGCTCCCCGTCAGGTGGTAATTCCGCTCAGCATCCACACCCTCAAACAGGAACCCTTCAATCTCATTGGCAGCATTCAGCGTATAGCCCTGCGTCTTGTACATCTCGTCGGAGAACTGCTTCAGCACTCCGCGAATATCCGCGCTATACGTCGTGCCATTCTTATCAATCACCTCGCCGAACACAATCACCTTGCCCGCGCCAAACACATCCGCCGGCACCCAGTAAAACGCGCTCCAGTCGATCCCCAGCCGCAGATCGCTCTCCCGCTGCGCCGTAAATCCACGAATCGACGAGCCGTCGAACGTAAGGTTGTCGTAGCTCTTCACCAGAAACTTCTTGTCGTAGTCCAGCATGTGCAGTCGGCCTTCGAGGTCGCTGAACAGCACGGTCACGGCCTTGATCCGTCGCTCATCGGTCAAATACTTCAACCGCTCTTCCCGAATCACATCGATCGCAACACGCTTCCTGCGCTGATCCTTCGCCTGCAGGTTCAGGTCCTCGAGTTCACCGTAAGAAAGCTCCAGAAAATCACGAAATTCGCTCAAAATAACACTCCTTCTGCAATGAAATACACTTCTACCGGAACAGCTGGGGGTAAATTTTCAAGTGATATGGAAGAGAGCGTACCGGACGCTAATCTGGCCGCTGTTACAGCTTTAACGTAACAGAAAATTCACCGACAAAAAAGCAAAGTCCGCTAAAAAATCGAAGTTCTGAGCCGTCTTACCCCACTTTTCCTGCCCTGAATCACGCACTTGGTTTACGCCATCTAATCACTACCTGCCGATCCACTCGGCCCAAAGGAAATCCCCGATGCAATACAAGACCCTTGGCGACACCGGCCTTCTCGTCTCCACGCTCTGTTTCGGCACCATGACCTTCCACGGCGGCACCGGCCTCTTCAGAGCCATCGGCACCGTCGACCAGGCCGGAGCCGACGCCCTCATCAAAGCCTCCATCGACGCCGGCATCAACTTCTTCGACACCGCCGACGTCTACTCCGAGGGCGAAAGCGAAAAGGCCCTCGGCCAGTCCCTCAAGAACCTCAACATCCCCCGCACTCAAGCCATCATCGCCACCAAGGCCTTCGGCCGCACCGGCCCCGGCCGCAACGACGTCGGCGCCTCCCGCGGCCACATCATGGACGCCGTCGACGCCAGCCTCCGCCGCCTCCAGACCGACCACATCGACCTCTACCAGATCCACGGCAACGACTCCATCACTCCCATCGAAGAAACCCTCCGCGCCCTCGACACCCTCGTCCAACAGGGCAAAGTCCGCTACATCGGCGTCTCCAACTGGCTCGCCTGGAAGATCGCCAAAGCACTCGCCATCTCCGAGTTCAAAAACCTCGCCCGCTTCGACACTCTCCAGGCCTACTACTCCATCGCCGGCCGCGACCTCGAGCGCGACATCGTCCCTCTCCTCGAAGCCGAAAAGACCGGCCTCCTCGTCTGGAGCCCGCTCGCCGGTGGCCTGCTCTCCGGCAAATTCTCCCGTGAAAACCAGAAACCCGCCGACTCCCGCCGCTCCGACTTCGACTTCCCCATCGTCGACAAAGAGCGCACCTGGCGCATCCTCGACGTCATGGCCCCCATCGCCAAGGCCCACAACTGCAGCCCCGCCCGCGTTGCCCTTGCCTACGTCCTGGCAAAACCCTTCGTCACCTCGATCATCATCGGAGCCAAACGGCTCGACCAACTCGAAGACAACGTCGCCGCAGTCGATCTCAAGCTAACCGCCGACGAACTCAAACAGCTCGACGAAGTAAGCGCTCTCCCGCCTGAATACCCCGGCTGGATGCTCCCCTTCCAAAGCGTCAACCGCATCGAACCAGTACCCCGCACAGTCCCACGCATCTCCGACACAAAGTAGTAGCAACCAAAACCGGGTGCCCCATGTTCGCGACGGTCTCATCGTCGCTAACGTGGGGTTGTTCTCGAAGACGCTAACCGCTTCCTCACCGAGCCCACGAAGGCCAACCAAACATTAACCTCCTGCAAATAAACCTTCTCGCACGCACCCACACCGTCCCTACGCCACCGAACCCGATAAACTAAACAAGACCATCATGACCACAAACAACAAAAACTCCACCACCAAAAGCGTCGCTCTCATCCAGATGTCCTGCTCGCCCGACACCCAGCTCAACCTGGACAAGGCCGCCGAGCGTGTCTACGAAGCCGCCCGCCAGGGCGCCCAGCTCGTCTGCCTCCCCGAGCTCTTCCGAGCCCAATACTTCTGCCAGCGCGAAGACCACGCCCTCTTCGGCCTCGCCGAGCCCATCCCCGGCCCCTCCACCGACACCCTCACCCGCGTCTGCCGTGAAACCGGCGTCGTCCTCGTCGCCAGCCTCTTCGAACGCCGCGCCCCCGGCCTCTATCACAACACCGCCGTCACCATCGAAAAAGACGGCAGCATCGCCGACACCTACCGCAAGATGCACATCCCCGACGACCCCCTCTACTACGAGAAGTTCTACTTCACCCCCGGCGACCTCGGCTTCAAGGCCACTGATACCACAGCCGGGAAAATCGGCACTCTCGTCTGCTGGGACCAGTGGTACCCCGAAGGCGCCCGCCTCACCGCCCTCCGCGGAGCCGAGATCCTTTTCTTCCCCACCGCCATCGGCTGGCACCCCTCCGAAAAAGAAGAGTTCGGCACCGCCCAATACGAAGCCTGGCAGACCGCCCAGCGCGCCCACGCCATCGCCAACGGAGTCTTCGTCTGCGCCGTCAACCGCGTAGGTCACGAACACGGCGACGTCAAATTCAAAACCATCGCCGCCGACGGCAACCCCGCCACCGTCGAACTCCACGGCCCCGGCGACCACACCCCAGGTCCGGCCTGCACCTCAGGTATAGACTTCTGGGGCGGTAGCTTCATTTGCGACCCCTTCGGCCGCATCCTCGCCAAAGCCAGCCACAACAAAGAAGAGATCCTCATCGCCGACCTAGACCCCAAACTCATCGAAGTCACCCGCCAGCACTGGCCCTTCCTCCGCGACCGCCGCATCGACGCCTACGAAGGCATCACCAAACGCTTATTGGATTGAAATTCGTCCGCACTTTTATAGTTCCGACCGAACCATCTGAAAATACAAAATATGAATGAAAGACTGGACAACATTTGAGGAGTTGGCGCATGCTCCCCTCAACTAGATTCCAGCTAGTACCGTTAGTTTTGCAAAGCGACTTCCTAACACATCAGGAGCGCCCGAGTTTTCTCCCCGGGGAACATTGGAACTGTCAATGTCGTTGGCGACGGCCTGCGCTCAGCGTTTCACTACAAAGCCGGGTTGATTTGGAGTACAAATTGTGCCGTTGCAGAGAACTTCTCCGGATACTTTGTCGCCAATATCCTCGGATTCGGCACCAACCCAGATCCAGCGGCCGTTCCGCTTTTCAAACACATCGACAATGACTCGAGATTTACGGGTGACCTTTCCATCGAGCGTTCGGACGACCGTAATGCTGTACTTCGCAATGCCGGTCGAGCCAAAGATACGGATCATCGAGGGCTTGAAGTCGAAAGACGGTGCGACGGCCTCCTTCGATTCGAGCCTGGACTTAAGGGGCGAGAGAACCTCCTGCTTAGAGCCGATACCCCCGGCGGTGTGATCGTAGAAATAGAAATCGTCGGCCATGCTGTCACCGACCGCGTCAAAGGTCGCTTGGTCCTTGGTCACCTGCATGCCCACAAACTTCTTGGCGATCGCTACGATCGCGTCCCGATCCGCAGCCTCACCGGCCGCGATCGTCTCGTGCGTCAAGGCCGGAGCGGTCGAGGAGTTGACAACAAAAGCGGTCTGGTTGGGCTTGCAGACCTCGCCGTTACACAGAAGCTGGTCTGAGACCTTGTCGCCGATCTTGTCATTTTCGGAGCCAACCCAGAGCCAGCGGCCACTTTGCTTTGTGAAGATATCGACGGAAACGAAAGGGCTGCTGAAGGCCTTCCCTCCGAAGACTCCGTCTACCCGATTGACGGACTGCGCAATAGCAGTCGAACCGAAGATTCGAACGATGTAAGGTTTGAAACTGATCGAGTCTGTCACAAAGCTCTTGGCCTTGATTGACGCCACAATCTCATCTTTTGACCCCATCACACCGCGCGTACGGTCATGGTAATAGAAATCGTCCGCCATCACCGCAGCCATTGCATTGATAGCCGCTTCGTCGTTGTTCATGTGCACTTCGGCATACGCTTTGGTGATCTTCACGATTGCGGCCATATCCGCAGCCTTATCGGTGCTGGCGTCCCCCGCTGGAGGGCAATCGGAGCATCCTTCGGACGTAAACGACTCCACCAAAACTACCTTCGGATTGTAAGGTTCCGTCTCCGATTTAAGGGTTTGCGCCGATAGCGCAACGAAACCCGATAGAGCCATCAAAGCGATGATTGCAGCGATTTGCCGTTTTTGTGACTCCATAACTTTCTCCTCCAAAGCTCTCTTTTGATCGTTGAATAAAATCGTAATTATTCAACCAAATGATAGCATTCGATCACATGAACGCCCTCAAGGACAACTACATCATTCGCAGCAAGCGGCAGATGCGTGCTCTTGCCGCGTCAACCCGTCAAGAGATTCTCGACGTGCTGCCACGAATGGGGACCGTTTCCGTTGCTGAACTCGCAAGTGCGCTGGCGAGGCCTGCGGATTCGCTCTACTACCATCTACGGATACTGAAGGGCGTGGGCCTGGTCCTCAGCGATGGCTATCGCATGCTCAATGGGAGACGCGAAGCACTTTTCCGCGCAGTCGCTCCGGAGATGAGTCTCTGCTACGAACTTGGAAAGAGGGGGAACGGAAGTGAAGTCAATGCGATCATCGCCTCGATGCTCCGATTGGGGATGCGGGATTTCAGCAACAGCTTCAAAACCGGGCAGCCCTCCGTATCCGGTCCTGACCGAGAACTGTGGGCTTTGCGCAAGGTAGGTTGCCTTTCGCAGGCGCAGATCGCAGATGTTAATCTCCACATAGAACGTCTCATGCGGGTAATGGTCGACACCAATCCCGACGGACGACTTTATGCGTTGACCGTCGTATTGACCCCGCTGGATCGCAAAGGTTCGGACCCACAGAAGGCGGATTAAAGGTTCTTGATGAGGCATGACAGCGGAACCGCCCTGGGGCAGGGTGGCCCACATCTGGTTGAAGCCACAAAATCGGGTGCCCCATATCTCGATTTTGAGATGTGGGCATTCGCGCGGAAGCGCGAACCGCTTTCCCTAACCCAGCCCAAACCGCTCGGGTGCCCCATTCTTTGCGGTCACATCGCCAAAGGGCACGATGCACACCGTCCCAACCAGCGATCTCCTTTGACCATCCCAAATCACACATTACAATTGGCTGTCCCCAAAGGAGCCAGCATGCCCCGTCGCCTCGTCCTGTCCCTCGCCCTAGCAGCATCCCCACTCCTCGCCCAATCCACCGACCCCATCGTCCACACCACCGCCGATCTCGATCAGCGCGAAGCCAAACTCCTCGTCGCCGCCAAAGCCAGCCCAGGCGGCGTAGCCTTCGACACCTTCGACGACTTCGGCTCCTATAAAACCCTCCTCGTCGTCCGCGTCCACACCGGCGACGCCGAACTCCACCACGACTGGGCCGATCAGATGATTATCACCAAAGGAACCGTCACCCTCGTCACCGGTGGAACCATGCAGGCAGGACATACCACCGCCCCCGGAGAGACCCGCGGCCCCGGCCTAGACGGCGGCAAAGAAGTAGTCCTCCACACCGGCGATATCGCCCACATCGCCGCCAACGTCCCCCACTGGGTCAAACTCGCCCCCGGCACCATCACCACCTACCTCATCGTCAAAGAAAAATAGAGATACGAAAGCGCGGACGCCCATCTCTCCATGCAGGGCATCCATCCGGCAAAGCGAGGCGGGCCCGGAGGGGCCTAAGCCGCCAAACCGACCTCTCGCTCCGCTCTTCGCCCGCCTAAATATCCAAACAACGCAATGTAGATATAGCAGGTCGCCGGAATGACAAACGCGTGCTGCACCCCAACCGCATCGGCTAGATTCCCTTCAGCCAGTGGAAGCAGCGCGCCGCCGACTATCGCCGCCACCATCAGGCTCGATCCCCTCGAAGTCAGCGGACCCAATCCCGTCAGCCCCACGGTAAAGATGCTTGGAAACATCACCGAGTTGAACAGCCCCACCGCAAGAATCGCCCACATCGCCGTGTGCCCATGTGTCAGGATCGACGTCACCACCAGCCCACAAGCCACCACCGCCGCCGTCCCCAGAACAGTGCTCGTCCTCACCTTCGTCAGCAACCACGAGCCGATAAACCGCCCCACCATCGCCCCGCCCCAATACAGCGCAACATACTTCGCCGCCGTCTTCTCCGAGAATGCTGCAATATCCGGCAGTCCAAAGTAATTCACCAGGAAGCTCCCGATCGAAACCTCCGCGCCAACGTAAACAAAGATTGCCAGTGCACCCGCCAGCAGCACCGGATGCTTCCATATGCTGTCGTTCGTCGGCGTCGTGTCCAACTCCCCCGGCCTGATGTCGCGGGTGAAGTCCATCGTCGGCAGCTTCAGCACCGCAAACGAGATCGCCAGCAGAACCAGAGTCAATCCGATCCCCAGGTAAGGCAGTCGCACGCTCGAGGCCTGCTCTGTCCGGTAGGCCTGCAACGCCGCCGCCGAAAACGACCGCAGCTTCTCGGGGGCAACTGGCGCCGCAGCCAGAATGAACATGCTTCCAAAGAACGGAGCAACAAACGTCCCAAACGAGTTGAACGCCTGTGAAAGATTCAGTCGCGCCGCAGACGTATCTGGAGGCCCCAGGTTCGCCACATAAGGATTCGCCGCTACCTGCAGCGTCGTAATTCCTGCCGCCAGAATCACCAGCGCGGTAAGAAATAACCCGAACGACGCCACCGTCGAAGCCGGCAAAAATAGAAACGCACCGGCCGCCATCACCAGCAGCCCGATCACCATCGTACCCTTATAGCCACGCCACTCCACCAGCTTTCCCGCCGGAAACGCAAAGATAAAATATGACGAGAAGAAACAGAACTGCACCATCATGACCTGCGCGTAGTTCAGGTCGAAGATGCCCTTCAGGTGCGGGATCAGAATGTCATTCAGACAGGTAAGGAATCCCCACATGAAAAAGAGCATCGTTGCGATGCTCATGGCCCGGATGTCCGTCTTCTGATTTGAAAAATGCTGGGTGCTCGGGGGTGCGCTGACGCCAATTACCATATCAAGAAGACCTTTTCCGTGAATTTACGAGCACTAATCTCGATCGCACTCATCCTACTATGCAATCATGCAACGCCGCCCTGCGGGCGCCTTCAAGTTCCATTCCAAAGCTATAGCTATACTTGACATCGATGAGGCCCGACGCACTTGACATCCGCCGTCCCCTCGTCTGACCTCACTGCGCACAACGACCTTCAAGCGCAGGAAGGTCCGGACTTAAATCGCCTGACTGGAAGACTTTGCACACTTTTGTACGGGTAGGGGGTACCCACTGAGCACCGACCACAAGCCGACCGACTACCGCATGCCCGCCGAGTGGTCCCCTCACGCCGCCACCTGGATCGCCTGGCCCCACAACGCCGAGGACTGGCCCGGGAAATTCCAGCCCATCCCCTGGGTCTACGCCGAAATCGTCCGTCACCTCTCCCAGGTCGAAGACGTCCATATCCTCGTCAACGACATCCACGCAGAAAACCGCGCCACCGGCCACCTCCGCCGCGCCGGAGCCAACCTCGCACGTCTCCACTTCCACCACTGGCAAACTGACCGCGTCTGGCTCCGCGACTCCGGCCCCATCTTCGTAAAAAAGATGGTCGACGGCTCCGTCAAAAACTCGGAGGGCGACCTCGCCATCACCAACTGGAAGTTCAACGCCTGGGCCAAGTACGACAATTGGCGTCGCGACGACCAGGTCCCCCAGCACGTCGCCAAACTCTACGACATGCCTCAGTTCAAACCCGAGGTCGAACTCCCCACCGGAAAACGCCACCGCTTCGTCCTCGAAGGCGGCAGCATCGACACCAACGGAGCCGGCCTCCTCCTCACCACCGAAGAGTGCCTCCTCTCAAAAATTCAGGAGCGCAACCCCGGCCTCGGCGACGAAGCCGAAACCCGCAAACATCTCGAGCAAGCCTTCCACGACCATCTCGGCATAGAAAAGGTCCTCTGGCTCCACAAAGGCTGCGCGGGCGACGACACCCACGGTCACGTCGACGACATCACCCGCTTCGTAGCCGAAAACAAAATCCTCACCGCCGTCGAGCCCAACACCCATGACGAAAACCATCTCCCCCTCGCCGAAAACCTCGACCGCCTCCGCAGCTTCCGCAACCTACAGAACAAACCCTACGAGATCGTCGAACTCCCCATGCCCTCGCCCGTAGTCTTCGAAGGCCAGCGCCTCCCAGCCAGCTACGCCAACTTCTACATCGCGAACGATCTAGTCCTCGTCCCCACCTTCAACGACTGCCAGGATCGCCACGCCCTCAACATCATCGCCAGTTGCTTCCCCACCCGCGAAGTCATCGGCATCCACGCCGTCGACCTGGTCTGGGGCCTGGGCACCCTCCACTGCCTTAGCCAGCAGGAGCCCACGTAGAACAATGGAAGACGACCTCACCTACCTCCGAGCCGCGGTCGCCGAAGCCAACGACGCCGAAGCAAACGGCGAAGTCCCCGTAGGCGCAGTCGTCGTCCACGAAAACAAAATCATCGGCCGCGGCCAAAACCGAGTTCTCCGCGACAGCGATCCCACAGCCCACGCTGAGATCGTCGCCCTCCGCGAAGCCGGCATCACCCTAAAAAACTACCGCCTCGAAGACTGCACACTCTACGCCACGCTTGAACCCTGCGCCATGTGCGCCGGAGCCATCCTCCACGCCCGAATCGCCCGCCTCGTCTATGCCGCACCAGACCCAAAAGCCGGGGCCTGCGGCTCAGTCCTGTCCGTCCTGAACCACCCCCAGCTCAACCACAAGCTCGAAGTCACCGCCGGCCTCCTCGCCGAAGAGTGCGGCCGCATGCTCACCAATTTCTTCCTCAAACGCCGCGGCAAGAGCCCTCTCGATGCACTGCCCGATGCGGAGGCATCAGAGCAGTGAGCATAAGTTATCCTCATCGCATGAAGCTCGCTCGCCTTCTCACAGTCATCCTTTTCGCAGCCGCCGCGCTCCCCGCGCAACCGCCTAAGCCCACCCAACACGTCGTCGGCTTCATGACCGACTTCGACGTCAAAGACGACGCTATCGGTATCTGCAAGGCCGTCATGGTTGGCATCGATCCCGACGTCCGCATCATCGACATCTCCCATCAGGTCACACCCTACGACATCGCCGAAGGCGCCCGTTTCCTCGCCGGCTCCGCACCCTACTTCCCCGCCGACGCCGTCTTCGTCGTTGTCATCGACCCCGGCGTCGGCAGCACTCGCAAAGCCATCATCGCCCGCTCACGCCTCGGCCAGTACTTCGTCCTTCCCGACAACGGCCTCCTCACGCTCATGCCCTCAGACGGGCCAGGCCAGATCATCGAAGCCCGTGAGATCACCAACCCCGCCTGGATGATTGGCGCGCGCCTCTCCTCCACCTTTCACGGCCGCGACATCTTCTCTCCCGCAGGAGCCCACCTCGCACGCGGCGACAACTGGACCCAGGCTGGTCCAGCAATCGACGTCGCCAAACTCGTCCGCCTCGACATCCACAATGCGACACTCGACTCCAACGGCCTGCTCGCCGAGGTCCTCGGCCTCGACGGCCCCTTCGGCAACGTCATCCTCAACGTCCCGTCCGAGACCTTCGCCAAACTCGGCTACCACCTCGGCGACCCCGTCCCCGTCACCATCGACGGACACCTCTACACCATCCCCTTCGTCAAAACCTTCAGCGACGTAGCCGTAGCCAGCCCTCTCCTATACATCGACTCGCGCGGACGCGTCGCTCTCTCACTCAACCAGCGCAACTTCGCCGAGCAGTACAAAGTAACCCCGGGTCTAGCCGTCTCAATTCCTGTGAAAAAATAAACAAAGACCAATCCGGCCCCGCGCGATGCGGCATCTCAAATAGCATCCATCACAGGAGAGCCCTTTGCCCACCCTGCAAAATAAAGTTGCTATCGTCACCGGTTCCGGAACCGGCATCGGCCAATGCATAGCTGTCCGTTTAGCCAGCGAGGGCGCAACCGTCGTCGTCGACTACCGCAGCCATCCCGAGCAAGCCGACGACACCAAAGCCAAATGCGAAGCCTGCGGCGGCAAAGCCATCACGGTCCAGGCCGACGTCTCTATCCTCGCCGACACCCAGCGCCTCATCGACGAAACCTACAAACAGCTCGGACGCGCCGACATCCTCGTCAACAACGCCGGCATCGAGATCGAATCCCCTTTCTGGGAGGTCACCGAAGCCGCTTACGACGCCGTCCTCAACGTCAACCTCAAGGGTGCCTTCTTCCTCACCCAGGCCTTCGTCCGCCCCCTTATCAAGGCCAAACTTCCCGGCCGCATCATCAACATCAGCTCCGTCCACGAGGACATGGTCTTCCCCCACTTCTCCACCTACTGCGCCTCGAAGGGCGCCATGCGCATGCTCATGCGCGACCTCGCCGTCGAGCTCGGCCCCTATAACATCACCGCCAACAACATCGCCCCCGGCGCAATCGCCACCCCCATCAACAACAACCTGATGGCCGACAAACCCGAACTCAAGGCCCTCCTCGCCAACATCCCGCTCGGCCGCATGGGCACACCGGAAGAAGTTGCCGGCGTAGCCCTCTTCCTCGCCTCCGACGCCGGAGCCTACTGCACCGGCTCCACCTTCATCATCGACGGAGGCCTCATCCGCAACTACCACGAGCAATAGCAAGAGATCGCCGCAGTGACGCTAGAATAAAACTATGGATCTAACCGTCTACTCAGCCTCCTGGTGCCGCGACTGCCGCGAGGCGAAGCGCTTCCTCACCACCCACAACATCCCCTTCAAAGAGATCGACATCGAGACCACACCTGGCGCGGCAGATCTCGTCATCGCCAACACTGGCAAGCGCGCGATCCCTCAATTCGTACTCGACGGCAAATGGATCCAACCCTACCGCCCCGGCGAGGGCTTCCTCTACGACGAAATGTCAGCCCTCCTTGGAGTCGTCAACGCCTGACTAGTCCATCGCCTGCTCTTTCTTTTCAACTTTGGCAACCAATGCATCCATCTCGTCCTCGGCATTGGGACGCCCGAATGGCCACCGCAGACTGAGCACACGCTTGCGTTCGTTATCCCTGATACTCGCCTTCCCTCGCGCTGCCAGCATGTCGGCAATATTCAAAATCCCTAGCAACCTCCCAGCCGAATCCACAACAGGGAACGACGTCAGCTTCGATTCCGCCATCCTCTCAGCAACCGAACGGAGCGTATCGCTCGGGCCAACCGTCGCAGGCAGCTCCCCGCTGTCCTTCAACAGTCTGCTCAACTCTCCCGCCTCCGCCGCAACGATCATCTGGCTGCGAGTCAGCACAGCACCCAAACGTCCATCCGCATCCACCAGAGGAAACAGCCTCTGCCAATGCGACCACGACTCACTGCCGCGCGCCTTCATCGTCGCAAGCCAATTCGCAGCGTCCCGCCGGGTAGCATCCGCGCGCAAAGCAAAGACGCTCGTATGCATCACGTCTCGCACCATCACAGTCTCCAGCGGGTCGACACCATACTCACGGCTCAAATGAAATCCCCGCCGGCTTAGCCGCTCAGTAAGGATCGACCGTGGCTGCAGCAGCACTCCCAGTCCGTAGCTCACGATGCAGGCCAGCAAAACAGGAAGCATCAGGCCGCCATTGTGCGTCAACTCCACCGCCATCATCGCCGCCGTCAGCGGAGCTCCAATCGCCGCCGACAATACTGCGGACATTCCCACCAGCGCCCACGCGCCTTGCGACACCGGCGACAGAAAGTGGGCCATCGCCGCGCCCATAGCACCACCGATCATCAGCAGCGGAGCAAGAATTCCGCCCGACGTATTCGACCCAAGCGCACAAACCCAGATCACGCTCTTCACCACCAGAACGCCGATCAGCAACTTCCACGTCACATCATCCGTAACCAGCCTCTGGATTACGTCATAGCCAACACCAAGCGCCGGAGGAAAGATCAGTCCGCCAAGCCCAACGACGATTCCACCGATCGCCGGCCACCACATCCAGTGCACTGGCAGATGCTCAAACAAATCCTCTACCGCATAGAGCGCCCTGCTCAGCCCCGTAGCCAGTAGTGCAGCAATCACGCCAACCAGCAGCGCTCCAATCATCGCCATGTGATGCATTGGCACCGTCGTCGGCAGCATTGGAAAGATCGGTCCCGACCCCAGCAAAAACCGCCGCAGCGCACCTGCCGTAACCGAAGCCACTGTGACTGGCACAAGACTCCGCGGCCTCCACTCAAACAGCAGCAGCTCCACGGCCAGCAACACGGCCGACAGCGGCGTCGAAAAGGTAGCTGACATTCCGGCCGCAGCGCCAGCAACCAACAACGTCGTCCGCTCCGCATCCGTCGTACGCAGCAGCTGTCCCAGCAGCGAACCCACAGCGCCGCCGGTCATGATAATCGGCCCCTCCGCGCCAAACGGCCCTCCCGAACCGATTGCGATCGCCGTAGCCGTCGGCTTCAGAAACGCGAGCCGCGGTGCCACACTGCCGCCGCGAAAGATAATCGCCTCAATCGCCTCCGGCATCCCATGTCCGCGAATCTTCTCCGATCCGAACCGTGCCATTACGCCAACGATCAAGCCACCAATCACCGGCATCAACGCAGCCGTCCAACCCATCGTGTTGCCCGCCGGACTCCTCACGGCAAAGCCGAACTGTTGGTAATAGAAGATATTCGTGGCCAGGCGGATCAGTTCCAACAGCACCCAGGCCAGCACGGCACCGGCTCCCCCAACCGCGATCGCCAACCCACTGATAAACAGCATTCGGCTGCTTGCCGAATAATCGCGCAGCGTCTCCGCTGTCTCTGTCTCAGCCCTTATCATCTGTCTCCGATCCTCTTCTTCAGCGCGCTCTTTGATGCGCCTCCGTCGCCGACAATCTTCTGCAGCGCGCGGATCAACGCCGGCCCTTCGCTCTGCAGCTCCGCGAGATGGCGCTCGACAAGCTGCGAAAGCACCGCTTCGGCCTCTGCGGTGATCTCCACCACCGACCGTCGATGGTCGCTCTCATCGGCGACGCGCAGCACAAGCCCCGCTCTCTCCGCCCGATCAACCAGCTCCACTGCACTGTTATGGCGCAGCAGCATCCGTTCCGCAATATACGAAATCGTCACCGCCCTGTCTCCTGGAGCAGCAGCAATCACCTGGATCAACTGATATTGCTGCGCCGGAACGCCAAGCTCCTCCGATGCGGCTTCGCTGAAGCTCAAAAACCGCCGCAACCGGAAACGAAACTCGGCAATCTCACCAACCTTCGCGGGCACAGCCAGTATCGAATTGTTTTTTCTTCTCATATAAACCAAGAATATCGTAATACGATTATATCGTTATACGATATAAAAATCCACACCCCTCTCTAACCCTCAGTCAAATAAGCCCTCTCGTATTGCACGGTAAAATTGGGGTGAAACCAAAGGAGCCATTTTGATCGCTCGCTACACACGCCCCGAGATGGGCCGTATCTGGTCCGATGCCAACAAATACCGCTGCTGGCTCACCGTCGAAATCGCAGCCTCACAAGCTCTCGCCAAATTCGGCCTCGTCCCGCAATCCGCTGCCGACGCCATCCGCGATCGCGGCGCCTTCACCGTCGACCGCATCAACGAGATCGAATCCGAAGTACGCCACGACGTCATCGCCTTCACCACCACCGTCGCCGAGCACATTAACTCCCCTGAAGACTCCCGCTGGCTCCACTACGGCCTCACCAGCACCGATGTCGTAGACACCGCACAATCCCTCCAACTCAAAGAAGCCTCCGCGATCATCCGTGCCGGTATCGTCGCCCTCTCCGACACACTCAAACGCCGCGCCCTCGAGTTCAAGCACACCCCCATCATCGGCCGCACCCACGGCATTCACGCAGAGCCCTCCACCTTCGGACTCAAACTGCTCCTCTGGTACTCCGAGATGCAGCGGAACCTCACCCGCTTCGACGCTGCCGCCGAAGACCTCCGCGTCGGCAAGCTATCCGGCGCCGTCGGCACCTTCGGCCATCTCAAACCTGAGCACGAAGAAGCCATCTGCGCAGAGCTGGGATTGCGCCCCGTAGCGGTCGCAACTCAAGTAGTCCAGCGCGACCGCCACGCCGCATACGTAGCCACGCTGGCAGTCTTGGCAAGCACACTAGATAAAATAGCCACTGAGATCCGCCACCTCCAGCGCACCGAGGTCCGCGAAGCCGAAGAGTTCTTCAGCGAAAAACAAAAGGGCTCGAGCTCAATGCCCCACAAGCGCAACCCCATCACCTCGGAACAAATCAGCGGCCTCGCTCGCGTCGTACGGGCCAACGCGCAGGTCGCCTTCGAAAATATCGCCCTCTGGCACGAGCGCGACATCTCCCACTCCTCCGCCGAGCGCGTCATCCTCCCTGACTCCACCATCCTCATCGACTACCTGCTCGCAAAGACGACCGGCCTCATCGAAAAACTGCTCGTCTACCCCGCCCGCATGTTGAAGAACCTCGAATCCACCGGCGGCCTCATCTTCTCCGGCCAACTGCTCCTCGACCTTGCCGAATCCGGCATGTCCCGCGAAGACGCCTACCGCCTCGTCCAATCCCACGCCATGAACTCCTGGAAGAACGACCTCATCTTCCGCGACGAGATCGCCAAAGTCCCCGAGATCACTGCCCGCCTCTCCCCCGAAAAACTGGCTCACGCCTTCGACTACACCCGCCAGCTAGCCAACGTCGACGCCATCTTCGCCCGCGTGCTCAGCGAAGAAAGTTAGCGAAATGAACAAACGCCCTCAATCAAAAGATGAGGGAAGACAATGCATTTACTGCGGTTCTTTCGATGGCCCATTCAATCGCGAGCATGTAATGCCTCAGGCCTTTGGGCATTTCAATAATAGTTTTGTTTTGAATTGTGTTTGCAGTTCCTGCAATTCGTATTTCAGTAGTGCGTTGGAGTTGGTCTTGGGGAGGGATAGCATGGAGGCTCTCCTAAGGCTTAAATATGGAGTCAAACCGGCTACCGAAGCACGAGAATTTGTAAGCAGCCGGGTTGTTTTATCGGTAAATGCATCAGGGCCATGGTTCGGTGCCAAATTTAGCCTCAAACCGGACGCCACAGGAAAAGACATTGAGCCCGAATTGCTCTCACAGGTGTGCTTCCAGAAAGAACTCGAACAAACGGGAACGTGGTTTACGGAAGATCAGTTGGATGATCCCTCAATTCTTGCGCCTTATATTGACGACAAACGGATAACAGTTCGCGTCGTGGGTCCGACGCATGACTCCATGTTGCGCGTTGAGAAAAAGCTTATTGATGGCGGAATAGATTTCCACGAGAAGGGGTCCATCGCACAACCTACTACAAAAGATGGAACGTTTGAAGCGCTGGTTGTGTACCAGCCAGATGAAATAATTCTGCGTTGTATTTCTAAGATCGCATTCAACTATGCCGCCTATACCAAGGGCGTACCTTTCATGCTCAGATCTGACTTTGATGAAATCAGAAAATTCATTAGATACGGCATAAACCCAAAAATAAAACCTGTAGCAATCAACACAAAACCAGTTCTTTTCGATGACTCTACCAATCTGCGCCAGACGAATGGCCATCTCGTAACACTGGATTGGAACTCAACAAATAAAGGCTTACTTGTACAGGTGAGTCTTTTCAATTCTCTAAAACATACTGTACTTTTGTGTCCCGATTATTCTGGAATTTGGTATGACCTTCGAGAGGGACATCACTTCGATGTTGAGAATTGTGAAATATCCAAACTCACTTCGGTTCGTTTGGTCAGGGCTTAAAGTGCTTGTTAGAGTCTGGACGGTTGTACTTGTCGTGAATGGGTAACTCTATGAAGACAGCGCCCGTTAGCCTTATCCAGATCGTAGACACCGCCGTAGCCGACGCCTACCGTCGCGGCGGACCTCACCTCGTCTGCAAACCCGGCTGCTCGCAATGCTGCATCGGCGTCTTCCCCATCGCCCACCAGGATGCCGCCCGTCTCCGCGAAGGCCTGGGAGCCCTCAAACAAACAGACCCTGAAAAATACCGACGAATCCGCACTCGCGTAGCCAACTCCTTAACCCGCCTCGACCCCTGGTTCCCCGGCAACCTCACCACCGGCATTCTCAACGAGCACCACGAAGCCGCCATCCTCTTCGAAGAGTTCCCAACGACGAACCCTGCCCTGTCCTCGACCTCGACCACGGCACCTGCGACCTCTACGAACACCGCCCCATCCTCTGCCGCACCTTTGGCCCACCCATGCGCACCGCCGAGGACAACCTAGCCACCTGCGAACTCTGCTTCATCCACGCCACCACCGAAGAGATCGCCGCCTGCGAGCTAGACCCCACCATCCCCGCGCAGGAGGAGGCCAGCAACGAAGCCTTCAACGCCGCCCACAATCTCCACGGCCAAACCCTCATCGCCTACGCGCTACGCGACATATAACAGCTTCTCCGCCTCTCACAAGACTGGTCATCCTTCGCGAGTCGGAGAGCCGTCCTGAGCCCGTCGAAGGAACCTGCTTCTACCCCCATCGGCGATAATAGTGCGTGCAAGAAACCCGCAACATCACTCTCGCCGTAACCGGAGCCAGCGGCAGCATCTTCGCCGCCGAGATCCTCCGCGCCCTCGCGGCCGACACCCGCGTCACAAAAATAAACTTCGTAGCCTCCGAAAACTCCCTCCGCGTCTTCGCCGAAGAACTAAATCTAAGCGGCCGCAACGACCTTGCAGAAAAACTCCTCGGCTCCCCCTGCCCCAAACTCCAACAGCACGCAGAAACCGACATCGGCGCCAACATCGCCAGCGGCAGCTACCCCACCGACGCCATGATTATCCTTCCCTGTTCCATGGGTACCCTAGCCGCCATCGCCAATGGCCTCGCCGCCAACCTCATCCAGCGCGCCGCCGACGTCTGCCTCAAAGAAAACCACCCCCTGCTCCTCTGCGTCCGCGAGACACCCTTCAACCGCATCCACCTCCGCAACATGCAGCTCGCCTCGGACGCCGGCGCCACTATCTTCCCCGTCATCCCGACGCTCTACAACCACCCGCAGACCACAGCCGACATGGCCCGCCAGTTTGTCCAGCGCGTCCTCGCCCACATCGGTCTTCCCCAACCCGGCGCCTACCAATGGCAGCCAGACTAAGCGCAATACCAAACACTAGTTCTTAGCTGGAAAAGTCTTCTCTCCGCCCCGCATAGGCGGTTCGGCCCGCAAAAACTCCACAGTCCCCTCAGTCACTGGCCGCGCACACTCCGCCGGAGCCAGATGCCCGCAACCCTCGACAACATCCAGCACAGACTGCGGCACGCTCTTATGGATCGTCTCTCCCACCGACAATGGAATTAACTCATCCTGCGCGCCCCAGACAATCAGCATCGGCTGAGAGATCTTGTACAACCGAAAGTCCAGCAGGTCTCGCCCACTTGTCATCGATGTCATGCTCCGCTTAAGCACCCAGGCATTGCCCTCCAGCTTGCGCAGCGCCGCCTCAGCAGCAAAGTTTGGTAACGGACGCGGCTTCGGCGACAGAATCGCCATCAACGTCCTCACCCCAGCCACATCGTTGGGCGTAAACAAATCTGCTTGCCACGTCGCCGGAAAATAAATTCCAGCGCTGTCATAAATCGCTAACCGGTCCACCATCTCCGGATGATCCAGCGTTAGCTTCATCGCAATCCATCCACCCATCGACCACCCACCCACGTCAGCACGCGGAACATGCACCGCCAGCATGAACTGCACCACCGTCTGCTCCTCAAGCGAGATCGAATAATCCACATCCGGCTTCGGTGATCGTCCATACCCCAGCAGATCCGGCACATACACATGAAACCCACTCGCCGCCAGCGCCGGTATCATCGCCGCCCAGTCCTCGCCTCGCGCACCCAACCCATGAACCAGCACCAAAGGCGTCCCACCGCTCCCGTTCGCAGGCGACGCTTCAAAATAGTGCAGTCTATACCCACCCACTTCGATATAGTCGCTCTTCACCCCAGCGCGCCAAAGATGAAATCGAGTGAACTGATCCGCCACCCAAAGCGGATACCGATAAAAAATCAACCCAGCCGCAACCACCAACAGCACCAGAAAAGCCACAACGCGCAGTGCAAACTTCATAGCCTGGTCGTCTCCGTTTGCCGCTACTTCAGTGGCTTGCCAAACTCTTCGCCGAACACAGTATGCCCCATATCGAAGCGCCCGCCGTAAAACTTGTCCGGCCCCTTGGCATGTCCGATCGCCAGCAGTGCCACCACCCAGTAGCTCAACGGTAGCCGCAATACCTCATGTACCTTGTCCTGCTCGAACCCCTCCATCGGCGCTGTGTCATACCCCATCACCTCCGCCATCAGCAGCATATGGGTAAACGCCAGCATCACCTGTTTGTTCAACCACCCTTGCATCTGCCCACTGCTGAAGCTCGCCATGTAATTCGGAACGCTATTCCGCGCCTGCGCCGCATAACTCTCCGGCATTCCACCCTGCCGCCCATGCTCGAGCATCAGATCCAGATCCTTGCGCCACCCATCCGCATCGCCGCAGGCAACAATCACTGCCGACGCCTCTTCCACTTTGCCCTGGTTGTAGCTAGCCGCCCGCAGCCTCTTCTTCTGCTCCGCCGACTGCACCACCACAAACCGCCACGGCTGCATGTTGTATCCGCTCGGCGCATGCAGGCCCGCATCGAGAATCTGTCTCAGGTCTTCCGCAGGAATCGGCGCCCCGTCAAAGCTCGGGGTCGCTCTCCGCTCCTGGATCGCCTGGCTCAACGTTTTTTCTTCTTTATTCATCGTTCTCTTTCTTCTAGATGCGGTTCCGGACTTGGAAGTAGGTATTCAGTTGTTACAAGCTTTATCGTCCTACGGAAACGATTTTCAAGATAGCATTACCCTGTCAAACACTCATCAGAAGATTTGAAAATTGCTGCCGTCGAGTTAGTGAATCTCGCTCATCGGCTGCTCTGTAGCATACGGATTCTGGCCCTGGACCTCTGCAACCATCCACACACCATGAAATGGCTTCCGCAACTCCGGATACGCGGCCAGTAATGCAACCATCGCATCGGAATTACGTTTGCGCGCCGCCACTGGATCGCCGATCTGATCGACCTTCAAGTGCGCCATTACATCGAGCTTGTCCTGCGCCAGCGAATCGTCGACACCCAGCGCGGTAAAGTGATACTCCGCCCCGTCCGGCCCTTTCACCACCAGCGGAGCCGCCGCGCTCACACCCTCCGACAACGCAGGCGGAGCCGCCGCACTTGCCTCCGCCTTCAACTTCTCAAGATGCGTGCTCTCAATAAAGTTCACCGGACGCAGCAGACTCTCTGCCTGCTGGTAGTAAAGCCACGCATTCCAACGCTCCTTCTGCGCCATCATCGTCCGCGCCTGTGTCCAGTACCACAGGCCATCATGGCCCGCCGCCGACAGCGGCTTCGGATAAAACCCCGCCATCGCCCACTGCCCCTGATCCTGCCGCAACAGAAACGACAACCGCCACGGAGAACTTGTATCGGTGACATCCACGATCACAAATCCATATCGGCCCGGCGCCAGCCCAGAGATCATAAAGTCCGCCTCGGCCACCGTCTTGTTGAGCGAACAGAAAAACTGCGCCTCCGGAAACGACCCATCCGGCCCACGCTTCAGCTCCGTTCCATCCAGCAGATAGACCTGCTCCACAGCCAGCGTTCCACCCTTCACCTTCGCCGCTGTAGCACCCACCACCACACCAATGCCGCTGAAGTCCTTGGCATATTCTGCAGCCGTCGCCGCCTGCAATCCGCTCACATCATTCGCCTGGACCTTCGCCGCCAATCCACGCGCCGCCGCCGTCAAAGCGTCCCTGTCCGTCGCCGTCATCTGCGACTGCGTCGTGCACACCTCAGCCGAAGCAACAGCCGCTACCAGCACTCCTGCCGCCAGCAAACCAATCCTGATTCTCATCAATCCTTTCACCATATGCCCATCACCGTAACGCAATCGCTCCATACGAGACTCGACAAAGCATTGCCAGTTTACAGCTAGTTGCATAGATGTCGGCACGGTGGCATGACTGCGCTCAGAAACAACCTTGCGGCCTAAAGTCGGACACACTCCGTACCCGTCGGGCGTACCCTTTGATAAATTCCGTGAATCATAAAGAAACCCGGTCCAGCCGCATAGATCTCTTCCTGAAGAATTCTTCCTACAAAAAAAGTATGGCTGCCGAGTTCTTCAACCGTTTGCACCTCTAACTCCTTGACACGCAAAGCAAATTCAGGCACCGGAGCTCCAAATCTGCTTGAGCTTTTCAGGAGAAACGGCAATTCACTCCAGTCAATGGAAGACTGTAGATGATGTTTTCTCAACTGCCGGGCCACTCCGGCCTTTTCGAAGGGAATGCTGCTTAGCACAACTCTACCGGATCGTTTCACACACTGGGACGCTTGCCGTTCGCTGTTCAACGCCAGCGAAAAATAACCGTCGCCCAGATGTCCCATCAGGTTCATCGGAAACAGATTGCCGCCGCCTTCCTCCATCGTTGTGACAAGAACCACTGGCCGCGGGCAGATAAACATGACCATCATCGCATGATCGTCCGTTGCCGACATCCGGACATTTGGAACCTTCTTGTCCCTCCATCTCCAGTACGCCTGCTGCAGATAGCGTCCCCAAAAGTGAACCTTCGGCAGACAATAGTTCACACAACTTCTGGCTCTGAAGAGACCGAGGCAGGACCTTCCCGCCGAAACTGATGCACTGTACCTCAGCCCAATCTTCCCCAGCAGACGTTGAGCGCCCGCTTGTTCCCTCACCTCCAGGAAGGCAGCGTCTCCGCCATACTCCCTTTCAAGCACCTCTATGCAGTCGAATGGAAGGCAGACCGTAAACGGAGAAGCACACGCAATCGAGTGAAGATGCGTCACATCGCGAGGAGCCCCTCTGCCATAGAGCCAGACAGCAATTTCACCCTGTGGCTCACAGATCGCGACGGTCACCTCCTGAGGCAAAGCTTCGTCTCCCATGAGGAGCCGCTTCAACATCCTCTTCATTGAGGATGGCCTTGCCACTCAGAGGTCCCCACACGCTCGAACTCCAGGACAACGCAATCGGCTAGGTTCCGAAATACAGGCAGCCCCCCGATCGCCTGATCCAAAGCTGCAAGAAGACCGATCACACGCGGAAAACGCCTCGCCCAATGCTCCATGTACGATGGCGGAACCGCGATCCCGACTCCCCTCCACCTGCGCAATCGAAAGGAGGGTGCGAACTGGGAACAAATCTCCTCGACGGTGGAGCGGTAAATTTGAAGCTCCGGCGACTTGGGGATGCGGGCGGTCTTTTCTCGAAGACGCTGGAAAGCCTGCTTTGGCTTCCCGTGAAGAAGAAACCAGAGGACCTCCCACAGAGCAATACGACCCATCATGCACAGCAGTAATGGTGCGCCCGGCTTCAGCCGCTTTGCCAATTGCAGTTGCACCGCAATCAGATCTTCAACGCAGTTCAGACCCGAGAAGTTCGAAAAAGCGCCATCGAACAAGGATCGATCGACCAGAGTTTCGAGGTTTTCCGTAGCCAGTGCGATAAATTCAACGCGATCGCCCACATTGTTTGCCGCCGCATGCCGGCGCGCCTTCTCGATCATCTTGGGAGATATATCGCATGCCAGAATCTCAACTCCCTGCTGGGCGAGGAAAACAGCATCGAGACCAGTCCCACAATTAATCTCGAGGACTCGCTTGTCCTTACCGAACAAACGTCGCAGCTCATGCCAGACCGCCTCGCGTCTAGTCTTACCGATGGTGGTGCCCGAAAATACGTCCTCATAGGTCTCTGCAGCGGAGTCCCAGTAAACCTGAGCCGCCTGTATCAATCCACCATCTCGATCCTGCACCGTAATCATCGTCGCTCCGATCAGGTGTAATCCACTAGAGTCATCCGTTCTTGCCCTCAACAACGATTGACCCCGGCACTATCACGAACCGTGTGCAGACTTTACACCGCCGTGCCAAAGTAGATGTCATGAAAATGTAATTCCGCCACAGGCAACCAGTTAGCGGTAGACTGGTCACAGCAATGCGTCGTTGCAACGGGTTACCTCCGCTGCTGTGGCGCGTCCTATAAGCCACATGCGCTGCTTCGCGCCAATCCGATTCGTCGCCGCCGCAAGCCTTGCCCTCTCAGCATCGCTGCTGGCCCAGTCGCCGCATATTTCGCAGGCACAGCCCCCGACAGTTGCACCTCAGGCCTCATCCACACTGCCTGCGATGCAATCCACGACGCCCGATCCGCCGTCTATACCTCTTGTTCCATCGCAACGGCCGCCAAATCGCGCACAGATTACCTACGCAAATGGCACGCTGTCCATCTCCGCGGACAACTCCAGCCTCAACCAGATCCTTCGCCAAATCGCCAGCGATACCGGAATGAAGATCACCGGCGGCGTCTCCGACGAGCGCGTCTTCGGCCACTACGGACCAGCTGAGCCAGCTGAGATTCTTGCGGAGTTGCTCGACGGCACCGGCAGCAACATGATCCTCGTCCAACGTGACGCCCCCGCACCCGCAGAACTCGTCCTCACCCCGCGTCAGGGAGGCCCAACTCCGCCCAATCCGAACGCGCACGCCTTCGACGATAGACCGGAAAGACCCGACAGACCCGAACCGCAGGAAGTTGCTCCCGCCCAGGCCGTGCAACCCGAACCCGTGGCAGCGCCGAACGGCCAGCCAGGCACACCAGCGATCAACCAAGGCGCACCCGGCGGTACACCCCCGGCCAACGCTTCCGAGCCAGACTCCCCAAACGGAGTCAAGACGCCGCAGCAGATCTACGAGCAGCTACAACGCCTGCGCTCGCAGCAACAACAGCAGCAGTCGACAACCCCGCCTCAGTAACGTCGCAATGTAAAGGGAAAAACGGGGCAGCCGATAGGCATACCCCAGGAAAACTCGTTCAAAATCTAACTCTTGGCCACCTGGGTCGACGCCACCACACGCCGGGACTCATTCCCTGCTGCCACCTGGCGGGCATGCATCTGGAAAGCGCTAAACATCGCCATACAAACCCCGTAAGCTATCAGCACACCCACTGCCAACGAAGCCAACACCGCACAGACCAACACAATCGAAGTCACATCTACTCCCAAAAATTCAACATTCAGCCACATGCTCCGTTCTATTGGCAGCAGTTGCTTCCCGAAGCAGTTGTTATTGTTGCAAATCTTTCAACGATTACAATGACCCGAACGTGTATCTCTATTGTTCCTTCGGATACATACTTTGCGTCATTAGGTTGCCCCGGCCGGAAAACAACACTCGACCCCCACCAGTATCTCTTCCCCAGCCAGATGCCGTATCCTAGAGACTTGGCCGAACACCGCCAGACAACTCACATGGGCATCACACACATCACCGTCCGCGGCGCGCGCCAGCACAACCTGCGCAATCTGGACGTTAGCATTCCGCGCAACACTCTCACCGTAGTCACCGGCCTCTCCGGCTCCGGCAAGTCCTCCCTCGCCTTCGACACCATCTACGCCGAAGGCCAGCGCCGCTACGTCGAAACACTGTCAGCCTATGCAAGACAGTTCCTGGATCAGATGGAGCGCCCCGACGTCGACGCCATCGACGGCCTCTCCCCCGCCATCTCCATTGAGCAGAAAACCACCAGTCGCAGTCCCCGCTCCACCGTCGGCACCATCACCGAAATCTACGATTATCTTCGCCTCCTCTACGCCAGCGTGGGCCAACCCCACTGCCCCAACTGCGGCCGTCCCATCACCCGCCAATCCGCCGAACAAATCGTCGAGCGCATCGCCAGCCTCTCACCCGGCGAGCGCATCACCGTCTACGCCCCCATCGTTCGCGGCCGCAAAGGCGAGTTCCGCGAAGAGCTCGAGGCTCTCGATCAGCAAGGCTTCCGCGCGCGCATCGACGGCGAAATGGTCGAGCTCACCGAGGGCATGCGCCTCGAAAAGCGCAAGAACCACACCATCGAAGCCGTAGTCGACCGCATCATCCTCAAGTCCGGTGCAGACGGCAAACCCGACACCCGCCGTCTCGAAACCTCCGTCCTCAAAGCCCTCCAGATGGCCAACGGCCTCGTCCTCATCGCCATCCACGGCATGGACGAAACGCTCTACTCGAGTTCCATGGCCTGCCCCGACTGCGGCATCAACGTCCCCCGCCTCGAACCCCGCAGCTTCTCCTTCAACTCCAACTACGGCGCCTGCCCCAACTGCCACGGCCTCGGCAGCATCTATGACTTCGATCCCGCAAAAACCATCACCGACTGGTCCAAGCCTCTTCTCGACGGCGCCATGGGCCCCGGCAGTGGCTCAGGCTACCTGCTCCGCCTCATCAAGCTCGCCGCAGAAAAATACAAGATCGACATCAAGCGGCCCTTCGACCAGCTCACCACTGAGCAGCAAAACCTCTTCCTCTACGGCCCTCCACGCAACGAAGCCGGCCGCACCGGCTTCCACGGCATCTTCGACTACCTTCGCAGCAATCTCGACGACACCAAATCCGAGGGCTACCGCGAGTACATGATGCAGTACATGTCCGCGAGCCTCTGCCCCGTCTGCAAGGGCCGCCGCCTCCGCCCCGAATCCCTCGCCGTCACGGTAAACGGCGCTAGCATCGCCGACTTCACCGCGCTTCCACTCGAGCGTGCCCTCACCTCCGCCCGCACCATGAACTTCACCGGCCGCGACCGCATCATCGCCGACCGCCTCCAGCGCGAGATCATCGAACGCCTCGAATTTCTCAACGCCGTCGGACTCGGCTACCTCGCACTCGATCGCAGCGCGGCCACGCTATCCGGCGGCGAAGGCCAGCGCATCCGCCTCGCCACACAAATCGGCTCTCGCCTCCGCGGCGTCCTCTACGTCCTCGACGAGCCCAGTATTGGCCTCCACCAGCGCGACAACCAGCGCCTCATCAACGCCCTCGAAAACCTCCGCGACCTTGGCAACACCGTCCTCGTCGTCGAGCACGACGAAGACACCATTCGCAAAGCCGACTACGTCCTCGACCTCGGCCCCGGAGCTGGCAAAAACGGCGGTCATCTCATCGCCGACGGCACCCCTCAGCAAGTCATGGACAATCCAGCGTCCTTAACCGGCCAATACCTCGCCGGAAAAATCGAAATCCTCGCCCGTCCCAAACCCCGCGAACTCACCGGCAACTGGATCACCGTCGAAGACGCCCACTCCCACAACCTCAAAAACCTCACCGTCCACTTCCCTCTCGGCGTCATGACCGTCATCACCGGTGTCAGCGGCAGCGGGAAATCCACCCTCGTCAACGACATCCTTTACCGGTCATTAGCAAGAGAGCTGTACGGAAGCCGCGAAGAGCCCGGCCAGCACGGCCGCATCGTCGGCATCGACCAGATCGACAAGGTCATCGAGATCGACCAGTCCGCCATCGGTCGCACGCCACGCAGCAACCCCGCAACCTACACCGGAGTCTTCACGGCAATCCGCGACCTCTTCGCCATGCTCCCCGAATCGCGCGAGCGCGGCTACAAACCCGGCCGCTTCTCCTTCAACGTTCAGGGCGGACGCTGCGAAGCCTGCCAGGGCGAAGGCCAGCGCCGCATCGAGATGAACTTCCTCCCCGACGTCTATGTCCTCTGCGAGGTATGTAACGGCCGCCGTTACAATCAGGAGACCCTCTCCGTCAAGTTCAACGGCTACTCCATCGCCGACCTCCTCGACCTCCCCATCGCCGACGCGGTGCCGATCCTCAAAGACATCCCCACCGTCAACATCAAACTCCAAACCCTCGTCGACGTCGGCCTCGGCTACATCCACCTCGGCCAGTCCGCCACCACACTCTCCGGCGGCGAAGCCCAGCGCATGAAGCTGGCCCGCGAGCTCTCAAAGAGGCAAACAGGCCGCACTTTATATCTATTAGACGAGCCCACCACCGGCCTCCACTTCGACGACGTCAGAAAACTGCTCGAAGTGCTCCACCGCCTCACCGACCTCGGCAACACCGTCGTCATCATCGAGCACAATCTCGACATCATCCGCAACGCCGACTACGTCCTGGACATGGGCCCCGAGGGCGGCGAAGGCGGCGGCCGCATCATTGCCCACGGCACGCCCGAACAAATCGCCACCGTCCGCGACTCACACACCGGCAGCTTCCTCGCCCGCTACTACGCCACCCACACCCCCGCCCTCACCAGCCGCAACGGCACCAGCCACGCCGGCCCGCAGCCCCTCACCATCGCTGCTACCCCAGATGCGGTCAAAAAGCCGAAAACCAAATTCATCGCCCCAGAGAAGAAGACAGGCCTGGCCAAAGCCAATAGCGCGAAGCCTGAAGAAAGAACCAAGCCAAAAGCAAAAAAGAAGTCCACAATAAGCAAGGCAAGAAACAAAACCACTTGAACGGTGTTCCGAAGGCTGTACCCTCATCAAGCACGAACAAGCATGAGCGACCTCACTCCCAATTCGTCCCCCTCCGTCCGCCCCTTCGCCTCAGAAGAACCCGCCGTCACCGTGCCCGTCTTCCGGCCGCCCGTCAGTCCCGAAGACCAGACCATGTTCTTCCCACACGCTGAAGGCACGCCACCCAGCGACCCTCCATCCCGCATCCCGCATCTTGGCCATGCCGCTCTCTTCCTCGCCATCGCTGGGCTTCTCCTTCTGCTTACTCAACTTCTCCTTCTAAGCCTCAGCCACCCCTCCGTCATCGGAGGCAAAGCCGCCGCCGGCACTATTCCACCCAAGCTCCTCGTCGGCTCCGAAGCAGTCACATACATCGCCACCCTCACGATCTCCTGGTTCATCTTCCCGCTCTTCTGGAAGCGTCCCTTCGCCGAAGGCATCCAGGCAAATCCCGACGCCGCCCGGCGCAACCTCTTGCGCCTCATCCCCATGGGCCTCATCCTCTCCTTCACCGTCCAGGCCATCTCGTCCCTCGCGACAATGCCCAAGGACATCCCCATGGACGACTTCTTCCGCACCGCAACCGATGTCTGGCTAGTCACCGCCTTCGGCACCCTTATAGCGCCTCTCTTTGAAGAGATCCTCTTCCGCGGCTTTCTCCTCCCCGCCTTCGCCATCGCCTACGACTGGCTCTCGCTTCCCCGCAGCCCCGCAGCCCTCGAGGCCTGGCACTCCACCAACAACCTCACGCGCGCCTCCCTCGTCTTCTCCGCAGTCCTCACCAGCATTCTCTTCAGTGCATTGCATGGCCAGCAGACGGGCTTCGCCTGGCCGGTTCTCATCCTCCTCTTCTGCGTCTCCCTTGTCCTTAGCTACGTCCGCCTCCGCCTGCGCTCAGTCATGGCCTCCACGCTCATCCATGTCAGCTACAACGCCACCATCTTCCTCTTCGCCTTCGCCGCAACCGGAGGCTATCGCCACCTCGACAAGATCGCGCACTAGTTTCTCCGCTTTGATTTTCTTTCGTTGACCCGCAACAAACTCTGATCACAGCCAAGAACCCCCGCATTTCGCCGTTGCCGTTCACAGTTTCACCGTGAGCTGCGCAGTGGAGAAACCCCCTCATTGGATCGACTTAAAGGGTGACCACACTGCTTTCATGTTCCGCAATTCGAGCGTGGTAGCCTTGGTTCGTTTGCAAAGGCGCTCGGTATGGAAAGTTCGGACCGATTCGCGCGTAAGAATGACAGAAAAGTTGAGACGGTAGCTATCCATGTTGATGAAGCGACTTTCAAGCATATTCAGCCTTCTGACGCTAGCTCTCGCTTCCGCGACGGCACAGCAATCTGCGCAACCCTTCAGGAATCCTGCTCTGCCGATGGAGAAGCGGATCGACAACCTGCTTTCGCTGATGACGCTCGATGAAAAGATTGATTGTCTGGGGACGAAGACCGGAGTAGCTCGTCTCGGCGTTCCGAACTTTGGCAGCTCGGAAGGGATCCATGGTGTCGTTCAGCGAGGCGGCGGCAAGGCCTGAACGCGCGGCCATCACTACAACGCAGTTTCCGCAGCCTCCCGGCATGGGAGAGTCGTGGGACCCTGAGTTGGTACGTCAGGCAGGCGGCGTCGAAGGGTACGAGGCGCGGTTCATCACGCAGACAGAAAAGTACAATCGCCAGATCCTGATGCTGTGGGGACCGCAGGCGGACCTTGCACGAGACCCGCGCTGGGGCCGGAGCGAAGAGGTCTATGGCGAAGATCCGTTCTTCAACGGAACCATGGTTGTGGCCTTTACGAAGGGGCTGCAGGGAGACGATCCCAGGTATTGGCAGTCGGCGGCGCTGTTGAAGCACTTTCTCGCGAACAGCAATGAGGACTTTCGCACGAGCTCCTCTTCGAACTTCGATCAGCGCTTGTTCTGGGAGTATTACTCGGTTCCGTTTCGTATGGGGTTTCTGGAGGGTGGGGCCAAGGGAGTGATGGCCTCGTATAACGCCTGGAACGGTACGCCGATGGCGATCAATCCGATTCTGAAGAGCATCGTCCAGAAGCAGTGGGGCGTCGATGTGCTTTCGAGCGATGGCGGTGCGGTGAAGCTGCTTGTGACCTCCCACAAGCGTTTTGCGAATCAGCAAGAGGCTGTGGTGGCCTGCCTGAAAGCTGGGATCAATCAGTTTCTTGATACGTATATCGATGAGACCAAGGCGGCGATTAAGAGATGGTTCGGTGACTGAGGCAGAGATCGACGATCTGCTGCGTCCGAAGTTCCGCGTCACGATACGGCTGGGGCTGCTCGATCCGCCGGAGATGGTGCCTTATTCGAAGATCAAGGACTCGCCGGAGCCATGGAACACGGAGAAGGACAAGGCCGTCTCGGAGAAGATGGCGCTGGAATCGGTGGTGCTGCTGAAGAATGCGGATGGGTTTCTGCCGCTGAAGAAAGATTCGATCAAGTCGATCGCCGTCATCGGACCGCTTGCCGACTCAGTGCACTGGGACTGGTACGGCGGCACGCCTCCGCATGCGATTACGCCGCTCGATGGGATCAGGAATGAAGTCGGTCCGAGCGTCAAGGTTAACTATGCCGCCGATGAGATCGGCAACGCTGCGGTGCATGCGGCGCAGACGTCCGATGTGGCGGTTGTGGTGGTTGGCAATGACCCCACGTGCGGTCCGGATATGGCGCACGATTGGCACAACTCCCCCGATGGCGGAGGGACTTTGCCGTGTACGGTGCCGAGCGATGGGCGGGAAGGACGGGACCGCGAGGTCATTACGCTGGCGCAGGAACAGTTGATCAAACAGGTGTATGCGGTTAATCCGAAGACGGTCGTGATTCTGGTCTCGAGCTTCCCGTTTGCGATCAACTGGACGCAGTCGAACGTTCCGGCGATTCTGCACATGGCGCACTCCTCGCAGGATGAAGGGCACCGCGCTGGCCAAGGTGCTCTTTGGGGACTACAACCCGGGCGGTCATCTGGTGACGACGTGGCCGAAGTCAGTCGATCAGCTGCCTGCAATGATGGACTACGACATTCGCCACGGGCGCACGTACATGTACTTCAAGGGAGAGCCGCTCTACCCGTTTGGCTATGGCTTGAGCTATACCACCTTCAGCTACGCCAACCTGAAAGCAAGTTCTGCGGAGGCACTGGCGAGCGATGGCGTTATCACTGTCAGCGTGGACGTTACGAACACAGGGAGCCGGGCCGGAGATGAAGTGGTCCAGCTCTACGTGAAGCACCTCAAGTCGAAGGTGGAGCGGCCAGTCGAGGAACTCAAGGGATTTCAGCGAGTGACCTTGAACCCTAACGAGACGAAGACCGTACAAATTCCACTGAAGGCATCAACGCTCGCCTTCTGGGACGAGAAGCTAGGGTCAGTTCAAGGTTGAAGCAGAGCCCGTGAAGTTGATGATTGGAAGCTCTTCGAAGGACATCAAGCTAGCCACTACCGTGAACGTCCGGTAGCCTGAAAACATCCCCAAAACACCAGCAAATTCGCATGTCAAGCCCCCAAGTCCCTTAACTCGCTGAACTTCAAGGAGTTACGCGTGGCATGTTAGTTTCGTTCCTCCCGCTATAATTGAATTAGGGGAAAAACTAAACCAGCGCCACAGAAACATGAGCACCTGGCAAAAGCTGGGATTTTTTGTTTTAAGCCAAATAGAATGAGGACTTTACATGACAGGGCGTTTGATTCCCGGGACTTTAGCACTCCTATGCGGTTGATAGTCCAAACCTAAACCGTTTGCAATGAAGACTTTGTACAACTTTGACGGGGAGGGGGGATCAAGTTCCTCGCGCGGTTACAATCGAGAATTGAGCTAAGCATGCCAGACATTAAAATCGACAATCGCACCGCCCTCCTCAAACTGATCGCCGCCCTCTCCTTCAAACTCGGCGACTTCACCCTGGCCAGCGGCAAGAAGTCCGATTACTACATCGACTGCCGCATCACCACCCTCCACGCCGAAGGCGGTCGCCTCTCCGGCCTCGTCCTCTACGACCTCATCCGCGAACACATCCCCACCGCCGAAGCCGTCGGCGGCCTCACCATGGGTGCCGACCCCCTCGTCTCCAACACCGCCAGCGCCAGCGCCTGGGACCTCGCCGACCACACCGAGATCCGAGAACTCTCCCGCACCCTCGAACTGGGCGACGAAGGGCCCGAACCCACTCCCACCCTCATCCACGGCTTCCTCGTCCGCAAAGCCGAAAAGACCCACGGCACCGGCCGCAAGATCGAAGGCTTCCTCAAACCCGGCGCCCACGTCGTCATCGTTGATGACGTCTGCACCACCGGTGGCTCTACCATCACCGCTATCGAAGCCGCTCGCGAAGCCGGCATGCACGTCGCCGGCGTCCTATGCCTCGTCGACCGCGAACAGGGTGGCCGCGCCAACATCGAAGCCGCCTGCAACGGAGCCCCCTTCATCTCCGTCTTCACCGCCGCCGAAGTCCGCGCCGCCCACGTCGCCCAGCAGAAGAAAAAATGAGCTCGACCAACCAACATGCGAGAGCATTGGCATTTCTGCGCATCGCCGTCGGCCTTCTCTTCCTCATCTTCTCCCAGTACAAGCTCACCAGCACCAAATTTATCTGGGGCGGCATGGCCAACTACATTGGCCAATTCATCGAACACGGCTGCTACCCATTCATGCAGCCGTTCCTGCGCAACATCATCCTGCCCCACGCGGTCTTCTTCGGAGCGGTCGTCAGCATCACCGAACTGCTCATCGCCATCAGTCTGATCACCGGCGTCCTGGTCCGCTGGGCGAGTTTCGGCGGGCTCGTCATGACGCTGCTCTACCTCTTCTCCTCAAATTATCCGGGTGCAAACGTTCCCATCTGGCGATACTTTGGAGCCTCACTTGATCACTCCGTCCTCGCGCTCTGCTTCCTCACCTTCCTCATCGGCAAACCTGACGCAGTCTGGGCTCTGAGACTCGGGAAGTCCAGCCGATGAGCGCAGCGACTCAGAACTGCACGCGGTTATTCATCTGCGTAATCTCCGGAAGCTTGCCGCTCGACTCTACAGTTACGCTCCCGCCCTTCCAGTCCGCGCCAGCTGGCAACGTCAGCGAAACCGCCGCAGTCTTTGGGAAGAGATCAATCGGAGCCTTGATCGAAGGAACAGCAACGCTGGCAAGCACCTTCCCCACCTTGTCACGAAGCACGACCTTCGAAGCAGGAGCATCCACCGAGCCCAGGCTGTGGACAACGACCTTCACGCGATTCCCTTCCACCGTAACGTCGTCTTTCCCAATGCCAAGGTCAGGCCGCGACCAGTACGGCACCCCTTTCTCGACGAGCTTCAACTCAAGAACAGTTGTGGTATGCGGTGGAAACGTGATCTCAAGATCGCGACTGCGTTCAAACTCCTCGGTCCGCGTCGTAACATCGCTCAACGGACTCCCCTCAGAAGCCTGCACACCTTGCGTAATCTCCCACTTTCCCGGATCGATCTCCCATCCGGTCATCTTCGCCTTCACAGCAACCGGATCGAGGTTGTACGCGATGATCTTGATGTGGTCCGGCGTTCCCTCCGGTACGAGAATGCCGACGCTCTCCCCGGTAGCCGGTGCATCGAACTTCCAGCTCACCACGTTGCCCGGATAAACGTAGTTGCGCATCAGCGCCACGCCGCCCAGCCGCGCCCGCTGCAGTTCACCGTTGTTGAAATAAATTCGATCGATCCACAAACTTCCCTCCGTGTTGATGAACTTGCGATCAACAGCCGTCTCGATCTGCGAAGCATAAAGCTTATCGAGATTCGTAGTATCTCCCGTAAGCTGCCATGCAAGATGAAGGTTCGTCTCACTGGCTGTACCCGAATCGTTGCGACGATCCGGAGCAGCCGTCTGCAAGAGCTGTTTGCCCCACGTGTCACGCACATTCAGCATGTCGAGCACATCGGAGTTGATCAGCCGAAGCGAATCAGGAGGATTGTCGCCGAACGGAACAAGGTACTTCTTGTCGCCCGTCCAGCGATAAGCCGCCCACAACATGAACCACGGAGTATTTCCATCCGACAGGTCCTCGTTGGTGTGGAAGTTGACGGCGTAATGCATTCCGTACTTGCCATTCGCGTCGAGATGCCGATGAGCGAGAAAGCCATCCGCGATCTCAGTCACCATCTTCCGCGTCTCGGGCATGCCGTTGTAGAGCACAAGCTGCAGCGCCGGGTGAAAGACCATGTAAGAACGTCCTTTGCCCCAGCCCCAAACACCGTTCTCAGCCATCTTGGTGCCGCTAAAGTACGACGAACGAACTTGACGTTGTCCGGCGACGTTGATTCCGGTTAGCCATTCAAGGCGGCGCGAGGTCTCCATCGCACGCTCGATCTGTTTCGGGCTGCCGAAGTCGATCATCATCGCCTGTCCGAGCACGTTGATCCCGTCCTCGTAGCTGTGCAGCTCGTCATACTGAGCCGTAGCGAGACCGTTGGTAAACATATTGGTCGCGTACATCACATCGAGCGTCCGCAACAGCGAGTGCTTCAGCTTGTCATGATCCCCACCCATGAAGGCAAGTCCTGGCCACCAGTTGAGGAAGTCGCTGTCGTCCGACAATCCTCCGCCGAACTCGCCGTCCGAGATCTGACGGTTGTCGATGTACCAGTTGATCTCCCGGTTGAGGTAGCCGAGGTCGGTCGTCTGCAGAAAGGCCCACGCAGGCACGCCTGCTGGCGCATTCGGCAGTGTGAACGGAGGCTTGATCTGCTCGTGGTTCATCTCGTTCCAGTACTTGCGGCCGAGATCGTTGTCGGGATCGACACGCAGCAGGTCTGTGATATCGGCGTCGAACCGGTTGAAGATATTCAGCTTCCGCGAGTTCACCGACTCTTCCACAAGGTTCGCGTAGTTGTCGCGCACCTGAGTCAGGCGGTCGCTCACATGTTCAGGCAGAGCATCCTTCCACGGCTTGAAGATCAGCCGCAGATGCATACCTTCGAGCGCCGCCGGACCGAACTCCGCGCTGGCCGAGGCAATGGTCAGGTAGAGGCTCTTGCCGTTTGGCAGTATGCGGTCGCGCGTGTCGAGCCAGAGCGTATGCGGCTCGCCGGGCTTGACCGAGAAGCTGAAGTCGAGCATGTCGCGCATTGGCCAGATCGGATCTTTGATCTGGATATTCATCGGAATGTACTCACCGTGAGTAGGCTTCACGTTCAGCGCTGGCAGATCGATCGCAATACCATCGAGGCCCGCGTGCATGTTCTCCCAACTGTACGAAGTCCCGTGGCCTTCATCGGCTTGTAATGCGCGGTAGTCGGACGGCACAAGCAGATGGACGATCGGCAAGCTTTGTTTGGCAACAGTTGCGTCTGCGCTCTCCTTGCCGCGTCCTATAGAGGTACGTCCACCGCCGGTCGACACTCCGGGCATAGCGATCATCGTGGCGCGCTCGTCAGCCGGGAAGCGACCGTGAATGAAGTTGACGAGTGTAGTCAGCGAGGGATTGTCGAGAGCACCCTTGCTGGTGAAGCTGTAACGTAGAACAGCAACTCCCGCGGGCTCTTTGCCGGGATGAACATAGTAGGCGGAGAACTCGCCGATTGGCCATTCTTGTTTGACGTTGGTGAACCGCACCCTCTCCCCTGTGATGGGTTGGGGGAAGTCGTTAGTGGTGCGCTCCTGGCCCTCAGGACGCTCGAAGAGCGTCTGCACGAGTTGCGGTGAAGTGTCGTGCTGGTCGGGATCAGCGACCGCTCCGGGCTTGCCTTCGCCGGGTGTGAGCAAGGAGACGTTGCCCCATGCTCCGCCTTGGATCTCCAGGTGATTCCATGGCTCGTCTGGCATGTAGAACGTGACGGATTTGCCGGAGAGCGCATAGCAATCCCAGTCTGGAAGCTGGAAGTAGTCGAAGCGTCCGGTGAGCGTGGAGCGGTTGTAGACGCCGGGCCATGTCGTTTCGCGGATGCCGTCGGTGCCCTTCCACCACCAGCGTTTCAGGTCGTAGGCATCGTGGATCTCGACCTTGCGGATTGCCGTGTCTGCGGCAGGCAGCGGCGCGGGAATGTCGTTGGGGCGATTCCAACCGTAGTGGAACCACCATTCCTTCTGCCAATCAGACTGCATGACATCGCGCTGAACTGGCGGGATCGACTGCGGTATTTCGCCCTTCGCCAGCGAGGCGATGTTGTCGTCGGAGAGCATGCGATCGTAGATCCGCAGCTCGTCGATGTCCCCGCCGCGATCGTAGTTGTATGAGCTTTCGACTCCGGTTGGCGCGATAATGCGCGAGTGAGGACCGAATTGGTCTAGGGCAGCGTCGAACATTCCTGTTGCGGCCTTCTCGCCGGCGAGCTTGCCGTTCACGTAGAAGCGGATGCCGCTGGTCTCATCCCATGCCAGTGCGAGATGAACCCATTCGTTGGGCTTCGGGAAGTCGGGCAGCGTGTAAGAGACGCGAGTTCGTCCCAGGTTGATGTCGGTGACGAAGGCGTCGAAGCCGTGGCCGTTATAGTCGATGCGGAGCCAGACCATGTCCCAGCTGGAGTGATCGCCGTAGCCGACGCGGAAGATGGGGAATTCGGTTGCGTCGACAGGATCGCGAGAGCGCCAGTAAAACGACAGTGTCCCGCGCTGCGAATAGATATTTCCCGGAGCCCAATAAGACAAGAGCTGGTTGTTGCCGCACTGCAGGTAGGAGCCCTTTGCGCCACCCGGAAGAATTTTGACGTCCTTCAGGAAGTTCGGTGCCGGATCGCCTCCCGCGGCGTAGTCGGCGTTGAAGCCGTGGTCGCCGGAGAGGTAAAAGAGGAGGCCGGGCTCTTTCGATGAGCCGGTCTGCGCCAGCATTGTGCCCGTGAGCAGGCAAATCAATAGAAACGATCGTACGCACCGCATAGAATCCCGCCTGAGAGCTGATTCAACTCATGAATCCGGCAGGAGCCAATTTATTCGCGACGGAATAAATTGGTCTGACCTGCCAGGCGAAATTGTGGACTATGCTGCAAAAAGATGCAAATTCCATCAGTTGTGCGATTGTCTCTTTTGCCGGCGGGACCGTGGAATCGTCCTGGACCGACGGACAGTAAGAACTCAGCCCGGGGGTACCCCCTTGCTCGGGTGTAAATTCCATTGTATTCAACGACTTAAGGGGAGGCACTGCCGCCAAAATCGTCATAACAAAGGGGTTACGTCCAAAAATCGTCTTGACAAACGGGTACAAGGAAATGCCCTTTTGAGTGAGTTTGCCCTGGATCGTGGTGAATTTCTTGTTTATTCGGGACATGTCTTCTTTTTCTTATCTCTATATCTAGTATAGCGAAATAATTACTAACATGCCAAGCGTATGCTATTGGCCGGCATGGGTTAGTTGGTTGAGGGACTTCACAGCGTTTTGCTGGTGTTATTGGGCTGCTGGTCTGACCAGAGCCCGTCTGCTCCCCTTAAGCGACGATGGTTGTTGTTCGTACCAGGCAATCTTCGCTGGAAAGAACTCGGCAAAAAGATCGTCGTAGTAAGGCTTGAGCTCAGCGACATTCGGCTTGGCGTGGCCCTTGGAATAAAGGTCGTAGACATTGAACTTATTGACCCAATCGAACATCTCCACATCATGCTCGTTCATGAGGTGCCGGTAAGCGCCGTGCCGGTGCGCTGAATAGAACGAGTGATAGCGGAGCATGTACAGCGCCTCTTCCGGAAGGTAGTTCTTCATCACCTCGCCGATATATCCGTCGTGGCCAAACGAAAGGTGCACTTTGCTCAGCCCGCAGTTGGGCTCATAGATTCCGTACTTGGTTTGGTATTCGGGAACATGGATATCAGGGTTCGCCTGGAAGTATTCGGGAAATACAATCTGATCCGAGTATGCGCAACCGACGGGAAACGTGTCTCCCACTACGCCCCATTGAGGCTCGCCCCACAGACAGAGCACTTTGCCCAGGTCATGAAGAAATCCCGTCAGAACAAACCATCGCGGATGGCCGTCTTTGCGGATCGCCTCCGAGGTTTGTAACAGATGCTCGATCTGGGTCAGGTCGGTATCAGGATCGCTGTCATCGACCAGAGTATTGAGAAACTCCGCGGCCTCCCAGATGCTCTTCTCACCTTTATTCAGGCCGAAGTACGCCTTCTCTTTCGCAAGAACGTAGTCGACCGTTTGATACTGGTGATTCAGCCGGTAAAACTCGGCGACGCCGGGGTTCGCTTTCGCGTCATACTGCCTGAACTGCTCCTCGGTCTTGCCTTCTTGGTAGCGGCCGGTAAGAAACTCATCCCACTCTTCCATGTCTTTCAATGGAGCATCGATCGGATTCACAGTCGTTCCCATGGGGTTTCTCCTTGGCGAGCCAATCGCCAAATTACGTTACCGCTAACTATAGAATGGGTACCGCAAGAATGACAAGCGAAAAGAATCTGTGGTAGTTGAGCTAAGGGTCACTTGTCCGGAAAGCCGACTATTCGGCCAAGTGACGACAGCGCGTTTCTTGTTACTTATTGAGTTTGCGAACGCGTAAACCGCGCATGACATTCTCCAATTTGGTGTGGTTAGAAACTGAGAGGCCTAACCGCCAGCGGTTGAGTGGGAGATTCGCGGTCTTTGGACGGGGCCTTCACCCGGAGCGAAGTTTTGCTTCGAGTGAAGGCGCATCGGCAAGGCTGGACGTTAAAAAGACGGCTTGCACGGGTGTATCTACCGTGATGCGTGTTCCGGTAATGTTTCCCTGGAAGTGAGCTACAGGAGTTTGATTTAGAACTCCGTTGGTTTCGACGTATTGGTCTACGGTAAAGGTCCCGCTAAACGAGTTGCCGGCACGATCGAGCGTTATCTGTTCCTGAATCTGCGCCGGTCCTAGAAAATTCGATCCGGTCATGTCCCAGGCCGCAGCAAAGTGGTTCAGTTTGTATGCATGATCGTTCACCCTCTGCCAGACTCCGAGGCAGAAGTCGCCACTCTGCGGCGGACGGCCGCCGGAGTTCATGATTTCGGTACCGTCGCCGTGCCAGATGGAGTATCCGGCATCGAATTCGGTGTCATTGGGAGCTGCACTGTTATTCCCTTTGACTACAAACTTGACGTGCCACATGCCGACGATCGGGTCGATGAGATCGAGCAGGTCGTTCGCCATGACGAAGTGCGCTCCCTGGGGTTGTGCACTCAGGAGTTCAGGACTCCAGCTGATGTGACTCGCTGCCGGTCGGCTGGGGCCTCCGCATGCAGCGTTAGAAGCGGGAACCAGGAACAGAGTGAGTGCGGCCGCACCAAGAATGGCCGTCAACGATTTGAATGAACTCTTCATACGATTTCTCCTTCGCCGGCTATGGCCAGCTCGGAACGAGTTATCCTCCGTGCCGCGATGAAACGCAAGGACGGGCGGGTGAATTTGAGGTGAAGAGGAGGTGAAGCGCCAACCGTTTGAAAACAAATGGATTGTTCTTAGGCATCTGGGTTGGCTGCTATACTTCAGGCCGCAGAGGGACGTGTTCCGATGGCTGCCAAAGTATTTCAATTCGGTGACTTCAAGCTGGATTGTGACCGTTTTGAGCTACGTCGTGGGGAACGAACGGTAAAGCTGGAGCGCAAACCAATGGAGTTGCTCATCTTGTTGGCGGCGAAAAATGGAGATCTGCTTACCCGAGCGGAGATTGTCGAGCGGCTTTGGGACAGCGAGGTTTTTGTAGATACCGAACACGGGATTAATACTGCTGTTCGAAAGATCCGTGAGGTTCTACGGGACGACCCAGCGCAGTCCCGGTTTGTGCAGACGGTCACGGGCAAAGGTTATCGGTTTATAGCTCCGGTTGTGGAAGTTCCCGCGCCGCTGCCCGAAGAGATGCGGCTATCGTCGGAAGGGAGCAGGAATCGGAGAGTTGGCGATCCGCCCGCCGCTCCCGCAGGACCTAGCGCGTTCCCGATCCAGACTCCGGTTTCCGACGATGCAAGGTCGTCTGGCGAGAAGGATGCGCGCCGTTTTTCCCTGTCAGGCCGTTGGATTTGGCTGGCTGTGGCGGCAGCTCTTGGTTGTCTCGTCGTTGCCATTAGTTTGGGTGCGCGGAGTTTGAGAGATCGATCGCTGAATCGCGCAGCGGGACCTAAGATCAGCTCACTGGCTGTGCTTCCGCTCGACAATCTTTCGGGCGATCCCGGGCAGAATTACTTTGCGGATGGTATGACGGATGAACTGACGACGATGCTGGCAAAGAATTCAACACTGCGGGTTGTTTCGAGGACCTCGGTGATGCAGTACAAAGGGGCGCGCCGCCCGTTGCCCGAGATTGCGCGTGAGCTTGGAGTCGACGGCATCCTGGAAGGATCGGTTGAACGCACTGGCGACAAAGTGCATATGACCATCCAACTGATCCAGGGGCCGAGCGATACCCATATATGGGCCGAGAGTTACGATCGCGATGCGAATGACGTGGTTTCGCTTCCGAAGGAAGCTGCGCAGACGATCGCAAAGAAGCTTAACAGCGTTGTAGTTGGACAAGCGCCACAACGCTATGTCAGCTCCGAAGCTCACGACGCCTATCTGCGCGGACGATATCTTTGGTTTGCGAGTAAGAACGAGGAGGCCGGCAAATACTTCAGGAAAGCGACGGAGCTGCAAACGGACTATGCCCCCGGCTGGGCAGGCCTTGCGACCTACTACGGTCAGGGTGCCGGCGGCGAGCTCTACCCCAAGGATTCCCTTACGAAGGGAGAGGAGGCCGCCCACAAGGCGGTTGAACTCGACGACTCTCTTGCGTGGGGGCACCTCTCGCTGGGAGCGATCAAGTTCTTTCAGTGGGACTGGGTGCGGGCAGATCAGGAGATCTCCCGCGCGATTGAGCTTGATCCCAACTTCGGCGAGGCCTATCACTTCCGCTCGAAAATGCTCTCAGCATTCGGTCGCAACGAGGAAGCCATTGAAGCGGAGAAGAAGGCGATGGAACTGGATCCGTTTGAACGGCCCTTCGCTATGGCATTTACCTACTTCCTGGCACGCCAGTACGATGCCGCGATCAATGAAGCTCGCCTGCGACTTGAAACTCGCCCAGACGATATTAGTTTGCACTGGGCACTCTGGGAGGCTTATCGCCGCAAAGGAGCGGAGAAGGAGGCCGCGCAGGAGCTGGAAAAATTGCTTTTGCTGCAAGGCTGGACGAACTCGGCCGCAGCCATCCACCGCCAGTTCGAGCGTGGCGGCTACAAGGCCGTGGTCCTTGGTCAGGTGGACTACTATAAAAAGCTTTCCGAAAAGCAATATGTTTCACCCCTTCAACGTGCCATGTATAACGCCCAACTCGGCCGCCGCGAGGAGACTCTGGCTCTTCTCGAGGAGGGCTATCAACAGCATGACCCGGAGTTGCTCTGGATCCAGAACGACCCGGCGTACGATTTCCTCCACGGTGACGAGCGCTACCGGTCGATCATCCGACGGATCGGATTGCCTCCTGCTTATTGAGCCGGCTTCGATACGTGACTGGGCAATGGGTGGTTATCGCTCCGTCACTGGAGGAACGGTCAGTACCGATATATCGGCCAGTGGTTGCAAATCCACCCCACTTGGACGTAAAACCGACTATCCGGAGAGTGATTGCGGCGAATTGACTGGTTAAGGCTCTCTCAACGAGTGGTAAATCGCCAACTCACTCACCGCAACAGTGCGGACACAAGACTTTCCAGATTTCTGGGCTCTGGGTGGATTACGGGCAATCCGGAAGTAATTCTCGACTGGTGCGAACAGGCCATAGCATAAAGCGAATACTCCACAAGGAACGTGATTCCGGATGGCCGAGAAACAGTTTCCTGGAGATCGGCCACTCGTCGTCCCGGAGTTCAGCCTGTGGATTCAAACTGATCCACTGCCGAATCTGTTTCCTTCGGCTAATTTCTGTTCCCCACGGAGGTTGAATGCCGCACGACGAGAGTTGGCGGGACCAGGATGCTTCTTGGCTCCTGCTCTGGTTTCGTGGAGAGATTCAATGCAAGTTCGCCCGCGATCCGCCCCAGTTCTGCCGTACCCTGGTCGATTGAGCTAAGCGGGACTCGCAGATAATCGGCGTAGCGAAAATTTCCGCACCCGATAAATGCAATGTCGTCGGGGACTCGCAGACCCGCCTGCAGGGTCGCTTCCATTGCACCCACGGCTGTCAGATCGTTGTAGCAAAAAACCGCATCGGGCCGCGGATCAAGCAGCAGCAACTCCTGCATGGCTTGAAATCCGGCAGCATCTGCCGTGGCTTCAAACCGTTCGCGAAGCACAACGTAGTTTTCGGGCACGGAGAGACGATGCTCCGCCAAGGCATTGCGATAACCCTGCAGGCGATTATGGGAGGGGCTCGAATTCTTCCCGCCGATATGCGCGATGCGCTTGCGGCCAATGTCTATGAGATGCCTGGTTGCCATCTCTCCTACAAGCACATCGTCGGATCCGACAAAGTGAGCGGCGAGGTGAGGAAAATTTCGATCGAACAACAGATAAGGTGTGCGGTTATCTCCGAGCTCATAAAAGTTCCGCAGGTTCGCCTGGCACGAGGCAATCAGCAGAACATCGACTCCCCGATTCAATAGCGTTCGAATTTCGTTCCGTTCTACATCAGGATCCTCTTCAGAGGAGGTGAGAATCAGCGCTCGATTGTTTATACGAAGGGCCCCACTCAACGACTTCGCAAACTCTGCAAAGTATGGATGCACCAGGTCCGGCACGACAAGGCCAACTGTATACGTCCGGCCGCTGGCGAGACCGCGCGCCATCATATTGGGGTGATAGTTCAGCTCCTTCATGCGCTTGAGCACACGTCGTCGCGTCTCTTCTCCGATATCGGTATTGCCGCGCAGAACTTTTGATACTGTGACGACGGAGACGCCAAGATCACGCGCAATATCTTTCAATCGGACAGCCATAGTTGCTCCACATCCCTCAGGTTCATCTCACACGCCGAATGATAATTTCCTGTTAAACAGAACCGTGTTCGGCGCCACAGGCTCCAGCTGCCAGCAATGAGGCTCAGCAACAGCACTCCTCCCAGAACTGCAATCCAGCGGAGATCCATGGTCAATGGGGGCAGCACTGCGCGCACTCCGAGCCATACGAACACGCCGGTTGCAGCAAGGATGATCGCGTAGTCCCACCAGCGGCGGCACTCGTTCCGTCCACCGAACTCATCGCCGCTCTGCGCGGCGAGCGTGCGGTAGTAGTCCAGACCGTAGCGCCTGCACTCCCGCAGAACGGCCTCATTCTTCGAGGTATCCTCTCGTGCAGAAGCAACAGCCGTGCTGATCGACAGCGCACCAAGGATCATCACAAGCGAGCCCCCTACGACCAGCAGTTTATGCGGCCGGTCGGCTGTCGCCAGCTCTCCAAACACAAGTGCTCCCCAGGCCAATCCCCAAAGTTGATTGGTGTTCGACAGCGGAATTCCGCGTCCAATCCCAAGATACTTCGCAGCAAACTGCTGAAATAGATCGCCGATAACCCAGACAAAGCCACCGAGAAAAAGCCAGAACAACACTCCACGCATATGGAAGAGCTGGAACGCGGACGAGTGCATTCCCCCGTCCAGAGCAAGCGTCAAAACCAGCACGGTCCCCAACTCGCCAACTGTAAAAGCCGTCACAAACGAAAGCGGATTCATGCCGCTCAGATACGCCTTGCGATACGGGACATACATCGTTCCCCACATCAAACTTGCACCAATGGCGGCTGCTATACCGCCCCACTGATGCTGCGTCGTCGAACTTCCACCATGAATCGTGCTGAACCCCAACATCACGGCCGCAATCACGATTGCCACAGCGCCCGCGACGACCTTGCTGATATTCTTTGCGCTGGCTCCCTCCAGTTCGCGGAACAACACACGGCCCCAAAGCAGCCCGATCAGCGAGTTTGTGTTCCACAAAGGAAAAGCTACCGCCAGTCCCACGTCACGGATCGCGAAGACGGTCAGTGTATTTGCAACGGCCCAGAGCGCTCCGGCAAGCAATGCCCAGACGATCAGGTATTTCTTCTCCATCAAATCAGCGAAGACATAGCTCGTCCCTTTCAGCAGCGTAGGAAAAGTCCACCGCGCGGTGAAGACACCTGCGACCATGCAGAGCGAGATCGCAAAAGGTGAAAACCCGGCATTGACCAGTTTGGTCGGAGCCTCTGCCGCCCCCAGCCACACCCCTGCCGTAAGTCCGCAGATCACGCCAAGTCCGTGCAGCGACAATCGCTGTTTCCCCACCTTAGGCGCCGCAGTTGCCATCTATTGCTCCTCGCGAACCCACCACGTTCTGACGCGCCCGCCCATCGGCTAGTGCAACACCACTAGAAGGGCTATTCCAGCCAGAAGTACAAAAAACGGCACTAGAAAATGGCTGTCGGTGACGATCGTCTTCACCTCGCGAGCGAAACTCATCTTGAAAATCCCTCCGGGCATTTGATTCTAAAACCACGCATAGTAAGCGGTTACGTCGGGTAAACCCTATATGCCGCCTAAGGGCTTGTCAATAGTGTCCACAGCGATTCATCCCGTTCTCGATGCGTAATTCGCGACGTTGGCTCCGAGGCCAGCGGAGTGGCCGGAAAAGCCTCCGAGAGGTGCGGAGCGCTGGGCCCAGATGGGGAGAGTGAGGCCGGCTACCAACAGCGCAAATGCGGGCAGGCGCTTCATTGAAATAGTTTACGCCTGCTTCTGAGTTGCGGGCTCCGTCACTGAAATTGTCATATCGTGGCGCAAAGCTTAGCTCCCACAAAAATAGCGGCCGTTTCTTTCGGGCTCCGCAGCGAATGGCTAGAACGCATAGCCAATGCCTACAGAGAAGATCGGAAAGAAAGAGGCGTAGCTAAGGTTGTTGTTATTGCGCGTGATGAATGCCGCGAGATTTTGCTGGAAGCCTCCGTCCTTACTAACAGATTGACAACCAATGGCAGGTGGTTGCGTGGGATCGCATGCACTGCCACTGAAGTCAACCTTCAATCCAGGTTGGCCCGCATAGTAGAACCCCATTTCTACGGGGATGCTGAAGCGACTTTTCGTGCGCGGGATGATATCGCCAAGACCGAACGTGAAGCCCGGAGAAACCTTACGAAACGCCACCGAGCCGCTTCCGTGCAAAGGGTCGGTAAGACTGCTGATGTAATCCTGCCCGTTCAAGGTCACCGTACTTCCAGACGGAATCAACGCGGTTGCCAGAACCCGGTTATTGTTTGCGAACACCACCACAGGACTCAGCCGAAACCGCCCGCCGAATGGAAACCAATCCAGGGACGCGTGTCCGGACTGCATGTGGAGATTGATGCCAACATTTGCTCCCTGCTCCTGAAAGGTTGTGGAATAGCTGAAGAAGTCGGAGCCGGCACGAACGTTGAAGACTCTCGATAGAGGAGTCGCTATATCGAACCCTGCTCCGCCGAATCCTGTGTGCGTGTCAATGCCCACCCTGGAGAATGGTCGAAAAGGTTTTGACACGGCGGCGGCATTAGGAATAGGTCTCACAAACGCGGCGGGTGCAGACTCTGCGTCGGCGGCACTGTCGCGGCTGGAATTGAGAACGGACGGGTCATCCATCGATCCAGGTCCAGACAGGTTTTGCGAGAGTGCTGGATTGCATAGGATCATCATGGCCAAAACAATTGCGCTCGATGGAAGTATTCGTGACTTCATTTGCAGGTACCACCCTTTGGGAGAAGAGTCAGGAGCTCCTCTTCCCTTTCCCTATCGGCATGGCACCCAGAAAGAGCAGATTAAATTTTTCAAATTTCATGAGGAATGTGGGCGGACCGATTACCTGCCTGAAGGTCAATAGCAATATTAATGCTGCTTTAGCCGTCGGAGGTTTTCACCCAAAGCCTTTTTTCAGAACCAGCAGGTGCTCTTTTCTGGATCTACCCTAATGGCGGTCAACCCGGAAGTTAGCGGGCATGGGCTAGTCTTCAGGAAGACCGGGAATGACAGCGCACTGGAGCAACAAGGGGGAAGCTGCTGGTTTTTAGAGCCTATGCCGAGACGCTCTGTGAGGGTGCTGACTTGGCTTGCCGGGCGACACGGTCAGCTTGAGGACCCTTTTCGCCTTGAATGATGTCGAAGATGACTGCCTCACCTTCTTTGAGGCTTTTGTAACCATCCTTTTGAATCGCGCTGAAATGGACGAACACGTCTTCGCCACCATCGCGCCCAAGAAAACCATACCCCTTCAGATTGTTAAACCACTTGACTGTGCCTTTGTATTGTCCCATCGGGTTCACCTTTTTGTGGAGCCATTGGATATTGGTCGGTTGATCGTGCAGACATGGGATGCCTGCGGTTAGAACAGTGAGAGCATGGCCGCTCCGGCCAAGAGCAATACGGCCACCTTGTATGCGTCTGGTCCGCCAACCTCAACGCATGCGGGGACGTGGTTCTGGTGACTGAGCTTCTTCCGCGAAGGAATTCCGCTCCCCAGCTGCAGGGCTGGCAAGCGCCCGAAGAACCCTACGGCCGGCAGAAATGCAGTGATATTTGCACGCATTGAATGGTCCTTCTGTTACCAGAGATCATCTTCAAAGGGGATAGTGGCGTGGATCGCAGGACCGTTTCATGGATTTTTGAATGGTTGAGCTGCTCGTTATAAGCGAGGTCACGAACTGCTTGAGTTTTCGTTTTGCTTTGACGGGAAAAGATGGCCCATGGGGTGGGCGTTTGCCATGTAAACTTTTGGGGGCGGGGCCAGGAGGATGTTCAGTGAACTTCGTGACATTTGATGCCTCCTATGTGAGCAAGTTGCGCGCAGGAGATGCACCGACTGAGCAGCATTTCATCACCTATTTCAGCGAGCTCATCTTGTTGAAATTGCGTCCACGGCTGCGCGCGCCGGAGCAGATTGAGGACGTAAAACAGGAGACGTTCTCGCGCACGCTTTCGCTGATACGAAGCGACGGCGGTCTTCGCCATGCCGAACGGCTGGGTCCTCTGGTTAACTCGATCTGCAACAACGTTTTGATGGAGCAATACCGTACTTCCGGCCGCGTCGAAGCATTGGATGCCGAGACCGCCGAGCGGCTTGTTGAGACCAGGCCCAATGCCTTGAGTATGGTGATCTCCAATGACACTCGTGATCTTGTTCGGCACGTCCTGGACGACCTCAATGAGCGGGACCGAGGTCTATTGCGGGCGGTTTTTCTGGAGGAGCGCGACAAGGATGAGGTATGCGCTGAGCTTGGAGTCGATCGGGATTATCTGAGGGTGCTTCTCCATCGGGCAAAGGGTTCATTTCGCGAGATGTACTCCAAGCGCGTGGATACCAAAAAGTACCATTGGGTGCTTGGCTGACCGGAAGGCGGGTCGTAAAAGTGAAATGAAACGTTTGTCGCCAACCGCGCACTATGTAGGAGTTGAGGATTAGCGAGATGAACCATCAGGATGCGCTGCAGGAAATGGCCGTTGAACGATATCTGTTAGGAGAGCTCAGCGGCGCGTCCCTAGACAGCTTCGAGGAGCACCTCTTCGAGTGTTCGGAGTGCGCAATCGATGTTAAGGCAGGCGCAACCTTCATTGATGCTGCCCGAACTGAGCTGGGGATCCAGCGGAGGCCCGCTGCAACCGTGGTGAAGCACGCGCCAAGATGGACCTCTTGGTTTGCGAGTCCTTGGGCTCTTGGCCCGGCGCTGGCTGCTTGCCTGCTTGTACTTTCTTTTCAGACATTTGTCGTTCAACCGCGCCTGAAGCTTGAGGCCTCGCGAGCACAGGCGCCGGCCGTGCTGAATCCTCTGGTCCTCGCGAACGCCGGGGCGCGCGGCGATTCGATTCCCGAGGTCGTTGCACCTGAGCGTGGCTCCTTTGTGATCTCGCTCGACGTGCCAACGGCCGACGGTTTTTCAAACTATCAGTGCTCCCTCTATGCGCCCGGCGGATCGCTGATGTGGCAGACGATGGTCTCGCCCGAGCAGGCGCGCGAGGCGCTGCTCATTAATATGCCGACCGCAAAGGTAAAAGAAGGGCTGAACCTCCTTCTCATCCGGGGTTTACGCGCTGGTGGCGGTTCCGGTGGTAGGCTGGAAGACCTTGCCAGGTACACGTTTCGGGTCAGGATTCAAAAATAACTGAACAAAATCTGAACCAGGGAGAGCGGTCATGGATGCAAGTACACAGAGAGTCTTCTACTATCACGCCGACGCCTGCCCTTTTGGCGGACACTTCACCCATCCGGTAACAAAGGCTATACCCAGCCACGGGTCCTCGTCGCTGTCGTCGGCGGGCGGCCACGCCTCATCGCGCATGGGCCCATTTCGCGTGGACGATCTCGCCTCCTACGAGGGGGTTTATTCAGAGATATTCGGTGGTGTCAATGAGACAAACGATGCCTGGACTACGCTGGTTACCTCCGTGGTCGAAGGGTTGAATCTACTCGAGGTCGTCACGGCTGACCGGATAGTTTCGAGGCTTTCTGTCACATATCCTCGGGAGGAGGGCTACAGTGCGAAGGTGTCCTTCGTAGGCGCGCAGTTTGAGAATCTGCGTATCGCCGGCGTCCCCGTCAATCCAGTGTTGAATCTCAATCTGTTGGAAACTCCGGGGAGCAGGTTCCCCAGCAAGCCATTCACAGAAGACGAGACCTTTATCTGCAAGGCGATCGATCAGAGCAAGACGATGATTGGTGCGAAAGATTCTCCCGGCTGGGTCAAGGCGCGATATGGTTGGGTAGAGTCTGAGAAAGAGCGCGGGAAGAAAGGTTTCGTTCCATGTTCCCTGGTAGACCACGTGGAGGGAGCAACGACTGGAAGCAGTTATGGCCATGTCGTGCACGTACCTGGCTTCGGCAACGTCTTTCTTGGCGAATTGTTCGTCTCACAGGGTCTGTTCCGGCTCACCATGCTCCGGACCGAGATGGGATGTGCCGGGGGCGGAAATCAAAGTGCCGGGGGCGGCGGTTCAAATGGCAGTCCAATGCCATAACGATAGGCACGGTCTTATGTGCGCTGAGTATCGGATGTAAACGAGAATCTCAGATAACGCCCGATGCAGCCTACATGGGGGTTGAGAAAGAGTTTGTTTCAGGGAACCTTTCCCGAGCGCAGCAACTGTCACAGGAAGCATCGACTCGTTTCGGGTCCAGCCATCCTGAGTGGATCCCTGTATTCCGTCTTCAGATGGCTAAGGTGCTCATCTACCAAGGTGAGAGTGGCAACGCCTTACGTCTGCTTGAGCAGCCGCTTCCCGCTAACATCGGCATCGAGTCGGAGGTTAGACGGAAGATTTTCCTTTCCGTCGCACAAGCCCGGCTCGGGCGTTTTGATGACGCCGATCGGACTCTGATGGAGGCTGAGCGAGAGTGCCCTGAGGGTGCCCTTCGTGCAGAGACATCCAGCGCGAGAGGAAGTATCGAGCTCCAGAAAGAAAATTGGGACGGCGCAGAACGGGCATTTCAAACCACGCTCATCGGTGCCCGTCTCAGTGGCAACCGGTTTCTTCAGACACAGACGCTTATGAATCTGGGCGTGGTCGCATTGCGAGAGGAGCACTATGAAGATGCTCTAGCTCGATTTGGTGATGCGTCTACAGTGGCGCGATCAATTGGTGCAAAACTGGCTCTTGAAAAAGCAGTTGGGAATGTTGGTTGGGCCTACTATAAAACTGGAGATTTTCAGCGATCGCTGACTAATTGCCAGGAGGCTTATAGGCAGGCCGCAGAATTGGGCTCGCCGATCGATCAGGTGTATTGGTTGAACAACGCTGGATTAAGCGAGTACCAACTTGGAGATTTTGAGGCAGCTCGCTCATTCTATGAACAATCGCTGGCTCTTGCTAAGTCCATTCAGAATCAGCAACTGATGTTGGACGCCAATGTCGATCTTGGATTTCTTCTGCTGCGCCTTGGTAATTCGAATGCAGCAGAAGTCTACGTGCGCGAAGCAAACCGCATCGCCGCACTTGAAAAGAACGATCGGACAGGACTCCAGCCCACGCTGCTTAATGCTCTTCTGCTTGACGCCAGAGGGGACAAGGAGGGTGCGACTAAGCAGTTATTAGACCTGGAAGAACATGCAACCGACGTGCCATCTCTGCAGTGGGAGGCTGAGAGCAATTTGGCCCGCATCTACTCGGAGACGGGGCGACCGACGGACGCCGACGAGTGGTATCGGCGCTCCATCGGCACGCTTCAACGCCAGAGGTCGACCCTCTCGAGTGTTGAGTCGACGCTGCCCTTCCTTGCGAACGGAAGCGATCTCTACGCTGGCTACACCGAACATCTGATCCACGAGCACAGAACCGAAGAAGCCTTGAATGTGATTGACGAAAGCCGTGCAGAATCCCTTGCCGACGGCCTGCATCTCTCCCAGCCCAAGCATGGAGTTCAGTCGTCGAAAAACCTGAATGCCAAAGCGATTGCCGCCCGCCTGCAAGCCACCATCCTGGTCTATTCTGTGCGGCCGAAGACCTCCTACCTCTGGGTGATCACTCCGGCGCGCCAGGAGTTTTATTCGCTCTCGGGAAGCGAGACCATCGCTCCGCTGATTCAGGCCCACACAAAAGCAATTCTTGCGTCGAAGGATGTGTTGCATCAACCGGCTGCTCCCGGGCAGAAGCTTTATGACGAACTCGTCAAACCAGCGGAGAGTCTGATCAAGAAGGGCAGCAAGGTTTTCATCGTTGGGGATGATGCGTTGAGCAGCCTTAACTTCGAGACGCTTCAGACGCCGGGAGAAGATTCGCACTATTGGATAGAGGACGTCATTATTACAAACGCGAAGTCTTTGCAGCTTCTCTCCGTGAGTCAACCCAAGGAGCCGCGATATACAGACAGGCGCATTCTTCTGATGGGCGATCCGGTGTACCGAAGAGACGAATATGCAGAACTTCCCAATGCCTCGACCGAGATCACGAATATTGCAAACCATTTTTCTGCAGACCGTCGTACTGTACTCACGGGACCACAGGCATCGCCGGAGGCGTATCAACGCAGCCAGGCGGGCCAGTTTTCCTATATACATTTTGTCGCTCACGCCACGGCAAACATGACCAGCCCGCTCGATTCAGCGGTGGTGCTTTCAAGCGACCGCGACGATGCAACCGTCTACAAGCTCTATGCAAAGGACATACTCAAACAGAATTTGCATGCGGACCTGGTAACAGTGTCGGCCTGTTACGGGTCTGGTCTGCGGAATTATTCGGGTGAGGGTCTGGTGGGATTGGCCTGGGCATTTCTCCGTGCCGGCTCTCATCATGTTATCGGAGCGATGTGGGAGGTTAGCGATGTTTCTACACCGCTGCTGATGGACCATCTTTACGGAGAACTTGCGAAAGGCAGCCAGCCGGATGCCGCACTCCGATCGGCAAAGCTTTCGATGATCCACTCAGATGGAGTCTTCCGCAAACCACTGTACTGGGCTCCGTTCCAGCTTTATTCCGGAGCGTAGGCGATCTCTCCAAGGTCGGCGAGATTCGTCATCCAGGCTTCCCGCTGCAGAGGGTGAAAGACCCGACGCTGGAGGACGTCGGGTCTAGAGCGAGAACCGGACATAAATGCTTCAGCCCGCTGTCTGCCGATCTCCGGCCGATGTCGGGTAAGTCAGCAAGTAGCGATTGAGATTCACTGGACTGACTCCCGATCAAACCAGAGAACCCGCCGCACGTCGTGCTCCGCAGGCAGCATTCGCTACAAAGAGATAGTGCGACTTGATCAACGAACGTTTCACTTCGCTGTTTTCAAGGGAGTGTCACGGGGGTGCTCGCCTTTTCGGGCTGTTCCCGATTCAGTTTTGGATGGGCCTGCCCCGAGTTTTTGGGCCAGGACAAAGGACAAGGTGAGTACACTTTGCGGTACGTCCGGGGCGTTTTCGTGAAAGAAAATAAATTTTTATTATTGACAGTCGTACCTGAACTCTCTTACCTTGTCCGACCAAAGGAAAGAGTGGTCCATCCAAAGAAGCGAAATCCGCTGGTTTCCGCGTAGAGTTATGGTCCTGGTCACATTTGTTCCCGGGAGGTCCCTCGGCAGGCGAAGAAGTGACGAGCGGTTCGGATATCTAAACAAAACTATAGCTGCTGTCTCACATATTTGGAGGTTCCATGCAATCACATACTTCGCACTATTCCGGAACGATCAATCGTTGGTTAGCCATTGTTTTCTGTATCGCGATTTTTTCGTTTACGGCCAAAGGTAGCGCCCAGTTTGCAGGAACAGGGAGTATCCAAGGCACCGTCGCTGACACCACTGGCGCTTTTATTCAAAATGCCACCGTTACCGCTACCAACGGTGCGACCGGGATAAAACACACCGCGGTAACCGGAGCAAGCGGCCTCTACAGTTTCCCCAATCTGGATATCGGTACGTATACCCTGGATGTGGCGGTCCAAGGCTTCGAGCATTACAGCCAGTCCAATATCGTTCTTGAGGTTGGCAGCAGCATCGCAGTCAACGTAGGGATGACGGTTGGTCGGACCGACCAGAAGATCGAGGTACAGGCAAGTGGTCTGGCCTTGCAGACTGAAGACGCCTCTTTCAAGCAGACGATCGACCAACGGACTGTCACTGAGATGCCGATCAATGGCCGGCAGATGACTTCCCTGATTACCCTTTCTGGTGGTTCAACCGCGGCTCCGGCCGGCGACTTTACCGGTAGCAAGTACTCCTACCAAACCATCGCCGTCTCGGTCGCCGGAGGCATGGGCAACACGACCATGTGGCGGCTCGACGGTGGCGACAATAACGACTACATGGCCAACGGTAACCTGCCGTTCCCGTTCCCGGACGCTGTCAGCCAGTTCAGCGTCGAAACTGCAGGGCTCGGGGCGCAAGATGGGATGCACACCGGCGGCATGGTCAACGTCGTTACCCGCTCTGGGACGAACAAATATCACGGGTCTGCCTTTGAGTTCATCCGCAACAACTACATCGACGCCACCAACTTTTTCTCTAGCTGCACGCCGGTGGCGCCCGCAACGACTTGCTCGGCAAAAGACACGTTGCATCAGAATCAATTCGGCGGTACCTTCGGCGGGCCGATCCTTCGGGACAAGCTCTTTGCCTTCGCCGCATATCAGCGCACCGTGGCGAAGCAGTCTCAGGCGGCAACAAAAGCCCAAGTCCCGACTGCGGCAAACCTGGCGGGTGATTGGTCCGTCTCAGACGGGCCCAACTGCACCTCAAATGGAAAGAACCTTCCGCTTGTTGACCCTCTGACTGGCACAAAGCTCGTAAACAACAAGTATCCGACCCCGCCGACCTACAATGCGCAGGCGCTGGCACTTGAGAAATACTTACCTGCGATCAACCCGTCCTATGACACGGGCAATTGCGGTTTTGTCTCCTATGCCATTCCGTCGCAAATCTCCGACAATTCGTTTGTCACCCGCGTCGATTGGACGATCAACGCGAAGAACAATCTGTACGGCCGCTACTTCATCGACGGCTATCAGGCCCCGGCCTTCTATTCTCCAACCAATATCCTCATCACGACCCAGTCTGGAAACCTGCAGCGTGTGCAGACCTTCACACTCGGCGAGGCCTTTACGATTACCAGCAGGACGGTAAACACTGCACACCTGACCATCATGCGGCGTCGCAACAACCGCGGATACGCCTCTGACGCCATTAACGCCGCTACTCTGGGCGTCAATCTCTTCCAAGCCGAGCCCAACGGCCTGCAACTCGCAGACAGCAGATTCACGATAGGCGGCGGCACCAACTCGGTCTCCCATTTCAACGACAACACTCTTGCCTTCGACGACGATGTCACCATGATGCGCGGCAAACACCAGTTCGTCTTCGGTGGGCAGTGGGTCCAAAACCAGCTCAATATCTCCAACGCCTATGAGTCCAACGGCACATTTACCTTCACAGGCGTCTACAGCGGAAACGGACCCAACGGAGGTACGGCGACTGGAGATCCCGAACTCGACTTCCTCCAGGGCGCATTACAAGCCTTCCAGCAGAGCAAGTTTCAACAGAACGCCCTACGCGGACCAATCCCCAGCCTCTACGCTCAGGACACCTACCGCGCCAGCACGCGACTGACCGTGACCGCCGGCCTCCGCTGGGCCCCTGCGTATCTGCCTGTGGATGTCTTCAACCGTGGAGTTGTCTTCAATATGGCTGATTTTCTGGCGAACAAGGGCAGCTCGATCTACCCGAACGGTCCGGCAGGAGCGTTGTACTACGGTGATCCCGGTGTATCCCGGCAGTTCACCAAAAACTCACCCTGGCAGTTCTCTCCAAATATCGGGTTCTCCTACGATCCCTACGGCACTGGCAAAACCGTCGTGCGCGGCGGCTTCTCGCTGGGTTATGACCAAGTGAATTTCTTTACCTCCCAGCGCAATGAGGATAACCCTCCCTTCGCCACGGCCATCAGCCAGACTCAGACAACGACCTCTGGCCCCATCAGCTTCTCCAGCCCATGGTCGGTCGGCCAGATTACAACCAATCCATTTCCTCAGCCTCAGATTCCGACACCATCGATTGCGCAGTTCTTTCCACAATCGCAATTTGTTGTCTCGCCTGCCCAGTTCCACCCTTCCTATACCGAGATGTGGACAGCAAGTGTTCAGACTGAACTTGGGCGGGGCTGGCAGTTCCAGCTCCAGTACATCGGGAGCCATACCCTCCATATGCCGGTGGGAACTCCGCTGGGAGGGTACGGAGCTGTCTACATTCCCGGAGTCTGGGGTGCAAGTGGCACCGGGTGTGCGGGTATCGTGACCACAGGTCCCGCCGCAGTCAAGCCCGGAGCAGCCGGAACACCGTGCTCCACGGTCGCCAATCAGGCTTCGCGTTTCTATCTGACTACGCTGAATCCTGCGCAAGGCAACCAGTATCAGGGCGGCGGCACCGGTTCGACCCTCGTCAATGACAATGCCTACGCCAACTACAACGGCATGATTGCTACGGTCCAGCATCGCCTCTCATCCACCTTCAGCTTTCTGGGCAACTACACATGGTCGAAGTGCCTCAACGTCTACGATGCTCAGGGTGACTATGCAGGCACAGGGCCAGAGAATCCCAACAACTACAGATTGGACTATGGTCCCTGCGGCTCCGATTATCGCAACGTAGGGAATATCGTTATCGTGGCCAAGAGCGACTTCCACTTCAGCAACCGCTTCACTTCCTTGCTCGTCAACAACTGGGAGTTCGCCCCACTGGTGCATATCGTGAGCGGAGCACCGGTCAACGTAACAGCGGGGGTAGATAACTCCTTCACAGATATAGGTCAGGATCGTCCCAGCCTGATCCCCGGAGTTCCGGTTTATCTTCACCAGGCCCTGCGAGCGGGAACCGGTCAGGCAAACCGCGGATACTTGAACCCCGCCGCGTTTACTCAGGTCACTACCGGATGCCCAACACCCCTATCGCCAGCGACTTGTGCTGGGTACGGAACGTATGGAAATATCAGCAGAAATGCCTTCCGCGGTCCTGTAGCGACTCAATTCGACGCGCAGATCTCGCGAATCTTTCCAATTTGGGAGTCACTGAACATGACCCTCAGGCTGGAAGCTTTCAATGTGCTGAACCACCCGATCTTCGGCACTCCAACCGCAGGCTTCACGTCATCGACCTTTGGCCAGATCTCAGGTCTCGCGTCGAACACCAATGCGAGGCTCTTTCAAGGGAGCGTAAAGTTCAATTTCTAGGCGGTCCCCCTCGCCCGCCCGCAACTCGGTGGGCGAGGCAACCGTATAAAGTACAGGATCACAAAATATGTGGGGGAAATTTCTGTCTTCCTCCCCCTTTTTAAGCTTAGGCAAACATAGTCGTCAGATCTAGGAGTGAATCATGGCAACGCAGGGCAACGATCGCAGGGAGTTTCTTAAGATGGGTGGCGCAGCGCTCGCAACAACAGCAGTGTCTTGGAATGCCACCAGCTATGCCAGCATCGTGGGTGCGAACGATCGGGTCAAGGTAGGCATTATTGGTTTTGGCGATCGCATGAGAGGTGGGGATATTCCTGCATTTCAACAGCATGCAAAAGAGATGAACTTCGAGATTGTGGCCGTATCGGACATCTGGAACCGGCGTCGCGAGGAAGGCGCAGCTTATCTCCAGAAGTTGAACGGGAATTCTGTCGTCGCGGTGCGAAACAACGACGAGTTGTATGCGCGAAAAGACATCGATGCCGTTATCATTGCGACCGCTGACTTTCAACATGCGCAACACGGAATAGAGGCGGTCAAGGCTGGGCGGGATGCCTACGTGGAGAAGCCAACCGCGCACACGATGGAGGATGCACGCCAGTTCCGTGCCGCGGTTAAAAAATCAAACCAGATCATACAAATTGGTACCCAGCGTCGCAGCACACCGGCTTATCAGAAGGCAGCCGAATATATCCAATCCGGAAAGTTCGGCGACATTGTGATGGTCGAGATGAGTTGGAACGTGAATCAGCCCGGCCGGTGGCGTCGTCCGGATGTCGTGCCGCTTTTGAAGGAGGAGGACACGGACTGGAAGCGCTATCTGATGAACCGTCCCTACGAGCCGTTCGACGCTCGCAAGTATCTTGAGTTCCGCCTCTTCTGGCCGTACTCCTCGGGGATTCCCGATCAGTGGCTGGTGCACCAGATCGACACGGTGCATTGGTTTACCGGATTGCCGCATCCGCGCAGTTGCGTGGCGAACGGCGGTATTTATCTGTGGAAGGACGGCCGCAAGAACTGGGACACGATGACGGCGGTCTTCGACTATGGCCCGCTCGACGATCTCAGCAAAGGCTTCCAGGTGCAGTACACCTCGCGCTTCACGAACTCCGCGGGCGGCGTAAAGGAGCTTTACTACTCCAACGCCGGAATGATTGATATGGATAAGCAGACCGTCACGCCGAACGGGGGCTTGTCAGCAAAGAGTGCAGCGGAGATGAAGATGCAGCCGAACCTTCTGCCAAGCTTTTCTCTGGTCGATAAGGTCCAGACGGTTTCGACGGACGCTGACACAAAGGGCGATCCTCAGACTTCCGCCAATATGCGCAACTGGATGGAGTGCGTTCGCTCACGGAAGGCACCGAATGCCAGCATCGAAGCTGGTTATAGCCACTCCATCGCGCTTTGCATGAACGTGGCCGCTATCCAGACCGGGCAAAAGGTGACCTTCGATGACAAGACGCAGCAGGTGATGGTGGGGGGGAAGGTCTATGCGTAATTTGCTGGTGCTGGGCCTTCTGTTTGGAGGTCTTGGGCTGGGCGGCAGTGACTTTGCAAACGCAGCTGGCAAAGGGGTTCAGGTTGTAGCCGATGAGGCACATCAACGCGTTGACATCACTATCGATGGAAAGGCGTTCACCTCATACATCTGGCCAACGTCTTTGAAGAAGCCGGTTCTGTATCCATTGATCACTGATGAAGGAATCACGGTGACGCGTGGCTACCCACTTGAACCCCGTCCAGGGGAGCGCGTCGACCATCCACACCATGCGGGGATGTGGTTCAACTACGGCAACGTCAACGGCTTCGACTTCTGGAATAACTCCGATGCGATCAAGCCAGAGGGCCGCTCGAAGATGGGGACGATTTATCAGAAGAAGATCGTCTCGACCAAGAGTGGAGCAGACCGGGGAGAGCTTGTCGTCGAGTCGCTCTGGGTAACCGGTGAGGGCAAGGACATTCTTAAGGACACCACGCGCTACGTTTTTGTGCAGAAAAACGGTGCCCGTATCATCGATCAGATCACTACGCTTCAGGCCCTCGACAAGGCCGTCTTCAATGACGATAAAGAAGGGTTGCTCGGCATGCGAGTCGCTCACTGGCTTGAATCGGCCGATGAGAAGGGCGGCATCTTTATGGATGCAAACGGAAGGCCGACCAAGGTAGACACTGTCGACACGACGGGCGCGACGGGAGTGTATCTCACCAGCGAGGGAGTCAAAGGCGGAGCCGTTTGGTCGACTCGTGGCCGCTGGTGCATCCTGACCGGCAACGACGCCGACAAGCATGTCGTCACGATAGCCATGATAGACAATCCTAAGAATCCCGGTTATCCAACGTACTGGCACGCGCGAGGGTACGGATTATTTGCGGCGAATCCGCTGGGGCGAAGCATCTTCGATCCCAAGCAGCCTGCATTCAACTACACCATTGAGAAAGATCAGACAGCGACGTTCCGCTATAGGGTGATTTTGTTTTCGCACGCCGCCGACGCGAAGGAGATGAACAAGGAGGCGGACGCATTTGCGGCTGAATACAAGTAGCCGCGCAGTTGTCGATACCGGAGAAGAGGTCCGGAGGGGGAAACTGTTCTCCATGCTTTGTGCGTCTGGTTTCGAATTCGAAGAGAAGTTGCGCGCAGCGGTGGTGGAGCAGGCAAACGCTCAGCGCGCTCTGCAGTCTGTTTCTGAATCGAACCAAAGTTCGAAGCGTGTCGAAGATGCGGCTAGACGCTATAACAAGAGATTGTCGGACTACCTGAACCACAAACAAGTCTGCACATTGTGCAGAGAGTCCTAGTCCGTCCTTAGTGGTATCAAACTGGGTCGGTGCAAGATACAATCTTCCTACCTTACAGGCAGTTAAAACCACACTCAACCGGTAGTAGACGGTCGCGGAAATGGCGAACTGAACATGGCGTTTGTAACCGGGACGAACACGGGTATCGACCGGGAGATGAAAGGTTGGAAGTTCGCCGTCGGCTCAGGGATTCTGGGTTGGGTGCTGGACGCGTTCGACTTCTTTGTCGTGGTGTTTTTGTTCGATACGCTGGCGGAACACTTCCACGTGTCGAAGGCATCGGTCGTATACACACTGACTCTAACGCTCGCGATGCGGCCGCTTGGTGCGTTGTTCTTCGGCGCGCTTGCGGATAGGTTCGGGCGCAGGCGTCCACTCATTGTTTGCGTGCTGTATTTCTCCCTGCTTACGGTATTGACCGGGCTTGCGCCAAACTACCTGGTCTTTGTGATATGCCGGGCGCTGTACGGCATCGGTATGGGCGGATACTGGGGCATAGGCGCTTCGTACGCGATGGAAAGTTCCCCGCGACGGTTCCGGGGTTTCCTCTCGGGCATGATGCAGGCCGGCTATCCGATGGGCTATCTGCTCGCATCGGTCGCGATGCAGACGTTAACCCCGGCCTTCGGGTGGCGATCCGTCTTCTTTGTGGGCGCGCCCGTGGCCGTGTTGATCGTGGCGCTGACGCTGTTCGCACCTGAGTCTGAGGCGTGGAAGCAAAATCGACCGGCTTCCATGAGACATATTTTCAGCTCTCTGCTGCAGCACCGAGGGATGTTCTTTTACCTGTTGCTGATGATGAGCGTGATGCTATGCCTCTCGCACGGCACGCAGGACCTGTATCCCGATTTTCTGAAGTCGATCCCGGGGGTCGTGGCGCAGTCTGTTCTCGGGATGAAGGCGTTGTATGGCATACCGATTCTGTACAACACTGGCGCAATCCTCGGTGCGCTCGCCTTCGGGCAGCTATCGCAAAAGATAGGCAGGCGCTTCTCGATCATGCTGGCACTGGTGATCTCGCTGCTGTCGATTCCGGCGTGGGCGTTTGGAACTTCGCTTAGTGTGCTGGTTATTGGATCGTACTTGATGCAGACCGGAGTCCAGGGAGCGTTCGGTGTCATCCCGGCGCACTTAAATGAGCTTTCACCCGACGTGGTGCGGAGCCTGTTCCCTGGGTTTGTGTATCAGCTTGGAGTTCTCTTGGCATCGCCGGCGACGGCGATAGAATTCGTACTGCGCGACCATTTTGGATATCCCTGGGCTTTGACGATGTTTGAAGGCACCGTGATCGTTCTGATGATCGTTATCTTCTGGTTCGGGCCGGAGGCGCGCGATCGCAGCTTCCTACGAGAATCGGAGAAGCAGCCCGTTGCGCGTTGAACGAACATTGTAAGGAGAAGGAAATGAGCGAGAGGCGGATCGGCATCATCATGAACGGTGTCACCGGGCGCATGGGGCTCAACCAGCACCTGATCCGGTCCGTTCTGGCGATTCGGAAACAAGGTGGTCTATTGCTGTCGGATGGTTCGCGGCTGATTCCTGACCCTATTCTGGTGGGGCGCAACTCCGCCAAGCTGGAGCAGATCGCTAAAGAGCATGGAGTGGCGCGCTGGACCACAGATCTGCGGGGGGCGCTGGCCAACCCGGACGACTCGCTTTACTTCGATGCGCAGTTGACCACACTTCGTGCCCCAAGCGTAGAGGCAGCGATTGCCGCGGGTAAGCATGTTTATTGTGAGAAGCCGCTCGCCGTCGACTCGGCTACGGCGTTGCGGCTGGCGGCCCTGGCCAAAGCTGCGGGCGTGAAGCATGGGGTTGTACAGGACAAGCTTTTTTTGCCGGGCATGCGCAAGTTGAAGCGTCTGGTGGACAGCGGCTTCTTCGGTAGAATTCATTCCGTTCGCGGCGAGTTTGGATACTGGGTCTTTGAAGGAGACTGGCAGCCCGCGCAGCGGCCGTCCTGGAACTACCGCAAGGAAGACGACGGCGGCATCATCATGGACATGTTCTGCCATTGGCGCTATGTTCTGGACCATACCTTCGGCCGAGTGCGTGCGGTGCAGTGCCTTGGCGGCACAGCGATCCCCGAGCGGGTGGATGAGCAAGGAAAGCGTTATAAGGGCACGGCAGACGACACGGCTTACGGGACGTTTGAACTCGAAGGTGGTATCGTTGCGCAGATCAACTCCTCCTGGTCGTTTCGCGTCTACCGCGATGAACTCTTCAGCTTGCAAGTGGACGGCACACTCGGGAGCGCCGTTGCCGGCCTTCGTGAATGTAGAACGCAGCATCGCGTCAACACGCCGCGACCGGTCTGGAACCCAGACGTCGAAAACCCCTTCCGTTTTCGGGAGCACTGGCAGGACGTTCCTGACAATCAGATCTTCGACAACGGGTTCAAAGTCCAGTGGGAGCTGTTCTTAAAACACATTGCCGAAGATGCACCATTCCCGCATGACTTTTTGGAAGGGGCGCGTGGCGTGCAATTGGCGGAACTTGGCCTTGAATCATGGGATGAGCGCCGCTGGGTTGACGTGCCGGAGCTAGCGTTGTGACATCGGAAACATCTGTGAAGCTGGTGCGGCCTGATGGGTCGACCTACAACTACTCCCCCGCTGGTGACCCGCTCGTACCGCAACAGCGGTCTCGATTTGAAACACGTGTCGCGTTCGCGGCCGCCCATGTCGTGGTGGATCCTTTGCGCACGATGGAACCGCTCACTCATCCGGTGGTGGATTGGGATGCAACACTCGCCTACCGCGAACACCTCTGGTCGCTGGGCTTTGGTGTGGCCGAGGCGATGGACACAGCACAACGCGGAATGGGACTGGATTGGCCGCTGGCGCTGGAGCTTATCAAGCGCAGTACGGCTGCCGCTAAGACGCGTGGGGCTTTGGTCGCCAGTGGTGCAGGGACAGACCATTTACCAGCGGGCCAGACTTTCACCTTGCAAGAAGTGACAAACGCTTACCTAGAGCAATGTGAAGCTATTGAAGCCGTGGGTGGGCGCATCATCCTAATGGCGAGCCGCGCCTTGGCTGCCGTTGCTCGTCATGCGGACGATTACGCTTCGGTCTATGCGAGTGTGCTTGCGCAGATACGGCAGCCGGTCATCCTGCACTGGCTTGGCCCGATGTTCGACCCAGCGCTGGAGGGCTACTGGGGTGGAACGTCTATCTCTGAAGCCATGGAGAACAGCCTCGGCATCATCCACGCCCATAAGGAAAAGATCGACGGCATAAAAATCTCTCTACTCGATGCGGACCTGGAGGTCTCCATGCGCCGTCAGCTTCCTGCTGGCGTGCGCATGTATACCGGCGACGACTTCAACTATGACCGTTTGATTCTGGGTGACGAACAAGGCCATAGCGATGCCTTGCTGGGAATCTTCGATGCCATTGCTCCAGCCGCGTCGCTGGCACTGGCGGCACTCGATGCTGGGGATATCGATCGGTATCAGCAACTGCTCGCGCCTACTGTGCCGCTTTCCCGGCACATCTTCGCATCACCGACCCAGCACTACAAGACAGGGGGCGTGTTCCTGGCGTTCCTGAACGGATTTCAGTCACACTTCCGCATGGTTCGCGGCGCCGAGAACGCACGGTCAACTGCACATCTGTGCGAACTGTTCGTGCTTGCGGACCAAGCCGGCGTTTTGCGCGACCCTGAGTTGGCGATACGGCGGCTGCGGAACTTTCTGCTGTTGGCAGGTGTCCCATGAGCCTGCTGCAGCGCCTCAGCTTCAATCAGATGACAGCCGATCCCTGGTCACTCGAACAGGTGGTCAGGAATTGCTCCAAGAGCGGGGTTCCGTATATCGGGGCGTGGCGACATAAGCTTGATGGCGATGCATCGAAGGCATCCGCAATAATTCGCAGCGAGGGCTTGCGCGTTTCCAGTCTTTGTCGCGGAGGGTGGTTCTCAGCACCGACTGCGGAAGAGCGCCGCAAACGGGTCACGGACAATCGCCTTGCTATCGAGGAGGCTGCACTGCTTGGCGCGCCTGTTCTAGTGATTGTTTCGGGTCCGGCAAATGGACAGACTCTGAGTGACGCGCGGGCTACTGTGCTGGATGGTCTGCTGGAGGTGTTGCCGGACGCGGAGAAAGCCGGCGTCATTCTGGGCATTGAGCCGCTGCATCCGATGTATGCCGCTGAACGTTCGGTTGTGGTTACTTTGAAGCAAGCCAGTGATCTCGTCGAGCGGCTTTCAAGTTCGGCAGCTGGGGTCCTCGTCGATGCTTTTCATGTGTGGTGGGACCCCGATGTGATGCAGCAGATAGAGCGAGCGCGTGGGAGAATTGCAGGCTTTCATGTATCTGACTGGCCAGTGCCTTTGGCCGGAATTCTGATGGGCCGCGCCATGATGGGTGACGGAGTCATAGAGCTGCGCAACCTACGACAGGCGGTTGACGCTACCGGTTACGACGGTCCCATCGAGGTTGAGATTTTCAACGAGGATATCTGGAAGAACGCGGATGACGGGCTGCTGGAACTCATCAAGCAGCGCTTCGTCGAGCACGTTTAGCAAAGAGACCGCCAGGAACGTTGTACCCTTGTTTTGTGAGGTTTTTGACACTTGCCATGAAGGCTCTGCTCCTCTCCGAATATAAGCACCTTGAAGTCACGAATCTGCCCACGCCGACACCAGGGCCAGACGAGGTGCTTGTGCAGGTAGCGGCATGCGGTATCTGTGGCAGTGATGTTCATGGCTATGACGGCTCTTCTGGCCGACGGATTCCACCGCTGGTGATGGGTCACGAGGCGGCGGGAACGATCGCTGCTGTGGGGTCGGAGGTCAGCGGGTTCGCTGTGGGCGATCGCGTCACCTTCGATTCCACCGTCTATTGCGGCGCGTGTGAGTTCTGCCGTAAAGGTGAAGTCAACCTCTGCAATGATCGGCAAGTCATCGGTGTCTCGTGCGGAGAGTTCAAGCGCGCCGGCGCCTTTGCGGAATATGTCACGGTACCGGCACGCATCCTGTACAAGCTGCCTGATGCTCTGTCGTTTGCAGAGGCGGCAATGCTTGAAGCCGTCTCAGTTGCGCTGCATGCGGTTCATGTATCGGAGCTCGACGGCGGAGAGACGGCTTTGGTTGTCGGAGCCGGCATGATTGGGTTGTTATTGCTTCAGGCCGCTCGCGTCGCTGGTTGCTCTCGTGTTTTTGTCGCGGATATTGATGCTACGCGCCTGAAACTGGCAGCCGATCTCGGAGCTGATGAGACCGTCAAGGCTTCCGGAGCCGTAATGGTGCAGGAGATCCTTCGACTTACCAAAGGGCTCGGCGTCGATGTTGTATTTGAAGCGGTTGGACGAAACGAAACGGTAACTGGAGCAATTGATTGCGTGCGCAAGGGAGGCAAGGTCACGCTGGTCGGCAATATCGTCCCCGAGGTTTCGTTGCCGCTGCAGAAGGTGGTTTCGCGGCAGATACGCCTGCAGGGGTCATGCGCCTCGGCAGGTGAATACCCTGAGGCCATCGAACTGGTATCCGCGGGAAAGATCCGAGTGGGTCAACTGATTACTGCGGTTGCACCTCTGAGCGATGGGCCCACATGGTTTCAACGCCTCTATGGGCGCGAACCGAACTTGATGAAAGTGGTCCTTGATCCTCGGGAGGATATGGACCAACGATGACAAACGGACTCTTTGATTTAACCGGCCAGGTCGCGCTTGTTACCGGTGCGAGCCGCGGGCTTGGACAGCATTTCGCTCGCGCGTTGGCTGGAGCTGGAGCGGACCTTGTTCTTACGAGCCGCAATCGGGAGGATCTGCGGTCGTTTGTAGCAGAGATTGAAGGGCTGGGCCGCAAAGTCGTGCCGCTAGAGCTTGATGTGCGCGACCAGGGGAGCATTGAACGAATGGCGGCGGCGGCTGAATCGGCTTGCGGTCAGATACATATTCTCGTCAACAATGCAGGGTGTAATGTGCGCAAGCCGGCGCTCGATGTTACGTGGGACGATTGGAATCTTGTGCTCGACACAAATCTGCGGGGCAGTTTTTTTGTGGCCCAGCAGATCGCTCGTCGCATGGTGCCGTATGGCTACGGCCGCATCATCAACATCGGGTCGGTGACCAGCGTGTTCGGTTATGCGGGGCTTGCACCTTATGGCGCGAGTCGCGGCGGTGTGCGGCAGCTCACGATGAGTCTTGCGGATGATTGGGGTAAGTATGGGATTACGGTGAACTGTCTCGCTCCGGGATGGTTCCGGACCGAACAGAATAAGGTGCTTTACGAGAGCAAGGAGTGGGTCGACTATCTGGTGGACCGGATTCCTTTGAAGCGTCCCGGGCAACCTCATGACCTTGATGGAGCTGTTGTCTTTCTTGCCTCTGAGGCCAGCCGCTACGTCACAGGTCAGACGCTTTTGGTGGACGGTGGGATCTCGACCGGCGCAATGCGCGCGACGGTTCAGTCACCTTCAGCCTGACGATTGTGTCGCGGTTCGAGGTTGAGGCGGCATCTGTTCGATTCGCCCCAGAAGGAAGAGGTAGCCTGCAATGCCGATCAGCAGGTAGACCGCGGATACTCCGAAGGCCCAGGCGAACGATTGCCGGGCAGCTACCAGATAACCCGTGACAATGGGGGCTGCGATTCCTGAGAGCTGGTTAGAGAAGTTGATGATTCCGCCGACCCTTCCTACGCTGCTTTGGGGTGCTATGAGCGAAGGAATGGACCATCCTACGGGTGATGCAGCGGAAAGGCCACCAATTGAAACACTAATCCAGATAAGAGCGTGCATAGGACTGTGCGTGTTTGCAGCGCCGACAATGCCTAGACCGAAAGCTGTGCCGCCAACGAGGACAGTCTTGCGGACGCGATTGGCGTTCCATCCTCGCCGAATCAGCGCGTCGACCAGCCAGCCACCGATCACCAGATCCGTGATGGTTGCAAAGAGCCATGGCAGACCGGTGTAGAGAAACGAGTGCAATAGATCAACGTGCAGGACGATGGAGAGATAGCTGGGCAGCCAGGTCAGCAACAGGTAGAAGACGTAGTTGTACGCGCCGAAGCCGAGAACCATGCCGAGAACCTTGCGTTGCCGCAGCAGATAACCGAGTGAAGCTTGTTGCTCCTCGGCGTTCTCACGACGCTGGTTGTCCTCTGCGATGTACTTGCGCTCGACTTCGGTGAGTTCGGGATCATCTGGGGGGTCGCGATAGATCTTCCAGAAGAGCAGAAAGTAGAGGAAGCTTGCGAGGCCCGTGGCGGCGAAGCTCCAGCGCCAGCCAATCTTGAGTAGCAGCATGCCGATGAGCGGAACGCCGATCGCCGAGGAGAACTTTGCCGCCCCGTCGAAGAGCGATGTGGCGAAGCTGCGTTCCTTTGGTGGAAACCAGTAGCCGATCGCTTTTGCATTGGCTGGGAAGGTTGGCGCTTCGCCTACGCCTAGCAAAAAGCGAGCCGCGAAAAATCCGCTTATGCTCGGCGTGATGGCGGCACCGGCGGAGGCGATGCTCCACAGGAAGGTGCTGGCGCGTCCCACGCGCTTGATTCCGAACTTGTCCAGCAGCACGCCCACCGGCAGCTGGCACATGGCGTAGGTCCAGTTGTAGGCGCCAGAGAGATAGCCGAAGGTTACGGTCGAGATGCCGAAGGTTGTGTAGAGCGCGGCGTGCGAGACGGAAAGGTTGACGCGGTCGAAGTAGTTGACGAGGACTCCCAGACCCAGGAGCCATGCGATCCTCCATCGGCGGCGCGGAATGGTTTTGTTTGCGTCAGGCAACTTGGTTCCCCAGGTGCGCCGGTGGAGTCTTAATACCGTTCTGAATCTAATCTACTTCTCAAACCTCGGAGGGGGCCCCCCTCCCCTCACAGGAGGGTAATTGTTTATCTTCAACGACTTACAGCGCAAAGCTGTTTGCAAAATCGTCATAACAAATGGGTTATGCGCAAATTCTTCCAAACAAAAGGGTTAGGGGCTACCTCCCGCTGTCTAGGTCCCCCCTTCTTTCATCTTTTTTTCTCTATGTTTTAAGTATAGCGAATTGACCCAAACTAAAATGCCACGCGTATGTCTATGAATAAAAACCAGTTGAGGACTTTCGGGGCTTGACAAGCGATTTTGCTGGTGTTTTTGAAGTATTTTTTTGCGACCGATTTAACGGTCATTTGGCGAGATTCGTAAAGCCGGAATAGGTCGGGCCTTCGGCCCTTGGTTCCCTGTCTGAATCGATACCTGGGGCGTTCCACCCCACCAGCACAGCTGGCGGGGATCCCGGTTTGCCCCAGGCTGGTATTGGTCGCGTCTTTGGCGCTTTTCCGAACCGGACTTCGTTCGGTGAACGGAAGATGGCGAGGTACGATTGGTTGCGTGTCCAGCTTTTCCGGGTCAGGGTTTTGTTCTAACGGACGGAAGATGCGAGGTGCCCTTGATTGCGTTCTCGACACTCTTAGGGGACGTTGATACGGACGAATCCAGCGCTTGTCTTGCGTATTGCGAGACAACGGGCGACACTGCCAGGAATCTTCACTGAAGAAGGCCAGCAACGATCGAGATATACTGATTTGCCTGTCTGACCGGTGTTTTCAGACCGAACTGGCGCGACTATTTCCTTGACGGAGGTTTTTTGCATGCGACGCAAGCCCGGCATCTTATCGGTACTTCCACTCATTGCCCTTCTTCTGTTTCCGGGTTTTTCGCCGATTCTCGTGGCCCAGACCGCGGCGCCTGCCTCGCAGCAGGCCCTCCCGCCGCCCCCCACTCCGCAGCAGTTAGATCAGCTGCTGTCCCCGATCGCACTTTATCCGGACTCTCTGCTGGCGCAGATTACTACGGCTTCCACCAATCCACAGGAGATCCTCGACGTTACCAACTGGCTGGCGAAAAATCCGGATCTGACCGGTACCGCGCTCACCGACGCGGCACAACGGTACGGATTCGATCCGGCCTTTCTCGCTTTGCTCACGTTCCCTACTGTGCTTCAGATGATGGCGGATAACATCGACGACTACGCGGCGATCGGGCAGGCAGTGACGGCCAACCAGGCGGAGGTAGCTGCTTCGATCCAGCGTTTGCGCGCCCAGGCCTATGCCTCAGGAGCATTGCGCAGCAATGAACAACAGAAGGTTGAGGTGCAACAGGTCTCCAGTCAGCCAGTCTATGTGATTCAGCCGGCCAATCCGCAGGTGGTTTATATCCCGCAGTACAACCCTACGGTGGTCTATGCTGCGCCAAGTACGAGCACCGTTGTGGCGACGTCGCTGATCACGTTCGGTATTGGTATCGGTATCGGAGCTTTGATCGCGAGTAACCAGCCCTGGGGATGGGGTGGCTGGGGATGGGGTTGGGGTCATGGCGTCTACTACAACCACGGCCCGTGGGGCGGGGTTTGGGTTGGCGGCTATCGGCCACCCTATGTCTGGTATCACCCTCGCCCGCCGTATTATGTCGGCCATCCGGGATATGGCGGCAACTGGGGCTATCGCCCGCCGAACTATCGGCCACCGTACCCTTCCCAGCGGCCTGTTTATCGACCGCCCTCGTCTCACCCGGGATATCGTCCCCCGAACAACCCCGGATATCGTCCGCCGAACAATCAGCCGGGTTATCGTCCGCCGACCAATCGGCCTGGAACCAATCCTCCTAGCAATCCGGGCAACCGGCCTGGAACGAACCCGCCGGGCAATCGGCCTGGCAATGGAGGCCAGCCAAGCACACAGCCGGTTCGTCCGGGAACTCCAAGTACTCGGCCGACAACGCCGCCTAACGGGACTCGTCCTGCGCCAGGTGGGCCAAGTACTCAACCGCGCACCGCTCCCACCGCCAGCAACGCCACAGACGCGGCCTGCACCGCAAAATCGCCCAGCAACACCCCAGACGCGGCCTGCGCCGCAAAATCGCCCGCAACACCCCAGACCGACCTGCACCACAGAATCGTCCGTCTAACCAAAGCAAACCAGCGCCACAACAGCGGCCGCAGTCCGGGGGAAAGCCGCAAGCACGCAGTGGGGGCAATCCGAGGCTTCGCTGAGAGTTCGAGCCTTTGAGGGTCTAGCTTTGGGCGTGATTTTGCATTTGAGGTGACGGAGCGGTTCGCGCCTAACGGTGCGATACCCCACCCTATCGCGATAAGACTGCGAAAGGGTGGGGCATCCGGGGATTGGGTCTTACGAAAAAATTCAAACTTTTAAAGTTCCGGGGTGTCTATTCAGACACGCTATACTCTCGTGAATTCGGCTCGATTGAGATTACTCGTGACCATGAACGTTGCCCAGCTAAGAAGACTCGTGCGTGCGCAATGGCTTGTTCCTGCTTTTCTCCTCATCCTTACCCCCGCCGTTCAATGCCAGAAGGCAGATGGCCAGAAGACCGATGAAATTTCCGGGGGGACGTGCGCAGTCTTTCTGCAAAAGGGAAAGAACCTGGCCCTTGTCATCGATAGCGCTGTGACGACGTTCGAGGGCGGTGTCCGACTGGATCGGACAAAATTAGCATGCAAGGTATGGCTGCCCAATCCCGGCATTGTTGCCGCAACGACAGGCATTCTCGATACGGGTCATTCGAGTACCTCATGGAACTCGACCGCAACAGGCCGGTCCTGGCTAAGGGAGCTGCCACGTAACCCGACTGAGAGCCAGGTGAACGTAGCGTTACGGGGTTGGGGCGAGCAATTGATGAGGTATCTCGCGACTCACCCGATACAGCATGGGAATGGAGAGATCGCCAGTCTGGTCGTTGGGTTTAGAGCGGGCGGCAAGTCCCATGTCTTCAGGGAACGAATTGCAAAGTACGACGGCAAGATTGTGAGGGACGATGAAGAATCTGTTCGTTGGGTACTGAATGATGGCGGGGCGAGCCGGCTTTATACCGGGAGTTGCCGCAATTTCATACCGATCGACGGCCATCGTCCCATTGAAATTACAAGGTCAGAGTCAAATGCGCTCGACGGACTAGGAGACGAATCAAGCAATCCACAGATCACATCGGCCGATCAGCTTGGTGACCTGGCGATTCGATTCGAGGAACTGTTTTCCCAGATCAGCAAGAACCACGCCACCACGCCGAACTCGGGTGACGAGATAGGACCGCCCTTCCAACTTGCGGTTCTGCCGGCCGATTCAAGCGAGTGGATCACGTCGTTCAGAGATCCTTGCAAGTGAGTGGCTATCGCTTCCGGAAATGGGCGATGTGTAATGGGCTAGAATTGTGCGGCTATGGCATTTAAGTTTCAAGGCGTTGACTTCATCGAGTTCGATTCCCTGCTTTCGGAAGAGGAACTTCTCGTCCGTACGACCACCCGCTCCTTTATTGAAGACAATTTGATTCCGATCATCGAGCAGTGCAACCGTGAGGGCCGCTTTCCTCGCGAGCTGGTGCGGCCGATGGGTGAGATGGGCTTCTTCGGAGCAACGCTGGACGGGTACGGCTGCGCCGGGATCAACAACGTTCAATATGGATTGATGACGCAGGAGTTGGAACGCGGAGACTCCGGGATACGCAGCTTCGTCAGCGTGCAGTCGGCGCTGGTGATGTATCCGATCTATGCGTTCGGCTCAGAGGAACAGAAGTCTTTCTGGCTGCCGAAGATGGCTACGGGAGAGAAGCTGGGGTGCTTTGGGCTGACCGAGCCGGACTTCGGCTCGAACCCAGGCGGGATGCGTACACGCGCCCGCAAGGATGGCGACCACTATGTTCTGAATGGCGAGAAGATGTGGATCACTTCGGGCAGTATTGCGGACGTCGCAGTGATCTGGGCGAAGGTGGAGGAGCCTGGGGTTTCAGCGGAGAATTTGCAGATTCGCGGTTTCCTGGTGGAAACGAATCGGTCCGGGTTCTCTGCGCATGACGTGCATGGTAAGTGGTCGCTGCGGGCGTCGGTTACTTCGGGACTCTCGATGCAGGATGTGAGGATTCCGGTGGCGAATGTGCTGCCGGGGTCAGGCGGGTTGAAGTCTCCGCTGATGTGCCTCAGCCAGGCGCGGTATGGCATTAGCTGGGGGGCCATTGGAGCTGCGATGGCGTGCTATGACATTGCTTTGCAATATGCCAAGGAACGCACGCAGTTCCGCGGTCAGCCGATTGCGAGCCATCAGTTGGTGCAGGAAAAGCTGGCGTGGATGATTGCCGAGATTACAAAGGCGCAACTGCTGTCGCTGCAGGTGGGGCGGCTGAAGGATCAGGGCAAGGTGGCGTTTCAGCATATCTCCATGGCGAAGAAGAATAATGTGTGGATGGCGCTGGAGTGCGCGCGAATGGCCAGGGACATTTTGGGGGCAGCCGGGATCTCTGACGAGTATCCAATCATGCGGCACATGATGAATCTTGAGTCGGTGAAGACCTATGAAGGCACCCATGATATCCATACGCTGATCATCGGGCAGAGCGTCACTGGTATTCCGGCGTTCTGAACGTGGGACGAATCGAGCAAAATCAACATTCAAAATGACCTTGTCCGCTGGCGGCTGGCACTCAAGGCGGTGCCGATCCGGGTTCACGTAAGTTCAAAGGGGCGAGTGCCTTCGGCCAGCTCTGGAGCGAATATGGTATCGTGATTTTGTTAGTGAAACTCCAAAGTTTCACACCCGGGGGAGTACAAACTCATGGCGACAGAACACGTCGCGCTGGCAGCCGGTGCCGCAGGCGGCACGCTGGTTAAGCCAGACACGAAGCAGCAGTCTCCGCAAGCAAATATCGTCAACGACTTCAGCATTCAGATCGCGACCGTCAATGGATCGGGATCGCAGTCGGCCAATCTAGTCCTACTCAAGTCGATATTCCGGATGGGAATTCCGGTCAGCGGCAAAAATCTTTTTCCTTCCAACATTGCCGGCCTGCCGACGTGGTACACGATCCGCGCCAGTAAAGACGGCTATGTCGCTCGCAAGAAGGAGATCGACGTCCTGATCGCGATGAATCCGGAGACGTCGCGGGAGGATATGCTTTCGCTGCCTCCTGGGGCTGCAGCGATCTATGAAGAGTCCGCGAATCTAAAGCAGTTTCGCGACGACGTGTCGTGCTATCCGGTGCCGTTCGACAAGTTGACTGCGGCGGTTTGCCCTGAGGCGAAGCTGCGCAAGCTGGTCAGGAACATGATCTATGTCGGCGTCGCGGCGCAGCTTCTGAAGATGGATATGAAGGCCGTCGAAGCTGCGTTGCGCAAGCAGTTCGCCAAGAAGGTGAAGGCGGCGGATCTCAATTGGGCGGCAGTGCAGGCTGGTTCGACTACTCCGCGGCGACGTTCACTAAGAGCGATCCCTTTGTGCTCGAAGCGATGAATGAGACCGCGGGCAAGATCATCATCGATGGAAACGCAGCAGCGGCGCTGGGGTGTATCTTTGCCGGCTGCACGGTGGCGATGTGGTATCCCATCACGCCGTCGTCGTCGCTGGTGGAGAACTTCATCGACTACGCCAAGCGTTACCGCATTGGGGAGGACGGCAAGGCTACGTTCGCCGTCGTGCAGGCTGAGGACGAACTGGCGGCAATTGGGGCTGTGTTTGGAGCGGGATGGGCAGGTGCCCGCGCGATGACAGCTACCTCCGGTCCGGGGATTTCGCTGATGGCGGAATTTGCCGGGCTTGGCTACTACGCTGAGTTGCCTGGGGTGATCTTCGATGTGCAGCGGACGGGTCCTTCGACCGGCATGCCGACGCGCAATCAGCAGGGGGATCTGCTATCGGTTGCGTTCCTGTCGCATGGCGATACGAAACACATCATGCTAATTCCCGGAAGCGTCAAGGAATGCTTCGAGATGGCGCAGGACGCATTCGACCTGACCGAGCAGTTGCAGACTCCGGTATTTGTGATGTCCGATCTTGACCTTGGGATGAACAACTGGATGTCCGAGCCGTTTGCTTATCCGGACAAACCGTTGAATCGCGGCAAGGTTTTGAGCGCTGAAGACCTGACCAGGCTTGGCGGATTCGCTCGCTACAAGGACGTGGATGGCGATGGCGTGGGCTATCGCACCCTGCCGGGGACTGACCATCCGCTGGCGGCCTACTTTACGCGAGGCTCCGGCCACAACGAGAAGGCGCAGTATACCGAGCGGCCGGACGACTATTTCAACAATATGGAGCGGCTGTCCAAGAAGTTCGAGACTGCCCGCTCGCTCGTCCCGCGGCCCGAGGTCGTGCAGACTGGCAAGGCTAAAATCGGTTTGATTGCCTTCGGCACGTCTGATTTTGCGACGCGTGAGAGCCGTGATCAGTTGAAGAAGGAATTTGGGCTCGATACGGATTACCTGCGGCTGCGAGCCTATCCGTTCTCGCGAGAGGTGCATGAGTTTGTCGCTTCGCATGAGCGGGTTTATGTGATCGAGCAGAATCGCGACGCGCAGATGCTTAGTCTGCTGAAGCTTGATCTGCAGGCAGAGGAAATTGTGAAGCTGCGCAGTATCCGACACTTTAACGGGCTGCCGATTGACGCGCGGTCCGTCACCGATGACCTGATCACACAGGAAGGAATCTAAATGGGAACAACACCAGTTACGTCCACTCCTGTGGAAGCACCGAAGCCAGCAGCTAAGACGAACCGGATCGGTCTTCAGGTCCTCGACTACCGCGGCGGCAAGACAACGCTCTGCGCCGGGTGCGGCCATAACGTCATCTCTGAGCGCATTATCGACGCTTTTTATGAGATGGGCGTGCAGCCGGAGCGTCTGATGAAGCTCTCCGGCATCGGGTGCTCGTCCAAGAGCCCGGCTTATTTCATGAGCCGTTCGCACTCCTTCAACAGCGTCCATGGGCGCATGCCTTCAGTGGCGACAGGCGCTCTGCTGGCCAATCGCACCATGAAAGCACTGGGCGTTAGCGGCGACGGCGACACTGCGTCCATCGGTATGGGGCAGTTCGTCCACCTGATGCGGCGCAACGTCCCGATTATCTACATCATCGAGGACAACGGCGTGTATGGACTCACCAAGGGTCAGTTCTCCGCGACCGCCGATATCGGCTCAACGCTGAAGACGGGCGTGATCAACGATCTGCCGCCGATTGATACGTGCGCGCTAGCCATTCAACTGGGCGCGACGTTCGTGGGACGGTCCTTCTCCGGCGACAAGAAGCAGTTGCTGGCTATGCTGAAGGCAGCCATCGCGCATAACGGCACCGTGGTACTTGACGTGATCTCGCCCTGCGTTACGTTCAACGATCATGAGGGCTCGACCAGAAGCTACAAATACATGCAGGAGCACGAGGAGGCCATCTCCGAGGTTGGTTTCGTGCCCCATTTCCAGGAGATCGACGTCGAGTACGACCCAGGCACCACGATCAACGTGGAGATGCATGACGGCAGCCATCTCCGGCTCCGTAAACTGCATGAGGACTACGATCCAACCGATCGTATCGCTGCAACTTCAGCGCTGATGGCCGCACACGCAAAGGAAGAGGTTCTGACGGGTGTGTTCTACGTCGACACCACAAAGCCGAGCTTTACGGAGATGTTGAATCTTGTAGATGAGCCGCTTGGCACCTTGCCGGACGAACGCGTAAGGCCAAGCCGCGCAGTGCTCGATGACGTTATGCAACGATTGATGTAGTCCGCTGCGCCCTATTGCCAGTGTGCTCGGCTTCAGCATCGGGTCCGGGGAAATCGGTGTCGTTATCCTTCAGCATTTCGTCCTGATCGCGGTGGCCTAGCTGGCCGCTGAGTGAGCCGTATTGCGGACGGCGCTCGTTGTAGGGATGCGGAGCGTCATCTTCTACGGCGCCCTTGCGCATTCCTTCGTCGGGACGAATCGTTGCCGAGTCGGTCATTGTGTTCTCCAATGTCTTTGGGAGTTTGATGGTACCACCATACCCGGGAGGTTGGCTGGTACCATCGACAGAAATACGCTGCGGTCTCCTCGAACAGCGCGCGTATCAGACATATACCCCCATCTACCTTGAAAACCGGCGAATTTGACGTGTCAACGACTGCGAGGTGGCGTAGTCTGTTGCCAGCAACTTTTCATGGTTATGAATTCATCTTTCCTCGAAATCTACCGCCCTATCGGCATACTTATGATTGCCGCCCTCGGTTTTGCGGTCGCTCCACTCGGGATGGCGTGGCTATGGGCAAGAAAGTATTCTCCCCGCAAGCCAGGGCCGGTGAAGAACTCAACCTACGAGTGCGGACTTGAATCCAAAGACGATGGCTTTATTCGGTTCAGGCCGGAATATTACCTGTACGCAATTGTCTTTTTGATCTTCGACGTGGAAGCGATTTTCCTGCTGCCGTTCGCTGTGGCATTTTCCGGCCTGACTGTCGGAGCATCGATCGCCATGTTGATCTTCCTGTTGTTATTGGTCGAGGGACTCGTCTGGACGTGGCGGAAGGGCGTCCTGACCTGGGTATGAACCGTTCCTTAGCTGAGGCAAAAACATTCTGGGATTCGTCCAACCATAAGAGTCACAGGCGGGAACGATAAATGGATGCTGAACTGAAAAACGAGTTGAGTCGACAGGGAATCTTCACCACCACTCTCGAGGAGCTTTATAACTGGGGACGAAGAAGTTCTGTATGGCCGCTGACCTTTGGCCTTGCATGCTGCGCGATCGAGATGATCGCTACGTCAATGGCGCGGTATGATCTGGCGCGGTTTGGCGCTGAGGTTTTTCGGCCTTCGCCCCGGCAAGCAGATTTGATGATTGTCGCCGGCACGGTCACCAAGAAGATGGCCCCGCAGGTAGTGCGGCTCTATAACCAGATGCCGGAGCCGAAGTATGTGATAGCGATGGGTGCCTGCGCGATCTCCGGCGGCCCCTTCAAGCAGGGGTATAACGTTCTGAAGGGGATCGATCGCTATATTCCCGTGGACGTGCATATTCCTGGCTGTCCTCCGCGCCCGGAGGCGTTGTTGGACGCTTTTATTACCCTGCAGAAGAAGATCGATGCGCAATCTCTTACTGGGGCAGACAGGCCGCGGCATCTGGATGCAGATGCGCCAAGCGAATTCCCTGTCCCGGAGTACGGGGCACACGATTTGGAGCCGCCGAAGAACGTCAAACTTTGGAACATCATCTACAAGGCCACTCCGAATGGGCCGAACACACCGGGTGAAAATGGATCTGGAAAAGATTAAATCCGATGTCGAGGTGGCCGTCCCGGGCTGCCGTCTGCAGATCGTTCTCAATAGCAGTCCCTCAGGTCAGCATTCGCTCTTGCTCGACCGGGAGCATGCGTTGGAGGTTGCAAAGTTTCTGCGGGACAACGCGGAGCTCCGTCTCGACTATTGCTCGAACGTGACTGGCGTGGACTGGCTGGATACAGAGACTTCAGAAAAAGTGAAGGTGAAGCAGTTGGTGGACGGGGTGGACCAAGAGGTCGAAGAGGTCCGGAAGACGCAGACTCCGGGTTACCTGGAAGCGGTGTATCACCTGTATTCGATGGAGAAGAAGCACGGGCCGGTCGTCGTGCGGCTGCGCACGGAAAACCGGACCGACCAGGTCACTTTGCCGTCGTTCACCCCTATCTGGCGAAGCGCGGAGTTTCAGGAGCGCGAGATATTCGACCTCTACGGAATCATCTTCGAAGGCCATCCCGATCTCCGCCGCATCCTTATGTGGGACGGATTCGAAGACCATCCCATGCGCAAAGACTATGTAGAGCCGAATGATTATGAATATGAGCCGACACCGCATGACGCCGTGCTTGAAAAAGCGATGCAGGCCCGGCGATAGAGGGACAACGATGATTCGATGTTCGGAGTGGGCCCAAGAATGGAAATGACCGCACCCGCAGTTCAGGAATTGACCACGAAAGACTCGGCTGCCAACGGCGAAGATGCATTGCTCGAACTTTCTCTGGGGCCGCACCACCCGTCCACGCATGGCGTGTTCCGCATGGATGTCGTGCTGGATGGCGAGCGGGTCGTGAGGCTCAAGCCGGTCTTCGGCTACCTGCACCGCAACCACGAAAAGATCGCTGAGTCGGCGTCTTATCTCGGCTCGATGCCCTATACCGATCGGCTGGATTACATTGGCTCGCTTACGAACAACTGGGCGTATGCGCTCGCTGTCGAGAAGCTGGCTGGTATCCAGGTACCCGAACGCGCCGAGTATATTCGCGTTATCACCGCGGAGTTGACGCGGCTGCAGAATCACGCCTCTACGATTGGCTTTTTGACGCAGGAGATGGGCGCGAGTGGCTCGCCCCTGATGTACTCCTTCCGCGAGCGCGAAAAAATTCTCGACTTGTTCGAATCGTTGACCGGTTCGCGCATGATGTGCAATTACATGCGTTTCGGCGGCTGCCGCGTAGACCTTCCCGCCGGGTGGCTGGATCAGACCAGAAAAGTAGTTGCGGAGTTTCCGCGTTTCCTCGATGAATTTGACAGCTTGCTTGCCGGCAACGAGATCCTTCTGGCCCGCACACAAGGCGTTGGCGTGCTGTCCAGGGAACTCGCAATTCAAGGCGGGGTCACCGGACCGATACTGCGTGCTTCCGGCGTAAATTACGACATCCGCAAGGTGGATAAGTACGGCATCTACGATAGGTTCGACTTTAGGGTTCCGATTGGCGAGCACGGTGACGTCTACGACCGCTATATGGTCCGCATGCTCGAGATGCGTGAGTCGGTGAAGATCCTGGGCCAGGCGCTGCGCGACATTCCTCCGGGCCCGATCATGGATACCAAGACGAAGATCCGGGGTTTCCGCCCAAAGGCGGGGGAAGCTTACGGAAGGATTGAATCGCCGAAAGGAGAACTCGGCTTCTTCCTGATCAGTGATGGATCGCCCAATCCGTATCGCTATCGGGTGCGTCCGCCGAGCCTGATCAACCTTACCGTGCTGGAAGACATGTGTCTTGGCTACAACGTATCGGATGTGATTGTCATCTTTGGCACTATTGATATTGTGCTGGGCGAAGTGGATCGGTAGACTTCCGATGACGCAGATTGCCAGGATTCAAGGTATCGAAAGAGTGCATTTCGAATCGTTTACCTCAAGGGTGTGACTCATGTTGGGTGAAGGAATTGCAAAGGGTCTGGTGGAGACGGCGAGGAATTTCTTTGGCAGCTACTTCAGCAAAGACCGCCTGACAACCGTGCAATACCCGGAGGAACGCTTGCCCCAAATCGAGGCGACGCGTGACTTTCCTTTTCTTATCTATGACGGCGATGATTGGCAGGCCGGGATGCGTTGTGTAGGCTGCCAGATCTGCGAGAAGGAATGCCCGCCCAAGTGCATCTATATTGAAAAAAGCAAAGATAAAAAGCCTGACGCAGTTGGCAAATTGCAATTTTACCCAGCCGTTTTTAATATCGATGTTTCCGTCTGTATGAGTTGTCAGATTTGCGTCGAAGTTTGCCCGTTTGAAGCCATCAAGATGGATACCGCATTTGAATTGAGCACCGATAACCGCTTCGACGGACTTCTCTGGGACAAGGAACGGCTGTCCAAGTCCAACGCGTACTACGGCAAGATCCATCCCACGGATGCAGCGGTGTCGGATGCGCTGCTCGCGGAGGAGAAGGCCAAGGTTGAAGCTAAAGCGAAGGCCACCACGGAGACCAAGGCGAATCCGGCACTAACCGGAGCCCCATCGACGCAATGATTTTTTCATTCTCCAATACGGTGCAAATGCATGGGTGAGACGGCAGATCAGTTCTTCGTGATCCTGCAACACCGACTCGTGGCCTATGCGCCGGCGAGTCTCCAGTCGATTCTTTCTGCGCTGCTTTCGGTCGTCGCCATCCTCGTCGTGTTTGCGTTGCTGTTTGCGATTACCACTGTCCTCGAACGTAAAGGACTGGGGCGAATTCAAAACCGTTATGGTCCGAATCGCGTGGGCCCGTTTGGCTTCCTGCAGCCTATTGCGGATGGAATCAAGTCGCTGACCAAGGAAGACGTTGTGCCGCAAGCGGCGGATAAGGTCGTGCATTTTCTGGCTCCCGTGGTGCTGGTGCTGGCCGCCTTCTCGCTCTATGCCGTTCTGCCTATAGGCAGAAATATGGTGCTAACCAATCTGGACGCGGGTGTGCTCTTCTTTTTCGCCGTTAGTTCCGTCATGGAGCTGACGATCTTTATGGCAGGATGGTCGAGCCGCAACAAATACTCGTTGTTGGGAGCGATGCGCGCCATCGCGCAGATGATTAGCTATGAAGTGCCGCTGATCCTGGCGTCGGTCACCGTCATCATGACCGCTGGTTCGCTCTCTACCGTGGCGATCGTTGAAAGGCAGGCAGGCTATAACGGAATCTTGCCCCACTGGTTCGTCTTCACTCCCTGGGGATTTGCCGGGTTCATTCTTTTCATGATCGCGGCGACCGCCGAGTCCAACCGCTCGCCCTTCGATCTGCCAGAAGGTGAATCGGAGATCATTGCGGGCTACTACACCGAGTACTCCGGGTTCAAGTTCGCCCTGTTTTTCCTCGGCGAATATCTTGGCATGTTCGCGATCAGCGGATTGGGAATCACACTGTTCCTGGGCGGATGGGCTGCGCCGCTTCCCTTCTTGACCTGGATCCCATCGTATCTTTGGTTTTTCGCGAAGCTCCTTGCGATGATTGTGGTCTTTATCTGGGTTCGCGGCACTCTGCCGCGGCTGCGTATGGATCAACTGATGAATTTTGCCTGGAAGTTCATGCTGCCGATGGCGCTGCTCAACCTCGTCACTGCGGGGGTTTGGCACTTTTTACCGCAAGGCGTTCTGCGATGGTTTGTCTGCAGTCTTCTGGTGGTTGTGCCATACATTCTTCTGGGCCGCGGATTGGCGCAAGGATGGAAGCTTGAAAAGCGGGTGTATCAATATGCTGAATAGCCAGGAATGACTAATACGAAAGGATCAGCTTGCTGTTCACGATTTTCGCGATACTGACGGTGGCAGGGGCGGTGGCGGCCATGAGCCTCCGCAACCTCGTACATTCCGTTTTAGCGCTGACCCTGGCCTTTGCTGGTCTAGCTGCGGTGTATTTGCAACTCGGCGCGCAATTCGTTGGGTTTGCACAAATCCTGGTTTACGTCGGAGCGGTGGCAATCCTCATCGTCTTCGCCATCTTACTTACACGTGATACAGGAGCAACTCCTCGATCAACGATCGGCAGTTCCTGGATAGGAAGCGGTACAGTCGTACTCGCGATTTTTGGGATTCTAGCGTGGGCCGTTCGTCACAGCGCGACCTCTCAACGCGCCATGCCGCCGCAACCCGAAGCCTCCATGCAACAGATCGGCAACGCCCTGATGCTGCAATTTGCTCTTCCGTTGGAGATTATTGGCCTGCTGCTGACTGCTGCGCTGATCGGCGCCGTTACCCTCGCTATGCGCGAAAAGCGGGAGACACGATGACTTCGCTCTCGAGTTGCCTGCTCATCTCTGCGCTCCTTTTTGCTATCGGCCTTGCCGGCGCGCTGATGCGCCGTAACGCCATCCTTATACTCATCGGGATCGAGCTGATGCTCAACGCCGCGAACCTTAATTTCATTGCATTCTGGCGTTATGGCCCTCATCCAGAAGCATTGACCGGCATGATGTTTGTAATTTTTTCGATCGGCGTTGCAGCGGCAGAAGCAGCGGTTGGTCTGGCTCTGATCATCTCTCTTTACCGCCATATCAAAACCACAAATATCGACGAGGTGAATTCCATGAGAGGGTAAGCCCCCACGAAGAACAACCACGACTGCATCGCTCCTTGACGGTAGACTCACGTTCTGCAAAGAGCGTAATTCTGATCCCAATCTACCCTGCGACCCTTTGCCGAGACGACATGATCTGGATTGTCCGAAATCTTTGGCTGATTCCCGCACTTCCGGCCCTTGCGGCGGGCCTGAGCGCTCTTGCCAAACAACGAAGTCGCAGGTTCGCGGCATCACTCGCGATTGGCTCCATGGGGCTGTCGTTTCTGCTTTCCCTCTCCGCGTTTGCGCACACTCTCTCATCCAGCAGCCAGGGCGAATCGCCGATAGAGGTCTTCAACTTTTCATGGCTTCAATATGGGAGTGAGTGGCTGAAACTTGGCTGGATGCTCGACCCACTCACCGCTGTGATGCTGGTCATGGTCTCTTTTGTCGGCCTGCTGATCTTTATCTACAGCACCGGATACATGTCCCATGATGAAAACTTCACACGCTTCTTCTGCTTTTTGTCGCTCTTCGCGGCTGCGATGCTGGGCGTGGTGATTGCAAATAGTCTGCTGCTGCTCTTCATGTGCTGGGAGCTGGTCGGCCTGACCTCCTATCTGCTTATCGGATTCTGGTATCAGAAACCGGCCGCAGCTGCCGCTGCCAAGAAGGCCTTCATCACCACACGCATCGGCGACCTCGCGCTTCTTCTTGGAATGGTGTGGCTGTATTCGCAAGCCGGTACGCTGCTCTTCTACGACCATGGTGCAGGGTGCCTGGAACACTCTGCGCTCGCGCAGCTGGTCGCGCAGACCACGTCGATCGGCATGGCCGCTTCTACTGGCATCGCGCTGTTGATCTTCGCCGGTGCGGTTGGCAAGTCCGGCCAGGTGCCCCTGCATGTCTGGCTGCCGGACGCTATGGAAGGTCCGACGCCGGTTAGCGCGCTGATCCATGCAGCAACCATGGTCGCGGCGGGCGTGTTTCTCGTCGCTCGTGTCTATCCGCTGATGGCGGCTCATGACAGCGTCCATTTAGCAGCTTCCTCAACCACTGCACTGCAGGTTGTCACGTGGATTGGCGCGATCACGGCCGTCTTCGCTGCCCTGATCGCCGTCGCGCAAGATGACATCAAACGCATCCTCGCCTACTCCACCGTCTCTCAATTGGGTTACATGATGATCGGCCTGGGCGTGGGCGGAGTGGCCGTCGGAATGTTTCATCTCATCACGCATGCCTTCTTCAAAGCGCTGCTCTTTCTGGGCGCGGGATCGGTCATTCACGGGTGCCATGAAGAGCAGGACATCCGTCGCATGGGCGGATTGAAGAAATTCATGCCGATTACCTTCCACACCTATGCGGCGGGTATGTTGGCGCTGTGCGGGTTCCCGTTGTTCTCGGGTTTCTGGAGCAAAGACGCCATCCTGCACGCAGCACAGGGCTGGAGCATCTCACGCGTTCCGTTCTATCTTGGGGCTTTTGGCGCTCTTTTGACGGCCTTCTATATGACACGTCAGGTGTACTACGTGTTCTTTGGCGAATCCCGTTTAGCAGAGAACCGAGACGCCGCTCCTACCGTGGATGTCGTGCATCAGAAGCACGACACTCCGGCTTTACCGCACGAGAGCCCCGCCGTCATGACAACGCCGCTGGTGATCCTGGCTGCATTCGCAATCCTTTTAGGCTTGATTGGCACGCCCGCATGGCCCTGGTTCGATTCATTTCTGACCGGTCAGACGGCAGTTTTGAATGTCGCGGAATTTTTCGAAAATGGCGTCCTCCCAGTGATGCTCTTCTCCTCGATCATCGTCTTCCTGGGCCTTGGGCTGGGCTGGTGGTTCTACGGACGCAAGCCCATCGCTAATGCCGAAGCTCAAGATGCATTGGAACGGATGCAGCCAAAGATCTTCCGGCTATTGCAGCACAAATTCTACGTAGATGAGTTCTACCAAGTCACCTTCATCCGTTGGAACGTATGGTTGTCTCACATCAGTGCCTGGTTCGATCGATGGATCTGGCACGGTGCAGTGTGGACCGTCTCTCATCTTGTGCTTGGTCTTTCCTGGCTTGCCCGATCGGTGGATGCATACGTCGTGAATCCCGGTTTTGACGGAGGCTGCCACACCGTATCGGTTGGAGGTAGGCTTCTGGCCCGACTGCAAAGTGGCCGTACACAAAACTATCTCCGTATAGTTGGCGTTGCGTTCGCGGTACTGGTCGTGATTCTGATCTGGAGCGGCGTGCGATGAACATGCTGCCCTATATCTCCTGTCTGACCATTGTGCCGTTGCTGGGAGCGATAGCGGTCCTCGTCTTCGGCGCCAAGAGCAAAAAGATCGCGCGCGGACTGGCACTCGCATTTTCTTTCCTCGCGCTCGCGATCGTCGTGGTTTTGTGGCACCGCTTCAACCCCGCCTCCGGGGCCCTTCAGTTTGAGGAAGTACACGCCTGGATTCCAGCACTTGGTGTGCAGTACCACGTAGGCATCGATGGCCTGGGCCTCTTGATGTTGCTTCTCTCAGCCATAGTTGTCCCTATGGCGATGGCAGCATCGTGGCAAATTCAGGAGAGGGCCCCACTCTACTTCTCGCTCATATTGATGCTGGAAGCAGGACTGTTCGGAACATTCACAGCGCTCAATTTTTTTCACTGGTTTCTCTTCTGGGAACTGAGCCTCATCCCCGCATTCTTTTTGATCCGGCTGTGGGGCGGATCGCAACGTGCCACGGCGGCGACCCAGTTCTTTCTCTACACTATGGTCGGAAGCGTCGCATTGCTGCTGGCATTCCTGGCCATCTTTCTATGTACGGGTAAATTCGACTTCATGGATCTTGCCGCAATGGCGAGGAATGGGCAACTACTTCCCGCCTTCACGGCGATCACGGATTGGCACATGTTCACCGTGGAGAAGACAGCGCTGGTTCTTTGCTTTGGAGTATTTCTCGGCTTTGCGGTGAAGGTGCCGCTCGTCCCATTCCACACCTGGCTGCCTGCCGCTTACGCAGAAGCGCCCACAGGCACCACGATGCTGCTCACCGGCACCATGTCGAAGATGGGTGTGTATGGCTTCCTTCGGATTCTCCTCCCCATCTTTTGCTTGCAGCTGCGTTGGGTGAGGACGCCGCTGTTGTGGCTGGCCGTGGCCACCATTGTCCTTTCCGCCTACGCTGCTCTGGCGCAAAAGGATTTGAAGCGTATCTTCGCCTACTCTTCCATCAATCACCTCGGCTATTGCATGCTTGGGATCTTTTCTATCCTGAAGTTCACTGGCGATTCTCCTGCGCTTGCTGCCGAAAAGGTAGCGGCGCTCGACGGCGTATTTTTGCAGATGTTCAACCACGGTCTCACCGCGGCGGCGCTGTTCTGGTTTGTGGCTCTGTTGGAGAAACGCAGCGGAGGGTTACGGGGTCTCAACGATTTCGGTGGTCTGCGCAAGGTCGTTCCTGTGTTCTGCGGTCTCATGGGTATCGCACTGTTTTCGTCGATGGGTCTGCCCGGCCTTAACGGCTTTGTCGGTGAATTCCTTATTTTCAAAGGCACATTCCCGCTCGCGACATGGCCTGCCTCGGTGTCCGTCCTGGGTCTGCTCCTGACGGCGATCTTCATCCTGACAATTCTGCAGCGCGTCTTCTCCGGGCCACTTCAAGAGAGATGGTCGCAGATGCCCGATCTCACAGTTGGGGAGCGGCTGGCTTTGCTGCCCGCTATTGCGTTGATGTTCGTGTTGGGGCTCTATCCCCAACTCGTGCTTGGCGTTATCAATAGTACGGCTATGCAAATGGTGCAGCAACTGAGGTTTTAGACAAAGATGATCAGGAATAGAAGCAGATTGAGAATGGCAATTCGGCTGGCTCGCTGGCCCGCAACAACCTAATTATGCTGGCATGGACCATCTACATCTCGTTTCTCGGCGTGCTGGTGCTGCTGCTCCTGCCGAAGGGCTCTGTGGGCGCGGCGCGCATCGTCGCTCTAGTGACAGCGATCGCGGGATTCGCCGTCAGTTTGTGGGGATACGCACAGCAGCGACCGGGCGAACTAGTGACGGTTGCACGGGTCCCATGGGTTCCATCGCTCGGCGTCGAGTATCACCTTGCGGCCGATGGAATCAGCATGACCCTGCTTTTGCTCACGGGTATCGTGGCAATCTCAGGAGTTCTCTTCTCGTGGAATATCGAACATCGCACTAAGGAATTTTTTTCATTCTATCTAGCGCTGATCGGTGGTGTGTACGGCGTATTTCTCAGCTTCGATCTATTGTTGCTCTTCATCTTCTACGAGATCGCTATCATCCCCAAGTATTTTCTGATTGCCATCTGGGGTTCCACACGGCGCGAGTACGCCGCCATGAAGCTCGCGCTTTACTCGTTTGTCGGAAGCGCGATGGTGCTGATCGGGTTGATCGCGGCATACGTGATAGCTGGCGCCAGGACGATGGACCTGGCGCAGCTCGCTCAGTTTCCGTTCCCCGTCCATTTTCAGATGTGGGCATTCCCGCTCGTGTTTGTCGGCTTTGGAATCCTTGCTGGCCTTTGGCCCTTCCACACCTGGGCGCCTACCGGCCACGTCGCGGCACCGACGGCGGCTTCGATGCTGCTTGCTGGTGTAGTGATGAAGCTGGGCGCCTATGGTTGTTTGAGGGTGGCCATGACATTGTTTCCGCGCGGGCTGGATGCATGGGGCTTTCATGTGCTCGGCTTTGGCTCATGGCGGGATGTCTTCGCTCTGCTTGCACTGATCGGCATTGTGTATGGCGCGATGGTTGCGCTGGTACAGAAGGACTTTAAATTCGTCATCGGCTATTCGAGCGTTAGTCACATGGGCTTCGTTCTGCTTGGGCTGATGACCTTGCACCAAATAGGACTAGACGGCGCGGTCCTGCAAATGTTCTCGCACGGCATTCTCGCAGGGTTACTGTTTGCGGTAGTTGGACGCATGGTCTATGACCGCACGCATACTCGCGACCTGTCGGAGTTGGAGACGATGCATCTGAGTAAGGTCATTCCGTTTGCGGCAGCGACGTTCGTTCTTGGAGGCATGGCTTCCATCGGACTGCCCGGGTTCAGCGGTTTTGTGGCGGAGCTACAGGTACTCATCGGGTCTTGGCGAGCATTCCCAATGTTTGCGATTGTCGCCGGGCTAGGTATCGTGATCGGCATCGCTTATACCTGGCGCGCGATGCAGAAGGCATTCTTCGGCGCACCCGATCATGGAGCCTCTGCCACCGCTTCCCCACTCCCGACGATCACTCTTCCTGAACGCGTCGGCGCCCTGATCCTTGTGGGCGCAAGCGCCGTCATCGGACTCTATCCGCAATTGCTTTTGCGCGTCATCGTTCCAGCTCTGCACTCGCCATTGTTTGACGGCCTGTGGAAAGGACGCGTGCAATGACCACCTTCAGCTATCTGGATCTGTTGCGGTTGGTCTTGCCTGAGGTGATCGTTGTTATCGCAGCGCTCAGCGTGCTGTCGGTAGATCTCGTTTTCCTGCGCGCGTCAGAGAAGCGTCTCCGAGGGTCCGTCGGCGCGATACTTTCGCTGATCGGGTGCGTGGCGGCCGTTGCCTGGATACTGTACGCGCCGCAATCTGCGAATGTCCTTGACGGAATGCTTGTGCTGAATCCTCTGGCGCAACGAGTGCAGATTGCGCTGTTGATTCTGACTATGCTGACGATCTTGACCTTCATTGGATCGACCTTCACTGAATACGTCAGCGAATATCTCGCTCTCATTCTGCTAGCTACGGTCAGCATGATGTTCCTCGTCAGCACCCAGAACCTCCTGCTGATCTTTCTCTTGCTTGAGCTGCTTAGTCTGTCGCTCTACATTCTCACCGCGTTCAACAAAAGCAGCAGCCGGTCTGCGGAAGCTGCTCTCAAGTATTTCGTCTTCGGTGGAATTTCGGCAGCGTTTCTACTGTTTGGCGCCAGCCTCCTGTACGGATTGTCCAATTCGACAAATCTCGTGAGCATAGCCGGTAGCATTCATGGCTCGTTCCTGGATCCGCTGTTGATCGTCGCCATGGTGATGACGGTGATTGGACTTGGATTCAAGGTGGCAGCAGCGCCATTTCATTTCTGGGCTCCGGATGTGTATCAGGGCGCACCTGCCTCCTAGTGCGGCGTTGATCGCGTCTGGTTCCAAAGTTGCGGGCTTCTTCATTTTTTACCAGGTCATGGTGATTGGCTTTGCCGGCGCGGAAGGAAGCGGCGTCTGGCACGGTTATGCCGCAGGATGGGTCCCAGTCGTTGCCATCGTCGCCGCGGTCTCCATGGTGCTGGGAAATCTCGTGGCGATTCTGCAGACCAGTGTGCGGCGGTTGCTCGCGTACTCCGCGATTGCGCACACCGGCTACATGCTGCTGGGTATCTTGTCGCATAGCGATCAGAGCCGTAGCGCCCTGCTTTACTATGCCATCACCTATGCGCTGACGGTCCTTGGGGCGTTCGGCGTTGTTGCCCTCGTCGAGGAGCAAACCGGCGGCGATACTGTTTCCGACTTTGCCGGGCTCAGTCGACGAGCGCCAGTGGCGTCTTTTTGCATGTTGATCTTCTTGTTATCGTTGGCGGGCATTCCGCCGTTGGCCGGATTCTTCGGTAAGTTTTATCTGTTCTCTTCGGTGCTGACTTCCACACCAGGAACACTTGGGCTTCTCTGGCTGGTGATTCTGGCCATTGCGATGAGCGCGGTGTCGCTCTACTACTATTTGAAAGTCCTGAAGTATATTTACGTAACCGATCCGCCGGCTGGCACAGTCCCGGTTCGCGTCTCACTAGTGCGTCAGGTTGTCTTGTGCCTGATCGCCCTCGGGGTAGTGCTGTTCGGCTGCGCACCTACTCTATTGCTGCACTGGCTGTAGCAACTGATTCCACCTTACCGTTCGAAGTAATCTCTACATCAATTCATCGATGAAAGACTTGGCGATGTCGGCGGGTATTCGGTTGTCCTGTTTGACGAGAGGGCCGTTTTTCAAGACAGGCTCTGCGCCATGCAGTGTCGGGAGATCGCTGCGTTCGAAAAATTTGCCGATCGGGATCTCGTCGCCCCACATCAGAGATTTTTCCATGGCCGCTCCCCAATTGGTCGAATCGTACTCGGGGTTGTCCTCGAGTTTTTTTACCCGCGGTCGGAACCACTGGAAGGTGTTGTCGTGGTTGTAAGTGACGCAGGGGCTGAAGACGTCGATAAACGAGAAGCCTTTGTGCTCGATGCCCAGCTTGATGAGCTCGGTAAGGTGCTTTTGATCCGCGCTGAATCCGCGCGCGACGAAGGTGGCACCCGCGGCCAGCGCGAGAGAGATTGGATTTAGCGGCGATTCGATGCTTCCGAAGGGCATGCTCTTGGTCTTCATACCAAGGCGGCTGGTGGGTGAGGTCTGGCCGGTTGTGAGCCCATAAATCTGGTTATCCATCACGAGGTAGAGCAGGTCAACATTGCGGCGCATGGCATGCACGAAGTGGCCGCAGCCAATGCCGAAGCCGTCTCCGTCGCCACCTGTTACCAGCACGGTCATGGCGTGATTCGCCATCTTGAATCCCGTGGCTACGGGTATAGACCGGCCGTGCAGTGTGTGCATGCCATAGGTGTCGATGAATCCGGGAAAGTTCGACGAGCATCCGATGCCGCTGATTGTGGCCACCTCGTGCTTTGGAATCTGCAACTCGACCAGCGCCTTTTGGACAGCAGCGAGCACGCCGAAGTCGCCGCAGCCGGGACACCAGTCGGGATCGACCTTTCCCTTGAAATCAGCCATCACGATTGCATTCGGAGTCACAACTTCTGTCGCCATCTTTAGTTCTCCTTGAAACGGGAAGAATTGATTTCTGTGCCTTAGCTCCTACCGCGATACTTTTCTACAGCGTTGTGACTAAACCATAACCTCGTGGGCCGGTACGGAGAGCTTGGTCTTACCTGCAAGCTGCTCCTTGACTGCTTCTACTATGTGGCTCGGGAAGAACGGCTCTCCGTCATACTTGCGAATGTTCCCATTGGGAACAAAACTCGTTTCACTGCGCAAATAACGAGCGAACTGGCCACTGAAATTGTTCTCGACGATGATGGTGTGCTTCGCGCCCTTCAGCAGGTCGAGGATTGCGTCCCCATGAAGAGGAACCAGCCAGCGTATGGGGAGATGATTGGCGGAGATGCCCGCCTCACGCAACAGTTCGCAGGCCTCGTCGATCACCCCGTATGTCGATCCCCAACCGATGAGGGTGACGTCTGCGTTGGCCGGACCGAGTAGCTTGGGTGGAGGAACTGAGGCCGCAATACCATCCTCTTTGCGCATCCGCTTTTCCATCATGGCGCGACGCTTGCCCGCGTCTGTGTATTCGTCGCTGATCAGCACGCCATCTTCATCGTGCTCGTCGCTCGAGACGGTGTGGGTGTAGCCGGGTACGCCAGGAATGACGCGCGGGGATACGCCGCTCTCGGTGATCTTGTATCGTTGATAGGGTTCGTGATCAGCCGTACCGTTCGATGTGATCAGCTCGCCGCGATCGATGGCAGGATGGAAGTCGAGTTCTTTGGGGTCGACGCTGAGCCTTCCTTCGGCGAGAAGGAGGTCGCAGAGCACGATTCCCGGACACTGGAACCGATCAGCTATGTTGAAAATCTCAGGCATCAGCTTGAAGCAGTCGGCGATGTCGAGGGGTGCCGCGATGACTCGGGGGTAGTCGCCGAATGCCGCGCCCAGCATCTGCCAGAGATCGCCCTGCTCGGTTTTGGTGGGAACGCCGGTGGATGGACCTGCGCGTTGGCAATCGATAACCACGACGGGAATCTCCGCCTGAGCCGAGAGGCCAAGGCCCTCGCTCATGAGCGCGAAACCTCCACCGGAGGTGGCGCACATGGCACGAACCCCGGCGTGTGCGGCGCCAATCGCCATATTGATGACGCCGATCTCGTCCTCGACCTGGCGCACCATGATATTTGCTTTGCGCGCGTGCTCCGCCATCCAGTGGAGAACTCCCGTGGAGGGGCTCATGGGATAGGCGCAGTAGAACTTGACGCCTGCTGCCACGCCTCCCATCGCCATGGCAGCGTTGCCGCCCAGCACGGCATAACGAGTCTCGGTCATGGGCAGTGGCCAAGCGAAGGGCTTGAAATTTTGAGTGGCGTAGTCGTAGCCGGCGCGGGCGATGCTGACGTTTTCGTCAATCACCGCCTTTTCCTTCTTGCGGAACTGCTCTTCGAGCACACTCTCCAAAGCGGGAAACCCGACCCCCATCATGCTAAGGCCAGCACCAATGGCAAGGGTGTTTTGCGCGATCTTATTGCGACTGATGTCGGCGAGCTTCGAGACAGGCATAGGGCAGAGCTGCACCCCTTCGGCGGGAGTACCCGGCTTGATCAGATCCGCGTTGTACAGGCAGGCGCCGCCGGCCGAAAGCAGGCGCATGTGGCGGTCCATCGTGTCCTGATTGAGCGGAATCAGCAGATCGAGCCGGCCGTCAGTCGTGCCGATCTTGTCCGGGCCAGTGCGAATTGTCAGGAAAGTATGGCCACCGCGGATGATGGACTGATAGGCGTTGTAAACGTTCAGATGCAGCCCGCGACGGCTGAAGATCTTCGCAAAAATATCGCCGGGGGTGGCCACACCCTGACCCGCGGCGCCTCCGATACCCACACTGAAGGACTGCCTCATAGACGTCTCCCCAAACTGGCCCATGGTTTTTCAACGTCCCGGCACCAGAGAAATATCGAGCCCTCGGATTCTACGGTGCGCCCGTCACAGAGGCAAGCGGGAGTTGGAATTGATTTTTTTGGGAAGGGCGGACACCGTTCTAGGCAGGCGGCTTAGGCGTAAAACAGTGCCGCGGCTGGTACGCGGCTTGAGCAAATTTCGTTGAGATGGTTTATCCTCTAGATCAAGTCTCAAGTTCAGGAGGCCTCCCCCATGAGCCACCAGGAAGAGATCAGAGCCAGCACCGACGAGTTGACCAGTGCTGTTCAGTCGGTCGTGGAAACCTTTCAGCCGTATCGAGCGGATCATCGGCCCGACTGCACCGACTTTGAGCGATGGCTGATCTGGAACGATCAAACATCGGAGCGGCTGGGAATCGTAGCTCTGGATGGGCCGAACGAGCACGCCTTGTCCCTCCGCGAAAAGAAGGTGCTGCTGCGTTCCCGGGCGATGGACCTTTTGCGCAATGCTGCGTAGGTCGCCCGTAACCAGGTGGGCCCGGCCTCGCCGAAGCGGTATCCAAATTACCTCATAATTTTTCCTGTGCCTCCCTCGAACACTTTCCTGCGTTGCCCCCGCCAATGAAACGGTTTGACGTTCTGTTTCACTATCAGGAGGATGGGACTTCGAGGTCCCTAAGAGGGAGTCTGTTGATGTCCATTGAATTTGCTGCCGTTCAGGACGTTACCGATAATCATCACGCGGTTGGTAAGAGAAGCGGCGCCGGAGACTGGGAGGTCCATTTCTGGGGAGACGACAGGCTCCCGGGAATGGCGGCAGTCAGCGCGATTGCGACGTTGCAACTCAGTGCAACTCTCACCGAGGTTCCAGAAGACAAGATCGCCATGAGCAAAGCGGCGGAGTATCTGACCAGGGTACTTGCGCCTCAGGTCAAAGCTTTCCAGCGCGCCTTAGCTGGAGGCTAGAGAGGCAGCAATTGCTTACTTGTTTATGTCTTGCTTGGCCTCCAATTTCGTCACCAGCCCGCTCACATAGGTCTTCTGGCTGTCCGGGGCTCCGGCGAGCGCCAGTTTCATCTCTTTCACCGCGTCGTCGAACTTGCCCTGCGAACAGTAGACGCGGGCAAGTCCTGAATGCACGAACCACTCGTCGGGATGTTTCGTCGCATTCTCGCGGAAGATCGCGAACGCTTCTTCATTGTGGTTTTCAGCCTGCAATTGGCGAGCGAACATATGAATCTGCAGCGGGCTGGCGACGGCCAGCGCCTTCTTCTGTGCGGCGGCGGCATCGTCCTTGCGATTGAGTGCGACCAGAACCTTCGACTTGGTCATCTCGTTATCGAAGCGATCTTCGATTTCGATGGATTTGTTCGTATAGGTCAACGCATCATCCAAATCCACCTTTTCCCCAAGCAGATAATTCGCTGCATCGTCCCAACTCATCCACGTGTACTGCGAAAGCCCCCGAAGCTGTTTTTTCAGGCTTGCCTCAACAAGCTCATGCACATTGACCGAGACTTTGAACGGAACTGCGATCTTCTCCCACTCCAGAACAACCACGGCCGAATCCGGCTGCAACTGGTCGAAATCATAAGTGAGCGCGTTATGCATATCCACAGCCCTGGGCTTCACTGTTACGCGGAGCGCATCTTCCGGTTGGTCGTAGCTGAAAGATCCCCAGGATGTTGAGTTCTTCGAAAAAATGATTGTCCATTCATTGGCGTCCGGGATCACATGCAATCCGTAGGTTCCCCTGTCGAGTGGCTTGCCTTCGATCGTTACCGGATCGCTGAACGCGATGGTGGTATTTTCGTTCGCGCCCGCGCGCCAAACCTTTCCATATGGAACCAGGTCGTCCCAGATCTTGCGATCCGCCGCGAGCGGCCGATGATACTTAATCGTGATATCGGTAATCCCGATCCTCTGTGAAATCTCCGCCTGCTGGCTCGGCAAAGGCAGATCGAGAACAAACGATTGGGCCGCGCTAATTCCCGGGGTGGCCGCCATTAGTAGACAGAAAAGTCCTCGTAGAACTGGTTTAAACATGAGTGAAGCCTCCATTCGATTTGCATCGTCGAAAAACTTGCCGAAAATCCAGGGATGCCTGTTCAAGATGGCTTGAGCGGTTGATACCCAGACCATTTCGAAGCAGTCTAGTCCCGTCATCGTTGTCGAAACCACGTATACCGTTTCCGGGACTTTTCTACGCACCATTTGTGACGAGCGAGCGGATGGTGGTGATGAATGGCATGGCCCGCGGCGGAGCCGACTGCCTCAGATGGATGAGCGCAGTTGGGTCGCCCTCGACCCGGCAACCTCCGGCTGAGGCGCCGCGTCCTGGGTGGTCACTTCGAACCGATCAATCCCACGCCACTTGTAGACCGCGATGGATATGATCCAGCTGATGGCAAAGAGGCCGATGATGAAGTACCCGAGTGTGCCAAAGTTGTCGTTCAGCCGGCCGACAAAGTGCCAGAACGCTCCTGTCAGGTGGAACTGCTCCGCCATCAGCCCGAGTGCTTCTATGCCGCCAACTGCAAAGGCAACCACAACCGACACCAGGGTGATGGTGACGTTGTAGTAGAGCTTGCGAATGGGTTTCACAAAGGCCCAGCCATAGGCGCCGAGCATCAGTATGGAATCGGTCGTGTCGATGAGCGACATTCCTGCCGCGAAGAGAGCCGGAAATACGAGAATCGACCATAGTGACAGGCCCTTCGACGCCTCGGCTGCTGAGATGCCCAGCACGCCGATCTCGGTGGCGGTGTCGAATCCAAGGCCGAACAAGATGCCCAACGGATACATATGCCAGCTGTGCGTGATCATTCTGAACATGGGCCGGAAGAGACGGGCGAGCAACCCTCGATTGCCGAGGAGCAGATCAAAGTCTTCTTCGACATAGGGCTCTCCTCGCCTGACGCGCACAAAAGCGTTGTAGACCGAACGGAGGACGACAAGATTGACAATTGCAATTGCGAAGAGAAAGAGGGTCGAGACCAGCGTGCCGATCACTCCCCCGATATTTCTGACTGCGTCGATGCGGTGGTGGAGGGCGAGTGCTGTGGCAGCAATGGCTGCGGACCCGAGCACGACGATCGTGGAATGCCCGAGCGAGAACATGAGACCGACGGTAACGGGGCGCTTGCCTTCCTGCATCAGTTTGCGGGTGACGTTGTCGATCGCGGCGATGTGGTCGGCGTCGACTGCGTGGCGAAGGCCAAGGCTGTAGGCGAGGAGCGCAGTGCCCAGCAGCAGCGGATAGGGGTGAAAAGCGATGATTGCCCAGAGCCACACGGCGAGATTGAAGACGAGCAATATGCCGTATATACCGATCGCTTTGGCTCGGGTATTGCCTGCTTCGTCACTGAACAAAATACGCGGAAGAGATGGCATCGGTTTGCTTTTCAGTTGTGTGATGCTCTTTGCTGCAGGGTCGATTCTGGGTACTCGTACTTTTTTACGCGGCTGAAAGCCGGCGTGCCGTGTGTCCTGATTTCAGATGCTGGGTCGGCAGCTCTCGATAGCAGACCGGCCGAAGAAGTAATGTATCACGGGGACAAGAATTGCTGATAGACGCGATAGTCGTCGCCAGCTTTGCATCACACTGGCAAGTGTTTGCTTCGCGCTGGCCGGTTGTAACCTATTAAATAGGTAGACGCGACGCGATTTTCTCAAGCTTGCAACAATCGTCTTCAGTGCCATAGGTATGGCCTGCCTATTCCCCGAATCAGTCCAACGGGCATACGGATTGAGCCGGCGCCCGGTTCGACGTTCATTGACGCAGAGCACATCGTGATCGGCACGAAACATCTGTTGTTGTGGATCTGAATCGGAGTCACATCTGGTACGACTTCACGGTGAAAGCAGATGGTTCAAGCGAGCAAGCCCACTATGCCAGACGAGTGGAAACCGGCAGGCCCAGCTTCAGTGATCCTCTGATGGGAGGAGTTTTGAAAGCAACTTAGTTCATTCAAGCGCTCGTTATGTATGGGAGCGATTCGTGTTCCCTTGCGCCCATCCACTGCGTCAACTAAAGTCTGCATGGCAGGTATAGTTCAAATGACATCTCGCGTGACCCGCATTGCGTGCCCACTCATCGCTATTCTCCTAACCTGTACAGCGGTGATACCCTGTTCCGCCCAAACCCAGCCCAACACGTCTCTGCCTATTGTGTTCGTACACGGCAACGGCGATGACGCTTCCAAGTGGATCGGTATCATCTGGCTCTTCGAGTCCAACGACTACCCCGCCGACAAGCTCTTCTCCGTGCGCTTTTCACATCCCAGCGCCCGCACGAATGACACGGTCGAAGAGGTAAACCGCTCTTCCACGACCGATGCTACCGCTGAGCTTAGCGCCTTCGTCACCCGCGTCCTCATAGAAACCCACAGCCCGAAGGTGGCCCTCATCGGGAGCAGTCGCGGCGGAATGACTATTCGCAACTACCTCCTCCACGGAGGCAGCAACAACGTCGCCTTCGCGATCACATGCGGAACGCCCAATCATGGAGTTGTTGCACTCGATGCCAATCTCAACGGCGAGTTCAATGGGAAAGGTCACTACTTGCAGTCACTCAATCATGCCTATGGCGATCGCTCCGAGGTGCCCCCGGGCGTCAAGATAATGACACTTCGCAGTGACAAACTGGACAAGTACGCTCAGCCGAACGGCGTCGCATTCGGCACTCCCCAAACAACGACCGGCGTCACGTATGCAGGCCCGGCACTCGCCGGCGCCACCAACATCGTCATCCCCGGCCTCGACCACCGCGAACTAGCCTTCTATCCAACAGCATTCGCAGAGATGTACAAGTTCATCACCGGCATGACACCCACGACCACGCAGGTCACACCGGTATCTTCTCCAACTCTCTCCGGTCTTATCACCGGATTTGAGAATGGCGCATTTACCAACCTTCCGCTTGCGGGTGTCCATCTTCGCATCTACCCGGTGACTTCCACCGAATCCACCATGCCCGCTTACGAAATTGTCACAAAGAGCGACGGGAAATGGGGTCCATTCCTGGCCTCATCTACACAGGAATACGACTTCGACCTCGAATTTCAGGGCCGTCATGTCCGCTTCTACAAAGCTCCGATCCCACGCTCAACAACCCTGCTCAATCTGCGTTTTCTGCCTGTCCCAGCGGAGCCAAAGGTCACCGATCAGGGCGCTCCTTCTGTTCCCACGCATGGCAGTCAACTCCTTATAGCCCGTCCACAGGGTTACTTCTCACGCGAACGCGACCCGGTACTGATTGACAACAAAATCGCTACCGACGAACCCGCCGGACTCCCCCTGAAGGACGCCTTTCTTGCTGATCTCGCCACGCCACCTACTCAAATCACTACGGTAGCCTTGCGAAAAGAAACCATCGCAGCCAGGCCTTCCACCGACCTCGCAAACGACCTCCCAGTTGTCGACTTTCTCTGGTGAACAGCTTTCAGGGTGAGCGCAGCGCTCGATATTTATCTCAATCATCAAATTGGTGAACAGGGACTTTAGCACTTACTAAGTGACTCGGAAATTTATCATCAACTGACTCGGCTAACGCGCGCCTTTTGAACTGTCCCTCTTCAGAGATTCAGATGGGAGATCCGCAGCAGCTACTGATTCTCTTCGCAGGAGAGTAGATCAGACCATTACCGGGCGTACCCGGACGTAGCCATACGGGAAGCCAGATTCTTGAAGGCTTCATCGCTGACGGGATTCACACCACTTGCAGAGATCCAGCGGTTGTAGAAGTTGAACAGGGCACATGCAGAGATGGCATAGAAGATTGACGCGTCATCCCAACCGGCGACATTGAGTTGTTGCGTGTCTGCTGCGGTAATCGAAGCAGGGGCCAACGTCACCTTGCGAACGAATCGCAGAAGCGCCTTGTCCTTGCCCTCGAGGTCAGAAGCTTCAAGATCCCGGATCACGCCCCACACGAGTGCCTCATCGCCCAGCAACTTCGCTGCCACGGCAGCATGAGCCTTCATGCAGAACTCACACTGATTGAGCGAGGATGTGTAGGCTGCGATGAGTTCTCGAAAGCCTGCGCTGATGGGACACTCCTTGTGCATGAGAGTGTGCGAAAGGGCAGCGAGATGATGAGCAGCTTCGGGATCGAAGGCGAGGAGATGCCAGATCTGCCAGTAATCGGCTCCGGAGGCCTTCGCATTTTCGATCAGGTCGCGGTAAGTACTGGGCTTGGGATTCTCTTCGACTCCGCGAAGAAACATTGGCTCCTGTGCGGCCTTCAATGTACTCATGCGTTCTCCTTGGCGCGGGTTAAATTGAGATCGAGCTTGAAGAGCTGCTGTGACGGCAGTCCGAAGGCGTTCGCAACACGATTGAAACAGGCAAATAGCGCCGTGATGTGGATGGTTTCAGCGATCTCCTGTTGGTTCCATCCGACACTTTTCAGCAGGCTGATATCGTTTGGGGATATTTTGTACGACTCGTCCGTGACTTTGCCGACAAAATCGAGCAAACGACGTTCCTTGAGGCTGACCGCCGGATCCCCCAGGTTTGCATTGAGCAATGCCGACAATAACTCATCGCTGCCCCCATGCGTCCGCAGTTGGAAGGCATGGCTGTCCAGACAATACGGGCACGCATTGAGCACCGAAATGTAAGTTGCGATCGTCTCCTTGACCTTGCGGCTCAAGTGACTCTCGGTGAAGAGGAAATTGGACGCCAGTGCGAGCATCTGCTCCAGCAGCGGTGGGTGCGTCGCGAAGCATTTCAGGATGCCTGGGACCTGCTCCCGCCCAAAACGTGCGCGGTAATCGGCGTATGCTTCAGCAACAGCGCCCGTTGCTGCATCTTCCTCTACGATGGGTATCGTGGTAACGGTTGTAGTCGTTGATCCTGTCATTGGTTGAGTCCGCCTGCTGAGAGCTGTGTCGTCGGTGTATTCAAGAATTAAAAGGTTAGACGCGCCGCAAGCTGGAACGCACGGGGCCCGCCGGAACCAAAGAATCCACCTGCTGTTGTGACGGCGGAGTAGAAGTTTGACTGCACTGTCTGTGCGGGTTGGCCGTTCTGCGCTGGCTGGTATGGGCCGATTGAGATGTTGCGTCCGGGATAGTTGTTGTTGCTGGTCCCGCGAATGTTTGTCTCATTGAAGATATTGAATGCCTCCCCGATCAGACTAAACGCGATTCCCTCCCTAAAGAGAAACTGCTTCTGTAGTCGAAAGTCGAGAGAGCTGAACGGACTGAAGAAGTTGATATTAGCCGGGACGTGCTGAAGGATGCCCCCGGCGAGGCACGGAAACGCCGCCGGGCACGCTGGTAGAGCATTCCATTTATCAATCATTGCGTTCAATTGATTGCTGTTCTTGATCTCACGGCCAAGGGAGTTTCGCGAGATAAGGGGCAGGCGGGAGCCGCTGGCTCCGTTGATGGCGGTACCTGGCAGGAACGTATCCGCAGGCACTCCCGATCCGAAGGTATAGATCGGCGCAAAAGAGATATTCCACGGAAACTGTACCTCTCCGTACAGCGTAATCCGGTTTAGCTCGTCCGTGACGGCGTACCCCTTCTCAAGTTGAGGCTGGTCGATTCCTTCAACCAGATTCACCTGCTCGTTAGCGTTGTTGTTGGTGAGTTGATCGTCGTCGGAATAGTCGAGCGTCTTCGACAGCGTGTAACTGACGTTGTACTGATAGCTAATGTGGCCCAGCTTCGACTGCCGATGTTGGAGACTGAAGATCAGGCCGTCGTACCAGGACTTTGCTCTGGATTCCAGGAGGGTGATGTTGTCGGAGACTCCATTGAGCGGATCGGTCAAACTGCACGGTACGTTGTTGCCTGGGCACTCGACGTATGGAGATGTCGAGTTTGTGCTGCGGAGAAGATGGCCGTTTAACTGTCGATTCGCAAAGACGTACAACCCATCTGCTGACAGAACCCAGCTGCTGCCGAATTGCTGCTGAAGGCCAAGGGAGAATTGCTGAACGAGAGGATGATGGGAATCAGGCCCCATCCCGATCATGCCCACTCCACCTGTCTGGTGCGGGCCGCTGAAAGGTGCCGCGAGAGTTGGACTGCCTGTGCCAAAGCTTGCGTGAGGAGCAAAGCAGGCGTTAAGACTCGGTGGGCCCGGCACAAAAGGAGAGACGCAGTAAGATCCGGCGTATTGAGTCACAGTCAGGGCGCGATCATTCTGGACGAGTTCTTCAGCGCCGCTTTCGAGAATAATGCGGTCGTAATAGATGCCGTAACCACCGCGCACAACGGTCTTCCCTGTGCCGAACGGATCGTAGGCGAAACCGACGCGGGGGCTGAAGTCCTTGGTGTCGGGGTGTTTTTTGAGGTCGATAACGTTGGCCATCCACGTGCATGGGATTGTTGGAACCGTAGTCAGGTTGGGGCACGGGTCGTGAGCGCTCGAGGTCCCGGTGAGATTCGAGTCATACTCCCATCGCAGGCCAAGGTTGAGAGTCAGTTTAGGCAATACGCGCCAGTCATCCTGTGCATAGAACGCAAGATAGCTATTGAAGACGGTAGGGATCGGAACCGGAGTTACAGGCGCACTACTCTTGATCCCAACCGCGACCGGAATATCAAGATCGTTGATTTGCCCATCTCCATTCAAGTCAGCAAAGCCAAAATCGGTGGTCAGAATCACCGTGCCAGTGCCGAAGACGTTGATCTCACCATGTGCGGTGTAGTGTTGAAATTCACCGCCAAACCGCAACGCGTGCTTACCCAGGGCCCAGGAATATGCGTCGCCAAACTGGTACCGGTCCAGATAAGTGGCCTGAGGAAGATTGAAGTTTGCCCCGTCCGCGATATCAGGAAATATGAGTTCATTCGTTAGATTCAACGGCGGATTCGTGGTGGGCGCATTCGGAGAGAAGGGGGGAAGAGAGTTGTAGAAGTTGTCGTAGTGGAAGGACACGTTATTGACGCGTGTGGGAGAGAGAACAGTTGTCAGTCCTGCCACGACCGAGTTGAACCGGTTGAGAGAGTTCTGCCGCTCTGCTGCGGTGAACGATGGCGTGGTCTGAGAAGGAGTGGCCTCACCAGTGTCCGTGGACCGATTGAACGAATATCGCGCCATAAGCATGTTCTTAGAGCCCAGTTGTTGGTCGTATCGCGTCGACCAAAGCGCCTCGCGCAGCGGAGCTGGAGCGGAAGTGTTCTGAATCTGAGAGGTCGTGAAGTTGCGCGTGCCTGTTTGGAGCGCTGCGTTCTGGTCGCGGTATTCGAAACCCGTGAAAAACCAGGCCTTGCCCTTTCGGATTGGACCACCCAAGGTAGCGCCGTACTGTTCCCTGTCGAATGGTGGCGTAGGAAGAGAACGATCAAAGGTCGCTGGCAAAGCCTGCAGATTCCGATTGCGCTCGTAGAAGAAGAGCGAACCGTGATATTGATTCGTTCCGGTCTTGGTGACGATGTTGATAATGCTATTTCCCGAACGTCCGACCTCGGATGTGAATCTCGCGGTCGCAATCTGAAACTCCTGGATCGAATCCTCAGGGAAATTGGCGAGCGTGCCTCCAACCACTTCGTCGTTATTGTCACCACCGTCGACGGTGATGTTGCCGCCCCTGCCGAAGCCGCCCGCCGAGCTTACTTCGAGGGTGTTCGTCTTTGTCGGGTCGAACGTCGGCGCGGGGCGGTTTCCCGGTACGAGATATGCAAGCTCGAGAAAGTTCCTGCCATTGAGCGGAATACTCGAAATCGTCTGCGATGTGATCTGACCCTGAATCATGGACTGCGTGAGATCAACCGTACCGTTGACTCCAGTCACGTTCAGCGTCTCTTTCGTGCCTGCGGGACGCAGCCCCACATCAACCGTCTCTGTCTTACCTGCTGCGAGGATCAGGCCTTGGGTCTCGGTCGCGGCGAAGGTTGCACTCTCGACCCGTAGGTCGTACGTTCCAACTTCGAGGGAAGGAAATACGTACAGACCTTCGGCATTCGTCTGTGTCTCCCGCGACGTGCCCTGAGCCTTGTTTGTGACGGTCACTCGTGCCCCTGAGACCCTGACACCTTGGGGATCGATAACTCTGCCATTGATTGTGCCGCTCGGAAGCTGGCCGTAAGCGAGCGAGGTCGCCGTCGCAAAAATAACTACTGCAAGAACCTTACGCATTTGTGTCACTCCAATATCCAGGGCAAAGCCAGGTCGTTTCGCCGCGCAATTTCGTGGTGAGTTCCAGCGATGCAACACTAACGACACTGCTCGATATTGTCGTGGTCTAGTCGATTGATTTGTAACTCAAACCTTGGGTTGACTTATCGCAGCCCGGCAGCCTTCCTGTCCCCCGATTTTGGTCATCGCCACCTGTATTCGGATAGCATCAATGGAGAAACGCTGGAGACCCATGTTGCCCCCTGCCATCCTCGCCGAGCTTCGCGCTGCCCTGGACTCAGACGGCAACAAGGAGGGCGCTCCGCAATCCGGGCTCATCACCGCTCCCAACCAGCTCCAGACTTACGAGTGCGACGGCCTCACCGCATTCCGCGTCACCCCCAGTGCAGTCGCGCTGCCGCGCACTACTGAGCAAGTTCAGTCGGTCATACGCATCTGCGCGAAACACGGCATTCCATTCGTGGCTCGTGGCTCCGGAACAGGCCTCAGCGGAGGCGCGCTGCCTGCCGAAGGCTCCGTCGTCCTCTCGCTCGTTCGCATGAACCGCATCCTCAACATCGATCTGCCCAATCAACAGATCACGGTACAGCCCGGCGTTATCAACGCCAACGTCACTGCCGCCGTCTCCCCGCAGGGCTTCTTTTACGCGCCCGATCCCAGCTCGCAGTCCGTCTGCTCCATCGGTGGCAACGTCGCCGAGAACGCCGGCGGAGCCCACTGCCTTAAGTACGGCTTCACTGTCACCCATGTCCTCGAGATGACCGTCGTCCTTCCCACAGGCGAGATCGTCACCCTCGGCAGCAAAACACCCGACGCTCCCGGCTACGATCTCCTCGGCGTCTTCATCGGCTCTGAAGGCACCCTCGGAGTCGCCACCGAGATGACCCTCCGCATCGTCCGCAAGCCCGAGACGATCCAAGTCATCCTCGCCGCCTTTGATACCATCGCCGCCGCAGCCCAGACCGTCTCCGACGTCATCGCTGCCGGCCAGCTCCCCGCCGCCATGGAGATTATGGACCGCCTCTCCATCCAGGCTGCCGAAGCCTCCGTTCACCCCAACTATCCCGCCTGTGAAGCGCTCCTGCTCATCGAGCTTGACGGCCCCCGCGCCGAGGTCGACCTCCAGATGACTACTGTCATCTCGCTCGCCAAAAAGAACGGTGCATGGGAGACGCGACTCGCCATCGACGAGCAGGACCGCTTCTTAATCTGGAAGGGCCGCAAGGCCGCCTTCGCCGCCGCCGGCCGTCTCTCCTCGCACTACATCGTGCAGGATGGCGTCATTCCCCGCACCGCCCTTCCTGTCGTCCTTGAAAAAATTAGCGCAATGGCCGCGGCCGAAAACCTTCGCGTGACGAATGTCTTTCACGCTGGCGACGGCAATCTCCACCCCATCGTCCTCTACACGCAGGACAATCCAGGCGAAGAAGAACGTGCCATCAACCTCTCCATGCGCATCCTCGACGTCTGCGTCGAAGCTGGCGGCTCTATCACCGGCGAGCATGGCGTCGGCCGCGAAAAGCAGTGCGCCATGTCCTACATGTACGCCGACCCGGACCTCGAAACCATGCAGCGCGTCCGCCATGCCTTCGACCCGCAAAACATCTCGAACCCCGACAAGCTCTTTCCCACTCCACGCCTCTGCGGCGAGCGTACCCGCGGAGCCTACGTACCCCATAACCTAGAAACCAGCGGCATCGCAGAGATCTTCTAGATGTAAGCCGTTATTTTGAAAATCGTCTCGTAGTTTCAGTTGTAGTGGCAGTTGTCTTTGTTTTTGTTTTTGTCTTTGCTTGCTTTACTTTACTTTACTTTGCTTTTTAGTTGTCATCCTTCGCCGAAGGCGGAGGACCTGCTTTTGCCTTTGCCTTTGTCTTTGTCTTTGCCTTTGCCTTTGTCTTTGTTCTTTGTCTTTGCCTTTGTCTTTGTTCTTTGTCTTTGCCTTTGTCTTTGCCTTTGTCTTTGCCTTTGCTTTTGCCTTTGTCTTTGTCTTTGCCTTTGACTTTGCCCTTCTACTGTTTGCTTCAACCGACCAAAGCCTGATGGCCATCACCCTCAACATCGCCGAAAAGCTCAGCGCCATCACCGGCCCGCAACACGTGCGTGAACACGAAGACACCATCACCGTCGCTCCAGCCGACACCCACCAAGTCTCCAATATCCTCCGTTACGCCAACGAAAATGGCATCACCGTTACACCCGCGGGCGGCGCCACCAAACAATCCTGGGGCAATCCCACTAAAACAGATATTCACCTCGACCTCACCCGTCTCAACCGAGTCCTCGAACACCCCTGGCAAGACCTCACCTGCACCGTCCAGGCAGGATGCACTTGGCAGCAACTTCAGGAAACCTTGAAACAACACGGCCAGTTCGTAGCCCTCGATCCCCTCTGGCCCGAACGCGCCACCGTCGGCGGCATCCTCGCTACCAATGACTCTGGCGCGCTCCGCCACCGCTACGGCAGCCTCCGCGACCTCGTCATCGGCATGACCCTCGTCCTTGCTGACGGCACCATCGCCCGCTCCGGCGGCAAGGTCGTCAAAAACGTCGCCGGTTATGACCTCTGCAAACTCGTCACCGGCAGTTTCGGCACCCTCGCCATCATTACGGAGGCCACCTTCCGCCTCCATCCCCTGCCGCAACACAGCCAGACATTCACCGTCTCCGCCCCGCAAGCCTCACAGCTCGTCCCCCTGATGGCAAACATCCGGGCCAGCCATCTCCTGACTCAAGCTCTCCAACTCCGCGGTGACACCAACGGCTTCCACCTCGACATCCAGCTCAACGCCCACCCCGAAGCCAACCAATCCGAAATCCTCCAAAAGATGACTGAAGCCGCAGACCTTAAACTTGACGAACTGCTCGCGTCAGCGAGCCAAATCGCGCGCCAGCGCGATAACGGAGGGAGCAGCGGCCTTCAGGCCGCTGAAACAAACCCCACCACAAGAGCGGGCTTTAGCCCCGGGCCATTCTCCGATGTTTGGCAGTCCCGCGAATCTCTCTTTTCAATCGAAAAGGCCTTCATTGTGAAGATCGGAATGCTACCTACTGATGTCGCTCAAATCGCCGACGATATCGTTCGCTTAGGAGGCGTGGTAGTTGCACAGGCACTTGGCGTAATTTACGCGGCGTTCGAAAATCTTGAACGCGACTATTCCCCTCTTGGCAGTCTTTACGCCTACACCGATACGGGTTCTATGAACCTGCTCCAAACACCCTCAAACCCATATGATGATTCCACTCCACCATGGGGTTCCGATAAGCCCAACGCTCTCATGCAAGCAGTAAAACACCAATTCGACCCCAACTTCACCCTCAACCCAGGCCGCTTCCTCGGAGGAATCTAACCCACTCACACTTGACAAGCCCACCCCAAAAAACCAACCACAATAAATCAGTCCGACATACAGTACGACCTGAAGTCCAGACCTAACCCCAATCTTCCGAAGACTTTGCGCAATATTGACGGGGTAGGGGGTACCACCCAAACCTATGCTCACCGAGATCCAACCCGCGAAACCCAGCTCTTTCGACTCGCATCATCCCCCGTCGAAAGAGCTCCTCTCCGACTGCGTCCACTGCGGCTTCTGCCTCCCCGCCTGTCCGACTTACGTTCTATGGGGAGAAGAGATGGACTCTCCCCGCGGCCGCATCTATATGATGGCCAAAGCTTCGCAGGGCGAAGCTCCCCTCGACCAGAACTTCCGCCTCCACATGGACCAGTGTCTTGGCTGCATGGCCTGCATGACCGCTTGCCCCTCTGGAGTCCAGTACGACAACCTCATCGAAGACAGTCGGGCACAGGTCGAACGCAACATCCCCCGCACCACCGCCGATTCCCTCTTCCGCAAACTCCTCTTCGCCACTTTCCCATATCCCATGCGGCTCAGGCTTCTCGCCGGCCCGCTCTTCCTCTATCAACGCTCCGGCTTGCAATCCCTCGTCCGAGCCTCCGGCCTCCTCAGGCTCCTCCCCAAACGCCTCTCCGCCATGGAAGCTCTCCTCCCCACTGTCCCCACGCGCTTCACCTGGACCATGCCCGAACGCGTAGCCCCCACCACCCCGGCCCGCGGACGCGTCGGCATGCTCACCGGCTGCGTCCAACAGGTATTTTTCTCCCACGTAAACGCTGCTACTGCACGCGTGCTGAGTGCTGAAGGATTTGAGGTCATCACCCCAGCCACTCAGCCCTGCTGCGGGGCTCTCATGGTTCACTCTGGCCTGGAAGATCAGGCCGCCGCCATGGCCCGCAATCTCATTACTCTCTTCGAATCCGCGAATGTCGACTCTATCGTCATCAACGCAGCCGGCTGCGGCTCTACGATGAAGGAATACGGGCACCTTCTCCGTGACCACCCCAACTGGGCCGCTCGTGCCCGAGCATTCTCCGAAAAGTGCAAAGACATCACCGAAATCCTCAGTAGTGTGCCATCCATGGCCCCGCGTCATCCATTACCCATCCGCATCGCTTATCACGACGCATGCCACCTCCGTCACGCTCAGGGAATTCACCAGCAACCCCGTCAGCTTCTCTCCGGAATTCCTCAACTTGAAGTTGCTGAAATCGCCGAGGCGTCTCTTTGCTGTGGCTCCGCCGGCGTCTACAACCTCCTCCAGCCGGAGCCCGCCCAGCAGCTCGGCGACCGCAAAGTTGGCCACCTCCTCGACACCCACTCCCAGGCTGTCGTCTCCGCCAACCCCGGCTGCCTCCTCCAGTTGATGAGCGGCCTGCGCCGCCGCGGGGAGCGCACCCTGCCCGCCTTTCACTTGGTCGAGCTACTTGACGCCTCAATCCGCGGTCTCACCGCCAGCCAAATCTTCAGCGGTGAAAAAAGCCTCAACTTCCCGAAATCTTCTTGCACCCTGTCAGAATCTGTCAGGTAGAAAAGTGCATCACGGCCGCCGAGTCCCGTGTGGAATTGGCGCCCCGTCTGGCCCATCAAGCCGATGACCTCCTAAAGGATGGCGTAGCAACCAAGATTGATGTATCGCGCCCAAGTGAGGCTCAGAGAAGAGCAGCAGTGCCTGATCGATGCCCAGCGCGATGCGGACACCGGACACTACCCTCTATGTGCTGAAGCGCGTCCTGAACGTCCCCGACAAGCCAGAAGATTGAGTTCTCCGATCAGCAGGACTTCTTTCAGGCGCCGTCGCTCGACGTCTCAGCCCTGGCCCTGCTGCTGGTGTTCGGCGTTCGATACCTCGTGTGGTCGACTCATCATGAGGAGACGGACGATGCGTATCTGTCGGGCCATCTACACCTGCGCCTCTTCGCGCGCAGAAACTTCAGGTTTGGCAGCATCATTAACGTGATCCTCGGCGTTGGGCTCTATGGTGTCGTGTTCATACGCATCGGAGAGTCTGTGACCATTTACTCAGGTGCAGTGCAGGAACGCCTACAGCAATCGGCACCTTTCTTCATGTCTCATGGCAGCGACCCGTATTCGGCTCACATGCGCGCAATCGGCGCTATCGGCGGCGCGGTCCGCCGCCAGGCATTCCTGCTCGCATACAGCGATTGTTTCCTGGCGCTGGGCTGTGTATTGCTCTCAAGCGCATTTGCTTTGTTCTTTATGAAAAAGCAGGTATCTTGGGTGCAGTGGGTGGACATCGATGTGCAGCAACGTACTCTTTCATTTCTTTCGATAACCGCAATTGAACGAGGTGATGGCTATGCCTTCCACTCAAAAGCTCGACACTCACCACAAAGCGCTCACTATTAATCTTGATACATCTACCTTCGGTTCTTTCGCCGAAATCGGTGCCGGACAGGAAGTCGCGCGTTGGTTCCTTCTCGTAGGAGGAGCTTCCGGCACCGTGGCTAAAACCATCTCCGCTTACGATAAGGAAGTCAGCGATGATCTCTACGGCTCCGGGTCGCGCTACGTATCCAAACAGCGACTGGAGGCGATGCTGGACAACGAATGGAACCAGCTTCTCACGCAACTAAACAAGACTCGTGGTGCGCAAACTCGGTTTTTCTGCTTTGTTGATACCGTCTCCGCCCGTAACTTCGCCGGGACCAACGACTCACATGGCTGGATCGGCCTCCGGTTCCAGTCGCAGCCCGGTGGTGCTCCTAACGACATCCTGCTGCACGTGAATATGCGCGATCCCTCGAATGCCCTCCAGCAGGAAGCTATTGGTATTCTGGGAGTCAACCTCATCTATGCCGCGTTCTATGAAGCGCAAATCAAAGAATCATTTCTGGAAGGCCTGGCAGAAGATGTCGTCCCGCAGCGAATCGAGATCGACTACGTGGATCTTCGCGGGCCGGCATTTGAGAGTTGGGATCACCGTGCCCTGCTAGTCCAGTTGGTACGTGACGGACTCGCAGAGGCGGTATTTTTCCCAACCAAGGGCTCCACTGTTCCCCCGACCGAGGTGCTCTACAAGAAAGCCATTGTGCTTGCACCGGGATACTACAGCCACACCGATTCCGCTCACTCGCAGGTTCATTTGCAATTATTGGCCTCGGCAACTCAAGAGCTCCAGAAAGACATTGCCGAATCAAAGTCGGCCCCTGCTGGATTTTTTTGTCTGACCGCTGCTCCGCTCACGCCGGAACAATCAGTCCCGGAAGTTCCCGACTTGCTTCGTCGCATCGATTCGCTTCTCGCCGCTGGCGGGAACGTGTTGCTCTTTCGTAAGCCCGAGCTCTACCACATGACAGCTCTCGTAAACCGCCATACGCAGGCGCCTGTACGCTTCGCCGGAGGCCTTTCCCTGGTGATTCGAGCGTTTGAAGACATTTACGGCAATCTCGAAGGCAAACTTATGGAGGCTCTCGCACGTCTCTTCGCCCAGAATGTTCGCATCTACGTCTTTCCAATGACCGTCGCGGATTTGCAGGGATGGCTGAAGAGCGCTTCCATTAACGGTTGGGAGTGGAGTGAGACCAATAGATGGGTTTCGGCAAACGAGCTGCGTCGCACCCCACCTCTCGGACATCTGTACGCCTATCTTCTCGCCAGCAACTTTCTTGTCCCTATGCAACCCCCTGTGGAGGCATGAGAGATCCGCCGACAGCTGGTTTTTGCAGCCCGTGCCTCTCTAGCGTTCCCCGCATTGAATATACTGGCTTGGATCCAATACACATTCGTCACGCAGTAGTCGAGGGATTCGCATGAGTCGATCCCGGCCTGCCAGGCTCGACAGATCACAAGCTTACTCACTGCGTTCGTACTGGTTATGAAATGGCGAAACGACCTACAGCGATTCAGCATCGAATAGTCGAATAAGCGGCGTCGCTCTTTAGAAGGAGGAATCAGGGCTATGGATACTGCTAGAAAAATGCGGCTCGCCCTGCCTGCCGAGAAGAGGGCGGCCTATCCGGACGGTGATGATGGACGCGAGTTAGAGCCGAGAGGTCATCATGATTGAATCGTCTGATTTTCGGAATACGAGAATACCGCTAAACCACGGGGCCGGCCGTATGCCCGTTCTCGGGTTTGGCACTCTGATTCCTAATGCAGACACGACGAGAAGTGCTACCAGAGACGCGTTAGAAGTTGGTTTTCGACACCTCGATTGTGCGGAGCGATACCGGAATGAGCGTGAGGTGGGGGAAGCGTTACAGGAAGTACTTGCCGCTGGAGGGATTGCCCGCGAGGACATCTTCGTCACAACAAAATTGTGGAATACCAATCATCGACCTGAACGCGTGGAACCGGCCTTCGAGGCGAGCCTGGACCGACTCAAGCTCAACTATCTGGATCTCTACCTCATTCACACTCCATTTGCGTTCCAACCGGGAGATAACCAGGATCCGCGAGATCAAAACGGCAATATCCTTTACGACCACGGCGTGACTTTGCTTGACACGTGGAGGGCGATGGAAACTCTTGTGGACCACGGCAGATGCCGGGCCATCGGACTGTCTGACATTACCTTGGACGGACTGTTGCCCATCTACGAATCAGGGAGAATAAAGCCAGCTGTGATCCAGGTCGAAGCACATCCGTATCTTCCGGAAACGGAGCTTCTGGAATTCTGCAAGAAGAACGACATTGTGTTCTTGGCCGGCGCGCCATTGGGTCACGGAATAAGGCCAGGGGTGCTTGAGGATCCAGTTATTTTGGCAATCGCCGCACGAATTGGAATGACGCCCGCACAGGTGCTGCTGGCGTGGGCTGTGCAACGTGGTACGGCTACACTTAGCAAGACCAGAACTGCGGCCCGCGCGAAAGAGAATTTCAGCATCTCTCCTGTGCCGGAAGACGCGTTTGACGAAATCAACCGAATTCAGACAAGGCAGCGGTTCAATGCAGTAGTGAAGACCGGCAGCCCGGGTTTCATTCCACAAGGTAGATGATCATGAAACCGAAAGCACACTGGAGCAGCCCATGCAAGAAGAACAAATTCGTGAAGCCCTGAACGCGCATTGGCAAGCATCGGCAGCAGGCGATGCAAGCGCGGAGCACGATATCTACGCTGACGATGCCATCTGTGATTATCCGCAGTCCGGCGAACGAATCTTCGGGCGAGGCAATTTGCAGGCCCTGCGGAGTCACCATCCCGGCAAGCCGTCAGGCTTCAACGTCAAACGAATTCTCGGAACCGGTAATCTCTGGATCACTGAGTACACAATCATCTACCAGGGGCGACCAGCATACACGGTTAGCATTATGGAGTTCTGTAACGGTAAGGTCGTGCACGAGACACAGTATTTCGCGGACCCTTTCGAGGCACCGGCTTGGCGAAGCCAATGGGTTCAGAGGATGGTGTGACGCCGCCTTCGTTTCTTTTCACAAAGAACAAAGCAACTGCACTTGCTAGCAATACGCAGCACAAGGCCAGGAAACAATCGCTATAGCCGAGCAGAAATGCCTGACGACCGACCACACTGCTAATAGCGCCGTTTTCGCGCATATTAGCTGAATACGAATCACTGCCCTGAGAGAGGAAGTAACCTGCTGACTACTGCATCCGTTCCCGCACGGCACCTACCAGACGGTAGCAGACCCTCGATTCGCTCGGGTTGGAACCACTCTCTTATAGAAAGCAGCGTTGACAGTCCGACGATCCGATCGATCCGCCTATGTTGCGCATCATGTTTGGCTATGCCGGACGTGGTGCGTAGTCCGTCTGACTCCGTTGCTCTGCCATTGAGACCGCTCAATCACGTTCGAACTGTTGGACACACTCAACAAGCATGGTGGCCGTACAAGACTCACCCATCTCGGTATTGAACATTGCGTGGTATAGGTGGGGTTCCGGCCATTTTAGCCCGAGATAATCCCGGACGAACGCAGCTCGCGCTTTATCCGTTGTATCGACCTGCTCGATTGCCTTGTCCTGAGTTTCGCCCTTGGAGATCAGTTTGCGGATCTTGTAATCGCGAGATGCATAGAGAAATACATGGAAGACATCCTTGCGGTTGCGCAGGAAAAACTGCGATCCTCGGCCGACAATCACTGACGGTCCACTGGAAAGGGCTGTTTTGACAGCTGTTTCCGAAACAGCAGCAATCCGGCGCGCATCGAGCAAGTGCAGCCGGCTGGTGGGCGGCAAGCCTCCCTCAAAGCCGCCCCGAAGAAAGTTTTTGAAAATCCTGTACACGACAGGATCAGTTCGCCACTCTCTCTGCTCGACCACCTGGGGCGTACTCTCGGTCAGTCGCGCGATTTCCTGTGTCAGCCGTTCATCCCACAGGCTCCATCCAAGGCGACTGGCGACCAAACTGGCAATCTCGGATGCTCCGCAGCCGAACTCGCGCTCAATTGTTATAGCCTGAATCATTGCGTTTATCCTCAGCCCACTGCGACATCTCCGCCCGCTCCTGGATCATTTTTCTTCAAGAAAAACGCCAGAACGAACATGATGGAGCAGAGCGCGCCCAAGACCCAAAAGATGTCCATGTAGGACAGTGCGCCGCCTTGTCGATGCACCAATTCGTAGAACCTCGCAATTGCCTGGTCGTGAGCGTCCGAGGCCCGAAGCCCGGAGTGCCCGATTTTCGAGCCAAGTGCATGCAGAGCCGAACGATATACAGGGGAATCGGGAGTGATATGACCGACGAGGATTTGCTGGTGATATTGAGCCCGTCGGGCAATCATCGTGGTCACGACGGAAGTTCCGATACTGCCGCCGATATTACGCATGAAATTGATCATGCCGGAGACGCTATTGCCTTTCTCCGGAGGAACTCCGATGTAACCCGCTGCCGTGATGGGGACAAATAGAAATCCGATTCCTATCACTTGGGCGACGCGCAGCCACATTGCAAAACGGAAGCTGACGAACAAATCAATCTTGTGCCCGCAATAGAACAGTCCAATGGCAAGGCACAGCCATCCTGTCGCGATCAGCCATCTGGCCTGAATCTTCGATGTAAGCCGGCCGACGATGGGCATCATCACCAGCAAAACTATCCCGCCGCCGGACAGGACGAGACCTGCAAGCTCAGCCGTGTAACCCATCAGTGTCTGCAGAAACTCTGGAATCAAGACCAGGGTGCTAAAGAGCATGAAGCCCATCATGAACATCATTAGGTTTGCTGCCGCGAAGTTGAAGCTCTTGAACATGCGGACATCGATGATCGGCTCTTTACGGAACCACTCCCAGATGACCAGCGAGATGAGGCAAACCGTTGCGGTTATCGCGAGGGTCGTGATGAAATGCGAGCCGAACCAATCGTCTTCCTGCCCCTTATCCAGAACCACCTGCAGCGAGCCAACTCCCAGCGTCAACATCGATATTCCGATATAGTCCACCCGGATTCCCCCTCTCTTCAACCGATGGAGGAACGGCGGATCTTCGACCAGGATGTGTGTCAAATAAAGAGCGAGGAGAACCGGGGGCAGCGTGATGAAAAATATCCAGCGCCAGGAATAGTTGTCAGTAATCCAGCCTCCCAGCATCGGCCCGACTGTAGGGGCGAGAACTGCCGTAATGCCATAGACTGCAAACGCCGAGCCCCGCTTCTCCGGAGGAAACGTATCGTTGAGAATGGCTTGTGCCATCGGTTGCAGTCCCCCGCCGCCAATGCCTTGCACAGCTCGAAACAATAGCAATAGCGGCAGGCTAGGCGCTAACCCGCAAAGCAGTGAACTCACCGTGAAAATGGCAAGCGACGTCATGAAATACCGCTTGCGGCCAATCAACTCCGCGAGCCATCCGCTGATGGGCAGGACGATAGCGTTCGCAGCAAGGTACGAGGTGAGTACCCAGGTGCTGTCGTCGTAGCTGGCTCCCGTGCCTCCGGCGATGTAAGGCAATGCGACGTTGGCAACGCTAGTGTCCAGGACTTCGACAAATGCTGCCATCGACACGGTGGCGGCAATCGCCCAAGGATTTACCTTGGGTCGCCAGGCGACCTGCTCCGACGGAAGAGTCAGCGCTGTGGCGCTCATCGCAGGTACACCTTCGCTTCGATATTCATCCCCGGCCGAAGCTGGTGGTCCTGATTCTCGCCCGGCTCTAGAACAATCTTTACCGGTACGCGCTGAACGATTTTCACGTAGTTGCCCGTTGCATTTTCTGGCGGCAGCAAGCTGAAGATGGGGCCCGTTCCTCCCGCGATGCTGTCGACATGACCGTTGTATGTGCGGCCGTTCGAGTCGAGCTCAATCTTTGCTTTCTGGCCCACGCGCATGTGTTTGAGTTGGGTCTCTTTGAAATTCGCGGTGATCCACACCTGATCCAGGGGAACCACAGTGAGCAGTTGCTCCCCAGGCTCGACGTTCAATCCGACGACAACCTTTTTCGTTACCTCCCCGGCTACAGGTGCAAATATTTTGGTGTATCCCAGATTCAACTGCGCTTGTTCGACCGCAGCTCGTTTCTGGTTTGCATCTGCCATGGCCGAAAGGGCTTTGGCGCGCGTTGAGGCAACGCGTTGCGGCCCGGCTTCGGCATCTTCGTAGTGGGCCTCAGCCTCAGTGAGGCGGCTGCGCGCTTCGACAACGGCTTGTTGAGCTGCGGCCTCATCTGCTTCTGCAGCAGCTACGGCCGCGGCATCGGTCGCTGCGGCGGCATAAGCATGGTCGTAGACTTGCTTCGGCACCTCCTCCTTCGCGAGCAGCGAGTGATAGCGGGTGACGTCATCTTGAGCCTTTACATTTTCCGCTTGCGCTTCCAAAACGCGGGCGTGGGCGGCCGCGGCTTGCTTTTCTGCTGCCTGGATCGCTGCTTCCGCATTCTTGATATCCGAGGACGTGAATTTCAATTGGCTTGACGTATAGACGGAAGACACGGGCACATCAATATTCGAACTCTTCGCGGTAGCCTCTGAAGTATCGAGCGTTGCCTGAGCTCTTGATAATGCGACCTCATAATCTTTTGGATCGATTTCTACGAGTGTGTAACCCGCTTCGACCCATTGGTTGTCCTCAACGTTGACCTTCTGGATATATCCGGATATGCGAGCGCTGACAGGGTAAAGATGGACGTCCACCTGCGCATCGTCGGTGGATTCGAAGCCGGAAAGATAGTGCCAGATGAAAGCGCCAGCAACGACAAGTACAACGAACGAGGCGAGAAATATCAAACGCTTGTAAGAGCGCCTCCTCGGATAAGCTGAAATTGGCGGGTCAGCTACGCCGGCGTCGTCCACTGGTACGTTTGGCCCTTGCGGTGTTGCTTGCGGTGGATTCGTTGCTTGATTTTGCTCAGCCATACTCATTTTCCCTCCACGTATTCAGCAAAGCGTGAGGCCGCGACGCCGGTCGCTCTTGCCAGAGATATTTTTGCGAGGTTGAAGCTGTAAAGACTGGCGATGTAGGCGTCACTGGCGATTGCCAGCGCATCTTGCGCTTGAACGACTTCAATGTTGTCTGTAACTCCCGAAGCGAATCGATCGCGAGATTGTTCCAGGTTCTGAGTGGCCAGCGTTATCGCGCTTTTCTCGACAGAAACTTCTTGCGCAGCCGAGTCTAGATCGAGATAAGCGTCGCGAACCTCCTGATCGATCTTGGCTCGCAAGTCTTCCAGTCGCTGTCTTTCCCTTGTTACCGAAGCGTCGGCCCGGAGAACATCCCCGTGTACCCTTCCGCCCTGAAAAATAGGAATGCGGAGCGTGGCAGCCGCATCGACGGTGCCGTGCGACGAGCCCGGGTTCACTCCTGAGAGACCATAGTCGGTTTCCACGCCTACCGATGGATAACGCTCGGCAGAGGCGGCTTTTCTCTGGAGCTCAGCAGACCGGACCTGATTGATCTGGCTCTGAAAATCAGGGCGAGCCTTGTAAGCGTTTTCGAGCGCCTCATCGAGAACCGAGGGCGTCAGCTCTTGGTAAGGGACGTGGGTAGCTATCTCGAACTTTTGCCCCAAAGGGAGGCCGATAGCGCGCGCCAAAACCAATTTCTGCTTCGCTAAACTATTTTGTGCGACAATCAGTTTCTGTTCGCGTGATTGTAGTTGGACCTGTGAGCGCAGAACATCCACGGCTGAGGCAAGACCGGCGGTCTTCTGGTCGGATGTCTGTTGAAACAGTGCCTTGGCGGTGTCCCGCTGCGATGTGGCAGACTCAACTTCCGACTGGTCGGCGATGACCAGCAAATAGTTGGAGACAATCACAAGCACGACAACCTCGCGAGCATCTTTGGAGCTGAACTCTGCCGACTTCAGCTGCGCCGTTGAAGATCGCGCCCGCTCGATGGATGCCCAATCAAAAACCGATTGCGTAAGATAAGCCCTCGCGTCGAAATAACCGAATGGTCCAATGATCGGAGGTTCGTTAGGAATCGTCAGCCCGAACGCCGCCTTTACATTGATTTGATGAACTCCGAAACCCGTATTGGTGACGACATTGGGAAGCAGCTCGCTCAGCGCTTGCCAGCGCTGTCCCCGCGCGTCGGTAACAACATCCGTGGCCAAGACTCCACCGAGATTTTGCTTGAGCCCGAGGGCGACGGCGTCTTCGAGGGAAAGCGCCACTGGCGTTGCGCTGAGTCTTCCCGCAGGAACTCCTCCGAGGTACGGATTCTGCGACAGGGTTTGATAGTTATTCTGCCCAGCCTGGACGGCTGCCCTTGGCGCTCCTGTTATTTCGGCCAGAGCGATCGGGTTATACGGCGCAGGCGTAGCGGGTGCGCTGTACTGCGCAGAAGCGGTGAGTCCGCCATACAACGGGGCACCAAGCAGCATCGCTATAGCCCAGGTTCGAAGCAGCATGTCAACCCCTCCCTTGGCATTCCTACACTTGCTTCGCGGTCGTCGGCGCTTCCTCTTCGACTCTCTGGTCCGCTAGTTCGGCAAATTGCAGACGACAAATCCCGAGATTGCTTGCTCTTGCGCCCAATTGATAAAGTCATAGATGCACCTATAGGTTGGAGGTGATGGAGGTCTCGTAATACCTTGGGTTTCTTGGCGACGCCGATGCCTCGAGCCTCCGCTAGGTGGTAGTGTGCTTCGAAGTTTCCGAAGGCACAATCAGACGAAGGTATCGGTCGCTACCTTCGGATCGGTTGGAGCAACCTCGAAGGTCAAAGCGAGCGATTTTGACAGTTGAGTGGAAAAATTCGAAACTAAGATCTCAATACCATCGTCCAACTACCTCGGGCTCCAGTTTCCTTGCGCACCACGATTGCTTTCGAAGGATGTCCACGAGCGAAAAAAGGTCGCCGGAACGCACGATATCCATGTAGGAGGAAAAGGCCATGAGGAGCAACGCAGCTCCCATTTCCCTTGCCGGCTCCCAGCTCGGCGAGACGCGTCACGTCTGCGCGTTTTTCAACAACGACGAGGAAGAATATCGCATCCTGCTTCCGTTCATAAAGGACGGGTTGAAATCCGGAGACAAAGCCGTTCACGTCCTAAACCCGGAACAACGTCAGGACCATCTGCGACGCCTGACTGCCGCAGGCATCGAGCCGGCGATCGCGCAGCAGAGCGGGCAGCTCGAGCTTCGGACCAACACCGAAGTCTACCTTCCAGATGGCCGCTTCGATCAGGATCGGATGCTGGAGGTGTTTGAGCAACTGGCCAGCGGAAACGCAAAGGGAGGATTTCCTCTGAGCCGCATTTGTTGTCGCATGGACTGGGCGGTTGAAGATCGATCTCATGTCGATGACGTGATTGAGTTCGAGTCGCGTGTGAACGACGTGTGGCTTCGGCACGACGACGCGGTCATCTGTACTTACCATCTCGGTCGTTTTGGGGGTGACGCGGTGATTGACATCATGCGAACTCATCCCATGGTCATCATCGGCGGCATCCTTCAGCAGAATCCTTTCTTTGTACCGCCGGATGAGTTCCTGCGAGAATTTCGCCAGCGGCGAGCTAATCGGAGTAGCTCGCCTGCAACGGCCTGAGATATGGATGTGCAACCAAGAGATATTGCAGAGAGAAACAAACACCTTCAGCGCTGCGTTAATGATCTGATTAGCGTCCTCGCTCTTCCAGCCATGTGGAGCGGCGGTGAGCCATCCGGGATTGTTCATACCTTGCTCGACGCGCTGCTGCGTATGCTCCAACTGGATCTCGTCTATGTGCGGTTGAAGGAGACGGACCGTCAGCCACCAATCGAAATGGTTCGATTCGCTCAATCACAAAAATATACGGCCCAGCCGCACGAGATTGGCGAGGGACTTAAGCCGTGGTTGGGGGCCGACCTTCAGGAATGGCCTTCGCTGATGCGGAACCCTTTAGGCGGCCGAGACATTTCGATTGTGCCCTTGGGACTAGGGATACAGGGTGAAATTGGCGTTATCGTAGCAGGGTCGGAGCGAGCAGATTTTCCGCAGCAAACCGAGAAACTTATTCTGAGCGTAGCAGCGAATCAGGCGTCCATTGGGTTGCAGGAGGCATGGCTCCGGAGCGAACAGAAGCGGGTCGCGAGCGAACTAGATCGACGCGTCGCGCAACGAACTACAGAACTTGCCGCGGCTAACGAAGAGCTGCGAAAGGAAATTGCCAATCGCAAGCACGCCGAGGAAGATCGCAGAAGTAGCGAAGAAAAGCATCGCGTGATTGTTGAAGCAGCCAACGACGCAGTAGTCAGCATGGATGAAACGGGCGCTATCCTCCTTGCAAATCCCGCCACGAAGCGCATCTTTGGCTATGACCCGATCGAGATCGTCGGTAAACCTCTGACAGTGCTCATGCCGGAAATGATGCGGAAACTGCATGAAAACGGGTTCAAACGATATTTGGCTACTGGAAAGCGGCATCTCAACTGGCAAGGCGTCGAAGTTACCGCTCTACGCAAGGATGGCCAGGAGTTCCCGGCGGAAGTTTCGTTTGGGGAACTAACGAGCGATGGGCATAAAGTATTTACCGGCTTCATCCGCGATATCAGTGAAAGAAAGCAGGCCGAGGATCAGCTTCGCGCGAGCGAGCGCAACCTGCAGATGACGCAAGCGGAGCTTGCGCGGGTTTCCAGGCTCACAACTATGGGCGAACTAGCAGCGTCGATAGCGCATGAGGTCAATCAACCCCTGACCGCGGTAATCAACAACGGCAGCGCGTGCCTGAGGTTGCTCGCCAATCGGATTCTAGAACCTGAGGTCCTGCGTCGCGCTCTCGACGAAATTGTTGCCGATGGTACTCGCGCGAGCGCCGTTTTAGCACGCATCCGCGCATTTATAAAGAAGGAACAGGCTGAAAAGAATTCGTTGGATATAAATGAAGTGATTCAGGAGGTGCTGGTCCTGGCTGGCCGTGAGTTTTATGAAAATCAGGTCTTGGTTCACCACCAATTGACGACAGATCTCCCGTTTGTGTTGGCTGATCGCGTTCAGTTGCAGCAGGTCCTGCTGAACTTGATCATGAACGGGATTGAAGCCTTACTCGCGGTGACTGATCGACCTCGTTTGCTCTGGGTGCAATCCCGGATCGACGAATCTGGGGATGTACTCGTTGCGGTGAGCGACTCCGGCACTGGCTTTGATTTAGAGGTGGATCGCGTCTTCACTCCCTTCTTTACAACGAAAGCGAAAGGCATGGGAATGGGTTTGTCGATCAGTCGCTCCCTTGTTGAAAGTCATGGCGGTCGGCTCTGGGCCACGCCCAATTCTCCCCACGGCGCCGTATTTTCGTTCACGCTTCCAGCAACCGTAGGGAGTCCCTCATGACTGGTTCTCCAGTGGTTTTCGTCGTCGATGATGATCCGTCAGTACGTTCTTCACTGAAGTTCCTCCTAAGTACTGTAGGTCTGCACGTTGAAGGTTTTGACTCCGCGGATAAATTTCTGCATAAGAATCCGCCAGATGCGCCCAGCTGCCTTGTGCTGGACGTCAGGCTACCTGGATTGAGTGGACTCGACTTTCAACGCGAGCTGGCAGCGAGGAAAATTAGTATTCCGATAGTTTTTCTTACCGGCCACGGCGACATTCCGATGAGTGTTCGCGCCATGAAGGCTGGGGCCGTCGAGTTCTTGACCAAACCATTCCGTGATCAGGATCTTCTGGACGCGGTTCGTATCGCACTGGAGCGAGATCGTGCCAGACGTGAAGAAGCAAAGGAAGTGATGACCCTCCAACGGCGCTTCGATTCATTGACTTCGCGCGAGCGCGAGGTGATTTCGATGGTTGTCTCGGGCATGCTCAATAAGCAGATTGCGGATCAGCTCGGAACTGCGGAGAGTACCGTGAAGGTTCAGCGCAGCCGGGCATTGGAAAAGATGCACGCGGAATCGCTTGTCGACCTGGTAAGAATGATCGAGAAGCTGAAGGGCCCCTCGGAGCGGCTCCGATAAGCGAAAGCTTATCCTCATAGTCCTTTTGAGACGCTGGATATCCCAACATCCAATAGATTCTTTGTCCGTCTGGGAATAAATTTGTTCTCGATACGGAGCCAGAAGGTGACAAAGAATTTAATCTCGGTGGTCGACGACGATGAGTCCATCCGCAGAACCACGACATTTCTCATCGAGTCCTTCGGCTTTCGAGCGGCGGCCTTTGAATCTGCCGAAGGCTTCTTGAAGTCTATCCAATTGCACGATACTTCATGTCTGCTTGTTGACGTTCAGATGTCGGGCATGAGCGGACTACAGCTCCAAAGCGAGCTGGCTGCCGCAGGCTACGGCATTCCTATTATTTTCATCACCGCTTATGACAACAAAGATACCCGTCAGCAAGCGATGCAGGCCGGTGCAGCCGCATTCTTAGGCAAGCCTTTTAACGACGAGGAGCTGCTTCAAGCCGTCCATTTGGCCTTGCGAGGAGAATTCGAGGCGACAAAGAATCTGATCGCGGTGATTGACGACGACGAGTCCATCCGCCGGACCACCACACTGCTCTTCGAATCTTTCGGTTTTCGAGCAGCAGCCTTCGCATCCGCCGAGAGTTTTCTGAAGTCCGACCAACTGCACGATATTTCATGTCTCATCCTGGATGTACGGATGCCGGACATGAATGGATTGGAACTCCAAAGCGAGCTCGCCGCCGCAGGTTACGGCATTCCTATTATTTTCATCACCGCTTATGACGACAAAGGTTCTCGCGGACGAGCGATGCAAGCCGGCGCCGTTGCATTTTTGGACAAGCCCTTTAGCGACGAGCAATTACTCCAAACCGTTCGTTCAGCGATAATGACACGCGACAGCAGTAGTCGGAAATCCACGTGACTACAGCGTCTCGATCCAAGAGGTTTAATTCTTCCGAGATCAAGAAGTGTGCGTGTTCTGGAGACTTGCGAGCAGAAGGGGTTGTTTCCAAGAACTGCTCAGCATAGCTCTGTGAATGAATCTGTCATTGGAGTGGTAACCAAGGGGGATATCACTATGAGCTTAGCGCGCATGATGGCCCAAGAATTGGGCACTTTACACATATCAAACGCAGAGCCAATCGTGTTCGTAGTCGACGACGATATCTCTGTCCGCGAATCGCTTGAATCGCTAATTAATTGTGGCGGCTGGCAGTCGGAAACATTCGCCTCCGCTCATGAATTTCTCGCTAGGCAGCGGCCAGCTGTTCCAAGCTGCTTAGTGCTGAACGTTTCCCTTCCGGACCTCAACGGTCTCGATCTGCAAAAACGTGTTGCTGTCGATCGCCCTAACATGTCGATCATATTTATCACGGACCAGCCTGATGTTTACACGTCGGTCCGAGCTATGAAGGCTGGAGCCATCGAATTCCTTATTAAGCCGGTCGGCGATGACATTTTGCTAGGAGCTGTTCAGGAGGGAATTAGACGCAGTTGCGCTAAACTTAGCCGCGAGGTAGAAGTACGGGCACTTCGTGACTCCTATGCACGACTCAGCCACCGCGAGCGGCAGGTCATGGGCTTGGTGGCCTCGGGCCTATTGAACAAACAAGTCGGTGCAGAGCTCGGCATTAGCGAGATCACAGTAAAGGCGCACAGAGGCCAGGTGATGCAAAAGATGAAGGCTAATTCTTTTGCAGACTTGGTAAGAATGGCCGCGAGGCTCCCCTCAGAGCGCACCCTCGGATCGCAACATTCAGTTCAGACTAGCGTTCAGCTCTAAAAGGACTTGCAGCCAAAAAGCTAGGAAAGTTATTTTCAAAGACACGTCCGAGATGCGCGTTGTTCATTCAAGCTGCTCAGGTGTGTACCACCTTGGCCGGCGCAGCAGACCGCAACAAGACGGTTCAGGCCTCAATGGGCTGCGCACAGTTAAGCGGCTTTCCGCGCGAGCAGGTTCATGAGGTTCTGTGCCGCAAGGGTTGAGGAAGCAGGATTCTGGCCAGTTACGAGACGGCCGTCGACGACAGAAAACGGCTGCCAATTGGCAACCTTCTCGTAGATAGCTCCTAGCCGCAACAGCTCGTCCTCTACTAGAAACGGCACAACATGGGTCAGCCGAACTTCTTCTTCTTCGCCATTGGTGAAGCCAGTCACATGTTTGCCTTTTACGAGCGGAGCTCCCTTGTAGGTCACCCGATGAAGAACACCGGGGGAGTGGCAGACCAAAGCCACCGGTTTGCCGGAATTGTAGAAGGACTCGATTAAAGAGATGGAATCAGCGCTTTCAGCGAGATCCCACATGGGGCCGTGTCCGCCCACATAGAAGATCGTGTCGAAATCCTCAGATTTCATGTCGGCAAGCTTGGCTGTATGCGCCAGGTCGTTTTGCCCGGACTTGTCCTGCTTGAAACGAGCCATCGCAGGAGTCTGATTTTCAGGCACGTCGCTCTTGGGATCTACCGGTGGTTGTCCGCCCTTCGGTGATGCGAGCGTCAATTGCACGCCAGCATCTCTGAAAACAAAGTATGGAGCCGCAAATTCCTCGAGCCAGAACCCCGTCTTTCGCCCAGTATTTCCGAGTTGATCGTGCGACGTAAGCACCATCAGGATGTTCATATTGGTCTCCTTGTTTTCGAGATGCATATTTCGATTGAATCTTCACCATTACTCCGTTATCAAAGCAGAGCGGAACGGAAGGAACAATTAGACGATGGTGTTGGCGACACCTTTGTATCGGTGTTCTCGTTGCGTGTTGACGTTGGAACTGGAGCTGATACGAAAGTATGGCCGATACCATCGTCCAATTGCGCGGCCCATTGTGTTCTGGCTGAATGAATGAATCACTTCGCTCGGGCGACCGGCTGCGCAGGATGGGATCAAAGCGCTATGGCTCGCGGCTTCCACGAGCCCGGGGATGCAGAGAATCGGCTCGGATACGACCTGGGTCAAATCGCGCTAGCTCCTTGATTGGAGGAAACAATGGCTGTTTCAGGTGAATACAGATCTCTCGTGGCAATCCCTTCTGCATCGGACAAAAGCGCACGTAGCCTCGATGGCGACACTGCGCCGCCGGGTGATCAGCATCTGGTCGTCGCCGCGCGTTCAGGTTGCCGGTCCGCGTTCAACGAACTCTGGAATCTTTACTCGCAGCGAGTCTACAGAACTGTTTTCAACATTACAAAGAACAGGCAAGACGCCGAGGACGCGCTGCAGGATTCCTTCTTTCGCGCCTTTCTCTCTCTTGAGAGCTTTGAAGGCCGGTCGAGCTTTTATTCCTGGGTGACTCGCATCGCTATTAATTCTGCGTTAGGTGTGCTGCGCAAGCGTCGCTGCCGCCCGGAGACCTCACACAATCCGGCGTTTCAACAGGAAGACGAGGGCGCCCTCAGGGAGATCATCGACTTGGCTCCAGATCCTGAGGAAACGTATGACCAGCATCAGAGATGCGCAAGACTTATGCAGGCGATCCAAAGACTCCCTAGGAGCTTGCAGGAGGCCGTTCAAACCCGCATGACAGAAAACTGCTCCGTGAGAGAAGTTGCCTCCAGGCTTAACATCTCTGAGGCCGCCGCTAAGTCGAGGCTTTATCGGGCACGCACACGGTTGGGTTCGTCGACTACCGCTCGCTACGAACTAAGAGCCCAGACCGCTGCCTCCGGCTGGTCTGAAGCTTTTCCGAAATAGGTTTGCCAGAGCATCGAGCCCATGAGTCGAAGACATCCAAGACGTTAAAACGTCGGCAAGCATCCTGATGTTCAAGGAAGGATATGTCAAATATGACAAAATCCGTTCTTCAATCCTTCACAATTCTGGCAGTGGCACTCGCCACAAGCATAGGCCTTAACGCTCAGAACAAGGAGAAGGCAATGGAACAACAGGTGTTTTATCGCACAGTGACGGTCAACGGACTTTCTATTTTTTACAGAGAGGCGGGGCCAAAGGACGCTCCCGTGATCCTCTTACTGCACGGTCTTCCGTCGTCGTCGCGAATGTTTAAGCCGTTGCTGACACGGCTTACAGATCACTACCATTTAGTTGCTCCCGATTACCCAGGTTACGGACATAGCGACTGGCCCGATGCGAAACAGTTTGAATACACCTTCAACCACATCGCCTCCGTGATGAACGGCTTCACCGAAACCTTGGGTCTGTTGCACTACACGCTATGCTTATCCAAAGTGGCAGGCGTGGATGCAGAAAACGCAGCCAAAGCTATTGGTCGTCTGGGCAAGCATGATCTTTCGTTCGACTCGGACGAGCCGGAACGCTTTCGCAAGGACGTCCCGAGCGCGGAGATCTACGTCCTCGACGCAGGACACTTCGCGCTCGATACCAAAGCAAATGAAATTGCGACGCTGGTACGTGAGTTCATGAAGAAGCAGTAACAGCCCTATTCGCGCTATTGCCAACACTGTCATGATTCGCTATCAATCCCAACCAGGTAAGCGATTTTGAAAGGAGATTTACCTGGGCATTCCAAAAATCGCTAATTGTAAATCACAAACCATCGAGTTGTCTTTCTTGGCTCACCCAAAAGTTATATCGGCAACAACGGCGTCACACCATTCATATTCTCGGTCCAGAAATCGTGCTGCGATAGATGATGCTGCCAGGGACAATCAATTTGATCTCAGTTCCTGAGACCGTAGAAGTTTCGACGGTGAGTTTGGCCATGATGCGGCCAGCTCGTTCGCGCATTCCCTGTAGTCCGAAATGTGCTTCCTTCCCCTCATTCACAATGGCATGATTTCCGATTGCGTCAAAACGTTTCGTAATGTATTCATGTTCGTCCTCCCTGAAAGTCGGAGAAGCGTCGGCATCGCGCAGCGAAGCAATCCTCTACGTTGCATGTTGGATGTTAATAATCCGGCCGTGGATACAGGCCCCTATGTATCGTTTGCATATCCGATGCCGAATGAGATGTGAGCAATATCAATACCGCGGCAACCAAGCCACAACCACACTAGAGATCTGAGAAAGAAGCAATCGTACGAAGGTGTCGACGATGCCTTCGTACCGGACGAGGGCAATTGCGGTCTGGGCGGAATCATTGGTGTCCGTCCTGAGATTGAAGTCTTGTCGCTGGTGGTTGATTCCTCAGCAGATTTCCGGTGACGAATTCAAGGTTGACTGCCTCTAGAAATAATTCTGATCGTGCGGAGACACTGGATAGTCGGGCTTGGGCCAGTTGCTTCTCTGCGGTAACAACATCGACCAGATTCTTGACTCCATATTTGTATGCATCGAGCGATGCCGAGTAAGAGGCGTTGGCGGATTCGAGAAGCGCCACGGCAGCATCGTGCTTTCGCAACGCTGTCCGGAATGCTATGTAAGCGGTCCAGACCTCGCGCGTCGTCTCATCATCTTTCGTCGTAAGTTCGTCCTGTGCCTCGCGGCGTTTCGATTCGGCGATCAACAGTTCGTTCTTGCGCACACCTCCGTCAAAGATGCGCCAATGGATGCCGAGTGCGACGGACCAGGTAGGCTCGCTCGCGGGACCGAGCTGGCCGTAATCCGCCGTGGGCCACAGGGAGGTCTGCGCAACCGATCCCGAGAGACCGATCTGCGGTTTGTACTCTGCCCTGGCTGCACGAATGCGAGCCTCGGCGGAGCGGATTCGTAGAGTTTGGGCCATGAGTTCGGGACGATTCTCCATCGCTCGATCGATCAGGGCCTCGATGGACATTGTGAGTCTCTCCGGCAACGGCGCACTCCTCTGGCTGTCAATCACTATGTAGGGGGATGGATCAGCCCCCACCGCTTCAGTCAGCGTCACGCGCGCAATCTTTTCGTCCCCATCCGCGGATTCCTCGTCGAACACAGCCTGTGACGTTTCGGCCCGGGCGTTGAGAACATCGGGAAGAGTTGCAAGTCCGTTGTTCAGTCTGTTTTCAGCCGCATCCTGCGTGGTTTGTGCAGTTCGCAACGTGTCCTGAGCGGCCTGCAATTTTTCCTGTGCAGTCACCAGCAGGTAATACGCACTGGCGACGCGAAACGCCAGCGCTTGATTTACCTCAATGAAGTCTGCACCCGCGGCGAGCCTCTCCTCTTTCGCGGAGTCCACGCCCGCTTCGCGTTTTCCAAAGTCAAAGATGAGATATTGGAGCGTGACTTCAGGCCGGATGATGGGCACCTCGACCATGACGTAGCCGCGAGGAGCGAGCGGTTTCGGGAATGGATTTATCAATCTCTCGTCGCCGAAAACAGCTAAACCCTCTAACTCGGGATAATAGGCGCTTTTTGCCAAACCGAGTTCGCCTGCCTTCTGTTTTGCGCGCTCCCAGATCGTGCGCGTGCTGGGATTATGATGCTCGGCGACGTCGATCAGCTCGGCCAGGGTGTAAGCGTGAACTGGATCGAGAATCGCTGTTCCCTCGCGAGGGGTTTCGCGAGCGGCGCAGTCGGCGACAGCTGCTGGAGAAGACACTCTGCCGGCACATTGCCCCAGAGCTCGCGCTGCGGAGAAGGCGAGAAGCAGCGACAAGAATAGACTATTCAATGATGGGTTGTATTCGATCAATCGAAACCTCTTCCGGTTCATTCCCAGCGACACGCCGGCAATCGCTAGCCACGCCCCTCCCGTATGCGCGCCGTCGCAAGAATTACCTGTACCTCGCCCAGTTCTTGCAATTCCTCGGATGCGTTTGCCGCTGACTCTGGGCCGAACAACCTCCTCACCGCGTTGACAAACGAACTTAACTCGCTGCCATGTGCATCTTGTCGACTTACGCCGAACTGGAAAAAGATCCTTTCGCGTTCAGTAGCTATTAAGGCAGAAGTGCGGAGCCGAGTCTATTGGACGAACGTATTGATCGATCCCAAAGTATCGGTAGACATCGCCTTCCCAGGCTGCACAGGCCAGATTTCTCTTCAGCAAGTTCACGAGGCTCGGCATCTTTTCGCCGACCGCAATCGCAACTTCAATCCCATGTATCTACGATCAAAATGCGCAGGCGCCAACGTGATCATCTGATACGAAGGTATTGATCAATACCTTCGTCTAATAGATTCTGCCCTTACCCTGTGGCTTAATCGAAGCGTAAGACTGAGGCTGTCCAGTGATCGCCCGATGCCAGGATAAGCACGGCAGGAAGTGGTTTCGTTGCCGTCCAATATCGCGCCCGAAATGGTCGGGGTTCGGGGAAGCTGGACTCTGCCATCGCATCGACGGTGTAGTGGGGATAGATAAATGAACATTGAATGGACGGAGCGGGATCGACGCCACAGGCCGTCATTTGGCCGGGTCGGAGCTCTATCTCTAACGGTGCCGTTAACGTTGGTTGGTTGCTCTCACGCGCCCGAATATAGCATCTTCGGCTCTTTTTTCCCCGTGTGGATCTTCTGCTCCGTCGGTGGTCTCGTACTGGCGACAGGCGCACGCGCCCTGATCGCTCGCAGTGCTATTGCCGAACACCTGGCTGCACCTGTACTTTTC
>CAWIQU010000001.1:0-337220 GCA_963838345.1 uncultured Acidobacteriaceae bacterium | reverse complement strand
TAGTCTCCGGCCCTGCCACCATCTCGGGCGCAACCGTCACCCTCACCGGAGCCGGCACCGTCGTCCTCCAGGCCTCGGAAGCCGCTGACAGCAACTTCGCCGCCGCCACCAAGACCGCCACCTTCACCGTCGCCAAGGCCACCCTCACCGTCACCGCAGCCAACCAGACCATCGCCTTCGGCGGCACCCTCGCCCCCTACACCGACACCCTCACCGGCTTCGTCAACGGCGACACCGCCAGCGTGGTCACCGGCACAGCATCCCTGACCACCACCCCCGCCACCCCGGTCAACGCCGGAACCTATCCCATCACCGCCGCCCTCGGCACCCTCGCGGCCGCCAACTACAGCTTCACCTTCGTCAACGGAACCCTCACCATCGGGCTCGGCACCCCCACCATCGCCTTCACCGTCGCCAACCAGACCTATGGCGCCGCGCCCTTCACCGTCACGGCCACCTCGAACTCCACCGGAGCCTTCACCTACTCCGTAGTCTCCGGCCCCGCCACCATCTCGGGCGCAACCGTCACCCTCACCGGAGCCGGCACCGTCGTCCTCCAGGCCTCGGAAGCCGCTGACAGCAACTTCGCCGCCGCCACCAAGACCGCCACCTTCACCGTCGCCAAGGCCACCCTCACCGTCACCGCAGCCAACGCCAGCCGCGTCTACGGGGCAGCCAACCCAACCTTCTCCGCCTCCGCCACCGGAGCAGTCAACGGAGACACCTTCTCCTTCTCCGAGACCACCACCGCCACACCCACATCCCCAGTCGGCAACTACCCCATCGTCCCCGTAGCCACAGGCGCCAACCTCGGCGACTACACCGTGGTCTATAACAACGGAACCCTCACCGTAGGCCAGGCCACCCTCACCGTCACCGCAGCCAACGCCAGCCGCGTCTACGGGGCAGCCAACCCAACCTTCTCCGCCTCCGCCACCGGAGCAGTCAACGGAGACACCTTCTCCTTCTCCGAGACCACCACCGCCACACCCACATCCCCAGTCGGCAACTACCCCATCGTCCCCGTAGCCACAGGCGCCAACCTCGGCGACTACACCGTGGTCTATAACAACGGAACCCTCACCGTAGGCCAGGCCACCCTCACCGTCACCGCAGCCAACGCCAGCCGCGTCTATGGGGCAGCCAACCCAACCTTCTCCGCCTCCGCCACCGGAGCAGTCAACGGAGACACCTTCTCCTTCTCCGAGACCACCACCGCCACACCCACATCCCCAGTCGGCAACTACCCCATCGTCCCCGTAGCCACAGGCGCCAACCTCGGCGACTACACCGTGGTCTATAACAACGGAACCCTCACCGTAGGCCAGGCCACCCTCACCGTCACCGCAGCCAACGCCAGCCGCGTCTACGGGGCAGCCAACCCAACCTTCTCCGCCTCCGCCACCGGAGCAGTCAACGGAGACACCTTCTCCTTCTCCGAGACCACCACCGCCACACCCACATCCCCAGTCGGCAACTACCCCATCGTCCCCGTAGCCACAGGCGCCAACCTCGGCGACTACACCGTGGTCTATAACAACGGAACCCTCACCGTAGGCCAGGCCACCCTCACCGTCACCGCAGCCAACGCCAGCCGCGTCTACGGGGCAGCCAACCCAACCTTCTCCGCCTCCGCCACCGGAGCAGTCAACGGAGACACCTTCTCCTTCTCCGAGACCACCACCGCCACACCCACATCCCCAGTCGGCAACTACCCCATCGTCCCCGTCGCCACAGGCGCCAACCTCAGCGACTACACCGTGGTCTATAACAACGGAACCCTCACCGTAGGCCAGGCCACCCTCACCGTCACCGCAGCCAACGCCAGCCGCGTCTACGGGGCAGCCAACCCAACCTTCTCCGCCTCCGCCACCGGAGCAGTCAACGGAGACACCTTCTCCTTCTCCGAGACCACCACCGCCACACCCACATCCCCAGTCGGCAACTACCCCATCGTCCCCGTAGCCACAGGCGCCAACCTCAGCGACTACACCGTGGTCTATAACAACGGAACCCTCACCGTAGGCCAGGCCACCCTCACCGTCACCGCAGCCAACGCCAGCCGCGTCTATGGGGCAGCCAACCCAACCTTCTCCGCCTCCGCCACCGGAGCAGTCAACGGAGACACCTTCTCCTTCTCCGAGACCACCACCGCCACACCCACATCCCCAGTCGGCAACTACCCCATCGTCCCCGTAGCCACAGGCGCCAACCTCGGCGACTACACCGTGGTCTATAACAACGGAACCCTCACCGTAGGCCAGGCCACCCTCACCGTCACCGCAGCCAACGCCAGCCGCGTCTACGGGGCAGCCAACCCAACCTTCTCCGCCTCCGCCACCGGAGCAGTCAACGGAGACACCTTCTCCTTCTCCGAGACCACCACCGCCACACCCACATCCCCAGTCGGCAACTACCCCATCGTCCCCGTAGCCACAGGCGCCAACCTCGGCGACTACACCGTGGTCTATAACAACGGAACCCTCACCGTAGGCCAGGCCACCCTCACCGTCACCGCAGCCAACGCCAGCCGCGTCTACGGGGCAGCCAACCCAACCTTCTCCGCCTCCGCCACCGGAGCAGTCAACGGAGACACCTTCTCCTTCTCCGAGACCACCACCGCCACACCCACATCCCCAGTCGGCAACTACCCCATCGTCCCCGTAGCCACAGGCGCCAACCTCAGCGACTACACCGTGGTCTATAACAACGGAACCCTCACCGTAGGCCAGGCCACCCTCACCGTCACCGCAGCCAACGCCAGCCGCGTCTACGGGGCAGCCAACCCAACCTTCTCCGCCTCCGCCACCGGAGCAGTCAACGGAGACACCTTCTCCTTCTCCGAGACCACCACCGCCACACCCACATCCCCAGTCGGCAACTACCCCATCGTCCCCGTAGCCACAGGCGCCAACCTCGGCGACTACACCGTCGTCTATAACAACGGAACCCTCACCGTAGGCCAGGCCACCCCAGTCATCACCTGGGCCAATCCGGCAGGCATTGTCTACGGCACAGACCTGGGCATCACTCAGCTCAACGCAACCGCATCAGTCCCCGGTACGTTCGCCTACACTCCTGCCGCTGGAAACATTCCTCCAGCCGGCACCGATACCCTCTCGGTCACCTTCACCCCCACCGACACGACCGATTACACCACCGTTACCAAGACAGTGCAGTTGACCGTCAGCCAAGCCACTCCAGTCATCACCTGGGCTAATCCGGCAAACATCACCTATGGGACTGCGCTAAGCAGCGTACAGCTTGACGCTACCGCATCGGTCGACGGCACATTCGTCTACACCCCACCCGCGGGAACCGAATTCATAGTTGGCTTGCATCAGCTCTCCGTAACCTTCACGCCGACTGATCTCGCCGACTACACAACCGCGACCAAGACTGTAACGTTGGACGTTACACAAGCAGGCCTCACCGTCTCAGCCAACAACTTCGGCCGCCTCTACGGCACACCAAACCCCACCTTTACAGGCAGCGTTACAGGCGCGCAGAACGGTGACACGTTTACCGAAACCTTCTCCACCTCTGCAACCACTCTCTCGACCGTGGGCCAGTATCCCATCATTCCCGCGGTCAGCGGAACCGACCTCGCAGACTACACGCAGGTCGTACAGAACGGAACGTTGACCATCTCCAAAGCTCCAGCGGTTACAACGACAACTCTAAGCACGACAAATATTGCCTATGGTTTGAATGTAACGATCACCGCTACAGTCGCTTCGACGACGAGCGGTACCCCAACGGGAACCGTCAGCTTCTTCGACAACGGCGCTCCGCTCGGAACCGGCACTCTCTCAAACGGTGTCACAACCTATTCCTCTACCACGCTTCCAGTAGGGACGAACGTCATCACGGCCGTCTACAGTGGCGACGTCAACTTCTCCCCGAGCACTGCCTCTGGAACATCGGGCACGACCACGGTCCTCATCACGCCTCTCGACTTCTCCATTCAGCTCACCAGCGCAGCAACCGTTGAAGGAGTCTACGGCACCACCCGCCAGTTCACCTTCCACATCTCTCCGATCGGAGGAACCTACCCCGGTGTTGTGCAACTCGCCGCGAGCCCGAGCGGTCCAATCTTGGCCACATATACCTTCTCTCCGGCCAGCATTGACAAGATGGGCGGTCCGGCAGACGTCACCCTGACAGTCGCAACTCGCCTCCTGGCCTCGTCTGAGTCGCCGAAAGGCTGGCCGGCCAAGCTGTCGCCTATTGCCCTTGGTCTGTTCCTGCTGCCACTCCTGGGCCGGCGCTCCCGTCGTTCCGCCAGAAAACTTACCCGGCTCGTCACTTACTCGGTCCTGCTTCTGGCGTCGTTGGGAGCGATCGGATCTATGACCGGCTGCGGAACCGGATACTCCGAACACACCTATCCGATCACCGTCACGGCAACAAGCAACGGCATCCAGCACACCGTAACTGTCGACTTCCACATCGACCAGTCGCCACAGTAGAAATCCCCACTTGAAGAGAGACGATGAGCATGACGAACCACCTTACGTTTAGAAAGACCGCAGACGGCTCAAAAGATATCCTGACGATATCAAGGATATTCTTGCTGGTCTGCCTCATCGGCCTCACCGGTACTCGCCTCCATGCCCAGGCGGTCCCCACCGCATCGAGCGGCGGAGACCTGCAGATTGGCGCCATGTTCAACCTCGCAGACCCTGACTACCGTCCGGACAAGTTCAAAGGCTATGGCTTCTACACCACCTTCGACTTCAGATACCACGTCGGAATCGAAGGAGAGTTTCATCAAATCAACGATCCAGACAGCACAGAAGGCATCTACGAACGCACCTACGAAATTGGCCCTCGATACGTCTTGCGCCATGGACGCTACAATCCCTACGCCAAGGCCATGTATGGTCGCGGAATCTTCAACTATCCGAACATGGTTGATGCTGTCACAGGCAAGCTGACCCCCACGGCCAATCTCGCCTACAACATCGGAGCGATCGGAGTTGGGTTGGACTATCGCATCCTGCCTGGACTAAATGCTCGAGTGGAATATGAATACCAGCACTGGTTCGGATTCCCCCCAAATGGCCTGACGCCTCAGGTCTTCAGTATTGGTGCGGCCTACCGCTTTCATTGATCCTGTTACCGAATTCACTTGTCATCACACAGACATCTGCCATCCAACCGAACTACCCTCTACACAAACCCCAGGTTCATAGTCGGGAAGGTGCCAATATTAGGGAAGATCGTCGCCATCTGTGCCGAACTCACACCGAACCAACTCGCCAACGTCGCCGCGTATTGCACGCTTCCCGTAGTCGGCACCCATCTCCCGTTCGTCCCCGAATCATCCGGCCCGTTCAACGCCAGCGTCGGGAACGTCCCATACATCTGTCCGCCCTTCACAGCTCCGCCCATCACAATGTGGTGCGAACCCCACGCATGGTCGCTGCCCATATTCGAGTTCGGTTGGAACGTTCGCGAAAAGTCTGACATCGTAAACGAGGTCACATTGTTCTGCACGCCCAACTCCTGCGTCGCCTGATAGAACGCGGCCAGCGCTGGACTGATCTCCGCCAGAAGCTGTCCCTGTAGATCGACCTGTCCGGAGTGAGTATCGAAGTTCCCGATCCCTGCAAAGAATATTTGCCGTTGCACCCCCAGCGCGGCCCGTACCTGAATAATCTGCGCAATCTGCTGCAGCTGCGACGCCAGCCCATTGTTCGCCGGAAACACGGTCTTCAGAGGGCTCACGCTCGAAACCGCCGCAGTCAGCACCTGCGCATAGGTATACGCGTTGCTCGTAATCGTATTGTCCGCCTGCACCAAGCTCAATCCGCTGTCGAACGTCAACAGACTTTGCGCCGTTGCCTGCTGGGCCCCACACTCGGTCGTCCCTTCGCTGCACGCCGCCCCGCTAAGATTCCCCGGACTCACACTCACCGGCGTACTCGCCGCCCCATTACAGAACAGCGTATCGCCTGCAACCGAAGTAATCATCGGGATCGTAGCGCTCTTGTTGTAATTCGCCCCCAGCAGATCGCTCATCCTCCCCGCCCAGCCCGTCGGCGTCGACCCACTCTGCGCTGCGTTCTGCCACTCCAGTTGTTGGTCCGGGTGCGAAAACAAGTTCGTCGGCACCGTCGCTCCAGACTGGTACAGCGCCCTGGTCGTCGGCTGCGTCAGCGTGCCGACATTGGTGACCAGCGCAATAGCCTTGCTGTCGAACAGCGTCGCGATATCCGGCAGATTCGGATTCAACGAAAAGTTCGGGGCCTGCGCAAGCTGGATTAGCGCTCCTGTCCCCGTCTGCGGCAACGCGAGTGGCCCGCGAATCGAGGCATAGTTCGCATACCCGGTCGTATCGAACGGAACCAGCGTGTTATTTGCATCGTTCCCTCCGAACAAAAACACGCACACCAGCGCCTTGTAATCGGTCGAACTCTGTGCCAACGCGTTCAGCGCCCCAAAAGGCCGCAGCCCCGCCGCACTCCCAGCCGTCGCCAACGAGGCATACCGAATAAAGCTCCGTCTATTCACGTCCATCGCACACTCCCCATGTTCCAATCCTGCTTGCCCGCGTCATCGCGAGCGAAGCAAAAACCTTCTCCCAGCAAACCGTTATCAATGCTCAATCTTGTACATCGAACTCGTAATCACCAGATAAGTCGCCACCCGCACCCGCTCCGGGATATTGGTCAGCGTCGATACATCGTTGACGATCGCTGTCCGCATCTGCGCGGGCATCTGGCCATGCAGAAAGATCACCGCAAGCGAATCGACAAGGTTCCCGCTGTCGGTCATCGCATTGCCAGTCTGTGAAGCTGTGAGCCCCAACGGACTGGTCGCACTCAGATCCACCGTAAATCCGCTCACCTTGTTGAAGACCAGCGTATTCGCCAGTGTCAGCCGCAGAACCGCCGACGCCGTATTCTCCTGCGCAAACTCCGGTGCATTTAACGTCGTTGCAGGAATCACATAGTTCGGTGGAAAGAAATTAAACACGCTGCCTGATGTGTACGGCTTCTCCCCGAGCGGGCTCGTATAGTTGCCCACAGTGTTGTACGACGCATTTGTAAGCACATTATTTCCCGCCGCGGCGTCCGTATTCACATACCCCAGGCCGCGCATCACGTTGGTCATATACAGCATCGCCTCGCGCAAATGTCCGCCGTCGAAGCTCGGGCTCGTATCACCGGCGCGCGCTTCCGTGTCCGTCAGAATTGCGGTAATCACGGCCTTCATATCGCCGCGAACCCCGCTCCCATTGTTGGCAAACACGGCCGCTACCCGGCCCACGTAAGCCGCGCTCGGATTGCTCGCGACCAGATGTTGAATGAGCTGTCTGCAAACGAAAGGGCCAACGTTCGGATGGTTGAATATGTTCGCCAGCGCGCCGCTAAGATCCTGCTCCGCGCTCTGTCCAGCCGGCAGCGTGGCGCCTAGCAGAATAGTCTTCGCCGACATGTCGTGTGCACTCTCGACCGCAACCATCGGCGCGTCATAGTTCGCCGTGCCGTTCGGAAACTTCGAAGGAACTCCGCCCGTCGACGTAGCAAACGTCCACCCTGTGTAGGCCCTCGCAAACGCCTGCACCTGCGCCTCTGTGTAAGTAGGCTGCTGGTTCCCGTTGGCATCAAGCTGCGGCGTTCCATCCGGATTCAACAGCACCAGCCCGGTCGTGAACAACTGCATCAGCTCACGCGCATAGTTCTCATTTGCAATCTGCCCATTGCCTGGCTTATTGCTGTCCAGCATATTCAGATACGCGCCCATCCCAGTCGAGAGCGTCACGTCCTTCATAATCGTCGAGAAGTTCGTGAACGCGTCCGTCGCCAGCATATTCTGGTACGGTGTCACAGCACGAGCGCTCACACTGTTGGTCGATATGACAAACATCTCGCTTAGCGCAAACGCAACTCGCTGTCGCAGTTGATCGTTGCCCGTCAGCACCGTCTGCCACCATTCGCTCTGCTCGCACGGCAGCGTCGTGTTCACGCAAATCGTAGGCGGCGGAGTCGCAATGTCCGGTAACAAGGTCGGCTGCACTGCAAACTGCTCCGTCAAATAGCCGTTTAGCCCAACTTGCTGCACGTGCTCGATATCGTTCAGCGTCGGCCCAAACGTCGCCTGGTCGAGCAGTCGCGCCGCAGCCGCCAAACTCGTCTTAGCCACCGTCACCTGTGTGGACGCAGACGCAGAGCCGCCAGGATCTGGATTTGTCACCACAACCGCTACACTCGTCGTAGTCGCCGCAAGCGTGATCGTCGCGCTCAGCTCCGTCGACGAAACAAAGGTCGCCGTGACCGTACTGCCGGCCACCTGGACCTGCGACGACGACACAAAGCCAGTCCCAATCAAATCCAGATTGAAGCTCGTCGGCGAAAGTCCCGGCGTCGCCGACCCGCTCGTCACGACCGGCAGCGGATTCAGGATCGACTCCGTCACCGAAGCCGAAGCCACCGGCGTCGCCTGAGTCACGGCAGTGACCGTTACAGTATTCGGACTCGGAATCGTCGCGGGCGGCGTATACAGTCCCGTGGCCGAAACCGTCCCGGTCGCACTGCTGCCGCCCGCCACACTGTTCACCTGCCAGGTCACAGCCGTATCACTGGTGTTAGTCACCGATGCCGTGAACTGCACCGTCGATCCCAGCCGCGCCTGACTGGCTCCCGAAATCGTCACTGCAGGATTTGCCGGCGGTGTATTCGTCCCGCCGCCACCACCACCACCCGAACAACCGGCAGCAAGGCCCGTGAAGCCCAAACAAAGCAGCCCGGCCGCTTGTCTCCAGCCCGTTCCGGACACACGAACGCACAAGTTTGACCCAGGATTACCTGCTGTCATCGCTCACTCCCTCAAACTCCCTACGGGCCCATTGACTATGAGGCTCAAACAGCCGGCAGACGGAAAAGTTGTCCCGCAGCAAGCGAATACTACGATTATTTTTGATTTTCTGTCACGGAATTGAAACTTTTCACTTAAACAGTCCGTCTATGGCGCTCCTGGTCCGGCCAATCTCCCCGCACCAAACTCGCAATCAGCTGTGGGCACTGCAATTTGAGAGCTTCAGGAACTCTTTGCCATCTGGGCCTTGATCAACCCAACAATCACCATGACGATGGCCCCACCCACTCCACCACCCACCACACTTGTCACGATCGACGACATGTCCGTCGCACCGCTGGTCGCAGTTGCAGCTGCCGCAGCGGTTCCCCCGGTTAACATGCCGAGAATTTGCCCGCCACCAACTCCGCCAACCAGGCCAGCAACCGTATTTCCGATCAGCCCAAGGTCAAACTTCTTCAGCAAAGCGCCAGCGATATTTCCCCCCACTCCACCAGCAATCAAATCAGCAACTATCCCTGTCACATTCATATCGTGTCTCCCCTACGGAATTCAGATTGAACTAAGGCTCAGAGAAGCATCCAAAGTAGCTGCCTGCTCACCTACACGCGTAGCGCAACTAACCGCCTCACTTGGAAGATCATTTAGACACCCATTCCACTCGAAATGCAACCCTAATCTCAATCGGAACGGCAAGTTGCAAGCTCTCCCATCCAGCACCGCCCATACGGCATCAACCTCGCGTCAGAGCCGCAATCTCCTCCACAAACTCCGGCCACGCCGCACACAACTCCTCCCGCGCACCCGTCTCATAATCCTCAAACTCAAAACCCGGACTCACCGTACATCCCAGCAACGCCCACCGTCCGCCCTCCACCAACCGAGACCCCTGCCACACCCCGCGCTCCACCACCACCTGCGGCCGCTGCCCCCGCAGCAGATCGTTCCCAATCACCACTACCGCCCCTTGACCACCATCCCTCAGCTGCAGCATCTCCACCGCATCACCCGCATAAAAATGAAACACCTCATCCGACTTCAAACGATGCATCTCGCTAAACGTCTCCGGCTCCAGCAGATAATAAATCGCAGTCCCCGTCTTCCTCTCACCTCCATACCGCCCATCTGCAAAGGCCTCCGCACCCACCAACTCCGTAGCCTCATACGTCCGGACGTACCATCCGCCCTCCCGCGGATGCGGCTTCAGCCCAAGTAATTTCTTCACATCATCCGCAGTCATCAAAGCCCTCTCACGTTATGCTGTACACACTCCACTCATTCTAGTGACCCAAAAGAATTCCGCAGCCAGACAGGAGCCTGACCTGATGCCCATCCGCACCCGCCTGGAGCTCTACTTCGGCTTCGCCGCCCACGCCACCAACTGGCGCACCGAGATCCTCGCTGGCCTGACCACCTTCATCACGATGGCTTACATCATCTTCGTCAACCCGGCCATCCTCTCCGAAACCGGCATGCCTCTCGCCGCCGTCACCGCCGCCACCTGCCTCTGCGCCGCCTTCGGCAGCATCCTCATGGGAGCGCTCGCCAACTACCCGCTCGCCCTCGCGCCCGGCATGGGCCTCAACGCCTACTTCACCTACACCGTCGTCAAAGGCATGGGCGTCCCCTGGCAGACAGCCCTCGGAGCCGTATTCCTCTCCGGTGTCATCTTTCTCGCGCTCACCTTCTCCGGAATCCGCCAGCGCCTCGTCGCCGCCATCCCCCACCAACTCCACGCCGCGGTCGGCGGAGGCATCGGCCTCTTCATCGCCTTCATCGGATTCCGTAACGCCGGCATCATCGTTCCCAGCGCTGCCACCACCGTCACCCTCGGCAACCTTCATTCCCCGCCAACCGTACTCGCCCTCTTCGGTCTTCTACTAATCGCGATCCTGCAAGTCCTCCGCATCCGCGCCTCCATGCTCATCGGAGTCCTCGCCACCACCCTCCTCGGCGTCCTCTGCCACCAGGTCCACTGGCAACCCGCACCCTACAACCTCTCCGCGATCAAAGCCACCGCCTTCCACCTCGACATCCCCGCCGCTCTCCGCATCGGCGCCTTCGAAATCATCTTCGTCTTCCTCTTCGTCGACCTCTTCGACAACATCGGCACCCTTGTCGCCGTCACCCAGCGCGCCGGCCTCATCGCCGAAGACCACACCATCCCCCGCCTCAATCGCATCTTCTTCGCCGACGCCACCTCCACCATCCTGGGCTCGCTCACCGGCACCAGCACCGTCACCAGCTACATCGAATCCTCCGCCGGAGTCGCCGCCGGAGGCCGCACCGGCGTTACCGCCATCGTCACCGGCATCCTCTTCTTCCTCTCACTCTTCATCGCCCCGCTCGTCGGAGCCATCCCCAGCTTCGCCACCGCACCCGCGCTCATACTCGTCGGCGGCCTCATGCTCACCGGCCTCGGCACCATCGAATGGGACGACCCTCAGATCGGCATCCCCGCCTTCCTCACCGTCGCCACCATCCCCCTTACCTGGTCCATCGCCGATGGCCTCAGCTTCGGCCTCACCAGCTACGCCCTCATCCAACTCATCACCGGTCGCGCCCAGCGCAAAGACTGGATGCTCTATCTCCTCGGCACGCTCTTCCTCCTCCGCTTCATCTTGCTCGTCAGGAAATAGCGGTATTTTGCCTCTACACTCTCGCAGACCTGGGCGCTACATAACTACAGCATCACCCTTACACAACCTGCACCCTCTTCTTCTCAGGACAGCAGGCTGTGCAAAGACCGAGTTGTGGTTTTGATCTCATTCTACGAACTTGCGATGGGGCATTGCGACTGGACCCAACCAAGCTCCTAACAACTGAGCCTGCGGCGAACAGCTCCAGCTATGCCCATAAGTCCTGTGCCCAGAAAAAGTAATGTGCTGGGCTCAGGAACAGTGCTGGGAACACTTGGATTTGTAGGAACGACGCTGAAATCACCATTATCTGTAAAGCTCAGTTCAGCATTGCTGGTCGCACGATCAGCATAAAAGATTTCAATTTCATGCGTGCCGGCACCGTAAGTCACCGTATTACTGGGAGCAGGCGTGTCCGCATGGATACCGCCAAGCGACTCAACCAGACTGCCATCGACATAGACGAATGCGGTATCGTCAGCGCCAACCGTGAAGACGACCGTATCGGTTGTATCCGCCGGCACAGTAAAAAATCCAGTCAGGATCGCAGTCTCTTCATAAGGAAAGTCACCGGATTGGCCTGGGGGAAACATTGTGACGGGCGAAGAGCTGAGGCTGATTGTCCCCGATCCGTCCGGCTTGATCGTCGACCCGGAGGGACCCGCACCCACAGTCCAGTACTCCAACTCGTTGGTGATCGGATTCAGATAAGCAGAGTTAGGTGCAAGGACACTGCCCGAGAATGTAAAGGAAGGATTGAAGACAGGGAGACCATTCGGACCAAGGGTGGGTGTCACGTAATTATTTGAGACACCGATCGGCACAGACCCGCCGTTGTAGAAATCCGCGGTTCCAGCGGTCGCTTCGAAGTACTGAATGTTGAAGGTATCTGCCGAAGCAGGTACGGCCAAGGCGAGGAGAACGGCTGCAAAAACAACTGCCGCCAAATTGCTACGAGTAAGCATTGACATTCGTCGCATAGAGTTACCCTTCTGAGAGTAGGTGCCGGATTAACCGGGGCCCAACAAATGGGAGCGGAAACTGATCAACGGCGCATTTTGAGTCTCTGAGTTTGATTGCTGAGCGTTCACGCTGAGCAACTTCACCTCTTTGCGCACGCCGTCGGTTTGTGTCCCAGTGTTTACCTAGCAGGGACAGGAAAAACAATGGACTGCGTCTGAACTCTGTCCGAACTGTGTCTGAACTTTATCTGTACAGCTAAACAGCTGAAAACCAAAGAAGATCGAGCACTTCGATCAACCGAGCGCACACCAACACAGGACGGGTCAACTCAACAAACCAGACGTGGAAGTAAAAAAACTAACGCCCCATCGAGCAGGAAGATCCTCACCGTCGCCACCATCCACCTCACCCGGTCCATCACCACCGTCTCAGCTTCGCCGCATCAGTTACGCCCTTCAACTCCTCACCGCCCGCGCCCGACGCCAAGACTGGATGCTCCACCTCCTCGCCACCCTCGTCCCCCTCCGCTTCACCGTTCGTCCGAAAATAATCAATTCACAAATCATGCCAACATCATCTCGTCACCCATCCTGGCAGAACAATTCTGCCGAGCCTTAGACGCGCTAGCCAACTAGGAGACAACTGCGAAGCGATTGATTTAATACAAAATAAATCAGCCAACTTCCATGCAAATAAGAAGACATTAATTTGACGATTCCCTGACAAGTAACATTCGCTCCCGCGTCTATTGTGACCCTCGGGTCACCTCCTCAAGAGAGACCTGTCGTCCCAGAAATTGCGACAAGTGGAGCAATGATGAAAAATCCAGTGAGCAACACCAAGCGTCCAGTCGACCGCCGTTCTTTTATGAAGAGCGGTCTTCTGGCAGGAGGCGCAGCAGCAGTGGGCGCCGGTTTGTTAGCAAATGGAACTCCGGCCCATGGACAAGAACGCGGCAGGCTCAATCCCGGCGATGTCGCCATCCTCCGGTTTCTGGCAGCGGCAGAACTCATCGAGTCTGACCTCTGGACTCAGTATGCGGAGCTGGGTGGTATCGGCAACAATCCACCCATTGAAGTAGCGCCGAACCAAACGATGAACACCTATCAGATGGCCTTGTCGAACCTCGATTCCGATGGCCCGCAATACATCGCCAGCAACACGCTCGATGAAATAAGCCACGCTGCCTTTCTCAATGCCTACCTCGAGTCCAGAGGAGCCGAGCCGGTCAATTTCACCCAGTTCGAAACCTTGCCCGGAAGCACCGCATCAGGATCGTCAGGCAAATTGCGTCTTACGAACCTCATGCATCTGAACGTCGACACCAGCTGGTACGTTCGCTACCGCAGCACAACAAATCCAGACCTCGGCGCCACCTTTCCTCAGGCGGTCACCCTCAATGGGGTTACCGCTATTCCCAGAACCAACGCCGACTTCTACGGCGCGCCCATCGGCAACAATCTTCTTGGCAACCTCCATACTCAGGCGATCGCGAATGTAGCGGCCTTTCACTTTGGAATGATTGAGCAAGGCGGTTCGAGTCTTTACGCGGCCATGAGTCAAAAGGTGACGGATCCGGAAGTCCTTCAGATCACCCTTGGCATCGGCGGAGACGAGATCGCTCATTTCCTGGAATGGGTTGATTTCGCGGGCAATGGAGTGCAACAACCTGTAGCGCCGTTTACCGACCCCATATCCGGCCTGTCGTTTCCTGATTTCTTTAACAACCCACCGCTGCAACCGCCCAGCCTGGTTCAGCCCAGCCTGATCTTTCCAGTCCCTTGTGAATTCATCAGCCCCAACCTCCCCCATGTCGCTATCATTCGTCCCCTGACCGATAGATTTGCAGGCGCTGTCGCTGCGGTTGCAAGCCTCACCGCCGATGGCCTCTTCAACGGCCAAAGCAGGCAGTTCCTCAACACCCTGCAAGTCATGGCTATCGAAGCCGATGCTGCAATCCGCTTGGCGCTGTAACCTTTGAAACCCAGTTCGTGTTGCCTCGAGGATGGGGGTCTTGCTTGTTCGCAAGGCCCCCGATAACCACAGAAGAATCTAAATTGGATTGAAGCGCTGGAATTTGCTGGCTCTTAGCGTTGCTTTGCCTTCAAATGCTGCCTGGAACCTTCCTCCGGTTTGTGAAAGCGGTAGAAACGAGCATCGCAGTGTTCGCACCGGAACGGATATAGGCTGATTAATCTCAGCAGTGGCTCCAGCGCGACCCGGTGCGAACGCCTTACGGCATCATTGCGTTTGCATTCTGGGCAATTTGGCATCATGGTAGCTCCGTTCCGCGTAGCATATCCCTGCGCTAGAGCGCTCTACATAGTTAGAGCATAGCGCATGACGCAAAATGGAGCGACGGAATCCAAAGCACACTCATACACGAAATCCCTGCGCCTCGAATACCGGCAGCAGAATCCAAAACTTACCGTGCGACTCGCATGAGACAGCACCCAAGCTGAATATAAGAAGTTCGTGATTGCGTCGGCTGCTTCACTGACACCTTCCAGAAAGGAGAGCAGTGTTGAGTTCCTTCAGGAGGTTTCCCAATGGCATTTCAAACGGTTCCCTTCTTCCCCCACAGACGCAATCAGGACGGATCCTTCGATTCAATCTGCCTCACGTGCTTTGTAACTGTCGCCTCGCATAAGACGGAAGATGAGCTTAAGGAACTTGATAAAAATCACGTCTGTGCGAACTCACTTCTCTCACAACCCGGCAGTCGAGTATCTTTGATTCAAGATGAAATCAAAACTCGTGACCATCACTAAATTGATCCTAGCCGCAATCGTCGTCTCAATCTCAACGCACCTATGGGCCCAAGACTGTCTGAGTGGCATGCCTGAGTCACTGAAATCAACCGTCGAGCAGGACAACTGGAAGATTGTGCAACCAGGGGACATTCCTCAGGACGACTGGAAGCTCTGGAAGAACACGCATCAAGGCCAATGCCCCGGCGTGGCGGTTGGAAACTTCTCCCCCAAAGCCGACTCATCCTTTGCAGTGGCCCTCATACAACAGGACGATCAAAAGAAGCTGCTGGAAAAGCTCCTCATCGTAACCGTGAAGAAAGGTCAGTCTGCGACCGAGGTCGTTGTCCCTCCAATCCAAGTCGCAACCCCGTCCGTCGTGTGGAAGCTGCCACCAGGCCACTACGCCGGAGTCGACGGAACGAAAGCCTCGACGTCACGAGACTCGTTTGTCTTCGAAAAGGTGGCCTCATCCGCGAAGCAGTTCTACTACCATGGCTCTCACCTGGAGTCCTTCGTAATCTCAAACTAAGCACGTCACTCTAACGACACGGCTCACAGTCCGCCCTGAGTACAAGCCGTGCCAAAGGCCTACACGCCAGCGCCCTCTACTTCCCCAAAGTAGGTGGAGTTGAACTAGTCCCCACCGAGGGTCCGGTCGCGCCTGTGCTCACCCCGTCCAGCATCGCCTGGTACAAGATGATATTTTTCAGGGTCTCATAAGGAACCCCGGCGAGCGGCAGCAGGTGTCCATTCACCGCCAGCATCGGAGTCTGCTCGACCCCGACGTCCTCCGCCAGCTTGATCGACGCACTCACCTGATCCTTGATCGCCGGTGTCGCCGCGCACGCATCCACCGCCGCTGGGTCCAGGCCAGCCTTGGTCACCGCGTTCTTCAGCGTCTCGTCTCCGGTCTCCGGCGTCAGAGCGCCCTGCGTATCGAACACCGCCGCCGAATAGACAAAGAAGGCATCGTTCTTCTGCTTCTGAACGCAATACCCATACGCCGCCGCCTTGAACGCATAGGGATGCAGCTCAACCAGCGGGTAGCTTTGGTACACCACGCGAGCATTCGGGAAGTCCTTCACCAGCTGGTCCATCGTCCCCTGCGCATCTTTGCAGTGCGGACACTGCAGGTCGGCAAACTCCACCAGCATCAGGTCCTTCCCCGTCGCGCCACGCGACGCTCCATCCGCGCGGTCCTGCAGCGTCTTGCGAAGATCCGCAAACGGCGTCGCGCCAAACGGTATCACCGAATCGCCCGCAATCGCATGCTTGCCGTCCGGGGTTACAAAGAACGCCGTCGGCTGCACTTTCGCGCCTGGTGTCTTGTCCGACACGAACACCACCACCTTGCTCGTATTCGGCGCCACCGTCTTCTGGATCGCCTCGACCCGCCAGATGCGGCTCGAATCATACCCCCACAGCGACTTCAAAAACGCATTGACCGTATCCACTGTAGGCGAATCGGCCGTAAAGTACTTCGGATTCGCCGGAGGAAACGGATCGGCTTTTGTCGTCTGACCCATATTCTGCAACTGCAACGGAGCCGCCGCAGGCTGTTGTGCTGCTGCTGCGGGCTTTTGCGCTGCTGCCGGAGCCGGCTGCGCCGCCTGGGGAGCCGCTCCCGTTCCTGTCTGTGCTCCTGCCACTGCCGTAACGCTGAGAGCTGCCACCAATCCTGCCAACATCCAATTTGAAATCTTCAAAGAACCCATCCTCCGCTGCCGCTTGTCCGCGCGCAGCACTCCTATTACACCTGAACCTTGACCGCAATGGGAAATCGTCGCCCCATTCCGAACGACTTTTTCGTCACCTTCAACACCGGAGCCGCTTGCTGCCGCTTATATTCGCTCCGTTCCACTAGCTGTAAGACAGATCTCACCAAACGAACGTCAACTCCCTGCTCCTCCGCAATCTGCTCCGCCGAGCAATATCGCTCAACGTATGCCTCCAATATCGGATCCAGCACCTCATACGGCGGCAGCGAGTCCGTGTCCCTCTGCTCCGGTCGCAGCTCCGCCGACGGCGGCTTCTCGATCGTCGCCCACGGAATGACCTCCTTCACTCGGTTCACATACCGGCTCAACCCATACACTCGCGTCTTCATCACATCGCCGATCACCGCCAGCGCCCCGACCATATCGCCATACAACGTGCAATATCCCGTCGACATCTCGCTCTTATTTCCCGTCGTCAGCACCAGCGCGCCAAACTTGTTCGACAGCGCCATCAGCAGCGTCCCACGAATCCGCGGCTGCAGGTTTTCCTCCGCAAGCCCAAACGGCGTCCCGGCAAACAGATGCTGCAACAAATGTTGAAAATGCGCGAATACATCGTGAATCGGCAGCAGCTCAAACCTAATCCCTAGGTTCTTTGCCAACTTCCGCGCATCCTCGATCGACCCCAGCGACGAATACTCCGTCGGCATCCCAATCCCCACAACGTTCTCGGCCCCCAAAGCGTCCACCGCAATCGCCGCCACCAGCGCCGAATCGATCCCCCCGCTCAACCCCACCAGCACCGTGCTGAACCCGCACTTCCTCACATAATCCCGAGTTCCCAGCACCAGCGCATCCCACAACTCCGCAACCTCATCTTCACCTGCATCTGCAACAACAGTCCCGCCCTCCTGCGTATCGAAGACCACCAGATTCTCGGCAAAAGAAGCCGCACGCGCCGCCACCTTGCCATCAGGCCGAATCACCAGCGACGATCCATCGAACACCAGGCCGTCATTGCCTCCCACCTGGTTCACCATCACAACATAGGCGCCATGACGCACCGCAATCGCCGCCAGCATACTCTGCCGCACCCGCGGCTTACCTAGCCAATACGGCGAAGCAGAGATATTCAAAATAATCCGTTGCCGCCCCGCCAGCTCCGTCTTCCGCGTCTCCCACTGCGACATCAAGCCTTCAATAGGATCGACCGGATACATCTGCCTTGGCCAGAAACCCTTATCGTTCCAGGCATCCTCACATATCGTGATCGCCAGTGGCTGACCACCCACGCACGTCAGCTTCTGTTCCGTCCCCGCCTCAAAATACCGTTGTTCGTCAAACACGTCATAGAACGGCAGCAACATCTTCTGCTGCACAAAGCTCACCCTGCCCTCATCGAGCAGCACCGCCACATTCCTCACCTGCTTGCCCACCCGAGAGACCGCAGCCATCACGGTCCCGCACAGAATCGCCGGTCGTCCAGCACTCGCCGTCCACCCGGCAAGCTCACTCACAGCTTGCTCAGCTCGTGTAATAAATACAGCCTTCTCCAAAAGATCCGCCGGCGGATATCCACACACCGCAAGCTCCGGAAAGACCACCAGACCGGCGCCCATATCACCGGCACGAGTCGCATATTCAATAATCTTCTTCGTATTCCCGGCGAAGTCTCCCACCGTCGGGTTGATCTGGGCAAGCGCTATCTTCACGCCTTAAGTCTACCGCTTCGTACCTAAAGTTGCAGATACTCAAGAGGAAGGTCGCAGGTACCAAGTCCTTATCGGTAAGAACATCGAGTGAAGAAACTGAGAACTGATTCCCGAGAACTGACAACTACGAGCCCGTCCCGCTCAACACGACACCCACCGTCCGTGCCAGAATCCTCAGATCCATCATCAGGTTCCAGTTCTCCACGTACGCTGTATCCAGCGAGATATAGCTGTCGAACGACGGATCCTGCCTGGCCTCCACCTGCCACAGTCCCGTGATGCCGGGCAACACATCCAACCGTCGCAGATGCGCCAGGTCGTACTGCTCCACCTCGGCCGCCATCGGTGGACGCGGCCCCACCAGGCTCATATCACCCTTCAGCACGTTATAAAACTGCGGCAGCTCGTCCAGCGAGTACTTCCGCAAAAATCTCCCTACCCTTGTGATGCGCGGATCGTTCGCAATCTTGAACAGTACACCGTCTCGCTCATTCATGTGCTCCAGCTCTGCTTTCAACTGGTCCGCGTTATGCACCATCGTCCGGAACTTATAGCATGGAAAAGCCCGCCCCTTGCGTCCGATCCTCTGCGCCTTATAAAGAGTGCTACCCACAGAGTCGATCCGGATCGCAATCGCAATCGCAATCATCACCGGCAACCCCGCCACCAGCGCAATCGACGAAACCGTAATGTCCAGCACGCGCTTCACCAGAATCCCGCCAATCGGGAAATCTTTCCTGTGCAGTGGAATCGTAGGAAATTGACCGATGTACTCCACCCTGGCGTTCCATGCCAGTCCATCGTACATATCCGGCACCACCCGGACGTCGATTCCGGCTACGCGCGCCTCCTCCACCATATCGATCACCAGCTTCTTCTCTGCCGGCACCGAGAAGAAAATCTCGTCGACGAACAATGACCGCGCCAGCGACAGGCAGTTCCGAACATCACCAATCACATCTCCGTCACCAGATTCCACCTCGCGCTCACTCAACGCGACAAAGCCCTTGAACCGGAACCCCAGATGCTGGAGCGTATCAATATGGTTCCGCAGCGCGTGTCCCACCCGTCCCGCACCGACAATCAGCACATTGCGCGTCTCGACCCCGGCCCGGAAACGCTGATAAACCATTCGCCGCCAAAGTGCTCGCCGCAAGCAAAGCAACGCCATCGTAAATACCACCATCAGCGCAACCACAACCCGCGATATCGCCTCGGCGCTCGACAGATAAAGAGTGCCGCAGAGAAGCAATCCAGAGGTCAGTGTCGCCTGCACCGTCATCCTCTGTTCATGCAATCCGCTGCGATGTTGGATCGGTCCATACAGTCCGTAGGATCGCGTGAAGAAGACCACGCACACACCAAACCAGCCGATATAGAAGAACAGGAGATTGGGGGAGGAGCGGATCAGATGGGGCAGAACATGCAGCGTAGAAACCTCTGGAGGCGTCACCACCCGGAACCGTAACGCTACAACCGCGGCCACCACCACGGTCAACATATCCACAGACGCCCAAACCGAACTCGTGATCGAGGGCCTGCGGAATAACCCGGTATCGGCCATGGAAGTGCGCCGTCCGCTCGCTCCATACTTTCTTCTTGAAACAATGGCTTGCTGCAGATAGTCCGGTGTCGCCATAGCGAACGCCTTTCAACTCAATATCACCTGGGGCCTCAGGATCGGTAAGATGCCTGAATTAGATTTCAGGAACCCGTTCCAATCAAAGAAATTCAAAAGTGCTACAGATACGAACACGACATGAAACGCATGGTTCTCCAGAGTTTCATTTTTTGTTTCTAAGCCGTATTTGTTGAAGGTAATTCCGGGTACTACTTTGCAGCATACGTTGCAAGCGCAGGCTTGGCAATACAACAAATTATTCCTTGTTCATGAGCCATAAATCATTTATGTACATGTTCTTAGGCAGGATCACCGTAATTGGCCCCGGCGTTCGGCTATACCGGGGTTACTAACTCATCCAGCTCTAGAAACTCCTGCAAAATGGGGTCCTGGCTACGTTCCATCTCTTTCATTGTTCCAAAAAAGATCGCCTTTCCCGCATTCAGAAACACCACCCTGTCCGCCAATTTCTTCGCCAGCCGCATGTCATGCGTCACCACAATACTCGTCAGATGCAACTGCTGTTTCAGCCGCTCAATCAGGTTCCCCAACAGGTGCGCCATCAACGGATCCACCATCGTCGTCGGCTCGTCGTACAGCACCGCTTCGGGCTGTGCCGCCAGCGCCCGCGCAATCGCCACCGACCGCTTCATCCCTGTCGATAAGTCTGACGGCAGCAGATTCTCCATCCCCGCCACTCCCACCATCTCCAGCAGTCCCTTCACCACTTGAAGAATCTGGTCCTCCGCCATCTCCCCCCGTTCACGCATTGGGAACGCAACATTCTCTCCCACCGTGATCGAGTCAAACAACGCTCCGTTCTGAAAGACCATCGTCACCTTCCGCCGGATCGCCTGCAGCTCACTCTCGCTGAACCAGCAGATGTCCTCCCCCGCGACCTTGATCAGTCCCTTGTCCGGCTTCAAAAAACCCAGCAGCATCTGCAGCGACACAGACTTACCCACGCCGCTTCGCCCCAGGATGCACAGCGTCTCTCCCGGCAGGACATAAAAACTCACGTCCTCCAGCACTACAAAGTCGCCGAACGACTTATACACATGCTCAAAAGCAATATAGGGTCCAGGTTTGTTCTTGACGTCCGGAACAGCTTCAGCCGCAGCCTCATTCTGCTGCGCGGCCTGCTCCATAAACTCCCCAACGGAGGGAGACACATCCTCCGACACGCTATCAATCAGCGGAACGTCCTCTGGCGCCTTCACCTCCTCGTCAGAGATATGAACCGACCCCTCCGCGTCATTCTTTTCCACAGCTTGAGGCTTATCCCTATTTTTTGGATTCCGTTCGTCCTCTGCGTCATTCAGCTCAGTCATTGTCGATCCTCATTGTCGCTATTCTCCCATCTGATGCCAACCATGACCATATCTATGCACGCGCAATCACGTATCCAACGCTTCAAGATGCTTCTCCGCCTCAGCAAACTCCTCCGGCGTATTCAAATTCATAAACCAAAGATGCTTGGCCGACTGCTGGGCACGCGTGACAGTCCACCAGGGCTCCATCTTTTCCGCCCTCCGCGTGCCGGAAAACTCAGAACTCTCATCCCAAGGCTGATTGAAAAACGCCGTTCCCAGTGGCATCCCTTGTCTCGCCGCGAGCTCTTTCCCAGCAGCCTCCAGTACAGGAAACACCTTGAACTCCCCACGCTGAATCGCGTCATGTACAAACAGCGTAACCTCCCTGTGCAACAAACAGAACAAAGGCTGAGGAACTCCCTCGACAGTAAACATCGCTATCCGCGCCCCTCTGTTCTCTCGCGCGACCACCGTCCTCACCCAGTTATCCAGAAACGTCGAAGGCAAAAACGGCATATCCACCGGCAAAAATAAATTCCACTCATGCCACGAGTGCCCGAGCGCGGTCTCCAGCCCACCCAACGGCCCACACCCTGGATGCATATCCCGCACCAGCGGAGCAAACTCCTCCAGCTCCGGCCGATTGCTCAGGATCTGAACATCCGCGCACACCCTCCGCAGCTTCGTCACCGCATGCCACGCCAGCGGCCGCCCCGCCAACTCAAGCAGAGCCTTGTCTCTTCCCATCCGCGAGCTCTTTCCCCCCGCCAACACATAACCACCAACATCCAAAGGCACTCGCTGCGCCATCAAGCACCCACACCGCTCAGAAACCGCACAATCGACTCAATCCCCCGATGAAAGTTCGCCAGATGAAACTTCTCGTTAGGAGCATGAAGGTTGTCATCCGGCAGACCAAACCCCATCATCACCGTCGGCGTCTTCAACTCCCGTACGAAGTCCCCCACAATTGGAATCGACCCACCCCCACGCACAAACACCGTCTCCTTCCCAAACACCTCACGCATCGCCTCAGTCGCAGCCTTTACATATTCGTTATCCGTACTCACCACAATCGGATCACCCGAGTGAATCAGCCGCACCTCCAGCACAATACCCTTCGGCGTCAACGACTCCACATAAGCCTTGTACTTCGCAAAGCTCTCCGCCGGCGTCATATCCGGCACCAGCCGCATGCTCACCTTCGCAACCGCCTTGGCCGGAATTACAGTCTTCGCCCCCGCGCCAATAAATCCACCCGGCATCCCATGCACATCCAGCGTCGGCCGCGCCCACGTCCGCTCCAGCACACTCAACCCTGGCTCCCCGGTCAACGACACACTTCCAACTTCAGTCTCCCGATAGTGCTCTTCATCAAATGGCAGCGCCTTCCAGGCTCTCAACTCCGCATCCGTCGGCCTCTCCACCTTGTCATAAAACCCTGGAATCAGAATCTTCCCATCAGCATCCTTCAACTTCGCAATCACCTGCGACAGCGCCACAAACGGATTCGGGGCCGCCCCGCCATACATCCCCGAGTGCAGATCCGTCCGCGCCCCTCGTGCCTCGATCTCCGTATAGATCATCCCTCGCAACCCGACACAAAGCGTCGGCAACTCCGGCGCAAACATCTCCGTATCCGACACCAGCGCGACATCCGCCTTCAACTGGTCCCCATGCGTCCTTACAAAACTCGCAATCCCCTCACCCCCAACCTCCTCCTCTCCCTCGACAATCACCCGCACATTCACCGGCAGCTTCCCACCGCCCGCCGCCATCAGCGACTCCAGCGCCTTCACATGCATCCACATCTGCCCCTTGTCATCGACAGCCCCGCGCGCATACAAATTCCCATTCCGCTCCGTAGGCTCAAAGGGCGGTGACTTCCACTCATCCAAAGGCTCCGCCGGCTGCACATCATAGTGCCCATAGCAAATCACCGTCGGCTTCCCATCCGCATGCAACCAATCCGCATACACCAGCGGATGTCCACCCGGATGCTTCGCCGAGGTCGTCTCAATCAACCGCACATTCTCCATCCCAATCCTTTTCAGCTCAGCCGCAACAAACTCCGCAGCACGCCGCACGTCGCCCACCCGCTCCGGATCTGTAGAGATCGAAGGGATCCGCAGCAGCGCCTTCAACTCTTCCACAAACCGTCCTTTGTTCTCCTGCGCAAACACAACCGCCGCCGACATCGTCGTCACTGGTCCACTCTCCAAAACATTCTCCCGCCAGGCACAACCTGTTGCCCACGCGAACCACAAGTATATGGAACATCCGCCCGCAAAACCCAGCCCTCCAACTCGCGCCGTTTGCCACCCGTTCCCGCCGCGGTCGCATCTAACCCCCGGAAAGAGTAAATTTACTGCCGACAAAGGAGCTAACATGACAACCTCCCTGCAAGACGGCACCATGGTCGACAAAATAGCGCAGTTCGATCTGCTCAAAGAGATGGCCGACTCCGAGCACAAGAAGCCTTGGCCATCCGGCCTCTACACCAAGACCCTCTTCAAGAAGCACGACCTCCGGGTCGTCCTCATCTCCATGCAGAACGCCGCCCACATGAAGGAGCACCACGCCGACGGCACCATCTCCATCCACGTCCTCAAAGGCCAGCTGCGCGTCTCCGTCAACGGCAAGCCGCACGACCTGCCCACTGGCACACTCTTCACCCTCGGCCACTCCATCCGGCACGACGTGGAAGCTAAAGGCGACTCTGCCTTTCTGTTAACCATCTCTTGGCCCAGCGCCGAAGAACTCGCCGCGATGAAACACCGTGGCTACGGCTCCTAACCCAAAGAGAAAACATCGACCGTGACCATCCAGCTCAAGCGCGTCTACGAAGCGCCCTCCAAATCCGACGGCACCCGCATCCTCGTCGACCGCCTCTGGCCCCGAGGCCTCACCAAAGAGAAGGCCCACGTCGATCTATGGTTGAAAGATGTCGCCCCAAGCAACGAATTACGTAAGTGGTTCGCGCACGATCCCGCAAGATGGGCCGAGTTCAAAGCTCGATACAAGGCCGAACTGAAACATAACGGTGAGCAGCTGACTCTCCTGAAGCAAGCCCTAACCAGAGGCCCCGCCACTCTGCTCTACGGCGCAAAAGACACCGAGCACAACGAAGCCGTCGTCCTTCAACAGCTTCTGGACCACTAACTCAATTCGCCGGAACGACCTTCTCTGCAGCCACCGTCTCGCCCGCCAGAAACTTCGCAATATTCTCATTCAAAAACTTCGCATCCGCCGGATCAGCTGCAGCCCCAGCCGGATGTCCCCACAACGAAGGAATCGGCAGCAGCGAAACCGTATGCATAAACTGCGCCTCATACCGCGCATCGCCCACCGGAAAATACTGATCAGTCATCGAAGGCATATATAGAAACGGCACCTTGATCGATCCCAGCGCCTTCTTCTCATCGCCGCCAAACCCCGGCGTCGTCCCCACATCATGCTTCTCCCAGGTCCGCATCTGCAAAATCAAATTATTCGCATCCGCCCCCGGAATAAACCGCGTCCGAAACCGATTCACTACATCCTCAAACGTAGTCCCCGGCTTCGCATTCGTCAGCCACAACTCATCCCGCCACCACTGCGGCGAGTACAACCAAGCTGCCCACACCATCCCAAACGCGTTGATCCCCGTCTGCGGTTCTTCCGTATAGTCGCCGCCCTTAAACTTCTCATCCGCAGTAATCGCCGCGATCTCCCCTTCCAGCCGCACGATCCCATGCCCATACGTCTTCGCCGTCCCCGAAGTCGCCACCGCCCGATCCATAAAATCCGGATAACTCACCACCCACTGAAACGCCTGCTGCGCCCCCATCGAAAACCCAATCACGGCCTTCAGATGCGTCACCTTCAGATCTTCCGTCAGCAGCCGATGCACGGCCTCTACATTGTCGCGAATCGTCATCACCGGAAACCGCGGCCCATGGAACGGCTCCGGCGTATTACTCGGCGAAGACGAGCTCCCATTCCCAAACAACTCCGTCGTCACCAAAAAGAGCTTCTCCGGATCGAGCGCCTTGTCCGGCCCCATCAGCCACTCATATCCATTCAACTTCGCCATATAGTGCGACGGCAGCAGCACCGCGTTGTCATGCGCAGCGTTCAGATGCCCGTATGTTCCATACACCACATGCGCCTCAGGCAGCACCACGCCGCTCTCCGTCTTGAAGTTCTTGATCACGAACTCATGCCGAACAGGAGCTTCCAGTCCCCACGCACAGGACGCCGCAACGAACACCAGACAGATAAGTTTTTTCATCGTGCAGCGATCTTACTATCCGACACGCGCCTCTCCTACCCCGCACTTATCGCTTGTTCGAAAATTCTTATCCAACTCGCGCATCTCCCGCAGCAAGCGGACAATACTTCCATGCCCGCTCAAAAAACCGGCCAGACCTGGAACACCGAAGCCTACGCCGCCAACGGCCGCTTCGTCGCCAACCTCGCCTCTGATGTCGTCGCCCTCCTCAACCCCCAATCCGGCGAAGCAATCCTCGATCTCGGCTGCGGCGACGGCGCCCTCACCGAACAACTCGCAGCCACCGGAGCCATCGTCCTCGGCGTCGACGCCTCGCCAACAATGTTAGAAGCCGCCCGCAAACGAAACCTGCGCGTCGAGCACCACGACGCCACCGCGCTCCCCTACAACCATCAGTTCCACGCCGTCTTCTCCAACGCCGCACTCCACTGGATCACCGGCATCTCCGGCCAGCAGACCACGCTCGCCGGAATCCACCGCGCTCTTCGCCCCGGCGGCCGTTTCGTCGCCGAAATGGGCGGCCACGGCAATATCGCCGCCATCCGCACCGCACTCCAGGCCACCCTCGCGCCCTTCCACATCGACGCCGAAGCCACCGCAGCCAGCTTCTACCCCTCGCCCGCACTCTACCGCCGTCTTCTCGAAGCCGCCGGCTTCACCGTACAGTCCATCGACCTCATCCCCCGTCCCACCCCACTCCCCAACGGCATGGAATCCTGGCTCAACACCTTCCGCAACGGCGTCCTCGACCAACTCAACCCAACCGACAGAGCCACCGCAGTCGCCAACACCGTCGCTCTACTCGAACCCACCCTCCGCGACGCAGACGGCAACTGGACCGCAGACTACGTCCGACTCCGCTTCCACGCCACAAAGAGCAGCTAGAACGAATCAGCCCTCAAGATTTGCCAGACACCGCACCAGCGTCCTGTTCAGTGCCTCCACCGCACTATCAGGAACGCCCTGCCACAGCTTCTTCTCGATCACCCGTGCCACCTTCTCCCCTGTCTCCAACAGCTTCACCCCACGAGGAGTCAACTTCGCAATCAGGATCCGGTCATTCACCGCATCCTTCGTGCGAATAATCCACCCGCCATCCTCCAGACTCTTCAACAACGCCTGCGCCGACTGCGGTGTCACGTGGCACGCCCGCGCCAGTTGCGCCCCAAAGGCCCCCGGCTCATCCTGAACTGCCTTCAGTACTGCAGTTGAGCGGTCGTCACCCCTTGGGGGCGCAGTCCCTCGTCCATTTGTCCACGGAAATGGACCATGATCCGCTTCATCATCCTCGCGGCCTGCCGCCGTTCCGTTTGTTGTTCTTTTCCGTTCTTAGCTCGAGCGGCCATATCAGTCTCCTGATATCATATCAGGAGACTGATATGGCAACCGCGACCATTTCCGCTCCGGCAATACCAGCCGTCTGGAAGCCCCACCACAATAAGTGGGCGGTCGCCCTCACTGTCACGCTCGCCACCTTCATGGAGGTACTCGACACCTCCATCGCCAACGTAGCCCTGCCCCACATGGCCGGAACCCTCGGCGCCAGTCAGGAAGAAGCCACCTGGGTCCTCACCAGCTATCTCGTCTCCTCCGCCATCGTCCTGCCCATCTCCGGCTGGCTCTCCGACCGCTTCGGACGCAAGCGCTTCTACATGACCTGCGTCGCAATGTTCACCGTCTGCTCTTTCCTCTGCGGCATCGCCAACACCCTCCCGCTTCTCATCTTCGCGCGCATCCTGCAGGGCGCAGGAGGCGGCGGCCTCGCACCCAGCGAACAGGCCATCCTCGCCGACACCTTCCCTGTCGAAAAACGCGGCCAGGCCTTCGCCGTCTACGGTATGGCTGTCGTCATCGCGCCCGCCATCGGTCCCACCCTCGGCGGTTGGATCACCGACAATTTCAACTGGCACTGGATCTTCTTCATCAACATTCCGGTCGGCATACTCTCCCTCTGGCTCTCCAACCGCATGGTCGAAGACCCGCCGCACCTCAAGCTGCGCCGCGAGCAAGCCAAGCACCTAAGAGTCGACTTCATGGGTCTCGGCCTCATCTCTCTCGGCGTCGGCTGCCTCGAGTTCACCCTCGACAAAGGCCAGGAAAAAGACTGGTTCGGCGATCCCATGATCACCACCTTCGCCATTCTCGCCGCCGCCACCCTCATCTTCTTCGCCTGGTGGGAGTGGCACCATCCCGACCCCATCGTCGACCTCAAACTCCTTAAGAACCGAAACTTCGGCACCGCCGTCTTCCTGCAGCTCATCCTCGGCATGGTGCTCTTCGGCTCAACAGTTCTCATCCCCCAATACCTCCAGGTTCTCCTCGGCTACACCGCCGAACGAGCCGGCATGGTCCTCTCTCCAGCAGGCTTCGTCATGATGATCATGATGGCCGTCGCCGGCCGTTCCCTCGGCAAATTCGATCCCCGCCTCATGGTCTGCCTCGGCTACATCGCCACCGCTGCGGGCATCTACAATCTCACGCGACTCGATCTCGACACTGCCTTCGGCACCGTCACGCTCTGGCGCATGCTTCAGGTCATCGGCCTGCCCTTCATCTTCATCCCCATCAGCACGCTCAACTACGTCGGCGTGCCCAGCAACAAGATGAACCAGATCTCCTCGCTCTCCAACTTCGCCCGCAACCTCGGCGGCAGCGCCGGCACCGCGCTTCTCACCACCTACCTCGCTCGCAGTGCCCAGGTCCATCAGGCCAACCTCGCGACCCACGTCATTCCCGGCAGCGTCCCCTACCGCCTCTACATGGACCGCATGAAAGAGATGATGATCTCCCACGGAATCTCCGCCGCTAACGCATCGCAAATGGCTGTCGGACAGGCTTACCAGCAGATGCTCCGCCAGGCCTCCATGCTCGGCTACAAAAACGCCTTCTTCATTCTCTCGGTCGTAATCCTCTGCCTGTCGCCGCTCCCGTTCATCATGCGGCTCCCGGCCAAAGCCGCCAAACCCGACCCCGAAGCCCTCGGCGGCCACTAACGATTCACTGCATCATCGCCCGCGCCCGCTCAAACGCGACAGAACTCACCGATACCGCCCCTTCAAACGGCCTCGCCAGATCGGCAATCGCCGCGAGCGTCACTGCCACCACAAACGTCAACGCCAACACCTGGCAATAGTGCAGCCATTTATTGTCATTCCCCAACAGACAAGACGATCCCACCGTCGCCCCGGCCCCAGCCACCAGCAGAAGCCACAAAATCCCCGGCAACCGAATCTGAAACTCCTGTTCTCTCAGGTTCCGCCTCTCTGTCAGATCGCTCAGCGCACTCGTCAAGTGATCGACACTGTTGCTCCCACCGTTCTCCGTCCTCACCTCAACCAGCAGCTTCCACATATCGCCCAACACTGCCTCGCTCGCGTGGCTCTCCTGCTGGGTCTGCATCGCGGGCCACTCCTGATTAATCGCCGCCTCCGCATACTTCAGCCCCAGCGCATGAAACGCCTCGCGTTCCGGAGAAGGCAGCCCCCGCGCAATGCGCGACACCGTCAGCAGAGACGCGGCCTCAAGATTCGTATTGATCTCCGCCACCCGAAAATCATTCCACACCGTGTAGAGCATGAACCCGAGAATCACTCCATACGTAGTCCCCAGAATCCCCAGCTGCCAGCCCGTCACATCGTTAATCAATTTGCGGTTGGGAATCGGCCACACCCGATTCAGCACCAACACCATCGCAACTGAAACCACCAGCGCCAGAATAATAAGACAACTGCTTTGCCAGTAACTCAGCATACAGAGCCCCCTGATCGAAAGCTTCAGCCGACAGCCAGACTACATCAGTGCTACCCTATCGCCCATGAGTCCGCTAAAGCCCCCATTCAAGGCTAACCATAAGCCCCTCTACGCCCTGCTCAGCGTTGTCCTACTCGCAGCCGCCACGCTAGCCCAAAACCCCGCCACTCCCGACGCCCCACCCCAAACCTCCGCAGCCCAGAACGCCCCGCTCAACCCCAAACTCCCAACTCTCTTCATCGTCGGCGACTCCACCGCCCGCAACCAGGCGGACCTCGGTTGGGGCGACCACATCGCCCACTACTTCGATACCACCAAAATCAACATCGCCAACCGCGCCCGCGCCGGACGCAGCAGCCGCACCTTCATCAACGAAGGCGCCTGGGACAAAGTCCTCGCCGAGATGAAGCCCGGCGACTTCGTCCTCATCCAGATGGGCCACAACGACGGCGGTGACATTAGCGGAGCCAAACCCCGCGGCAGCCTCAAAGGCCTCGGCGATGAGACCCAGCAGATCACCTTCCCCGACGGCCACGAAGAACTCGTCCACACCTACGGCTGGTACATCCGCCACTACATCGAAGACTCTCGCGGCGAACAAGCCACGCCTATCCTTCTCTCCCTCACCATCCGCAACATCTGGAAAAACGGAAAGATCGAACGCGACATGGGCTACGACGCCGAACTCAAACAAATCGCGAAAGACCAGGACGTGGCCTACGTCGACATGGCCACCGTAGAAGCCGATCGCCTCGAAGCCCTCGGCCCCGAAAAAACCGCACTCCTCTTCCCCATCGACCACACCCACACCAGCGCCGAAGGCGCCGAACGCAACGCCGAATCCGTAGTCATCGCCCTCCGCAGCGCCCACTCCCCACTCGTCACCTATCTCAAGCCGCAGTAACCACGGCATCGCATCCGTCCCAAACCATTTACACTAGTATTTGGGACAAAGTGCGCCCCGAAGGATACCAGTTTTGCTCAACAAACTCATAGCTAAGGTCTTTGGCACCAGCAACGAACGCGCCGTCAAGCGCCTCATGCCGATCGTTAAGCAGATTAACGACTTCGAGCCGGCAATCCAGGTGCTCTCCGACGACGCCCTCCGCGCCAAGACAGCCGAGTTCCGTCAGCGCATCGCCGACGCCCTCAAAGACATCCCCGACACCCCGGAAAATAAAGACGAGCGCATCGCCGTCGAAAAGGCCGCCCTCAACGACATCCTCCCCGAGGCCTTCGCCGTCGTCCGCGAAGCCGGCAAGCGCGCCGTCCAGATGCGCCACTTCGACGTCCAGATGATCGGCGGCATCGTCCTCCACTCCGGCAAAATCGCCGAGATGAAGACCGGCGAAGGCAAAACCCTCGTCGCCACGCTCCCCTGCTATCTCAACGCCCTCGCCGGACACGGCGTCCACGTCGTCACCGTCAACGACTACCTCGCCAAACGCGACGCCGAATGGATGGGCAAGATCTACGGCTTCCTCGGCCTCTCCGTCGGCGTCATCGTCCACGACCTCGACGACCAGCAGCGCCGCGAAGCCTACGCCTCCGACATCACCTACGGCACCAACAACGAGTTCGGCTTCGACTACCTCCGCGACAACATGAAGTTCGAGCTCAAGGATCAAGTCCAGCGCGGCCACTTCTACTGCATCGTCGACGAAGTCGACTCCATCCTCATCGACGAAGCCCGCACCCCGCTCATCATCTCCGGCCCCACCGACCAGACCACCGACAAGTACGCCCGCGTCAACGTCATCATTCCCAAACTCGAAGACGGCGAACTCATCGAGACCCTCGAGCACAAAACATGGACCGGCGACTACGTCATCGACGAAAAAGCCCGCGCCATCACCGTCACCGACGAGGGCTGGGAAAAAATCGAAAAGCTCCTCGGCATCGGCAACATCGCCGACCCAGAAAACTGGGACCTCAAGCACCACGTCGAGACCGCCATCAAGGCCCACACCCTCTACAAGCGCGACGTCGAGTACGTCGTCAAAGATGGCGAAGTCATCATCGTCGACGAGTTCACCGGCCGCCTCATGCCCGGCCGCCGCTGGTCCGACGGCCTCCATCAAGCCGTCGAAGCCAAAGAAGGCGTCGCCATCCGCAAGGAAGACCAGACCCTCGCCACCATCACCTTCCAGAACTACTTCCGCATGTACAAAAAGCTCAGCGGCATGACCGGCACCGCCGAAACCGAAGCCGCCGAGTTCGACAAGATCTACAAGCTCGACATCGTCGTCATCCCCACCAACCGCAAGATGCAGCGCCTCGAAAACGCCGACGTCGTCTACCGCACCGCGCAGGAAAAATACTTCGCCGTCGCCGACGAGATCTCTCGACTCCACGCCGAAAAGCAACCCGTCCTCGTCGGCACCACCAGCATCGAAAAATCCGAACTCCTCAGCGAGATCCTCAAGCGCAAAGGCGTCCGTCACGTCGTCCTCAACGCCAAGTTTCACGAGAAGGAAGCCGAGATCGTCGCTCAGGCCGGCCGTCTCGGCATGGTCACCATCGCCACCAACATGGCAGGCCGCGGTACCGACATCCTGCTCGGCGGCAACTCCGAATTCATGGCCCGCCAGGACCTCGTCCGCAAGCAGCAAGCGCGCGCCGTCTCCGCCGCCGAAGGCGCCATCTCCCCCGTCGCCGGTCCCGGCATGGTCCGCTTCTACTACACCGGCCAGGAGTTCGAAACCACGCAAGCCGCATGGGACGCCGCCATCGCCGCTCACGAAAGCGCAGCCAAAACCGAACACGAAAAAGTCATCGAAGCCGGCGGCCTCCACATCCTCGGCACCGAGCGTCACGAGTCCCGCCGCGTCGACAACCAGCTCCGCGGCCGCGCCGGCCGTCAGGGCGACCCCGGCTCCTCCCGCTTCTTCCTCTCCCTCGAAGACGACCTCATGCGCATCTTCGCCCGCGAGTGGGTCTCCACGCTCCTCCAGCGCCTCGGCATGGAAGAGGGCGTCCCCATCGAATCCGGCATGATCTCCCGCCGCATCGAGGCCGCACAAAAGGCCGTCGAATCTCAGAACTTCGAGTCCCGCAAACACGTCCTCGAGTACGACGACGTCATGAACAAGCAGCGCGAAGCCGTCTACGGTCTCCGTCGCCAGCTCATGGAAGGAGTCGACCAGAAGCAACTCATCACCGACGACTACCTCTCCACCATCCTCTCCAACGTCCTCGACGAGAACGCCCCCGAGAAGGCCCACGCCGACGAGTGGAAGCTCGAGCCGCTCTTCTCCCAGATCTACGACCTCTTCGGCGCACACCTCGAAAACGAAATCGACGCCACTCAACTCAACCGCCACGAACTCGGCGAAGCCATCTTCGAAAAGCTACGCGCCCGCTACGACATCAAGGAGCAGATCCTCGGCGCCCCGCAGATGCGCTACCACGAGCGCATCGTCATGCTCAGCGTCCTCGACGGCCTCTGGAAAGACCACCTCCTCGCCATGGACCACCTCAAGGAAGGCATCGGCCTCCGCGGCTACGCGCAACAAGACCCACTCGTCGCCTATAAGCGCGAATCCTTCGAGATGTTCGAAGGCATGATGATGCGCTTCCAGGAGGACACCGCCCGCCATCTCTTCCGCATGCAGATCATCGGCCCCGATGGCACTCCCATCGAATGCCTCGATCAGCTACGTCCACCGAGTTCAGCCCCGGCGCCCGCCACACCTCAGCTGGTCGGCCAGTCCCCGTCACGCCCCGTCCTGTCCGCCGGCCCAGCCTCTGCAAGCGAACTGCCGACAACGCAGCCAAGCACGCACCCATTCCCATTCCCACGCGCGCGCCTTCCACCACCATCGACGCCCTCGAGCGCGAGTTCCAGAAGAAAAAGCAGCGCGAACTCGAGCAGGCCCGCTCCGTCAGCTCGTCTTCAGCCGCCACTAACGGCTCCGCGCCCCGCCGCTCCGGCGAAAAGGTAGGCCGTAATGACCTGTGCCCATGCGGCTCTGGCAAAAAATACAAAAAGTGCCACGGCGCTGACGCCTAATACCAGATACCGCGAGTTTGCCGATAGCGCCAAAGGCGCGCTCTATACCAGCTCAGGGCAAAGCCCTGGGTAACCACCCAGAACAAAAATCCAAGGGCTGAAAGCCCGACCTAGTTCATTCCACGACGCCAACCACCCGACCGGCCAACTCACTCACTACTTCTCCAGATCATCCAGCAACAACTTCGCCTTCGTCGCCAGCGTCTTCGCCCCCTCGGCATCCCCTGACTTCAACGCATCCTGCGCATCCTTCAAAAAGTTCTTCACCTTGCTGACTTGCGCCTTCTGTTCCTCCGCCTTCTGCGCGGATAACGCATTCAATCGCTTCTCGCTCGAAGCAATCAGATCCTCCGCCTCCTGCTTCGTCTGCGGATTCGCCTCGCCGCCAGCCGTCAGCGCACCGATCGCAGTCTCCTCGGGCGACGGTGGTGGCGGCGCGCTCGCCACCTGCCACCGGCTCAGGAGGCGCAACCTTAGGCGCTGGCTTCTTCTTCTCCCGTTTCGGCTTCGCGTTCGTCGCGTACGGCACCGGTGGCAGCTTGATCTGCGGCGCCTCTATCATCGGCAGATTATCCGGCTCAGGAATATCCTCAAGCGCGACCGGCGTCCAGCACCGGCGGCAAAGTCGCAACCTGCGCCTTATGCCGGCAACCGCCCAGTCCAACCGTCAGTCCAAAGCAGAGCATCGCGCTCGCTAGCCTTCGCGTAATGTCGTTCGTACCGTTCAAACTCGCTCCCCTATCTCTTTCTGGGCCACACCTGCTGCCACAACCTTCCGTCCCTCGACTCCAACTCCAGCCGCAATCGGCAACCGGAACGTAAACACTGTCCCGCGCTCCGGTGAATTTGCCTCCGCATTGGATCGCACATCCATCGCTCCGCCATGCAACTGCAGAATTCGGTACGTCATCGCCAAGTCCGATTCCGCTGCCCTTCGGCTTTGTTGTGAAGTACAACTCGAAGATACGCGGTAATAGCTCCGCCGGTATACCCTCTCCTTCATCGATGACCTCGACAACTGCAAACTGTTGCTCCCGCCGCATCCGAACCCGCATCGCGCCGCCCCCCGGCATCGCCTGCATCCCATTCAGCAGCAGGTTCAGCAGTGCCTGCTGCATCAACTCCGCGTCCACCCGCACCATCATCGGCTCATGCGGAGCTTCCACCGTCACTTGCACCCCATTCTCCTCCATCTCCGCCGCCGTCAGCTCCATCACCACGCCCACCACCTGCCGCAGATCATGCTCCCGCAGATGCAGCTCCATCGGCCGCGAAAAGTCTGCAAGTGTCTGCACCACCCGGTCCAGCCGCTGCATCTCGCCCGCAAGAATATCGACGTGCCGCTGCGCCCCGGCAAACGCCTCCGTCCCTCCCGGAGCCAGCTTCCCGCGCAGCAACTCCAGATGCACCACCATCGCGTTGATCGGGTTCTTCACCTCATGCCCAACGCCCGCTGTCAGCTTTCCAATCGCCGCCAGCCGTCGCGCCACCTCAAGCTCCTGCCCCAACTGCGCCGCCGACTCCATATCGCGCAGCGTCAGCAGCGTACCCATATTTCCTCCCCGCCCAGCCCATCGTCGATCCGGTCCAGCGAAATCTGCACCTGCCGCCCATCCTCCAGCGTCACGCCCTGCGCGCTCACCTGGCCGCCATCGGCAAACGCCTCCAGCACCGCCGCCCCCAGCGCACTCTCCGGCGCAAAGATCTCCTCCAGCCTCTTCCCCACCATCTCCTCGTGGCCTTCGCTCACAGGCGTCGGCAAAAAATAAGCCACCGCATCCGACACCATCACCGCCCGCCGGTCCGCCGTAAACAGCAGCACGCCATCCCGCAGCGTATCCAGCATCTGGTTCAGATTCGCCTGCAGCGCCGTATACCCGGCCTCCTGCGTGCGCATCTGCTCACCCAGCCGGTCGATCGTCTTCGTCACCCGCACCACCGCATCGCTGCCGGCCGCCACTGGCCAGCAGCTCGCGCCGAGTCATCGCTTCTGGCTTCCTTCCCAGCCCGCGTCAGGCTCTCCAGCCGCGCACTGATCGCCTCCAGCGGACGCAGCGCAACATTCGCCAGCACGCCTGCCGCCAGCATCGCCGCCAGCGCCGCCAGCAGCGCAAACAATCAGCGCGTCCCGCAGCCACGGCTCATACGAGTTCTTCAAAAACGTCGACCGCACCCCAACATGCGCCACCAGAAACGGCACCCCGTTGCGGTCCAGCGCCTGCGAGATATCCAGCACCCGCGGCTTGCCGAACACCACCCTCATCTGGCGCGCCACGCCTCCATCCTTGCACGCTCGCCAGGCTGAACCGGAACGCCGCCGGCTGGTTCACCGCATCCGGGTCCGTGCTCACCAGCGTCATCCCATGCGCATCCGTTACGCTCACGTCCTGCACCGTCGGCGAGTAACGCACGATCGTATTCATCACATCGGCCAGCGGCTGACCTGACTTCGCAGCGCATCCATCACCGCTGCATGCAGCGCCTCGTCGCTCCGGTCCACCGGCGGATTCGCCCGCAGCCCCGTCTCCACCGCCTGCCGCGTCTCCAGCAAACCTGATGCGCAAGCACATCGTTCGCCGCAGCCGTCTGCTCGATCCTCTGCCGCATCAGCTCGCTCACGAACAAAACCGACAGCATCAGCACGATCGCAAACGTCAACGCCGTCGCCGACACCACCAGCTTCGTCTTCAGCCGCATCTTTACTCCGTCACAGCAGCCGCATTCGAATATTCCTTCAACTTATTCTGCAGCGTCTTCGAGCTGATCCCCAATATCTCCGCGGCCTTCGTCTTGTTGTTATGCGTCGCGACCAGCGTCTTCAGAATCAACTGCCGCTCCGCCTCATCAACCGTCGTCCCCACCTCGACCCGCACCGAGTTCGACTCATCCAGATACCGCTGCACCTCGCTCGACTGTCCGCCATCGCGCATCCGCCGCCACTCCACCGCCACGGCTTGGCGGAGGAGCAAACCCCGGCTCCCCAAAGTGTGGCGGCAGATGCTCCTCTCCCAGCATCCCCGACCCAGCCAGAATCACCGCCCGCTCAATCGTATTGCGCAGCTCCCGCACATTGCCCGGCCACTTGTACTCCTCCATCCGCGTCATCAGCGAGTCCTTCAGCCCCGCCACCGTGCAGTGATGCCGCTCATTCATATCGTCGATCATCTTCTCCGCAATCGCCGACACATCCATCAAATGATCGCGCAGCGGCAGGCATCTGAATATTGAAAACATTCAGCCGGTAATAAAGATCTCCACGCAGATCCCCATTCGCCACCGCCTTCTCCGGATCCTTATTCGTCGCCGCCACCACCCGCACATCCACCGGCGTCTCGATCTTGCTTCCCAGCCGTCGCAGTCTTCTGTCCTCCAGCACGCGCAGCAGCTTCGCCTGCGTCGCCATCGGCATCTCGCCAATCTCATCCAGCAGCAGCGTTCCTTCTTCCGCCAACTCGAAGCATCCCGCCCGCCGCTCCAGCGCGCCGGTAAACGCGCCCTTCTCATGCCCGAAGATCTCGCTCTCAATCAGCGTCTCCGGAATCGCCGCGCAGTTCACCGCCACAAACGGCTTCAGCCGTCGCGCACTCAAATCATGCAGCGCCCGCGCCACCAGCTCCTTGCCCGTCCCGCTCTCGCCCGTCACCAGCACCGACACATTCGACGGCGCCACACGCTCAATCAGCGTAAAAATATCCTTCATCTGCGGCGACGACCCCACCAACTCGCCCAGCACGCCCGTATCCCTCAGCTGCCGCCGCGTCGCCTCCAGCTCAACATCCGCCTCCCGCTGCCGGCTCGCATTATGCAGAATCGTCTTCAGCCGAACCGGATCGACCGGCTTGGGAATATAGTCATACGCCCCCATCCGCATCGCTTCCACGGCCGACTCGATCGATCCCTGCGCCGTCAGCATCACCACCGCAATCCGCTGCGGCAGCTCGCCAATGCGGCTCAGCAGCTCCATCCCATCCATCCGCGGCATCTTCAAATCGGTCACAACAATCGCGGGAGCCCACGAAATCGCCTTCTCCAGACCCTCCATCCCATCGGCCGCACACTCCGCCCTATAGCCCCAGCTCTCGATCAGCTCCGTCAAGCCGCTCCGCGCATGAACCTCATCTTCAACAATCAGAACCTTCTCCAACACATTCTCCAAGACAGTCACCATCCCTGTTCAACTCGTCAATTCAAGGTGTACTCAATAAGATGCAATGCAAACACACTCACCGCTCACCATCAACCCTTTCTAAGGATATTCCTTGAATTCATGCTAGAACCCGAAATCACGCCCGAAGCCTTCGCCCAGCAGCGCCAGCAGCCCAACTCCCCCCTCCTCTTGGACGTCCGCGAATCTTGGGAGTACCAGACCGCCAACCTCCCGAACTCACTCCTCATGCCCATGGGCGAAGTCTCCTCCCGCGCCCACACCGAACTCGATCCCGACGCCCCCATCGTCGTCATGTGCCACCACGGAGCCCGTTCCCTCAACGTTGCCTTATGGTTACGCGATCAGGGCTTCACCCATGCCCAGTCCCTCGCCGGCGGCATCGACGCCTGGTCGCGCGTCCATCGACCCGCACGTGCCCCGCTACTAAGGTACGCCGTAAATCCAGCTCTGTTGTCGACTTACACCACAATCTACGCCATGACAACAATTTCTCCGCACCCCATCGAACCTCTCGGGTAAACTTGGCATCTCACGGCCAGTTGGATTTTCTTTGCATCTGGAATTTATCGCTGTCTAACTGTGTTATTTTCCTGTCTTGATAGGTCTGGAGAGTTGCCATGAGTGTTAGTTCTCGCCTGCCCGCCGACACGTCCCTCCGTGCGGCCCAGGCACTTCACCTCGGAACTCACTCCGTCTCCTTCTACGAAGAGGACTCTTTCCTCCTCGACTCCCTCACAAAATTGATCGGCACAACCCTCATCGCAGGCGACGTCGCCGTCGTCGTCGCCACCGCAGCCCATCGCGACCGACTCGCGAAACGCCTCAAAGCCCAGGGGCTCGATCTCGAAGTGACCGCCAGACTCGGCAGGTACTTTGCCGTCGACGCCGCCGAAACCCTCTCGTCGATTATGGTCAATGGCGCTCTCGACACTGCGCTGTTCAACGCCTTCATCAGAGATTTCCTCTCTTCCGTCCGGTCCGCTGCCAAAGGCTACTCGCCCCGCCTTGTCATCTTCGGAGAGATGGTCGCCGTCCTCTGCTCGCAAGGAAACTTCGACGCCGCTCTCAAACTCGAACAACTCTGGAACGATCTTGCGCGCACCGAACTACTTCCATCTGCATTGCGCCTATCCGATGACGTTCTTCGATCGTGAGGGACATAGCCAGGCGTTCCTCAACATTTGCGCGGAACACTCCCACGTCGTCCCCACAGAAAATTACACTGCTCTCCCGACCGAAGACGACCGCCTCCGCCACATCTCCCTGTTGCAGCAGCGGGCACAAGCTGCTGAAACCGAAGCCGCCGGTCGCCTCCGCGCCGAAGAGGCTCTTCGCCAATCTGAAAAACTCGCCGCAACCGGACGCCTCGCCGCCAGCATCGCGCACGAGATCAACAACCCGCTCGAAGCCATCTCCAACGCGATCTATCTCGCTCGCTCTTCCTCTCCATCAGACGTTGCCATGTATCTCAAGATCGCGGACGAGGAACTCTCGCGCGTCGCACAAATCACCAAACAGACCCTCGGCTTCTACCGCGAAACCGCAACGCCTGGCATCGTCAAACTGTCAGTCATTCTCGACGAACTCCTCATCCTCTTCAGCCGAAAGCTTCAAGCGAAGAACCTCTCCATCGAAAAACAGTACCGCGACGAACTCGAGGTCTGGGGCCTCGAAGGCGAACTGCGGCAGGTCTTCGCCAACCAGATCGCCAACGCCATCTACGCCATGCCGCAGCATGGCTGCCTCACCATAAGAATCCGAAGATCGAAGTCCTGGAGCAATGGCCAACGCCCGGGAACCACCGTCAGCATCATCGACACAGGCTCTGGCATCTCGCAGGAATCCATAACCAAAATCTTCGACCCCTTCTTCACCACCAAGCAGGACGTCGGCAATGGCCTCGGCCTTTGGATAACGCAAGGCATCGTCACGCGCCATGGCGGCAGCATCCGGGTCAAGAGCACAACTCACCCTGACGCCAGCGGCACCATCTTCACCACTTTCCTGCCTCACCACAACGACAACAGCCCCGCCATCCTCTAATCCATCTCCACTAATCCTTGTCATTCTGAGCGAAGCGAAGAACCCCCGCATTTGCTTTTGTTCTTGCTTTTGCTTTTGCTTTTGTTCTTGCACTTGCTTTTGCTTTTGCACTCGCACTTGCACTTGCACTTGCGCTTGCACTTCTAATCGTCATCCCAAATTCAGCATTGGCCATCACACATTTCATGGCTTAATAAACTCATGCGTAAACTCGCACTCTATCTCGCCCTTCTCCTTCTGGCCCCTATCAGTTGTCTCGCCCAGCAGAGCTCCAGCACATTGCCACCCAACTACAAAACCATCCTCGAAAACACTTCCTTCAAAATAATCCGCGTTCACTACGGTCCGCACGAAAAGATCTCCGTCCACGACCATCCCGACACACCCACTGTCTACGTCTACCTCAACCACTCAAGTCCGGTCCGAATCAGTCACGAAGAAGAAGCCAAACCATTCAGCATCGTCCGGCCTCCCACGCAAAAAGGTGCCTTCCGCGTCAGTCCTGGCCGCATCGAACGCCACTCCATCGAAAATCTAGGCGACCTCGAGTCCGACTTCCTCCGCGTCGAACTTCTCGGAGTGCGCCTAGGCGACGACACCCCCGAATTTCGCGGACCGGCCCCCGATGACCTCTCCCACAACCTCTCCAAGACCGAGTTCTCCTCGCCTCGTCTATTGATCCGTCGAATCATCTGCGCCGAAAAAGCCCCTTGTTCGATTCCCGCGTCTTCAGCACGCTCCGTTATCGTCGCACTCTCCGGCTCTGCCATCGTTGGTGACGGTCAAAAAACGACGCTGGACCTCGGCGACGTAATGGCAGTTGCTCCGCACCAGACTCTTCTTATCTCCTCCGCCGGCAGCGAACCCGCCCATATCCTGCAGATACTTGTTCAAGATCCACAATAGGCCACTAACTCGGCCGAAAAATAAACTCTAAAAAGTGGGAAATTCCTGACAACCATCACAATTCACCCAGATTCTCCAAAAACCCCAGCACAAACACCCATCCACCACGCGGAAAAAAATTACTTCGCCCGAGGATGCGTCTCGTCATAAACCTTCTGCACCTGCCCCACCGTCAACTGCGTATATCTCTGCGTCGTCGACAGCCGCTCATGCCCCAGCATCTCCTGAATCGCTCGCAAATCCGCACCCTCCTCCAGCATGTGCGTCCCAAACGCATGCCGTAACGTATGCGGATGCACATCCGCCGCCAACCCACGCGACAGAGCAATCGCCTTCACAATCCGCCCCACACTTCGCGTAGTCAACCGGCAATCCCCCCGCATCCGCAGATTCATCACCAGCGGCCCATCATGCACCAAAGCCCCTTTGCCAGCGGCTAAAAGTTTTGCCTCACGCAGCGGTAGATAAGCCTTCAAAGCCACCGCCGCCTCATCCCCTAGCGGAACCAACCGTTCCTTCCTACCCTTGCCTCGCACCAGCACCGCATCATCCCGCCACTTCACACTTCCCATATCCAACCCCACCAGCTCTGAGTTCCGAATCCCGCACCCGTACAACAACTCAAAGATCACCCGGTCCCGCTCCGGCCAGGCCGCCGCATCCTGCTTGTCCTTCGCAACCGAACCCTCCGACTCAAGCGAATTCAAAACCCGATTGACCTCCTCCATACTCGGCACCCGCGGCAGATGCTTCGGCAGCTTCGGCGTGCTCACCAGCAGCGCCGGATTCTGCTTAACTTTCCCTTCCTTCGCCAGCCACTTGAACCAGCTCCGCACCGCCGCCAGCGCCCTTGCGACACTAGCCTTCGTCAAACCCCGCTCATACAGTGCGCCCATATAAGCCCGAATATGCAGATGCTCCACCTGTTTCACCGACGCCCCATCCCCCAGCGTCTCGCGCAGATAACCCGCAAAGCTCCTCACCTCGCGCGCATAAGCCCGCACCGTATGCTCCGACGCCCCGCGCTCATTCGCGAGCATCGCAAGAAAACCCTCTGCCAACCCCTCAATCTCGCCAACCTTATCCCGCATCAGCTCAACCTTCACAGATTCACCTATACAAAAGCGCCGTCATCCTGAGCGAAGGCGGCGCTTTTGCCGCCGCAGTCGAAGGACCCCGAAGAATTCAACGAGCCACGATCATCAGAACCTTTCAACCAAACCATTCATTCGCAGGCACAGCTAGAAACTGCCGCCAACGTAGATAGTCCCAGATCAGCCATCGGCCCTCGCTTGCAAACCACATCGTCTCCGCTTCCATCGGAGCACGCCGTAAAAAATCAATGCATACCCGAGGAAGTTGATTGTCGCTCCGACCGTAAGACTTCCACCATGAATATTCCCCGACAAAACCATGCCGACGAAAAGTCCCGGCATGAAGAATGCCGCGCTGATCGTCTGCAAATGTTCCAAGAAACTCCCTTCCTTCGCGAAAATCTCGTAGTAGGGCAATGCGCTGATGCCCGTGACGATTCCGCTTGCAGCTGCCGCTAAAGCAGCATCTGTCTCTCTCCGATCTTCGTTTCCTTTCATCACGCTCTACTCTCCACCCGTCTTTTCCCTCGCGGATGATGCTCCCGATGCACCCTCTTCAAATGCCCGAGCGCCACATGCGTATAAACCTGAGTCGTAGCAATATCCGCATGCCCAAGCAAAGTCTGCACACTCCGCAAATCCGCCCCATGCTCCACCATATGCGTCGCACAACTATGCCGCAGCATATGCGGACTAGCCTTACTCCCCCGGGCCGTCGCGCCCCGCACCATCTCCCAAACCCACTGCCGCGTCAGCGCGTTCCCCCGAACACTCAAAAATAAAGCCCGCTGCACCCCAGCCTTAATCAACCCCGGCCGCCCAATCATCAAATATCTGTCCAACGCCTCAACCGCCGACCGCCCGAGCGGAACAATCCGCTCCTTATCTCCCTTGCCCCGCACCTGCGCGCGCGCCTGATCGAGATGAACATCCTCCACCCTTAGCGCCACAATCTCACCCACCCTCAACCCACCCGCATACAACAACTCCAAAATCGCATGATCCCGCAGCGCCAGCGAATCAGCATCCGCACTCCTCGCCGCCGCGCCAGCTCTCTCCAGCATCTCTGCCACCTCGCCCTCAGCGAGCGACTTCGGCAGCACCTTCCAGCTCGACGGCGTCTCCACATTCACCGTCGGATCATGCGCAATCCGTTTATCCATCAACAGCCATCGATAGAACCCGCGCAAACAACTCAGCTTCCGCGCAATCGACCGCGACTCCACCGCATGCCCATGCAGTCCCTCCATAAACCCACTCACATCCGCTTGAGTCGCCCCCACCAGCAACCCATCCCGCCCCTCAACATGCTCGGCAAACTGTTCCAAATCCCGCCGATAAGCCTCACAACTCGCCGGCCTCAGCCCCTTCTCCACCCGCAGATACGCCACAAACTCTCGCGCCACCCGTGCATTCCCGTTTAGCTGGCCCTTTTCCTGCATAGAAGTCGATTATCCCGCCACGCACCTCCAATAGCATCCCCTCCACGTCGAATGTACCCATCTAGCCAGCACCAACCCCGTCACTTGCCAACCCACATCGCCCAAATCATTTGCCTTAATCCGTTCTCTCCGCGCAAATCCGTGGTCCACGCCTTTCGCTCCCTGCGCTGGTAAACTTATACATAGTCATGTTTGAAAACCTCAGCGACAAACTCCAGCGTTCCTTCAAGACCCTCCGCGGCCAGGGCACCATCTCCGACGAGAACATCTCCGACGCCCTCCGCGAAATCCGCCTCGCCCTCCTCGAGTCCGACGTCAACCTCTCCGTCGTCACCGAGCTCATCGAGCACATCCGCACTCGCGCCATCGGCGAAAAAGTCGCCACCGCGCTCTCGCCCGCCGAGCAGATCGTAAAAATCGTCCACGACGAGCTAGTCAACGTCCTGGGCCGCGACACCGCCCGCTTCCAGAAATCCTCCCAGCCACCATCCGTCATCCTGATGGCCGGCCTCCAGGGCTCCGGCAAAACCACCACCAGCGGCAAGCTAGCCCAGTGGTTGAAGAAAGCCGGCCATCGCCCCATGCTCGTCTCCGTCGACGTCTACCGCCCCGCCGCCCGCGAGCAACTCAAAATCGTCGCAACGTCTATCGGAGCCCAACTCTACGAAGGCAAGCTTTCAGACTTGTCATCCTTCGCCGAAGGCGGAGGACCCGCTTCTTCTTTACAGCGGCACGGAACTCAGGAAGTCCTCCGCCTGGCCAAAGAAGCCAAACGCGAAGCCGCCAACTACGGCTGCGACATGCTCATCGTCGACACCGCCGGCCGCAACCAGATCGACGCCGCATTGATGCAGGAAATGGCCGAGCTCAAAAAGCTCCTCAACCCATCCGAGATCCTCTTCGTCGCCGACGCCATGACCGGCCAGGACGCCGTCAACTCCGCCAAGGCCTTCAACGATCTCCTCACCATCACCGGCGCCATCCTCACCAAGATGGACGGCGACGCCCGCGGCGGCGCTGCCCTCTCCATCCGCCACGTCACCGGCGCGCCAATCAAGTTCCTCGGCACCGGCGAAAAGCCCGACGCCTTCGAGCCCTTCCACCCCGACCGCATCGTCTCCCGCATCATGGGCCACGGCGACATCGCCACCCTCCTCGAACGCGCCGAATCCACACTCGACCGTGGCAAAGCCGAGCAGTTCGCCAAGAAGGCCCTCTCCGGCGACGGCTTCTCCCTCGAAGACTTCCGCGACCAGCTTCGTCAGATCAAAAAGATGGGCAGCATGAAATCAATCTTAAAAATGTTGCCCTCCGTCGGCCCTTTCGCCGGCATGCAACAAGCCGTAGAAAACGTCGACGAAGGCCAGTTCACCCGCGTCGAATCCATCATCAACTCGATGACGAAAAAAGAGCGCCTTGACCACGAGATCATCAACGGCAACCGGCGCAAGCGCATCGCCAAAGGCTCCGGCACCACAGTCCAGGACGTCAACAACCTCCTCCGCCAATACGCCCAGATGCGCAAGATGTTCAAGTCCATGGGCTCAGGCGGCGGCATCAAAGCCCAGCAACGCATGATGAGCCAAATGCAAGGCAGGCAAAAATTCGGCAGATAGTTATGGAGTGCCCGATCTTTTGTGCCGTTCAATCATCGTCTTCAATATTTTCTTCCTTCGGTATATCGGGCAGAAAATATTTCTCAAGCGTTCTCATCGTCCAAATGCACTTGATGAGAATGTCTTCGAGGACTTCGGTGAGTTCCTTTTTGTCCATTTCGAAAAATGGCTTCAGCTTTTCGTAGTTATCTCCCTTCCGATGCGCAGTGCTAGCCGAGCGTAATGCTTGTAGTTTCCTCAAGAACTGCATCATCTGCTCGCTACGAAATGTATGAGACTCAAGCCATTTCTCGAACTTGTCGAGACCTTTTGCGTTTTCCTTATTGCTGACTCCCTTCGCCAGTTCCTTCTCGTTTAGAGAATCGATAAAAACTTTTGTAAGCGTAGCGACCTGCTCGTCGAACTCTCGTTGATCGTTGGTCAGGGGAACTCGAAGAATCTTGAAGGCATACTCATCCTTACCAGTCAACGATCTGAAAAGCTCCCAACCAAATTTCTTTTTCCAATAGTTGTTGAAGATGATGAACTTCTGTTTGAAGCAGAGATCGGCAGTTTGAGGGGCTGCAAACTGTCCTAGAATACTTCGTCTGAATGCAACGCTGCTCATCTTCCCTGAAGGGAGATTGAATCCGCGCCAATACATCTGCTCGGTGTGAGAAAGATGCCCGAGATCCCCGAGAAACACCATCACTGCTTCAGGGTGATTATTGTCGATGTAAAGGCTCCACAGACCGCCGCAGGTCAAATGTCCATCGCTTACGGTGTATTTCTCCGGCTGCGAGTAGTACTTATTCAAAACCTCTTTTCGAAAACACACCGGCGTTAGATAGTGCGGGGCTCCTTCATTCGCCCCAAAATAGTTTGAAAGCTCCGCCTCATCGCAAGTGAAGAGGGTTTCTTTGCCATCGTCATCAGCACCGATGATGAATTCGATGTATTGTTTTTCTTCTCTCCCAAATACGTCTGGTTTGAATGTTGGGTCGCCAGACACCAGCTTCTTTCCTAACAGCCGCCCGTGAGATTTTTTCGTTTTATCCGAAAAGCCCATCCAAGGGGCGATGGAAATGGAGTAGATATGGTCAGTTCCCTTTACCTCTTTTTGGGATTGCTCGATGCCAAGCTCCTCTAAGGTTTTCGTCGACAGTAGGTGGTAGTCAAAGAAGAGCGCCAATCGCATCTTGCGGACAGTGAGATAGTGCCTGATCAGGAATGTCTTGATTTTTATCTCGGTATCCGTCATCAATACAGCGTCATGCTCGTCCCCGTTATCATCAATCCGCAGAAGCTTGCGACCAGCCTTGTCATCATAGAGATTGAAATAGAGGCGAAAGTCTTCGGAGACTTCCCAATAACCAGGCCTGATACCGTGAAAATCGCGCCAGACGACGAGTGGTTCTACTCCGCGCTCCGAATAGCGTTCATACCGGGTCTTTTCCTTCCCATTTCTATAGGTGGATACGAGACCAGGGTTCCCGTGACCGATCATAAGGTCCCAAGAAGCATGTAGTAGTGAGCGCTTTGCGAAAGTGTTTTTAATCAGCGCAGAGTATAGAGCCGGACCCTCAAGGCCATTTCCGGAAGAATAGACCGTCGTCCATTCGCCTTTGCCTAAGCTTCCAATTTTCGCAATAAAATCTGCAAAGTTGAGATCTTCTGCCGCCATATCATGAGTTTACGCCCATGGATGGATGGCCCACCTTTGGCGAATCACGACCAATCGGAGGCCCCATATCTCGATTCTGAGATGTGGGCATTCTGGGCGGGTGGCCCAGATTTAAGTGAGACCACAGAATCGGGTGCCCCATATCTCGATCCTGAGATGTGGGCATTCGCGCAAAGCGCGAACCGTTTTCTCTCCGATCCGTAAACTACTTCCACCACTCCAAAAGGAGTCTCCATGATCCCCACCACCCTCGCCCCCTTCCTCTCCGTCCGCAACGGAGCCAAAGCCGTCGACTTCTACAAATCCGCCTTCGGAGCCGAAGAACTCTTCCGCCACGAAGACCCGACCGGCGCCGTAATCTGCAATCTTGCCATCAACGGCTACAGGGCGGGTGGCCCAGATCTAGATCGAAGCTGAAAATCGGGTGCCCCATATCTCGATTCTGAGATGTGGGCATTCGCGCAAAGCGCGAACCATACCCCTCCAACAGTCAAAAAGAAAATGCCCCTTAGGAAAGTCTGGCTAATCGCAAAACCCTGGGTTACACTCGACCACGATTCTGAAGGCAAACGATGGAGGGAAAGGCATGTTTCACTTGATCTGGTATCTTCTTATCGGGCTAGTCGCGGGGGTTATCTCGAAATCGGTGATGCACGTGCACATAACCTTCTTCTGGACGATCGTGCTCGGCATCATCGGATCGATCCTCGGCGGCGCCGTTACCCACATGTTTTCGCGCCCGAAAAACGAACGATACCATCCCGCCGGCCTCATTTTTTCCACCCTGGGCGCGATCCTGGTTCTCTACATTTGCTATAAGCTGAGGATTCATTTTCCCCAAGTCTAACCTCGTATTCCGATAGGACGGTCACGTCTCGGGGCTGCTTGGAACGCTGCCGCCTCGCAAAAAATCCCGGCGGCGGGTGGCCCAAATCTAAATTGAGCCACAGAATCGGGTGCCCCATATCTCGATTCTGAGATGTGGGCATTCGCGCGAAAGCGCGAACCCCTCACCTAAACTCTCTCCTTCGAGGACTTTAGGCCATATTAGGGGGGAGGGGTAATTCAAGCCATCTGCTAGACTCCTCGCCAAAGGAGATCACATGAAGCAAGCGATCCGCGTTGTCGCTATCGTAGCTGCCGCTCTCAGCACCTCTGTTGTCATCTCGCAGGTCGAAAACAAAACCGGGCAAACGCAACGAACCCCTCAACTCGAAAACGACGCCGTCAAAGTCTGGAAGACAGTAGTCCTCCCCAACCAGCCACTCGCAATGCACCACCACGATCATCCCCGCGTCATCATCGCCCTCACCGGCGGCACCATGAACATCGTCGATCCCTCCGGCGCAATCGAGCCCCATCACTGGGAGACCGGCAAAGCTTACTGGCTCCCCGCCATGGCCCCAAACACGCTCCACTCCGACGTGAACGCAGGCGACAAGCCGATGGAGGTCATGGTCGTCGAACTCGAAAAAGAGAAATAGTCTTGCAAGCGAAAACCTCAGGAGAATCAACCATGCTCACCTTTCCTCGCGTATTGGCGACGATCATCTTCCTGGCGCTACAGGCACCCTCTAACCTGTCCGCCCAGCAGACCGACGATCTCGCCTTTCAACGCGTCGAGCATCTACGTCACGGTATCAACACCAGCGACTGGTTCGCGCAATCAAACGACTACTCGGTCCAACGCCTGCGCACCTTCACAACCGCCGACGATATCCGCCTCATCCGTCAGCTCGGCTTCGACCACATCCGTCTCAGCATCGACGCCGAACCTCTTCTCTCCTGGCAGCGCAAACAAGAAAATGGAATCGCTTTCATGGGAGAGCTCGATGCGATCGTCAAGCTCGCGGTCCAGGAAAAGCTCGCCGTCATCATCGACATCCATCCACAGACTCGTTACAAGCAATCCTTATTGCAAAGCGATGAACCAGTGCAGCGCTTCGCTATGCTCTGGCGCTCTCTTGCAACTCACTTCGCATCGTTCGATCCCGACTTCGTCTTCTTCGAGATCATGAACGAGCCCGAGCAGCCCGACACATACCGCTGGCAGGGCATCCAGGCCTTTGTTGCGGAACAAATCCGAAGCGTCGCTCCCAGAAACACGATCATCGCCTGCGGTGCAAGGTGGTCCGGACTGGAAGATCTCCTGTCGCTCGAACCGCTCGCGCTTCCCAACGTGATCTACACCTTCCACGACTACGAGCCCTTCGCCTTCACCCATCAGGGAGCCACCTGGACCGACCCCGCCGTCCAACCTCTGCGCGACGTCCCGTATCCCTCCAATCCGGAGAATGTCGCGAAAAACCTCGAACAGGAACCCACTCTCGCCGGACAGTTCTTCGTCCAGCAGTATGGTCTGGCGCGCTGGGATGCACATCGCATCGACGTCACCCTTGCATTCGCCGAGCGTTGGTCGCAACTTCACCATGCCCCTGTCTACGTCGGTGAGTTCGGCGTTCATCGTCCCTTCGCGGACGGAGCCATGCGAGCCCAATGGCTAAAAGACATGCGGACCATGCTGGAGAAGCATCACCTCGGCTGGGCCATGTGGGACTACCAGGACAACTTCGGAGCAGTCACGAAAAAAGACGGCCACACTACTCCCGACCCAGCAGTGATCGAAGCACTTGGACTCGCAATGCAGACCAGCGCTAAACAATAGGAGGGGGTCGCTGGCGGCCCACGGCAGGTGGCCTCCCTTCAGAGGCGTCCACTTCGAAACGTTGAACATCCTATACGCTGGACACACCAGCCAAAAGGAGCGCGATGGACTCCGAAAGCATCGATCAACAATCGTCGTGGCATGTCGTCATCGCAGGAGGAGGCTTCGCCGGCCTCCGCTGCGCCCTGGAACTCGCGCCTCACGACAACATCCAAATCACCCTCATCGACAAAAACAACTATCAGCAGTTTCACCCGCTCCTCTACCAGGTAGCAGCCAGCATTCTCTCGCCCGACAACGGGCCTTCGCGCTGCGCGACATCCTGCGCAACCACGACAACGTCGATGTCCATATGGACGAAGTAACCTCGATCGACCTGGAGCAACGTACCGTCCACACAGCCGCCGGCAACAGCTTCTCCGGAGACTTTCTCGTCCTGGCAACCGGCTCCCGCGTCAACTTCTTCGGCGTCCCTGGAGCCGACAAATTCGCCCTGCCGCTCTACTCACTCACCGATGCCGAAAAGTTGCGGTCCGCCATTCTCGAAGCCTTCGAAACAGCTGATCGCAACCCCGCCCACGCGACCGACGGCCAGCTGAACTTCGTCGTCGTAGGCGGAGGCCCTACCGGAGTCGAAATGGCCGGAACTCTGAGCGACATGGTGACCCGCGTCCTTGAAAAAGAGTTTCACCACGTCGATTCCACTCGCGCACAGGTCTTTCTCATCGAAATGAGCCCCGCAGTCCTCGGCACCTTCTCCCTCGCCTCTCAGACCTACGCAGCCACCGCGCTCAAGGAGCACGGTGTTCAACTCCGTCTCGGCACTGCCGTAAAAGAGGTCACCGCCAACCAGGTCCTTCTCTCCGACGGCACGCAAATCCCGACCAAACTAGTAATCTGGGCAGCCGGCGTCAAAGCCGAGACCATTCCCACGCAACCCGCCGCACAGCGGCAACCAAACGGAAGACTCGAAGTGCAACCCGACCTCAGCGTCACCGGCTTCGAAGACGTCTACGCCATCGGCGACTTGGCCAACTCCCTCGGCCATGACGGCAAACCGCTGCCTCAACTAGCTGCCGTAGCTCAGCAAGCCGGAAGACACTGCGCAAGAAACATCCTAGCCTCCATCAGCGGCGAGCCTGTCACTCCCTTCGCCTACTCCGATCGAGGCATCCTCGCCATGATCGGCCGCAACTCAGCCATCGCCGAACTCGGCAAGCAACACCATGAATTCGTCGGCCCAATCGCCTTCGCAGCCTGGTTGGGCATCCATCTTGCCCTCCTCACAGTCGCACGCGCCAGGCTCGAAGCCATCGTCGAGTGGTCATGGCAATACTTCGCCGGCGAACACCCCGGCCAACTCATCGACAGATAAACAGACAAGAGCTGCAGCACTTGACACACATCCCAACGCAAAACACACGCTCACACCGTTCAACCGTGAAGTCCAGACCTAAAGTATCTTCTCTGAAGACTTTGCGCACTTTCGACGGGGGTGGGGTACCCCTCAAAAATCGCACAAACTCAGGCAACCCCGCTCAAAACCCAATTTTCTCGCGCTCGTAATAAAACACGCATCACACCTCCATAGGGCGAATCTTCGCCGAACGGAGAAATAAAGCAATGCTTATCCTTCTGATCGTTCTGATTCTTGTGTTCGGCTTCGGTGGTTATCGCATGGGACCAGGCCTCGGCTACTACGGCGGCGGCGGTATCAGCCTCATCCTCACCATCGTCGTCATCCTTCTCCTGCTCAAACTCATCTAGCCTTCGAATTCCGATGTCCCATTCCTCGCGCTCAGCGAAGAATGGGACATCCAGCAACTATCATTTCCGGCCTATCGCTTCCGGCCTATCTCTTATTAGACCCACCCATCAACGACCCCAGCACTCCCCGGATCAACTGCCGCCCCACCGTACTCCCCATCGTCCGCGCCGCACTCTTCACCATCGCCTGCACCACCGTATCCCCACGCCGCGAACCACCCGAACCCAGCACTCCACCAAGCGACTCCATCCACCCATCCACCCGAAGCCCCCGCAACTCCCCCAGCCAGGAGCCGCCCAGCTCCCTGAAGCCACAACCTTCCCCTTCAGCCTCTCGTAAGCTGACTCACGATCCACCACCGTCTCATAAACCCCCGCCACCACCGAGCTCTTAATAATCGCCGCCCTCTGCTCCGGCGTAATCGGCCCAATCTGGCTATGCGGAGGCATAACCATCGCCCGCTCCACCATCCCTGGAATCCCCTTCTCATCCAGAAACGACACCAGCGCCTCACCCACACCCATCTCCGTAATCACCGCCTCCACATTCACCTTCGGATTCGCCCGGAACGTCTGCGCCGCTGCCTTCACTGCCTTCTGGTCCCTCGGCGAAAACGCCCGCAACGCATGCTGCACCCGATTCCCCAACTGACTCAACACCGTATCCGGCACATCAATCGGGTTCTGCGTCACAAAGAATACCCCCACGCCCTTCGATCGAATCAGTCTCACCACCTGCTCAATCCGATTCTGCAAAACCGAAGGCAGATCATTGAACAAAAGATGAGCCTCATCAAAAAAGAAAACCAGCTTCGGCTTCTCCTGATCTCCCACCTCCGGCAGCTTCTCAAACAACTCACTCATCAGCCAAAGCAGAAACGTCGCATACAGCTTCGGCGACTGCAGTAGCTGATCCGCTGCGAGAATATTCACCACGCCTTTACCGCTCGCATCCACCTGCAGCAGATCATCAATATTCAGCGCCGGCTCACCAAAGAACAGATCCCCACCCTGCTGCTCCAGTGCCACTAGCCCTCGCTGAATCGCACCAATACTCGCAGCCGAAATATTTCCATACTGCGTCTGATACTCCTTCGAGCTATCGCCCACATGCTGCAGCATCGCCTGCAGGTCCTTCATATCCAGCAGCAGCAATCCGCTGTCATCCGCAATCTTGAACACCAGCGTCAACACACCTGCCTGCGTATCGTTCAGGTTCAGAATCCTGCTCAACAACAGCGGCCCCATCTCGCTCACAGTCGCCCGCACCGGATGCCCCTGCTTCCCAAACACGTCCCAGAACACCACCGGACATCCCGCGAAGCTCCAATCACCCAATCCCAGCGCCTTCACCCGCGCGTCGAACTTCGGCGAGCTCGTTCCCGCCTGCGAAATCCCCGACAGGTCTCCCTTCACATCCGCCGCAAACACCGGCACCCCAATCGAGCTCAACGCCTCTGCCATCACCTGCAGCGTCACAGTCTTTCCCGTCCCCGTAGCCCCCGCCACCAGCCCATGCCGATTCGTCATCCCCGGCAGCAAATACAGCTCCTCCGCACCCTTCGCGATCATCGGCATCTCAACCATCGATCACCCTCCATCCACCTGAAGACTACACGCAAGCCCACTCTCAGAAACAGATACAGCATTCCCAACTTGCATCTCACCCACCCAAACACTACATTTGGCTCGGTAACGATCTCCGTAGGAGAACCGCTCTCACCCATGCGAATCACGCGCCGCCAGGCAATTGCTCTCCTCGCCACCGCAGCTCCCGCCCTCAGGTCCGCCTACGCCCAGCAGGATCAGATCACCCTCACCCCCGGCCCCTTCACTGGCACTCCAACCTCCCTCCAGTCCTATCGCTTTCCCGCCTGGTTCAACGACGCCAAGTTCGGCATCTGGGCCCATTGGGGTCCGCAGTCCAGCGTCGAATACGGCGACTGGTACGCCCGCAACATGTACATCCAGGGCTCCGGCCAGTACAACTACCACGTCGAAACCTACGGCCATCCATCTAAGGTCGGCTACAAAGATTTGATCCCGCAATTCAAAGCCGCCCACTGGGACCCCGACCACCTCATCGACCTCTACGCCAAAGCCGGAGCAAAATACTTCTTCTCCATGGGCGTCCACCACGACAACTACGACATGTGGAACTCCAAATATCAACCCCGCTGGAATGCTGTCGCCTCTGGCCCCAAACGCGACATCGTCGGCACCTGGGCCGCCGCCGCCCGCAAACGTGGCCTCCGCTTCGGCGTCAGCGAGCATCTCTCCAACTCCTACGACTGGCTCGCACCCGCACATACCAGCGATACTACCGGCCCACTCGCAGGCGTCCCCTACGACGGCACCGATCCCGCTTTTTCTGACCTCTATCACGACTACACCGGCCAGCCCGCCGACTTCGCCAAAACCGCGAAGGCCATGGGTCGCGTTGCGCCTGATCGCTGGAAGCTCCAATACTTCCGCCGCATCAAGGACCTCGTCGACCAATACAAGCCCGACCTGCTCTACACCGACGGCGGCATCCCCTTCGACGAGTACGGCTACTCCACCGTCGCCGAGGTCTACAACGTCAGCGCCGCACAACACAACGGCAAAGTTGAATCCATCTACTTCAGCAAGCAAGCCGACAACTGCGCCATCGGCACCTGCGCACTCGATCGAGAACGCGGTGTGCTCGACGGCATCTCCGCGGCTCCATGGCAGACCGACACCTGCATCGGCGACTGGCACTACAAACGCGGCGTCGCCTACAAAACTCCCAAGAAAGTCATCGACCTCCTCGTCGATATCGTCAGCAAGAACGGCAATCTGCTCCTGAACTTCCCTCTACCCAACAGCGGCGAACTCGACTTCGCCGAGCGAGAGGTCCTCTCCGGCATCACCGCATGGATGGCCGTCAACAGTGAAGGCATCTACGCAACCCGCCCCTGGAAGATCTTCGGGGAAGGCCCATCAACCAAAGTAGTCATCCGCCCGAACGGGCAAGAGTTCGATCCCAACGAAGGCAAGAAGCCCGATCTCAACGCATCCGACATTCGCTTCACCACCAAAGGCTCCACGATCTACGCCTTCATTCAAGGCTGGCCCGAAACCATCGCGGTCATCCCATCCCTCGGCACCAGTAGTCCGCAGAACCCGGCAAAGATCACCAGCGCCACGCTACTCGGCCGCGATCAGAATCTGAAATTCACCCAGGACCCCACCGCCCTCAACGTCACCCTTCCCACCGACCGGCCACCCACCGCCGATATCGGCATCACCCTGAAACTCACAACCGCCTGAGCCTCATCAGTGAGAACTCTCGGCCTCCTTCACCATTCGCACCACACCAATCCTCTCTCCATTTCCAACCGGCACCGCAATTCTTCCCACCTCCCGATACCCCTTCAGCCAATAAAGCGCCACTCCGGTCAACGTACTCCCCATCTCAAAACGACGAAAACCCATCGCAATCGCGGCACGCTCCGCAGCATCCAGAATCAAGCTCCCCAGCCCCTGTCGCGCAAACTTCGGATGCACAAAGATCGCACGAATCTTCGCCGCATCGACCTCAGGATCAAGCTTCTCCGGCTCGATCGTCTCAACCTGGTGATCCCCGCCATACAGCGTCTTCCGAAAACTCCACCCGCCACACCCGGCCAACTCACCGCCTTCATCGAACGCAACAAAATAAGTCCCGTCCACAATCAACCGGCTATCCACCGTAAACACCGTAGCCAGCGCCCCTTCAATCTGCGCCGGCGAATAGTCCTCCGCCTGCAAGCCCCGCACCGAAGCATCGATCAACCCGCGAATCCCCGCCACATCCTCCGCCGTCGCAACGCGCAACTCAAATCGCTCATGCGAAAAGTATAAGAGCCCTGCGCTCAATTGCATCCCCCTACAAAATTCATCCGCATCATCTTGTCCGTCCAATACGGTTCGTACTAGACTCCTCCCCATGACGACAACTGACGCTCCGCACACTCAAACTCCTCGCCGCCGCCCTACTTCTTCCCCTCGCGACCGCTTCCCTTCACGCGCAGGACTGGGCCAAGGCCCGCCTCGACGCCTCGCCCCGCCACCACGAATACGTCACCCTCAAGCACGGCGACCGCACCGTCCAGGCCTTCGTCGTCTACCCCGAGGTCAAAACCAAAGCCCCCGTCATCATCCTCATCCACGAGATCTTCGGCCTCAGCGACTGGGCCAAGGAGATGGCCGACGAGCTCGCCGGTCAAGGCTTCATCGTCGTCGCCCCAGACCTCCTCACCGGCTTCGGCCCCAACAACGGCGGCTCCGATTCCTTCCCCAGCATGGACGCCACGACTAAAGCAGTCTCCGGCCTCGACCCCGCGGTCGTCAATGCAGACCTCGACGCCGCCGCCGACTACGCCAAGAAGATCCCCGCCGGCAACGGAAAGATCGCCACCGTTGGCTTCTGCTGGGGCGGCGGCAAATCCTTCGCCTTCGCCACTCATCGCAAAGACCTCTCCGCCGCCTTCGTCTTCTACGGCCCTGGGCCATCTGACGTAACCACCATCACCGCCCCCGTCTACGGCTTCTACGCCGGCAACGACGCCCGCATCGGCGCCACAATCCCCGCCACCACCGAAGCCATGAAAGCCGCAGGCAAAAAGTATGAGCCAGTCACCTACGACGGCGCAGGCCACGGCTTCATGCGCGCAGGCGAAGACCCCACTCAACCCACCGGGAACACAACCCCCGAAATGGCAGCGGCAAATAAGAAAGCTCGCGAAGAAGGCTTCACCCGCCTCGTCACTCTCATCAAAGAAATGAAGAGCGCCCCGATGGCCAGCAACGCCACCCACAACAAAACCGTAGCCACAAAAAAATCAGCAGCCCCCTCCATCCAGTGCCACGACTCATCCATGCAAATGGCGGGCTCAATGTAGCGCAGGCGACATTCACCTAATCGAGCGCCAAAGGCGCGACCCATACCAGCCTGGAGCGGAGCCCCAGGTATCGTCAAAAAAAACAACCCGAGGGCTGAAGGCCCGCCCTATTTTCAGCTCCATCAGACCATGTCACGCTTGACACCTCCGATATAATTAACTCAGCCACACTCCAGTCCGGCTTCGGCCGGACTGCAACATTTAACTCGCGGGTTTTACCGTCGAAGTCCAGACTTAAAGTCTTTGATTCGAAGACTTTGACACATTTAAGGTAGGGAGGGGGTGCCATGTCCGCCAGCACAAAAGATCGCTGCAAGACCAACTCGACCGCATCACGCAAAACACCCGCGCCCTCGTACAACCCGAGCGTCTCGCCGTCTCCGAAAGAGCGACAACAGACCTCTTCAACACCGGCATCGAAGACCGCATCCTGAACGGTCGGAGCGCAAGCGCCGGCCTTCACTCTCGAAGACGCTCTCACGCACAAGCCCGTCAACTCCGCCGACCTCCTCGCCCTCGGCCCGCTCGTCGTCAACTTCTTCCGCGGCCGCTGGGACCCCTACTGCGTCACCGAACTCGAAGCCTGGCGCGACCTCCACCCTCAACTCCGCGAGCGAGGCGCCATCTTCGTCGCCATCTCCCCCCAAACCACTCGCCAGAACAACTTCACCCTCCAGCAGCACGGCCTGCCTTACCCTCTGCTCTCCGACCCCGGCGCCGCCATCGCCGAAAAATTCGGCATCGCCTACACCATTCCCGCGGAGCACCGCCGCTACTTCCAATCCATCCTCATCAATATCCCCTTCAACAACGCCGGCCTCAGCTATCACAACGCCACCGAAGCCAGCTGGCGCCTTCCCCTCCCCGCCGTCTTCGTCATCGACCGCACCAACACCATCACCTTCGCCGAAGCTCACGCCGACTTCCGCGTCCGCCCCGAACCCGCCGACGTCCTCGCCGCACTCGACCAGCTAAACTAAACCCATGATCGACGAAGCCACCTTCCGCCGCGAATCCGACCGCGCCCTCGAATCCCTCAAGCAATCCCTCATCGCAGCCGAAGACGACGACGGCACCTTCGAGTTCGAAGACAACAACGGCGTCATGAACATCATCTTCGAAAACGGCTCCGCCAAATTCGTCATCACCCCCAATACTCCCATCCGCCAGGTCTGGATCTCCGCCCAGGCCACCAGCTTCAAACTCGACTGGTCCGAATCCACCCACGCCTTCACGCTCTCCAAAACCGGCGAAGACCTCAAGACCCTCACCCAGCGCCTCCTCCGCGACCACCTCAACGACCCCACCATCACCCTTCCCTAATTCACCGCTCAGCCACCCAGTAGCCTGTGCTACAACAGACGCATGCCCAAACATCTGGCCTTGGCCCTTCTCGCCGCTCTGCGTTCGCGTCCGCCGCATTGCCCGCACAAACCATCTCCAGCAAAACCGCCGCCATGAAGCACATCGACGGCTACCTTCCCCTCGACTGGGACGCCAAGGCCGGCAAGCTCTACCTCGAGATCCCCCACCTCGACCCGGCTGGTAATACTCCGGACATCCTCTACACCCACTCCCTCCCCTACGGCACCGGCTCCAACGATCTTGGCCTCGATCGGGGCCAGATCTCCCGCGGCCAGTTAGTCCGCTTCCAACGCACCGGTCCTAAAGTCCTTCTCGTTGAGCCCAACCAACGCTTCCGCTCGACCTCCTCCGATCCCAACGAAGTCCTGGCCGTCCGCCAATCCTTCCCCGAGTCCGTCCTCTACGGTTTCAAAGTAGAAGCAGAAGATCCCAACGGCACCGTCCTCGTCGATGCAACTGACTTCTTCGTCCGTGACGCCCACGAAGTAGCCGGCGCGCTCACCCGCACCCAGCAGGGCACCTACAAACTCGACCCCACTCGTTCCACCATCGCCCTCGACGCCACCAAAGCCTTCCCCAAAAACACTGAGGTCGAAGCCATCCTCACCTTCACCACCGACGGCCCCGCCCGCGGCGAGTTCGTCCGCGACGTCACTCCCGACCCCCACGCCCTCACCGTCCGCGAGCACCAGTCCTTCGTCGAACTCCCCGGCCCCGGCTTCACTCCACGCCGCTTCGACCCACGCGCCGGCTACTTCCCCACGTCCTACCGCGATTACAACGTCCCCGTCAGCGAATCCCTCGACCAGCAGTTCATCATCCGTCACCGCCTCATCAAAAAAGACCCGTCCTGCAAAACAAACTGCGAAGCCGTCGCCCCCATCCAGTACTACGTCGATAGCGGCGCCGCCGAACCCATCCGCACCGCCCTCCTCGAAGGCGCTCGCTGGTGGGACCAGGCCTTCCAGGCCGCGGGCTGGACCAAAGGCACCTTCAAAGCTGACATCCTTCCCGCCGGCGCCGACCCCATGGACGTACGCTACAACATGATTCAGTGGGTCCACCGTTACACTCGCGGCTGGAGCTACGGCGCCGCCGTCGTCGATCCTCGCACCGGCGAGATCCTCAAGGGCAACGTCACCCTCGGCTCTCTCCGCAGCCGCCAGGACTACCTCATCGACGAAGCCCTCCTCTCGCCCTACCTCGACGGCAAACCCCTCCCGCCAGCCAGTGACCCTATGCTCGCGATGGTTCTCGCTCGCACCCGCCAACTCGCCGCACACGAGACCGGCCACACCCTCGGCCTCTCTCACAACTTCGCCGCCAGCAGCTTCCCGCACACACCCGAAGAGTCTGTCTCTGTAATGGACTACCCGCACCCGTGGATCACGCTCGATAAAAACGGTGTTCCCAGTCTCTCGCAAAGCTACGCCGTCAACATCGGCATCTGGGACAAGGTCGCCATCAACTACGGCTATCGCGAATTCGACAAATCGAATAAGCCCACCGAAGACCCCACCGCCCTCAACGCTATCCTCGAAGCGTCGCAAAAGACGGGCCTCATCTACATCACCGATGAAGACTCCCGCCCCCTCGGCGGCGCGCATCCCCACTCCCATCTCTGGGACAACGGCACCGACCCAGCCGAAGAACTTGATCGCATCATGACCATCCGAACAGCAGCCATCAAGCGCTTCGGCGAAAACGCCATCACCAACGGCACTCCGCTCGCCCAGCTTGAAGACACGCTCGTTCCCCTCTACCTCTTCGAGCGCTACCAGACTGAAGCGGCCTCCAAAGAAATCGGCGGACTCGATTACCGCTACGCCGTCCGCGGCGACGGCCAGCTCATCACCAAAATCGTCACCGCTGACGAGCAGAAAAAAGCCCTCGCCGCCGTCCTCAAAACCCTGTCCCCCGAAACCCTCACCCTCCCAGAATCGCTGTTACAGATCCTCCCACCGCGCCCCCCAGGCCTCGAGCGCACACGCGAATCCTTCCCCTCTCACACTGGGCTCACCTTCGACCCCATCGCCACCGCCGAATCCTCCGCCGACCTTACCCTTGAGCTCCTCCTGGATCCCGCACGCGCCTCGCGCCTCATCGAGTACCACATGCGCGTTCCGGACTCACCGTCGCTGCGTGGAGTCCTCGAAGCAATCTCGAAGGCCACCGCCGAGCGTCCGGAAGGCGGCCATACCATGTCGTCCGAAGTCGAACGCGCCGTCGAGTTTCGCGCACTTGAAGCGATGCTCGCGCTGGCGGTCAATCCAGCGACCTCCAGTCAGGCCCGCGCCATCGCTCGCTCTCATATCAACGACCTCCTCAAGCAGTGGACTACTGCCGCCCCACTCACCGACACCGCAGAAGCTATCCACCGCGCCGCTCTCATCGACCGCATCAACGAGTTCGAACGAGACCCAGCAAAGTTCGTCCCCGCCAAGCCCATCGAAGCCCCACCCGGCATGCCCATCGGCGACGACGAGGACTTCTAACCGCCAAACGACCGTGTGCCTCATCCATCACACGTTTGCGATGGATGGGAATGTTCAACCTGCTTTCATTTAGTGGAAAGCCACCAACCATCGCCGGCGAACCAGCAACTCTCATCCGGCGGGCCATTTCGACGTAGTGATTTCACCTTGCTCCATCCGCTGCCACGAAATGCCTCGCTAAGTCGTTGCGCCGTCGTCTCGCTCCGCGCTCCGATGCAAGGAACAAATTGCACTTGCAACAGGAAACGAGCAGCAAAGCTCCCATCCTCTTGCTTCGTCACAAGCAGCATAGCTCCTACTCCGTCAGCAGGCGTCATAGGAAACAGCAGCCTTCCCCGCGGCCGCAACGCTTCCAGCCAAACGTCCAACGGCTCAGTCGCCCCGGCATTCACATAAACGACATCGCACTCTGGAAGCGGACCTTCCGCTCCGGATCTCGCATGCACCGTGACACAAGGAAACGCGACAAGGTTGTTCCTCGCACGCCGCACAAACTCCGGTTCAACCTCATACGCATCCACCGCTGCGGACTCGCCCACCAGCTTTGCCAATAATGTTGTGTAGTAGCCGGTGCCCGCACCGACATGAACCACTCGTTCGCCCTTCTTTAGATCTAACGCCGCAAGACAAAGTGCATGCAACGTCGGCTGCCCATTGTTGAAAGGCCCTTCGCCGCCGAGCGAGACCACAACGTCCTGATACAGAAGCGCCGGATCATCAGCAGGAGACTCGACATACCCCGAGCGAGTAAAGATTCTCCACGGTGGTGGCCCCACAAACTGCTCTCGAGGAGTCGATGCCAGTGCAGCCTCAAGTTCACTGCCCGGAGCAACACCGGCATTGGCAGTTACCAACTTGGCGAAGAACAACCGGTGGGCCTCCGTACGATCCATAGTCATTCTCTAAAGCTATACTCTGTATCCACGCCCCGTCATCGGCGACTTAAGGATGCCAGCTGTCCCAACCGCCAGCTATACTCAATCCTCGATGCTCACTCCACCACCAATCCGCGTCCTGGTCGCCAAGCCCGGCCTCGACGGCCACGACCGCGGCGCCAAAATCATCGCCCGCGCCCTCCGCGATGCCGGCATGGAGGTCATCTACACCGGCCTCCGCCAAACCCCCGAGATGATCGTCTCCGCCGCCATCCAGGAGGATGTCGACTGCATCGGCCTCTCCATCCTCTCCGGCGCCCACAACGTCATCATCCCTCGCATCACCGCGCTGCTGCGTGAACAAAAAGCCGAAGACATTCTCCTCATCCTCGGCGGCACCATCCCCGACGAAGACCAACCCAAGTTAAAAGAGAACGGCGTCTCAGCCATCTTCGGACCGGGAACGCCGCTCGAATCCACCATCGCCTTCATCCGCAAAAACGTAAAGCCCCGCGGACTGCTCACAACCTAACGCTGCAAACTACCAAGGCAGCGGCTTACCCAGATGAACGTAGGCACCATTCGGTCCGCTATCCGGCAGCGTCGCGAGCTCCACCGAAGTCTTCGCACCGGTCTCAACATCAAGCTGCGCGCCCTCGCCGCCCATCTCCGTCTTCACCCATCCCGGATGCGCCGAATTCACCTTGATCTTCGTATCTTTCAACTCATGCGCTAGATGAATCGTGAATGAGTTCAACGCCGTCTTCGAAGCGTCATACGCAAACGTCTTCGCATCGTAAATAAACGATCCCGGCGTCGCGTGCAGCGTATTCGAACCAAGGATGCTCGTAAGATTCACGATCCTCCCACCCAAACTCTTATGCAACAGCGGCAACAAAGCCTGCGTCAACCCCACTACCGCAAAGAAATTGGTATTGAACGTCTTCTGCAAAACATCCTTCGACGTCTTCGAAGTTTCATTGCCCTTCCGGCTGTCAATCATGATGCCCGCATTGTTGACCAAAATATCGAGCTTGCCATAATCCTTCTCGATCAACTTCGCGACAGCCGCATAGTCCGCCGAATTTTCCACATCCAGCTTCACCGCCCGCGCATCGACGCCATCATTCTTCAACTCCGCCACGGCCGCCTCGCCTTTGGCCAAATCGCGCGCGCCAACTAGCACCGTAATCCCCAGCTTTCCCAGCTGCCTGGCCGTCTCGAGTCCAATCCCTTTATTTCCACCCGTAATCAACGCAACCTTCTTGTCAGTACTCATCAACATCACCTCGTCATAGATTGACTACTACCTTTGTGAGATGAGATGCGCAGCAAAACGTTCCGCATATTTTGGCGGCAGCGCTCGCTTCTTCATATCCATACCCACGCACACATGCATCGTCTCCCCTTCGCACAACAAGACGCCATCCCCAACCCGGAGAATCCTGTATCCGAACTTCACCACCGCCCTTCGCGAGGCCAGCAACCGCGTCTCCACCACCAGCTCATCGTCATACCGCGCTGGAGCCCGATACCGCGCATGCACATCGACCACAGAAATCCCGCAGCCCTCTTCTTCCTCCATACGCTTGTAATCCAGCCCCATCTGCCGGATGAACTCCACCCGTCCCACCTCAAACCAAATCAGATAGTTCGAGTGATAGACCACCCCCATCTGGTCCGTCTCCGCATACCGCACCCGCACCCGCGCCTCACTTACAGGCCTCACACCTTGAACGCTACTCATTCAGATAGTCTACCGAAGTAAGGGTCTCGGACAGATTAGGAGCCGCAAGCATCAATACCAATCAATGCGGATAGGCCTTGAAAACCGATCTGCTTGACCTGCCTTTTATCCGTGTCGATCCGCGTTTATCCGCGGTCGCTCTTCCAAACCGGCTTCCTCTTCTCCAGAAATGCCGCTACACCCTCGCGAAAATCATGAGTCGCCCTCGCCTCAGCGTTCGCTGCCAGGGCGTCAGCGATCGCCGCGTCCAACCAGGCCTTATTCTGCGCCCGCAGCAACCGCTTCGTGGCCGATAGCGCCTCCGGACTATTCGCCTTCAACACGCCCACTAACTCCAACATCCGTGTCTCAAGCCGCTCCGCCTCCACCACTTCATTCACCAGTCCCAACCGCAACGCCTCTTCGCTCGTAAACAGACGCGCAGTCAGCAGCAGATCTCGTGCCTGCTTCTCCCCAATCTGCAGCACAAGAAACGCCGACACCACCGCCGGCACAAACCCGATCCTCGCCTCCGTATATCCAAACTTCGCTCTCGGCGCCGCCAGTGTAAAGTCGCACATCGTCGCCAACCCTGTGCCCCCGGCAACCGCCGCGCCATGCACCAACGAAATCGTCGGCTTCGGCAGCTCATACAACGTCCGAAATAGCCGTGCAATTCTCTCCGCATCCGCCGTATGCTCCACCGCGGACTTGTCATTCATCGCCTGCAACGCACTCAAATCCAGCCCCGCGCAAAACCCCTCACCCGCCCCCGCAAACACCACCACGCGGCAATCGCTTGCCGCAGCCTCCTCCATCGCGGCAATCAACTCCATTTGCATCTCGACCGTCATCGCATTTCGCCGCTCCGGGCGATTCAGCGTAATCCGCCGTATTCCCTCCACGTCCGTCACCAAAATCGTCGAATAATTCACAGCTCGCCTTTCACTGAAACCTGAGAACTTGCAACCGACAACTCCAACTCACTGCACATGAGCCCCATACTTCCGCTCAATCTCCGCACTTGCCGCAATCAAACCATCGAGCGGCCTCAGCGGCGGCAACTCCGCCCCCAACGCCTTCAACTCCGCCAGCAAAGTCTCCGTCGCCATATTCCCTACCAGCGCATCCTGTGCAAACGGACATCCCCCCAGCCCCCCAATCGCCGCATCAAACCGTCGACAACCGGCCTCATACGCCGCCTTCACCTTCGCCGCCGCATTGTCCGGCCGCGCATGCAGATGCACTCCAATCTCAATCCCATCATGCACCGCCATCACATCGCTCACCACATCCGCCACCTGCTTCGGCGTCGCCAACCCCACCGTATCCGCCAGCGAGATCTGCGTCACGCCGTTATCCGCCAGCAGATCGCAAGCCGCCACCACCTCGTCGATATCCCAGGCCTCACCATAAGGATTCCCAAACGCCATCGAGATATACGCCACTACATCCATACCCGCCTTATACGCCAGCGTTCCCACCTTCTCCAGCTCCTCCAGCGACTCCTCCGGCGTTTGGTTCTGATTCCTTTTCAAAAACTCAGGCGAGATCGAATAAGGAAACCCCAGCGTCTGTACGCTCCCCGTCTTCACCGCACGCTCGGCCCCCTTCGCATTCACGACGATGCCAATAATCTCCACATCATCCGGCGGATCCAGATACTCCAGCACCAGCTCCGAGTCCGCCATCTGCGGCACCGCCGCCCGCGAAACAAAGCTCACCGCATCGATATGCTTGAACCCCGCCGCAAGCAACACCCGCAGATAATCCGCCTTCACCTCCGCAGGCATATTCTTCGGCAACCCCTGCCAAGCATCCCGCGGACATTCAATAATCTTCACCACACTCGTCGCCACTCTCAACTCCTAATCTTCACCCTACCGATTACTCTCAACGTTTGTCATTCTGAGCGAAGCGAAGAACCCCCGCATTTCGCTTTTGCTTGTTTCATGCACTTCGAAACTGCATTACCTTCTCAACATTTCCCGCTTACTGAGCGCCCAGCCCTCAACTAAACTTCCGTCGAATTACCCAGCGATATACATCAATCGACAACGCTCGCAAAAATCCGATCAACGATACCAACCAAGCCAACGCGCAAACTTTCAACCAAGGCGATAGGCCTTGCCAGAGCCACGTTGTACACGGGTTGATCGCAGCAACATAAGTCCCATCCCGTTCACGCCATGCTGCCGTGTCGTCATACGCCGCGTGAATGTCATGGTGCGCAGCTTTCCATGCACGACAAGGTCGACTCCACACCCACTGTACACACCCGATGACGAGAGTCGACGCAACTAATAACCCAAACCACACGATAGTCCGCCGCGAAATCACGTCTGCAAAACCCCCGGATTAAACCTGGCCACCTCCGGATTCAAACTAGCCGCCTCCAGCGCCGTCATCAGCACCTCCCTTGTCTTCACCGGATCAATAATCGCATCGATCCAAAGCCGCGCCGCCCCATACCTCGGATCGGCCTGCGCATCATACGAAGACTTAATCTCGTCGTAGATCCCTTTCCGTTCCTCCTCAGAGATCGTCTTCCCCCCACGCTCCAACTGCTTCACCCGAACCTCCACCAGCGTATTCGCCGCCGAAGCCCCACTCATCACCGCGTACCGCGCTGTAGGCCACGCAAACAAAAATCGCGGATCATAAGCCTTCCCGCACATCGCATAGTGCCCCGCCCCAAAACTCCCACCCACAATCACCGTAATCTTCGGCACCACACTCGTACTCACCGCGGAAACCATCTTCGCCCCAGCCCGAATAATCCCACTCCACTCCGCATCCTTCCCCACCATGAACCCATTCACATCATGCAAAAAAATCAGCGGAATCAAACTCTGATTGCAATCCATAATGAACCGCGCCGCCTTCTGCGCACTCTCCGTATAGATCACCCCGCCAAACTCCGTCCGTTTGCTGCCATCCAGCGCTATCTGCTGCTGATGCATCTTCTGATTCGCTACAATCCCCACCGCCCGCCCGCCAATCCGCGCATACCCGCACAACACCGTCCGCCCAAACTCCGCCTTGTACTCATCAAACTCCGAGCGATCCACAATCCGCGCAATCACCTCGTGCATGTCATAAACATTCGTAGCCGCCTTCGCAGGATCAGGATCAATCAACCCATACAAATCCTCCGCCGCAAACCGCGGAGCATCCTTCACCGCATCAAAAGCCACACGCGAAAACACCTCACCGTCTCCGTCCTCACTGACAACTGACACCTGAGAACTGACAACCGTCCTCCGCCCGATCTTCCCCACCAAAGACCGCAACCTCGCCAGACACAAATGATCATTCGGCTCCTTAAAATCAACAGTCCCCGAAATCTCCGCATGCATCGACGCCCCGCCCAACTCCTCCGCCCCGGTCTTCTGCCCAATCGCCGCCTGCACCAGCGACGGCCCCGCCAGAAACAACCCCGACCCCTCCGTCATCAGCACCGTATCCGTCATCACCGGCAGATAAGCCCCACCCGCCACACACATCCCCATAATCGCCGTAATCTGCGGCACTCCCAGCGAGCTCATCACCGCGTTATTCCGAAACACTCTGCCAAAATCATCCGTATCCGGAAATACATCCTCCTGCAGCGGCAAAAACACCCCCGCCGAGTCCACCAGGTACAGCGTCGGAATCCGGTTCTCCAGCGCAATCGTCTGCGCCCGTAGCACCTTCTTCGCCGTCATCGGAAAGAACGCCCCCGCCTTCACCGTCGCGTCATTCGCAACGATCATGCACAATCGCCCGCTCACCCTCCCGAGTCCGGTCACCACCCCCGCCGCCGGCGCGCCGCCATACTCCTCATACATCCCACGCGCCGCCCACATCCCAAGCTCCAAAAAATTCGGAAGCTGCACGGCTCCGGGTGCCCCAGGTCTCGATTCTGAGACCTGGGCTTTGGAATCACCGGAATCTACAGGATCCAGCAGCAACGCCAATCGCTCCCGAACTGTCAGCCGCCCCTTGGCCCTCTGAGCCTCCGCCGCCTTCGCCCCTCCACCCAGCCGAATCTCATCCTCTTCCACCCGCAACGCCGCCATCAACACCCGCAGCGCCTCGCGATTCGCCCCAAACCGTGCAGCCTTCACATCCAGCTTCGACCCCAACGCATTTTCCAACTTCAAATCCTCCGCCAACGCGCCATCCAACAAAACACGTCCGCTTAGCATCTTAGTCATTCATCGTGCTTAACGTCTCGCACGGACACGTGTAGGCTATCCTCGACCCAAAATCCTCGACGCCCTTCGGAGACGGAATGATCACTCGCACCCAACTCGCAAGCCTCCTCCTGATCGCCGGTGCGCTACTCTCGCCGACCCTCCTCGCCGCCCAAGCCGCCCCCTCCGCAACCGCAGCTCTCGACAAATCGATCGATCTATCCGTCGGCGACCATGTCAAAGTTCACCAGATCCTCACTCAACTTCAGCAAGCCGTCGCCAAACACAACGCCCCTGCCGTCGCCGCCCTCGTCCACTACCCCATCAAGGTCAACCCCGGCAAAAAGCCCTTCACCATCAAAAACGAGAAGGCCTTCATCAAGGACTACGACCGCATCATCACAGCCGACATTCAGGACGCCATCCTCAAACAAAAATACGAAGCCCTCTTCGTCAACTCGCAGGGGGCCATGATCGGCGACGGCGAGGTCTGGATCACCGGCTTCTGCCGAGACAAATCCTGCAAACAATCCGACATCAAAATCGGCACAATCCAGGACACCAAAAACCTCAAGCCCTAGCCACAGATCCGGGTGCCCCATATCTCGATTTTGAGATGTGGGCATCGTGCGGAGCACGACCGCATCCCCGTTGCACTACCATCAAATCACGATGCAACTCCAACCCACCGACGCCCTTCTCGTCATCGACGTCCAGAACGACTTCATGCCCGGCGGCAACCTCGCCGTCCCTAACGGCGACGCCATCGTCCCCCTCATCAACACCATCGCCAAAAAATTCGACCACGTCATCCTCACCCAGGACTGGCACCCCACCCAACACATCTCCTTCGCCACAACCCACCCAAACAAGAAGCCGTTCGAAACTATCGAAGCCTCCTACGGCACCCAAACCCTCTGGCCCGAACACGTCCTCCAGCACACCGAAGGCGCTGCCTTCCACCCCGGCCTGCACATCCCCCACGCCGAACTCATCCTCCGCAAAGGCTTCCGCCGGCACATCGACAGCTACTCTGCCTTCCTCGAAAACGACCACCACACCCCCACCGGCCTCGCCGGCTACCTCCGCGAACGCAACCTGCAGCGCCTCTTCCTCTGCGGCCTCGCCTACGACTTCTGCGTCCGCTACTCCGCTATCGACGGATACAATCTCGGCTTTGAAACCATCGTCATCGAAGACGCCACGCGACCGGTCAATTTACCCGGTAGCGTTGAAGCCACTCAAGCAGCACTGTCTGCTGCTGGCATTAGTTGCATTCTTCTTTCGGAGCTTTAGGGGATACCGAAGGAGGATGCGGCAGCCCGCGTCATGCTTTCTTTCCATAATCAGCGTTCAAACCAACGACGCTTAGACGCCTGAACATAGCTAAACGGGCCCATGACAAGAGCGCTGATAGCCGCAATCGGGAGCCCCAGAAAGGCCCCACCCATGCCGCCTTGTCCATCATGCGGCGCAATATGCATGTCATAAAGAAGCAGAGGTACGAAGATCGCCAAAAAAATAAAGATGAACGTCACCAACATCATGCAGAGTGCAAATAGGATTCTCATAAACTCAGCCACATAGCGCTCCAACTTATCTTTTTATAACCCCAATTCCCCCGCCCGCGCCTGCATCGCCCTCAAACAATTTCCTACATGCTCCTCCACACTCAGCCCCAACAACTCCGCTCCACCCGTAATATCCTCCCGCATCACCGCCCGTGCGAACGCCTTATCCTTCATCTTCTTCTTCACCCCAGCCACCTCTACATCCCCAATCGACTTGCTCGGCTTCACCAACGCACAAGCCGTCAAAAATCCCGCCAGCTCATCGCAGGCAAACAGCGCCTTATCCAAATGCGACTCCCGCGGCGTCCCTGAATAATCCGCATGCGCGAGAATCGCATGCAGGACACTCTCCGGCCACCCCTGTTCCCGCAGATGCTTCACCCCAACAAACGGATGTTCCTCCCGCGTCGGGTGCTGCTCATAGTCCATGTCATGAAGCAACCCGGCGCTCGCATACAGCCCCACAAACTCCTCTACCTCTGCCCCATTCAGCCCCAACCGCTCTGCCTCCATCACCCCATACGCTTCAGTACAAACCGAAACCGCCATTGCATGTTTCCGCAAGCTCTCGCCCTTCGTCCACTCCTGCAGCGTCGCCCAAGCCTGCGCCCGTCCTAACCTCTCACTCATTCAATCCTCCAATCGCGAATTTAATTTCCAGGCCAATAATCACAAACGACTGCTCTTATACGTTACCAATTTGGTTCCCCATTCGGTTTTTTTAGGCATTTGTCCTTTTATCAACGGGTTTCCCCTTGACTCTCTATTACACCAGTGTCAATCTAGGCACATCGCACGATCCGTTATCGGACGTGTGCTGCGGTCCTTGCTCTGGGTCCGCCCGCTACAGACAATTTATGGCAACTATGATGGCACCCGTTGAACAACGTGAGGTCCTGCGTTGTGACCATTGCAGCTTGGTGCAGTTTCGGACAGCGAACGCTCTGTGCCGCCGCTGCCACAAATGCCTCGAGGTAGAAGAGCCCGAACCGGCTCCAGCGCCTCTGGCACTCGTCCCCACCCCTGTAGCTGTCGAAGGCGGCCTGCAGGTGGCAACAGCCGTTCGCGATCTGCGCCACGTGCGCAATCTCTCGCAGCGGCAGCTCGCCACCCGCATGGGCGTCCCTCGCACCTACATCTCGAAGATCGAGAACGGGAAGGCTATGCCGACCCTCTCCTCTCTCGATCGCCTCGCCCGGGCCCTTCAGGTCGACATCTCCACCCTGCTGCGCGACTCCAATACCCGCCATCGCGACGAGACCGCGGTCCTCATGACCGATCCTTTCCTCGCCGAGATCGCGACGTACACCTCGCAGCTGGACGACCTGCAGCGTTCCATCTTCCTCAACCACGTTCGCGAACTCGCTGCCGGCCGCCGTCGTACGGCCTAAATAGCGTCTCGCAACGCCGGAACATCCTCTCCAGGGAGAGCGCCGCCGCCAAGGCGCCGCTCTCCTCTCCTCTCGCTCTACCCCCATCAGGTAGAAGCAAAATAAACAGCTTAACTCGAGCCGGCAGCCCACTCCCACCTTCGATATGCTCCGGATCAAAAGACGTTCATTGCGCGCCCCACATCGGTGTGCTAGCGTCAATATCTGCGAGGTTGCTTTTGCGCGGATCGACACCCCTACCGAGTCCACACACAGTACCCAGCCGTGTTCCCAACCGCAGCCACGAACTCGCTCCTGAAGAACTAAGCATTTACAGGCAACTCGACCCCGCCAAAATTCCCCAGCACGTCGCCATCATCATGGATGGCAACGGCCGCTGGGCCGGTAAACGCGCCCTCAAGCGCTTCCTCGGCCATCAAAAAGGCGCCGAATCCGTCCAGTACGTCGTCGAAACTGCCTCCCGCATCAATCTTCCTTGGCTCACCCTCTACGCCTTCTCGCTTGAAAACAACCTCCGCCGCCCCAAGTCCGAGGTCAGCTTCCTTATGAAGCTCCTCAAAAGCTACCTCGTCGGCAACGTCAAGCGCATGAACGACAACAACGTCCGTATGGCCTATATTGGCCGTACCCACGACCTCCCGCAGGAGGTCCAGGACACCATGCAGTGGGCCAGCGAAGCCACCGCCAAAAACACCGGCACAACCCTCACCCTCGCCCTCAACTACGGCGCCCGCTCCGAAATCGTCGATGCCGTCCGGTCCATCCTCACCGACCTAACCACCGAGGCCCACACCCGCGGTTGCTCCGTCGACGACCTCCTCGGCGCCGGTGCCCTCGAAGCCCTCGACGAGTCCAGCATCGCCCGCGCCCTCTACACCCGTCACATGCCCGACCCCGATCTCGTCATCCGCACCTCCGGCGAGCAGCGCATCTCCAACTTCCTCCTCTGGCAGATCGCCTACTCCGAGATCTTCGTCACCGACCGTCTCTGGCCCGACTTCAACGGCCTCCATCTCCTCGAAGCCATCGCCGCCTACCAGCGCCGCGAGCGACGATTCGGTGGCCTCGGCGAGTCCTTCACCGACGAAGATCTCGACAACCTCCAGCCCGCCGAAGAGGTCGCCGCCGAAATCAAAGACCACCTGATCCCCAAATCAGAGCCAAAGCCCGAAGCCAAGTCGGAAGCCAAAGCCGACCCAGTTCTCACACGCCGCTAGCTCCTGGATGTTGTAGCGATACAAATCTAGTCGAGCTTATAAACGGTAGGAGTTCATCTCAGATCCTCTCAATCTGTTTCGCCGCAGCGTCGATGATGTCGGTGATCGCGTGGATCTGTTCGGTCGTCAACGGTCCCTGCTTCATCCGTAGCGCCATGCGAAAATTCGCGACTGCCCGCTCAATCTGTTGTGCACGCTCGCCTCCCTGTTCGCCCCGAACCTGATCCATCCTCGCAAACAGTGCATCAACCAGCGCTTTATTCTCCGCCAGCGCCTTCGATCCCTCCTCGGTAATCGTATAAAGCTTGCGTGCGCCTTCGGTCACTACCGTTGCATGCCCCATCTCCTCCAGCATCGTCAGCATCGGATAAACCACGCCCGGGCTCGGAGCATAAGTCCCGCCCAGCCGCTCCTGGATCGACTTGATGATCTCGTACCCATGGCTCGGCTTCTCTGCGATCAGTTGCAAAATAACGTAGCGGAGATCGCCTGCGCCGAAGAACCGCATCGGTCCCCCTCGGCCCCCGCGAAATCCATATCCATGCCGGCCGCCGCCAAACTCCCCTCGGCCACCGCAATGTCTGCCTTCGTCTTGTCTCTCTCCACGGCGATCTTCCCTGCCGTGGAAACCTCTGAAATGTTCATAGTGTGTTCTCATACCAAAACAGTATCAAGATATATCTTGATATGTCAAGACTATTCCAATTAATAACCGCGCTGCATATATCCTGTCTAAGGCACAATGAAACGAATCCTCACCGCCACAGTCCTCATCCTCGCCGTCTTCGCCCTCATCTTCTTCGGCCAGCTCTGGATGATCACTCTCTTCTCCGCCATCGTCGCCGAGCTGGCCGCCTACGAGTACCTCAAGCTGGCCGCCGTCGGCGCGCACGCCCATGGCGTCGAGCTCCGCATCCCCATCTGGTGGATGGCCCTCGGTACTGCCCTGGCCTTCGTCGTCACCCTTCCCAACTTCCCCGTCGAAGCCCAGCTCCCTGTCCTCAGCGGCCTCACCCTCATACTCTTTGCCTGGAACGGCTTTCGTTCGCCCCTCAATCAGGTCCTCCCCGACACGGCGCAGGGACTCTTCGGCCTCATCTACATCGCCTACCCCCTCACCCTCATTCCCCTCCTCTGGAAGCAGGAGGACGGCCCCGCCCTTGTCCTCTTCCTCATGGTCTGCGTCTGGGCCGGCGATATTGCCGCACTCTACCTCGGCCGCGCCTTCGGCAAACGCAAACTCGCCCCCCGCCTCAGCCCCGGCAAAACCTGGGTAGGCTCCATCGCCTCCATCTTCGGCAGCATGCTCGCAGCCAGCCTGGTCATTTCCATCTCCAACATCCTCACTCGCCCGCGGCAACACCCTTCTCCACATCTCCGAGCCTCTCTGGCAATCCCTCATCCTCGCCGCGATCCTCAACGTCGCCGCCCAGTTAGGCGACCTCCTCGAATCCGCCATCAAGCGCGGCGCGGGCGTCAAGGACTCCGGTACCATGCTCCCCGGTCACGGTGGCATCCTCGACCGCATCGACGCGCTCCTCCTCGCCGCCCCCGTTCTCTGGTTCGTCCTCCTCCTCAAGGACTACTTCGGCCTCGGCCGCTTCTAACCCACAGATTGAAGCTGGGGGTTTTCCTAGTTACGCAAAAGACGCTCAAGAACTACTTTTATACGCATCGCAGCCGATCCGCTGTGAACGTCTTTTTGTCGTTGTAAAGCACCGCCACCTACCCCGTATAGGACCAGGGTCTTATTGCTCACTCGGGAAGCGCACACCAGCATCAGATTGGCTTTTTTTAACCTGGCAGGCCTATCTAGATTGGCCATGAACCGACCTATCAGGGACTTCACCGGAAATGATTCGCGAGGTAAAGAGATATGAGCTTCCTAGAGAGATCTTCCACCCCCTCGGCTCAAGGACCTTCACCGGCCCGGCAGCCACAGCCAAAAGCAATCTCGCTCTCTGCAAAACAAATGACTCGGCTCGCAATACTCGCTACCATCGCGGGAGTCTGCCTCTTCGGCTACTCCGGACGGCACGTCCTGGCAAAGACAGGTCAGGCTGCGGATGTGAAGGACGCAGCCTCTGCGGTCGATCCGAACGCAGTTGACGCAGTCAAGAAAATGGGCGCCTATCTCCGCTCCCTCAAGGTCTTCCAGGTGCTGGGAGACATCACCCACGATGATGTCCTCGAGGACGGACTGATCGTTCAATCCAACAGCAAAGTCGACATGCTCGCAGTCAAGCCCGACCGTATGCGCGTGGAGGTCACCGGCGATGACAAGCACAGACTCTATTTCTACGACGGAAAAACCTTCACCGCGTGGGGAAAGCTAACCAACTACTACGCAACCGTTCCTGCGCCGCCAACCATCGGCGAACTATTTAAGCAAGCCCAGGAAAAGTACGACATCGAACTTCCCCTCATCGACCTCTTCAAATGGGGAACTAACGACGACGACATCAATAAGATCAAGACCGCCATTGACGCCGGCCCCACAACCGTCGAGGGCGTCACCTGCGAGCAGTATGTCTTCCACCAGGAAGGCGTCGACTGGCAGATCTGGATTCAGCTCGGAGACTATCCTCTCCCGCGCAGGCTAGTCATTACCACCCTCACCGACGAGGCCAGGCCGCAGCACAGCATGACTCTTGCCTGGAACCTCGCGCCCTCCTTCAACGACGCTGCCTTCGTCTTCGATCCGCCGCCCGATGCCAAACGCATCATCTTCGAGGGGCAAAATGCCGACGCCGCCGAGAAAGGGAAATAAGGTGACACCTATGAAGCGATCAACACAGATCTTCGCCCTGTTCGCCATCGCTGTCCTGGTATCCGGAATGACACTTTTCGCTCAACGTGGAGGCCGCGGCGGCGGTGGTGGTGGCGCCGCAGCTGGCGGCGGTACCCGCAGCAGCGCTCGAACCAGCGTCAACTCGACTCCGACCCGGAGCGCCAACCAGGGTGCCAATCGCAACGCCAACCAAGGCGCCAATCGCACTGCCAACACCAACCAGAATGCCAATCGCAACGCCAACGTCAATCAGAACGTCAATCGCAACACCAACGTCAACCAGAACGTCAACGTCAATCGCAATGTCAACGTAAATACCAACGGTGGCTACTACGGTGGCGGTGGAGGCTATTACGGCGGAGGCTGCTGCTACCATCCCGTCGCCGCGGCTGCTGCAGTCACAGCTGCAGTAGCGGTGACTGCTGCCGTCGTCGGTTCGGTCGTGAACCAACCGCCCGCTGGCTGCGCAACGCAAATCGTCAACGGATTGGCCTACCAAAACTGCAACGGCACCTGGTACCAGCCGCAAATGTCAGGAAGCTCGACCACCTACGTCGTCGTCAACGCGCCATGATGACAAAGCCAGCCCTCGAGCCCAGCATGCGAGGGCTGGCTTAGAAGTCCAAAAACCTTCGCAGACTCAAGAAAAGGCGTCCCTCCCCTCGCCTCCGTCTTCGAGTCTGCGAAAATAACATCTGTGAAGAAATTAGCAATCCTCGGCTCGACCGGCTCCATCGGCCACAGCACCCTCTCCATCTGCGAATCCTTCCCTGACCGCTACCAGGTCATCTCCCTCGCCGCCGGCAGCAACATCGACGTAGCCTACGCCCAATGCCTCCGCTGGCGCCCCAAAGTCATCTCCCTCGCCACCGAAGCCCTCGCCGCCACCCTCACCGCCCGCCTCAAAGCCGCAGGCATCACCAACATCGAAGTCCTCCACGGCACCGCCGGCAGCATCCACGTCGCCACCCTGCCCGAAGTCAACTTCGTCGTCTCCGCGATCGTCGGCGTAGCCGGCCTCGAAGCCACCTACGCCGCAGTCTGCGCCGGCAAAACCATCGGCCTCGCCAACAAGGAGTGCCTCGTCGCCGCCGGCGAGCTCATCATCGCCGCCGCAAAAAAACACAACGTCGCCCTCCTCCCCATCGACTCCGAGCACAACGCCGTCCACCAGTGCATGCGCGGCGGAACGCCCGCCGAAGTCAAGCAAGTCTGGCTCACCGCCTCCGGTGGCCCCTTCCGCAACACCCCCCTCGCCGACTTCGACCGCATCACCCCGCAGCAGGCCCTCAAACACCCCACCTGGGTCATGGGCCAGCGCATCACCATCGACTCCGCCACCATGATGAACAAGGGCTTCGAGGTCATCGAAGCCTGCCGCCTCTTCAACCTGCCGCCCAGCACAGGTCCGCGTCACCATCCACCCCCAGTCCACCGTCCACTCCCTCGTCGAGTTCGTCGACGGCAGCATCCTCGCACAGATCTCCGTCACCGACATGCGCCTCCCCATCCTCTACGCCCTCGCCTACCCCGAGCGCGTCGCAGTCACCGAAAAAGAAACCCTCACCTTCGACCTCACCACCCTCAGCCAGCTCGACTTCTCCATCCCCGACCTCACCCGTTTCCCCTGCCTCCGCCTCGCCTACGAAGCCGCCGAAGCCGGTGGCCGCTCCTGCATCGCCCTCAACGCCGCCGACGAGATCGCCGTTGCCGCCTTCCTCGCCGGGGATATCCCATTTCCTGGGCATTCCACGTACAATAGAGCAGAGTGCTGCAGCTAACATCCGGTCAAACCCCGGCGTCTATTCTCGAGGTGCTTGAAGCAGATCTTGCCGCGCGCGAATGTGCGCGCGAAGTGATTGCAAGCCAGTCCACCGGCGTACGACGGTAGCCATAAACCCAATCAGGTAACGAGGCGTCCCCAACTTCATGTCGACAGTCATTCAGCTTCTCATCGTCCTTGGCATCATGGTTCTCGTCCACGAGTTCGGCCACTTCGCCGTCGCCAAGCTCTGCGGCATCCGCGTCGAAGTCTTCTCCATCGGCTTTGGCAAACGCCTCTTCGGCTTCCGCCGCGGCGACACCGAATACCAGATCGCCGCCATCCCGCTCGGCGGCTACGTCAAGATGGCCGGCGAGATGAACCTCCCGACCGACGAACCCGGCGCAACCGCCACCGACGACCCCGGCAACTTCAACTCCCACCCCCGCTGGCAGCGAATTCTCGTCGCCCTCGCCGGCCCCATCGCCAACTTCATCCTCGCCCTCGGCCTCATGACCGGCGTCTCCATGCTCCACAACGAGGTGCAGGAGTTCCTCGACGGCCCCGCCATCACCGACTACATCCAGCCAAAGACCCCCGCCGCAAAAGCTGGCATCCACTCCGGCGATCGTCATCGTCCACTTCGACACCGTCGAAAACCCCACCTGGGAAGACGTAGGCAATCGCTCCATCCTGAATCTCAACCAGACCGTCCCCTTCTCCTTCATCCACGACGGCCAACGTACCGACACCAAACTCTTCGTCGCAAGCAAGGGCAACCCCGACGACTTCTCGCTCGACGACCTCGGCCTCATACCCAAGGCTCAGAACACACCCGTCCAGGTCGACTCCCTCGAGCCCAGCATGCCCGCCGCCAACGCCGGCCTCAAACCCGGCGACAAGATCCTCAGCATCGACGGCCTCCAGCTTCACTCCGTCCCTGCCCTGCTCACCTACCTGCAGGATCAGGCTGGCAAGCCCGCCTCCCTCATCATTCAGCGCAACGTCGGCGGAGCCACCCAGACCGTGCCCATTCAGGTCACACCAGAGCTGGCCGACATCCCCAGCGGCTCCAAGGACTATCGCCTCGGCTTCCTCGCCGTCCTGCCGCCCGTCAGGGTCGAGCGTCTGCCTCTCGGCAAAGCCGTCGCCGCCTCCTGGAAGTTCAACGAGAAGGGCTCTCTCTTCATCGTCGAAGTCATCAAGCGTCTCTTCACCCGCCAGGTCTCAGTCAAGAGTCTGCAAAGCCCCATCGGTATCGGCCAGCAGATCCATCAGGTGGCGCAGATGCCCGGCTGGATGCCTCTGATCCAGACCATGTCCATGATCTCGCTTAACCTTGGCATCCTTCAACCTCATGCCCATCCCCATCCTCGACGGCGGCATGATCCTCTTCCTTCTCATCGAGACCATCATGCGCCGCGACGTCAATCAGCAGGTCAAGGAGCGCATCTACCAGGTAGCCTTCGTCTGCATCCTGGCCTTCTTCGCCTTCGTCATCTTCAACGACCTGACCCGCCTCAACCTCTTCACCAAACTGAAGCCCTAAAAAACATCGACCACGGATCTTCGCGGATTAAAACGGATAAAAACAAAGCTCTCATCCGAAATAATCCACGCATATCCGTGGTCTCTCCGCTTCGATCCGTCTGTTCGTCTTTATCCGCGCCTATCCGCGCAAATCCGCGGTCGCCCGCAGCTCCGCCACAATCTCCCCCACTGCCTTCCGCGCCTCATCCTCCCGATCCGGAGGAAAACTAATCGCCCCCACGCGAGCATGTCCTCCGCCCCCATACCGCTCGCAAATCTCCGCCAGATTAACCAACTCCGCAGCACGCAGCGTAGTCCACGGATTCGTCCCCACCGACACCTTCGTCCGGAAGCTCGACTTGCTCAACCCCACGTTATACGTCGCCTCCGGATACAGATAGTACGGAATAAATTTGTTGTACCCCTCCGTAGGCTGATCCGTAATATCGAACGTAATCACGCCGCGCTCCACCTTAGCCCGCGAACGAATCAACTCCAACGCCGCCCAATGCCGCTCCATCAACGGCCCCAGCATCACCTGCACAAACGCCTGGTCCAGCACCTGCTGCAGACTCATCTCCGTCAGCAGCGGAATCAGCCGCGGCACCAGCGAATTGTCCGCCGCACTCTCAATCACCATCGTCAGCTTCATCGCCGGCGCGTCCATCTCCACCGCAGACTTCGCGCTCTCATACCGGGCCCCATCCACGATGTCCGCCCACTTGATCAGCTCCAGCAGCGGCGCCGTATTGAACCCAAAGTTCAACTGCGCCTTATCGGCAATCAGACTCGTGCACGAAACATAGTTCGGATTGAAAAACTTCCGCATCCGCTGCGAGCCATCCGCCTGTCCCGCTTCAAAATCCTTCTGGTCCTCCGGCGTCAAAAACGCGCTCTGATGATGATCGAACCACCACGTCACCTTCGGTGAAGCTGAATACTTGAAATCCACAATCGCATTTTCGTCCCCGTTGCCCGTATCGATAAATGCATTCTCATCGAACAGCGCCCCCGCCCGATGCACCAGCCCATGAAACGAAAACTTATCCGCCGTCTTCATACACTCGCGATGAAACCGCATGAACAGCGAAGCCGAGCAGGCCCCATCAAAGCACTTGTCGTGATAAAAAATCCTGCATTCCAAAGCAGCACTCTCCCTATCAAGCAGCCATCGCTCAGTTGCGAAGCTTCCAGCATAGCGCAGGAAGACCAGTCCAGCCGCCCACCACACTCACAATTAAGACAGCGGCATCCCTTGATACTGACTCTCCGCCAGATCCAGTTCCCTCTCAATCGTCCGCAACACATCATCGCTGATCCGTCCCTTGTCCCGCAGTCCGATCAGCGTACGCCGCTCCGCCTCCAGCGTCCTCTCCGCAATCGTTCGCAGCTTCGAATACGCCTCCCGGTCTATCTCTCCAACACGCTCCTCTGCGCCACCACCCACAAGCGCCAACTTATGCCTGTACCGGTGCACCAGATCGTCATACAAATGCGCGTTCACCCCGCCATCGCTCTTCCGCCCATCTTCCAGATAGCGAATCGCCGCCTTCAGCACGATCCTGCGCGCCTCTCTTTCCTCCGGCTCCATCCCCGTCGTTCCCGCGAGCCCCAACCCGCGAATCAGCGCCGGCAGGGTCAGCCCCTGCAACACCAGCGTCACGAAGATCACGCAGAACGCCAGAAACACAATCAAATTTCTCGCCTCAAAGGGCCGCCCATCCCACAACTCCTCCGGCACGGAGATCGCCGCCGCCAGCGCCAGCACCCCGCGCATCCCGGTCCACCCCACAACGAACACCTCGCGCGGCTTCAGCTCCTTTTCATCCGTATGCCCCATCAACCGCCGCTCCACAAACGACGCAATCTTCACCGCCGGAAACACCCAAATCATCCGCAGCAGAATCAGCACCGCGCTGAAAACCGCTCCATAAAAAATCAGCGTCCCCGTGCCGTACCGCCCATGGATCCCTGCCAGCACATACGGCAGTTGCAGTCCGATCAACACAAACACAAGACCATTCAGCATGAACGTCAGCGCGTCCCACGCCCCATTGACCTGCAGCCGCACCGCAGGCGAAAAGAACTGCGTGCTCTTTCGGCTCATATAAATCCCGCAAGCCACCACCGCCAGCACACCCGAAGCCTGCGCTCGCTCCCCCGCCAGATAAGCCGCATACGGCACCACCAGGCTCACCACCAGCTCCACCGGCCCATCGTCGATAAACCGCTCCATCCAACCCACCACCACCCCAATCAACAACCCGATCACCAAACCACCCAGCACCAGATAAACCAGCCGAGCCAACCCCTCCGCAACCGTTGGCATCTCTCCCCGCACCATAATCGCGAGCCCAATCTCCAGCGCCAGCAATCCAGTAGCGTCGTTCAGCAAACTCTCACCTTCAAGAATGTCGACGATCCTCCGCGGCAGTCCGATACTCTTCGCAATCGACGTCGCGGCAATCGCATCCGTCGTCGACACCACCGCGCCCAGAAGAAACCCCGCCTTCCAATCCAGCGCCGTAATAAACCGGTCCGAAAACTCCGCCACGCCCCACACCGTAAAACCCACCAGCCCCACCGCCAGCAGCCCAATCATTACCGAGTTCCGTCGAAACTCCCGCCACGACATCGTCCACGCCGACGCATACAGCAACGGCGGCAGAAAAATCACAAACACAATATTGGGGTCCAGCGGAACATGCGGCATACGTGGAACAAAGCTGATCGCCAACCCCGCCAGTATCAGCACAATCGGATACGGCACCTTCAACCGCCGCGCCAACGCCGCAAACCCTGCCACCAGCACCAGCAACAGCAGGATCACCGTCTCGACCGCATGCAAGCTCTCACCCGAACCCATCGCCCCTCCAAATCACTTGATGAACTTGTCGTTCTCCGCAGCTGTTCGTTTTGCCGTTCTTTGCTTGCCCATACAGCAGCTCTCAGCCCCGCCATTCACCTCACTTAGGCCGAACCGACAGAAACCTCCAACTCCAGTAAACCAAATTAAAGTCCTCATCGACCGCGTCGCCGTCAACATCTCACATTCCACCTCACATCCCGCACCATTTACACTTGCCATCAAGCATGAGCCTCCCCCATCTCACAAATACCGACGTAGTTCCGGACGAGCCCCTCACCCCAGAGGAAGCTGCGCTGCAGGCCAAACGCCGCCGCATCTTCCACCGCATCATCGTCATCCTCACCACGCTCGTCATTCTCGTCTCCGTGATCGGCTTCTTCACCGCCCGCCACTGGCTGCGCCAGACCATGAACGACTCTCTCCCTCAGCTCGACGGCGCCGTCACCATCTCCGGTCTCTCCGCCCCCGTCACCATCCAGCGCGACGCCCACGGCGTACCTCACATCCGCGCCGCCTCGCTCGACGACCTCGTCCTCGCTCAGGGCTTCGTCACCGCGCAGGACCGCCTCTGGCAGATGGACTCCCTTCGCCGCCACGCCGCCGGCACCCTCGCCGAGATCCTCGGCCCCTCCCTCATCGTGCACGATCGTCTCCAACGCACCCTCGAACTCCGCACCTCCGCCGACCGCGCCATCACTACCCTCCCGCCAGACCAGCTCCACCTCCTCGAGCGCTACGCCGCTGGCGTCAATGCATCCATCGCCATCCAGCGCGCCCACCTCCCGCTCGAGTTCCGTCTTCTCCACTACGAGCCCGCCCCCTGGACACCCCGCGACACCCTCCTCGTCGGTCTCGTCATGTTCCAGGACCTCACCAACAGCTTCCCCTCCGAGCTCAGCCGCGAAGCCCTCACTGCCCGCCTCCCACAGCACCTCGTCGGCGACCTCTACCCCACCGTCACCTGGCGCGATCACCCACCCGCCCAGCCCATCGTCGACCTCACCACCCCACAAAAAGACATCCCCGACGTCCCCCTCGACGAGTCCCAAACCAAACTCAATCCACCTGACGGTATGAATCCGGGTGCCCCATCTTCGGCGCGCACTCTGCGCCTAAGGTGGGCATCGCGCGGTAGCGCGACCGCACTCTCTCCAACCCGGCACCCCAGCCCGGGTGCCCCACCCATCGCAGTCTCATCACGATGGGTGGGGGATACGAATTCCAGCACCGCCACCCCCGAAGACCTCCTAGCCCTCCAGCAAACCCTCCGCAACCCCATCTGCGAAGGCTGCATCGCCGGCTCCAACAACTGGGTCGTCTCCGGCACCCACACCGCTACCGGCAAGCCGCTCCTCGCCAACGACATGCACCTCGCCCACAACGTTCCCGGCATCTGGTATCAGGCCGACCTCGAAGCACCCACCCCCGCAGGCGACCTCCACGTCACCGGCGTCTCTCTCCCCGGCGTTCCCCTCATCATCGTCGGCCACAACGCCCACGTCGCCTGGGGCTTCACCAACCTCGGCGCCGAAGTCCAGGACGTCTACATCGAGCACATCCGCGGCACCGGCCCCACCGCCGAATACGAAGCACAAAGCGGCGTCTGGAAACCTCTCCTCCACGATCGCGAGATCATCCACGTCAAAGGCGGCAAAGACATCGCCCTCGACATCCCGGCCACACAACACGGCGCAGCCATCACACCGATCATCTCCGGCATCCTGCCCACCGAAAGACGAGCCCTCTCCCTCCGCTGGACCATCTACGAACCTGCCAACATCAACAGCCCGTTATTCCTCAGTATCAACACCGCGACCGACGGCGCCAGCCTCGTCTCCGCCTTCTCCACCTTCGGCGGCCCCGCACAAAACCTCGTCTACGCCGACGACCAGGGTCACATCGGCTACCACGCCGTCGGCCGCATTCCCCTTCGCGGCAGCGTCATGACTCCCAGCCCCATCAGCCCCATCCCCACCGACGCCCTCGACACCACGCAGGACTGGGTCGGCACCATCCCCTACGACCGTCTCCCCCAGGTCACTGATCCCCCCAACGGCATCCTCGCCACCGCCAACGCCCGCATCACCCCCGACGACTACCCCTACCCCATCACCCTCAACTGGGCCGCTCCCTATCGCAACCAGCGCATCTGGAAGGTCCTCAACGAAAAATCCATCTCCACGAAAAACCAACTCACGCCCGCCGACATGCTCGCCCTCCAGACCGACGTCTACTCCGACGTCGACCACGTCATCGCCGAGCGTCTCGCCTACGCCATCGACCACGCCAGCAAGCCCGAACTCGTTCACAACAAGCGCCTCCACCAGGCCGCCGATCTTCTCCGCGCCTGGAACGGCAACGTTGATGCCGACGCCGCAGCCCCCGCCATCGTCGTCGCCGTACGCGCCGCTCTATGGCCGCTCCTCCTCAACCCGCAACTAGCCCCTCAACCCAACCCAATGGCAAAGTCTGATTCCGGCAAACCCGAACCCCTCCCCGCCGCAGCCCTCTACTCCTGGGGCAACAAGGCCTACGCCGAAGAGTGGCTCATCATGCACACCCCCAGCCGCTGGCTCCCCAAAACCTACGCCACATGGGACGACCTCCTCACCACCGCCGTCGTCCAGGGCCTCCGCGTCGCCAATGCTCCTCTTGACCTCAGCAAATGGCACTACGGCCAGTTCCGCCCCATCGACATCGAGCACCCCATCTACGGCCAATCCGAACTCCTCCAACGCCTCATCGGTCTCCCCACCGGCACCGGCATCCAGCCCCAAAGCGGCGACGACGCCACCGTCAAACAAGTCGGCCGCAGCTTCGGCCCCTCCGAGCGCTTCACCGCCGACCTCGCCGACCTAGACCACAGCACCCTCAACCTCGTCTTAGGCGAATCCTCCAACCCAGCCAGCCCCTGGTTCATGGACCAATGGCCCGCCTGGTACCACGGCACCACATTCATCCTCCCCTTCACCAACCCCGCCGTCGACGCCGCCACCACCCACACCCTGACGCTAACGCCCAAATAGCCCGAGAGGTCATCCTCCGACTACTTTGTTGTCACTCTTTGTTCTCATCCTTCTTTGCTTGTCATCCTTCGCCGCTTACCACTTTGCTGTCATCCTTCGCCGCAGGCGGAGGACCTGCTTCTGCCTTTGCAGTTGCAGTTGCTTTTGCAGTTGTACTTGCTTTTGCAGTTGTAGTTGCTTTTGCAGTTGTACTTGTACCTGCTTTTGTTGTCATTCTGAGCGAAGCGAAGAACCCCCGCATTTGCATTTGTCGTTGCTTGTCTTCCATCCATCAACACAAACAATACTCAAGAACTCGTAGCATCTGTCAGCAACCGCAGAACCTTCGCATCCAGCTCCCTCGCCACCTGCAACGTCTTCTCATTCCCCGAACCAGCCAGATAACTCGCCATCAAGTCATACGACACGTGCACTCCATCCTCCCGCTCATACACAAGAATCGTGACAGGAGCATACGACCCTGCATCCGGCACATGCTCCGCCATCTGTTTCATGATCAGCGGATTTCCTGCAATAATCCGAACGATCTTATACGCCGCAACAGCCGGGTCCCTTCGCAACGCCGCCCCCAGATCTAACCGCATAAACTCCATCAAGTCCGCGCTCCCCACCGCGCCACGGATGATCGAGACATACTCCTCAAACGTTGGAGCGTCGTTCATTCGACGGCTGAGTTCACCAAAGTTCGGCCGCCCAATCCCCTTCTCCAGCAGGCTCAGAACCTCTTCAAACGATCGGCTCGACACAAACGTAACGCGTTCCACGGTGATCTTCCTCGTCGTCATCGCAAACCTCCGTCTGCCGGTTGTCTATCTTCGACTCCTCCCGAAATTCTAGTATTGATCTTCGAGTCAGCGCCTCACTCCGTACGCAACGCCTGCATCGGTTCAATCAGCGAAGCCCTTCGCGCCGGAACAAACCCCGCCACTGTAGCCGAGACCAGCAGCACCGTCACCGCCGTTATAAGGCTCAGCGGATCATACGACCGCACCTGATAAAGCTGATCAGCCATCCACCTCGCCGCGACCAGCGCCACCGGAATCCCGATCGCGAGCCCTATCCCAGCCTGCAGCAGCGCTCCCCGCAACACCATCTTCACCACGTCTCTCCTGTCCGCACCCAGCGCCATCCGCAGCCCAATCTCGCTCGTCCTCCTCGCCACCTGGTACGACGTAATCCCATACAGTCCCACCGACGCCAGCACCAGCGCCAACGCGCCAAACAGTATCGTCAGCCGCGCAATCAACCGCTCCTCCGTAAAGTTGCCCGCCACTTGATAATCCAGCGAGTTCAGATCGATCACCGTCAAATTCGGATTGATGTTCTGCAACGTCCGCCGCACCATTGCATCAAGTCCTTGTGGCGCACGGTCAAACCTTAGCGTCACCGAGTTGATATACAGCGATCTCCCCTCAGCCATCACAAAATTAGGTACCGTTAACCCATCCATCTGTTGGGTCAGCGGCCGAAAATACATCGACCTCATCTCGCCGCGAGGATTGTTGTACTTCGCATCCGCCACCACTCCCACAATCTCGAACATGGACGAGTACTTCTGATCAAACACTCCAAAGTGTTTGCCAATCGGGTCTTCCTTCGGAAAAAACTTCTTCACAAACGCCTGGTTCACCACCGCGATCTTCTGTGTCGTCGCCGTATCCTGCTCCGTAATCCCGCGCCCACGAATCACCGGCTGACCCACCGTCTCGAAGAACTGCGGACTGATCCTGTCCCACGACGATCCGTTATGCGAGTTCGGCCCCGGCGCCGGCCTCCCATCCACAAACACTCCCTCACCCCAGTTATTGCCCTCCAGCGTACTGTAAAGCGCCAGCCCAACACTCTTCACGCCCGGCAGCGCACCAAACTGCTGCTCCAGCGCCCGGTACAGCGCCGGCAGCGTCTCCGGCTTATAACCCGCGCCCGCCGGATCAAGATGCAGCACGTACCGATTCTCCGTCTGCAATCCAAAGTCCTGATGCTCCATATTGCGCAGACTCTTCGTCAGCAGCCCCGCGCTCACCAGCATCACCAGCGACAGCGCTGCCTGAACCACAATCAGCGACCGCTGCGGCAGCGACGTTCTGTCTCGCGTCGAGCGACTCACCCCACGCAACGCCTCCGCCGGGTCCGAGTGCGACGTCATCCACGCCGGAACGATCCCGAACACAATCCCTGTCAGCAACGACAGCGCAAACGCAAACCCCAGCACCGCCAGCGAAGGACTAGCCGCAATCGGCAACTGCGGCGAATCAGGAAATGCCAGAGCCAGAATCATCCGCGTTCCCGCATACGCGACCGCCAGCCCTGCCAGCCCTCCCATGCACGCCAGCAGCACGCTCTCTGTCAACATCTGCCGTATCACTCTGCCCCGCGCCGCCCCCAGCGCCATCCGCACCGAGATCTCCGCCCGTCGCGTCGCACCTCGAGCCAGCATCAGATTCGCAATATTCGCGCACGCAACCAGCAGCACCAGCCCCGAGATCGTCATCAGCAGATACAGCCCCTTGCCCGTCTCCTTCTGCAGGTTTTGAATCCCCGCACCCGCCGGCACAATCACCACATGTTGCTTCGGAATAATCGAGACCCCACCGTTGCTCGAATACCTCGGCTCCTGCGTAAGCCACTCCCGCAGCCGGCTGGACATCTTGTCAGTCAGCGCCGCTACACTCACGCCCGGCTTCAGTCGTCCGATCACATACAACCAGTTGCTGTCCGGCACATGCAGAATCGAGTTCTTGTCCTCGATCACCGGCTCACTCGCCAGAGGTATCCAGAGCGCCGGCGGACCACTCCGTATCCGGTCGCCAAAGAATCCCCGCGGTCCAATCCCCACCACCGTCGCCGGCTTCCCCTGCAGATAAAGTGTCGACCCAATCACTGAGGGGTCGCCGCCATAGTCCGACTGCCACGCCTGATAACTCATCACCACCACCGGCGCCGCTCCCGGAGTATCGTCCTCGTCCCTCAGCACGCGTCCAGCAAACGGTCCAATCCCAAACGTCGTGAAAAAATTCCCCGAGACATACTGTGTACCTTGAGACTTCGCTGGCTCCGACCCTCGACGCACGGTCATCGAGTTGCCGCCCGACTGCATCGCCGCGAGCCGTTCAAACTCCGGCGTCGTCTCCTGAAAATGCTTGTAAAGCTCCCACGAATACAAATCGAAATCGCCGTTGTCGTTCTCAAACCCGCCGTTCACGCAGCAGTCATCCAGATCCCCCACGCGATACAGTGACTTCGGATCGGCCACCGGCAGCGACTTCAAAAGCACCGCGTGAACCAGTGTGAAGATCGCCGTGTTCGCTCCAATACCCAGCGCCAGCGTCAGCACTACCGTAATCGCATACCCGGGCGACTTCGAAAACTGACGAAAGGCAACAATAATATCGCGCATGAATCTTCTCTCCGGCCTTCGTGATGTATGACCTATCTACGCTGCCTTAATCCAACCGGTTCCCTTCCGCATCAAATTTGCAACGCCGCTCTACATTCATCTCACTGGGATACAACCCGGCGTTCAGCAACTCCGGCCCGCGCAACTCCATCTCACAACCTAGAGGATTCACGCTATGGACAATCCCTTCTGTCACGTCGAACTCGGCACCACCGACACCACCACAGCCAAGGCCTTTTACTCAACGCTCTTCAACTGGAAGTTTTCCGACATGGACATGGGCGGTGGCATGATCTACTCCACCTTCAAACCCACCGACAACAGCCCCGGCGGCGGCATGATGAAAAACCCAAACCCCGGCGCACCCTCCGCCTGGCTCCCCTACGTCCTCGTCGACGATGTCAACGCGGCCAACAAAAAAGCCGTCAGCCTCGGCGCCAAACTCATGATCGACACTCAGGAAGTCCCGAACATGGGCTGGTTCAGCATCATCACCGACCCTACCGGCGCAGCACTCGGCCTCTGGCAAACAAAATAACCAACCAACGCAGCGTGCACAAACCGGGTGCCCCATGTCCGGGTCTTCGGACATGGGGCATTCGTGTGAAGCACGAACCGCCCTCTTTCCCGCACGCAAAAATCATCATCTCAACCGAAGTCGAGCACCGGGTACCACGCAGAAGTCTGTTCGAAAACGGACGCCTGTTCTCATCAACGGACAGTGGCCCCTCCCCATCATTCCTAAAAGCGCTGATAATTCTCGGTTTCGGGACTTCACCCATGGCCGTAAAATTGCTCCCCAAACAGATGGAGGTGAGCGTATGTCAGCACTCCTGCAAGACCTTCGATTCGCCCTTCGGCTGCTCAGGAAGAACCCCGGCTTTGCTCTGATGGCGGCCATCATCATGGCCCTCGGCATCGGCGCAAACACCGCCATCTTCAGCATCGTTAACAAAATCCTCATCGAGCCTCTGCCCTACCGCGACTCCGACCGCGTCGTGCAGATGTGGCACACCCCTCCTCAGTCCAGCTTCCCCGGCATGACGACCTTCGCCCTCTCCCCCGCCAACTTCCTCGACTGGCAGAAGCAATCCCGCCTCTTCGACAAGATGGCCCTCTACACCGGAGCAAGCTTTGACATTACCGGCGCAGGCAAACCCGAATCCGTCGGTGCCAGTCCCGTCAGCGTGGACTTCTTCTCCGTCCTCGGAGTCGAACCCATCCACGGCCGCGTCTTCCGCCCCGACGAAGACAGCCCGGGTAAGAATCACGAGGTCGTCCTCAGCTACAAGTTCTGGCAGACCCACTACGCCGGCGACCCCACGGCTGTGGGCAAAACCATTAACCTCGACGGCGATCCCTACACCATCGTCGGCGTCATGGGTCCGGCGATGAACAAGCCAGGCTTCGCCCGTATGTGGGTCCCCGTCGCCCTCACCCCCGACCGCGCAGCTATTCGCAACAACCATAACTTCCTGGCCGTCGGCCGCCTCAAACCCGGAGTCACCGTCGAGCAGGCGCAAGCCGAGATGAACACCATCTCGCAGCGGCTCGAACAGGCCTACCCCGCCGACGACAAAGGATGGGGCGCCGTCATTCATCCCCTCCGTGATGAGACCGTTGGCAATGTTCGCCCCGCTTTGCTCATGATGCTTGGCGCCGTCGCTTTTGTCCTCCTTATCGCCTGCGCCAACGTCGCCAATCTTCTTCTCGCCCGCACCTTCTCGCGCCGCAAAGAGATCGCCATCCGCACAGCGATGGGAGCGCGCCGCCCTCGCATCATCCAACAGCTTCTCGGCGAATCGGTCCTCATCTCCATCATCGGAGGAGCCCTCGGCCTGCTCTGCGCCCACTTCGGAATTCAGCTTCTGCTCAGGCTCTTCGCGAACCAATTGCCGCAGTTCGGTGACATCGGCCTCAGCGGTCCCGTGCTCGCATTTACCTTCGTGCTCTCCATCGCAACCGGCATCTTCTCAGGACTGCTCCCCGCTCTCAGCATGACGAAAACCGATGTCAACACCGCACTCAAGCAGGGCCTTGGCCGTACCGACGCGACCAGCGGAAGCGGCGCCACCCGATCCGCTCTGGTCGTCGTCGAGGTCGCATTGTCTTTGGTCCTGCTCATCGGAGCCGGTCTGATGGTCCGCAGTCTCTGGAAACTCCAAACCATCGACCCCGGCTTCGATCAGCACAATGTCCTCACCATGAACGTCGAGGTCAACAAAAAACTCTTCGCCAGCGCCACCGAAGAATCCCAGTTCTTCGATCAGGTGCTCACCCGCATTCGTGCCCTCCCCGGAGTTGAATCCGCCGGAGCGATCGACGATCTGCCCCTCAACGGCGGCTCGAACCAGCCCGTCGCCATCGAAGGTCATCCCGTCGTCGCATTGTCCGAACAGCCGGAAGTCTCCGTCCGCGTCGTAACCTCAGGCTACTTCAGCGCCATGCGCATTCCGTTGCTTCAGGGCCGCGCCATCACCGACGACGACCGGGCCGCCTCCGCAGCTGTCGTCGTCATCAGCCAGTCCATGGCCAAACAGTTCTGGCCCAACGGCGATGCCATCGGCCATCACCTCAAGCTCTCCTTCTTCCCCGACAGAGATCGTCAGGTCGTTGGAATCGTCGGCGACGTCAAGCAAACAGGCCTCAACAGCACTAGCGGTATCGCCAGCCTCTACTGGCCCACAGCCCAGGTCACGGCCCCAACACAGGAGTCCTGGAGGTCCGTACCTCTCGCTCTAGCCGTCCGCACCACGGTCGCTCCACGCACCCTCGCAACAGCCATCACAGACGCAGTGCATCAGGTCAACAAAGACGTCCCCGTCGACAACGTCCTCACCCTCGAAGAGTTCGTCGAGGAAACTCTGGCTCAGAACAGCGCCAACATGCAGCTTCTCTCCATCTTCGGCCTGCTCGCTCTCGTCCTCTCCACGGTCGGCATCTACAGCGTTCTCTCCTACTCGGTAAAACGCGGCATGAAAGACATCGGCCTCCGCATCGCCTTTGGAGCAACGCGCAGCGACGTCATTCAGTTCGTCGTCACTCAAGCCATTAAACCAACGGCAATCGGTATCGTCATCGGTCTCGCCGCAGCCTACTCCCTCAGCCGTCTGGTAACGAGCATGGTCTACGGCATAAGCTCTCGCGACACCCTGACCTTCGTCGCCGTAACCACTCTTCTTGTCCTCGTAGCGTTCATTGCCAGCCTCGTTCCAGCCGTTCGCGCCACTCGAATCAGCCCCCTCGCCGTCATACGCGACGAGTGACCATCGCCAATCTCACCTGAGGCATACAGCAAAAATCACAGCCGGGCACAGTGCGCCTCCGTCACCCAGCGCAGCTAGGCAATCTAAATCGTCCCGATCGCCGCAGCAAAAGCAAGTTTGCCTTAGCCATTTGCCCTTGGCCTCGCCTTTGCTTTTGCCTCCGTCTTCGCCTCTTAGTTGTCATCCTTCGCGTAGCGGAGGATCTGTTTTTGCTTTTCTGTTTTTGCTTTTCTGTTTTTGCTTTTCTGTTTTTGCTTTTCTGTTTTTCTTTTCGGTTTTTGCCTTTCGGTTTTTGCCTTCTAGTTGTCATCCTTCGCCGCAGGCGGAGGACCTGCTTTGCTTTTCTCTAATCCACTAAAGAATTCGCGCCATCTCGACCGAAGCTGCTCACAGTTCCATCGTGAGCAGCGTAGTGGAGAGACCCCCGCATTTTGCTTTCGCAGTTGCCGTTGCTTTTTAGTTGTCATCCTTCGCCGAAGGCGGAGGACCTGCTTTTGCATTTTGCCTTTGCCTTTTGCATTTGGGATTAAGCGTGGGGCTTCAGCCCCACGAAAAAGCCGGGCCGAAAGGCCCACACCGCTCTGCCGAAGGCCAGAGCAAAGCCCGAAGGGCGACGCGACTGATTAATTGCCTCGGTCTTTGCTCTTGCTGTTGCTGTCGGAATCAACCACGAGCGATCAACCTGGGCCTTGACACCCCTGCTAAAATCAAACCACGAAGAAACCCAAGCCCGGCACAAGCCGGGCTTTCGCTTGAGCACCACAAACTAGCTCTTTTATTTCGAAGACTGACGGGGACGGGGGTCCACCACCAATGAGCAGGAAACCGAACCTGAAACACCTGAGCGCCGCCCTCCTCCTCACCGCAACCCTCACATGTCACGCGCAATTCGACATCGAAGAATCCCATACCACCGCCAGCCTCCGCGGCATCCACAACGTAGGCGGCGGAGTCGCCTGGGCCAGCGGCACCAACGGCACCGTCCTCCGCACCGAAGACGGCGGCTACCTCTGGCAGACCTGCAACATCCCACCCGGAGCCGAAAAACTCGACTTCCGCGGCATCCAGGCCTTCGACGAAAACACCGCCATCGTCATGTCCTCCGGCCCCGGCGACCAATCCCGCCTCTACAAAACCACCGACGGCTGCCAAACCTGGAAACTCCTCTTCACCAACCCAGACAAAGAAGGCTTCTGGGACGCGATCAAATTCAAGAACGCAACACACGGTCTGCTGATTGGGGACCCGGTTTACGCAGGTACCTACTTTTCTCGACACGAACACAAATTTGTAAGGAGACGAGCATTCCCGCTTTACGCCACTTCGGACAGCGGGCTTACTTGGCTAAGAGTGGACGGAAAACTACTCTATGGAGGTCCTTTTTGGCCTAAAGACTCGTTCGAGTCCATCTTTGCTGCGAGCAATTCCTCTCTCCTCGAACTAGAAGCTCATTCAGACATCATTTTCGCTACTGGAGGCGAGACCAATGGTCTTGTGGTTCTCCGGTATTCGAAACAAGGATTTCCTCTGATTGCTAAGACCGCCTTCGCGATGACCGGAGGCGCAGACACAAAATTAGCTCAGGGAGAATCCGCTGGTGGGTTCTCCATCGCCGTTGACTTCGATACAGCAACACCAGTCCTGAATGTTGTTGGAGGGGACTACAAACTGCCCGATAAACAAGAGGGCACCGCTTCGACCTGTACCTTTGGCTCAAAAGCAAACCTTGCTGAACCTCTCACCTTCTACATGTGTGAGCCCGCCCAAACCCCACCCCACGGCTACCGCTCCTCCGTAGCCTACGACCCCACCCAAAAACTCTGGATCACCGTAGGCCCTAACGGCACCGACATCTCCACCGACGACGGAAAAAACTGGACACCCCTAAAACCCAGCCCGCAAGACCCACCCGACGCCGACGAAAACTGGAACGCCCTCTCGCTCCCCTTCGTCGTAGGCCCCCACGGCCGCATAGGAAAACTCCGCACCATCACCCAAAAATAATCCGTACTATCCGCAATATCCGCGGTCGATCACTACTGAGGCTGTTGCGGAGGCGTAGTCGGAGGCGTCGGAGAATTACTCCCCGGCGACGAACCAAACCCCGAGCTACCCGATCCCGGAGTCGTCCCGAGCCCCGATCCAGGCGTCGAACCAAACCCCGAACTCGTCCCACCAAAGCCGGAATTATTCCCCCCACTCGTTCCCGACCCCAGAGTCCCGGTCGAGCCCCCGCCAAACAACGCACCCTTCGCATACAACTGTTCGATCCGCGGGTCATAGATAAACTCCCACGTGTTATACGTCGTCTGCTCGTTCAGAATGGTGATCGAGTCCCCCTCCTTCGGTATCCCAACCCCGACAAACGGCGAACCGCCGCCTGGAAGGCCACCATTCCCCGACGTACTACTCGCAATCCCAGCAGCCGAACCCAACGTACTCCCCGCTCCCTGCCCCTGCGGGTTGGACGAGCTATCCGAACCCAGCGTCGCAGGCCCGTTCGTAGCTCCACCCGGCGAACTTCCCCCACCCAACGTAGGCAAACTCGTACCACCCGCCCCCGGCGACGAAGACCCAAACCCACTGCCCGAAGACGAGGATCCGAACCCGCTGCTCGTAGACGAAGACCCAAAACCACTCGAACCCGAACCAGCTGGAACCGCACCCGCCGCCGCACCAATCCCTGCCGATGGCGTCGCCGAACCCAATCCCGCCGTCGCCAATCCCGCCAGCGGTGCCCCAAAAAATCCCTTCACTGTCGTCTTCGCCTCACCCACGTGGATCAGCCGCCAATCCGCCTTCCCCGTCATCGGGTCTACATACTGCTGCCGCAGAAACCGTATATTGTTCGTCTTCTCCAGCTGCTCAATCGAACCCGGATACGCATGAGTCTTCCTGTAATACAGCCGGATCGCCCGCACATACTGGTTCCCCCGGTGCACCGCCTCCACCTCGCGCTCCCGCCGCAGTTCCTCCGCCACCTTAGGAGCGGCCACGCTCAGCGCCAGCAGGATAAGAAAGATCGCAACAATCAGCCCCACCAGCATGAAGCCCTGCTCACCCTGCATCTCCACGCCGCGTTCTGTGCAGTCCGTCTTCATCCCAACCGCCTCTACCGCGCCAGCAACGGCAGCGTCTGCCGGTTATTATTCGCCAGATCCTCCACCAGAATGGAGTTGGCCGAGATCGACACAACCTTATACCTTCGCTGAACGATATCGCCATCCGACGCCAGAAACACATCGTCGCCGTGCAGCAAAAACGCTTGCCTCTTCCCACCCGGTGCCGTAGTCGTACCAAAAAACTTCAAGTCGATCGGCGGTGGTGGCGGCGGCCCTGGAGGTGGCGGGGGCGGTGGTGGTGGACCCTTCGGCCGCACATCCGCAATCGGCTTAGGAATATCCACCGGCACCGAACTAGCCGAAAAAATATTCCTCCCACTCCCCGAATACACCAGCGACTCCGTAACCAGCATCGCCTCCATCCGCAGCGTCGGATCGAGCTGCGCCGACGTCGTCCCCAGACTCTTCGCCACATTGCCCGAAGGCACCGCAGTCGCCTTCATCGCAGGAGTCGTCTTCACCGGCGCCGTCACCACTACCGGCGCAGCTGGCGGCGGAGCACTGGGATCACGCAGCTCGTAATACAAGATGCCACCCATCACCAGCACAAATGCAGCAATGATGCCGCCCTTCTTCCATTGGTCCGGAGTCAGCTGTATCATCGCCGGCCTCCCGCAGCAGGAGCCTGAGCAGGAGCATGCACCGCACCATCAGCCGCACCCGAATCCGCATCCGCTCCAGTCACAATCTTCTCCGTAGTCTCCGTCCCCACCGGAGAACGCAGATAAGTCGTCAGTCGCAACCGCAGCCCCACCGTCCCGCTCTGTTGTCCTGTGAGCGTCATTCCTGTAATCAGGAAAAACATCTTGTCCCGCTCCAGCGCATTCACAAACAACACCAGCGGCCGATAGTCGCCACTCAAACTCACGTCCATCTTCGCCTCGGTCAGCTCGCCTGCCGTCCCCTCCAGCACCGGCGCATACGCATAATTTGCCCGCGTCAGCTTCACTCCCTGTTTCTTCGCCAGCGCGCCAAGCTCAGCCGCCACCTCGGAGTCCGCAAACGGCAACCGCTGCTTGGAAAACTTATCTGCATCCTTGGTCGCCTGCGCCAGCTTTTCGTCCAACCCCTCCAGCGGCTGTCTCGCAATCTCCGCCGTCTTCATCGCTACTGTCTGGTCAGCCAACGCCTGCGCGTTATCGCCGTTCGCCGCGTGCCACGCAAACGCCATATGCACCAGCAGATAGAGATTCACCAGCCCCAACACAACCGCGCCAGCAATATGCAGGTTCAGTAGAGTCGCCAGTTTGCGCCCCTTCTCGATCCACTGTTTCGAGGCCGCCGCCGTTTGTTTCTTTTCCGCTACAGTCGTCATCGCGGCGCTCCCTTCTGAGCCGGAGCCTTCACCACCCCACCCTTCGGCACCGTACTCTTCGGAGTCGCAGCTTTCTTCACCGCATGAACCTTAGCATCCTCATCCACGTCCTTCATCGCAGAAACAGGCTTCACCGGCAGCGGGTTATATCCACTCAAAATCTCAAACTGCACTGCACCCGGCGTCAGCATCGTCGCCGCGCTCGCACTGCGGCTTCCCTCCTGCGCCTGTGTCTGCTCCGACGAAAGCCTCGGCGCCAGAAACCGTTGCGACGTCTCCAGATTCCTCACCAGTAATACCGCTCGCTCCCGGTCCCCACTCACCCGCAACCGGATATTCACATCGCCTTCCTTCGTAATCGTCGGATCGATGCTCGTCACCTGCACTCCGGTCGGCAGCACCTTCTCGAGGTCCATCATCACCGCCGTCCAGCTAAAACTCTTCCGCGCAAAAACCGCATTCAAATACTGCGACCGCTCCAGCACCGCCATATTCTGCGGCTGGTGCATCCTCGCTTCGTTCACCTGCCGCTCATGCTGATACTGCTGCGTCTTCGCCTTCAGTGAATCCATCTGCGACTGCGCCACCTTCGCCTTCGCCTCCAGCGAGTGCAGCGCAAACCACAACCCCACCGCCAACACCGCCAGCAAACCCATCGCCAGCCGCAGCCGCGCAAACAGCGGTCGCAACTCAACAAAAGGCCGATTCGCAAGATTGACAGAGATCCGCATCAGTTCCTCAGCGCTCCCCGAACACCGGCCAGCCAGCCACGCGGCACACTTGCCGTTACAGCGCCAACCTCCATCATCCCCGAGTCCACCATCTCTCGCACCCGCAGACCTTCCACTCCGCTCTCTTCCATCATCGCCGCCACAGAATCCGCTCCCAGCGTTCCGGCCACCAGCAACTGGTCCGGCGATCGCTGCAACGTATCTTCAAAGTAAGCTGCAGCCACGCTCACCGCCTGCACCACTTCGCGCATGTCCGCTCTGATTCCTCGCTCCCTCACCACCGCCGTCTCCACCACTGAGGTCTGCATCGCAGCCTCTGCGTCAAACCTGTCCCATCCACCTGGCCCCAACGCCTCCTGCTGCGCCCACTCCTGCACCGAACTCTCCCTATCCACCAGCGACACAACCGTCGTCTCTCCCGGCGCACTCACACCTGCAGCTCATATCGAACGAATGATGCAGCAACAGCGTCTCTCCCTGCACAATCGCAGTCGTCACCGCAGCCATCCCCGCATTCACAATCAGCACTGGCGTAGCAACCTCATCCAATCCTGCCAGCGCAGCCAGCGTACTCGGCAGCACCGCTCCCGGCACATACCCCGCCGCCAGCACCACAGACTCATACTCTTCCAGCACAGCCTTCGGCATCGCCACCGCCAGCAGCTTCACAGCCCCCTTCTCGCTCGACATCACCTGATAGCTCACCATCGCATCATCCGCATCGAAGGGCAGCAGCTTCTTCAACCGAAACCGCACCACCGGCAAGGCCTCCGCAGCCTTCGAAGGCAATTGATCGAAGTCCACAAACAACACCCGCGCCGCCGAATCCGGTACCACCACCGTCACATCGCGCGACCGTTCCCGCCCACTCCCGGCAACCGCGTCGAGCGCCCTCCGCACCGCCCCCACTACCGCAGCCTTATCCACAATATTGCCAACCTTCAAACTCGGCGCCACTGCCCCCTCAGGCACATCCCCGCGCGCCACAGCAGTCAACAGAGCAGTCGCATCCTCAGCCCGCGCAGCCACCACGCCCTCCGCCCGAACCTCAACCGCCAGCCGCGGCCGCGTCCCCAATGTCTTCGGTAAAATTTCCATTCCTTCTTAGACTACCTTGCCCTATCGATTGCCACTACCACTATCGTGGATGCCCCACCGTAACTACTGTGGATGCCCCGTCCTTCGCGGTCTCATCGCGCCACAGCAGCTGGTGCCCCATCTTCGCGACGGTTTTATCGCCGCTAAGATGGGCATCGAGCGAAGCGAGACCGCTTTCTTCTCCCAGCCACTACCTAAAAGACGCCCGTTACCGTCCCGCCTCAATAAACGTAACCTTATTAATCTCTCGAAGCGTCGTAACCCCATCCCTCACGCGCTCCAACGCCGAATCCCGCAAAAACGCCATTCCCTTATCTCTCGCCTTCTTCCGAATCTCGCTTCCCGGCTTCTTCGCCAGCAGCATCTCGCGAATCTCGTCATCCAACTCCAGCAACTCATGGATCGCCGATCGTCCACGATACCCGGTCCCGCCGCACTCAATGCACCCTGGCCCTTCGCGAAAATTGAACCCTCTCCACTCCGTCGGATCGAGCCCGCTCGCCAGCAACTCATGCTCGGAGTAACGCACATCCTTCACGCAAAATTCACACACCTGCCTTACCAGCCGCTGTGCCAGAATGCAGTTCAACGCCGAGACAAAGTTGTACGGCTCAACCCCCATATTCAAAAACCGTCCCAGCACATCCACCACGTTATTCGCGTGCACCGTAGTGAACACAAGGTGTCCCGTCAGCGCCGAGTTGATCGCAATCTGCGCCGTCTCCGCATCGCGGATCTCGCCGACCAGAATCTTGTCCGGGTCATGACGCAGAATCGACCGTAACCCTCGAGCAAACGTCAGCCCCTTCTTCTCATTCACCGGAATCTGCGTAATCCCGCGAATCTGATACTCAACCGGATCCTCAATCGTGATGATCTTGTCTTCCTCAGACTTGATCTCGTTCAAAGCCGCATACAAAGTCGTCGTCTTACCCGAACCCGTCGGCCCCGTCACCAGCACCATGCCATATGGCTCTTTGATATACCGCCGAAACCGCGTCAGATCCTTCTCCGCAAATCCCACCACATCCAGGCTCAGCTGCTTGAACTTCTCCGACATCGACTCTTTATCCAGCACACGAAGCACAGCATTCTCGCCATGCACCGTCGGCATAATCGAAACACGAAAGTCGATCAGCCTCCCCTTGTACCGGACGCGGAACCGTCCATCCTGCGGCACGCGCCGCTCCGCAATATCCAGCTCTGACATCACCTTGATACGCGAAAGAATCGTCTGATGATGCTCCCGCGCAATCGGCGCCATCGCCTGCTGCAGCACACCGTCGATTCTGTACTTCACCAGTAGACAATCATCAAACGTCTCCAGATGAATATCCGAAGCCCGCCGTTCCAAAGCCGTAAAGATCGTCGTATCCACTAACCGGATAATCGGCGAGATATCATCCTCGCTCGTCAGCCGCTCAATCGAAATATTCGAGTCCTGGTTCTCATCCCCATGCAGCACATCGAACGCAAGCCCTTCACTGGCCTCATCCAGAACACGCTGGCTCTGCTCCGTCTTCTTCAGCAGCTCCGTAATCTGGCTCAGTGTCGCCACCCGCGTCACCAGCCGCTGCCCCAGCAGCCCCGAGATCTCGTCCAGCACCATCAGCTTCGAAGGATCGGACACAGCAATCGCCAGCCGCCCCTCCATCTGCTCCAGAGGAACGAAGTTGTACCGGAACATCATGTCCACCGGCACACTCTTGAACAGCTCATGCGAAATTTTGAAGTTCTTCAGGTCGACAAAATCCGCGTGATAGCGCCGCGCAATCAACTGCGCCCGCTCCACCTCATCCATCCCCGATTCGATCGGTACAGCCAACGGTGCCATTGCCATATCTCTAAGACTCCCTTAACCCAAACTCGTCACACATCTACCAGATACAATCCACCTGCTTCGAAGTCCTGATCTTCTTGTCCTTCGTAACCAGTCTGATGCCATGGACCACAGCGGTCGCTCCAATCAGCCGGTCCGTCGGATCGTTTGGAAACACGCCGGTAAACAAAACTGATCGCTCGGCGATGGCCCCCGTAATCGGAAGCACAACAAAAACCGTCTCGACATAACTCAAATACTCCATCAGCGTGCCCGGCAAACGAAGCTCGTTCCGGGCCGACATCAGCGCAATCTCCCATAACGTCGAACTGGCAATGGCAACCCCCTTTCCTGCCCGGCTTTCTTCGCGGATCGCCTCAGCCGCCGCCGTCGAAAGTTGCCGCTTATCCGCCGTCATCCATACCGCTACGTGCGTATCCAGAAGAATCACCCGAGTTGGTCCGCCGATTCCTTGAAGAACTTCTCCCACTCTTCATCCGAATAAATGGGCTTAACAATGTCCCCCAGAATCTCAATCTTGCCGAAATAAAAGGCGTCCAGGGGATCTTCGCCCTCCGGCACCTCCAGCGGCACCAGCTTCGCCACCGGCTTCCCATTCTTCGTAATCACGACCGGCTCCCGCTTCGCCTGAACCTCATCCATCACCGCCAGACAAGTCGCTTTGAACTTCCCCGCCGCCATTGTCTTCACACAACACCTCGACTATGGTCATATTACCATAGTCACGCCACGCGTCACACTCCACCCTTTAAGAATATGCTATTCTCCGCCCATCTCTCGGCCTCGTCCCTACGACTTCTGGAGGACTCCATGAGCACCACACCCGCCACCCTCTCCGGTCTTGCCCCTAAAGCCATCAACTGGTCCATCGCGCTCAGCATTCTTCTCATTCTCGCGGGCCTCTTCGCCATCCTCATCCCATCAATCTCCGGCATCGCCATCACCCTCTTCTTCGGCTGGGCCATGATCGTCAGCGGCATCACCCACTTCATCTTCGCCTTCAAAACCCACACCAAAGGCGGCCTCGTCTGGGAGCTCCTCATCGGCGCTGTCTATCTCTTCACCGGCGTCTACCTCATCCTGCACCCGCTCGACGCGCTCCTGGCCCTCACCCTCATCCTCGCCTGCTACCTCTTCTTCGAGGCCATCGTCGAGTTCATCCAGTACTTCCAGCTCCGTCCACGCCACGGCGCCGGCTGGCTTCTGGTCGACGGCGTCATCACCCTTATCCTAGCCATCATGATCTGGCGCTCCTGGCCCGCCAGCTCCATTTGGGTCATCGGCACGCTCGTCGGAATCAGCATGCTCTTCAGCGGCTTCTCCCGCCTCATGCTCTCCTTCGCCGCCAAACGCGTCCTCAACCGCGTCGCCTGAAAAGCCTAGTACTCAGTCTCCCGAACCTGTTTGTAAACATGACCGTCAAACCGGTACCAGTCTCGAATGCCCGAGGTGGCGCTCGTATTGTGTTTCGTAACAAAGTCGTAGCGGCCATTGTGAGCAGTTGTCTCCGCGCGAAGCTCCCACCCATTCGCGGACAAAAGCAGAGCACCCGTGCTCGGATCAAACACCCAGATCGGACAATTTCCCGTTGCACCGCAGACAAAGATTGCCTCATTGCTCGCTCCCCATACCCGCAGCCCTCTACGCCCATCCGGACCTAGATGAATTACCCTCACTTCGAAACCATCCATAGCCGAACGCTCTAAATCCTCGCCTTCGAACTCCTTTCTCAAAGCACGATAGATCTTGGCCTTGGCCGACGGAGATAACTTCGCATCTCCCAGCGTCTCGTTCGGTACCGTCGCACTCTGTGCGCATGCAGCACAGACGATCAACCACGCCAGCAAGCCCAAAGACCCTGCAAGCACATGACGCTCAACAATTCGTTTGAAAAACATAGATTCTCTCGGCACATCCTGAAACAAACCGTCGATTGGACTCCAAATCCTACGACTGCTCCGCAGTCAAAGAAGCGATCAACGAATCTGCCTGAGCCATCGACGAATCCAGGCTGACCATCAGCACATCCACATCCGTCGACATCTTCGCCGAGGTCCCCTTCAGCGACCCAATCGCCCGGGCATTCAGATTGTGCTTCAAAAACGTCACCTGGTCGCGAAACGCCGTAATCACCGGTGTCATCCGCGCCTCGGTCTGACGCATCGACTTGATGTAATTCGCCTCATTCAACCGCGACTGCCTTAGCATCGCCGACGATTGCGCCGCCAGCTTCTTGTTCTCCATCCCATCGATCTCCTTCTGCCACTCCTTGAAGAGATCCCCCGAAACCTGATCGATCGAATCAATCCGATTATGCAGCTTCTGCGCGCTATCCGCGGCCTTTTCGTATTCGCCATTCAACTTCTTGTAGTTCTTCTCCAGCGACCCGCCCTGAAACCCCGTCAGCGCCTGAAACGACTCCATCGTCGTCTTGATCTGTTCCTTAGCCTGCTGCTGATCCTTCTTCGAATCCTTCACCCGCGAAACCAGAATGTCCCGCTTCTCCTTACCAAACGTCTTCATCGCCTTGTAGTACGAACTCGTACACCCACCCAACAAAATAACCATCAGTCCCAGCGCAACCACACCCCCTGGAGAACACCGCCGCAACCCGAAACAAGAGTCCACAGGCACACCTCCAACGCTTGCACGAATTGTACCCGCCTGATGCTTTCCCTAGCCGCCTGAACAGCTTCGCTAGCTCAACCGATACCAGGAACAGAGAAACTGTTGCACCGCCCCAGAAGGTGTCTCATGCAGATCCAGCGAACTCTCGACCAGACGAAACCGATCCCCGAACTCGATCCCCAGCGCTGGCGTGTCATACCGCATTGCTGCGAGCCCACTGCATCGCTCAGGCCCCGACGGCCCAAACGTACTCACAATCAGACTGCCTCCCGGCTTCAATGCTCTCTTCACCCTCTCCACGTAAGAGCGCCGCTGGCCGGCCTCCGTAAGAAAGTGAAAGACAGCCCGGTCGTGCCACACGTCAATGACCCCCTCCGGCAGCTCTGCTTCCGTCACGTCCCCACAGATCCATTGGACCGCCGGTCCCAACGCCCCCACCCGCGTCTTCGACGCGTCCAGCGCCATCTGTGAAATATCCAGCACCGTGATCTTCTCGTAACCCAACCCCAGCAAGTCGTCGACCAGCGTCGACTGCCCGGCGCCAACATCCACAATCGATGCCAGCCGGTCCGGCGCGGCCCGTTCGATCAACTCCAGCGACCGCTCCAGATGCGGGCGAAACCAGCTCACCTGCTCCGGTCTCTTCGTCGCATGGACCTGCTCCCAGTGGGACCGCGCATCCATATTAAGAACTCCTCTCGGCAAAGCACCCCGCGCAACACCGCCCCGCCAAGTCGACCGCCTACTGCCCTCCGGCACCACCCGTACTCAAGCTGAAGATCGGCAGATACAGCGCAATCAAAATCGTCACCACCACCAGTCCCATGAAGATCAGGATCAGCGGCTCAATCAAACTCATCGCAGCAGTCAGATTCGTCTGCACATCCTCCTCAAAGAACTCCGCGACCGAGTTCAGCATCTGCGGCAGCGCACCCGTTGACTCACCCACCTCGATCATCTCGATCGCGAGTTCTGGAAACACCTTCGTCTGCTGCAAACTCGCCGACAGCCCTTTGCCCTCCCGCACCGTCTCGACCGACGTATACACCGCAGTCGCTATCTGTCTTGAATCGATCGACCGTGCCGCAGTCTCCAGCGACGGCACCAGCGGCAACCCGCCCGTCAGCAGCGTCGACAGCGTCCTAGAAAACAACCCCACCTGATACTTCAACCAGACCGGCCCAAAGATCGGCAGCGAAATCCGAACCTTATCAATCAAATTCGCTCCCGCATCCGTCTTCGACCACCGGTACAACACAAATCCGACGAACCCCACAACCACCGCGGCATAGATTCCGTAGTTTTGTGCCTGCCTGCCCAGATCCAGCAGAAACGTAGTCAACGCCGGGAGCTTCGTTCCCAACTGGTCATACAGCTGCGCAAACCGCGGCACCACAAACGTAATCAGAAAGATGAACAGCCCAATCACCATCACCACCAGCAGCGCCGGATAGATCAAGCTTGCCTTCAGCTTCTTGCGAAACGTCAGCGACACTCGCTGAAAATCCAGATACCTCTGCAACACCTCTTCCAGGTTTCCCGACCGCTCTCCTGCCAGTAGCGTCGTCGTATACACAATCGGAAACCCGCCCTGCGCCTCAAACGCCTGCGAGATCGACTCACCCGTCTTCACCCTCGCCGCCACATCCTCCAGCTGCGCGCGAAAGTGCGCCAGCTTCTGCCGCCGTGCCAGCAACTCGAGCGAACCAAGAATCGGCAATCCAGCTTTAATCAAAGTCAAAAACTGTTGGTTGAAGATCAGAAACGTCTCCAGCTTGACTTTCTTCTTGCTCGCCCCCAGCATGCTCTTCGCCTTCACCGAGTAGACGTAATACCCCGCCTGCGTAAACCGCGCGCGCAACTCCTCCGCCGTCGCCGCCGCATGGCTCTGCTCCATCACCCTGCCCCGCTCATCCGCCACCTTGATTACAAACTCAGTCATAAACCCCTAACCCACCCGCCAATCAACATAAGTCGCTCCGTCCATCTTAGACGTTCCCCCCCGCAAATTCGTCCGCCGGTTTCTCTCCGCAATGCCACAAAGGAGGCAGAAAGGAAGCAGCATGATGCACACGCTCCCATGTTCACTCCACCATTCACCCTTTCAATTGTCATCTCACCCTTATAGTTGTCATCCTTCGCCGAAGGCGGAGGACCTGCTGTGGCGGTTGCTGTTGCCTGTTCTCCTCCGCAAATACAAACGCTCGGGTGCACCATCCTTCGCGGTCTCATCGCGAAGGACGGGTTATTCACGCCACGCGCGAACCGCCTTCCTCACCCTCGGAGAAGAAGCGTCACCTCGACCGGAGCCGTTCAAGGTCTCATCGTGAACAGCGCAGTGGAGAAGCCTGCCCTGAGCGAAGTCGAATGGGACCCCCCGTATTTTCCTCCGAAGCGCCCGAGCCGACAATCACCCTCACTTACTTCCGCTCCAACAGAGTCTTCAACGCCGCCTCAATCCCAACCTGACCCTTCAAAACCCCATCCCGATTCTCAAACTCGATCCACCCTTCATTAAATCCATCAAGCATCTGCATTCGCGGCAAAGGATTCTTCATCCCCTGCGACCGAAACAGTGTCTCCCACGTCTCCCGCGGCACAACCTCCATCCGCACCGCACGGCCCAGCAATTGAGCAAAGCTCGCAGCAACCTCATTCGGCGTCACGCGCGTCGGCCCCTGCAACTCAACAACCCTCTGCCCAGTCCAGGTCTCCTGAATCAACCCAGCCGCCACTCGCCCAATATCCACCGTCGAAACCATCGGCACCGGCTTATCAAGCGGCAGCAGAAAGCTAGGAACCACGCCCTTCGCCTTCGCCGGAGCAACGTCCCAGCTCGCATTCTCCATAAACCACCCCGGCCGCAGAAACGTAATCGGAATCGTCAGCTCACGCAGCACTCCTTCAATAATTGTGTGCTGCGACAACAGATTCGTCTGCGCCGTCTGCGCGCCAATCGTCGACAAATAAACCACCCTCCCCGGACGCGCCCCTTCCAACGCAGCCTTCAGCGTCGCCGCCGTCTTCTTCGCCTCGGGAAACCCCGGTAACGGATCGAAGCTCGGTGGAACCAGCACAAAAACCCCTTCCGCTCCCTCGAACGCCGCCGTCAACGCCGCAACGTCCTCAATATCCGCAATCGCAACCTCGCACCCATACCCCGCCCACTCCGCACCCTTGCGCGCATCCCGCACCACCGCCCGCACCGGCCGCCTCGCGGCTAGCAAAGCACGAGCCAACTCACCGCCAACATTTCCCGTAATTCCAGTAATCGCAAACATCGTCATCTCCTTGGGGAATCAAAAATCAGGTCCGAAGATAGGATGTGAAAACCATTCATTACAACTCATGCATAAATCTATTTATACTCATTACCACTGAACATGAATCAATGATCGCCCCTCATAGCACCCTCGACGATCGTCTTCTCAATGGCATCGGCGTACTCGCTGCCGTCGTCGAAGCAGGCAGCTTCGTCCGCGCCGCCACGGCGCTCGGCGTCACTCAACCCGCCGTCAGCCGGGCCATCGCCCGCCTCGAGACCCGCATCGGCGTCCGCCTCCTCGACCGGACCACGCGCTCCCTAGTCCTCACCGCCGAGGGCCGTCGCCTCTACGAAGAGATCAGTCCCCTGCTCTCCGGCATCGGCGAAGCCGTCACCATCGCCTCCGGCTCCTCCTCCATCGTCCGTGGCCGCCTGCGCGTCAACATGGATCCGCTCTTCTCGAGCCTCCTCCTCGCCCCTCACCTTGGCCGCTTCCTCGACCGCTACCCAGAAGTCTCCCTTGAACTCCTCACTCGCACCGAACTAGGCGACTTGGCCGCCGAAGGCTTCGACCTCGCCGTCCGCTTCATCGATCCGTCCCCCTCCTCCCCCCTCGTCGCTCGCAAGCTGCTCGAAACCCGTGTCGTCACCGTCGCGGCCCCGTCGTACCTGAAAAAACACGGTCGCCCGGCAAAACCTGCCGACCTCGCCAGCCACCACTGCCTCCAGTTCCGTAATCCAGTGACAGGCCTGCCGTTCGAGTGGGAGTTCCATCGCGGCAACAAGACGCTCCCCGTCCGGACCACGGGCCGTCTCTTGCTGACCGACGCCCGGACATTGGTCGGCAGCTGCCTCGCCGGCGTCGGCGTCGCCCAGCTCCTGGCCCTCTCCGTCCAGGACCAACTCGACCGGGGCGATCTCGTGGACCTCTTCCCCGACTGGCCCGACGAGAAGTTCCCACTCTACGCCCTCTACCCCTATCCCCACCTTCCACCCGCCAAACTCCGCGCCTTCCTCGACTTCGTCCTCGACCTCACGAAACCTCCCTCAAAACCTTCCGCGAGACCTCCAAAGCCCACACAAAAATAAATCTCAAACTCGGGGCATGTTTTTCACCTCCATTTAAGGGGCTTCAAAGAACCACAATTTACCACGAATCCACCACGCCCTCACCACAATAAACCGTCCAAAAATCACCCGCTTTTCCAAAACCCCCTTCAAAAACGCCCGCAAAAGCACAAAAAAACTCCGGCCACCGCCGGAGCTTTTTTTCTTACAAAATCAAAAACTAAACGCTGAAACTCGATCCGCAACCGCAGGTGCTCTTCACCGCGGCATTCTCGAACTTGAACCCGGCAGCTTCCAGAGTCTCCACGTAATCCACCGTGCAGTTCTGCAGATACATCGCCGAGGTCGCGTCCACAAACACCTTTAGATCCTCAAACTTATAGACCTTATCCATCATGCCGCTCTGGTTCTCAAATGACATCGAATACTGAAAACCCGAGCATCCGCCACCAACCACACCAATCCGCAACCCTGCCGGAACCGGGTTTTGCGTCGCCATAATCTCCCGAACCTTACTGATCGCAGCAGGCGTAAGGGTTACAGGCGTAGTCGAAGCGGGCGTCCCAACAACGACCTCAGGGGTAACAGCAGCAGTAGACATTGGCAAATCTCCTCGTCTTATTCAGACACTTTAAGTGTATGCGCCCGCCACGACTCCGGCAAGCCCTTATCTCATAGATGCTCGTCCCACCCATCCGATTCATCCCTCGTGAGAAACCCGATCCCCTCCCCCGATTCCTGCTACCATTCCCTCAAAGAACCATCGAAAGAACATGAAGCTGCTCCTCCTCATATCGAACGCTTTCATCAACACCATGGGGATCACCCAGCCCTCGCCACAGGCCGCAAACCGAGCCGCATGGTTCATCGTTATCATGCTCGGCACCGTGATTGCCGCCGTCGCTACCATCGCGTTCCTGGCCATCCACTGGGCCGCCCATCACTGAAACTCAAGCACCTGTTACAACCTGCACTCTCCCCCTGAAAAAGGCTGTTTTACCGTTCATGGGATGGCGTATCATTGGCGGCGGACGGTCTATTACCCATCGGAGCGCAAGTTACTGCCAGCAGGTACCGGGACCTTCCTAAAACGTCGGCCCTGTCATTGGGGCGGAGGAACAGCTATGAACGTTATGGACGCAATACCAGCTCTGCTGATTATTTGGGCGGCAATTGTAGCCTGTTTTCTCGGCCTGCTCGCGTATAAGGGACAACTGACCCGATATGAAGAGGATCAGCTCTTCCTCAGCGAAACTGTCACCCACGAGCAACAACTCCAAACCGAGATCGTTCGTAAGGTTACCAAAATTCAGCCATTTGTCCGAGTATTTGGCGTGGCCGCAGCCGTTATGACGGCCGGCATTGTCGGCATCTTTACCTACGACGCCTGGCAGCACCTGAAGTAAGCCCTTCGAGCAGGTCTGCGCTAGCCCAGGCCTGCGCTAAGTCATTGATCGCAAGCAAAGAGCCAGAGGTTTCAAAACCTCTGGCTCTTTCCTATTGCGCGAAAAACTAAGCGTTATAGGTTGACGAAGAGACCTTCCCGCCACGTCCTGTCCAGTTGGTATGGAAGAACTCGCCGCGCGGCTTATCGACTCGCTCATACGTGTGCGCTCCAAAGAAGTCCCGCTGCCCCTGCAACAGATTTGCCGGCAGCCGCTCGCAGCGGTAGCCGTCATAGAACGCCAGCGCCGTCGAGAAAGCCGGCATCGGTACGCCAATCTCAATCGCGTGGATGATCGCCTTGCGCCATGACTCCTGGTACTTGTTCAACGCACCCGAGAAGAAGTCATCCATCAGCAGATTCTGCAGCTTCGGATTCTTATCAAACGCCGCCTTGATGTTCCCCAGAAACACGCTCCGGATAATACATCCACCACGCCACATCAGCGCAATGCCGCCCATGTTCAGGTTCCACTTCTGCTCTTTCTCCACCGCCCGCAGCAACATATATCCCTGCGCATAGCTGATCATCTTCGAGCAATACAGCGCCCGCCGAACGTCTTCGATAAACTCCTTCTTCTCCGAAACAGCCAGGGTCTTCTTCGGCCCCTGCAACACCTTCGAAGCAGCAACCCTCTCCTCCTTCAGCGCCGACAGGCATCGCGCAAACACGCTCTCTCCAATCAGCGTCACCGGCATCCCCAGGTCCAGCGCTGAGATGGCCGTCCACTTCCCTGTCCCTTTTTGCCCCGCCGTATCCAGGATCTTGTCCACCATCGGCTTCCCATCGTCGTCCTTCTTCGCGAAGATCGCCGCCGAGATCTCAATCAGATAGCTGTCCAACTCGCCTTTGTTCCACTCCGTAAACACGTCATGAAACTCATCGGCCGTCAGTCCCAGTCCATCTTTCAGCAATTGATACGCCTCGCAGATCAACTGAATATCGCCATACTCGATCCCGTTATGCACCATCTTCACGTAGTGCCCAGCTCCGTCCTCCCCTACCCAATCACAGCAAGGAATACCGCCCTGCACCTTCGCCGCAATCGCCTGGAATATCTCCTTCACATGCGGCCACGCAGCCGGATTTCCTCCCGGCATAATCGACGGTCCGAACCTCGCACCTTCTTCCCCACCCGAAACACCGGTACCTATAAAGAGAATTCCCTTCTCCGCCAGCTCTTTCGTTCGCCGATTCGTATCGGTGAACAAAGAGTTCCCGCCGTCAATCAAAATATCGCCCTTCTCCAGATAAGGCAGCACATGTTCAATCGTCTGATCGACAACCTCGCCCGCTTTCACCATCAACATCACTCGCCGCGGCAACTTCAACGCAGCACACAGATCTTTAGCTGAGTGGGTCCCCACCACCTGCGTCCCCTTCGCCTCATCGGCAAGGAACTCATCCACCTTGGATGTAGTGCGATTGAACACCGCAACCTTATACCCATGGTCGTTCATATTAAGCACCAGGTTCTGGCCCATCACCGCCAGACCAATCAAGCCGATATCGCAAGTTCCTTCCGCCATCACAATCTCCAAAGCGATCCCGTCAGGGCATCGCCAACGTGTCACTTCCACTCACCTGTACAGAAATGTGGTCAGTCCACGAATGACTTTTCTATCACACGTATCCCGCCTAAAGATAGGCCCACAGCCACCGCGCCGACCAAACGAAAAGGCCCCGGCGATAGCCGGAGCCCCTTACCCAACCTTCAACTGCAGCAAACGACGCTTCAGCGACGACCGAAGAATTTACTTACTCTTCACCGCAATCACTTCAATCTCAACCAGCGCCCAGGGAGCGGCCAACGCAGCCACCTGCATGGCGCTCCTCGCCGGCTTATTCGGCTGATCCTTCGTCCCGAAAAACTGCGTATAAGCCGCCTGAAGCCCGGGAAAATCCAGCTTATTCCCCTTAGCCGGATCGCCCGCCAAAAACACGGTCATCTTCACCACGTCCTTCATATCCAGCCCCTGCTCTTTCAACAGAGCCTGAATTTTGTTCAACGCGCTCGTCGCCTGGGTCTTGGTATCCCCATAGTCAGCAGGAGTTCCCTTCGCCGCATCCGCCGGCGTCACCGGCGACGCCAGTTGCCCGCTCAAATAAAGCGTATCCCCTGCCCACACTCCATTCGCAATCGGAGACGCCTCATTCGGCTGCAGATGCTTCACCACGACCTGAGCCTGCACCGCACACGCGACAGCCATCAGCACCGCCGCCATCAACACATTCTTGATCTTCATCGCTCTCTCCAATAACTCAAAAGCATTAGCCCTGCACAACGCCACTCGCAACCCCAGCCAACCTCGCCGCCTTCACCTTATCTGCAATCATTCCCACAGCGCGCCGCCCGCTCAACGCCGCACCCTCCTGCCATCCCACAATGTGGCTCGCCGTATCGCCGGCAAAATAAATTGGCCCATCCGCCTGGATAATCACATCATAGCCATTCGGTCCACCGCCATAGCTTCGAATCCACGAGCCCTCGTTCCACGGTACTCGGCTCCATCCGCAAAACACAGGATTCTTCAACTCCTTCCCATGCCCCGGATGAATCTTTTCAATCGACCCGCGCGAAGCTTCAAACTTCTCCGCCAGCGTCATCTTATAAAACGGCGAGCCCAACTCATCCGTATAGCCCGACACAACAACGCCCGTTGGATGCATCAGCCGCGACGACGGATACCAAATCGGACTCGGCCCCTGCATCAAATACGACAGCCCTCCATAGATGTTGTAATCTTGCTCCCAGAACCGTCGGCTCTCCCACGCGATCTTGTACGCTCCTCCCATCGTGCTCTCGTCCACGACTTTCTTGAACGGCGCCGACAGGTCATTCGGAATCTTCTTCAGTATCGAAAACGGCATCGCCATAATGCAGTACGAAGCCTCTATTTGTTTCGTCGCCCCGCTCTGCATATACGACACGCGTACACCTGTCGCTGTCTTCCGTATCTCCGTCACCGGCGAACTGTACTGCACAATCGGCCCCAACGCTTTGGCAAACGCATACGGTATCCGATCCATTCCGCCCACTGGCTGCATCATCGTCGCCTGCCAGTCCCACGCCTCCTCCACAAACAGATCGAACCAGAAGTTTTCATCCAGCAGTACCCGCATATCTATTGGCGTATCATCCACGCCGACCTGCGTCCCCGCACCGGGCGGCGTCTTATACCCCGCCCTCTCCGACCCCACATACGCACCCTTCTCATCCAGCGGTCCATAGATCTTCAGAAACGCCGTCATTCGTTCGCGATCTTCCTTGCTCAGCTCGGAATCCAGCGCCCCATTCGCCATACACTTCGACAGCAGCTCCGACACATGCCCCCGCGTATCGTTGATCGCCTTTCGCTGCACCACCGGCTTTCCACCATTCGCCGCGTCGCTCTGCAAAAACGTAGAGCGCGACGTATTAACCTCAACCTCCAGCGGTACGCCAAGCTCGCGACAGTACCCCAGCATCGTCCAATGCGTGCTCGGCAGTCGCGCGGGCCCCAGGTTCTGGTAGTTCCCTTCCTCCCAGCTAATCGACTGCGTCGTTCCATCGACGAACTTCACCGTCGTCCCATTCCGCCCCGTCCAGTTCCTCCCGCCTGGCCGCTCCCTCGCCTCCAGCAGCGTCACATCATATCCAAGCTTGTTCAGCTCATACGCTGAAACCAGTCCCCCAATCCCGGCGCCGAGCACCACCACCTTCACACCCTTGCCCGACCCAGCAGCCGCCTGAATCGGCGCGACCTGCTCGCCCTTCATCGGCATCAGCCCGAGCGACTGCATCGTCGCAAACGCCGCACTATAGCCACCAACCTGTCCAACTCGCATCAGAAAATTGCGGCGGGAAATCCCCATCAAACACCCCTTTCAAAATTCAACCCGAAAACACAACCGCCGGCGACAAATACCCGGCTACCTTGAATGAAGCTCCGCTTAGGACAGTGCGGAGTGCGCATATCTTTAGACCAAACAAAATCTGTTTTTTTGAAATTACCTTTACTCTATCGCAAAATTCGGACACCACTCAGCTCAATTTTCGTCAGCACGAAACTTTCAGCTCGCACTCAGCACTGAATCATGACGCTCGTCATATAATAGAGTTGAGTAGAGTGAGTAATAAAGTCGAACGCAGAATGTGCTTCACTCGGCGAAACAAATGAAAGTCAGCCGCATCCAGACAGCAGAAAACCGCGAACGAATTCTTGACGCTGCGACGAAGCTCTTTCGAGAACGTGGCATCGACGGCATCGGTGTCGACGACCTCATGAAAGCAGCCGGACTCACCCACGGCGGATTCTACGGCCACTTCAAGTCAAAGGAAGATCTGGTAGCGCAAGCATGCGCTCGCGCCGTTTCAAGGATGCGGCAAAACTGGGTCAATGTAGTCGAACAGGCAACCGGTGATCCTCTCGAAGCCCTCGCCGATACTTACCTCACCGCAAAGCATCGCGACGGTGCTGGTCGAGGTTGCCCCATGGCAGCGCTGGGGCCTGAAATCGCTCGCCAGGGGCCCATGGTTCGACACGCATTCACCGACGAATTTCGGCCTTTCCTCGACTATCTTTCGCGCATCGTTCAAGGTGGCTCCAGCAGTCTTCGCCGTCAAAAAGCTTTAGCAACCTACGCGAGCCTTGTCGGCGCTCTCGTCATCGCCCGTGCAGTCGACGACACAACTCTCTCCAACGAAATCCTGGCCGCCGTCGCTACGACGATGCACACGAACGAAGTGGAGCGTAGCCAACCGAAGACCTCCTCCGACCGTCCCCGTCCTTCCGCATCTAGAGGCCGTAGCGGCAAACGCCTAACCCGTTCCGCAAGAGCCTGAAACGACTCGTCCCACGCGGAAACAAATATCTTTTTGAACCCCTTCTACTCCTTAAAACATCTGATCAGGATAAATGACGATCGTCATATATAGACAGTCGTCGCTCACAACGATCCGCTGAAACTAGGGAAAGGGAGGGCCGCACCTTGGCAAGTAACGCAGTGTTAACCGAAGAGCTTGATACGGCGGTACTAGAGGTCGAGTCGGCGATCGGCCCCCCGATCAATCCCCCGGTTGATCCAAAGAGCAAACCCACAATCAAGCCAAAAGCTCGCCCCATCATCAACCCATGGGTCATCGCCCTCACTGTCACCCTTGCAACTTTCATGGAGCTGCTCGACACCTCCATCGCCAACGTCTCTCTGCCTTACATCGCCGGCGGTCTGGGCCGCTCCTACGACGAAGTCACCTGGATCCTCACCACCTACCTCGTCGCCAACGCCGTAGTCCTGCCCATGTCTGCCTGGCTCTCCCGCGTCTTCGGCCGCAAGAACTACTACATGGCCTGCGTCGCCCTCTTCACCATTACATCGTTCTTCTGCGGCGTAGCCCCCACACTCGGCATCATGCTCATGGCCCGAGTCCTTCAGGGCATCGGTGGCGGCGGCCTCGCGCCCGTCGAGCAAGCCATCCTCGTCGACACCTTCCCTCCCGCCAAACGGGCCTCTGCCTTCGCCCTCTACACCGTAGCCATCGTCACCGCACCCGCAATCGGCCCCGTCCTCGGCGGCTGGATCACCGACAACTACAACTGGCGCTGGGTCTTTCTCATCAACATCCCCATCGGCATCCTCTCCCTCTTCCTCACCAACCGTTACGTCCACGACCCCGAGTCCTACGCTGAAGAGCGCAAGACCGTCCGCAGCGCCGGCAGCAATGGAAAAGCCGGAAAGCTCCGCGTCGACGGCATCGGCATCGCGCTCATCGGCCTCGGCTCCGCCGCCCTCGAGATCCTCCTCGACCGTGGCCAGATCGACGACTGGTTCGGCTCTCCCTTCATCATTTGGATGTTCGTCATCGGTGTCGGCTGCCTCACCGCTGCGGTCTTCTGGGAGCTTCACGTCCCCGACCCCATCATCGACCTGCGGCTCCTCAAGATCCGCAACTTCGCCATCGCCAACACCTTCTACTTCATCTTCGGCTTCGGCCTCTTCGCCTCGACAACGATGATCCCGCAGCTCCTGCAGTCCCTCTACGGCTACCGTGCCATCGACGCTGGCCTCGTCCTCGGACCCGGAGCGCTTGTCATCACCTTTCTCGCACCGGTCGGCGCACAACTCGTCCAGCGCGGCCTTATCCGCCCGAAGATCCTTCTTTTCGGCGCCGTCATGGTCGTGGGCATCTCCTTCATTCACTACAGCCACTTCAACCTCGACACCGACTATCGCCACTACGCCCTGGCTCGCGCCCTTCAAGGTCTCGGCTACGCCTTCTTCTTCGTGCCGCTCTCGGTCATCTCCTACTCCCAGCTCAGCCCCGACCAGAACAATCGGGCCTCCTCGCTCACTAACTTCTTCCGAAACTGGGGTGGCAGCTTCGGCATCGCCTTCATCACCACCATGGCCGAGCGCCGCCAGAACTTCCACCAGTCCCGCGTCGGCGGCAACATCGCCGCATCGTCACCCGAACTCCAGCAAAACGTCCACCAGACCGCTGCGTATCTGCAGACGCACGGCTTCTCCCCCACCGACGCCCTCAGCGCCGCTTATGCCCGCGTCTACGATCAGCTCCACGCTCAAACCCAGCTTCTCGCTTTCATGGACTGCTTCCACATCATCGGCGTCATCACCTTGATCGCCGCACCCCTGGTCCTCGTCACCAGGAACTTCAAAGCCGGCGGCAAATCCACCGCCGCCCATTGATCTGATCGGCGCCGTTCTTGCTTAAGGCAGGAGCGAAGCGACTGATTTAGTGTTGTCGTTTTTTATTTTTCTGCGTTTTTGGCTCAGAAAACGCATGTCAAGCCCAGAAACCGCTTAACCCATTACCAATCAACAACATCCACGTGGCATTTTAGTTACGTTTAGCCCGCTATACTGGATATATAGATCAAAAACAAAGCAAGCCCCCGCGAATCGAAGCAGCCACGGAGGCTAACTCGTTTGGTTGGACGAATTTAGCTATAACCCCTTTGCTATGACGATTTTGCGGATCATCACGATCCGTAAACCCTTGAATACAAAGAAATTCAAGTCCGGCAGGGGGGAGGGGGGTGAGGTGGGCAGCGTTATAAAATAGCGGCATATCGGTGAGGTCCTATGTCTACTATCCCGCTCTCAACACAGCAATATAGCGCCAAAGGTGTCCCCTGGTATGTCTGGTTCGGTGCACTTGCCGTCACCTCAGCCTCCATCGGAGGCGCGTGGGACGTCTCCTGGCACCGCTCGATCGGCCGAGACACTTTTTGGACCCCGGCACACCTGGCGATTCAGGCCTGCGGAGTCATAGCCGCCATCATCTGCGGCTACCTGATGCTGGTCAACACCTTCGGAAGCTCCACGAAGCTGAAGGCCGCTTCAGTCAACGTACTCGGCTTCCGCGCTCCGCTTGGTGCATTCATCGCGGCATGGGGTGGCATTGCAATGATCACCTCCGCGCCGTTCGACAACTGGTGGCATGCGGCGTACGGACTCGACGTCAAGATTGTCAGTCCACCCCATACCCTTCTAATTCTCGGGATGCGCGCTGTCTCCGTCGGGATCCTCTTTCTGATCCTCGCCGTGATGAATCGCGCGCTGAGTGACGAAACGGCCACCGGGGAGCAGACGTTCAAAAAGCTGCAGCGTCTCTTCCTCTACGTTGGCGGCCTCATCGTATCCGGTCAGATGTTCTTTCTGATCGAGTACACCTGGGATGTGCAACTGCACTCTGCGAGCGCATACATCGCGATGGGAATCGCGCTACCGTTCGCCTTCGCCATGCTGTCGCAGGCCTCACGGTACAAGTGGGCAGCAACCACGGCGGCCTCGGTCTATATGATCTTCGCCATCGCCGAGATCCTGATCTTTCCACTTTTTCCTGCGCAGCCCAAGCTCGGGCCAGTCTTCAACCCGGTCACTCACCTGGTCCCAGCCAAATTCCCGATCCTCATCTTCGCGCCCGCGCTCGCACTCGATCTGCTTTGGCAAAAAACCAAAGAATGGAAGCCATGGAAGGTCGCGCTCGTCTCAGGCTTTCTGTTCATCGCGGTGCTGACGATCGTCGAATGGCCGTTCGCGAACTTTCTCCTCTCCAAGGCATCTGAGAATCGATTCTTCGGCACAATCTACTTCGACTACAACTCGCGGCCAAACGGTTATGACCGTTTGCGACTCTTCTTCCAGCCCGATCACGGCTTCACCCTCTACTGGGGATTGCTGCGAGCCGCCATCTACGCCTCGATCAGCACATGGATCGGCTTGAGCTTCGGACGCTGGATGCGGAGCGTGCAACGGTGAAGTCTATCTCTGCGTCTCTTCGCTTCCTCTCTGTTCTGCTGTTCTACGTTCTCGCGGTTCCTCAGTCGGCGCACGCTCACGTCGGCAGCAAGGACGTCTTTGAGACGGTCAATGCCGGACCTTACAAGCTGTACGTCACGATCCGTATGCCGACGGTCATCCCGGGAGTTGCGACCGTAGAAGTGCGATCCAGCGGAGCGAACGTCAGCGGCATCCACATCACCCCGCTGCCGATCACCGGCGAGGCGTCGAAGCATCCTCCCACCTCAGACCCAATGTCACGCTCAACCACCGACCCCGCCTTCTTCACGGGCAACCTGTGGATGATGGCCTCGGGCTCGTGGGAGGTGCGGTTCGAGATCTCTGGAGACAGTGGACGGCAGACAGTATCGGTTCCAGTGCCTGCCGTGGCGTTGTCGACGCTGAAGATGCAGCGTCGACTCGGGATTACGCTCGGAGTTCTCGGCCTGTTTCTGGTCGTAAGCATGGCCGGTATCGTTGCAGCGGCCGTCCGCGATGCTCGTCTCGAGCCGGGCGCCATCCCATCGCCTAACCGTCGCCGGCGAGCCGTGATGGCAACGGTGGCTAGCCTGGTCTTTATGGCTCTCCTGATCTGGGGCGGAGCGGCATGGTGGAATGTAGAAGCAGCGAGTTACTCACAGGACGTCTATCAGCCTCTCAAGGTCAACCCAACGCTCACAGGGAATGTGCTTGATCTCAATGTGCAGGCGTTTCATCCCGACAGCGAACGACAACGACGCTCCAACAACGACTTTTTGCCAGATCACGGGCACTTGATGCATCTCTACGCCATCCGTGAGCCAGAGATGGACGCCGTCTTCCACCTGCATCCGACCCTGACAGGGGTGGGGGATTTCCGCATCACGCTACCTGCGATGCCTGCCGGCGACTACACGCTCTATGGCGATGTGGTACATGCGAGCGGGTTCCCCGAGACACTTGTCTCCAAGATTGTCGTTCCAGCAAATATGCCCGGAGGTGTGCCGGGCCCTGACGATGCCGCCGCGTATCCGCAGCTACTCAGTGCAGGCGAACTTGGCGGTTCCTACAAGCTTCCCGATAGCTACGTCATGGTGTGGGATCGGCCGTCTGCACTAACGGCAAATACCGCATATACCTTCCGCTTCCACCTGCTGGATGCGAACGGAAATCCAGCGGCAGATATGCAGCCGTATATGGGAATGGCAGGACACGCCGCCTTCGTCAAAACGGACGGGACTGTCTTTGCACACACTCATCCCGATGGCTCCGCCGCCATGGCTGCGCTGATGCTCGCCAACAGTAACAACAGCAGCAATGCAGCCACGCACGCAGATATGAGTATGGATATGGACATGCCGATGGAGATGGGCCAGCATAGCGAGCCGATCTCCAATACTGTCGAGTTCCCTTACGGATTTCCGTCGGCTGGCCGCTACCGAGTCTTTGTACAGATGAAGCATGGAACAACCATCGAGACGGGAGCGTTTGACGCGACGGTTCAATAAATCGAGTGCTTCCAGATATGTCGATGACCTGCTCCCAAGTGAGTATGCCCCCAACTGCCGAAATCGTGCAAAATCTTCATTTCCAATAATTTATGGCTGGACTTTAAGTGCAAAGTCTTCATTCGAAGAGACTTACGCTAAAGTATTCCATTCAATTGGGTTATTGGTTGGGGATGCCTCCTTTTGAGAAGGCCTGACTCAATTTGGCGCGATCCGGAGGAGTGGTTAAGTCAAGAGTGGCTCGGCTAAAGGGAGGAAGGTCGCCGAAGAAATTCCCGTGGTCTGAGAACTACCTCTCGTAGATGCGCCAAGGGCTCCACACGAGAATGTGCGGAGCCCTTGTTGTTGGCAGTACGGTTAGAAGCTGAAGCGTCCGCTGAACTGAACGGTGCGTGTGGGACTGGCGTTGTTGCCGAGGGCAAAGCTGGTGATGTATCCGAATACTCCGCCGGCGGGAGTTACGGTTGCGTTGGGATTGCTGACGAGCTCGGCGTGGTTGAGCAGATTGAACGCTTCGACCCGAATCTGGAACGCGCTTTCACGCCACACGTGGAAGTCGCGAGTGATGCTTGCGTTTATGTTGGTAACGCCCGGTCCGCGGAATTCGTTGCGGCGGGTGTTGCCAAAGTTTGGCGAGACCATGCAGGAGGGCACTGAGCAATTGACGTAACCAGGCGCGCTGGGGTTGGTGTATTGGGGCTCGACGGGGTTGGCGAAGGATGTCGGGTCGAACCAGGTCTGTCCGCCAGACACGGGACTGCCAGCCGAGCGAGCATGGCCGCCAAGCTGATGGTACGGAGCGATGAGCTGGGCGTACTCCGTTGCGCCATTCGCGTTGATAGCTGGGGACGACGGGCTCACTGTGAACGGCGCTCCGCTGATGTGGCTAATCTGTCCTGTCAACTGGAAGCCGCCAAAGATCGCGCCGGCGACGCCGTGGGTTAGCCACATCTGGTTGTGGCCGAATGGCAGTTGGTAGATTCCCCAGAACTGGAGGTTGTTGGTGCGGTCGTAGCCGGACTGGGACCGATTCAAGTTGAAGTAGCCGGGATACGCATAGGCAGGGCCGGTGGAACCCGAACCAGCACCGTTATCTGCGTTGTCAAATGCATGTGACCAGGTATAGCTCAGGCCCCACTGATACCCACGACTTGCATTGCGCGTCAACTGCGCCTGCATGGCATTGTAATTTGCGCTGAAGATCGGCTCGTTCATGGTGATGCCGCCGGTGTTGTAGCAGACATATCCGGTGGTGGCGTTGCAATGCTGCTGGTTGATGATCTGGTTGGCGTTGAACGAGCAGGCTCCAGTGAGGCCGGTGGACGGATTGTACTGGCCATTGGGCATGCAAGTGGTGGCGCCGCTGGGCAAGGGAGCCGCATTCAGCGTGATATCGGAGAACTGGCGAACTGCGTGAGTCCCAACGTAACCGAGGTTGGCGACGTAGTTGCGGCCGAAATCGTGCTGAAGAAACACGTTCCAACTTTCAATGTAGCCGCGGTGGATGTTTCCGGGGGTTGTATTGGTTCCAATGGTTACAGGAAGCGAGGCGAAGCCGTTGGTAATGGTTGGCGTGGCTGCAATGGGGATGCCCGTCGTGAGCGTGACGGGATTGTTGTTGGGGTCTAATGACAAGGTTCCCGATCCGGGTCCGACGTAGGCCTGAGCGATTTCACTGGGGTACTGATCGCGCAGAAAGCGATAACTCTCGGGATCTGTGGTGATTCCGCCGCCGGCGCGGATGACCGTCATTGGGTCTATGCGATAGGCCAGACCTAACCGCGGAGTGATCTGCCCCCATCCAACATCGATCCCTGCGTTTCTGGGGTTGCCGCCGACACCGCCGACTTCGATGTTGGCCGTCTGAGGCAGGGTGGGATCGAGGCGGAAGACGCCGTGCTTGTCAGTGTAGGGCGCCGGATAGAACTCGTACCGGATGCCATAGTTAATTGTGAGCTTGGGACTCGCGGACCATGTGTCCTGCGCATAACCGGCCCATTCGGTCCAGCGCAAGGAGTTGGGGTTGTACAACTGTTCGTTCTTGGCTACGGCTATGCCCGTGCCATTGTTGGGGAGACCGAGGAGCATGTCAGCGAGCGCGTTGTACGCAGTGACGGTACTGGTGTTGCTCGTCATGCTTCCCTGGAACATAAAGCCTCCGCGAGGGTTACTGACGCCAGAACCGACGGATGGCTGAAAGTGGTTGAGGTCGAAGTGGTACCAGGTGGCACCATACTTGGTAGCGTGCCTGCCCTTGGTCCAGCTGAAGTTGATGTCGGAGGTGAACTGGTTGTCGCGGAACAGGAACGGGTTTGCGCCGGAGGCATTCCCCAGGGTGGAAAAGCCGGTAAATGCAAAGATCGGCTGGCCATCATAGAGGGATCCTGTTCCGTTGGTGCCGGGGATGCCGAGCTGGTTCAGGCCAAAATCACCGTATGCGAGGTCGATGAGAGATTGCGCGCCGGTGACCTGGCGGGTGTAGCCAAAGTCCCAATCGATAACCATATTGGAGGTGATGACATGGCTGACGCCAAGTCCGACATTCTGGATGCGGCCGGAGGCCTGACCGGGCTGTCCACCGTCGACGGCAGCGCCCCCAGCGCCTCCAGTGCCCGCGGCGTTCCCAAATATCTGTGGATCGGCAAGGGTGTACGGCTCAATGCTGTATCGTCCGAAGATGTTCGTCTTGTCGGTCGGATTGTAGGTAATCTTCGCGTCGTTAGTGATCCGGGTATAGGCGATGGTGCCGACACCCGTGAAGTCGTTGGCCAACTGACTCGAGATCTGCGAGGCGGACGGTGTTCCGACCATCGCCGCGAAGGGCTGAAGATAAGACAGCATCTTCACGGCAGGAGCCGACTGACGTGAGGCAGGTATGCAGTTGCATCCGTACTCCGAAAGGAAGGTGGGACGCTTGCCGACCGCAAGGTAGGGCCCTACGCCGCCTGGCTGGGGATCGTAGAGAGTAGTGAGGGAAGTTGCCGCCGAAAAATCGCCACCTATCATTGCGGTCGTTGGCACGGTCGCCAGCGGAGTGGCTAAAGTGCGGCGGGATGTGCGCTCAAAGCCGTCAAAGAAGAACAACTTGTTCCCGCCCTTGTAGATCTTTGGGATATAGACGGGGCCGCCGAAGTTGGCTCCGAACTCATTGAAGACGTTCTTGGGAACCGACCCGGTAGGGTTTGCGGGGGAGATCAGGGATGCCTGGGTTGCCGTGTAGGCCCGGGCGTTGAAGAGCGCGTCCTGGTAGTACCACCACGCACTACCGTGGTACTGGCTTGTGCCACCCTTCATCGTGATGGCGATTGAGGCGCCGCCGGCTACGCCCTGGTCTGCATTGAAAGAGTTGGTAACGACGTTGACGCTCTGGATCGAGTCCGCGGGCGGCAGATAGGCGAGCAGGTAGGGCAGCCAGCCGTAGTCATTTATTGCTCCATCGAGGCGCGTGGTGTTGGTGTTGTAGCTAACGCCGTTCAAATTGACCGAGAAGGCGCGGGCCGGGTTGCCGCCGATGGAGTTCTGCTCCTGAACGGCCGCCGCGCCGGGGAGCAGGGTGTAGAGAGTCTGGAAGTTACGGCCCTGCGACGAGGTGATTGGAAGCTGGGAGATCTGCTCCTGCGAGATCTCGTGGTTTACTTCGGCAGAGTCCGTCTCGAGCATGGGTGCAGCTGTGTCAACCGTTACCTCTGTCGTAACAGTCGACGCTGGGAGCGTAGCATCAACGCGGGACTCGCGGGTGACCTCAATCGGGACGTTCTTTTCTAAGAAAGCCGCGAACGAGCTGGTTGCCTTGATCGACACTGTATAAGACCCAGGCGCAAGGTCTACGACGTGGTACTCGCCAGAAGAGTTCGTCGTGGTAGTGCGGGTTTCCTGGGTGGCCTGATTCGTTACCACGACCGTGGCATTAGGGATCATTGCGCCGGCCTTGTCCTGGACGTTTCCAGTCAGGGACCCATAGACCACTTGCGCGCGGGCGTTAGGCGCCAGGATAAGACTCAAGCACAATGCGATTCCAAAAACAACATTCAGAGCCGCTGTATTTACCTTGGGGCGAACTAAGTTGCCGATCTGCGTCATACACTCCTCCAGTTGTACAAAATCCTCGACCTGAGTTATTCGGCTTTTACCGTCTCGGGGAAGCCCAAGCAGTGCCGCTTTGCTCAAAATGTATTTTCTATGCGTCGCGAACTTTATATGGTTCGAAATAAATCTGTCAAGGGAAGAATTTCGAAAGGACCGTCTGAAAGCATGGTTGGGTGCCAAGGGTCCGAGGAGCTACAGAAAGTCACATAAACGAACAACAAATCTATGAAAATTGAGGAGATTTCGATTGATCCCGAGAGCTCCTCCATCTTGGCTCGGTACAGGAATGTCATTAACCAACCGGCTAGAGATGGGATCTGGACTTCAATTGCAATTTTTCGATAAGCAAATTAAGCGTGGGATCAAGGTCCCGGCTGACTACTTAGTAGCGGGGAGCGAGATTGACGGGTGATTCCTCCGCTGGGGCTGAGATGACTTGGGTGGCGGCGGGTTAGTGGAGTCGGTGTGACGATCCCAAGATGCCAGAGCTAAAACATGCTATGTTCAGGAATCAACCAGCAAATCCCGTTTGCGGACTGATCCCTTAATGGAGACTGCAATGCTCGATATAAGCGGTGCCTTGAATTTGCTAAAAGCAGGTCACAGTATCCAACGTCCCGGCTTGAATATGGAGGGTACTTCCTACTTCCTAAAGACCGAGAATGGGACAGAATGCCTTTTCGTTCGACAGACGCGGCTCAACTCGTCTGAGGTCATCGAGGAGCCTACGGCATTTGATTGGGATGACCTTACTGCGACGACCTGGCAAATGGTGGAGACGACATCTAACCGGTAGAAAATATGTCTTGGGCGCAAAGCCGTTCCGGTCGGTGTAAGAATGTACGAAGTATTTCGTTGACAAGTACGAAGAACATCGTATATTGTTTGGCGCATGGTGAAGAAACGTGCAACGCCAAAGCCGACTGAGAGTGAGCTGGAACTGCTGGGAATTCTCTGGGAACGTGGGCCGGTAACGGTTCGAGAGCTTTTCGAAGCAGTGAATATGGGACGGCCCGTCGTATATACGGGCGTGCTGAAACTGTTGCAGATCATGGCGGAGAAGGGTCTGGTCGAGCGAGACGAACGCGAGCGGGCCCATGTGTACCGGGCAGCGGTGTCTCAGGCCGATACCGAACGACGGTTTGTGCGGGAGTTGAGCGAGAGGTTCTTTGCAGGCAGCGCGGCGCAGTTAGCGCTTCGTGCGCTGCAGATAGAAAAGGCCAGCGACGAGGAGCTTGAGGCTATTCGGCAGTTGATTGAGAAGAAGGGCGTGGCGAAGTAGCCGTTGCTTCTCTGGCGATGGCTCCCGGTTTGAATGACCTTTGGAGGATTGGGTATGAGCGCAATGGCTTGGTTGTCTCGGGAAGAGATGGTGGCGCTGGGATGGACACTGCTGCACTTCTGCTGGCAGGGTACGGCGGTGGCGATGGCGTATGCGGTCGCTAACCAGATGACGGCACGGGCAACATCGAAGGCTCGGTACGCCGTACCACTTGCGGCACTGATGCTGATGCCGGTGGTGGTCGTCGGCACATTTGCGGTGGAGATGCGAACAGCAGCTCCAGCCCAAGTGTATCGAGATACTGCCCAGGTCATCTCTGGAGCGCCTCTCACCGTGAGGCCGAGACCGATTGTGCATGAGTTGCCGCTGGCTTCGAACCTTGAGGAGCCGGGCGACTGGTTGGCGATGCGGGCCGAACGTCTGTTGCCATGGGTGGATGGGCTGTGGATGGCGGGAGTTTTTCTGCTAGCGCTGCGGTCGCTGGGTGGATGGTGGCAGTTGGAACTGATTCGGCGACGGGCGCGGAGGATGGTGCCGCAGGAGGTGGAGCGCGCATTCCGGCGAATCTGCGAACAGGTTCACGCGGGGCGGCAGGTGGTGTTGCGAGCATCGGATGAGGTGATATCGCCGCTGGCGATGGGGGTTTGGCGAGCGACGGTGATTCTGCCTATAAGTGCCGTGCTGGGACTGCCAAGGGAGGAGCTGGAGGCGGTGATGGCGCATGAGCTGGGGCACATACGGCGCTGGGACTATATGTGGAACCTGCTGCAGACTGCGGTGGAGAGCGTGCTCTTCTTTCACCCCGCTGTCTGGTGGTTGAGCAGGACAGTGCGGGATCGGCGTGAGGTGTGCTGTGACGAGATTGCGGTGGAGAGTTGCGCAGGTGCAGCAGTGTATGCGCGTGCTCTGCTGCGGCTGGAAGAGCAGCGGACGGTAAAGTTGCGGCTGGCGATGGCGCTTGGAGGATGCGGCGGATCGCTTTTGGGGCGGGTGAGGAAGGTGCTTGGCGAGGACATGGCTATGGAGGGCAGGATGACGAGTGGAGTGAGTGTGGCGGCGGCAGGTGCTTTGGTGATCGCGCTGCTGTTGGGGCCAAAGGTTGGCGAGGCAGTGGCGACGCCAATGGTGGCAGCTGCACAGCCGGTGGTTGCGCATGTTGTAGCAAAATTGCCCAGGGCGATGGTGTCGCAGATCGAGGGACCGAATACGCGAATCGTTACTCCTCCAGTTGCGGAGGCACCTGAGATTAGTGCTCGTTTGCCGCGGAGTGAGAGTACGCCCGTTGTAACACCGTCGCCCTCGCCTACACTATGGTTCGCGCCTGTGGCAGGTATCGACGTTACGCCTTCCCCTGATGTTGCGACGGCTTTGGTCAAGGAGATGGGATTTCAAGAGGCAAGCGGTACAGGCTCGTCGAAGGGGTCGGCCTATCTTGATGAGATGCGTGCCGCGGGATACCCGCTCGATCTGAACAATGATCTGAACGAGCTAGTGGCGCTGAAATCGATGGGGGTGACGCCGGAGTATGCGAAGGCGATGGGCGCGGCGGGGCTGGGCAAACCGACGGTGCATGAGCTGATCGCGCTGAAATCGATGGGCGTTACGCCGGAGTATGTGACGGGGCTGAAGGGGAGCGGGATCGCACCGAAGGACTTTCACGAAGTGGTGACGGAGAAGTCGCTGGGTGTGACACCAGAGTACGCGGCTGAGATGAAGCAGAAGGGATTTGGCGATCTGAGTGTGCATGAGTTGGTCACGATGAAGTCGCTAGGGGTGACGCCGGAGTATGCCGCTGAGATGAAGCAAAAGGGATTCGGTGATTTGAGCGTGCATGAGTTGGTCACGATGAAGTCGCTGGGTGTGACACCGGAGTATGCGGCTGCGATGAAGCAGAAGGGATTTGGCGATATGAGCGTGCATGAGCTGATCTCGCTGAAAGCCCAGGGCATGACGCCGGAGTATGCGGGGTGGCTGAAGCAGCAGTTTCCGCAGGCCACGACTGAGGAGCTGCAACGAGCCGCCATCTTCCATCTGGACGATAAGTTTGTGGCGGACGCGAAGGCGCACGGATTCGATGGCAAGAATCTGGATAAGTTATTGCGCCTGAAGATGTCGGGGTTGCTGGACGACTAGTGGCAGTTTGAGGGCGATTCTCACCAGGAGGCGTGACGTGCGACAGATTCTTGTTTTGGGCTTGGTGGTTGGGCTTGGCGCGACTGCGGTTGCCGACACAACGGGGACTTGCTCGATACGCGCTGGGCGGACTGAGGAGAAGATGTCCTTCAGTTCGGAACGTGGGGATTGCGTTGAAGGACACCGGTGCCATGAGGGTAGCTCCGACATGCTGTGGAGCAAGTGGAGCGGCGTAACTCCGCAAGACCTGGAGCGCGAGGGTGCGGCGGTGGACGCGCGCATGAAGGCTGACTCTGGGGAGATGCGTTGCGTGGGGACGGTCCATGAGGCAGCAATGCGGGGGACCTATACGTTTACGCCGGATGAGGGATTTGTGAAGCGCATGGAATCTATGGGGTTCACGGATCTGACGCCCGAGCGGGTGGAAGGTTACGCCATGCTGGATGTGACGACGGTCTGGGTGAAGGAGATGAAGGACGCTGGCGTGACGGAGATGACGTCACAGAACCTGATGGGGCTCAAAGCGCTAAAGGTGGATCCAGCCTATGTCAAAGGGATGGCTGCTGCGGGGTATCCGGAGCTGCGCGCGAACAAGCTGACGAGTATGAAGGCTGTGGGGGTTACTCCGGAGAAGGTGCAGGCGGTGCGGGCGATGGGTTATTCGCCGACGCAAGAGGAGTTGATCCAAATGAGCGTCTTCAAGATTGATGCTCCGTTTGTCGAACGGATGAGGGCTCGTGGCTTCAAGAATCTGACGATTGCGCAGCTGGTGAAGATCAAGGTGTTCAAGCTGGATGAGTAAGGCGCATTTTTCGCGCTCTTACCCTGTGTGAACAGGGGCTAGGTAACTGGCGCAGGATTGAAGAGCGCGAGGTCGTTGTGCAGTCCCCAGCGATCGGCGCACGTCTGTTTTCGGCCACTGGCTATGTCGAGAATGAGTTGGAAGAGTTGGGTGCCGACCTGCTCGATGGTGGCGTCGCCGGTGGCGATGGTGCCTGCATCGATGTCAATGAGATCGGACCATCGGTCGGCGAGCTCCGTCCGCGACGCTACCTTGATGACCGGAGCCATGGCGAGACCGTAGGGCGTGCCGCGTCCGGTGGTGAAGACGTGCATGTTCATGGACGCGGCCAGTTGCAGGGTTCCGCAGATGAAGTCGCTGGCTGGCGTGGCGGCGAAGATCAATCCTTTTTTTGTGACGCGCTCGCCCGGACCAAAGACGCCGGCAATGGCGCTAGTGCCGGCTTTGGCGGTTGAGCCTAGCGCCTTCTCGACGATGTTGGTGAGGCCGCCCTTCTTGTTGCCTGGGGTGGGATTGGCGCTGCGGTCGGCTCCGCCGCGAGCGAGATAGGCGTCGTACCAGGCCATTTCGCGGATGAGATCGCGAGCGACTTGCTCGTCGGCGGCGCGCGCGGTCAGGAGATGGATGGCGTCGCGGACCTCGGTGACCTCAGAGAACATGACTGTGGCGCCAGCGCGGACGAGCAGGTCGGACGCGTAGCCGACGGCGGGATTGGCGGTGACGCCGGAGAAGGCATCGCTGCCGCCGCACTGGAGGCCGACGACGAGATCGGATGCGGGGCGGGTGGTGCGGGTGCGACGATTGAGTTCGGTGAGGCGTTGTTCGGCGAGCGACATGATGGCGTTGACCATGTCACTGAAGCTGTGGTGCTGCTCGTCCTGCATGCGAACGACGTAGGGAGCGGAGGCGAGGATGGGCAAGGTGCTGGAGGGCAGGAGGCGCACGGGCTGGAGCTTCTCGCAGCCGAGGCTGACGACCATAGGCGCGCCGCCGAGATTGGGGTTGAGGCTGAGATTGCGGAGGGTGCGGATGGGGATTTCGGCGCCGGGTGCGTCGATGGCGACGCCGCAGCCGTAAGTGTGGGTGAGGGCGATGACGTCGTCTACGTTGGGAAAGCGGGGGAGGAGCTCGGCCTTGATGCGCTTGACGGCGAAGTCGACTGAGGCGGCGACGCACTGGACGGTGGTGGTAATGCCGAGAATGTTTTTTGTGCCGACTGAGCCGTCGTCGTTGAGGAAGCCTTGGAACGTGTGGCCTTCGAGCGGAGGCATAGGCGTTGGGGCGATGGTTGCAAGGGGGAGATTGTCGAGCGGCGGGGCGATGGGAAGGCGCATGCGCTCCTCGTGCACCCAACTGCCTTGCGGGATGGCGCGCTCCGCGAATCCTATGACGGAGCCGTAACGGAGGATAGGGGCGCCGGCGGGAATGTCGACCAGTGCAACTTTGTGGGCTTCGGGAATGTTCTCGATGAGAGTCAGGCCTGACGCGAAGCGGGTGCCCGCAGGTAGGCCGCCCTCATTGACGATGATGGCCACAGTATCGTGCGGGTGCACCTGCACGTAGAGAGGGCGTAACTCTTTAACGGTGGACATGCGATCCTCATGCTGCTGCCATGAACAGTTTACGAGACGAGGCAGGGGCGTTTCGGGTTGAATTTCCAGCCCGGAACGAGGAACTGCATTGCCTTCGCATCGTCCCGTGTTCCCAGCTCCATCGTATTGTAGAGCGCATGGGCTCGCTCGATCTGCGCTGTGTCAATTTCGATGCCGAGGCCGGGGCGGTCTGGAACAGTGAGTCTGCCGTTGATGATTTGTAGGGTCTCCTTGGTGAGGCGTTGACCGTCCTGCCAGATCCAATGGGTGTCGATTGCGGTGATTTTGCCCGGTGCAGCCGCGGCTACGTGCGTGAACATTGCGAGCGAGATGTCGAAGTGATTGTTGGAGTGCGAGCCCCAGGTGAGGCCCCACTCGCGGCAGAGCTGTGCCACACGGACGGAGCCTTGCATGGTCCAGAAGTGCGGGTCGGCGAGGGGGATGTCGATGGCGTTGAGTTGGATTGCGTGCTTGAGTTCGCGCCAATCGGTTGCGATCATATTGGTTGCGGTGGGCAGGCCGGTGGCGTAGCGAAACTCGGCCATGATCTCGCGGCCGGAGAAGCCTTGCTCGGCTCCGCACGGGTCTTCTGCGTATGCAAGTATGTGGTGCTTTCCCGTGCAGAGGCGGATCGCTTCGTCGAGCGACCACGCTCCGTTTGGGTCTAATGTGATACGCGCGTCGGGGAAGCGCTCTGCGAGTGCGGCAACCGTTTCCATCTCCTGAGTGCCGGTAAGTACACCGCCCTTAAGTTTGTAGTCGTTGAATCCGTAGCGCCCATGAGCAGCCTCTGCAAGTCGCAGAATGGCTTCGGTGGTCAGTGCTTCCTCATGTCGCAGCCGCAACCACAGATCGTCTGCATCAGGCTCACTGCGGTAAGGCAAATTTGTTTTCCGTCTACCGCCCACGAAGAACAAGTAGCCGAGGACTTCGACGCTTGACCGCTGTTGGCCTTCGCCCAGAAGGGCCGCAACCGGCAAAGAAAGAAACTGACCGAACAGATCGAGCAGCGCTGATTCGATCGCCGTCAGTGCATGCACCGTGGTGCGCAGATCGAAGGTCTGCTGGCCGCGGCCTTCGCTGTCGCGATCTGCGAAACGCCGCCGCACTTCGTTCAGAATAGCGTTATATGCGGAGAGTGCCTGCCCCACGACAAGCTGCTTTGAGTCTTCGAGAACGCGGCGGATCTTTTCGCCGCCGGGGACCTCGCCCACGCCGGTATGGCCTGCATTGTCCATGAGTAGTACAACGTTGCGGGTGAAGAACGGTGCGTGGGCTCCGCTCAAGTTGAGCAACATGCTGTCATGTCCGGCGACGGGAATCACCTTCATGCTGGTGACTATGGGCGTTTCGCGCGGGATGATTGTCTCTACCGGGTTCACAATTTTCTCTGGGTCCACAAATTCTGCTTTACGTTGCTGCCACGTGCGGCTAAGGATGAAGTTCAATCCGCTTGATCTCGCCGACAATTACAACATAGCTAACGATCGCCATTAGCGCGGTTATACCAACGAAGATCAGCGCGTCGTTGAACGAGCCCGTCCTCTTTACGAGGTATCCGATCACGACGGGTGTTGTGATGCCGGCCGCGTTGCCGAAGAGGTTGAACAGGCCACCGTTCAGACCGATCAATTCCTTCGGGGACGTATCAGCGATTACGGTCCATCCCAGCGCTCCGAACCCTTTGCCGAAGAAGGCCAGCGACATTAGGAACATCACCACGGCCTGTACGTTCGTGTAGTTGCACGCGATCATCGTGACGGAGAGCAGCATTCCCGCAATGATGGGCGCTTTGCGCGCGAAGGTGAGTGAACGGCCTTGGCGGAGTAACGCGTCGGAACAGAGGCCGCCTAGTACGCCTCCGATGGAACCGCACAGTGCCGGGAGGGCCGCCGCGAATCCGCCGCGAAGAATGGACATGTGCCGGGCCTGTACCAAATAGATGGGGAACCACGTGATGAAGAAATATGTCAGGGTGGTGATGCAAAACTGCCCTATATAGATACCGAGCAACATGCGCTGGTGGAGCAACTGGCTGATACCAGCCCAGGTGAGTGGGTTACGGCTTGGTTGCGCCCCCGCCACGCGGTCGACGTTGACCAACCCACCGCCGCGCTCGATGAACTCAATCTCCGACTGTGAGATTAGCGGATGATCTTTCACGTTATAGACCGTCTTTGCCCACGCGAAGGCGAGAATGAAGCCGAACAAGCCCATGAACCAGAAGCAGCTTCGCCACCCGTAGGAATGGGTGAGCCATCCAAAGAGCGGAGCAAAGACGACCAGAGCAAAATACTGGGAAGCGTTGAAGATGGCGGAGGCTCCGCCGCGCTCCGCTGTAGGAAACCAGGCGGCGACAATACGTCCGTTTCCAGGAAAGACCGGCGACTGCGCCAGACCGGAGAGAAGCCGGAGAATAAAAATCGCGCTGAATATCCACGCAGTGGCGAGATAGCCGGTGAATCCGATGAGGAACGCGCAAACCGTCCAGGAGATGATGCTGATTCCGTAGACACGCTTTGAACCGAACCGGTCCAGCAGCCCTCCGGAGGGCAACTGACCGGCCACGTAGGCCCAACTGAACCCGGAGAGCAGAAAGCCGAGTTTCACTGGATCGAGTGCAAGCTCTTTCTGCATCGCAGCACCTGCGATGGAGAGCGCAACTCTGTCTCCGTAGCTGAAACAGCTGGCGATGAACAGCATCGTGACGATGAGATAGCGTATGTGGGTCTGTTTGGCGACAGTCATCGATTGTCCGGGCGACTCATTTGCGATCCGCTATCAGTTTGGTCAAAGCATCCATCTCGCTTTGATCAAGATCAGTGAGCGGCGTACGGACTGGGCCTGCTGGTCTGCCGATCGCGCGCATGCCGGCTTTGACGATCGATACTGCGTAGCCCTTACGCCGGTTACGAATGTCGATGTAGGGTAGGACGAAATCGCGCAGTTGCTTGAAGACTTCGTTGTGATCGCGTCGGCGCACCGCAGCGTAGAAGTTCTGGGCGAACTGGGGAAGAAAATTGAAGATTGCCGAAGAGTAGGTGGTGACCCCCATCTCAAGATAGGGCAGCGCAAAGGTTTCAGCCGTGGGTAGTCCGCCGATATACGTGAGCCGATCACCCATTCGCGCATAGATGCGGGTCATCAGCTCGATGTCGCCGTATCCATCCTTGAAACCGACGAGGTTTGGACAGCGCGCGCAAAGACGTTCCAGCGTTACTTCATTAATGATGGTGTTGTCGCGGTTGTAGAAGATGACTCCAAGATTGGTAGAAGCACATACGGCCTCGACGTGCGCCACGATGCCTGCGGGCTCGGCGTTGAGCAGATAAGGAGGCAACAGCAGAAGCCCGTCGGCCCCGGTAGCCTCCGCGGTCTGCGCGAACTGTTTCGCCATTGCGGTACCGTATCCGCAACCGGCTACGACGGGGACGCGATGATTCGTCTGATGAACTGCGGCCGAGACGACCGTCGAAAATTCCTGCAGCGTGAGCGAAAAGAACTCGCCCGTTCCGCCGGCTGCAAACAGACCGGCAGGTTTGTACTGCAGCAGCCAGTCGAGATGTTCACGATATGGACCTTCGTCGAAGGCGTAGGCTTCAGTGAAATGAGTGACGGGAAATGAGAGCAGACCCGCTCCTATTTCCTTTGCAAACTCTTCCGGGGACATCGCGATCATGGCTTTCCTTCGTTAAAGAGTGGAATTCGCCGTACAGTTACGGCTGTCAGGCTTGCCTAGCAGGTCACCCCACCGTGATTAAGTTATCACCCTTCGGATTCAACTCTATGGTGACGTCCTTGTACTCATCCACTAGACCTGCGTTGTGCATCTGCCATGCGATCGGACCAACCTTCCCTGCTGTGGCGTCCTTGAAATTGAGCACTTCGACGGCTTTGCTTCCGGGGGGTTGAGCAACAGCCATGCGAGCCGTCCCATTTGTGGCGTCAGCAAGTATCTCGATCCGACTCCACGTGTGGACGTCGAATTGGGGTTTCATCACGGTCGCGAACTCCTGACCGCCAGCGTCGTTCCTCCCTGGCCGATAGTCCCAATGTCCACCGTTGGGAACTTGAAACTGAATTCCACCGAGAGCATCGAGTGGCTTTTCGTCGGCTTGCGGGCGAGTACAGAAGATAAGAACGCATGCCTGATGGTCCGGCTTGCCCGAGATGTGCCTCATGGTGAACATTAGTCGATAACGGCTGTAGTCCATCGTCGTGTAAATGACCCCGCGACCGGCGCCTGTGCTGGCCATCGCTCCATCCTGCACAATCCAACCAGTTGAAGCAGTCTTCGTCAGTTCCCCTGGATAACCATCTTCGAGCAGCAGCTTGTTCAAGCGTGCCAGTTGCTGCCCATGCGGATTCTGCTTGAGCAATTCCTCGGTTTCAGGTCGCAAAGTGATGTTGCTGAAACGTGCTTTCTCATAGATCGACGGCCCGGAGATGACTTGATTCAGATCCTTCACCAGCGCGGACATCATAACTTTGGAATCGGTATTTGACGCTACAGGCGTGGCGATACTTGTTTTCACCGTGTCTTCCAGTTGCCCGCGCAGAAATGCGGACACCGCGTCCGAGCCACTCGCGAGCTTACTCACAAATGCGGACTGATCGGTAATCTGGCCTGTGGAGAGTGACGTGGCACTATTCTCGATCTGAAGCCATCCATCCAGCGTCTTGCCATCAAAAAGAGGGACCGTTCCAGATTCTCCTACCGCGTTGTCAACACCCACAAAAGAGCAGCCCGCAGCTGTAATAACGGCCAGCCTGACGAAGGCCCTTCGGTTGAGATGAATTATTTCGTTTTGCATGGTGTCGTCCCTATATAAGGCATTGCGCATCTTCACCGCCTTCTCCGTCGCGCCATTCCAAAAACGGTCCCTCTTTCCTGTGTCCTGTATTCGCTTCTGGTAGTGACGGAGCTGGCTAAAATCCTTCTAGAACGCAATTCTGAAACCTCTTAAGTATACGTATTCAGTTGGATAACTGGCTGGATTTTTCGCTTGCGGCATAGCTCCCTGAGGAGCGGCGATATTTCTAAAAGAGGCGTCGCTGCCCGTCGGGCATCAGCGAGAGATTCGCAGGCCTCTACGAATGAACGTCGCGCCCTGCAGATGCCTCGACGTTGTATCGTGGACTTCGTATGGGACCGACGTAAAAACGATCATGACAGGGCGATCAGTTGCATTCCTCATCCTCGGCCCATATCTCGTTGCAATTCTTGCGATGGGGTACTTCGTACGAAGAAGGGCGACAACGTCATCTGCGTTTCTGCACGCCCGCAATACACTGCCGCTCTCGATCACCTCGATCGCCTTTCTAGCGGCAAATTGTGGCGCGTTGGAAATTGTCGGGATGGTGGCTGCGAGCGCCAAATATGGCTTGTCGGCTCTGCATTTTTATTGGATTGGCGCGATACCTGCCATGGTTTTTCTCGCGTTGTTCATGCTGCCAATCTACCGTCATAGCCGTGCATTGACGGTGCCGGACTTCCTCCGGATCCGATACAACAACGCTACGCACATTCTTAGCGCGTCGTGCCTTGCTGTGATGATGGCGTTGATCGCGGGCATCGGACTCTACGCCATCTCGTCAGTGCTGCACTTATTTTTCGGCTGGAGCTTCTTCCAGCTCGTGCTGCTTACATCGGGCTTTGTTTTGTGCTACGTCGTGTCCGGTGGGCTGAGGGCCACCATCTATAACGAAGTTTTTCAATTCACGTTGACGATCCTTGGGTTGATACCCCTGATGATCAAGGTCCTTCGCGACTTTCATGGAATTAATGAGCTCCGGGGGGACCTTCCCTACGGGATGACTCACATCTGGAGTTCGCTGCCTTTGATGCAGCCACAGACCGCCACTCTGGACGTCACCGGGGTGGTCCTTGGCCTGGGATTTGTGCTGAGCTTCGGTTATTGGTGCACCGACTTTCTACTGATCCAGCGAGCGCTCGCGGCACGGAATATGCGTGAGTCCATACAGACGCCGCTGATCGCTGGGGTCTTCAAGCTATTTTTTCCAGCTCTGCTAGTCATTCCTGGCGCTGCGGCGGCTGTCTTTTTTCGCAAAAACGGCGTCACCCACTACGATCAAGCGCTTCCCTTCCTCATGCAGCACTATTACGGTCAGGCGCTGTTGGGACTAGGCATCTCTGCCATTCTCGCCAGCCTGATGTCAGGCCTGGCCGGGAACATCAGCGCGCTCTCTGCGCTTTGGACGCATGATCTCTATCGCTCCCACATTAATCGCAATGCCAGCGATCAGCATTATCTCTTGATGGGGCGGATATCTACAGTCGTCGCGACCATATTTGCTGTCGCAACTGCATCCATCGCGCTTCACTACAACAGCCTGATGGACTACCTGACGCTCCTATTTTCTCTTTTCAATGCACCGCTCTTCGCGACGTTTCTCTTAGGCATGTTTACGACTTGGGCGACACCAGCCGCCGGATTTTGGGGTCTACTTGCCGGGGTTGTCGCGGCTACAACCCATAATATTGCGGTTCGCAGCCATGTAATTGGCTACGGGAGCGACCTGCTGGCCAGTTTTTATGGGGCTGCATGCGGTTTCGGAATATCTCTCTTGACGGTTGCGCTAGTCAGCGCGTTTACGCTTCGCAAAAGCCTCGAAGATCTGGCAGGCGTGACCTACTTCACGTGCGAAAAAGAGTCGGAGATTATAACCCCTGGAATATTGATACTTGCGGGTTGCATTGTCGCGGCATGTATTGTTTTGAATCTAGTATTTCGATGATCCCTGTCTTCCGCTACTTCTTGCCGGGGCGCGATGGTCCGGTCGACTCCCTGACAACAAGCGATGTTTTTACGACGTATTGGCTTCCGGCTGCGTGCGGATCTTTACGGAAGGCATCCAACGCCTTGAAAAAGACCTCGGCAAGTTCATGTCGTGGAAGACGGATGGTTGTGAGCGGCGGATAAACAATGTCGCTCAACGCGATATCGTCAAAACCCACTACCGAAATATCATGGGGAACGCCAACTCCATATTTGTGCATCAGCCGCAAAGCCCCGATGGCCGTAAGATCATTGGCCGCCATGACAGCGGTTGGGGGGTCCTTGAGTGCCAGCAGCTCGGCCATGCCTGACTCTCCACCGGTAATCCGGTAGTCGCCGATGCGGATATAGGCGGGATTCACTTTTAGACCGAATTCGGTCATGGCTAGCCGGAACGCCTCGACGCGGTGATCTGAAATCGTAAGCCCGGAAGACCCGCCAATGTACGCGATCCTGCGATGCCGGAGCTGCTTGAGATGTTTCACTGCCTCGTGCATGCCACTAGCGAAGTCAATGGATACGTCGCTCAGACCGCGAGAGACCAGCCGACGATCCATCGTGACAAGGGGTACGCGATTGTGCAACAACGCTTCGATCGGCTCCGTTTCGATCTCCGCAGCAAGCAGCGCCACCCCATCGACCTGGCGGACCAGCATTCTGCGAATCGTCTGTTGCATCCTTGAAACGTGAAAGTCAGTGGTCGCCATCAGCATGTCCTGTTTCTTTTCAACCAGGATGCCCTCGAAGCTGCGGATAAATTCCGGGAAAAATGGGTTTGTAATATCGGGAATAATCAGGCCATAGGTGCTGCTTTTCCCATATTTCAGCGTTGTGGCGCTTCCGTTGGGAACGAACTTCGTCTCTTCGAGGACCTTGCGAACGTGCTCCGCTGTTGCAGGCCGCACAAGATTCGATCCATTGATGACACGTGAGACAGTGGCGCTCGATACGCCGGCGATCTTCGCAATGTCACGCATGTCCATGTTTGTCACTCTACCGTATTCAATGTCAGAGGATAGTAATTTCGTTGACTATTGTATACGGATACATTTATCGTGTTCTGCGTGTTTACATTCCCCCTAAATGAGCCATTCCAATACAGTTTATGCGATGGCCACCCCCACCTCTCCCTTTGGGCGTGTGCCTTGCCAGTTGACTCATCCAATGAGGCTTCCCTGTGAATAGAAATCAACCTGTGTCTGAAGTGAACCACCCTCTGCTAACTCGGCGTCAATGGCTCGGCAAGGCACCTGCAAGCGCATTCGCCACTGTTACCGCACTGAGTTTGTTGAGAGAACCCGCTCTTGCGGCCAAACCCACCGCACATGCCGCTCTTGAAAGCGACCTGGGGGCTCACATCTACAACGTTCGCGACTTTGGGGCCAAGGGTGACGGCGTCGCACTCGACACTGCCGCGCTACAGACGGCGATCGACACCTGCACACGTGATGGTGGAGGCACGGTTCTGGTTCCGGCAGGCACATTTCTGATCGGCACCGTCGAACTCAAGAGCAACGTGACCCTGCATATTGCTGCGGGCGGAAAATTGCTCGGAAGCGCGGACGGAAAACAATATCACGCTGTCGACGCCATTCCCTTGAGTGGTGACACTACGTTGGTCGACGGAAACTGGGCGCTGCTCTTCGCCGTCAACGCGAAAAATGTCACGCTCGAGGGGCCGGGCACGATTGACGGTCAGGGTTTTCAGTTTCACTCGCCCGTCCGTGGTACTCCACCTCCCAGTGGCCTGGGTGGAAGCCGCCGTCCGTATCATCTTCTCGCTTACCGCTGCGAGGGTCTCATCGTCCGTAATATCGATCTGATTGATTGCGCCTATCACAGCCTCCGCGTCATTCAGAGCAAGCGGGTGCACATGGACAGCATCTACATCCACAATCGAGTGAATGGGAATAATGATGGCTTCCACTTCATCAGCACCCAATATCTGACTGTAAGTAACTGCATCGTGCTCTCGCAGGATGATGCGTGTGCCTTGTTCGGCAGCTGCCAGTTCGTGACCATCACCAACTGCGTCTTCAGCACACGGTGGTCGGTCTTCCGGTTCGGTGGCGGCTTTGCGCAGAACATAACTATTTCTAATTGCGTGCTGTACCAGGTCTACGGATGTCCGATTAAGTTTCAAGGCAATCAAGGCTCGCGCTATGAGAACATCTCGTTCTCGAATCTGGTGCTCGATGATGTAACTGGCCCGATTCATGTTGCGGTGGGGCCGCGACGTCCTCCAAACCAGGCCGCCCCTCCCAACGCAGTTAAGGATGATATGAGCACCGGCGCACCTCCGGGTACGACGACTCCCGCGGTCCTGCGCAACCTTTCGTTCAGTAATATCCACGGCAGCGTGACTACGGATCCACCCCAGCTCCCGGAGGCGAAGGTTACCAGCACGGCCAACCCTGGAGAGAAACACTCCTGCATCACTCTGAGCTGCGTGGGCGGAGCCACAATGGAGAACGTATCTCTGGACAACATCCATCTGACCTTCGGCGGTGGCGGCACAGCAGAAGATGGCGCGCGCCGCGACCTCCCTGAAATCGCAGGGGAGTATTTCGCGATGGGACCAATGCCGGCCTATGGTCTCTATGCGCGTGGGGTTCGTGGATTAACGATGCAGAACATCCGGTTTCAGGTCAGCACTCCGGACCTGCGCCCTGCGGTCATCTTCGATCAGGTCACTGATGCCACCATCCAGAACCTCAGCGTCGAGGGAAATCCCGCAGCAGAATCAACACTGCGTTTCACGGGCAGCAAGCAGGTTCTGCTCACTGCGCCACGGATCCTCGCTCAGGCATCAACTTTCCTTCAACTCGAAGGAACGGGCAACGATCGAGTCATCATCGATGGCGGCGATATTTCGAGCGCAGCTACTGCCCTGTCCTTCAAAGATGGAGCGAACAGCTCGGCCGTCAAACTGCGACAATAGCCGCACACAACAGCAAAAAGGATATCGAGAAAGGAATACGTGGCAGAGATCAACAGACGCGATTTACTCATGATGGGTATCTCGTTTTCGGTATCAGCACGGACGGCTTGGGCCACCGGACTGTTTGTAGATGCAGGCCCAGCGATGGACGCTAATAGAAAAGAGCCCTTTGACTGGTCTCAGGGCGTGATTAAGACGACAATGCGCGGCAAACCAACTCCTAAGGATCTGGGCAATTGGGGTTATGCTGTGTCGCTGTACCTGTACGGCCAGTATCTTTTTTATCTGCGGACGCGAGACAAGCAGTATCTTGATTACATTCAGGGATGGGTCGATAGCCACGTCAACGCCGAGGGGGTCATCGACAAGAAAATTGACGCGCTGGACTATATGCTTCCGGGCAACCTACTCCTGATCCTCTTCAAGGAGACTGGGCAGCAGAGATACAAGACCGCGGCTGAAAGTATTCGCAAGCGGCTGGACACCTATCCCCGGACAGAGGATGGTGGTCTCTGGCACGCGACCTCGCGTCAGCATCAACTTTGGCTCGACGGGATGTTCATGTCAATGCCGTTTCTCGTCCGCTACGGTGCGGCCTTCGACGAGAAGAAATACACCTGCGATGAAGCAGCCGATCAGTTGCTCATTTACGCCCGCCACCTCAACGACCCTGCGACTGGCCTGATGTTTCACGCCTACGACGAGTCGGGCAAGCAACCGTGGGCCGATCCGGTCACGCACCACTCCGCGATCTTCTGGTGTCGCGCCATCGGGTGGTTCGGTATGGCCCTCGTCGAAGTCCTTGAGCTTCTGCCCCGCGATCATCCGAATCGGGCTGCACTGATAACCCAGGTTCGCCAGCTTGCGGCTGCCTACGAGAAGTATCAGGACCGTGCGACGGGTCTGTGGTATCAGGTAGTCGACAAAGGAAATCTCCCTGCAAACTGGTTCGAGACCTCCAGCTCGTGCATGTATACCTACACTCTATCCCGTGCCATAGAGCGGGGCTACATCGAGAAGCGCTACGCCAAGGTATCGAAGAAGGGCTACAGCGGAGTTCTAACTAAGCTGTCCCGTGACGGAGACGGCTTCGCCCATATCGCCGATATCTGCGAGGGAACGAATGTCGGAGACCTGGACTTTTATCTCGCACGACCACGAAGCACGGACGACTTCCACGGCCTCGGCGCCTTCCTCATCATGAATGAACAGCTTCGCAAAAAAGGCTACTAATCAGGAATACCGAAGAAGCACGGTCTCCAGATCGTCTTTACCTTTACCTAACTGCTCGATCGCGGCTGCGTCGCGAGGGTCCTGATATTGTGTCTCTGCACGTTCCAGCACGTGCAGCAGCGCGGCGCCATGGAAGCCACCGATCTGCTGATAGTCCCACTGGTTTGCCCCAGTGGCGTAGGGCACTAAGAAATTGAGAGCCGCACGAATGGATCGGTTATCTTCCGTGTGGAAGCTCCAAAGATCAACACCGACCTGCTTGCCCAGCCATGCCAGCTGCATCAGTCCGTCCAGGTTGCCGATGCTGTAACTGAACGCATTTGTCCTTGCCAGCTCCAACGGTTGGCGTCCATCCGGTTCAATCTGCACGGCGATGCGTCTGCTCTTGACGCGCTCGAGCGTATCGATCGCCAGTTGTCGATCGCCGAGGAATAGAGCGTAGTCGACCACTTGCAGGTCATACCACGTGCCGTGATTGTTCTTGGCTGCGTCCTCATCTTTGCCTTTTTGGCTTGTGCGCATCCAAGTTAGAAACTGCTGCAACCAGGCCGACAGGCCGGCTTGATCGGTGGCGCTCCAATCCTTCGATCCAGCAAGTAACCCTGCGGCGTCCGTGACAAACATCAGCGAGCGAGTCTCGATCACTCCAATCCCGCGACCTGTATTGATGCCCGGAATGCCCTGGCCGAACTCCAGGTTCGGATTCATGCGCATCGCGGGATCCAGAAACCAGGTCCGAATCAGCAGCGCGGCACGCGCGCCATAGGCCGGATTGCCTGTCAGATAGAAGGCCAGCGCCAGATCGCGGGAATCATCGCCCAGTCTTCCCAGGTTGTCGTGATCTGAAATCTTCTTCAGTTCAGGGTTCCGCTCCCCATCGTGCCGAATGTATGGCAGACCATTCGGTTTAGTCGGATCCGCCCAGAAGTACGGTGCCTGACTCATGTAGTCATGCTTGTCACCGCTTGGGGGTATCACTGTTTTCTGCATCACGGAAAATGGACCCTCGTGCATTGCCTTCTCGGCAGCGGAGGTCGCGGCTTGCAAGACCTGTTGCCTCTGCGGGTTACCCGCTTCGGCATTCTTAATTCGAACCAGCATCGCTCCGTCCAGTAGGAAGACACGGGGCGGGGCTGTTGGCATCTTGCTGATCGAAGCAGTCTGGGCCGCTGGCGTCCGTACAAGCGCAGCCAGCAGAAGAAAGAACACCCACACAGCCCATCTGTTTCCCGCTCTTCGCCCTTTGAACATAGAAGCTCAAAACTCCAGTGTGTCGATCTTCTCTTCAGTCAAGTCCTTGATGCGGCGGCTGCCGAAGACGCGAAAATCTTTGACGTCCTGCAGCTTGAATATCGAACGCTCGGCCATTTGCGTTTTGATTCGGAAGAAGTCTGCCCCATCCACATCTTGCAACCAGAAAGCAGGGCGTGCGTCGGGTTTTTCGCAGACGATCTCAACATTTGTGAAGTCGATGTTCTTGACGTGTCGAACATAGAATCCATAGGCCGGTAGCGTACCGAAGTTTCGCGGCTCGGGATAGTCGTTGTCTTTCTCCACAGGCTGCAGATCAGCCATTTCCTTCGTGCCTCCACCCAGTTGGTGAAAGTACACATCGCTAATTTTGATGTCCTCGATAGAGTGTCCGGAGACGCCGCTGATAATGGATGGCAGCTCTGCCATAGCTCCATGACTGATGATATTGCTCATCGTGACGCGACGCAGCGTGCCTACGGGCACTCCCTCGGGTCCACGCATACGTGTACCCAGGCGCAGGAAGATGGGCGAATTGCGGATTTCACGCATCGTGATACCAACAAAGGTCACGTCCTCTAATATCGCGCCATCGACCGTCTCCAGAGCAAACCCGCGACAATTGTCAAAAACACAGTTGGAGATCGTGATGCTCTTAAAGCCCCCATTCGATTCAGTTCCACACTTGATGCGTCCGGTGGGCACCACTTTGAACTCAGGCGGATGCTTCTTGTACGTGCCATCAAGCATCGTTCCTAACTGATACCCTCCGGTCACGTAGCAGTTGGTGATGGTGACGTTCTCTGTTGCGCGAGCGTATCCAAGCGCAAAAGAACTCTTCGGGCAGATCCCATCATCCCATGGCGAATTGACACTGCAGTTCGAGACGCGGACGTTGTGACAGCAGTCGATGTCCATCCCATCGCGGTTCGTGTCGATCTTCAAGTTGTCGATTGTCAGGTTATCCACGCCAGTGGCAAGAATTCCGAAGTGTCCGCCCTGAAGAATCGAGAAGTCGCGCAGAATTACGTTACGGCAGTTCTTTAGGGCGATCGATTTATTGCCTGCACCTGCTGTCTCCGCTCGAGGGACAGTCTTATCCGAGGTACCGCGACTCAGCCCTTTGCCCCAAATCAGACCTGGGCCGAGAATCGCGAAATCATGAATATCTTCACCCCAAATCAGGCTATTGTGCCAATGATTGTGGCCATAGTCCTGGTATTTCTCCCACGGTTGGGCCGGCCCCGCAGGATCGTACCCGTCGTTCGTGCCCTCCAGGGATGTATTCGCGGCAAGAATCGTCGCTCCCTGATCTAGATAGAGCGCGATATTGCTCTTCAGGCGAAGGGAGTAACTCAGATACAGACCCGCTGGGAAGCGCACAGTGCCACCGCCCGCCGCGGCCGCCTCTTCAATCGCTTTGTTGATGGATGGCGAGTCGATCGTCTTGCCATTGCCAGTGGCTCCGTACTGCCGCACGTCATAGACACTAGCTGTACCGGCTGCCGGCATCGCTGCAACCTCCGCGTGTGCTCCCGGACTGCTGACTGCAGCAGCCATCGTGCCCGCCACTCCTGTACTGGCAAGCTTCAGAAAATCTCTTCGAAACGCATCCATCGACTGTCTCCAGTTGTCCGTCTACTGCGCCACTTTCAGAAAAACCACGCCATGCGCGGGAACTTTAACGACATACGGACTGTTGAGCTTTCCCAAATCTTTCCCCTGCCAGAGGTCACGTGCCTTAACCGAACCTTTGAATCCCATGGTAGAAAAATCGACTCGAGCTACCAACTCTTTTTGGTGTCGATTGAAGATGCCCACCGCCTTCGATCCGTCCGCCAAAACTCTCGCCCATACTTCTATCGGCCCCTCAGCACTCACGCGGTCACCTTGCTTGCCTGCTGCGTCTTGGTCGACGGCGATTACATCATGGTTCGTCAGAAGCGCTACAGTCTCAGGCGTCATCGTTGACAGATCGTTTCCAGCCAACAACGGGGCAGCCAGAATTGCCCACAGGCTCATATGGGTGCGGTACTCATCCGTTGTCATGCCGCCGTTGCCGACTTCCAGCATGTCCGGATCGTTCCAGTGTCCGGGTCCAGCAAAGCGTCCAAGTCCAGCCTGGCCAAAGCCGATCTCAGCCATCCTCGCGTATTTGTCGGAGATGTCTCCAGTAGTGCGCCAGAGGTTTCCTCCAACGTCCGCGCCCCATTCCCACACGGCGTCCTCTCCATACTGGCAGAGGCTATACACGATCGGCCGGCCGGTGCTGCGCAACGCGTCACGCATCTTATGTAGGCGTCAACCATGATCTTGCGCGCTGCCTCAGGGGTAGGAGCCGCCTTCATCTCTTCCCGCAGGCCGCAGAGATCGTATTTCAAATAGTCGATGCCCCAGGCGGCATAGGTCTGCGCGTCCTGAAGTTCATGCCCTAGGCTCCCCTCGAACTTGGCACAGGTCTTCGCTCCGGGAGAAGAATAGATCCCCAGCTTCAATCCTTTGCTGTGCACGAAGTCCGCGAGCGCCTTCATATCGGGAAACTTGCTGTTCGCCTGGATGTTGCCCTCAGCGTCGCGCTCGCCCTCCCAGGTGTCGTCAATATTGATGTAGAGTATAGCCGGCGTCGCGCATGCCGCTTGAGACCATTGCCTCAGCCTGGGCGCGGATAATAGCATCGTCTACCTTGCCGGTGAAAGTGGTTCCAGCTATTCCAGCCCATCGGAGGACGTGCTGCGAGACCATCCTTCTGTGCTATTGCCGGAAAGGCGGAGAAGAGCCAAATAACTGCCAATATAAAACGCATCAAGCGCGTCATTGAAACTCCCGTAAAAGAATCCTGAAAGTGTAGCCAGCCGGTTCGGCAAGTATATGACGTAGTAGTTAGTCCGGGTTAATGCATCGAAGTAGCGCATACCGCGCATATATTTTTCTACCTATGCGCGGTGTGGAACTTTACGACTGACTTTTCTTCTTAGAAATCAAGACGCAAAGCCAACTGCATAAGGCGAGGGTTGAGAGTGCTACTAAACTGCCCGAAGATAGCTTGCGTTTGCAGATTTGTAGTTCCTTGCGAATTTGCGTTTGCGAAAGTAGCCGTATTGTTCACACCGTTGAATTCAGAATGATTGAAGGTGTTGTATGTTTCTACGCGTAACTGCAGCCTGAAGTTCTCTTTCAGAGGGACGTTCTTGAACAGCGCTGTATCGAAGTTTGTGTCGCCGGGCAGAAAGAAATTGACCTTCGGTGCGAATACTCCACTTCCAGTCGAGTAAGATAGCCCCTGCGGATTGGCAGCGGTGGGAACGGAGCCTGCGATCGGCGCTTCTACGCAGGAAGGATTGAACCAGTGCGTGAAGGTGTGTGGCGCATTGTGCGATGGATCGCACGTTAGAACGACACGGGCGCCATCACCTCCGCCGGTAACATTCGCGCTGTTGCTTAGACTGAGGAACATCGCATTCGGCGCGCCACTGATATACGAAGCGATACCTGATATCTGCCAGTTATCCAGTGCCGCCGCGGGTAACGACATTGTTCCAGACTCGGCTTGCCCTGGGCAAACTCCACAGATAGTTCACGACAAGGTTGTGCTTGATGTCGTAGCCCGCTGGTCCATAGTTCCAGGCGCGCAGGTTCTGGTACAGGGCGGCGGTAAAGTTGTAAGACTCCGAGCAGGTTGAACCTGAACACGAGCCATAGTCCATCGCCTTGCTATAGGTATAAGCTACCCCAAACTCAAGTCCTTTAGAGAAGCGGCGAGTGACGCGAGCCTGCAACGCGTTGTAGTTGGCGGTAAGGTTGAATATCTGCACTGTTAATCGAACCGAACCCTGGATAAGGACGGAAGAAGTTGTCGGGAAGAGTCCCGCTGCCGATAACAGCAGGGTTGATCTGGTGCGCAGGGAGGAATTCCGCGTTATATGGAACTTCGTTGACTGGGTAGTAAGCGCACGCATGCTTGGTGAAAGTGCCGACGTAGGCCACGTCGAGCACGATGCCGGCAGGCAACTGGTGCTGGACCCCAATACTTGCTTCTTCTGTGTATAGCTGCGGCGAATGTAAGGGAAGAGCATGGCCGATGCTAAAGGGCCCATTCAGGTTGCTCTGGCCCGCAGCGGCATAGTAGCCGGGACTGCCGGAGTTCACGTTGGAATAGTACTGCGTCGGAGCGTTCGTCGTGGGGGCATTGTTTGTCAAGTCACCTTCCTGTCCCGAACGAGCGCGAACGTTGTAATACATACCAAAGCCGCCGCGAATGACGGTCTGGGTGTTACGGAATAGGCAAAGCCGACGCGCGGCGCCCAAAGCAATCCATTGCCATAAGTCGTACCTTGCGGATAACCCGGTGTATTCACATACAGAATGCCGTTGTTCAGGTTCCCCGTATTAGGCACAAAGAGGCCCGCATAGGCCTTGGGATAGCCACCGATACCGGTTGTCGGATCGACGGCGCTCGACCCATTCGCGCTGTACTGATAAAGAGCCGGAGCCTGAGCTGCATTGAATAGGCTTGGGACAAAGTTGTTGCCAGCCTTGAGCCCTTGCGCCATGGCCCACGAGTTGCGTATACCAAGATCCAGGACCAATTTCGGCGTGGCCTTCCAGGTGTCCTGGTAATAAAACTCAAACGAGTTCGTGGTGGGATCGTAATTAACCAATTGCGTGGTCTGGGAGTACTGATTGAGGTTGCCCAAAGATGGCATTGGCGTAGCCGTAGTTACTCTCGTTGGGATTGCTGGTGTTTACGCTGGTGTTGAAGGTTCCAACTCGGTTGTGATTCACCTGCAGGTAAGTGTCCTGCTCCCAATCGACGCCAAACTTCAACTATGGGCGCCCAGAATCTTTGTCACATTATCTGTGATGGTCCACGATCGGACCTGATCTGCCATCGGAAAGCGGGAGTCCCAGCCATAGTTTGCGGCATTTGTTCCGCCAAAGCTGGTAGCCGGAAACAGGTTGAGCGGATTGACGCCCGGGTACAGCGAAGGGAGATTGAATCCGCCGGCACCCAGAGTCACCTTGGCCAGATCCGACGCGGCATAGAGCTGGTGTTCGCTCCATCCCGCTGTTCCGAGATTTAGCTCATTTACAATTGTCGGACTGAACGTATAAGTGACGTTGAAGACAGCATTGGGATTGGTGGTTTTGTAGTTCACGGGCATCAGCCACGTCATCGTGTTGGCTGGGGAGCTGTAGTCGTTGTCATTGACCGTCTCCAACTGCCCGCGCCCAAACATATGCAGCTTTTCTGTCGGAGCATAGTCAACGCGGAAAACTTCTTGATTCACCGGCTTATCGGCTGAATAGTTGGTCTGATAGTTGTAATTGTTATTGCTGACCGCAAGGTTGGTAAAGGCATACTGTGGGTTCGCTGCAAGCGTGTTGTCATACATGATCTGCAACAGGGCCTGCATTTGCGTATTGATTTGACCTGCAGGAATCTTGTTACCTGGCACGCAGCCAGTGCCTGCCGTGGCTGAGTTCGTCGGGCAACTGCTGGCGGAAGCGCCCGGCATCCTGATATGGATCAGGGTCGATGGGGATTGCGTTGCAGTTCCCTGGTTATAAGTTTGCGAGAAATCGCCATTGATCTGCGCCTGTGTCGGAACCATGTAGTTCTTGACTCCGTCGGGCGAGGTGATGGGCGAGTCTTCGACAGAGACGAAGAAAAACAGCTTATCTCTGTTGCTATTGAAGTGGCCTGGCCAGTAGATTGGACCGCCAATCGTGCCGCCAATGGTGTTGTAGCGGTAGCGGGGACGAGGCTGGTTGTTGCCGAATTTATTGAAAATAGCTGTTGGCGTTCAGATCTTCATTGCGGAAGTAGTAGTAGATTCCGCCATGGAACTGGTTCGTGCCGCTCTTCGTGATGAAATTGAAGTTTCCGCCGGCAGTCTTTCCATATTGCGCCTGATAGTTCGAACCCATCAGGGTGACTTGTTGAACGGCGTCAAGATTCAGCGGTGTATCCAGCGTGTTAAGGCCGCGCGTATTACCGGTGACGCCGTCGATCGTGGCCAAATTGTATTCGCTGTTGACACCATTGACTGTCGGCGTTCCAGAAGTGCCCAGGCTGCTTGCACCTAGCCTTGGCGGAGCCGGTTCTACCACGCCCGGCAACACACGAGTCAGAGCCATCGAATCGCGCCCAATCGCCAGCAGGTTTTCCAACTGCTCTGTATCCAACACACCGGAGCGTTCGGAACTGGTGGTCTGGAGTGGCGTGATGGCCGCGGACACGGTAATGGATTGAGATACCTCTCCGATCTGCAACGTAAGTGTCCCGGTAGAAAGGCTCTGCGATGCGCTCAGCCGTAGATCCACCTGTCGCAACTCTTTATAGCCCCGAGCCTGAACGACCACAGTAAATGTTCCAGGCTGCACGTCGGCGAAGATGAAGTCCCCGTTCGGCCGGACCCGCGTGGTCACGAAGACGTTAGTCTGCTGGTTGATCAGCTTCACGTCCGCATTGGTCACGGTCCCTCCGCTTTGGTCAACGACATGGCCGCTGATAGTACCGCTGGAGGTTTGTGCCCGGCCCTGAAGGGCGAAGCAACCGAGCATGGTTACGACTGCGACTAGCCTCAAAAGAGATTTCATGTTCACAACTCCTGGTTCACACATATTTGCCTGCTGCTTTCCCTTAGCAAAGCGGCTCATAAACGTTTGGGCGCCTTGTGAATACGTATACATTCAAAACACGCATTTATCTCGGATATGAATTGTCAATCCTTCTCGAAAACCAATCTGCAACGTCACCAAATGAATCGTGCTGCGAGCATTCAAGGCTGCGGGAACGTAGGTTCCAGCCGGTACCGCGTCTGAAAAGATCGTCTCCACTCAGAACGTAAAGCCCCAGCGATGTTATACGGTAGGTATTTCTACTGGTAACGAGACTTCATTGTCAATAAAAACCTACCGGGAGGTGATTTTTGGCCAAAATCTCGCCATACACATGCCGGCGCAGACTGGACAAAGGTGCTTTGCAGCTCTCCAAAGCGTGAAATCCCACCCTCCTGCAACCGGGTCCGATCAATCGCGGAGGCCCATCCTGCCACCCTACACGGACCAAGATAATAACTATCAACATGTAGAACACTTGGCTCGTATTGCGGGAAAGTCGCTAAGAGTTCGCGCACGCGATCGAAAGGGATTTCGACTTTACCCTACTCGTTAAACTTTATGTTCCGTTGCGGCAACATGCCACTCCGCCGTGCGGCGAATAGCTTCCTGCAGAGTGACAGTTTGCTTGAGACCCAGGATCGCCCCTGCTCGATCCACAGACGGAACATACCGCGCTACTGCGGCTCCGGGAGTAGGGCTTTTCGCAACAAGAATTTCGGTAGGCGCATCGAGACTCTGGACGACCACCTGCGCCAGTTCCAAGATGCTTAGGTCATGAGCCGAGCCGACATTGATAGGGACCAGACTTGGAGCTTGAAAGAGCAGCGTCCACAACCAAATGGCAAGGTCGGAGGCGTAGAGGTAAGCACGCCGCGCGGTGCCGTCTCCATTGATCTTGATTGGCCTTCCTGCGAGAACATCTCCGATGAAGTTGCCGATCGCGAAATGTACGTTCAGGGGAAGATGAGGGCCGACAAAGGCAAAGCAGCGGGCGATCTTGATCTCGATCGAGCTATGCGCAGACTGAAGGACACACATCTGTTCGGATACGCGCTTGCCTTCGCCGTAGACGCTGGCAGGATCGAGCGGGTCAGGGCCGCCGAGATAATCCTCGGGGATATGCGTGAGATTGGAGGGTTGTTTGCCGTAGACTGCTCCGGAACTGGTTAGAAGGAGTTTGCGGACGGCGTTGAACTTGGCGAAGTCAAGTATTCGCGCGGTGCCGTCGACGATGGTCGTGAGCATGTCGAGGGGGTGCTCGGCGGCTTGCTTGCCGCTGGTTTCGGTGGCGGCGTGAATGACATATGAAAATTCGCCATCGGGAAAATCGAAGTTACGAACGTCTCCGGCGAGCAATGTTAGGGCCGGGTCGGCAACAAGGTGAGGGCACTTCAAGGCGAAAGCGGCTGGATCGCGAGTGAGGACCGTGGCGCGGGCGTTCAGGCTGAGTTGGCTGTTGATGTGCGAGAAGCTTTCGAGCAGCCAGCAGCCGAAAAAGCCCGTCCCACCGGTGATAAAAATACTTTGATTCCGCAACTCGTCCCAGAGCGGTCTCGTCTCGCTCAGGATGTGGTTGAGATCCGCAATGAGTAAAGGCTTCTGTACCATAGGTGAGGTCTAGAAAATCGTAGAAGATTCGAGGACTGCGGAAGTTGATTCAGGTCGACTCGGTTCGCGCTCTCTGCACGGTATTGCCGGACTGGGTTACGGCTTGGTATCGCTCGATCTGGGAGAGGGTAAGGTCGCGGACAGAGTTGGGTGAGGACTGCCAGGTCCGATACCAATGGACAAGCCACTCCAGCGCCGTCTCAAGCCGAAGGCGCGGGGTCCAGGCGAGGTCTCGGCGAGCGCGGCTGGCATCGAGTCTGAGGTACCCGGCCTCGTATGGGCCGTGATCTTCATCCAGCACCCAGGATGCTCCGTCCCCCCAGAAGCTGGTCATGCGTTCAGCAATCCAGGAGACAGGCTGTGCGTCGTCCTCGCCAGGGCCGAAGTTATACGCGGTGGCGAAGCGAGCTGACTCCGGCGCACCGGCAAGGAGGTTCTCCGCGAGAAGAATGTATCCATATATAGGTTCGAGAACGTGCTGCCAGGGACGAATGGCATGCGGACGGCGAATACGGACAGGCTTACCCGAGAGAAAGCCGCGAACCAAATCCGGAATAAGGCGGTCGACCGACCAGTCCCCTCCACCAATGACATTACCCGCGCGGGCAGTCGCAACGGCAACGCCATGTTCGGCGATCCTGTCGAGTGGGAAGTAAGACCGGCGGAAAGCAGCTGTGACAATCTCCGCGCAAGCCTTCGAACTTGAGTATGGATCATAACCGCCGAGAGGGTCGGTTTCACGATAAGGCCATACCCATTCCTGATTCTCGTAACATTTGTCGGTCGTAACCGAAACTACTGCATGGACAGAAGGGGTTCGCCGAACTGCGTCGAGTACTCGAGCCGTGCCAATTACGTTAGTCTCATAGGTTCCGATAGGGTCTTCATATGAGTAGCGGACGAGAGGCTGCGCGGCGAGATGAAAGACCACCTCCGGTCGAAACTCTAGCATCGCGCTATCCAGCCGAGTGTGATCCCTGATATCACCACGAATATCTTCGACAATATCGCCGATGCGGGCGACAGTGAAAAGGTTTGGATCAGTCCAGGGATCGAGAGCATAGCCTCGGACATTGGCGCCGAGGTGAGCGAGCCACAGAGCCAGCCAACCGCCCTTGAAGCCCGTGTGGCCGGTAAGGAAGACGCGACGGCCGCGCCAGAAGCTGTTCGGAGAGCCGTTACCTACCAAGTCTTCCATGGCGCTTTCCCAGTGTTCCAAAGCTCTTCAAGGTGCTGCTTGTCGCGCAGGGTATCCATGGCCTGCCAAAAGCCCCTGTGAAAAAAGGCCTGGACCTCTCGTCGAGCGACGAGAGCCTCGATAGGCTCGCGCTCAAACATTTGCAAATCGCCTGCAACAGCATCGATCGCCCGTAGATCCAGGACAAAGAATCCACCGTTGATCCAGCCACCTTCATCCGCCGGCTTCTCCTGGAAGGAGTAGATCTGAGTGTCGTTTAAACCAAGCGCTCCGAAGCGTGCGAGAGGCTGGACACTGGTAAGGGTGACCAGCCGGCCATGTGCCTTGTGGAAGGCGATGGAAGCGGTAACATCGACATCTGCGACGCCGTCTCCATATGTCATGCAAAAGGGTTCACCGGGATTTAGATATTGTCTGACCCGACGCAGTCTGCCACCTGTGCCCGTGGAGTCGCCGGTGTCGACAAGCGTGACATGCCATGGTTCGGCGACTGAGTTGTGGACGATCATCTTGTTTTCAGTCATGTCAAAGGTGACATCGGAGGTGTGGAGAAAGTAGTTGGCAAAAAATTCCTTGATGATATAGCCCTTGTATCCACAGCAGATAATGAAGTCATTAATACCATGCTGCGAATAGATCTTCAGGATATGCCACAGGATTGGCCTACCGCCGATCTCGACCATCGGCTTTGGGCGCGTGGAGGTCTCTTCACTGATGCGTGTGCCGAGGCCGCCGGCGAGAATTACCGCTTTCATCTCGAGTCCTTCAACTAATCTGTTCGTGCGCTCTTCGTTACTAGCCAGAGTACATTATCGCAATTGCATCGTGAAGTTTCTCTGCGAACTCTACGAGAAGAATGATCGATATCGCAAGGCCAGATTCCCGGGTGCGCTGGAAAGCCGGACTTGTGTATTCTTGAATAACCATGGGTGAAAACGCAGACCGGCTACGCCAGCAGATTCTCAACCTGACAGCTCAATACCATGCAGAAGCGTTTCCACAGAAAGGGTTTGTCCCGGGTGTCTCTGCAATCCCTGTCTCCGGCAAGGTGATCGGCCCAGAAGACATCTGTTCTGTGGTCGAATCTGCACTTGACGGTTGGTTTACGACGGGGCGCTTCGCGAAGGAGTTTGAGCGAAAGCTGGCCCAGTTTGTTGGGGTGCGGTCGGCTTCGCTGGTGAACTCTGGGTCGTCCGCGAATCTATTGGCACTTACTGCATTGACCTCTCCCAAGCTGGGCAGCCGACAATTGAAGCCGGGCGATGAGGTGATTACCGTAGCCGCGGGTTTTCCCACAACGGTGAATCCAATCTTCCAGAATCGATTGGTGCCAGTGTTCCTGGATGTAACACTGCCGACCTATGAGATCGACGTGACGCGTCTAGAGGAGGCATATTCACCGAGGGTGAAGGCTGTCATGATCGCTCACACCCTCGGAAATGTTTTCAATCTGGAAGCGATCACCGCTTTCTGTAAGAAATACAATTTGTGGCTCGTAGAAGACTGCTGCGACGCTCTGGGCTCGACCTACAAAGGACAAAAGGTTGGAACCTTTGGCGACATCGCGACTGTAAGTTTCTATCCGGCGCACCACATCACCATGGGCGAAGGGGGAGCCGTAATGACAAATAAGCCCGCCCTGCAACTACTGATCGAAAGCTTTAGAGATTGGGGGCGCGATTGCTGGTGTGAGCCCGGTAAGGATAATACCTGCGGCAAGCGTTTCGAGTGGCAGTTGGGGACGCTTCCGTGCGGATATGACCATAAATATACCTACTCGCACGTCGGCTATAACCTGAAAGCTACGGATATGCAGGCGGCCCTGGGCCTTTCGCAGATTGCGAAGCTGCCCTATTTCATCGAGCGCCGGAAGGAGAACTTCTCCTATCTGAAAAAGCTGCTCCAACCGATGGAAGAGCACTTGACGCTACCGGTCCCTGGAGAAAATTCCGACCCGAGTTGGTTTGGTTTTCCGATCGGAGTTAAAGAGGATGCGCCTTTCTCGCGTAATCAACTCACTCAGCACCTTGAATTAAATAAGATCGGCACTCGATTGCTTTTCGCTGGGAACCTGTTGCGCCAGCCTGCCTATGAAGGCTACGAGTACCGGGTCGTCGGTGACCTGAAGAACACAGACTACGTCATGAATCAGGTTTTCTGGGTCGGAGTTTATCCGGGACTGACGACAGAGATGCTGGATTGTGTCGCGAAAGTAATGATGGAGTTTGTGGCGTCCGCGACGGAACGGTTAAAGGTAGTTCTCTAGTCCAAAGGTAAGACTTTCCTTGCCGGCGATGCAACGAGCGGTGGCCGCTTCGCGGCGGCTGTTTTTGGCATCCATTCGACTGCGCTCAGAACAGGCTCCGAAGGCGTGCCCTTCCGGTTCGTGGTTGGTCCGGATTTAGTGGCTCTCGAGGGAGCAGATCGCGCTTTGCGCGATGGCTCACCTTAGCGACGATGAAACCGTCGCGAAGATGGGGCACCCAAATTTAGATGTTAGCCTCCCAGCCTGGGCCTGAGGATTTGGTGCTGGGGTTCGCTGACAAGCGGTGACCAGTAAGAGAGAAGGAAGTAAAGTGCCCGCGAGAACGAAGCAAAGGGAAGGCTTCATGGCGAGTGCCTCCATTCATGCGAATTGTACTCAATCGCTCACAGGGTCTTTGGTGTGGTCACCATAGCCTTAATCTTGTGTCTTTGGTGTGGTCGCCATCGCTTTGATCTTGGATTCGACATCCTTTTCGATCTGGTCGACTGTGAAGCTGGCGGGAGCCTGGCTTGGCGGATATTGCACGAAGGTGTCGATGAACTCGGCTGCGTGGAAGGTCATCCAGCCCATCAGATAAGCATTTTTCACCCTCCAATCGTCGTACTGATCAGAGACGATGTCTGCGCGCTCGTAGGGATCCATCCTCAGATTGAAGAGCTTGGGGATGCGCAGACAGGTAAAGGGCTCGTACCAAACCTTGAATCCGCCGGGATACGTCATTTCGCAGAAGACTGCCTTCCAGTTCTCATGACGAAATGCGACGAGGATCCCGTCGTCATTGTAGTAAGCGAACTCGGTCCGGGCGCTCTTGGATTGCTGCCCTGTCAGGTAAGGAAGTTGGTTGTAGCCGTCCAGATGCACCTTGAACGTCGAATTGCCAATCTTGTCTCCCGTGAGAAGGCGCTCCTTGATCGTAGTGTCGCCGGCCGCCGCAAGCAGGGTCGGGAACCAATCGAGGCCAGAGAAGATGCCAGTGGAGACCGATCCGGGCTGGATGTGACCAGGCCAGCGAACCACGGCCGGCACGCGGAACGCGCCTTCCCAGTTCGTATCTTTCTCACTGCGAAACGGGGTGGTGGCGGCATCCGGCCAGGAGAACTGATTGGGGCCATTATCTGTGCTGTAGATGACGATGGTGTCTTTTGCGATTCCAAGGTCATCGAGCGCTTTGAGGAGCTTGCCGACATCCTGGTCATGCTCGATCATGCCGTCGGCATATTCGTTGCCCGGCATGCCGCTCTGCCCAATCATCGATGGGCGCACATGGGTGAAGACATGCATCCGGGTCGTGTTCATCCAGGTAAAGAAGGGCTTTCCTGCCTTGGACTGCCGGGTCATGAAGTCGATTGCGGCAGCAGTGGTTTCGTCGTCGATGGTCTCCATGCGCTTAGCGGTGAGAGGGCCCGTGTCTTCACAGGTCTGTCTGCCGATTCGCCCCCAGTGGGGCTCGTCAGTCGCATTGTCAGTGTCAGTGGCCTTGCAACGCATTACACCGCGTGGCGAGTTCGTGCTGGTATAGGGTGTGTCTTCTTTTGGCCAGTAAGGACGTTCGGGCTCTTCCTCGGCGTTGAGGTGGTAAAGATTGCCGTAGAACTCGTCGAAACCATGGACCGTGGGCAGATACTCGTTGCGATCTCCAAGGTGATTTTTGCCGAATTGGCCGGTGGCATAGCCAAGCGGTTTCAATGCCTGGGCGATGGTCACGTCGCGCGCTTGCAGACCGATCGGTGCACCAGGAATACCCACCTTCGACATGCCGGTGCGCTTCGGCGTCTGGCCGGTGATGAAGGACGATCGCCCGGCAGTACAACTGTTTTCAGCATAGTAATCCGTGAAGAGCATGCCTTCTTTGGCGATGCGGTCAATGTTCGGAGTTCTGTAACCAACCAGCCCCATGGAGTAGGCGCTGATGTTGGTCTGGCCGATGTCATCGCCGAAGATGACGAGAATGTTTGGCTTTTTAGCCTGCCCCTGAGCCCCCTGTACCAACAAAAAACCACCCATAAGCGCGATGCAGCAGAACAGCGCTAAACGAGGCGGGACCACATTATCTCGCCGCAACCCTAGTGCTCGACGTATTGAAATCATGATGGCTCCTTTCCGCGCACCAACTATCGCAGCAACTGAAGTTGCGAGAAACTGACAAGACTTACAGGGCGAGCTTGCGCAGGCCGCAATTTGTACTTTTGTTATGCAATCAAAATACAGTGCACATCGAGCGGGTATAAAAGCAGGTCGATTGGCCTTAGAAATGGGTAGGTGGAGATGGCGGCACGCGACTCGATTCTTAATGGCAAAAACTCGTTGGCACAACTGTGCTCGATTAGGAAGGGATGATCTATCAACTAATCATTGGTTTATTGGCAGACGTTCACCTCTTTGTCGAAGAGGTTCCGGGATTGGCAAAGACTGCCCGCTAAGCTCTTGCCTAAAAATAAATCTTGAAAACTTGGCAAATTTTTGGTGCTCAAAAACATGCCGTCAAAACACCACAATTCACCATCAACTCACCACGAAATCACCACAAAAAACCATCCAGTTTCACCGCAAATTTCCGCAACCCCCCTTTAAAAAAGCCAGCAGAACGTGCATTTTCTGCCGGTCCACCACACGAGAAAAAAAATCACAGTTTCTCGCAAAAAATTGACCGCCTTTTGGGCTCCATTCCACAGGCGGAGCACTTTCACTGCTACCGACTTTCGCTCAGATTGACCTTGAGGTAGTATGTTCGCAAATATTGATCTAGCAATACGGGTCTCGGTGAAACTGGTGAGCCCAGGGCGACCTGTCAATTCAAACAGGCTCAATGCTATCGCTAAGCTCTTAAGCTGAAGCCAGCACTCAGATCGGAGTCTTATGTCGAAGGCCGAAAAGGTCGCCAAGCAGGCTCACACCAGCAACCGCAAAGCCAGTCGCATGGGCTTACTGGTATTGCTGCTGCTCGCGATAGTTAGCGTAACTATTTGGAAGCTCTCTTCGATTCAAGCTGCGTCTGCTGCGCGCGCTACGTCTCGTGCATCCACCGCAGCAGTCCCGTCTCCAGCCGGCCCCGCGGTTTCGCCGGCAGCAGAGGCCATACCCACCACCACACCCCTCTTCGCCCCCACAATACCCAACAAGGCGGTACCGCCAGGCAAAGCCCCAATGGGCATGGTTTGGATCCCAGGCGGTGAATTCTCCATGGGCGCGCAGGATCCGCCCAACATGGAGCATGACAAAGTCGGGATGCAAGCCACGCACGACTCCCGCCCCGTCCACCGCGTTTATGTCGACGGCTTCTGGATGGACAAGACCGACGTCACCAACGCCGAGTTCGCGAGATTCGTCGCAGCGACTCACTACGTCACGCAAGCTGAGCGTACTCCGAAAACCGAAGACTTTCCGGGAGCGCCTCCGGAGAACCTCGTCGCAGGTTCGGTTGTCTTTGCGCCACCCGATCATCCTATCCCGCTCAACGACTACCTTCAGTGGTGGACCTATGTGAAAGGTGCAAACTGGCACCATCCGAATGGCCCTGGCAGTGACATCAAAGGTAAGGAAAACTACCCCGTCGTTCATGTGTCCTACGATGACGCGAATGCATACGCCAAGTGGGCCGGCAAGCGTCTACCGACCGAGGCAGAATGGGAGTTCGCCGCCCGCGGCGGGCTGGCGGGCAAGCCTTTCGTCTGGGGTGACACCTTCCGCCCTAACAACAAATACATGGCAAATACATTTCAGGGTCACTTCCCTAACAGCAACACCAACGACGATGGATACGGTGCCACCTCGCCAGTCACTACGTTTCCCCCGAACGGCTATGGGCTTTATGACATGGCAGGAAACGTCTGGCAGTGGACTTCCGACTGGTATCGTGCCGACTACTATCGGCAACTTGCCGTCTCAGGCAGTATCAGCCGCAACCCGACCGGCCCTGATAGCGCTCTTGATCCTGAGGAGCCTGGAGTACCCAAGCGTGTTATGCGTGGCGGCTCCTTTTTATGCACCGATCAATACTGCTCCCGCTATATGGTAGGAACTCGTGGAAAAGGCGAGGTTTCGACAGGCACGAATCATCTCGGCTTCCGCTGCGTAAAGCCGGCGCCACACACGTAATCTTTCAGTCCCACGATGACGGAGAAGCTGGTTGCGTGAGGAATTTCTTGCGGGCGGATCGCAACGGGGTTACCAGATCACGCGCACTGGCAATTTTAGATGCAGTCCCACAGGCGAAAACAATAGCGTGCAGGCGAATGATCCACCAAGCTCGGTGGTGCAGGTATGTTATCTAGATCCCCAGCCTTGATGGCGCTCGGAAGCCCGGCAATGGCTGCTCGCAGCGACTCGATGTCGCCTTTGAACGAACTGTCATCTGTATCGAGATCTCCATCCACTGCGAACCTGTAACATTTTTCAGGAGTTTGCCGGTAGAGCAGACTCTCGGTTGGAACATGCGTCACAGCATCGTTGTAGTTGACGTACCGGTAGATGCCTCTCCCGCTGTTCGACAAGACACGATCTCGAAATGCTGCGTCACCAACACGAGGGCATCCCAAGGTATAGAGGGAGATATCCGGATCGGCAAACCGGCTGAACGCAAGAACGGCGAGCGCTGCCCCGAGGCTATGACCAGTGAAACAGACCTCCGCGTATGGATGCTGCTTGCGATAGTCCGTGACTGCGCTGTGAACGTCTTCCCACACCCGATTCAACGCTAGCTGAAAACCGCGGTGCACAAGACATGGCTCGGCGAATAAGTGACTGACGAATGACAAATGCCCAAGGGGCAATCCCGGATCTTGCGACACTGGGCGATAGTCTGGTTCGTGCACAAGCAGAATATCAGCGTCCGATACAAGATCGTCTGGATCATCTTTCTCTGTGCCGCGAAAGGCGCATAGTGCGAAGTCAGCGCAGTTGGCGAAGATGACTTGCGTCCCTGGCGCGTTCCAATCTGCGAGTGTGCCGCCGATCTTTTTGTATGCGAGACCAGCTCGGCCAAAGTTCGCGTCAAGATCAGCATCTGCCATTCGGTTCTCGCCGTAACGCGCGTAGGCGAGCATGGCGGCATCGGCCGCCCAAGCGGCTTTTGTAAGCGCACCGGCGCCCGCGAACGGCACCTCGCCTGCACGTTCAAAATAGACGTACTCTCGTGGTGGATAGAACAGGTTCTGTAGCGTGCCTGGCAGCAGCGGCGTGTGTCTCAGGGGAGTAATCATCGGCACCTCCGCATTTGCCTATCGAATCTTATTGGGCCGCACCAGAAACTACTGTGCTTTACCGAGCCGTCGGTAGTATTCCGCCACTGCATCCTGATAGCCCGGTGGCACGGCCGGGGCCTTGCTTGTCCGCACTTGCCCTGGCTGCGGATCGTCATCGTTGTGGCGCAGTTGCAGCTCTAGTTTGTCGACATCGTTCAGCACCTGCGTGTGCAGTTGCTCGACCATCGCCGGATTACCCGGGAAGCGGCTTGGGTCAAGCTTCTGCATCTCCTTGACCAAGTCCTGAATCTCACGAAGCACTGCAGGATCGCTCTTCGCCAACTGACGAAGTTGGTTCAACTCCTGCAATCCCTGACGGATGGTCCTCTCGGAGTCCGCAGGGGTTGGAGCGTTGTCGGGAGCATTCGCGCGGTGCCCCTGGTCGAACTTATTGTTGCCTGTGTTCACGTTGTAGGTGACGACACCGCCGCCACCACCCTGTGGGTTGACGTTCCCGATATCCCCGCTATCGATGTCTCGCCGGTCGCCACCGCGCACACCACGTTGTCCGTTCAGACGCCCACCCGGCCCGTCGCCCTGCTGGCCTCCCGCTTGTTGGCCGCCACCCTGTTGTCCGGGTTGTCCGGATCCCGCCTGGCCGCGTTGGCCTGTCTGCCCCTGCTGACTCGCTTGACCGCGCTGGCCGGATTGTCCCGGTTGGCTAGGTTGCCCGGATTGGTTGCCTTGGCCGGCCTGCTGCCCGCCCTGCCCCTGTTGTGTTCGCTGCCACGACCGCTGGCTTCCCTGCCCCCGGCCGTTCGACAAGCTTTGTATCTCGCTGCGCAAGCGGTCCACGTGATCGAGCTCGGCCGTCTGTGTGCCCTGACCAGTTTTGCCCCGTCCGTCGCGCCCTGCGCCCATGCTCTGCTGCGCTTGGCCCACCTGGTCGCTCAATTTCTTCAGCCCGGAGGCGATCTCTCCCTCGGTGCCGTTGGAGTTCGGATTGATCCCCCTGCGAAGCCAGTCCGCCGTACGCTGCACGCGGTTGCCGAGGTCGGACTGATCCATTTCGCTGAGTGCATCGCGCAGCTTCGACGATGTGCCCGGCTGGTTAGGCGCAAGCTCGCGAGCGGTGTCCCGCAACCCCTTTTCAAGATGCGAGAGATCGTCAGAGAGCCGCTGCCGGTCATCGGCCAGTTTGCGGAGTTCCTGTGCGCGTGAGGCCTTCTGCGCCGGGGATGGCTCACCCTCGTCATCCTTCTGACTCGCCAATGACTGGATTCGGCCTGCCTGCGCGCTCTCCTCTTTTGTAAGCCGCCCAGCCTCGCGGGAAAGCGAGTCGAGCTTGTTGGAAGCTTGGCCCTTCTGCGCTCCGCCCAACAGGTTCGTTGCGTCACGGAGCTGCTGTGCGGCCTGACGCGCCTGCTCTGAGCTCTGCTGCGCATCCTGCTGCCCGCCGGCACGACGCATCTCCTCATTGGCTACGCGCAGGCGGTTCAGTGCTTGTTGGACGCGAGGATCGGCTTCTCCATCCGTTGAATTCGAGCCCGTTTGCGAACCTCCCTGCGCCTGCTGCGATTGCCCCTGCTTACCTTGCCCCGGCTTCCCATTGCCAGAGGAGCCACCAGCACTGTGCTGTCCGCCTTGTTGCCCTTGCTGGCCCTGCATCTGTTCCATCTCGCGCTGCAACTGCTCCGCCTCGCGGCGCAACATCTCCTGCTGCCACCGCTGCTGGAAGGTCTGTGCCTTGTTCTGCTGTTGCTGCGCCAACTCCTCCTGCCGCTTCGCCAGCGCATCCAGCTTTTCCAGCGCCTCGTCCACCTTCTTTGCCTGCTCCTCTGCGGGCGAACCGGTCTGCGCCGTCTCGTACTGGTTCTTCTCCGTGTCCATTTCCAGGTCGAAAAGGCTCGCCAGATCGCGCCCCGCGCTTCCCCCGCCACCACCACCGCCGCCACCGCCTCGTTGACCGAACGCCACCTGGATCTGCCGGAACGTCGCCTCCGCGCGCAACAGACGCCTGCAACGCCTTCTGCTCGTTCGGCATCGCATCCTGCCATGCATGCTGCTTCAGCTTCTCCGCCGAAGGCACCATCGCCGCCGCGGCCGCCTGCATGTCCTTCTCGAAGCTGTTGAACTCCTCATTTGCTCTGCAAGATCTCTGCTCTGCATGCTGCCGGACAGCGCCAGCGCCTGCTCTCGTCAGCTTCGCCTGCGCCTCGGAGAGCACCTTGCCCATGTCCGCCGCCTGTTGTGGCGTGGATGCCTTGTCATTCTGCTGCTTCCACGTCGCCGCAATCAGCTCCTTCTCCCGCCGCGAGATATCGGTCTGGTTGCCTCTGTCCCTGGCCGCCGCCGCCACCGCCTCCGCCACTCTGCTGCGACTGCGAGAACTCCCGCTCAAACGGGTCCGCCTGAATAAAGCTGATGTCCGTGCGCGACTCCGCGTGGGCGTCCTTCGCCGTCGCATAGAGGCTCACCACGTCGCCCGGCACCAGCTTGAAATCCTCGAGGCTTAGGGTCGTCGTTGCCGTTCGAAGCTCTTCGCGCCCGGCTCCTTCAGCATGTTCACCGTCTTGCTCCGGGCCGCCGTTCACCGAGTAGTGCAGGCTCACATGATTCAGCCCGAACTCCGCGCCCGCCTTCACCCCAACCGTCACCTCTTCAATCGGGCTTGCGCGATAGTCCTGCGCCGGGCCGGTCGATCGCAATCTCCGGCGGGTTCGCCTTGCTGGTCGAGATGAAGTAGTCCTCCGACAGCCGCACCTGCTGCCCCTGATCCATCGCCGCCACATGGTACGCGCCATCCTTCTCCATGTGGATCGTGCCCTGATACCTGTTTCCCTCGCCGCCTCGTCAGGTGGAGCGGCTGCCCGTTGTCCATCACCAGCACGCCATCCTTCAAGGGCGCGTCCATCACTACCGTCAGCTCGGCATCGGTGCCTTCGAGCGCGCGCAGATCGCCGCCATGCTCCTCCGAGACCTGCTGCAACCCGGTCCACTTCGGATAGTGATACGTCACCTGAATCTGCTTCACCGCAGGCAGATCCACCACGCGGAAGTTGAAATGCTTCGAACGGACAGGGCCCGCCTCTACGTAGTACTCCACGCTCTCCGGCAGCCCCGCAAAGAGGAACTGGAATCCCTGGTCGCCCTCCTGCGGCTGCATCGCCACCGGCTCCCACTTCGATGTGCTCTGGTACCGCGCATACAGATTGACCTTGTTCGTCTCCAGTCCGATCACCTGCGCTGTCACCAGCTGGTCGCTGTTGCGCCGCACCGCCGCATCTCCAGGCGTTACGCGAATCTCATACAAGCGGAGCGGCATTTTGCTTCGGCCCCGTCCAGAGCAACGAAGCCCCATACCCCAGATAGCCGGGTCCCGCCGCAATCATCCACACCAGTACTCCAGCGCAGACCACCACAGCGCACAGCATCGCAACCAGCCGGCCTTGCGGTACAAGTTGCGTCGGACGAGCGTCCTCCGCTACCGCCAGCGTGTCGGCCGCCAGCAGTTCGATGAATGGATCGCCCGTCTGTTCGCGCTCCGAGAACGTCACCAGCCGCTGATCAAGTTCCGGAAATGCAGCCTCCGCCCGGTGAATCGACCGCCGCCGGTTCAGCCTCAGCCACGGGCAGAGCGAGCCCAAACCCCGCTGCCGCGCCCACTAGAGCCAGTAAGCACCAGCCGCGCAGGCGTCAGGCCATGTTCGGGAAACGCATAGGCATTCAGGATCAGCGTCAGGAGAACTGTCGCCACCAGCGCAACTGCGGCAACCACCGCCGCACCCCGCACGCCAGCATCCAGCCGCAACCGCTGCTGCACCTGCCCGATGTAGAGGTTGAGCTGCTCCCGCCGGCTCATACTTCCTCCCGCTGCGTGCCCAGGTACCGGCTGGCAACGACCGACTCCGCCACCGCCGCGATCAGTATCAAAAGCATAAACCACCACCAGAGGCTGTAGGCGACTCTTTTTCTCTTCTGTAGCTGCGGTCGCCTGACGTCTGCGTAGCATTCGCATCGGTGCCACTACTTCCGCTCCAAAGCTTCAGCACATCCTCTGGGATCAGCTCCAGCCCGGACTCCCGCCGGTCCGGATTCACCGCAATCAGCGCGTCCCGCCCATTCGCAAACCGAATCTGGTAGAAGCCCGCGCGCGTCAGTTGAACGACTGCGCCGTGGCCTCCTCCTGCAACGACAAGGGCCGCGTCCCATCCGGCCCGACAAGTTCAACCGTAGCGCCCTGACCTCCCGCTTCATTCGTCACGCTCCGCAACTGGACAAACGAGTCCACCACCCGCGCCCCACTCAGCCGCTCCACGCCGGAGAGATATCGCGCCGTCTGATCCACAAACGGCACAAACGCGGGATTCAGCGGCAGGTCGTTCGTCACATTGTCGAACCCCGACGCAAACAACAGCACATGCCCCTGCCCGATCTGCTTGTCCATCAGCAGCGGAGTTCCATCCGCCAGCCGAGCCACCACCCGCGAGTGCCCAGCATCGACCACCGCCGCATAATAAAACTTCGCATCCGCCCATCCAGCCGCATCCTTCATCGCAGGATGCGAGGAATCCATCTGCCCTACGGTTGAGAAACTGCCTGCACCGCGTATAAAAGCGCGCATCCACAACATTTCCTCCAAACACCGGAATCTGCTGGCGATGCGCCTCCGACAGTACCTGCGGCGACCAGCACGCTGCCGCCGTTCTGCACATACCGCAACAGGGTGTTCTCCAGGAGCGACGGAACCGACGCCACATCCGACAGCACGACAAACGCATATTTCGTCGGGTCAGCATCGGTCGCCTGCTCCAGCGACGATCGGCTGCAGCACAAATGACGCCTGCGCCGCTGCCGCCAGCGCCGCTCCAAAGTAAAGCGGCGACCGCGAGTCATCCGCCTGATGCACAAACAGCACGCGCTCCGGGTCGGCCCGCTTCACCGCAAAGCTGCTCGCAGTCATCCGTCGGAAACCCATCCGCCGGCATCGATCCTTCACCTCGCACCGGCTCGCCCCGTACGGCACGTCCAGCGACTCGAACACCACCGTCGCCCGCCCATCCGCCGGCACGTCCACCTTCTTCGTCGCCGTCACTACTCCATTCACCACCAGCGAAACCGTTCGCGTCGCCGCCGGCGTCCCATGCCCCGCAATCACCGCCAGCACTCGCGCCTTCTTCGTATCCACCAGCTGCCCCGGCGCCTCCACGCTCTCCACCGTCCAGTTCGGCACCACCGTCTTCGCCACGCGATGCAGCACCAGCGCGACATTGCCCGGCATCACCATATCGGCAAAGTTCGCCGGCATGTTCGAGGCCTGCATATCGCTGAACAGATGCAGCTCCATCGGCGTGTGCACCGTCTCCGCCATCGCCCGCATCCCGCGCCCCAGCTCGCCGAAGTTGCCGTGCCCATCGCCCGGCTGAATCCTCTCCACCGCCGCCCGCAGCGCACCAGCATCCTCTATCGGCTGCGTCAGCACCTGCATTCTCCGCCCAGCGCCATCACCTGCGCCTTCTGCGACGGCTTCCGCGTCGCCAGCACCTCCAGCGCCTCTCGCTTCGCATCCGCCAGCCGCGTTCCCGCACGCATGCTGAACGAATTGTCGACCGCAACCAGCAACAACCTGTCGCTCGCCGACCGCTGACGACCGCGAAGAAACGGCTGCGCAAACGCCAGCGCCAGCAGCAGCACCAGCAACGCCCGCAGCGCAAACAACAGCAGATAGCGCAGCCTGCGATGCCGCATCGAACTCTGCGTCCCCTGCTCAAAGAACATCAGCGAACTCACCGGCCGCGGCATCGTCGTCTGCCGCCGCAGCAGATGCATATACACCGGCAGCCCCACTGCCACCAAGCCCGCCAGAAACCATGGAGCGAGAAATCCCATCATCTCCCTCCCGGTCGCAAGGAACAGATACTCGCTCAGCGCCGCATCCAGCGGCTTGTCCGTCATCAGCAGGTGATAACCCATCCCCGCGGCGCGCGTCCTCTCGCGCATCTGTTCCAGATGTCGCATCCATCTTCCCGCGATACTCGCCCTTCACATAATCCGGAATCACCTCCAGCCGCTGTTCCGTCTCCAGATCAACCAGAATCGACGGCCCGCGTCATCTCCGGCCGAATCTCCTTCGGGTCCAGCACGTGAAACAGCACCACCTCGCTGCCATGAAAGCGCAGCGGCTCGATCGTCTTCACAATCGTCTCCGGCTACTCATAAAAATCCGAGATCACCAGCACAATCCCACGCCGGCGCAGAAACTCCTGAAAGTGCTTCAGCGGCTTCACAAAGTCCGTGCGCGCTCGCGGCTCCGCCTGCTCCAGCCCAGCCAGCAGCCGATACAGCTGCCCCTGCCGCGTCGACGGCCGAATGTAGTTTCGCACCTCATCATCGAACACAATCAGCCCAGCCGGATCGCGCTGATTGTGGATCGCCAGATAAAACAGCGACGCCGCCATATACCGCGCGTAATCCATCTTCGACACCGCAATGCGAGCTGTACTTCATCGAGTTGCTCGCATCCAGCAGCATCGTCAACTGGCTGTTCGTCTCGCCGCGATACCGCTTCAGATAGCAACGCTCCGTCCGCGCAAACAGGTTCCAATCCACATGCCGCAGATCGTCGCCCGGCGTGTACGCGCGATACTCCGCAAACTCCTGGCTGAACCCAAAGTCCGGCGAGCGGTGCAGCCCCGCGACAAAGCCGTCCACCACCGTCTTCGCCACCAGGTCCAGGCCGGAGATACCGGGCAACACCGCCGGATCAAGAAACCGCTGCACCCTCACACCTCCTTCGGCGGCGGCATATGCGCCAGCAACCGGCGCAGAATCTCGTCCGCATCAATCCGCTCCGACTCCGCATGGAAGTTCAGCAGAATGCGGTGCCGCAGCACCGGAATCGCCAGCGCCGTGATGTCCTCGTACGTCACGTGGTATCGCTCGCCTGCGAGAGCGCCCGCGCCTTCGCCGCCAGCACAATAAACTGCGCCGCACGAATGCTCCCGCCATAGTTCACATACTTCTTCACAAAGTCCGGCGCATTCTCACTCTTGTGCCGCGTCGCCCGCACCAGGTTCACCACGTACTTCGCCAGCGACTCGCCGATCGGCACCATCCGCACCAGTTGCTGGAACTCCAGCAACTCCTCCGCGTTCGTCACCGCCTTCACCTTCGGCTCCTTGGTCGCCGTCGTCAGATCCACCACCTTCAACTCATCGCTCGCACTCAGATAATCCAGCAGCGCATTGAACAGGAAGCGATCCAGCTGCGCCTCCGGCAGCGGATACGTCCCCTCCAGTTCAATCGGGTTCTGCGTCGCCAGCACAAAGAACGGCGCCGGCAGCTTATAGATATGCCCGCGCACCGTGCACGATCGCTCCTGCATCGCCTCCAGCATCGCCGCCTGCGTCTTCGGCGGAGTGCGGTTGATCTCGTCCGCCAGCACCACATTGCCGAAGATCGGCCCCTCGACGAACGTCCACTTCCGATGCCCCGTCGTGATGTCCTCTTCGATAATGTCCGTGCCCGTAATGTCCGACGGCATCAGGTCCGGCGTGAACTGGATGCGCCGGAAGGTCAGCCCCAGCGTCTCCGCAATCGTGCGCACCATCAGCGTCTTCGCCGTTCCCGGCATTCCCGTGATCAGGCAATGCCCGCCGACAAACAGCGCAATCAGTATCTGGTCCAGCACCTCGTCCTGCCCGACGATCACCTGCCGCACCTGGGCCAGGATGCCGTCGCGCACCGCCTGAAAGCGCTCAATGCGCTGCTGCAGTTGGGCCGCGTCCTGGTTCAGTCCAGCAGTAGTCTCCATCGATCGACATCCCTCTCTCGTTATTTGTGCCTCTAAGATTTGTTCAATTCGGTTTGTCGGGTTTGTTCGCCTCTGGCCGCTTTGCCCTCTTCCGACTTGATCTCCAACAGCAACTTCTGCGCCGGCCTGAAATCCCGGAGCCGCCTCCAGCGCCAGCCAGCACGCTCTCCTCCGCCTTGCCTTCTCGCCCGCCGCGAAATAAGCCTGCGCCAATTCGAACTCCGCCGACGCCTTGTCCAGCGGCTTCAGCGCCAGCACCGCCGTATACTCCCGCACCGCGCCCGCATCGTTGCCCTGCGCCAGCCACAACCCGCCCAGCTTGCGATGCAGTCCTCCGTCCTCCGGATAGATATAGTTGATGCGATCCAGCGTCGCCGCGGCCTCCTTCGTGTGCCCCAATTCCTCCTCGAGCGACGCCAGCTTCTTCAGCGTCTCCGGGCTCTCGCCGCCCATCTTCTCGTACGCCGTCAGCGTCTCCATCGCACCCTGCTTGTCTCCCTTCGTCAACTGCGCGTCCGCCAGAAACTCATACGCATTCGCATCCCCCACATACTCCGGATACAGCTTGATCACCTCCGGCGCCGCCTTCACTACAGCATCGTTCTGGTTCCCCTTGCCATCCCCACCAGCTCCTTCAACTTTCGCGCCACGCATCGAAGTTCGCCACCGTCTGCCCCACACGCTTCTCCAGCCACGCCATATACGCCTTGTCGAACTCCTCCGGCGACATCTGCAGATCGTTCTGGATCGCCTCCGGCGTAGTCTTCAGCGCCGCAAACGAATGCACCATCTCCAGCAGCGCGTCGTTGCCCCACCGCTGCTTGATGTAGTCGCAGATCGCTCCCGCCTGGAAGTAACTCAACAAGCACCTGCGCCGGATACTCCGGAAAGATAAATCCCTGGTCCATCTGCGCCACCGGCAGCAGCTTCTTCTCGCGGATCGCCAGCAGCATCTCCGGAGTCAGCCGGTCGCCCACTCCGGCGATCGCCTGCTCCCTCCTCATGCACCGCCAGCCCCTCGGTAAACCACCGCGGCACACGATAGTTCGTCGCCGACAGAATGAACACGTGGCTCATCTCATGCCACAGCGTCGCGCCCCAGTTGAAGTCTCCCGGCTTGCGCCCCGACGGGCTGTCCATCGCCACCACCTCGCCGAACGTCACTCCCAGCGCGCCCAGCCCCGGCATCCCCATCGTCCGCACCGCAAAGTCCTCATGGTCGGGATACACCTCCAACTGCACCGGCCCCGGCAGCTTCATCTTGTACTTCTTCTCAGTAAGTCGCAATCGCCTTATGCAACTCTCCTCAAAATAAGGCCGCAACAAATCCGCCTCATTCTTGCGCAGCCGCAGAATCGTCGTGTCATCCTCGAAAGTCGACGAAGTTCTTGTAACTATCCAGCAGCCTCAGGCTATTCACCGTCGCCGCATCGCGTCTGGCCGTTGTTGTAGCTCATCTCCAACTGCTGCAGCGGCTCCTCTTCCTGCCCCAGCCGCATCAGGTTGATGCCCAACTGCGACCGCGCCGCCCACAACTTCGGATCCGCCTCAATCGCCTTGCGATAGTACGCAACCCCCTCCGGATACCGCCGGTTCAGCACCAGGTGCCACGCCAACCAATCGCATACCCTTCGCCATACGCCGGATTCACCGCACTTGATCTTCGCCAGCCACGCATCCGGCGAGTCTGTCCGCCAGCACCTCCGCCGCAGCCATCACCGCCATCGCATCCAGCGCCTCGTTCGACAGCGCAATCGCCTTGTCCGCCTCCTCCACCGCGTCCTCCGGCTTCGCATTCTCCAGCAGCAAGGTTCGCCATCAACTCATGCGCCTCCACCAGCTTCGGATCCAGCGCCAATGCCTTCGCCGCATACTCCCGCGCCTTCTGTCGAACCCATCCGCGCTCACCATCGCCAGCCCCAGATACGCCTGCGCATTTGCCGGATCCTGCTGCAGCGCCTCGTTGAACAGATCGACCGCCTCCTTGTTGTTGAAGCGCTCATGCAGCAGCATCCCCAACGCACGCGATAGAGCGCCTTGCTCTCCGGCTGCGCAATCGCAATCGCGAAACGCCTCATTCGCCTGGTCATACTGCTCAAGCCCCCAGAAGCCCTCCGCCGTCAGATACGCATCCCCACTCCGGCTCAGCGCCTCAAAACAAGCGTCGCCTCCGCCGTCTGCCCATGCTGCCGCAGCGTCACTGCACTCTCCGAGCGTAGCCGACAGCAGGCGCAGCCCAGCACCATCGCCATGCTAGCCGCAGGCCAGCAACAACACGTCACTGCACCGCACTCTGCCGAACGACGTGCTTCACTTCTCCAGCTCCCCCTGCACCGTCGCCAACTGCAACAGCGCCGCCGTCAACTGCTTCTTGTACTCGCCCGGCTCCATCGCCGCCTTCTGATACTTCAGCGCATCGATCTTCTGTTCCAGCTCCTCCTTCTTCGCCATCAAATCGCGCTTCGCCGGATCATTCATCGCCGCCTGGCCGCCCCGATCCGCACCACGGTCAAACTCGCCAGCAACGCGCCCTCGCGGCCTTGCGCTGCGTCCAGCGCGCACCGCCTCACCATTCCCCGTGTCCTCAAACTCCGCATGCTCCGTCGCCAGCCGCTTCTGCGACGCATAAAATCCGCCGTCTTGCGGTCGGCATACTGAAACGCCTCCATCGCACTGATCGACTCGCTCTTGTCCGTATCCGCCGTCGGGTCCTGCAACGCCTCCACCCAGTACCGCGCAAACACCGTCGCATTCTTCTCCGTGCCCGTCTTCGTCGCGGCGATCACCGCACGTCCCGGCCGCTCCAGCGCCGCCACCGAGCCCCCGCTCGCGCTCGTCGTATTCACGATGAGCTGCCGCTCGCGCCGGCACCTTGTCGCACAGCGCCGCCAGACTCCGCCGCCGACACATCCGGCCCAACCAGATTGAACTTGTACTCCACCCCATCGAACGACCCATGCCCGATCAACGTCAGCACAAAATCGTCCTCTGGCTTCGCCTCGCGCGCGACCGCCGCGATCGTCTCCGTCAGCCGCGCCCTCGTCGCCTGCTTCCCCGTCAGCGTATAAACATGCGCTCCAGCTCGACGCCTTGAACACCTTGTCCAGCTCCTTCGCGTTCGCCGTAAACCGCTGCTCATAGTCCGGCTCGCCGCCAAGCCCCGCCACCGTCACGTAATACACACTCGCCCGCGCTGGCAGCACTAGCAATCAGCAGCCCACAACGCCCCAAGCAGAAGCCTCATACCACACCCCACTTCCGCCGCAGCAGCCACTCCCCCGACATCAACCCCAGCAGCACCAGAAACACGATCGGCATATCCCAGAGCTCCTTCGTATCCCGCACCGAGATCCCCGCCTCCGAGTACGAGATCTCGCTTCGGCAGCCGTCCCAGCTCCTCTGCCTTCCAATACCGCCCGCCCGTCTGCGCCGACAACTTCTCCAGCAGATCGCGGTTCTGCTCCGTGTGAAAGTTCTCCGCCACGCCATCCGTCCGCTCGAAGGTCATCACATCTCTTCCCAACTCGTCCGCGCCACGCCCTGCCGTCACCTCCGCCACATAGATCCCGGCTTCTCCGCCGTCCACTCCGCCTGAAACGTCCCGGCATTGTTCGGCACCGGCGCCATATCCACCAACGCCGACTCCCCTCCGGCCCGATCATGTGCGCCACCACATGCGCATCCGGAGCAGGCGTGTACTCCTTGTCCCGCACCGTCGCCGTCAGCCGCACTCGCCCTCATCCATCAGCCGCTGCACCGGCATCGACGCCACCACCCGCCCCGGCGAGTCCGCCGCCACCCACCGCAGCAACTGCTGCCAGAACAGATCATGCGTCGGATCGCCCAGCGCCTGGCTCATCTGCCACCGCCATGTCCCCGACGTCGCCATCACCGCCGTCCGCCCCCTGCCCATAGTTCTGCGTCACCAGCAGCGGCAACTTGCCTCGCCCCGCGTTCATCTCGCGCCAGCACCGTCGCGCCCGGCTTCGGAGTGCCCGCATCCTGGTAGTCCATCATGTACGGCAGCTTCCTCCATCGCTCCACATTCTTCGCCGGATCGTCCAACAGCCGCGTCACCGCACTCTCCGCACCAGCCGCCGTCAACTGCGCCGTCGCCGGATCGCGATGAAACGTGTCCTTCCCATTCGGCAGAAACGTCGGCAACAGCTCCGTCACGCTCGACGCGCCCCACCCTCCATCGGCCAGCGCGAACCGCCCGCCCAGAAACAACAACCCCCCGCCGCGCTTGTCCACAAACTCCCGCAGCAACTCCTGCTGCCTCGGCGTAAAGTATCCCGCCTCCACCGACCCAATGATGATCCCGTCGTACTTGAACAGGTCCTCCGCCTTCACCGGAAATCCATCCGCCAGTTCGCTCGGATCGCTGATCCCCTGCCGGTAAATCTTGTTCTCCGTCGTCCGCAGCATCGACACGATTTGCACGCCCGTGTCGTCCTCCGCGGCGCGCCGGATGAACTTGTACTCCCATCGCGGCTCGCCCTCCACATACAGGATCCGCCGCCTCTCCCCGCTCACATTCACCAGCCGTGTCATCGCATTGTTCGCGACGTTCTCCTCACCCGCCAGTCGGCGTCAGCGAAAACTGCATCCGCTTCACCCCCGCCGTCCCCGCGTTGAAAAACATCGTCTCCGTCTGGATCAGCCCCATCCGCGCCCAGCGTCACGTCCTTCGACGCCAGCGGCTTGTCCCCATCCTTCACCATCAGCGTCGTCTTGCCGCCCGCATACCCTCGCTGATGGAAGCTCACCGTCGCCTTCATCCGCGAATCCGCCATCGCCGTGACGCCACGCTCACATCATCCATCTCCACATCGCGACCAACCCGCTCCTTCCCGAAGCCGACCGTATGCACCGGCAGGCGCCGGTTCCGCAGCGCGCTGATCGTCTCCAGATCGATCCCGCCGCGCATTCTCGCTGCCATCGCTCAGCAGCACCACCGCGCCCACCGGCAGATCCGCTCGTCTCCGCCGCCAACTGCTTCAGCCCGTCGTTGATGTGCGTCGCCGCCGCCGCCGGCCTGCATACTCCTCCGCCCTGCGTCGATCCGTGCAATCCCGCCATCCAGCCGGTACACCCGCGTCTGAAACCTCTTCTGCAGCCCCGACAGCATGCCGGCGTTCCAGCGTTACCCGAGGCATTCACCGCCGCAGCCTCCCGCGTGGTCTTCCCATCGCTCACCGCTATCCGCAATCGCCATGCTCCGCGAATCGTCCACCAGCACCGCAATCATGTTCTGCTGCGACTTCAGCTCCGCCACCGTAATCGCCGGCTGCCACAGCAGCACCAGCACCAGCGTCACCAGCAGCGACTGCAGCACCCACACCACCCCCGCCCGCCACGTCTGCATCTTCGGAGCAGCCTCCGGCAGCCTCGACCACACCAGCCACCCCAGCCCCGCCACCGACGCAACAATCAGCAGCAGCAGCACCCATCCCGGCCACGAGCCAAGCAGAATTAACTTGCCTTTGGTGAACACCGGTATCGGATACTTGAAGAAAAATTCAAACATGCCTGGGGGCCTGCATCTCAAAACAGCTGCTGCTCTTCTTCCAACAGCAATCGGTCAGACAATCAGTGCGTCATGCCATACACGATGTAGTTCAGCCCCACGCGAAACGCCATGGAAGCAAACTGCTCCGGATACTCCGGATCGTCCGCCCACTCCCACGCATCGCCCAGGTGCATGTTGTGGCAGATCGCGACCACGATCCGGCCGTGGTCGTCGCGGATCGCGCGCCACTTCGCCACGTAGCCGTCCTTTTCATACGTCCTGCCGGTGCGGATGTACTGCTCGCCCGGCACCTGGAACCGGTCGTCCATGTCATACAGCACATGGAAGATCTCGTCCTTGTTCTCCAGGTCCTCCACCGGCCGGCTTCGGAAAGACCTGCCGCATGCCGCTCATGAAGTTTTCCCAGTCCGCCGTCCCGTGGAAGTCATCCACCATCAGGAAGCCACCCTTCAGCAGATACTCCCGCATCCGCTTCGCCTCTTCATCGGTAAACGACCACGTCTGCACCTGCACCGCATACACCCACGGGTAGTTGAAGATGTCGTCGGAGTCCAGGTTCACCACCTGCTCGGTAGGGCGCCCCTGAATGCGCGTCAGCCGGTTGAGCGCGATCAAAAACTGCCGGTCCGCCTTTGGATAGTCTCGCGACCACGTCGCCCAGCGCCGGTAACCATACCCACCGTAGTCGGTGCTCCCCAGGTTGGAGTTATAGCTCAGCCGTGACCATGCAAACTCTGCCTTTACATTACTTTGTTCAGGTTGGTTGCCCCAGTCCGCCGTTCGCTGATATGCAACTAAAGTCGTGCAGAAAACTGCGGCGATCAAGACGACCATCATTGCCTGCAGAAGCTTCATCGGTGAACCCCTCTTGGTAGGCGCGAGAATATCAGATTTTACCTGCGCTCTTCCCCCCAGCTTCCGTCCAACTGGATGTTGCTTCTATAGACGAAGCCCGAGGTGCCTAGTTGCAATCCTTTTTCGAGGGGCGCTTCGATTTGTTACAAATCGAAGCGCGGCTTGTAAGCCCAGCCACCGCGTGAGAGTATCTCGTCAGCGCATGGTGCAGGTGTGCGTCCAAGCATCAGGAGACCGGTCCTTGCAGCGGCGTGACTTCATGAAGTTCGGCGGCCTCACTCTTGCCCAGGCAGCAACAGTAAGACTCCTGCCCGCCCAGATGACGCACGTCGCCACACCGCCCTCGGAAGGCAAAGCCGACTATACCCTCCGCATCGCCCCCGTCACTGTCGAGCTCGCGCCCGAGCGCATCCTCAGCACGATTGGCTACAACGGCGTCTCACCGGGCCCCATCCTACGTATGCGCGAAGGTAAGCTGATCACCGTCGACGTCATCAATTCCACCGACGTGCCCGAACTCGTTCATTGGCATGGCCTGCTAGTCCCGTCCGATGTCGACGGCGTCGAAGAAGAGGCCACTCCCTTCGTGCCTCCGCAAGGCCGGCGGCGTTACCAGTTCATGCCGCGACCCGCCGGATCTCGCTGGTACCACTCCCACGCCATGGCCTTCTCCGACCTGCACAAAGGCTCCTACACTGGCCAATTCGGCTTCCTTCACATCGACTCCGGCAACGACCCCGGCCAGTACGATCAGGAGCAATTCCTCGCCCTCCGCGACTGGGAGCCCTTCTTTACCAGCAACATGGAGGATACGGACGAGGAAGGTCAAAGCGACCCGCAGCTCGAAAAGCCCGCAGTCCTCAACACCGACCCCAACGGACTCGAAGTCAACTCGAACACCTACTCCTTCAACGATAAGTCCCTCGGCGCAGGCGAACCCATCCGCGTCAAAGAAGGTGAACGCGTCCTCTTTCACTTCCTCAACGCCAGCGCCATCGAGAACCGCCGCATCGCGTTTCCCGGCCACAAGTTCAAGGTCATCTCACTCGACGGGAACCCAGTTCCTTCGCCTCAGGCGGTCGAAACCCTCTTCCTTGGCGCGGGTGAACGCATCGACGCCGTAGTCGAGATGAACCATCCTGGAGTTTGGATTCTCGGCGCAACCGAAGACCCTATCCGCTCTGCGGGTCTCGGCATCGTTGTGGAGTACGCCAACCAGCACCGCCAGCCCCAGTGGCTCAAACCCTCAACGCTACGCTGGGACTACACGGTCTTCGGTGCTCCCGAAGGGGCACAGCCACCCCGGACTCCCGACCACACCTTCGATATGGTCTTCGAAAAGATTCCCGGCGGCTCCGGAAAATTCAACACCTGGCTGGTAAACGGCAACCCATACCCTCATGATCAGGAGTTCGTCCTTCAGCAGGGCGCGCGCTACCGCCTCATCTTCCGCAACCGTACAGACGACGCTCATCCCATGCATCTCCACCGCCACCAACTCGAACTCACCGAGATGAACGGCGCCAAGACCTCCGGCATTATTAAGGACACCGTCGTCGTCCCCTACTACGGTCGCGCCAGCGTCGACTTCACCGCCAACGAGCCCGGCCTCACCCTCTTTCATTGCCACATCCAGCAACACATGGACTACGGCTTCAAGGCGCTCTTCCGATACGCATAAACGTGTCCGCTTTCAATAGATATCGGAGTCACTTTCTGCGATATCCCGATCGGCAACCAGCCATATAACGAGTTGGATCCGCATCTACTCCGCGTCGGGTCATCCAGTGAGAACTGCCCGATTTACCCAGAGGCGCAGTCGAACTGAACGTGACCCGCGACGCTTATGTAGCGAACGCGACCCAGGTTGATGTCGCTATTGTTGCCTCGCCTCTCAGGCCGGAATTTCTTCGATATGTCCTGATGAGACGGTAGTAACATCCCGCTGCGCGGGAGCGGTTCCGATGGCGCGACCTCCAGGAGCTATCCAAGCGCGCATCCAAGAGCGGGAGACTACGCGCATAACAACAAGTACCCCGACGGCGAGAAAGGTATATAACAGGAAACCTCCGCGATAGGAGCCAGTGTGCTGCTTGGATTGTCCCAGCAAGTTAGGGAGGATTCCGCCGCCGAGCGCACCGATCTCGCCAATCATGCCACCCGCAACCGCGGTGGTGAGAGGCCAGCGAAAAGGAACGAGCTGGAAGGTCGCTCCATTGCCCGCTCCCAGTGCAGCGAAGCAAAGCATGAAGAGCATTGTCGTGGCGACCAAAGGAGGAGTGGTCATCAGACCGAATAGCCCCGCAATAGCGATGAAGAACACGACCGAGAGGGTAGTGATTCCACCCACACGATCGGCGAACCAACCGATGAGCAGACCTTAGCGTGAAACAAGCCTGATCGCAAGCATCAATCGGAGGAGCTTGGGCATTATGGGATCGAGCCGGACTTTGAGCCTTCGCGACCCAAGATGGGTTTCCTCGTAAACGAAGCGGCTCAATACTCCGATAGGCTGCTCGAGAAGAAGCGGAAGGGCGAGATGGAGGCCGTGGTATCGCAACCTTCCGGGGCGGAAGGAACGAAGCGGCCTGCCGGAGTGCGGCGCGTCGCAGCTTCCACTTCGACTATGGCTGGGTTTCGCGATGGTCTTGTTGAGATGGACTTCCTACATGAGATCAGCAGTCGAATGGCGGCGGCGGACTCGTTGCATCTCGTGCTGGACCGTTCGTTGACTTTATCGCGAGTGTGATTCCATGGGACTCGTGTTTTATCTACGTGCTGGAGGGCGAGAACCTCATGCTGCGAGCGTCGAAGAACACGCACGCCGACCTGATCGATCACATCCGGGTTCAGATGGGACAAGGTGTAACGGGATGGGTGGCAAAGCATCGGCAGCCTGTGGCTATCGCCTCGGCTGCTTCGAACGATCCGCGATTCAAAGCATTCAAGAATATTCCTGAAGACCATTTTGAGGCCATGCTGTGCACGCCCATTCTTTGTGCAGGGCGGGTGGTTGGCGTGATCAATCTACAGTATCGTACTTCCTACCACCACACGAATGAGCAGGTGAGATTGTTGTCGACTTTGGGCTTTCTGGTGGGCGCAGAGATTGAACGTGCGAGGCTGGAAACGGAAAATACGCAAACTGACCTCCAGACTAGAGACACGTAAGGCGGTTGACCGGGCAAAGAGCATCTTGCAGCGTGATCTATCCTTGAATGAAGAAGACGCGTATCAAATGATGCAGAAGGAGAGCCGTCAACGACGAAAGTCGATGCGAGAAATCGCCGACGCCATTCTTCTTGCAGAAGATTTGAGACGGACACGGTCGGCCACCTCATGGCCTTCGGCCACGTACAACGCTGCGGCTAGTGGTGTGACGCAGCATATGCATTCGTATAGATAAATTGCGAGCCGATAATCAAGAGCCAGATCCAGAGAGCGAATCGCAGAGGCCGCTTGGGAATCCAGCTTGCGGCAGCGATGCCAAGAGCGACACCTGCAAGCCCTCCGACGATCAGATGCTGGAGGAGATTCGAGCTGGTTCCGTGAAAAAAGCCATGGGCCCCGCTCCCTACAAGCGAGAGGAGAAAGCCAAAGACGATGTCGGTGCCGACTACTTGCGTCGGGGAGAGCGACGTGAGACTGAGTAGCGCTGCTGTGCCCAATGCTCCGGCTCCCGCGGAGGAGAACCCTACTTCGGTGCCTACACCGAACATTAGAATCGGAAGTAGGCGGATGCGGTCCTTGGGGAGTGCTTCGGTGCGCGCAGGGCGGAAGGAGAAAAAAAGCTGCCACAGTGCGGTCAGAACCAACACGGCACCAAGAAGGCCGTTAAGTAGAAGCTGAGGACCGTGCACGTCGAGATGACGCAAAACGAGTGACCCGATGAGGACGCCCGGGAGTCCGCCGAGCAGCATAAAACCGAGGACACGCCAGGAGACTTGTTTGCGAAGAATCTGCGATGGCACGAGCACAAGCTTAACGGCGGCTGAAAACATGAGACCTGTGGCAACGGCCATCGGCGCCGGAACTCCGAGGAACAAGATGAGGAGCGGTGTCGTGATAGTACCTGCACCAACGCCTGTCAGAGCAATGAAGGCGGCGATGACAAATCCGATGGCGTATTCCATGGGTCTCTCTTCTAAACGTCGGCGTTGACAGTCAACTGTTTGGGGCGGCCTGGATGTGGATACCACACTCGACCTTGCGACCCGCCCAGCGACCAGAGCGTGGATCACCGGGATCTGTTGGCACGGACGTGCAGGGCTCGCAGCCAACGCTGGAGTACCCGAGGTCGTAGAGAGGCAGCAGCGGGATACCGTACAGAGCACAGATCTGCCAGATGTCGCGCGCCGTCCAGTTGGCAAAGGGGCTGAGCTTGCGGACGGTGATGCCACCGGGTAGCGTGAAGTCCGCAATCTCTTCGAGCGCTGCTCGGCTGCGGGCCTGCTCGCGGCGGAGACCGGTAAGCCAAATTTTATATTTGGCAACCGCGGCGAAGAGCGGCTCGACCTTGCGGAGAGCACAACAGCGATCGGGCGCCGTCTGGTGGAGCAGGCCGTGCTCGAGTTCCTGTTCCACAACAGTCCGGGCAGGAAGCAAGTTGATAAGGTTCAGGCTCCACTCGGTTGCGACGCGGTCGCGATAGGCATAGGTTTCGGCAAAGTGGTATCCGGTGTCGAGGAAAAGGACCGGAATGTCAGGACGCAGTTCGCGGGCGAGATGCAGGAGCAGGACATCCTCGGCCTGGAAGCTGCAGGTGAGGCATGCATCGCTCTCGCTTGGTACCGCAGCCAGTTCGCGAACTAGAAGCTCGCGGACGCGGGCTAGTTTCGTTTCGAGTGCAGTAGCCTGATCGGTGTCAGGATATGTAGCTTTGGATCGAATATTTTCGGCCGTCAATGCTGAGTCGTGAGTCGAGATCATCCGTTGGATCCTCCCGTGAGGGTGGAGTTGGCTTCGAGAAAATGAAGAAGGTCGTCGACGTTGGTCACGGCCGCTTGTTCGTTTCCGAGCGTGACTGCTTGGCCGTCGGATATGGTGTGGGTCACAACAAGCGCCCCTGCAGCCGTAAGACGCTCGATTGTTGCCCGAGATGGACTCTCGGGTCGAACGACGAAGGCGCCGCGAAGAAAGAGTGTCCGTTCCGCGGCATCGGCGAAGACCGCGGGGCCGTTAAGGTGTATATGAGCTCCGGTGTGGCCCCAGCGTGCGACGCGGTCGGCGGCCGTAACCACGTTCGTCAGAACCGTGTTGGTTTCGGCATTGATCTCTCGGATCATCCCGGCAGCAGCGGTCAAATTGGTGACTGCGTCGATGAGGACGAAGCTTCCTGTGACGCGGTTCGTGGAGTAATTGTCAGCAGTAAGTGGCTGGATCGACTCGATCTCAACCAGGCCGATGTCGTTGAAGTTGAGGGTTGCGGCGGCCCGACGTTCGAGCGTCTCCACATTGAGACTGTATTGGATGGCGGTAACCTGCGCCTGGACAGTTCGGCTAGTATGCTTCAGCAGGTAGCGGCGAGTGAGGTCGAGAGGCTTCTCATCCATCCACACCAGCGAGGCGGTGAAGCGCTTGGTCGTGAGGGCTGGAGATTCGGGAGAGACGATCAGATCACCTCTGCTGATGTCCAGTTCATCTGTAAGGGTAAGGGTCACCGATTGGGGAGCTTGTGCAAATGGAAGGTCGCCATCGAACGTGACGATGCTGCCGACGCTGCTGGTTCGACGTGACGGGAGGACCATGATGGGGTCTCCCGGGCGGATTGTGCCGGCGGCAATCTGTCCGGCAAAGCCGCGGAAGTCGTGGTTGGGACGGAGAACGCGCTGCACTGCAAAACGGAACGAATCAGAGGTGCCGGCTTCTGCAGCCGGCGCAGACTGAAGCAGTTCGAGTAGGGAAGGTCCTGCGTACCAGGGCATCATGATGGTTGGGCGTACAACGTTGTCGCCGGTCAGTGCGCTGATCGGTACGAAGTTCAGGTGCGGCGGCCGGACGTCCCCGAGACGGTCGAAAAATGCAGTGAAATCTGCGCGAATGGAGTTGAAGACGCTCTCTTCGTAATCGACCAGGTCCATCTTGTTGATCGCAACAAGAATGTGGCGAACACCGAGAAGCGCCGTTATGCAAGCGTGGCGGCGAGACTGGGTGAGTACGCCTTTACGCGCGTCAACAAGGACAATGGCGAGTGACGCTGTAGAAGCGCCGGTGGCCATATTGCGGGTGTACTGCTCGTGACCAGGTGTATCGGCGATGATGAATTTGCGCTTGGTAGTAGAAAAATAGCGATAGGCGACATCGATCGTGATTCCCTGTTCGCGTTCGGCACGGAGCCCGTCCGTCAAAAGCGCAAGATCGTAGTTACCTGCGCCCGTTGTTCCTTTACCTTCGATCGAGCGGACCTGATCGTCATAAACACTCTGCGTGTCGAAAAGGAGACGGCCGATAAGGGTCGATTTTCCATCATCGACCGAACCAGCAGTGGAGAAGCGAAGCAGGTCGCGGGCGCGCTCCTCCGCGAGAAAGTCGGAGAGAGAAAACTCCGTGCCATCTTCAAGCGGCCTCTCGGCTTCAAGGTGCAAGACTGTGTCGCTGGCGGCCATTAAAAATACCCCTCGCGCTTCTTGAGTTCCATCGACCCGTCCTGATCGTGGTCGATGACCCGATTCGCACGCTCCGACGATCGAAAAGAGAGCAACTCTCCGATGATCTTGGGAATCGTGTCGGCATCCGAACGAATCGCGCCGGTACACGGACTGCAGCCGAGCGAACGCAAACGGGACCGCACCATCTGCGGCCGCTCTCCGGGCCGCGCCACAAAGCTCTGTTCGATTGGCAGCAGCGAGCCTTCGCGAACGTACATGGCTCTCTCCTTGGCGAAATAGAGATCGACGATGGGAATGTCTTCCTGCAGGATGTATTGCCATACGTCCATCTCTGTCCAGTTCGAGAGCGGGAAAACGCGAATGGACTCACCCGGATGAATGCGTGAGTTGTAGAGGTTCCACAACTCAGGACGCTGATTTTTTGGATCCCACTGACCGTCTGTATCGCGAAAGGAATAGATACGTTCCTTGGCGCGCGACTTCTCCTCATCGCGGCGGGCTCCACCAAACGCGGCATCAAAGCCGTAGTTATTAAGACTATCGAGCAGTGCCTTCGTCTTCAGCAGACCGCAGCAACGTTTGGTGTCGAGAGCGATGGGGTTCGTACCGGCAGCGATCGCTGGCTCGTTACGCCAGACAAGAAGCTTCGTTCCGACCTCTGCTGCCATGCGGTCGCGAAACTCAATCATCTCGCGGAACTTGAAACCTGTATCGATGTGAAGGAGTGGAAATGGAATTGGAGCCGGATAGAAAGCTTTCTGCGCGAGCCGCAGCAACACGGAGGAGTCTTTTCCGATGGAATAGAGCATCACGGGGCGCTCAAATTCGGACGCGACCTCGCGAAGAATGTGGATGCTCTCGGCCTCGAGAAGCTGAAGATGAGTTAGTACGCGTACGGCCGATGCCATCGGAGACCTCGTGTGGAATTTTAAGAAAATACAAACTATTCCGGGCGTCTAGCCTGGAAGATTAATGATGTAAAAATCGGAGTTTGGGACCTAGCGAGTAAATCGACACGCCTGCTCGACGTTGAGAGAACAACAACAACGGAACTGGTGTGAGATAGACATTTCTGTCCTCAGAGTAGCAAAGCACTCGAACCGAAGCAAGCCTTGCATCGAATCCCACCACATTCCAAGCGCCTTACGGGATTTTCGGCAAAATACGTAACCTACACGAGGATCGTAGAGGGCCTACTGTCCGCTTCGGATCGAAACGAGAGTCTGGGTAGCTGGTCAGAACTTGCAAGGCCTAGGGGCGCTAATTCTCAAACTCTGTCTCCGGCACGGGCAAGACATCATTATCACCGGCGATCCACACGTAGAGCGTAGGTAGCAGGAAGACGCTGATGGCGAGAGCCCCGATCAGCCCTCCCACGATAACGATAGCGAACGGCCTTTGCGAGTCGGACCCGATGCCATGAGACATGGCGGCCGGAAGGAGGCCAAGAGTGGCGACCAGCATAGTCATCATAATTGGACGCAGTCGAAGCACAGCTCCGGCGATAGCGGCATCTTCAATCGAGCGACCTTGCACCCGAAGCTGGTTGATGTATTCGAGCATGATGACTCCGGTTTGCACCGAGACGCCAAAGAGAGCCAGAAAGCCTACTCCCGAAGAGACGCTGAAGTTTGTGTGCGTGATGAGTAGCGCAAGTAATCCGCCAATGGGAGCCATCGCGATGTTCACCATAATCAAGGTGGCCCACTTGCCAGAGTTGAACATCGTGTAAAGGATCGCGAAGATCAGAAGGATGGTGATCGGAAGCACCAGGAACAGTCGCCTTTGCGAGCGCTTCTGGCTCTCATACTCTCCTGCCCAGTCAATGTGGTAACCCGGCGGCAGAGATACCTGCTTGTTTACCTTGCTGATGGCCTCTTCGACTGTGCTTCCGAGATCACGGCCACGAACGCTGTACTTCGCGGCAATGTAGCGTTGTTGGCCTTCGCGGTAGATCTCTTCGGCACCATCTGTGGTAGCAACTTTTGTGAGTTGTCCCAGGGAGATTCGCTCTCCGGAGGGAGAGAGCAGACGCACATTCTCAATCGCCTCACGGGTGTCGCGGTACTGCCGTTGATAGCGCAGCACGAGATCATAGCGGGCTTCGCCTTGCAGGACCTGGCTCGTGGCGGTGCCACCAACAGCAGTTTGGATGGCATCCTGCACATCGGCTACATTGATTCCGAAACGCGCGGCCGCCTGCCGGTTAACGGTAAATGTCAGATTTGGTTGACCAATTACCCGAAATAGCCCCAGATCTTCGACACCGCGGATATTGGTCATGATGCTGACGATCTCGTTGCCCTTGGCCTCGAGCGTCTTCAGATCGTCGCCATAAATCTTGACTGCGAGTTCACCTTTTACGCCGCTTACCGCTTCTTCTACGTTGTCGGAGATTGGCTGTGAGAAGTTCCAGATGACTCCAGGGATCTTCTCCAATTCCTGATTCATGGATGCAATTAGATTCTCCTTATTCTGGTGGAAGACCGGCCGCCACTCGTCTTTAGGCTTGAGTCCGACGTAATACTCTGTATTGAAAAATCCGGTTGTGTCGGTGCCGTCATCGGCTCGGCCAACTTGACTTGTGGTCTCTGTTACCTCGGGGAACGAGGCCAGCAAGACCCGCGCCTTGTTTGCAATGGCCACGCTCTCGTCAGGTCCGGTACTCGGTGCCAGCGTTCCTCGTACCCAGATAGAACCCTCGTCCAGATGTGGAAGAAACTCTGAGCCGATAACGCCACTGAACGCCAAGTAGGCCGAAAGTGTAAGCGCCAGGCCAGCAAAGCCCACAGTCAGATATCGATTTCGAATGCAAAATGCAGCTGCGCGTTTGTAGCCATTAATCAGCCAAGCTAATATTGGGTTACTCCATTCCTTGGCCCCGCGTCGAAATAGAAAGCTGGACAAGACGGGGGCAAGCACCATTGAGAAGATCAGCGCACCAAGCAGGGCAAACGCGACCGTCCAAGCCATGGGCTTGAAGAGGCGCCCTTCCACAGCTTGCAGCGTGAAGATGGGCAGATACGCTGTGATGATGATGCCGATTGCATAGAAGACGGGCCGCTGTACTTCGTGTGCCGCTGCTTTAATTTTTTCTGCGGGAGTTTCACCTTCTCGGCCATGCTGATTCAAGTGGCGGACAATGTTTTCGACCATCACCACTGCACCGTCGACGACCATTCCAAAGTCCAGTGCTCCCAGCGAAAGGAGATTAGCTGGGATATGTCGCAGGTCCAGACAAATCGAAGCGAACAACAGAGAAAAGGGGATGGTCAGCGCAACGATCAAGGCACCACGTGCATTGCCGAGGAAGAGAAAGAGCACAATCACAACCAGCACAATTCCCTCGGTCAGATTGTGCAGAACAGTGTGCGTGGTGTAATGGATCAGATCGCTGCGATCGAGAAACGGAGCGACCTTCACCCCTTTGGGAAGAATTCGATCATTCAGTTCCCTCACCTTTGCTTCAATGCCGCCGAGCACTGGGTCTGAGTCCTCACCCTTTTGCAGAAGCAAAATACCTTCTACGACATCCTGGTTGTCGATTAGCTTCCCATCCTCGCGGCGGATGGTTCTACCGTTCTGTCCCAGCCGGATCTTCGGACCCTGCTCGACTGTAGCGATATCCTTCACGCGTAGGGCCGTACCGGCCTGCGTCTTGATGACAGTATTTTCAATGTCCTGCACGGTGGCGACGAGTCCCACCGCCTGCACATTGATCTGTTGCGCCCCAGCAACGATGTAGCTGCCGCCGGCATTAGTGTTGTTGTTGGCCAACTGCTGCTCAACCTGGGCTATGCTCAAACCGTAGGATACGAGCTTGTCCGGGTCGAGGCGGATCTGATACTCCTTCGTCTCGCCGCCGAGGCTGGACACATCCACAACGCCGGAGACTTGCTTGAACTGCTTTTCGAGCGTCCAGTCCTCAATGGACTTTATCTCCATAACGTCAATCTTGGGGTTCTTGCTCTCGATCGTGTAGAAGTAGATCTGGCCGACGGGACTCCAGTCCGTACCCAATTGAGGCACAAGCCCCGCAGGCAGTGAAACCATGCCCATTCTCTCGACGACTCTCTCGCGGTTCCAATTGTTATCGGATTCGTCGTCGAAGATGAGCATGATGCTGGACAGGCCCGCCAGCGTCGTCGAACGCAAGTGCTGCAGGTGCGGGATACCCGCCATTTGGATTTCGGTCGGAACCGTCACTTGCTGTTCGATGTCTTCTGCAGAATGTCCAGGCCATTGGGTAATGATATTGACGTAGTTGTTTGCGACATCCGGATATGCTTCAACGGGAAGATTATGGAACGAGACGACACCCCATGCGAAGAGCAGAAGCGCCCCTCCAAGAACAAGAAATCGATTGTTCAACGCAAAGTCGACGATCCGTCGGATCATTGCGCCTCCAGCGTGGATTCAAGCTGCAGGACGTTGGACACTACGGCTTGACCGACAGACAAGCCAGAGAGTAGTTCCTGCCTGTTCCCTGGAAGCATTTGACCAGCGTGGACCTCCACTCGCTGGAAGCGGCTGTCACCGGCTGCGACATAGACCCAGTCACGGTCGCGAAGATGGAGGACGGCGGTGGCCGGTACGACGGTGTGGGTTTGCTTCTCTTTGCTCTGAAAGGTAGCCGTTACAAACATTCCTATCTTAAGGAAGCCTGGATTAGGAAGCTCGATACGCACCTTGGCGGTTCGGATTGATGGATCGAGGATCGGCTCTATATTGGAGATTCGTCCGGTCAGAGGTCGACCTGGATAAGCATTCGTGTAAATGGTCGCGGTCTGGCCAAGCGCGATCTTTGGCAGGTCATTTTCATAAACATCGCAGAGAATCCAAACGGAAGACAGATCCGCGATGGTGAACACGGTGGACGATCCGGAAAAAGTTACACCAGCCGCGGCAGCATTTGTAACATTCTGCGCGATGACCACACCCGAGATCGGCGCATATACAGGAACAATACTGCTCGGGTGATTCTTGTCCACACCAAGAGTCTTTAGCTGCTCTTCGGCGGCATTCAGGTCAGCTTGCATGTCTTTCTCGGTATCCTCGGCCTGTTCCAACGTGCTTTGCGGGATAGCTCCGTGTTGGTAGAGATCCTTTGCACGCGCATAAGCCTTGTTGGCAAGTTGCTCATCGTTGGCGGCCTTTAGATAGACATCAAAGGCGTTCGTGATGTCGGGGCTTTGTACTCTGAGGAGCAACTGACCCTTCTTAACGTCGTTGCCAAGCCGGGTCTTGATGTCCACAACGCGACCGCTAGCGAGCGAGATGACGGGCACCTCACGCGCTATATCGGGATTGACTGTTCCGGTGACCTTCAACTCTGCCGGAGCTTCGATTCCTTCTGCGGAAACCAGCGGAAATTGATTGGGCTTATCCACTGTCACCAAACTCATGTCGCCAACCTCTGTCGGCTTGGACGACTGGGGGGCGCCATCCGCTGGGTTGAATTTCTTCTCGCATGCAACCATAGAGAGACATGCCGCGAGACAGGCGACGAACTTTACAATCGATCTGCTGCTAATCATTGAATTACCTCGCGCCCGACAGCAAGATTCAACTGGCTTGCGGCTGTCAAATAGGAGCCTATGAGCTGCAGATAGGCCAACTGCACGTTGCGGTAGTCGTTCTGCGCATTGAGCAAATCGAGAAGAGAAGCCCCGCCACGCTGGTACGCGTAAGTAACTGTGTCGCGGACACGCGTCGCTTGGGTTAGGTACTTCGCTTTATAAGGTCGCAGCAAGATTAAGTTGCTATTGATTTGGGCATATGCCGAATCCACGTCACCAAAGACCTGGGCGTGTACTGCATCGGTCAATTGTTGATTGCGGCTGATGTCCAACTGAGTTCGCGCCTTTTCCCCTTGATTGCGGTCGAAGATGCGAAGCGGAATGCTCACACTCACACCAAGCGTTTGATTTGCATACGGATTGTTGAAGGATGGGTTATACGTGTACCACGCACCAAAGGTCGGATCGGTTGAACCGTTGGCGACGGCAAGTTTGTGGTTAGTATTTGCTTGTTGAACGGACTCGAGAGCCGCTTTCAGGTCAGGTCGCGTGTCGAGGGCGATCTGACGGAAGGCATCGAGCGGCTGCAACTGGTCGAGAAAATCGAACGGACCCTGAACGTCGAACTGTTCGATGGGTGTCCTGTCGTTAAGCAAGATCAGCAATTGAATCTTGGAGGTCCGCAGATTGACTTCAGCTGTCTGGAGGTCTGACTCGTACTGGACGCGCTGGAGCTCGATCCGGTCCAAGTCGATCTGCGCGATGTCTCCTTTGCTAAATCGTTCACGGCTGATGTCGATGAGATGGTCGTAATACTCGAGTTCCTGGCACGTCAACTCGAGTACAGCCTTCGCTTGAAGAGTTTGCACGAATTGAGACCTAAGATTAAAGAGGAGATTACGTTCGAGATCCTGGTGTTGCGAAGATGCGATCTGGGTACCCTCTTGTGCACTTTGAAGGCGTAGCTCCCTCTTGTGGTCTCGCTCGTGCAGATAGCTAAAGTTCGGTGAAGGCGCGGTGCCAGACAAAGGCTTCCAAACTCCTTCATGAGGAGCAATTTGGGTTCCGTCCGCACTGAGAGTGAGCTGTGGATTAGGGCGGAGGTAGGCAGTAGTTTCCTGCGCTTTCATCTCCTGTACATTGATAGCATCTGCCTGCAAGGTGGGGTTGGCGGTTTCGAACTTGCTCTTGATCTGCTCCCATGTATAGCCGGATTGGGCGTTTGCAAGCTTGCCTGGAAACATCAGTCCTGCAAACACAGCGAGACAAGGCAAGAAAAGATGTAGCGATGATTTTGAAGGGCTCATGCAATAGGTCTCTGGTCTAGGTGTCGTGCTCACCAATGCTTGCCATCTTGCCGCGCCTGGCAGGTTGTAGTTTGCCGGACATTCGGCGAGTGTTCCCATGGATAGCCTAGAGGCTGTGCCCGTCCAGCAAGCCCTATCTTTCAGGCGGAGCAGGCTATCTTTTGGTCAATCCCCATTAACGAAGCAGAAAGAGAGCCGCATGATGGTTTCTGGAAGGCCGATCTAGCTATGATGACGATGGGCATTTGTCAAAACACCCTTCGCTTCGATGTAGTTTTTGGATGCGCTCATCGAGCGACTGAAACGGAGAGCTATGCTTTCACCATTGCTTCGAGGTAGCAGGAAATCCGTTTTGTTCAGGGCCGGTTTCCTGATCGCGGCTATCGCGCTCGTCGATTGGCGTCTTGTCAATGATTTGCCTCTCGGCTTCCTCTATCTGTTACCCATGCTCATGGTGGGTAGGGTCTTGCGCCCGTGGCAGATCGCTGGCGTCGCTGTGCTTTGTACGGTCGTCGCGGAGAACTTCGATCAATTTGTCTGGAGCTTCAGAGCAGGAATGCCGCGCGATGTCCTTTATTTCGTGGCTTTCTTTTGCGTAGGGCTCTTCGTTTACGAAGTAAACCGCAACCGCCAGGTTGTCATCGAGCACCTTCACGAGATTGAAGAGCAGAGGGATGCCCGACGCGAGGCAGAAGAGCAACTGAAAGTCCTGATCGAGAGTAGTCCCGCCGCAATCATTACCGCCGATTCGGATGGGTGTGTGCTAATGGCCAACGAAGCGGCGCATCGGATGCTGGCAGTAGGGTCAGCTACACTTTCGGGGCGCTCGATCTATCGCTATTTTCCTTCTCTTTCAAATATTTCGAGCCGAGACACGAACCAGCAGTTGTTTCGGACGGTCATGCAGTCGCGCGGACAGCGGGAGGACGGGGAGGTATTTCTCGCAGACATTTGCTTCTCAACTTATCGCACAGATGCAGGATCTCGTCTGGCAGCCATGATTCTCGACGCATCCGAAGAACTCCGCACTCAAGAGGAAGCCAGCCTGCACCAGATGCTAACCGGATCGCGTATTGCAGTTGGAGCTGTCTCTCATGAGATCCGCAACGTGTGCGGAGCAATCGCTGTCGTGCACCAAAATCTGTCGCGCAGTGAGCTGCTGGCACAGAATAAGGATTTTGAAGCCCTCGGGAGCCTAGTTCTTGCGTTGGAACGGATCGCCGCAGTAGACCTTCGCCAGTCTTCGGATCAGGCTACAGAGGTAGATCTTATTGCCGTGTTGGATGATCTGAAAATCGTTATTACTCAGGCGCTACGCGAGGAAGCTATCGAATGTGCCTGGATGTTGGAGCCGGACTTGCCGCCTGTGTGGGCAGATCGAACCAATTTAATACAGGTCTTCCTGAATCTGATCACCAACAGTCGCCGAGCATTGTCCCCAAAGAAGGACAAGATGCTGTCCGTCTCTGCCAGGAGTGAGGGACATCGCGTCCTCGTGGAGTTCATTGACAACGGTGGTGGCGTAGACAGACCGGAGCAGCTCTTTCATCCTTTCCAGGCGGGCGCTCAGCAAAGTGGCCTTGGTCTCTATTTATCACGTGCTTTTATGCGCTCCTTCGGAGGCGAACTGCGATACAAAGCTCTCTCGGGCGGAGCTTGCTTCATGGTCGAATTGTTGCAAGCCAGCCAGTTCGAGACAATCCCATGAACAGCCAAATCCGCATTCTGCTGATTGACGATCACACTCTCTTCCGCGAAAGCCTGGTGCGCTTATTGGAGGCGGAACCTGATTTTCAGGTTGTGGGTCATTGTGCAACGGCCGCTCAAGCGCGTCAGCTTCTCAGCGATACCACCGTTGACGTCATTTTGCTGGACTATGATTTAGGCGAAGAATTCGGTACCGACCTACTTCGTGAACTTCACGTCCGTAAGAACAGCGCAAGGGTTTTGATGGTGACAGCCGGCATGAGAGACAGCGTCACGCTCGATGCTCTCAACAAAGGTGTTGCTGGAGTGATTTTCAAACACAGCGGCCCGGGTCAGCTGATGGATGCCATCAACAGAGTGGCAAAAGGAGAGACGTGGCTGGATGAGGGAATCATGCGTTCGTTGATCAAAGGTTCAAGCGAAAAGCTGGAATTAGAGCGGAGCGTTCGGTCTCTGAGTGAGCGACAACGACAAGTACTCCGGAGCATCCTTGATGGACTCGCGAACAAAGAGATTGCGGCGAAGTTACAGGTCTCAGAGACTTCTATAAAAGCTACCATTCAAGAGTTGTTCAACAAGGCAGGAGTGAGGACACGCAGTCAACTGGTCAGGATAGCCATTGAGAAGTATTCGGCCGACTGGTTGAGAAGCGAACGGTAAACCCTTGGGCTTTTGCGGGGGTTTTCGTCTAGACCTGGAGCACATCGCCTTCACGGGCAACTATCTCGTACAACACAGGATTGACGAAGAATCCGATGAAGAGACGCGAGATGAGACCGGCCACAATGACTATAGCGAACGGCCTTTGAGTATCCGATCCAATGCCGGTGGAAAGGGCTGCTGGTAGCAATCCAAGGCAGGCAACGAGAGCCGTCATCATGATGGGACGGAGCCGTAAAAGTGAGGCTTGCCGGGTCGCTGTGCGGATATCCATTCCCTCCTTCCGGAGCTTGTTGATGTAGGAGACGAGGATTACGGCGGTCTCCACGGAAACTCCGAGCAACGCCAAAAGACCCAGGACCGAAGAAACGCTGAAGGGAGTGTGAGTGAGCTTCAGCGCAACCAGTGCGCCCACCGGTTCGGTCATGATGACGCCCAGCGCAATCGTCACCGGGAATTTGAAGTTTCCGTAGAGTGCAAACAAGATCATGAAGATCAGCACCAGGGCAAGTGGACCGATAAAGAACATCTGTGATTTGGCCTCGAGAAGCTGGCTGTATTCGCCGCCCCATGCCACCCGGTACCCCTGCGGTATTGTCACGGCCTTCTTGACCGCTGCCTGGCCGTCTATTACCGCTCGTTCTAAATCCCGCCCTTCGATACTGTACTGCACACCGATATAGCGGGAGTTGTTCTCGCGATAAATGAAAGACGCACCGTTCCCCTGGGTGATCTTGGCGAGCTGGCTAAGTGGAATCTGCTGCCCGTCCGGCGTACCAACCAACAGATTTCCGATCTCGTGCGCGTTGCTGCGGAACTGCGGTTGCATTCGGACGACAAGGTCGAACAGCTTCTCCCCTTGAATGACTTGGGTGACGGCCTGCCCGCCTACTGCAGCCGAGATCACAGCTTCTACATCCGAGACGTTGATCCCGTAGCGTGCAATCTTGTCACGATCGACGTCGACCAGGAGGCTAGGCTGCCCCAATTCCCGCACGACCGTAAGGTCGGTGAACCCAGGCACATTGGAGAGTGTGTTCTTGATCTGGATTGCTTTGTCCTGCAGCACGTTCAGATCGTCACCATATATTTTAACCGCCAAAGAACTCTTAAGGCCGGTCAGTGCTTCGTCCACAGCATCTTCGGCAGGCTGCGTGTAGTTGAAGATGATTCCCGGGAAGGCCGTGAGTTTCTTATTGATCGATTCGATGAGGTGCTTTTTATCGCTGGTCTCGCCGATCCACGCTTTGTCCTTATATGGCATCAAGCCGACGTAGAACTCGCAGTTAAAAAAGCCTGTTGGGTCAGTCCCATCGTCTGGTCGTCCCAGTTCTGAACCCACAACAGTGACTTGTGGATAAGACATCAGGATGTCACGTATCTGAGGCGCGATGGTGCTGGCCTCCTCGAAGGAGATGGTGTAGGGCATGGTAGCTCGCACCCATAGAGCGCCTTCATCGAGGTGAGGCATGAACTCACCTCCTATGAAAGGCACCAGTAGCAAGGTTGCCCCGAAGATCAGACCGGCGATCGCAATGGTGGTCCTCGGCCTATTGAGTGCCCAATCCAGCGGCGCTGCATATTTCCTCTTCATCCATTCGAATGCGCGATTGTGTTTCTCGCGCACACCGCTTTTGAACCAGTAGGAGGCCAGCACGGGGATCAGCGTGAGCGTCAGGATAAGCGCGCCGACTAGTGCAAAGGACATCGTCTCAGCCATGGGATGGAACAGTTTTCCCGACGGTCCGCTTAGTGCGTAAATTGGCAGATAACCGGCGAGAATGACCGCTACTGAATAGAAGATCGGACGATCTACATCTTTCGCTGCTGCAAGAATAACTGCGTTCAGGCTGTACTGCTGCCCTTCCCGCAATGCTAGCTCGCGATAGATGTTTTCGACCATTACCACGGCGCCATCGATGACAATGCCGAAGTCAATCGCGCCAATAGAGAGCAGGTTCGCAGCAACGTCGTGGGCGTGCAGCACGATAAAAGCAAATAAAAGGGAGAGCGGAATTGTAACGGCAACAATAACGGCCGCACGGAAGCTAACCAGGAAGAAAATCAATACAACCAAAACCAAAACCATGCCACGAAGCAGGTTCGCCCTTACCGTGTCCGTAGTTAGGTCTACCAATTCGCTGCGGTCGTAATAAGGATGGATCTTAACGTCAGGCGGCAAGATCTGGCGGTTCAGTTCTTCCGTCTTGGCTTGAACTCCTTTGAGTACGTTTTGGGTCTGCTCTCCGCGCAGCATGAGAATGACGCCCTCAACCGCATCGTCATTTTTCTGAAAGCCGAATTCGCCGAGTCGTGGCGCGTGCCCGATTGTTACATCTCCAATATCACGCACTCGGATCGGAACGCCCTTGTTGGCGCCCACTACGATGTTGCCAATATCTTCTGTATTCCGTACCAGCCCTATCCCGCGAACATAGTAGAATTGGCCACCTTGAGAATAGAATCCCCCTCCAGCATTAGAGTTGTTGGCAGTAAGCGCAGTCACGACTTGCGGAATCGTCAAGTGATACCCGTAGATGCGCGCGGGGTCAAGCAGCACCTGATACTGCATCACAGTTCCGCCAAACCCTGAGTCGTCAGCTACGCCGTGGACCGAACGGTAGGCTCGCTCAATCACCCAATCTTCAATCGTCTTCAGCTCCTGAGGGCTGCGGTCAGGACTTTCGAGCACGTAGCGATACACCAGGCCGCTGGGGCTGAACAAGGGTGCGATACTTGGGGTTACACCTGTTGGAAGAGTAGCTTGAGCAAGTCGCTCGAATACAATTTGCCGCGCAAAGTAATCGCCTGTATTGTCCTCGAAGGTGAGGATGATGTCGGACAGCCCATAGAGTGAGATGGAACGCATCACCAGCATGTGCGGGACACCGTTCATCTCAAGTTCAAGGGGAAGCGTGACCAGCCGTTCGACTTCTTCTGCGGCATGATCTGGCCACTGGGTGATGATTTCGACCTGGGGAGGCGAGAGGTCAGGGTAGGCATCCACAGGCATCCGCTGAAACGATATGATTCCGCCGACCGTGATGAAAGCGGTCAGCATCAATACCAGGAACCTTTGTCGTAGCGCGGCTTGAACTATTCGGTGGATCATTCAGTTGTGAGGACCCTATCCCTGCCAGAATTCTTGTGACGTTTTCTGAGACATTGCTCAAAGGCTGCGCGATCCGGCTAGCGCTGCAGCGAGTTCGCAAACTGCAAGAACAAGCTACCATTTCCGATCACATGATCGCCCGCTTTCAGTCCGCTGGTAATCTCCGTTTGCCCATTCAAGCTTTCCCCGAGCGTTACGGAGCGTCTGCCAAACTGGGTCGGAGATGCCGCGGCATAAACAAAAGGCTGGTTCTCGCTATCGCGAAGGACGGCGGCGTCCGGAAGCGCAATGGCGTTGGGGATCGTGCCTGCATTCACGGTCGCCACCACGTACATGTCTTTCTTCAGTTTCGCGTCGGGGTTGTTCGTCTCAATGCGGGCCTGTAGCGTACGTGTGCTTGGATCCAGTGATGCCGCGACGTAAGAGATACGTCCGTGGAAGACTTCAGGATAGGTATCGGTTTGGATTGCGACCGAATCTCCGACGCGCACGTAGGGCAAATCCTTTTGATAAACATTGACCAGCACCCAGACCGTGCTGATGTCCGAGATCATGAAACATTGTGTGGTACCTGGCTGAATGAGTTGTCCCGCAGACACATCCTGCTCGACGACCAGGCCGCCGATCGGCGCTCTCAAAGGAACCTCGAAAGAAGGCGGTGCTTTCAGGAGTGCGTCGGGATCAGCAACTCCCATCACCTTCAATGCGGCTTGTGCCGCTGCCAGGTCGCCACCCGCCTGCACCTCAGCCGATTCTGTCTGTTCCACATTCTGTTCGGCAATCGCGTGATGTTGGTACAAGTCATGTGCCCGGACGTTGGCCATTTGCGCGAGGGCGTATGCATCCTTGGCCTTCAAATAATTTGTGCGGAGCTGCGAGTAATCCGGGCTCGCCACATACAACATCGGCTCGCCTTCGCGTACCTTCTGGCCGGGAACGACTACGACCCGACTGACCGGTCCGCTAACCTGCGTGATGATCGGAGTCGTGCGAAAGCTGTTGTAGGCCACGGCTCCCGTCAGCCGGAGGGATCGAGTCAGCGTCGTGGGTTGGACTGTAAGTACGTTCACATGCGACATCTGGTCCTGCGAGATGGCAAACAGTTCTGGGTTATTTGAGTTTGTCGCACTATTCGAGTTGGCACCATTCGATCCTGGCTCCTTGCAGCCAACAAAGACCACTATGATTGCCGCGGCGGCTAGTTGCCAAAGACCTTTACGCATGTTCATGGCAGATTTCTCGTCCCCACCGCTTCCTTCAATTGTTCTAACGCGGTCATATAAGAGCCTAATGCCTGGCGATAGGCCAACTGAATGGCCCGATAGCTGCGCTCTGCGTCAAGAAAATCCAGGAGACTTGCGGCTCCCCGTTTGTAAGCATACTCGCTGATATCGCGCGAATCCTGCGCCTGTTTAAGGTAACCGGAAGTGTAGAGTTGCACGACCTCTTCGTTGCTTCTGATCGCCTCATAGGCGTTGGCAACATCTGAAAGAACCGTATCGCTAGCCGATTGCTGTTGCTCCTGAGCCTGCGTGAGGGCATAACCGGTACGTGCTATCTCTCCCTGATTGCGATTGAAGACCGGCAACGCAAAATTCACGAAAATCGAAGCCGTGTTCTCACCGGAGACATGCGTATAGTCGAACGTACCATTTACGTCCACCTTGGCGTTTGCCTTGGCCAGGAGGATTTGACTCTGCGCGGCAGTTATACCGAATTTCGCGGCGCGGAGGTCCGGGCGAATGTCCATCGCTTTCGTCTGCAAGTCTTCGAGGGTTGCCTTGAGCGGCTGGTATGCCAGGTCGCCGATCACGTCGTAATTGGCCGGCACCGCGTTGTAGCTCAGCAACTCACGCAGGCTTACAAGCGCTTGCCCTCTAGCCAGGCGGGCAGAAGACACGTCGGTCTGGAATTGTAGCAGCTGCAGCTTGATCTTAAGATAGTCGCCTTCGCCGATGTATCCCGCCTTCAATTGTGCTTCGCTAATATCGACAGTCTGCTGAAAGCTTTGTAGATCTTGAAGCGCGAACCGAAGAGTTGATTCTGCCACCAAAACACTGACGAACTGCTGGCCTACGTTGAAAGCCAGGGTTCTTTCGGCGTCTGCGACCTGAGCACGAGTAACTTCCGACTGATCGCGTGCTGCTTGCAGGCGTCGCGGTCGCTTGTGACCACGCTCGAAGAGGTACCCTATCCCAATATCGAACTGCTGAATCTGATCGAGATTGTCCGCAGAAAAGTACTGCGGATTGAAGATTGGGATGAACTGGCTATCAGCTCCCAAAGTCGGATTTGGGCGGAGATTGGCGGTAATCTCCTGTGCCTGATTCTGAAGAATCAGAGTTCGCGTGGCCTGGATGGAATGATTGTGGGTGAGCGCTAGATCTATGGCCTGGTCAAGGCTGATATACGTCGTATTTTGTGCGACACACGTCCCCGCTAGCATCGATAAAAATGTCGTAACCGGGGCGAATATCCGAAAGTACCTGGAGCGCATAAGGGTTGAGGTCAAAGCGCACTGCTTGAACGAAGCGAATCCCACGCTGATGCTCGAACCTGCTGAGCACTAGGGCAAGCTCCAACAACGGTAGCATTCTCTGGCATCTAAGACTACCACCTGCAACTCAACGAACGTATTGAAATTCATAGCTTTCACGACCGCTCCATACTTGTGGCTGTCTACCAGCGTTTCGGCCGCTGCAACCTCATCCCAGGTTCAGGCTCATTACGTCAATCACCACTTTTCCGCTACGGCGAGATAGCTGCCGTAAGCAGAAAGAATCGGCAGGTACTCGCCCACCTTCCGGGTTAGCCGTCCACTGCCACAAACACGAATATGAGAGAAGCTCGCGTCTTCAAGTTTGCGTTTCAAACTTGAGGGCGTATGCTGCGAAACATGAGAATCATCCAATAGAACGCTTAGGTTGCGTAAACGATTCTTGATGTAGAGAGGGTTGGGGGTGGTCAAAAGAACACGCCCTTTCAAACGCAACAATCGGAACATCTCATGCAATGAAGCAACGACTGAGCCGCCCGGAACGTGTTCGATGAATTCGCCCGCAACAATTACATCAAAGCTGCCACTTTCGAGGGCAATGTCATCCGCAAATCCACAGATGGTTCTCTCGAATACGTTCGAAGGTACTTTTTCAAGTCGATCCGGAACGCAATCGAGACCGACGATCCGAAGATGAGGGTTTTGCAGTTTGAGAATCTGGCCACCACGTCCAGTATTGCAACCGATGTCGAGAACATCTCGAGCGTCCTTAGGAAAATGGCGCAGGAACTGAACATAACGCTCTGAGGTGAAGTTATCCTCTTCACTATAGTCTTGTCCGCGATTGAACTCGATAAGATCGGTCCTGCTGATCGGCATTCATCCTCCGCGGCGTATCAAATCGGAAATTGTATTTGACTATTGTAAGGGTTCAACCATGGGTCGGAGCGCTCGGCTCGTCAGGGTAACAGCCCAATGCCTTCGCCGATACCGCGCTCGCCATCGTTGCTCAACTCCTAGTATTCGGTTATGGGAACGCCCCAACTCCGATCACCGGTGAGGTAGAAAGAAGGTGGTAGTTGCCGTTCGCCGGATCTACGAATTGCGGATTCCCCTGGATGGTACCAGTCGAATAACCCGCCGCGGCATCGAAGGCCAAGTAGCTATTTACCACCGTCCCGTTGAAAACGATAAAATTTGCGCCCGGTAAGCCGAAGTTATTGCCCTGAATAATGTTACCCGGTCCATTCGCTCCCTTATCAGCATAGAATTGCGTTCCCGAGCTCGCTCCAACGCAGATGTTCTTCTGAATCGTGATCCCCGTGGCCGTGACTGCTGGGCCGTCTTGCGTTATGCCTAAAGTGCAGGCCCACCATCCACCGTAGATCGTGTTGTATTCGGCGAGCTGATTGCTAACGGAGAGTCCTTCCCCAGCGCGAATGAACAGTCCGGATGCGTACTGAAACGTGCCTGCACTGACCACCAAGTTATATCTCGCGATGCTGCCGGACGATTTTTCCAGTTGAATGCCGCTACTATTCACATTTGCTATGGTGTTGTATTCGATGTCCATTCCAGCGACACTGTCGGCGTGAATACCTCCGCCGTAGCTCACGGCGCTGCCAGCACCACCATCATGGATGTAGTTGTACCCTACGTAAGCAAAACCTTGCTGTCCATCCTGCGAGTACATCTCGATTCCGTCTGCGTAGGCGTTCTGGGTTCCATAGATCGGGTTGTAGATCTTTGCGAAATCGCCGACCTCGTTTCCGACGATTTGGACTAACCCCAGCCCATTGTTGACCTGAATCCCGCCGGCTCCAATTCCCTTCACTACATTGTTGAGGATAGACAGCCCTGCGACCGAGCTATCGCCGTTCACCTCGAAAAACACTGCAGTCGAGTAGCTGTCATCAATTGTGTTGTTTGAGACAGTCCAGTTCGAACAGGTATTGGTGCAATAGAGATCGTATTGTTGAGCTCCTCTGAGCTCGAGTCCGGAGACTGCCACATAGGATGCGCCGAGGCTCGCAAGCGCATAACTGCGCTGGGGAATTTCGACGATAGAGGTAGGATCGGCCTGCGAATAGACATATAACTTCGACGATCCATCCCAGTAAAATTGATTGGGCGATGTAACTCCGTCCACCGAGTGGACTGGCGAACCTGCTTGGCCAGCAAAGTTGATAAGTCTTGGGTCGGTGGTCTGAGTGCGGGACCAGACGGTTGTAGGGATCCCAGCACTGAATGGTCCTATATTTGGGGAGTTCGACGTTTTGAAATCGTCGAAGTAAACGGTGCCACCAGGAGCGATAGCGCCGCCATAAGCGATATTCCCCAGATTCGCCGTGTCAATATTGCTTTCAGTGTGAGTGTCAACATTATTGATTTGGGATAATTGCTGGCCATTCAAGTAAAGAGTTCCGCCACCGACAGTGGCCGACACAGTAATGTCAATTTCTATCTCGTTCCAGCCACCAGCGATGTAGCCGGCCAGCGGAGTAGCATTGAGGACTCTGATCGAATTCTCAGTGTCGTAAAAGTCGATCGTGCTGGGATTACCGTACGAATCTGTCGCAAGTGTAGCGAATCCAACCTGGGTACCTCCACTTAGCAAACAGAGCGTTCGAATACTACTGTTCGGTCTCATGCTTCCCGCGGGGGCAAGAAAATACCATCGGAGAGCTAAAGTGGCGTTGTTGCCCACCGTCGGGATGCTCTTGGTGATCCAGCCGCGAGTGTCGGTACCAGTCGTGGAATTGAGTGCCATCGAAGAGACGCCGTGGTGCGCCTGAGCGGTCGAAATCATTACAGTTGTATCGCCGTTGTTGGTGGAACCGTTCCAATCTTCAAAGGCCTCTGTTTCGAAGCCCGAACAGAATGTTGAAGAGACGCATGTCTCCTGTGGAGCCACGCCACTGCCCGGCGCCCATCCTGAAACAGCGTCCGCGGCACTGATAATTGGCTGCGCTCCATTACCGTACGAGGTGTAGGTGATCGGAGCTCCGGCCGTCCCCGATTGCGAAACATTGAGCTGCTCATGCCACTCGTCGCCCGCCATGAAAGACACAGTCTGTCCGCCGGTTAGCATGAGCGAGTTGACCTTGGCGATGGTGGAGAATGCAGCCGATGGGCTGCTACCGGAGTTGGAGTCGCTGCCGCTAACGTTATCCACGTAGTAGGTCGATGGTGGGGGCGGCCCTTGAGAAAGGACCGCTACCTCAGCGGTGGCGGTCATTAAAGGATCGCTGGCACTGGTGGCCGTCACGATCACGTTGCGGCTCGACGCTACCGAGCCCGGGGCGGTGTAAACGCCCGAGGACGAAATGCTACCGATGGCGGGACTAATAGTCCATGTAACTGCATCGCTCGAAGTGCCCGTCTCGGTGGGAATGAACTGCAGTGTCTGTGCGGGACTCAAACTTGCTTTTGACGGGCTCAACGAAATACTTGCGGGTGAATTGCTGCCCGCGGCAGCGCTGAGGCCAATAACAGACAGCCCACCGCATCCGAGTATCAGACAGGTAAGAACAGCTCCCATGCTTGATATTAGTATGAACTTTACTCTCGAAGCAGAAGAGCGCCGCGATAATACAAAAACTTTACTAACTCTCACTACAAATGGCCCCCATTTGTAGTTTCGCCTTCTGGGCTAGGCAGGCAACATGTCACAATCGTGTTAGTGCGGACGCGGGAGAAACAGGTCTGTTGATGTCCGTCTATACGACCAAGCCAGGTAAATCATCGTCCTTTGCATAGAGCGTGTTACGGAGAGGTTAATCACACCGCGTTCAATGCCTTTTGCACGAAAGCGCATTAGAGATTTTGTGAAGGGCGCGTAACCTACTGAGAAGACAACCCATTTTGAGCGCTGCACCGGCCGCGGCATATCTGCCAGACCGTATATCGGACCGCGTCGTAGCGAATCGAGTCCCTATCCATCTCGGTGTACTCGGATACTTGATATTTCGGATCTAAACTCAGGCGCTCTGCAATGGGATTTCCAATCGTTGGCGGAAGGTTGGGGTGTGTTCTGGATGCCAAGTGTATGACGAAAAATCGATCGTTCTTCGCAAGAAAATGATTCAAGTACTGGATCGATTCTGAAAAATAACCGGCCTTCCGGAGATTTTCCATCAGATGGAACTCCGTGACCTCACCGTGAGGCGCAGTAGGTGCAACGCTCTGATTCCAATCAAGTAGAAAGATGTATTCGATACCTGACGCATGCTGGCTCCCCAACATTTCCGTAAAGGTATAAGCGTCTTCGCAGACGACCGGAGTTCCCTTTGGTAGTTTTTCGCTCAGAGCGTCTGTGTAGTTCTTTGGCGAGTAGGATATATCTCTGAAATGAAAGAACACCCTGAATAGAACACAAACACCGAAGAACACCGCTAAGGTCAACCGCATCCATTGCGCAGAGGTTGGCGCGTTCAGCAAATTCCTGAAGAACTTTGGCGGCGAGATCAACTGCAGCGCCTCGCATGTCACAAGAGCAAGTGCGATGGTCACGGGCTGAAGATAGCGATAAATCATCAGCGGAGTCCCAACGAATCCTTCCACAAACAAGGCAAGGGGGACCAGAAGCAGCGCCAGGGCAACGATATACGCCGGTCTCCTCTCATGGAAAGCGCATCTCAGGTTTTGCCAACCTTGGGGTCTACGCCAAAGAGATATCGCAGCAGCAAGACAAAGCAGGAAAAGCGCAAAGGCAATATTCGCACTACCGCCGCTGTAGGCCAGTACGAACTCTCCAACGGTTGGTTGAGTCGTCCAAAAGTGCGGCTTACCGACTTGTGCCGAGGCTATGATCGCTGTTCGTTCCGGAATTAAAAACAGCCAACTGGCAGCGGCGGAAAGATAGAGCATGGGTCGGAACTGCCCATCCCATCGATCAAGCATCATCATCGCTAGCACCAGAGATACGCTGTAGAGAACACCCAGTAAGTGACTGGTAGTGAGCAAACTATGAATCAGGAACATTGCTAAATAGAGATACGGAGGCACGCGTCCTGGGATCGCCGCCACGATGAACGCGAGCCAAACCGCGAGCGCGGCACTCAGCACTTCCAAACCATAGAAACGGCCTTCCGTCATGTGCATAACAATGATTGGGCTGAAGAAGAACATGTAGAAGAGCGCGAAGGCTACCACGGCTGTCCGGTAAAAGCGTCGTGCGGCCACCCAGGCTACAGCAAACGCAAGCCCGAAGCATGTGGATGAGTAGAGCCGGAACGAAAGTTCGGATGCGCCGAAGATGCGAAACCAGGCGCGCCCTGTAAGCAAAAACGCCAATCCATCCCCGTCCGCACCCAGCTTCCAGGCCGTCAGCATGTGGTGCCAAGATGGATCTTGCAAGAGCGTCCAGCCGAGCAACTCATCTTCCCAGAAGATCCTTCCATGGGACAGAACGCAGGTGGTGAGGATCGTGAGGAAAAAGCCTGCAAGCGTCCCTGCAAAATCCCAGGGGCCTAAAGACCTAAGCACTTGAATCTGTTTGGGCTCGTGGTCAGAGCCCTGTTCTGGGGCCTTTGGAATCATGGCGGTGGACCTCGAATCAGAGAGATGAACGCTCCGTACTCGCGGCTAATGAGCGTGTTAGGTTTCCCGTGGGTCTCGTGGCGGTTACCCATCCGTCGTGCACGATTTCCGATTTTCTCTATGATGCGGGTATCGAGGTAACCGTTCATTTACGCTTATCTGGCAGTAGAACTTTGAGTGGAAGTGGCCAGAATGTAGATCGCCACCTAATTGATGCGCGAGACATAAGCGTGTGAAATGGGGTTGAGAGGCTCCTCCGCGCCATCTTTGATTTGTTCGCAGAGTAAGAGAGGGGAACGTATCTACTGCATAGGAGCTAGATCGCCACCTGTCAAAAAAACGCCTGAAACAATAAAGCTAGCTGTTCCGTCTCATATATGCCGGTCCGCAAGCCTGCCATCGCAAGCTTAACACGCGTTGATTCATACAGATAGAACGCGCAAGTCGAAAATGTTCTGCTTACCCAAGTTAGATCGAAGTAACGGCAATTGTCGGTAGCTAAAATACGTTCACCTCGATTTTTCAGCACGAAACAACCATCTGAGCGAGATAGTTGTCAAACCGGGTAAATGTAGATTTAGCCCGCGGGCTACAGAAACTTCTTACGAGCTGAAAAGCACAAGTGACCGCGCTATAAGTTCAAGTGCGTCCTGCTTCGCTACACCCAGTCCGAGACGGTTCAAGAATTAGCACGTTGTGCCGCTACCGAAGTCTAAATATCAGATGGTTCAGGGTTTGTTTCACCCTGATTAATGATGGTGCGAATCGATGAGTTGCGCATTTGGATCTTTGCCGAACTTCGCCGAATAAGTCGCTCGATTTAGAGTCAGCGGGCTTATCAGCGTAAAGGCGTACTGCTAAGGAGAAGAAATGGGCGTGGCTTTGGTTACGGGTTCAGCTGGCTTAATTGGTTCGGAAGCGGCAACTTTCTTCGCCGACTTGGGGCTTGAGGTCGTAGGGATTGACAACGACATGCGAAGCCGTTTTTTCGGTGCTGAAGCTTCTACGAAATGGAATCAACGAAGGCTCAAGACCGATCTGGGAGATAAGTACCGTCACGCGGAGTTCGACATTCGAGACGGGGACCGAATAAACCGCCTCTTTGGGAATCTCGGCCGAGAGATCGCGATCGTCATTCACACAGCCGCGCAGCCTTCCCACGATTGGGCCGCGCGCGATCCCCACACTGACTTCTCCGTAAACGCAACTGGCACCCTGAACTTGCTTGAGGCAACCAGGAAGTTCTGCCCTGACGCTCCATTTCTTTTTACGTCGACAAATAAAGTCTACGGAGACATTCCAAATCAGCTGCCACTCGTTGAATTAGAGACACGTTGGGAGGTCGACGAACTGCATCCCTACTTTGTAGGGATCGATGAATCGATGTCTATAGACCAGACACTGCACAGTGTTTTCGGCGCTTCTAAAGTGGCCGCCGATGTATTAGTGCAAGAGTACGGTCGTTATTTTGGCCTACAGACCGCCTGCTTCCGGGGCGGGTGCCTGACCGGCCCCAATCATAGTGGAACTGCGCTTCATGGGTTTCTCGCTTACCTCATGCGCTGCACCGCGACTGGCCGTCCCTATACGGTGTTTGGATATCGAGGGAAGCAGGTTCGTGACAATATCCACAGCGCGGACCTTATCAGTTGTTTTCACCATTTTTTCCGAAAGCCTCGGAGCGGGGAAGTCTACAACATAGGCGGTGGACGCTTCAGCAATGCTTCCATGCTCGAGGCGATTCGCCTCTGCGAGGAGATTACCGGGCAAACGCTGAACGTCGATTACAAAGAAGAAAATCGAGTCGGCGATCACATCTGGTGGATCAGCGACACAAGTAAGTTCTCCAGGCACTACCCAGAGTGGACCCAGCTCTATGGCATACGGGACATTCTCCAGCAAATCTATGAGCGGAATGTCGATCGGTGGAAGAAGGATGCGGCATGATCAATCGGGGCAAAAAAAATCTGCTGGGAGTGGCAATCAGCGCCGTCGATTACGACTACGCAGTAGATAGGATCATGACCGATGCGAAGGCCGGCCGGCGCTGCGCGACAACCGCACTGGCGGTTCATGGCGTGATGACAGGCGCATTGAATCGAGAACATCGCTATCGACTAAACTCGTTCGACCTCGTCACCCCCGACGGTCAGCCGGTTCGTTGGGCGCTCAACCGTCTCTACGGCACTAAGCTGCTTGATCGCGTCTATGGTCCAAAGATGACGCTTCTCGTTTGTAAGCGCGCTGCGCAAGAGAGAGTTCCCATTTACTTGTACGGTAGCAGGCCGGAGATCCTGGAAAACCTGCAGCGACAACTGCGAAATATCTGCCCCGGAATTCAAATTGCCGGAGTCCAGCCGTCAAAGTTTCGCCTGCTCTCAATCCAAGAACAGAGTTCAGTCGCAGAATGCATTCGCGACTCAGGAGCGCGCATTTTATTTGTCGGGCTGGGTTGTCCGAGGCAGGAAGTCTTTACCTATGAAATGAGTCACTACCTAAACATGCCTGTCCTTGCTGTCGGGGCTGCGTTCGACTATCACTCCGGCTTACTCAAAGAACCACCCGAGTTCCTGCAGCTTGCAGGCCTCCAGTGGCTCTTTCGATTGGCCCAAGAGCCAGGTAGGCTCTGGCGTCGATACCTTGTCACAAACAGTCAGTTCGTTGCGTTGTTGTGCGCCCAGTGGCTCCGCCTGTGGCGACCTAAGCTAAGCGATGTAGACCGGCCTGTGGTGAACGTACGTTATGGATGAAGTTAATTTGCGAAACTTGCTAGCGAAAGCCAGCTTGCCGGCATCTTATAGCTTACAAGTTGCGCGATTCTAAATCGGAGCCCAGATGATCTCGCGACCTGAGACTGATCGCAACCCGTCCCTTCGCGTCGCCTTTGAGAAATTTAGGCTAACGCAGCTTCGTGACGGGAGCCTCTACACGAATCTCCGCACTCTCCTGCCTGTCGTCGTATTGGCCGGAGTCTGGGTTTGGATCAACTATTATCTGGAGCCTAGAGCATTTCAACCGCTCATAGGGCGATCAGTCACGGTTCGACATTTGCTCCTGGCAGTTGGAATCGTTAGCCTCTGGAACTTATGGCTAAGCCTTTCCTTGTATGAGCAGAGATCAACTGAGCAAGATGTGCTGGATGAATTGAAGCGACTGCTCATCGCCGCATTTGTATGTGGAACATTACCGCTTCTCGCGAACCTAGCTCGCGGCATGTACGGACGTGGACTGCTGTTGCAGGAAATGATTACTCTCGGCCTTCTGATCGCTTCAGTGAGCATGCTGGCCTGTTTTGTCTTTGCGGCGCGGCTTTCCTGGAATCTGCGCCCGAGAATTGCCTTGATCGTCGGAACCGGCAAAAGAGCGTCCCTGCTGAGAGAGCGCCTACAAAATCACTACACCCCGTTTGAAATCATCGGCTGCGTCGACGACCGATACTGCGGAGATGACCCGGAGAAGGATCGCTATATAGGGCCTATCGATCATCTGGAGGATCTGCTTAAGACTCATCCCATCGAGGTCGTCCTGATCGGTCTGCCGATCAAGTCTATGTATACCGATATACAAAAGGTCATCCAGATTTGCGAACTTGTCGGCGTTGAATCGCACTACATGCAGGATTTCTTTGATACCTCTTACGCCCGAGTCGAATTGCACTCGCAACAACCAAAACAATTTGCTGTGCTCTCGACTGTTCGACCTGATCCAAAGCAACACATTAAACGAATAATCGATTTCGTTCTGGCGCTTATCCTTGTGGTGTTGGTCTCGCCACTTCTGATTGTGGTTGCACTCTTAGTACGCCTCACCAGCGCTGGGCCTGTCTTCTTCGTGCAGGAACGGTATGGGCTAAATCGAAAGCGGTTTCCGATGTTCAAATTTCGCTCTATGACCGTTGATGCCGAGGCGCGGCAGGCGGGACTGGAGCAACGAAATGAAGCCGCAGGACCAGTGTTCAAACTCAAGGCTGATCCAAGGGTCACACCAGTGGGGGCATTTTTGCGTCGGAGCTCCATCGACGAATTACCGCAACTGTTCAATGTACTACGAGGAGAAATGTCACTTGTCGGACCGCGCCCACTACCGCTGCGCGATGTTTCGCGATTTCAGGAACCGTGGCTATTACGGCGCTTTAGTGTCAGACCAGGTCTTACCTGCATTTGGCAGATAAATGGTCGAAGTACTGCATCCTTCGACTTGTGGGTTGCTCAGGATCTGGCTTACATCGATAAGTGGTCGTTGGGGCTGGATTTGAAGATTCTGCTCATGACCATTCCCGCTGTTGTGAAAGGGGTAGGGGCTGTTTAGCTCGACCTAACGGTATACGGCAACGCACGAAAACTGACGTTGATCTACAAACGTTACGCCAAACGTTCGTCGGAAGTAATGAACATATGAGCGCAAGCTTCTTTTATGAGAAACGCAGCTCGCTATTCGCGACATTGCGCAATGTATCAGCGAGAGCTCTCCGAGCCGCTTCCACAACCTCTTCCCTGCTGTGCGATGTCATACAGACGAGTTGGTTCTGGCACTCTGCCGGCTTCTCCAATTCGCAGCCAAAACATGGAGGCTTGTGGTAAAAGAACCGGTCCGAAGATCGATCAGAGAACCACTTCCCGGGACGGTTTCGCGCGCTATAAATGCCTATGATCCGCGTGCCCACCGCGGCCGCCAAGTGCAGAGTTCCAGTGTCGTGACCAAGAAAAACTTCCGCGCGTTCGATCAGGGCCGCGGTCTCACGGGGGGTAAGTCGCCCACAGGAATTCAGGATAGGTCCTTTCCACGATCTCGCGAGTGCCTCATTACGCTGCCGCTCATCTGCAGAACCGATGAAGGCTATTCCTAGTTCTGAATCAGTAGCTGAGAGCGCAGACAGCACAGCTGACCAATTCTCATCCCCCCAATTGTTAAGCAGGGATTTTGCCGCCAACTGACAGAGCGATAAATCGTGTAGTTTCAGGCATCTCTTTTAGAAGTCTGTCCGCTGCGGCTCGTTCTTTATCCGACAACTCAAGCAGCCTGTCGGAAGGCGGTGGCGGCCCTGGCTTGCGTTGGGGGTCCAGGGTGCGCAGAAGACGAGAGGCCTCAGATTCCCAAAGCTCGCCCGGTCTTGTCTCGCGGGGATAGCGCAAGTCCCGTGACCACGGAACCGCACGCACATCGGCAATACCGCAGATCTTGAAGAATGAGTAGTGCCTGATGAGTCTCAAGACACTTTTCTCGGGAGTCAGATAGTAAAGCCTATCGATTCTGAGCGCTCGGAGCTTCGTATATAGCTTTCGGATCTCAGCAGCGCCACGAAGAGGCATAGGATAGTCCACCGATCCGTGAATAAGCCCGCACGGTGCAAGCAACTCCTCCGCCTGCACCATCTTTTGTCCGATGGGGAAGTTTGTTAGAAGGTATCGTTCAGCATTGGTATGACGCCTGGCTATCTCGCGATAGCAAGGCATCGAAATGACCGTATCACCCAGACTTCCGATCTGGAAGATAAGTATCCTTTCTTTCCTTACCATCGGTGCAACCTCAGGGCGCGAACGCCGCGAATATCTACGTACAGTTACGACCTCGTTTCGACGCTCGGCCTCACACGATATTATATAGGGGTATCAAATTATTGCCGTCGCTCGTTCGCAATTCTATTGCGGCCTCGAACGTGCTCAATCCTTGAGCACTTCAGCATTCTCTTAGGGTGGTCTCTTGAAGAAGCCCACGCGCCTCACAGTCATCATGCCGGTGTACAACGCGATGCCGTATCTTCGCGGTGCCGTCGCCTCGGTGCTCGATCAATCTTTCCGAGAACTTCAGCTCCTGATAGTCGACGATGGTTCAACTGATGACTCTTCGGCTTACCTTCGTTCGGTTCATGATCCGAGGTTGACTGTTCTTGCGACGGAAGGTCGTCAGGGGCAGGGAGCTGCGCGTAATCTCGCGATTCAACGCTGCGAAACAGAGTACCTCGCATTTGCAGACGCGGACGATATCTCATTACCCGAGCGATTTGAGAGACAGATTGCGTACATGGATTTGCATCCCGACGTCGGAATGCTTGGCACGCGTTTCGCATACATAGGATCATCCGGCCGTCCAGGCCTAACACCTCCACTGGCACTCGATCACGAGGCTATTCGTCGAGACCTTGTTCTCGGCAGGCATGCAATCGCAAACCCCACTCTGATGTTTCGCACATCTGTCTTTGAGCGAACAGGCGCATTCAGAATCGACGGCGCCGGCGAAGATTGGGACTTGTTTCTGCGCATGACCGAGCAAACGCGAGTCGCGAACTTGAACCAGATTCTCTGCCATTACAGACTTCATCCCTCCAGCACAAATGCGCAACAGGCGCAAACCCTGCTTCGTCGCTATGCGCACGCCTGCGAATGCGCTCGTTTGAGAGAGGAACACCTGCCTGAAAGTTCTTTCGAGGACTTCTGTAAACGACAATCCAAACGATCCATCTGGGTTCGAAAACTGGAAGATATGAACCTGCAAGCTGGCATCCAGTATCGGAGGGGTGTTCTGGATATTTTGAATGGCTCGAAGTTCCGGGGGTACATGAGATTCGGCTTCGCGGGTCTATTGTCTCCCCAGCGCCTGAGTCAGAGAGTGCTTCGAACTGTGAGAGAACCGTTCGTTCGGCGCAAGCAAATGTTTTAGTGTCAGATCGCGGACACTAAGCTAGACATTTCCGCTTGAACCGTAAAGCCGTCTGCGCGTGAGACGACGGGCGCCTCGGGCTAATTGCCTTTCTAGCTTTCCCAGGCCTTTGGTCGAAGCAAAAGTTGGTGCGGCTCTCAACGGAATTCCGGTTTCTTCGGCCTGGCTGCGAACCATCATGCTACAAAGTAGAAGCGCCAGGTAGAACGAGATGGGTGATGCCTTCACAATCAGAATCGCTTCGAGATACCCTCCGGCGAGGTAGACGCAACACATAACGGACGCCAGAAAGAAAACGAGATTGTGGCCAGTCCGAAAGAGGCGAATACCTTCGATCATGCCGCCAAGTAGGGTAAATGTATGAAGAATCATTCCAACGATACCTATGGTCAGCAGGCTTTCGACGTACTCCGAGTGAGCTGAGTCGACAGGCCAGTGTTGATGTTTATAGACATCATCCATCGTTTGCGCGTTCCAGAAACTCTCATACCCATGTCCTGTCCATGGTCTTTCGTCGACGTAATCCATCAATTCGGTCCATAGTGGCGCCCTTCCGGTAAAATTCTCACTCCCTTCCCCACTACGCCCCAACGCTTCGAAGAGTTTCGCTCCGCTCCCCGTCACAATAAGTATCATGGCGAAACTTCCGATCAGAAAAGCCGTTAGAACTTTTTTCTGAGTTCTCATCACGAAGAGGAAGTAGAAAAGAATTGCAATCCCAAAGGCTACTAATGCCCCCCTCGAACGCGTTAACAGAAGGAAAACGACGCCATAGGCTGCCAGCAAGCTGTATGGCCAGGTCGGCATTCCACGTAACTTCATCATCTTTCTCAAGCACATCGAGGAGACAGCGAGCATCGTGCAGAGATATCCCTGTTCATTGGCGGTCAGCGTACCCCCAAAGCGATAGGTGGCGGATGCGGGTGTGAAGTACCCACTAACGATTTCGCTCAGAAAACCGATCGACACGTGAATGGCGCTGCTAAGGGCGATGAACCTTACGATATCGACAGATTCCCAGGACAGAGCAAGCCCAAAACTGCCGAGAAACATGAGACCAATGACCACAATTCTCTTTGTCGCGATCATAGGCATACCCGACCACAGAAGGCTGAGCAGGCACCAACCGAATAACAGTCCTAACGGTACGATTAACCAATAGGTATCAGCAAAGATGCGTTGCTTCGATCGGCGGGCGTATACCACGCCCAAAATCCCTATAAGACCTATGACAAGATAAGCAATTTGACGAACAGAGTTGCCGCCCGACTTTGCCACCTGATAGTCATTGCTCATTCCTTCATGGATTACAGATGGCAAGTAGTGCTGCGCAAGGAGAAGACAGCAGGAAAGAAGCAGCAGCATTGGCGTAGAGTAGCGAACAGGATTCTTTGTCACATGGATTGGTGGAATCACGCAGGCGCCCCGGTTCTCAGGGATGCTAGCTGATGGCGCGCAGCCGTCGCGATGACTCGCCGAAAGGCCAGAATGCGAAGAGCCAACGCTACCGACTCCACGAAAAGAAAAGAACATGCTGCTCCATAAACTCCGTGCGCATGGATCAGCCAAATTCCTACTGCTAGGAAGCTCGCGAAGCACGCAACGTTAATGGCAAAGTCGACCCCTGGACGTTTCAGAGATAACATGCCGTACGGAAAAGCTAAGCCTATCGCAAAGAACCAAACCCCCACTGCGAGAGCCGACACGATAAAGCCATTTCCCGCATACTTCGCACCATACATCAGCCTCACGAGGCGTGAGCCAAAGAGAAGCAGGCCTGCCAAGATTGGCGATGTGAGTATCGCTGCAATTCCGGCGGAGCGAAATACACTTCGAGAGAGTCCCGAGAGGCCAAGTCTAGCGTAGTCGTGCGACACGCGCGGCGCGACGTCATTGTTCAACGCGAGGACGATAGGGTTGAGGAAAGCCATGACCCCGAAACAGGATGCCCAAACAGCAGCTTCGGTAGGAGCGCTTAGGGTCGTAATCACCCACGGGTATTGGTCAACTGAGAGCGACCAGAGAACACTGCTTGAAAACAGCCACCGTCCCAGTGTCCAGTTGACGCGGAATCCGTGCAACGCGTGATTCCAGGAGAAGGAAATGGTGCTCCAATTGAATACGAGCCACATTGCGCCACCGCAGATCGCAGCGAACCCCGTTGCAAGTAGGGCCGTTCTGGCGCTGAGTTGATGACTCCACGCTAAGAGGCTCACCGCGGTGAGTTGTAGTACTGCCAGAACACAATCTGTTAAAAGAGCGAATCCAAACCTCAGGTCAGCGTACGAGATTCGGCGTACGAAATCGCGAAAACAGACCACTCCGCTTACGACGGCAAGTGTTAGGAAGATCGATTTCAGTTCGTGGCTGCTATGAAAAGAGCCGAAGACTCCAAATAGCAAGAAGATGAGCATTCCAATAAACACAAGACATATCTGCTGGAGAATCGTGCTGCCTTTGTAGAGGGGATGTTCAAGCTTAGGGATTCTCGGGTTGGAAATCGTGTATGGAACTGTGATGAGTGCCGCCTGAATAGCGATAAGTAGAAGAATCAAACTCAGTCCGGACGCATACAATCCGAGCTGTTCTTTAGCGCACGTTCTGCCGACGATTACTGACGTTCCCATGTTTGTTACGCTCACGACAGCCTGATCGACCAACGAGAGCGACCGACGGTTCAGAGCCAGCCGGCGAATAAACCCTCGCACCTTCCTTGTGCGAGGTTCCGGGCCAACGGCTGACGCATCGATGGTTGTGTTCTCACTCATCATGGCCCTTCAAAACCGTAACAAGACGATGGATCAGCCATCTGCGCCAGGAAGGCAGTCTAGAGGGGATAATAGATGCCGGCATTTGCGAGTTTCACTATACGTTCGATTTTGCTGAAAGTGCCTTGTGGAACAACAATGATGTCCCCATCCTGTAATGTCTCGAGCGTAACGGGAGAATTTTTCTTTTCCAGTAATTTGTAGTTGAACAGGGTGGTTTCGCCTTCCGTAGGGCTGATGGGATGTATAAGGATGATGTATTTGTGCCGGGCGTTCAAATTCAAGCCGCCTGCAATCGCTATACCGTCCGCGATCCGTTGTGTCCCGTGCAGTTCATACTTGCCTGGCTTATTCACCTCGCCAAGAACCGTAAACTGAGGCCGAACGAAATCCCTCAGCGTAAGAAATACCTCGGGCTTATTAAGACCGCTCCTGCTCGCAGCTTCCGTGATAGCGGCTGTTGCGGCGCGTAGAGTCAAACCGCGTATCTGGACAGATCCCGCTCTTGTCAGCCCTATGGCACCATCCGAGGGTATAGTCACTGTCTGGTTGTACTCAGGTGTGTAGGTGTACGTTACCTCAACGGAGTCGCCGCTCTCGAGGACGTATTCCGGACCGCGTTCCTGGGCAATCGATTGCGCCGAGGTAATTTGAGTAGAACCCAGACCGAGGCTCGCAAAGATCAGAGAGAAAACGAATAGACGCATCATGAAAATCTCCTAACTCAACAAGGAGTACAACCAATCTGGAAGCAAGTAACGACGTTTATTCAAAACGATGCCCAGGATACGCCCTTCAGCGGCCTCTATCATGCCTGCAGCGCGTTGTACCTCGGACTTGGACCGGGCACCATCCTCGATCACGAGCAGAAAGCCGTCAACACGTGGACTCAAGCGGATAGCGAAAGACGAAAAGAAGAGAGCCGGACAGTCGATCAGAACTATTTCGTCTCCTGCCGTGGTGGCTCGCTGATTGCTTGCGGGGTCCCAGTGATCGACACTCGACCGGTCAGACGCGGATGCGAGAAACGCCTCAGCAGAAACCAATGAGACCGTCGTCTTCCCCTCATCTGACAAAAATGCCTCGAGAGCACTCCCGACGAAGGTGGTGCCTTCCCTCGGCCAACAAGCGACAATCGCTACCGTCCGCGCGGGCATCGACCCCCAGAAAACCTTGGCCGCCAACGCGAGGAACGAGGATTCGTTTGAATCTACGACGAAAGATTTCCTCGTATTAGCCGTTGCTGCCGAAATCTCGCCTATCATTTCCTGCTCCTGTGTTGATCCGAACGTACAATCAGCTGAAACTCGTCTCAAGCTGTTTCGTCATACCAAACTGCGATGCCTAGTTGACATCGTGAACAGCTTGATAAGCTGGTGCTCGCTGCGGAAGCGTCGCCATTACTGGAATGCCAGTCTGTTCTTCGATTTCCGAAGGGCCATAGAGCTTCTCGGATAACATCTGCGAAAGAAAACCTAAACTGAGGCTGATAAATAGTGCGAGTAGAAAGCCGGTGAAAAGGTTGAATGGCGACGCTTCTGGAATTGCTGGAACCACCGGCTCCGAGACGAGGATTACATTAGATATTTGTTGTGCATCTAGGCCGTCGGCGATTTTTGCGGCGACGGCCTTGCTTTGGTATAAATCAAACTTGTCGGCGGCAACTCTGACCCGCCGGTCCAGGTCGTTTACCCGAACACTATCGGTCTGCATTTGACGAAGGCGATCTTCCTGTTGCTTCAACTGAGCCAAGAGCTGATCTCGGCGCCTTATTAAGCCAGTTCGGCCTTGGTTGAGCCTGTTGGACTCTGCATCTAACGCCTGCCATGCTGGGTTGACGTCGCTTACATTTTCTTGTGGCTGCATGGTTTCAACCCGGGAGAGAGCTTTTTGAGTGTCTTGTATCTCCTGATCTGTTTGTTGTACTTGCCGGTCACCTGGTTTGAACTTGGTCAGTAACTCAGTCTTTCGGTTCTCCAAGGTCACCAAGTTACTTAGCATCTGCTGGATCGCATAAGGATTGGTGGATGCTCGCTGTTGAGTTGGTATTCGTTCGGGTGTCACCTTCCGGTCTGCGGCAATCTGCCGCAGGCGACCCTCCGTCTCCTCAAGTGACGCCTGGGCTCCATCTGCTTGCCCCTTCAAATCTTGCACATACTGCAGCCCCATCTGAACCTGCTGCGGCAATCCCTCGTAGCCATTCTGGCTCAGAAACGATGAGCGCTCAAACTCGGCTGCTTTCAGGTTGTCCTGGGCCTGCCGGGTTTCAGCATCAAAAAAAATCTCCGCTTCGGAGGCCGTGTGAAGATTCGTTCGCTTCTGCAAATAGATTTTTGCAAGCTGAGCAAGAACATTCCTCGCCTGATCCCGGTTCGATGACTGGTACGAAACATTTATCAGTGATGAGTTCCGCACCGGGGTGATCTTGAGAGCCTTGCTCAGCCTTCGTGTTGCGCCCTCGAGCGCTACCTCTTTATTGCCAAACGCTCCTTTGGCAAGATCACAATTCAGCACGACCTGCCTGAGAACGTCGGAACTGCTCAGAAGCTCGACCTCTGAGTTGAGATTTTCCTCTGACACGTCAGGCAGTTGCATGGAATTCTGGTGCGGGTCTGATCCTACAAGGGGCTCAGCTCGCTCATTTCTAACGAGAAAGCTCATATGGGCTTCATACTTGTCGGGCCGAATGGCCAAGAACAAAAGTACGAACACAAAAATCGCTATGAACGTGGACGTTATGAGTTTTTTCGCCCGGAATAGCATGTTGAGGATCGGTATCATCTTGTGCTGTTCCTCTCCAACGAGGTGAGTCTACAAATGACATCCTACTGATGACTATCCACTTAGATGCACATTTCGACCGAAAAATCACCCTCATATGAACCGCAAATTGGTGCGACTAGACTATCAGAGTGAGGCGGAATGAAACCGGCTCGTCCGGACTCCTCAAAAGGAGACGTAACCATCGAAATATGTTGAAGTTACTCGCCAAGATGGTCGACACGTTCAGTCAAGTGTATAGTTCTCATTGCGTGAGGTTTGTTGCTGATCCCGTTGTTCGCCCTATCGCATTTCGTTCTGAATGAAATATTTTGCTGGAAACCTCCGCAGGTGCTGATTTCGCATCTGAACTTCTGAAGCGTCATTGAGGAAAACGCAGATGAAAGCGGGGGCTAATTGGCTGCTTCGAGTTGAGTTGGTTTGCGTTATTGCGTTACAGCTCATCGGGTGTTCACAGAACGGGTCCGGATCGGGTGGCGGCGGAACGACTGTTCCCGACACCTCCCTCATCGGTAATTGGCAATTTCAGGTGACCTCAACAGGTAATGTTCCCTTCACAGCTCTCTCTGGCTTTGTGAATGAAGTGGGAACGGCCGGAGATTCCACCGTCACGACAGCCTCGTTGCAAATTCAGTCCAATGGCTGTTTCGCGAATACCAAGGTTCTAGACTTCGAAGGCTTCACGAAAAGTCCACTGTCCCAACTCACCAGTTTCCCGTCCGAATCGCAGGTTGTCACTCTAGGGCTCAGTCAGCAGTGCACAGGTGTTTCGCTTTGTGGCACCTATACGATCGCGGGTGGGTGTGCCGACACGGCTACTGGCTCGATTGTCGGTGTGCTGTACAGCCAACTGGCTGGAACGTTCAGCACTGCTTCGAGCGCACCAGCCGGACTCAAAATTACGATCAATCAATCCTCGCAAGGAACGGGCCAGGGCAGCTTTCAAGTCTCCGGCTCAATGACCTTCACTGGGCTTTCCTGCGCTACGTCCGGCTCGATTGATTCGACGCAGAGTTTCCTCTCTGGAAGTTCTCTTCATCTGGTGTCCACAACCAATGCCGCAGTGAACCCTCAACTGATTATCGACGCAAATATCAATCCAACCGCCACTACTTTGACATTGAACCCCATTGCGTCTGCCAACAGCTGCTTTGAGTCACTGAATGGGATTAGCCTTTCAAAAACTTAGCAACGGCTTCTCGGACCTTAGTCTCTCTATGACCTTTTATCAAACGACAACGAAAAACAGGAGACGACCGGTTCGCGGCTTGGTTTTTCGCACGGTGATCCTTCGAGCATTCGCTGTCGCTTACGCAACGTTGACCCTAGCTGGATGTGGGCCAGATCGCTTCATCGTGCTGACTACTCCTCCTCCCGGGAGTGGCTCATTGACAGGTAACTGGCAGATTACCGCCACGACGACCTCGGGGGCCCCGCCGTTTTCCGCTCTCACTGGCTCGTTTCTCGAGGGTACTCCTGGGACGACAGGCCAGACTCCGTTGTTCGCGATACTTCAAGCTGTAAACCCGAATTCCTGTTTTATAGGCCTCACAACGGTGCCGTTAGAAGGAACTCTGACGGGATCGTCTCTTTCCCTTCTTTCACTTTCGGATAGCGGGCAGTATGTGAATATCTCCGGCACGAGCGGGAGTACTCAAAATACCTTCACAGGAAATTTCTCAATTAGCGACGGGTGCGCTAATGGCGTAAAAGGAAGTTTGAGTGGAACAAAGATTGCGCCGCTATCAGGCACCTACTCGGGACCATGGACGCTAGGATCTGGAGGAAATCCTCTCACCCTGACCCTTTCCCAGGACTCTTCCGCAGATGGTCTTGGATATTTTCACCTGCAGGGGTCAGCAGCGTTCACTGGCCTGACCTGCTTCACGTCTGGAACCTTAGAAAGTTCGGTGAGCACGATCTCGGGCCAGGAGGTTCAAATGACGTTTACAACGAACGAGATGAACCCGTCCATGGTGACTATGTCGGGCAGCTTAGATCCCGCCGCAATGACGCTTACCCTTACCTCCATTCAAGTGATCTCGGGCAGCTGTTCGGGAGACTCGGGTACGGCAAGCCTCACTTCGTAATTTTAGTCTTGTCGACGCCTCGCTTAGCGCTAAGAAATAGGATGACCGCCGACGGTCATTGCGCATGCACTTTCTCTTCATAGCAAGAGCACACTCAAGAAAGGAAGCTAAAGAGGCTTTAAGCGCCTTGCTAAGTAGAAGATGTTCCTAATTCTTTGAGCCACGCCTTGGTTCTTGCTGTTCGCCTTAAAGTATTCAGATGTGCGAACAAACCGTTGGGAGTCTACCGACATCAAACCAAGGAAATGTGGCCGGTTGTCCCAGGCCTCTCCAGAACCAACCCGGTGTACACCAAGTTATCCTTTCATTCCGATCGAAAAACATTAAGTCATCTAAGAATTCGCTCAGCCTGTAAGGCATGACTTTGTGAAAGTTAACGAGACGCTGTACCTGATCAAAATTCTTTATGAATCTAGAATATTTACCGCTTCGGGCAGATTGGCCTGAGAGTTTCGCTGACGCTAAGACCTTATCTGGCGCTGCGGCGCTGCGCGCGTTCCGCATTCTCGCAAGTTCCCAGCTTTCATTTCCTCAGTTGGGCAGACTCGATCGTGCTATCGCGCAAGCGCTACAAGATCCTGACTCGCGTGCGTCTCTCCCCACCGTTCGTATCGCAATTATTGGCTCCGCTACCACGTCTCATCTGCCGCCGGCGATCCGCGTTGCCGCTCTGCGGCGGGGCTTGATAGCAGATGTCTACGAGGGAGACTATGGGATGTACATGCAGGAGCTTGCGTCTGAAGGATCGGCTTTACGCGCCTTCAGGCCAGACGCATTATTAAATATGTCTCGATGCCCACCATCTCGCCGACTCTCCCGGGGCCAGTGTCGAGACTGCTTTGTCGCTTATCGAAAAATGTTGGGCCCTGGCTCAGAAAAATTTGCCATGCACGGTGCTTCAGCAAACGATCTTGCCACTATTTCCTCCATGCTTGGGGAACAATGAACAGCGGCTTTCCAGCTCCCCCGCAGCAATCGTGGATCGGGTGAACGCGGGCATCAGGAAGAGGGCTGATGCAGCTGGCGTGCATCTTGTGGCCCTAGACAACTTCTTTCGCACGCAAGGATTGTCAGCCTGGTATGAACCTGCTCTTTGGCACAAATCGAAACACGAGGTGCATCCTAGTGCATCAATCGTCTATGGCGATCAGGTAGCGCGCATCTTGGCCGCTTTGCGTGGATTGTCTTCGAAGTGCCTCGTCCTAGATCTCGACAATACGCTGTGGGGCGGAGTGATCGGGGATGACGGCCTGGGAGGGATCGTTCTCGGGCAAGGCAGTGCTGTTGGCGAAGCATATCTCGGTTTCCAGCGCTATTGCGCGATACTCTCTTCGCGAGGTGTCATTCTCGCAGTTTGTTCGAAGAACGATGAAAGGAATGCTCGTCTTCCTTTTCAAAAACATCCCGAGATGGTTCTACATGAAAGTCATATATCCTGCTTTGTAGCAAATTGGGAGGATAAGGCGGCAAATTTGCGTAAGATCGCCGCCACTCTAAACGTAGGCATCAACTCACTGGTATTTGCAGACGATAATCCTGCCGAGCGTGCTCTGATCCGCAAGGAACTTCCTCAAGTGCAAGTGCCAGAGCTGCCTGAAGATCCAGCACTTTATGCCGAAACGATCGCTAGCGCAGGTTACTTCGAAGGCTTGGCGATCACCGCAGAAGACCAAGAGCGAACCAATCAGTACCTTGCGAATAGCGAGCGAGCGCGGATGCTTGAACAGGTTACCGACGTTGAGAGCTATCTGCAGAGTCTTGCCATGGAACTGACTGTTGAACCCTTCAACGATCTAGGAATCCCACGGATAACACAACTGATCAACAAAACCAATCAATTCAATCTCACAACACGACGATATATGGAAGCCGAGGTGCGCACACTGATGACTTCGCCAGACGCAATTGCGTTTGCGGCGCGACTTTCTGACAGGTTTGGCGACAATGGCTTGATCTCTGTCGTGATAGCTAAACGAGATGGAAGCAGCGGCGCGTATATCGATACGTGGCTCATGAGCTGCCGCGTTCTTGGCCGGCGGGTCGAAGAGGCGTGCTTAATGCTTTAGTTTCTGCTTGCCAGAGCCGTGGCGTCACCCAATTGATCGGGGTCTACAAGCCAACGGAGAAGAATGTCATAGTTCGCGATCTATATACCCGTCTTGGGTTTCGGGAAATACAATCCAACAGCAATTCTGGAGAAGAGAAGTTTGTTCTTCTTACAGAGTCCTATGGACTTAAGCGATTGCCGATGAGCGTACACAACTGTCTAGGACCTATCAACGTCATAGTGAACAACTAACAGACAGGAGTATTCATGCAAGAGCGCGAGATTTACCGTCGTCTTACATCAATATTTCACGACACGTTTGACGACGATTCCATTGTGCTGACACACAATACGACCGCACATGACATCAAAGGCTGGGATTCCGCAAATCATATCAACCTGATTGTCGCCACTGAGCAGGAATTTCATATTAAGTTCAAGACCGCTGAACTCGAATCTCTCAAAGACGTAGGCGAGATGGTGCATCTGATAGAGAGCAAAACAAACTGACGTCGGATCCTAGGCCAAGTCCACTCGAATTGGAGGTGAAATTCCCATTTCAATCTCACGATCGACTCTGCCTGAGAACGAAACTGATCCCGCCCTGGGCGCTGAACTGAACACTGCGCCGGATGGCTTTGCACTGACTGAACCGCATACCGAACCAACTGATGCCACACGAACGCTACGCATATTTGCGGCGCTTTTGCTAATAACACCCTTTCTTTATATGGTCGCCTGTTTTGCGCTAATGCGCAGTGATTTCCTGCTCAGGCACACGCAGAATTCCTACATCGCCAACATGGGTTACGGTCTAAGACTCAAGAATGCGGACTGTGAGGTATTGGTCTATGGGGATTCGACGGCTCTGGTTGGCGTTGATCCAGGGGTCTTGCAACGCGCCACCGGGCTTTCCGCGTGCAACATCGCCGACTACGCCGGAATGCTTAGGCTCAACGGCACCATGGTGCTGGACAGTTATCTGGCGCACAACTCTCGGCCCAAGTATCTCGTCGTTCTTCTAGCGCCTGATGACCTGGCACCCTCATGGCGGCACGACGGCAATTACGAGGCTGTGCTCATGAGAGTGAGAGAAAGGCCGGATTTGGGTTTTCTCCGCGCAATGTTGCATCACGGAGAGGATATTCTCTCCGCGATTGGAGTATCCGGCCGATTTGCCCTGACAGATGTGGTGCGTCGACCTCTTCCAGAGAGCGTCTATCGCGAACGTGAAGATACCCGCGGCAGGTTCCCGGATCGAGCAGCTCGTGTCGCCGTCTGCCCAACTGACCTTCGCCTAAATCCTCCGAGTCGAGAATGGGTTGACGGATTGCGTGCGCAGTACGGAATCGGTGGCACTCAGGTGATCGTCGATGTAGTGCCTGTTCCGCCGTGCGAACCGACTTTAGCCACCTACCAACGTGAGTTCCCACCAGGCAACGATATTGTAGACAACCATTTGGAGGTCTATCCGCTCAACTGGTACACACAGAGTGGCCGCTGGCACCTTGGTGCTCAGGAGGGTTGGGAACATATCTCAACTGAAGTCGCAAACCAGGTAAAGCAATTGCAACAAGTCCGGGAAGCACATTAGCTATGCTTTTTTCGTCCAATGCCTTTCTGTTCCTGTTTCTCCCTGTCGCTCTGATCGGCTTTCAGATCGTAAGCCGGTTCGGCCGTGTCCCGTTGTTTTCCTGGTTGGCTCTTGCCTCACTGTTTTTTTATGGCTACTGGAACCCGCCATATATCCTTCTGCTTCTGGCTTCTGTTTTTCTCAATTACGTCTTCTCCGTCTTAATTGCACGCGCGGTGGAACCGGCCAAGAGCCGAATCCTTGTTAGTGCCATTGCGTCTAATCTCGGTTTGTTGATCTGGTTCAAGTATCTGTTTCCCGTGCTTCACTACTTCCACCAAATAGGTTGGGTAGGACGGAACTTCGCGGGGGTGATTTTGCCCTTGGGGATCTCCTTCTTCACGTTTACCCAAATCGCATATCTTGTCGACCTCGCACAGGAAGTAACACCACGGCAGGACCTGCTCTCCTATGTTCTGTTCGTTACCTTCTTTCCGCATTTGATCGCTGGGCCTATCATCCATCACAGCGAAATGATGCCTCAGTTTGCCGCTAATCGGCGCACCGGGATCCAGAGTGACGATCTTTCGGTCGGCCTTACTTGGTTTCTTCTTGGGCTTGGTAAGAAGGTTCTGCTCGCTGACCGGTTGGGTCCTATGGCTGACGCGCTGTACGCCCACCCACATAATTTCGGCCTGGCAGGGACTTGGGTCGGCCTCTTATGTTATGCCTTCCAGCTTTACTTTGACTTCTCTGGCTACTCGGATATGGCGCTGGGTCTCGCGCGCATGTTCTCTATTTCTTTTCCGGTTAACTTCAACTCCCCTTACAAAGCCTCAAGCATCATCGATTTTTGGCAACGTTGGCATATGACACTTTCGCGCTATCTTGGAGTGTATCTCTACAATCCAATCGCGATGGCGATCTCTCGCAGCCGCATCAGGAATGGCAAGAAGGCAAATCGACGGGCCACTAAAACCACCGGAGGCTTCACGACAATGATTGCCTTTCCGCTGCTATCCACAATGTTCCTTGCCGGAATTTGGCACGGCGCTGGAATGCAGTTCATTGCGTTCGGGGTAGTTCACGGGTTTTACCTCTCAATCAATCATGGCTACCGCACCTTCGTTCCCGAAGAGTCTCGATTGCATAAGTTGATACCTCCTGTTGTGGGCGTGCTCCTCACATTCGGTTCAGTTCTTGTTGGGCAAGTTTTCTTTCGCGCGAACTCCGTTAGAGATGCCTTCTACGTCCTGGGGACGCTGTTGGGGCTGCACGGCCGCGGTCCTTCCTTGCGAAACGTTCCCATTGAGGCTGTTGAAATGCCGACGTACTCACGCTTTTTGCTCCACCCCTTAGGAGCAATCGCGGCATTGCTCTTTTGTTTCTTTATAGTGTGGGCGCTGCCGAATACACAGGAGATTTTGGGGCAACTCGAAAAGGGCGCTGTTCGCTACAGGAGCATCTTCCCAGATCTCTATTGGAAGCCAAACCCAGCATGGACCGCCGGATTATGCGTCATCCTGGTCGCCTCACTCATGCTGATCTCCGAGAGCACTTCCTTTCTGTATTTCCAATTTTGACTTCGTAATGACCTCGCTCGAAGCTATGAACGTCGAGAATTAGCTCACTAGCGAAGCGATCAGAAACATGATGACAAAAAATCGACTAGCGCGGGCGGCGGCGGTGGACTCTGCTCACTGGTTCCTGAATGTCGCTCTGCGACTGGCTGTGTCTCTTTCTCATGCGAAGCAGCAAGCTAGGCTTAGATAGGTGTCACATCTGTTATTGCGATTTGGCCCGCATCTGAGCGCGAACCTTTGTTCATCTCATGCGCGGCTAGAATCCGCCCATACAAATGTTCCGCACGTTTGGCGCGAACGCCGAAGGTCAGATTGCGAGCCGCTTCCAAACCGGCGGCCGACATGGCGTTCCTTTGTTGAACCGACGATGATGCGAACGCATCAATCGCAGCGGCAATCGCTGAGATTGTAGCCTCCTTCCCGGTGACTGGCACCTTATAGCCAGCCTCGTCAGGTGTAAGAAGGCGTGCGCCCTGATGATCGAGTGTGATAATCGGCAGCCCCAACGCTAAGGCCTCCAATAGTTGCCCCCCGCACGAGTCCCGCAGGCTGGTGAAGAGGAAGGCGTCATGTTCCCGGTAGAGTTCGCGCATCTCAGACCAAGGCACGCGAGTGCCCTTCCAGAACACCTTACGTTCCAATCCCCTGCTCGCAATCATCTGCCGTACAACCTCCGGAGCAATGCCGTCCCCGACAATCGTTAGAGTTACATTCTCACGTGCTTTACTGACTGCATCGAGTGTGAGCGCAAGCGCTTTTCTTGGCATCATGCGTCCTGTCCAGAGTAGCCGCAGTGGGCCCTCACACTCTTGGAAGATTCTCGGGCCTTCAGCCAGAAACGTTTGAGTTACGCACACATCTAAAGCCAGTACCGCATCCTTCCTTCCAAGCTGCTTCACCAACGTTAGCGTCTCCTGGTTTGTAACGAAGACAACGGCCATTTGCTTAATCCAGCGACGGTGAAGCGGCGAGAAGCGAAGCATTTTTGTAAAGGCAGTCCGTAGCAGCTCTTTCTGCTGATCTTTTCCAAAGTAATGCCGCATACTGAAGGGTGACGTCTGACCTCCACCAACCGGCCCGAACACTACCGGGATTCCCAGCCTCCATAACTGCGACGGAACATGTATGCTGCCGTACGTGACATGGTGCACCAAGTCGAATGGATCGGCAGTGAGCAGTCTCTTTGCACGCCCTACTGCGGCAAATTGCCACGCCAGGTAATGCAAACCGTGCCCCCACTTCAGCCCTTTGACAGCTGGTTCCACAAAGGAAAAGGACAGGTTTGGTATTGGATGTCTCTGCTGCTCCGCTTCAATTGCAAGTTGGTCTCTTGCAATGGTGAGCACGTGAACGCGGATCCCACGCGCCGCAAGATGGGTGGCCCATCCCCATCCGTTTCCTTCTTCTGAGCCGCTGTTTGGTCTACATGCGTAAGCTGATAGAAGAACGTGCATATTGCCCTAGAGCAATCTTACAGGCGAGGCTTACGAAACGAGTACGAGTCCCGGAACATCAGCTATACGTGAGGAAACTTCTTTGTGAAGTCATAAACAAAGAAGTATTCGTTACGTCAGGATCCGCTCAAAAAAGCGCAGGAGCTGGTCGAGCTCGCCTGTACGTCGGCGTATTCGCGCCTGACTTGTTCCAGGCACCCACGATGGGTGATTGAGCCTCGAACCATTGAGCCGCGGAATTGCTGCTGAATTGTTCTGCATTTGCGAGGCTTTCTCAGCAAGGGTCATGCGATGCACCAGGTCAACAGCCCGCTGCTCGGGTGAAAGATTCGGATTCATATATGGAAGATTCGCTGCATCCTGAGCAACCGCAAACGGCACAATCAAGCCAAAGAAGAGCGATGCAGTCGACAGGACAATTCCTTGCGCAATTCGGGTCATGCGTTTCTCCATGTTGTTCCTCCAGGTCGAGTGCAGACCGACCGACAATCTCCACTGGTAGGAAGCCCAGTGGAGCGCGGAATTGAAGCACTCAAGGCAAGGTCTTGAGAAAGTTGCGGCACGAACGGTCATTCATAACGATGTTTCTACTCGAATTGTTTACTGACAGCTCGCCTGGAAACAGAGATTCCCAGCCTGTTCAGCCTGAAGGGACAGAGAGGTAACTATTTAGTAAACAAACATAAGTTACGGCAAGATGTGATCTGTGGTTATGATGTCCCATCATGATCAGGATTGCGCAAGCGTTTGGACGTCGGTCAGGAAATCTACCGGTAATCCCTTCTGCCCCAGAAGTTGCATTTCGGAGGCGATGCGTTGCAGGTGAAATAGGAAATACCCTGGGTGAAACCCGGAATATGAGGGTGAAAGAGCCTTCAATCTATAGTGAGTGGTCGGGTTCATGAAAATAAAGCTCCATTCCAACTTAACTGAAAAAGTGCTGGCCCTTACACACGAGCACGGCTATGCGCCCGAAGAAGTAATCAGTATTGGAATCGCGCTAGCTACGGTCCTTTTGGAGGAGAGAAGGCTTGGAAACCAGATTGTCGTAGTCGACTCCAACGGGAACCAACTGGCGGAATTCAAGGAGGTTGAACCTAAAGCGATCCATGAGGTGGTTCAAAGCTACGAAGAGAGCCTATGGCCTGAAATGGCCGAGGGTTCGGCAGCTCTTCTGGTCGCCAGGCTGGAACGGGAGCGGGACGTAGAAGGACTTAACTTGAAACATCCGTAACTAAATTCGTGAAAGCCGGCACACGATTAGCGGGATTTCACGCAATCGAATATAAGGGCACGGCATTCAACGTCTCGCGAGGCTCTCTGTAGACCAAAGCCGCCATGGAGACTTGCTCGATCGGAGATTGGGCCTCCGATGCAAGCGCTTGTCCTGCTGTGACCGCTATGGCTTTGCTGCTGCATCCACCTCCTTGAGTACTCCACAAGCCAGAAGCTCACGCCTTGAGCGTCGCAGAATCTCTGTCTTCATTGCAGCCGCGAATCGATGATCATAAACATGCGCCTGGACTGTAAGAATCGTTCGGGAGTGCCTGGCATCCTCATTGAGCTCCACTTCGATGTGTCGCTCTAGATGGGAATAAGGGCAGCAGACTGCAATCTCGTGGCAGATGTGGAGGGCGCGGTCCGCGTCAGCATCTGCCGGGAGGATGATCTCAGCAGAGACGACACATTCGGCTACTCCGGCGTTGGCGTTGAAGATGAGCTTAGTCAGCACATCCGAGTTCGGGATCGTGATCAGCATGCCATCATCGGCTAGGACCCTCGTGCTGCGCAGCCCAATCTGCTTGACTTCGCCATACGCCTCCCCAAGTTTCACCCTATCCCCGGTTTGAAAGGGCCGGTCCACTATGACGACCAGGCCTCCGATCAGATTCTTGATTAGATCCTGCAACCCCAGACCGATGGCCAGCGCTGCCGATCCTAACGCAGCAAGGAACGCATTTTGGGATGGCGCAAGAATCTCCGCCGAGACGAGGATCGCTGCGAACCAGATTGCGATGCGTACGGGTGGTTCCACTTGACGGAGCAGAAAACGCAGTCTTGGATTACCCCTTTCCAGTCCATCGAGAAATCCTCGTATCCACCTCAAAAGCACAAAGGTGGCCGCAACCAACACCACTACGAATAGGATCTTTGTCGCAGAAAGATGCGTCAACAAGCTCGACTCGCCTCCTGGCGTAAATTGTGACATTCCGTGTTCTTCGCCTGGCATCGCACACCTTCTCAAGTAAGATTCGCTCTTCGCAATAGATCATTCACGAAGCGCTGGGCCTCGGGCCGTATCCGCAGCCCAGGGTGATAGGGGTCGGGTTCAATCAGACCGAGAGCGGACAGACGCTCTGTCCGGCCGCGGCTGGTATCCGGCGGTTCGCAAAGTACCTCCGCCAGCTCCTCTTGAGTCAATGAACCGTGTTCCTGCACTACGAGCAATGTGAACTGATCTTCCTGGGCGAGTTCACTCCGGAATCGGTTAAAGGAAGGATCCAGTGGCTGGCGAATGAGAATCGTATCTCCTTCGACGCGCTCGATCGAACTCAACCAGAGATCGAATGCTGATCGAAAGATACCCTCCGATTGCTGAAAAAGGGAGTCGAAGAATAGCTTTTGTGGAGACTCCTCGAGACCGATCCATCGTTTTGCGCGACTGATCCTTGGGTCGCCAGCTGGAGGCGGGGCAAACTCGAGCCGCAGTCCGGAGAGACGGTGTCTCTCCAGAATCGCACTCTCAAGATTGACGCGCGAGACGCTCATCGCATTGATGCGATGGGAAAACACTCGATGAAGATGGGTACCGGCATCGAGCACACGATAGGACTTGTCATTCATCACTACGATCCAAAGCGTAGTCGAAGCAGTACGGTGAATGAGGTGCATGAGGTGACGTGCGGCAGCAAAGCCGCCAACCATTCTCAAATAAATCCGTTCTGCTTCTTCCAGAATGAGCACACGGCGCTCTGTTCGAAAAGCAGCCTCGAAGTCGGCGTCTTCCCCTAAATTCAGTAGCTGTCGCAGAAATGCCTCAAGTTGTGCTGGCGAGAGCAGCCGTTCATGAAATTCAGCACGAATCCATTGATAATTTCGAAGGGCATCGTTCGTCACGCAGTTCAGAAGGCTGGTTTTTCCGCTGCCTCGGGCGCCGATCAGCAGACAAGCCGCAAATCTATCTTCAACCCAGTCCTTGACCGCTTGGTTGAGGCCGGCCATCTCCTGGTCCCGGCCCACAAGGAAGCGACGGTCCTCCACTGGAGCCAAGCGAAAGAGCATGCGATAGAGCGCGGGCAGCTCGCTCTTCGATGCCGGCAATGCGAGTGTATCTCGCAAGGTCATTCGACGAACTACCGGCGGCAACGAAGGGTGTGCTGGAACTCTGCCTGCAATAGACTCCATCACGCCTTCCACGCGCGCGGAAGTCCACCGGCCAGCCTGTTGCAGAGCACTCTGCCCTTTCCCTGGCCGATCTCGATCATCGTGCCTACCAATTTACGAGCCCGTGGCCGCTGCAAGAGAGAGATCCAACCATATTGTTCTGCTTCGAGGATTACAGAACCTTTCTGCTGCCATTTCCAGAATGCATCGACAGCGGCTGCGTCCAGTTCTTCAGGTTGGGTGACAATCTGCGTTTGCTCGGCCAGCGCTGCGAGAGCGTTATGGCGGGCTTCGGCGAGAATCGCCGACGCTTCGTCTGCGCGGGCTGAAGAAGCCTCGCTCCAATAAGAGATCATCTCCTTCGCTTGCTCCACTTCGCGTACGACGCGAGCGCTCTGATGCCATGCATCTTCGATAACTGCTTGAACGGGCATCCGGCCGTATGTGTCGAAGGCCCTCAGAAAAGAGGAACAGGCAGCCATCGACCGCAAACGCGGCCGCTGGAGAACAGATAATAGTTCAACACGCTCCGGCAATCGAACCTTGGCTAAAGCTTCCACCGGTGCAGTCCAACTGCGAAGTCGTTCCTCGGGCGTGATCAGTGCGAAGCTGTCCTCCGACCGGGCCTTGTCCGGCCGCGCGCCTTCTTCAAGCCAAATACATGTCGCCTCTTTAAAGGACTCAAGCGCCTCGCGCTCACGGCACACATCGTAAACAAACTCCTCGGCTGCAGCAAACCATGTGAGCGTCAGTTCGCGCAGATCTAGTTCGAATTGCATCGTTGCCAGCAAGGCACGATGTTGCTGCCACCACACGTCGCTTTCGGCATGCAGGAGCTTCTTGCCGTCTTTCACGTCAGCGGTCGCTGCGTTCTTCGTCCATCGAGCATACCGGTCGAGAATGACCGAACCCTCTTTGTTATGCGTCTCGCGTCTCTTATCCCAGGCGCTCCACTCTGTGGGATAATTCCCGCCGCGCCAGATCCGCCAGGGCTCGCACAGATCAAGAGCCACTAGAATCAACAGCCGTTGAAATCGTCTGTCAATTCCATTACGGGAGCGTATAGCGTCGGCGGAGATCTCCTGGTCACAGGTGCGCATCGCTTCGAGTGCGTCCCTGATGGGCTGGAACTGACGGAATTGTCCAAGTGGCTCAGCAAGGAGTCCACGAGTAGTCTCCGCGTACCAATCGCGCACCGCGCGCAGGCACCTGGTCTGCCCGGATGCTTGTTGCGCTGCAATGGACGCTCGAGCGATCGCGTCGCTGCAACTGCTCAGGTCCTGCCATGCTGCCTGGAGTTTGGTGAGTAAGCGGTCTGCGGGCCTGCGTGCAGATTGCGTCACTGGTTCGGACGATGTGGCCACGGGACGTTCCACAAGGAATCCACCTAGCTTTAGGTGCGAAGTGCCCAATTTGATTGGGCGGAAGACGCTTTAGAAATCCGCCATGCTGCGGCACGTCTGTTCCGCGTGCTATGGGAAGCGGCGATTGTTAAAAATGTCCGAGGTACGCGAGGCACCTCGGACATGAGATGCAGCTTACTCTTTCGGCCGAGCGCCCGGAACTTTCTCCACCTCCACTTGCTGACGCCGGACGGTATCGCGCACCGTCTCAACGCGATCGGAGCCGGTCTTGCCTACGACCACCTCTTCAGCGATGCGCGCGGACTTGGACACGACTGCCTCCTCGGCGGTCTCGCGCACCTCTACGGTGGTGTCGGCCCAGTCGATATCCTTAACATAGTTGGGGTCGGAGACGGCGCGGCGGACAACCTCGGCGTGCTCTTCGTGCAAGGTCACCTGCGCTTCGACGGCTTTCTCAGTAACGAAGCGGCGGATACGCGTGGTTCCCTGCTCGACCAGCCGCTTGCCGACTTCGAGGTGCTCTTCGGCCAGACGGATGACCTCGTTCTTTCCGAGGTCAGAGACGACGGGCCTGGCCGGCACAGCAGCGGCGACGGCTGCGGGAGCAGCGATGGCGGCGGCTGCCGCCTTCGAGATGACGCCGGTATCCACGGCACGGTCTTTGACGTCGACGAGGTTGTGCTGGTTGAGGATTCCCATTGCCCTGGGTATCTCCTCTTCCCTTACGCGAACGGCGAGCACGACTCCGCCGGACTCGACTGCTTTGGCATAGACCGTCGCTTCATGCTCTTCGATGTCGCCGCCGAAGAGGCGATGCCAGAGGCCGGGCTCGCGAATGGCGCTTGCGGTCCTGGGGAGTTCCTGGCCACTGACGATGCTGATGTCGTCGGCAGCATAGCCTGCATGCTGGAGGTTGGTTTTGGCCGCCTGGGCATGTTCCGGGGTGTCGAATAGGGTAACGATCTTTTCGTAGGCGCTCATCGGTTGTTCCTTTCTGGGTTGTCTGGATTGAGTTGAGCTCTGTCGTCACGGACTACAGGCTGTTCTAGGGGAGTACGAGAGACCAGAGCTTCCTGCCTCCGGAGCGTAACCAGCTCCTGATGTCTCTCGGTTTGTTGAATCCTCCGAATGTGCACCTCTTCTTTGAGTACGAGACGCCGTTCCACTTTGAGGACTTCTTCAACGACGGGGATGATGGTGACATCGCCCTCCTGACGTATGGAAGGCATGGCCTCGATGGGTCGATCGATCGGGACGCGCTCGACCTCGACTTTTTCGTGCCGGAGCAGCTCGTCGACCATCTGCTGGTGGTTGTGAGTGACTCGCGATACCTGCACGCGCACTGTTTCGATGACGCGCTTGGCAACGGAGAGCTCTTCTTCAAAGACCGGGATGACAGTCTCGCGGTCTGCGTTTGCGGTTCCAGCATCAAGCGTGCCGGAGTCATTGGGGGAGGTATTCATCACGGAGAACCTCGGGGGAGGACGAAGGTTTACGTACGATGGTTTACTTTGCGGTGACCAGCATGGAGATGCGACGGTTAAGTGCGCGGCCCTCGTCGGTGGAGTTGTCGCCCACGGGATGCTGGTCTCCATATCCTTTGGCAACCATGCGATCACTGGCGATTCCCATCGTCACTAACTGAGCTACAACGCTGTTGGCGCGCTCCTGGGAGAGTTTGAGGTTGTGGGCGGGGTCGCCGGTGTTGTCGGTGTAGCCCCCGATGGTGAGATGCACAGCAGGACAGGCTTTGAGGACCCCTGCGATGCTATTGAGTTGATCGGCAGATTGCGGCTCCAAGGAAGCGGAGTCGGTGTTGAAGAGCAGGCGATCAAAGTCGAACCATGAGGTCTTATTCGGTGGGCTGGCAGGGTCCTGAATGAAGGTGAGCAGCTTGCCCTCCACGCCCCCGGCTCCGAGCGCCAGCAGAATGGAGACAGCGGTGGAGCGCAGGCCTGTCTGGCTTCCAAGGGCCTCGGAGATCGCGGCCAGCTTGTTGCCGAAGATGCTGGAGAGGAACTGGGCGCTCCCGGTCATGAAGGAGGAGGCGGGGTTGGTCAGCGAGCCACTGGAGAGCGCAGAGGACACAGCATTCTCCGGCGTGGCCGAAGCCGTCTGCAGAACCTGACTGAGGAAGCCTCGGTCTCCCGACCTCTGCGAAAGCCCGCTGACGACAGTAGCGATGGATGACTGGACGCCATCGAGGATGGTCCGTTCAGAGGTCGTCCCCAGGTGACTGGCGATGCTCTGAATAGCGGAAGCGGGAAGGGGTGTACCGAAAGAGGAACTCGGCATGGTGTATGCCTCCGTCTTCCTCCACCACGACGACAGAAACCACTTGTCCACGTAGATCAGGGGTGAATTGGTATTAGTAAGTTGGCCGGCGCTCCGGCCAGACAAAAGAACGTTGGATGGATGTTATCGATTGAAGATTGCGAACAAGAAGAAGGATGCGCTTCTGTTTCCTGCCCCGCTCCAGTCTTCGCGGAAGCACACGGCGAGAGCCGCTTCCTGCTGGCCGGGTTGCAGCTTTGCCAGCAATAGGAACCCTCACTTGGTGATCTCAAAGCTGCCTCTTAGCCTGATATCGTCCGAGGACGATCCAATCATTACGTTGAACATCCCCGGAGCGACAACAAACTGGTGGATGGCGACATCATAGTAGGACAGCTGTGATGCTTGCACGACAATCGTGACGTGTTTTGTCTCGCCTGGCTCCAGCGTTAAGCGCTAAAATCCATTCCCCACGCGGAATATCTGTCAGCAGGTACTTGTTAGTGGCGTCGCGGATACCATTGATCGCGTTATAGGAAGCCATCACCGATTGCGCATGGCCCTCCATTATGGCCGCCTTCCAATGGGGCAGCCAATAGTCCATCAGGTTGCGTTCATCCACCTCGGCGGACAGCCTTTGGCGGTTCGTCTCCACGTTGTTTACTGCAAAGTGCTTTACCGTTGCCGCAACTTTAAGGTAGTGCGGGTTGTTTGCCCTGCAATCCCTGAATATAGGCAACCCCCATCCGACCGGTCAGAAAGGGATCTTCACTAAAAACCTCCTGAATTCTCCCCCAGCGTGGATCGCGGCTAATGTTGATCACCGGCGAGCGAAAGACCAGGCCGTGCTTCGAACGCGGACCATCGGCGCCGATGTTATAGAGAGCACGGGCCTCATCTGACATCGCGCCTGTGATGGTATGTACCAAAGCCGGATCCCAGGTCGCGCCCATCGCAATCGGCGCCGGGAACAACGTTGTTCGGTTGCTTCGACCATACGCCGTGAAGAGTCTGGTTCCATCCACCCCACGCCGCCACTTTGAGGCGTGGAATGCCAACATTCAGATGATTTAGCTGCTGCGCCTTCTCCTCGAGCGTCATTCGCCCGATTAGATCGGCAACCCGCTGCTCGGTTGGCTTTGACGTATCCAGATAGGTCGGTCGTGATGCATCCTGTGCCAATGCACCGCACAGACAAAGTAGGAGACTACAGAGAATGGCAGCGCGCTTCATAAGTTGATCTCCACTAAAGCATTAATGCGTTGCGATAAGTCCTTTGGAGAATTGCTTGATGACTTACTTGTTGCGGAGCGGTTCGATCACCGATGCCATGTCTTGGTCACCGAACCCTTGCGCAATCGCAGCTTCAAACAGACCTCGAGCCACCTCAGCCGTCCTCAGATCAACGTCGTATTGCGCTGCCTCGTTTTGGGCGTAGAAAAGATCCTTCGTCATCAACTTGAGCAAAAAATTTACAGTGTAGGCTTTACTGACCATACGGGCCGAGATGGCCCCGAGAAGCGGGCTGCCCGGCGCACCTGTCTTCAAAACGGCAAGCGCCTTCTCTCGATCGAGTCCGCTGCGTTCGATCCACACAAGCCCCTCTGCCAGCGATGCAACCTGGACTCCGCAGAGGAAGTTATTGATCAATTTCATCTTTGCTCCGCTTCCAACGGGGCCCAAATGAACAATCTCTTTACTCATGGCCTTTAATATCGGCATAGCCGTTTCCAGCGCAGCATCCCTGCCACCTACCAGGAATGAAAGCTGACCAGCCTCGGCCTGCATACGGCTGCCGGTCACCGGGGCATCCAATAAATTCACTCCATGCTGCTCAGCCAGCTTCGCAAATTCAGCAATCCATGAAGGGCTCACCGTACTCGACTCGATGAGAGTGGCGCTTTTCTGCGCAGCATTGAGCGCCCCATCCTTGCCCAGCCAGACTTCGCGCGACGCTGTATCATCTGCCAACATGCTGATGATCACCGAAGCGCCTTTGGCAGCCTCGGCTGGCGTGGAAGCAGCACGCGCACCTAAGCCCGTCAACACCTCGGCTTTTGCCGCCGTGCGGTTATACACGCTCAGTGGAAAACCAGCTTTCAGCAGGTTCGCTGCCATCCCGGCACCCATCGTGCCCAGTCCAAGTAAAGCTACATTTTCAGTCACAGATCGCTCCTCTGTTTGTCTCTTGTCAACCAAGCGAACGAACGGTTACTTGGCGGTTGTGGTCCTTGGATTCCATACGGATCGGGTTGCGTAGCGGCCGCCCGAATCCTTCGTAGCGCACGTCCATCCAATCGCCGTCCTTCAAAACAATGCCATCGCCGAAGCTTAACGAATGGGCACCGAAGAAGTGCACATGCACATCGCCCGGTTGACGGTGCCCTTCGAACTTGAAATGATGATGCTCCAGGTTGGCGAGGCTGTGGCACATATTTTCCTCTCCGGTTGCTATCTTCTTCGACCAGATCGTCTCTGCTCCGCGCTCGATGCGAACCTCACCGTTGACTGCCTGAAACGCTGCATCAACCACGAGCTCTGGCCCCAGGCTGCACGTACGTAGCTTCGAGCCGGCAAGGTTGAGGTAGTTACGCTTCTCGAATTGGTGATCGGAGAACTCGTTTCCTGTGGCGATGCCAATGCGATAGGGTGTACCGTCCTCGCCGATTACGTAAACACCGGCAAGCTCTGCCTCCTCTCCGCCGTCTTCTGCATAAGCATTTATCGTCAAAGGTGCGAAGGGGGCCTGCAACATGAAACCATTCCCCTTGTAAAACCACTCCGGCGCGATCCCAATCTGACCTGCTGCAGGACGGCCTCCTTCCAGACCCCACTGAAACATGCGCATACTATCTGTCACAGTCTCCGCTGCCGTCACTTCGTCAGCGAGGTGCATGGCTTGTCTTTCCTTCGCGCTTCCCAAATGTGTCAGGCCTGTACCGGCGATCGTCAGGCGCGACGGAGCGTCAGGAACATCGATCGGTGTGAGAAGGTGCCACTCTGACGTTCCATCATAGATTGCGTCGTAGTCCAGCACCTCACCATGCGCGAGCGAAAGCGCCTGTTCAGTCAGCTGACGACCATGACTCAAACATCGCTGCACCAGTTCGTATACGGTCTGCACATCGTTAAGACAACGAAGGTGAGGCTCTTCCACAACCGCTACTCGACGTGACGAACCATTGCTGATTTGAACGAGATGAATCATCCCTCTCCTGTGTCTTACTCAATAATTTTGAAGCGCTTCAGCGACTCTTCGTTCACAGTCAGACCGAGGCCGGGAGTGTTTTCATCGAGATCGATATAGCCATCCACAGGAACCGGCTCGCCATCGAAGATGTACCAGAACAGCTCATTCCCCACCTCGACGTCGACCCGCGGAAAGAACTCGGCCATCGGCGAGTTCAGGCTTGCCATCACGACATGGTAGTTATGCATCTGGCCGGCATGCGGCACCACCGGTATCTGATAGGCCTCCGCCAGAGCTGAGATCTTTCGCGCCTGACTGATTCCACCAACGCGGTTCGTATCGAACTGAATGCAGTCGAGGGCGTTCGCCTCCAGCAGATCGCGGAAGCCAAAGATCGTAAACTCATGCTCGCCTCCAGCAATCGGCACGCGTCCGTATGCTTTTAGTTCCTTGTAACCCCGCGTGTCATCCGGTATGACGGGCTCTTCCAGCCATCGAAGATGAAATGGCTCCAGCAAGGGCAGCATGCGCTTTGCGTAGTCAAGCGTCCAGCCCATATAAGCATCAGCCATCACGTCGATGCCATTGCCGACAACTTCGCGAACCGTTCTTACCAACTCGACGTTACGATGCATCCCCTCTGCGCCATCCACTGGTCCCCACCCGAAACGTAGTTTCATCGCTTTGTATCCTTCGTCTTTGTATCGCTGTGCTTCAACACGCAGCTGATCCAACGGCTTGCTATAAAGACGGCTTGCATAGACGGGTATACGTTTCTTTGTTCGCCCGCCAAGCAGCCTGTACACAGGTTGCTTGGCCGATTTTCCCAATATGTCCCACAGGGCGATGTCGACTGCGCTGATCGCGGTCATCGCGACCCCCTTGCGCCCGAATGCCATCGTACGGCGATACATCTGCTGCCACAGATACTCGGTGTCCCAAGGATCTGCGCCCAGGAGTACAGGCTTTAGGTAGTGGTCGATACACGCCTTGGTCACTAATGGAGACAACGCGGCATTGCCCAGCCCGACCAGTCCGGCGTCCGTAAATATCTCTACCAATACCCATCCATGGAATGCAAAGTTCCCCATCGATGCTTCCCGGAACATGACCAGGTCCATCGGATTCGTGCAAAAGTGGGGAGGCAACGGTGTAGTTTCGCCCTCCCACTGAACGACGCGCGTACGCACTTCTGTAATTTTCATGATTGGCTCTCTATTGTTAATAGATCTGGAGTCTTAAGTGGGCGCACCTTGCCTCCCAGCAGCAGGATGGCTAGAAACCCAACGAGGTGAAAGGTTCCAACGATAAAAAACAACGTTGCATATCCAAATCCATGACCTAACAGGAAACCAGCGACAACGCCAAAGATAGCTCCGCCAATGGCGCCCCCAAATCCGATCAACCCAGAAACCGATCCCACCGCGGACAGAGGGAAAATATCGGCAGGCAAAGTCATAATCAAACCGGACCAGGACTGCTGACAGAAAAACGCAATGCTGAACAACATCAGCGCCCAACCGACTGGCACGTGTGGAACCAGCATCACTACCGGCATGAATAGAGCGCTGAGGCCGAGTACGAGTTTTCGAGAGAAATCCAGTGACCGCCCCTGCCTCAGCAGAGCGCTGGACAGCCAGCCTCCCAGGAAACTACCGACTCCGGACGCTGCATAAGGTATCCACGCATAGTAGGTCACGTGCTTCACGTCGAAGCCGCGAATGTCGTAGAGGTACTTTGGCAACCAGAAAAGATAAAAGTACCAGGCCGAATCGCTCATGAACTTAGCAAAGACTAGTACCTGGACCTGACGCATGCCCAGGACCTCCACGAACGACAGTTGCTGGGCGATCAGCCGTGCGTCCAGAGTGGCAATGGAAATCTTGCTGTTGCTTCGATAGCTGATCGACCACCAGATCACCCATACGAACCCGACAGTTCCAGCTGCGAAGAAAACCGTTCTCCAACCGGCCGTCAGAAGAATTATCCCGATCAGAGGCGGCGCTAAGACTGATCCGACCGCGGTTCCCGCATTGATGATGCCCATCGCCGTCGATCGCTGGTGGGGTGGAATCCACTCCGCTACAACTCTAGTCGCCGCAGGAAAGGCTCCACCTTCACCCATTCCTAACAGACAGCGAGCCCCTAACAAGAATCCGAAGTTCATCGCGAGACCATGCAGCGCGCAGGCACCTGACCACCACAGCATGATCAGAATGAATCCTCGGCGGGTTCCTACAATATCGAGCATGCGTCCTCCCGCTGCATACAGGAACGCATAGGGGATCAGGAACGCAAACTGTAGCCACGAAAACTGCTGGTCGCTTAGTGGTATCGTTCGCTCAATCGCGGAGATGGCGACAGGCAGCGTCTGTCGATCGAAGTAACTAATTGCGATTGCTGCCGTCACGAGAGCAACAAAATACCATTGCACATCGATTGAGCTGGAGGTCATCGTCTCTTTGGCGTCTCTCAACATGGTCGGCACGGTATCACCACTTTAGACGCATTAACGATGTAGCTTGCCTCGGGAGCGATGTAGCGATGGTTACCTTACCACCGCTCACATCCAGCCACTCCGGAGAGCTCAGGAGCTCCAGTTGTCCGGCGGCCTTCAATCGTGCGTATTGCTCTGCCGTCGGTGTCTGCGGAGATCCCATCTGTTTCCAGACGGTATACGAATTACTATGCGTATCATCTATCCGGTAATGCTGGAGGAGCACCCTGTTGACTCCCGCTGGAATTCCCGCAATCGATACCTGCACTGACGCTCCGGCTGCTGGCACATCATCGTCATGGTAGTTCCATAACATTACCGCAGCCTCGTGATCAGACTTCGTCGCAAACGCATCGATATCTGGTGTCTTACGCACCCCCGCATTGAGAATATCGTCCAGCGGAACCTGTCCCGTGCTGTTCGTACTAACTCGCTGACCGGACATGAGACCAGCCATCCTGAAGACGTTGATTACTGGCTTGTCTACCCCGTTCGTCGCGAGCGTACGAAACCCCTCAAAATAGTCTTTATCCTCGAATTCGAACGACCACGACAGCATGGAGATTAAGTTCACCTTATATCGGTCTTGCAGGGCGAAGAGGCCCTTGATGGCCGCGGCCGTATACGTCGGATAAAGTGGGCCATTCCGATAGGCGTTTGCAGGATTAACCTTCATCGAGCACGCCGCGCATCCTTCCGGATCGGCTTCGCTCAGGATGATCGGAAGATGAATGTACTTCGGGTACGTTGCAACAATCCGAAAACCTTCGCTGGCGGCCTTCAGTTCATTTGCAAGCCCCATCCGAACATGCCCGTCCACGACCGTCGGCCGGCCTTTCGGATGAAATGAGATGAAGTCCAGTGGAATCGACTGACCGTTCGCTGCACTCTTGTCATTCATACAGTGCTTAAGGAAGTTATCGAGAAAGGCGCTCGCTTTTTCTGACGCAGGTCCAGTACTGGCAGGTCCGCCTACGATCGCATTGGGCAGAGCAGCGCGGACCCCCGCCACAGAATAGTCGTAGAGCTTGTAGTACTCCTCAGGAGTGGCATGCCAGTACGCAATATCCGGTTCGTTCCAAACCTCAAAGTACCACGTACTGACTTGCTCCTTGCCATAACGCTGGACAAGGTGTTCCGTGTACTTTCTCACTAATTCACCCCAGACCGCATAGTCCTTAGGTGGATTGTTCGAAGCTCCGGAGATCGTGCTGCTCGGATAATGAACCTGGTAGTCGGTGATCCCAGGAACCGTCGCAGCAAGATCTTTGGGCATAAAGCCCAACTCGACCATTGGCCGTACCCCTGCCTTTTTAAACTCGTCAAAAGTCTGGTCTGTAATGGTGAAATCGTACACAGGCTTTCCATTCGCATCGAGTGTGAATACGTTCGACGAACTCCACTTCAGCTCAGGCACTCCATTACCTGAGGTCAGCAGATGATGCGCGCGGATATACACCGGCACCGGGCTCAGATCATGCAGCTCGGTCAACAGTTGCTTCCCGTACTTCATTGTCGTGTAGTTCGACTCGTCATAGCCAAACCATCTGTAGATTGGCGTATATGACCCCTCAGGCTTCGCGAGGTCGACCTGAATGGAGACGGGATTCGACTCTGACATCTGTGCCGCCGCATGGATCGCGACGGCACAGATCAAGCTAATCATAAACTTGCGCATTTGTCTGGGCCTTAGTTGTTAGAAGTTGTACTTCAGAGCAAATTGAATATCTCTAGATGGAATCGAAGTCGCAGTCACTGTGCAACAGGACGACGCGTCGATGGTCGAACTGGGAGCGTTGAAGCTGGTTGTATTTGGTAGGTTGAAAAACTCCGCGCGGAAAGACAGTACGGACTCGCCCGGCAACGCAAAGTTTTTGAATATCGATGCATCATACTGCCTGAATGCGTCTGACTGGAGTGTATACGCCTTCACCTGGCCATAGGTGTACTGTGGCGCGACAACGTAAGCTGTCTTATCGAACCAACGGGTCAACGACTTGTGGAACGTAGGCGATCCGCCCGCGGGATTCAGATTCGGCCGCTGCGATCCCACTCCGGTGTTGGCCCGGTCCGACGACACCACCGGTGTATACGGGGTTCCGCTTCGCAACACGATGATCGTCTGGACGTGCCATGCTGAACATGATGATGGTGACATCCCAACTTGTCGATCTTGAACATACCTTACAGTTCCATCAGCCGATCCTGGTCGCGATCGAGCAACGAAACCCGGAGCTTGCCTCACGCCTCATGACCGACCACCTAACCGATGCGCGCGACCTCTTACTTCACGCCCGTCAAGTGGAGACCTCCCGTCAACTTCGCGATCACCTCGCCGTCGGCCAATCAGTACACAAGCGTTTTCGCAAAACAAGTTCTTTGACGCGGAGGTGAACGAGGCGAATTCTCTCTGTATCTTGCGACAAGAGAAAGCATATTGGCTTTAGTTCAGTCCTGCTCCCTTAAGAGTACGACGTCAGAACCGAGAGAACCGTCGCGGGGCTTGTTTTCGGAAACCTGTTCCTGCTGCACACTAGAAGTCTGGTATATTGCGTTCGAACCTAAATTCAAGGCGCGCCTGTATCTCCATTCGAAAACGCGATTCCAGAGACAAGTAAGCGTTTTCCGCCTTGGCACAACAAAACAAAGGAAGGTTGATAATGCGCACATCTTCAAAGTCTTTGGCACCCGAAACACCAACGATACGGCGAGTGATGACGAAGATCGCGCTGTTGGCGTTGGCTAGCGCATTCCCCGGGATTTGCATGGCCCAGTCTCCGGTCGTCACGCTCAATATTCAGTTGGATAAACCTGCGCATGCCGTGAGCCCGACGCTGTATGGATTGATGACGGAGGAGATCAACTACTCCTACGACGGCGGTTTATACGCAGAGATGGTACGAAACCGGACGTTCCAGGATCACGGCTTCGGCGGAGTTGCTCACTGGAACATCGAGCATATGGGAAATTCGATTGCAACGATGGCTGTCGATCAAGCGGAAGGCCCCAGTGCCGCGCTCGAGCATAGCCTTGCAATCAACGTGCAGCAGGCAGATACGGCCAACCGGGCGGGAGTGCGGAACGAAGGCTATTGGGGAATGGCGTTGCGACCCGATACAAGCTACAAAGGCTCCCTTTATGCGAAAAGCGATTCTGCAGACATTGGTCCATTGACTGCGGAGCTAGTCAACGACAACACCGGCAAATCTGTGGCGACGGCAACAATACGGGGACTCTCTACAGAGTGGAAGCAATATGAGTTCACCTTGACGACGGGAAAGATTGAGACAACATCGCAAAATCATCTTCTGCTGACGGTGGGACACGCGGGCAAGCTGTGGATCGATCTGGTGTCTCTCTTTCCGCCTACCTACAAAAATCGAGAGAATGGAAACCGTCCGGACCTGATGGAGATGATGGCCGCAATGCATCCGAAGTTTCTGCGCCTTCCGGGCGGGAATTATCTCGAGGGTGATCAGATCGACGAGCGCTTTGATTGGAAGAATACGATCGGACCGCTCGTTGACCGCCCCACGCACCGAAGTCCTTGGAACTATCAATCATCGGATGGAATGGGCTTGCTGGAATTTCTGGAATGGACCGAAGACCTGAAGATTCAAACGGTATTGGCGGTTTATGCCGGATATTCGTTGAAAGGTGATCACATCAGCCCCGGGCCGGCGCTGGTCCCCTTCCTGCAGGATGCGCTCGATGAGATTGAGTTCGCGACCGGCGATACATCGACAAAATGGGGAGCAGTCCGGGCAAAGCTGGGGCATCCGGCAGCGTTTCCGGTGAAGTACGTCGAGATTGGCAATGAAGATTGGTTTGATCGCTCTGGCAGCTATGAAGGCCGCTATGCGCAATTCTATAAAGCGATCAAAGCCAAGTATCCGCAACTCGAATTGATTGCGACGGCTCCCCTGAAGAGAATGAAGCCTGATGTCTTGGATGATCATTACTACAAACGGGCAGATGAATTCTTCGCCGACGTGAAGCACTATGACAACGAGGATCGAAATGGTCCCAAGATATTCGTGGGCGAGTGGGCAACTCGCGAAGGGTCCCCAACGACGAATATGGGCGCAGCGTTGGGCGATGCGGCATGGATGACTGGGATGGAGAGAAACAGCGACCTCATCGTCATGGCTTCGTACGCTCCGCTATTCATCAACGTAAACCCGGGAGGGATGCAATGGGAGTCGGACCTGATCGGGTACGACGCTCTTACCAGCTACGGGTCGCCCGGTTACTACGCACAGACGATGTTCGCCAAATATCTCGGAACTGAGGTGCCGACATCCTCTATCAATGGTGACGCCGAGCGGTTCTTTTATTCAGTGACGCGGGATCCCGAAAAGGGCGCGATGTACCTCAAGCTGGTCAACGCTTCGTCTGTCGCCCAGGCTGTCGAAATTGAAATAACAGGAGTGAACAGCGTTACGAATACAGGGACGCTGGTAACGTTATCAGGAGCCACTCTTGCGCAGACAAATACCATCTCTGCTCCAACTCGTATCGTGCCGGTTCAGACGACACTGAAGAATGCAGGACAGAAATTCAACCATACAGTCCCACCCTATTCGATACAGGTGCTCGAGTTGCAGGCGAAGTAGTTTGTCAGCAGAAAAAGCATAGAAGATAGCGCGATCTTTGTCCGGGAAACATCAGCGTGTTGTTCTCACCGGAAAATTGGGCTAAGGCGCGCAGTTTCTCGCGATAAGAAAAGTTCTAACGCCTTGACTTCGATCCAGCCTTCCTCTTCTGCACGTGGTTCATAGTGCCCCGTGGAAACCCTGTTGACTCTCTGACGACAAGACTCGTCTGAATGTTAAATTCGCGTTTATCAGATAACACGCCGTCCCCTTCGACATGAGATCGAAGAGCGGTAACCGCCGCACGTGCCAACTCGAAGCGGGACATCTGAATCGTGGTGAGCGGTGGTGTTGTTACCTCGGCGATGTGAATATCGTCGAAGCCAATAACAGAAAAATCATCTGGCACCCGTAACCCTGCACGGTAAAGTTTGTGCAGAACTCCAATGGCCGTCATGTCATTCGAACACATCACCGCGGTGGGCCTCACATCAGCGGCTAAAATGCTCTCCATGGCCGCAATACCACCCTCCATCGTGTGATCACCTTTGACGATCCGGCTTGGGTCAGCTGTTATGCCACATTCCTTTAATGCTTGAAGGAAAGCAGCCACACGTGACTGCGCAGAATGCAATCTCTCCGGTCCGCTGACGAAGGAGATGTTTCGGTGCCCCAATGCCGCTAGGTGTTGTACACCCTGTCGTATGCCGTGATGATAGTCAACCTTCAATACACTGATTCCTGGCCGCTTAGGTCCGATATCAATAAACACAAGCGGCACTTTGCGATTTGCCAATTGATCGAGAAGAGGCTCTTCAATACCAAAAGTCATCACCGCCACCCCATCGACCTTGCGCTCCAGCATTCGACGAATGCAATGAGACATTCGCTTTGGATCATAGTTCGTAGAACCTATCAGGATTTCATAGCCATGTTCCACCGCGATGTCCTCAAATCCCTGAATCAGTTCAGGGAAAAAGGGATTCGTGATCTCGGATACGATAAGACCAAACAATCGGCTTCGACCAGATACCAGAGCACGTGCATGGGTATTCGGAACATAGTCAAGTTCGTCGATCACCTCCCATACGCGTTTTGCCATCTTCGGATTCACGGTAGGAGCACGGTTCATTGTGCGGGATACGGTGGCAATCGAAACGTTTGCTGCCTTTGCGATGGTGCGAATGTCCATGCGCGCGGGACGCTTGCCTTCACTTTTCGGTAGTTTTGAGTTCTTGTTAGTCACGAACAATTTCCTAAGTATGCGTTTACAGCATAGCCCAGATGGTCTTGAATTCAGAGTACTTGTCTCAGGGGTCTAAGATCTGCTCACTACCGCCCTGTAGTATATTCGAGAGTCATTGGCGCGTAACCTCTGTCGAAGTTCACGACTTTCACTGCGGGGAATCCGAAATGACATCTGCGTTTCCGAGGCGACGCCCAATGCTTCAGGTAGGGCTTGGAGAAAGCGTTTACACAGTATTCCAAGTGCAGCCTTTTTGCAAGCCGCTTCCGGACGATAAAAGGCTGGATCTCTCGGATGATCCTAGCTACTCGTCGCCTGGAGCACGCAAGCTCTAGGCGACGATGTTCGGTCAAAAATAAAGTTGAAAAAAGTGGAAAATCTTCGACGACGAAAAAACGACTATCAAGACACCATCTTTTACCAGGGATTCACCACAAACAAACCGCGAAAACACCACGAAAAAAACACCACAATTTCGCAAAACCTCTGCAATAACACCACTCCACCACGCCAGAAAAAAATCCTAAGCATCCTTGTACGGAATCCAGACCTGCATCGACGCGGACGCCCGATTCGCCCACGCATAGTAAGGGATAAGCTTCACCGTCGTCGGGCTTTCCGGCGACTTCGGAGTAGAAGCAGGGAAATAAAGTGCTGTATCCGTGGCAGTTTGACTGATCGTAGCCGGATGAGTCAGGACCATCACTCCATCCAGCAAATTTGGCTCGAAATGTTCTGTAGTCGAACCATCAAGTTGCACCGTGTAGCCTGCAAGATTCATTCCAGCGCTATGCTCCGGCTGATCCAAGTGCTCCATGCAGAACACGATAGGCCCCCGCTGAAACGCAACCCGCCCGCGATCTTCGGTCACAGCAGGATTCGCCTTCAGTAGGTGCGTCGTCATATCGAAGTTCAAATCGATCGTGTCATCCTCCACCCAGCGCCTGCGAATCGCCAGGTACTCACCCGACTTTGCGCCTGCGATCTCTCTACTATTCACCCTGACGCTACTCTTCGTCGACCAGCCCGGAATCCGCACATACATGACAAATTCACTCGGCGTCGCCGGGCTAACCGTCATCTTCACTTCACCACTCCAGGGATAGTTCGTCTTCTGTAGCACCTTTAACGCTGTGCCATCATGCAGGTGCCAGTTCATCTCTGAGTTGTCATACAAGTGGACGTAAACTCCATCAGTGCTTGTGCTGTAAAAGTATCCTGAAAGCGATGTAAAAGTTCGCTCAAGGTTCGGTGGGCAACATGTCGTGTCGTACCACGCATTCCGGATTTGGCCATCCACCAGATGCCTGTCTCTCGACTCGCCTGCGGGGTCAAATGCCAGCGGATTTCGGTAGCAATAGGTCCGGCCGTCGAGTGACATCCCCGAGTTGATGCCATTATATAGCGCCCGCTCGATCACATCGGTGAACTTAGCCTCGCCCGAGGCCGCCAGCATGCGCCAATTCCACATCATGTTCCCGATTGCCGCGCAGCTTTCGCCATAAGCCTGTGCATTTGGGAGCTCGTACTGATCTCCAAAGGCCTCGCCGGCTGCACGCGCTCCCACTCCGCCGTTCACGTACAACTGATGAGCGGTCAGGTCGTTCCAAAGTACATTCAACGTCGTCCAATAGGCTTGGTCGCCGGTCTCCAGGTAATAGTCGGTGGCACCACAACACGCATACATCGCTCTCACCGCATGTCCTTCGAGCTTCGTGCGCGATGTAAATGGAATCCCGCAATACATATACACGATCTGTTGCGGCCTTAAGGGAACCCGCTCATCTCCGTGCAAGATGTAACCCGCCAAATCGACATACTTGCGCTCGCCCGTCGTACGGAAGAGCTCTATCAATGCCATCTCGATCTCCGGATGCCCGGACACGATCGCCTTTTGGGTGGCGCTCGGTCCGTAGTTCGGAATCAGAAAGTTATCGACAAATCGAATGCCCGCATTGAGCAGCGTCGGATCTCCCGTTGCCCGATAGTATGCAATCGCGCCCTGCAGCATATGCCCGATGCAATACAGCTCATGGCCAGTCGTTTGGGTATCGTACTGCATGCGCAGCGGCTTTCTATCGTCGTTATAGTAGGTGTTCAAATATCCGCTTGGCTCCTGGATCGCAACGACGTCACGTATCATCGCATCCGTTGTCTTCCTCAGGTCGGGATTGTCAGCAACCTGCAACTGAAAGCCAACCGCCTCCGTCCACTTGTAGATATCTGAGTCTGAATAGACTGGTCCCTTTTGCGGCTGTGATGACTTGCCTTCGAGTCGCAGAAAATTATCCATCCGGCCATGTTCAAGTAGCTCGTCGTGCATGCTCGGAATGCTCGCCACTAAGTTCGTTTTGCGTCGTTGCGACCAAAATCCGTCTTGAATAGCGACTGCTCTCACGGGCACCGTCTTCAACTTGGCGTAAGGGGAGTTGGACAAGTCGATCACCCCAGCATTTCTCCAATCCGCCTCCAAAGGCTTTGCCGGCTGTTGCTCACTTAAGAGCAAGGAGAGCAAGCTTCCGCTTTTTGGGCTGGCGTATGCGATTACCGAAGGAACGGTCGTGACTGCGACTGAGGCGATGAATCTGCGACGGGACAACCTGCGTTTCATGGCCTTTTCTCCTGACGATTCTAGACAGTCCTTTGTATTCTCATAAGTGAAGTCCCGTCAAGATAACGTTTTCTCGTTTCTTTCTCACGTATGTGGGGGTAGAGGCTATTCCTGTGCATCCGCCGGCCTCTCGTCAGCGTTCAAGCTCTGCCGCACGAATCGCTTTGCTTGCCATTGTATGGAACAACAGGATCGCTGCCCAAACACCCTCTTGGCGAGATCGTACTCAGCCATACCTGAGTGGTTGAGAAGAGGTAACCAGCATCCCTTGGCGCTTGACGGCGAACATTCCTTCCACTACCGTTGGCAGCGCAAGCGGAATAAAGGCTACATCCCTTTAACCCAAGGACCACAGCGCATGCGTCTGTTGCCTCTCGCGCCCGTACTTTTCGCAGCTATGTGTCTATGCGCTATCGCCCAAGGCACTGCCACCCTTACGATCGATACGGCCACACCCGTCGCAAGGGTAAGCCCAACCCTCTACGGAATCATGACCGAAGAGATCAATTATTCCTACGATGGTGGGCTTTATGCTGAACTCGTCAGCAATCGTACCTTTCAAACGATGCGCGGTCCCAACCTTGAGCACTGGATCCTTATTCAGAACGGCAACTCGCGAGCTACCATTGAGATAGACAAAACCACGGGCCCCAGCACCGCTATTTCGGATAGCCTCAAGTTCACCGCTAGATCCGCAGGTGCGCGGGCCGAAGCAGGTTTTTACAACACGGGTTTCTGGGGCATAGCCCTTCATGCCGCGACCTCTTATCGGGGCTCCTTCTACGCCAAGGCGGATAGCCCCGCAATTGGCAATCTGACTATTCGTCTCGTCAACGACAAGACCGGAGCGGTCGCCGCGTCAACCACTGTTCCCCCGCTCGGCGACTCCTGGCAGAAATACAACTTCACTCTCAAGACCGGAGCGCTCGTCTCCTCTGCCGACAATCATTTGGAATTTCTAGTGCAGCACCCTGGAACAGCGTGGTTCTCCCTGATATCGCTCTTCCCGCCGACATACAAAAACGAACCGAACGGCAAGCGCATCGACCTCATGGAGAAACTCGCCGCCATGCATCCGGCCTTTCTCCGCTTTCCTGGAGGTAACTATTTGGAAGGCGACCACCTCGACGAGCATTACGAGTGGAAGAAGACGATCGGCCCTCTCGTCGACCGTCCCACCCATCCCACGCCGTGGACTTACCGCTCCTCTGACGGCATGGGCTTGCTCGAATTCCTCACGTGGTGTGAAGACCTTCATATGGAGCCGCTGCTGGCCGTCTTCTCCGGATACTCTCTCCGTCAGGAACACATTCCCGCAGGCAAAGAGCTTGAGCCCTATGTCGAGGACGTGCTCGATGAGATCGAGTACGTTACCGGCGATACCTCAACGCGCTGGGGTGCGGAGCGCGCGAAGGACGGCCATCCAGCGCCTTTCCGCCTACAGTTCATGGAAATCGGTAATGAGGAATACCACGACGAATCCGGCACCTACGACGCTCGTTTCGCCCAGTTCTACAAGGCAATAAAACAGAAGCACCCAGAGCTCCAGCTCGTTGCGTCGGCGCCAGTCACACTTGTTCGTCCGGACATTCTCGATGACAACGACCACGCACTCCACACCCACTTCTATCGTACTGCGCAGCAGTTCTTTGCGGATGTGCACCGTTACGACAGCTACGATCGCAGCGGACCTAAGATCCTTGTTGGCGAATGGGCAACGCGTGAAGGTTCGCCCACCACCAACCTCGGCGCAGCCCTTGGGGACGCTGCATGGATGACAGGGCTGGAGCGCAACAGCGACATCGTTGTGATGGCGTCCTATGCCCCTCTCTTCGTCAATGTAAACCCCGGTGGGATGCAGTGGCCGAGTGATCTTATCGGCTACGACGCACTTAGCAGTTACGGATCACCTAGCTACTATGCGCAGGTGATGTTCAGCACGCATCTCGGTGATCAGATCCTCGATTCCAAACTGGACACAAGGAATCCGCGACTCTTCGACTCCGTGACCTACGATTCGAAGACCCATCAACTGCACCTCAAGCTCGTCAATGCCTCGTCGATGTCGCAGCCGGTCGAGATCAAGTTGAACGGAGCGGCCGTCGTTAACAGGAAGGCGACGGTCACAACTCTCAGCGGCAAGACTACGCAGGAGACGAACTCAATCACGGAGCCCACCAGGATTGTTCCGGTCGTAAGCAACATAATGAATGCTGGAAGCACTTTCAGGCACACTTTGCCCAAGTACTCCATTCAGATCCTCGATATCGATCTAAATTAGCTGCCTAGTGAACGAAGGGCTGGTTCGCACAAGCAACAGCCTCTGTTCCTTTGATCACTCTAGAAGCTTTCCGGGATGTCGTTTTGGTGCCTAAATCCGCCTGCCCGAGATGACAGGTGCCCCGTTCTGGGACCATCTTTTGATCCCGGGAAGCCCATTCCCAGGCGTTACGTTAGAGGCGTAGAATTTTGGTTCTCCCGAAAAGGAGATTGGGTGATGCCGAAGTTGTTGCTCGTGTTGTTACTAGCGGGAACTGTTCTACCCGCGTTTGCGGCCAGGCAAGTTCCGGTGGAAGAGTTGGAGCAGGTACTTGCCACGACCCATGGTAAACAGGATGCGAAGTTGGCACAGCAACTGTCTGAGATGGAACTGACGGAACGACTAAGCGCGGCGAGGTTTTCCCGCTTAGAGGCGTACCTGCCAGGTCCGGAGTCCCGCCGCTCTTTGGTGGTGCTGGCCGACGTGTCGGCGTTCCTCGATCCTCCCGCAGCGGAAGTTCCTGTCATTGCTCCACCGGATCTTGCCACGCAGCGCCAGATGATAGCGCTGACCATGAAGTACACCGGCAAAACCATCTCTGGCTTGCCGAATTTTTTTGCGACAAGGGATACGATTCGCTTCGAAGACACCCCGCAGAGCTATCGAGCAGATATGTCCGCGGTACCCCATCAATCGTTGCACGCAGTGGGCAGGTCAAGCGATACGGTGCTTTATCGCGACGGCCATGAAGTGGTGGATTCGGTAACGATGAAGGGGGAGAGATCAGAACCGGCGCTGGGGTTGACCACCTCGGGGGTGTTCGGGCCTATTCTGGGCAGGGTGTTGGTGGACGCTGCCCAGGGCGGCAAGCTGGTCTGGAGCCACTGGGAGCAGAGTGCAACTGGACTGCAGGCGGTCTTCCGCTACACGGTGCCGAGGGAGAAGTCGCACTACCAGGTGGAGTATTGCTGTGTCTTTTCGGGTGACGAGAGTCATGTTTTCCAGCAATTTTCCGGCTATCACGGTTTGATCGCTGTTGATCCGAACACCGGCGCGATCCTTCGCGTGACACTGCAGGCAGACCTGAAGCCGTCCGATCCGTTAGTCAGGTCCGACATTCTGGTCGAGTACAGCCCGGTGGAGATCGGAGGCAAATCTTATGTCTGTCCCGTGAAGAGCGTATCGATCTCACTTGCGCCTGCGCTACCCACCAACGCCTACGAGATACAGCGTTACCGAAATACGGTCGTCGAAAAGCAGACTTCCCGGGAAAACCTGCAAACTTTTCTAAATGATGTCGTCTTTGCGCAATATCACTTGTTTCGTGCCGAGTCGCGGATACTCAGCGCGGACAACCGAGGGACGACCAAGGCTCCGCCTGCTTCGGGCGCTCCCAGTGCCGGCCGTACCGGCTCCGGGGAAGCGGGGAAGCCGGGCGCGTCTGACGCAGTGGCACCGCCGGTGAGCTCGGCCCCTGCAGAGGCCCCGACTGTAGTTGCAGCTGACGCCCCTGCTTCTGCGACTACGACAAAAACAATTACACCGCCGGAGTCGGCGATTCCGGAGATCAGCGTGGCGGAGGCAACTGGGCTGCCGGAGTCTGACGCAATTCCACGGCCGGCGCTGGGGAAGGGCTTTACGCTGCACGTTACGACGCGGTTGGTGGACGTCGACGTGATGGCCTTAGACAAGAAGGGTCATCCGGTGAGGGACCTGAAGGCGGAGGAGTTCGAGATATATGACAACGGGCGGAGGCAATATATTCGGTTCTTCAGCAAGGTGGGCAGTGCGGCGACGGGGGACTCAGCGAAGGCGCCCGGCCAAGTGATCTTTTCCAATCGCGGACCCGTGGTGGGAGACGTAAGACCAGCCGAAATTACGGAAGGGAATGTAGCGATACTGCTGATCGACGCAGGCAATCTTTCGTGGGGGGACCTCAATAATGCTCGTGCGGAGATGCTGCGGTTCCTGCAGACGGTCTCGGCCAACCAGCGCGTCGGGCTCTATGTCATGAAGGCCCGGGGTTTTCAGGTCCTGGACGAGGGAACGGTGGATCACGCGGCGCTCGCGTTGCAGTTGCGGCAATGGATGCCGAGTGCGCAAGACCTGGACCGCTCGAAGGAGATGGAGCAGCGCAACCGGCAGCAGTTCGATGAGGTGCTTAATCCGACGGACCTGCAATATGTGAATGGAAACAACGGCAGTACGCCCGAAACGGTCAATCCGGTCGATCCTCAACTGCGTGACAATGGCAGCAACTCTGTACGCGACGCGATGTCGATTCTAGCTGGGGTGGCCCGTCATCTGGCCGCGGTTCGGGGGCACAAGGACCTCGTTTGGGTCACTAGCGACAACGTGCTGGCGAATTGGACCGACAAGGCGGTGAGCAGCGACAAGGGCAGCAAGAATATTGAAAGCTATGCCCTGCACGCGCAGGAGGCATTGAACGACGCCCACGTAAGCGTGTATCCCCTGGATGCCTCGCAGGTGGGAACACAGGCCGTCGATGCCAGTCTTAAGAACCGCAACATCGAGTTGTCACCCAGTGTTACTGCGCCGCCACAGGCCCAGGGAACGGAGCAGGCCGCTGGCCGCACTACCGCCCAGATGCAGCAGGACATGCACCCGATTCAGATCGCGATACAAGGCATGGCAGAGGCGACGGGCGGTCGTGCCTTTTCGCGCACTGGCGACATTGCAGAGGAGCTCAACGAGGTGGTCGCGGAGGGGCAGGCCACCTATCTGCTCGGCTTTACGCCGGACGCTCCTGCGGACGATCAATATCACCAACTGACGGTGAAACTCATCGGACGGCGCGGCGTTACACTGCGTTGCCGTACCGGCTATCTCTATTCAAGGGAGCCAGCCACACTCAAGGACCGCTTCCGCCAGGCGATCTGGCAGCAGAAGGACGCGAGTGAGATCGCAGTCAGCGCAAGCCCCGTCCCAGCATCGGTGGGAGCGACGCTCAAGCTCAGCATCGCAACCAACGACCTGGGGCTGAAGGAGCAGGATAACCGTTGGGCGGACAAGTTGGATATCTTCCTGGTCCAACGAGACGACGAGGCCCTCGATGCGCGGATTACCGGGCAGACTCTGAGTCTGATGCTGAAGCCCGCTACTTACGAGAGGTTGCTGCAAGAAGGGATCCAGTTTGACCAGACTGTGCGCGGCAAGCAGGACACTGGGTCGGTGCGGATCGTGGTGGTGGATGAGAACTCGGGCCGCATGGGGTCGGTGACGGTCCCGGCGTCGGCCCTGCAAGGCAAGAGATGACTCGGTCGAATCGCCAAAGGCACGGACCAGGATTGATTTCTGCGTCTTCAGTGGAGATTTCAACGTCTCACTGTCAGCTTTGAGGAGGGCGATATCTCACGTTCACGCGATAATGGCAGGGCCCCGAAGGACCCGCAAAACATGCCCACTCAAACTACGCGCCGCACTTTTCTAAAGCTGACGACTGCGGCCGCTTCGGTCACTGCTGTCGAGTTTTCACATGCGGTGCCGAACAGTAAGTCAATCGCGCTGGTCATCGATTCTGGTTCGGCGGTCACCGGGAGTGTGCCGGTCCAGTGGGCAGTAGAACGGTTTCGTCAGGCACTCACCGCGAAGGGAATTCTTGCCTACGACAAAGGCGGGGCGCTTACTGTCATTGTTTCTGCGATCGGCGATCCACTTGCGAAGACGTTCGGGAATGTCCAGGGTATTAATCGATCCGAGACAACTGCTCTCATTCCTGGGAGCCAGAACAATGTGCCAGCCATCCTCGTCACGGGCATCGATGCCCGGGGAATCGTATACGGTTTGCTTGAACTCACGGAACGAGTACGGCTGAACGACAATCCGTTCACCGCGATGTATCTGTCCGCGCCTTTGGTCGAGACCACGCCGAACAGGGTCCGGAGTGTGGCGCGTGCGTTCCTCTCTGAGATCGAGGATAAATCGTGGTTTTACGATCGCGCTTTCTGGAGAGAATATCTGGATGGTCTGGCCTTCGCTCGTTTCAATCGCTTCAACTTCGCTCTCGGTTTCGGCTACGATTTTCCGCGCGGCGTCACGGGAGACTACCTTCACTTTCCTTATCCGTATCTTGTTGAAGTCCCTGGATACGAACAGGTGCGCGTAGAGCCGCCGCTCCAACCGGGTGAGCGTCAGCGCAACCTTGAGACACTGCAATATGTCGCGACGGAGACTGCGCGCCGCGGTCTCGACTTCCAACTCGGTATTTGGACGCACGCCTACCAGTGGACCGATAGTCCCAACTCTGATCACCACATTAGCGGATTAACGCCGGAGACACATGCTACCTATTGTCGCGACGCTCTTGCGGCCGTGCTCAAGGCCTGTCCACAGATCACCGGGCTCACGCTGCGTATTCATGGCGAAAGCGGTATCCCTGAGGGCAGCTATCCGTTTTGGCAGACGCTATTCGAAGCAATTTCGGGGGCGGGACGCGTTATTGAGATCGACATGCATGCCAAGGGGCTGAATCAAGTCATGATCGACATGGCCCACAAGACTGGAATGCCCGTTAAGGCTGGCGCTAAGTTCTGGGCCGAACATCTGGGCCTGAGCTATCAGCAAGCCGACATTCGTGAGGCCGAGTATCCCCGCAAAGGTGTGACCGGGACGTTTGCCGTCTCCAGCGGAGAACGCAACTTCACTCGTTATGGCTATGGCGACTTCTACGGACAGCGCTCGGACATTGAAATTCTCTATCGTGCGTGGCCAGGCACGCAGCGGCATCTCCTTTGGGGCGATCCTGCTCTGGCCGCTGGATATGGTCGAGCGGCCAATTTCTGCGGAGCTGCGGGCATGGAGCTCTGCGAACCGCTGACGTTCAAGGGCCGCGAAGGGTCAGGCCACCCGGGCGGACGGAACTGCTATGCGGACGCTTCGCTTGCGAGCTTCAATCGCGACACCAACAAGTTCACCATTACTTACTTGCTATGGGGGCGTTACCTTTACAATCCCGATACGGCTCCAGAGGTGTACCACCGATTCTTCCGCCAGGCCTTTGGCACATCGGGATCTGCGCTGGAAGCGGCACTCGCTAGCTCGAGCCGTATTCTGCCGCTCGTCACTACAGCGTGGCTGCCTTCGGCTTCGAACCATAGCTTCTGGCCGGAGCTCTACACTCCCATTTCTATCCTGCCGCCAACAGGAAAGCCGCTTTACGGCGACTCGCCTGCACCGCACAATGTGAGCGCCATCAGCCCGCTCGATCCACAGTTGTTCAACACGATCAACCAGCATGCGAAGGACCTTTTGAGCGGCACAACGAACGCTCGTTACAGCCCGAGCGAGGTCATTGAGTGGCTTGAGACGATGGTTCGCACATCGACTGCTTCGCTCGCAGCCGCACGTGCTAGCGCCGGGACCCGCGCGAAGTCGCCAGAGTTCAGGCAAGCCGAAGACGACATCCTAATCGTCAGCGGTCTCGGACTCTACTATGCGAATCTCTTCCGTGCGGCCCTCTTCTATTCGATCTACGAACAAAGTGGCGATGCAGCCGCTGGTGTGCAGTCGCTTGCCGCTTATCGCAAAGCTCGCGATGCCTGGGCCAGCATGGCCGAACGGGCAGACAACGTCTACACCGCAGATATCAGCTATGGCGATATCCCCATTCGACGAGGCCACTGGGCCGGTCGCTTGCCAGCGGTCGATCACGACCTGGCAGCGCTCGAAAAGTATCTCGACGAGAAGCCCATTCAAAGGTCTTCAGCTGAAAGCGCCATTCAGTTGGCCACTAAGGCTTCTCCACGCCCCGCGGTCACCGTAGAACACACCGTTCCAGAGACATTTCGTCTTGGTAGCGAACTGTCCCTCTCGATCGCCACGTCTGCAATCGTCACCGAATCGATTCTCTGGTATCGCCATGTGAATCAGGGAGAGCGCTGGTCTTCTGTACCAATGCAAAAGGCCGCTAATGATTACGTCGCCTCGATTCCCGGCGGTTATACGAACTCACCCTACCCTTTGCAGTACTACTTTGAGCTGCACACAGCGGACGCAGCTACCCTGCATCCGCCGTTCAATCCGACGCTCAGCAACCAGCCGTACTACGCCATCATGCCGGCAAAGTAATCGACCACGAACATTGAGTTGTGTCCTAGCGCGAGATGACGCTATTTGGGCAGTTCCGCATTGCCGATGACGGTGAACTTTCCGGTTTGAACCGAGGCGCTTGCATCTGGCTGTGCGCCGCCCAGAGAGACGGTGTAGTCGCCGGGCAAAATCACGCGGGTGCCGTTGGAGTCGACCTGGGCGATCGAACGTGGATCGATTGTGAGACCGACCTGGGTAGACTTGCCGGGGCCAAGATGTACGCGTGTGAAGCCGGCGAGTACGCGGATGGGAGTGTCGGAACCTTTAGGTTGGGTGAGGTAGAGCTCGACGACCTCGTCACCGGCGGCGGAGCCGGTGTTCTTGACGTATGCTTCAACGGTGACAGGGTCGCCGGCTTTGATGCTTGAGGCGGGAAGTTTGAGGCCGCTGTAGGCGAAGGTGGTGTAACTGAGGCCGAAGCCGAAGCTGTAGAGCGGTATGTCGGAGAAATAGCGGTAGGTGCGGCCTTTCATGGAATAGTCCTTGAAGGACGGCAACTGGGTGAGCGAGGAATAGAAGGTCAACGGAAGACGTCCGGCCGGGTTGTTGTCGCCGGCGAGCGTTTCGGCTATAGCAGTCCCGCCCTCCTCTCCCGGGTACCAGGCTTCGAGGATGGCATTGGCGTGCTCCTGGGCCCAATTGACGGCCAGGGCGCTGCCGTTCTGCAGGACGACGACCAACGGCTTGCCGGTGGCGGCTACGGCCTTCAGTAGCTCCTCCTGAACGGCGGGCAGGTCGATGGCGGTTCGGTCACCGCCGGTGAAACCTTCGAGCTTGATGGGCATCTCTTCTCCTTCAAGCGAGGGGGAGAGGCCAACGAAGGCAATGATGACGTCGGATTGTTTCGCGGCCTGGACTGCCTCGTCGCGCAGGACAGCCGCTGGCGGGTCCCAGGTGAGATCGATGCCGGCGCTGCCGGTACCGTGAAGGTATTCGAGGCGAATGGGGTGGGGCTTGGCGTCGTCGAAGTGAACGGGGGCCTCGATCACCGCGCCACGCTCGCCAGTCCCTTCGCCGCTGCTTTCCACTACGACTTTTCCATCAAGATAGAGGCGATATCCCTCTGCGTTCTCGCATGCGTAGCAGTAATTCACGCGGACGCCAAGCTTGTAGTCGCCGGGAGCGGGTGGTGTGAAGGTGCCGGTCCAGCGAACCGCGTAGTTGTCCCGCTGAAGGCCGGCGATGGGAACGACCTTGTCCCAATTGAAATTGATGTTGCGGTCGGTGCGCTTCAGCACGGGCTTGCCGCTCATGTCCCTTGAGTTGAAGTATTCGCCGGTGAGGCCGTCGCCGGAGCCGCTAGGGGGATGAAGCGCTGTGTGTTCGATCGGCATTGCGAGGCCTTCGACGAGGCTGGAACCCTGGGCGTAGGAGATTTTGGACGACGAGAAGCGCTTTTCAATCCCATTGAGCGGATAAACGGGCGACGGTGGTGGACCGTTGTAATTGCCCTGCAGGGATTGCACGAGTTCCGCAGTGGGGCCAACCACTGCGATGTGGCCTATCCCCGATTTGAGGGGAAGCGACTTGTCCTGGTTTTTGAGGAGCACGATGGATTCGCGTGCGGCCTGAAGAGAGAGCTGGCGGTGCTGTGCGGAATTGTTCTCGCTAATTGGGATTCGACCATATTCATAGCTGGAAGGGGGATCGAACATGCCAAGACGGAAGCGTGCAGTGAATAGGCGACGCAGTGCGGTGTCGATCTCCGCTTCTGTGACGAGGTTCTGATGAACCGCATCGACGAGAGCTGGATAAGCTTGTCCTTTGCCGAAGCCGCACTCGAGATCGGTGCCGGCCTTCACCGAAGCGGCTGCTGCGTGGGCCATATCGGGAGCGAAGTGGTGACCAGTATTGACGTCGGCAATGGCTGCGCAGTCACTGACCACATAGCCGTCAAAGTGCCAGGCATCGCGCAAGTGATCGCGCAGTAGCATGGTGTTGGCGCAGGCGGGCGCTCCGTCGATCGCGTTGTAGGCGCACATTACGGATTGGGCGTGGGCCTCCGTGACGACGGCGCGGAAGGCGGGCAGATAAGTGTCCTCGAGATCGTGCGGCGATACGTCGACATTGTCCTGATGGCGCGTAGGCTCAGGACCGCTGTGCACGGCGTAGTGCTTTGGGGTGGAGACTAATTTTAGGTATTTGGGATCATTGCCCTGGATGCCCGTGACAAATGCTACTCCCATGCGGCCGGTGAGAAAAGGGTCTTCGCCATATGTCTCCTGGCCGCGTCCCCAGCGCGGGTCGCGAAAGATATTGATGTTAGGGGCCCAGAAGGTTAGGCCGAAGAACATCTCATGGTGGTCTTCGCGCATGGCCTGGTTGTACTTGGCGCGCGCTTCGGTGGAGGTAGTTTCACCCAAGCGATGCACGAGGCTGGTGTCCCAAGTAGCGGCCATGCCGATGACCTGGGGAAAGTTGGTTGCGTATCCGGCAAAGGCGACGCCGTGAAGACCTTCGTTCCACCAATCGTATTTGGGAACGCCCAGGCGCTGGATTGCGGGGGCGTGATCGCGCATCTGCGAGACTTTCTCCTCAAGGGTCATATGGCCGATCAGGTCATTGACCCGCTGATCAATCGGGAGTGCGGTGTTCATGAATTGGAAAGACTGGGCGCCCGATTGCTGCTGCCCATGTAGTTGCAATGTCAAGATTGTGGAGGCGACGAGGAGGCTTGATAGAAGGCGTAAGGGGAGGTAAGACATTCGCATAGCAATCTCCTGCAGTCGTGAAGGGAGGGTTTTCTGGACGTGGCAATTATATGCGGTGGGAGCGAGGCCGAATACGTAAATCATCATACAAATCAAGCGATTTATGACTTCGGGTGGTGGTTAACTGTGATCACAAACGGGGGATTCCACTGCGCCCTGAGCTTGTCCTTCCAAACACACTGTGATTTAGCAGATAATCCACCTGACATGATTTTTCTGTCCGCGATGTCCCGAAGTTGGCTGGAGATGCGCCCCGCTTTTCGGAGGTTGTCGAAGCACCGCGCTCGGGACCGTGGACGGACCTCTTACTGGCAATTTAGCCTCCACTTTGCGTTGGTTTTTCTGCTGTCGGCCTTGGCCGTCGTCCCTTTACATGCACAAAACGATCTCGCCTCCCAAGCTACAGAGCTGATGCGCGCGGGCAAGTTTCACGATGCTGAATTGTTGTGGCGGCAACTGGAGCAGCAATATCCCAAGAACCCAACGATTCACGGCAACCTCGGGGTCGTACTAGCGCAACAGGGGAAGCTTGAGTTGGCGGCCGCCGAATATCACAAGTCCCTTGCCATTAAGCCGGACCAGCCGGACGTTGCTTACAACCTGGGCGTGGCCGAATTCAAGCAAGGACATTTTTCGGACGCGATCCCGCCGTTTGAGATAGCGGCGAAGGAAAAGCCTGACGACCATCGCAGCACGATCCTGCTGGGGATGAGCTATTTCGGACTTCGCGACTATGCCAAGGCGAGCCAGTATTTGCAGAAGGCACTCCAGGACGATCCGTCCAATCTCGAACTGCACAATGTCCTTGCGCAGAGTTGCCTATGGAGCCATCAGTACGATTGTGCTTTGACGGAGTACAAGAACATTCTTGCTGCTAACCCAGATGCTGTTCAGGCACACATGCTGATGGCCGAGGCGCTTGACGGCATGGGCAAGACCGAGGACGCGATCAAAGAGCTTGAAGCGGCGGCACGCATCTCGCCGAACGAACCTGTCCTCCATTTCGAGCTGGGCTACCTTTACTACAAGCAGCGAGACTACGATAAAGCGACGCCGGAGCTACAACTGGAGATCAAGAACAATCCAGGCTACGCACAGGCATACCTCTATCTGGGTGACATTGCACTGCACACAAATGACGACAAGGCGGCAGAGCCACTATTGCAGAAGGCGCTTCAATTGCAGAGCGAGAGCCGATTGGCCTACTTCGATCTTGGTTGCATCTACGCCGACCAGAAGAAGAACCCGGAGGCTGTTGCCGCACTGGAACATGCGGTGAAGCTGGACCCTTCACAACCCGACGCTCACTACCGCCTCGCGCGCCTGTATACGACGCTTGGGCAAAAGGAAAAGGCCGCGCAGGAGTTCGCCAAGACAAAGGAACTACATAACAAGACAGAGGATTCGCTGATTGAGAAGGTGTCTGGTGATGGCGCAGTGCCCAAGTAGAGAACAATGACTCAAAAAGAGACGACAGGCCCTGCCCAACAATGAGCCAAGCGAAGACCCACATCTCGCGGCGGGATTTTCTATGGATGACTACCGCTTCGACAATGGCTCTGGCACAGGGGGTGTCGACTCGAAATCTAAAGCCCTTACCCAGAGGTAAGCCGTCTGGCATTCCATTTCTCGCCCACTTCACCGACGTTGCTGCTCAGGCAGGACTGACCTTTCCAGTTGTCTACGGCGGGCTCAAACATAAGAACTACATCATCGAGACGGTGGGTTGCGGCGTCGCCTTCCTGGATTATGACAACGATGGATGGCTGGATATCTTTGTGTTGTGCGGGACGCGCATGGACGAGCCCGATCCAGATTCAAGCAATCGCCTCTACAAAAACAATCGGGACGGAACATTTACCGATGTTACGGAAAAGGCCGGGCTTATGCGTTCCGGATGGGCCAGCGGAGTTACCGTCGGAGACTATAACAACGACGGTTTTGAGGACATCTTCGTCACGTACTATGGTCAGAATGTCCTCTACCGTAACAATGGCAATGGCACATTTACCGATGTCACCCAGCAAGCAGGGCTGATCTATGAGGGCAACACACGCTGGGGATCTGGATGCACTTTTCTCGACTATGATCGCGATGGGCATCTGGATCTCTTCGTTGCTAACTATGTCGACCTGCATTTGGACCGTTTGCCAAAACCTGGTGCAAATCCGTTCTGCAATTTCAAAGGTGTCGCGGTCAACTGTGGGCCCAGGGGTTTGCCGATGCCGCGCAACTACCTTTACCGCAATCAGGGCGATGGAACGTTTCGGGACGTCTCTCAGGAGACTGGCATCGCGAAAGCGCAACGCACGTATTCAATGACCAGTGTGGCCGCGGACTTCAGCAACAGCGGCTGGACTGACCTCTATGTGGCATCGGACTCGACTCCGAGCCTCTTGTTTGTAAATAAACACGATTCCACTTTTAGCGAAGAGGGCGCGGAGCGTGGGATCGCCTTTAGCGCGGATGGCGCCGAGCAGGCTGGCATGGGTGTGGCTGTCGGCGACTATAATCTTGACGGAAATCTCGATATCTTCAAGACCCATTTTTCGGACGACACCAATGTCCTGTATCGCAATGATGGAGCGGCCAACTTCACAGATGTAACGATCCCTGCCGGCTTCGGGGTGGAAACCCGCTATATCTGCTGGGGCACCGGCTTCGCCGATTTCGACAACAACGGCTGGCCAGACCTCGCGATCGTTACTGGATCCGTATATCCGGAGGTCGAAGCTGAGTTTCCCGAATACCCATTGAAGACGCCGAGGTTCATCTTTCGAAATCTCGGCAATGGAAAATTCGAAGAATTGATCGAGGAGGCGGGTCCGGGAATTTCAGCAGCGCATTGCAGTCGAGGCTGCGCCTTCGGCGATTTCGACAACGATGGCGACGTCGATATGGTGGTCATTAACTTGAACGAACCCCCTTCCCTGCTTCGCAACGATCTCAAGAGCGATCTGAACTGGCTTAAGGTTTTTCTGGTCGGGACGAAATCGAACCGGAGCGCGATCGGGTCAAGGGTCTTGGCCAAATATGGCGGCAAGGTACAGTCCCAAGCTGTGATGGCGCAGTCAAGCTTTTATTCAGTGAATGATCGCAGGCTCCACTTCGGACTTGGGCGCAACACCCATGCAGATCTCGAGATCCACTGGACTAACGGCCTGGTCGAGCACTTTTCAGCTGTTGAACGCAACCAGTTGGTGACCATCAAGGAAGGCCAGGGTATCGTCAAGTCCTCATTGCAAGGAATAAAGAGTCCACCACTGCAAGGATCGCCGAAGACGCAAAAATAAAGGGCGCCAGGCATTGAAACCTGGGCGCCCTTGCAATACCGAGATTCAGGTCAGAACGAGAGCTTCCCACCGAGCTGAAGTACGCGAGGATCGTAGGCCGACGTCACCTGGCCGAAGTTCCCATCGTTGAAGCCATTATCTATACCGTTAAATTCCGTGTGGTTGAAGGTGTTGAACGTCTCCAGCCGGAATTGAAATTTAAAGTTTTCGGTAAATGAAAATGTCTTGAAGAGGGCCATGTTGAAGTTGAAGAGTCCAGGTAGGATGACTTGGTCCTTTCCAGCATTACCCCAACCTTGATTCGGTCCGCCATTCCAAGGTGCAGTTGGTGCTGCAAAAGAAGCTTTGCTAAACCAGGCGAGCCTTGTCTTGGGGTATGTGATGCCAGCCACCTTGTTCGGACGGTTGGCAGTGCCGCCGCCCGAGACCGAGAGTGTCGGCACCGTTATAGTTAATGGGCTGCGGGACTCCCGATTGTATGAACGTTACTCCGGAGAGCTCCCAGCCTCCGAGGACGATCCGCTCGAACGCATTGCCGCTCTTAGCGAAGAATGGGAACACGTAGATGTAGTTCACGTTGAAGATTTGACGCCGGTCGAGCGCGCCCGACCCATGGTCATAGGCTATATTGAACGGATTTGAGACTGACCCGAGATCATTGCTCTGCGAGTCGATCTCGTGAGAGTAGGTGTACGCCATTTGGAAGGTAAGTCCATGCTTGTTCTCCATGCGTAGACCAATCTCGAGGGCGTTATAGTTGAAATTGGTTTCGTTCTCTTCCTGCTGAATGCCGCTAAAACCCGGGAACTGTCGATACAGGTTCGCGTTCAGCTTGCCTGTAGCAACGCCCTGTCGAAGGTCGTAAGGATTTGCAGTATTTTTTGAATCTGTCAACGGTAAGGTGTTGATCGCCCGGTCGTTGTTCTGGGTCCAGCCCAAAGTGCCCACGTACTGCATCACTCCGATGAGCGATGGGGCGATCTGCCGTTGAAGTCCCAGGCTGAACTGCGCGGTCCCTGGTGGCCTATAGTTGTATTGGATGTTAGTCAGCGTAGAGGGAAAGGACTGAGTTGTTGTCAGTCCGGACAGTGCGCTGGTGTGTGGGTTTGAGAAGTAAACGTTGGTGGCAGACGGCTGGTACGCAAAGGGTGGATTTAAAGCTGCGTTGTAAACATCGTTTCCCTGGACACGTTCGTAGAACATTCCGAAACCGCCCCTGAGTACTGTAGTTCCCTTTCCGGGGAGATTATAGGCAAAGCCAACTCGCGGTTGGAACGTGTAGTAGTAGTTCTGGACCACTCCGCGGGGGAATCCATTTACGCCAGCTTCCCTCATACCATTGAGATAGAACGGCGAACCGTTGTATTCCGTAAGCGAAGCCGGGTTCAGGGTAGCGTCCGGATTGAGAGGGTAAGCAAGTGACGTGTTGTAATCTGCCGCAACGAAATTCGCAAACTGGTTGAATCGCTCAAAGGTGTGCGGCAACGCGTCGTAACGAAGACCGAGGTTGAGAGTCAATCGGGGAGCGATATGCCAGTTGTCATTAACATAGCCGCCATAGTTGTTCTGGACCCAATGTTTGCCGGCGAGAAACTGCAGCTGGGTAAAGGAGGCCGCGTCCCCGAGCAGGAAGTTTATGTAGGAATCGTCGGAAAATGAGCTATTGTTGAAAACCGCGGTGCCCTGAGTGTTGGCCTGCAGTTGCTGGTTCTTGGGAGCGTGCAGCCAGCTGAAGCCGAATTTGAACTGGTGCACCCCCTTGTTCCACGACAGATCGTCCCGGGTTTCATAGCCTTCGTAGGAGTTCTTCCAGGGGAAGTAGCTTGAACTCCAGGTTGTACTGTAGGGCGCCCCCAATTGGACCTCTGGCATTCGGCTGCCAACATTGTTGCCAATCGGGAAGAAGCTTGTCGCTGTCCACCCGGTTGGCTGCGCCGAAATACCTACGGGACTTAGGTGAATCGTGTTGCCGCTATAAAGGAAGGCGGTTTCGTTGAGCAACGTGGGTGAAAGCGTCTGGGTTAGCTTGATAGTTGCGGACCAGGACGGATTGAGCATGGCCGTGCCCACTGTTGGATAAGTACTATCGCCCCATAGCGGCGGGTAATACGTCTGGGTGACCCCGTCATGCAGGTAATGGCCCATCAGCTGTAACTTGCTGTTGATGGCGTGGTCGATGCGCACGACGTCTTCGTGAACGTCGGTTGGTTGAGGAATGGACGAGATATATTGGCTGGTTCCAAAGTTCGGATGTGGGAAGGTGCCCGCGTTCAGTTCGAGGACCGCATTCGAATCGATCAACTGTTTCGGAATAACGTTGCCCGGAAAGGGTTGTCCAGGAGTCAAACCGCGCAACCCATAGATTGCCAGCTTGGCTGGGTCAGCGGTCACTGGAACAATTGGAACCACCCCGTTGGACGGAACGGTGTATGCCAGATCTTGTCCAGCCACCGGGAAGTTGCTGAGCAAGATCGTATTCTTGACCGCAGGCGCACTTCCTTGAATAAGTTTCCGCCACTCTTCATTCACAAAGAAGAAGGTTCTCTTGCGCGAGTCGTTATATACGTGCGGGATCCACACTGGTCCGCCAATGTTGCCGCCGAAGACGTTCAGATCAAACTTTGACCGCTGCTGTCCTGCTAGATTGCTGAAATAGTTATTGGCGTTATAGTCCGCATTTCTGTTGAACTCCCACAGTCCGCCATGGAAGCTGCTCGTTCCCGACTTGATGACCATGAGGATCGTTCCGCCTGATCCGATGCCGTAATCGGGTCCGTAGTTGCTGTCGAGAGTCTGGAACTCCGCGAGCGAGTCGACTGAAGGCAGTGAGCTAAAGCAGCCGCCGCAGCCGCGATCGTTCAGTTCTCCACCATCCAACAGGTAAATGTTGTGATTCACTCGGGTCCCATTAAAGCTGATGCCGTTAGCGGACGTTAGAGCATTCACGCCGCCAAAAGCGGGCAAGTTGTTGGACACGCCCATGCCCAGCGCCGCAAGTGAGACCACATTGCGGCCGTTAGTCGCCAGCTGCGTTATCTGGGCACCGCTGATCAGGGTGCTGAGTTCGTTGGTCTCCGACTGGAGCTGCAGAGCATCGGCTTCGACGGTCACCGTCTGCGATTCGCTGCCGACCGTAAGGCTGACGTCTGCGTTCAGGGTCTGGTCGGTGTTTACCACGATGTCTGTCTTGATGTATTTTTGGAATCCCTTTGCAACGGCGCTCAGCGTGAACTGGCCGACGCCTACGTTGACGAACGTATAGATCCCAGAGTTGTTCGACGTCACCTTTCTTTCCTGGCCGGTTGCAGTATTGGTCAGGGCGATTTCGGCATTCGGAACCGCGGCTTTGGTGGCATCCGTCACCGTTCCGACGATGGTTGCGTTTTCCTGTGCCCACGCGCATGGAACGAGCAACAAAGCCATGCCTAACATAACTGTCAATACAAATCGAGAACGATGCATGATGCAGCCTCCGAATTTTTGATTAAACGCACCGGGGAAAGCTTTATAGACCTTTACCCTCCGAGCAATTTCTTCTCGTTCGGGGGAGCAAATATAAAGCCTGTAAACGTTTTCTCGCAGAACCTGGATCTAGTGGAAAAAAGCGAATCATCAAATGCAAGTTCAGTATTCAGTTCGAGCCCGTTTAGACTTCAAATGCCCTAGCGGCATTTCTTAAAGGCAGAAAATAAAAATCGTTTTCTCAAAAAAGAAATCTCTGCTCTTCTTGATCGCCCCGAAGCCTACTCGACCCTTGCTAAATTTGTCAAGAGATTCTCAATCTAAAGATCTATTTCTTTTTCAACCCGCGTTGAACGTCCCTTGAGGCCAAACCCTTAGATAGGATGGCTTTGCAGTAGTCATATGCACACCGAAGGGCGATTTCTTTAGCAAATACTTTTGAGCGGAAACAAAGCAAAGGGCCCGCGATGGATCGATGACCTTGATTGGTATCGCCGCACCAACCGTCCAGGTCTTGGCAAGTGCATGGCGTTCCCAGATTTCGAGATTGACAGTTAAAAAGGCATGATCCGAACGTGCCGAACCCATCCAACAATCAAGAAGAACGAGACGGTGCAAACGCAGGAATGCAGAAGGGCCTCATGCGGCATGCCAACATTTCGACGACCATGAATACCTATGGACGTGCAGCGATTAAGGCGACGCAAAACGCAAATAGCAAGCGGATTCCGCAATTCTCGAGAAATCACGTCTGCGGCCTCTTCTCCGTTCGAGCAGCTCCTACTGCTTCGGCGCCTTCAGATCCTTTCCACCCTGATGCAGCACCAACGCTGTAACTTTCCCCTCCTTATCCTTCACAAACTCGATCTCGACGTCGGAGTTTTGCGGAAAGAACACCGTGTCAGACTCCGCATCCAGCGGAAACTTCGACTGCCCGGTCGCCTGCGCCTCCAGATGCCCATCCTCCAGCGTAACCACGAGGATGACCTTCGGCGTCAGCGCATAGGCCCCCCGGATAGGCGGTTAGAACCTTCGCATCCACCGTCACCGCCGTCCGCTCGATTCTCGACTCGTCCCAGTGTTCTTTTTCCAGGCCACCTTCAATGCGCAGCACATCGAAGTGGTTTCTGGTGTAGGTTTTGGTGGAATCGGCAGGATCTTTGTCACTGACGTTCCACATCATCAGGACATAGGGCCCGTCTGCCAGGGCTAACACTGGACCGAACTTCCATTGAGGCTTAATCTCTTCCGAGCGGCCTCCAGTGAGGTGGCCGATGAACCGCTTGAAGCCTTCCCGGCCCTGTGGGACGTTGGGATTGTGCTGGATGTAGCCGGGATCCATGGTCTGGTCGGCCAGTTCGAGATGGCCGTATTGCAACATGTCTTTGAACTCTTCGTTGGCAAGGCCGATGTTGCGCTGCTCCCCCACGGAGAGCCTGCCGGTGTTCCATGTGGAGGGTGCCGGAGTGGTGGAGGGAACGAAAACGGACGAGCCAGAGAATTTCTTGGAGGAGTCCCAGTGCTCCTGAATCTTGCCGTTCTGGATACGTAGGATGTCGAAGCTGTTGTAGTGATAGGTCTTGGACGGATCGTGCGGGTCCCTTGCCTCAGCCTCGAAGATCAACCAGACAAAGTCGCCCGCCCAACATATCCCAGCACAGCCTAGGAGCGGCTGTGCTGAGGCGTTACCAGAAGTTGCAAAATAACGCCCGACTGGAGCGATCGAGAGTATCCTCTGATTTGTCCGTGACTCGGGAGCAACGCGGAAGTCATCATTCGACGTACCGAAAGCGATTAAGACGTTCTGGACACAATTCACTCGTAGTTTCCGAAAACCTCTGCCGGCTCAGACGGTCGACGCAACACTTGCTTGCAGTCTAGCTGCAGGAGTTTGGAAACCCAAGGTCTTTCTGGGACGTTGATTCAATCGCAGCGCGACCTGGTCGAGCTGCGCTTGCGAGATTGGGGTAAGGTCGGTCCCTCGGGGGAAGTATTGTCGCAAGAGTAGATTGGTGTTTTCATTGGTGCCGCGCTGCCAGGGACTCTGCGGATCGCAGAAGTACACTTTCACCTTGGTGGCCACTGTAAACTCGTTGTGCCTGGCCATCTCCAACCCGCGATCCCACGTCAGCGAACGCCGCAGGGTCGCCGGGAGTTTACGAACCTGCCGGCTCAAGGCTTGAACGACCGCTTCAGTGTCTTTGCCCGGCACCTTGACCAGCATGGCAAAGCGTGACTGACGCTCCACTAAAGTCGCGATGTAACTGTTCTTTGCGCCGCTGAGCAGATCACCTTCCCAATGTCCAGGAACCGCTCGGTCTTCCACTTCCGCGGGCCTTTCACGGATCGAGACGGCATCGACGATCTGGCCGCGGGACTGTCCGCTGACCGTTGCATGGAGCGAGCGGCGCATGCGCCGCTTGCTCCGCAGGTGCTCCATCAGCTCTTGTTTCAGCACGCCCCGCGCCTGGATGAACAGGCTTCGGTAAATGGTCTCGTGGGACACGCGCATGCTCTCGTCGTCGGGATACTGTGTCTTCAGCCATCCGGAAATCTGCTCCGGCGACCAGTCCAACACCAGCTTACTCGCGACCATGTTTCGCAACTTGCGGTTGCTGGCAAGAAGACACCTCTTCGGTCGCAAAGCGGATTTCCAGGCTTGCCGATCCGCATCGTGAGCGCGATAGGCCGCACAGCCGCCATGACGCGTGACCTCCCGGCTCACGGTCGACGCCGCCCGACCGAGGCCGCTGGCTATCGTGCGGATCGATGAGCCGGAAGCGATTCCTCGCGAAATGTCCTCTCGCTCAGCCAGGGTGAGCGCTATGCGAGAGCGCTGGCGAGCGGCTGGAGCAATCCCTCCGCGCGGCAACAACACACAGCGAATGCAGTTATGGGGCTTGCCGTAGGCACGCCCAATCTCATGCAACGACTCCCCCGCCTTCCATCGCCCCCAGACATCAGCCTTCTGCGCGGGAGATAGTCTCGACTGCTTTCCTTCACTCATAGACACCATCCTCAATAGAAGAACTTCTACTAGATGGTGTTGCAGCGACCTATCGAATGCACCCGGGTTTTCAGGAACAACGGCGATGAGAAATTATTCCCGAGATTCAGGTCAATTCGGAACTGCCGACCACTCGAATTAAAGAGCAAAGGCCGCAGGCAAATTGCGGCCCTTGCTCTCAACGGCGACGACCGAATTAGGTGATGTTACCGTTGAGGCCGGCTGGGAAAAAGACTCCCATGTGGGGGCTGGGCCCGGTGGGCGCGGTTCCGGTAACGATAGCAAGAACCTGTGATGTTGTTCTGGCGAAGCAGATGCTGTTGTTATCGGCGTCGAGGATGGTGGTAGAGGGGTAGGTCGCAGAGGAGCCCTGGAGTGCGACCATCTGAGTGTTGTCGATACCCTGATCGTCTGCGTTCTTGATTCCGCCGTCGGTAGTTTGCGTCGTGGGCGAAGAGGAGGGGTTGGCGAGCGAGGAGCGGAAGGCTGAGATCTTCTGGGTATAACCCGTCAGAGTGCCGGTTCCTCCGTCGAGGTAGTTGATAGATGTACGGACCAGGCCAGCGTGATAGGCCTCGACCGCGAGGATACCGCCAGCGTAGCTGAGATTTGCCGAGCTGGTGAGCGCACCGGCAGCGCCGTGATAGGCCGTGACACCCACGTCCTCGAAGATATAGGAACCGATGAGGAAATTCGCATCACTGGCAAAGGGATCGAACGATGAGGCAATACCCGCACCGACGGCCAGAGCGTTGAAGGAGTTGACCAGATCGAGTGCAGGTTGAGCGACTGCCGCACTGCCAAGAGCTGAGCGGAGGAAGGAGACATGCCTGCCTTCTTCTGTAGCGGTTTCGGTAGCGTATGCCTGGATGTACGGAATGCTAAAGGGAACCGCAGCGAAGTTCGCCTTGGTGGTGACGGTGCCCTGAGTTCCGGTGCCTGTGATGCCGATGGGAGTGGAGAGTTTGTCGATGGTGACGCCGTGGACGGCAAGGTTGTAGAAGTTCGCCTCGAGGTACTCAAGGTTGAGCGCGAAGTTGAGGTAATCGGCGTCTACGAGGGTTGCGGCTTCTGCCTTCTTGGTGACGCCTGCGAGGACGAGACCGGCAAGGGCTGAGGTGCCAAGCGAGAGCATTTTGCGCCGGCTCTTTACGATGATGTCATCTAACTGCTGTGTCTCTAAAGTTGCCATGATGTCCCGTCCTTAGGTTGTTGTCGATGTGATTTTGCCGTTGAGTCCAGCGGGGAAGAAGCCGCCCTTTGCCACTCCGACGCCTGCGGTGCCGCCGTAGACGATGTGGAGGACCTGATCTGTGGTACGAGCGAAGGCGATGGAGTTGGTCGTGTCGGCCGCAACGACGGAGCTAGTGCTCACTGGAGTCTCAGCTGCCAGCATATTGCCGCTTCCCATACTGATTTTTCCGCGCAGAGCCGATATAAGGTTCACGTTGGTTAGAGCCGCGGTTTGGGCTGTCGATGCACTGCTGGAGGCTGCATTGCTCGCGATGATCGTGCGAATCTCGGCGGCATGGTAGGCCTCGGTTCCTAGAATTCCGGCAGCAGGGCCAAGGTAGGACGCTTTATTAGTGATGAGGGGAGCCGCGCCGAGGTAGGCGGTCACACCGACATCCTCGAAGACGAAGGCACCAGTCAGGAATGCGTTCTCGTCGGTGAACGGATTGAAGGCTCCAGAGATTCCAGCCGCCGTTCCGAGACCGGCGAAGAACGTCAAATCTATGTTTGGGCGAGGCTGAACTGTGGCGCCAGCGGCAGTCAGAGCAGCGCGAAGGAAGCGGACGTGGTTGAGTTCGTCTTGTGCGATCTCGTTCGCGTATTGCTGAAGATACTTGTCGGCGAATGCAACCTTAGTGCCAGTGGAGGGCACAATGGTCGTGCCGGCGCCCGAGCCTGCATCGGTGGAAGAGAGGCCTGAGCCGGTGGATGCGTAGAGGTAGAATTCGGCCTCCAGGTACTCAAGATTGAGGGCGAAGGTCAGGATGTCAGCGTCAGTGATGGCGGCTGGAGTTGGTGTTGGGGTCGGAGTTGGGGTCGGTGTTGGGGTCGGTGTTGGCGTGGGTGCGGGCGTGCTGTTATCGCAGCCAACTATCAGTGCAGCTGCGGCCGCTGTCCCAACTCCTGCCATGAACTTCCGGCGGGATAGGGCCTTATCGATAAGATCATTCAGTTGTTTTTCCACGAGTGTGTCTCTCCTGACTACAGCTTGCTGATTTCGCCTTCACTTCAAATACGGCGAGGAGAGGGGATTGGATTTAGAAGAGGAAAGAAAAATTCTATTCAGATTTACTGCAACCGGAAGAGGCGGGGTGCCATCAGCAATACCGCTATTTTTTGAAATGGAAGTCGACGCACATACGCTGTTCAGTTAGCGATAACAGATGGGATGAGAAGGCCGGGCTCCAGCGGGAATTGCTGCGCCTATGCCTTTCGACGCGCCGGTAACCAGCGCAACCTTCCCTTGAGAACTCCTGATCATCGTTTCCTTTACTTTCTTGGAGCGTGCTTGAATGTATAGGCACGGGGCCATTCATCCCTGCCCCGCACTGCGGTTGAGAAAATAGAAGGTGATTGACGAGTACGACCTCTGCAAAATCTCGAGCAAGCCCGATACCCGCCGCACGCAGCTTCCCCCTCAATGAACGCATCTGTTCATTGAGGGAGTCTTGACGTTTTAGAGACAGAAGCCGTGTAACCCGGATGAGACCCGAGCAGCCCAAGGGCTCATGAAGGCGAACCCGTGGGCTCTACCCAGATGATCAGGAGGTTTACTTCCGAAAAAACGGCGTGTTCAAGGGTAGGCTGGCTTCCTTAACCTCGGAGCCGCCGAAGATGCGTGTGGTGTAGGCGACGCTCAACCCGGCAGGTATCGTCCGGAAGTAGTCGGTGGCGAAGTGGGTGGCGTTTTCCAGAGTATCAAATGCGTAGAAGCCGCCTACTGAATTCGTGTGGACGCCGCTCAACCATGTCTTATGGAGGAGACCGGGCTGAGCCTTTAGGGCCGGATTCAAATCGCGCCAAGGGGCTTCGGCGAACGGAGCCGAAATTTGAATTTCGGTATAAACGAAGGCCTGCGGCTCCAGCCCCAGTTTGCCATCGAAATGCATCGAGTTCAGGAAGCGGCTGGCTTCTTCGACAATATCACCATCGAACACGCGGGTGGCCTGCGCTACACCGAAGTTGCGAGCTTCGGCCGGAAAGTAGCCGGTGACAAACTTCTTCGCATTCTCGATCGAATCAAATTCGTAGAAGCCACCGAGCGAGTTGTTCTTGACCCCAGTCAGCCAGGTCTTGTTGCGGAAGCCGGGCTGCTTCAGCAGCTGAGAGTTGATCTCGCGCCAAGGCGCATCGGCGAATGGCACCGATATCTGGAGTTCCGTATAAACGAATGCTTTGTTAGACATTTAATCGATCTCTCATTCTTTGGTTAGTGTGGCGTGGTGGTTTGTCGGTTCCGAGGTCTTCATCGAATCCTGAACTCGGCGGAGATGCGTGAATGTATAGGCGTGGGCTTTGATCCGTGCTCCGCACCACAAATAAGACGCAGCCACACGACGAAGGATTCGGATATTTGTCGCAATCGCCACAAATATGCTATGTCGAACTTGATGGCACGTAAGATCGAATTCGACTATGACCGCGCGATTCACCGGGCAACGCAGGTTTTTGGGAAAAGAGTTACTCCAATGCGTCCCTGCGCGATCTCCTGAGTGCAATGGGAATCTCGGCCCCTGACAATGCTCTCCTTAAAAGCGAACCCAAACAGCGATCGTGACGCCTTAACTATTTCAGGAATCGGACCCAAATCGAATGCATCAGGAACAAGACATGACAGACCAAAACATCACCCGCCGCCAACTGTTATCTGCGACTCTCGGACGAATTGTTCTAACCTCCGCCGATGTGCGTGAAATTCAACTGAAACCGGGAGAGGTCGTGGGGCGCCACATTCACCCCTGTAACGTTCTGGGATATATCGTCGACGGTGACGCCATCTACCAAGTCGAAGGGCAACCGGAGCAACTTTTGGCTAATGGTTCCGCCTTCTACGAACCGGCGAATACAGTCATCACGAAATTTGGAAACGCCTCGACTACCGAGCCGATGACATTCATTGCCTTCTATCTATTGAATGGCGACCAAGAACTCATTCGTATGCTCTAAACGAATAGAGCACAGCTGTCGCACCCGTCCTCGTCTTCAATAAGTATCAGTTATCCGCAGCGCGCAAAGCAGCCTCAGCATTTCATCGCAGAGTTGTAAGAATGCAATGTTGGGAACCACATGTCGTCTCCGCCAGAGGTTCGGCTTCAACTCACTGCTATCACTCTCGCTGAAGATCTCAACTTCACGCGCATAGAGTTTCGTAACAGTCTCGAGATGGTCCGCCCTTTTGTCTGTCAAACCACAGGTTCCAAGGCAAGGCAGGAATGGAACGGCAGGGCGTCGGCCCCGCCGTTCTTGTTTTTGGCGCTCAAGGCGACGCAATCATTCTGTTCAGGCTGCAGCCCAGGTTTGGGCCTTTAAGAGGTCTTCAACCGGTGTGCCTGCCATGTTTGCCGCAGTGGCGACCATCGTAGAAATACCGGTGCCCGTGATCACCTCGAGAATCTGAGCGTCAGAATATCCAGCTGAAGTAAATCTCTGGACATCGGCTTCCGTCACATTCCCTCTTTCTTCGATCAGCGCTTTCGCCATTCCTGAGAGCGCCGCATACTTCGGCTCGTTGGGCAGTTTGCCGTCGCGGATGGCCTTGACGTCGCTCTCCGACACTCCCTCATGCAGTGCCATGGTGGAGTGGAACGCAACCGTCCACGGGCACTTGAGCGTAACCGCGTTTGTAAGCAGCAATACCTGCTTTTCACTCTCGTTGAAGCTTCCGCCGTGGAAATTTACGAAACCGCCAATGAACCCATTGATGAGGACGGGGCTTTCGGCCATCGTCGCCGTGGCGTTTGGAATAAACCCAAATTTTTGTTTCAGCCCCTGCAGTGCCAGTTTGGAGTTTCCCGGCGCCGACTCGATGGTGTGAAGAGTAAACTGATGCATTGATTCCTTCTTTCAGGTCGAAGATTCGAACGGCCCATGTGCCAGCGATCGTTCAGTAGTACGATCATGACCTGAGTAGGTTCACAAAACAATTACCTAGGAGGTAATGTTTGACACTATCTCTAAATTTCGATACGAATTGTTGATGCACACCAGCCAGATCACATCACGTGTCCGTCCGGCGTTGAGACCAGCGCTCGGGAATCTTCTCAAGCAGTGGCGGGAGCGACGCGGGTTGAGCCAGCTTGACCTTGGTCTAAAGTCCGACGTGTCCTCTCGTCATCTCAGCTTTGTCGAAAGTGGTCGCTCCCAGCCAACCAGGGAGATGGTGCTTCGGCTGGCTGCGGCACTCCAAATACCGTTGCGAGAGCAAAATCTACTATTGGAGGCTGCAGGATTCGCGCAGCTTTACCGGGAGACTGGCCTATCTGATCCGGAAATGAAGCAAACGAAAAAGGCGATCGACTTAATCCTTAAAGTGGCAGGAACCATTCCCGGCGGTTGTCATGGATCGTCACTGGAACATTCTCCACGCCAACAAGGGTGCTCAGCGGTTCTTCGCGAAGCTTCTCGGAAAGACCAAGGCGCAGGGGCCGGCAAATGTCGTTCGTATGGTGTTTCACCCAGACGCGCTTCGGCCGTGGATCGAGAACTGGACTGAGGTTGCAGCGTCGCTCATTCTTAGAGTGCATCGAGAGGCTGTCGGAGGCCTGCTCGATGAGCAATCGGAGGCTCTGCTGCGCGAAGTCCTGCAATACCCCGGCGTGCCGGGCAATCTGCAAGCAATGGTACGAGATATGCCAAGTGGCCCATTGATTCCAGTCCAATTTCGCAAGCGAAGGTTGGCTCTTAGTTTTTTTTCGACCGTAACCACTCTTGGAACTCCGCGAGATATTTCGCTCCAGGAGCTTCGCATCGAGTGCTTTTTTCCCGCTGATGCCCAAACCGAGCGTTCAGCCAAGGTTGTGTATTGACAGAATATGTTTCTACCAAGGGGGCGGGTGGCCCGCATCTAGCCAGTCGGAATAATCTGGGTGCGCGGGTGGTCTACATCTGACGGATCAAAATAATCTGGGTGCCCATTTTCGGCGCGTCCTTTGCGCCTAAGATTTTCTCTCGCATTGCAAGCATTTTTTCTCCTTAGGGTGCTCCGGCCGGCTCTTCCGCGTTCCCTTGCACTTCTATAGGAGTTGCTATAGCCTTTCCTGTAGAAGCGAATGGGGAGTAATTCATGGTCCAGAAATCCGCATGGCTAGCAGCCGCCGCAATCACCTTGACGGCCGCATGTGCAACCGCTGCATCCGCTCAATCCTCCGCATCAAACTCGGCCAGTCCCGTCCATGCCCAGAGGGCAATCTTCAAGGCCGGCGTATCATCTAGTGGTTGGATCGATTTTGAGACCTACACGAACCTCGGAATCTATTTGCCGGTCAAGATCAATGGGCATGAGGGCTTCGCGTGGCTCTGGGGCGGGCCCTCAAGCATCGACGGTGTCTTCGCCGCGTCTATCGGCCTTCAGGCCAAGACCGGCGCCGCCAACACATTGAGCGGAGTGGAGGTCCAGGTGGGCGATCTGACCATACGGAACGCCAGCGCCGAGCCCGGCGATCTGCAGGCGCAGGTCTACGCCAAGATCATCGGCCATCCCTTGACCTTTAGACTGGGCGAGGAAGTGTTTAATCAAGTGGCGGTGGACATCGACTTTGCGCACCACCGCGTCGCCTTTCGTGATCCTAAGACCGTGAGCAAGCCGGCCGGGGCCATCGAGGTTCCGCTGATCGAACTGGACGGTGAGCGCGTCGTACCCCTGTCGGTCGACGGTGCCGCGCCGGCCCAGTTCGAACTGGAACTCGGCAATATGATTGGCCCGTTGATGGTGACCCCGGCCTACGCTAAGGCGCACAGACTGCTCGATGGTCATCCCACCTCCCAACGTCTGTCGGGGGGCCGTTTTGTCGAGCCCGTCGTCAGCCTCGATCATCTGAACTTCGCTGGCGTTGATTTTCCCCAGGCTCCGATCGCACTCATACCCGACGATCAATTGCCGCCGGCCTCAATCACGGGGGGCGTAGGCCTGCCGCTGCTGGCTAAATTCAGGCTGATCATCGACTACCCCCACAACCGGCTCTATGCGCTTCCTATCGCCGAAGCGGTCAGGACGCCCGTGCCGAAGGACCGGATCGGCCTGGTCTTGAGCAAAACGGACCGCGACGTGGTGTTTGTCGCGCCAGGCAGCCCGGCTGAGGCTGCTGGATTCAAGACCGGCGACAAGATCAGGCTGATCGACGGGAAACCGATCGACGCCTGGCCTGTCCGGGAGATCCTGCAATTCCAGATGGCCGACGCTGGAACCACCCACACCTTCACGATGGCGGATGGGACCGTGCGGCAGATCAAAGCAGCCGACTTTTTCTAAACAGTGCATATAGAACCTGCGCTGGGTAGATCCGCTCCCTGAGCGGTATCCCTGGGCTGCGAGTCGCGAAAGAAACGCTTCAGACGACAGTCACGTCGAGCCAGTCTTTCCTTTCCCTTGCACTTCTACAGGAGCTGCGATAGTCTTCCCTGTAGAAGTGAATAGGGGGCATTCATGTTCCAGAAATCCGCATGGCTAGTAGTCGCCGCAATCACCTTGACGGTTGCATGTGCAACCGCTGCATCCGCTCAATCCTCCGCATCAAACTCGGCCAGTCCCGTCCCTGCCCAGAAGGCAATCTTCAAGGCCGGCGTATCATCTAGCGGTTGGACCAACTTTCAGCTCTCGCCGAATGTCGCGATCTATGTGCCGGTCAAGATAAACGGCCATGACGCCATGGCATTACTGAACCCGGGCGAATCCTCCAGCATCGATAGGGACTTCGCCACCGCGATCGGCCTTCCGGCCAAGACGGACGCCGCTGGTTTGCTGGGGGGACTAGTGATTGAAGCCGGCGATGTGACATTGCGCAACACCAGCGCCAAACCCGACGACATGTTTACGGTTCCCGTGGGCATCCTTGGCCAGCCTGTTTCGTTTCTCAAGAGCGGTGACGTCTTCAAACCCTTCCTGCTGGGCGATGAGTTTTTCATACAGGTCGCGGTGGATATCGATTTCACCCGTCATCGCCTCGCCTTTCGCGATCCCAAGACCGTGACCAAGCCGGCCGGCGCGGTCGAGCTTCCGCTGGTCGAGCTGGACGGCGTAAGAGCGGTCCCGGTTTCGATTGATGGCGCGGCGCCGGCCCCGTTCGCGCTGCATGTCAGCAATGTCATCGGCCCGATGATGGCGACGCCGTCCTACGCCAAGACACACCAGCTGCTCGAGGGCCATCCCACTTCTCAGCGCCTGTCGACTCCGTTTACGGAGACGATCGTCACCATGGACCATGTGAGCTTCGCCGGCGTCGATTTTCCGCGCGTGCCTTTGGCGATCATACCCGAGACGGCTCTGCCACCGGCCTCGATCAATGGGGATGTCGGACTGCCGCTGTTGGTCAAGTTCAGCCAAATGATCATCGATTATCCGCACGATCGGGTCTTTATGGTGCCGGACGAAGCGGCGGCCATGACGCCCGTTCAGAGGGACAGGATCGGCATGATTCTGTCCCCCCGCAAAAAAACGGACGGTGGCTTCGGGGTGGCATTCGTGTCCCCCCCACAGTCCGGCCGAGGCGGCCGGGTTCAACAAGGGCGACCAAATCAGACTGATCGACGGAAAGCCGTTTGACGCCTGGTCGGCTCAAGAGATCGCCAAATTTCAGGTCGCCGACGCTGGAACCACCCATACCTTCACCATGGCGGACGGGACTGTGCGGCAGGTCAAAGCAGCCGACTTTTTCTAAACTGCGCGTGTAGAACCTGCGCGGAGTCGACTCACTCCCTCGCCCCCTAGGCTCGTGCATACATACCAAACCGTCTCGGCACACGGCTGGGACGTAGAGCCCGTCTCTATGCTCCCTTGCCCTTCTACAGGAATTGCGATAGTTTCTCCTGTAGAAGCAAACAGGGTGAAACCGTGACCAGCGAACGCATCGATCTTCCGCAGGGCACTTTGGACCTGCTCATCCTCAGAACTCTGGCATTGGGGCCGCAGCATGGATGGGCCATCTCCGAGCGCGTGCAACAGGTTTCCAGTGATGTGCTGCAAATCCAGCAGGGTTCGATGTATCCGGCGCTGCACCGGCTGGAACGCCGCGGCTGGATCAAGGCCAAATGGGGCACATCCGACAACAATCGCCGCGCCAAGTATTACGAACTTACTGCGGCAGGCAAAAAGCAGCTTACTGTGGAGACGGATAGCTGGCAGAAGATGACTGCCGCCGTCACTCAGATTCTTGAGAGTGTTTGAGGTTGCGACATGCTGGACGATTTACGCTTTCGTCTCCGCGCTCTGTTCCGCCGCAAGGCGATGGAGACGGACCTGGACGAGGAACTTCGCTTCCATTTTGAACGGGAAGTGGAAAAATACATGCGCGCGGGCCTGACCGCCGACGAAGCTAAGCGTCGCTCGCGTCTCTACTTTGGCGGTCTCGAACAGATCAAAGAAGACTGCCGCAAGGCGCGCGGTACCAGTCTGATCGAGACCGCACTGCGGGATATCCAGTACGGCATCCGCGTCCACCGCAAGAATCCCGGCTTCTTCATCATCGCCGTGCTCACGCTGGCTCTCGGGATAGGCGCCAGCACGGCCGTCTTCAGCTTGGTGAATGCCATCCTGTTGAAACCGTCGCCCTATCCCAATGCCGGCCGGATTGTGGTTCCGTGGAGACAGGCGCCGATCGGTTCCCCTTTGCGATCGATCGATTTCGCGTGGAACGAAACCGAGTACATACCCATGAGCCAAATGGCTCAGGCATTTGAAAATCTGGGCGCTTTCAGAAAAGACAGCTTCAATCTAACCGGATTGGCCACCCCGGAGCGCTTCGAAGGTCTCCGCGCATCCGCCGGTTTTTTCCCTGCGCTGGGCAGGGCGCCAGAGCTGGGGCGCACCTTCACTGCGGAAGAAGATCAGCCTGGCCACGAGTTTGAAGTTGTCCTGAGCCACGACCTTTGGAAGTCCCGCTTTGGCGGAGACACTGGAGTGATCGGCAGGGTCATCCATCTCAACGGTTTTCCCTACACGGCGATCGGGGTCATGCCGCGAGACTTCACCTTCCCCGATATGGCAGGGATGCCGGCGAGCGTGAATGTGCCCAAGCGGACTCAGCTATGGGTTCCACTGGCTCTTCCCCCGCATCCCACCTCGGCCTCCGGCGACCTGTGTGTGATTGGCGAGTTGAAACCCAACATGGGCCTGGCCCAAGCCCAGGAAGACTTGGAGGCCTTCAATCAACGCTTGCTGGAGAGAACTCCAGGGGCGAAAGGCTGGTCGTGGCGAGTCGTGCCTTTGGCGCAACAAACGGCCAGTGGCACGCAGAGGCCGCTGCTGCTTCTCTTCGGCGCCGTGTGCGTGGTGCTACTAATTGCCTGTTCCAACGTTGCCGGACTCATGCTGAACCGTTCGCTGGGACGGCGCAAGGAGTTTACTTTGCGCGGCGCCCTGGGTGCGCGGCGCGGCCGGATGGTCGGTCAACTGATGACGGAAAGTCTCTTGCTCGCCGTCGCGGGCGGCGTACTTGGCATTTTCTTCGGCGAAGTCAGCCTGCTCCTCGTGAAGCGCTTTGGGCCGGGCACGATTCCCCATCTTCACGAAGCGGGACTTGACCTGCGTGTCGTTGCCTTCGCGCTTGCCATTACGCTCATTGCGGGCTTCCTCTTCGGCTTGGCTCCGGCTTTTGGCGCCACTCGCATGAATATGGTCGAGGCGCTCAAAGAAGGAGGGCAACGGTCGGGCGGCGGCGTATCGGCGCCGAGAATTCGCAATGCCCTGCTCATCTCGCAAGTTGCTCTGGCTATGGTGCTGGTGGTTGCGGCCGGTTTGCTGGTCCGCACTTTTTATCACATGATGCACACGGGCAGAGGCTTCGATCCCACTCAAGTTGTCACCTTCGAAGTGCCGCTGCCAACCTCCAAATATAGCGACACGGATCGCATGGCGCAGATCTATCGGCAAATTCTCCTTCATCTGCAATCGATCGGCGCGGCACAGTCTGCGGGCTTTGCTTCGGTAGTTCCTATGGGTGGAGCCTCGGACAACACGGGGATTCGCATTCCAGGGCGCAGGGTTGCGGATCGGACTGACATTCCATTCGCGAACTATATGTTCACTTCGCCGGGCTACTTTCGCACCATCGGCACTCCGTTGGAACGTGGCCGAGAAATCGCCGACGGAGACATCCTGGATTCCATGCCGGTAGCCATCATCAACAGCACCATGGCGAAGAAATACTGGCCAGGACAAGATCCCATCGGCAAGCAGGTCGGCGTCGGGCTCACCATCTATCCGGTAAGAACGATTGTGGGAGTGGTCGCAGACGCCAAACAAGTCTCGCTCCGCGAGGTGCCGGACCCTACGATGTTCGTGCCCTACACCCAGAATGAGATCAGAACCTGGCCGGACATGCAATCCATGCAGTATGCGATCCGCGTTCAGGGCGATCCAGCCTTGATCGCTGCCAGCGTAAGGGAAGCCGTCCATGCCGTCGATCCGGACTTGCCGATTTCCAACTTCGTCACGCTCAACTCGCTTGTCGATACATCGATGGCCGCCGACCGCTTCGCGATGCTGCTGCTGGGCGCATTCGGAGCGCTTGCTCTCGTCCTGGCCGCTATCGGCATGTACGGCGTCATCTCCTATTCGGTGATGCAGCGGACTGCTGAGATTGGAGTCCGGATAGCGCTCGGGGCGCAGCGGGAGCGGATCTTTGCCATGATCCTCTTGCAGGGAGCCCGCCTTGTCGCCGCCGGCATTGCCATCGGCCTGCTTGTAGCTTTCCTGACAACCCGGCTGATGACAAGCTTTCTCTATGGAGTACAGCCGACCGACCCGGTAACCTTTGCCGCGGTATCGTTGCTGCTGATGGCGGTCGCCCTGCTGGCCTGCTATCTGCCGGCCCACAAAGCCATGCAGGTAGACCCCATGATCGCACTGCGCTACGAATGACGCCGCGAGAGCACGCTGCAACATCGCGCCCTCGCATCCTTCCCTCAGACACAACGCGGCCGTTGTTGGATTTTAGTCTAATCTGATGGAGCGAAGAGTCGATCTTGGAAGCCGGGAGACGTTGCTGGTCAATGACGAAGCGAAGAATCTGCTCCGCATCCAATCTACGAACGGGTATCAAGCCTGCTGGCGGCCATGATCGTGGCTCCCGGTCACGCTGCACGCAAGCGCCGAGATGTGGCCTGGCTCGTAATTTATACGAAGACGCGCTAAATCGCATGCAAGACCGTGTGGCGCCAGAAGCGATGAGGCTGCGCCGAAGTACGGTCGAACACCCCTTCGCGACGATCAAATATCGCATCTTCGAACATCCGTGTCTGCTGATGCTCTCCACTCCGTCTCCTAAACTGACTTTCGTAACAGTCTCGAAATGGTCCGCCCTTTGTCTGCCAGACCACAGGTTTCAAGGCAAGGCATAACATGGAACGGCAGGGCGTCGGCCCTGCCGTTCTTGTTTGGCGCTCAAAGCGACGCAATCATTCTGTTCAGGCTGCAGCCCAGACTTGGGCCTTGAGGAGGTCTTCAACCGGTGTGCCTGCCATGTTTGCCGCGGTGGCGACCAGCGTAGAAATACCGGTGCCCGTGATCACCTCGAGAATCTGAGCGTCAGAATATCCAGCTGAAGTGAATCTCTGGACATCGGCTTCCGTCACATTCCCTCTTTTTTCGATCAGCGCTTTCGCCATTCCTGAGAGCGCCGCATACTTCGGCTCGTTGGGCAGTTTGCCGTCGCGGATGGCCTTGACGTCGCTCTCCGGCACTCCCTCCTGCAGTGCCATGGTGGAGTGGAACGCAACCGTCCACGGGCACTTGAGCGTAACCGCGTTTGTGAGCAGCAATACCTGCTTTTCACTTTCGTTGAAGCTCCCGCCGTGGAAATTTACGAAACCGCCAATGAACCCATTGATGAGGACAGGGCTTTCGGCCATCGTCGCGGTGGCGTTTGGAATGAATCCAAATTTCTGTTGTAGACCCTGCAGCGCCTGCTTGGACTTTTCCGGCGCCGACTCGATGGTGTGAAGAGTAAACTGATGCATTTCTGATTCCTTCTTTCAGGTCGAAGATTCGAACGGCCCATGTGCCAGCGATCGTTCAGTAGTACGATCATGACCTGAGTAGGTTCACAAAACAATTACCTAAGAGGTAATGTTTGACACTATCTCTAAATTTCGCCCGGCGGTTACAGAGCGCTGATCGCATGACTGCGCAAGCGCAAGGCTGTGGTTCGGGTGTCGCTGGAGACAACGGGCATCTACTCGTTGGACCTGGCATTGGTACTCGATGCAGCCGAAGGGATCGAAGTGGCGGTGCTGAACCCGAAGGTGGTGAACCGTCTTTTCTTCGTACCGACCATACACTCAATGCTGCGGGCGCGGGACTGCCGATAATCCCGCTTTATGGGAACCACAGAATTTTCATTGCACAGGGATTTCCATTTTCCGCTCCAACAAAGGGTGCTACCCTTCCTTCATCCGCTGCTAGGCCCAGTTGTCCGTTGCCCCCGGCCTCTCTGGCAAGCTGGTGTGCAGAGCGCGAGGTGGTTGCCCTTGAAGACCATGTGCTCGACAAAGTGGGAGATGCCATTGGGCAGGCGAGTGCGAAGAGCGTTTCCACTCCACGTCGGAGCCTTGGTTATCATGGCAGCCTTGAGCGGGAGCGCGGTGTTCGCTCAGGGCGCGGCTCCAAACCCTTCAGCTTCTGCGGCTCAGAGCGTCGGCGGCGCGGCGCCCGACGCACTTTCGCCGGTCAGCAGCCAGATGCAGTCTCACGAGCAGGTTCCCGATACTGTACAGGGGCAGTCTTCTTCATCACAGCCGGTAATCCCGTCCTACGGCACTCCTGGAGTGCACATCACTGTCCTTGAGGACACGTTGATACGGGTGATAACCGATCAGCCAATTGAGCACCAAACGGTCTAGAGACGGCACACCGGTGTCGTTCACTGTGAGCGAAGACGTGATCGTCAACCATCTGCTGGTCATTCCGCGCGGAGCAACTGTTCATGGCGAGGTCGTCCAGGATAAGAAGGCTGGTAGGTTAACCGGAAGCCCCGAATTGACGCTCAAACTGATCTCGCTGGATCTTGGCGGAGCAAGCTATCCACTCTATACGTATCAGTTCAAAGTGAGGGGTGCGAGCAAGACGAAACCGACCGCTGCCCAAATCGAGGGAGGCGCGGTGGTTGGCGCACTCGCCGGGGGCGTCGTCAGCACCAGCGCAAAGGGCGGAGCCACGCGCGCGGGTTATGCCGAGGACATGGCAGCCGGTGCTGCTGCCGGAGCTGGCGTCGTCGCGGCAACATCTGTGGCAACGCCTCGACCGGTGCTTGCGATACCGGCCGAATCCCAGATGGATTTCTATCTGGCAGCCCCGATCAGCGTTCAACCAGTGAGTGCAAAAGAGGCGGAACAGCTAGCGCAGCGATTGCATCCCGGCGCTCCCGTGCTCTATATTCGCGACGACAATCCCTGACAGCCAGTAATTGGGAGATAGCGATGTGGACGGCTTGGAACAGGGCCGGTAATGTAGCTTCCTCCCAATCGATCTCGCCGACTGGATTCTGTAGACTCGCTCGCATGCGCATTGAGTTGGATCATCTCTTCATCTGTACCGCTCCTGGCGCTCCCGAGGCTGAGGAATTTGTTCGATTCGGCTTGCGGGAGGGATCGCCAAATCGGCACCCCGGTCAAGGCACAGCCAATCGTCGTTTTGCCTTCGCGAACGCCATGATTGAGTTGGTGTGGGTGGATAATGCGGAGGAAGCGCAAAGCGAATCCTCACGACGCACCCAACTCTGGGAGAGATGGTCTAATCGAGCAGGCAAAGCCTCTCCCTTCGGCATTTGCGTCCGCCCTATAGATTCTCAGAATACGGAGCCACCGTTTCCAGCGTGGAAATATCGACCGTCCTACTTACAAGATCCTCTCGTCATGCATCTCGGCGAAGCAGGAGTTGAGGAGCCGATGTGGGTCTACCTTGACTTCATGCGACGGACTGATCGTGAGCAGTGGTTTGTCGAGCATCCTATCGGCATTCGTCAGATCACCAACTTAACTCTGACCACCCCAGTGCCACTTCGCTCCTCCGCGTCTCAGACCATCGTCGAGAATGGAATTCTGTCATCGCAAGATGGACCAGAATCTCTCCTCGAAATTGAATTCGACGGCGGCAGACGCAAAGAGACGGCGGATTTCAGGCCGCATCTGCCAGTCGTCTTTCGATTTTGACTCGCGAAGAGAGTTTCGCCGGGTGCCCCATTCAATGCGGCCTCATCGCATGAGTGGGCCATCGCGTGAAGCGCGATCCGTCTTAATTCCCTTCCTGCGCCCTTCGTGCAATGCCCCTCACGCCGCACCCGTGAGACCATATCCCTGTATGACCACACCAGACTTCGCCATCGCCATCATGGCCGCAGGCAAAGGCACGCGGCTCAAAAGCAAACGCCCCAAGGTCCTCCACGAGATCGGTGGCCGCGCGCTCCTCCTCCACGTCATCGCCGCCGCCAAAACCGTCGTCTCAGCCGACCACATCTTCTGCATCATCGGCCACGAATCCGACCGGGTGAAGTCTGCGGTAGAACACACCGGCGTCAAGTTCGTCCTCCAGGCCGAGCAGCGCGGTACCGGCCACGCTATGCAGATGCTCAAGGCCTTCTTCACCCTCAACGAAGCCCCGCTCCCCAAACATCTCCTCGTCCTCTCCGGCGACGTCCCCCTTATCCGTCCCGAAACCATCACCGCCGTCCGCGACGTCCACCTCCGCGAGCACGCCGCCATGACCATCCTCACCGCCGTCCCCGCCGACCCCACCGGCTACGGCCGCGTCCTCCGCCTCAACCCGGGAGGCCCAAACAATCAAGTCGGCCCCGAAGTCACCGCCATCGTCGAACAAAAATCCCTCCGCCCCGAACAACTCAACACACCCGAGATCAACTCCGGCATCTACTGCTTCGAGACCCGCGCCCTCTTCGACAAGCTCGACGCCCTCGACACTAATAACGCCCACGGCGAGTTCTACCTCACCGACGTCGCCGCCATGCTCGTCGCCGAAGGCAAGCGCGTCGTCGCCGTCAAAGCCGACTCAGTCGACGAGGTCCTCGGCGCCAACACCATCGCCGAGATGATGCACCTCGACGCCGCCATGCGTCTGGCCACCGCAAAACGCCTTATGGCCGCAGGCGTCACCATCTTCCGTCCCGAAACCTGCGTCATCGACTCTGAAGTCACCGTTGGCCCCGACACCGTCATCGAGCCCTACGTCCAGCTCCTCGGCGCAACCCACATCGGCAGCGAATCCCGCATCCGCTCCTACTCCGTCATCCAGAACTCGTCGATAGGCAACAACGTCCTCGTCCGCAACGGCTGCATCCTCGACACCGCCGAGGTCGCCGACAACGCCATCCTCGGACCCTACGCCCACCTCCGCCCCGAGAGCCGCATCGGCGACGGAGCCCACGTCGGCAACTTCGTCGAAACCAAAAAGACAACCATGGGCAAAGGCTCCAAAGCCAACCACCTGAACTACCTCGGCGACACCGTCATCGGCGCAGGAGTCAACATCGGGGCCGGAGCCATCACCTGCAACTACGACGGCGTCCAAAAGCACCTCACCACCATCGGTGACGGCGCCTTCATCGGCTCCGACTCCACCCTCGTCGCCCCCATCACCATCGGTGCCGGCTCCTACATCGCCGCCGGCAGCAGCATCACCGAAGACGTCCCCGAAGGCGCCCTGGCCCTGGGCCGAAGCCGCCAGGTCACCAAACCTGGCTGGGTCGCCCAAAAAAAATCCAGCCAAAACAAAGACCCCAACAAAAGCTGCTGACCACATTGCGCGCATAGGTATCGTCATGCATCATCACACGCGGCCGCGATCATCTGCTGCACGTCTCCAATAGGCCTGTCACAGAAGGCAAAGCTTGTGTAGATGAGATGCCGTAAGCCGCCGAAAATGGCGTTTAACAGTTTTCCCCAAAATAGTTGACTCGGAAACAGTTTCCGTGTAATCTAATTTAGGTGAAAGACCCCAGAGCATCTGATCTGACCGTCAGCGACCTGAAAAAGCACGTTGGATTCTGGCTCCGCTTCGTCTCCAATCACGTCTCACACGCCTTTGCCCGCAAGCTCGTGGCCAGCGACGTGACCGTGGCCGAGTGGGTAGTAATGCGGGAGATGTTCGACGACGAGGAGACCTCGCCGGGCGTTCTTGCGGAGCGGATCGGGATGACGCGCGGCGGCGTGTCAAAACTCGTAGACCGGCTCGTGAGCAAGAAACTCGTCACCCGCCGGGAGCGCAACGATGACCGCCGCTTCCAGTCGATTGCGCTGACACCAGCAGGTCGGCGGCTAATACCGCAACTCGCAGCCCTGGCCGACCAGAACGACGAGGAGTTCTTTCGTCCGCTCTCAGCGGGCGAACGTGCCGCGCTGATTGCAACGATGAAGAAGCTAGTGCAGGCACACGATCTGCAGACACTACCCACCGAGTAAAGGAGAAAGAGATGAGCAAGCAGGTAATTATCGAACTAGCGCTGGCGACACAGCAAGGCAAGATGACGTTCCCTCGGGTCGTCCAAGGTCTGCTCGAAGTCGGAGTGGAATCGTACCTCGTGGACTTCGAGGCAAAGCAGAAGACCCACTACCTGACGGACGGGACGACGTACACGGTGCCCATGATCCTGGACCCCGGTCCCATAGCGGCAGAGTTCAGCAGCGCCGACCTGGTGGCAGCAATTCGCGGCGCCCAGGCAGACACCGTGCGCTACCCCGAGTTTGTGAAGCGGTCGTCCGCTGCAGGCGTGATTGGCTATTGGGCGTTCCTGACCGGCAAAAGAGTGATCTACTTCGGCCGGAAAGGCGAACAGCACATCGAGGAGTTCCTGAAGCCGCGGGCATGAGCAAGAGTGGATCAGACCCAATCGTCAGAGAGGACGGGTGGCCAAAATCTCACCGTACCGCTCAAAAAAGCCACAAAGAAGGATCACAATGAAAGCTGCAGACCACCCTGAGATTTGACGGGTAGACCCAAATCAGTGATGACAAACCGACTTCTGAGGACTAATCATCGTGTCGATGTGTGCATCGGCAAGTATCACTTGTCGACTGGGATTTGTTTCCTCCAACTCATTCTTCCCGCAGCAGGATCATCGGATCGACAGCGAGGGCACGCCGGGCGGGAACCAAGGCGGCTGCGAGACCCACGCAGAGCATGGTAAGAATGACGCCGCCGAGGATGACCGGGTCCTTCGGCGTGGCCTGATACACGATAGACGACAGGACACGGGTTGCCAGTACACCGAGGATCATGCCAGCTATCGATCCAATGGCGAGCAGCCGGAAGGTACGTCCGAGCGCGGCGCCGAGCAGTTCGCGTTGACCAGCACCGAGGGCTATGCGGATACCGAGTTCGCGGAGGCGTTTACTGACGGTATAGGCGGCCATGCCGAAGATGCCGGTAATGGCAAGCATCGCGCCAAGCAGGCCAAGCACGCCGAGAGAAACAGTGGCTACGCGAGCGGCGAAGAGTGCGGAATCCAGCTCGTTGTGCCATGTCCTTATTTCAAGCGGTAGAGCTGGATCGAGGCTGCGCATCGAGCGTTGCAGCGCCGGAGCAATCTCCTGCGGGTCGCGCTGCGAGCGAACAATGAGCCAAGTGTCGCCGGAAGGGTGCTGGAGGAAGGAAAAGAACATGGCCGGCTTGGGATCTTCGGTCAAGGTTTGATATTTGCCGTCTTCCACCACACCTACTACTTCCGCTCGGTTGCCGCCCCAAAACTTGAAATGACTGCCCACTGCCTTGTCGACGGATCCGAAGACCTTGCGGGCGAATTCGCGATTCACCACGGCCACGATGGGAGCCTTGTCTTCGTCGTGCATGGTGAAAGTTCTGCCGACGAGGAGAGCAGTTCCGGCGGCACGGAAATAGTCGGGCGAGACACTGAAGTTTTGGGCATCGGCTGCAGCGGTCGTCGGGCGAAAATCTGTGGTGGCGTCGGTGTATACGTCGGAATCCCCTCCACCGATACTGAGCGGAAGACGATCGGCATATCCCACGGCATCGACACCCGGGATCGCGGCGGCTGCATCGAGCATGCTTTTCTCCATCTGCACACGCTTGTCGGCATCGTATCCAGCCATTTTCAGGTCGGTCTTTACGAGCATCACGTTCTTAGGCTGAATACCGTAGTTGCTTTGTAGAGAACGAGCCAGGCCGCGCACGGCGACGAGCGAAGCGGTGACCAAAACAGCGCAGATGGCGATTTGCAAACCCAACAGAACGTCGCGCAGTGTAAGGCGGCGCGTGCCGCCGACGCTTGTGGTCCCGGAGCGAATGATCTGCCAGGGATCAGAGCGGAGAATCTGGCGGACAGGGACCAAGCCGAAGAACAGCCCACTGGAGACGGCCAGCAGGAAGGCCAGAGCGTAGGTGTTCATGTCCGGATTGACTGGTATGTTGATCGGGATATTCGGAATCGGCCGCCATGTACTGAGGGCACGCAGGATGACCACGGCTCCCGCCGTGCCACAAATACCTCCAGCCAGAGAGACCAAAACGCCTTCAGTCACGAGCTGACGGAAGATGAGCTGGCGGCGCGATCCCAGAGCCATGCGGACTGCGATTTCGCGTGAGCGATCCGCTGCGCGCGCGGCGAACAGGCTACCTAGATTGGCGCATGCGGCAAGCAGTATAAGACCTGCGAGGAGCATGAGTCCGAACATAAAAGCGCGCGTGGGTCGACCGAGCGTATTTCCAGCAAGTCCGGGGCGGGACAACGAGAATTTCAGGCCATCATCGGATTTGGGATAGGCTTTCGCCAGCGAATTTGCAATGGTGTTCAAGTCCGAAGTAGCTGCGGCTGGCGTTACTCCCGGCTTGAGGTGGCCTATCGCCCAGGCGTTATGGTTGCCGCGCTCCTCGAGCGAAAACCAATCAGTAATTTGGGGCGAATCGACAATGGGAGCCCACAGATCGGGCGCGAAGAACAGTTCGGTGCCGCGGAAGTCCGCCGGAGCAACACCGATGATGGTGTAGGGATGCTTATTGATCTGCACAGTGCGGCCCACTGCAGCAGGGTCCCCATTAAATTGGCTGTGCCAGAGCGCATAGCTCAGAACGATCTCGGGCACGCTGTTCTGCCCATGTTCTTCGGAAGCATGGATGAACCGGCCAAGATAGGGCTGAATGCCGAGGGCGTCGAAGTAATTGCCACTTACGGTATAGGGCCAGACGACGGAGGGATTTCCGTGGCCGGTATCGAGCCCAACGCCGCCCATGATGTTGTACAGCACCAGCGAGTCGAAGCTGCGGTTCCTGTCACGCAGGTCACGGTAATCCGGATACGACTCCGATGGAGTTGTATCTGACCCGTAGGAGCGTTCCAGCATGAACAGCGTCTCAGCGTGCGGCACGTTGAGCGGTCTCAGGATCAATGCATTCAGTACGCTGAACACGATTGCATTGGCGCCAATGGCGAGCGCCAGTGTGAACACGGCGGTCAGAGCGAATCCAGGCGCCTTTCGCAACTGCCGTAAAGCAAGCCGTATATCGGCGTTCATGCTTCCTCCTCATTTCGCATCATTGCCTGTCGTTTGCTGGTGGGCTAAGGCTGTATCAGATGTACGCTCGTTCAAGAGCCGCAGTTCCGTTGATATTGACAGTTCCTAGCTGAGCTTTGTTCCGAAGATCAGTACCGGAAAACGCGCTTGTGATGCGCGAAAGTCTCATGTTGCCCTTCCCCGGCACCGTCAACAAGGTCGAGATCGACGTCCAGCCGGCCAACCTCTCAATGGCAGATCAGAAAAAAGTCGATCTCGCCATGATCCAGGCCCTCCTCGCCCGCCGATGAACTTAGCCGGCAAAGTCCATCAACTTTTTCCACAGGAATCTTTTCAAAATGTGGCATGTTTTTCGCACCCGGAAATCACGCCGCCAATTCACCACAATTTCCCAGCAATTCACCACAAAAACACCACAAATTGACCATCAAAAAACACCCACTTTTTCTGAAACACCCCCCAAAAACACCCCTCAAAAAACACCCGCAAAATCACGAAAATCCTCACCTGTGCATCCGTCCTAATTTTTTTCTAAAAAATACCTCCAACTCTCAAACTAATCGGAACCACATTCGACGCCGATAGAGATACAGAGCCCGAAAGTATCCGCCCATGCCACAGGAACGAATCCTAGTAGTCGACGACGAAGAGTCCGTGCGATGCGTCGTAGCCGCCCTGCTCGAACACACCGGCTACGCCGCCACCACGACCGAGAGCGCAGAAGAAGCCATAGCGCGACTCCAGCAAGACCCAGACTACGACCTCGTCCTCTCCGACATCATGATGCCCGGCACCGACGGTCTCACCCTGCTCGATCACATCTGCACCAATCATCCAGGCATGCCTGTCGTCATGCTCTCGGCGGTGAATGACTTCCACGTCGTCACCAACGCCTTCCGCCGCGGCGCCATCGACTATCTGCTCAAACCATTCGAGCGCGCCGAACTCGAAAGCATAGTCATGCGCGCCGTCGAGCACGGTCGCCTGCGCAAGCAAAACACAATCTACAAGCAAAATCTCGAGTCGATCGTCTCCGCGCGAACCGGCCGCCTGCGCTCAACCATGCAGGACCTTGAACGCAGTTACGACGTCACCCTCGAAGCAATGGGCGATGCGCTCGACCTGCGCGACGCAGAGACCGAGGGACACTCCAGACGAGTAACGGCATACACCATCGCGCTCGCCCAAGCCATGGGACTGGAGTCCGACGCGTTACGGACCATCGCGCGAGGCGCATTCCTGCACGACATCGGCAAGATTGCAACGCCGGACAACATTCTCTTGAAGCCGGGCAGGTTGAATGCGGAAGAGATGGCGATCATGAAACAGCACTGCGAACGCGGCTACGAGATGGTGCGCAAGATTCCCTTTCTGCGCGAGGCCGCAGAGATCGTCTACGCTCACCAGGAGTGTTTCGACGGCACCGGCTATCCGCGAGGGCTACGAGGAGAAGAGATCCCCCTCGGCGCGCGAATCTTCGCCATCGCCGATTCGCTCGATGCAATGACCTCCGACCGGCCCTACCGCAAGGGAACGACCTTTGCCGCGGCCACAAAGGAGATCATTCGATGTACCGGCAAGCAGTTTGACCCGCACATCGTCGAGGTATTTCTTGCCATACCGAACGAAACATGGTCCGAACTGCGCGCGGAGATCGGAAAACTCTCCCCCTCCGCGACGCCCATCCCCCTAGCCGCCCCATGGTTGCGCAGAACAAACAACGCAGCTAGCATCGCAGACGCGAGGTGTTGCTCATGACAAAGGCGTTGAACGCAGTAGAGATCGAGGAAGTACTGAAGACCCACCCGGAATGGAAGCTGCAAGGCGGAAAGCTCGTCCGTGAATGGACATTCAAAGACTTCGTCGAGGCGATGCAGTTTGTGAACCGGATAGCCGTACTTGCTGAAGCCGCCGGTCATCATCCCGACATCGACGTGCGATATAACTAGGTGCTCCTTGGCCTGGTTTCACACGATGCGGGAGGGATTACGAAGCGGGATGCAGCTATGGCAAGCCGGATCGACACAGAGTTCTCGATGAAATAGTGTCCCTGGCTCGTCAAACTCAATAAATCTATAAATATGTTCATTTGCAATACGTTTATCGATCTAGCACTTGAACCTTCTTCGATCAGGCACGGACGGTCTGGTAATCGGCTAATTTCTATGATTGAACATATTTTCCTTTTTTCACATCCATATTGTGGTATATTTCTATTCAACGTAAGCGTGACTCTCCGCCCGTGAAAGTTCTTCAGCCTGCACCGTCTTATCTGGCTGATACAAGTTGCGTCACTGGCCTCCCGGCACGATCAAATCACCGTTCGTGCCGCCTTTTTTTGCTCATTTTCAGCCCAAGTTTCAACCAGGGTTGCCCGATATGGGACAGGGCCTTCAGCGCCAGTCTTCGACACCCCGGCGGAAGGATTTAGGATACTTCCATGAAGCGAATACTCGGATGCATAGCGCTAGGACTGGCGACCATGGCGGCGTCGGCGCAGTGGACCAACCCTTCGGACGACGTGCCGGCCTACAACGCGACCGCCCCGGTAAAACCTCTGCCACCCGTATTAAGCGGCAATCAGCTTACGGGAATCTATTTCTCGCACCCTTATCAGGTGACCGCTTACAAGATGGCGGCAGCAATTCCGGCTGTGCTGCATCAGCAGCCCTGCTATTGTCATTGCGACCGAGAGCTGAGGCATAACAGCCTGCACAGCTGCTTTGAAGGAACCCACGGAGCAACCTGTTCGACCTGTATGAAGGAGGCGGTCTACGCCTACGAGCAGACGAAGAAGGGGCAGACGCCTGCACAGATTCGTGCCGGCATCGAGCGTGGCGAGTGGCAGACTATCGACCTGGCAAAGGCCGCACTCTAGCTTCTATTCGACATAGGGCGCTACGGCTTTTCCTTTGCGGAAAAGTATGCGGCGACCGGGTCGTGTGGCAGCGCCTTCAGACCGGCTACAACGCACTCTGCGTTAAGTTCGGCTCCGGCTCGACTTGTGTGGGTATGCGGATCGCCAAAGAGCGGTTCGACCTTCTCTTCTCCTAAAGCGTCGTACTTTCGAGCGATGATCTCGTTCAGGTCGATGAAGCCGACATGCTCCTGCTCGGCCACCTGCGTCGCCCAACCCCCATAGTTCGTCGGCGTTACGAACGATCTTGCCGTCCTTCCAGGTCTTGCGCGGAATAGGAGAACAGATAATCGGGATCGCCCCCTTGGCTTTGGTGTCCGCGACATACTTGCGCAGATACCAGCCGTAGGTATGGACCGTCTCATGGATCTTGAGAATCGGATTGTCGATCTCCTTCGTCTCTTCGCCGATGCCGTGCAGGGTGCCGCGAGCGCGGGCGGGATCGTCCAGCGGACCATCATCATTGTGACCCCACTGGAAAAGAATGATGTCCCCGGGTTTGACGAAGGCCAGCGTCTCCGCCCATTGATTTTCCATGATGTAGGAGCGGCTGCTGCGGCCGCCGATCGCGCGGTTATCCACGTTGATCTTGCTGGTATCGAAGAGATCGACCAGAGGCTCGCCCCATCCCCATTGGCCGCCCGCCCCGTCGGCATGGCCGTTACGGACGGTCGAGTCGCCAACGAGGAAGAGTGTTGGAAGCTTCGGATCGGCGGGCGGCTTGAGGCCGATCTTCGCGTGGCGGCAGGATCGGTCGTGGCGCCTTCCATCGGAAGAGACTTGGCTGGATCCTGCGCAGCAGACCGAGGCTGATTAGCCCAACGCAAAAGAGAGGAAGCGACACGCGCAAAGCAGCACGCAGAACAGATCTTCGTAACGGTAGTTTCGACATTGAAACTATTTACGCTCGAACAGAGCGGCGCGTCAAGCTAAGCCAACGCGTATTCTCTGAGACTATGACGTGGCTCTTCTGGGCGATTCTCTCCGCTGTCTTTGCCGCTGCGACCGCGCTGCTGGCCAAGGTCGGCGTGGCCGGCATCGACTCCAACCTGGCAACCGCAATCCGAACCTCTGTCATTCTCGTATTTACCTGGGCCATCGCCATTGGCTTCGAGAAGCATCACGCGTTGGCGCAGATCGGACGGCGAAGCTGGGTGTTTCTGGTGCTGTCCGGGATCTGTACCGGGCTGTCGTGGCTGTGTTATTTCCGGGCGCTGCAGATGGGGCCGGCCTCCAGCGTAGCTCCTGTCGATAAGCTGAGCGTCGTGCTTGTGATCCTGGGCGCGTGGCTGTTCCTAGGCGAGCAGTTGACTCCGCTGAAGATTGGCGGGGCGTCGCTGATCACGATTGGCGCTGTGATGCTCGCCTTTGCGTGAGGTCGCGCATGGGCAGCAAGAGTTATAATGAAGATAGTTCTTTGAGTGCCCAACGCAATGTTGGTGCCAGCTCCACATGGGGGCGTCACGGCTTCGACGGGATTGCTTGTGGCAGAGAGGCATGCCGGGGTGTGGACACCCGTAATCGCTCACAAAACTATAAGTGCCGAACCTCAATTCGCTCTTGCTGCTTAATGATTAAGTAGCCGATCGCTCAAGCTTCGCCTACGGGCCTGTACCGATCGTCGCACAGTAGGCTGGTCTTCCCTGCTCCGTCTGAGCGGGTCGGACGAGACTGATCAGACTGGTCGTCGCCGCATCTTCGTCCGTTCTAAGTGTCGATGACGAGACAAAAATGAACCGGAAAAAGCATGAATGCTCTCTGTTGGAAGTTTTTTCGGACGTGGGTTCGACTCCCACCGCCTCCACCATATCTAAATAATTTATTTGCAACAACATACGAATAGTCTCAGCAAATTGCGCTAAATCTGTGCTAACCTTTTCGGGTCAATATACCCGGAGAGGCCGCACACGCACATGACGACCAGAGCAGTCCACGTCTCCACAATCCCCTCAATCGAAATATTCGTCCGGCACTCCGCCGCCTGTCCCCGGCGCGATGATCCTGAGTACAAGAAATGCAATTGCCCCAAGCATCTTCGCTACACCCACAACGGGAAGCAGTACCGTCAGTCGGCCAAGACTCGCTCGTGGAAAGTTGCAGAAGAGCGGCGGCGGAAGATTGAAGCTCAGTTTGAAGCAGCTGATCCAACAAGGCCGATTAGCGCGGTCACGGTCGAAGCTAAGGCAGGAACGACGATAGAGCAGGCTATCAATCTGTTCGTGAGTGACAAACGATCTCAGGGCGTGAGCGCCGATGTGTTGAAAAAATATGAGCGGGAATTAGACCGACTCAAAGAGTTCATGGCGAAACGCTCCAAGTTCTTTCCGCATGAGATAAGCGTGGCTGACCTAACTGAGTTCCGCGCCGGATGGAAGGACCGGTATCCATCATCCACAACTCGCTCCAAAGTCCAAGAGCGGGTGAGGGGCTTCCTCGGTTACTGTCTCGCGTCGAACCTCCTCACACTTATTCCGATTCTCTCGCCGATCCAAGTCACAACACCGCCGACACTGCCCCTCGACGACGCTCAATATGAGGAGCTCTTGGCTGTCATCCCCAATGAGTTCTATGAGACGAAGGCGAGACGGGTACGCGCACTGATACGGCTGATGCGGCATTCGGGTTTGGCCATACGAGATGCGGTCACACTTGAAAGGACTGAGCTTCATCACGATAAGCCCAAGGGGCTATATCGCATTATCACTAGTCGTCAAAAGACGGGGACCCATGTAAGCGTACCGATACCGCATGATGTGGCAAAGGAAGTCCTATCGGTGATGAAGCTGAATGAGAATCCTAAGTACATATTCTGGAACTCAGGGACAGGGACGGAACGGACGGTCGTCACCAATTGGCAGCACGACGTAAAGCAGACCTTCGTAGCGGCAGGGATGCCAGACGGTCACTCACACCAACTACGCGATACATTCGCGGTTTCACTTCTGCAAAAAGGTGTACCGATGGAAGAGGTGAGCAAGCTGCTTGGGCACACCTCAATCAAGACGACAGAGAAACATTACGCGCCGTGGGTGACAGCGAGGCAGGATCGGTTGGATTCGCTGGTGGTGGGGACATTTGCGAAGGCAAAGCACGGGGAGAAGGCAAAGAAAGGATAAGCGACACGGCAGAGATGAAGAATCATATAGATACATTGGAATAGACATACTTGTCACACCAAGCGCATTGCGCGACAATACAATGTTTTTGATGCCGCATTCAGTGTTCACCATGATAATCCGCCGAGGGTTCTGCTCGTGTTGACTGCGTATCTCGATGAGACCGGTCAAGAGCAGGATGACTGGATGTTTATTGCCGGATACATGGGCACTGATGAAGCTTGGAGAAAATTTCCCGGCTTATGGGCTGAGGCAATCGGTCCTCAGCGCAAGCATCTCCACATGAAAGAATTACGATTCACAAAGTTATCTGTTCAAAAAATGTTGGCTAAGGCTGCCCTAGTGCCGAAAACATGCGGACTAATTCCAATTGCGGCTGGAGTGCGCCTGAAGGACTATGCTGATCTTCTTTTCGATGAAAAAGACACCCTAATCCATGCAGCATATATGCAGTGCTGTAGGGCGGTGACTATATTTGCCATGAGGTCTTTGCCTGTAAACGAGAGGCTAGAGATTGTTTTCGAGCGTCAGGATCAGTACGGATGGCTTGCGGAGATGGAGTTTCATAAAATCGCTTCAACCACGGATCATCCTCAACTGCTTATGGCCGACGGGAAAACCTCCAAGTTAGCAAGCTGGCGATTCATCGAGAAGATGGATACTGTGTTGTGCGAACCAGCGGATTGTCTGGCTTATGCTCTGCTTCAACACGCTCGCAATAAGCAATCTCTTAAGAGCCGTTGGACTTACCCAATAGTCGCTGCTGACCCGAAATCTGGTGCTGCAGCACTTCTCAACCGAGAAACCGTAAAAGGCGTAATACTAGGAGAAAAGAAACAAACGATTCTTGCGGGGCTTCAACTCGTAAAACAGATGATATTGGATGAAGAGGCTAGAAGAAAAAAGAGTGAAGACACCACCGAACAATCCGGAATTTGACGCTTTACGGATGCTGTACGATCAATCGTCAAGATCTCAAAGTCTGAGATGCAAACGCGTATAGCGGCTCACAAGTTAACGGGGAAGCGACTCCTAAAGGTTCCGCTTCCCTCTCCCCTGCCGCATCCGCAAAGCTCCGCTCTTCAAACGCAAAGTCTTACCTTCACCTTGCCAGTCAGTTCTGCATTTCTCGCATCACTTGTTCTGCCTTAGTCAAATAATTTAGGTTGTGCATCCCGCCCAACCAACTTTGGCACGGTCTTTAGCGGATCGATCACAAGGTCTTCATCAGGCAGAATCCGCAATAGGTGAAGCGGCGGTCTTTCGCTCTCGTTCAGCCACTCGGCATACTCACGCGGCTCAAGGATGATCGCTTGCCCGGCTGTGAATCTCGCTCATCTCGTGTTGGGATCGCTGTGATGATCGCAAACGTGTCTTCCCATTTGTCCGTCTTCGGATTCTTCCGGGGTGACCATAAGGCCGCCATGCCTAATACGTGACGTCCTTTGACTGACAGTCGGTACTTAAGCCTTGGTTCCTTGCCGGTTGTCTTCTTCCATTCGAGCATTGAACTCGCGGGGACGATACAGCGATTGCCAATTCTCGCATTCCAGAAATCGGAGGTCGTCAAGTTGTCCGACCGAGCATTGAATACAAGCTTCTTGGGGAACTGAAATCCCCACTTCATCTCGCCAATCCGGCGCTCCCCATCCTTCAAGTAGACCACCGGCTGTACCGAGCCTGGCGCACACTCTTTGTCTGGGCCGAAATAGACGTCATCCAGCGTGACGGAGACGTGGAACGCCTCAGCGATCTTCTGTTTCTGCCCGGCCTCGTAGCGTCTGCACATTCTTGCCCGCAAAAGATCATGATGATTGCGAGGTCTGTGTCTACGTCATACGCGTAGACCCTCTTTTTGACAATACCGATGTGTTCGGCTGAGATCGAAACGAGGTCGTCAACTGCCGGTATTAGGTATTGTTCACCGGGGTAAATGGAGAATTCCACACCTAGGTCTCTACCAGTTCCCTTTTCCTTCATACAAAGCGTCGTTTTTCGCATGGTGGAAACAGCCTACCACCCGCGTTTCGGGGAAAGACCGTCTCCGACTCAGACTTCGTTGCATGAATCACAATCGTGCCGATGCTTCACCATTAGTCGTAAGCGTTGAGTAGTGCCGAACGCATCACGGTTGGTTGGCTTCGTCCAAGTTCGTCTACGCATTCACCGGCTACCTCTAGGAAACACTTCGCATATTCCATTCCCACGTCACACGCGGGTATGTCTTCGATGTTCTTCCAGAGGCTGAGTAGCTCTTCGCGGTCAATTGGCATCATCGTTCTTTCTTCCTCAACTTTTCGTATTGATCCGGCGTGACCTTCACAAACACTCCTCCTCTACCGCTCTCTATGCCGCGCTCTAACGCTTGCTTCGATTCAAGGTTCGTCAACCCGCCGCTGCGCTTCACTAGTTCTGTGATCTTGTATCATGCGCGAACACGAGTGTACAGAGAGGCCGGTGCGAGTTGCTGTCAGAGATGACGAGATGCCCCGACCACCTTTTTCTCGAAGGCCACGTACACCACGTGGAGCGGAGGTCTGCATCGGTCGCAATAGCGTTCGCCGGGCGTAGGTGGACGCGGCAAACCGACTTTGCAAGCGCAACAGATTTCGCCATTCAACCTCATTCGTGTTGTTGATCCCCGATCTCCGCCCATGTCGCGAGCATATGACAAAAATCTGTGGAAGGCGAATAAAAAGCGTATATAATACGCCTATGGTTTAGGCAAATGTTGAACTATCTTTTGAACTTGGCGACCATCGGCCTTGCTGCCTTCACTCTTGCGAAAGATTGGAAGGCCCATCAGAATCACTGGCGGCGCGGGACAATTATCGCCCTGATTATCGTGTTGGGCGGTGCTTCTTTGGTGAACACTCACCTCTCGAATAAGAAAACGATTCAACAACAGCAACGGGCGGAAGACGACCGGCGAATCGCGTCTACACAACGGAAATTGGATGAAGCCACGATTGCAGGACTCAAGACGGCAGTCGATACGGCGAACACGGCACAAGCGAACAATACTAAGCAATTCCTGAAGGCGTTCGACGGATTTTCTAAAAGGTGACTGACCTGCAAAGCCAAGTAAAAACCGAAGGGCTTCAAAAACAAGTAGCTGAATTGCAAACTGACCTCTCGAACACTCGAAAGGCGCTCACTCCCCCCCAAGCGGATAGTCACTTCAGTTGGTGACGTAACCGAAGATATGCAGAATCTCGACGTGAAAGAGAAAACGGTACTTCCTGCGTCTGATGGGACGGTCTCCTTTACCATCACCGTCGCGAACAAATCTGATGTTCAAGCAAAGAGTGGCGGAGTGTTCCTGAGAATTTGTACCCTCTGTTCTTACGCCGAGGAACCCACTCGGAGTATCCAGCCTACGGGCGCGCCCACGACTGATAGAGAGAGAGCTTTCAGATTGTTCCGGCCCGCGGGGGTTTAGCTGTCGTTTTGAAACTAAAACCGCCGCCGGAATACCATCGGTTCCAAATGGACGTGACTGTCAGGTGTGAGAACTGCACCGTTCAACCGAAGCAACCCATCTTGATTGACTACTGAAATCAACCTTTTTTGCTCAAGCGCGCAACGCTAGGAGGCTCCAGGACGAAAAACAGGGATATGGGGGGTGCCTTGACGAAGCGAGGAGAGCCTGTTGGGTTACCTGAAGCGGGAATGGCGTTTACTGGAGAACGTCCTGGTTTAGAGTTGAACCTCGGAACCTCTGAGAAGCTAGAGTGGTTGCTTGTCATCTTCTACCCCCTGTTCTATACCCTCTTCTAGCACGGTTTTAGACATCGAAATGATCAAAAAATGCGGTAAAATATGGGGAGATCGACATTTTGCGACTCGCCCAAGGCCTCTAAAGTTCCGAATTAGCGATTTGCTCTAGTGAGACAACATTGGGCCTAGCCGGACACAGATTCGCTTCTCTGGAGTGTATTTAATGCACCGAGCGCAAACGATCACTATTGAGACCTACCATTATGCTCTTTGGTACCGTCTGGATGTCAGCCATATCGCCATATCAAGTAATGGAAGGTGCGCACCGTCAATAGCGGACGGATACGACCTTGTTTACCGAACCCCGGCTTCGCTCTAATACCCTTGGCCTGCTAATTATTAGTAAGCAGGAGTGAAACAATTGCCTTCAAATCCTGAGGAGGTAGCTGCTTTGCGAGAGTCGCTGCTATCTCGGTGTGTACCTTTTCGCGCCACAACGCGATCATCTGCTTGATCAGGCCCGCGAACGAAATCCCTGTTACGGCGAAGATGGTTTTAATAGCCATCGGATTGTTCAAATTGCTAATTACCAGGGCAAAAGCGCCAGCGAAGAAAAAAACCACCATCCCAACACAGATGTTGAAATACAATTGGTCCGATTTATTGATTTTTGCGAGATCAACACGCAGTTTTTCGTCCGAAGACTGTAGGTCCTCGGCGGGACTATCACCCAAATGGGTAGTTGCGAATCTATTAAGTGCTTCAACGTAGCGCTTCGCTTGAACCTCCTTCGCAAAGACTGGCGCAAGGCTTCCACAGCGTCTTCATAGGCAAAAGTATGTCGCGCGAGAAGCTCGATCGTAGCAAGGTAAAATGGCATTTTGAAATCCGGGTAAGTAACGTCGCTTGTCGCCAGTACGAGGCTATGCTTACATCGTTGATGAATTGCCTCAGCAAGTGAGAGCGAGTTACAGATTGTCAAATCGACGACACCATCGAAGGTAGAGGGAAACAGCGCCACCACTTCAGCAATCTGATGAAAGCCGTCAGAAAACTCGAATGCCTGCCCCCCCCCCGAAACGCACTTGGTATTCTGGATGTTATGAGAGCGCGACAGCGGATGAGATCCGACTGATAGCGTGTCTGAGCACCCAAACCTTTTCCCAGTGGGGAGGCTTGGGCGCCGAGCAAAAGGTTAAACAGATCGACGATTGACTGGATCACGACACTGCTATTGCGGCGATCGTTCCAATTACAGCTGCGCTACCATTCAACTCTTTTTGAACAGCGTCCACATCTACGATATCTGCTGGTTTAAGTCTGGGCTTTTCGCCATTGACTGACAATTGTCATTGCCTTCGCGTCGCACGACGCAATGAAAGACTCGTTCGTCAGACACCTGAACACACGTACGCCCATCTGCTCAGCCCTATTCACCGCCTCGGTTAAACGTGTCCGCGACACGAGCATTATCCAGCCCATGCAAGTGTTGGACTTGAACTACTAAAATTTTGGGAGAAGTACCCATCCTTCAGGGCGCTCGCAAGCTTAGCCAAAAACGTATCGCGCTCAAGGGGTATGCCGATGAGCAAGGCGCAATCACGCGGCGAAACTACTCGCGACTGGCGCGAATTCTGAACTAACGTTGTGAACATAGAAAACAGTCTTATCCTCCTCCTTCACCCGAATTCTAACGTCAGCAAAGCGGGCATCCTTCCTTAGACTTTTAGCCAATTCGCCGCTTACGATGCGAATATCCCGCTCTTGGGTGAACTGATTCAAGACCGTTTGAATGTGGTCAATGAGTTGGCTCGAAAAATCGTGAAGACTGGCGAAGGCATCGGAAACCCGGAGCCGAATTTCCAGGATCAGACGGCCGACGCCGCTCTTTGCAGGTACAGTGATTTCGCTTGATACATCACGAAACCCACTTAGATCCGGTGCGGAAATTTGTGTGGCGCCTATCTCCGCTCTCTTCAGATCGTAGTCCTCACCTATTATTTTGGAGATCGAGGTCAAATTAGATTCGTTTTCAACGCTGGCTACGATGTCCCGATCTCCCGAGTGGGGCCTGACTCCTCGAAGAAATCCTTCGGCTTGCCGGTCGTCAAAGCCTCGAAATAGTACATGAACTTGCTTCTCCGAAGAATTTTCTGTCACTGCCAAGAAGGCATCTGAGACACTGGCGAGATCAGAAGCTTCTACCGACGAAGCTGGAGGAGAGGCGATCCGATATCTTCCCGAATTGTCTCTGGCGATTAGTACAGTTGCCGGGTGGAGTTTTTGTTCAACCCCGCTAGTAGATCAATGTCGGTCGAGGGGATCGACTTCCTGGTGGGATGCCAACCAAAACCCAAAGCATCACCGTCCACGTGTGCCGCTTGCAATCCTCTTAAGTTGTTCCGGATGAATACCGTCGACAAAGCCAAGTCCCTCAGGAATATCCACAGTTGTCCCTGGCGCCTTCGCAAGAGAAGCTTGGACGTCCGTGGCAATCTCACTCGCGCTCTTGTCTTCGCTTCTTGCCGCATCGCGAACTGTCTCTCCGATCTTTGAATCGTCGGTGGGATTGTAGTGAATTATTCGCCTGCCGTCGTTGGCGTCCTCCACCGTAACGCAGCCGCATCCACGGCCGAGTCTGCCTCGAAGACAGTCACTTTGGAATAGAGATTATGGCCGCCGATACCACCGTTCTTCCCCCCGCTCGATTCAACTATCGTGGGGGTCCTAATCCAGGAGTCCTTCGTGTGCGCGATAGAGACTTCGTAACGCATGCGAGCGTCATTGCGCTCGTTGTTGGAGGCTCTTTTTGGCGCGATCTCCTGAATATTGTTCACAAGCGATGCGAGCTGTCTGCCCTGTTGACCACCTGAATTGACGAGTCTAATGAGGCTATTCCGGTCAACTGCCGCCAGCGCAATCGTAGAGATCACGGTTGAATCTTTCTCCCCCTCTGCTGGCAGCAAACTCTTGAGCGCATCTCGCGTTCTACCTACCAATTCGCCGAACTCCCTCTCACTCTTGTCGGAACTTCCATTGATGGCGGCGTACAGAGATTCCTGTCCGATATGTTTGGCGATTCGCCGGATAATATCCTTGGCGGGATCAGCCAGCACCGGAGAGGATTGTGACACAAAATCTGCGGTCGAGGACGAATGTATGCCAAAGTGATGGAAAATTTGATAGACCGCCGCGTACTGTACCACTCTGATTAGGTTGGGATCATTGAGCTTGGCATAGTATTTGTAAGCCGTGTCTTCTGCGTCCTGAACGTTGGGTCTTCCCGCCGCGAGGTAGTCGATTGGGAGCGCCCCCGTCCGATTCAGGGCAAATATTTCGTATCGACATGAGCGAGCAATATCGCCTGCTCCCTTGGTGTTCCAATTAAAGACCAACTCCTGGACGTCCAGATATTTAGTAAACGGCTCGGGAAATGGAAACGTTGAGGGGTCAGGGTACTTAAAGTTTACATAACGCACAGTGCCGTGTTCGGTCCACGACTTCAGCATCTGGTCGGTGATGTTCAATAGACTGCCGTATTCCGTGTCAAGGAGACGCGGGCTTAGGTAGATTGGCGCCCAATCCATATAAGTGGATTCGTTGTAGCGTCCAGCGAAGATATTTCTCCGCTCATAACTCTGTCCTAACTCTTCTTGATTGGTCGCCAATTGGATAAGAGTCTCGTTCCTTAGTGGCGGAAGCAATCCAGCACATCCGTTGTGCGTTCTCGTCCCACAAGCACAATCTGATCGGCCGACGAGACTGCCCCCAATATAATGTCGGTATCAAGAGTGAATTGCCTCATCGTCGTCCTAAGTTGATCGATGGGCACGCTTTTGGTAAAGGACCATAAAACCATTCCCGGCCGTTCGCTCACGAAAACCCCGTTGAGCTTGTTGTCGAGGGATTGATTGGCAAGTGACTGAACTTCCACCTAATACTGAAGAGAACAGGGTCGCTGGCGGCTTACCCGAGGATCTTCCCGGGATTGCAATCAATATTGCCAACAAAGCTATCTGGCTAAGAACAATTCCTTGTATCCGTTTATGTTTTCTAAAGCGAGATATCGCCACGCCAAGAGCAATCGCAGCGAAGACAATAGCAGCGTAGAGTAGCGAGACCCCAGCCCGGCACCCAAACGCAATTAGGCCAACAATAACGGCAAAGATTCGGTGTTTTGCCATAAAACTAACGGCAGAAATGGAAGAAATGCCGCGATGAGGGTACATGCGACGATGAAAACACCCAAGCTACCGTTTCTAGTATCGAGTTTGTCGATATCACCGAGAAGCCACGATCTCAGGTCGCCCGATGAAACATGAAGATCGAGGTCCCGCAATTTGTGGGTTTCCGTACCAGAAGGAATCGAAACTGCATGAGCTTTTTAAGCGTTCCAAAGAGTTTTTGTTGAAGCGCATTAAAAAGAGTGGGAAGCTGGGTCGCATCCATTGGCGGCAGGTCAATGACTGAGTCTTTTACCCATCCGTCTACCCCTATTGCGTTAGTTCCAATGGCAGCGTTGGCGAATAGCGGACTGATCCTTTGGATGTCTGCCAGGCTTACACCTGGAGGAGGCTCCGAGATTATTAGCGTCCGGTGATTATTGGGTCTCTCGTCACCCAGTGCGACTGTCTGGATATGGTACGGATAAGCTGATCGGAAGTGTTGCCAATCCTCTTTGACTGTCGAGGCAAACGCGACTGATGTAATCAGGAAAAAAGACAGAGACGCAATAACGCGGAAGAATCTCATGGCGTCCTCACTTCGAAAGAACAAATCTGCTGGAGATAGCCTTGGCCCACAAATCTAAAATTCCCAGCCACCCTCCCCTAAGGGAGAACGACGCGCATCAGCCGTCTTGGACGAGTGCAGAGACCTAAAATAAAATCGCCACGGCTAAAATGTGCTAAACAGCGAGTTGATGTTCTTTTGAGCATACTGATTAACGCATGTTTTCAAGAATGTGTCAAGCTCCATCTGTCACTTCGGGAGTATCTTTGATTTATTCAGAAAAAGGACCTCGGATCAGATGTAGTCCTCTATCCTCGACTTACTTAGGCTCACCCAAATTATTCAGTATCGTCGTATTTTCAAAAGAAAACTCTGCATTCCTGACGAGTCCTCATTGAAGCGAAGTGTCGTGGATTTGTCGGTGATCGCTTTTCTCCTGTCACGGTTACAACTCCCTTTCAATCAGAGATTGAGTTGGCTCGATCCTGTCTGTTCGCTTACGGACTCCGTCTCGACTGCTCCCTCGGAGCGGGGTGTACCATCCTACCTCATACTTTTGGCCGCGCAGCGCGGCACGTTCGGTGCCCTACCCACGGAAACCCCTGCACCCCCACCGAAGCATGCTTTTAGGGAAGTGACCCCCTATTTAGGGACCCTGGTCCGAACTAGGGAGGCCCGTCAAGATTGCACAGCCTAGACCCTGCAATGCGATCCGAGCCTGTACCGTTTTTGACAACTTGCACCCTGGTTCGGGAGGGTTACCCTCCAGCGTTACGTTTTCTTGAGTCTCCTCGGCCTGAAATTAGAAAATCGAAGGTTACTTGTATATTCAACGCCGCTGGTCGGCGAGGAGAATCGGAAATGTTCGAGGAAATCGACTTTGACAATTTACGCGACGATGAGATTCGGTTGTGGATTGAGTGGTTTCTCAAGATTTTTAGTACCTACTTGTCGCCGGTAAAGATACTCGATGACATCGTTTCAAGACCCCCACTCTTTAGCGCTGAAGCTCTCAGTATTGCCAAGAACGCAACGGACACCACTAGGTAGTCTTGTGAGGCAAAACGTACCGTAGAACCTTGCGAAGATTTGCAGCCGCAACTCGTATTACCGGGAAACCTCTGAGGCCTTTTTCAACGGCTACTACTAGCCAATCATGGGTATTCGTTCAACAGGCGGTTGGCGATCTCCAAGGATTTCTGAGATAGGAGGAACAGTGTTACTTGCTCTTTTCTCGACTGAGGCGCATGACAGGACACCGTTGTTACGTAGTGACCGGCGCATACTGGTAGAGCGTTTCACGAGAGATGCCGAACTCACGAGCGAGTGCCACCTTCTTGTCCCCAGCTGAAATACGCGCACGGAGTTCTCCGACGCGCTCGTATCTCCGGATAACATCGGAAGCAATGGTCATGTCCACGGCAGCCTGCTGTTTTCCTATCAGCGCTTGATTTGCCCATTCTCGGATTTTCAGCAAATCTCAGCGCATCACCTTCACATTCGTAATGCTCAGGATATTGGGAAGATCCGCAAGCGGAATTCCATGCCAGTCATTACGACTCGCCATCGACAGGTAGTACTCGATATAGTCCGATAATGGACCATCTACCACTGCGACCGAGATCTGCGCTGTATCCGCCTTGTGGCCCACGTTCAGATCCGCCGTCCACACTTCTCCTCTTGGAACGATCCGTTCTGACGGCCAGTAACGACCAGGCTGACCTGTGAAGGCGTAGAGTTTTTCGTTCCGATAATTACGAATCATCCCCCTAATTGTCAGAGCGCCCTGTTGCACCAAGCCTCCATGGGGAGGATCTTTTACGAAGAGTTGAAGCGGTTTACCGGCGATCTCCAAGCGACGAACAAAGTCAGCAATCGCACGTCCCTGTATGTCAATGATTTGGGCCGCGATCGCCTTCATACCACTGACCGTAACAGGCCCGCTAGCGTCCATCTGCTCCGTGAACTCGTTCAGTCCACCCTGAACGCGGAGATAGTTCTCCTGGTGTGTGTCATGGAAAAAGGAGTCAGTTATCTGCGACATTCCGTCAAAGAAACAGTCGATAATCGGACGTGCCCACTGCAACTCACCCCACTTCCTAACGCTCTTCTCCGGAAGAGATTTCGATAAGACCCCAGTACCTAGCGAGAGCAACAACACTTCTTCATTCGGCCAACGCCTTTTTGCTCTTGCGTAGCCAACCGCGGATGGGTTGTTTGCGACCACACCGCCGTCGATGAAAAGATCGTCAAATATCTTGTATGGCGGGAAGTACGTCGGCGCTGCCGCGGTTGCCATAGCCACCTGCACCATACTCAGGCTGCTCCGTTCGCTACTATCAAATATGCGCGCTCTACGAAGCTTTGTATCGTAGGCCGTGAGCAAGACGTTCGGTCTTGCCAGCTCAAACCCATCCGGTCCAAGTACCTTTGTGAGCGCCGACTCAAGCCTTCGGGGAGTATATTTTGGCGATATTTTCCGTAATGCTGCGTTCGCCGGGAACGAGAAAATGCGCGGTCCTTCAGCCTCATAGAAGCTGACGACCTGCTTCGCTGTAATAGTGCTCGGATGCGCGATTCCAAGTGCAAGAATGCCGCCGGTACTTGTTCCAACAGTGAGGTCGAATAGGTCTCTGATCGAAGAACCTCCGAGGAGATCCTCAATGTGTTGGCAGATCAAAGCCGGGAGAATTCCGCGCATCCCGCCTCCATCTATGGCCAAAACTCTCTTCATGGAAGCGTTCTCCAGCTGTAGTTTAGCGAGTCGCCAAAAAGTATCTCATGCCTAGGTCTGCCCCAGACCGACCGCGTTGAAACCCATTGTTAGGGAGTCCAGGGTCGCAGCATAACCAAGAGACATCTTGAACCGCCGCCTCACTTGTCATTTCGAGGACACCCCCTTACCGCGTCTGTGTTCAAGTAGCGAATGATCACGTCTGGCCGGGCAAAAGCAAACTGTCGGTAAGAAGAGGGTTGGTTGGGGACTCCTAACGTCCCGTGAGTGGCCAACGTGCCTAAAAATTGCCGAAAACTCCGTTTTTCGGTTTCAGAGAGCGCACCACCACTTCCTTATCGGCCTCTCCTTAGTTTGTTGTACCGCTCCGGTGTGACCTTCAAAACACCCCCCCGCCGTGGCCGTTCTAACTGCCCCGCTCAACGCTTGCTTAGATTCGAGCTTCGTCAGGCCGCCGCGGCGTCTGACGAGTTCCACAATCTTGTCATCGTCCGCGAGACAAGCGTGATAAATTGACTGGTGCTTAGTTTAGAACTCCGCAGTGATGTGCGGCCGAAAGGAGTGAGATGCCGACTTTTAGCTTCGATGTCCAAGTCCCAAGCGGCTTTAAACCCATACTTCACTACAGTTGGGGATGTAGTTCATACAAGCCAAACACGCCTTTTCCTATTGGCGGATCAGTACTTCAGATCTTCGTTCAGCCGCCAGGGGAAATAGAAAGAGAACTGGCCGCACTCGACATAACTGACTGCCAGCCAGAACCACTCGGAAATATTGTTCCTCCCCCACTGCCTCCACTGAGGACGCCTCCGGGAAATTCCTGGCAGATCGTGCCTTGGAACTGGGGGACGATGCGCGAAATCGAGCCTTGCGTTCCAGAATCGGACGGCCTTTACGTAGTTCGAATCCAAGGTCTCTGGTACTTATCATCGGACAGTTATACCTTTCCGAATGAAAGCAGACCGTCGCACGCATTCGAGACCTTTTACGGAGCGTTCTGGTCTAATCCGGAAAACACCACTTGGCTTTGGCCCACGAACGCGAATTTCAACGTATTCATCTTCTAGTGAAGATGATGCCTATACTGGATTGCTCCCTGTGCCTCCACCAGATACGCCAACCCAGTTCGAAGTAATCTTCAACATGTACTTCGATAGCACGAATCACACAATGGATAAATTGAAGGCCCCCTTGCTCAGAAGCATGTCGACTAAGCCGCTCATGCGCGCCTTCCTGCTTCAAGGTGGAGGGACCGGTACTGGGAATCCCCAGTAGCTTCATGTTCCCTGCTAGCCGGAGTTCCAGGACATCCTAGTGGGTTGGGACTTCTTACATTCGCTGGCGCGCCTTCCATCATTTAGCGGTGACCGGCGCATACTGGTATAGCGTTTCGCGAGAGATGCCGAACTCGCGGGCAAGTGCTGCCTTCTTCTCTCCTGCAGAAATACGGGTGCGAAGTTCTGCGACGCGCTCGGCTGTCAACGATGGCTTACGACCTTTGTAGATGCCCGCTTTCTTCGCAATGGCGATTCCCTCTCGCTGCCGTTCCTTGAGGAGCGACAAGGGGCTGAAGGTTCCTGTAGTTTCAATTGCGCCGGAAAAGGCTAACGAGCATTTTGGGTGGTTTGCGCACTTCGCGGCGGCGATCGCTCCTTGAACCCTGGTACGTCCAATCTCTAGCAGATATTAATTATTTCTCTCCTTAAGTCGGGATAGAAGTAGCCAAGGATGAATCGCTCTCTGTTAAGCTAAATCCCACTAGGAGACCCACAATGAGCGTCATTACAGCAGAGTTCCATGAATGCCTCGCAGCCGCCGAAGCCGATCTCGGGGATAATGAGTCGGTTCTTCAGTTTAGGCTGGGTGCGCCGATTATGGGGAGGGCCGATTACATAACCAGATATAAGGCCTATGTTGGCACCCTCGATCCGAGCAATACGACAGCGTCGAACAAACGTACATTCCTCGTCACGAAATCCTCGAATACGGGTGTTGTGGCGCTCGATAAACAAACGCCGATGGATTCGGTTCCAGACGTTTGGCGAAACGCGGCCATCGTGAAGCAGCACGCGGACTGACATGGCGAGATTTCTTAACACGTACATTCCTCGGCGTTGCGCTTCTGGTAATCGGAACGCTTGCCACCCTTTCTGCGTTCACGGGCGAGACGAGTAAAAAGGGCTCAAAGCCTTTTCTACAAAGGGTTACCCACCGTGGCTGGATATCCCTGTTCTGCCTTTTCCTGACGCTCGTTCTCGGAACCGCGAAGGAGATCGCAACTTCGAAGGAAGACGCTAAGAAGGAACAGGCGGCGAAGGAAGCAAAGCAAATTTCGGATCAGCGCGAGACATTGGCTGAAGAGGCAGTGAAGGCTGCAAAAAAAGATGCTGAGGACGCTCGAAAAAGTCTCGCGGATTTACATAAGATCGACCAATTGACCCAAGACAGGCTGGAAGATGCCAAGACGACTCTGAACGATGTTCACGGCACCTTGAATGCGACCCGGGAATATCTTGACGAATCCAGCGCATCGAGCCTCGTAGCCACGTTGGCAAATGAAGGTGTCACGGTTTCTGATGTGATGATCGCGCTGCCGCTTACTGAAGCGGCCAAGAAATCAGCCCACTTCCGAGATGCCCTACTGCCCTCATTCCAGAATCGGGAATGCACGGACATCACGGGCTTAAACGTCAGCATCCTGACAAACGCGAAAAGTGTCGTCACCATTTATTACCCGCCAGGCGATGATGCAACGACTCACGATTACCAATCCGATCCAACGAAAAAGAAGGATGGGATCGTCGAGATTGCGGAAAGCGGTAGACAAGGCATTATCGATTTGAATTCCTTTACGCGCCAGAAGTCGGCCAATGGGATTCTTTATACGGCAATCTTCCACTTGGCAGGCCAGTCGATTTCCGCCGCGCAGCTCTACTCGGTACTGGCGAAGCCAAACGCTGAGGTGTTCGGCATTGCATCAACGTGGCCGACCGTCTTCAGTACGAGGGCGACTCTGAATCAAGCAGAAACGGCGTATCCCGAGGTTTACAAGGGGAAGGGCAATCTCGCACATCTCAATCAAGGGGAAAACGATGGTACTGATTCGAGAACAGTGGCTCCGTACCCGTCCGAGTGCTCAGTACGTGTAAGGGAGTATTTTGCCCGTGCCTTCGATAAGGCAACCTTGTTTCTGCTTCTTGAGCAGAAGCAAAACGAAATGATCTCCGTCAGACTCGATGCCAAACGCCCGAAGCAGAACAAAGGTATGTGGTATGTACCTTTCGTTGCCACCGGCGCCCCAAGGGTTCAGGCGTTCGGAGAAGCGACAAAAGGATTAATGAACGGCATGAAATGGACAGCTGATCCCGGTACAAAGTCGACCCCTTGAAGGCGAACATTCGTGCGCAGTCTCGAAACCGGGAGAACTGTGTTCAGCTCCGCCGTGCCTCCTGCGCTACCCTGCAGGCGCACGGCGCGGTGCAATGACCGATCCGGTGATTGTTCTTGAAACGCGAAAGGGGAGCCGTTAAGCTCCCCGTCCCTTTGCCTGTGACATTCCTGAGCCTTGCATTGCTGGTTGGGGGGAATTACGCTTCATAGCGGTTCCGAGCCTGTCCATGCGTGGCTACGCGGTTAGAGTTTGGCTCCGTCTAGGCTTGTGATTCAATAGCCTTTCGACTGCCAATGGTCGTTTTTCTGGCTTTAGTCTCGCATGTATGCAATTGATTCTACGGCACTTAGTTAGTGTAAACTCGCTCATAACCCAAAGGTCGTAGGTTGAATACTTCGCGACGATCAGTCGAGCGGGTTACAAGGGAATGAGGTCGCGGGGGTCTCGTTTGAGAGGCTTGTTTTGTGATCTTGAGAGTTGGTGATTTGGCTGGCCTAGATCGTGATCTCACCGTAGTCTTGGACAGACGTTGCGGGATGCCAACCTGAAACGAAGTCAGCTCCAATGCGGTATGCCAAATCGTCCACAGAATGCTCCAACAAGAAATCGCTCACGTCTTTGCAGCCGACATCTCCGAACTTGACTACACGATAGTCGATGCCTTCTGCGTCCAGGGATGCTTTGACATCTTCCTCATACCGTTCTCCCGCTTCGTCATGGTCAGGCATTACTACAACACTTTTACCGTGTAACAGTTTGGCAAATTCGGGTCTCCATGAGCGCGCACCTCCCGATGTCACTCCCACTACTTCTCGGGAAAACTTCCTAACTTGAGATTCGTGACCGTATCGGCATCTTTTTCACCTTCGACAATGCACACCGTTCCGGCTTGACGCAAGAGTTCAACATGGTAGAGCGATGGAGGCACACCCTCAGCATCGCAAATGTAGCCACCTGGTCCTGGACGCCTCTGACTGAATACCTTTTGCCCGTCCTTAAAGCGAGCGAGGACCTCTTTGAGTATCTTCTTCCCGTCTGCGGTTAGATATCGGTAGATCGTCGCTCCTCGATCCGGGTCCTGATACTCAACATCGATCCCCTTGGAGGCTGCGAGAAACTGGATAGCCTCGCCTATTGTGGTTTCGCCCAGACCTGCAAGCAGCTCGAATATATTGCCCTTTCTGGCGCATCCGTGACATCTCCAGCATCCATTCTTCTCGTAATTGGCACACAGTGAAGGCGTGTCATCCTGATGAAATGGGCAGCACATCATCAATTCTCCGTTCGAACGCTCGATTGCGAGGGTACCTCTGTCGACGCAAGCTGTCAGAATCGCCTCTTCAATCTCCTCGGGACTGAACACGTTGAGAGACGCCCGTTTCCTGCTCCCTTTCAACCTGTAGTTTGCCGGTTGATTTCTCGGATCGGCATCTCGGACGATTGGATTTCCAGTGAACGGATCGCACAGCTCCAATCGCAAAATCTCAGTGGTTCCATTACGCATAGGCTTATCAGATGGCCACAAATGGATGAGTCTACGCTCGTACTGTAATCCGTTCAGCGCCTTTGCGAAGGTCTTCTCACTTAGTCCTGACATCTTGCGGAGCTGGGCGGACGTGACCTCGAAGGCGTTGCTTTCACGTTTATATTGAACATTCGATAGCCAGCAGATTGAAAAATAGACCCTGATTTCGGAGCCGCTCATCTGTGCAAGTGACCATCTCTCCTCGGTGTTTGTGATGACACAGGACGGAAAAGAAAAATAGGGAATCTTGTTCGCCGGTAGGACGTTAATCTGTTCCTTCGTGAGAAATGGTTCACCTGCACGAATTGGATTGCGAAGATAATACTCATTTGCTTTTGAGGTTATGTTCTCAGCGTTCTTGGCCGCGCTCCGTCGTCTGGGTCGAATTCCGTTAGAAGGCTTCAAATTGGATGCTGTCGTAGTCAGTTCGCTCGGTTTGTATAGATCCGCTCTTCTTCGTCGATCTTCTCTTGCAGCTCTCTGGCTGGTATTGTCCCGCTTTCGATAAGTCTCAACCAAACCAGCCCTTTCCAACGCCACGATACCGCTAGTGATCTTATTGATCGAGAGACCTGTATAACTCATTAGTGACTTCTGAGAGACCCTAATTTTTGCGAAGAGTTCTTTGTATCGCTCTTCGGGTGCAATTCGCACCATCTTGTTCTGGTGTAGGTGGAACAAAACCGGATAGACCATTAAGGCATCATTCGGAAGAGTCAACACTCCATCTGATACAAGGCAACTTGGTAGGAACGATTGTTTCAGCCCAGCCCATCTGTTTGGGGCAAATGATTTCGTTTCGTGCTGCGTGTTGTGTTGCATGTTCAATCTCCTCTTTCAGGGTGCGCTCTCCATTCCGTAGTTCCTCCTTGACCTTGGTTCTAATAACCGACAATGCATACTGATGCGTACTTGATATAAGAACAACCTTAGTAATGTGCACCAGCAGATAAAGCTTTCGTAATCAGCACAATTGCTATATTTGCCTCACAGTTTTTATCAAAAACCCCCTGTAAAAACTGTGATTACCCTTTTCAAGACGAACAGCCAAAATAGACCACCGTGCTGCCGACCCTACTGCAGCGTCGTTTAGGCCGCGTTCTGTAGTCCCCCCGATATAAACGGTTGGTAGTGCGGGTAAGGCTGTATAAAGGCAATCTCCGAAAGCGCCTCGTCCAAGTTGAAGTGTTGAATCGTCGACTCGATGTTTATGATTCCATTTCTTCCCTTCACCTGGTCCTGAATGGCATCGAACAAATCCCTACGACCTAAATTGAACGCCAGATTTCTCTCCGGCGGCCAATTCGCTGGCCCGCCAGTGGAAGCACCTCGATCATGTTTTCTATGGCAACAGCTTCAGCACGGAGTTTGTTTATATCGAGATGGGAATCAACAACGGCCTTATTGAAGCGGTCGGTGATGAAGTAGTCGCCGAAGCGGCTTTCTCTCTCTATGGGATCGGGACTTGTGGAGTTCAAATCCGGCGATTCCCCGCCAGTCGAGCTGTTCGCACAAAGCAACATCAGCAGGATTCGCGGTAGTCATTGGACGCGGTTCTCCACGATGAACTGGTCCAACGCCTCACGCGGAATACGCAAAACACGGTAGCGCCGCTTGAATCGTCCTTCGGGACTCCCAAGGTCTAGAACCCCTCTACGGCTTTCAAATTTACGGATGATGGTGTCAGGAGACACCTTCAGAATTGCTGCGACCTCTCCTGAGGTCAAGTATTCAGTTTGTTGCACTTATTACTTTCACTTCAATCCCGAGCATTACGGGTTGCTACAGGCTGACCGATCCTGAATTCATGATGGCGATGACGCCGCTCATGTCCGACTTCACTCAGTCGATTCCGGTAGCTTGAATCTTGCCCCAAGTAATCCCCTGTGTGAAGCGACCTGGATATTCGCTATTGAGCTGAAAATCCAGATTGTCTATACGATAACATACCCGGACCTCAAAAGTCAAGTATAAACGTAATGTGCACAGGCACTTAGCCCTACTTACAGTATATTATTATAACATAAGTGCCACCCCCTTTCTAAAGGACTTCACGCTTAATGGACTGGGCGGGACGCAGGGACTTCTAGCCCAGTACCGTCTCGCCTGATCCCCTTGGAGCGGAGGTGTTCCACCCTACCTCACACTTTTGGCTGCGCAGCGCAGCACGTTCGGTGCTCTACCCACGGAAACCCCTGCACCCCACCGAAGCATGCTATTAGGGAAGTGACCCCCTATTTAGGGAACCTAGTCCGACTTAGGGTGGGCCTGTCAGGATCGCAGAGGCCCCACCCCTCACACTCCTCTCCAGGTTGTAGACCCACCGGCTAAAGAGCCGCGCGTACATTCTGGAGGGTGTCCCTCCGCCCGTTAGGCAACGAGAGCGCGTCCCACTGTGGACGCATACCACGCCGAACCTTTCGGAGTGCGAAGGCCCAGCGCGTTGAGCTTGTCAGCAATGGCGCGTAACGTCAGCCCTTCGCTGTGGTGCCTGTGCATCATCTCCAGTACTGCGGGCGCGGGGTGCAAGCGCTACTTTTAGCCTTACGTGCGGCCTCAATCGACTCAGACCAACGCGGGTTGCCGCAGCCGCGCTCCACGAGTCTTTGCAGCCTCTAGAGCCGCCCGTGTGCGCTGTGAGATGGCAGAAGCCTCGTACTCAGCCATAGCGCTCATTACGTGGATCGTGAGCCGGTTAGCAGTCGGCATATCAACCGCGACGAACTCTATTCCGGCCTCCATCAATCCCGAGATGAAGAACACGTTGCGGGCTAGGCGGTCCAACTTCGCAATTACTAACGTGGCCTTGAGGCGCTTGCACTCCGCCAATGCAGCGAGTAGCTGAGGCCGGTACTTTCGATCGCTTGCCGGACTCGATCTCCGTGTACTGGGCTACCGGTTGATCCGAGCCCGCGTGTTGTGAAACAAGGAAGCGTCGGACGGACTCACGTTGGGCTTCGAGGCCCAAGCCGCTCTGTCCCTGCTGCTGAGTCGATACCCTGAAGTACGCAACGTACGGTGTATTCCGGCCCACGACATCGCCTCACTGAATAGAACGTACCACACTGAAACGTCCATTACAAGCTGGTACAGTGATTAGCTAAGCAATTGAGATATATGGAATTAATATGCGTGCCGAGCAATCTATTAGAAACTGGGGGCGAATTGCGCTCACGGGCGTAAGAGGACTGTATGCGTCGACCAAGGAACGAACCGGCTATCGGATCGGCGTATTTAGTACGCGAGACGCATGGGATTAGCGGGATCGGACCGAAAGGAGGGAGCGTGATCGGGCGGGAAGGAGTAAGGGCGCTTTGCGATCTGTATCTATCCGGCACGCTCTCCTTCATGTCGGGCGCGAATCGAATTACAAAACGACGCGTAGTTTCTCTGGATCAGAAAGCTGTGAGTCCACGAAACTGCTTCTGGCTCAACCCGTAACCCGTGTGACCGCTCCTTTGTTTGGCCATGAAACCATTACGAAGTTTGTACTCGACTTCTAGGAGGCGGTCGGACCTTGCAGGGATTTTTAGTGTGGGTGGGGAAATTACGGGCATAAGCGCAGTGCGAAGGGAAAGGACGACAAGGAGACTGACAGACGAATCAGACACAGACTGAAGAGCGCGATAGGGCAAGTTCGGTTAGGGCTTATCCGGCCTGGAACTGGCCAAGCCTTTGGCAACGAAGAGGTTGATGAACCGTTGTTCTCGGGGCTCATCCTCAAGTCTATGTGGCTTTTGTCGAGAAGTAGGCTAGGACACCAGCAACCAGGAATGACACCTGTGATGATCGCCCGACTTTTGACTCATCGATCAGATTCTTTGCGTGAAAATCTGAACTTGGGTATGGCACCCAAGACTCGGCGACCATCAAGACCCACACAATTGATAGCAAGAGAGCCGTCCAAGCGACGCCCGCAGGGATCGACTTCTTGTGGCGGATTAATCTCCGCGAGACACTCCCCCAGCCAATACACCGATGGGTACGGAATGTATCTTTGCTAGGACTGAGAATAGCGCGTCCCCGCTCTGGCGGGTACATGACGCTCCTGAAATGCAGTAACATCAGGCTGTTTGCGGGCCGAGGAGACTACAAATACCGACAGCAGACCGATGCGTGCGCCCCAAAGATTCATATGTAGACCACCTCACTTTAAGAGCGAGCTTATCCAAGTCATCAGAAAGCTTCGATAGCTTGCCCTTGGCAGCGTCTCGAACAGGATCAGTCGCCTCGTGCCACACACTAGATCCGATAAGACTCTCGCGCGCTTCAGGACTTATCGTGATTCGCGTCCTAATTTTCAAGTCTTCATGGTGCTTTCGATTGGAATGAAAGTCACCATCACCGCCATCTGTCCCACAAGGGGCTTCGGCACATTCGGCAGGGTGATCCACGCGGTCAAGAGGCAATTGTCTTCGAAGGGAGTCGGACATGACTTGGGCGGGATATTCCCGAAATCCTTTAGCGCGGCAAGAATGGCAGGGATCATATCGTCGGGAGATTTGTCGAGATGTTCTCCTTAGTTCTGGGTTGTGAAAATCGGAAATTTCCGGAAACTGTGGGACTGACGATGCTGGAAAGAACGTCGGCTTAATAGGAACCGTAACGAGATGCGCGCCTTTCGGAGTTTCCCTGAATTCGAGTTCCCTCTCGGAAGAGGAAAAGTAAGCCAACTCGGCCTTCCCAGGAACAATTCCTAGGCCTCTAATCCATACTGTCTTCTGATTGTCGAACGAAAAACATGTAATGACGTGATCCCTCGTAAAGCGGCTTCGCATCGGTACCGTACGACAACACGCGTTTCACCTCTACGAAACCATGTGCGGGCCCCTAGCGCTATTCGGAGATACTATCCAGGCTCTTGGGCATGGCATACGCGTACGGCTACGAGCAAGGAGAATAAACAAAAAAAACCGCACCGTGAATGGCGCCGTGGCGTTTCTCACTTCTATCTTTTCGCAGAATGAACGATCTGCTACCGGACAAGAACGTGAACCAGGCCGCACCGATTCAGCTGCATCGCTTACCGATGAATCTGTAAGGTTGATTGTCATTGTCTAGTTGTCGCTATGGCGAAGTCCGCCCCCACAAGCAAGGCAAGGGGCGTGTAGGGTAAGGTTCGCCCTGCCTTTGTCGAGGGCTTGTTTCCCGTATCCTGGATATACTGCACCAGATCGCCAGCGCGAATCTCGCTGCCCTGTGCACGTCCTTTGCCCTGAAGGAATTCAAGTAGGGCGTCTTCAAATGCGTTGCTGTCCAGGTCGCCTCCACCAACTTGCAACGGCATAGTCGCGGCGATCAAACAAATCCCCAACGTGTGATCATGGGGTCCGGCACCAGTCGCTCGCTCCTGGTCTTGAAATTCGGCCTCGAGTATAGCTTTTGCTTCGGCCACCTTAGAGAGGGAATCCAATGCCGCTCCCGATTGACGTGCGTCGACGATCAGGACAATACGCCGGGCCGACAAATAGCGTAACTTCTCAGCTAGCATTGCAGCACTGATCCCAGTCTCTGCGGCATTGTCTTGTCTGAAATCGGAAGGAATAAAATAAAACATATCCTGATTCTCCGGAACTTTGCCATGACCCGAAAAGAACAGGATTACGGTATCGTCCGGTTTTACGACGTCGACCATTTTGTCTAGGCAACCCACGATCGCCGATCCCGTCGCCCGTGCGTCCGTCAGTTTTCCGCACAATTCTAATTCGTTCCATGACTTAACGACTGAAAACAGTTTGTCGGATGGTCCCCGCTGTTGGGTAAGTATTTTTTCAATCTTTTCGGCAGCACCAACGGCCGTGGGCGTTGGTCCTTCTTCTGTCGCACTCGGATAATCACTAATCGCCACGGTCAGAATGTGGAGAGTAGAGTTCGAGATGGGGGGGGCCACTTTGTTATCCCAGGGCGTCGCTATAGTTGACACCTCTGGTAAAGGTCCTGCAGGGATTTCAGCACCGATTCGGGATTGCTGTTTTCTGGTAGCATCGCCACTAGTGGACAGTCTGGGTCGTCACTTTCACTCAAAGAAGATCCGCCGGGACCCACAAGAGTTTTGACGGCAGTGAATGCGTTCCTGTCTTGAAAGCAGAGGACAACTCTCCGGTCCCTGTTGATCTTTGGAGTGACGCGGTCTCGTCGAAGGATCGTTCGAAGACCAGGGATTCGAAGGAACACTGAAATGTCCAGCCCCGCAGGTAAACTTGGAATAGAGCCACGTGCTATTTCCGCAAGCAATCCCGGGTGATATAGCTCATCGAAGAATAAGTCCAGCGACAATACTTGTGAACCTCCGCCTAACCGCCAACCGACCCACTTCATGGCGTCGGCGCTCCCATCGAACAGGCCATTGGCGGTCACCACGAGCCAATCTCGATCACCGATGCCAATCAGCCGCGCCACCGGCTTTTCTCGGAGGCCTCGAGAAAGAACAATGCTCCCGTCGTCACTCACCGCGGCAACAAACCCACTCGGGCTGACCGCGATGTTCTTAAAAATCTTGAGGTGTGATCGATATCTTCTTTCAGTGCGCCCAATCAGGTCCCAGACTTCAATCGTGCCATTGGGCCCCTTGGTGGAGTCTTCCGTGCTCGCCAACAGAGTGAACTCACGGTATGCAAAAGCAAGGGAGGTAGTGCTTTTGCGGTCTGCACCCACAGTGTCCTGCGGATCGGGGGGCTGCTTTCCCCAATTCAAAAGATATCCTAGTCGCTATTTCGGTGACCTTGATCGTTTCTCCGCCAAGGGCGACATATTTGTCATCGGGACTGAAAGCAAAGCTGTCACTGAAAGTGTCCACGTCTATAGTAGAGACCTTTTCAAGAGAATCGATATTCCAAACCAATAGCTGATCCTTCGGCGAGGCATTGAGAGTGTAACCATTCTTCGTCGCTAAGTCCGGCTCGCAGATCGCTCCAACCAGCATGCCGGATGGACTGACTCGAAACGGCGTAAGTTGCGAGACAAACGAACCTCCAGACTTACACGGAAGTTCATTCTTTGAGTTCTCGCACTCTGTCCCAAACAACGAGCTTTGAATCCTCCCACCAAAGCACCCGGTGTCCATCGTGCGAGAGCTTGAATGGAAATGGCGGCGAGGGTTTCGAAAGAGTCGATCCACTCGGGGTAGCCTTCAAGTTGCTGAGCGTAAACGTCCACAACTCCTGTGTATCTTTATCCCTAGCCTGAAAAAAAAACTCCTAACTGGCCATCGGCACTGAATTCAATTTCATCACGGAAGCCAAACTGCAGCCCACTGAACAAGTTCCAAAACCTGGTACCGACATCTAGAGCAACAAGACTATCAGTACCTGAGATGAAATCTAGGTCGGAGAACTGGCTTATCGGCCCAATCGAGAATCTTCGGCGGAGCGGCGCTCGCCAGATCTCGAAGGAGAACCGCACTAAGACTCGGCTCGGAATATACAACCTTCATCGCGTCGAGGCTGACATGAACACTAGCTGGGTTTGCAACTAGGTGCGCCAGGATCGAACTCTTCCCCGTAGAAAGCGTAAGCATTCCGAGGTCGATTTGCGCTACGTTAGGATTTTCACTGAGCTTAAATGTGACGGCGTTCGCGTGTTGTACAAGTTGAGGCGCGTAGCCTTTAATCAACCCGCCGACGAACTTGCGGTCGGTAACGTCCAACACCTTAAAGGAATCCGAGGCGAGGTTATCTCCATTCTGGACCATGATGCACACGAAAAGGCGGTTCTCGCGGTCGAAGCTCATGTCGTAGGATCCCCCCGAAATTGGGCGACTCGAATCAAAGTGAGGTTTCGGCTCCATTCGGAAGAGCAATGCGTCCCGGCCGCCACGGGCAACAGCTAATAACTTGGAATCAGAACTGAAGGTCGCCAGGCTCCAAAAGCTAGCAAGGTCATCGCTGGCCGAGACTAGGCCGGAAAATCGGATTTTGGGGCCACCGTTTCTGAGATCTATAGCTTCAGGGATTTTGTTCTGGTCTAGATAGGCAAGCCAGCGATCTTCCTCGCTGACCGCAAAGGCTCCTCCTTCAAAAGCATCGTTGGCCAGAGTCTTACATTGTTCGTTACTGTCAAGCTCGCACTCCAGTATGGTTTTGCCATCTTCAATGAATAGTTTTTGGCCTCGATGTGGAAAGACCATCCGCCGGCTGAGGACTGTGGACTTGAGAGGGAATCTTCGCAACTCGGTATTCCATGTGAGGTCGAAGACGATCAAGTGTTCGCTCGTTTCGATAGCAACAAGCGTTCCGTCAGGGCTAAACACGACAGCGCCAAACACAGGTATTAGACCTGCACCCGCTCTCAGCACTAATTCTGGTGTCGGTCCGGATGCCTTATCAGCGGGTGAAGCACAGTAAATTTCTTGCGATGCAAGAACCAGTGCAACAAATGCACACAATAGAATTCCCGCCGAGCTGTGATGCGCCAAGCCACAGATAAATCGTCGCGGCCGTCGGCCGATTGCGAGCTCCGCAGCATTATTGTCGAGCGCTGACATCTGGTTCAGTCATCCAGCATGACTTAGCCGATCTTTCACTGTTCAGGCGACATTCTTGTTCTCACGTGCAATTGACCGGAAGCATACACCCACCCCTATATGGATGCAATTTCGGCGTTGCTGTTTAAGTGGAACTTCCTTTATGCCCTTCCATCCCCGGACGCCCACGCTGCAAGGCATTCTAGACAACTACCGAGATCGGATAAGGGCCACCGGTTTCAGTGAAGCACCGAATCCCACGTGTCTGTTTTTTGTGCTAATTTGTGCTAATTTGTGCTAACGATGTGCGTATGGTGCGTTTTTCGCGTTTGTTTCATCTTATGGATTGTGTAAGTTACGAGCCTTCAATACGGCACGGTCGTCCGACTCCCACCGCCTCCACCATTTATTTGATAGACGCGATATAGGTATAGCATTTAGATATGCGAAGTCTGATACGAAGGACCTTGTCAGTACTCTGGTGCTGTATCGCGGTGGCTGATATATCGGGACAGAATTCCAAAGTCAGTCCGGGCGTCGATCTTCCTGAAGCTGTTGGTAAGCATATCTCGAAATACGGCACGTGCGCTTCAGTCGCCGCTACCAATGCCAAGATAGCATTTGTAATCGATAGCCGCGTGACCGTGATTTCTGGTGGAAAAATCGCAGCCTATCAAGAGGGTTGCAAGGTCGCCTTAGCTCGCCCGACCATCTTGATTGCAGCTACCGGTGAAGCGGAATCAGTTCAGAACGGTAGTCGCTGGAACTCTCTGGAAAAAGCTCAGGATGCGCTGAAATCCTTACCTGAAAATCCAACCTTGAAGCAGCTGAATGAGTGGAGTGCCCAATGGGCGAAGACATTGTGGACGCACGACCGTCAGGCCAACGTCACGCCGGATCATCCGGGGAATGTATCAGAGTTGTTGCTGATCACGAAAATCGATGGCTCGACTTACATTTTCTCGCCTAATGTTACATGGAATGGATGGCGATTCGAGAACGATACTAGGACACTCCAAGTTGGACCGGAAGCCCGGACCATATACTCAGGATTGTGCAGAGGGTTTGTTTCAACACACGACCAATATGGGGTGCATCCGCGAGAATTCCCTATTACACAGACTGAGTTTCAGGAGATGGAAGCCATCGGTCAAGATCGAATTAAAAGCTCAAACAATCGACGAACTGAAAGACGTCGCTATGCGCTTCGAGCTTCAATTTACGAAAATGGATGAGGCCCGTGAGGGTGTCGGTAATGCCAAAATCGGTCCGCCTAACGCCACGGCTGATTGGGATGAGGGAGCGAACGCGTGGAAAGTTAACTTCAATCCGGCCTGCCATTCTGCTGCCGAAATCACACCGAATGTTGTACAGCAACCAGGCAAGTAGCCGCGCGGATAGTTTCCCATTTTAATTCTTGCGAAGCTACCTATGCGGTGGTGTGTCCTGAGCCTCAAACGGCGTGCGTTCCTGCTCCCATACATCCGATCCATTGGTTGGGGTTTGGAGCAGACGCACACAGCGGTTCCAGCGAAGGATGGCATCGTCATTTCCTGCTGGACGGATTTTTTCTGCCTCTGCAAATGAGCGCAGAGCCTGCTCGAAGAGCGGTAACAGCGTATGGGGTGGCAGTCCGGCGTTGAGCTGCGCCTTCGCGCGGCGTTCATACAGAATCCCCGCGTAGTAGAGCCGCTCATAAGGATCGTTGAGCCGCTGGAAAGTCTGTTCCGCTTCTCGGTAACGATCGGACGCGCCACCAGCAAACTGATCCGTGAGAGCGAGGCCGAGCAAACGCAATGCGAGCTGATGCTGCGGTTCGACGTTCAGAATATCGCGACAGATCGACTCTGCCTCTTCCGGTTCGTTGAGGGATCGGTAGAGTTCCACCTTTGCAATGGCCTCGGTAATCCCCGCTGCCGAAATGTACTTGAGCTTGTATTCCATGGCCCTTCCCTCCACACCTAGATTTTCTTCGCGCCGCGAATCTTGCGCACAAGCATGAGCAGCGGATCATAAAACTCATCCACCACCCGCTCCTTCAGCGGAATGATGGCGTTGTCCGTGATATGGATATCTTCCGGACAGACCTCGGTGCAGCACTTCGTGATGTTGCAGAGACCGATGCCGAGTTCCTCCTTCAACACCTTTGCCCGGGAGACGCCGTCAAGCGGATGCATCTCAAGCGAAGCAGTGCGCACGAAGAACCGTGGTCCACCGAACTGCTCCTTCTTGTGGTGGTCACGCAAGACGTGGCAGACATCCTGGCAAAGGAAGCACTCAATACACTTGCGAAATTCCTGCACGCGATCCACGTCGCGCTGGTCCATCTTCCACTCGACACCGGGGCGCGGCTGGAAAGGCGGGATCTTCTGATTGACTCTGAAATTCCAGGAGACGTCAGTAACCAGATCCTTGATCACCGGGAAAGCCTTCATCGGGAAGATGGTGATGGGCTGATCCAGAGGAAGCGAGTCCATGCGGGTTTTGCAAGTGAGCCGCGGACGGCCATTAACCTCGGCCGAACATGACCCGCATTTTCCAGCCTTGCAGTTCCACCGCACGGCCAGATCAGGAGCCTGGTGCGCCTGAACCCAATGCAACGCGTCAAGCACTACCATCCCTGGGACAAGCGGCACACGATAGTCTGCAGGCGCTCCACCTTCCTGGTCGCCTCGGAAGACCCTCAACGTCGCGTCTGCGAACGAGCCCTCAGCCATTGCCAGCCTCCGCTACTTCGCTCCACCATCTTCTGCCAACAGTTGCTTCAGATCATCCGGCATCTCAAGGACAGGGGTTTCAACAAGGGTCATCTCCCCAGCCTTCTTGACCACGACATTATGCTTCTTTCCCCATGCATCGTCCAGACCTGGATAATCAATGCGGCTATGCGCGCCACGGCTCTCACGGCGCATTAGCGCACTACGAGTCACCGCTTCAGCTACGGTCAGCATGCTCTGCAGATCCCACGCGAGATGCCATCCCGGGTTGAAGAGCCGCGAGCCTTCCACGCGCACGCGGGCCGCGCGTGCATTCAGTTGCTCAAGCTCCGAAAGAGCCCTGCGAAGGTCTTCCTCGTCGCGAAAGATACCAACCAGACTTTGCATGACGCTTTGCAACTCATCGTGAATGGCATAGGGACTGTCCCCTTCCGTCCGTTCAAAGGGCGCCAACATCTGCCGCGCGGCTTCTTCGATCTGCGAAGAATCAATGGAGGGCGATTCGCTTACCTTGGCGTACTCCGCTGCAGCAAGCCCGGCCCGCCGGCCAAACACCAACAGATCTGAGAGGGAATTGCCGCCCAACCGATTTGCACCGTGCAGCCCCGCCGCGGCTTCTCCCGCTGCAAACAACCCCGGGATTGATGTCTGCGCAGTCTCAGCGTCCACGCGGATGCCGCCCATCGTGTAGTGACAGGTTGGTCCCACCTCCATTGGCCCCTTGGTAATATCCACATCTGCCAGTTCCAGAAACTGGTGATACATGCTGGGCAGCTTACGCCTTACGTAGTCGGCCGGCTTGTGAGAGATATCGAGGTAGGCGCCTCCATGCTCGGTGCCGCGGCCTTCCCGCACTTCGGTATAGATCGAGCGCGCAACCACGTCGCGGGTAGACAGCTCGAGTTTCTTAGGGTCGTAGCGCTCCATGAAGCGCTCACCATCCTTGTTTCGGAGCACGCCGCCCTCGCCGCGCACGGCTTCGGTCACCAGGATGCCTTGCACACCCGGCGGCCACACCATACCGGTAGGATGAAACTGCACAAACTCCATGTCCATCAGATCGGCGCCCGCGTCATAGGCGAGCGCCATGCCGTCTCCGGTGTACTCCCAGGAGTTCGAAGTAATCTTCCAGGCCTTGCCGATACCGCCCGTACAAATAATGACCGACTTTGCCCTGAACACGACGAAGCGGCCCTGCTCGCGCCAGTAGCCGAACGCACCGGCGATGCGGTCACCGTCTTTCAGTAGACGTGTGATCGTGCATTCCATATAGACGTCGATGCCCATGTGCACACCGCGATCCTGCAGCGTCCGGATCATCTCCAACCCAGTGCGGTCACCAACATGGCACAGCCTTTTAAAGGTGTGGCCACCAAAGGCTCGTTGCAGAATGTCGCCACTCTCAGTGCGATCAAACAGGGCGCCCCATTGTTCCAGCTCGCGCACGCGTTCCGGGGCCTCCTGAGCGTGGAGCTGCGCCATGCGCCAGTTGTTCAGAAATTTTCCGCCGCGCATGGTGTCGCGAAAGTGCGCACGCCAGTCGTCCGACGTATCCACGTTGGCCATCGCCGCGGCAATGCCACCTTCGGCCATCACGGTGTGGGCTTTGCCGAGCAGAGACTTGCACACAACTCCGACGCGCACGCCTTGGGCCAGCGCTTCGATTGCAGCGCGCAGCCCCGCGCCGCCAGCGCCGATGATTAGCACGTCGTGTTCGTGGACCTCGTACTGAAAGCTCACAGAAGCCGAACATCCTTCAGAAGACCTGCAGAAACCATGCGCACATAGAGATCGGCCAAACCCACTGAAATCAGGCTCAGCCATGCAAAGAGCATGTGACGTTCATTCAAGCGGCTGAGCCACCCCCATGCCGTGTGGCGCCTGGGGCCAAACTTCGTGCAGGAGAAGCAATCGAGCTTTCCTCCCGCCAAGTGACGCAGGGAGTGGCAAGAGAAGGTGTAAAGAGTGAGTAAAACAATATTTGCCAGCAGGACAAGTGAGCCCACGCCGATTCCAAAACCCTCAGGGAAAAAGAAAGCGCGAATCGCGTCCCACCAAAGGAAGCCGAGAAATACCACGGCAAGGTAAAGAAACCAGCGATGGAGGTTTTGCAAAATGAAGGGAAAGCGAGTCTCGCCGCGATACGTCCCCCTGCCTCCTTCGCTTACTGCACAAGCTGGCGGATGCAGAAAGAATGCCCGATAGTAGGCCTTGCGATAGTAGTAGCATGTCGCACGGAAACCGAGCGGACCGGCGAGAATCAAGAGTGCCGGCGAAAACCGCCACCAGTGGTGATTCGGGTCGATCAGCGGAGAATAAAACGGTGAGAGGTAAGGTCCCCACTCATAGAACTTCCCTTCGAAGGCCCGAAAGGTAGCATAGATTCCGAACGCGCTAAGAAGGATGACGACGGGCACAATTTCAACCCACCATGCGTCCCGACGCAAGGTACTGCCAAAAGCGTTGACCCGAGAATCCACGGAAGATCCCGCCATGGGTACCCCTCACGTCCGTACCAGACTAGTCACAAATCGTATTTTTGCAAGTCGAAACGTTCGTTAGCGATTCGAGTCCGCGTTGCCGTACACTCCTTGGCCGTTGCGTTCACCACCTTCAACCCATCGCTGAGATGGCTCAGGCAAACAATGAACTCGAACTATGCATTTTGCCGCCCCCATCCTTCGTCTAGGAGAGGTAAAATTGGTCCGACATCTTATCGCGGCATTCAGAAAGTCTTGAATCAGAACATTTTCCGTCACTGGAGCGTCTGTGATGAAAAAGCTTTGCACCTTCTTCAGCCTGATCGCGCTTTCGCCAGTTCCCTTCCTCACCGCACAGGATGCACGGACAGTTACAGAGCCGGTGTTGCCGCCAATTTGCACCTCACTTGACGCACAGCTCACTGTCAACGGCCAAAGCCTCGCCAAAACTGACGAGGACAAGCTGGACACAGCACGAATTCAGCAGGCGCTCGATGGGTGCGGCAAAGGCCACGGAGTTAAGTTACGTACCCAAGGAACGGCCAATGCATTCCTCAGCGGGCCGCTGGAGCTGCGCGAGGGCACGACCCTCATCGTCGATAAGGGTACTACTTTATTTGCGTCGCGCGATCCAGCGCTCTTTGAAAAGACTCCGGGCAGCTGCGGACTGGTGAACGAGGCGCCCAATGGATGCAAGCCATTGATCTCCGTCCTGCACGTATCCGGCGCAGGTGTGATGGGAGACGGTGTTATCGACGGCAGGGGTGGCGAAAAACTCCTCGGCAAGGACGTTACCTGGTGGGACCTCGCAGAGCAGGCACGCACGGGAGGCCGCCAGCAGGTTCCGCGCCTGATCGTCACCGATACGGCGGACAACTTCACCGTCTACCGGATCACGTTAAAGAACTCGCCCAACTTCCACATCGTCTATAACCACGGGGATGGTTTTACCGTATGGGGATTGAAGATCGACACCCCAAAGCGGCTCGCCCGCAACACCGACGGCGTCGATCCCGGAGCTGGGTCCAAGAACATCACAATTACCCATAGCTACATTCGCACTGGCGACGACAACGTGGCGATCAAAGGCGGAACCGGTGGCATCACCAATATGACGGTAAGCCACAATCATTTTTATTGGGGACACGGGATGTCGATCGGGAGCGAGACCAATGGCGGCGTCAGCAAGATTCGTGTCTTCGATCTCTCGCTGGATGGACCCGACAACGGAATCCGTATCAAGTCGAACGGATCGCGTGGCGGGTTGGTGCATGACGTTGTTTACTATGATGTCTGTGTGCGCGACTCTCCGAATCCAATAACCCTTGACACTGGATATACGGCTGCCGGCACGGTACAAGGTAACTCTCCCCCCACAATGCGCGACATCACACTGCACAATGTCCGAGTGTCGGGCGGAGGCAAAATCTCATTCAACGGCTACGCGAAGGATTATCGCGTCGGAGTCATCCTCGACGATGTACTGCTGACGGATTCGGCGGCGTATACCTACGAGATCCATCATGCTGATATTGTTCTCGGGCCGGGACCGTCGAATCTGAAGCTCTCCGATGGTGTCGACTCACCGTTGCAGGGTGCACCTCGTGAGGGGACGGCGGCGGCCTGTGCTGAGAAGTTCGTGCCGTTCCCGCAGGACTAATCGGCGCAATCGAAACAGCGGATCCTTCCGATGACCCTAAAGTCAATAGTGGGGGTCAGACCACCTTGCTGTGGATAAGAGGAGTATTCGGTTCTTGTGGTGAGTTGTGGTGAGTTTCCCGGTTTATTTCTGGTTTGTTGCGGTTTATCCATGTGAATCTCTCGGACTTACGGGGGCACCGAACGCGAATATTCAACTGCAAATGTGTGGACAAAACGTGGTGAGAACGTGGTCAATAACGTGGTGGTACAGGACAGCTATTCGTTCGTTTATCGCCTGGGTCCTCGCACTCTGCTCGATGCTCGAAGGCGTCGCGAACTACGGCACAACTTCCGTTGCGCTGGCAAAGCTCAGCTGATGAATAGCCATCCATGTCTGCGAATAGGCGTTCAGCGCGTCTGAGGTAACCGAGCGCGACTCGCGCACAGCGTCGAGATAGTCGATCAGCGCCAGACCTCCGTGCTCGTAGCTGAACTTTGAGATGTCGAGTATGTCCTTTGCCTCATCGAGGTAGTGGCCGTTGTAGCGGTCGGAGAGTGTCTTCGCATTGACATAGCCGATCCAGGCCTCATCAACATCGGCCACAACCTGGTTGCGGGTCGCAAGCTCGGTGAATCGGCTGGCCTGTGCAAGGTATTTGCTGGTCTCTTTGTTGCCCTGATTGCGATCGAAAAAGCGCAGAGGAATGCTGAGACTGAAAGCGGCAGAGTTGTCCGGGCCATTGCGATCATAGTCAGCTTCGAGCGTTGGATCAGCGGTGCCGTTCGCATAGGCCAGCTTTACGTTCGCGTCGGCAACGGCTATGCCGAGTTGGGCCGCATGATAATCCGGCCGCGCGGCAAGCGCCTTCTGTTCCAGATCCTCCACGGTGCCAGACACAACAGGCGGCACAACATCGCCCACCACATCGAAGTCTTTTCGCGGCTTGTCATAGCCAAGCAGCACCTGAAGTTGCACGCTCGCCTGTTGTGCGTTTGTGATCGCGTTCGATTCATCGGATTCGAACTGCGCCAGTTGCAAGTCGAGACGCTCGAAGTCCAGCTTTGCAATATCTCCCGCCTTCAGGCGCTCTCGGCCAATATCGATCTCATGCTTGAAGTCGTCCAGATTATCGTCAGCGAGCTTCTTCGCCGCCTTGGCGATTACGAAGTTGGTGAAGGCCTGGCGTACCGAGAGAATGGTCTGCTGCTCCTGGGCATGGTACTGGGCATCGGTCTGCGCTGTAGTAGAACGCGCCGTGTCGAGACGCCAGCGGCGCTTTTCTCCGCGCTCAAACAAGCGATTGACACCGGCGCTGTAATAGTAAGGATTATCGGCATATGTGCCTAGCGTAACGTTCGAACCAGTAACTACCAGGTTCGGATTTTGCCGGACGCCGGCTTGAATTTCCTGAGCTTTGACTGAAAGCAAATTCTGCTGGGCCGAAAGCAACGTCGGATTCTTTGCACGCGCAAGCTCAACTGCCTGTTGCATCGTGATGGGTACGTACGCCGGCGTTGACGGTTGATTCTGACCATACCCAACCCAGGGAAGCAGCAGGACGCAGGTTCCAGCCAGGATGATCCGACGTCTCCTTTTCGTCATGGAACCTCCTTTCGCTTGTATGGAAGCGGTTGAACATCGGCCTGCGCGCGCGAACAACATTAGTTCTCAAACTCCGTTTCAGGTGTTGGAAGGACATCGTCCGGTCTCGCGACCCAGACGTATAAAGTAGGCAGAAGAAAGACGCTGATAAGGAGCGCACCAATCAGGCCGCCGACAATGACGATGGCGAACGGGCGCTGCGAGTCGGAGCCGATGCCGTGCGAGGTGGCGGCAGGAAGCAGGCCAAGCGTTGCGACAAGCATGGTCATCATGATGGGGCGTAGCCGGAGGACAGCTCCCTCGATCGCGGCCTCCTCGATCGAGTGACCGCGCACCCGCATCTGGTTGATGTATTCGAGCATGATGACGCCGACCTGCACAGACACGCCGAACAGCGCAAGGAAGCCGACGCCCGAGGAGACCGAGAAGTGGGTACCGGTAAAGAAGAGGGCGAGCAGGCCTCCAAGAGGCGCCATTGAAACGTTGACGAGGATCAGAAGAGCCCACTTGCCGGAGTGAAACATCGTGTAAAGGATTACGAAGATGATGAGGATCGTGACAGGCAAAACCAGCATCAACCTTCGAGACGATCGCTTCTGGCTCGCGTACTCGCCGGCCCAGTCGATCTTATAGCCGGGCGGAAGTTTGACTTGAGCGTTGACCTTGCGGATGGCCTCCTCGACCGTCGAGCCCAGGTCGCGGTCGCGGACGCTGTACTTGATGGCGACATAGCGCTGGCCGCCCTCCCGGTAGACCTCTTCGGCACCGTCTTCGGTCTTGATCGTGGTGAGCTGGGCGAGCGAGACACGCTCGCCTGAAGGGGCGAGAAGGCGAATGTTGTCGATCGCTTCCTGGGTGTCGCGGAACTGCGGGAGATAGCGGACGACCACGTCGTAGCGGGCCTCTTTATCGAGGACCTGAGTGACGGCGTTGCCGCCAACAGCAGTCTGGATAGCGTCCTGAACGTCGGACACGTTGATGCCATAGCGGGAGGCGGCTTCGCGATTGACACTATAGTCGAGGTTTGGCTGACCGATAACGCGGAACAGGCCAAGATCCTGGACGCCCTGGATCTTGCTCATGACCGAGACGATCTGGTCACCCTTTTCTTCGAGGGTCCTCAGATCATCACCGTAGATCTTAACGGCAAGCTCGCCCTTAACGCCGCTGACCGCCTCCTCGACGTTGTCGGAGATAGGCTGGGAGAAGTTCCAGAGGACGCCGGGGGTCTTTTCGAGTTCGCGGTCCATGGCGCCAATGAGCTCCTCCTTATTCTCCTTGAAGACGGGCCGCCACTGGTCTTTGGGCTTGAGATCAACAAAGTATTCGGTGTTGAAGAAGCCGGTAGTGTCGGTGCCGTCATCGGGGCGCCCCGTCTGGCTGACAACTTTGTAGACCTCCGGAAAAGCGGAGAGTTTCAGCCGGGCTTCGTTCATGATGCGGAGGCTCTCTGTGGGGCCGGTCGAAGGCGCAAGCGTGCCCCGGACCCAGATGGACCCTTCATCGAGATGAGGGAGAAACTCGGAGCCGATGACGCCACTGAACATCAGGAAGCCGGCGAGAAGCAACGCCAGTCCCGCAAGGCTGACAGTAAAGGAGTGATGTTCAATCGCCCACTTGACGGAGCGGCGATAGCGGCTGGTGAGCCAAGCCATCACCGGGTTCTCCCATTCGCTGGCACCCTTGGGGAAGAGCAGGCTCGCCAGCACCGGGGCTAGCAGTAGAGAAAAAACAAGCGCGCCGAGCAGAGCGAAGCTCACCATCCACGCCATTGGCTTGAACAGGCGTCCTTCCACCGACTGCAGCGTAAAGATCGGCAAGTACGCCGTGATAATCATGGCACGCGCGAAAAAGACCGGGCGCTGCACTTCATGCGTGGCCTCGCGGATCTGCTGTGTCGGAGTAACACCCTCCTTGCGTCCATGGCTGAGGTGGCGGACGATGTTCTCCACGATCACCACGGAGCCGTCCACTACCATGCCGAAATCCAGCGCGCCGAGCGAGAGCAGGTTTGCCGGAATATCGCGCAGATTCAGGCAGATTGCGGCAAAGAGCAGCGCAAACGGCATGGTAAGAGCGACGATAATCGCGCCACGCACGTTGCCAAGAAAAAGAAACAGGATGACGACGACCAACAGGATGCCTTCTGTCAGGTTGTGAAGTACCGTGTGAGTCGTGTAGTGGAGCAGTTCGCTGCGATCGAGGAACGGGACGATCTTGACGCCGGGCGGCAGCACATGGTCGTTGAGTTCCTCTACCTTCTGGTGGATGCCCTCGAGCGTGGCGTCGGAGTTGTCGCCTTTTTGCAGGAGAACGATGCCTTCGACGACATCATCGTTGTCGATCAGCTTCCCATCCTCGTGGTGGATGGCCTGTTTGCTGCCGGGCTTGTCTGTGTGGTCCACGCATGGGTCGGTGGCGCTGAAGGAAGCTCCAGATTCAGCAGGTGGAGTAGTACCAAAACGGCAAGTCTTACCGATCTGGCCAAGCCGTATTTTGGGACCCTGCACGACTGTAGCGATGTCTTTGACGCGCAGAGCAGTCCCGGACTGGGTTTTAAGAACGGTGTCCTCAATATCCTTAACGCTCTTGTAAAGACCAACCTCGCGCACGTTGACCTGCTGCTGGCCCTGCTCGATGAAGCTTCCCCCGGCGTTGGTGTTGTTGTTGGCGAGCTGCTGCTCAAGCTGGCCGATGCTGAGACCGTAGGCGACGAGTTTGCCCGGATCGACGCGAACTTGATACTCGCGTGTGATGCCACCGAAACTGGACACATCGACGACTCCGGGAACGGACTTGAACTCTTTTTCGAGCTTCCAATCCTGCAGAGACTTAGCTCCATGCTGTCATAGGCAGGGTTGGTCGAACGCAGAGTGTACCAGTAGATTTGACCAACAGGACTCCAGTCGGTTCCCATCTGAGGCTGGAGCCCGGCGGGAAGCGTGACCTGGCCGAGCCGTTGGAAGACCTGGTCGCGATTGTCCTTGTTGATCGAATCATCGTCGAAAATCATTGTGACGCTGGAGAGTCCGGCGAGCGAGGTCGACCGCAGATGGGTCATGTGCGGGATGCCGGCCATCTGGATTTCAATCGGCGTCGTAACCTGCTGCTCGACCTCTTCGGCGGCGCGGCCCGGCCACTGCGTGATGACCTGGACATAGTTGTTGGCGACGTCCGGGTAAGCCTCCACTGGAAGATTGTGGAAGGAGACGATGCCCCAGCCGAAGAGCATGATCGAAAGACCGAGGACCAGCCAACGGTTGTTCAACGCAAAATCGACGAGACCTCGAATCATTACTGGTCCGCCGTGTTCTGCAGCGCCAGCACGTTCGAAACGACCTGCTGACCTACGTCGATGCCGGAGAGTATCTCCTGCATATTGTTCGGCAAGGTCCCGCCGCCTCGCACCAATACGCGGCGGAAGTTGCCGTTACCTGCAGGGACGTAGACCCAGTCGCGATCGTGTAAATGCAACACCGCGCTCGCTGGCACCTGCACATGCGTCTGGAGAGTTTTGCCATGGATCGTGGCCGTTGCAAACATTCCCACACGCATCAGCGTGTCCGGATTGTCGACCTGAATGCGTACCTTGGCGGTGCGGATCTGCGGATCGAGAACCGCGCCGATGTCGCTGATCACGCCAGTCAGCACCCGGTCGGGATAGGCCGTGAGCCGAATGTCCGCCTTCTGGCCAAGATGCACCGTGGGGAGATCGTTCTCGTAGACATCACAGATGATCCAGACGTGAGAAAGGTCGGCGATGGTAAAGGCGTTGGCCGAACCGGCGAAGGTCACACCAGCCACACCGGCATTCGTCACATTCTGCGCGATGATGTAGCCAGACGCCGGGGCGTATATCTTCGCGGTGGCAGCGGGGTGGTTCTTGTCGACTCCCAGGACGCGTAACTGTTCCTCCGCTGCAGACAGCGCTGCCTTCGCATCGTCTTCGGCATCCTGGGCAATCTCGACCTGGCTGTTAGCGATCGCGCCCTTTTCGTTGAGGATCTTGGCACGATCCAGTTGCGCTTGGGCCAGATGTTCGTCGGCAACGGCCTTAAGATACGTGCCAAAGGCGCTGGATACATCGGTGCTCTGCACCTCCATCAGTACCTGGCCCTTTTTGACGTAGTCGCCGATACGGGCGTAGACATCGACCACGCGACCGGACGCAATCGAGATGACGGGAATGGTGCGGGAGATGTCGGGATTAACCGTGCCAGTGACCTGAATGCTCGAAGTAGCCGCGTAACTGGTCGCCGCCACAAGCGTGAACTCGCCGGAGTGGTCCACGTGAACCAGACTCGCGTCCGTGTCGGTCTGAACTTCAGCCGCCGGGGGAGCTTCGCTTTTGGGATCGGACGGTTTACTGTTGCAGCCTGCCAACAGATAGGTGCCGAAACAAAACAAGATCAAGGCATGGCGCCCGAAACTGATTGAACTCATCGCGTAAACTCGTTATCCCTCATCGACCAGGTTCGTTTGTTACTTCCTCTTAGAGATTACCCGACGCACGCGACCTGAGGGAACGGTCCCAATTGGCTGCGCCATAGAAAGGCGAAGCAAGAGACAATGCATTCTCTCTCATGACGAGATCGCCACATTAAAAGTCTACCGTTTGGCTGTATGGGGCGCGTCTATTTTCAACAAACGCATACGCTACCTGGTTAGCTACTAACTGAAGACCCTTGAATATAACTGAAGTTACATAAATTGCTTGTAAAGATTTGACGTTGCCCGCTCCGTAACAAGCCGCACTCCAGTGCAATCACGATCGTGTCGGTGTCATACTAGTCGGGCGAAAAATAGAAATGCCAGCATGTTTGCCGCATCTTCATCCGAAGTTCCCACACTTGGAAGACATGGTCGGCAAACGGACAAGTACGTGAAACCGGATGGGCAATCGACTGGTATTTCTGTTGATAAAGACGAGGAGAAACTATGTCTAAGCTGCCAGAAAACGGAATGATTCACCTGAACAGCCCCCACTCGGTTTCGGAGACCCTGGCGCGATTGCAGACGATCGTTCAATCAAAGGGGATCCCCATCCTCGCGCTGATCGACCACAGCGGCGATGCCGCCAGAGCGGGCTTGGAGATGTACCCGACAAAACTGCTTATCTTCGGCAACGCAAAAGCTGGCACACCTCTGATGATCGCCTCCCCGACTCTTGCTATCGACCTACCCCTCAAAGCGCTCGTCTGGGAAGATGCGGACGGCAAAGTCTGGCTCTCCTACAACAGCCCCGCCTACCTCAAACAGCGGCACGCCATCCCTGACGACCTCTTGCCGAACATCGCCGGAATAGGCCCGATCTGCGCCGAAGCCGTGAGCTAACGTTCGGGACGCATCTTAGTGGTGCCCGGAGGGGACTTGAACCCCCACGACCTGATAACGGTCTGCGGATTTAAGTCCGTTTTTCGCCGTATCGCATGTCGTCGCATCTCGATGCACACGTTCGCATAAGTGGTTTATTAGCAATCATTTAAGTGCGTGACAAGCCTTGAATCAAGTTGCATCCGATAGCACCAAATTTCGGTGCGAACCACCAAAACCGGCACCAGCGCAACCGTCCTCTTTCATCTCAATTCCCTGCCCCAGGGGAAGTCCGCTTACGGAAGTGATCGTCAGTCTCAATAAGCGATATGGGGCGATTTATCATTCACTGAAAACTTAGGCTGCTAACTTACGGATTGTCGCCCCCCTAAAATACCTTACGAGAAGCGCGTTTTCTATGAGCAGGTCCGTATGGTCAAGTCTTTTCTCTGTGTTTCTGGCACAATTCTTCTGGAGGTGCCTGAGTGGCCCAAAGGGCTGGCGAAATCCGGATGGTGTCCTGCGCGTTGATGATCCGTTCAGGAACGCGTGGGTTCGATTCCCACCCTCCACGCCACCTTCGGGTAGCGTTTCACTTGCTGCGATCCGCGTGTTGCTCTCCACCGGGCTTCTATTCGCACTCTTGATGAGCTGTGTTGGTGAAAGCTCGGTGCCAGTTGGGGTTCGAGAGGAGAGTCGATGCTGCTATTTATCGGTCGGCCTTGGAAGACCAAAACGCGCACGCAGTCGTCGGAACACGGTGTTATCGCAACGGGTAAATATCGTGATCGTTCAAGCGGCTACGGCATAGAACGGCATGTACGGTTCTTGTATTGTCCAGAAGCGATGGAGCAATACGGCCAGCTTGCGAGCGACAGCCACAACGGCTTTACTCTTAGCCTGCTTGCCACCTCTGGCAGCCAGATGAAGTCACCACTGCCGCAGCGCCGAGTCCTTACCGTGCGGTCGCAGGATATGGTTCGAGCACTCGATCAGCAAACTCCGAAGATAAGCGTTACCAGCATGTGTAATGCCGAGTTGAGGATCATGATCGCCTGACTGGCTTCGGCGAGGCCGAAGACCGAGATAGCAACCGACATCGCGACTTCGTCCAAGCCGCTCCTTGCTGCCAAGGGTCAGCACGAAGGTCAGGGCTGTGAGGTGTCCTACGCCATGCACCTTCAGCAGAGCCTGTGTCTCCGGGTGCTCCGTCTGGCCGAGCTGCTGAATCTGCCGATCATACTGCTTGATCTTCAGCGTCATCTCCGCGATCTGCTGGAGAACCGGGCCGAGCGCTTGACATAGTCCGGGAGGCATAGCCGCAAGGCTGCGCTGAGCAAAGCACGGAGTTGCGGAGGCGGGCATACGGTGGCCGCAGGCCTTCGTCAGTCCACGAACCGCGTGATCGCCGCTGTCCGTAGCCGCACCAAAAGAGCTCTTGCGCGAATCAGCGTGAGAGCTTCTTGCTGCTCGACGGTACGATGGGCAATCGGCCGAAGGATGTTCGGATCAAGCCTCGCATAACGTGCCAGCTTCTCGGCATCGACCTGATCGCTCTTCCGATCACTGTGCGAGATCGCTCGCAGCTCACGAACGTTCGCCACGATCACCTCGTGACCAAGCTCCTGGAGTTGCTCGCTGATCCAGATCGAATGAACGCCGGCCTCCATGGCCACGCGTGCGTGAGGCACGTCAATGAACCACTTCTCGATCGCCTTCGGCGTCGTCCTGAAGCGACCGCGATCAACCACTTCACCTTCCTGGTTAAGGGTGCAGTAATGGCTCCAAACGTCCCCAAGATCGATGCCGATCGTCATCTTAACCTTGGCACGCTTCCGGGGTACTTCCGCGATGAGGTGTTGCGCTGGCTTCTTCATGGGAATAGTCTGCTCCTCCTTCAGAGGACCTGCTCCCTCGAAAATGCTCACCTATCCAGCCTGTGGTTGCAGCGTGACACTGACGCCGAGGCTCTCTAGCCTCTTCACCAGATGTCGCTTGAGCCTTTCCGCGTGAAGTTGATCGAAGTAGTCGCCGCCGAGTTCCTGATATACGCAACCTTTGCTCTGAAGGTGATAGCCGATGACCAACAGGCTATGAGCTACAGCGATGAGCGCTCGTTTGCTGCCTCTTCGTGCGGCCAGTCGTTTGAACTGAGCGGAGAGGTAACAGTTCTTCGTCCTCACCGCTGCCCACGCGGACTGACAGGCCATGCGGCGCAACCATGGACTGCCCTTGCGGCTCTTGCCGCTGAGGCGTTTGCCTGCGCTCTCATGGTTGCCGGGACATAGCCCTGCCCAGCTTGCCAGGTGTGCCGCACTGGGGAAGGCTGTCATGTCCGATCCGATCTCGGCAAGCAGACTCCAGGCTGCCACCCGCTCGACACCGGGAACCGTGATCCAGCGGGCCACCGCGTCAGCCAGTTCCTGGTGTTGCTCGCCGAGCTGCTCCAGCCGGGCGTCGAGCGCCTGGATCTCGGCTTCGAGGAAGCGATACTGGCGGAGCAGGCTATCCAGCAGGAACCGGTGGTGATCGCGAATGCGACCGTCCAGCGCCAGTTGGAGTTGCGGGATCTTGCTGCGCAGCTTGCCCAGCGCAAGATCGGCCAATCGCTCCGGGCTGTCCTCGCCGTTGACGATAGCGTCCAGTATCGCTTGCCCGCTCTTGCCCATGGTGTGGGTCAGGGTGCTGGCAAGCTTGATGTTGGCGCTCTCCAGTAGCTTCTGGATGCGGCTGCTGATGCCCGACTGCTCCTGCGAGAGCGTGGCCCGGGTTCGCGTCAGATCCCGCAGGTCGCGGATCACCGGCGACGGAACATAGCTGCCACGCAGCAGACCATGTCGGAGCAACTCGCCTATCCACTGGCAGTCCATCATGTCGGTCTTACGGCCTGGGACCGCCTTGATGTGCTGAGCGTTGGCAAGCACCATATGGAAGTGCTCTTCCAACACGTTCCAGACAGGCTTCCAATAAACGCCTGTCGACTCCATGGCGACATGTCGAACGCCAAAGCTCCTGAGCCACTCAGCGAGCTCACGCAGATCTCGCGTTGTGCAACCGAAGCGACGAAGATGCTTCTGGGGCTTGTGTCCTCGCTCGAGCAGAATACACGCCGCAACCGACGACTTGTGAACGTCGATACCGCAACACCTCTCATAGAGTACTTCCATCCTTGCCTCCTCTGCCGTGCTCGCAAAGATGCAGAGTGCGAGAGTCTCCCTCGCGTGCTCTTCCGTGAGGAAGGCTACAGTCCGTTGTTCCTGAACGCATCCACGGTCAAACTCATCAGCGGGTTCCAAACGCCACTGCAGGTCACGACCTCATGCGGGCACGACCACAACAGCCTACCCATTTTCATCCGTCGTTGTGAACGAAGGTCATGAACAACTCATCCCATTTATCAGGACCTATCCGGATCTAACCAGATTTCCGGATAGCCGGTTTTACGCCCACTTGGCGAAGACGTAGACCGATCTCAATAGTTCGATGAGCGCATTAGCCTTCCATGAGAAGGCCGGTCGATGTCAATCGTTTTCTGTGGTGGGGACAAGTTCATCTCCTTCCGGTGTGAACACGATTCCTGGCCTGCCGAGCTGCTTCTGTCGCCACCCTTCCATCCGCACTCTGGTGTGAGCGTTTCATCGCTCGGTGCAAGTTGGGTGTTCTCGATTCAGCCGGTGCTGCCACCTGTTAGTGCGACCTTCACTCGATCTTGCAGATGGAGTATTGGGCCAGGCCAATGACGCAGTCACCGGAACTCGGCTTTGACACTAAACCTCCATACCTCTGGACTGAACTATGCCACTGCCGGCAGTGTGGCCCGACCGCTTGGCCATAGCGGCACATAAACATCTCCGCTCACCCATAGTCGATGCAACAGGACGGCGAGCTTACGCGCGACGGCGATCACGGCGCGTTTCTTCCCGCGCTTGCCTCCGTGCTCAGCCAGTCTCATGCCCCATCGGCGCAGATCACTATCGACTCCCCAGGGGCCGAGAACGTGATGCGCAGCCTGCACCAGGAGTGATCGCAAATACGGATCGCCCTCTTTGCTGATGTGCATCTGCGGCTCACTCTGTCCCGAGTTGCGCCTTCCAGGTTGCAGCCCCACATAACAGGCTGCATCCCGGCTCTTACGAAAACGGTGTGGATCTTCCAGCGTCAGCATGTACGTCAGGGCGATCAGCGTTCCCACTCCCTTGATCTGCTTCAGCCACTCTGCTTCTGGATATCTGTTCCGTGCCATGGACTCAAGCAGTTGGTCGTACTCGCAGATCCGTTCGCTGACCGACTCTATCTCTCTCATCAGCGGCTCCAGTGCACCCTTCAACTCCGGACTTAGATCTTGGGCCGCTTTCGGGTTCATCCCGCGTGCGTTGCATCCGCGGAGCCGTTCTCCGTAGGACTTCGTCAGGCCGCGCGCCGCGTTGACCAACGTCGTCCGTGTGCGGACCAGAGCTGCTCGCGCCCGAATCACCGTAAGATCTGCTTGTGCCTCGGCGCTGCGATGCTTCACCGGACACAAAAGCTCCGGATCGATCCTTACGAGCCGCGCGAGCGTCCTAGCGTCCAGCCGATCGTCCTTGCGTCTACTCTCCCCGATCAGCCGCACGCTGCGCGCGTGTGCCACGATCGGCTCATGACCCAGTTCCTTGAGCAACCGGCTTACCCACGGTGAGTGTGTTCCGGTCTCCAGTGCGATACGGCTCCCAGGCATCGCTCCGAAAATCTCTTCTATCGCCTTGGGCGTCGTGCTCACCCTCTGCTCCAGCAGGACGTCTCCTGTCTCGTCCAGCACGCAATAAAAGCTCGACCTGTCGCCCAAATCCAGGCCGATGGTCAGGTGTCCGTCCTGCTTGTTAAGTGTCCGCTGCATCATCGTGGTGGTAAGCTTCTTCATCGCCGGTCTCCTCTATCTCCCGCGCTTCGAGCGCGCCGATACCTTGGGAGCTTAACGCATCCCGCTGGAGACCGGCCTTCTCATCCCATCTGTTACCACGAACCGAGAATTATTTAGGCTTCGCGGAGTGTGACGAGCCCCTGTTGACGAATAGCGTCTCGCGTCACAATCAATACCGGGTTCAGACAGTCCTCTATCTCTAATTCCACGGTGCGCCAATATAAAGGTGTCGACCAATACCTTCGTCTAATTAATCGTGACTTTGCGGATTTCCACTGCACCACAGATATATACTCGGGCGTGTTCGGCTTCCCTTGCACGTCGAATTGAGGCCACTCATAAACCGCAGGGCCTCAAGCAAAGAGATCGGCGAACGCGATTTCCCTGAGATTCCCTTCCGTCCGAGACGTTTTCACGCCGACGCGCCGCGCAAAGACAGGCACGATACAGGACGTGCCGTCGAGAACATCATCGACAAACGTAATCCGTGTCTCCGTTGAGGAGAAACGAATGGATTTTTCCGCAAAACAGCAGGTTCCGTGGGAACTCCTTCAGGACGCCTGTGAACTCCTTTAGAGGTTCACAACCGGCAGGAGATGATTCCCACCGCACGGGATTTCGAGCGGCACGCGCCTTCGGGGGCAAGTGACCTGTTGGTTGACCATCGCATTCAATGATCATGGCTTTCAATTCAGTTGAACGCAAAGGAGAAAAGCACATGGCAAATTCGACGTATGAAGTCCAGGCTTCGCAGTTCAACATCGACCGCACCTCTCCGGGGCGGTGGACGATCACCTTCAACAACCCGCCGATCAACATGTTCGTTCCCGCAACGATCGTCGAATTGGGAGCGCTAATGACCGACCTTGAGTCGGATTCGTCCGTGAAGGTCATTGTGTTCCAGTCGGTGAATCCCGATTTTTTCATCTCCCATCTCGACGTAGCCAAGGCAGCTGAACGGCCAGAGGCGCTGGGCCTTTGGCGCGAATTTGTGCTGCGCCTCTTGTCCACGCCAGTCGTGAGCATCGCCAAGATTCGCGGCCGCACGCGCGGCATCGGTAACGAGTTCGTGCTGGCCTGCGACATGCGCTTCGCCAGCCGGCAAAGTGCCCTATTCGGCAACCCCGAGGTCGGCGTCGGACTTGTCCCGGGCGGCGGAGCTCTGGAATGGTTGCCGCGCCTGGTCGGTCGCTCGCGCGCACTTGAGATCGTGCTCAGCGGCGACGATTTCGATGCTGATATCGCCGAGCGCTATGGCTGGGTGAACCGCACGCTAGACGATAACGACCTCGACTCGTTTGTCGATGCTCTAGTCCGGCGTCTGGCCTCATTCGACCGTGAAACGCTGGCCGCGGCGAAGGCCCAGGTCAATAGGTTCGGGGTGCCGACAGCTACCGAGCTCCAGTCGAGCAACGACCTATTCTTCCCACTGCTGGCCTTGCCCGATGCGCAGGCGCGCCGCGCGAAGGTTCGTAATATCGGTTACGGTGTTCGGAGCGACTTCGAATTGAACTTCGGCCGGTACCTCCCTTCGTTCGGGCGGGCGGAACGGTGATGACACGGATAAGCATCAATAACGCATTGGCAGAGAGGAACCTATGTCCCATCATTTCGATACCAAACTTGCGAAAGAGGATCCAAGCCTGAACGTGTCTGATTTCTATTTGTTTCAGGGCGCTCCCGACACAACGGTGATGGCGATGACCGTCAATCCTGATGTTGTCCTCTTCACCGGATACTCTTCACATTGAGGGTTTGTATGCCTTCCGCCTGGACCTGACTGGTGACGCTCGCGAAGACGTTGTCTTCAAGTTCAGGTTCGCCGAACATGATGTGGCGAGCATTCACTTCCTGCGCGCGCTCCGATATAACGCGCTCTGGAGCGCCATAGAGTAGAGTTGACCGAGTCGCCACCCTATCCTGCCTTGGTGGTGTTCAAAAGAGAGAGTCCTTGAAGTGATAAGGTGGATCTCGCCTCGGGCGGGATCTTCGCGATGAACCCCATAGCGCTTCCTGAACTTCAAAGCGATCGCCCCGCTACTTCATCAGTTCCGCCTTCACAATCTCACTCACGAGCTTACCATCGTCCCGCAAGCCAGCAGCCCGAATCCACTGCTGAGCCACCTGCATCGCGGCGCCCAGATCCTTCGGCCCCGGCCTCACACCACCAGCATCCTTCTGCAAGTGCGCAATCACTCCGCGCACCAACTTCCGGATATCCTCCTCACCCGAAGTCTGAGGCAGATAACCCTCAATCATTCCGATTTCCAACTGCGCCTTCTCCGCCAGATCCGGCCTCCCGCCTTTCGTAAACGACTCCACCGCCTCTGTCCGTTGCTTGATCAGCGTCGTCAGAATCTGTGTCTCCTCAGCATTCGTCAGAGTCTCGTGCTTGTCGATCGCTTTGTTCTTAAGTGCCGCCTTCACCATCTGTAGTGTCGTCAACCTATGCTCATCGCGAGCTTTCATCGCCACCACAATATCCGTCTGAACCTTGTCGCTGATCTTCATAACTTCCTCAGATGATCGCTCTATCATCTTCGTTCAACCATCTCTTTAAAGCTGTGACGGTCGTCACAGACGTGGGCGGACTTCATCGCCTTCAATGGAGACAAGCCAGGCGTCATTGCTGGTATCGAGCACCGAAAGCACACTCACAGTGACCGATGGAGGTGACTATGTTGGTTATTGGACAGCGGGTCTCGGTTTCTGTGAAGGAGATTCCGCTCGTTGCCAATTTCTCCACCACCTCCGTGAAAGCTGCATCTAATGCTATGGTGGCGTTGCTCTTCGCCTTTCCTCTACCGTTGAGATCGCCTAGGTCTTCAATCCGTCTACCGTCTGCCGTCTCACATCGGGCGAAGAGGCAGTGATAGGTTTTGCCGACGACATCGGTCTGCGATAAGGCGTCGCCCACAAGCCAAAGGGCAATCAGCCAGCTGCATTCGACAGAAAGAAGTAGGAAGGCCATGTATAAAAGACACGCGCAGGATGGCACAGTAGTTTATTTAGTGGGTGGTGGCATTGCTTCGCTTGCTGCAGCCGCCTTCCTCATTCGCGATGGAAACATCCCGGGCCACAACATCAAGATCCTTGAAGAGTCCGCCCGACTTGGAGGTAGTCTCGATGCCGCTGGAAGTCCTCAGGATGGCTATGTCATGCGAGGCGGCCGGATGCTTGAGAGCAAATATCTGTGTACCTACGATCTGTTTTCGTCGATCCCTACCCTCGATGGGCGGCAGACTGTGACGCAGGAGATATTCGAGTGGAATGCGACGATGAAGACCTTATCCAGAGCGCGTCTTTTTCGAGGCGGAAAGAGTATCAACGCTCCCAAGTTTGGCTTAAGTGAAAGGCACATCTTGACCATCGAACGGCTGGAACTGGAGCCGGAGAGGATACTCGGGCGGAGCAGCATCTCGGACCAGTTTGACCGATCCTTCTTTGAGACGGACTTCTGGTACATGTGGTGTACGACCTTCGCTTTCCAACCGTGGCACAGCGCGGTGGAGTTCAAGCGTTACCTTGTCCGCTTCACCCACATGGTCTCAGGCTTCAATACGCTCAGCGGGATTATGCGAACGGTCTACAACCAGTTCGACTCGCTGGTTCGGCCGCTCCGAAGATGGCTGGAAGAGCGCGGCGTGCAGTTTACGTTCGATATCCGCGTCAGTGATGTCGATCTCTGTCATGACGCTGAAGGCTATGCAGTGCAGCGAATTCAGTTTGAACAGAACCGACAAATGGGAGAGATCAGAGTCGCTAAGAGGGATCTTGTAATTGTGACACTAGGATCCATGACTGAATCGTCCAGTCTCGGCTCGATGGACTCGGCTCCGGTCCTCAAGGGTAAACTGGACGGAGGTTCTTGGGCTTTATGGGAGAAGATCGCGGCCCAAGAGCCTGACTGCGGCCATCCAGCTAACTTCGCCGATCACATAGAAGAATCGAAGTGGGTCTCTTTCACCACAACTCTCTACAACCCCACCTTCTTCAACCGAATCAGGGATCTCACAGGAAATGCCCCAGGAGAGGGGGGCCTGCTTACCTTCCCCGAGTCCAGTTGGTTAGCGTCAATCGTATTGCCTTACCAGCCCCATTTCATCGGACAACCCGAGGATGTGAACGTCTTATGGGGCTATGGACTTTTCGTCGACAAACCGGGCGACTTCGTGAAGAAGCCTATGTCGGCGTGCACTGGTCGAGAGATTATGACCGAAATCATGGGCCACCTTCACATCGAAGCCGATGCGAGCAAAGTCCTTGAACGTTGCATCTGCATCCCGTGCATGATGCCCTTTATAACCAGCCAATTTCTGCCCAGGAACAAAGGCGATCGCCCCCAGGTAGTGCCAAAGCGGTCGAAGAACCTCGCTTACATTGGACAGTTCTGCGAACTCCCAGATGACGTGGTGTTCACAGTGGAATATTCAATCCGCTCCGCACAAACCGCGGTGTACTCCTTGCTTGGACTAGACCGCATTCCGCCGCCTGTGTACAAGGGCCAGTACAATCCGCGCGTTCTGCTCAGGGCCTTCCTGACGCTACACGACAAGAACGTCTAGATTTTTGATCGGTCGAGCATTTGTGTGCGCTATTGCACAGTTTCCCCATCTACTCCGTCCTATGATTTCGGCAAGCGCCTTGTTGAGAGTCGGCCACTGCGATGCTACCTCCAACATGCTTGATCTGGATGGGTTATTCCTCCGCAGACTATCATCCACATCTTACCCAGTCTTGTGATGCGCGTCACAGTAGATGATCTACCTTGCGACGTATTCTCTTTTCGGCGGTCGAGAAGAAAAGCAGGTCAGAGAAACATTTGCAAGTAGGTACTGTCGCTTACCTCTTGAGGTAAATTGCACATGCGGCATCGGCTCTATACGCTGGCGATTCTAGTATGGCTGAGCGGGTTCAGCGGAACCGCGTTCGCGCAGGCAGCTGGCGCGCCACAGCCGCAGGCTGCAATGTCTTCTCGAAAAACGGCAGTGAATCCGGCAGACTACGTCGGAGCCGAAGCCTGCGCCCTGTGCCATGAGCCCGAGGTGAAGGGCTTCGACAACAATCCGCATGCCAAACTGGCCCTCGAACACGGCGGAAAAGGCGTGACATGCGAAGGCTGCCACGGACCCGGTAAGGCCCATGTTGAGAGCGGCGGGGTCGCGAGCGATATCTTTCAATTCACGAAGGCAACGCCGAAAGAGGTGGAGAAGAAGTGCCTGGCTTGCCATGTTGGTGAACACCCCAACTTCGAGCGGACCGCCCACGGCCAGGCTCTCATCAGTTGCACGAGCTGTCACAGCTCCCACAAGTTTGAACCTCAGACGAAGATGCTTAAAGCGAAGGAGCCGACACTCTGCTATCAGTGCCATACGGATGCGAAGGCCGCTTTTATGCAGCCATTCCACCACAAGGTCAACGAAGGGTTACTGAAGTGCACTGATTGCCACGACCCGCACGGCACCTTCCAGCCGGACCTCCTTCGGACCAGTGCGACCCAGGATGCCATTTGCACTAAGTGCCACGTCGAGACCCTCGGACCATTTGTTTACGAGCACCCGCCCATCAAAACAGAGGGCTGCACCTCGTGCCACTTTCCGCATGGATCGGCGAATTCCCGCTTACTCATACGCAGTAATGTGAACAGCCTCTGCCTACAGTGCCACTCACCGTCAATGAATTTCACTGCGCCTGGCACACCCTCGTTTCATAACCAGGCGAACCAGTACCAGGGCTGCACTATCTGCCATGTGCAGATTCACGGCTCAAACGCCAGTAGTGTTTTCTTCAAGTAAGGAATGGCCACGCATGATGAGCGTAATTTCTTCGATATCGCTCCTGCTGAATCTCCGGGGCACCTCCCTGGTGATTTCAGCCATCGAGTTCACCGCGGGTATTGTTGCCGGTCCTCCGGCCATTGCACAGGACACTACGCCACCAGTGCGTCCTCCAGCCGCTGCACAGGATACCGCGCCACCACCCGCGCCCGGGGACAACATTCGCTTCGGATACGTTATCCATCAGTCAGTCGATTTCGGCGAACACATCGTGACTCAGTCAGGCAGTGGCGCGATGTACGACACGCTGGTTAACATCCAATCCGGGCCGCGCCTCCTCGATAGTTCCTTCCAGATGGTGGCCGTGAATCCAGGCCATGCGCTTCTGTTCGATCATCTCTCGTCAAACAGCTTCGGCTACGGCGGAGATCCCATTGACGGCACTTTTATGAATGTTTCCAAGGGTCGAATCTACAACTTCCAGGGAAACTTCCGCCGCGACCGACAGTATTTTGATTACAACCTGCTTGCCAATCCGCTGATTCCACCTTCGTCTACGCCCTTCGTCCCTATACTCGACTCGCCCCACCTCTATAACACCCTGCGCCGCATGACGGACGTAAACCTCACGCTGGCGCCACTCTCGGTGATCAGCCCGCATTTTGGCTACTTCCAGAACATCAACCAAGGGCCGTCCGGTAGTACGATACACGTCGGCGCCGAGGGTCTGCTCATTCAAAACGTGCGCATCTCTACGTATGTCTGGAATGCCGGGGTCGACTGGGAAACCGCTGGCACGGACCAGCGTCAGCTACGACGAGTTCATCACGCAATACAAGGGCAACACCACCTGGGATCTTGCTGGAGCTACCTACAATCTCTCCAACGGCGCACCGGTCAGCCTCGGAATTGATATCTCGTCCGTCTGGGCTACCCCGTGCGCTAAGCCATTCAATCCGGATGGAACCGTCAACCCAACTTGCAACGGTTTTCTCTCTTACATCCGCTCTGCGCCCACGCGCACCCTGTCTCCCAGCGAGCAGTTGCGCTTTCAGAGCGGATTCATCCGGCACGTCGCCATGAACGGACGCGTCATGTACATGGGCACGACAAGCCATCTCAACAACTTCTACGAGAACTTCAATGGCCTGGACTCCCGCCCTGGAAATCGGGTGGAGCTGGAGACCGGATCTGCCAGCGCACGTCGCATCAACGTCAACGCCGACTACGGTATCACTTGGCAGATTACTCCCACCATCGGCGTCTCCGACACCTTTGACTTCTGGTATTTTCGTCAACCCGCGACCAACGTATTTACCCAGATAAACTACGCCGGAACCTCAATGTTAAATCCGCCAGGCGCGGCAACAACAACCACAACATCCGATTACCAAGCCCTCAACCAGAAGACCAAGGTCAACACTTTTATCGCCATCTGGGACCTCGCCCCGCGTGCGCCACTCTCGGTGGGTTACCGCTATAGCAGCCGCATCATCACTGATGCCGGCGGCGACTTTATCCCCATCCACGCGGACTCGGCGCTCTTCGGCCTCGTCCTCAGGCCCACGGCACTATGGCGCGTCAATTTCAACGCCGAAGCCCTGTCTGCCGACAATGCCTTTACCCGCATCAGCCCGCGCAAGCTGCAGCACTACCGGATGCGAACTTCATACAATCCTCATCCTTGGCTCAGCTTCGCCGGAACCATCAACATTCTGGAAAGCAGCGACAATGTCCAGACCGTCAACCACTTCGCACACAACCAGGACTTTTCCTTCGCGACGGTCATCAACCCCAGCGAAAAGTGGGGCATCGACCTGAACTATGCGTACGACAGCGTCGTATTGCGGACGGACGAGTGTTACGCCTCTTCGGCGCCCGTCGCAGGTGCGCAAACGAGTCCCGCGGTGTGCCAGCAAGCAAGCCTGCCTTGGCAAAGCAACGGATTCTATAACCAACCGACACAGTATGGTTCTATCCGGTTCCTGTTGTCTCCCATGAAGAAGCTTCACGCAGCGGCCGGGCCATCGTGTGTCTGCGGTCAACGGCCAAGCCCCGCCCATCAACATTCGTCAAGTGCCGGGGTCTCTGCAGTCGCAATATGAAACCCCAATGGCAGACTCGCTTACGATTTCACTCCGAACTGGACTTGGAAGGGAGACTACAACTACTACGGCTACGGCGAAGGAACGCCGATCGGACCTACTCTTCCTCGCAGTTTCCACGGGAATATCTTCACTCTCGCGATTCGCTATGCTTTCTCAAAGTCCACAGGCGGTGATCATCCCGTCAACCACAACCACCAGAGGAGCAGCACCCATGATGAAGTACATTACTCACGCCGCCGCAATTGGCTTAATCGCATTCTTTCCGAGTCTCACGAGTCTCGCTCAAACTGGAGCTGATACATACAAGGCCAAATGCCAGATGTGTCATGGTGTCACCGGTCTTGGCGACACACCCGCCGGCAAAACCATGAAAGCGCGCCCATTCAATTCGCCCGACGTTTTGAAGGAGTCGGACGCCGATCTGATCACCGTCATTAAGAAAGGGAAAAACAAGATGCCTGCTTTTGCTAGCAAACTCAGTGACGCGCAAATCGATGACGTCTTGGCGTTCATTCACACATTGCCGAAATGAAGGATGTGACGGACAAGAAGCCGTGCTCGCTGGATTACGTCAACGCAAATTTCACAGAGCTAAGGAGTAGGTGATGGAACTGACACCCCAAACTGATGATGGACTTAAAGGTCGAACCCTCAGGGCGGCGTTCCTTTTTGGGCGCGTTGTTTGCAATGAGTGC